>NZ_AP043723.1:0-3732500 GCF_055379675.1 Paenibacillus sp. JCM 9796
CGATTCCGACTTTTCGGCGAACAGCGCCGCATCGACCACGGTCACAACGGAGGCAAGCTCCACCCGCGTCAGCAGCGAGGCGTCGGTCACACCGTCGAGCATTTCCATCGGATTCGCCGCGCCCGTCGATTCCACGAACACGACATCGGGCTGGTGTTCATCGATCAACTGCTTCAGCTCGAGTCCGAGATCGCCGCGAATCGTACAGCAAATGCAGCCGCCTAGCATTTCCGTCATCGGTACCTCTGCGCTCACCTGCATGCCGTCGAGGTTCACCTCGCCGAGCTCGTTCATAAGCACAGCCGGTTTACGGCCGTTTAATTGATAGTAATCGAGTGCGCGCGTCAGCAGCGTCGTCTTGCCGCTGCCGAGAAAACCGCTTAATATATGGACAGGAATCGTATGTGTATGCTTCATGAAGTTCACTTCCGTTTTTCTTCAAATTGTACGCCGCACGGAACGGAATGTCAATTAAACGAAATATTTACGATTATAATCAAGCGGTGTCTGCTTCTATTTGAGCGCGCTTTGGAATACATGCTAATAAAACCGGTCCACCGCAACCGCATGGAAAGAAGGGCTGTTTTGGTGAAGGACGCGAACCCGCTCTGTCAAGCCACCATTCAAATCGACCCCACGTTCGCCTATTACGTGGATCGCTCGGAAGCGAGCGTCGCCGCCGAGCTTGAGCAAGCCGGCTACCGCAGCGTACGTTATTTTGTTACCGATGAAACGAAGATCAACGGACGCCTGGTCCGTGCCCTGCGCGAGCGCGGCATGGAGGTTTGGGCGATGGCGCTGGGCAACGGCGCATATGGAACCGGGCATCTTCCGCCGGCGTGGCGAAGCTGGCAGATGGAGCTGTTGAAGCCGGTGAACGACGGGTACGTCCGGCTCTCCCCGTTCAGCGCGGGATATACCGCCTGGAAAAAATCCGCGTTAGCCCAAGTTGTCCGCGAGCATCCGTTCACCGGCCTGGAAATCGCAGAAGCGTATTTTCCCGAATGGAACGGGCTGGGCACCGGGGTCTACGGGGACGTCGGCCCGTTGGCGCAGGCGGCTTTCCGCCAGTTCAGCGGCGGGGCGATGCCGGAATTCCGTCTTCGCACCTCCCCCCTGTACTATAAGAAAGACCGCGCCCGTTACTTGCTCTGGATCGACTTGCGCGTGCGCGCAGTGAACGACTTTCTGCACGAGGTTATCAACGGCCAGGGCGGCGTGCGCGATGCGAATCCGCGGATTCGCATCGCCACCTGGTCGCTCGCCGTCGATGCGGGCCGCGACCCGGTCGGGGACGTCCGTGAAGCGCAGGGGATCGATGCGGTCGCGATGATCCGGCGCGTCCGGCCCGACGCGCACGTGCTGCAGACGCATTGGCCGGACTGGATGCGGGCCCGTCTGCCGGCGGATTACATCCGCAGATACCGTCCCTTCGCAGAGCCGATTCGTCTCGCTTTTCCTTCCCTGCCGCTTGGCGTACAGACGGACATCGGATCGCTGCGCGGGATGCGCCGGAGCCGGGCCTGGCTGAAGCGGTTCGGAACCGAGGCGCAAGCGCAGGGCTACCGCTTCTGGACCGCTTACGAGCACTCGATCGGTCTGCCGATGTATGCGGAGCCCCCGCTGCCCTTGTCGGCGGCACGCTTAGGCGACGCGCGCCGGGTACGGTTGACGTTCAGCAAGCGGATCGATCCGGCTTCCGCCGCAGGCGGAGCATTCCGCATACGTACGACGAACGGCGGCTTTGGCGGCGAGCTGGCGCCGATCCATGTGGAGGCTGTGGACGGACAGCTCGTCGAGCTGTGGTCGGACGGCTTTCCGCCGGAGGCGTTCGAGCTTGAAGTCATCGGTGTGCGCGATACGCCCGACCGCTGGCTGCTCCGCGATCAGCCGGCCAACACGACGCCGGACGGCACCCGTGTGTCGATCCCCGCATTTCCCGATTGATCATTGGTCATTTATCTCATGAAGGGTTACAATTAAAATAAATCCCATCCATGCCCGAAGGAGTGAATGCCCGTGAATGCCGCCGCTCTTAAACAAGAACGCGCCAACGCTATCAGCCACGGCATCGGAGCCGTGCTCAGCGTGGCCGCTCTCGTCCTGCTGGTCGTCCGTTCTTCGCTGTACGGTACGCCCTGGCACATCGTCAGCTTCGCCATTTTCGGCGTGTCCCTAATCCTGCTTTACGTGTGCTCCACCCTGCTGCACAGCGCCCGCAAGGAACGCTGGATCAACCTCTTCGAGATTATGGACCATGCCGCCATCTATGTCCTGATCGCAGGCACGTACACCCCTTTCCTGCTGGTGACGATTCGCAGCCCGCTAGGATGGAGCTTGTTCGGCGTTGTCTGGGGACTGGCGCTCGCCGGCATCATCTTCAAGCTGTTTTTCGTTAAACGATTCAACGTGCTGTCGACAATATTCTACATCGCCATGGGATGGATGATTATTCTCGCCTTCCGGCCGCTGATACAGCAGCTGCCCGAGCCCGGCGTCATGTGGCTTGTCATCGGAGGGATCCTGTACACGTTCGGCACCGTGTTTTATTTGTGGAGGAAGATTCCTTATCATCACGCCATCTGGCATACCTTCGTCCTGCTCGGCAGCGTCAGCCACTTCATTTCCGTTTATTTCTACGTCCTGCCGAACTAAGCGGCGAAAAGCGGCAGCATCAATAAATTTGTTGGTGCACAAGCTCCACGAGGACCACAAGGGCAACAAGGAGCACAAGGTCCTCAAGGTCCTCAAGGTATACGAGGGCTACTGGAGCCGCTGGTGCCACAGGTGCTACGGGCGCCGCTGGTGCCACAGGTGCTATGGGCGCTACAGGGGCTGGGCTATCCCAATACGGGTACATTTATAATTTTGCCGCTCAAGTTGTAGCAGTAGAGGCCCATATCCTATTTGATTCAACTGGTGTAACTACAGCTGAAATCATTCATACTCCCGGAACCCCTATTACTATTGTTACCACTGCAGGTGATTATGAGGTTACTTTCACTGTTTCTGGTGTAGAACCCAACCAATTTACACTATTCTTAAATGGCTCCCCGATTCCGTTTACCGTATACGGTTCAGGTGCCGGCACTCAGCAAAACAATGGGCAGGCGATAATCACCTTAGCTGCCGGCGATAGTCTTACTTTGGTCAATCATACTTCCGCGGCCGCGGTTACCCTTCAGACTCTAGCCGGAGGTACACAAGTAAACGTTAACGCTTCTCTTGTTATTAAAAAATTAAATTAGTAACTTGGGAGGTTTTTCCTTAAAATTCACACTTGCATCGGCCTACGTATTATGATTTATGATAAGATATGTAGTTCTTTTCCGGGAGTGAACCAATTGATTTCGATAAGACTTTGCATGATTGTAAAGACCGTATAAAAGAAATCTGCCTGGTGTACAAAAATAAAATTTTTGACTTTGAGTGGATACATGACTTCACGACTGCTAGAATTTTTCATGCAGCTTGAAAACTGCCTAATTTGTAGACGTCAATATGAATAGTTCCCGCACAAGAAATCATTTTTAGATAAGCAGTTAGCGCTATTCAAAGCAAATAATCAAAAGCCATTCCTCCAGCCGCCGAATGGGCGTCTTGATGGAATGGCTTTACATTTACCTATTATATTAATCCTTCATGTCATTCGTATGATGCTGTTAACGCCGCCGCAACCGTTTGAATTGATAATACAGGAAGCATCCTACGCAAAAGCCGCAAATCGCGACGAAAGCCGCCACGGCTACAAGTGCAGCCGCCACATATCCACTCCAGCCGGAAGGATCCAGCCAGAACGCAATCATGGACACGGTCAGCAGCGTCACCGCGATGGAGTTGTTAAACCGGCTGAGCTCCGCCGCCTCGGTTTGCGCTCCCTGGATGCGATGCTTCAAAAAGGGCGATGCCAGCTGCACGAACACATTGACCCGGATGCCCCGCCATAACGTAATCAATTGCACCGCCCATAACGCCGCAATCAGTGCGGGCTGCTGCAAGACGATTGCCAGCACTACGAAAACGACAATGCCGATTTGATTCGTACGAATGAACGGAATCGGAATTTCTTTCATCATTTTTTCCCTCTTTTCAACCAGAATATTAACGCTCTACGCTTAACTCCCCGGTGCTCGGGTCGCGAAGCACGATGCGGCCTTCAACGGCAACGCCGTTTCCGCCCAATACCTGCATCGTATCCGTTCGCCCCTGCTTCAGCAAGCGCGCAACGGCGGCATCGGTCAGTGCTGCCCCGACGCCTTCCTTCCAGATCACGAACTTGCAGCCGCTCTTATACGCGCTGCAGCCATACCCCCGCTTGCCGCGAATAATATGCCCGCCGCAGCCGGGACGCGGACACGCGCCCAGCGCCTCCCGAGTCGCCGCAGCCGTAGGGGGCACCGTCTCGGTTGCCCGCTGCGGGTGGACCGCCGTCGGCGCCTCGCCCGCGGAGGAGGCGGCGACTGCCGCTTCAAGGGCCGCTGCCGTCCGGCGCGGCGCACGCTTCGGCGCTGCTCCTTCTTCCGCCTCGCTGCGCTTCCGCCTCCCGCGCCCCGCCTGCGACGGCTCGCCCGGCACAGCCGCTTCGCCCGCCGCCTTGCCGCGCGCCGTGCTTTTGCGCTTCGGCTTCTCGCCCTTGGCCGGCTCGGCGTCGGTGCCGAACGCCTGCTTCGCGGCCGGCCGCTGTACCCGCACCTTGTTGACGATCGACAAGGTGAATTTCTTGACGTTCTGCATGAACGTCTCGTCGGAAGCCGCACCGCGCGCAATCTCGTTCAGCCGCCGCTCCCAGTGGCCGGTCATCTCCGGCGAAGTGAGCAGCTCGACGCCGGCCCCGCGGATCAACTCGACGGCCATACGGCCCTTGGTCGTAATTTCGATGCGCTTGCCCTGCATGACGACATAGCCGACCTGCTTCAGCCGCTCAATGATCGCGGCCCGCGTGGCCGGCGTGCCGAGGCCGGAATCTTTCATCGCGTCGCGAAGCTCCTCGTCCTCAATCTGCTTCCCGGCGCTTTCCATCGCTTTCAGCAGCGTGCCTTCCGTATAAGCTTTGGGGGGCTGGGTTTCTTTCTCCTTGGCAATGGCGTTCACGCAGTGTACGCCCTGCGTTCGGTCCAAGTTGAACGGAGTTGTCACTTCCTCTTCCGCCGCTTTCTCGTCATCGTCCTCCTTCTCGGATTTACCGCGGGATTTGGCCGTCGTCTTTTCCTTTTTCTGATCGGCGTATAGGACTTTCCATCCCAAGGAAATCAGCTGTTTCACCGTCGTTTTGAACTTTTCCCGCTCTACTTCCGTGAGCACCGTATGCACCTTATATTCGGCAGCAGGATAAAAATGAGCTAAAAAGCGCCTTACAATCAAATCGTATACTTTAGCCTCATCCGGCGCCAACCCTTTCGCCGTGCGGAGGGTTGGCAGGATGGCGTGATGATCCTCGACTTTGGCCGGATTGCAAACCGCTTTATTGTTTTTGTGCACCAGCTGCGGATTGGCCGCTTCAACAAACGAACGATAGTCCGTTCCGCGCAGCTGCTGAAGCGCCTTGTGCATTTCCGGGATGTTTGACTCGGTCACATAATTGGATGTCGTTCTCGGGTAGCTGATGACCTTATGTTTTTCGTAAAGCGCCTGCGCCACATCCAGCGTTTTCTTGGCCGAAAATCCGAACTTGGCATTCGCTTCCCGCTGCAGAAGGGTCAAATCGTACAGCTTAAACGGGTATTCCTTCGTGTCCTTGACTTCATACGACTGGATCGTGCCCGCTTTGCCTTTTACCTTGTTGACGAGCGCTCCGGCTTTCTCCGGGTCCGTTAGACGATCCCCCTGCCACAGACCCCGGTATTCCGCAGCCCCTTGCTGAAAATAAGCCTCTACGTCATAAAAGGTATGGGAGCTGAACGCTTCGATTTCCTTCTGGCGATCATACAGCAGCGCCAAGACGGGCGTTTGCACGCGTCCAACGGATAACAGCACCTGATGCTTGGTCGTGAACGCGCGCGATCCGTTCATACCGATCAGCCAATCCGCTTCGCTGCGGGCTCTTGCCGCTTTCGTTAAATTGTCGTACTCCACCCCTTCTTTCAATTCAGCAAAGCCTTTCCTGATCGTTTCAGGGGTCAAATCCGAGATCCACAACCGTTTGACCGGGTGTTTCAATTTTAAATACCGCTGGATGAGGGAGAAAATGTGCTGCCCTTCCCGCCCTGCATCGCATGCGTTGATCAACAAATTGCTTCGCTTGGCCAAGTCCCCGATGACCTTGAGCTGATCCTTTGTTTTGAGATTGGGCAGCAGTTTAAACTGTTCGGGAATGATCGGCAAGTCGTGGATGTTCCACTTCTTATATTTTTCATCATACGCATCCGGTTCGGCCAAACCGACCAAGTGGCCGATCGCCCAAGTAATAATGTATTGTTCACCTTCGAGATAAGACCTGTGATTCTTCGCTTTCGGATCGATCGCGGCGGCAATATTGCGACCCATATCCGGTTTTTCGGCAATGATAAGAGTTTTCAAACCTTGTACGCGCCTCCGTATCCAGAGAACTTTCTTTGCCAATCGTAACGAATAATCGAAGCTTTGTAAACCCGCTGCCGGTAATCCGGCATGCTTCTCGGTCAGGTTTCCCACGCTTGCTTGAAGCGTTAGCGAAGCTGAAAAAGGACACCTTCCCCCTCCTAGAAGAAAGGGAAACGTGTCCTTTGGAGCAACGGGGATTGCAGTCGCACGCCTTGCGTCTTGACGGTTGCCGAACGGGAGACCGCTACTTTTCCGAGCCGGACAGGATCATTTCGAGTTGTTCGGATGAGGCATTCGGCAGTTCATCCTTCAACTTGCTCCAGTTCGACTGCATCTCAGCGTCGGTCAGCAGGCACCGGTCGAGTCCTTCGGTTAGTACGGCCTTGTCCATATTTATGCCGATCAGCACAAGCTTGGTGATCCGGTCGCCGTATACCGGGTCCCAATCCAGCTTGAGCTCGGGCTCTTCGGCCAAGGTCGCCTCCCTTTCCGCTGCCGGAAGGGCGGCAACCCACAAGCCCGCCGGTCCGATTTGAATCGAGGGGCCGGCTTGGCTTAAATTTTGGGCAACCGCGTTTCGGGTAGCCAGCCACAAAATACCCTTCGCGCGGACAACCTCCTCCGGCCAATCGGCCATCCATGCCGTCAGACGTTCCGTATGGAAGGGTCTGCGCCGTTCGTATACGAAAGAAGATATACCGTACTCCTCCGTCTCCGGCGTATGATGGGCGTTCTGCAGCTCCTGCATCCACCCGGCCGACGTACTGGCTTTCTCGAAATTAAACCGTCCGGTATTCAAAATCTCCTTCGGTTCGACCTTCCCGTGAGACGTGCGAACAATCGATGCCCGAGGCTGAAGTTTACGCAGCACCTGCTCCAATTCATTCAATTCGTCCTCCTGGACGAGATCGCATTTGTTCAACAGCAGCACGTCGCAAAACTCAATCTGGCTGATGAGCAAATCTACGACATCACGCGTATCGTCTTCGCCCACGGCCTGCTGCCGCTCCAGCAGCGTCTCGCCGGACGAGAAATCGTGCCAGAACCGGTAAGCGTCAACGACGGTGACCATGGTATCGAGGCGGCAATAGGTAGACAGATCGATGCCGTGCTCTTCATCGATATACGTGAAGGTTTGCGCGACGGGAACCGGTTCGCCTACGCCGGTCGATTCAATAAGGATGTAATCGAAACGGCCATCCTTCGCCAGCCGCTCTACCTCGCGCAGCAAGTCCTCCCGCAGTGTACAGCATATACAGCCGTTAGACATCTCGACCAGCTTTTCTTCCGTGCGGGATAAGCCCCCTCCCTCTTTGATCAGCTCTGCGTCGATATTCACCTCGCTGAGGTCGTTGACGATGACGGCCACCTTCAAGCCTTGGCGATTGTTCAACACATGGTTCAACACGGTCGTTTTGCCCGCTCCTAAATACCCGCTCAACACTGTGACCGGCAGCAGCTTTTCCTTTGAGACGTTATGCGCTTCTTGCATGGGACACACTCTCCTTTATTTGGACTACACAAGTAAAACAGTTAGTTAATTATACGTAATATTTACGTATATTGAGCATAAAATAAACTCCATCCCTGGAGTTATTCGTAATTATTACTGTCAAAATAAATTTTATCTGATTTCATCCCCTTTGTAAATAGTATTAATTACGATTAAACAATTGGTGCCTCCCCTCACTGCATCCCATCATTTGACATGAAACCTAAAGGTTTCATATAATACATAACGAAACCAAATGGTTTCTTATCGATAAGAGCACAAGCGAACAAACAACCCATTCCGGTATTGGAGGAATTCTCATGGAAAACGACCATTCACAATCACTGCCCGACATTCGCCAGACGCTGGTGCTGAACGCCCCGATTCGCAAGGTGTGGGACGCCGTTGCTACATCCGAAGGTATTGCGGCCTGGTTCATGCCGAATGATTTTCAGCCTGTAGCCGGCTTTGAGTTTCACTTGGAGGCGGGTCCGTTCGGCAAGTCACCCTGCAAAGTAACGGAAATCGATCCTCCGAACAAGCTCTCCTTCCGATGGGGAGCGGACTGGACGCTGACTTTCGAATTGATCGACCTGGACGGCAAAACGGAGTTTACGCTGATCCATTCCGGCTGGGATGCCGACAAAGTCACTGAATTCGGGGAAACGCACACGCTGGTGCGCGATCGCATGAACAATGGCTGGGCCGGACTTCAGCAGTCGCTGCGCAAGTATGTAGAGGCCTAAGATGGCGGCTCCATCCGCGAAAAACGACGTCTTTCAAGCGATCGCCGATCCTACCCGCCGCAAGCTGCTGAAATTGCTTGTCGACCAGGAAATGCCTGTCACCGTCATCAGCGGACACTTTCCGATAAGCCGGACAGCCGTTTCGAAGCATCTTCGCATTCTGGCCGACGCAGGTCTTGTCAAGGATAGGAAAGTCGGGCGAGAGACGCGATACCGGCTTGAACCGGAACCGCTCCTCGAATTGAAGCGATGGCTCGCTTATTACGAGCGCTTTTGGGAAAACAAGCTGTCCACGCTCAAGCGTTTCGTAGAGTCCGGCGATTCGGAAGGGACGGGCCTGTATGGCCCGCTGGAAGTGATCGATCGAAACAGCAAGGACTCCGGGAAGTAAGTGCATGACATGAACCCTTTGCGAGTAACAAAAACGGCCTTGAGCGTGATGCTCAAGGCCTTGTTATTGTCTCCGCCGCCAGTTACGCTTCCGGCCGAATCATGTTCTCCGGCCGTACGACCTCGTCGAACCGCTCAGCCGTCAAGTAGCCGCTGCGCACCGCCGCTTCCTTCAGGGTCAGCCCTTCCCGATGGGCAGTCTTGGCGATCGACGCCGCCTTCTCGTAGCCGATATGCGGATTAAGCGCCGTCACCAGCATAAGCGACTGCTCCAGATGGCGCGTAATGACCGCGCGGTTCGGTTCGATGCCGACGGCGCAATGCTCGTTGAACGAATTCATCGCGTCGGCGAGCAGGCGGACCGACTGCAGGAAATTGTGAATGATGACCGGCTTGAACACGTTTAATTCAAAATTCCCTTGACTTGCCGCAAAGCCGATTACGGCGTCGTTGCCCATCACCTGGCAGGCAACCATCGTCATCGCTTCACTCTGTGTCGGGTTCACCTTGCCGGGCATGATTGAGCTGCCCGGCTCGTTCTCCGGGATCGTCAGTTCGCCGATGCCGCTGCGCGGACCGCTGGCCAGCCAGCGGACGTCGTTGGCGATTTTCATTAAATCGGCCGCCAAAGCCTTCAACGCCCCGTGCGTATACACGATCTGATCGTGGCTCGTCAGCCCGTGAAACTTGTTGTCGGCGCTAACGAACGGCAATCCGG
Source organism: Paenibacillus sp. JCM 9796 (assembly GCF_055379675.1). Lineage (NCBI taxonomy): Bacteria > Bacillati > Bacillota > Bacilli > Caryophanales > Paenibacillaceae > Paenibacillus > Paenibacillus sp. JCM 9796. Next base: position 9,866 of record NZ_AP043723.1, read on the forward strand.
TTTCGCGGGCGATCTCCGCAGCGGTCGTCTCCCCGAACGCCGGATGCGCATTCAGTCCGGTGCCGACCGCCGTGCCTCCGATCGCCAGCTCGTACATCGACTCGAGACTTTGCCGAATCATACGTTCGGTTTTGTCCAGCATCGCCCACCAGCCGCTGATTTCCTGGCCGAGCGTTAGCGGGGTCGCATCCTGCAAGTGCGTCCGGCCGATTTTCACAATGTCCGCGAACGCTTCGGACTTTTGTTTCAGCGTCGCCTTCAGCGCGTCCAGTGCAGGAAGCAGCCGGCGATGCAGCGCCAGCACACCGGCGATATGCATCGCCGTCGGGAACGTATCGTTCGAGCTTTGCGAGCGGTTGACGTCGTCGTTCGGATGGATGCGCACGTCCGCGCCCCGGCGCTCCAATTGCTCGTTGGCCAGCCGCGCGATCACTTCGTTGGCGTTCATGTTCGACTGCGTACCGCTGCCGGTTTGCCAAACAACGAGCGGGAAATGATCGTCCCATCGCCCTTCCTCCACCTCGCCGGCCGCCTGCACGATCGCCTCGGCTTTAACCGCTTCCAGCTTGTTTAGCTTCAGGTTCGCTTGCGCCGCCGTTTTTTTCAGCAGTCCGAACGCATGAACGACCTCGAGCGGCATTCTCTCTGTGCCGATTTTGAAATTTTCGCGGCTGCGCTGCGTTTGCGCACCCCACAGCTTATCCGCGGGCACTTGAATTTCACCCATCGTATCCTTCTCGATCCGGTATTCCATTACGGCTAGTCCTCCTTTTTTTACCATCGTCCATCCGTTTAGTTTATCGTAAGAACGACTGTTTTATCCTTGCGGCGATTCGGGTGATTTCATTCGACTACGGGCATACTACGTGTTGCGTGAAAGGAGGGATCAGTATGCGCGATGACTTGAAAGGAACAACCGGGGAGTTTGTAGCGAAGCTCCACGATACGCAAGCCAAAGACGAGAAAAACCGCGAGCACCAAGGGAAGGGCGATCCGCAGAAAATGCTGGCATCCAAGAAACACCTCAACGGAGGCTGACTCCCGGAATGGCAACGGCAGCCTGACGTTCGGCCCTCGAGGCCGGCGGCGGGCTGTTTATCTTTTCTTTTATACCGGAATTTGCCATTCTCTGATTCTATAATAATAGGTTGCCGCTTCAGCCGCAATAACCGGATTCAACGCCGGTTGCCGACCTTCCTGCTTTATGTTATAATCGACCTCCTGTTGTCAGTTATTGGGATCTCATTAAACGGGAGGTATGAAGATGGAAACCGCTTTGCACCAGGCTTATCAAGAGGAACTTGCTCATTTGGAGCAAACGATCCGCGAGATGGAAGATCATCTTGCAAGGCTCGAAGCCGTTCCCCGTTACACCGGTCAAGATGTGTCGGAGCAGGTCCTGGAATCGATCCGCGAGACGAAACGCCGCAACCTCGCGCAAGCGACCCCCGAACCTTATTTCGGCCGGCTCGACTTTCAGGAAGAAGGCAAGCCCGAACCTACGCCCATGTATATCGGTAAATTCGGCGTAGAGAAAGCCGATTCGCCCGAGCTGCTCGTGATCGATTGGCGGGCGCCGGCCGCCAGCTTGTTCTACTCGTTCACCGGCGGGCGCGACGCCGCCAGCTACGAGTCGCCGGACGGCACCGTGGCGGGGCTCGTCTATTTGAAACGAAATCTCGTCATCCGCAAGCAGATTTTGCAACGGGTGGTCGATACCTACGACCGCGAATCGGATGCGATGGCCGTGACGGACGAATTTCTGCTGTACCGGCTCGGGGAAAACAAGGACAATAAGCTGCGCGATATCGTGTCGACCATACAAGCGGAACAGGACGCGATCATCCGGGCGGGCAAGAACGACGCACTCGTCATCCAAGGCGTCGCAGGGAGCGGCAAGACGACCGTCGCGCTGCACCGTTTAGCGTTCCTCCTCTACCAATACCGCGATCAAGTGAAAGCGGAGAAAATGATTATTTTTGCGCCGAACCGGATGTTCCTCGATTATATTTCCGGCGTGCTGCCCGAGCTCGGCGTCGGCCATATCCAACAAACGACGTTTACCGACTGGGCGCTGAAACTGCTGGAGGATGAAGTTTCGCTCGCCGATTCGGGCGAACGGTTGAATCGATGGTTTCAGGTCGGTGCGGACCGACCCGCCGCCGATGATACCGCCCCGGGACGTTTCAAGGGCTCGATTCGTTACATGCACTGGATTGACAGCATGCTGAAGGCGTATGAAGCGCAGGCGGTTCCGACGGAACCGTTCTCACCGTGGGAAGGCAAGAAGCTGCCTGCCGCGATCGTAAAGCAATGGTACGATGTAGAGAACAAGCACGAGCCGTTGATGAAGCGACGCGAACGCGTACTTGCCCGTATGAAGCGCTGGGCCGAGATGGAGCTGGACAAAGTATGGGAAGTTCACCTTCGGAAGGAATATAAGAAGAAATTAACGACGCGGCTGCGTGAATATGGCAAACGTTGGACGGCTTACTCCCCGTTTGCGTTCTATAAGGAGTTGGTTCAGCCCGAAGCGGAAGCCGCCGCTTTTGTCCGGGCGGGATCGGACGGCTTGGCGATTCCCGAACCGATACGCGAGCAAACCCGCCTGCTGGCGAAAAAAAAGCGGGTGCAGCCCGAAGATTTGGCGCCTCTTCTCTACATCCGCGAGCGATTCCATGGCATTCCCGGCGACCACCGGTTCGATCATACGGTAATCGACGAAGCGCAGGACTTCTCGCCGTTTCAAGTCGCGCTGCTGTCCCATCATACGAAGAACGGGTCGTTTACGATCTTGGGAGATTTGTCGCAAGGCATCCATGCCTACCAAGGCATTCATCGCTGGGAGGAGCTGCTGGACTTGTTTGCGCCGGAGCAGCGCGGATTTTTCACCCTCAACCGCAGCTACCGGTCGACGACGGAAATCATTCAGTTCGCGAACAGCGTGCTTCAGCGAGCGCCCGAAGAGCCTCCGGCCCTCGCTGTACCTGTGTTTCGCAGCGGCGACGAGGTCAAGCTGGAGCAGGTTCCGGGAGCGGCGCTGGTGCCGCGGCTGGTCGAGGAGATTGCCCGGTTTCGGGCAAAGCAAGAGGCAGGCACGCTGGCCATCTTGACGCGTACCGAGTGCGGCAGCACGGTGCTTCACGAAGCGCTGCTGCAAGCGGGCTGCGGACAGGTGCATCGTATCAGCGCCGGTCAGCAGCATTACGAAGGCGGCGTGTCCGTCCTTCCGGTTTATATGGCCAAGGGCTTGGAGTTCGATACGGTGCTGATCGTCGACGTCGATCCCGTCCACTATGAGCGAACGACGTGGGATGCCAAGCTGCTCTATGTCGGCTGCACGCGCGCTCTGCATGAGCTGAAACTGTTCTACGAAACGGAACCGTCGCCGCTTGCATTCGGGTAGCATGAACGCCATGACTGCGTTACAGGATGGATCGACATCCTTCAGGCATGGCCGGAAGCCTCCGGATCGGCGGCAAAAAAACATAGAGGAACGATGATTCCTTATTCGGAGCATGCGGGGACTGCGGCAAACCATAACGGACAGGGGTGCTTTATTGGTCTTTTGGGAGTATAGCGGTACTCATTTCGATCAAATTGCGCATCGCTGTTCCGCTATGGTTACGATAAAGACGTAAAGGGAGCCAGCAGCACACCCTCTTTCCCTTACACGCCGCCGTTCACCGGCCTTTCTTCACGGCCCTTCCAATCCTGAACCCCGTTGTCCTCAATGATCCCGAGCGTCACGTCGGTAATGTCGGACTCGGCCAGCAGCTTGTCGCGCACGCGGAACTTAATGTCATCCGCATCCGCAAGCGTAAGCCCCTTCCGCAGCTCGATGTACCCTTCGACGTGATACGCGCGCCCTTCTTGAATAATGCGCAGCTTGTTGATATCCGTCACATCCGGGCTGTCCAGAATCATCCGGGCGATCTTCGATTCCACTTCAACCGGCGCAGCGACGCCAGTACGCTGCCCACGAAGACGAAGCCTTGGTTTACGGCGTCCGCAACCGAGTGCATGGCCGATGCAAACATTGCACCGCTTCCACTGAGCGCTGCGGCGACGCCTTTCAGAATCGCAATCGCCGCGTTGCCTAATGCGGCCACAGCCGAAGACGTATTTCCTTTTTTGACCCACTTCCAAAAGCTGCTCATAACACACCTCCAGATGCCGAAGTACATCGGACTCATCCAACTAACCGTTTCAATCCTTATTATTCCCGAAAATAGGCCAAAAAAGGCTCTATTCCGTTTTAAACATGAAATAGCCAGTCTGAACCGGGCTCTATTCAACCCGTATTCAACGGATATCTTGTGTGCATCTGAGGATAGCGGAAATCCACTTATGATATGATTAGGATATCATTCATGAACAAAGGAGGCGTCAAGAGTATGGGAAGAACTGTCCGGTTTGGAGAGACCGAATTTACTTTAAATCTCACGGGACTGCACTGTTTCTTCTCTCTCAAACAAAAAGTAACCATTCCCTATTCGACGATCAAAAGCGTATTTGTGGATGATTTCGATGCCCCCAGATGGATGCTTAGAATGCCTGGCACTTCCATATCGCCGCTTCATATTTACGAGGGGAGCTTCAAGCATGCGGACAAGTGGTACTTTCTCTCTTACGAGAGCCGTCAGTCCCTTGTCATTATTGAATTGGAAGGACACAACAAGTACGCCTATGTCATTTTTCAACACGAAAATCCTACAGAAGTGGCCGCCGAGCTGCGAAGACGCGTAAGAAATTTGCAAATGGGCGACCAAGCCGGGGGTTCAATAAAAAAATAACCTTACCCCGTACAAACGGAGCAAGGTTATCGGTTTTAGGCAAACTACTCATATATTTTCACAAGTAAGGCGCCGAGCTTTTCCATGGCTTCGGCCTCTTGTTCGCCGTCGATTTCAAGCACCACCTGATCGCCGGCCGCGATGCCGAGGGTCAGCATACTGATCGAGCTTTTCCCATTCGCTTTTTTATCTTTGTTGATCACGTTGATTTTACAAGGAAAGGCGCTTGCAGTTTGTACGAATTCCTTGGAAGGACGCACATGGAACCCTGTCGGGTTGATAACGGTAAATGTTTGACTGATCATGTTTGATTACCTCGTTCCTTTAAATTTAGAGGGTCGCTGCGCTGTGCGCCTTTGGCCGGGACAAGCGCTCACGCACCAATTGTTTGACTTCCTGCTGGCTGCGAAGCGTCAGCGCCTGCTCGGCCAGCCCCTCCCACTCGCGTTGAGATAACGTGCCGATCAATGCCCGGCTCGGCAAGATCGAGCTCGCACTCATGCTGAACTCGTGCAGGCCGAGACCGAGCAGCAGCGGAATCGCCGTTTCGTCGCCGGCCATTTCGCCGCACATGCCGACCCATTTGCCTTCGCGCCGGGCGGCGCGGATAACCGTCTGCACGAGCCGCAGCACCGTCGGGTGGCATGGCTGGTACAAGTACGAGACCGTTTCGTTCATCCGGTCGGCCGCCATCATGTATTGGATCAAATCGTTCGTGCCGATGCTGAAAAAATCAACCTCGCTGGCGAAAATATCGGCACCGATCGCGGCCGCCGGCACCTCGATCATCATCCCGACCTCGATGCGCTCCGCTACGACCTCCCCTTCCCGCAGCAGCTTCTCTTTCTCTTCCTGCAGCAGCCGTTTGGCTTCAAGCAGCTCATCAAGTACGGAAATCATCGGAAACATGATTTTCAACTGCCCGTGACGGCTGGCGCGCAGCAGCGCGCGCAGCTGCGTACGGAATAAATCCTCGCGGCTCAGGCACAAGCGCAGCGCCCGCAGTCCGAGGAACGGATTGCTTTCCTTCGGCAGGCTCATGTAAGGAAGTTCCTTGTCGCCGCCAATGTCGAGCGTCCGGATGACGACGGGCTTTCCTTCCATTTTCTCAAGCACGTGCTTGTAGCTGTTATACTGCTCTTCCTCTGTCGGCAACGACGTTCTGCCCATATATAGAAATTCCGTACGGAAAAGGCCGATGGCTTCCGCTCCGTTCTCGAGCGCCTTCGCCACATCTTCCACACTGCCGATATTTGCCGCCAATTCGACCCGGTGTCCGTCAGCGGATTCGGTTGGTCGATCCTTCAATCGCGCCAGCTCGGCCTTGCGCCGCTCATACTGCGCCTGCTTCTCCCGATAGTCTGCCAGCTCGGCATCGCTTGGATTGACCACAATACGGCCCTCCAATGCATCCAGAACTACCGTATCCCCCGCCTGAATGGCATGGACGCCTGCGCCTGCCCCGACAATGGCCGGTACATCGAGCGACCGGGCCATAATGGCCGAGTGCGACGTGCGGCTGCCGATTTCGGTGACAAAGCCGCGAACGATTTCCAAATTTAATTGCGCCGTATCCGAAGGCGTCAAGTCCTCAGCCACGATAATGCACGCTTCCAGCAAGCTGGAAACGGTCGTGTGCGACACGCCCCGCAGATGATTGATCACGCGTCCGGCCACATCCTGCAGATCGACTGCGCGGCCGCGCAGCAATTCGTTATCGAGCGACAGCAGCGCCTCGATGAACGATTGTGACACTTCATAGAGCGCGTACTCCGCATCGACCGCTTGTTCGGCGATCTGCTCGGCGGCTGCATCGATCAGCTCCGGATCTTCCAGCAGCAGCAGATGCCCTTCGAAAATTTCCGCTTTATCGGGGCCCAGCCTTTCTTCCGTTGATTGCCTGATGGCTTCCAGCTCCCGTTTGGCCTCCGCTACCGCCTTCCGGAACCGTTCCGTCTCCGCCGGAACATCATCGATGCTGCGGCGCTGAGGAACATACTTCTCGGCTTGCAGCGGCACGGCCTTCGCAATGGCGAAACCCGGGGAAGCGGCAATTCCAGTAAGTACATGGGACATCACTCAATCCCTCCTTATGCTTTTCTCTGATGATTAACGCTTAACCGTCAGCTTCAACGCTTCATAACGGTTATATACGTTTTGATGAATGGGATGCTCCCCAGGCAGACCCGTGTACGTTTCAATAGCATGATGAATGCCGTGTTCGGCAATTAAAGCCTGAATGGCCGCAGCTTCCGGATCTTCGGGATAGTCGAACAACAGCGCGGCGGCCATCCCGGCAGCCAGATGCGGCACCTCCATGCCCAGCTCATGCGCCAAGAGCGCCGGACGAACGAGCCTATCATTCGGGGACAACTTGCGGATCGGCGAACGCCCGACCCGTACGACCTCGTCATCGATATACGGATTCGTGAAGCGATCCATAATTTTAGCCGCATAGGTCTCATGTTCCTTTGCGTCAAATCCGAATTTGCGCACCAGCATGGCGCCTGTTTCTTGCAGAACGGACGCTACCTCCGCCCGGATCGCCTCGCTGCTCATCGCTTCCTGAATCGTGGAGCAGCCTGCAAGATAGCCGTGATAGGCCGCGCAGCAATGTCCCGTATTGACGGTGAACAGCTTGCGCTCGATATAGGGCTCCAGCTTCTCGACATAATGAACGCCGGCAATTTCCTGAAAGCCGGACGGCATCGCGGACCGGTCGACGACCCATTCGTAGAAAGGCTCGACCGTTACCTGCAGCGGGTCCTCGTGGTGCTGCAGCGGCACGATCCGATCGACGGCCGCATCCGGGAAGGCAACGAGGCCATCCGCCAGCACACGGTCTTCGGGCGTCAGATGCGCATACACCTGTTCCTTAAGCTGGGTGCTGCCGCCGATCGCATTCTCGCACGCAATGACGGGCAACGGCGCGGCGGAAGCGCGCAGCCGGACCCGGATTCCTTGGGCGATAGACGGGGCAATGTGCTTAAGGACCGACACGCCGACCGCCGTCGTCACTAAATCCGCACCTGCAATCGCCTCCGCGACTTGCTCCAGGTTCGTACCGTTAACCGCGGTCACGTTCCGTACAAGCTCGGCATCCGCCTGCTCGTTCGCCAGCGTGACTGTATACTGCCCGCGTTCGCGCAGCAAATCCACGAGCGACGCGTTCACGTCCACGAAGCAAACCTCATAGCCCGCCCGCGACAACAGCAATCCGATGAAACCTCTGCCGATGTTCCCTGCTCCAAAATGAACCGCCCTCATGCGTCCAGCCCACTTTCAATAATATCGACTAGTTCCGCCTCCGAAGAAGCATTCAAAATTCGCTTCATATCCTCCTCTTCGGACACAAGCATCGCAACGTTCGTTAAAATTTCGAGGTGCTCGTCGCCCTCAGCGGCAATACCGATGATCAGGTTCGCGCGCTCACCTTCGCCGAAGTCGACACCGTCCGGCACGATGACAACCGACAGTCCGGTCGACTTGATCAGCGCCTTAGCCTCATTCGTGCCATGAGGAATCGCCAGACCGCCGCCCATATAGGTAGAGAGCGAGCGCTCGCGTTCGATCATTTTATCCACATATTCGGAAGGCACATGGCCGGCATCGACCAGAAGCTGTCCAGCTATCCGGATCGCCTCATATTTATCGTTCACTTTTACGTTCAGTCTCACTTTATCTTGGGATACAATGCTCATTTCGTCTCTCTCCATTCCATTTTTGTTTGTATAAATTGTTCCAGCTCTTCCGATATCGCGCGGCGAATCGTCTCGGCATCGGCGGTCCCGAGCTGAACGATGAATTCCGGCAGCAGCAGCATGGCGCTAATTTCGCTCAGCACCTCCAGGCTCTCCCGCGGCAATTCCATCGGAGCAAGCATCAGCAATGCTTGCGTCACGGCGTGCCGGCCTTCAGGACCCATATGGACCGGCGGGTTCAGGACAAACAACGCGACAAGCGGCTCCTGCACCGAATCGCTTCGGGTATGCAGCAGGGCCAGCTCCGTTCCCGGAATGACCTGGCTTCCATAGCTTTCCCGGGCCAACAATTGCGAAACCACGGTTTCGATAGGCTCTATGCCGTAAGCCTGCTGAACCACCCTGCAAATGTCCGTAATGACGTCTCGCAGCTCGTAGTTGACACGTTGACCGTCCAGCCGATAAACCTCAAACCGGTCGAGCAGTCGGATTATTTCTTCGACGTAACGTTTCAGCATACGCAACCGGTCAACGGTACCGCCCGCTTGGAGAATGCCGTCCTGCTCCGAGGACGGTCTTTCGATGAGAATCGTTTGAATAAATTTTCTCAGTCGTTCCGTCTCGTCCGCCGTAAGCAGCGGACTCAGTTTGATGTACTGGTCGGCTTCCACGGGGAGATCAACGGTCGAGATAATCAGATCGTAATCCTCTTTCGGTCGATGAGCCGCCTCGAACCAGGAAGCGTGTCCGACAATGTCGATCTGCGGGAGCTCTTTCGTAATTCGTGCCGCCAGCAGCTTGGACGAACCGATACCGCTGGTACATACGATCAGCGCCCGGACATGACGGGAGAATTGCTTGGCACGTTCCAGAGCCGCTCCGAAATGCATGACCAGATAACCGATTTCCTCGTCGGGAATTTGAAGTCCCCGAATCGTCCGGTCAACCGCTTGGCGGACCGTGAGGAATAGCGATTCGAAGTCTCGCTTGATTTGGGAGAGCAGCGGATTGCGAATGGCTTCGCCCTGCTCGATTCGCTCCAGCGCCGGCTTCAAATGATGCAGCAGGCCTTCCACCAGCGAACGATCGGAAAGCAGCGGGACCTTGATGCGCTCCTCGACGAAACGAATCAGATTCACGATGGTTTCCACCATATCCATATCGTCTTGAAGCAGCAGCTCTTGAGACGGAGTCCCCTTCCAGAAGGAAAGCAAATCCGCGAAATACCCGGACTCTTCAGGGGACAAGTCCAGCTCCAGCAATTCGGCGAATAGCGCCAGTCTGCTATGCGTTTCCCGGTCTGCTTGCGATTTGGCACTGTATTCTCCGGGCTTGATGCACCGGCCCTGACGCACGCGCGTTATGGCGACGGACAGCCGAATAAGCAGCTCCGTGTAAGCCGCCTCCGACAACTGCGTAGGCCACTGCTCCTCCAACTGCCAAACCGCCTGCTCGACCCTGAAAAAGCTGCTCTTTCCGATCATCTCCAGCAGCTTGCGCGTAACCGGATGCGGGGAAGGATTGCCGGGCTTGCCAAATAGGTCGGAGTCGTCCAGACGGTCTCTGGCGAGCCTGGCAATCACGGATCGCTTGGCCGGTTCCGGCCCGACCAGCTGGATGCCGTATCCTCTTCTTCGCACCAACGTCAAGCCTTCTTTGTTCAACCCGTCTTCGTGTTCGTCCAAATCCGCGCTGATTGTAGGCTCGGTAACATGCAGCTCATGCGACAGCGTGAACAGCTTGATCGGTTCGACGGAATCGAGAAGCCGGCACAGGATAAGAACCTTTCGTTCGTCTGCGGTGTGGGCATCGGTATCCAATCGGAGAAGCCGCCGTGAAAGGGCCTCTAGCTGACCGGGCTCCGCCTGAAGCTGGATGCCGACCCCGGACTTCTTGGATAGCGTCAGTCCTTCGGCCAGCAAAATCGATTCGATTTCCGGAAGCTCGCGATGAACGGTCCGGGTGCTCACTTTAATGGCATCGGCGATTTCACCGGCGGTAATTTCACCTTGTCTGCTGAGCAGCAGCTCTAATATTTGTCGCTGTCGATTGGACACCTTCCGCATAGGCTGAATCATCCCTGCTTACAAGAAATGGGCTTGACGCCGACGAAATTTTTCGCCAGCGTCAAATTAAACTTTATTCACCTAATCTGTTAATCAATGAATCGTATTCCGGGCTTTTCAGAAAGTCGTCGATCGAAATATGCTCCGCCTTGGGCGCGACCAATTTAGCCCGTTCCGTCAACGATTTGTGGGTGATGACGATATCCGCATCCTGCGGAATTTCGCTGATCGCCGTATTGGTTACCGTGACCGGGATACCGGCTTTATTTATTTTTTTCCGCAGGATCGAAGCACCCATCGCGCTGGAGCCCATTCCGGCATCGCAGGCGAAGACGATTTTCTGAACTTCAGACTTCGCTTTCACAACAGTTGTTGTGCCTGCCGCCGCCGCGGGAGCCGCAGAAGCCGGATTTGCGTCCTTGCCTGCATTTTTCATTTGTTTCATTTGCTCGGTTGCTTGTTCAAGATCACCATCCTGCTCCTTGCCGCTCGTCTTCAAGAGCGCCGAAGCGATGAGGAACGAAGCGACCGTTGCCGTCACCACCCCGCTGAGCACCGGGAGCAATCCTCCCTTAGGAGCCATCGCAAGGTAAGCGAATATACTGCCCGGAGAAGGCGTCGCCACAAGTCCCGCACCGAAGATCGAGAACGTATAGCTGCCTACGACACCGCCGGCAATAGCGGCGAGGATCAGTCGCGGATTCATTAGAATGTACGGGAAGTAAATTTCATGAATACCGCCAAGGAAGTGAATGATCGCGGCGCCCGGCGCCGATTGTTTCACCGAGCCGCGGCCGACGAGCCAGTAGGCCAGCAGAATGCCAAGTCCCGGACCAGGGTTCGATTCCAGCATGAAAATGATCGACTGACCGGTCTTAGCCGCTTGATCCAAGGCGATCGGACCTAATACGCCGTGATTGATCGCATTGTTGAGAAACAGAATCTTACCCGGCTCGATCAAGACGTTCGCCAGCGGAAGCAGCCCGTTGTTGATCAGGAATTCAACCCCGGCGGCAAGTGTTTTACTGATAGCCTGCACAACAGGTCCGATGCCGGTGTAGGCGACCAACGCAAGCGCGGCGCCGATGATTCCCGCCGAGAAGTTGTTGACCAGCATCTCAAACCCTGAACGGATTTTGCCTTCGATCGATTTATCGAACTTCTTCAGAACCCAAGCCGCCGCAGGTCCGACGATCATGGCGCCCATAAACATCGGAATATCCGCTCCGACGACGACGCCCATCGTGGCCACCGCGCCAATGACGCCGCCGCGCGTACCGTGAATCATCGTTCCGCCGGTATAACCGATTAACAGCGGCAGCAAGTACGTAATCATGGGCCCGACAAGTTTGGCTAAATATTCATTCGGAAACCATCCGGTTGGAATAAACAAGGCGGTAATTAACCCCCATGCGATAAAAGCTCCCATATTCGGCATCACCATTCCACTCAAGAAACGACCGAAACGCTGCACCGCTACCCGGACCCCCCCGGGAGAAGCTTGTTGTTTGGTGTGCTCGCTCATTAGGTATCCTCCTCACTTCTTTCCTTTGCCTGATCATTATTCCGCAAAGGGTTATGAACTAATCGTAAAGTGTAACGCTTTCAATTTCAATCGAAGGAAAAGGAGGTTTCGTCATCATCGCTGATGACAACTTTTAAGGAGCCCGGCGCGTCAAAAAAGCCCGCCCTCGCTCTAAAGCGAAAAGCGGACTTTGGGGTTATCGCTCGATCTGTTCGAGCAGTTCCGGTACAATGTTCGGCGGTTGCTCGCCATGAAGCGCTGCCACAAGATTGCGTGCGGCGAGCATGGCCATATCGAGACGGGTGGCGGCCGTCGCCGAACCGATATGCGGCAGCGTGACGACGTTCGGCAGCGTGAAGAACGGATGATCCGGCCGAGGAGGCTCCGGATCGAACACATCGAGTCCGGCGCCGCGGATGCTGCCGGATTGAAGTGCATCGAACAGCGCGGCTTCGTCGACGGTCTGGCCGCGTGAAGCGTTGATGAAGAATGCCGTCGGCTTCATCAAATCGAAATGCTCGCGGCGGATCATCCGGGTCGTCTCAGGGGTCAGCGGCGTCATCATGACGACGAAGTCCGAGCGCCGCAGCAGCTCGTCAAGCTCGCAATAAACAGCTTGAAACCGCTCTTCCGCTTCCGGCTTGCGCGAACGGTTATGATAGAGCAGCTGCATGCCGAAGCCGTGCACCGCCCGCTGCGCGATCGCGTCCCCGATGCGGCCCATCCCGATGAGACCGAGCGTGCGATGATGCACGTCGAACCCGAAGAAGTCTTCGTCGGTCAGCCCCTGACCGCGCTGCCAACGTCCCTGCTTCACGAACGCATCCAGCTCGGGAATGCGCCGTGCCGCGGACAGCATGAGCGCAAGCACCAAGTCAGCCACCGTATCGTCCAGCACATAAGGCGTGTGCGTGCCGATCACGCCGCGCGCTCTCATCGCCTCAATATCGAAATGGTTATAGCCGACCGAGATGGTGCTGACAGCGCGCAGCTTCGGTGCGCGATCAAGCAGTTCCTCGTTGATCGGTACGCCGGTCATCAGCAAACCTTCTACTTCGCTTAATTCGGCAAGCAGCTGCTGACGGGAGGCGGTGCCTTGTCCGTCCCACATCCGGCATTCGCAGTGCTCTTGCAAATAGGCCAGAACTTCCGGTGGAACGGGCTTCGATATGTAAACCTTCGGTTTGTTCGACTTCATATATGCACCCTCCCTTACTGCCCGGAGGCGGAAACCGCAGCCTGGACGGCTTGCTGCTCCGCCGGCAGCACTTCATTCAAGCTGCCTGAACGATAGCCCTTCAAATCGAGCGTGACGTACGCATATCCGATCTCCCGCAGCTTTGCGTGCACCGTCTCGGCAATCGGCAGCAGGGCAGCCAGGTCGGCAGCCGGCACTTCGATGCGGGCCAAATTGTCGTGTTGACGCACCCGCACTTGCCGAAACCCGAGCTGCATGATGAAATCCTCGGCACGGTCGATCATCGACAGCTTCTCCGCCGTGATCAGCTCGCCGTATGGAATTCGCGAAGACAAGCAAGCAAACGAAGGCTTATCCCACGTCTTCAATCCGAAGAGACGCGACATGTGGCGGATTTCGGACTTCAGGATGCCCGCCTCCAGCAGCGGCGCGCGTACGCCCCGTTCATGCGCGGCTTGCAGACCCGGACGGTGCTCGCCGAGATCGTCGGCGATAGCGCCGAAGACGACGTACGGATACCCTTTGGCTTCGGCGATCGGAATCAAGTGATCGAACAGCGAATTTTTGCAAAAATAGCAGCGGTTGGTCGGATTTTCGGCATAGCCGGGGATGTTCAGCTCACTGGTCGGGATGACTTCGTGCGGTGCGCCTAACGATCTGGCGAGCACAATCGCCTCTTCCTTCTCTCGCGCGGGATACGTCTCCGAATCGGCCGTGATCGCAAGAACATTGTCGCTGCCAAGCTCCTCAAGGGCCGCTTTCAGCAGGAATGCGCTATCAACGCCGCCGGAGAAGGCAACGACTACTTTCCCCATGCCGCGCAGTATATCTTTAAGCTTCTCGTATTTCTGATTCATCTGGTTATCGGTGACGCTCATCTGTTCAGCCTCCATAAGTGTGCTTCTCCAAGCATTGCACACGTCTTCCGTCTTACGGTCACCCGAGTGGTCCGCTTTACTTATTATAATCGCTTTTGCAAGAAGAAGAAACGGTTTTTGCATCAAACGGCGTAAACCGCGCTTTCGCGCATGCCTCTACGCACGTCGTTTCCCCCTTTTTTGTTCCATCGAATGGTCTCTCCCGGTCTATGCGGCCGGCTCTTTGGCCGCCTGCCAATTAGAGAATTCGATTCGGGTCTGTTACAATGTTACAAGATAACAAGCTGGTTACATCTCGATCTGATCCTAGCCGAGGGAGTTAGTGCCATGAATGAAATAACGGTAATTCAGCAAAAGCTCGAACAAGCGATCGAAGCGCTTGAAGCCCGTTTTCTCGAACGGGAGGAACTGATTCGCCTGCTGCTGCTCGGTTTGATGGCCGGAGAGAACGCCTTGCTGGTCGGCCCTCCCGGTACGGCCAAATCGCAGCTGGCCCGCGCCGTGGCGCAAGTGTTCGGCGGCGGGCGCTGGTTCGACTATTTGCTCACCCGCTTCACAACGCCGGACGAAATGTTCGGACCGGTATCGCTGCAGCAGCTGAAGCAGGACCAATATGTACGTCAGACGGACGGGTATTTGCCTGCGGTCGACTTTGCCTTTTTGGACGAAATTTTCAAAGCGAACAGCGCCATCCTGAATGCGCTGCTGTCGATTTTAAATGAGCGTATCTTTTTCAACGGACAAGATAAACAGCAGGTACCGCTGCTCTTCCTGATCGCCGCCTCCAACGAGCTGCCGGAAGAGAACGAGCAGCTTGCGGCTTTGTACGACCGTTTTCTATTGCGGTATGAGGTTGAATATTTAAAACAAATGTCCAGCTACGAACGGATGTTCCAGCTGCCGAACGAGCCTTTGCCGTCTCTGCTCACCCTGAGCCAGGTTGAAAAGATCCGCAGCGCCGCGGACCGCGTATCGATTCCGGAACCCATCATCTATATGCTGTATCAGCTCAAGACGGCGATGGAGGACAAGGCGTTCAGACTCTCGGACCGCCGCTGGCGCAAAATCGGACACGTCTGGAAAACGTCCGCCGCCTTGAACGGGCGTGACGCAGTGCAGGTATGGGATACCGTATATACGCCGCACATGCTGTGGGATCACCCGGAGGATTACGGCACGCTGCACGACCTGTTCCAGCAATCGTTCCAAGAGGCCCTGAAAGCGGAAACCGAACGCGAGCTGCCGCTCCGGCGCTACGACCGGATCGCCAAGCATTGGCTCTCGAAGGAAGAAGAGCTGCATGCGTTTCAATTCAAGAAGGAAATCGGCGCCCGGCTCAGCCAGGAGG
The DNA here is from genome assembly GCF_055379675.1 of Paenibacillus sp. JCM 9796. NCBI lineage: Bacteria > Bacillati > Bacillota > Bacilli > Caryophanales > Paenibacillaceae > Paenibacillus > Paenibacillus sp. JCM 9796. The sequence goes on from NZ_AP043723.1 coordinate 25,378, forward strand.
ATCAAGCCAAAGCGAAAGCGAATCTCGAGGAATGCAAGCACGAGCTGGAGGAAACGGCTCGCGAGCTGCAGGGCAAGCTGATCCAGTGGCTGCAGCGCGAGAAGGATTTGCCGGGTTACATTCGCAACCGGAACTTCCTCGTCCTGCAAACCGCGCAATACGCGGTCAAGTACACGCATCTGCGCATCCAGGGCGAACGGACGCTGCAAACGATGCAGGGGCTCTACCGCACCTTGTTCGATCGGGAGCTGCCCGGCATCGATTACGACTACACGCTCTAGGAGACCTGTGAGGAGACGTTATGATCATTCGTTCCACCCGGATAGACCGCTATGTGTTTGACGGTTACGTCACCTCCTCCCGCACCGCGCAAGAATGGATCCGGGAGGCGGAGAAGCGCACCGCCTGGTTCTCGATCGAATTGTTCGCCGACTTTTACATGTGCTTCTATCTGGCCCGCCCTGCCGAGGATGCGCATGCGGAGGCGACGCCTTTCCACCGCTGGCTCGTCCGGGAGCTGCGCAAGCAGCACTTCTACCGCTCCCTTCATCCGCTCACCACCGGGGAAGTGAACGCGGCGTTCAAAACGTCGCTCAAAGCGCTCATGTGGCTCACCTCCTCTTTCGAAGACGAGGTGAAGCGCCGCCTACAGGAGGAGCAGCAGCTGCGGACGATCGGCCTGAGCGAGAAAAACAAGCAGCAGGGCCAGGAGCCCTCGCAGCAGGTGCAGGAGCAGCTGTCGGAGAAGCAGATCGAGAAGCTGCGCCTGGTCGGGTATACGCTCCAGCAGGGCAAGCGGAACGTCGAGGACAAGCAGGCCGCCCTCGACGCCAGGCCTCTCGTCGCCTCGGAGATCGAGGCGCTTGCCAGCCGCGTCCGCTCGCTGCAGGAGGAGATGCGCACCGATTTCCTGCGCCGGGACAAGCTGCGTACGAAGCTGGCCAAGGCCGAACAGGAGCTGAAGCACGCGGAGAAACAGCTGGAGCGGCTGCGCAGGAAAGAACAGGAAACGTTCAAGCAGCTTGAAGAGCAGCTCGGCTCGTGGTTGAATGAAGCGCTTCGGGCCTCGCTCGGCAGCGAGCAAACCGAGACGCTGGCGCTTGCGGACTTGCTCCAGGCCAGCCAGCGTGTGGCGAACCGCCGCTGGGGGAGCGATCTGGGACGGCTGCAGCGGCAGCCGTATGCCCGTTTTCTGGAATGGATCGAGAAGCTGAAGCGGTATCCCGACCTGGTTGCGTTCATGCAGGAGGTGGGCCGTCAGGTGCAGCAGTTCAAAGCTGTCCGGAAAAAGGTGCATGCCCCCCGTATCCCCGAAAGCTACGACGATTTGCGCCAATCCGGCGACATCGCCCGCATGCTGCCTTCCGAAGCGAGCCTTCTGGCCGATCCGGATTACGAGGCGTATTTCATGGTGAAATGGCTGGAGCGCAAGCTGCTCAGCTACAACATTGCCGGTAAGTCCGAGGAGCCCGAGAAAGGTCCCGTCATCTGCATGCTTGACACGTCGCACTCGATGCGCGGCGCCAAGCTTCGGGTTGCGCAGCTGTTCGTCGCCACGTTCGCGGCGTTCGCCATGCTCGAGAAGCGCGACTTCCTGCTGATGATCTTCGGTGCCCGCGGCGAGCTGCTCGAGCATCCGCTCTACTGGAACAAGCCGAACTGGGCGGCGTTCTATGCGTTGACGCAGCTCGCCTTCGGCGGCGGCACCCACTTCGATGCGCCGATCCGCCGCGGCATCGAAATCGTCGCTTCGCAGCCGCGCTACCATGACGCCGACTTCGTCATGGTGACCGACGGCGTCGGCGCCGTCTCTCCGCCGGTGCGCGATGCGCTGGCGTCGCTCGGACAAGCGAAGCAGGTGCGGCTGCACACGCTGATCGTCGGCAGCGCGCGCCAGCATTTGGCGCAGCGCTACGACATCGCCGGCGTGTCGCACCAAGTGCGCTTCGCCGCGACTTGGGAAACGCAGCAGCAGCATGACCTGCTGCTGGATGTATTCAAGGCGCGGCGTACGGGCCGGGCCGCGCCCCAATAGAACAAGGCTGTCTCCCCTGCCGGCGCAGGGAGACAGCCTTGTTGGTTTAATATGGCAGGACGGCTTCGCGGCCTTCCTCCTCTACCTTTTGCCGCAGGCGATGGACCAGCGATTCCAATGATTCCGGCAGCAACAGCTCGACCGGAGAGATCCCCTGGTCGAACTGCAGCGCTTCGGCTTCCAGCAGCACGACATACCGGTCGCCCAGCTTCGCAATATGCAGCCGGTCTCCGTAGTCGGCAAGCAGCGCGCGCACGGACATGTGCCCAAGCTTGATTTTCATATCAAGATCCGGCTTTTGCTCCACCATAATCGATGTCGCCTCCATCACTTGCGCCGCTTCCCATTTTTCCTGCAGCTCGCGTTTCTCGCTGTGGGCCCACAGCTCCATTTCTTCCATTTCCCGTTCCTTTGCCTCAACGTTATCCTCGTACACCTGCTCGACATACTGCTGCACAAAGCCAAGCACCTGCTCGTTCATCAGTTCGGGAACGGACTTCTCGTACTCGACAAACTTTAAAAAATCTTCGAAATACCGCGCGTGCGAAGACTGGTGAATTTTCAGCTCCCAGTGGTCCATCATGCCCGGCTCCGGCATATGCGGATACATGATCGACTTCATGTTTTTGGCGTTGATGGCCATTTCCACCCGGTTCAGCAAACTGCGCTCGTCCGTAATGCGGGCGATTTTCTGCTCAAAGTCGCATTTGAACACGAACAGAAACGGCTCATCGAACAGCTGGCTGTACCGCGCCCGCACGACGAACATCGCGCCGCCCCGTATTGCGCTCGCATCCATATAAGTGGTCACGAGCTCGTCCGCATGGCCCATGAACGCATCGATCGATTCGGCCATACGCAATCTCGCGAATAAATTGTAGTTCGGGTTGCTGTCCAGCTCGTAGCCCGGTTCCACGATAAAGCGCCCGATTTTGGTCGGAACCTGCTCGGCTTTCGGATGCCGTTCCGCTTTCCGCTTGGCCGTCTTCCCGAATTCGCCGTCCAGAAAGTCGCTCAGCTCGCTTACGGCATAATCCTCGGCATCCATCGTGATGAAATGCTTGCTCCGCTTGCCCCCCTGCCCGTCTTCCCCATCCACCTGAATGACAAAAAATGAAATATAATCAACGTCAAATTTCATGCGTCGTTCCCGCCTTCCTCTACCATTCCAATCCACCTATAAGAAAAGACCGAATTTTAGTATACAACAGAGCGGCCTGTTGTCTCTAGTGGAAATGAGATGCGAGGCTGCGCCCGCGCATGCCAAAAAACGCATCCGCTTCCGTTGGAAGCGAATGCGTTCATCGTCACGCGTGCCGAACGCGCGGCTTATCCGGCCGAGATGACCCCGCAGGCGACGCGAGCGCCGGCATTGCCCGAAGGCCCCGTTTTGTTATCGTCCGCTTTCTCATGAATGATCAGCGCCGTACCGCCCGCTTTGGATACCGAGTTCGGCTTATCCTTCTCCAGCGTCAGCGACTTGGCTACCACCTCCGCTTTCACGACGCCCTGCTGATCTGCCACAAGGTTCGGCAAATCGCCGGCATGTGGTCCTGATGAGCTTTCCAGCCCATGCGCGTGACCGTCCGGATTGAAATGACCGCCTGCCGTCGTGAAGTCCGGTGCGGCGCATGCGCCGGTTTCATGGACATGAAACCCGTGCTCGCCCGGGGTTAATCCGCTGGCCTCCAGCCGAATCCGCAAGCCTTCGGCGGTTTGGGTCAGCGTCGCCGTGCCGACCGTTGTTCCTTTCGTGCCGATCATATTGATGCTGACCGGCTTGGCTTCTTTCGCCATGACGGCCGTACTGTCGTCCGGCTGCTGTGTCTCATGCCCGTGCCTGGCTTTGGCGTCAGCACCGATCCAAGGCACGGATAAACGTTCGCAGCCGCTGGCGATCAGCATCGTTACGACCGCAATGCACAACCCTAACATCGATTTGTTCATTCTTCATTTCTCCTTAGGTTCCAATGTTCCATCGTTCATTGTTACCGTTTCGGAGGAAGTTTAAACCGTTATCCCTGGCGGGCCGGCTTGAAATCTTTGCGCCGCTGGCCGAGTAGCGTTGCGTACAGGACAAGTACTAAGCCGAGCACCACCGCGAGACATACGAAAATGTTGCTGTAAATCAAGCCGTCCCGCGTCCCGAACAGCGGATTGAACTGAATCGACGGGGCGCCAAGATCCAGCGTTTTGCCGATCAAAGCGGTTGTCGCCGCTCCCGATATAAAGTTCAACATGGAGAACATCCCCATGCCGACGCCTGCCTGCTCCTTCGATAACGTTCGAGATACCGTGTTGGACATGGCGATTTGCATGAACGTTTGGCCTATGCTGCCGAACACGAGAAACAACGTAATCCAGTATGGCGACAATCCCGCAACCGTAGATAAGGCGAGAAAACAAATCAGAAGCAGCAGAGCCGCCGTGTAGACCAGGAATGAATTGCCCTTCTCGTCGGCCAGCTTCCCGCCCCGCCGGCCCATCAAGGCTGAGGCGATCGCCGCCGGAAACATCGCGAAACCGATGACGGCGGGATTCAGGTGGTTCACGTTCGACAACAGCTGCGGCGTCGTATAAGCAATGCCGAACATAAAGCCCGTCGCCAGAAAAGCGATCAGCAGGCTGAACGTATACGATTTGTTCGCGAACAGCGCTGGATCGACGAAAGGCTCGGCAGCGCTGCGGATGCGGACCACGAACAAGACGAACAAGACGGCGCCGATCGCGGCCAGGCTCCAATCGGACAGCGTTACCGCCAGCAGCAGCGCAGCAACCGTACCCGCGAGCAGAAGTCCGCCGACGAAATCGATGGAGCCGACTTGGCCGCGCTCGTCATCCAGATACTTGCGGTAAAACGGCAGCGTCAGCAGCGACAAAATCGACAGGGCGAACAGCAGCCGCCAGCTCGCCAAACTTGTCACGAAGCCGGATACGATCGGCCCGAGTGCGGCTCCCAGCGACAGTCCGATCGCCGTCGTGCCCAGCGCGCGTCCGCGTTTCTCCGGCGCAAAGTAACGTACCGGAATGATCATCGCCGTTGCTGGGATGACGGAGGCTCCCGTCGCTTGGAGGATCCTTCCTGCGATAATCATCCAAAAATGTGTCGCCGCCAATCCCACAATGGAGCCTAACGTAAAAAAGATAAGGCCGAACGTCAGCAAATCTTTCAACCGGTATTTATCGGCCAGCTTGCCGAAGGTGACGGAGCCGATCGCATACACGATCATATAACTGGTAACAATCCAGCTGACTTGCGAAGCCGACAGCTGAAACTGACGGCTGATTTCCGGCAGCACGACATTAAACATCGATGCATTCATCACAGAAATAATTAAGGTGAACACCAAGACACGGAGCAGCTTTTCCCCGGCCTGTTGTTTGGTCAACGCATGATCCATAACAGCGCCTCATTTCGTTTGTTTGATTCCTCGCTTCATAAAGTAAAGATATGAACTTTTTTCGAGTTATAAATCTCATTATCGTTCTTTTTTTATACTTCGTCAAAATAAATGTATATGAAATTTGTGTGAAAATCTTTCACTTTCCGCTGCTTGGACGCTTGACCAACCTGCTTCCTTTGGCTCAATAGCGCACCGGAGCTCCGCTAATACAGGTACACTCGGAACGCGCAGACTGAAAAGAGCAGGTCAAGACGACCTGCTCTTCTCACAGCAACCTGTTTCCTTCCGGAACGTACACTAGCACTTGTTCTTGCAGCTTACTCGTTCCCTTAAGCATCTAAGCATCTCTGCGGCGTTACTTCCGGCGAAACGGATTTCGCCATTCCATCAGCATCGCATAGTTGCGCGACTCGTCATCCTCCAAATAGTTCGAAACAAGCTTCAACGGCGTGCGGCCGCAGCGCAGCAGGAACGTCATGACCGGGTCCTTCAGCTTGCCTTCCATCACCTGCTCCACATAAGCTTCGGCCGTCATCTGATCGGCGACACGTCCGTAACCGGGAATACGCCCGCCCCCGAGCAGCCGTTCCAGCTTCAAATCAACGACCGTTTCGTACATGGACATCATCAGCCATTTGCCTAAACCCAGCTTGCGGTACGCCGGCCGCGCGCAAATATCGACGATGTACAGCGTGTTGCCGTCCGGCTGATGGTTCCGAATATACCCGCCGTCGGTGATTTCCTCCCAGCTATGATCCGGGTCGCCCGGCTCATAGTTGACGAGAAGTCCGGTAATCGAGGCTGCCAGCTCACCGTCGATCTCGACGCATAGCGCCCCTTGCGGAAACAGCCGCACATGATTGGCAAGCTGCTCGCGGTTCCACCACAGCTCCGACGGGAATGGCGGCGGGAAGCTTTCCTGCTGGATACGAATCAGCCCGTCGAAATCGGCTTCCGTGTAAGAGCGAATGACGGCCTTCACCGGACGGTCTTGGTCGAAGACGTACATTTCCTTACGATACAAGGTTAAGCTCACGCTAGTCACACACCTTCCTATTTCCAATCGGTGTACAAGTCCGTTCTCCTGTCGCGCCACGTTGTGACCGAACCTTTTTCCCGCACTTCATACAGCAAGTCCAGATCCAAATCTCCGGTGATCACCATATCGTCGTTGATCTCCCCGACCGTCATGATGCCAGCCGGCGGGAACGGCACATCGTTCGGCGTGATGATCGCAGCTTGCCCGTAATTGCCGCGCATGAAATCAACGGTTGGCAGCGAGCCGACGGTGCCGGTCGTCACGACGTACACCTGGTTCTCGATCGCGCGGGCGTGACACGTATATCGAACCCGGTGAAAGCCGTGCCGGTCGTCCGTGCACGAAGGGCAGAAGATGACATCCGCCCCGCGGGCTTTCGCCATTCGCACGATTTCCGGGAACTCGATATCGTAACAAATGAGCAGCGCGATCCGCCCTTTATCCGTGTCAAATACCTGCAGACCGTCTCCGGCGCCCATGGTCCATTCCTTCACTTCCGTCGGCGTGATGTGCAGCTTCCGCTGCGTCTCGATGCGGCCGTCCGGGTAGAACAAATAAGCCGCGTTGTACAGCTTGCCGTTCTCCTCGATAATATGCGTACCGCCGATCAAATGCATACCCGTGTTCTGGGCCAGCCCGGCGAATAACGCCTCGTAACGCTCAGTGAAACCCGGCAGGGCTGTAATCGGCAGCGCCTGTTCCTTCCTGTCCGGTTGTCCGATCGACAGCAGCTGCGTGGTGAACAGCTCAGGAAACAACACGAAATCGGCATCGAACTCGGCGGCCGTTTTCACATAATGCTCCACCTGGGCGGCAAACTCCTCAAAACTTCCAATCGTATGTAGATGATACTGTACGGCAGATACTCTAAGCTTCATGCGAATGCTCCCTCTCTTCATTAGTAGGTTCTTCCGATGCGGTTTCCTCAATCGGATCGAAAAACAAGATATGCGGCTTCTTCACGCACCAGGTCGTCATGGAGCGCAGGTCTTCGACCTGCACCGTTTTGATTGGTTCGACGAATACGCCATGCATTTTCTCCGTCCACCGGTGCAGCGTCTCCGAATCGACCAAGTAACGTTCGCTTCCATCGGGCAGCTTGTACCGCCTGTTTCCGAGCGGCTCGACCCGGCCCTCGATCCCGATCTTCGACGCCAGCCGCGCGAACAGCAGTCCGCCCGGCTTCAGCACCCGCCACAGCTCCGATACCATTTGTCCATAGTGAGCGTCATTCTCGGCAAAATGCAAGACGGCACAAGCAATGACCACATCGAACGTATCGTTGGCAAAGCTCATTTTCTCAATCGGTTCGATCCGAAACCGATCCTCACTCAGCGTCGGGGCCAGCTCCGACGCCGTTCGCCGCAAGCTTCGGACCGCCTTCTCCGCACGATCCACCCCGTACACGTCATATCCTTCGCGCAGGAAATAGACGAGATTGCGCCCGTCCCCGCATCCGGCATCCAATATGCGCATCCCGGGAGCTATACGGCCTTTCAACAATTGATCGAACAAATAAATATCGATCGGACCAAACTGTTCCCTCGGATTCATGCCCCCAGCTTCACTCGCTTCCCAAACAACCCCTTGTTCGAGTATTATATCATCCAGCGCACCGTAACTCCAAAAATGAAAAAAAACGAACTAACCATGACCGAAAATGTCATAGTTATACGTTATGCTTGGTTTGTACATAATCCAACCACCCCTACCGTTAAGGAGAGATTTCTATGATACCTCAAATTCAAAGCAAACCGTCCCTGTACGTTGTCGGTATTAAACAGACGCACCGCCTGACGGAAGGCGCTCCGATTCCGACCATTGCCGAACAATGGGGCGTCTTCGCGTCGAGACGGCATGAAATTGAAGGCCACGGCCCCGTCACGCTAGGGCTGTCGCTCTGTGCCGATCCCTCTAGGGGAACGATAGATTATGTGGCCGGGGTGCTTGTCTCACGGCTTCCAGACGCCGTTCCGGACGGCCTCGAGGCGTTGGAGCTGGAGCCGCACACGTATGCCGTCTTCACCCATCTCGGACCGGTAGCAGGGCTTGCGGCAACGTACCCGGCCATTTATGCATGGCTCGGGGAGAACGGCGAATATACCCGTGCAGCCGCACCTGAATTCGAATGGTACGACGAGCGTTACACCGGGGTCGATGCCGAGGACAGCGCCTTCGACATTTACGTTCCCGTGTTGAACGTCGGTTAGTCTTTTACGTTATACACACGCATCAGTTCGGACAGCGCCTGCCGAATCAAATGAACGAACTCGGCAGGCCGCTCAACGACGACGTCCGCTCCCAAAGTGAGGAAATACCGGGCAAAATAATCCGCTTCGTTCGGTTCGATGAGCAGCTGCAGCCTGCCTTCTCCGTTCTCGTCCACCTGCAGCTCTTGTTGAAACCACGACTCCCAGCGGCACCGCCGCACCCCGTTCACCGTAAGCTTCGCTTCGATCTTAAGCTTGCTCATGCTCCCGGACGCCGTCCCCTCTCTCCTCTCATCCGGCGGCATGAACCATTGATTGATCGGGAAATCTTGCAGATCGACCGTAGGATGATCCTCGCCCGCCCACACCGCCGACAATACGCGGTCCGCGCGAAACAGCAGGTACTTGCTTTTGAGAAAGCAGTAAGCCGGACAATACCAATATCCGTTGTGTGAATAAACGCCGATCGGTTGAATCGACCGTTCCTTCGCGCCATCGCGCGAATCGTAATGGATGCGCAGCGGACGCTGCTGCAGCGCGGCATCCAGCAACAACTGCAAATAAGGTACGGGGGCCTGACGCTTCGGCGTCCAGAAGATGACCCGCCGCTTCATTTTATCAATCTTCTGTTTCGTGTCGTCGGGCAAGTAATAATAAAATTTAGTAAGCGCCGTCACCGCTTCCTCGCTGAACGGGAGCGCGCCGTAATGCTGCAGCGACTGGTAGGCGAAGAACATCGCCACCGCCTCCTGCTCCGAGAACATGATCGGCGGCAGCAGCCGTTCGTTCAACACCCGGTAGCCGCCGTGCGGACCGTATTCGGCATACAACGGTAAGCCGAGATCGTCCAACACCTGCAAATCCCGCATTATCGTCCGCGAAGAAACTTGAAACTCTTCGGCCAACTCGCGAACCGTAAACTTCCGTTTTTTATTGACGGCAATCATTAACTCGAGCAGTCTCTTGGATTTGGACACCCGGGCGCCTCCATTCACATCGAGCGATTCGTCCCCATCGACGATTCTCTTCATTATACATGATAACTATGACAAGTTCTGTCAGTCTTATCTCAAGAAAGTTAGCGGACTTCCTGAAAATATGTTACAACTGAGAGGAACAAGAACAGCCGCTTGCCTCTTTACGGTTGAAAGGAGTCCTTATGAAATCATTGGTATTAGCCGAGAAGCCGAGCGTCGCCAAGGAGATTGCGCGGGTGCTGGGCTGCGGGCAAAAGCATAAGCATTACTACGAAGGCGCCGGTTACGTTGTCACTTGGGCGCTCGGTCACTTAGTGACGCTAGCAGAGCCGGAGGATTACGATCCGAGCTATAAGGAATGGCGGCTTGAGGATTTGCCGCTCATCCCGAGGCAAATGAAACTGAAAGTGATCCGTGAGACGACGCCTCAATTCAAGGCGATAGCCAGCCTTGCGAAACGCAGCGATCTTGGCCAGCTTATTATAGCTACCGATGCCGGCCGTGAAGGCGAGCTCGTCGCCCGCTGGATCATGGAGCTGGTTCGCTGGAACAAGCCGTTCCAACGGCTTTGGATATCGTCGCAGACGGACAAGGCGATTCGCGACGGCTTCGCGTCGTTGAAGCCGGGTACGGCCTACGATCCGCTGTACCGGTCCGCCGTCTGTCGGGCGGAAGCGGATTGGCTGATCGGCTTAAATCTGACGCGTGCGCTTACCTGCAAGCATAACGCCCAGCTCGCCGCCGGCCGGGTACAGACGCCGACGCTCGCCATGATGATGGAACGCGAGAAGCAAATCAAATCGTTCCAAGCCAAAGATTATTGGCTCCTGCGGGCCGACTTCGGCTCCTTCCAAGCGACATGGCGCAGCTCGGCCCACCCTGACGGCCGATTGTTCGACAAAGCCGCGGCCGAGGCGCTGCTCGCCAAGCTGAACCGCACCCAAGCGGCGCAGGTGAGCCAGCTGAAAATGACGGAGAAGCAGGAGCCTCATCCGCTTGCCTACGACTTGACGGAGCTGCAGCGGGACGCAAATAAACGGTATGGCTTCACGGCGAAGCAGACGTCGAACGTGCTCCAACGTTTGTACGAGCAGCACAAGCTTGTCACCTATCCGCGAACGGATTCCCGCTTCCTTTCCAACGACATCGTACCGACGCTGCCGGGCCGTCTGAAATCGCTTCAGGTACAACCTTACCTCGGCCTGGTCAAGCCGCTGCTGGCGAAGCCTTTACCGGTCACCAAGCGGATCGCCGACGATTCGAAGGTGACCGATCACCATGCGATCATCCCAACCGATGAACGCCCGCAGCTGAACAACTTAAGCGCCGATGAGCGAAAATTGTACGACCTGATCGTCAAACGGTTCATCTCGCTGTTCTACCCGGCTTACCGCTACGATGAAACGGCTGTCGTCATCGAGCTTGGCGGCGAAGCTTTTCATGCGAAGGGGCGCGTCGTCCGCGACAAAGGATGGCGCAGCATGTACGAGGAGGCGGCCTGGTCCCACTCGGCGGATGACGAGGAAAGCGACGACCGGGATGCCGCCGACGGCTCGAACGCGGTCCAGACGCTGCCTGCGCTGCAAAAAGGGATGGCGCTGAACAACGTCCGCCTGTCCTTGCATAAGCAAATGACCAAACCGCCTTCCCGGTATACGGAAGCAGGACTGCTTTCCATCATGGAAAAGCATGGGCTCGGGACGCCGGCCACGCGAGCCGATATTATCGAGAAGCTGTTGTCGACCGATACGATCGAACGGCGGATGAATACGCTGCAGCCGACGGGCAAAGGCGCTCAGCTCATGGAGCTCGTGGTGCCGGAGCTGCGTTCGCCGGAATTGACGGCCGCCTGGGAGCAGGAGCTGCAGCGCATTTCGACCGGTCAAGGGGATGCGCAGTCGTTCATGAACCGCATCCGGAAGCAAACCGAATCGATCGTACGGGATGTCAAAGCGAGCGAGGCCGAGTACAAGCCGCATAACCTCACCAACTCGCGCTGCCCGGAATGCGGAAAGTCGTTGCAGGAAATCAAAGGCAAACACGGCAAAAGGCTCGTCTGCATCGACCGCGAATGCGGCTACAAGCGTGCCGCGGAAGCGCCGTTATCGAATAAACGTTGTCCGCAATGCCGCAAAAAGATGGAAATTCATAACGGCAAAGCGGGGAAGTACGCGCAGTGCCGGCCTTGCAATGTCGTCGAAATGCTGGGGGATGCCCCCGGCGGCCGAGCAGGGAAGCGGCAGCAATCGAAGCTGGCCGAACAGTACAGCGATAAGGTCTCGCTAGGCTCCAGCCTGGAGGAAGCCCTTCGCGCTGCGATGGAGAAGAAAAAGTAAAGCGGAATCGCAGCCAAAAGCCCCGATCGGAATAATCCGTTTCGGGGCTCTTGGTTTAACCCTTATTCAACTCCGGGAGCACTTGCGCTTGAAAATACCGGCGGAGCTGCTCCTTCTCCGACTCCGTAAACTGGTATTCGCAATCCCTGCCCTCATCCTGCGGCGCGATCTCGACAAGCAAACCGTTCGCTGTGCAAACGAGCAGAGCGCCCAGCTCTTCGATTCCTTCCGGGAGGAGCGACGGATCGATAAGGTCGAAGCTGACGTAAATATCGAACCATTGCTCGTTTCGGCGTTCGAGCGTATGGGACAGGTGTACGAATTGTAATTCTTGTATATCCGTGCTGCCGTATGTCAACATGTACCGTTCCCCTTCACTTTTTGTCCGCGAGCAAATCTTCCAGCGCCATCTCGATAACCGGATACAGGTAATGGAAGTTATGTTTCACGGCAACCGACGGAAAAACCTTCTGCCCCTGCAGCAGCAGCATCGACATCTCGCCGAACAGCATCTTCATCATGAACGCGGGGACCGGGAACAAGTAGGGCTTCTTCAGCTTGGACGCCACCGCCCGGCCGAAGGCATCGTTCGTTACGGCCATCGGCGTCGTCGCGTTGACCGGCCCTTCAATCTCTTCATGCTCGATGCAGAAATCGATTAATCGGCACAAATCGTCGATATGGATCCACGATAACGGCTGTCTTCCCGTACCGATCCGCCCGCCCAGGCCGAATTTGAACGGTGCGATCATCTTCGGGAAAGCGCCTCCGTCTTTGCCGAGCACAACGCCTAGCCGCAGCAGCACGACCCGGGTATCCGGAATATGCTCCGCCGCCATCTCCCATTGGTCGACAACGCTCGCCAAGAAATCGTCCTTCTTCCATTCACTCTCTTCGATGAACGTTTCCGAATCGGACGTCCCGTATATGGCTACGCCGGATGCGTTGATCAATACCGGCTTTCGCTCCATCCGCTCGATCCACGATTGCACGCTGGCCACCGAATCGAGCCGCGATTGCAGAATACGGGCCTTCGCCTCTGCCGTCCAGCGCTGATTGATCGTCTCCCCGGCTAAATTGACGATCGCGTCCACGCCTTCAAGGGGCAGCAAGCTCGTCTCGAGCTCCTCCCAAGTCGCATATCGGACGAGCGGATGGTCCGGTTTGCGCTTCTTTCGCGCGACTACGACCACCGACGCCTTCTGCTGAATATAGTATTGGGTCAAGTGACGACCGATAAAACCGGTTCCTCCTGCAATTGCAACTTTCATGTTCATTCCTCCGCATGTGTCCACTACCTTAGGTTGATTTTCATTATATAACAAATGTTACGATTATGGAAAATTAGTGAAGTCTTCAGGCCCGATTACAGGCGGCATTGAGGTTGATTAACCTAATATAGGAAAGTACAATGGATAGTAAGAAGGTTAGTTATCGGAGGTCTGTCGAGTTGGCTTGGAACTTAAACGAAAAAACCGTCGAACCTGTCCATGAGAACGGCCATACTTTGCTGTTTCGGGCTAAGGAACAAGACACAGGCTTCATCCGTTATTTCAAAGCGCTGCGGCCCGGACTGGACTATGATCCGCTCCAGCAAAGATTGCTGCAGGAATACGAGCAAGCGAAACGGCTCGCTGCCGCTGACGTCTGGGTGCCGGAGCAGGCTTACGAATGGAACGGCGCCCCCGCCCTGCTGTTCCAGCCAATCGAAGGACAGCCGCTCTCGGCTTACCTGCAATCAGGCCCTGCCGAGCTGACCCTGTTTCTGAACCTGGCGATCGGCGCCGCCGAGGCGGTCAGCAAGCTGCACCAGACGAAACACCTGCATCTGAACTTAAGTCCGTACGCTTTTTTTGTAGAATCGAATCGAAAAAAATGCAAGCTGACCGATCTGTTCCGGGTCACCCCGATCTCAACGGTACCGGAGGCGCATGTGCTGCCGCAGCCCGTTTATGAAACGAATGCGCTGTTCTATGCAGCGCCTGAGCTTACCGGCCGGATGAACCGGCGGCCGGATTATCGAACAGATTTGTATGCGCTCGGCATCATGTTCTATCGGATGCTGTCCGGCGAGCTGCCGTTCCAGAGCGACGACGTGTTGGAACTGCTCCATATGCAGTTTGCCAAAGAACCAAAGCCGCTCACGGAATATCAAATACCGAAGCCCGTCTCGGACATTGTGCTGAAATGTTTGGCCAAACATCCCGAGCACCGCTACCCGAGCGCGTTCGCCTTGCGCCACGATCTGGAGATCGCGTTGAACAAGCTGCTGACCGATGGCTATCTGGAACCGTATGAAATCGGCAATGAAGGCGTTTCCGATCAATTCGTGATCTCCGAGAAGATATACGGACGCGAAGCCGCTCTTCAAGCGCTGAGCGAGGCTTACGCCCGGGTTCGCAAGGGCGGAATGGAATTCGCGTTCGTGTCCGGCATATCCGGTATTGGCAAGTCCTATTTGATTCATGAATTTCAGAAGCTGATTCAACAACAGAACGGTTTATTCATCTACGGCAAATTCGATCAATTTAAACGCGCTACCCCTTACCACGCCTTGCACGAAGCGGGCAAGCAGCTGCTTCAATACTTATTGACCTTGAACGAAGAAGCGTTTCACAACATGAAACGACGTATTCTGGAGGCAGTCGGCCCTAACGGTCAAGTGCTCATGGAGATGGTTCCGGATCTCGAACGGGTGTTCGGCAAGCTACCTCCGATTACAAAGATGCCTCCGGCAGAAATGTACAACCGGCTCATGATGACGGTGCAGAAGGTGCTATCCGTGTTTACTTCCAGAGAACAGCCGCTCATCCTATTTCTCGACGATTTGCAGTGGGCCGACGCCGCGTCCATTCAATTGATACAGGATATAGGGCTCGGTACGAACAGGAACTACCGCTTGTTTATCGGTTCATTCCGGGATCGCGACGTCGGGGGATCGCATCCGCTCCGTGTCATGATCGATAAGCTGCAGCGGCAGAAGAGCAGCCATACGACGCAAATTCAATTAGAGCCGCTGGATGAACGTCATTTGGAGCAAATGCTGACCGACACCCTGCAGCCTGCGCGGCAACCCGTACGCGCCTTGGCGCAATTGATGATGAAAAAAACGAAGGGCAATCCGTTCTTCACGAAGCAGTTTTTCCGCTCTATTTACGATCAGCAGCTGCTGTGGTTCGACTACTCGGCACGCGCATGGACATGGGACGAAGCGAAGATCCAAGAGCTGCACATGACCGAGAACGTCGTCAATTTTATGATCAACAAAATCGTACGGCTCCCGGAACAGCTGCAGTCTTTGCTCCAGCACGCAGCTTGCATCGGTCATCAGTTCACTTCGGAGACGCTTGCGCTCGTCACCGGACGGATTGCCGAAGAAGTGGAAGAAAGCTTGAAGGATGCGGTCAAAGACGGCCTTATCCACGCGGTCCATACGGGCAGAAACAGTGTAACCCCGGTTACAACGTATAAATTTTTGCATGATCGCGTTTACCAAGCTTTGTACTCCTTGCTTTCAGACTATCGCAAACAGGAAATTCATTTGCAAATCGGTCGTCTATTGGAGCATCATTATGCGGACGCAAGCGCACAAGAAGAGAATACGTTCGAAATCGTGAACCAGCTGAACCTTGGCGCGCCGCTGATCGGATCACGGGAAGAGAAGGAACGGCTGGCTGCCTTAAACTTAAAGGCTTGCCGCAAGGCAAAAGAAAGCTCTGCGTACGATACCGGGCTGAAGTACGCGCTGTGCGGTTATCGGCTGCTTGAATCGGATCACTGGGAGCGGCAGTACGAGCTGGCTTACGCGCTTCAGCTGGAGAAAGCGGAGCTTGAATACTTAAGCGGGCAATTCGAGGAAGCCAAGCATTCGTTCGCGGCCGCCTTATTGCATGCGCGCACCAAACTGGAGAAAGCCGAAGCCTACAACCTGATGATGGTGCTATTCACGAACCTGGGCGAGCACGAGGAAGCGCTGCGGATCGGATTGAAAGGACTGAAGCTGCTCGGGATTCATATCCGCCCGAACACGGGGAAAGCGAGCATTGTTTGGGAGATGCTGAAATCACAGGCGCGTAAAGGCACCCGCAGCATCGACGATTTGATCGACATCCCCGTGATGACCGATCCGAATCACAAGGCGGTTATGCAGTTCCTGGTTAATCTGATTCCGCCTGCGTACTACATAAACTCGGAATTGTACATTTATTTGATGCTTCGCATGTTCAATTATTCGCTGGTGCACGGACATGCGGAAGGCAGTGCGTTCGCTTATACGACTTACGGCGTGATTATGAGTTCGCTGCTCGGCAGACTGAATTCGGGTCTGGCCTATGGACGGCTCGGCGTGAAATTGAGCGATTCATTCAATCATTTGCCTATCAAATGTAAAGTTTACTTCGGCGCAGGGGCCTTCACCAGCCATGTGAAGGAGCATATCGAGACGAACGTCGAACTGCTGCGCAAGGCTTATCAATTCGGGGAAGAATCGGGGGATTTCGTATACGCCGGATATTCGATCACGTTTAGCTTTTTCCTTCGCTTGTTTCGGGGGGATCATCTATCGGACGTGTTCAAAGAGACGGAGCACTACCAAAATTTTATATATAAAGCGCAGGACCGCGATACGATCATGATCCTAACCGTTCTCCAGCGTTACATGCAGAACATGAGAAATCAAGCGTTCTCTCATACATCCGATGAAACAAGATCCGAGCGGTTCATGAGCGCCGAAGAAATCGAGCAGCTTTCCCGGTTCACCAACAATGCAATCATACATACATATTATGTCATGCAGGGGCAAACGTTTTATATGTTCAACCGCCTGGACGAAGCCCGGAAGCTGTTGGAAGAAGCGGAAACGGTACTGTCGACCGTCTTCGGGATGATGCACGTGCATCTGCACCACTTTCATTATGGCATGGTGCTTGCGGGACTTTACGATCAAGCTGCCCCAGCCGAGAGAAAGCGCCTCCGGGATCGAATTCAATTCAGCATCCGGTTTATGGACAAATGGGCCCGGCATTCACCCGATAATTTCTTACATCTGAAACTGCTGCTCGAAGCCGAATGGTACCGGATCACCGACAAGCGAGCGCTCGCGGAAGAAAAATACGATCAAGCGATCCATTATGCGGGTAAAGGCCGCTTCGTCCAGTACGAGGCCATGGCCAGCGAATGTGCAGCCAAGCATTATTTGCAAGCAGGCAAATTGAAAATCGCCCGCTCCTATTTGCTCGAAGCGCGCAGCCTTTACGCCAAATGGGGCGCCGAGCGCAAAGTGACCGATCTCGACGAGAAGTACCCGTACCTGGTAACCCGAGGCCAAGCAGCGGAAGCGAGCATCGACCTCTCGTGCGTCGTGAAAGCGTCGCAGGCGGTATCGAACGAAACCGTTCTTCAACAAATGCTGGACAGCATCATGAGGATCGTACTGGAAAATGCGGGAGCCGAAAAAGGCATGCTCGTGCTGGAGCGCGACCGGAGGTTGTGGATCGATGCGGAGAAAACCGCCAACGCCCCGTTCGCGGCGATGCAAATCATGCCGCTTGAGGACTGCCGAGACGCTGCGGTCACGGTCATTCAATATGCCGCCCGCACCGGCGAGACGGTGCTGCTGCAGGATGCGGTATTATCCGAGCTGTTCTCGAAAGATGCCTACATTCAAACCAAACGGCCGAAATCGATTCTCTGCGTCCCGATCTGCCGATTCAACAAGCTCGTCGGCGCTTTGTACCTGGAGAACAACCTGGCGACGCACGTGTTTCAAGAGGAAAGGGTTGAAACGCTTAAGCTGCTTGCCTCGGAAATCGCCGTCTTGATCGAGAACGCCAAGCTGTACGATTATCTCGAATCCAAGGATTACAAGCTTCAGCTGTTGGAGGAGCAGGAGAAAAACATTCGCCTTCAGCTCGATGAGAAGGAGCGCTGGGCGCAGTCATCCGAGGCGACGATGCTCAATATCCGAAAATCGCAGCATGAGTTGATCAACAACGTCCAAACCGTTCATGCCCTGCTGATGATAAACAAGTACGACTTGGCCAAAGATTACATCTCGGTTTGGTGTAAGGAAATCGTGCAGCAATCCGTCATAGGCTCGGTGAAATTTCCGATCCTCGCGGTCGTGCTCAACCAACTTTCGCTAACATGCGTTTCCAAGAAAATCGACCTGCAGGTAAGCGGTAACCTGGACTGCGCGTTCGATCAGCTGACGCTGCCGATCAATTATTTCTCCAGCGTAATGCACAACCTGTTGAAGAATGCCGTCGAGGCGATCCCGCAGGACGATCTGCTGCGGACTGTCCGGCTGACGATCCAGGAACATGAAGATCACTACCGGTTGACGGTGTATAATACCGGCTCCTACATTTCGGCGGAAGAACGCAACCGCATCTTCGACAAAGGGTTCTCGACCAAATCGGAACAGGCGAACTCCGGACTCGGCCTGCACCTTGCGCACAATTATTTGCAGCATTACGGCGGTTTCATGGAATGCGAATCCACACTTGATCACGGCACGTCTTTCATCGTGTACTTGCCCAAACGGGCAACCGAAGCCGTCGGCCGTGCGGACCGGCTGCCCCTCGACGCCAATTCGTCCTGAATTTCACGACATAAAGCCCGTTCGGGATTTCTATGCGATAGCATAGCTCCCGGAACGGGCTTTACTTTCCACCTGTCTCCTTACCGCGCCGGCTCGGTGACTTGCAGCGCTTTCTCGATAAACCGCAGCGCATCCGTCAGATGTTCGCTGAAATACGACCATTGATGGTCGCCTTCGAACTCCATATACTCATGCGGATAACCGAGCTGATCAAGCAGCGCTTTGAACGCCTGGTTGGCCGGGAACAGAAAGTCCGAACGGCCGCAGTTGAAATGCAGCGCCGGTCTTGCCTCATCCTTCACCCGCCGCCCCGCCAACACGTGCAAATCCAGCTCCTTGGCGTAAGGCCCGTACATTGGCCCCATGATCCGCGGCGTCGTGTCCGAGCGCAGATCCTGCGGAGTCATCAAGGAAACCGACACGAGCGCTCCCGAGATGCTTGCGGCTGCACTGAACACGTCGGGGTTGCGCAGCGCCAGCGCAAAGGCGCCGTAACCGCCCATCGACAGCCCGCACACGGCGCGTTTCGACCGGTCGGCAATCGTGCGGAATTCATGGTCGATGGTCGGGATCAAATCCTGGAGGATGTAATCCTCGAATCGCCCCGTCCCATCATACCAATTGACGTAAAACGTCCCGTGCCCGTACCCGCCGTCGTTCGGCATAACGACTATGCTCTCGCTAAGCTCCCGGGAAGCGATTAACGCATCCAGGGTCGCTTCCGCGTTTCCTTTCACCGTCCAGCTCGTTTCGTCGCCGTGCAGCCCGTGCAATAAATAAACAACGGGGTAACGACGATCCTCATCGAGATGATAACTATCGGGAACATAAACCTGGCACACTTTCCGGGCGAATAACGCTGCAGAAAAAAACGAAAACGGTTGAACGGCCATACGCTCTCTCCTCTACCCGGTGACTAAACTTGCCTTAGTTCAAGACGGCATGAATGTGTTCTTCCGTGATCGCCCAATGGGACGTATTCCATACGGTATCTTTGTTTTTCACGTATAAAATTTGCGGCGAAGCGTGTTTCACGCCGGTATCTTCAGCGATTTGGTTGGACACCGGACGCGATTCGATCACCTTCACCAGCAAGTAATCAACCTCCGGGTTCGGCGTCTTCCCAAGGTATGCTTCATACTCTTGCAGGGCATTGAAGCTCACCGGACAGGCCGTGCTATGTTTCAGAATAACAATTGGCTTGCTGACGCTGGCCGTGAGCACTTGTTCCCACTCTTCGTTCGTCGTAATTTCTTTCCAAGAAGCCATGTTCAGGTTCCTCCGTCTCCTAATGGGTTTATTGAATCGTGAATGGAACGTTAGCTGCGATCCGCATAATAGAAGTGCGTGGCTTCGATGCGGTCCGTCAGCTCGATGATGCCGTATGAGTACTGCGGCTGCCGCCGCTTGTCAGCGGCCGAACCGGGATTGAACAGCAAAGTGCCGCCCCGTCTTTCCAGGAACGGGATGTGCGAATGACCGAAAATGACCACATCGACGGTCGAGTGTCCATGCGTATCGCAGAACGACTGAAAGGCGGTCTCGGGAGTCGAGCGTCCCCCGTCCCCGTGAACGAGTCCGATGCGAAACCCGCCGAGCGCAAGCACCTTTCGCTTGCCGAACCGTCGGATGATCTCCACCCCGTCGTTGTTTCCGGCTACACCGTCCACAGGGGCGATCGATTCGAATAAGGCGACGATCGATTCGTCGATCCAGTCGCCGGCATGCAGGATGCAGTCCACGCCTTGCAGGCCGCGCACGAGCGCTGCCGGAAGTGCCGTCGAGCGGCTGCTTAAATGGGTGTCGGATACGACGCCGATTCGCATGGCACAACCCCTTTCGCCTTTAACAACATTTTACCATAGTTCCCCTCTGCAGGACAAAAGATCAATGCTTTAACCCTGCCATGCGGCGGCAGGTTTTTAACAAACGACAAGCCCGCAGGCAGAAAACCTACGGGCTTGTCGCGCCGCGCAACGAGTGCGAGACTGCTTATTGAGGAGTTCCGGCCTTCTCGAGCGCCTGGCTGGAAATGGTTTCCTTGAACTTGGACATGCAGTGGCAAAGAAAATCTTTGCGGCAAATCGGGCAAGGCTCCTTCAGCAAGCGGTTGATATGAGTCGGCCTTGGTTGACCGGACGCATCCTTTTCATAAATCAAACGGCATACGGTCCTGTCTTTCATTTGAGCAACGATTTCGAACAATCCGTTCTTCGGATTGTGACTGACGATTTTGGCATCGACGACTTGTGGGTTATATGCCATCTTCGCACCCCTTTTCCAAAAAATAATGAGAGGTTACTTATTTGTATTTAGAATCATATCGCTCTTAACGGTCGCCGTCAAGCAGGTTGCCTAGTCCGCCGAGAATGCTCCCCTCTTCTTTACGCCCGCCCGGCCCCGCCGCGCTCATGACGCGGTCGGCCAGACGGCTGAACGGCAGCGATTGAATCCACACCCGTCCCGGTCCGCGCAGCGTTGCGAAGAACAAACCCTCGCCTCCGAATAAAGCGGTTTTGACACCTTTCACGAACTCGATGTCGTAATCGACTTCCTGCGTCATAGCTACCAAACATCCGGTATCGACGCGAATCAGCTCACCCGGCCGCAGCACGCGTTCGCAAATCGCCCCGCCCGCATGCACGAACGCCAGTCCGTCGCCTTCGATCTTCTGCATGATAAAGCCTTCGCCTCCGAAGAAGCCCGTCCCCAGCTTACGCTGAAAATCGATGCCGACTGAGACGCCCTTCGCGGCACACAGGAAGGCGTCCTTCTGACAAATGATTTTATTGCCGAGCTCGGATAAATCCATCGGCATAATACGGCCCGGGTACGGAGAGGCGAAGCTGACCCGCTCTTTCCCGGAACCGCGGTTCGTAAAGAGCGTCATGAACAGGCTCTCACCGGTTAACAACCGCTTGCCCGCGCCGAACAGCTTCCCCATCAGCCCTTTCCCCTGATCGCTGCCGTCGCCGAAAATCGTCTCCATATGGATACTCTGATCCATCATCATTAAGCTGCCCGCCTCGGCAATTACGCTTTCGCCGGGATCGAGCTCAATTTCAACGTATTGCATTTCGGAGCCCACAATTTGATAATCGATTTCATGTGCGTTCATCGGTTCCTCTCCCCTTCTTCATCCTGCTTATATGCATATGTACGAGACGAACAGCTGCGCGTTTCACTTATAACCGGGAAGATCGGACGGATACGAGTTAGGACGTATAGTCGATATGTAATTTTTCTGCGGCTTGTTTAGCCTGTTCTCTCGCTTGGGACGTCGTGTCCGCCGAGCTCAGCGCGACAGCCATCCTTCGGCCGGGCTTCGTCTCCGGTTTGCCGAAGACGCGGACCTGCGTGTTCGGAACCGCCAGCGCTTCCCCGATGCCGCCTATGCGGAAATCCGTGCTGTCGCGATCCGCCTTCAACGTATACGACGCACCCGGCGTCAACAGACGAACCGTCGGAATCGGATAGCCGAGTATCGCCCTTACGTGCAGCGCAAATTCGGACAAGTCCTGCGTCGCCATCGTGACCATACCGGTGTCGTGCGGCCGCGGGCTCACTTCGCTGAAGTACACGCGGTCCGTCGCCAAGAACAGTTCAACGCCGTATAGCCCGTATCCGCCAAGCGCATCGGTGATCGCTTTCGCAATCGCTTGCGACGCTTCGATTTGCGCGGCGGACATCTCATGAGGCTGCCACGATTCGATATAGTCGCCGTCCTTCTGAATATGGCCGATCGGCGAGCAATAAGCCGTGCCGCTGACCGAACGGACCGTCAGCAGCGTAATCTCCGAATCGAACTTGATAAATTCTTCGACGATGACGCGGGTCCGCTTGGCGCGGCCGCCTTCCATCGCATAGTTCCACGACGTCTCGATATCCTCCGGGGTCCGGCAGACGCTCTGTCCTTTGCCGGACGAGCTCATGATCGGCTTGATCACGCAAGGAGTGCCGATCTCGGCAACGGCAGCGCGAAGCTCCTCCAGACTATCGGCGAACGCGTACTTCGCCGTCGGCAGCCCGAGCGTTTCCGCAGCCAGGCGGCGGATGCCTTCACGATCCATCGTCAACCGCGCCGCATTCGCGGTCGGCACGACCCGGTACCCTTCCGACTCGAGCTCGACGAGCGTCGGCGTCGCGATCGCTTCGATCTCCGGCACGATCAGATCCGGCCGCTCCTGCTCGATAATCCGCCGCAGCGCTTCCCCGTCCAGCATATTCACGACGTGCGAGCGGTGCGCGACCTGCATGGCCGGCGCATGCGCATAACGGTCGACGGCGATCGTTTCAACACCGAGACGCTGCGCTTCGAGCACGACCTCCTTGCCCAGCTCGCCCGAGCCGAGCAGCAGCATTTTATGGGCTTGTCCTGATAAAGGGGCTCCGTACATCAATAAATCCTCCTGATGGTTAACTTTTTTAGGCCTATCGCAGTTATACTGTACTTGCCTCATTTTTTCAACCAAAAAATGCATTTGCCGGCTTCCGGTTCCGCTCAAAACGACCGAAACCGTTCTAATGACGCTTTGCATCCGGTTATGACCCCGGAATATGTTACTATTTGTGCAAAAACCCTTCATAAAAATCTTACGAAAGTAAAGGAACTTATGATAAAATAAATAAAGAAGAGGTGAGAACGATGAGTGATCAACCGCAAACGATGTGTCCGAAGTTTGAAGCGGCTTTTGAAATTTTAGGTAAACGCTGGACCGGCTTGATTGTCCGCGCGCTGCTGGTGGGCCCGCGCAGATTTAAAGATATTTCAGAAATGATACCCGGTATGAGCGATAGAATGTTGGCCGAACGGTTTAAAGAGCTCGAGGCCGTAGGCGTTATTAGCCGACACGTCTATCCCGAAACGCCGGTGCGAATCGAGTACCAATTGACGGATAAAGGAAAGGCGCTGCGGCCGGTCATGGAAGCTGTGCAGCAATGGGGAGAAGCATGGTGCTGTAAACAGTAACCATGTTTCTTCCTTCTTCATGTTAGGGGGTACGGCTATTCGCCGTACCCCGTTTCAGCCATATAGGTAACGGGGTAGTAAAATAGGCGGCTTCCGCACCGGGGACAGGTTGTCGTCGCTTGGAGGTCGTCCAACCCGTTCATCCACATGGCAAAAGAAAAAGACGATTCATGGTTGATCGTCCGAATGATATCTTTATGTTGCACGTAGTCGCAATCCCGTGTACTGCAGCAAGCGCGCACTTTATAACAGCTGTTCAAGTCGGACACGTCCTTCCGGGAAGTAGTCAAGCTTCCTTTCTTGGTATGTACGCGATCCTTTCATTTTATGCATGACCGATCAAAGACGAACGATGAGCCGTCACACTTTCGGCGCATCGCTTCCAAGATCAGTTCGTCGAGCTCCATACTTATTTTCACTACAAGCGGATCCGTTAGCGTCAAGCCTTTATCAATCACGAGAATGTTTAGATCATCGATGCATTTTTGAATTTGACATCCCAGCTCGCTGCCTGATATGTTCATGATCGATTCCCCCTATTCGTACGTTCGTTTTTGCGAACAACTGCATAACTTGAGAGGCTCTTCGATCTCGGTTACTGTTTATTTACCCTTTACAACAGGATCGAAATCGCCTATTTTACAGTTTACTTTCATTTTGCATCATCTTTTTGGAAAAGTTGCAGACGGATCTATGAGCATTGTTAATGATTTCCTACTATTCATCGATATTTGAGGTGGCAAGTCATGTCTAGAATATTGTTGGTTGAAGATGATCATAGTATCGCAGATATGATATCCATCTACTTGAGCGAAGAAAATTATTCGGTCAGCATCGCCTATACCGGCCAAGAAGCTATCGATTTGTTTAACGAAGCTGAACCGGATGTTCTTATACTCGATTTGATGCTGCCGGATACGAACGGTATCGACTTGTGCAAGCAGTTCCGCTCCAAATCGACGGTGCCCATCATGATTGTGTCCGCCAAGAGCGAAGTGGCCGAGCGGGTGAACGCCCTGATGAACGGCGCCGACGATTACATGTGCAAGCCGTTCAGCATGCGCGAGCTGGCTGCCCGTACGAGCGCCCTGCTGCGAAGATCCGCGCTCACGCATAAGGTCAAAGCGGCCGCTTCTGCCGCTTCCACCAAGCCCGCAGCGCAGCAGGAGACAAGCGATATTGTAGTCGATATGGAGAAACGGTGCATTTACGTGCATCGCCAGCCTGTTGAAACCACCTACTCCGAATTTGAAATCATGAAGCACTTCTGGCTTCATCCGGGCAAAGTGTTTTCCAGGGAGGAGCTGTTGAACAACATTCGCGGCATCGATTCTTTCGTCACCGAGCGCTCCGTAGACGTACATATTACAAATTTACGTAAAAAAGTAGAAACCGATCCCAAGGATCCGAAGCACATCAAGACGGTGTGGGGTGTCGGATACAAGTTCCAGCAGTAAAAAAACTCCTTTATGCCGCATCAAGCGGTTAAAGGAGTTTTTGATGTGTCCGATTATTTCCTGGTATTCCCGTTATCCGGAAACACATACTGAATCATGGTATTAAACTCGTTCGTATAATCGGCGAACGTGCCACGCTCCTGCTCTTCCTTGGCGTAAAAGCGGACACGCTGCACGAAATTCGGGTTGGCCGATACGTATACGTCTTGAATATGGGTCGGCGCCATGGTCAGCACCAGCTTGCGGATTTCGTCGGCTTTGCCGTAGCCGAGCCCTCCGTTCTCCGTCCAGGAAATCCGGTTGGGAGTCCCCTCCACCGCGCCGAATAAACCTGCGCCGCCTTTAGCTGTTATGCGATGACCCCACGTATCCGGATTCGCTTCCTCGTCCGGCTTATGTCCGTCCAGCACTACGGCGACGTACGCGTTAACTTCCGTCAGCAGCACTTGCGCGGCTTGAACGCCTTCAAGATCGGCGATTCTAGACGCTATCCCCGGTTCGAAGCCCATCGTCTTGGCCAGATGTCGATTCGTCATATCGAGCTGCGTGCGTCCGCCGTTTTCCGGCTGCTGGCGGTTCTCCTGTTCTTGAATCCAACGCGGCTTCACACCAAGCGATGCGTCTTCGTTGTTGCGGGAATCGCGGTCGAATAAGGCTTGCTGCCGGTGGTCGTTCAGCCCTCCCCCGGCACTGCTCGTACCCGGCTTATTGCCTGCGCAGCCGGCAAGCACCAGCAAGCAGACGCCTGAGACGAGCCCTATGCGCTTCGTTCCTTTGCCTAATGCTCGATACATGCTTGACATTCCCTCCTGTCCATCCTAACACAGCTAAGACTTAAGCTTAGGATGAATCACAGGGTGGAAATTATGCGCCAGCCTTATTTCTTTTTGTCAGATTCAGGGTCGAAGCCGGCATCGACTCCCGATAAGAAGCGGCGCACCGCCTCCTCGGATAAATCTCCCTGTTCCTTAAAGCGGGCCAGCTGCTCCGCGATGCTGCGGCCGATCGACTCGAATTCGGCCTCCTGCGCGGCATACGATGGGTCAAACCATACATAGTCGCCTTCCGGACCGTTGCGCAAAAAGGGCTTATGCCAATGCTCCGGATACGTGTAAGGCTGCTCTTCGAACAAGATCCCGAGCACGTCGTCGGAGTCAAGCGGAAGCAGTTGATGGAACACTTCATCTTGTGCCCCTGGCGTGCCGATGGCCGCGACGTTGCGATGCAGGTAAGCGTAGTGCAAGTAATGCTCCGCACTCACCTTGTCCTTGCTGATTTCATACAGTTCCAGCTCGCTCTCCTGCAGCGTTCTGACCGTTTCCAACCGCTCTTGAATGGAGGATGAAGGGACGAGCCTCCACTCCTTCCATGAAATACCCGGTTCTTGGTTATTACTCACGATTAACCCCCCTTATTCCCGATTCAGCTTTTTTCCATGGACGGTTCTTCGGTCAAGTTTAAAGCCCGACGCGGCAGTCGCCAACGACGGAATACGGACATCATCCGGAGAACAACAATGACGGCAAACAAGACGAGCAGCTGCCAAGAGCCTTGCACCCAGCCTAAGCCGATCAAGAAGCCGGTCAGCATCGCCCACACCGCATAAATTTCGTCTCGCAGCACAAGCGGTTTACGGCCCGCCAGCACATCGCGGATGATGCCGCCGCCGATCCCGGTCAGCATGGCGGCTACGATAACCGCGGACAGCGGGGCGTTCATTTGCGTCGCGTACAGCGCCCCCTGAATGGCGAAAGCCGACAGGCCGATCGCGTCGAACAGCGCTTCCCACGTTTTCCACTTGCGAATCCAGCTGACAGGAACGATAAAGACGAGAAATGCGGCGATAAGCGCCGTCAAGAAGTACGTCCGCTGCTCCCACAAGGTCGTCACCGGAATGCCGATCAATACATTGCGAACAACCCCGCCGCCGAAGGCGGTGACGAGGGCCAGTACAAACACGCCTAATATGTCGTACTCTTCTTCCATGGCAACGACCGCGCCCGAAATGGCGAACGCGATCGTGCCGATCATGCTGAATAACTGCAGGTTAATTTGAAGAAGCTCATCCATCCGATTAATCCAAACTCCAATCTAAGTTTACGACGTTCCCGGTACGGGACGATTCGTAAATCGCTTCGAGTACCAAACTGTTCGCCAGGCCCGACATGGCGGACGTCATCGGCTCGCGCCCTTCGCGGACACATTCCAGGAAGTGTGCGTTCATCCGAATGCGTGGACCTTCGTCTCCTTCGGGCACGTTCACTTCCACGTCGGCTGTCCGGTCGAAGAGCTCGGTGTGCAGCGTGCCCTGGCCCATTTTAAGCGAAGCGCCGCCGTCCGTGCCCATTAAATAAATATACGGACCGTTGTCCTGGAACGTCGTATTCGCCGCCCAGCTTACGTCCAGCGTAATCGTACCGCCATTCTCGAGCTTGATCAGCGCGGTTGCCAAATCTTCCACGTCGTAGAAGCCGTTCCAATCCGGCTTGCCCCAGTCGCCGATCCCTTTGCGCTTCGGCCCGAATTCGGCATAGGTCGTACCGAAGACGGACACCGGCTTCGGGCTGCCCATAAAATGCAGCGACAAATCAAGCATATGTACGCCTAAGTCGATTAACGGACCGCCGCCCGCTTTATGCATTTGTGTAAACCAGGAGCCCCAGCCCGGTATTCCTTTACGCCGCATCCAACCGGCTTTCGTATTGTAGATGCGTCCGAGCGCGCCTTTGTCGATCTGCTCCTTCACTTGCAAATACACGGATTCCCAGCGCTGCTGATGCGAAAGCATCAGCACTTTGCCGGATTTATGGTGGGCCTTGACGATTTCCTTCGCAGAAGCGGCATTCATGGCCATCGGTTTCTCCAGCAGCACGTGTTTCCCCGCCTGCAGCGCTTCGATGGCAATCGGCGCATGCACATCGTTCGGGACGGCTATGACGACGGCATCGACCCTCGGATCCTGCAGCAGTTCCTGATAGGTCGCATGAACGTTCGGGATGCCGTATTGCTTCGCCCGTTCGAGGGCGAGCGGCTGGTATACGTCCGTCACAGCCGTGACGACGGCGCCCGGCGTCGCCTGGAAGCCTTTCATATGCTCATTGCCGATACCACCGGCGCCGATGATGCCGATTTGAATCCGATCATTGGCAGACATCGCAAATTTCCTCCCATTCAAGATGTAATGGTGCTTCTTACAGAATGCCCATATCCTTTGCTTTTTGCGCCGCTTCTTTGCTGCTTTTTCCGCCAAGCTTCTTCAAAATGTTGCCTACATGCACTTTCACCGTCCGGATCGAGACGACGAACTTGTCGGCGATTTGCGTCTGCGTGTGCCCTTTCTCGATTAAATCGAGCACTTGAATTTCCGTTGGCGTCAGCAGCTCGCGCAGTTCCTTGGCCCGCACATCCTGTTCGAGCTGCTTCAAGCGCCGGAATTCCTCACGCATTTGCGCCGCTACGCTCGGATGGATGGCGCTGCGGTTCGCATAGGCGCTGCGCACCGCTTTCGGAATTTCAGCGAAATCCGATTTCACCATATAATCGACCGCTCCCGCTCTAAAAGCCTCGAAGATCATGTCCTTTTCCTCCATCGAGGACAACATGATCACCCGCGCGCCGCTGCACTTCACAATCTCGGCCGCCGCCCATAGCCCTTCCGGGCTGTCGGACATCATAATGTCCAGCAGCACGACGTCCGCTTCCGTCCGTTCGAGCAGTTCCACAGCATCGGCGCCGCTGGAAGCCGTTCCGACGACCTCGATGTCCGCTTCCTTGTTCAAGTAGCTTTTCAAGCCGACCAGCCAATCGGGGTCATCCTCCACGATGGCAACCCGGATGACGTTCGTCTCCATCTCAGATCAACCCTTTCCTTCAACAGAATTATCATGCTGCTGCTTCGGCTTCGGGAACTGCATGAATACGCTCGTGCCCAGCCCCGGCTTGCTGTGCACGTTCATGGTGCCCTTATGCTTATGCACGATGGCATAGCAGTAAGACAGCCCTAGTCCGAAATTCATCTTTTTCCCGCTCTTCGTCGAGTAAAAAGGATCGAACACCCGTTTCAGCTGATGCTTTTCCATCCCGATTCCGTTGTCCTTGATTTCCACCACGATTTTCCGTTTCGTCTCCGTCATACGCACGATTAACACGCCGCCTTGCGGCATCGCTTCCATCGCATTCGTCAGCACGTTCGTCCATACTTCGACGAGCTGCGCGCGGTCAGCTTCCATGGCTCCCCTGTACGCATACTCCTCGCGAACCTCGAAGCCGCTTAACTCCGGAGCCAGCATGCGCAGGCATTCTTGCATGACATCGGCAGGAACGATGCGTTCCTTCTGCAGAACGACCTCCTGCGTTTGGCCTTGAATCCGGTACATCATATCGTAAATGTGCTGGGAAGCGTTCATAATCACTTCCAAGTCCCGCACGAGCTCGACCGGATCGGGACTGCCTGTTGCGGCATCGGATTTGATTTTTTCGCCAAACAACCGGATTTTCCCTACGTCGTTCTTGATCGCATGGTTCAGGATCGACGTTCCCGATGTAATCGCCCGCAGCGTATAATCGAGCTTCTGGTTTTGGATCGAAATTTGCAGCCCCATAAAACCGTACCGAAAGCTGGAGCCTATAATGACCGCAATCGTAAAGGCGATAACCCAGGCGTTATACCGCCACAGCTCATAAATGCCGAGAAACGTCGGAAATAAATATAATGTGAATAGAGCAAAAAATAACGTCGGCGCCGCCGCCGCCGCAACCAGAAACCGGCTGCGGCGCAAGAACGAGTTGCGCTCGCGGTAGGCCGCCGTCAGCAGCAGGCCGATGCCGGTAAGGATATAAGGCGTCGCCCAGAACGTAACATAACCGTAAGGAATCGGATCGTTCGGCTTCGGTTCGAACAGGAACGTTCCGGCAAGCGGCAGAAGCAGTGCCCACGGCAACCATTTACGCCAAGTCCACAGCGGATAATTCGGGTGATAAACGATGGCGAACATCAGGAACGTGTACGGCAGTCCATAGTAACAAATTCGGGACGCAATGAGCTCAGCGTTCGCAAGCAGTTGAGCGACCGGCTCGGTAAGCCATTGTCGCTCGAGCAAGTACGGAACCACCTGATCGGCAATGACCGCGGACAAGCCCCCGGACCCGCCGGTAAAGGCAATGCTGCTGATCCATCGGGTCGTCAGCCGCTTCGGATCGGTTACGAGCAAGAGCAGCCCGACTGTCCATAGACCGATGAGTACGAACAGCATGGTCAATCACTTCCGTCTCTTAGAGATAGTCCTGCTTCAGCTTCTCCAGCTCGCTGAGCGAGCGCTCTGCAAAGCGGCGGAGCCGGTCGAAGCTGGCGATCTCCCGATCGAGGGCCTGCAGCAGCGATTGTTTGTAATCCGGAATCGAACCGTGATAAGCGGCGATCGTTTGCGGCGGCATTAAGGCGATCTCCTGGTAGGCCAGCGCGCGGCGTTCATGAAAGAACGGCACGTCCGGGTTCATCGGATTGTGCAAATCGCCTTGGGCCGGATGTTTCACTACGGCAAGAATGCGCACAGCCGCTTTACCGGTTGACATCAGCTCGATGACTTCGCCGATGTACTCTCCCGTTTTGTATGACGCCGTAACAATTTGACCCGGTTGACATGTATCCGATTGCATATGAATTCTCCCTTCCTTCATTCAGGTTTCGGCTGGATTACGTTGTTACGTTGTTCTCATCCAGGCGTAGAGCTCGGCGACCCCTTCCATTCTGTACCGCTTGCCGGTCGGAACACCGCGCTCCAGTTTGACCAGGCAAGGTACGCTTTCGATCTGCCAGTCATAAGGCAGCTCCCGGCACAAGTTGATGTTCGTCTGTCCGATTGTCAGACCCGGATCCATGGAGGCCACGACCTCCAGCATTCGCCGGCCCGCTTGACATGTGCCGCATAGCGGCGTATGGAACAGCACATAACGCGTCGGTTCGTCCGCTCGGTCCGCAGGCGTAACGGGCGGGAGACTCAGGGCCTTCAGCTCCTTCTCCGACCAGTCGGGCAATCCCATCTCAACGCCCCCTTCTCGGCTTTATTTTTGAATGTTGCTTCCGGGTGGACAAATCCGGTATGATGGTACTATATTGATCTACAGGCAGGTGTATACAAATGTCGGAAATGAATAACTCGGAAGAACCGCGCAAGGTGAGCTTGGCGGATGCGATCAAGAACAAGCTTGCACAGAAGAAACAAGCTCAGCTTGACGCGAAGAACAATCCGCAGCAGCGGGCTGGCAGCGACGCGGTCATGCGCAGCCAGAACAATAAGAAACCGAACAATCAACGCCGTCGTACCGGCGGAAGCTAATCGGCCATAGGTGTTAAAGAAGGATGAGGGCTGCCCGGAAGGGCTGCCGCTCATCCTTTTCTTTTGTCGCGCGCGACGGAAGCAAACGCGCTGGCGTCAGACCTGTATTAAGCGTAGGCAAGCTCGCGCTGACGCTTAATATCGTCGTTCTCCAGAAACTCGTCGTACGTAATGACCTTGTCGATAATTCCGGCCGGCGTAATCTCGATGATGCGGTTGGCGATCGTTTGCACGAACTGATGGTCATGCGAAACGAACAGCATCGTGCCGTCGAAATCGATCAAGCCGTTGTTCAGCGCCGTGATGGATTCAAGATCCAAGTGGTTCGTCGGCTCGTCGAGCAGCAGTACGTTCGCACCGCTCATCATCATTTTGGACAGCATGCAGCGCACTTTCTCGCCTCCGGACAGTACGCTCGCCTTCTTCAGCGCTTCTTCGCCGGAGAACAGCATCCGACCCAGGAACCCGCGGAGGTACGACTCGTCTTGATCCTTCGAATATTGACGCAGCCAATCGACCAAATTCATATCGGACTGGAAATAAGCCGAGTTGTCTTTAGGGAAATAGGCTTGCGTTGTCGTTACGCCCCAGCTGTACTCACCGGAATCGGCTTCGATTTCGCCCATCAGGATTTGGAACAGCGTCGTTTTGGCGATCCCGTTCGGGCCGACAAGGGCGATTTTATCCCCTTTGTTCACGGTGAAAGAGACATTGTTCAGCACAAGCTGGCCGTCGATCGTTTTGTTGATCCGGTCAACCTGCAGCAGTTGTTTGCCCGCTTCGCGTTCCGGCGTAAATTTAATGAACGGATATTTGCGCGTCGACGGCTTGATGTCCTCAAGCTGAAGCTTCTCGAGCGTTTTCTTCCGGGACGTCGCCTGCTTGGACTTGGACGCATTGGCGCTGAATCGGCGAATAAACTCCTCGAGCTCCTTGCGCTTCTCTTCGGTTTTCTTGTTTTGCTCCCGCACGAGCTTGAGCGCCAGTTGGCTGGACTCGTACCAGAAGTCGTAGTTGCCGACGTACAGCTGGATTTTGCTGAAGTCGATGTCTGCGATATGCGTACATACCTGGTTCAGGAAGTGACGGTCATGGGAGACTACGATGACGGTGCCTTCGTAGCGGGACAAGAAGTTCTCCAGCCAGCGGACCGATTCGATGTCCAAATGGTTCGTCGGCTCGTCGAGCAGCAGAATGTTCGGATTGCCGAATAACGCTTGCGCCAGCAGGACGCGCACCTTCTGGCTGCCGTCAAGTTCTTTCATTTTGATATCGTGCAAATCTTTCGGGATGCCAAGACCGATCAGCAGCTCCGCCGCATCGGACTCCGCCTGCCAGCCGTCCAGCTCTTGGAATTCTCCCTCAAGCTCCGCCGCTTTCATGCCGTCATCTTCGGAGAAATCGGGCTTTGCGTAAAGCGCATCCTTTTCCTCCATAATTTGAAACAGTCGGGCGTGGCCTTTAATGACCGTTTTCAACACGTCGATTTCGTCGTATTCAAAATGGTTCTGCTTCAATACGGCCATGCGCTCGCCCGGCGTAATACTCACTTCGCCCTTGTTCGGTTCCAGCTCGCCGGATAAAATTTTCAGGAACGTCGATTTGCCCGCTCCGTTCGCGCCGATCAACCCGTAACAGTTGCCCGGAGTAAATTTGATGTTGACGTCTTCGAATAACGCGCGTTTGCCGTATCTTAACGTGACGTTAGTTACCGTAATCATGAATCGATGACCTACTTTCCCATGGACTAAAACTAAACGATAAAACAAATAGCTTCCAAACGTATATTATAGCATAACTAGAGCTTGTTTCCCAAAAAGATTATACAGCGCGCCTTTATTTCTGTTGGGAGATGCTCTCGACCAGCTCCGACAGCTCCGACCAGCGCTCCATCGCCTGCTCCAGCTTCTCGGTAAGCTCCTGCTCCTCGCGGTAAAGCTCCTGCACTTTGCCGTAGTCGCTCCCGGCTCTCTCGATGCCCCGCTTCACTTCCGCGAGCTTTTCTTCCATATCGGCGATTTTGCCTTCGATTTCGTCCCACTCTTTCTGTTCTTTAAAAGAAAGCTTTCTCGGACGGTTCTGGTTCGCCTCCCGGCGGTCGCCTGCCGTCGATGCCTGGCCTTGCGCACTCTTCGGTGCATCCGCCTTCCCGGTACGAGCCGTATCGCTCTCCTGCTGCCGCTCCTGCTTCGTCTGCTCCAAATATTCGCTGTAGTTGCCGTAAAACTTGCGCACCTTCCCGTCCCCTTCGAAAACGAACAAATGGTCCGCCGTCCGGTCCAGGAAATAACGGTCATGGGAGACGGTGATGACGACACCCGGGAAGTCTTCCAAATACTCTTCGAGAATCGTCAACGTCTGAATGTCGAGATCGTTCGTCGGTTCGTCGAGTAGCAGCACGTTCGGTTCGCCCATCAGCGTCCGCAGCAAATACAGCCTTCTGCGCTCGCCGCCCGACAGCTTGCCGATCGGCGTCCACTGTTGAGCCGAGGTGAACAGGAACCGCTCCAGCATCTGTGAAGCGGTAATGGCTTCGCCGCTGGTCGTGCGGATCACTTCGGCCGCTTCCTTGATGTACTCGATCGCCCGCATCTTCTCGTCCATCTCGACGCTCTCCTGCGTATAGTAGGCAAGCTTAACCGTCGGTCCGACGGCGATTTCGCCGCTGTCCGGCTGAATCCGTCCGGCCAGCATGTTGAGGAACGTCGATTTGCCGGTGCCGTTCGGACCGATGATGCCGATGCGGTCTTCGGGCAGCACGATGTAGCTGAATGAGTCGACGATGCGGCGCGTGTCGTAAGCTTTTGAGACATCCTCAAGCTCCATAATCTTTTTCCCTAGACGGCTTGCGCCCAGTGACATATCGAGGCTCCCGGACGGACCGTCGACCTTGCGGTCGCGCAGCTCGACGACGCGGTCCACGCGCGCCTTCTGCTTCGTCGTCCGCGCTTTTGCGCCTCTTCGCAGCCAGGCCAGCTCGCGCCGCAGCAGGTTCTGCCGCTTGTCTTCCATGGAGGCTTCCCGTTCGAGGCGTTCCGCTTTTTTCTCCAGAAACGAAGCATAGTTCCCATCGTAGCTGTACAGCTTGCCGCGATCCAGCTCGAACATGCGATTCGTCACCCGGTCCAAGAAGTACCGGTCGTGCGTAACAAGCAGCAGCGCGCCTTTCCACCCGGCGAGGAAACCCTCCAGCCATTCGACCGTCTCGTGGTCTATGTGGTTGGTAGGCTCGTCCAGAATCAGCAGGTCGGCAGGCTGGATGAGCACGCGCGCCATCGCGACGCGTTTGCGCTGGCCGCCGGACAGGGTGCCGACCTTCTGCGCGAAGTCGCGGATGCCGAGCTTGGAGAGCACCGTTTTTGCCGTCGTCTGCGCATCCCAGGCGCCGCTGGCGTCCATCCGGCTTTGCGCGGCGAACAGCTTCGCCTGCCGCTTCTCATCCTCCGGCGCGAGCTGGAGTTCGGCGAGCGCCCATTCGTACTCGCGGAGTGCCTTCATAATCGGCGTATCGCCGTGGAACACCTGTTCGAGCACCGTCGACTCCATGTCGAACTCGGGCTGCTGCGGCAAATATTCGACGTGAAAATGATTGGCGTGCGTCAGCTTGCCGCGCTCCGTCGTTTCAAGACCGGCCATCACCCGAAGCAGCGTCGATTTGCCCGTCCCGTTCACGCCGACGAGGCCGATCCGCTCCTTCTCATTGATTTGAAACGAAATGCCGTCGAACAGCACTTTTTCACCGTAGCTTTTATATAAATCTTCAACCGTCACGATATTCATGATCGCATCTTCCTCTCTTCAAGCGGCTGCTTACGGGCAAGGCTGTTACGCCTCGTACAAGGGCGCCGGGTCCGTCACGTAAGCGGCGAGCAGCGCCGCGGTATGAGCGATGCCTTGCCGGTGCGTCCGTTCCATCGCATGCGAAGCGTGTACACCAGGACCGATCAGCGCGGCGCGAATGTTGCTGCCTCCGCGCAGGGCGGCCGAGGCGTCGGATCCGTACTGCGGGTAAATGTCGACCGCATAGGACAAGCCTTCGCGTTTAGCCAGCTGGATCAATTGCGACGTCATCGCGTAATCGTAAGGCCCCGACGAGTCTTTGGCGCAAATCGAGACGTCCAGCTCGGTGCAGCGCAGATCGTCACCCATTGCCCCCATATCGACGGCGAGCAATTCGGTAATGTCGGAGGGAATCCATGCGGCGCCGTGCCCGACTTCTTCATACGTGCTAATCAGCAGCTGAAGCGTGCAGGCCGGCTGAACGTTCTCCCTTTTCAGCCATTCCAGCAGTCCGAACAAGGCCGCGACGCCCGCTTTATCATCAAGGTGGCGGGACTTGATATACCCGTTCTGCAAAAATTGCGCGCGCGGATCGAACGAAATAAAGTCGCCTGTCCCGATCCCAAGCGCCTTCACATCCTGCTCCGATGCGACCGGCTCGTCGAGCCTCACTTCCATGACCGCCTCTTCGCGTTTCAGCTCGCGGGCGTCGGCGAACACGTGGACCGACGGCTTGTTGGTCATAATCGTCCCCGTGTAGGTTCGTCCGTCACGCGTGTGGACGAGGCAATACTCGTTCTCCACGGAGCCGAGCATGTAGCCGCCGATCAGCGTGAATCTCAAGGCTCCGTTCGATTTGATCGAACGCACCATAGCGCCCAGCGTATCGACATGTGCGGATAAGCCGATCGTCCGGCCGGGCTCGCGCCCTTCTACCGTCAGGATGCCGTTGCCCTTGGGCGTCAGCTGCATCGTATAACCGAGCCCCGCGGCTTCCTGCATCAACAGGCGCATGATATCCGCGCAAAAGCCGCTCGGACTGGGGGTTTCGAGCAGCGTTCGGAGCAGCTGCAGCATATATGACTCGTTCATGTTCAAGTTCACGTCACGCTCCTTCATTTGATTCGAATTTCGTTTTCGTGTAAGCTTTTGGATGGAATTGCATAACTGCAGACGAACCCTCAAGGAGGAAACAAAATGACAACCGAAGCATTGCCGCCGAAAACCTGTTCAATCGACCGGATGATTACGGTGGAAGCCGACATTGAGAAAGTATTGAGCGGCCAAAAAACAACTACCCGCCGCAACGGACGGTACGCCGACCCGGGTGAAATTATGGAGCTGCGCGGGCATCGATATGAGGTCACACGCGTCTACCAGCAATCGATCGGCGAATTGACCGACGAGAACGTGCAAACGGAAGGTTACCCGAGTGTAGAGGCCTATAAGACGTACATCATGTCTTTGCATGCCGGGATGCCGTGGATGCCGCAAATGAAAATGTGGGTTCACGAGTTTCGCGCCTTGTAAGAAAAGCTCCTGTTGAAATGAAAACAGTGCAGCGCGGCGCCGTTTGCCCGCTTGAGGACTTCCTCAAGCCGGCGACCGGCCGATCTCGCTACACTTGTTCTTGTTTGTTCACCCATCCCCCTGCTTGGAGGTTGTTTGCCGCTCATGTACGCTTGGCTCGTTTATATTCACGTGATCAGCGCGATGGTATCCATCGGTCCGTTCTTCGTCCTCTTGCCGATGCTTCGCAAGCTGCAAAGCGCCGAAGGCGCCGTCCTGCATACTTATCTGGATTCATTTCAATTCGTCGTGCGACTTTCCAAACATACCGGTCATGTGCTGGTCTTCTCCGGCTTGCTGCTCATGTGGCTCAGCGGGCTGCCATGGACGACCCCGTGGATATTCGGCACGTTCGTCGTGCTGTTCGCTTCACTCTTCTTTATGGCTCGCGCCTTCTCACCGACACTCCGCAAGCTGCGTCAGCCGGATCACGAGCGTGGGGTTCTCGTCCGCAAATTAAGCCGGGCCCTTTATTTGTATATGTTCGTCTTGTTCGTTATGCTCGGTTTGATGGTCATGAAGCCCGCCTTGTGGTAGGGCTTTTCTTAACTCTCGAAATCGACGCACACGCTCGTTCCGTCAACCGCCTGCTTGAGGTACGCTTTCACTTCGACATGCAGCGGGTGGTTATCGTACACACTCAAATCGTCCTTGGAATCGAACTTCGTGATCAGCACGATGTCGTAAGAGCGGTCCGAACGAAGGACGTCAATCCCTACTTCGATCGAACGCAGCACCTCGATTTTGCCTTCCATATTTTTCAGCACCCCAGCCGTCGCTTGGACGGCTTCCGGGCTGCGGTCCTTCAATTTGAACATAACTACGTGTGTCAGCATCTCACGTTCTCCTTTTGTTGCTACGCATTATATGTATCATTCTGCTTATTTACCGGCTTGCACAGCCGACCATTCATCGAAGTTCCAAACCTTGATGGACAACTCATTATATCATTACCTGTAAGGAGGAAGCTAGATCGATTCGCTTCCAAGCTGTCGTTTACGGAAGAAAATAGGATGACAGCCGCAAACGACGCAGCCGGTGCAAGAAAAGCTTTAACCCGATCAAGATCGGGTCGTCGCCCGCATGCCGGTCCATCGCCTTCAACACGAGAATACTGATATTGTCCGTAGCCCGGTGCTCCAGCGTCCGGGAAAGCAGCTCGTCGCAGATCGCCTGCGCGCCCTCCCCGCGGTCCCGGGCTGCCGTCAGCATGACGCGAATTTCCGTTTCCGGGAACGATCCGTGAAATCCGTCGCTGGACAGCAAGAACAGCGTCCCCGGCGTGTAAAGCCCGCTTTGCACCTCGACGCGCGGATTGCCGTTCATTCCGAGAAACGAGAGCAGAACGTTCCGCTTCGGGTGTTTACGTGCCGTCTCATTCGACATCAGCCCCCGCCGCACTTGTCCGTTTACCCAAGTATGATCGCGGGTGAGCCGCTTCAAGTCTTGGCCCGGACTAAATTTGTACACGCGGCAGTCGCCGATATGAACGATCAAATAAACGGCGCCGATCAAAAGAAGCAGCGTAAGCGTCGTTCCTTGACGCTCCCCCTGCTTATGACTTTGTTCCACGATTTGGCCGTGAATCGTTTGGAATTGCCGGACGGCTTCACGCTCGAACGCGCTCCACCGGTCCTTGCGATCGAGCAGCTTCGACAGCCGCTCCTCCAGCCATGTGCGAAGTCCCTCCATCGCGGCGTCCCCGGCCGCCCCGCCGGCCCCAAGCCCGCCCATACCGTCGGCAAGCGCCGCCACGGCATAAGGCGTTCCGCCAGCGGTCAGTCCAATGCGTATCAAAGAGCGGTCGTCGTTCGTCGCACGGTGCCAACCGCTATGGGTGGCGGCGCCATAGTGCCAGTGTACGGCAATCGTTTTTTTCACGGCTCAAGTCTCCAATTTATAGGTGATTTCGGTCGTTATGATGTTTACTATATCATCTTAGCCGAGCGGATGCACCTGAAAATGGGGTAAAAGTTCGCCGGTCACCCTTGCAACATGGCAAATTCCACAATTTTTGAGTCCATTTGACGACTTCATCTGACACTTAACTGTTTCATATAAAGGAACATCGCAATTGAAAAAAGTGAAGTTTAGCCTTTTACTTGAAGTATCGTTACATCACGCCGGATGAATACTCCCGGTGATTGTTAATTGAAAAGGAGATAAATTGTGCATGAGTAAAATCCGACGCATTCAGAAAAACTCCCGGAAAACGGGCGTGCTTTATAGCGACGCCGTGATCTTCGGTAACATGATGATCGTATCCGGGATGCTGCCTACCGATCAGCTTGGTCGCCTTGTCGGCTTGGGGAATGCCGAAATCCAGGCCGAGCAAGTATTTCAAAACATCAAGTCGGTTTTAGACGAAGCGGAAGTCCTTTTCTCCGATGTCGTCAAACTGACTATCTTTTTGACAGACATCCAACGCCGTTCTGAAATCGCCTCTGTTCGCGAGCGTTATTTCGGCAATGACAAGCCTGCCAGCACACTGGTTGAAGTGAGCAGACTCTCTCACCCCGACGCACTGATTGAGATTGAAGCCATGGTTTATTTGGGCGATTGAGCTGCGATGATCTTCAAATTTTATAGATGATTTCGGTCGATATAATTTTTACGATATCGCCTTCACGAAGAGGATGCGTCTGATAAGGAACCAACAACTCGCCGTTCAGCCATGTTCCGTTGCGCGATCCAAGATCTTTAACCGCGTATCCGTCCGGCTCTTTCACAAACTCGGCGTGCAGCCGGGATACGCCTGCCTCCTCGATCACCCAGTCGGCCTCCGCCCCTTGGCGTCCGATCACGAAGCTGGGCTTGCTCAGATCGATTCGCTCCAGGCTCCCCCCGCTCCCGCTTCGCGATACTTCCAAATACGGCATTTTCACATGAATGCCTGCGTGCGGCGGGCCAAGCAGGACGGTGGCATCCGATGGAAGCAGCAGCGTCGTTCGACCGCTTAATTCCGAATGGACGGAAGAATGCTGCCACAGAGATGGACCTGCCGCAACGTGACCAGCCTCGTTCCTTGCGGACGACGACTGGAGCGCATAATCTCCGGCTTCATTCTTATTCCATGCGGACGACCAGATCGGGTTATCGCCAGCTTTATCCCATGCTTGCGCCCGGACCGCATAACCGTCCGGTTCGGCAAGCGTCGATCGATCGTCCACCGGCGTATACAATTCTTCCACCAGTCCGGCACGGCTCAAAAATGCGTGCCTGGCTGCCTCCTCCTCTGCTTTCGGCGCCAATACGCCAGCGCTGCCTAGTTCGATGGAGCCGGGTCGTTCATACCCGCGTTCCCGTCCCATTCTCCGATAACCCCATAGTAAAGCAGCTCCCAAGAAAACCGTACTTCCCGCGCTCAAGTAAAGCTTCTGCTCGTTCGGATTTTCCGCATACAGCTTCCAAACGAAGCAAAGCACGAGCACAGCTCCCAGCAGGAGAAACAGCCGCTTCTTAAGCGGTTCAAAGGGTTGCTTTTCCGATTTATCGGGTACCGGTATCACAGCCTCGTCCTCCCAGGGCGTCTCCTTGAACAGGGGAGGTGCAGGCGGAACCAAGTCAGGGCGAACAGCAGACGAGGCTCCCGCCTCCATCATTTCCTGAATGACGGCGGATGGACCTGCTGCCGCTGCCGAACCCGGCGAACGCTCCAGCTGCCGCAGCAGTAACCGCTTCAGCTCCGGGAGGTTGAACGTTTCTTCCTGCAAGTAACGCATCACCTCCTGAAAGCCGTTACCCTGCAGTTCTACGACCCGATGGATCCAGCGGGAGGCCAAATGCTGCAAATCTGTGGAAACCGACGCCTTCCCGTCCAAATGTTCTTTAGGCACATAAGTCAAATACAGATCATCAAGCCCGAACCCGTAAAAAATAAAATCCTCTTTAAGCAAGTAACGTCCAGGCTGCAGCATATACACGCTGCTGTCGTCGAGCACTTCAACGATTTGCAGCAGCAGCCCGTAGTATTGCTTCAAAGAAAGCGGCTCGATTCTAAGCCCCTGCGTTAACATACGTTTGCCTGTAATATTGTAAAACAAAGTCAGCCTGGCGTCCTTTGCTTCCACTTGCAGCTCAAGCAGCTTCGGTATCCGATTCGCTGACACCATCCGCAATTGAAACTCGGACAGTTCTTCCTGCTTCAGACCCTCAGGGGCCGTTAATGTCATAAAGTGACCCTGTTGTTTCTTGTAATCGACCTGAAGCCCGTAGATCGATTGTGTCAAGTTCATCCCCCCTTTATTCCGATCCGATCTTCATCTTTTCCTGCGCCTGGCTCAAAACAATCCGTCCCCCCCATAAATAAACGAGTAAACCGTCCCGGGCAGCACCGCCCACATGAAAGGAAAGCGAAGCTTGCCGTCCTCGCGGTGACTGCTCGTGAATCCCGATAAGTCGCGTAAAATCCAGAGCTGAAATACGATCGCAAACGTCTCTTTTAACCGAACCATGCGATCATGCCGGCAAATAAAGACGATCAAGGCAATCAAACCGGCGAAAAATAATGAGGCGACCATCGCATACAGTGTAAAAACAGCGCCCGTCATGGCCCCTAACGCACCAAACAGCTTGACATCTCCGGCCCCTACGCCGCCCACCGCATATAGCAGCAGCATCGGTATAAATCCGCATGCCAGCCCCGCCGCCGAGAAAGCAAGCCCGTACCCGCCTTGAGCCATTCCATGCCCGAGCAAACCGGCGCCAATCCCCGCTGCCGTTAACCAATTCGGTATGATTTGTTTACGAATATCCGTTGCAAAAGCAAGCGCAAGCATCATTCCAACCATCCACCAAGCCCACATGTTCATCCTCCGATCCAGGCGCGTTCCGTCGCTTTTTTGCGCAGCACAACCGTTTTTTTGAAAAACGGCAGCAAAAATGTATAGCTGTACTGCGCTTCAACCGTGACGTATGCCGATGTCCCCGCGTTGAAATCCGGCAGCTGTAAATCCGTCACTTTCAGCTTTTCCGGTTGTAAGATGCCGGTTTCCGCAAACGAGGCGATTATCGGCGTCGCCGCTTCCGCCGCATGACGGCGAATGCTCGTTTTCAGCTCCTGCGTCGACTCGCCGCCCTTCGCCTCCAGCTGTTCCCGATACGATTTCTCCCAAGCCATCAGGCGCACAATCGGCTCCGGGATGAAGCGGCTGTAATTATCGGTGAACGATTCCGCGTCCACTACCTGCTGCCTTGCGGCGTTAGCCTGCGTCACCACCTGATCGAGCCAAACGCCGGGCGCACTCGCGGCCCATTGCTGCTTCGCCTCGTTGTACAACAGCTCGACCGGATACATATTCGAGGCGATTACTTTTGCCGTTTCGGAAACCGTGGATTGAAGCGCCATTTCGCATAGAGACAGACGGATAAACGATACGAGCAGCAGAAGCAGCGAGAAGAACAGCGGCAGCACCAACGCCGCTTCCAAGACAATTCCGCCCTCACGATCTTTCACCCACCGCATGCTGTTCACCTCCAATCGGACCCCGAAATAACTTGCCCTAGTAGCGCAAATCGGCCGTCTTGGACAAGCTGCATCTCGCTTTATCCGCCCCGCATGCGGCAAAGCCGTTATTTCCCAATAGACGCGTCACACCGCGCATAAACCAGAACGAAAACGCAGTCGAAGCGCTGCCGGACAGGTAGGTCGCGGTTTGGGTTAAATCGACACCCGTATTTACATACACCAGAGCCTGAATACGGGACAAGAGCGCCGCTTCCTTACTGTGCAGCAGCAAAAAGATGCGCAAATAATCTTTATAGCTTAAAGCAATCGCCGAACTAAGCTTTTTAGAAACCGGTACCGAATTCCCTTGAATCAAAAGCGCCATATCCTGCTGCGCTTGTACGG
Source organism: Paenibacillus sp. JCM 9796 (assembly GCF_055379675.1). Classification (NCBI taxonomy): domain Bacteria; kingdom Bacillati; phylum Bacillota; class Bacilli; order Caryophanales; family Paenibacillaceae; genus Paenibacillus; species Paenibacillus sp. JCM 9796. The sequence continues at coordinate 67,941 of NZ_AP043723.1, forward strand.
CCCCTTCGGCAACAGCCGCAAGCAGCACCAGCAGCGGTGAACCGGCTGCCAGCGAGTTGGCGTCCGGGGCAAGCAGCGCCTCCGCAACGCCAATCGCAAGACGAAACGCAAACATCTCCGCATAAGCAAGCGAATAATTGCCTGCGCAAGAAGCGGCGCCATAGATCATATACTCCACCTCCTGGTTGGCAAGCGGATGCTGCTCCGGCATCGAAAGCTCTTTGGATGTACGGATGCGGCCGTACGAATCTTTCTCCATTCCGAGCGTCCGGTAGCTGAACTTGCTGACGGCGTAATCATCGATATAATACTCGTCCCGAACCGTCGAGAGGACGTTCTCGAGTCCGGATGCCAGTTTAAGCGCGCTCAAACCCGCCTGATCCGGATTATCTAAAGGAGCCGTCGGGACGGAGGCAAGGTTATCCTGCTGACGATTCATCTCCATGAACGTCTGGAAATAGCCTTTTACCCCCGGCGTTGCCGGATTTCCCTGAAGCGAGTGATACAACGATTCGTAAGGGTCGACGCCGGAGACGAGACTGCAAGCGCCGATGCCGCGTCTCACTTGATCCAATACGGCTTGCGTTTTCGCCCGCTGCTCCCGCTTCGCGTCTTGAATGTTCTTCTGGCTTTGACTTCTGCGATTCATCTCCGGGGACATGCGTGTCCACGCGGTATCGAGCGTTTGCTTCGAGCCTTCGACCGCAGCGATCGTGTTCGCATATTTTTGCTGCGTAAACCAAATACCGTCGTTCATTTGCGCATGAAAGCCGGAAAATTGAGCGACGGCTCCGCCCGCATCGGCCTCCCATTGATCCATCTCCTGTTTGCCGATCACTTGCACCCGGGCGAACACGTCGTCCGCTTTTGCCGTTGTGGAAGAGCCCCCTCCCCCGTTCTTGATTTGCTCCATTTCGGCGTTCAACGCATCGTTCGCTAGTACCGTTTGTTTGAACGCTTGCTGGAACCGGATGAGTTTCGTATGGAGCTCGTCTTGATCCAGCGCGGTTTTCCCTTGAAGGACCAGCAGCAGTTCGCCGTAACGCACGAAATTGGCTATCAACTCCTCGTATTGGGTTACCGTTTGCATCGCAATCTGATACTGGCTGGCGAGCTCGGCGCGGGATTGGGCGAGCTGCGCGATCGCTTGAACGGCGCCCGCGCCCGCCTGCGCCAAGGAATTGATTGAACCGTCAATGCTGCGGATCTGGTTCTGTAAGGCAGTCGCCTGAGCCTTGGCCTGCTGAAGCGCCAAACTCGTATCTTCAAGCGTATGAACACCGATACGCGCGCTCAATTCGTTCAAATCGCGCAGCTGCGTTTGATAGAACGGCGTGATGTCCGCCGATTTTTGCTTGATCGCGGCGAACTCCTGCCATGCCTCGTTCATCTTCTTGTCGCGCTCCCCGATCAGAGCCTCCACTTTAGAGGCGCGTTCACCGAACCGGGAGGCGTCTCCCATCGCGGCCGCAACACCGTTTTTCTGAAATTTGTCCACAATTTCCAGCGCAAAGTTAAGCGGTGCGCGATACTTCATTTCCTCTAAGATTTGCTGCCTCATCGTTTGATGATTGGATAACGGATATATTGGAGTCACTTTGGCCGTTCCCGGCACTAGCTCCTGACGCATCCATACGAATCGGTCGGCTCCCGCAGAATCCGACAAATTGTCGGACACCGTCTTGGCGAATTCGCCGTTCGCATCGACGGTTCCCGTTTCTATGGCGTACAAGCCATAAGCCTGCAAATTTTTGGAATACGCGGACATGACGGAGCGGACACCGGCTTTCACGGCCAGCTCCGCCTCCTGGTCCGCCGTTTTCCAGCGTAAAACGTCAATCAACAAACCTAAGAACAAAAGCAGCGGCAGTAAAATCATCATGAGATACATAGAAACGCCGCCCTTTTCGCTTCGCCACCATCGCTTGAAGCGGAACAATCGTTCACCTCCCGCCATTCTCCTCATTCATGGAACACAACGACGATGCCGCTGCGCTCCAGCTCTTTCCTCAAGCCTTGCGACAGCTTGATCTTATCCTGATTCGAGGTTTTGAAAAAATGCCAGACGACGCCCTTTACTTGCACACCTTTCTTTAACAGCTCGAGATCTTTGGGCATTTGGACCTCGCGTAAATTTTTTTCATTGAACGTGTAGTAGGCTTGATGCGCGACGCCGGATGCGTCAAGCGCGTCGATCGTCCGTTTGGATTCGGGAGTCGCTTGAACGATCGTCTCCGTCCCGTTCACCAACAGCCGCACATACTCCGCCGCTTGCGCATGGCTCGTAACCGGCACCGGCTGCTTGACGTCGGAGGCGGGCTGCACCATGGCCGCCAATGCTTGTTTCGGCTTGATACGCCCTTGAATTTCCGAGATGAATGTCCGCGTAAGGTCCGTCAAGCGGATCGTTTCGACCGGCTCGACGACATATGACGCAGCGAACGCTTCGATCTCGGTGGACTTGAACCAGCGGCTCGCCGTTGCCGGCACCTCGATGTTCCTCTCCAAAGCCGCCCGTACGACCCTGAACAAACCGTAGTGCTGAAACGACAACGAGCCTCGTACGGAAACATCCAGCAAGCCAGCCGTTCGGGCCAATTTTCCGGCCGGCCCTTCCGCTGTATCGCGTTCTCCTGCAGACTGCGGTAAAGCTACGCGAACCGGGCTCATCGGGTTCGCCACATTAAACCATTGCGACAGGCTGTCGTCAGCCAACCGCCAATAAAGCCCGTCCCCGGCTTCAGGCCGGACCGCTCCTGTAACCATGTCCTTCCGGCTGTTGTCCCAGACATAGGCCGTTCGTTCCGCCAACCGGCCCGCGTTGAAATATAAGCCGGACTCGCGGTACATCATCACCGCAAGCCACAAGAGCGAGAACGTCAACAGCACGATAATCGGCAGCGTCCATGCAGCCTCCAGCGTAAATTGTCCTTCCTTCGCGGAGACCAGACGCCTCAGCCGAGCCGCCAAGCCCTTACGGAATAGCAGACGCTCCATGAGCGGTTACGGGGTCGTTTGCGGCTGGCCCAATTGATTCCCTGTCCCGCGCAAATTGCTCGTTTCCGTATTAATTTCGGAATCCGCGCTGTTGAACAATTGCTGCATCCACTTCATGATCCACTTGCGAAAAGCTATCGCTATAATCAGCAGTACCGCGACGATGAGCAAAATCTCCAGCGTCCCGAGCCCGTCCTCCTCCTTCCAAAACCGATTCCATGCCTCTCTAAATGCGAACATTCCCCATTCCTCCCGCTTCGTAAAGATGATTAGGCCGTCATTAACAAGGCTGGAACGGCCACGATAACCATGACGATAAAAAAGATAAGCACCATCGGAAATACAAGCTTGGACGACGCTTCTTCGCCAAGCGTCTTGGCAAGCGCCTTCCGCTTATCCCACAGCGTCATGGACAGTTCGCGCAGCGAAACGAGCATCTCCTCGCCGCCGCGTCTGTAGTTCAAAAGCAGCGTTGTTGTAAACAAGGTCGTTTCCTGGAGAGAACACCGTTTGCTGAAATCCTCCATGCATTTTGTAAAAGAACCATTCATTTTCAACGCTCGCGCCGCCTCGGAAAGCTCCATGCGCAGCGGATCGGCCGATGCCCCGGTTTTGTCGGCGATCCGGATCAATGCCTGCTGCACCGTCTCTCCCGCTCCGACGAGCAGCATCAGCTGATTCAACACCTCCGGCAGCTCGATCAGCATCGAACGCCGCTTGCGGATCAGGGCTCCCTGCTCTCTCTTGTACAGCGCCAGCGGTGTTCCCACACCTAACAACAGCCCGTAAACGAGCATTTCGGCGTTATCATCGAGCAGCGACCCGAGCAGCGTAAAGAGAAGCACCCAGCCCCATCCGATCAGCACCGATCCCGCGACAAACCACCGCGTATGCGTTAAGGCAGACTTGGCGCCATGCAAGCCGATCATCACTTGATGAACATGATGGAGCGGTTCGCTCAGCCTTTCCGCAAGCTGCAGCCTGTCGATCACGCACAGGGCAGAAGCCGCTGCCCAATACAGCGGGTCTTTCGGCAGCAGCCGGCGGAACTCCAGTAACCAGGAAGCGTACGACCGGTGAGACGACACCGCCAGCATAGTGGCCGCCGTGACTTGCAGCAGCAGCAAAACCAGCATCCACGACATACGCCGCTCACACCTTTATGTCCATAATGGTTTGAATCCACAGTCGGCAAATCCACAGCAGCAGTAAGGAGCCTGTCATAATCAAATGCCCCGTTCCTTCGTAAAGCGGCAGCATATAATCGGGAGCGCTCCACGCCATCACGGCGACAAAAACGACAGGGGCGACGGCCAGCACTTTTGACTCGAACTTTTTTTGCGCCAGCAGCACCTGCAAATCCTGATCAATATCGAGCTTCTCTTGAATGAGCAGTGTCGTTCTGCGCACGACCTGCACCAGGTTGCCTCCTGTCCGCTTGCAAATGACAAATATATCGGCGAATTGGGAAATTTCCTCCACGTGCGCACGCCGGGCGAAACCGATAAATGCCGATTCGATGCTCTCTCCGTTGTCCATGCGCCGGACCATCATTTCCAGCTCCCTGATAATCAGGGCCGAGGCATCGGGATACAACAGTCTCAAATCGTTCAATGACTCGCGGATGGCGCTCTCCACCGATCTCCCGGCGCTTAGCGATGAGGAGATGGCGGACAACAGCTGCTTGAATTGAATTTTTAACTGCGCTTTGCGTTTCAACAACAGCTGCTTCCGGCGAATGGCCGGGAAGGCGAACCCGGCACAAGCGAACGCCAGCACCGCAAACGGATGTCTATAAAAAATCCATGCCACACCGCCCGACAATCCGGCTCCCAGCAGTACCGTCCCCATCCACTCGCGGCTCGACAAACGGATCTCGTTATAATCCGCAACTGCATGATTGCTTTCTTCGCCGAACTGCCCCCGTTTAATAAATTCCAGCTTACGGCGGAACGAAATCGCCTTCTTCATCGAATCCATATCACGCCTCCTTCCGCAGCTTTGCTACAGCAAGCCGCTCATGTGCAGCTTGGCCAGTTGCCGCTGCTCATTGCCGGTCGGCACCAGGCCGCCGATAATCGGACCTTCCCTTTGATCGCCCTGCTCTTCAAACCGGTACAACGGATTCAATACCACCTCCCCCTGCACGATTCCGGCTACCTCGCTAATCTCGGTTACTCTTCTTGAACGATCCCGGAGCCGCTGCAAATGGACCATCACGTCAATCGCGGATGCCATCTGTTTGCGAACGACATCGAGTGGCAATTGCGCCCCGCTCAAAACCATCGTTTCCAAACGGCTTAGCATATCCGTCGTCGAATTGGCATGACCTGTGCTCAAACTTCCGTCATGCCCGGTGTTCATTGCCTGCAGCATATCAAGCGCCTCGGCGCCGCGAACCTCTCCGACGACGATCCGGTTCGGACGCATCCGCAGCGAAGCGCGAATCAGCTCGCGGATGGAGATTTCTCCCTTGCCCTCGGTGTTGGCGTTGCGTGTCTCCAACCGTACGACATTCGGTATGCCGCGGATCTGCAGTTCTGCCGAATCCTCGATCGTAACGACCCTCTCGTCCGGCGGAATATGCTGGGCCAGGGCGTTCAGGAACGTCGTCTTGCCCGAACCCGTGCCGCCGCTGATGAACACATTGTATTTGGCTTTGACCAAACGGATCAGCCATTGCGCCGCCTCCTCGGATATCGCTTGCATGGCGATCAAATCGCGCATGCTTAACGGATGAGCGGGAAATTTTCGAATCGTCATCGTCGGTCCGTCCAGTGCGATTGGCGGAAGCACGACATGTACACGCGAGCCGTCTGTCAATCGCGCATCCACAACCGGACTGGATTCGTTGACGATGCGGTTCACTTTGCCGACGATCGCCTGAATCGTATCCTCCAGCTTCTCCCGGCTTTCGAAAGCCAGATCTGTCTGTATCATTTGCCCGTGCTTCTCGATAAAAATCCGTTCATGAGAGTTGATCATAATTTCCGTAATTTCCTTGTCTTCGACCAGGGACTGGATCACGTCGAGCCCGCGGAACGAATCGAAGATGTCCCGCACCAGCTTATGCTTGCGTCCGGCCGAAATAAAGTTTTCCATCGACCGGGTGAAAACTTCCGCTTCTATTAACTCGAGCAGCTGCTCGTCTGAAAGCGAGGACCCGTAGTCGATCCGATCTTGAATGGTCAGCTTCAGCTGCTGCTTCAGGTCGATCCAGCTCTGTTCCGCCGTCAAGGCGAACCGCCCCCTCGAACAAGCGCCGCAGCCTCGTCGGCAAATCCTCTCAACAGCATGCGATCCGCTTGCGCGACATTTTTCCATTCCGGCACATACGGTAACCGGGCGCTGACCTTAAACGAGTACGATGCCATATCATTGGCCTGGGTGCCGGTAAACCGGTTAAGGACGAACCGGACTTTAGCCTGCAACTCCTCTGCTTCCTGCTGATGACGCAGGCGGCGGCTTTCGAACCAATCCTTCGACTTTTGCAGTTGAATGACGTCATCCGTCAACGGCCAGAGCACGAGACCGGACACTTTGAGCAGCTCCGTCGTCAACGGCCCGTCCGAGGAATCGGCATCCACGATGATCCGATCGTAGATCCCGGCTTTCACGATGCCTTCGAACAGCCTCCTGATGTCGCAAGCCTCGATGTCGTCCCATTCCGCCGGGTGCGTAAGGGGCGGAATGAAATCGTATTTCCATGTCGGGTGCGTTCGCTTTAACTGCTCAAGCTTGGCCGGGATTTGCTCAGGCCGCGTTTTGGCATAGTACAGCAGCCGGGAGAAAGTCTCGCTCGTTTCGCTCTCCATCGGCTCGGTTTCGTACCAGCCCCGCGACGGCAGACGCTCCAAGGAAAGACATAACGTGCGCTCCCCATGTTCGGCGAGCTGCGCGGCCAGATGGACCGCGGTTACCGTCTTGCCGCTTCCTCCGACCGCCGAATAAACGGTAATAACGCCGGAACGTTTGCTGCCCCGAAGCGGTTCCAGATAGCTGTACTCGTTATAATGAGAAGCAACCGACGACAGGAGGCGGTTCAACGGCTGGTACTTGAACAGAACCGGATACTCCAGCACCCCGCCGGTACGCTCCGTCTCACTGACGATAACAGTGCAACCCGTCTTCAACGCGAACAGCGCTTCATGCAGCGGCAGCCATGCTTCGTGCACCAGCACAATTTGCGGTTGTCGCGTTTCCTCGACGAATCGAAACCCTTCTGCCCGAGACGTAAACCAATGAAAGCTGAACCGCTCGGCAAACTCCGAAGAACGGATATAAGCGGAAAGCATCCCGCCGAAATAGGTGTCGGCATCCAGCAGCACGAGCTGCATTTTGGCCATTAGGCCGTCCCCTCCTTTCTTGCAGCACAAAAAACACCGTTGTCGGGGTAATATCCCTGACAACGGTGCTTCCGCTGCTTCTTTTATTGAATTAATTCGTATTATATCATAAATACTGGAAATGGCAAGTGCTATGACAAAAAGCCACAAGGTAACTACGCAGTATCTTCTTGAACTGCTGCCTGAGGGTCGTCGAAAATATTTAATCGCATACTTATTGTTCATCGTTTGCCCTTATTGATTTCTTCATTCAAGACAAAGTTGTTTTTATAATAAAAATCAGTCACGTGCTCATCATTTTCTATATCTTCGTCCACAGTAATAAATTTGCAAGCAACAGAGTCATTGACCTCTTGAGCAATACCTCTCGCAAGTTCAATCATCAGTGACCCAATTCCCTTATACTCCTGCTGGTCGATACTGCTTACAGCAAGTTTTCCAATTTTAATTGCCGGAAAATCGGGAAACATAATTTTCTCTGGGAAATGGGTTGTTCTCTCATCAATACTTAGTCTGATAGAATCAGAAACAAGTGCCATGTAAGCAACTATATCCGCATTCATCTTGTTAATAAGTAAAAACGTTCGTGAGATATTAAGTTCTTGAAACTCCAGTGCCTGTTCTTTTAAGAAACTCTTATATTCAGCAATTGAGCATTGGAATTCTTCAATTCGATAACCTGTTGCGTATTCCATGGTAACGTTACATTGAACATACCATTATTCCCCTATATATCTCAATAGCTCTTAGTTACCAAAGCTGCAAAACAAATAACCTATGGCCATCGACCATAGGCTTTTGCTTCTCGGGACTCTGTAAAACTTCCAAACTCAATCCGATACTCATAAAACAGCAAATGGCAAGCCAATTATCGCCTAACGAACGACGGCCGCATAAGCTTGCTTGTTCCGCTCGATTTGGCGAATGTGCGTATCCACGTGGCGATCGAACATGCGCACGATGTCCTCCAGCGTGTGCTTCCCGGTCACGTTATGGACGGCCGTGCGCTCCCAATCTTCCGGCTTCAATGCTGTGAGCACGGAAACCATAGAAGCGCGAAGCGCTTGAAACAGCGTCAAATACAACTGCATATCGAGAGACTGGTAATCCATTCGCGAAGCCCATGCATCCGGGTCGAATTTGAACAACAGCGGATTCGGCTCCGAGAGCGTCCGCTTCATGCGGTCAACCCCCACCATCTCCGCATCGCATACGTGAATGACAACTTCTTTGATGCTCCACTTCTCAGGGGCCGGCTTGAATAACAGCTCTTCATCCGTTACTCCCTCGATAGCTTGCACCAGTTTATTGTAACCTTCCGCATAGCTTTGCACCAGCGTTTCCATGTCCCCAAACCTCCCGCATGTTAGTAACGGCATGCCGCCTTCTGTCAACGCTTGGCCGCCGCGATCATCCACACCTGCTTCTCTTTTGCATACCGGGTCATGACCTGCTCCTCGGCATTCAGAAGCGTCCAGCCGCGGAACAAACGATCGACCTGTGCCCGGTCGAAGAACCGCTTCAATTGGCCTTCCCACGCATAATAATGGGGCTCCACTTCCGTACCCTGCCCGGCGCCGTATTCCTGATCACGCGTGGAATTAACCCGGCATAACAGCAGTCCGTCCGCTGAAAGCACGCGACGAATGTCGTCGACCATGCATACCGTTTCCGCCCATGAAAAATAATGCAAGCAAAGATCGGCGATCACGGCCGAGGCGATTCCGTCGTCAAACGGCAGCCGTTCCCGCAAATCCAAGCGAACCGTCGGCACACCGGGCAGACGTTCGTTTACCCGTTTCAAGGCTTCCCCGGATCGATCGCAGGCGATCACCGGCCAACCGCGCTCAGCCGCATACAGCGTATTGTTGCCCGCGCCGCAGCCCAAATCGAGGATGGGACGGCCACTCCTCTGCTGCAGCATCTCCGCATACGGCTCCAACCATAAATCGTAACGGAGGTTTTCCTCCTGATGTCCAGCGAAGATCGCATCCCAATACGCTTCCGACGTCATACGCCTTTACTCCTTCTACTGACGAATGAGGAACAAGGTCAACTCATCCCGGTTATGAAAAAGCTGTTTAGCCTGCTGCAGCGTCATCGTGCCCGCGAAATCATCGACGACTTCACGGATCGTCTGAAACGCCTTCTTATGCATCAGCTTCACGGTTATGATCGCCGTGCCGCCGGGCTTCAGCGCATACATCAGCTCCCGGACAAGCTTCGTCATTTGGCGATGGCTCCAGCTCATGTCGCAAACGAGCAAATCGAATTGGCCCGAGACGAAAACGACTTCATCCGCTTTCTTGGCCAAATAGGTCAGCTTCGGGTGCTTCACCAGCGATGCGTCCAGCTTCGCCGGATCGACGGCGGTGACGGCGAGTCCCCGTTCAAGCAGCAGGCTTGTCCAGCCGCCTGGCGCGGCGCCAATGTCAAGCGCATGCTTGTATTGGCCGAAGTCCAGCCCGAACGCCAGCTCCGCTTCCAGCAGCTTGAATTTGGCCCTCGACACTTGACCGTCTTCCTTGCGGAACCGTACAGCGCCGCCCGCCCAATCGGACAAGTTATGCGCAGGCCGCGACAGGCCCGTGAACAACGATTCCCCCGTCATGTATACGGACAAAATCCAATCCGCCTGCCGGACGACGGGCACGGCCGAAAGCTGCGATTCGAGCAGCGGATCGATGATGGACTTGATTGCTGACGGCGACGGAAGCCCCGTCTCCGTCTCCGGCTTGCGCGCTTGCACCGCAATCGCCGAGCCCGTCGGCACGAACGGGCGATACGCTTCCATCGCCGACTTTAGCGCCGCAGCGGCTTCTTCCAGCGTTCCGTTCCAGGACGTCTGCGCATCCACCGGGCACATATGCCGCAGAAATACCGGCTCCGCCGCAAGCACGCGACGTACCGCCTCTTCCCGCTCCAGCTCCACGGTAAACGTGAACGTTTCTCCGGGCGCCAGCCAAGCGAAACGAACCGCGGCTGGCGAGAACAGCCGCCGCAATTCTTCCTGCGCCTGCTGGGCATAACCGCGATTGGACGTGCCGATCAACATCGCTTCGCTCATCCCGTCACCTTGATCCAAGGACGGTCTCCGAACCATTCGATCCGGATCGGCACCTGGAACGCCTTCATTAAGTTATCTTCGGTCAGCACATCCCGCTTCGCGCCGGAAGCGATCACTTGGCCTTCCTCAATCAGCAGCACATGCGTAAACATCGGAACAATTTCTTCCATGTGGTGAGTCACGTAGATGACGGTCATCTGCTCACCGCCAAGTACATTGATATTTTCCAGCAGCCGCTCGCGTTCATACAGATCCAGTCCGGCACACGGCTCGTCCATAATCAGAATCGACGGACTCGTCATGAGCGCTCGCGCCAGCATGACCTTCTTCCGTTCCCCTTGGGACAAGCTGCCGAGCGGCTGATCCGCCAGCTTCAGCAGATTCACCTCGTGCAGCTTATCCAGCGATTTCTCTCGAATGCCTTGCGGGATCGTTTCGTAAAATCGCAAAAATCCGAATTCCCCGGTAGCGACGACTTCCCATACCGGATCGGCGGGATTCAATTTCTCATAAAGCGACTGGCTGATATAACCGATGCTTTTGCGCACCTCCCGCACGTCGCACTGTCCGTACGTATGGCCTAGAACGCGTACGGTACCCCGAGACGGAAACTGGTATCCGTTCATCAGCTCGAGCAGCGTCGTCTTGCCGGAACCGTTGCGGCCGAGCACGACCCAATGCTCTCCGGCTCGGATGTTGAAATGAACGCCGGCCAATATATGGCGGTCGTCGCGGATAAAATGGATTTGATCCATCGATAATACGTCTGACATCAGTACACACAACCTATTCTTTAGCGGGATGAGCCAGCTCCATGAGCAGCTCGGGCGGCACCGGGCCGTTCACAAGCGCCACATGGTCGGGCTTCTGTTGGTACAACATTTCATACATATGCTTCCTGCCGGCATCGCTGGACGTATGGAGGAAGATTCGTTTCGGGTAAGCGCGCAAGGATATCATGGCGCGGACGACTTCAAGCCCGTTCGGGAAACCCCAGCCGAGGTCGTAATCCAGCGACAACACGTCAACCTCATATTCTTGCAGCAGCAGCAAACACTCTTCGAGATTGCGAGCCAATACGAAACCAGGCGGACACGCGCGGAAATCATCCAAATATACGTGGATCACCGTGTACCCATCTCCCTAATATAACAAATTTCCGATTCATGCGTAACGCCGCGAGGAACAGGGGTTTCCAGCACGACCGGCAAATTCAGGCGCTCACGCAGCTTGCTTGAGCCGAGCATCGCGGCAAAACGCTCCTCGCCCATTTCTCCATGACCGATCCGCGCATGCCGATCTTTACAGCCGCCGCGCGGGTAGAGCGAGTCGTTCAGATGAATCGCTTGCAGATCGGCCCAATAGCCGGTTTGCTCCATCCGCTCCTCCAGCTGCCGCCAGCCCTCCGACGGCGAAGATGGCCACAGTCCGGAAGCGAACGCATGGCATGTATCGAAGCAAAAGCCGACCAGCTCCGGCCGCTCGCAAAGCCGGCGTACCTGTACAAGCTCCTCCAGCGTCGTCCCCATCATCGTTCCTTCACCGGCCTGATTCTCGAGCAGCAATAACGTTTGCCCGGCATAACCCGAAAGCACTTCATTCACACATTGTATAATATTTTTGTAGCCTTGTAACGGGTCTTTTCCCCGGAATTTGCCAAAATGAACGACAATGCCAACGGAGCCGCATGCGTCCGCAATGTCCAGATCGTTGCGCAGCGAATCGATCGTCGCTTGCCGGAGCTCGCCCGGATCCGCCGCAATATGGGTAGGATAAGGCGTATGGGCGATCGACCGGATCCCGCGCTCCCGGCAGTAGGACGCACAAGCGGCCGCATCCTGCCGCTGGAACACTTTGACGGTCAGGCTGCGCGGATTTTTCGGGAAATATTGAAACGCGTCGGCTCCTAACAGGGTGGCGGTTTTGGCCGCTTCCAGGAAGCCGCGTCGGATGCTGATATGACAGCCGAATTTCATGTCCTCACCACCGCCCTTCTACGATTGGCACGCCGGACAGCAGTACGATTTCTTTGAGGAAGCATCCTCGCGTACGATCGTACCGCCGCAGCGCAAGCAAGGCTCCCCTTCACGGTCGTAAACGCGGCACCTGCTATCGAAACCGCCTGTTAAACGATCGCCGGGGTACAACGGCATGTCCATATAACCGCCGAATTCCGTCGCTTCCGCCAGCACTCGCCGCATGGACAGATATAAGCGTTCGAATTCTACCGGCTGCAAAGACGCCGGTTTACGGGCAGGACGCAAGCCGGCGTCAAAACAAATCTCGTCGCTGTAACAATTGCCGATTCCCGCCAGCACGCTCTGGTCGACAAGATTGCTTTTCAGCGTTCCCTTACGACGGGCAAGCCGTTCCGTAAACGCCGGCTCCGTGAACGACGGCTCGAACGGCTCCGGACCGAGCTTGGCGAACAGCGGCTGAAGCTGTCCCGCTTCCACGACATGCAAGTAGCCGAGCCGCAGCCCGATAAAATTCAAATACCGCTCCCCGAAGCCGATGCGGACTTGAACGGTACGCTCCGGCTTCTCGGCTTCTGTCCCGTAGAACAAAATGCCTCCGAGCATCAAATGCAGCACTAACGTCTCTCCTGACGTCAAAGTAAACAGCAAATATTTCGCCCGTCGCTCGACCTGGCGGATCGATTGTCCGCGAAGAAGCCGGTCGAACCGTTGCGACTCTATATTGATTGATTTCTCCCGCGTCACTTCCGTTTCCGTGATCAGACGGTTCACGATCAATCCGCTCAGCAGGCGGCGGTAATTTTCCATTTCGGGCAGCTCTGGCATAATGACACCCCCTCGACATAGTCTTCCTCTATATTTCCATGTCGAACCGGTTTTATGTACCGCATCCCGGGGCTCACATCCGCTTAAGAAAAGTCCGAGAGCAAATCCAGCTGTGCAGTGCCCGTTCGTTTCTTAGGCGATTTGCCTGATTGGCCTTCGGGACGGCACGCTGCTGACTTTGCGGCACCGGATAAAGCGCTCGCCGCTTTCCGTTCCAATCGTTCGATCCGTTTCATCAGATCGGCTGCTTCCGGAGAGGGTTCGTCCGTCGTCTCGGCCGAACGCCGACGCTGCCCTGCCTTCGCGACGCTACGTTTCAACGCGTCGCGTCGCCATAACACATCCTCCGCCTCACGCGCGTACTGCAGCGCCAGCTCCAACTGTTTATCCTTGTGTTCGTAGTACATCGACAGCTCGATGAAAGGCTCGAGCGCAGCCGTTCGCTCCCTTCCCATGCGACGAATGTACAAGTTCCACAGCGCGAGCGCCTCTTCGTACCGTCCGTATTTCTTGAAATATTGAGCAAGCGGCAGCACGCAGCTGTCCAATTCGGCCCGCTCCGGCTCCGCCTCCGTATCGTGCTCCGTCAAGTCGTGTGCCAGCGCCTCCATCGTCACCATAGCCGCATCGTATATTCCGCACTTCTCCAGCCACTTGCCATAGCGGAACCATTCTTCCCGTCCGAACGCCTGCACGTCGTCCCCATCCGACTCGTACCCAAGCAGCCGGGCCAAATGAATAGCCAGCCCGGCCAGCGTCAGCACATCCCATTCGTTATGCCGGAACACGCCGGACAGCACCTCGGGGTTGCGCTCGGCCAAATATTTAAAATACAGGACGGGCGCCATCGAGCCGGGCACATCGTCGCTTCGGAATACGCCGAGCCGGGACGTCTCCACTTGCCCCAGACGCACCGAAGGCAGCGTCCGCTTCCATAGGCTGCGGGACGGATACAGGAAATCGAGATGTCCCTCCGGTTCGGCCAGCAGTGGAATTCGATTGAGGATGAACCGGTTGCGGACGATCGGCCAGTCGAACGATTTGCCGTTGTAGGAAATCAGAACCGGCCGCTCGGCAATTTTAGTTTGTAAATAAGCGAGCATGGACGCTTCTTCGCCGGGATGGCGTATGAGCATCTGCTCAACGGTAAACCGATCCGCCTCCATATACCCGATTCCGATCATAAACGGCACATTCCCTGCCCCCTGCCCGAGGCCCGTGGTCTCGGTATCGATGAACAGCAGCCGCTCGACCGCCGTAGACGGCGGCTGCTCCGGCTCATTCGGGACAACACCCGCCGATTCGGAGCCGGGGGTATCGTCCGGCGGCTGTACGGCCGGCTGAGCGCCGCGTCTTCCTTTCGTACCGGGACGCTTCCCCGTCGCCAGCAGATGCTGCAGCCGTTCGGCCCGCTCTCTCAGCTCGCCAAGCGCATGTAGGCCATGCTCGTGGTCGAGCCCGAAGTGGACGCGCCGCATCACAAAATCGCCCCACTCGCCCGGCTGCAGCTCCGCTCCCAGCTCACGCCAGGCCAGCGTCTCCGCGGACTCCGGCTCCGCCTGCGGACGATTCGCCTCCCGCTCCGCTTCGTCACGCCCGCTCTCCGCTCCCCCTGCCGCCTCGTTCCGCAGACTCCCACGCTCCCCGTCGCGGGCGGCGAGAACCTGCCCGCCCTCCGCGGTCGTCCCCGGGCTCAGCTCCCCGCTTCCCGCCGAAGGCTTCTTGTGGCGCAGCAGCCTCTCGCGCAGCGAGCTCATCGCCGTCCACCCGCCCGCTTCAGCAGGTCGAGCGCCAGCCGCTTGCCGGTCAATCCGACCTCCTCGATCGGACCGACGCAGGCCGGGCAGCCGCTCAAGCAGCCGCACGAATCGATAATCCGCCCCGCTTCCCGAAGCAGCTCTCCGTGCATCTCGTACAACCGCTCGCTTAACCCGACGCCTCCGGGGTATCGGTCATAGAAGAAGATCGTCGGCTTCTTGTTATGTACGGCCTTCACTTGCGGTACGACGCGAATATCGTGCGGATCGCACATGAGATAAAGCGGCGCGATATGCACGAGCACGTTCGACAGCCCGAGCAGCGCAAACTGCATGTCGTTCACGGACATGTCCGCCGCCATTTCGTCGTCGAACGTAAACCAATAGGAGCTCGTGTGCAGCTCTTCTTCCGGCAAATGAATGGGACCCGAACCTATGTTCTCGTGCGTGTTCAATTTGAGCTTCTTAAAAATTGTCGCCTTCGCATTGACCGTAACCTCGCCGTATTGCCGCGTCAGCCCGAGCTCCTCCGACTCCCGCTGCACATGCAGCACCTTGAGCTGTACGGCCAGGTTGGCGTCCGTGAAATAATCGACGTTGACCTCGCGGACGTACGCCTTCTTTTCCTCGTAATCGAGCTTCTCTACCTGAAACTGCACGCCCTCGTGCAAATAAATCGCCTCTTCATGAATAAGCGTCGGCGCGCTGAAGCGGTCGACCTCGCCGAGCACCCTGGCCCCATTCGTCATATCGATGATGATGAAATTTTCCTGGGCCGCCGAACGCAGGCTGATGTCATGTGCCGGGAACGACTGGTCCATCCAATGCCAGCGATCCTTCGCCCGATGCAGGATGCGTTCGTCGGTCAGAAACTCCAGAATATCGTGGAGCGACTCGCCGCCGAACGTCTCGTCCGCTTCGAACGGCAGCTCGTAGGCGGCGCATTTGACGTGATCGACCAGAATGATCAGGTTGTCCGGTTCGATCAGCGCGCGCTCCGGCGGTTTTTCGATGAAGAATTGCGGGTTTTGGATCACATATTGATCCAGCGGATTGCTGCTCGCCACCAGGAACGTAATCGAGCTCTCCTGCCGCCGCCCCGCCCGGCCCGACTGCTGCCAGGTGCTGGCGATCGTTCCGGGGTAACCGTTCAACACGCACGCCTGCAGCTGCCCGATATCGATGCCGAGCTCCAGCGCGTTCGTGCTCACAACGCCGCGAATATCGCCGTTGCGCAAGCCTCGTTCAATCTCACGGCGCAGCTTCGGCAAGTACCCGCCGCGGTAACCGCGGATCGTCTTCGGTCCGAGCTCGTGAGCGACCAGCTCCTGCAGGTAAGTCAGCAAAATTTCGACCCGCACGCGGCTCCTTGCGAAGACAATCGTCTGAATGCCCTGCTTCAGCAGCAGCCCGGCGATTCTCCGCGTCTCCAGCACGCTGCTCTTGCGGATGCCAAGCTGCTGGTTGACGACCGGCGGGTTATAGAAGACAAAATGCTTCTCTCCCGACGGAGCCCCGTTATTGTTCACGAGTGATACCTGCTCCCCGATGAGGCGTTCGGCATGCTCCTTCGGATTCTCGATCGTCGCGGAAGCGCAAATAAACTGCGGATTCGAGCCGTAAAACCGGCAAATCCGCTTTAGGCGCCGGATGACGTTCGCCACATGACTGCCAAAAACGCCGCGATAGGAGTGAACCTCATCGATGACAATATATTGGATATTCTCAAACAGCTTGACCCACTTCGTATGGTGCGGCAAAATCGCCGAATGCAGCATATCCGGATTCGTCACGACGATATGCCCGGCGTTGCGGATCGCCTGCCGCACGTTCGGCGGGGTGTCGCCGTCGTACGTATGCGTCTTCAGATCCGCCCCCATCACCGTCGCCAGCTCCTGCAGCTCCGCAACCTGATCCTGCGCCAGCGCTTTGGTCGGAAACAAATAGAGCGCTCGCGCGCTCTCGTCGTTCAGAATGCCTTGCAGCACCGGCAAATTATAACATAACGTCTTGCCTGAAGCGGTCGGTGTAACCGCCACGACGTGACGACCGGCCGCAACCTCGCGGAAAGCTTCGGCTTGATGCGTATACAGCCTGCCGACGCCGCGAGCTTGCAGCGCATCGCGCAGCTGCGTATTCAACCCTTCGGGAAAAGCTTCGTAACGCCCCTCGCGAGCGGGGATCGTGTGCCAATAAGTGACTTGGTTCATGATCTCCGGGGTGTCCCGAACCAGGTCGATCAATTCGTTCATGGAAGACACTTTACCGGTCAAACGGTTCATGCAATCGGACTCCTTCTGACGGACGCTGCAACCGGTGCGGCCGCAAAGCGTCCGCAGGTTGTCAGCCTAGTTTCCTCCATTATACCGAATGTCTGTTCGATCCATCAACTTTATTTTCGATATCATCCGCGAGCGGCTTGGCGCCCTGCATAAAGTTCGGGACTTCGAACTTCACTTTATCCTGCCGCCTGAATCGCTCGCAGCCTGCCTCGCTGCCCGGTATCATTCGTCCGATTTCCCGTATCATTTGTCCACCATCTTTATATACATAGAATGGAGCGTCTTCCCTTCCATTCTTGATAATGAGGTGAGTTCCATGATTCCGAAGCTTATCGAAGCCTGTCCAATAGGCGAACAAGTCGTCAACATGCATTCGCCCCGTCTGTACCTCGCCTTCTCGAGCTTACCCGAGAAAAAGCGAACCGCTGTTCAGGCCGTGGCGACCGCATGGAAGTCACGGGAGGCCGCTGCGGGAGAAAGTCGACTCCTATGGTAAATCGCTGGCTGATTCGTTTAACAGCCTTATACGTCTTATGGTTTTTGTGCGGGTATGTGCTGGTAAGCGGAGGTTTCCTGCCCGGATGGCTCACGTGGGTGAACGGCTTTTATTTAATTCTCGGGGGCGTCACCGCCTTGACCTGGTATACCCGTAAATACGGCAGTCGTCAGGCCGCAATTCTGTTCGTCGTCTGTTCGAGCATCTCCTACGCAGCGGAATGGATCGGCGTACATACCCGCCGGTGGTTCGGAGCCTACGATTACGGTTCGGCATTCGCGCCGCTCGTGTTCGGGGTGCCTCTGGCCATCCCGTTCGCTTGGTGTATGCTGCTTATTATCGCGAAAGCGTTCGCTCCCGCTTCACCTGCTGCGGACGCTTGGCGGGGACTCAGCCTGGCGGAGAAGCTGGCGCCGAACGCCAGAGCTATCAAGCAAGCGCGAGCTCGCAAGAAGCGGCGCAGCTTTTGGCTTCCCGCCATCTGGGCCGCCAGCATGGTGACGGCTATCGACCTGCTGCTCGATCCGGTAGCCGTCAAACAGCGGTATTGGACATGGGTGCAAAAGGAGGCGGCGACCTGGAACCTCATGTTCGATGCAGTGCCGCTTAGCAATTACGTCTGCTGGTGGTTAACTGCATTATTAATAATGAATATCATCAATTATTTGCATGATGAATATATGGTCCGCCGGGGCAACAGGGAAGCGCTCGGCGAATTCATCCCTCTCCTGCTGCTGCTTACGCTGGAATCGTTGTTTCTGACTTTAGCCGTGAAGAGCGGCCTCTGGTGGGCAGCGGCTTCCAATGTCGGGCTTCTCGCCTTGCTTTTCTTATGGAGGCGGAAAGAGGCGTTCTCATGATGGTTGCGCTCAGCGGCCTTCGTGTCGCAGAAGCGGCCGCACGACAAGAAAATAAGACCTAACGGGGCTGCTCCAAGCCGGGTTAGGTCTTATTCTTATGTTTACAGAAGATCGGAAGAATCGTCGTAATCAAATCGAAAACCGTCCTCGGACAAGAGTCTCGATGGCTGCATCGCCGCCGCGGCATTGGTTTTCAGTTTGCTCAGCACTTCTTGGTACGACCGAATGCTGCCTGTTTCGCCCTGGGACCTAATCGCAATTTGCAAGGCCTGTTCGATAACGGCGATATCTTGGCTCGTAAAGTCCATGCCGCAACTCCCCCTACAGCTTGATTTTTTACTGCAACTATTCTAACCCAATCCATGTCAATTCATACTAGACGGCTATCTGGAGGGGACGACCGGAGGGTCAACGCGCCTGCCATCCTCCAAACTCGATCGTAGGCGGACTGCTTGGGCTTCCGCCTCCTGTAGGCGGATTCCTCTCGACGCGCACAACCGTTCTGTTCCTGAATTCAGGGTTTCCGTAATAAGAAGGAAACACGCCGATTTGTCTGCCCGCCGACAATCCTCCGAAGGACGGCGGAGAACCGCCGATGTCCTTCTTGAAGTTTATATCTCCCATTGTGGCCATATAGCTGCCTACTTTTAACCCGGTAATGCTATTGTTAAACTCAATGCTGCCCTTGGATAAAAAAGTCCCGTCCACGGTCATATCAGGAAAGGTATTGCTGCTGCCAATCACCGTGCTGTTTGTATAAATCGATCCTTTGATTTGCAAGCCGTCAACGGCATTGCTCAAGGTGAGCGTCCCGCCGGAGTAGATGGAACCTCCAATTTCCGTGCCGGCGATCGTATTGGCGAAGGTTATGCTCCCGTCGCTGCCAAGACTGCCTGGAACCGTAAGACCGGTAATCGTATTTTGAAATAAAATGTCGCTTCCAGCAAGGATAGAGCTGCCCGCTCCAAGCAAGTTCAATCCTCCGACGGTTGATTTGAACGTAATACTGCCCTTGGAGCTGATAGATCCGGATACACGGGCCGAGCTTAATGTATTATTGAACATAACATGGCCCGTTGCTGCGATCGGCCCTTGCACCGTCAATCCGCTTACGGTGTTGTTAAACGTAATCCTGCCGTCCGAGCGAATCGCCCCGTGAACGGTCATGTCATTAACGGAACTGTTGAAAAAGATGTCCTTGTCCGCTGCGATCGGTCCCCAAATTTCAAGTTTATCCCAATTGGCATTAAAGGTTACCGTGCCCTGACTTCGAAACATGCTGAGGCTATTATTCGGACTGCCGATGGCGAGCCTCCGAAATCCTTCAAAATAAACCCCTTTCCCCGCCAAAAGCGCCTGTCCGATTTTGTTTTCCGTCCCCCAACCGCCCAGCTGTTTCGAAAAATAAATATACCCTTGAGAGCTCAAATCTTTGCCAATCGACAAGCGGTCGCCGATCTGATTAAATTTAATCCCCGTGGAATCCGCGTTTGCGGTTGAGAGAAAGCCGGAAATCAACGACTCACCAATTTCCAAAGCGGACATTTGTTCAAACAGGATATTTTCCTTGCTGCTCATCGAACCGTTTACGACGTGAAATTTCCCGCTCATATTGCCGACGCTTAACGTTTTGCCGCTAATGATGTTTTTTTGTACGGTGACAGCATTCGCCCAATTTGTATTAAACGTAATTTTTCCGGCTGCGATGATATTGCCGTTAACCGTTAAATTGTTCCAGTTGGAGTTAATGGTGATGTCGCCGCCGGAAACGATATCGCAGTTAATCGGATCCGAATTCGATAAATCGATAATGACACTTCCCGCCGAAGGCGTACATACAGGATTGGAACTCCCCGGTGATAAGGCGTAGGACGCCAGACTCCCCGCTTTCAGCATCTGCTTGTTCGTGTCCGGGTTCGTGTAGGTATATACATTCAGAGGTGTTTCCGGCACTCTCAATGGGGAAGCGGCCGGGATCGCAACGGGGTCTAAAGGAGCAGGCTTCCGGTTAAATTGGGCATTCAAATATTCGGTGAAATCAGCATCGTATTTGGCTTTCGGCACAGTGTCGTCCTGAGCGATGATGTCTCCGTCAGGACGTTTGAAAATTTGCAGCTTCCCGGCCGTAATGGTAGGCGTTACCGCTTCTTGACCGAAGATTCCGCCCGGTACACTATATTTATCGGCCCCGTCGCCTGGCGTCCCCGGATTGACGCTGAAATTCAGCCGGATCGTCCGCGAAATCGCTTTGGATTGGCCCGTCGATACCAACTGAAGATTGTCATTTGCCCCCCCTTCCAATGTCACCTGGGGACTGGCGGAATCATAAAGCACGTCCGGCACGGCGCTTATACGTTGGATAATTGAATTCAGATGATCCGGGGTTAATCTGTATTGCTCGTGTCTGACCGCTTCATATAGCGCCCGCTGAGCGATCAAAGCTCCTGTTTCAGCTAAATAGTAGGCTCTTTCCGACTGTTCTCCCCGAATCGTGTTCAGTTGGCCTTGACGTGTGCTAAACAACAAGGGCGTCGACAATAAACCTATTAATACGACAAAAAACAAAACCAATACTAACGCAGAACCCCGCTCGGCTGAGACTATTTTCATATGCCCCATTCCTTCTTTACAAGTTTTCATGTTATCCTCTATAGTAAAAGTATAATACAAATGACCTAGTGCAAAAAGGGCGTGTTGTTGTGAATAACGAAAGAGGGATTACGTTACTCGAAGTGCTGGCTGCCGTAGCCATACTAAGCGTAGCCATGATCTCCTTTTCACTCCTATTCGGCCAAAATTTCCAATTCTCGCATCGGGAAGAAAGACGCGACGTGTCCGTCAATATTGCAAGAACCGTTATCGAGGAGCTTAAAGGACAACTGCCTTCTGGCGCTGAGCGTATGACTATTTTTGAAGACCATCAAGAAATTGATTTGGCGCTGCTGCGAGAACCATCCGCAGACATCCAGGCCGTAACCGTATATTACCCTTCCGGCACGGATCGACAGTTTACGGTTGTCATTAGAAACATTCCGATACCCGCTGATAAAAGGATCACGATACCAAATCCGGACGACGCCTCCCAGTCGTATACCTTTCCTTATCACGACTTTTTTTCGCATATTGAAGTCGAAGTGGAGAACGAGGCGCTGCGAACAAGCTACTCCTTGCAGAGCTACGTCGAGAGGCGCGGATTAGGTGAATAGACTGAATGAACGCGGCCTTTCCTTGGTAGAACTTCTCGCCGCCATTACCATAGCTGCCATTGTAATAGGAGTTGTTTCGTCGGCTATTTTTCAAACCTACACAGGATTTGCAACCGTAACGGCACGCGAATCGACTCAGGAAAATGCCAGACTCGTTACCGAGCATATTGTGAATCGCGTCAGGGAACAACCTTATGTCATTTCGCAGAGCGACGAGAACTTCCTGGAATTAACCGCTCCGGACGGGAATCCCGATACCCCCGACGATTTCGTGCATTACCGGCGGGAAGGCACGAATCTTAGCGTCATCACCAGAGCAAACAATCGGGTCGCCACAACCTTGATCGCAACGAATGTCACGGAGGCGCACGCCGAACTGATCGATGCCCATGGGCAAATCATCACCGGTTCCTCCCCGTTACAAGCCCAGGCAATCCGGATTTCTTTGAACTTCAGAACAACGGATAAGCACATGCAGCATTTTAGTACCACAATTAGCATCCCGTCCTGGAATCAATATCGGTAGCGGAAAAGCCGGGTCATGTTAACCCGGCTTTCCTATTTTTGCGCAGACGCAGTGCTTCCCTGTAGCTTGGCCTTCAACATGGCATTGACTTTCTCCGCATTCGTATTAAATATGGTCCAGGCGATGCTGTAATCATCCAAATTTTTACTTTCCCAACCACCCCGCAGAAGCTCCACTGCTGCCGCCATTTTGGCAAACGAATTGGCCAATTCCTCGTCCTGTAAATCTCTGACGGTATCCTCCAAGCTCAAATACCGTTCCCGGATGGATTGCATGCTGCCCGTATCGGTCGTCTTCAAAGCCTTCAACAGCTCCGAAAGAATAGAATTATTCGTCATGGCAACATATTGATAGATGCCTTGTTCGGAAGAAGCTTGCAGGGCAGCCGATTGCGACTTGATAAAATCCAGATTAACAGACCTGTTGGCATCATTCCAGCTTACTTCAGCGCCCAGCATCTCGGCTAGACTGCGAAGAGGAACATAGATGGAGCCGTTGTATAGAATTGAATCCTTGCCCAGCTCTGCTTGCTGGCCATTGACGGCAACATGGATTCTTTCAAATAAAACCTGAATCGATTTCAAGCCGCCTTCCGCAAATACGGTAGCTGAAGTCGCCAGCGTCGTCGCCAGCGCTAATGCGGTAACCACCTTTTTGTTCATCGTTCCCTCCTACTGCTGCGGCTGCGTTGTTCTTAGCAATGCCTGGAAATGTTCTTCCGTCCATGTCGGGTCAAGACGCTTATCGACGATATGGGGCGATAACGGCGGTAATTCCTTGAATTTCCCTTCGTAAGCACTTGCCGAAAATATCGTGATCTCTATAACCATTCGCGTATTTTCACGAGTTTCGTCAGCAGCTTTGGATGCAATCATTCCAGAAGATGCCGGGTTCGTATTCCCCGCCGTAACGGTCCATTTTCGTACATTGACAAAACGGTTCATCTGATAAAGGCCGTTTATAAAATCGACCGTGCTTGGATAGGAGCCGTTAATAGCGATGGTCAAATCGTGAGCTACCGTAGTTTGATCATTTTTCGCCTGCTTTTGAGAGGAAGAACTCCCGTTGGCAGTGGAACTTTTCGAACGATTTTGCTGCTGGGTACTGGGTGCCTCCTCATTGCCCGAAGTCAGGCCTAACGCAGTTAATGGATCGTTGGAAGACACGTTTCCCATTGAAACCGTTTCGATTATCGCGCCTGAACTCGCCTCGAGCTCCCTTATGGAGAAGAGGAATCGGACCAGTTCTTCTTGGGTCGGCACTTGCTCGACAAGCTTTTGGATGTCTTCATCCGTTACCTTGGCGGGAATGGGCTTATTTTCAATAGCCGCTTTTTGCTGCTGCAACGCATCAATCTGATTGTTAAATTGACGTTCATTCAAATATGGCGGCAGCACAAAAACAAAGGCTAGGTATATATTCACAACTAAACCTGCGGTCACTACGCTCCCCATGATCGTGTAAGGAGACTTCAAATAGTTCAAATAATCGGCCATCTTCCGCATGTATCGAACCCCTATTTTGATATAGCCTTAGCCTTTAACTTTACTTCAATGGTTACTGAATACTTAAAAACTGTAGTTGGTTCAGACACGGCTGCGTTGGAACTTGCACCGGTTTCACGGTTTGACGGTGTCTGATTCGAATAGGCTGAGGGCGACTGCTTCTTAAATTGTTCCAATTGCTGCTGAGCCTGCCTGATATCTTCCGCAGTGATAGCTAACTTGCCGGCGGCTGAAGGCGCCGATACATCAGACCGGCTGCTCCCGGATCTGTCCGGTGTATCCGGGATTTGTAAATCAAATTGCTGGTCTACCATCTGCTTGGTAATCATCCAGTTCAACTCGTTCAACAATTGATCGCCTGTCGTTTCCTCAGGCTTGAGCGAATTTTCCAACGATTGGATATAGGCTTCGGTACGATCAATCTTCCCTGTCTCCGCATTCGCGCCCGAGCCGGATTCAACCGGTTGGTTACCCGCGTCCGCCGTCACCTTCAATGGAGCCCGCGTAATGCTTTCAACATGGACGGCTTCAATTAAAGCCGATTGCTGAAGGCGAACCATGTATTCCATCGATTGTTGTAAGCTGGCGAACTCTCCGAGTAATTTGACGGAACGTTGCGGCTCGGAAGCCATAGAAGCTGCAGCGGCGTTATTCGGCGCAGCTGACGCTGCTGTTTCATAACTTTGCATGTTCAGTAGTCTGGACGCTTCCGGAAGCTGGGAGGTCAGAAGTTCGAACACAGGGATCCAATCGTATCGCTCATTTTTGAGCTTCTGGATCTCATTCGCAAACTGATGGAAATCAGCCGTTATCGGATCTTGAACCCGCTGCTGAGTTACCGCACGCACTTCCGCTTGAAGCCTCTCGACCGCTACCGCTTTATCGGACAATCCCTTTTCCAGATAAAAATGAAAAGTGACAAGCAGCACAGCAGCAAGCACCGATGCAGCGCCCGAGGTAACTAATAAGGGAACGAAGTATTTCTGTATTTTCGGAATTTTAGGAACTAAGTTGATGTTCATCATGTCGAATTCCCCCGCAAGGCCAAGCCGATCGGAACGGCGTACACCGGGAACAGGTCTTGGAACATGTTCTGCACCTGCACCCGCTCGGTATAAAACATGGTGATCTCGAGCTGCAATCGCTCCCGAAGCAGCCCGGCGATCTCGTTCAACCGGCCTACATCCCCGGCCAGCACCAACCGGCTAAACTCCTGGGAACGATTGTTCAACGTGTAGCGATAAAAATTCATCAGCCGCTCCAGCTCATGTGCCAAATCGCCGCATGAACCGCGGAAATCGGCATCCGGATCGGAGAACGCAGCGAAAAGCTGATCGATGTCCGAGGCCGCGCCCCCTTCTTCCTTCTCGCTGAAGGAAACCGGTACGGTCCGTGTGATTTTCAGCATCCCGTCGTGGAAAATACTCATGTCCGCCAAACGCTCGTTAATATCAAGCACCAACAATGTGCCCTGCTTATCCGCAAAATCCATATATTCAATAACCCGATATAGGGACAACGCCTTGATCTCCAAGCTGGATACTTTCAAATTTGCCGCTTTCACGGCATGCATATACTCGTCTACCAGCTCGCGGGGAGCGGCTACCAGCATCACTTCGCACTGCGTTTTCTCTACTTGCGGTCCTTCCTCTGCTTGTCTCGAATCGCCGAAGAGGCCGTCTACCCCTTTCAGATCCAAGCCGCCGGATTCTTTGGAAGCCGCAGCTTGTCCGAATAAATCATCGCTTTTGCTTGCTTCCGGGAGTTTGTTATGAACGATCTTCTTCTGCCGCCTGCTTGAATGACCCGTTAGACGTCCGGCCTCTGTACCGTTCATTTTTACGAAATCGTATACGGGCTGATCGAAGGGCAAATGGATATGATGCTTCATTTCGAAGTCGACCAAACGGACTAAATCTTTATGCGCAATATCCGGAAATTTCAAAAAACGAACCATAATCGCCTGGCTTGGCAGCACCATATGTACGAACTTTGTTTTTTGGCTTACCCTGGCCGTCAAAGTTTGCAGGGCACGCGTTACGGTAACGGGCTCGAGAATACGTCCGTCTTCGACCGCTTTCTTCGGAAGCTTCTCAACATGATAAGCTTTAATTTCCGGAGGCTTGGATTTATGCAGCCGCAATTCGGTCATTTTTATGGATGAATCAGTGATTTCGAGTCCTAGAGAGGATGTCACGGGAGAGAATAATTGTACAATTGAAGAAAACCGATTCGGCATAGTGACCATCCCTCCTTTCTCTATAAATCCTGAGAGCATTCAATGTTGGTAATTGTCGAAAATAATCGAATATATACGTCTATATTTTATCATAGTCATTCGATGAAAAGACATCATAACGATTTCCAATTGGCCCCATTACAAATCAAATGGCGATGAGCAGGTCTATATACGCACGGATACACGCGTCTCCCCATAGATAACAGCATATCGCGCCGAGCGCAATAAAGGGGCCGAAAGGAATATGCGCATCCCTTGTTTGACCGCTGCTCTTGAGTAGAATGAGCCCGCCGATCAGTCCGAATAACGAAGCGGCAAAGATCGTGAGTAAGGTAAGCTTGATACCCAGCATGAGCCCGAGAAAAGCAAACAGCTTGATATCTCCTCCGCCCATCCCTTCCTTCTTCATAAAGAACTCCGATGCCCAGGCTATCCCATACAACAGGCCGCCTCCGACTAATGCTGCGACCCCATAGTTCCATAAAGGGAGCCCGTGAATGAACAATCGCAGAATAAGCCCAACCGCCACGGCAAAGATCATGATTTTATCCGGAATCAGCATATATTTGACATCCGTTAAAGTAATGGCGGATAAAATCGCGACAAGAAACAGTCCGACGAGGAGTTCGGGCTTCAGACCGATTACACCAGAAGTGATTGCAAAGAATATGGCGGTAACGAACTCTCCGAACGGATAAATCCGCGAGATCGGAGCCTTGCAGTACCGGCATTTCCCTCCTAGCAGCACATAACTGAAAACCGGAATCAGGTCGAGCGCGCCCAACCGATGATGGCAGTGCACGCAATGCGACGGCGGGTAAACAAAGGATTCCTTCTTCGGAATGCGCAGGGCGATGACGTTCAAGAAGCTTCCGATGAACAGGCCGAGGATACCCGATACTAACGGGAGAAGAAGCGGATGCGCTTGGAATAACGCTTTATATAAAGCTAACGTGTCGTTCAGAAGGCTCATCACAGGCTCCTTAGTAAGAGTTAAGAAAGGTAACCCTACTTGGGGTTACCTTTCTTAAATATTCAGGCCTATTTTTACCTACGGCGTGGTTGCAACAGTAACTGTATACACACCGTCGTTTGCATTATCTCCGTCCGTAATCGTTACAGTCACACCTGTCGGCACATTCGACAGGTAGCCTTCAGTAAACAACTCCTGCAAGACAGCTGCACCGTCAGTCAATGCGGCGGTAGGATTTCCGCCCGTTTCCATAAAGTGTCTTTGCAACGCATCTTGAACAATTCTCTCTGTCGATTCGTTTGCGCTCACACGGGATTGGGTAAACCCTCTAGTCACTGCCGCTCCGGCCACTGCGGCCAAAATCCCCAAAATCACGACAACGGCCATTAACTCGATCAACGTCATCCCTTTTTGATTTTTCGTCAGCTTGAACCGCTTTTTCATTACAGTCTCCATTGTTCATTCTCCTCTCCATAATTAAACGATGTGATCAAACCTTGACTCATTCCCTGGCATTAGCCGCCCATGTTCTCCATCAGCTTGAATGAAGGAAGCATGACCGCCAGCACAATACCGCCGACGATAACCGCTAAAATTAAAATCATGATCGGCTCCAGAAGCGCCTTCAGACGATCCGCCATCGCATCGACGTCGGCTTCATAGAATTCGGCCACCTTCTCCAGCATGGTGTCGAGCGCCCCTGTCCGTTCGCCCACCTGCAGCATTTGCACGACCATCGGCGGAAACAGCCACGAATTTTTGAACGGCTCCGCGATGGAATTCCCCGCCCGCAAGCCTTCACGCGAGTCGCGAATAAGCTTCGCGATGACTTCGTTGCCGACTACGGTAGATACGATGGACATCATTTGCAGCATCGGGATCGCAGCTGCGAACAAGGAGCAGAAGGTCCGGCTGAACCGCGACAAACTTTGCTTGTGCCATAGCTTTCCGAAAACAGGCAGTTTCAGTTTGATATAGTCCAAGCCGTACACGCCTTTGGGGTGCTTCTTCAGCATTCTTAGCAAGAAAGACGGTACCAACAAGAACATCATAACCACGTACCAAAACTGCTTCATCCAGTCGCTGACGGCAATGACGATCCGAGTCGGAAGCGGAAGCTCCAACCCCATCGTCGCAAAGTTCCCCACGAGCCTGGGAACGACAAAGGTCATCAATATGATCACGACGATGACGGTAACGACCCCCAGGATGGCGGGATACACCATCGCCGATTTCACCTTTTGTTTCGTGTAATATTCTTTCTCGTAGAAGATCGCGAGCCGCGTCAGCATTTCGTCCAGGTTGCCGCTGGCCTCCCCCGCACGGATCATATTGATGAAGATCCCTGTGAAGACCGTCGGGTAATGGGCTGCTGCTGCGGAGAACTGCGTTCCCCGGGCCATCTCTTCGCTGACCGAGGTCAAGATTTTGCGAAATTCCTTGCTTTCCGTCTGCTCACTCAGGACCCGCACGGCTTCCACCAGATTGATCCCGGATTTGTACAAGGTCGCCAGCTGACGGCAAAACACGGTGAAATGCTCCGTCTTGACCTTCGGCCCGCCGCCGAATTTCAGCTCCTTGCGAAGCAGGCTCTTGCTTTGATCGATCAGTTCCAGGATCCAAAGCCCTTTGCCCTTCAGCTCCTCCATCGCTTGATGGAACGTTTTGGCTTCTAGGGTGCCTTTGTAATAGCGGCCATAATCGTCCACGGCTTTGTAATCGAACTTGGGCACCGGTCTCAACTCCATTTCGCATAAACTCAGATGTATGGCCGTTAACCGTTCAGATCTGCGAAGCCGAACATCGCTTCCCGGGCGCTCTCCATCGTGATAACGCGCTGCTGCAGCAGTTCGCGCAGCGACATCTCCATCGTTTGCATCCCTTGCGCTTTGCCGGTTTGCATGGCGGAGCGAATCTGGTGCACCTTCTCGGAACGAATCAGGTTCGCGATCGCCGGCGTGTTCACCAGCACTTCGATAGCAGCGACACGGCCTTGTCCGTCAGCCGTCGGCAGGAGACGCTGCGCCATAACGCCGAGCAGCACCGAAGCAAGCTGGACGCGAATTTGCTGCTGCGACTCCGGAGGGAATACGTCGATCACGCGATCTATCGTTTGCGGCGCATCCGCGGTATGTAACGTTCCGAACACCAGGTGACCGGTTTCGGCCGCCGTGATGGCGGTGCTGATCGTCTCTAAGTCGCGCATCTCGCCGACCAGGATGACGTCGGGATCCTGACGCAGAGCGGCACGCAAGCCGCTCGCGAACGAAGCGGTGTCAACGCCGATTTCACGCTGGTTGACAATGCAGGATTTATGGTTGTGAACAAACTCGATCGGGTCTTCGAGCGTAATAATGTGATCGTTGCGGGTCCGGTTGATGTAGTCCAGAATCGCCGCCAGCGTCGTCGATTTCCCGCTTCCCGTCGGCCCCGTGACCAGGAGCAGGCCCTGCGGCTTCTTCGCGAACTCTTCGGCCATCGCTGGCAGCCCGAGCGCTTCCATCTGCGGGATTTGGCTCGGAATCAGGCGGATCGTCAAGCTGACGTTTCCCTTCTGTTGAAAAGCGTTGACACGATACCG
Source organism: Paenibacillus sp. JCM 9796 (assembly GCF_055379675.1). Taxonomy (NCBI): domain Bacteria; kingdom Bacillati; phylum Bacillota; class Bacilli; order Caryophanales; family Paenibacillaceae; genus Paenibacillus; species Paenibacillus sp. JCM 9796. The sequence continues at coordinate 97,580 of NZ_AP043723.1, forward strand.
GGACACATCCGGTATTCCATAGGAAAAGTCCAGGTCGCCCTTGCTCATAAACGATTGATATTGTTCGTTCGTCATCAGCTCCCGGGCCAGCTCGACCGTGCGGGCAGGCGTCAGCACCTCGCCGTTAACCGGCTTGAGATCGCCGTGAATCCGAAACACGGCCGGCGAATGTACGGTAATATGAATATCTGAAGCTTTCTTCTCATAAGCCAGCTTCAACAAGTCAATTACGCTCAAATCAGACCCCTCAATTTCCCATTTATTATCATTATACGCATAATCCGGGTGATCTGCCATTAAATATTAGTTAATTCGAACTATTTCTTTATAGCGAACGTACATCTATAGAACTATGTATTAGAAATGCTTATGATTCATTCCCGATCACTCTGAATATTTCAGACAGCGTCGTATAACCCGCAGCCGCTTTCGCAAGCCCATCCTTGACAAGCGGGACATAAGACTGGGTCAGCGCATAGGCGCGGTAATCGCTGTCCGGCCTCTTCTGCAGGATCATGGACCGGAGCGTATCGTCGAGCGTCAAGATTTCATGAATCGCCAGCCGTCCCCGATACCCGCTGCGGCCGCATTCTGCGCAGCCTTGGCCCTTCTTCAACGTTCGCGCCTCAAAACCGTGAGCCTCGAACAGCTTCCGTTCATCCTCGGACGGCGAATACGCGACGGAACACGAAGGACAAACTCGCCTCACCAAGCGCTGAGCGACGATGCTGTTGACCGACGAAGAGACGAGGAACGGTTCGACGCCCATATCGATCAGCCGGGTGATGGCGTTCACGGCACTGTTCGTATGCAGCGTACTCAACACCATATGACCGGTCATCGCGGCGCGGACAGCGATCTCCGCCGTTTCCACATCGCGGATTTCCCCGATCATGACGATGTTCGGATCTTGACGAAGAATCGCCCGCAGTCCCCTGGCGAAACTTAAACCGGTTACCGGATTGACCTGAACCTGGTTAATGCCTTGCAGCTGATACTCCACCGGATCCTCAATCGTAATGATGTTGACGTCCTCATGATTAAGCCTCGACAAAGCGGAATACAGCGTGGTCGTCTTCCCGCTTCCCGTCGGCCCCGTAATCAGTACGACACCGTGCGCGCCTTGAATCCCTTTCATAAACAATCCCAAGTTATGCTCCGAAAGCCCGAGCTTCTCGATATCCGTAAGGGCGCTGCCGAGGTCGAGCACCCGCATCACGACCTTCTCGCCGTGAATAGTCGGGAGCGTGGAGATCCGAATATCGACCTTCCGGAATTCAATATCCATCTCCACCCGGCCATCCTGCGGCAGACGTCGTTCGGCGACGTTCAAGTTCGCCATGATCTTGACCCTGGCAATAATGACGCTCTGCATGTGAGGCGGCAGTGAACGCTCCGTACGCATAACGCCGTCCACCCTGTACCTGATGCGAAGACTGTCTTCCTGCGGATCAATGTGAATGTCGCTGGCGCCGATCTGAACCGCTTGAATTATAATCTGATTCACGGTCTTGACAACCGGCGAATCGTCGTCTTCCCGGGTCTGCGGCCTCGCTTCCTCGATCTCCCGGTTCTGCAGGATTTGACTGATCTGCTCGACCGATTCCTGCAAGCCGTAATAACGCTTGATCGCCCGCTGCAGCTCGTCCCGAGCCGCAATAGTCGGTTCGATGCGAAGTCCCGTGCTCATGCGCAGCTCGTCGATGGCGAAATAATCGAGCGGGTCGGCCATCGCCAGAATCAGCTTGTTGCCTTCCGTACGCACCGGGAGCACTTGATGCTGTTCGGCAAGCCGCTGAGGAATAAGATTGATGACCTTCGGATCGATCTTTTGGCGATATAACTGGATGTGAGGGATGCCCAGCTGGAACTCGAGCACTTCGATCAATTGCTGTTCGGTGATGTAGTTGCGGTTAATAAGAAATTCGCCGAGCCGCATCTTCGTTTCCCGCTGTTCCTGCAGAGCCGTCGACAGCTGCTCTGGAGTCAACAGCCCCGCCTCCACGAGCAGGTCGCCGATCCGTTTCCGTAGAGCCACTACGCGTTCCCCCCCGATCCGAATATGTACCCAAGCCCCAAACGATAAAGTCCTTGAAAACAAAAACAACCCGACTTCAAAAAGTCAGGTCGGTTGCGCTAGTTGCTCACAGCTGTCCAAGCGCCCACATGAAGACAGCCGTTCATCGCATCATCTGAAGAAATAATATGAAAATCATGCCCTATCTACTATTATTTAAGCACAATTCATACGAAGTCGTCAATGAAAAATAGACCTTAAAACCTATAATTTCGTCATAATTCGACAAATATAATTCGAGAAACCTACCGCGGCAAATATCCAGGCCAGCAACAGGCCGACATGCGCCCACACCCCGAACGTCCAGGCGATCGGCAGCGCCAATACTAGCGGCCAAACGAACAGCGCCGGCAGCGAATGCGTTACGCCGCGATGCACCCGAATATAGGTCGAGTAACCGCGAACTCTCGCCAATGTATCGAAATCCGGCCGCTTGCGAACCGACCATCGTCGCCGTCAGCATCGCTTGAAACAAAACCGGATCAGCGGACACCTCCGGATGTAGCATGGCCAAGCCCGTCAGCGTCGTCCCGAATAACAGATGGCTACCCGTATCCATCTCGGACACCCCCTGCCGTTTAGGCGGAATGCGTTTCTTTCCCTGCGTCTTGTTCCGCTTCGGTACGGCATTCCTGCTCCCACCGTTCCTGAGCGTTAAACCAATAAAACCATTGCGCCGGATGTTCGCGTATCACGCGTTCCATGAACCGATTCAACAAACGGGTCGCCTCGGAACGGGTGGAACGGCTGAAAGACGAGGATAAGTGAAGCGCCGGTTCAAACGTTAACCGGTGAACAAACCCGCGATCCCGCCGCCCGTAGAACGGAACAAGCGGCGCCTGCTGTTCGATGGCCAGCGTCGAAGCGCCTTGCGGCGTCCGGGTCTGCTTGCCGAAAAACCGTGAGGGCGGGAATGTCGGACGCCAGAAATCGCCTAACAAAAATACGATGCCTCCGTTATGAAGATGCTTCTTCAGTTTACGAAGCAGCTCCAATGACGGCGTTCGATCATAATCAAGCCCGGGACAACCAAGCGCTTGAAATTTTAAATAGAACGGTCTTAGCTCCTCGCTGCCTGCAGTCGCAACCGTCAAGCAATCGTACTTCTGACATAGATACCAATAGTAGTAAAAAAAGTTGCCGCAATGCGGCGTATACACGATCGCACCTCGGCCCAGGCGGAGCGCTTCTTCCAAGCAGGCTTCGCCTTCTACCCGGAAACGTCCGGTTCCGCCGGCCGGCAGACGGTAGGATTCAATCGCTATTTCGTAGAGGGCAAAGACGACATTCTCATAATAACGATAACGAACGCTCTTCAGATCCCGCACCTTGCGATCGGGCAGCAGCTCAAGCATATTGCTCAGGATCCGCTGCCGCAGCCGGACGCCGCCAAGCATATACAAGAGCAGCGCCGCAGCGCGGCAAACGGCAACCATTATACCGAGCGGTACCCGGCCTGTGAATCGAGCGATACGTTGTAACTTTCGTTCGTCCCCGGTGACTTTCGCGATCCATTCATACAAACCGTTGACGCCTCCTCCGCATATAAACGTTTATCTAGACATAAACCGCTTTTGATACCGTTTCGTCACACGGTCCTTCTCCAGAACGATGAAGAAGTCTACCGTATCGAACAACGCATCGTAAGCCGGCTCGCCGCCGATTTCGGCGCCCAGCCATTGATAACCTTTCATCAGCGGCGGCAGCTTGCGGAAAATATCTTTATCGCTCAGCTCGCTCTCAATGAGCTGCAGTCCGGCGATCCGATGGGAGTCCAGCGGCCGGACGCCGAATCGGTCGGTGATGACTTGCTTTCGCCGCAGCAGCGTATACATTTCGTTCACGTCGGCGATCGTTGTCAGATGCATGCTGGCACAGCCGATCATATAGCGATAGTCGTTAAGCGTCATATAATCGGCGATCCCTTCCCACAACAGCTGAATCGCCCGCCCGCCGCGATAAGCGGGATCGATGCAGCTGCGGCCGAGCTCGAGCGTTTGGCTTTTGGAAGTGTGGAACCCGGACAGATCGAACTCTGTCTCCGAATAAAAGCCAATATGACGGACCGCCCTTTGGCCCGGCAGCAGCCTGTACGTGCCGACGACCTCATCCGTATCGACGTTCTTCACGATCAAATGATCGCAATAGGCATCGTACGCATCTTGTTCCAGACCGCTATCCGTGCGCAGCCGCATGTTTTTTTCCTCTTCTACGAAAACCCGGTACCTAAGACGCAATGCTTGTTCCACTTCGCCGTCGCCTGCCGCCAGTCTAACGGTCAGCCTGGAGGGATCTAATGACGTTTGAGTAGCCGTTGGGATCATCGAGAACACGCCTCTCTACAGGTAAGTTGCCTTACACTCTTAGGTTAGCAGACGTTTATTAAGAAGACGTTTGGCGGTTGTAAAGCTTTTGTAAGGATTCGTCAGGCTGTCCATAACAAATAACGGAGCCGCATCTAATGCGACTCCGCTGTTACTTTAACTCAACCATATATAAATGGGGATAAACAATACGCTTGTCAAGATAGCAGCCGCCCCCATCGCAAATCCGCTGATACTGCCGGCCAGCTCCGAATCGCGAATAATTCTCGCCGTGCCGATCCCATGCGCGGCCGTTCCCATCGCCGTGCCGATCGAGATGTCGTCGCGAACGCCGGCCCACCTGAGTAAGGACGGTCCGAGCACGCTGCCGATTAATCCGGTGAGCACCGTCAGCACCGCCGTCAGCTCAGGCAGCCCGCCCGCTTGCTTGGATATTTCCAGAGCGACGGGCGACGTCACCGACTTCGGCATCATCGTCACGATCAACTCGCGGCTGCCGCCGAGTCCCCAAGCAAGGGCAGCGGACAGCAGCAGAGCGCTGATCGAGCCGACGGTAATGCCTGTGGCGATCGGGAGCAGCATGCTTTTGATTTTGCGCGCGTTTTTATATAAAGGAACCCCTAACGCCACGGTAGCCGGTCCCAGCAGAAATACGATGAAATCCGCCCCTTGACGGTAGGATTCATAAGGGACATGAAGCAGCAGCAGAACGGCAACGATGAGGACGGAGCATACAAGCAGCGGATGCAGCGCCCCCCACCGTTTGTGAATTTGCAGAGCCAGCGCGTAGGCTACGACCGTAAGCGTCAGGCCGAATACGGGTTGTTCCGTAAAGTCAGCGAGCGTCATTCGTTTTGTTCGCCTCCTTTCGATCGGAGCGGCTCAAGCCTTTGACCGTCCAGCCTGTCACCAGCAGAACCCCGAACGTGCTGAGGAACAGATTGGCAAGGATAACGAACGCTTGATCGCCTATGACGTGAAAGAACGCCATCGTCCCGACAACGATCGGCGCGAATAACAGCAGCATATGGCGGACGAGAAATTGACTGGCGTCCTCCACCCATTCCAACTTGACCCATTTCGCGAACAGCGCGACTGTAAACAGGACCAGTCCGATCACATTGGCAGGCAGCGGCAGATCGCAAACGGTTTGAAGAAGCGAGCCGAGCAAGTAAAAGAATAGCAAAATGGCAAAACCGAGCATGGGCTTGAACCTTTCCTTTCCGGCCTATTGGGCAGCGATTAAGAGGTATATAAAACTTGCCACAGGGCATCAATAAAGGGGGCGCCGTAAAGCGCTAATCCACAAGATCAAAGGAGCTGTCCACCCTTATGGCTAAACCCGACAATCGCGCAGACAACGTGGAACATTTACAAAACAACATCAATAACACGATTGAGAACCTGGAGGAGTCGGAAGAATACTTGGCAGAGCATGCCGATGAAATCAGTCCCGACGAGAAGCAGCAGGTCGCAAGTAAGAACGAACGCCGGCGCAACAGCCTGGAATCGTTCCGCTCCGAGATCAAGGATGAATCCGCTTTTCAAAATGAGCAGTCTTAACCTACCGATAAAACCTCCTTCCCGTTTCCGGGTCGGAGGTTTCTTTCATCCGCGGAGCCGATTCAAAATTTCCATATGAAAATGATCGTGCGCCAAATAAGTGTCCGCATGTATAGATTGAGCTTCACGAAGCAGCTCTTCGGACGCCTCGGCTTGATACCGCGAGCTGATATGCGTGATAACCAGTGTACGCGCGCCAGCTTCCTGTGCCGTTCGCGCGGCGTCCATCGCCGTAGAGTGATCGTAACGGATCGCCATTTCCTTCCTCGCCTCGGCGAACGTCGCTTCGTGAACAAGGAGGTCCGCATGCTCCGCCAGCTTCACCGCATTCGGGCACGGCTGCGTGTCGCCTAGAATCGTTACGATACGCCCGGGAATCGAAGGGCCGACGAACGCTTCCGCATCCAAAGTACGGCCATCCGGCAACGTCACCGGCTCTCCCCGTTTGATTTTCCCGTACAACGGACCGGATGCAATACCGTATTCTTTCAGCTTGTCCACCTGCAGCTTGCCTACCTGCGGTTTTTCCGTAATCCGGAAGCCGAAGCTGGCGATGCGGTGCTTGAGCGGAGCCGTTTCGACCTGAAATCCGTCATCCTCGAACAGGACCGATTGCTCCCCCTCGGTAAATTCCACGAACCGGGTTTCGTATCCGACATGCGAGTCGCTGATCCGCAGCGCCGTTTCCACAAATTCCTTCACGCCTTTGGGCCCGTAAATCGTAAAGGGCGTATCCCCGCCCTGATACGAACGGCTGGACATCAGGCCCGGCAAGCCGTAAAGATGGTCGCCGTGCAGATGAGTGATGAACAGCTTCTCCAATTTGCTGATTTTCACCGGCGCCCGCAAGATTTGGTGCTGCGTCCCTTCTCCGCAATCGAACATCCAATACGCGTTCCGTTCCGCCAACAAATTAAGCATGATCGAAGTGACGTTTCGTTCCTTCGAAGGCATACCTGCGCCGGTACCGAGAAAATAAATCTCCAACCTGATCGTCTCCGTTCATGTCCTTACGGTTTTCTTAAACGAAAGAGTGGAGCGTCCGCCCCACCCTCTAGCATGCCCATTTTCGGTTAAGCATTAAAATAACGCGCTTGCGGGTGTGCAAATACGATGGCGGATACGGACGCCTCCGGTTCCATCATGCTGCCCTCGGTCAACTCCACCCCGATATCGCCCGGATTCAACAACGCGAACAGCTGCTGCTGATCGTCGAGATTCGGACAAGCCGGATAACCGAACGAGAACCGCTGGCCGCGGTATTTGGCGCCGAAACGCTCCTGCATCGTCATTTCCGCCGGATCCGGGAAGCCCCACTTGTCGCGCATCAGCTGATGCACGCGCTCGGCGAAGCCTTCGGCGATCTCAAGCGCAGCCGCCTGCAAGGCGTGGGAGCGCAAGTAATCGCCTTTATCCCGCCACAAGGTAGCCAGATCGCTGACGCCGTGCCCGGCTGTGACGACGAGGAAGCCGACATAATCCATCTCGCCGCTCTCCACCGGTTTTAAATAATCGGCCAAGCAGAGGAACGGCTCCGATTGTTGGCGCGGGAACGAGAACGTCTGCAGCACTTTGGTCGGATCTTCCGGATCGTATACAAGCACGTCATTGCCGCTGGATTGGGCCGGGAAGAACCGGTACATCCCGTGAGCGCGAATAATGCCTTGGCTTTGCGCTTCGCTGAGGATATCGTCCACCGTCTCTTTCAGCTGGACCGCTTTCGGATCTTTCTCGGCAAGCAGTTGTTCGACCTTGCCCTTAAGGCCAAGGTGGTGCCCAAGCAGCATTTGCATATTCACGTAAGGGATCAGATGGCTGATCGGAAAATCCCGCAACACGTGACGTTCCAGATCCGGCGGCACTTGAACAGGAACGGTACGGTCGACGTTGGACGTCTTGACCCTGGTCAGCGCAGGCATCGCGTCTTCTTTCCGCCCGGATTCCTTCACATCCGACTCCTTGCTTTCGCGGAGCTCGCGGATGAGCTGCTGACGCTGCTGCGGATCGCTCAGCTTGTTGGCGATATCGAGTCCGTCCATCGCATCCTTTGCATACAGCACCATCCCGTCGTATTCCGGCGCAATACGCGTTTTCGTGAACTTGCGCGTAAGCGCGGCGCCCCCGACGAGAATCGGCACGTCGATGCCCGCCATCTTCAAGTCCTGTGCGGTGATGACCATCTGCTGTGCGGATTTGACAAGCAATCCGGACAGGCCGATCGCATCCGGCTTCTCTTTGCGGTAGGCTTCGATCAGCTGTTCCGGCGGCACCTTAATGCCGAGGTTGACGATTTTGTAGCCGTTATTGGAAAGAATAATCTCGACGAGATTTTTCCCGATATCATGGACATCGCCCTTCACCGTGGCCAGGATGATTTTCCCTTTCACGGCGCTTTCCTCTTTCTCCATAAACTGCTCGAGGAACGCGACAGAAGCTTTCATGACTTCCGCGCTCTGCAGCACCTCGGCAACGATCAGCTCGTTGTTGTTGAAGAGGCGGCCGACTTCTTCCATCCCTCTCATTAACGGACCGTTAATGATCTCCAAAGGAGCGTATTTCTTCCGCGCTTCCTCGAGATCCGGGATGAGACCGTCCTTCGTCCCTTCCACCACGTAAGACGCGAGCCGCTCCTCCAGCGAGAGGTTGGAGATTTTCTCCTTTTTCTCTACCTTCTTAGTCCGGAAATGGGCGACGAATTCGGCGAGCGTCTCGTCATTCGTGTTGTAGATCAGATTTTCAGCCAGACGGCGTTCCTCTTCCGGAATAGAAGCGTACCGCTCCAGCTTCTCCGTATTCACGATCGCATAATCGAGTCCGGCCTTCGTACAGTGGTACAGATAGACGGCGTTCAATACTTCGCGGCCGGCATCCGGCAAGCCGAACGAAATATTGCTTAATCCGAGAATGGTTTTACATTCCGGGTACTTTTCTTTAATCATCCGAATGCCTTCAATCGTCTCCACGGCTGAGCCGATGTATTGCGGGTCACCGGAGCCGATAGGGAACATATTCGGGTCAAAAATAATATCGTGAGGCTTAAGCCCGTATTTGTTCGTCAATAAATCGTACGCACGGTCGGCCACTTCCATCTTTGCCTGACGGGAAACGGCTTGTCCGCGTTCATCGATCAGGATCATGACGACGGCCGCTCCGTATTTGTGAATGAGCGGAACGATGCTCTTGAATTTGGATTCGCCGTCTTCCAGGTTAATGGAGTTAATAATGGCCTTCCCCTGGGAATATTTAAGGCCCAGCTCAATTATATGATCATAGGTGGAATCGATCATCAACGGAGCCTTTACTTTTTTGACGACATAGCTCAAGAAGTTTTCCATCGCATAAGCTTCATCGATATCCGTATCCTGCAGGTTGATGTCGATGACCTGGGCGCCGTTCTTTACTTGACTCCTCGCGATTTCCGAGCCTTCCTCGAACTTCCCTTCTTTAATCAGCCGTTTAAATTTACGCGAACCCGAGATGTTGGTCCGTTCGCCCACCATGATCGGCCGGTTGGACTCTTCCAAGTACACCGTTTCGATCCCGGACACTGCGGCCGGGTGGGAACCGTTCTGTTCCCGGGGCTTGTAGGCGCGCAGCGTCTCCGCCATGACGCGAATGTGCTCCGGCGTCGTTCCGCAGCAGCCGCCGGCAATATTAAGCCAGCCCTGCTCGGCAAAACCGGCGAGTTTCTTCGCCAGCGATTCCGGCGACTCATGGTACTGTCCGTTCTCATCCGGTAAGCCGGCGTTCGGATAACAGCTCACGGCTGTCCCGGCAATATCCGAGAGCGTACGAATATGATCCCGCATGAATTCAGGACCTGTTGCACAGTTCAGACCGATGGAGATCGGCTCCAAATGTTCGAGCGACACATAGAACGATTCAATGTTTTGACCGGCAAGCGTCGTGCCCATCGGTTCGATCGTGCCGGATATCATCAAGGGCAGCTTGCGTCCGCTCTCTTCGAACGCTTTGCGGATCCCGATGCTGCCCGCTTTCACGTTCAGCGTATCTTGCGACGTTTCGAGGAGCAGCGCATCCACGCCGGCTTCGATTAAAGCCAGCGCTTGCTCGTAATAGCTCTCGATCAGCTCATCGAAGGTAACACCGCCCGTAACCGATAGCGTCTTGGTGGTCGGCCCCATCGCCCCCACCACATAGCGCGGCCATTCGGGAGTGCTGTATTTGTTAGCTGCCTCAATCGCCAGTTTAGCGGCGGCAAGATTGATCTCCCGGGCGCGATCCTGTATATCGTATTCGGCAAGCACAACGCTCGTGGCGCCGAACGTATTCGTTTCGACCATATCCGCGCCCGCGGCAAAGTACATCTCGTGGATACGCTGGATAACGTCTGGACGAGTCAGCACTAGCATTTCGTTGCAGCCTTCTAATTCTTCGCCTCCGAAATCGTCCGCCGACAAATCCTCTTGCTGGATCATCGTGCCCATGGCGCCGTCCAAAATCATAATTTTCTTTTGCAGCTGCTCTTGTAAGCTAGGTTTAATCAATGAAAAATCCCCTTTCACCCTGCCGATCTGCCGGTATATGCGATGAAGTAGGCAGTCCGAACATGTAGACCCCTTATTCTATCCGGTATGAAGCGTTAAATCTCTTAAACAATGTATCCTTAAGTGTAACAGAAACATGATATGATGAAAAGAAACTTCGACAAAAATGGAGTCTTTATTAAATGAATCCTATCGGATTTATATACATTATACATCGACAGAACGTACACCTTCTACTATAATACAAATTAGGAGTACACATTTCATGTGAAAGAGGGATAAACCATGGCTGAAATCCGTATCCGCAATACGAACGAACGCATCCAAGGCGAAGATAACGTCAGAAATTTTCTAGAGAAACAAGAAGTGCTTTATGAACATTGGAATCCAGGCAAATTACCGGCCGAGCTGCAGGAGAAATTTATTTTGTCCGATGAAGAGAAGAGTCAAATTTTATCCACCTTCGACGCAGAAATTCGCGACCTGGCCGCCCGTCGCGGCTACCGGACTTGGGACCTCATCGCCTTGTCCGATGCGACGTCGAATCTCGACGAGCTATTGAAGAAGTTCGAACAAGTGCACACACATACCGAGGATGAGGTTCGCGCCATCACGGCAGGCAAAGGTATTTTCATTATCAAAGGCACCGACGATGTCGGATATTTCGACGTTGAGCTCGAAGCCGGCGACGTCATCTCCGTACCGGAGCATAAGCCGCACTTCTTTACTCTGATGGAAAACCGGCAAATTGTAGCCGTCCGCCTCTTCATCGAAACCGAAGGCTGGATTGCGCATCCTTTCGCCGACCCGACTTTCCAACAGGCCTAATGATAAAACCCCAACTTTAGCTGTCTTAACGCCGTAGTCCGGAACGGATCCTGCATCCATTTCGGACTACGGCGTTTTTTCGCTTGACGGGAACGCCGCAACAAAAAACCGACGCCTGCCAGGATCGACAGACCGTCGGTTTCTTATGTTCATTAGATGAATGATATGGAGTCCAGAATCGCTTGCATATCCCGCAAGCTCTTAATTTCGTAAACGGGTTCGATGTCCGAGCTGCGTTCTACACCATGGCGGTTGATCCACATGTTGCGCATCCCCACCGTATTCGAGCCCAGAATATCCGTCGTCAATTTATCGCCGATCATGACACCTTCATCTGCCGTTATGTTCAGCAGCTGCATGGCGTGGTGGAAGATGGAAGCGGCCGGCTTCCCTTCGCCGAATTCACCGGAGATCACAATATGGTCGAAGTAGGGAGCAAGCTGCGGCACCCCGGCCAGCTTCTCCTTCTGCAAATCCGGCGAACCGTTGGTCAGCAGGAGCAGCTTGTACTTTTGTTTCAACTGATCCAACACTTCGAACGTTTCTTCGTACACAATGGGACGACTGCGTCGTTCGGCGGGAAACTGTTCGGCCAGCTTGCTGCCGAGCGCCTCGTCATCGATACCGAGAGCCTTCAAGCCGCGGGTCCAGGACGCCTTGCGGTATGACGGCGCCAACGCCTGCAGCTTGCGGAATTCCTCCTGCTCTCCTGCCGTAAAATTCGCCCAGAGCCCTTCGAACGGATTGATTCCGATCATCTTCGTGAAAGGAAACGTTTCATAAGATTCGTATAATGCCCGCGCTTCACGGCGTACCGCTTCTTCCAGCTGCGCCGGGTCCAGGTCATAATGTTTGGAAGCCTCCGCGCAAGTTGCTTCAAAAGCCTCTTTCACGCTTCGGTCATCCCATAACAACGTATCGTCTAAATCGAAAAGCACCGCTTTGATCGTCATTGTTTAAATTCCTCTTTCTACTGCGATTATCGTTCCTAACTGCCAGTCATTTATATTTAATCCGATCAAGCAACCCCATGACGTTCGTTCAGGCTTCATTTGATGAGCTTTACATTGTTTTTCGAGGCGAAGTCGGAAATTTTCTCGATCATAGCTTCCATTGGCATTTGGTGGAAAAATTTCGTGAATACCCAGCGTTTGCCTTTCGGCTTCAAGGTTACCATGATCGTATCTTTGCTCACGGTTATTTCGCTAATTTGGGAAGCTTCTACGATCCGGTCGCCGCCGAATCGACGGGAGGCCAGCGAAGTTTTACCAATCCTCAGAAACGGTCTGCGCGCCCAATACATAAGCAATGCCAAGAAAAGATAACTGAAGCCCGTTACCCAATACATAGACTCGTCTTGGCCTGCTTGCGGACGAAGGGCAATAAAACAGAACACGCTCATGGCGACGAGCACCAATGGCAATAACCAGCTGCGGCCTTTAAAAGTAACCGCCCCGTCCGAAGACCGAACGGAAATCGAAGACGAACTGCTTTGGCCGTGTTTTTTATTCATGATCTTCGTATTTTTACGTACCATGCGTTCCCATTTACGCGACATTATCGTGACCCCTTATGCTCTCGATTAGATCTGCCTATGAAACTTCTCAATAAACCGGTAAGGATATTCCGATTCCAGCGCGCTGACATCATCCAGCCGCTTCCACATGAAGTCGGAAAGCTTCCAGCCGACCGCTCCCATATTATCTTCAAACTGTTCAAGCGTACGAGCGCCGAATATCGGCGATGTAATCCCTTGCTTATGGATGAGCCAATTGAGCGCCACTTGTGCCGGCGTTTTATTGGTCTCTGCCGCTGCGCCAAGAACCTCATCCAGGATTCGGAAATTCTTATCGGTATTTCGCAGCTCCCATCGACTCTCGCCGTTTTTGTTAGAAAGGCGCCCTTCCGTCGGTTCGTTTCCGCGCTCGTAGCGCCCTGTCAAAAATCCGCCGCCAAGCGGTGCCCAAGGGATGACTCCTACGTTCTCCTCCAAGCAAAGAGGGAGCACTTCGCGGTCCATGGAGCGGCACACGAGACTGTACTGCGGTTGAATGGAAATAAACCGCGCGTAGCGGTTGAAGTCACTTAGATTTAACGATTTCATTAACTGGTACGCCAAGAAATTCGAGCATCCGATGTACCGAACCTTCCCTGATGCAACTAAATCGTCCAGCGCACGAAGCGTCTCTTCAATCGGTGTGACCTGATCCCAAACGTGAACTTGGTACAAATCGATATAATCGGTTCCTAAGCGTCGCAAACTGTCTTCGACGGCATCCATGATATGCTTGCGGGATAGACCGACTTGGTTCGGTCCGGGTCCGGTCTTCATTCGAACTTTAGTAGCCAGAACTACGTCCGATCTTCGTTCGCGAATCGCTTTACCGACAATCTCTTCCGATCTGCCGCCTGCATAGACGTTTGCCGTATCGATGAAGTTCCCTCCTTTATCCAGGAAACGGTTTATCATCTCTACGGACTCCCGTTCATCGGTCGTATGACCGAAGGTCATTGTTCCTAAGCAAAGTTCCGATACCAGAATACCGCTCTTACCCAAAGCCCGATATTGCATATCAAAACCCTCCTCCTACTTCTTCTCATCTTCATCAACAAATTTGATGTTATCGAGTTGAGTACGTAAGGAAGATTTGAAAGAATCAATGTACTTTTTACGCAATTCGTTACGTTCGTTCAACTCCGCTTCGCTCAATCCTTCGGATTTCGCTTTTCGAGCGAGTTCATTGATTCGCTTCACGGTAACATCATGTTCCGATTCCAACATGCCTATCCTCCCAGTCTTCTCGTGTTCCGGTTGTCGCCAGCTGTCGGAACCTGACAAGCATGTCCAGACAAATGGCGTTCGTTATCAAATTATACTTTGACATTATGGATAACGATTGTCAAGAGAATTGACAGGCGGGAAGAGCCTGAAATGTCAGGGCGAGCGGTATTACGGAAGCAACAATTGTTGACCGGCACGAATCGAAGCGTCCTTCAATCCGTTCTTTTTTTTGAGCTCATAGATGTATTCTCTCGGGTTGCCACCCTTAGCTATATGTTCATTGGCGATACTCCACAAGGTATCTCCTCGTTCGACGATAACGGTATGTTGTTCGGCCGGCAAGGAGGCGGCTGCATAAGCGTCCGAATTCCCAAGTAATGCCGTGATCACCGTGCTGATCCCGATGATCATGGCCAACACAAGACCCGTCAGAGCCAGACGCCCTAGCCGTTTGCGATTGCCGACCGCATCTGTTCTATTCATGGACGGCACGTTTACCGAAGTTTGACTGCTAATGATATGCATCATAATGACGACCCCCAAACATTTGTTCTTATATCAAAATAACACGAACACATGTTTGAGTCAATGCATTTTCTCGAACTTATGTTTGTACGAACGGCTATTCTGTGCTATACTTCCAATTAATAGTTTCTATATATTGGAGTGATACGATGAGCAAGATTTCCTCCCGTCAACAGGCCATTTTAAATTTTATTAAAAATGAAGTTAAGGATAAAGGTTACCCGCCTTCCGTACGTGAAATCGGCGAAGCGGTAGGTTTGGCGTCGAGTTCCACCGTACATGGACACTTGGAAAGGCTCGAGAAGAAGGGCCTTATCCGCCGAGATCCGACCAAGCCAAGAGCCATTGAGATTCTGGACGGGGAACCAGGAGAAGGCGCGTTCTCCGTTTCGGTAGCCCGCGTTCCGTTAATCGGACGGGTTACGGCGGGGGTTCCGATTACAGCAACGGAGAACATTGAAGATTACTTTCCGCTCCCCAGCCACTTTGTCGGCGATCAGAGCGTGTTCATGTTAAGCGTCGTCGGCGAAAGTATGATTGACGCAGGCATTCATCACGGGGATTATGTGATCGTCCGCCAGCAGCAGACCGCCAACAACGGCGACATCGTCGTGGCTATGACCGAGGAAGACGAGGCGACGGTGAAAACGTTCTATAAAGAAAGAGACCATATTCGGTTACAGCCGCAAAACCCGAGCATGGAGCCTATTCGGTTGAAAAACGTTTCTATTCTTGGCAAAGTCATCGGCGTATTCCGCGACATCCACTAACAACTCATAACCTCTCGAAGCTCGGCTGCTGCCGGATCGTGAGGTTTTTTCGATAAAAAAACCTCACGGAAGATCACCGCTAGGTCCTTATAGGTCTTGCTAAATTAAAGAAACGGACGCTCGGCTCAGCCGAACGTCCGTTTCTTTAATTATTAATAAAGCGTTAAATACTGCTCGCGCTCCCAAGCGTGAACTTGAGTACGGTAAATGTCATACTCGATTTCCTTAAGCTCGAAGAAATGAGCCAGCGCATGATCGCCGAGTGCTTCGCAAATGACATCGTCACGAAGCATTTCGTCGAGCGCTTGCTTCAAGTTGATCGGCAAGCTCGGAATGCCTTGCTCTTCCCGCTCCTCTTCGGTCATCACGTAAATATTGCGGTCCGTCGGAGGCGGCAGCTGCATTTTTTTCTTGATGCCGTCAAGGCCGGCCTTCAACATAACGGCCAGCGCGAGGTACGGGTTAGCCGCCGGATCCGGGTTACGCACTTCAACGCGCGTGCTGAGACCGCGGGAAGCCGGGATACGGATCATCGGGCTGCGGTTGCTGGCCGACCAGGCGACGTAACAAGGCGCTTCATAACCCGGTACAAGACGCTTGTACGAGTTGACGGTCGGGTTCGTAATCGCCGCGAACGCGCGGGCGTGGCGCAAAATACCAGCCATGTAATGACGTGCTTCTGCGCTTAGGCCGAGTTTGTCGCTCTCGTCGTAGAAGGCATTCTCTTTACCGCGGAACAACGATTGGTGACAATGCATGCCCGAGCCGTTAACGCCAAACAACGGCTTCGGCATGAATGTGGCATGCAGGCCGTGCTGACGGGCTACCGTCTTCACAACGAGCTTGAACGTTTGAATTTGGTCGGCCGCTTTAATCGCATCGGCATATTTAAAGTCGATCTCGTGCTGACCCGGCGCCACTTCGTGGTGTGACGCTTCGATCTCAAAGCCCATTTCTTCGAGCGTTAACACGATTTCGCGGCGGCAGTTCTCGCCGAGATCCGTAGGCGCCAAGTCGAAGTAACCGCCCTGGTCGTTCAGTTCCATGGTCGGATTGCCTTTCTCATCGGTTTTGAACAAGAAAAATTCCGGTTCCGGCCCGACGTTCATCGCGGTATAGCCCATTTCGTACGCTTCTTTCAACGCCGCTTTCAGAATGCCGCGCGGGTCGCCCGGGAACGGACGGCCGTCCGGCAAATAAATATCGCAAATCAAACGCGCCACGCGATCTTCCGTCACCCATGGGAACACGACCCAAGTATTCAAATCCGGGTATAAGTACATGTCTGATTCTTCGATACGAACGTAACCCTCGATGGAAGAACCATCAAACATCATTTTATTATCAAGCGCCTTCTCAAGCTGGCTTAAAGGTATTTCGACGTTCTTGATGGTGCCGAGCAAATCCGTAAATTGAAGTCGAATGAATCGAACGTTTTGTTCCTTGGCAATACGTAAAATATCTTCCTTCGTGTAGTTCTTATCCGTCACTGTGAAATCTCCTCCTTAAAAATCGGTACGTAATAACGAGGGGGTACCGCTCGCCCCGCCTCAGGTGAACAGAGCGGCGGTCGCTCCTCGGCCAAACCCTATTTTCTGAAAAAACGAGACAGTTCGCCTTGAATCAACGATACATGATTCGGTCGCTTGCCTCCGCCTATCAGCTGCTGCTTCAGCATCTTGTGCAGCTGGGAATCGGTCAGTTCCCGGCGTTTCACTTCGGATTGCTCGTTCAAGATGGTTGCATCCTCCGAATCTTTGTCGACCGGCAGCAGCACTTGTTTAATTCCTGCGATGTTAACGCCCTTCTCGATCAAATCCTTGATCTCCAAAAGACGCTCGACATCGTTGAACGAGTATAGACGCTGGTTGCCGCCGGTTCTTGCTGGAATGATCAATTCATGCTGCTCGTAGTATCGTATTTGTCTGGCGGTTAAATCCGTCAGCTTCATAACAATACCGATCGGAAAAAGGGCCATATTACGGCGGATATCATCACTCATGACTATCACCCCTAACACATAAAACCTTACTTTTATTGTAACCATGTTCTAGAAACGTGTCAAGTTATGTCAGGTTAATGCCACATGTAAGTAATGATTACAATAATTTGCGGTCGATCATGTTTTGGATGGCCGTCAGAACGCCGAGCTTACAGTGGGAATACGTCAAGCCTCCCTGCATGTAGGCAATATAAGGCTCCCGAATCGGCGCGTCGGCCGATAATTCCAGGCTGCCGCCCTGAATGAAGGTTCCGGCCGCCATAATGACCGGGTGCTCGTAACCCGGCATATCCCAAGGTTCCGGCACGACATGCGCGTCTACGGCCGCCGCCTGCTGAATGCCTTGAACGAAGGCGATCAGATGCTCCGGCCCGGTAAACCGGATGGCCTGAATTAAATCGGTGCGGGGATCGTTCCAACGCGGATGCGTCGTAAATCCCAGCTCGGCGAACAGTGCTGCCGCGAACACCGATCCTTTAACAGCTTGTCCAACCGTATGCGGCGCTAAATACAAGCCTTGGAACAAGGCCCGCGTCGTCCCGAGCATAGCGCCGACCTCCCCGCCGATGCCCGGAGCGGTCAACCGGTAGGACGCCAGCTCAACATACTCGCGCTTGCCCGCGATATAGCCGCCTGTAGGAGCCAATCCGCCGCCCGGGTTCTTAATCAGCGAACCGGCGATCAAGTCGGCCCCGACTTCGGTTGGTTCGTTAAGCTCCGTGAATTCGCCGTAACAGTTGTCCACGAATACGATAACGTCCGGCTTTATTTCTTTCACGAAACGAACCATCTCGCCAATCTGCTCGACGGTGAACGAGGCACGCCATGAATACCCGCGCGACCGTTGAATGCCGATCACTCTCGTTCGCGGAGTGATGCGCCGGGCGATCTCTTCATAGTTCGGCGAACCGTCTTCAAGCAGCTCCACCTCGCCGTAGCCGATGCCCCAGTCTTGCAGCGAGCCGAGTCCGTCGCCCGGTTTGCCTATCACCTTGTGCAGCGTGTCGTACGGACGACCTGTAATCGACAGCAGCTCGTCACCGGGCCGCAGGACGCCGAAGAGCGCCGTCCCGATCGTATGCGTGCCCGACACGAAATGCGGACGCACCAGCGCCGCCTCGGCGCCGAACACGTCGGCATACACGAGATCGAGCACTTCGCGTCCGCGATCATTATAGCCATATCCGGTCGAGCCGGCAAAATGATAATCGCTTACTTTAAACTTCTGAAACGCACGTATGACTTTCCACTGATTGCGATCGATCAACCGATCGAGTTCATTCATTCGTTCCCCGACTACCTTCTCCGCCTTCTCCATCAAGGCGAGCACCTGCTCGTTAAACATGTTCCGACGTCTCTCCTCTGTTCTCTCCCTGCGGCGCACGCGCCGAATCGTATGCAGCCAGCATGTATCCTATCTTATCGAACTCTTTATTGTTTACCCGTACCTTGAACAGCATGTCGCTGCCGTCCACTTCATTCTCCAGCACCTCGCCTACGCGGTACACAAGCGAGATGACATCCCCCTTATCGGCAGGAATACGGTACGTCCGGCTGTCGCCCATCAAATGTTTCTCTAACGCGTCGATCAATCGCCCGAGATCTTCTTCGCGATAAGCCGAGATGCGCAAGTAATCGCCTTCGGTCATCAGCATCTCCAATTGCTCCGGCGTGCACAGATCGATTTTGTTAAACACGGTTATCCGATCCTTGCCGTGTGCGCCGAGCTCTTCGAGCACCTCATCGACGACCTTCATCTGGATCGTCATCATCTCGGTGGAACTGTCCACAACGTGCAGAATAAGATCCGCTTCGTTGGCCTCCTCGAGCGTCGCGCGGAAAGCCGCGACCAAATCGTGCGGCAAGTTCTGAATGAACCCGACCGTATCGGTCAAGACGATCTCCAATCCGGTCGGCAGCTTCAGCGAGCGCGAGGTCGGATCGAGCGTGGCAAACAACTGGTTCTCGACATACACGTCGGCTTGCGTTAGCTGGCGAAGCAGCGTAGACTTGCCGGCGTTCGTATACCCGACGAGAGCGACTTGAAAGACGCCGGTCTTCTTACGCCGCTCCCGGTGAAGCGTACGGTGCTTCACCACTTCCTGCAGCTGGCGCTTCAGCTCGCTGATCCGATCGCGGATATGACGGCGGTCCGTCTCCAGCTTCGACTCCCCGGGTCCCCGGGTCCCAATGCCGCCGCCGAGCCGGGATAAATTCTTCCCGTGGCCGGACAGCCGCGGCAGCAAATAGCTAAGCTGCGCCAGCTCGACCTGGATGATCCCCTCGCGCGTCTTGGCGCGGCCGGCGAAAATATCCAGAATCAGCTGGGTCCGGTCGATGATTTTCACATCCAGAAACTGCTCCAGATTGCGCACCTGCGCGCCCGACAGCTCCTGGTCGAAGATGGCCGTGTTCGCGCCTTTCTCCTCCAGCAGCTCTTTCAATTCTTGCGCTTTTCCTTTGCCTATGAACCACTTGGAATCGGCGTATTCTTTATTTTGCGTCATTGTTCCGAGCACTTCGACATTGGCCGTCTCGGCGAGCCGGATAAGCTCGGCCAGTGAATAGTCGGGGTCGTACGTTTCCTCGCGCTTTAATTCCTGCGTAACCAGACTCACCAGTACTGCGCGTTCTTGGTGGTCCGGCGTAATTTCATGGCTCGTTTTTTTCATATAAATTTATATGTCTCCTTTGGGGATTTACGTTCCAGCTTGACGTCCTCCGGGCGAATGATCATCAAATCCTGTTTGGTCGGATGTACATGCGGGCTGCTTAACAGGCGGACGGCGTGATTGCGCATCGCTTTCTCGATCAAGTTGCGCACGAACCGCGCATTGCTGAAGGCGACCTCCATTTGATTTTTCTCGTTCGTGATTTGCTGCCGGATTTTCATCTCCGTCGATTGGGTTAAAGCATACTCCCGTTCCTTCACGATCAATTCGGCGATCTGCATCAGCTCGTCGACCGTGTAATCGGGGAAATCGAGCTGAATCGGAAACCGCGAAGGCAGCCCCGGATTCGTCGTCAGAAACTGCTCCATCTCTTCGGAGTACCCGGCTAAAATCAAAATAAAATTGTTCTTATGGTCCTCCATCGCCTTTACAAGCGTATCGATGGCCTCTTTACCGAAATCTTTTTCCCCGCCGCGCGCCAAACTATACGCTTCGTCGATAAACAGAATGCCGCCCAGCGCTTTCTTGACAAGCTCCCGCGTCTTCAGCGCGGTATGCCCGATATATTCGCCGACCAAATCGGCACGCTCCACCTCGATAAGATGGCCTTTGTTCAGCACGCCCATCGTCTGAAACAGCTTCGCCACGATACGGGCGACCGTCGTTTTGCCCGTTCCCGGGTTCCCCTTGAAAATCATATGGTACACCTGGGTTCCCGCCATAAGGCCGACTTCCGCCCGCATCCCGGCTATGCGCAGCAGCGCGTAAATTTCGAACACGAGCTCCTTCACATGCTCCAAACCGACCATACGATCCAGTTCTTTCATAATTTCCCCGAACTGGCCTTGCTGGGATAGAGGCTTGCCGTGAAACAAAGCTTCCGATTCGGCGGGGGCATGTGCGACAGGTTCCGGACTGCGCAGGACGACGTTGATTTGCCGGGCGTTTTTCGTGATCTGAATCTGATCCGAAGGCTGTACACGTCCGCTCATGCGTAACATCACCTCTTCTTTGGTGTTAATGTATACGCGCGAGTCGGGCGGATTGTGTCTGTTTTCTTTGTCTATTGTATATCTCTTCCTCGATTTTTCAAAATGTCGGTCTGCTGCAGCCGCTTGATCACCGCTGCAAGCCCGATCTCTTCCATGGACGCCAAGCGAAAATCGTGCGTTCCGAACGTTAACAAGCCCGTTACGGCGTTCGGCACAACTACGCATCGCATGCCCGCGCGATAAGCCGCCAGCGCGCCGTTCGGGGAATCCTCGAACGCCACCGCCTCGTGCGGCTGTACGCCAAGCGCCGCGAGCGCCTTCAAGTAAAGCTCCGGGTCGGGCTTTACCCGGGTAACGTCGTCGCGCGTCCGGATGCATTCGAAGTCATCCAGCAAACCGTACGCCTTTAAATATCCCGTAACCCATTCCCGCGTCGAACTGGAGGCTAGACCGATCCGCAACCCCAGCCGTCTCGCCTCCTTCAGATAAGACCGCACCCCGGGCCTCACGTCAGCTTCGGCCATCCTGGCGTCATAGGCCTGCTTGCGCATCGCACGGGCCGCCTCGCGATCATACGTCCGGCCGATCTGCCGCTCCAAGTCGTCATAAGGATTAAAGGCGTCCGGTCCCGTACCGATGCAGTGCCCCCATACGTCGATGGTCAGCTCGCCACCGTGATGGCGGTACATCGCTTGAACCGACTCAAAATCCGCCGTTTCCGTATCCACGATCAAGCCGTCAAAATCGAATACGACTGCCCGAATCATGACCGCACCTCATCCCGCATTATGTAATGTATCGTACTACGATTGGCGGATTTTGCCTAGTGAACATTCCGTTTCTACCCATTCTCGCCGTGCCGGAGGACGCAAAAAAGGAGCCGCTTGTCTGAACTGCACCCCAATTGTTAGACACACATCTAACAATTGGAGGTGCTTTTCTTTTGGCTAAATTTACAGCAGCAGAAAAAATAAAAGCGGTCAAACGATATTTAGAAGGACATACAGGTTATCAAACAATCGCACAGGAAATCGGTGTACATGTTAGTAAACTGCAGTATTGGGTGAAAAAGTATCAATATCATGGAGAAGGGGCCTTTATAAAAACCTATACAAAATACACTGCCCAATATAAACTAGACGTAATTAACTATATGAACGAACACGGGACGTCCATTATTGAAACGGCAGCGAGATTTAACTTGTCTTCCGAATCGATTCTTTGGAATTGGCAAAATACCTTAGACACACTAGGCTGGGCGGCCCTGGAATCAAAGAAAAAGGGGCGTCCAACGATGAAAAAAGATAGTCAGAAACCAACAAACAAAACTGCACCAGCAGAAGGTTCAGCAGAGGCTTTGCAAGCAGAATTAGAGCGTTTACGTATGGAGAATGCTTATTTAAAAAAGTTGAATGCCTTAGTTCAAAGCAAGGAAAAATCACCAAACAAGACAAAGCGCAAGTAGTCTTTGAATTAAGGCATGAATTTCCGGTGAAATCAGTACTCAAGCTAGCAGGGATTCCACGTAGTACATATTATTACTGGGTGAAAAACTTTGGGAAATCGGATCAAGATGTCGAGTTAAAAAAACAGATCCAATCCATCTTTGACGAACATGAAGGGCGTTATGGTTATCGTCGTATTCGGGATGAATTGGTGAACCGTGGTTATATAGTGAATCATAAAAAAGTACAGCGAATCATGAAAAAATTGAGCTTGAAGTGCGTTGTCCGTATGAAAAAATATCGTTCTTACAAAGGGACAATAGGTAAGATTGCCCCCAATCTCTTAGACCGTCAATTTACAGCGGAAAAACCAAATAAGAAGTGGGTAACGGACATCACAGAGTTCAAATTATTTGGCGAAAAACTTTACCTGTCACCTGTTTTAGACTTATTTAACGGAGAAATTATTGCGTATACAATCGCTTCAAGACCAACCTATTCCCTCGTCTCGAAGATGCTGGAGAAGGCATTTGAACGACTGTCAGAGAACGATGTACTCCTCCTGCATTCCGATCAAGGCTGGCATTATCAGATGAAGCAATATCGTCAAGCCTTACAAGAAAGGGAGATCACGCAAAGTATGTCCCGTAAAGGCAATTGTTACGACAATGCGGTAATTGAGAATTTCTTTGGTATATTGAAATCCGAATTCCTCTATCTAAAGGAATTTGAAAGTGTGGAACACTTTAAACAAGAATTAGCGAAATATATCGATTACTATAACCACAAACGAATGAAGGCAAAATTAAAAGGCATGAGTCCAGTTCAATACCGTACGCATGCCTTACAAGCTGCCTAATAACATAACCTTGTCTAACTTTTTGGGGTCACTTCAGTCCGCGACTCCCCTCCTTCATTCCGCTCACCCGCCGGCTATGATTCAAGCTTCCACTGCAGCTGTCGATAATTTTTTCTTATACACCCATTTCGAAAGCGTAATGCTGAATTCGTATAAGATCAGCAGCGGAACCGTTACCAAAATGTCCGAAATAAAATCCGGAGGCGTAATCATAACCGAGATGACGATAAGCGTAAAATAAGCCACTTTCCTCGCCTTGGCAAGTCGCACCGGGTTCAATACTCCGATTTTCGTTAAAAACATCACCACGACCGGCATTTCAAACAAAAAACCGAACGGCAGCGTCAAATTCAGCATAAACCGGAAATATTTATCTGCCGTATAGAGCGTGTTGACCTGCCCGGCCGCCATGTTCTTCAGGAAGGAAAGCACCATCGGGAACAGGACGAAATAGCCGAAGCCAATGCCTGCGGCAAACAGAACGGCGAGGGCGGGGATATATCCGAGCGCCGCTCTGCGCTCTTCCTCCTTCAGCGCAGGCTTGACGAAATGCCAAGCCTGCGTAGCGGCTACCGGAATCGTCACAGCAATCGCGAAGACCCCGGAAATCATCACATACACCCATAGAATGTCGGTCGGACCGAGGATGGTCAGCTTGTCTCCCAAATCGCGGACGAGCCAGTTATAGATCGGCTTCGCGTATAAGAAAGCGGCAATCATGGCAACAAGAAAGGCGACGAGCGTGATGACGATTCGTTTGCGCATTTCTTCCAGATGACTGAAAACGTGCATTTCATTATTTTTCATCGTAAGGGTCTCCCATAATGAAGCTAGCTTCCGGCAGCATGCGGTTACCGGAAGCCAAACGTATAATGCGGATGGAGTTTAGCTAACTTTGTCTGCGTTGAATTGGGGTTTCGTTTCGGAGACCGCTGGCGTCTTGTCATGGACGGTCGGTTTCGACGCTTCGGAAACCTCCGGCTTCTCGTCTTCGCCGCCTACCAGGCTGCGGGTGGCGCTTTTAAACTCGCTCAAGGTGCGTCCGAAGGCTCGGCCGAGCTCCGGAAGTTTGGAAGGTCCGAAAATGATGAGCGCTATAATTAAAATAAGAATTAATCCGGGAATCCCGATATTGCCGAATGGCATGTTGTCATCTCCTTTGAGGTAAAACGCCCATTGCGGGGCCCGCCGGCCTAATGGATGGTTACGTCCGGCCTGCGGGCTTCACATCGGACATTTACGATCGAGCACTTGCAAGTTACTGCATCTGCATAAATCCCGGATTAGCCGAGCTTGAAGCCGCTGATCGCTACAACGCCGCAGCGAGCTTTGGTGTCGCCTTGGCGGTGCGGCCACAGGCTGGTCGGCTTCGCCAAATCCGTTGTGTTTTCGCCCGGATGCTGAACGGAGAGGAACAGCGTTCTTTCGTCCGGCGTGAAGAAGGGTCCCGTCAATTCCGCATCCGTAGGGGCAGAAGCAAACTGCATCGCTTGCGCTTTGGCCGCACCGTGGGTCGGAACGACGAACAGCCCGTTGTTCATGAATGAAGTATGAACCCCTTTGTGCATGCTGCTGGTGGAGATGTCCGTCACAACCCACAGGTTGCCGTTCGAATCGAACGCAAGGTTGTCCGGCGAGCTGAATCCGGATTGACGTCCGCCTGCAATGAAAATTTCAAAATCGAACTCCGTCGCGCCGAGATCGTTGCCTTTCTCGAAAATACGCGTGATATGACCGTGAATGTTACCATGGTTGTCGTTGTTCGTATGACTGATGAACACCGTATTGTCGAACGGCGAAATTTCCACATCTTCCGGTCGGTCGGTCGGCGTACCGCCGAGGATCAAGGCCGCTTCGTGCACGTTGGTTACCACATCCGCTTGGCTTTGGAACATGCGTTGCAGTTCCTCTCTCGTGCCTTTAACGCCTGCCGGCGCTTTGAATTTGGCGTCGCCGATGACTTTGGACAGCGCTTCGTACGTAACGGCAACCCACTTCCCGGATTTCAGGTTGGCTACATATAGCGTGCCGTCTGCCAGCAGCTCGGAGTTTTGACGGCCGCTCGCCGGCACGTATTTGCCCTTCGTGACGAATTTATACACACAGGCATCCTTCTTATCGTCTCCCATGTAAACGACGACGCGGCCGTCGGCCGTCAAACCCATAGCCGTATTCTCATGGTTGAAGCGGCCAAGCGCCGTGTGCTTCTTCAAGAAGCTGCCGTCGAACGGATCGATTTCTACAACCCAGCCGTAGTGCGTCAGAGGCAGACCGGCTTCCGTCGCCAGCTCGGAGAAGTTCTCTTCACAGGACAGAACCGTATTCCAGAGCGTAACGCCTCCGGAGCAGTTTGCGAACGTGCCTTGGGCGGTGCTTGCGTTTTTCAAGATGGCGGAACTTTTGGCAGGACCGGTGAATTCGAATTTGGTAAAACCGTTGATGCGGCGGGCATGTTTGGAAGTCGTGTCCATTTTCCATGTGCCCTTGTCGTCCTGGAATACTTCAATAACGGACATTCCTTGGTAGTACAGGTCTTTATCCGTTTGTTCTTTCGATTTCTTGCCGTCCTTCACCGGACCGAGCGCAAAAATGTTCGTATATTCGTGGTTATTCACAAGCAGCCCGCGCGTGTTGGAACCGTCAATCGGGAAGTAGGCGTTGTAATCGGAGCCTTGTCCGAATTTTTCGCCAGCTGCGTTGATTACATCGTCGAATGCCGCCACAACGTCGTAACGGTACCCTTTCGGAAGCAACAGCTGGTCTTCTTTGGAAGCCTGAATCGGTTCGAAATAACCGCTGACTTTATTCGTCTTAAACCCGAACAGGTGGTCGGCCGTCGGGGACATCGCGGAAGCTTTGCCTTCCAAGACGCCTAATCCGGCGGATGCAGCTGCCAGCGCCGCCGCCCCCGTACCGAGATAAGATAGAAATGTCCGGCGATCCATGTTTTTCTCCATATGTACACTCCCTATACTAATATAGTATATCCATAGATAAGCATAAGGAACAAAAATCAACAGAAGATTAGGGCCAAGTGAAGGTTTTGTAAAGGGAGAGGATGGGTTAGGCACAAGCGAGTACAGGGATTGTTCGTGGAGGGGCCATCGGCGGCGGACAACGGCGGCGGACAACAAAAAAACTCCCTGCGGCGGATCATGCTCTCGCATGACCGGCAGGGAGTTTGATTACATACGGATTCCCGACGGATTATGACTTCGGTTCGTTCTTCTTGTTGTTCTCTTCCTCATTCTCGCCGGATCTTAAACCTCGCGTCGACTCTTTGAACTCGCTTAACGTACGACCGACCGCACGGCCAAGCTCGGGGAGCTTCGACGGCCCGAATAAGATCAGTATAACGATTAAAATAAGTAAAAGTCCGCCGATTCCGATATTGAACGGCATGTTCGTCACCCCGTTTCTGGGACTATCCTTTCCTTGCATTATACCAAGTCCGCGAGCGAAAAGAAACTTTCAGTTTGGTCCACTGCCGCCTAGCGCTGCAGTTCGTACCCGAGCGAAAGCTGGACCTTGTCCCACTGCCACTTGGCGAAAGCCAGCGTCTCCCGGCTGCGGTGCCAGGACATCATCAGCACGCTTGAATCCATCGGCGAAGCCTGCGGCCGCTCGAAGCCGAGAAAGCGCGCAATGTCGAGGGCGCGTACCGCATGATAGCGATGCGTAATAATGACCGAAGACGTCCATCCGTGCTCTTTCATAATCGCTTGGCTGAATTTCAAATTCTCATAGGTGCTGCGTGCTTCGTTCTCCAAGTAAATGTGGCCCTCCGGAATGCCCTGCTCCATTAAATAATTGCGCATCCCTTCGGCTTCGGTCAGCGTAGACTTCGGCGTGTCGTAGCCGCCGCTGACAATCACCTCGGTAATGACGCCGCTGCGGTACAGCTCCACCGCCCGGTCCAAGCGCTCCTTCAACGCAGGGCTTGGCGCCGTCTGCCAAAGCGAGGCTCCAAGCACGATGCCAACGTCCTGCGGTGGCAGCTCCCGATCGGGCAATGTGGCCATGCGAACCTGCACGACGCCAATCCATAGGACGCCCACAAGTGCAATCGCCAGCAGCCAGCGGCCGCCCCGTATCCAGCGATCCTTTCGTTTCATCGCCTTCCGGCGTCGTTTCTCTTTCATTGCAATCAGTCCCTTACGATTGTTCCCCCTACTGCGTCAGAAAGCGTCGTACGGCTTGAAACACCTCAGCCGCTTCGGGCTCGAGACAAAGCAAATGCCGGGACTTCGGTACATACAGCAGCTCTTTCTCGCCTTGGATACGGTTGTAGATATAGCGGGCGCTGCGCGGATGAACGATCTGGTCCTGACGCCCTTGTATAATTAACGTAGGGACCGAGATGCGGTTCAGCTCATGCCGCTTCGCAAACCGGGCCAATTTCATGAACTGCACCGCAGCGGGCAGCGGCACGCGTTTCACCCGCTGCCAATGCTCCCAATCGTGGGTACGCATCCGGTCGACCAGATCCCGCATGAACCGAACCGGGCTTATGTAAATCGCAGCGGCGCTCAGCAGCACCAAGCGGCGGATCGGGAAGCGGTTGGCCAAATATGCGGAGATCAGTCCCCCCATCGAGAAGCCGATCAGATCGACAGACGCATAATGCCGGCTAAGCCGGCGAGCCTCATCGGCGGCCGCATCCAGCCAATCCTGCCACGTGGAGGCCGCGAGACCCAGCAGCTCCGGATCGTGGCCGGGCAGCGTCGGGACATGACAATCATAACCGTATCCTTGCAAGTAATCCGCCAGCGGTTGAACCTCGTAAGGTCCGCCGGTAAAGCCGTGCAGCAGCAAGCACGCGCGTTCCTCGGCCATATGCAGGTCTCTCCTTTCATTAGACGAATGTATCCGGAATATGGTTCCCTCAGTCGAAACAAAAAGCAGCGTGGATTTCCACGCTGCCTGACCATCCCGTTACTTTTCAGTAATCGTGACCGACTGAATGACGACTTTCTCCTTCGGTTTGCTTGGCGTTGGCTCAGAGCCTTGCTCGACCGGTGTGGCTGCAATTTTTTGCACGGTGTCCATACCTTCGACAACTTTGCCGAAGATCGTGTAGTTCGGCAATTTATTCAAGCTCTTGCTGTCTTCGCCAGTGCAAATGAAGAACTGGCTGCCGTTCGTATTCGGACCGGAATTGGCCATCGCTACGATCCCGGGCTCGTATTTGTAAGGCGACTTCAGTTCATCCGGGAATTTGTAGCCCGGACCTCCCGTCCCGTTGCCGAGCGGATCTCCCGTCTGAACCATGAACGATTGAATGATCCGGTGGAAGGTGATGTTGTTATAAAAGCCTTCTTTCGCCAAAAACACAAAGTTGTTTACCGTTTTGGGCGCATCCTTGGCAAACAATTCGATGACGAACGTCCCCTTGGACGTCGTGACCGTCGCTGTGTACGATTTGTTCGCATCGATCTTCATCTCCGGAGGCGACGACCAGGTTTTCTTGCCCGGTTCAGACGTCGTACCGGTTGAAGCATTCGGCTGGGCGGACGGATGGCTCGCGTTCGAATTGTCGGCGGGCGCCGGCTTCGTGCCGCATCCGGCCAGCATACCGGCAACCAGGCCCGCCGCGAGGGCTGTACGTATCGTTTTTTGCGCAATCTTTGAAATCATCGTTTGGTTCATCTCCATCTGCAGCTATTGGAATCACGTTACGGCATGATTATACTACACCGGAACTCGGAAAATAAAATATTCAAACTGCAACCCGGGGTCACACCCCTTGTTATGGGGAACGCTGCGGCAGCGCGGGACTTCCAAACGTGCCGCCGGTATTGCCGCCGACTGCCGGGTCCGGGGTTATCGGCTGCCCGCCAGTTGGATTTGAGGCTTCTCCGCCGCCGGGCTCGTTCCCGGGCGTCGTACCGCCGGCTCCACCCGTCCCTGGGGGTGTGCCGCTTCCGGCGCCGGCTCCCGTGCCTCCGGTACCTGTTCCCGCGCTCGTCCCCGTCCCAGGCTTCGATCCACCCGGGGTTGTCGTACCGCCGGGCTTACCGGTTCCAGGCTGTTGTCCCGAACCGGCTCCTGTTCCGCCATTTCCGTTAGTTCCGCCCGGATTATGTCCGGTACCGGTGCCCGGCTGTCCGGCTTCCGGCGCGTTCGGATCAAGCGGCTCGCCGTCGTTTTCCTTACCTGGCTGTTGCGGATTTGACGAATCACTGACCGTTACGCTGGCTATGTTCGAGCGAGCGCCAGCCACGTTGTTTTCCGGGTTAAGCGGAACGACCGTATACTCGTACGTATTCGGCTGAATAGCCGAAATATCGTTGACCTCGGTCACCGTTGTCGAAGTGATCGGCTCGCTCGGAAACTCCTGCATTTTGCTGTCCTTACGGAATACCTGGTATACGACGCCTTCGCCGACAGCGGACCAAGTCAGCTTCACCGATTTCTTCTCGGCGACGAACTCCGCTTTCAGATCGCCGATTCCTTTTGGCGGTTCATCCATATCCGCTACACCGCTAGGCTTGACGAATTTCGTTATCGGCTTTTTGGCCAGCGCCTTCTGCATGACTTCCTTGAAGATAGCGGCCGGCGCGCCGCTGCTCATCGAAACATAATGCTTCGCATCTGTTTTATCGAAGCCCATCCAGACGGCGGCCGTCCATTCCGGCGTGTACCCGACAAACCAGAGGTCGCGGTTATATTTCTCGAGACCTTTAAGCTCGAGCTGCGTCGAACCTGTTTTCCCCGCAACCGGGCGTTCGAACTTCGCCGCCGTACCGGTGCCGCCGGGCTCCAGGACGCCTTGCAGCAGTTGGGTCATGTACCAAGCCGTCTTGGCGCTCCAGACGGGAGCCTTCTTCTCCGCCTTGAAAGCCGCGCGCTCTCCGCTGTCGTCCATAATTTTAATGATTGCGTGCGCTTCGACGACGTTTCCGTTGTTCGGAAATGACGTATACGCCTGCGCCATTTGCAGCGTCGTAACGCCTTTCGTCAAACCGCCTAAAGCAATGGCCAAGTTATTATCCGCTTTATCGAACGGGATGCCGAGCTTTTCGACGTACGACTTCGCTTTGCTTATGCCGACTTGGTTTAACACCTCAACGGCCGGAATATTCACCGACTTCTTGATCGCTTCGAACATCGTCACCTGGCCGCGGTAGACGCCGTCCCAGTTCCGCGGCGAATAACCGTTATACGACTTTTGTTCATCCGGAAGCTTCGAATAAGGCGAGAACTTGCCAAGCTCCAGGGCCGGCGCGTAGGAGATCAAAGGCTTGAACGCCGACCCCGGCTGACGCGGCTGGGCAACGGCCCGGTTCAACCCGCGGACTACATAATCCCGCCCGCCGATCATCGCGACGATCCCGCCGTCTTTGTTATTCAAGATGACCATGCTGCTTTGCATCTTCTGAGCAGGTCCATCCTTTTGGAAAAATTTCGGGTTCGCATACGTTTGTTCCATGATCGCCTGCGCATTCGGGTCCAGATTCGTATAAATTTTGTAGCCGCCCCGCAGCAGATCGTCTTCCTCGAAGTTATACTTTTCCTGCGCCTCCCGCAATACGTAATCGATATAGGACTGGAATTGATCTTTCGCTGCGCCGGCAGGCCGTTCATAGTCGTGTGCGGCCGCTTCCGCCCGCTGCGCTTCCGTGATATACCCTTGGTCGTACATCAGCTTCAGCACGACGGCCCGGCGTTCCTTGGATTTGTCCGGATTCGAGATCGGGTTGTACGTATTGGGCGCCTTCGGCATGGCCGCCAGCGTCGCGACCTCCCACAGCTCCAGCTTGCTCAGGTCGGACTTTCCGAAATAAATTTTCGAGGCCGTTTTCACCCCGTAAGCCCGGTTTCCGAAATAAATCCGGTTCAGATAGTACGTCAAAATCTCGTCCTTCGTCTTGTTTTGCTCCAACGCCATCGCAATCGACATTTCCGTCGCTTTACGGAAGAACGTTTTGTCCGCGCTCAAGAACACGTTTTTCGCCAACTGCTGCGTAATGGTGCTTCCGCCTTCGACCATGCTGCGGGCGACGACGTCCTTCACCAGCGCCCGGGCGATCCCGAACAAATCGACCCCGGCGTGCTCGTCGAACCGTTTGTCCTCCGTCGCCACGAACGCTTGTCTCAGCAGCTCTGGCACTTCCTTCGGATCTATATTTTCACGGTTTTCCACCTTCAGAACGCCGACTTCCGCCCCATTGATATCCAGAATATGCGACGCTTCATCAAACTCAAGCTTATCCAGGTTTTCCTGCAATATTTTATTTCCGTTTAATATGACGAAAATGTAGACCCCCATCGCACAAATCGCAGCTAATGCTCCGGCAATGAACATGCCTAAGAATACTTTGCCTGTCGTCATTTTCTTCTTCTTCTTTTTCAAGCCGCTTGACGTCTTTCTCTCCTTCGGCGCTTGGTTCGGTGTCTTTTTGCTTGATCCCGTCATGCCCCGACTTCCTTTCCTTATCTGTGTCACAGTCCTATTAACCTGCGCAAAGCTGTCTTAAACAAAGAAACAACCCGGAAGAATCGGGTTGTTCTTTCGGTTTCTATGCAATTAGACGCGATTCGAACCGGAAATGTTGCTTCCGGCCCCAACCCTGGGTCAAGTACCCTGCGTATGAATAGCGGGCAAAAGCCGATTATTCGGCGTTCTGCTCCTGCTGCTGCATCAACGATACGGCGCGCTGCGGGGTAAACGTAGAAATCGCATGCTTGTACACCATTTGCTGGCGACCTTCACTGTCAATGATAATGGTAAAATTATCGAACGCGCGAATGACTCCGCGGATTTGGAATCCATTAGTCAAATAAACGGTGACCGGAATGTTCTCCTTGCGCAATTGGTTCAGAAACGTGTCTTGAATGTTGATCGACTTGTTCATCAATGGGCCCCCTCAGGTTTAGTTAACGGGTCAAAGTTAATTTAGTTGCTATTATACCACGAACGAATTGCAACTGGGTAGAAAATTCTCCCATTTGGCTCATATCCACCCATTCGATATCTTTCATCCGGCGGAACCACGATAGCTGCCGTTTGGCAAAGTGGCGGGTGTTCTTTTTTAAAACGTCGATTGCTTCGTTCAGCGTTGCTCGGCCTTCCAAATAGGAAACAATTTCTTTGTACCCCAGCCCTTGCATCGATAAGGACGAAGGATCGACGCCTTGGGCCAACAGGCCACGAACCTCGTCCACCAAACCTTGTTCGATCATGAGATCGATTCTCTCTTCAATACGTTTATATAGTAAAGCTCTATCCATTGTCAACCCAATGATACACAATTCGTAAGGCGTTACCCTTTTTTGGACCTTCAGCCGGTCGGAAAGCCGTTCTCCGGTCACTTTATAAATTTCAAGCGCCCGTATGATCCGCCTTTGATCGTTCGGGTGCAGCCGTTCCGCCGATTCGGGATCGACTTCCCGCAATCGGGCATGCAGCGCATCAGCCCCATGGCGCAAAGCAAACGTCTCCATTTCTTCGCGAAACGCTTCGTCCGAGCCGGCTTCGCTGAATTGGAAATCGTAACAAACCGATTCGATATACAAGCCCGTGCCGCCCACAATAAACGGAAGCTTCCCGCGGCGGTCGATATCCCGGATCAACGGCACGCACCGTTCCTGAAACTCGGCGACCGAGAACGGCTCTTCCGGCTCGTGAATGTCGATCAAATGGTGCTTCACCATCGCGCGTTCTTCCGGGGTCGCCTTCGCGGTCCCGATATCCATCCGCCGGTATACCTGCATGGAATCGCCCGATATAATCTCGGCGTCGTACATTTGGGCCAGCGTCAGGCTGAGCTTCGTCTTGCCGACCGCGGTCGGTCCTACTAGCACGAGCAGCTTCGGCTTGCGCGCAGGCGCCGGATTTGTGCCGTCTCTCTCTACGAACATCGTATCACTCCATAAGCAATTTTCGTCGAGGAGCGATGAGCGACGGCAAAGCCGAGCCGCTCGAACTCCATGCTGTCGCGGTGTTCCTTCATGACGACGCAGCGCCGCGACACGCGCTTCGCTTCGGCGACCGCCTCTTCCGAGAGCGCCCGGTCGTCGGCAATTCCCCGAATCGCGCGGATCGAGTTCGATTCCGTGATCGGCTTGCGGAACATCGGGTCGAAGTATACGACATCGCAGCTATCGTCCGGTAGTCCGCGCAAATAGGTCAAATGATCGACCGGATGCACCTGGATGCGTCTCATCGCTTCATTCAAACCGGGCACATCGGAATGATAGGACTTTAAGCCCTCTGCAAGTAAAAAAGCAGGGATCGCCGCACTTTCGAGCGCTACAACCGTTCCTTCATCGCCGACCGCAAACGCGAAAACGATCGCATCGGAGCCGAGTCCGGCCGTACAGTCCACAATCCGGTCGCCGGGACGAACGCCGGCCAAAGCGAGCAGCGTATCAGGCTCGCCATTGCGCAGCCGCTTCACGCGGACGGCCGCCGTGCTCGGGTGAAAAAAGAGCGGCTGCCGGCCGTCGTGATGATACTCAAGCCGCTCCTTCGAAATGACTAAAATATCCTCGTCCCCGAATCGGGCGCGCAGTTGAGCCAGCGTCATTTGGCGGCGCTGCAGGCAGCGTCCGCCGAGCGTTCCGGCCAGACGCCGGGCCTCGGCAAGCTGCGCGGCGTTCGGGTCGTAGGAAGTTGTGACGAACAAAGCTACATCACCCTTTTGAACATTTTCTCCAATTCATAAGTCGAGAAGCTGACGACGATCGGCCGTCCGTGCGGACACGTGTACGGATTTCGGCATGCGGCCAGCCGGTCGAGCAGCACTTCCATCTCGAGCGTACCCATAGTTTGATTCGCTTTGATCGATGCTTTGCAGGAGCACATGATGGCGGCTTTCTCGCGGAATTTCCCGATATCGACGCCCTTCCTCTCGTTTAACAGCCATTCGATCATCTCTTCGATCAACGCCTGCTCTTCGCCGCGCGGCAGCCAGTGCGGGTAAGCGCGCACGAGAAACGAGGAGCCGCCGAACGGCTCAAGGTAAACGCCGGCCTGCTCGAGCTGGCCCAGCTTGTCCTGCAGACGTCCGGCTTCGGACGAAGTCAATTCCAGCGTAATCGGGACGAGCAGCTCCTGACTCGCTTCCGCCGGTTTTCCGAACAAATCGTAATAATGCTCGTAATTGATCCGCTCATGCGCCGCATGCTGATCGATCAGGAACAGCCCTTCTTCGTTCTGCGCGACGATGTACGTCCCGTGAAGCTGCCCGATCGGGTCCAGCTTCGGGAAGGCCGGCAGCGCCGGAGCGGCTTCGCCGGCCGGGGTCAACGAGCGCAGCAGCGCCTCGGACGCGGCCGCCGTCTCGCGCTGGGTGAGCGGGACGCGCGGCGCAGCGGACGTTCCTGGCGTACGCGGCGAAGCGGCTGCCGCTTCGCCGGTCGCCGGTCGCGCGGACTGCGTTCCGTATGCCGATTCCGCCCTGCCCGCGGCAGGCGGCGCCGTGAAGCCCGACGCACCGTTCGCTTCACGCCAAGACGTCGCGGCCGCGCGGCGGCTTTCTTCGAAGCTTCGCTCCGGAATGTCCGGACGCCCCGCATTCCCTGCTTCCACCGCGTTCTCCGCCCGGTTTCCCGCCTGCTCCGCAGCGGTAGAGGCCGCTTGCGGGCGGTACAGCTCAAGCTGCTCTTGAATCACCGCTTCACGCGGCTTCTTCACCGCTCCCGCCTGCGGGATCAAGCGCTGCTGAGCCAAGACGCCGCGCGCCTCCCGCTCGACGAACTGCATCAGCTCCTGCTCCTTGCTGAAGCGCACCTCCAGCTTGGCCGGATGCACATTCACGTCGATGAGCGTCGGGTCCATTTGCAGATGCAGCACGGCAACCGGGAAGCGGTTGATCGGCAGCAGCGTGTGATAACCCTGCAATAGAGCCTGCGCAAGCGTGTAGTTGCGGATGTACCGGCCGTTGATGACCGTCGAGATGCCGCCGCGGTTCGCGCGGGTCATCTCCGGCTTCGAGATGAAGCCGACGAGCTTGTAATCGAGCGTTTCGCCCTCGATCTTCAGCATCGTGCGCGCTACCGCCGTGCCGTAAATGGCCGCGATAGCGTTCAGAAGGTCGCCGTTGCCGAGCGTTTGCAGCAGCGTGTTACCGTTATGCTTCAGCGTAAATGCAATGCCCGGATGCGCCAGCGCCAGCCGGTACATATAATCCGTCACATGGCCGAGCTCGGTTTGAATCGTCTTCATATACTTCAACCGGGCGGGTGTATTGTAGAACAGCTCCCGCACCGTAATATCCGTCCCCCGCGGAGCGGCGTGATCGGTCTTGCTCACCAGCGTTCCGCCTTCGATGACGAGCCGCGTGCCGAGTCCGGTCGTATCCGCGCTCGTCAGCAGCTCGATCTTCGCGACGGCGGCGATACTGGGCAGTGCCTCGCCACGAAAGCCAAGCGTTCGGATCTCGAATAAATCCTGGGCTTTCGCGATCTTGCTCGTGGCGTGGCGGAGGAAAGCCGTCTCGCCATCCTCCGGGTCCATGCCGGAGCCGTTATCCGCGACGCGTATCAAACTGAGGCCGCCCTCTTCAATCGTCACGTCAATCCGGGTGCCGCCGGCGTCAATCGCGTTCTCGACCAATTCCTTCACAACCGACGAAGGACGCTCGACCACTTCGCCGGCGGCGATCTGGTTGGCGATATGCTCGTCTAGAATGTTTATTTTTCCCATGACCGAGGCTCCTTAACCCTCTATCTCACTTGCTTGTGCTCAGCTTCAGCGTCTGTCCGTTGTCGCTCCACTCTAGCGAAGAGAACGCCTCAGCCGCCTTCGCGGCGCTGACATAGCTTGTTCCTTCGCGAAGCAGCACGTCCCCGTCCGCAGGCGTATACGAGGTTTGGTCGTCCGCTGAAGTAATCTGCACCGAACGGGACGCTTCGTTCCATTCCACCTTGGCGCCAAGGAGGGCGGCCAGAACGCGGGATGGTACGTACGTTTGTCCGTTCTCGCGGACGACTTTGAACGTATCCACCACGTCTAATCCGTTCACGGACATACTGATTCGTTTCAATTCCAGCGTAATCGATTGAAGACCCGCGGTGCGGAGCGCCGTCAGCAGCTCCGGCACTTCTCCGCCTTCCACCTTCACGTCCGGCTCCAAGCCGACGCCGTTCACTTTGCGCAGCTTTGGCGTCAAATACTCCTCGACCGTCACCTTTAAAGCGCCGCCGGATTGAAGCGGAACCACCTCTTGTACACTGCCTTTGCCGTATGTTTTCGTTCCTATCACCGTAATCGCCTTGTAATCCTGCAGCGCCCCCGTCAACACCTCCGAAGCGCTGGCGCTGTTGCCGTTGACGAGAAAATAGACCGGGAACGGCTGCGTCTCGCCGCCCGAGAAGGTCACCGGTTCGTCGGTATTATTGCGGTTTTTCGTATGAATCAGCGTACCTTCCTTGACGAACAGTCTTGCCAGTTGCTGCGCCGTTTCCAGCAGGCCTCCCGGATTGTCGCGCAGATCGACAACCAGGCTCTTCAGCTCGCCGGGGGCCTGCAGCCCATCCAGGAACAACGCCGTCATCTCGTCGGCATCGCTGGAAAAGCTCAATATACGAACATAGCCCACGCCCTGGAATCGGTTGGCGATCACGACCGGAACTTGAATCCGTTCGCGCTTCACGGTCAATTCCGATGTCGCGCCGTCGCGTACGATTTGCAGCTTCACCTCAGTGCCCGGCTCGCCCATGATTTTGGCCGTCGCCTTGTTCAAAGGAACGCCGACAGCCGATTGCCCGTCAATCCCGACGATCACGTCGCCGATCCGAATGCCCGCCGCTTGCGCAGGCCCCTCGAACACTTGGGCGATGTAGATGCCGTCGGGCTGCTCGCTGACGCGAACGCCGATCCCGACATATTGATTAGCTATGGAGGATTCGAATTCGGTCAATTGCTCCGCCGTAAAGTACTGCGTATAAGGATCGTTCAAAGATTCGACCATCGCCTTGATCGCGGCATCGGACAGCTTCTTGGCGTCCGGCGCGCTGACATGGTTTTGTTCAAGCAAACTCAGTACTTCCTTCGCGCGGTCGGCCGCGCTCAAACTCTCTGCCGCTGCGAGCGCAGGCTGGGTTGCAGGGACTAGTAGAGATAACGCGAGTACGGAGCTGACGGCATGACGCCACAGTTTGCCTTTATGCTTGATGTTCATCGGAATTCCTCTTCTCTTCGGAATGGTTTAGTTGTTCGTCAGCTGCTTCTTCAATTCGTACAAAAAGTTCATCGCCGCCATCGGCGTCATATTCATTAAATCCGCGTGACGCAGCTGCTCGAGCACTTTGTCGGATTTCCCGGTTTTCTTCGCCGATTTATCAGTCT
The DNA here is from genome assembly GCF_055379675.1 of Paenibacillus sp. JCM 9796. Lineage (NCBI taxonomy): Bacteria > Bacillati > Bacillota > Bacilli > Caryophanales > Paenibacillaceae > Paenibacillus > Paenibacillus sp. JCM 9796. Next base: position 135,223 of record NZ_AP043723.1, read on the forward strand.
CCGGGGATTCGGCCGGGAACAAGCTCAACTGGATCGCCGGGCCGGCCGCCGCTTCCGGTGCTGCCGGCGCAAGTGCGGTCGGCGCAGACGCCTCCGGACTGGACTCGACGGCCTCTCGGACAAGCTCCGCTTGCGGCTTGCGGGAAACAGCGGTCGCAGCAGCTTCCTTGCCCGCCGTGCTCTCGGCATGCCCTTGCGCCAGCTCGGCGCGAGTCTCGAATGCGTTCAGCAGCTCGTACGAGCGCTCGATGATCGAGTTCGGCAGTCCGGCGATTTGCGCGCAATAGATGCCGTAGCTGGTGTCGGCGGCGCCGCGAATCAGCTTGCGCAGGAACGTCACGTTCTGTCCGCTCTCCTTAACCGCCATACAATAATTGCGTAAATCCCGAAGGCTCTCTTCGAGATGCGCGAGTTCATGGAAGTGGGTGGAGACGAGCGTCTTGCAGCCGATGTTGTCGTGCAGAAACTCGATGACGGCTTGCGCGATCGCCATCCCTTCGCCGGTCGACGTGCCGCGCCCAAGCTCGTCGATGATGACAAGGCTCCGCGAGGTCGCCTTCTCGGTCATGATCTGGATGTCCATCATCTCGACCATGAACGTGCTCTGGCCGCCGATCAAATCGTCCGCCGCCCCGATGCGTGTGAAAATCCGGTCGACGATCGGTACGACCGCCCGCTTCGCCGGCACGAAGCACCCGATCTGCGCCATCAAGCCGATCATCGCCACTTGGCGCATATAGGTGCTCTTCCCGGCCATATTCGGCCCGGTGATCAGCAGCATGCTGCCGCTCTCGCGCGTCAAGGCCGTATCGTTGGCGATGAAGACGCCGTCCTCCAGCACCGCCTCCACGACAGGATGGCGGCCCTCCTCGATCTCCAAGCCGTAAAACTCGCCGATCGTCGGGCGCGTATACCGCTGTGCGGCGCTGACGTGGGCGATCGACTGGTACACGTCGATCGTGGCGATCCGCTCGGCCAGCTGCTGCAGCCTCGACAATTGTCCGACCAGCCGGTCCCGCAGTTCCGTGAACAGGGCGTATTCGAGATCGATCATGCCCTCCTGGGCTTCCAGAATGAGCGCTTCCTTCTCCTTCAGCTCCGGCGTTACGAAGCGTTCCGCATTCGCCAACGTCTGTTTGCGCTCGTAACGGCCTTCCTCCAGCATCGACAAGTTCGATTTGGTCACTTCGATGAAATAACCGAACACTTTGTTAAAGCCGATTTTGAGCGATTTGATACCGGTGCGTTCCCGCTCGAGCCGCTCCAGCTCGGCAAGCCACTGCTTCCCGTTCGTGCTCGCCTCGCGCAGCTGGTCGAGCCGCGCGTTAACGCCCGCGCGGATCATCCCGCCGTCCCGGACGGAAACCGGCGGCTCGTCCTGGATCGTGTCGGCGATCCAGCTCATCAAGTCTTGGCAAGGATCGATGCCTTCCGCCAAAGCTTTCAGCGTCGCCGAACCGCTGCCCTCGCACAACTCACGCAGCCGGGGCACCTGCTCCAGCGACGCCCGCAGCGCAACCAGATCGCGCGCGTTCGCGCTGCCGTAGGCGATCCGGGCGGTCAACCGCTCCAGGTCATACACTTCCTTCAACGATTGCCTCAGATCGTCGCGCAGCATCAACTGGTTATACAAGCGGTCGACCGCTTCCAGCCGCTCTTCGATCAAGCTTGCGTTCATCAGCGGCTTTTCGATCCAGCGCTTCAACAAACGGCCGCCCATCGCGGTCACCGTCTTATCCAGCAGCCAGAGCAGCGACCCCTTCTTCGTCCGGTCCCGAACCGTTTCCACCAGCTCGAGATTTCGCCGGGTAAACGGGTCCATCACCATATATTGGTTCGGCTCATAGATGCGGATATGTTTGATGTGGCTGAGCGAACGTTTTTGCGTCTCCTGCAAGTAGCCCATCAGCACGGACAGCGCTTCTCTCCCGCCGTCCGGCAATGCGGCGAGCTGCTTGTCCGAGAAGTAGGCGGTAATCGGCTGAAGGCCCGCCGCCGCGAGGCTCTCTTCCGACCTGACCGTCATAACGGCCGTCCGCAGCATCGCTCCCCCGCCGCTTTGAATACGCTCCAGCACCTCCGCTGCGCCGAGCAGCTCAGAAGGGTTGTAGACGTTCAGCTCATCCATCAGCCGCTCGAAGGACCCGGTTAACCGGGTGACGTAAAGCTCGCCGGTCGAGATGTCGCAAGCTGCCAATGCAAAGCCTGCCGCGTCCGACTGAACCGCGGCTATGTAGTTGTTGCTCGTCTCGCTGAGCGAGCGGGCGTCCATCACCGTGCCCGGCGTGACGATCCGCACGATTTCCCGGCGCACGACCCCTTTCGCTTCCGCCGGATTCTCCACCTGCTCGCATATCGCGACCTTATACCCTTTCTCTACCAGCCGGGCAATATAGTTTTCTGCGGAATGATAGGGAACGCCGCACATCGGAATGCGTTCCTCCATGCCGCCTTCCCGGCCTGTCAACGTAATTTCCAGCTCGCGCGCAGCTAGTACCGCGTCTTCGAAAAACATTTCATAGAAATCGCCTAAACGAAAAAACAAAAAAGCGTCCTTGACCTCCGCTTTAATGGCAAGGTACTGCTCGATCATTGGCGTATATTTGGCCATACTCCATCCTCCACGCTCTACGCTTTACGGGGAGACGAAAGCGCGCGCACCTGCAGGCTGCAGCCGGACGCCGCGCTTCGCCTCGTAAGTTATCTATGATTATATCATGAAAAGATAGAGAACACCCGTTTCTTACGAGCGCGTCGTTATTTTCCACTTGGGCCTGATGTCTTCCCGTTCGTTCCAGGCCTTCATCTGCAGCATCATGCGCCATAGGGGCAGCAAATACGACTCGTGCTCCGCATACCCCGGCAGCTTCTCCATATCCCGCCACAATCCGGGAACGAGCGGACGAATGCGCGCCTTGTCGCCGCGGTAGTACGCTTTCACCACCTCCGGTTCGCTCAGCGGCCGCTGCTTGAGCTGCGCGTAATGCTCGGCAATCAGCTTGGCGAGCGCCAGCACGCCTTTGGCGACGGACGGCGACACCATCCAGCTCGGCAGCACGCGATATTCGAAGCCGCCGTGCCGCTGCCGCCGGAAATCGCCGAGAAACCCGTACTGCGGCTTGCGCGCCGCCGTCGTCTCGCCCTCAACCAGCGTCAGCGGAAGGGCCAGGTAATTGTCCAGCGCGCGCAGTAGACGGACATCCAGCTCAACTCCGCTGAAATGAATATGCCCGCCGAGCGGAAAGCCGCGAACCGGCATGCCCCCCGCCACCCACGCGAGCTCCGGGTCGGTGATCCGCTTCGCCGCAAGCTGGAGCGTCCGGTGCAGATGAACGACCAGCTTGCGCACATCGGTGCTCGGCGCCGGACGCAGCTCGGCCAGCGGATATACTTTACGGCGGCTCGGCAGCACGATCGCGTCACAGCCGAACGGGCCGTCCTTGTCGACGAAGGCCGAGGCGAACTTCACTTTCCCTTGCGCATTCAGCAGCAGAAATTCAGGGTCTGCGCCCAGCATCGCCACGGCCGGAGGCTGCGCCTCGAGCTTCCCGATCCGTTCGTCGAAGCGGTTCATCGCGTCCGCGAACAGCTCCGCCAGCCGCGGCGTCAACGCCGGAACCGGTTCTACGCCGCGCACGGCGAGCGTTCCTGCCGGGCGCACCCCGATGCGCACGACGCCGTAGTCCAGTCCGAGCGCATAGATGCTTTTGACGGCTTCGCGTATCGCACGAACCGCATAAAACCCCCGCTGCTCGAGCCCGATCTCGCTGTAAGCCGTCTCCCGGCGGCTTGTCATCGGCTTGCCCGGTCCAGCCCCCGCGCCCGGATCCGCACTCGCGTCCGCCGCCCCACGGCGGCCCGCATAGAACACCCCGCTCGAACGGTGAAACAGCGTCAGCGCCTGCAAATCAAAGACGGGCACCACAAATTCGTGACTCCAGCGGATTTCCTCGCCCTCCGCTTGCGACTCCTCGTCCAAGAAGCAGTCGATGCCGTGCAGGCGGAGCGTATCGGACAGCCGCCGGGGCTGCAGCGCCGCCAATATGCTTTTTACAGGCTGCAGCGCCTCGGGATTGGTTCCTCCTGTATTCGGGTGATAAGCCCCCCAATGAATGATATACGCCGTGTCCTTCCGTTCGGCAGAAAGCCTCGCTCCGTGCGGAATTCGCAAGTTTTCCAGCAGCGGCTGCAGCTCCGGTTCATGGGAATGAAGCAAAAAGGCGGACATCGCGTCCCTCCCTCGCCGTTACGCACGGCTGGCCAGAATGTATTGCGGCGCCGCCTGCCCATTTTGCCGGCGAACGCCTCGGGAAACAAAAAAGAGGGCTGACGCCCTCTGCCGAAATGACTTCTCCCGGCATATACTGTAGCAAGATCAGTTCAATTCGTCGTCGAGCAGATCCGGATCCAAATCTTCAAAGCCGCCGTCATCGGTGTCGAAATCCACATGCTTATCGTCGAAATCGTCAATGCCGTTCGGGCTTACCACCACGTAAACCTTCGTCTCTGCGATCATTTCGACCTTATACTCGCGCTCTACGCGGATCAGCACCGCAGATCCGTTGGATGAGATGCTGGCTTCCACGCAGTTTGGCTCCTGCGTGGCGGCAGCCAACACTTCGGCCGTCGATGGCTTATGTTTCTTATCCAGATAATGAAGCGGCACAACCTCAACATAGGAGACCGTTTCTTTCGCAACATCCGTTTTTGTATTCCGGTCATAAGAATACCAGATGTTGATATCGTAAGTACCTACCACCTCCACATTCTCCCCAGACTTCACCGCGTCGTATTGGTTGTTGATAATCCAAGCACCCAAAATACTGGTCGGAGCATGAGGCGGAGTGACCGTGTTGGTTACTTGCGAAAATTTACGTCCTTTGCCGCAGACAGCCTTCGTATAGATCTCTCTGACTTGCAAGTCTTTATCTAATGACATCCTTCTAACCTCCTCCATACAATCATTCATTACATTTGTATGCAGGACATTCGTCTAGTGTGATAACTTTTTTTGCAAATGTCAGAGGAGATTAGCAGGGACAAATGCCCCTTGTATTTAGACGCCTACCGGGCGTTTTTCTTTTTTGGCTACGTTTAAATAAACTTTCAGTTCTTCAACCAATTGAAGCAGCGCCGCCCGAATTTCGAATTCCTCTCTTGTCAGCGGAAGCGCCATGCCTTTGAACGATTGCTCAAGCTCAAACAAGTGCCGCTCGGTCCGGCCGGTATAATGCGGCATCAGGACATCCTCGCTTAAGGTTTCGAACACGGTCGCGAGCAGCTCGCCATGCGGCAGCGTCTGGTACACCCGTGCGACGTGCTCCGTCATTCTGCCGATCGCTTCAAGCTGCCGCTCCCTCATGTAGAAATATACGGTCCACTCTGCCCCTTCGAAAATCAACCGGTTATCGCTTTGCCGACGGGCCGCGTCAACCGCTTTATGCAGCAGCTCCTCGGCTTCGAGAAGCTCCCGGCCGCTCCATACGTAGGTATTGTCCCGCAGATGACGGGAAAGCTCGATAAAAATTCGCGAGAACAGCTCTTCCACCTGCTTGCGATACTGGACAAGCTGGGTATGCTCTTTCGGCATATAGACGATATTGATCAGCGTCGCGGTGCCGAGACCGATCACCAGCAGCAGGACCTCGTTCACAATGAGCTCCAGGGTAACCGTCTTGGCCGCAAACACGTGAAACATCACGACCGAGCTGGACACGATGCCGTCCTTCAGCTTCAACCGGCTCAGCAGCGGATATAACGTAAGCACGTACAACCCAATGACCCACACCTGATAACCGAGCGTCCAGAACAAGGCCACGCTGAACAGCAGCGCAAAGACGGATGCCGCAATACGTTGAAGCGATAGCGCAATGCCCCGCTTCTTCGTCACCTCCACGCCCATGATGGCGAGCAATCCGGTTGACAAGGGCGAGCTAAGCCCCAAATATTGAGCGATATAAATCGATAGGATGACGGCAAGCGCCGTTTTGATGACGCGAATTCCCATATTACGGTGTCCACCTTACACAAGAGCCACAAAAGAGCCGCAAAGTCAATTTCCACCATCTTACTCTTTTTCCGGAACGCCGACAACCCGGAGATACCCGCTCAGACCGATCCCCGTCAAGCGGACGCATGGAGGAAGCGCGTGAAAGGGCGGGCCGCCTCGCCGGCAGCCCGCCCTTCCCTGCGGTTTCTCCCCATCGCTCCTCACTGGCGCACCAGCTTTCCTTCCAAGTAGGAGACGGCCTGGTACATAAGCGTCGCCGCAATCGCGATGACCACGACACTGCCGATGACAAGCGTGAAATTGAATACCTGAAACCCGTAAATAATCAAATAGCCGAGCCCTTGCTTCGAGACGAGAAACTCGCCGACGATGACCCCGACCCAAGACAAACCGACGTTCACCTTCAGCGTGGACACAATCGTCGGGTACGATGCGGGAAGAATGACCTTCCGGAACACGGTGCTGCGGCTTGCGCCGAACAGCTGTACGACCTTCAACAGCTGCGGATCAACTTCCTTAAAGCTGTTATAGACGACCAAAATCGTGATAATAACGGTGATGGAAAGCGTCGTCGCGACGATGGACAACGCGCCTGGCCCAAGCGCGACAATGAACAGCGGGCCCAGCGCCACCTTAGGCAAGCTGTTCAGCACGACGATGTACGGATCGAGCACCCGCGACAGAAACGGAGAAAACCACAGCAGCGCGGCGATCGCCGTCCCGACCAGCGTACCGAGCACGAAGCCGACGATCGTCTCCCAGACCGTGACCCCGGTGTGCACAAGCAGCGAACCGTCGGCCGTCTTCTCAAGCAGCAGCGTCCCGATGCGGCTCGGCGAACTGAACAACAGCCCGTCGATCCACATCAGCCGGGCCGCTATTTCCCACATCAGCACGAACATCAGCAGCAGAGCGCCTTGCGTCAACCGGACAAATAGCGACTGCCGCTTTTCCCTTCGCAGGAACGTCTCATAAACCCGGGCAGCAAGCAAGTGCATGTCTTCCGCCCGTTCGTTTACCTCATGGCGTTCCATCCGCGCCGCCCCCTTTCCTCTCCACCTGCTCGAACATCGACCACAACCGCCGGAACAGCTCGTGAAAGCCTTCCTTCTCGCGGGCATGAAGCGGCTGCGCCTGACGAATCGGCTCCGGTACCGTCACATCGGCCAGTACACGCCCGGGATTGGGCTGCAGCACGATGATCCGGTCGCTCATCGCGATCGCCTCGGAAATATCATGGGTAACGAGAACGGCCGTTTTCCCCCGCGCCTTCAACGTGGTGACGATCAAATCTTCCAGCTGAAGCTTCGTCTGATAATCGAGCGCCGAGAACGGTTCGTCCAGCAGCAAAATATCTGGCTCCGTCGCCAACGTCCGTACAAGCGCCACACGCTGCCGCATCCCCCCAGACAGTTGATGCGGGAAGGCGTCGGCGAACTCTGCGAGTCCCATTTCCGCCAGAAGCTCCGTCACATATGCCTGCGACGCCTCGTCTTTCCTGCCCAGCAGCTCCAAGCCGAGGCAGACGTTCTCTTTAATGGTCCGCCACGGAAACAAATAATCGTGCTGCAGCATATACCCGACCCGCGGAGTCGGCCGCTTGATCAGCTCGCCCATGATACTCACACTGCCCGAAGTCGGTGTCAGCAAACCGCTGATCAGCGAAAGCAAGGTCGTTTTACCACAGCCGCTCGGTCCGATAATGCTGACGAACTCGCCCGGCTCGATACGGAGATCGATATGCTGCAGCGCGGCAAATGTGCCTTTCCGGTTGACGTACACTTGCGACACGCCGCTTATTTCAATAGAAGACGCCTTTGTCATACGATTCGGTGCCCTCCTTCTTATCATCTTGCAAAGAAAAGGCGAAAGCTGCCGTCCGCACACTTTCGCCGCCCCTTTGGTTACTTCACGGATTGCTTCGCTTTCTCGGCGAACGTATTATCGACTAACTGCCCGTGATCCGCCCGCTGCTTCAGTTCGCCTGCCGCTTCCATCACATCCTGCAGGTTGTTCCATTCCGCCTGGTCGACGATGCCGTCCGTTGCGAATGAACCTTGATCCTTATACCGTTTCACAACATCGCGGACAACCGCTTTGTCCGTATCCGGGAAGAAGGAAATAATCGCGTCGGCAATTTCGTCCGGGGTTGCCTGCTGCACCCAATTTTGCGCCTGCTGCACCGCATTCGCGAATTTCTGCACTGTAGCCGATTGCTTCGTCAAGTAGCTTTTCTTCGTCATGAATACGGTGTACGGCAGCTTGCCGCTTTCCACCCCGAAGGAGGCGATCACGTAGCCTTTGCCCTCCTTCTCGAACACGGTAGCTTGCGGCTCGAATAATTGTACGTAATCGCCGGTACCGGAAGCGAAAGCGGCAGGAATGTTAGCAAAGTCGACGTTCTGAATCAGCGTCAAATCCGCATGCGGGTTAATGCCGTGCTTCTTCAGCGTAAACTCTCCCGCCATCTGCGGCATGCCGCCCTTGCGCTGGCCGAGGAACGTTACACCCTTCAGCTTGCTCCAATCAAACGCGCCTTCCAGCGGTTTGCGGGCGACGAGGAACGTGCCGTCCGTCTGGGTCAGCTGCGCGAAGTTAATGACCGGATCGGCGCTGCCCTGCTGATGGACATAGATCGAAGTCTCCGAGCCCACCAGGGCAACATCGATACCGTTCGATAGCAGCGCGGTCATCGTTTTGTCGCCTCCCGCGGTCGTCGTCAGATCGATCTCCAGCCCCTGCTCCTTGAAAAATCCTTTATTCACCGCCACATATTGCGGTGCATAAAAGATGGAACGCGTCACCTCGCCCACCCGCACCTTAACCGGCCCCTCTTGCGTCTTTGGACCGCACCCGGTCAGCAGCGCCGTACCGGCGAGTACGAGCGTCAACGCCAAAGCCGCGGCCTTCATTCCGGATTTTAATTTCATAAGCAAGTCCCTCCCCTTCTGCTTTCGTATAATTGCAGCATATGCTTCCGCCTAGAGAAGGGTGCAGCGGCCCAACGCAAAAAAAGGAAGCTTCTCCCATTCGGTGAGAAGCTTCCGGTTTATGAACGCTATAGCTTATATATATCGCTGTACTTCGCACGCAAGTATTCCACTAAATAGGAAGGATTTAACTCCTCGCCGGTTACTTGCATGATGATTTCGGATGGCGTCAAGCTTTTGCCGTATTGATAAATTTTATCGGACAGCCACTCCTTGATCGGCAGCAGACGGCCTTCGGCTACAAGCGCGTCCGTTCCGCCAAGCTCGCGATCCAGCGTACGGGCGATTTGCGCCGCATACATGTTGCCCAGCGCGTACGACGGGAAGTAGCCGAATGCCCCGCCGGACCAGTGCACGTCCTGAAGCACGCCTTCACCGTTATGCGACGGAACGACGCCGAGATAGTCCCGGTACTTTTCGTTCCACACCTCCGGCAAATCGGACACGCGCACCGAACCGTCAAACAGCGCCTTCTCGATCTCATACCGCACCATGATATGCAAGTTATACGTCAGCTCGTCAGCCTCGATCCGAATCAAGGACGGCTTCACCTCGTTCGTGGCGCGGTAGAACGCCTCCGCCTCGACCCTATCGAATTGACCCGGATAGTGCTGCTGCAAATCGCGGTAATACCGGCTCCAGAAGGCGCGGCTGCGGCCGATCGTATTCTCCCAGAAGCGCGACTGCGATTCGTGGATGCCCATGGAAGTACCGGTGCAAAGCGGCGTGCCTACCAGCTCCAGCGAGATGTTCTGCTCATACAACGCATGACCTCCCTCGTGGATGGTGCCGAACAGCGCGCTGTTCACATCGTCCGGCAAGTAACGCGTCGTAATACGGACGTCCCCCGGGTTCAAGCCGGTGGCGAACGGATGAACCGTTTCGTCGAGCCTTCCGGCCGCGAAATCATAGCCCATCTGTTCCAGAATGAACAAGCTGAATTTCTTTTGCTTCTCCTTATCGAACTGCTGCTTCAGGAAGCTCGTATCCGGTCGGTGCGGGGAAGCCTGAATGGCTGACAGCAGCGGCACGACCTGCTCGCGCAGCGCGCCGAACACTTGATCGAGCTTCGCCACGGTCATGCCCGGCTCGTACATGTCGAGCAGCGTGTTGTACTTATGCCCCTCATACCCCCACAGGTCGATAAATTCGTGATTCATCGCTACGATTTTCTCCAGATACGGCTGGAACGAAGCAAAATCGGCCTTATCCTTTGCTTCTTCCCAAGCGGCTTCCGCTTGCGAGGTCAGGACGACGTACTCTTGATATCGTTGCGGCGGTATTTTTTTGCTGCGGTCGAATTCTTTTTTGCATTCGCTTACGATTTTACGATCGGTCCGGCTTAATTGCCCGTGGTTGTCTTCCTGCAAGAAATAGTCGAGGAACGCGCCCATCTCGTCGGAAACCGACATCCGGAACAACTCGCCCGATAACTCTCCCACGACTTCGGAACGCTGAGCGATGCCTTTCTTAGGCGCACCGGTCCGCATATCCCAATAAATGAGGCCGATGGCTTCTTCATAGCTTTTCATTTTTTTCAAATACGATTTGAATAACGCCCACTTGGCATCCCTTTGCTCGTTTCCCACAGGTTTTCCCCTTCCTTATCATGGATTCTATACTCGATCATACTTTTTCTTGAAAAGAGAAGCAAATTCCGGCAAAATAAAGATCACTGCACATCATGAGGAGGCATTATCGATGCACATTACATTTTCCGAACAAGCCGCAGAGGCCGCGATGCAGAAGCTGGGAACGGATCGGCCCGGCCTAATGAAGCTCGCTTATGATAATGAAGGATGCGGTTGTGCCGTCAGTGGCGTGCCGACATTGTGGATTATAGAGAAACCGGAGCCGGGCGACTTTGAAGTGGACGGGCAGCCGTTCCCCTTATGGATGGACCGCAAGCACGAGGTGTTCTTCGAGGAACGCATGACGGTGGATTATACAAGCAAAGACCGCTGCTTCGTGTTGAAAAGCAGCGGCCAAATCTACAATGCATTTATGAAAATCATCGATAAGCGCGCTTGACTCAGCCTTCTTCGATGACGTCGAGCTTTCCGGTTGTCGGGTCGATCACGAGACCGTGAATCGGAATGTCCGGGACGAGCGGGTGATTGCGGATCATTTTCACGCTGCTGCGCACGCTCTCCCTCACGTCGTCGAACCCCCGCAGCCAGCGCTCCAGGTTCATCCCGGAGTACTCGATCGTTTGAATCGTCTCCTCTTTAATACCGTGATTGAGAAATTTTTGTTTGATTTTCTCCGGATTTACATTGCTCATCCCGCAATCGTAATGACCGATGACGAACACTTCTTCGGCTCCCAACTCATAGATGGCGACGATGATGCTGCGCATAATGCCGCCGAACGGCGAGGTGACGATGCCTCCCGCGGCCTTAATGATCTTAACGTCCCCGTTCTTGATGTTCATGCTGGCAGGCAGCAGCTCGAGCAATCGGGTGTCCATACAAGAGAGAATGACGAACTTCTTGTCCGGAAACTTCGACGTGATATAAGGCTCATACTTGCGCTGCTCGACAAAGCTTTGGTTATACTCCAAAATTTGCTTTAATGAATTGTTCATGAACTCTCCTCCTTCTCCACATGCTAGCTCTTCGATGTGTCTATGGTTATCTATCACTATCCCCTTAAGATTTTACCTTATAATGACATCAATCGACAAGTTCAAATGACACTTCCGCCGGAGCGCCGTGAAGCTTTAATTTGACGTTGTTTCTCCCGTTCCTCCACAACGCCGCTTCGATCCCGCATCGTATGTTTATGGAGCAGGAACGTGTCGCCGGCCTCGCTAGACGTCCCCCATCTGTCCGGGTCGGAACAGCTTTGCTTACAGCGTTCTAACAACTGCGTATCCGTTATGGGCAAATTGATATCCGAAAAAGGCGTCCCCCGTTCCAACTCCTGCAGTCTGCCCGCCAGCATCGACTTGAGCGCCGTCCCGTCCAGTCCGAGCGTTTGCACGCTCGTTCGAGCCAGCCGTTCCAACGCCGCGTTGAACATTTTGACGGCGCCGCGCAGATTGCCCCGCCGCTGATGATAGGAAGCGACGGCAATCTGAATAAGCGCCACATACGCCTCGGCCTGCGGATCGTCGGGATGCTCCTTCCAGAACTCCTCCAATACTTCGTGGCATTCGAAATAATCCCGCTCCACATGAAAATGATTCAAATACCGCATATAGGCATCCGCATAATCGTTCATGTTCCTACTGTTCCCCTTTGCTCTTTTCGTTATTTTATTTATTTTAACAATTTAAATATAATTGTGAAACCATCAGCCCAGTTGGAACGTATGAATCCCTTGTACGCAAAAACTATACTTGTATGTGGAGGATGTTCTCACCATGTGGAAAAAGCTATCTTTACTCGTTCTGGCAGCTACGATCGCCTTCTCGTTCAGCGCGCCGCAGCACGCCGATGCCAAAGGCTACAAATCTTCGAAGAAAAGCTTCACCCCAAGCAACAATTCAACGAATTCTACAAACCAAACACCGAACAGCGGGGTCAACAATAACGCCCCTGCCGCTACCAAATCGCCGGCAGCGTCTACGACGACTCCGGCTCAGAAACCCGGCTTTTTCAGCGGTGGCTTGATGAAGGGCTTGTTGATCGGCGGTCTGGCCGGCATGTTGTTCGGAGGCTTGTTCGGAGGCTTGGGCGCCCTGGGCAACATTCTCGGCCTGCTGGTGAACGTACTTGCACTGGTCGCTCTGTTCATGGTCATTCGCAAAGTATACGTATACTTCCGCGATCGTAAGAAGATCAACCAAAACCCGCAAAACCCGCGCGGTTATTAATCCGGAATTAAGGAGTAAGGCCGCATGAAATTAATGGAGCAGGACATTATTAACGCGATTTGCTTGAACATCGCCGAACGCAAGCAGCTTCAGCCGACGCAGGTCGAGGTTGAGCTGATGTGGGACGAAGACCTCGGCTTCTCCGCCGAAGTCTTTGCCGAAGGGCGCAGCCAAATCCTGATTGCGGCGAACATGCTGGAGGCCATTGAGCGCTACATGTTTACCCAGCATGGCATGCGGGTGTTCCGCGAACAAATCCGGCTTGAGCTGGAAGAGGAAATCGTGGCGTACGTCGCCTAACCTTATCGCCTATCACGAGCATTACCTGAAAGCTTACCGCGAGGTAAGCTTTTTCTTCATTTATTTTCCTTGCAACTTTCAGGCCTCTTGCCGCGTTTAATAGAGTGGTAGTTTTGTAGACTCGAGCAGAAAGAGGCTGATGCATGTTGAAGCGTAAGACCCTGCTGTCGCTTGCCGCCATAACCTTGTTCTTATCTGTCGCCGGCAACGCCGCGGCAGCCGATAAGACGTCGAAATACCGCGTATATCAAGACACGAAACTCATTTTGGAAACTAGCGATTACAAGACAGCGGAAAATTACGCGCGTTGGTTCGCTGACTCCCATGTCGAAGAAATCGGAACACGCAACTGGCTCTGGGACAATTATCCCCGGTACAAAGTGTATCAGCACGGCTACAGCGCCCCCGATTGGGAATTTGCGACCTTGGACGAAGCCGTCCGCGAAGCGTCCAAGTGGGGCAGCGCAAGCGTGCGCGACCTGCAGTCGGGCGGCTGGGTGTGGAACAATTATCCCCGTTACCGGCTGTATCAAGGCGATAACACGTTGGACGGCTGGACGTTCGTTACGCTTAACGACGCGATTGCCGAAGCGACGAAATGGGCGAACGCACACATTGTCGACCTCAGCACGCATCGTTGGGTGTGGGACAATGTGGCTGCCGCCAAGAAGACAGAGCTTCGCCAAACCGGCGCCAAGACGTATCAGGTGTACCAGGGAAAATACACGACGGATAGCTGGAAGTTCGCTTATTTGGAAGATGCGATCGCCGAATCGCTGCGCTGGAGCAATTCGACGATCGTGAATACGTCCACCGGTAAGGTCGTGTTCTCGAACGTCAAATCGTTCAAGGTCTACCAGAACAACAATTACCTGGACGCATTCTTAAGCGTGGACGATGCGATTGCTTATGCCAAGTGGTATGACCATACCCGGATCGTCAATGAAGAAGCGCCGAAATTGGCGGGAAGCAACCAAACCGTCTGGTCTAATTATCCGTATTATCAAGTTTTCCAAAACAACAACTTGATTGCCGACTTCAACACCATACCAGCGGCGTTGAATTATGCCAAAGGCTACAGCAATGCCTCCATTCGTTTATATGACGGAGGGACCGCCATTTGGGACAACTTGCGCAAGCTTCAATACTGGGGATGGAACGGCACATCCAGCGACGGCACTATCCGCAGCCATGTCAATACGACATCCGGACTTGACGTCGTCTCTCCGACCTATTTTAATCTCGAGGATAGCGCGGGCAATGTGACGGACACGTCCAACAAAGATACGGTTGCCTGGTTGAAGAAACAAGGCTACGCCGTTCACCCGCTCGTTCACAACCAATTCGATCCGAAGCTGACGACGGCCTTCCTCGCCTCCAAGGAAGCGCGGGGCAAGTTTATCGGCACGCTCGTCAATAAAGCGGCCCAGCTCGGCGTCGACGGCTTGAATATCGACTTCGAAAGCCTATCTGGCAGCGACCGCGCCAATTTCACCGCGTTCATGGAAGAGCTCACCGCCGCCGCCCACGCCCGGAACTTGCTCATCTCCGTCGATCTGCCGCGCGGCAGCGCGAAGTGGAATGCGCAAACCGCCTTCGATCACGAGAAGCTGGGAGGCATCGTCGACTACATCATCACGATGACCTACGACCAATACTGGAAAGGCAGTACTGAGCCGGGCTCCGTAGCCGGATTGCCTTGGGTCGAGGAAGGCATCAAAGAATTTTTGTCGTACGGCATTCCTCGCGACAAGCTGATCATGGGCGTGCCATTCTACGTTCGCGAATGGAAAGTCGACAGCGCGGGCAATCTGGAGAGCAACCGCGCCCTGTTGATGAAGGACCTTGAACCGCTCATTCAAGAGAAAAAGGCTACGAAAACGTGGGACGCCCGCTTCCAGCAGTACAGAGTCGAATATATGCAGGACGGGTACAAGAACGTCTTCTGGCTTGAGAACGAAGCGACCATCAAGGCGCGCATCGACCTCGCCAAGAAATACGAGCTGGCCGGTGTAGCGGCCTGGCGTCTCGGCTATGACAACGCCAATGTATGGCAAACGATGATTCAGCAAAAGTAGATAAAAGGCCTGAAGCGTGACAAAGGACCGTTCGGACAAATTGCCGAATGGTCCTTCCGTTTATCCGGTTAGCTCTGACGGATCGTCTCGTCCCTCTTGCCCTTTTACTGATAATCGTGCAAGTTTCCGTTAGTTCAATGCTGTATATAGCCTCCGCCACTCATCATCGGTTTCAGCTTTGAGATTCAGGTTATCCAGCATGCGGATCTTCGCCAATCGATTCCAGGGATACGTGCAGCAGCTCGCGCAATTCCTCTACGTCCGTCGTCGGCGACTGGCAGGCAAAGTTCTCACACACGTAGGCGGTCGTTCGCCCGCCGATGGCGGCTTTGTCCTGCACCAGCGGAAGCAGGCGCCGCACCTCTTCCCCATCCGCGGCGTCCGGTAACACAATGGTCAGCGTATGGGGCCGGAACCCCCGCCTTACTTCGGCCAGCATCCGCTTGGTGGCCTCGCTGTCCGGGTCGCCTGCGATCACAATTTCACTGGGCGCGGAGGCGGCCAAATCCATGGCGATCAGCAGCATGGCGTGACCGTTCGGATGTTGATTGACGGCGCCTCCGAACGCCTGCAGCTGGCGCTCCGCAATTTGCGACAGCTTCGCATCGTAAGTCAGCTTGGCGAGCTTCAGGAAGTTGGAAGCCGCGACGGCATTGCCGGAAGGCATGGCGCCGTCATAAATTTCTTTATTGCGAATAATCAGCTTCTCGCTGTCGGAGCCGTAGAAGTAAAGTCCGCCCTGTTCATCGTCCCAGAAGAGCTGCAGCATCTGTTCGTTCAAGGCAATCGCTTGCCGCAAATACTCGACCTCGAACGTCGCTTCATACAGCTCGAGCAAGCCCCAAACCATGAACGCATAATCGTCCACATAAGCCGGGAACGCCGCATCTCCATCCCGGAAGCGGGCTAACAGCCGCCCGTCCTCCCGGCGCAGCCGCGTCCAAATAAACTGCGCGGCTTTCTCTGCAGCCGTACGGTAGCTATCCTCGCCGAGCGTTTTATATCCTTTCGCCAGCGCCATGATCATCAGGCCGTTCCACGCGGTCAGGATCTTATCGTCTTTGCCGGGATGGACGCGTCTCTCGCGGTAAGAGAACAGCTTGGCCCGTGCCAGTTCTACCCTCGCCCGCAGCGTTTCCAGCGGGATCCTGCGGCGCCGGGCGAACGATTCGATGTCTTGACCGATCAAGTTGGGAATATTGGCGCCTTCGAAATTACCCGCTTCGGTAATATCGTATAATTCACAATAAAGCTCTCCGTCGTCCGGACCGAGAACCTCCAGCACCTCGTCCTCGCTCCATACGTAAAACTTGCCCTCATGCCCTTCCGAATCGGCGTCCTCCGCCGAATAGAAGCCGCCTTCCGCATCCGTCATGTCCCGCAGGACATAAGTGAAAATTTGACCCGCCACCTCGGCATAATCCGATTGGCCCGTCAGTTGATACGCTTCCAAATACGTCCACGCGAGCAGCGCGTTATCGTACAGCATTTTCTCAAAGTGCGGTACCAGCCACCGCTCGTCTACGGAATGCCGGGCGAAGCCGTACCCGATATGATCGTAAATGCCGCCCCTCTGCATCGAATCCAAGGTGCGGGTCACGATTTGCAGCGCTTTATCCTCTCCGGAACGCTGGTAGTATCGCAGCAGAAACGATAAATTGTGCGAGGTCGGAAATTTCGGCGAGCCTCCGAATCCGCCGTATTGCGGATCGAACAGCTGCTCGTAATGGCGGAACGCCTTATCGAAGACTTCATCGGAGACGTCTCCCTTCAGGTTCGAGAGCAGGCGGCCTTGCACCTCTTGTACAATTTGCTCGCTGGTCTCTATCACATGTTCGCCGTCTTCCTGCCATTTGGCCTGCAGCTGAGTTAACACATCCATCAGCCCGATCCGTCCATACCTGCGTTGCTTCGGAAAATAAGTGCCGGCAAAAAACGACTTCTTGTCCGGGGTCATTACGATCGTCAGCGGCCAGCCCCCCTGACCGGTTAAGGCTTGGCACACCGTCATATATAAATGATCGACGTCCGGCCGCTCCTCGCGGTCGACTTTAATCGAGACGTAGTGCTCGTTCAACAGCGCGGCGACCTCTTCGTCCTCGAAAGACTCGTGTTCCATGACGTGACACCAATGGCATGTACGTGTGAATCATTAAACGTTAGCTATACCCAATAGATAAGAAGACAGGTTTATTCTCCTGTTTAGCTTTTTCAAAAGCTTCTTCCGACCAAGGGAACCATTCTACTGGATTGTAGGCATGTTGCAGCAGATATGGTGACTTTTCCTTGGCTAATCTATTGGGTTTGCTGTTCGTTGTCATGGGGCACCACCTCCTTGATTCATGGATATTTTAGTATAAATTGAGCTTAACATACCCTGCTACAAAAAGAAAAACCCATGACTTTTACATGAGTTTTCGAATTGTATCGATTAACTTTTAATTTTATTCAACTGCTTTCTTATTTTTTGCATATGTATTTTTCTAATTCGCGTCACGCCCTTTTCGTTAGCGAATATCCGTTCTGCTCGCTTTACATAGGAGATAAAGTTTCCATCCCCTTGCCCTGCCCCTTTTATTGAGTACTTTATATAGACATTTTCACAACTGATTCTTCTGCCATTTTTCGTTACTCCATTGTTCTTAACAATGGTTTTTAGCTTACGGTATAGCTTGTAATAGTATTTCGAGATTGTTTTATCTCTCAATGTAACGACTTGACCGTCGAATGTGAAGCCTAAATAGTTCATGAAATTATTCCCATTTTTTACATCGCTAAGTACATCCTCGTTGCAACTCCTAATTTGCCGATGTAAATAATGAAACACCTGAGTTTTATCCGGCTCTAATTGTAAACGCGGTACCGATTTAATGGCATCGTGTAACTTATATATTTGACACTTAAATTGAGCTAAAGATACTTTAGGCAAAATAATTATAAAATCATCACTATATCGCATATACAAACCTTGTTTTTCTTCAACTAAATTTTTAACTGTTTTATCAAAATCTAACATGTAAATATTGGATAGAACTGCACTTATTGCAGAGCCTTGAGGAATCCCAAAGTTATTATTATTTGGTTTCACAAATGATTTCTTATACTTCTTAAAGTGCTCAGGAATGATGGCCAATTTCAAGTGTTTAAACTCAGAGATGCCTTTTTCGTTATTTTCTAAATTATTTATCCACAGTAGGCTTTCCATATCCCAAACAGAGAACTTTGTAATATTTTTGAATACTGCGTAAAAGTCATTCGGTAATTTGTTTACATTCAATAAATTGCAAAGCATCTTTTTTAGATAGCCATGATCTAAGCTGTCAAAGAAACTCGTAAAATCACCAATTAGTATGAAGCATTCTTCAGTTTGCTTTATGAAATCTATTGCCTTTTTTGCAAAATGAATATTATTTTTATGTAAATTATCTCGATAAGCAATTGCTGAATCATCTATTTTATCTCGTTTAACTCTTTCATTATAATAACTGTTAAGATGGAAGCCATAATAAGAATAAATAAACCTATCTATATGCGCAGAATAACATATCTCTCGGGTTTTGTTTTTTATCCCTGAACCTTTTTTATATTTCTTAAAAGTTTGAGTATAATGAATGAAAGGATAGAACCCGTGTTTCGCTACTTTGTTCGGATCACTTATTAAATTCCAAACCTTGTCCAAAGAAACTCTTTGGTCAAAATGCGAGTAATTCCGACTCTTCTGGTTCTTTGCTTTCCACTCATCGAGATTCAAAGTTTTTCCCCCTAAAAAGCGTAATACCCATCAGCACGGGGGGTAGCGTCCCTTAACTGACAGGTATAACTCAACTTGTATTCATAATGTTATAATTACATTTTGAACCCAACTACCCAAAAATTCGCCCTAATCATCAACTATGTTATAATAGTTAAGGAGAGGAGTCCATTGAGCAATCTTGTGGCTTGGTTAATCACAATCTTGTTCGCTGAACTGAGTGCAACTGAACCGATATTCTGGATAGAATTAATCGGAAGCCAGTTGACAGCAATCCCTGACCCTTATGTCTAAAACATAAGGCACTTATAATATAGCATATTTTGCTATTTTTTTCAATTAATGATGAAGAAAATTATCACTTTTTGTTAATGAAATACAATAGATTAAAAGATGGGCTTATGGGCATATGTTTGTTTATCGCTTGTAGAAAACCTCATCTGACCAAGGGAACCAGTCTACCAGATTATAAGCATGCTGCAACAAATATGGCGTTTTTTCCTTGGCTAATCTATTGGGTTT
This sequence comes from Paenibacillus sp. JCM 9796, assembly GCF_055379675.1. Lineage (NCBI taxonomy): Bacteria > Bacillati > Bacillota > Bacilli > Caryophanales > Paenibacillaceae > Paenibacillus > Paenibacillus sp. JCM 9796. The sequence continues at coordinate 154,694 of NZ_AP043723.1, forward strand.
GCTGTTCGTTGTCATGGGGCACCACCTCCTTGATTGCTGGATATTTTTGTATTGATATTGAGTTTAGCATACCAAGAGTATAGTAAAGTCCCATAAAGTCCCAACTAAAGCAAATAAGAGATGTCTTAAGCCGGACATCTCAAACATTTCAAGTTCATTTTCGTTACTTCTGAAAATTCAAAAGTACAACATTTGAGTTTATCCCATATCAATGTAGAATATATTTACCAACAATATTTTTTAATCTTATATTTTTATTTATTGTATTCATAAATATTTCATGATCAATTTCCAGTACTTCCCGAAAGATAATGACCTCTGATTCATTACCGCGTTTTTCAGTAATTAAATAATCTATAAATTCTGATTCTTGAGTAATTCGATGATTTGAGAAATAAGCATTCATTGATACATTTCCACTTATACCTTCTTTTCTTACAATTCGTCCATTCTTTATTGTAAACAACTTAGAGTTATTATTAATTGCATTCTGAACTACTCCACTTTTAAACTGATTAATATATTGATATCCTATTTGAATACTTTTTTGCATGTTGAAAAAGGAATATGGTAGATTAAATTTATTAATATATCTGTAGTAATAACCTTCCATACTCATGAAATTAGAAAGCATTTCATCAAATTTTTCCTCGGAAAAGTTAATTTTTGTGAAATCACGAATACTTTTAAGTAATATCTCCGGGTATTCCTTAATAATCGAAAGCAATTCATTCCTCTTATTTTTATTTTCTTTCTTTTCTAAGCTGCTAAAGGAAGTCGGATTCTTGAAAGGACAATCATCATAATTTTCTTGATTATACTTAGCAATCCCTTCAATTTCATCTGGAATATGCCTTGCATGTAATGACATTTTGTTAGCATTTTCATCAAGCCTTTTATCAACATATAAGTTAATTATCATAACTGGATTATTACAAGCCGGACACACAGCATAGTGCCTTATTTCTTTTCCATTTTGTTGATAGTAAGGGTATGTTTTATGCGTCTTGCTTTCGAACTGTGGTACAGTTAATTTAAAATGCTCATTATCCCCTGGCTTTAATTTAATAATTTTCATATTTCCTTCCTCCCACCCCACTACTAGTATAACTAAAATCTATAAATCGGAACTTTCGTTTAATACATCTTTTTCATCTTCTTTTATTTGAGGAATGTAAAAAGGATTAAAACCTGTCTTTCTCTCGGTTACCAAGTTTTCTGAATGATCTGGCTTTATAGCTAAGGTTTCATATTCCTCGTCATCAAACATAAATAACTGTAATTTATCTTTTCCGATATTTTCGAAGGCTGTCGTTATTACTTTCCCTATAGCTCTGCAATTATTTTTGTCGAAAGGTTTTGATATATGGTCTATAACCAATATAGGAATTATAGGATATCTATCTTCTCCCAAAAGCAATTTAAGAAATCCAAAATATCCACATAATTGGATAAGCGTATGTCTCGCCATACTTCCTATATAATAATTTTCTGTTTTCTTTTCTTCAAACTGATTTTCATCAAGTATAGTTTTAGTTATCGTCGGCTGTAACATATTCCCTCTTTTTAAATAAAGTATTCTAAAACCTTCCTGTTTAATATCATCATCTACAACAGAAGAAATTTCTTTAGCAGATTGGTAAAGTTCTGTTATGTAATCAGATAATTCATTTAGCTTTTTAGTATCATCAGAGTTTTGCAATATTCTCAATTCGTCTCGTATCTCTTTAATTCTCTTGTTTTTTTCTTTAAGTTCCTCTTCATAAGAGCGAATATCCGCCGAGAGATAATCTTCAATTAGAGCAATTGCCTTTGCTTTTTCTTCCAATGTAAAAACCTTAAATCTAGAATCATTTCTTTTTATTTCTGTTCTTAAAAGGTTCTGCTGCTTTTTCAGTTCTTTTATAGTATTATCACTTATTGTAAATTTACTAAACGATATTGTAGTATTGAGTTCAGAAATTAGTTTCTGTATGGGAGAAATCAAATATTCAAATTCAATATTCTCTTCTAGTAGTGTATTTAATCTTTGCAATAATAACTTTCTACTCTCATTATTTTTTTCAAGACGCTTGGAATCTTCGATTCGATTTTCGTAGACTTTTATTTGTTCAGTAATATTACTGTACATAACTTCTAACTCCGAGATGTTTTTCTCCTTTTTATTTCTAGCAACACTTTGCATATCTTTGATTTCGTTAAGTCGTTTCTTTATCTCATCTGAATTTTTACCTGTATACCAAGTAGTAGTACCCAGCTTTTGAAGATTATTATTTACTTGTTTACAGATAAAATCATATCTTGCAGTAGAAACTTCTAATTTTTTTACTTCCTCAAGTAAGCTGTTCAATTCTTTTTGTAACTCATAGATTTTTTCAAGGTTTTTATTGAATATAAAATTTAAAATAGGCGTTAGTTTAATTGAATACTTTATATCACTACATTTATCAAAAAAGTCATAGATTGCCCCTTGTCTTTTTTCACCGAGGAAATTAAACATTGTAAAAGATCTATAAGTTAGTTCTTCTTCTGTAAAATTTCTTATATCTTTTAGTAGTTCTACATCTTGAGCAAATATTGAATTGAGCCTCTCTTTGTATTCCCTCAAATCAATGGCATCAGTTTCTTCTTCATCGGAGTAATATAAATAGTTTTGACCCGGATCCCTTGTTCGAGAAATGTTGTAACCAATACCTTTGAATTCAAATATCATTGTTGCTTTTTCTAACGAATTACTATACCATGGCTTTTTTCTTATATCCTCCGAGGAACCAAACATAAAATCAATAAAACTATAAAATTCCGTTTTTCCTGAACTGTTTTTTCCTTTGAAATAGTTTATCCCGGACTCAAATTCATAAGTAAATTCATCACCATCGATACCATACATTTTTAATTTATTTATTTTAAACATTACTAGTAACCTCTTTCAGAAATTGTCTGTCGGTCATTCTTTTGCTAGATTCAATAGCATTTTGCATAAACTTACTTTGCTCAAATATAGTTTTACTTTTGCTTACCTCATGAGACATATGTAATAATTCATTTTCAAAGAATATTAATCCGTTTGTTTTAAGAAGGTGAATGGCTTTAATGATAAATTCAATATTATTACAAAATTCAACGTAATCTCCGGCAAGAAGAGAAATACATTTATATATAACATCTTGTGTAGTATTCCCGTTATATATATTATTAGGTATAAATCGATCTTTTTTGATTAAGTATGCAAAAACAAGCATCTTGTTCACACTTATTTTTTTGTGTTTACATAATATATCCAAAATAACATCGCAATAAATACTAATTTGAATCGATTCTGCCTCAACTTTCAGTTGTTGCATTTTCCTCGTCCTCCCAGGAAATTTGATTCTCCTTAATTTCCTCTTTTGTTAAATATATTCCAGAACCATAACGGATTTGTTCATAATCAGCATGTGCATTACTACGCGTCATTGTTTCTTCAAGTCGATTAAATGGTTCATCTCTACCTTCTTTTTTTAACTTAAATTTGGAAATTTCAAAATTTTCATATGTTGTTTCTTCAATGTTTTGTATCTTCCCCAATTTATTGGTTTCCATATATCTAAAGCGTAGGTCTTTATAATACTCACCATACCCTAGATGTACTTTAATTAAAGGTTGAGGCAATTTACATGCAAGCAATTGCTTGTATTCTCTAGAACTAGCAATACTCAAATCATTAAAATCAATTGTGTGCAGTTTTTTGAAATCAGAATAGTGCGGAAGAGTTAATTGCTCCGTCATTCTACTGCATATATCTTCTATTAATGTCATAAATTCTGGATAGCAAAGAATATAGGGCTCTTTATTATTTATGCTTTCCATAATCTGTACAGTAATATGTTGAAGTAATTCTTTAATTCGATCATAATAAACCACCTTATTTATACCGGCTTTTCTAAAATGTTCGGAACAATTCTCGTCAATTTTTCCATCAATGTTCTCTATAGATATAAATTCATATTTATCCTTAATTGAATTATATATTTTTTCAAAATCCTCAAATTTCCTATACATTTTTTTCACTTTTGTAATGGTAGCTCTAGAACTTTTGGTTGATTCTTTTATAAATTCAAACTGCTCTTGTGCAGATTTACTAAATAAAATATCTACATTTTCATATTCTGCATCGGTAAATAATACATACTTGGTTATTACATGTTCCGATGACTCAAGTAATATCCAATTTAAAAGGATTTTTATAGCACTACTTTCAGTAATACTAGTCCTCTTGACCTGAACAGCAATATTAGTATTGGTGCCAACTATTCTATTGACATAATTATCATCAAAGTTATCTATTTCATTATGTTTAATTTTCCCAATATTTACATCATCAATGGTTTCAAACTCTATTTGCATGCCTTCCTTAAGCGTAAGCATATAGCAAACAAATACTCTTATTTGAAACGAAAAACCACTTAAACTAAATATTCCGCTACTATCCGGTATGTATGTAGCCATTACTACACCTCGTTATTCAAAAAATAAAAGCCGATCGCTTCTTGGGATTCTATTCCATTCATAACCTTAGATCAAATTTTCGGAATAATTTATACTTAGGTAAGGTATTGCCATTCATGTCTCACCATCAAAATACTATGAGTTCTCTCAACAATTCAAAACGACTCTAATGTTTTATAGCCTACTTCTTTCGACACACTTCTGTGTTTCTCCTTCATTTTCCAAATACCTTTGAAGATACATTGCCATAGATCAATTGGAGATTTATCAAATAATGCACTTGAACCTCTGGATTAATTTCCAAAGGTTCAAAATGTATCGATGCCCAATGAATAATTTCAATTATTACCGCTAATAAACAATTCGATCCACCAGTTTCTTCAAACCCTATATTCTGGCGTCGCCACCGTTGCTATCGATTAAATTTTTCCATTATAAATGTTTACGTTTCAGTAATATGGCAATAATAACCACTACCTTCATGAAGGAGGTGAAATACATGGTCAGTCTGACATTAAAAGTGATTTTCATGAGATCAAGTTCAAGAAAATCCAAATGCCACTGCAAGTAAATACTGCGAAAAACATTTTTTTGAGAGAAGAGCGAATGCGCTCTTCCATCAAAAATTAAAAATAAATAATGAAAAATGCCACCGTAATCTTCTTAATTCGGTGGCATTTTTAGGCCAATGGATCTATAACGAGATGTTTAAAATTCTTTCACTTATAACATACCGTCAATTCAATCCGATTGTCCTTCCGATTATAAACAATCCTCTCGATCAACTGTTTTAACGCCTTGTTCTTCTCTTCATCCGTTGCCGCGGCGCTCCATAATTCTATAAATCTATCAATCCGTTTATGAATTTGCTCCACAGTTGGAACCCCTTCCTCGTATGCAATTACATTTCTAAGCTCTCGCAATTCCTCTTCAAGCTTTTGAATTTGCTTTGTCCTAACTACTTTCCGCTCCAAATATACCTGCTTCGTAATTATGTCCTCTTCAAACGATTCATGAAGCTTATCTAATGCCCGCTTGTGCTTCATCAATTCTTGTTCTTTGACTTCGATAATGGCTTTTGTATTGTTTTACCGACTACCATGAAGCTCGATTTCTCTCAGGATATTCGGGTCTATATGAATAATTCGTTCAAAGAGAGCATTATAAAAGTCATCATCCAAAATCTTACCCTTCTGCTCGCACTTGCTGACATCTTTATAAACATGACAGCATAATGCACTCCAATACTGACCTCTGCTTTTGCATTGACCGACCCGAAATTGCATCCGATATCCGCATTTTTCGCAATATAACAAGCCGGACAACGGCAGGATGCTTCTCCGTCCATTGGGATTTATTAATCTATTCTTGGACAAGCGTTCCAAAATAAGATCATGTTCTTCTTGTGTCTTTAATTTCTCATGCGTTCCAATAACCTTAATTCGTTCTTCATCCGGTACAATCTCTACATGTCCCCGCTTCGAACGAGTTTTTCCATACGTGATAAACCCTAAATGTATTTCGCAAATCAGCAAGCGTCGTACAGTGACGTTCGACCATCCTTTCTCTTAAGCCCCGAAATTACCTTTGAGTCTACTCTCCTTATCCACTACAATATGAATTAACAAAAGTGGAGGGATCAAAGATGCAGCGCAAGAGTTACAGCATAGAATTTAAACAGCAGCTCATCCAAGAAGCCTTAGAGGCAGGCAACGCAAGCCAAGTTGCCAGACGACATGGAATCGACGGGAAAATGCTATCCCGCTGGATTCGTCAATCGAAACAGACAAGTTGGAAAAACGCATCACCCGAATCCAAAAAAGAGGATGAGTGTCATGGAGCAAAAATACGAAGTCAAAGACGTTGCCATATACCTTCGAAAAAGCCGCGGCGAAGTAACCGACGACAAGGACGATTTGAACAAAACACGAACACGAATTGATTGAATTGGCAACCTCTTATGGTTGGCGATATTCGATCTACAAAGAAATCGGTTCATCAGCTTCAATCGAATACCGCCCCGAAATGGTTCGCTTGTTACAAGACGTTGAAGCCGATCTTTTCGATGCCGTTCTTGTCATGGATTATGATCGTTTAAGTCGCGGTGATCTTGAAGCTCAAGGCAAGATTCGACGCATCATGAAGAATTCGGTTACGAAGGTCATTACTCCAACAAAGGTTTATGATTTCAACAACGAAGAAGCCGAATTGATAAATGACATCGAAGGCGTGTTTTCTCGTCGCGAGTACCGCATGATCAGGAAGCGTTTGAATCGTGGCAAGAAGCGCGGAGCAAAGAACGGCAACTGGACAAATGGCAAACCGCCCTACCCTTACGTTTATAATCCGCTTACGAAAACGCTTGATGTTGACCCTGATAAGTTGATTATTTATGAACTAATCAAGAAACGTCACTTCGAAGGAAATCCATGTTACCGCATCGCATGGGAATTGAATCGAATGGGTGTTGAGCCACCAGGAAAACCGCGCAGGCTTGACAAGCCTATTTCATGGTCAGAAAACGCGGTTCATCGAATCTTGACATCGGAAATTCACTTGGGTTATGTGATTTATGGCAAAACTTCGGGGAGCGGTCACAAGAACAAACGTACCGCACCTTTGATGGAAAAGCCCTAAGAAGAATGGATCAAGGTTCGCGGCAATCATGCCGTTCTTAAAACCGAAGAAGAACACACTGAAATATTGTCCGCGCTTTCCCGACGTAAACTTGTACCGACAAAAGCACGAAAAATGGCTTATCCCCTATCCGGTCTTGTACGTTGTGGGAAATGCGGCTACAATATGGCTTTCACCTTCAAGACATCGAATCAAAAAGTTTCGTTGAAAACGTGCCAACATGCAGATCACGTTGGGAACCGATGCAGGAATAGTGGTGTTAGTGCCGAGGTAATTTATAACGCGCTGAATCACTTCTTGACCGAATACGAAGATCGGTTACGGGGTGAAGAATTGACAAGCGAAGATGAACACGATTTGAAGAATCTCATCGCTTCGAAAGAAAATAAAATTGAACAGCTAAAAAGCGGATTCGATAGAATCACCGATCTTTACATCATGGGCACATTGAACAAGGAGCAAGTCAAGGTAAAGACGGATGAATTGTCAGCACAAATTCAACGCAAGCAAAACGAACTGAAATAATTGGTCGCGACGTTAGGACATAAGGAAGGATTGACAACCGAAGAACGCTTACAACGCATTGAAGAATTCAAGAAGGCTTGGAATGCGGAGAACGCCGAACCCGAACAATTAAACGGATTAGCGCAAAGCATCATCGAACGAATCACATATACACGCGAAGAGTCTAATATCGATATTGATGTCAAATTCATTTAATTTCTAACCGGACAACGTTCGTCGTAGTCCTTCGCATCATAGTATGAATGGGCGAATGTGCAATTGAAAGGAGACAATTAGAAGATGTATTATAATAATCAAATTCTCTTCCGCTCTTCAGCCGATATGAATCTAATCGCGGATATTGCCAAAGCAATCAATGGAGAATATAGCGCAATTTTTTGCTATGAACAGTTGGCGAAACTTGCTCCTAATCAAGAAGCAAGAAATCAAATTCTTGAAATTCGAAACGATGAAATCAAGCATTACCAAGCCTTCTCACAAATCTTTGTGTCCTTAACTGGAAGGCAGCCTACACCACAAATCATCGAACAATGTGAAACAGAGTACACAGCAGGTCTTAGAGCATCTTTTAAGGATGAACAAATGACAACGGACTTTTATCTTGATATTGCTGAAAAAACCAATGACCCATACATTAAAGAAACTTTCCGGCGTGCGTCGGCAGACGAACAAAACCACGCTGTTTGGTTTTTGTATTACTTAACGGCAAATCAAATGAGATAATATACTTTTTTCCAACCGAGAGACAATGATACGCATTGTCTCTTTTTTTATATAAAACTTGTTTTGACGCGCTCTAAAGTCAATTGTTCCTTGATCGACACGACATCAATGGCAAGTGGAATTTTATTTCATTAACTAAGAATACCCCCTAGATAAGAAGACAGGTTTGTTTTCCTGTTTCGCTTTTTCAAAAGCTTCTTCAGACCAAGGGTACCACTCAACCGAATTGCGCTTACGGTCGAGTACGAAGGTCATACGCCGTGGCGCGTTCGGGAACTTGTCATCGGGGAACGTGCAGGCAAGCGCCCTCCGCTGCCGGAGCATTTGAGCCCCGTTCCAGCAGATACATCAAGACTGCTCACGGTGGCGGAAGAACGAAGTCGAGATCGCAAGGCTGAGCAGATACCCGCCGTGGCCTACCGCCGGGTGAGCAAGGAGGACGGTCATGTTTGAGTCATTCTACGGTCTTGGACGTTCCCCGTTTTCGCGAGACATACCGACGAGCGAGCTCTTTTGAGGAGACGCTCGGCCGTCTCGAGTATGCTGCCCACCGGCAGTGGTTCGCCGTAGTGACCGGTGACTGCGGCACGGGCAAAACGACGACGATTCGCCGGTTCACCGAAGTGCTCGATCCAGCCAAGTACAAGGTGCTCTACTTGTCAGATTCGAAGCTGACCCCGCGGCATTTCTACAAGGGGCTGCTCGAACAGCTCGGCTGCGAATCAAAATTCTACCGTGGCGATGCCAAACGCCAGTTGCATCGTGAGATCGAGCTTATGCGCGGTATTCACCGGCTCTTGCCTGTTGTCGTTGTCGACGAGGCCCATCTGCTCGATCGCGAGATGCTGGAGGAAGTACGCTTTCTGCTCAATTTCAAGATGGATGCGCAGAGTCCCATGGCGCTGATCCTGGTAGGTCAGAGTGTGCTCTGGGATCGCCTGAACCTACAGGCTTATGCGGCTATCCGGCAGCGGATCGACCTGCAGTGTAAATTGCCGCATTACGACAGGTCTCAGACCGGCGATTATATCCGCCGTCACATGACGTACGCCGGCGCTGATCACGACATCTTCACCGCAGGAGCGATTGATGACATCTTCCGTTTCTCGAGCGGAGCCGCCAGACTGATCAACAAAGTATGTACACACGTTCTCATCCATGGATCACAAAACAAACATCGCATCATCGACGATCATATGGTCAAGCGAGTCATCCAGGGAGAATTATCGTAATTCTCCCATTCCCCTAGTCTCGTGCGGACAACTTGTCCGTCACCAGCAGGACAACTTACGCCGTCAACTGGCGGACATTATGCGTTGGCAGTAACACCCAATTAACAATGGTACGTTATCATCTAAGCCTGTACTTGTTCTTCGTTTTGATTTATCAACCACTCTTCGTCCATTTCTGTGCACAATGTCATGTCTATTTTTAATTGCTAAAAATATTTTTGTTAAATCCTTGGGAAAGAAACCGCTAAAGTATCATTATACACCTTTAACCTTATCAATATTATGGTAAATGACATCCATCATAGATTTTGTTACCTTTACACTTAAACTTTCATAATTAATATATATATCTGTCATTTTTAACGTCTCTTTTTTATAGTCATGAAATGTTTCAACAAAATTTCTTATGTACACATCGTTGCTTAATACTGTTTGAATAAATGTATCAGAGTGGTAAGACTCTAATATAGTTATTGTGTTTGCATAGAGCATATTAATTAAATATTCCTTATTGAATACTTGACTATTATCTAAATCATTTATTATTTCAATTATCTTTCTCCTATTTTCATGAAAGTTCGAGTATGCTCCTTTACTATTCAGAATCGCCTCGATAGATGAATAGTTTTCATCATTAGACACAACTAAAATTGTCTTTTTTAGTCTTTGTTCAATCAGTTCTCTTCTATTCAGAGCAAACAATTTAATAGTGTTTTCTCCTTTTATAGTAATGGGAATAAAGTATCCAGTTTCATTAAGTTACACACAATCCTCTCTATCAGTTTCTTATTAAACCTCAATCGAGCCTATGGAATTATTTCCATAGGCTCGATTACTGATTTCGGATATGCAATTTCGACCGGAGCACAAAGAAGCATCATGTTTTGGCATGCCTTTGTTGGTGACGTTGGACTCGTCTAGAGCATTCGTAGTAGCGTTTACAGCAAGTGCGCTTGACTTTCCTTTACGCGACTTGTGATCATCGTCGTCACCATGGGTATCTTCATCTTCGCATGCATCGACTTGTGGTGCAGTTAATGCATCTTCTGTGATTTCCAAGGTTAGCTGTTCATCAGCAAGCCAAGCAACTCAATGAAGTACTGCAAGTAGAGGTTCTCAACGAAATGCTGCACACGTTTCTCGATCCGTGAACCCACAACGCTGCTAAATGATTAAAGAACCGAGTGTAACGCGGATCGACTCTGCTTTTTGACCGCGATCCAAAGCCCTAAAGGATTGGGCATATTTCTCTTCCGCGGCAAGCCCTAAGTAAAATGCAACCAAATCAGGCTATGAATCGACATGACTTAAATACAGGATCCAAATCGTTCAGGTTTATGTCGTAAGACAAAACCTTTCAGATATTCGATGTTTCGGTAATTCGGTTAATCCTCCGCATCCACATTGTGGTAAACTCGCTGTACGTCTTCCAAATCCTCTAACGCATCAATCAACTTTTCGAATTGTGCCTGCGCGTCTTCCGCAAGAGTAACATAATTTTGCGCGAGCATCGTAATCTCAGCAACCGTGAAATCCGTTATTCCGGCATTTTTGAATACTTCTTGCACGGCATGGAACTGATCAGGTTCAGCATAAACAATGGTGGCTTCATCTTCTTCAAAAATGTCACGTACGTCTACATCTGCTTCCATTAATAACTCAAATACTTCATCTGATGTTTTACCCACTAGACCTATGACTGCCGTTGAATCAAACATATATGATACGGACCCGCTTACACCCATGCTTCCGCCATTTTTATTAAAACAGGAGCGTACGTCCGAAGCAGTACGATTCACGTTATTTGTCAGTGCGTCTACGATGACCATAGACCCATTGGGGCCAAAACCTTCATAACGAAGCTCTACATAGTTATCTTCTGAGCTTCCTTTTGCTTTTTCAATCGCCCGGTCAATGATTGCTTTCGGTACATTGTACGTTTTTGCCCGTTCGAGTACGAATTTTAGGGCGCCATTAGATTCCGGATTTGGTTCACCTTTCTTAGCAGCAACATAAATTTCAATTCCAAACTTTGCATAAATACGACTCGTGCTTGCGTCTTTTGAGGCTTTTTTTTCCTTAATATTGTTCCACTTACGTCCCATACTTATCCCGCTTTCTTATTGTACTTGAAATTTGGTTAGAGCCATGTTCTTCTGCAACCTTCAATTTTCTTTACTTTGTTCATTATAAATCTTTAAGCATCACTTGAACAAGTTCCTATCAAGAATTATCAGAATCTCAAAGTACACAAAAGAACTTCTCCTGACATGGAGAAGTTTTTAAGTGACCAAACCAGATATTGAGTACCGCCTTCGTATAACTGAATGACAGATTTGTCAACCTATCGTTCAGTTGCATTATTTGATTGGACTCTCTTACGAAAAAACATTCGAATCAATTTTGACAATAGTGGATACATCGTGACAATTGATGTCAAGACTAGAAGGGAGCACGCGATGGGCTGGTTGATAAAAATGGTAAGGCTACCATGGGATAGCAGCAAGGACTGCTGCAACGCGTCTTCCAACATGGGGCCGATGACCACGGCAAGAATAAGGGGGGGCGTTGAGAAACCTAATTTTTTCCAAAAAGTATCCAACCACTCCTGCGATCATCATAATCCACAAATCGGTAACGGAATTATTAACAGCATAAGCTCCTACGATACACAGTACTAGAATTATGGGCATCAACAGTTTTTTTGACGTACGCAGATATTGATAAATAGGCCTACCAAAGGAAGATTCAGAACCAAAAGCATGATATTCCCAATATACATGCTAGCAATTAATCCCCAGAAAATGTCCGGATGGTTCGTAACTAACAGCGGCCCAGGGGTAACCCCATGAATCATCATGACCGACAATAATATGGCTGCTGTTCAAGAAAATGGTTTTCCAAGTGATAGAAGGGGAACCAAATTCCCTACACCGGCGGAATTATTGGCCGACTCCTGACCGGCAACGCCCTCGGGAGCCCCTTTGCCAAACTCCTCCGGATTTTTGCTCAGTTTCCGCTCCCAAGCGTAAGAAAGAAACGTAGAAATCAGTCCGGAAGGCCCAGGAATCAAGGTGACTTCATTCCCCCTTACGGGTTCCACTAATCTTCTTAAATGCTATTTTATTTTCGTTTAAAGCGCTTCCAATAATTCTCTCTAGAATGACCTTAGGCGAAAGGCACCTCATCAAATGTCTAAAGCCTGACAATGAAAAGTCGTGCCAATTGGTCATAACCCTGTCAAGTAGTCACGAATAAAAAGACACTTATTCGCTGCGACCGTTTCCCGAAATTCCACCGGGGAACGGTCGTTAGTTTCTTCTCGATCCCCAATAGGAACGGCGGCGGCATCCTCATCGGTCATATTGGCCGGTTTTATTGCCACTCCCCCGTCTTCAGGCAGACATTTGTACTTGGCATAAGCGCCATAACCAATACCGCAAGATGCAAAAACTTGGTCGCCTTTCTCAAATCGTTGTACATCATTGCCTACTGCTTCAACTAGCCCTGCTAGCTCATACCCTCCTACAAAAAGAAAAACCCATGTCTAGTTAGACATGAGTTTTGGATTTTCGGGATAATTTCCGGTTTAAAATTCTTCATATGTGGCAGGATCTTGATTATTAATCCTTCCATCAGAGCGAGTTAATCCTGAAATAATGCTCATTTCTGTTTCATCTAGGGAAAAGTCGAAAATGGATATATTTTCAAGCTGCCGTTGGGGAGATGAAGATTTAGGAATTCCAATGGCTCCAAGTTGATAATGCCAGCGTAAAATTACTTGTGAAATTGACTTGTTATGACGCTCGGCAATCTTTTGAATAGTGTCATTTTGTAAGAGTACACTTGCTCGGGCTAGTGGACTCCATGATTCTGTCTTAATGTTGTTCTCTTCATGCCATTTTCTTTGTTGTGCTTGATTGAAAAATGGATGTAATTCTATTTGGTTTACGCTTGGCTTAACGCCCGTTTCTTTTTCTAAACGCTCAATATGTTCAGGCAAGAAATTACTGACACCAATAGAGCGAATAAGACCCCATTTTTTAGCGTCAATTAATGCTTGCCATGCTTCCACATATTTATCCTGTTTAGGGTTAGGCCAATGAATAAGATATAAATCAAAATAATCCAGATTTGCACGGTATAAAGATTCTTGAATGGTAGTAACAGCTTTATCATACGCTTGGTAGCGACCCGGTAATTTAGATGTAATTCTTAATTCTTCTCTTGGAACGCCAGTGCGTTTAACGGCCTCGCCTACTGTTCCTTCATTTTCATAATTATAAGCAGTATCAATTAGTCGATAGCCTATATCAATTGCACCTACTATAGCATTGACACCTTCAGTACCCTTAAGTGTATATGTACCCAAACCTATAACCGGTAAAGTAACTTCATCATTAAGTGTGACCTGTGGAATAGAATTACCCATAACTAATCACTCCTTCCAGTAATACTAGAAAATAGGTTTATTATCGCGCTTTGCAATTTCAAAAGCCTCATCCGACCAAGGGAACCCATCTGCCGGATTGTAAGCATGTTGCAGCAAATACGGTGACGTTGTCTTGGGGCAGCACCTACTTTTTTCTTGGAATTTCTTGTATTTCACATTCAAATATAGCATACCTCAATAGAATGAAAAAAACTATACCGTGTCCGACGCCGCTGGACATCCTTTATTTAATAATCTTTCTCACAATCTTTACCTTTTCTTTATAGGGCGGATATGATAAGTCACTCGCTAGCTTGGTCGAGCGTTTTAAAATGGATTTCGGATGTGTGAAGCTTTCATAACTAGCCTTTCCGTGATACACATTCATTCCTGAAGAACCAACTCCACCGAAAGGTAAATAAACATTACCAACGTGAGACATGGTGTCGTTAATACTACCTCCACCAAAAGGAAGCTCTTGAAGGAAGAATTGGACGGCTTGCTCATTTTCAGAGAATAAATAAGCTGCTAATGGTTTGGTTAACTGTCGAATTTCATGAATGGCCTGTGTTATGTCTGTATATTTCATAATCGGTAAGATAGGTCCAAAAATCTCCGATTCCATCACTTTGCTTTCCCAAGTGACACCTTCTAATAAAGTAGGAGCCATGTATAATTCCGAGATATCTTTTTGACCTCCAAATGTAATAAGATGTGCATCTGCTTCTAATACTTGTTCAATCCTTTGAAAATGACGTTCATTAATAATCCGACCGAAATCAGGGCTCTTTTGTGGGTTTTCTCCATAATATTGTTCAATTGTTTTTTTCAGCTTTTCAATGAATCTTTCATAAATGGACGCATGGACGAACAAGTAATCAGGTGCTACACAGGACTGCCCGGCATTGGTGAATTTTCCCCAAATAATTCGTTTCGCTGCGATACCTAAATTTGCTGTTTCGTCAACGATCACAGGGCTTTTACCACCTAACTCCAATGAAATCGGGGTTAAACGCTCGGCCGCCGCGCGCATCACAATTTTGCCAACCTCAATACTGCCTGTGAAAAAGATGTAGTCAAATGGTGCATGAATTAATTGTTGAACGAGTTCTTTTTCACCTTCGACTATTCGTATATACTTTTCTTCAAAGATCTCTTCTACAATTTTTTTAATAATAGCAGTTGTGTGAATCGATAATTCCGATGGTTTAATAATTGCCGTATTTCCGCCAATGATGGCCCCTAATAAAGGTTCAATCACAAGTTGGAAAGGATAATTAAAGGGTCCGATAATTAATACGGCCCCGTATGGATCTCGTACAATAAAACTTTTTCCCGGTTGGAACTGCAGGGGTGTCTTTACCTGGACAGGTCTGACCCATTTATCTATATGCTTAATCATATGACTTATACTATTTAAAACCAAACCAACTTCTGTTGCATACGCTTCAAATTCACTTTTTCGCAAATCCTTATATAAGGCGTCAATGATTTCCTTCTCATTTGTTTGAATAGCAGTTTTTAATTTTATTAGCTGTTCTTTGCGAAATTCAATATCTTTTGTAGCGCCGCTATAGAAATATTTTTTTTGTTCTAATATCATTTGTTCAACAGATTGTACGTTCAAAACCATATATTTCCCCCCTTGATCATTTATTGAAAACTAGGCGCTACTTGTTGATTTTATGTTTTTTTGTATTAGGGTTTTCCGGAATTTTTAGTCCTAAATGACTGCGCAGCGTATCTCCCTCATACTCTTCTCTAAATAGACCTCGTCTTTGTAGCTCTGGTATGACATAATCGACAATAAGATTTAAGTCTTCCGGGAAGGTTGGCGGGATAATATTGAATCCGTCTGCCCCCCCTTTAACAAACCACTCTTCTAACTGATCTGCAATTTGTTCAGGTGTTCCTATTACTTCAAAATGTCCACGCGCTGAAGAAATGCGTTCATATATATCACGCAGCGTTTTTAATCCCTCATGTTTGGCAATATCGCAAATAATTTTATAACGAACTCGTGGATTTGTAGGATCCGCATATGTATCATAATCTGGGAATGGATCATCTGGATTAAATCCTCTAAAGTCGATTTGTGTAAATTCGGATAAAAACAGAAGCCCAGCACCTGGCATAATCAATTTATTTAGCTCTTCACGCTTTTGACGTGCCTCTTCTTCAGACTTTGCAACCGTAATATATACCCCGGCATAATCTTTACGTCATCACGGTCACGATTATATTTAGCTAGACGACCTTTCAGATCTTCATAAAATGCTTGTGCATGCTGCAAGGATTGGCAAGCTGTAAATATAACTTCAGCTGTTCTGGCAGCGAGTTCTTTACCTGCCTCTGATGATCCAGCTTGAATGATTACCGGATGTCCTTGCGGTGGTGCCGGTGCATCTAATAATCCACTTACTTTAAACCATTTACCTTCATGTTTGACGGGATGAACTTTGGATACTTCAATGAATTGACCGGTTTCTTTATTTGCAACAACCGCATCCCCTTCAATGGAGAACCAAAATTTCTTCACTACATCTAGAAATTCTTCTGCGCGTTCATAACGATCAGCATGTGACAAATGTTCTTCTTTTCCATAGACAGTCGCTTCTAAATCGTTGGCAGATGTAACGACATTCCAACCTGCTCGTCCTTTTGATATATGATCCAGAGAACCAAATTTCCTTGCGATATGAAACGGCTCATTGTAAGTCGTTGATGCTGTAACGGTAAGCCCGATTTTTTTCGTAGCACTTGAGACAGCTGCCAAAATCATTAATGGATCTAGTTTTAATTCGGAATACGAATTTTCATGAATGGGACGAGCTACCGAATCGGCAATAAATAACATATCAAATTTACCACGCTCTGCTATTTGTGCAATTTCAATAAAATAATCGATATCATAATTACGATGTGACTGTGATGACGGATGTCTCCAACTTGCTAAATGTTGCCCAGGTAACTGAATGAATAATCCTAAACTCATTTTTTTACTCATTTTTGCTTGCTCCTTTTATCTCTTTATATAGTCAGCTATTTTCCGTTATTCCCTTATTTTCGAGAGGCTTATTTATGGTTTTCTTACCCGTATCCTGTAAGAAAACCAGGATAAGAATAAGGGAAATGATCGGTAAGCTTACAGCTAGGGCAGCGGCATTCCCTAAGCCGAGCGATAGGGCGATTGTTGTAACAACAGTAGGGACTAAGATTTGCCCTAAGCGGCCAACGATGTTATTTGCCCAGGCCATAGCACTCGCACGAATTTCAGTGGGAAAGAGCTCATTGGTCAGCGTTGATCCGACAATGAGGAAAGAGTTCACGAAACCAGCTGAGATAATGCTACAGATGAGCACAGCGTAAAAATTATGAAGGGTGAACATTAAAACACTACATATACATCCAACGATGATAATGATCGTCGCGGCACGCTTGCTGTTCGCCGCCGGATTATTTGTCGGCAAAAGCGCAACAATTTGCCATTCGGGATGGCGGCGGCTACCCCATTGTTTTACCGCCAATAGCCTAATTCCTTCTGTACAATGACGGAGGATTAGGCTATTTTAGTTAAAAAAAAGAAAAAGTGCTCCCGAACCTTTGGCGAGGATCCCCGGGAACACTTCTCTCAAAACTCATGTATAAAATACTCCATTTTGGACGTTCTTGCAAGGCCTATTTACGTTTGTACGAGGATCGAGCCCCTGAGATCGAGCTTTGTTGTGAAGCATGCGGGCGATCCCTTCATAAGCACGGACGTTACTACCGGTCGGTGACGACGAAGCATAACCTTTACCGGATTCCCATTTACCGGCTTTACTGCCCTGACTGCGGGAAAACCATATCTCTTCTTCCAGATTTCTTGGTACCGTGGGCCCGTTTTGCGACATGGGTGCGGGAGGCGGCGATCACCCGGAAATTCCAAGGGCTTTCGTATCGACAGGCGAGGAAAACCACAACCACGCCTGCTCTTCGTTATTCCCATAGTACGATGAAGCGATGGTGGAAGCGGCACATCCGGATAGCTTCTTCTGTCGCCTTATGGGTCGCAGGGCAGCTTATCTCTGCGGGGGTCGAAGGAGATCTTCTCCGTATGTATCCTCCAGGCGCAGCTAAAAAACCCGCAGATACCCTCATTTGGCTAAGGCAACTCCTGTCCTGTTACTTCCCTGTCTATTCTTGGAGACAAGGGGTCTTTGCGCTGCTCAATTCAAGGCTGCCCGGTGCTGAATTTCTCTAACCCCCCTTTTCGTCTCCGCCAAAATCCAGAAAAACATCAAACGCCGCATGGACGCCTGTCGAAAAAGGGAACATTCTGGCGGTTTGGCCCGAATCCCACAAAATATGCCTCCTGCACAAGACCATCGTGCCCATGGGATACTGTCTGAGACCTGGATAGAGAGGAGACAATGTTATGAATGAACAAGAACGACAGGCGATCGCCAACTTTCGTTATGGCTTGATCGCACCGCTCGTCAGCCGGAAACTGGAGACGGGCGAACAAATGGCTTTAATGCGGGACATTGTAAGCCACGTGTACAACACGCCAGACGGACGGGAGAAGCGGATCAGTTTACGAACGCTGGAACGATATGTCCACGATTACCGGGAAGGTGGCTGGGAGGCTCTGCTTCCCTCGGTACGGGCAGATAAGTTGCAAGCAAGAGAGACTTCGGACGATGTGCTTGAGAAGGCGAAAGCCCTCAAGCAAGAGCATCCCGGCCGCAGCGTCAGACAGATCATCGCGATTTTGGAGCTCGCCCGGTTCGTAGAGCCGGGAGTTCTGAAAGAAAGTACGCTTAGCAAACAGCTCAGACGCCACGGCATGACGCGAAAGCAGCTTATGAGCAGTGGCTGGAGCGAGTTTCGCCGATTTGAAGCAACACACCGCAACGCCATGTGGCAAGGTGATGTACAGCATACGCTCCATTTGCCGCATCCGGATAAACCGGGCAAAAAAGCAATGGCTTATCTGGTCATCTTCATCGACGATTATTCCCGGTTTGTCGTACACGGGCAATTCTACTTCGAGGAGCGTGTGGCCCGGCTCGAGGACTGCTTAAAGAAGGCCATTCTGAAGCACGGCGTTCCCGAATCGATTTATGTAGACAATGGTGCAATTTATTCCTCGCATCACTTTGAGCGGATCTGCGGGCGTCTAAGGACGGAGCTCAAGCACACAAAGCCCGGCCGCCCCCAAGGACGCGGAAAACAAGAAAAGTTCTTCCGGTTCGTTGACCAAAGCTTTGTCCCGGAAGCTTACGCTTTGATCGAGCAAGACAAGATTCGAACGCTGTCCGACTTGAATCGGTTTTTCTCTGCATGGCTCGAGATCGCTTACCACCAGAAAATTCACAACAGCTTCAAACAGCGCCCGATCGACCGCTACCAGAAAGATGATCACCCGATTCGTACAATCCCGCCGCATGAGCTCGTGGAGGTCTTTCTACTCGAGGAAACCCGCAAAGCGGATAAAACCGGCTGTATTTCGTTACTAGGGCAAACGTTCGAGGTGGAAACGAAGCTGGCCGGCAGCCAGGTGCAGGTCCGATTTGATCCGCACGATCTGAGCTTGATCCAAGTATGGAAAGATGAAGTTCGTTATGAGGATGCCAAACCGCTGAAGCTCCGGGATCCGAAGCAAAAACCAAAGAAGTCTGAGATGGAAACAGCCAACCCGGTGCCTCCCAAGACGGGACTGAACTATGTCGAGCTCCTGGTTGAAGAACAAAAGAGACAGCATCGCGAAACACAAGGGGCGGCTCTTTCGCTCGCTATGAAGGAGGTAAAACAGCCATGATTCGAAGCTTCTTTGGATGGGAGCGAAACCCGTTTACAAGGGAGATTGAGATCCGGCACCTTCATCGCTCCCAGCGCTTTGAGGAGTGCGTTGCGCGGATGCAGTACATGGTCATGACAAGGTCGATTGGCTGTGTCACAGGCGAGATCGGCTGCGGAAAATCTACAGCCGTCCGTTGTCTAAAAGACCAGCTCGATGCAAACAAATACCGGTTCCTCTACTTGTCTGACGCGAATCTGAAGCCCCGGGACTTCTACCGGGAACTGCTTCACCACTTTGGGCTGACACCGAAATTTTTACGCAGCGAAGCAAAGCGGCAGTTTCAGCACCTGGTATGGGATCTCTATGAAAACCAGCAGAAAGTGACCGTTATTGTAATTGATGAAGCACACCTTCTGTCCGGCGATATGCTGCAGGAGGTCAGATTCCTAACGAACTTTAATATGGATTCGGTGTCGCCGCTTGCGCTGCTTTTGATCGGGCAGCCGGAACTGCAGGCGACACTACAGCTTCGCATATTTCGGCCGATTACCCAGCGGATGAACATCCGCTTTCACCTGGAAGGACTATCTTTACAAGAAACGAGGGATTACATTGGGCACCAGCTTGAAGTAGCTGGCAGCACGCATCCGGTGTTTACGACCGAAGCGATGGACGCGATCTATGCGCATACGAGGGGAATTAGCCGTGAGGTGAACAACGTATGTACAGCCGCCCTTCTCGAAGCTGTTCTGCGGAAGGATAAATTGATTGATGCCGTTCACATAAGCCGCGTCTTGACGGAATTTAAGGAGCAGTGAAGCGATGATGGAAGCATACGAAATGCGGTTCCATAAAGGAACCCGTCGATGGAGGGTGTACAGTGGCACAGAGTTGCTTTACCCTCTACACTGCGGAGATGCGATGATGTTTCAGGTAGGAAAGTTCTTCATCCCGTCTAATCTGGAAGTTGATAGTGAATGGTACGTGAAATTTGGCGATACGAAGTTCTGGTTACACCGGAAGGCTACATACCGCGTACAGCCGATCTTTTGAAACCTGTTCCTCAGAGCAGGTTTTTTTAATGCCGCTAGGCAATAGACAAATACCGATCGCTAAGAAAGTGACGGTGGCATTAACAAAAAGCCACCGTCATTGGCGGTTCCGAATTCACCGTCAAAGAAAGTGGCTGATGACAGCTTGCGTCCGATACGATCCATCAGCTTGCCATTCAAAGCAATGACAAGCATTGCCGTAATGGTTTGAGTCAATAAGCCGATGCTCACCATGTTTGGGGTCCAGTTCAATTCGTTTACAACCCTTAAGGTAAAGAAATTTAAAGTACCTTTGATTCCGAAATAGAGAAATACCCATACGATGGACATGACCACCGTGTATTTGATATAAGGGCTTTTCCAAGGTCCGAAAAAGTCTCCTTTCGGGAGCTTTTTACCGAGTTTCTTCTCCTCTTGCAATTGCAGGAAAGCCTCTGTTTCAGGCAGTCTCTTTCTAAGCAGGAATACAGGAATCATCGGAAATGCTCCAACAATGTAAAGTACTCGCCAACTTAGCCCAAGCTTCGTTATGATGGGAAGCAGGATTCCAATCAACAAAGCACCAAAAACCGCTGTAAGCTGGAATCGTCCAACAGCACTTCCTCGATGTTCTGTTGAAAACTCCTCACAGAGAATGACATACCCGACAGACCAGCAACCGATTAAGAAAATACGTGCAACAAACTGCAGGAAAATAAAAACCTCAATATTAGGTGCGAAAGCTGTGACTAGACTACAAATTGAATACATATAAACACTTGATAAAAAAACCTGGCGACGTCCGATCGTGTCTGCCATTCGAGATACGAAGAATGCAACCATCGTTCCAACGGCAATGATGGAAAGGGCATACCCGGACATCTGTGTCGTTATTCCAAAATCTTTCATTATATACGGCAGAGCTATATTAATTACCGCATCATCGAAGCCTTCAAAAAAAGCTCCCAATATGAGAATGGGCCACATCCTTTTTTGACGTGAGTTCATCATAAACTTTGTCCCCACATTAACTTCCTCCCAGTAAAAAGCTTTGAACGACCCATTAACAATTTCAAATAAGAATATACTGATTTAAAAAATAATAAAAAGAGGTCTCATTCCCCCTTTAAGAAAATGAGACCTCCATTTGTATGTTCGATCCACATTAACTTCGAGAGAATGAGACCTCCAGTTGAATGGTCGGTCCGCATTAGGAAGCCTTATTATTTATTTGTAAAGAATCATAACATAATTAATTTTAATGATGCAATACTTTTTTCATTCTTTTCCGATTTTATTACTAGGTTTATTCACATTCCTGATTACGAGTACAATTATAATGAGCACGCGAAGAAAGGAATCTCCACGAAAGCTTGTTCCACATCGCGGGCAGCCTTCATGCCGCTTCCCACTTCCCGGACGCCGGAATGCATCTCGCATCCGAGACTTTTCCGGATCGAAGCGAAATATCCTCCAAAATCGCTGCCACGGTTTGTGCCGATTGCTCGTATTGGTTCGCCAATTTCTTCACTTCTCCCGCAACCACGGCAAACCCTTGTCCAGCCTCTCCTGCTCTCGCTGCTTCAATGGAAGCGTTAAGCGAAAGCAATTGGGTCTGGGCTGCGATTTCCCGCATCAGGTCAACAATGTTTCCGATTTCGATTAACCGTTCGTGCAAGTTGTCCATTAGACCGGATGATTCAATTACGGCTTGCTGGACAGCTTCCATATGATCGGACAAACGCCGCAGCAGTTGACTTCCCGATTCTGCTTTCGCGGCTGTTTGCAGAGACGATACATGCATAACTTCCGTTGATTCGGCCAAACGTTGAATCGCCGACGACAACTCTCCAACCGCTCTGAAATTCGATTCGGCTCCTTTGGCCTGACTTTCCGCCCCGAAAGCAATTTCCTGAATCGTTTGAGTGATTTGCTGGCCCGCCTGCGTCGATTGTTCAGCGCTTGCTGCAAGTTCCTGGGAGCTTGCGGATACTCCTTCCGCACTAAAAGAAAACCGTCCGGATCAATGAACGTAAATTTGCCGCCATCTGTTGAAACGCCGCAGACATGCTTCCCATTTCATCACGGCTGCGAATGACCGGAATGTCTTTGGTCAAATCCCCGTCTGCAATCAGTCGCGCGACAGCGGTCATCTCGACAAGCGGTTTAGAAAGGCGTGAAGCAATAAAGAGCGCCATTCCGATCGCTGCGGCAAGCGAAACGATCAACACAAGAAGAACCACATTTTGCGCTTTTCGACTGTATCCGTATTTTCTAGACTTGCTTCCTCCATTTGACTTTGTTGAAGTGAAGCAAGTTCGTCACTATTCTCCCGGATATCACGGCTAAGTGGAAAAAAGTTCTCTGTCGCGTAACGCAACGATTGTTCGGGAGACGCCTGCACTAAACGGACAAATTCCGCTTTGATTTGTTCCATTTTTTGAAGGTTACCCTCCATATACTGCAACAAACGCTTGTTATCGTCCGAATGCACCATAGAGGACGCTTCCCTAGTCAAG
This sequence comes from Paenibacillus sp. JCM 9796, assembly GCF_055379675.1. Lineage (NCBI taxonomy): Bacteria > Bacillati > Bacillota > Bacilli > Caryophanales > Paenibacillaceae > Paenibacillus > Paenibacillus sp. JCM 9796. The sequence continues at coordinate 178,066 of NZ_AP043723.1, forward strand.
TTTAACAATTGGTTCTGGGCCGCATCCATTTTATCCAAAGCAACCGAATCTCGCGTAATCATGTAATCACGTACGCTACTATTCATTTGGGTCGCCTGAACCTGCATTTCTTTCGCTATAAAGCAGAATCGACGCCCTCCGATTTACAAGATCCGAATAACAGCGGTCTACAATTTGCATGTACACGTAAGCAATACTGCCTGCAACACCAAGCATGGCTGATATCACTAGAAAGCTGGCAAGCAATTTGATACGGATTGGCAATGTCATACGGTATTGCTTCATAGCTCCTACCTGCAATTTTTTTTTGGTATCTTGCTTATCATAGCAAAATGAACGAACTTTTTCACTTTCAGCTTCTCGCCTTTTGAGTGTCAAGCTAGCGTGGGCAGTCATTTAAAGCCCTAGGAACGCCGCGCATCTTCTTACCAATTCCCGACTATCCTTAGTCATAAACGTTAGACGTATAATTTTCTTCTGTTGAATAGCGTTTAGAACCCAAAATTCGGTTATTATACGAAAAATGTCATATCGTATGTTTTGGGTAAAATGTTGGCGGGACCCCAGACTGTTCGAATAACCGGCTATGCTTCCTGATTCCTCAACATCATAGAAAATAGGCCGCCACGGCAGCCCTCTCATTTCTATTCATTTTTCAACTAACAATCCCATGTATATTAAATTGCGATTTCGCCTATCACAAGTAACGCCTGGAGCATGAGATACAGTTGATAATTGAAGGCCGGATTACGCAATTCTTGTTCAAGAAGAGTCTCGATCTTATGAATACGATAGCGGAGTCCACTCATGGATAGACAAAGCTCATTTGCTGTTTGTTCGAGATTTCCGCCGTTTGACAAAAATATGTAGAGTGTTTTAATCAATTCCGGATTTTTATTGCAATCAGTCGAATAGAGTGGTCCTAGCAGCTGCCGCGCAGCTTTTTTGATAGCGCTCTCATTTTTATTGTTAATCAACAGCCCTACTATACCGAGAGATTCGAATAAAACCACTTTTTTTGTGCTGGGCATACTCATTCGCAAGGCGACAATAGCTTCATCATAATAGTCTATGGAGCGATCGATTTGTTCCCCTTTCGAACTGACGCCGATCTGAAAGGTGTATTTTCTGAATATATGGGCTAAGTGCTCGATAACACCGTTACATAAGGCTGAAATATCCAAATTAGCTAATGATTCCGTTTGAACAAGCAACACAATGTTATTCCCACGTTGACACATTAATACATTCCACATCTTATTTTTAAAGTATTGCAAGGTCGTTTCTATTATTTCTTCATATATTAGCATTTCATTCTCAAAATACCCATGCTGATTTTGATACTTGAGGATAACGATGTAAAACGGCTGCTCCAGATCAAAATTAATATAACTGCCGTGATTAAGAATATCTTGCTTTGAAGAAAACTGCCCTTGTAAAATTCGCTCCAAGAAATGTCCTTTCATCCGTTCCGCCGATTCTAAACTTGTCTTTTCATTTAACAGATAAAGCGAACAAACGGAGGCAATCCGCTCTAAAGTAACGAGGTCGAATTCCGGATATTCTTTCACTTTTTGAGATATAAATGAACAATAACCCGATATTTTTCCCCGAATGAAAATCGGCGTGATCAAACGAGAATGGCAGGATGCATTGATCGATGTCGAATGCAAAAAAGAACCGTTTGGCGTCACATTCGGATCATGAACGGGTTTCTTGTTTTTTTGGATATAGTCTTTAAAATCTTCATTTGCCTCTTTAAAAAATTGTGGCGTTAAACCTGAATAGGCGAAAGCGCGAAAATTGACATCTTCAATGATCAAGGGAATGCCCGTTGTTTCATAAACGATATGGGCGATCGATTGCAGATCATTCCCGTTGATAATTTCTTCCGTTAATTTTTTATGAATGTTAGATATTCGGGATAGATTGTTGCGCTCTTCCAATAGTTTTTCATAGGTTATTTCCAATTCTTTAACAATGGGTGTGTCTTCATAATAGCGTAGGAAGTCATACACTTCCCCGTCCCATAGGTCAAGGGATTTCCCCACCCATCTACATTCCTTATGCCCCATTCCTTCACAAGTTAATTCCTTTACAATCACAATGTGGTTGCAAATAGCAGACAAATACCCACTAGCGTAGCCGACTAACGTGTAACAACCCGGGGAGCCCAACCGCGACACGTAGTCTTCAGCTTCATACGAGTTATACCAGATACCTTCCATGTGAATGGATTTCACAGTTTTATCCGGGAGATATTCAATTTTCAACATTGTTGTGTTAACGCCGGTAAATCCCTTAATCATGTGAATGTCCGGTCCCATGATAATGGATTCTTCAACCGAGGATAAATTCATAGCGAGAACATTTTTCGCATCTTTCACCCCCAGATCCCTGCCATAACGGATCAGGAATCCCTTCATTCTGTCCATTCCAATATTTTCAATCAAGTCCTTTCGAAACGTTCCGAAAGCGGATGATGATAATAAAATGATTCTCTCGTTGTTCATGTGAATAGTTCCGTTATGGTCTGATACAATATGATGATCGAATAAAAGCTTGTTATTTGTCATCTATCTTCACACCTTTTTTGGTATTAATATCCACACTATGACGTTTCTCCCGTAAATGAAATGAGGCCCATCCCAGGGGCGTGGTCATGCATTCCCCAGCAGAGTCCACTCCACAGCCATCTCTCCCGGTTATTTGGATTGAAGCTTTTTCACAGACTCTCCGGCAATTCCCCAATGTTCCGGGGGCATTTCGTTAATCATGACCCGGACAGTCTCAATTGGTGCGTCCAAAACGTTAGCTACAGTATGGGAGACTTCGTGAATCAGCTTCTCTTTTTTTTCGGGGGTACGTCCCGCTATCATATTGATTTGAATAAATGGCATGCTAACCGCCCCTTTATTATTTGATAAAGACGGCCGAGGCAGAGCCAAGTCCGTCAAGACTGCGATAAGTCTGTCATTCACCGGCTTAAGAACTGAATGACCTGCTCACAGAACGGTTCGGTCTTTTCAATCTGCATCCAGTGTCCACACTTTGAAAACACATGCAGTTCTGCATTGGGCATCAACAACTCCATTTTCAAGCTGGTTTGCTCAAAAGGGATTACCCGGTCTTCTCTGCCGTGAATCAACAAAGTAGGTTTGGTAATACTTTTTAACGCTTCTTCGTTTAAGGCAAGCGCATCAACATGCCGCTGGCGAGGTGCGGGAAACATGGAAGCAAACGCTTCTTGAAAACCTTTTTGGACGCTCGCTTGATAACGCAGTTGGACAAGGTTATCGTTTTTAACCATCGTTTGGTCGTAGGAAAAAGTACTCATCAGACGTTTCATGTTTTCGAAACTAGGTGAATACCCCCAGACCAAATCCAATTCCTCTGTAATCGGAAAAGACAACCCGACGCTGCCCATCAGAATCAGTTTGTTTACCAAGTCCGGCCTTCTATAGGCAATATGGAGTGCCAATGCGCCACCCATCGAATTCCCAATCATAGATAGATTATGGAGCTTATTCGTTTCGATAAACGAAATCATATGGTCTACCCATACATCAACGGAGTAATGGATTCCCTCAGGTCGTTTGGTATATCCAAAACCTACAACATCAGGCGCGTATAATCGAAAATGCTTGGAGAGAGCGGGAAACACCAAACGCCAATTGGCCCAAGCAGACACTCCAGGTCCTGATCCGTGAATTAACAGAAGCGGGTCTCCCTGCCCATCCTCATGAAAATGCGTCATGATGCCCCCGGTTTCCATGTATTTTCCGTGTTCACTCATGCGATCACCTCCTGATATTTCTTTGATGAGTGGAGAATAAACAGAAGATGAGACTGCTTAATCTCCACTCCTGCTTGATTGCGGAAACCAACTTATCGGCTCAAGCGGGTATCCCTTGACGCGACGGTGTCGTTTCAATAGCCGTCTTTACACCTTGGCCGGTTGGATAACTGGCGTGCCGTACATGAAAAACTCGGCAGGAAGCGGAGAACCATACCAGATAATGCCTTTCTCCAATTGTTCCTCTTTCCATTGAATCGGTTGCCATTCCGGATCAAAGATTAAATAACCTGCATCTCCGAATAGCTCTACGCGATTTCCTCCAGGTTCTACCACATAGAGGAAGTAAGCTTGACTTACGCCATGTTTGCCAGGGCCAGCCTCAATTTTGATATTATTCTCTGTGAAAATATCGGAAATGTCGGACAAATGCTGCGGATAACCATACCAATAGCAAACATGATGTAAACGACCACGGCCACCCATTCGATCACCCATGACGGCAACTTCGTGGACCAATGGACTCACACTCAACCAAGCGGCAGCTTCATTGCCATCGTTTAACATAATGTGTTCCCGCAACCGGAATCCAAGTTCATCCATGAGAAAGTTCTTGTTTGACGTGACATCGCTGGCAAGCAGGTTGACATGATCTAAACGACGGACTGGCACACCGTGTAATGGTCTTTTTTGCGGCCGGCTCAAAAGAGCAGATCTTTTCTCTTCAGGAGCCTTATAGTACTCGACATCCCATAAAATTTCCATACTATGACCGTCAGGTGTCTGAAACTGATAAGCATCTCCATGACCAAGATCCCCGTCAATCCACTGATTTCCGTAACCACTTGCTTCAATCGCTTTCACACGACGCTCCAGAGCTGGCTTTGAACTTGCGCGCCAGGCGACATGACCCAGACCGGCATCTTTTGCTTCCGTTACCTTCAATGTGTGGTGATAATGGTCTTCGTAGGCACGAAGATATACCGATTGGCCCTCTCTAGTTGTTTCTTCCATGCCAAGAAGATCTTTAAAAAACCATAGTGTTTCCTCTGGCTTTGGTGAATAAATTTCAACATGGGCAAGTTGTGCAACATCAAAATTCGGTTCTTTGGACATTTTTCATTCCTCCATTATTTAATAAAATAAATACCGTTCTCCATATTTCTAAATATTTGGACATTGTACGATTGAACATTTGGTACCAGCCGCAATGTGACCTCCATTACACTATCAGCGAATGCAACCGCTTACAATACGCGAAGAGAAACTTCTACACATGCACAGTTTTTGCTCGGTTCGCCACATTTCATATGAGTATTTTAAATTAATTGTATGCTATTTTCATTACTATGCAACCCTTTTTTACCTGTTTATGGTTATTTTATCATTTGACCGTATTTTCCTTGTGAAAACAGCAGTGGCTCACCGTCCTGCAGGCGAATATCCGTGACTTCACCGATAAACAAAGTGTGATCACCCACTAAGTATTCAGCCGTAACGTTGCATGTCATGGTTGCAATCGTGTCTTCTAACACAGGAATCCCATCCAACGTTGCGAATCTAACTTCTGTTCCGTCTTTCTTCTGACCAGCAAAAAGCGCTGACAGATCTTGCTGGTGCTCGCTTAATATGTTGACGGCATACCTTTTCGATTCCTTGATTCTGTTGTGCATATGTGCATGTATCCCTACGGAGACGAGCACTAGTTTCGGATTCAAGGAGACAGATACAAACGCGTTTGCCGTCATGCCATAAGGCTTACCCTCTAATTCTGTGGTAATGACTGTAACGCCTGTCGCGAATTTCCCCATTGCGCTGCGAAATAAACGGTCGTCCATTAGCGTACCAGCTCTTCTTTCTTTACATTAATCCAGTTGTTATTCGTCCAGCCGGTAAGGTCGTAATCACTCATCGCATGGTCTACAAAAGATTTAAACCTAGTTGATTGACCCGTAGCATCGGCTATTTTCAGTGTCTCTAAACGAATGTTTTCGGTATTGCCAGCGTAGTTTACTTCGTACAGCTCGTGTCGGCCGCCAAACTCTGTGCCAATGGCATCCCAAACCAACTTCATTAACTTCACGCGTTCTTCAGCAGTTACTCCCGATCCCCGATAGTAAGTATCCAGGTACTGGCGGATTTCAGGATTATTGAAGTCTTCTGCGCTTGACGGCAATTGAATCAATCCGCCCGCGATCACTTGCTCGAAAATGCTCTTTATCTTCAACCATGCCATTGGCGCCAGCACGCGATAGGCTGCTCCCGAATCCATACCCGGCATTACGATGCCATTAGGTCCAGGTACCGCTTCGTGACACATGGCTGTGGAGAGCGCCCAGAACATATTGCGCCAGGCCAACACTTCACCGATATTGACTTGTACACCTCTGAATTGTTGGGTTCCGGACATCTCAGTTGCCTTCAGCAGCATTCCTGCCAGGAAATCAAGTTTTACGGCAAAACGCGTGCAGCCGTGGAGGCAAAAGCGGTTGAAGAATCCCGTTTGTACGAAGAAGTTATTCGTTATTTCTAAATTCTTGTACGTCAGCACGTCCTCCCAGGGGATAAATACGTTATCAAGCACGATAACCGCATCATTCTCATCAAAGCGACTGGATAGCGGATAATCAAACGGCGTACCATTTGTGGCCGCTGCCAATTCATAAGACTGGCGGCTGATCATTTTTAGCCCCGGTGCATTCATCGGAACAAAGAAGATTAATGCGTTGCTTTGATCGCCATCCCCAAGATCAGTAACTCCATAATTGGATACGAAGTTATAGTGAGTGAGCGCTGCTGCTGTTCCCACCAATTTGGCACCGCTTACAATAATTCCGTCATCACGCTCATCGACAGCACGTACGAAGACATCTTTATTCTCATGCAGCGGTTTGGAACGGTCAACTTGCGGATTGACAAGCGTGTGGTTACAAAACGTATTTTCTCTTACCGTCTTGTCGTACCATCTCTGCGCATTTCCTTCGAAACCTTTATAAAAATCAGAAAACGCGCCCAGGTGTGCAGTAAATGAAGCTTTGTAGTCAGGCGTCCGACCCATAAATCCGAAGCTTAGTCTTGACCATTCAGCAACCGCATTTCTGGATTCTAACAGTTCCTGGGCACTCGTAGGCGCTTTAAAAAACTTCTGGGTTACGTATCCCTCTTCGGTTTTTGTCGTCAAAATGGAAGCTTTTTCCGGATCGTGCAGCGAATCATACATGCGTTTAATCGATCTTGCGGAATTCTGGTATGCAGGATGAGTGGTTACATCTTCAATCTTCTTACCGTTCAGGTAAACGACGCGACCATCATTCAAACTTTCCAAATACTCTTTGCCATTCATCATTTCTTTATCAACCTCCCATGAATATTAGTCTTTCATACATGTTTATAGTAACGGACTGCTGGTTAAATCAACAACGACACCAATAGTCTGAAAATTATGTTTTTTTAGACAATCTTTGTTAGTCTCTATCGACGGAGTGAGATAAAAATAGAAGCCTTTCATCAAAAGGATGAAAAGGCTTCTATTCGTCCGGAACATCAAATTACCCCCTGCCGTTGACTTGCTCAAGCACACGAATCATTCTAAACAGCATTTCGTTGACAGGAGTAGGCACGCCATACCGGCGCCCCAGCTGACATACCGTTCCTGCGAAATATTCCACTTCGGTCTTCCGACCTGCTTCGATATCTTGAAGCATCGACGTTTTGCCTTCAGGCGAAAGCGACTGTCTTAAGATGAGATCAAACGCAGCCAAATCCCCTTCGTTTAAATGTACACCTGCTTTCTTCGATAATTCAATGACTTCCTGCATCGCCGTTACCATTAAATCATGCGCCTCTCGTATCTCTTGAAACACTCGGTACGGCGCTTTGAGCACAGCCGATGTCTGATTAATCCCGACATTGATCATGAATTTCCACCACATCGCGTGCTCCATATTTTCCGGAATTTCATAAGGAATTCCGGCTTGTTCAAATAATTGTTTGACTGACCGTACTTTTGGCGAATGAGACGGATTCCTCTTCTCTCCGAAACAAATTCTGCCTATACTCGAAAAGGAGATGTCCGTTCCTTCTCTTCCTGCATCGATCGCGACACACATCGCGTAAAGCAGATTCTCGCTTCCATAGGTATGGGCAATGATTTCTTCGCTAGAAATTCCGTTCATCAGCGACATAATCACGGTTTCCGGTCCGACATGATGTTTAATATCGGCTATAGCCTGTTGAAGCCCCTGGTATTTGACCGCCACCAATACAAGGTCCGCCGGTCCGGCTTCCACTTCCGGCGTCAAATAATTGAAATCGCAGCGTCTGCCGTTGATCCATAGTCCGTCCGATTTGTAACGCCGAATCCGTTCTTCATCAGCAATAACCTGAACGCAGTTCGGGTTCAAATCGTGCAGTTTACTTGCATAAGCAGCTCCGATTGCCCCAAGTCCGATAACCGATACTTTGTTGATTCTTTTCATTTTAAACACTACCTTCGATAGAATCGGTTGAGTGATCTAGCTCGAATTCGCACCAATAAACGGCTGCAGCCCAAGCGATTTCCTGACTACAGCCGCCTAATCGTTCAGTTTCCATTCATATCTGTCTACTTGACAGGGGTGCTTATAATTGAAGCGCCTTCAACTCTTCATCTGTGAAAACGCGAGAGCGTGTCAAGAACCGGCGTCCTTCCGGTCCCTCCAGCGAGAACATGCCTCCCCTGCCGGGAACGACATCAATGAACAGTTGGGTATACTTCCAGTACTCATATTGAGCCTGGCTCATATAAAAGCTGGCTCCGCCGATTTCCCCCAATAACACGTCATAATCGCCGATCAGAAATTCGCCATCTCGATAGCACATCGGAGAGCTGCCATCGCAGCACCCTCCCGATTGATGAAACATGACAGGGCCGTACTTGGCTTTCAAAAACTCGATCAGCTCCAGGGCGGCGTCAGTGGCCAGAACTTTTCGGACTTCTTCCATGGCGCCGGCCTTCTTAGAAGAACCCTAGAGCGTCCGGGCTGTAGCTGACAAGCAGGTTTTTCGTCTGCTGGTAATGGGAAAGCATCATCTTATGCGTTTCGCGGCCAATCCCCGAAACTTTGTAGCCCCCGAATGCGGCGTGCGCCGGATAAGCGTGGTAGCAGTTGGTCCATACGCGCCCGGCCTGAATGCCTCTTCCGAAACGGTAAGCTGTATTCATATCGCGGGTCCATACCCCTGCTCCCAACCCATACAGGGTGTCATTGGCGATGGATAAAGCTTCCTCCTGATCTTTAAAGGTCGTCACAGAAACGACGGGCCCAAAAATTTCTTCCTGGAAGATCCGCATTTTATTGTGCCCTTTGAATACGGTCGGCTCAATATAATACCCGCCTTCCAAGTCGCCTTTCAGCTCCGCTTTGTTTCCGCCGATCAGACATTCCGCTCCTTCCTGCTTTCCAATGCTGATATAGGACAAAATTTTCTCCACCTGCTCCGAAGATGCTTGAGCTCCGATCATCGTTTCCGTATCGAGCGGATTGCCTTGCTTGATCGCGGCCACGCGCTTTAATGCCCGTTCCATGAAGGGTTCGTAAATCGATTCTTGAATAAGGGCGCGGGACGGGCAGGTGCAAACCTCGCCTTGGTTCAGAGCGAACAGCACAAACCCTTCGATGGCCTTATTCAAGAACGCGTCATCTTTGGCGTAAACGTCGTCAAAAAAGAGGTTGGGAGACTTGCCGCCCAATTCCAGCGTAACCGGAATAATGTTCTGTGACGCGTATTGCATAATCAAGCGGCCTGTCGTCGTTTCTCCTGTAAAAGCGATCTTGGCGATACGGTTGCTTGAAGCAAGAGGCTTACCTGCTTCCAGCCCGAAGCCGTTGACGATATTCAACACTCCTGGAGGCAGCAAATCGCCGATCAGCTCCGCCAAAACCATGATGGAAGCAGGCGTTTGCTCCGCTGGCTTCAGCACGATGCAGTTGCCCGCAGCGAGCGCCGGCGCAATCTTCCAAGTAGCCATCAACAGCGGGAAATTCCAGGGGATGATTTGCCCGACGACGCCTAACGGTTCATGGAAATGATAGGCAACCGTATCGCCGTCCACTTCGCCGAGCGTTCCTTCCTGGGCACGAATGCAGCCCGCAAAATAACGGAAATGATCGATCGCCAGAGGAATGTCGGCGGCCAACGTTTCCCGGACCGGCTTTCCGTTATCCCAGGTTTCGGCTACGGCAAGCAGCTCCAAATTGGCTTCCATGCGATCGGCGATTTGGTGAAGAATCAAGGCGCGCTGGGCTGCCGATGTACGTCCCCAAGCCTCTTTGACGGCATGGGCCGCATCCAGGGCCAATTCGATATCTTCCGAAGTCGAACGGGCCACTTCACAAAAAGGCTGACCTTTTACCGGCGTGATGTTCTCAAAATATTGCCCATTGACAGGCGCTACCCATTTTCCTCCGATAAAATTGTCGTAGCGCTTTTTAAAAGTAACTTTGGAGCCAGTTTGCCCCGGTTGTGCATAAATCATTTGTCCAGCCTCCTTATGCCCAATTTTTTTTGGCAATCAAAAATAGAGCAAAAGTCGTGCCAATCGAAAATTAACGGCTGCGCAAGCTTTTTTGTAAGCGCTTGTATCGCTTTGCATACATTATGAAACAGATCAGGTGTTTCATCTTGTTCAAAATAGAACAATCGCAGCAACGGCTCTCGTTACTTCTCATTTAAAATATATCGGAGTGTCCTTATTGAGATATTTAATTTCTTACTCAACAATTGCCTGTCTCTATTTGTCTCGGACAACCTTCTTTCAATCACTTTTCTCCCGATTTCCCTTTCCATCTTTCTGATTCTGTCCATTACTTTTTTTAAATGGATCTGCTCGACTTGGCTTAAGCCATTTACCAGACTTTGCACAAATTGCTCGGCTTCCCGTTCAATAAAATCTTCGATTTGCCGATCAATCGGCATTTGGTTGACGGGATGCTCCGCTCTTTGCAGCAAATATGGCGGAAGATGGTCAGCCTTTAAACACTTGCATTCGTGAATGGCATGCGTCTGATTGAGCACATTGAGGAGTTGTCTCACGTTCCCGGGCCAATCGTACATTTTTAAAATCTCCGCTGCATCCGAATCAAGCCGGCACTCGCCACCATATTTTTTGTCAAGATAGGACTGCGCAATCAACGGAATATCCCCGGGTCTTTCCCGCAAAGGAGGAATGGACAATTTCACTCCCTCCAACCGGTATAAGAGGTCAGCGCGAAATTGTTTGTTTTCGACCTCGGTTTCCAAATTTCGATTTGTGGCTGAGATGAACCGCACATTGCTCTTTTGGATCTCTTCACTGCCTACCCTCATGAACTCTCCTGTCTCTAACACACGCAACAATTTTACCTGAATGGAAGTCGGTGCCTCTCCGATCTCATCCATGAAGAGAGTTCCGTTGTTAGCAAGCTCGAAATATCCCTTCCTGGTCTTGATCGCTCCGGTAAATGCCCCTTTTTCATGACCGAACAATTCACTCTCCATCAGGCTTTCCGGCACCGCCCCGCAATTGATACCGACAAACGGATATGGGGCCCTCAGACTGGAGCCGTGAATGAATCGGGCCATCAATTCCTTGCCGGTGCCCGTCTCTCCCTCGATCAAAATGTTGATGGCTTTCTTGGCCAACTTTTCCGCTACGGCTATGACTTTCTGCAGTGGACTTGAATTCGTATAAATAATTCCGTATTGCGCAGCTTCCATGTTCAGTTTTTCCGTATTGCCGACGGGGTTCAGTAATACCGAATTGATGATGTTTTCAAGACTCTCCAGGTCATCAAACGGCTTTTCCAAATAGTCTTTCGCCCCTGCCTGTATGGCCAGTACAGCTGATTTGACGGTGCTGTAACCGGTCATGATCATGACTTCGCAGTCCGGGTACTTGGTTTTAATTTTGGCCAACAAATCCAATCCATTGGCATCAGGCAGCTTCAGATCCACAAGAGCCAGGTGAAACGGAGATGGATGCCGGTGAAGCAGCTCATCTACCTCCCTCCCTGAATTCGCAATCGCCACGTCACAGCTTTTATCTTCCAAAAAATATCGAAAAAAAGAGGTCACTTCGATTTCATCATCGACTACTAGCACCCTTCTCATATTCTTCCCCTCCTTCATTTTCCTGGATCGGAAGCAAAAGGGAAAACCGGGTGTACTCGCCCACCCTGCTGTCTACCAGAAGCTTTCCTCCATGGGACTCGGCAATGCCTAGGCTCACAGAAAGTCCCAGACCGGTACCCTTCATGCTTTCCTTCGTTGTAAAAAAAGGATTGAATATTTGAGATACATAGTCTTCTTCAATGCCAACTCCGTTGTCGAGCACATAGATGGAAACGAATGACCGGTCCTCTGAACCTGCGAGGCAAGTTCCAATGATCACTTCCGGGTTGCTTTTTCCTTGAACGGCGTCTCTCGCATTAAGAAAGAGGTTAATCAACACCTGTTCGATTTGATTGCGGCTCCCTCTGACAGGAGGAAGTGTCGGATCTATTTCTTTCCGTATCGAAATACCGGAAACTGCCAGTTGATACCCCACCAGCCCTAATACGTCTTCTATCAAACTGGAGAGGTGCATGGTTTCTAATTGATATTCTTCTTGTCTAGAGAATGTCAATAAATTTTGTATTATTTTTTTGCTGCGCAGGCCGCACTGATAAATATCCTCCAGCATTTTGCCCGGACGCCCGTCTTTCATGTCGCGCATCAGAAGCTGGACATTTCCAAGAATGGCGGTTAGCGGACTGTTCAATTCATGGGCGATCCCCGCAGCCATCTCTCCCAAAGCAGCCATCTTTGCAGACTGGATCAGCTGCGCTTCCATGTTGACTTTCTCGCTCACATCTTTAAACAAGTGGATGTTTTCAATGGAGATTCGCACATGTTCTCCCATACGCCTATAAAGCTCAAGCTCCTCTTGGGGGTACTCTACTTTCTCCTGATTCAAAAGAGTAAGAAATCCATAGATGTTTCCGGCTTGATATTGCAAACAAACGGATGTGCCGTAATGATCCGGTATTTCCTTTTTAAGCAGCTTTTTAAATTCTTCAATCGACATGGCCGTCTTCGTCACCATTCGCCTTTTGACAAAACGGCAAGACCAGTTCGCCGCTTCCGGCTCCGAAATATAAAACAACAGATCGGAATGGTCGATAAGTGTCAAGACAAACCGGTCGAAAGAAAGAATTTGTGATAATTGGGCTGCCAGATAGCTGCTGACTTCCTCCCAGGATTTGTCCACATGGATCTGCGTTAACCGGTTAATGACTTCCAGCTGCTTGTTCTTTTTCTTCATTTCTTCGACGATAGCGTTTAATTCACTGTAGTAACTTTTTCGTGAAGATTTAATTCCTGTTAACTTGTCAATCAACTCTTGTTTGCCCGACATCAGAAGTCACTCCCCAGAGCAAGGCGGAACAACATTTTCACATCCGCCGCCTTCATATCCCGCGGGTTCGTAGTCATGCAGGCATCATGAACCGCATTATGGCTCATAAAATCAATCTGTTCCTCTTTCAGGTTCAAACTGGACAAAGAATCAGAGATGCCGAGATCGCCGGCCAATTCTTTAACGGCTCCAATCGCCTTTCTGGCGGCTGCAGTCAGGCTGAGACCGTCCACGTTCTCACCGAAAGCCTCGGAAATGTTTTTAAATTTCTCGGGACAAGAGATCAAATTATACTCCAATACATAAGGCAGCAAAATAGAATTTACCTCCCCATGCGGCAGATCCAGCAAACCGCCTAGTTGATGTGACATGGCATGAACCGCTCCCAAAATCGAGTTGGAGAAAGCGATACCTGCCTGAAGGCTTGCCATCGCCATAGCTTCTTTCGCTTCACGATTGTGTTGGCTTGCCACGGAAGGCCGAAGGTAATTGGCAATTAAGCGAATCGCTTGCAAGGAATACCCTTCAGTCATCGGGGTAGCCGCTAGAGAAATATAAGATTCAATGGCATGTGATAAAACGTCCATACCCGTATGCGCCGTTAAACGCGCATCTTTCGTCATCAAGGTCTGCGGGTCAATGATCGCAATATCGGGAATTAACGATTTGGAAATAATGGTCATTTTCACCTTGTGTTTGGAATTGCGGATAATGGAGAACTGGGAAACTTCCGATCCCGACCCTGCAGTCGTCGGCACCATGACCATTGGCGGAAGCGGCCTGGTTACGAGATCGACACCTTCATATTGTTGGATCGTCCCGCTATTGGTTGCAAGTAAGGCAACTGATTTTGCGGCATCAATTGCACTTCCTCCTCCGATCCCGACAACCGAATTACAACCGCTTTCCATATAGGTTCGAACGCCTTTTTCCACTTCATAGTCCTTGGGGTTGGGGGTAAGTTCCGTCCATAAGCAGTAGTCCAGTTTACATTCTTTCAAATAGCGGACGGCAAGTTCCACCCAACCGGAATTCAGAACGCCTTTATCGGAGACAACAAAAACCTTTTTCGCTCCCAATCGAAGCAGGCTTTCCCCGATTTGACTCAGAGCATTCGTACCGAAAATAATTTCGGGTGTCATGAATTTGAAAATACCCATGGATCTTCCTCCTTCATTGCTATTGTACTTTGTTATTTTACTTTTTGGAAAATATTTTATAAAATGCCGAAAAAATGATAGGGCAGCCGTTTTTTCGGCTTAACGGCCGAATTTTCGTCATTTCAATGATAAAAACATAGCGTTTCTGCGTTTTTGGGGTTGGCATGGGTTTTGCGTATGTATGAAAGTGTTGCATGCCAAGCAACCATATTCGTTCATTTTGAAGGAGGATTCAAATGAAAGCTGCTATTGTAAATCAATTTCATCAAAAGCTGGAAATCAAAGAAGTACCGACTCCGGATGTCGGACAAGGAGAAGTGCTGGTAAGAATCACAGCTTGCGGAGTTTGCCATACCGACCTGCATGCCGCTCATGGGGATTGGCCCGTGAAACCTAAACTTCCTTTGATCCCTGGTCATGAAGGCGTTGGCTATGTAGAAAAAGTCGGTCCGGGAGTAAGTTCCATAAACATCGGGGACAGGGTTGGAATTCCGTGGCTGTTCTCCGCTTGCGGCGAATGTGAGTATTGCTTGACCGGTTGGGAAACGTTATGCAAAAGCCAATTAAATGGCGGCTATTCGGTCGATGGGGGATACGCGGAATATTGCGTCGCACCTGCTGCCTATGTCGCGAGAATCCCGGACGGCGTATCGGATGAAGAAATTGCCCCGATCTTATGCGCAGGCGTAACCACCTATAAAGCCCTGAAGGTAACGGGTGCAAAGCCGGGAGAATGGGTGGCGATCTATGGCATTGGAGGTCTCGGACATATTGCGCTCCAATATGCGAAGGCTATGGGATTTAATGTCATTGCAGTCGATATCAGCGACGATAAATTGGAACTTGCCAAGAAGCTGGGTGCCGATCTTACCATAAACGGCAAGTCGGTAAATCCGGTAGAGGAAATCGAGAACAAAGTCGGCGGCGCTCATGCTGCAGTGAGCGTGGCAGTGACTCCGAAAGCGTTTGAACAAGCGTATCGTTCTGTAAGACGCGGCGGCACACTGGTGGTAGTCGGTCTTCCGAGCGGCGAATTGCCAATCCCGATTTTCGATACGGTTCTCAACGGCGTTACAGTAACAGGTTCGATTGTCGGTACAAGAAAAGACATGCAAGAAGCTTTGGATTTCGCTGCCCGCGGCAAAGTGAAAGCGATCATCGAAACACAGCCACTGGAAAAAATCAATGAAATTTTTGAACGTATGGAAAAAGGAAACATTAACGGACGGATCGTCTTGACATTTTAATAATGTAAGCGCTTGCCGACGAATTTATTGTGCCAGTGACACACAAAACACCGTTACGTTATTGGATTTAGCTGAATCACCACTCCACTGAAATCCAATGCGTAATGGTGTTTTTTTCTGATTTGCCGAATAGAATTGTTGCGAAGCAGTGCTCCTATGTGAAACGGAAACGGTGTCTCTCGGTGTCCGAATTTGATCAAATCGTACCGTCGGCAAGGTGTAACATTTTGAAACAATCTTGTTTAAATGGGCACATCTGGATATCCATTATGTTATACTACAATCAATATCACACATGTTGTGTGTGGAGGTGTTTACGTTGTCATCTCTGGAAATAAGGAAGCATTCAGAAGTTGTGGCAAGCTCTTGGAAGCGTTGTCAACAATATGGATTGAAACAGATGGATCCTGTGGATGACCAATTGGTTACAGGAAAGCAAATTCATGAAATCCTTAAAGAGAATGAGGCTCTGATTAAGCATACCTCACATATTTTCGGGAAAATGGAGCACTTCATTAAGCAATCGAGACAAGTGGCCCTTCTTATCGATGCTCAAGGCAATATTATTTATTCCGTCGGAGATCCTGAATTCTCCAAACGGGCGGCTGCGGTTCAGCTCCAGGTGGGCGCCAATTGGGCTGAAAACAGAAAGGGAACGAATGCCATCGGGGTTGCCATTAACGAAAGAATACCTGTCCGCGTTCATGCCGAAGAACACTACTGCCAGTTGAATCATTTCCTTACTTGCGCATCGTCGCCTGTGTTCAGTCCGACCGGGGAGTTGTTGGGCGCCATCAATTTCAGCAGCAAACAGGAAAACTATAATGCGCTTAGTCTTTCTCTCTCAACGATGGCCGCGGATTCATTGCAGAACCAACTTCTCATCGAAGAATCCAGGAAGGAACATCTCATCACTTTGAAGGAATTGGAATATTCGATGAAAAACAATCCGCTTCCGCTCCTTTCGCTGGATCACGAAAACAGAATCATTCGCGCCAATCAAGCCGCTCTCCGGATTATAGGCAAGGATGCCATCGGCCATGAATTCTCCGGCATCGAAGGATTTATTATCGAAGAAATACACGATCATCAACAAAAGGTTTGGCGTTCCGTAGCGATTCAAAAAAAAGTGATCAGCGTAAATCGCATGTATACTTTTTCCGATATCGCCGGATCGTGCCCAAGCCTCATACAGAAAAAAGAACTGGCCTACAAAGCGGCTCTCACCGACTTTCCGGTTCTGTTGTTGGGAGAAAGCGGCACCGGAAAAGAATTGTTTGCGCAATCCATTCATTCGGCCAGTTTGCGTTCGAATCAACCCTTCATAGCCGTGAATTGCAGCGCAATACCCGACAGCCTGGTGGAAAGCGAATTGTTCGGTTATGAGCGGGGCGCATTTACGGGAGCCAATCGGGAAGGAAATGCCGGGAAATTCGAAGCTGCCCATAAGGGTACGATTTTTTTGGATGAAATCGGCGATATGTCTTTGCGCGCACAGGCGGCTCTATTGAGGGTTTTGCAGGAACGTACCATCACCCCCGTCGGAAGCGCCAAAAGTAAACCCATTGATATAAGAATCATTGCAGCGACTCATAAAAATTTGCAAAATGAAATCAAGGAAGGACGGTTTCGCGCCGATCTTTATTACCGTTTGAAAGGAATTCAAATTACATTGCCTTCACTCCGCGAAAGAAGCGATATCGTTGAGCTTGCCATACATTTGCTGCGCAGCCATAACGATCCGAACCCTCATTTATCGAAAGAAACGGCAAATAAGCTCTTGCAGTATGCTTGGCCCGGAAACATTCGCGAATTAAACAGCATCCTTATTCAGGCCGCTTTTCTTGCCGAGGGAAGTCCCATTCGCCCCGAACATCTGCAGTTCGAAACCGACTGTCAAACCGGGCGGCGGGAGGCTCAGGCTGCCGATGATTCCGTCCCTTCGCTTAAAGAGGCGGAAATCGAGGCAATCAAAAGGGCATTGCAGGCAACGGGCTGGAATTTGAGCAAGGCCGCAGCTCTATTGGAAATCGGAAGAACGACGTTGTACAGAAAAATTGAAGAATACGATATTACAATCTAAAAAAAGCTGCAGGATCTATTGAGATCCACCGGCAGCTTTTTTTGCAGTTCTCAGCTCGATATGAGGTTTTATGAGGTTATGGATTAAGCAACTTCTGTAAGCGATGCATTCATCTTGATTTCATGACTTGCAAATCCGCCAAAGGCTTCGCCCGATCTCTCCAGCACTCAGGTATAACTTTACAATTATCGACGTAAACAGCCCGTAAATACTTTGACACGTTGATAACCTGATCTTCGATGAGTACCTCCCGTATTTCGGACGCTTTTGTCGGCACGATGTTATTCAGTATGATCTTGAAGCCATTTAATGGTAGAAACATATCTGGACTCTTCTTGTAAGAACAGAGAGTCGGAAACCGCGGCGAGCTCCCCGAGTCGTATTTAGATAACTTCACTGCTGAATAATGCTCCAATAATAAGAAATACGCATCGAATTCCAGAATGGCAAACCTTTCATCCGGTTCTCTCCGCGTATAAGTGTCCATCATTTTCTGACAATCCTTTAATGTGGGCCAAAAAAATACATGCCGATCCAGACAAGCCCGAAATTGTTCCTGTGTGGTTTCAGCATCTATCATACTGTCAGGAATCCTTAAATGAGCATTTATTGTAACCGAATATTCATGATAGTTCACTTCCTTGGCCTCTGATCGGCGCTCACCTGCACCGTGGGGATTTAGGTTATAACTGGACAATAGAGCATCAAAATGAGCAATAGCCGGCAAATTCCTTACTCTTGTAAAATGATAAAGGGATTTTCTGCTTGTTGCTTTTGTTATTGCAGTGATAACAGCCTCTTTCATCACCTCACTCCTTCACGTCTATCTTGATAGGAGTAGGATTCCAAAAAAGGCTGCATTTCAAACCCTGTCATTCATTTTTCCGTACGAATAGTGCAACTCTATTTATTGCGATTTCTATAAAGCAGATAAATAAAGAAAGGAGCACCTACACCTGCAGTAAACACACCCGCAGGAATATCGAGTGGAAGAAAGGCCGTTCTGGCAAACGTATCGGCAATCAAAAGCATAAGACTGCCAATAAGAGCCGCAACCGGAATTAAGCCGCCAAAAGAAGGACCTACGAGCTTTCTGGCGATATGCGGAGCAATTAAGCCGATAAACCCGATCGCTCCGGCAATAGCCACGGCTGAACCCGCCAACGCCACACTGATGATCAGCAGCAGGAATCGGTGAAGTTGAACAGAAGCTCCTAAACCTTTCGCGACATCGTCGCCTAGTTCTTGAACATTAATGTTTCTCGAATAAATGAGTGCCAAAGGAATAAAAACAATCACCCAGGGCAGCAAGGCATACACATTATCCCACGATGCACCGTAAATACTTCCAGTTAACCAAATATAGGCTTGACTGGCTGCTTTAATAGGGCTGAGAACAATCATTAACATCGTTAAAGAACTGGTCGCCGCTGAAATCCCAATTCCGATCAACACCAGCCTCGTTGAAGTAACCCCTTTATTCCATGCCAACAAATAAATCACGATCGAAACGAAGCCAGCCCCCAAAAAGGCTGCTACCGGGAGCCACTGGATACTGACCGTACCGGCAAAATAGGTAAAAAAAGCCACTGCCGCAAACGCGGCTCCCCCTGTAATCCCAATAATATCCGGCGAGGCTAGCGGATTTCGGATAATTCCCTGAAGGATCGATCCGGAAACACTCAGAGCCGCTCCAACCAGAACGGCAACTATAATACGAGGAAGCCTTAAAGTGCCAATAATCAACGAATTTACGGCTGTTCCTTGCCCAAGTAACGTTTTGAGCACGTCCACTGGTGAAGTACCCTTGTTGCCCAGCCCCAGACTCAGAACAAATACAATGATCAACATTGCCGTTAACACCGAGAGCTGAATCACCGTTCTTTTCTGCACAAGAAAAGAAAACTGTCCCTTTTTGCTTCGAACAACGATTAACTGCTTCATGGCGAAACCCCTTTCGAGCGAAACCCCTTCCTCGCAGTGTAAATAAAAAATGGCACTCCGATTAAAGCCGTCATCACTCCGATCGGAATCTCTCCAGGCATAATCACAAACCGAGCAATGATATCTGCAAGTAACAACAAGATAGCCCCCAGTACGGCACTGTAAGGAATAACCCAGCGATAATCAATACCCACCAGGAAACGGGCAATGTGCGGAATAACGAGACCTACAAATCCGATGGAGCCGGCAACCGCAACAGAGCTTCCCGCCAATAAAATGACCGCAACCGCAATTGAAATTTTCACAAGGCCCGTTCTTTGCCCCAATCCCTTGGCGACATCCTCTCCCGAAGTCAGGATGTTGACAGGCTGTGCCAGTACCAATGCGGTGATCCCGGCGAATACCATATACGGTAAGACCGGAATTAATCCCTCAGCCGATTTGCCGGCGACAGAACCCGCTAACCAAAACAACACATTTTGTAAGCTGGCTTCATTAACAACCAGCATGCCTTGAGTAAACGAGGTAAACAAGGCCGTCATAGCTGCACCGGCTAACACAATTTTCAGTGGAGTTAATCCGTCCCTGCCCAGGGAACCGAGGAAATAAACGGTCAAAGCGCCAATACCCGCTCCCAAAAAGGCGACCCATACCAATTGATCCAGGGAAGAGACGGGGAAAAACGTTAACGCCAATATCACAAAAAAAACGGCACCCGAATTAATCCCGAAAATACTTGGAGAAGCTAAAGGATTTCGAGTCAACGCCTGCATCAGAGCCCCTGCAACGGCTAAATTCCCCCCGATCAGAGCTGCAAATATGGCGCGAGGGAACCGGGTCGTTTGGATAATCACATGTTCGTTCGATGACATATCATAATGGGTAAATGACTCGACAGCCGTTAGAAAGCTTATCTCCGTTGTTCCAAGGACGATACTTAGTATAAAAGAGATCATAAGTATAAAAAAACCAAACACCAAACCCAGCGCTCTTAAAGGTGTCTGGTGTAATAATGGATTCACAAAGACCCTCCTCTTTGAGGTTCATTCCCTCCATAGCCTTCATAAGACGAAGCGGTATGAAACGAGTGAACTCATTGGAGGCTGTTGACACCAGCGCTCGTCAACAGCCTCTTTAATTTAACTATATTATTTCAATCCATAGAAAGCATAGAGATCATCCAGCATCTCCATAGCTGCTAACGGACCAGAGCCGTTATTCCATACCGCGGTATCTACCTCGAATACTCTATTGTTTTGAACGGCTTTCAAATTTTTCCACAGCGGATGCTCGCTCCATGCTTTTCTCAAATCCAGTCGACCGTCATTTCTTGTCGTACTCGTTTGATCAAATATGATATCTGCATCCATTTGCGGAATATTTTCTTTGGATGAGAGCTGAACTCCCCATTCTGTTCCCCTCTGACTAGCAGGACGGGCAATTCCCAACTCTTCCAAAACGAGAGCTGAGAATCCGGTATAAACAATTCGGGCATGATCCACTCGAAAGTCAACAATGCCCACTTCCAATTTTAATTTATCGCCCATTTCCCCCTTGAAATCAGCTACTTTTCGCTCCCACTCTGTCAGAAATTGTTTCTCTTCTTCCTTTTTGTTTAGAGCTTCTGCTGACAGTTTCAACGTATCCTTCCACAGATGTACCTCTTCTGTCATGACGGTTGGCGCAATGGCCGATAATTGCTGATAAATTTTCTCGTGGCGTGTTTTGGAAGCGATAATCAAGTCAGGTTGAAGTGAAACCAATTTTTCCAAGTCGGGCTGGTTTTCCGAGCCCAAGTTGGTTGCCCCTTCCATCTGGGCTCTGATGTAATTGTACCAAGGTTGTTCTATCCAGGATTCAACGGCTCCCACAGGCTTAATTTTCAGCACTAAGGCAGCGTCCGTAGCTCCTTGAAACAGCGTGACCACTTTCTTAGGTGTACCTTTAACTTCCGTAGTACCCATGGCATGTTGAATGACTCTGGCCTCTTGATTCTCAGTTTCTTGTACTTGTGTCGGCTGAGAAACTGCTCCCCCTTGCTGATTCCCCCCGCAACCAGCGATCACGAACATTAATAGAAAAATCGCTGCTAGTACTAATCCATATTTGTTACTTCTAACCATCCTTGTACCTCTCCTTTTTCTTGTTGAACGTATGGTATTGATATTGATTCTTATTCTCATTATAAGAGAGTAATCTATAAAGAACATGGATATTAATGATTACTTTTTGGACTATTCCGATATTTCAGCAGCTCATGGCGGATGTCCGCTTTTTTACTCCTCATCCGACATCAGCAGCTGATGCACTTTGTCCAGAAATAAGTCATGAGACAGCGCATTATAGCTCGTATAGAGATGCTGGCTGTCATACATACAATAAACTTTTCTGTTCCTGACTGCTTTTAAAGCATGCCATTGTTTGTTGTCATATAACGCACCTACTTCATTTCGGATCGCCTGATCCATCTGTGCAGTACCATTGTGCCTATAGCTAGTTAATAGGATCCGATCCGCTTCAAACTCAAACAAATCCTCCAGCGTTACCTCCTTATAGTGGGCAATACCCGGCACCCCTTGGGGAGCGGTCAACTTTAAATCGCCATACAGCACCGTCCCCATGTTTCGTAGACCATACACACACATTTTCCCTTCGCCAATACCAACGATTAAGAAGGTTTCATCTCCGATTTTGCTTTTTATTTGTTTTCGAATCGTTTCCGCTTTTCGCTCATAACGCTCCAGCCAACCGTTTGCTTCCTTTTCTTTGCCAACGATCTTAGCTATGGTCTGAAAATGAACTCTCCAGTCATTAGAATAATGAAGAGTGATCGTCGGGGCGATTTGATTAAATATTCTCTCTTTTTGAGATTTTTCCACATGGCGAGAACCGCTCGCCACAATTAAGTCTGGCTTGGCAGTCACCAGTCTTTCCAAATCAGGATTGGAGTGGCCGACAGCAATTGTGTTGCGCAACCGGGTGGTGATCGGATAAGCGTTATTGATGACAGCGGCATAAGGCTCGATGCCCAGCGCAATCAAATGACCTGTTGTTTGATGATTAAGTGAAGCAATTTTGCTGGAATATTTGATTTTTTTCACATAAGACATCGGCGAGTAACCTGTCTCTGCTTTAAACTTGCGACTGAAATAAAACTCATCGCTAAAGCCGACGCTGTGGGCAATCGAACGAAACGATCCGTCAGACTGAACCAGCAATTGCTTGGCTTGGCTAATCCGAATTTCAGTCAAATATTCCATCGGGCTTTTTTCGACTTGTTTCTTGAATGCCCGTGAGTAATAATCCGCACTCAAACCTGCGATTTCAGCAAGCTTCTCTCGGGTAATATGTAATGGATAGTATTGTTCCATATATTCCAAGGTGAGATGAATCGCTTGTTTCAAATCTGACTTCTGTTCATGAATGGTATCCTTGAATAGCGCGACTATCATTTCTTGAAACATCATATTCGCTTTCATGACATCCCAGCTACTGTCACTGCGATGTTTTTTCTCCATCTCTTGAACCATGTCGGCCAGAAACTGAAAATGAGCAGTATATAGTTCATCCGGACATTTCAGTTCCGCAAGTACAAAATGACCCGGATCCGCAGGTTGCAGCGCATAAAACTTTATGTAATAATAATCTGCTTGACTACTTGGGTGAATGGACAGTTTTACATAGGCACCGGGAGATACGATGAAAATCTTTTGCCGCTGTAAGGGATAGCTCCGTCCGTCGATGACAATGTCTCCTTCAGCTTCCATAAACAACAACATTCCATACAACGAATTATCATGCTGAAATAAGGTTTCATTCGAAATTACGTGTTGACTATCTTCCAGTTTATACAGGCAAGCAGCGAGTCGCGTTGAAAGATGTGAGCTGTTATTCATTTGCACTCGTCCTTTTCTGTGAATAATAATCATTCTCATTACATGTTATTTCGACAAATCTATCGCGAATTCCTTGTTCGGATACGATTTTATCCTTCCTTTAGAACAGTTGCAGCGGCAAATAGGACCCGACCATATCCGTACTTCTTCCGGATCAGTGAGTCCACGTTTCTACAATAACAACACGGTCCTCTCTTAAAAAAACTCACTTTCATTATAGTAAAGCGGAGCGTTCTTGCAAGCTTCTCCCTATCAAGTCATTCGTGTTTCTTAACTACTTTCGGACAGGTTGAACAGTAGCTTTCGTTCGCGGAAACTTTATAATAGAAACAACAAGTCTTTCGAATACGAACCGGTTGATTTGCAGAAGAAGTCATACATGCAGGAAAGTAAAACTTTTCCATGGGATTGTCCGTTTCCCCGAATACGGTCCCTGGCGCTTTACTTATCAGATATTCGAAGTCCTCCTGTATGCGCTTGTTTTCTTGTGAATTGGCCCCTTCCCCCATTCGTTTCTCATACAGCGAATATAAACGAACTGCGGTATTTTCCCATAAAATAGCCACTGGAATGTTGGCGGTTTCAGAAATGGAACGCCACAGTTTTGCCAAATGCCCTGCGAAGAGATTTCTTATCGTTTCATTACGCCATTCATCCCGTTTCCCAGCCGCAGGTTCGGTAACATGCAAATCTGGCACACATATCCTGGTCGACCAAGATTTATTGTGGGTTACGGACGATTCAAGAAGGCTATTTTCGATACCTAAATCCAATCCTTTATTGTACATCGTCATGGCATATAAACCGGTAGTCAGGGTTAGAAAGGCGTACCTCTTGGAGAACTGCGAAGCGGTAATCATTCTTGACGGAGACCGGAGAACACTTGATAATTCATCCAAATACGACGCACATTTTTTACCGTCAAGCAAATCGACAGATCGAATACAATCCGTTGAATATGGCAATGGCTTGATGGATAAATGAAAATTTTTTGTTAAGTAATCCAATTCTTCCACTTCAAGCCGGGATTGCATATTCACCAAATTTCCTCCCTTTGATTGATTATTATTATTATCAATACAATAAAATGATTTGAACATGGACATTTATGTCCGATTTTTGGAATAATCCGACATAAGCAGGACGACGATAAGCGTTATCCAACCGGAGAGGCAAAATAACCTCTCCCCTTCTGTACGGACCGAAAAAACAGAAAAGCACGCTTAATGCCTATCGGCATTAAGCGTGCTTCGCTTTTTGCGACCCTTCCGGAACTGTTCGGTGCTGCTGCTGGATCTCGAATCGAAACAATTGGACATCGCGGCGAACACTATCCTTGTTGGAATCCACGTTGTCCTAACGCAAGTAAACTTCATCGCTGCCTTCATCATGAATGGGCTTCGCGGAAGTGGACAACAGACTGGCCTTTCTCAAGATTTCCCGGAACGACAAGGAAAAAAAGTCGGGTTCCTCCAGCCCGTTCACGTACCCTACCGCCGCGGAAACGGCAACATTGTTGATGAAGACAGAGCAGGAGAATAACCGGATGTAACGATCGACTTCTGCCTCGTCTGCCAAAGTGATCATGACGAATTCATCGCCGGCATATCTGCAAACAAAATCCCGATCTTCCTTTACCAAGGATGCCATCCTGCCGGAAAATTCACGTATCACATCATCGCCGAAAGGATGGCCGTAACGCTTGTTGATGTTGCCAAAACCGTTCAGGTCAATAAATAAAAGATGAAAAGGTTGTTTCTTTTTCAGGAACGCCTCACCGACGGATTGGATATAAGGTGCACGGTAGAATCCCGTCAGCGAATCCATAAATTCAGACAATTTCATCTTAATGGCTTCCCGGGTTACCAAACCGGCAAGCTTGCCCTCTTCCATGATTAATAGACGTTTAATTCGGTGTTGATCCATAACTTTCAGCGCGTCCCATATAAAGAATTCAGAGGTAATCGTGATAGGGTCGGGCGTCATGGCGTCCGCTACAATCCGGTTGGGATGCGTTGAGCGCACATCACGGGAAGTGAAGATGCCTACGACCGTGCCGTGATCCATAACGATTAGCGACCCCACTCTCCATTCGTTCATGAGTTCCGCTGCATAGAAAACACTCTTGTCTGACGAAACCGTATAAACCGGGGACGTCATGAGCTCGGACACTTTCATCCCAGTTCGACCTCCCGTTGTACGGAAACTGCAATTTTCAGTTCCGAGCGCAGCACCGTAGTATCGAGGATCAATCGTTCCGCTTCCTCCATGACAATCTTCATGAGGAGGGTTTGGTCCAGCATTTGCAAAAGCGAATTTCGGACCAGAATGGCTTCTATTTTGGGATGATCAATCTTAAGCAGGGTAAATTGTCCGGGGGAGAGCGCCTCTGACATTCGCCTGACGGCTTCTGGACCGATTGGCGCTTTTTTCCCGATAATTAACAAGTCCTGCATCGGCGGAACTTCAAATTCGGAAATTTTGAGTGAAAGTGTTGCTTTGCGTGAATACATGCTTTTATCTTCCATCTTGCGTAGTCCTCCAGTTTCAGATTCAACTTCTTCTTCATATGTTCAGTCGATTCGGTTTCCCTAAATAATACCCCTGTCCGATCGTTACACCGAGACATGCTGCACAGACGAAATCCTCTTCCCGCTCAATCCCTTCCAAAATAAGGGTGCTGTCAGCGTCCCCGCAGTAATCGACAAAGAGCTGGACTACCTTTTGTTTCTTCTTGCAAAGGGATAGCTCTTTGGAAAAAAATTGGTCTATCTTAATGAAGTCCGGCGATATCTCGAAGATTTTCCGAAACGTAGTCGTTCCTTCCCCTACATCATCCAAAGCAATCAAGAACCCATTGTTACGGAGATCTTTGATTCTTTGCATAAATACAGGGTTGCTCCAAATCGGCTCTTCGGTAATGGATTCGTTGATTTCAAGCACAATGCGATGGACAAAAGAAAGGAGCCGCCTCCTGAGATCATTCACAAACAAAGGAAAAGCATCGGCAATGATGGTAGATGGGAAAAGATTAATGAACAACAACCCGTCTTCTTGTGCAACCGGAGAAAAAAAGAAGCTGGAAAGCGCATGATCAATGGACCAGGTATCCAATTGATACAATCGGTTCTGTTCAATAGCTCCTTGAAAAAGCGCATTCGGGCCAATGCCGGATGTACTGCGAATCAAAGCTTCATAACCGACCTTGCCTTGATCGGGAAGTCGCCGCAACGGCTGAAATACATGGTAGAAATGATTGTTTTCAATAAGATTTGCAATATTCTCCATCGAGTCATCTTTCCTCTCAAATGAAAGGGCTACTCCGAAAGAAAAGAGTAGCCCTCCAGCATCCATTTCGGTAACCCAACTGCCGCAGATGGAATCCTTAGGCCTGAAGTATTGCTCCCCTGCCTTTGGGCAGGATCGATTCATGCGCCCGATGACCTGTTTTTGAAAAAAGTGAACAGCGACCTCTGGTTAATGTAATTCCAACGTACTGCGCTAATATACCTATATAATACCTTTCGCCAAATTTCACCAAATTCCTTCACAAGCAAATATGTTTTTTGTTTGAACGTTATTCATCTAAACGTTATACATCTAAACGTTCGTCTCGATTGGTGAAGTATTAAGAAGGTTAAGGAAAGAGTGGGGAGATACGAAATGAATTGGTTGCGGATCCGCTTGTTTCGGTTGTTTATGTAACGAGGAATGACGGGGTGTAACCGAATGATCGGGTTGTTGGGGGTCTGTCCCCCAATCAACCGATTCCATTCGGGAATGAAGCCTTTCATTTGTTAGCTTTAGAGGAAACGAATTAAACAGTCAGGCGATTACCAGCCGGGGACTAGCACAGTCTTACCACCATAAGCTTCCAGAAATGCTTTTTTCATTGCATCACTTTGATACGCTTCCTTCAACACCTTTATTTTAGGTGAATCGACCAACTCCGGACGGGTAGCAATGATATCAGGAGATAAAACTTCTTTTCTTTCCTTCGCCAAAGCATCCTTGTCAAAATCGAACCCATTATCTGCAGCTACTGTGGCATGTAAAAAAGCGGCATCTACGTCATCCAGCGAGCGTGGCAACATGGCATACTCAATTTCTTTAAACTTGTAATTGTGGGGGTTTTCCACAATATCATTAACTTTGACCTGAACACCGCTTACACCATCTCTTAACTTAAGTAATCCCGCGTCCTGAAGCATAACCAATGTACGGCCATTGTTGGAGGGTTCAACCGGAATAGCAATAGTTCCGCCGTCCGGAATGTCCTTTAGACTTCTATGTTTTTTGGAAAAAACACCGCCCCAATCGTAAAACGCTTCAAATGCCGCTACCAGATTAGTTCCATTACCGGCATTAAATCCATCCAGATAGGCTTGATGCTGGAAATAATTGGCATCTGCATTTCCTTCTTTAACCGCTAAGTTTAACTGAATACTATCACTAATAAATTTATAATCCAATTTATATCCTCTTTTTTCTACCTCTGCTGCCAGAACACGAGTGGTATCCTGATACAATTTATAATTCGTTGCTAAGAATACAATCGTTTTATCATTGGAATTACTGCCAGTTGCGGTTTCTTTCGTACTGCATGCCGTCATGAGAAGGAAAATCGCGATAATAACCATCAACAGTGTCTTTTTCATAATAACTCTCCATTTTTTCATATTTTATACTTTTTAGTTTTAGATCTTATTTATTTCCTTTTATCCAGTTTCCGGACTGCCATATTTCCGATCATCTGAATCAGCTGCACGATGATCACAATCATCACAACCGTAAAAACCATTACATCTGTCTGATACCTGTAATATCCATATCTTATGGCAAAATCTCCAATGCCGCCGCCTCCAACTAGTCCTGCAACTGTCGAGTACGAAAGGAAGCTGACACTAATAATCGTAGCGGCATTTGCAATTCCTGATCTCGCCTCTACATAAAGAACCTTCCAAATGATCTGATAAGTATTCGCTCCCATAGACTCCGCAGCCTCTATAACACCACGGTTAACTTCAAGCAAGGTTTGCTCTACAAACCTTGCAAACTCTGGAATGGCGCTAATAGCCAGAGGAACCGTAACTGCTGTAGTGCCGATCGGTGTCCCAACTATAAAGCGGGTAAGAGGAATAATGGCAATCAATAAAATGAGAAACGGGAAAGAGCGAACGATATTGACCATTCCGTCAATGACAACGTAAAGACGAGGCGCATTTACGAGCGAGCCGGGACGGATTAAAAATAATAAGGTCCCAAGTGGTGTACCTATCACGATCGCAATACCGAGCGAAATGACCATCATGTAAAACGTCTGGCCGAGCGCTACAACGATCTCCGGCCATAATGCGATGATATTATCCAACAAATACACCCTCTCCTTCCCGGCGTACTTCAATTTCATTATTAAATAAAAACATCGTGATTCTTGTTTGAGGAACAAAATTCGGGTCTTTTAATTGAAACTTTTCCACGACATGACCATTTTCCATAACGGAGACTTTATTGCAAATAGATTTGATCACCTCCATTTCATGGGTTACGATGACAATGGTGATCCCGGATTTTTCATTCAGTTCTTTTAAAAATGCTAAGATACTTTCCGTTGTTTGCGGATCCAATGCGGATGTCGGTTCATCACAAAGCAGTATTTTAGGCTGAGTCACCATGGTTCTGGCAATGGCCACTCTCTGTTTTTGCCCACCGCTCAATGTAACCGGATAATGATCTGCTTTGTCCGATAAACCAACAATCTCCAAGCACTCCCTGATTTTTTTTCTGCGTTCTGATTTCGACACCCCTGCTATCTCTAAAGGAAAAGAGACATTATCAAAAACGGTTCGGTTGCCGATTAAATTGTAGTTCTGAAAAATCATCCCCATAGACATTCTTTTTTTCAGTAGTTGTTTTTTGGTAAGAAGGGTCAAATCTTCCCCATCCACGATAACTGAACCGCTGTCAGGCTTTTCAAGCAAATTAATCGTCCGTAAAAGTGTTGATTTTCCTGCTCCGCTAAAGCCTATAATTCCGTAAATATCCCCTTGATCGACTTCCAACGACGCAGAAGAAATGGCCTGGAATTTCCCCCCTGGAGTTACAAACGTTTTATTGATGTTATCTAATAAAATCAATTTTTCATTCCTCCACACTCACGAAGTAACTTGAAAAGCAGGATATCCATTTCCACAGCTTCCAACTCTCAAAAGAAATCGAGCATATAGGTCGTCCGCCGTGGAATAATCGCTTCCCATTGAGCAAGAACTTCTTCCACTCCCCCGATCCGTCCGATTCGATGCAACTCTTCAGGTCTCTTATATCCTAGCAGCAGAGCTGACAGGGTTTGGATATCGCAGCGAATCGCCGTTCGATCAGACACAGTATCGTTTTCATTCAAAGGATTTATGCCTGCCCTCCCTTCCCCATTTATCGTTAGCTCCCATAATCCATCGTTCCACGGCGCGTACTTGTCGGTAAGACGAATGGCAAGCTTAAGTGATTCGCCTGTTGCTGAAAAAACGTACTGCTCTATGAATTGTTGGACATCGACAATTCGCGCCATAAAATACGGCAGCACCTCCTGTTGAATGCGCGGGTCGGGAAGGAAAAATGGCAGCGCATCATCTACCGGCGCCGTCACCACGGCTCTTTCCACCATGGAATCGTGATTGGACAAATACGACCACAATCCCCATCTGGCATCCTCATCTAAAAATACAAATTCATGAACGAGTAATTCCCTCTGTACCCGAAATTGTTTGGCCTTAAGATGTTCCGACTGCTTCCTGATCTCGTAAAGAGCATACCCCGCAGGCGTACCGTCCTCCCGAAAATATACAGCTGCATGGCCTTTCTTGCGCTGAAAAATCGGACTTTTCCACCAATCTAACGGACGGACTAACGTACCGTTATATCGTGCGGCATAAACTTCGTATACTCGACTCAATAATTCGATGTCTCCGTCCCGGCGTTCCACATATCCGTTCGTTTCTACACGAGGCGGAAATTGAGCCGTCTCCAGGACATATTGTTTATATTCAGTGTACGTTTCCCATCCGTACTTACGGTAAAAACCAAAGGAAAAGGGCACAAGGAAGGAGAGGGACTGCCCATTCTCCTTCATCGTTTTGAGAGAATGCAATATGAGTTTGGATATCAGCCCCTGCCGACGCAGTTCAGGCCATGTCGATACACGTGTAACCCCCCCTATCGCAACACGAGTTCCATTGATATACGTTTCAAACGGAACGATCGCTAATTGAGCGGAGAGGCGGACTTCGTCAAATATGCCCCATGTTTGCTCCTTCGTGAAACGTGCGCGTAAAATTTCTTTATCCTTTTCATTAAAGTCCAATTGAAAGGCATACTTCGTTAATTCCAGACTCGTTTCGAAATCGTCCTGACCTAAAGCGCGAATCTCCATGCGACACCTCATCTTTTGTACGGAATTTCAACTGCATGATGAAATCAAGAGTAATAGCCTGGCGTTGGATATTCTTTGGTTAACACCCACCTTCCCACGTTGCGTAGCTTGTATTCCGCAGGATTATGGAGAGTATGCGTACGAACGTTGCGCCAGAAACGGTCAAAACCGTATTTGGTCGTGGCAGAACGCGCGCCCATCACATCAAAGATCCGGCTGGTCACGTCCAACGCCACTTTCCCGGCCAGCACATTGGCGGCAGCGACAAGAACGGCCGTTTCCCCGCGTTCCTCTTCGGTCAAATCGAACTCTTTCTCCCAAGCCCGGTCTAATTGGACCCATGCTCTGTCGGCCAAACTTACAGCCCCTTGGACTTCGACCCAAAACTCGCCATACTGACGGAGGATAGAGGGATCCTCCGAGGCTTTTTCCACTCCGGAAGTTATCCATGCGCGTGAAGTCGTAGTGGTGTACTTGCTTGCCTCTTCAATGGCGCCAAGCGCACTGCCGATAAATACATTGAGCAGCACACTTAACTCCTGGTTGATGCTCTTCAATAAATTCAGAATCTGTTTCTGAATGGTGGCGTCGAGTGCCGTAGTAGGTTCGTCCGCAATAATTAGCTTGGGTCGGCAGCTGATCGCCATCGCGATCATCATACGCTGCCTCATCCCGCCGCTTAAGGCGTGAGGATAGGACTTCAGCACACGCTCTACATCGGAAATTCCCACTCTTTGAAGCCACTGCCGGGCTTCGATCACCGCCTCTTTCTTGTTGATCCCCCGGCGGTACGCAATCGTCTCAACCAATTGCGTGCCGATTTTGTAAGAGGGGTCGAGCGCCGTCAATGGATTTTGAAAGATCATCGAGATTTCTTTACCGCGAATCAGGTTATAATCTTTCTCTTCCAAACTAGTGATTTCCGTTTGATTAAAACGTATTTCACCAGACGTGATTTGTGCCGTATTCTTGGGAAGCAATCCCATAATGGAAAGTGCGGTCATGCTCTTTCCAGATCCGGATTCCCCTACCAGTGCCAACACTTCACCGGGAGACACTTGGAAATCGATACCATTCACCGCTTTGACAGTACCACGGGGAGTGACAAGCTCCGTATGGAGATTGCGAACTTCCAGTAATGACAAGCAAACGCCTCCTTTTATCGGATTTTATCATTTCATTCGTTTATAAGGATCCAGCCAATCTCTTAATCCATCTCCCAGCCAATTAAATCCAAGTGAGACCAGCATGATGAGTAATCCTGGAATCGTAGCCACATGGGGCGCACCTTGCGTCAAAACCTTCATTCCATCTCCAGTCATTCTGCCCCAGTCTGAATCGGGCGGTTGAATACCCAATCCCAGAAAACTAAGTCCCGATGAGAATACGATCATGGAACCGACTAAAGTAGTGGCATAGACGATTAACGGTGAGATGACGTTAGGAAGCAATTCCCTGAAAAGTATGGACGTCGTAGAAGCTCCAAGCATACGTGCCGCCTCAATATATTCTTTACCTTTCTCCTCTTTGACGGAAGCGAAAACGACTCTCGACATATAAGGGATGAGCGCTACTGTAATGGTAACAAGTATGGTCATCACACCTGGACCTAATATTGCTGCTATCGCAATCGCGAAAAGAATCATTGGGAACGCAAAAAGTACATCCAAGATCCGCATGATCAATTCGCCAATCCTCCCTTGGACAAAGCCAGCCGTTAGACCTAACCATATACTGATAACAAAAGCGATTGTGATCGGCAGCAGAGCCGCAAGCAAGGAATATCGGCTCCCCCATATCAGACGGCTCAGTATATCCCTGCCTTGATCATCCAGCCCCAGCAGATGCCCTGGCGTACCAGGAGGCGAAAGGCGTAGAGCACCATCGCCGGCATTCGGGTCATAAGGGGAGATCCATGGCGCCAGCAACGAGATCAGAATAGCGGCTAGCACGATCAAAATGCCTGCTAAAGTTTGTTTGTCTTGACGGATTCTTCTCCATGTCTGATTTACATCTAATTTCGGGTTTAACGTCGTCGGAATCCATGCCTCTCTGTTTCGCATTTTGTACACCTCTTGCCTGCTTGGAAAACTTAGCCGCTCATTCGCGGATTGAGCATATCTACAACGAGATCGGTAATCAAGTTCACGAGTACAAAACTGAAAGCAACGAACAAAACGCCTGCTTGAATCATCGGAATGTCATGGGCTGTTATGGCTTGGTAAAGCAGCGTTCCTATGCCGGGCCAGGAGAAAACCATTTCCACGAATAATACGCCCCCAAGCAAATGTCCGATTTGCAAGCCAGTAATATTGATGACTGGAGATAGCATATTACGGAACACGTGTCTTCGTATGATCAAGCTTGCCGGCATCCCATAGGATCGAAACGTTTTAATGTAATCGGCATTCATGACATCCATCAAGCTCGAACGGGTCAGCCTTGCAATAACAGCTAGTGAAACGATAGCCGTAGCAATAGACGGTAACAGCATATGTTCGAGAAGACTGAAGAAGCTTCCCTCATTTCTCATATCGTACATGCCGGATGAAGGGAGCCATCCGAGTTGAAGGGAGAATATCCACATGAGGACAATCCCAAGCCAAAACACCGGAACACTGGCACCGAGCTGTGCAAGAAACATACTGATTCGATCAAACCAGGAAGACGGTTTTAAACCGGACAACACACCGATTACTACTCCTAAACCGACACAAATGATTAGGCTTCCCAAAGTCAGAATGAGCGTGTTTTTAAAATTTTTCATCAAAACATCCATAACCGGAACACGCATAATGATCGAATCTCCCAAATCCCCTTTTACGATGTGGCTCAACCAAAGGAAATACTGCATCAAAAACGGTTCATCTAAACCGAACACTTTACGTAATTCCGCGACATTCTCCGGCGTGGCCTGGGGCTTAAATAGACGGTTAAAAATACAAAGAAAGTCACGCTGAAGAGCACAGGAAGTACCGAGAGAATTCTCTTCAATACGAATCCCGACATCAAATCGATCTTCCCCTCCTTATCAAGATTTGTTTACTGTTTAATCCAAACTTTGTTCAGGTCATACCAATCTTGGGCAGCGACAACAAATCCGTTCACATTTTTACCAATCGCATAATGTGTGCGATCGTAATAGATTGGCAGTATTCCAGCATCCTCAGCAATAATCTTGTTAGCTTCTTTCCAATAGGTAATTGATTTTTGCTGGTTCGGTTCCAGAATGGCTTTGTCTACGGCTTGATCGAAGGCAGGGCTTACGTACTTTCCGCTGTTTGACCCGCTATTAGAATGAGCTACAATATATAGCCAATAGGGAGTAACAAATCCCCATTCCATACTGTCTAAACCTATATCTGGCGTCTTGGCTTTCTTTACGGCTAAATAGCTGTTCCAGTCATAGGTCTGGATCTTTAACTTGATTCCGACTTTGGCCAAGTCCCGTTGTATCCATTCGGCGACAGGTTCCTTCCCCGCATAGATGATCAATTTTGTTTCGAACCCTTCCGGATAACCTGCCTCTTTCAAAAGCGCCTTAGCCTTCTCCGGATCATAGCTGAAATCCTTAAAATTCGGATCAAAAGCTTCATTGCCGGGATTTTGAATACTAAAAGCCGGAGAAACGGTGTTTTTTAACAGATCTCTCGCAAGTCCTTCTCGATCAATGGCATAAATAAACGCTTGCCGGATTTTGGGATCTTTAAAGTATGGACTATCAAAATTAAAAGCATAATAAAAAATAGATGGCAAGTCACCTTCCCCAATTTTGAACCCTTTATCCCTTAGTTTGGCAACACTATCCCTTGATGGCCACGAAATGATATCGATTTCCCCTGTCTCCAAAGCGGTTACTCGAGCATTGTCATCAGGAATCGGCCGGAAAATCACTTTGTCGAGATAAGGTTTATCTCCCCAGTATCCATCGAAACGTTTCAACTCAATTTTTTCCCCACGAATCCTTTCAACGAATTGGAACGGGCCTGTTCCAACGGGATGCTCTGCATAACCGTCGTTCCCCCATTTCTTGAGCGCCGTAGGACTCAAGATCAATCCCGTACCCCCACTGCCTTGAGCGAGCATGCGCAGGAAAGGGGAAAACGGCTTTTCAAATATCAATTCGACCGTGTAATCATCCGGGGTTTTAATTTCTTTCAAGCCGTTATAGGTAAGCTGCATGACTGCGGCGCTAATCTTATCGTAATATTCGAACTGAGGATCCCAGGCTCGGCGGATATTAAATTCCACAGCCGCAGCGTTGAATGGCGTGCCGTCATGGAAATTGACTCCCCGCCTCAAGTGAAACGTATATATCAGACCATCCTCAGAAACTTTCCAGGATTCAGCCAGTGCAGGTTTAAGAGGAGGAATCGGCACTTCCTTTGTCGGCTTGGATAAATCCTCGGTTACCAACGATTCGTGAATTTGACGGTTGACCCGGAAAGTTTCCCAACCTGCCTCCCGTGAAGGATCGAGTACCGTAATTTCCGCATTAAGACCTACGATGAGCGTTCCGCCTTGTTTCGGTGCGTCTTTCGTGGAGGTAGATTCGGCGATGGTTCCCTGCTCTTTGCTTGTGCAGCCCGAAAGTATCATGGCAAAAACGACGACTAATGCTATAAATGCATGTGCTGTCTTTGTTTTCATTGGTTACCCTCCCCCTAAAAATAAATTGTGATAGGTCATCACTTTGCAAGACCGACTTTGCGGAAGCGGGCTCCCGGATGATGGTCGGGCAGTCGACCGTTGCCCCCGAATAGTTTTTGCCGATACGAGCCTTCCTCGTACTCTTCTTTTACAAGCCCGCGGTTTTGCAGCTCCGGCAGCACAAGTTCGATAAAATCCTTCACGGTTCCCGGTGTCGTGACTTGGGCCAGATTAATGCCGTCGATTCCGGCTTCCTCGACCAACTGCTGAATACGATCGGCAACCTCGATCGGCGTTCCGACAACCATATTGGCTCCGCCTGCACTGCCTCCGAAATCCCCGATAGCTTCCATCACCTCCCGCACAGTCCGCTTTTTGTTCCCGAACTTGCTATACTGAGCGGTGTGTGTTTGGTTGCCCACGGTTTCCACATATTCGAAGATTTCATCCGGATCATAATCAGCCAAATTCAAATTCGTCGATCCGCCAAAATGAGCCAAAGCTCCTTCGGCACTCCAATATTTTTTGTAATCTTCGAACTTCTCCCTGGCTTCGCCTGCTGTTTTCCCAACAACCACATTCTGTCCCTTGAACATTAAAAGCTGTTCGGGATCACGGCCGTAAGCCTTTGCCTTCTCACGAATATCCTGTGTGTAATAACGAACAGCATCCATCGAAGTACCACCGACAAAAACGCACTCCGCATGCCTGGCCGCAAATTTCCGCCCGCGATCTGAATTGCCTGCCTGATAAATGACCGGCGTACGCTGTAATGACGGTTCGCATAAGTGAGGACCTTCTACTTTGAAATACTGACCTTGATGATTAATTTCATGTACTTTGGCCGGATCGGCATAGATGCCGTTCTCGAGCACTACTGCATCGTCTTCCCAGCTGCCTTCCCACAATTTATAGCAAACTTCTAAAAATTCGTCAGCGATGTCATATCGGTTGTCATGTTGAATCACCTCGCTCAGCCCAAAATTACGGGCAGCGCTCGTCACGGCCGTGGTTACAATATTCCATGCCACCCGTCCATTGGTTAAATGGTCGAGAGTAGACAACCGGCGGGCTAAGGAAAAGGGATGCTCGTAAGTTGTCGAAATGGTTACCGCGAAGCTCAAATGAGTCGTAGCTTGCGCCATCGCCGGGACAATCAGCATGGGATCGTTGGCTGGTACCTGCATGCCCGTCTTCACGGAAATGTCCCGCGATTGTTGATAAATGTCACACACCCCAAGAATGTCTGCTAAAAAAATGGCGTCAAACTTCCCCCGTTCTGCAAGCTGCGCCAATTCCACCCAATAGCTCAGTTCATTGAACCGCCGGCGTTCATCGGATGGATGATTCCATATTCCATGTGCAAGATGCCCGATCACATTCATATCAAATAGATTTAAGCGTATCTTTTTTTCCATAGTGGTCAATCCCCTTTCTTGTCTAAACTTGATCCCGATAATTTGATTATGTTTATCGGTTTAGTCAGTTTTAAGATATAAAAATATATTACTTTATTCCGTGTCAGATCCCCCTTCTACCCTCTAAACCAAAAAGGTTCCCTTTACTTTCGGACTGTGAAAGTAGTAGGGAACCTCCGTTTGAACGGTCGATTAAGTTGTTATATCCAGCTGCAAATCTTTATTCTTATCATGGATCATATTGATTTTAATCATACTATTCATATCTGTCAAGTTAGTTTATGCAAATATATTCCTGTTTTCCAAACGCTACGGAAGCAATTTCAACTCCGCCCAATGCGGATGTGCCTCAAGACGCCGTTCCATGTCACGGAATGCTTGGAGCGAGCGACTCAGCTTCAGGTAGGCGTCGCCCCCCTCGCTCCAACCCTGAAAGCCGATCATCCCGTGAAAACCGATCTGTTTAAGCTGCCCAAGCAACGCGAAATTATCCAACTCGCCTTCGTCCAATGGCTCGATCGTCGCAACGTCACCAAAACCGTGCGGATTCCGACGGCTGCCGGACAGGTTCACTTGCTTCAGGTACGGCGCCACCGCCTCCAGCGTACCTGTTAGATTGGTCCCGTCAACGGCGTACCAATGGAAACCGCAGAATACGATCCCCAAACGGGGATGATTCAGACGCCGGCACAGTCGCACCGCATCTTCGTGGCGTTCGACCCAGAAGGATAGATGCGTGTATAGCAGGATGTCGATGTTGCGCCGCTCGCAAATCTGGAGCGCTTGTTCCAGCCACTTCACCACAGCGTCGTCACCCGCCGGGTCTGAGGGGCGCAGATGACTTCCTGCGGATTGGATCGCCAGCTCAACGGTCGAACAACCCTCCAGCGTCTCCAACAAATTCAGGATGCCTTGGTTTCTCGGATGGCTCTCGCCTAAAGAGAGATCCAACACGACGTACACACCCGCGACGTCCAGCCCATATCTCTGCTTGACGCTGCCGAGCTTCGCCGCGTCCCGCCACCGCTCTCCGTGCCAGATGGACAAATGCGCCGCATCGTACCCGATCTCTTTCAGCATCTCGCATCGTGCTTCAAAACTGTAAATTCCTATGGAGTTGTAGAAGGAAAAATCCATAGCATAAACACGGTAAGCCATCGCTGCCAGCTCCTCCTTATCGGCAAATCGATTCCCGGGTCTTTCTCCCATGAACGCATCGATTTAATACGTCGTCATTTTTACTTGTGAGCGAGCGAATCGCTGTAGGTATACCCTAACTCATACACTCGTTGAAACATACTTTCGTAATGCTTGTTAATTTCATCCCCGCTCTCCAGTTCTTCAGCCAGCGTGTTATACAGAAATGCTACTTCCGACTGTGAAATGCCCGTATATCCAGCCAGACCGACATTCAGATAATGGGAAATCATGGTATCGAAACTCCGTTTTTTCAAGCTATCTTCTGTCTCCCCGACAAGCGGAATCCAGAGTACTTTTTGGTGTGGAAGGTGCGCTCCGCCATAAGCGAAACCATAGTTCCACGCGCGGTCTATATAGCCTTTCGTCATGGCCGGTAAGGAATACCACCATAACGGAAAGATGAACGCAAGTCCCTCGTTTCTCTTCAGCCTTGCCATTTCAGCTTGAACACGTGCGGAATAGCTCTTCCGGGGGTTATCCCAATCAGGTTCATCTTGTTCGAAGACGAGCGGTTGAAATTCCTCCCCGTACAAATCCGCCATTTCAACTTCATGTCCGGCATCGGTGAGTCCTTGAACAAAACGATCGGCCACAGAAAACGTAAGGGATTCCCTTCTGGGATGCGAGACGATCGTCAGCACCTTCATTATCAGCCACTCCCCATCAGATTTTGGTGAACCAACCGATCACGCGGCAACCGGGGCTTTCCTGTTACGAAATTTCTTGTGGTTCGCCGGTTAATGCGGGAAAGTGCGGGAGAACCTCTTCTCCCAGTTCTTCAATCACTTCTTCAATAGGACGATGGCCATATTTCAAGTTGATAATCACATGATTGACACCCACATTTTTAAGAAACTGAATGAATTCAATCAGCGGTTTGCGCCCGATTCGGAATCCTAGATGAATAGGGATTGGCGCCTGATTCGGATCCTCCGCCAAATCTATATAGAGAGACTGGCTGAATGGTTTAAACTCATCGGTAAGAGAGCGCCAATTTTTAATCAGATCCGCCTGGAATTTCAAGTTTCGGGGATAATACATCCAACCGTCACTATTTTCGGCAATCCATTCAACAGACTGCGAGCTGTGGCCGGTTACCAGCACTGGAATATCCGCCAGCCGCGGTTTGGGCAACAGGTCCCCCCCTTGCAACAGTTCGACTCGTTGCGATCGGATCGTCGAAAAGCTCTCTCCCCACACTTTTCTCATGACCGTTAAGGCTTCCTGAAACAATTGGGGACGGTCTTCGAAATCCACTGAGAAGGCCGGGAATTCTATTGGGCGATCCCCGGTCGCCACGCCGAGAACCAGACGTTCGCCGGACAGGTGATCGATGGAAGCCGCTGCTTTAGCGACATGCAGCGGGTGACGCAAGGTGAGAATAATGCTTGCGGTGCCCAGTGCGATGTTTCGGGTATGGGCGGCAATATATCCTAAATAGGCCCAGGGATCATAGATTTGGCCCACATCCCCAAAATTCGGGTCATGCAACGGAACATCCCTGACGAACAATGCGGCAAAATTCAGCTCCTCCGCTCTTTTCGCCAGTTTAATTTGCTTTTCCAGATTCATCTCCGGAATGCTGCCTGCGTAGGATTCCAACGGAAAGAACAATCCGAGAGTCAGATTGTTTTCTTTAAACATGCGTGAGTACCCTTTATGCTTTCCAAATTTATTCATCTTCGTCCCTCCATATCCTTATTTTTAGATATCTATAATTATCGATATAATAAAATAAAAATCGGGATCATGCAAGCATTAAAAAAGGAGTGGAATACAAAGATTATGATTTACAATTCTTTGGATAACCATTCCGTCATTTTTTTGATGTTTTCCTCATCCCTTTTATAATAAGTAAATTGCCCAATGCGTTTTGCTTTTATCAACCCGGCGTTTTGCAGCATGGATAGGTAAAGGGACACTGTGGATTGTGACAATCCAACTTTTTTATGGATATCGCTCACGCAAACCCCGTCTTCTTGTATATCCCCGTTTTGCGGTTTTGGAAAATGAATCTCCGGATCTTTTAACCACTGTATGATCTGCATTCTCGTTTCATTGGACAACGCTTTAAATACTTCCAGAAGTTCCATGGCGCTTCCTCCAGAATCTCCGTTTTACTCATTCTAACACTACATCATGACCGTTTGGAATACCCTTATTAGAATACACTTCATCTTAGACTCCCATGCCGCCTTAAGCTTGTTATACAGTGGTGATGATGACTCCATGAAAAAGATACTTTCAACGTTCCGTCTTAAAATTTAGACATTTCTCCCATAATTTAATTAAGGGCCCGCTCCGGGAAT
This sequence comes from Paenibacillus sp. JCM 9796, assembly GCF_055379675.1. NCBI lineage: Bacteria > Bacillati > Bacillota > Bacilli > Caryophanales > Paenibacillaceae > Paenibacillus > Paenibacillus sp. JCM 9796. Next base: position 218,610 of record NZ_AP043723.1, read on the forward strand.
GATCCCCAAGTTTAATTCCGGAAGTCCCAATCTGGCATTCGAGCCTAAACGACCCGTTCTTCGACCGGAACTTCCGGCTTGATCCGGCCTTCCTTGATCCATTGACTGATTAACTGGGTGTGAGATGATACACTTCCGCTGTCCATCCGAATTCCGGATATTCAATTATTTACGGTTTCATGTGAATGGTAATTATGATCATTAACGAAAAAAATCAACAAGCATTAAACAACAAAAAGGTAAGTTGTTTAATGCTTGTTAATTTTTTGCGCCCATATCAGGCTGCCTATAAACTTAACGTTATATTGGGCAATACGGCGAAACACCATAAGAAAACTCGAAAGGCAGGACGTTTTTCTTCCGTCCATGCCTGCTCTATTTTTGTAGATTCCCTGATAAATACGCTAACTCTACCTCATTTTCAATGACTATCTTTTTCTTTCCTATTAATCTGATAATTCCTAAATCTTGCAATTGATGAAGCGACTTTGCTACAGTAATTCTAGACTTACCGATAATTGATGCCAGTTCTTCCTGGGAGAGTGTCACATAATTTCTTCCGGATTTTTGTTGTTTAGGAAAAGAATTTAAAACAGAAGCCACTTGGAATATTAAATCGCCGAAACTGTCTATTTCAACATGATTGAATAAACTTTCAATTTGAAGGGCTACACACTTTAGTAAATAGGAGGCTATATTCGGATTATTATGAATGCAATTCAGGACAACTTCCTTGGATATGGATAAGATTTCCACATCCGTTACAGACATAACTACGATCGAATTCGAAATAGGACGCTCCAGAAAAACGGCTGATAACCCAAAGAAGATACCAGGCGTCACATAATTAACCGTTCGAATCTGTCCGGTTTCAGATAGTAGTACCACTTTCGCGATCCCTTTGACTGTGCAATAGGCATATTTCCCGACATCCTTCTGCTCAAAAACGACAGATCTTTTGGAGTGACAAGTTATACTGCCCAGGCTTTTAAAAATTTCCAAATAAGACAAGTCATCCTTTGAAAGTTCATCAAGGTATACTAACATATGCATTGCATGGTAAAATTATTATTTCGGGATGATGCCAGAGCAGTCGCAATTTTCCCCATAGTTATACCTCCATAATAAACAGCTTGCTGAATCAGACGAATCTGCGGATCCTCATTCGGATAGAACCTACATTGCAGTATGCCCGCCATCTACAGCAATGGCTTGCCCCGTAATCCACGACGATTCATCCGAACATAAAAATAAAGCACATTGCGCAATATCTTCCACTTGGCCATGACGTTTAATCGGCTGAACCTGAAGCATCATGTTGATAAACTGATCGTTGGATAGATCTTCCGTTTGCTGCGTATAGGGAATAAACCCTGGCGCTATCGCGTTACAACGTATCCCTTTGGGTCCATAGTCCACAGCGATGGAGCGGGTCAAGCCAATCACGCCCGCTTTCGATGCAGCATGCGGACCATGACCCGGTATGCCAATCAACCCGGACGTGGACGCTGTATTCAGAATCACACCGTATCCTTGCTTCTCCATTTGTTGAAGCGCATATTTACAACCGTAATACACCTGGTTTAACTCGAACCTGATTGTAAAATCCCATTCATCCGTGGGCAACTCACCTATAGGGCGCATTTTGACCAAACCGGCATTGTTGTACATAATGTCCAATTTACCGTACTTTTCTACGGTATACTTCACCAATGATTCGACCAACGACTCTTCCGTTACATCGACATGATAGAACTCCGCATGTCCATGCCCGGCCGCAATTTCATCGACCACTTTTCGTCCTTGTTCATCGTTAAAATCCGCCACAATAACCGTTGAGCCCTCTTGGGCAAACAACAAAGATGCTGCCTTGCCTTGTCCTGATGCTGCACCCGTAATAATAGCAACCTTGTTTTTTAAGCGTTCCATCTTTTCCTCCCCGGGAGAGCAGTCGTTCTCCTACAAGAATATGCCCAGTGTACGCGGTATTACCGAACCGAGCAAGATCACTTTACGTTTGGCCAGCTTCCATTGTCCATTCGTGCTGCGCAGCAGATCCTCCCGCCGGGCGCGCCAGACCGTCTCAATATCTCCATGGCGAACCTGGGTCACCTGCAGATTGGAATGCACTTTCACTTCTCCTTCCCGCTCGGCGGGATCTACAAGAATATTGGTAACGATTCGTTGCGTGACTGAAACTGGAATCTCGCTGTGTCGCAGCCCCGTCTCCAGTTGAATGACCCGCATTTCTATCAGATCACGATTATCATCTACATACGGGACATAAGGAACATCCTCGCGATAAGACCCGGTTTCTCCAAAAACGCTCTCGATTGTCGGAATCCAGTAGCGGATATCGTCCGTAAGGAGTTCGAGCCAATCGCGTACCTTGTAGTTGTCGAGCAGCCAAGCCTCCCGGTAGAGAAACTCCTCAATCTCCTGTTTCAGTACTGTTGTCGAAGCGAAGCTCATGTCACACCTTCCTTTCACAATGGGTTACATATCAATGGGGGACGCTTCAGCGTTCCTTTTTCATGAGATCACGATAATACTGATAGAATGCAAGAGCCTTCTCCTCGGTGAATACCGACAAAGGAGTTCCTGGTAGCGCTTCCAAATCAAGGCCTGCCTCACGAAATTCCGCATAGAAGCGCTGCAGGTCAATACCAGGCATGGCATAGTTGAAGGGACGTTCTTCCACTCCTTTGGATATAACGTTCTTATACATCCGGTCGAAGTTCTCCGTATCGTCGGTCGTAATCATGCCGGCCGGCGCCTGATCAGCCGCCAGAACACTCGCGCCATACCGCTTCACAACGTCCGGAGCGTCCTTCTCAACAGCAAACCACTGCCAGCCTTCAAGCATCATAGGCCCCTTCGGGTGCCATTGGATAATGCCGCTTGCCCGCAAGGCACCGGGCATAAGAATCAAGCTGAGGTTGGGGAAAATGGTCCAGTTCGCGCTGCCATGAACCTTATGTTGTTCTTCCTCCATGAATTCTTTCATCCTGCGCTCCCGCTCCTGCAGCCATTCTACGGCTTCGGGACCTAGACGCTCAGCTATGGCCCGGTCATTCAGGGGTTGGACTTGAGCCGATGAATCCGGACGCGGGTCATTCCAGAATTCAACCAGGCCAGCGGCATGGGGAACGCCTGCCGGAGAAGTGGAGAGAACATTAAAACCCCGATCAAACTGATTGCCGCACATCCAGTTGTCTCCACCATTCTGAGACATATGCATCAGCGCACGAAAAAAGGAGACATGGGTGATGGGCACATGATACTCGTCGTGCATGAAATTATCCGCCATCATCTTCCAATTGGTCGGCATCATATATTTTCCCCTACCGGGCAGCACCTCGATGCCACCGAGAAAAGGCTTGAGGAGCATGCGGTCAAGATACCAGCGAATGTCGCCCAGGTAATCGTCCAGGGAGCAGATCTCTTCATCCCAACTGGCAAAAATGAGCCCTCCGTAGCTGCTGACTTTCGGAACCTCCTTGAGGCCCCACTCTTCCCGCTTCAAGCTGCCGGCATAGGATTCGCCTTGCGGAAGTCCCATCAGCCCACCCTCGATATTATACTGCCAGCCATGAAACGTACAGGTGAAACTCTTCTGCGAACCGCGGTCAAAAAGACAAACTTTATTCCCGCGATGCGTACAGCGGTTCAAAAAGACGCGTACACGATTGCTCCGATCGCGGACCACGATGACTTCGTCCTCGCCCATTTTATTGAGGATATAATCGCCCGGCTTGGGGAGACTCGATTCGTGACCAACAAATAACCAGGTGTGTTGAAAAACCTTTTCCATTTCCAGGCGATAAAGCTCTTCATCCGTGAAAATCCTGGAATCGATGTAGCCCTCCTGATCTCTGATTGCCTTATCCAAGTTCAGCATTACTCAATCACCTCCATTGAGATTTAAAAAGTTGCACAATCACAGTTCTCGATGCCGTCTGACAGGATCGACACGGTTGTTCCGCTATGACTGCCCTTGCTCTGAAGCAAGCCTTTCAGAGGCGGAAATCCAAAGAGCGGCCCAAGCGTCAAACGGCAAGTGCGACACGCCCGAACGGCTGTATTTCGGCATGACGGCTTCCAGTTTGCTGTACATCTCTTCCATTTCCGGCGGCAACGAAACGTCGCTCCAAGCAGCGGAATCGCCGAATCCGTGATCGTAGTTCCATTCCGGGACATAAACGAGCCGTCCTGTGACCCCTTGCCCGTTTTGCCCCGCTAGGAAAAGAATCGAAGGCGTGACATGTTCCGGAATGGATGGCCGCATGAAGTAAACCATCCCCATTTCGCTCCAAGACTTCGCCGTTGCGTCGAACCACGAAGCACGCGTATGTCCGGGCATGATCGCATTGACGGCAACGCCTTCCCCCCGAACCTCTTCCCCCAAATAGAAGGTCAGCTGTCTATGATAACTTAAAAACAGGCCACCGTAATCATTGAAAAACCGGCCACAACCGATAAACCTACTTGGAGAATAAATCGACAAGTGGGTGCCGGGAGAGAATGATTACGATGAATATTATGCAGAAGATTTTGATGATGCACATCCATGAAGGAAGGTCACGCCGGGAAATTGCTAGATTGACCGGGATTCATCGAGAAACGGTTGGAAAATACATCCACCAATATGAGGAAAGGAGACGGCAGTTGTTGGCGGAGGGGAACGACTCAGTAGATATTCAAGCATTAATTGATGCCCTGACCACCGCTCCCAAGTACAATGTAGGAATCCGACCGAATCGGAAACTGACCGATGAAATAGCAAAAAAAATCCAAGCGCATTTGAATGAGAATGAAATCAAGCGAAACCAAGGGCAACGCAAACAACAAAAGAAGGCAATGGACATCTTCGAAGCACTGGAAGCCGAAGGCGTAGATATTAGCTACAGTACGGTTCTCCGAACAATCCGTGGTTTGGAACGCAAACCCAAGGAAGCATTCATCAAGGCACTGTATGAACCTGGGGAAATCTGTGAATTCGATTGGGGTGAAGTGAAACTTAAAATCAATGGTAGACTACAAACTTTTCAAATGGCGGTTTTCACATCCGCTTATGGGAACTACCGTTTTGCGTATTTGTTTACCAAACAAACGACAGAATGCTTTCAGGAAGCACATGCTTTGTTTTTTCAGCATATTGGCGGCGTACATCGAACGATGGTATATGATAACATGAAAGTGGCGGTCAAACGGTTCGTTGGAACGGGAAAGGAGCCGACGCAAGGTCTTCTGCAGTTGTCGCTTTATTATGGGTTTCAGCACCGTTTTTGCAATATCCACAGCGGCAATGAAAAAGGTCATGTGGAGCGCAGCGTGGAGGTCGTACGCCGAAAAGCATTCGCCTTTCGGGACGAGTTCGACTCGTTAGAGGAAGCGAACCAATATCTGCAGCAGGTATGTACACGGCGCAACCAAAAACCGCAAACCGAGTTGAGCGGCCAGACGGCGATCGAACGACTGGAACAGGAACGCTCTTTCCTTCTCCCTGCCATGCCCCCGTTTGATGCCGCTCGTGTACTCTACGGACGGGTAGACAAATATGCGACGATCATGGTGGACCAGAATCGTTATTCAGTACCGGATCATTTGGTTGGCGAGTCGATCATGACCAAGGTCTACTCCACGAGAGTGGTTTGCTTTCATCAGGAAATTCAGGTGGCGGAGCATATGCGACTGACCGGCAGCCATGAGTGGCGATTTGATCTGAATCATTATTTAGAAACGTTAAAGAAAAAACCTGGTGCATTCGCCGGTAGCGCGGCGTGGCATCAGGCTCCCCAAAAGATAAAAACAATTTACGAGATGTATTATACCAGACGAGAGAGAGATTTTGTACAACTACTGCAATATATTCGCGACGATGTCGGTTTCACAGAGGTAGAGCAGGCCATAGAGGCGTTGCAGCGTATCCATCCGAGCCATGTCACGACGGATAAAATTAAAGTGCTGTGTGCTAAGAACCGGGAAATGGTAGTTGCTCATGCCACGCTTTCCAAAACCGGTCAAGAGATCACGGATCGATCGGTCGAACAATTGCGCGCGTACGATGATCTGTTTCATACCGATACGTTAGAAACGAAGGAGGACGTTGCATGAGTCATTCACCGCGCAAGGCGTGGAAAGAAGCGATTATGGAATACAGTAAGGAACTACGGCTTCCGATGATTCGGAAGCATCTGGAGGAGTACGTGCGGGAGGCCAGCCAACGGGACGTTTGCTACGAAGAGTTCCTGGCTCAGTTGCTGGAGAAGGAATGCGATGCCCGACGGGAGGCATCCCGGTACAACCGAATCCGACTGGCAGAATTCACACATAACTCAACTTTCGCAGAGCAAAAACTAGCCTAAATCCTTGCAGCCACAGGGCTACTAAGCAATCAGATACATGGCTTGCAAAATAGAAAAACACCGCTTCGTTTGGTAAAGTGAAAGTGCGAGCAATCACTATCAAACAGAAGAGGTGTCTTCCATCATGATAGACCATCAGCCCGATCTTAATCAACTGCCAAACGAATTAAAGTCTGCTTTTCAAGAACTGAACGTCATGAAACATCTTCGACAAGCTGGGTTGCGCAAGCGATTTGGTTTCAGCTGTGCCCGACTGTTCCAACTCGTCTTTGTCCTGTTGTTTCATCAAAAGAACTGGTTTCGTCTGCTCGAGAGCAGCAAGGGAGAATCGTTTCCCGGCAAAGATGCGGTGTATCGCTTCCTCAATCATGCCGGCTTTGCCTGGCGTCGCTTTCTGACATCACTCAGTGTCGCCACGGTACGGAAGGTCAGCACTCTTACGTCTGTCGACCGGGACACCGTCTTCATCGTTGACGATTCGATGTTCGAACGCAATCGCAGCAAGGCTGTTGAGTTGCTCGCCCGATTCAAAGATCATGCCACCGGCGCTTATTACAAAGGATTTCGTATGCTCACCATGGGCTGGTCCGACGGGCATACCTTCTTGCCGCTCGACTTCGCGCTGCTCAGTTCAAGCAAGTCTGCCATCAACGGCATGAGCGAGAACATCGACAAACGATCGCACGGCTACAAGCGCCGTCAGGAATCGCTCCGATCGGCTCCGCAGGTCATTGCGTCCATGCTGGATCGCGCTTTGGCAGCAGGGGCGACCGCCTCCTACGTCTTGATGGACAGCTGGTTTACGCATGCGCCTCTCATTGGCGAAGTCATTGCCCGCGGGCTCGACGTGATCGGCATGGTCAAGAATGACAATAAGCGTTTCCTGGTTCAAGGCCGGAAGCTGTCGCTCAAAGAACTGTACGCGGCAGCGTTTCCTGTGGTGAGCAACAAGCGTGGCATTCTCCGCTGCATTCGAACCGAGCTTGCCCCAGACATTCCGGTTCGCGTGGTGTTCGTTCGTCATCGTACGAAGAAGAATGAATGGCTCGCTATTTTGACGACAGACCTTTCCCTTTCCGTAGAGGACGTGATCCGCATCTACGCGATTCGCTGGGACATTGAGGTCTTCTTCAAGTGCACCAAATCACTGCTTCGTTTGCAAAAAGAGTTTCAAGGCCGCTCCTATGATTTGCTGATCAGCCATACGACGCTTGTGTTTTCGCGCTACATCCTGCTGGCTTGGCAGCATCGGCAAAGCACCGATGCGCGCTCCTTCGGAGGCTTGTTTTATTTGCTATGCGACGAAGTCGGTACGCTCGATTGGGCGGTTGCCTTACAACAATTGCTCGATCTCATCAACGAAATTGCCACGAAGGCCGGCAAAAAGCTTTCGGCTCTGATACAGCGTCAACTCCAGCAATGGATTGCCGTTTTGCCCAGTTACATCAAGGCTTGTTTGCCGATTTCATGCTGCGAAAGTTGAGACACATAAGAAATATCTTGAGGATTTATCTGTAGATGAGCTTCCTCAGGACGCACAAAAGAAACTGAAACTGCTCAAAACGCTAGGGTTTATTCCGGAAGGACGTAACGTCATCTTGGCCGGCAATCCAGGAACCGGAAAAACCCATGTGGCTATTGGGCTCGGTCTAAAAGCTTGTTTGGAGGGTTACAAAGTATGGTTCACTACCGTGCCTTTGCTTGTGAACCGCATCAAAGAGTGTCGGGCAGAGCAAACACTCCGAGTGTTTCAGAACCGGTTTGAGAAATATGACCTGGTCATTGCCGATGAGATGGGATACATCTCATTCGATAAGGAGGGTTCCGAGCTACTGTTTACCCATCTTTCGCTTCGAGCAGGACGGAAGTCAACGATCATCACGACGAATTTGTCATTTGAACGCTGGGGAGAGATCTTTCAGGATCCGATCATGACCGCAGCGATGATCGACCGATTGACCCATCAGTCCTACCTCGTCAACATGAATGGGAACTCCTATCGCATGAAAGAAACTAAGGAATGGCTGCAGAAGCAGCAATTGGCCTGAGCTACATGTAGCCATATTTTTTGTACCGCATGGCCGGAAATTAAATGATTATGTGGCCGGATTTTCAGTTGACAAATACAGTCAGCGCCATCGTCGCTGCCTTTGTGGCTTGATACGGCATTTCCACCGTCCACGGGCGCAGCGCGAAATAAGATCCCCCTTGATGGGTCGGCAGCACTCCACTGCTAACGACGTTGATGATGCTGCCGCTGCCTTTATCAAGCATCGGGCGAATAAACCGCCGGATCGCTTTCAAAACACCGAACGTGTTCACTTTGAACATCGTTTCCCAATCGCTATCCTTTGTATCGAGCGTCTTGACATGACCTTGCGGATAAAAAAGTGTCTCCGATACAAGAGCGGCGTTGTTCACCAGAGCATCAACAGTCCCAAATCTCTCCATAACTGCTTCATAAGCCGAATCCAGTGAAGCGTCCTCCGCCACGTCCACTTGTACGGCCATTCCTCTTCCCGTGCTTTCTAAATGCTTGCGAAACTCTTCAGCATTGTCCCACTTTTGATCCGCAGCCACTACGTTGGCTCCAGCCGCAAGAAGACCTTCTACGATCACTCGGCCAATCCCGCGAGCACCGCCTGTGACTACCGCAACCTTTCCGTCCACTTGACCTTTCCACTGTTGTGTGGCTTGACGGACCATCTCACGTTGACGAACCATAATCTCATCTTTTTGTTGAACCATTTTTAAATTTCCCCTTTCACCGCCATAATTTTATCAGCATTCTTAATCCTAAAGTCCCACAATGAGATATTAGACATTTATTTCCTCAATCCTTTAGTGCCGTCTATATTTTCAACTCAACTTCTGTAAGGAGACCTTCATCCAAGGCGACTTTATACCTCTATGGATTGTTATATCCCCTGTCTGTACAGTTCCCGTATGTCCATCCTATGGATCAGAGACAGGTGCATAAGCAGCAGCGGATGAACACCCTCCTGATGTAAACGGGTTACGCTGCACTGCAAGATCGCTTCACGCTCTTCAGGTTCAAGATCGTAATCATCAAAAAGATTTGCATCGCCTTGCAAAAAGAGAAGCTGGTGCTCTTCCCGTTGCGACAGGTGAAACAAAAATTTGTTGATGCGGTAACCGTTCATGCCACACACCTCTTTCACTTGATCACTGCACCAAAATCAATAAGGGCAATTCCCGTTCCCCAAGCTTCGACTGGTTCATAGCAAATAAGCTCACGCCGTCCCTGCGGCAGCGCTCCTGCCAGAGCCATCCAGCTTTTAATTTCCAACGCGCCGTTGCCCGCTTCTTCCTCGATGTGTGCGTTGCTCCATCCGAGAATTTCCTCGTCCCTATGGTGCAGCAGCAATTCCAGGAAACGCCGGTCAAAGGATTCGGCGATCTCCCCCATGCGGGGAACAGCCACCCAATGCGAAATTCCGCCCGTGGCCACCAGCGCCACCTTCCGGTCCTTCTCCCACCCGTTAACCGCATCGGCCACCATCTTCCCAAAGTGGTACAAGCGGTGGAGCGGCGCAATCGGGGGCGATGCGGCATTCATGAACACAGGAACAACCGGAATGTTCATCTGCGGTGTCAGAAAGTGCAATGGTACCATAAAGCCATGATCCAGTCGCATCTCGTAAGAATAAGCCAGGTCGAACTCCTGATCAAGACCGTACTGCAATACATGCTGTGACAAGTCCAAATCCAGATCAACCGAATAGGGGGGAACGCCGGCTTCGCCCCATCCCTGTGCTTTTTCACCTGTCCCTATACAAAGTGAAGGCATGTTATCCAAGAAAAAACTCTTCATGTGTTCGGCGGAAAAAAGGATCACCGTCTCTGCCCCGCTTTCCTCCAGGCGGCGTCTTATTTCTCCAAAAGCCTTATAAACCCGTTCCATTTGTTCCTGAGGAGCCTTGTCTTTGGCCCGCAGTATCAGCGCTGTATGAGCAACGGCAGCTGCGAAGACGATTCTTGCCATCGTTCAACATCCACCTTCCTTTCTTATCTATCTGATCGGCTGCATGGACACATGCAGCCTTGATGTCCACGCTTACTCTTGCCGGAAGAACTCGATCACCATGCGATTTACCAATTCCGGCTGATCCGTTTGGCACTGGTGACCCGCCTCTCTGATGTAAGAAAATGGAATATTGGGCAACAGCTTCTCTAATTCATGCCCCATCTCCACAGGAGCGAAGCTGTCGTCGATCCCCCATATAAACTCGGTCGGCACCTTCAATTGTGGCAATGAATCCTTTAAGCTGAACCGATCCCAAAGTTGAGGCTCTCTCCGCATACGCGACTGGTAGTCTTGAAAAGCCTGCATCGATTCGCGAATACCAGGACGGTTGGCCGCCACATGGCGAGCTCTCACAAGCTCATCCGTCACTTTGGTCGGGTCGTTGATAATGGCCGTGAGGAACTTGCGCATCGCCTCTTCTGTATAGTCATAGTGGAGCAGGGCTTGGAAAGCCGCATTGTTCCCCCCGTCCGGCCGCTCGAGGCCCATGGACATGGCGATGGTGGCACTGCCAATAAGGAAGCATTTCCTCACACGTTCCGGATGGTCAATCGTATACTTAGCCGCCACGTAAGCTCCTTGCGAATTGCCAACCAAATACACCTCATCCAAACCATAACGCGTCAATAAAATCACTTACATGATTAACCAGGCTCTGATGCCCCAGCACAGGCCAAGCATGAGGCCGGGCATCCGTCCATCCCATGGAAATCTGGTCAGGCGCATATACACGAAAGCCTGCTTCTGCCAAAGCCGGCAGCATGAATCTCCAACCGGCTCCTCCAGACGAACCGGGGCCGCCGCCATGACATAAAACAACTGCAGGCCCTTCAGTTCCGGCCCAAGAATAATGTGTTCTCACCCCATTTGCCAAAACCCATCCGTTATGGTACGAGGAACCAAGTTTCATTTTTTGCACCATCTCCTTGCAATCCAGTTTTTATTGTACCATTCTCATTATGTAAGGGCTTTCATATCGATAATATCAACTTAAGCAAATAAAAACTGCTAAACGCTTATCATTTCAAAAACTTTCATTACACCGGGTCACCGGATTTGTGCATCTTGGATTACTTGATTATCGTCGCCTTCTCCAATACGATTTGTGTATTTTGGCAGCTATAGATGACGTAGCAGAAGAAATTGGACAACATATAATACTATTGCGTCCTAGTTATGGCGCTAAAGGAGGTGAGAACATATGTCTATCACTAACATTATTGTCAATGGCGGGTTTGAAACAGGGTCTTTATTGCCCTGGATTAATTTTAATGCAACCATTACAACCGATTTCTCGCATTCAGGTTTTTACGCAGCGCGTTTGCTCGGCGGAGATTTAAACTCCTTTATTACGCAGTTTGTGCCCGCAACCCCCGGAGAGTCATACGAATTCCTGGTTTCACTTGCGAAGGTCGGAACTGCGCCAAGCCCTCCCATTTCCTTGACTGTCGCCTTTTATAACGATTCATTCACATTTCTGGGATACGGATTGATTACTACGATTCAGACCGACCGATTGCCTGATGTAAACGATGATACTTGGCTGGAAATCTACCAAACAACCTCTGTGGCGCCGGCAGGTACTACGCAAGCTTTAGTCCTGATCAATAAACTTCCTCTGACGGGTAGTCCGGATGTCATTGCGGATGACGCAGCGTTACTGGAGGCGGCAGGGGGTGGAGCTACCGGACCGACGGGACCGACAGGGCCGACCGGAGCAACGGGCGCGACAGGCGCAACGGGCGCAACGGGCGCAACGGGCGCAACGGGCGCAACCGGAGCAACGGGCGCGACAGGCGCAACGGGCGCAACCGGAGCAACGGGCGCAACCGGAGCAACGGGCGCGACAGGCGCAACGGGCGCAACGGGCGCAACGGGCGCAACTGGGGCGACTGGAGCTACGGGCGCGACAGGACCTACGGGCGCAACGGGCGCAACGGGGGCGACTGGAGCCACGGGCGCGACAGGCGCAACGGGCGCGACAGGACCGACAGGACCTTCCGGCGGGCCGCAGGGACCAACTGGAGCAACAGGGCCTACCGGCGCGACAGGACCTACGGGGGCGACCGGACCGACGGGACCGACCGGAGCAACGGGGGCGACAGGGCCTACTGGACCTTCCGGCGGGCCGCAGGGACCAACTGGACCAACTGGAGCAACAGGGCCTACCGGCGCGACAGGGCCTACCGGAACGGTTGAGCCCAATCCGTTTCAAGTTTATGTTCAGGCAGGCGCAATAGGCGGGGATGGATCGCAAGCAAGCCCGTTCGGTACAATCCAGCAAGGCGTAACGGCAGTATTGCCCACCGGAACGGTTCACATTCTGCCGGGAACGTATCCGGTCACATCCACCATTTTGGTTAACAAAGCCGGCGTCAGTTTAGTTGGTTATCCGGGCGCGATCGTCATGCTGCAAGCGAATGTCATTCCAATTATCGTGTTGGGAAGCGGAGTAACGGTCAAAGGGCTGACCATGACCAGCGATATCCCGTATGCAAGGGAATTTATTCAAATTGGAGGTAACAATCATCGAATACTGGACAACACCATATTCGGCCCTCCACAAGCCGGGCCTTCAACGGGCTGGGTAGTCAATCGCGGCTTTGTGACACAAGCTGGCAACATGAACAACCTGTTGGTGCAAAATAATCTCTTCTATTCTCTTCGCCAGCCAGCGTATTTAAATCCGGGTACAAACGGCAATATCCTGGATAATGTTGTCTATAACACCCGCGGATTTGTTGTTGAAGCAGCTGTATTTGTCTTTTCCGGAAATTCATGGGGCATCCCGGAAAACGCTGTAGATATCGCGCTGATACCTGGAACAGTGGTCGGTCCTCCATACGATCCTTTGACAGTACTGGCCGAGAATAACAGTAATGCTTCGATACAAGACACTCGATAACTACAAGCTGCAAGTTTCACTGAAGAGGATGGTAACGTTGTAAAAAGATTTTGGATAGAAAATTGACCTGAAAAGGGTGGCATATGATGCCACCCTTCATTAATTTCTTGAAAATCAACATTAAAATTTAACAGAGCCTTAAAATAAAGAAACGCTGTTTTCGCAAAGATTGTTGTTTTAGGGTAAAGTTTTATAATATCCAGATTTTCTGTAATATTGTAAATAAGAAATAGGATAAATCCGTCTTGTCTCTAAATCAATATTTGGTGGTGATTAGATGATGAAACATCTTTCTTGGATAAAAGGTCTTATCTTCGGTGCTTTATTTTCATTCATTACTGCATTATTATTTATGTTAATAGGTCAAGTTTGGGCTGGTGGAATTACTTCATTCTGGGGTGAAGAGTGGCTATATTTCTCAGTGATAATTCCTTTTGCTATTACCTTTGCAGTTTTAGGTGGATATTTTCACAATAGAAATGTATTATCTAACAAAAAACTTTGGCTGATAAGCCTTATAAGTGCATTTCTCGTAACCTTATACAGCGGAACAGTTGGTGCGATTTTTGGCGAAACTATCGTTAGGGGCGGATTGGAAACGATAAACGTTGAAGGTACATTCGTTTGGGGTACAATCTATGCTTTTATTTTACTTCCCCTTACAACACCATTCGCAAGATTTTTGATAGGAGTTTTTTATAAAATCATTAGAAGATAAACCACTTTCGTGCTGTAAACCTTTATCCTTAGCGAATCAGGGAACAAGTCATTCTTAATCGCTCTGAACAGCTCTATTTGGTCTGCTTTGCTCACGAAAACAGCGTAAAGAAAAGACCATCGAGAATTTCCCAACGGTCTGAAGCACGTGTTCAGTAGACACGGCCTTCGTTTCCTCTAAGTCCATCAGCGGCTCCAAAACGAAGGCAATAGGCCTCCAGCTCATGAAACGAAACCGTATAGAGAGCCAAGTTGTTCACGATGGATTTTGTCGAACCAGGCAGTGCGCTGAATTTCGTGAAGAGCCTTTCCAGCTCCCCCTGACCCTCAGAAGCCCAGAACTGAACCTTCTCGACATTCGGGTTTCCCGCTTTCATCTGGTCAATCAGCGCTTGCAATCCTCGTGCAAACACAAATGTGCGCCGATAAGCCTTCTGAATAAAAGCAACCTCCACCTGACATACTTCCCGGTCCTCATATTGGTTGGCGCCGGTACCATAGACGAAACCGGCCGCACCGACAATCTCGTAAGGCTCTTCACTGAAGATGAGCATGGCTTTGCCAAAAATTAAAGGGCTGCTGATAAAACTAAGCTTAATGGCAAATGAATAAGGCAAATTCAGTTCATCGTGATGCTTGATTACAAACTTTACATACGATTCATAGTCCATTTCCAAATCGCAAGGACGAAATTCGTAGGGCATTACTTCGGTTGTGCTCTTAAGGAATCATTGATGATGACTGATTGCCCAAATCTGTCACCTTTGCCGCCGGTTCCTTTAGAACCAAATCCTTTTGGTGGAATCATTCGGTACCCCTCCTTTTCGAAATCAATCCTTTGTTTTCTTTTTCCTAATTATACCTTGTCGAAAATTTTTAAGATAGTCCTAATCTGGTTAATTTTCACACAAAAGACCAATTCTTTTCCAAGCATACCCTCACGTCTGTTGCTTGTTTCGGAAAATTTGGAATACAATTTGCATAAATATTCATTTTCCTCCAGAGCGGCGAATCTCAATTCCTGCACCTCCGGATGCTCCTTCACGATCTCACGAACCCAAAACCGCAGCCCGGTAATAAATAGCCGCGTCCCCCTGTGGGCTTTGTCGAAAATGACCATATCCGCAAAAGCAACCTCTTTATCCTTAAATTCCTCTTCCGGTGTACCCTGATAATAAGCCAATACTCCGATCACCCGGTTGTCGGCATCCGTGGCTTGAAGCAAATGGCCCTGCGTCAAATAGGAATAAAGCAGGCTAATCGTATCCATGGTTGTATAAGAAAGATGCAGGTCGCGTCTGTTCTCAAGAAAGAATAAACTGACTTTGGCGAACTCATCATCATTGGAACAGCGTCTGCAAAGCGTCGTCATTGCGATCCTTCTTTCTGTCTCCACGAGACGTCAAATTCGCTTCTTCAGCGTTTGCTCCAGCGTTTGAAGAATTTGAGTGTATTGGTTTGTTAATATTTGAAATTGTTCCCGTCTTACAGATAGCAGCACCGATGGGCCCATGGCCCTCACCGTAGCGGTCCTTGGAATATCCCTGAGCAGGGCGATTTCGCCAAAGTGATCACCGTCCTGCAGAACGGCTACCCGCTTATCTCCCTCTTCGGGAACCTGCTTCAAGATTTCAAACTTGCCGCGGACAATAATGTAAAATTTATGGCCTTCCTCTCCCTCACGCACAATAGCCTCGCTCTCTTTGCACGTTTCGGTGGAAAACAGGCTAGCCATGTCCTGGAGCAGCGGAAGCTCGATCCCTTCGAAGAAGGGCAGCTTCGCAAGCCGGTCAACCTCCACCGTTGCATGAAGGCCATCCTGAGACAAGTGAAACCCATGCTGCTTTTCCCAAAGGCTATAGTATAGTCCGTTTTGCTGCAGAAGTTCCTGGTGGGTACCGGATTCGACGATTCGGCCCTCCTTGAACACATGAATCCTATCGGCATTCACAACAGAGGCTAACCGGTGGGTTACGGAAATAATCGTAGTGTGCCTGCGAATCTGTTGAATCCATTGATTGATATCCGCTTCCGTAGCCGGATCCAGTGCCGACGTCACCTCATCAAGCAGCAGCAGCTTCGGATTTCTCAGAATCGCCCGCGCAATCGCGATGCGCTGCCGTTCACCCCCTGACAAAGATCCCCCTTCATGGTGGATCATTGTCTCATAGCCCGCAGGCCAGCTTGCAATGACGTCATGTATTTTCGCCTGCTTCGCGGCTTCAACCATGTCCGCATCCGTGACGTCAACCCCGTCCAGCAGCAAATTATCCCGTATCGTTGTGTTAAATAAAAAAGTATCCTGAGTAACCAACGTGGACAGCTCTCTTAAGGAAGCCTCGCTTACGGTACGCAGGTCATAATCATCCATCGCAACCGTGCCCTGCCTGGGATCGTAGAAACGGGACAGCAGCTGCAACGCGGTGCTTTTGCCGGAGCCGCTTGGACCTACGAATGCCGTATAGCTGCCGGCTGCGATGTGCAGGCTGACGTCCCGCAATTGATCGGTTTCCTCGGTATATCCGAAGGTGACCCGTTCCATCCGGATCGAAGTTATGGAAGCTGGAAGCTCTATGGGGTTGGCGGCTTCCGGAACGCCGGGCTGCTGATCGAAAATTTCCCCGACGCGCCGGAAGCTAACGCTCGAATCAATGAGGTTCGGGATCAGGAACGATAAATTGGAGGCCGCCTGACCAACGCTCATAAACAATGTAAAAAAGGCCATAAAGCCGCCGACCGTCATATCGTCATGGAGTATCAAATATCCGCCGAAGCCGAGCATAATCCCGTTCAAGATCAATAAAGCCGTTAGAGGCAAGCGCTCCATCAGGGAGTTGGTCATGTGCATGTTCAAACCAAAGGAAAACAGCTCTTGAATTTGCTTACGGGCCCGCTCCCGGAACCTGGCCTGCTGATGCAAGCCTTTAATCGTTTTATGACCCTTGACCATCTCGTCGATCGTATTGGAGAAGCGCTCCTGGGCTTCTTTATAGCCCGCATTGGCCGTTTCCGCACGGGCTTGAAGGAGTCTGGGCCCGACAAACATCAGTACGGAGCCGGCAAGCACGGCCAGCGTGAGCTTCCATTCGATTGAAAACAGCATAAAGAGTCCGAGCAGGATGCTTAAAGCCTCCTTCAGAAAGAAGGGACACGAGATGCGGATCACTTTCTCCATGGACGCCATATCCGCTGCGAAACGAGTAACAAGGTCGCCGACTCTGTATCGTTGATAAAAAGGCAGCGATTGCTGCTGCAGATGGATAAACAGCTCGGTTCTCAGCTTCCGAATCACCTCGCCGCTCAGCTTGCCTAACGAGTAATCCCCGCATGCACTTGCGCAAATGTTGAAAAATCCGCCTCCGAGCAAAATGCTCAGAATGATCGTGAACGCTTGGAAGTCCTTAGGTGTGAATGCCTCATCCACCAAGTATTTCAGGCTCAAGGGGGCTGCCACCGCATAAGCGACTTCAAAGAAGATGCTAAACAAAAAAATGGAGAACAGTAGTTTATATTGAGTAAAATGGCGCAACATGGTCCTTATAAAATCCAATTTTAATCGCCGCCTCCCAGTACCCATAGATTACCGCAGTTTCGTCAGGCTGTAAACGATTTCCATGATAGGAGCGAGATTTGATTGCAAAAAAAAGACAGCTTTTAGCGCTGCCTTTCATTCACGAGCATTTACGGAGCTGGCGCGTATAAACGGTCCAGCCTGCGACGCAGCCACCCGATTTCCCCACTCAGCATCCGTCCAGGTTCGGCCCCGAACCATTCCAAAGAGGCGAACTTGCCGCTCGACCCGATGCGGTCGATAATACGACGGTAATCGACCGCTCCGTCCGCCAGCGAAACCATCCCTTGCCGGCTGCCGTTAGCCGCATACACCTGATGGGGTTGAAACACGCTGCAGTGAGCAAGAGAGAGGACATTTTTCAGATGGAAATGCTCCACCCATGGCTCCAACTGCTCATAGCTTTCCAACGGGTCGTCCCCAGCCTCCCATAAGTGAAGGAAGTCCATATTCAGCTTAACCGCTTCATGGCTCACTTCCGTCATCAGCCGATGAGCCGCCGCTTTGTGATCGGCCAGCGTCCCCGGATGTGTTTCCACCAGCAAATCGATTCCATGATCCATACACAGGTCGCCAAGGATTCGAAGCTGCCGAACCGTATCCTCGAACTCGCCTGCGCTCACCTCTCTGCTGCCGCGCCTCCCCGCAAAAGTACGAATCCGCCTCGTTCTAAGCCAGCCCGCCAACGTGAGCAGTTCCTCGCATCGGGTAACGGTATCCGGGAAATTCACCCGGGATCCCACTTCCAAATAATCGCTGATCATTGAAACCGTCAGCCCGGCGGCTTCCGGCAAATGCATCCTGGAGCCCTTGCGCTCCTCATACAGGTGACGGGCGTGAACTCCCCATACTTCCAGTCCGTTGAAGGCATGGACTCGGGCAAATTCGATCAGCTGCTCGAAAGAAATCAACGTGTGGCGAAAAGAGATGGTGCACAACGAGCACCCTAATCTGAATGAATCAGACATCAATAAGACGCCCCCCTGCGTTGGAGTAGCGGGCAGACCATAAGGCAAGCTCCCGCTCCAGTTCCTGTTTAAGCCCACGTTCGATCGCTTCGGCCTTATCCAATGTTTCCAATAGTGAAGGAAGCAGCTCGGTACGGCCGGTCAGCGATAGTTTGACAGCCATATATTGCATCGTGTTGAAGGCTTGAACCAAATCGCGGATTTGCTGCGCCCAATGCTCATAATGTTCCCGTGGCAACTGCAGCTCATCGTGAAAGTACATGAACGCGTAATCATACCCGTATTTGCGAATCACAATCACGTGCAGATGCTTGAGCGCATCCGCGAGCTGAGGCAGCTTCTCAGGCTCCCCGGCCAATCTTGAGACAAGCGCTCGCAGCTTGGATACCAGCTCATTGCCATGGAGATTAAATCCGTCATAAAAGTAAGAAACGACCGTATTCGGTGTCGGCGCCTGGATAGCGAGGGCTTCGATATAAAACCCGTCCGGATAAGGGTTATGAACAAAAGCCTGGAGCACCTGCTCCCGGCTGACGACCCCCTCCCACTTCATATCCGCGTCAAGCATGAACCATTCGCCCTCTCGTTCGGTAGACGAAACCAGCAAATAATGAGGGAACGGATTCAGATTGAACTTATTTTCCCGCTCCGGCATGAGAGACATGTCAATCTGCACGACGACATGCCTGTGCTTAGGGGCATTCTCAACAAGTTCCACCAGTCTGGCCGCATTTGCTGCCGAATCCTGATGCCGGTCATGCCACTGGATCACCCGAGTTCCGAACATTCGTTCATACCACTTCATCGATCGCTCATGCTGAATGGTATCTGAATAATACGACAAACCCGCCTCCGTCCAGGCAAACTCCGCATCCCACACGCCAAAATAAAAAGGGCGGTAATCGACATCGCTGTACCTTTTGACCACCTCGCACAAGCAGCTCACCACACAGTGAACCTTAATGCGCTGCTCCTTCCATCCGAACATAAATTCGCCTCCTTCTGTTACGCTCTTTGCTCCTCGTCAGTACCGGCGGGAGCCAAACGTTCCATGAAATCAAGAAGTGAGCCCACCGTATGAAAGACCCGCGGATCCACCTCCTCCTCCGGTATACGAAGCCCGAATTCCTCCTCAATCCAGACCAACAGCTGCAGCATCATCACCGAATCGACGCGAAGGTCCTCATTCAGCCTGTGCGTTTCCTCCAAGGGAGACAAGTCTGTCAGAAGAAGCCTGGTTTTCATCAATGAATGCAGCTCTGTTATCCGTTGATTCCGTCTCATCAGCTTAGATCCGCCTCCTCCAACATTTTACGGCTGATTTTACCCGTCGCATTCCTTGGCAGCTTCGTGACACACTCCACTTTGGCCGGCACTTTATGGGGAGGCAGCTTGCGTATGCACCATGCGCGAACCGCCTCGGGCGTAACCTGATGATCGGCCGCCACCATGCAGCAAACGACCTCGCCCATCACCGGATGCCGCCCTCGGTAGACGACGCACTCGCGGATGCCGTCCAGTTCGGAGACGACGTTTTCTACCTCCGTAGGATATACTTTAAGGCCGGATACGTTGATCACATCGTCGGCCCTGGCTAGAAGCCGCAGCTCTCCCTGCTCCATATACCCAAGATCTCCGGTGCGGATCACCCGGTCTTGCACGGCTATGATCAGTTCTTTCGGCATGTCTGCTGAAGCCCCGGCTTGCCTAATCCGAAGGTGGCCTAACGGCTTGCCGATATCTGCGCTAAACCGAAGGGAGCGGCTGACACTGATGCATCCGGCTTCGGAGCAGCCATACTGCTGAAGCACACCGTCCGCCAGAGGAGCAAGCTTATCCAACAAACCTTGCGGCAGAGGAGCGCCCGAGCTCATCAACTGATGATAACGAAAGCCGGAAGCGAAAGATGTCAGCACATGCAGCGTCAACGGTACCCCATACACGATATGCTTCGGCGTGTCCCGAAGGAGAGCCAAAGTCAGCTTCGGATTCGTATAGGCCGCGACGTGAGGCACCGCTTGCCGCTTCATAGCGGACAACACTCCGCTGATCAGGCCGTAAGCATGGCTTACCGGCGAGATGATGACCGGGGTAACCGAACCGTCCAGATCAATCGCTTCATTATTAGCCGTGATTTCCTCCGCTACAGCCGACCACGTTCGGCAAATGAGCTTAGGCTTGCCGGACGTACCTGAGCTGAACATACAAAGCGAAGCCTCCTGGGCGGAGTCAAGGGTATCGTTCGCTCCTTCCGGCGGCGTAAGCGTCAGAAAGCCGTCCTCGACGGATCGGTACACGAGGCCGCTGCACCCTGCTTCAATCGCCAGAGACTTGGCCGTCTCCAGCGGAGTTTCTCCGTGGAGCAGAAGCACCGATCCCCCTTGCTCCCGCAAAAAAAGCACCAGTATAATCAACTCGGCCGCGTTCGCCATGCAGACCGCGATCCGGCTTCCAGCTTTCCCCGCGTCCCGATAATGCGGCAAAAGCCCCCAGGCTTTCCAGCGTACATCCACATCCTCTTGGCCCAAATACAATTGGTTGACGGCAAACAGCTTCCCATTCACATGCGGACCTCCTCTCTACTTGTACTAGTCGGGCGATTGGAAAGCCGACAAAGGATTGGGCACCCTGTGCGATAGCCCTTTTGATTGAACCGTCAATCGTTTATACGTCAACTGCTCCACTCTGGTGGTCGGGGCAAACAAATCCAAAGCCTCAAACCGCTCTTTCCAATGCGGATCTTTTGCCTGATGGCGATGTATACATGCAGACGTCATCCGCCAAAATCGCCTTTCCTCAAAGCCGTACCGGTCCGCTAGCATTATAGCCAGTTCACCGAGGTTGACGAAAAATAGCGCCCCCAAAGTCAAATACCGCAGCGGCGTCACATCCTCCGTTTCAAAATTGGCTCTCTCCTCCTGGACAGCATACCGTTCGTGAACAACCGTTAAATCCGGGCAAAACTCCGGTTGCTTCAGAAAGGAACGGCAGTACAGCACATCCTCATGAAAATCTTTGAGCGCCAACCGCTCTGGCCAACCTTCCCGGTGCACCATCACCATATTTTGCGCATGCGATTCCGTAGCGACGCCATGAACTGCGGCCAAGTGGAGGACAGGCAGCACACACCGCTCCAGAAGCCGGTTCAGCCACGCCTCGATCCCATAGGCTTGAAGCCATGGCTCAATGAGCGGGGTGCCATCCCGTTCCGAAGCACAGAGCGCATAGAAGGGCACGCATTCTTCCCCCAACTGTAAATAGCGGTGCAAGCTTTCCCGCCAAATGCAGCCCACTGCTGCGTACAGCGGGTGCGGGGCCTGGTCATGCTCCCGGCCCGAGCGTCTTCCGTCGCCCTTGTGATCCTGCGGATCATACGAGACGGCAGCCACCTCCCGCAGCAAAATCAGTTTCGCTTCCTCCTTCAAATAGCGGTCTCCATCCACTAAGCTTTGAAGCCAGAAGGACAAGACCGGGGCCGTTACCGTATAGTGGGGCAGCAATTGACGGGAACTTGACGTATTCAACAGATTCATCGACAGCTTGATATACGCTTTATGCGGCTCTGTCCGGTTCGCAAGCGTGCGAATCGACTGCTGGGCGCGATAAGCATCAGGAGAACATCCCAGCAGCACCATACGTTTCGTGCGGAGCTCTTCCGCGCAAGCCGGAACGATCGCCCGGCGCCATTGCCACGGGTGTACCGGCGCGAAGAAATAGTCGGCAGGGTCGCAGTTCTCGCTCCGCAACAACGCTTGAAAGGAATCGACAGCAGCATCCCCCAATTCCTCACGCAGCAAGCCGTCGAGCGACATGCCCGGCAGCACGGCCGCCCGGCTCTCCTCCTTCCGCACGGCCAGCCATATAGGCGTCACATCCCGGGCAAACTCGGGGCCGTAAGCAAGATGGTCGGCATAATCAAAGCCGATCCGCGACTTATAGCTCGGATGATACCGATGCCCGTCCATGACCGCCGACTCCAAGTCATCACCGCTTAACCGCCGCAACTCACGGCCTTCCGAATTCCGATGAAACTGAGCTATGGCATCCTTCAGCAGCGTCTGCTCCAGCTCCTCCGCAAACGAGATCAGCTTGGACCGATCCACACCCGGCACATCCAGCACTTCCTCGACAAATAAACGCAGCGAAGACGCCTCCGCTTCTACGCCGCCGCCAAGCCGGATGAGCGGAGATTCCGTTAACATCCGAATCCGGCCGAATGTGAACCTTCTTTGCCCAAGACACCGGTAGATCACCTTCCGGCCCGCAGCATCTTGACCTTGAAGGCTGTATAATATCTTTTCCCCTTCCGCTTCCATCAGCGGCGTGACGATTCCTTCATAGATGACCGACTCCGCCAATTGCCGGAAAATTCTTCTGCGCACCTGCACGCAGGCCTCGGATCGTAAAGCTTGAGCAGCCATTAGGTCTTGCTGCCATGTACATTCCACTTCACTGCCTCCTTCGGCGATCTGTGAATAGCAGACCATCTGAACAATAGGGTATTCACCAGGCACAACAAGGCGGCGGCAAGCAGCGGCGTATTCAACCCCGCCTGGATCGACAGGAACGAGGCAAGCAGCGGAGACAACAACTCCCCGGCCGTCTGAAACGATACCATGACACTGAAGGTCATAGCAGCGCCCGTCCCTCGTTCCCTTTCAAACAGAATGACGTCCAGCACCGCCATCGTTATTGCCAGAAACATGCCGTACAGCATACGCCCAATGATCAATCCTGTAATGCCCTCCGACAGCGCTTGAATCATCAAGCCGGCGGCCATCGTCGCAACGCCCAACGTGTACGCGACATGCAACCGCCCCGGTTTGCAAATACTGCGAAGAAACGGCAGCAGCGTTAAGGCGCATGCATGCGGCAGAAGGAACAGCACCCCGGCTATGCCCGTCGACAGGCGGAAGGCTTCCTCTACGTATGGTGTAAAAAAGGGCCTGACCACTTGATTCGCGACCGTCAAAGTAAAAAACAACAGTCCCAGCGTTACGATGTATCGATCACGCAGCAGCCCTATTAACGAAAGTTTCGAGCCTGCAGACTCAGGTTCGCCCGCTTGCCGGGAGCCGCCCCGCCACCCCCAAAGCACCCCTATGCATACGAGCAATTGAACGACATCGGCGGCCGCCGCTCCATAAAACAGCGTTAGAGGCCGTTCCATTTGGAGCATGTGGGCGCCGGTCAGCGCAGCTAACAGAACGGCTGTATGGTGCACGGTGTGAAACTTGGCCGCCGAACCCGCCTGACCGCCCCTATCGGTCAGTTCCATCAGAATAGGATAAATCAGCATGTAGCTGCTTTTGAACAGGAGCAGACATACGGTCAAAATCAGAAACTCCGTCGCACTATCCGCCGACGCCAGCAGCGCTGTCGTCAATGCCGTGCCGGCCTGACCTGCAAACAGCAGCCGCTTGGCTCCCGCCTTGCGGGCCAGCCAGCCCCAAACCGGGGAGCAGAGAACGACGGTCAACCGGCAGACGAACAAATAAAAGCCCGTGTAGCTGTAGTCCTCGACGCCGAACACCTGACGAAAAAACTGCGGGTAATACGGCGACAGAAGCACTTCGGTGAAAAGGCCGAGAAACACGCAGCCAAGGAGCGCAGCCTGCATGCCGGTTCTCGAGCGAAGCCCTCCCGCCTCTTGAGCAAGCCGCCTCATACGTTCGCTCCGAACTGCTGAAATACGTTTCGTTCCCTTCGAAGATACACCGCGCGTCCCGTCAATTGTTCGATGATCAAGCTGTTCCGGTATGCGCCCAGACCCAGATCCGGGGCGCCGACGCCGTGCGTATGCAACTCCCCATTTTGAATAAATATGCGGTTGCCCCCGCCGATTCGAAGCTTCAGCGCGTAATTCTCGGAAATGTCATACCGGCCTTTCGCATCCCGGCAAATATACGGCTCCAACGGGCTCAAGCAAGCCGGCTCGGCATGCTCGTAGCCAGTGGCCAATATGACGACATCGCTGACATGCTCGAACGAAATGTCCTGCTGCAGTTGTCGGCAAACCAGCCTGTATCCATCGCTTCCCCTCCCGGAGAACGGAAGTAGCTGCTCCACTTCCGTGGAGGCCATGAGCCGAACACGGGGGCTTTCCTCCCCTCCGGCTCCCGCGTCGTACAAGGCATCGTAGATGTCAGCGATGGTGCGGGCGCTGATCCCTTTGTACAGCAGGCTTTGTCCTGCTCGGACAGCATCCTTGCGCTCGGGTGCAAGCCCGTAGAAGTACCGCGTATAATCAGGGGAAAAATGCTCTAGTCCGAGCTTGGAATATTCCATCGGGAAAAATCCCGCCGACCGCGTAAACCAGTCCAGCCGATACCCGTATTCCCGCTGCCCGCTTAGCAGATCAAGCGTAATCTCCGCTGCGCTCTGCCCGGAACCGACCACCGTAATCGAACGGGCTTGAAGGCAGCGCTCCCGATGCGTTAAATAATCCGCCGAGTGAAATACATGCGGACCGCACAGCGATCGGAAGCGAGCCGGCATTTGAGGACGGCTCCCTACGCCTATAACCAGATTACTGGCAAGATAGCTTAACATGCGCGGAGTGCCAAGCTCTCGCACCTCCACCACAAACCGGGCGTCTGATCCGGCTTCTTCCAGCCGGATCCCGGTCACCTCGCAGCCGAAACGGCAAGAGGCCAGCCGCTCTGCCGCCCACCTGCAGTAGTGGTTGTATTCCCGGCGCGAAATATGAAACTTTTCCCGAAAGTAAAAGTGGTACATTCTGCCATGCTCATGCAAATAATTCAAAAAGCTGAGCGGATGCGTCGGATCAGCCATCGTTACCAAATCCGCAAAGAATGGAACCTGGAGGGTCGTGCCCTCGATCATCATGCCGGAGTGCCAATCAAACTGCGCTTTCCGCTCCAGAAAGACAGCTTTCGTCTCCGGTACGCGATCCAGCAGCGCAGCTAAACCGAGATTAAACGGACCGATTCCGACGCCCAGCACATCCAGCACGTCTGAATGATTCAGACCGGCGCCCGTCCTCGACATAAGCCATTCCCCTTTCTCTATCCAAAGCTTCAAAGATCTCACGCTCGCAAAGCATCAGCGCTGCCGTTTTATCCGGAAGCTGCACTTGCCGTTGGAAGCGAAAGCCGCACTTTTCAAAAATATGCCGCATCTTCGCATTCCGAATATCCGGTTCGGCGACGATTCGCATAGTCCCCGGGTGCAGGAACTGCAGACGTGCGAGAGCAAGCAGCAGCGGGAGCGCATAACCTTGCCCGAGATAGTTCGGCGGGCCGATGAGCAGATGCACACCCTGATCTTCCGGAGCCGCCTCGTAATATTGACCGATCAAGTCGGACGCCGCCCAATACGATTCGAAATAGCTCATCGGCTCCCCATCCAGCAGACCGATGCACAGCGTCTGATGCGGGTCGGCCAAGAAGCGCTCCAAGTGGTTGCGGTACGCATCCAGAGGAATTTGGAGCTGCCAAAAGGGAACGACATGAGGCTCCTGATGCCAGGCGTGCAGCCGCAGCAAATCGTGCTCCATCGTGACCGGACGAAAGGAAATCGTTCTACCGATCGTTCGATCCTGGATAGTAGCTAGAGGATGATCCTCGTAAAGCTGGTTTAAATTACGAATCAAGACGCCCGACATCCTCCGGCACCTCCAAGACAAGCGGATTATCCACCAGAACGTAAACCGACTGGTTTTCGAGCGATCCGACCAATTCGTCCATGTCATACAGCCGGGTAAGCAAGTTGGCCTTGCACGGAAGCTTCTCCTCCGCTAACAAGCTTTGGAGGAAGGTGGACGGCTCCCTGTTCATAGGGAGAAACCCGGCCAGCACGGATCGCAGCTCGCGAAGCAGCAGACGTTCATCAACAAGCCCTGCGGTGCCGAAGCCGTTAATTAAGCCAAACAAATGGTTGAAGACCAGATAATAACGAAACCGCTCATCGGCAACGGCGTCATCGCAGAACGTCTGACTTTTGACTCCAAGATCAGGAAGCTCTTGCTTCAAGCGCTCTGACATGGAACGGCAGAAATAATAGCCTTGATTATCCCGATAATAGAAGCGGTTAGGGTACCCTTCACGCAGCTGAACGACGCTGTTTTGCTGATGCGCCTCCAGAGCGATGCCATACGTGAAATACAGCCACAGCATCGGCTTCAGCGACATCTCCAGATAAAGGCGGAACCAGTCCAGACTGACGGCTTCCGTCGTGCGGTCCTCCCGTTCAGCCAAACGGCGGACGATGCGGCTGAGGCGGGATTCGGAACCGGGCAGCGGATCCTGAATGAGTGAAGCGACTAGCGCCGCTTGAAGCGCCCGATCACCCTGAAACGGATTTTCACGCAGCACCACTTCAAAGCCCGATTCCTCCTCCCCTTCCAAAGCAATCGACACATAAGCCGGGTCCTTCACGATTGAAAACGCCGGATAACGGCTTGAAACCTCGCCGATTCGCGTGTTCATCAACCGTGCTAGCTCAACGCCCCGCTCCAGTTCTTTGAATTTATTCACCCGCAGCGAGTTTGTAATTTTCACGGGAACGGATCCTTTAGCCATCCATGGCGACTCCGGGTGATACACGGTCCGAAACGACGATGTCGCCGAATAGAATCGTCCCCGTGCACCCAAATCTTGAAGCAAGCCCTCCCCGATCAGCTTCAGTACGGACGGTTTACGCAGCATATCCCGGGCCTGCAGAGGGTGAAGCGGAATCAATGTGTAGTCGTCGAGCCCCGTATAGGCGGATATAAAATCCAGGTCCGTCTGCGGACCATCCCGCAGTTCCGATTTAATCCATTCCGTCGCCGTCATGCGGTCAAGCGCCGAGTCTTCACGAACAATGGATCGGTGCGCCCTGAAGTAGTGCAACTGAAATTGTCCTTTCAGCTCAGGGGAATACACCGACTGTGCGTTATCGGGAACACCCTCGCGGCTCTTCGGTGCAGGATGCAGCAGATGTCCGAACAGCAGCGATTGCTCTGCAGTAAGAAAATCACCGTCATAGCCGTACAGCTGCTCGCGGTCCCCGTCACGGGCGGAAACAAACTGTTCGATACGTTCACAGCTTTCCCTGATTCGCTGCAGCAGTTCCTCTGTTCGCCCGGACGCGTCAACCTGAACCCGTTGTCCCAATTCCCGGACCAGACGCTCCGCGATCGCCAGCTCGTCCTCCATAACCGCCCCAAGGTCTTCGCTCCCTTTCCATTGAAGTGGAAATTGGAGCAGATGCCTTCCGGTCGGAGATTTATACTTCACCGGGACGATTACCGTCCCGTGTTGGTTGACCAGAGGAAGCTGAAGCATCCAACCCTCGTCTGATTCATGCCAATCTCCCAACCCGGTCTCCCTGAGGAAACTGTTAAGCAAGCTTTGCAGCGTAGCCCTTGCTGCGATTGTACGCGTCTCACAACCCT
The DNA here is from genome assembly GCF_055379675.1 of Paenibacillus sp. JCM 9796. NCBI lineage: Bacteria > Bacillati > Bacillota > Bacilli > Caryophanales > Paenibacillaceae > Paenibacillus > Paenibacillus sp. JCM 9796. The sequence goes on from NZ_AP043723.1 coordinate 246,587, forward strand.
CTTCCCATAAAACTTCCGTAAGTTCCAGCGGCCGTTCCCCGATCATGTGACAACACTCCTTTCCGAGCAAGCAGCTCCGCAGCATATTGACATTCCAATTCCTTGCCGATGCGTATGACATGCCTCAATATTCCGGCCGTATGCTGCAGCGTCGCTAACGGATTCAACAGCGTAAATTTTAAGCAAGCCTTCCCCTTCGCCTTCGTCCGGGCGACAACCGCTATGCCGCCTTCAAGCAGCCGATCCCGAATCCGGCAGTTCAACTCATCCGTCCAGCCAGCGCCGTCTTCCGCTCCAACTGAAGGTACATACCGGAAAACAACAGCGTTCAATGTCGGCTCTGCTATCAGTTCCAGCGCGTCCTCCTGTCGAATCTGCTCTGCGGTTTCCTCCGCCAGCTTCAGGGTATGATCGATCATCGCGGCAAACCGCTCGCGGCCGACATGCTGCAGCGACATGTACAGCTTGAGCGCGTCAAACCTGCGCGTTGTCTGGACCGACTTGCCTACAAGATTAGGCACTCCCGCCTGATCATCCGCTTCCGGGTTTAAGTAGTCGGCATTAAGCCTCAAATAACGGTAATGCAATCGATCCCGAAGCAAAAAAGCTCCGCAGCTGATCGGTTGATAAAACAGTTTGTGAAAATCAACGGTAATCGAATCAGACAAAGCGATCCCCTTAAGCAGGCAGGCGTGTTGATCGCTCAAAGCGAGCGCGCCGCCGTATGCCGCATCGGTATGGAGCCATAGACCATGCCTTCGAGCCGCTTCTCCCAATTCCGGAAGCGGATCGATACTGCCGAAATCAGTGGTCCCGGCTGTAGCTACGAGTACGAAGGGAAGCAGTTCGTCTTCGCGCAAACGGGCGATTGTGCTTTCCAGAAGATCGCTGTGCATTCGGCCCTTCGAATCCACGGGCACCGTGATGACGGATTGTTGTCCCAGACCTAATAAAGCCGCCGATTGCTTGACTGTAAAATGGGCCTCTTCCGAGCACAGCACCCGGAGGCGGTCAGCCTGTGGAGGCAATCCCCGCTGCTGCACATTCCAGTTCCAGCGCATGCAGCAATAATGGTCTCTGGCAAGCAGTAATCCCATGAAATTGGACTGCGTTCCCCCGCTGGTGAACACGCCGTCGCTGCCTCTGCCTGCGAATCCGAACAACCCGCACAACCAGCCGATGACCTCTTGCTCCAGCATCGTGGCCGACATACTTTGATCCCACGAATCCATGGAAGGATTCACCGCGGAAAGCAGCGCCTCCGCAACCAATGAAGCCTGCAGGGGCGGACAGTGAAGGTGAGCCATACAAGCCGGGTGGGTCACTACCGCTGAATGTTTCAGTACAGCCTCACCTATGAAATCCAGCAGCTCCGCCATACCGATGCCCTGCTCGGGACAAACCGGCCGCTGCCGTAAGGAAGCCGCCAATTGATCAGGCAGAGCTCCGCTGTAGGGATGCTTGGCACTTGCAAAATCGCGAATTAACACGCCCAAAGCCGTATTCATATGCTTGCGGAAGAGCACCTGGCTTTCCTCGCTGTGATTCAAAAAATCCGTTGCGAAGGTACCGTTCACCTGAAGACCCCCTGGGGAATGCGGTTATGGCGTTCCGCCGCCAGAACAGCCTCATGGAAAATTTCCGCGATTCGATCGATTTCTTCTTCCGTTACGATTAACGGAGGCAGGAAACGAACTACGCTGCCATGTCGTCCGCCGAGCTCCAGAATGAGGCCTCGTTTCAAACATTGCCGTTGAATTTCGCGAGCCAGCTCACTGTAGGCGGGATAGCTTCCAAGCCTGTCCGAAGCGCGTTCATGATCGATGATCTCCGCGCCGATCATCAGCCCTCTGCCCCTCACTTGCCCAATGCAATTTACGGCAGAACGGGTTTGCTCCAAGTGCTTGACGAGGCGCTGACCGACACGGGCCGCATGCTCGACCAGCCGTTCTTCGCGGATAAACCGCAGCGACGCTGTACCTGCTGCCATCGCCAATTGATTTCCGCGGAACGTACCCGCATGCGCTCCCGGCTCCCATCGGTCAAGCTCCTCCCGGTATACGATCACGGACAGCGGAAGACTTCCGCCCACGGCTTTGGAAATAACGATCACATCGGGCTGAATGCCCGCATGCTCGATAGCAAACATGCGGCCTGTTCGGCCGATCCCCGTCTGCACCTCGTCAATGATGAGCGGAATCTCCCTTTCGCCCGTTATTCGCCGAATCTCCCGAGCCCAGGCATCGGGCGCGGGAATGACCCCTCCCTCTCCCTGAACTAACTCCATAATCATGCCGGCGGGCGGCAGCACACCGCTCTCCGGATCGTCGAGCAAATGCTCGATATAGCGGCTTCCGACTTGATGCCCTTCCTCCCCGCCGATTCCAAAGGGGCAGCGGTAATCATAGGGATAAGGCAGGAAGTGTGCGCCCGGCATCAACGTACCTACCTGGCGCTTAGGCTGCAAATTCCCCGTCAAACTAAGCGCGCCGCCCGTCATACCGTGGTATCCCCCGTGAAAGGACATCATGACGCTTCTTCCCGTTGCCGTCTTGACCAGCTTCACGGCCGCTTCAACGGCATCTGCTCCCGATGGGCCGCAGAACTGAATACGGGCTTTACCCGCAAATTCCGATGGCAAGGCTTCGAAGAGCTCATCGACGAATCGCTCCTTGACCGGCGTTGTCAGATCAAGCGTAAGCAGAGGCATACCGGAGTTTAAAACATCCTTCATGGCCTCGACCACCACGGGGTGGTTGTGGCCTAAGGCAAGCGTTCCCGCTCCGGCAAGACAATCGTAATACATCCGGCCGTCCGCATCTTTCACCTGCACTCCTCTGGCTTCAATAATGGCTATGGGAAGCTTGCGCGGATACGTACGGGCATTAGATTCGCGTCGCTGCTGGCTTTCAAGATATATCGCATTGCCCTTCGTCATATAAACTTTCCTCCTTTGGGGAATTGTCTCTAACCTGCCTGTTCTTAACTGTCGAGGCATTGGTAATATTTTACACCGCCATAGTTGCTAATTGTAAATGATAATCATTATCAGTGCAATAGTTATTTTGTCCCTCTAACTTGATCCGTCAAACCTACTTTTTGGCCCGAACGCAAACAAAGGAACCCTTCCCTGCGGATGGGTCCCCTCTTCGGAACGGACTGTCGGTTTATCTGCGTTTATACAAAAGATACATGAAAAACGGTGCGCCGATCCCCGCCGTAAATACGCCCGCAGGGATATCCAGCGGCTGGAAAAGCATTCTCCCCGCCAGATCCGCTAACAGTACGATGATTGCTCCAAGAAGCGCGGAAATCGGAAGCAAAATTTTATAGGAATTGCCAGTGAGCTTTCTGGCCATGTGCGGCGCAAGCAGACCGATAAACGAAATCGTCCCCGCTACGCCGACAGCAGCCCCGGCCAGGGAGACGCTAATAGCAAGAAGCATAAAGCGGTTAAGCTGAAGCCGGCTTCCAAGACCGACGGCAACGTCCTCCCCCAGCGATTGAACATTCAGCTCTTTGGCGAAGAGGAAGGCAAGCGGCAGGAACACGGCAACCCACGGGAATAGTGCAGCTATATATTTCCAGTTTGTTCCGTATATACTGCCGGTTATCCAGTTCAGCACCTGGGAGGCCAGATAAGCGGGGCCGCTTATCAGTATGAACGTCGTCAGCGCGCCAATTGCGGTCGATATACCGATACCGATCAGCACCAGCCGAAATGGGGAGACCCCCTTCTTCCATGCCAGCATGTAGTTTAATGCAGCTGCAGCGAACGCCCCCACAATTGCGATGACGGGAACCCAGTGGATGCTGTAGGCGCCTGCGGACAAGGTCATGAACGCCACAACGGCAACAGATGCTCCTCCGGTTACGCCCAACAAATCCGGAGCGGCCAGCGGGTTGCGGATGACCCCCTGAAGCAATGCGCCCGAAACCGCCATGGCGGCGCCGATTAATATAGCGGCGACAACCCTCGGCAGCCGAAACTCCACGACGACCACCCCGCTGCTTTCGCCGTTATGCCCGATGACCGCCATAATCACTTCGGTAAACGGAATACGGACACTGCCCATCGACAAACTGACCAAGGACAGGACGAGTAAAACCAGGCAAAGCACGAGGGCGGTAAGGAGCCCCTTTCGTTTTCCGGATTTAAGCATGGGCCCTCCTTCTTGCCACATAAATCAGGAACGGAACCCCCAGAAGGGCCGTTGCGACACCTACGGGGACTTCCTTCGGCATGATGATAAAGCGGGAGGCGAGATCTGCCGCAACAAGCAGTACCGCGCCTGTGATCGCGCAATAGGGCAGGAGCCACCGGTGGTCGTTCCCCACCAAATAACGGCACAGATGCGGCACAATAAGCCCGACAAAGGCGATCGGACCTGCTACGGCAACGGAGCCACCGGCCAGCAATACAATAGCAATGGCGGACGTCGTACGGATCAGCACAATTCGTTGGCCCAATCCCTTCGCTACATCGTCTCCCAAGGCCACGACATTCAGCGACCCGGATAAAATCATCGACAGCACCCAGCCAGCAGCAACATACGGAAGAACGACCGCGAGATGCTTCAACTCCCGGTCCGCAACAGAGCCGATCATCCAGAACAGCGCTTGATCAAGCGACTGCTTGTCGATCAGGATGACGCCTGCTGTAACTGAAGAAGCTAAAGCAGCGACGGAAGCACCCGCCAACGTCAGCTTGACCGGATCGAAGCCTCCCCTGCCCTGCGAGCCCAGCAGAAACACGAACATCGCGGTGAGCGCCGCCCCCGCAAACGCGACCCAGATCATGCTTCCCAGGGTAAGCCCCGAACCGAGGACCGAAATGCTGAGCACAAGGAACAGTACGGCCCCTGCATTGATCCCGAATACGGAGGGAGAGGCGAGCGGATTTTTCGTCAGTACTTGCATCAAGGCTCCGGCAATGGCCAGGCTCGCGCCTACCACAGCTCCGATCAATGCCCGGGGAACTCGCGTATTCGTAATAATGACGTGCTCATTGGAGCCGTTAAAATGTACATAAGCCTGCCAGACTTCGCTCAGTCCAAACTGTTGAAGGCCGAACAGAACGCTAGAGAGTGTACAGCCGAGCAACAAGAGCACTCCCGCCGCCAATCCGAACAGCTTCATCATGCGACTGCTCATCGAATGAGCCATACAAGTTCATCCCTCCACAAGGTGCAATTTTACTAAAAAAATGACATTTTCATTGTATGGGCGGGCTACCCCCTTGTCAATGATTTTGATTCTCATTATCAATTAGTGGTTGACATCCAAAGTCTAATCCCTTATATTGGCAATGATAATGATTCCCATTATCAGTCTGCGTACGCAGCGAAACTAAATCATTAAGGAGAGACGAAATCATGCTTTCGATTGTTCGACTCAACCGCATTCCCTTGCTGTTCATCCTTATAACTGTTCTGTTCTTAACGGCGGTCGGCTGCGGCAGCGCAGCGAAGGAAACGCCCCCCGCCGCATCCCAACAGGCTGCGACGGAGTCCGCTCCACCCAAAAGCGAAGCCGCAAGAACCATTAAGCATGCAATGGGCGAAGAAACGATACAGGGTACGCCGAAGCGCGTCGTCATTTTGACCAATGAAGGAACGGAAGCTCTCCTTACCGTAGGCGTGAAGCCGGTCGGCGCCGTCCAATCCTGGGTTGGAGACCCGTGGTACGATCATATCAAAGCGGAAATGCAGGGCGTTACGGTGCTGGGGGAAGAAACGCAGCCTAACATCGAGCTGATCGCCGGTCTAAAGCCGGACCTGATTATCGGCAATAAAGTAAGGCACGAGAAAATTTACGAACAACTGAAAAAACTCGCTCCGACCGTCTTCGCACAAGACTTGGCAGGCGACTGGAAAATCAATTTCAAGCTGTACGCCGAAGCGGTGAACAAGAAGGAAGAAGGGGAAAAGGCGCTGGCAGCATTCGATAAGCGCGTCTCTGATGTGAAGGCCAAGCTGGGCGCTAAAGCGGCAACCCAAGTATCCGTCGTACGCTTTTCCGCCGGCGATGTGCGGATTTATCAGAAGCAGACGTTCAGCGGCGTGCTGTTTAATCAATTAGGCATTGCCCGTCCCGCTTCCCAGGATAAGGACCAGTTCGTCGAGAAGCTGACCAAGGAACGTATCCCGGATATGGATGGCGATGTGCTGTTCTACTTCCTGAACGAAACCCCGGGCAAGAACGATGCCGCCAAGATAGCTGAGGAATGGATGACGGATCCGTTATTCAAAAACTTGAAAGTGGCCAAAACGAACAACGCCCATAAAGTGAATGAAGTGGTCTGGAATCTGGCGGGCGGCTACAAAGCGGCCAACCTGCTCCTGGATGAAATCAGCAAATACTTTGAAATCAAGTAGGATCTCATGGCGGCTTCTGCCACATTAAGACACAAAAACCCACCGCTCAGCTTTATCGGTGGGTTTTTACTGTAGATTTATTCTGATAATAATGAGCGAGCTCGATAATCATCGCGCCCATCCGCTCGCTTTCAGGGGCTAATACACGCTCGACCCCTTCCTCTTTCAAAGCTTCAGCCGTCACTTTGCCAACCGCTGCCGCCAGCACCTTCTTTTTGAAGCTTTCATGAATAGCCGGATAATACCCGTTGCTTTTGACAAATTGAAAAAAATACCGGACTTGAACCGCCGTCGTGAAACAGACCGCATCCACGGAACCATCGGCCAGTTCTTGGCACAATTGGCGCGACACGGTATCATCCGGAGCCATATGTTTATAAGGTAACAGGGTCCTGACAACGGCTCCTTTGTTCTCCAGAAAGTTCACTAACGATGGCATAGGCTCGCCATGCAGCTGAATAGTTACGCCTTGACCCGTAAATTCATAAGTTTCAAGCGCTTTAATAAGTCCTTGTGTCGTTCCGTCATCATCAACGGCAACGGGTTGAATTCCCATTTTTTTCAACAGGGCATAGGTTTTATACCCTCTTGCCGCTACTTTGGACTGTTTCACAATTTCGAGAAAAGCGGAGCGAATACCGATTCGTTCCGCCTGATTGAACAAAGCTTCAAGCCCGGTTCCCGTTGTGAACATCATCCAGTCCGATCCACTTTCCACTACACGAAGGAGATCGCGCTCTACCTCGCTTTCTGCAAGGAACAAGGTCCCTTGCTGTGAACGAACAACGGGGATGCCTCCTTGCTTTTCAATAATGGTGCTCAGTTCACTTATTTTTCGGGACCCCGCAATGACAATGCGTTTTCCCTCCAACCCTCCAGTCATTCCGGATACTCCTCTCTTAAGCAGCGACACTGATGTTATGAAATCAAACTTTTTGCTGGACGAGCTATTGCCTCATCGAATCGTTGTTGAAATTGTTGAATGCCCACACGCTTGAAAAATTGATGAAAAGTTTCCTGACCCGTACGATGCGGATGCACACCGTGAAAATAAGCTGCGTGCCATCCGATAGTCTGGTCTTCTCCACGCTCGGGCAGCGACCGACCAGCTCCTCCAGCTTGGCCTGAAACTTCTCGGGTCCCCAGTCGGCTACAAGGAGTTTCATCCGGGCATGATGCCGTTTTTCTCTAAACCCATAATCGCTAAAGATGGTCGTCACAGCGATGGAGACCTTCAGTACCTCTTCCGGACGCACAAAAATATTCAACGGTTTGGCGAGAAATGGTTTAGCCGATAGCACGCCGCCCACTTGGACATGAAAACCGATGACGGTCTCTCCATCCATCACTTTCGTAGCCGGGGTAAAAGCCAAATCCTGAATTTCCGCATGGGCATTGTTGTAACGGTTTGCCGAAATCGATATTTTATACTTCCGAGGCAGATTTGAAAAATCGCGGTTTAGAACAAAAAAAATCATTGACCTGCTGTACAATTTCGGACGTATCCATCATTTCATCCGGGTCAATGCCCGCTAATGGATTACCGACAATGGCCCTCGGGCAATCGCCGCAAGCCTCATAGGAGTACAAGCCAACTTCTTCAAGCCGATTAAAGATGTCGGGCAAGTGTTCTACCAAAAGATTGCCGCGTCGTCACGTCCAACAGATTACGGCCATAATCGAGTGAAATACCTGCAAGTGTCCGCGCTTGCCTGGCAGTGAGCATGCCCGAAGGAATTCGAATGCGCATCATGAAATGGCCATCCCTCGGCTTCTGCTCATACACGCCGGCCCATTTGAACCGGTTCAACTCATCTTCAGGTATGGATTCATATCCTTACTTCGCATACCTTTCAATAATGGTACGAATAACATCCAGACCGTCCTTTTCGAGCTTCATCATTTCGATTTTGTTAAGCTTCGATGGATCTTCTGCCCAAACGGTTTCATAAGCCATCTTATCATCCCCCTAACCCTATGAATGTACTTCAAAACCAAACGAGAAAGGAATTCCAACTTAACAACTATAATAAAAGAAAAAGCGATAAAACGAACCATCCAAAAGGTCACTAATTATGACCATCCATTTCGCTGGAAGAACCCATCCAATGATGAGCCCATATCACCATCCATGTTCAACAGATTGATATACATTCGTCATTTTTTTTGATGGAAAAAGAAAAACGCTTTATTTCAAATCAAATGTTATGATAAAAACAAATCACGGGCATTGATTAGCGGCCTCATGAAGTCCCTCCGGCTCCGGGGATATATTCGCTGCTGCCCGGATGCCCCCATTCTCTGAAACTTTATTCAACGATTGCCGGTTTGTGATATGATATCTGTATATTCAAATTTCCGATCATGTAGGAGAGAACGTTATGTATCAAGAAATACAAGATTTTAAAGCCGACTTTTTCAAGGCGTTAGCCCACCCCTTGCGTATTAAAATTCTTGAAGTTTTAGCCGAGGGCGATAAGAACGTGAATGAGATTCAAACGATTTTGGGAAGCGAAGGGTCTGCGGTTTCCCAACAGTTAGCCGTACTAAGAAATAAGAACGTGGTCTATGGGATTAAGGATGGAACCTCTGTTATTTATTCTTTAACCGATCCTTTAATTAAGGACTTGCTGCTGGTTGCGAAACAAATTTTTGACAATCACCTTGTGAATGCCATTTCCATGCTGGAAAACATTAAAAACAATTAAATCGCTTCTTCATAAGGAGGAATTGGAGTTGTTATACTCGATTTTCTCCTTTTTTTTGAACATTTCTACGGAATCCGAAATTGACAATTAAACGTTTTCCTTATATGTTTGTATATATTCAAATATTCAAATATTCAGAAAGGCGATGCTGGATATGAAATTTTCGTTTACCGGCAGATTTCAGGGCTATAACAGAGAAAGCTTTCAGAAGGACTTCATTTCGGGGTTGATTGTAGGTATTATCGCCATTCCATTAGGAATGGCGTTTGCCATTGCTTCAGGTGTCAAGCCTGAATACGGGTTATACACAACGATTGTTGCTGGAATCATCATATCCTTATTGGGCGGGTCAACCTTTCAAATTGGCGGTCCGACTGGAGCTTTCATTCCTATTCTGTTTGCCATCGTGATGCAGTATGGATACGAAAACTTGCTTATCGCCGGTTTTATGGCTGGGGTCCTTCTGGTAATCATGGGTCTGTTCAAACTTGGTAAAGTGATGAAATTTATTCCGCGCCCCGTTATTATCGGCTTTACCTCTGGCATCGCCGTTACTATATTTACAGGTCAAATTGCCAGTTTCCTTGGTTTGCACCAGCTTGAAAAGCACGAGAATTTCATGGCCAACATGAAGGAATTAGGTATACACATGGCGTCAACCAATAGTTACAGTGTAGGAACAGCGCTGATATGTCTCGTGTTTATCATCCTAACACCAAGACTGTTCCCGAAAGTTCCCGGATCCTTAGTCGGGTTATTGATTTCGACTGTTGTCGCTTCTTTGTTGTATCCTGACAAGGTTGCAACGATTGGTTCGACCTACGGCGCAATTCCAAACAGCATCCCCGCCATTCGCATGCCTTCGCTTTCCATTGAACATATGATGTATTTAATAAAACCAGCTCTAGTCATTGCCATGTTAGGCGGCATCGAATCCTTGCTTTCAGCCATAGTTGCTGACGGAATGACAGGCACTCGACATAACAGCAACCGTGAACTGATCGGTCAAGGCATCGCCAATATGATCACTCCGTTGTTCGGGGGGATTCCTGCCACCGGGGCTATAGCCAGAACGGCAACGAATATAAAAAGCGGCGCGGCGTCTCCCCTCTCCGGGGTCATTCACGGTATTGTCGTCTTTTTAGTCTTGTTCCTATTTGCTCCATACGCTTCGAATATCCCTCTTGCCAGTATGGCTCCGATCTTAATGGTTGTCGCTTGGAATATGAGCGAACGTAAAGAGTTTGCCCACATCCTGAAAACCCGAACTGCGGAATCTTTCGTTTTGGTAAGTACATTTCTTCTTACTGTCTTTACAGACCTGACGACCGCGGTTGAAGTGGGATTAGTATTATCAGGCATAATCTTTGTGAAGCATATGAGCGTTCTCCTTAGTACGACCAAGGTACTGCCCGACCCTTCCGACAACAACAAAAAAGTATCCGCTCACATCATCCACGAGCAGCGTAATTGCCCGCAAATCAGCATTTACACCGTAGAGGGAGCTTTATTCTTCGGGGTTGCCAATCGTTTTGAAAAGTCCATCATGGACGAGATTCATAACAAACCTAAAGTGCTCCTATTGAAAATGAGCCATGTTCCATATATGGACGCAACCGGAGAAGCCCATTTAGCAAGTATAGCCAAACACTTAAAGAAGCACGGCGGCGTCGTGATCATTTCTGAAATCCAGGACCAACCGCGCCAACTGCTGAAAAAAACAGGCTTGGACGAAATCATCGGGCAAGATCACTTTTTTGACCAAACAGGCAATGCCATTAGCTTTGCCTTAACCAAACTTAATCACGCTCAATGTCTTGGTTGCGAACATGATGCTTTTCGTGAATGTCAACAATTATCAAGGCCCAGGGCTATTCCGGTTCAACCCCAACTGGTTCATTCCTCTTCGCTTCAGGTCTCCGATTAGGTCCCTGATACTCCATTATTCCATTTCAGGGAGTAGGGTAAGACGGGGAATTACTTCCCCGGACTCCCCGTCAAACCGTGCATGCGGATTTCCCGCACACGGCTTTCCTTCGTCAGTTCCCCATCTTCAGGAGCGAGTCGTCTTCACCCGTCACCGGGCTGCATATTTCACACCTGAATTAGAAACGTGTGGTGAGTAGGTTTGTTAGAAATACCATGCCAGCTTCTTCCAACGCTTTGTTCGGGATAAGCCTGTTTGAAACCGTAGACTTCTTTTTCCGCATGAAAGCTCGTACTCTCATGCGTGACCATTCGTCTAGCCGCTGAAACTTGCTCTTTACGTTCCCAATCCCAAAGTAATTTCCAAATCCTCGCGACACTTCATTCAGCTTCTTGATCATTTCCTCAAGGTTGTTCCCTTGCTGCCTACGGGTGATCTTGCGGACTTTATCTTTGTACTTCTTTACTTTGGCGTCCGGCAAGATGAGATAATTCTTCCAGAAGTCGAACCCCAAGAAGCGGAACCCTTCGTCGAAATGCACCACTTTCGTTTTCTCCGGATGCATCCGCAGCCGCAGTTCTTCTTCCAGTATCGTCCTCGCCGCTCTATAGGCTTCTTCTGCCTGTTCCATTGTCTTGCAAAGAATGACGGCATCATCCGCATATCTGACCACGGCAAAGCCTCTCTCCTTCATTCCCCAGTCGAAATGATTCAAGTACAAATTCGCAAGCAGCGGACTGATGGCACCACCTTGCGGGGACCCGACTTCCGTTTCATGGAACTGGCCATCTTCCATGACTCCCGCGGTAAGCCATCCGCGAATGAGCGTCAGCACTTTCCCGTCAGTTATTCGTTCACGTACCTTTTCCACCAGCATGTCATGCGGTATTTCATCGAAAAAGGACATGATGTCGAGGTCTACCACATAGTCGTATCCGCCGCGTTTTGCTCGCCGAATCGTATGAATCGCTTGGTGCGCGGAATATCCAGGTCTAAAGCCAAAGCTGTAGTAGTAGAAGTCCTGCTCGAAGATCGGCTCTATGATTTGGCGTACCGCCTGTTGGCATACGCGATCTCGAATGGTGGGAATACCGAGCGGTCTTTGCTTCCCGTTGTCCTTCTCAATGTAATGTCGCAGAACAGGGTCGGGCTCATAACGCCCTTGTTGTAGCAACCTTTGGAGCTCCCGTAGGTTCATACCCACATTCTTCTCGAACATTTCGATGCTTACTCCATCGATTCCGCCGCTTCCTTGGTTCTTCTTGACCGATAGCCACGCTTCGTACAGATTGTCCATTTGGTATACTTTGTCGATCAAGGAGTAGTATCTTCGTTTCGGTTTCATTGGTGTTTCACCACCTTTACCGCTACTCACCAAGCTGATCTTGTCCTTGCTACAAAGATCGATTCCTTGCTTGTTCAGCCCTTCGCGGCTGCGTATTAGGCTTTCGCCAATCGCTTCAACCTCGCAGTGCGTACTCAGGTCGCCAGCAGTCCTATGTCCTTTGACGTTCTTTCGCCATCGGCGGGACGCACCCTCTTGGCACTGCCCTTCTGTTTAAGGCGCTTACGATCTCCATTCACTCGAACTCACAGACTTTGACGAAGCACGTTCCCTTTGCCTCTGTCTTCCCTCTTTTGAAGTGGAAGCAGGTTATGCGACTCGCAGTTTTCAAAGCTTACAACCGCTTCAAAAAAAAATCCGCGCATACTCATCCGAGTTTTCCCCTCCAGTCTGTTACCAGCTTTCATCGGCTCGGACTTACTCGCTACTATGGAACGATCCGCCATCTCGCAGCCCGTCGGCTTGGCTTTCCCCTTTGGGTTATACCTCCCCTACCTTGCCCGCGTTTGCGTCAAGGAGACTACGAGACTTCCCTCGGTCATCTGCACATTCTGTTCCATCCATCCTGACCCTAATCACGTCGATGAGCCTTGCAGGTCATATCCCTTTCGTGCTTTCCTGCAAGATATGCGCATTCGCACAGGTTTCCCCGTTTTCTGGGCGGGTCACCCAACATCGCCGCCACCTCTGGTTCACCGCATTCCGGGCTGGACTTTGCCTGTAGGCCCTTCAGATTCTCCCTCGCGAGAGACACCCTGCCAGTCCTTCTCCTTCCGGAGGTAGGACCTCTGCTTCGGCTACGGCACTTTAAAGGGTAAAGTTACCGAGTGGATTTGAACCACCTAGATTGTGCGACTGTGAGGCGCACCAAAAAAGGCACTAACGCCGTGTTAGTGCCCGGGGGTCCTCCCTGTAGCCTGGAGGTTATCTTGCCGGTTCGGTAGCAACGCTCGGATTAACCGACTGAAGCTTCCTGATCTCGATCCGGATCAGCAGCGAAACCACGAGCGCAATGGCAAACAGTCCCGCAAAAATATACAGTGTGCCGATATAGCTGTTCGTCGCGGTGCGCACCCAGGCCGCGATAATAGGTCCGGCCAGCCCTGCCGCCGCCCATGCGGTCAAAATATAACCATGTATCGCCCCGAGCTGTTTGGTGCCGAACAGGTCGCCGATATAGGCCGGTATGGATGCAAAGCCGCCGCCGTAACATGTAAGAATCAAAAAGATCAAAATTTGAAACAGCCAGGCGTTGGAAACGGCGGGGAGCAATAAGTAAGCTCCGATCTGAATGACGAAAAACGCTGTGTATGTATTGGGTCTGCCGATATAATCGGAGAACGACGCCCACCCGATCCGTCCCAATCCGTTAAACAAGCCCATCAGCCCGACCATGGAGGCCGCTGCGAGCGGTGCCATTTTGGCAATTTCCTGTGCCATTGGAGAAGCCACGGAGATGATGGCGATACCGCAGGTGACATTGATAAACAGCATCAACCAAAGCATCCAGAAGCGCGCCGTCTTTACCGCTTCGTTGGCTGTAAGCTGTGAGAGATCGACCTTTATCTTCTTCCTGCCGGACTCGATCGCAGCCTTAAATTGTTCCGGCATCCAACCGGCAGGCGGCGGAGAAAGATAGAGCGAGGAGCCGCCCATCAGAATGAAATAGACGGCGCCCAAGATGTAAAAGGTGTTGGCTATGCCAACCGAGTCGATCAGACGAGCCATGACCGGACTGCTGATCAACGACGCAAAACCAAAACCCATAATCGCAAGTCCGGTGGCGAGGCCCCTTCTGTCCGGGAACCATTTGACCAAGGAAGAGACCGGCGTGATGTAACCGACGCCCAGACCAATGCCTCCGAAAACGCCGTAGAATAAATATAACAACGGCAACGACGATAAGTTCACGGCAAGGCCGGACCCGGCAATGCCGATCCCGAAGAAAACGGTAGCCAGCAGCCCTGCCTTTCGGGGACCGTGCTTCTCGACAAAATGACCCAGAAACGCCGCAGACAAGCCAAGAAATAAGATAGCCAAGCTGAACGTGAAAGTAACCTGTTTAATACTCCACCCGAATTCATTGATGAGCGGCTTCGTAAACACACTCCAAGCGTACACCGAGCCGATCGAGATGTGGATGCCGACCGCTGCGGCAGCGATCAGCCACCGGTTTTTCGTTTTTTCCATAAATCCATTCCTCCCTTTTGTATCAAATAAAAAAGCCGCGAATCGCTTTACACGGGAAGCCCGAAGTAAACCGAATGCGGCGGTTAGCCTTAAGCAGAAATTCTACCAAGCGCCAACGGCACACTGTTCAATTGGTGTGAACCGTTAATCGGTAACAGGATCGCTGTCCCGTGTGAACGGATTTCTACTCGGCTGATTTTGTGAACATTCTGTGTCCTGCTTATCCATTACAATATACCATGAAAACGCTGACAGCGTAAATAGCCATGATTACATTTTGTTCTGTCCAGCAAACGTCTCTTGGTGATAAGGGGATCAAACGAAGGCAGCCGTTCCTTGAAGGAATGGCTGCCTTCGTTACGCCGGCCTGGACTCCAGGCCGGTCGTGCCGGCTTTGCGCTTGCGTTCGAACCTCACCAGCTGGATCACGATGAACAGCAATACGAGCAGCTGCGGAGCCAAGGTCTCCCATGTCGGATAGACGCCAAGCCCCGGGAAGGTCGGCAAGTAACCGGGCACATGAGCGGGTACTCGCCCGGCCACCTGCAGCGAGTGAATGCTCTCGCCGAGAAACTTAACGACCAGATAGTAAATAAGCAGCGTCGCCGTTAAGAAAAACGGTCGGACCGGCAGACGCACGATCCCTTTGACCAGCAGCACACCGAGTACGATCAGAAGCAAAGCTGCAGCGCCGATGCCGAGCAGCAGCTGTAGAGGCTCGATGGAAGGCGCCATCCCGATGTAGAAGATCGTTGTCTCCGCCCCTTCGCGCAAAATAGACAGAGCAGCAATATAGAACAGCGACCACAAGTTGCCGCTCGCCAGCGCAATGCCGATTTTGTCGCGGATGAACCGGTTCCACGATTCAGTCTGCGATTTGCTGTGCAGCCAGGCGCCAACCGTAAACATCAGGACGACAGATACAAGGCCCGTCACGCCCTCCAGCATCTCCCGGGTGCTGCCTGCCTCCGCGCTGGCGAACGCAAGCGTCAACACCAAGGCAAGAGCGCCGCTCACAACCAAACCCGCGACGGCCCCGCTCCAAATCCACTTCTGCTTGGAGGCGTTCCCCGTCCGGTGCACGAATGCGAGCAATGCTGTCAGCACGAGCAGCGCCTCCACCCCTTCGCGGAGCAGGATTAAGGCCGCGTCCGAAGCCGAATAAGCCGCGTTGGCCGTATAAGGCGCCAACGCCTGCTCCATCTCGATCAAGAGACTTTCGGCTTCTGCCGTTCTCGGAGGTTCCGACAACAGCAAGCTGGCGGATTGCGTCATTAACGTTTCAATACGCGTATACGTCTCCGGGGAGCGGGTTTGCACGCTGCCTTCCACCGCAGGCCATAGTCCAATAAAGCTTTGCAAGTCGTCCGTCGCCGTTGACACGCTGCCGTCACGCAGCTCGCGCTGAATGTTCTGCAGCAGTGCGAGCGCACCCGCAACGCTTTGCCCGCCGCCCGACGCCTGCGCCTGGACCGATTTGCCCTGAGCGTAATCGTCGACGAGCTTGATCAAGTCGGCGACGCCGTTCTTCGCCGCTTCCGCTCTCGGCGGTTCGGCCTGCAGCGCGATACGCGTCAGGCTGACTTTCGTTTCAATGCTGCCGTACACGCTTGTGTTATCGGAACGGATCGCGGCTTCGACTTTAAACCAATGATTGACGAACTGTTTGTAGTCCGCATTTGCCTTTGTCCATTGGTTTTGCCCGATTTCAGCCGATATTTGCTTCAGCATCGGCAGCAAAGACGCTGCCGCCTGCTTGCCTGCATCCGGATGCTGCTGCTTCTCGTAGGCAGCGACGTAATCGCCCGTCGCCTTCGCAAGCTGCGATACCGCTTGATAGGCGGCATCCGGCTTGATTTCCGCTTCGGCCAGCGCCGTCTTCGCCGCTGTCAAAGCGCTCGCGACCTGTCCGGCCAAATCCGAGCCCGGCGCTTGCAGCGCCTTCCACTCGGTGTCGAACAGCTCCAGCTCCTCGTTCGTTCTCGGCCAGTGGCGCTCGCCCGCTTCGACCAGCGCTCCCCCTACAAGCGGCAACAGCCGCTCGGGGCTCGCCTCTGCTGCCTGTGCTCCCCTGGATCCATACAGCCCCGTCAGCAGAAGGAGAACCGCAAGCACAGCTCCCCATTTGCTGCAGCCGCCGGCCAATCGATTATTGCTCATACGGATCACCTCGAATGTCTTTTCTCCACTAAAATAACCCATCACCGATATAACCGCCCGGCTGCACGCCCGGGAAACAGGCAAATACCGCGCTTCCCACATGCGATATGTATTCGTTCAGGGCGTCCATCTTTGCCAGTCGCTGCTGCATCGGAACAAATTGTTTGAAAATATCCCTCTAATAGCTAATAAACAGAAGTCCGGCATCCAACTGTCCGGTCTGCCTATCTATTCCGCTTGAATACGAGTAGGAGCGCCGCAAGATTTGCATTGAGCCGTCTCCGCGCGCAATCCGCACGTGAGCGTTGACCGGGATCACCGGGTCGCCGGCAGCCGTCTTCGCGTCAAGCTGCACCGGATCGAATTCACTCTTCGCCCCTAAGGGCGCACCGCTATCGCGATGACGGCCGAACGTCGCCTCTTGCTCGTTCAAATGCGTACGGTCCCACACCTCGACCCGTATCCGGATGCGCCGCACTACCATATAACTGCCGCCTCGCATCCACCCCTGTTCATCCGAAGGCTGCACCCAGACAACCTGATTCATCAGCTTCGCGTCCTTCGTATCGGGGTTGGCCGTTCCATCCTTGAAGCCGAGTAAATTACGCGGCGTATCGCCGCTGCCCGAAGCGGCAGCCGTGCGTTGAAAGCCTTCCTGTGTCCAGCGCAGAACGGCAGTGCCGCGAGCAATTCGCGCCAAGTTGCGCACTGCATGGAAGGCAACCTGGAGATCGTCCGCGCATACCTGCACCCCGATGTCCCCTCCGCACCATTCGGCGCGCAGCTGATCGCCGGGAAATCGCGGCAACTCGCCTAAGGCCGAGGGCCGTTTGGCCGCCAGCCCGAATCGGCTGTCGAACAGCGCAGGGCCTACGCCGAACGTGAACGTCAGCTTCGACGGGCTGAGCCCAAATGCCTCTCCCGTATCCGCCGGCGGCAGGTTGGGATTGCTGTTCTCGTCGCCGACAGGACGGCCTTCGGTCATACGGGCGGCGGCGTCCGTCCATTTCCGGAGCAACACCGGAAGATCCTCCGCCCGTGTCGTGATCAGATCGAAGGCGGCGAAGCAAACAAAGTTTTGCGAAGGGGTTACAATCCCGGCTTGAACATCTCCGTGAAACGGAATTTGCTCGTTCGAACGGGGTGCGGTGCGTCCCCTCCACATACCGGACTCCGCAAGCACGCTGCCGACGCCAGCCGAGCCGACCAGTAACCCGAGCCCGCCGACACCGGCCATTTTCAACAATTCCCTGCGGCTGACAACCGACTTCCCCGACTGGCCGGGTCCTCGCCCTTCGTCCGCAGGCGGCAACGGTTGTTGATTTCCGTTAAGCTTCACGTCTTAGCCCTCCAGTACTTTGCCCATCTGGGACAGCGGCTCGGCGAGCGCATCGAGTGCCTGGCTAAGCTTTTTTGTCTGATCCGGCGTCAATTCCGTATACAGCACATACCCGTCGCCTTTTTTATAAGGTGCCAACGCGGTGCTTAAATCGTTGAACCGGTCGGCGATTTGCTTTGCAAGTACGCCATCCTTTTTCTCCACTTCCGGCTTGAGGATGTCAAAAATTTTATTCGCCCCCTCAACGTTCGCGGCAAAATCGTATAAGTCCGTGTGCGAATACCGCTCTTCCTCGCCCGTCACTTTAGAGGAGGACACTTCATTCAAGAGCTCGACCGCACCGGTTACGAGCATTGACGTATCAATCTCCACATTCTCCACTTTAGCCCGCAGCAGCTTGCTGTCGCTCAGCAATTGGTCGGCGTAGATCTCCTGTCCCTTGGTCGTCTTGTCTGTCCATAACGCTTTTTCGATCCGATGGAACCCTCTCCATTCCTTCTCGTCGACGTCCCCTTCGCGTGCATCCAAGTTAGGATCCAGCTCCCCGAGCGATTCCGCGATCGGTTCGATCCGCTCGTAGAACATGCGGGTAGGCGCGTAGAGCGTCTGGCTCTTGGCCACGTCGCCCGCTTTGACAGCGGCTGCGAATTCGCCCGTAGATTTCACGAATAAGTCGCACTGCTCAATGACGTATTTGCGGTAAGTTTCGGCGGCTTGCTTCAGTGCGGCGTTGTCTGCGGCATCGGCGGGCTTCTTCGCTTCCGTCCCTTGCGTCGCCGCAGGCGTTGTTTGGGCAGCGCACCCGCCGAACAGAAGCGCTGACCCTAGTAAAACGGATGAAAGTATACAGCCTTTATGATTCATAACCTCATAACCCCCCACATATGATAATGATAATTATTCTCAAAATAAAATATCATAGAATACTGGGGCTGGCAAGTTGTTTAATGCTAAACTATTGAATGTTCAATTATTTGCCACAAGCAAGGTCAAGGTTGTATGATTGGTGGAGGCGCCCATTATCCCCTCTCTTGCTATGACAGCCGCGACTGAAACAGGAGCACCTCTTGCGCTGCAAATCAAAAAAGCCCGCGGCAACCCATGCGGACTTCTAAGAATTTCGATTGTCGTCAACCCGGCGCAGCTACTTCAGCAGCTTGTTCATCGTGACGAGAATTTCGTCGATGACCTCCCGGTCGCCCGACTGAATCCGTTCGACTACGCAGCTTTTCATATGCCCTTCCAGGAGCAACTTTCCTACGCCGTTCAACGCCGATTGAATGGCCGCGATCTGGTTCAACACGTCGTCGCAGTATGTATCTTTCTCGATCATCCCGCGAACGCCGCGAATTTGGCCTTCGATCCGGTTGAGCCGGGTGACGAGGTTGCTTTTCATTTTATCGGAGTGGTGGCTCTTGCGTTCGCTTCCGGCATCGGCGCTCCCGTTCTCCGTATGACATCCGTTCTGGTCTTGCGTCTCCATGGCCATTCCTCCTATCAACCTTCATTATAACCGCTCCCGAATCGAATTTGAAGCGTCCCTCCCGTGATACGGGAAAGAGTTGTCATATTCAATCCGATCCTCGCATATACTTAATCTCGCGTCCGTAAACAGGACGACCGAATAACAATAAGGGACAGGTGATACCGTTATGTGGGAAAGCGTATTAAAAATGCAGCAATTGGAAATTCAAATCAACTCCGGAGACAAGGCCGTCCGCTTACGCATCAGGGAGGAAGCGGCTGCGGCGTCGCCGAAGGCGCTGGAGCTGAGCCAATCGGAGTTATTCGAACTGATGCATACGTTCCTAACCATCAATCGCACATTCAACCAAGAAGTGATGTACTACGACGAAGCATAGATGCAGCGCCTCCAAACCGGATGAACCCGCCGATTTATAGATGGTCCTGAATTCCTGCACACCCTCCCGGCAGCCGTCTTTCGGACGGTTTGCTGAAATTCAGGGGGAGGGTATTGCATACTTATCCATCGCAAGCGTGAATGAAGAGCCTTGACCAACCTCCGATACATAATGAATGGAGCCGCCGTGCGCGGTGACGATTTGTTTCACAACGGCAAGACCGAGTCCGGTCCCCCCCATTTTACGGCGATCCGAATTGTCGACGCGGTAAAATTTCGTGAAAAGCTTCTCCCTTGCCCGCTCCGGAATTCCCAGCCCGTAATCGCGAACCGTAACGTGAATCCTTCCATCCTCTTCCATCAGCTTCACTTCGACCCGATCCGACTCCGGCGAGTATTTCACCGCATTGCTGATCAAATGAACAAGCGCCTGCTTCATCCGTTCCGGATCCGAAAAGACAAACAACGGGTTCGGGCCGGCTTGCAGCAGGATGCGGTGCGTCGCATGCTCCTTCCAGCCTTCGACGGCCTCGGCCGCAAGGCTGCGCATGTCCGTTGGCGAGAACGAATAACTTTGCTGCCCCGCCTCCATCCGCTGCAGATCCAGCAGATCGTTCAACAATAACGTAAGCCGCTTCGCTTCCCGGTGTATCGTTTGCAAATAGCTATGCCTCTTGTCCGCCTCCGGATTCCGTTCCTTGATGATTTCCGCGAAACCCATGATGCTTGTCAACGGTGTCCGCAGTTCGTGCGAAACGACGCTCATAAACTCGCTTTTCATCCGATCGATTTTCTCCTCGTCCGTCCGATCGCGAATGCCGATGTAATAGTGCTGCGGCGAGGTTTCCGTTAAGCCGATGACATATCCCGTCACCTCATAGACACGGCGCTCGCCGTCCTTCAACCGGTAATCAAGACGTTCGGCGAACAGCTCCACATGTCCGTTTAACAGTTGCTCAAGACGTTCAAGCAGCTGGGGGGAACGAGCCTCGCCGCTTTGCAGCAGGTGCTCGGCGAAAGCTCTGACATCCGGATAATGGGCCGGTTGAACGCGAAACCATTCCACCAGCTTTTCGTTATGCAGTACGATACGGCCGCTCCCGTCGCACAGCAGCCTTCCCTCCAAGCCCGACTCAAACGCTTGTCGGATCAATACCGCTTGAGACTCGCTCTTCGCGATCACCTGCTGCAGTCGTTCGGCCAGTAATTCCTTTTCCCGCAAGTCCCGGCGAAGCTCGATTTCGGTCACGACCCAACGGCCAAACTCGACAAGCCGGGCCAATTCGCGCTCTCCGATCGTTCGCGGCTCCGTATCGATGATGCACAGTGAGCCGAGAATGTTCCCCTTCGATGTCTGGATCGGGACCCCGGCATAGAAGCGGATCCCGTTCTCTTGGCGTACGAACCGGTTGTCCGCGAACCGCTCGTCCAGACGGGCATCCGTCACAACGACCGGTTCCCGTTCCGCGACCACATATTGACAGATGGCGGCTTCCCGCTCCGTCGAGCGGGAACGCTCTAATTCTTCCTGAAGCCCGAAGCACGACTTGAACCATTGCCGGTCTTCGGTAACCAGCGTAATTAAACAGGTCGGCACCTGGAACACGTCCGCAACCAATCGAGTAATCCGATCGAAGGCCGGCTCGCCGGGCGTATCCACGATATCTAAAGCATACAGCTCCTGAAGTCTTCGTCGCTCGTCTTCATCCGAGAACTTTACGATGTTCAACCGCACCCTCGCCCACGCACCCTCGACTTGAAATGTAGTCTTGATATTATTCGACACAATGCGGTCCAGCTCCTTCATCCATGCAGTAGGGTAAGACGGGGAATTACTTCCCCGGACTCCCCGTCAAACCGTGCATGCGGATTTCCCGCACACGGCTTTCCTTCGTCAGTTCCCCATCTTCAGGAGCGAGTCGTCTTCACCCGTCACCGGGCTGCATATTTCACACCTGAATTAGAAACGTGTGGTGAGTAGGTTTGTTAGAAATACCATGCCAGCTTCTTCCAACGCTTTGTTCGGAATAAGCCTGTTTGAAACCGTAGACTTCTTTTTCCGCATGAAAGCTCGTACTCTCATGCGTGACCATTCGTCTAGCCGCTGAAACTTGCTCTTTACGTTCCCAATCCCAAAGTAATTTCCAAATCCTCGCGACACTTCATTCAGCTTCTTGATCATTTCCTCAAGGTTGTTCCCTTGCTGCCTACGGGTGATCTTGCGGACTTTATCTTTGTACTTCTTTACTTTGGCGTCCGGCAAGATGAGATAATTCTTCCAGAAGTCGAACCCCAAGAAGCGGAACCCTTCGTCGAAATGCACCACTTTCGTTTTCTCCGGATGCATCCGCAGCCGCAGTTCTTCTTCCAGTATCGTCCTCGCCGCTCTATAGGCTTCTTCTGCCTGTTCCATTGTCTTGCAAAGAATGACGGCATCATCCGCATATCTGACCACGGCAAAGCCTCTCTCCTTCATTCCCCAGTCGAAATGATTCAAGTACAAATTCGCAAGCAGCGGACTGATGACACCACCTTGCGGGGACCCGACTTCCGTTTCATGGAACTGGCCATCTTCCATGACTCCCGCGGTAAGCCATCCGCGAATGAGCGTCAGCACTTTCCCGTCAGTTATTCGTTCACGTACCTTTTCCACCAGCATGTCATGCGGTATTTCATCGAAAAAGGACATGATGTCGAGGTCTACCACATAGTCGTATCCGCCGCGTTTTGCTCGCCGAATCGTATGAATCGCTTGGTGCGCGGAATATCCAGGTCTAAAGCCAAAGCTGTAGTAGTAGAAGTCCTGCTCGAAGATCGGCTCTATGATTTGGCGTACCGCCTGTTGGCATACGCGATCTCGAATGGTGGGAATACCGAGCGGTCTTTGCTTCCCGTTGTCCTTCTCAATGTAATGTCGCAGAACAGGGTCGGGCTCATAACGCCCTTGTTGTAGCAACCTTTGGAGCTCCCGTAGGTTCATACCCACATTCTTCTCGAACATTTCGATGCTTACTCCATCGATTCCGCCGCTTCCTTGGTTCTTCTTGACCGATAGCCACGCTTCGTACAGATTGTCCATTTGGTATACTTTGTCGATCAAGGAGTAGTATCTTCGTTTCGGTTTCATTGGTGTTTCACCACCTTTACCGCTACTCACCAAGCTGATCTTGTCCTTGCTACAAAGATCGATTCCTTGCTTGTTCAGCCCTTCGCGGCTGCGTATTAGGCTTTCGCCAATCGCTTCAACCTCGCAGTGCGTACTCAGGTCGCCAGCAGTCCTATGTCCTTTGAAGTTCTTTCGCCATCGGCGGGACGCACCCTCTTGGCACTGCCCTTCTGTTTAAGGCGCTTACGATCTCCATTCACTCGAACTCACAGACTTTGACGAAGCACGTTCCCTTTGCCTCTGTCTTCCCTCTTTTGAAGTGGAAGCAGGTTATGCGACTCGCAGTTTTCAAAGCTTACAACCGCTTCAAAAAAAAATCCGCGCATACTCATCCGAGTTTTCCCCTCCAGTCTGTTACCAGCTTTCATCGGCTCGGACTTACTCGCTACTATGGAACGATCCGCCATCTCGCAGCCCGTCGGCTTGGCTTTCCCCTTTGGGTTATACCTCCCCTACCTTGCCCGCGTTTGCGTCAAGGAGACTACGAGACTTCCCTCGGTCATCTGCACATTCTGTTCCATCCATCCTGACCCTAATCACGTCGATGAGCCTTGCAGGTCATATCCCTTTCGTGCTTTCCTGCAAGATATGCGCATTCGCACAGGTTTCCCCGTTTTCTGGGCGGGTCACCCAACATCGCCGCCACCTCTGGTTCACCGCATTCCGGGCTGGACTTTGCCTGTAGGCCCTTCAGATTCTCCCTCGCGAGAGACACCCTGCCAGTCCTTCTCCTTCCGGAGGTAGGACCTCTGCTTCGGCTACGGCACTTTAAAGGGTAAAGTTACCGAGTGGATTTGAACCACCTAGATTGTGCGACTGTGAGGCGCACCAAAAAACCAATGTCCATGCGGACATTGGTCGTTGATCGTTGATCGTTGATCGAGGGATTACACTTTCACGGATGGAACTAACGATTCGTACAAATCGATATATTGCTGGGCCGACTTGCGCCAGCTGAAATCTTTCTTCTTTATATTCGCCAGCAAATTCGCCCACACGTCCGGCTGCCGATACAACCTGACCGCACGGTCGATCGTATACAGCATGTCATGCGCGTTGTAGTTGGTGAACGTGAAGCCCGTGCCTTGTCCGGTCTCCTCGTTATACGGGCTCACCGTATCCTTCAAGCCGCCCGTCTCCCGTACGATCGGCACGCTGCGGTAACGCATCGCGATCAGCTGGCCGATGCCGCAGGGCTCGAATAACGAAGGCATCAGGAACATATCGGAGGCCGCATACACTTGCCGTGCAAGCGACTCGTCGAACAATATTTGCGCCGACAGCTTGTCCGGATTTGCGGCAGCCGCCCACCGGAACAGCTCCTCGAAGCGCGGTTCGCCCGTTCCGACGATGACCCATTGCGCGTCAAGCTGCATCAGTTCCGCGATGACGCGGTCGATCAAAGAGAGCCCCTTCTGATCGACCAAGCGCGTAACGAGCGCGATTAACGGCACCTCTTTGTTGACGGGCAGGCCAAGCCGTTCCTGCAGCTTCAGCTTGTTTTGCTGTTTTTTCGGGTAGGAGTCGCGGTATCGGACCTCGAGGTTTGGATCGGCCATCGGATCGAACTCTTCGTAATCCAGCCCGTTGATAATGCCTTGCAACCGGTGATTTTGGCTGCGCAGCAGACCGTCGAGACATTCGCCGTAATAAGGCGTTTGAATCTCCTCCGCGTAGGTCGGGCTTACTGTTGTCATATAATCGGAGTAAAGCAGCCCGCCCTTCAGAAAGCTGGCTCCGCCGTGCAGCTCCAGCGCATAACCGTGCAGATGCTCGTCGCCGAGCGCGAAGTAGTCCTTGAACGCCTCCTTGTCGAAGACGCCCTGATACTTGAGGTTGTGAATCGTAATGATCGTTTTGATGTGCGCGTACGGGGGCTGGTAGCTGAAATGAGCCCGATACAAGACCGGAATCATGCCGGTCTGCCAGTCGTGGCAATGGATCAAATCCGGTATGAAGCCGATGTGCGGCATCGCGTCCAGAACAGCGCGACAGAAGAACGCGTAACGTTCGGCGTCGTCCCCGTAACCGTAGCAGCCTCTGCGGCGATAGTAATATTCGTTATCGACAAAATAAAAGACGATACCCTCGTGCACCAGCTTCAAGATGCCGCAGTACTGCTTTCTCCACCCCATCTGAAGGTCGAAGGAGGCCACTTGCTCCATCCGTTCGACGTACTTGGCCGGAATGTCTTCGTATTTGGGTAAAATGACGCGAACATCCGCACCCTGCTTGACGAGCGCTTTGGGGAGCGAGCCGATCACGTCGGCGAGTCCTCCCGTTTTGACAAAGGGGACGGCTTCAGAGGCTGCAAATAACACTTTCATGGCTTCCTACCACTCCTTTATATAGAGCGCATCCGGCCGTGCGCTCGGTTGCAAAGGCCGGACGCGCCGATTTATTAAATCACTTTGGTTTTGGAAGCGATAAACGGTGCTTGTTTGTCTCCGGTAAGCACGCGGCCGCGATTGATGAACACGTCCTTGTCGAGGATAGCGTTCTCGATGATGACGTTCTCTTCAATTTCGCAGTTTTGCAGGATAATACTGTTTTTCACGTAGGCGCCTTTGCGAATCTTCACCCCGCGGAACAAGATACTGTTCTCTACCTTCCCTTCGATCATGCATCCGTTAGCGATCAAAGCGTTACGGGCGTGGGCGTTCTCGGCATACCGTGCCGGCGGTTCGTCCTTCACCTTCGTATAAATGAGATTGCGCTGGAAGAACAACTCTCGCCACACCTTCGGGTTGAGCAGCTGCATGCTGTGCTTGTAATAGCTTTGGATCGTATTCACAATACCTGTATACCCTTGATGGTGATACGCGTAAACGCTTAGTTTATCGATATTTTTCATAATGCCGTCGCGCACGAGATGATCGTAGCCTTGCGCCAGGCAAGATTCCACCATATCGAGCAGCAGCTCCTTGCTCATGATGTACATCTCCATGGAGATGTTGTCGGTGCGCAGCCGCCCGGACTGGTCCTCCATCAGCGTGACTTTTCCGTCATCCTTGACGGCCATCCGGCGGAATTTGGCGTATTCGGTTTCTTCCGCTTTCTTATAGACAACGGTAATGTCCGCATTTTTTTCCAAATGGTAATCGAGCACTTCGTTAAAATCGATATTGCACACCATATGAGAGCGGGTGATGAGCACATATTCCTCGCGTCCGCGGTAGAAATAATCGCGATGGTTGTAAAATTGGAACAAATCGCCGCGCGCCATACCGGTCGTCTCGTGCAAAACCGCGGGAAGAATGAACAAACCGCCGCGTTTGCGGTCCAAATCCCATTCCTTGCCGGAGCCGAGATGGTCCATCAGCGACCGGAACTTGTGCTGCGTGAACACCGCAACGTTGCCTATGCCGGAATTGACCATATTGGACAAGGCAAAATCGATCATGCGATAGCGGGAGCCGAACGGTACCGATGCGACGCAGCGCGAGTAAGTCAGCTCCTCCAGTTCATCCGGTTCGTTCACCAAGTTGATTACGCCCATCAAACGTTTCATACGCCCGTCATCCTTTCACCGAGAACGAAGTGTTTTTGCCAATGTACTCGTTGCTGCCGATTAATACGATGGATTCGTCGCCTTGCCCCTCCGGACTGCCGACGACCGCACCGTCCTCGATGACCGTTCCTTCGCCAATAATCGCTTTGTGGATACTCACATTGCTGCCGATCTTCACGTTCGGCATAATAACCGAATCGCGGACAAGGCTGCCTTCGCCCACCTGAACGCCATAGAACAAAACAGAGTGATCGACTTCCCCGAACACCGCGCAGCCTTCGTTGACGAGCGAGCGTCTGACCTGTGCGGTCGGCGCGATGTACTGTCCCGGCTGGAACGGATTGACCGAGTAGAAGCGCCATTCGCGATCGTTCAGATTAAACTCGGGCTCATCCTCAAGCAAATCCATATTCGCTTCCCACAAGCTTTGAATCGTTCCGACGTCCTTCCAATACCCGTCGAACGGGTAAGCGAACATCTTCTGTTGATCCCGCAGCATCGCCGGTATCAAATCTTTGCCGAAGTCTTTGCTTGACTCCGGATCCACTTCGTCTTTGATCAAGTAAGACTTAAGCACCTGCCAGTTAAATATGTAAATGCCCATCGAAGCCAGGTTGCTCTTCGCTTCCTTCGGCTTCTCGGCGAATTCGGTAATCCGCTGCTCCGCATCGGTGCTCATGATGCCGAACCGGCTCGTTTCTTCCCATTTCACTTCAATGACGGCGATGCTTGCGTCCGCGTCCTTGCTCTTGTGGAAGTCGAGCATCAGGTCGTAATCCATCTTGTAGATGTGGTCGCCGGAAATGACGAGCACATATTCCGGGTCGTATTGATCGATGAACGGAATATTCCGGTAAATGGCATTGGCCGTTCCTTTATACCAATCCCCGCCGCTTTGCTCCATATACGGAGGCAGGACGGTTACCCCGCCGTGCTTACGGTCCAAGTCCCACGGCGTGCCGATGCCGATGTACGTATTCAGTACGAGCGGTTGATATTGCGTAAGCACGCCCACGGTATCGATTCCAGAGTTCGTGCAGTTGCTTAGCGTGAAATCGATGATGCGGTACTTGCCTCCGAAATGCACCGCCGGTTTGGCCAACTGTGTCGTCAGCACGCCCAACCGTCTTCCTTCGCCTCCTGCAAGCAGCATGGCTACACATTCTTTTTTACGCATCGGTTTGACCCCTTCCCCGCTTCGCATTCGTTGCTTTACGATTGACAATCTTGATCGGTTTGAAAATGACCGTGGCCAGCGGAGGCAGCGCTACATGCAGGCTGTCCGGATGACCATGCCACGCTAACGCTTCCGTCTTCAGCCTGCCGGGGTTCAGCTTGCCAGAACCGCCGTATTCGCCGGCATCGCTGTTGAATTGCTCGACATACTCTCCAGCGAACGGGACGCCGATTCGATATTTCGCATGGTACACCGGCGTAAAGTTGGTCACGATGACAAGCGCATCCTCCGGCTTGCGCGACTTCCGCATAAACGTCGTGACGCTTTGCGCCGCGTCGTTCGGGTCGATCCAGGCGAACCCATCGGGCGAGTGGTCGAGTTCCCACAACGCCGGCTCGCGCAAGTACAGATGATTCAAGTCGCGTACATAACGGTGCATGCTGCGATGGCTGTCATAAGCCAACATCTCCCAATCGAGATCCTCGAGATCCTTCCATTCGTCGAATTGGCCGAATTCCCCGCCCATGAACAGCAGCTTTTTGCCGGGATGGCTCATCATGTAGCCGTATAAGGCGCGAAGATTGGCAAACTTTTGCCAGTAATCCCCGGGCATTTTATTTAATAACGATTTCTTTCCGTGCACAACTTCATCATGAGACAGCGGCAGCACGTAGTTTTCGGAGAAGGCGTACATGAAGCTGAACGTCAATAAGCGATGACTCCCGCCGCGGAAGTACGAATCGGTTTCCATATACTTGAGCATGTCGTTCATCCAGCCCATGTTCCATTTGTAATTGAAGCCAAGTCCGCCTTCGTGCACCGGAGCGGTGACAAGCGGCCAGGCGGTGGAATCTTCCGCCATCATCAGCGCGTTCGGATAATAACTGAATACCGTATGATTCAGCTTCTTCAAGAATTCGATGGCATCCGGATTCTCGTCCCCGCCATGGGCGTTCTTCACCCACTGATCGCGCGGCTTGCCGAAATTAAGATAAAGCAAGCTTGCGACCGCATCCACGCGCAGCCCGTCAATATGGTACGCGTCCATCCAGAAAAGCGCATTGGAGATTAAAAAATTCACAACTTCACGTTTGGAAAAATCGAAGGTCAGCGTGCCCCATTCCGGTTTCTCGGCCAGGCCCGGATCGTTGTACTCGAAGAGCGGTCGCCCGTCGAACTGGCGAAGCCCGTGCTCGTCTTTGACGAAATGGCCCGGCACCCAGTCCATAATGACGCCGAGACCGGCGTTGTGGCAGCAGTCGACGAAATACATGAACTCGTGCGGCGTACCGAATCGGCTGGTAACCGAATAATACCCGGTAGCCTGATACCCCCAGGATCGGTCGTAAGGATGCTCGGCCAGCGGCATCAGCTCCAGATGGGTGTACCCCATATCCTTCACATACGGGACGAGCTCATCAGCCAGTTCGCGATACGTGTAATA
This sequence comes from Paenibacillus sp. JCM 9796, assembly GCF_055379675.1. Classification (NCBI taxonomy): domain Bacteria; kingdom Bacillati; phylum Bacillota; class Bacilli; order Caryophanales; family Paenibacillaceae; genus Paenibacillus; species Paenibacillus sp. JCM 9796. The sequence goes on from NZ_AP043723.1 coordinate 275,792, forward strand.
GGCGCCGTCCGGCTTCTTTTTCCAGGTGCCCAGATGTACTTCGTAGATGTTCAGAGGAGATTCGTAGACGGAAGCGCTCTGCTTCCGGTCCTGCCACGCTTGATCCGACCAAGCGAAATCGCCCAGATCGAATACGCGCGAGGCGGTGCCCGGCTTCAGCTCGGACCAAAAAGCGTACGGATCGGCTTTATACAGGAGCGCCCCGTCGGGGGTAAGGATTTCGTACTTGTAATACTCGCCGGGTCTGACCCCGGCAATGAACGTCGACCAGACGCCCCAAGTGCTCACCTTATGCATCGGATGTCTGGTTCCGTCCCACTCATTAAAGTCGCCGACAACGCGAACTTCACTCGCGTGAGGGGCCCATACGGCAAAACGGACGCCGACGGTTCCGTCCCATTGCGTGACATGAGCGCCGAGAAGCTTGTAGCTCCGATGCAAGTTGCCTTCATGAAACAGATACAAGTCCTCCGGACCGGGGATTGCGGTGTTCAAAGTAGACATCCCCCTCAAATAAAGTATTCTGTCACTATTACACAAATACTACATGACAGCTAGAAAATCCTTTCCGTTTAGTAAAAATCTTCTAGAAATTGTTTCGAGTCTCTGCCGGATGGCGAATAGCGGGAATGGAGGAGCGGTGTTGGAGGATGGGGACGGGCTGCCCGATGGATGACGAACGGCGGACAAACGACGAAAACCGTCATGGTTGGCGTAAAGAAACCCGTTGTTGGGTTTCGGCTGTTTTTCTTGCGTTTTTTTTCGCGCAGGTACTGGCATAAACCATCCAACCTCGGTTAAAATACAGAGGTTTGGAGAGGAGGTGTCACAACAAGATGCAGCAGAACAACGAACAGAAACCGGAACTCAAACCGACCGTGATTTGGAAATGCAGGGATGCCTCCTGTAAAGCCTGGGTTCGGGAAGATTTCGCGACCGGCACTTACCCGCCTTGCCCGATTTGCAAAGGAGAGACGATTCGAAGCTATAAACATTTACCGGCGGTGGCGATTAAAAAACCCAGAAAATCAAAAAAGGTCTCCCCTTAGTTGACGGGAAGACCGGGAACCAGCCTTATTTATTTGTTCTTCGATTTGTTGCTTGATTCCGCTACTTCGGAGTCCTGGTTGTTGCCTGGTTGGGACTTTTTACCATTGTTATTGGCGTTGTCACGAGACATACCTGTTTGCCTCCCTTCGATTCGATGCCCTTCAGTATTTCCTCTGCCCAAGAGGGCTATTCGAGTGGAATTGCGTCTCTCCTTCATGTAAAATAGATAGAATGGCGCAAGCTTCGCAGCGGTTGACGCATGACCTGAAACTTGCCATACATATGAGAACGCAAAGGATGGACGAAGACGCATGTATGCAGCTCAAGATTGGAAAGATTACGAAGTGATCGATACCGGAGACGGAGAAAAGCTGGAGCGCTGGGGGACGGTCGTTCTGCGCAGGCCTGACCCGCAAATCATTTGGCCTCTGATCAAAGAAACGGGCGAGTGGCGCCAAGCGGACGCGCATTATCACCGGAGCTCGAGCGGCGGCGGCCAATGGGAGTACAAGAAGCAAATTCCGGAGCGGTGGACGATCTCGTATCGCAACCTCTCTTTCCACATCAAGCCGACCGGCTTCAAACATACCGGACTGTTCCCGGAACAAGCGGTCAACTGGGCGTGGATGATGGATAAAATTCGCGGCGCAGGCCGTCCGATCCGCGTGTTGAACCTGTTCGCCTACACCGGCGGCGCCTCGGTTGCCTGCGCGGCGGCCGGAGCCGAGGTTTGCCACGTGGACGCTTCCAAGGGCGTCGTCCAGTGGGCCAAGGAAAACCTGCAGCTGTCCGGCCTCGGCGACCGCCCGGTACGCTTCATCACCGACGATGTATTCAAGTTCGTGCAGCGGGAGCAGCGCCGCGGAAGTAAATACGATGCGATCATTATGGACCCGCCTTCCTACGGACGCGGCCCGAACGGCGAAACGTGGAAACTGGAAACCAACTTGTATCCGTTCGTTGAATCTTGCATGAGCATCTTAACGGACAAGCCGTTGTTTATGCTGATCAATTCGTATACGACCGGCATCTCGGCGTCCGTGCTCAAGAATGTGCTGTCGCTATCGCTTGGACGCCGGTACGGCGGCACGATCACCTGCGGCGAGATCGGACTTCCGATTACCGCTTCCAAGCTGATGCTGCCGTGCGGCATTCTGGGACGCTGGGAGGCTTAACGAATGGCCGGTGTTCCCTCTATCCCCGTGTTATATGAAGACAATCATGTGATTGTCGTCATCAAACCGCCGAACTTGCCGACACAGGAAGACGATTCGCGGGATCCGGATTTGCTAAGCTTGATTAAAGCGGACCTGAAGGTCCGGCACCGAAAGCCGGGCAACGTGTATCTCGGTCTGGTGCAGCGGCTTGATCGTCCCGTAGGCGGAGTGATGGTGTTCGCCAAAACGTCGAAAGCCGCCTCCCGGCTATCCGATGCGGTACGGACGCGGACGATTCGCAAGCAGTATCGCGCCGTCGTGAACGGCAAACCGAAGGAACCAAGCGGAACGTTGCGCCACCATCTGCTGAAAGATTCACGCACGAATATGGTTAAGGTCGTACCGGCCGACAAGGAAGGTGCCAAAGAGGCGATTCTCGATTACCGGATCGTCGGCTCTCAAGACGGCCTGTCGCTCCTCGAGATCGAGCTGCATACCGGCCGGCCGCACCAAATTCGGGTGCAGTTCGCCGCAATCGGCTGCCCCTTGGTCGGCGACCAGCGCTACGGCGGCGCTTCGGCAGTCCCCGGCCAGCAGATCGCGCTCTGGTCGGTAAGCCTTGCGTTCGAGCACCCGGTAACGAAAGAGGCGCTGCGCTTTCATTCGCAGCCGCCGACAGCCTATCCGTGGCTGCTGTGGGAGCAACGGTAGCTCGATGTCTGCGCCGCTCCGCTCGCGGTTCTGACCCCTGAAAAATAAACACATACCTAACGAGGTATGTGTTTATTTTTATAGAATTGTTCCATCAGATTCGAGACAACATCACATTTAATGGGCTTACTTATGTATTCATCCATGCCAGCGGCTAAACATTGTTCGCGATCGCCATTCAGCGCATTGGCGGTTACGGCGATAATGTAAGGGCATCGTTCCGGCGGCAGCGATGCTTTTATCGATTTTGTGGCTTCCAGACCGCTCATCACAGGCATTTGAATGTCCATAAAAATAAGATCATAGGTCTCGCGGGCGACAGCCTGGATCGCCTCTTCGCCATTCTCAACAATGCTGGCGCGATAACCGAGACTTTCCAGAATCCTTTGCAGGACCAGCTGATTGATGACGTTGTCTTCTGCAATTAAAATGTTCAGAGGCTGTCGAACATAATTATCCTCCTCTATAGACGGATGCTGCTGCAGCGACTCCTTATCGCCTTCCGCCTTAACCATAACCGTAAATACAAAGGTTGCCCCGGATCCATGCGTAGGCTCAATCCATATTTCCCCGCCCATCAGATCGACGAGCCTCTTGCTAATCGCCAGGCCTAACCCGGTTCCTTCCGGTTTGCGGTTCAAGAAGTGATCTATCTGGTAAAAGGGCTCAAACAACCGATGGATCTTATCTTCCGGTATGCCGATTCCGGTGTCCCTAATCATAAATTGAAGCTGCACCTGATTCCGGGCTTCCATTACTTTCTTCACGGAGATGGTGATTCCGCCGCTATACGTGAACTTGATGGCATTGCTGATCAAATTCAACAGCACTTGCCTCAGCCTGTTCGAATCTCCGATAACGGTTTGAGGAACTTGGGGATCGATGAATACAGTCGATTCCAAATTTTTTGCAAGCGCTTTTGAAAGCAGGACGTCAAGCGTCTCGGAAATATTGTCCTGCACACTAAAAGGCTCTTCCGCCAGTTCCGTCTTGCCGGCTTCAATTTTGGAGAAGTCCAGAATATCGTTGATCAGGGCTAGAAGTGTATGTCCGCATTTGCTTATGATTTCGACATACTCTTGTTGTTGAGCGTCGAGATCCGTCGTTTCTATAAGCAGGTCTGTCATCCCGATAACACCGTTCATGGGCGTGCGGATTTCGTGACTCATCATAGCTAGAAACTCGCTCTTTGCTTTATTCGTGCTTTCCGCCGCTTCCTTTGCGATTAACAGCTTTTTCTGTTCGGTTATATCCTTGGCAATAATATAATAGCCAACGGTTTCCCGATTGATGATGATGGGGGCAATGGTTGTTATCAGCTCCACGACATGACCAGCTTTATGTTTGAATTTATCAATGTGTTTTTCTGCGAATGTATGGTTAGCGGAATCTAACAATATTCTTTCCAGATTGCGGACCCCAATGAAGGCTGCAATCTTCATGCCGATCATCTCATGAACACTATAGCCGGTCAGCTGTTCGGCCCTTACATTTGTGTTCGTGATCTTGCCGTTCAAATCAAATGAAATGACAGCATCGTGGTTATATTTTTTTAATGAGGTATATCGTTCAATGGTCTCTTGCAGTTTTAATTCGATAGTTTTACGTTCGGTAATATCCTGGATAATTCCTTTTACGATCAGGGGACGACCGTGATCATCAAATGAAACAGATACGCGAATATGCAAATATTTGGTCGAGCCGCCAGGGTTCAATTGACGAAATTCCGAGCTGAAATCATGACCTTGGAAGGCTTGTTCCATGCAAGCTGCAAACCGCTGCCGATCGTCCGGATGAATCAGAGACGCAACATCGCTTGGAAGAAGTTCATTTTTGTTCAGGCTGAATATTTCATAAGCTTGATCCGATAATGAAAGTTTATTGCAGGAGATATTCCATTCCCAGCTTCCCACCAGCGCAATGCGCTGTACCTCGGCAAGATTATCCTCGTTTCTCTTTCGTTCTGTTATATCGCGGGCAATCCCCAAAATTTTTTCAATTTGGCCGTGCTCATTCCTGATCGTTCTAAGCGTGGATTCAAACCAGATATAGCTGCCGTTTTTATGACGCACCCGGTAGGTAATGACATCGTTATCGGATAGAGACATCGTCCGCAATTTTTCCAGGTCGTCAGGATGATAAAAGGCAGGGCTGCTTTTTCCAATAACCTCTTCCGGCTCGTAACCTAGTATTTCGCGAATGGAGGGGGAAATATATCGGGTTATTCCATCCGGCGTGTTGTACGATATAATGTCTAATGCATGTTTCGTTATCAGATTGTACAATTCCTCTGTTGCAAGCAATTTCTGTTCGGCAGCTTTTTTCTCAGTAATGTCAATAATATGGGAAATGAAATAGAGGGGAGTTCCATGCGGTTCTTCGCGAACAAGCGAAACATGCAGGGACGTCCAGAGCTCGCTGCCGTTTTTTTGGACATACCGTTTTTCCATTTCGCGATTGGATGAGCCCCCGTCCAGCAGCTCATCGATGAAATCGTCCGTCCTTTGCAAATCATCCGGGTGGGTGATGTCCCTAATGGTAAGCTCAAGCAATTCTTTTTCCGAATAACCCATAATTTTGCATAAAGCGGGATTCACCTTAATCCATGTTCCGTCCATGGACACCAAGGCGATGCCGATTGGAGCAAAGGTGTATGCTTGCTCAAAATAAGTATGGTGATCGAGTTGTATGTTCCGCATACAAAGATCCTCCCGTTCAAATGTAGTACGTTATATTCAGGCCCAATACGAAGCAGACCTCCTCGCCATGTCGGCACGGGAGGTCTACTTCGTATTCGGCATTCGTATATATACAAGGGCACAACTGTTAGGCGTTCGCCACTTTACCGAGCAAATACACGAGCAGTTGCTGATTGTGCGATGAAATCCGGCTTAAATATTGCTGCAGAAACTGTTCGCGGACTTGCACGCCGCGTTCACACTCCGTCCGTCCGTGCTCCGTTAAGATTACCCAAACAATGCGCCGGTCTTTCTCGTCCCGCTCGCGGGCGATCAAGCCGCTCTTCTCCATCCGATCCAGTAGCGTTGTAATCGCCGCAGGCGTCGTGGCCAAATAATCGATAAAATCGGACGGCTTCATCTTCGTCTTACCGGCGACCTGCAGCAGCTCGAGCACGGTTAATTGACCTTCTGTCAGCGAAGGCGCCAGCTCTGTTTCCATATGCGTGCGGAGGTCTTTGGACAATTTCCACCATAGTTTGGCGAATTCTTGAGTTATCACTACCATCACTCCCGAGAATCCTATCGTTTTCCTTATTATAACATCTCTTCCTGTCCTATAAAAGGTTAATCACCTAAATATTTTATGACATGAAACGATAAATTCGGGTACCATTTGACGGGCTTCAACATATCATGCAGCAGAGGGCGATCGCCCATAGGGGCAGCTTGTCAATCCTTGTAGCAAGGAGGAACATTATGGAGGACTGGAAAACAAAAATCGGAGAAATCGCTTTGCATAAAGGCATCATTAAAGACCCACACTGGCTGGATCGCTTGGACGATCCGATGCCGGTGTGGGCCGTGTTGGAGCTGATGCTTGAATTGTTGGAACGGGTGGAACCGACGTACTCGAGTTACGATTAATCCGTCACGTAATTTTTAGCAGATCGACGATCCAATCTTTCTTGTCCAGCGCGATCATCTGCTTCCCTGACGACTTTCGCTCATCGATCGGCGTTTGCTCCGTGGAGAAAGTCGCTTTCTCCCCCGAGTTTAGAATAGCGGTCAAGTCGAACGGTTCTTTTACTGTAAACGCGCCGAGCAGCATGGAACCGTTCGGTTTCACACGCTTGCCTTCTTTGAACTCGAAGGTGAGAATCCCCTTGCCCCCGCGTCCTTGAACCGGATAATCGGCGACGAGCGAGCGTTTGGCGTACGCAAGCTCTGTCACAACCACCACTTCGCCTTCATCGCCTTCCACCAAATCGGCCGCAACCACTTCGTCGTCTTCCTTCAACGCGATGCCGCGAACGCCCGCAGCCGCCCGGCCCATCGGGTTTACTTCCTCTTCTTTGAAGCGAATGGCCATTCCCTGCTTCGTAATCAGCAGGACGTCCTTCGTTCCCGTACTGAGCAGCACGTTCAACAGCCCGTCCTGTTCGCCGACCTTGCACGCCACGATTCCGCTCGAGCGGTTGGTCGCGTAATCCTTTAATTCCGTACGTTTGACCTGGCCTTTGCGCGTAAAGAACAGCAGCGACTTCCCGGGCTCGTCGAAATCTTTCAACGGAATCACGTTCACGATTCGGTCGTCCTTCGGGATCGGAATGACGTTGACGATCGCCGTTCCGTTTTCCTTCCATTTGTACTCCGGAATCTGATGGACGGGAAGCAGGAAGTACTGCCCTCTTTGCGTGAAAATGAGCAGATTTTCCAGCGTGTTCACGTCGAACAAATGCCGGAGATAATCGCCTTCCTTCAAGCCCGTCTTATCGATCTCGCCGCCCGAGCGGATAAACGAAAGCTTGCCCGTTCGTTTAATATACCCGTCTCTGGACAGCGTAACGAACACGTCTTCCGCCGTTACCATGACTTCGAGATTGACCTTCAGCTCTTCAACCTCGTCCTGAATGACCGAACGCCGGTCGATGCCGTATTTATCGCGAATTTGCGAGAGTTCGTCCTTGATAACGCCCAGCAGCTTTTTCTCGCTGCCCAGAATGCTCTGCAGGTAAGCGATCGTCTTCTGAACTTCCTTCAGCTCTTTCTCAAGCGAATGGATCTCCAGATTTGTCAATCGGTACAGCTGCAGCGTAAGAATGGCGTCCGCTTGCCGCTCGGTGAAACCGAACATCCAGACCAAGTTGTTCTGCGCGTCTTGGCGGTTTTTGGAAGCCTTGATCGCGGCAATCACTTCGTCCAGTATATTCAATGCTTTCACGAGGCCTTCCAGCACGTGCCCGCGGTCCTCGGCCTTCTCCAGCTCATACTTGGTGCGGTGGGTAACAACTTCCTTCTGATGCTCGATATACGCCTGGAGCATATCCAGCAAACCAAGCTGCTTCGGCGTTTTGTTCACGATCGCGACCATGTTGAAGTTATAAGTGATCTGCAGATCCGTTTTCTTCAGCAAATACGCCAAAATCCCCTGCGCATCGGCATCCTTCTTCAGCTCCACGACGATTTTCATGCCTTCGCGGCCGCTTTCATCGCGCACCTCGGCGATGCCCTCGATCTTTTTCTCCAGCCGTATATTTTCCATCGCGGTCACGAGCCGGGACTTCACCACTTGATACGGAATCTCCGTAATGACGATTTGCTGCTTGCCGCCGCGCAGCTCCTCGATCGCTGTCTTTGCCCGCACATAAATGCGGCCGCGGCCCGTACGGTACGCTTCGCGTATGCCTTCCGAGCCCATAATGATGCCTCCGGTCGGAAAGTCCGGACCTTGGACAAACATCATTAGCTCCTCCAGCGTACTGTCCGGGCGGTCGATCAGCGAGATGCAGCCGTTAATGACTTCCCTCAGGTTATGCGTCGGAATTTCCGTGGCGAAGCCCGAGGAAATACCGCTGACGCCGTTAACAAGCAAATTCGGATAACGCGAAGGCAGCACGACCGGCTCCTTCGTCGTGTTGTCGAAATTGTCTTTGAACAGCACGGTCCGCTTATCGATGTCCCGCAGCAGCTCCATGGCGATCTGCGACAGCCGGGCTTCCGTATACCGCATCGCGGCCGCCGGGTCGTCGTCCATCGAGCCCCAGTTGCCGTGGCCGTCTACGAGCACATGCCCCATCTTCCAAGGCTGTGCCATCCGCACCATCCCGTCGTAAATGGACGAGTCGCCGTGCGGATGATAGTTGCCCATCACATCCCCGACCGTCTTGGCGGACTTGCGGTATGTCTTATCCGGCGTGTTGCCGGCATCGTACATCGCATATAAAATCCGCCGCTGCACCGGCTTCAGGCCGTCGCGTACGTCGGGTATGGCGCGGTCTTGAATAATATATTTGGAATACCGGCCGAAGCGGTCGCCGACAACCTCTTCGAGAAAGGCCGGCAAAAAGTTCTCAAGTATGCTCAACTTGCTGCCCCCCGTTTATTCTTCATATTCCGTGAAGTCGACGTTCTCGATAATCCAGCGTTTGCGCGGATCGACCTTGTCGCCCATGAGCGTAGACACCCGTCTCTCGGCTTTGGCCGCATCCTCGATCTGCACCTGAAGAAGCGTGCGCGTCGCCGGATCCATCGTCGTTTCCCACAGCTGATCCGGGTTCATCTCGCCGAGTCCTTTATACCGCTGAAGCTCAACGCTCTTGCCGAGCTCCTTCATGAGCGCTTGCAGCTGCTCGTCCGTCCAGGCGTAACGCACTTCGCTGGATTTACCCGATTTCTTGGTCACTTTGAACAGCGGAGGCTGGGCAATATACACCTTGCCGGCGTCGATCAACGGCTTCATGTAACGGTAGAAAAACGTAAGCAGCAGCACTTGAATGTGCGCGCCGTCGGTGTCGGCGTCGGTCATGATGATGATTTTGGCATAATTGCTTTCGGAAACTTCGAATTCCGGTCCGACACCCGCGCCGATAGCGGCGATAATCGCCTTGTACTCGTCGTTCTTCATGATGTCGGCCAGCTTCGCCTTCTCGGGATTCATCGGCTTGCCCTTGAGCGGCAAAATCGCCTGATGCTTCGAATCGCGTCCTTGCTTGGCCGAACCGCCTGCCGAATCCCCTTCGACGATAAACAGCTCGTTGCGGGTATAATCTTTGGACTGCGCGGGCGTCAGCTTGCCGCCGAGGTTCGAGCTCTCGCTCTTGCCCTTCCTGCCGCTGCGCACTTCCTCCCGCGCCTTACGGGCCGCCTCGCGCGCACGGGCCGACTGGATCGCCTTCTTCATGATCATTTGCGCGACCTGCGGGTTTTCCTCGAGAAACACAGCCATCTTATCGGACACGACCGCGTCGACCGCGCTTCGCGCCGAGGCGCTGCCGAGCTGATCTTTCGTCTGTCCGACGAATTCGACCTCGCCCATCTTGATGTTGATGACTGCCATCAGTCCCTCGCGCAAATCCTGACCGTCGAGATTTTTCTCCTTCTCCTTGAGCAGTCCGGCTTTCCGCGCGTAATCGTTCATAACGCGCGTATACGCCGTCTTGAATCCGGTTTCGTGAGTACCCCCGCCGCGCGTCGGAATCGAGTTGACGAACGAAGCGAGCGTCTCCGTGTAGCCGTCGTTGTACTGCAGCGCTACTTCGACCTCGATCTCGTCGCGTTCCGCCATAAAATGAATGACGTCGTGCAGCACGTTCTTCTCTTCGTTCAAAAACTGGACGAACTGACTCGCGCCGCCCTCGTATTGAAATACGTCCTCTTTATTGTTGCGCAGGTCGGTCACCGTTACTTTCAGACCCGAGTTCAGGAACGCGATCTCCTGCAAACGTTCAGATAACGTATCGTAATTGATCGTCGTGCCGCCCTGAAATACCCGCTTATCGGGCTTGAACGTCACTTTCGTGCCGGTTTTGCGCGTATTGCCGATCACTTCAAGACCGGTTACAGGCTCGCCGACATGCTCTTTCCCGGTATCGTCAACCCAATATTCAAACCGCTGGCGGTGCACTTTGCCCTCGCGGTAAATTTCCACTTCGAGCCATTCGGACAGCGCGTTCGTCACGGATGCGCCGACGCCGTGCAAGCCGCCGGATTTCTTGTATCCGCCGCCGCCGAATTTACCGCCCGCATGCAAAATTGTAAACACCACCTGCGGTGTCGGAATGCCCGTTTTGTGCATACCGGTCGGGATGCCTCGGCCGTTATCCTGCACCGTCACCGATTGGTCCTTATGTATGATCACATCGATTTGCGAGCAGTGCTTGGCCAAGTGCTCGTCCACCGCGTTATCCACGATCTCCCAGATCAGATGATGCAGACCGGACGTCGTGGTGCTGCCGATATACATCCCCGGGCGCTTGCGCACCGCAACGAGTCCTTCGAGCACCTGAATATCGTCCGCCCCGTAATCCGCAGGCGCCGCCGTTGTATTTCCAAACAAATCGAGTTGTTCCGTCATCGCAGCCTCCCAAACAACACAGCACGAGAAATCAAAGTTTCGCTGAGTTTTCATTAGCCGAAGGTGACGAACTTGGACCGCTTGTCCATTTCTGCCAAATCGTCCAAGTATGCTTTCAGCTAACATGCATTATAACATTTGAACGGATTAGTTCAACACATCTTTTTTCGTGAAAACGGCAAATGATACGAGGATCGACAACGCGACCCAGACGCTGAGCACCGTTAACGAAAACGGCAGGTCCATCCCTTTGATGGGCGGAAGACCGCCGGTCAAGTAATCCGTCAGGTCAAGATTGACCATAAATAAATATTTCGCCGTCTCCCACGAGGAGACCATGCTTGTCAAGATCGTGCCGGAAATTAGCACCGCCAGCATGATGCCCATACCCGCCGCCGTGCTGCGGACGAGCACGGAAATCATCATCGTCATGATCGCCACGGCAACGGCCGCAAACCAGACGAGCCCCAGCTCAAGCAGCAGGTAAAACCACTGCTCCACCACGCGAACGCGGGAGAAATCGACGTCCGTTCCCGTCACCGAGAAGCCGAGCAGCCGCGGCATATCCCATCCCCCGTAACCGAAGAAGAGCCCCGAGATCAAGTAGCTGAGCAGCGCTGTGGCCACGACGACGACGGAAGTGAACAAGATGAGCGTGATCAGCTTGCTGAGAAGCACCCGCCACCTGGGCACCGGCCGCGTCAGCAGCAGCTTGATCGTCCCGCTCGTATGCTCGCCGGAGACGATATCGGCGGCGATGACCATGACCATCAGCGGAATAAACAAGCCGACGGCGTTCTGAACGAACGTTACTGTAAAGGTTACCCCGTTCGGCGAAGCGGGATTCACATCTTTATCCAAATAGTATTGGGCAAGCTTCACTTCAACCTGCAAACGCTGCTTCCACTCCTCCGGAAGTCTCGCGCTGCCGAGCCTTTGCGTGTAATCGCGCACCTTCTGACGCTGCTCCACGCGCCAGTCGGTCGTGCCGAACTGCTTCTGATTGTTTTGCGCCACTTTCATCTGGGCGTAGGTGAACATCGGAATGATCGCCGCGAGGATGAGCAGCACGACGAGCAGCCGTTTCTTTTTGACCATCTTGATGCTTTCGTTCATCACAAGCCCGTACAAGCTAGCCAATGCGCTCACCCTCCGTCACTTTCAAGAATAAATCTTCCAGCGTCGGAAGCTTGATTTCGATGCCGTGCAGCTCAACCCCCGCTTCAATCAGACGCTTGGACAACAGCGGGATATCGTCCGGGTTCATCTGCATGGCGATCCTCGCCGGCTGCTCGTCCGAACCCGCATCTGCGCTCAGACCCGGCGTGTCCGTACCCGCGCCGTGCGGCTCCAGCACCTGCAGCGCCTTGCCGGCCGGCCGCACGCTCCAGACGACCCTGCTCGCCGATTCGTCGACGAGCGAAGACACTTCGCCAACCTGCAGCACCTCGCCGTGGCTTATAATCGCAACGCGGTCGCACAGCTGCTGAATTTCGCTCAGCAGGTGGCTCGACACGAACACGCTTAGTCCCGTCCGGGCGAGGCGGCGAATAAATTCGCGCAGCTCCTTGATGCCTTGCGGATCGAGACCGTTCGTCGGCTCGTCCAGGATGAGCAGCTTCGGATCGTTCAACAGCGCCTGCGCAATACCGAGCCGCTGCCGCATGCCGAGCGAGTATGTCTTCACCTTGTCGCGGATGCGCGCGTCCATGCCGACGATCTCCACTACCTCGCGGATGCGCTTCTCCGTCACCCCGGGAAGCATGCGGGCGAAATGCTCCAGGTTCTCCCAACCGCTTAAATACGGGTACAGCTCCGGATTTTCGACGATACAGCCGACGTACTGCAGCGCTTCCTCGTGCTGCTTGAGCACGTTGTACCCGCAGATGTGAATCTCGCCTGCCGTCGGCTTGATTAAACCGACCAGCATTCGGATCGTCGTCGTTTTACCGGACCCGTTCGGGCCCAAGAAACCGAAGATTTCGCCGGCACGAACATCGAACGAAATGCCTTTGATAATAAGCTTGTTCCCGATCTTCTTCTTAACCCCTTCCACCGACAAGACGATGTCGGCGTCCCTGCCCTTGCTCGTCCGCTCCGCCATGACCCTCTCTCCCCCGTTTACTGTAAAATGTCCGCGATCCTCTCGGCAATACGCTCATAGCCTTGCTGGTTCGGATGAAAATGATCGGTGTATAAATATTTCGAGCCCTGCAGCTCGAAAAAATCGTACGTCGGAACGACCGTTACATTCGGGTAACGGCTTGCGATTTCGAAAGCGGCCGTATTCCAGCGCTGGATGATCGGAGCGCCGGCACGGTCTTTATCGATGTCGAGAAAAGGATGGTACAGCCCGACGTACAAGACGCGCGCATTCGGATTCGCCTTGCTCACCCGGTCGATGATCTGCTCCAGCCGCTGGAGCGCCTCCGGCATACGCGTGAGTGCCGCTTGCGGGTTGAACGCTTCACCCAGCTGAACGTCGGAGCCTGACGGGACGGGCGCTGCAGTCCGGCCGGCCGTTCCTTCGCCGGGGTTCGCTTCATCAGGCTTGGACGCTTGGCCGGCTTGGCCGTTCGGCGCGTTGAAGATGCCTTCGCCGCCTTGAAATAAATCGTTCCCGCCGATCGTGAGCAGAACGAGATCCGATTCCGAGATCGACCTCGCGATGTCCTTCTTGGCCTCCCAATCCTTCAACAAATCGGTCGTGCGGAACCCCGGAATCGCAAAATTGTTATAAACGTACACCGGTTTGCCGAGTCGCTGCTCCAGCTTGTCCCGTACGCTGCGCACATACCCTTTGCCCGTAATATCCCCCGTACCGGCGGTTAACGAGTCGCCGAGCGCTGCGATCCTTATCTGCGTTTTCGCTTCCCAGGCTTGACCGGATTGTGGTTCGGATGGCGCCGCCGCCCCTTCATTTGCAGCGGGTGCAGGTACGGTACCGACAAGACCGGTGCCTACCCCTGAAGCCGCTTGCGGGAATATGATTTGATTGACGGCATACGCAAAGCCGGCAGCGCATACCGCTGTGGACAGAAGCGCCCCGAAGCCGACGGAACGCCATAACCAGCGTGTAGAGCTCATGCTTCTCCCCCGATCCCATGTCTAATTTTGTCACAGCATCCACTATACTTTTTAGAGTAGCCGTTCATTGACCGATTTGCAAATGTACGGACTTATGCCTATGCTGTATACTACTTGTATAAGGTGCGGACAGAGAAAGTCAGGCAGAAATATAGGATGGTGTATAGGGCCGGAGTGAACTAACATGCCCAAGGGGGATTTATAGCGGCGGAGGTCCTGCGGGTCAACTCAAATATTTCATCGGGTTTTGCTGGGAACCGTTCTTAATAATTTCAAAATGCAGATGGACGCCCGTTGAATTTCCGGTGCTTCCCATCACGCCGATTTTTTCGCCTTTAGTGACGAATTCGTCCTTCTTGACTTCGATTTTGCTTAAATGTCCGTAAAGCGTCTCATACCCGTTCCCATGGTCGATCACAATGCAATTGCCATATCCGCTCTTCCAACCGGCATAAACGACCTTGCCGCTGTCGGACGCCATAATCCCCCGCTGCTCGGACACAAAATCGGTGCCGTTGTGCGACTTGCCCCAGCGCAGCCCGAATTGGCTCGTCACTTCGCCCCGCAGTACGGGCATGGCGAACTTGCCGGACCCGGCGCCGGCAATCACTTTCGTACCTTGTTTGACGACGGTTTGCACCGGCGCTTCCAACAACTCCGCGCCTACGGTCGATTGTTCCGTAAACCGCCCGTTCACATGGATCGATTGAACCGTCACCTTCTTAAGCCCGGGCTTGCCTTGCGATACAATTTGAATGACGCCGGCCCTCAGGCTGTCATCCTTCTCATAAACGACGCCGCTGGGCACCTTCCTCTGTTCGGTGCGCAGCTCGGTCGTTTTGACCGTAAGCAGCGGCTGTTTCACCGTAATCGCAAGCTTCTGCCCGACGCGGATCAAATCGCGTTTAATTTCCGGATTGTTCGCCCGCAGCGTCTCGAGCGGGATCTCAAACTTCTGGGCGATTAAGGACAAGCAGTCGCCGCGCTCCACCGTATACGTTTGCGCTTCGTAGGCCCCTGATAATATGCGAGCCTTCACTACGTCGGAAGCCTCGACCTTCCCGGGCTCGACGAGCGTCTCGTTGATGCTGACGTCTTGGACGAACGTACCGGTTGTCCGCGCTTCGGCTGCGGCAACTGCGGAATCCGGGGAGGATCCGACGAATTCGGCGGATAACGCCCGCACTCTTTTGTTCTTCCCGTCCGGGGACGGCAGGAATGGAGCTTTAATCTGCTCCAGCAGTTCGGCGGCCGCAGCTACATCTTTCACAACCCCGACCGATTTGCCGTCAATGCGGATTTCCGCAGCAAAGAAATAAAACACGATTCTGTCTTTCAGCGCGGCAATAACGGCTTCGTTATCGATAACGCCGTGAAACGTTTCGTTGCCCACGAAATGAAGCCTCTCCATATTCGAGGTTACCCGTAAATTCGGCTGTTGGCGTTCCATTTCCTCGTAACGTTCGTTCTTCCACCTTTTCACCACATCGGGATCCGAGACGGTTCCCATCAGCTGTTCGTCCAGAAACACATCATAGCGCGGAATGGTTTGCGCCTTGATAAACCACCGGCCTGACAGCACAACGGTGACAATGACAGCAAAGGCCGTGACCCATTGAATCGTTCCTAACGTACGCTTCCACAGACGTGTCGAGTTCTTCAACGTCTCTACCTCCCTGAAATTTACGTTCTTCGCGCTCCCGGGCGGGTGTGCTCCGCATCCCCACATGTATATGAGACCTTGCGTCGAAAAAGACAAAAAAATACCCCCGACTTCGCCGTAAGGCTAGAAATCGGAGGTTTGGACGGCCCGCCACCCGGATTAGCTCGGCGGCAAATACTGCAGCAGGCGGCTATGCTTTTCTTTCAACGCTTCCAAGTCAAGCTTCATGTCGAGCGCCTCAAGCAGCCCTTCGGCCTGCTCTTCAAGCGCCGTGCGCCATTGCCCCGCCAGCTCGGCGATGACGCTGCGCAATTGATCGGCGTAAGCCTCCTCCAGCCGGGCGGCTTGCGCTTCCGTAAAGCGGCGCATCGGATCGTTCAGCTTCGCTTCCAGCTCCTTGCGCAGCTGTGACTTGCCCTCTCCTTCGAAAAACTGCTTCGCATTCTTGAAGAAGGACGCCAACCACTTCGTCTGCACCTCGTCCGCCAGCAGCGTGTCCGTCAACTCCGGCGTACGCAGCTTGAACGGCGGCACATCGGCAGGCTCGAATGAAGGAATTTCCGTACGTATCGTCTCCGTCCACGAGTCAGCCGCCTGCTTCGCCATCCGGTTGATTTTGTTCTCGATACGCAGCGTCGTGGCCAAAATCTCTTGGGACAAATCGAAGGAGATCATCCGGCGCAGGTCTTCCCAAGCCGATTGCAGCACCACTTTGGCGTCGCGCGGGTCTTCACGGAACAGCGAAGGGTTAAACGCCACGTTGAACAATTCGCCGAAACGGTATGAAGATCGCTGCTTGACGTAATACAGCAGCTCCTCGATTTCCTTGCCGAGCTCCCGGACGTCAGCCTTATCGGCGTCCTGCTCCAGCCGGGCAGCGCTCGTTCGCAGGGCGCTGCGCAGTTCTTCCGCCTGCTTGGCCCGGTCGGCCGCATCGCTCTTCGCGCTGTTGATCCAGCGCTGCAGCGTGTCCGCCGCGCGGCGGATGTCCGCTTCGCCGGCTCTGACCGCGATGTCGGTCAGTTCCCCGAAGGTGAAGCGGACGAAGTCCCGCTCGAAGCGAACGATGCCCGATTGCTCCGTCGTCTGCGGATCGCCGTTCTGCTTGCCTTCCAGGGCGTAATAACTGGAGAGCGGATAAATGCGCGGATGGCGAATGCCGTGCTGAAGCAAATTGCTTTCGACATGACCGACGACACCTACCAGCTCCTCCGCCGAGGAAGCGAGGTCGGCGGCGTTGACGATGAAAAACATTTTATCCAGTTCGAAGCTGTCCTTGACCCGGCCGAGCTGCAGCAGAAATTGCTTGTCGGCGTGGGAGAACGCATGGTTGTAATACGTGACGAACAGAATCGCGTCCGCGTTCTTGATATAGTCGAAGGCGACGCCGGTATGACGTGCGTTGATCGAGTCCGCTCCCGGCGTATCGACCAGCACGACGCCCTGCTCCGTCAACGGGTTCGTATAATATAATTCGATGAGTTCGACAAAGCACGATTTGGATTCGTCCGCGGCGTAACCGCCGAATTCATCCGATGTGATGCGCAGCTCCTGCCCGAGGAAATCGCTCATGCCGCTCCAGCCCTGCTGAACGGCACGGAGAAACGCATAATGCGGCTTGCCCTTGCCCGGAATCCGGTCGGCCTTCAACCCGCCGATCGCCTGCAGCGCCTGCTCGATCGTAACGGCCTTCTCGCCAAGCACCTCGAGCGAGTACAACACGTCGGCGATCAGCCGGTCGCGGCTCTTCATGCGCACTTTGGCCGTTCCGTGCGGCCAGCCCGCTTCCGGATCGGGCGGCATGATTTTGTTGATCGCCGCCGTCGTCGGATTCGGCGAAACGGGCAGCACCCGTTCGCCGATCAACGCGTTGGCGAACGACGATTTGCCTGCGCTGAAAGCCCCGAACAGCGCGATCGTGAAGCGGTTGCCGGCAAGCCGCTCCGCCTTCTCCAGCAGCGAACGGCGCAGCGACTGCACCGCCGCAACGTCCGCGAGCTCGCCCGCGGCGAGGCGCAGCCGCTCGGCCGTCTCGCGCAGGCGCTCGCGGTGGCCGCCAGCCGCCAGCGCCGCAGCGGCATCGCCGCGCTCGCCGGCGGCGAGCCACGCGAGCGCCTGCGGCTGAGCCGCAGCGGCGGCCGCAGGCGCGGCGACGGCGCCCGCTGCGCCCGGCTGCGGCGCGTCCGCGAGCGACGGCAGCGCGGGCGCTGCGCCCGCAGGCAGCGGCGCCAGCAGCGCGTCGCGATACGCGGCCTCGGCCTGCGCGAGCTGCTCCAGCTCGCGCACGGCCGCCAGCCGCGTGTCAAGCTCGCGCATCCGCGCCTGCAGCGCCTCGCGCTGCGGAGCGAGCGCCGCCGCGAGCTCGGCCGTCAGCCGCTCGGCCGCGGCCAGCGCCAGCTTGCGGTAGGCCGCCTTTGCTTCAGCGGCAATCTGCTTCGAATACGTCAGCGTGTATTCGCCCCCGAACACCGCCGCTTCGTTCACCTGTGCGGCCAGCCAATCCGGCGTCAGGTCGAACGTCACCTCGTCCGCGACAAGCTGGACGCGCTCCTTCGGCAGCCCTTGCCCGTCCAGGTGCCGCTTCAACGTCAGCTGCACATGGCGTTCGATCTGCGTCTGCACCTGCGAGACGAAGTCCTGATGCAAGGCGGCCAGCCGTTGCTCCCGTTCGGCAGCCGTCTTCGCCGCCGAACCGAGCCAGCCGACCTTGAAGCCGGGCCGGCGGCTCTCCAAATACGCGTGAGCGAGGTCGCGCGTCGCCGCCGGGATGACGTTGGCGTTGTCAAGCAGCGCCGTCACATCCTTGCGGAGTAGAGTGAGCAGCGCATGGGGCAGCCCTTCCAACCGCTGCAGCTCGGCGGTGGCCTCACCGTATTCACGCTGCGCCGATTCCGCTTCTTCGTCTTCAGCCAAACGCGCATGCAGCGCTTCCTTGACCGGCTCGTTCGCCTCGGCCTGCTTGGCCGCATGAGCGAGCGCAAGCGCGCGGGCGGACTTCTCCAAGCTTTGCGCCACGAGTCCCTCACGCCGGCCGATCAATTCGCCGATCAGCCAGTCAAGCTTGCTCCATTCGCTGGCCGGATGATCGGGGACCTTGACGGACGTGTAAACGATCCCGTCCGTCCGTACGCCCCAGCTCGCGAACGCTTCCTGTACGCCGGCTTTATAGGTCTCAAGCTTCACTTCGTGCTCGCGATGTTTATCGATCATATTCACGATCAAATAGAGCGGCTTGCCCCATTCGGTCATTTTTTTCGTAAAAGCCAAATTGACTTCCGATTGCACATGATTGTAGTCCATCACATAGAAGACGACGTCGGCCAGATGAAGCGCCGATTCCGTCGACATTTGATGCGCGTCATCCGTCGAGTCGATCCCCGGCGTGTCGAGCAGCGCGGCATGATCCTTCAGGAACGGGATCGGGTACGTGATTTCTACCGTTTCAATCTGTTCCCCGTTGCGGCAATGAGCAGCCAGATCTTCCAGCGGCACCCGCTCGGACCGGGACGCATCGGCAGCTCCAGGCTCCGAATCCGTTCCCCCCCGGTACACGACTCGCGCTCCCGCCTCCCCGCTTGCGATGCTGACGATGTTTGCGCTCGTCGGGATGGGACTTGAAGGCAGCAGCGGATGCCCGCACAGCCTGTTGATTAAACTTGATTTTCCTGCGGAAAAATGCCCGCAGAACGCCAAATTCAGCCGTCCGCTCTCGGCTTTCGCCAGCAGCTGCTTCAGCTTGTTCGCGTGCTCGTAGTCGCCCGCTTGTTCCATAATAGCCTGTAACGCGTTAACCGCTTCAACGGGCGAAGCCGTGACTGCCGGCTTATTGCCCTCCTGAATCGCGGCCAGGTCCGATGATGTTGTCAGTACGCTTTTCATCCGATTGTCTACCCTGCCCTCTCTCTGATCGAAACAATCCGTACGAAGAAAAAACGAAAAGAAAAAAACCGAATCGCTTCGGTTTTAGTGTATCACATTTTCCGTCTCGGGAATAAATATTTCGAACACGTCGCGGTGTTGTAAAATCGTGATGTCCTTATCCTTCACTTTCATCACTACGACTTCCGGGCGCTGTTTCATACGGGTCAAGTAGTTTTCCGGCACGCTGCCGGATTCGGACACGATAATGCCGTCTACCTGCAGCTCTTCATTTTCTTGAAGCGGTGTCTGGAGCACCTTTTCGTAAATATCTGAAAATACCTCAAAGTCGTTCGTATACACCGAAATGCATTTCATTGTAATCCTATCCTTTCTTCGCTTGAATCTCGCGTTTGGTTTCTCGTTTAGTTTCTCGTTTGGGTCCCTTTGGTATAGGTTTCCTGTTTGTGCCCGTTTTCATACGTTTCTTTCCTTCACGGCATACTTCGACGAGCGGACAAATCTCGCATTTCGGCGTTTGAGCCTTACAGTGGTAACGACCGAAAAAAATGAGCCGGTGGTGCGTCTGCGTCCATTCCTCGCGCGGAACGATCTTCATCAGCTTCTTCTCGACTTCAAGCACCGAGTCGTTCGCGCCCGCCAGTCCAAGCCGCTTCGAGACTCGTTCGACATGCGTGTCCACCGCGATGGCGGGAACGCCGAAAGCGTTCGAAACGACGACGTTAGCCGTCTTGCGTCCAACCCCGGGCAGCTCCACCAGCTGCTCGTGCTCATGCGGCACTTCCCCGCCGTGCTTGTCCAACAATATGGCGCACAACGCTTGAATGTTCTTCGCTTTGTTGCGGAACAACCCGATCCGGCGAATGTCCTGTTCCAATTCCTCCAGCGGCACGGCCAAATAATCTTCCGGTTTCTTATACTTCTGAAATAACGTCGCGGTCACTTTGTTAACCGTCTCGTCGGTGCACTGCGCTGAAAGCAGGACGGCAATCGTCAACTCGAACGGATTGGAATGAGTAAGCTCGCAGTGGGCGTCGGGAAACATTTCTGCCATCGTGTCCAGGATCGCTCGCACTTGTGTTCGATTCAATGGCATCCCGCCCCCTCCTTCGAAGCTGCTGTCTATTTAGTTTACCGAATCATGGAACCCGAATCAATGAAATCTGATAAGAAAATAAGAATTTTTTACGAAATTCGTGTTAATCAGCGAAAAACCGCCTAACCAGCAGGAAATCCTACTAGCTAGACGGTTCCAATGCGTAAAAAGTTTCAATAAAGTGCGGTTAAGGCTTCTCAATTTCAACAATTTTATCGTCGATCACGAATACGTTCACTTCTTCGCTGTCGGCGAATGCGCCTGGCGTTACGGTTTGGGCGCCTTTATGCAGATAAGCGCGGGCAAACAAGTTATAACGATCTTTGCTGCCGTTTCCGATCGGTTTGAATACGACCTGATTCAAGACGCTGTCGAAGGAGGCGAAGGTTCGTTTCGCTGCGGCTGCAACGCGCAGGATCGTCTTCTCGCTTGCATCTTTCACGATCTCGACACGATCGTTTGCTTTCAACGAGGTCAAGGTCGCCGTGACGGTGCCGTCCGCTTGTTTGACCGTAAAGTTTTGTCCGAGCGGCAGCACGTGTACGCCGCCCTGGAAGTCTTGAACCGTTACCGTGCCGATGGACGCATCAACCGCGTTCACTTTCCCGCGAATCGTATTCAATATCGTAAGCTGATCCAGCTTGGCGCCGGTGAAGCTCACCTTCACATACTCATCGGTCAGAATATCTTCGAACGCGGCCGCAGGTTTATACGGGTTGACGATTTTATCGAGACTGTCCACCGTGAACGTCACCAGACCGCCGCCGTTCTCATCTTTTACGCTAACCTGTTTCGTGTTCGCATTCGTCACTTGCGTTTTGTACAGACTCGATTTCTTCACGGCGAATGAACCGATCATATCCTGCGTGAACAGAAGCGTTGCGCGTACGGGATCGCCTACCTTCAGATCGGCCAGCGTGCCGTTTGCTTTATCCTGCATTTCGACGGTAGCCCCCGGCGCTTTAAAGACCAGACTCTTGCCGCCCGCCGTACGGATCGTCACTTCGAAGGTCGCCGTATTCACTTGCGTGACCGTCGCATCCAGCGTTTGAGTCATTTCGAGGGCTACGATACGTTTTTTCGATACCTTCAAGTTGACTTTCTTGTTACGGTCCGTGTTCGTTGCGCCCGACTGGGTTCCAATAAACGTCGTTTGGAACTGCGAGACCGGCAGCGTCGAACCGGCATACTTGATCGTCGTTTCATCTGTGATCTGGAATGCATCGACCTCATCGTTGCCTTTGGTCACCGTCAGCACTTTAGACGTCGGTTCGTAATTGATAATGCCGGCGAACTCAATCGTTTCAACTTCGCGGCTTGTCACCGACACCTTCACGACCTTGTCGTTCAGCAAATCAAGCGTAAGCTCGTCGCCTTTCTCCAGATCGAACAAGCTTGCGGCCGATAACCCGTTGATGGACACGATCGCGTTGTCGTTGACGAAATAAGAAGCGAGCGAGCTTCCTCCCGATTTCGTGATCGTAATGATTCGCGAATCTTTGCTGACATCGGCCGTGAGCGTCCCTTGTACCGTCGTCACCACGTCCGCCTGTTTCTTCACGGAAACGGACACAAGCTTATTCGCTTTCACCTCATACCCGACCGAATCGCCCACATGAAGCCTCGATAAGTCGGCCGGCGTTCCGTCCTGCAGCGTCACGAGAATGGGATCGACCAGGGAATACGTTTCGCTTTGGCCGCTCGTTTTCTCCAGCAGACTGATCACGTTCTGCGTCTTGTCGACGCTGAGCACCGTGCCTTCCGCCGTCTTGCTCAGCGGCACCTGCTTCACGACAATATGCGTAATTTTCGTTTCCTTCAGCAGCGTATTGCGCTTCAACTCGATGACACTGCCGAGCGAAATGGAGCCGATGCTTTGGCCGCGACCGTCCTTATCCGTAACGGATACATTGGACGAAAGCTCGAACAGCTTCTTCTGATTGCCCTGCTGAACCGATACGATCATCTGATCCAGGAATACGTCGTTCAGGGTCGCTTCGACGATTTCCATTTTTTCCGATTCGTCCGTCAGTTCCACATACAAGGCGTTATTCAAGTTTTGCACCAGATACACTTGATTCGTCAGCTTGATTTGCGAAAGCGGTATGCGGCTGTCGTCTTTCGCATTGTAAATCACCGTATCGGCCGAAAGGTTGTATGTAATCGTTTCGTTTTTATCGTTCAGGACACTGATTTTCTTATCCGTCAGCACCATCACGTATCCGATCGTAACACGCTCGGAACGCGTCGTCAGCTCTTTGTCCGCCCGGCTCAAGAACGTGGCCATCTGCGCCCGCGTTACTTTCCCGCCCGGTTTAAAGCCCCCGTCCTCGAAGCCTTGCACGATGCCGAGCAGCACAGCCGCATTCACGTAACCTTTGGCCCATGCCGAGAAATCGGCTGCGTCCGTGAACGGCACGGTCGAACTCGCGTGCTGCTTCGCCAAATCCGTTTTGCCGATTGCGCGGATAACCAGCTTGGCCACCCATTCGCGTGACGCATCGCGGGAACCCCAGACCGACTTGGCAGGCGTGCTCTCAAGCTCTTCCGCCGGCAAAATCAAGCCTTTGTCGAAAGCGTACGCGACGTAAGGTTTGGCGTAGTCGCTGACGAGCACCGGAAGCACGGTTTCCGCTTTGTTCGCCAGCGCTTCGTCCTCAAGCCCCATCATGCGGATGGCCATGATGATGACGTCCTGCTGGGAAACCGTATTCTCAGGCCGGTATTCCGCTTTCTCGTACCCTTGTATGATACCGAGCGACGCCAGCTTGGTTACGTGTTTGATCGCCCAGTGACTGGCTTCGACGTCGGAGAAGCGCAGCACGAGGCCGCTGCTGCTCGACGTCGTTGTCGGAACCGGATCCGCCGCGAAAGCGGATCCGCTGAAAGCCAGCGTCAGCGCCAGTACGGCAGCCGTCAGCTTGCGGGTTTGTTTCTTTTTCTTTCTGTTCATGTAAGGGCGAACTCCTCTCGGTCTCTTCGGATGTCAGTTATCGGATGGCTCTTACGGCTATCGTTTGATAGGATGCGGAAGCTCCATATGCCCCATCAAGCTTTCGACTTGTTTGCCGTCGAGCAAAATTTCAATCGTCTTCACTTCGCTGAATTGAAATAACGTTTTCTTCAAAGCGTCCAGCAGCATTTCTTCGCCCGGCGAGCCAAGACGCGCCGCGTCCGGCAGGGAGAGGTCAACGGTGACTTGACCGTCTTTCAGCACGGCCGATTTGAACGAGATCTCTTTGCACAAGGAGATCGTTGTATCGTCCGGCGTTTTTTTCAACTGATTCAACGCGGTCAAATATTGATCGGCCTCGTTCTTGAACTCGATCTTGGCTTGCTGCTCTACGAGCTTCGTGAACTCGGCGTCGCTGTAATACGTTTTAATGACCTTCGATATCTTGGACTGCTCGGACGCTGCGGCAGGCGCTTGTGAGTTCGAACCGCCGCCGGACGTTTGGCCTTGTTCCGTTTGGTGGGCGGGCTGCTCAGCCGTTTGGTTCGGTTGTGTTCCGTTTAACGGTTTGGCTTGTCCGCACCCCGACAGCACGACCGCGAGAATGGCTGCGGCGGTTAAGGTATGACGCCAATGGTTTTGCATGGAAACCACTCCTTATTCCAGATGAAGCTGCTTCTTGATGCCTCGTACGATGGCTGCAGCTACCTGGTTTTGAAAAGCATCTTGAAACATTAGTTCTTCTTCGGTCTTGTTGCTCATAAATCCGATTTCCAGCAGCACCGACGGCATGGTCGTTTCGCGGACGACGTGCAAATCCCCGAACTTTACCTTGCGGTCCGGAAAACCTGTGGCGTTCAGCAGTTCCTGATGCATAATCTTTGCAAAAGGCAGGCTTTGCTCCGTGTTATAGAACGTTTCCGTTCCGCCGATTGATTCTTTGCTGCCGGAGTTGGCATGGATCGATACGAACAGATCGGCGTCCGCATTGTTCGCCATCGCGACACGGTCCTGCAATTTCACGAACGTATCGTCCGAGCGCGTCATGGCAACCTGAATGTTCGGCTCCTTCTCGAGCAGCGCGGCCACCTTCTTGCCGACCGCAAGGACGAACGTCTTCTCTTGACGTCCCGTCGCTTTAGAGCTCGTGCCCGGATCTCCGTCTCCATGACCCGGATCTACATAGACGAGAAACTTCGAACGCCGCTCCGGGAATTGAATCGAGAACTGACCCGGCTTATCGGAAGGCGTATAGCTGAATGGAACCTTCTTAGCCAAATCTACTACTATTCTAACGATAGAATCTTCTTTTGAAAATAGAGAGTAGCGAATTTTTGATACCTTGTCGTTGGCAAGCGCCAAGATTCCTTCGGATTGGCCGTTCATTACAGCCGTTAATGCGGTATCGAGCTCTACGCCGGGCACGTCGATCACAAGACGGTCCGGATTCGATAAACGGAAAATTTTCGGGTTTAACACGCTCTCGCTTGACGTGTGTACGACAAGCTCGTCGTTGTTCAGGGCAATCGCATAAACCGCATTCGGCAAAGTCGCGGCGTTACCCGCCCCGACCGGCAGCTCGCCTGCCTTCACCGGCTGTCCGTCCGGTACGGGCAGCACCGCCGTTTGATCTTTGCCTGCTCCGCCGCTCGCCGGGAGCTCTTGCTGCGATCCGCTTCCCCCGCCGTTCGGTTTCGGGTCGTCTTTCGCCGCGGGCGGCTGTCCCGAATTCGGGCTGCCCGGCTTTGAGGCAACGCCTCCGGCGTTAACGTCCGGTTGACCGGCTTCAACAGGCTTGGCGCCGCTGTCTTCTTGCTTGTACATAAAGACCGAACGCGTCAGCTCGTCCCACGTCACTTTCGTATTCAATTGTTCGACCACAAAACGAAGCGGCAGCATCGTATTCCCGCCAATAATGACCGGCGGCGCTTCCAACTGATGCGTTTTTCCGTTCACCACGGCGGATGTTTTGTCGATAAACAGCTGGATACTCGTTTGTCCTTGATCGACGCTGACCTTCCGCTGCTTGGCATCCCAAGACACCTTGGAACCTAGAGATTCTGCGATAATCCGGACCGGCACGATCGTATTGCCGTTGACGATGCGGGGGGATACTTCGGGGACCAACTGCTTTCCGTTCATAAACAATTGAATCGACGGCGATTCGGCAAAAACGGCCGGAATCAGCAATAACGACAGCAGCAGCAGCGTAAACCAAGACGTTAGAAACTTCATCGTACACCTCGAACCTCAAAAATTTGACAATTTCTATTACTCTATTAGACTATGATTCGCCAAAAAAGTTGCAGGTTCGGTCATTTTTTTTGATTTCGCCGGAAATCATGCGAAAAAGGGGCAATCTCATCGGATTGCCCCTTGTTATTATCTAAAATCTATGCGGTTTGCTGTGCAGCTTCAATCTTCTTGAGCAGTTCGCGGAATTGATCGCCGGACAACACTTCCTCAGCGGTCAAAATGTCCAGCGATTCCATGAACACCTGGCGATGACGCTCCAGCAATTCGCGCGTCGACTGCGTCAGCTCGTCCAAAATCGCCGCATTCTCCCTCATCAGCTCCTGCTTCGTCACCATATTGCGGTCGATGATCCCGAGCTTCGTCAAACCGGAATCCATCATCGTGCGAACCATCTGCAGCGCCTGCTCGAAATCGTTGCGCGAGCCGGTGCTGCGGCTACCGTAGAACATCTCTTCGGCCACGGAACCGCCAAGCGCGATCATGATCTGCTCTTCAATTTGCTGTTTCGTGTACAAATACTGGTCGGCCTGCGGATTGTGCCGTACGAATCCGAGCGCCTTGCCGCGCGGACTAAGAGACACTTGAGATACCGATCCCGGGCGAACGCATTCGGCCACGATGGCGTGTCCAAGCTCGTGCAGCGCGACCCGGTCCCGTTCCTCCTTCGTCGATTCGCGGTCCGTCTTCTCGCCCAGCATGACTTTATCGACGGCGAGCGACAAATGCCGGGCTTTGATCGTCTCGGATTGTTCGCGCATCGCATAAATCGCGGCTTCGTTCATGACACTCTCAAGCTGCGCGCCGGAGAACTGGAACGTCTCTTTCGCGACCGCCTCCAAATCGACATCCTCGGCGATCGGTTTATTTTTCGCGTGAATCTTCAGTATATGCAGACGCCCCTTCTTATCGGGCAAATCGACCTCAATATGCCGGTCAAATCGGCCGGGACGCAGCAAAGCGCTGTCGAGCATTTCCTTGCGGTTCGTCGCGGCCATAATCAGCACGCGCGGACTTTCAGTCGTATGAATACCGTCCATTTCGGTAAGAAGCTGGTTCAAGGTCTGGTCATATTCGCGTTGTTGACCGCCTTCCCGCTTCCCCCCGATGACGTCAATCTCATCGATAAAGACAATCGCGCTTTCTTTATTTTCCTTTACGGCGCGAGCGCGGGCTTCTTTAAATAAATCGCGAATTCGGCTTGCCCCGACACCGACATACATTTCAACAAACTCACTGCCGGAAGCCGCCATAAACACAGAATTCGTATAGTGCGCGGCCGCTTTCGCCATCAACGTCTTCCCCGTTCCCGGAGGTCCTGTCAGTAATATGCCCTTCAACGGCCGTATGCCGAGCTTCTTAATATCTTCATGCCGAATAATAAAATCAAGCGCTTCTTTCAGTTCCCGCTTCGCCCGCTCTTGTCCGCCAATGTCGTCGAACGTCATAAATACCGGAGATTTCGCTCTTGCCTTCCGGTCCGAGCTGAGCCCCATGCCGCTGCGGGCACGGCTCATATACAGGAAGGTACCCAAAATGACAGACATAAATACAATCGGGATGATGTTCACACCCAGGAAATATAAGAAAAAGATCACGACCGGCACGGCGCCGATCAAAATTTCTTTACCGTACTTACTCACTTGGCCACACCCCCATTTTCGCAGGCGTTCTAGGCAGCATGATATATTTGCTCGATTCACCGTCCGTTAACGTAATATAAACATACCGATCGTCCATTTCAGTCGTCGCGCGGATCCCGTTCGGGTCAGCTCCCGTATGCGCCTGCAGCGTCTTCGGAATTTGCGCGTATTGCTTCGTTTCCATCGCTTGCGCGACCTCGAACAACACCGAAGACCACCAGGCATCAAGCCGCGGCGAAGAACCGTTTTGCACCTTGATCTGAAGCTCGCGGTCGCCGATGACCGGCTTTCCTTCCGTTTGAATGGTGCTGTACACTTCCCGCAAGCTCTTGCCCGCGGCCAGTTTCACGTCAATGGCAGCCTTGTCCGCAGTCAAATGTGTAGATACGAGCTCAACGCCCTCAATCCCGTTGACGATCTTCTGCAGCGGATTTTCCATCGCATAGCTTTGATAGGCGAAATACCCTCCAAACAATAACGTAGAGGAGATTACAACGCTCAATATGACAGGTAAGAGACGTAACTTCATAAGCTGACGTCCCCCTTTCTTTGAATATATTTAATTGGGTGCGCACAATTCGTATATCAACATTTCTGTATTGAAAGTATATCATATAATATATACGCGTTGTGTATACAAAGTGTGGCAATTCCAAAGCAACGCAAAACCGCCTCGGCTCGTGCATATGCACGAACCGAGGCGGCTGAGGCCGGACTTTATTGGATGGACAAACGCCATGTATCGATCCAGGCGCCATCCTGAAACTGATAATAATCGTAAAAATGCTGTTCGCGATCTTGCCCTTCCGGTGTCAGCTTGTAGAACACTTCCCATACCGGCTTGTCGTTCATGATGCCGGGTGTCGCCCTGAGTATAGTCGCCGAAGGGTGCTTGGCCGTTACTTTAGCCGCAGCCTCGGACATCGGGATGCCGCTGGCAGCCATCTCCGTACGTATCTCGTTCTCGCCCACCCATACGTATACCGGCTGACCGAGCTTATTTTCCCCTGTAATGACCGTATACGACTTATCGCTTATAAACCTCTCGACCTTAACTGCTTTCGTCAGTACGGTCTTCTCATAAGCGCTGATTACAGCTGCGCGCTGTACGGTCCACTCATCGGCCGACACCGCGCGGTACAGCCAATTGAAACCGACCGCGGCGACAATCAATATAGCGGCCGCGGATAGCGACCATTTCCATCGTTTACGCACGGACGGCGCTCCTTTCTGGCGTTCGTTACACGCTCGTCAAACGTTCGAAACTGCGCTGCGCCTCAGCTTTGATTTTCTCTTCGTCCAACGTAAGACATTCCCCCTTGCGCACGACCCAGCGACCGTTAATGCAAACATCGGTCACATCGCGCGAGCTTGCAGCGTACACCACATGAGAGATGACGTTCGTGCGCGGATAATAGTGCGCTTGGTCCAGATCCAGCGCGATAAAGTCAGCCTTCATCCCCTTGCTTAACGCGCCCACGTCGTTCAGCCAAATCGATCTCGCCCCGTCCAGCGTCCCCATTCTTAACGCTTCCGCAGCGGAAACCGCAACCGGATCACCGGATACCCCTTTATGAATTAACGCTGCAAGACGCACTTCTTCGAGCATGTCCAGATTGTTGTTGCTCGCCGCGCCGTCCGTTCCGAGCGATACCAGTACGCCCGCTTTCATTAAATCCGGCACACGCGCTACCCCGCTCGCCAGCTTAAGATTGCTGCCGGGGTTGTGAGAGACCCGGACGTCGTATCGCTTCAGAACGGCGATCTCCTCATCGGTCAAATGAACGCCGTGCGCAACGAGCGTCGGCCGCGAGAACACGCCGAGCTTCTCCAAGTGAGCAACCGGCCTAGCTCCGTACTGGTCCACATTGTCCTGCACTTCCCGGGCCGTTTCGGACATATGCGTATGAATCGGCAAATCAAGATCGTGCGCCGCCTGCACAATTCGCTCAATATAGTCGGGCGGGCATGTATACGGACCGTGAGGCGACATCATCGCCGTAATGCGTCCTTCGGCTTGTCCGTGCCAATCTTTGGCGAATTGGACGGCTTCAGCTAATTTAGCGTCCTGCACATCGCGCGGACATAAACCGATCACCCCGCGCGTCAGGCAAGCGCGAATTCCGCTTTCCGCGGACGCCTGAGCCACTTCGTTCATATGATCGTACATGTCGACGAAGGTCGTCGTCCCGCCTTTAAGCATCTCCAGTATCGAAAGCAGCGTCCCCGCGCGAACGTCCGCCGCAGTGAACCTGGCTTCCATCGGCCACATTTTTTCCTGAAGCCATACCTGCAGCGCCATATCGTCACCATAGCCGCGAAGCAGGGACATCGCCGCATGACCGTGCGTGTTGACGAATCCGGGCATAAACAGCTTGCGGCTGCCGTCGACCGTTTCGTCGAACGAATCGCTTGGATCCGGCGTGCCTTCCCCAATATGTACAATTCGCTCTCCTTCTACAATCATAAATCCGCGAACGAGCGGCTGCCGTTCATCCATTGTAATAAAAAGTCCGTTCGTAATTACCGTTCTCTTCATCGTTTCCGTTCCTTTCCTCTTCGCTACATTCCCGTTATCAATGTACAATTTCAACGACGCAAAATCAAGCAGCAAGCGGTGCGAGAGCCTTTCGCACCTTCACATGGAAGGATGCACATCATCATAGACGATTCTGGAGAAACTAGGATTGCATTTCGACATTCGAGTGTGTTATTTTTAATTTTGTGTTAATTTACCCCTTATTTCTACATAAACCGTAGTTACAGTATTTATATATTGTAAATTTACGATAAATTTAGGAGGCGAAAGCCATGTTGTTTACAAAAAAGAACGATACCGATTTTTTACTGCTGCTCATTAAGGCTTCTGAAAACACGCTGCAGGCCGCTCAAGTTTTCCGAACCGCCATGATGGGATCGGAGCCGCCGGCGAACTTCTACCCCCAGCTGCGGGATTTGGAGCATGCCGGAGATCAAATCACGCATCAAATTTTCAAGGGCTTGAATAAAGTGTTCATTACGCCTTTGGACCGGGAAGACATTATGGAGCTCGCTTCCAAGGTCGACGACGTGCTCGACGGAATTGAAGCATCGATCGCACGTTTTGACTATATGAACATTACGTTTACCGATAAATATATGAAGGAATTTTCTGCGGTGCTCGTAGCCAGCTGTCAGCATATCCTCGATGCCTTCAAGCTGCTGTCCAAGAAAAAGTATATGCAGCTGACGGAGCATACCGTGCAAATCAACAGCTTGGAAAATGAAGGAGACCGTTTAATGCGCGAGGGCATCCGTGAAATTTTCACCAATCCGAAAGATCCTTACCACGATTTTAAATTGAAAGAAATGTACGAACGCCTTGAGCAAACGACCGATGCCTGTGAAGATGTCGCCAACATCTTGGAGAGCGTTGTGCTGAGATACTCTTAACCTTGCCGGCCAGTCCGGACCGGTTAGTGGTAATATGCACAATGACTTAGGAGGAAATTATGTTAACCATATTGATTGTAGTCGTTGCTTTGGCGCTTCTGTTCGATTTTATCAACGGATTTCACGATACGGCCAATGCTATCGCTACTTCTATTTCAACCAAAGCGCTGTCACCGAGATTCGCCATCATCTACGCGGCCGTTTTGAACTTTCTCGGCGCAATCTACTCGTCAGAAGTCGCTAAAACGGTGGGCGGTAAAGTCGCGAATCCGGCTACCATTGAGAACGGTATTTATATCGTCATCGCCGCCTTGATTACGGCTATACTTTGGAACTTGCTCACCTGGTATTACGGCATTCCGTCCTCTTCTTCCCACACACTTATCGGCTCGCTTGCCGGCGCCGTCATTGCAGGCGCAGGGATGGACGCTTTAAATTGGTCCGGGTTTCGTGAAATCATTCTGATTCTTGTCTTATCGCCAATTGTCGCGTTCGCTACCGGTATCGTGATTATGTGGATTATCCGGTTCTTTATTATGTCGACCGGTAACCAATCGCGTTCCAAGCTCAATCGCACGTTCCGCATTTTCCAAATTTTCTCGGCCGGACTGCTTTCCTTTTCCCACGGCGGGAACGACGCTCAGAAAGCGATGGGGATCATCGTATTCGCCTTGGTTGCGATGAACCAGCAAGACACGCTGGACGTTCCGCTCTGGGTTAAATTAGCCGCTGCAACCGCTATGGGCCTCGGAACCTCAATCGGCGGATGGCGCATTATCAAGACGATGAGCCGTAAGCTGCTGAAGATCGAGCCGATCAACGGCTTCGCTTCCGACCTGAACTCATCGATCGTCATTCAAACGTCGACCCATCTCGGGATGCCGTTATCGACAACCCACGTCATTTCCTCCTCGATCATCGGAACAGGTTCCGTGATGAGATTCCATGATGTCAAATGGGCAACGGTAACACGAATGATCTTGACCTGGATCATCACAATTCCGATCAGTATGGTGATTGCGTTCCTCATCTACAAAATCATTTACGCATTCGTATAATAATAGGACAAGCCCGTGCCGGTTCGGCACGGGCTTGTTGTTATTCATTTATCGGATAAATTAATCCAAATAATAAGCGAGGCTTTGCAGGTCCGTCGTGAAATCCGCATGGTGTACCCGTACATCGCTCGGCACTTTAATAATGAGCGGCGCAAAGTTCAAGATCGCTTCGACGCCCGCTTCGGTGAACTGGTTGGCGACCTGCTGCGCTTCCGGCGCAGGAACGGTAATAATCCCGATCCTGATCTGCAGCTCGCGAATCGTCGTCCCGAGCTCTTCCATCGGCTTTACTTTTAAGTTATTGATCGATTCGCCGATTTTGTTCGGTTGCGCGTCAAAGACAGCGACAATTTTCATGTTGTCTTTTAAATAAGCGTTGTAATTGCATAACGCGCGGCCCAAATTGCCCGCTCCGACCAGCGCGACGGGAATCACTTTATCAAGCTTCAAAATTTGTCTGATTTTCTCGATTAAATAATCGACATCATACCCGATGCCCTTCTTGCCGAATTCACCAAAATAAGCGAGATCTTTACGGATTTGGGCCGGATTCAGATCAAGTTTTTGTCCAAGATCCTGTGAAGATACGGTTGAAATATTTTTCTTGCTCAGCTCATTCAAGAATCGCAAGTAAATCGGCAGCCGTCGGACGACCGCCTCGGAAATTTTCATCGTTTTCATGCTTCGTTCTCCTCCATCCACCGCTTAATACGTGGAACCAACTGATTCGCAGTCATATGCTCGATCTTAGGTCCCGGCAGCGAATACAAGAAGTATTTCCCATAGTTCGTATCGATGACCCGGGTATCGTAAATAATGACGATCCCTTTGTCCGATGCGGTACGAACCAATCTTCCGAATCCCTGCTTGAAGCGAATAACCGCCTGTGGTACCGACAGCTTCATGAACGGATTCATATTCTTGGCCTTAAGCTTTTCCGTCTTCGCTTCCACAAGCGGATGCGTCGGCGGCTGGAACGGCAGCCGGACGATGGCCAGACAGGTGAGCGCGTCGCCCGGAATGTCGACGCCTTCCCAGAAGCTGCTCGTGCCCAGAAGCACGCAAGCAGGACTGCTCTGGAACATGCGCGTCAGCTTGCTTCGATTGCCGCTGTCCACGCCTTGTCCGAGCACGTTCACGCCGAACGGCGCCAGCATTTCCTTCAAACCGGCATGAACCGTCTTCAGCATGCGATTGGAAGTGAAAAGAACCAGCATGCGCCCTTTCGTTTCCAGCGCGACTTCGGCCAGCGACGGAATCAGGCGGTCGATAAACTCTTTGTCGCCCCCGCTTCCGCCGCGCAGCCCCGGAAAGTCCCGGGGGATAGCGACAAGCGCCTGCTCCCGGTAATTGAACGGCGAGGGAAGCTGCACCGTTCTCAATTGTCCGGATGGCTGCGATTCGTTCAGCCCCAGCTGTTCGCAGGTGTAAGCGAACGATTTGCCTACCGAGAGTGTGGCCGAGGTCAGTATTACGCTATCTTTCGGCTCGAAGAAATGCTGCTGCAGCAGCGAGCTGACATCGACCGGCACGCAATGCAGCTGAAGCGAGCGATTTTTGTTGTACAACCCGCCCTCTAACCAATACACATAGTTGTCGTCCGGCATCGTCATAAAGAAATGGAGCGCATCTTTATAACGATGAAGTTCTTTCACGGTGCCGCTTAAGTCGGTTACGACACTCTGCACTTCGAATTCGTCCTGCACCTCTTTCAGCTCGCTGACGACCTTATCCAGCTTCTTAAGCGCTTCAAGCGCGTGCAGCTGAAAATTCTCTTCAAGCACCGCGAGCTTATCCCACCCGAGGGGCAGCGCGTCCTTCCTCACCCGAAGCACGAGGCCGCCGCCTTCCTGCTGAGCCGCCGACTCCCCGCTGCGCGATGTCAGCAACTGATACAGCAGTTCCGTCAGCTGCTCCCACTCTTCTTTCATCTCCATCACTTTCTCGACCGCGCGGTCGATCTCAGCGCTCCAGCCAGCCACGCGCGGATCTTCGTCCGCCTTCTGCAAACGAAAGCGGAGGCTTGACAATTGCCCGGAACGGCCGTCCTTATACAGCCAATGAAGCGTGTTCATTAACCCGTGATAGTGAAGCTCGATCCCCAGATGCTTGCTCGCCACTTCTTCAAAATGATGAGCCTCATCGATAACAAGATGCTTATAAGCAGGCAGCAGGCGGTTGTCCGCTTTCATATCCGTAAATAAGAGCGAATGATTCGTGATGATGACGTCGGCCGTGTTCGCCTCGTGGCGGGCTCGATGGTAAAAGCATTTTTTAAACCAGGGGCAGGCGCGATTCAGGCAAGAATCGGTGTCGCTTTCCACCGTATGCCAAAACGGCTTTCCTTTGTTGGCAAAGAAAAGCTCCTCGTCGTCGCCGTGTTTCGTTTCCCCGAGCCACACGAGCATCTGCCCGGCGGTAATCCGGTCTTCCTTGCCGTTCTCGAAATCGAGCGTGTTGATTTTGTGCTCGAACTTGCGCAGGCATAAATAGTGGCTTCGCCCTTTCAACAGCGCGGCCCGGAACCCGATCGGGAACAGCTCGTGCAGCAGCGGAATGTCGCGTTCCCGCAGCTGCTCCTGCAAATTGATCGTATGCGTGCTGACGAGCACCTTCTTATCGTGCTTGAGTCCGTAGTACAGCGAAGGAATCAAATAAGCCAGCGATTTGCCGGTACCCGTGCCCGCCTCCACCATCAGATGATGTCCCGCTTCAAAAGCGCTCTCCACCTCGCTGAGCATCGTCACCTGGGCTTCCCGCTCTTCATAAGCGTCAAACCGCCGTTTAAGCACATCCTTCAGCTGCTCGTAAAAGGCGGAGAAAGGCTCCTTCAACGTCTTCGCCTCATCCTCTTCGCGAATCGATTCCTCTTCGCCCCAATCGCCGACGCCCAAAGCGAATTGGCGGAAATACCGGTCCGCATCCGGATCGAGCGGCTGGTGCAGCTCCCGGTATTGAAGCATCTCATGCACGATCCAGCCGAAGTCGTTGGTGGATTCGGCAAAGATCATATCCAGCCGCTGCAGCGTCAACAAAGGAAGCCCCTGCAGCCGCTCCATGCAGCGAATCCAGATAAGCGCCGTTACTTCGGCGTCGCTGTCCGCTTGATGCGGCCGCTCGTGTTCGATGCCGAAAGCGTGAGCCACCATCGACAGCTGCAGGGTCGACAGCCCCGGGTACAGGACGCGCAGCGCATCGAGCGTGTCGAGCACGCGTCCGTCGAACGAGAAATAACCCGTTTCATCGAGCGCCCGCTGCAAGAACCCCAAATCAAACCCGATATTATGGCCGACAAGCGCCGTATCTTGCAGCAGCGGCACCATCTCGGCCATAACCGTGTCGATTGACGGCGCATCCTTCACCATAGCGTCATCAATGCCCGTAAGCGTTGTAATAGAAGAAGGTATACTCATACCCGGATTGACGAGGGAAGTATACCTATCCGTTATTTGCATATCCTCTATAATCATGAGTCCGACTTGGATAATCCGATCGGTTGCCAGACTCCCCGTCGTTTCAAAATCCAAAACCGCAAATTTCATCGGTGCCTTTCTCAATCCCTTCCTCCACTGTTCTCAATAAGCATACCACACAACGTGGAAAAAGGAATAGCAAACTTATTTCTGCAGCACAATCGGATGAGCGTTCTAAAGCGGCTGGCCCGACCTGCGGGACTGCGAGAACGTGAAGTGAAGCCCGCCCTGTTTCTCCCGGCACACGCCCAGGTCGATCAATGGCTCGACACTGGAAGGGTCAGTGCGGTAAGCTAAATTGAACAGCTCGCAAGCTTTTTCCAGATTGTTCTGCTTCACCTGAATACACCCCATCGCGTTTAACGAGATGGCTTTCAGCTTCAGGTTTTCCGTTAACTGCGACAAAAATTGGAAATGGGAATAGCTGTCTTCCGTATGTCCTTGATGAAAATACGACATGGCGAGGTAGATCCGGGCTAGCGTGAAGTCAGGCTGATTGTGCAGCAGCTCGGCAAACTGATCGATCGCTTCGCTATACATGTGCAGCTTGTAAAAGCCTTGCCCGCGCACGAATAGATCTGATCGTTTCGCCGCAAATTCCGGATCGAGCGGATCGGCGCTGTCCAGCAGGGAAACCATGCCGGTCGCCTGCATCATTTGACCCAGCTTCTCTTCGAACAACAGCCATTCTTCAATACAGCTGTCACTCATTGCCTTCAAAGCCCGCAGCTTTTCCTTCAAATGCTTCCGCTTCACAGCGGTTGAGGACGGGTATTCCGACATCACTTCATCCAGCATTTCATTCATCGATGCAAACAGATGCTTGAACATACGCACATCCCACCTTTACGCCGCTTGGTAACATGGTATCTTCATTGTGCGTCTCCCCGTCCCGTTTCATTCGGCTTAGAGCACGGTGGAATGAATTTCTTCCTTCAATACGCTGACGACCTCGTTGCCTTCGCCCATAATGGCGATGCTCGGGGTATGCTTGCGCGCTTCTTCGTCCGTCATCATGGCATAAGATAAAATAATGACTTTATCCCCCGGCTGCACCAAGCGAGCCGCGGCGCCGTTCAGACAAATAACGCCCGAACCTCTCGAGCCTGGAATAATGTACGTTTCAAACCGGGCGCCGTTATTATTATTCACGATTTGCACTTTCTCGTTCGGGAGCATATCGAGCAAATCCAGCAGGTCTTGATCGATCGTAATGCTCCCGACATAGTTCAGATTCGCTTCCGTCACGGTAGCGCGGTGTATTTTCGCTTTGAGCATCGTGCGAAACACGGCGTTCGCCTCCTTATAGTTGGGTGTCCGCCGGCCTCTCGGGCCGGGACATGGGATAGGTGTAGGTTAAGGAATTCGGACGATACAATTATCGATCAAACGTGTCTTACCGAATTTGACCGCCAGCGCCACAATGATGCGTTCACCTTGTGTGAACGATTCGAGCGGTTCAAGCGAAGGGAACGCGAGAACCTCGGCATAATCGATTTCGGCTAACGGTGACCGGCGGATATGCGTTCGCACGTTCTCGATAAGCTGCTGCGGCGTTAAGCCGACGCCGCTCTCGGCAAGCGCCGTCTCCGCTTCGCGCAGCGCGGCCGACAATACGGTCGCCTGCTTCCGCTCCTCTTCGTTCAAGTAAACGTTCCGCGAGCTCTTGGCCAAGCCGTCCGCTTCGCGAATCGTCGGACACGGGACGATCTCCACCGGCAGGTTGAGGTCGAGCACCATTTGCTCGATGACGGCAACCTGCTGCGCATCCTTCATTCCGAAAAATGCGGCATCCGGCTGTACGATATGGAAGAGCTTGGCGACAACCGTC
Source organism: Paenibacillus sp. JCM 9796 (assembly GCF_055379675.1). Classification (NCBI taxonomy): domain Bacteria; kingdom Bacillati; phylum Bacillota; class Bacilli; order Caryophanales; family Paenibacillaceae; genus Paenibacillus; species Paenibacillus sp. JCM 9796. The sequence continues at coordinate 313,112 of NZ_AP043723.1, forward strand.
GCCACCCCGTCAAAGTGCCCCGGCCGCGAAGCTCCGCAAAGCCGTGTGGTGACCTCGCGCACCGACACCATCGTCTTGATCGGCTGCGGGTACATTTCGGCGACTTGAGGCAGGAAAACGATATCCGTTCCAGCCTGCTCGGCCACGGCCAAGTCCCGCTCTTCGTCGCGGGGATAACGTTCGAAATCTTCGTTCGGACCGAACTGCAGCGGGTTCACGAAGATGCTCAGCACCACGATATCGCAGGAGCGCCGCGCCGCTTCGAGAAGCGAAGCATGTCCTTCGTGCAAAAAGCCCATCGTCGGCACGAAGCCGACGCGAAGGGACGGCTGCTCCGCTCTCCGCGAGCGGATGCTCTGCCGTAAGTCTGTTATATGCTGGATGACTTGCATCGTTATCGGATTCTCCCTCCGCCGTACAGATGGCTCGCTTCCTCTTCCGTCATGCGGAACGAGTGTCCTTCAGCAGGAAACTGTCTGGCCTTCACCTCATGCACGTACTGCTGCAGCGCACCTCGTATTGTCTCACCGACGTTCGCGTAAGCCTTGACAAACCGCTTCGGCTGAACGTCCGCTCCGTAACCGAGCACATCGTGAAAGACCAGCACTTGCCCGTCACAGGACGCGCCCGCCCCGATCCCGATCGTCGGTATGGTCAACCGCTCGGTGAGCTGCTCCGCCAACTGGTCGGTCACCAGCTCCAGCACAATGGAGAACGCGCCCGCTTCTTCCAGTGCCCGGGCATCCTCCAGCAGCTTCTGAGCCTGCTCGCTCGTCTTTCCCTGCACCTTGTAACCGCCGATTTGATGAATCGATTGCGGCGTTAAGCCGACATGTGCCATGACCGGAATGCCCGCCTGCACAAGCGCCTTCACGACAGGCGCAATTTCCGCCCCGCCCTCCACCTTGACGGCTTTCGCAAGCCCTTCCTGCATGATGCGGGCGGCGTTGCGCAGCGTCTGGTCCATACTGCCGTGATACGTCATGAACGGCATATCCGTGACGACGAAACTGGATTGAACGGCTCTCGTCACGGCCTTCGTATGATAAATCATGTCATCCAGCGTGACCGGAACGGTCGATTCGTAACCGAGCACAACATTGCCGAGCGAATCGCCAACCAGAATCACATCGACGCCGGCTTGGTCGGCCAGCATCGCGGATGGGTAATCATACGCGGTAATCACACTAATCGGCGTTTTCTCTTGTTTCATTTTCCGCAGCTTGGCGGTAGTAATCGGTTTGCGCGTTTCCATGGGCAGCACCTGCTTTCTTCCGATTTTCGTCCGATGAACATAGTATTGCGATTCTTTGCCGGATTGTTGCGGAAGAACAAAAAAACCTTCCAGCTTGCCCGGGAAACGGGAGCTCAAAGGTTCACATGTCTAATTTCATATGATCCTTCTGTCTCGGTCCAATAGGCTCAGAGCAGAATCCGACATATTGCAAAAAAGTATGAAATTTTCGGTACATCATTCCATCATACCGTGAACACGGAACAAAGTGCAGTTCCTGCGAGGATACCGCCTTCGTTACTGCTCATTATACCAAACTTAACATGAAAAGTCATCTAAATTCAACGTCGCCCGAAAACATTTTGCGCACGCTGCCATCGTTTAGCCGGACGAGCAACGCCCCTTGCTCGTCGATCGCCTCGGCAAACCCTTCAACCGTCTCCTGCGGCATTCGGCACACGATCTCCCGTCCGAGCGAAACCGTCAACGCTTCCCACAGCAGCTTAATGGGCGCGAAGCCTTCCGAACGATACAGCGCGTACAAGCGCTCCCATTCCGCCAGGAGCTCCACGAACAGCAGCGAACGGTCGATTCGACGACCGGCCGCGATCGCGAGCGATGTGGCAATTGCACGAATGTCGGGAGGATAGTCGTCCTCCGTCAAGTTGACGCTAATGCCGATGCCGGCGACAACGTGCTGCAGGGTGCCGTTCTCCACGTTCGCTTCCAGCAAAATCCCTGCGACCTTGCGGCCGTCGATCAACAAATCGTTCGGCCACTTAATCCCCGCATCGAGTCCGGTCACCTGCCGGACGGCACGGCATAACGACACGGCGGTCAACAGGGTAAGCTGCGGCGTTTGAGAAAGCGGCAACCAGTCCGGACGTAAAATAAGGCTGAACCACAGCCCCTTCCCTTTCGGAGAATGCCAGCGTCTGCCCATGCGGCCGCGGCCGGCCGTTTGCAATTCGGCAAGCACGACGGCTCCCTCCGGCGCTCCGGCTGCCGTAAGCTGCTGGGCGACGATTTGAGTCGAGTCCACTTCATCGCGAAGATGAAGCTGCCTGCCGAACCGCTCCGTACGCAGGCCGGCCAGCAAGGAAGGCAAATCAAACTTCTCCGGCGCCGACAGAAGCCTGTAGCCTTTGCGCGGAATCGCTTCGAATTGAAACCCCTGCTGCTTCAGCCGCTCAATCTGCTTCCAGACGGCCGTGCGGCTAATGTTTAGCTTACCGCTAAGCTCCTCACCCGAGATATAATCGCGGTCCGACTGCTTGAACAGCTCCAATAACCGATCTGTCATCGTATTCCCTTCTCCTGCATTTCGCCGTATAGTTCCCTTGCCGCTTGGATTAACGCTTCCTTCCGATTCGGCAGCGAGCCTAAAGCCGCCTGCCGGAGCAGCGCTTGCAGCAGCTTGCCCGTCCAGGGACCGGCTTTGCCCTGCAGCGCCTCCAGCACCTCTTGCCCAGTCACCGCCAAATCCCGCAGCCGCGCAACAGGCATTTCTGCAAGCCACGCTTCGCCATGCCGAATCCACTCCGTGAATATGGGGTGCGTCACCGTATCCGTACCGGCAGCGTGGCGTATATTCCGGTCCAGCTTATAAATAGTTCTTAACGTTTGCAATCCGTCGATCCCATATCGAAGCGCCGCTTCCACCCATAGCTCTCTGGCCTCATGACTCGGTTCTCCAGCATCCCTCACCGTGTATGCAGCCAGTTCATGCATAAGCCAGGCATTCGCCTCCACGATACGGCCGACCTCTTCGATTTGTTTCTTGGCGAACGTCAGCTTCCGCATATCCGTGTCATAGTCGCCTTGACCGGCGCCCAGTTTCAAGTACAGGTAAGCCAGACGATCCTCAAGCCGCGTAAGCTTCCTCAGATCGAGTTCTCCGACGCAATCGATCTCATCGAGTCTTGCCCAGCAAAGCTTTTCTTTGGTATGCGCAAGCAAACGGCAATCCTTCAGCAAGAGCATGGCTCCGCTCGGGTCGCTTCCGGTCAGCATCCGTTCCAATTCGGCTCGAATGCGTTCCATGGCGATATGCCTAAGCAGCGGCGCAGCCCCCAGCAAAGCCAACCAGGTGCCGGACTCCGGCTTCAGGCCGTACTCCGCGGCGAACCGAATACAGCGCAGCATCCGCAGCGCGTCCTCGGAGAACCTTTCTTGCGCCGAACCGACGCAGCGCAGGATGCCGCGCTCCAAATCCGCTTGTCCGCCGAACGGGTCGATCAGACGCCCGTTCAAATCCATCGCCATGGCGTTCATCGTAAAATCGCGCCGCTGCAAATCTTCGTGCAGGCTGTCGATATATTCGACCGAATGCGGGCGACGATAATCGGAATAATCCCCTTCTTTACGGAACGTCGTGACCTCAAACGGCTGCCGATGGACGACCACCGTAACCGTTCCGTGCTGAAGTCCGGTCGGCACGGTGCGCTGGAAAAGCGCCTCCACCTGCTCCGGCCGCGCCGATGTAGCGATGTCGTAATCTTTAACCGGTCGGCCGAGCAGCTCGTCCCGCACACAGCCGCCGACGAAGTAAGCTTCGAAGCCGGCTTCATTCAGCCGGGCCACGATTCCGAGCGCATGTTGTTTTAACGCCTGCCCCTCCGTCTCTTTCATGCCGCACTCATCCCTCTTAGCATTGTAGCGGCTTCTCCTGAAGCTCGCTCGGTACCGGTTTGCCCAAAACCCGGTAATACAGCGCTTCATACTGTCTCGAAATCACATCATTACAGAACGTATAACGCGCCCGGTGCAAGCAAGCCTCCCTCATCGTACGGTAAGCCGACTCATTCTTCAGCAGGTTGATTGCAAGCTGTGACATCTGCTCTACATCGCCGATTTCGGCGAGATACCCCGTTTCCCCATGCGTAATAAGCTCAGGGATGCCGCCTGCATTGGAAGCGATCGTCGGCACGCCGCACGCCATCGCTTCGAGCGCCACCAGGCCGAAGCTCTCCTTCTCCGAAGGCAGAAGCATCAAATCGGCCAATGACAGCAACTGCGCGACATCATCCTGTTTGCCGCAAAACGTTACGCGATCCAGCAAGCCGAGCTCCTTCACTTTGCATAACACCTTGGACAGCTCCGGACCTTCTCCGACGAACAACAGCCGCGCAGGCATTTCCTGGCGAACCCGGTCGAAAATTTCAACCACATCGGTCACCCGTTTAACCGGGCGGAAGTTGGAAATATGTATCAATATTTTTTCGTCCGGATGCGCAAACTCCTTGCGTAAGCTCGTCACCTCGCGCGGATAATACACCCGTTTGTCGACAAAGTTGTAAGCGAGCTCAATCGGCTTCTCGATCCCGAGCAGCTGTCTCGTCTCTTGAATCAAATCTTGGGAAACGGCCGTCACCGCATCGCTTTCATTGATCGCGTACCGGATCAGGTCGCTGAGCGATTCATCTTGGGCGAGCACGGTAATATCCGTGCCGTGGAGCGTGGTCACGACCTTCAGCTCCGGCCCTACCATTTGCTTCGCCAATAAAGCGCAAACCGCATGCGGAATCGCATAATGGACATGCAGCAGGTCCAAATCCTCCAGCTTCACGACTTGCGCCAGCTTACTGGCTAGCGATAAGTCGTAAGGCGGGTATTTAAACACATAGTAATCATTAACCTCGACTTCATGATAAAAAATGTTCTTATCGAATTTACCGAGCCTAAACGGCATGCTGTGGGTAATAAAGTGCACTTCATGCCCTTTTTCCGCAAGCAGCTTGCCGAGCTCTGTCGCGACCACCCCGGAACCTCCGAGCGTAGGGTAACAGGTAATCCCGATCTTCAACCGCTCCATGGGCGCTGCCTCCTTCTGCTAACGCTGCGATTCGCTTGACGTCGTTGGTTATAATAGCTCCGTCATATAAGGCAGTTTGCTCATAAAGCCTTCGGCATACAACACCGAGCGTTTCTGTCCCAGCAGCAAATCGCGCGCTTCCACGCGTTCCATATAACCTTGATTCAACGGAGTGCTTACATAATCGCCGCCCGGCGCCGCCGTGAACTGCGTGCGGTAAGCTTGTAAAGCCAATCGTTTCGTATCGTAATAAGCGGTTACATCGACCATTACGTCAGGATCGATCGTATCGTTAATGAAATAGAAATAAGTCTCTGCAACTTGATGCGCCGGGAGCTCCGGCATGTAACGGCGAAGCTTGGCATTGAATACCGCCTCCTGCACCAGCTTGCTACAGGCGATATGATCCGGATGCCTGTCCTCCCAGTAAGGCGCAAATACGACGCGCGGCTTGCGCAGCCGTATTTCGGCCACGATCCGATCGATGAAGTCCGAACTTAAAGTAAGACCCCGATCCGGAAGCTTCAGATTGCTGCGGGCGGATAGACCCATAATGCGCGACGCCTCCTCGGCTTCGGCCTGCCGCGTATCGACTGTGCCGTTCGACGACATTTCGGCGAGCGTCAAGTCGCATATTCCGATCCGGTAACCGGCTGCCGCATGCTTGGCGATCGTGCCGCCCATGCCGATTTCCGCATCGTCGGGATGCGCCCCGAATATTAAGAAATCGAGCGTATCCGTCATTCTTCAATACCCGGCTTATATTTATGTACGAGCTCACGCCAGGCGAAATCGCCGCGGTCGAGCGCTTTAACCAATATTTCGCCCGTGGCGATATTGGTTGCGCACGGAATGCCCTGCACGTCGCACAAACGGAGCAGCGCGATAATATCCGGCTCGTGCGGCTGAGCCATTAACGGATCTCGCAGAAAGATGATCAAGTCCATTTCGTTGGTGGCAACCATGGCGCCGATCTGCTGATCTCCCCCAAGCGGACCGGACATGAATCGGTTGATTTGCAGCTTCGTCTTCTCCATAATGCGCGTGCCGGTCGTGCCGGTCGCAAACAGCTTATGATGCTGAAATACATGTTCATAGGCGGTCACGAAATTGACCATTTCGTCTTTTTTGCGGTCATGCGCAATAAGCGCGATATTCATTGTCATACGGATTTAGCTCCCCCTTAGGCTGTTGCAAACGGTGTTTTCGCGGTTCAAAAACGATTGGCATCGGGGCGAAACCGCAAAGATCGGCCTTGTCCCCGACTTCCGTCAATCAATGAAATGCTCGAAGCCGTAAACCATGCCTGCATATGTCATCACTTTCTTCACCGCAACGTTCACACCGGGCATATAACCCGCCCGGTCGTACGAATCGTGCCGGATTTTCAGGGTTTGGCCGAAAGCGCCGAATACCACTTCCTGCTGCGCAAAAATCCCTGGAAGCCTCACGCTATGTATCCGAAATCCGTCGTAGTAGCCGCCTCTCGCCCCTTCGATCGTTTCTTCCTCTTTCGGGTTGCCTTGTCTCAACTCGCCCCGCACTTGCGCAATCATCTCCGCGGTCTTGACGGACGTGCCTGAAGGAGCGTCAAGCTTCTGATCCCCATGGTATTCGATAATTTCTACATGTGGCATATATTTGGCCGCTTGCGCCGCGAATTTCATCATCAGAATCGCGCCAATCGAGAAGTTCGGCGCAATCAGCCCTCCGATCCCGGCAGCTTTACACTGCTTGTCCAGCGCTTCGATGTCTTCCGGGGTGAAGCCTGTCGTGCCCATGACCGGACGAACCTTGTGTTTAATGGCAAGCGCCGTATTAACGACGGCCGATTGCGGCGTCGTGAAGTCGACCATGACATCCGGGTTCGTTTCCACAAGCGTTAATTCCAAGTCGTTCGTCACCATGATGCCGCACGGATCGAGCCCGACAAGCCGGCCCGCATCCGTGTTCTTCGTCGATCGGTCCATCGCCGCTACGAGCTCGAGTTCCGGATCGGCAAGAACCATTTTTACAACCTCTCGTCCCATACGGCCGCTTGCGCCGGCAACCGCTACTTTAATCTTCGTTTGTCCCATAATCTCTTGAGTCCTCTCCTTCTGCACTCCCTAGGATGAAGTACGCCTCATATATTGTTTCCATTTGTATTCATATTCCGAGAGCAGCCGGTTCCCGATCGAGTGCCCGGGATCAAGCTTCAGCAGCTCTTTCACGGCCCCGATCGCCAAGCTGTATTCGTCAAGCCGCGCATAAGCGATCCCTAGCAGCAGGTAAGCTTCTAACGACAGCGGGTCATTCTCTACCGCTTGTTTCACTAAAGCAACGGCCAGCCAGAGCCGCTCATCCGATTCTTCGAACAATTTTTCCGCCTCAACCAACAACGCTTTTGCGCGCAGATGCTGCAAATGAAACGTATAGTGCTCATCCGTCGGCTCGAGCTTCACCGCTTGTTCCGCATGCCGGATCGCCTTCGACAATTTATTGCTGCGCGCGTAGGTAATCGACAGCTTGTAATGGTAAGAAGCGTTATTGGGATTCAAGGCGATGGCCCGTTCGAACCAACCGATAGCCTGTTCGAAATCGTGATTTAAGATCGATTCGTACGCTTTTTTAATCGCAAGTTCGCCATCCATTCCCCCATCTCCTTCCTACGTGCATACGGAGCCGGCGCATGGTACGACCGTACGGAAAAAAGGGTGATGGTACAGCATATGTAAGACGTTACGAATCGGTGTCCACTTTAGTCCAACGGTCGGCGTCCCGCGTACGGAATTTATGCATGACTTGATCATGCGCCTTCGTTAGATCGATGCCAAGCGAATTGGCAAAGCAAATCGTTATGAAAAGAATGTCGCCGAGCTCCAGCTCGATTGAATTGTCCGCTTCCGTCGGCTTTTTCGGTTTCTCGCCGAACCGGTGGTTCACTTCCCGCGCCAGCTCGCCGACTTCTTCCGACATCCTTGCCAGCATCGTCATCGGACGGAAGTAACCTTCCTTAAATTGAGATATGTATGCATCCACTTCGTCCTGGAGGTCTTTAAGCGAGCGTTCCTTGTCCATGGTTCGATCCGTCACCAGCCTTACTCAGGGTTCTGATGCTTGCATCACCGCAGAACATCAATACCATGTTAACGCAAATGGAGGTTCCGTGACAAATTTTTTTTGTTGCGAAGCATACCGCCATGAACGGCGAGCCATATTAGGGAGGAACAGGAGGTGTTTCCGCCATACTCTCCCCCCTATGGACGCCGCTTCGAAACCTTTTGCCTATCGCCATGGGGACTGCCGTTTATGCATTCGGTCTCCACTATTTCGTCATTTCCAACGAGTTCATGGAAGGCGGCATCACCGGTATCGCCCTATTGCTGAACTATATATTCGGCTTCCCCCCTTCCCTGACAACCCTTGTTATCAATATCCCGTTATTTGTTCTGGGCTGGCGTGTCCTGGGCAAATCATCGATGTTCTATACGATTGCCGGTACGCTGCTGCTTTCATTTTTTCTTTGGTTAATGGAGCATTTCATTCGCGTGGGATGGATTGAACCGTTCCGGACGGAACATGATTTTTTTCTCGTATCCGCCTATGCCGGACTAACGTTAGGCATCGGACTCGGACTAGTGTTTCGGTACGGGGGAACGACCGGCGGCTCCGATATTGTGGCGCGCATCGCTCATAAGCTGAAGGGGTGGAGCGTCGGACGCATTATTTTATTCTCCGACGCGATCGTGCTTGCGCTTTCGTTGTTTTTTTTGCCGAAGGAAAAAATTATGTATACGCTTGTAGCCGTGTTCATTACGACCAAAATGATCGATATCTTCATCGAAGGTGCCTACGCGGCCAGGGCATTCACGATAATCAGCGAGCGCGCCGACCGGTTGGCTGACGAAATTACGAACAGCCTGGACCGCGGGGTTACGCTGTTTCCGGCGATCGGCGCCTTCTCCAAGCAAAGCAAGAACGTCGTCTACTGCGTCGTTGCCCGCAGTGAAATGAGAAGGCTTAAAGACCTCGTCCGAGCCGTCGATCCCCGTGCGTTTATTATCATCACAGAGGTGCACGACGTCGTCGGCGAAGGCTTTAAGCCTCTTTCCTAGCATCACAAGCTTATATGTAGCCGTCTTCGTTGCGGCGTACCGTAACAATCCCGTCGTTCTTCTTCGATAAACGCCAACCGGCGAAGCCCAGGGCGGCCAAGATGACCGAACCGAAGGCAAGCGTCCATAGAATCGGATTTTGTGGTTCCGGATACGGCAAGTAAGCAGTCGCTTCGCGCTTCATAAACAATTTGTCCAACATTTGCCGCATTGGCGGGACCGCGTTTAACACGTTACGGAACGGCATGCCTTGACTCATCGATTGCGATTTCACAAAAGCGACAAGCGAATCCATTCGCTCGACATCTTCGGCCGGCCGGCTGATCAGCAAGCTTGGGTGAATGATGCTGTAATGCTGCTCGAAGTGTGCGCTGGCATGCTGCAGGGACGTTTTATCGCTAGCTTTGGCCGTCTGTTCGATCACATTCACGTCATCCTGCAGCTGCTTGTAATATTGCAGCCAAAGCGGTTGGCTCGCGTGCGTAAGGGAATCGGTCGCCAAGCGAACTTTGGCCGCGGATATTTTCCCTGCATCCGGGTTAAATTTAACCGCTTGAAAGACGCGTTTAGCTTCGGTGATCGTATCGGTCAGCGCGTTCAGACCTTCCACCGACGTGATGCCCTCGAACCGTATTTGCGTGACCTGGTCGCTAATCTGCTGCAGCACCGCGCGGCTTCCCGGAATATCGCCCTGCTGGACCTTCTGGTACATCGTTTCCGCCGTTTCATTCAACAGCTTCACCTTCTGGAGCTGCTCTGGCGTCGGCTTAACGGCTGCCGCAGCATCCTGCTTGGCGGATAATGCGCAGCCCGCCAATAGCGGCAAAAACAATATGAGCGCCATACTTACCCCGATCCACTTCATTTTCCCGAATCCGATCATCGGACATCCCCTCCTAAGTACAATTTATGGAGGGGTTGTCTCATTTAGACCGATTTGTGCTGTAAAATCCGTCCGTGCTTCCTATAGCGGATCAGCCAGATGATGATCGCGATTGCAATGCCGATGAAGCTAAGTCCCATTGTAAACAGTCGAATGGCGCCAAGATCGTCCAGCAAGGTTTCCGGCAGCCACGGAAATACCCCGGCGCCGTAATCCATCGCATCGTTCCAAAGCGTCCAGGCGGCGACGATCAACACCGCCCCAGGCGTATACCGATAAAATCTCGCATAGAGTAACGCTTCGGCGGCCATCCCCAGATGAGAAATCGTCAGCATCCAATCCTGCCAAACGATGCCGTCCCCTTGATAAGCGCCCGCCCAAATCATCGCTACGGCCCATACGCCGTATTTGAACGAAGTAATGAGCGCGAACGCTTCTATACATCCGCGCAGCCATCCGACCCGTTCGGGCGGCACCGCTATACCGGTCTGCTTATCGACATTCCACAGCAGCAACCCAATAAAACAAGTAAAGAACAGGCTGGCCGTAGGACTATCCGGCACGAAGGGCAAGTACGCGTTGCCGAAATTTTCGGATGTAAAGAGGAGCTGCTTCCAATACCATTCATACCCGTAGACCGTGCCGAGGAGATTGATCACAAACAAGCTCCAAAGCATCAGCCTACTGCCCAAGAACGGCGTTGAAACATAGTACGACAAACGCCAATTGGTCAACGATAACCCTCCCAGCTTACTAAAAAACCTGACCGCTGCAAGCGATCAGGTTTTGTTCATGGTTATTTCTTCTGTTTGGCCAACCAATCGGCCAATTTGTCCATATCGTCTGCGGAAAGGCCTTTGGCGATGTTGGCGTCGTATTGCGCCGTCATATTGCCCTGGCCATTCTTGATGATACCGATGATTTCATCTTTACTATGCTTGTCGCCGATGCCGCGAAGGGCAGGAATTCCAGCGGAAGGCATTCCTTTCAACTCGCCGCCATGGCATTGCAAGCAAGTTGACTTCTGATAAATCGCTGCTGCCGGGTCATCCGGAGCGACGATTGCCGCAGCCTGCGCAGCGGGCTTCTTCGCCCCTCCGCCGCCAGCACCGCCGGCACCCTTGGACGCATGCATCTCTTCCTCGCGCTTAATGTGCTCCGGAACGAGATTTTTCTCTTTCAGCTCATGCTGATAGTGCTGCCAGGAATAAACCGTCAAGTAGGTGCATGCAATCAAGCTTACGAACATCAACGTCGAGGCGATTGGACGTTTGTAGAAACGTCTTTCTTTACCGGTATCGAGGAATGGTGCGAGCAACAAAGCACCGAACAAGATACCCGGAACGCCGACCGTACCGAGTACGACGTAATCGCCGGACGTGTATGGATATTTCAACAATTGGTACATAAACAGGAAGTACCAGTCCGGCATCGGAATGATTTGCGTGTTGGTCGGATCCGCCGGATAACCAAGCGGCGCCGCTTCGGACATAACCAATACCAGAATGCCGAGCAAGACGACAACCCCTACCATCCACTCTTTCAACAGGAAGTTAGGAATGAACACTTCCGATTTACCGGGATAAGCGGAGAAGTCTTGCGGAATCAAGCGCGTATCTTTCGCCCGTACGCGAGAGTCTCCCACGTAAACGATTTTTTCGTCAGATTTAGGTCCGTGAGCCACGTATCGCCCCTCCTTCTATTTTTTTCATGAACCGTAAACGGTGATCGTTCCTCCCCATCTTAGAGCGGCCCGGAAATCCCTTGCTTACGGATCATCAAGAAGTGTCCGGCGAGCAGACCAAGCAGGGCAGCCGGCAGGAAGAACACGTGTAAGGCGAAGAATCTCGTCAACGTTTGAGCTCCTACGATCTCGCCGCCTTGCAAGAACGACTTGGCGTAAGGTCCAATATACGGAGCGGATTCCACAATCTTCAACGTAACGCTTGTCGCGAAATAGGCTTTGTTATCCCAAGGAAGGAGATAGCCTGTCAACCCGAGACCCAACATAACGAAGAAAATCAACATACCTACAACCCAGTTCATCTCGCGAGGAGCTTTATACGAACCAGTGAAAAAGACGCGGAGCGTATGTAAGAACATCATCACGATAACCAAGCTCGCACCCCAGTGGTGCATCCCGCGAACGATAACGCCGAACGCCACTTTATGCTGCAGATAGTCAACGCTTGCATAGGCGTTGATAATATCCGGCACGTAATACATCGTTAAGAACATACCGGACAAAATTTGTATAACTGTGATAAAGAACGTCAATCCGCCGAAACAATAAACGAAAGCAGAGAAGTGATGAGCCGGGTTAACGTGCTCAGGCACCTCGTGATCCGCTACGTCCCGCCACAGCGGCGTGATATCCAGGCGTTCATCGATCCAGTTATAGACACTTTTAAACATCTGATGTTACGCCTCCTTATTACACCCGTTTGTTCGGACCAAGCTGACCGAGGTACACAAAGCCTTGCTCCACTTTCACTTCATACTCATCCAGCGGCGCCGATGCGACAGCCAGCTGTTTGCCGTCCGGCGTGTAGTGCGCACCGTGACAAGGACAATAATATTGATCCTTGTATTCCGGATTCGCATTCCAGTTTACGGTGCAACCTAAATGTTTACAGGTCGGATTCAACGCAAAAACTTTGCCGTCCTTGCCTTTCGATATCCACGCTTCCAGCTCGGGGTCGCTTTCAAACCAACCGTCGACCTGATGCACCGCGAATTTGAAAGATTTCGGCTCGTTCGTAATCTTGGATTCTTCCACAACCTTCACCCAATCGGCTTTCTTCTTAGGTTGAAGGACCGGATCCACCGCAAACCGAACCATCGGCACCAGCATCCCGGCACCCATGAAAGCTCCTGCGCCGCCAAGGGTGTAGGAAAGAAACTGGCGTCTGGACATTTCCCGACGTTTCACCGGTTTCTCGCCATGATGCTGCGAATCGTGATTCGTGTGATCGTTCATTCTCGTTCTACCCCCTTTTGCAACATATATCAGTCGTTCGACATAACTTTACACCATATACTAGGACATAACTAATAATAGCTTACGTCACTGGGTGCGTCAAGAATGGAGACATGACTATGCGCCTTGGAAAACGAGGCGGATCAAGCAGTTTTAACATAATTGTCACAACTGCTGCCGGCCGCCTCCAGCGTGCTCTTACATAGAATTTACACCCTTGGCGCAGAACATACATCGTTTACACCGATTGCCTGTCCCGCCAAAGCTCCGTCAGCTTGTCAGCGACCGAACGCCTCGCTTCTGCGCCTAACGCCGTCAGTTCTTCCTTCGTCATGGCTATGATCAGATCCGCCCCTTCCGCACCCACCGGCAGTCCGGCTTCCGCATGCCGCGATGCGGACACAAGCACGACATATCGGAACCCCGCGTCCTTTAGCCTTGCGCAGACGTCCTCAATCAGCTTTCGTGCCGAAGCAGCCGCTTGTCCCGTACCGATATAATGCATCGCCGGAAACGTCACGATCCGTCCTTTGAAAGGAATTTCGATCAGGTCCAGCACATCGCGCAAATCTTCCAGCGCCGCCGCGGCTTCCCAGGGAGATTCGGAACCGTCAAGTCCCGTAACAGGCAGCACGCACGTGTCCAGATAGGGCTGAAGCTCCGACCAGTTTCCCGATTCGATTTCACTGAATTTCATCCGTTTCACCTTCTTTCCCGTTCCTTACTTTAACACAAAAAAAAGACATATGAAGGGGTTTCATATGCCTTTCGATAAAATGTCACGATTTGCCTTCTCTAGCAAGCCTGTATGAAGAGATCATATGCCCTGGGAGCGCAGCGTGTTTAGTTCGGTCGTTAGGGCAATAAAGGATTGTTCGTCACCCGCAGCCAAGGCCTGATCGATTTCGTTGTACAGCTTCTTTTCTCGATAGTCGCGTATAGCTTCATCAAGCATCATTTCAGCAAACAAACTTAGCATCATGTCGTTTGTCACGTTCATTTTGCCCATGAGTACCTACCTCCAAACCGGGTCATAATGAAATTTCATCTTTTTCCGAAAGCGGACGGGCCGCCTGCATTCCATTCAGGCGGACAACGGATTACGCCTGCAGGTTGCGATATTCCTCGCGCTTGAGGCAGTAGCTTTCCATCGTTCGTTTCATCCTGGCCAAGTCCGGTTCTGCAAGCTCGCGGACAACTTTGGCCGGCGAACCGAGGGATAGCGTGTACGAGGGGATCGATTTGTTTTCCGTAATTAGCGACCCCGCTCCTATTAAAGCATATTCAGCGATCGAGGCACCGTTAAGTACAATAGCCCCCATCCCGATTAATGTGCCTTTGCCTATCCGGCAGCCGTGGATAATGGCGCCGTGTCCAACGGACACCTCCTCCTCGACAATAAGCGGTTCATCCTTGTTCACATGGCCGATACAGCCGTCCTGAATATTGCTCCGCTTGCCGATCCGTATGGGGGCCAAATCGCCCCGGAGCACCGTGTTGTACCAGATGCTCGCCCCTTCTTCAATCACCACATCGCCGATTACCTGAACGCCTGCGGCCAAAAACACGCTCTCGTGCACTTGCGGAAAAATCCCGTTGTAACTATGCAGCATTCCAACCACTCCATTTCATATATAAATTGGAGTGATTGTAGCAAGCCGATACCCGCTTGTCAAACATCCAGCACGAGGGGATTCTCATCCGGCACATACGTACCTTCAATGATACGGGATCCGAGTTTGGATATTTGGATCACCGTGCCCTTATGCTCGTCTTCCCCGATCCGTAGAAGCCCGAGATGCATCATCATCTGCAAGATACGCTGTTCCAGAATAGCGTCCGCTGAATCGTAGTAAAACGGCCGGATCAACGGACCCAGCGTCTCTTTCAGCGACGACAGCGTCACCCACGAGCCTCCTAGCCGGTTCAGCCACTGGACGATGGACTGCAGCTGGGGAATAGGCCCTTTATAGAGCCTTAACCAGAATCGGTACACGTGAACCGGATCTTCCTTCCGATTCTCGATTACGGCCGCTTTCCCGCGCTCGGTCAACGCCAGCACCTGATGATGCTCGGTAATGAGATCGCTGAAATAGCAGTAATCGTAAATAAACGAGAAGCGGTTCGGATAATCCCGAAACATGCGTCCGTACCCGAAACGCCATGCCGTTTTGCCGACAGGCTCCTCCCGCACGGCCAAACGCTCGAGAATCTGCTGCAAATTGCGCTTGTACATAACCAGCTCCGAGGTTAACATCACCTCTTGACCTTGCAAATAATGCAGGAAATGCCAAATGTCGTCCAAAATCAGCTTCTGTTCGTCACGATAGACGGACGGCTCATCCGTCAGCAGCATCCTCTCCTCGAACCGCTTCGAGAGCGCGGTAATAAATCTTCTCTTCAAATCCGCAGGAATCTGAAACAAATAGCGGGTTTGCTGCGAGTGCCCGTTGAACAACCAGCCGCGATGCTTAAACCTTGTAATCATCTCTCGCGGATTCCAATCGGTGTCGGCCTCATCTTTAACAAATTTGCTTTGCTGCACCCTCGCGAGCAATTCTTCCAAGCTGAATGAGCCTCGTTGATCGAACAGCAGCGAGTTCAGGAACCGGATGTCCTCGATGGTCAATTCATCAACGTACCGCTCGAACACGTCGCTTCGTCCCACTCGGGATAAAATCGACTGGATCAGCTCATGTTTGGAATGGTCGTTACATTCGCAATCATACGTGCCGGCTATGCGGCTCAGATCATGAATGTCCGCGTAACTCAACATGTCGGCTAAATTCATGCTTGAATTCCCCCTAAACCCTCCTCCTGCACCTGCTGGAGTCGTTTCAACCTTACTATCCATTATGGGAATTTGTGCCGTTTTTAAACGTAGAAAAACAAACAAAGCTTTCACCTGCTTCATAAAGAAGCTGGTGAAAGCTTGAGTAGTCGTTATTTACGCGGGTTTACGGGCTAGTTTTAAGCGATGCGAGGTGTGCCGTACAATTAAGAAGACGGAGCCGCCATCCGTCGTCAATCCGTTCCATGACCGTCAACGACGTATTCATGAGATGGCTTTCAAGCGTCAGTCGCCCGATCGATTCGATCACCGGTACGATATAACCGCCATGGCTGACGATTAAGATCCGTTTCCCGCCATGATCGCGTTCCAAATCGCTCAAGAACGACTGCCACCGCATCAGTAAAAGCTCGTCGCTTTCCAATCCAAGATCAAGCTGACGCCATTGTTCGCCCCAACGCGCCAATCGCTCATCCAGCGTCGTTCCTTCGAGCTGCCCGAAAGCCCGCTCTCGCAGCCGCGCATCGACGCCCAGCACCGGAGTACCTGTCGCTTGCGCAATTCGTTCCGCCGTTTCTCTTGCTCTCATTAAATCGCTGGTTACGATGCCATCCCAGGGCTCGCCTCTCAGCCGTTCGCCCAGCAGCCCGGCTTGAACCCGTCCGACCTCCGCCAGCGGCGTGTCCATCTGCCCCTGCATCCGTCCCGCCAAGTTCCATTCCGTCGTTCCGTGACGAATAAATCCGATGGTCGTCATGAATTACACTCCTTCTTTCAGTAACGGGTCCGGGATAACCAGTTCATAATGAGCAGCGTGCACGTCAACCCGAGCAACGACAGAAAGAGCATATAATCCTGAAACGTATGAATCGGTCCGACCTGGTACATGAACGGTTTGTTGAACCCCTTCAGGCTGGCTACCGCCGTCGGCATCGCGTGGACATTCAACGACTCCGCTTGGCTGGATGCGACTACGACCGGATCGCCGATGCGTCCGAACACGGACGACTCCGGAGCGGCTGCTGTATCGTAGTGATGCTGCTCGTTGTTCAGGGATATCCAGAACGTAAACATAAACACGGTCACGCAAACGATAATGGCTGCCGTCAAATTCCGGCGAAGCTTCGCGGAAAAGTGATACAACCGTTCATTAACCGGAGTGCGCCAGCCTTCCTCTTCGAAAATCCGGCTCATAACAGCTGACGAGACGGTGCGTTCGCTCGCTCCGGCGGATTCCTCCACCGCAACGGATCGGATCAGCATCGTGCTTTCCTTCCATATGATATACTCTTCAGAGCAGCATTCGCAGTGCCTCATATGCGCATCCGCCGCCAGCCGTTTCGGATCGTCCTCGTGCAAATCCCAATACACGCCGAACAGCTCTTGAATGTCTTCGCATTTCATCGTCGATTCATCCCCTCATACTCCTCAAAGAGCGGTTCAAGAAAGTATGGCTCCAACTGGAGCTTGACGCTAGCTCTCGCCCTAAACAACAAAGACTTGACCGAACTGACCGTCTGCCCCAAAATATTCGCGATCTCCTGATAATCGAGCTGATCGTATTCCCGCAATATAAGGGCCGATCTTTGCTTCTCAGGTAAATTGTTGATCGCATCTCGAACCATCGTTACTTTTTCGTTCCGCAGCACCGTTTGCTCGGGCAGCGCTTCAGCCGCCGTCTGGGGAACGTAGCCGCTTTGCTCGAGCGAAACCTTGATGTTTTTATGTTTACGCAGCTCGCTTAGAACCGTATTGCGTGCAATGGTATACAACCAGGTGGAGAAGGTCGCCTCGACTTCCCGAAACGAATGCAGGCTGCGATAAGCCTTGTAGAACGTTTCGTTGCAAAGATCCTCTGCCAATGATTCCAATTGCGCGCTTTTCAGCATGTGAAAGATGAATGCCAATATTTTACGTTCATAGCGGCGCATCAATTCGTTATATAGTTCGACGTTTCCGTCTTTAATTTCTCGGATCAACTGGGAATCGGTCATGCCCTCGGCGACCCTCCTTGTGATTCCCCGCCTGCTCCCTTCGTCGCCACATGTTTGTACCGTCCGGGGAGCCAAAAAGTTGCGGTGATTCTTAAAAAAAATTTAGAATTTGTACTTCTATTCCGTATTCATTCGAGATCGGCAGTTAAAAATCCTGCTTTATCGACAGAAACAAGTATTTCTCATAAAAAAAGACCGCCTGAATATCAGGCGGTTGCACACAGTGCCATTATTCGGATAGGAGTGGAGAGAAACCATACTGTACTTTTATTATATGTATCCGTTTTCATTTTGTCAACGTTTTTTTGAAAACGTTTCCTTCCCGGGTGTAACGGGTTGTTCCGGCCAGCCGGACCTCCGGGTTCCATGGCAAAATCGAGTAGGAGGCTACCCATTAGTTGAGTAGCCGACCTCTCACACCACCGTACGTACCGTTCGGTATACGGCGGTTCAACCGCTTGAGTGCAAGTTACGAAGACGCTCGTATTGGGCAGGGAAGTCATAATACCCTGCCTGTACGAGCTTTTCGTTTGTTATGGAACGAGACAGCACTGGGCTTCCGGCCACGCGCCAGTATCCCAGACGAGTATTTCCCCACTGGTAAGCCTGCCACTCCGGTATCCCCAACTTGCGCAGGTTTTGTACCTTTGTTTTCGGCTTCTTCCATTGTTTCCAGATGTACATGCGGAATCGTCTTCTCAGCCACTCGTTCCAGCTTTGCAGAATCCGTTTCATGTCAGCCACGTAGAAGTGACCGATCCAGCCGCGAATATAGACCTTTACGTCCTCCATGACCTGTCGAACATTCCTGCCTTGACTCCGACTCGTTAGTTCTTTCAGCTTCTTCTTCGCTTTTGCGAGAGATTGTGAATGAACACGGATATATATCCCGCTTCCGTTCTTCCCCAGAGCAAAGCCAAGGAATTTGAAATGTTTCCGAGCCACTACGCTGACGACCTTGCTTTTCTGCGCATTCAGTTTGAGTTTTAGCTTGTTCTCCAAGTACGCCCTACAGGATTCCAGAAGCCGCGTTGCTGCCCGTTTGCTCTTCGCCAGCACGACGATGTCATCCGCATAGCGTATGACCACTACGCCTCGGCGTTTCATCTCCTGATCAAACTCGTTCAGGTAGATATTGGCGAGTAGCGGCGATAGCGGGCCGCCTTGCGGTGAACCTTCTTCGGTCTCACGTCGCACTCCGTTTTCCATGACTCCGCTTTTGAGATACTTCTTAATCAGATCGGTTACTCGCTTGTCACGGATTTGCTTGCGCAGCAAGTTCATCAGCAGTTCGTGGTTCAAGGTGTCGAAATACTTCGAGAGGTCGATTTCTACGGCATAGCCGTGCCCCTGCTCCGTATAAGCTTTCACGTTCTGGATCGCTTGCTGCGCACTCCGTCCGGGGCGGTAGCCATAGCTACCCTCCGAGAAAAGCGGTTCGAACAGCGGTTGCAACTGTTGGGCAATGGCTTGCTGGATCACACGGTCCACTACGGTGGGAATGCCAAGTTTTCGCACTCCGCTTCCATCCGGTTTGGGGATTTCCTTGCGCCGCACAGGGCTTGGCCTGTATCTTCCTTCCCGAATGCTTTGCAAGAGTTCGTCTCTATGTTCCCGCAACCACGGTAGTGCCGCCTCGACGGTCATTCCGTCGATTCCTGGCGCTCCGTGATTGCTTTTGACCCGCTTGTAGGCTCTGTTTAGGTTGTCCCTGCCCAGTATCCTCTCCAGCAGGTCTGTTGCACTGTCTCTTTCTCTGCTTTCCCGAGCTCCGATACTCCGCGCTCCTGCATACTCTTCGTGTTCCACACTATCCCTTTGCGGGCAGCCCTTTCGGTATTCTGCTTTCATCGTATCGGTTCTCCTTCCTGCATGTACTTGAGGCTTACGATTGTTCGGCCCTTCCCGAAAAAAAAAATTTCCGGTAGTATGGCCTCTGCTGACTTCTCACAGCAAGCTTTACTCCGCCTTTCGAATGGTCTACTTGACGTCTGTGAGATCTCCCCGGGTAAGAGCGATAACTTTCCCCTCATCCATCTGCCACATCTACATGATGAGATTCGGGCAGTATTGGACTTCGCTTTGTACTGCAAGCTCGTCCGCCTCATCATGCCTTCTATGTGATTTCTGTTCGTCAGACCGAGGGTTTGCCTCCGGCTTCCTTCAGATTCCGCCTCGCGGCGGACACCCTTGCCTTTGGCTAACAGTTCCTACTGCCAAGCCTGTAGCGGACTTTCACCGCCAAGTTATCGCCCATGCCGGGCGCACAGCCAAGAAAAAAGACTACACGTGAACCGCGTAGTCTTTCTTCAACAGCTCGAGCGCCTTGTCCATATCGGCTTCCTCGCGGAAGGATAATCGCAGTACGCCCGGCACGTCTTCCCGGCTTTCAATGATTTGAATATTGCTCAGGTTTACCCGATGACTGCCGAGCTGCGTTGTGATTTGACCGATCACGCCCGGATGGTCGGGGACGTCGACATAAATCTCGTAGAAGGAATGAATAACGCCTTTACGCCGCTCCGGAAGCCCGTTACGGAATGCCCCCGCACGCTGGAACTCCCGTTCGATTCCCGGCCCGTCCTCCTGCTCGATGAGCCGTATGAACCCAGCGATCTCCTTGTTCCAATCCTTCAGCAGCTGCAGCACGACTCCTTTATTATTGAGTAAAATGTCGCGCCAAATGATCGGATCGCTCGAAGCGATCCGCGTAATGTCGCGAAATCCGCCTGCCGCCAAAATTTGGTACAGCTCGTTCGATTCATTGTAACGCGCAATCTGATTGACCAGCGCCACCGCTATAATATGCGGCAGATGGCTGATCGCGCCGACGATCTCGTCATGCAGCACCGGATCCACCTTAACCAAATGCGCGCGCGTATGCTGCAGCAGCTCGGCCAGCCGATCGTAGGCGGCTTCCGGTGTAGAAGGATCCGGCGTCAGCACGTAGAATGCGTTCTCGAACAAGCGGGAGCTCGCCGCCTCGACGCCGGACTTTTCTTTACCTGCCATCGGGTGGCCGCCGATAAAGTGGGCACCGCTGAATTGCAGCGCGGCCGCGCATGACGCAACCGACGCTTTGGTGCTGCCGACGTCGGTGATGATGCAGCCCGGCTTCAGCGGAAGCTTCGCAAGCCGGTGCAAATATTCTTCCAGCTTGCCGACGGGGACGCACAAAAAGATGAAATCGGCGTCCAACGCCGCCTCTTCCAGCGAGGTCGTCGCATAATCGACAACCTCGCGTTTTAAATATTTCTCGATAGAGCCAGGGTTGTTGGAATGACCCACGACTTGCAGTCCGGGCTTCCCTTTGAAGGAAAGCGCCAAAGAGCCGCCGATCAAGCCTACCCCGAATATGGCGATTCTCGTCATGAAACCGCCACTTCACGGAGCGCCAGCTTAAGCGCGTCTACAAACTTGTCGTTCTGTTCTTCGCTGCCTACCGTTACCCGGATCATGGTCGGATAACCCCAGCTCGGGTCATGGCGGACAATGATACCTTGGCGCAGAAGGCTTTGGAATACGTCATTCCCCGGACGCTTGACATCAACCATAATGAAGTTGCCGTTCGCGTCGAAATACGGCAGGCCCATTTCATCGAAGGCAGCGGTCAGCTGCGCAATGCCCTTGGCGTTTGCGTCACGGCAAAATTCGATGAACGCTTTATCTTTCACCGCAGCCAGCGCCGCTTTCTGCGCGTAGCTCGTCGTATTGAACGGCTCGCGCACTTGATTGACGGAACGGATGACGTCCGGGTGACCGACGCCATATCCGATCCGCAGCGAAGCCAGGCCGAATATTTTGGAGAACGTGCGCAGCACGACGATGTTTTTATACTTATTCAGCAGCGCGATGCTGTCCGGAAATTGTCCGTTTACCGTGTATTCGACGTAAGCTTCATCGAGCACAACCATCACATGATCCGGAACGGCATCCAAGAACGAAACGATTTCTTGCTCGTTCAGTATCGTCCCTGTCGGATTGTTCGGATTACAAATCCAGACGATCTTCGTACGCTCGTTCACCTTCGCCAGCATCGCTCCGAGGTCGTGCTTCCCGTCCGCATCGACGGAAACCTCGATCACGGTCGCCCCCTCCACCTCGGCATTATGCTTGTACTGCGGGAATGTAGGGAAAGCGGCAATGGTCTCGTCCTGCGGCGTCAGGAACGCACGGGCGATCATCAGAATAACTTCGTCCGAGCCTGCGCCGAAAATGATTTGGTTCGGCTGCACGCCGAGCTCGGCCGCTACCGCTTGAGTCAACTCGACGGCTCCGCCGTCGGGATAAATGCTCGTTTGTTCGACGGCGGCAATAATCGCTTCCTTCGCTTTCGGCGAGCAGCCGAACGGATTTTCGTTGGACGCGAGCTTAATGACCTCGGTCAGACCGAGCTCCCGCTTCACTTCGTCAATCGGTTTGCCCGGTTGATAGACGGGAAGATGCATAATATTTTGTTTAGGCTTCACTTCGTAAGTCACCTCATCGATCATAATCCGAACTGGGACCAGTTCCCTATCAATTCTCTCATAACTGCGGCTAAATGTTAAGCATTATATAAAGGCTCACCGGCATTGCCGTTTACGAAGCAGGCCCATCGGGTTTCGTTTATTCGATCAAGGCTTTGACGAAATTGCGAATTTGCAAGAGTCCTTCCGATTTGGCGTTCGGATCGGTAAGCTGAGGCAGCGCCTCTTCGATCTGCCGGACCAACGCGCTGCCGACGACGATACCGTCGCAAACCCCTGAGAAACGCTTAAACTGCTCGTTGTTCGAAATGCCGAAGCCGATGGCGACCGGCAAATCGGTCGAAGCCTTCACCGTGCTCAGGAACTCGTCGATCCCCGTATGGAACTCCGTGCGCGTGCCCGTCACCCCAAGCGACGATACGCAGTAGACGAAGCCGCTTGCGCGGGAAACGATTCGCTGTACGCGTTCTTTGGACGTCGGGGCGACAAGCGGTATCAAGTGGATGCCATACTGCGCGGCCATCGCACGCACCTCCTCGTCCTCCTCCATCGGCAGGTCGGGGATGATCAAACCGCTGATATCGCTCTCCTGCAGCAGCGGGAATATGCGTTCGAGCCCGGTTTGCAATACCGGATTAAAATAGGTGAACAAGATGAACGGCAGCTCGCAGCCTTCGCTGCGCGCCTGTTTCGCCACCTGAATGCAGTCGAGAATGGAGATGCGGCCGCCTTGCAGCGCGCGCAGCGAGGAGCGTTGAATGACAGGTCCGTCCGCTAGCGGATCGGAATACGGAACGCCCAGCTCCACCATGTCCGCTCCCGCTTCCTCCAATGTTTTGACGATATCGACGGACGTCCGCAAATCCGGATCGCCGACCGAGATGAACGGAATAAACCCGGACTGCTTCTTCTCACGCAATTCGGCAAACTTCTGGTCAATGCGATTCATGCGCGTTCCCTCCCAAATAGGACATGATCGCCTCAACGTCCTTGTCACCGCGTCCGGACAAGCTTACGACAATGATCTGATCTTTGCCGAGCTGCGGTGCGCGTTTGATCGTCTCGGCAATGGCGTGCGCGCTCTCGAGCGCCGGGATGATGCCTTCCGTACGGCTGAGCAGCTGCAAGGCGTCCAGCGCTTCCTGATCGGAAATCGGTACGTACTCGGCGCGCCCGGTATCCTTCAAGTGCGAATGCTCCGGACCGATGCCCGGATAATCGAGACCCGCGGAGATCGAATGCGCTTCCTGCACCTGGCCATACTCGTCCTGCAGCAAATAACTGTACGAGCCTTGGAAGACCCCCTTCGTCCCGCGCGTCATCGTTGCGGCATGCTTCTCCGTCTCTACCCCGTGCCCGGCGGCTTCCACGCCGACCAAACGCACGTTCTCATCTCCGATGAACGGATAGAACATACCGATTGCGTTGCTGCCTCCGCCTACCGCGGCAATGACCATATCCGGCAGACGTCCTTCCAGCTCAAGAATTTGTTTGCGCGATTCGTCTCCGATGATCCGTTGGAAATCGCGCACCATAAGCGGATAAGGATGAGGTCCAGTGGCCGAGCCCAAAATGTAGTACGTATCGTCAACGTGGCTTACCCAGTAACGCAGTGTTTCGTTGCAAGCGTCCTTCAGGGTGCG
Source organism: Paenibacillus sp. JCM 9796 (assembly GCF_055379675.1). Classification (NCBI taxonomy): domain Bacteria; kingdom Bacillati; phylum Bacillota; class Bacilli; order Caryophanales; family Paenibacillaceae; genus Paenibacillus; species Paenibacillus sp. JCM 9796. Next base: position 337,017 of record NZ_AP043723.1, read on the forward strand.
CGTCCCCGAAGTGACGGGCACGACTTCAGTGCCCAGCAGGTTCATCCGGAACACGTTGAGCTGCTGACGCTTAATGTCCTCTTCGCCCATGAACACCTTGCATTCGAAGCCGAATAAGGCGGCAACCGTTGCCGTCGCGACGCCGTGCTGGCCTGCGCCCGTCTCGGCGATAATTTTCGTTTTGCCCATCCATTTGGCGAGCAGCCCTTGTCCTAGGGCGTTGTTGATTTTGTGCGCGCCCGTATGGTTCAAATCTTCGCGCTTCAAATAAATTTTGGCGCCGCCAAGCTGCTCGGACAAGCGTCCGGCATAATAAAGCGACGTCGGACGGCCGGAATAACGATGCAGCCAGTAGTGAAGCTCTTCTTTGAACTTGTCTTCCTTCGTATACGTTTTGAAGGCTTGCTCCAGCTCGATCAACGCATTCATCAGCGTTTCCGGGACGTAGCGTCCCCCGAATTTACCGAAGCGGCCATGCTCATCAGGACCGTTAAACAATCGATTTCACCCTTTCGACGAACGTCTTTATTTTCATCAGATCTTTGGCCCCGTCGGTTTCCACCCCGCTGGAAACGTCAACCCCGTCGGGATGGTAAGCGTCCAGCAGGCTGCCCACGTTATCCGGCCGCAAGCCTCCGGCCACGAGCAGCGAAATTCCCGCTTCGCGGCTCCACGCCAGATAGGACGGAATGACATGCCAGGCGAACGTCTTGCCCGAACCGCCGCCGTATAAGGGATCGAGCGTATCGAGCAAAATCCCGTCTATCGTCCCGAGATAAGGGTTAAAGCGATCGGCTATCGCCGAAACATCCGGCCCTGCCCCGGACGGTCCGTCCCCCGCTGCCGCGGCTTCATGCGGCAAAGAGAAGGCCTTTATCACTTTCACGCCGGGGTAGCGCTCCTTCACCGTGCGGCAGTAGTCGGGCGTTTCTTGCCCGTGCAGCTGCAGCACGTCAAGCGGCGCCTCCCGGAGTACGGCATCCAATTCCTCCAGCGCCGGATTGACGAACACGCCGGCCGCTTTCACGCGCCTCTCCGGGCTGGCTTCCCGCATCGCGGCGATCATCGCGCCCGCCTGCGCCGCGCTCACCTGCCGTTTGCTTCGGGCAAACACGAAGCCGACGTAGTCGACGGGGAGCCTGGCCACCTCGGCAGCCAAATCCGGCGTTTGCAGCCCGCATATTTTCACCAAGGCCATCTTCCGCTCACTCCTTGGACAACGCAGCGCCGCTCAGCGGGCCCATCAAGCCGTGCACCGCTTCCGTTACGTCGGGCTGACGCATGAAATATTCACCGACCAGCACCGCATGGGCGCCTGCCGATTGCAGCCGGCCGATTTCGGCCGCCTGCATAATGCCGCTTTCGCTGACGACCGTCACACCGCTCGGAATATAGCCAACGAGCTCTTCCGTCGTCCCAAGGTCGGTGACGAACGTTTGCAAGTTCCGGTTGTTGATGCCGACCATCGATGGCCCAAGCGTCAGCACGCGATCCAGCTCCTCGCGGTCGTGCACCTCAATCAAGACATCCAGTCCGATCGAACGGGCAATCGCCTGGAAGTCGCGCAATTGCTCCGTCGTCAGAATGGCCGCAATCAATAAGATCGCGTCCGCTCCGATGCAGCGTGCTTCGTAAATTTGCAGCGGGTCGATCGTAAAATCCTTGCGCAGCAGCGGTACGTTCACCGCCTGCCGAACGCGGCTCAAATAATCGTTTGCGCCTTGAAAGTACGGCGCGTCGGTCAATACGGAGATGCAATCCGCTCCCGCCGCTTCATAGGCTTGCGCCAAACCGACAGGATCGAAGTCCTCGCGGATCAACCCCTTGGAAGGCGAGGCCTTCTTCACTTCCGCGATAAGCCCCATCGGGCGTCTCCGGCCCGTACTTAACGCGCGCTCGAACCCGGCGCACGGCGCCAGACCGGCGATCTGCTTCTCCATTTCGGCGATCGTTACCGATTCCTTTAATAAAGCGACCTCTTCGCGTTTCGTCGCAACGATTCGATCAAGAAACATGGCTCACGTCTCCCGTAAATTGAACTAGTTGGTCCAGCTTCAGCTTGGCCGCGCCGCTGTCTATCGCCGCTGCAGCCAGCTCTACCCCATGGCGGAGCGAGTCGGCTTTGCCGGTTACATAGAAACAAGCTCCGGCGTTAGCCAGCACGATATCCCGGCATGCGCCCCGGCTGCCGGATACGATATCGCGGATAATGCCCGCATTCGTCTTCGCGTCTCCGCCGACAACATCTTTCATCTTATAACGAGACAGCCCCAGCTCTTCAGGCGTCACTTCAAACGTGCGAATGTCGCCGTCTTTCAACTCGGTCACCTGTGTCGCGTCGGAGACGCTGATTTCATCGAGACCGTCCAGGCTGGCGACGACCAAAGCGCGCTTCACGCCAAGCGCCTGCATGACGTGGGCGATCGTTTCCGTCTTGCCGCGGTCGAATATCCCAAGCACCTGCCGGTCCGCCCCGGCCGGGTTCGTCAGGGGCCCGAGCAGATTGAAGACGGTACGGAAGCCCAGCTCCCGGCGCGGTCCGGCAACATGCTTCATCGATTGGTGATAAAGCTGCGCGAACATAAAGCAAATACCGACGCGCTCCAGGCACAAAGCCGCCTGCTCCTGATTCAATTGAATGTTGACGCCGAGCGCCTCCAGCACGTCCGCGCTGCCGCTCTTGCTGGACATCGCACGATTGCCGTGTTTCGCTACGCGGATGCCGCCGGCCGCCGCTACGATCGCCGCTGTCGTCGAGATGTTGAACGTATCGGCACCGTCCCCGCCTGTCCCGCACGTATCGAGCAGATTCGTCTGCCCGGTTTGCACGCGGTTCGATTTGGCGCGCATCGTCTCGGCAAAGCCGGCAATTTCCTCGATCGTTTCGCCTTTTATCCGCAGTGCGGTCAGCAGCGCCCCGATCTGTGTCGCCGTGGCTTCGCCTTCCATGATGACGTCCATCACATCGCGCGCTTCCGCTCTCGTCAAATGCTGCAAGCCGATCATCTTTTGGATCGCTTGCTGCACCGTCAATGTCGCCGTTTCCATCCTCGTATCCGCTCCTCTCAGCTTCGCTCGCCTTACTCGTAATAATCGTGATTGATCAATGCAAACTCGCGCGCTTCCGGCGCAAATACCGCTTCCGCCACACGAATCGATTTCAGCATGCCCATCGCTTTATTGACCGTCTCCTGGTATTCGCTCTCCGGTACGGAATCCCACACGATTCCCGCACCCGTCTGTACGTAAGCTTTGCCGTTCTTGAAAATAATCGTGCGAATCGTAATGCACGTATCCAAATTGCCGGAAAAGCCAAGATACCCGATCGCTCCGGCGTAAGCTCCGCGGGCTTCATTCTCCAGCTCGGCGATGATTTCCATCGCGCGCAGCTTCGGCGCGCCGGAGACGGTACCGGCCGGCAGGCAGGAGATGAACGCGTCGTAGAAATCTTTATCCTTGGCCATTTTCCCGGTAACGTTCGAAACGATATGCATAACGTGCGAGTAACGCTCAATTTGCATGAAGGTATCGCATGTGACCGAACCGAACTCGGACACGCGTCCGATGTCGTTCCGACCGAGATCGACCAGCATCAAGTGCTCCGCGCGTTCCTTCTCGTCGGCAAGCAGCTCTTGTTCGAGCGCCAGGTCCTGCTCCGGCGTCTTGCCGCGCGGCCGCGTGCCGGCAATCGGACGCGTCTCCACCTTGTCATCTTCGACGCGGACGAGAAGCTCGGGGGAGGTGCCGACGATGACCTCGTCGTCCATTTTCAACACGTACATGTAGGGCGACGGATTCATCGTCCGCAGAATGCGATACACTTGAAGAGGCGATACTTTCGTTTCGATTTCGAACCGCTGGGACAGCACCACCTGGAAAATGTCGCCGGCGCGAATGTATTCTTTCGCCTGGTTCACGTTCGAGATAAACTGTTCCTTCGTCAAGTTCGACTTGATTTCGCCAAGCTCGACTTCGTCGGGAATCGCCCGGTGCGACATCGAGAGCGCCGGCAGCGGCCGGCGAAGCCGCTCGATCGTTGCCTCGATTTTCGCGCAGGTCGCTTCATACGCGGCCATAATATCGGCATCGGTGCCATGCTGCGGCACGTGAACGTTGGCGATAACCTTCAGCTGTTGTTTGAAGTGATCGAATACGATAACCTGATCGCAGAACATGAATTCGATGTCGTTCATCTGCATATCGTCGTGACGATGCTTCGGCAGCTTCTCATAATACTGCAGCAGATCGTAACCGAAGAAGCCGACCGCACCGCCGGTGAAGCGCGGCAAATCCGGCAGCGAAGGGCTGCGGAAGCCGCGAAGATAGCCTTTCAGCACTTCGAGCGGCTTCTCCTGCACGGTTTTCGTCCCTTCCGGCCCTTCGATCACCGTTTCACCGTGCTTCGCACGAATCATCATGAACGGATCCGTTCCGATGAACGAATAACGCGCCCACTTCACACCGCCCTCCACGCTTTCCAGAAGGAACGAACGCCGTTCTTCGTAAAAGTGCTGGAACACGCGGATCGGCGTCTCCGTGTCGGCCATTAACGTGCGGGCCACAGGGATCAAGTTATACTCTTTCGCGAGACGGATGACCTCTTTGGCTTCCGGTGTGTACATCGCTTCATCTCTCCTCTACTCGTCTTCCACTCATCTTGGACAAAACTTGTGCCGTTAGATGCAAAATAAAAAGCCTCTACGCGAACGTAGAGGCGGTATTCAGCAGGTTTCGATGCATAAAAAGCGAACCACGGTACGCGAACGAAAACAAGCAAGGAAAGAGCCTAATGAAAACTCATCAGGTCTGTCTGCAACTGGGCGCTCCGCTTCGGTCGCATGATTCATTACGCTAGGACTCGACTCATCTCTGCTAAACTCGGCTATACTCTACTCGGCTCGTCTGCACCCGGCGACTCTCACCGGCTGATTACTTTCAACTATACTACCTCAATTATGATTTTGTCAATTTGGATAAGTCCGGACGCAAACGCATCGCATTTTTCAAATAAACGTGTTTTACTTCATCCTGTTTCTTGTCCGTGTTGATCATCACCATCAAGCGGATACATTTGGGCAGGGCGCCCTCCACCGGAATTTCCACCGAGCACATCAACGGAACAAGCTCCCAGCCTTCCATTTGACGTATCGTGCGCGCCGGGAACGTAGCTGTCAAGTCTTGCGTAACGGTGACGAACACGCTGGCAATCTCATCCGGAACGATGCCGTTCTCGAGGATGATTTGATTCAGCAACTCGTTCGTTGCCGACAAAATTTCTTTCTCATCGTTATGCTCCACCGTAATCGCACCGCGAACTCCCCGTACAAACATGCCGTCAAGCCTCCTGTTTTAGGCGATCCACGATGTCTCGAACGAGATCCGCAGATACGTTTTTGTTAATTTCCACTTTGCCGATTTCGGTTGGGACAATATAGACCATCTTGCCTTCGTTAAACTTTTTATCGTGCATCATTGCGCGCATAATGGCATCCGTATCGAAATGCGCCGGAATCCGCGTCGGCAAGCCGAATTTGCGGAAAATGCGCTCGGTCGTCGTATACACGGACTCGGGGTTGCCGAGCCGCACGGATAACATGGCCGCGCCGACCATCCCGATCGAGATCGCCTCCCCGTGTAGCAGCTCATTGTATCCGGCTACCGCTTCCAGCGCATGTCCGATCGTATGGCCAAGGTTCAAAATCGCCCGCAGGTCGTTCTCCCGCTCGTCCTGGGACACGACCGCGGCTTTGACGCTGCATCCCTTGTACAAGCCGTATTGCAGCGCTTCCGGGTCTAAGCCGACGAGACGATCGGCATTGTCCTCGCACCATGCGGTAAACTCGGCATCCCAGATCAAGCCGTGCTTGATCATCTCGGACAAACCCGAACGAACGTCGCGATCCGGAAGCGTTCCCAACGTTGTCGTATCGTATAATACGAGCTCCGGCTGGTGGAACGCACCGATAATATTTTTGGCGAGCGGATGGTTGACCGCCACTTTACCGCCGACGCTGCTGTCATGGGCCAGAATAGTCGTCGGGATTTGCACGAAGCGAATGCCGCGCATATAACTGGCCGCCACAAATCCGGCCAAATCGCCGACGACGCCTCCGCCCAGCGCGATGATCGTCGACTTGCGGTCCAAACCCGCCTGCAGACAAGTCGTCACAACGTCTTCGAGCACTCGCAGCGACTTCGACTTCTCGCCGGAAGCGACGGTATGAACAGCCGTTCGAAAGCCGTCCTGCTCCAGACGTTGTTGAACCGCAGCCAAATGATGCTTGGCTACATGAGAGTCCGTAACGACTAACAGCGGAGACGCTTTGGAAATCCCGTGTTTCGTTAAATAAACGGCAATATCTTGGAGCAGCCCTTGCCCGATATAGATCGGATACGATCTGTCTCCGAGGTCCACTGTAAGCTCTCTGATCATTCTCCGACTCACCTGCTTAGTAGCTCTTGATCTGCGCCAAGTAGCTGTTATAGTTGTTGCGGATTTCCTCCAGCGAATCACCGCCGAATTTCTCCATGAACGCGCTCGCCACTTCCCAGGCGACAACGTTCTCCAGAATCACGCCGGCCGCCGGCACCGCGCACGTATCCGAGCGCTCGACCTGCGCCGTGAACGCTTCTTTCGAATCGATGTCGACACTCTGCAGCGCCTTGTACAACGTGGAGATCGGCTTCATCACGGCGCGTACGACGATCGGTTCGCCGGTTGTCATCCCGCCTTCGAAACCTCCGGCGCGGTTGGTTGCGCGGTAAAAGCCGCGGCCTTCCTCGAACATGATTTCGTCATGCACCGTGGAACCCCGACGTTCGGCCGCTTTAAAGCCGATGCCGAATTCGACGCCTTTGAACGCTTGTATCGATAGCACAGCCTGCGCAATCCGGCCGTCCAGCTTGCGGTCCCATTGCACGTGGCTGCCGAGACCGGCAGGTACTCCCTCGATGATGCACTCGATCACACCGCCGAGCGTGTCCCCATCATTCTTGGCCGCATCGATCGCGGCGATCATCCGCGCTTCCGCTTCCTTGTCGGTGACGCGAACCGGCGACTCCTCGGTGATGCGGATCAGCTCGTCAATCGGCAGTTCCTGGCGTTTCACTTCGACTTCGCCGATGCGGATCACTTGTCCGGCCACCTTAATGCCGAACTCCTTCAGCAGCTCGCGGGCCATCCCGCCTACCGCCACGCGCATCGTCGTTTCGCGCGCGCTGGAGCGCTCCAGGATGTTGCGCAAATCGCGCTGGTTGTATTTCAGGCCGCCGTTCAAATCGGCGTGACCCGGGCGCGGGCGGTTCACGCGGCGTTTCGTTTCGTCGTTGCCTTCGATCGGCTCTATGTTCATCACGGACGTCCAATGCTTCCAATCGTTGTTCTCGACGACAAGGGCAATCGGCGCTCCGGTCGTTTTGCCGTGGCGTACGCCGCCGACGATGTTCGCCGTATCCTTCTCGATTTGCATTCGGCGACCGCGGCCGTACCCCTTCTGCCTGCGGGCCAATTGGAAGTTGACCGCTTCAAAATCGATATTGATGTTGCTCGGAAATCCTTCAATGATAGCCGTCAGCTGCGGCCCATGCGTTTCTCCTGCTGTTAAATATCTCACGTGCTTTTCCCCTTTCGTTCCACGAAAAAGCGCTAAAGTGCGCATATCGGACGCTTTAGCGCTTTTATGTACTCCATTCCTTTGCCTAATTATAGTATAGGCTTGTCCCTTTGACAAGGAAATGCGGATACAAAAAATGCGCCGCCTGCGAGGAATCTCCCCCGGGCTAGCGCATGATGCCGCCTGCTTGTCCTGCCTTCTCAGCCGTTAACCGATTTCTTGCGAAGCGGCCGGCCGCCTTCCTTGCTTTTCGGATCGTCGACCATACCCATAATTTGCGGCGAATCGATTCCGAGAATTTGCGCGCATTCCTGCATGGTAATAATCCCCCGCCTATAGGCGGTGATCACTTTTCGCTTGTCCATTCGAGCCCTCCTGCTGCCGCCAGGCAATCCGCCTCAGACGCATTATATTCCTAGTATGGGATCGAATGGAAAGCTTTATTCACGTACGGGTTACACTTTGCGATAAAAGAACGTTTCCGCCGACTCCATCCCGTATTGACCCGGGTTGAAAATTTGCTCCGTACTGCCGACGAACAAGATGCCCCCCGGTTTCAGCGCGTTCGCAAATTTCTGATACAACAAATGCTTCGCTTCTTCCGTGAAATAAATCATGACGTTGCGGCAGATGATCAAATCGAAATTCGTCTCGAACGGATCGGTCAGCAAATTCCCCTTTTGAAACCTAATGCCTCGTTTCAAGGAATCGACGATATGGAACGTCAGGTTGTCCTGTTTGTAATATTGCTGCAAATATTTCGCCGGCACGTCGCGAACCGAGCGGTCGGAATAAACCGCCTGCTTCGCTTTGTCCAGCGCGCCTTCGTCGATATCGGTGGCGATGACGGTGCTGTCCGACAATGCGTTCTGCATATCCAGAATCATCGCCAGCGTATAAGGCTCCTCGCCGGTCGAGCAGGCGGCGCTCCAGCATTTCAGCCTGCGCGTTTTCTTCAGCATCTCCGGCAAGAAGCGCTGCTCGAGCACTTCCCAGCGGTTCGGATTGCGCCAAAACTCCGACACGTTGATCGTCATCCGATCCAAAAACTCGTAAAACAACGCCTTGTCCTTCGTCATAGCATCGAAGAAAGCCGCGAACGTAGGGTAGCCCTTTTTCATCCGCAGGGTAGTGAGACGGCGCTTCATCTGGGCTTCCTTATACTGCGCCAAGTCGATGGATGTATAATCCTTCACTTTTTTGATGAATAAAAGGAAATCTTGGTCTTCCATCCCGTCAACTCCACCTCGTGTTTAAATCCACTTCTGAACGGCTTTCGTATAAGCTACGATTTCATCCGGGCGGAAGAAGTTGCCGATCTCGCGCTCCGCGCTTTCCGGAGAGTCCGAGCCATGAATTAAGTTTAATCGCGTATGTACGGAATAATCGGCGCGAATCGTGCCCGGCGCCGCTTCCAGCGCATCGGTTTTGCCGATCAGGCTGCGGGACAACGCGATCGCGCGGTCGCCCTGCCATACCATCGCAAACACCGGCCCGGACGTGATGAATTGAATTAACGGTTCGTAAAAGTCTTTCCCGCGATGCTCCGCGTAATGCGTCGCCGCTTGCTCCGGGCTCACCTGCAGCAGCTTCGCGGCTATCAGTTGAAGCCCTTTTTGCTCAAAGCGCTTCACAATTTCCCCAATCAATCCGCGCTCGATTCCGTCCGGCTTGATCATCAAAAACGTTCTCTCCATCCTAACCCTCTCCTCTCGATTGTTAAGCTGCGTCCTACCTGAGCTTCGCCCTTCCTTCGGTCCTTTGCTTCAATAGGTGCGGTTTCCTACGAAATGCGCAATGCCGACTAAATCCTTCTTCGCCTGAATGTCGGGCAATTCCTGCAAAACCCCGATCGCTTTATCGATATATTTCGAAGCGAGCGCTTCCGCGCGTGAAATGCCTTCGCTCTGCCGAATCATATCGAGAAAACGGCTGACATCCGTCTGACCGTCGCAAGCTTGAATTCTCGCCAACTCCTGCAGAAGATCAGGCCGGAGCTCCGGATTTTGCAGCGCGAAAATGACCGGGATCGTAATGTTGCCCTGCTTAATGTCGCTGCCCGGCGGCTTGCCGAGTTCTTTCTCGGTGCCGCACAAATCGAGCAGATCGTCGCGCACCTGGTAGGCCATGCCGGTGAAATAGCCGAACTTGTACAACAGTTTCGCCGTACGATCGGGCGCTTCCGCAGCCATCGCGCCAAGCTGGCAGCTGATCGCCAGCAATAAGGCCGTCTTCCGCTTGATGCGCAGCAAATAGTCGCGTACCGTCTGCTCGGTGTGATAGAAAAAACGGATTTGTTCCATTTCGCCGATGCTCATCTCGACAAGCGCCTTGGACATAATCTGATGGATAGCCGGATTGGCCAGCTTCGTCACGATGCTGAGCGCTTTGGCGAATATATAGTCGCCGGTGTACATTGCAATCCGGTTGTCCCATTTGGAACGAACGGTCAATTGACCGCGCCGCGTGCTGGCGTCGTCGATCACATCGTCATGGACGAGCGAAGCCATATGAATCAGCTCAAGCGGGACTGCGACTTGCTTGATCCGTTCCAGATCGTACGTGCCGAACTTGCCGCCGAGAAGCACGAAGACGGGCCGTATCCGCTTTCCGCCCGCTTTGAGCAAGTGCAGCGAAGCGTCGCGCAGCAGCGGATGATCGACGTCGATACTTCGTTCCAGCTCTTTTTCGATAACGTTGATATCTTTTTTTAATTTAGCGTATAAATCCAACAGTTTCATTCCGTCACCCGTGCTACCGAAGTATCTTCCCATAATTGCAGCGGAACTTCGTGATCCAGAAATCCGAGCTCCGCCGCATATTGAAAGTAAAGCTGCAGCCCGGCCCACTGCTTGGGTCCGAACTCATAACTAAGATTGGAGAAATAGTGATGCCAGTACTCGGAAGTGCCCCCGATCGCAAGCTGGGCTTCCCGAACGAGCGGAGTTAAGTCGGCGAGCGACTTGCGCTTGCTTTCCAGGAATGCTTCATAGATGGAGCGCACCAGTTCCGGCTGTTCTTCCACCGTCTTCTTACGGATGGCACACACGGCGAACGACATCCATTGTCCCGTAAGGCGAGTCCACTCGGCTCCCAGGTCGGTCACGTAATAGCCGCAGTCTTCCCAACTCGAACGAATCGCATGATCCCCGATCAAGAGGCCCGCGTCGGCCAGTTTCATCATCGTTTCCAAGATCGGAGCCTCATACACGTACACGGGTTCCACTTGATAAAACTTCTTAAGGATGATTTTCAACAAATTCACCGAAGAAGCCGAGGTTGTGGGCAGCGCAACGGTCACGCCGTCCAGCTGTTCGAGCGGCTTGCGGTGGAACAGCAGGATCGAATGCACGTGGCTGTACGCGCTGACCGACATGTCCGGAAACAGCAAACAATCGGCTGCCTGCTGGCCGTAGGCGAACGACGAAATCGGGCCGATGTCGATCTCCCCTCTAGCCATCGCCTGGTTCAGCTGCGTCGGCACCTGCTGCATCACTTCCACTTGATTCCCGAAAGCGTCCAAAGGAAAATAATGAAATAACGGCCAAACGTTCGTGAAATCAATTCGGCCGATCCGGATCGGCCTGCGGTTTATCGTCATGTGGCATACCCCATCTTTTGTACAATTGATGTTCGATCTCCATGCCGTCCAGCACTTTGCCTACAATAAAGTCGACCATATCGTCCATGCTCTGAGGGCCCTGATAAAAAGCGGGCATCGCCGGCAATATGCGTACCCCGAGGCGGGCCAGCTTCAGCATATTTTCCAAGTGAATGGCATGCAGCGGCGTTTCGCGAGGAACCAGAATCAGCTTTCGCCCTTCTTTCAGCATGACGTCTGCCGTCCGTTCCAGCAGGTTGTCCGATGCTCCGCTTGCAATCCCTGCCAAGGTGCCCATCGAGCAGGGGACGACCACCATCCCTTTCGTCAGGAAGGAACCGCTGGCCGTCTTCCCGCCGATATCCTGGTTGGGCGCATATTCAAGCGTTCCGGGCAGCTCCGCGAATTGCCGGTTCAGCGTGTCCAGCCGTTTCGAAGCATCCCAGCCGAGTTCTTCCTTCAATACCCGCCAACCGGCATCGGTTACTATCAAATGCACCGTTTCCCCTTGCGAAAGCAGAAAACGGCATAACCGTACGCCGTAAATCGCACCGCTGGCGCCCGTGATGCCGATAACCCAAGGCTTGCTCATGCCGTATGCACCACCAAATCAATGAACGTAAAGGCGAACATAACCATGCTTAAAGCGCTGTTCATCGTGAAGAATGCCGTGTTCACGCGGGTTAAATCGTTCGGTTTGACAATGAAATGTTCATAGAACAATAACCCGAACGAAACCACGACGCCGAGTAAATAAACCCATGTCAGCTCGGTTAAGAAAAACAGGCTTAACAAGCCTACGGCGGTAATGACATGGAACAAGCGCGCCAAAACCAATGCTTTCGGTATGCCGAACCGGCTCGGAATCGAATGAAGTCCTTCTTTCCGGTCGAACTCCGTGTCCTGGCAAGCGTAGATCACGTCAAATCCGGCCAGCCAAAACATGATGGCGATGTAGAAGACGATAGCCGTCAGCGTGATCTCACCGGTGACCGCCACCCAGCCCCCGAGCGGCGCCAGCGCAATCGCCATGCCCAGAAACAAGTGACAAGCCCACGTAAAGCGCTTCGTATACGAATAAAACACCAGGAAGAATACGGCAATCGGAAGCAGCTTCATACAAATCGGGTTTAACTGTGCGGCCGCTATGAACAACAGGACGAACGAGAGAATAATAAAAATGATGGCTTCTTTCGAAGAGATCAGTCCTGCCGGAATGGCCCGCATGGCCGTACGCGGGTTGCGTGCGTCAAACACTTTGTCGATCACTCGGTTTAATCCCATCGCAGCGCTTCGCGCTCCGACCATCGCCAGCAAAATCCAGCCGATTTGGCCCCACGACGGAAGCTGCTGAAATTTCACGACCGAGCCGAGCAGCGCGCCCATGAATGCAAAGGGCAGTGCGAACAGCGTATGCTCGATCTTGATCATATCCATAAATATTCGGGTCTTTCTCCACATGTTGTTCAATCTCCCTCGGATCGTGCTGCCCCCTGCGGTTTCAGGCCGATATGCAGAGCCGCAATTCCCCCCGTAAGGGGATAGGCTTGAACGTCGGTTAACCCGGTTGAGCGGAAAATTTCCGCGAGCCGCTTATGATCCGGAAAGTGGATAAGCGATTCGGGCAGCCACTTGTATTGGTCGTAACGCTTGGCAATCAGCTTGCCGAGCAGGGGGAGAACCTGCTGAAAGTAAAAATAATAAATCGATTTAAACGGTTGCCATGTCGGCTTGGACAGCTCCAAAGAAACGACCATACCGCCCGGCTTGACGACCCGCTGCATCTCCTCGATCACTTTCACCAGATCAGGTACGTTGCGCAGCGCAAAGCCGATCGTCGCATAATCGAACGTATTGTCCTTGAAAGGCAGCTCCATGGCATTGCCCCGAACCAAGCGAATTTGCTTGTCCAAACCGATCCGCTTGATCTTGTCCGCGCCGACGTCGAGCATATTTTGACTGAAGTCGAGTCCGACTATCGAGCCGGTACCGCTCGCTTCCGCCAGACTGATCGTCCAGTCGCATGTCCCGCAGCATAAGTCGATCGCCGTGCTTCCCGGCTTTACGTTCATCTTGCGCATCGTAAAATTCCGCCAAGCCTTATGCCGGCGAAAGCTTAAGATGTCGTTCATCAAATCGTACTTGGGCGCAATGCTTTCAAATACGGAATGAACGAATTGTTCTTTCGTTTTGCCTTCCATCCTTGTCACCTCAAACTTCTTGTGTCGCCCTAGGCGCGTTCAAGAACGAACGGAATGTCTCGCCGATCGCTTGCAATTCCTTGCCCCACTTGTCGGTTTCTACCGTTTGCAGTTTGTCCTGCAGCTCCTTCATACAGCCTTCCAGCAGTTGATAGAGCTGTGGCGTCACCTTGTATTTGATCCAAATCGATCGCAGCTTCGCGGGATCCGGCTCGTCCGTCTGCAGCAATTTCTTCTCTTCCTTCGTCCCCCATTGCAGCACATGCCAAAAACCCCAGCTCTCCCGGTATTGCTGGGATGATTCGGAACGAATAATTTCCTGAAGCAGCACTTCGCAGCGCGTAAACAATCGCAGCAGATCGGCCCACATCGGATAGACGCCTTCGGCAAATAAAGCCTTGAACGATAAGAACAACTGGGTCTTCACATCGACCGATTGCTCGATGTAATCGTCGGCCGACAATTTAAACTGCTTCATAAGCAGGTAGGAATTCATCTTTAACCGGTTCGCTTCGCAGATCGCGCGCGAGATGATGCCGATTAAATCAATATGCCCCGCGTGAGAAAGCAAGTAATAAAAACGGCTGCTGAAATAGTCGCCGGCCAGCACCTTCAATTGACGCGACCTGGCCGACTTTATTTCTTTGTCGTCGTTGGTGATACTGACCGTATCGTGAGTGTCCAAGCCTAGCTGCACGAGACTTGTCACTAGCGTATAGAGCTCGCTGTAACCGGCAAGCGAGCTATGATTGTTCAAGAATGCGTACAACAGCCGCGCGCGCAATTCCGGAAAAACCGGCAAATCCGTATGCTGCCGGATCATGTCGTGCTCGATGTATGGTTTGGCGATTTCCGGTATCCGGTATGAATTCATATGTAAGCCTCCGAACCTTGCGTTAAATCCAGTTCCTTTAATCCAAATTATTATAGCATAAACGGAATCGTTTCGCATATTCACAACCGGCCGAAAAAATGACGGCTTCAGCTCTTCTGAAAAACGCGTTCCTGCCACTTCGGCGTATAGGTCATCCGGTAATGCGAATCGAGATAAGACTGAATCTCCTCGGCTCCCCTCGGGACGATTCTCGGCTCGCCTGCCAGCCATTTATCGCGGCGCGCGTCCGTGGCGACCAGCAGCTGCGGACTTCCCTGCGTTATCGATCCGTCGAGGACGCGGACAAGCACCTGATTGACGTTGTTCGAAGCCGAGAACATTGTTCTTGGAATTTCATATAAATCCTGCATCAAATCGGCGGAAGCCGTCGACTTCACGGCGAGCAGATCGATCGATACGATGCTGTGGCTCACTTCAACACGCCGAATACGCAAGTGCAGCGGCATCTTGGCGACGACATCTACGATATTCGACTCCGAGACGTTCACCGGTTTCTCCGTACGAAATACGCCAGCGCTTTCGTCCAGCTTCATGACGTATGATAAACCGACGGCAACAGCTGCAGCAACGATAGTCATCATAACAAAACGGGGGATCCATTTCATCACGGCTCGTTCCTCCTTAGGAAGGTAGACGACCGGCTGACGCTGCGCGCCTATAGGACGCTTGCAACGGAGTCCAGCTGCCGCTTGACCCATGGCCTGTCTGTTATCATTGTACAACGAAAAAAAGCAGGCTATGCCTGCGCCTTCGAAGAAAAATTATTCCTGCGTGTCGATCGTGCCGTATTTCGTGAGAACGACCGCCTTGCCGCGGATCTTGACGGCTGACGTATGATCGGTAAATTGGGCGATCATCACCTCGCCTTTGTCCAGCTTTTCCGTATGATGAAACCGGGTATCCTGCCCGCGTGTCAACCCGATCACCTGCACACCGTTCTCTTTCGCTTTCACGATGAAATAGTCGTTTTGGTTCGTTTCCATCCCGCACGCTCCTTCAGCCCCACTATAGATAAGTTTAATCATGCAAAAAAAAAGCGGCGCTGTCAACCGCCGTTGTCCGCGGCCCGCTATGAGAACCGCCCGATCAGGCGGCTGCGGACTCGCTCACGTACGCTTTGGCTTTACGGTTGTAAGATCGCTTGATTCGCTCCGGCACGAGCTTAATCGCGAGCTTGATGAAGAAGTCGGCCAGCTTCACGGTGCCGTAAGCAAACGCCATCCCGGCGAGAACGTCAAGCACCCAATGAATTTGCAGGTACATCGTCGAGAAGATGATGGCGGAGCAGTACGTCACCATCATATATTTGAAGATGCGATCCTTCTCCCGAAGCGCAAGCAGGAGCATCGCAAACGAGATCGATGTGTGCATGCTCGGAAAGCAGTTCATAACATTGACCAGCAGATCGTTTTCGGTTGCGAACTGGCGGCCCAGCAAATCCGGTTGTCCCTTCACCCACCATACCTCGCGAAGCAAGATCAGGTTGTAGAACGGCAGGATCAGCGGGAACTGCAGCAGATGGCCCGATAATGCGTACGACATCATCTTCTTCACGCTCTTGGTCCAGTAGCTGCGAACGATGCAGATCCATAGCGACAGCACAAACCCGTAATTATAAACCCATACCATCGCCCGATCCAACAACGGATGGGTGAACGTGCGGGCCCAGCCTCCGCTGTTCAGCGGTATCGCGTTCATCTCGTCGTCCCAATTCCAGGGATGACGGTTATTCTCGAACATCCAGTTGGCGATTTTCCACCACAATCCGTTTCCGGAGCCGTAAAAGTAATATAAGATGCCAAGCAGCGGAATGCCGATCACGAAAAATCGTTTCCAATCGACATCGATTTGGTCTTTGCGCACCCCCATCAAACAAATGAGAAGCAGGATCCAGCATTCCGTGGTCCAATTGCCGACGACACCGATCCGCCAGACAAGAAAGATGGAAGCTAATATCCCGTACATCGTCCAATCGTTGGACCGGAGCCATCTTGTCCATAGATTCGTCTCTTTCAACTCTATAACCCCTTTTCCGTGAACAAATCCAGATCAGTATAGCAAATCTGCTGCGGGAATGCGTCATCAAATTATTGCATCATAAAAAACAGTTAAAGAAGACCGCCAGCCCCGGCGTATGCGCTCATACGTCAAAGCTGGCGGTCTTCTTTCGCTTGCTTTATCGGAGTAGCGGGATTCGAACCCACGGCCTCACCCACCCCAAGGGTGCGCGCTACCAGGCTGCGCCATACCCCGTTCTACACACAGCACGCACGTTCCACTCGTGCATCACGATTATACTATGACCATAGCCATTCTTGCAACACTTTACCATCGATTCAGGCGGTCCCGTTATTCGCCGATTTTCAGCAAAAAGGCGCTCGAATCGATTCGATTCAAACGCCTCGGGCATTGTGTTACGATGATGACTGAGGGTCGTCTTATGTAGAAGACGCAAGCTTTCGTCCGGAACTCTTATTGAATACCGTCACGAAGCGCCTTGCCTGGCTTGAATGCCGGGATTTTGCTCGAAGGAATATCGATTTCTTCACCGGTTTGCGGGTTGCGGCCTTTACGGGCGGAACGCTCACGAACTTCGAAGTTGCCGAAACCTACGAGTTGTACTTTGTCACCGTTTTGCAGCGCTTCGGAGATAGCTTCGAATACCGCTTCAACAGCTTTGGTAGCGTCCTTCTTGGACAACTCGCTGGATTCAGACACTTTATTGATCAAATCGGATTTATTCATGCGATTCACCTCCCCCCAAAAATAAGCGATCATCCTTTATTTCCTTTGTTAACCGTTTACCCGAAAAATATACATCAGATGTTAGTTTCTCCCTAACAAATCAACCTTATAGTAATACAGGAGTAGCGCTTTTTCAAGTAAAATTGCAAAAAATGCACCGTGAGGGTGCATTTTCGCTAGTTTTTTATGCGTTTTCGTTACAAAATGATGGCGATCAAGCCGCCGGAACCTTCATTGATGATGCGCCCAAGCGTTTCTTGCAGCTTGTAGCGGGCATTATCCGGCATCATCGCCAATTTGCCCTGAATTCCTTCGCGTACGATGGAATGCAGCGAACGACCGAAGATGTCCGACTCCCAAATTTTAAGCGGATTGTCTTCGAAATCCTGCATCAAATAACGAACAAGCTCCTCGCTTTGCTTCTCCGTGCCGATAATCGGGGAGAACTCGGACTCCACGTCGACCCGAATCATATGAATCGAAGGCGCCGTCGCTTTCAGGCGAACGCCGAAGCGCGAGCCTTGACGGATCAGCTCTGGCTCGTCGAGCGCCATCTCGGCTAGCGTCGGCGGCGCTATACCGTATCCGGTCGTCTTGACCATCTCAAGCGCTTCGGCAAAGTGATCGTACTCGCGTTTCGCATGCGTGAACTCCTGCATCAGCTGCAGCAGGTGGTCTTTGCCGCGAATTTCGACGCCAACCACCTCCTGCAAAATTCGATCGTACAGCTCATCCGGCGCATAGAGATCGATCTCCGCCACGCCCTGACCCATATTCATGCCGGCTAACGCCGCTTTATCGATAAATTCGTACGCTTCGAAGTGCCCGACTACCCGGTCGACATCGCGTAATCGGCGTATGTCCTGCACCGTGTCGCGAACGGAATTTTCGAAGTTGGAACGGAGCCAGTGATTTTCCTCCAGCACCATGACCCAGCTCGGCAGATTCACGTTCACCTCATGAACCGGGAACTCGTATAACACCTCGCGCAGCACGGATGTAAAGTCGTCCTCTTGCATACTTGCGACGCTGACCGTTACGACGGGAACGTCGTGCTTGGCCTGCAGATCGCTGCGGAGCTGCAAAGCGCTGTCGCTTTGCGGTTTCGTCGAGTTTACAATGACGATGAACGGCTTGCCGACTTCCTTCAGTTCGTTGATGATGCGGTCTTCCGCGTCGATGTACGACGAGCGCGGTATTTCCGCGATTGTACCGTCGGTGGTAATCACTACGCCTAACGTGGCGTGCTCTTGGATAACTTTGCGCGTACCGATTTCCGCAGCTTCCTGGAACGGAATCGCTTCATCGAACCAAGGCGTGTTGATCATGCGCGGTCCGCTCTCATCCTCATACCCTTTGGCGCCCTCAACGACATATCCGACGCAGTCAACCAAGCGCACGTTGACGTTCAGCCCCTCCGCGACGTGAAGCTGCACCGCATTATTCGGTACGAATTTCGGCTCCGTCGTCATAATGGTACGTCCCGCTGCGCTTTGCGGCAGCTCGTCGGTCGCCCGAATACGGTCGGCTTCGTTCTGTATGTTCGGAAGCACGATCGATTCCATAAAGCGTTTAATGAACGTTGATTTTCCCGTACGGACCGCTCCAACGACCCCCAGGTAAATATCCCCGCCAGTACGCTCTGCAATGTCCTTAAAGATATCCACTTTTTCCAATGAGAATCCCTCCTACAGGTTGTTTAAGACGAAACTCGTACACGATTCGGACTAGTACAACTATATGTTTGGCAGCTAAAAATATGATGACAGGCTCTATAAAATATTTCGATCACTCCCTGCTGTCCTTTAAATTCGCCCGCATATGCGGCTTATGGTTCATCCCTGACAAATATATGTTCAGTTTCAGACCGTTATTCTAGCTCCGCGAAAAAGAAAAACCCCTATCACCCGAATGTCAGGTTAATAGAGGTTTGCGATTTACGGCGCCGTAATCGGCGTCGGTTGTCCGTTTATCCAGCGGTAGGCGAGCGATCGTGCCGGCACGAAGTAAGATTCCTGAACGAGCAGGGCCCTGAGGTCTTCCTCCTTGGTCAGCTTCGTCTGCAGCTGCTTTTTGTCGATCAGACGCATGATTTCCGGGGCATAGTCGATCGTCACCGTACCGGAATCGTGCAGCAAGTACGAAAGTCGCACATTCGGCGAATAGACGCTGTGCACATCGGCAGGCTTACGATTCAACTTAGCGAAATCGATCGAATGGAAGCCCGGGGCCACCGCATCGCCAAGAGGCAGTTCGCCCCCGTTTTTCGCTTTGTAATCGTCGACAGCCTTTTGCAGCTCGACCGTTTGCTGGAACGATATCAAGTCCATCATTTTCACAGTAGGTTTCGTTTCCACATCGACGAGCACGTACAAGGCGGTCCCCCCGTTCTCGAACGCATTCGCCGGAACCGAGCTTAAGTACGGACCTTTCAGCTTCTTGAAGTCGATCGGATATTTCTCATACAGCGGCGTCGTTTCTTCGCTGTTTTTGATCGGAAGCACGCCGGTCTTCGCTTTATATTGATCGATGGCATTTTGCACGACGAGCACGTACTCCCCGCTGGCCAATTGATTTTCTTTCCGCAATTCGTTCGGGTACATACAGCCGCTGATCCATAGCAGCAAGAACAGCAAGCCGCCGGCCCGCATCCAACCTTTCATCACCAGTCCTCCTCTTGTTGCTGATCCAGCAGCTTGCGGACCGCACTCTTCAACGGATCTTCCGGCACGGTCACGATCACCGGCGCTTGTCCATTCGCTTTCGCTTGGCAGGCGAGGCGGTATCCTTGCTCCTGAAGGCCGCCGAGTTTGTTGCGCTCGTTCGCATTCATCGGCTGCAGCCCGGTTTGCGCATCCGGATCAATGCAGACCTTGCACATCAAACAGGCCGCTTTGCCTGCGCAGCGTGTCCGTATGTGGACTTTCGCTCGCCGGGCCGCTTCGAGCAGCGTTGTGCCGGCCCTGGCAGGCGTCGACTTGCCGTCCGGCATAAACTTGATTTCAACGCTCACGGGTCCAGCCTCCTTCCCACTATCAAGATTCAAGCAGCGCAAATAGACGCCGGCGAAGCCGCTCGTCGAACCGATTGCGGTTCATCAAATCCGCCAACCCTGCAAGCTGCGCCTCGCGGCCCTCCCTGCGGCATGCCGCCGCAATCGCTTCATAGCGATCCGGACGTTCGCGGAGCACGTTGAATATAAGTTCGTGCACGAGGGGCATTAACCGCACGATGCGTCCGTTCCCAAGCGTATAGGTCCGTTCGAAGCGAGACGCCAAGTATTGCGCCTCGACCCGGTATTCGCTATCGTACGCGCGCACTTCAAACCCGCCGACAAGCTCGACATGAACGCCGTCCATGTCGTAGTGACTTAAGACGGAACGATAGATCGCCGTTTCGCTTTCTGCCTGCTCGTCCTTCGCATAAGCCGTCAACGCGCTGTGAACACCGCACACGTCGTTGCGGTCGACGTATATGTCGAGGTCGCGCGGTTGCGCCGAGAGCGCAACACCCTGCAGCAGCAGCCCTGTACTGCCTCCAACGAGCCAAAGCGCGTCAAGCGGCCGAAGCGCGGCTTCCAGCGCTTCCAGCGCCGGTATCAACGGCCTGGCCATTACTTTCGGTTGTTCCCCATTTGATTTCAACGTCTCATCATCTTCCTGCTTAAAAATAAGGTTTGTGCGTGACGACAACCGTTCCGGCCTGCTTCAACTTTGCCTGGCAGCCGAGCCGGTACCCTTCCTCGAACTCCTCTGGCTCGAGATTATCAAGTTCTTCATCTGTCGGTGCGTTCAGCTGGTCCAGCCCCTCGCTTACGAGACAACGGCAGCGCGAGCATGTTCCGCGCACGCAAGAGAAGCCCCAATCGACTTCGTGCTTCAGGGCCATATCCAGTATCGTATAGCCAAGCTCAGGCTCAACCGTTTTTTTCACGCGACGTCCGTTCAGCGTAATCATCCCGTTCTCCTCCTATAACATCGATGCCATCATATAAACGAGGATCGGAATAAACAGCAAAAAGGAGATTACGGAAAGGATCACCCGCAATGCCCCGGTCGTTCGGGTGCGCGCATACGTAATCAGCAGCGAAGCGACGATCATCAACCCGATGGCGATGAAAGAAGCCCACATTTTGTCCAAAGAAGACATAACGTCAATTCTACCTCCAACCCAACAGCAGTAATATAGTTTCATCATATCATAAAAAAGGCACGAGCGCTCCGCATTCGCCGCTCATGCCATGAATCTGTAAAATATTCCGCTATTTTTTCATGATCATTTTCATCAGCTGTTCCATGTTGCTCTCGTTCATTTTGCTGCTTTTGATCGCCTGGATCAATTCATTCATCGTTTGTTCGGACACCGGCACGTTCACCAAATTGGAAACTTGCTGGATCAACTGCTTCAGCTGGGCATCGCTTTGCATCGTAGACGGCTTCACGCCGCTTGCCAGCTTGTAAATATCTTTCTCCGAAACGTTTTTGCCGGTTTTTTTCTTCACAACGCCGAGCACTTCTTTCGACATGTTTTTATTGGCCACGGTACAACCTCCTCAGACTGGAATAACGCCTTAGCCCTTATACACGCTAAAGAGAAAGTCTGAGTTATTATATGTTGGCGCGCTTCGGTCGGTGTAGGCGGAAGTCCTACCTGAACCAGGGCGTTTGCGAAGAATCGGCCACTTCTTCGATTTCGTGCGTCCGTCCGCGCCCCATCAAATCCTCGACGGCGGCACGCGGTTCCTTGCCGTCGAACAATACGTGATGCAGCTCCGTCGTGATCGGCATCGCAATGCCAAACCGCTCCGACAATCGGTAAGCCGCCTGTGTCGTCTTGACGCCTTCCACGACCATCCCCATGCTCTGCAGCACTTCGTCCAGGCTTAAGCCCTGAGCGAGCAGCGAGCCGGCGCGCCAGTTGCGGCTGTGCTTGCTGGTGCAGGTTACGACCAGGTCGCCGATGCCGGCAAGCCCTGCGAACGTAAGCGGATTCGCTCCCATAGCGGTGCCAAGCCGGGCAATTTCCGCAAGACCGCGTGTCATCAGCGCAGCCTTGGCGTTGTCGCCGAAGCCGAGACCGTCGGACAACCCGGCCCCGAGAGCGATAATGTTTTTTAGAGCGCCGCCAACTTCGACTCCGACAACATCCGGATTCGTATAGACGCGGAAATAAGAATTAATGAGAACGTCCTGCGCCTGTTCCGCCGCTTCCTTATCGATCGATGCGACAACCACCGTCGTCGGACATTGCTTGATGACTTCTTCGGCATGGCTCGGGCCGGACAAGACTACGATCCGGTTCGCATCGTAGTGCGGAAGCTCGTCGGCGAGTACCTCGCTCATCCGCTTCAACGAGCCGGCTTCGAACCCTTTCGTCGCATGGACGAGCAGCGTATCCGGTTGGAGAAACGGATTCAACTGCTTGGCGATTTCTCTCATCGCCGACGAGGGCGAAACGATGATAACCGCTTCCGTACCGGTCACCGCCTCTTCCATGGATTCGGTTGCGCAAATGTTCGGCGACAAAGCCGCATCGCTCAGAAAGCGGCGGTTCCGATGGTTCGTATTGATCTCGCGCACTTGTTCCGTGTTCCGAGACCATAACACGACGTCACGTCCGTTCTCCGCCAGTACGGAAGCGATTGCGGTTCCCCAGCTGCCGGCTACCAGAACGGCCGTTTTCGATGCTTGAGCCATCATTTATGCACCTCCGGTGTTGAGATTAGAGCTGTCTTCGGCCGCCGAGCTTGTTTTCTTGACCTTTTAACAGCTTCACAATATTGCTGCGGTGCCGGAACCAAGCAAATGCAAATAACAGCAGACTGAGCGCCAAAATTTCAACCGGTTTTCCCATCACGGCTAATAAAATCGGTAATAGTGCGGTAAACAGAAGCGAACCGAGTGAAACGTAACGTGTGATTGCGATAGCCGCTATCGCGGCAATGCCGGCGTACAGCGACGGCAGGAACGCAAGCGTTGCCATAACGCCGATCGTCGTTGCAATTCCTTTGCCGCCGCGGAAGCCGAAAAATACCGGCCAATTGTGACCGACGATGACGCTCATACCCGCAAGCACTTGCACAAGCGGATCTCCGCCGCCAAGCGCGTATCCGATCCAAACGGCGGCGATTCCCTTCAGCATATCGAGCAGCAGCACCGCGATGCCCGGACCTTTGCCGAGAACCCGCAGCGTATTCGTCGCCCCGGCGTTCCCGCTGCCGTGCTGCCGGATATCGATGCCCTTCAACCATTTGCCTGCCAAGAAGCTAAAGCTGATCGACCCGAGCAAATAACCGATCACTATCGAAACCCATCCCCACACTGGAGTCACTCCCGTCAATCCTCCTCTGACTTGCGTCTGCTGAAGATGCGCAGAGGCGTGCCCTCAAAGCCGAACGCGGCACGGATCTTATTCTCCAGGTAACGCTCGTAAGAGAAATGCATCAGCTCCGGATCGTTGACGAACAAAATGATTGTCGGAGGCTTGACGGACACCTGCGTCGCATAGTTGATGCGCAAACGTCTGCCCTTATCCGTCGGAGGCGAGTTGATGGCCACCGCATCCGATATAACGTCGTTTAACACATGGGTCGGGATGCGCAGAGCGTGCTGCTCGGCGACCTGATCAACGACCGGAAGCAGCTTGTGCAGCTTTTGCTTCGTTTTGGCGGACAAATAAACGACCGGCGCATAGGTCATAAAGAGGAAATGATCGCGAATTTTTTGCGTGAATTGGTGCATCGTCTTATCGTCCTTCTCCACGACATCCCATTTGTTCACGACGAAAATCGCCGCTTTGCCCGCTTCATGCGCATAACCGGCAATATGCTTATCCTGTTCGATAATTCCTTCTTCGCCATTGAACACGACAAGCACGACATCGGCTCTTTCGATCGCCTTCATCGCCCGCATGACGCTGTATTTCTCCGTCGTTTCGTACACCTTGCCGCGCTTGCGCATACCGGCCGTGTCGATAATGACGTACTTTTGACCGTCTTTCTCGAACGGGGTGTCGATCGCGTCACGGGTCGTGCCGGCGACATCGCTGACGATAACCCGTTCTTCGCCAAGAATCGCATTCACGAGCGACGATTTACCGACATTCGGGCGGCCGATCAGCGCAACCTTAATAACGTCTTCCCCGTATTCCTCGTCTTGCGAATCCGGAAAGTGTTTGGTCACAGCCTCCAGCAAGTCGCCGATCCCGGTGCCGTGAGAGCCGGAGATCCCGATGATTTCACCGAAGCCGAGGCTGTAAAACTCATAAATATCGTCGACGCGCTGCAAATTGTCCACTTTGTTGACGGCGACGACAACGGGTTTCTTCGCCCGGTACAACAGTTCGGCCACCTCGCTGTCAGCCGCTGTCATACCCGTTTTGGCGTCTACCATAAAGACGATGACGTCCGCTTCCTCGATCGCCAGCTCCGCTTGCATCCGGACGGACCGCAGAATCTCGTCCTCGCCTTCGATCTCGATCCCCCCGGTATCAATGATGCTGAACTCTTTATCTAACCATTCCCCGCGTCCGTACAAACGGTCGCGTGTGACACCCGGCTTATCTTCTACGATAGCTATTTTGTCTCCGATAATCCGATTGAAGATCGTCGATTTGCCGACATTCGGTCGGCCGACGATCGCAACGACTGGCCTTGCCATGAACTTCATTCCCTTCGTAACCACACACTGAATATGTCTAAAGCGATGCAAATCTGCCGTTTTCGCGCACGCAATTGAGCATTTTGGGCTTTGATATTATATCAAAATATAGGATACAAGTAAAACATGGAAAGGACGGGCTATTCCTTCCCTCCGCTATGCTTGACGATAATCATCGTGCCGTTCTGTAGATCGTGCGCCGATGCATCCAATATTTTTTCCAGCTTAAATGCCGTTTGCTGCTGATCCTGTTCATTCTCGGCTACGAAAATCGGAGCGCCCCCGCCGACTTTCTCCTTATGCAGCGTGACAACCGCCATGATTTGCCCCATCACACCCCCGCCTTTCCGTTATGTTCCTGCACATCCGCTTCGCTCGGCATGCGAACCGCGCTTTCCAGAATCGGAGAGCGCAATGCGACGCGGCGGGCTTTCTCGGCATCTTGCTCCTGCGGCAATATGAGCACCGCCAGCCTGCCGTCCTTCATGTCCAGCTTGGCGAGAGGTACCAAAGAAGGTTCGCCTTCGTCTCGATATACGCCCATAATCGTGGAGACGTCATGCAATATCGCCTGCCTTTGCCCCGGATTGGCGAGCGTCACTCGCGCATTTTTGTTTTTCGGCGTAAATACGAGTCCAAGCGCGCGTTCGCGTATGACGTTCTGGGTGTCTTGGAGCCCAACGTTCATGATGTAGATGTCGTCGACGAATAAATTCGGGCCGTCCAAACGCACATGACCTAGCGACACATCCGCGATGTGTGCAAGATTTTTACCCGTCTTGAAATATTGGGTGATCGTCATGGCGGCTGCACCCGCGACAAATCCCCAATACCAGGGCACGATGATGCTGAAGAACGCGGTCGTAAACGCCGTGAAGATCACTAAATAGTTGCGCCCCTCGAACACCATTGCGATCCCTTCAATATAAGTGGATCCGCGGGGGACAAGCTCCATGCTGTCGATTTTGCTGAGGGTTTGCCGTTCCATGTTGCGGACGTCGCGGAATTGCTGTGCCGCCATGGCCAGGAACGTGATGGCCGTGTAGTTTTTTTCAAGCAGCGAGGGAACGGCCACAGCTCCCAGCCCGGCGGCAATGACGCCAAGCGAGAGGTGAATGATTTTGCCGTGCGGGTAAGTCGGATATTGCCGGTAATCGGTTCGCAGCATCGTCAACCGGGCCGCTATGCCGAATACCACCCCCATCACGATCCCCACCGTAAACTTCTGGTCTGCAATCCATGTCCACATGTCGCTGCCTCCTGCGCTCTAGCGATGATGTTGGTGTCGGCTCCCCCGTCTCAAGGCCGTCTGTCATTCCCGGCTAAGGCTTGCGGGTTCGCAACGTATCCGTGACGAGCCGCAACGTTTTTTTGCCTGCGGCGAGCAGCGACTCCAGGCCCAGGGAATAACCGCGGGCCGCAAACGCCGTTAACCACCAAAAGTCTAACAATGACGGCGTTCCGAACACCAGCTCTCCCTGATCCCGATGTGCGTACAAGTACATGCCTTCGCCGATCAGCAGCGCGGCTGCGAGCGCCGCCAGCTGCAAGGCCGCCGACCGAAGCAAAACCGCGTCGATGATCCCGATGAACAGCGCCATCGTCGCCTGGACGTTCCAGACAATCAGCGAAGGCATTAAGTGAAGCGTCTCCCTAAGAAAAAAGTAAACGGAGCCCATCAGCAGGGCCACCGAAAACACGTGGAGCTTCAGCATCATTCCCTTCGTACGCAGCACCGTCACCACCCCTGTCAAGATCAGGACGCCGATCGCGCCATTCACGGTGACAGGGCCCCAAGCGAAGCTTACCCTGGAAGCCAGGATCCATGAAACAAAAAAAAGAAGTAGACTCGTAGGAGTAATACCTCTTAATATGATGTCCTTCCACCCACTGGCGAATAAAATCAAAGAAACGACAACGAGCAATAAGGACAAATAACCCGCATTCATTCGCGTTCACCCGCAGAAAAAGCTTATTCCTCTCTTTTTCCTTAGTATGGCTGGTTGTATGAAATTTTATCAATGCTGGAAGTAGCCTTGCCGTGAAGCGTACTGGCGAATATCGATGTCTCTCGCTTGACACCATACGGCGTTTTCGCCCGTTATGACGACCGGCACGCGATGCAGCGCCGTTACAGTTCCGGCCCCAAGCGCCGTCATCAATAACCGCAGGTCGTCATGAAGCGTCTCGATGTGTCGGATCAAGGCTTCGGTGCCCTGCGTACGAAGCGTCCTGAGCAGAGCACCCGCCATCCCTACGCCGGAAGCCCCCAATACAAGCGCTTTGCAGACGTCAAGCGCGTTAGAGATGCCTCCGGTTGCGATCACATCCACGCGGTCTGTCCCTGTTCGGCGCGCCGCCTCCAGCACTTCTAGAAGGGCTATGCTCGTTTTCATACCCCAGTCGTTCAGCCAGTCAAGTGCCGAATCCCGCCGGGCGTTCTCAATCGCAGCAAAATTTGTGCCGCCCGTTCCTCCAATGTCAATCATCTGAACGCCGGCTGCGATTAACGCTTCCGCACTTTCCCGTGCCATGCCAAAGCCGACTTCCTTCACCATAACGGGAACGCCGACTTCGCTCACGATCCGACTGATCCGCTCCAGCATACCGGTAAATACGCGGTCCCCCTCCGGCATAATCAGCTCCTGCATGACATTCAGATGAATTTGCAGCCCATCCGCCCGCAGCATGTCGACCGCCTGCAGCGCTTGCTCGAGCGTCGCCTCGCTGCCCAAATTGCCAAACACGATACCATTGGGGTTCATCTCTCGTACAATGCGGTAACTGGCAGCGACCTCCGGGTTTTTGATCGCTGCCATTTGCGAGCCGACGGCCATGGCAAGTCCCTGTTCCCTGGCCGCAATAGCGAGCTCGCGGTTGATTTCTTCCGTTTCCCGTGCTCCACCGGTCATCGCATTAATAATAATCGGCGAACTCAAGGAGAGTTCGCCGATCCGTGTTTGCAATGCGATGCGTTCAAGCGAAGTATCCGGGAGACAATTGTGGATCAGCTTGATGTCGTCAAAGCCGTTCAATCCGCTTTGACCAAGCTGCAAAGCATGATGGACATGCTCCATTTTCCGCGGTATGCGCACCCTAGACTCCTCTTTTCCATCAATCGCTAGCTTATTTAAATTTGCTCAGTTTGTCGCCGAAACGCTCGCCGAGCGTCAAGTTCAAACCGTTCATTTCTTCATGGGAGACCGATTCTCTTTCGCGTTTCGGTCCGCGCTCGCCGCGTTCGCGCTCCGGTTTCGCCTCACGGGCCGGCGCCTCTTCCGTTTCCTTGATGCTTAAGGAGATGCGCTTATCGTCCGGGTTCATGTCAAGCACCTTAACCTGAACCTGCTGGCCTTCTTTCAATACTTCATGAGGAGTCCCGATATGACGGTGCGAGATTTGAGAAATGTGAACCAAACCTTCAACGCCTGGTGCCACTTCGATGAATGCGCCGAATTGTACGAGTCGTTTCACGGTACCGGTCACGATGTCGCCGATCTTGATGGTGTTCTTCACTTGCTGCCAAGGGCCAGGCTGCGTGGCCTTGATACTGAGGGAAATCCGCTCGTTCTCAGGATCGACCTTCAGCACCTGTACTTTGACCTGATCGCCTTCTTTCACAACTTCGGAAGGTGTCTCGACGTGATGCCAAGCCATTTCGGAAATATGAACCAGGCCGTCAACGCCGCCGATATCCACGAATGCGCCAAACTGCGTCAAGCGTTGTACGGTTCCGTTCAATTCTTGTCCGACCGTAAGCTTAGACAGCGTTTCTTTCTTCACCGCTTCGAATTCTTCATCCAACACGTCTTTTTGCGAAAGGATGACCTTGTTTTTCTCACGGTCCATCTCTTTGACGCGCAGGCGCAAAGAACGTCCTTTGTAGTCGCTGAAGTCTTCGACGAAGTTGCGCTCCACCATGGATGCCGGTACGAAGCCGCGCAAACCGACGTCTACGACCAGACCGCCCTTGACCACTTCCGCGACCTTCGCTTCAAGGATCGTTTTGTTCTCCATGTCGGCAGCAAGCTTCTCCCAAGCTTTCTCCCCTTCGATCGCGCGTTTGGACAGCACAAGCGTTTCCTTATTATCGTTAATCGTGATGACTTTCAATTCAATTTCCTGACCCACTTCAACGACTTGCGTCGCGTCGTCCACTTGTACGGACGACAATTCGCGTACGGGAACGATGCCGTCGTACTTATAGCCGACATCTACAACCGCTTGCTCGGAATCGACTTTAATGACTTTGCCTGTGACGATATCGCCCTTCTTCAGAATGTTGACGTTCGCCATCGATTCCTCTTGGGATACCTCGGCAGCTTGCACTTCTTGATCAACTTTGGTTTCTTCAGACATGATCAAATACCCTCCTTAACAACCTAACGACATGTAATGGTTTATTTTTAGAAAAAATTACTTCTTTTATCATTTCTTAAGTATGCCACGAATTCTCATTTCGATTCGTGACGACGAACCATCTCGCGAATGACCGTCATAATTTTGTCGGTTGCTTGCTCCAAACCTTCGGAACCCGCATCCGCAAACTCATTGATATCGACCGCTGGGCCGTACACCACTTTCATCGGACGAAATAACGAATAATTGCCGATAATGGCCGCCGGAATAACGGTAGCGCCCGATTTAAGCGCCAGGCTTGCCGCTCCCTTCTTGCCCATGCCTCCCGCATTGCTTCGAGTCCCTTCCGGGAATACGCCGATAATCTCGCCATTCTTCAACAATTGCAGCGACAATCGGATCGAATCCTTACTGACTCCGCCACGCTTAACCGGAAACGCTCCGATGCGCGGCAGCACCTGCTTGAGCACGGGAAGCTCGAACAGTTCGGCTTTCGCCATGTAGTGCACCTTACGTTCAAGCAGGCTCCCAAGAACGGGGGGGTCCCAATTGCTCGTATGATTGGCGCACAATACGACGGCGCCTTCCTTCGGAATGTTCTCTCTCCCTTCCGCCTTCAAACGGAACATGACCGAGAACATCAAGCGAAACACACCGCGTAAAAAACGATACAGCATCCTACTTCCCTCCACCGATACGGCTCTTGCACAGCTCCAAAATGCGATCCACCACTTCCGGAATCGTCATCTCGGTAGTATCGATCAACACGGCATCCGGCGCCCTCTTCAAGGGCGAAACTTCGCGCTGCTCGTCCATTCGATCCCTTTCGGCAATATCCTGCATCAGCTGCTCCAGCGAAACGTCCGGCTGCGTATCGGCGATTTCTCTCAATCGACGCTCCGCTCGAATCCGCACGCTTGCCGTCAAAAACACTTTTACTTCCGCATTCGGCAGTACATGGCTTCCGATGTCCCGGCCGTCCATGACGACTCCCTTGCCCGCCGCCATTTCCTTCTGCTTACGTGTCAGCACCTCTCGGATTTCCCCAATGGAGGAAACTCTCGAAACATTGCCCGTCACTTCTGCGGATCGAATGAGGCCCGTTACATCCCGTCCGTCTACAAAGACGGTCTGGCCGTTCTCACCCGGAGTCAAGCGGATATCGGTTCGCTTCGTAAGGGCGATCATCTCCGCCGTTTGTTCGTCACCCAGGCCTTCATCTAGAATCTTCCATGTCACAGCGCGGTACATCGCACCGGTATCGACATAAACAAAACCTAGGTTACCCGCCACCAGCCTTGCAATGGTGCTTTTGCCAGCGCCGGCCGGACCGTCGATTGCGATGTTAAACTTCTCCAAGTTGCGGCCTCCTAACCCGTTAAAGCGGACGAGCGATCTGAAAAAAAAACAGGCCGAAGCCTCGAACGTAGAAAATTATACCATAGTTTTCTTCAGAAATGCAAAACAGGGCCTCCATGCCTACCCCTTATCGAATTATTTCGTCCGGGAAGATACGTACGGATTCCCCTCCAGCCGTTCCACTTTCACGAGCAAATGCCGAAAGTACGGGATTTGCAGAATGGCCTGAGCACATATGGTAGCGGAGAGCAGCACGATCAGCACGATCGCCAAAACTCTCTCCACCCGTTTTGAGAACAACAAGAAAAGGTCTTCGTACCTACGGCTTGCAAGTTTATCATGCTTTCGGCTCATTCGAATCACTCCGCCTCTGGGATGCGGCTAGTTTCCCCGGCGTTTGGAAAATTATGCATTTATTTTTTGCGGCAATCGAGCTGCCGCTCAAAGCAATAACGAATGACTTTCTGACGATCGCGGTCCGAAATCTCCGAGTATCGCATCATGACTTGCTGCCTGCCGGTTTCGAGCTTTTTCACGCGAACAATCTCGCTTTTGAATGGGACGTGTTCAGTTTGACCGTTCTTGAACGGCACCAGCAGCCAGCAGCTCACCATCTGTCCCGACCCGACCGGAATATAACCGTCGCACAAGAATGAAATCCCGCCGCCGCCGACATCGTCCGTCATCGAGACGAATTGAAACTGATCGGAGTACTTAACAGCGATCTCAAGCTCGGCCGGCACGCGCAGAAAGTTGCGGCGCTGCACCTTCGTGATCGATTCCGGCTCGGGCTTCTTAATGTGCACAAGACGTATGACGTCATCGGAGAAACCGAGCACCGATGAGTTGAAATAATTTTTCACCCCGCCGTCCGTCAAGTAATAAATCGACATCTCGTCTCCTGAATACAACCGCTTCAACCGTCCTGACTGCTCGCTGATCGGCACTTCCATGCTAATATAGGCGTCCGTGATGTCGGCGATTCTGGATTTATATTCCTGCTTCGCCTCTTCTTCGTCGATGGAATTGACTTGTATATGTAAAATCTGATTGACTTTCGGAAGCAACGTTGCACACCTCCTGAAGGATGATTGGCGGTTCTTTGGAACTAGTACCACCTTACTATTATATCACGCCAGGAAAATATGGGAAGCATGAATATCCAGGGACTTGTACCCTGGCGGCAGCGCTCGTGGCGCTTGGCTTGCATAAAGAAAACCCGGATTGGATTCCGGGTTTTCTTCCCTGTTATTGCCGGGCTACCTGCGCTTCTTCAGCGCGAATTTGATCGATCTTCTCTTCGACGCCCGAGTCCGCATTTATGTAGATCCGGTATAAGCCTCCGTTGACCCGACCGATGAATTGGTAGCATAGCACTTCTTCGTCGAGCTCGTTACGAATGAGCGCCTGGCGGACGCTTTCCGCCTTAAAGCTCGGACTTAACGTCTTCCTCGCTTCCTCTGGAGTCAGTTTCGGGGCGGCGAGCTGGCGTTCTTTCTTGCCAAACACGTAATCGGTCGCCTCAAGTCCCGTCACATCTCCATTGTCGAGCGCCACTTTAACGGCAACCTTCTCCAGATAATTGATAACGTCACCGTTGCGCGAAGCGAAGGTGATGTTGGCCAGATTGCCGTACTCGTCATAACTGACCGCGGTCATATTCCCATAGCCGTGCTCGTCCAGAAATTGCGCCGCGATATCGCGGGCTTGCCGAAGGTCCAGGCTCTTGGTCGCCACGTCGCGCGAAGCGTTATACCATAGCAGCTGCCCTCCGATTTTGGAATAGTCCATGTGTACGCCGTCGTTTGTGCCCGGCTTGGCTACAGAGGCGCTGAACGATTCGTATTCGGTTCCTGTCCCGTTCTCCACCACCTGAACGGCGTTCGGGTCCTGCACGCCCACAAATTGTGCAGCCTTCCGTTTGATATCTTCAGCCGTCACGACCGAACCGGACAACATCTTCATATCCCGCTTCTGATACATGCTCATGACGGCGGGACTCCAATTGATCTCCGGGTACTCGCTCACTTTTTTGTCCATGGTGGCGAAACCGTCGATAATCGCATTATCTTGCGGTTCTTTCTCCGAGGCCAGCGCCAGCTCAACATCCATCCAGCGCAGGTTTTTCGCCATAACGGTCGACTGCACCTCGCGAAGATCCTTGGAGATTTGCGTCGCATGCTCGTAGAGCGTATTCAGCGTTTTCAGCTCGTCATCCGTCAAAGGCTGCTTGCTTAAGTCGCGAACCGCCGCACGATAGGAGAAATTGGACATCTTAGCCAGAAAATCCTCGGTTTTGTTGAAAGGAAGCAGGGTAAGCGGCAGCTGGCTGATCTCGTTTTGCGCCTGGCTCGTAATGCGCCATACGTTGATCAACCCTTTTTTATACGCGTCCTGAGAGGTGGAATTAACGGCCAACGTATTGCCGATCTCCGTATGCAGCTTATCCACATGGAACGAAAGATCGTGAAACGCACGCTGATATTGATTTTCCGCCTTGATCAGGACGGAGTTTTTCTCCTGATGCTCCAAGTACCCCCAGAAACCCGTTCCGATAAGAGCCACGAGCAAAATCGGAAACATCACGATGCTTAGCCTTTTGTACATGTGCGAACAATCTCCCTTCTTCAGCCAAACTTGGGCTTAGTTTTCGCCTGAAGGCAGTTGCTTTATGCAAGATGCGGTGCATGCAAAAAAACCGGCCATCGCGGCCGGCTTTTTCTACCGATTAAAAATCGTTCATTTCGATTTCGAAATCATGATCGTTGCTGCAAATGCACTGTTTGAAACCCGTATCGATTTTCCCTTTTTCTTTACGGCCTCTCAAAATAAATTTCTCGCCGCACAAATTGCAGCGAATAATGACTTTAACACGCGAATTTAGGGCGTTCATGGGGCGTCCTCCGGGTCTCTTTATATAATAGGCTACTACCTATTATTGACAATCGACCTAAATTTTAACCCGCTCCTCACGCGTCGCCATCCGCAGCGGCGATTTGGCGTTGGCTCGTTTCACCTTCAACAAGCTGCGCAGCCATAAGAACGTCATTAACGGGATCATGAACCAGACCCAGTAATTTTTGGAGACGAATAACGTATAGTCAAACACGCCGTGCCAGAAGAACGGCAGCCATAATGCCATCGCCAAATGCCTGCTCGTTCGGTCGGAAGAAAATTTGGCTCTGCCGAAATGATACCCCATCATCACGCCGAACATGGCGTGTCCCGATACCGGCAGGAAGGCGCGCATCAGAAGCGCCGTGAAGTCGTAATCATTCAAAAAAGCGTACAATACGTTCTCCAAGGTGGCAAACCCTAAAGATACGGCGACCGCATACACGATACCGTCATACGGCTCATCGAAATTCGTATGTTTATAAATAATAAAATAGACGATAAACCACTTGAAAAATTCCTCAGGCAGCGATGAGGTAAGGAACGAAAACACGAACGGATGATCGCCTAAGCCTTGCACCAGGGTGCGCTGCAGCACCATAACCGGAAAGACGAGCAGCACGCCGAAGAAAAACAGCTTCAGCACGAACGAGATCGGCTCCGGATCGTACCGGTCCTTCAAATAAAAATAGGACAGCAGGGCGACACCCGGCGCAACGGCTGCAATCAGAAGTGACAGTATGCTCAGGTGCGATCCCTCCTATCCTCGGTTTCCTTCATGAGTTCATTATAGTCATTTTCGTTGTATAATGCCATCACCTCTTAGCGGATCGAAAGCCTTTACGCACCCTCCGGTGCGACGGGGCCAGCCTTACCGGCCTCCGTTACGGCTTCAAACCTCGCCTCTCGCTGGTTAAAGCGAAGCGGTACCCGGGCAAGCGGGCCGTTGCGATGCTTAAGCAGCTCCAGCGCGCAATTTACGACGCAGCCGTCCGTTTCTTCCGGCTCGCCGTGCTTCAAGCCGAGGATGACATCCGCAGATGCTTCTACGCCTTCCGGCAGCTTCTCGGAGCCCAGGTTGGACGGAATCGCGGCCAGCACCGGCCCTCCCCACTCCCTGGACCATTGCTTCAGCACATAGGCCAGCATCGTTTGATGCTCCGCGACCGATTGCGGCTGCCGCTGCAAGCCGGTCGTAGGCACGCGGTTCAAGTGGTCGATGAAGACGACAGGCGTCCGGCCGGCGATGCTTGCGATCCTCTCGATCGTAGCGAACACCCGGTCCATCGATGTTTCCAGCGAACACTCGATCGTCCACATCCATTTGCTGATGAATGCGTACTTCTTGTTCGCACGGCTCACTTCGTCCGGCGAAGCTTTGCCGCTCAGCACGCGATGCGGCTCTGTACCGATAATCCGGGCGATGCTGCGGGCCCACAGCTCGAACGCAGTCATGTCCCATGACACGTACACGACAGGGATTTGCGAGAAAGCGATCTCGTCGGCAATTTGCTTCATCAGCATCGTTTTGCCGGAAGACGCCCCTCCTGCGATAAAATACAGCCCGGCACGAAGTCCGCCGATCAAGGCTTCATCCAGATTCGCGATTCCCGTCGTAATACCGGACACTTGGCCGCGGTAACGTTTCATATATTCTTCCGTATAGGCGGTAATGTTCTTCACATCGGGCGCAATCGGCAGCAGCAGCGCTTCCTCCATCGTTTCGTTCAGCAACTGCATGAAGGTGTCGAGCGGATTTTGCACCCGTACAAAGAAATCGTTCACATCCCGAATGGACTCGGGCAAATTGACGATAAACGTTTGCTTGCTGATCCCTTGCAGCTGACCTTCGATTTTCGCGCTTTCCCTTCGCCCCAGCTCGTCGTTGCCCAAGCAAATAAAAACCCGCTTATCCCGCAGCTTCTCCAGATGAGCATCCTTGAAGCTCATCCATGCCGAAGCGCAGACGGCCGGCAGTCGGGACTGCGCCAAGCTCAGCACATCGAAGATGCCACCGCATAATATGACATCTTCCGCCTGCTCGAGCACCGGTTCATTAAACAAATAATCTTCGATCCCGAGCAGCGTCTTATATTTGGGTTCGCGGTTATCGATCGTACGTCCGATCAAATCGACGGGAACGCCTTCTTTATTCACGATCGGGATAATGATCCGATTCTCAAAGTAATCGCCCAGTTTCCCGGATTGGACGTAAAATCCGATCTTGCCCGGCTCGAAGCCGATTCGGTACTGCTCGACGGTTTCATTCTCGATGCCTCTGCGCCGCAAATAATGGTTCGCATCATCGCGAAGCTGTTTTTGATAATGGGACACCAGCTCTTCCAAGTCGAAAGTTGGCTTCGCCGCGCTCATGTTCGTTCCGCTCACCTGTCTAGTTCCTCCCCGCAAAAAAAGCATTCCTCAAAAACAGATCGTTTTTGCGAATGCTTTACCATGTATCTTATGCATGGAAACGGTAATTCCCGATAAAGCTTTATTGAAATTTAGCGCAAAGCGTTCCGACGGCGTCCTCGGCGATAACCGTCTTGCCGTATTCTTCCAGCACCGCTTGCGTAACTGAAGTCGCTTCCCCGTATTCCGACAACACGGCCACGACGGACTGCAGCTTCTTCTCGTCCATCGGTTCTGCATCAAGCAGCAGGATCCACTTGTTCTTGTAAGCGTACAACGTTCCTCCGTCAGTCAGCATCGGTCCGATGACTTTGGCGAGCCTCAACAAATCTTCGAAGTCATGAAACGCATACGTTACTTGATCCGTCTCATCCAACGTTAATTCCAGCTCGTACACTTCTTCTTCAAGTTCGTCTTCCAGCGTATCGTCAGATGAATTGAAGTTCATTTTCCCCCGCGTTACGATGACCATCATTCCTTGCGCCGGCATAGCGAGAACTTCCACGGCAAGCGGCCCGGTTGCGTCAAATCCTAGCTCCATATAAGCTTGATCCATCATTTCGCTGAACAGCTCATGAACCTTCGGGATTTCTCGCCACATGTCATCCTTCTGAATGCCGCGCTCCGTTAA
This sequence comes from Paenibacillus sp. JCM 9796, assembly GCF_055379675.1. Lineage (NCBI taxonomy): Bacteria > Bacillati > Bacillota > Bacilli > Caryophanales > Paenibacillaceae > Paenibacillus > Paenibacillus sp. JCM 9796. The sequence goes on from NZ_AP043723.1 coordinate 373,386, forward strand.
GTCATCGAATGTGAGGAATATCCGTATCTTGTCCTGACTTAAACGCTCCATTTTCATACTGGATTCCTCCCTTGCCGACTTTAATAACAGCTTATGAAGTTTAGTTTATAAAGGTGTGCCGTGGGTCGTACGACAACCGCATCTGAATTAGGGCAGGCCCGATTTCTGCGGTCCTTGGACATGGATAAGAAAAGCTTGTATTCCATGCTACGACTATTATATCACAAACCCGCAAGAAAAGAACGGTTACCCTCTGAAAAATAGGCAAAAACATAAAAAGACACGGAGCACGTCCCGCTTGGGAACGACTCCGCGTCGATTGCAATCGAAAATGTGTGAGTGATTACCGTATTAGTGCGCGCGCTGCTCGCTTTTCTGCGAATTGCCCGCCATAATTTCGTCTACCGCCGCTCTCAGCTTCGGATCCTGGTTGACGATATCTCCGACCTTGTTCAGGCCGTCGGCCTTGAACAAATCTTCATCGATCGCCGTCTCTTTTTTATTCGATTTTTCCGCACTCGCGGTAGTCGTCGAAGCTTGTTTGAAAGAAGGCTGCGCTTCTGCCGTATTCTTCTTGGAGTTGCCCGATTGATTGCCGGTCGCGTTCAAGAAGCTGCTGGCCAAATCGCTGCCAGTCCATGCCGACCACGCAAAAGGTTTCGTCTTGTTCGCCACATAAATCGCCGCAGCAGCCCCAACGAGCCCGCCGAACAAAAATGCTCCCAGTCTCATAGCCATCCCTCCATTGTTGTGGTGTACGATTATATTTTCCGCTAGGAGCAGGGTAACCATGCATGATAAAATCAGGAAGTCAGTTAACTATTACGAAGACGGGAGTTTGAAAACGACAATGACTCACAAGATCCGGTTCACCTTCTCAGCAGCGGTCGCGCTGAGCGCCCTGCTCGTCGTGTCCTGCTCGAATTCGCAGCCGGCAGCGGCGCCTGTGCAAACTCCAGCCCCGGCGGCTACGGACTCTAAGCGGAACGCTGATTTGACCGCGCCGACAACCCCGGCCGCTTCCGACACACCGAACGTCCCGGGCGGCAGCCGCTCCGGGGAGACTGCCGCAACGAGCAACCTCGACAAGCCGGACCCTGCCGCCCCTCAGCCCGCGGCTAAAACTTACAGAATGAACCCGAAAACGTACGATATCGTTCCGATAGACGCGGCCGCGCACACGAAACAAGTCGTGCTTCTTACGTTCGATGACGGGCCCAAAGATTTGGAGCTTAACCGCTCGCTGCTGGATACGCTCGACAAGCATAAAGCGAAAGCGATTTTTTTCCTGAACGGGTACCGGATTAAACAGCATCCGGATATTGTCAAGCTCCTTGACGAGCGCGGACAAACGATAGGCAATCACTCTTGGGATCATATCGACCTGAAGAAGGAAAGCAAAGAGAAGGTCGATCGGCAAATCGGAGATGTGCAGCAAGCGGTAAAAGCGATTACGGGGAAAGCCCCGGCTTTCTTCCGTCCGCCGTTCGGCTCGGGAAGCGAGGAAGTCAGGGCTAAAGCCAAAGAGGAGGGGCTGCTGTACATGACGTGGTCCAACGGCTCCAAGGACTGGGAAATGACGGTAAAAAATAACAGTCCCGAGCAGGTTGTCGCAAACGTTCTCGAGCAGCTTCGACCCGGCAGCAATATTTTGATGCACGAGCTGCCCTGGACCGCGGAAGCGCTGGATACGCTATTAACCCGCTTGGAAGAACGCGGATACGCATTCGTCGATCCGCAGTCCATCGATACGGCTATGCATTGATCCGCTGCCAGCCCCACACCAGCAGTCCGGCGACAAGCAGTACAAAAATCCAGAGCAGCGACCGATAAAAGAAACGCAGCCATTTTTCTTTCTCTGTCGGATGGACCACTTTGCGCGGCGGCAAATAATGATCCTCGGGAACATCGGACCCCGCCCTTGTTCCCGATTCCGGCTGTGTATGAGGCCGGTCGGCTAGGATGCGTTTGACGCTCATTTATGACTCTCTCCTGTACCTTAGAATGCACCCCATCGTGAAATCGATGAGAAAATGGGCGACGATCGGCGTCCAAAGCGATCCGGTTTGGATATAAATCCAGCCAAGTCCGTAACTGATGCTGAAGACGAGACCCGTCATCAGCCAGTGCTGCAAGTATCGGACGTGTATGGCCGCGAACAGAATGCTTGTCCAGTAAGGACCCCAGGAAGCCTGAATGGCGCCGCGAAACAGCAGTTCTTCACAAAGCGATACGACGAGCGATATGAGGGCGATGTGCCACAACGGCCGGTTGCGGAACAGCATCTCGTTAATGCCCCCGTCGTCCGTAACTTCCGGCGGCACCCATTGTGACACGAACAAATCGACGGCGAGCACGGCCAAGGCGAATAACACGCCCCACACGGCGATGCTCACCCCCGGAGCGGTGGAGAACATCGATAGCAGGTCCGGCTTCTGAAAAAACATGACGATAGCCGCGATCAGCAAAACGATCAATTGGGTAATATACAAATTGATCAGCAGCAGACGGTCGTTCATCTCCTGGATGTTGACCCGGTGAAACTTTAGTTGCTTAAAGTTGAATTTTTTCATGATGATTCCCTTTTTCGACAAATTATCCTATACTATTCAGCAGAGGAAAAGATTAGAGGTGCATATGATATGGAAAAACGGTTGAACCGAACGGACTACTTATTCGCCATCACCTTCATCTTTATGCTGGTCGTGGCTCTCGGGGCGTTTTTTTACGGGATGAAAATGGGACAAGATCGCGCCACGACCCAATATGAACAATTCATCGCGAAGCAAAATGAAGAAAAAAACGGATTCACCGCGTACCATCAGCAATACTTGGTGTCCTTCTATCATACCATTTATCAGCCTTACAGGGAATTTCATAAAACGTGGTTTGAAAAAATGGATGATTTGCAGACCAATCAATCCGCGGACGCTTCGCTGATCCTTAAAGATTTAGCTAAACAAGCGCAAGCCGCCTACGACGGGCTCGGCTCCAAGTCGTCGCCGGACTCCTCTCCTCTGCTGAAGGAAGCGCATACCGATTACATGAAAAGCTTGAAGCTGTTCAGTGAAGCGCTGCGCAATTATACGTCCAAGGCCAACGCCGTGTCCGGGCCGGACCTGGTCGCCCAGCTGCAGGCCGACGCCTACCTCGGCGAAGCGAAAAACTTCGCGCTTAAAGCCGAGAAGGAATATTACGACGCGATCGTCAAGTGGAACGAAACCGTGAACCCGCAGTTTAAAGCGATTGACGTGACGAAGCCGTTGAACGTCAAAGAATGGGGGGCGTTATCGCTCAATGTGAAGAACGATTATTTGGCCGGCTTCATGATGAGCGGCAAACAATTTCGTGCGTTTACGCCTCAAGATTTGAGCGCAAGAATCGACGATATGATCGCTTCCGGGCAAGCCAATAAAATGAACTTGACTGAAGTCTCCCAAATCGTCGACATGCTGCTTGCCACAGACGCCGTTCGGGCCGGCGACTACCTACGCTTACGCAACAAATATTACGGAAATGAAACGCTGCCGCAGCTTCCGTTCTTTACAACAAATTAAACGTGTCCGAACCATAAACAACCTGCTGCAAGCTTATGAGCAGGTTGTTTTTTTGTCGTATTCAATCGTATTGAAACCCTTTCAATGCAGCGAGCGCAGCCATTCCGCCTTCCACATTGATCATATGCTCGAATCCCCGCTCGCTCAAATAATGACAAACGTTCGCACTGCGCACGCCATGCGCGCAAACGACGTAAATCGGACGATCCTTCGGCAAACTTTCCACCTGCTCCGGGATCGACATCATCGGCATCAATTGCAGCTCATCCCAATGATAAAACTCCCATTCCATCGGCTCGCGGACATCGATGGCAAGCGCACCTTCCAGCTCACCGCGCTCCAGCTTCCGTTTAAACGCGTCCGGACCAATTCTATCGAACGACATGTCAGCGCTCCTCCTCTGCTCTTTTGCTTAGGTACAGCTAACATTTTACTTCGGAATACGGATCGCGGCAACCGCAGCCCAGTTGCCGGCAATGGATGTGGACAACAATTTTTTCACAAAATTTTCGAAATTACAAATCGGTCTCCCTCCTATTGACAAGGCTAAAAATGACATGGTAAGGTAGGATTAACTTTAAGAGACATATTTCAACAAACGATGACGGAGCCAAGCATAAAGCGGAACGTACAGAGAGCCGGTGGTCGGTGCAAACCGGACGTTAACGATATGCGGAGCACTCCTGAGTTGCTGCCTCGAACGATCAGTAGTTGCAGCCGGTTAGAAGCCGTTACCATTCTCGGTCTGTTGCATGATAGACCTATGAAGGTCGCGCGTGTGAACGTGCGGCGAAATAGGGTGGTACCACGAGAATCAGCTCCTCGTCCCTTGTATACGCTAGACGTATCGGGATGAGGAGTTTTTGGTTTTTACAGAAAAGGAAAAACGGAGGGAAATGTAATGTTTAAAGTATTAGTCATGGATGGAATCAGCGACATGGGGATTCAACTGCTGTACGATGCGCCGGATGTGGAAGTAGATAAGAAGGTCGGGCTGTCCGAGGACGAGCTTGTCGCCATTATCCCGGATTACGATGCGATTCTCGTGCGCAGCGCCACGAAGGTGACCGAACGCATCATGAACGCAAGCAGCCGGTTGAAAGTCGTCGGCCGTGCCGGCGTCGGCGTCGACAACATCGACCTCGAAGCCGCTACGAAACGCGGGATTGTCGTCATCAACGCACCGGACGGCAACACGATCGCCACTTGCGAACTCACCTTCGCCATGATGATGTCGGTCGCCCGTTCCATTCCGCAAGCGTACAAGAAAACCGTCAGCGGCGAATGGGACCGCAAAACGTTCGTCGGCGTCGAGCTTCGCAATAAAGTGCTGGGCGTGCTCGGTATGGGCCGAATCGGAAGCGAAGTAGCGAAACGCGCGAAAGCATTCGGAATGGAAGTGCTCGGCTACGACCCGTTCCTGACCGAAGAGCGCGCGGAGAAAATCGGCGTGAAGCTCGGTTCGGTCAACGACATTTGCGCCAAAGCCGACTTCATCACGGTACACACGCCGTTGACGAACGAAACCCGCCACATGATCAGCCGCCCGCAATTTGAAATTATGAAAAAAGGCGCGCGCATCATCAACTGCGCACGCGGCGGCATCATCGACGAAATGGCGCTTATCGAAGCGATCGAGACCGGCATCGTAGCCGGCGCCGCCTTCGACGTATTCGAATCGGAGCCGCCAGCCGCCGATCACCCGTTCCTGAATAATCCGAAAGTCATCGTAACTCCGCACCTTGGTGCCTCCACTGTAGAAGCACAAGAGAACGTGGCGATCGACGTATCCGAAGAAGTGCTGCACATCCTGCGTGACGAGCCGTTCAAAAACGCGGTGAACATGCCGCCGGTACCGGCAAACGTGCTGAACGCCCTGCAGCCTTACTTCAATCTGGGCGAGAAGCTCGGCGTGTTCCTCGGTCAGACGATCGACGGAGCCGTCAGCGAAATTACGGTCAACTTCGCGGGCGATTTAACGGACGTCGATACGTCCCCGCTCACCCGCTATATTGTAAAAGGCGTGCTCCAGAACCAGCTGGAAGGCGTCAATATCGTCAATGCGATGCATTTGGCCAAGACGCGCGACATCAGCATCGTCGTTCAAAAATCGTCCTCGTCCAAAACGTTTACGAATCTCTTGTCCGTCACGTTAAAAACGAAAAACGAACAACGCACGGTGGCCGGTACGCTCCTGTCCGGTTACGGCGAACGGATCGTGCAAATCGGCCAATATCCGGTCGATATCGCGCCGGAAGGCAACCTGCTGTTGATCTACCATAACGACAAGCCGGGAATTATCGGTAAAGTCGGTACGCTGCTCGGCAACAACGACGTGAATATCGCTACCATGCAGGTCGGCCGTAAAGTGATCGGCGGATCGGCGATCATGGTCTTGACGACGGATAAGCAAACACCGCCGGACGTACTCGAACAGCTGGCGAAGCTGCCGGAATTAACCCATATTCACGAGCTTTCCCTGTAAGTCCCGATTGTTCCACGAACAACAAGAATATGTACGGTTTTTCAACAATAACAAAAACCCCTCCGGAAGCGAACCGGAGGGGTTTTTGTTATGTTTTACCGCTTTTGCAAGGTAAGATGATAGAAAATGTCGTTCCCTGGCCTGGCTGACTCTTCGCTTGTACCGTGCCCTGATGGGCTTCTACGATGTTTTTGACGATCGACAAGCCCAGACCCGTTCCGCCCGATGCGCCGCGTGTACGGGCTTTGTCCGCCTTGTAGAAGCGTTCGAAAATAAAAGGCAGATCCTCGGCCGGAATGCCGATGCCCTGGTCGGATACCTCGATGAGCACCGCTTCTTCCCCGCGCAGCTGTGTCTCCGAAGCGCGGATTTGAATCTCCGCCCGGGATGGCGTATGGCGCAGCGCGTTGTCGAGCAAGTTCGTCAGCACCTGCTCCAGGCGATCCTCGTCGGCTTGTGCCAGGGTCAGCGGCCGCTCGGGCAGCGCATACGTCATGGAGACGCCCTTTTCTTTGGACAAAGCGGCAAATTTGCGATGCACCCGCTTGATGAAGGCATGCACATCGAGCTCCCGGAGATGCAGCTCCATGTTGCCGGTTTCCATCTTCGCCAAGTCGAGCAAATCGCGTACGAGCCGACCCATCCGGAGCGATTCGTCATAGATCACCTGAGCGAGCTCCTGACGCTCCTCCGGCGTGGCCGCGATGTCGTCAAGCAGCGCTTCGCTGTAGCCCTGCAGCATCGACAACGGCGTCCGCAGCTCATGCGACACGTTGGCCACGAAGTCCTTGCGCAGCTTGTCGAGCCGGTGCTCCTCCGTGACGTCGCGCATGACGGCCACGACGCCGCGCACGAGATCCTGCGAATACAGCGGCGCCATGACGACCGACCACACTTCGCTCTTCACGAGCAGCTTCGAAGTCATCTCACCAGGCTGCGCGATGACCCGCTTGAACAGCGGCTGCATCGGGCCCGGGATCCGGTTCCATTCGCCGCGGGGATACGACTGGGCTCCCGAGGTTTCCCCGCCGTCATCCAGCCAATCGATCTCGTTCCACTCCCGGATGATCCTCTCTCCCTGCGGATTCGTCAGGATGACGCGTCCCTCCGCATCGAAGGTGACGACGGCGTCGGCCATACTGCGCAGAACGCTTGCCAGATGCTCCTTCTCGTGGCTCAACGCTTTGATCGTATCCTGAAGCTGCTCGCCCATATGGTTGAAGGTCTTGCCCAGTTCGCCGATCTCGTCGGACGACGTGATCGGGACCCGGCTGCCGTATTCGCCCTCGGAGATCAGGTCGGCCGCTTTCTTCAAATTCAAGAGCGGCCGCGTAATGCGCGTCAGAAGGAAGAAAGCGAAGAACGTCGTCATGAGAAAACCGGCGACCCCGACCACGACGAACAGCCTCTTCACATAGGCCTGGGTTTCTTCGGAAGACTGTGTCAGCTGGTACATGATCAGCGCGCCGGCCACGTTCGTTTGCGATTCATCCATGAACGGAACGGCGACCGCCGTATACGTGCTGCTCAGCGGAGTACGGGCCGCCACGTTTGATTTCCGGTTGTCGACCACTTCGCCGGCAAACACTTTTTGCAAATCGCTTTTGGTGAAAAAGTCGTCATACCGAACCAGCCTGTTGTTCGGCTGGCCGACCGGCGTCTCTTCCTGCACAAAATCTTTGGACACGACCAGCACGCTGGCCTCCTGCGCGTTCAGCAGCTCGTTCACGACTTGCAAATAGCGGCGTTCCTCTTTATGCAGCGATATTTCGCTCGCCACTTTAACGGCCAGCCGGTTTAACGTCTCCACCTGATCCTTCGACTTCGGGAACGACGTTTCAATAAATTTGAACAAAAAGACGCTGAGCGTCAACAGCACGACGACAACGAGTCCGATGATGGTCAACCACAGTTTGCCGACAACGCTTTTGAATATAAACACGTTACTTCGGCACCTCGAGCTTGTAGCCTACGCCCCAAACGGTCGTAATCATGGAGGCGGCCTCCGGCGACACTTTGTTCAGCTTCTCGCGAAGCCGCTTCACATGGGTATCGACCGTGCGCAAATCGCCGAAAAACTCGTAATTCCATACGTCCTTCAGCAATTCCTCGCGCGAGAACACTTTATCCGGCGAGACGGCGAGGTAATGAAGCAGCTCGTATTCCTTAGGCGTCAACGCCACCTCCTGCCCGCCTGCAGTAACCCGGTGCGCATCGTGCTCGATCACCAAATTCGGGAATACGATGTTGTTGCTGGAATTGACTTCCTTCGATAAATAGGCCGTTACCGACGAGCGCCGCAAAATGGCCTTCACCCGGTAAATGACCTCCCGCGGACTGAACGGCTTGACGACGTAATCGTCCGCGCCCGATTCGAACCCCTGGACGCGGTTCGTCTCTTCGCCCTTCGCGGTTAACATAATGACCGGCGTCGATTTGACCTGCCGGAGACGGGCGCATACTTCGTTGCCGTCCATGCCGGGGAGCATCACGTCCAGCAGAATGAGATCGTAGTCGGATTCAACCGCTTTGCGCAGTGCCGTCTCCCCGTCCTCCGCCTCGTCGATGCGGTAGTTTTCTTTTTCCAAGTACATCCGCAGCAGCCGCCGAATCCGTTCTTCATCGTCAACGACCAGGATGTGCGTTTTCATATCCGTCATGGCCTATCTCCTCTTCAACTGGAATTAAAGGCAAACCCGTTTAAACGCCGGAATAGGAATGTAAACCGGCAATGACCAGATTGACGCCGATCAACGTAAACATGACGACGAGGAATCCGATCACCGAGAGCCAGGCCGAACGTTTCCCCTGCCAGCCTCGGGATAGCCGGAAGTGCAGGTAGGCTGCGTAGAACAGCCAGACGATGAGCGCCCACACTTCTTTCGGGTCCCAGCCCCAAAAGCGCCCCCATGCCTCATGCGCCCAAATCATGGCGAATATCAAGGCGCCCAGCGTAAAGATCGGATAACCGATGGCAATCGAGCGGTAGCCGATTTCATCGATATCGTCCGCATCGATCCCTTTCATCATCGGATGAAGCGCGGCGCCCAGCGGCTTACGAGCGATAAGCCGGAGCAGCCCGTACAGAATCGCTCCGCTTAGCAGCGACCAGATCACCGTGTTCAGCTTCCTGCCTGCGTTCGCGCCCTTCATCCAGGACGGCGCTTCGAACAGCGGCTCCGACATCCCGAAGAACGGTGTCATCTGCACCGTTTCGGCTTGATGAGGTCCGACCAGCGGCGGCAGCACGTACGTCGTTTCCTGTTTCACGGTTTGTTCCACGTTGTTTACGTCCGTCACGATGACGTTGCTGGAGAACACCGCCTTGTAGCCGGAGCCGTTAAAGCTGAAGATAGCCGCGACGAAGGCGATGACTACCACCAAGATGAACAGCGTGAATTCCACACCGCGCTGCTCACGCCTGTCCTTTCGCTCCGAGCTGCTGAAATTGACGTTCTGGACCAGATACATCAGTCCGGCGGCAAAACCGACGGCGAAGAACGCTTCGCCCAGCGCCGCCGTCGTCACGTGGATTTTCAGCCAGTAGCTTTGCAGCGCCGGAATAAGCGGCTGCACCTCGTGCGGAAATACCGACGCATAGGCGATGATTATGATGGCAACCGGCAGGGCGAACACGCCGAGTACCGTAGTCCGATAAATCAGGAATACGACGATGAACGCCAGTACGACCATCATGCCTAGAAACGTCATAAACTCATACATGTTGCTCGTCGGAATATGTCCGGCCTCGGCCCAACGGGTAAAGAAAAACGTGGCATGACACAGAAAACCGACGATTGTAAGCGTCAGTCCGATGCTGCCCCATTTCTTGACGTACGTTTCCGGGTCCGTCACTTGAACCGATTTTTTACCTGTAATGCCGATGACGAATCCCAGCAATGCAAGCGAATACACTATGAAAGCTATCAGCAATGATGCGCTGCTCACGCTTGTTCCACCCTTCTTTCGAGCGCATTCGGATCGACCTCGATCCCCGTTTTGGCGAGGACCTGCGAAACTTCCTTGCGCAACCCGTACCAGTTTTTATTCGTATGCGCGCCGAGCGCCAGCTTGCCGTCGTCAATGCGCAGCCAAACCCGGCGATGATTCCAATAAAAGCCCATAATCAAACCAATCATCGAAATGGCGGTGCCGATCCAAATGTACGGCATCGCCCGGTCAACCCGGATATTCAAGTAGCTGATGTACTCGGATATTTTAACGTTCTCCATCGAACCGACCGCAAGCTCCAGCTTCGCGCCGAGCGCTCCGTTAATTTCATCCTGCCGGAAATTGACTTTGTCGACTTGACGCGGGAAGTACATGTAAGGCTCCCCTTGCGGCTGCAGTCCAGGACCTGTTATCGTGAAGACGAAAGCCGGCATCAGCGGGTCTTTCGATTTCGTTATCGGCATGCCTTTGCTATCCAGCGCGAATTCCGGAAAATACGCTTTGAGCTTTAATTCGTACGGGCCGACCTTGTACTGTTCCTTCGGATTGTCCATCGAGAGTTCAAAGCTGCCATACGTTTCGCCGGTTTCTTTATTCTTCAACGATGGCTTGACCGAGATCAGCATCGGCGATGGCTTGAAGTCGAATTGATAAGCGAGCAGACCTTGATACTCAAGCGGCTTGTTCACGATGATGTCTTGCTTATGCACTTCCTTGAGCACCGGTTCCTTCGTCGGATCGTCGCAATCCGCCAGACAGGCGTATAACGTCGCTTTCGTTTCGTATACTTTCGGGACATCGAGTCCCTTGGAACGAAACTCGGCTGACATTTCCTCCGGCTTGTAATACTCCAGAGTAAACTTCTCGTTCTTCAAATAATAATTCGTCTCGGGAATTTTCACCAGCTTGCCTTCGGGAAACCCGATGTGCTGATCCATATGCCAGCCTGGAATGCTTCGCATCAGCACCGCACCAAGAAAGATAATAAGTCCGATATGATTGATGTAGGGCCCCCACCGGCTGAACCGGTATTTCTCCGCAAGCAGCGCCGTACCGTCGGTATACACGCGGTAACGGGCTTTCCGAAGCGCCTTGGCGGCCGTTTCCGTCCATACCTGCTCCGGCGCTGCTTCAGGCTGTCCGCCCGGTACCGCGCCAACAGGAATCGAGCCGGAATACGTCAATTTCTGACGGGTAATGAAGCTCAGATGCTTGCGGATTTGCTGCTTGCTTAACGCGCGATACAGCGGCAGCACACGGTCGAGGCTGCACACGATAAGCGACGTGCCAATCATGAGAAGCAATGTGATGAACCACCACGACTCGAACGTATGCGATAACCCGAGTAAATAATAAATGTAGCCCAATGTCCCGTAGGTTTGCTCGTAATAAACGGACGGGTCGATGTTGAGGAACGTGTTTTCCTGCGGATAAATGGTACCGAGCGCAGAGCCCAGCAGCGTGATGACAATTAAATAAATGGCGATTTTAACCGAGGAAAAAAAGTTCCATACCCGGTCCAACAGCCCGGGATTCGCCCGCTGCGAGCGTCTGGCCATGCCGTCGTATTTCATCTCGAGCGGCTCGGCCCCTCCTTCGTCCTCCAGCGGCTTGCCGCACGATTCGCATAGCAGCGTGGCGACGGGATTTTGGTGTCCGCATTCGCATTTGGTGTTGTGAATCATGTGTCCTCCTCGATTTATTGGAATGGGAGGCCGCTGCGGTTAGGATGGGCCTGCGGATTTTGTTGAAATCGATGTTCTTGGAATCATCAACCCAAGCAGGGTAGAACGTCGATTTCAAAGGCAGCACGTAAACTCTCCGGCCTCACCCTAACCTTCGCTAAACCCGTTCAAATAAATCGCTCGTTATGAATAGTAAAAATAATCGTGCTTGCTTCGCTCCGGATCCGGTTAGCGGTGTAGCCTTACCTAAGACGGAAGCAAGGAAGAGATCGTTTGATCGATAAAGGCTTCGTCCATTTGCCCAACCCGGATGACTCCGATTTTGCCGTCGGGCTTAATGAAGAACGTCGTCGGATATTGCGATACGCCGTAACGCTTTCGTGTTTCTTCATTTTTGTCGAGCAAGATCGGGAAGGTCACCTTATATTGGTTAACAAAGTTCTCGACGGCCACCCGCGGCTCATTCAGGTTCAGGCCGAGAATTTCCACATTTTTTCCGGCCCATTTCTCCTTCTGACGTTCAAGCGCCGGCATTTCGTCCCGGCACGGCTCGCAGAACGTCCCCCAAAAATTAACGACTACGACTTTTCCCTTGAGCTCCGCAAGCTCCTTCGTATTCCCGTCCAGGCCGACCAGCTTAAAGTTCGGGGCCGATGCGCCTTCCGTCGGCTTCTTGTCGCTGAAGAACAAATTGTTCGTCAACGTCCAACCGCCCACGAGAATGACAACGGCAAAAATGGCAATTTGTATCCAAGTTCTATGTTTCCCCATCATCCCACACCTTCAAACCCGACTGTTTGTCCGTTCCTAACTTTATTATAGCGAAAATTGTCAAGCGTCGGATTCACCTTTTTGAATATTATGTGACTTGCCTTTCCCCATTTCGAGCGCTGCGGTGCGCAATTCGTCCACTTCGTGCGGCGTTAAGCTCCGCGACTTGCCCCGGGGCACGCCGGTAAGCTGAAGCGGTCCGAACTGCACCCGTTTCAGCTTGACGACCGGATGATGAATGGCCTCGAACATGCGCCGCACCTGGCGGTTGCGGCCCTCGTAAATCGTAATCTTGACGACCGTTTCATTCTTCTCCGGATTCACGTCCTGATATTCCAGTTCGGCCGGAGAAGTCATCCCGTCCTCTAACTTGATGCCGTCCCTCAGCTTGTCCAGCAATGAACCGTGCGGCACCCCTTTGACCGTCGCCAAGTACGTGCGGGGCACGTGATGCTTGGGGTGGGTCAACAGATGCGCAAACTCTCCGTCGTTCGTCAGCAAGAGCAATCCCTCGGTGTCGTAATCGAGCCGTCCGATCGGGTAAATCCGCTCCTTCAAATGTTTAAAGAAATCCGTCACCGTCTTCCGGCCTTCCGGATCCTCGGCACTCGTGATAACGCCCTTCGGTTTGTTGAACATCACGTAAACCTTGGACTGCTTGCGGATCGGCCTTCCGTCTACTTTAATCAAGTCTTGGCTCGCATCCACTTTGACCCCCAAGGTTGTTACCACTTGATCGTTCACCTGCACCCGGCCGGCGGTTATTAATTCCTCACATTTTCTTCTCGATGCAATGCCGGCTTCGGCAAGCACTTTTTGCAAACGTTCCATTTCTCTAGTCACCTCAAGCTAATGATACCTATCCTCGGGTGAAATCACAAGCTGAGACCAAGGAAAAGCAGCTCCGGGGCACGAGACGGAGTGCGGAAAGAGATCTTTCGGCCCAAAACCGTACGTTTCGGATAAACGCAAAACAAGCTTGTTCAGCACAAACCATTGCTCTTTCTCTTCGGGCGTCCGGATGCTGCGCGGTTCCGTATAGTCGCCTTCCAAGCAAATATGAATGTACAGCGGGTCCGTTTGGGCGGAAGAAGGGATGATGACGCCGTTCCTGGCGATAAACAGGTCATACCCTTTTCCGTTAATGGCGGGACAAGCGGAATGATGAATGATAATGCCGTAATACACCATACAGGTCACCTCTTCCGGGATCGCTAACCTTAGTATATGTACGGACAAAGGAGGGGGTGAAACGAAGGAAGCCATTACGCGGTAAACACCAAATAACAAATGACGATCGAGGCGATAAAGCCGACGGCGTCGGAGATCAGGCCGACCTTCAGGGCGTATCCCGCTTTACGGATGCCGATCGCGCCGAAATATACGGTAATGACGTACAGCGTCGTATCCGTACTGCCTTGAATCGTGGAGGCGATGCGCCCGACCATCGAATCCGGCCCGAACTGCGAGATGAGATCGGTCGTGAAAGCGAGCGATCCTGCGCCGGTAATCGGACGCAAGAAAGCAAGCGGGATGATTTCGCTCGGCACCCCGAATCGTTCACAAATCGGCTTCAGCCAGCCGATGAATAAATCCATCGCGCCGGACGCGCGAAATACGCTGATCGCCACCATCATGCCGACGAGGTGAGGAATGATGCGGATCGCCGTATCGAAGCCGTCTTTCGCCCCGTCCACGAACGATTCGTAGACGGGGATTTTCCGGTAAGCGGCATATAAAGGGATAAACACGATGATAACGGGAATCGCCCAGGCGGATATTAAGTTGACCCATTCATACACGGCGCCTCATCCTTTCCTCAAATCGATCGGCGAATTTCGACTTCTGTACCATCGGTCGACCACGATCGCCGCCAGCGTCGAAATGAAGGTGGCCATTAAGGTCGTGCCGACGATTTCCGCGGGATTGGCCGAGTTGTAGCTCATGCGAATGGCGATCAGCGTCGTCGGGATCAAGGTAATGCTCGCCGTGTTCAGCGCAAGCAAGGTACACATGGCGGGACTTGCGATTTCCTTGTGCGGATTCAGCTTCTGCAGCTCCTGCATCGCTTTGATGCCCATCGGCGTAGCCGCATTCCCGAGTCCGAAAATGTTCGCGCTCATGTTCGACATGATGTATCCGAGCGCCGGATGATCCTTCGGGACACCGGGAAACAGCATGCGGACGACGGGGCTGAGCAGTCTGGCCATCGTTCGCAGCAGGCCTGCATCCTCGGCGATCCGCATCATCCCGAGCCAGAACACCATGATGCTGATCAGGCCGAAACAAACGGTGACGCCGCTTTTCGCGCCTTCAAAAACGGCCTCGGTCACCAAATCGATTCTTCCCTGAAATGCGGCGACGATGAATCCGGCAACGATAAAGAACAACCAAATAAAGTTGACCATAACTAGTTGCTCCTGAAAAAGTCCAATTTTAAAAATGGTCTCGGGGAGCCGAGTGGTTTTGTGGATGTCGGTTCCCCCGGATTTCTATTTCTACCTTAGTTTTGAAGCATTTTTGCTGCTCTTTGCAGATTGTGGGTCAGGATTCCGAAGCCGACCCAGCATTTTGAGCCAGCAAAGCCCCGGTACCTGCTGCGGTTCAAACCGTACTTGCGCTTGAGAAGACTAATCTTCGCTTCTCCGGCTGCACGGTAACGCTGCAAGTCCTTAAACCATTTTTCGTTTTCGTACTCCGTGCGGGCAATGCCTTTCTTGCCCTTTCGCGGCAAGCTGGCTCGCTTTACACCAAGTTCAGTAATGGCTGCTTCATTCTTCTTGCTTGAGAAGCCGCGGTCGGTGGCTACGGCCTGCGGTGCTTTGCCGAACTGCTTGATATGTGCTTCTATGGCGGGAACAAGCAATTCGTCATCAGAGGGATTTCCCTCATAGACGGCGTAACCGGTGACGAAGCCGCTTTCCGTCTCGTCGATTCGCACCTTGTATCCGAACTCCGTGCCTTTGGCTAGCTTGCCCTTCTTGATCGGCCTGGCTTCGGGGTCAAAGAAGCTGACGATACGATCGGCGATGATACGATTGCCGGAGACGACCTGTCTGGCTTGTTCCAGCAGTTTCCCGGTAAGCTCGACCGCCGCCGACAGTTTTGCTTTGCTTTGCTGAACGGCCGTTTTGCCCTTGTCTTGCAGTTTTTCTACGACGCTTTGTGCACCCTTTACGACGCTGTCGGTTACTTCGATTACGCTTTGCGTAATCTTGTCAACTTCTTCCCACGATTCCCGTGTGCGACGCCGCAGTACTTTGGCGATGGACAGAATCTTTTCTTTAACTTCAGCCGTACGATCTTCAAAGCCTTGAACGGCGTGGGAAGCGACCTTGCGGATTTTCTGAATCATTCGCGTGATGACCTTCACACCATCCTGCAATAGCGTAGCATCTGTCGGGTGATGAATGTCGGATTCCACGACAGTCGTGTCTGTACGGAATTTACGGGTTTTCAGAATCGCTTTTTCTTCACACTGTTTGATAAGCGCAGCGTTGATGTCCTGGGCGATTTTATCGCCGTAGCGTTTGCGGGCATAGATGAGCGTGGACGGATCCGGCATCTTCTCATCGATGGCAATACGGCAGAACATTCGCCAGGTGATGCTGTCGCCAACTTCCTTCACGAGCGACTCGTAGCCCAAATTATATTTGTGTTTCAAGACCATAAGACGGATGTACTTCTCGATCGCCAGCGTAGGGCGACCGCTCTTCTTGCCTTTCGGATGCAGCTTCGCGAATGGTTGAAGAAATTTTTCGTCGTCCAGCAAGCGATCGATGATGGCAAGTTCGGCCGGCAGCGTTCTAACAGCTTCCGGAAGAATCGCATCCCACATCGTTATTTGCTCGTCACGAAGTTTCAACATTTTCATCACCTCAAGGAAGGATTCCCGAGGCTCTGCGTTGAACTCCTTAAACAAAGGAATTCTTCCCTCGGGGATGGATGGATTGTTATCTGGACAATAACAATTTCCATTTTGAGGTGCCGAATTCCTTTTTATTTTGTCAAAATAGCCCGACTTTTTCAGGGGTAACTAACTAGGCATGCCCCTTCCCTCCCATGATCGGACTGGAACCCTTGTCGTACGATTAATCGGTTTGGCCTGTGAACATCACCCGGGTAAATGCGCTTAAAATGTATAACCATCTATCCGAAAGCCGCCAACCGTCCGCATCCGACTCGGAGAATGCGAACGTTGACCGGTCCGTTGCGGAAAGCCGGGGACTATCCTTGGCTACAAGCGGTACGTTACCGATGGATCTGCCGTTCAACGTAAACTCGATCCGTCCCTTCAAGCCCAGCTTGTAATCAGTGGAAGTGACGTCGTTCAATATCAGCTTGCGCTCGAATTTTCCGTTCTCCGCCTGCTCGGCCGGATATCGGAAAGGTGCCCCAGCCACGAATTCCGTGCCTTCAACCGGCTCCGCTTTGCCGATCAGCGTCGTGAGCGGGTAGTGCTCGAAGCCGTAATCGAGCAGCTGCGTATGATCGATCCAGTCATTCGGATCGTTCAGCGTGACAACGGCTAATTGTTGTCCGCCCCGCGTCGCGGAAGAGACCAGGCAGCGCTTGGCCAGCTTCGTGTACCCGGTCTTCACGCCGTCCGCCCCGTCGTACAGCGACAGCATTTTATTTTTATTGACCCAAGAGTAATCCCAGGATTCATTCGGATTCGGCACTTTTTTGACTTTCGTTTTGACGATTTCCTGGAAGACCGGGTTTTTCAATGCATAAGCAGTCAGTTTGGCCATATCGCTCGCCGTAGAGTAATGGCCTTCTTCATCCAAGCCGGACGGGTTTTTGAAGCTGGAGCGCGTCATTCCGATCATTCTCGCCTTCTCATTCATCATATAGGCGAAGCCCTCGACGCTGCCCCCCACATGCTCCGCTATCGTGGTTGCGGCGTCGTTGCCGGAACGAAGCATAAGTCCGTACAGCAAGTCTTTCAAATTCATCTCTTCATTCAGCTTTAAATAAATCGAGGAGCCTTCTTTGCCGAAGGCGTTCTTGCTGACTTTCGCCAAATCCGTCAGCTTGCCGTTCTCGATGGCCACGATCGCCGTCATGATCTTCGTCAAGCTGGCGATACGCATCTGTTTGTCCCCTTTGACGCTGTACAGCAGCCTGCCTGAGGTGACGTCGATCAGCGCCGCGCCTTCCGCGCTGGTGCTTATTCCCGGAGCCGCCTGCGCGGTCGGAATACCGCCGAAGCCGGCGGCGACAAGCCATAAGGCCAACAACAGAAACCATAGTCTTCTCATCATGATCCTCCCACCAAAACGTTCCTGTATCACCGGCGGACGAATTGCCCCGACACAAACAAACGATCGAAGGACAAGTTCGGCCTACTTGTACATGTATATGCGAATCGGGCCTGGTTATGTATGCATGCGGACGGTACACAAAAAACCGGCAAGGCGCAAATTCACCTTGACGGTCTTCGTTCTTGCAAGCTTTTAGGCTAATGGCCGGATGCAGTCCGGCTCGTCATAGGCAACGCGCCCGACTTCGGGCCGCACCTCGTAATAATCCATCCGCTCCGCCGGGAACGGTTCGAGCAGCGGCAGCAGCTCCGCCTGTTCGCGGACGCTGCGGTCGAGCCACACCTTCTCCCGCTCCCGGGTCAAAATGACCGGCATCCGTTCGTGCACTTCCGCAACTAATCCGTTGGCCGCAGTCGTCACAATCGTGCACGTATGCAGCTTGTCGCCGTCCTCCCCGACCCACGTATCGTAAAGCGCCGCCATCCCGAATAAGCCTCCGTCTTTCAGCACGAATCGCACCGGCTGTTTCCCTCCGCCGGTCTTCTTCCATTCGTAGAAGCCATCGGCAGGAATGAGGCAGCGCTTACGCGACAGCAGCGTTCGGAACGACGGCTTCTCCGCAACCGTTTCGGCTCTTGCGTTCATCATGCGCGCACCCGACTTGGCGTCTTGCGCCCATGAAGGTACAAGCCCCCAGCGGAGCTCCCCGAGACGGTTCGCCGCACGTTCGCCAAAGCCCGGTTCGCCGCCGAGAATCGCGGGGATCCACTGGCCGGGGGCGGCATTGTACCGCGGCTGGTATTTACCCGGTCTTCCATCCAGCAAAAAGCGCATCATCAGCTCATCCCACGAAACCGTAATCGTATACCGTCCGCACACGAGGCATAACTCCTTACTTATTGTTCCATTCGTCGCCTTTGCCGCAAAGCAAGCAAAAGCAGTCTACATCAACTATATTCCTTAGACCCGGAAAGAGCAATACCGCTTGATGGAACATGCAGCGGGGGTTATCCTTTCTCGAGCGGACAGCGGAATCGCATAAAGAAAGCTGCCCTGGACCGGGCAGCTTCTCGATAAAGTTAAACGATGAAATTTGGGTTCTCGATGTTGTTCGTTACGGATGTCGACTCTGTCTCCATAGTGGAGCCGGCTTTGCCGCCGCTTTTGATCATCGATTGAATGCGGTCGACCACTTGCGGCGCTGAATCGATAATTCGTTCCAGCAAGTGCGTTTGATTGTCGAGCGGCACGATCTTGACCCCTTGTTTGCCGACAACCAAAAATGCGATCGGGGTAATCGACACCCCGCCGCCGCTGCCCCCGCCGAACGGAAGCGCAACCGAAGCGTTCATCGCATCATGGCGGTTACCGCCATTCCCATTCGCATGCTCTTCCGCCGTGACGAACTCGCTGCCCCCTGCCGCGAAGCCAAAACCGACTTTGCTGATCGGCATAATGATGCTGCCGTCCGGCGTTTCGACCGGGTCGCCTACAATCGTATTGACGTCGACCATTTCTTTAATATTTTCCATGGCCGTCTTCATTAACCCTTGAATCGGATGTTCGGTCATCAAGTACTGCCTCCTTATCAAATTAGTTCGTTTGTTCGTTTCTTGCTTTATATAACTTGCTCATTAGCAAATGTAAATATGTATAGTCAAACATCACTCAAAACAATTCAGGAAATTTAATGTATTGCAAGGATATGGTTATGATAAGATAAAGAGAACTACTGTAACTTCGAGGAGTGAAGAACATTGATCGAAAAACTAACTTCACAGTTAAATGAACAAAAACACAAAGTTGATTTTGATACATATGACTTTAGTGTTAAGGAATTAATAAACATGGTTTCTGACAAGATTATTAACATTGCTCCCGAATATCAGCGACAATTTAGATGGGACACAGAACGTCAATCCGTATTAATTGAGTCCATCTTTTTGGGGATTCCTGTTCCTAGTTTATATATGGCTACAAATTCAGATGGAACTTGGGAAGTTATTGACGGGGTTCAAAGATTAAGCTCAATGATTCATTTTGCTGGCGATGATAAGGCACTAGAAAAAATAAATACCAAGGAATCACTGGTCATACATGGACTAGAGAAACTAACAGAATTAAATGGAATGACCTTTAATGATTTACCAAGTACCTTAAAGCTTAATTTTCTTCTTAAACCATTGAAGATTACAACATTAAGTGATAAAAGTGATATGAATGTTAGGTTTGATTTGTTCGAAAGGTTAAATACCGGTGGTATTAAATTAACTGATCAAGAAATCAGAAGCTGTATATTTAGAGGCCCTTTTAATGATTTTCTTAGAGAGCTAGCAGAAAATAAAAATTTTCTTTCTGTTGCAAAATTACCATCTGGAAAGGAAAACGATGGCACTAGAGAGGAGCTTGTTTTACGTTTTTTTGCTTTTTATTACAAATATCAAGAATTTGATCATAGTGTTGTGGATTTCCTCAATAACTATATGAAAGAATCCACGATCAAATTTGATTACAATGAGAACAGAAAATTGTTTGAAAAAGTATTCGCCTTACTTTCCGACGCCCTACCGGACGGTATCACACGTAGATTTAAATCAACTCCAATTAATTTATATGAAGCAGTTACTGTAGGAGCTGCAATTGCATATACTCGACACAATGAAATCAAAGTTGAAAATATCAATGAGTGGATTAAGTCTAATGAATTAAAATCCATTACATCAGGTGCGACAAATTCTAATCCTAAAGTAAGAAAGAGGATTGAATATTGTTTGAATAAATTCGAGGGTAAATAAATGTATTCTGACATTAAAGCTGAATCAACAAGAAGATTGATTGAAATTAGAGAAATTATCAGACACATTAAAAGTAATGAACCTAAAAGAGTAACCTCGACCCCACGAACAGGAAGTATAACCTCACTAAAAGGACTTTTTTTTGTTCATATTTATGGGGTCTATGAGTTTGTTATCTCATCTTGTGTATCTAAAACAATCGGTATAATAAATTCATCAAATATTAAAATTGTCGACTGTAAACCTGTTTTTTTAAGTATCGCTTTGAATAACAACCTAGATTCATTTTATTCGGCAGGGAACCCTACAAAATGGCAAAAAAGATGGGATTTCTTCGAAAATTTTCGTGATACTACCATAGTTAATATACGTGACGAGATTATGCCAACAGATGGCCAAAATTTCCGTTACAGGCAATTGGAAAGCATCTGGAAAACATTCTGTATTCAGGATCCGATTTTGCCACATGGAAGCACCGGTGGTAGGATTCAGGAGATGGTTGATCTTAGAAACAGTATTGCACATGGAAATGAATCTCCTGTCGAGATTGGTAAGAGATTCACAGCCGATGATTTACAAATTCGCTTTGATGTAATTGACGAATACTGCAATTATGTAATAATTACATTCGAGAATTATATTAATAATAAACATTATCTGAAGTAAGTACATATTAGGGCATGTTACTGGTAATTTAAGTAACGTGCCCATTATTTATTTTGTATTTAAACTCGAACTCTTTGGTACTTAACTCTTTGTAATCCTTCACAAAAACATCAAGTGCACTGGATGCTACAAGTAGTCCAGGAAGTACAACCACATCCTCATTATTTTGCGATTCTTTAATTTTTCTTTCTATAGCCAACTTAAAATACATTCTTGCTTTGTCGAGAATTTCCACTAGCTAAGTCTTATCCATTATTGGGGTTTAAAACCGCTTTATTGGCTCTTTTGGAGATGTCACACCCGTCCGGCGTTTCGACCGGGTCGCCTACAATCGTATTGACGTCGACCATTTCTTTAATATTTTCCATGGCCGTCTTCATTAACCCTTGAATCGGATGCTCTGCCAACGTGGAAACCTCCTGTCTGAAGTCGGATTAAAGAACAGTTTTAGCTTAACCGGAGTACCTCCAGACTATGTAGGGGAAACAGAATCCGAAGTCGCGTCGCTTCGTTATTCAGGACGTCGGCATCAGCACACGGCGCCAAGCTTGCAGGCCGCCTTCCGTCTTGCGGATGCGCATCAGGAGCTGAACGCCTCCGGAAAGCAAATGCCAGATCCGGATACGAATCGTACAATTCCCTTCGGTCAAGAACATCATTTGATTAAAAACCGGCATCACCTGCAGCTGCGGCTGGGTTTCCAAACGAATGTACCGGCATACAAACCCGAGCAGCGACGACTTCACCCCCCAGAGCGTCCCGACCAGGAAGGCTGTCTCAGGCGCATCCCCAATGCCGACCGACGTTTTCCAATGCAGCTTCGTACAATCGACATGCCGAAGCATCCGGCTCAGCCACTCGTTGAAATCGAAACAATGCGTCAGCAGTATCCGTACATCCTCGAACTTCTGCTTGATTTTATCCGCGTTGATCGTTTCTTTCCGATCGGCAATCAAGCGCCCTGCCCCGGCGTTGACTTGTTCGGATTTCACTTCCAGCCCGGCGCGAAGACCCTTGAAACGGAGGGTCGGCACTTCATAGCGAAAACGGACGAGACCTAACAGCGCCCTGACTTCAACGGAAATCTCGTCGTTCTTATCCTGATGGGTGAAGGCGAGTCGAATGTTCACCCGGCTTCCCAAGAGGAGAAGCAGCACGAAGAGCAGTCCCGCGGCCATCCAAACCCAAACCATGCTAATCTCCTCCCGCACGGCAAAATTCTGGGGAAAACACAAAAAACTCCCGGTACCGGAAGCTTGCCGCTTCATTTCCTCAGGAGTTAGTATGGCTTTACCTTGGTAAAACATGCACGTTTCAGAAGTCGTTCGACTTCGAAGACACGTCTTCGAACGTCATTTGCTCCCCTTCCAGCTTCTCGAACAACAAGCGCGTTTCCTCTTCCAGGTTGTCGTCGTTCTCGAACAAACTCGTTTCCGGCAAATCGGTCAAACTGCCCAATCCAAAATAGTCGAGAAACGATTTGGTCGTCCCGTATAAAATCGGTCTTCCCGGCGCATCCGCCCGGTCCACCTCTTGAATCAAATCCTTGGCCACCAGCGTCTGCAGCGCCCGGTCCGCCTTCACGCCGCGGATTTCCTCGATCTCGATACGCGTAATCGGCTGCCGATACGCAACAATCGCGAGCGTCTCCAGAGCCGCTTGCGAAAGCGACGTTCGAGAAGGGGAATACGCCAAGCGTTCGAAGAACGGCGCATGCTCCGGCACCGTGGACAACTGATACGTCCCCGCCAGCTCCACGATTTGAATGCCCCGCCCTTGCCGCTTCAATTCGCTTTGCAGGTCCAGCACGAGGTCGGTGACAAAAGCGGCATCTTGCTCCAGCACTTCGGCCAGCTGCTTGGCATCGAGCCCTTCGTCTCCCGCCACGAACAGCAAACCCTCAATAACTGATTTCATCTGCCCAGAATCCATCTGCCGTTCCATCCTCCCGCACCTTTATCACGATATCGTCGAATAATTGATGTTGAAAACATACGATCTTCTTCACCTTCATCAGTTCCAGCAATGCAAGGAAGGTGACCACGATTGAATCCCTTGTCCGCTCCTGATCCAGGAGTTTGGAGAACAGGAGCTTCCCTCCGTGCTGCTCGAGCGCGCCAATGACCTGAAACATCCGATCCTTGACGGAAATTTCGTCTTTGCGGATTTTGGCAACCGCATTGCGGCTCTGCATCCGGCGCATCGCTTTGCGGAACGCCTGAACCAGATCGGAGACATGCAGACCTTTGACCGGATTATCCGGAACGACGGGGACATAAGGCGTCAAGTCCTCGGGTTCGCGCGTATAAATCAAGCTGCGCTCCACTTCCTTGTCACGCAGATGATCGGCGATCGCTTTGTATTTGCGGTATTCGATCAGTTTGGCCACAAGCTCGGCACGCGGATCGTATTCTTCGTCCATCAAATAATCGTCGAAATCCAGATCAAGGACCGGAGGTTTCGGCAGCAGCATCTTGCTTTTGATCGAAAGCAGCGTCGCCGCCATCACCAAAAACTCGCTCGTGAATTCGAGCTCCAGCTCCGTCATGGCGTCCAGGTATTCCATGTATTGATCCGTAATGTCTTTAATCGGAATATCATAGATATCGACTTCCGCTTTATCGATCAAGTGAAGCAGCAAATCAAGGGGGCCTTCAAACGTTTCGAGCTTTACCGTGACCTTCATGTCGCTTGTTCCCCCTTGTTCCCCACTTCCCGCTAGTTTCTGCCCGCCCGCTGTAGATCTTAGCTGTATGGTTCGTTATTGTTTATTTAAACTGCTTAACCAGATTGGCCATCTCGATCGCTGTAACCGCGGCTTCCCAGCCTTTGTTGCCCGCCTTCGTGCCTGCCCGCTCGACCGCTTGCTCGATCGAATCGGTCGTCAGAACGCCGAACACCGTCGGCACGCCCGTTTTCAGCCCGACTGCAGCCACTCCTTTGGCCGCTTCGTTGCACACGTAGTCGAAATGCGGCGTTGATCCGCGGATGACCGCCCCCAGCGTAATGACTGCATCGTAACGGCCGCTCTCTGCCATTTTCTGGGCGATCAATGAAATTTCAAAAGCGCCCGGCACCCAAGCCAGCTCGATCTCGTCTTCTTCCACGCCGTGACGTTTCAACGCATCCAGTGCGCCTCCGACCAGCTTGCTCGTAATAAATTCATTAAAACGGCCTGCTACGATCCCGTATTTCAGACCTTTCGACACTAAATGACCTTCGTATACTTTCGCCATAATCTCACAACTTCCTTCCGAATTCAATATTTTTTTTGATGCGGCCAAGCCCGCCATGCTTAATCTTGTGCAAAATTGAGCAAATGACCGAGCTTCGCTTGTTTCGTATGCAAATAGTGGGTGTTGTCTTCGTTCTCATCCATCTGAATCGGTATGCGTTCGATGACCTCCAGCCCGTAGCCTTCGAGTCCGCGAATTTTACGCGGATTGTTCGTGAGCAAACGGATTTTCCTGATGCCGAGATCCTTCAATATTTGCGCTCCAATGCCGTAGTCGCGCAGATCCGCGTCGAAGCCGAGCTTCAGGTTCGCATCGACCGTATCGAATCCCTCTTCCTGCAGCTTATACGCCTTCAGCTTGTTGATCAAGCCGATGCCGCGGCCTTCCTGACGCATATAGAGCAGCACGCCGGAGCCCGCTTCATCGATCTGCTTCAGCGCCGCGGCGAGCTGCGGACCGCAATCGCAGCGGTGCGAATGAAACACGTCGCCGGTCAAGCATTCCGAGTGAACGCGCACCAGCGTCGGCGTGTCGGTGTCGATGTTCCCTTTGACAAGCGCCACATGCTCCTTCTGGTCGACGACATTCGAATACGCAATGGCCGTGAAGCTGCCGAAGTCGGTCGGCATCCGCACTTCCACTTCGCGGTTAATGAGTTTTTCTTTATAATTGCGGTATTTGATCATATCTTGAATCGTGATAATTTTCAAATCATGCTTTTGCGCGATTTCCATCAGGTCCGGCACACGCGCCATTTCCCCGTCTTCCTTAATGACCTCGCAGATGACGGCAGCCGGATACGCGCCGCACATCCGGGCTAAATCGACGGCCGCTTCCGTATGGCCCGCTCTGCGGAGCACGCCGCCTTTTTTCGCGATCAACGGAAAAATGTGGCCCGGCCGGCGGAAATGATGCGCCCTCGTCTTCGGATCAATCAACGCCTGAACCGTGCGGGAGCGCTCCGAAGCCGAGATGCCGGTCGTCGTTTCCGCATGATCGACGGAAACCGTGAAGGCCGTGCCGTGATAATCGGTGTTGCGCACGACCATCGGCGGTAAATCGAGCTCCTGAGCTCGCTCCTCGGTAATCGGTACGCATACGAGTCCGCGCCCTTCCTTGATCATGAAATTGATGATCTCCGGCGTCGCTTTCTCCGCCAAGGCAATGAAGTCGCCTTCGTTCTCCCGGTCCTCGTCATCAACGGCGATGATCACTTTGCCCAGCATCAGGTCGTAAATCGCCTCTTCGATCGAATGAAATTGAATCGGTGCCGTCATGTTCTCTCGCCTCCCACTAGTTTGGGTTACATAAACCCGTGCTCCGTCAAAAATGAAGCTGTCAGCCGGCTCTGCGGCTTGCCTTGTCCTTCCGGACCCGCGCCGCGGAAGCCCAGCAATCGCTCGATATATTTACCCAGCACATCGGCCTCGAGGTTTACTTCGTCTCCGGCCTTCTTGTGCTCCAGTATCGTCTCTGCCAGCGTATGCGGAATGATCGAAACGGTAAAATGCGCTTCCCCCGACTCGACGACCGTTAAGCTGATGCCGTCGATCGTAATCGAGCCGTGCGGAATGACGTATTTCATCATCCCCGCATCTCTCGGCTCCACCCGGAACACGACGGCGTTCTCTTCCGGCGTTCGACTCGTGATGATGCCCGTCGAGTCGACATGACCTTGTACGATATGACCGCCGAAGCGGCCGTTCGCCGCCATCGCCCGCTCCAGATTCACCCGAGCGCCGGTTTGCAGCCGTTCCAGGTTCGTTCGGCGGAAGGTCTCCGGCATCACATCGACGGTAAAACTTGACTCGTCGTAAGCGACGACGGTTAAGCACACGCCGTTCACCGAAATGCTGTCCCCCAGCTTCACGTCTTCCAGTATACGTTTCGCGCCGATGGTGAGCACCATGGCTTGGCCTTGTTTGGCGATGCGGCGCATCGTGCCGATTTCTTCGATAATGCCCGTAAACATCTTGTCATTCCTCGCTTTCGTACCGCGGATAACCGGACAAGCACACGTCCTCGCCGCAGCGTTCCACCTGAAGCCGTTCGAGCTTGATCGCCCGGCTCATCGTCTCGAAGCCGGGAAAATCGAAGTTGCCGGGTGCCAATGCTCCGCCGCCGATGATTTTCGGCGCCAGGAACAGCACCAGCTTATCGACGAGCCCGGCCGCCAGCAGGGCTCCGCTCAGCTTGCCACCGCCTTCGACGAGCAGCGAGCCGATCTCGAGCTCGCCGAGCCGCCTCATGGCGGCGTTCAGGTCGACGGTCGGCCCCGGGCCGCAGTCGACCATGCGCACGCCGCGCGCTTCGAGAGCGCGGCGGCGTTCCTGCGGCGCCCGCTCCGTCGTCAGCACGACGACGGGCGCCGCCCCGTCCCGCACGAGCCGGGCGTCGGGCGGCAGCCTCAGCGTCGAGTCGGCGACGACGCGAATCGGGTTCAGACCCGGCACCTCGAGCCGGGTCGTCAGGGCGGGGTCATCGGCCAGCACGGTGCCGATGCCGACCAGGATCGCCTGGTGACGGTGGCGCAGCAGGTGGCCCTGGGCACGCGAAGCGTCGCCCGTAATCCACTTGCTGTCGCCCGTCTTCGCGGCGACTTTGCCGTCCAGCGTGCTGGCGCTCTTGACGGTTACGAAGGGCCGGCCCGTCGCGATGTATTTGTTGAACGCCTCGTTCAACGCCCGCGCCTCTGCGGCAAGCACGCCGGTCGTCACCTCGATGCCGTGCGCGGCCAAGCGCGCAAGCCCCGAGCCCGCGACGAGCGGGTTATCGTCGGTCGCGGCGACCACGACGCGCTTCACCTTATCGCGGATGAGCCGGTCGCTGCAGGGCGGCGTCTTGCCGTGATGGCTGCACGGCTCCAGCGTCACGTATGCGGTCGCGCCCTCGGCTTCCGCCCCGGCCATGTTAAGCGCGTGCACCTCGGCGTGGGCTTCGCCCCGTTTCAGATGGGCGCCCATGCCGACGATGCGTCCGTCTTTGACGAGCACGCAGCCGACGACCGGATTAATGCCGGTCTGGCCGGAAGCGGCCCCCGCCAGCTGCAGCGCCAGCCGCATATAGTATTCGTCATTCAATAGCGCGGCCGTCATCGCAGATCTCCTTTCCTGACTTGCAAAGGCCGAACATGCAAAAAAGCCTCTTTTTGCATGGCAAAAAGGGGCTTGTGAGAAGCGGATTGCTAAGTTTGGACACGGGAACTTGATTCGGATATCCACCCTGCGACTTCAAACCGCCGCAATGAGGTTATACGCTACAGCCTGCGTTTCAGCCGGATGTGCAAATGCAACGAAGCGCGCCGCGTACGCGAACAAGGCCAAGTTTATCGCAGGCCGAATGCAGCGTACGTACAAGGTCTGAAACGCTCTCGCATCCATCGTGAATAAATGTTCGCATCCCGCGCATGTGAAAGAAAGCGCATGGCAAACGCAGCATCGAATGATTCCCCGCTATCCCCTTCTCCCATCCAGACTATACTGTCGGTCTCGGAATTACACCGAGTCCACCGGCTCTTCAGACGAAGAGCACGGGTCACGGACTGAGGCAGCGGCCGAAGCCGCCGCACATCACCGCCGGTAGGGAATTTCACCCTGCCCCGAAGGTTCAGCTATGCAGTTTTAGTTTTAAGTGTCAGTATAACCGTTGAAGCAGGATTTGTCTAGACTTGGTTGGACAAGAGCCTATATCTCGACAACTTGGACGCTTTCCATTTTCTCGCGGCCTTTAAAGCTGTCCACATGCTCCATACCGGAAACCACTTTACCGAAGACGGTATGCTGGCCGTCCAAATGCGGCTGCGGCTGGTAGCAAATGTAGAACTGGCTGCCTCCGGTGTTGCGTCCCGCATGCGCCATTGCGAGCGTTCCGCGCTCATGTTTGTTCGGGTTAATCTCACAATTGATGGTGTAACCAGGGCCGCCGGTGCCTGTTCCGTTCGGGCAACCGCCTTGCGCGACGAAGCCGGGGATCACGCGGTGAAACACCGTGCCGTTATAAAAGCCGGAATTGGCCAGTTTCTCAAAGTTAGCTACCGTATTCGGGGCGTCCTTGTCGAAAAGATCGAGTACTATTTCGTTACCATCGGTTAATTTAATGATTGCTTGTTTAGCCATGAGAAGTTCGCTCCTTTGTTTGCTGTATCGTTTCATGCCGAATGATCGATACCCGCCTACACCGCGCGGGCACGAGTCTCCACTATTTTACTACATCGACATGCGAAAGGAAAATGTCTGCATATAATCTGCATATAAATCGAGGATGCCTATTCGAGCTTTCCCGGATATCGCCGGCATCAAACGATAATTCGACAAAAAAACTACCGGAGTTCCACCGTTTGCTTCGAGCCGTCCTAAAACCGGCAAATGACGCGCCGACGCTCGTCGATAGCTGTTCACTGCATCGCAAAAAGCCGCTCGGCCGCAACGCCGAACGGCCCCTTCTTATCTTGTCTTCGTGACCGGCTTCATGCGGGACGGCACGACGTCGTTCTGAATCAGATGGTCGTACGATTCGCGCTCCACGACAACGTCCGCTTGACCGTCCTTCACGAACACGACCGCCGGACGGCGGATGCGGTTGTAATTGCTGGCCATCGCGTAGTTGTAGGCGCCCGTGCAGGCAACGGCCAGCAAGTCGCCGGTGCGCACTTGCGGCAAGCGGACGTCCCAGATGAGCATATCGCCGCTTTCGCAGCATTTGCCCGCGATCGATACGACTTCCTCGCTCGCTTCATTCCCGCGGTTGGCGAGCATCGCTTCGTATTCCGCCTGATACAACGCCGGACGAGGATTGTCCGTCATACCGCCGTCTACGGCCACATATTTGCGCACGCCCGGAATGTCCTTGTACGTGCCCACTGTGTACAGCGTAGTCCCCGCATCGCCAACGATGCTCCGGCCCGGCTCCGTCCAAATTTCCGGCAGCGGATAGCCGTGCTTGCCGAACTCGTCGCGTACCGTTTCGGTGATCGCCCGCACGTACTCCGCCACCGGCAGGGGCGTATCGCCTTCCATGTAGCGAATACCGAAGCCGCCGCCCAAATTGAGCACGCTGAAAACAACGCCCAGCTCGTCGCGCATTTGGACGGCGAAGCCGGTCATTTTCTCCACGGCCAGCTTGAAGCCCCCGACCTCGAAAATTTGCGAACCGATATGCGAATGAACGCCCAGCAGCTCGACGTTCGGCAATGCGGCCGCTTCCTTCACCGCCTGCTTGGCGGAACCGTTCTGCAAGTCGAAGCCGAATTTCGAATCTGTTTGACCGGTAGAAATGTACTCGTGCGTATGCGCGTCGACCCCCGGTGTGATGCGGAGCAAAATGTTCGCCTTATGACGCTTCTCGCCGGCAATCGCATTGAGCATATGCAGCTCGACGAAGTTATCGACGACAAAGCAGCCGATGCCTGCATCGATCGCCATCTCGATTTCATGCGGCGTCTTGTTGTTGCCGTGAAAATGTATACGATGAGCCGGGAAACCCGCTTGTAGCGCCGTATATAATTCGCCGTCCGAAACGACGTCCAAAGACATGCCCTCTTCTTCCACAATCCGGCACATGGCCATCACGCAGAACGCTTTGCTTGCGTAGGCCACTTGAAACGGCAGTCCCGAAGCCCGGAACGCCTCGACAAATTCGCGGCAGCGCTTGCGGATAAGCGTCTCGTCCATGACGTACAGCGGCGTACCGAACTTGCCGGCCAGGTCGACCGTATCGCAGCCTCCTATTTCGAGATGACCTTGTCCGTTAATCGTACTCGTGCCGTGTAAATACATCGCGTATGACTCCCTCTTTCCCCAGATAAACGGCTGCGCCGTCCTTGCTTCCTACCTTTAAAGTATCATAATACGCTCTAAATAGACAACATGCAAAAAAAGCCCGCCGCGGGCTTCTGCCCGGGCGAGCCTGAATAACGCGTTTCATCCCTTCGAATGCATCACACTTCAAGATTGCGGCTGCCGCGTGCCGTCCTTCGTTTTCGTCAGGCTCATCCTCGTTCTCATAGAGAGGAAGGGCCGGCGCACCATGATGTCGTACATCGCTTTGCCGTTAAACGGCAAGAACGGCCATAAATACGGCGTGTTGTAGGAACGCTGCATCGCGAGCATGGCGATCAGCAGGGTCGAAGCGATGACGAGCCCCGGCACCTTGAAGATGGCGGCGGAGACGAGCAGCACGAGACGAGCCAGCCGATTCGCAAGACTTAGCTCATAGCTCGGCGTCGCGAACGTCCCGACGGCCGCTACCGCCAGATACAAGATGACCTCGTTCACGAACAGCCCGGTTTTGACAGCGATGTCGCCGATCAGGATCGCGGCCACCAGCCCCATCGCCGTAGCCAGCGGCGTCGGCGTATGGACAGCGGCCATCCGCATCAGATCGATCCCGAGTTCGGCAATGAGAAACTGCAGGATCAACGGGATTTTTGCCGTTTCTTGCGGTCCGATGAAATCCAATCCGGCCGGCTTCAGCTGCGGCGAGGTGACGATCAGGAACCAGAGCGGAAGCAGGAACAAGGATGCGGCGATTCCCATGAAACGCACCCAGCGCAAGTAGGAGCCGACGAGCGGAGTCTGCCGGTATTCTTCCGCGTGCTGCACGTGATGGAAGAAGGTCGTCGGCAAGATCATAACCGACGGCGACGTATCCACGAAGACGACCATGTGCCCTTCCAGCATATGCGCGGCGACGACGTCCGGACGCTCGGAGTATCGCACCATCGGATACGGATTCCAGCCTTTGCCGATAATCGCTTCCTCCAGCTGTTTTTCCGCAAGCGGCAAGCCGTCCACATTCACGGATTTGATCTTGTCGCGAACCGACTCCACCAAATCCATATCGCATATATCCTGAATATATCCGATACAAACATCGGTTTGCGTCCGATTGCCGACTTGCGTAATCTCCAGCTTCAGACGCGGGTCGCGCAGCCTTCTCCGCACCAGCGTCACGTTCGTCAGCAGCGTCTCGACAAACCCGTCCCGCGACCCGCGTACGACGCGTTCCAGGTCCGGTTCCTCCGTGGAGCGGACCGGAAAGTTCTTCGCATCGACGAG
The DNA here is from genome assembly GCF_055379675.1 of Paenibacillus sp. JCM 9796. Lineage (NCBI taxonomy): Bacteria > Bacillati > Bacillota > Bacilli > Caryophanales > Paenibacillaceae > Paenibacillus > Paenibacillus sp. JCM 9796. The sequence continues at coordinate 404,854 of NZ_AP043723.1, forward strand.
CACCGCTTCGTTCTCCCCTTCGAAGAAAAACGCCGTGCCGCCCATCATGACATTGTCGACGGCTTCTTTCAGGTCCAAGGTCTTCTTGACCTGAATATGCGGAATTAGCGCATGATCGAACAGTTCGATGACGTTCAGTTTCTCCGGGCCGCCGCGCTCATCCTTCTGGGCATCCGTTTCCGGCGCATCGTCGCGGCGCGTGCTCCGTTTCTCGTGCTTCCCCGCTTCGCCCTCCCGGTGAGATTCGCCGGCATAAGACAAACGCGTCAAAATGTCTGTTAACACCGTGTCCTTGGCGAAGCCGTTGTAGTAAAAAATGCCCGTCTTCTGGCCGCCGAATACCATCTCTCGAAACACCACGTCGAAGCTTTTGTTTAAGCCGACCCGCTCTTCAAGCTGCCGCTTCAAGCGGTCGAAATCTTGGGAGATGTTCGTATCCTCTTTCAGCTCGCGTTCTTCATCGGACATCTTGATTTCCGCCTCGTACCCGCCGTCCGTTCCGGACGAGCCCGGTTTTCCAGCGGATGGCCCCGATTCTTGTACATATCCGATGATGCTGCCTTCTTCATCGATCACCAGCTTCGGATCGCGCGCATCCGTTTTTTTGTCGTCCTGTTCCGGCCGATTCGAGCCGGTCGGGCTTCCCTTCATCAATCTCGCTCTTTTGAATCCCTTGTGACGAACCATAGCGGCTTCACCCTCCTGTTTCCACATGAATACGTTGCGGAACCGGCCTGTCGGCCGTTTCTTCTAATTCAGTACGCCGATCCAATCGATGATCGAACCGAGCACTTTCCCGAAAATCATCGCCATCAGCAGCCATATCATATAGGCTTCCATCCCGATGCGTTTTGCCAAAATCGGGAGCACATTAATGACTTCCGTCAAAGCGGCGGCCAGCATACCGACGAAACAACCGGCGAACAAGCCGAAGAAGGCTGCGGCCATCGGGAACAACCCATAGGTCCATTCGAAGAAATCCGTGAATGTAAAAAACAAGGAACCGATCACAACCGCTCCTTCATATCGCCTCATATGCCGATAGGAACGCGTAATTTGGGCCAGTCGCGGAATGATGTCGAGCACAACGAGAAACGCGACCATCCCGCTTCCGACGGCAAGTCCCCCGGCTAAGCCGATGAAAGCAAGTACAAGCCCCCCTGCCCATTCGCTCATGGCTTATCCGCCTTGGATACGTCATCCTTCGCCTCACGATTCAGCTTGGCGTATTCTTCCGTGATGATGTATTGGTTGACGTTCTCCTGATACATGAACATCTCTACTTCAAGCGGACTCGGTTCTTCGTTGAATTTTTTTTTGAACAAATGATTAAAAAACACGATCATCCCGATCCCGATCCCAATGGAATATGGAATTTGCAGCAGCAGCGGGTGAACGTTCTCTTTGCCCGTCAGCAGCTTGTAAATATGGCGGTGAACTTCCGCCATGCTGACGTCCGCATGAAAATTCATAATCGCCAACCCCGATCCGATGAACAGCAGCAGCCATACCAAAATAATAAGCAGCATGCTTGGAGCTTTCGTTTTGTCGCGCACCTCCACTAACGTATGAGGCTCGCCGAAATGCTCGACTTGCATCCAGGGATATAACTCCTTCACTTTCCTGACGATTAGCATCATATCGATCAGCACAAGGCTTCCGTCGTACTCTTTCGGTCGATACAGTTCCAATTTCAGCAGCTGTTGTTCGTATTCGGGAGGCGCCAACAGCTGAGCGACCTGCCCGAGCAGAACCGACTGCTCCCTGCTGATGCGCAGCGATCGGCGCAGCCGGATATAGAGAGATGGCGGAGAAGTACGCTGTAGCATCGCATTTGGACCTCCCTTGGACCACATACGGATAGTATGAATAGGAAATCCTTCCGGTAATCACCTCTCCGATTGGAAAAAAATCCCTCGCCTCTTGATGTATACCTAGCCGGATTCCTAGGAAAAGTAAGATCAGAAGCTAGCTACAGCACACACATGACTTCACTAAGGATGGTGTTGAATATGACAAAAACGGCACTGACACTCGTCATTATCGGAGCGTTGAACTGGCTGTTGGTAGGATTATTCGAATGGGATCTGGTAACGGCCCTGCTGGGGGGAGACGTTCATCGCGAGTCTTCCGGCTTGAGCCGAATCGTGTATACGCTTGTCGGATTGTCGGGGTTGTACTGCATCGGACTGCTGTTCCGCGACGACATTCGATCCCGGGCATAGAAAGTCGAAGTTTCTTTGAAGAACGTCCATACCGGGCGAATAAACGAAGAAGGACCTGACGGTTTTCCGCCAGGTCCTTCATTGTGCAAACTAAGATAAGTCCGGGCAAGTATGGCACCCTGCAAGATACAGTTGGAATGAGCTTCGATACATGCTGAATTCCGGTCGCCTTGTATCGTTATTTCCGTCTTGGCATGTTCGGTTTGAAGCTAAATAATCCCCTCGCCGCCAGTCCAATCAGGTCGGAATGCGAACGGAAGTTTCAATACGCCCTTTGTTCCCGCCACTTCAAAGTTCATTTCGCATCGCCATTTCGGAGCTGCAGTCCACGGACGATTTGACTTCGCCAATCAAGCCGTCTCGAATCAGTGGTTTGGCTTTGACATGCTGGGGATGTAACTTACTTTGCTCATCGTCATAGGTTTTCTCCTTGCGAGGAACCATGGTTCAGATCCCGACCGAGTTTTCGATAAATGGTGCTTCGGTGAATGCCTAGCTTTGCCGCTGTTTTCGATACGTTTCCATTGAACTCTTCAAGCGTTGAACGAATAAGCTCTATTTCCTGATTTCTCCCGATACGCCTTAAATTCGAAACGCCTTGTTTACCTGAAGTCAGGTTCATCCTGCCTCCGATAACTTCCTCCGGTAAATGCGACACATGCACGACGCTGCCTGCCGATCGGGCAGCTATCCGGTAAGCTACATTTCGCAATTCGCGAACGTTGCCGGGCCATGGGTAATTCTCCAAAGCCCGCATCGCCTCCTCATCGACCTGAACCGGCAATTGCCCGATCTCCTGACAGGCCTTGTGCAGGAAATGTTTCAAGAGCGTCGATATATCCCCCTCCCTTTCACGTAAAGGAGGCACCCGCAGCGACAAGACATGTAAACGATAGTACAGATCCCGGCGGAACTTGCCGCTCTCAACATCCGCATATAGATTTCGATTCGTGGCGGCAATAATTCGCACATTGACTTGAATCGGCTGCTTACCGCCCAAGCGGACAATTTCCCGCTCCTCTAAAACCCGCAGCAAAAGAGTCTGTAAATCGAGCGGCAATTCCCCTATCTCATCGAGAAAAATCGTGCCGCCGCCGGCTTGTTCGAATTTCCCCGCCCGCCCTTCTTTGGCTGCTCCGGTAAACGTACCGCTCTCATAACCAAAAAACTCGCTGGCGGCCAGCTCTTTAGGGATAGCGCCGCAATTCACAGCAACGAAGGGCCCTTCTGCCCGATAGCTCCCCCCATGGATGGACTGCGCCAATAATTCTTTGCCTGTTCCGCTTTCTCCTTCAATTAACACCGGAAAATCGCTTCTTGCAGCATTCTTCGCTTCCATTACGGCAGCAAGAAATTTAGGCGAAGAGCCGATGATGGAATGAAATGAATATTTGGTTGAAATGGCCTTGGCGGCACGCCCTTTATGGCTTGGCGGTACAGCCTGAACGATGGCTCCGATAGTTCGGCCTTGATGGATACAGGGACGAAGCGTAAAAAGCCAATTTCCGTCTTTTCCTTCGGCTTCCCAGCTCCATTCCGAAGCCAGCCTGTTTAAGGATTTGACCGGACTGCCCACCATACGATTGCCGGAGTCAATCCAACCGCACTCAACCATTTTGGGAGATGCTTTAATCACGTTCCCCCCTCGATCCAGAGCAACGATATACGTATTGCGGCTGTGAGATATCACATCCAGGCCGTATTCCATGACTTTAGCCCGTTCGGATTCCAGCTTGTGCCGCAACCGTTCTTCAACGACCCGCGAGGCTGCAACAACCGCAGAAAGCGTATGAGGATTGGCAAACTGCCACGGACCTGTCAAATCGAGAATCGCAAGAATTTGCCGGGAGGCCGGATCGCGGATCGGCGCTGCGGAGCAAGTCCACCGATGCACATCGCTGCAGTAATGCTCGGCGGCAAATATTTGTACAGGGCTCTGACTTATGAGGGATACGCCGATAGCGCAAGTGCCCGCACTATCCTCCGCCCAAGACGATCCGATAACGAAATTCATTTTTTCAGCTTCATCTCTTAATTGCGCGTCCCCGTCAATTTTTACAATCGTTCCTTGCGGGTCGGTCAACACCACTAAATGTCCACAATCGTTCGCCAGTTCCTTTAATTCGCTCAATATGGGATCGATTTCGAAGATCAGCGGATCATTTAACAAATATTGTTGAATATGACCCTCAGATAAACGAATGGATGATTTGGATTGGAAAGGATGGAGACCCTTGGTATGGCACCGGCGCCATGAATCGATAACCAAAGGACGAATATCCAGGTTCAAAGGCTCCTGGATCATAAAACTGTTCCATGCCGACTCCAGTTTCGATCTTGTGAAATCCGGAGAAGACCATGCATTTAAAGAAAGATGGGGATTCATGATAGCAAACACCTCCAGAGCCATGGAATAAAGTTTCCTCAGATGGATGTCGTACAGCGGCGGGGGATTTTATTGTAATCGCTTTCTTATTTACCTAAAAAATAACGAATACCAGCCAATGGGCAAAACAGCACAAGAGCCTGCCCATGATTTAGACAAAGTATAAATATAAAATAAACCAGCTGCAGCGTATATGTCAATCTGTCCGGGCGCATGACCAGGAAACCGCTGAACGCACTGTCGCAATACTGTCGCTTTCTTGCAACAGTCGCATTTCTTTGCGACATTTGCGACTGGCCGAAGCTCTCGATCAACCTGTGGATGACCCCTGATTCGATGGATAAAAAACGTATACGTCCCCTCTTTTTATTTAGAAATTATTAAAAATTGAGGAGTGGACTTTGTTTTGGCATGATTTTTGCTAAGAATATCGATGTCGGATCGTACCATCCTCAACAGAGGCTCGTCCGAACCAAATAAGATTGATTCATGTGAAAAGGGAGGATTTAAGAAGTGGCGAAGAACGTGTTGATTCTCACAGGAGATATGGCAGAAGCGTTAGAGGTGCTGTATCCGCTGCATCGTCTTAAGGAGGAAGGCTACACTGTTGACATTGCGGCACCAACCCAAAAATTGATCCAAACCGTCGTCCATGATTTTGAACCCGGCATCGATACATTTACGGAAAAATACGGGTACCGGGTGCAGGCTGATTTTGCGTTTAGTGAAATCGACCCTTCGCGCTACGATGGTGCCGTTATACCCGGCGGACGCGCACCTGAGCATATCCGAAATGACAGCGCATTCATTCCGTTGGTGAATCATTTTGTGGAAACCCGTAAACCGTTAGCGTTTGAATGTCATGCCGCCTTGGCCCTCCTTCCGCTCGGTCACTTGAAAGGGCGTCGATGCGCTGCCTTTTGGTCATTGAAGCCTGATCTGATCGCGGCCGGAGCTACATTTGTAGATGAAGAGGTTGTCGTGGACGGCAATTTCGTAACGTCCCGCGCCTGGATCGATCATCCTGGTTATATGAGGGAATTTATTCGTTTGCTTCGAGGGTAAACCGATAGCCGGCTCTTGTTTAATCATTTCATTCCTGGAGGTTGATAAGCATGATTAAAGCAGCAAACGGTGAAGAAATTTTCGTTATTGACAGTCACATTGCGCTGTGGAACGGAAGTACGGAAAACCAGCGGAACAGACACGGCGCTGAGTTTATCAATTGCTTTTATGACTACCACAAGAAACATAGTCCGGTCGAGTATCGATGGCCGAAGGAAAAATTCCAGAAATACGATGCCGATACGCTGATTCAGGATATGTTTGTGAAAGGTCATGTAGACATGGCGATTTTTCAGCCGGTTTATTTAACCGATTTTTATAAAGAACCATTCGGCGATATTGAGAAAAACGCGTTGCTCGCCAAGCAATACGACGGGCGCTTTATCAGCAACGGCTCTTTTGACCCGCGCGATGGGGAACGGGGACTTGAGTATCTTGATTATTTAGTTGAAACCCACGGCATCATTGGAGCGAAATTATATACAGCCGAATGGCGGGGTACTTCCAAAGGCTACAAACTAACGGATCCCTGGACAGAACGGTACCTGGAAAAATGCGAGAAGCTTGGCATTGTCAATATTCACATTCACAAAGGGCCTACGATTACCCCGCTTAACAAAGACGCGTTTGATGTGGCGGATATCGATGAAGCGGCTTCTAACTTCCAAGGTTTAAATTTTATCGTAGAACACTGCGGTCTTCCGCGAATCGAGGATTTTTGTTGGATCGCCACACAAGAATCCAATGTTTACGCGGGTTTAGCCGTCATCATGCCATTCCTTCATTCCCGCCCCCGGTATTTTGCGGAAATCATCAGTGAACTGCTCTTCTGGGTTGGTGAGGACAGAATCTTATTTGGAAGCGACTATGCGCTTTGGGAACCGGGCTGGCTCGTTGAGAAATTCATGGACTTTGAACTTCCGGAAGATCTTCAGAAAGAAACCGGTGCTCAGTTAAGTCTTGCGGTCAAAAAGAAAATTTTGGCCGAGAACACCGCCCGATTATACGGTATCGATATTGAAGCTATGAAAGCCAAACTATCGAATGACCAGTTCGCTGTGCACAGCTCATCGTGATGAGGAGGAGCAGTTATGCAGCAGAAGGAAGAAGTCTTTGCCAAGTTAGCCTTAGTCATTGACCCGGAACTTGATCAATCGCTGCCCGAGCTAGGCTTTATCAACGAAGTAATCATTGAGGAATCTCATGTCAAAGTGTCATTCTGTCTGCCCACCTATTGGTGTTCGACGAACTTCGCTTATATGATGGCGGAAGACATCCGCGACCGGGTCGGAGAGCTTCCTTGGGTCAAATCCATCATCGTCAGCCTTGAAGACCATTGCGCCTCGGCCGAAGTCAACGACGGGGTGAATACGGGCAAATCGTTCGCTGAAGCGTTCCCGGATATGGCAACGGGAGAACTGGACGGACTGCGCAGAACGTTTCGCGTTAAAGCTTTCATCGTCCGTCAAGAAAAGCTGCTCCAGCACTTCATTCGAGAAGGATTCGATCATCAAGCGATTCTGAATTTGACCCTTCGCGATGTAGCAGACCATCTTGCTTTGAAGTCGGATAAGAAGGCGCTGGCCGAACGTTATTTAAGCATTCGTGAGGAATTCGGGTATGTCAACGAGCCGGAGGACTCTACCATTGAAAGCAGCGCGGTATCCGTATCGTCGGCAGCCTGGTCGGAAACTACAACGAGCTGTATCCGTTAAGGGAGCTCCATGCCCGCGGGAAAGTCATCCTCCACTCCATGACGTACTCAAACTGCTTCATCAAGGAAAGATCACCGGACGCGCCATCTTGGTTCCCCAAACGAAAGGAGCGGCTCAGCCGCTCCTTTTTTGCTGCGTGCTTCGCTACTGGGCGATCTGATTTTTGATCGATTGCAATATTTTCTTCTCCAGGCGCGATACCTGCACCTGCGAGATGCCAAGCCTGCTTGCCACTTCCGATTGGGTTTGATCGCGGAAATAGCGCAAATATACAATCAACCGTTCCCGCTCGCTCAACAGCCCGATCGCTTCGTTCAAGGCCAGCTTGTCGAACCACTTCTCCTGGCCCTCGTCGGCGATCTGATCCATCAGCGTAATCGGATCCCCGTCGTTCTCGAACACCGTTTCATGAATCGAAGAAAGCGGCTTGTTGGCCTCTTGTGCGAACACGACGTCCTCCGGCGAAATGCCCAGCTCTTCGGCGACTTCCTTGATCGTCGGCAGACGGCCGTTGCGCTTGGCCAATTCATCCTTCGTCTTGCGGATTTTGTTCGCCAGTTCCTTCAGCGAGCGGCTTACCTTCAATGTGCCGTCGTCGCGCAAGAACCGTTGAATTTCGCCGATGATCATCGGCACCGCGTAGGTAGAAAATTTCACGTCATACGATAAATCAAATTTGTCGACCGACTTCAACAATCCGATGCAGCCGATTTGAAACAGATCTTCGGCTTCATAACCCCGGTTCAAGAAGCGTTGAACGACGGACCAGACGAGCCTAATGTTGCAATTGACAAGCGTCTCCCGCGCGAGCGCATCGCCGGATTGACTCAACGCGATCAGACGCTTGACTTCGGAATCGTCCAAATAGCTGTGGGAGGCATGCTTCAAATCTACATCCATATCATCAGACCCCTAATTGAACAATGCTTTTTTCGACTCGATTCGCTTCTTCATCCGGATAGACGTGCCGGCGCCTAGCTCGCTTGTGATCTCGACTTCGTCCATAAAGTTTTCCATTATCGTGAATCCCATGCCCGAGCGCTCGAGCTCCGGCTTGGATGTATATAACGGCTGCTTGGCCAAATCCAAATCTTCAATGCCGGCCCCTTGGTCTTCGACGGAGATGAACACCGTGTCACCGTCGATCTGGGCTGTAATCGTTACCGTTCCGTCCGGGCGATTGTCATATCCGTGAATAATCGAATTCGTCACCGCTTCGGAGATGACGGTTTTAATATCGGTCAGCTCCTCCAGAGTCGGATCCAACTGGGAGACGAAAGCGGCGACTGTGACGCGGGCGAACGATTCGTTCTCAGAGCGGCTGGCAAACTGCAGTTTCATGAAATTGCGTTCACTCATGATACGACCTCCAAACTTTGGATCGCTTGTCTTTCATTTTCCTGGATGGACAAAATTTTGAAAAGACCCGACATTTCAAACAAACGATACACCGACGCATTGACGTCGCAGACGACCATCTTGCCGCCCCGGCCCGTAATCTGCTTGTACCGTCCCAAGATGACCCCAAGTCCGGAGCTGTCCATGAATGTCAAGTTCTTCAGGCTAAGGATGATATGGGCGCTGTGACCTCTTAGAATCGCTTCCTCCATCCTCGCTTTTACCGTATCGGCGGTGTGATGATCCAGTTCACCGGTAAGCCGGACAATCAAAGCGTTGCGGTAATGCTCCAGTTCGATTTGTAAGCTCACGCTGTTCACTCCTTCCCGTTCATAACCTCTCTTTTCTACGCGGAGGAAACCATTTCCTTCCCCCCCGACAAAACTAGAAGAAATACGTCAGAACTAGTAGTAAAGCGACAGAAAGTGCACCGATGTAAACAAAATCCCCGCCGGCATATATCTGCTCCTTGTGCGGGGATTCTCGTTGAAGGTTTCGTTAATCGTTAATCGAAGAAAAACAATCGTTTGGCCGTACGTTTAGTCAGCGTCCACCATCCCGCTTTATTGACCGCGACCGGTGATTCGAGCTCAAATTCTTTCAGGATCCGGTCGCCTTTGTACACGACCAGCTTGCCGATCGGTTGTCCGACGGTAATCGGCGCCTTCAGCTGCGGGAGCAGCTGCACTTCATGACGGATGCCGTCCGCCGCCTCGCCCTTCTTCAGCAGCAGGGAGTACGAATGCTTGGCCGTCAGCGGGATCACCGGCGTTTCGCCTTTGGCGATTTTCATTTCGCCGATCGTATCGCCCGTTTTGTAAATCGGCAGATTCGTATACTGCGAGAACGCAAAGTCGAACAGCTTCGTGACTTCCGCATTCCGCGTTTTCGTGTTCGGCTCGCCCATGACGACCGATATGACGCGCAGATTGTCTCTTTTGGCCGTAGCCGACAAACAAAATTTCGCCTCGCTCGTATACCCGGTTTTCAAACCGTCCGCCCCGGAATAAAATCGGACGAGCTTGTTTGTATTTACGAGCCAGAACGGCTTCGGCGTCTCTTTGCGCAAGTAATCCTGATACTGACCGGTAAATTGCGTGATTTCCTCATGCTTCAGCAGCTCTTGCGACATTAAGGCAATGTCGTAAGCCGAGGAGTAATGATTATCCGCAGGCAATCCGTTCGGATTGACGAAGTGCGTGTTGTTCATGCCGAGCTCTTTCGCCCTGGCATTCATCATCTGTACGAACGCTTCTTCGGAACCGCCGATTTTCTCGGCCATGGCCACGGAGGCGTCATTGCCGGAAGCCATCGCGATCCCCTTGAGCATGTCCTGAACGGTCATCTCTTCGCCCGGCTCGAGGAAAATTTGCGATCCGCCCATGGAGGCCGCATATTCACTCGTCCGTACTTTTTCGTCCATTTTAATTTTTCCTTGATCCAGCGCTTCCATGATGAGCAGCATCGTCATAATTTTCGTAATGCTGGCCGGGGGAAGCTTGGCGTCTTTGTTTTTATCGAATATAACCGTACCCGTATCGACGTCGATCAGAACGGCGGAAGCAGCGTTCGGCGCCAAGTCCACCGGCTTCTCGGCAGGTTTCTCTTCGGCCCATGCCGTCGGCACAGCCAGCATCAGCATCAACAAGGTGCTGATGACCATTTTGAACCATTTGCTCGTCATAACCTGTTCTACCCCTCCTGAAGGAAGCAAATTTTGAAAGTGCTGGTAATTATTGTTGACTTTATTTCGGAGAAATATTCCATGAACGAACAAAAAAGCCCGGCAAAATCAGCCCGGACTCTTAAAGAACCCATTTTCTGTTGTGGAATCGGTATGTACCCTGCCGATGAGCCGGAACCGGCCCCGGAGTTTCCCCTTACAAATAACGCACGCCATCCTTCGTAACCACGGCATAAATCAGCTTCAAGCGGTCTACCGGCGCTTCCGAGAAGGCGAACGCCGATACGGTGCGCTCGGACATCCGCCGCGTCTCCTCCGGCTCGCTGCGGTTCATATACAGCTCGGCGATAGGCTCGCCCGCTTTCACCCGGTCGCCGACGCGCTTGAACAGCTTTATGCCGACGGCCAAGTCGATCCGGTCCTCCTTGGTGGCACGACCGGCGCCGAGCATCATCGCCGTCACGCCGAGCGATTCAGCATCGATTCGCGCCACATAGCCGTCCTGCGGGGCCGGCACCGCGACGCGGTAAGCCGCTTGCGGCAGCCGCTGCGGCTCATCCACCACGGCAGCGTCCCCGCCTTGAACGGCAATGAACTGCCGCAGCTTCTCCAAGGCGGCGCCGCTGTGCAGCAGCCGCTCCACCGTGTCCTTCGCTTCCGCGAACGAAGACGCTTGGACTCCAAGCACAATCATATGCGCGGCCAGCACTAAACACAGCTCCGTTAATTCCGCAGGACCTTCGCCGCGCAGCGTCTCGATCGCTTCCAGCACTTCAAGCGCATTGCCGATCGACGGTCCGAGCGGTTCGTCCATATTCGTAATGACAGCCAAGGTATCCCGCCCGATTTCCGTGCCGATATCGACCATCGCCTGTGCCAGGACGATCGAATCGTCCAACGTTTTCATGAATGCCCCCCGGCCCGTTTTCACGTCCAGTACGATGCGATCGGCGCCGGAGGCAATTTTTTTGCTCATGATGGAGCTTGCAATCAAGGGGACCGAATCTACCGTCGCCGTCACGTCCCGCAGTCCGTACAGCTTCTTATCCGCCGGGGTCATATTGCCGGATTGACCGACGACCGCAAGGCCGATGTCGCGCACCTGCTGCAGAAACTGCTCCTTCGTCCGCTCGACCGCAAAGCCCGGGATCGCCTCCAGCTTATCGACCGTCCCGCCCGTATGCCCGAGGCCGCGGCCCGACATCTTCGCCACCGGCACGCCGGCCGCAGCCACTAGCGGGGCTACGATTAAGGTCGTCGTGTCGCCCACACCGCCTGTGCTGTGCTTGTCGACTTTAAGGCCCGGTATGCCGCTCAGATCGACCTGATCGCCCGAACGGGTCATCGCCATCGTTAAATCCGCCGTTTCCCGCGCGCTCATCCCTTGAAAATATACCGCCATCGCCCAAGCCGATACCTGATAATCCGGGATGTCGCCTTGCACATACCCGGCAATCAGAAAATCGATTTCTTCACGCGACAAGGCTTCCCCGTTTCTTTTCTTATGTATGATATCGACTGTCCTCATTGACCAGCACCCCTTCGCCAAATCGAATCGTTTTCCCTGTATTATAGGCCGCGCGGCAAAAAAAGAAAAGGAAGCCCGGCCGTGGCCGCAAGCTTCCTCTTTCCTGATAAGCGGTTGATCGTAAGCGGATTACTCCACGATCAATTTGGTTTTCATGTCGGCGTGACCCGGACCGCACGGCAGCGTGCAGTGTACTTCGTACTCGCCTGGCTTGTCGAACGTGAATTCCATCGACTTGGTGTTGTTATCGAGCTTCACGCTTGTACCCACGACTTCCATCGCGTGCAGACCTTCCTTATTCAACAAGGAGACAGTCACTTTCTCGCCGGCTTTCACTTTGTATTCCGCTTGGTCGAACTTGTAGTTCGTAGCCACGAATTTCAAAGTAGGACCGGCTGCTTCTTCCTTCGCCATCTCCGCTTGACGCACCGAAATATTTTGGAACAATACTCCCGTACCGAGGAGACAGGCGACGATGAACAGTGAAAACATGATCCACTTTTGCATAGGTATTCCCCCCTTACTTTAAGACCGTTATGACATATAGGCTTATTGTACATAATCCGTACCGCTTTACACATGCCTTTTGACGACCTTCAGGTGAAAAATTTGTGACAAAATTATTCCTGTTGGACGCTCATCCGGCTCCTTAGACATTTTAGCACATCTTGCACAAAACGACAAAGTGCTCCGAACAGCAACAAAAAACTCTGTCCGGGGACAGAGCGTGTTCGATTGTTATTCAGCTAGACCCGGGAAAATCGTTCGCGAATTTGGAACCCGGCACCCCTGTCTCTGGCTCTTGCCTCCCGATTCTCCAAATCCTTCACGTCGGAGATGATCCGAACCCGGCACGGCGTGCACATCTTCTGCTGACGAATCGGCGAACCGCAAGATTTGCAAGGATAGGTCAGGCCCGGGTAAAAAGAAACCGGCAGCCGGTTGTCTTGAATAAACGTGTAAATACGCTGCACGGGAACGCCTGTCGCTTCGCTGAGCGCCTCTGTCGAAGCTTTCCGGTTATCCCGCAGGTAGGCGCTGCATTGATCAAACTCGCTGTCTAATTCGCGCTGGCAGCCTTGGCAGAGGCTTCGCAAATTCATTTGAAACACTTTACCGCATTTGGGGCAGTTCGCAACTTTTAACATGGTCATATCCCGGCATCCTTCCCCTGGTTGGCGTCACACTTCCGTACTAAGATCAATATATACAATAATAGTTCTTTATTCCTAATAATAGCACATACGACCTAATTTAAATAGAGATTTTTTCCCGTTTAAATAGAAAAAAAAACGCTCTTTTCGAATAAAACGGCAAGCGAAACGCATAATACGAATGCTGCTGAACCAGCACATCGCCTGAGGAGGTGTTTTCCCGATGTCCGACAAGCAACAAGGTCACGCCAATCAGAACACGACGACCCGCACCAGCGATAAAGGCTCCAAAAAATCAAAGTAACGGCGAACGCGCCGCACGACAAACACCCGATTCCCGCAGTATCGCAGGAATCGGGTGTTTTTTTGTCCTTTGTGCTGAATTCGTTAGCGCGGCCTAAGACAGCTCGACTTCTTTCACAAACCGCTTCACCAGTTCAATGAACACCGGCTTCGTCCGATTGGCCACGGCTACTACCTGCTCATGCGTTAACGGCTCCAGCTCCTCGCCGATCGCCATGTCGGTGATGCACGAGATGCCGAGCACGCGCAACCCCGCGTGACTGGCCGCGATCACTTCGCCGACGGTCGACATGCCGATCGCGTCGCCTCCGAGCTTCGCGAGCATCGTTAACTCGGCAGGGGGCAAATAGTTCGGTCCGCTGATGCCGGCGTATACGCCTTCCTGCAGCCGTATCGGCTCGCCCCGCTCCGCGCTCAACTGCTCGCCGATACGTTTAGCGAGCTGGCGGTATTCGCGGTTGTAGGCTTGCGACATGTCGGGGAAGCGAACCCCCAGCTCCGGGTGATGGATGCCGATTAACGGATTATCACCCGTCATATTTAAGTGATCGGAAATCAGCATCAAATCCCCCGCCGCGAACTCACGGTTCATTCCCCCCGCCGCATTCGTGATAATCAGCGATCGCACGCCGAGCTGCTTCATCACATAGATCGGGAAAACGACCTTCTTCATCGAATAGCCTTCGTAATAATGAAAACGGCCCTGCATGACGATGACCGATTTTCCTTCCAATTGACCGATCACGAATTGACCGGCATGACCTTCCACGGTCGATACCGGGAAATGCGGAATCCGGTCATACGGAATCGTCACCGGATGCTCGACCTGATGCGCCAAATCCCCTAGCCCGGAACCTAACACCATCCCGATATCAAGCGGACGCCGATCGATTTGATCGCTGATCCATTGTGCGGCTTCCTGAATGTGCTGAACATAATCCGAGTCCATGCTCTCCACTCCTTTTCGAATTTTGTCGCGAGCCTAACCGGAACTCACATCTTCGGGATAATGCCCATGATCAGCTTCAAAAAGGTTTGCTTTACGCGTTCCGTCGTTTCGATTACTTCTTCGTGCGACAGCGGCTGGTCGAGAATGCCTGCGGCCATGTTGCTGATGCATGAGAAACCCAGCACCTCAATGCCTGCATGACGCGCCACCAGCACTTCCGACACCGTCGACATGCCGACGGCGTCTCCGCCGAGCGTCCGGATCATGCGAATTTCAGCCGGCGTCTCATAGGAAGGGCCAAGCAGGCCGAGGTATACGCCCTCCTGCAGCGTAAGCCCCTGCTCGGCGGCAACGCTCTTCGCCACTTCGCGAAGTCTGCGGCTGTACGCCTCGGACATATCCGGGAACCGAACGCCAAGCTCCCCGAAGTTCGGTCCGATCAGCGGGTTGCGGAACGTGAAGTTGATATGATCGCGAATGATCATCAAGTCGCCCGGGCTATAAGACGTGTTCACGCCCCCCGCCGCATTCGTGACAAGCAGCTTCTGCACGCCGAGCTCCTTCATGACGCGCACCGGGAACGATACGGTGTCCACGCCGTATCCTTCGTACATATGAAACCGGCCCTTCATGAGCAGTACATGCCGTCCGCCGATCGTGCCCAGCAGCAGCTCCCCGGCATGTCCTTCCACCGTAGACACCGGAAAATTCGGGATTTCTTCATACGGGATCGTAACCGCATCCTCGACAAGATCGGCCAATACGCCGAGACCCGAACCGAGAATAAGGGCGACCTCGGGCGTCACCGGGTATTTCTCGCGGATGTAAGCCGCGGCCTCTTTAATATTTTGCAGCAAAGGTATTTGTTGCACGATGAATCGGCTCCCTTCATAAATAACCCTGAATAACCCTGTTTTTGAATCAACGCAGCTGTTGCAAGAAGCTTTGTCCGTTCCCTGTCGGCGGTACCCCGAAGTTATCGGCGACCGTTGCGCCGACATCGGCGAACGTAGCGCGCACGCCGAGCGAATCCGGCTGCTTGAACGCCGGACTGTACACCAGCAACGGCACGTATTCCCGCGTATGATCCGTACCGGGATGAATTGGATCGTTCCCGTGATCCGCCGTCAGGATGAGCAGATCCTCTTCCCCGATTTGCTCCATAATCCTGGGCAGCCATTCGTCGAATTCGTTCAGCGCGCTCGCATAACCGATCGGATCGCGCCGGTGTCCGTACAACGAATCGAAATCGACCAGGTTCGTAAATAACAAGCCTCGGAACGGCTCCAGCAAACGTTCGATCGTCTTCTGGATGCCGTCGAGATTGCTCTTCGTCGACTGCGCGGACGTCACGCCCTCACCCGAGTATATATCGTTGATTTTACCGACGGCGATCACGTCGAGCCCGGCTTCCTTCAGCCGGTTCATAACCGTCGGCGCCGGCGGCTTCACCGCATAGTCGTGCCGGTTCGGCGTACGTTTGAACGCGCCGGGCTCGCCGATGTACGGACGGGCGATGACGCGTCCGACGGCATATGGATCTTCCAGCGTAAGGCGGCGGGCGATCTCGCAAGCGCGATACAGCTCGTCCAGCGGGATAACCTCTTCGTGAGCGGCAAGCTGGAAGACGCTGTCCGCCGACGTGTAAACGATCCAAGCGCCGGTTTCCATTTGCTCGGCGCCAAGCTCGTCCAATATTTCCGTGCCGGAGGCCGGCTTGTTGCCGATCACCTTACGGCCGGTTTCCTGCTCGAATCGTTCGATCAATTCGGGAGGGAATCCGTCCGGAAAGACGTTGAACGGAATGTCGACTTTCAATCCCATAATTTCCCAATGACCGGTCATCGTATCTTTGCCGACGGACACCTCGGCCATTTTGCCGAAATAGCCTTGCGGCGTATGGGTTGGCTCTATGCCGGTAAGTTCGGCGATATTGCCGAGTCCGAGCTTGCGCATATGCGGCAGGTGTAACGTGGGAACCCGCTCCGCGATATGGCCGAGCGTATGTGCACCGCTATCTTGAAACCGCGGCGCATCAGGCAGTTCTCCTATGCCGACGCTGTCGAGTACGATTAGGCAAATCCGTTTGAATGTCAATGGCAGCACCTCCCAGTATCGCTACAAGCCTACGGCTATTATCGCAAAACGCTGCTGCTTTTGCAAAGCGCGAAACCGACAAGAAACCCGTTCTTCGGTCTGAGAGAACGGGTGACGATCAGGATTCGATTTTCGCTCTGGGATGCGTCCGGTCGTAAACTTCTTTCATCTTCCCCCGCGTCACTTGCGCGTAAATTTGGGTGGACGAGATGTCGGCGTGCCCGAGCATTTCTTGCACGGAGCGAAGATCGGCCCCGTTCTCCAGCAGATGGGTTGCAAAGGAATGACGCAGCGTATGAGGCGTTATTTCCTGCTCGATCCCCGCTTCCTGCGCGTAACGCTTCATAATTTTCCAGAACCCTTGCCGGGTCATACGGCTTCCGAGGT
The DNA here is from genome assembly GCF_055379675.1 of Paenibacillus sp. JCM 9796. Taxonomy (NCBI): domain Bacteria; kingdom Bacillati; phylum Bacillota; class Bacilli; order Caryophanales; family Paenibacillaceae; genus Paenibacillus; species Paenibacillus sp. JCM 9796. Next base: position 421,745 of record NZ_AP043723.1, read on the forward strand.
GACTGATGAACAGCGCCTCTTCGACTTTGGACGGCTTCAGCAGCTTCGGCCGCATCGAGTCGATATAAGCCTGAACATAATCGGAGGCGATGCGGCCGAGCGGAACGATCCGTTCCTTGCTTGTACCGACGCAGCGGATGAAACCCAAGCCCGGATTCACGCTGGCCACATCCAGCGAAATCAGCTCGGAAACGCGGATTCCCGTCGCATACAGCACCTCCAGCATCGCCTTATCGCGCATCCCGCTCGGGGAGCCCGTTTGCGGAGCATCGAGCAGCCTGCCGATCTCCTGCACCGTCAACACTTTAGGCACCCTTTTCTCCAGCTTCGGCGTCTCCAGATGGAGCGAAGGATCGTGGTCGATGCGCCGTTCCCGCACCAAAAATTGATAGAAGGCGCGAATCGAAATGATGCTGCGGGTTTGCGTTGCGGCGGCTCTCCCTTTTTGCTTTAAGCGCAGCATATAGCCGGATAAGTTCGTCTTGCCGGTTTCGGCAAGCGAACCGACCCCGGACTCTTCCAAATAGTCCAGGTACTGCATAATGTCGCGCTCGTATGAATCCAGCGTGTTGGGCGCCAGTCCCCGCTCGTCGCACAAAAAACGAATGAATGACTGCAATTGCTCTCTCATGCCTGCAAATCCCCTTTTATGTGTTGACAAGGACGCATAAGTACGGGCTTATACGGCGTATCAACCTTGACAAACGCTTTGTCCTTATTCATACAAGGACGGCGTGGCCGTTTATCCTCGTGCGCCAATGGCGATTGTTACTAATTTCAACGCAAAAGGGGCGTTTTCCTGCCTTTATTCACCGATCCAATAAAAAAGCTTCAATCTGTCCCCCATGCCCTCCGGCTTGACGGCAACCGCGGAGTCGCTTTGAAACACCTTGACCGCTCGTCCTACGGGCTCCTTGTATTTCGGCATAGGCTCCATCACCTGCGTGACGATCAGCAGCAGATGATACAGCGCAAACGTAAACACGACAAAAAGCAGCCCGAAGCGCAGCCGCTCGATCCACTTGCCGATACGAAAATGAAAGATCACAGCGTTCCCTCCTTCTGAAGACGGTTGTCCGGCTTCGCAAGCCGAAAGACGCCTCCTAAGAGTAGGCTATGATCTTTCGTCGTCATTTATGTCGAACCGGCGGCCGAAACGGGCCACTCGCTTAACTGATCGGCAGCAGCGCGTCCAGCCCGGTATAAGGCAGGCCTACGGCTTCGGCCACCGCCGCATAGGTCACATGCCCCTGATAGGTGTTTACGCCATGCTTAAGCGGCGGATTGGCGTAGAGGGCGCGCATGACGCCTTTGGTGGCGATCTCCATCGCATAGGCAATCGTCACGTTGGTCAGCGCCAGCGTCGACGTCCGCGGCACCGCTCCCGGCATATTCGCGACTGCGTAGTGGATCACGCCGTGCTTCTCGTAGGTCGGCTCGCTATGAGTCGTCACCCGGTCCACCGTCGCGATCGATCCGCCCTGATCGACAGCCACATCGACGATAACAGCGCCGGGCTTCATCGTTCTGACCATGTCTTCCGTCACAAGCTTCGGCGCCTTCGCGCCAGGTATCAAGACGGCGCCGATCAACAAATCGGCTTTCTGGACGGCATTGGCAATATTGTAAGGGTTCGACATCAGCGTCCGGATGCGGCCGTGGAAGACGTCATCCAAGTAGCGCAGACGTTCCGCGCTCCGTTCGATCACAACGACGTTCGCTCCCATCCCGAGCGCAATTTTGGCGGCGTTCGTGCCGACGATGCCGCCACCCAGTATGATCACATCCGCCGGCGGCACGCCCGGCACGCCGCCGAGCAGGATGCCCCTGCCGCCGTAAAACTGCTCCAAAAATTGCGCGCCGACCTGCACCGACATGCGTCCGGCCACTTCGCTCATCGGGGTCAGCAGCGGTAAGCCGCCGTTCGGCAGTTGGATGGTTTCGTAAGCGATCGACGTCATTTTGCTTTGGACGAGCGCCTCCGTCAAGCGAGGCTCGGCCGCCAAATGCAAGTACGTGAACAGCGTTAAGCCTTCGCGGAAATACCCGAACTCACTCGGAAGCGGTTCCTTGACCTTCATGATCATATCGGCGCGACCCCAGACGTCCGCCGTCTCCGGAACGATCTCGGCTCCTTCCTTGGCGTAATCGTCGTCCGTGAAGCCGCTCCCTGCGCCTGCGCCCGCTTCTATCAACACTTGATGGCCGTTTGCCGTCAGCATCGCCGCCCCTCCGGGCGTCAGGGCGACCCGGTTTTCGTTATTTTTTATCTCTTTCGGAACTCCGATGATCATCTCCATCGCCTCCCGCATTAGTCTATCCCAGGTTTAGCGTGTGCCAAAGATCGCATATTCATGAAACAAGCATGCAAAAAAACCTCCGCTTGCTGATAATCAAGCCGAAGGTTTGTTTGTTTACGATTTGTTTTTGCCCTTGCACCGGTGACAAATACCTTGAAAGTCAAGCCGGTGATCCAGCACCTGGAAGCCGTAATCCCGCTCAAGCCGCTCTTCCAGCTCCCCGAGCCAGTCTTCCATAATCTCGTCCACCGTTCCGCATTGCACGCAAATCAAATGGTGATGATGATGATGAGTGCTTTCATTGCGCAGATCGTAACGGGCAACTCCGTCCCCGAAGTTCATTTTCTCCACGACATGCAATTCGCTGAGCAACTCCAACGTGCGGTAAACGGTGGCAAGACCGATCTCGGGAGCTTTATCTTTGACGAGCATAAAGACATCCTCGGCGCTTAGATGATCCTCTTCGTTCTCAAGTAAAACCCGTACCGTCGCTTCGCGTTGAGGTGTCAATTTATAGCCCTGCGATTGCAGTTGTTGTTTGATTTTTTCAATGCGAGATTCCATGCTCCTCCCCCTACGGCTGCCATCAATCCGCTTAGGCTGCCTTCCAATGGCGCGGATTCGCTAATGATAACGTTATGCTTACATTATAGGAGGAGAAATACAGGAAAGTCAAACGTCTTTTAGCCCGCACCCACCGTCACGAGCATCGGAGTGACCCACTGCATCATAGCCGGTGACAGATAGGCCTCGAACAGTGCAACGCCGACCATCAGCACCCCGGATGCCGCAGCAACGCTGGTGAAGCGCAGCAGCGGCTCGAACAGCGCCCCTTTTTTCTGAATGAACCGGTTCTTCACCAGACGAACGGAGAACGCGATCGCGGTTACGCTGCATACGATAAGGACCGGAATGACGATCAGGTTTTGCGGAACGACGGAGACGAGCGCGAACAGCAGTCCGTGCCACGACAGGGTACCGACCATATACCCGACGGTGAAGCCGATCAATACGCCCTTCAGGAAGTCCAGGATGAGGATCAGCGGCAGCCCGATGACCGACATGCCCAGCAGCCAGATGATCAGCACCCACTTCATATGCAAAGACAGTGTCTCTCTGAACGAGTTCGGCGCTTCGCCGACCAGCATCCCTTGATCCACGATCGAGAAAAAGTTGCTTAAATATCGCGTAATCTCCTGCTTCTGCTCCAGCGACAGCGCGTTCACCATAACGGCGCCGAACACAACCCCGGTTACAAATATGACGCCAACGAAAATGTAGAGCGACAAATGTTCCTTCATATAGTGCTCGAGCGAGCGATTCCGCGTCATGCTGCCAAGCCCCCCTTGTCCGAATAGTACAACCTATGCGCAAAGGAAGGGCTTTATGCCGTTCATTCGGTTTTTACTTTGCCGTATTTCCCGCCGCCGCCCGTCTCGAGCTCAAGCTCTCCGGTCCGGGCCGCAAGCAAATAGCCGGCGATCGATTCGCCGGCCGCTTCGGCCAGCTCTTGGTAGGAGGTGCGGTGCAGCATGTTCATCTCCGTCCCGAACCGGTCAAGAAGCTTGGCGAGCGTCTTGGGACCGAGTCCAGGGATGTATTCAAGCGGCACTTGGTAGATATAGGGCGGACGGCCGGACGGTGCAAGGGGCGTTTCACGGTCCGCGATCGCAAGTATTCGGTCCATAACGCCGCGAACGATCTTCGTGCTGCCGCAATAGATGCAGCGCTCGACCACAGACTCACCCCACTCGATGATCGACTCGCAGCTGCCGCAGTAAGTCCGGTGATATTTCCCGAGCCGGGGATTCAGCCCGTAATTGGCCAGCACCCGGCGGCCGTTCAAGCCTTCAAGAGCCTGCCGAAACTCCGTGAACGTAGGCTCCGCAAGCTGAAGCTTGTTGTACTCCCGGCCGATCTTGGGTAAGGAATGCGCGTCCGAGTTCGTCAGGAACGTGTACCGGTCGAGTTCCCCGATGTGAGCCGCCATCGTCGTGTCGGCGCTCAGCCCAAGCTCGACGGCGGCAATGCCGTCCGGGTCGAGCAGCTCGTTCAGACGCGCGCAGCAGCTGCCGTAGACGCTTTTGTGCGGGGTGAAAATGTGTGCCGGCACGAGCAGCCCGCCGCGGTCGATCACTTCCCGCTGCAGCTCCCGGGCGGGAACGTAGAGGCGCTGCGAGCTGAGCTGCACGTTCTTCATATGCTTGCGCAGCCAGGCGGTGAACGCCTGCATGTCCGACAGGGCGGGAAAGTAAGCGATCAGATGAGCGGCTTTCATCCCGGGATCCCGCACCTCCAGCTCGCAGCCCAGCAGAATCGTCGTCTGATGGTAACGAATGCCGCCTTCCTTCAGCTCTTCCATATCCCCTTTGTCCAGATAATGCAGCATCTCCGCCTGCACCCCCGGCGAGTGGCAATCGATAATGCCGACCACATCCATGCCTTTGCGAGCCGACGCCTCGCGTGCGATGTTATAGAAAGTCAGGTTGTTCGCCGCGCTGATCTTCACCGCTTGACCGGCTTCCGTCCTGCCGATGTGAATATGAAGATCGGCGTAGTACGCGTTCAGGCTCATCTTATTGAAACTTCCCGGTCAGCTTGTACAAATGCCAAGCGTAAACGGCCAATATCGTCTTGGCGTCGCTGATTCGCCCCTCGCGGATATATTGCTGTGCTTCCTCCAGCGTAATCGCCTCCATCTCAAGGAACTCGTCCTCGTCCGGCTTGGCTTCTCCGGTCACGAGCTGCTCCGCCACGTACAGATGCAGGATTTCGTCGGCAAAACCGGGCGACGTGTAGAAGGATGCTACATGTCGAAGCGAGCCTGCGGTATAACCCGTTTCTTCCTCCAGTTCGCGTCCCGCCGCCGTCAGCGGGTCCTCGCCGCCGTCCAGCTTGCCGGCCGGTATTTCCACCTGGCTCTTCTCCAGCGGCTTGCGGTACTGCTCAACGACGACCATGCGATCGTCCGGCGTAATGGCGAGTACGGCTACCGCCCCGGGGTGCCTGACGATTTCACGCGTCGATTCGCCGCCGTCCGGCAGCCGTACCGTATCGACCTGCAGCGAGATGATTTTTCCTTGGAAAATCGGCTTGGTGGACAGGGTGACTTCTTCAAATTTTTTGGGGAAGGATGATGTCATCGGATCGATTCCTCTCTTTTCATTCAGGGTAATGATTCGCATACGTCCAATGTACCCCATGTTAGCTCCTCCGGTCAAAAAAGACCCGGTCATATTCGCTGAAAGCTTCGCATAGGTTGTACTATAAAACTATGAAAGCCAGGTGAATCTCTATGAAAATATATGCGGCAGACGGGCACCTTCGACTTGTGGGTAAAGGCTGGGAAATTCGGCGTTACTTGAAAGCGTTGCTGGAACGCTCCGGCACATCGGCGACGCTGCACGAATTTCTCGGCGGGAACGTCGTGAAGACGGGTCGTAAACGGAGCCTGAAAGCCCGCCGATGGTCCAATCTGTCTACGAACCTCACGCTCGTTGGCAAAGCGCGATAATCTCATCCCATCGGCCTGTTCACCGGCTGCAAAAAAAATCGCCGTCATACCGAGGTATGCGGCGATTTCATGTACTTTCATTTACTGAACGAGCAGTCCGTTCCAGGCTTCCCATATCCCTGCTAACCGCGGCCGGCCACTTCCCGTACGATGGCGACGACCGCCTCGGTCGTTTTGACCAAATCGCTGATCGCGATGCGTTCCTTCGTCGTATGAATGTCCAGGTAGCCGACGGCCAGGTTCACGGTCGGAATGCCGAAGCCGTTGAACACGTTGGCGTCGCTGCCGCCGCCGGAATGAAACGTTCTCGGCGTGCAGCCGACTTTGGACAACGCCGACATGGCAAGCTTCACGACCGGCGCCGTTTCGTCATACTTGTACGCGGGATAGATGACCTCGCTCTGGAAATCGAGCTTCGCGCCCATCTCGTCGGCGGCGCTTTGGCAGGCGGCGCGCATGCTCTCGACCTGCTCGTTCATCCGCTCCTGCGTTAAGCTTCGCGCTTCCGCCTCCAGCTTCACCCGCTCAACGACGATATTCGTTGCGCCCTCAACACCGCCCTCGAAACGGCCGATGTTCGCGGTCGTTTCTTTATCGATACGGCCGAGCTTCATACGCGAAATGGCTTTGCTTGCGACCGTAATCGCGCTCACCCCGTCCTCCGGGTTCACGCCCGCATGCGCCGAACGGCCCCAAAAGGTGATGTTAATTTTCGCCTGCGTCGGCGCCGCTACCGCGATATCGCCGATCGTCCCGTTCGAATCCAGCGCGTAGCCGAAATCCGCATCCAGGTACTTCGGATCCATAGCGCGCGAGCCTTTAAGCCCCGCCTCTTCGCCCGCCGTAATAGCAAACTGGATTTGCCCGTGCTCGATGCTGTTCTCTTGCAGCACGCGAATCGTCTCCAGCATTGCGGCCAGTCCGGCTTTATCGTCGGCTCCGAGGATCGTCGTCCCGTCGCTCCGGATGTAGCCGTCTTCCCCGATTTGCGGCTTAATGCCCCGACCTGGCGTCACTGTATCCATATGAGAAGTGAAGAACAGCTTCGGCAGAGGCTTGCTCGAAGTCGCAGCCAGTGTAAAGAACAAGTTATTCGAGCCGTGGCCGGTCTTGGCCGCCGAGTCGTCTTCCTTCACGGTCAACCCGTAAGAGGTAAACTTTTGCTTCAGCACCTTGCTGATTTCCTGCTCATGCCGCGTCTCGCTGTCGATTTGCACCAATTCCAAAAACTCCGCAACCAACCGGTTTTGCTGTATCATATCTTTCCTCCATTGTGCGAAATGAGTTAAAATGGTTAGGATGAGTATTCCCATAAAGAGGAGCTGAGACGCTTGCAGAATAAGTTAATTTTCAAAATCGTCATTTATGTAACCTTGATCACTATGGTATTGTCCACCGTGCTCCTGACGATCAGCAGCTTTCTTTAAATCCTAATACACTTTCGTGTCCTGGTTGTAGCCTTCCAGGTTCTCTTTCACGCGCTGCAGGAAACGGCCGCAAATGATGCCGTCCAAAATACGGTGGTCGAGCGACAAGCATAAGTTCACCATCGAACGGACGGCGATCATGTCTTGAATAACCACGGGCCTCTTGACGATCGATTCGAACGATAGGATAGCCGCTTGCGGATAATTGATAACCGGATACGACATGATCGAACCGAACGAGCCCGTATTGTTCACCGTAAACGTACCGCCTTGCATTTCGTCGAGCGACAGCTTGCCGGTTCTCGCCCGGCGGGTCAGCCCGTCGATCTCGCGGGCGAGGCCGGCGATGTTCATCTGATCGGCCTTCTTGATGACCGGCGTCACGAGGAAATCTTCGGTACCGACGGCAAGCGAAATGTTGATGTCGCGTTTGACGATGATTTTATCGGTCGCCCACACGGAGTTGATAATCGGATAGTCCTTAATCGCATTGACGACAGCTTTTATCAGGAAGGCCAGGTACGTCAGGTTGATGCCTTCCTGTTTCATGAACTCATCCTTCAGCTTGTTGCGCAGCAGGACGAGATTCGTCACGTCTACCTCGATCATCATCCAGGCGTGCGGAATTTCCGTCTTGCTTTGCCGCATCTTGCTCGCGATAGCGCTGCGAATCGGCGTCACGTCGATTAAATATTCGCCGCGGCCTTTCAGCTTCTGGCCTTCGACCTCGATGTTCGGCAGCGGCGGATTTTCCGATAAATGCAGGCCCGAAGAGCGGACCGAAACCTTCGGAGGCGTTGCCATGAAGACGCCGTCCATCGCCGCGGCCGCAGCCGCAGCCCGGTTCACTTCGGCCTCTGTCGCTGGAGGCGCCGGGGTTCTTTCGTTCTGCCTCGGCGCGCCTTGTGCGCCGCCGGCCGCTGCGAAAGCTTGGACGTCCTTACGGGTAATACGGCCGCCAAGGCCGGTTCCCTGCACTTGCGTCAGGTCAATCCGGTGTTCGCCTGCCAGCTTCAGCACTGCAGGGGAGTAACGACCACTCATCCCCGAGCCGGTCGGACCGCTCGCGCTTGCCGCGCTCACAGCCGCTTGACCTTGCGAAGGTGCTGCGCTTCCCGCTGCGCCGGCTGCCGCTGGCTCCTCAATAATGCAAATCGGCGCACCGACAGCCGCCGTGGCGCCATTGTCCACAAGCAGCCGGACGAGTGTCCCTTCGACCGGAGACGGCATCTCCACCGTTACCTTCTCCGTAATCAATTCGCACAACACATCGTATTGCTCGATATAATCGCCCGGTTTTTTCAACCATTTGCCGACCGTCGCCGAGACCAGGCTTTCCGCCAAATGGGGAACGGTCACTTCGGTCCCCTTCCGATTTTCTTGCATGCTGCTTCCCCCCAAAGCTTCGGCGGCCGTTGGCTTCGAAGCCCGGCCGCCCGTCATTTCGGCCATTCCGCGCTAGAACAAGGCCAATTTTCGCATAGCGTCTTTGATTTTATCCGTATTGAGCAAGAAAAACTTCTCCATCGGCGGGTTCATGCCAACCGCCGGCACATCCGGGCCGCATAACCGCATGATCGGCGCATCGAGCTCGAACAACAGCTCTTCGGCGATCAACGCGGATACTTCCGCTCCGACGCCGCCGGTCTTGTTGTCTTCGTGCACAATCAGCACCTTGCCCGTACGGCTTGCCGCCTGCAGCACCGCTTCCTTATCGAGCGGCTGCAGCGTCCGCAGATCGAGCACGTGCGCGCTGATCCCCTCTTTCGCCAGCTCCTCGGCGGCCCGCAGCGCATACTGCACGGTAATCCCGTACGAAATGACCGTAATATCGGTCCCTTCGCGCTTCACCTTCGCTTTGCCGATCGGCACGATATAATCGTCCTCCGGCACTTCACCCGTAATGCCCAGGTAACACTTCTTATGTTCAAAATATAAGACCGGATCGGCATCGCGGATCGCCGCTTTCAATAAACCCTTCGCATCGTACGGATCGGACGGGGCAACGATTTTCAACCCCGGTATGCCGAAGAACACGCCCTCGGGACATTGCGAGTGATACAGCGCGCCCCCGCCCGTAGCCCCGTAGGGTGCCCGGATCACGACCGGACAGTTCCAATCGTTGTTCGAACGGTAACGAATAAGCGCCGCCTCGCTAATAATCTGGTTCGTAGCCGGGAAGATGAAGTCGGCGTACTGCATCTCCGCAACCGGCTTCATGCCGTACATGGCCGCGCCGATCGCCACGCCCGCTATCGCCGATTCGGCCAGCGGGGTATCCATCACCCGCTCTTCGCCGAATTGATCGCGGAGCCCTTTGGTCGCGTTCATAACACCGCCCTTGCCGACGTCTTCGCCGAGCACGAACACGTTGTCGTCGCGCTCCATCTCTTCCTTCATCGCCGTCCGGATCGCTTCCAGATAAGTAATAACCGCCATTATGCTTCGCCTCCCTGTTCGCCGTATACGTGCCGCAGCGTATCTTCGGGTTGCGGATAAGGCGCCTGCTCGGCATAGTTCGTCGCTTCGACCAGCTCTTTCTTAATCTCTTCCGCAAGCGCGGCTTCCTGCTCTTCGGACCACACGCCGCAATTGACCAAGTATTGCCGGAATCTCGGCAAACCGTCCTGCGCCCGGTTCATATCCACTTCTTCCTGGGTACGGTACAGCAGATCGTTATCCGACGTCGAATGCGGCGGGATGCGGTACATGACCGCTTCGATCAAGGTCGGCCCTTCGCCGCGCAGCGCCCGCTCCCTCGCTTCTTTCACGACGCGGTACACCTCAAGCGCATCCCGGCCGTCCACCTTGACGCCGGGGAATCCGTAGCCCGCGGCACGTTCCGCAATGCTGCCTGCGGTTTGCTTGTGCAGCGGCACGGAAATCGCATATTGGTTGTTCTCGCACATGAAGATGACCGGCAGCTTGTTAACGCCCGCAAAGTTGCAGCCTTCATGGAAGTCGCCCTGATTGCTCGATCCGTCTCCGAATGTCACGAACGAGACGAACGATTTGCGTTTCATCTTCGCCGCCAAGGCAAACCCGACCGCGTGCGGCACTTGCGTCGTCACGGGACTGGACCCGGTCACGATGTTCAGCTTCTTATGGCTGAAGTGCCCCGGCATTTGCCGGCCGCCGCTGTTCGGGTCCTCGGCTTTGGCGAAGACGGACAGCAGCAGCTCCCGCAGCGTCATGCCCGCCGTTAACACGAAGCCGTAATCGCGGTAATACGGGAGGAAATAATCCGTCCCCCGCTCCAAGGCGTAAGCAGCCGCCACCTGCGCCGTCTCTTGACCGATGCCGGAAACGTGGAACGCGATTTTCCCGGAGCGCTGCAGCAGAAACCCGCGCTCGTCGAACATGCGCGCTTTCAGCATGTATGTATACATCTCGATGACTTGTTGATCCGTCAAGCCGAGCTGTCGGTGTTTCGTCATTTGTCCGATGGACATGGGGCAAACGCCTCCTCCGTTATCGAATGCATATAGGCGTCATCAACTGCGATCAGCAGCTATTATCATAACCAGGTGCTAATACTTGACCCTATATTTATATTATAAACGGATTGGAATATGAACACAATTTTTCCGCGTTAAAAACTGATCGATTTGCCGTCAACGGCAAGCATCGCTTCCCCTAAAATTTCGGACAATGTCGGATGCGGATGAATCGTCTGCCCCACTTCCCAAGGCGTTGCATTCAGCAATTGCGCCAGCGCCGCCTCCGCGATGTAATCGGTCACGTGGGCGCCAATCATATGCACGCCGACGATATCGCCGCTTTCCTCGTCGGCCACGACCTTCACGAATCCGTCCGTTTCGCCGAGCACCCGTGCCTTGCCGAGCCCTTGAAAATACAGCTTCGCCGTCTTCACCTGACGCCCCTGCTCTCGCGCTTCCCGTTCGGTATAGCCGATGCTGGCGATCTCCGGACGCGAATACACACAGCGCGGCACTTGATGCGGGGCGTAAGCATGCGTGGGCAGTCCTGCCCCGTGCTCCGCTGCGGCAATGCCTTCGTGCGCAGCGGCATGGGCCAGCTGCAGCCCGCCGATACAATCGCCGACGGCGTAAATATGAAGTTCGGCCGTTTGCATGTCTTCATTGACTTTAATGAAGCCGTTCTCTACCTTGACATCCGTATTCTGAAGTCCGATGCCTTCGATATTCGCCTGCCGGCCTACGCATACGAGCGCCAACTGTGCCGTCAGCTCCTGCGTAGTTTCCCGCTGCTCGATGCTGATGGTCACCTGCTTGGCTCCTCGAACGACCGATTCCGTCTGCACCTTCGCACCCGTATAGATCGTAACGCCGCGCTTCTTCAAAAGCTTCTCCAGTTCGCGCGACACGTCTTCATCCTCGGAAGGCAGCAATCTCGGCGCGTATTCGACAATCGTCACCTCGACCCCGAAGTCGCTCAGCATCGATGCCCATTCTACGCCGATGACTCCTCCGCCGATAATGATCGCCGAGGCCGGCAGCGCTTCGAGCTGCAGCGCTTCGTCGCTGTTCAGCACGGTAACGCCGTCCGTTTCGAGTCCCGGCAGCGTACGCGGTCGTGAGCCCGTGGCGATGATCAGCTTATCCGGAACAAGATTCAAAATCTCGCCATCTTCCTGCTCCACGGAAACGGTGCCGCTGCGCGGAGAGAAAATGGAAGGTCCGATAATGCGGCCTTTCCCATTAAAAACCGTAATCTTATTTTTTTTCATTAAAAATTGCAGACCTTGATACAGTTGATCCACAATTGAATTTTTTCTATCGGATATTTTCGCATAATCGAGCCGGACGGCTTCGGCTTGAATGCCGAAACGATCGCTTTCCTTCATGAGCGCGTATACTTCCGCGCTGCGCAGCAGCGCTTTGCTTGGGATGCAGCCGCGGTGCAAGCACGTTCCCCCCAGCTTGTCCTGCTCAACGATCGCCACCGTCTTTCCCAGTTGAGACGCCCGAATGGCCGCGGAGTACCCGCCGATCCCGCCACCGAGAACGATCGTATCAAAAACTTGCGACATCTCGATACCTCCCAAATCTATGATTCTTATATTTTAACCTTATTTTACCGAAGAAATATAGTCCAATTTGTGAATTGACATGAATTGTTGCACGAAATGTGATAACGTAAGGGTAAACGCGTATTACCGATTGAAGGAGCTGCAAATGAACGCCGTATTTCAACGATTTATTGCCATTCTCTTGCTTGTCATTCCCGGGTTCATGGCAACGTACGGATTTTTGGCCATGAAAGACGCTTGGTTCGCTCAATTCGACGTCAATGACGGCGATGCGGGTATCCTGTGGTGGAAATTGGCCCTCGGGTTTGTTTTATTCGGTCTGGGCGTCGCTTTTATCGGCGGTTGGATTTTTTTCCGCGATCGTAAACGCAATTATGTCGCCCCCCGTTTCCGGCAAAAACGCAAAAAGAGATAGGCGCGCGCCTATCTACACCGGATAAAGCTCTCCGTTCTTGGGAGAGCTTTATTTATTTACCTTCAGCTCCTGGCCTACCGGACAACAGCCGGCGAATGGCTTGAACAGCTCACGCCTTCTCGCCGGAGCAAATTTATTGCGTACCCGCCGTTAACGTCTCCAGCGCCTGCTGTACCCTTGTCGCGCCCTGCGATAGCGTATGACCGCTGCCCACCGCCGAAGCGACCGCCATCGCCTCCATAACTTCTTGCTGTGAAGCTCCCGAGGCAATCGCTTCCTGCACATGATAATACGTGCATACTTCGTTGTTGGCGAACAGGCTGATGCCCAGTGCTATCAATTGTTTATGCTTCGCTTCAAGCGCGCCCGGATCGAAACAGATCCCGGTGAAATTATGGTATGCCTCGACCATCGTCGGCATCAGTTCCTGTATGCGGCCTACTCCGATTTTATACGAATCCACTTTTGGGTCTGAATGGGCTTGCTCCATTGTGCTCGTCAGCCTCCCTACCTCGCATACTTGCGCCGAGTCCGTTCGACGCCAATTGTCATAAACACCACTTTTGTTACATTGCCCAGGTTAAAAGGCCCGTATACCCTCTGAATGAATGGATAAAAAAGAAAATACTTACAAAATTGTACACCTTTCGAGCAATTCCGTATGGTATAATGAAATTTATTCCAGCTCAAGGAGTAGATTCAATGCAAAAGATATGCCAAAAAATTGTTCGTGTTCAGAACGGTCTGATTACGGAAATTTATGATGGCTTGATCTACCGCGACTTCAACGATAATGATCGCGCAATCAAGGAACTGTTGATGGAAGATGTCGGCATGGATTTCGATGCGATGTTACAAACTTATGAGAAGTTGATTTATGACTTAGCTTCTTCCAACATAGACAACCCAGATATGCAAGCAATGATCAAGAACCGTTTGCCCGAAGGCTGGTTGGACTGGGCCGAAACCATCTACCGGGAAGAAGGAAGACAAGAGCAATCGCTTCAGCAGAAGAGTCAGCCGATCCTGTAATTGCCTGCGCTTCGCAGGCATAGCCGGCCTCGCGCTGTTCCATACTAAAGTCGTCACTTACGATGTTCGAGGATGGAGGTTGCTATCTGTATGTTGAATCAGCTTGAGAGCTCCTACAATTGTGCCAATGCCGGTCAAGATCTTCACGAGCTTCAGCAGGAACTTGAATCGCTTCAGCAAACTTCCGGTAACCCGGATCAAGAGACAACCGATACGATCAACAGGCTGGAAAATCAAATTCGCTTTATCAAAAATAAATGCGAAATTCGCCCGTAATTCGTTAACGAAAGCCTACGCTCCAGATATCGAGAAAGCATACTTTTCATCCCTCTCGCTTCTTTAATAGAAAGAAGCCGGGAGGGCTTATTTGTATGCCGAGACATTTCCCAACAACCGGGCCACTAAGCGAGCTGGTCACCGGTCCCATTAAATAAAGCATGTCATCAAGCCCTTCTTGACCACCCGATATACAGCGTCAGCCGTTGTTCAGGACGTCTCTCTTAAGATCCCTTGCTCGGCGTACACGAAAAAGACATGGAGAGTTTATTCCTCCATGTCTTTCGTAAATATTTATGGCGTCGTCGTCGTTCCGCCTGGCGTTGTCGTCGTGCCTCCCGGCGTCGTCGTCGTCCCGCCCGGCGTCGTCGTCGTCCCGCCCGGTGTTGTCCCAGATGGAATAACGATATAGCCCTTATCTGCTAAAGACTTAATAACTTTGATGACTTCCGCTCTTGTCATTGATTTGTCAGGTTGAAAAGTTCCATCCGGATACCCGTCGATGATTCCCAAATTAGAGCTCCATTGAACGCTTTCTGCGTACCATTCTCCACTCGGAACATCGCTAAACTTGTGTTGTGCCGTATCTGTTGGCGTAGTGGTTGTATTTCCTGGCGTAGTTGCTGCATCTAGAGGTCGAACAAGCCCTCTATTTTGGTTAACCATGTTATGATGGCGGTAATTCGTCGATTGCGACCTTACATTATTCGTGCCATTCGCACTGCAACCCGCCAATAAAGATACGGAAACCACAACCGCAGTTAAAGATAAACTGACTTTGTTCACGTCTTATCACTCCTTTCGTGGATTCGCCCTTATGATTTACAGAACCGAATAAAAATAAATCACTCAAGTGAAGCGAAAGTATGGGAGTACAGACAAAATAATCACGCCCTCGAACGTGCAAAATCACATTTTCACCCGTAACCGTAGGACCAACTTTTTCGTCAATGGTTAACCATGCCATAAGATTATACATGTGAGCATAAAATAAAATAGATCAAGGACGGAGGATGAACCGCAATGGAACATTGGTATATTTGGCAGCCGAAAGTCACTAATGCTCTGAAAACCATAAATGACCAATTATATCATAAATTAGCTGCAGATTTCTCTTTAATTATGGGAGCGGAAGTTTCCGTATCGATCCTTAAGCATGAGGATAGTTGGAAGATTTGCTATCAAGCGCCGCATAGTGAAAGTGACTTGTTTACGTTTATTTTCAGCTTATATGATCCGGCTAAGAAGGAATACTTGTACAGCGGATTTGAAATCGAGGAACCGACCATCGATATTCACAAGCTGCTCGTACTTCCTCAGGGACAAGGTCTGGCCACACAGATCATGTATAAGTTTTTGGAGAAAATGACCGAAATGCAATCGTTCTCGAGAATTGTTCTTCGAGCGGAGAGCAAGGACGAGGCAAAATTTTGGCAGCGTTTCGGGTTTCAATTCAAAGCAAGAACAAGTCCCTATTTGCCTGCGATGAGTTTAGATCTAAAACCGGATATCGGCAAATCCAAAAGCTTGCATGTAAATATCCGGTATAAATCGATATAAATGAGCGTACGGGGAATCATTAAGGAACCCTATGGGTGATAAGACTACAGGGATTACAAAGGGATACTCTCTGGTATTTGAATATTTCAATGCCAGAGAGCCATTAGGTTAATGAGTTAGAGCCACCGTGTTAATAAAATGGAGCCATCATGTTATTGTACAGAGCCAGTTTGGGACTAAACTAACGGGCAGGATAGTCGAATGGCAATCGCATGTTTTATGGTATATTAAAGGAAGTTTAAACCGTGAAGTGATTCAGTTGAACATAATTTTGGGAGGGAACAACATGGAAGTTTTTGCAGAATATTTAGCGCGTATTGATAATCCCGACCACCGCGATCGAGCAGAGGAAGTTTTGGTGTGGGTTGCTAATAATTTCCCAAATTTGGAACCACAAATCAAGTGGAATACGCCAATGTTTTCCTATCACGGCACATTTATCATCGGCTTTTCCACAGCAAAGTATCATTTGAGCGTTTCACCCGAAGAAGTAGGCATTACGCACTTTGCCGATGACATTGCACAAGCTGGTTACAGCGCTACCAAAGGCTTGTTTAGAATTCCGTGGAATGAGCCGGTAAATTACGAATTACTTGAGAAAATGATTGAGTTTAATATTTTGGATAAGGCAGACTGTTCAACTTTTTGGCGGAAATAAAAAATAGGATGGACCTTAGAGACTAAGGGCTTTTGGGTTCGTTTTTACATCCCCAACACTCTTGTTGGGGATGCCTTGACATGGCTAATGTCAAAGTTTGGGCTGCGCCCTTTTAAAGAGGTGTGGTTTGAGCATGTTTTCTAATGCAGATTTATTGTTTTACTTTTGGGTATTGCACTTGGACAAGCGTTAGCAGAGCAGCAACGTCGCAAATATCAAAGGAGGCAAAAACATAATGAAAATCATTGTTACCAGTATATTCGTTCAAGATCAAGACAAGGCATTGGAGTTTTATACAGAAACGCTTGGCTTTGTAAAAAAGCATGACGTTCCCGTCGGAGAATTTAGGTGGATAACGCTTGTTTCTCCCGATGAGCAAGACGGTACCGAGCTTTTACTCGAACCGAATGACCATCCTGCCGCTAAAGAGTATCAAAAGAAGATATTTGCCGATGGCATCCCAGCAACAATGTTTGGCGTTGCAGATATTAATAAAGAGTACAAACGATTATTGGAAAACGGCGTGAATTTTACTATGGAACCGACAAAAATGGGCGAACTCACAATAGCGGTCTTCGACGATACATGCGGCAACCTTATTCAGATTGTGCAGAAGTAACTTTATGACGAAATCTCGGTACTTAAAAGAAAAAAGGAGTAGAAGTAACCGATATTTCAGATGGTGGCCATGGTAGTTTTGAATTTTGGGATCCCGAGGGTTACAAGCTGCTCACAATGGCGATATAAGTTGGTTAAACTAACGAGGAACGAGAGTGGAGGAGCGGCTATGGCTGGTTCTCTTTTTTATTGAAGTAACTGGCAGGATAGTTGAATCTCATCGACGAACTATTAGGGAATGTTTGAAAGGATAGAAGATGATCAGTCTGCCTTCGGTCGGGCCAGGACTGTGCACATTAGCAATCCATGAGAAACCGGCCATGCTGTTGTATGATAAAATGTAGACATAAAGGAGGCTGCATATGGGACGTGTAATCCTGATGATGAATGTGTGAGAAAACCAGGGAGGAGAGTCAGTCGAATGGCAAAGATCGTTTTCGCATTGAACCAGTCTCTGGACGGGTTCGTCGACCACGACCACACGGCATTCCAGCCCGACCCCGTGCTATTCCGTCATTTCATCGACGACGTGCGTGGCCTGGCGGGCAGCCTGTACGGGCGCCGCATGTACGAGACCATGCGGTATTGGGACGGAGACCATATTGAATGGGATGCGCCGGAACGGGAATACGCAGCGGCGTGGCAAAGCAAACCGAAGTGGGTGGTGTCGAGGACGTTAAAGTCCGTCGGTCCGAACGCTTCTCTGATCGAGGGCGACCTCGCAGCGGCCATACGTGGGCTGAAGGCTCAGCATGAAGGGGAGATTGAAGTTGCCGGGCCGGAGTTGGCGCACAGTCTAACGGAGCTCGGTCTCGTTGATGAGTATCGACTCTATCTCCATCCAGTCGTGCTGGGTCACGGCAAACCGTTCTTCGCCGGTCCACGGCCGCCGCTGCGCCTCGTGGCAAGCGATCGAATTGGCGAGCAGGTGATCAGGTTGACCTACGTTCCAGCTTAGTTGTGCGGTTGACCCTGCGACCTTAAGTATACAATAGTACGATAGTTAAATATTGTAAACAGGGGAGCCATCATTTTCCGATGGCTCTCCTCATTAACATAGTGGCTCTATTTGATTAACAACGTGGCTCTCACTCATTAACCAAGCGGCTCTGCCGCACCAAAATATTCAGTATTAACAAAAAAAACCAGAGAGCATTTCCATAACGTTCACCCTCCAAATGTAATAGATAGTTATATTTCCCTCCTTCCCTTCCCCATCGACTATTCCCTTCAGTCTTTTAATACGATCTTCTATTGGATACCCGCTTGACTGCAACAAAAAAAACGGCATCACCTAGATACCGCTTCGAACGAATATTGTATCTTCTAATTGGAAATAATGATTCAACGACGCTTTTTGCCTTACTCATTTTTTTGAGGTCATATGCCTAAAACCCCCGAGTCAATTTCGGAGGTAATCGTAGCATCAAAGCTCACCGTTAGGGCGGGCTTCCGGTTATAATCTTCTTTTGCCCATAAAAAAGGTTTTATTTACTTTCTTAACGGCAAGCGGTACAAGCTTATAACTTTGTACCATCGGACTTTTACATAAAGGACAGCCAGGCGATTCTTCGTGTACAAATTCTTCGCGTACCCATGCATTGCAATTCGTATCTTCGCACTTCCAGATCCGTAATTCCTGTTTCTGTTCTGCCAACGTCGGCGTTTCCAATCGATTTCCCCCCTGCATTATCATGACAATTTATTATAATACGGTTGAGGAAAATTATGCAGCCTTTATCCGCTCAAAATTTAAAATTTTTTATGAGGGCTTTCAAGCCTGCGAAAATAGCTTCAAAGATCGTAATATAGCAATAATCACGGGGCTTGAATGATTAAGCAATAATTAGACCATATTAACTTTGCTGTAAAGCACAAAACTCATTTAGGAGGTGTATTCGATGGCTGACCAACAATCCGGCCAACAAAATCAGGATGCCGAGATCCAAGCCCATAATGCCGTGAAACATGCACTAAGTGAATTGAATCAAGCCCAGGATAATAACACGGATCGACGACATGACATTCAGGCTGCCCAAGAACAGCTTGATCAAGCCCACTTACAATTAGCACAAGCACGAAATGCGGATTCCGATAACCCGAGCACATCCTCGTAATTGAAGCTGCCCCTCCATTTATGGAGGGGTTCTCTTTTTATACAAAATACAAAACCCAATAAATCAAATTCGATTTATCGGGTAGATGAGGTAAGTTTATCGGTTCCAAAGCGGTTTATCGGCTTTCATAAACAGACTGCACACAGTTTCCATCCTCCGAAACCCGCATCATTGCGCCACTAATTATCCTTTCACGACACCTTATGCTCGATCCGAAGCTTATCCGCCACCATCGCGATGAATTCGCTGTTTGTCGGCTTGGACTTACTTATATTGATCGTATAACCGAACAGGTGGCTGATGCTGTCGATGTTGCCGCGCGTCCAGGCGACTTCAATCGCGTGGCGGATGGCACGTTCGACGCGGCTCGGCGTCGTTTTGTATTTTTCGGCGATAGCCGGATAGAGCGTTTTCGTAATGGCGCCCAGAATCTCGATATTATTGTAAACCATCGTAATCGCTTCACGCAAATATTGATAGCCTTTAATATGCGCCGGAACGCCGATCTCATGGATGATCGATGTAATGTTGGCGTCCAGATTCTTGCCCTTTGGCAGTTGGACGACATTCGCTTTCATCGGCGATGGCGACGACATCATCGGCATCGACTGTGAACTATTCACCAGCTGGCGTATGCGATTCGTAAGAATTTCCATATCGAACGGTTTCAAAATATAATAGGAAGCGCCCAATTGAACCGCTTTCTGCGTTATATTCTCTTGACCGAATGCGGTGAGCATGATGATCTTGGGCTGCGGGTTCAAATCCATTTCGCGAAGTTTCTCAAGAACGCCCAAACCGTCCAGGTGCGGCATAATAATATCCAGAATTAATACATCGGGCACCTGACCGCTTTGCTCAATTAAACGAAGTACATCATTCCCGTTATAGGCAACGCCGGAAACGCGCATATCCTCTTGCTCGTCAATAAATTCGGATAATAAGTTCGTAAATTCACGGTTATCATCTGCTAAAAGAACTTCAATAGTTTGCAACGTTATACTCCTCCTTCATTTGCGGCAATTAACTTTAGCATTATTTACCTAAGTATATTATTTCGACAGATAGCCTAAAATTCCTTCTGTCGAATATTATTTTTCTGGATTTTTTTTCTGATATCTATTATAATTAAAAATTTAATTCATTAAAATACAATTATCGACAAAAGCAGAGGGAATCCCCTCTATTTTCTCTAGGTTAGACGGGTTGCACGCGAAATTTGTTTCAATCAACATCAAGACAAAAAAACTGAAGACCGTTAACTGGCCTTCAGTTGTTGTTCGGGCTTCGACTCCGATTCCGTTATCGTACCGGGCGCTCTTAGCATGATGCCTGCATCCTGCAGCATCCATTCGATAAAACAACCGTATCCGCTCGTCGGATCGTTCACGAAGACATGGGTGACGGCGCCGACGACTTTACCGCTCTGAATGATCGGGCTGCCGCTCATGCCCTGCACGATGCCGCCTGTCTTATCCAACAACCGGGGGTCGGTAATCTTGATGACCATCCCTTTCGTTGCCGGGAACTCCTGTTTCGCGACGTGGACGACTTCGATATCGAATTTCTCGACTTTCTGACCGTTCACCACCGTATAAATTTGCGCTGGCCCTTCGCGCACTTCTTCGGCAAAAGCGACAGGCATTGCTTTATCATATAAACTGTGATCCGGGGCATTGAACATTTTACCGAAAATGCCGAACTGCGTATTTTTCTCAATGTTGCCAATCGACTTGCTTTCCTTCGAAAACTGAGCCCGCTTCTCCCCCGGTTCCCCATTCTGACTTTTCGAGATGGAGGTGACGTTGGAGTGCACGATATCGCCCCCGCCGACTACAATTGGCGTTTGTGTATCCATATCGGTAATTACATGTCCAAGGGCGCCGTATACGCCCTGATCCGGCGCATAGAACGTCAATGTGCCCACACCTGCCGCCGAATCCCGAATATAGAGGCCGAGCCGATAAGCTTTATCGACCGCATCGTATGCAGGCGTTATCGGGATCTCTAAGGTTTCGTTGTTTCGCACAATCGTAAGCACAATCGGTTTCTTGCTTTCGCCGGCCGCTTTGACAAGCTCAGCCACTTTACTTACGTCCTGGATCGGCTTACCGTTCATTTTGACAATGAGATCGCCCAGCTGTACCTTCGCTTCCTCACCGGGAGACGACCTTTTATCCTCGGCAACCGAGACGAGATGATGGCCTACGACCATGATACCCGCCGATTTCAGCTTAACGCCGATCGTCTGGCCGCCGGGAATTACTTTCAAATCCGGAACAACGTTTACTTTCACGGTTTTGAGCGGAATCGCACCGAATAATTTCAGTTTCATTTCCGCTTTTCCTGCCCGGTAGGACTCTAAGGAGATCGGCTGATGAAGATCAACGCGGAAGGAATGCTCCGTGGAACCATTAACTTTAATGATTTCGGGATGATTGACCGTTACTTGTGCGCTGACCGGCATGACCAAATTCAAATGAGCCTCTTGACCAGAAAATAATCGAAGTTCCTCGGGGAATGAGGCAAAGCTGCGGAATGGGGTGGTCAAGCTACCCAAACAAACGAAGAGGACGAGCAGTAATCCAATCAATCTTTTTCTCTGGTTGGAACTCAATTCGCTCACGCTCCCTTGCTTCCTTTGCTTAGCGGCACCAAGCTCTACGATGGCTTCAAAAAGCTGGCGTCACACCTGCAATCCATGACCTTACTTGCACTTAGATCACTTGGCAGCACCGCCGTTTGTGTACCTTTAAGGTAACCCCGCGCTCCCGCTTTTATAACTCCAAAATGCTCCCACCCCGTCAGAGCATCTTTGCTTTTTTATCATTGGCTAAGGCTAACATTTCCTGCGCATGCTCGATCGTTTTGTCCGTTACTTCAACCCCGCCGAGCATCCGCGCAAGCTCATGCGCCCGGTCGCTTCCGTGTAAATCCTCGATCCGCGTGTACGTCCGATCTTCATCGGTCGTCTTGCGGATAAGATAATGCACGTCGGCCATGCAGGCCACCTGCGGCAGGTGGGTGATCGAGAAAACCTGGCAGCTTCGCGACAGCTTGGACATGCGTTCGGCGATCGCTTGCGCGGCGCGCCCGCTTACCCCGGTATCCACCTCATCGAACACGAGTACGGGAATACGGTCAACGCGGGCGAATATTGATTTCAGCGCCAGCATCACGCGCGAAATTTCCCCGCCTGAGGCAATTTTGCTTAACGAGCGGAGCGGTTCTCCGGGGTTTGCCGAAATAAGAAACTCCACTTGATCCGCACCCTCGGGCGTAAACTTGCGCTCGCCTTCCGCCGCGAAGTGCACTTTAAATTGCGTTCGTTCCATATGTAATTCGCGAAGCTCAACCACGATCTCCCCGGACAGCCGTTCCGCGACAGCCATCCGTTTCAGCGTCAAGTCGGAAGCTAAGCGCCCGAGCAGCTCGACAGCCTGCCGTTCCTCCCGCTGCAGCTCCTGCAGCCGTTCGTCCTTATGTTCGATGAGGTGGAGCTCCGCCTCGATTTTGTCCGCATAGGTCAGAATATCTGCTACGTTATCTCCATATTTTCTCCGAAGTGTGGAAATCGTATCCAGTCTTTGTTCGATAAAATCGAGCCGCGCCGGGTTGAATTCGATCTCGTCGCGATAATCGCGAATTTGATACGCGGCGTCCTCCAGCTGATAGAACGCCGATTGAACTTGCTCTGCTAACGGCTGCAGCCTGACCGTATCGTAAGACGCAATGTCTTGCAGCTTCTGGACGGCTCGTCCGATCGCATCAAGCCCCTTGCTGCCGCCGTATATAAGCTCGTAGGCGTCCGCCGCGTTCTGATACAGCTTCTCGGCGTTGGACAGCTTCCGCTTCTCTTCCTGCAGCGCCTCGTCTTCGCCCGGCTTCAGCTTGGCCGAACGGATTTCTTCCACATGGAATTTGTATAAGTCGGCCATCTGAAGGGCCTGCTGGCTCGTTTCCTGAAGCTCGCGCACCTGCTTGCGGATCGATTGGTAAGCGGCATAAGCCTTGCGGTATTCCCGTTTGACCGGACCGATCTCCGCTTCACCGAACATATCCAGCAGGCGGATGTGCTCCTCCGTCTTAAAGAGCGACTGATGCTCATGCTGTCCGTGAATGTTAACGAGCCATTCCCCGATCTCTTTCAGCATCGCCAAATTCACCAGCTGACCGTTCACCCGGCTCGTGCTTTTGCCCTGTGCCGAAATTTCTCTGCGTATAATAAGATGCTCTTCTGAAACGCCTTCTATGCCTAACCGGGATAACGCTTCCCGTACCGGATGATCGGCCCCGACTTGGAACAAAGCTTCGATCGAAGCTTTATCGCTCCCGTACCTCACCAAATCGGAGGAGCTCCTGCCGCCCGCAATCAAGCTTAAGGCGTCGATAATAATCGATTTGCCGGCTCCGGTTTCCCCGGTCAGAACGTGAAAGCCGGATTTGCAATGGAGCTCCACATGCTCGATCACGGCTAAATGACGAATGGACAATTCCAACAGCATAAGCGCACCTCTTCCCCTGCGATTAACTTAGCATTCCGAGAATTTGATTGACCACATGGACGCTCTGATCCTTCGTCCGGCAAATGATCAAGATCGTATCGTCGCCGCAAATAGTCCCCATAATCTCATTCCATTCCAGACTGTCGATCAGGGCGCCGATCGCATTCGCCGTGCCGGGCAAGCTCTTCAGCACGACCAGATTCTCCGAGTAATCGATATGGACGAAGTGGTCGTTCAGCGCGCGGCGGAGCCGCTGCAGCGGATTGTATCTTTGATCCGCCGGCATCGAATATTTATATCGTCCGTCGTCGAGCGGTACTTTGATCAGATGCATTTCTTTGATATCCCGCGAAATGGTCGCCTGGGTGACGTGAAAACCGCCGTTGCGCAGCTGCTCCACCAGTTCATCCTGCGTTTCGATTTCGTTGTTCGTAATAATTTCGCGAATTTTCACATGTCGTTGACCCTTCATAGGTTCCTCCCTGAGGTATGTGATCGGCTATATGTGAACATTAAAGTTCCTCTTCATCCGGTTCGGTTAAGCTGAACCGGTAACAATCGATAAGCTTGTCCTGCAGATGCACGTAAAGGACGCCGGCGGTTTGCGCATCCAACAGTTGGTAGACGAACAACCGGTCGCGGACCGCGCTGCCTGTTTTCTCAAGCGGCTTACGATCCTTGGCCAGCTTAACGGCGTAATATTCCCCGTCCCGCTCCGCCATATAATCGATAAACAACCGGCTTTGCAGCGACTCCGAATCGTTCACCAAAATATATACGGGCACGCGCCGTTTGCCGCTCAACACCCGGTATCCGTATTCCCCGAGTAATAGTGTCGCTTCATCCTCGGGAACGGCTTCTTCCGTTAACCACTCCAAGGGCGGCACTTGCTCCACCGTTTCGCGCATTTTTCCCCGAAGGTACTTATACAGCCAGAAAATGAGCACGACGATGAGGAGAATCACAATGAAACCGTCTCCGCTTTGCATGGCATCACCTCGGGTAGTACTATTCGAGGAAAATGCGCCAATCTCCTCTATAATTGGCAAAAAAACTCATCCCGGTTACGTCGGACAGACGTTGCCGTCCGTCCTCCAATAACGCGCAGGCCAAGCGAAATTACCGCTTCAACCCTGGGATGAGTCCTGCATGCTTTGCGACTCCTGCACGACAGCCCGAATGAGAGCATCCAGCTCCGGCTCCGGGATGACGCCTTGTATGGATTTTTGTAAATAAGCTAAAAATTCGATGTTCCCTTCGCCGCCCTTGATCGGAGAGAACGTTAACCCGCGCAGGGCGAAACCGTTCTGCTGGGCGAAGCGCAGCACCGTCTCCAGCACTTCCCGGTGTACGGCCGGCTCGCGGACGACGCCCGTCTTCGGCACCTTCTCCCGGCCAGCCTCAAACTGAGGCTTTACGAGCGCCACAACCGTCCCATCGTCGGCTAACAAGCCGTGGAGGGCCGGCAATATAAGCTTCAGCGAGATGAACGACACGTCGATCGACGCGAAAGTCGGCTGAGGCCCTTGAAGATCCCCGGGCTGCATGAAACGGAAATTTGTGCGTTCCATCACGCACACCCGCGGATCCTTACGCAGCGACCAATCCAATTGATTGTATCCGACGTCGACGGCGTAAACGTAGGCCGCGCCATGCTGCAAGGCGCAGTCCGTGAAGCCGCCGGTCGACGCCCCGATATCGAGCATCGTCACACCGCTCACGTCGATCTCGAACTTGCGGAGCGCCTTCTCCAGCTTCAATCCCCCACGGCTGACGTAGGGGTGCAGCGCGCCCTTGACGACAATCGCTGCGGCTTTGGGCACTTTCGTGCCCGCCTTGTCGACCGGTTCGCCCGCTACGGAGACGAGCCCCGCCATAATGGCGGATTTCGCCTTCTCGCGCGTTTCGAACAGTCCGCGTTCGACAAGAAGAACGTCCAGCCGTTCCTTTTCCGTTTTATCCGATGCCATGAACCTCTCCTACTCTGAACGTTACGCCCTTTGTCGTTTGCGGGGCACGAGCGCCGTCAATTCGGACACGAGACGTTCGGCGGTCAAACCGACTTCCTCCCGCTGTTGTCCGACCGAACCGTGCTCCACGAAGTAATCGGGAACGCCGATCGTCTTCACCCTCATACCGTAATGGTTATGGAGCGAATAATACTCAAGAACCCCGCTGCCGAAGCCGCCCATCACGGCACCTTCCTCGAGCGTAAGGACCGGGATATCTTCCTTGGCCAGCTGGTTCAGCATCGCTTCGTCCATCGGCTTGATAAACCGCGCGTTGACGACACGCACCTGTACGCCTTCCTTCGCCAGCGTCTCCGCCGCTTCGAGGGCGATCGGAATCATGGGGCCGACGGCTAAAATCGCCGCATCCTGCCCATGACGGAGCGTTTCCCATGTACCGATTGGAATCGCCGTCAACTGCTCGTCGAGCGGTACGCCCAGTCCGTTAATGCGCGGATACCGGTATGCGATCGGGCCGTCTTCATAATCGAGCGCCGTCTTCATCATATGACGGAGCTCGTTCTCATCCTTCGGCATCATCACGACCATATTCGGGATGCTGCGCAAGTAAGCAATATCATACACCCCTTGATGCGTTTCGCCGTCGGGTCCGACGAAGCCGGCGCGATCTATGG
Source organism: Paenibacillus sp. JCM 9796 (assembly GCF_055379675.1). NCBI lineage: Bacteria > Bacillati > Bacillota > Bacilli > Caryophanales > Paenibacillaceae > Paenibacillus > Paenibacillus sp. JCM 9796. The sequence goes on from NZ_AP043723.1 coordinate 447,825, forward strand.
CGAAAGTTACGTTCAGGTTGGCGCGGCATATATCGTGTACAACCTGGTCATAGGCCCGCTGCAGGAACGTGGAGTATACGGCAAACACCGGCTTCAAGCCTTCGGACGCCAAACCGGCGGAGAAGGTCGCCGCGTGCTGCTCGGCAATCCCTACGTCGAACATCCGTTCCGGGTAGGCCTTGGCAAACCCGAGCAGCCCGGAGCCGCCCGGCATCGCCGGGGTAATGGCTACGACGCGCTTATCCTGCGCGGCGAGCTCGATCAGCGTACTGCCGAACACTTCCGTATACATCGGCGGACCGACCGGCTTCAAGACCTGACCGGATTCGATCTTGTAAGGACTGATGCCATGCCACTTGTGCGAATCGGCTTCCGCGGGCGAGTAGCCCTTGCCTTTCAGCGTGATGACATGGACGACGACCGGACCGTTCACCTTATCCGCTTGCTTCAGCGTTTCCATCAGCAGAGACAGATTGTGGCCGTCCACCGGACCGAAATACGTAAATCCGAGCTCTTCGAACCATACCCCCGGTACGACCAAATATTTGAAGGAGTCTTTCAACCGCTCGACCGTCTTGGCAAGCGTCCCGCCGATGGCCGGAATTTTCTTGAGCAATTGCTCGACCTCTTCCTTGGCCTTTACATAATGACGGTCGGAGCGGATGCGCGCCAAATAGTTGCTGAGCGCGCCAACGTTCGGAGCGATCGACATTTCGTTATCGTTAAGCACGACCATCAGCTTACGGCGCTCGTGTCCGATATGATTGAGCGCTTCGAGCGCCATGCCGCCCGTTAAGGCGCCGTCGCCGATCATAGCGATGACGCGGTTTGATTTCCCTTGCAGGTCGCGCGATACCGCCATACCCATCGCCGCGGATAACGACGTGCTGCTGTGTCCGGCTTCCCAGACGTCATGTTCACTCTCGGACCGTTTCACAAATCCGCAAAGCCCTTTATATTTACGCAAAGTGTCGAATTGATTCATCCGGCCGGTTAAAATTTTATGAACGTAAGACTGATGCCCGACATCAAAAATAAATTTGTCTCTCGGACTGTCAAACAAGTAATGCAGCGCTAACGTTAACTCGACAACCCCAAGATTCGGCGCGAGGTGACCGCCGGTAACCGAAAGCTTCTCGACAAGAAACTGTCTGATTTCAGCCGCCAACGGCTCAAGTTGTTCGAAAGCGAGGCGCTTTAAGTCGTCTGGCTGTTGAATTTGTTCGAGCAGCATGCTTGTTCCCCCCGCTTTCCTTAGTGGATTTGTCGTGTGTTTCTATGTTGATGTCATTATAGCACAGCCGCTTTAGCCCACTCAATCGAACCGGACTCAATGATCCCTCTTCATGAGATAATCGGCCAGCTGCAAAAGCCGTTCCGGATAAGGAATCCCCGCCCCCGTTACCGCATCCCGCGCTTCACGGGTCAGCTGCTCGATCTTCGCTTGCGAAGCTTCGATCCCAATAAAGTACGGATAGGTTACCTTCTGCTGCTTCACGTCGCTTTGCACCGGTTTGCCGAGCTTCTGCTCGTCGCCGACAAGATCCAGAATATCGTCCTGAATTTGAAAAGCAAGCCCGATGCATGTGCCGAACCGATCCAGCGCAGCCAGCTGCTCCGCCGTAGCGCCCGCGATACGGGCGCCCGCCTTCAGCGAGAATACGATCAGATCGCTCGTCTTGTGCAGATGAATGTAATCAAGCTCTTCGAGCTTGGTTACGCCTTGTTCGCCCTGCATATCGGCCGCTTGTCCGCCGACCATGCCCGGCGCGCCGGAAAGCCTGGCCAGATCTTCGACGATATCGGCGATCGTGCCGCCGCTTACGCCTTGCTTCCGGGCTGCTTGAACGATCGTATAGAACGCGTGCGTGAGCAGCGCGTCTCCGGCCAAAATGGCCATCGCTTCCCCGTATACTTTATGATTGGTCGGTTTGCCGCGACGGAAATCGTCGTTGTCCATTGCCGGCAAATCGTCATGAATGAGTGAATACGTGTGGATCATCTCCACCGCAAGCGCGACCGGCATCGCGTCCTCGGCCCGGCCGCCCAGCGCCTCGGCCGAGGCGAGCACAAGAATCGGACGAATCCGTTTGCCGCCGGCCATCAGCGAATACATCATCGATTCTCGCAGTGCGGCCGGAATGCTCCACTCCTGCGGAATGGAGCGCTCCAATTCATGCTCGACCCGCAGGGCCTGTGTTTGGATATAATCGCGAATGCTGCTTACGGCGCTCATCGGCTTTCTCCTTTATCGGCTTCGCCCGGATTGAAAGGCTTCCGCGTCAAGCCGCCTTCCTGCTCGAGCAGCACCTCGATCTTCCGTTCCACCTGTTCCAGCTTCTGGCCGCACAGCTGAGACAGCTTCATCCCTTCCTGAAACAGCTCGATCGCTTGCTCGAGCGGAACGTCGCCGCTTTCAAGCTTCGCGACAATACGTTCCAGCTGCTCCATCGCCTGTTCAAAGCTAGGCGTTGTTTGTTCCTGATTCGTCATCTCGTTTCTCCTCCATGGACCATACGTGACAATCAATCCGGCCGTCGGCCAGCCGCAGCTTAATAATATCTCCCAGCTGCACCTGCTGCACCGACTTGATCAGCTGCTTCTCCTTCTCGTCGTAAACGAGGCTGTAACCGCGCTGCATGACTTTCAGCGGACTAAGCGCATCGAGCTGACGGAGCGTCGACACCAGCTCCCGCTGCTTCGTCTTGAGCGCGGCCTGCATCGATTGCCGGAGCAGCCGGTCCGCTGCATCGAGCCGCTTACGGGAGTATACAACCTGTTCCTTCGGATTAAAAGCCGCGATTTTCCGATCCGACCGCATCAATCGCTCCTGCGATTTATTGACCCGGCCGCGCATTTTGTAGATGAGCTGCTCTTTCATCCGGTCCAGTCGCTCCGCCGGCTGCAGCATGAGCTGTCGGCGCGGATTCGTCAAATACGGCGAGCGCTGCAGCCGCTTCAATCGTTCGCGGCCGCCTTCCAGACGCGAGGTTAAGCCGCCGTACAGCCGCTGCTTCAGATGCGCGATCCGCTGCGCCAGCTCCAGATGATGCGGCACCGCAAGCTCGGCTGCCGCCGTCGGCGTAGCCGCCCGCAGATCCGCGACGAAGTCGGCTATCGTGAAATCCGTCTCGTGCCCGACCGCCGAAATAACCGGCAGGACCGAAGCGTATATCGCACGCGCGACGATTTCTTCGTTGAACGCCCAAAGTTCTTCCAAGGAGCCGCCCCCGCGTCCGACGATCAATACGTCCACTTCGTTTAATCGGTTCATCTCTTCGACCGCCCTTACGATCGAAGGAGCCGCCTGCTTCCCTTGCACAAGCACGGGATAGAGCAGCACCGGCACGGACGGATAACGCCGCTGCAGCGTAATGATAATGTCGCGCACCGCAGCACCGGTCGGCGACGTGATGACCCCGATCGCGCGCGGAAAAGCCGGGATCGGCTTTTTTCGTTCCGGTGCGAACAAGCCTTCGGCTTCCAGCTTCTTCTTGAGCTGCTCGTAGGCCAGATACAGGCTGCCGATGCCGTCGGGCTGCATCTGCGTCACGTAGAACTGATAAGCCCCGTCCCGTTCATATACGGATATATTACCGCAGGCGAGCACCTTCGTGCCTTCCTTGGGGATGAACCCGAGACGCTGGTTATACGACGCGAACATGATGCTCTTCAAGCGGCTGTCCGCATCCTTCAGCGTGAAGTACATGTGTCCGCTCGAATGATGCGTAAAATTGGAGATTTCCCCGCGCACCCATACGTTTTGCAGCGCGTCGTCGGCCTCCAATTTATTTTTAATAACCCGGTTAAGCTCCTTGATCGAGTAAATCGTTCGTCCGCTCATGGCTAATGCGCTGCGCGCAAACCGGCCGCCCGCTGCGCCGCTTCCAGCGTATTGCGCAGAAGGATGGTGATCGTCATCGGTCCGACGACGCCCGGCACCGGCGTAATCACGCTTGCCGTATCGACCACATCGTCAAAGTCGACGTCTCCGGACAGCTTGCCCGTATCGAGCCGGTTCACACCTACGTCGATGACCACGGCGCCCGGCTTCACATGCCGGCGTTTGATCACCTTCGGCTTGCCGATAGCGGCAATCAGAATATCCGCTTGGCTCGTAATCTCTTCCAGGTTGCTCGTGCGGGAATGGCAGGTGGTAACCGTCGCATGCTCGCGAAGCAGCAGAATACCCATCGGCTTGCCGACAATGTTGCTGCGGCCGATGACGACCGCATGCTTACCGGCGATGTCCACGCCGACCTTCTTCAAGATCTCGATCACGCCTGCGGGCGTACAAGGCGCCGGTCCCGGCTTACCGATCATCAGGTTGCCGACGTTGACCGGATGGAAGCAGTCGACGTCCTTCTCGGGGGCAATCGCCTCAACTACCCGTTCTTCGTTGATTTGCTTCGGCAGCGGCGATTGCACCAGGATGCCGTGAATCGCCTTATCCGCATTCAGCTTGGCGATCAGTGCGAGCAGCTCGCTCTCTGACGTTGCTTCCGGCAGCTTGTACACTTCAGAGTGAATGCCCGCCTCTTCGCATGCGCGGTTCTTGTTGCGCACATAGACGTGAGAAGCCGGGTCTTCGCCGACGATGACGACGGCAAGACCGGGCTTCACCCCTTGGGCGATCAACCGGTCGACCTGATCTTTAATTTCGGTTCGGTAGGCGCCGACGAGCTCCTTACCGTTAATCACATGTGCAGACATCGCTTACGTTCCCCTTTCGTCTTCTCCGAACTTTCTTTACGATGAAGGCTTCGCTCTGAGTTGGCTCGAATCATATCAAGCTTCTGGCGATGACGATTGACCGCGAAGCGTATCCAAATCTTTGATCATTTTGCCCAGCACGCCGTTGACAAACTTCCCCGACTCTTCCGTTCCGAAATTTTTGGACATCTCGATCGCTTCGTTCACGACAACCTTCGGCGGCACATCGTCGCGGAACACCATCTCATAGGTGGCCAAGCGTAAAATTTCGCGGTCCACCTTCGACAGCCTGTCCATTTGCCAGCCTTTTAAATAGTCCACAAGCAGATGGTCGATTTGCGACTTGTGACTAAGCGTCCCTTCGACCAGCTCCTTGACGTCTTGCTCGGAGATTCGATCCTTCTCCCGCGTCAGCTGTCCTTCGTCCTCGCCTCTCGCTTCCTCCACGACGTGATCGACGGCATCGCCTGTGCTCACTTCGTTCATGGCCATCTGGTATAAGCTTTGTAGGGCAAGTTCCCTTGCCAGTCTTCGTCTCATGTAATGAAAATCCTCCTGTTGGGTCGCTTGTCCCGGCTACAATCCTTCGCCCGACAAAAAATCCTTGGGCGTCTCCCAAGGATTTTAGCGGAACAGTCTCCATTTGTCCATTAGCCTACGCCAAGTGTCTTCTGCGGGAAACACCGGCTCGTTCCGGTCCAACTTTTTCCCTATGTAATATCCAGTATATACGATCAAGACAAAGATTAACATATGAAACAAGCCGAAGATCAAATAAATGATGCCCAGCACCACCCCGGCGATGACGCCGAAGGTCTTCCCTCTGTGCTGTTCGAGAAGCCGCTCCCAGATTTGCACCCACATGCGGGACACTCCCCTCTACTCCACCCGGCTTTTGAACGTGGGGGACGATTGCTGAATGTTCGCGATAAACACGGACACGAACGCCACGGGAATGCCGGTGATGTCTTCGATATGCCGTTTCACGTTCGCCTGCATTTCTTCCGTCAACGCCGGAATCGGGGTTTCTCCGTCCACAATCGCCCGAATGACGATCTCAAGGCCCGCTTGGTTCACTTTGACACGGGCACGCAGGTCTCGAACGCCGCGAGAGCGGGAAGCCGCCTTCAGGGACAAATTCTCAACCGTATCGAGCGAGATGCGAATATCCCCGAACTCCGTCCGCTGATCGATCGAAGGCACGGACGATTTGCCGCGCCGCGCCGACAAGTACAGAAAGCGAACGGCGAGCAGCAGAACGACCGCCGTGACAATAATGAAAGGAACGGCGACGTTAATCTCGTTGTATACGTCATGAACAAAATTTTGCGCATCGTTCAAAGGAATCAGCCCGAATGCCGCAATGAGCAGGACGAATGATGCAAGGAGTACGACGATACTAAAAATAAACAACAGCAGTTTGTCGAGTACTTTGGCCACGGGATCGGGCTCCTTTCGCAGGTATGGAGGAAACCCCCAGACGTGAACGTAAGGGGGTTCAACCTGACTATGATCGTTTATTTAACGCGCTGCGTGTTCGTTTCCGGCTCTTCCGGCGGCTTCTCCGCACCTTTAAAAATAACGTCATGGATATGCACGTTCACCTGAACGACACTTAAGCCGGTCATCGATTCGATCGCGTGTTTGACGTTCTGCTGCACGCCGCTCGCCACCTCCGGGATCCGGGTGCCGAATTCGATAACGACGGAAACATCGATCGCCGCTTCGCGCTGTCCGACTTCAACCTTTACGCCTTTGGACAAATTTTTGCGACCGAGCAGCTCCGCGATCCCGCCGGCGAAACCGCCGCTCATACCGGCAACGCCGGGAACCTCGATGGTCGCCATGCCGGCAATGATCTCAATCACTTCAGGAGCAATTTGAATCGTACCCATGTCGGTCTTTTCGTAATCGGCAGCAACTATACTCATGGTTAGGTCCTCCTCCAAGTTTTTGCTGAGGCAAAAACGGCTTCATTCACAACAATTTACATACGATCGTCGGTAGTCCTTCACTTTTGCCCGAATTAGCGACTGGTTCTGATGCCAGCCCGACCCTTGTCTGTATTGTATACTATACCATTTGGACAAAAATATGACAATGAACCGGCAATATTACGAGTTGGGGTCGTTCACGTCGTGCTCTTCCAGGAACTTAATGTCAAAATCGCCCGCCAAAAACTTCTTATGCTCCAGAAGCTTCAGGTGGAATGGAATTGTCGTATGTACGCCCTCAACGGCAAATTCGGCAAGCGCGCGCTTCATTCGCTGGATCGCCTCATCGCGATTTTTGCCCCAGACGATGAGCTTCGCGATCATCGAATCGTAGTGCGGCGGAATCGTGTAGCCCGGATAAGCGGCGCTGTCCACTCGAACGCCGAAGCCGCCCGGCGGCAAGTAAAACTTGATTTGCCCGGCCGACGGCATGAAATTGCGTTCCGAATCCTCCGCGTTAATGCGGCATTCGATCGCCCAACCGTCGATCTTCACGTCTTCCTGCGTAAACGAAAGCGGCTCGCCTTCGGCGACGCGGATCATTTCTTTTATAATATCGATTCCGGTGATAAGCTCCGTTACGGGATGCTCCACTTGAATCCGGGTGTTCATTTCCATGAAATAAAATTGGCCGTCCGCGCCGAGCAAAAACTCAAGCGTTCCTGCGCCGGAATAGTTAACCGCTTTCGCCGCACGCACCGCCGCTTCACCCATCGCCTCGCGAATTTCCGGCGTCAGGATCGGGCATGGCGCTTCCTCGACGAGCTTCTGGCGGCGTCGCTGCACCGAGCAGTCGCGCTCGCCCAAGTGGACAACGTTGCCGTGTTTATCGGCAAGCACTTGAATCTCGACGTGCTTCATGCCGGTCAAATATTTCTCCAAATAAACGCCGGCGTTGCCGAACGCCTTCTGCGCTTCCTGCTGGGCGGCCGTAATTTGCTGAATGAGCATTTCTTCATTGTCGGCTAAACGTATGCCCTTGCCCCCGCCGCCTGCGGTCGCTTTAATGATGATCGGGTATCCGATTTCCCGGCCGAGACGAATTGCTTCTTCCACATCCTCGACCAACCCGTCGGAGCCCGGAATGACCGGTACGCCGGCTTCTTTCATCGTTTGCTTGGCGACGGATTTGTCGCCCATCTTGCTGATCGCTTCCGGGGAAGGACCGATGAACGTTATATTGCAGCTTTCGCATATTTCTGCGAAATCGGCGTTCTCCGCGAGAAATCCGTAGCCCGGATGGATCGCGTCGGTTTCCGTCAGCGTCGCCACGCTCATGATGTTCGTGTAATTCAAATAGCTGTCCTTGGACAGCGTGGGTCCGATGCAATAGGCCTCGTCCGCCAAGCGGACGTGCAGCGCGTCGCGGTCGGCTTCCGAGTAGACCGCAACCGACGTAATGCCGAGCTCGCGGCAAGCGCGAATGATGCGTACCGCAATTTCACCGCGGTTGGCAATCAAAATTTTATGAAACTTCAATGCGGCTCTCCTCCTACTTACTCCGGTTTCACCAGGAACAACGGCTGCCCGTACTCCACAAGCTGTCCGTTCTCCACGAGCACTTCTACGATCTCGCCCTTCACTTCGGCTTCGATCTCATTCATCAGCTTCATCGCTTCGATGATGCAAACGACGGTTTTCTCTTTCACCGCACTGCCCTTGGATACGAACGAAGCGGCGCCCGGCGATGGAGCGGCATAGAACGTGCCGACCATCGGGGACACGATTGTATGTAGACCTAAGTCGGCTGCCGCCGGTTTGGACGCGCTTGGCGCTTCCGCTGCAGGGGCTTGTACCGCCGCTTGAGGGGCAGGCACTTGCGCATACACAGGAGCGGCCGGAGCCGCGGTCACGACAACCTGTTCGGTTTTATTCGGTTTACGGATGAAAAGGCGCGAGCCTTCGCTTTCAATTTCCAGTTCTTGCAAAGAGCTTTGATCCACAAGCTTGATCAATTCTTTGATTTCGCTTAACTTAAACAAGTGCATTCACTCCTTTGGGCATCTGGCGCGCAGCAGGCGATCCATGGAAGGCAATCTTCGCCGCTGGCGATGTGAAACAAACGACGTTGTTATTATATCACAATATAATTTGAAGGGAAGAACTTATTAGTACTTGGTTCTACTTCATATTTTCAACTGTCGAAATTCCTGATCCCTTTGCAATATCTACCATTTGTTTATGATTTATACTAAATATGGTCTTCCATCCAAAAAACATTAGATACATGATGTGTCATTTCAAAAGGATTAGCCATCCCCCTGCACCATATCAGTTAGATATACGCACGCACTCTTAACTTGTACTTCATTCTGTTACTCCAAATAAATAAGAGTCCGCGGGAGCGGACTCTGTCACCGATGATTTAAGGCTTCATGACGACGGAAATTTGATCCGCCTGAACGCCGAGCTCCTGCATGGCTTTATCGACAATGCTGACGGCTTGGCTGCGTTCCAGTTTATTCGACTGCACCGTAACTTTCCATTTGTTCGCGTCTTGCGTGACGACGACCTGCGGGAAGTCGCCGCCGAGGATATCTTCCAGACTGGTTACTTTCGCTTCCATATCCTGGATCTTGTTGTATTCTTCCTGAGCTTTGGCCGCGGCTTCCGCCGTTTGTTTCGGATCGGTGATAATCGTCATCAAGCTTTCCACCTTCTTCGTCAGCTCTTCATTGCGCTTCATTTGGGCGCTGAGGAAGAAATCGGTGCCGGATGTCGCAGTCGCTTGCATTTTTTGTAAGATTTTAGCTTCTTCGCTCGAAGCGTCCGTTCCCGTATTCGACACGGGCTGCGCCGCTTTGTCGTCCGTTTTCGCAGTGTCGGAGGAAGGCGTATCGGTTTTCGTGCTGCTCTCTTTAGGATCGCCGGCTTTGGCGTTATCCGTTTTGGCGGCGTCCGCTTTCGTATCGGCGGCGGGAGCTGCGTCCGTTTTTGCATCGGCCGCTTCCGGCTGCTTCACATCCAATTGACCCGTGTTCACGACGATCTCGTTCGTTTTAACCCCGGTTGACGCCACTTCCAGCTCGTTCACGTCTTCCGTGAATAAATAGTAGGCGGAGAGGACGACCATCAAGCTCAGCATCGATACCAACCAAATCGTTTGTCTTCTGGAATTCATTTGTTCATTCCTCCTTGAGTTCATCGTTCGTATTTGAAAGACGTTTATTTATTGCTTGCGCGGCAGGATTGAGATCCGGTGCGCGGGAACATCGAGTCCACGCTCCACCGCTTCGACGATCATCTTTTTGACCGTAAGATTTTCCGCCCCCTTGGCAACGACGAGCACGCCTCGGATTTTCGGTTTAATCGTCTTGACGATCAGCGGCTGCTTGCCCCCGGATACTTCGTATAACACCACTTCGCCGTTCCGGGACACATTCGTGATATGCCGGGTTGCCCCATGCTGGTCTTTCTCGTTCGTTACCTGCTGCGTTTCGTTCGTGTTGCGCTCTACCTGGATCTCTTCGCTCGAGTCGATGGTGACCAGCACCTCAACCTCGCCGACCCCCACGATCTTGGTCAAAATGTCCCGCAGCTGCGATTGATACGCTTCTTCATATTCGCGAAAGCCCGTTTGCTCCTTGCTTCCGGAGCCGAACGCGGCTTCGGCCTGATCCGGCGGTGACCCGCGCCCTTCGTTGATCGGATCGACATCCTTCACCGTGATGAACGAATTCATGATCATCAGCGCCGCTCCGACGAGCCCAAGCAGCAGCAGCAGGCGAAACGTCTGCATCCGCTTCGGACCGCCGGGGCCTCCCTTGAACCAGGACAACCAACCTTTCTTGTCTTCTCCCACCGTTTCACCTCCCCGGGGCCGGTTCCAGCGTTAGTTCGATCTGTTCCTGCGTCAGCTGCCAATCTTGCTCCAGCATCCGGATAATTTGCGTCTTCGTTTGCAGCAATGCCGGGGATAGCGGCTCTTTATCGGGTCCGAACGAGGCGGACTGCGGCACTGATCTTGCTGCGGATGCAGCCGGTCCGTCCGAGATTCGAATGTCGGCCACAGGGACCACCGGTTCGATCGGCTTGACCGTTTCCATCGCAGCGACCGGCTTCGCCCGTGCCTGATTCGGGAGTTCGGCCGGACGCCCCTCCGCCACCTGCAGCGTGACCATCCGGATCACCGGCTGTCCGGTCTCGTCGGGCGCCGTCACGACTTGAACGTTCCGTACGTCCACATCGGCCGATTGTTCAATCTTGCGTTTCATCAATTCTTCCACTTGGTTCTCAACGAGCGCCGACGTTTGCTCGAACTGTCTCGCTTGCAGGGCATTGGCGCGCTGCCGGATGGCCGTGAGCGAGTCCATCTCGCCGCCTGACACCGCCGCCAGGTCGGGCGACAGCGCTGCCGCCAGCCGTTCGTCCAGCGCCGCATCGGAGCGAAGCAGGCTTAGCAGGGGCTGGAGCAGCGTCAAGAGCAGGAACATGCTGATCACGGTCTTCACATAGCGCTGCATCGATTGATTCGGCAGCAGCAAGTCGACGAAGGTGGCGATCAGGATGACCAGCACGACCGACTTCAGCCAACCGCTCAAAAAGTCCAAGCGTTCTCCCTCCTTCGCTGGGCTCCGGATCAGCGCATCATGACCGAGACGTTGCCGGCGCCGATGATGATCGATATCGCGAGAAAAAACATCAGTCCGACGACGGCTAAAGCGGCGAATACATACATCATGCTTTTGCCAATGGTCTCCAGGCAGGTAATCATCGGGTTATCGCCGAGCGGCTGCATGACGGCGGCCGAGATGTTATATATGAAGGCTAACGCCATTATTTTCAGCGCCGGGAAAGCGCACAGCACCAAGATGACGACGACGCCGGCCAAACCGACGGCGTTCTTCACCAGCAGCGAAGCGCCGATGACCGTCTCCGAAGCGTCGGAGAACAGACGGCCGACAACCGGTACGAAGTTGCCTGCGATATACTTGGCCGTACGGATCGTCACGCCGTCCGCCACGGCTCCGGTTGCGCCCTGTACCGAAATGACACCCAGAAATACGGTGATGAATAAACCTAAGCAGCCCAGGCTGACCGTTCGCAGCAAGTTCGCCAGCTGTGTGACCTTGTATTTGTCAGACAACGAGCTTACGATGTGCAGCACAGCGGAGAAGAACAGCAGCGGAAACACCAGAAAGTAGATGGCCGTGCCGACCGCGTGCACCATAAACACGATCAGCGGGTGAAGCACCGTTACGGATACCGCGTTGCCCATCGACGCCAGCAGGGTCAACAGCAGCGGCACGACGGCGATCATGAAGTGTATCATGTCGGATATGGCCGATTTGGCGTAACCGATCGCTACGTTAAAGCTGTTCACCGCCATAATCATCAGGACGAGAAACGAAATCGCGTAAGCGATTTTACTGACCGCGTTCCGCTCAAACGAGCTTTGCAGCGTCTCGAGCAGCATGCTGAAAATCGTGAGAATGACGATGGAGACGAGCAACTTGCCGTTATACAGCAATTCATGAAAAAAGTAGCGAAACAGGGCGGAGAACACGCTGTCTATACTGAAGTTTTTGGCGCCGAGCAGCAGCTCCATGAACGTCGGGGCTTTGCTGTCGGGAAAATAACCGCCGTACTGCTTCATCAAGCCGCTCCAAAACTGTTCCACTTGATCGAGCGGCAGCCGTTCCGCCTGCTGGCGCACCAGCTCATCGGCGGGCGTGGCGGCCTGTACCTGCGCTCCGCAGCCGGTCAGGTCCGAGCAGCCGTACCCGACGCCTCCCGACAACAGGAGCACCGTCAGCACCGCGACGACAACGAGCCATCGCTTCATCTCGGCGGCGGAAGGGCGGCGCTGCAGCGGCAGCTCGCTTCTTGGCGGCGAAAGGCGACGATTAGGCAGCAGCATGAGCTTCATCTCCTGGTTGGTTTTGCTCGGGTAACGCTCGCTTAAGCCGGCAGCAGCTTGACGACCGTTTCGATGATGACGGATACGATCGGAATGGCCATGACCATGATCAGCACTTTACCGGCCAGCTCAATCTTGGAAGCGACCGCTTCCTGGCCGGCATCCCGCACGATTTGCGCGCCGAATTCGGCGATGTAGGCGATGCCGATAATTTTCAGAATCGTTTTCAGAAAAATCGTATTAATTTCCGCTTTATTCGCAAGCTCCTCCAGCACGCTGATCACGGTTGAAATTTTCCCGATGAGGAACAGAAAGATCGTAATACCCGTGAACGCCGTGAGCAAAAACGCGAACATCGGCTTCTGCTCTTTGATGATCAGCACCAGCACTGTCGTGATGAGCGCAAGTCCCACCACTTGAATGATTTCCATGGCCGCACCCGCCTATTGGAACAAAAAAATCGTCTTGATTTCTTTAAACAGGTTGTCGAGCAGACTGACGACCATGAACAACACGACGACAAACCCGATGACCGTGACCCAGTGGGCCATATCCTCTTTACCCATCTGCTTCAGCACAGTATGAATCATCGCGATAATGATGCCGATGCCGGCGATCTGAAATATCGCATTAACGTCCACGTTCATGTGCGGCACCTCATTCTTGAACCTATCCCTTCACTGGCCAAATCGGAGCTAGTACATCAATATGACGACGAGCGCCCCCATCAACAAGCCGAGACTCTTCCACATCCGCTCGTATCGCTGCTGTTCGTCTTTGGCCAGCTCCTCTTCTCCGCGCAGTTGGTTGACGGCCAGACGCAAATGCTTCACTTGATCGTCCCGGTCGGTTAGGCCGAGCTTAGCGCCTAGCTGCTGCATGATCTCCTTCTCCCCCCGGCCCAGCGACAGCTCGCGCCAACCGGCGGTTAGCGTCTCCCCCCAGAGCTGCTGAACCGGTCGTCCCGCGGTGTGTCCCAGCTCCGCCGCCATCCGGACGAACAACGCGCCGACGGCGGTCGCGCAAGCTTGCCCCGTGCAGCGCAGCGCCTCGGGCAGCGGGGTGAAGCCGTACAGGATCTCCGTTTCGAGCCGCTGCAGCATCCTGATCAGGTCGGCGATTTGACGGGGCCGCTTCGCCAGCTGTGAAGCTTGAAAGAACCCGAGCAGCGTGCCCGCGAGCAAGATCAACATCGCGCCGAGCAGCTTCAGCATGGCGGGCTTCCCCGCTTCCGCCTGTGCAGGTTACCGGCCCGTCTCATAGACTGACGCCTCCACGCAGCGCAAGCCGCTCGTCCAGCCGCTTGCCCTGGGCGTCGTACACCGCCGTACCCGGAGCTCCCGCGCCAGCGTCGGCTGCCGGTGCGCGCGACAGCACCACGAAGCGTTCGAAGACGCCGTCCGCCACCAGCTCCTTCAGAATCGGCCGCCCCTTGACATCCTGGGCGTCCCTTCCGTGTGCGGTGGCGATGACCGCGATCCCGGCGTGCAGCGCCTCGTGTACGGCCGCCGCATCTTCGGCCCGGCCGATCTCGTCGGCGATCAGCACCTCCGGCGACATCGAGCGGATCATCATCATCATCCCCTCCGCCTTCGGGCAGCCGTCCAGCACGTCGGTGCGCGGGCCGACGTCAAAGGTCGGAACGCCCCGCACGCAGGCGGCGATCTCCGACCGCTCATCGACGATGCCGACTTTGAACGCTCTGGACGGCGTCGACCCTTCGCCGCTTGCGAAGCCCTCGCTGAGCTGCCGCGCGATATCGCGCACCAGCGTTGTCTTGCCCTGCTGCGGCGGCGATACGATCAAGGTCCGCAGCACTTGTCCGGTCCGCGGTTCAAGCAGGAAGGGCAGCACCCGTTGGGCCGCGTTCTTCCATTCCCGAGCAAGACGGATGTTGAAGCCGCTGACGTCCTTGATGTATTTCACATGTCCATGCTCGACCACCGTTCTGCCGGATAAGCCGACCCGATGACCGCCTTGAATCGTTATGTAACCGCGCTTGAGCTCCTCCTCGAACGTATACATGGAGTGCTGCGTTAACAGCTCCAGCAGCAAAGCGCAATCTTGACGGGTCGGATGATAAGCTTGTTCCGTCCGGGAGCACGTCGCACCTTCCGCGGTGACGAAGGCATGGCCTGGTCCCCAGACGACCTCCAGCGGCCGATTTTCACGGATGCGAATTTCCTGAAGCGTCCGGCCAGGCGGCAACCCCGTTGCTAGAGTTGCTAGAATGTGCCGCAGCGGAGCGGAGAAGAAAGGCAATATCGATTGCATCTTTGAGCCTCCCTGTCCATCTTTTACAATCATGTGTATGCCATATCTACTGAATTATGACAGATTTACTTTTTTAAGATTCCGATAAAAATGCAGCTCACCCCGGCAAGCACCCACAGCAGCTTTCCGGCCGAAAGTTTGTCGGCCATCCCGACCAACCCAATCGTAGTTGTCGTCAGCAGCACGAGCGGTCCGACGAGCGCCAGCCCCGAGTTGACCAGCAGCGCCTTCTCAATTTGGTTGAAGCGCAGCATAAGAAGCGCCGCCAAAATTTCGATACTGCCGGATAATACGCGGATCGTCGCCATGCTGAGCACAATTTTATTGATCATTGACACGGAATTCACCCCATCCCCTGGTTTCCTTATCACTGTATGCAAGCTCGTCTGCTTTTAGGCTATCCGGGCACAACCCCAGCAGGAAATGCATACGATGTTTCATGAATTTTATTATTTATACAGCGAGGCGATAAGTAATGGAGGTTAGAACACCGCTGCAATGGCATTTTCAGCTTTGCGACCCGACCGGTCAGCGTACGAGCAAACCGCGCATTGCGGGCAAAACGATGGTAATCGACAAAGGGCTCGGACTCCATGCGATCGAAGATCTGCTGCAGACGGCAGGCGACTACATGGATATGCTGAAAATCGGTTTCGGCACTTCTCCGCTTTATAAAACGGCATTGCTGAAGAAAAAAATCGAGATGGCCAAAGCGCACAACATTCTCGTGTACCCCGGCGGCACGTTCCTCGAAGTCGCGATCGTCCAACAAAACATCGATCATTTCTTTGATATGATTGCCTATCTGGGCTTTAACGGGATAGAAATTTCCGACGGTACGATCCAGGTTCCGCGCGGGGTCAGAAGCGATTTGATTCGGCGCGGTGTAGATGCGGGGCTGACGGTTATTACGGAATACGGGAAGAAAGGCTGGGGCTCCGCTATTGAGCTGGAGGAGCTGGTTGAGACCGTGACGATCGACTCCGAGCTCGGGGCGGCGCTCATTACGATCGAAGGTCGGGAATCCGGCAAAGGAATAGGGATATACAACGAAGACGGCAGCTGTAAGGATGAGGAAATCGAGCTCGTGCTCAGCGGGGTGCCCAGTCCGGAACTGTTGTTGTGGGAAGCGCCGCACAAAGACCAGCAGGTTCATTTATTGAAGCGGCTCGGCAGCGGCATTCATCTCGGAAATATCGCGCCGGCCGATCTGTTCTCGCTTGAAGCGCTGCGCCGCGGACTTCGCTCCGATACGCTGGCCGGGGAGGCTGACGTATCGGATGCTGCGCCGGTGGCGGCCGAAGCTAACGTTGAGGCTGCGCCTGTGGTGAGCTGGTATTACCAAATTTAGGCAAGGAGTGACAACAGGCCGTGCACATTCATGTCATATCCAGCGTAAACGAAGCGCGCACCGAAGAGCTGCAGCACAAAACCGTCATCGTCATCGACGTGCTGCGCGCGACCTCCACGATGCTGACCGCGCTTGCGAACGGATGCCGGACCATCGTCCCCGTTGAGACCGTCAATCAAGCCAAGAGCATGCAGGGGAAAGACGAGCTGCTCGGCGGCGAACGATTTTGCAAAAAAATACCGGGCTTCGATCTGGGGAACTCCCCGCTGGAGTATACCTCCGAGCTTGTCACCGGCAAAACGGTCATCATGACGACGACAAACGGCACACGGGCGATTCAGAAGGCGGCGAAAGCGAGTCATATTTTGATCGGCTGTATGCTGAATGCCGCCGCCTGTGCGCGCAAAGCGGCCAACCTGACGGGCGACATCGTCATCGTTTGTGCCGGTACGCAGGATGTCTTTGCGCTGGAGGACGGCTTGTGCGCGGGTCTGCTGATCGATGAGCTGCTGCGGCTCCATGCGGCAGGAGCGGTCCGCGGAAACTTGACGGGGCCGAACGCACCTGCCTACGTGGACGACTTCGGTTTAGCCATGCTGCAGGCGTACCGGAACGTGCAGGACCGGCTATTAGACGCGCTACTGACGTGCGCGAACGGCAAACGGCTGACCAAGATCGGTTTCCATGACGATGTGGTCCACTGTGCCCAAACCCATGTGCTGGACCTTGCCCCCATGGTACGGCATGGCCGCCTGGAGGCTTAGTTAACGATTCCCCGCCAAGCTTGTTCTAAAAAGGCCCTGCGCTCATACACATAAATGAAGACACTTCCGGACAAGGGGCCTGCATATGAACGGGGATATTCTCTTGGTTGCGCTTATCATTATCGGACTGCTGGGCCGGTCCCACATTATTACGACGGCCGCTTGCGTGCTGTTGATTGTGAAGCTGATCAGTCTGGAGCGATACCTCCCGACGATTGAACGGAGAGGGCTGGAGCTGGGGCTGTTGTTTTTGACCATGGGGGTTCTTGTGCCGTTCGCAAGCGAGAAAATATCCATCAAGGACGTCACCTCGATGTTTACGACTTGGCCCGGCATACTCGCCCTGCTGGGGGGAGCCGTTGCGACTTATATGAACAGCAAAGGATTGGAGTTATTAAAAATAGACCCGCAAATGATTGTGGGTCTTGTAATCGGTTCGATTATCGGTATCGTGTTCTTAAAAGGAATCCCGGTCGGCCCGTTAATGGCCGCCGGGATTACCGCCTTTTTGCTCAAGGCGTTCACGTTCTTATTCGATAAGTTCCGTTAGTGCAGCCGGTGTTAACGGCGTTCCGAAGGACCGCCGACGAATACGGTCGTATCGGTGTCAAGGCCGTAAGCCGTGTGCAGGGCTTGGACAACCTCGTTCAGGCGGCCGTTCTCAATGACGCAGGACGTCTTAATTTCGGACGTGCTGACCATCAGGATGCTGATGCCGAGATCGGAGATCGTCTCGAACATTTTGGCGGCGACGCCCGGCGTACTGACCATGCCTGCGCCCACGATCGAAACCTTCACCAGGTTGTTCTCGGACGTCACTTCGCGGAAGCCGACGGTGCTGCGAATGCCTTCGATCGTTTGCAGCGCTTTCTCCAGATCGGAGAGCGATACGGTGAAGGAAAAGTCAGCCGCTCCTTGAGCAACGCCGCTTTGTACGATGATATCCACATCGATTTGCGCTTGCGCCAGCGCCGTGAACACCTTCGCCAGCTGCCCCGGTTTCTCTTCCACGCCCAAAATGCTGATGCGTGCGACATTCTTGTCGTAAGCGATGCCGCGTACTACGATTCCTTGTTCCATTGTCGCTTCCTCCTTGACGTTCGTGCCTTCATTATGGTTGAAGCTGGATCTTACGACCAGCTGCACATTGTAATTTTTCGCGTATTCCACCGCGCGCGGATGCAAGACCGCCGCTCCGAGGTTCGCAAGCTCGAGCATTTCGTCATACGAAATTTCGTTCAGCTTGCGCGCGCATTTAACAATCCGCGGGTCGGTCGAGTAAACGCCGTCCACGTCTGTGAAAATTTCGCACACATCCGCTTGAATCCCTGCTGCGAGCGCCACTGCCGTCGTGTCGGAGCCTCCGCGGCCAAGCGTCGTAATTTCGCCTTCCTCGGTCATGCCCTGGAAACCTGCGACAATGACGATTTTGCCGGCATCCAGCGCCTTACGGACACGTTCCGGCTTCATATCGGTGATTCTTGCCTTGCCGTGTACGTCTTCGGTAATCATCCCGGCCTGCCATCCGGTAAAGGATACGGCCGATTCGCCCAAACTATGTATCGCCATCGACAAAAGCGCGATCGATACTTGCTCGCCCGTGGACAGGAGCATATCCATCTCCCGCGCCGGCGGTGCGCCCGTATAAATTTGCTTTGTCAGGTCGATCAAATCGTCCGTCGTATCGCCCATAGCGGATACGACGACGACGCATTGGTGTCCTTCGCGGTGCCGTTCCACAATACGACCGGCAACCCGTTTCATCCGTTCGGCGTCCCCAACCGAGCTTCCGCCGAATTTCATTACTATCAGAGCCAAGCTGCTCACTCCCTACACAAACTTTTGCATAACTAAAATAGAATTATATCATAAGGGCGCCGCTCTGCGAAATACATAGTTGTCGAAAATTTTGCACCAGCGCCGGATAACAAAAATAGAGCGATCCGATGAGTATCGAATCGCTCTTCCATCCATCGTTACGCCAACGCTTCCGCCAGCTTCCGGCCAAAAGCACGGCACACTTCCTTCTCGTCGCCGGACGGGTTTAGCTCGACCTTCAAGCCTTCCTGAACGACATCGGCTCCTTGTTCCTTCAGCTTCGCGATCAACGTATCGACGGCAGCCCCGTACTGAGAGTACGAAGAGTCCGCCGAGCCGAACACGGCTGCTTTCCGGCCTGCTAGTTGAATGTCATCCATTTCCTCGTAGAAATCAAGAAACTCGTCCGGGAGATCGCCGTCTCCCCACGTATATGCACCCAGCAAGACGCCGTCGTACTTCTCCAGCTCCGAGGCGTTCGCGTCCACGACTGATTTCAAGACGGGCTCGATTCCCGCAGCCCTTACGCCATCGGCGACAAGCTCGGCCATTTCTTCCGTGTTCCCGGTCATGCTGGCAAAAACAATGATTACTGAACTCAAGATGGTTCCCTCCAATAGCGGGAATGATCGCTTCCCATATTTCTTGTTGTCTAACATTTGCAGATTGCGAAGGTTTCCGGAAACTAACAGCGCTACACCGATAATAAGTGATAATGATTATCATTGTCAATTATTTTTTTCATATTTTTTGACATGCAAAAAAGGCAGCCGTTTTCCCTGTTAGAGAGAACGGATGCCTTGTAACCGTTATCGGATTTCCTTGTCAGAGGTCAAGCTTGATATCGATGTAATGTTCAACCGTCGGATACGGATCGTAATAAGGATGCAGCAAGCTTTTCCATTGTTCATATTCAGGGGATTGACGGAAGCTGACCGTATGATCCTTCAGCGTTTGCCAGCGTACCAGCAAGACGTACTTGTTGTCGGTCTCCAGGCATTTATACAGCTCATGGTGAATATAGCCTCTCATGCCGGTTATGATTTTCGACGCTTGACGAAAGCTTGATTCGAACTCGCTTGCCAAGCCGGGCTTCACCTGCAACGTCGCCACTTCCATTATCATACGCACCCCACCCGATTCCCAAGTATTGTTCCCGCGCCGCTTACCCGCGATTCGGAAGTTGACCGCCGTCTTTCTCTCAATTGCCTCGGAATCCCGTTCATACCGTCCTCCTTCTGGATGATCGATCTACTTGCATATTATACCATTTCGCCCACTGCTTGGCATACACGTGATGCTATTGTGTCGATCTTCGGAAAGTTAAACTCAAAAAAACTGACGCCTGATAACATCCAGACGCCAGCTTTCGGCTAAGTCGTTTTTCCATGTTCGCTTACAGGGGTTAGAACCGCGGTTCTGCTTTACGTGTCCAAAAAATAATCAATCAATTTGCAAAAGGATTCCGTTTTTTCAATTTGCGTCCAATGGCCGCAATTCGAGAACGTATGGAGCTCCGCATTCGGCAGCAGTTGAGACAGCCGCCAGCTCGTCTCCTCAATCGGAATGATCTGATCCTCGCGGCCGTGAAACAGCAGAACCGGGACCTCGATGCTCCTTAGCTGCTCCTCGCTTAAAGCCAGAGCGTTGACATGACGCTGCCTCGGGGCAGGGAACATGGAGGCGAAAGCAGCCTGGTTTTCTTCATTTAACGTGGACTTGTACCGCATCTGAACCAAATCGTCATTTTCGGCAAAACGTTTGTCGTAAGAAAACAAATGAATGAGCTTTTTCATCGTTTCAAGGCTCGGGGTATATCCCCAAACCTGGTCCAGACCTTCCGTCAATTGAAATTGAATGCCTGCGCTTCCCATTAACACCAGTTTTTTAACCAGATCCGGCCGGCGGTAGGCGAGATGCAAGGCGATGCCTCCGCCCAACGAATTGCCGACAATCGATAGGGGACCGAGCTTCTTCGTTTCGATAAAGGCGATCATCTGCTCGACCCAAACGTCCACGCCGTATTGAATCGATTTCGGCTTATCCGACGAGCCGAAGCCGATCAGATCGGGCGCGTATAACCGGTGCTTCTTGGACAGGATGGGATAGACGGGGCGCCAATTGGCCCAAGCCGATACTCCCGGTCCGGAACCATGGATCAAGAGCAGCGGCTCCCCTTCTCCACCCTCGTGGAAATAAACTTGATGACCTCCGATTTTTTCGAAATACCCTTGTTCTGACATCTGATTTCCTCCTCTATTTTCATATCCTTACCTGCATTATTGCACGCGGAATTGGATCGTCCCGAGCCGGTCCCAGATCACCGTCACCGTATCGCCGTACGCAATTCGATGAGCGCCGGTCATTCCGCCCGTAATTCCGGGGCCTTGAAGATCCTGGGCGAGAATAAACGCAATTTCCGCTTCCACTTTCGGATGAATCAACTCATCGATGCGCAGCACGTCCCCGTCTACGACCATATAGTCGAATATGTATCCGTAGATCGGCTCTTGATAGGCGCTTGAGTACATGGCTCTCCCCCTAAACCGAGGATAGTGGATAGTTCGACTTTGCAAGTTCGGCGGCAACGTTCATAATCATATCCTCCTGACCGCCGACCGCTTTCCTTCTTCCCAATTCGATCAGAATGTCCCTGGCATCAAGCCCGAATTTCAAGGCGGCTCGCTGCGCGTGGAGGAGGAAGCTCGAATATACGCCTGCATAACCGAGCACCAGGCTTCCCTTCGTAATTTCCTGCGGTTTTTGTAAAATCGGAGCGACAATCTCTTCGGCTAAATCCATGAGCTTATACACATCCACACCGGTCTCAATGCCCAGCTTCTCCAGCACCGCGACCAATACCTCCGTTTGCGTATTGCCGGCCCCCGCGCCGAGACAGCGTACGCTTCCGTCGATCCAGGTCGCGCCTTCCTGAATGGCTGCAAGCGTGTTGGCCATGGCCAGCGATAAATTGTTGTGGCCGTGAAACCCGATATGAGCGGAAAGCGATTGCTTGAGCGCGCGAATTCTTTCCTCCACCTGAAACGGCAGCAGCGCGCCCGCGGAATCGACCACATACACGGTATCCGCACCGTAACTTTCCATCAATTTCGCTTGCTCCACTAACGTTTCGACCGGCGCCATATGCGACATCATCAAAAAACCGACGGTAACAAGACCCAGCTCCTTGGACCTGGCGATGTGCTGTGCGGAAATATCCGCTTCCGTCACGTGCGTAGCAATGCGAGCCATGCCGACGCCCAACTTCGCGGCTTCATTTAATTGTTGAATCGTTCCTACGCCCGGGAGCAGGAGCACCCCGATTTGGGATGTGGCGCATACGGATACGGCGGCTTCGATTAACTCCATTTCATTCGTCCGCGACAATCCATACTGCAGAGATGAGCCTGCAAGTCCATCCCCGTGTGAAACTTCAATATATGGAACATTCGCATCATCCAACGCCTTGGCCACGCTTATGACTTGTTCCAGCGTATACTGATGATTGATGGCGTGGCTTCCGTCACGAAGCGCGACCTCCGTTATCGTTAACTTTTGAACGGGTTTCAATGTCGTTCTCCCCTTTCTTGTCCGTTACACGGCGGATCGGGAAGATCGGCTCTTCGCAAATTCTTCCGCAACCTTCACGGCCGCAGCCGTCATAATGTCGAGATTTCCGGAGTACTTGGGCAAATAATCGCCCGCCCCTTCGACCTCAATGAATACGGTAACTTTGTTGTCGTCAAAGATCGGCTCGGTGCGAAGCCGGTATCCGGGCACATAGGACTGAATGGAGGCCACCGTTTCCTGAATGGAGGCCGTTATTGCGGCTTCGTCCACTTGACCTTCCACCAGCGCATATACGGTGTCCCTCATCATGATCGGCGGTTCAGCAGGGTTTAAAATAATGATGGCTTTGCCTATCTTCGCTCCGCCGATTTGTACGATCCCGTGAGAGGTCGTCTCCGTAAATTCGTCGATATTCGCCCTTGTGCCCGGTCCCGCGCTTTTGGATGCGATAGTAGCCACAATTTCCCCATAGCTCACCGGCGCAACTTTATGGATGGCATGGATGATCGGAATGGTCGCTTGTCCCCCGCACGTGATCAAATTAATATTGTCTGCATCCAGATGCTCTCCCAAATTGACGGACGGGACCACATAAGGTCCCACGGCGGCCGGCGTTAAATCGATGGCCATCTTGCCTTTTTCTTTGAGCATTTTCGCGTGACGAATATGCGCTTTGGCCGAGGTGGCATCAAACACAATATCCGCCAGGTCGGGAGCCTCATCCAAAAATGACTTCAAACCTCCGTCGAACGTGGCGTAACCTAAATTTCTCGCCCTCGTTAGTCCGTCTGACAAAGGGTCGATCCCGATCATCGCGGTTAGCTCCAAGAACGGTGACCTCGCAAGCTTAATCAACAAATCCGTACCGATATTTCCAGAGCCTAATATGGCCGCTTTCACTTTCCGCATGTCCTGTACCCCCGATCCCGCATTAGTTTGTAAACGTACGCGCCCGCCTCGCCGAGAATGCTCCATTTCAACGGGTAACCTCCATCCGTATCCACGCGACCGCGTCTTCCCGGTTCGCGTCTGAAATTTCGTGCGCGGCGGCGTACGTTTGGTACCGAATAGAACCGACTCTCTCTTTGAGATATTGATAGCTTTCCTCCCCGATATGAGGGGGGAAGATAGGATCGTCCTGGCCGTCCGACAGGAATACGGACAGATGATCCGTCGATTGAATCGGGTACTCTTCTTTCACGAAGGATGGGATGTAGCCGTTCATGGCAAGGACGCCCTTTATTTTTTTTCCAAGCCGCAATGCCAAGGTCAGGCTCAAGATCGCGCCTTGACTAAAGCCGAGCAAATACATGCGTTCCCGGTCGATCGGGTACCGGTTCGCCGCATAGTCGATGAAACGATCCAGCATGCCCACGCTTTCGTCAAACTGCTCGCGTTCGGGGTTTCCGTAGCCTTTCAGATAATAATAGGCATACCCGTTCTCATAGGGGCGCTGTCCCCTGACACCGATTACAATGAGCTTTTCATTCAACTCCTCGATGACGGATATCATGTCTTTCTCCGTATAACCGATGCCGTGCAGGGCAAAGACTACTGGATAGGTGATTCCCGGTTTCATGGATGCCGGGGTATGAATCGTATATGCGAACGGACTGGTCATATCCTTCCTCCCTAAAGTTTGTTGCAAGTTACCGAACCCGGTCACCCGGAAAATCGGCATCCGCGTTGTAATCGCTTGCAAAACCATCGCCGGAATAACCGCCGGGCCGACCCTTCTCCAGCTTCTTCATCCGAAGCGTCCGGCGAAAAATGAACTCGGAAACGGGCTTCACCCATTTCAACGAAACGGGACTGTGACAAACGATATCCTGCACAGGCTTCAGCTTTAATTCAATAACGTCCGACCCTTCTTTCCTGCGGGCAATGCCGTGACTGACTGCACCCCCGATTTCGGCGAGCACTTCATACAAGCCGCTAGCGGGGAGTGTAAAATAGGGCATCGTGACCACTTGAACGATAACCTGTCCCCGTTGTCCTACCGTCCGTACTTCGCTAATCCGACCTGCCGTCTCATAATATTTACCCAAGCAAGCTGTGACAAGCTGGACGTTTCCTTGAAGAAGCGACTCCCGAATAAGCGTCGAACTGATTTTTTGACCGAACAATTCCGCTTTCGGTATTTCCGTCACTTCGAAGCAGCCTTTACCATCTTGAGCGATGGTCTGCATGTTTCCGCTGCCCCGGTAGCCGTAAGTAAAATCGAAACCTGCAACGACGTGCTCGGCTCCCGCCGCTACAACATAGTTCCGGATAAATTCGGCCTGGCTCATCTTCGCCAAAGCGAGATCGAATTTGACAAGGTAGAGCGTATCGACGCCCATCGAACCAAAAATGCTCTCTTTTACATTTGCCGGCGTTAAATAGGAAACCGTCTTGCCTTCCAAAACCTCTTTCGGATGAGGGAAGAAAGACATGACCGAAAGCTTCAGTCTCTTCTCTGTGGCAATTTGCTTCGCCGTTTGAATTACGCGCTGATGACCGATATGCACACCGTCAAAAAAGCCTAACGCCATGACCGACGGCTCTTTGCCTTGGCGGGAAGGCGGTTGACAGGAAGTGAGCTCCACCGTTTTCAATGGAAATTTCCTCAGGACGAAAGCCTTTGTTCGTTGATGGATGCAAGCTCCCGGTACTTGCCCTGAAAGTAAATAAGCGGTTCTCCCTCATTCAACTGAATATCGGAGACTTCCCCTACAAACAACGTATGATCGCCGACGACATGCTCCGAAACGACACGGCAGGTCAAATGCCCCAAAGCGCCTTTAATGACCGGCATTCGGTCAAACCATTCAAAATCCAACGTACGTCCGTCTTTGATTTGTCCCGCAAACAACATGGAGGTTTCCTGCTGGTCCGCTGCCAGGAAGCTTACGGCATACCGGCCGGATTCCTTGATTTTGTCCAGCATTTTGGCTTTCTCCCCAATCGAGATCAGAACGAGTCTGGGGTTTAGAGAAACGGACAAGAATGCATTCGCTGTCATACCGTGCACTTCTTCCCCCGCGCCCGTCGTGATGACCGTAACTCCTGTTACGAATTTACCCATGGCATTACGAAATGTGCGATCGTCCATGCGTGTTCAACTCCCTTGTCAGTATTGTAATCATCATAGGACAATGCGGGTTCTTATCCTACAACGGTACCGTCGCAACTTGAGATGATTTAATGAACAATCTTCGTACGAATCGTGTTATAGTTCGGATCCCTCTTCCACTTCAACGTCGATGTCCAGCTCGCCCAGAGCAATCAACGAGTGAAGCGCCAAATAGATCTGATACGTCACGTTCGGCCGATTAATGTCCGATTGCAAAATTTCATTGACGCGCTGTAACCGGTAGCGCAAGCCGCTGATGGAGAAATTCATCACCCTGGCCGTTTTGTGGACATTGCATCCGTTGTTCAAATAGTGAAATAACGTTTTCGTTAATTCCATGTCTTTATTTTTATCTTCCCGGATTAAATTTCCTAATTTCTTATAAACGAATTTTTCGATCGTATCCGCATTTTTCGCCTGGAACAGCACGCCCTCGATTCCAAGCGAGTCGAAGTGCACGATGTTGGAATTGCGGTTCATGATCTTTAAAGAGGCTACGCTTTCTTCGTGAAGCTGCGTGATATCCTCCATGAGCTGGGCCGTGGAGCTTACTCCTAATTTAAAATCATCGTTTGGATATTTGCGTGACAAGAAATCGGCTATTTTCCGGCATACTTCTTTTTTGAAAACACTGATCTTCGATAAATCGCCTCCGGATAGAAGCATGATAATGATTCCCGATTTTTGTCCGGTGAGCGCATTAATCTGGCGATCCTTGCAGAAGATGGACAGCGAATTAACCACATCGTCAATGACGCTAAGATCTTTGTTCAGCGTCTTCTTGATCGTTTCGGAATGGATGGCTACCATAAAGTGAGGGGGTTTTAAGTCAAATCCGAGATAGTGGGCCCGTCTCATCAATTCTTCCGTACAAATTTGTCTGGCAAGCACATCCTCCAAAAAACTGCCTCTCATCCTCTGCTCGGCGGAAAACCTCGTGTGTTCGTTTAGCATATAGGTGGAACAAGCTAATGCGGCACGTTCCAATATCATCGAATCGACTTCCTGCGGTTGTTCCACATTATATAGAAAGGAGCAATAGCCGGCAATTTTACGCTGGAAAAAGATTGGAGTTACTAAATTATGGCCTGCGGGCGCTTTCATAAGCTCGGTTTTTGTAACGACTTTCAAGTCATGAATTTGACGCTGCTTCGCTTCCTCCTCGGATATCCCCGAGACGGCGAGTATTTTTTGCTGCGTATCTTCAATCATGACCGGAAGACCCGCGGTTTGAGACAACACGCCCGCGATTGAGGATAAGTCGTTCTCACGCAGCACCTCGTTCATTAACCGGGTATGAACCTGATACGATTTATTTAAGTTGTCTCTCTCGATCTTCAGCTTCTCGAACGTTTGATTCAGTTCGTTGATCAGGCTGTTCGGTTCATAATATTTTAAAATATCGTCGACTTCGCCGTTCCACTTCCTGACGGTCTTGCATACCGAATAACAACACTCGTCGCCCATCGCATGACAGCCTTGTTCAATGACGATTACTTTCTCCCCGATAATGGTGGAGAGGTATCCGCTGGCATAGCCGACTAACGTATGACAAACGGCATGATCGCTTTTACCGAAAAGCTTCAGGTGTTCTTTGGCTTCGTAAGAGTTTCTCCAGATCGCTTCCATATGGATCGTTTTCTCATCAAAGTCGAAATCGTTTTGCAATATAATGACTTCTTCCAAATGACCGTGTAAAATATGCATCTTGGGTCCGGCGTACAGAGCCTCTTCATTGTTGTCCCAATCCAATTTTTTCATTTTTAAAGCGTCGCTGACCCCGCAATGCCAGCCGTGACGAAGCAGGAATCCTTTCGTTTGTTCAGGACCCAATGTTTCAATCAGTTCTTTGCGCAAGGTGCCTAACGCCGAGGTAGGAATCGTAATCATTTTTTCAAACTGGGAATCTTCCGTCCCGAAAGCAGTTTTGTAAAATTGAGATAACTTTAAATCCGCAGCTTTCATAACTCCGCTCCCTAAGTAAGATTATTAAATCCAGATCATCCAACGTAGCATCAGAAGAGACTGTACACTTATGGCTTGGGAGAGAACTTGCCGCTGCACATCATAACGGTCGGACATGACAAACACGATATGATGTAAGCGCATTCAAAAGTGATGTCATAAAATTCCGCTTAATCCTATTATACCTAATTATTGAAACTAACAATACAAATATTTGAACCGTTATAGGAACAAAAACCGTATTTTTTTCGTACGAATCGTACGAAAAAAGCAGGCAAGCCAAAAAGCATTACCTATTTCAGCCTGGCAGCGCTGAGATCTGTAATGCTCTTTAGCATGAATCGGACGATTAGCCTATATTGGCAGCCTTTTTATGATCGATAACCGGGGTGCCGTACATAAAGAATTCTTGAGGCAGCGGAGAACCATACCAGATGATGCCTTTCTCAAGATCCTCTTCCTTCCAGGTAACCGGCTTCCAGGCCGGATCAAAAATCAAATACCCTGCATCTCCAAACAACTCGACGCGGTTGCCTCCCGGCTCGAATACGTACAAGAAGTTGGCTTGGCTAATCCCATGCTTGCCTGGGCCTGCGTCAAATTTAATACCGTTCTCTGTGAAAATATCGGAAATGTCCGACAGGTGCTGCGGATATCCATACCAGTAGCAAATGTGATGCATGCGGGCCTTCCCGCCCAGCGGATCGCCCATCATCGCAATCTCATGAACGAGCGGACTTACGCTAAGCCATGCCGCTGCATCCGTTCCATTATTTAATCTAACGTGCTCACGCAGATTAAAGCCAAGCTGATTCATCATAAAGTCGACATTGGGCTTCATTTCGCTTGCCATCAAGTTTACATGATCCAGTCGGCGAACCGGAACTCCGCGCGTCGGACGCTTCTGCGGACGGTTCAACAAGGGGGTCTTCTTCTCTTCCGGCGCCTGGTAGTATTCGACCTCCCACAGCAGTTCCATCTTATGTCCGTCCGGGGTCGTGAACTGATACGCAGCCCCGTGACCGTCTTCGTCGTCAAACCATCCTTTGCCAAGACCGGTCTCCTTCACGGCGTTGACACGACGTTCCAGAGCCTGCTTGGAAGACGTACGCCAAGCGACGTGACCCAATCCCGCTTCCTTCGCTTCCGTCACCTTCAGTGTATGGTGGTAGAAATCTTCATACCCTCTCAGATATACGGACTGTCCTCTTCTGCCGGTCTCCTCCATGCCTAACAGCTCTTTAAAAAACCACAACGTTTCATCCGGTTTCGGGGAATAAATCTCTACGTGTGCAAGCTGAGCCACATCAAAAATCGGTTCTTTTTCCATTTTGATACCCTCCCTGATTTTTTCTTTGTCGTATTGAGGATTTCGCTAACTTCCTTAACATTAGGATTGAACCACGTGGAATGCGTCCGGCACACCACCCCCTTATCGCGGAAGGTCATTACCGCTTCTTACCATACCGGGTCGCCCGGCATACCGAACATCGTCCGTCCGTAAGCGGCCATGGAATCCTCGTACAATTGGTTCGGGTGAGATGCCGCCGCGATAAGATCCCGCACAACCAATTCCACTGGGTCTCCTTTAAAGATGGAAGTGCCGCCAAGCGTTAACAGCGCTTTCAAAGCAAGTTCGGCCGAAGATCTCGCAACATAACCCCGCATGGCGAACAACCGCTCACGTTCCTCGTCGCTTACGGCGATTTTACCTTCCTGCTGCCATTCATTCAGCTGGTCGACATAACAGTTAACGACGCCTTCCAACGCATGAAGCTGTATTTTCATCTCGGCCATCACGCGCTGGCTGCTGGCAGCTTCCTTTTCCTTGGCCCCCATTTTGAACACGCGGACGCGTTTCTCCGTGCGCTCCTGGAACAACGACACGATTTTATCGACGCCACCCAATACGACTGGAAGAAAACCTAGCAGGAAGAGGGGCATGAACGGCATGCGGTAAACGGGATCGTTCGGGTCGTAGTCTTTTCCCGCAGGCAGCCCCGTGGCCAGCGCGCGACCTGCAGGGAAGACCCGATGCAGCGGCACAAAGGCGCCGTCTACGACTACTCCGTTGCTTCCCGAAGCGCGAAGTCCGATCGTATCCCAGTTTTCCACGATCTTGAAGTCGGACTTCGGCACCGCCATCAAGCAATATTCAGGGCCTTGACCGTCCGGCAGCTCCACGAGAGCGCCAAGCCCGACCCAATCGCTCCACAGAACTCCGCTGCAGAAATTCCAATGCCCGTAGAGACGATAACCGTCCCCCTCCTTCTCCACACGGCCGATCGGAGCGACAACGTCGGCGAGCAGTCCGCCCTTCTCGAATATTTCGTCGCTGCCCTTCGTTGGCAGATAAGCCACCCACAATTCGTGCATGGAGTAGAAATAGACGAGCCAACCAGCAGCTACGCTGTGCCTTGCCACCGTGCGGACGATGTCAACGTACGTCCCCAAGTCTACCTGCAGTCCGCCGTATTTTTTGGGACGCATCAGCTTGTGGAACCCGGCCTCCTCGATGGCTTGGGCCACTCGTTCGGAGAATCGTGCATTCTTGTCGGCTTCTACGGCCTCGGCTTCGGCAAGCTTGCCGATCGCTTCCGCTCTGGCAAGCAGATCTTCAATCTCCGAATGCGCTTCTGGCTTGAGCTTGTTAATTGCCATTTTCACATGCCTCCTTTAGTTAAACGCTTTCATTTTGTTGGGATTCAACCCGCTACCGCTTTTCCCCCATCACTCCTTGGTTTTTCTTATGAACTAATCATAAACAATTTTCGATTTACAATATGCAGACAATTATGCGGATTCAAGAGTCAATTTTCCGCCGTATTCATATGAATCGTATGAAACGAAAAACCCGAGCGACATTCATCGCTCGGGTTCATCTTCAAGGACTTTTTTGTTTTCGGCTAGGTCAGATGAGTGTTCTTTTTTATTTGAAGGGAGGATTGGATGGACTCTTTGCGAAGCAGCTCACGTACCGTATGGGCATCGGCAACAAAAAATAAATCGCACTTTATCAGGTTGCACAGCGCCTTTTGGGCTGCTTCCAAAGCTGTCTGTTCACATTGTAAGAGATAATAGCAGATGCTGTAACAGTCAGTTTCATGCTTTTTTAAAGTGGATAAGCGTTCCATAGTTTCCAAGTGAACTCATCCCTCGCGTTTACTTTTGAAGCATGCGAACTTCAACTTATTTGCTTATCCCCTATTTTAAAGCGTTTTTCCTTGTTGGATAGTACTATATTGTTCTAGTACCTTGGAGAGACGGTCTGCCGCAGTAAATTTTGTATATACTCATTGCAATTCGCACAGCTTATATAGATAAAGGAGGGATTCGCTTGGTGTTTATTTTGGGGCTGTATCTCATAAATACACTCTTGATGTTAATCGTTGCGGTACGCGAAGCACGCAAGCCGGCCAAGGCTTTGTTCTGGCTAACCATCAGTCTTATTATACCTGTCATCGGATTTGGACTGTATCTCTGCACATCCAATCCTGTGCGTATACGTGGAGAAAGACTGACCTCTCCGCATAATGAGACGGACACGCTGCCTGGTTCATTTAGCCGCTCAGCCTCGGCTATCGCCCATGCTTTACGCCATTTGACCGTGCATGGGCTTCGGACCGGCCGTGTTCAGGTGCTGATTAACGGCATCGAAACCTATGAGAAACTTATCGAATCCTTACAGAACGTACAAAGAACAATTGATATCGAGTATTTCATATACCGCGATGATCAGATAGGCAGGCGCATCACCGACCTGCTGATCGAACGGTCCGCAGCCGGCGTGCGGGTCCGCTTTATTCGAGACGGTTGGGGAAGCCGGAAATTTCCGCGGGCTCAAATCCTTCGAATGATGGATGCGGGGATTGAGTGCCGCACGTTTTTTCCGATGCGCTTCCCATGGGTACTGTCCAATTGGAATTACCGGGATCATTGCAAGATCGTTGTCATTGACGGAGCGGAAGCCTTTACAGGCGGTATCAATGTCGGGTATGAGTATACCGGGTTGAAGCCAAACGTAGGGTTCTGGCGCGACACCCATCTGTTCATCGCAGGTGAGGCTGCCGTGGACTTACTGGCCGTTTTCGATTCCCACTGGGGGATCGCTTCTCCGGAACAGAGCCGGACGAAGACACGTTCGAACGCCAACATTGCGCCTACACGTAAGCCCATTCAGCAGCCAAGTCCATTTTCGAAAAATATCGACCCTTCCGGCAGGGCCGCAATTTCCGGCTGGTTGACCGAATGGAGCGTCGAACCGGGCACCACAGCTGGCAGCGGTACTGACACCGGTCAGCAGAAAGAAGCGCTGCATGAAGCTTACGTGCAGACGCTGGAAGGCAACCCCGGAATTCCTACTCCAGTTATCCGGGAAGCGTACTTCATTTGTCTGACCCAAGCGGACCGGACACTTGATATCACAACCCCCTATTTTGTGCCCGATGCAGATATTATGATGGCCATCAAGACAGCCGCGGCGCGTGGAGTACGGGTAAGAATGCTGGTTCCCCGCCAATCGGATCAAAAAATCGTTGATCTTGCAAGCCTCACTTACTACGGAGAATTGTTGGAAGCCGGGGTTCATATTTACCAATACGACAAAGGGATGCTGCACGCGAAGGTGATGATCATCGATGGCGAAATTGCCGAAGTCGGCGCCGCCAATTATGATCTGAGAAGTTTCCGCCTTGATTACGAGGTATGCGAAATCTTGTACAGTGTCGGCGTGGCGCGTGAACTTACCGAGCAATTCGAGCGCGATCTCCTTGATTCCGTACAGCTGCGCATCGAAGATTTTGTTCAGCGTTCCCTTCCGCGCCGAACGCTGGAGCAAGCGGCGCGCCTGCTTGCTCCGCTGCTGTAGCCTGCAGGACAGACATGGATTGGTTTGCCGCACAAGGTCAACTGGCATACACGCGGATATGCTTCATAAACTAATAAAATAAATGATGACCCTCATTTTTTTATTAAAATACAAAGGAGCATGTTTGATGGATAGACTTCCTCCGGATCATGCAGCGCCGCTGCATATACCGCAGCCCATAAGGGATGACGGTGCAGGCGCAACCGATACCGGTCCGCGTGACGTCATGCGGGATCTTGAGAATCCCGATATGTTGGTTCCACCGGCTACTGACTCCGGTACGGTCCCCAATCTGAAGTTTTCATTCTCCGACACCCATATGCGCTTAGAGCACGGCGGCTGGGCGCGGGAGGTGACGGTAAGAGAGCTGCCGGTCGCGACTACGCTTTCCGGTGTGAATATGCGGCTGACGCCGGGCGGCGTACGGGAGTTGCACTGGCACAAACAAGCGGAGTGGGCTTTCATGATCAGCGGCCGGGCGCGCATTACTGCAGTTGATCAGGACGGGCGAAACTTTATCGATGATATGGGCGTAGGCGACCTGTGGTATTTTCCACCCGGCATCCCGCATTCGATTCAAGGCTTGGAGGAAGGCTGCGAGTTTCTGCTGGTCTTCGACGACGGCCGTTTTTCCGAGAATGATACCTTCACCATCTCCGACTGGTTCGCTCACACGCCGAAGGACGTACTGGCTGCGAACTTCGGCGTGCCGGAAAGCGCCTTTTCCCATATCCCGTCGAAGCAGCGATATTTGTTTCAGAGCAAGGTGCCCGGTGCGCTTGAAACCCAAAAGGTCGCGGATCCGTACGGCACTGTGCCGAAAAGCTTCAAACACCGGCTGCTCGCTCAGGAACCGATTCGCACTCCCGGCGGTACGGTGCGTATCGTAGATTCCTCCAACTTCCCCATCTCGATTACCATTGCCGGAGCGCTGGTGGAAATCGAGCCGGGCGGGATGCGAGAGATGCACTGGCACCCGAACAACGACGAATGGCAATATTATCTATCGGGCAAGGGACGAATGACGGTATTCGCGGCCGACGGCACGGCCCGCACCTTCAACTACAGAGCCGGAGACGTCGGCTACGTGCCGTTTGCCTGCGGGCATTACATTCAAAATACCGGCGACCGGACGCTCTGGTTTCTAGAGATGTTCAAGAGCGACCGCTTCGCCGATATTTCCTTGAACCAGTGGATGGCGCTAACCCCGCACGAGCTTGTACAGGATACCTTGCATGTTGGACCTGAATTCATGGAGGTACTGCGCAAAGAAAAATGGCCTGTTGTCAAGTACATGAACAGCTCCAAATAACGCCAAGAACCGTACCCCGATATAGAGGGTACGGTTCTTTAGGCGTGGGAAGGACGTCTTTACGCCCGCGAAATGTATTGACCTTCGCGAGTATCGATCAGCAGCACATCGCCTTCATTAATGAAGAGCGGCACTTGAACGTTGAGGCCGGTTTCGACTTTGGCGTTTTTGGTCGCGCCTTGCGCAGTGTTGCCTTTGATGCCCGGCTCGGTTTCGACGACTTTCAGCTCGACGCTGTTCGGCAGGTTGATCCCCAGGATCTCGCCTTGATAGCTCAAGATGTTGATCATCATGTTTTCTTTAAGGAAATTCAATTCCCATTCGATTTGCTTTTGATCGAGGTTGATTTGGTCGAACGTTTCCGTGTCCATGAACGTATGCTCTTTACCGCTCGCATACAGGTACTGCATCTGGCGGTTCTCAATATGAGCGCGGCTAACGTTCTCGCCGGCGCGGAATGTACGCTCGACGGTGTTGCCGTTGCGCAGGTTTTTCAGCTTGGAACGGACGAAGGCCGCGCCTTTACCCGGTTTTACGTGCTGGAAATCGATAACCGTGAACAAATCGTGGTCCACTTCAATGGTTAAGCCTGTTTTAAAATCGTTAACTGAAATCACTTTAAAAAACCTCCCTAAAAATGTGAGCAGACGGCGTACCGCCGCTACCAGGTGTAAGCTTTATGGAATCACAATCAAGTCTTTGCTTGATTGCGTCAACCTGCGGTTACCGTTCTCTGTAATGACGATGTCGTCTTCAATGCGTACTCCGCCGAAGCCGGGTAAATAAATGCCAGGCTCGACCGTTACAACCATCCCCGGCTCCAGCACGATATCTCCCTGTACGGAGAGCCGCGGCGCTTCGTGAATTTCCATCCCGAGCCCGTGGCCGGTGCCGTGTCCGAAGAAATCGCCGTAGCCGTGCCGCTTGATGACGTCGCGGGCGACGGCATCCGCTTCCCGTCCGGTCATGCCCGGACGAATGCGGCTCAACGCTTCAAGCTGCGCTTCCAGCACAATACCGTAGATCTCACGGTGCTTGTCCGCAGGCTTACCGAGTACGACGGTACGCGTAATGTCGGAGCAATATCCTTGATAGTACGCGCCGAAATCGAGCTTGACAAATTCGTCGGTGCCGATGACCCGGTCGCTTGCTTTACCGTGCGGCAGTGCGGAACGTTCGCCCGATGCGACGATCGTTTCGAACGAAGTCGAAGCCGCTCCGTGCTTGCGTACGAACATCTCGATCTCGAGCGCGATGTCCTTCTCCTTCAACCCCGGCTTCAATAAGCCTAAGATATGGGAGAACGTGCGATCCGCCAGATCAGCCGCCGCTTGCATAATTGCGATTTCCGTGTCGTCCTTGATCAAGCGCAGCGTTTCGACGAGCTTATCCGTAGGAACCAGGTCGATGCCGTTCAGTGCTTTGCCGTACGAAACGTAGGAGGCGTAAGTCAGATCCTGCTGCTCGAACCCGAGCTTGCGGAGCCCTGCGCCCGTCAATATGTCCAGAATCGTTACCATCGGGTTCGGAGCGTGCTCCACCACTTCGTAGCCTATCGCTTGCTGCGGGGCCTGCGTCATGTAACGGAAATCCGTTAACAGCACCGCCCGCTGGCCTGTGATCAGCACATAGCCGGCCGATCCGGTAAACCCGGTCATGTACATCCGGTTCGTGGCGTTCGTAATCAGCAAAGCTTGCAGCCCTTGCTGTTCCATGATCGACCGAAGCCGGTTTATTCGCTGCTGCTGCATCGTTATCCCTCCGAACGTTCAAAATGTAGAACGAGCGCTCGCAAGCCGAGCTCGTAGCTGTCCGCGCCAAAACCGGCGATCTGTCCGAGAGCGACCGGAGCCAGCACCGAAACGTGTCGAAACGATTCCCTTTTATGAATATTCGAGAGATGAACTTCAACGGTCGGAATCGCTACCGTACTGATCGCATCGCGCAGCGCGTAGCTATAATGGGTGAAAGCGCCCGGATTAATAAGAATGCCATCCTTCGTGCCGTAAGCGCTATGTATGCGGTCGATCAATTCGCCTTCGTGGTTCGATTGGAAGCTCTCAAGTCCGACACCTAAAGCACCGGCCACTTTGCCCAGCTTCTCTACGATTGTTTGCAGCGTTAGCGTTCCGTAAACACCCGGCTCACGAACACCGAGCATGTTCAAATTCGGCCCGTTCAACAACAAGATTTGTTTCACCGAATGTCCTCCTTACCGTGAAAAACAGCACAACCTTTGCTATTTTACCATATGTTTCATCGGTTTGAGAACTTTTTTTTACACAGCCTCCGGCGTTCCCGGCTTTTTACGGTAGGGCTCGCGGCTTCGCTCATCCGTAAATTCGAAGGAAATCGAGTATCCGATGAACAATCCCCAAATCAAGAACAGGCAAGCGTCGGTCAAGATCGTATTCAAATCCATACGGATCATCCACGGCATCATTCCCGTAACCGGTCCGATGAACATAAAGATGGCCGCCCACCATGCGCCGCCGTAAAAGAGACCAAACCAGGAGCCTCGTGCTTTTGCCAGAATGAGGGCATACAATAAAGCGGCGGCGACGGACATCACAATAAAGGCGCCCCAACCGAGTAAATATCCCGGCCAGGAGGACAGAAAGGAATGCAAGAAAAACGGCTCCAATAAAAATCCGGGCGACAGCGAGGTGAAATGAAAATAATGTTCAATGATTTTCAATCCGCCCCAGATCAGGCCGGCAAATAACCCGATATAGAACGCGAACGTCCATTTATTTGTCTTGGCTTGTTCATGACGTTGTTCCTGCTGCATAAGCTTCGTCCCTCCTCCATTTCCGATCATGCCTAGTATGACCAAAACTGCGGCCGATAAACAAGTAGCATTATGCGCGCCGATTCGTTAC
The DNA here is from genome assembly GCF_055379675.1 of Paenibacillus sp. JCM 9796. Taxonomy (NCBI): domain Bacteria; kingdom Bacillati; phylum Bacillota; class Bacilli; order Caryophanales; family Paenibacillaceae; genus Paenibacillus; species Paenibacillus sp. JCM 9796. Next base: position 484,310 of record NZ_AP043723.1, read on the forward strand.
AATAAATACACGGTATCCTCATCGCTAACCATTCATTCCAAAAAGTAGGTGCATCGTTGTGTCGAACAATCAGCAACAAGCGATATACGGCGGACAAGCCGTCATTGAAGGTGTCATGTTTGCCGGTCAGAAGGTCCATGTGACCGCCGTTAGACGTAAAGACCAGACCATTCAGTATTTGGAAGTGCCGAAAAAAGAAATACCCTGGGTGCAAACGCTCAAAAAAATCCCTTTTATCCGCGGTATCGTCGGGATCGTGGAAGCGAGCGCGAAGGGCGCCCAGCATTTGAATTTTGCCGCTGAAGTGTTTGCGGAAGAGGATAACGACGCGAAGCAAGAAAAGAAAGAATCCGTCGCGGCCAAAATATCGATGTACCTCGGCGTCGCATTCATCGGAATCTTATCGTTCTTGTTCGGAAAATTCGTCTTTACCCTCGTTCCCACGGCGGTCGAGCAAGTGGTATTCGGAAACATGTTCGAGAATCAAATCGGCCACAATTTAATTGAAGGCTTAATCAAAATCGTTCTGCTCGTCGGCTATATTTACGCCATATCGCTCACCCCGATGATCAAACGATTGTTCCAATACCATGGCGCCGAGCATAAGGTGATCAGCGCTTATGAAGCCGGCGTCGAGCTGACCGTGAAGAACGTGCAGCAGTTCAATACGCTGCATTATCGCTGCGGCAGCAGCTTTATCGTCTTCACGGTGCTGATTGGCGTTGTGATCTACTCGTTCTTCGAATATAACTCGTTCATCGAACGTATCGTGCAGCGGATCGTGCTGCTGCCGGTCGTTATCGGCGTTTCGTATGAAGCGCTGCGGTTTACGAACAACTTAAGAGAAGTGCCTGTGCTTCGCTATCTCGGGTATCCGGGGCTATGGCTGCAGCTGCTGACTACGAAAGAACCTGACGATTCGCAGGTGGAAGTGTCCATCGCTTCCTTCAACCGCATGCGGGAAATCGACCGGCAGATGCAAAATCAATAACTTCGATTCTGTAAAGGGGGCTCCTCACATGAGAAATCGAAATAACACGATAGCTTACATTCTCTTCGGCTTGCTGGCGATCGGCATCTTGGCCACCGTATTTTCTAATCCGGGAGCCGTGCTGCTGCCTGTACTCGTATTCGGCGTTATCTTCTTCCTGTATAGATATCCGCCGAATACCTGGAAACGGCCGAATCGCTCGGCGCCGACCGGTCGATTCCAGCGGGGCAAACGAAAGAAAGCCAACTTCCGCGTCATTCCCGGCAGTAAGGACAGCAACGATGACGAACCTCCGAAATATCATTAATAAGAACAGCCGGCCTTGAGGGCCGGCTGTTCTCATTTTACGTTAAACTTTTCTTCTGAGGAGGTTCTTCCGGCTTGGGCGTGACCCGGCACACATGCGTCAAGTAATGATGCTTATAATCGGTAAACTTCCACTTCCCGAAGAAAGCCATCGTCGATTTCATCCCTGATTCGAACAGCTCCACGCTTTGCTCAGGCGTCAAATCGAAATCGGTGACACCAATGCCATGCGTCGGAATTTTGACGGAACGAAAGCGGTTATGCTCTTGAATGTAATAGTCGTCATGCGCATCCAGCATCGTCGAGAATAACGCCCGCAGCATCGAGACGGGACCGAAAATCGTATTGGGCTTTCCCGTGCCGCGGCCTACCAGCTGAAATCCGATCGTCGGCGTGAGACTATCCACCTTCGTTGGGTCGTCGTTGTCGAACAACCATAACGGAAAGTTGCTAAGCAGTCCGCCGTCGACGATGTAAACGAATTGATCCGCAAACTTCTCTCCTCGCTTGCGAGGCAAATTTGTTTTCTTGCGGATCACAACGGGATCGAAGAAATAAGGGATACTCGTACTCATCCGCACCGCTTTCGCGATGAGAAACCGCTTCGGATCGACCCCATACTGCGCAATGTCGTCCGGCAGTACGAGCAGCTTCCGCCCGGATATATCCGAAGCGACAATCCGCAATTGATTCGATTTCAGATCGCCGAACGTCCGAATACCCTTGGCCAGCAGCAGCTGATAAATCCAATGCTCCAGCGCTTCGCCGGAGTACAGTCCTTTTTTGAGAAAAAGTCTGGATAAAGGCCCGATCACTTTGGTATTGAATATAGGTGCGCGCTGCAAAAACTCCGTAAACGGCGTTCCTTCAATAATAGTTCTCATTTCATCCGCCCGATAACCGGCCGCAACCAGCGAAGCGACGATGGCTCCCGAGGAAGTCCCCGCCACCTGGTGGATGCCGTAGCCTAGCCGCTCGATGGCTGATACGGCACCGGCCAACGCAATACCTTTGACGCCTCCGCCCTGGAAAACCGCATTGATGTTCACACCGGCATCCCCTCTTCCCATTAAGCGCTACCGTGGGTCTCACAGTCTATGTATGAGGGAAAGGATTGTACATATGCTCTTTTTGTTGCGAAAATACAAAAAAGCTTAAACCCGAAGGCCTAAGCTTCTAAAATGATGACGAACAGGCAGATGCCCGAGTTACGATTCTTCCAACTCCGTCTTCAGCTTGATCAAATCTTCGCCGCGCGAAGTGTCCCGCCTGAAATATTCCACGAGCGCCTCGATGCACGTAATCGAATCCCAGCTTAAATGGTGCTCGATCCCTTCCACATCTTTATATATGTTATCCTCCGAAACGCCGATTGTCGTCAAAAATTGCTCGAGCAGCTGATGGCGGTCGACAAGCCGTTTACCGACCTTCTGTCCCTTGGTCGTCAGAACCAACCCGCGGTATTTCTCATAAATCAAGTAGTTATCTTTATCCAGCTTCTGAATCATCTTTGTTACTGAAGATGGATGAACTTCGAGACCTTCGGCAATGTCAGACACGCGCGCGTAGCCTTTCTCATCGATCAATTTGTATATTTTCTCCAAATAATCTTCCATACTCGGCGTTGCCATGCGCGTTCCTCCTGTATTCCCATGACGAGATGTGACCCATCAAATTACCACGAGTCGAAAAGCTGAACCTGATGCAATCTAACAAGGTCGAATTAGCGTTACTAACTATATCATAAGCTTAATGCCATAGGCAAGTCTACTACTCCAAAGGAGGAAATGTATGTCGACCGAGCTGCTCGCCCCTCCGATCCGGCAAACGCAAGTATTCGTGCCGGAACTCGTTTATTTCGAGCCGGATGCGTTGGAGTACCCGAAGGGGCAACGTATCCATGAATGGGCAACGCGCGAAGGCTTGCCGATTCGGATGACGACGTCGCACAACCGGATTACGAATTTACCCGGCGACAGCGAACTCGAGAAGTATCGGATCGCCAAGCGGACGCTCGTGGTCGGGATCCGCAAGACACTGAAGTTTGACACTTCCAAGCCTTCCGCCGAGTACGCCATACCGGTGGCTACCGGCTGTATGGCCCATTGCCATTACTGTTATTTGCAAACGACGCTCGGAGCGAAGCCTTATATTCGCGTCTATGTTAATACTGATGATATTTTGGCGCAAGCCCAAACATACATCGAAGAGCGGGCTCCTGAAATCACCCGTTTCGAAGCGGCCTGTACGTCCGATCCCGTCGGCCTGGAGCATATTTCCGGATCGCTCAAGGAATATATCGAGTTTATGGGGAAACAGCCGCTAGGACGTCTGCGCTTCGTGACGAAGTTTCACCACGTCGAACCGCTGCTCGATGCCAAGCACAACGGCCATACGCGTTTCCGCTTCAGCGTGAATGCCGACTATGTGATCAAAAACTTTGAGCCGGCCACGTCCAGCTTCCACGAGCGGATTGCCGCGGCCTCCAAAGTGGCGAGGGCCGGCTATCCACTCGGGTTCATCATTGCCCCCATCATTTGGCACGAAGGGTGGGAGGAAGGGTACGCCGAGCTGCTGCACCAACTAAAAGAGGCGCTCCCCCGGGAAGCGACCTCGAATTTAACCTTTGAGCTGATTCAGCACCGGTTCACGAAAACCGCCAAAACGGTCATCGAACGTCGCTATCCGAAGACGAAGCTGGAAATGGACGAAGCGAAGCGTAAATACAAATGGGGCCGCTGGGGCCAAGGCAAGTACGTATATCCGGACGAACAGGCTAATGCGCTGCGCGAGTTTATTACGGAACGTATCTTTACTCATTTTCCCGAGTCGAAGATCGATTATTTCACCTGAATGCGGGAGCGGAAATTAGCCGATCCAAGCGGGCGTTATGCGCTGCAGCCAGATCGTGATACGCGTCATTTGATCGGTATAGAGCAGTACGGAAATGATCAGCATCACGCTGCCTCCGACTTTCATCATGACCGCGGAATATTTGAGTATCCACTTCGTCGAGCCGATGAAAAAAGCAAGGACGATAAACGGAATGGCAAAGCCAAGCGAATAGGCGGTGATGAGCGGCAGCCACGAATTCGGCTCGCTGGCGGCCAGCACCAGCATCGCCGACAAAATCGGTCCGATACAAGGCGACCATCCGGCTGCGAAGCCTATGCCGATCAATAGCGATCCGAGGTAACCGGCCGGTTTCGTCTTGATTTGCAGCTTGCGCTCCCTCATCAGCCATTGCGGACGGAAAATGCCAAGCAAGAACAGTCCCATGACGAAGATGAAGATGGCCGACAACTGCCGGAGTAAATCGCGGTTATCGAAGAAAGCCGTCGCCACGGCGTTCGCTCCAAGCCCCAGGCTGTAAAAGATAACGGAAAAACCGACGACAAAGCTGAGCGTATGCGTAACCAGCTTAAACCGGATCTCGCTGGACTTTTGACCGTCCTTCAGCTGACCCACGGAAACGCCGGTAATGTAAGATAAGAACGAAGGATACAGCGGCAGCACACAGGGAGAGATGAAGGAGATCAGCCCGGCCCAAAGCGCGATCCATACATTCAGTTCCACGATATTTGTCTCCTTTCTACGAGCGCAATCCCCGTTTGACGAATAAAATGCCGATGAGCAGCGCGATCAATACGAGCACGACCGATGCACCCGGCGCCAAGTCCCACAAGCCTGCGCTAATCAATCCGATCAATACCGCCGCTTCCGCGAACAATATCGACCAAAAAATCGAACGCTTAAAGCTGCGGGCCACAAGCAGGCTGCAAGCGACCGGAATCGTCAGCAGCGACGAAACAAGCAGCGCGCCGACGATTTTGATCGACACGCTGATGACAAGCGCGGTAAGCATCGTAATCATGATGTTATAAAAGCGCAGCGGCAGTCCGCTGACTCCGGCAGCGTCCTCGTCGAAAAACAGCAGGAACATCTCTTTATAATTGATGGCTACAAAAGCAATCACGATGACTGCGACGCCGCCAACGACCCACAGATCGGTGTTGTCCAGCGTATAGATGCTGCCGAAGAAGTAACTCATTACATTAATATTAAACCCTTTGCCCAGCGTAAACAGCATCGTCGCCAGCGCCACGCCGCCGGACATAATAATCGCGATGGACAGCTCCGCATAGGTCTTGTACGCTTTGCGCAGACGTTCGATCGCGAATGAAGCGATTAGTGCGAACAACAGGCCTACCCCGATCGGGTATACATTGATCAGAAAACCGAGCGCCACGCCCGCAATGGACACGTGAGCCAGCGTATCTCCGATCATCGAGAGACGGCGCAGCACTAGAAATACGCCCATCAACGGGGCGACCAAGCCGATCAGCAAGCCGCCCAGCAGGGCACGTTGAAAAAAGTATTCGGTAAATATGTCCAAGTTGCTCTCTCCTATTTCCCGCTTTCGAACCGGTGGCATAGCCTTCCGGACAAAGCTACGTCAATACTTCCACCGTTTCGCGAAGCTGGTGCATGGAATGGACCAGATCGGTCTCCCCGCAGTTCTCGGGCGCATGCGTATGTTTCACATAAAAGGATAGTCCGCCGCGCCGCTGCTTCGGCTCCGAGCCGATATACGACTGAAGCATATCCATGTCGTGGGACACCATGATGAACGTAATATGGTGATGCTCATGCATATGCCGGATCATACGGAAGAAGGCCCCCTGCGTCTCGGCGTCGATGCCGACCGTCGGCTCGTCCAGAATGAGCAGCTCCGGGTTATTGACGAGCGCTCTGGCGAGAAACACCCGCTGCTGCTGGCCTCCGGACAACTGGCCGATGCGTCGGTCGGCTAAATCCTCAATGCGCATCGCATACAGCGCATCGTCGCATTTGCTGCGCTGGGCTGCGGTTAAACGGCGGAACATGCTTTTCTTGTTAAACAAGCCGGATGTGACCACTTCCCTCACGGTTGCCGGGAACAGCGGGTTAAGCGCATTCTTCTGCGGCACGTAACCGATTCGCTCCCAATCGCGAAACGAACCGACCGGTTCGCCGAATAGCCTGATTTCGCCGCGGGTCGGCTTCAGCAAGCCGACGATCATTTTCAGCAGCGTCGTCTTGCCTGCGCCGTTCGAGCCGACCAGCCCGACGAAATCGCGTTCAAGCACGGAAAAGCTGAGCCCGTCGATGACGGTTTTGTTCTCATAAGAAAAAAAGATGTCATCGATCGTGACGATCTGTTGATGACATCCGGAACGAGCATTCGTATCCATAAGCAAAGCTCCTTAAGCGGAAGGTCTCCCCTCTATTGTAATGCTTTTATTAAATTATTCAAATTGTTTTCCATAATGGACAAATAATCGGCTCCCTGCTTCGCCTGTTCTTCGGTCAGCCCCTCGAGGGGATTGAGCACCAGCGTTTCAACCCCGGCGTCTTTGGCAAGCGTCTTGGCCAGTTTATCGGACACAAGCTCCTCGAAGAAAATGTATTTCACTTGATTGTCTTTCACGAACTGCATCATTTGCTGGATGTCCTTGGACGTCGGTTCGGCGTCCGGCGACAGCCCCATAAGCGCCTTCTGCGTAAGTCCGTACTCTTTGGCCAAATAGCCGAAGGAATGGTGCGTAACGACGATTTCCTTCTTGGGCAGCTGGGCGAGCTGGGTTTTGTATTTATTGTGAAGCTCGTCAAGCTGGTCCGCGAATCGCTTGAAATTAGCTTCGTAGTCGGCTTGATGCGCGCTATCGACCTTCACCAGCGCCTCCTTGATGTTCAGCGCGATCTGTTTGGCGTTGACCGGCGACAGCCAGACGTGAGGATCGGTCGAGCCGTGAGCGTGTTCGTCTTTCGCCTGCTCGTCTTTCGCCTGCTCGTCTTTCGCATGCTCGTCTTCGTGGCCGTGCTCCTCTTCCTCGGTACCGGGCAGCAGCTGGATGCCCTGGCTCGTCTCGACGACTGTTACCCTGGAGTCCTTCTTCATACTGTCAAGCGTATCGTGGACCCAGCCTTCGAAGCCTGCGCCTAAATATAAGAACAGGTCGGAGCTGGACAAATTTTGCATATCGCGGCTCTTCGGCGACCAATCGTGCGGCTCGACGCCCGCAGGCACCAGATTGATGACGTTGACATGCTCGCCGCCTATTTTGCTTGCGAAATCATAGAGCGGATAAAAGCTCGTGACGATGTTCATTTTGCCGTCAACAAGCTTGGGCTGCGGTGAACCGCATGCGGCCGTCAGCATGGAAAAGAGCAGAATCAATGTCAGGGGAATAAGGAATGACCGGGTCCGTACGTACTGGAACATGAATAATATACCTCCGCCATGTAAATCGTAATATTTTTTATTAACTATGGTGATTATACGACCCGCTTCCCCGGATGTCAACGCTAAATGTAGATTTTACGAACAAGAAAAAAAGACCCTCTACCTGCGCAATTATTCATGCGTTTGGCAGAGGGTTCATACTTATTTGACGATGGCACCGTTCGGCAGATCCTCCGCAACGGTCGCCAGGGTAAGCTGGTCGCCATGAGAGGCAGCCAAAATCATGCCTTGCGATAGTTCGCCGCGCAGCTTAACCGGCTTCAGGTTGACAACGCAGATGACTTTGCGGCCAACCATTTGTTCGGGCGTGTAAAATTTGGCGATGCCGGAGACGACCTGACGCTGCTCATAGCCAAGGTCGAGCTGCAGCTTCAGCAGCTTGTCGGCTTTCTTCACCGGCTCGGCGGCGATGACTTGAGCGACGCGGAGCTCGACCTTGAAGAAATCGTCGATCTCGATTTCGGGAGTCTTCTCCGCATCGTCCGGTCCGGGCGCGGCGGGTTCAGGCTGCGCCGCCGTTTCGGCCGGTGCTGCAGCTTTGCCCCCGCCCATCGACTCGGCGATGAAGGCGATTTCCTTGTCCGCCTCCAGACGCGGGAACATCACTTCGCCTTTGTGGACGCGCGTGCCGGACGGCAGCGTGCCGAAGGCGTGGACGGTATCCCAGGCCGTGAGCGCCCCTTCCTCGATACCGAGCTGCTGCCACATTTTACGAGGCGTCTGGGTCAGGAACGGCTGCAGCAGCACGGAGGAAATGCGCAAGCTCTCCGCCAGCACGTACAGCACGGAGCCCAGCGTCGGGCGCTTCTCCTCGTCTTTGACAAGGTTCCAGGGCTGCGTCTCGTCGATATATTTATTCGTTCGGCTGATCAGCTGCCAGATGGCGGTGAGCGCTAACGAGAACTCGAGCTTCTCCATCGCCTCCTCCACCTTATGCACCGTTGTTTCAAGCGTATCGAGCAGGCTGGCGTCAAACTCCGTCGCATTCGGAAGGTAAGGCTGCACAACGCCGTTAAAATACTTGTCGATCATGACGACTGTACGGCTGAGCAGGTTGCCCAGATCGTTCGCGAGGTCGAAGTTAATGCGCTCCACGAAGCTTTCCGGCGTGAATGTGCCGTCGGAGCCGAAGGGCACTTCGCGCATCAAGTAATAACGCAGCGCATCGAGACCGTAACGGTCGATCAGGGTCACCGGGTCGACCACGTTGCCTTTGGATTTGGACATTTTGCCGTCCTTCATCAGCAGCCAGCCGTGGCTGAATACTTTTTTCGGGAGCGGCTGGTCCAGCGCCATCAGCATGATCGGCCAAATGATCGTATGGAAGCGGACGATCTCCTTGCTCATCAGGTGCACATCCGCCGGCCAGTAGGTTTGGTATCGGCTATCGTCATCGCTGCCGTAGCCGAGCGCCGTGATGTAGTTCGAGAGCGCATCGATCCACACATAGATGACGTGCTTCGGGTTGCCCGGCACGCGGATTCCCCAGTCGAACGTCGTACGGGAGACGGCCAGGTCTTCGAGACCGGGCTTGATGAAGTTGTTGATCATCTCGTTGCGGCGCGACTCGGGTTGAATGAAATCGGGGTTCGCGTCGTAGAACTCGATTAAGCGGTCCGCATATTTGCTCAAGCGGAAAAAGTAACTTTCTTCCTTCACCCATTCCACCGGGCGCCCACAGTCCGGACAATTGCCGTCTACAAGCTTGTTCTCCAGGAAAAACGATTCACACGGCGTGCAGTACCAGCCTTCGTAATGGCCGAGGTAGATGTCGTCCTGCTCCATCAGCCGGGTGAAAATTTTTTCGACCGCCTGCTTATGGCGCGGTTCGGTCGTGCGGATGAAATCGTCGTACGAAATGTCGAGCTTCTTCCATAGATCCTTAATGCCCGCGACGATATCGTCGACGAACTGCTGGGGCGTTTTGCCCACTTCCTGGGCTTTGCGTTCGATTTTTTGACCGTGCTCGTCGGTGCCGGTCAAGTACATGACGTTGTACCCGCGCAGACGCTTGTAACGGGCCGTTACGTCGCCTGCGACGGTCGAGTAGGCGTGTCCGATGTGGAGCTTGTCGCTCGGGTAATAGATCGGCGTGGTGAGGTAGAAGCTTTTCGGCTTCGTATTGTCGGTCATGAATAATCGTCCTCCTTCTGGTGATGGGAATGCGGATGGAAACTTGGTTTTACCGCAGAACGCGCATCTTGCTTGCGCTATTGGCGTCAGGCAAGAGGCTCTCAAGCGGCGGCGCTGCAGGCGAAGCGGCCGACCGTGCAACAAAAAGAGCCCTCATCCCTTTGGGACGAGAGCTCGCGCTCACGTGGTACCACCCAACTTCCCCTGCGTCCGGGCATCCATGCCCTCGTAAACTACGAAAGCAGGAGCTTTGCAAGGCTCAGCGGTCTCATTCGACCTTCCGATAACGCCGGAACCGCGATGAAAGCTTACTGTCTGAAGCGCTGACGACCGGCTCACCCTGCGACCCGATTCGCGCTCTTCCTGCAGCTCACCTTCATAATCCTCCGGGACCATCTTCCTTCGCATGCGCCAACCGGTTCGCAGCTCCTCCGGCTCTCTGTGTGGCGAAACGTTCGAAGTACTTATCCGTTCACGGGATATTAAGCCAAATATATCGAAAACCAGGGGGTTATGTCAAGGCACATGGTCGATTCCTCCCGGGTGGAACGGGTGGCATTTGCAGATGCGCTTGACGGCGAGCCAGCTTCCCCGGGCCGCGCCGTATTTCTCGAGCGCTTGCAGCGCATAGTCGGAGCAGGTTGGATAAAAGCGGCAGGTCGGCGGCTTTAACGGCGAAATAAACTTGCGGTAGAACAGAACGCCGCCCCTTAACACTTGCTTCATCGTTCGTTCGCCCCCATCGATTGCACTAACGACTCTCCTCCCCTCATCTTGCCGGATTTGCCGATCTGTGTCAAACGCCCCCTGTTTAATTCGGCACCGGCACGTTTAATAAGTTGAATCCAGACAAAACCGCAAAAATCGCCAAATTCGCCCAGAAAACGATAATCCGATTCGAAACGTATGAACGTACACCTAGCGATCCGCCATTTACTAAAGCTTTGGAAGGTGAAGGACATGAGCAGTTCGAAAGATTTCATGCAAAGTCAATTGAAAAAATGGAAAAGTGCCGCCACCCAGTTCATCTCGGCCGAGGAAAATCAAACGCACGAAGAAGCGACTCTCATCGAGCTTGAGCCCGAGTACGCAGAGAAATGCCGTCAGCTGGCCGAAATTCAGCATACGACCGTTGCGTCCGTTGTACATTATATTTTGGAACAGCACTTTGCGCTGAGAAGCCATGAGCGGGTGTTCCAGGCGAGCCCCCTGCAGCTCGAGAAAAACCCGCTGCTGGCCCTCGACGGATTGACCGTCAGCAGACAAACAAGCGCTTCGAGGGAGGTAGCGGCCGATGACTTCTTATGAGCAGACGAATTTGTCGCAAGCGGTTTTCCTGGAGCAGTCCGCCTGGATGGCGTTTATGAACCCCGAGGACCCGTATTACTTAAAAGCGCGCTCGCTTTTTTACGACCTCAGCGATTTGGACCGCCCTCTGGCAACGACGAATTACGTCGTGTTCGAAACCCACCAGTGGCTGCGCAATCATTTTGATTACACCGACGCGCAGGTGTTCCTCAATACGGTGGACAAAGCCGTCCAGCAGGGCGTGCTGACCATCATTCCCGGCGGTTCGGAGCTCGAACACGAGTCCAGACGACTGCTGATGGAATACCCGGATTACCGGTTTTCCCTGAATGAAGCGCTAACCGCCGTCGTACTGCTGCATTACCGCATGAAACGGATCTTCACGTTTAATCCGAACTACGCGTTCCTCTCCAGGCTCGATCGCGAAATTAAAGTGATTCCGAGCGTTTGGTAGCGCCTCCGCTTCCAACGCAAACAACCCGACCTTCCTACTGGAATGGTCGGGTTGTTTGTATGCGTAAAGATTATCCCAGGACGACGCGATCGTCGGCGAACTTCGCCCCGCGGATGTTTTCAAACTGCTGAAGCAGCCCTTCAACGGTCAAGCCCTGTTTCTCATGTGCAGGCACATCGAGAATGATGCCGCCCTTGTCCATCATAATGAGACGGTTGCCGAGCCGGATCGCCTGCTCCATGTTGTGCGTGACCATCAGCGTCGTCAGCTTCAACTCCGCCACGATCTGCTCGGTCAGCGATGTGATCAATTCCGCGCGCGACGGGTCGAGCGCGGCCGTATGCTCGTCCAGCAGCAGAATGCGCGGCTCCGTGAACGTTGCCATCAGAAGGCTGAGCGCCTGGCGCTCCCCGCCCGACAACAGCCCGACCTTGGCGTTCAGCCGATCCTCCAGCCCGATGCCGAGACGGCTGAGCTGTTCGCGGTACCACTGGCGTTTACGCGACGTGACGCCGATCGAGAGGCCCCTCCGCTTGCTCCGCATGGCCGCCATGGCCAAATTTTCCTGAATCGTCATCGTTGGGGCAGTCCCCGCCATCGGGTCCTGAAAGACGCGGCCGATCCAAGCGCTGCGGCGAAATTCCGGCAGCGTGTCGACCTGTTTGCCGTCGATTTGAACTTTACCCGCATCCGGCGCCATCACGCCGGAGATAATGTTCATCAGCGTCGATTTGCCGGCGCCGTTACTGCCGATAACCGTAACGAAATCCCCTTCGGCCAGATGCAGATTGATCCGCGCGAGCGCCACCTTCTCATCCGGTGTGCCCGGGTTGAACAACTTGGATACTTGTTCGATCCGTAACATCAGCGTTTCCCCTCCTGTCTGCCCTTTCTGCCAACGCCCACAACGTTCTCCGCTTCCAGTTCAAGCGCCCGGCGGCGCATAACGGCTTTCTGGCGAAGTGACTTGCGCACCATCGGCAGGGTCAAGGCGCCGATGACGATCAGCGCGGTCATCAGCTTCATATCGGTCGGCTCCAAGCCGACACGCAGCGCCAGCGCCACGATCAACCGGTACACGATCGAGCCTAGAACGACCGCGAGCGTAGCGCGAAAGACGGTTCGGGCGCCAAACAACGCCTCGCCGATAATGACGGAGGCAAGCCCGATCACGATCATCCCGACACCCATTGTAATTTCGGCGAACGCCGAATACTGCGCAATCAGCGCTCCGGACAAGGCGACAAGTCCGTTCGATAAACTGAGGCCGACAATGATCGTGTTGTCCGTGTTCACCCCGAAGCTGCGGATCATCCGCGGATTGTCTCCGGTCGCCCGTAAAGCGAGCCCCAAATCCGTATGCAAAAACCAGTCAAGCGCCAGCTTGACAATCAGAATCGCAAACGGCATCACCCACAGCACCGACAGGTTGGTGATCAGCGTATCCACACCGAGCAGCGGAATATTCGCCTTGCCCATGATCCGCAAGTTGATCGAATATAAAGCGATCATCATCAAGATACCGGAAAGGAGCGCGTTGACCTTTCCCTTCGTGTGCAGCAGGCCGGTGAGCGCGCCCGCCGCCAATCCGCCGACGAATGCGACGAACGTCGAGACGAGCGGCGAAGAGCCGCCCGCAATCATAACGGCCGCTATGGCGGCGCCGGTCGTGAAGCTGCCGTCCACCGTCAAGTCGGGAAAGTCCAAAATCCGGAACGTCAAATAAACGCCCAGCGCCATAATTGCATAAAACAACCCGAGCTCCAGCGAACCTTTTAACGCAAACATTGTACTTGCGAGCATTGCTAATTCCCTCCAGTAAAGCAGGAAGAGTGACCTTCTCTAACCAAGAGAGAGGTCACCCCCCAGCACAAATTCGAATCCTTCGTTCCTGAATCTTATTTCGCTGCGTTCAACAGATTGTTTTTATCCTGCATTTTGGCTTTCATGGAATCGGTGATTTCCACACCCTGCGCCTTAGCCGCAGCGGCATTGATGATCAGGTCGAGCTTGTCCGGATAGCTGACTTTCATATCGCCCGGTTTGGCGCCTTTCAAAATTTCGACCGCCATTTTGCCTGCTTGGTATCCGTGATCGTAATATTTAAAGCCGTAGGTCGCGATCGCGCCCTTTTCCACCGTATCACGGTCGCTGGAGAAGAACGGAATTTTCTTGTCGGTTGCTACTTTGATGATCGATTCAACCCCGCTCACGACCGTATTATCGAGCGTGATGTAGATCGCATCGGCGCGCCCGACGAGCGATTCGGCCGCTTGCTTCACATCGGACGGATTCGCCACCGACGCTTTCACAACTTTAATATTGTGCTTGGCTAAAGCGGCTTCCGCCGTTTTCACCATGAATGCGGCGTTCGGCTCGCCTTCGTTGACGACGACACCGACGGTTTTCACCTTCGGAAACTCGGACGCAATGAAGTCCATCAGCTTCGGTACGGCATCGGGATGCGTATCGGCTGCGCCGGTTACGTTGCCGCCCGGCTTGTCCAGGCTCGTGACGAGCTTCGCGCTAAGCGGATCGGTAACGGCGCCGAACAGGACCGGCGTATCTTTGACGTTCTGCACAACCGCTTGAGCCGAAGGCGTAGCGATCGCGAAGACAAGATCCTTCTTGTCGGCGGCGAATTTTTGCCCGATCGTCAAGTTGTTCGTGGAATCGCCCTGCGCATTCTGATAGTCGACCTGCAGGTTTTCTTTGTCGACGAATCCGCCGTCCTTCAATGCCGCCAGAAACCCTTCTCTTGTCGCATTCAAGGAAGGATGCTCGACGATCTGCGAAATTCCGACTTTAACCGTCTTTTTCGCTTCCGGAGCATTGGAAGCGCTTCCTGCACTTTGGCCTTCAGTAGATGGTTTCGTTCCACAGCCTGCCAGAACCAGCGGTACTGCAATCAGCAACGAAACAATTTTTAATGAAGTTTTCAATTTACGATGACCCCCCGTTTGGTGTAACGTGAACATGCTTTAAAGTAATAATGTTATAATAGTATGGACGTATTGATTCCGTCAATATAGAATAGACTGTTGTTCAGTTGGCTTTCGGCGTCATTATCAATATTTTTGCCTGATCAGTCATGAATACTATCCATAAATTGGTCATTATTTTCGGAACAGCTCACCCGAATTGCCGGAGGCCCTTCATGAAAATCGCCGTTTTCGTCCTGCTGCTCATGCTTTACCCGCTATTTCTGCGCTTGATTCATATCTCCGATCTGCGGGCGATCCCGCTGGTCGTTCCATACGCGCTCGCCTCGCTGTCATTTCTTATTATCGGCTCCGAGCTTTTGTCCTGGTTGTTCAAAACGAAAAAATAAGGCGCCGCCCTTCGTCCGCCGAAGGTAGGACAAGGTCTGCTCTGCTGATCGGCAAGCAAGCCGTTCTTGCGGGAAGGTGAAGATGCTCGTCCGCAGCCTGAACAAAGCCGTCGAGGCGTTCTCGGCCGCTTTGTGTTCGGTCGGTTTACACATTCTCACGCTGCGTCGCTTCCCCATCCCGTACCCGCCGAAGGATCAGTGCTAACGGGAGCCGTAACCAGCCACAGGCCAATTTCCGCCTTCGGGGGAATTCCTCCATAAATCGTTACGATCCAATAATACCGAGCGCGCCGCAGCCTATGCCAAGGACAACTACAGCCCACGGCGGCATTCTCCAAAATTGCAGCAATCCGAACATGACGACGGCGAAGGCCGCGTCGGTCCTGTGCGTCACCGCCGACGTCCAAATCGGATCATACAGCGCGGCGCCCAGAATTCCGACAACCGCCGCATTTACGCCCGCTATAACGCCTTGTAAGCGGGGCTTCCCGCGCAGTTCGTTCCAGAATGGCAGCGCCCCCCATACGAGCAGAAACGCCGGCAAAAAAATTGCGGCCGTCGCAACGACGGCACCGACGACGCCGTATGCCGTCATGCCCAGGTAAGAGGCAAACGTGAACATCGGACCCGGAACCGCTTGAACGGCGCCGTAACCGGCCAAAAAGTCGGCATCCCCGACCCAGCCGGCGGGGACGACCTCCCGCTCGAGCAGCGGCAGCACGACATGTCCGCTGCCGAACACGAGCGAGCCGGCGCGGTAAAACACTTCGAACATCGCCAGCAGCGGATGCGCGAAGAAGTGGCGGCCTATCGGCAGCAGCGTGAACAGCGCGGCGAACAGAACAAGGAAGAGGACACCGGTTCGCTTGCTTATCGTCAGCTTCAACTGTGCCGGATCGCCCTCCGTTTCATGCCGCAGGCGCCAATACCCGAACAGCCCGGCAGCCAGCAGCAGCGCGATTTGCGCGTAGGCGCTCTCGACGAGCAGCACAACGGCGAACGCGCCGAAGGCGATCGAAGCCCGTACGCGGCCGGCCGCCAGCTTTTGCCCCATGCCGATAACCGCTTGTGCGACTATAGCTACGGCAACAAGCTTAAGGCCGTGAATCCATCCGCTTTGTCCCGCATCCGTCCCCTGCAGCAGAACAGCAAACCATACGAGCGCCAGCACCGACGGTCCCGTGAAGCCAAGCCAAGCCGCCACCCCGCCGAGCCAACCGGCGCGCAGCGTTCCGATGCCGATGCCGACCTGACTGCTCGCAGGTCCGGGCAAAAATTGGCACAGTGCCACCAAATCGGCGTAGCTCCGGTCATCCATCCATCGTCTGCGATTCACGTATTCACTGCGAAAATAACCCAAATGTGCGATCGGACCGCCGAAGGAGGTCAATCCCAGCTTCAGGGATACGATAAAAATTTCAAATAAAACGGAGAAACGGGACCGTTTCCTTGCTTCGTCGACATTCGGCTTGGAAGCGGCGCTTCCTCCTTTTCCCACAATGGTCATAAGCTTACCTGCACTCCTTCAGCGCTTCGATTCTCTATATCCATGACCAAGCCCCCGATACGTACAACCCTAACCCAAGTAACGCTCCGCCGAGCAAAGCCGCAAACGCCTCACCCCAAGCCACCGAACGCTTGACCAGCTGGACCATTGCTAAATTAAACAGGCTGTGCAGCGGAATCAGGATAAACACCGTCCAGGGGATCGACGCTACAATCAATGTCGCGCCAATATGAAACGCGCTAGCGGACAGGCGCTCGACGATCCCCCATAACGGATGTGATTGGGTTAAGCCCTGCGACTCCAGTATAGCTTTCGCCTGAAGCGCTTGCTCATCCTGTCGGTGAGCAAGCGCTGAAATCGCGACGACCTGGATCATCACATAAACGACCTCGACCGCCGCCCAGCCTTGCCCGAGCGAAGCCGCCCAGCTCACCTGAACCGACGTAAGCGCCAGCAAGCCATAGCGAACGCCTTCCTCCAGCGGACCGGAGGATGCGTATAGGATGGTCTTGCCGAAACCAGGCTTCTTCATCGCCAGCACGGATAATGGACCTCGCAGCATGAAAGCGACGACCCAGCCGGCCGCTCCCAAGCCGAACGCCGTCCATATGAGCGGGAACCCGCTATAGGCGAAAGCTCCGGCAAACAGAACCGGAACGAGCAAGTATAGCGGAACCAACCGCTTGGCGATACGGGCATTATTCAAGAACGGATCTGTACTCATGGCGACTCCTCCTGTTTCCTCTTTGGCTCGGGAATAACGATGTTCGTAAATGCCCTTCTCCGTCGATCAGGCGCAGGCCCGTTATCCATCCGGCGCATAAGCGACGCCTTGATTTCTTCAAACAACTCGCGATATTCGTCATCGCTTAAATAAAGCGTCGTTTGCCTCATTGAAATGCCGTCCCGCCGCATATCATATTCGTCCTGAGCCACATACCGTCCGAAATCGCCGATCAGACCCGAAACAAACTTCATGAATAGCTCCATGTGTTCCTCCGCGCTCATCGCCGTCAGTTCTTCGTTCGGCACGCTTTCAGCATGCTCCCCGATCGCATACCATTTCTCCATCGCGCCCCGCTGCTTACGCTGCTCGACGACGACGATCAATCCGGCTTGTTCCAGTTTGTTCAGATGGCGATACATCGTCGCTTGGGGAATGTCCGGGAATAAGGCGCTTAGCTGCTGCCTGGTGAGCTTGCGTCCTTGTATAAGCGCTTGAATGATTTTCAAACGAACGGGATGCAAAATAAGATCCGCTTTAGATTCCGTCATAACCGTACACCTCCTATAACGTTATTATTATCGATAATGATAATAATGTCAAGACCCCAGCCCCATCTTAATTGATGCAGGAAATAGCACGTTAAGCCTATGATGGCTGCGATTCCTCCTACTTTGATGTACATATGGCGCGCGGCGAGTACTTTTCTCCAATAATAAACCCACATCAACAATAACGATACGGAGTTGAATAAGAAGTACTGAAAATATAGCGTCCCCCAGCGGGGGCCAAACCAAATCCTGAACAAATGGTTGAAATCGTTCGGTAAAGGCAGCAAGCAGTTCAATCTGATCGAATATAAGAGTACTCCAATAAAAAATAAAGCAGCGCCAATCTCCTTTTTGCCGTTTCTAATCAACCGTCCCGTCTCCCTTCGTTCTCCGTGCCTGATCTCCCCATCAACAGCAGATCGCTTCGTTCAGTATACCCTTTATTTGGAAGCGTGCTGAACAGGCAATAGTCCAGCGCGTTCACTGGACTTAGGTCGGGATGAAGCCATGTCGATACTAGTGGATACAGCACGTCTTCCAAGCTAACGGTTATGATGGCCGTTTTTGCAGCATCCTACTTCTGACCTATCAACAATTCGTGAAGGAGGCGAACAATCGATGGAGCCTGACAACAGAGAGGGTATAGACGGGCTTGACGCACAGCAGACCGAAGAACTGGAGGCTACCCGGACGGTACAAGCCAACGAGGCGATGGACGATGCTTTTTACGGAAACCAAGCGCAGAACGAACGTGATATGCTGAATGCGGCAGAAGTCAACCGCAACCAATCGTAATGCTTTAACGCCCTTCAAGAAGCGTAAGCCGCATCCTGAAGGGCGTTATGTTTTCGCTCTATATGCGGCGATATCCGTCAAGAATCGCCGCGAGCTCCCGCTGACCGTCGCCTAATCTCGCGCCGTACTGCCGGGGCGACCTCCGTGGCCAAAAGCTCGATGGCGGCTGCTACCCTGGCGAAGGGCTGCCCGCCGATATCGATTTGCGCAACGAAGCGGTTATGTCCGAACATCTCATACTGGTACATGATTTTGTCGATGATTTGCTCCGGGCTGCCGACGGCCAGACCTTCTTCAGGGCGGACGAACCGCTCGAAATCGGATCGCGTTATCGTGAAGCTGCGCCCTCTCTCCCGCATCAGGGGGCCCCAGTAATTGGCATAATACGGGTAAAATTCATCCAGAGCCTGCCGGGATGTCTTCGCGATATACCCGTGGCTGTTCACAGACACCTTGAGGTTCGCAGGAGGATGACCTGCTTCCAGATAGGTTCGCCTGTAGATGTCGACCCGCGGCTTGAAGAAGGACGGATCGCCGCTGAGCAGCGCCATCGCCATCCCTTTCCCCAACAGACCGGCTCTCGCCGCACTCTCCAGGGTTCCCCCGACGCCGATCCAGATCGGCAGCGGTTCCTGTATGGGGCGGGGCGAGATTTCGGCATCCTGCAAGGCCGAGCGGAATCGGCCGTCCCAGGTGACGCGTTCCTTGGCGCTCAGCTCAAGCAACAGCGCGATTTTCTCCTTGAACAGCTCTTCATAATCGTCCAGCTTATAGCCGAACAGCGGGAAAGATTCAACAAACGCCCCGCGTCCGGCGATGATCTCCGCGCGGCCGTCCGAAATCAAATCCAAGGTCGCGAAATCTTCGAACACCCGCACAGGATCGGAGGTGCTGAGCACCGTCGTGGCGCTCGTCAACCGAATGCGCTTGGTCACCTGGGCAATGGCGGCCAAGACAACGGGTGTGGAAGAAGCCGCAAAATCCAGCCGGTGATGCTCGCCGAAGCCGAAGACGTCGAGCCCCGCCTCATCGGCAAGCTTGGCCGCCGCCACGATTTCTTCCAGACGCTGCCTGGCGCTCAGGGTCCGTCCGGTTTGCGGATCGGGCAGCAAATCCCCGAAAGTGTACACGCCGAACTCAAAATCCGGCCCATGCGCTCTGTTTGATTCGTCATTCATAGGGATGGATCAGCTCCTCGGAAAAGTAGTCAATCTCGTAACAAGTGCTATGAGTTTATTATGCATCTAAAAGGGAAATTCCGGAAGTAGGCTTTTGGCTGCTGATCTTCATCGCCGTCGTTCCTTCCAAGCCTCGCGATGGAAGATGTGATTTAAATCACTTACCTTTTTATTTCACTCCGCTATGATGGTTCTAAGGACGACAGGGGCAAACAATACGATCTGAAATGGGGGAGTATACGAATGCAAACGGTAATAAAAACGGAGAAAAAGAAACAATTTGACGGCCTTCCGCTGGTTATCCTCGTATTCTGCGCGGTCCTTTCGTCACCGTTAGTTTATTTCTTAATTCACCTTATGCTTGGGAACGAAGAACTTTTTATTTACGTTAATTAATAAAGCTGATCGAATAGCCTGACTGCAGGAGACAGTCAGGCTATTTGCGTTCAATATGAATTCGAACCCGCGGGAACGTTGCAACCGGTATGCATTTACCTCTTCCTTTAACTCAACAAGGAAACATGGGCAACTGAGCCGAACGAATGGCCCCCTGCGGTACTAACGCGATGAAACCGGATGAAATGCAGGGGGCACCAAGCCTGTTTCCGAGCGAATGACGCGAGCAATTCGCTCGGCATACTCCTCCAGCAAAGCAGCATCGGGGCCCTCAACCATAACACGAATGAACGGCTCCGTTCCGGGACGTACAAGCACACGCCCTTCGTCCCCAAGCTCCGCCTCAACCGCCTCTATCGCCCGCTTAATGCGGACATTGGCATCCCAGCCTTGCTTGCTTGCGGCCGGAACATTCACAAGCAGCTGCGGGTACGAGCGCATGATTTGGCGTAACTCGCTCAAGGGTCGCCGTGTTTTCACCAACACACTTGCCAGCTGGACAGCGGTTAGAATACCGTCTCCTGTCGTGTTGAGATGCAGCATAATCGTGTGACCCGACGGTTCACCGCCCAGTACATAGCCTCCTTTACGCATGGCCTCCACGACATAGCGATCTCCGACAGCCGTCTGAATCAGGTTAACATTCAAGGCTCTCATGGCTTTAACAAAGCCCATATTGGACATGACGGTGGTGACTACTGTATTCCGGTCCAGCTTACCGGCGTCAAGCAAACTGCGTGCCAGAATTGCCGTTATATAGTCGCCATCCACAAGCTCCCCTGTCTCATCCACCGCAATCAAGCGATCTGCGTCGCCGTCGAATGCAAGGCCTAATTGCGCCCCTTCCCGCACGACTGCCTTCCGCAGTTCATCCGGATGCGTAGAGCCGCAGTTTGCATTGATATTGATCCCATCCGGCTCTGCAGCCAAGGGAATGACATTCGCTCCCAGGGCACTAAACACAGCCGGCGCAATCCGGGCTGCCGCGCCATTCGCACAATCTACGACAACCTTCATTCCGTTCAGACGAACAGACGCGGTATTCTCCAGAAATTTCGCATACATTTCAGCTGCATCTTTACGCACAGACAGACGCCCAAGATCAGCTCCAACAGGACGCGGCAGCCGGTCATCCGGCTGATCCATCAAATCCTCAATCTGATCTTCCAGCTCGTCAAGCAGCTTAAAGCCGTCACTGCCAAAAAACTTAATTCCGTTATCCGCTACAGGGTTATGCGAAGCGGAAATCATCACACCGGCATCCGCTTGCAAGGTTCGAGTTAAGTAGGCAACGCCTGGCGTTGGGATAACACCCGCTTGAATAGCCGTGGCCCCTACCGAAAGGATCCCGGCAATTAAAGCAGACTCTAGCAGATCGCCCGAAATACGAGTATCTTTGCCGACTACAATCGACGCCTTGGCTTTCTGTTTCGTGATCAGATACGCACCTGTACGCCCGAATTTATAGGCTAATTCCGGAGTCAGTTCCTGATTGGCCAAGCCTCTCACACCGTCTGTTCCAAAATAACGTCCCATTATGCATTCCCCTTTCCTTAGCGCCACCGCAATGGTTCGGCGTATTCCAGTTTGGTTACTTGTTCCACTGCTTCAAATAAGACGGAGTATCTCTCCTCACAATGGCAATTCGTTCTGCTCTATGCCCAGCCGTTCGGAATTGCGTTCGTGGAGTCCCAACCTTGTCCCGATGCCGTCCTATTCCTTTAAACGGCTCCAGCCGTCATAATCATGCACGGCATATCCGGTAAAAGGAGCGCGGCTGATAAGCGCTTCGCCCACGGTGCCGAGCTCGCGCATCATTTGCAAGCTGCCTTTGTCGAAATAGGAGATGGGGCCCTCGGAACTCGGCAATGTTTCCACCGCCACGATGACGGACTTGCCGTTTCTCTCCGCCTCGCCCAGCTCTGTAGCAATGCTGCTGATGATGTCTGCCGCATTGTCGCGGTAAGCCATGAGGGTCGTTTGGTCAAGCTTGCCGATCATCCAGTTGGACAAGGTTGTCCGCCCCCCCTCCCCGTCCGGCACGTTGAATTGCTCCAGCCAGACCGGCAAATCCGCACCGGCGATCAAATCGGGGGTTTCAATTTTCATTTCTTCGACAAATCCGCTCACCGTATCCCGCCAAAGCCCCAGCATCGTATCCGTATCCTCATACCATGCCCGCATGACGTACGGCTCGACATCGAGATGGATTCCTTTAAACCGTTCCTCGGCTGCAACGCTGTTGTTGTATGTTTTCACCCAATTGATCAGCTTGTACATCTTAATCTGTTTGTCCTGAAGGATCCAATCTGGAGCTCCTCCCAGAGCATGAACCTCAATTCCGCGGGCGGCAGCCTCCCGGATAAAGCCGCTGTAGTCACTCGTCTGAACATCCGGATCGGCCTGCAAAAAAATAAGATTGACGCCGTTCTGCCGGAGAAATTGGAATGTGCCTTCTCTGTCCTTCAGCAGCGTACCTGTATTCCACAGCCAAGTGGCTTTATGTATCGGGCGATCCGCTGCCGCGGCATATACCTGACGGGTCAAACCGGCTTCCGCCGGAAGGGCGACAAGGGCCTGGGTAAAAGCTAAACAAATGACCAGTACTTTTCCAACAAAGCGGGATCTTGACCGTAGACGTTGTCTTTTCACTTATGAACTCCTTCGATATCGTATTTTTCAGCTGCACACAAGGTAAATTATACCATTCTAGTTCGTTATAAAGAATGGTTCCTATGTCATTTTTTTCATGATAGTAAAAATAGCTCAAATTTTGCATAGGATTGATAGAAGATCGCACCCGAAAATGCGTTATAACGAATCTCTTTAACTGCGAAACTATCGTTTGGTATAATGGATGCAAGCTTTCTATTTAATCACCCAAGAACGAAAGAACGAGACCGGACGATCGCTATCCATGCTTAACCCCGCGTACATCGATTCACAAACTTTGGGAGAAATACAATAGTGGCGGCAAAGGAGAGCTGAATCGGATATGTTGCATAATTGCAGTAGCGGGGTAAGGATTTGATATGATTATAGTGATGGTGATGCTCATGTGGTTATCGGCAGGCTTTACAACTTCGTCCCTTTCCTCGGCAGACTCCTTGCCATCCAACATGCCAAGGGCAACCTGGCTGTGGGATACTTCGCTCATCGGTACGAACGCAGGGCGAACCGACATTTTGCAATTTGCCAAAAATGAGCGGGTCGAACGCATCTACTTACAGGTGAACCGGGATGTCGCCCAAAGCGATTATCGAAGCTTCATCCAAGCGGCGGCGGACAGCGGTATTCAAATCCACGCGCTGGACGGCGCTCCGAAGTGGGCACTTCCGGAAAACCGGAAATACATGACAGCTCTGGTCGATTGGGTAAAGTCCTATAACGCATCCGTGCTTGTTAACGAACGGTTTGCGGGCATTCAAGTGGACATCGAGCCTTATCTGCTGCCGGATTGGACCGCGGACCAACATGCGGTTGCCGTGAATTGGCAGCAATCCATTGCCTATTTTCATGATCTGGTGAAGAAGGATTCCGCCGCTTTAACGACATCCGCCGCCTTACCGTTCTGGCTCGACGGCATTCCGCTATCGGACGGCAGCGGCACGCTCAGCGAAGCGATGATGGGCAAGCTGGATGAAACCGCCTTGATGACCTACCGCAATCAAGCGCTGGACGTCATTGATTTGGCAGCGGAGGAAATAGCCTTAGCCGACCGTCTTGGCAAGAAGGTATGGATTAGCGTGGAAACGAATCCGGCGCCGGATACTCCGTATATCACCTTCAGCGGGGAAAGCAAGGCAGAAATGGAGCGCCAGCTGGCTGTCATCGACGGCTTGCTAAAAGCTCGCCCGTCTTATTCGGGCATCGCCGTTCATGATTACACCGGCTGGCGCCATATACGCAACTAAGGCTTGGCGGCTGCCGCTCCGTCCGGAGGAGTCGCTTTAGGCGGCTGTTTCCCGAGCTTGCCGAACGCCTCCTTCAGAATCGGATAGCTTTGCTTGAGACGCTCATGCGATGCCGGCTTGTTCCAGTTATCCCACTTGTAAGCGACAGGCTCTGCCGGGTTCGAATTTCCGGAGAGATGCGGCTCAACCCGGACCGCCTTGCTTTCCTCCATCTTAAACGCCGCTGCTTGATAAGGGTAACGCCATACCTTGTGCGAGCTGGGATCGGTAAATCCGAGCAGCATCCAGGGCACGCGAACCTCGATGACAGACCCGGCGGCGTGCCAGTCGGCCAAATTGTTGAACTCGGCGCTCTTCGGGTCTGTCGTGCCGTGATGCAGCCGGCCGATCTCGACATCCTCGAACGGCACCGGCTTCTTGCTTTGCGGGAGCACCAGCGGTTTGCTGACCGGCAGCCTCCACGGCAGGAAGAGACCGTTCTCTGCCTGAGACCAGGCTTCCTGCCAGGGCATCATACGGTTCACGAAGCCATACTGCCAGGCATGGTAATCATACGCGCTTTGCACATAGATGGCCGAGTCGTTCTCCCCGCTCAGCTTCATAACAAACTCCTGACCGCCGCTGAAGGTGATGCCAGGCGCTTTATCCGCCTTCGCGCTCCCGCTATCCACCGTATCAAAGCCGATATAAAGCGGCTGTTCCCCCGGCTTCCAATCGCCGTTCTTATTTTTCAGCAGCAAGTACAGGTAAGCTTCATCATGCGAGACGGTGAGGCTGTACCCCGGATAATCCCGGCTTTCGGTGTTTTTTCGGCGGTCCCAATCATCCGTCTTCCCGTCAAGCACGATCGTGTCCTCCTGCGATTTGCCCGGTTCCACCGCAAGCAAGCCGAAATGCTCCTCGTTCGTCAGCATGTTTCGCCACATGGGACGGCGGTCGATCGGCGAATCCAGCTCCATCGTGTTCCAAGTGATCTTGAACCATTCATCCTGCCAGGCGAACAGGACTGCGCCATCCAAGTTCTCGTTGTAAATACTGCGGTACAAATCGGCGTCGATTTCCCCCTGTTCTTTTTCCGAATGCATGCCTTGATTGCGGTTTAGCGGACCGTAGTGGGCCATACCGCGCGAGCTCGGCACGCCGTATTCCGCCACGATCAGCGGGATACCCTTGTGATGCTCCCGCAACTCGTGCAGGTACCCCGCATACGGATTGATGTTCCCTTCGCTGTCTTTGTAGGTTTGATACTTCTCCTCGTACCGCAGCAGGTCCGGGTAATACGGGTAAATGTGATAGGAGGCGAAATAGCCGGCCTTCCAGCCCGCTTGCGGACGAACCTGCATAGGGTCCACCGAGACCAGGTCTTCGGTATCTGATGGTTCGTTCGGGTGGGTCAGCGGGTCGGTGGTCACCCAATTGGTGAACGAAACCGGATGCTGCCAGCCGAATTTCATATCCTCCTGCGCCAACGTGTCCAGCATTTGAGCCAGCCAGCTTTCAAAAGGGGAGGCCCCGGAAGCCGCCTGAAAATAGGTACCTTGAAACGGCTTCATACCGGGATGCGCATCGTTCGTCGCTTTCACGGTGTAAGGGTCCCACTCGATGCCAACCACCCAGCCGAGCACATAAGGCGATACGTCGGCTTCGAATTTGCCCGAAGCATGACCGGACTCCGCCTTCCTCTTCAACTGCCCGTGGATGACCTGAACGGCATCCCGGATCTCTTTCCGGAACTGGTCGATCGTGTCCTGCTGCAGCGCATCATAGCCCTGCCCGCCCGCGCCGACGAGCTGTTCCTCAGGCGCCCAGATGCCCTGCAGGATGTAAAGCGGGTCCTTGCGTCCGGCATTGAATTCGGCCAGCGCTTCATAGAAGTGCGGCGGCAAAATCGTATAAATCCGGACGACATCCGCATGCATAGCCTTGATTTGTCCGAACCATCGCAAGTAATCCTCCTTGGTCGGACTGAGCTCTCCGGGCGCATGCCCCGGAGTCGTAGCCCCCATGTTCACGCCGGACCAAAACTGCGGTTTCCACGCCTTCCCGTCGTAGACCTGCAGATGCCCGTCCTTAACGGCGGAGGTTTGCTTCACGCCCCCCTCATCGTACACCGGCAGGGCTGACACGGGAATGTCTTTGCTGCCGCCGGCAAACAGGTTTCGGGCCGTTTCGCCCCATGGCGGGGTGCAGCCCGCCAACAAGGCGAGAAGGACCAGCCCGGGCAGGATTCTTTTTTTTACCGAAATGACGTGCATGATACCCTCCTTGATCTTTACTTCGCTTTAACCTGCATCTCCTGTTTATCCTGATCTACGCAGAGGGTGGTTCCTGATTTAATCAGCGTCACCTTCTCGCTGCTGCAGACGAGCGGCGTTTCCTCCTTGAATTCGATGCCGTACGCTTTAAGCCGTTCCCGGTTGGACCAGCTGTAGGTAAACTCAGCCTTCACCGGCTGGGACGCCGACTGCAGCTGTGCCAGCTGGCCGCGGAGCTCCTCGCTCATCGCCCACTGCCTGGTTGTGAACGAGCTGCCGACCAACAGCGCATTCGCGGCAATCACGACAGCCAGCGCGATGCCGACGCCGTTCAAGAACCGGTAGCCCTTCACACACAGGGCAAGCCATACGCAAATCAACGGCACGGTCCAGAGCTGGGGCACATAGCGTGCCCACCAGGCCGCCGGGTTGATCAAGGAAGTTACCACCACCAGCGCAATGACCCCGATGGCAGCCAAGGTGATCCCGGGGCGCCGCCGCAAGGCCAACGCCAGCACCAGCAGAGCAAGCAGCAGCGCACCGCTGAACAAAGGCCCGAAGCCGGCTACCGCGACATCATTCTCGGCATAGGTCGGCAGCGCTTGGGCGCTGAATATAAACGGCCATTGGAACTGCGTTGGCTTCTTATCCGTGCGGTTGCCCATCGGTTCGGCGAAGTAAGAGGCTGCCACCCGCTCGAAGCGGTTCATCCGTTCCAGATTGCGAGGCGTAAAGTTCTTCACAACATCGATGGCATTGTCCCCGGCAAGCGGATGAAAAGGATGCCCGTAGTGGAGCGTATTGGTCACGTAAGGATTGTATCCGACGAGAAGCACGCCGATCAGCCCCCCGACTGCCGCCATGCGAAACAGATGCTTCAGCCGGGCAAACTGCTCACCCATGTACAGGGCAATGAGCAGCCCCACGGTCAGCACACCCGCGTAACCGACGGCGGTGAATTTGAGGTTCATCATCATGATCATCCCCAGTGTATACACCGTCGTCAGCAGCCAGCCCGGACGGGTGAAGATCAAGCACCCGAGCGCAAGCAGACATAGCAGCAGCGAACCCAGCAGTCCATCGACATAAAAGGTGAACGACTGGTAAACGCTGACCGGGTTAAGCGCAAGCAGCAGGGCCACCACCCAAGCGGTGACCTTGTTCTCAGGCTTCAAGGTCAGCAGCGCCGCCAGACTGAGCAGGCCGGAAGCCGCCATCATCATCAAGTTGATGACCTTGCTTGGCTCGAGCAGACCGGTTGCCATATAGATGGAAGCCGCGGCAATCTCGGCCGCCTTCGCGTAATGGTTAACCCAGATACTGTTGCCCGTCGGTATGGAAATTTCCTTATCGTAGACGGGGTTCCATCCTTCCGCCAAATGAATGATCGCTTCTTGGTGATAAGCCTGGCCGTCATAGGACAGATCGTAGAAATACCCGCACACCACGAAGCCGCCTATAAACAGCAAAGCGCTCAGTCCCGCCGACATGGCGAACACCTTCATGTGCTGTTCCTCCGCCAGCTTCTTCGACGCGATCCAGGAGAGCAAGGCGGCCAGAGCCGCCGCGAGCCAAAAGTCCGCCTTCATCACCGGCAGCCCGGCAAGAAACAGCAGCGCCGGGATCATAAAGGCGGCGACGTTGAGCGTCAGGAGCGTCATTCCGCTGACCAAACTAATAGATGCCATCCGGTTTCTCATAATGCCCACTCCCATTATCCGAAAAATCTTTGTATGTACCTGGACTAACCCGTCAGCTGTGAGGCGATCCAAGCAAGCAGCGTGCCGACCGCCAGGCCGCCAAGCACCTCTGACCGGGTATGCCCCTGCCTTTCTCTCAGGCCGGCCCCGCCGGCGGCGGCAATTTCGCGGGTCAGTTCGTTAATGCGTTTCGCGCTCTCCCCGACGGCGCGGCGGATGCCCACCGCATCGATCATCACGATGTAGGTCAAGGCGACGGCGAGACCGAACAGCGGCGTCCCCCAGCCCTGATCGAAGCCGATCAGCATGGCGACAGACGATACAACCGA
Organism: Paenibacillus sp. JCM 9796; assembly: GCF_055379675.1. Classification (NCBI taxonomy): domain Bacteria; kingdom Bacillati; phylum Bacillota; class Bacilli; order Caryophanales; family Paenibacillaceae; genus Paenibacillus; species Paenibacillus sp. JCM 9796. Next base: position 512,468 of record NZ_AP043723.1, read on the forward strand.
CGTATGCGTACTCGGAAAGCCGCCGTTGCCGATCAGCTTCCGGGCATCGCGGCCGTGCCGCACCCTGTTCACCGCATACTTCAGCGTCCCGGACACGAGCCAGGCGATGAAAGGCAGCGCCGGATACAAGAAGCCTGCACCGATGTCCACATCCACTCCCCCTTTCCGTTATGCTCGCGCAATGAGCAGCACGCCGAAGGAGATGAAGGCGGCGCCGATCCATTTTTGCATCGATAACGATTCATGAAACAAATAAAATCCTAGCACCATGACGACAATATAGCCCAAACTAACCATCGGATAAGCGGTGCTGAGCGGGAACTTCTTGAGCGCAAGCAGCCAGAACACCGAGCTTAAACCATAACAAGCCAGCCCTGCCGCAATCGGCCCATAAGACGCCATAGAGGACCAGGACAACATGGCGGCGCCCGCCGGTTTGGGTGTACCGACGCCCCATTTCATCAGCACCTGCCCCGCGGCGCCTAGCAATACGGATACGAATAACCATACATAATGGATCACCGCAGCTTCTCCCTTCCCAACCGAGCTTGTTTTAATTAATTGAAGAACAGCAGAATGCACACGACGGAAAATCCGTACAAAATCACCGTCAGCAAAATATGCTTATCCTCAAGCAGCAGCTTTTCCGGGCGGCCGCCCTTTCCTTCCATGTGAATCAGATACAAGTAGCGGAACACGCCGTAAAGCACGAAGATTAACGTCCACATCAGCTGGATCGTATGGCCCGAGGTAAAGGTGAACAGCGCGTAGCTCATAATCGTCGCCGTCGTCACGATCCCCGACATTTGGTTCAGCATCTCCATCGAATACGAATCCAGCACTTTGCGGTGCGAGCCCATGCCGTTCTGCATCAGCGCCAGCTCGTGCCTGCGTTTGCCGATCGCCAGAAACAAGGCCAGCAGCATCGTGCAAAGCAGGAACCACGGCGTTAACGGTACACCGATGACGAGACCGCCGCCTACCGCGCGCAGCACGAACCCGGAGGCGACGATGAGCAGGTCGACAATCACGACATGCTTGAGCCGCAGGGAATACAGCACATTCATGCAAAAATAGGCGGACAGCACAAGCCCGAAAGCAACCTGGAAGCGGAACGCCAGCATCAGGCAGCATGTCAGCAGGACGAAGCCGAACAGCAGCGCCGCCTGCGGATGAATCGCGCCGGAAGCAAGCGGCCGGTTCTTCTTCTCCGGATGCATCCGGTCCCGTTCCCGGTCTACGTAATCGTTCAGCACATACACGCAGCTGGAGACGAGACAGAACAGCACAAAGCCGACCAAAGCTTGACCGAGCATGTGCATGTCCGCCTGTTGAATGGAAAAGATCAGGGCAGCAAACACGAGCAAATTTTTCGTCCACTGCCGGGGCCGCATCAAGGCCAGATAGCGGATGGGAACCGGCCGGCTTCCCCAGCCTTCCAGCTCGGCGTGCGCTTTGGATTGGGACATGACCAAACCTCCTTTGTCATCGATTAGGTGCGGCTTATGTCTGATAATTACGGGTATACCTCCATTCCGCAATTCATTATAACGAACGAAAGATTCTTTATAAAGAACGATATTTGGTAGTATTTTGGAGAATATGGCAGGAAATCCACGCTTTTTGTTCTTTAAAACGGAATAATCCGAGCTGTTCAATTTTTAATTTGACGTTTTTTACGTTATACTCCAATTATTCGTTCGTTATAAGGAACGTCGTGACGAACGATACGCCTGTGTTTTTGCGCAAGGAAACTACAACAAAGGACCGATGGAGCATGTTGGGAAAACGAGTGAGGAAGCTTCGCATGGAAAGAGGGTTAACGCTCTCTGAACTGGCGGAGGCCGCTGGTGTTGCCAAATCTTACTTGAGTACCATCGAACGGGACATTCATTCGAATCCGTCCGTCCACTTGTTGGACAAAATTGCGGCCGCGCTGGACGTTTCATTGAAACAGCTGGTTCAACCCGATACGCCGGAGCGTGATCCCATGGTGATGCAGGAGTGGTATGACCTGTTTCAGGACGCTCTGAACTGCGGCATCAGCCGGGAAGAATTGAAGAGCATTATCGAATTTCGAAAATGGCAAGTAGGCCAAAGCGAACAAGAGGAGGAGTAATCATGTGCGGCATTGTAGGTTATATCGGCAACCGGAATTCACAGAACATATTATTGGAAGGTTTGAAAAAACTGGAATACCGGGGATACGATTCCGCCGGGGTGGCCATTCACACGGAAGCTGGGCTTGAGCTCCGCAAAACGAAAGGAAGAATCAGCGAGCTGGAAACGCGGCTGGAGGCGCAGCCGCTCACGGGCTTCGCCGGCATCGGTCATACCCGCTGGGCCACTCACGGGAAGCCCTCGGATGCCAATTCGCATCCGCATACCGACAACGACATGAAAATTTCCGTTGTACATAACGGTATCATTGAGAATCACCTGCAATTAAAGGAAGAGCTCGAGCAGCTCGGTTACCGGTTCTTGTCGGAGACCGACACCGAGGTCATCTCTCATCTGATCGCCCACCATTATGAAGGAGATTTAACCGAAGCCGTCAGGAAGGCCGTCAGCCAAGTGCGGGGCGCCTACGCCATCGCCGTGCTTTCCGAGCACGAGCCGGACAAGCTGGTTGCGGTCCGCTGGGCCAGTCCGCTCATTATCGGCGTCGGACAAGGTGAAAATTTCATCGGCTCCGATATTCCGGCCATTCTGGAATATACGCGCGATGTTTACATTTTGAATGACGGCGAGATGGCCGTGCTGACGCGGGACGGGGTCGAACTGATGACGCTTGAGGGCAATTTCATCGCCAAGCAGCTGTTCCACATCGATTGGGATCTCATGATGGCGGAGAAGAACGGGTTCGATACCTTCATGCTCAAAGAAATTCATGATCAGCCGCGCGCCTACCAGGATACGATGCGGGGAAGAATCAACGAGGGGAAGGAAATCGTGCTTCCCGGCATGACGCTGTCCGCAGAGCAAATCCGCGGTCTGAAGCAGATCCATATGGTCGCCTGCGGCACGGCTTACCATGCGGCGCTCGTCGGTAAAACCGTCATCGAACGACTGACCCGCATTCCGGTTGAAGTCGACCTCGCCTCCGAGTACCGCTACCGGATGCCCGTGATCCGCGAGAACACGCTCGTCATCGCCGTCAGTCAATCGGGAGAAACCGCGGATACGCTGGCCGCCATGCGCGAGGCCAGGCAGTGCGGCGCCCGCGTCATGGCCATCACGAATGTAATCGGCAGCTCGGTGGCCCGCGAAGCGGACGATGTCCTGTTCACACTGGCCGGTCCCGAGATCGCCGTCGCCTCGACCAAAGCTTACAGCTCGCAGTTGATCGCCTTCTATTTACTCGGTCTGTTCATGGCCCAGTCCATGGAGACGCTGGACCAAGCCTCGCTCATCGAGCTGATTGCCATGCTGGAACGGCTGCCTTCCCAAGTGGAAGAAATGCTGGAAGGCCTGGAACCGGTCCGCCAGATCGCCGAGCAGATTTCGAATCAGAATCACCTTTTCTTTATCGGCCGCGGACTCGACTACAGCCTGGCGATGGAAGCGTCGCTTAAGCTGAAGGAAATATCCTACATTCATTCGGAGGCGTATGCCGCGGGCGAGCTGAAGCACGGCTCCTTGGCGCTGATTGAAGAAGGCACGCCGGTCATTGCGCTGGCAACCCAGGAGCTGCTGCTGGAGAAAACCGCGAGCAACATCAAGGAAGTCAAGGCACGGGGCGCTTACGTGATCGCGCTGGCTTTGGAAGGTCAAACCGAGCTGGAGAAAACCGCAGATCAAGTGATCTACGTGCCGCGTACCTATTCCCTGCTGGCGCCTGCCCTTGCCGTGGTACCGCTGCAGCTGCTCGCTTACTACACGGCTTCGATTCGGGGGAATGACGTGGACAAACCTCGCAATTTGGCGAAAAGCGTAACGGTCGAGTAGCCAAGCTGAACACGCACGGATAGAGAGTAAGGAGGATAAACCGTATGTGGATGGAGCCATTAGACCAGGCCGACTCCGTGTTGACCGCTTTGAGCTTGACGATCGCCGGCGGTTTTACCGCACTATTCCTGCTGCGGAGCCGGCACAGGACCATCGCCGAACGAATGAAACAAAGCCTGGAAAAGCATCAGGATTACTTTACTTACCTTAGCGCCAACATGCACGGGGCGGACGCGCTGTTCCCGCCCCCCGGGCGTTTGACCCCCGTAGAGCTGAAAGCCATTCAGTCGAAGCTGCTGCAGTGGATCGAGGCGATCGACGGCGAGCAGCGGGGCAAGCTTACCGCCCTTTGCCGGGATCTGGGACTTGTGGAGCTGGAGCGTCAGCGGCTGCGCAGCTCCAGGCACGGGGTACGCATGGAAGCCGCTTATCATTTGGGTGTCATGCGGGCGGCCGAATGTACCGGTGAACTGCTGAATCTCTTGGAACGGGAAGGCAGCGAACCGACCGCATTCGTCGTCGGACGCGCCGCCGCCAAGTGCGCCGCAACGCTCGAGGATTTGCGCCGCCTGATGCAGCTGCTTACCGAACACCATCCCAAGGCTCATCAGCTTATCGCCGATACTATCGCCTCTTCTTCCTTAGATCCGGCACCGCTCTTTGCCGAGCTGCTTCGCAGCGAAAATAACGAAGTGGTGCTCACGGTGGCTTTGATCAGTCTTTCCGGACGAAACGATCCGCATGTGTTCGGCGCATTGGACCGGTTGATCATGTCCGGGCATAAAGAAATCCGGGTCAAAGCGGCAAAAATGTTCCTGCAGTATCCTCACCTGCTGCCGCTCGAGCGAATCGGCGAGCTGATCCGCCATCCGGATTGGGAAATCCGTGCCGCTGCGGCCAAGGCCGTGGGCGAACAGCAGCTTGACTTTTATCTCGAAGCGCTCACCCGCAGTATGGCCGACGAGGAATGGTGGGTCCGCTATTACAGCGCCAGAAGCTTATCCAAGCTCGGCTCCGCCGGTTTTGAGGCATTGTGCGAGACGGCCTGCAGCTCCGAGAACGGAGCCTCCCGCGAGTCCGCCTGGGAGGCTGTGCATGAAGAGCTGAACCAAGCGGAGGTTTCGGCTTCACAGGAGGCGCTGCAAATGCCTCACTACAACCGGCTGAATTTCATTTTCCGGCGAACACTTGGTGAACACGGCGCGTCCCGGCCATCCCATAGGCCCCGGATCAGCTCGTAGAAAGGGGACCCGGATGAGATCGTTTTTGCTGAACTACGGAATCATTGCCTTTTATCTGATTATCGGATCCAGTTTACTGCACTTATTCATACTCGCGATCTCCCATCAGAAGATACTCTCCATTGTCAAAAGCACCATGAACTCGCGCTTCCGGGAGCTGGCAGGCTCGGAATACGTCCCTCCCGTATCGATTCTGGTCCCCTCCTATAATGAGGAGCTGACCATCATCGAGAGCGTGCGTTCCTTAATGACGCTGGAATTTCCCATGTATGAAGTCGTCGTCATCAATGACGGCTCAGCCGACCGGACGCTTCAAGTACTGGTGGATACGTTCGAATTGAAGCCGACCCGTCTGACCGGCTTCCGTCCTCTGGTGCAATCCAAACCGATCCGGGGAGCGTACCGCAACCCCCTCTATCCCAGACTGGTCGTCATCGACAAAGCGAACGGCGGTAAAGCCGATGCGCTGAATGCCGGTATTAATGTTGCTAAATATCCGCTGGTCTCCACCATCGATGCCGACAGCCTGCTGGAAAAAGACGCCTTGATCCGATTGGTTAAAGTCTATATGGAAAACCCCGAGCAGCATATTGCTGTCGGGGGCAATGTCCGGATCGCGAACGGGAGTACCATTGAGGACGGCCGCGTGCTGTCGGTCCGGCTGTCGAACAAATGGCTTCCCGCCCTTCAATATGTCGAGTATATGAAAGCCTTCCTCGGCGGCCGGATCGGCTGGAGCGCTATGAACGGGCTGCTTATCGTGTCCGGGGCCTTCGGCCTGTTTCGCAAAGATTACTTGGTCAAAGTGGGCGGCTATCAAGAGGACTGTCCCGGCGAGGACATGAACATCGTGATCAAGCTTCACAAATATATGCTGGACCGCAATTTGCCCTACCGGATCGTGTTTTGTCCGGACGCCGTCTGCTGGACGCAGGCGCCCGATACGCTGAAGGTGCTCAGCGCCCAGCGCCGCCGCTGGATCCGCGGCAGCTTATGGAACGTCAGCCGATTCCGCGCGATGCTGTTCATTCCGAAGTACAAGGTGATCGGCTGGTTATCCCTGCCCTACACCATCGTGTACGAGATTCTGAATCCTTTTGTCCGGCTGTCCGGTTTGGCGGCGCTCGCGGGATACGTATTGCTGGACATGACACAGCTGCCGGTGCTCCTTATCTTCCTGCTGGTCAATCTGCTTATTGGCATGATCTTTACGTGCGGGTCGCTGTTGATTGAACAATTGGCTTTCCGCCGCCCCATTCGCACGTACGACCTGCTGCGCATGATCGGGTTATCGGTGGTAATGGCGGTCGGTTACGATCAAATCAATGCACTCTGGAAGCTGCTCGGACTGTGGGATTATATTCGCCGCAATAATGCTTGGGGCAACATGGTACGCCGCAGCTGGCAGGATGAAGCGGCCCATCAGGCCGGATCCTCTTCCTCAAAAAAGACTACCAAAGCACAGGCCGTCTAATGGACGGCCGCTCCCCTATATGTGCGTATGATCGCCACCTCAATATGAATGGAAATGGAGTGAAAGAACAATGAACAATGCGTTATTAACCGGTTCCCGCTTGTCACAACGTCTAACCAATCGAATGAACAGCGTCCTTCAAGCAGCCGTCCCTTGGACGGAGTGCGGACTGATCGCAGCTTCAACGCACGGCATCAGCCCGATATGGCTTCAGGATTTGGAGACACGTCTGGCCAAGGAGAACGAGAACCTGGCCGTTATAGCCAATTACGAAACGGATGAAGGGACATTGACTATCCTGCTGCCGGGGCAATCGCTGGCTTTCACCCATTTCGTGTCTCTGTCGGTCAAGGCTTACCTGCAGGATGCCGGACTGTTAAACGGCGCCATGGCCGTTGCCAGCTTCCCGGAGAGCGCTCCCGCTTCCGATGAAACCTTGATCGACTTCCTGGCTTTGCTGGATGAGAAAGAACAATCGGACATCGCCGTTTATCAGGGCCAGCTTCAATCCCCGGAACCACCGACGGTCGTGATGATCGATCCGAACGCCGATTTGCTCGATTTCCTGAACGTCCGGCTCGGACTTCAAGGATACGATGTCCGTCCAGCACATGACGGCATGGAAGGGCTCCGGCTCGTGGAATCGGTCCAGCCGGACCTGGTCATCACAGAGCTGGCGCTGCCTGCACTCGACGGCTACCAGGTGATACACCGCATCCGGCAAACCCAGAGCCGGGCGTGCAAAGTTGTCGTGCTGACCGACCTTACCGTCGAGCAGGATATTTGCAAATGCTTTGACCTGGGCGCCGCCGATGTGATCAAGAAGCCATTCTCACCCATGGAGCTTGAAGCGCGCCTCAGGCGGCTGCTCGCCTAACTTAGCTTGTGGATAAAAGGAGTTCGTGCCCATGAAAGGGAACACTTCACCCATCGCCTGGCTGATGCGCTTTGCCTTGCTGTCCGTCGCCTTTTTCCTGGTCTGGCATTACTGGCCAACCAAGAAAGTGGAGAGCGTCCAAAGCGCGGACGGATCGCAAATCAAGTTCCGTACGCTGGGGGATCACATCGAGATGTACGATAAGCAGCAATGGACTCCTTTTTTTGTCAAAGGAGTCAATGTGGGTGCTGCGCTTCCCGGGCATGACCCGGGCGAGCTGCCGATCAGCAAGGAAAAGTATTTGGAATGGTTCAAACAAATTCAAGAGCTCGGCGCCAATACGATTCGGGTATATACGATTCTAACGCCGGTTTTTTATCAAGCGCTTGTGGAATACAACCAGCGTCATGCGGACCAGCCGCTCTATTTCATTCAGGGCGTATGGACTCCGGAAGATGAGCTGATCGAATCAAAAGACGCCTACCTCGAAGCGATTTACTCGGAGTTTCAAAGCGAAATCACCTACGCCGTAGGAGCGGTGTACGGGACCGCCGATATTCCGGAGCGGCTCGGCAAGGCGACCGGCTCCTACCGTTACAATGCCGGCCCTTATTTGCTGGCGTGGCATATCGGGACGGAATGGGATCCGAAGATGGTTCAGAATACCAACGACCTGCATAAAGACAAGACCGGCTTCCAAGGCACCCACATTTCCGCTAAACCGAACGCTTCCCCTTTTGAGAACTGGCTTGCGGAAATGCTCGACCATTTGGCGGTGCTGGAGTCGGAGAACGGTTGGAAGCATCCGTTGACCTTTACGAATTGGGTTACAACCGATCCGCTCAAGCATCCCGGCGAGGTCCTCGTTCAAGAGGATATGGTAAGCGTCGATGCGACCCGCCTGAATGCGCACAACTGGCCTGCCGGATATTTTGCATCCTTTCACGCTTATCCTTATTATCCCGACTTTTTCCTCTTGGATCAAACGCTGATGGATATGAAGGACAAGGACGGAACGGCCAACACCTACTTAAGCTATTTGACCAAGTTGAAGGCCTACCATAAGGACATGCCGGTTATGATTACGGAATTCGGCGTTCCTTCCTCTTTGGGAATCGGACATCTGGCCAATAAAGACCGGCATCAAGGAGGGCATGACGAGACGCAGCAGGGACAGATCAACGCCTCTCTCCTGCAGGATATTGCAAGCGCAGGCATGGCGGGAGGTATCGTCTTCTCCTGGCAGGACGAGTGGTTTAAGCGCACCTGGAACACGATGCACTTCGAAATCCCGCAAAGCCGCCGCAAGCTGTGGAACAACGTCTTGACGAACGAACAACATTTCGGGCTGGTGGCCGAGATGTCCGGCAAGGCCGGGACGCTCCAAATCGACGGAGACGCAAGCGACTGGCAATCGCTTAAAGAGGACGAGAAGCGAACGCTCGCGGGCGGCTATCCGGGATGGAAATCCATTTGGATGACCCATGACGAGGCCTACGTCTACATCGCGGGCGAGCTGGAGCAGCCGTTTGATCCGGAGCGCGAGAAGCTCTACTTCGGCGTCGATACGATTCCCGGCGGCAACCGGCATGCGAAGGAACTGGGCGGAGCCAAGCTCGACGAAGGGCTGGAAACGCTCATTGAGCTCGGAAAAGACAATGAAAGCCAAGTGAAGATCGCATCTAACTACGATTTTCACACCCGGTTATACGGCAATCAGTATGGGATGCTGAAGGTCAAGCCCGAGGACATGAAAGACGATTCCGGTATATTTAACCCGTGGAAGCTGGCCGTGGGTCTGGAGCAGATTCCGCCGGATTCCACCCGGTACAATCCGTTTCAGGATGTACCTGCCGGGATGCTGAAGCGCGGATCGACGGATCCGGCCTCGGCGGACTTCAATTCCTTAACCATGTGGCAGGCCAAGGGCAGCGTCGTAGAGATGCGTATCCCCTGGATGTTGCTCGGTTTCACCGACCCCAGTTCCCTGCAGGTCATGAGCTACGGCGAGAAGGATGGTAAACTGGCAGCCACGACAACCCAAGGGATTCGCTTGCTTCCTTGGATCGTTCAGCGCTCGGACGGTTCCGTCCGCGGATTGGTGAAAGACGCCGGCGCCGAATACCCTGTCTCCAAGCTGCCGGCCTATACATGGCCTGCCTGGAACAAGGTCCAGTACGTCGAGCGCCTCAAGAAAAGCTACGACCTGATGAAGGACGCTTTTCATCAGATTGATGATCACGTTCCCCAACCATAGCCGTACTTTACCGGCGCACAGCTTAAAGCAGCAAAAATGCCCCCATAGCCGATGAGCGGAAACTCATAGGTTATAGGGGCATTGGTACAACCATTCACTCGCCCGCACCAGCTTTATCTCTATCATTCCTCGGAGCGTTTCTGCCTGTTGCGCCACTTGTTATACTCCAAAAATTCCACAAACTGCTCTTTGCTGATGCCCGAATCCATGGCCTCTCTTACCAGACCAAGCCATTCCTCATCCAACTGCTCATGAGGATGGGGGTGATGTTGAATAAACGTTTCCAGCGGAACGCCCAACACCGCACTAATCTTTTCAAGAAACTGGATCGATGGATTCGACTGGACCTCGCGTTCGATCGAGCTCAAATAGGATTTCGCTACCCCCGCTTTCTCTGCCAATTCGGTAAGGGTAAAGCCTTGTTCCAAGCGCAGCTGCTTGACTTTCTTGCCAATCATGGTAGTGACCCCTTTGTCATCCTGCAGTATAACAATATTTTAACAAAAAATGTTCATAGTGTGGATGATTATTTTTTATATCATAACCATGTAAGCGCTATCAATACAGGTTAAAAAAATTTTGTTTACCTGCGCAGCTTTTTTCTCTCTTGAAGTTAACGTTTCAGCTCATCATCATCTTCGTTTTGTTTGCATTCGCGGAAAAATTGCCGGACTTCCTCCGTGGAAAGCCCTGAATCGCGAGCTGCGATCATCAGGTAGACCCAGTTCTCGTCCAGGTTCTTGTTGGGTACAAGCGTTTGTTTTACGGACATAGCCCGGTCCCTCCAGATTTCCGGTAACTTGACGCACCATACTATTCGTGTCCAAGTTCTATTTTACGCGGGTCTATCATTTCAACCATTCCAACAAGCGCTGCGTGAGGATACCGCCCAAATATATGCCTACGATGCCCAGTATCCCGGGCAGGACAGGCGGGGCTGGAAGCGGTAATTTGAGCAGCTTAAAAATGCATCCAACGATAAGCCCTGCCAGCAGGGCCAGTATCCATTCTCTCATTCTGCTCACTCCATTATCAACCGACTTGATTTGAAATTCGATGTTATAGATATCATATCCTTTTTACTATCCATGCAACCGTGGGCATGTCTAAATATGATATACTACTAGAAACGTGCGCTGCAAGGAGATGAACGACAATGAAGCTGGTATCATGGAATGTTAACGGTTTAAGGGCGTGTGTGAATAAAGGATTTAACGACTACTTTACAAAAATGGACGCCGATATATTCTGTATTCAAGAAACGAAACTGCAAGAAGGGCAAATTCGTCTGGAATATGGTACGGCGTATGATCAGTATTGGAATTACGCCGTTAAGAAGGGGTATTCCGGAACTGCTGTATTAACAAAGATCAAACCGCTTTCCGTACGATTCGGCTTGGAGGAGGATCAAGAACCTGAGGGGCGGATCATCACGCTGGAGTTCGACGCCTTCTATTTAGTCAATGTATACACGCCGAATGCAAGACGCGATCTGTCCAGGCTGGAATATCGACTGGAATGGGAAGACCGGTTCCGAAGCTACCTTCAGCAGTTGGATGCACATAAGCCTGTTATTATTTGTGGTGATCTCAATGTGGCCCACCACGAGATTGACCTCAAGAACGCGAAGTCCAATCGTAACAACTCTGGCTTTACCCCGGAAGAACGAAGCAAAATGACCCAATTGCTGGATGCCGGCTTTATCGACACCTTCAGACATTTCTACCCCGACCAGGCAGATGCCTATACATGGTGGTCGCATATGCCTAAGGTGAGAGAGCGGAATATCGGATGGCGAATCGATTACTTCCTCGCCTCTTCAAGACTTGCTCCCTCCTTACTTGACGCACAGATTGATGCCCATGTTACAGGCAGCGATCATTGCCCTGTTATCCTGACAATCGCAGATAACTTGAACGAGGGTGCCGGTCCGGTCAGCGTTGTGAATCAGTAGCCGACGATCTCGAGCCCGCTGAGTTCGGCACGATTTTCTTTTGAACGAGTGTTGCAAAGGTATGAATATGCGTTTCCATTAATGTCCGTGCACCTACAGCGTCTTTATCTGCAATCTTTTCAATGATCATCTCATGCTCAGTGATTGTACGGTTTAGATTTTGTTCAAATAAAGGGATGTTGCAAAGGAAAAAATCATTTAAATCCCATTGACTCTTCGTCATACTTAACAGCTTTTCCGATCTGGACATTTTCAAAATCACATAATGCAGTTCCCGGTTCTCATGAAAATACCTATCCCTGGAAAATCTTTCATTAATCACTTTTTCCAGTTGTTCATTGATCAAATATAATTCATTGACCTCCCGGTCTTCTCTTCTTTGTGCAGCCAAATAAGCTGCCATTCCCTCCAGGGCCATAACCGTCAAAAAATGGTCAGCCATTTCATCCTGTGAATACTTCTTTACACGACACCCGGTTTGCGGAACAATTTCAACAAAATACTCCGCTTCCAGTTTCTTTAGAGCATCGATGACAGGACGCCTGGAAACCTCAAGCTCATCTGCTACTTCAACAACCGATATTTCATCCCCAAAAACCCATCTTCCGGACTTCAGGCCATCTTTTATATATTCATAGGTTCGAATGGTTTTGGACAAGGATAGGTCCATTTTATTCACTGCGACGTCCTCCATGTAAAACTTCTCAACATAATAGGATATTATAACTCTTTATCATAAATTTCTCAAATTAAGGTAATTTATGTCAATAATAGTAAACCGTGTCCTGTAGATCTAAAGAGATCTACGAAGGACACGGCTACTTGTTCATATTTAGCCTTATTTACCGAATGGTTTAGCTAAAAATTCCGTAAACACTTCAGGCTCCTGCCAGGTCAAGCTTTCAAGGGCTAACGGATCGAGTAGAATCGATTGATTTAACTTTGGCGAAGTAATTTCCAACCTCTCTCCGTTTCTTGTATATACCTTCTTAATGAGCACTTGGGTAAACTCATTACCCACTATAATTTGCGGTTCGGCTGGCATTTTCCTCCTCCTTTCTATGAGTTACGCAAGTACAGACCGCTACTGATTTCGCTTAAAACGCAGCGTTCCATTCCTTGTACTCGTAGTCAACAACGCCATTGACAACTAAGGGGTCGGATTCGATAATAGACACAAATTCCTCTTTTGAGCAGTTGTAAACAATACAACCGCCGCTTCCATCGGCAAAGGGCCCGTTAGCCGCTATGACGCCTTTTTCGCGTAATTGTTGATTGCGGTTATTATGTTGTTCAAACCATGTCGGATCGATTTGATCCATCGATTTTTTTATACCTAATTGAACTAACCACATGGAAACCACTCCCTTAACTGGTTTTAAACGATCGTCAATCCTCCATCGGCGACAATCACAGAACCTGTGACAAACGAAGATTCGTCGGAAGCCAGGAAAAGAGCAATATTCGCAATTTCTTCCGGCTGTGCTCCTCTGCCAAGGGGAGTTGCTTCGGAAGCCACTTTGTCTAACTCTGGCAAAACTTCTTCCATGGCCTTCGTCATCGCTGTAATTACATACCCCGGGGCAATGACGTTAGCGCGAATCCCTTTTCTCGCATAGGATGCAGCGACTTGACGCGTAAACGAAATGATGGCTCCCTTAGATGCGGAATAGGAAGGACCGCCTGGACTGTTGATTAAGGCAGCTGTGGATGCTGTATTGATTATAGTTCCACCGCCTGCGCGTAATAGTTCAGCAATGCCATACTTCGATACAAAGAACAACCCTCTTGTATTTACATTTTGAATTTTATCCCATTCTTCCACACTTGTGTCTTCTACCGATATCATAAAGTTTTTATGAGCAATCCCTGCATTGTTGTAAATCGTAGTCAACTTCCCAAAAGCATCCACCGTCTTTTGAATCGCTTGCTTGACTTGTTCTTCATGGGTAACATCGCATTCAATAGCGATGGCTTCACCACCTGCTTCGCTTACTAGCCTGACCGTTTCCTGGAGACCATTCGCATCCATGTCGATGGCCGCCACTTTCGCTCCTTCACGGGCAAAAACAACTGCCGCCGCTCGCCCTTGACCTCCTGCTGCCCCCGTAATAAACGCGACTTTGTTTGCTAATCGATTTGTCAACTTCGGTTCCTCCCAGTGGATTCATATCCAATCTCAGAATCATTGCTGAACCATCAGATTTAGAAAAAGACCGCTATATTGTCCATCCCTAATGTCGTTTGATCGATCAGTATTTCTCTTGTTTTTAATTTAATTTCTTGCCCGGCACGCGTCAGGATGTCGTTACGAACACAAGTAATAAGGCCATATTCAGGTTCGTTACCACGGCTGCGGGTTAGAAGAAGGTAGCTCTTTACTTTAAATTCATGTTCAGCCGTTTGCTCGACACGAACATTATTGATAAACCTTCTTGTACGAGACGGCGGATCTTCCGCCCAAGCAAATTCCGTCTCAAACCGCTCTACCCTTTTCCTCAGAGAAGCAAAGTTCTCCTCAAAGTGATACATATTTCCAATAAAACCTTCTCCGTGTACTCGCTCGCGATTCGTCCTTACAGGCATGATGTACTGAATCTCTTGATCTAACATGTTTAACCATTCCCGAAAGTCCCCGCTGTCCAGTACTTCTGCTTCATTTTGTAGAAATTCCACAATTTCGAAATAAACAGGATTTCCAATTCTAATGCTGGTAGAATGCATGTACTCTCCTCCTCTGCATGTTATTTTCCAATTGGTGTTGAAAGATGATCATTCATTGCTGTCGGTCAATAATTTTTGCCATTGATGCCAAATGTTCAATTGGTTAGCCTCGCTGTAATCCCCTTGATAAACCGTTCCTGGCCCTGGCCAATCGCCTTGCTCGGGCTTTCGATCAATACCCATGCGATAAATAAATTTTAATTTCGATTGCGCTATATATCCCTTGGTGGCCCGAGTAATGTTTTTCCACATTTCCGTATCATCTTGTTCCAGCATACCACTCGATCCAAATGTTCGGACATACGTCTCTCTTGCAAGCTCTTTCCACCAATCGGGTGCTTCTTTCTCGACAAGCACCCAAGAGAAGACTTCCATTTCATGTGGTCCTTTCGGTACCCATTGTCTTAATGTCAAATAGGAACCCGGATGCTTTCCATCTTCCGTTGCCCAAGAGAAATATCCAAACGACATGTTCGGGTATATGTTTCCATGAATATAAGCGAGTCGTCTAAACGCTTTTTGATGTTCAGGTGTTAATTTCTGTTCAATCTTTTCGACGATATCTTGGGGAACGCCGTAGAAAGGCGGAAGCTCATATTCGGGTGGACCGCCGATCAATCCAAGACCATTTCCATTCTCGCAAGAAACATGTACGCCATAGAACGCAAACTTCGGATCCCCACTCGGAACAAGCTTTAATTGCACAGCTGACTGGTGGGTCATAAATGTATGATAAGCATCCCCAACAAAGTTGTCGGCACCTAGCTTCCAGTTCGACTTTACGGTCCAACGCTGTGGTGCTCCGATCACTTCCATGCCCTCATTCGTGTGCTGCAGCATCATATCCAGGTACCACTTCAAGCTTCCCAGCTGCTCTTCTAAAGGAGGAGCTGATTCGTTAAAGGTCCCAAAAATAAGCCCTGCATAGGTGGCGGCCCTCGCCTTTACCAGACTGTACTGACTTTTATCAAAGCCATCACCGAAGGCCTCCTTATGGGCCGGAACTCCGATGAGATCTCCATTCTGTTTAAACGTAAATCCATGGTAAGGACATCTGAAATGGGAAGAGTTTCCCATTTCCGAGCGGCATACAGGAGAACCTCTATGCGTACAAGCGTTCAGTACAATGTTGACGACACCCGCCTCTGAACGCGAAACAATCACCTCTTCGTTTCCAATAAATCTCAAGACATAATCGCCTTTATTCGGTATTTCAGATTCATGAGCAACAGGAATCCATATTTTGGAAAATATTTTTTCAATTTCCATCTGATGAATTTCGGGATCACCGATGACTCGCGATGAGATATACCCTTCATCCAAATCCAACAAATCTTTAACCTTTGTACCATCCGATAAACAAACATCTTCGCCCACTTTTTTTGGAATTGTCACTTGTTAATCGCTCCCTTCTCTTCATCAACGGATTACGTTTTGACTTAAGTTCAGATTCTAGAATCTTAAATCGGTTATTAATTTTCTTGGATTCCGATATGGATAGCTGTTCTTTGCTTGCTGACTTTAGCGTGCGGCTTGGTTGAGTGTGTAGAATACTGCTGTGAAGGTAGTGTAAGACAGCGATCGTGCTGGCGGTGGTTCCTGCGCTGGGGTTGCTTGTTGTTTGTTGTTTGTTGAGCAATTGCGAGTTGGTTGAAATACTAGAATATTAGAACGTTTCGGGAGATTGTGTATGCGCTTACAACTTCAATAATTTCATTATACATAGATGGATATAGATAGTCAATATATGACCAACCGGCTGCTATGGCACGACCCCGCTCGGGAACCAATGGAAGAGAAACACAAAGCCCAGCGCCGAACCCTCCTAACGTCTTAATTTTCAGCAAGGAAAACGTAAGAGTGAAATGAACGGATATCTCAGCAGCCTGCTGCCTGTTACAGCCAATTCTGGTTGACCGGTCTTGTTTCCTGGAATCGTTCAGGATGAGCGGCTCCCCACCAAAGTCTTCCTCTGGTGCTGTAATCCTCCCAGGTCCATTTTACAGGCGGCATATCTAGATCCCGTAAATAATCCCCGGTATAAATTTCCATTCTATTCCCATCCGGATCGCGGATGTACAAGAAGAACGCATTGCTCAAACCGTGTCGTCCCGGTCCGTATTCAATCGAATCTTGATAGCCGGCATCAGCCATCAGATCGGCGGTTCGAATAATTTCAGCCGGCCCCTGCACCGTGTACGCCACATGATGCAATGCCGCTCCGCTTGCTTTCACAAGTGCGACATCGTGCGTACCAGGGAAACGCCGGGTCCACGCTGCGAAAGTTTCTCCGTCCCGCTCCACATATTCAGAAACACTAAAATTCAATTCGTCTCTCCAGTAATTTAATGCCTTGTCAACACTGGCTACACGCAAATTGACATGATCGATCCGCAGCGGTGGAATTCCTTTATCCGTATGAGTAAAACGCATCGGCAATCTTTTTAACCGCCCGGTTTCGTCAAATATATCAATTTGTTGCATGTCGTGGTAAAATTCAATCGGATGTCCGTTCGGTTCCACGATTCGCAATGAAGCACCTTGCCCCGGCTCGGCACCATCGGGTACCCTCGTATACGGAATTCCCAATTTTTTGTGATGGTAAGCCAATCGTTCCAAATCTTCAGGATCCGAAACCCGCAGAGCGAAATGACCTAGTCCACTGTAGCTATTTTTCGTAAGCGTAAGCGTATGGGTATCGAACTCGTCTACCCCCCGCAAGTATATATGCTGCTTGTCAGAATCATGTTCGCGAAAGCCCAATACATCAACATAAAATTCCCTGGCCTTTTCCAAATCGGTAACGAAAAGTTCCGTGTGTCCCAGTCGTAAAATCATCCTACTGTCTCCTTCACGCCACATGGGCAATTATAATTTTGGCGAATTGATCTTCTATAATCAAATATTCCGACCATTTATTGGCTAACCAAGCATCCGCACGGGCCGGGTGTCCCAGCACGGCTGCACCAGCAGCCGTACCGGTAACATTACCGTTTCTTTCAAGCACCAAACCGATGTTAGGCCAATCCAATCGATCAAAATGAAGGCGATTACAGGTTTGAGTCCAAATACACTGCGGTTTTGTTTCTCCATGAATTTCAATTAAATGCCTCAAGACCCCTTACCGAATGATTCGACTGGAAATGCCCCCCATGAACTGAATGCGGTCGGGAAATCCTCCCACACTCTATGGGAAATAGCGTGATCCGCTCTTGGCATTTCAGCAGACAGCTCCATTCGGTTTCCGCTCGGATCCATAAAATACGTATACAGATTGCCGCCTACCGAATGTCTTCCCGGACCAACTTCAATTTTATAACCGGCCTGCGCGAGCAAATCTGCGGCCCGCTTCATATCCTCTAAACCGTTTACCTGAAATGCGTAATGATGCAGGGTCGTATGTTCCGGAGTGCCTATCGCAGCCACGTCATGATGGTAATCGGAAGCATGCGTCCACGCTGCTCCCCATATGCCGGGCGCCGGCTCGAACACATCGGAGACGCTAAAATCAAGAGCATCTTTCAAAAATTGCACAAATCCGTTGACGTCCTTGGTATGTACCGTGATATGATCGGCATCCAGCAAACCAAGACCTCTGCTTCCTTTATTGCCCACTACAGGATGAATGTATTTGGGCCGGTGATCCAGAAGTACCAGTTCCATTTGGTGATTCGAGGGGGCCGTAAACCGCAGCGCTGCCTTTTTCCCTGGTTCCGGATCCGTCAAACGTTGACTGGGTACGCCCAGTGATGACAGTTTTTTCTCAAAATAGCCGAGATCCTCTTCGTTCACTACCTGCAGTGCAAAAAGGTCTAAACCTGTTCCACCTTGTTTAATGGCTAGGTCATAGTTATGATCAGCCCCACAGCCGAAATAAACCGTATCTTTCTCTCTTGCAATTTCATGCAATCCGATAATATCGCGGTAGAATTCAATTGATTTTGCTAAATCGATGACATTAATTGTTCCGTTGGCAAATTTAAAAATCCCCATTTCCTATACCTCCTTAATTTTTCACGCTATTATTTTTAAAATATTGTTCAAAACTAACCATCCCTAGACTTTCCCGGCGATTAGCGTCAAGTGCGTCCAAGGCTCTGGAGTTTTCAACCAACAGCATTTGTACTTCAGCAGAATGCGGATTATAGTGTCGATGCCAAATCCATGGAGGAGTATAAACAAAATCTCCCTTTGACCACGTTACAACCTGATTACCGATTTCCGAATAGCCTTCCCCTTCGATTACATAATGGACCGATTCATGAACATGACGCTGCAGATCTGAACTGCTGTTTGCCGGTATTTTTTGCAAATAAAATTCCAACGATTTGGCAGGAATATCTACTAAAATTCCAATTTCACTTGGGTTCCCTGTTGCTTGGCTATCAAGCCAAATTGCGTCTTCGGAGTGCACGACCAGACCATCGGAAGAAATTTCTTGATGGTCACGCTGTTTCAACTTTTTTAAATTGGCAAAGAAAGAATTCAGTTTTTGTTCGCTTGTCGGTTTGTTCCCATGATGCATTTCTTTACCTCCCCAGTTCAGAGTGGACTTACAATGGTGAACCCCCCGTCAATAACATGGGTTTGACCTGTTATGAAGGAAGCGTGCTCCGAAGCAAGAAATGCTACGAGGGAGGCCACATCATCCGGCTTGCCGAACCGTCCGACAGGAATGCTCTCCTGGTCTTGCCTAAGAACCTCTTCCAGAGGTATCCCTGCTTGTTTCGCTCTGTAATCAGCGATTTGCCGGATGCGATCCGTATCGATATGAGCTGGCGCAATCACATTAGTTGTCACGCCGTAAGGCCCTACTTCGCAAGCGAGCGATTCTGAAAGCGCTTTAACACCAGCCCGCATTACATTGGACAAGTGAAGGTTAGGCAGCGGACGAATCACAGAGGATGATGTCATATATATTAAACGTCCCCACTGATTTTCCTGCATGCCAGGCAGCACCGCTCTTGTCAGACGAATTGCAGCATCCAGAATTAGACGATAAGAGAAATCCCAATCGGAACTGCTCAAGTTGAGAAAGCTGCCCGGTTTTGGGCCTCCGGTATTGTAGACAAGGATGTCAATGCCGCCCATTTCGGCAATTGCTGCGCTCGCCAATTCATCTACCGAAGCCGGATTTGTGAAATCGGAGGGTTGGTAAAACACTTGCGAACCTGTTTCCCTGTGAATTTCCTGTGCTGTTTGTGGAAGCAGATCCCTTTCAATACCGCTTAAAAATACGGTAGCTCCCTCTTTTGCAAGCCGTTCCGCAATCCCTCTACCAATACCTGAGCTTGAAGCTGTGACCAACGCTTTCTTTCCTTTTAAATCCATATGCATATCCCACCTATAATTTGCTGTTATTTTCAATCCCATACGATGCAAGCATTTTGTCTACCAGAGCCAAAGGTTCCCGTTTGTCATAACCGGAATATTGTGTTTGAATACGCAGGAACATCGGATCCCCTGCATAGAAGCGCTCATATAATTCATGGCGAGATCCAAAGTCTGAAACAGCAATCTCCGCAGCGGCTTTGAACAGCTTCACTTTCTCTTCGGCTGTCACTTCGGCTCCCCGATAATACTTGCGGACATCACTTGCAATCGGACTATTAAACACATCCACACTTGCCGGTTGATACATCAACCCGCCTGCGACCACAAACTGAATGATCTCCCTGACGCGGGGGTACCAACGGTTACCCGAATTTCGAATCGCATACAAAGGAGTAACATTCGGTAAAAAGATGCCGTCAGGACTTTGTTCGCTGGTAGCTTCTGAAGAATGTACCGCTGCTCTAATTAATTCAATATAGGTGGTTATTTCACCTATCATATCCTGAACATGAGGAAATTGATTGGTATTCACCATTTCGGTCGCTCTCATGACGAGTCCAGCCAGGAACTGCAGCTTAGCTTGCAAACGGATAGCGGATTGATGCCCCGTAAATGCGTTTGAATTTAGTTTCCAAATCGTGTTTACACGTTCAACATCCTGATAGATGAACACTCGCTCCCATGGAACCAGCACATCATCAAATACAACTACACTATCCAGTTCATCAAACCGCGAAGCCAACGGATGGTCAAATACGGATTGGCGGACGAAAGACTCTCGGGCAATTAATCGTACGCCGGGGGTGTTTAGAGGAAGCGCGAAGGAAATTGCATATTTGTAATCTTTTTCGGTTGGTTTTCGCAAATGGAACGGCCACACAAGCATCTCATCCGCATATGGGCCTGCGGTAGCCAGCATTTTGGCCCCGCGAACAATAATACCGGCATCCGTTTCTCTTACGACTCCCAGATATGTGAATTCATCCGGCTGTTCAGACGGCGCCTTACCGCGATCTACCTGAGGATCTATCAGCACATGGGTTAAATACAAATCATTTTCCCGTACATATTCAAAATAATTCCGGGCATTATCCGCGTAAGGGCCAAAGAAATCCGCATGGATATACCATGCTGTCAGCATGGCGCTCATAAAATCAGTGGAGCGCCCCATCATCCCAAACGTTTCTTCCGCCCAATCTTTATGCATCAACCGGCGGCGGACCAGATCTTCCTTCGACTTCGGTACAAGAAAAGAGGTACCGATTAGGTCGCCCGTTTTAGGTGATTTCGACAACATATAAGAACGCTTATCCTTTTCCCATTGTGAATCATACAGTCTTGCTATCGATTTTACAGCCGGCGCTACAAGCGGATGGGTTGTTGGATCCTTTACTTGTTCATTGCCGATCCAAGTTTCCGGAGGATTGTCCTTCAACCTTTGTATATAGTCCGTTCCTCTTCTTGCCCCCATGTTTACAATCTTCCTTCCTTAAGAAATCTGTGATGTACGTCATTGAACTCTCCAGGCTTCTCCCATTGCGGCCAGTGGCCGGCTTCGCTGATTACATATAACTGGCTGCTAGGTATCCATGACTTTAATATGAATGCTTCATCAACCGTCCCTGTGGGATCGTTATCTGTCCATAACAGCAAAGTTGGACACTTGATCTTTCCGCACCATTCAGGCCCCCAGGCATAATCTTTCCTGACTTCCCAATCCTGCAGACACACAATATTGTAGATTGCCCTTTTAAACTCCCGTTGGGTATATATCTGATAACGAATGTTCACCAGTTCATCCGTCACAAAACTCTTATCAAGAAACAACCACTCCAACCGCGATCTTACATTTTCATAAGTCGCTTCCACTACAGCGCTAATTGTGGAATCTTTTACTTTCTTCATGACTTCCGGCTTATTGGTAATATTACCGGGAGTGTTTAGAATCACTTTATCGACCAGATCCGGGTAATGAGCGGCTGTCCAAGCCGCGACCCATCCTCCCAATGACTCCCCGGATAGATTGAATTTCTGCAATCCCAAAGCCTCCGCCAGACCAACCAGATGATCACTCAAATAATCGATGGTGTACGGTCTATCAGGTTTGTCACTATATCCGTGTCCAACCATATCGTAAGCGATTACCCTGAAGTCTTCCGACAGTCTCCCTATGTTCCTGGCATATGCTTCAAGATGTCCACCCGTACCGTGAACGAAGATGAGAGGATCTCCTTCTCCTGCTTCCAATATGCGCGTTCTAATTCCTTTTACATTGATATAGTCCTGTTTTAAAGGGACACCCGCTAATTGTGACCACATGCCGACCTTCTCTCCCATGGTTCACCTCATTTTTGGTATACTAGTATCTTAGTAATAGAATACCATAATTTCCTTTTCTATGCAACCGCTTTTTTCTGCTGAACGCGGGTATCGATTAATGCTCTGCTTTGATAACACCTGCTTTCCTTTTGGTATTTTCCTATAGTGAGGCCACATCACCTCCTTATATCTGATATACTAATATCTTAGTTGTTTGTTGTCAACCGGTTTTTGAATTTTCAATTGAATAGAAAGCGCTATAATGAGGCTGAGGTCTGTCCGTTAGCGCAGCAAAGGACTGCCATGTGGCAGCCCTCACGGTATTTAACCAGCTTCTTTGGCGGACATCACTACATAGTTGTGTGATCATGATCCAACTGAAATACTTGCGTAAAACATACATTTCATGAGAAATATGAAGTGTCCGCGCACGGGGATTACGCCTGCTCAGGGCCGTACCCATTTAGGGCCCTGCCACGTATGGATGTAATACCAGGACTCCCCGTTAGGGGACGTCCATACGCGTGAAGCGGTAACGGTTTGCGGTGTGAAGGTTAGCGCGTTGTTCAGCAACGAACTGTCTACATAAGGCGTATCGAGTGCAATCGATGATTCGGTCAGGTCGAGGCGGGCATTACTCTGCTTCACTCCGAGCTTGGCATCGTTCTCAAAATCCCCTGTCAACTGCGAGGCGATTTCCTTGGCCGGGTTGATCCACTTGCCTGAATCGTCCGCTAGCACGAAGTACCAGCCGTCTCTTCGGCCAATCGCATGAACGGCTTGCGGCTGCTGCTGCTCCGATGGCTCCGCGTAGTAGTCGAAGGGTGACCTGTAATAGTAGAATGGGACGGGAATGTCCAGCTTAAGGTCGACGCTTTCTACACCCTCAAATCCGTACCCATAAGAGTCAAGGTGGATCCATCTCAGTCCTTTCGGGGTATCGATCTGGTACCAGACGCTTGGAGGAACCATGCGCGTCTGCTGAATATACTTCGCGACAGGCTTCGCCACCTGAGGAGGCAGCTTTGGCTCGTCAGTCATCGGATTATCGAAGGGAAATAGGTACACCTCGCTCTCCTGAGCAATCGCGATCATGCCTTCGACCGGATCCCCTTTGTATTTCTCGGCAAAATGATACGGACGAATCCATTTGTTTCCAAGCCAGGAGGTCTGGATCAAATACCACTTATCGTTCGCGTTCGTATAGCAGGGGGTGTAAGGATCGCACACGCTGATGGAAGCAACCGCCTGAACCTGTTGCGGAGAAAGTCCATACGCTGTCATTTTCATCGGTGAATCATATATTGGGGTCTCCTGTTCAAGTAAAGTCAGCGTCTGCTCCTGAAGCTCCAGCTTGCCGTACTTGTAGGAGCCTTCCTTCAAGTTAATCCATGCTTCGCCAAGCCACGTCTCAACCCGCACCTTATCCATACGTGTGATGTCAAGCAGCCTGCTGCTTTCGATCGGGGCTAGATGTACCGATTGGAGGGCACTCAGCGCGCCGATGGCCTCATCCGGTCTTGTCTCGCTGCTTGCATACAGCGTAAAGTCGTCAAGCAAGGTTACATAAGGCATAACGCTTGGCGCGGCGAGCTCCTGCTCTGCGTGAGAGAGCTGCGGTCCGGACAGGACGGCCATGGCTGTGGCCAGCAGCAAGATGAACCATTTGGTCATATCACTCACCTCCTTTCCCTATTTAGACGAAAATTCAACTGAAAAGTTACGTGCGGTGTCTCGCACCATTCAGTCCTGTTATTGCGTTTCGTCTTTCTCTACGACTTCCCAATGAATGCTGATCATCTTATCCACCCAGTTGCGGATATTCATTTCGATCGCTTGTTCGACCTCTTCGTCCATGAGCTCGCCAAGCTTGTTTTCCTCGAGCACGAGTTCATCTACCTTTGCTATTTGACCACCAATAGACAATTCGACTTTAATTCGCATCTACAACCCTCTTTTCGTCTTTTCTCTACATGCAGTCTTTGGCATGATCATCATCTTTTCGATGCGATAAAATTCCATAAAGTATGATGTCAGTTATGTCATTTGCAAGGGAAACCGGATTTGTTTCTTCGTTCACAATCTTGGTGACCATTCGTTCGAGCATGGCAACCATACATTCTGCGGCCACCTCGATCGGCAGGTCTTTTCGGACGTGCCCCGCTTCCTGGTTGCTGCGTAAGTTATGAATGATCATGTCCATCATTTCTTTTTTGATTTGTTCGCTATCAGGCGAATCATAAAGTGCAATTTTGGTCAGCTCAGGGGAAGCATTAAGAAATAAGAACAAATTTTTTAAATTTTCCTTTACTTGCTCTGGAACGTCAGAGCTTGGCAGTGGTGTTACCAGACTCCCTGCATTGGCCAGAACCTTTAAGCGCATTCGATATTCATTGACCAGTTCGGAAAAAATCGCATCCTTGCTCGGGAAATACAAATAAAATGCGGCTTGCGTGAGTCCCGCAGCTTTTACGATGTCGCTTATTTTTGTAGTAAAGTACCCGTTCAGAGCAAATTGTTGAGTCGCAGCCTCCAATAATCGAATGCGGCTTAACTCCCCTTTTTTCGTTCGATTCCTTTCCATATAGGCACCTCTTCAATTATTGAACGATAAGTTAACATTTGAACAGAAAAACTAACTATGAATTCACATAACTAATCAGTTAGTTTTATCACATCTTTCAAATTTTGTCAATGATCTATACGCATACTCGCGGAACAACCATGATCAGGACAAACATGACGACTTTGGAGAGGAAAGCACGGATGCGTAAGCGAATGTCAAACCACAAATCACAAAAAGACACCCCGGAGCATTTTATGATGCTTCGGAGGTGTCTGTTTATACGCCGGAATGCGTTCCCATGCAACTGCCATTACAACAGCCATTGATTCGACGTCGGTTGGAGGGAATTAGACAGCTCGTTTAATTATGGCTTTAATAGTAGACCGTTAAGAACTGCTTGATATCGCTATTTATTTTTTGCAGAAATGGTTCCGACGGGAAATGGCCCATTTCATAGACGGTTGCTGCCGCTAAGTTGGGTATGATCGCTTCTGCGGCCGCGATCACCTTTTCACTTGGGAAGAATATATCCTTTGTACCTGCTAGCACCATAGTAGGAGAGGAGTAATTCACAAGCTCTCTTTTTTCGGTTATTTTCGGCATGTCTTGTTCTAATTTTACATGTGTAAAAATGTCGCCGATTATGTTTTTATCTATTTCCTTCATGCTGTTGAAAGACATCGTATCCGCTATTTTTTGCAATTGCTTTTGCGATGAGCTGATAGTAAACCCTATCATGGGAATTAAGATTTTCTGTATCATTTTCATTTTGGAGCCTAACTTCAATCCAGACGGAGCGACCAAGACCGAGCATGCAATTTTCTCCGGCAGAAACGCTGCTATTCTTAGTATGATGCCCGCGCCATAAGAAGGGCCGATAAATGCACTTTTGTCAACTCCAAAATGCTCCATTAAATCGGAAACCCATAATGCAAAACTGTCATCTTTAGCTGACATTCTTGTTTCCGCACTGTAGCCCGGATGCCCGATTGTGTCTGGAGCGTAAATCCGATACTCCCCAAACAAGGATGAAAACCAGGATAACGTCATCGGGTTAATGCAATTGCCGCCCTGAAAGATAAAGACGGGTTTTCCGTCAACAGGCCCTGTCACTAAGGTATGCGTTCGACCAAAGCGCGTGTCTACGAACACTCTTTCAAATTCAACATGAAATCGCTTCAGGTACGACTCATAATCGTTTAAGATTTTTTTCTTTCCTTCTTCGCTTTTATAAATGGCAGGTACGCTCACTGAAACACCTCAGGCGTTTTTATTAGTTCGTCCTTCAGATTATATCATTATAGCAACGGTCAGCATACCTGTAAGGAAGAAAAATACAATTTGAACATAAAAAAGGCCTCTTGGAGTTATAAGTGTTGTCCTGAGCTTGCCGGCCCAAAGGACGAGGTACTTAAAATATCAGGAGGCTACCCGGCAAGGAGTGTATCGTGCCGTTTCATCGTTCTCATTTTCACCGCAGTTGATCCTCCAATTCCGTTTTTAGTTGTTGTTGAAGATCGATTTTTTTGATTTTCCCGCTAGCCGTCATCGGAAGCGCATCGACAAAAACGAACTTGTCGGGAACCTTGTAATCGGCAACTTTCGATTTGATGTAATTTTTAATCTCTTCCGTTTGCAGCTGCTCTCCGCTTCTGACACGAATGGCAGCGCATGAAATTTCGCCCAGCACAGTATCGGGCAGACCGACGACGGCCGCCTCCATGACGGAAGGATGGCCATATAAAATTTCTTCGATTTCCCTCGGATAGATGTTGTATCCTCCGCGAATAATCATTTCTTTGATTCTCCCGACAATCCGGATATAACCCTGTTCGTCCATGGTTGCCAGATCACCTGAATAAAACCACCCTTCTTGATGGATTGCCGCTTGAGTGGCCTCAGGCATGTTGTAATAACCTTTCATCACGCCAAAACCTCTGCAAGCCAGTTCTCCAACTACTCCCGGACCGACCGGTACCCTGCGGGGGTCAACAATTTTGACCTCCGCACCAGGCAGCACCTTGCCGACGGTCTCGGATCGAATCATATCGTCGTCATTAAAATCGGTAATCGTTAAAGTCGGCGAAGTTTCGGTCAATCCGTATGCGACTACAATATTGCATCCCATTTCCGAGCGAATCCGTTTGACGACTTCCACCGGACATGGAGCCGCAGCGATAATGCCCGTTCGCAAGGAAGAAAGGTCAAAGGAAGCAAAATCCGGATGATTCAACTCTAAAATAAACATCGTCGGTACGCCGTTATGCACCGTCACCCGCTCTTGCTGGATCAGTTCGAGCACATCCTTGGCTTTATACTGATCTACGAGCACCATGCTCCCCGCACAAGCGAACGTACTTAGAATACTCGGCGTAATTCCGAAAACATGAAAAACCGGGACCGCAATAAGAAAAACATCCTCCGGCGTACATTTCATGGCTTCCGCCGAAATTGTACCGGTGTGAGCGATATTGGAATGTGTCAGCATCGCTCCTTTCGGTCTACCCGTCGTTCCAGACGTATACAAAATAGCAAAGACATCGTCTTTGGGTTGAATGTCTTCGGGTACGAACAAGGAGTTTTTGCCTCTTTCTATCAATCGTTGATAGGATATGAGCCCTTCCTGTTCGAAGCGTACCGATACGATCTGGTTCAGACTGTTAACCATATTTTTCGCTTGTGTAAACTGATCAGCGTGAGGAACACCACTGAATTCTTTCGTACAAAAGGCAATCTTCGCGCCGGAGTTCGTCAGTATATATACTACTTCATGCTGCTGGTACCTGGTGTTACAAGGAACGATGACTGCACCCAGAAACGCCGCAGCAAGATAGACGACCACAAACTCGTGCCAATTGGGCAAACAGACAGCTAACTTGTCGCCCTTCCCGACGTTCAGATCACGAAGAGCGGCGGCCATATATCTCGACTCGTTCCAAAGCTCCTCGTATGTCATTCTTCGCGTCCGGTCGAAAATGACTTCTTTCGCCGGATTCCGTTTATATGCCCGTTCAAATACTTGCGCAACCGATAAGTCATACTCATATTTATACATGGGAACTTCCCCCTATGCTCTGGTATCTACCAACCATAACAGACAATGTAAGCACTTTCAATTCAACCGAGAACCGTGACTGATGTTCATTCGTTCTATGGAAAAGGGGGGATTACAGCCGCTCCCAAATGGCTGCAATCCCTTGACCTCCGCCGATGCATAAAGAAGAAACGCCATATTTTTTGTTGCGGCGCCGCAATTCGTATAGAAGCGACAATGTAATTCTAGCGCCGCTAGCGCCTAACGGATGGCCCAATGCGACCGCCCCGCCATTGACGTTGCCGATCTCCGGATCGAAGTCGAGCTCTTTCTGGCAAGCGAGATATTGAGCGGCGAACGCCTCGTTAATTTCAATCAGGTCCAAGTCTTTGATCGTCATTCCCGCTTTATGGAGCGCTTGCCGGATCGCCATGACCGGTCCGA
This sequence comes from Paenibacillus sp. JCM 9796, assembly GCF_055379675.1. Lineage (NCBI taxonomy): Bacteria > Bacillati > Bacillota > Bacilli > Caryophanales > Paenibacillaceae > Paenibacillus > Paenibacillus sp. JCM 9796. The sequence goes on from NZ_AP043723.1 coordinate 540,640, forward strand.
TACCCATAATCTTCGGTTCTACACCGACAATGCCCCAGGAAACTAACCGCGCAAGCGGTTTCAGGTTCCGCCGCTTCACATATTCTTCCGAAGCCACCACCGTTACTGCCGCGCCGTCGTTGATTCCGCTGGCGTTGCCTGCCGTCACTACCCCGTCTTTCGTGAAGCGGGCAGGCAGCTTCGCCAGCGTCTCCAGGGTAGTCGGACGGGGATGTTCATCACGGTCCACAACTACACTTTCCTTTCTTCCTAGAATCGTATAGGGGACGATTTCTTCGGCAAAGCGGCCATTATCTATGGCCGCCTGGGCTCTGTCATGGCTTCTGACGGCAAACGCATCGACCTGTTCCCTTGTGATCCCGTATTGCGAGGCCAGATTTTCGGCGGTTATGGCCATTGTGCAATCCCCGTAAGGATCGTACAGCGACTCCCACAAGTAATCTTCCATCGGCGCTTTGCCGAGGGGGATTCCCCATCTTGCTCCACGAATCACATGAGGTACTTGGCTCATATTTTCCGCGCCGCCTGCAAGCGCCAGGTCGGATTCTCCCAGCATAATCGATTGAGATGCATTCACAATCGATTGAAGTCCGGAACCGCAAAGCCTGTTCACCGTTAATCCGGGTACGTGTTTCGGAACGCCTGATTTCAATCCGACATGGCGGCCCATATAGATGGCATCTGCACTGGACTGGATCACGTTGCCAATGACGACCTGATCCACTTCTTCCGCCGTCACATTCGCTTTTTCCAACGCTTTTATGGCGCTGGCAGTCGCTAATTCGATGGCGGATACCTCTTTGAATGATCCTCCAAACTCACCGAACGCGGTGCGCGCGCCTTCGATCAAGAAAACATGACGGATTCCCATGTTACGCCCTCCTACCATCCTGAAAATTGCGGCTTTCGTTTTTCTATAAACGCTCGCATGCCTTCTTTGCTGTCATCGCTTGCATAGGCGTTGCCGAAGCATGCGATTTCCAGATCCAATCCGGTTTGAAGATCCGCTTGACCGCCCGAGTTGACCGATTAACCGCTGCAGCCTTTGTGTTGCGCCGCCTCCGAGCGCCAATCCGTTAACTGCTGCGATCACAGGCTTTGGAAGGGATTCGACCTTCGAAAAGGCATTTCGGGATACTTGGCAAAATTGAAGGACTTCCCTGGTATTCAGATTCAGCATGTCTTTAATATCCGCACCTGCGGCGAAAGCTCGGTCCCCCTTGCCTGTAAGGACCACGGCCCGCACATCATCGTTTTGTTCCCATTCGTTAAAGAGCAACCCGAGCTCCCGGAACAACTGCCCGTTCAACGGATTGATCCCATCCTCTGTTATTTGTGGTAAACATACTTAAATTCATCGTAGAAATAATCCATGACGCGATCTAAGATGTAATCGCTTACTTAAATTCATGATAAAGCATTTTTCCAGCTTCTATAATCGGCGGATTGCAGGAATCTGCAACGGAACATTCAGCAGATTTGCGGAGGAGACAGGTCCAGCAGATCGTATAATTTATAGGCCATCAGCAGGCTGAACCGCTGCTCGGCTTGCTCAATATCGATTTGCAAAATTTCCCTGATTTTATCCAAACGGTATTGCAGCGTGCTCCGATGAATATATAACGCCTCGGAGGTCTCTCTCATACTTCCGTTGTTTGATAAATAGCTCCGGAGGGTATGAAACAGATCAGCTCCGCTTCCCTCCGTATAACGCAGCAGCGGCGCCAGCTTTTTTTGCACAAAAATCGTTGAAATTTTGTGATCGGTTAATTGATGAAGAAGAGAGTAAGACTCGAACTCTTCAAAAATGGCGAATCCCGTTTCCGGGTAACGAAGGCGAATCAGGTTCGCGGTTTGAACGGCTTGTTTGTACGCAAAATAGTAATCTTCCATCCGTTCGGTACGTCCGCCAACACCCAAATAAACATGACAAGATGGCATTTCAGCTTTGGCGATTTTTTGTACCTGCTGATACATCGACTGCCAATAAGCTTTGGCATTTGTCTGCTCGTTTGTCACGCGGCTGATGAGGATAAACTCATCGCCTTTTCTCGTCAAGATTACCCCTTGATCTTGATTCGAGAGCGCCATTTTCATAATATCCCACAATCTTGATTTCTTCTCCTCCACTCCAATGAGATCGCTTTCCCGCTCCACTTCCATATCAAGCTTCACTGACAAATACGCCACCCGATGAGAATCATAGACGTTCCAGTTGATAAAGGTGGTATACTGTACGACTTTCTCCGGATCCTCGATTTTTTCGGAAAAAAGCTGATTCATGAAACTTTCCTTCACCTGTTCTCGCGTATCCATCACCAGTTTTTGCTTAATAAACTCGATGGCGTACACATTGAGCGCGTTATTGACGGTTAGTCGGAGAACATCGTCCCAGTACTTGCGGTCTGAGAACACTGCTAAATAACCTAACTGCCTGCCGCCTCCAATAATCGGCCAGATGCTCACATAACATGGCCCTTCGTCCAGCTGAAGCCATAATTCATCGGATTTAATCTGCCGGATTTGCTGTTCATGCTCTTTAACGAGATGCAGCAAATTGGGCAGCGATAGCTGTTCTTCCTTCATAGCATGATGAGACAGCAGCCGCAGAAGCCGATCGAATAGAAAAACCGAATAACCGAAAATGGAGCTGACGGTTCTGGTGATCTCGTATAGACTCTCCTCCTCGATGGTCTTTTTTACAAGTTCCTGTTGATGGATCATGATGTTCTGCAGTCTTAATCTGCGCTCTTGTTCGTTCTGAACTAATCGGGCGTTCTCTATCTGCATAGAGACATGCGTCGATAAAAACTCAAGCAGCTCCAAATCATCTTCGGTAAACACTCCATCTTGCTTTCCCGAGACATGAAGAATACCGATCGTTTTCAAATTAACGACCAAGGGCACCGTTAATTGTTCGCCCCCGGCCTTCCCGAAATACGGAAACAATCGCGATAGATTGCTTTCGTTATCGATCACCATGTTATCGGGGGATACGAATGTCCCATAAGACGGGGGCTGATAAATTAAACAATTGTTTTTTTCGTCATACAAAAAAATGCTTGCTGCCGCTGCCATCGTTCCTTTCCCAGCACGGTCGACCATTTTTTCCACCATATGTTCGATTGACGTACCGGGGAAAATATTTTCCCTCAACCACTCCATGCCTTTGATTTTTCGCTTCTGGCGTTCTTTATCCCGGGCTAACTCCATAGCTACCGCGACATCCCGGCCAAATTCCACGAAATAGTTTTCCGCTTCGACAATGAGAGGGACAAAATTGCGAAATCCGATGATGCAAATACCGAATGTCTTCTCTCTTTCCTTCAAAGGAACGGTAAACCAAGTCGAGAGCTTCTCGTTCTCCAACGCTTTTCTGAAATCGCTATCGCTCATTCCACTCTCGTTCGGCCACCAAAGCGCGTCTTGAAGAAGCCTGGAATCAGGATCGACAGTCAGATGAAGGGTATGCTTGACTTGAAGGGTTTCTCCCCTCCACACCTTAGGAATGAGCTGATCCCCTTCTTTCAATAAAATGGCGACAAAGTCGGAAGTAAAATCCATCCAAAAAGAGTCCATTAAATAGTGAAGCGTCTCTTCCAAGGTGTCGAACTTGACGAGCTGCCTTGCGAGATCACGAAGATGAGATTCGATCTTCTGCTTCAGCCGTTCACGCTTAGTCAACTCGTTCATTTCATTCACTCCCGAAACTATTTATTATGTTTTTTGATTGACAGTGTTTTTTACATAATTCAATTTGACGTCTTTATGTAAATTCCTTTAATTTATAAAAATCATTTTGGCAAATAAAAATCGGTGCAGCGTCGCACCGACATTTTACCCTTTGATTGGACATGGATATCACCGTTCTCCGTCGTTCACACATTTCTCAACCATTTGGAACCAGTTTCTCGCCCGCCTTATGACCCAGTAACAAAATGGGAATCAGCAGTAATCCTAACGGAAGACTCAGTCCTATATCGGTCAACGTTATCAGTTTCTCACTTAGCAGCCTGTAAAAAACATAAATCGTATAAGGAAGGATGATGAGGACACTCGTAACCACTCCCGGCACCAGCATTCTTACGAATACGGCCTGACCGATATGCATAAAAACATGAAGCAGCATAACCGCATTGAAACCCAGGAACAGCAAGTAACTGCCATGTTCAGCCGCCATAAACGTACACGGAACAAACACTACAAATTCAAGGCAAACGGCAACGGAAAACTGCGGCGCCGTCATTCGTGAGAATGAATCGAGCGTGTTTCTGAACCGCCTCGGCACCTTCCGGTAAATGCTTGGTTGATGCCTCCGAAACCAGGGCTCGATCCGGATGATCTCCTCAAAGTCATGAAGCATAAAGGCAACAAGAAATAACCAAATTACCGAGTTGATGCTGATAAAGGAATCCAGAAATTCAACCATGTCATACAACCTCGCTTCCGTCCTAATTTGTGTGAATTCGAACACCACAAAACTAACTTTAAAGTTATATAACTTTAAAGTTAGTTTAGGACAGCATGAAGTAATTGTCAATTGTTTTTGCAAAGTTTGCCATCTTTATGATCCCGAGACTGACGACTGCCTGATAATTCCGTCATGGATGGATTCATCCCGCTCCTGTATGTTATAATTTCTAAAGATTTCCACGAATCATGCCGAATATTGGAGGGACCGATTATCGCATACTTCGCCGCCTTTCTCGTATCGTTTCTCGTCGTACTGCTGCTCATTCCACCGCTTCGCAGATGGGCGTTCCGCATCGATTTCGTGGACAAGCCCAAGCCCGATGTCGAACGTAAAATTCATCGCGATCCGATTCCGTTAACCGCCGGTATCGCGATCTTCGCCGGGTTCGTCTGCGCGTACATGACGTTTATCACGTTCCAAGGCAGCCGCACCGTATCGCTGCTCATCGGTTCGCTGCTCATCGTCTGCATCGGGCTCGTTGACGACTGGTACAAAACGCACGGCAAAGAACTTGCCGCCTGGCCGAAGCTGATCGTACAGCTCGCCGCCGCGATCATTGTGTACAAATCCGGCGTCGTCTTCTACGGTTTCAACAACCCGTTCGGCGGCGAGGATATTTTACTGCCGGTTTATTTGCAATTTTTCTTAACGGTTACCTGGATATTCGGCGTCACTACGGTCATTAACTTCTCGGACGGCATGGACGGATTGGCCGGCGGGTTGTCCGCCATCTCCGCCGTCACGCTGTTCGTCGTCGCCTTGGCCAAAGGCCAGTCGGACTCCGCGATGATGGCTATCATTCTCGTCGGCGCCGCGGTTGCGTACCTGCGGTACAACAAACCGCCTGCGAAGGTGTTCATGGGTGATGCGGGTGCGACGCTGTTCGGATTTCTGCTCGCGGTCGTGGCGCTGGACGGCGCATTCAAGCAAGCGACGGTGCTGTCGCTGCTCATCCCGATTCTTGCGCTTGGCGTGCCGATCTTCGACAACATCTTCGTCGTCCTGAAGCGGCTTCGCGAACGCAAGCCGATCTATCAGGCGGATGCAAGCCAGGCGCATTACCGGTTGCTGCGCAGCGGACTGAATCCGAAACAAGTCGTCCTGTTTCTCTGCCTGGTCAACATGTGCTTCGGGTTAAGCTCGATCATTTTGCTTTTACTCAACGTTTAATGAAGCTGCTTATCCGCGGTCCATATGCAATAAAATTCAAACGGCCTTCCCGTACGGTTAACCCGCGGGAAGGCCGTTTCTCGTACGCGCTATCCTTCTACACCCGTTCCTTTCGGAACGCGAAATAAACGGCGCAGCGCATAAGGGACAATAAACAGAATAAACAAGATGCGAAACATCTGGTACGCCACCACCATCGACACGTCCGCATGGACAACCGAGGCGGTTACGCCCATCTCCGTCATGCCTCCGGGCGATAAGCTCAAGAACGCTGTAGCCATGCTGATCGGATGAAGGAGACTGAAGATGTAAGCCAGCACCAGGCAGAACGCGACGATCGCGAGCCCGCCCGCAAGCGAGTAAGGCAGCAGCCTTCGCCAACCGGCCAAGGCGCTAAAGCGAATACCGAGTCCGAGATAAATCCCGAGACTCCATTGTGCGGCGAGCACAAGCACGGAAGGCGGATGCGGCGGCGCCCAATCCGCAATCATCATGAGCGCCGAAGCGATGACAGGGCCGAGAAACCAGGGCGTCGGCATTCGCAGCCGGACGGCAGCCAACCCGGAGACCAGCGCCGCAAAGGCCGCAACCACGGCCATGAACGCTCCGCCCCCGGCGAAGCCCGACCCGGTTGAGTCAGCCACGGAAGCTGTAGGCATCGCCGCAGCCTCACCGCCGCTCAAGCCGTGCACCGCCAGGAACGGGACGATGAAAACGACCGTGAGAAGCCGGATCGTCTGCATGAACGTGACGATCGTTCCATCCGCTTCGGGAAACTCCTCTCCCAGCACGACCATCTGCGAAAGCCCGCCCGGTATGCTGCCGAGCAAGCTGCTCTGCGGCGTAATCCTCGCAGCGCGGGCAATCCACACCGACATCAGCAAGCTGAAGCCAACCGTCAGCACGGTCGACGCGAGCATCGACGGCAGCTGGCCGACGATTTGGCGCGCGCTTTCCATCGTGAACGACAGCCCCATCCCGTAACCCAGCAGCAGCAGGCCTCCGTTGCGAAGCGTTACCGGCCATGCAAGCTGTCTTTTGGTCAAGCCCTGCCACAGCAAGGTAGCCGTTAACGGTCCCAGCATCCAACTCAGCGGGACGTGCATCAGCGAGAACAGAAGCCCCCCGGCGAACGTGACCGCCGCCGTTTCCAGCAAGCGAACCGCTGCTGTTTGTAAGCTTTCCTTCTCGTGAGATCGATTTGAACGATTCGATTCATTCGAGTCTTCCATGAAGCCATCATTCCCCTACGTCAGCGCTCGGCTTTATTTCAAATTCTCCGGATTCAATTTCTCCAAATCCGGTACGACAAAACGTCCGTCCTTGCGGATGAGCTCGCCGTCGAAATAAATTTCGCCGCCGCCGTATTCCGGCCTCTGAATGAGCACCATGTCCCAATGAACCGATGAACGGTTGCCATTGTCCGCATCCTCATATGCGTTGCCCGGTGTAAAGTGAATACTGCCGTCGATTTTCTCGTCGAACAAGATGTCTTTCATCGGCTTCTGAATATACGGATTGACCCCGATCGCAAACTCGCCGATATAACGGGCGCCATCGTCCGTATCCAGGATATCGTTCAGCTTTCTCGTATCGCTGCCGGTCGCTTCGACGATCTTGCCGTTCTCAAACCGGAGCACGATGTTCTCGAATCCCGTTCCGTTGTAAATGGTCGGCGTGTTGTACGAAATGACGCCGTTCACCGAATCTTTCACCGGCGCAGTGAACACTTCGCCGTCGGGAATGTTGTTCTTCCCGGCGCATTTGATCGCCGGAATATCCTTGATCGAGAAGGTGAGATCGGTTCCCGGGGCAACTAGCCTTACTTGGTCGGTACGCAGCATCCGCTCGACGAGGGCATCCATCGCCGACGACATCTTGCTGTAGTCCAAATTGCAGACCTGGAAATAAAAATTCTCGAAAGCTTCGGTGCTCGTATTGGCGAGCTGGGCCATCGACGCGTTCGGGTAACGCATGATGCACCACTTCGTATGGTTGACCCGCTGATCCGTAACCGGACGCTGGAATATTTTGGTATACAAACGCATCTTCTCATCCGGTACATCGGACGTTTCGGTAATGTTGTCGCCGCTGCGAACGGCCAAATACGCGTGCATTTTTTTCATCCGCGCTAGCTCCAGCTCAGCCATTTGCGCGTAAAGCGCCTCGGTTCCGCCGAGCATCAGGCTGCGGGTCACTTCCGGATTCCGGAACTCCAGGAACGGATTTCCTCCTGCCGCATACACTTCTTCTATTAGACACTTGGTCAATTCCTGATCGCGAAGCCCAATCATTTCGATCAGCACGTTTTCTCCCGGCTGGAGATCGATCGAATAACGCACCAAATTTTTCGCAAACTGTTTCAGTCTTGGATCCCGCATCTGCATACGCTCCTTTGGCAACTGCCCTACAATTCTACTTCCAATGTAACGAATTTCCGTTCAAAGTTCAAATTCAGCAACCCGCCCTTCCAAAAAAATGAGTAAAAAAGCCGACTCCTGATGAAGGGGTCGGCTTGGTCGTCTATTCGTTATTTCAATGAATGCTTACCGGAGAATCGTCGCTGCGGTCCGCCGTACCGTCTAAATAGGTCGAAGTCAACAATTCTTCCGGCTTAAAGAAGTTGGCGATCTCCCGCAACGCGCTTTCAGGCGAATCCGAGCCGTGAATGACGTTCTTGGCCACCTCGGAGGCGAAATCGCCGCGAATCGTACCCGGAGCCGCATCGGCCGGGTTCGTTTTGCCCATCATGGCGCGGGAAATTTGAATGATGTTCTCTCCCTGCCATACCATCGCGAACACCGGTCCCGACGTGATGAAATCGACGAGCTCGCCGAAGAACGGCTTCGCTTTGTGCTCCTCATAATGATATTCTGCCTGTTCTCTCGTAATCCGGATGAGCTTGGCACCGATCAGCTCGAATCCGCGCTGTTCAAAGCGATTCACAATATTTCCGATTAATTGGCGTTTCACGCCATCAGGTTTCACCAATAAGAACGTCTGCTCCATAAACGACTCACTCCATCCACTAATTTGTACGCGATTCAACCCAAGTCTCTTCAATCAGTATTCCCATTTTTTCTCATTTTTATGAGTTAAGCAATATGTTCGCTCAAGCTCCGTTCGGCATCGGACTGAGGATGGCCGAGCGCCAGCTGCGCTTGAGCGGCTGCAATCCGGGCAAGCGGCACTCTGTACGGGGAGCAGCTTACATAGTCCAGTCCCGCCGCATGGCAGAAGAAGATCGATGACTTATCGCCTCCATGCTCGCCGCATATGCCTGTTTTCAATAACGGCTTAACCGCTTTGCCCTGCTCCACCGCCCATTCGATCAAGCGGCCGACGCCGTCCTCATCCAGCACTTGGAACGGGTTTTCCGGCAGCAGCTTCGTTTCCACGTAATGCGCAAGAAATTTCCCTTCCGCGTCGTCCCGGCTGTAGCCGAACGTCATCTGCGTCAAATCGTTCGTACCGAACGAGAAGAAGTCTGCGTGCTTGGCAATTTGCGCCGCCGTAATCGCCGCTCTCGGAACTTCGATCATCGTCCCCACATGGTAAGGGAACGTGGCCGCCTTATCGCCCAGTATCGCCTCCGCCCGCTTCGTTACAAGCTCACGCATCCGGATCAGCTCGTTCGCATGCCCGACCAGCGGAATCATAATATCCGGCCGTACGTCGATACCTTCCTCCAAGCAGCGCACCACGGCGCGGAAAATAGCATCCGCCTGCATCTCGTAAATTTCCGGCAGGACGAGACCGAGGCGGCATCCGCGAGTCCCCAGCATCGGGTTCATCTCGTGCAGCGACCGCACTTTGCGCAGCAGCTTCTCGTTTCGGTCGATTTCCTCGGACGAGGCATTCGGGTCATTGCGCAATCGTTCATGCTGAAGCACCAGCTGCTCCATGTTCGGCAAAAATTCGTGCAACGGCGGATCCAGCAATCGAATCGTAACCGTCAGCCCATCCATAGCCCGGAACAACCCTTCGAAGTCTTGCTGCTGCATCGGCAGCAGCTTCTCGAGCGCTTCGGCCCGCTCCTCCGCCGAATCCGCCAAAATCATGGCTTGCACGACCGGCACCCGCGCCGCCGACATAAACATATGCTCCGTACGGCACAGCCCGATGCCTTCCGCGCCGAAATCCCGGGCTTTCGCCGCATCTTCCGGCGTGTCCGCATTGGTATATACCTGCAGCGTGCGGATATCGTCGGCCCACCGGAGCAGCTGCTGCAGCTCCTCCGTCAGCTCAGGCTCGCGCAAGTTAACTCCGCCTCGAATGACGCGGCCGGTCGAGCCGTCGATCGAGATCGTGTCGCCTTCCCGAATCGTAACGAACTCGCCACCGGCGTGTACGACGAACGATCGGTCTTCGATTCTTGCGGCCTCGCATCCGCATACGCAAGGCTTACCCATGCCCCTGGCGACGACGGCCGCATGGCTGGTCATGCCGCCCCGGCTCGTCAGTACGCCTTCGGCGGCAAGCACGCCGTGTATGTCTTCCGGCGTCGTCTCCGAACGCACGAGAATCGTTTTGCGGCCGGCGCGCGACCACGCTTCCGCCAGGTCGGCATCGAACACGGCTTCTCCCGTCGCAGCGCCCGGCGATGCCGGAAGCCCCGAAGCCAATACATCCAGCGCCTGGTCCACGTCAATGGCCCGGTGCAACAACTGATCCAAATGAAACGGCTCGATTCGCTCGACGGCGTCTCCCCGGCTGATTAACCCCTCGTTGGCCATATCCACGGCGACCTTGACCGCCGCCTGCGCCGTCCGTTTGCCCGAACGGGTTTGCAGCAAATAGAGCGCCCCTTGCTCCACCGTAAATTCAATATCCTGCATATCCTTATAATGCTTCTCCAGCATCGCCGCCGTTCGCTCCAACTGGTCGAACACGAGCGGCATATCCGCACCGAGCTGTTCGATCGGTACCGGCGTGCGAACCCCCGCAACGACATCTTCCCCTTGGGCGTTAATCAAATATTCCCCGTACAGACGCCGTTCCCCGGTCGAAGGATTGCGGGTGAACAATACGCCCGTACCCGAATCGGCCCCCAAATTGCCGAATACCATCGCCTGGATATTGACCGCCGTTCCCTGTTCGTCGGGAATGCGGTGGATTTTGCGGTACACTTGGGCCCGCGTATTGTTCCACGAACGGAATACCGCTTCGACCGCCAGCTCCAATTGTTCGCGCACGTCTTGCGGGAACGGACGGCCCGTCTCTTTCACTACGATTGACCGGTACGATTCGATCAGCTCTTGCCAGCCTTCGGCACTTACTTCGCTGTCTTGTCCGACACCGAGCCGCTGCTTCAGTCGGGAAAGCTGACTTTCAAAGTGATGCGATTCAATCTGAAACACGACGTTCCCAAACATTTGGATCAAGCGCCGGTAGCAGTCGTACGCGAATCGCGCATCCCCCGTTAATGCAGCCAGCCCGGCAACCGTTTCATCGTTTAACCCGAGATTGAGAATCGTATCCATCATCCCGGGCATCGAGGTGACGGATCCGGAACGCACCGAAACGAGCAGCGGCTTCGCAGGATCGCCGAATTGCTTCCCTTGGGACGACTCCAGCACGCGCAGCGCGGACGCCACCTCTTCGCGGACTCCGTCCGGAAGCTGGCCGCCCAAGGCGTAGTAGGCGCGACAAACGTCAGTGGTCACCGTAAACCCCGGAGGAACCGGCAGCCCTACCCGGGTCATCTCCGCCAAGTTTGCCCCCTTCCCGCCAAGCGTCGCTTTCATATCCGCATGCCCCTGATCAAACGGTACAACGAACTTCATGCAAATGCCTCCTCTGAACAATTCGGTCATAGTCTGAATTAACGAAATTAACGTGCGTTTTATTCCACTTGTAAATCACATCTAAAACATAACATACAACAATTTCTTTGTAAATAGTGTGTACTATTTAATTTTAATGACACACTATTAAACAAACATCTCGAATTTATCTGCTGTCGCTCCATGTTCACTTTTTCTTGGCGCAGACCCCTTGTTGAACGAACCCCATATCGCGAAAGTCCAGGAAGCTGCGGAACTACGGCGGCCCTATGCGCCTCACCCGTCACGTTCACACAAAAATAGCGGAGCTCCGATGCCTTATTCGCCCAAACCGGGGATTTCCCCCGGCTTTAGAGCGAATGGCTCATCGTAACTCCGCTATCATACATTCCGCCGGTCTAATCGGCAATATAAGGAATCAGGATTCCGCTACGGCACACCGTCACCTCACAAAGACGGCATGTACGCGCTCATCCTCGGCCTCGCACAACGTTAAACGCGCGCCGAGCGCCGCAAAGCTGCCGATCACGTCGTCGTAACCGCGCTCCAGGTGCTCTACGCCGGTAATTCGCGTCACCCCATCGGCCGCCAGAGCGGCTAGCACCAGGCTCGTTCCGGCACGCACGTCCGTCGCATGAACCCAAGCGCCGAAGAGCGGCCGTCCGCCGCGGATAAAGGCGCTTTCCTGCCGAACCTCAATGTCGGCGCCCATCCGCCGCAGCTGCGGCACATGGTTGAAGCGGTTCGGATAGACGCGCTCGGTGATGATGCTTTTGCCCTTTGCCTGCGTCAACAGCGCCGTCATCGGCTGCTGCAGATCGGTAGCGAAGCCGGGATACATCGACGTCCGCACCCGCGTCGCTTTAATCGAACCGCGCCCGTAGGCGGTAATGCTCGTCTCGTCCACTTCCAGCTCCATCCCGCATTCCTCCAGCTTGGCCAGGCATGCGCCCAAGTGTTCGGGGATGACCTCGCCTACGGTTACACGCCCTCCGGTGATGCCCGCCGCCATCAGAAAGGCGCCGGCGATAAGCCGGTCCGGGATCACCATATGGCAGCCGCCGTTCAAATACGGCACGCCCTCAATCCGGATGCGGTCCGTGCCCGCTCCGTATATTTTGGCGCCAAGCGCATTCAAGAAAGCTGCCGTATCGACGACCTCGGGGTCGACCGCGGCATTATACAGGTTCGTTCGCCCTTGGGCTCGAACGGCCGCCAGCATGCCGTTGATCGTAGCGCCCGAGGTGACCGTGTCGAAATAAATGTCGGCACCCTTCAGCTGTCTCGATTCCACCACATAGTGGTCTTCGTGAAAAATAACGGTGGCGCCAAGCGCTTGAAATGCTTTAACATGCTGATCGATCGGTCGCGACGAGAAATCGTCTCCGCCCGGAAATCCTACCGTCACACGGCCGAACTTGGCGAGCAGCGCCCCCGCGAAATAATAGGAAGCGCGGTATGACGCCGCTTTGCCGGGATCGATGGTTGCACTATGAATAAACCGCGGATCAATCACAACCTCGCCCGTCGGCTTGCGAACGAGCGACATTCCGATATCCCGTGAAATTTGCGCGATCACCTTGACATCGTCAATCAGCGGAATCCCCTCCAGCGTGACGACGTCATCGGCCAAACAAGCCGCCGCAAGCAGCGCCAGCGAGCTATTCTTCGAGCCGGGAATTTGCACCGAGCCTTGCAGCGGCCCGGCAGGCTCCACTTGGATATAGCGCATGCTTATCCCTCCCTGGTTATAACGGTTACGGCGCGTCATGGCGACAAGGTAGTCAGTCACCATGGCAGCCGCCTATTTGGAATCCAGCTCGAGCACATATCCGCTGCCGCGAACAGCGCTGATCAGGAACGTGTCTTTCCCGTACTTTTTACGGATACGATAGACGAGCGCGTTCAGTTCGTCCATCGTGACATCCGGCACACCGTCAGGTCCGGTCGTGCGTTCGGACCATACGTTTCGTTTAATGTCATCGATGGCGACAAGCCGGTTCGCCTGCTCGTATAACAAATGAAGCAGCAAATATTCCTTCTCCGACATCGCGATTCGCTTCCCGTCCACGACGCATTCCCGCTTCTCCCAATAGATCATCGAAGGTCCGCTCGGCTCTTCCCATGCCTGGGTCATGCTGAGCGGTTCGAACTCCAGCGTCTGATCGGCGAACAAATAGGAAAAATGCAGCACGGTCATCCCTTTCGCCATCTTAATAATGTCGAACGATTGGAGCGGGTACGGCACATGCGGTTCCACCAATACCCCGTTAAGCTCGGTACCGTGGCGTGAATCCAGATCGTATAACACCGCCTTCTCCCCTTCCCGGCGGATAACGACGTGCTTTCTTGAAATAAATGCGTTGGAAAAAGCAAAGTCCGGGGCGAAGTTGTTCGTAGCGCGCCCGATCACCGTCTCTGCTGAAGTCAGATGAAGGCACGTGCCCGAACGAAACGGTTCTCCCCGGATCACATATAGACAAGCGTAAGTATCCAGAACGTTTCCCTCCACTATCACAGCAAAAATACGAGTATGACGTATAAAGATTGCAGTCTTTATCATCATATCGTATTTTCAAGAGTAAGGGAAATATCTGCTGGCTGACGTAACGCTTACTTTTCAGTTATGGCTGCTTCGTTTAGACGTCCCTCTCGTCCGTCTCGTCCTTCTCGGCGTCTCCGGCCTGACCTCTTTTCTTTGGCTGCGAATTGTACCCGCGCTCCCCATAAGGCTGAAGCTCGTTTAGCCACTTGCTCTCCATGACGTGCAGCTCATGATTGACGTCCTGGAAACTGTCCTTGCGAAGCTTCAGGCGTTCCAGCACCTCGAACGTAAAATCCCCTTCATCCGCTTCGTTCCAATCCTTTTGAAGCTGTACATTCCGGCTCGCACCCATCTTTAGCTCAAAAGGCAAGCGTCGCTCCATCGCTTCCAGGTTTTTACTGGCGCCGACAAGCGCCTTGCCGTTCTTTCCGTTCACAAATCGAAACACGCCGATCTGCTGCTCTTTCTCCTGGTAGGCCCTCACCAGCTCCTTGCGCCGTTCCTTACTCATAGACAACCTCTCCTCCTCTTGCGCTGCTGCCGGCGCCCGCTCCGATGACGAAACGGCGGCGCCAACCCAATATCGGCGTCCGTCCTCCGTCCGCTCCAATAACCCATGATCGACCATATACCGGCGGATGACGGCATAGTCGTGCCAAGCCTGCTCCAACACTTCGTTAATGTCGGCTTCCGAATAGATACGGCCAGGCTGAAAACGCCTGACGAGTTCTTCGGCGATCAACGCGCGGACCTTCTCCTTACGCGGCCATGCCCGAAGCGGACCGTCCGTTCCGTACGGAAAATAATCGTTGTCACGCTCCACCGTCTCCTGCAGCGGCTGTACACCTGCCGGCTTCTGCTTTTTCTTGTCTTTCACCGGGCTACCGGCCGAGGCCGCCGCCCTGCCTTTTTCCATCAACGACATCAGCACCAGAAAAAGCTTCGCCTGCTTCTCCTTCTCCCGCAGCGTGAACCGATGATTGCGAATCGTCGACGCGCTTCCGCCGCCCAATCGCTCGATCACCTCGGCATCGCTCATCCCTTGATGGAAAAATTGCAGCAGCTGCCTTTGCAGCACGGACAAACCGGTCCACTTTTTGTCCAAATGCAGCAGTGCGTGAAAAACCGACCCGTGCTCCCGCACGATATGCTTCGTCATCCATTTCTCGGCGTCCCACCAAGCTTGTTCGTCCGGAGACGGATAAATAACCCCTTGCTCGGAAGAGCTGCCGCATATTAAACACGTGTAACGCCCTTCCTCCTCCTCATAGATGTAACCCCGTTCGATCTCTTCAAGCGAGGCCCGCTCCATCCCGTCGATAAACATGCCATCCATCGCAAACCCTCCTATTTATATAGACATATTAATAGTACGTTTATATATTGTCAAACATTAATTAAATTTGTCTATTAATTTTCCATTATCCCTGTGAAACATACATAGAAGTCATCGTCCGGATCTTTGCTTCTCTTCAATGCGTCAAGCTTCTACCTCCCTGTCTCCAGAAATGATATAATGATCATGACATTGCGAAAGCGATTACCGTTACTTCATCTTAGGAGATCAACCATGCGCCTATCCCGAACCGTCCGTACTTTATCCGCATCTTTACTAACCATGATGCTTCTTCTCTTACCGACTTCCGAATGGATAAACCCGGATCGCGTGCCGGTACGGTCGATCCCCTCGCTTGACATGGAACCGGCGACCGACTGGGAGCCCGAACAGCTGAACAAACCACCGAACATTATCGTTGTGCTGAGCGAATCGTTCTGGGATGCCACACAGCTGCCCGGGCTTGTGTTCAGCCGCGATCCGGCGCCGATTTTCCACAGCTTGCAAAAACGGTATACACACGGCACCATGCTCTCGCCGATGTTCGGCGGCGGCACCGCCAATGTCGAGCTTGAGGTGCTGACCGGGCATTCGTACCGTTTTTTCCCGAAAGATTCGATCGTGTATGAGCAATACATCAAACAACCGACGGCCTCGCTCGCCAGCCTCCTGGCCGGCCAAGGCTATGCGACAACGGCGATCAGCCCGTTTCACGGATGGTTTTTCAACAGCTCCGAGGTGTATAAATATTTGGGTTTCTCCCAATTTATCAGCCTCGAATATTTCAACCCGGACGAATACGTAGGTCCGTATATCGGCGATCACGCCGTAGCCAGACGGATCATCGAACAGAGCGAGCAGAGCCCGGGCTCAGACTTCATTTTCGCCAACACGATGGAGAATCATTACCATTACTGGCCCGGCAAGTTCAAACGGAATACGATCGACGTGAAAGGCAAGGTTTCCCCGGAAGCGATCGGGTTAACGGAGACGTACGCGCAAGGGATGGAAGGCGCAGATCGGATGCTTGAGGAGCTGATCGTTCATTACAGCCGGTTGAAGGAGCCGACGATCATCGTCTTTTTCGGGGACCATCTGCCGTCGCTCGAGAAGTATACGGTTTATGAGGAGACGGGCTACATTACCGGCGAGAACGACCCGGACTTCTTGACCAAGATGCACGAGGTTCCCGTGGTTATCTGGAACAACTACTTGCCGCGCGAAAAGAACGAAAAGCTTCATTTCAGCCCTTCGTTTCTCGGTCCTTACGTGCTCCATCTCGCCCAACGGGAAGGCAGCCCGTACACGGACTATTTGTACGATTTATCGCAAAAAATGCCGCTTGTTCCGCCCGAAGAAGCGTATGCCGAGATGGGTGTCGACCCGGCGATGGTCGCCGACTACCGCAGCCGGCAGCAGGCGATCCTGGAACAGGAGCAGCAGCGCGCCGACGAAGCGAAAGCGAGGCTCTCCGGCTTCAAGCTCGGCTATGGAGCGCCTGAAATCCGGCGGGTCGAACCATCTGTCATCAGCGCCTCCGAGGATGCCTTAGGACGCACCACGCTAACCGTCGAAGGCGGACGCTTCGGACTCGGCTGCTCGATATTCGTTAACGGCAAGCAGCTGGAGACGGCCTGGCTAAGCGAGTCATCGCTCAGTGCCGCCCTGCCGCGGGAGTTGACCGCCAAGCCCGGCGCGCTGACCGTGGAAGTGAAGGTGATCGACTCGAAAAAACAAATATTAGCCGTCTCCTCGCCGGCCACAGTTACGGTTCAAGCGATGAACAAGTGACGGCATCCGGGAATAGGCCTTAAGTTGAAAAGGACAGGGAAGCGTCGGCTTCCCTGTCTTTTTCGCGTTCAAATTCGGTTGCAGCTCCGGCGAAATGCGAATGATCGTAGCCGCGATGCGCCTGCCGCCCAGCCGATCCACTTGCGCTAGCAGACATGACGGAATAAGGGCACAGACTCCTAACTGCCTCCCCCCGCATGCCTCCAGACAGCGTCATTCTGTGCGGTTCGCATGTTGAAGGCTGTCGAGTCCTGCGCTTGCCCGGGAAATGACGTAACCTTATCCCCCGTCATCCCCCGCCGCTGCCCCCGTATACTCTTCGACGCCGTACCAAATGCGGCGGAGCTCCTCGCTGTTTGCAAATCCTCCATCTGGGTGCGGATTTGTTCGATCGGCTTCGCCATCAGCTCCGTATAATAAAAGATCATGTAGACGGTGCCCTGGGTGATCGAGCCCTGCTTCCATAAATATTAGCTGATCGCGAAAGCAACCGCGTTGCCGATGGCGAACACGATAATTGTCGCAATCCACATCGACGCCCATCCGAAGAACGCGCGCACCCGAAGCGGCAGCCACTCCCGCATGAGGCCGCAAATATTGCCGGAATAACGATACATATTCTCCAATCGGAATATGTGGAAGCAGCATTCCATCCCTGATGAGCGGCCGTATTCGCGGATTCGCCTGACGACATAAAAAAACGGCCGCTGCGGGCCGTTCACTCCGTTATCGTTTTTGTCATCCGTACATGCCAAATGCCTGCATCCAGAAATGGTTCTTCAGATACTGTCGCATATCCCAGCTTCTCATAAAACCTTGTCGCGTGCGTCTGCGCGTCCAACATGATCGACGCGATTTCCCGTTCGCAAATATCGTCTTCCATCATATCGATCATCATCTTGCCGATGCCCTTGCCCCGATAAGGCTGGCGGACCGCAATTCGCTGAAGCTTGGCTGTCCGTTCATCGTACATCCGGTAACGGGCCGCTGCAATCGGCAGTTCGCCGTCCCGGATCAGGAAATGGCGGCAAGCCGACGTCGAAGCGTCAAACTCGTCCAGCTCCAAATCGAGCGGCACCTGCTGCTCATCGACAAATACCTCTTTACGAACGGACAAGCATTGCCGCAGCTCTTCCTCCGTCGTTACGACAAGCCCCTGTAACCTCAACATGAACCTTCTCCTCTATCTCTTAGCCGTAAGGGGTACCCTTCCACGCTTCGTATCACAGTCCATTGTACCAAACAAGCCGCTGCTTCCTCAAGGATTCGCGTGCGTTATCCGGCGAACGCCTTCTTCAGTGCTTCGCGGACGCGATCCTTACTGAACGGCTTGACGATAAAGTCGCTCGCTCCCATACTGACGGCGCGAATGAGCAGCGCTTGCTGGCCCATCGCCGACACCATGATAACCTTCGCATCCGGATTCAAATCCTTGATTTTCTCCAGTGCTGTAATGCCGTCCATCTCCGGCATGGTTATGTCCATCGTGACGACGTCGGGCATCTCTTCCGGGTATAATGACAGCGCTTCCACTCCATTGCTTGCTTCAACGACTTGTTCATAGCCAAGCTCATGAATGACGTTTTTCAATAACATGCGCATAAAGAGCGAATCGTCGACGATCATAATTTTCTTCACGCCGGAACAGCCTCCTCTTCGATTGGGTAGTATGGAAAAGCGTCACGCCTAGTTGTCCCGAAGATGTGCGGTTATACAATATTTTCACGGCAGCACGGCATATTAAAAAGACCCCCAGCATGCATCAAAGGAGCCTCAAATCACGTATTCCTCTGTCCTTCGGCAGTTGGCTGACTTGGTAAAGACGGTAGTGGCTGTGGCTTTGCGGCCTTGAATTTCGCAAAGCTCACCTGATGCGGGCGATACCTTTTGTACATTAAATTATACCATCCTGCCGGAAAAATACAAGTATGGAAATATGAAATCGACGTCCTCATGTTCTCCGGATCTTGCCGGAAAGCGTCTATTTTTACATTTAAATTATCGGTAAATAATGCTAACATAGAAAGTAACATGAACATAGGGAGATGCGATCCAATGGATAAGTTCCAAGCATTCGTGCTAGAGAAACAGGGCGATCAAGCCGCCGGCTCCATCCAAACGCTCGGGCATGATCGCCTGCCGGACGGAGAAGTCACCATACGGGTACGATATTCCAGCATCAATTATAAAGACGCGATGGCGGCGCAACCCGTCAGTCCGATCGTCAAGTCGTACCCGTTCGTACCGGGTATCGATTTAGCCGGAGAGGTCGTTCATTCGGACGACCCTTCTTTTGCCGTGGGCGATGAAGTGCTTGTCACCGGCTACGAGCTCGGCGTCTCCCACCCGGGCGGTTTCAGCCAACTGGCGCGCGTTCCTGCCGGTTGGGTCGTTCCGCTTCCCGATGGGCTGACGGCCCGGGAAGCGATGTCGCTCGGCACCGCCGGCTTTACGGCGGCCCTGTCGGTGCTCCAGATGGAGCGCAACGGCCTCCGGCCGGAGCAAGGCCCGGTACTCGTCACCGGTGCGACCGGCGGCGTCGGGAGCGTAGCGGTTTCGCTTCTGTCCAAGCTCGGTTACCGTGTGACGGCCAGTACGGGCAAGCTTGCCGAAAGCGAGTATTTGCTGGGCCTGGGCGCTGCGGAAGTCATCGAGAGAGACGCATTAATCCCGCCGGACGGCAAACCGCTGCGTAAGGAACGCTGGGCGGGGGCGGTCGATCCGGTCGGCGGCGCGTCGCTGCCGTTTATTTTAAGCACGCTTCGTTACGGCGGTTCTGCTGCGGTCAGCGGTCTGACCGGAGGGGCGGATTTCGCAACGACTGTATATCCGTTCATTCTGCGCGGTGTGAAGCTGCTCGGCATCGATTCGGTATACTGCGATACGCTGACGAGACGGGAAGTGTGGTCCAGGCTCGCAGCCGACTGGAAACCTGTATCGTACCTGGAGACCGGTGCGCGGGAGATCGGCCTGGGCAATCTGGCCGATACGCTTGCGGCGATTCGCAGCGGTCGGCTTCGCGGCCGGGCTATCGTCAATCTCGACCTTTCATAATAACGCCAAAGAGTCCTTTGGAGCCATTGCTCCACAGGACTCTTTTTCTGCTGGGAAAGCTTTGTTGACAACGCGCTTCCATATCTTCAGAAATCGGGCGGGTTACGCTTCCACCGCGTGCATCGGCTGCACCGACTCCATATAGCGCATCAATGCTTCAAACGCGTGACGCAGATCATGCAGCTCTTCCTTGGACGCCTTCTCCAGCTCTTCCATCAAACGGCTGGCCGTCGTTTCTCCAAGCCATTCCTCCAAGCCCATTGTTTTCACCGGATTCATCCTTCTACCTCCGTAATGAGATCATTCCGAACGCTTCACAGAGGGATAAAAAAACTCCCTTGTTCGCCAAAAGGGAGGTGTTACGACATATTCCTCATACTTTCGGCAGCTGGCTGACATCGTTTATCACTTTAGTCCCTATAGCTTTGCGTCTCTGACTTTCATCAGATTTGCCCTTGTCGTGTTGAAATCACCCAACAGGCCTAGTATAACATGAACCCAGCCATAAATCGACATGATTTGCTTTGCCCCATGGTACTCTCATGCGGATGCGTCCTGCTCGCTTCCGGCTTTGCGACACCGGCCGTCCCGAGAAGGCGGAACGATGGCAAGCATGAGCGCAAACGCCAGCAAGCTGGTTAACAACCGCCCTCTCTTTCGTCGAAGCACATCAGACATGGAATAAATCTCCTCTCTACCTCTATGCGCCTATGCGCCGCTGCGGGATCTATTCCACATCTTACCTGTTTTCGGGGGTGAATAATGTTTAAGAATTCACACTTTTACGAAATAGCACTTTTGACGCTAGGCCCGGAGTCATGTCATGCTGCCCTTGCACCTTCAACTCGGTTACCGGACAGTACCTAGCGCCGGAACACGGATACAAACCGTACGGAAGCGCTGAACATCCGATTGACCACGTAGAACCCGACGAGAAACCAGATCAGCCCGAGCCCAGCGACGGCATACGATCGCTGCGCCGGCGACGCCATCGGAAGCAGCACATCCATCACGATGTCGTTGTTAAACAGTTCGTAGCCGTAACCCTGCAGCGCCGCCCAGTAAACGAGCGGTGCGAACAAGAGAACAAAACCGGATACCGGGAATGCCACGGCCAACGTAAATTGAATGATGCTCAGAGGCAGCTTCAGCAGCCAATACAGCAGCGGCAAATACGATTCCACCGAGAGCAGCACTTGGCGCATGCCGGGCTTGGCAGCCGTATCCGCAGCTTCAACTGCAGCTTCGCCCCGGAGACCCGAGCCTCCCTGCAACGCCTGCGCGTCCAAAGACAGAAGCGCCCGGCTTCCGATAAGCGCCACGTAAAGAATTGGAATGCCGATCCCAAGCGGCGTCAGCACGACGCCGACAAGACCGAAGGTAACGGCAAACACGAACCCGAGAATGCCGAGCGGTAATGTCGTGACCACGAAATATTGCATTTTCAACAAAAAAGACGGTTTCCATCCCATAGACGGGGCGGGAGCAGAGCCAGCATGTAACATGTGCGATCCTTCCTTCTTCCATATCAGTTACGTTTATTATAGGAGAATCGGGAGTCGCTTCCTACCAACCTATGTTCAGGTTATGCCTGGACTTTGGTCGGGATTTCAGGGATTGCCGGCACCAAGCTTTCCTCCGATGATGAAGCTTTTCTTTCATGCTAAGGTGTTGACATACGCATTGGATTGCCTATATAATGATCGAGAATGATTATCATTACCGCAAGTAAACGGATATCCGGGGAGGCGACCCGATGAAGATCAAGTATTGCTGCAAGAACATTAAGAACGGCTCCAAATCGGTTTACAAAACAATGAAAGACGAGTTTCCCGAATTCGAGCACAAGAAGAAAGACTGCCTCGGCTGCTGCAAGCTGTGCTCCAAGCAGTGCGTAGCCAAGGTCGGCAAGTCAGGCATTATTTGCGCCGAATCCCCCGACCAGCTCTATTTGCAATTGAAGCAGCTTCTTCATGGTTCCGTCGAAGAACCGTTGTCCGTGTAATACATAATTGGCAATGCTGAATACAACCTGACCGATGGTCAGGTCTTTTTATGGAGACGAGCTTGACTGCCTAATCTTTTCCAATATTTGTAACACAATTGAAATCTGGTTAACATCTGTTCTTAATGAAAGCAGCCTATACTATTCCTTGACCCCCTTTTTCAATATATCTTGAAGACCCGCAGCCCGCTGCTGCGGGTCACTTTTTTGTCTATGTAATCCCGCCGGATACTCTACACGCCGGAGTCCTGATTCACTCCGTGAGCGACGAGCGCCACCCTAGTATAAGAACAATTTGTTCCGCGAACAATACTCAGGGTGTAGTGAGCAAATCTATACTTATTTGTTAATTTTATCGGTTAGCGAATAATTATTAATTTGCAACTTACATAAAATTAGTTATAATAAAAACGTACACATATCACATCACAATTATGGAAAGGACGTTTTCAGATTATGGCAACTGTACTGTACATCACTGCACATCCTCATGACCATCAAGCTTCATTCAGCATGGCTGTGGGAAAAGAATTTATCGAGGCCTACCGTGAAGCAAATCCGACAGATGAAATTATTCACCTGGATTTATACAAAACGGACATTCCACATATCGACGCTGACGTATTTAGCGGATGGGGAAAACTTCAATCGGGCTCTTCGTTCGACCAACTGTCCGATGCGGAGAAAGCCAAAGTCGCAAGACTAAATGAAATTGTCGGTCAATACGTGGCCGCTGATAAATATGTTTATGTTTCTCCAATGTGGAATTTTTCGTTCCCTCCTATTTTGAAAGCCTACATTGATGCAATTTGTGTTTCAGGCAAAACGTTTAAATATACCGAGAACGGGCCGGTCGGCTTGCTTACGGACAAAAAAGCGATCCATATTCAAGCTAGCGGCGGTGTCTACTCCGAAGGACCGGCTGCAAGTTTCGAAAGCGGCCACAGCTACCTGAGCAAAATTATGCAATTTCATGGTGTTCCATCCTTTGAAGGAATCTTTGTTGAAGGCATGGCCGCTATGCCGGATCAAGCCCAATCGATTAAAGAGAAGGCTATCGCGCAAGCAAAAGAAGCTGCAAAACGTTTCTAATCCACAACATGCATGTGAAAAAGATACAGAGGCCCGCTGCTTAGCGGGCCTCTCTTTTTATCTATTTCAATGGATAATATTGCCTTATCAGCATTATTATAGTAATGTGAAATTAAACAATGCCAATGAATTACAGTCGCGGCTTCCGTAAATAATAGGTTTGATAGGAATACAAGCCAAGGAGATGAGCGCATGTCGAAATCGGAGAATGATTTTCCCAATTATTACGACGGTTCCTCGAATGTTGAGTTTTCTCAAGAAATTACGGAAGGGCCCGATGTACATCTTAAAGAAGCTCCGGCCCAGGACGAAGAATGGCGCCGGTACATCAGCGCGAACCCTTACGGGATGCACGGCCATCTTTAATGCGTAACCTGCTTCCGTTATCGGCAGCTTCATCAAATTCAAGAGAACAAGAACCCCACTGCTTGCTGCTGTGGGGTTCTCTTTATGAAATCATGATGAGGTCAGCTGCCGGATTGGCGATCCGGACAAATAAGCTTGGATGTCTTCCACCGCGTCCCGATAATACGTATGGTAATTCGCTTGTGACACGTATCCGAGATGCGGTGTGGTCAGAACATGGGGCAAGGACCGGAATACGTCGTCCTTCGGCAAAGGCTCGATCTCGAATACGTCCAAGCCTGCACCGGCGATCCAGCCGTTAAGAAGAGCTTCCGCGAGGGCGGTTTGATCCACGATCGGAGCTCGGGAAGTGTTGATCAGATAGGCGGATGCGCGCATCCGCCTGAGCTTTGAGGCGCCAAGCAAGCCTCTCGTCCGTTCGCTGAGCACAAGATGGATGGAGACAAAATCACTGCTTTCCAGCAGTTCTTCCTTGGAGGCTGCCAGCCGCACGCCGACCTCATCGGTCCGCTCTTGGGTTAAATGCTGGCTCCAGGCCATCACATCCATGCCGAAGGCCAACCCGATGCGCGCCACCCGACTGCCGATCTTACCGAGTCCCAGCAGGCCGAGTCGTTTGCCGTAGAGGTCAGTCCCAATCGAGCTTTGCCAAGGGCCATTCGATCGGAGCGCGTTATGTTCGGGCACAATCTGTCGGGCCAGACCCAATATTAAAGCCCAGGTAAGCTCAACGGCGGGCTCCGTTTTGCCCGCTGTGCCGCAAACGACCACACCGTGCGAAGCAGCGGCTGCAAGATCGATTGCCGCATTGCGCATGCCTGTCGTAACGAGCAGCTTCAACCGCGGCAGACGTGCGAGTAACGAAGCCCGAAAAGGCGTGCGTTCGCGCATGATCACAACGATATCATAATCGGCGAGCGCTGCCGCCGTTTCATCCTCCCCCTCAAAATGCCGATGAAAGGATTGAACCTCAATTCGATCTAGGAGCGAGGACCAGTCGGCCATCGTCCGTGCTACCTGCTGGTAGTCATCAAGTATCGCACAGCGAAGTTTCATTCGCGGGCAACCTCCTTCTGATTGGGTGTACATGCTCTAACCTGTATCTTCGATTTCATCAAGGCCTTGTCGCTTGTTCCAAATCCGATAAAAGGGCAAAAGCTTCCTCATTCGACCGCCCGCACATTTCTACCGACGCCTTCAAGCTGCTGCAAACGGCCGGACGCTCCGGCTTCCCAAAGAGGTTGCAAGTATTCTCATCGGAAAGCTGCGAACAGCGGACTCCCGCCGGCTTCCCGTGCGGCATTCCGGGAATGGGAGAAGAAATGGAAACGACAATACAGCAAGCTGCGCAGCCTACCCGGCAGTCCAATACGGAGTCCCCCCGTTCTTCAAGTAATGTAGGAAGCTTGGATCGATCATTTCTTCCATCCCTTGTATAATTCCACATCGACAACATTTATCCTTTTCTTACCCGGATTTTGCGCGAACGGGTGCTGGCCCGCTGTGCGGCGAATGCGCCTTTGACTATCTTTTTTGTTTATGGAAATCCAAAAAAGGGTATTGTACAGTATGGGCACCAAATCACCATTTTCAAAAAGGAGTGTTAACGAGATGAAGAAAGTCGCTTTCCTGTTAGCCAACGATTTTGAAGATTCCGAAATGCAGAAACCGTACGATGCGATCAAAGCGGACGGGCATGAAACCGTCATTATCGGGTTGAAAAAGGGCGAACAGCTGACAGGCAAGAACAAGACGATCACGTATACAGCTGATGCGTCCATCGATGAAGTGAAGGCTGACCAGTTCGACGCGGTCGTCATTCCTGGCGGGTCGTCGCCGGAAAACCTGCGTCTCAACAAGCAGATCCAGCAATTCGTCAAAGACATGGACAGTCAGGGCAAACCGATATCGGCCATTTGCCATGGGCCGCAAATTCTGATCAGCGCCGGTCTTGCTAAAGGCAAAACATTGACGTGCTACCCTCCATTGAAGGATGATCTGATTAATGCAGGCGCCAACTACGTCGATCAAGAGGTCGCCGTTGACGGCAACTACGTCACGTCACGAACGCCTGCCGACGAACCAGCGTTCATCCGCGAAACGCTGAACAAATTGCGTACGCCCGTCAGTCAGCCTTAACGCTAACCGTGAAAAAGTAGAGGTCACCCCATTCACGCCCCAAAAATCCGGAAGAATTCTTTCGGATTTTTTTGCGTTTTTTTCGCTTCCCATCGCGCTCATGTTCGGAACTGCTCATGTACCCCCTTTAACCCTAAATGAATACTTTAATAGCAAGAGGCAGAATCAGCCGGTCTGTTCTATAGAGGAGGACTCCGCATGGAGGTATGGAAGGAACATTTCGAGCAACTGATTTTCCTGCAGGATCAGCCAAGCGGTTTGAAAGCCATTATCGCCATTCATAATACGAAGCTCGGGGCTGCGCTTGGCGGATGCCGGATGTGGCATTATGCCTCCGAAGAAGATGCCGTCCGGGATGCGCTCCGTTTAGCAAAAGGCATGACCTATAAATCAGCGATTTCCGGTCTTCCATACGGCGGAGGTAAAGCGGTTATCCTTGGCCCTCCCGATCAACGGAAGCACGAGCTGTTATTTCGCGCCCTCGGCCGTTATATTGAAAGCTTGCAGGGACGCTATATAACGGGCATGGACTTGGGAACAAGCGTTGCGGATATGGACTGGATCCGATTAGAAACAACCTATGTGACGGATACTACCGGTTCGCTTGGGGCTACCGGCGATTTAACAGCTGCTATGACGGCCTATGGCGTTTACCTGGGTATCCGGGCTTCGCTCAAACGCGTATTCGGTACGGAGACGTTCATCCATAGAACGGTTGCTGTTCAGGGGTTAGGGAAGGTAGGCTATCAGCTTTGCCGGTATTTGAAACGTTCGGGCGCCAAACTAGTCGTATCGGATGTGAATCCTAGCCGAAGGAATCAGGCTGTCAAAGATTTCGGCGCACATGCGCTGCGCCCGGATGAAATCGTTGAAGCCGCCTGCGATGTCTTCTCGCCTTGCGCTCTAGGCGGGATCATTAACGATCTCACCCTGCCCCGGCTTCGATGCCGGATTGTAGCCGGAGCCGCCAATAACCAATTGGCCGAGAAGCGGCACGGTCATCAGCTTCATAAGCTCGGCATCCTTTATGCGCCCGACTATATCATCAATGCCGGGGGCATTATTGTCACCTCTTGCGAATTGAACGGCAGCGACGCCGCATTCGCAAATAAACAGGTAGAGAACATCTACCGTACGCTTACGAACGTGTTCGACTACGCGGGTCGGAAGCGAATCCCGACATCGGAAGCTGCAGACGAGCGGACCGAACAACTTCTGGCAGCTCCCTGACGGACCCCTCTGTTGAATTATGGAATGGCCGAAAGCCTATAAACGTGAAATAGTCGGGGAGGAGTTTATTCCTGCCCGACTGTTGTTTGGTTAAGCGGTAATCACGTGTACGCCTCTCGCGCGAAGCTTATCGATTTCTTCGGGCGGCACTTTACGGTCCGTAATGACCGTATGAACCTGATCGACGTTAACAATCCGGTAAAAAGCTACCTTATTGAACTTGCTGTGGTCCGCGAGCACCACAACATGTTTCGCGTTCTCAATAATTTTCCGGACGACTCTTGCTTCCTCCATACTTGGAGTGGTCAAGCCTTGCTCGAGGCTAAACCCGTTAATTCCAATGAATGCATACTCGCAATACACGCCGTCCAGCGCTTTCTCGGCCGCCTCTCCAATTAAGGCGAACGTATTCGGACGAATGTTGCCTCCGGTTAAGAACAAATGATTTTCATTCGATCCCATTAAATCTATAGCCACATTGATAGCATTGGTCACGATGGTAAGTCCGGTGCGATCCTTGATTTTTTTCGTCATATGACTGACGGTTGTCCCTGTCGACAGGGCAATCGTCATCCCGTTTTCGATTAACTTTGCGGCCTCTGAGGCGATAGCCTGCTTCTCATCCGTAAATTGATCCTCCTTCTCTATAAAAGAAGGCTCGATAAACAGATTCTCGTTTAATATCGCCCCGCCATGACTGCGCAGCAGCAATTTATCGCGTTCCAGCTTCTCCAAATCTTTACGAATGGTAACTTCCGAAACGTCCAATTCGGAGCTTAGGAAGGATACGTCCACGCTCTTATGAATTTTCAAATAATCCATAATGAATTGATGTCTCTCAATGCTTCTCATTCTTCGATTCGCATGATCCTCTTCCATATAAGTTCCCTCTCAGTGTTTCGTTTTGTTCTGAATTGTTTCGTTTCGTTATTATAGTAGTAGTATAGATAATTTTGTCCGAGTTGGCAATTCAGAATTCCTGAGAAAGCGGCTTGTCTACAACCTTCATCCCCTTATTTTACGCGTTCAACAGCAAAATTTTACCTTTCACGGTACTCGGATCGCGATATAATTCGAAAGCTTTGCCGATGTCCTCCAGCGGGTACTGTTTAAACACCATATCTTTAAAGTTCAACAATCCCCGTTTCAGGAAATGCAGCGTTAATTCCCATTCATCCCCAGGGAACGGAGAGCTGTAGGACATCCAGGAGCCCGTTAACGTAAATTCTTTGCGATTCAACAATTCAAACTGCTTATGCGAGAAGGTCAAATCCCGCACGGGCGTCCCGATAAAGCAAACCTTCGCTTTATTGGCGGCGATCTCGAAGCTTAATCTCATCGTAACGTCGGACCCTGCCGTCTCCATGACAACGCCAAATCCATGATTCCCCGTGATCTGCTTCCATCCCTCTTCGAACCCTGCTTTGGCCGAATTAATCGTATAATCGGCGCCAAGCCTTTTGGCGGTAGCCAGTCTCTCGTCATCGATATCAAAAACGGTAATATCTTTGGCGCCCAACACTCTGGCCCATTGGAGCGTCAGCAATCCGATATTCCCCCCGCCCAGAATGGCGACATGCTCCCCGCCTTGATATTGAATTAACCTTAGCGCGTGCAGAGCTACGGCCGACGGTTCAACAAAGGCGGCTTCCTCGAAGCTTATGCTCTCGTCGAACGTAATCGCGTTTGCTTCCGGAATGACCACATATTCAGCCCAGCTCCCGTTAACCCGGGAACCAACGAAGGAATAATGCTTGCATTGGGCGAAGTTGCCGCTAAGGCAATCATGACATTCGTAACAAGGCTTGAGCGGAACTCCCACGACCCGGTCGCCCGCCTTCACGCGGGTCACTTCGCTTCCGATGCTCTCCACAACACCGGAAAACTCATGACCGAGCACTATGGGATAGTGATGAGCGGCATCTCCCATTACGCGGGGCAAATCGGAACCGCAAATTCCCGTCGCTTTAACCTTAATCAATATTTCATGCCGTTGTAACGAAGGCGTATCCATTTCCTCTATTCGTATATCGTTCTTCGCATAAAGCACGGCAGCTTTCATGCTCCTCACCATCCCATCTTCGGAAATACATCTCTAAGTTTGATATAGGTCTCCAGGTATACGTCGTACACCTGCCGGTAAACCTCTTGGTTTGTTGGGTTGGGCGTTTGCTCGCGCTGGATGCGGACCGTCTTGCTCACCGCATCCTCACAATCCCGATACACTCCCGTTCCGACACCTGCCAAGATGGCTGCGCCTAACGTGGCGGCGGAATCCGAAGAAGGAATACGGAACGCTTTGCCTGTAATATCCGCCTTAATTTGCGTCCACAGCTCACTGTTCGCGGCCCCGCCGACACTATGCAGCGTATGCACGGGTACGCCGCTTTGCTCGGCCGTCTTGATATTATGCTGCAGGGACAACGCGCACCCTTCCATAATCGCTCGAATCATATGCCCTTTGGTCTTGTCGAAAGACAAGCCGATAAAGACGCCCTTCGCGTCAGGGTCCCAAATCGGCGAACGCTCCCCGGCCATATACGGCAGGAAAACAAGCCCTTCGCTTCCCGGTCTGATCCGGGAAGCTGCTTCGTTGGCATACCGGAAAAAATCGGACTCGGTTCCCCCGAATTCCCGCTTCATCCAGTTCAAGCTGCCGCCTCCGACCGTTCCCCCCTGCAGAATCCACCTGTCTTTAACAACGTGACAGCTTAATATCAGCTTCTCGTTCTTAACCGGACGGTCCATGACAATACTCATGCCCCCGGCCTGGCCCCCCTGCTCCTGCACTTCCCCGGCATAGACCGCTCCGGCTCCCAAGGTTGCACAGGCGGCATCCAGCCCGCCGGCGACAACAGGCGTTCCGGCGGCAAGACCGGTCTCGGCGGACGCGAACGGGGTCACCGCCCCGACAATATCACTGCAGCCGTAGATGTCGGGAAGCAGTTCGGGTGCTATGCCCATCCGCTCGGCGAGTTCATAGTCCCACGATGCGGTTTCGATATTAAACGCATGTAAGCCGTTGCCTTGCGAGACGTCCTGGGTGTATTCCCCCGACAGCTTGTAAACGATGTAGCTGTTGCACTGCAGCACTTTGCGGGTTTGCTTATAAAGATCCGGCTCCTGCTCGCGCATCCAGACCAATTTGCCGGTCACATACGATGGAGACATCGGGTTCCCCGAAACCGCGAAGAGCCGTTCCTGCCCGATGGTTTGAATTAAATGCTCGCATTGCTTCACGGTTCTGCGGTCGAGCCAAATGAGCGCGTTGCGCAGCGGCCTGCCGTGCTCGTCCATCGGAACGGCCGCGCCGCTTTGACCGTCCACCCCGACACCCTTGATCTGCCGGGGATCGATGCCTGTTTGCTTCAGCATGTCGCGCAAGTTATCGCATACCGCGCTCCACCAGTCCTCCGGATTTTGCTCGGCGTGCCCCGCATGGGGATAGTAGGTTGTATAAGACTTTGTTCCCTGGAACAATACGGTGCCGTCCGCCGCAAACAGGGCCACCTTACAGCCGGAAGTCCCGATATCGATTCCGACCAAATATTGATTCGTCATGATTGACGCCACCTTTCAAACGACCGCCGGCTGCCTAAGCCCGATTCGTGCAACCGCACAGCTTCATCTTCTCAAGAGCCATCTGCTTCACTGTCTTTTTGGCAACAGACATATAGGAACGCGGATCAAGATCGTCCGGATGCTCGGAGAAAAATTTTTGTAAGGACAGCGTAAACGCGTTTTTCAGCTCTGTCGCCACATTCATCTTCGCCATGCCGAGCGATACGCAGCGTTTGACCTGCGCTTCCGGAATGCCGGAACCGCCGTGAAGCACAAGCGGCACCGAAACTCGTTCGGCAATCTCTCCGATTCGCTTGAAGTCGATGTTCGGCTCCCCTTTGTAAATGCCATGAGCGGTGCCGATCGCGGGAGCTAACGTGGTGACTCCCGTCAATTCGACGAATCGCCGGCACTCCTCCGGATCCGCCAACGTTGCCATATCCTCCGACACCTGTATATCATCTTCAACGCCGCCGACTTTGCCGAGCTCCGCTTCTACGTTAACGCCGAGCGCGCGGGCAACCTCAACGACCTTTTTGGTCATCTCCACATTTCTTTCGAACGGATGCATGGATTGATCTATCATAACGGAAGTATAACCGGAACGGATACACTTCAGGATTAATTCAAAGTCTTGGCAGTGATCCAAGTGCAGCGCGATAGGTACGCTGGCCTGCTTCGCCGCCGCCTGGGCTGCGCCGACGATATAGTCGATGCCCAGATGTTTAACGGTGCCAACCGTGGTTTGCAAAATTAACGGCGAACGGGACTCCTCCGCCGCCTCAACGACAGCTTGAAGCATTTCGAGCGTATGCACATTAAAGGCGACAATGCCGTATCCTTGTTTTCTTGCCTCCGTTAATAAAGGCGTCGATGAAACTAATGTCATGGTTAACTCCTACCTTTCATCTCTATCCGCTAAGTCCTGTTCATAAACTCCAGTATCGTTTCCAGATCGCGCGTGCCCTCCATGGGGCCGAGCGCCGTCGTAGACAAAGCGCCTACCGCGTTGGCAAATCGCAGCGTCTCTTTCCAGGTCCAGCCTTGAAGATAGCCATAGACCACACCTGCATTAAAGCAATCTCCCGCTCCGGTAGGGTCCACGCAATGGACGCTAAAACCAGGAACAGCTTCCGATCTCACGCCATTCTGATACAACTCGCATCCATGCTCGCCCATCTTCCGCACAACAAGGCTAATTCCTTGCTCGAACAACCGCTGCGTCCCCTCTTCGACATTCGGACAGCCGGTAAGCCGTTCCACTTCATCGCCGCTTGGAAGCAAAATGTCGGTATGCTGCAAGACAGGGCCGTACCAACCGATCCATTTGCGATCCAAGGCAAGCTCGGGTCTAAGATTCGGATCAAACGTCACGATCCCTCCGCCGCGCTTGACTACACGGACCGCTTCATAGCAAAGTTCCCTGATCGAATCGTTGATGGTCAGGCTGGTGCCGCTGAGGTGCAGCGCCTTCGTCCCCTGCATAAATTGGAGGTCTATGGGCCAAGGGATCTCCACGGCCGCTGAATCGTTCATATGGAACAGAAAGTCCCGCGAGCCGTCGTCGGAATAAGTGACAAACGCCATCCCCGTCGTCTTGGCATCGCTCCGGTACACGTGCGCACACTGAATTCCATCCTTCATCAGCCGATCCGTGAGGCAGCGTCCGAACGCATCCTGCCCGACCGCTCCAATGATTCCACAGCTTAAGCCCAATTTGGCGACGGCGTCGATAAATATAGCCGGCGCGCCGCTCGGATAAGGGCCTGCGAACATCGCTGGCTCCGAAAGCGGAACATTCGTCTCCGTTCGCATGATCTCGACGAGCAGCTCTCCGATTGTATATACGTGCTCCATGAACTCACCTCTTATGGCAGTCTGACGACGCCTTTGATCACGGCTTGATCCCGTTTCCCTTCCAATAGCCCGGTCACATCCTCCAGGGAGAGCTCGGATATAATCGGATCAAGTTCGAATTGCCCGGATTCGATCATGCGGATCGCCCGAACTTGCGTGTCCGGATACGTAAAGGAACCGATGATCCGCAGCTCTTTACGGAACACCTCGAACGGCTCGATCGCAACGGCTTTATTCTCCGGATACGCTGCGAATAACAGGATGTCCCCGCCGCGTTTCGTTGCTTTCATGCATTGCATGAGGACATCGCCGGCGCCGGCGCAATCGACCGTCACGTCCAGATCGATTAATTCCTTGATTTTGTGCTTCTCGTTTACGGGGTCTATCGTTCGGAAGCCAAGCTTCTCCGCCACATTCCGTTTAATCGCCTGCGGCTCGACGAGCGTAACCTCGCTGGCTCCCTGCAGCCGCATCGCCTGCAGCATCAACTGACCGATAAAGCCGCCGCCGAATACAGCCCCGCGATAGCCCGCCTTGACTTGCAGCCGGTCAAGTCCGTGAAGTACGCACGAAACCGGTTCGGCTAAACAAGCCTTAAGCGGGTCAGTCCCCGGCTTCATCTTGTAAATCAGCTCCTCGGGAACCGCGCAGTACACGGAAAGTCCTCCGTTCACATCAACGCCCAGCGCCGTCATGCCGCTGCATAAATGCGGCACCCCTTCCAAACAAGAAACGCAGTTGCCGCACCACCGGTTCGGATTGACCGAAACAAAGTCTCCGACCGCCGTGTGACGAATGTCTTTGCCGATTTGCTCCACAACCCCTGCGAATTCATGCCCGATGGTAACGGGAAAGGATGCCGGGTAGGTGCCGTGGTAAATATGCCGGTCCGTGCCGCAAATCCCGCAAGCGGAAACTTTCACCAGCACCTCCCGGTCTCCAATATGCGGGCGCTCGACATGCCGATATTCCATGACTCCCGGTTGATGAAGCAGCAGGGCTGCAAACGTTTCTGTGCTCATTTGACGCCTCCCATGGTCATTCCTTGCACCAAATATTTTTGAATGCAGATGCCGAATATGATTACCGGAAGAATAACCATCGTTCCTGCAGCTGCCACCTCACCCCATCGGATTCCCTCAAAGGTGATAAAGCTGGTAATCGCGACCGTCGCCGTCTTGGTCTTGTCACCCGTAAGGATTAACGAGTACAAGAACTCATTCCAGGACATGATGAATGAAAATATACTTGCCGCGGCAATCCCCGGAGCGGACAACGGTATAGTGACTTTAATAAAAGCCATTAACCGGGATACCCCGTCAATTCTTGCCGCGTCCTCCAGGTCAACCGAGATGCTTTCGAAATAACTGCGCATCATCCATAAGATGAACGAAAGGCTGAACGTCATATAAATAAGGACGAGTCCCAAGGTCGTATCGAGCAAATTGAATTGCTTGAACACCAGGTAAAAAGGCAGTATGACCATAATCGGCGGCGCCATTCGGGTAGAAAGCACCCAGAACGCGAAGTCCTCTTTCTTGCGCATCGGGAAACGCACCAGCGCATAGGCAGCCGGAATACCGATCAGCAAACTGAACAACGTGCTCAGGAAACCGACTTTGACGCTGTTGAAGTAATAATGTAAGAAAGAACCGTCTTCCAGCACCTTGGAGTAGTTGGTATACGTAGGTGTGAATATGAACTTGGGCGGCAAGCTGAACGCGTCCACCCGCGTTTTTAAAGACGTCATCACCAGCCACAGGATCGGGAACACAAATGCGGCAATCATCGCCCATAGCAGGATGTTAAAAATAACGTCTTGAACCTTTCTAGGCACGAATGATCACCCCTTTCTAGCTAAATTAATGACAAATTTCGAGATCGTCGTAATGATGAACAGCATCGTTAAACCCAAGGATGCGGCATAACCTACATTCATGAAATTGAAGCCGGTCAAATACCCGAACATATTCAACGTCTCCGTTGCCGTTCCAGGTCCGCCCTTCGTCATCACGTAGATCGTATCGAACCACCGGAACAAATCCATAAACCGGAAGACGAAGGCTATGACCAGATAAGGTTGAATAAGCGGCAGCGTCAAATGCACGAACTTCTGAACGCTGGAAGCGCCATCCACCGTCGCCGCTTCATAGGGCTCATCCGGAAGCGATTGAAGCCCCGCAAGGACGACAAGCGCCACGAACGGCGTCCATTCCCAAACATCTACGGCAATAACCGCCCAGATCGCCGTCTTCTCGCCGGCCAGCCATGCCTGCGGTGCGAATCCGAGCTGCCCTAACGTATAATTAATGATCCCGAATTGAGGGTCAAACATCATCACCCAGATTAACCCGACAACGACGGGAGTCGTGATCGTCGGAAGCAAGAACAGCGTCTTGGCGAGACCGCTGCCGAAAAACTTTCTCGACATGAGGAGTGCAAGCGCGGCCCCCAGAATCATTTCAATGAAGATCGAAGAGAGCATGAATGTGAACGTGGTGGACAACGACCCCCAAAAGCGGGAATCGTTAAGCATGAACCAATAGTTGCCTACTCCTGTAAAATGCTTATTATAGGGCTCCGATAAGAAGTAATGCTGCGTGCTTGTAAATAAAGCATAGACGGTCGGAAAAACCGTTACAGCCAGCAAAAATATAAAAATGGGGGCCACCAGCAGTTTAGGGGCGGAATCCGTCTCCAGCGAAAATAACAACTTCAGTCTTTTTTTGGATAACATTATGCGGATCGAACCTCCATCATACCGGGCGGCACCTTATCGGAACCGCCCACCCGAATCCTTCATTATTTAAAGTATTGTTCGATATCCTTCTGCGCTGCGTCGAGCGCCTCTTTGGCATTCCGGTTGACCAGCACTTCGCTTACCGCGATGCCCAGACGGTCGCCCATTCTTTTCCATTCCTTGATTCTCGGACGATAATCGGGATTTGCTTTATCCATGCTTTGCACCGTTACGTCAATCCAGCCCGGGTAATTGTACTTGTTGCGGAAGCTCTGGTCTTCCCACACGGATTTCCGGGTGGCGTCGCCGCGCATGCCGTCAATTGCCGTTTTGAGCTGAATCTCCTTGCTGGTCGCCCAGGCCATAAATTGGAAGGCGGCCTCTTGATGCCTGGAGCCTTTCGGGATCACAAGACCCGCCGTATAGACGCTCGGAGAGCTGCCGGCCGGACCGCTCGGAACAGGAGCATATCCGATCTTGCCTACAACCTTCGAGTTTTCAGGGCTTTCCAGCCTGGATGCGAAGTTTGTGGCATCGATCGCCATAGCCACGGTGCCCTGCTGAACCGCCAGCTGCACTTGGTCCCAACTGAAGTTGGAGGCGCCCGGAGGGGCAGAATTTTTCAGCAGCTCCGCATAAACCTCGGTTGCCTTAATCGCTTCGGGGCTATTGACGACCGGTTTGCCGTCTACCAGCCATTTGCCGCCGAACGCGTTATAGAATCCGGCCCAAACATAAATGTTCATGCCTTCTCCGCGCATTCCGCGCAGCGCGATCCCGTATTTGCCGTCTTTCGTTAATGCTTTCGCCGTTGTGACAAGCTCGTCAATCGTTCCCGGAGGCTTCGTAATTCCGGCCTTCTCGAACATTTCTTTGTTGTACATCAGCATCGTGCTCTCGCCGTAGAAAGGCAGTCCGTACGTTTTGTTGTCCGTTTTGAAAGCATTAAGAAATCCTTCAAGGAAATCCTTCGATTGCACGGTGGCTTCGTTTTTGGCGATCATGTCATCCAGGGGTGCTACCCAGCCGGCCTTGGCATATTGCGTAGTGAACATCATATCCATCATGACGACGTCATATTGATCGGAATTGGAAGCAAGCGCCAGCTCCGTCTTGGAATGCAGTTCTTCTTGCGGCAAAATATCAAATTTGACCTTAATACCGGTTTGCTTCTCGAAATCGGGCAGCATGGCTTTAATCGCATCTACGGCCGTATGCTGCTGCATGGCAGCGGTAATCGTCACCGCCTGCTTCGCTTCCCCCTCTTTGGCAGCACCGCCGCCTTCACTCTGACCGCCGGAGGAACAAGCGGCAAGCAGTCCGGACATGACCATCATTCCTGATAAAGCAAAGGCTGATTTGCTTTTCCATGTTTTGCTCATTTTTTCATCTTCCCCTTTTAGAAAGTTATTAGGACGATTCCAAACGTTTGGCCAGCACCGCGTATGTTTTTATCATCACCTCCCACAAGATTAAAATAAGAAACGCGCCAATCTACAAAGGCTTGACCGTTACCTGCCGCAGCATCTCCTGCATGCCGGCTGCATGCACGTGCCCGGCAATCGGATATAAGGCGTTGGAAGCGGCGGCGGCGGTTCCCCATGCAACAGCTTCAATCATGCTGGACGCTGCGGGCTTATCCCCGAGAAGATCGAGAAAGTTGGCTGTCCCCCCCACCAAAGCGTCCCCGCAGCCTACCGTATTCACCGCATCAATAACGGGCGGCAGAACCTGCCATGCCTGATTCTCCGATACGACGAGCGATCCGTCTTTGTCCAGGGAAACGACTACCCATGAGATGCCTTGGGCGATCAGGGTTCTGGCCATATGGATTACGCTTTCGGCACTGTCCGCGCGTTGACCGGTCAATTGGGCCAATTCGTCCCGATTAGGTTTAAGAAGGAAGGGAGCGCTTTCAATTGCTGCGCGTAAGCTCTCTCCGCTGGAATCGAGAATCGTGAGCGCCCCCGCCTCCTTCGCAGCCTGGATAAGCTCCGCATAAGCGTGAATCTGAAGACCTCTCGGCAAGCTGCCCGAAAAACTGATCACGCTGCTCTTGGCCGCCAAATCCTTCACTTTGACCTTCATCTCTTGCCATTCAACCGCGCTAATCTCAGGGCCGGGCTCTAAAATCTCGGTTTGGGTTCCCAAACTTTGATCGATGATGTTGAATGCTTCCCGGGTTTGACCGGTTACCCAGACGGGATCGCTTGCAATTCCTCTGGCGCGCAATTGCTGATCGACGAATCGCCCCGTGTCTCCGCCGAGGAAACCGGAAGCGGTTACATCGGAACCCAATAAACGCGCAACCTTGGCCACGTTATTGCCTTTCCCTCCAGGCTCGGCGGCAATTTCCGCAACGCGGTTCACGCTGTTTATCCGGAAACGTTCGATATAATGAACTTTGTCTATAGCGGCATTTAAAGTAATGGTTGTAATCATCAAATCATCCCCTATGAAGTCGCTCACTTGAACAATGAAAATATGTTTCGTAATCATATGTTTTTAGTTTCGTTTTGTTTCGAATTAATTCAATAATATTTCGTTTAATTATTTTTGTCAATCCTTACTTTGCAAATTTTACAATTCGAAAACGCAGGTATATGCTGCGAGCAAAAAAACTTGATGGCTCCAAGGCTGCCGGCATTCCTTAGACAAAAAAATGCCCCTGTCTGCGTCAGCAGCCCTAAACGGGGCTATTGACAACAGAAGGGGCTTGGGAAGCAGCTCAAGTCCGCGGCAAGAAGCTGTCGCTTTGCCGGATGTTACCTGACGTATTTGTTAAAATCAACGGCAAACTCGACATAATAACTGGTGTTGCTCTTATCGAACACCTTCAGCACAGCCGGCTTGGTGAAATCAATCTCGCTGACAGGAAAGTTCGCCAGTTTGTACCGGCTGTAATACTCATCGACCGATACGTCGGTCGGCTCAATCATTTTGTTTCCTTGTACCAACACGACGGCAAACCCTTTGGCGAATCCTTTATAAAAATTAACATGAAAACCGAGCTTATTGTAATCGATGTACTTTTTCGCCGTCGCTGCATCGATGAGCTTGTCTTCCTTATAGTAGGATAAGCCTGAGGCTGACGCTACCATCTCGTACGGCGGTTCAATGTTGGCCTCGTATACAAGCGGGCTTTCGTATTCGCTCTTCTTGGGCGGCGAATAGGTCACAGGAAGCATAAAGGGCTTGCCGCATTCCAGCAAACAGCTCTTCCCCAGCGCAATCGCCTCTTTGATCTTCGCGTCGTCGATTGCGTATATATACGCCGGCTTGACGGCGGCAGCCGGCGGGGCCGATTGCTGCTGCGGCGCAGCTTGTGTATTCTCCTTATTGGGCGCCTCGGTTTGTGGAGCGTTCGCTATCACGGGTTCTTGTTTCGGAGTCGGGACGGACTGACTTGCGGTTTGCACGGCAGGCGCTTTCTTGGAGTCGGTGACGATAATAAACGCGACAACACCCCATACGCCGAGTACGACCAAAGCGAGAAAAGATAGTACATATTTCATTGCATTGCATCCCCCAA
Organism: Paenibacillus sp. JCM 9796; assembly: GCF_055379675.1. NCBI lineage: Bacteria > Bacillati > Bacillota > Bacilli > Caryophanales > Paenibacillaceae > Paenibacillus > Paenibacillus sp. JCM 9796. The sequence continues at coordinate 579,318 of NZ_AP043723.1, forward strand.
GTTGTTAGTTACGTTACATTATTAGTTCGTAAACCCTATTGACTTTCCTACGAGCTATTATATAGGAGTAACTTAAAAAATCAATATATGCGATATTTATAATTTCATCCGTTTCCATAAAAATCCACGACGATGTATTGATTAATCGTTATGAAAGCGCTACAATAAAAGAAGCATATCTCAAATTTATACTTCATCTTAATCCTCATAAGAAGGGAATTGATTAGCAATGCCCCCACTGAAAACTTATGAAGGTTTTAAAGAAAGGTTCGAAGAGATGCAGGATTTGTCTTTCGATTGCTACCGAACCGATCCTCAGTTGTTTGGCATTATTGATAGCTTAGTCAGGCTCGGCGGTATGCTAACCGAATCAGCTCCGGAAACTTATGTTCGCAGTCAATTGGAAACGGCCTACAACGGCTTGAAGAAGTATAAGGAAGAACGGATGAGCAGCCTTTAGCGCTGCTCTTTTTGTTTGTGTCTCCGGCATTTGCATGCTGAAATACATTTGGTATCATGATAGGGACGACTCATGACGAGGAGAGGTTCGAATGAAAGCCTTACTACTGAAAGCCCCCGGTAAACCGGATACGCTAACCGTATCGGAATTACCGGTGCCGGAACCGGGTCCGGGAGAAATTCGGGTGCAGGTTCGCGCAGCAAGCTTGAATCCCATTGATTATAAAGTTTCACTGAACGGGCATCCCGACTGGGTCTACCCTTTCGTGCTCGGCGTGGATGTGGCCGGGGTCGTCGATACCGTCGGTGAAGGCGTCACGCAGTGGTCGCCCGGAGACCGCGTGGTGTATCACGGCAGCTTCGTTAAGCCGGGAGGCTATGCGGAGTACAGCGTCACCAAGGCGCACACTGCGGCTTCCATTCCTGAGGGCATATCGTTCGTGGAAGCCGCAGCTTTTCCTTGTGCGGGATTGACGGCTTATCAAGCACTGCAAAGAAAAATGCGTCTCCAGGCGGGCCAATCCATCCTGGTGCACGCCGGAGCCGGGGGTGTCGGCGGCTATGCGATTCAATTGGCGCGGACGTTCGGCGCTTCCACCATCATCACCACGACTTCCCCTGCCAACTTTGATTATGTGAAGAGCCTCGGAGCTCACTTGGCGATCGATTACAACCATGAGAACGTACGCGAAAGGGTCATGGAGGCGACTAACGGCCTTGGCGTGGATTGTATCCTCAATTCGATCAATCGAAGTACGGCCCAGGAGGATTTATCCATGCTGTCATTCGGAGGACAACTGGCTTGCATCGCCGGCGCTCCGGAAACGGTTGCCGACTTCCAGCCGTCCCACCAAACGTTCACGGTTCACAAAATGATGCTGGGTGGAGCACATGTATCCGGAGATGTCCGAGCCGAGCAAGAGCTTGGCCAAATGGCGGCCGAATTCATGGAGCTGATGACAGCTAAGAAGGTGGAGCCGATGGTAACGGAAGTCATCTCGCTGAAGGATGTGCCGGAGGCGCTGATCCGCTTATCGCAAAGACATGTCAGAGGCAAAATTGTAGCGGAGCTGTAAGCTCAGCCTGCCGGAGAAGGGTGTCCGGGACAAGCGTCCTGAGCCCTTCTTTTTTACTTTAGAAAAGGTTAGGGCGTGATTTTGTTGTTTCTGTTGAAAAAGTTTGCCTTTTGGCTCTCGATCATTAGCCTTGTCATAGGCTTAAACAACTACTGGGGAAATGACGATAAGAACATTCTCCTTATTGGACTTAACCCGTTCTTGAATTCCGTTGCATATACAGAGCCATTGCGACATTGGATATTCGATTATGATAGTGCGAAACTGGCTGCCGACAGTGCAAGTATCCGGGTTCGGTTTCCTGCTTACCTGATCCATGTCAGCTCTTTCTTCTTGGCAGGACTTATCATCGATTTTCTAATCTACCTGTTCAAACGCAAACAAACTTTTAAATAGGTTGGTTAGCACGTTTATTGTTCCATCCGGTCTCCGGAAGATCCCGTCTCACACCTGGGCACTCTGTTTCCTTAGTCGGGTTCTCCGGTTTACTTTCCTATCATATAATCATTCTATGCCGATCAGCTCCTTCCAATTTTATTATGAAATCTCATATAACGAATGTAGGGGGAATCCAGTAATGGCTGCCATTATGATTGTTGACGACTCAGCGTTCATGCGGCTTATATTGAAAGATATGATACAAAAGTCGGGACACCGGTTGGCCGGGGAAGCGGAGAACGGCTGGACAGCGGTTCAAACTTACCGGGAGGTCGATCCGGATTTAGTCATCATGAACATCATCATGCCGGACTTAAACGGAATCGAGGCTCTCAAAAAAATAAAGAGCATCCATCCTTCTGCAAAAGTCGTGATGTGCTCCGCCATGGGAAATCAATATTATGTCATCGAATCCATTCAGGCGGGAGCGATCGATTTTATTATGAAACCGTTTGATGAGGCCAGAATGATTCATGCCATTCATAAAGCTCTCAGCTAGCAGGCAGGAAAAAATAACTATAGTTATTTTTCAATTGGCAAGCCGAGGGTGTTTCCGGTTATTATGGGATCAAATAGGGATTAAATAGGAGCTGCATCAGATTTGGATCCAATGAAAAGCGGTAAATTAAAAGGTAAAATAGCACTCGTTACAGGCGCAAGCCGGAGTGCTGGAATTGGGGCGGCTATTTGTAAAGCGCTGGCTGGCGAAGGAGCCGATATTTTTTTTACATACTGGGTCGGCTATGATGAACAAATGCCATGGGGCGGCAATAGCGCGGAACAAGAGCAGCTAAGAAAAGAGATTCTCCGGCTTGGCGTTCGCTGCGAACATGCGATGGCCGATCTTGCCGATGTAAGAAGCATCCCTCACATCCTGAATGAGGTCGAGGAAGCTCTCGGAAAGCCGGCCATCCTTATTAATAACGCTTGCTATTCCGTGAACGATAATGCGGATACGATTACAGCAGAATCGTTAGACGCCCACTATGCGATTAACATAAGGGCCGTGACCTTGTTAAGCGTGGAATTTGCAAGAAGGTTTAATCAAGGCACCGGAGGAAGAATCATCAATATGACTTCCGGTCAATCTCTCGGCCCTATGGTCGGCGAGCTTTCGTATGCCGCGACGAAAGGGGCTATAGAGGCTTTGACCCGAACTTTGGCAGCAGAGATCGGGTCAAAAGGCATTACGGTAAATGCCGTTAATCCCGGGCCGTCCGATACGGGCTGGATGACGCCGGAAGTGCGGCGGGAGCTTGCCGGCCGTTCCCCTTTGGGCCGAGTAGGCCTGCCTCAAGACGCGGCGCGCCTCATCGCTTTTCTGGCGACGGAAGACGCCGGGTGGATGACCGGTCAAATCTTCCATTCCGATGGTGGATTTCGATGAGATAAAGAGAATGGCATAACCCTACGGCCACATCTGCCCGTGGTACGACATGTCCCAGAACATGTACTCGAACCGGGTCGTGTTCAAGAAGATCGTCTCCAGCTTCGCCAGCTCGGCTTCGGTCTTCCCGGCCGCGAGCGTATCGAGCAGGTCGATGCACCAGCCCGCCAATTCGCCATACTCCGGCGAGCTGTACATCCGGATCCATTCGCCGTACAGCTCATGTTCGGCCGCGCCGGGTATGGCGTTCAGTTCTTTGCCGATCTCCCAATACCCCCACATGCACGGCAGCAAGGCTGCCACCAACTCCGCGAGCGAACCTTTCTGCGCCTCATGCAGCATGTAATGCGTATACGCGAGCGTAATCGGCGAAGGCTCCGCCTCCTCCAGCTCGTCTTCCGAAATGCCGAAGCGAGCGGCGTAACTGCGGTGCAGCGCCATCTCATCGTGCAAGGTTGCATGCAGGAGCGCCGCAAACTTGCCCATCGTCCCGAGGTCTGCCGCTTTCACGGCGCCCAGCGCGAACAGCTTCGAGTACTCGATCAAATACAAGTAATCTTGAATCATATAAAACCTGAACTTCTCTTTCGCCAGCGTCCCGTTCCCCAGCTCTTGAACGAACGGATGATCGTGGTTTTGACGCCAAATCGGCCTCAGCTTTTGCTGCAAACGCTCTGAAAATTTCATGGCTAATCCCCTCCTGGACTTCCGGCACCGGCTTGTTGGTTGGATTGACATACAAAAAACCACTCTCCGCCGTGAAAGTGGTTGAACATGTCACCCTAAATTGTAACATATCGATCGGGAAGAAGAAAATTTTATCAAACGATGTCAAACTCGATCCTGGCTGCATATATATAGGAGGGTTCATTTTTAATGATGAAGGAGCTGGCATTGTGGTAGAAACAACGGCAAGAGATGTACGTGAGGAAAAGGAATACGCAGAACGTGTATTGGATGACATGGGCTTGAATCAGATTGCCAACTGGCTGCGTGTGCTGCCCGAGGACCGATGGGAGAAATTGTTCGTCTTCTACTGGCCGACGCTGGCCAGGAAATGCGGCATCCGGACCTAATATCTTCTACATAAACACGCTCGTTTGCGCCGTCCGGCGCCTGCGGCTTGCCGGGTTTCCTCCGCAGAAGATGCGTCCGGCAAAGCCGCTTTTTTGTGTCGCCTGGCTGCCGCTAAAGCGTCCATTCGCCCGCAAGCAGTACGTAAAGCTCCATCAAGAACGCCTCCGCCGATACGAAACGGAGTTCGGCTTCGAGCTCCAGCTTGGCGGCCAGCCGCCCGGCGATCTCCGCGGCCAGAGCGTCGCGCTTGATTCCCGTCAGCGACGGAATCCGTTCCACGTAGGCGGACAGCAGCAGCCAGTCTTCGCGCTCCACCCGTCTGCGCTGCAGCTCCGTTAACGGAAGGTTGGGACGACCGGCCATCTCACGCTGATTCAGCCATTTCTCCGTTTGGCGGCGTCGATGCAGCTGTTCCCGGCGCGTGTCGCGCACAACGAGCGTGCCGGCGGCGAGATCGCCCAGCCTTTTATCCATCGGATGGAAAAAGATCCACAGCCCCCCCAGAAAATATAACCAAGGCAAGAAATCGATAAGCCGGAAAAAATTGCGGATGATCGCGGACAAGAAGGTGACCGGTTGGCCGTTCTCTTGAATGACGCGCAACCCCAACTGCTTCTTGCCTACTGTCTGGCCGTTCATATAATACTCGGCTAACACGAAGTACCCGCCGCTCAGCACCGAACTGAACACGATGATAAAGGCGAGTGCATATTCGCCCGGCATATCGTTCACGCCGATGCCCATGACCATGAGCGCCAGCCCGATCAGCAGGCACACCGCGCCGAATACGAGCATCAACAGCAGCACGTCGATCAGTTGTGCGGCCGTGCGGCTGCCGAGTCCGGCTGTACGGAATTGCAGCCGCACGTGCTCCGGCGTGACAACCGTCGCTTCCCGGTTATAGCTATCGTTCATTTCCCCACTCTCCTTCTTCTATTCATTGTGGTAGTATGAACTTATCGTCTTGAAGGAGGATGCTCCGTCTTATGGATATTCAGTACTTTATTCGTGAGCATAAGCCCGTTTGGTCCGAATTGGAACAGCTGCTCGAGCCGTTCGAGCGAAGCAAGCGGACGGTGCAGGCGATGCAGATCGATCGTTTGACACTGCTTTACAAAACCGCCTCGGCGCATCTGGCGTTCGCACAAACGTACTACCCGGGCGACGAAATCGTCCCCTTCCTGAATCAGCTCGTTTCGCGCGCGCATCAGGCGCTCTTTGCCGGGCAGCGCCAGCCGGCCGGCCGGCTGGCCGACTTTTTTAAAAGCCAGTTTATCGGTTTCGTGCTGGAGCGCAGACGGTTCATCGCCGCAGCCCTCCTGCTGTTCATCATCGGCGGACTTTCCGGCTTTCTCGCCGTTTGGTCCGATCCGTTGAATTTGTACACGGTAATTCCCGCTCAAATCGCGGAAAGCATCAATCCGCATCAAGTCGGACGGGGCCACGACGATCTCCAGAGCGCGGTCATGTCCTCGACGATCATGACCAACAACATCCGCGTCGCCGTGCTGGCGTTTGTCAGCGGTATTACGTTCGGCCTATTAACCGTCTACTTGCTGCTCTACAACGGCCTCTTGATCGGCGCCTTAACCGCCGTGTTTTGGCAGTCCGGCAACAGCTATAGGTTCTGGGCCTACATCCTGCCACACGGCATCATTGAGCTGGCCGCTATTTTTATCGCCGGGGGCGCCGGTTTGTATATGAGCTACCGGATGATTAACCCGGGACCGTATACGCGTAAATATATGTTCCTGCGCTCCGTAAAAGAATCGGCGCTGCTGCTCGTCGGTACGATCCCGCTGTTCGTCATCGCCGGTATCATCGAAGGGTACATCATCCCGTCCGGACTTTCGCTCGAAGCGAAGTACGCCTTCGCCGGGTTAACGCTGCTTGCGCTGGCCGTGTACGTCCTCTACGGCATCGCGAACGGGCGCAAGCTGCTGTTGGACGAAACTTCGCACGGACTTCACGCGCCGGACGTACAGCCGGAGCCGAAGCGCTCACCCGTCTAATTCGGCCGACGGTTTCGAGGCGCCTACAGCCTGTCGCCGGACTTCACGTCCAAGTACCGGTTGACGGCCGTCCAAGCGAGCTCGCCAACCGGGACGTCGACCACATCGATGCCCCCGGACGCCATCTCAGCCGCGTACGCTTGACGCTCCAACGTCATCTTGTGCGCCAAGCTTTTGACGAAAGCTTCGCGTTTGCCGCCCGTCTCCATGATCGTCCAACGGTGCAGCGCCTCGTCCCGAAGCCCGAGCAGCAGCAGGAGGTGCTGCTTTTGCATGCGCAGCAGCAGCGGACGGAGCTGGTCCTCGTACATATAATTGTCCATGTCGGAGAACAGCACGGTCAAGCTGCGCTTCTTCTGCACACGCATCAGATGATGCAGGGCGGAGGCGTAGCTGGACTCCACAAAATCGCTTTGCAGGTGGAAGAGCGCTTCCGTAATCGCCTGCAGATGGCCGGTACCCGTGCCGGGCGGCACGTAAGCTTTAACCCGGTTCGAGAAAGCCATCACCGCGACTTTATCCCCCTGCTTCAAGGCCACGGCCGCCAGCGACAGCGCCGCTTCGAGCGTCGCATCAAGCTTCGCGCGTCCGTCCAGTTCTACGCCCATCATGCGCCCGCAATCCAGCATAATCGTGACGACCTTCCCGCGCTCGGGCCGAAACACGTTCGTCATCAGGGCCCGGGACCGGGCCGACGCCCGCCAGTTGATCAGGCGCGTGTCATCGCCCTCCACATACTCGCGAATCATGTGAAACTCCGACCCGGCACGTTCCTTGCGGAACACCCGTTTCCCCTCCAAAATCAATTGATGCTGCACGGAAGCCAATATACCGCGAGCACCCGACATGTCCGGATAAATGCGAATGTCCTGTGCAACCGGCGCAACCAGCTGTTTCTCCCAAAGTCCAAGCGACCCGCGAATACGCAATCGGGCAAACCGGAACTTATGAATCCCGCGCTCGCGTCCGCAAGTCGTATACAGGATCTCGGCCGATCTCCCCTGCCAGTCGGCAGCAAGCGATTCGACCGGCACGGCAAGGAACGACTGCGGCACATCGTCGGCAAGCTCAAGCCGCAGCGAAACCGGCCGGTCCGTCTCGACGCGCACCGCAACTTCGAAAGGCGCGTCCCGGTCCGCATGGCTCGGCAGATCGCGGCTCACCCGAACATGCCTTCTGCGCGGAAGCAGCGACAGATCCAGCACGGATGCGCCGAGCAGCGCGCCGTTGACGAGCAAGAAGGCCGCTGCGCCCGCGCCGAGCGCATACCCGGCAGCGATCAACGCCGCGCCGCTGGCGGCGGCGGCCGCCATGCGGGGCGTCGGTACGATCATGCGCCGCTGTATCGCATCAGCGAGGGACCGGAATCGAGGCCAACGTTTCCTGGATGAAGTGGTCACTCGTCTCTCCCTCCAATTCAATCTGCGGCGTCAGCAGCAGCCGGTGCCGGAGCGCCGGTCCGGCTACCGTCTTGATGTCGTCCGGCGTCACATAGCGGCGGCCGTCTAGCAGCGCCCATGCCCGCGAGGCCATCAGCATCGCAATCCCCGCACGGGGACTTGCGCCAAGCAGCAGCCTTTTATCCTCCCGCGTCTTGCGGATCAGGGCGGCGATGTAGCCGATCAGCGCGTCCTGAACCACGACATGCGGCAGTTCAGCCCGCAGCGCCTTGAACTCGTCGAGCGACAACACCGCCTCTTGCGGCTGTTCCTGCACTGCGTAGAACGGCTTGTGGCCTTTCAATATGTTCAATTCCGCCTCCAGCGACGGATACGACACCGTTAATTTGAACAAAAACCGGTCGAGCTGCGCCTCCGGCAGCGGATACGTGCCTTCGTACTCCACCGGATTTTGCGTGGCGACGACAAAAAAAGGATCGGGCAGCGGATAGGTCGTGCCTTGAATCGTCACCTGCCGTTCCTCCATCGCCTCCAGCAGCGCCGCTTGCGTCTTGGGCGGCGTACGGTTGATTTCGTCGGCCAGCAGCAAATTCGTAAATACCGGCCCCCGTATCGTCTGAAACTCGTTGTCCCTCATATTAAAGATTGCGCTGCCGGTCATATCGCCCGGCATCATATCCGGCGTAAATTGAACCCGGCTGAACGACCCCTCCGTCAAATCGGCGAGCGTGCGCACCATCTTCGTTTTCCCAAGCCCCGGAACCCCTTCCAGGAGTACGTGGCCTCCGGCCAAAAAAGCGGTCAGCAGCAGGCGGATATTCGTCTGCTGTCCGATCACGATTCGTTCCATTTGCTGCAGCAGCTGTTGCATCGAACTTCACTCCTTCTCCAGATTGCGGATGACTTCATCGGCCTTCCGGCTGTCCATCTCCAACTGCTTCGGCGTATACGACACGGCTTCCTCCGCCGCCCTCCAGCAAGCGAGCAGCGCCGCGAGCCGGTCCACCGCAGCCTTATCCCAGTGACGCTTGGCTGCGGCCAGCACCTGGGCGTCGGATGCGTCGGTGCGAACGCCGAATCTGGCGCGCAGCCGGCTGCGCACGTACCGCTCCTGATGCGCCAGCGCTTCACGGGTCAGCCTGCCCCGCTCGTACCAGCCTGCCGCGGCCAGCAGCGTTTCGTCGCCGCGCCGCACCGTCCATGCGCGCGGCGTGAAGGCAGGTCCGAAGCGGACCGCTTTCCGCCACAGCCATAGCAAGACGGCAAGCAGCAGCTGCAGCAGCACGGCGAGCAACCAGTCGGGGTACACGGCAAGCAGCCCCGGTTTGTCCTGCAGGCCGTGGTGGTATTCGTCAACCCAGAGCGCGCCGCTCGGCCGGTTCAAATACGGCCACAGCAGCTCGAAGTGCGAATGCTCAAGCACATGCTCGTTCATGGTCCATTCCGGCACGACGAACAGGCTCAGGCTGCCTTCGCCGACGGCGAGATGGCCGCCGATCACCCCGCGCGCATCGCGAAGCACCGGCTCCATGCCGCTCGATGCGTCCAGCCGGTAAGCGGACGCGACGCTGCCGGTGAACCCCGTCTCGGCCGGACGGCGCAGATCGGTTACCGGGACGACGCCGGGGTCCGGTTCGTCCAGTGCCGCTGCGGGAAACGTCGTCCAGCCCTCAGGAGAACTGTCGAACACCAGCAGCTCGTTGCCCCGCTCCACCCAGCCCGCGATTTCTTCCCGCTCCCGCTCCGTCAAGCTGTAAGGCTGAAGGAGCACCAGCGTTTGTCCGGAGGCCTTCGGCAAGAACCGCCAAGGCTTCTGCCATCGTTTAACCGGGACGTTCTTCTCTTCCAACAACGTATATAACGCTTTCGTTCCGTCGCGATCCGCCGAAACCGACACATAGGCCGGCAGATCCGGCAAATCGGGCCGGACAAGCAGCCAGCCGATGCCGAGAAACGCGGCGACGCTAAGGACGAGAGCAATCGGCGTCTTATTTCGTTTCAGCATGACCCGCCCCTTCCCGGACAAGCGAAGCCAGCAGCTCCGTCATCCGCTCGTAATCGCGCGCCTCTGCTTCTCCGCGTCCGTAATACACATGCTCGAACAGCCGGGCCGCTTCGATAAAGGACCGGGCGGCGGCAGGCTCGCGGTCGTGCAGCTCCTCCGCATATTCGCGGTTCGTCTTCCACGTCTGGGCCCGTACCCAGTCCCGTTCATTCATGAGCAGCAGCAGCGCCAGGAACGCGTGCCGCACCGCTTCGGGGTAATCCCCGGCGGCGGCGAACCGCTGCGCTTCCTCGGCCAGCCTTGCGGAAGACCGGTCCAGCTCGACTGCGCTGCGGAAAACAATCCGGCGCCGGCTGCGCCGCTCGAGAATCAGAAGGCGCATCATCCACAGGATGGCGGCGGCCAGCGCGGCCAGCAGGAAGCCCAACAGGAGGTACGCGACCACATTCGGCGTTCCCGGCGCTATATCCAGCTCCGGGAACAGGTCGGCAATCTTCTCCAGCTTCTCCTGCAGCCATTCGAAGATCGGGTTGCCGCTGCGTTCCCGCATATAGGCGGTATATTCGTCGCGGTTTAGAATCTCCTGCAGCTTCTCTTTATCCGTCTGGACTTCGGCTTTATTCATCGGTCTTTTTCGTCTCGGTCATTTTCGTCTCCACGGCGCTCCAGTCGGTCGGGCCCTCGTCCTCCGGACGATCATCACCTGCATTGCCCGGCATCGCCGCATCCGGGTCCTTATGCCCGTTCACGTTCGGCAGGCTGCGGGCAAGCATCTGTTCCAAATCGGTGCCCTCGCTGCGCAAGCGCAGATCGAAATAAATGACCGCATACGGGATCATGTAGAACGGCGTGATGAGCAGAGACAACAGGACGTAGATCAGCTGGCCGAGCAGCGACATTTTGAACACCGACACAAGAAGCGCATAGATGCCGAGCAGAAATACGGTATAAATGACCGTCAACACCAAATAAATGGCGAATATACGCCAAAAGCTGCCCCTCGTCAGCCTCCAGCTGCGGCGCAGCGCCTGTCTCTCCTTCTCCACGGCGACAACCGGCAAATAAAAGCCGAATCGCACGACGAAGTAGCTGACAACGGCCAGCACAGCGAAAAGCGCAAGCAAATAGAGAATGACGATCAGCGCCACAAACGCGATGCCGCCGCCTAACGGATCGGCGCCCATCCTCGTAAAGGCTGCTCCGAAACCCGTGCCGACGATGGCCAGCACCCCGAACACAGCGACAAACACGATAATTAGGCCGATATAGATCCCGGTTACAATCAAGCCGAACAAAAACGTATTGCCGACCATCCGCCAATAGGGCGTGAACGATTGGCGGAGCAGGTCTCCGAAACGAATGCTCTCGCCTTTGCCTGCCGCGTTCACCAAGTGCAGCTGCGCAGCCACCGACGACGGAAAGAACGCCAGTATATACAGCGGCATGAGCAGGGCAAGCCCGGCAAGCCCGCCCGACATTTCCGCCTGTCCGCTCCTGTTGCCATTCAAGAAAAGATCGAATGAACCGGAAATCGAATGCTCGCTTTGCGGGAGGAACGAAACGCCGCTCATGTCGTACAACAGCACGTTTTGCACGAAATAAAACGGTCCGAAGAACAATAACGCAAGAAGATATGTCATGGTGAAATGTTTGCGGTACAGCTGAAAGCTTCTGTCCAAAATCGTCCCGACGCCCATCGGCTTGTTGAATAATTCCATCCTGGCATCCTCCCGCTTACATATTCGCCATAATTATACACGAAGGCAGCAGCCGTGGCACCAAAAATTACAGCCGCCGCAACAAACAGAAAGCCGGCTTTCCCCGGGAAGCACCGGGCAAAAGCCGACTTCTTTGTTCGTGTAATGGGCGCCAAGCTCTGAAAGCAGCGCGCTTGCCTTACCCCGCGCTCTGCGAGTGCAAATACAGCTGCTCGTAGTAGCCGTGCAGCTCGAGCAGCCCGCGGTGGTCGCCTTCCTCGACAACTTCGCCTTGGCGCATGACGAGGATGCGGTCCGCCTGCATGATCGTGGACAGCCGGTGCGCAATGACAAGCGTCGTCCGGCCTTGCGAGACGACGTGCAGCGCGGACTGGATGAGCTGCTCCGTATGCGAGTCCAGATTGGCCGTCGCTTCGTCGAGAATCAAAATTTTCGGCTGGAACACGAGGATGCGCGCGAACGAAATCAACTGGCGCTCGCCCGCGGACAGCCCGCTGCCCCGTTCCGACAACCGCGTGTCGTAGCCGTCCTTCATGCGGCGGATGATCGCATCCGCTCCGACAAAGCGACAAGCGTCGATGACGGCCTCGCGCGAGATCGATTCATCGAACAGGCGGACGTTGTCGATGATGCTGCCCGAGTACAAATACGGCTCCTGCTGCACAAGTCCGATCATCCGGTGCAGCGTCGCCTGCGGGATATCGCGAATGTCCGTACCGTCAATCTTCACGCTGCCCCGGGTCACGTCGTAAAACCGGCACAGCAAGCCGATCAGCGAGCTTTTGCCCGCGCCGGTCGTACCGACAATACCGATCATTTCGCCCGGCTGGATATGTAAATCGACATTGCGTAAGACCGGGACGCCTTCCTGATAAGCAAAGTGCACATGGTTAAAGTCAATCCTCCCGCGCACCGAACCCAGATCGATGCGGGCAGGCTTCGCCGCATCCCTCACCTCCGGCCGTTCCGAGAAAATATGCCAGATCCGGTTCACCGACACCGTAGCCGATTGCAGCGTGTTCCACTGCTGCGTAATCGTGTTGATCGGCTGGAAAAACAGGCGGATGTACGTGATGAACGCATACAACACGCCGAATTCGATACTTTTGTCGAATACGGCGATGCCGCCGAGCCACGTGACGAACGCGACCGACAAGTTGCCGAGCATATCGAACGAGCGGTTAAACAGGACGCTCGTGCGGATCTCGCGCAAATTCGAGCGATAGTAGCTGCGGTTTTTATCGGTAAACTGCCCCTGCTGCTCCTGTTCCTGATGGAACGCTTGAATGACATTCATCCCGGCCAAATTCTCGGCGACGAACGCCACCATACGCGATAAATTCGTCCGCGCCATCTGGTACGTCTTGCGCATATACGAGCGGAAAGAGACGGCAATCAGCGCGATCACCGGCAGCAGAATCAAGCAGTACAAGGTCAGCTCCACGTCCAGCTGAAACATCATCACGATGATAAACACCAGCGTCATCCCGTCGCGCACCAGACTTAAGAGCACTTGATTAAAAAATTGGTTCAACGTCTCGGTGTCGCTCGACACGTGCGTGATCAAGCTCCCGCTCGGCATCCGGTCGAAGTAGGACATCGACAGCTTCGAGATGTGCTCGAACAGCTCCTTGCGGATTGTCGCGACGATGCTCTGTCCGGCGTGCTGGAGCAAATTGTTCTGCAAGTACGTGAACAGCAAGCTCGTCAACGACAATCCCAAATAGACGGCGCTGATCATCACCAGCGTCCCGTAATTCGTATCCCCGATCATGAGATGATCGTCGATCGCGATTTTGACCAAGAACGGCTGGAGCAAGTCGGCGGCGATCGCCAGCAGCACACAGACGACCATCAAGCCGAACGTCAACCGGTGCGGCTTCGCGTAGCCGAGCAAGATACGAAACGCCGACTTATACTGCGTCGGCGTCTCCGGAGCGCCGTCCATGGTCGAATCCCTTCTAGGATCCGGAACCGGGCGTCCGAATTCCTTCGGCATAGTGGCTCCCCTCCTCTTGAATGGCGTGTAAAACCGCATAAATCCCCGGCTGAGCCAGCAGCTGCTGATGAGTTCCCCGCTGCACGATGCGCCCTTCGTCCATCACGATAATTTCGTCGGCGTGCTGAAGCGCGCTGATCCGATGCGCGATCAATATCGTCGTCTTGTTCCGGCGTTCGGCGCGGATGGTCTCGATTATTGCCTTCTCCGTTACCGCGTCGACCGCGCTCACGCTGTCGTCGAGAATCAGAATCGGCGAATTTTTGATCAAGCCGCGGGCCAGGCTTGTTCGCTGCCGCTGCCCGCCGGATAACGTTACCCCGCGCTCGCCGAGCATCGTCTCGAACTGATCGGGGAAAGCGATAATACTGGCGTAAATTTGCGCTTGCTTCGCCGCGCGTTCCACCTCGCCAAGCGACGAGTCCCGGCGGTAGAAGGCAATATTGTCGCGAATCGTCGTGCTGAACAGGAACCCTTCCTGCGGCACATAGGCGATTTGCGTCCGCAAGCTTTCCAGCGTCATCTCGCGGATGTCGACGCCGCCGATGCGGATCGCGCCGGCCGGCGGATCGTAGATGCGCAGCAACAGCTTCGCCAGCGTCGTCTTGCCGCTCCCCGTCTTGCCGATGATACCGAGCGTCTTGCCCGGCTCAATCGTCAAGTCGATGCCGTGCAGCGCATCCTTGGCCGCATCCGGATAAGCGAACGACAAGCCGCTGACGCGAATGCCCGAGCGGTCTAAATTGACCGGCTTCGCTCCCTCATCTTCCGCAATGTCAGCCGGCCGCGCCAGCAGGTCGTTGATCCGTTCCAACGAGGCCCGCGACCGCAGGACCGTGTTGATGACATTGCCGATCTGCTGCAGCGGGTTGACCATCATCCGGATGTACAGCGTCAGCGCGACGAAATTACCGAGCGTAATGCGGTTTTCGATGGTCAAATACCCGCCGTATGCGATCGTCACGACAAGTGAAAGCGCGCCGAGAAACGGGATGATCGCCTGGAATAACGACGATACCCGTACCAGGCGCAGCTGGTTGTCGCGAATGCGGTCCACGGACTCCCCGAAGCGCCTGATCATAATCGGCTCGACGGCGAATTTCTTGGTCACGCGGATGCCGGCGAACTGCTCCTCCGCCGACTCGGTCATCTTCCCAAGCGATTCCTGTACGCTTAAGGATCGCATACGGATGACAGGCCCAAGCTTGACAACGACGAACGGGATGATCAGCAGCGGCGCGATACAGACGGCGATCAAATAAAGCGGGATCGCGCTGGTTGCCATCATCGTGACGGCGGCCGCAATCAGCATGACCGCGTTTGTCGTCTGATTGATCCCGAGCGAGATCGATTCCCGGATGGAGGTTACATCGTTCATCACGTAGCTGAGCAGCTTGCCGACCCCGTGCTGCGAATAGAAGCTTTCGCTCAGCTGAGTGAAATGGTCGAACAGCTTTTTGCGGGTCACAAACTCGAAATAACGTCCGATCCGCATAATGATGTACTGGCCGACACCCCCGAACAACGCGAACGTCACCCCGATGCCAAGCAGCATCAAGCTGTAATCGACGATGACGGGCGGTGTTAACTCTGCCCGCTGCAGCTGATCCGTAAAGCTGCCGAGCAGCTTCGGGTAGCAGGACTGAACAATGTTGGCCGTCGCAATGAGCGCGATTGCAAACGCAAACTGACGCCACTTGGATCGTACGAAATCGAACAATAATCGTTCTGAACTCAAGACGCGTCACATCCTATGGGTGGTTTTGGGCGGTCGTTCTACCAGAACCCAACGACTGTCGGTCCTGGAGGTTGATTCGGCCGCACTTCATTCGGAGCAACGGCATCATGGCCGCCCGCTGCGGCCCTTGCATCCGCGAAGCCTGCAGCCCGGGAATCTGATGAAAACGGTTTATGCCGATCATAAGCTGCTTCAATATTTTAACATACGATCCGCCTCTGCTGAACACCTTGCGAAAAAAGTTCCGCCCGATGAGCCTAGCGCGTGGCGCGATGACGAGGCGACACAGACGACCGCCATTGTACATGGGCTTCAACAGGGGATGAGTGCGGGGCCAAAAATAAAAGCAAGCCGCCCCCTTGTCCCGCATAGATTAGACCGATAAGCACTAACAAGGATACAAGCACTTAATCCATACACATGGAGGGGATGCCTTATCGAACCCAGCCTTATCCTGATCGGCGCCTTCGTCGGGATGCTCGTCGGACTGACAGGCGTTGGCGGAGCCGCACTCTTAACGCCGCTTCTCATCACCATTGGCGTACAGCCGGCAGTGGCCGTCGCCACTGATTTATTTTACAGCTCGGTCACGAAGCTGTTCGGCAGCGTTCAGCATGTACGGCAACAAACCGTAAACCTGCCGTTAGTGAAGCAATTCGCGCTAGGCAGCCTACCGGGCGCCGCGGCTTCGATCCTGCTGCTGAAAACATACCCGCCCCTGCATGCCTATCAAGATACGATCATCAGGAATACGCTCGGGATTATGCTCATTGTCGTTGCACTGCTTAATTTGGTCAAGCTGTGGCTGGGGGACGAAGCCACCGGCGCCATTCAAGACAAGCCGCTGGAAGGGAAGCTGGTCCTGACGATCAGCATCGGCTTTGTCCTCGGTTTTCTGGTCGGCCTCACTTCCATCGGCTCAGGCTCGTTGTTTGCGCTGGCGATGATGTTCTTTTACCGGCTTACCGCCGCCGAGCTCGTCGGCACCGACATCGTCCATGCCTTCCTGCTCGTGTCGGCGGCAGGCCTCATGCATGCGGGTCTCGGGCATATCCATTACGGACTTGCTTTCCAGCTGCTGATCGGCTCGGTTCCGGGCGTTCTACTCGGAAGCCGTCTCTCGGCGAAAATCCCGGCGAAGCCGCTGCGCACCGCCATGGCCGCCATCATTCTGCTCAGCGGCATCAAGCTGCTGTAATCCCTTGACCTCTGTGCCCTGGACCTTATTCGCCATCGGGACCGGGGCGATCCTTTTATTCTCGATCGGTTTGGCCACAGCGACCGTCGGCTTCTGGATCACCCGGATCGCCGAGCTGCAGAACTTCACCGAGGACGCCGCCCGCACGGCCGCGCAATATCCGCTTGCGCTCTATCCCAAGTGGCTGCAATCGCTGCTCCTTGTCGTCGTGCCGGTCGGCTTCGTCAGTTACGTCCCTTCTCTTTACATTGTGCGGGGCGAATACGGCGTCTGGCTGCTTGCGGGGACGGCATTGGCCGCTCTTCTGTGCTTGGCGGGCAGCTTGGCGTTCTGGCGCTACGGATTAACAAAGTATTAAAGTACGGGGAGTTAGGGAGGCGGCAATAAACCTTGAGCGCTCCATCGAGGATAGAAGTCAATCATATGTCTAAGCCATTTAAAACCCCTGTCGTTCGCGAAGGTCCATGGGCCGGGCTGCGCACGTTGTTCTCCCGCGAATATCGGGTGAAGGAAGCGGTGCGCGATATCAGCTTCTCGATCGAACCGGGCGAGTTCGTCGGGTACATCGGTCCGAACGGCGCCGGCAAATCGACGACGATCAAGATGCTGACCGGCATCCTGCATCCGACGTCCGGCACGGTGCGCATCGGCGGGGACAGCCCTCATCGGGACCGGCGGCGCGTCGTCCGCCGGCTCGGCGTCGTGTTCGGACAGCGCAGCCAGCTGTGGTGGGATTTGCCGGTTAAAGACTCGTTCGATATTTTAGCGGAGATGTACCGGGTCGAGAGCTCGGTAAAACGCCGTCGGCTCAAGGAGCTGTCGGACCTGCTCGACTTGCGTGAATTTTGGGAGACGCCGGTGCGCAAGCTGTCGCTCGGCCAGCGGATGCGCACCGATTTGGCGGCGGCCCTGCTGCATGACCCCGACCTGCTATTTCTTGACGAGCCCACGATCGGGCTGGACGTCTCGGCGAAGCGGAACATCCGTGCATTCCTGAAGACGCTGAACCGCGACTTCGGCAAAACCGTCCTGCTCACGACTCACGATATGGACGACATCGAACAACTGTGCGGCCGGGTGATGGTCATCAACCATGGCAGGCTCGCCTATGACGGCACGACCCGTCAGCTCCGCGAGATGATCGGACTGCCGACCGTCATCCGCGTCACCTTCCGCGGCGCCTTCCACATTCCGGCGCTGTCCGAGACGGAATCGCTGCCGTTCCGCATCGCCGAAACGTCGGAAAGCGGGGTCGTCATCGAGGGCAACCGGCAGGACGCGAAAGCGATGGACATGCTGCGGGAGCTGAGCCGCTGGGGCGAAACCCGACGATATTCTTATGGAGGACCCGGCTTTCGAAGACGTGATTCATCGCGTTTACTAGCCTAACAACCGGGAGATAAGGGGCATCCGCTGTAAAAAAGCCGTTGAACTCCAGCTGGCCGGAGTTCAACGGCTTGTTCATCTTGTTCAGTCGGTCAGCTTACACTGCCCGAGCGGAACGACTTTCGTTTTATGCTTCAATTTATAGCCGATCCAGATGGCGGCAAACAACGGCAGGCCGATGAACGAGGAAAGCAGGCCATACCAATCGATTTCTTCCCCGGTTACCGCCGCATACCCTTGCCCGAACATGACGAACAAACAAAGCACCAAGGCAAATAACGGCCCGAACGGAAACCACTTGGCCTTGAACGGCAGCTCGCTCAGCGAGTGACCTTGCAACAGGAAGGCTTGGCGAAACCGGTAATGGCTGACGGCTATGCCGAGCCAGGCGAGAAACCCGCACATCCCCGACAAATTCAGCAGCCAAATGTACACGATCCCGTCGCCGAACAGCGAGGTGAAGAACGCGAGCATCCCGATCGCCGCCGTCACGGCAAGCGCCGCAACGGGTACGCCGCGGCGGTTCAGCGACGCCAGCAGGCGCGGCGCCTTGCCTTCCTTGGCGAGCACCCAGAGCATCCGAGTGGAGGCGTACATGCCCGAGTTCCCGGCGGACAACACCGAGGTCAGAATTATCGCGTTCATGACCGAAGCGGCGAACGCAAGACCCGCATTTTGAAATACGATGGTAAACGGGCTGACCGCAATGTTGGCGACATCGCCGTTAATCAGAACCGGGTCCGTATACGAGATCAGCATCCCGATAACGAAAATCGCAAGGATGTAGAACAGCAGGATGCGCCAAAACACTTGGCGGATCGCTTTCGGAATGTTGACACGCGGGTTATCGCTCTCCCCTGCCGCAATCCCGATCAGCTCCGTCCCTTGGAAGGAGAAGCCTGCCGCCATAAAGACGCCGAGCACCGCCATGAAGCCTCCGTGAAACGGCGCGTCGCCTTCCGTAAAATGACGGAAGCCTATGGCCTCGCCGCCGATAATGCCGACGATCATCAACAGGCCGACGCCGATGAAAACGATAACCGTCACCACTTTAATGAGCGCAAACCAGTATTCCGATTCCCCGTACCCCCGTACGGACAAGTAATTGAGCCCGAACATGAAAGCCAGAAACAGGACGGACCATGGCAGCGACGGCGTATCCGGAAACCAAAACTTCATTATAAGCCCGGCCGCCGACAGCTCCGCCGCGATCGTAACCGCCCAGTTGAACCAATAGTTCCATCCCAGCGCAAAACCGAGCGCCGGATCGACAAACCGGCCGGCATAGGTGCTGAAAGAGCCGGATACCGGCATCCATGCCGCCATCTCGCCCAAGCTCGTCATCAGGAAATAAACCATTAAACCGATGGCCGAATAGGCCAGCAAGGCCCCGCCCGGACCGGCGGAATGAATCGCCCCTCCGCTGGCCAGGAACAGTCCGGTACCGATCGATCCCCCGATCGAGATCATCGTCAAATGGCGGGCCTTCAATCCGCGCTTCAATTCGTTCGCCCGCTGCGGCGCTGCTGTGTGCTTCTTGTTGTCCATAGTCGTCCCCCGACATCGTTCGCCGTGATGCATTTTCTTGCTGCAATCAAGGGTCTTCGTCATGTTATGTTCTTCTTTTTACAAAACATTTATTAGTTTACGGAAAATTAGTCGGGGAAACAATAAGTTAATTCTTCCAGAAATGATTCCAGCAGATCGGTCGGCCCCGCAGCGACCAATCTTTCAGCGCTCATGAAAAAAAGCCCCCGATGGTCATGGTCATCAGGAGCTTCGTCACCCACGATATACACGATATAACGATTTTGCAAACCGTTTTGATTGTTAGTCACGAGGTTCGGCCCCGTTGGGCTGACGTTTCGGGATGTTCACCTATTCGCCGGCGCTATTCCGGCAGCGCCAGCTTGCCCATGACCGTCTGCCGCGCGGCTCCCGTGGCGGACGGAAGATTGTTCGGCTCGCCGTGAAGCAGGTTGTTGCCGAACACGGCGAAGCAAATCGCTTCCTTGGCGTCGTCCGAGACGCCAAGCGATGCAGCGGTGCGCACCCGCTGCCCCGGCAGCAGGTCGCCAAGCATGCGCAGCAGCGTCCGGTTGTGCGCGCCGCCGCCGCTGACGACGACCTCGGCGATCGCCTGGCCGGGCAGCACGAAGTCGCGATAGCTCTGCGCGATGCTGCGGGCGGTGAACGCCGTGAACGTGGCGACGATGTCCTCCGGCTGCAGGCCCGCCGCCCGCATGCGGGACATCCACGCGTTCGCATACGCTTTGCCGAACAGCTCGCGGCCGGTCGTCTTGACCGGCTCCAGAGCGAAGTACGGATGACTCAGCATCTCGCCGAGCAGCGCCTCGTCTGGCCGTCCGGCCGCCGCCCAAGCGCCGTCCGCGTCATACGTCAGCCTGCCGTCCGTCAGCTCGAGCACGGCCTGATCGATCAGCATGTTGCCCGGCCCCGTATCGAAGGCCGTCACCTGCTCCGGCTTCGCGCCCGCGGGCAGCACTGCGCAGTTGCCGATGCCGCCGATATTTTGCGCGATGCGGCCGACGTGCTCGTCACGGAACAGAATCAGGTCGCCATAAGGCGTAAGCGGGGCTCCCTGCCCGCCGACGGCCATATCGGCGGTGCGGTAATCGCCGGCGACCGGCCGGCCCGTCAGCTTCGCGAGCACCGACAGATCGCCGATCTGCAGCGTTGAGCGAACGCCGAACGGGTCGACCGCCGCTTCCGCCGCGACCGGGATATGCCAGATCGTCTGGCCGTGCGAACTGATCAGATCGATGTCCTCCAGCCGCAGCCCCGCGGCCGCGGCCGCTTCCCTCGCCGCCTCGGCAAAGCGCTCCGCCATGTAAAAGTTCATCGCGCATACGTCCGGCGTCGAAGAGTGATCCGGGCTGCAAAGCCGCTTCAGCTTCTCCCGAAGCGGTTCCTCATACCGGACGCTGTGATAATGCACCAGCTCGATTCGCGAATCGAGCCCGCTTCCGGCGATCCTTACGACGGCGGCGTCGATCCCGTCGAGCGAGGTACCGGACATAAGCCCGACGATGAGACGCTCCGGCTTGTGTAAAGCGGCCTGCAGCCAATGGATCATACGGCGTCTCCTCCTTGGCTGCCGTCAGCACCCGAACCCGCCGTAGCTTGCCCGCCAAGCGAGATCGGCAGTCGGCCGGCGGCAGGAATGCCGCCAGTCAGCACCTTGGCCGCGCTGCGCAGCGCCAGCGGCCGGCTCTCGTAAACGGCCATGAATGCGCCGACATCGGGAAACGCAAGCAGATCGTAAGGGCTGCGCAGCGCGACGACGATCGGATCCTTCCCTCTTGCCTGCAGCGCCCTTATCAATTCAGCCTGATCCGGCTCCAAATAGGCGTTATACGTGGCCACGACGACCTGATCGGCGAACAGCGCGCTGCGCACCAGCTCCTCCTTGAGCTCGCCAACTTTGCGGAGTGGCACGAGCCATTCCGTTTCGCAAGCGCCGAGCTCCACAAGCGCTTTGCCCAGCGAAAGCGGGGCCTCCAGCAGCTCGTCGACCTCCGATTGAACGGCAGCCTCCACCGAGATCACGACCAGCGAACGGTCCTTCGCAAGCGGCAGCAGTCCGCGCTCGTTGCGCACGACCGTGATGCTCGCTTCGCTGATGCGCTGCGCCGCCGCCAGATGCGCCTCGCAGCCAACGAGCGGCGGCACAAGAGCCGGCTCGACCGCTTCGTCTTGCGGCTCCTCTGCCGCTGTTCCCCCCGGCACGCCGCCAGCCGCGGCCGGTGCCAGCACGCCGCGCCGCGCCTTCAGCGCCAGCAGCCGCTCGACCGAGCGGTCGATGCGCTCCTCGCGGATGCGTCCGGCTAGCACCGCCAGCCGCAGCGCTTCCAGCGCCCCCAGCTGACGCTCATGGCTGTGGCTGATGAGCACAAGGTCGGCCCCCGCTTCGACCGCCATAACGGCAGCCTCCACCGTGCCGAAATGCTCGGCGATTGCGTTCATCTCCAAACAGTCGGTCATGATGACGCCCTGATAGCCGAGCTCCCCGCGAAGCAGACCGGTCAGCGCCGCATGCGACAGCGTCACCGGCAGCTTCGCCGGCTCGTACGCCGGAAATACGATATGCGCCGACATGATGGCGTCGACGCCGGCCGCGATCGCCTCCCGGAACGGCCGCAGCTCAACCAGCTCCAGCCTTTCGAGCGCATGCGCGACCGTCGGGAGAGCGAGATGCGAATCCACATGCGTATCCCCGTGGCCGGGAAAATGCTTGGCTGTCGCCACAACGCCGGCCTCTTGCAGCCCGTGGATCGTCGCAACGCCTAATTCCGCCACGCGGCCCGGATCTTCGCCGAAGGAGCGCACCCCGATAACCGGGTTGGCCGGATTGTTGTTCACATCCAGAACGGGGGCAAAGTTCAGGTTAATTCCAAGCGCCTTCAGCTCGCGGCCGCTGATCGAAGCCGCTTCATAGGCGTCTTCGGCGGAGCCGCCGGCCGCAATCGCCATGGCACCCGGCATCAGCGCGACCCCGTCGGTGATCCGCGCGACCATGCCGCCCTCCTGGTCGATGCTGATCCACAAGGGAAGCCGCCCGGCGATCGATGCGGCCGCTTGCAGCGACCGGTTGAGCCGGGCCACCTGCTCCGTGCTCTGCACATTACGGGCGAACAAGATGACGCCGCCGACCGCTTCGTCGCGAATCAACCGCTCGATATCGGCCGACGGCTCCGTGCCGGTGAAGCCGCACAGCACCATTTGCCCGATCTTCTCCTCCAGCGTCATCCGTTTCACGAGTTCCGCAGCCGCTACAGCCGCTGTTTCCGCTTTGTCCCCTGCTTCCCCCGCGCTCCGTTCCACTACGTCCATCCCGATTTCCTCCCCTTCCGGGTTGTTAAATAAAGTGCATTACATATACAGTAAATAACCGCTCCGCTCCTTCTTCCAACCCTCTATGTCGGCTTCGTAACGGTCCAGCACCCGGCGCAGTCCGCCGTCTTCCGCCAATTCGGCGGCTACCAGCGAATCCCCCGTCAATAAATCGATGAACGCCTTTCCGCCTTCGCGGACCGGGGGAAGAAACCGGAACGTCTCCGGGTACAGCTTCTGCATCGACCGGAGCAGCGTCAGACCTGCCCGGACCGATTCGAAAACATCCGGCTCGGTCACATACAGCCGAACCCCTCCGCACAGCTCGCCCTGATGCTTGGAGAACGTCGGCGAGAAATAAAGCGGATGCGCGTGCACCCCGGCCAGTCCGAACGAAGCGAATTCGCGCGCGAGCCGTTCGCCGTCGATCCAAGGCGCTCCTACCGTTTCGAACGGACGCGTCGTGCCTCGTCCTTCGGAAACGTTCGTGCCCTCGAACAAACAGGTGCCTGCGTAGACGCGAACCGTGTCAAGCGTCGGCACGTTCGGCGACGGCACGATCCACGGCAAGCCCGTCTCATCGAACCGCATGCCCCGCTTCCACCCTTCCATCGGTACAACCGTCAGCGCGCACGGCTGCTCCAGCCGGTCGTTAACCCACCCGGCGTACTCGCCGATCGTCATGCCTGTCGCATACGGCGTTCCGGCGACCGCCCCGACCATTGACTCGTATCCGGGCTGCAGCAGCCCGCCTTCAGCCCGGAGGGCGCCGAGCGGATGCGGACGGTCCAGCACGTACAGCGCACGCCCCGTTTGGGCGCAAGCCGCCATCATGTACACAAGCGTCGATAAATAAGTATAGAACCGGACGCCGGTATCCTGAATGTCAAAGAGCACGGCATCGACGCCTTCCAGCATGGCGGCGTCAGGCTTCTTGCGCGTGCCGTACAAGCTGTAGACCGGGATGCCGAGCTCCGGATGCTCTTCGTCTTCGAAGCGAACGCCGGCCTGCCGTTCGCCGCGCAAGCCGTGCTCGCAGGCAAAGAGCGCGGACAACCGCACCGAAGGCATCTCCGCGCACGCGGCAAGCGTCGTCCGGAAACGGGCGTCCACGCCCGTCGGGTTCGTCAGCAAGCCGAGTCGCAGCCCGCTCAGCTTCGCCGCGATGCGAGGAAGCAGATCGGCGCCAGCCGTAACCCGCGCCTTCATCCGGCTATGCCCCCCACGTCTTCCCGCCTTGGTTCTCCGCCTTCTCCTCGCGCCCGGCGAGCACGTTACGGGCAACCATATTCGAGTATACGGCCGCCATTCCGGCAAACAGGAAGGCGAAACCGACGACGGTCAATCCGAGCAGCACCGTGACGCACAGCAGCTGCAGGAAAGCCCCGATCGTATACCCCGGATGGGTGACAGTCAGCTTCACGCTGCGGCCTACGGCGCGAAATACAGGCTCGTTCTCCTGCACGATGAGCGGCAGCGTATACAGCTGAGATACGAAGAACATCGTCACAAAGTAAGTCTGGAAGATGGCCAGGGCCCAGTGCAGCATGCCGTCCTTCTGCCCGTAATACCACCAGGTGGAGGCCAGAATCAGCACGAACAACGAGCACAGCAGGCCGAAAACGGCCGACGGGATGAAGAAACGAACCGCCCCGGCGAACACATCCTTCAGCCTCGGCCGTTCGCCCGCCACCATCCGGTGAGCCGCATAGAAGACGCCTGCCAGCAGCGGAGCATAGACGACCGGCACCAGCAGAAGCGCCGTTCCCGCCGAGAACAAAAATACGAGCGGCATCAGTACAGCCGAGCTGACCGCGCTGAACAGAAATATCGCGATCATCTCCCGGTACACCAGGCCGCCGGCCTGTACGATCAGTTGACTTAAACTGCGCATGCAGCCTTTCCCTCCTTATTCAAGCCCCGCAATCGTTACAGTATGATGCGCACTTCGGTATCCGGATTGAAGAAATGCGCCTTGCTCAGATCGATAATGAACGTCTTCAGCTGTCCGATCGAAGCATTCGTCTCCGGGTGCACCTTAGCCGTTACCATCCGCTCACCGACACGGAAATAAACCAGATTTTCCGAGCCCAGGTGCTCGACGACCTGTACGGTAGCCGACAGCTTGTGCTCGGGAGAGACGTGCAGCGCAAAGTCTTCGCCGAAAATGTGCTCCGGGCGAATGCCCAAGATAACGCTCCGTCCTTCGTACGCCTTCATGCTCCTTGCCATCCGCTCCGGCAGCGTGAATGCCGCGCCTTCCACGATCGCCTTGTCCCCTTGGATCTGCGCGTCGATGAAGTTCATCGCCGGGGAGCCGATGAACCCGGCGACGAACATGTTGCTCGGGTTGTTGTACAGCTCCGTAGGCGGCGCAATTTGTTGGATGACGCCGTGGTTCATCACCACGATGCGCTCCCCGAGCGTCATCGCCTCAACCTGATCGTGCGTCACGTACACGATCGTCGCGCCGAGCCGCTTGTGCAGCTCCGACAGCTCCACGCGCATCTGAATGCGCAGCTTCGCATCCAGGTTGGACAGCGGCTCGTCGAACAAGAACACCTGCGGATCGCGGACGATCGCGCGTCCGACGGCAACGCGCTGCCGCTGCCCGCCGCTCAGCTCCCGCGGCTTTCGCTCGAGCATCTCGTCAAGGCCCAGGATCGAGGAGGCGGACTTCACCTTCTCTTCGATTTCGGCTTTGCTTTTTTTCAAATTTTTCAAACCAAACGACAGATTCTCGCGAACGGTCATATGCGGATACAGCGCATAATCTTGAAACACCATCGCGATATCGCGGTCTTTGGGATGAAGCTGGTTGACTACCCGGTCGCCGATCAGAATATCGCCGCTCGTCTGCTGCTCCAGTCCGGCGATCATTCGCAGCGACGTCGTCTTGCCGCAGCCCGACGGGCCGACGAACACGACGAATTCTTTATCCTCAATGACGAAGCTCGAGCCCGCTACCGCCGTAAAACTGCCTCTTTTGACATCCTCATATTCCTTACGGACATTTTCGAATACAACGCGAGCCATACGTTCTCCTCCCAGCTAGCCCTTAACGGCTCCAATGGTGATGCCCTGCAGGAAATACCTTTGCAAGGCGAAAAACAATACGATCATCGGCAGCGCCCCGATCGTCGCCCCGGCCATGATCGCGCCGTAGTCGGTCGATTCCGCAAACTTAAAGCCGGCCAAGCCTACCTGAATCGTCCGCATCTCATTGCTGCGCGTGACGAGCAAAGGCCAGAAGAAATCGTTCCAATGCGCTACGAACGTGAAGATCGCGAGCACCGCGAGCCCCGGCTTCGCCATCGGAAGAATGATTTTGTAGAAAATGCCGAATTCGCTGCACGCATCGATCCGCGCCGCATGAATGAGCGACGTAGGCAGCGTGGACATGTACTGCTTCATCAGGAAGATGTTGCCCACCCCGACGAGCGCCGGCAAAATGATCGCCGTATACGTGTCGCCCAAATTAAACATGTTGATGACGAGAATGTAGAGCGGGATGAGCGTGACTTGTGAGGGAATCATCATCGTGCTGAGCAGCACCCAGAAAATCGACTTGTTACCGGGAAACTTCAGCTTCGCGAACGCGTATCCGGCCAAGGAGGCGAAGAACAGGTTCGTTACCGTCAGCACCGCCGATACGAAGAGCGAGTTAACCAGCCAGCGCCACGCCATCGTTTTGTCGAAGAAACGCTCGTATGGCGCGATGGACCAGATGTCCGGAATCATCTGCGGCTTGAACGTCGCGCTCGCTGCCGAATCCTGAAAGGAGCCGATGAACATCCAATACAGCGGAATGACCGTGATGAACGCCCAAAATGAGAGAATTACCGCGCCGAGAGCAATCAGTATCGTTTTGTTGGTTGTTTTCATCGCGATTGCCCCCTCTAGTACTCGATATCCGTCGAGAAGTATTTGAATTGCACGACGGACACGATCACGATCATCGCCGCCAGCACGAACGACTGCGCGGAGGCAAGCCCGAAATCGTAGTAGACGAATGCGGTGTCATAAATCAAATAGGCGATCGTCGTGGTCGCAAAGTTCGGACCGCCCTGCGTCATCAGGTACACGCTGATGAACACCTGAAACGATGTGATAACGCCCGTCACAAGCAAATAGAGCGTCGTCGGCTTAAGCAGCGGCCAAGTAATCTTCGTGAACTGCGTCCAGCCGCTCGCGTGGTCGATGTCCGCCGCTTCGTACAGCGACTTCGGGATGCCCCCCATCGCCGCCAAATACAAAATAATGCCGCTGCCATGTGAGCCGAGGTAGGTCATCAGCATGAGCGAAAACAGCGCCGAGCTCGATTGCCCGAGCCAAATGACCGGCTCCAAGCCGAAGAGAGCGAGCACCTTATTGAACAAGCCGCCCGAGGTCGGGTCGAACATCGCCAGCCAAACAAGCGACAGCGTGACGCCGGAGGCGACCGTCGGCAAATAAAGCGCTGCTTTGAAAAACGTCTGCCACTTGTTTTTCGTTTGAAATATAAGATAGGCGAGACCGAACGTAATGACAATATTGACGGGCACCGTGCCGACGGTAAAAATGACGGTGTTCTTCATCGATTTCCAGAACACTTCGTCGTGCACCAACCGCGAATAGTTGCTGCCCCCGACCCATTTGGACTGCAGAATGCCGTATTCCTGAAAGCTCATAATAAACGCCGAGATGACGGGATATAACGTAAACACGAGAAACAAAAGCACCGGTACCGCAATGAATGCATACGCCCACCCGTACTCCCGCCAAAAACGCTTGAGGGGACTTGGTGCCGGTACGGGCCGTGCAACCGAAGTTTGCTGCATGAGGGTCTCCTTTCCGCCGAAAAAGCCGATTCGTCCTCATTCTGAAAGGAAAGAAAGAAAGCACAAACGGGGAAGCCTTACCCTTTCGGGCTGTCCGTCTTTCGTTAAGCTTCATCGGACGGCTTCCCCTTTGTACTTCGCCTCAGTTTCCTGTTTTCCCTTGAATTATTGGCCGAACATTTGCTTGCCTTTGTTCTTGAAGTCTTCCACCGCTTGATCGGCGGTCTTCTCGCCGGCCAGCACCGCCTGGAACGTCGGTTTCACCACTTGCTCGTTAAACTGCTTCATCTTCGCGGCTTTATCGACATCGATGCTGAGATCGACCGGCATCGAGATGTTTTTCGCCATCGCTTGGGCGGCCTCCGAGTTCACTTGGCTCGCTTTGCCCTTGCCTTCGAATTCCTTCGCTTGCGACTTGCGTACGAACGGCAGGGACAGCTCGTTGGCGGAATTGCCCGCTTTGGCTCCGCTGAGCGCTTCCATCACGAGGAACGTGTTCTTCGCGTGCTGCTCGCCTTTATCGTTCTTTTGCTTGAAGGCCACATAGCCTTCGCCGCCCATCGTCGTCTTGGCCGGCTGGTTGTCGTGGTGCGGAACAGGCAGGAGAATGAACTCGATTTTCTCGCCCTTCACTTTACCAGCGTCGATGTCTTTGTTGCGGTTTTGGATCATGACATCGTAGTATGGAATCGCTTTACTGATGATCGCCGCTTGGCCGGCATAGAACATTTCGGTCCGTTTGAGCGGCGCCAGGGCAGCGCTCTCCTTCGGCATAACGCCGGTTTTGACCAGTCCTTCGATAAATTTCATCGTATCGAGAATCCGGGTGTCGTTCCATTGGAATTTCCCGTCTTTGTCCAGCACATCCGGCATCCCGGCGTTGCGTGAGAGCATTTGAATGAAGTCAAGGCTCGTGCCGTCTGTAACGAGACCGTATTGGGTAGAGCCGTCCGGCAGTTTTTTGGTCAGCTTCTTGGCCGCTTCGTTAAATTCGGACCACGTCCAGCCGCTCGCTTGTATTTTCTTCCAATCGATGCCGGCTTCCTCCAGGATGCGCTTGTTGCCGCCCCAAGCCCATTGGAATTGGTACAGCGGGAGGCCGTACTGTTTGCCCTGGATTTGTCCGAGCTCCAGCGTTCCCGGCTGGTAATCGTCTTTAATTTCTTTAGTTAGGAAAGAGTCCAATTGAAGGGCAAGGCCGGTGTTCACGTATTGACCGCTGACGGAGTGGAAATACAGGTCCGGCGGATCGCCCGCGTTAAGCGCGACGTCGAACTTCTTCGGACCTTCCGCCCAAGACAGCATTTCGTACTCGACTTTAATATGCGGGTTCGTTTTGGTGAAATCAGCGACAAGCTGTTTCAGATCGTCTTCGTACGCGGCATGCACCGGATACGTCCATACTTTGACGGTATCCGGCTTCTTATCGTCGGTCGGCGCCGCACTTTGCTCGCCGGTCTTCGTTCCCGCCGTTCCAGTCTCTCCCGCACCGCCGCCGGCGTTGTTACAAGCTGTTAGGGCCAAAGCACTGATTACCATTAAAGACAGCCATTTCGTACGCTTCATCGTTAAATCCCCCTTGGTTTGTGGTTATTTGTTCAAATCGCGTATGACCGCCCGGCTTCGGTCGAGGTATTGAACCGACTGGTTGTAGTTGCGGCTGGCGACTCCCAAATACAAAATGTCGATCACATTCAATTGTGTGATGCGGGAAGCCATCGCGCCGCTGCGAATTTCGTTCTCGGTGGAAGAGATGCAGAGCGGAATTTGCGAGTAGCTGTGGAGCGTCGTCGTACCGTATTTCGTAATGCTGATCGTCGTGGCGCCCAGCTCTGAAGACGCTTTCAATGCGGTAATCACTTCGCGGGTTTCACCTGTGTAAGAGATGGCTACCGCAGCGTCACGGGGAGTCAAGGTAACCGCCGTCATCAACTGCACGTGCGAGTCGGCGAACGAGAACGCCGTCTTGTTAATACGGAGGAACTTGTGCTGCGCGTCCTGCGCGATCAATCCGGAGGCCCCGATCCCGAAGAAAAATATGCGCTCGGCCCGGTCTAACGCCTCCACCGCTTGACTTACCATCGCTTCGTCCAAAATCTTGACGGTGTCGCGGATCGACTGAATGTTGTTCGCCGACACGTTCTGAATCAAAGTCGAGATCGAGTCATGCGGCCGGATTTCCTGATAGCCCTGCATCTCCGGCACCTTGGCCGACTCCTGCAAATCGCCCGCGAGCTTCAGCTTCAGATCCGGGAACCCTTTCAGCCCGAGCGACTTGCACAACCGCACGATTGCGGCTTGACTGGACCCGCTGTATTCCGCGAGCTGCGCTACGGATAATGCAATAACGCCTTTGGGATCGCCCAGTATATATTCCGCCACCTTCTTCTCCGATGGCGTCAGATCGTGCAGGGCTTCTCTTAACCGGACGAGTCCGCCGTTCAACTCCCTCACCCCCTCTTGCCAGAATTCATTTCCAACTGACTCCAATTATAAAGCCTCTGAAACTTTATTTCAACATATATTTCAATAATAAAATTTTGTTTTACACGGACAAGCCTTTTCGTATATACTTTAAACATAATCTTACATGACGTGGCAAGAAGGTGATGTTCGTGAAGCTGTTTGTAGGCATCGACGGCGGCGGGACGAAAACGGAGATTTGCGTCATCAATGCCGCAGGACTGGAGCTGACCCGGTTGTCAGGAGGGCCGAGCAATCCGCAAGCGATTGGCTTCGACGACGCCGTTCGCGAGCTGACCCAGCTGTTGAATCAAGCGCTTTCTTCTATACGGGAAGACGACGGGGGAACGGGAACGCCGGGGCCGGAGAGGTCCGAAGAGCTTGGAGGGCTTGACAAGCGCGAAGTGCTTGGGGAGTGTGAAAAGCTTGACAAGCTCGGTGCGCCCGGACAACGTTGGGAGCTCGGCCTCTGTCTTGGCATGGCGGGCGTCGATACGCATGAAGATCGGGAACGCGTAACCTTCGCAATCCGGTCTTATTTCGAACAAACGGGCGTCGAGGCGAAGCTGCTCGTGACGAACGACGCGGAAATAGC
The DNA here is from genome assembly GCF_055379675.1 of Paenibacillus sp. JCM 9796. Taxonomy (NCBI): domain Bacteria; kingdom Bacillati; phylum Bacillota; class Bacilli; order Caryophanales; family Paenibacillaceae; genus Paenibacillus; species Paenibacillus sp. JCM 9796. The sequence goes on from NZ_AP043723.1 coordinate 609,943, forward strand.
GCTGATGGCCACGCTCGATCGCAGTTTCGGCGTGCTCGCCATCGCAGGAACCGGCTCGATCGTCTTCGGCCGCACGCCGGACGGGGACTGTTACCGTGTCGGCGGTTGGGGGCACTTGCTTGGCGACGAAGGCAGCGGCTACCGCATCGGTCTCGATACGCTGCATGCGGTCATGCGCAGCTACGACGGCATTGATCCGCCTACGGCGATGACGCCGATGATTGAACAGGCATACGGCTGGGAACGTATCGTCGAGCTGCGGAGGTATATCTACCAGCCGCACATTAAAAAGCAGGACGTCGCCGCCTTCGCGCGGTATGCGATCGAAGCGGCCGCTGCCGGCGATCCGCCGGCCAGGCGGCTGATCGAGCGCAGCGCCGCAGCCTTGGCAGAGCAAACGTCCGCGCTTGTGCGCAAGCACGCTTGGTTCGTGCAGGCGGACCTGGTGCTCAGCGGCTCGGTCTTTCGGTACAGCGAGCTGTACCGGAAGACGTTTCGCGAGCGGCTGGAGGCCGCTTGGCCGGATCTGCGGCTGCACGAAGCGCGGCAAGCGCCCGCCTATGGCGCCGCCCGGCTGGCGCTGCAACTCCTGCCAGGCGAGTGAGCATTCCCCTCTCCAGCCAACTGGCGCAACTGCAGCGGCTGGAGCAACTGCTATCGACACCGCTGCCTGATGCAGGAGCACGGTATCCCAAAAAATTATTCAAGAAGGAGCTATCTCCATGCAAATACATCAGCTACACACACTCACGACGGAGCAGGTCAATCCGCGGACACGACAAATCGACGAGCTGCCGACCGAGCAAATCCTGACGCTCATCAACGATGAAGACCGTCTAGTCGCCGACGTGCTGCGAGGGCTGATTCCGAAGCTGGCGCAGGCCGTCGACCGCATCGTCGCCTCCTTTCAACAAGGCGGACGCCTCATCTACATCGGCGCCGGCACCAGCGGCCGCATCGGCATCCTGGATGCGTCCGAATGCCCTCCGACCTACGGCACCTCGCCGGATATGGTGCTGGGTTTGATTGCCGGCGGCTTCCAGGCGGTGAAGGATCCCGTCGAGGGCGCCGAGGATAGCGAAGAGCTCGGCATGTCCGATGTGGATGCCCACGGAATCGGGCCGAACGATGTAGCCGTGGGCATCGCAGCCAGCGGACGGACGCCCTATGTACTCGGCGCGATGAAACGGGCCAAGGCGAACGGCGCCGGGGTCATCGGCATCTGCAACAATGAGGGGACGCCTATGGTTCCGCTGGCCGATATCGTGCTCGAGGCCGTGGTCGGCCCGGAAGTCGTACTCGGCTCCACGCGGATGAAAGCGGGCACCGCCCAGAAGCTCATCTTGAACATGCTGACGACGACATCGATGATCCGCATGGGCAAAGTGTACGGCAACCTGATGGTCGATGTACAGCCGTCGAACATCAAGCTCGTTGATCGCGCCAAGCGGATCATCCGGCTCGCCACCGATGCTTCGGAGGAAGCCGTAGAACAAGCCTTCGCCGACTCCGGCGGCCATGTCAAAACCGCCATCGTCATGCTCCTCGGAGGCGTCCATTGTGCCCAAGCCCAGGCCGCACTTGCCGAAACCGGCGGCTTCGTGCGCAAATCGTTAGAGCTGCTGCTGACGAAATAGGACTATTGAAATATCGTAAGTATGTTCGTGAACAACTCAAAAAGCTCACGTGTGCTATCCTTCCGTGGGCTTTTATTGATTAGATCATTTGTAACGCCGACCTCTATTTTCAAGCAGCCCCTGTGTCACCTCTGCCCTGTTCTTTCAAAGGGGCGCTCCCCCGCCTCAGCAGGCGGGGGCAGGTTACAACGAGATAAAGCCGGGAGCTATTCCCTGCTCCGCTTATAAAAAGAAATGACGGCTTCTTCCAAAAATTCCACAAGCCGATCGCTTTGATCTTCCATCGTGAGACGGTAATCGTTCAAAAAACCGGGATTGATTGGTATAAGGGAGGCGGCCCGAACCTGTTCGAATAGATGGCCGGACAAGTCCAAAATGCGGCCGACGGCATAGCTTTTCAAAAACTGTTGAAACGAGGTCAAATCGCTGAACAAAATGGGCAACCCCGCCGCCAAATAATCCCACGCTTTGTTTGGAAATGTACTGTCCAGAAACGGTTTGTTTCGTTCGGTTACATGCAATACGGTTAGCCCGACGTCATAGCGGGTCATCTCGTAAATCAGCTCGTTCGGCTCCCGGGTTCCTTCCCAATGCAGGTAAGGGGATTTCTGCTCCAGCATGCTGTAATATGAGCTCTGAAAAGGGGTGTAATAGTGAACATGAACTTTCTCCTGCGCAAGGGCAAGTAAAACAGGTTCGATATTACGGTGATGATCGCTGCGATTCGTTAAGCCTCCCTCATAGACGCAATGGATCTCGCCGTCCGTTTGGCTTAATTTCGGAAGATATTGCTGGGGTAGCTGTTCACGAAGAACATAGTTATCCAGCACCGTGACCGGTTTATTCGACAGACCGAATCGTTGTACGGCAATTTCCTTGATTAAATCCGTCACATAGATGTTCGCGGACGCATATTTATTGGCGATGAATTCCAAAATCGCTTGATCGTTCGTAATATCCCCGCGGAGCGACATCATGTCGTGACAATCATGTATGACAGGTTTGGTGGAGCAGGCCAGCACGGCGCTGATGATGTCAGGCTCATTACAGCTAATGACAAGATCATAGGAGGATTGATCGACAAACTCGACGATTTCCTTAATCATCCGGAGTTTAAAAATCCGGGAATATGGCAGTGCATAGCCGCGATAAACTTCCGCAGGATGCGTCTTTAAATAGAGCAGATCGGTTTGGATGCCGGCTTGGCTTAACACGTTGGCGATTTTATTCGTTCGGATATCGGGAATGACTTGAATGAATAGCACGCTGTTAATACGGACATTCATTCATCCACCTTCTTTGGCAGCGTAAGGAGTCCCTCAAGCAGCGTTTTATTGTGGAGAACATTCGTGTCCTCGGGACGGTACTTGCGGGCTTCTTCGTTATGAACGTATGCGTTCTCGTATTCGCCCAACCGATAATAGCAAACGCACATATGCAAATGTGGATACCAGGTCCAGTAAGCGGGATAACTGAAGCCCCACTGATTCGTATCGGCCGGCAGCCGGGTCGCTAAATCATACCAGAATATCGCTGTACGATAGTCCCGCTTCCGGTAAAAATAAAACCCCATCCGGCTGGCTACTTCAGCTCTGGGCTTGCCGTAATCGAACGATTTGCATAAAGCCTCCAGTTCTTTTTTCAAATCGCCGAGGAACCGGTAGCAGTCCGCCATGTTGATACACGCATTAATTTTATCCTCGACCCATCCTTCGGCAAGGTCCAAATTGTTTTTATAGTTATCTATCGCCTTCTCATAATGGCCGTTTTCTCTGAGTTCATTTCCGTAGTAAAAATAATCCCGGGGACTGAACTTGTCGCCGCGTTCGATTTTACGCTCATAAATTTGCAGGTTACGACCTACTTTATGTCTCGTTTTCTTGTGCGTGATCGCCACGTCCGAATTAATAATGTAGCCGGAGACCTCCAAATAATTATGCACGTCGCCGCGCCATTGAAAGTTGCGGGCCGTCTTGATGAGCCGGTTGCGCCGGTAGCGCAGCGTGACATTGCCGAACTCATCCGTGCCGGCGTTGTAAAACATGGAGACCGAATCGACCGCGGGATTCAACGTTTTCTTGAGCTCTAGAAATTGACGGCGATCTTCCTCCAAGATGACATCATCCGCATCCAAGTAAAGAATGTACTCTTTCGTCGCGTAGGTGAAGGCATGGTTTCTCGCTTCCGAGAAGCTTCCTGTCCACGGAAAATGAAAAATGCGGTCCGTGTACCGTTTCGCAATTTCCACGGTTTGGTCTTCGGAGCCTGTGTCGATAATGTTGATTTCATCGACGATATCCTTGGCGGAATCCAGACAGCGGGCCAACACTTCTTCTTCGTTTTTGACAATCATGCACAAACTGATGGTTATCATGAATCATCCTCATTTCCGGAAGTTATAGAGAGGAGAAAAAATAAAGGGACGGATGCCTTCTCCTGAAGAAGGCATCCCGAGTCCCCAACCAAGTATTACGTGAATTGTATGACGTTCAATGCGCGAATGTTAACTTGCGCATCCGTAATATTGGTACCATTTACGGCGATTGCTATGGAATACGTATGCGCCCCAGCTCCAGGCGTATCCACCCAGGTCATGTTGGGAATTTCAATGATGGTACGGGCAATAGCGATACTCTGAGCCGAGTTGTCTTCTCTTGTTATGGTGGCAATAGGAGTTCCATCGAGCAGCAACTGGTACGTAATAGTGTATTCAACAGCATTGATGACAGCGCCGGATACAATTTCGACTTCAACCATGGAGTCGATTTTGAACGAATCGGTGCCTGTAGCGACTACCCCCAACGATAAAACCGTTGCTGGAGGATCTCCGATGGTAATGATTTGCGCTGCAACTGCATCTGTACTGGACAGTAACGAACCGGATCCTGTCGCTCCCGTGACACCAGTGGCTCCTGTCGCTCCCGTGGCGCCTGTCGCTCCTGTCGCTCCCGTGGCTCCTGTGGCTCCTGTCGCTCCCGTAGCTCCTGTCGCTCCTGTGGCTCCTGTCGCTCCCGTGGCTCCGCTGACCACCAGAGCTTCAACATCGTCTACCAGTACGTCAGCTGTTCCGGCTTGCGGCAACGCATTAATCGTGATCAACGCTTGTGTTGTGCCTGCGGGTGCCGGAGTCGTCACATTGTAAACTTCGAGCCAAGTATCATCCGTCGCCGCGTCTGGAAGCCGGGAGGAGATGTTATTCACGATCAGGCCAATACCGAGGAAATTAAATGCACTATCATAATATGCAACACTCGTGCTGACGATTGGGTTCGGCAAGTCGCCGATCTTGGCCACCGAAAACAGCAGCTCTAATTTTTTCTCCCGCCGTAATTGGAATGAACTGGGATATAAAAGAGTTTGATCCTCCGCCATTTAACTGCGCACTGAAAAAACCGGAATGACTGTGTTCGCTGTTGATAGACGCGTTCAGCGAAAGCCAAGGGTCCAGCGTTCCCGTTTCAAATCCGCCGTTCACAACAACATTGTTTAACGGCAATTTAACCCACCTCCAGTTCATTTAAGTCGATTCACATATGTTGCCTTAAACCAACTTAATTTACGGTATGTCACCATAATGAGAATGGAGTCGGCGTATGCCAAAGGACAAACATCCATTCTTACTCTATTGTTTAGTAGATTTGTAGAAAAACAGAGCCCCATTTGACTTCAAGTAACCATTTTTTGGTTCTATTAACACTAAATATAAGATTCAAAAAAAGAGAGGAAAGGCTGCTTACCAGCCCTTCCTCTGATTCCTTGCCTTCACTAGCTTCATCGGTTTAAACCCGTAACTTTAGAGTCTTACACCCTTATTCTCACGATTTCGTAATTTCTTATTGATTTACGTCGTTACCGCCCTTGACATGGAGCCTCCAGGGGGCATGATTTTTCGCGATAGGGCGATGCGGATCACACATGCATCGCGAGGCTAACAAGCCTATCATGCCCCACCCCTCCATGTAAAGGGCTTTATCCATCATACCTTAATCACAAGCGGTTTTATGGCTTGCTTATGCATAGCTTGATGAAACTCGTGCGGGGACAGATCATACAAACTGCCATGGATACGCCGCTGATTATAAAACAAGAGGTAGTCAGATACGATGCGGTATGCATCCTGATAACTTTCAAATTCATGTCTGGAAAGACATTCTTGTTCTAAAATGGCATGGAATGCTTCGATATGCGCATTTTTATTCGGCGTTTTCGGAGGAATCCGTTCATGTTCTACACAATACTCCAAGCATGCTTCTTCAAAAGCATGGCTGATAAATTGCGGGCCGTTATCGGTACGAACCACTGGCAGTTGATCTTTCTCAAAGAGCTGCCGTTTCCATAACGCTCTCTGCAGGATCTGCGCGGCATGCTTCCCTTCGCAAGAGAGGCCCATATGGTAGTCGATAATCGATCGGTCGTAGACGTCAATCAGGCTGAGCAAGAAAAAGAAACGCTGCTCTGCTGCAATATAGCCGTATTTCACGTCCATCTCCCAAAGCTGATTCGAAGCGCGGATCTCACGGTTGTTCGCCAGCTTTCGGGGATATTGGATTCGCTTCCGACGTTGTGGCTGCAGGATGCCCAGTTCCTGACACAGCCGATATACTTTTTTCTTGTTAATGATCAGCCCATACTGTCGTTTCAGGCATATGGTTAATTTACGGTAACCGTAAGTCGCTTCTTCCCCGGCAATAAGCTCCAGCAGCCATTCCTTGATCTGCTCGTCGCTGACGGGACGCCGCTTATGATCCAAGGAAAAGCCGGGAAGCGGCCGTCCGCCGTTATACACTCGCTCTTGCTTGAAATGTTTCTTACGGTAATAGTATGTCGCTTCACTGACGCCGACGATTCGCAGCACCACTGCAGCTTTATATCCCCGCGCAATCCATTTGTCGGCAATCTCTATTTTGTCCGATAGGCGGGGTTCACCTTTTTTACGAGATCACGAAGAATCGCAATCTCCAGATCCTTCTCGCCCAACAGCTTTTTCAATTTGTCGTTTTCCTGCTCTAATGCTTGAAACTCTTTAGATGATGGAGTGTAGGCTGCAACTTTTTTGGATTCTGGTGATGTGTTTTTCCAGTTTGCATGCTTCGATTGACGAATCCAACGAGCGAGCATTTTCCCGTCTATTCCATGTCGTCTTGCAACTTGACTTGCATTGCCTGCTTCTAAGGCCTCTTGGATGAGCTGCTGTTTAAATTCGATACTGTAACTCTTGCGCTGCATCTTTGATCCCTCCACTTTCGTTCATTCATATTGTAGTGGATAAGGATAAAAGACTCAAAGGTAATTATGGGGCTTTAGAGTCATCATGAGACACATCGGCAAGTGCCCGTCCACTGTCTATCCATTATAAATGGTACCCGTGAAACTTCTTTCCCCAAAGTTGCTGTTTGCCAAATTCACTCCTGGACCCGTACTGGCTATAATAAAGAAAGTGTACGTATAAGTTCCTGGCGGCGGATCATCTACCCATGTAATCGTACTTATCTGTTGAAAAAAAACTTGAATGGTAATACCGCCACTAAGGAAATAAACTACATCATCAATTTCATTAGCTAAGAATGGTTACGCCTCTCCTAAAGAAGATGTTAAATCCATAGATAAGGGTGGAATTAGCCGATTGCTCAAAAACTCCTGAAACATTCCCGTCCAATTTTATTTTTTGACCTGGACCTAATGTGGCGATCAGTGTTAGAGTTACGTTATTTTGGACATCAAACGGAACAATATCTGTAAACTGCTGGTTTAAAATTTGTGTTACTACACCTGTAGGTCCTGTTGCCCCTGTGGCTCCTATTGCTCCCGTTGCCCCCGTCGCTCCTGTCGCTCCCCCTGCACCTGTGACCACCAGAGCCTCGACATCGTCTACCAGTACGTCAGCCGTTCCGGCTTGCGGTAGCGCATTAATCGCGATCAACGCTTGCGTCGTGCCTGCAGGTGCCGGAGTCGTCACATTGTACACTTCGAGCCAAGTATCGTCCGTCGCCGCATCCGGAAGACGGGAGGAGATGTTGTTCACAATCAAACCGGTCCCCAGAAAGTTAAATAACGCGTCATAGTATGAAACCGAGGTACTGACGATCGGGTTCGGCAGGGCGCCAAGTTTGGCCAACGAAAACAACAGCTCCAGATTATCCCCCGCCGTGATCGGAACGAGTTGGACGATGAACGAGTTTAAGCCTCCTCCATTCAGCTGCGCACGGAAGAACCCGGAATGGCTGTTAGCGCTGTTAATAGACGCGTTCAGCGATAGCCAAGGGACCAGCGACCCGGTTTCGAACCCCCCGTTTACTACATTATTGTTTAGCGTCAACTTTGCTCACCTCCATATTTTTAGCCGATACAAGTAGATTAACTTGAACCCGCTTCATATAAAGTATGTCGCATAGATGAAGCCGGAGGACAACTATACGGAACAGTGACGTCTTCTAACCTCGAAAAAAGGGCATGTACCGAGCAATGAATGGGCGATGCATATGGCACGTGTAACTTCTTGAAATGACGAAAGGCTCATATACTGAGAAAAGTACGACTATGGAAAATGGAGGGATTTTAGTGGCACAACGTTACTTGAAGCTGGCAGCGATTTATTTTACGGTGGGGGTCCTGCTCGGTATGGTGATGGGCATCATTCACGATTTCAGGCTGACCTCGGTTCACGCTCACTTTAACTTGCTCGGCTGGGTCTCGATGGCTTTATTCGGTCTTATCTATCATTTCTATCCGGGTGCGGGGCAAACCAAATTAGCCAAAACACACTTCTGGCTCCACAATATCGGCCTCCCGATCATGCAGATCAGCATCGCTTTGCAAATTACGATCGAAAATATGGCATTCCTGCCCATCACGATCGTGAGTTCACTGTTGGTCGTCATCGGCGTTATCCTGTTCACGATCAACTTGTTTCAACAGGTCCGTCCAACCCCTGCCCCGTAAAGGATAAGCACTTCGTAAGCTTAATGGGCACCTGGCTCCTCGCGGACAAGTTTTCGGTCTAACACTCCATAAGCTGCATATCATGTAAGAAATGCGCTGGCTAACATGATGCCAAGGAGGAGGCCGTCAATTGTACAGGAAACCGGATCCGGTCCCCATTGAGGAAACATCCATCTGGCTGTGCGGCGAAGAGAGCTGCACCGGTTGGATGAGACAAAACTTCACGTTTGAAAAAAGTCCCGTCTGTCCATTTTGCAATTCGGATATGGTACAAGGCACGAGACAACTCCCTGTTCTGATCAATAAGTCGATAGAAGCGTAATTTCCTATGCAAAAAGACTGCCCGAGAGGCAGTCTTTTTGCATGCAGGGGTATCCGAACGAAGAAGAGGCCTTGTAAACGGTCGAACGGGTTTGGGATTCGGGAGAGCCTGTCGGCATTCCCTTATCCTACTCCGCCGCTTGCGCCAAATGCTCTTTACAAAACGCATCCACGAGCGCAATCTCATCGTCTTCCATCTCAAACTCCAGATAACGTTCTGTCGTTCGCTCGAAAATTTCGTATTTGACAATTCCGCTGCTGTCTTCTTCGACTTTATAAATGACCCGAATATACAGGCCCTGTTCGGAGTACAATTCGTCATCCTCGGGCACCTCGATATCCAGGACGAACTCGTACCGCTTGCCCGCTAATATTCCATAAGGGTCCTTGACCAATTCCACTTCATATCCGGTAACCGTTAACATTGCTTCATTCCGCCTTCTGTTTCTAAAGTTAGTAAACGTGTGATTCTTTCATTATAGGAAGCTTCCTTGAGAAAAACAAATAAGGCCGGCTTGAAGCAGCAGCCGGCATTGAATAGGTCGTTCTATTTGTTCGGATTTATCGCAACCAGATCTGCAGGGCTCTGCGGAATGATTTCGTACGTTTCGTATTGACTCAAAATGCCTGTAATTTCATAGGTGCCCCCAACTCGAATCTCATGAAGATCAAGCAGACCCTCCATCGCAACCAGCGTAATGACGTTCCCTGCTTCATCCGCGACCGGAATGCGGTAAACGCCATCCGTGGGCCCGGCAGGAAGCTCCTTCATTTGTCCGGGCAGCTTTACCAGCTGTCCTTTCAACGCTTCCGCTCGTCCGGCATGATTCAAATCGGCCATTTGCAGAGAGCTCGGTGCAGGTACGGACTTATTCTTTTGCAGCACCTGAATCGGGGCGGCTGTCGGACGAATCTCCAGAAGGCCTTGGCGGTCGCCAACCACGCCCGTCACCTGAATCCGATTCCCCGCCTTCGCATCGGGACCGCGATAATCATAGATGTGAATGCCTCCGGTTTCGTCTTGAATATGGACCGACCGCTTCCCGCCGCGGATTCGCACCTGATTCTTCACGACGACCCCTTGTACGGTGACGAGCTGACCGGGGAGGTCTTTAGCTTCCATTACGGATACGAGCGGCGCTTCCCCGGTAGACGTACGCAAGACTTCGTTCCGGAATGCCGCGGCAGGCCCGATGCTTCCCGCGAACGCTTCAAACGGGATAGCGGTCAAGCTCAGAAGGATCAGCAGCATGAGGTGAGCAGCGTATTTCTTAAGCCAACGTTTCAATGAGATCCGCCTCCTGAGAGTACTTCAGTCTATAGGTATAGGATAGAAGACGGATGTTAACCGCATACGTGAACTATGTAAACATTTTGTTAAATCAGGCGCTCCAGCAGAAGGCCCCCACAAAGGTGCAAAGTGCGCATCCGGCTCCGCCCCAGCGAATGCCCGAGGCGGCCGCGGCTGCAACGTTTACGACGAGTATACCCCATTTGCGGGAAAACGATTCTAACGGCTTGAATTCCGTTCATCAAACCGTTACTCGGTAAAAGTAGCTTTTACCCGTTTGGATATATGAAAATACATCATCCAGATCCACGATACGATTACCGTCAAGCCCGTATTCGCTGCCAGCTTCATCTCATCGATGCTTTCCTTTTGAACGGCGTACAAATACATAGCGATCATCAAGCTAGCCCCTATATTTACGAGATAATAAGCCTTCATTAAGTTTGGGAGCGTCCGGCTTCTCTTCCACCATTTCGCAATGAGGATCAGATATACAGGAATCGACAGCAGGCTTAACGTATAGGAAAAGTAATAAAGCGGCTTGCTGACCGCAGCATTCGAGTCACTCATAAACAAACTGACAAGCGTTGCCGCCAACGAATAAACAAGGCCTACAGCCGGCAGGCTCAGCCATCCTCTAATGCCGGCAAAGACTTGATTCGTATCCGTTAGCTGCGTTTGGGCCAAATTCCCCGGACTCCCTTCCTGCAAGTCATTTTGGCTTGAAACCATGCTTAGCTCCCCCTGCTATTGAGATTTTTCGATGTCAAGAAATTTTTCATTAAACTTTTCTAATGAAATTCTAATAGTAGCGGCTCATCCCAGGCGCGAAGGGCTTCGCTCCGACCGCCGGTAATTCATGGAAGTTTAAGATATGGTATCGTTGTTCTTGCGGACAAGCCGTATCCAAACAACAACCTAAAGGGAGGAAATAAGAGATGAACAACACGAAGAAAAACCGTCTCGGTAAAACCTTGGTGGGAGTCAGCCTTAGCCTCTCCCTGTTTTTTTCGGGCAGCATGTTCTTGGCGCCTCAGTCGGCTCAAGCGGCCGTCGCAAGCAATGCTTCCGTAGCGGACAAAGTGATCTCAACGGGTAAACAATATCTCGGGACACGTTATCAATTCGGAGCTAAAGCCGGAAATACCAAAGCCTTTGACTGCTCCTCGTTCACGCAATATGTATTTAAACGAAACGGCATCAACATTCCCCGTTCGTCCAGGGACCAGGCTAAAGCTGGCACCTATGTTCCAAAAAGCAAGTTGAAGCCGGGCGATTTAATCTTCTCGGATACGAACAGAGACGGGGTTATTAATCACGTCAGCATTTATATGGGCGACGGAAAAATACTTCATACGTATAAAGTCGGCGTGGGAGTTACCATTTCCAATTTTAAAGGCAGCATTTGGGACAAGACTTACGTAACAGCACGTCGCGTGATTAAATAAGGGGAATACCTCTAGGCCATTATTTTATTATCTCATAGCTTGACTGCAAACATGCAGAGCTCACGAAGAGCTCTGCTCTTTTTTTATATTCATAGCCTCATCCCCAAGTATATACCTTCATCTATTCGCTGCCGGAACGCGGTTTCCCTGCTCACATCAGATACATCGCCACAATCGTCGTGACCGCCAAGCCGATCAGCACCGGCTTCAGATTGCGCCGGATGCAGGCGATGGGATAGGCGTTCGCGGAGGGAGGAGCCGATAACGGAAAGTACGTGCATCCGTCCCGGCATACTGTTAAGATGTGATCATAAGAGCAGCATACTACCCGAGATCGAGGAGGATTTACCGTGGAGTTCCGTTTGGAAAGAATCGAAAACAAGGTGGAGTTTTTTCAAGCGTACGACTTGAAATCGCTGGAGCGTCAAATCGACCAGCAAATTGAAAACAACAAAGCGCTCATGTTGGACGTATTTGCCGTTCAGCACCACACCGTATTTGATCCCAATGCGGGCAAGTTGTCGTACAGCGCCGTCGTTCATTTTAAGGCGAAATAAAGCGGCAGGATGCGTCCCAAGCGGCCAGGCTGCGCAAATCCGGACCTGCACCGGAGGCGAAAGCCGGCCGCCGCTCTCCGACTCTAGTGCGATAGCATTAAGACGAAAAACCCTTCCATTCTACATTATGGAACAACTTTCTACAAATCTTTACAATTCTATTACATAATAGTATGATAAGCTCATATAAACGACTGGATCTAGGAAATAAGACACGAAAAGGCACACTGTACGAAAGTGCAGGCCGCAAAGCTACAGGGGCTTCACGAAACGGGAGTTTCGTATGCCAGCCAGCTTCCGAACGCTCGGCTCTGGTACCTGGCGCGGAGACCGGTGATGGCTGGTCTCTTTTTTATGTATTCAATCAACAATCAGGAGGGCATTAGCATGGTAAAGGGCAATCGAACTCAGCGCAGTCAGAAGTTCCTCATTATTTTCACCCCCGGCATCGGGCTTATGAACCGCTTCAAATATGCCAGTAAGTTTTTATTAATCGGACTGCTTGTGCTCGTACCGCTCAGCATCTTCTTGTATTTGCAATTGTCCGCGTCCGCCAAAGAAATCGCTCTCACCGAGCAAAAGCAGGTCGGTCTGGAGTACGTGAGCCGGTTAAACGACTTTCTGATCGCGGTCGATGTTCACCGCGCATTGATTGTCGGTTCCATTCACGGCGATAAAGATTTGAAGTCCCAATTAGCCGCCAATGAGGAAGCCCTGGATCAAATCGTGGCCGGGCTGAACGAATTGGATGGCCGGTTAGGCGAGAGCTTGAATTCGACGGAACAATGGAAAGCTCTTCAATCGAAATGGTCGGAACTGAAAGGAAGGGGCGTCAGCCTCACGGGTCAAGATGCATTGGACCAATACGGTGCCATCTTGACGGATACCCGGGCGATCATCACGCGAATCGGCAATGCGTCGCATCTCGTGCTCGATTCCCAGCTGGACAGCTATTATTTAATGGACTCGACAGTCCGCCAATTTCCCACTCTGATGGATCGCGTCGGACGAGCACGTGCTCTGGCCGTTCATTACGCGGGGTCAAAGACGCCGATTTTCACCACGGAAGAACGAACCCTGACATCGCTGCTGGACCAAATCCGCACGTCGATGGATACCGTTAAAGGCAACCTTGAATCGCTCCGAACGGAGAACGAGATGCTGAGCTTCGAACTTCTCGATGCTTGGCAGGAGCATAACCAGCTCGTACTCCAACTGAATCGCTGGATAAACAATCAGATCATCATACCTAAACAAGTAGATCAGACTCCCAAAGCGGTATTCGATGACCTGTCCAATCTCATCAAGCAAACTCAAACTCATTACGACACCGAGCTGAAGGCTTACGAGCATCTGCTGCAGACGAGGCTGACTGGCTTGCATCAGAAGAACACGCTGTTCGTCTTGTTGGGTCTGCTCATCCCGCTCGCTTTGCTCTACATTTTTATCAGCTTTTATTTGTCAGTCAAACGAGCCGTCTCCGCGTTGGAGCAAACGGCCACGGAAGTGACGAACGGCAATCTCACCTCGCGGGTACAGCTTCAAACCCGGGACGAGCTTGCCATTGTGGGCAACTCGTTCAATCAGATGACCGAGGCGTTCCGCAACGCCATTCAGACGAGCATTACCGTATCGGAACGGGTGGCGGTCTCCGCCCAGTCGCTGACGCAAAGCGCTTCCCAGTCGACCGAGACCAGCAATCGGATCACGGATGCCATTCAGGAAGTTGCCCGGGGTGCGAATACGCAGCTGAAGGGCGCGGAAGAAACGTCCACAGCCATGGAAGAAATGGCTCAGGGCGTACAGCGGATCGCCGAGACGTCCTCCAGTGTCTCCGAAGCCGCAACGCAAACGTCCCAGCTTGCGCAGAAAGGGAACGACGCTGTCCGCAAGGCTGTCAAGCAGATGGAAAATATTCACAAGCACGTCGACACTTCCGCCAAGGTCATTGAGGAGCTGGGCGCACGATCGCAAGAAATCGGCAGCATCAGCAGCTTGATTACGGACGTCGCCATCCAAACGAATTTGCTGGCGCTAAACGCCTCTATTGAAGCCGCTAGAGCCGGCGAACACGGGGCCGGGTTTATGGTGGTCGCTTCCGAGGTGAAGAAGCTGGCAGAACAAACGAAGACGGCCGCCGCTCAAATTAGCGAGCTGATTCAACACATTCAAGGGCAAACGAAGGATGCGTCCATACATATGAACGAAGGCGTACTTGAAACGAAACGAGGTCAAGAGGTCATCAAGCAAACCGGTGACGCGTTCGAACAGATCATGAGCGCGGTCGAGCATGTGGCCCATCAAATTCAAGAAGTATCGGCGGCCGCGGAGCAAATGTCGGCCGGTACGCAGCAGGTGACCGCCTCCATGGGCGAAATCGTCAGCATTTCCCGCGTATCCGCCGACAATGCGCTGCAGGTGTCCTCATCGTCGCAGGAGCAGCTTGCGACCATGCAGGAAATTCATGCATCCGCCGAGGCGCTGCATGCTTCGGCGCAGGAGCTTCAGGAGGTAATTCGAAGGTATACGGTCGTATAAACCGCCATCATGGCTTTAGCCGGGCTTTTTCAAGAGTCGATCTCTTGGAAAGTCCGGCTTTTTCTATACCGCATGACCCAAGCTGTCGATTTCGTTTGCGTTTGGGGGATCCCAAAAACAACAAAGAAGATCGCACCCGCACGAACCGTATTGGCTTCATGGGTTGCGATCTTCTGTTGTTTGGACGGCTGCGATGGCTGCACCCTCCCTCATTCGTAAACAACGGTGTGAAACGGTTTGTTTGTATTGACCGGGGATAACGGATAAAAGTTCGACTCATTGCATTGAAAGCAAACGTTCGTGTGACAATCTGCAAGCTGCTCCACCGATTGTCCGCACTTCTCACAGCATTTGGGCTCGAGCGTCTCTAGAAACCGGGTTGATTTCATCATCATAAAACCCTCCACTATCGTATAATATTTTGATCTGATGTGTTTTATTATATAACAGTATTCGAAACAGTTCAAGACTTTTATGCATTATTATATAACATTCGTGAAAGGTGTATGCGTCTTAACCAAAGAAGCACCGGCCGATTGCGCCTTCGCGCATCGGCCAGTGCTTCCTTGTCGATGAAACTCCAGGGACGGCGGCCTTACAAAATGCGCGCCGTTACCATCGTTCTCGCCACTCGAATCCCATTGCTTCTTATTTCCAGATCCATTTTGCAAAATCTGCGGCTTAGCTCAACGATCGTCGGTATGATTTCGATCACATCGTCAATTTGCAAAGGCACCAGAAAATAACTGGAGGAGCTGTCGATGATCAAATCCCCCTTCTTCTGCTCCTGTACCGTTCGGTAAGCGGCCCTGATGATGACGGTCGACAAGACGCCTTCCGAGACCAGGCCCTCAAAATTCGTCATCTGCGGGGTTACCGTCCCCTTGAAGAACAGCTTGCCGTCCTTGTCGCGCAATTCTTCAAATCCGGACCAAATTTGTACCTCATACGTTTCCGCATTTTGCGGCTGCTTCTGCATGTATTGCATCGCTTTCATGACATCTTTACGGCTGATGACGCCGATCATGCGCCGCTCTGCATCAATAACCGGCAGCAGCTCAATGCCTTCCCACACCATCGTATGACCGGCGGAAGCGACGGACGTTCGCGCGCTGATGACAAGCGGATGAAGCGTCATTAAATTGCCGATCGTTTCGGAAGGCTTGGCCCCCAGGATATCTTTCGTCGTCACCATGCCCACCGGTCTCATCTCTTCATCCACGACCGGATAACGGGTATGGGTCGTTTCCACGACCAGCTCCTGCATCTCTTCCACCGTATTGGTCGGCCGCAAGGAATAGACCGGGGAATCCTTGCGGATGATGTCCTCGACGACCATAATTTGCTTCTTGATCAACCGGTCCTCGATCGCCCGGTTAATCATCGTCGCCACGGTGAACGTATCGAAAGTCGTACCGATGATCGGCAGTTCCAGATCGTCGGCAAGCTTCTTGACCTCCGGAGTCGTATCGAATCCGCCCGTAATCAAGACCCCCGCGCCTTGACCGAGCGCGCACATATGGGCTTGTACACGATTGCCGACGATCAGCAGGTTGCCGGCTTCAATATATTTAAGCATCGCTTCGAGCTGCATGGCGCCGATGACGAACTTGTTCAAAGACTTCTGGATGCCCGCCGCTCCGCCCAGCACGACCCCTTCCACCACATTGACGATTTCTTCGAACGTCAGCTTATCGATGTGGGGCTCCTCTTTCTTCTCTACGCGGATCGTGCCGATCCGGCGTTTCGTACTGACCAATCCGCTGTTCTCCGCCTCCTTGATAGCCCGATAAGCGGTTCCTTCGCTGACATCCAGTTCTTGAGCGATTTTCCGTACGGACAGCTTCGTGCCCACACTCAACGACTCGATGTATTTCGTAATTTGCTCATGCTTCGTATTGAGCTCCGAATGGCCCAGGTTCATGTTCCGCACCCCACCGAACTGTACTATAATATTTAGACAATTATAGTATACTTGGCGCAAAAAGAACAGCATCCCCAAAAGGATGCTGTTCGGATGCTGTTCTGTTAATCTAAATACCGGTAGCCTTGCAGCGTCAAAAAATCTTCAAACTCCGGCGAGACGGTCATCTGCGTGAATAGCGCGGAGGCCACGTCGAATTTCCGGGTGCGGAGCGTATCTTCGCCCAGCTCGGCTTCGATACGCGCCAGCTCTTCGTATTGAATTTGGCGGAACAGATCTGCCGTCAGCTTGCGGCCGTCCTCCAGCACCCCTTTCGGATGATGAATCCACTGCCACAGCTGGGCTCTGGATATTTCGGCCGTCGCCACGTCTTCCATCAGATTGTGGATGGGAACGGCTCCATATCCGCGCAGCCATGCTTCCAAATACAGCAGGCCGACGCTCACGTTCGTACGAACGCCCTTCTCCGTAATCGGGCCTAAAGGCACCTCAAGCAGATCCTTCGCGGCGATCCGGATATCCGTCAGTTGGCGGTCCACTTGATTCTCCGACGGCATATGCTCGTCGAACACCTCTTGGGCGACCGGAACGAGCCCCGGATGCGCAACCCATGTTCCGTCGTGGCCGTTCCTGACTTCCCGCAATTTGTCCGCGCGCACTTTATGCATCGCCTCTTCGTTTGCCTGCGGATCGTTCTTCACCGGAATTTGCGCAGCCATGCCGCCGATGCAGTGCGCCCCCCGTTTATGGCAGGTCTGGATGGCCAACAGCGAATAGGATCGCATGAAAGGCGTCTCCATCGTAACAAGACCGCGGTCGGGCAAAATGACGTCGGGCTGTTTGCGCAGTTTTTTGATGTAACTGAAAATATAATCCCACCGGCCGCAATTCAAGCCTGCGCTGTGCTCCCGCAATTCATACAAAATCTCGTCCATCTCGAAAGCCGCTAAAATCGTCTCGATCAGCACCGTAGCCTTGATCGTGCCCTGAGGGATGCCGAGCGCATCCTGGGCATGGACGAATACGTCGTTCCAGAGCCGGGCTTCCCGATGGCTCTCCATTTTCGGCAAATAAAAGTAAGGTCCGCTGCCCTTTTGCAGCAAAGCTCTCGCATTATGAAAGAAGAAAAGTCCGAAATCGAGCAATGCAGCGGAAATGGGCTTGCCGTCCACTTGAATATGCTTCTCTTCGAGATGCCATCCGCGGGGGCGCACCTTGAGAGTCGCCGCTTTGTCGTTCAACCGGTATTCTTTTCCGTCCGGATTTCTATACCGAATCGTACCGTTAACCGCATCCCGCAAGTTGACCTGACCGTCCATCGAGTTGTCCCATGTCGGCGAATTGGCATCCTCAAAATCGGCCATATACACATAAGCTCCGGAGTTAAACGCATTGATGACCATCTTCCGGTCACCGGCCGGGCCCGTTATTTCGACGCGTCGATCCTGTAAATCCGCAGGGACCGGAGCAATGCTCCAGTCGCCTTCCCGAACCGATGCCGTCTCCGGCAAAAAGTCGGGTCGTTCTCCGGCATCGATACGAGCCTGCCGGACGTCGCGCTCGCGCAGAAGTTCTTGCCGCCTCACGCCGAACTTGCGTTCCAATTCGGCCACGAACTCAAGCGCTTCCGCCGAAAGGATATGTTCCCGTTCAGGGCTGGAAACCTCGCCCGTTATTTGTATGCCTGTCGGCAGCGTCTTACCGGCCATCCGATTCCTCTCCTTCTTGGGTCGACTGTCCTCAATGGGTAAACTGCTCTTGCTCGGTCGAGCCTTCAAGCGCTGTGGTAGACGAGGTACCGCCCGCAATCACTTGCGACACCTCGTCGAAGTAACCCGTTCCTACTTCGCGCTGGTGACGGGTCGCTTCATACCCGCGAGCCTCGCTGGAAAATTCGGCTTGCTGAAACTCGGAGTATGCAGCCATTCCGCGATCCTTATAGTCGTACGCCAGCTCAAACATGCTGTGATTCAGGGCGTGGAAGCCGGCCAGCGTTACGAACTGGAACTTATAGCCCATTTTCCCTAACTCACGTTGGAACCTGGCCGTCGTGGCATCATCGAGCTTCTTCTTCCAGTTGAAGGACGGGGAGCAGTTGTAAGCGAGTAATTTGCCTGGAAATTTCGCATGAATCGCCTCGGCAAACCGGCGCGCTTCCTCCAGATTCGGCTCGGACGTCTCGCACCAGATCATGTCGGCGTAAGGCGCATAGGCAAGACCGCGGGAAATGGCTTGGTCCAAGCCGTCGTTTACATAGTAGAAGCCTTCCGGAGAACGCTCGCCTGTCAGGAAAGGACGATCGTTCTCATCGATATCGCTTGTCAACAGGCGAGCGGCATTCGCATCCGTTCTGGCGATCAATACCGTTTCTACGCCCAGGACGTCGGCTGCCAGCCGTGCGGCGATCAGGTTTCGAACGGCCTGCTGCGTCGGCAGCAGCACTTTACCGCCCAAGTGGCCGCATTTCTTCTCCGAGGATAACTGATCCTCGAAATGAACGGCCGACGCCCCCGCTTCGATCATTCCCTTCATCAGCTCGAACACGTTGAGCGGTCCGCCGAAGCCGGCCTCGGCGTCCGCCACGATCGGCAGAAAGAAGTCGATGCTGCTTTGGCCTTCGGAATGTTGAATCTGGTCGGCCCGCTGCAGCGCTTGATTGATGCGCTTCACGACTTGCGGAACGCTGTTAGCCGGATACAAGCTTTGATCTGGGTACATGTGACCGGACAAATTCGCATCGGCAGCTACCTGCCAACCGCTCAAATAAACCGCCTTAAGTCCGGCTTTCGCTTGCTGCACGGCTTGGTTGCCCGTGAGCGCACCGAGAGCAGGAACGAAATCTTCCGAGTTGACCAGCTCCCAAAACTTCTTGGCCCCCCGAGCCGCCAACGTATGCTCAATCAAGACAGAACCGCGAAGACGAAGCACATCTTCAACCGAATAAGGCCGTGTAATCCCTTCATACCGTTTGGAGCTCCAGCTTGCCTGCAATTGTTCCTGTTGTTGTTGTCGATCACTCATCGTTATCAATCTCCTTTAATATTGTAGTTACATCGATTCCTCTAAATAACCGCTGCCTTCGCAGGTGGGGCAGGTGGCAGGCCAAGCTCCCCGCTCCCGGTCCGCTCCGTAATGTTTCTCTTCATTCAAACCTGAAGCTCCACTCCCGGCGCTGCTCTCCAATTCTCCGTTACCGTGACATCTCGGACAGTCCATTGTCGTTCTCCCCTCCTCCAATGTATTAATACAGTTTTGAATTTCATATATATTTTATATCACAATACTTACCAATGTGCAATACTGTTTTTTTATTATTAATCTGTTTTATAACAATTAACTTTACATCCTGTCTTTTGTCCATCAAGCGTATCGCACGAATAGCCCGTTTGCTTTCCTTGAGGAAAGCAAACGGGCTATTCTTTGATCATCCACCACGTTCCAGGTCATGCGGCGTGCGGTTTCGTAAGACGGACAACCTCACCCGGCCTCCAGCAGCAAAGAATGATACATGGTTAAAAAAACCGGGGAAAGCGGGTAAAAAACCGTTTCCTCACAGGTGCAATCTGCTTGAAGCGCGTTCGGACTTCCGTGCGACGCCAGGTTCTCCAGTTCTTCACTGCCTTGACATCCTGATCTTTCCATGGAAACAACCTCCCGTATTAATGTTATAAAACATTTAATTTAATTTATATAAATATATAACAATAATTATTTATGTTCAATACTGTTTTATTAAAATAAACTGTGTTATATATTATATTTTCATCTGAAGTTTTTTCCCGCTGCTGCTCACGGGGTATGCGCTATGACCGCATTGCTTCTCTGGAGCGAGGTTCGGCCTCTGGTTCAACTGAAAAAAACCGTATACGCAGCGTATACGGGTGTGGCTTTGCTATTAATCACCTATAACATACTCAACCTGTCTTCGCGTGAAGCTTTTACGTCCGGCTTGTGTAGAATTGCTGTTCGTTTCGACTTGCTTTATCCGAGCGCCTCCATGTAGAAAACCGACAAAAACTTTCTGACGTTGATCCGGCATTTCGTTGATTTCACATCGGCTTCCAGCTCATGCATGCGTAAGCGGATCTCCTGGAAATCGAACAGCCGAGGCGCAAAATGCTCGAAGGTCGGATTCGCATAATCCGCCAGCCCCATCGACGACAGATGCGTGAAGGCTTGCAGCACCATGCGGCGAATTCGCTGCTCCATCGCGCGCACCTCGCGCTGCACGACCGGGTCGTCTTCCTTGTGACCGTGCAGTTTGTGCAGCACCTGGATGTAAATTTCCTTGAGCTGCAGCTCGAACAGCAGCTCCTCCCCCCGTTCGTCCTGATGCAGCCACTGCATCATCAGCAGCAGGTCCGGGGCCCCGGCTTCCCCGGCGATGCCGAGCTGCAGCAGCATCTGACGAACCTTCTGCTCAAGCTTGTTTTGCTCGTAGGTGCCGTAGCCGAGGCCCGATTCGCTCCTGCCGCCTCCGGGCTCCGTCTGTTCTTTGCCCTTCTCATCCAGCAGCTGCAGCGACTTGCGTATCGAATGGAGCGATACCGCGAGCGTAATATGATTGGCCACCCGCTTCAAGACCGACAGCACTTCCAGGCGGTTGATCGGCTTCTGGATGAACGTATCGATGCCCTGCTGGTAAGCCTCCCCGATCATTTCTTTGTTTTCCACCTGGGAAATCATAATAAACCGGCCGGCAAATCCCCCCGACTGCAATTTCCGGATCGTTCGAATGCCGTCCAGTCCTGGGAGCAGCAGATCGATCAGGACGACATCTATCCCGTATAGCTGATCCGCCGAAACGTGAAGACCATCCTCCGCCTGACCCGCAATCTCTCCCAGCCCGCTTTCGTTAATGATGCGCTCGAGCATTCTTCGTACAACCGCATCGTCTTCAATCAGGTAGAAACGGAGCATGCGACCACCTCCTTACTGAGCAATTGATCGATAGGAATCCTTACCTCGAAACGCGTCCCTCTGGAGCTCGGGAGCAGCCTTAGCGTTCCGTTCAAGCTATGTACAATCCCGAGCGCATGCGTCAGCCCGATTCCCGTCGAGGCATTCCCTTCCGTATCGTATTTCGTCGTGTATCCGGATTGAAACACCCATTCCTGCTCCTCCTGCGGGATGCCGGGACCGGTATCGGCAACGAGAAATATGAGATCCCGCCCGTCCACATGAACCGCAAGCTCGATCCGGCCCGCATGCCCGATAGCCTCCACGGCGTTGGCGACCAGATTGTTCAATACCGACAGCAGCGCGTAAATTTGCGACGTGACCAATGGAATGCCGCACGATTCATGAAAAGCGATCGGCTTGCCTAACATTTCCGCATACTTCCGATTCGTGCGAATGACCAGGCCGCACAGTTCCATGACGGTGATTCGGGAAGCCAGCTCCTCTTGATGCATCAGCTTGGATAAGCCTGCCAAGATCCGCTGCGAGTCTTTCTTGACTTCATGCACATTTTCCGTAACGTGCAGGGCTGTAGAAGCGTCCTGATGATCCGTCTCGCACAACCGCTTATACAACTGATAGCTTTTACGCGTAATTTCCTCGAGGTGGGCCATCGATTTGCGCAAATAAAAGGTTTCTTCATAGAGATTCGTATTAATCATCCGAAGCCGTTCCAATTCCTGCTGACGAACCTTGCCTACGGCGCGCAATTGGCGAATGGAGAAATTGTTATACAGCCCTACAACGAACATGCTGCGCAGGGACGCGAAGAGCAGCAGAAGCGAGATGCTTTGCCAGGTCGGCGAGATATGATCGCCCAGCGAGTAGCGGACCAGCAGTTCGACCATGTTGGAAGTAAAATCGACCGCCGTGCCGATTAACCCGACCCGAAACGGAAATTCCAGGTGCCGTCGCGCCCGGCTCATATGGATCAACAGCGTAAAACTGACGTAATAAACGGCCGACGGCAAGTGGGCTTGTAAACTGTCCGTATAGGCGATACCGTAAAAAAATTGATCGAAACTGAGACGAAAGCACAAGATGAACGCGCCGGTCAGCAAGCCGGTGGGGATAACGGGAACGGAACGAAACCACAGTAAGCCGAAGAAGAAGGCGGCGATGCCTAACGAGAACCGGAACGAGCCTCCGAACGGATTTACTTTCATTTCCCCGAAGAACGCCGTCGCGAACATAATGATGGTTAAGATGGCAAGTCGCTCGCGCACATGCTCCCTCTTTTCGATAAAAAATAAGACCCCCATTCCTATATTACCAAGAAATGGCGATCTTTAACACCAATGAAATTCAGGAAACGCGTCGCTCGAGCCGCCTGGACAGCACCGACAAAGCATAGTTAACGGCAAAATACATGACCGCTACGCATACAAAGATCGGAATCACATAGTTTACATTGCGGCCGTTAATGATTTGCGCATGGTTCATCAGTTCCGGCAGGGCAATGACGACCGCCAGCGAGGTGTCCTTGAGCAAGGAGATGAACTGGCTGACGATCGGCGGCACCATGCGCCGCAGCGCTTGCGGCAGTACGATATGCCACAGCGTCTGGACATTGTTCAGCCCCGACGACCGGGCCGCTTCGATCTGCCCCTTCTCGACCGACTTCAGCCCGCTTCGCACGATCTCGGAGATCATCGCCGACTCGAAAATAACGAGGGCCAGCACGGCGGCGAACATCTTATCCAGCTTAAAGCCGATTTCCGGCAATGCGAAGTACGTGAAGAAGATGATCAACAGCAGCGGCAGGTTCCGTACGGTTTCCACAGCCAATACCACCGCCTGCGAGAGGACGGGAATTTTGGCGTAACGCACAACGCCGAGCACGGTCCCGACGATAAAACTAAGCACGATCGAGTAGAAGGCTACTTCCAGCGTGACCCCAAATCCTTGGAGCAAGAACGACAGATGCTCGGGAGAGTACGCTCCTGTAAAATCCATGGATCTCCCCCCTTAGCGGTTCGTCTCTAAACGCCGCTCCAGGTACCCGACCATCAGGCTGAGCGGAACGGTTAGAACGAGATAGAATAAGCCGACAATGATGTAGACGTCAAACGTAATGAACGTCCTTGTAGAGATAAGATCGCCGAAGTACATCAAGTCGAGACCGGCGATGACGCCGAGAATCGAGGAGTTCTTCACCAGGTTAATAAACTGGTTGCCGATCGGAGGAATCACGATTTTGATGGCCTGCGGCAAAATGACATGAAGCATCGCTTGGATGTACGTCAGGCCCGACGATCGGGCCGCTTCCATCTGGCCTTTGGACACGGAGAGAATCCCCGCGCGAACCGTCTCGGCGATGAAGGCCGCCGTGTATACGGTAAGCCCAAGCGTTCCGGCTGTGAACGAATCAAGCCGGACGCCTACGGCGGGCAAGCCGACGAAGAATACGAATACGACGAGAATGAGCGGGATGTTTCGAACAAATTCCACATAAGCGGTACCCGCCCAATTCAACACACGGTAAGGCGCTATGCGGAATACGGCGAACACCGTTCCGAGAACGAAGCTGCCGATCAGCGCCAAGACGCTTGCCTTGACCGTGTTGCCGAACCCTTCCGCGTACATCCCCCAATGCTCTGTCAGCACGGTAAGATCAAGCATTCGTCAAGCTCCCTTCTCCTTCTGCATCACATCTTTACATTATTTCGCAGGCTTCGATCCGATCCATTTCTCATAGATCTTGTCGTATTCGCCGTTATTCTTCAGCTCTTTCAACGTATCGTTGACGAGCGTGACGAACTCCTGATCGCCTTTCTTGATTGCAATGCCATACGGTTCTTCGGTAAATGCGCCTTCCGTGACGCGGTAGTTCGGATCTTGCTTGGCCATCCCGTAGAGCAGCGCGTTATCGGTCGTCAGCGCGTCGCCTTGCCCGGCCTTGAGCGCCGTGAACGCTTCCGCATAGTTTTCGAACTCAAGCACCGTGGCGTCAGGCGCCTTGGCGCGAACATTCACAGCGGATGTCGAGCCTTTAGCCGTCACAACCTTCGTGCCTTTCTTGATATCGGCGATTCCGTTGATCGGGCTGTCCTTCTTCACGAGGAACGACTGGCCGGCCATGAAGTAAATGTCGGAGAAGTCGACCTCTTGCTTGCGCTCTTCCGTAACCGTCATCGTCGCGATAATCGCATCGATCTCGCCGTTGCGCAGCATCGGAATCCGCGTCTTGGACGTTACTTCCTTCAGCTCGATTTTGTTCTCGTCGCCGAGCACCTTCTTCGCGATCGCCTTGGCGATGTCGATATCGAAGCCTTCGACCTTGCCGGTGCCCGGATCCTTCAGCCCGAACAAATTCAGATCGTACTTGACCCCGACGACGAATTTGTCGCGCTTCTTCATTTCAGCGAGCGTGCCTGCCGCAGGGGTAACCTGCGCTTTGTCTTCCGGTTTCGCGCTTGGCGCCGGCTCCACCCGCGTACATGCGGCTAATGCCGTCGCGCTTAAGACAACAGCCAAACTGAGACCTACCATGCTTTTCCACGTTTTTTTCATCGTTCATCCACCCTTTTCTCATGAAATTAGTGATTGAGGATACGGCTAAGAAATAAACGCGCCCGTTCTTCCCGAGGTTGGGAGAAGAAATCGCGCGGATGCGCTTCCTCCAAAATTCGCCCTTGATCCATGAAGACGATGCGGTCGGCCACTTCGCGGGCAAAGCCCATTTCATGCGTCACGACAACCATGGTCATCCCTTCCTTGGCCAGCGTCTTCATAATATCGAGCACTTCTCCGATCGTCTCGGGATCGAGTGCCGAGGTGGGCTCGTCGAACAGCATGATCTTCGGCTTCATCGCCAGTCCCCGGGCGATCGCCACCCGCTGCTGCTGGCCGCCCGACAGCTGCGCCGGATAACTGCCGGCCTTCTCGGCGATGCCGACCTTCTGCAGATAGAACATCGCCGTTTCTTTCGCTTCGGTCTCCGATACCCCAAGCACCTTGACGGGTGCCAGCGTAATGTTCTGCAGAACCGTTTTGTGCGGGTACAAATTAAAGTGTTGAAACACCATGCCGATCTCCCGGCGCAGCTTGTTCAAGTCGGTGCCCCTGTCGTTCACTTTCACGTTATCGACAATCAGGTCGCCGCTCGTAATCTTCTCCAACTGGTTGATGCATCGAACCAATGTGCTTTTGCCGGAGCCCGAGGGACCGATGACGACCACGACTTCCCCTAGGTTGACGCGCAGATTAATATCCTTTAAGACGTGAAAGCTGCCGTAATGCTTCTGAACCTGATGAAAACTGATCAACCGGATCCCCCCCTCTTGGATGAATCGACTTTCTGATTATTTAACCTCTTGTAAAGCTAGTGTAAACACCAGCCTACCAGTTTCTACCGGAAACGACGAAGAAAATCGGAATCGCATGTTATCCGCATCACCTTTCATATAATGGAGAAGACGATCAACTGCGAACGTATGCGATGCTGATTGGCGCGATTGGTTCAAGGGGAACGAGGGGACAAGGGAGGGTGGATGCTCGGATGGATACGATGAGCGAGACAAACTCGGAAATCCAGCGCCTGACGGAAGAGCTTTTGCGGCTGCAGAAGGAAGACGGGTCATGGCGCTTTTGCTTTGAGAACGGAACGGTAACAGATGCCTATATGATCATTGTCCTGCGAACCTTGCAGGAGCCCGACGAAAGCCTGATCCGGCATCTGCACGACCGGATTGCAGCTGCCCAGCAAGCCGACGGTTCCTGGAAATTGTTTCACGATGAAGAGGAAGGGAACTTGTCCGCCACGGTGGAAGCTTACTATGCGCTTTTGTATTCGGGATACAGTGCCACATCGGACGAGTCGATGAGGAAAGCCAAGCAGTACATCTTGTCAAAAGGCGGGGTCCGCAGCATCGACAGCCTGCTGACCATCGTGCTGCTCGCGGCCACCGGTCAATATCCATGGCCGGCTTCACTCTTCATTCCTCTTGAATTTTTGCTGCTCCCTCCGTCTTTCCCGCTTAACTTTTTCGATTTTTCCGCTTATGCGAGAGTGCATCTTGCTCCCATTCTTCTCATGGCCGATCGCCGATTCGCTATGAAAACGCAAGCCTCCCCCGATTTGTCCGACTTGTCCGACTTGTCGGCCGCCCGGTCAGGCAGCCTGGACCCGTCGGGCCCGGCCGGTCAACGACAGCCCGCAGACGGCTTTCAAGCCTTGCTTGATGAAATCAGGGCGGGCCTGGGGAAGCTCGTCGGCATCCCTGGCAAGCTGCATATGGCCGCTGCCAAACGGGCGGAGCAATACATGCTGGAGAGGATCGAGCCGGACGGAACGCTCTACAGCTATGCAAGCTGCACATTTCTGATGATCTTCGCACTGCTCGCGCTCGGCTATGACAAGCAGCATCCGGTCATTACCCGTGCGGTTCGGGGCTTAACGGCCATGGTCTGCAGCTCGGACGGGAAGATGTTTCTGCAAAACTCGCCATCGGCCGTCTGGGATACCGCATTACTGTCCCACGCGCTGCAGGAAGCCGGGGTTGCCCCCGAAAGCAAGGCGATCCGGAGCGCCGCCTCTTATATCGTTTCCAAGCAACAGCGGACTTTGGGCGATTGGAGCCTCCATAACCGGAATCCCGTACCGGGTGGTTGGGGGTTTTCGGACTCCAATACGATCAATCCCGATGTGGACGATACGACAGCAGCGTTAAGAGCGATCAAGCGGTTGGCGCAGAGCGATCCCCCCAGCCGGGATGCATGGAACCGCGGACTGAATTGGCTGTTGTCGATGCAAAATCGCGATGGAGGATGGCCCGCATTCGAACGAGACACGGATAACAAGCTGCTCGCTTGGCTCCCGATCGACGGAGCCCAAGCGGCGGCTATCGACCCTTCGTCAGCCGATTTGACGGGACGAACCTTGGAATTTTTGGGGAATACGGCGGGGCTCGGCCTAAAGCACCCTTTCGTTCGCCGCGGAACGGATTGGCTGATCGATCATCAGGAAGAGGACGGCTCGTGGTACGGACGTTGGGGGATTTGCTATATATATGGCACATGGGCCGCGATGACGGGAATGATCTCGGCGGGGGTAGACACGGGCCATCCCGCTGTGCAAAGAGGCGTCAGCTGGCTAAGCAGCATCCAGAATCCCGACGGCGGCTGGGGAGAATCCTGCAGAAGCGATCGGCTTATGCGGTATGTGCCGCTCGGGGCCAGTACGCCGTCGCAAACCGCATGGGCGCTGGACGCCCTGATCGCCTTTCATCCGAAGCCGGTTCCCGAAGTGGAGAAAGGCATGCAAAGGCTCCTCGCCCTATTGAGCGAGGACGGTTGGGCCGCCGCTTATCCTACCGGGGCGGGCCTTCCGGGTGCATTTTATATGCATTACCACAGCTATCGGTATATTTGGCCGCTTCTGGCCTTAAGCCATTACAGGAAAAAATACAGCGGTTAGGAGGCCGGCAATAGGCATTTAACACGCGCTGAGCCGGTCGTTTGCCGGGTGGCGCATCGGAGTTGCCCCGGGCCATATAAATCCCCCTAGTTCTTCGGCTTTTAACGCTTCCGGCCCGAATAAACGATGGGTAAAAGGCCTGCCGCGATGACGCTGTGCCCGTTATCGTTCGGATGCACCGCTGTGATTCCGCGGGGAACCTCCTCGACGCTGCCGCTCCGGTAGCCGTCAATCAAACGCGGCTCGTTACCGGAGAACCATTGATCCACACGGGCAACGCTGCAGCCGGTTCGGGCAGCCGTTCCGCTGATGACCTGATTCAACAAGCCTATGCCGGTCACGGCGATCGGACTGTTCGGAAACGGGTTATACTGGGTGCAGCAGACCACGTCGCACGATCCGGCCGTGCGGATGTGGCGGAGTATGGCACCGAGTCTTCTTTCATATTGGCGAATCATCGCTTCCAAACCAGACTTGCCGGAGCCTTGAAGCATTTGCAAGCCGCCGCTAATGAGATCAACCCCGCCGATCCATACCGTCACCGTATCGACGAAACGAAACGGATAAGGATCCGTATCCAATGCATCTACCAGATCCGCGCTTGTCCATCCCGGACGAGCGAGCACGATTCGTTTGGCTTGTATGCCTTTGGAACGCAGCATGGAAATGATCAGGCTGGGATACATTCGCTCGACGGAACTTGCATTTTGACCAAACGTAATGGAATCGCCTAATGCCGCATATACGAACATGCCGTTCCTCCCTCTCTTATTGTGATGTACTATCTTACGCAATAATGGGAGTGTTTGCATATGCGGCCGCCCCTTTGCCGCCAACGAATCAAAGCCGGGATCAAGATTTCCCGGACACATTTTACACGGAGTCCAAGAAAAGAGCACGCCTCCCGCCATACAATATACCACTTCCTAAGGAAAGGAGGCGTTATCTATGGGATTTTTAGGCGGCGGTTCTTGCGGAGGGTTCACTAGCACGGGCGTCATCCTTGTTCTGTTCATTCTGCTTGTTATTGTTCTTCGCGGCTGGCTCTTATAATCGATCCGAAGAAAGGATCTTGTTGACGGCAAGATCCTTTCTTCACCTGCCAAGCCTTTCAGGTTAGGGAAACGGGTGCGGATGCGGGTTCAGCTGATCGATAGCCAAACGCTGCTTCCTAAACCCCAGCTCTGCCGGTACGGTCAGTACTCTTTCCAGTCCCGCCAAGCGGGTCAGGTGATGCCCGAACGTCATCGGCAGCATCCCCGGAATCAGCACCTTGACACAATATAATCCGTTTCGTAACGTTTCCGGCGTGGACTGGTCGATGACAATCACCTCGAGGTTCAACCGGCCGAACGTCTGAATGACGTCCTTCAGATCATCGGTCAAATCCGCACGCCTGTCTTTCAGCTTGAACTCCTCATCAAACGTGCGCAGAGGGCGGCTGCCATCCAGTAAAAAATGCAGGCGCTCCTCGGCTTCAGGCAAGCTGTACAGCATGGAATGGTCTTCCATCTGCCGCACCAGGGACGCATCGTGCAGCATAGGTACATAATCTTCCCGGTTTGTCTCCAATTTCTCGCCTAGCATCGGCAGGATGCCGGCCAGCTCATGAATCGCACTCTTCGCGGCTCTTACCGGGTCCAAATGAGCCCCGGCCGCGCAGATGAGATTCACTCCCGCCGGTTTGCTGTTTTTGGCGATGGCCACTACGCTCGGAATTCCATTCTCCATCGTTGTGTTAAACAAATGCAGCTTATACCCGGTCACCGCCTGCAGACGGTCGACCATCAGCCGCAATTGCCGATCGCCCGCTGAATAAGGATCCAGGCGCGGTACAGGCAGCTGCGCGTACCAGGTCATCAGAAACGAGTCGCGTTCCACCACTTCCAATATGCCGTATAACACGGCCTCTTCCAAACTTCCACCCAGCGCGCAACCGCTGGATGCTTCGTTCACAAACCCTTCCCCAAAACCTACGCTGTAATAGGCAAGCAGCTCCGGAACCAGAATCGGACGTTCCCGCAGGAACGAATAGCCCCAAACCCAATCGATGGGCCGGTCCGGATCAAACGGCTGGAACGGAAAATCGGGCTGCGCATACTGTTCCTTCGTATATACCCCTACCGTGACCGGATTGAGCGCTTGCTCCGCCACATGGCGGTAGCTGTCATTCATCACGGTCCGCTTGCCGCGGGGAGCCATCCCGCAGTTTCGTTCCAAGCCCTCTAATATAGCAGTCAGCTCGCTTTCCACATACGAATGCGTTCGGCCGGCCGTTATCTCATCTTGCGCGAACAACGGCAAGCTCACGCAAACATTGGCAAACGGCGACACGAGATCAATCCTCTTCCCTTTCAGAAGACCGGTCCGGTCATCCAGATAGTCTTTAACGAGAACTTTCTTCAGGTCGTCCAGCGGACGGCAGCGATAACTGGAGGCGCTGATCTTAGGATTAGGCTGCAGCGAAATTCGGGATGCCGCCGGTGTATCGTCGGGTATCCGCCCACAAACCGGACACAACGGGTCGGGCAGAAAGAAGTGAAGCGAGCTCTCCAGCGTGTTCATGTTCATGAGATAGACCCGTCCTTCCGAGCGGGCCCGGCCGCCCTGCAGCACCCTCCGGGCCTCCGCTGCAAGCAGGCGGCTCAGCTGCCAAAGCGCTGTTCGGGACGCCCGCCGCTGACGCGGCATTCCCCCGTTCACCAGCAGCATCATCTGCAGCTCCGACATCTCCTGACCGCGTCCCGCCATTTGCCGGCGCATGTCCGCACACTGGGAGCATCCCGGCGTACCCGGTCGAACCAGTGGTCCGACTACGCCCTCGTCCGATGAAGCGAAGCCGCTAAGCCAAATCTTGCCGCTGGGCTGCAGTGCCGCTTCCGCTTCCTGATTGACGGAAGCGTTCCAATCATCCTGCAGCACCAGCACCAATTCCGCCGCTTCCGGTACAATTGCCTTGAAATCCGTCTGACGAAAGACTTGGTGCGGGCCGGACAAGGCTTCGCACACGAAGTCCGCCAGCAGCCCTTCTCCGACAATTGCCACAATAGCGCCCACCGAGATTCCTCCTTCCGCAGCCTTGCAGGAACTGCTCCGAATACATTACAAGTATGATGAACGATCCGCTTTTGTTACGCTTTCCGATTACGGTAACGAGGTTGCGAAACATCAGCAGCAGCAAGGCCGGACGACTGATTTCCATCATTTATGTATTGAACACAAATTTTATTAATTTATAATGGGTGAAGGAAAGGGGAGGATCATCCATGATGCGAATGAAAGCATTCGCCTTTCTTGTCGCGGTACTGCTCATAAGTGCCGGCACATTTCATGAAGGGCACGCCCAGGCGGCAACGAAGCCTGCGGTATTAACCAAAGGGACGTCAAACGGGGATGTGTGGGACTTACAGTTCCGTTTAAAAACATTAGGATATTATCAAACGGCGTTAGATGGACAGTTCGGAACCCAAACCTTAACGGCGGTTCGTAAATTCCAAAAAGATTACGGCTTGGCGCCAGACGGCGTCGTTGGCCCAAATACCTGGAAAGCCTTAAAAAAGTATTCGCTGAACCGAAGCGAACTGGACGTTATGGCCAAAATTATTAATAGCGAGGCCCGCGGAGAACCTTATAAAGGACAAGTTGCCGTTGGGGCTGTAGTCATGAACCGGATTCAATCCGCCCAATTCCCGGACAATATCCGCGATGTCGTGTTTCAGCCGGGAGCGTTCACAGCAGTCGATGACGGCCAATATTGGTTAACGCCTAACAAAACCGCTTATTTGGCGGCACAGGACGCTGTTCGCGGCTGGGACCCTACAAACAATTCGCTTTATTATTTCAATCCGGATACGGCGACCAGCGCATGGATTTGGTCCCGCCCGCAAACCGTAAAAATCGGCAAGCACATTTTTGCCAGGTAAAAAAATAAGAACGGCTATGATTGATCCTATATAAAAAAACAGCTCCGTTACCGTTGCAGGTAGCGGGGCTGTTTGCGTTCCGTTCGAAACGCTAGTGCGCGACAGGCCGTTCGCAAGGGACTGCCTGTCTTCAATGGCTTAAAGCGGTCAGGGGTTAAACGACCGGAAACCAGCCCGGCGTATGCATGATGGCCTGCCACAGCGGATCCGGGATGACCAGACGCTCCTGATCGTCTTTCGTTAAGGTAGTTTGGATATCCGACTCCCGGCCTTCGGCTACTTTCACAACCCAATCGGGCTCGATAATGAGCTCGCGGCCCAGAGCAATGAGCGGAATTCCCGTTTGCAAAGCTTTCAGCGCATCATCCGCACTGTGAAGCGAGCCTACGCCGATGACAGGCACACGGTTACCGGCACGCTCGCGGATCCATTCGATCCGAGACTTGCTTTCGTCTGCGCCACGTCTAGGTTTGGACCAGAAATCCATTAACGATACATGGATGTAGTCGAGATCCCGGTCCGCTAACGCATCGACCAATTGCAGCGTATCCTCCATCGTGATCCCGGGAGTTTCCGCTTCTTCCGGGGAAAAGCGGTAGCCCACCAGAAACGGTTGCTTCGCGTGCTTGGCCACAACCCGCTTCACTTCCTCCACAACAGCTAACGGGAAGGTCATGCGCTTCTCCAAGCTTCCTCCCCAGCGGTCTTCGCGGCGGTTGGAATGCGGGGAGAAAAACTGTTGGATCAAGTAACCGTTGGCTCCATGAATTTCGACGCCATCGTATCCGGCTTCGATAGCCCGGCGGGTAGCTTCTCCAAAATCGCGAACAATCGCCTCGATCTCCGAATCAGACAAAGCTCTCGGCACGACGCTTCCTTCCTGTTCCGAAGCAACGGCACTGGCGCTTACGACATCGCCGTCAACCAGTTCCGGGGGACACATCCGG
Organism: Paenibacillus sp. JCM 9796; assembly: GCF_055379675.1. Classification (NCBI taxonomy): domain Bacteria; kingdom Bacillati; phylum Bacillota; class Bacilli; order Caryophanales; family Paenibacillaceae; genus Paenibacillus; species Paenibacillus sp. JCM 9796. The sequence goes on from NZ_AP043723.1 coordinate 642,845, forward strand.
CCGCCGTGAAAAATTTGCAGGACAGCCTTGGCACCTTGTTCCTTAATCGTTTCAGCCAGACGACGTAAACTTGGAATCATCTCGTCGCGGTCGCCGGCAAACTCACCTTGAAATCCTTTGCCGTTGGGGGTTACATAGGTGCAGGCGGTAATCACCATGCCGACCCCGTTCGACCGGCGGGCATAGTAGCTGACTTCCGCGTCGCTGACTGTGCCATCCTCGTGCGATGAGAAGTTGGTCATTGGCGCCATCACGATGCGATTTTTCAGTTGAATGCCGCTTTTAAACTTGAAAATTTCGAATAAAGGCTTGTATTTTGTGTCCAAAGGTATGATTCCTCCCCAATTTATAAACAATATCTGTAACTAGTTTGTTCTGGTTTCATGCTTTTTAGCATTTCATCAGGACCCGCTCCGATTTTTTGGAGCCGTTCCAAACAGCCTTGAAGCAGGCGCATGATGGGTGTGCTGCCGGCCAGCCGATCCGGTTGCGGAGGCTGCAGACTGCCTGGCTCTCAGTTCTTCGAACCATTCTTTATCATGCGTCATCAGAGCAAGTTCAATCAAACTGCGCACTTCTTCCGGAGCTGACGGTGTGTAGGCCGGCAACTTCTTTACTCTGGCAAGCTTGGTTTCGATGGTCGTACCCACCGTTTCCTGAAGGTCGCATTGTGTCACCACAACCTTCAGTTCGCCATTTTCGTTCATCGACTCGACGTATCCGATAAATTTTTCATCCTTAACGGATGTGCCGCTTACCCAATCGCCTTCTCTAATCAACGCATCGTTTGCTGGATTCATACCCGGTCACCTCTTTCTTTTTACTAAGCCAACCTATCTGAGATCGTTTTAGTAACAGTTCGCTACTGTCATTATATTTGTAACAGTTCAAAGTGTCAACTGTCTACTTTCATTTTGAAAACCAAGACAAAAAGGGAACCGTAATTAAACGAATCCCCTTGTGCTTCTACAAAACTCAGGATCATACATGGCGATGGCGGCGTTTTTCATCAGATCTTTAAGAATGGGAGCATCCTCGGGGGTAACTGCTTATACCGACACTTGCCGATGCAACCAGCTCATATTTGTCTAATGAGCAAGGCAGACTTGCCTCTGCCCTTTTTACTTTTCTTCTTTGCCTTGTACAACGCAGTATCCGCATGTTTAAAAAGCTTCATCATGTTGGTTCCATGCTCCGAATATATAGAGTACCCTATACTTGAATTTACGATGATGCCGTCATTTAAATCCGGCACAGGAAAGGGGTCCCCCAGCGATTGCAGGAACAGGTGTATAAAAGCGGTTATTTCCTGTTTGCCATGAATGTTTTTCATGATAACGGTAAATTCGTCTCCGCTTAATCGGCCTACAAAGTCACCTTCCCGCTTGCAGTTCAGCAAGCGATTGGAAAACTCCTTCAAAACCATGTCGCCTACATCATGGCCATACGTGTCATTGATGGTTTTAAATTGGTCGATGTCCATAATCAGCAAAGCAAAATCTTCATTTTGGCGAACCGCCTCCTCCAGCGTCTCATCCAAAATGAGTTTGATCTTCCGGCGGTTATAAAGCCCTGTTAAATAATCGTGATACGCCATAAATTCCAATTCTTGCATGGTTTGTTTTCTAACGGTGATATCCCTCGAAACGATTAAAATCTGATGGACTTCGCCTTCGTCCGACAAGATCGGGGAACATGCGGCTTCATACCAGACCCATTGACCGTTCCTGATCTTGTTCCGAATTTCCAGCACATACGAGTCTTTCGTTTGTATCATCTCTCGATACGTTTCTTTCAATTTAATTACATCATCTTCGTGTAAGTAATGGAAGATGTCGAATTCATCGTTACAATGTCCGGTATGGTGCTGATGGGATGGAGATACATACTCGATCTTGCCGTGAATATCTGTGATTTTGATCATATCTTGCGAGTGTTCTTCAATGAGCCGGTATTGCTCTTCTTTTTTTCTTAACGTTTGCTCCAATTTTTTTTGATTTGTAATATTAAAATAAATCATGAAAACGCCCAAAATCCCGGTTCCATGATCCTCGATAGGCGTTGCCTTCATTAAAAAATATTGTTTATCCTCATTGATTTGCACAGCAAACTCATGTTTATAAGACGGCAGACCTGCAGACATTACACGGGCGATCCCTTGCTTAAGATCGTCGTCGCCATCATATAAATTCAAATAACGTATACCGAGATAGGCATCTAATTTCTCGCCGCTATGGATCGGAAAGTTAATCCATGATTGATTTACAAAATGAATAGCGCCCTGTTTGTTTATAAATACGGCAGGTTCGGACAACGATTCTATAATCAATGAATTCAACCGGCAGGTTCGTAATAAAGCGTCCAGCATGTTCACCTTCTTTATCCGTTAATTTCCCAAACAACACGATCTTCACCACAATGGTTTGTTCCAAAATCAAACGCTTACACAACTTTTCTCTTCATCTTATTCCATGATTGGATACTTATCAATCTATTTTCCGTCAATATACTACATTTTGAAACAAATTTCGACAATATTCCTCCTGAGCGGTACCGTTCATCTCCGGCACATAAAAAAAGAAGGCTCCTATACGGAGCCCTTTCGAAACAGATACATTCGTGCCTGATATTTGACAAAGCAAATTCGCCTAGAACGCCGAGTTGCCTTGTACCGATTCTTGAAAAGCCGATAGTCGTACAGGGTTACGATTTAACCGTCATTTGCTCGCCCGGTTTGAGCACCCGGCCTTGTATACCTTTTTCCTCCAGCCTGCGAACGAACGCTTCAGCGTCCTGCCGAATAGCCGGGAACGTATCATAGTGGACCGGTACGACCAGCTTGGCCCCGAACCATTCCGCCGCTTGGACGGCATCTTCAGGTCCCATCGTATAATGGTCGCCCATGGGAATGAAGGCAACGTCAATCGAATGACGGTCTCCAATCATCTTCATATCGCCGTAAAGCGCCGTGTCACCCGCATGAAGTACGGTAATGCCCTCCGCGGTAACGATAAAGCCGCCCGGCATGCCGCCGTACACAATTCGCTGCTCGTCCTCCAGCACGATCCCCGAGCTATGGAACGCTTGAATCATTTTTGCCTTCGCAAAACCCAGATCGACGGTTCCCCCCGTATTCATGCCAATCGTCCGGAGTCCCTTCCAGGACATGTAGGCTGCAAGCTCAAACGTGGCTACGACCGGCACATCATTGGCTTTGGCGATCGGCTCCGCATCCAATATATGATCCATATGCGCATGTGTCAGAAGAACCGCGTCCGTCTTAATGTCCTCAGGTTTGGTTACCGCCAGGGCGTTGCCCCGCAGGAACGGATCGATGATGAGCGATTTGTCCCCGGTTACGATTTGAACGCAAGAATGTCCATGGTATATAATTTCCATTTTCTCGATTCCTCCTTATTTGCCCAACAGTTGGTTATCGTTATTCAAAATCATGTTACCGATTAATTTTCCCCATGTCAAAAAAAGGATTTCCTCAAAACAATGAACGCCTCCATCAAACCCGGTAAAGGTTCTGATGAAGGCGTTTCTTCTATTTCTCTATCCGTTACGCTTCACTTTGCAGTCGCTTGATGCTCAGAAGCTCTTTCATCACTTGACAGCCGCCCCGGCCAAATAGATCATGCAGCCGGTTGTAAGCCGCGTACAGCTCGTCGTAAACAGCCTTGTTCGCAGCATTCGGGAGATACGTTTCCTCACGTACATGCGCCATCTTCGCAGCAGCCTCGGCTATACTGTCGTAGCCGCCGCGTTCGGCCCCCGCAGCCACGGCTCCGAACATCGCCGCCCCAAGCGCAGGGGTTTGGGTCGACGCGGCAATCTTGATCTCACGGCCGGTCACGTCTGCATAAATTTGCATCAGCAGACGGTTGCGCTGCGGCAAGCCTCCGCAGGCGAACAGTTCGTTCACCTCGACGCCCGCCGCCTCGAACGTATCGATAATCTTACGTGTGCCGAAGGCGGTTGCTTCCAATAAGGAACGGTAAATTTCCTCCGGCTTCGTCTGGAGCGTCAATCCGACGATCATGCCGCTTAAATCGGCATCCACCAGCACGGAACGGTTGCCGTTCCACCAATCGAGCGCCAGCAAGCCGTGCTCGCCGGGCTTCAGCTCCGCTGCCCGTCGTTCCAACCAGCCGTGAACGCTGAGCCCTTCGCTTGCCGCCGCTTCCAGCACGTAGCCGGGCACCTGGTGGTCAACAAACCAGCCGAACAGATCCCCTACCGCGGGCTGACCCGCCTCATACCCGTAAAGCCCGGGAATGATGCCGTCTTCCACGACACCGCTGATGCCTTCGGCATGAATTTCTTTGTCGCTCAGCAGCATATGACACAATGAGGTGCCCATGGCCATGACCATTTGACCCGAGCGAACGGCCCCGGTACCCGGAACGCCCGCGTGCGCGTCGATGATGCTGGCGGCAACTGCCGTTCCGGCACGCAGCCCCAGCATATCAGCCGCTTCCGCCGTCAATTCGCCGGCTTTCGTTCCAAGCGACACGACGTCGCCCGCCAGCTTCGTTTCCACGAATCGTTCAAGCTTCGGATCCAAAGCTTTGAAGAAGTCCGGCGAAGGATAGCCGTCCGCTTTATGCCAGAATGCTTTGTAGCCTGCGCCGCAGCTGCTGCGGACCGGATTGCCGGTTAGTTGAAGAACCGTCCAGTCCGCAGCCTCCATAAACCGGTCGGCCGCCTCATACACTTCAGGAGCCTCATTCATGATTTGCCACGCTTTGGCGACCATCCATTCCGACGAGGTTTTACCGCCGTACCGGCTTAAGAACAGCTCGCCCCGCGCCTCGGCCGTTTCATTAATCCGGTTGGCTTCGTCCTGCGCCGCATGATGCTTCCACAGCTTGACATACGCATGCGGCTCATCGCGGTAAGCCTCTTGATCGCATAGAGGATTGCCGTCCTTATCGACAGGGAGCATGGTGCACGCCGTAAAATCGATCCCGAGGCCGATCACTTGCGCCGGATCAACCCCCGAAATGCGCAGCACCTCGGGAACCGACCGTCTTAGGACCTCCATGTAATCGTCCGGATGCTGAAGCGCCCAGTTCGGCTCCAGCGGCTTTCCAGACCCCGGCAAGCGTTCATCGATCACACCGTGAGGATACGGCGTCACGTGGATGGCAAGCTCCTCACCGTTGTCGACGTCAACGATGACGGCTCTGCCGGACTCCGTCCCGTAATCGACTCCTATCGCATATCGTTTTCCCATCGCATGTTCCTCCGTTCTAGCGGTACAACGGGCCGAAAGTCGAGCATGCCCGATAATCGGCTCCCACCGGCTCATTCACACCGAACGCCGACCATGCGCCAGGACGGAATATTTGATCTTCGGGAACGTTGTGCATGCACACCGGAATCCGCAGCATCGAAGCTAACGTAATTAAATCTCCGCCGACATGACCGTAGCTGACGGCGCAATGATTCGAGCCCCAGTTATTCATTACCGTATAGACGTCTTTGAATGCGCCTTCCCCGGTAAGCTTCGGCACGAACCAGGTCGTCGGCCAAGTCGGGTTGGAGCGCTGGTCAAGCACATCGTGAACGTCCTCGGGAAGCTCGACCGAATAGCCCTCTGCAAGCTGCAGGACCGGGCCGACGCCTTTAATCAGATTAATCCGTGCGATCGTCATCGGCATGCCGCCACGCGTCGTGAAGTCTGTCGAATACCCGCCTCCGCGGAAGAAATCGACCGCCGGACACCACTTCGTCGCATCCAGGCATTTCTTCACTTCTTCGTCCGTAATGTCCCAGAATGGCTTCATGGCCGGCTGTCCGTTGATTGTTTGCTCGCCAGTCGCATCCAATGCCGCAGGTCCGGAGTTGATCAAGTGAATGATCCCGCCGGCAGCAGGCCCGGTCAGCTCATGTCCCGTCACGCGCTTGACCGCTTCCGGACTCCAATACGTACGCACATCGGCGAATATTTGCGCGCTGTTCGTCAACAAGTGACCGAAGAGCATCGTGACCGCATTGAGGTTATCGTTCTCGGTAGCCATTATGAACGGTTCGCGAATGCCGTTCCAATCGAACGAGCTGGTCAATATCGCTTCCATAAAGTCGCCGTTCGGAAAGTGATCGGTCCAGGCGCGCTGTCCTTGGAAACCGGCGGCGATCGCGTTATGTCCGAGCGCCTCTTCCTCGTAGCCCATCTCCGCGAGCTTCGGATTTCCGATCATCAGGTCGCGGGCGATCAGCGTCATTTTGACAACCGTCTCCAGATCTTGCTCCTTCTGTTCGTCGGTTCTCTTCAGCTCAGGAGGATTCACATCTGCGCCGATATGACAATTTTCTTTGGTCCATGCCAAAGCGCGTTCGAATTCTTCCTTATCGTAAATTCCCCGTTCCATCCGCCGGACAAATTCCGTCATATCCACATACTCATTGCGCATGCCCAAATAGTCTTGGAAGAACGATTCGTCCACGATGCAGCCTGCGATCCCCATGGACACAGTGCCGAGCGCCAAATATGACTTGCCCCGCATCGTAGCGACGGCAAGGCCCGCCTTGGCAAAGCGCAGCAGCTTCTCTTGAACGTCGTCCGGAATCGAGCTGTCGCCCATATCCTGAACATCCTTGCCGTAAATGCTGAAGGCCGGCAGCCCTTTCTGATTATGCGCCCCGAGCGCCGATGCCAAGTATACGGCACCCGGTCTTTCCGTCCCGTTAAAGCCCCAGATGGCTTTAGGCATGAAAGGATCCGTATCGATCGTCTCAAGCGGGTAGCACCAGGACGGCGTCACCGAGATCGTAACGCCTACGCCTTCCTTGCGGAATTTCTCGGCTGCTCTCGCCGCTTCCGCTACGCCGCCAATCGTCGTATCGGCAATGACGCATTCGACCGGCAGCCCGTTCGAATGACGCAAATTTTCGCTCAAAAATTTGGCGCAAGCGATGGCCATATTCATCGTCGGCTCTTCCAGCGATTCACGGATACCGCCTCGGCGGCCGTCAATAATAGGGCGAATTCCGATCTTAGGCATATCTCCTTGCAAACGGTTTACGAATCGGGACGAGTTCATGGTTTTCCTCCTTGGTTTTAAACAAACGTTTATTTTTAAATTCCGTATGTCTTGGCAACCGTCTTGGACAAGCGATGCAGCTGCTCGATCTCAAGCCGGTTGGTAGCCGTAAAGTCCAGATGGTTCTTGGAGCGGCAATGATAGTTGGAGAGAACCCCTTCCAGCATCAAGTAATATTTGGCGTTAACCGGATACAATTGTTTCTCGATGAAGGAAGCGATACTTACGAAATTGCTCAGATGATCCGCTTCCTCCGGCTTCTGCTGCCAGTTTTGCATGAGCCAGACATACAGCTCCGGGTGGAAGTTGGCCATGACGCCGCTGTACCCGGTGACGCCGAGCTTCAACGTCTCGAGCAGCGTGGCCGTGTTCGCGTTATATATATTCAAGCCGGTCCCTTGAACGGCTTCCAATTTCAATCTTATATTCTCGGCATCGCAGCTGGTGTCTTTCAGAAACAGAAAACGGCCGGTTTCGGCGCACCATTTCAGCGCTTCCGGGGAAATGATTTTTTTGTAAGGGAACGGACACTCGTAGAATCCGAGCGGTGTTTCTTCCGGAAGCTCCTTCAGCAGCTTCTCCAAATTTCGCTTCCAGGTCGCGTCCGGTTCTCCTTCCGAGGACAGCCGGTTTGTAATTAACACAAGCGCATCGATTCCCGTATCGGCCAGCGCCTTCAGTTCCTCGACCTGATCCTCGTACTTATCCGATATGTGCCCCGATGCAATAACAGGAACTCGGCCCGCAGCCTTTTCCTTCACGAATGCCGCAAGCTTCACTCGCTCTTCCTTGCTTAAGAAGAACATCTCACTCGACTGGCATACCGCAAACAATCCGTCAACGCCATGCCCGATATACCAATCGATCAATCGTTCCAAAGCGTCATAATCAATCTCGTTCGATTCTGTGAACGGGGTGATCATTGTAGGCCACACACCCGCAGGAATTTGTTTCATCATCCGGTTCTCCCTCACGATCCGTAGTAGGTTTCCATATCTATATTCCGCTTCATCCCACGGATATTTGTCTAAAAGCTATACTTTCTCTTTTCCACGTATACGTCATATACAAGTTGTTTCCTTCGGCAATGATGGCGGGATAGGAATATTCCCCGGCCTCGTTCTCCAACACAAACTCGCTTCCCCACGTCAAACCGTTGTCCTCGGAAGCGCGCAGCACGAGGGGCGACCTCGGTCCCCAATTGTCGCCGACCGGGTTAAACGCGAGTACCAGCGTACCGTTATCCAGCTTCACCACATCGATGCCGCTGTTGTTGTTCGGAAGCGATGTCGGGTATGCGCCGCACCAGGAACGGCCGCCATCGTCAGAATCACTTCTATAGATGAAGCCTTCCGTACTGCGCAGCAGCATATGAACCTTCCCGGGCTCCGATTCCCATAACGTAGGTTGAATGACGCCCCGGCCGATAAACGATTGCTTGGAAACCGGAATATCGCTGTCCGTCACTTCCTGAATGTTCCCGTAGTCCAGCTCCTCGATGCGAATGTCTCCGCTCTTGGTCCAGCTCTTCCCCTCGTCCTCGGACCGATCCGCGAACGACTGCCAAATGCCGTCTTCCGTCGAAGCGGGAGCAAGCCAAGTTCCGTCCTGAAGCACGATCAGCTTGTTGCGCACCGGCCCCCGGCCTCCGCGGTCTCCTGCAACCAATTCGACCGGCGCCGACCAGCTTCGGCCTTCATCCCGGGACGTCTTGACCATGGTGTACCATTCCTTCAGCAAACGACCGACCTTATAGAAGAGAACGAGTTCGCCGTCCGCCTTCCTGTGAAACACCGGATTCCAATGCGGTTCGTTCACCTCATCCGCGAGCTGGACCGGCTTCGTCCAAATTCCGCCTTCGCGCCGCGAACCCCAGATGGAGATATCGTCCGCCCCTTCCTCGCTTCCGGCAAACCAGGCGGCAAGAATGTCACCGTTCGGCAGCAGCGTCAGATGAGAGGCATGACAGCTTGCAAACGGCTTATTTGTGTCAAAAATAAGCTCTTTGACAACGGGTGTAAATTCCATGCTGATTTCCTCCTGTGAACAATCTATCCCTTAATCCCGGTATTGGCTATACCCTCAACAAAATACCGCTGAAGGGAAAGAAAAACGATGATGGACGGAATAATCGCCATACAAGCCCCTGCCAGCGAAGTCCCATACTGAAACTGCGCGGTCGAGTTGGCGCCGCCCATGAACTGTGCGATACCGACCGCTAGCGGCTTCAAGGAATTTTCGCGAATCGCTATCAACGGCCACAGGAAGTTGTTCCAGTTCGTAATGAACATGAGAATGGTGACGGTGGATACGGCAGGCTTCGCAAGCGGAAGCATGATTTTACCGAAAATCCCGAAATCCTGGCAGCCGTCAATCCGAGCCGCTTCCTCCAGCTCTTTAGGAATACTCTTGAAGAAGCTGGTAAGAATAAAGACACTCGTAACGTTGGCGCCCGCCACAAGAACAATGGCATAATAGCTGTTCAGAAGGCCTAACTTGGATACCAAGAGAAATAACGGAACGATGTACGCTTGAATCGGAATTAAAAGCATCGATACGACGAGCGTGAAGATCACTTTCTTGCCCGTAAAATGCAAGCGGCCGAACGCATAGGCGGCGAGTGTCGTCAAGGCGAGAACAAACAAAGTCGAAGCGACGGTCATCCCGACACTGTTCATCATCCAGCTAAGGTAGGGATAGTTTTTCAAAACCATCGTGTAGTTTTCCAGTGTAATGACTTCCGGCACCCATTTCGGCGGGTAGCTTACGATCTGGGCCTCCGGCTTGAGCGACGATAGGAATGACCAGAGCAAAGGGAACAAGAATATGATGCTAACGACAATCATGACAAGGTATACCGGTAACTTTTTCGCATTCATGCTAACATTCACTCCTAGTCATCCAGCTTCAGCAATTTGGATTGGATTTGAACCATCACGATCAAGATAGCCAAGATGGCAACACCGAGCGCCGATCCGTAACCCAAGTTGTAATTTTGGAAAGCGGTGCCGTACAAGTATTGAACAAGCGTCAGGGTCGCCGTGCCTGGTCCGCCGTTGGTCATGACGAAAATTTGGTCAAACACTTGAATCGTGTTAATGAGCGTTAGCGTGATGATCATTGAGGTGATCGGCTTCAATAACGGGAACGTGATTTTCAGAAACGTCTGGTACTTGTTCGCTCCGTCAATCTCCGACGCCTCATACAAGTCTTTGGAAATGTCCTGCAAACCGGCCAAATAAAGAATCATGTTATAGCCCAGGAAAGACCACACGGTCACGATCGCTACGGAGAACAGCGCGTATTTTTCATTCGTCAGCCATTCAACCGGGTTCAGCCCGACCAGCTTCAAATAATAGTTCAAAATCCCGAAGTTGTTGTCATACAGCCAGTTCCAGATAATCCCGACGACAGCCGGAATCAAGACGTACGGAATGATCGAAATGGTCCGTACCGCATTGCGAAACCGCAATTTTTGGTTAAGCAGGATCGCCAGCAGCAAGCTGAATACAACGAGCGGCGGCAGTGTCATAAGCAGAAAAACCAATGTGTTTTTTAACGATGTGTAAAAAATCGGATCGCGAAACAGCTTAATAAAGTTGTTCAAGCCTGCGAAGGATGCCGTGCCTACGATGTTCCACTTCATAAAGCCGACGAATAAGCCGGCCACACTCGGTCCGAAACGGAATACGAGAAAGACCAACAAGTAAGGCAAGAGAAACAGCGCCGCAACCTTTCCTTGTTTTTTCATAGATTCTACAACCCTTCCGCTAAAATAACATGTAGTTGATAAGTGAATCGGATACGGCCGAACGGACGATCGATCGAAAGTCAGGCCGTATCCTTGGTGGGATCGGGATTATTCCGCGAGCAAGGCGTCCATATCTTTCTGCAGCTTCTTCACGATTTCAAGCGGATCCTTGTTGTTCAACACAGCATCCTGCGCAGCCGTCAAGATCGGGCTTGGCGCCGTGCTGGAGAACAACTGAGCGGCTTTCGGATGCGCCGGCAAGAGAACCGCGTTGTTCAGGCTGTTCACAAATGCATCGCGGCCCGGCATTTTCTTGGCGACTTCCATACCTGCGTTGCTGGAAGGAAGCTGTCCGGATTTGGCCCAATCGCCCGAGTTTTTGTCCAGCCATTTCACGAATTCAACGGCAGCGGCTTTCTCTTCCGCGCTTGCCTTCGAGTTCACCGGGAAGGTCAGAACTTCTGCTGCGCCCCATGCGGCCTGCTTATCGAACACTTTCGGGTATGGCGCGCTGCCCCACTGGATGCCGGAAGCTTCCAGCTTCGGCATTTGCCACGGGCCGTCCACGATCATTGCCACTTTGCCGGACGTAAAGTCATCGACAGGAGATTTTTGGCCTTTAGGCACCACTTTGTATTTAAAGATCAGATCCTCCAGGAAGCCTAAAGCTTTAGCCGCTTTTTGCTCGTCGAGCACCAGCTTCTTCATATCTTCCTTGAACGGATTGTCTCCTTGTTGGTTGAGCAAAGCGTAGAACTGATAGAACGCGTGATGGTTCATGCTGAACCCTAAGCCGTACTGTGTAATGTTGTTCTCGTCAAAGCCCGCTTCGTTCGGATGCTTGCCGTTCTTGTCTACCGTCAGCTTCTGGGCGGCGGCGATAAGTTCTTCTCCCGTTGTCGGTGGAGCGCTTACACCGGCTTTAGCGAACAGATCTTTGTTATAGAAAACACCGTGCATATGCACATCAAGCGGCACCGCATATTGCGTTCCTTTATACAGCGTACCGCCCCAGGCAAATTCGGAGTAATCCGCTTTATTCATCTTGACCGACTCAACGGTTTTCGCATCCAATACGCCCATCTCGGCAAATTGTCCGATTTCGAACGGATGCATAGCCAGAACCTCCGGCGGTTCTCCGCCCTTCATTTCGGTCAAAAATTTCGTAAACAACGGCGTCCACTGCATCGAGCTGAATTCAACATGAATTTTGCTCTGCTCGGCATTGAACTTTTCAACCAAGCCTTTCATCGTTTCCAGGTCGGGACCCGTCCAGCCGCCCCAATAATCGATCTTGACCGGTCCGCTCTGCGAAGCCGTTCCGCCGCTCGCGGCCGGCTGTCCGGCGCCAGGCTGGTCGCTATTGTTCGAACAACCTGCAAATACTGTAAATAACGCGGTTGATGCAAGAATCGCCGACACCCTTTTGAATTTCATTCGTGAAACCCTCCCGTAGTTGTTGGTTATATCTTAAAGCGTTCCAGCGTCGATCCTGCTATGTGACGTCCGAATCCGCATTTAAGCTGCTTGTTCTTCCTTGAAAATCGCCGCAGGACCGGCGAATGACCAGATGCGTCTCAAACACTTTACTGACGGATTGCTGATACCGATGCTGCATCATCCCGGCCAGCAAATGGAAGCAGGCGTCCGCCATTTGTTCAACGGGCAGATGAACCGTCGTCAGCGTCGGCACTGTGTATTGCGTAATTTCATCATCGTCATGACCCACGATTTCCACATCTTGCGGAACCGCTTTCCCCGCTTCGTTTAATGCCATCAACGCGCCGACCGCCATTTGGTCGCTCGCGGAGAACAACGCCGTAGGAAGAGCGCTCCCATGAGCGAGCAGACGCTGCACGGCTTGATAACCGCCTCTTTCGGAAAAATCTTCAAACACCAGATGCTGCTCCTGAATTTCCATGCCCAGCTCGCGTCCTTTATTCAGAAACCCTTCCATACGCAGCCGGATCGCGCTGGAAGAAACGTCCGGTACAATCACTCCCACCTGACGATGGCCGCGGCTCGCAAACAACTCCGCCACTTTCTCGCCGGTCAAATAACTGTCGACATTGACATACGAGTATTTGTTGGAACTGCGTTGGTACATTACAATCGGCACCATCGGGGTTACTTCTTCCAAGTACGCTTCATCCTGCTCTGTCGGGTTCGCAATGATCGCCCCGTTAAATCGCGTGCCCGTTAGCAGACTGTGAACTTCATTCAGCCTGGTGCCAACGTAAGGCTGAATCAATATCTCGTATTCTTGCTCATCCGCTATGGCATTGATGGATTGTTGAAGCCCTTTCAAAAACCGGTTGATGAGCGCGGCTCGGGTATCGATCGACCAAAATAACGCAATGATCGGAAGAACGGTTTCTCCGCCGCTTCGCAAGCGTCTGGCCGAGATGTTCGGTTGATAGTTTAACCGCCTGGCCGCCTCCATAATCTTCTCCTGCGTAGCGGCCGATATCCGATAATGATCGCCCTTGCCGTTCAGTACCATGGATGCCGTTCCTTGAGATACGTTTGCTAATTGAGCGATCTCCTTAATACTGGCCATGCTTCACCTCCTTGCAAGAAATGCGGTCTGACGCTTCTTGCTAATACGTTTTGCTAAATCGTATTGCTAATACGTTTTTATTATATTTTACAAACGCTTTCACGTCAATCCTTTTTGTAAAAACGTTTTAGCAAGAAAAAAAGCACCTGATCGGAGCCCCTTTCGGCGGTTAAAAAAAGGACCGGGCGCTTCAGCCGATTCCCATCGGTTGAGCGCCTGGCCCGTCTTCCTTCGCTTTCGCTTGATTCAATTGGCCCCGCACGACTGGCGAACGACGATATGCGCATCGAAGATTTTTGATGACGGCCCCGTCGTTTTGTGATGCATTAAATCCGTCAGCATACGGACGCACTCGCCGGCCATTTCTTCTACAGGCAAGTGTACGGTTGACAAGGATGGGATCGTAAACCGGGTCACTTCATCGTCGTCATAGCCGATCATTTCGATGTCCTGCGGGACGCGCTTTCCAAAGGTGTGCAGCGCCGACAATGCACCGACCGCCATTTGATCGCTGATGACAAACAATGCGGACGGCAGCTGCCCGTCGGTCTCAACCATCCGCTGAATCGCCTCATACCCTCCGCGTTCCGAGAAATCGGAGAATAGGATATGCTCCGGCTCCACATGCAGACCGAGCTCTGCGGCTTTCGCCAAGAAGCCTTCCTTGCGAAGCCGTATCGCCTTGGACGAAACGTTCGGCACGAGCGCCCCTACTTTACGGTGTCCCCGCGCGGCAAACATGGCGGCAACGTCTTTCCCCGTTCCGTAGCTGTCAACGTACACCGAAGCATATTTTGCCGAACTTCTCTGATACAGCACGATAGGCACATTCAATTGAGCCTGCTCCAAAAATTCCTCGTCTTCTTCCGTAGGAATAGCGATAATTGCACCGTTAAACCTTGTGCCCGTAATCAAGCTTCGCATTTCTTTCAATTTGGTGCCGACATAAGGCTGAATGAGCAGCTCGTACTCACTTTCTATGGAAGCAAGCTCCTTCTGTAGCCCGTGCAAAAACCGGCTGATTAACACGGTTCGGGTATCCAGCGCCCAGAAGAGAGCGATGATCGGCAGTACCGTTTCGCCTCCGCTTCGAAGACGTCTGGCCGAAATATTGGGCCGATAGTTGAGCTGCCTGGCAACCTCATATATTTTTTGCTGCGTGAGGGCGGAAATGCGGTATTGATCTCCTTTGCCGTTTAGCACAATAGAGGCGGTTCCCTGGGAAACGTTAGCCAATTGGGCGATATCTTTAATGCTTGCCATAAAAATTGCACCCCGATAATTGATAAAAATGGACGTCGCATCGTCATGCTTACAAGTATTGTATAAGGTTTCAAATCAACTGTGCGAATCCGTTAATTTATCTTACTTGGCAAATCCTGCTATGTCAACGGATGACAAGCCGGGGACACTTGGACACTTGCTTGCCTCGACCGGACTCGCTCCCGTTAGTTGTGCCCCTACTGGCTGGGCGCGAGGCGCGCGAACGAAGAAAAACCTGGCGGAAGATCACCGCCAGGTCCTTATGGGCTAATCCTCTGCGATTGAGCGCGGGAAGGAGACTGTATTTGACGAACTTTCGATCTGATCAGGTCATGCTTCTTGATACCTTGCAAAGGAATGCGTATAAAGTGCGGCATCCAGCAATCGGAACCTTCTTTTCCGATAGGATGTCCGTTTTTACAAAAAATATTAAAAACCGATGCATCAGGACCGCAGCATCCGCCCGCTGTCTTTCGGATTGTCGTCGTATCCAGACTTTCGATATGGACGATAAGTTCAGCATCCGTTATTTCATTCGCACCCTGGTAGGGAAGAAGATCGGCCCTAATGATTTCATGCCCATAAACATAGGAAAACCGCGGTACATAACTTTCTTTTTCTTTTAAAGAAATTTCTCTCAAATCCCCCAGGTGCCTTAGCGTCCTTGTAACCTGCGTACCGCAAGCTTTACAAGCCAGAGAACTTCTGTACACATCAACCGTTCTCCAGCTTTGATCAAAGCTTATATGATCCTGCCTGTACAGGTCCATCAAATCGGATATGACTTGTTCAGCCAAACCTTTTACTTTCATCATATAAGGGACTAATTCCCTTTGTTGGTAATATCCGGTTTCATGACGCTTAGGCAGCGGCTTGATGACCGCATGTAATTCAGGGGTTTCCCGCAAATGAATGAGATGATCGACTCTGTTGGCTTCAACCCATTGCTGTATATAAAGCAACTCCGCTTTCACTTCATCATCCATGCTTTTCAGATACGCTTTGAAATCAACAGCGTTATTATCAAATACACAAGATCTGGCGATTTCAATACAGGTATGCATGACCTCCATCATAGCTGCAAACTCGCTCACGCATACATGGAAACGATCAGGCGTCAATGCGTTAGCCGCATTTGCCGCTTGACTATAATGAAATTCCAAACATTTTCTTTTAAATTCCAATGTCTTTATCCGATTTTGCATCCTGTAATCCTTCTCCGTTTATACGATTATCGTCACCCTTCCAAATTCAGACGAGATCGCGGGCCTATTTGTTTCACTGCCTGCCCTTGCGCTCATCGGCGACTTGATCCGGGTTCGTCCCTTTTGTTTCCTTTCCGAAGAATAACACGGCAAGCGCTCCGATAATAATGGCAACGAAAAATATTATAAATATCGAACTAAGCGCAACGTTTTGTGCTATCAGTATGCCTACAAGGTAGGGACCCATTACACCGCCGATCCGTCCGAAGGCAGCCGCAAGCCCGACACCCGTGGAGCGGACTGCCGTCGGGTACAACTCCGGTGTGTAGGCATACATGGCTCCCCAGGCCCCAAGGTTAAAGAAGGAGAGGGAAGCCCCGGCCGCGATCAGCATCGCTTCCGTACCGGCGTTACCGAACCATACAGCGCTGGCAGCCGTAAGCAGCAGGTAGGTGACGAGCACGAACTTTCGGCCGAGCTTTTCAATCAAGTAAGCGGCGGTAAAATATCCGGGCAGCTGTGCAAGCGTCATGATGAAGACGTACTGAAAGCTTTTCACGAGACTAAAGCCCTTCATCACCATAACGGACGGAAGCCACAGAAACATGCCGTAATAGGAGAATACGACCATCAACCACAAGATCCAGAGCGTGATCGTGGATCTGCGGTGCGACGATGACCATACGGAAGCCAGCCGCTCCCTAAACGACAGCTTTCGGTCTTGCTGCGCGGTATAACGAGGCGAATCCTGTATCGCCCGTCTTAGGTACAAAGCGTATAATGCCGGTAAAGCGCCGATGATAAAGGCAGTCTTCCAGCCATAATGAGGAATGATGAAATAGGCGATCAGTGCGGAGACGATCCATCCGCCGGCCCAGAAGCTCTCGAGCAGCACAACGGCACGCCCCCTCTCATGGGCAGGCACCGACTCGGAGACAAGCGTTGAAGCGACCGGAAGCTCCCCGCCTAATCCGAAGCCTGCGATGAAGCGAAGCGCGCACAATACGGCAAAGCTGGTCGCCAGGGCGGACAGCCCGCTTGCGGCAGAGAAAATGAGAAGCGTCCAGAGCAACACGGCCCGGCGTCCGTACCGATCCGCAAACGAGCCCGCCACGGCCGCTCCGACGGCCATTCCGATTGAATTAACCGCTGTCAGAAATCCAACCTGCTGCGCGTTTAAATGCCAATCGACAGCTAGCGCGGCAACGATAAATGAGATCATCCCGACTTCCATCGCATCGAATAACCAGCTAAGTCCAGCGCTGAACAGCAGCTTCCGTTGTTTCGGTTCACGCAGCAAACCCGCTTTATTCATGTTCAGGCCCCTTTTCCCCGTCTATAAGTGCTTTTAGTATCTCATTTTTGACAAGAATACGCATCCCTAAACGGAAATACCCGCATGGAATGTTTTAGATCAGCTCCATGAGCGGAATGTCCTTGACATCCTTGTTTATAGGTACCGGTTGTCCATGTTGACGAACCAGGGTGAAGTATTCATAAGGTCCGATGACCGATAAGTCGCCCTCCATGACGCCGGGGTAAGCGCGATTAACCGAGTAAACCTGGCTTTGGTGGGCTTGCAGCGCCTGTCCCTTGATCGCGCGGAATTCACGAATATCGACCTTGCCGGTAATCGGAAATAACCGGTTCGGGCCTTTGTCCGCGCAGTGCTTATAGTAATGAGGAATCGACGAATAATAGAACGCCGGGAGCCGGTTCCGTGCAAGCAGCTCCTCCGCCAGCAGCATCGCCTGCTCCGCAGCTTCCGAGATCGCGATATGGTCGGGATGTCCCGTAACCCCGTCCGGCGGAAAAGTAACGACAACGTCAGGCTGCTGATCGACAATCGTGTCTTTCAATTTCCCGATCAGTTCCGTGCGGTCCTGGTCCTTCAAATATCCGTCCGGATACCGGTAAAGAATCAAGCTCGAGACGCCAAGAATATGACAGGCCTGCCTCAGCTCCCCTTCCCGATGGGCAACCAATTGCTCACGCGTTTGGAAGGAAAACGGGCCGCATCTGCCTTTACAACCCGATGTGGCGCATACCAGAACGAGCTCATGACCCATGCCGGAGCATTTGGCCATCGTCCCCCCGCAGGCAAACGATTCATCGTCGGGATGCGCAAAAATAAAGAGCAGTTTCTTTTTGTTTTCCATGCCATTCACCTCCATAAGATTGGAGCTACGATTCGTGCAGCCCTATTTGGCGTATATGAGCCAGTCCCATGGAAATAACGCCGTAAATCGGTTCTTTCTTGGCGGAATCCCACTGAGCCGAAGGAAAATCGGAACGGATCCGCCCGCAAATCAGCCCTCGCAAGTACGGCGCGTTTTGCAGTACGCCTCCCTGCAAAATAACGGAAAATTTCTCGTTCTCCATACTCAAATTGCGGATGACGGCAGACGCTCCCCGGTACAGTTCATCAGCCGCCTCTTCAACTAACAAGCGGCTGGCCTCATCCCCGTCGTTCAAGGCTTGGCTGACGACTTCCCACAGCTGGGCTACCCGTTCAACCGAATATTCCGGAGAGAAGGTCCAATTGTACAGCTCTTCGGCATTATTCAAGCCGAGATGGGAGAGGAGCCGTTCCGTTAACCGGGTCGGACGCCCCCGGCCGTCTTCGGCTTTCATAACCGCCGTGATGGCTTTTTTGCCGATCCAGTAGCCGCTGCCTTCGTCGCCTACGAGGTGTCCCCAGCCCCCCGCCCGGCAGTTCATCCCTTCCTTATTCACGCCGTACACGATCGATCCGGTGCCGGCGATAACGAGAACGCCGGGCGCCCCATCGGTTGCTCCCAGCAGAGCGGCGAAGCCGTCATTCTCAATGATTAACCGGTCAACCTGAATGTCCAGCCCGTGAAGAACTTCCACTACCAATGCCGTCAGCACAGTCCGATCCTGTTCCGTATCCAGCCCCGCCAAAGCAAATACCGCACAGCCGAGCTTGACGCCGCCGCTTCCGTCCCGCTCCGGCGCATAACCCGCGTCTGTCAAAGCCGCCTTCACGGCAAGGGAAACTTCCCGCGCGGCCGCGTCTTGGCCGACGCTTTGATAATTGCTGGAGCCGGCCCGACCTTCACCGAGCCAACCGCCCCGAACATCCGCAACGACCGCACGGCACTTCGTGCCTCCGCCATCGACGGCCAGCAGAGAGAATGTCCGCGCGCCCACTAAGACCGGCTCCAGTCTTGAATGACCGTGTCCAAATGTTGAAGCGCCTGACGGGATCTTTCTTCGGACGCATAAGTCCACTCCAAATGGCTGATATGCCGCTCCCTCCGGTCTGCGATCATGCGCTCCATCTCAAGGGGACTCGGCCCGCCCGGCAGCGAACGGATCGTGACGAAATGAACGGGATCCAGGGCTTGCCTCAGCTGATCCTCATTCAAAGTAACGCTGCGGCCGATCACGTCTTGCGCCGCTTCATTCACCAGTCCAAGCGTAATGTCGTTAGCCGCCAAGCCCTGCGCAAGCGCCTTGTTTACGATGCCGCTTACGATATGGTGGGACTTGCGGAAGGACAGCCCGTCCGTTCGCACCAAGGTGTCGGCAAGCTCGGTTACGGTAGCGAAGCTGCCCTCGGTTCGTTTGCGCAGCACCTCTTTATTGACCTCCATGGTGCCAATTACAGAAGCCAACAGCCGATAGATGTTATCCAGAATCGCCAGCGCTTTCCAGGCATACGGCTGCAGGTCGTCCTCCGTATCGACAATATCGCCGAAAGGCGTATTATGAATCATCGTCAGTACCGTATTCGCGCTGCCCACGCAGGAGGACAGCAGGGAGCGCATATGCTCTAGAGAAACCGGATTGCGCTTTTGCGGCATGATCGATGAAATTTGCACATATGGAGCGGATACTTGAAGCACGGCGAATTCCTGCGTGCACCAGAGCAGCAGATCCTGCACGACACGGCCCAGATTTATCGCAGCCAGCTGAGCCGCCGTGCAGATCTCGGCCACATAATCGGCTCCTCCGATCGCGTCATAAGAATTTTCGACCAAGCCGTCAAACCCGAGCAATTCACGCATTCTTTCCCGGGAAATAGCAAAACCGGATGTCGTCAAAGCCGCCGCGCCCATGGAACTGCGGTTGCAGTTTGCGTAGGCGCGAAACATCCTTTCTACGTCCCGGCTTAAGGAATCGACGACGGCCATGGTGTAATGAGCCATAGTAGTAGGCTGAGCCTGCTGCGTATGCGTGTAGCCGATCATGATCGTATGGACATGCTCCTCGGCGAAAGCGAGCAGGTTTTCCTTTAAGTACAAGGCGGAGGATACCGTAACCAGCAGCTTCTCCCGCAGCGTCATCCTGTAGATGGCGATGCCCATGTCGTTGCGGCTTCTGGCCAGATGCAAATTGCCGGCGATATCCCCGGCTTTGTCCAGTAGCTCATGTTCGACCTGGAAGAACAGGTCTTCAAATTGTCCCGTGTACGAGCATTGCCTGAGTTTATCCAGATCGATCCCGTGAAGAGCCTTGGCGATCGCCCCCGCTTCTTCGGGGGATACAAGCTTTTGCTCCGCAAGCATGATGAGATGGGCTTTGTTAATCGCCATCATCGGACCCAGCAGATGCTTCTTGGCTTCGTTAAAGGCGGGCTCCAATACGCATTCGGCATAGGTTTTCCCAGGAAACAGATGACCTTCCGACTGGATAATCTGATCTTTGCAGCTCATACGGCTATTCCTCCCGTTTATTTTCTACTCATTTCAGCCAGTTCCGGATCAGCATGTTCATCTGGCGCGAGGCTTCCTCCACAATGACTTTGCCGGCCTCCAGCGAAGTTTGCTTGATTCTGCCTGTATAGCCGTCCCAGCCTTGAGGTTTGCCTTCTACGAGCACATAAGGCAGCGGCGATAAAGGAGGACATGAATCTAACTCCACGTCGGAATCGGACACTTCGACCAAGCCGGGATGCATCGCTTTGACCGCGGACATTTCATAAGGACCTCCGTGCCCGCGTCCGGCCGTTCCGTGGAACAATCCCTTCCGCTCCGTGAGCCCCGTCTCCACCATCTGCCACCAATTGACCAATAAAAAGCCGGCGTCGGGGTACTGGGCCGTCACGGCTTCCGCGACGGTTCTGGAAGGCCCCATGTTGGCATCATGAGCGTTAAGCAGCAGAATGCGGCGAATTCCCGAGGAACAGATGCCCTCGGTTAAGTCCGTCAAATACTCGATGAATACGGACGGTCGAATGGAAATCGTCCCGGGGTAATCACGAGTTTTACCGGGGCAGGCCGTATAGGGTACGGGAGGATAGACCAACGGCTGCAGGTCCGGATCGATCCTCTCGGCAAAGCCTTGAGCCAGCAGGACATCCGTTCCCAGCGGGGAATGCGGCCCGTGATACTCAATCGACCCTAAAGGCACAACGGCAAATCGTGCCTGTGCCATAAGCTTCCCGGCATCTCTTCCGTGGATCGTCATTACATTCATGGATTCCTGTTGCCTCGCTTCACCTGAAATTTTCGAATGCCGGAGGACCCGTGAAGGTCCTCCGGTTCGCGCCTTTACTGATGTTGGGAGATCATGTTAACGAACAACCGGATCGAGCCTGGAACAAGACTGGGAATTTCGCGATACCAGACCAAAGAGCTGTACGTATAGATGCCCTTGCCGTATGGAGCCGTCAGGAACGTGCCGGTAAATTCCTTCTCTCCCGGATCGCCGTTGGAAATTAAAGCCGTGTACTCCTTACCCCATTCCGCCGGGTTATAAGCGGAACGATCCTGAATCCAGTTATTCCAGTCGGCATCCGTAATTTTGTTCGGATAGTTGAACATCGGATGATCCGGCGCCAGCAGGGTCACTTTGGAATTTTCGTCCGTAACGCGCCATTTAATCAACGGTTCTCCGATTTTAATCGGATACGGAGCCAAGCCCGGCGACCACTTGTCTTCCGGCTTATGGTACTGTACGACGAGATTGCCGCCGTTTTCCACGTAGCTTAAGAGCCGCTGATTGCTTGGAATCAATTCCGGCCGGAAAGCATAGGCGCGAATGCCCAGAACGATGGTGTCATAGGAAGACAAATCGCCGAACTGGATGTCCTTCTCCTCCAGCTTCGTTACGTCGACTCCGACCTGCTGCAGGTATTGGTCAATGTTGTCGAACCCGCTGGATACGTAGCCGACCTTCAAGCCTTTCGGCACTTCCAGATCGAAGGCCTCCACCTTCACCTCCGCAGGCTGCAGCATATAGGTTTTGCCGATATGAGCGTATTGAATCACCTGTGCGCCTCTCGAGGTTTGGCTGCTTCCGCTCGTAGCCACGGCTTGAATCGTGTAGCTGCCGTTCGCCACTTGCGCAGCAGGGACGACCGAGAAGCCTACGGACTTCACTTCCCCTTTGGCCGCGAAGCTCAGTTCCTGCGCCGCATCCGTCTTCCAGCCTTCCGGCAGCTTCAGCGAAATGGATGCCTTGGCTGCGCCCGGGTTGTAGTTGCGCACGGTCACTTTCACAGGAATCGGCTCATCGGTCTTCAATGTATTCAAGATCGCCGCGCTTGGGCTGAGTGACATGGAGAACGGAGGAAGCACGGCGACCGCATTGGGCGGCACAACCTGAACCTTGTTCTTCACTCCATTCACTTCGTATTCGACATCGCTGGTAATAATCGGTTTGTCATAAGGCTTAAATTCCGCCGCGTCCTCCGGCACGTTTACTTCAAAAACCGTTGAAGCCGTCTGGTTATAAGCGAGAAGCCCGACAACGTTGCTGCCCGCCGCCTTGGCCGTCCATCCTTCCGGAACGTTCAGCTTCAGCGTAACGTTCTTCAGCAGCACCTTCCCGCCGTTATAGGCGGTTACCGTTATTTTCGTCGTTTGGCCCGGCACGAGCTCACCGGTCTCCGGCTTCACCTTGGCCACCAAAGATGCAGCTTCCATGCTTGCTTTGTTCAACTGTTCTTCCTTCACGTGCAGACGGTAAGTCAGATCATATTTCGTCGCCTGATCCAAAGCGGATTTCGCTACATCCGTCAAAGCGTTCTGAACGCCGGCTTTCATGGCCTCCACTTTCCCGGCAACTTCGGAAAACGCGGGATAAGCGGCAATCACCTGATCGGCATCGGTTTGCAGCCTGCGCAAATCCTTGACAACTTGAGCATCCTTTCCTTTCGCTTCCAGCTCTTTGGCCAAATCTTCAAACGTAAAAGCGATCCCTTCGAAGAAGTCCTTTTCCTTCTCCTTACCGGGTACGGTGGATTGCAATAACGTATAATAGCTGTTGATCGGACCTTCATCCACATGGCGGCCCATGCCCTGGCTCTTATGCATGAAGCGGGATTCTTCCCCGAGCTGCGTGTAGGAGGCGCCGTAAATTTCATCGTAATCTCCCACGGGAACGGCTACGCTGTATGTCTTGTCGTTTGCCGGCACGTACAGTTTTTTAATTTGCCAAGGCTGCAGCCCGTTCTGTAAATGTTCAGGGAACACTTTCGGGTCTGCGGCATCTTGATAAGCTCTCACCGTGATCACATTAATAGCCCGGTGGTGCCCGTGGGTCGAATCTTCGTTCAGAAAGGCAGGCACGACCACGTCGGGACGCAGCTCGCGAATTTGCCTGATCAGCCGTTCGTAGACAACCGAATCTCCCCATTTCAGCAAAGTTTCATCCGGGCTTTTGGAGAAACCGAAATCATAGATCGGGTCGTTGATGGTTTCACTCAGCATACGGAGCGAGACATTCGTAATTTTGGAGGCTTCCTGCAATTCACGGGTCCGTATGATGCCGAGAGCGTTGCCCAGCTCGCTGCCGATTTCGTTCTGTCCGCCCTCGCCGCGATTCGCGATGATACTGTAAGTGTTCACCCCTTTGCCCAAAGAAAGGTAAGCCAGCGTCGCGCTGTGCTCATCGTCCGGGTGGGCGCCTGTGTTCATGGCGGAAGCGACGGTCGTTAACGGCTTGATCGACTTCCACAGATCCACGACTCCACGATCCGCATTCGCCGGCGCGGGTGCCATCGACAGAACTAGTGTGCCTGCCACGGCAAGACCGGTAACGGCGGATACATATTTCTTCGTAACGCGTGCACGTAGACTCATCCTGTTCCTCCTTATATCCCTTCCTAATTAAGCGGAAACGGCCGTTTCCCGCCCTATATCACAACGCGGCATTCGAACCCTAGGAATTCACCGCGAGATGATCGAACGAATGGTTGGCGAACAAGGGTGCCTCCGGGAGCCCCTTAGATGGCGGTCCCGGCATTGCCTCCGGTCATTTTACGGGTGACGAACAGAACGATAACGATCAGTACAATTTGCAGCACCCCATAGGCGCATGCGGTACCAAAGTCAAAGGCGTACATACGCTGGAAAATCTCTACCGAAATCGGCGACGTTCTGCTCGTAAACAGAAGGATCGAAGAAACGAACTCCCCGATGCCCTGCACGAAAGCGAGCAGCGTTCCCGCGAGAATACCGCTTAAAGCCATCGGAAACACAACGCGCCGAAAGCTGTACCACCACGTAGCGCCCAAATTCCGTGCGGCTTCCTCTACCGAACTGTCCATCTGCATCAGCGTCGCCGAGGTAGAGCGGAAGACCAGCGGCAAATGCCGGACGAAATAAGCCATCGGCAAAATCCAGAACGTCCCGATCAGCACCTGATTGAAGGAGAAAACGGACGGTTCGCTGAACGCGGAAATCAGATTGACCGCTACGACCGTACCGGGCAGCGCCCAAGGCAGCATGATCAGCAGGTCGAGCAGAAATTTACCTTTAAATTTCAGACGAACCATCGCATACGCAGCCGCTACGCCGAACAGGACGTTGCCGAGGGTGGCAATCGCGCTCATCTCGAACGAATTCGCTATCGGTCTCCACGTTTTGCTGTCGGTAAACAGCTCTACATAGTGTCTGGTCGTATATTCCGGCGGCAGGATTTGGTACGTCCACGTCCCGTCCACGGAAAAGGAAATAAGCACGAGCACGAGAATGGGCAGCAGCAGGATCGTCACGCCGAGCGTCGACAGCGCCATAGCGGTATACTTGCCTAGCGCGCTCTTGACTTCGGTCCGGTGAATGCTGACCCCCTTGCTCGCATTCTGGTAGCTGCGAAGCCCTTGATACCAGCGCATCAGCAGCAGGAAGAGGATCGATACGATCGATAGGATCGTGGATTGCGTCGCCGCCATATCCAGAGAGCCGTTCGTCCGCGACAAATAAATTTGCATGGTCATCGTACGGTCGATGCCGAAAATAAGCGGAGCCGTATACGAAGCCATCGAGATCATGAATACCAGCAAGGAGGAGGCAACCATCGCCGGCGTCAGCATCGGCAGGATGACGCGTCTCCATACGTACAAGCGTCCTGCGCCTAACGAGGCGGCCGCTTCCTCAAGAGAAGGGTCCAGACCTTTAATCGCCGTGGAGGCGGTCATGTAGAAATACGTGTACATCGTGAACGTATGAACCATAATAACGCCCCAGAAACCTTTTAACGAAAAAGGAACCTGCTCCAGATCGAACCACAGCTTCAATGTGCGGGGAATAATTCCGCTTTCGCTGTATAAAAAGGTAAACGACAGCACCCCGATTAAAGGAGGCAGCGCCATCGGCACCATAGCCAGCACCGTTAACATTTGGCGGCCCGGAAATTCGTACCGCTCCAGCAGAAAAGCCATCGTGACGCCGACGATCGCACAGGTGATGACGCTAATCACGGAAATGTAAACGGAGGTCCAAAGCGCCTCCAGGTTCGCGGAATGCTTCAGGCTGAAAAACTTGGCGTAATTTTGCATCGAGAATTGCCCTTGAATCCTAAAGCTGTCGACAAACGTTTGAAAAAACGGAAACACCACATAAGCAAGCAGCACCAGGAACAAGGGGGCGACAAGCACATAAATGAAATAACGGGACGAAGTGAGCAGCGTCCAGCGGTTGACGGGCGGGGCTGCCGGCTCCAACGGCGTCTTCATCAGTCACTCCCTCCCGTCATTTAAGAAATAGACGCTCTCTTTCGGGATGATCAAGAAAACCCGGTCGCCGCTTGCCTTCAGATTGTGTCCTTGACCCAGGAACATCGCCTTCAACGGGCCGAAGCCGGTTTCCGTTATATAATTCATACTGACTCCGGTAAACTCGGAGATCACCACATCGCCTTGAACCGTATTCGTCTCATCCGCGGAACCGGCATCCGCTTCGCGAATTCGTTCCGGGCGGACGGAAACGGTAATCCGGGAGCCCGGTCGGATGACGTTCCCGGAGGATGCGTTCCGGCAGTAACCCCGGATGACCGTATCCGGAGTCAAGCGCACGCAGGCTTCTCCGTCCTCCACCCGTTCCACCGTTCCCTCCCATAGATTGGTCTCGCCGATAAACGAAGCGACAAACCGGTTGACGGGCTTGTTATATATGTCTTGAGGGCTTCCAATCTGCTGCACGACTCCGCCTTGCATGACCATAATGCGGTCCGACATGGACATCGCTTCGGATTGGTCGTGCGTGACGTATATCGTCGTGATGCCGAGCTCCAGCTGAAGCCTCTTGATT
Source organism: Paenibacillus sp. JCM 9796 (assembly GCF_055379675.1). NCBI lineage: Bacteria > Bacillati > Bacillota > Bacilli > Caryophanales > Paenibacillaceae > Paenibacillus > Paenibacillus sp. JCM 9796. The sequence goes on from NZ_AP043723.1 coordinate 669,178, forward strand.
TCGAGTCTGGTTTCTTCCCTTAGCTTGGCGTCCAAATTGGACAAGGGTTCGTCAAGCAGCAAGATTTGCGGCTCGATGACTAATGCGCGCGCTAAAGCGACACGCTGCTGCTGGCCCCCCGACAGCTGATCGATTCGGCGGCTGCCGTATCCTTCAAGATGAACCAATCTTTGAGCTTGTTCCACTTTTTCCTTAATTTCGGCTTTCGATTTTTTGCGGACTTGCAGACCGAAGGCAATATTCTCAAACACCGTCAAATGGGGGAATAGCGCGTAGTTTTGAAACACCATACCGGTATTGCGTTTGTGGGGAGGCAGCCCCGTGACCTCGCGGTTGCCGAACAAAATTCGGCCCGAGCTGGGGATGTAGAAGCCCGCGATCATACGCAGCGTCGTCGTTTTGCCGCAGCCGCTCGGTCCCAGAAACGTGAAAAATTCCCCCGGCTTAATTTGGATATGGACGTCGTCCACGCCCTTGACCGTGCCGAACAGCTTGCCTACATGCTCCAAAGTCACATCAATCAAAACGGTAACCCCCCGGCTGGAATGTTGGGGCGGAGCTTTCACTCCGCCCGCATGCCCTTTATTTTGCGCCTTTGCCTTTAATGTTTTGATCCCAATAGTCCATCCATTCCTTTTCCTTGGCGGCCATCGTTGCCCAGTCCAGTTCCATCGGCTTGAGTTCAATGCCTTTCAGCCACGCCGGGAGCGTATCTTTACTGATATCACTGCGTGTAGGAATTTGGAACAGCTTCTCCGCAAGCTCCGAACGAAGCTTCGGTTCGAACAGGAACTCATAGAACTTCTTGGCAATTTCTTCGTTTTTGCTGCCCTTGATGATGCCTACGCCATCCACCAGGATCGGAGCTCCGCTGGCCGGATAGATGAAGTCAAACGGCTGATTTTTCGTCTCCTTTTGAATCATGATGTCCTGCAGATTCCACAACGAAAGCGAGCCTTCCTGGCGTGCCATTTTCAAGTAAAGATTCGTAGGGTCCTGGGTATATTCTTTCGTGTTGACATCCAGCTTCTTCAGCCATTCGTAGCCTTTGGCCGGGTCGCCGGCACCCTGTCTGAAAATCATCGCGGAGTAAATCGTACGCATCGTTCCGGAGGCGAGCACGCCGCGAATCAAAATTTTTCCTTTATATTTGGGATCGAGCAGGTCATCCCAATCTTTCGGCGCATCTTCTTTTTTCAACATTTGCGGGTTGTACATGATGACTTCCGGAAGCAGCATCTCGCCGTACCAGCGGTCTTTGCCGTCCTTGTACTGAGCCGGAACCGTACCCGCAAAGGTTGGCTTGTAGGCCGCCAACAAATCTTCGTCGGCCGCTGTCATAAACATGGATTGCGTACCGCCCCACCAGAAATCGCCCTGCGGGTTCGCTTTTTCTCCACGAACGCGCTCCAGAACCTGCTGTGCGCCCATCGTCAACACTTCCACCTCGACGCCCGGGTTCTGCTCTTTGAATTTGGGGACGATTTCATCCACGACCGTTTTATCCCTGGCCGTATAAATAACCAGCTTCTTCGCTTCAGCCGGCTTCGGCGGATCGGCCGGTTTCTCGGCGGGCTTCTCCGCCGGTTTTTCTGCCGGCTGTACGCTTGCCCCGCCCCCGCTGCAGGCGGCTAAAGCAAGAACGAGCGAGCTGACAAGCATGCCGTTAAACCATTTTGCTGCTTTTCCTACTCCAAAATTCAATTCGAATTCCCCCTTAAGTTTTATTCACTCCAGGACCTATGGTTCGGAAACGATTCAAGCACGCAATGGACCGCGCCGATAATGCCCGCCTGATCGCCAAGCGATGCCGTCTTGATTACCGGCACGACGGGAATGAGACGGGACAATAGCTCTTGAATCGTTTGGAGCCCTTGTTCATCGAGATGGATCATTTCTCCGCCGAGAACCAGCAGTTCCGGATCCATAATGCTGGCCACATTGGCCATGCCGAACGCCCAGTGCCGGTAGGTATCTTGCAGAAGGGCGCGCGCCTCCGGATGGCCTTCCGCAGCCGCCGCCTGAAGCTGAGGAAGAATAGGCGCTCCTTCCTCCCATGAAGGCAGCAAGGGCTGTGCCTTGGACAAGATGCCAGGTACGCCGAAATTGCTCTCGAACACGCCGTATTCTCTTTGGCTGCGGTTGCGGAATGGGCCAATCATCATGTACCCGATCTCGCCGGCGGCCTCCTTGCTTCCCCTGTACAGCTGCCCGTTAATGACGATGCCTGCGCCGATGCCCGAGCCGACATAAATCTGGATGAGGTTCTTCGCTCCCCGACCGGCGCCTTGATAAAATTCACCTATGGTCATCATATTAACGTCATTGTCAATAAATACGGGAAGTCCCAATCTCTCCTCCAATGCCTGCCGGACTGGCTGCCCCATCCACCCTGTGCTGGGCGCGAAGGAAATCGTGCCTTTGTTGCGCTCGGTTATGCCAGGCAGCCCGATCCCGATGCCGTGCAGTTGGCTCCTCTCAAAAGAACATTGCCCCAGCAGCTTCGTCAGTCCGGCTTCCAAAGCGGCAAGCGCCTTTTCCCCGTCGGCAGGCGGCTTCAAGCGGGCTTGATAACGGGACAGGATGTGCCCATGCAGATCGGCAATCGCCATGTGGATGCAGTTGCCCTCATACACAGCGCCAACGACCGCATACGCCTGCGAATTGTATTCCAGCAGAACGGGCTTGCGGCCTCCCCGAGACTGTCCCGTCCCAATTTCCCGGATCAGTCCTTCGCCGATCATCTCATCCACCAGAGAAGAGATGCACGGACGGCTCAATTTCGTCTCCGCAGCGAGCTCCGCTCGGGACATTCTTTTCTGCTTCAGCTGATAAAGAATGCCTTCACGATTCATCTGTTTCACGAATTTGGTATTTCCCGTTTGACCTCTCGTTCTCAATGCAGCTTGGTTCACCGCCTTTCGTCGGCAGAACTTACTTAGTTAAAATGACTAACTAAGTATGATGGGTTTAATTGTAAATGAAAGCACTTACATGTTCAATGATAAATTGTATCTTTTTCTTTTATTTGTATATCCTTCCATATGTACTTGCTCAAATTTCGGCAATTCTCACAAACATCTTTTTACGCGGTCCCGCATAGCTTCACCGCCAACTCACGTGACGCCCGGAGCCGGTCCGCCTGACTGGACGCAGTCTCGGCTTGCCTATACATAGGACGAAGTGATCGCCGCATATACTTACAGACAACTAATCACGGGGTGATCCACATGAGTAAAGAGACAATGACACTAGGACAGTTCATGGATAGACCGCAAAAACGAAACCGGCCTCGTCGATCCGTATTACTTATCAGGATTCCCGGAGGCCGAAAAACAGCTCGACTTATTCGATATATGTTCACCTGAACGCTCCCAACCAAACAAAGGCTAATTCCAAGCAGCCGCAGCTGCCGGAAATTAGCCTTCTTCATCCGCCTCATGGCGGCGCAAGCCATCCTGCTGCGATTCCCGGGACTGGCCGTTACGGTGTGGACATCATTTGGGCCTGCATTGTAAAGTATTCCCGGATACGTGTCAACGTAAGGTTATCGATTCCGAATTGATTCGCCGCTCCGATAACGGTAATTCTTGTAATCCGATTGAAACCGGCGTTGACACCCAGAGGGGAGAACACATTAAACGGCGGTGCGTTTGAAGGCCCCGTTGCGGTGGCAACAAGATTATTGTTGGCGTCAAAGGCGTTAATCGTAAGCGGAGTGGCCGATGTGTAGAAAAAGTTAACCTCAGATAGGGGATTGCCGAATGTGATGTCTGCTTGGTTGCTAGCCGGAGTAAAAATGATGGTTACGGGCGAAGGCTCATTCGAAAAATTCCCTGTCCCTCCGGCCCCGGCTTCAATCAATGTCAACCATTGCGGTGAAAAGAGCGCCGTGGTGAAACACGCCGGAACCGGTACGGGAAGTGGCTGCACATTCCCTCCGCCTTCAAACGTAATGAGCGCGGTTTCTGTGACGGGAGTCGAGGAACAAATCACTTGAATAGGACCGTTCTGACTGACCGAAAATTGTGGCGGCTCTGTCTGATTCGAGATGCCGTGAGTTATCAATAACTATCACCCTTCTCTTTAGATTATGCTGCATGTTATCTATATGTAGATAGTTGCTCCTGAAAAAGTCCAATTTTAAAAATGGTCTCGGGGAGCCGAGTGGTTTTGTGGATGTCGGTTCCCCCGGATTTCTATTTCTACCTTAGTTTTGAAGCATTTTTGCTGCTCTTTGCAGATTGTGGGTCAGGATTCCGAAGCCGACCCAGCATTTTGAGCCAGCAAAGCCCCGGTACCTGCTGCGGTTCAAACCGTACTTGCGCTTGAGAAGACTAATCTTCGCTTCTCCGGCTGCACGGTAACGCTGCAAGTCCTTAAACCATTTTTCGTTTTCGTACTCCGTGCGGGCAATGCCTTTCTTGCCCTTTCGCGGCAAGCTGGCTCGCTTTACACCAAGTTCAGTAATGGCTGCTTCATTCTTCTTGCTTGAGAAGCCGCGGTCGGTGGCTACGGCCTGCGGTGCTTTGCCGAACTGCTTGATATGTGCTTCTATGGCGGGAACAAGCAATTCGTCATCAGAGGGATTTCCCTCATAGACGGCGTAACCGGTGACGAAGCCGCTTTCCGTCTCGTCGATTCGCACCTTGTATCCGAACTCCGTGCCTTTGGCTAGCTTGCCCTTCTTGATCGGCCTGGCTTCGGGGTCAAAGAAGCTGACGATACGATCGGCGATGATACGATTGCCGGAGACGACCTGTCTGGCTTGTTCCAGCAGTTTCCCGGTAAGCTCGACCGCCGCCGACAGTTTTGCTTTGCTTTGCTGAACGGCCGTTTTGCCCTTGTCTTGCAGTTTTTCTACGACGCTTTGTGCACCCTTTACGACGCTGTCGGTTACTTCGATTACGCTTTGCGTAATCTTGTCAACTTCTTCCCACGATTCCCGTGTGCGACGCCGCAGTACTTTGGCGATGGACAGAATCTTTTCTTTAACTTCAGCCGTACGATCTTCAAAGCCTTGAACGGCGTGGGAAGCGACCTTGCGGATTTTCTGAATCATTCGCGTGATGACCTTCACACCATCCTGCAATAGCGTAGCATCTGTCGGGTGATGAATGTCGGATTCCACGACAGTCGTGTCTGTACGGAATTTACGGGTTTTCAGAATCGCTTTTTCTTCACACTGTTTGATAAGCGCAGCGTTGATGTCCTGGGCGATTTTATCGCCGTAGCGTTTGCGGGCATAGATGAGCGTGGACGGATCCGGCATCTTCTCATCGATGGCAATACGGCAGAACATTCGCCAGGTGATGCTGTCGCCAACTTCCTTCACGAGCGACTCGTAGCCCAAATTATATTTGTGTTTCAAGACCATAAGACGGATGTACTTCTCGATCGCCAGCGTAGGGCGACCGCTCTTCTTGCCTTTCGGATGCAGCTTCGCGAATGGTTGAAGAAATTTTTCGTCGTCCAGCAAGCGATCGATGATGGCAAGTTCGGCCGGCAGCGTTCTAACAGCTTCCGGAAGAATCGCATCCCACATCGTTATTTGCTCGTCACGAAGTTTCAACATTTTCATCACCTCAAGGAAGGATTCCCGAGGCTCTGCGTTGAACTCCTTAAACAAAGGAATTCTTCCCTCGGGGATGGATGGATTGTTATCTGGACAATAACAATTTCCATTTTGAGGTGCCGAATTCCTTTTTATTTTGTCAAAATAGCCCGACTTTTTCAGGGGTAACTAGATAGTCTTAAGGGTGCCTGGATTGTTTTAACGTTGTCATAACCGCACAGCAGAAATAAATGATTGACGAGGTGGTGTTGGCTTATGTACTATAATCAACCGTTGTCTCCAGCTCCTCCGGCGCCTGCTTCCTTGTATCGCAATAACCGCCATATTATTGAAGTCTCTGGCGAAGGAACGGTTTCTGCCGCTCCCGACAGAGCCGTTATAGAACTTGGCGCAATCACCGAAAACACAAGCTTGCGGATTGCCCAAAGGGAAAATGCAGCCGCCGTTACAGATGTTATAAACTCCCTGCTGCAGCTAAACATTCCGAAGGAACGTATACAAACCGTCGCTTACAGGATCGAGATGCAGTATTCCTATGAGGATGGGAAGCAAATCTTTACCGGTTATCGCGTGACACATCTGCTTCAAATTACCCTGGATCAAATAGACCGGACAGGACTTGTTGTCGATACGGCTGTTGAACATGGCGCTAATTCCGTCTTAAACATTCAATTTTCAATGGCGCACCCGGCCGCTTATTATCATCAGGCCCTGTCGTTAGCCGTTAAAAATGCCGAAAGCAAGGCCATGACCATTGCGACAACGTTAGCCGTCACGCTTGTGAAATATCCGGACAACATTCAAGAAGAAGCTCGTACACGGGAACCGGTCCCTTATCAGGCCTTACATTACGCGGCAACCGCACCTACGCCGATCCAACCCGGACAATTGAAAATTACCGCTTCTGTAAGGGCCCAATATAGTTACGTCTAAGCTTTGACGGTATCCAATAAAATCGGGTAGGAGGCTACTCATTATTTGAGTAGCCGACCTCCCACACCACCGTACGTACCGTTCGGTATACGGCGGTTCCTAAGTTTACACAGTGACTTGCCGGTAATAATCTGAAAAGAATAGGAATCCCAGATTCTTAATTGTGGTGTTGTTGAGGGATGTTGCGAGGATCGGGCTGTTGGACGTTCGCCAATAGCCCTTTCTTGTGTTTGCGTATTCCCACGCCTTCTGATCATGGATTCCAAGTGACTTCAATCTATCGAATCTTGTTCTCACCCGTTTCCATTGTTTCCAGAAAATCATTCGAATTCGCCTTCGCATCCATTCGTCCGTCGTTTGGAGCAACTTCTTCATATCGGCAATCTTGAAGTAGTTCACCCACCCCGTGATGTACCGTTTGAGTTTCATTGCCCGGTCATCGTTCCCCATACCGTTTCTTCTCGACGTCAGCTCTTTTACTTTGGCTTTCATCTTGGAGATCGATTTAGGATGTATCCTGACCTTTGTTTGTCCCTTTCGGCTATAGAATGAGAAGCCAAGAAACTTTATTCTTTTCGCTTCATCCACAACCGTCTTTTCTCGATTCACCCTGAGGAGCAATTTCTGTTCGATGAAGGGGAGGATATTTGTCAATGTTCGTTCCGCGCTCCTTCTGCTCTTGCAGAAGATGAGCATGTCGTCTGCATAACGAACGAAACGATGTCCTCTCTTCTCTAGTTCCATATCCAATTCATTTAACATGATGTTGCTCAGGATTGGACTTAGGTTCCCTCCCTGTGGCACGCCGAGTTCCGTTTCTTCGAATTTGTGTTTAACAACCACGCCAGCCTTCAGATATTTGTGAATGAGCGATATGACTCGTCCGTCCTTTATGGTTCTAGACAGCACTTCGATCAGCTTACTTTGGTTGACCGTATCGAAGTATTTCTCCAGATCCATGTCGACGACATGTTCATAGCCATCATCAATATTCACCTGACTTTTCCGGATCGCATCGTGTGCTTTCCGTTTCGGGCGGAAGCCGTAACTGTTCTCCGAAAATTGCTTTTCGCAGATCGGTGTCAACACTTGGGCAATAGCCTGCTGGATGAATCGGTCCACCACCGTTGGGATTCCCAGATTTCTTTTCTTTCCGTTCTCTTTCGGGATTTCGACCCGTCGAACGGGATTTGGACGGTATTTGCCGTCCAGGATTTGTTGTTTGATGGTTTCACCGTTTTCTCTGAGATATTGTAGAAGTTCATCTACTCCCATCCCGTCGACTCCGTGCGTTCCCTTATTCGCTTTGACTCGCTTGAACGCTTCGTTCAGGTTGTCTCGGCTCACGATCTTCTCAAGCAACTTATCCCCCGACTTGCTTGTGTTGGCATCGTCCTTTTCAGCTATCCTCTCAGGAATGTGCACTCCCGCATATCCTTCGTGTTCCGCACTATCTTTCTGCGTGGAGCCTTCTTTTCGAAGTTGGCTGCCCTTTGCTCCTGTTCTGGTAACATTCATTGATGATCACCTCCTAAGGTTCAGCCCTTCCCTTCTGCTGTCGACGGCAGAAGGTACTATGGCGTCTGCTGACTTCTCATGATAAATCTTGTTTCAACCGTGATTCGAAGTCCATCTCCTCACGTCCATGAGACCTCCCACGGTAAGACGACTCACTTTCCTTCCATGCACCCGCATCATTTACAATGGTACGTCCGTGTAGTTGATTGGACTTCGCTTTGTTTTGCAAGCTCATCCCATACCTTATGCCTGATGATGTTCGTGTTCCTCGGGTCGGAATTTTGCCTCCAGCTTCCTTCAGATTCCACCTCGCGATGGACACCCTTGCTCTTGGCTAGTGGTTGGTAACTACAAACCCCCACAGCGGACTTTCACCGCCTAGTTAGTCGCCATGCGTGGCGCACAAAAACGAGGCAGCCCTTATCGGGCTGCCTGCCTGTTTAGCGCATACCAGCGCTGTGCGAGTGAGTACACCGATCCGTCCCGCTCCGTCCTGCGAACCGCTAGAAATAAGCTTTGATCGCTTTCTCGGTGGACTCTTTAGCCACACGAATCGTTTTTTCGATATCCCACTCCCAGTATTCCGGTCTGAACAGCTCGACGGAAACCATCTCACTGTAGCCGATATCCTTCAAAGTGCGCAGGAGTAAGTCCAGGTTTACCGCGCCTTCCCCAGGCATCACCCGGTGATGGTCGCGCAGCGCGCCAACCGGCAAATCTTCGCAATCGTCAATATGAAACACGAAAATTTTGGAAGGCTCCGCCCGCTGCAAATCTTCGATTTTGGAATTCATCGCATGAAAGTGAAAGCAGTCCAGCACCACGCCGACATCGTTCCGGTTGACGGCTTCCACGATGTCGTACGCTTGACCGAACGTATTAACCGAGCAGTTCGGATACCCTACAAATTCCAGCGCGAGCCTCGTATCGTAGGCTTGCGCGATATCGGCCAATTCATGGAGGACTTTCACGGTTTCCTCTTTAATTTGACTCTTCGTATAGTCCCCGATATCAAAGGTCGGAACGACGATAATCGTCTTGCAATCGATGACCTTGCCCACTTCGCAAAGAAACTTCAGATCGTCCTTGATTTGCCGATATCCCGGTTCGTCTCTATGGTTGATATACTCCAACGCGTTGAAGGCATACGGTTTAATGCGATTCCGCTCAAAAAACTGCTTGAGCTCCTCTACCGTATGATTCTCCAAGTACGCCTTCAGTTTATCCAAGCGGATTTCGATCAGATCGTATCCGTATTTCTCGCAAACCTCCAAGTCCTGCTGCAATGTCGAATACTTCATCGTTGTCGCTTGATTAAAAGCTATTTTCACAGGAGCCACCGCTTTCTACAAGTATCTGTCTTCTTCAATCGTTAACTGTACGCCAATTCCATAATTTTTTCCTGATTCGCTTCCGCGCGGCTGAGCTCGCCCTTCTTGCGCCCTTCATGCATAACGACGACTCTGTCGCTCATGCCCAACACTTCCGGGAGCTCGGAAGAAATCATGATAATCGCTTTTCCCGTCTGCGCCAATCTGGACATCAGCTTATGAATTTCGGATTTAGCTCCGACGTCGATCCCCCGTGTCGGTTCATCCAGAATGAGAATGTCCGGGTTGTTCAACAGCCATCTTGCGAGCAGCACTTTTTGCTGGTTGCCTCCGCTTAAATTCATGATGAGCTGATCCAGACTCGGCGTTTTGATGCTCAGCCGTTCAACGAACAAGTTGCACATGTCGGTGACGAGCTTTCTCTTAATAAAACCGCCTCTATTCAAATAGCTGTCGATGCTGGAGATGATCATATTATCCCGGATCGAGATAGGCAGGAAGGCTCCCGTAATTTTGCGGTCCTCCGTCAATAAGCCGATCTTGTGTTTAATCGCATCCCGGGGAGAACGGATGCTCACCTTGACCCCGTTGATGTAGATTTCGCCGGCATCAGGCGGGTGAATGCCGAAGATGCTCTCGATGACCTCGGTCCTTCCTGCGCCCATCAATCCGGCAATACCCAGAATCTCTCCTTTTCTTACATCAAAGCTGATGTTGTTAAACTTGCCTTCGCGCGACAGGTTTTTGACGGACAGCACAACTTCCCCGATATCCGCATCTTCCTTATGAAACACCTGCTTGATCTCCCGACCGACCATCATTTGGATCAGCGATTCCTGGTCCAGCTCTTTCGCCGCTTTGGTGCCGACATATTGACCGTCTCTGAACACGGTAATGTCGTCGCAAATCCGGAAAATTTCATCCATCTTGTGCGAAATATAGATAATGGAAACTCCTTTGGCCTTGAGCGATCCGATAATGGCGAACAGCTGTTCAACCTCTTTATCGGTAATAGCGGACGTCGGTTCGTCCATAATGATCAAATCCGCGTTGTAAGAAACCGCCGTGGCAATCTCCACCATTTGCGTGTTGGCGATGCTGAGATCAATCATTTTGGCGTTCGGATCGATATCGATTTTCAACGTTTCAAACAGCTTGCGGGTATCCTCCACCATCTTTTTCTTGTCGAGCCATCCGAATCCTGTCGTCGTTTCCCGCCCCAAATAAATATTTTCCGCTACCGTCATCTGCGGGATCGGGCTCAGTTCCTGATGAATCATCGAAATGCCCCGGCTCAGCGCATCCTTCGATCCGGACAGCTTGATTTCCTGACCTTTGAATTTCACCGTTCCCTGATCGGGCGTATAAATGCCGAAGATGATTTTCATCAGCGTCGATTTGCCCGCACCGTTCTCTCCCATCAAGGCATGAACCGTGCCTTTTCGGACTTTCAACTGGATGTCGTCCAGCGCTTTCACACCAGGGAACGTTTTGGTAATATGCTCCAGTTCCAATATGTAATCGTTGGCCATCATAATCACCTCGTTTGGATTTCAGACTCTGAATTGATGAACCGTTCGGTGCAGTTTCTCGGCCATGGCATACAGCGTGTTTGCGTGGGCCGTATTTTGCTGAAGAAATGCCAGCTGTTCCTCCGTAACCGCCGTTACACTTTGTGTCCCGGTTGCTATCGTCTCCGAGAAGCCCGATATTTGCTCCACCGATTGGACGATTGTCTCCGAATGGTTCGATAAGTGGCGCAGCGATTCCGAGACGTCGCGGATTTGTTCCGTCGTATCCTGAACCAAATCTCGGATTCCGCCGAACAGGTCTCCGACGGCCGTCGAGGCGTTGATCCCTCTGGAAACCTCCACGACCATCTCTTCAACGGATTGGACCGCGAACATCGTCTCCGTTTGAATGCCGGTCACAAGCTCGGTTACCCGTCCCGCCGAATCATTCGTCTGCTGCGACAGTTTGCGGATTTCCGAGGTGATGACCGCGAATCCACGCCCGTGCTCTCCCGCTCTTGCCGCTTCAATCCCCGCATTTAATGAAAGCAGATTCGTTTGCGTCGCAATCGAAGAAATCACTTTATTAATATCGTCGATTTCGCGCGATCTGGCCCTCAACGTTTGCATGGTATGCTCTAACTGACTCATCAGCTTCTGAATCGTTTCCATCTGGTTCGTGATTCCGTTGATCTCACGGTCACCCTCCACGGCCTTCTCCAGCGCGTTTCCGGCAATTCCCATGGCGTGCTGGCTGCTTTGATCGATCCGGCGAATGTCCGAGGCCATATCGTAAACAGCTTGCAAGCTGCTTTCCACGCTCTGTACCTGATTTTCCGTGCTCTCCGATAAATGCGTCATGATTTCGGCGACATGCTCGGCAGCTTTCCCCGTCTGCTCCGTCCCTTCGGACACTTCTTTAGATACGGCGATGACTTCACCGGCGCCCTGGTTGATTTCTACGACCAAATGATGCAAATTGTTCTTCATCTGATTGAAAGCTTCAGCCAGTTGTCCGAGCTCATCCCGCCTCGTTGCCTGCACATCCGCAATCGCAAGATCGCCGCCGGAGATCGACTTGGCCGTCTCCGACAACTGGCGCAGCGGCTTCGAGATCATCCTTGAGATGAAATACCCGATGATTAAAGCCAGCACGAGATTGATGACGCTGACGGAGATGACCAGCCTGCGAATATCGGTGATGACGGTTTGACTCGCCGCCTTCTCTGCATTCATCAATTGGTCCTGCTTGTCGGACAACTGCCCGGCGAACTTGACAATCACGACGCCAAGCGGAAGTATACCGGTTTTCGCTTCCTGAACGGCGCTTTCCAACTGATCTTTGGGAAGCCCGAATATCCGGTCCACCTTCTCCTTATATTGCTTGTTCAGTTTGATCGTATACTCCAGCTGCTCCAGCATTGCAGGATCGGCAAGCGCGCTTTTCATCTGCGCGAACAATTCGTCCATGCGTGCGTTCGTATTCGAAAAGTCCGTCTTAAAGAAGGCATCCTTGGTCAATAAATAAGCGTTCAAATTACCGTTTTGCGTGGTTGCGTAATATTTGAGGTTGTCCGCGTAAGACTTCATGACGGCATGACGGTCTAAGATGTTGGAAAGGGACTGATCGATTCGATTCAAGGAAAGATAATACATGGTACCCGCACAACCGGCGATCACGGCGATAACCAGAAAACCGGCCAGCAGTTTTTGCAGAATGGATATTCTCATCTTGTAACCCCCCCTTTCCCGTCATTCCCCGAGTCATCTCTTGACATTCTCTTACTTTTTCTTGTTCTTCTTCGAGTCGATAAATACGGCTACCGTGATGATGACGCCCTTCAAAATTTGCTGCCAGTACGAGGACACGTTCAGCAAATCCAACCCGTTGTTCATGACCCCGATGATCAGCGCGCCGATAACCGTGCCGCCGATCGTACCGATGCCGCCGGAAAGACTCGTTCCCCCGATAACGGCTGCAGCGATCGCGTCAAGCTCATACATCATACCGGCCGTCGGCTGACCGGATGCAATCCGGGAAGTCAGAATGATACCGGCAATCGCGGACAGCAAGCCGGCATAACCGTAAATCAGTATTTTATATTTTTCCACATTAACGCCTGCAATCACAGCCGCTTGTTCGTTGCCGCCGATCGCATAAATATATTTACCGAACTTCGTTCTGTTCAGAATAATGTAGGACACAAGAGCCACAATGAAAAAGATGATAATCGGCATAGGAATTCCTAGTACGCTGCCTTGCCCGATGAACTTGAAGGAGTCGGAAAGATTGCCGATCGGCTTCCCGCCGGTAAACAGCAAGGCGGCTCCTCTAGCTGCTGTCATCATGCCCAAAGTGACGATGAATGGAGCAATCCGCCCTTTGGCAATAATCGTTCCGCTGATTAGACCCGTGCCCGCTCCGATAGCCAGCCCGACCAGAAGCGCAAGGGCCAGCGGAAAGCTGCCGGGGTGCGACATGCTGGCGACGACGACGGACGTAAGGGCGATGACGGATCCGGAAGACAGGTCGATTCCCGTCGTAATAATGATCATAGTCACGCCGATGGCGACGATACCTACCACGGACATCTGTCTAATAATGTTCAAAATATTGCCTGAGGTGAAAAACGTAGGGGACAGCAAGGACATGAGAATGACGAGACCGATCAATATGAGCAGCATGCCGTAACGACCGAGCAAAGCTTTCGCCTTCGTTGAACGTTCTTGCGGACCCGGTTTTTGGCCCTGTACAATTACAGTTTCTTTCATATGCTTATCCTCCAGTATGAATGTGTTTCTTTAAATCGCGTCCGGCTTGCGTCAACACGGACTACATATGTAATAGCATCCTTCGGTGGAAGAAATGACTTTCTTTTCGCCGTTGAGCCTTGAATGAACTGCATCTCATAGACCAAACATCGTGCTTAAAGACTTGTTGCGGAAGGACACATCCCGGATGGGGTGTCCTTCCACGCTGAATGTCGTTCGAATGAAACTATAAAACTATAAGGCTACCCGTATTGGATTACTGCCATTTTTTGATGTACTCTTCCACGTTGGCTTTGGTCACAAGCTCATAAGGAATGTAAACATTCTTTTCTACCTTCTCGCCTTTTGCCGCTTTAATAGCCGTTTCCAATGCGCCCCTGCCTTGGCCGTCTGCATTTTGGAACACGGTGACATGCAGCTTGCCGGATTTCACGAACTCGAGCGCATCCGGGGTTGCATCGACGCCTGCGAACACGATGTCCTTCGCTTTGCCTGCCGCTTCCGCCGCCATAATCGCGCCGATCGCCATTTCGTCGTTGTTGGAGACAACCGCATCGATTTTTTGACCGGAGTTCAACCAGTTCTCCATCAGAGCCATTCCTTTGGCACGATCCCAGGAACCCGTTCCTTCCAGTACCAATTTCATCTCAGGGTTCTTGCTGATGATTTGTTTATTTCCTTCAGTCCGTTTGATTTGCGCTTCCTGCCCCGATTGTCCGGTCATGATGCCGATATTTCCTTTGTTATTCAGCAGCTTGGCCACTTCTTCCATCTCCATAATGCCCGCCGTAATGGATTCGGAACCAACGTAGGATGTCGCTTTATCCACACCATCATAAGAACGGTTCACAACGACGATCGGAATGTTGGCTTTATTGGCGCGGTCCACCATGTCTACAATGGATACCGTATCGACCGGAACAATCGCAATCGCGTTAACCTTCTGCGAGATGAAATTCTCAACTTGCGCCAGCTGTTTGTTCGCATCATTCTGCGCGTCAACGTAGGTCACTTCGACATCTTTCTGAGTCGCCTGGTATTTCTTCATCCCGTCCTGCAGATAGCTCAGCCACTTGTCGCTAAAGTCCGGGAGCGCGGCGCCGATCACGATTTTTTTACCGCCGGAAGCGGCATCATTACCACCGGAAGGCTTGGCCCCGCTTTGATCCGGTGCTGTGGATTGGTTAGTGCCGGAAGAACAAGCGGAAACGATCATTGCAAACACCAAACTTAACAATAGGACCATGCTGAATTTTTTCATAGTACTTCCCCCTCAACGAGTTTGATCAAGCGCTCTCCTGTGACTGACTAGACGCTATAACTCACTTACTGGATGGTGTAAACTCCCAGTCTTTCCTTTCCTCACCTCCTTAAAGTGTGATGTAAGCGTTCGCAGGATACGGCGTTCATGGTTCGTTCTTCTTGCGGACGACGGACATTTCTCCAGCCACCTCGTGAATCCTGCATCGATTTGCTGCCGCTTACTCGTCTTATCATCGCCTGCAAGCTTCTTTACGTAAATTGGGTTAAGCGCTTTACCCTTTATAAAGTAAAGCACTCATTCCAGAGAAACATTTACCAGATTAAGCGCTTTACCTGCATTTTACTATAACCTTTTATTTCTTGCAATCCCTTTCATAAGAATTTTGTCGGTATACGAACAGGCATCCTCCTGCCGGATCGAATTTTATGCTGCTGAACCATCCTGCTGCCACTGCCGGCAGTTTGGCGCAGTCAACCCTAAAGTAAGCGCTTCCTTTTCGGGGTAATCGATTACCTTTTTAGCACATTTTAATTTATTTGCTCTTTTTTTGCAACAAAGTTCTTGGTTATTTCCGATTTTCGCCATGCTTTCTTACTTTTTCTTCGAGGTGGAATTTCGAATCACGAGCTGTGGGGGCATTTTTATGTTCTGCTTGAGATTCGCTTGGCGTTCAATTTTGTCAATCAGCATATCGATTGCTTTTTTCCCCAATTCATGGACCGGCATCGCAATGGAAGAAAGTTCAGGAACTACGATTGTACACATTTGTGTGTTATCGAAGCCGATGACAGACAGTTCGTCCGGGACTGTAAGATGACGTTTTCTGGCCGCTTGCATAACCCCAATCGCCATGATATCGTTACATCCGAATATCGCAGTGGGCCTATCCGTCAAATCCAATAAAGTTCCGGCGGCGATTTCCGCATCTGCCATTTTGGAGCGGGTTATGACAATCATGTTGTCCTCCGCGCTAAGCCCGGCACTGCGCAAAGCCGATGTGTACCCGCGGATTCGCTCCCGGCAGCTGATCGAATCGTCAGCAATAACGCCTATTTTTTCGTGTTTCAGGGAGATCAAATGCTCGGTCGCCATAAATCCGCCCCAATAATCGTCGACGGTCACACTATCGATGGCCATTTCCGGCCGCTCGTGCGCAAAGAGCACGACGGGAACTTCATCTTGAAGCAGCTCGCTCAGCAGCTCTTCGTTGCTAAATTTTGAAGCGATAATAAAACCGTCGACCTTCTTTTGCCTTAATAGCGTAATATGTTTTGCTTCTTTCTCCGGATTATTGTCGGTACTGCACATCACGATACTGAAACCAAGTTCTTGCCCGCGATCCTCGATATGCTTCAAGTACTGCGCATAAATCGGGTTATCCATATCCGGGATCAGCAGTGCGATCTGGTACGTGCATTTCCCCTTCAATGCGGAAGCCAGTACATTAGGCCGATATCGCATCTCGTCCATGATTTGGTAAATTTTCTCCTTCGTCCTATCGCTTATTCTTCCCTTGTTGTTGATAACCTTGGAAACAGTAGCGGTCGAAACACCTGCGACCTTGGCGATGTCATAAATGGTCGGCTTCATAGGCATTACACTCTTTCTTTTGATGAAAACATGTCATTTGATTTGTTATTGTACTATAATACCAATGAAAACACTACCATTTACTTTTTTTTGAAACCAACAGACTTTTCGGGAATTGTATCGCGGTCACGCCGACTGAACTCCGCAAACAGCAAAAGATCCCGGAGGCACTATAGCAACTGCGGGACCCTTGCTTGCGCTATTTATCCAAATGGATGTTGAACCCGAGAATCGTATCTTTGCGGTGCCGCTCGATCTCCAGCAGCGTTTCGATCCTGGCATCCTCCGGAGCATGCTGCTCCAGGAACTTACGGAACGCCACCATGAATTGAATCTCCATGTTCAGTTCATTGTAGTTATTCGGATAACCTTCGAGCGTCCGAAGGTTATCCTCCCATTCCGCCAAGTCCGTGCTCGCGCTCTCTCCCTCCCGTACTCTTCGGGTGAGCTCGCGAAGCCTGGAGAGCGCTTTTCCCAGGGGCCCGGTGCGCTTGTGTCTTTGACGCAGCACATAGCCGGCCAGCAGCAGCAGCCCCAAACCGATCCAAGCTCCAAACTGTTCCATCCCATCACCATTTTCGCGAAAATTGGAAACAACCCTTATCCCAACCGTTGAAGCAAAGTTCGTTCCCCATTATATCACAGCCCGCCTCGGCTTGTATCCGGCTTCAAACAGGGGTGTACCGGAAACTGTCCATGAATTTTTTCTGCTGTCACCTACCGTAATCGGATGTACGATCCGAAAACTATACTGTTCTGCATCATGTTTGGGGTATATGCTAAGGAGGAGTTTTTATATTACAAAAAACACACAGCGCGGCAGGGCTCGTGGCTGCTGAAATCACGCTTGTTTATCATGACGTGACTTTTTTATCCTGGGAGGCGGCCGGGGCTCTTCTGCTTGGTTGCTTAGCCGGCACTTTGGCCGATGTAGATAAACAGGGGTCGACGATGGCCAGGGTGCTTTTTCCGTTGTCGGCGCTGCTCCGCATTCTGAACGTACGTCACAGGACGGTTACGCATTCCTGTCTGTTTATCGGGGCTTTGATGCTTCTGGCTCTTCCTTTGCCCGTACTTTATTACTGGGTATTCATCGCCGCCTATGCTTCACACCCGCTTATCGATTTACTCAATGAGAAGGGCGTGCAGCTGTTCTGGCCGCTGAAATTGAAAGTTCGCGTACTTCCCAAATTTCTGGCTGTGGATACGGGATCGATGAGCGAGACGGTATTTCAATGGCTGCTGCTTGCCATAAGCTTGTGGATTCCTTTCAGAACGATTGAATTCTGAGCACCAAGCTTTCCTTGAGTGCCTGCCAATCATGCCAAAAGGATAGTCACACTGCCGGTCATGCGCCGCCGCTGCAGGTAGACTATCCTTGTTTCAATTTTCTTGAACGAAGCCCCGTTTTTTTTTCCACAGATGATAAATCAAGACAATGAGCCCCAGAAAAACACCATAGATGCCAATCGTGATCACGATATTCCCCGGCTCCGTCATCAAATGATCCCCCACCAGAGCAAACAACAGCATCGCCGGTATTTTGCCCAGGGAGGAAGCAGCGGCATAAGCGGCAAACGAAACGCGGCTTAGGGCCGAATATATATTTACAAGGATAGAAGGAACGAACGGAATCAATCGGGTAAAGAGAATGGCCAAAAACGCATTTTGTTCGAACAACGCCGTGATTTTTCCCAGGCTGTTGTGACGGTGCAATATTCGCACGCCCCATTCTTGATATCCATAACGAATAAATAAAAACATCAGCATCGAAGCCGTTGCGGAGCCTGCCCACGTGATAACCGCTCCTAGGGCAGGGCCATATGCCGCGCCGATCACGCCCCCGACAACAGGATAGGGAATGACCGGAAATAAGGCCATCAACGTTGCGATAATTATGACTACTGCCACCTGATTAGATGGATGGAACCAAGCCAGGATGACATCCCCGTAAATGTAAATGAGATAGGCAATTCCTAAGTAGAGGATCGCCAAACCTAGTTTTTTGTACATGATAGTCTCCCAAACCGTAATAACTGCCAGTTTCGCATATCTGTTGTTATTCTAAAACGCTCCATGGTCAATTCCTTCAATCGTTCCACTCTGATCTCCCTCACTCCCCCTGCTTTTCCGTTTCTTCACGAACAGCGTCAAGATAGCCGATACCGCCAGCCCGCCGACGAACCCGCCGCCATGGGCATAGATGTCGACATTCGGAATCAGGATGGAGTAGACGAACCCGATAATGACAATCGTTCTAACCGTTTGCTTCGACTGGTAGTCGATCAGATCCTTGCGGAAAACCGACAAGTACAAGTACGCGGCATACACGCCGTAGATCGCTCCCGACGCCCCGGCCCCGACATAGGAATCCGTGTGCAGCCACGCACTGGCCAGGTTGCCGATAATCCCGCATATCAAATAGAAAACCGCATACCGCCAGGAGCCAAGCATTCGTTCAAGCGGCGCCGCGAATACGTAAAGCGCAAAACTGTTAAACAGTAAATGCTCGAACCCGATATGCAAGAAGATGGACGATACGTATCGCCACGGTTCCGGCTGCAAACCGGGAAGATCGAACATCGCTCCAAACCGGAGCAAGGTGGCGGTATCCTTCGACGACCCGTACACTTCCATGGCCGCCATGAGGAGCAAATGAATCGCGATCAGCGTCGTGGTGACCGGATACAGCCGAACGTACTGCTTCAAACTTTCTCTTCGAGCAAACAAGCTCCCTCTTCCTTTCCCTTTTAGCCGAATTCACCTGGAATCGCCCCATGCCATACCCGTTATTCACTATGTTTAACGTTGGAACAAAGAACGACTCCGTCGCCATTGTGCGAACAGAGCCGTCCTGTCAGCCTCCGATGTGTGACATTTCGACTTTCTTTTTTTTGAGTCCCGGCGTATTGGAAAGCCTTTCTTCGGAATAACGATCTTTGCGCTGGCTCCAGTAATCCCTGATAAATTCCCGGATCTGCGGATCGCTCCACCCCTCACGCAAGGGGGCGCGAAGATCGGTGCCCGCTGAAGCGAACAAACAGCTGTACAGCTGCCCCTCCGCGGAGAGCCTTGCCCGGGTACATGTAGAACAAAAGGCTTGAGTAACCGAAGAAATCAAGCCGATCTCCCGCTCCTCTCCTACATAGCGGTACCGCGAGGCCACCTCCCCATAATGATTGGGCTTAACCGGCTCGATCGGCATTTCACGATGGATTCGCGCTACAAGCTCATGGCTGGGAAGCACTTGATCGAGTCTCCATCCATTGGAATTGCCGACGTCCATATATTCAATAAAACGCAAGATATGCCCTTTCTCGCGGAAGTATTTAGCCATGGGAACAACATCCTGGTCGTTCGTTCCCTTCTGGACGACCATATTCACTTTCACTTGCAAGCCCGCCGACGCAGCGGCGTCAATTCCTTCCAGAACGCGGGATACTTTAAAACCGCGTCCGTTCATCTGCCCAAACCGATCATCATCCAGGCTATCGAGGCTCACCGTTACCCGGTGTAATCCCGCTTCCTTTAGCGATTTCGCGTGCTTCGCGAGTAAAGAGCCATTGGTCGTCATGGCAATGTCCTTGACTCCGTCGATTTCACGGATCATGCGGATGAGCGCAGGAAGTTCTTTGCGCATGAGCGGCTCCCCGCCGGTGATGCGCACTTTCTCCACACCGAGCGAAACAAATATCCGGGTAATCCGGGTCAGTTCTTCGAAGGTTAGAAGCTTTTCCTTAGGAAGGAATTTGTAATCAGGCCCAAATATTTCTTCCGGCATACAATACCGGCAACGGAAATTGCATTGATCCGTCACAGACATCCGCAGGTCACGAAGAGGGCGTTGTAGCTTGTCAACAATAGGATGTGTTGGTTCCTGCATGTGCTAATCACTCCCTCTACGATCGAAGTTAGTTCTCAAAAACAATCTGTCCGGACTCCCTGCAGCTGTACCCGCCCAAGGCTTCCATCTCCGTCTTGAACGATTCGGATTGAATGACATGCACCAGCATTTGCCCTTCCGGACTGTCGTAAAAGCGCTTGGTCATCAAGAGGTCGTACCGCTCTTCGGCTACCGGGATAAAATCAAGACCCATCGCCTGGGCCGCCGAATAAATGCCGAGACCGACATCCGCCGCTCCTCCCGCCACAGCCGCCGCTATGCTGAGGTGATTGATCGCTTCGCGATCGTATCCGTATACCGCTTCCCGGCTGAGACCTTCTTTTTTTAACAAATAATCAAATAACAGCCTCGTCCCGGCTCCCCGCTGACGATTGATGTAAGTGACGTGAGGCTTTACAAGATCTTCCATACATCTTATTCCTAAAGGATTCCCTTTAGGAAGGATCCAGCCTTGTTCGCGATAAACTAATTGAATCAATACGACATCATGCCCTTTTAAGTGCTTTTCAATATAAGGAACGTTGTAGGTTCCCGATTCCTCGTCGAACAGATGGATACCGGCCGCATGGGCCTCTCCTTTCTGGATGGCGAGAATGCCGCTCATACTTCCAACATGAGAGGATACCAGGAAACGATCCGGATGTTCTTTGCGCAGCAGCGTATGCAGGACGTCGACGGACAGGTCATGGCTACCGGTTATAACCGTCGTACGATCGATCTGCTCTTTGGGCCGATAAAGCTCGAGCTCTACCACTTCGCCTTGCTCATAGCCCATATGCCCCGCAGGAATTCGAAGCATTCCGTCCGCGCGCACCATAGACATGGTGACTCCGGCCGCGCGGGTCAAAGGATTCGCCACATACGCGCCATGAATATAACCGATCGTCATCCGAACGAAATCGTCCGCCCCAACATCGGAGACGACTCGTCTGCCGAGCTTGACGGGCAATTCGGCTCGCTTAGGCTCGATAAGACCATAATAATGGTAAACCAACGGCCGTGCAAACCATTCCAGCGAAAGATAGGCCGACACGGGGTATCCGGGTACTCCAATAACCGGCGTCCCCTCCACCACGCCCGTAATGGAAGGCTTGCCCGGCCTGGTCGCCACTCCATGAGTAAAGACTTGACCTAATTCGCCGATAACGTGAACCGTATAATCTTCCGTTCCCGCGGAAGAGCCTGCATTCAGAATGACAATATCGGCGATCCGAGCCGCTTCAAGCACTTTTTGTTTAATGACAGCGTACTCATCCTTCACGATACCGAAGTAAATCGGCTCCGCTCCCCATTCTTTCAGATACGAAGCAAAGACGGTGCCGTTAAACTCGATGATCTCCCCGTTATGTACGGTCTCGGACGGCTCGATGAGCTCGGTGCCTGTCGGAATGATCGCAACCTTCGGTCTGCGCAGGACAGGCACCTCTAAGTTGCCACCGGCCAGCAGCGCCCCCAGGTCGACCGCGCGCAGCGCATGGTGAGCCGGGACGATCATTTCACCCACGACGACGTCTTCTCCAATAGGACGAATATGCTGCCAAGGGGCTACCGGTTCCAGAATCTCAATCGTATGCTCATCCACTTGATGGATATGCTCGATCATGATGACGGCATCGAACCCGGAAGGAATCGGATCGCCTGTATCGACGATTGCATAATCAACGCCTTGTTGAAGACGGACCGGATTCTTCTCATCCGCCCCATGCGTCTTTACCGCCAGGACGGCGACTCCATCCATTGCCGAGGCATGATAATTCGGCATCGACACCTTGGCATAAACAGGCTCCGCCGTGACTCTGCCAAGGGCGTCGGTTGTCCGGACCCGCTCGATCTTCCGGTCAAACGTGATCTTCTCCACAAATTCACGCTGGGCGTCCTGCAGCGGAGTGTCTTCCAAATAAATTTTACGCATTGCTTACTCCTCCCGACACCATCTGCTTCCATGTCATCCCTATGTATTTGTCCTTAATAGGAGCTCCCGAACAGCATGACCTTCACCTGTTCCCCTTCAACAACGCCTTCTTTGTTCGCTGCGATTTCCACAATGCCGTCGCTTTCGACCATCGTTGTAACGAGTCCTGACTTGCCGAACACGGGCACGGCCCACAGCTCGTCCCCGCGCTCTTCGAGACGAACCCGGATATAGTCGCTTCGCCCCGCGGCCGAAGGAACATTACGGGAAATGCGCGCCCGGCTTCGTTTATCCGGGACCTCGTTTGATTCGCCCTGAAGCCGTCTTAGAATCGACACCACCAATAAATCGAACATGATCAGAGCCGATACAGGGTGTCCCGGCAACCCTACGACCGGTTTGCCCTGTGACTTCCCGATAATCGTCGGTTTGCCCGGCTTCGTGGCGACCCCGTGTACAAGCACCCCCGGTTCGCCTAGCGCCTCGAGCACTTGAACGGTGAAATCTCGCGTCCCGACCGAACTGCCGCCTGACAGAAGAAGAAGATCCACCTGTTCGAACAGGGCTTTAGCACGCGTTAGCAACTCCTCATACTCATCCCGCACGATGCCGCCATACACCGCTTTCGCTCCCAGTTGGGCAAGCCGGGCGCCGATCATGATGCTGTTAATATCGCGAATCTCTCCCGGGGAAAGCTCCGCTTTGTCCGGAGGCACAATCTCATCTCCAGTGGACAGAATACCCACGATCGGGATGGGGTACACCGCTATTTCCGTTACGCCAATCGCGGCCAATACGCCTACATCCTGCGGGCGGAGCCTGCTCCCCCGGGCCAGCACACGATCCCCGACCCGTACGTCATCCCCGGCGCGGATCACATTCTCTCCGGGAGCGACCTGCCGATATACATTAAGCAGGTCGCCCACCTCTTCCACGTGCTCAATCATCACGACGCTATCGGCGCCCTCCGGCAGCATCCCGCCTGTAGGCATGTATTGGGCCTGTCCCTCAACAAGCGGCAGCTCCGCCCTCTTGCCCATATGGATGTTACCCGTAATGTCAAGGAAAGCGGGCAAGGACTCGGAGGCGCCGTAGGTTGTTTTCGCCTGAACCGCATAACCGTCTACCGTAGATCTTGCGAACGGCGGAACCTGTTCCCGGGAAAACACATCCTCCGCAAGTATGCGGCCCACCGCCTCCAGGATCGAAATTCGAACGGGCTCATGAATAGGAGCGAATTGCTCTTCGATCACGGCCATCGTTTCGTCCACGGTTTTTACATTAAAAAATTTCATGCGCCCTCCCGATTCTGAAAATAATAACAAATCCACACAAATATGGTTGAAATCCATTATAATTAAGAGGTACGAAGAAGGGGGCAGAACCTATGAAGGTCAAGCTATTTGCCAATTTCCGTGATATTTGCCTGGACAAAGTCGTCGAAGTGCCTTCCCCTGACGGGAGCTCTGTCGCTCAAGTGCTTGAAGATTTAATCAAGCTTTATCCCGCCATGGAAAAGGAAGTATTCGACGGCGACCGGAAGCTTATGCCCTTCGTTCATGTGTTTATTAACGGAAAAAATATCATTCACGAAGATGGATTGAACACGCTCGTTAGCGGGGAGGACCAGTTCGCTCTATTCCCTCCGGTAGCAGGAGGATAATTCGAAGATGGCGGAACAAACGCTGGAATTCCGTGGTATTCGCTGCGAGCATCTGATGAATTATTTCAAGGAATTGGAGGCGGAACAGCAAACCTTTGCATTTCCTTATGTCTTTCATGGTCCCGGTTGGCGCGCGGACATCCTGAGGGAAGATCAGGTCCGGATTACATCCCGATTTGTTGTCAATGCGGTTTTTGTCCGTTTTGAAGCTTCATCCGAACAGGAGCTCCAGGATGTGATTGCCGCCTATCGCCGTAAAACATTTCGGGCAGGAGGGTAGAAAAAGGTGGAATCTGGATTCCACCTTTTTCCCGTTTGTGCTTTAGTTAAATAATCTCCAGCTCTTTCAGCTTTTCTTCCGGAACGACGCCGTTCACCCAGCCGCGAACCTGATAATATTCATCAAGCATAATATCCATACGGCTTACCGATCCCGCGCTGTTCCCTGTCGCGGGTTCTTCCGTGAAGCGTTTGGGCAGGTAATCGTCCTCGCGCTTATTAAACCCGGCCAGGTTGTTATAGTAACGTTCCAGATTATAGATTCTCTCCCCGATTCTCATCACATCGTCAGCGGTAACCTCCACGCCCGTCATCGTCGAGTACTGCTGCGCATAGTTGTCGGCATTCTCGGAGAAGGAAGAGAATTTACAGACGTTCATCGAATCGGAGAACGAGAGAAGATCCTGGAATACTTTAAGCAGGGCTCCTTTGCCTTCGGCCTTCAGACGGTCCGTAGGCTCGGGAATTCCCGCAATCTCGCTGGCTACGGTATAGCCGCGCAGGTGACAGGCTCCGCGATTGCTTGTCGCATAGCCCAATCCGATCCCTTGAATACCGCGAGGGTCATAAGCGGGAATCGATTGTCCCTTCACCGCCATAGCCAAATTCGGATCCCCGAACTGCGCGGCCGCACGGGTAGGCCCTTCCGCTAAGATATCCCCGATGCCTTGGCGGAAAACCATCTGTTCGATCAATTCAATCATCCGATCGGCGTCGCCCCAGTTGAGATTCTCGGAAATGAGCCCTCTCTCAGCCGCCTCCATCGTAACGGACAGGACATTCCCCAGTTCAATCGTGTCCATCCCATATTCGTTACACATGTTGATCATGAAGGAGATCGCGGCTCCATCGCTTAATCCGCAGTTCGCCCCCAGCGCCCAGCCCGATTCATATTCGAAGCTTTCCACGCGGGTCTTGTACTTGCCTTCCTTAACTTCGACTTCCTTCTTACAGGCGACCGGACAGGCGTGGCACGTATTATCGGCAACCAGCAGCGTAGCGTTGACCGTCTCCCCGCTATGCCCTTCCGCGCCGTCCCAGTTCGTATATTTGGAGTTCATGGTCGGCAAAGCCCCGACTTCATTAATGAGACTGGTGAGCACGTTCGTGCCGTATACGGATAATCCGCCCTTCTTCGGAGCGGTAAGCCCGCCTTCCATAATAGCCTTAAGACCGTTCTGATTCGCTTTCTTATAGGCTTCGTCCCGGGAAGGAACGGGCATGTTTCCTTTTTGCTCAGCCTTGATGACAATCGCCTTCAGATTTTTGTAGCCTGCGACGGCCCCTGTTCCTCCGCGTCCGGCCGCACGGTCGTTCTCGTTCATAAAGCCGGCGTAGCGCACGAGATTTTCTCCGGCCTGTCCGATCGTCATGACGCTAAGATTGTCTTTCCCATAACGGTCTTTCATCGTCTGTATGGTGGCTCGCGTTCCTTGTCCCCACACATCGCCGGCATCGCGAAGCTCGGCCTGCCCGTTCTCGATGTACAGGTAAACGGGCTTGTCGCTCTTGCCTTTGAAGATGATATTGTCTATGCCCGCCCATTTCAGCCTGGCCGCCGTCCATCCTCCCATATGGGAATCGGTTACGGTGCCGGTGAGCGGAGATTTCGTAACCACGCATAAGCGCCCGCTCATCACGGTTCTCGAACCGGACACCGGCCCCGTCATAATACAGAGCATATTGTCATCCGAAAACGCTTCCACATCAGGGCCGTTATCTAATAAATACTTCACCCCAAGACCACGGCCGCCGATAAATTTCCTGGCCAAATCCTCGTTAATCTCTCTGTAAGCAATGGTTCGGGACGTTAGATCGACAACGACTTCTCGATTTTTAAATCCGCCTAACTTCATTCAACTCGCCTCCCAAAAGGTTGTGAAACAAGTAAAAAGTTGACATTCTATTCATATTATTTCGACATATCCCAATAAATTCCTGCTTTTTCACGAGCGCCCCGCCCGTTTTAAAAAAGATTGCTATGTCAGGAACTTCGTAATACATTAATAATTGAAACTACTTCTATCTTTTGGAAACGATCTGCTAGGGAGGATGAGCCATGAGGCCGAACGGAAGGATTCAAGTGATCTCTTATCTTGTAGGTTTCCTGCTGCTGTTTGGCGTAATCGCAGGCTGTAGCAGTCCAGCGCAGGGTACCGTTGCAAGCGCCGGAGACACAAAATCGATTGTACTGGCAACAACGACCAGTACGCAAGACTCGGGTTTACTGGATGTTATTCTTCCAGTCTTTGAGAAGCAATCCGGGATTCAGGTCAAGGTCGTAGCCGTAGGTACCGGACAAGCGATCCAACTGGGGAAAGACGGGAATGCCGACGTTCTTCTCGTTCATGCCAGGAAAGACGAGGACGATTTTGTCGCTTCCGGTTACGGTGTGAACGCTTATGATGTGATGTTTAACCAGTTTCTGCTTGTCGGACCCAAGGAAGATCCTGCCGGGGTGAAGGGGATGACGTCTGCAACGGACGCTGTTAAGGCCATCGCTGCGGCAAAGGCCGCTTTCATCTCGCGCGGGGATGATTCGGGGACCCATAAGAAGGAGCTGTCCATTTGGAAAACCGCAGGGCTCAAGCCCGAAGGCCCGTGGTATTTTTCAGCCGGCCAGGGAATGGGGGCCACGCTCCAAATGGCGGATGAAAAGAACGCCTATACCCTTACGGACGAAGCGACGTACTTATCCAACAAAGGAAGTCTTGTCGTATTGAAGGAGGGCGATCCTACCCTGCTCAATCCATATGGGGTCATTCAAGTGAAATCCAGCAGTAAAGCGGAGTATGGGGAAACGTTCATTCAGTTCCTCGTCGGCCCGGATGGCCAAAAGCTTATCGGAGAGTTCGGCAAGGCCGACTACGGGAAAGGCCTGTTCGTCCCGAATGCCAAAAAAAGATAAAGGTTTAAAAGGGCGTGTCTATGATTTTTAGCTTGCAGGTCATGGAGATTATTGGGTTATCCATACAAGTTTCCACGATAGCCGTTCTATTCGGTATGCTTGTCGGCATCCCCTGCGGCGCTTTTCTAGGCCTGTATTCCTTTCCGGGAAAGCGCTTTATTGTTATTCTGCTCTTTACTTTGATGGGACTGCCTCCCGTTCTCATCGGCGTTATCGTTTATATGGCGCTGTCCAAATATGGTTTGCTCGGTTTTTTCCAGCTGTTGTTCACCCCCGAAGCTATGATTATCGCGCAGACCATCCTCGTGACCCCGATTATTACGGGACTGACGATGTCTGCGGTTCAGGCACGGGAAAGAACGTATTGGGAAACGGCCAAAAGTCTCGGCGCCACTCCCTTGCAGCTTGTATGGACGATTCTTAAGGAAGCCAGAGGCGGAATTTGGTCCGGCATTTCCACTGCATACGGGCGTGCGATATCGGAAGTCGGCGCGGTGATGCTCGTCGGCGGAAATATCGAGCATGAGACTCGCGTCATGACAACCGCTATCATTCTGGAGACCCGCAAAGGCAATTTCGATATCGCCCTGCAAATCGGTGCTGTACTGCTGCTCATCAGCTTTA
This sequence comes from Paenibacillus sp. JCM 9796, assembly GCF_055379675.1. Lineage (NCBI taxonomy): Bacteria > Bacillati > Bacillota > Bacilli > Caryophanales > Paenibacillaceae > Paenibacillus > Paenibacillus sp. JCM 9796. Next base: position 696,962 of record NZ_AP043723.1, read on the forward strand.
TTTTTAACAGCTTTCTCGTGGCGGGGGCCTTGCAAAACCTGAACGACGGGAGGAGAAAAACCTGATGAAACCGCTAGAAATTCACAATCTAACTGTTGCCTCCGGGGAGCGCGTCCTTTTGTCCATCCCCGCTGCATCTTTCGATGAAGGCGTCATGTATGGAATTGTAGGACCTAGCGGTGCCGGGAAGAGCACCTTTCTACGGGTGTTGAACCTCTTGGAAAAGCCTCGTTCAGGGAGCTTATCGATCTGGGGGCATAAGGTGAATGCAGCGGAGCTATCCCACTCGAAGGGTGTTCATTTACAAAGACAGATGGCGTTTGTCGCGCAGAAGCCCGTGATGTTCCAAACTACGGTTTTTGACAATGTGGCGTTGGGGCTCAGCTATAGAGGAGTTCCCCGAAGCAGGCGGGCACAGCTGGTGAGGAAAGCGCTCGACCTGGTCGGACTTGAGGCAGCCGCGGGCCGTAAAGCGACCTCTCTCTCGGGGGGAGAAGCCCAAAGAATTGCTCTGGCGCGGGCGCTCGTCCTGGAACCGAAGCTCCTCCTGCTGGATGAACCGACCTCGAATCTGGACCCGGCGAATGTAGCTATCATCGAACAGATCATTACTCGAATCCGCAAAGAAAGAGCTATGACGGTCCTGATGGTTACCCACCATTTGCAGCAAGCCCGGCGATTATCCGATCAATGTCTGTTCCTCCATCAAGGACAGATCATCGAACAGAACGATACGGAAGCTTTTTTCGAATCGCCCCGGCATGAAGCCCTGCAAGATTTCATTAGCGGAAAAATGGTCTACTGACGATCAACGGATGACGAACGGGCACCCTACCCCGGCCGCTCATGAAGCAGGGATAAGCATCCATGCATGCTTATCCCTGCTCCATCCCGTTTCATCGCTCATTTACCTTCAACCGGATACTGGACTAACCGGGCCGCGTTATTTAAATGATAAATTTTCATATCGCAGCTCCTTCCCTACTCTCCTCCACATACGGAATGGTTAGCGGACCAAGCGGCAGCACGGCCACCGTCATCTCCTCGCCATATTTGGCCTTCAATTGCTCCAACGTATTTTCAATGTCCCGGGTCGGCTTGAACATGGCCATCCGGACGTCTTCATCGCCCAAGGTCGAATAGACGTAAACATCCGCCCAAACTTGAATAACCGCCTGTTTTTGTACCTGCCACTGATCGAACATTTTAAAGGAACGGTCATTAATCATGTCCAGTATTTCTTGCGGAGTTTTTCTCATTTGCAAAATTTCCGCATAGTTACCGTGATTAGGCAGACCGTCCGAACATTCGGCGGCGCAAATAATCGTACCTCCTTCTTTCACGATTTTGTGGGCCGCGCTCATCCCCTTGACCGCTTGGTACAAATTTTGATCGAGCGGATAACCCGAATTGGAAGTAATCACAACATCAAACCGGCGATCGCACCTGATCATGGCATGCTCTTTCGTAAATGCGCAGCCTGCATCATGAGCTTCAAACAGTTCTCCGGCAAACACTTGCGTTATTTCTTTCCGACTGTTCAAGGTCACATTCAACATGAAGTCCGGCTTGCACATACGATTTATTTCTCTCGTCATGTCCTGCAAGGGATTGTTGACCATATTCCCCCAGGTGGACAAAGGGTCTCCGATCATCCTGGCATTGTGGAAGGTCAGAATCGTTTCAATCCCCGCAATTCCGGGGACGATGCCTTTAGGCCCCCCTGAAAACCCGGCAAAAAAGTGAGGCTCTATAAAACCTGTGACGATACGGAAATCAGCTTCTACATAAGCTTTGTTCAAATAAGCATCGCACCCGAATTCGCTGTGTCCGATCTTCACCAGCTCGTCTTGATGATGGCAGTGATGGTTAATAACGCGGATATGATCCACGACCCATTCACCCAACATCTGAACGAACTCTTCCCTTGTCTGGTCCCGATGCGTGCCTGTTCCGTTGATAATGACATAGTTATCCAGCGGAACATGCGGAAGTTCTTCAATGATCCATGGAATCAGCTTATCGTTCGGAGTCGGTCTGGTAATATCGCTAATGACAATCGCTATTTGATCCGTAGCTTTGACGAGTTCTCTTAACGGCGGTAAGCCGATAGGCTGCCTTAACGCATTCATGACGGCTTGCTTCTCGTCCTTTAAGCCTTCGAGATGGTGCGGTTCAATGATGACCGAATGATCAGGCACGTTGATGTGTAAGCTTTCTTTTCCGTATAAAATCGTCGTTTTCAAGAAAAACCCCCCCGATGCCTTTATCCATTATCACGAACGATGAAAGAGGCGCCCGCCCATTCATAAGGCGGGTCGCCAATCAGATTACAAAGTTGTCGCGCCGGTGCGGGTGATCTTCACCACATTATTGGTTAAAGCTCCGATTCCTTCAATCGTACACTCAATCGTATCCCCGTCCTTGATAAAATCAGCTCCGGCCGGCGTTCCCGACAGGATGACATCTCCAGGCTGCAGGGTCATGACTCTGCTGAGGTAAGCGATCATATGATTGATTCCGACAATCATCAGGTTGCTTCTGCTGTCCTGCAGCACTTTACCGTTAACATGCGTTTGCAGCAGCAAAGATCGGGTGTCCAGTTTCGTTTCAATCCAAGGTCCGAGCGGGGTGAAGGTATCGAACGATTTGCCTACCATCCAATGACCGTCCGGATGGAAATATTCCGGCGAAGCGACATCGTTTGCAACGGTATATCCAAAAATATAACGCTCCACATCATCTTCGGGGATATTCTTGCCTTCCTTCCCTAGGATGACGGCAATTTCCGTTTCGAATTTGACCTGCTCCAGCGTGGACGGAATGATGATTTCCTCTCCCGGACCAATGACGGTGCTGACCGGTTTAAAGAAAAAAACAGGTATGCTGGGCAACGTCTGCGGTCTCTCATGCTCGAATTCCACATAATTTTTGCCGATCCCGATAATATGTCTGGGCTGAAGAGGAGCGACAAGCTGAACGCTTTCCAAAGCATAGCTGTTCCCCGTATAATTCCATGTCTCGAATACATTTCCCACGATTTCTTGGACCGTTCCGTCCACCACTACCCCGGACCGAACGGTTGGATCTCCCGCTGCGGTAAATCGCGCAAATTTCACTGGTTTACACCTTCTTTATTTAGGATGAGGAGCTGTTCGATCAACGATTATCCCGACTAAGCAAGCAGCCGATAACCGGGCAGCGTCAGGAATTCTTCAAAATCAGGAGCGAGGGTCATCTGGCTGAACAGCTCTCTGGCCTGTTCATATTTCCCTTGCGTATATTGTTTTTCACCGACCGCACTTCGAATTTTGGCCAATTCCTCAACGACCATTTGCTCGAACAATTGTTCCGTGATCGGGCCTCCGTCTTGCAAAACCCCTCTGGGATGACGAATCCACTGCCACACTTGAGCCCTCGATATTTCTGCAGTAGCCGCGTCTTCCATCAGATTATGAATCGGAACGGCTCCAGATCCGCGCAGCCAGGCTTCTATATATTGAATGCCTACGCTGATATTGGTTCTAAGCCCCGATTCCGTGATCGGTCCTTGCGGGACCTCCAGCAAATCGGCGGCCGTCACTTCGACGTGCTCCAGCTGCTTGCCCACCTGATTCGGCGCCGGCATGATCCGATCGAACACCTCCATAGCAACCGGCACAAGACCCGGATGCGCCACCCATGTGCCGTCGTGGCCGTCGGTAGCTTCCCGCTCCTTATCGGCCCGCACTTTGTCCATAGCCGCCTGGTTGGCTTCAGGATCGTTCTTGATCGGAATTTGCGCAGCCATCCCGCCAATGCAGTGCGCATTCCGTTTATGGCAAGTTTTGATCGCAAGCAGCGAATAAGCGCGCATGAATGGAGACGTCATCGTCACAAGACTGCGATCCGGCAGGATGACGTCCGGTCTGTTGCGCAATTTTTTGATATAGCTGAAGATGTAGTCCCATCTGCCGCAGTTGAGACCCGCAATATGATCGCGCAATTCATACAGGATTTCGTCCATTTCGAAAGCGGCCAGAATCGTTTCGATCAGCACCGTTACTTTGATCGTTTGTTGAGGAATCCCGAGCCTTTCTTGAGCGAAGACGAACACTTCGTTCCACAGCCTTGCCTCTTCATGCGATTCCAGCTTCGGCAAGTAAAAATAGGGGCCGCTGTTTTTGCCAAGCAGCGTTCGGACGTTGTGAAAGAAGTACAGGCCAAAATCGAACAAACTGGCCGAAACGGGCTCCCCGTCGACGAGAACGTGTTTCTCCTCCATATGCCAGCCGCGCGGACGCGGAATCAAAACAGCCACTTTATCATTCAACCGATAAGACTTTCCTTCCGGGCTTTCATAACTGATCGTATGATTCACGGCATCCCGCATGTTGACTTGCCCCAGCATCGTGTTCTCCCACGTAGGCGAGTTGGCGTCTTCAAAATCGGCCATGAACAATTTCGCACCGGAATTCAGCGCGTTGATCACCATCTTCCGGTCGCCGGCCGGCCCCGTTATTTCAACTCTTCGATCCTGCAAGTCAGCCGGTACCGGGGCAATCGTCCACTTTCCGCTGCGGATATCTGCGGTAGATGGAAGAAAATCCGGCAAATGCCCTTCATCGATTTTTTTCTGCCGCTCGGACCGTTTGGCCAGAAGCTCTTTTCGCGTATTTCCAAACTTCCGCTGCAGCGACACGACAAACTCCAGCGCTTCGGGAGTCAGTATTTCCATAATTTCGGTTGTTTGCTTCCCTTGAATGACTACATGATCCAATTGATAGTTCTCTTTCATGTCGAATCGTCCCTTCGTTATTTGATTTATCCCTGACCGATTGCTATTTCCGAGGCGTAGGATTCCATGCATTTGGGGTATCCCGTACCGCCGTCAGGTCATGATCGTCCGGCCAAAGCGTCCAGAGCCGCCTGCGCACAAATGATATCTTGTTCCGAGGTTCCTCCTGAAACGCCGATACCGCCGATTAAGTGCGAATCGTGATAAATGGGCAAGCCGCCTCCAAGAATAATCATGTTGTCGATATGCGCTATGCCTTGCAGCTCAGGCTTATCTTTGATTTTGGAGTACCACTCGGAAGTCGGAATTCCGAAGCCAACTGCCGTGTAGGCCTTGTTATGAGCAATTTTCTGACCAATCAAAGAAGCTTTGTCCATACGAAGAAACCCTTTCGGGTTCCCTCCGTCGTCCATGACCATAATATTGACGGCTATGCCTAATTCATTCGCTTTATGCACACAAGTTTCTATCATTGTCATCGTCATCTCTTGCGTCAAAACCGGTTTTTGTCCAACAAATGCCACTGCAATTTCCCCTTTGCTATGATCTTGAATCAGGACTTGCCGTAATTTGCGGTTTTCCCCAGGTCATCTCTTCTCCAATTCGATGTCGGGGAGAGATGAATCAGGCCGCTTGTTTCCGCATGGTTCCAGGTCATTTCATAAATCCCGTTTATTTTCGTGATGAACTTTACCGTTATTTCGCTTCCGTAGGCTGGTGGAAACATGAATTTGTCAGGCAGCTTCACTAAACATTTCGGAGCAGGCGAGTCTGCGTCTATTAAACAAGCAGCATTCACTTCGTATTCATCCTGATGCCAAGCGATCTGATAAAGTCCGGAATGAGGGAACATATAATTTTCCGAGGTCTTCACTTTAAAACTAAAAAATTTGGACTGGCTTGGCGATACGCTCCCATGAATCGTATAGTAATCGCCTAAATAGTCCGGCACACGATCGACTTTACCCGATTGTATAAGCTGCCTGATTAGCGTGGAGCCAATTTTCTGACCATGACGCTCAAGCTTCTCAATCGTAACGATGTTTACTTGCCCCATGGTATGGTCCCGGAGGGAATCCATATTGCCGCGTCCATATTTTCCATATGTAAAATCAAATCCCGCAACGATATGTTTGGGGTTTAGCGGAAGAATAAAGTCGGAAACAAACTGAGCCGGAGCAAGCGATGAGAATTCTTTATCAAAACGAATGACGTACAGGGCGTCAACCTTCATTTGTTCGAATATTTTTATTTTTAATGACAACGGCGTCATGCAAGGTCTCTGGATTTCCCGGGGGTCAAGCACTTCTTTGGGATGCGGGAAAAAGGTCATGACGGCCAGCTGCATGTTTTCCTGGATAGCCAATTTTTTAGCGCTGTTTATAATATGCTGATGAGCCAGATGAACCCCGTCAAAAAATCCCAAGACCAGCACACAAGGCTGCTTGGACTGATCGCCATTCGGGTTTACGGGTGAGTCATAACAATTCACGGCCATTCTCCCTTCAAAGAGATATATAGACAAAATAACGCCGGATCGCATCACTTATCGGAAAAATGGTTGAGACAGGCCGGGCCCGAAGTTGAGAGCAGGTCGCAGATCACCCATGCCGCCTGCTCCTGCTCATCTTCGATTTCATCCGCAGCTGCTAAGAGCCTATTCTTGAGGAACTCCCTTGCGTAAATGTGCTCATTCGCTTACGAAACGCAGGTGAGAGATGGACCTGATGAGTTTTAATGCTGTTTACACCCTTAATTTCGGTCAATGCAGGCTCGACAATAGCCAAGTATGTAAAACCAATGGCCGGACATGCACTGCAGGCCCCTATGAATTCGATGGACACTTCACCATCTTCGTCGATGTCATGGATGATGAGATCGCCAGCATGTCCCCGCAGACGCGCTCTGACATCTTTAATCGAATCATTGATTTCCTTAATCGACGGAACGTGGGTAGACATAGTCTCGTTCATAGGCTTTGCTCCTCACCTTATTTGATAAGTCCGATCGCGCGCGCCTTGGCATCCAGGTCGATTCCTAATGCTTTGGCATAGTTCAAGCCAAATATTTTTTTCTTCATTTCTTCTGTGACATCCGGGTAACCGTAGCCTTCCTGAAGGTCCTCAGGCATTTTGAAGTTATCCAAAATATCAATGTAGGACTGGACGTTCGGCCACAGCCATGCGTCCGTTCCGTAACAGATGCGATCCGCGCCAACGTGAAGAAGCGCCTTGCCGAGCAGTTCGGTCATCGCCCGCGGAGCAACGAAGTATTGGTTGAACCACAGAGGCATGATCATATAAATGTTGGAAAACCGCGAAGCAATGTTGATCGCCTCGTCAATGTAAGGGTCTCCAAAATGGTGCATGGCGAAGTTCAGCTGAGGGAAATCGTACGCCGCCTGCTGCAGGTCGTTCGGACGCAGGTGCTCCACCCGCTGGGTAGGTCCGATCGGCAGCCCTTTATGAAACTGCACGGTTTTGATGCCGAGCTCGATAGCTTTCTCAAATAGCGGGTAGGCGATTTTCTCGTCGTCCGCGCTCCACCAGTTCCTGATGGTCTGAGCTTGGTAGAACTTGATACTGACAGCGCCCATTTCTTTCACTTGGCGCTCCATCTCTTCCATCGCACCGTTGAGCCCCTGGTAGAGAGGATCAACCGCGCCACAGAAGAAGTAGCGATCGGGCTTCGTTTGGGCGATTTCGTACGCTATCCGAACAGGCGCCATGCCATCCTTGAAGACTCCGAAGGCCGGAATCGGCTGCACCACCGCGAAGTCCGTATCGGACTCGTCAAACAGCTTCTTATTCGCCCATTCGTACTCCGGCGGATTCTCGATCCCTGCATACGACACCTGCTGGCCGTTGATGCCTGTGAAGTCGAGGAATCCTTTCATGGACGCCTTGCCCATTCGCGAAGCGTCATTGATCATTTGCTGCTCCCGAAAGTCCATTGCATGTACCACAGCATCGAAAACGATTGCACCGTTTCTCATATCTCTTCGCCTCCAAATTTATATGATCTTTCATCGATCAGTTCAGGCTAACAGACTTATAATTGCTTCGATCCAAGGCCATCCAGCGATACTCGGAACAGGTCGTACGTCTCAGCGATATGCTCGCGCATCAGCTTTTCCGCGAGGTCCGGCTCACGATCCCGAATCGCCGCAACGATCCGGATATGCTGATTCGCAAAACGCAGCATCTGAACCGATGAAGTATGCGGAAAGTACAGCCGACGCGAGAGACGCACCTGGTCGGCGATAGATACCGCCATCCGGGCGATGACGGGGTTACCGCACCCGCCGGTGATCTTGTCATGGAAGTCGCTTCCCAGCGAGACCATGAGTTCGGGATCGGGAGCCTCATTTTTGTTCAAAATTTGACGGTATTCATTATCCACCAGCTCCAGCTCGGACGGATCCATGTAAAGCGCAGCGAGGCGCGCCGCCATACCGTCTATCGCCATTCGGGCCACAAAAAGATCTCTGAGATCGGTCGGGCTTAATATCCGGACGTTTGCGCCCCGATTGGGTATGAGCGTGACTAAACCGTCTTGCTCCAGCTGCAACAACGCTGCGCGGACCGGAATTCGGCTTGCGCCCAGCTCCTCGGCAACGACACGCTCGATGATCGGGTCACCCGGCTGGTAATAGCCCTGCAAGATGCGTTCTTGAATCTGACGATATATCGTTTCTTGCTTACTCATGCTCATAGGTAAAACCTCACTTCAATTTCATTTCCATTCCGTATACCGTATGTCGTCCCCCCCAGCCTATATCGTTCAAGACCGTGCCTGAACCGGGTATCATAACCGGGCTCATCGTTGATTAGACGCTCTGACCACCGGCATGACTAGCCCAGCTTGAAAGGGTCGCGGCTCTGACCGGATAGCTCCACCCAAACGGACTTCACTTGCGTGTACTCCTTGATGGACTCGAGCCCGTTCTCTCTCCCGATACCGCTCATTTTGTAGCCGCCGAAAGGCGTATTGAAGGAGATGGTGCGATAGGAGTTAATCCAAATCGTGCCGGCGCGCAGGGCGTGCGCTACCCGGTGTGCCCGCTGAACGTCCTTGGTCCAGATACCGGCTCCCAAGCCGAACGGGCTATCGTTCGCCTGACGTACAATTTCTTCCTCGTCCTTGGCGGCGATCACGCTGAGCACCGGACCGAAGATTTCCTCCCGGGCCACTCTCATCTTGTTGTTTACGCCCGTAAGGATCGTCGGTTCGATGAAGAAGCCGTCTTGAAGTTCCGCTTCCGACGGGGCTTTGCCGCCGTAAACCAGCTCGGCGCCCTCTTCCAGACCGATGTTAATGTAGCTCTGCACTTTGTCGAGCTGCTCCTTGAAGGCGATCGGTCCCATCTCCGTCTCCATCTCCAGCGGGTTACCCAGCTTGATGGAGCGGGCCTTCTCAACAAGCCGCTTGACCAGCTCGTCATGGATGGATTCCTGGACAATGAGTCTCGATCCGGCGATGCACGTCTGACCGGTAGCCGCGAAAATACCGGCGACAACCCCGTTGACCACTGCATCGAGGTCCGCATCATCGAAGACGATATTCGGAGACTTGCCGCCCAGCTCGAGCGTGACCTTGGCGATATGTTCCGCAGCATCCTTCATCACCCGTTTCCCGGTCTCCGTAGAGCCTGTGAAGGCTATTTTGTCCACGCCAGGATTCCGGACAAGAGCGCTCCCCGTAGTGGCGCCGTAACCGGTTACAACATTGAATACGCCATCCGGGAAGCCCGCCTCCTGAATAAGCTTCGCAAACTCCAGCGTGGAGGCTGGCGTTTGCTCGGCGGATTTGACTACGAATGTACAGCCCGAAGCAAGCGCTGGCGCGAGTTTCCAGGTTAACAGAAAGAGCGGCGAGTTCCACGGCATAATGGCGCCGACCACGCCTAGGGGCTCTCTCCTCGTGTAAACGAAGAAATTAGGCTTGTCGGAAGGAATGGTTTCCCCCTGGATCTTATCCGCGGCGCCTGCGAAGTAGTAGAACCACTCCGACATCGCGCTGAGCTGTCCGCGCGTTTCTCTCAGGAGCTTGCCATTGTCCATACTCTCGATGGTAGCGAGCTCTTCCGTATGATCCGCAATCAGCTCGGCCAAGCGACGCATAAGCCGCGCTCTCTCCGTCCCGGTCATCTTCCCCCACGGGCCCTCGTCGAATGCCCGGCGAGCGGCATCAACCGCAGCTTCTACATCCTCTGCGTCAGCTTCAGGTACGGTGGCCCAAACTTTGCCCGTGTAAGGATTAATCGTCTCGAAGGTTTTGCCTGAGCGGGCGTCGACCCACGCTCCTCCGATAAACATCTTGTAGTCACGAACATCGACAGCCTTCGGTGCCTCGATCAGCTTCATTTTCCCCAACTCGTTCACCTCTCTCGGTTTAGTGTAAAGGGTGTGTCTTTACTTTAATTGTATACCAATTGAATACCATAATCAAGGAAATTTTGGCAATATTACCACTCCTCTTCGGGTCAAGTTTGACCGCCCTTTACTGGTCCAAGCACTGCCGCATGAGGATGAACCCGGCACGCCGCAGCATGGCCCGGACCTTCTCATGGACTTTGTGGGTCTTGGGAATAGGGCCATCCATTCATGTTCAGGAATGCCTTCGTGGTGTGACTGCCATCTTGAGTCTCGGCCAGCGACTTGGGCCCCTCGAAGCCGATTACTTTCCACCCGATATGATCTTTGTTGCCTCCGTAGACCGGATCTGAATAAAAGCCTTGTCTCGTATGAAAGACCAGCGTGTGAAAAAAGTCCAGTCCCTCATCCGAAACGGGCTGATTGGATGGAGGTGCGCCGCCTACGGTCGAGTCTTCGTCCCCGGCCTCCGCGTTTATCAGGAACGGCTGTACCGGCGGCTCGCCGGAGAGCGTAAGCAGCACCTCATCCTGCTGCTCTTCGGTCAACGCGATGAACGCTGCGCCGAATTTCTCCCGGCTTACTTCGTCCAGCTCGCGGACGCCCTCCGTGTACTTATCCTGCATGGCCTGCATGCGCGTAATCCAGGCTTCGAAGTCTTTGCCCGCCAGCTGCAGGAATCCGCTGCCGTCGGCGTTAGCATAAATGTAGTCGGTACCGGATATGTAGCGGTCAATATACCGCACCACATTCGCTTCTCGCGCGCCCGGGTCGTGATCGGTGGGAATGATGCGCGCCGTGGCGGCCTCGATGGTCAACCATTGGTGTTCGTCGAAGAACAACCGCTCGTCGGTATTGGCGTCAATCGGGAGCATCTCCCAGTTGCTTTGGCTAGTCATCGCTCCTACACATCCTTTCTTATCGTGCCTGAACGGCTACGTCCAGACCTTTGCCGTGCACCTGGGCGATATATTCCGAGCAGCGCCAAGCGTTAGCCATAATCGTAAGCGTCGGATTGACTCCCAGGTTCGGTAAGAAGCTCCCGTCAAGTACGTACAGGTTGTCGACGTCATGCGCCCGGCACCATTTGTTCAACACGGACTTCGAGGGGTCGTTCCCCATCCGGGCTGTGCCCTGCTCATGGCAGGTGTTGCCGTTAATGCCCTCCATGTACACGGGGATGGTCTTGCTCGCGCCGGCCGCTTTCAATATCTCGATGTTCTTATCGACCTGCCAGTTCCCTTGACGGATGTCATTAGGGTGAGCGGTATGCGTTATTCGTGCGACCGGGAGTCCCCAGGCATCCTTAACCTCCGGATCCAGTTCAACCCTGTTGGTCTCCCGGGGCAGATCGTTAACGAGGACGCCGATCTTCATGCTGTGGTTAAACAGCTCCCGGTCTGTGTCCTTGGCCGCCTTGCCCCAGGTCGGCCGTCCTGGAAAGGTCCAGTTCACCGGAAGGCCCAAGCCGGACGCACAGATCAGCGAACCAAGAATATGTCCCCGGCTTTGATCCGTCTCGTAAAATTCCATGGAAGCTCCATTCACATAAGATCCCGCCCAGCCGTAAAGCGGGTCGTGAATTTCCTTATCGAACAAGCCGATGGCGAAGATGTACTCATGAAAAGTTACGTTTCTCCCCACTTGACCGCTGCTGTTCGCCAGTCCGTCCGGAAATAAATTCGACTTGCTCGCAAGCAGCAAGCGTGCCGATTCAATGGCCCCGCAGGCTAGAATCACGATGCTGGCCTCCTGCTCGACCTCGCGTCCGTTCTCGTCGATATAGATGGCTCCCTTGGCGCGTCCGTCCTTGTGCAGCGTAATTTCGCGTACGTAAGTATCGGGCCGCAGTTCTAGCAGCCCCGTCGAAAGCGCTTCCGGAACAAACGTATGCAAGGTGCTCGACCTGCCACTTGTCGGGTCGCCGAACTGCTGCACGAACCCGGAGTGGTTAGAAGGCTTTCTTCCTTTGTGCTCCTTCGTAATTACCGCTTGAGGCATCGGGAATGAATTATAGCCCAGCTTGGAGCATGCCTCGTGAAACACCTTCCCGTAAGGGGACAACGGCATCGGCGGGCAAGGGTACTCTTTGCTGCGCGGTGCCTCGTACTTATTCAAGCCGCCCTTCCCGGATACGCCGAACTCCCACTCCACCTTGGTGTAATACGGCTCGAGCTCTTCGTAGGTAATAGGCCAATCGGCAAGGCTGGCGCCCGGGACATCTCCGTGCAAGGTATGAAGCATGAAATCCGACTTCGCAGCGCGCGGGAACCACCCGCTCATATGTACAGTTCCTCCGCCCACCAGGTTGGGAGTCGGCGAGAACCTGCGAACCACCGTTTGGGCGTTCTCATCGGGCCGGTAAGTACGCGGTTTTAATTTCTCGTCCGGCCAAATGTAGTTCCGGTTGAGGAATTTCAGTTCATCCCCGGAGAATTGCTCGGGCTTCAACCATGGACCGCGTTCCAACGCTACGACCTTCAGACCGGACTCGGTCAAAACCTTGGCCGCCGTTGCGCCGGTTGCTCCTGTTCCAATGATGAGGACGTCGACTGGATCTGGCTTATGAGCGTAATTCATACTTCGTACCCTCCCTAATTTATGTACAATATAAATTCTCTGGCAGGTTATCCTTTTCCTTCTTCTTTTCTGTAATCGGTTTCATCCGTTCTTGACGAATGCTGCCGAACCGGGATAGTGAATCCTGTGCTCTCGCTTTCGCCTCAACGCCGAAACCATTTAATCAGTTTATTAAGCCGTTTGGGACCTTCCCCGCCGGTAAAGAATACGGCGATGAGAATGACCAATCCCAGCACGATCAGTTGGGGCTCCGGCAGGATGCCGACCAGGTTCATGATGTTGGAAATGATGCCGATGAGGAGACCGCCTATAACGGCGCTGATCGGATTGCCGGTCCCGCCGAAGAGCGACGTCCCTCCGACTACCGCGGAAGCGATGGCATTGAGCTCATATCCCTTGGCGAGCAGCGAGCTGCCCTGCTGAAGCTGGGCGGCCAGGATGAGTCCCGCCAGACCAGAGAACAGTCCGGATATGACATAGGTGGTGATCAGATTGCGATTGACGGGCAGCCCGGAGAGACGGGCGGCTTCGGGGTTGCCGCCGATGGCGTACAGCTGGCGGCCGAAGGTTGTATATTTCATAATAAAGGCAGTGACGAGCATCACCACAATAACCAGAATGACGGAGTTCGGTATTCCCAGGAGACTTCCTGTAAATAGCTTCAGGTAGGTTGGATTGGAGACCTCAATCAGGGTGCCGACTTGAATGAGATACGCAACCCCTCGGGCGATGCTGAGCATCGCGAAGGTGGCAATGAAGGGTGTAATGCCCCCGTAAACGACAGCAATGCCGTTGATCAAACCCGCTGCAGCGCATACGGCCAAGGTTAACGCAATGACGATCGGAATCGGCAGGCCCTGCCGCAGCAGGACAGCGACCATCACCGTTCCCAGAGCGGCAATCGAACCGACCGACAAGTCAATGCCGCGTGTGACAATGACTTTGAACTGACCGATCGCCAGGATCGAAACAACAACTCCAGTCACGATGATGTTCTCGATATTGCGGCCGGTCAAAAAATAGGGCGAGGCGATCGCTCCTGCCACCACAGCCAGACCCAAGAAAATAACGAGGTAGCTTCGCTTGATGAGATCGACGATGCCGGATGAAGCGAACACCGGCCCCCGCGATACCACCGACGTCTCTTCCTTACTGGACTTATTCAGCGTCTGCATGACTGTCCCCACCTTTCACTTGTATTCTTGTATCAGTAGCATTGCGCGATGACCACATCGCCGTGAGGATCCACTTCATCGTGCAAGAACTCGCCAACGATCCGACCTCGGGCGATGACTAGAATACGATCGCACATAAGCGTTTCTGGAAGCTCCGAACTCATGAGCAGCACGGATCCTCCCTCACGCACGAACTCCCCGATCAACTTGTAGATCTCCTCTTTGGCCCCGACATCAATGCCGCGTGTAGGCTCGTCAAAGATCAATATTTTCGTTTGGCTGGCCAACCATTTGGCAAGCACCACTTTCTGCTGGTTACCGCCGCTAAGATTCACGACTTTTTGATCCGGACCCCTCATCTTTATGTTCAGCGATAGGCCCAGTTCCCGAGCGCTCTGCTCCTCCCGGTTGCGGTTAATCACCGAATAGCGGCTCACATCGGATAAACTGGCCATCGTCACATTCTCAGTTACTGACATATTCAACACAAGGCCCTCGGTTTTGCGGCTTTGCGGAAGAAGTCCGATCCCTGCGCGGATGGCCTCGCTTGGACTTCGGAGCTTCGTCGGCCGACCGTTGATCGTGATCTTTCCGCTTATCCGTTCGCGTGCGCCGAACAGGCAAGCGGCCAACTCCGACTGTCCGCTTCCCACCAAACCCGCCACGCCGAGCACCTCGCCACGGTGAAGCTTGAAGCTTATATCGTGGAGAACGGAGCCATCATGGAGGTTCTCGACGGAAAGTGCGACATGCCCGGGATCGCCTCCAAGTCCGTAACGGGGCTTCTCGCCTCCCCCCAACGATTCTCCCAAGAGCGAGCCCCCGAGGTTTCTCCCGATCATCGCCCGGACGATGTCCGCCGGCGTCGTTTGATCAACCTCGTACGTTCCCACCTTGCGGCCGTCGCGCAATACGGTGATCCGCTGACAGATTTCAAAAACCTCATCCATTCGATGAGAAATATAGATGAATGTCACACCCTGTTTCTGAAGGCTTTTCAGCACCTGGAGCAGACGTTTAACGTCCTGCGCAGGCAGGGTGGCTGTCGGTTCATCCAAAAGTATGATTGGAGGGCGACCGTGGAGCGTTTTTGCCACATGCAGCACCTTGGCGAGTTCAACGCCCTGCTGTTGGGCGGTGGTTAACGAGCTGACCGGCTGATTCACATCGATGTTGATGCCGAGCCACTCAAGCGCCTCGCGGGCCCGCTCCCGCATCGTTCGCCAATTCAGGACTCCGCCGGCGCCACGCGGTAAGTCGCTGAGAAAAATGTTTTCAGCGATCGAGAGGCCCGGTACGAGGCTGAGCTCCTGATAAATAGTGAAGATCCCCTCGCGTTGACTGTCGTGCGGATTGTTGAACCGTACAGGTCTGCCCTCCAGCTCAATCGTGCCGCTATCAGGCCTTTCCACTCCGGACACCGCACGGATGATCGTAGATTTTCCGGCGCCGTTTTGGCCGGCCAGACAGTGGATTTCACCCCGGCGAATATCCAGGTTAATACGGTGCAGCACCTGGATACCGGAGTATGACTTACAGAGCCCTCGAAGGGAGAGAGCCAACTCTTCTTGTTCGACCATTTGACGCTGCCTCCTTTCACATCTGTGAGAGTGCTCGCTTCGACGAAGGAAGCCTGACACATGATCGGCAGGCTCACCGTCGTCCAGCGAGCGTCCGGCGTTCGAAGTCATTGATCCTCTGCCTGTCGTCTTATGCCTTCTCGACCTCACCGGTAAACTGCGCTTGTTAACCGTTCGTCATATGGCTTTTCCTGCATCCTGCATGTATGTTCCCGTTCGGGATACTTTTATTGAAGTTTGGTGAGAGATTCTTTGGAATAGTAGTAGCTGATGTTGGGGTCGTAGAACTGTTTGGCGTTTTCTGGGGTGATAAGGACGTTTTCCGTGTATCTGGCTCCGCCCGGACAGCTCGTCTTGTTCCCCTTGACCGCGTCTATCGCCATCTGAACGGCCGTTGCACCTTGCAGGTACGGCGAGTTCGACACAGTCGCTTGGAGAGGACCATTCGGTTCGTCCATCATCTTCTTGGCAAGAGCCATAGCGCCATCGTAGGAGACTATAATCACTTTGTCTAGGACGCCGGCTTCCCGCAAGCCTTGCTCAATGCCGGCGTGCATAACGTCACTCATGCTGAATACCGCTTTCAAATCGGGGTTCGCCGTGGCGATTTGTTGAACCGGTACGCGAGCTTTGTCCGGCAGCCATTCGCCATAGCGGATAGGAAGGATTTCAATTTTGTGGCCCGGGTTCGCTTCGAAGTAGCCATTGAAGCCTTTGAGGAAGCCCTCTTGCCGTAATGCCGTCGTACTTTCGCCGGAGTAGCCGCCAATGACGGCCAGTTTGACCTTCTCGTCTTTACTGTATTTCTGCGCAATTTTTCTCGCTAACTCTTTACCTGCCGAGGCAGCGGTGTCCAGCTGATCTTCCGCTACGAAACAGTACGACTTCTTCTCAAGCTCTGGGCTAAGACGGGTGTTGACCGCAACGAGAGGGATGCCCTCTTTCTCCAGTTCATTGACGGTATTCGCTATACCTCGAGGATCAAGCGCATTCACTACAATGCCCTTAGCACCTCTGCTCATCATGTTCTGAATATCCGAGTTCTGTTGGACTGCATCTCCTCCAGCGTCTGTTACTAAGATCGTCACACCCTGTTTCTCGGCTTGAGCTTTGGCCCCTTCAATCAGCATCTTATACCAATCGCTTCCGGCAATGCGGTGTTGTGAGAAGCCGATGATGAGGTTATCGCCTCCCTTTGTCCCGGACTCACCCGCACTGGACGGTTGGCTGCAACCGTTGAGAGTTAACGCAATAAGCCCTAAGCCTAACACAGTACGACCCATCTTTTTCATTTGGACCACACCCCTTTATTCAGTTTTTTTGTTTCCACATTGACGGCATCGGCCAGCTTCCGTTCGATGGCAATTCTACCTAACCGGCATGTTGAGCTCCTCCATCCCGCCTTATTTTTTTCAAGCATTCTGACTTATGTAAGCGTTGTCACAATAGTATACCAAGTGAATACCATTGTCAAGGCTTAAAAACTATATGTGGAAAGATATATATTTAACTACAAATATCCCAGTTTTTATGCGATATTCTCCATCAACCGACTTCAGCACAACTCATTTCCGCCCATTAAGCAGCCGTATCCAATCGCAATTCGCCTGCAGCCCCCTAACCATTTAGCCACGATGCAACGAATTCCTGCTGATGGCTATTGATTAACTTGAGATTCTGGTTTATAATATATGTATACAAGTATACGACTAGAATTTGAGTAATGAAATTATTATAAAGACCAAAGGAATGAACGAAATGGTTCTACAAGAAGAAATCATGCTGGAAGCGCTTGAAGACTTCCCTGCCTACCTGCCTTTGCGAGAAGTTGTATATCAAACCTTAAAGAAGGCGATACTGAACGGAAATTTAAAGCCCGGACAGCTGCTGAGCGAGAATCTGATTGCTAACAAATTATCGGTGAGCCGTACCCCGGTTCGGGAAGCCCTTCGCAGCTTGGAAAACGAAAATCTGGTTTCCGTACTTTCAGGCCGTAAAGTGATTGTATCGATCCCGACGATTCAGGAAATCGAAGAAATCTATGACATACGCTTGATTGTGGAAGCGGAGGCCCTCCGCAAAATTACAGCAGACGACAGCGCAATTATCCAACAGCTGGAAAATTGCGTTACAATGGCGAAGGTCCACCTTGAAAAGGAAAACTTGCAGGAGCTTCATAAAACCAATTCGGAATTTCATCTCACCATCATTTCCGCCTTGCAAAATAACAAATTAAAGCAGTTTGTCGATTCGCTTCAGGACACCATATCCCGGTACAGCCTGTACTCCAAAACAAACTACAAGCTGGCCCAAGACCTGGAGGATGATCACTCCCAGATTCTGACTCATCTCAAGCAAGGCGATAACGAATTGGCGGTTCAAATTTTACGTCAGCATTTCACAACGACCAAGGAAATATTGAAAGCGATGTTCTAATACAGCGGGCAAATCGTCCGGTTTGAAAAAGACAACAAAGCACCTTCAGCAAGGGATCGTCGAGAAAAACTCGAGGGTCCCTTTTTGATGCGTTCTCAGATGATGAACAAAGCCCCGCCGATCGTTCTCCCCAATAATAAAGAACGGCTGCTGACCTTGGTCAGCAGCCGGATCGAAGATGATCTCCATCATAGGAGATGAACGTGATGAATAAGAGCAGCCGGCATCAAGCTAGTAAAACGCCATTTTGAGTTAGCACCTGTTTTAATTCCTGGACATCGATTGTTTTCGGAGTGAGCCCTCTCGTCGTGGCGAGAGCAGCCGCAGTTCCTGCAGCCTCGCCGATTGCCACGCAGGATGGCATTGCTCGGACGGCAGCAGCCGCTTCATGCGTAGCGGAAATACAACGGCCGGCGACCAGCAAGCCTTCCAGTTCAACAGGCAATAACGCGCGATAGGGTACATCGTAGCTATCGTCTACCTGGATCCAGGTGCTCTTCGAATCTCCGGGATTATGAATATCGATAGCATATCCACCACGCGCCACGACATCATCAAACCTTGTACCCTTCACGACATCCTCCTGCGTGAGTATATATTCGCCGATGATTCTATGGGTTTCCCTAATGCCTGCTTCGTTGGCCGTCTTGATGAGGAATGACTTTTCAAAACCAGGCACTCGTTTTCTTAAGAAATCTACAACCGACATCGTCTGGTATCGCAGCTCCACCTCTGCAGCTGTAACTTCAGACGCATTGGTCCCATCTATGAAATTAACGCGGGTAGCATTAACGGTAACTTCGCCTTCCCTTACGTTTGTAAACAAATTCAAGGTTTCTCTGCCTATGTTATATTCGCCGTTTACTTTAGCCGCAGCTATTTCCTGCCAAAATCCTGAACAAAACAGCTGTTTACGCTGGCTGCCGGCAGGAAGATCTCCTTCCGCACTGCCTATCGCGTACCATCTGAAATTGTCCCGGTTTCTCTTGATTTCTTCTTCGACCCGGTCGACATTCACGTTACCGACTCGGCAGTACACGGTGACGGGCATTTTTTCCCCGTCTTTTTCCCGGCCTTTTACCGTTTTGGCCCCCGCTTTCACAGCGACGTCGGCGTCCCCGGTGCAGTCGACAATGACTTTACTGAATAAAGTATGAGCGCCGGATTTGTTAAACACCGTAATGCCTTTCACTACGCCATCCTCAACCCATACATCCTTCAACAAGGTATGGTATAAAAAGCTCACTCCGGCATCTTTGGCCATCTTCGTTAACACAAATTTCAGGTATTCATCATCGAAAGGCGTAATCACGGGATTTTTCCCCCAGGGCGGGTTCCCTTCCTTGGGGCGGATAGGACCATGGCATGCTCCCATTTCCTTTAAGGAGTCAAGTATTTCTTTAAAAAGACCGGCTATCGTCGGTTCGCCATGAGCGTCATAATGGTTCGCATACGGCGACACTAGTGCAGAAGTTGAAGCCCCGCCCAGGTAACCATTCTTTTCGACCACAAGTACTTTGGCCCCGTTTCTAGCTGCCGCAATAGCTGCCGGCGCCCCCGCCGTTCCCCCGCCAACCACAATGACATCCCATTGATCATGCACTTGCATAACAATCCCTCCTCTGAAAGTTTTACGATATGTAGAAGTGTCGGTTGATTGCTGCTCCTCGCGGAGCACTTGTATACATGTATAACGTCTTGTATACATGTATATTAAAGCGTTATCAATGAATTGTCAATATTTATATTTACACATCTCAGCCCAAAAACATGAAGAAGCCCCATCCGAAGAGGGGCTTCTTCATGTTTTTGCGGCTCGGTCAAGCTTCATGGCGAGGCATTCCGTGATTTCTGCCCTGCCTCTTCGCATGATACATCGCCATATCCGCATTTTTTACCAATGCTTCTATCGTTTCTCCATCAAACGGGAACATGCTGATCCCAATGCTTGTTGAAATATACAGATCATGATCTTGAATACGGAAGGGCGCATTCAATGCCTCCATAATCTTCTGGCAGTAAGCTTCCGTTTCCGCTTTTGACGTATTTGGCAGTAGGATGGTGAATTCGTCACCGCCTTGACGTGAAACAATCCCTTTATCCGATACAAGATCTTGTAAGCGCTGGGACACACGCTGCAGAAGAAGATCGCCGACGGAATGACCCATCGAGTCATTAATGAATTTGAATCCATCCAAATCCAGATAAAGCACGGCAAACAATTGATTTTTTTGTTTGGCTTCGGCCATCGTCTTTTCAAGGATATGTTGAAACGATTTACGGTTGGGGAGTTCAGTTAAGGAATCGAAAAATGCCAATTTTCGAATGGTTTCCTCCGCTTTATTACGTTCGATTACCAGCCCTATTAAATAAGCGGAACGCTCGATCATTTGGAGTTCCCTGGTTTCGGGAGATTTTCGAGTCTTGTAATAGATAGCGAATGTTCCGATCACCTGATTGTCTTTATCCGTAAAGGGGACAGACCAGCAAGCCCGAAACCCGTGATCCAGCGCAATCTCGCGGAAATCCCGCCATAACGGATCATTCTCAATGTCAGATACAATAATATTTTTGTTATAATAGGCGGCGGTTCCGCAAGAACCCATGTCCGGTCCAATTCGTATGCCGTCTACAGCCCGCAAGAAAGAAGCCGGAAGACGGAGAGCCATTCCATGTTTTAATAAATCGTTTTCAAGCAGCAGAATGGAACAAACAGCCTCTGTTTGCTTCTCTACAAATTCAATAATGTGACCTAAAATATCTTGTAGCGGCCTGCCTTTGGCAACCATTTCCAGAACCACATTTTGCTCGTTCAAATGATCTTGAATTAACTTTCGTTCAGTAATGTCGCGGCCGACAACAATTAACCACTCCCGCCGACCATCCTCGGCCATAACAGGTTCTTTAATAAACTCGATAATTACGGTCGAGCCGTCGGAACGCTTGAATTTTTCTTCAAAATGAATCGTTTTGCCTCTTCTCCAGGCTTCATTGTCGGTTTCTTCGCATGTATGAAAAAACTCTTCCATATGCGGCTTAGAGCGTTGAAAATCAAGATTTGTTTTCCCCTTATACGCGTCACGGTCTAACTCAAATAACTGCAGCGCAGCATCATTCGCTTCAACCCATACCCCTTTACCGTCTTTAAAAACAATGATATCAGGCATGATTTGAATTAATGTCAGCAGGTAATCACTTGTCTTCTCTTTTATATGTTCTAACATGGGCACCATCTCAGTTCCGTGAAGGTAAAATAATTACTCACATATTCGACATGAACCATCCGCATCCTCCATGCCCGTTAAAATTTTACCATTCAAAAACCACACCGTCTTTCGTCTCCTACGTCGTTCTTTCTTTATTGCGATTGAATAATTTCACAGCTGAATAAACGAGAAGACCGGCCACAATCACGGCGGCAACCGGGAACAAATACCCCTTCGCCAGCTCCCCGACCTCGTGCCAATTGGGACCAAGCTTGTACCCAAGATAAACGTATAAACTCGTTATAGGCAGCATGGCACAAAACGTAAATAACGAGAACTTCCAGACACTCATTCTGGCCATGCCGCACGGAAGCGAAACAGCGGTCCGAACCCCCGGGATAAACCGGCCCAGAAAAGCTACGCCCGCCCCATACTTATGGAAAAATCGTTCGGCCTTATCGATCTCTTTCGTCCGTATAAAAAAGAACTTGCCAAACTTTATTATCACCGGCCTCCCCCCATACTTTCCTAATGCGTATAGAGTCAAGGGTCCTGTTACCCCTCCGACTGTCCCTGCCAGAATAGCCAGCCCCAAGTTCATATCCCCTTCATAGACCCAATAACCGACGAGGGGAAGAACCAGCTCTGCCGGAACAAACTCGAAAGTCAGCGCCAAAACGACGCCTATGTACGATAATTGTTTGAAATAGCCAATAAACTCCAATAATATCTGTTCCATTACTCACCTCATCTTGTTTCCTTAGCAATACGCGAAAAAAAATCGACGGTTTCAGGTCTCATACAAACAAGAACACAACATCATCGTGTTGTGTTCTTGTCCAAAACCGATTTAAACGCTTCCCATAAAGCATGACTTAATTCAATAGCCTTCTTTTCAATCATAGAGGTCTGCACGACCCATTCTCCGGAAACATGTTGAATACGGACGGAATGGTCATGTTTATTTAAGTAGCTTAACATTTGTCCGATCGTTAACAATGGAAGCGCTTTATGTTTCTCGACCCCGTTCAAGTAATAAATCATCTCTTCGTGGTCACCCATAGCTATATATTCGCCTTCTTGTGGAATCCAATGGTTTCGCAGGTATTCTTTTTGAACATCTGTCAGTTCTTGAAGGTGGGAAGAAGTAATTCGCTGGAGCATCATGATCCTCCTTACTTAAGCTATGATGTTATCATAAAAACAAAAAAGACCCGAATCCAGCCAGGATGCGCTATCATCTAGCGCTTATCGTCCTGGACTGCGACGGGTCTGGAGCACAAAAAGACCCGGATTCACGGGTCAACGATGCAAGTCTGCATACATACACAATTTGACCCATCTACTGCTGACGAGGTTAGCTGTCGGGCTCGGGAAAGATGGTTCCCTACATGGAATGATTCGCCCCAATTTCATTGGTTCCCCCGCTTTCCGGTTTCGTGTAAACCGGAAATTAAGCGTGATTTCATCATACAAAACTGCTATTCGCAAGTCAATAATCCAAAATCTTACAATTCATTGAGAAGTTGTTCCGGTCGCTTACTCCACGCGAGTTATTTTCGCCTGCCGACGTACAACTTCGCCATCCGTCTTGTGCAGCTGATTCAGCAATTCGATCTGAAAACTGCCCGGATTGTCGGAGCCGGCGATCTGGACCGCTCGCTCTGCGGCGACCCCATAATAAGCCAATGCCGCCACAGCAGCAGCCGCTTGATCGTTCTCCACCGCAAGGAAGGCGCCGACCACCGAAGTCAGCAAGCAGCCTGTTCCGGTCACTTGGGTCAGCAGCGGCGTACCATTGCTCACCCGATACGTCGCCTCGCCGTCGCTCACATAATCGTCACGGCCTGTGACGATGACGACACAGCTCATCGCCCGCGCCGCTTGCCGGACAAGCGCAGGCACTTCCCCGGCCGCACTGCCTGCATCGTCCACGCCTTTAATGCTCCACGATTTCCCGACGACGTTAGCCACTTCCGCAGCATTGCCTCGAAGTACCGAGATCCGCAGCTCCTTCATGAGCGAACGGGCCGTTTCCGTGCGATATGCCGTCGCCCCGGCTCCCACCGGATCGAAAACAATCGGAACGCCATGCGCGTTCGCCGATTGCCCCGCGATCCGCATGGCGTGAACGATACGGTCGTCCAGCGTGCCTATATTCAAGACGAGGGCGCCGGCGATTTGCGCCATCTCTGCAACCTCTTCGTGAGCATATGCCATAACCGGCGATGCTCCTAAGGCCAGCAGGCCGTTCGCCGTGAAATTCGTTACGACTACATTCGTAATATTGTGCACGAGCGGTTTATGGATCCGCACCTTATCAAGAATATCCGCGAAATATTGGACGTTCATTACCCCATCCCCTTCTTCCGGTTACATGATACTATCTCATATCGCGGATGGTTTGCCAAGCGCTTTATACGAGCGCACAGATATAAATAAAGAAGCCCCCGCCATACACCCGCGAGAGCTTCAAATCCCGTTAGGTTTGATCATGTTGCAGAGCTTTCCCGATAGCTTTCATTGTTGGTTATTGGGGTTCTTTCTCGTTTCCAAGCAGTCCGGCTCCTGGCAATCCGAATAATACGTAGTCACCTTCTCGGAATCGAACGTGCCAATAATTTCAGCGCAATGCTTACACAAGATTACACCCAGGTCTACGCTAATCGAGGAGTTTTCCATGCATGATCCATCCTTTCTTTCATGAAGTCGGATTAGCTCGGCAGCCAAGCTGGCATTCGCCTTTTCAATAACATGTTATTCCTGTTTATTATACACTATTCTTCTTATTTATGTCGTTATATTTAACGATAATCTCGAATAAAATATTTAATTCAGGTTGTAATTTCATTAAGTACACACGGAATAGCAGAAAAACTTCCTTTATTGCTCACAACTCGCCGAGTTTGACCTGCATTGCCGGCGCCCGCCAACACGACTATACCGGCAGCTGCCGGCCAACGCCGCTTTACCCGAACTTGGTGACGACATACGTTCCCGTATTTGTAAAGCTGCTCATTTCCTCGAATATGCCGTTCACCTCGGAAAGCGAAACTTCTCGCGTCACCATTTTCCCCGGCGTCAATTTCCCGTTGGATACGAGGGGCAGTACAGCATGATAGCGATGCGCCGGCATGCCGAAGCTCGTAATGAAAGAAAGTTCTTTCAGGATCATCTCATCGACCGGAATCGCGATGGACCCCGCATCCTGCTTCGACGTCATGCCGATTTGAAGATGCCGGCCGCGCTTGCGCAAGCTTCTGATCGCGCTAACCGCCGTCTGCGACAGCCCGAGCGCGTCTACCGACACATCCGCTCCGCCTTGTGTCATTTCGTTGACGGCTGCAATCGGATCGGTCGTCCTGCTGTTGACCGTGTAAGCGGCTCCCATTTGCTTCGCCAAATCGAGGTTGGCATCGTTGATGTCCACGCCGATCACATTCGCCCCCATAGCGGAGGCGATATTGACCGCCGATAGACCTACCCCTCCGCAGCCGTAAACAACAACCCACTCGCCGGGAAGCACCTGAACCCGGTCCACGATGCCGTGGAAAGCGGTAATAAATCGGCAGCCCAGGGCCGATGCTTCGGCAAAACTGATTTCTTCGGGCAAATGGATCATATTCCGGTCAGCGACAGGAACCGCCACATATTCGGCGTAGCCGCCCTGATACGTTAAGCCGGGCATCAAGAGCGAATCGCAAAGATGGGAATGGCCGCTTACACAATGCGGACAAGCGCCTTCGCTTCCGGAAAACGGCACCGTGACTCGATCGCCCTTCTTAAACCGGGTCACTTTGCTGCCTACCTCTTCCACAACGCCGCTAAATTCATGGCCGAGAATATTAACGGGAACGAGACCGCTTTCCCAAAAGTGATGATCGCTTCGGCATACGCCATTCGCCATAACTTTCAGCAGAACGCCATCTTCCGCCGGCTTCGGATCTTCGACTTGCCTCAGGATCAAATTTTTGGCACCTTCCAGTACAAGCGCTTTCATCATTGTTTCCTCCTCAGGTATGTTCAGGCTGCAGAACGTCCAGGCCAATCGCGGCGGGCAGCACTACGCGTTTGCTCAAGAAGCCCAGCATGACTGCCGGGCTTCCCGAATATTTTATGGCAATGCTTCTTCTTCGGTCCAACGCTTTCCGGCGCACCTGCTTCCAGTCGAATGTGCTGCCGCCTCGCACCGATAGTGAGATGAATAACTCAAATTTTATACAAGAAAAAAATACCATGGTTGTGCATTTGTGTCAATGCTTCCGTTTATTTATTCGGAAACTGCCGGACACTATTCGACGCCAACGATCGGTTTCAGTTCCCTCATATCCCGAATCACAAAATCGGGAGAAAAAGTTTTCAAGTACGCTTCTCCCTTGAGCGACCAAGAGACCGCGGCGGAAGCTACTCCCGCGCCACGGGCGGACAAAATGTCATAGTGACTGTCGCCGACCATCAAGGTATGCTCCGGGGAGGCATCCAGCAAGGCAAGCGCCTTCCGAATCGGCTCCGGGTCCGGTTTCCCTCTTTGGACGTCTTCTTCCGTAACAAGCGTATCCATATAGGGCAGCAGTCCGGTTGCTTGTAACCCCATCACGGCCGTTTTCTTTATTTTACTTGTCACAACGCCTAGCCGGATACCTGCCTCGTGCAGCGCTTCTAACGTCTCTTTCACATGAGGAAACGATTTCACTAAACGCTCGTGATGGGTCTCGTTATACGCTCGGTAAGCTTTTATATAAGGCTCTACCTCTGTTGACTTTGTATAGACCTCGAGCTGCTCTCTTAATGGCAGCCCCATGCTTTTGGCGATAAACTCCCGGCTGCAGCTTTCCGCATGGGGAGCGTCTTTCAGAACATGCATAAAGGAACGGATAATCAGCTCGTTCGTATCGACAATTGTCCCGTCCAAATCAAAAAGAACCGTTGTAAACAACGTCCTCCCACCTTCTCCATCTATTTTACGGCCCGTCCCTTATCGTAAACCCGTAGACTTTCTCACTACAAGCTCCGGCAGCAGCACAATCCGCTGTTTATGCGTCACATCGCCCTTCAATTCCTGAACAAGCAAATCGACGATCTGCCTTCCCATCTGTTCCATCGGTTGAGCTATCGTCGTTAGCGGAGGGTCCGTAATCGTGGCCAGCATCGTGTTGTCAAAGCCGATCACGGATACATCCTGAGGCACCTTCAGTCCGTGCTCGTTCGCCGCCTGGATCGTGCCGATGGCCAGAAGGTCGTTGGTCGCAAATATAGCCGTCGGCGGTTCGTCCCCGCTCAGCAGCTGCAGAGCCAGCTTTTTCCCGTTAGGAACGGTGGCCTCGCCAAGCAGAACAAGGCTTTCATCAAGCTGCAGATCATGCTCCTCCAGAGCCTGATTGAAGCCGCGAACCCTTTCCTTGGCGCACCGGATATTTTCCACAATAAGCCCCATTCTGCGATGGCCGAGTCCTATGAGATGTTTGGCAGCTTCATAGCCTCCGACAAAATCATCGATCGAAACGGAGTTGATGGATATGGTCGGAATATCCCGGGCGATCAGAGCAACAGGCATATTCGGCTTGACCAGATTTCTCGTAATCGTATGCTGGTCTTCAAAGCCCGACAGGATAATAACTCCGTCCACACGTTTTTTTTGCAGCAGTGTAAAATAGGAAGCTTCCCTGTCCGCATCGTAATCCGTGCTGCAGATCATCACGCTGAAACCGAGTTCCCTCGCGCGGTCCTCGACGCTTTTGGCGATTTCCCCAAAAAAAGGGTTGGCCAAATTCGGAATGATCAATCCGAGCGTATAGCTGAATTTTCCGGTTAAAGCCGTAGCGAGCGAATTCGGCGTATAATTATGCTTTTCGATAATCTCCAACACTTTTTTTCTCGTTTTATCACTAATTCTTCCGGTATTATTGACAACTTTCGATACCGTAGCGATGGATACTTCGGCTTCCTTAGCAATGTCGAAAATATTAATACCCATTGCACAAACCTCATTTTCTATATATTCAAGGAAAACGTTTAACTCCCTTCATTGTATTATACTTTCAAAGGTTTTGATCATGCAATGGAGGAATTCAAAGCACCCTCGTTTCTTCCTTGGAGAGAAAGGCGTCGGCAGCCGCTTGGGCAATTTCCAAGGCCCGAAGTCCGTCGATGGCCGTACACGAAGGCTTTTGTCCATGACGAAGGCAATCGATAAAATGAGTCATTTCCAGCAGAAACGCATCCTTGAATTTTGTCGCAAACTCAGGAATAATATCGTGGCTGCTTCCCTTGGGTCCCAAAATGCGCAAATCGTGATGCCTCAAGGAGCCGATCTGCAGCGTGCCTTCCGTCCCGACCACCTCGCCCCGGATGTCGTATCCGTAGCCGGCGTTCCGGCTCGATTCGACATCGCCGGCCGCGCCCGATTCGAAGTTTAGGTAGGTTAGCGCCTGATCGACATCCCCGTATTCGCCCATGAAGGCGTGAAGCTGAATGCTTCCCATAGACCTGACGGACCGCACTTCAGACCCCATTAAGTATCGGGCCATGTCAAAATCGTGGACGGCAAGATCGAGAAAGATGCCGCCGCTATGTTTAATATACGCCTCCGGCGGAGATACGGGGTCCCGGCTGACGCCTTTAAAATAGATCGGCCGGCCGATATCGCCGGCATTGATTCTTTTCTTCGCCTCGGCGTAGGCCGGATCAAAGCGCCTCATAAACCCGACTTGGCAGGTAATGCCGGTTTCTTCCACCAAGCGAACAAGCTCGCGGCCTTCTTCCACAGACTTCGCTATCGGCTTTTCCACAAAAATATGTTTGCCGTGCAAGGCCGCTGTTTTCAGAAATCGGGCATGGGTATCGGTAGGCGTCGATAGGATCACAGCGTCGATATCCGGGTCCGTAAACACATCATCCGGATTCGTAGTCCATGCCTCGACCCCGAGCTCCCTTGCCGCCCTTTCTGCCGTCTCCGCCCGGGAGGACGCCACTTTGACCAGTTTGGCGGATTTGATTTTCGTATGAAGATTTTCGGCGTGCCAATACCCCAAGCGGCCCAGCCCGATAGCCGCGCAACGAATGTCTCCCTGCATATCCACACCTGTCCCTCCACGCGTCTTACGCGCTCTTATTTTTCGTCATGACATCAAAGCATACGGCCAATACCAGAATAAGGCCTTTCACAATATACTGCCAAAAAGCTTCCATATTGAGCAGGCTCATGCCGTTATCCAGGCTTGCCATAATGAGCGCCCCCAGGATAGCGCCCACCACCTTGCCCCGGCCGCCCATCAGACTCGTTCCGCCGATAACTGCCGCGGCAATCGCGTCAAGCTCCATCATATTACCCGAGCTGGGAGCACCGGCGTTAAGCCTTGCGGATAAGACGATACCGGCGATGGCCGCTACCAAGCCGTTCAGCATAAAGACGAGCAGCACAATCTTTTTGACTTGGATACCGGAATATTTTGCCGCCTGCATATTGCCCCCGATGGCATAAATATAACGCCCGAACTTCGTGCTGCCCGCAATGAACGAGAACAGCAGAACGAGTCCCAGCATGATGAGGACGGGAATGGGATAGCCTTTGTAAGAGTGCATCGAGAGATAGAAAATGACCATCAAACCGGTAAATAAAATCAAGCGGGCGGCCAATTTGCCGGCCGGTTCCAGCTCCAGGCCGTTTTTCTTCCTGGAACCTCTCTTCTTTAACGTAAAATAAACTAGGAGAACAATCGCCATGATCGTCAAGATCAGGCCGAACAAACTATTTACATATTGATCGCCCAGCACTTTATAGCTCGGATTCATCGGCGCGATCGAAATCCCTTTCGTTATGCCGATTAGTATTCCTTTAAACACCATCATACCGCCAAGCGTGACAATAAAAGACGGAATATTCAGATAAACAGTCGCAAAGCCTTGGATGCCTCCGACGACCACGCCCAAAAGAAGCACGGCGAATAGGGTTGGAACCGTTCCCCACCCTTCCCAGGCCATTAAAGCTGCCGCAACCCCGCCGACCAATCCGACAAGAGAACCGACCGAAAGATCGATATTCCCGGTTACGATGATAAGCACCATTCCGGTAGCCAATATCGAGACCACCGACATTTGTACGGTCAGGTTGGAAATGTTGCGCGCGCTAAGGAACGTTCCGTCCGTTAATACGGAAAAGATGATCCATAAAATAATTAATCCCGCAATCATCGCATACGAACGGATATCGATTTTTTTCGTCAGCTGCCCTGCAGGAGTGCCCGGAGCTGCGGCCAGTTTATGTTCCATTTCATCTACCTCCTCCGGTTGCATAATGCATAATTTTCTCTTGCGTAGCCTCCCGATAGTCGAGCTCGCCTTCGATTCTGCCTTCACACATAACCAGGATCCGGTCGCTAATGCCGAGCACCTCTTCAAGGTCCGATGAAATCATAATGACGGTAACGCCCGCCTCTACAAGCTCGTTCATGATTTTATAAATTTCAAACTTCGCCCCAACGTCGATGCCGCGCGTGGGCTCATCGAGAATCAAAATTTCAGGCTCGGTCATCAGCCATTTGCCGATGACGACTTTTTGCTGGTTGCCCCCGCTGAGATTTTTAACCTGTGTCTCGACGCTGGATGTCTTGACGTTTAAAGCGGAGACGTATTTTTGGGAATACTGAATTTCATCATCGGGATGAAGGACGAATGCAGAAATTTTATTCAAGCTGGCTAAGGTGATATTCTCAGCTATGCTCATGTCGAGCACAAGACCGTATTTTTTCCGATCCTCGGAAACAAGCGCGATGCCGTATTCGGTCGCTTCGACGGGACTCTCGATCCTCGCTTTAACCCCATCAATCCATACCTCCCCTTCCTTCTTCCCGGGGAATGCGCCGAAAATGCCGGATACCAGCTCTGTTCTTCCCGAGCCCATCAAGCCGGATATGCCGAGAATTTCCCCCTTGTAAGCTTGAAGATTGACACGGTCGACAAGCTTCCGCCCGGGGTTCTGCTCGTCGTATACCGAGAAGTTTTTCACTTCAAGGGAAAGCTCTTTCCTCGTATGAGGCTCGCGGGGAAACATTTTATCGAGCTTTCTGCCGACCATCATATAGATTAACGATTCACGGTCAAGCTCATGAATGTCTTTCGTTCCGACATAGGTCCCATCCCGAAGAATGGAAACAGAATCGCAAATTTCAAAAATTTCGTTGAATTTATGGGAGATATAGATGCAGGTTACGCCATTTTCCTTAAGCTTCCTTATGATGTTCATCAGAATCTCGACCTCGTGCTCCGTCAATGCCGAGGTCGGCTCGTCAAGGATTAAAATTTTTGCTTTTTTCGACAGCGCCTTGGCAATTTCGACCAACTGCTGCTGTCCGACACCCAGGTTCTTCACCTTTTCATTAGGATTGATCTTTAAATCCAGCTCTTTCAACAACGCCGTCGTATTCCGGTAAAGCTCATCCCACTGAATGACGCCCATCTTTGTCGGTTCGTTGCCGAGAAAAATGTTTTCTTGCACGGAAAGCTCCTGGACGAGAGCCAGCTCCTGATGGATACATACGATGCCTGCCCGCTCGGAATCGGCCGTATGCTGAAAATGCTGCACTTCCTTGCGGATTACAATTTCCCCATCGTAAGTGCCGTATGGGTATACGCCGCTAAGAATCTTAATAATCGTCGATTTTCCAGCGCCGTTCTCTCCGCAAAGACCGTGAACCTCGCCCTCTTTAATTTGTATGTTCACTTGATTGAGCGCCTTGACGCCAGGAAACTCTTTGGTTATGCGATTCATCTCCAACATATATTCGCTCAAAGTATCACCTTCTTGACCATTCGGAGTTTAAGTTTCCAAGGATAGATCAGGAAAGAAAGGAAGCGGCGGTGCCCCGCTCCCTTTCCCACCCTCCAGCTTTTACGAAAGCGGCATAATGCTCTATTGGGCTTTAGGCCATTGATCCTTCGGCATATTTTTATAGATGTCTTCCATTTTTTGATAGCCGTCTTTAATTACCGTGTCTACCACATTCTCCTTGGTTACAAGCTGCACGTCCATGAGCAGACTTGTCACTTTTTTAGTACCGTTATCCACCGTTCCGACGTGACCGTTTTTGAAATTTCCGCTGTTCAACTCTTTGATTTTCGCTTCGTCTTTTGCCGCCAAAGCGTAGACAAGATCCATCGCGGTTTGGTTCAGAACTTGAGTAGGCTTGTACACGGTGCCGGTTTGTTTGCCTTCCACAATCCGTTGAAGGGCGGCGATGTCGGCATCTTGGCCGGAAACGCCCACTTTACCCGCCAAGCCTTGCGATTCCAGCGCTTGGACTACACCGCCTGCGGTACCGTCGTTGGAGGCAATAACGGCAACGACGTCGTTCTTCGCCTTGGTCAGGCCGTTTTCTGCAATTTTCAGCGCCTCCTCCGGGTTCCAGCCTTTCGCCCATTGCTGAACGACGATCTTAATGTCGCCCTTGTCCATATAAGGTTTGAGCACGCTTTCCTGCCCTTGTTTCAATAGATGCGCGTTATTGTCTTCCGGACCGCCGAGCACCCAAATGTAATTGCCTTTCGGATACCGGTCCGCGAGCATCTTGGCTTGCAGCTCGCCTACCTTGACGTTGTCGAACGTAATATAATAATCCAGGTCTCCGTTACGGACCAAGCGGTCATAGGCCACTACCGGCACTCCGGCCTGATGCGCCTTTTCCACAATAACGCCGGACGATTCCGAGTCTTGTGCCGAGATCAGCAGGGCGTCGATCCCTTGTGTCAGCATGCCCTCAACCTGCTGTACCTGTTTCGCGGCATCTTCTTCACAAGACTGGACAATCAGCTTGAATCCCTTCTCGTCTGCATATTTTTGCGCCATTTTCACTTCACGCTGCCATCTCTCTTGCTTCATGGTGCCGACGGAGAAACCGATGACCACTTCATCATTTTTACTTTTTGCGGCGCTGGCGCCAGGTTCACTGGAGCCTGCGTTTTGCCCGGCCGGCGCACCGGTTCCCGCCTGCTGACTGCAAGCGGTCATAAAGGCGGATAGCAGCACGATCATCATCGAAACGCTCTTCAAAACATTCTTCTTCATTCCAAAACTCCCCCTTCATATTAAGAAAGCGCTTTAATTAATAGGCGCATATCTTCTTTGATGAGTGATTCCGGTTCGTCATGCTTCGAACGCAGCGGCAATTGATCGTAATAATTTTCCAGGATGATCCAGCCGGTATAACCGATCTCCTTTAATACCTCCATGCTGCGGTAAAATCCCGAATCGCCCTCTCCGAGCAGAGACGAGCTGATTTTACCGTGTTTTCCGTCTTTCACATGGATTTCATCACCTAGCAGGGGAGCCAGCTCCTTCAGCATGGCGGGGGCGTCATATCCCCGGAACAAAGCGTAATTTTGGGTGTCGAAATAAAGCTTCAAGTTCGGCCGGTTGACGATTTCGGCCAACCGGAACATCATCTGCGCAGCCAGCAAATTTTCCGTAGCCACGGCAATGCCCCGTTGCTGAGCGTAATCGCAGGCGGAGATCAGCATCTCCGCGCTGCGAATGAGATCCTGCTCGCTCACGATATCGCTCACTTGAAAGCTCGGGATCATGACCGTAGGAATGTTCATCGCTTCCGCCGCCTCAATGGATCGCATGATGGCTTCCTTCACGATCCCGCTGTCGACGGAGTCGGGAGGCTGCGTCATGCTGTACGCATCCGTTACGCGAACGGCAATGGACGGAAAAGCGATGCCATATTGCTCGGCCAGCCCCAGATAAGCTTGTTGGACCGTTCTCCGCGATACAGGAAACCCTCTTTCGTAGCTTCCAATTTCGAGCTGGATGCCCTCAAACCCAAGTTCGGAGGCGGTCCTGCAAGCGTAAGGCCCGTCGATAGGCAGCGACCAATGGCAAATGCCCAGCTTATACGATCGGTTTACCATGATGGCGTTCCCTCCGTCACTTCGATTTCAGCCATGCGTGGTCGGGATCATCCTGGAACTTCCATGTGCGTACCGGGCCTGCCATCGTGTTCAAATAATACAGGTCATACCCCGGGGGCGCCGAGACCGGATGGTAGCCTCTCGGCACGAGCACCACGTCTCCGTCCTTCACAACCATCGTCTCATTCAGGGAGCCGTCGTCCGTATAAACGCGCTGGATCGCAAAACCGCCCTCCTGTTTAATCCGGTGGTAGTACGACTCTTCCAGATAGGTTTCGTCCGGCAAGTTATTTTGATCGTGTTTATGCGGCGGGTAGCTGGACCAATTCCCGTTCGGCGTGAACACCTCGACGACCAGCAAACTGTCCGCCTGCGCACTCTCGGGTAAAATATTGTTGACTTGCCTCTCCATATCGCCCGTCCCTCTCATTTCAACGGCGACATCTTCAGGCGATATCAATCTCGCTTCGTATGTTCCCTTGCCAGGGGCCGAACAAATCGCTATCTCCAACTCCGTATCTGCAGCAATTCTCACAGAGTCGCCCGGCGGCACATAGACCGAATAAGGAGCCATTTGCTCGAACACGCTCATCCGCTGGCCGATATGCTCCCAGGTTTTGTTCTGCGTAGCCACCGTCGCCTTCCCGCTTAATAGGACGACGCACAGCTCGTTCCCGCCGGTTTCCTTGTGCAAAGACTGGCCTTCGGCTAACGTATATACCTCGAATCCCACGTGACTCCAGCCTGCGCTTTCAGGTGTGACGACAAGCCGGTTCCCGTTGCTGCCCGGCTCTTTAGACGAGGGTACGATCAAATTGTTCAATGAGTTCAACGTCATTTCCCCTTTCGTTGTAAAACTTGCTCTACGGCATGGACAATGTTCTCCGGTCCGATATTGTATTTCTTCAGCAGCGCATCGTTGGAACCGGATTCGGAATTGCGATCCTGAACGGCTACCCGCAGCATCGGAACGGGGCAATTTTCTACCAGCACTTCCGCAACAGCGCTTCCAAGGCCTCCATAGATCGTGTGCTCCTCCGTCGTTACGATGGCGCCGGTCCGCTCGGCCGCCTCCACGATGGCCGCCTGGTCGATCGGTTTCACGGAAGGCATATGAAGCACGGTAACCCGGATGCCCCGGCTTTCCAGCGTCTGGGCGGCTTCCAGCGAACGAACCGTTTGCGTACCGGTTGAGATGATCGTCGCGTCTTCACCGTCTTTGAGTTTGATCGCTTTTCCCAGCGTAAACGAATAGGAGACTTCATCGAAAATCGTCGGCAGCGGGTCCCGGGCAAGCCGGATATAAACAGGCCCGTTGTATTGGTTGGCGAACTCCATCATTTTCTTGACCTCCACCCCGTCGGCCGGAGAAAGCACTACCATGTTAGGAATGCTGCGCATAATCGCCAGATCCTCAAGACCTTGATGGGTTTTGCCGGTACATCCGGTAAGAAGCCCGCTGTAGGCACCGATCATCTTGACATCCAGCTTGGGTTGTGCGACCGTCACCATGATTTGGTCCAAAGCGCGTTTGGTAATAAAGGCGGCGAACGAACAAACCCAAGGCTGCAGGCCCACCGTTGCGAGACCTGCCGCCACACCGACCATATTTTGCTCGGCTATCCCCATTTGGAGAAATTTGGACGGGTTGGCTTCGGCGACTTTATCCATCTTGGTCGAGGTCGCCAAATCGCCGTCCAATGCATAGACTCGCGGATCGGTTTGCGAAAGCCGGACCAGCGTATCTCCGAAGACGTCCCTCATCGCAACCGCGTTTCCCAACTGAACCGCCATCAGCGACTCCCCCCTTGTAATTGTTGCAAGGCTTTCTTCAATTCCTCGGCGTTCGGTACCTTCGCGTGCCAGACGTAGTTATTTTCCATAAAGCTGACGCCTCGGCCCTTCAACGTATGCGCAATGACGATAACCGGTTTACCTTGCACCGCTTTCGCGTCCGAGAAGGCGTCGAGCAGTTGTTCCATCGAATGGCCGTCCACCTCGCTCACATGCCAGCCGAACGCCTCCCACCGCAGTCGCGGGTCCTGGACGGGAGCCTCGCGCAAATCGCCTTCGCTGCCCTTCCAGCCATATTGCTGCAGCTTATTGTAATCCATCACGACGATCAAGTTGTCCAGCTTATACTTCGCTGCCACATCGGCCGCTTCCCATACTTGCCCTTCCTGGGCCTCGCCGTCGCCTATCACACAATACGTATAGAACGATTGGCCTTGCAGCTTGGCGCCCAGCGCCATGCCGACCGCTGCGGAAATTCCTTGGCCGAGGGAGCCGGTGGACATATCCAGGCCCGGGAGCAAATTCATGTCGGGGTGCCCTTGAAGGCGGGAATCGATTTCGTCAAAGGTCGGGAGCTCCTCGACCGGGAAGTAGCCCCTCAACGCCAGGACGGTGTATAAGGCGATGGCCGAATGCCCCTTCGACAATACGAAGCGGTCCCGGTCGCGTCCGAGGTGATCCTCGGGGTTGATATGCATCGCTTCAAAATACAGGCTGACCAAAATATCCGTAACCGAAAGCGGTCCCCCGATATGCCCTGCATTGGCATGATGGACCGTTTCCAAAATCAACTGCCTCGTCCTGGAGGCCAACCTTTCAAGCTCCTGTAAACGAAGCTGGGTTAAGGTTCCATTCATTTCGCTTCCTCCTTCAGCTGCTTGATCCACGGTTTACAACACTCTCGCGGATTGGACTTTGTCTTGCATTTGCCGATAGGCCGCTTGGACATCTTCGCTTTCCGATACTTCCGCGACGCCCAATCTCCACCACGATTCGTAGCCGGTCGTGCACGTTCCCGGCAGCACTTTGATATCGATCAAGGTCGATACCTGCTGCTGCTTCGCGTCGGCCAGTGCGCTGTGCAATTGTTCGAGCGTGCGTACCGTGTAGCCAACCGCGCCCTGGCTTCTCGCGTGGCCGGCATAATCGATCTGCACATAGTCGCCGGTCAGCCGGCCGGTTTCCCTGGAACGGTAACGGAATTCGTTGCCGAATCCTTGGCTGCCTTGGCCCCGTTGCAAATTGTGTATACATTGGAAACCGTTATTGTCGAGCAGCAGGACATTGATTTTATAGCCTTCTTGAATAGAGGTGACCAGCTCGGAGTGAAGCATCAAATAGCTGCCGTCGCCAACAAGCGCGTACACTTCCTTGTCCGGCTCCGCCATCTTAACGCCTAACGCCCCGCTCACCTCGTAACCCATACACGAGAAACCGTATTCCATGTGGTAGGTTTTAGGCACTTTGCTTCTCCACAACCGCTGCAGGTCCCCCGGCATGCTGCCGGCTGCGCAAATGATGATGTCTTGTTCATCGATGAAACGGTTGATTTCGCCCAATACACGCGTTTGCGCTAATCCGTCGGGGTTCTCGGCGCTGTAGTAACGGTCGACCTCCTCATCCCACTGCTTCTTCAAAGTCTCGATATGACCGGCCTCATAACCGCTCCGGTACCCCGCTTGCTTCAAGGCCTCCGCCAAAACCGGAAGCGCTTCCTTCGCATCGGCAACGATCCGCTTGGCATCCATTTTATACGCATCAAACTTGCTGACGTTAATGGATAAGAAATCGACGTCCGGGTTTTGGAACGCTGTTTTGGAGGAGGTTGGGAAATCCGCCAAACGCGTTCCGATCCCAATGATCAAATCGGCTTCCTTGGCCAGCAGGTTTCCCGCGAGCGAGCCGGTTACGCCAACCGCCCCGATATTCAAGGGGTGATCCCAGGGCAAGGCGCTTTTCCCCGCTTGCGTCTCCGCCACCGGAATGTGGAACGCTTCCGCAAATGCCTTTAATGATTCGGCAGCCTGGGAATAATGAACGCCTCCCCCGGCAATGATCAGCGGCTTCTTCTTGCCTCGGATCAGCTCAACGGCCCGTGCGACGGTTTCTTTATTCGGCGCTGCGCGCTCCACATCATGAACCCGTTTCCTGAAGAACGCGGCAGGGTAATCGTAGGCTTCGGTCTGTACGTCTTGCGGGAGCGCCAACGTTACCGCTCCCGTATCAACCGGATCCGTAAGCACGCGCATCGCATTCGTAAGCGCAGTTATCAGTTGTTCGGGGCGGGTTATGCGATCCCAATACTTGCTCACCGGCTTGAAGGCGTCATTGGCTGATATGGTGTAATCGCTCGGATTTTCGATTTGCTGCAATACCGGATCCGGCTGCCGGGACGCGAAAATATCGCCAGGCAGCAGCAGGACGGGAATGCGGTTTACGGTTGCCGTCCCTGCGGCCGTCACCATGTTCAGCGCTCCGGGTCCGATCGACGACGTGCAAGCGAAAATTTCCGTCCGATTGTTTTGTTTGGCAAAAGCGATTGCCGCATTGGCCATACCCTGCTCGTTTTTACCTTGGTAGTAA
This sequence comes from Paenibacillus sp. JCM 9796, assembly GCF_055379675.1. NCBI lineage: Bacteria > Bacillati > Bacillota > Bacilli > Caryophanales > Paenibacillaceae > Paenibacillus > Paenibacillus sp. JCM 9796. The sequence goes on from NZ_AP043723.1 coordinate 734,375, forward strand.
GTCAGACTTCCCCGATCATTCTCGAGGGCTTCCCCTATTCCCGTCACATTCCCGTGGCCGAAAATGCCGAAGACACCCTTGACGAATTTGCGTTCCGTCCCATCGACACGGATATACTGGTTATCCAGGTAATTCAGCAAGGCCTGAGCCATCGTTAATCGTATCGTTTGCATACTTGCAACACTCCTTGATATGGATTGGGGTTCAAGAAGACCCGGATTAAGCGTTGACGGTTTGGATCTGGACAAGCTTCCCGGATTTGAACGAATCCGTTGCGGCGATCGCGATCGCAAGTGCAGCCTTGCCGTCTTCTTCGGTACAATCCGGTTTCGTTCCGTTCATCAGACTTTCAATAAAATGAGCCATCTCCAGCAAATAAGCATCTTTAAACTTGCTTGGAAAATCAGGGATAATGTCGTATGTGCTGCCTTGGTGGTTCAAAATCTGGATGTTATGCTCGCGCAGCGAGCCGATTGTGATAACCCCTTCCGTACCGACGATTTCTCCCCGGATGTCGTAGCCGTAAGGCGCAATACGCATCGTTTCGATATCGCCAGCCGCTCCGTTGCTGAATTGAAGCGTTGTCAGAGCCTGGTCGACATCTCCGTATTCGGACAAGAAGGCGTGCATCAAGACATGACCCGTTGCTTGAACGGAGACGACATCCGCATTCATCAAATATCTGGCGATGTCATAGTCGTGAATGGAAATGTCCAAATAAATGCCTCCGCTGTGCTTGATGAACGAGGCCGGCGGCACATTGCCGTCCCGGCTTAAGCCTTTGAAGTAAATCGGCTGGCCGATGTCCCCCTTCGCGATTCTCTTCTTCGCTTCGTGATAGGCGGGGTCGAATCGTCTCATAAATCCGACCTGACAGACGACGTTGTTTTTACGAATCGCCTCAATCACTTCGTCCGCTTCCGCTAACGTTTGCGTGATCGGCTTTTCCACAAAAATTTGTTTTCCCTTTGCAGCCGCTTTTTTGATCATCTCCGCATGTGTGGAAGTAGGCGTCACAATGACCACCGCATCGATATCCGGATTGTTAAACGCGTCGTCCGGATCGATCGAATAGCTTTCAATCCCCAGCTCGCTCGCGACCTGCTCCGCCCGGCCTGCAATCGGATCGATGACGGTCAGCAGCCGTGCCCCCCTGATTTTTGTCGCCAAGTTTTCCGCATGCCAGTACCCTAAACGACCTAATCCCAATACAGCGCAACGAATTTGCTTCATGCTGTCCACCGCTTTCTTTTGATTTGTTTGGTTTGATGTTTATAGCTGCTCTTCCAAATTCACGGCTACGGTTACGGTTTCCAGCATCTCTTCGATGGCAAATGCCGGCCCCTCTTTGCCCATACCGCTTTCTTTGACTCCGCCGTAAGGCATTTGATCGGCGCGGAAGCTGCTCGTATCGTTAATCATGACTCCCCCGACCTCAAGCAAATAAGGAATCGTGTGCGCAAGAGAAACCGATTGGGTAAATACACCGGCCTGCAAGCCGTATTTGGAGTCATTGACCAGCCGGACGGCTTCTTCGATCGTCTCATAAGTGGCAATCGATACGACGGGAGCGAACACCTCCTCATCGACGACCTTCATGCCCTTGGTAGCGCCGGTAAGAACCGTCGGGTAATACACGTTGTTCTCTCTTCTGCCGCCGGTCCAAATCTTCGCGCCTTGTTCAACGGCCTCATTCACCCACCCTTCAATGCGGATCGCTTCTTTCTCACTGATCATAGGCCCAACGATTGTGGAAGGATCCAGCGGATCGCCGACCTTGAGGCTTGCCGTGTATCTGAGAAACGCCTCCATGAAAGTTTGTTCGATCTCTTTGTGCACGTAGATGCGTTGTACGGAGATACAAATTTGGCCTGCATGCGCAAAGGACATTCGAGCCAGCTTGGCCGCAGCCGTTTCCACATCGGCGTCTTGGTGGACAATCGTTGCGGAGTTCGACCCCAGCTCCAGCGTCACTCTTCGCATCCCGATCGTTCGATGGATATGCTTCCCGACTTCGGGAGACCCGGTAAAGGTATACTTATGGATCCGTTGATCCGCGAGTAATTGATCGCCCAAGGTGGAGCCGCTTCCCACCAAACAGCTTGCGAAACCTTTCGGCAAGCCGGCTTTCTCCAGAAGCTCGCACAGCTTCAGAGCGGAATAAGCGGTATCCGAAGCCGGTTTAATGATGACGGGATTGCCTGCCGCCAAGGCCGGAGCGACCTTGTGGACAACCAGATTTAAGGGAAAGTTGAAAGGCGTTATCGCACAAACAAGGCCTATCGGTTTTTTGATCGTGTAAATGAGCCGCTTGCCGATGTTAAGATTGGGCGCCACTTGAGCCGGAATCATCTCGCCGGTAATTTTGATCGCTTCCTCTGCCGACAACAAGAAAATCAGCGCCGACCGGTTTACCTCAGTCCTGGCATCCACAATCGGCTTACCGCCTTCGGCGGCAATCGCCTCCGCGAATTCCTCCAGATGGTCAAGCAGCAGATGATACATCTTCATCAGAACCTGAAATCTCTGGGCGGGAGCGAAGTCGGATTGCCAGAACGCCCGCTCCGCCGCTTCCAGCGCCGCATTCTTCTCCGCTTCTCCCGCCTTGCTAACTTGCGCGAATAATTCACCTGTATATTTATTGTAAATAGGATGCAGCTCGGAAGTTTCAACCCATTCACCGCCTATGAACAGCGGCTTAATTGTTTTTTGCGCCAGCATGGCGACCCTCCTTCATTCCTTTTTAATAGCATAACACTAGGGGAAAGCCTTTAACCTAAAGCTATAAATAGTTGCCTTATTTTATCCGCTTTCCGCTGCGCTTGCGCTTCTGCTGTCCCTCGCATGAGCATTCGCCGATTTGTCCGAACGGTTCCAGTACACGGTCAAACAGGCCGCGAGCAAGCCTGTCGCCGCTGAGAACAGGAAGCCGCCGGTTAAATCGGAGCCGTCGTTAAACCATCCGGCAAGGAAAGGTCCCAGGAAAATACCGAGCGAGTAGAACGCCTGATAAAATCCCATAGCGGTTCCGCGCTTCTCCTGGCTGATCCCTCGCAGCGCCAAGCTTAACAACAATGGAAAGCTCAGTCCTTGCGCAAATCCGTTGATCCCCTGGGTCAAGCACAGCAAGCCAAGATCATGAATAAACGGGGTGGCGAGCGTAAAGACGGCGCTGCCTGCAAAACCGATCGTCAAAGTCGTCCAGCTCCCCCATCGTTTCATAAACAGTCGACCCGACAGGAAGGTGGCGATTGCATGGGGAATCATAAAAGCAACGACCAGCATGCTGATGGCCTCTTCCGTTCCGCCAATCTTGAATGCCTGCAGCGGTGTAAACCCGAATATGGTAATAAACAACGTACTGTGGCAGATCGTGGAGAGCAAGGATACTTTCAACAAGTTCGGCTCTCTCACAACGGCGGTCACGTCCCAACCCACAGGTTTCTTGAAAGATTGGCGCTCCGTATCCTTAATGCCCAGAGAAAGCAGCGCGCCTAGCATAGCGAAAGCGAGTGCGACCCAAAAGGGGGCGTGCCACCCCCAACCGCTGACGAGAAATGCGCTTGCGCTCATTCCCAGAAGCTGAGCAGCCACGGTAACGAACTGTATGTTGGACATCGCTTTGGCTATGTTCCCGCTTGCAAAATAAGCCGAATACAGAACCGTAAAGACGACCCAAGTCGACGCGGATACGCCCGAGACAAGTCTGGACACTAAGATCCAGCCGAAATCCCCCATTAATAAGCCCATGCAGCTCAGCATGCTCATAACCAAACCGAGTGAAACGAACAGCTTCCTTCGGCTTAAATAATCCGACATCATGCCCAGTGGAAATCGGATAAGCAATTGGGTAATGCCGTAACTGCCCAGAATGAAGCCGATCAAGAGATGACCGGCCCCCTTCTGCTCCAGATAGGAGGATAAGATTGGCGAATACACATACTGGGAAGACCAGAACAGGAAGGTAACCGCGATAAACAGCGCATGATCTTTGACTCGGATACCATGAATTTTCTCGATGTCTACAACCTCCTTGATGGAGTTCTATGCGCATACGGCAGCCTGCGCATTCCTTCGCAGCAAGACTTTAATCGACGGTGACGAAAGCTTCCCTCTCGATCGATTCATAGCAGGCGTCAATCACTTTCATATTCTGGATGGTGTTGGCCGGCGTATAGAATGGCGTCAAGCCTTCCAGCACACATTGCGAGAAATGCTCGACTTGCAGCACATACTGATGGCCCGCGATCGTTTCATCCCTCGAGGCCCCATCGTCCGTTTCCACCGTGATCGAGGATACCCCGTCCGTTAATTGCGGTAAAAACGCCCGGTTCACCCTCACGCATCCCTTGGTGCCCACAATTTCATAATGATGCCGCTGCTTCTGATCCATTGAGGCATCGAACAAGGCCGTCATCCCGTTCTTCAACTCCATGAACCCGGCTGCCGACAGATCCACCCCGCCCGGCTTATCTTTCTTAGCCGATACAAACACCCGCTCAGGCTCGGTACCCAGCACATTCCGGATCGCGTGCACGCAGTAGCAGCCCACATCATACAAACAGCCTCCGCCCAGCTCCGGATTCGTGCGAATGTTGCTTTCCCGCCCCTCAAGGAAGAACGAGAAGCTTACCTTCATGGTCTTGAGTTCTCCGAGCTCGCCGGAAGCTATTATCTCCCGGACCCGTTGATGCTGCGGATGAAATTGGTACATGAACGCTTCCATAAAAATAACGCCGTGCCGATGACAAGCTTCGATCATATGTGCCGTCTCTTCGGCCGTTAATGCGGCAGGCTTCTCGCATAAGACGTGTTTGCCTTTCTCTGCGGCTTTGATCACCCACTCGGCGTGGAGCGAGTTCGGCAGCGGAATATAGACCGCGTCGATGTTCGGATCTTCCAGCAGCGCGTCGTACGTCTCGTACACGTTCTCAATCCGGAATCGCGCAGCGATTTCTTTCGCGCTCGGCTTTGAGCTGGCGATTGCTGTCACCTCCGCGTTGACCGCATCCCGAAAAGCCGGAAGCAATTCCTCCTGCGCGATTTTGGCCGTGCTGATAATTCCCCATCGAACCTTGTTACTCATCGTTTGACCCCTTCCGGTTTTTATGGCATTACAGGTACGTGGCCGCAGAGGAACGGAAGCGCTTTCAAAAGGGATTTGTTGCATGGCTGCCGCCTCTCCCTGTCTAAGTTGCATCCTCCTTCTCTATCGACCGGAGGTTATCGGTTATGTAAGGCTATATAAGGAAAGTGTTTAACCTGAATTCTGCCGGTTTGCGCATTTAATTCCAACTAAGCGGAGCTGCTTTACGATAAATTCCCTTAAATCCAGCCCGTATCGCCGGATATTACTCACATTCATGCGTTCTAACTATCGTCTGACCTCGCTAATTGGTCTGCATTTTAGGGAAAGCCTTTTCCTTAATCTATGGTTTTTATTTTAGCATATATGGCAATATTTATCAACTCTGAAATTCTTTGGCGCTTATTCGCACCCTGCCTATTCCCTATTCGTCATACGTCAATAAAGCACGGTGTCGCCCGCATGAATCGACGTCAACTCTTCCGTCGCTTGAACGGCGCAGGCCAGCGGCTCGGTTAGGGCCGCTTCTTCAAGCGTGACATGGTCCGGAATTTTATAAATCATATCCTCTCGGGCCATGACATATTTCGTAAAGCCGCCGTCTATACCTGAGCCTAATGATCTGCGGTCATTGCATAATATATAATTTCCCGTTGTACAGTACGCGCATATGACGCATGTAATGGCGGTGGAAGGCAGAACGGTCACCCGATCCCCCTTCCTGATATGTTTCACCTTCTCGCCTGCTTCAACAACGATCCCCGAAAATTCATGCCCGATGCTCACAGGCGGGTAACTCTTATAGGTGTCATGGTAAATATGCAGATCCGTTCCGCAAATGTTTTTACGACAGCTTTCATTTTCACCCTCCCCTGGATTCGATTTGCCAAGGTAAACCTTTACCCTCCAATGAGCTTATACTAGCATTATTTTTAGAACTGTACAACAAAATTATTAGCGCTGGACTGTTTATAAAACCAAGACGGGAGACTCCATAGAGCCCCCCGCCTTGGTCCTGCTACTTTTCAGTCCGATTGTTCGGATGTCAGCATTCCGTCATTGGCCGGTCCGTCTTCACCCGCGATTCCAAGCAATCGGGCCTTTGACAGTCGGAATAATAAAAAGTTATTTTCTCGGAATCGAACGTTGCAATCATATGCTCGCAATACTTGCACAGGATCGTTCCAAGCTCAACCCGGGAAGTTGCGTTGTCCATACATGATCCATCCTTTCTTCCATCCGCTGCACGGATTCGGAAACACGGCCGGCATAACCCGCTGCGCAACGCCTTTCGTTATAACAAGCTTTTCACGGTCTGGGCGATCCCCTGAGGGTCCATCCCGTAATATTTGTACACTTCGTTGGGCTCGCCGAGAACGGCAAACTGGTCGGGCAGGCCGATTCGCTTAAACTTGCAGGCAACGCCCGCCTCCGCAATAATCTCGGCCACGGCGCCGCCAAGGCCTCCGTTGATGCTCTGGTCCTCGACGGTCACGACGCAGCCTGTCTCCAAGGCGGCTCGGAGCACCGCATCCGTATCAAACGGCTTGATCGTGTGCATGTCGATGACTCTCGCCTTGATCCCCGATTGTTCCAGCTCTTTGGCCGCCATCAACGACCAGTATACGCTGCTGCCCGTGCCGATCAGCGTCAGATCTTTGCCTTCCTGAACGGTGATGGACTTGCCGATTTGAAATTCATAATCGTTATTCAGGTAGACGTCCGGTTCCGCGCCTCTGGCAATGCGGATAATCATGGGACCCGGATAACTCATCGATTCCCGGACCACTCTTGCGCACTGGTTGGCATCAGCGGGGCAAATAATGGTCAAATTCGGCACCGCCCTGTAGAAGGACAGGTCGGCGATCGCATTGTGGGTGGGCCCGCCGCCGGATGTGACTCCCGCGTGAGTGCCAATGAGCCTGACGGGCACATCATTGTAGGCGATATCCGCATGGATCTGGTCTGCGGCTCTCAGAGGCAGGAACGGTCCGAACACTTGCGAAAACACAATTTTGCCCGATAACGCCAATCCTGCCGATATGCCCACCTGGTTCGCTTCCGCGATCCCGACATTAAAGCAGCGGTCCGGATATTTGCTCATGAATTTGCCGACAGTCGAGGATGGAGCTACGTTATCGGAGCAAAGAAAGGCAAACTCCAACCCTTCATCGGCCATTTTCATCAACTCTGAACCATAAACCTCTCTGGCCGAAGACAAAATTTGATCAAAATTCAAACTAATTTCCACTGCCATAGCTTATCTCACCTTCCTTTTGCTTTCGATGGATTCGAGGGCTTCTTCCCACTTGGCTTTGTTCAGCGAGCCTGCATGCCACGCGACGACATTTTCCATGAAGGAAACGCCCGCGCCCTTGGTTGTCGTGGAAATAATGCAGATCGGCCTTCTCGGGGTAACGGGGTCTGCCGGAGGCAGGGACTCCAGCGCGCTGCATACCTCATACATGTCGTTGCCCTGGATTTCGATGACATCCCAGCCGAAAGCCCGCATTTTATCTCCAAGAGGATCGACGCTGACGGTATCCTTGGTCGGACCCGACATTTGCAGGTCATTCTTATCGATAATTGCTACCAGATTGCCCAGTTTAAATTGGCCGGCCGCCATGAAGGCTTCCCAGTTCGTGCCCTCCTGAAGCTCGCCGTCGCCAATAATGCAGAAGGTTCTCCAGTTGGCCTTGGACATTCTCGCGCCTAGCGCGAGGCCGGTGGCGAGGGGCATACCGTGCCCCAGCGAGCCTGTTGAGGCCTCGATGGCATCAATATATTTCCGGTTAGGGTGCATGCTGAACACCGCTGTGTCAAGCGATTCGAAATGTTCGACCATGTAGTCCATCGTGTACATTCCCATATCGGAATAGATTGTATAAAGCGCTTCGGCACAGTGGCCTTTACTCAAAATGAGCCGGTCTCTTTCTGCCCATTTCGGATTTTTCGGATCGTAGTTCATGTATTTGTAATAGAGGGCAACGGCAACGTCCACGATGGACAATTCGCCGCCCAAATGACCGGCGGTGCCGATTCTGTAAATAAAGGTACACAGATTTTTTCTGATTTCGACGGCCTTGTCTTCCAGTTTTTGAACCAGTTCCAAATCGACATTACTCATCGTTGAGATCTCCTTTGTACATCGCAGATTGATCAATCGCCAAGCTCGTTAATCTTCGTTGCATTGGATAAGCACCTTCGTATAGTTGCCGCTAACATGGGCAGCGAATGCCTCTTCCCCCTGAGCCAACGGGAAAACTTTCTGCGTAAACGGTTTCAAATCAAGCTTCGGCAGCAGCTGAACGGCACGGGGAAACGCATACGGAGCCACGAAGATACCCGAAACCGTAAGCTCGTTCCAATAGCATTTGTCGTACAGATTGAACGGCATCTCATAGTCCTTCGGGAACATCGCGATATAGAGCACGGTGCCGCCTCTTGCCGCAATGTCGCATGCCGCGTTGGCGGCTCTGGGAGAACCGGAAGCTTCAATAACCAGATCGAAGCCTCGCCCTCCGGTAATTTTCCTGGATTCCTCCCGGACATCCTGGTTTACCGGGTCGATCACATGCTCGGCTCCAAATTCCAGGGCCAAGTCCCGCCTGTTCTGGATCGGCTCGATGAGTGTCAGGGAGGTGGCGCCAAACCTCTTGATCAGTTGAAGGGTCAGCAGACCGATGGGGCCGCCGCCTGAAATGGCCACGCGATGCCCCGCCTTCATGTTCGCCTTGTCCACAATTCTTACCGCAATCGACACAGGCTCCAGAAGGCAGGCTTCCTTCAAGCTAACATCGTCAGGAATTTTCCATACCTGGGATTCATGCCAGACGATCGATTCGGACATGCCGGGTCTGTTATACTCCATCATATGTTCGCAAAACTGCTCCTGCCCGTTCAGGCAATAATAGCAGGTGCCGCAAAATCTCAAGAAGTTGCCCGCTACCCTGTCGCCGACCTTCAGCCCTTTCTTAACGGCTTTTGGCCCGAGGGCCACGATGGTGCCGGAAACCTCATGACCGAGCCCGAACGGCGGTTCCAAATCGAATATGCCTTCCACCAGGTGCGGATCGGAACCGCAGATGGAACAATAGGCGACCTTGATTTTGACATCCTCGTCCCCCATCTCCTGCTCGGGAATTTCGATGACCTGAACGCGCCCTCTTGTTGCTTCATTGGGGTCTTTCAAGCTGCCTATTTTCACTGCCGCAATCGTTTTCACAGAGGCTGATCTCCTTTTTACAATGTAGTGGCAAACCCGCCGTCGACGTTAATGGTCCAGCCGTTGATGTAATCCGAGGCGCGGCTTGCCAGGAACACAGCCGTTCCCATCAGATCGGAAGGCACACCCCAGCGCTCACTGGGAATACGGTTTGTAATTTTGTCATAGTATGCTTTATCCTCGTGCAATTCCTTATTGACGTCGGTAGCCAAAAAGCCGGGGGCGATCGCGTTCGTTTGAATATTGTACGGGCCTGCTTCATTGGCAAACACTTTCGTCAACCCTACAATGGCATGCTTGCTGGTCGTATAGGGCGGGCATTTTTTGTCGGCGGTAAAAGCGAGCGCCGAAGCAATATTGATAATCTTGCCCGATTTCTGCTTGACCATCTCCTTCACCACCCGATGGCTCAAGTAATAGACGGTATTCAAATTAATATCCATAATTTTTTGCCACGCCGCATCCGGATAGTCCAGAAACTCGCCGAACATGCTGGCGCCGGCATTGTTTACGAGAATGTCAATTTTCCCATACTGCTCCATGCAGGAATGGACTACACGCTCGATGTAAGATTTGTCGGTCAAATCCCCTTGCAGAAACGCGACCTTCCGGCCGGTTTCTTCGATAAGCCGCTTGACCTCGGATACGTCATCCGTAAAGTGAGGGATGAACAGATCCGCGCCTGCTTTGGCAAAGGCGACCGCGTACGCCATGCCAAGGTTCTGGTTGGCGCCGGTTACCATGGCGACCTTGCCTTTCAACGAAAATGCATCCAATGAAAAATCTGCGAGTCCCTGTGACATGCTGGCACCTCTCTTTGTATGAAATGAATTTATATATTGATTTTACTGATTCGTCCGGCGGATTGGGTGTGCTTTTTTTAGAAATACGTGTGCATTTTCATGTTTATGACGGGGGCCGCCTGCCCTCATCTGCACGAAACGATTCGGTTTGACAACGTTCTCATCCTAAAATTATAATGACTATATCCAGAATTTAACTACAATACGGAGGTAGGTTATGGCTTCAAAAGTCATCCTGTATGCGGAAGATCATCTAAAGAGCATGTTCCGTGATTGCAGCACTGCAAACGCAAGCGGGTTTACCATCTCGTATAGGGCCGATTCTTATGATGCTTGTGCTGAAAAAGCGGTGGAACTCGCTGCCGATGTGATCATTTTTCAAGTCACCCATCCCGTCTATAAAATCCAAAATTTTTTCCATGACTTAGCGGTATTCAATATCTCCCCTATTCTGCTCATTTTTAATGTCATATCGGAAAATGAAATCGCTTACTCCGTTACGACCCATAAAGACATTCATTATATGAATCAAATCAAACAGTTTTTCACCCATGCTTTAAGCCCGGCTTATCATTGTCGATTTAATTATATCGGGGAAGAAGAAGACTCCAACCTGATCATGGATTCGAGGATTAAGAGGCTTGAAAAGACCGAATATTTGAACGATATATTGCGGGGAGTCACGAACAGCGAGTTTTTGTATTATAAGAAAAAGGCCGGTCTGAACCTGAATAATTCCGGGTATTATTTATATCTATGGAATTTGATGGAAATCGAATATGCGGATCACGATTTGAACAAAAATATTTACTACTTCGTCGGAGAGGAATTTGTAAACGAATGTCAGGAGGTGCTCGACGAATATGGAGGCGGCGAAGCTTTCTATATTAATCCGACCCGATTGTGCATCATGATCAATGACTATGATTCCGTTAGCCAGGCCGGCAAGCAGTATAAGCTTCTTGATATTATCTCGAAGCTGAACAATGTAACCAATTGCAAAACAGCGTTCCGATATATGAGCGGTTATATCAAAAATATAGAGGATATCCGGAGCGCTTACGAATCGTTTGACCGGTTGAAAATTTACAATTTTTTCTGCAGGGACGTTAAATTAATTACCCAGGAGTACGTGAATTCCTTGCGTAAAGAAATCAACTATCACTATATTGATGACATGCTCCGTGAAATCAGGGAGCTGATCAATTACGATCTGTTCAACCCTAAATTGAGCGAGCTGATCAAGAAACTGTTCCTGACTATTATTAAGCCAAGTCTCAACTACAATCTTTACTACTATTGCCACACATCCCTGTTATCCACGTTAAGCGATAAGTACGGCGATTTATACAATAAAAAAATAACCGACAGCAATGCCCCCAGCCAACTCTACTATTCTTCAATTGAACAAAAATGCTCCGAATTTATCGAATCCCTTCATTTGCTTAAAGCGGAGCTATCCATCAAAAATACGGTTAAAAACTCCATCGTATTTCAGGCCATCGAATTTATACATCAGCACTACAGGGAAGATATCACGGTCCATTTCATTGCATCCAACTTAAATATAAGCAATTCCTATCTAAGTCAAATTTTCAAGAAGGAGCTGGGCATCAGCATCATCAAGTACATCATCACTTATCGCATACAAAAAGCCAAGGAGCTGATTGCCTCAAGCGACGAGCTGGTTTGCCATGTAGCCGCCAGAGTCGGTTTTTTTGAAGTCAAGCATTTTTCCAAAACGTTCAAAAAAGTGACCGGCTTATCCCCTATGCAGTACAAAAAACAGAATATGAAGGCCGGATATATTTAAGGATACGGCGAAAATGCCCTAGCTCACCGATAAGTTACGGAGTTAGGGCATTTCATTTCACTTATACAGCATGGGCAACCCGGGCCTTGCGAACATAATAATCCCAGCCAATCACGACCACCAGAAGAATACCTTTGAGAAGGGCTTGATAGAACGATTGCACATTGAGCAAAGCCAGAGAGTTATCCAGAATGCCTAGTATAAACAGCCCCATTACGGCCCGAGTGGCGCTTCCCTCTCCTCCGGCCAGGCTCGTTCCGCCAATCACGACACTGGAAATGACCGTTAAGGCAGCGGCTCCGCCCACAAACGGCGAGGCCGAATTCAACATGCCGGTGAGCAGAATGCCGCCCATGGAAGCAGAGACACCGGAAATAACGAAAACGCTAATCTTATAAAACGGAACAGCAATTCCCGTTAGCTCCGCCACTTTGACATCTCCGCCCACGGCATATACATTACGTCCGTACTTGGTTTTGCGAAGTACGTATTCCGAAATCACATAGAATATGACAAAGATCCAAATGAGGTTGGGAATCCAAAGCGTTGTCTCGTTGCCAAGCCAGTTTAAAATCGGATCCTGCGTCATAATCGGTTTTCCACTCGATATTTTGAGAGCCAGACCGTTGTAAAAAAACATGGCGCATAACGTGACGATAAAGGAGTTCAGGCGCATCACGCTGACTAACAGACCCGAGAGCAAGCCGATCAAGGCGCCAGCCAGCAGCGTGATCAAAATAGCGGCCATCATGCCTGTATAGGATGACATTTTCACCAGAAATATGCCTGAAAACGCCATCACTGCACCTATCGACAGGTCGAATTCCTTGATCAAAATGACAAACGTCATCGCAAACGCCATAATTCCGTAAATACTGATCTGCATAATTAAATTATTGATGTTCTGGAACGTTAGAAAATAAGGCGCACAGAAGGAGGCGATAACAAACATCCCGATTAAGATAAGCAATACTTTTTGTTCGTACACGTTTCTTAAGACGCTCATTTCTTTTACCTCCTGCGAATACCCCTGGTTTCTTTACGCTTATCCAAAATGAGAGCCGCAATAATGATGAGCCCCTTCGCCATCATCTGGTCAAAATTGCTTAACCCGACGAGAACAAAAAGATTGCTGAGTACCCCGATTAACAGTACGCCTATCATCGTGCGAATGATGTTTCCTTCGCCGCCGGCCAAGCTCGTTCCGCCTATCGCAACTGCCGCAATAACATCTAATTCGAAGCCGACTCCTGCTACGGGAGATGCGCTGACCGTTTGCGAGCTTCGAATAAAACCACCGATCGCGACTAACACGGCCGCTACAATGTATGTAATCGTCCGAATCCGATGAATAGGAATACCGGACAAACGGGCGGCTTCCGGATTGGCTCCCGTTAAATAGATAGACCGGCCTAAGGAAGTGTTTTGTAAAATCACATGCAGGATGACCGCGCAAGCGATCATCAGGATGACAGGGGAAGGGAGACCTAACACTTGCCCGTAGCCAAACCATTTAAACAGCGGATCTTCTTGCAGCATAAGCGTAAATCCTTTGGTATACATAAGAGCCAGGGCGGATAATATCGTTCCCGTACCAAAGGTTATCATAATCGAAGCTCCAAAGTCGCCTTTGATGAGACGAAGGATCGAACCATTCATGATCCCAATGATAACGGCTATGCCTATAACCGTGATAACGGACCCTACCGTACCCAGGACAGGAAGAAGCCCCACCGCAAGCACGCAGCTAAGCGATAAGATGCCGGCGATCGATAAGTCAAAAAAACCGGCAATTACAACAAACGTCATCCCGAGCGCGCCCAATCCCAGAACAGAGATTTGAGTCAGTACGTTGATGATGTTCCCTTTCGACCAAAACACAGGGGATAACAACGAGCCGATGACGAGTAACAGACACAGGGCCAGGACCGGGCCGAAATCGGCTAATCCCATTCGTTGTTTAATCCGACTGACAGAGGTCTGATTTTGCGCAGCTGTAACCGTATCCACTGTATCCATCCTTTCTCTAAATAAGCGCATGCTGCAAGATGCTCTCGGCACTCGCTTCGGACTGGAACATTTCCCCCTTAATTCTTCCTTCATGAAGAACGACCAGGCGATCGCTTAAGGCAATCAGCTCTTCCCAATCCGATGAAATGAGCACAACCGCCTTCCCCCTCCGGGTGAGTTCCCGGATAACCAGGTAGATTTCTCTCCGCGCCCCGACATCCACGCCACGGGTAGGTTCGTCCAGAATGAGAATGTCCGCATCGGAAAATAAATATTTGGCCACGACAACCTTCTGTTGATTGCCGCCGCTAAGATTCAGCGCAATTTGTTCGATCGAGGGCGTCTTGATGTTAAGCTGCGTGACGAGATCCTCGGAAGCTTGGCGTTCCGCCTTTGACTTGATAAATCCCCACTTGACGATTTTACGGATCGCCGCCATCGTGAAATTTAACCGGAGCGGGAATTTTGTAATTAACCCATGGTCCTTCCGATCTTCCGGAACCAGGGCGATCCCGAGTGCAATGGCTTTGCGCGGATTCTGGATATCGACCCGGGTCCCTTTATACCTGATTTCACCTTGATCATAGCGGTCTGCGCCAAAAATACAACGGGCAATCTCCGTTCTTCCCGAGCCGACTAACCCGGCCAACCCTACGATTTCTCCGCGTTTTACATCGAAGGAAATATCGTGCAGCTTATTTTTTAAACTTAACCCTTTGACCGATAAAATCTCTTCGCCAAGCTCGATAAACTCGCGCGCGGGATATTCTTCATTCAGATCGCGGCCCACGATTCCGCGTATGATTTGATCTTTGTCCGTATCGGCGACAAGCCTCGTCTCTACGACCTGGCCATCGCGCATAATCGTTATTCGGTTACAGATCGTAAAAATTTCTTCCAGCCGATGGGAGATGTAAATAACGGTCACTCCTTTGGCCGTTAAGGAGCTGATCGTATCGAACAGCTGGGACAATTCGGGCCCGCTCAATACGGCCGACGGTTCATCCATGATAATGAGGTCGGCTTCAAACGACAGCGCTTTCGCAATTTCGACCAGCTGCATTTGCGCCACGCTCAGGTTTCTCACGATCGTATTGGGACTCAGATTAGTACCGATCTGCTTCAACAGGGCGGCCGCTTGTTGATTGACCTGCTTCCAGTCAATGTTATGGGACTTGCCGAATAGCCGCCCCAAGAAGATGTTTTCGGCGATGGACAAGGCCGGAACAAGGCTAAGCTCCTGATGAATAATGGCGATTCCCTTCTGCTGAGCAGCCAGCGGAGAGCTAAAGCTTACCCGTTCTCCTTGAAAAAGGATCTCTCCCTCATCCGGCTGGATGACGCCCGACAATACCTTCATTAACGTGGACTTCCCGGCCCCGTTAGCGCCCAGCAAACCGTGAACCTCTCCCTTTTTGACAATTAAATTGATGTCCTGAAGAGCATTCACGCCTGGAAACGATTTGCTTATCCCTTTCATCTCTAATACATCCATGGATGAACACCTGCAATCCATTCATATTTTAATCAACCGGCTCTTTCAGGCATGTAGCCCTGACGGGCGCCCGTCAATAGGTCGGGGTGTAACCGGCTAAGTTTGCTCTCGTAAGCTTCCCTGTCGGAACATAAATCGCTTTTTCTACCGGTTTTTTCTCTATGGCAGCCAAAGCTACTTCGATCTCTTTCTGAGCGGTCCAGACTAAATCTTCCGTAACCGTTCCGTACATGTCTCCTTGCTCGAGAGCTTTGACCGCTTCTTTCGTTCCACCGAACCCGATCACTTTGACTTGGTCCGTCTTTCCCGCCTGCTTAATCGCCTGAATAGCCCCCATCGCCATGTCGTCATTATGGACGAACACACCGTTCAAATCCGGATACTTGGATAAGAAGTCCTGCATAATGGATAAAGCTTTGGCACGGTCCCACTGCGAGGTTTGAATATTCAGCACGTTGATGTTCTTACCTTGCAAGCCCTCTTTAAATCCGGCCGTACGATCCTGTACCGTAATCCCCGGCGCACCTTCAATGATCACGACATTACCGCCGGCGCTCCCCAGGGCCTCGGCCATTAACTCGCCTGCGAGCTTACCGGCGGCGATGTTGTCCGGACCTACAAACGACGTAATATAGGGATCTGCCTGCTTCGATACCGGCAGCGTCCCGATGATTACGGGGATTCCCGCATCATGAAATTGCTTTAAGCTGGGAACGATTCCCTCGGGATCTATGACGTTCACAAGAACGGCGCCAACACGCTGCGACAGCAAATTTTTAGCTTGCGTAGCCTGCGTGAAGGGATCGAATTGGGCATCCATATTGACAATCTCGGCCCCTGCTGTCTTGGCGTCTTGTTCCGCCTTGTTAATAATGACCTGTACCGGCGGGATGGATGTCGTGGACCACAAGGCGCCGATCTTTTTATTGCCCGCCTGACTATTGCCGGATGAATTTGCCGGGTTTGCCGTATTTGCCGGGTTTGATGTACCGCATCCTGCAAGGAGCAACGCAACGAGTAATACACTTGCAACGACACTAGTTATTTTTTTCATCTTTCTCCTCCAAATTATATAAGTAATAGAATCAGATAATAATACGCTTACATTTTTAAGTTTTCTAACCGCCCCGGATCATTTCCCCCCATTGGTTTATTGTTTTTACTACTTGTATTTTACTTAGATTGATTCGGGAATTGGTGTGTTTTTTTTATCAATACGTGTGCTTTTCCATTATTATTGGGCGCAGAGGCCCGGGGTAATGATCACAGATTGCCGCAACGCCAAAAGACCTACAGCATACAGCCTGTAAGTCTTGGCGCTCGCCTATATACATAGGATGCGAAGGTCCGTTTCACAAAACGGATTCCGCTAAGATTTCCGCGATATCCTTCGCCTTTACTTGCTCCTCGATGCCCTTCACCTTCGCCCCGTCGCTCATCATCGTCAGACAGTAGGGGCAGGCGCTGCTGACCGTTGTCGGGTTAACGGACATCGCCTGTTCGATTCTCGCCACGTTAATGCGTTTGCCGGCCGTCTCTTCCATCCACATCAAACCGCCGCCCGCTCCGCAGCACATCCCGTTCTCGCGGGTTCGCTCCATTTCCACCAATTCCACGCCGGGGATCGCTCTTAAGATGTCCCTCGGTTGATCGTACACCTGGTTGTACCGTCCCAAGTAACAGGAATCGTGGTAAGTAATCCGCTCCCTGACTTCGCGTTTGGGAATTAACTTTCCTTCTTTGATCAATGCATCCAGCAATTCCGTATGATGATACACTTCCGCTTCGAGCCCAAACTCCGGGTATTCGTTTTTCAACGTGTTATACGTATGCGGACAAGCCGTCACAATCTTTTTTACGTTATATTTCTTGAACGTTTCTATATTTTCCCTGCAGAGCTCCTGAAACAAAAACTCATTGCCCAGCCGGCGTGGCGTATCGCCGGAATTTTTCTCCTCTTCGCCGAGCACGGCATAATTGACCTGCGCTTTGTTGAGCAGCTGGACGAACGAACGGGTCACCTTATTGCTTCTGGCGTCATAAGAGCCCATCGAGCCGATAAAATAAACAATTTCAAAGTCGGGATTTTCGTGGACCGTGGGGACGTGCAAATCCACGAAATCGTGCTTCCATTTAAAACGGTCCTTTTGGCTGAACCCCCACGGATTGCTTTGTCTTTCAATATTTTGGAGCGCACGCTGCCCGCCCGAAGGGATGCTGCCCTGCATAAGGACAAGCTGCCGCCGCAGATCGATAATTTTGTCGACATGTTCATTCCCGACCGGACATTGATCCTCGCAATTCCGGCATGTGGTGCATTCCCATATTTCTTGCTCGCTCATGACGTCGCCGATCAAGTTGACGTCTTCGATAGATTGATCCGAAACCGACCAGCCCGCTTGCTGCAAATGCATCGTAGGCGCAATATCGGTTCCGTCGCGCTCCGGGAAAGAGCCGTGCGGACTCCCGTTGCGGAACGTATGCACGCCTTCGTAGCCCATTACAAAGCTTGGCACCCAAGGGGATTGCGACGTTAAGCGTTGGCCCTTCTCCGTTAAGTGATCGCGCATCTTGGAAATCATATGCATCGGAGAAAGAGATTTTCCGGTGTTCGACGCGGGACAAACGTTGGTGCATCGGCCGCATTCGACGCACGCATAAAAATCCAGCATTTGCTTTTGGCTAAAATCTTCAATTTTCGCTACCCCGAACGATTCGGCGTTCTCATCTTCCAGATCGATGCTTTTCAGCTTTCCGACCGGTTCGCTTCGCTTGAACCATATGTTGATCGGCGCCGCAATAATATGAAAATGCTTCGATTGCGGGACGTAGATTGCAAAGGAAAGGAGGATCAGCAGATGCATCCACCAACAGGCAAGAAACAAAACATGGTTCGCCGTTGCTGACATACCGTGAAACGGAATGGCGATCAGAGAAGACAGGGGAGCGTCCCAGGAAAATTCAACATGCCGCAGCATAGCGCGCTCCAAAGCTAGAGACAACATAACGGAAAGCATCAGAAAGAAAATGAAAAAGATGACGATACTCGGCTTCCAGCCCCGCTTAAGCCGTTTGATTCGCTCGACATACCTTCGGTATCCGGCATAGCCCGTGGCGAGCAGGATAAGAACGACCGTCGTTTCCTGCAGCAGCGAAAAAACGGAATACCCCGGAATGGGCAAAGGCTTTCCGGCTATGCCTTTATAAATCAAGTCGATGGCGCCCAATTGCACAATCAAGAAGCCATAGAAGATGATGACATGCATCCATCCGCTTTTCCGGTCTTTGAGCAGCTTCGTTTGACCGAAAATTTCAGCGGCAAACGCCTTCAACCGCTCTTTAATCGTATAGGGGACGGATGCAGGCTGGCCTAATCGTATATAACTGTAGCGGGCATAGATGACTTTGGCAGCGAAATAAAGCCCGGTTCCCGTTACTATCAAAAACAATAAAAGTTGGACCCCAGCCCACATCGCAATCTCTCCCCGTATGTAATCTATATAATCGATCACTTCAAATCAATTGGCGATTTTCTTTTTAAACTCTGCCGTCAGCAATGGAACGATCTCGAACAGATCGCCCACGATGCCGTAATCGGCAATCTGGAAAATCGGCGCCTCCGGGTCTTTATTAATCGCAACGATCACTTTCGAATTGGACATGCCGGCCACATGCTGGATCGCCCCGGAGATTCCGCATGCGATATAGAGATCGGGTGTGACGACTTTGCCCGTCTGGCCGATTTGCAAGCCGTAATCGCAGTATCCTTCATCGCATGCCCCACGGGAAGCTCCTACGGCCCCGCCCAATACGGACGCGAGCTCTTGCAGCGGCTCGAATCCATCCGGATGCTTCACGCCGCGCCCGCCGGAAACGACGATCTTGGCTTCCGCCAAATCGATCGCTCCGGTCGATTTGAGCACGATTTCGCGGATCACGGTTTGCAGATCGACAGGCTCCGCTTGAAACGGAACCGTTGCCGGCAGGGTCGGGGACGGCTCGACCTTGAAATTGTTCGGACGAATCGTAATAAACATAGCCCCGGAGGAGGTAAACCGTTTCTTCTCAAAAGCTTTCCCGGCATAAATCGGGCGGATATAAATCGGCTCCTCGCCTTCGAATTCCACCCCGGTGCAATCCGTAATCAAGCCATATCCGAACCGGGAAGCAATCCGCGGTGCGACGTCCTTCATGTTCGCCGTATGTCCGACGATGATCACATCCGGATTCGTCTCTTGAATGACTTGGACGAAAGCATGAAAATAAAGATCCGAATGATAGCGGTTGTACCGATCATCAGATAAGGTCCATACCTGATTTGCGCCATGTTGACCGAGCGCTTCCACATAGCCGTCGGCCCCGCTGCCGAATGCGGCGGCGATCAATTCGCCCTGACCTGCGATTTGTTTGCCGAGCGACAGCGCCTCTAACGATACTTGGCGCAGGACGGAGCCCTTCGACTCCGCGAACACTAACACTTTTTTATTCATCAGACGTTCTCCTCCCTAATAGATAACAGCTTTATCGAATAGGATGCTGACGAGTGCGCGCGCCGAACCGGACGAATCGCCTTCATGGACGAATTGGCACGCCTTTCGCTGAGGAGGCAAGTACCGGTCCACCGTTTCCGTCTTGGCGTTCTGATCCATACCGGCGAATGCATCGGACGGGATCGTATGTATCGCTTTTTTCTTCGATTTCATAATGTTAGGAAGCGAGGGATATCGTGGATTGTTGAGTCCTTGCTGGCATGTGAGAAGCAGCGGAAGTTGGCCTTCGATTTGATAAATGTCGCCTTCCACATCCCGCTCCAACTGCACCTGGTTTTGTTCGACGGTCAGCTTGACGACCGATGTGACATAAGGGATCTTCAATTGTTCCGCCAGACGAACCCCCACTTGCCCCGCCCCGTTATCGACCGACTGGTTTCCCGTAAGGATCATATCGATTTCCTTGTCTTTCAAATAATGGGCCAACGCTTTGGAGACGACATATTCGTCCCCCTCCACTCCGCTGATGACGACGGCCTGGTCCGCTCCCATGGCGAGTGCATGGCGAAGCGCCGTTTCCACGCGCGCGGGACCGACCGAGATGACGGTAACGTCGCCGCCGAATTGCTCGCGCAGCTTGAGCGCTTCTTCCACCGCATATTCGTCATACGGATTAATCACCCAATTGGCCTGGTCTTCCACCACTTGACCGTTTACCAGCTTGATCTTCTCTTCGGTATCGAACGTTTGCTTCAAGCAAACCCAAATGTTCAAACCGTTCCCCTCCTTTGATGGTGCTGCTTCCTGTCTATAAAAGACAAGGGCCGTTCTGGGCGGACATCAGACAGCCCTCTGCGTGCCCTTACAAGGGTGGCGGGACTCGAAGCGGCGGACGTTCGTCGTCAATCTTCAAGGGCAGCCCTACCGATTTAAAATCCGCGATCCGGCTGTGTCCAATAGATTGAATCATGCCGCTGGCTTCAAGCTGGGGCTCTTTCATCATCTCGGCCACATTGAGGACAGGCGACGCCGGAATGCCGTTCTTGACCAGCGTTTCGATCCAATAGGCCGAGCTCTCGTGCCGGGTAATATCACAGATCAAGGCTCTTAGTTCATTTCGATGGATGACGCGCTCCGCATTGGTGACAAAACGCGGGTCGGCGATCCATTCCTCCCTGCCCAGAACGCCGCAAAGCTTATGAAACAAACCATCGTTGCCGGCAGCGATAACAACCCATTTGTCCTGCGTCGGAAAGGCCTCGTAGGGGACAATCATGGCCGGTCCCGATCCCCATCTTTGGGGCGATACGCCCGATGCCCAGTAGGCCGGAATATGATAGCACATCCAAGCGATCGTCGTTTCATACAACGAACTGGTGATCCGGTGTCCTCTTCCTGTCTGCTCGCGCAGCCGCAGAGCCCCAAACACGCCTAGCGCCAGCCACATGCCGGTCGACATGTCAATGATGGAAGTCCCTACGCGAACGGGCTCCTGACCCTCATGACCCGTTACGCTCATGATTCCCGCCATCGCCTGCAGCAGCGGATCATATCCGGCCTCCATCCGTCTCGGGCCGTGGTTCCCGAATGCGGTTACTTCCCCGTAAATAAGCCGGGGGTAGCTTTCCGCCAAGCTTTCGAAGTCCAATCCTTGACGTTCCATCGCTCCCGGGCGGCTGCTGACCAGCAGCACATCCGCATCCTGGAGAAGGCCATGCAGCTGATCTATTCCTTCTTGCGTTTTGATATCGAGATAAACTTGGGCTTTATTCCGGTTTAACGCAAGAAAAGTCGGACTGGCTTCTTCCCAGAAGGGGGGACCCCAACCGCGGGTCGCATCCCCGCCCGGAGGCTCCACCTTCGTCACGGATGCCCCTAGATCGGCCAATATCATAGCGGTATAGGGACCGGCGACATTTTGCGTAAGATCAACGACGCGAATTCCATCTAAAGGCCACATATTCCCTCCTGTAATGCGTTAGTCTTCAAGCTTGATCCCACCCTGACGATCGCCGCGCAACAATCCGGAATCTAATAGGAGCGCGGCAGCCCGAGCACATGCTGGGCGACATAACTGACGACCAGGTTATTGGCAATTGGCGCGACCAGCGGCAGTCTGGCTTCACGGAACTTCCGCTCAATGTTGTATTCGGTTGCAAAACCAAATCCGCCATATGTGTTCATGGCCATATTGGCCGCCTTCCAGGATGCTTCGGAGGCCAAATATTTCGCGATATTCGCCTCCGGCCCGCGCGTGTCGCCCTGATCGAACTCCCGGGCGGCTTGGTTGCGCATCAAGGTTGCCGCTTCAATATCCATATAAGCCTGCGCGATTGGAAATTGAACGCCTTGATTTTGTCCGATCGGACGCCCGAATACCACTCTCGAGGAGGCATATTCCACCGCTTTATCGACAAAGTACAGGCCGTCTCCGATACATTCCGAAGAGATGAGAATCCGTTCCGCATTGACCCCGCTCAGCAAATATTTAAATCCTTTGCCTTCTTCGCCGATCAAATTTTCTACCGGCACTTCCGCCCCTTCGAAGAACACCTCATTCGTTTCATGATTAATCATCGTTTCGATCGGCCTGACCTGAATTTTCCCCTCCTGCTCCCGCAAGTCGAGAATAAACAAACTAAGTCCGTCCGTTTTCTTCGCCACCTTGTCTTTAGGCGTGGTGCGCGCAAGCACCATCATCAAATCGGAATGCTGCACCCGGGAGGTCCAAATTTTTTGGCCCTTGATCACATACCGGTCCCCTTTTCTTTCGGCAAACGTCGTGATGCTCGTCGTATCCGATCCGGCCGTCGGCTCGGTAATGCCGAACGCCTGCAGCCGAACTTCACCTGAGGCGATTTGGGGAAGCCACCTTTGCTTTTGCTCCTCGTTTCCGTGCGTAAGCAAAGCCCCCATCGTATACATCTGAGCATGGCCCGCCGCCGCATTGCAGCCGCTGCGGTTAATTTCCTCCAGGATAATGCCGGCTTCCATCATGCCGAGACCCGAGCCCCCGTATTGTTCGGGAATCAACGCCGACAACCATCCTTCCTTGGTCAGCTCGTCAATAAACTCTTCCGGGTACTGATGCTGCGCATCCTTGTCTCTCCAGTAAGCATCGGGGAATTTCTTGCATAAAGCGCGTATGCTTTCCCGTATGATCTGGTGTTCGCTTTCCGTCGATTTCATAGTTTTCTCCTCGTTTCAGTTGGATTTTGTTATAGACTCAGACGATATCCAGGAATACGGGCGGCCTTTTTTCGTTGTATGCCCGAATCCCTTCTTCCCGGTCCGGGTGCACAATGGTGCGGTTGTAGCACTCAAGGGCGAGTTCGATCCCTTCCTCCAGCGGAAGATCGATGCCCAAGCGAAATGCTTTCTTGGCCATTCTTACCGCCAAGGGCGAATTTTGCGCAATCGTCTGGGCTGCTTGCAGCGTCTCCTTCAACAATTCACCCGGCTCAAGCAGTTTATTGACCATTCCATATTCGAACGCTGCTTCCGCGGAGAGAGGTTTCCCTGTCAACAGCAGCTCCAGGGCAAGCCCCCGGGGAAGGAATCTTCCAATCGTCTGCGTTCCGCCCACCCCGGGGATTATGCCGCGCGTCACTTCGGGTAACCCGAACTTGGCGGATTTCGAAGCATATACAAAATCACCGCTTAATGCTAATTCGCACCCGCCTCCGAGAGCAAACCCGTTGACCGCCGTAATGACCGGCTTGTCGGATTGACGAATTTTGCGGAATACGTCTTGAAACAGCCGATGCTGTTTAAGCCACTGCTCATTGGTCATTTGATTTCGTTCTTTCAAATCCCCGCCGGTGCAGAAGGCCCTCTCGCCTGCACCCGTGAAAACAATAACCCGAACCGATGCATCCTCGTTTAATCGGTCCAGCGCATCTCTTAACGCGAACCCTAATTCGGTGTTAATCGAGTTCATGACCTCCGGGCGATGTAACGTAAGCACCGCAACAGCGCCCTGCTCCACTCTTTCCTCCAGCAAACCGTTCATCAGATCCTCCTCTTTCCCGATCGTCGGGTCCGGGCTTTACTATTCCCTTAGGGATGCGGGTGCAGCTCCATCGTTTTACCCGCCTTCAACACTTGGCTCGGCAGCTGATGACCCAGCTGCCGCTCCAAACGGCGGCTTGCGGCCAACAGCTGATCCAGATCTATGCCTGTTGCGATATTCATGTCATGAAACATATTCACCGTATCTTCGGTGCAAATATTTCCCGTTGCCCCCGGCGCAAAAGGACAACCACCAATGCCCCCTAAGGAAGCGTCAAAATGACGGATTCCCTCCACATAGGCCGCATAAACGTTGGCCAGCCCCATTCCCCGCGTATTATGAAAATGCATATGAATTTCCAGATGCGGCCATTTCGCTTTCACGTCTCGAACCGTTTCCCGGACCAGCTCGGGATTGGCCATTCCGGTCGTATCGGCGAGCGTAACCGACTCCGCTCCCAAATCCAGGTATTGAGCAATCACTTCGAGTACGCGAGACCGGGCAACCTTCCCTTCGAACGGACAACCGAACGATGTCGCGACACCGCCCCGCACCGGCACTCCCGCTTCGGCGCACAGTTTGGCAACCTCCACAAATTCGTTCAACGTTTCAAAGGTCCCACGGCGCAGATTGGAGCGGTTATGGCTCTCGCTCGCCGATACGACCAAATTGAGCTGATCGGGATTGGTCCTTAGGGCGCGCTCCGCCCCGCGATAATTGGGCACCAGCACCTCATAGCGGGTGCCCGGATTTCGCTTGATGTTCAGCATCACTTCCTCCGCATCGGCCATCTGCGGAACCGCTTTCGGATGTACGAACGCTGTAACTTCGATCGCGGTAACTCCTGCAGCCGATAAAGCGTCGATCACCTTAATTTTGACCTCGGTCGGGACGAGCTCGGGCTCAATTTGAAACCCGTCCCTCGGACATACATCCGAAATCCATACGCGATTGTCAGACACTTTCATTCCCCTTCCTGTTCACCTTTCATGAGCGGTCCCCTGACTCGCCCTTCGCTACCGCTCATCGCCGGCGATATCGTTGTTCAACTCGCCGATTCCCTCGATATAAACGCTTACTTCGTCGCCGATTTGCATAGGCCCGATGCCTGCAGGAGTTCCTGTGATGATGATGTCGCCCGGCAGCAGCGTCATGACCTGACTGATATAATGAACCAGATAAGGGACGGAAAAAATCAGGTTTTTCGTATTGGAGCTCTGTTTCACTTCACCGTTTACCGTCAGTTTGATCTCCAGGCCGGACGGATCGATACCCGGAACGATGCCGGGACCGATCGGACAAAACGTATCGAACGATTTCCCCCTCGTCCATTGACCGTCCGCAAACTGGATATCCCGGGCCGTAATATCGTTCGCGCATGTATAGCCCAGGATATAATCCGCTGCTTCGTTCTCACGAATCCGGTAAGCCTTTTTCTTGATAACCACCCCCAGCTCCGCTTCATAATCGAGACGTTTGCTTTGGGCGGGGTAGATGACCGGGTCTCCAGGTCCGACCACCGTGGTGGACGGCTTCAGAAAGAGCAGCGGCTCTTTGGGAAGATCCAGGTTGACTTCCTTCGCATGGTCGACATAATTCAAGCCGACACAAACGATTTTGGATGGCTGAACGGGAGACAGCAGCTTGACCCTGCTTAGAGGCGTCCGCGCTTCGCCGCGAGCATATTCCCCATAAATATCGCCCTGCAGCTTGGCGATTTCCCCTTCCTGCAGCCAGCCGTAACAAACTTCATCTTGAACCTGATATCGAACGATCATGTCCCTTCTACCTCCTGGAATAATAATCTTCGTTATGATTATTCATATTGCAAGTATCATGCCAACCGTTTCATGCGGGTTTTTCCAGCCTCGTACCGTTAAGCTGTGCAAATATTGAACGAAGGATGTTCATTATTTGAACTCATCTCGCCCGTCGTTAAAGTTGTTAAAAAAGTGAACATCCCTATCTGGAACTCAGCCGGGTCTCAGTTCTGTCGTCAGGGAAGAAATACGCGGCAGGCTGTCCAGGAATACAATCTTTTCCAGACTGCGTTCGACACGGTCAGGGGTGAGTACCCGCCCTGCGCAATCCCGGTATTTGCCGATTAACGCTTCATAGCTAAGGGGATGCTCCGGGCTGCCGTCGGCCATTTGCTTGCTCCTTTCCAGCACCCTCCCGTCCTTCAGCTTGACCCGAATGAGAGCAGGGGCCTCTTCCACGCTTCGGGTCCGATATTGCTCATCGATTCCAAATTCCACCTTCTCCATGAGCGCCCGAATGACCGGATCGTTCACTTTGTCATCGGTAAACGTATCCAGCCCCACCTCGCCGTCCGCCACTGCGGCCGCGAGAACAAAGGGCATGCTGAACTTTCCCTCGGTCCCTTGAAGCGGCCGGTTGTGAACCAGCATGATCGGCCCGACCGGACCGCAGCCCGCATAGATGCTCTCGATTTGGTCCGCTTGGCATCCATACTCCTTGACCAGCGACAGCATGGCGTCAATGGCCGTATGGGTAGCTGCGCACGACGGATACGGCTTGACAAAAAAACCGGGCTGCAAGAGGTCGAAGGGTTCTCCCATGCTTTCTTTCAACACCGGTTGTTTATTGGCGAAGTTGGCGAAAAAACCTGTTTTTCCTTCCAACGCTTCCGGATTGGAGGTAAAGCCGCATTGGGCCAAATAGGCGGCGTTAACTCCATTGCGGGCGGCGATTCCGGCGTGGAACGGCTTGGTCATGGAGCCGAAATTTTGCCTCAAGCCGCTAGCCGAGGACGCGGCTATCCCCAAAGCATGGATCATCTGGTCGAGACTCAAACCAAGCAAATACCCCGCTCCCGCCGCTGCGCCCAGAACGCCGACGACGCCGGTCGCGTGCCAGCCGGCCTGATAAAGCTCCGGCTCCGCCGCTGCCCCGATTTTGCAGGAAACTTCGGTTCCGATCAAATAAGCCGTTACGAGCTCCCGTCCGCCGGCATCCATGCTTTCTGCCGTTGCCATGACGGAAGGAAGAACGACGGCACTCGGGTGCCCAATCAGCCGCCAGGACGAATCGTCATAATCCAGGGCGTGGCAAAGAATCCCGTTTACAAACGCAGCTTGTAACAACGATGCAGAAACAGCGTTCCCCAGCAGGGTATAGCCTCCCCGCTCTCCCAGGCGTTCTGTATAGGTTAGCAGGCTGGAAGCGATCGGATCGGTATTTCCGGCCAATCCGACGCCAAGGGTATCCAGGATATGCTCAATCGCACGCCGGCGGTGGTTCTCCCCGATCTTCCCGACTGCTTCGCTTACTGTAAACTTCGCCATCTCATCAACCAAGCTCATATCGATCCATCCTCCACCGCCCTCCAGACCGGAGCGTATAAGAAATTTTTACAGCTTAACGCTTATCGCTTTTACTTGGGTATACGTGTGCAGCGATTCCAAGCCTTTTTCC
The DNA here is from genome assembly GCF_055379675.1 of Paenibacillus sp. JCM 9796. Taxonomy (NCBI): domain Bacteria; kingdom Bacillati; phylum Bacillota; class Bacilli; order Caryophanales; family Paenibacillaceae; genus Paenibacillus; species Paenibacillus sp. JCM 9796. The sequence continues at coordinate 761,747 of NZ_AP043723.1, forward strand.
CGGCCGATTCCGCTTTTCTTGTACCCTCCGAAAGGGGCTTCCACATCGATCGGACTGTAATCGTTAATATAAACTTGGCCGGCCTGCAGTTGTTTGGCGACACGATGCCCCCGGTGTATATTTTCCGTCCATACTGCAGCCGCCAGACCGAACTCTGTATCGTTGGCCAATCGAATCGCTTCCTCCTCGGTATCAAAGGGAATGACGACGACGACAGGGCCAAATATCTCTTCCCGGGCAATGGTCATCGTGTTTGTAACATCCGTGAAAATGGTAGGTTGCATGAAATAGCCGTCTTTCAATTTCTCTTCTTGCATGCGGCTGCCGCCGTAAACTAACCGGGCTCCTTCTTGTTTGCCGATTTCCACATACCGGAGCACGCGGTGCAGCTGCTCTTCACAAACCAAAGGACCGATCGTCGGATTATCGATGCCATACCCGATCTTTATTTGTTGGGCTTCTTCAATTAATTGTTCGACAAAGGCAGGCAGGATCGAACGCTGGACGATTAAGCGCGTACCCGCCGAACACACCTGGCCGGTATTAAATGTAAAGGCTCGCAAGGAACCTGCCGCAGCCGGATGTAAATCCGCATCATCAAACACGATATTCGGCGATTTACCGCCCAGCTCCAGGGAAACGGGAACAATCCGATCGGCGGCGGCCCGCATGACGATTTGTCCGGTTTCGACCGAGCCTGTAAAAGCGATTTTCCGTACCGCAGGATGGTTGATGAGCGGGGCGCCTGCTTCCTCGCCGTAGCCCGTGACCACATTGAAAGTGCCGGGCGGCATCCCCGCCTCTACGCAAAGCTTAGCCAGCTCCAACGTAGAAAGGCAGGCCTGCTCGGCAGGCTTCATCACGACGGAATTCCCCGCGGCAAGCGCGCTGGCCGCTCCTCTCGCCGCCTGCGTAATGGGCACGTTCCATGGCGTAATATGTCCCGTTATCCCATACGGCTCGCGATATGTATACGTCAGGTGTTCGTTGCTGGCCGGGATCACCTCGCCGAAAATTTTGTCCGCCGCCCCGCCCAAATATTCGAAATACCTGGCGCTCGTTTCTACCAAAGATGCTGAAAAAACGAGCGGTCTCCCGGTATCGATCGTTTCCATGTAAGCAAAATCTTGTTTGTATTTACGCAAAAGCTGGGCCACGCGGTTTAAAATTTGTCCGCGGGCACTCGGCTTCAAGGCGTACCAAGCCTGAAACCCTTCTTCCGAGCTGCGGACGGCGCGCTCGATATCCTCCTTGTTCCCGCGGGCAAAGCTCGCAATCTTGTTCCCGGTAGAAGGGTCCACCCCTTCAAAATATTGATGATTGGCCGGCTCCACCCATTGACCGCCAATGAAATGCCCATATGTTTCCTGCAAAGCGATTTGTCGATCCATTCGCCCTCACTCCTTATTATTTATTTACTAGAATTGTGGCTCTCGTTACTTCACGGTTTGCGGATTTCTCCAGAGCAAGCGTCGCTTCTTCCAAGGAGAATGCAGCGTCCAACAAGCCGGCAAACGGATATTTTCCTGCGTTTCTCTCTAAAAATTGCAAGGACTTATACAGATACTCCGGGTTATAGCGATTGGCAGGAATAATCTCAATGGCTTTCCGGACCAGCAAACCGGGATCAAATGCCGTCGTATGCCCCGGCGTAATATTTCCCATGACGACATATTTGCCATTCTGCTTCACAAGGTGGATGCCTTCGCTAAACGCATCGGGAACGCCGGCTACCTCCAAGCCAAAATCGGCCCCCCAGCCGCCGGTCAGCTCCTTGACGCGGTTCACTCTTGCATCCAGCGTATCGTAGGCGTTCATATCGATAAGCTCATCTGCTCCGAATTTCTTAGCCGTAACTAAACGCGAGGGCGCGCTGTCGATCACGATCACTTTAGCCCCTCTCTCCTTGGCGACGGCGCAAGCGGTTAATCCCAATCCGCCGGCCCCTTGAATAACGATGGAATCACCCGGGTTGATATGGATTTTGTCAAGGCCGAATAAGATTTGGGCGAAAGCGCAGTTCGCACTGGCCGCTTCCGCATTGGACACGCCGTCAGGCACTTTGAAAAAATATTGATCGTGGTGAACCGTGTAATAAGAGGCGAATGTTCCGCTCTGCCCCTGGTATTTATACATATGAATGCAATGATGGAGATTACCTGCCAAGCATTCTCTGCATTGATTGCAGGTTACAAAATAGACCGGCACGACGCGATCCCCTACCTGCACCGGATTGCCCGCGTTGTCCGTCTTTACGTTGTCCCCCAGCTTGGCAATCCGGCCTATCATTTCATGACCGATGACTCCGCACTTCAAGGTAGGGTGATGGCCTTTAAACACGTGCAGTTCCGAACCGCATACGTTCGTTTGAAGCACCTCCAGCAGCAAGGAGCCCGCTTCGACTTCCTCGGAAAACTCATGTTCCCGAACCTCAATTTTCATCGGTTCGGTCTGATAAACAATTTTACCCTTCATGTGCTAGCACCTCATCCTTTATGCCCCAAGGTAAAGCTGGCGGATTTTGTCGTTTTCTTTAATGTGCCGGGATTCGCCCTCCAGTGCGATTCTGCCGTTCTCCAGCACGTACGTATAATGCGATATTTCCAGCGCCAAATGGACATTCTGCTCCACAAGCAGAATCATCGTCCCTTCCTCATTGATTCTCATAATGATTTGGAAGATGTCACGAATGATATTGGGCGCGAGGCCAAGGGATGGCTCATCGAGCAGTAAAATTTTCGGATTTCCCATTAAAGCCCTGGCAATGGCAAGCATTTGCTGCTCGCCGCCGCTTAAAGTGCCGGCGTATTGGTTCAGCCGTTCCTTCAACCGCGGGAAGTAGGCAAACACCTTCTCCAGATCGGCCGCCACCTTCTTGTCCTTTCGGGTAAAAGAGCCGATGCGGAGGTTTTCTTCAACGGTCAGCAGCGGGAACAGCCTTCGGTTTTCCGGACAGTGTATCACCCCGCGCTTCACGAGATCGCTGGGCGTTTTTTTCAGCATAGATTCGCTTTCCAGGTCATAGCTTCCCTGCTTGGGCGGAATCAGACGGGAAATCATCTTCAAGGTAGTCGACTTCCCGGCGCCGTTGGCCCCGAGCAAGGAAATGATCTTTCCTTGCGGTATTTCCAGGGAAATACCCTTCAAGGCATGGACATGCCCATAGTAAACATGGATGTCATGAAGTTTTAACAAAGCTATCCACCTCCCCTAAATACGCTTCAATGACAGCCGGATCGTTCTGGACCTCCTTGGGCTGGCCTTCGGCTATTTTTTCCCCAAAGTTCATGACCGTGACATAATCGGAAACCTTCATGACCAACGACATGTCATGCTCAATCAGCAGAACGGTATAACCCATCTCCTTCTTCAATTGCACAATAAGATGGCTGATACGCTCCGTCTCCACCGGGTTCATCCCGGCTACCGGTTCGTCAAGCAGAATCATCTTCGGGTCGGCCATCATCGCCCGCCCGATGTCAACCATCTTCTGATAGCCGAAGGACAGGTTCGATACTTCTTCACCGGCAAGATGGGAAATATTGAGCAGTTCCAACACTTCATGCGCTTTTCTCACCGCATTCCGTTCACTGGCCCGATTGGCCGGTAAATTCAGAGCGATGGAGACGATATTTTTCTTCATTCTGGGATGGTAACCCGTCAGGAGGTTATCCATGACCGTCATTTTTTTGAACAACTCCACATTTTGAAAGCTTCGGGCGATCCCTTTCCGGATGACTTGATGCGGCTTGTATTTGTTCAGATCTTCCCCGTTGAATACGATCTCCCCGGACATCGGCGTATAGAATCGGCTGATGCAATTAAACACGGTCGTTTTGCCAGCCCCGTTAGGTCCGATGAGCGAGTAAATTACCCCCTTGGGCACTTCAAACGAGAGGTCGTTGATCGCTCTAATTCCCCCGAAAGTTACCGTTACATGACGGAACGTCAGCATACGCCTATTCACCTCCTGCCTGTTGCGATAACCATGAGTTACGGTCTTCCGCCACGGTTTTATTCAGCTTCCGCTTGAAAAGCCCCTTCAAGGACACAAGCCCTGCCGGCCGTAATAAAATAATTAACGCCATCGCCGAACCGATCACGATGCTGTGCATGCCAATGAGATGTTCCGTGAAATGAGGGAGCACCGAAAACAAAATCGTGCCTATGATGGCGCCGGGTATGGAGGCCAGTCCCCCAACCACGATCATCGCCAGCAAGAGGAAGGATGTGGTCACCGAAAAATCGCTCGGACTGATGTAGCCCAGCCAGTAGGCATACAACCCGCCCGCCAATCCGGTGAAGAAGGCACTGATGACGAACATGACGGTTTTATACAACGCGACATGAATGCCCATCGCCTGCGCCGCCACCTCGCTATCCCGGATGGCCACGAAAGCCCTGCCCAGACTGCTTGCGACAATGTTGCGGATGAACCAGGTGACGAGAACCGTCATGGCGACGATCACATAGAAAAATTCGATATCGGAGGATAGAAAAACGGGTCTCGATACGGCCATGCCTTGATAGCCTTTCGTTAAAGAATCCCAGTTCAGAACCAGCAACGGCACCGACAGCCCGAAGCCGAGCGTAGCCACAGCCAGAAAGTGACCGCGAAGCCGCACAGCGGGCAGGCCGATCAGCAGCCCGATTACCCCGCTGACGATGCCCGCCATCAGGAAGGATACGAAGAATGGAACTCCTCTTTCCCCTAATATGGCTACCGTATACGACCCGATCACCAGAAATCCCGCATGACCAACGGACACCTGCCCCCCGTAACCGACCAGGATGTTGAGCGATAACGAAGAAATAATATAGATGCAGGTGATGCTGAACAGCGTCAGGAAATAGTTCGAATAGCCAACGAGCAGCGGGTAGACCGCCATCAGCAGGACAACCAGCGCCAGCAAGACCTTTTTGACCCAATGGTTTCTCAGCATGTCTTCACACCTTCTTCAAGTACTGGTTTCCGCCAAATAAGCCGGTCGGTCGAATATACAGAACGACGATGATCAGCAGGAACGTGTAAACCAATTTCATCTCGGGCGATACATAAAAACTGATCAAATTGCCAAAAACGCCGATAATCAAGCCGCCGATAACCGCTCCGGGAAGGCTGATGAAACCTCCCAATACCGCTGCCGCAAACCCCATAATCAGCACGTCCGCCATCATGCTCGGTTGAAGAAAGGTGAACGGAGCGGTAAGCATTCCCGCCACCCCGCCGAGGACGGTTCCTACTCCCCAGGTCCATGTAAAGACGCTGGAAACTTTGATGCCCATCAACTCCGACGCCATGCTATCCTGTGAGGACGCGCGCATGGCGAGCCCGATTGCCGTGAAGCGAAAGAGCAGGAAAAATCCAAACATCAGGATCACCGTAACGCCAATGACGAAAACTTCGTTCATCGAGATGAACACGCCGCCCAGATCATACGGGTCTCCCGCAAAGGCCGGCGGATATGGAGCCGGGGTGTGCCCCCAGATCAAACCGGCCACCCCGTTGAACGCCAGAAACAGCCCTAGCGTCAGCACGATTTGATTCAAGGGCGGCGCCGATTGAATCGGTTTCATAAATATCCGGTGGACAACAGTGCCGAATATGCCGGCAAAAACCAAAGCTAAAATAAACGAAATCAGATACGGGAGTTCCAGCTTCGTCAAAAACATAAAACTGACAAAAGTTGTAATCATGGCCATTTCACCCTGCGCAAAATTGGCGATATCCGTGGTTTTGAAGATCAGCACAATCCCCAAAGCCGCGAGTCCATAGATGCAGCCAAAAATAAGACCGCTCACAATGAGTTGAAGCATATGCGTCCATCCCGCCTTTCATTAACCTTGCTGCCGTGTCCGGTCCGTTGAAAGACCGGACACTTCCTTTCCGTTCCGCGATGCTCTGTTTATGCTTTATTTTTCATAAGTGATCTCATTGGTTTTCGGGTTGAAGTTGATCGTTTTGGAAATCGGAATGATCTTCCCGTCGACGGCCTGTGTAATGAACATACTCGTCAGTCCGTAATGGTTATCCGGCGCGAAGGTGACGCCCGAATACATGGATCCCTTCCAGTTATCGAATGTATGCATAGCGTCGAAAAATTTATCGTAAGTGATGTCCGGTCCGGTTCGCTTCAGTCCTTCTACCATGACTTGCGCTGCGGACCATCCCCACTGGGCGAATCCATGGTAGGAGGAGCCCGGGAAGTCCTTCGAGAAACGCTCAACGTACAGCTTCATCCCCGGATCGTCCACGGCGTCCGGCATAGGAATGACCGCGGAGCTAATGGTCCCCGCCCAGACGTCGCTTCCTGCCAGTTTGAATAAATTAAGATCGTTCGCTCCAATGGAAGAAACAATAAAAGGAGTATCTTTTATCCCGTATTTATGCAGTTCTTTCTTGAAGTTGGCCACCGGGTTGGGCGGGCCGAACATGATGATGGCCTCAGGGTTGAGCTGCTTGATCTTTTGCGCTTGGGAGCTCATATCGGGATCGGATACGACAAAAGGAATTTCTCCTAAAATTTCAACACCGGGGTAATTTTTCACGGCCTCATGGCTGGCTTCCAAATTTTCTTTTCCGAAGTCGTCGTTTTGATATACGATCGCGATCCGTTTTTTACCGAGCTTATTCACGGTGTAGTCCATAAACACTTTCGTTTCTACGCGATAATTGAGAAAGGAGGAGCCGAAGTAATTTTTAACCGGCGGGTCGACGAAGCGCTTGGCTCCCGTGCTGACCATGATGACGGGCGTGCCTTTTTCCGTAAGATAAGGCTGTGCGGCCGCATTGCACGGTGTGCATGCACTGCCCAGCAAGGCAAATACCTTATCTTCTTCTACGAGTCTTTTGACAAGCTGTACAGTTTTCGCCGGCTGATACCCGTCGTCATAAGCAATCAGCTTCAGCTTGCGGCCGTGTACGCCTCCTTGTTCGTTTGTATAGTTGAAGTAGGCCTGAATCCCTTGCCGGATCAAGTCATAGACAGCGGAAACACCGCTCTGGGGCGCTAGATGACCGACAAGAATCTCTTTCTCCGAGACCCCTTGGGCCAGCTGTGCCGTTCCTCCGCTTTGCGGGCCGCCGCTCTTGGAGCTGCCGCCTGCGGGACTTCCCCCCGAACAAGCGGTTAACGTCAGCACCGCTGCCAGACCGACAGCCAAAAGCTTGGATAATGTATTCTTTTTCATCTCAGAACCTCCATTTTAATGAAATTCCCCGCTCGCTTGCCTGCCTGTTCCTCTAGTCATCAAGTCAGTCGTTCCACCTTTAAGAAAGAATTGAAAGCGCTATCAAATTGGTTAACGTCACCCCCATTCCTCTAGAAGCCCCTTTTATCAAAGCAAGTTCTTCTAATACTAATTATTAAGCAAGTAGCATGCCAACAAAAATGACCGGGATTTTTTTATTCACGACAGAATTGTTCTCATTTTAAACATATTCTGTTAAATATATGAACATACAAACGGTTATTGTTTAAATTGTGAATAGGATTCGGCTTTGTCAATAAAGTGAACAGCCAAGAAAAAAAACAGTGACCTCTCCGTGGCATGTACCGGGAAGAGATCACCGCACCATGTCATACCGTCTGCCGAACAGTTAGGCCCGCCTAGCCGTCCAGCATGAGGATATCGTCGCCTTCCTGAAGCAATTTCCATAAGGTTGTTCTGCTGATTCCTAATTTTTTGGCTAATTGAGTCTTGGTATACTCCCTTCTCTCCAGCAGCTGCTTCACTAAGCTTCGCTGCATGTCGTCCATTGTCCCAATGGTTACCGCAAGCGTATGGGAATCGGCCGGGTCAGGCTGGTCAACCTTCGGAGGATCAGCCTGTCGGACCTCGTTTCTGCCGAATTCATCCTGTAAGTTTTGGATCAGAACCGTGGACAATTCGTCCGAATTGTCCGCCATAACCATGCACCGTTCTACGATATTCTCCATCTGCCGCAGGTTTCCCGGCCAGTTGTAAGCGCACAATTGGCGAATCAGGTCTTCCCGCAGAGGCGCAACGCGCTTGCCGTATTTGAGGGCATATTTTTTCAACATGAAATTGACCAGATCCGGAATGTCCTCAATCCTGTCCCTCAACGGTGGGATAGGCAAGACTAGCACCTCCAGACGGTAATACAGGTCAGACCTGAACTTCTCTTTCTCAATCAGCTCATGGATATCGTCATTAACGGCCGCAATGACCCGTACATCTATCGGAATGTTACGTTCCCCCCCGATCCGGCGAATCTCCCGCTCCTGGATCACCCGCAGCAGCTTATCCTGAAGATCCATGGAAACTTTACCGATCTCATCCAGGAAGATAGTTCCACCGTGCGCCAGCTCGAATAAACCGGGCTTGGCCTGCTTTTGCGCGCCTGTGAACATGCCCGGCTCATATCCGAACAATTCGCTTTCAAGCAATTGATCGTTTAGCGCGGCGCAATTGACGGCGACGAAGGGTCCGTTTTTCCTCTCGGGATGTGCATTGTGAAGACTTTGCGCCATCAGTTCCTTGCCGGTGCCGCTTTCGCCGATGATTAAAGCGTTGCAATCGACATGAGCATATTTTTTCGCTTTTTGGATGAGCCGGTTCATCGGCACACTGGTATATAAGATGTCGTCAAACGTATATTTCGCCACTAGCCCCTTGGAGTACAGCTTGCGCCTGATGCGCTGCTCCGATTCTTGAATTTGAGTCGCATCCCGGAAGGTGACGACGATTCCTTTGTTCTCGCCGGTGACCATGTAGGACGCCCGATTCACCAAAAGCGTGATGCCGGATATTTCTTGAATTTCCTCCAGACTGTTCACCGGCCCGCCGAACAGCTTGCCGAACCTCGCGGATTCATGGATCTCGGTCAACTTCTTGTACAACACCTCGGAAGCCTGAACGCCAAAAAACTGCGCGGCCTTCGGATTAAACACCACAATCTGTTCATGCTCGTCGATGGCTATAATTCCTTCATGAGACAGATCGATGACGGTTTGGATAAATTCAGAGGCCTGCTTTTCCTTCGCCCTTGTATGCAAAATATCGCAAACCCTGGCTAACACCTGCTGGATCGTCGATAGACCGGGAATCACGTTGATATGGCCGATTCCCCGTTCCGCACACATTTGCTTGCCGCGCAATCCTCCGCCGATCATAATCTCCATGCCGTCATATTTAGCCCGGTCCACCTGATAGGCAAAGTCAAGCGAATTCTCAAAAAAATAATAAGAAACCTCCATGCCGATAATTTGGATGAGATGGTCCAATTTATATCTCATTTCCTCTTCCTTGGACCAGAGCAAACCTGTCCGTTTCCCAGTTTTCTTGGCTTCATGCAGCACACAGATGACATCGAACTCCGTCGACTCCGCCCTTAACAGCTTCACGGCGGGAAATTCCTTTTCCAACAGGTTGGCCGTGGCCCCTCTGCTCACCAGAATGGCATCTCCGTCCCGATGAACGAACGGTCGGACCATCTCCACCGCTTCGTCCAGCGCCGTTTCCACAATCGTCATTTCCAATTTCAGTTCTTTAGCCACTTTATGGGCCATGACCGTCATTTCATGATAGGGCGAAGTAAAAATTACCGTAGACAAACTCGATCCCTCCTTCAAGCGTAAAAGAAGAGCCGGTAACAGCCTCCCATGGAAGGAAGGAAACGGCTCTTCTTATGGATGACGGCGGCTGCCCGAAGCCAACCCTGCAACCGCTCAATACTTTTTCCGCTGGGCGGTCGACAATATGTTCAAGTCCTCCCGATACTTCGTGACGGTTCGTCGCGAAATCGTGAGCCCTTCCTTTTGCAAATACTCGGCAATTTTTTGATCCGACAGCGGGGCCGACTTATTTTCTTGTCGGATGATTTCGCGAATCCGTTCTTTCATCTGTACCGCGGATACGGATTCCCCGTCCGACTGCTTAATGGAGGAGGTAAAGAAATGCTTCAATTCATACAATCCCCATGGCGTCATGACATACTTGTTGTTGACCGAGCGGCTAACCGTCGATTCATGGATGTCCAGCATATCGGCGACTTGCTTCATGGATATGGACTGAATAAATGACGGACCTTTCCTGCAAAATTCGGATTGCCTTTCAAAAATAACGCCGGCTACTCTCAATAGCGTCATTTTTCTTTGATCGATACATTGCATCACCGATTTGGCGGCTTGCCATCTTTTCTTCAGGTAACCGGATACTTCCTTCGAATCGTTTTGTTTCATCATGTCGAGATAGTAGGTATTTAATGAAAGTTGGGGAAGGGATTGTTCTTCGATGAATAGTTGTATCGTATGTCCGGTATTCTTCAGAACAAGATCCGGAATGATATAATGAGGATTTTCATTACTGAATATCGAGCCTGGCTTTGGGTTGAGCTTGCTTATCCGGTCGATCCTTTGCTGAATGTCGGCAGCATCCGTCGCGTATTTCTTAGCCAACTGCTGGATCTTGCCTTTGGCAATGCTCATCAGATCATGCCGGACCAAATCGCGAATTAACGTATCCGTATCCCCCAGCTGGTCCAATTGAATTAGCAGGCATTCCTCCAGCGAAGAAGCAGCCAGACCATAGGGCTCCAGGCTTTGTATAATTTGCACCGCATGGTTTACCTGTTCGATCGAAACGCCCAGACGCTCGACGATCCATTCCTTTTGTTGAAGCAAGTATCCCCTCTCATCCAGACTGCCGATGACAAGCGTACATAACTCGAAGGTTACTTTGTCGAGGTTCAAATATTTCACTTGTTCCAGAAGAGCCGACTCCAGGGTGCTCTCAGTCTTGTGATTCCTATTTAACCACCATTCATTCGGGGAGAGGCTTCTATATTTCATAGATGGGCCGAACTTTGCTTTATAGGGATCGGCGTTTATTTCGATAAAAGGATTATCGGCCGTGTGCTCCCTTATATACTCGCTCAAGTCAAGCGAGGACATGTGCAAAATTTCCATCGATTGCCGCAGCTGCGGCGTGATCGACAGCTTCTGGTGCTGCGCGGACGTCAACGCTAGTTCCATCTTCCCGCCTCCTCTGTTAGCGCTTTCTTTTTTGCTAATTATAATATAACGACCCTTGGAATTGGAAGCATTAATTATTCCGGAGGGTTGTTTTCTCAAAATAGCTGTCAAAATCGAAGTGAAAGCAGGGGTGTCTTTGCACCCCTGCTTTTCAGGCGACTCGCATACTATGGCGTGTTAAGGATATGACGCACTTGCCGATCGCTCGGGCGCATATTTCCGGCAAAGGTTTTTCAAATTACTGCCTTTAAACTCCTGTTTGATCTTCTGGTAGATACAATGCGTTTTTAGGCGTTAAGCGCCCTCATATTATCCCTCAATGTTCCGTTTTCAACATATTCCGTCCTGGCCAACCCGCGTTTTTGTAAAATCGGCACAACCAACTCCACAAACTCTTCCACCGAACCGGGCAAATAGGCTGGACTTAACAGAAAGCCGTCTCCCCCCACTTCATTCATTGTCTCTTCCATCCAATCGGCAACTTGCTCTGGCGATCCAACCAACTGGGGAGTCATGACGCCACGGCCATGCAACATCCCTGCCTCGCGAATGGTTGCATTTGCAGAGCTACTGTTTTTATAAGCGTCAATCATTCCCTGAATACCTGGCACTTTTAAATCAGCAATTAATTCGTCAAGTCCGTGTTTGGACAAATCGTAGCCCAAGTGTCCGGACAAGATCGTTACCCCCGCTTCAGCCGGAACGAGAGCATTGTGTAGAGCAGCTTTGGCGCGGGCAATTTCCTCTGTCTCTCCGACAAACACTTGCAGCCCAAAACATACCCTGACATCATCCGGGTCGCGCCCAACTCTCACTGCCTCTTCTTTCAAACGATTATAATAAGCCTTCATTGCTTCGCGATCAGGTTGAAGGGTAAAAATAAGCTCGGCGTGTTTGGCGGCAGATTGGATTCCACGCGACGATTGTCCAGCCTGAAGGATGACCGGGTGTCCTTGCGGAGAACGATCAATATTCAGTGGGCCTTTGCAGCTAAACCATTTTCCTTCGTGATTAATCGGATGCACTTTTTCCGGATCGGCAAATATGTTGTTTTCCGCATCCATCACGATCGCATCCGGCTCCCAGCTGTCCCATAACTTGTAACATACCTCCATATACTCATCCACCCGATCATAGCGCTGATCGTGGGATAAATGATATTGTTCAACACTCAACCCAAGGTTTTCGGATGCATTCTTATGAAAAGCAGTGACGACATTCCAGCCGACACGTCCGCGTGACAGGTGATCCAACGTGGCCAGTTTTCGCGCAAGAATGTATGGTGGATAACCTGCCACCGAAAACGTCATGGTCAGGCCAATATGTTTGGTTACCGCACCCATAAATGACATCAATACCGACGGTTCATAACACGGTACTTGCGAGGCATAGCGCACGGCACTTTTGTAGCTGTTCTCATACTCGGAATAGATGCCTTCCGTATCGGCAAAAAATACGGCATCGAATTTGCCTCTTTCGGCGATGCGGGCAATCTCTTGCCAAATCTCCGGACGATTCCATTGAAAGGCATTCGTCATCGTCATATTCCGTGGGTGTTTCCACGTTGCGCTGCTATGATGAGTGGCAGGCGGCATCATATACTGGAGCAAATGCATTTTCTTCTTTTTCATGAGATTTTTCCTTCCAAGATGATTTCGCTATAATCCATTCTTTCTTTATTCATGAAGAGGGCTTTTTCCACAGTCGTTTTCATGTTTGTCTGAATTTTAAGATGTTCTTCATAAAAAAAGAGGATTTCAATTCAAGCGATACTTTGAATTGAAATCCTCTAGTGGTCTAGTCGGCATTTTGAATAATACTAATTCAATAAATCCTATGTGTCAAGTAGGAATAGTTCTTGAAAACCGGCCTTGTTCCCAGCCAAAGGGTTGTTTCTTGCAGAAACAGTCCTTTTTGGCGACCGGCCCCAAGTCCTGGACAATTTTTTGACAATGGATTTACAAAACAACGTCAGGATCGGGCGATGCCAAATAACACCTTCCCGTCCTGAAGCCGTGAAGACACCTCTCCCCGCGATTCAAGGTAAGTCAAACGGGCGAGCGACGACTGAATTTCCATCATGAATCGGGCGTTGTCATCCTGGTTGTTATATACGATTCGGCTCACTTCGCCCGCGGTCATTTCCTCTTCTCCGAGAATATCGATGATTTGGCGCATGCGAACATGATGACCGTCCCGGATCTCCGATACCCGCTGCTTCAAATCGGAAATTAGCCCCCCATGTCCAGGAAGGACAAGCTCTGCCGAAATCTTCTCTATCTGTTCCAAGGATCGGAAATAATCTTCAAGCGGATTTCCCCCGTCATCGGACCAAAGCGTGATCACGGGCGAAATATCGCCGAGCACATGGTCACCTGCAAGCAGGCGGCCGTTCTCGCGATCGTAAAAGCAATAATGATCGAATGCATGTCCAGGTGTCCATAACGCTTCATACATGCCGTCGCCAAGGCGGATTTCCTCTCCGTTCTCGAAGAGTCCGTCAGGTTCCATAAACCCGGCGCTCGCTTGCTGCAGCATTCGCTTGTACGGCACGGCAGGTCCGCCATGCTTCAGTAAAAACCGATACGGCTCATTCTCGCCGTCCGCATAGGCCAGCCATAGCTCATAGGCCTTGCGCATCGTCTCGTACCCGATCCGCGACATGATAACAGGAACCCCCAGGCGCTTCTGAAACCAGCCTGCCAATCCGATATGATCGGGATGCGTGTGCGTAAGCACGACCTTGTCGATCGTCAGTCCGTTCGCGAGCACGTTCTCCCATTGCTGGATCGCCGATTCGGAATGAATTCCCGTATCGACCAGGGTGTACCCGCTTTCCCCCTTCAGGAGATAACAATTGACGTCCCCGCCTTGCGGGAATGCAATGACCACTTTATCGATATGACTTGCTACTGGAATTAGCATGAACTTCCCTCGTCCCTTCCGTCTCTTCCCCGAAAATCATTCTCTGTCTATTCTATCCTCCTCGTTCCGAATAAACAATCATCATCTCTTCGAGCTTTGTTGGTTTGAAAATCCGTTACAGGATATTTATACATATTCTGGGACATTTCCGTTCATATTAACTTCGATGAAGGAACACATTCCAACGGTGGTTTGAAGGGAAGCGTTTAAACAATGGATAACGTCGTATTGGCCCGCGCTCTGTTCGGCACTTCAATGGCATTTCATATTATTTTTGCGACGCTCGGGGTTGGAATCCCCATCATGGTCTTATTCGCGGAGCTGATGTACCATATCCGGAAAGATAAATATTATGCCATTCTGGCAAAGCGCTGGACCAAAGGCTTTGCTATCATCCTGGGGGTGGCGATTCCATCGGGCACGATCGTCGGGGTCATGCTGTCCTTGCTGTTTCCCGGCTTTATGGCCATCGTGGGCCAGGTGATCGCCGTGCCTTTTCAGGTGGAAATCTGGGCTTTCCTGCTTGAAGCTTTATTCATGTCGATCTATGTGTACGCCGCGGATAGACTCTCGCCGCTGCTTCGCATCGTCAGCGTCTTTTTCGTTGCCTTGGGAGCCAGTGCGTCCGCCGTCCTCATCACAGACGCCCATGCCTGGATGAATACGCCGCGGGGATTCGATCTCGTGAACGGCGTAGTCTCGAACGTGGACCCGATCGCGGCGATCTTCAGCCCGAGCCTCTATACGACGGCGCTGCATGTCCTATCTTCCGCCTATATGACGGGAGCGTTCGTCATCGTGTCGTTGGCCGCTTATAAGCTGTTGAAACGGGGGAGATCGGCGGAAGAGCGCGAATACCATTCCCGGAGCCTGCTGCTCGGGCTGGTCGTGGGCGGGGCGCTCTCGTTGTTCACGGCGTTGAACGGGCACGCCACCGCGCAAATGCTGCACCATTACCAGCCGGAGAAGCTGGCCGCCGCGGAGGGACTGTTCGAAACAACGGACCATGCGCCGCTCGCTATATTTGGGGTGGCCGACCCGGAATCGGGAGAAGTGAAGGGCGGCATCGAAATTCCGGGGGCGCTCAGCTTCCTGGCGGGCAACAGCTTCGATACGGTCGTGAAGGGATTGAACGAATACCCCGAAGAGCTGTGGCCGCCGCTTTATATTCATACGCTGTTCAATATTATGGTCGTGATCGGCATGGTGCTCATCGGCTTGTCCTTCGGCGCCCTGGTTTGGCGTTACGTGCTGAAGCGGACGCTGCCCCGATGGGGGCTGTGGCTTCTCGCAAGCTCGGGCGCGCTATCTCTTATCGGCATCGAAACGGGCTGGATCTTCAGCTGCACCGGCCGCCAGCCGTGGACGATTTACCACATGCAGCTCACGAAGGATGCCGCCACCAAAACGGGCAACCTGGGACTGCTGTTCGCGCTATTTGTAGGCATTTACGTGATTCTGCTGTTTCTGACCGCTTTCGTCCTGCTCTACTACTTCAAGCGCCATCCGGCCTCCAAAGAGCTGAACCCGCAGATGCCGGTGCTGGACGATGAGGGGGTACGGACTCATGTCTGAACCGACACTCGCGATTATGCTCGTCTGGCTGCTGTTATTCGTATACTCCATTCTGGGCTCCATCGATTTCGGGGCCGGCTTCTGGGGGATGGTATTCGGCCGCAGCGACGCGACGAATGCGGGGGCGCTGGCGAACCGATTCTTGTCGCCGACCTGGGAAGTGACCAATACGTTTCTCGTTCTGGTGGTGGTCGCGCTGGTCGGTTTTTTCCCGAAGGCCATCGCCATGCTGGGAACCGCCCTGCTGCTGCCGGTGAGCTTGGTTCTGATCCTGCTGTTGATCCGAAGCAGCTTTATGGTATACGCTTATTCCTCCAAAAGATACGGCAAAGAGCTTAACGTCGTCTCCGGCGTGACCGGTCTTCTTATCCCCGGATTGCTTGTAGCCGTACTGCCGATTTCGCTAGGCGGCTTCATCGACATCGTGGATGGCGTGCCTTCGCTGCATTTCGGCCAGCTGCTGGCTTCCCGGACGCTTTGGACCCACCTGGGCTTCGGCTTGTCCACCGAGCTCTACCTGGCCGCGTTGTTTCTGGCCGATTACTCCAACGAATCGGGAGACAACGGGGCTTACAGGCTGTACCGCAAAGCAGCGATTTGGCTCGGTCCCTTCACGCTGTTTTTTGCGGTCATCACCACCTTTGGCATGGTGCCGGAGGCGTACTGGATCGTGGAAGCCATCGAACGCAACAGCCTGTGGTTCATCTTCTCGATTCTCGCATTCGTCTTTGGATACACGGCTTTGCTGTGGGGCCGGCCGGATGGCGGGCCGGGTGTGCCGCGAGTCGCGTTCACGGCGATTATCGTCCAGTACGCCTTCGCCAGCATCGGCTACGGCCTCTCGCATCTTCCGTACATCATCTATCCGTACTTGACGGTGGAGGAAGGGTTCACCAATCCCAGCACATTCCGGGCTCTGCTTGTCGCCTATGTCATCGGACTGCTCATTCTCGGCCCGGCTTTCTACCTGTTTTGGAAACTGTTTTTGAAGGACAAGCGTTATTTGCGCCAAGAATAGCCGGACAACCGCTTATAACGATGACGGCTATAACCGGGCCGAAGCTCACTTCGGCCCGTCTTCACCGCCAGCTGCATAAGCTATTTTTTCAAGCTTCCGCAGATCGTCGGGCGTGTCGATATCCATCCCCCATTGCTCATTAGCGAATGGAACGACGTGCAGCAGGGAACGATGTTTGATCAGGATGGATTTTCCGCCTTCATCGCCCCGGATATGTTCCAGCTCGGCAAACAAATCGGCATCGAACAAAACGGGGTGTCCGGGACGTCCTTGATACTCGGGTCGTACAATACGAATCCCCTCATGGCGATGAAGATTATAATGCCGTACGATCTCGTTGATGACGACAGGAGCTACGAGAGGCTGGTCCGCCAAAAATACGATCGCGGCATCGGCACGCCCCTTTACCGCCTGCAGGCCGGCTTGAAGCGAAGAAGCCATGCCCGATTGATAATCTTTGTTCTCGATGCCTTCGATGTCCGCGCAGTCCGCGACATGCCGAAGCAGCTCCTCCATGCGGCTGCCTCCGACTATCACTACGGGCTGCAAACCGGCCTGGATAGCCGCATCCACACTGTAACGAAAAAGAGGCTTCCCCAAAAAAGGCAGCAGCAATTTGGGCTGTCCCATTCGCCTTGACATCCCCGCCGCTAAAATAACCGCTCCGATCGCGCCCATATCCGGTATGGTTTCACTCCTTACTCGCGTTACCTTCGATTCCTGATTTGGAGCAGCTCGGCCATGACGCTTACACTGATCTCTTCAGGTCCTTCGGCGCCGATGCGCAGTCCTACCGGAGCATGAACCCAGTCCGGCATTGCATCGGGCAAGAATAGACGTTCTGTCCTTCGTCTAGGCCCGAGTACCCCTACATAATAGGGGGGCGATGAAAGCAGATGACGTAAAATATGCCGATCCCGCTGAAAGCTGTGCGTCATGATGAGCACATAGCTTTTCCCCGGTATCGGATTCGTTTGCAAATAAGCTTCCGGATGTTCGGGTATGCATCGATCCGCCGCCGGAAATACCGTCTTGTTGCAGCGGCTGCTTCTGGGATCAATGAGGGTAACATAGAAATCCAGGCTGGAGGCCAGCCGGACAATCGGTTCTACATCGGGCCCTGCTCCGAATAGATAGAGCTGCTCCCGGGGCTCATACAATTCGAACAGGAGATCGGCATCGGCATGGGCTGGCTTAACGACCTGCAGCTTTTGCCCGCTTTGCAAAAACCTCTTGAGTCCGGGGATGATTCTCCGCCTCGTTTCTTGATCCGCGTCCCCAAGTACCGTGCCGTTGTCCGCATAAAAGAGCGGCACGCTATGGCCGTTATCTTCGCCTATTATTTTTGCACTTGCGACCTTGTTACCCGAATCCAGCAGCGATTCCACTTGAGGCCATACCGGTTCATCCTGAAAGCGCGGCCTGGCTTCCCATTCGCAAGGCTCCACATACACCTGAATACTCCCATTGCAGCCCGCTCCCTGTCCCCAGGATAAATCATCCTCGGCCTTTAAATGATAAATTAACGTCTGCGGCTGCCGGGTCTGAAGCACCTCCCGGGCATGATAAGCCAAATCCTCTTCCAGACATCCGGCGCTAAGGGTCCCGTATAGACTGTCGTCTTCCCCGATCAGCATTTTAGCTCCCGCATGCCGGTAAGCCGAACCGTCCACATGAACGATCGTCGCCTGAGCAAATGTTTGTTCCTTTTTTTCTTTCATTTTTTTTAAAATCCGGTAAGCATCGTTCATGGTCACTCTACCTCCGGTTTTAATCCTGATACAGCTTCTCAAGCTCCGATAATTCCGGGAATCTCACTAGCGATTGCCGGTCTTCCCAGAACAGCATCGGAATAAGCTCGCTTGTTCCGTCCATTAAGAGCAGCCTTGCCGCATCAAATGCGGCATGAAGGGCGGCACGCGGAATCGCATACCGATTCTACTTTAGCCCATAGGCTAACGCATGCGCCCCGGCCCGGCGGCCAAACACAAGCCCGCGCAGGACAGACGTGGCCCCGGGATACTTGCCGTAATAAAGACCTGTTATTTCACCGGCGGCATATAAACCCGGAATGGCATCGTTATCGCCCGTTAATACACGTCCATCCGTGTCCGTGAACAAGCCGCCGTAGGAGAACACATTGGAACAGATGACCGGGTAGGCGATAAACGGACCTTGATCGATCGGAATCGCCCAGTTCGATTTGGGCGGTGTAATCCCGCTGGTATGTTTACCGTCCTTCCGGTCCCAGTAAAAAGGTCCAGGCTGGATCGCTTCGTTGAAGGCCCGCACCGTTTCACCGAGATTTTCCGGCGGTACCCCGATTTTCCCGGCAAGCTCCTCAATCGTGTCCGCTTCGATGGGCGGTTGTTCGGTTTGCAGCGCCCGTTCGTAATTCGGAATGGCGAACATCTTTTGGTCGGACACCATATAAGCCATTCGCCCCGGCAAGTCATAGAAGATCGTTCGCGCAACCGATTCGTATTGCTCATCCACCGTGGAGATCCCTTCGTCCAGGAAACGCCTGCCGTTCCGGTCCACCAATATGGCATACGGGTATGTCATGACGGTAGCCTCTTCCCGCTTGCTTCGCGGGTCAACAGGCTCCGCATGGAAGGAATCCCACTGACCTGCCCCTTTGGCCCCTATGGCCATCGCCATCCGGATGCATTCCCCTTTGTTGGCCAGCCCGCCTTCCGCTATGGTCGGAATTTGATGGGCGTCTCTGCCGATATATTGCGCCATCATTTCGGGATTGCCCTGGAATCCGCCGGCTGCGAGAATGACGGTTCTCGTTCCGAGCCGGTACGAGGTTCCGCCCTTAACGCGGACCATAAGCCCTTCTATCGCGCCTTCATCGTCCAGCAGCAGCTGCCAGGCGGTCGTTTCATAAATCATTTGTACGCCAAGCGCTTCGGCACGCCGCAAGAGACAATCGATAATGGCGCGCCCCCCGCCGACGGGCAGTAAACGCGGTTTGGAAGAAGTGAGAAACATCGTCGGGAGGTGGTCAAAATCGACGCCTTTTTCATGCACCCACTTGAGCGTTTCGCCAGCATGTTCAGCCAGAGTTTCGATGTATTTCTTATCCGAATAATAGCTTGAGAACGACAGCATATCCTCGACAAAGTTGTCTGCTGTCCGTTCCAGGCTCTCCATGCGCAGGAATGCTGCCGTCCAGCGGGAGTTTCCGCCCCGATGGTGATAATCGGTCCGCTCCAGTATGGCAATGCGCGCGTTTTTTCCGGTTTGCTTGGCATGTTCCGCTGCAGACAGAGCGGCAGCCGCTCCTGCGACGCCGCAGCCGACAATCACAATATCGAAGTCAACCTGTTTTTCCATGACATGACCCTCCCTTGGTTTGACCGGAATGGAAGCTGCGCCTTATGTCAAGACGCCCCGGAAACGCAAATCGTCCATTTGTGCATCGCTCAATTGCAGTAGCTGCCTGAACACATATTCGTTATCGGCGCCCAAACCGGGGGCTGGCCGTATATGTCCGCGCTGCATGCGCGAATCGATCCAGGGGAGCCCCCTGACCCATGTGCCGGTCTGGTCGCCTTGCGGAGTGAAATACCCCCGATCCAGGAGATGCGGATCCGCGACTAAGTCGTGAAAAGAGCTGCTCGCTGCAGCGGCAATTCCAATTTCCCTGAGACGCTCCGCCAGTTGATGACAATCCCAGGACCGGGTCCACCCCGCTATTGTGCGATCGATGAGCTCCGAATTTGCCAAACGTTCCGCGCCTGTGCGGTAAGACCGTGCCCACTCCGGGTTCCCCATCAAATCGGCCAATCGCTCCCACTCGTCATCATCATAGATAGCCAAAGCGATCCACCGGTCCTCGCCCGAGCAAGCGTAACAACCGTGCGGGGCGGCATGGGGCGAACCGTTGCCGACCACCGGGGGCGATTCGCCGGTCAAAGACACCTCAATCAGCGGCTCGACCAGCAGCGTCATAATCGATTCCAGCAGGGACAAGTCAATCAACGCTCCATGCCCGGACTGGTCGCGCCGCCTTAACGCAGCCAATATGGCGAGCACGCCCATAACGCCTGCAACATGATCCGTCAACGGCGGACGGACGCCCATCCCTTCGACGCTCAAGTCCGTTTCCTTGACCAATGACGTCCACCCGCTGTACGCTTGCAGCAGCGATCCGTACCCGAGAAGATCCCGCGCCTGGCCTTCCCGCCCTAAACCGGACATCGACAGCATGATGAGCCGCGGATTGATCGGACGGAGCCGTGCGTAATCAATACCCAGCTTCTCGGTAACCCCTGTCGAGAAATTCTCAACCACCACATCGCTCTTCCGAATCAGCTCTCTAACTAATTCCTGGCCCTCCGGCTCCTTAAGATTGAGGGTACAGCTAAGCTTGGAACCATTCAATGCAGGAAACCATCCGCTTCGCTTCCGATATTCCGGCCGGGTAGCTGACTCCACTTTAATGACCTCCGCCCCCATCAGGCCTAAATATTGCGTAGCAATCGGCCCTCCTACGACCCAAGTAAAATCGACCACACGGATACCTTTAAGCAGCATCGGGTTGCTTACCTCCCCTTCGATTGGAGCAATCTTGCCTTATGAAAGGAGTCGCCAATCAACGAGACCTACGTACTTTTCAACAAAAAAGGCAGCCCCGGCAAGACGACGGCAGGTCCGCTTGTTTCCGGATTCAAGGTGTGCCAAAACTTCCGAAAGTCAAGCTGCTCAATAGCAAAAGCTTCTTTAATCGTATTGACAGGGAAGCACGCCACCTTATTTTTCTGCAGCTCCTCGTGAACTTGCCGCTTCGTCATGTGACGGGTCTGTTCGCTCAAATAGGCCTGTAATTGAGACCAATGCTGCATCCTTGACGACGGGCTTGCAAATTCGGGCCTCGCAGCCCAACCGGGGCGACCCAGCCATTCCACAACCCGATCCCATTGGTGCTGTTCGCGGGGGGAACACATGACAAATCCGTCGGCGCATGGCATAATGCCTACCAAGCCTCCGGCAACCGGCGTACCTTCCGCCGCGTTCTCCACCTGCCTCGCAGCGGGCAGATGGCCCTCATTGTAGGCGGCTAATTCCTCGAATAATAAGGAAGCAACGGCCTCTTGCTCCGACAGGTCCATGAATGTCGATGGCTGGCCTCGCCCGGTTCCAAGCAGAGCGCCGATGGCCGCTACCGCGCCGATGAGCCCGGCGAATAATAGCGATTGTCCGGCCGGACCGCGTTTAGGCGGATTGTCCTCGGGAGAGCTGCTGGGAAAGGCCAGGTGATAAGCATATCCTCCAGCGTGACTGGCTATAAGATCTCCGCCGGGAGCATGGGCGTTCGGCCCTGTCAGCCCGAACGGCGTAATGGCGAGGACACTCGTGCCTCCGGCCAGCAATGCTGACGGCAGGTGTGCCATATCGGCAGCTTCATAACCTAGAATGCACAGCTCGGCTTCTTCACTCCACCGTTTGATTTCTTCTTCGTCCGCCAGCCGCCCGCTTCCGGTGCGGACTGCCTTGTTTTGGTTCAGGTAGCGGTCGAACACTTCCCGTGTGCGCCCAGGTTGACTTTGGTTGTCGCGTTGCTCTGCGCGAGCCGTCCCGATGCTTGAGAGCATCGACACTTCCGCACCCAATTCGGCCAAAATTTTACCGCAATATCGCGCCGAATCGCTCTTTCCTACCTCCAGAATCCGTACGCCCTCTAATAACGGATACATATCCGACTAACCTCCCCTGCACCGCCGGTTCCATGCTGCGTACTCGGCGTTAACGAAAAATTTGAATGCGCCGGCTGATCATCAGCAGCGCGCTGTCTTTCTCGGTTGTATAGGACGTTTCGGTTATTACAAACACAAGCGGACCGGACGATCCTTCCTTCTGGTAAATATCCCGGTACCGGCTTGTCGCCACAATCCGATCACCCGGGCGCGCAAAGGCATAAAACTCGACCTCGTTGCCCCCATTGATCAATCGCGTTAAAGGAATCGGGACGGGAGGCAGCCCCAGCCCTTCCCCGTGCGATTGACCAGCACCGTCATAGTCGGGGTCCGCATCGCTGAACACCAAGGGATCGGGCGTGCCGGGAAGTCGCCGGATCGCGTGCATAGGATAAAGCGGCGGGGCAACGACGCCGCCAAACTTCGTGGTGCTGGCATAGTCCTGATCCCAGTAGACGGGATCGTCGTCCATAATCCCCTGAGCCATTCGGCGAATTGCGCCTGTTTCCACAGGGTCCCAAGCGACAACCGGTTGCGATTCGCGTCCGATAAAGGAGCGAACCTCTGAAGTTATATAATTCATGCAACAGATCCTCCTTACGGTAATGATGCGGCTGTTGTCGTCCATGCTTCACGGCTATTCCAGCGTTCCGTCCTGCGCAGCTTGCCGGGGCGGCACGAACGGGTACGGAATCTTCCGGCCTTCCCGCATGGGCAAAACAATAACGGCCTCGCCCGTTGTAGAACGCACCCCTCTTTGATTCTCGATCCCGATGGTGCAATGAATACAGCCGAGCCCGTCTTGAACTTCTTTCCGGTCAATGCGGCCGCCCGCCGTCAATACGTCCCCGGCTACATCCCAACCGCGATATTCGTACTTGACCTTCCATATCCAGCCCAGCGGTCCAGCCCACTCCTTCAACATCTGAACGAGCATATGCTGCTTCCATGAGCCGCTGACCACGATGTCAGGCAGCCCGTCGTGCCCGGTAGCGAATGGATGATCGTAATGGATACGATGCCAGTTTTCCTGAAATGCGGACCAACGCATCATCAGCATCGTATTCATCGGGCCTCGCTGCAGCGGGGTTAATATTTGCCCTTCGTCGACATCCTCATAGTATTTTTCACTCACAGCTTTCACCTCTCCTTGTACGATTGAACCTACCGCGCTTAACCCGCCTCACCAGGCGGCAAGGGATGAAGATCAAGCGTTCTGCCCGCCTTCATGACCTGACCCGGCAGTTCGTGACCCAAGGCCCGCTCCATATCCCGGGATGCTTCCAGCAGCCTATCCAAGTCTATGCAGGTCTCCACTCCCATCTCCATGAACATGTGCACGGCGTCTTCGGTGCAAATGTTTCCAGTGGCCCCCGGAGCAAAGGGGCAGCCTCCGATCCCGCCGAGCGAGCCTTCAAAGTGGCGGACGCCTTCCAGGTAGGCCGCATACACATTAGCCAAGCCCATCCCCCTTGTGTTATGGAAGTGCATATGCAATTCCAGGTCCGGCCAACGATCCTGAATCGCGCGAATGACCTGACGTACATGGGCCGGGTTAGCCATCCCGGTCGTATCGGCCAAGACGACCCCATCCACCTCAAGCGCCACGTAATGTTCTACGACTTCCAGTACCCGTTCCAGCGGAATCCGCCCTTCAAAGGCGCAGCCGAACGTCGTGCTCATCGCCCCTTGCAGGGTGACGCCGGCCGAATGGACGAGGTGCGCCACCTGCTCGAATTCATTCAACGTTTCGAAGGTGCGGCGGCGGATATTGGCTCGATTGTGACTGTCACTCACCGAAACGACGGTTGTAATCATGTCCGGCTTGCACGCCAAAGCCCGCTCTGCGCCGCGTAAATTGGGCACAAGCACGGTATAGCGCGTTCCCGGATACCGGGTGATGCGCTTCATGACCTCCTCGGCGTCAGCCATCTGCGGCACGGCCTTGGGATGGACAAAGGAAGTAGCTTCAATGCACGGCACGCCGGCCGCGCCCAGCGCGTTAATCGTCTCAACTTTCGTTTCCGTCGATACCCGCTGGGGCTCGATTTGAAATCCGTCACGCGCCGCCACATCGGTAAACCATACCCGATTCGAATTGCTCAAGATTCGTCACTTCCCCGGTCATTTTTATTTGGTTGTTTTTGCCCACGCGATGCTTACTGTGCCGTTTCGAGGTAGTTGGTCAGTTTTTTGGAAAACTCCTGGACAATCTGGTCTGCCTTTCGCTTGATCAGCGGCTGTGCAAGCTCGCCCAGTTTGCCGGCTATCACAATATCGGCGTCGATCTGAAGGATCGAGCCGTTGCCGGCCTCATCCGGAACCAGCCTCATCGTGAATTGACCGTACACATTACCCGAGCGGGAATCGCTCATGGTAACGCCCGCTTGCATGGCCCGCTCCTCTTGATGAATCTCCAGCTCTGCGCTGCCGTTAAACCGCAGCGAAACCGGTCCGAGCTTCGTCACAATTTTCACGTCATAATGGCCTTCCGAAGTTTCATCGGCCTCCTCAACGCCCGGGATACAGTGAACCATCGCAAGCGTATCCTGCATCTTCTCCCACGTCTGCGCAGCTTCGCTCGCTACAGCGATTTTATACAAAAACTTCACGCGATCGTCTCCTCACTTGTCGGATCTCCAGCCAACGAAGCAAGCACGCGCTTCGTCCAGACAGCCGCCATGTCGCGCTTGTAAATTTCGCTTCCTCGCGCATCGTCCCATGGCTCAGCTTGCTCATGAACAACCTCAGCGACTTCGTTTAACAGGGACTTCGTTAAGGATTTGCCTACCAGGAGCCTTTCCGCATCGGGAAATCTGCACGCAACCGGTCCCGCACCGCCTACAGCAACGGATGCTTCACGGACCGTGCGGCCGTCCGCTTCATAGGCGATGCTCGCTGCGACCCCGACCGTACAGTAATCGTCCTGGCTGCGGGGCCGAAACTTTACATAACGGGAAGCCCGGGCCAATGCCTTGGCCGGAATCGCGACCTCGACCAGAATTTCGTCGGGACGAATGACCGTTTCCATCGTATCTGCAAAAAACTCGTTCAGCGCGACGATGCGTTGACCCGTCTTCGATTGGAGCTTCACGGCCGCATCCAAGGCCAGCAGCATAGGCGGCAAGTCTTGCGCCGGGTCCGCGTGGATGAGGTGGCCGCCGAGCGTGGCGGCATTCCGGACGCGGACGTTCGCAATGACTTTGGCCGTTTCGGACAAGCTTGGAAGCAACCCGGCAAGCAAGGGAGAGAGCTCCATGTCACGCAGCCGTACCATGGCCCCCAACCGGAGGCTCCCGTCTTCCTCCTGTGTAATTCCGTACAATTCCTGCACGCGTTCTAAACCGATCACGACGGAGGGCGCAAGCAGCTTTTGTTTCATAAGAATCGTCGACGCCACCCCGCCGCCCCACAAGAGGACGTCGTCGTCCGGATTCAACAACGATAAGGCTTCGTCAAGACTGCTCGGAACAGTAAGCTTAAAGGACGGCACGTTCAGCCCCCCATTTCTGCGCAGCAAGTTGAATCGCCCGTATGATCGACAAGTAGCCCGTGCACCGGCATAGGTTCCCGGCCATGTACCGGCGGATCTCCTCTTCGGTCGGATCGGGATGCTCGCGAAGCAGGCTGACGGCCGACATAACTTGCCCGGGTGTGCAGATGCCGCACTGGAGTCCTTCGCATTCGACGAATGTTTCCTGCACAATGGCCCACAGCCTCGGATCCGGCGCAGCTTCCGGAAGCGTATCCTGATCCGTGAGCATACGAAGCCCTTCCGCGGTAAACACATTCGCTTCATGGGCAAATACGGCCGGCATCAGGCAGGAGCTGATGGCTTTCCCGTTGACAAGCACCGTGCATAGTCCGCAAATTCCGATGGAGCATGCTTCCTTCGTACCGGTCAGCTGAAGCTGATTGCGCAGAAAGTCGATTAATAGCTCGCCCTCATCCACCTCGGCCGAAATACGGCGGCCGTTTACCTGCAGCTGAATCGATTGCGTCATTGTGCCTCCTCCTTCCCGCGAAGCGCGAAGTACACGCTCTCGGCGGTGATCGGCAATTGCTTCATCCGCACGCCCGCCGCATCCGCGATCGCGTTGGCAATGGCGGCCGGGACCGCTACATTGGACAATTCGCCTGCCGCCTTAATATTTTCCGCCCCAATGCCCCGTCCGCCTTCAACCAAAGACATGTGAACGGCTGGAATATCCTCTTGAGACGGCAGCTTATATTCGCCCAGACTGGCGTGGGTAACGCGGCCTTCCTCAATGACCAAGTCCTCGAGAACAGCCTCGCCGTAGCCAAAAACAACGCCGCCCTCCAACTGGATGTAATGTGACGCCTCATTGATAATGCCCGCCACGTCGTACGCTGCGATGAGATCCTCCACGACAATTTGACCGGTTCCAAGGTCAACGCGAACTCTTGCCAGGGTTACGTTGTAGGAACAGACATGTTCGATTTCACTGGCATCATGACCGACACGAAGCCAGTCGCCCTCCCTCTCCCGTGCGAACCGGGCCAAGGCGGCCCGAAGATCGGGCAGCTCATACGTGCCCGGCAAGCCGAACCGGCTTTGGAGCTCCTGCACAAGCAGCTTGGCTGCCTTGTGAAACGCCTCGCTGGCCGTGACGGTCACACGGCTTCCCCCACAACCCGTATCGTAGTTCAGTTCATGGGTCTCAGCTTGGCGAACGGTAATCAGCTCGCCCGGAAGTGATAACAGCCGGCTTAAAATATTGCGGCCGAGCGTCATTTGTCCGCCCCCTTGGTCAGGGAACGGAACATGCACAACTAATTGTCCGGAACTCGTGGGCTCCAGTCCGATTTCAGTTATACCGCCGTGTGTCGGCCTTTGATAGAAGGCATACCCGGTGCCCCGCACCCACTCTCCCTCCTTCGGAAGCGGGCGAACAGGCACGCTGTCCGCAAGCTCCTTCACGGCTGCAAGCGTCTCCCGGGAACGGACCTCCAGAAAGTGTTCGCCGGTGGGAGAAGGGTCTCCATCCTGAAGCATATTCCGCTCCCGCAGCTCCAGCGGATCGATCTGAAGCTGGCGTGCAGCCATATCGATCACACTTTCCACAGGGAAGTGCATCTGAACCGAGCCCGGCGCACGGGCATGGCCACGGGGGACGGTGTTCGTATAGGCGATCGTACTTTGAATACGGGCGACCGAAATACGGTAAGCGGAACCCGCGTCCGGAATCCCGATAAGGTTCACGTTAACCCCTGCCTTGTACCCCGCATAAGCGCCGCCGTTCAACACCGCGTCGACATCGAGCGCAGTAAATTTGCCATGCTCATCGAGACCTAGACGAACCTTAACGGAAGCCGAATGCCGGGGATTCGTTCCCATCAGGTCTTCGGCATAGGTCATTCGAAGCTTCACCGGGCGCCCTGTAGCTTTCGCAAGGGCGATCGTTAACGGAATTTCCATAGGAGAGCCTTTACCTCCAAAGTCGCCGCCGACAAAAACAGGATGAATGTGAACGTGCGACGCGTCAATCGCCAGCCAATCGGCCATTTGCTGGCGAAGCCGGTACGGTGACTTGTTCGGCGCCCAAATTTCAACCTCATCTCCAAGGACTCGGGCGATACAGGAGTGCGGTTCCAGGTACCCTTGGTGACGAGCCGCCGTTGTGAACGTTTCAGTGAAGACATACTTCGAACGGGCCAACGCCTCGGATACGTCTCCACCGTTCGACAAGCATATGCGGGATTGCAAATTCGCAGCATCGGTGTCCTTCGTGACGGCTCCCTTGTAATTCCATGGAGAGTCGTGCAGGATAGGCGCCCCCTCCTGCAGCGCCTCTCTGGCATCGTAAACGGCCGGAAGCGGTTCGTACTCCATCTCGATGAGCGCCAAGGCTTCTTCCGCAATGTCTTTTGTTGTGGCGGCGACGGCAGCGACGCGATCGCCCGCGAACAAAACCTTGTCGCTCGCAAGAACCGGGATATCCCTTACGATCCGGCCAAATGTGCCGCTTCGAATGTCTTTTGCCGTAATAACGGCAACAACACCGGGCAATCGGGCGGCTTCCTCGGTGTTAATCGATACGATACGCGCATGCGCATAGGGACTTCGCAAGACGGCCCCATAGAGCATATCCGGCAAGGTGATGTCATCCGTATACCGCGCTTCGCCACGAACCTTCTGAAAGCCGTCGACCCGATTCGATTTTTGTGTAATTGGCGGCGTTTGCGAACTCATCGCTTACCCCCTCCTCTAAGTGAGATGGACAACGTGTAACTGCGAGCGTGAGGAGCGCCCGAGCCCGAACACAGGAGCGTCAGGCGACTCCCGGGTTAATCGAGCTTGATGCCGCGCGTCTCTTTGAACACCCAAGCCCATGCGGCGAGTGCCAAAAACTCAAGCGCGCCTACCAGAACAACGGATTGATATCCCCATGCAGCCGACATGCTCGCCGCAATGAGCGGAGGGAAGAACGCCAGACCACGGCCGATCTGCAAAGCGGCCGAAACACCGGTGGAGCGCAAATCAGAAGAGAACATCTCACTAAACAGGACGCCAAACA
The DNA here is from genome assembly GCF_055379675.1 of Paenibacillus sp. JCM 9796. Classification (NCBI taxonomy): domain Bacteria; kingdom Bacillati; phylum Bacillota; class Bacilli; order Caryophanales; family Paenibacillaceae; genus Paenibacillus; species Paenibacillus sp. JCM 9796. The sequence continues at coordinate 790,506 of NZ_AP043723.1, forward strand.
CGGTTGCGGCATTACAACCAAAGTAGAGGATGAAGAAAGGAAGGAGAATCCAGGAAGAGGTAAGGAGGTATTGCCAAGTCAAGAAAAGAATAATGCCTCCGACCGCAGCGGTGGCCGCGAGATAGCATAACGTAACACGTCTGCCCCAGCGGTCATTCGTGTAGGAAGCGACTACATTGCCCACAAGGCCGGCCAAAGCGGAGAATAAGACCCACCAGGAGGCGTGCGTGATGGACAGACCCTGTTTCGTCAGATAGGTCGGCAGAAATGTGGTGATCCCGTAGTAGGCGAAGAACTGAAGACAAGCAGCGATCAGGCACTTGAAAAACGGAACCATGAAGCTCGCTTTAAAAATTTGACTCCAGTCAACGCCGGTCTTTTCGACCTTTTTCTGCCACACTTCCGACTCCGGTGTCGTTTTGCGGATATAGATCGCAATCAGGATCGGAAGCGTTGAAAGCACCAAGGTCCAGCGCCAGCCGATCGCAGGCGCAACATAACCCCCGACAACGGCGGCGAGAGCGATGCCGAAGTAGATACCGCCATACAGCAGCCCTCCCCACCAGCCGCGTTTCTCCTTCGGCACGACTTCCGACACCAGCGTTTGGCCGACGCCATACTCGCCGCCGATGCCAAGTCCGGCAATGATGGTCCAGATGATGAGCCACTCATAGTTGAAGGTAAAAGCCCGGGCCAACGTACCTACGCAATAGACGACGATGGTCCAGAACAAAATATTTTTTCGTCCGTATTTATCCGCCAACATGCCAAATCCGATGCCGCCCACGGCCATCGCCAACAACTGAATCGAAAACACAAGCGCTGTTTGCCCCCCAGACAGGCCAAATGCCGCAGCGATAGGAACGATGAGAAAAGTCATTAGCGCGACTTCATAATAATCAAAAATCCAGCCCACCAGTGCACCTATGAATGCCGATTTGTAACCACGGCGCGCAGGGAGCGTCCCCGTACCCGTCTGAGGTTGTAAATTTGACATATCGAGCCACCTTCCCTTATGAACTCCTGGATAACTTGAGGATAAGCAGTTTCAGAAAACAAGTTGCATTTCGATTTGGCAGTTGGTGTAACGATTGTAAGCGTTTACAATAATAAATCACATTGTTTATTCGCCAATAAGATTTCCGTTCTGAAGACTGAACGCCCCCTTTAAAGTTCTTATTTGCTCTCCTGCTGATCCATGAAAGCCATGAATTACGCTCGGGGTCATCGTGTTAAGCACATAGTAAATTACACCTGTTCGAAAGTCAATATTTAATTTTCCAAAACCGAATTTCGGACTTTTTTTGAAAAAATGGACATACTGCCGCAAGCTCAGCATAAAATAAATGAATGTCCACCCTATCTTTAAGGAGTTAAAACCGTTCGTTCTTCGGGCAGGAATATTGGCGAAATGACAAGGCGGGCTGCGCTGGGCGCAGGAGATGAAGGCAGGGAGGATGGAAGAGATTCACGGTCCGGGCCTCTCCCTTCCCTTAGGTAGGGTGTTTGGCGGGAGAGGCTGCACCAAAGCCGGTAAAGCAGCGTTACTAGCCGAAACCGCAGGCTCCCTTTACCCCATTTGCTTTAGGGTGTCCGGGTTCCAGCCCACACGCTTCGATATTTCCGCTGCTGTATGCATCACGCGTTGAATGACATCGCTTACCAGGTATTCCCTAAACCGGTAGTCTGGTCCGGTAATGCTAAGGCCTGCTATAACCTCGCCCTTGTGGTTAAAAATCGGCGCAGCGATGGCAGCCGCACCATTCTCCAATTCTGAAAAGCTGATCGAATAACCGTCCTGCCTGCACTTAACGAGGACCTCGCGCAATTGTGACTTATCCGTAATGGTGCCGGAAGCAATCTGGACCGGTTGAATCGATTCCAGGTACGCGTTCACGCGGTCTTCGTCCATATTGGCAAGAATGATTCGCGGGCAGGCTCCGGCATAGAATGGCGCCCTGCGGCCGATACGCGTAAAGACACGAACCATTTGGCTGGCTCTTGCATCTACTTTTTCGACATAAATGGCTTCTTCTTCCTCAGGCACCGAAAGGTTAACGGCTTCGTCCATTTCGTCGCGAAGCTGGTTCATCAGCGGCAGAGCAACCTTCCTTAAATCCAGACGCTCGGCAACGAGATGACCGTAATGAAGAAGAGAGAGCCCGAGAACATATCTTCGGTCGCTTCGTTTAGACAAAAACCCCATATCCTCCAGAGAGCTCACCATACGCATCACCGATGTTTTAGGTAAATTCGTTATGGTTACCATTTCATTGATAGACAAGGCTTCTGAATGCTCGAATAATTGCAGAATATTCATGGATTTAATAACAACTTTGTTTTTGGTCATAGGTGCACCTCCCCGGAAAAGTCCGAATTTTGAACCTTAGAAATTAAATATTGACTTTCACACATGGATATTTTACTATGTGCTTGACAAGATGGCAACTAACCTTCAAAAATCTGCGCTGATTTTATAAGGGGGTGTTACGTCCATATCGCTCGGTTTCTCGGATGGTTTAACTTGTACCGCATCTATTCATGAAAGCGGTTTTATAACCTTGGGGAGGTTTCGGCATGAGCAAATGGGAGATCGTACCTGTAGACGTGGGGACGCTGACCGTCGATAAATCGGAGTTCACTTATATGCGTAATTGCGGTGTTCAAATGTACGTTCCGAATATCGTCTGGTTCGTAACGGATGGCGAACGCCAATTGATTGTGGATACGGGGGCTCCTGACCCGGAGTTTTCGACGAAGTATCATTTTCCATTCACGCGGTCGTCCGAGCAAGAGCCCGAGGTTGCCTTGAGGAGTAAGGGGTGTGATCCGAGTAAGGTTGAGGCGGTGATTACGACACATTTGCATTGGGACCATGTGTACAACAATCATCTTTTCGAGAACGCCCAATTTTACGTTCAAGGCAGAGAATTGCGTTATGCCATCGACCCGCTTCCGATTCATATGAAAGCCTACGAATCGATGGCGATCGGCATGTCGCCAAGCTTCATCACCGACACCAAATACAATATCCTTCACGGCGACAAACAGCTTACGGAAGGTATATTCTTGTTTACGACGCCGGGTCATACTCCGGGAAGCATGAGCGTTGCCGTTGAAACCGCGAAAGGCACCTACGTGATCGCCAGTGACACCGTCCCCTTGTTTGAAAACTGGAACTGGCCTACTGCACATATGCCCCACCTCCCCAACGGGATTCACTGGGATCTCGAAGAATACTTCCAAAGCTTCAAGAGGATTGAGGAGATTGCCGATTTTGTGTTGCCCGGGCATGACCCTCTCGTATTCAATTACAGCAAATACCCGCCGGAGGACAATGCCTCATGATATATGAGCTTCGAATTTACGACATCCACCCCGGAAAAATGCAGGCGATCAACGACAGATTCGCTCATTTCACATTAAGCATTTTTGCCAAACACGGCATGCGCGTCACCGAGTTTTGGCAAGATATCGACGATAACCGCAACCGGCTCTACTACGTGATGGAATTTTCCGATATGGAAGCGCGCAATCAAAGCTTTGAGTCTTTCTATAACGACCCCGAATGGCAAGAAGTGAAGAGCGAAACGGAAAAGGAAGGGCCGATCGTAGCGAGGGTGGAGAGCGTTTTCCTTCGGCAGGTGCCTTATTTTCCGCAGCCTTGAGAGATGTTTCATCCTTTTCCCGTCTCATGCGACAAAAGGCTGCGCTTGCAGCCTTTTCATGCAGCCGTCGATTTATTGTTCTTCGGACCCAGACAGCAAACGGAGCCGCGCAACCCGCGCAGCTCCGTTATGGTTGTTACATATTACATGAGCGCAAAGCCTAACTCCCCGCATTTTTTTTGGTGATCTCTACGATTCCGTTATCGCCATCTACTTTGACCCAATCGCCGGTTTCGATAATATCCAGCGGGTCCTGATCCAGCCCCGTAACCGTGGGCGCATGAGAAACCACCGTACCCAAGGCCGCCTTCGTCGTCATCACGTTAAAAATCATCGCTTTGGGAGCCGCCCCTACCATCCGCGCCATGTGGAAATAGGCGGACCAGCCGGACGATCCTTTCGCGCCGGGAAACACGAGCACTTTATCTTTAAAGCTTTGGCCTCTCAATTCATGCTGCAGTTCAATAATCGTACCGGTCATCGGATTAATGCCGCCCCAGCCGGATATCGTATCCTTGGTGACAAGCGCCTCTCCTTCCGCGCATCCGCCGACCACTTTTCTTCCGTGAAGAACAATTTTCGTCATCGCAATTCTCCTCCCCAATTCCCTGTTATCGCTGCCCGGACGCAATCCTCAAGCGATCCGAACCAGCATTGGATCCCCATAATCGCCGGCAGGTAGTGCGCCTGCTTCGCCGAGTCGGTGGCCACCACCTTCGTACCCGGCGGCAGTACTTGCCCAAGCGCCGGACACGTATCGCTCATCAAAAAACCTCCTGCGTCGGTAATGATCTGGGTATATCCGTTCCGGTCCGCCAATTCCCGAATCGCCCGCGGTGTGAAGATCCAAAGCTGCGTGCCGCTGTGGACCCGCTTTCCTTTCAGCAGCTTGCAAATTTCCCAGATCTGTTCGATGGACGCGTGCGGGCAGCCCAGCATAATGAAATCGACCTTCGTATCTTTGGCCGATATGTTCAACCGGTTATACGCCCGTTGTCTCTCCTCTTGGCCAAACTTGAAGCTGAACTGAGGTTTCTTCCCTCCTAAAGCCTCCTCAACCGATTGCGCTTCCGCCGTTATTTTCGGGATATGGTACAGCTCCACACCGCCCGAGGAAGCGGCGGACGCCCCAAAATGCTTGATCCGATAAGAATTCGGAACATGCCGAACCCCGCTCAGCACAGGCACCCGATCGCCCACGACTTCACCGACGTAGTAACCGAGAAGACCCCAATCGAGCATGCTCTCGACGTCCCATTCGACTTCCACCAGATCAGTCGCCAGCCGATTTTCGTCCACATGGTAGCCCCAGTAAGGGATTCGCCCTGTCAGCATCGCCGCCCCCGTGCTTTCCCGCCCTTCACAATTGGTGCGGGCGCCGAGCACCGAGTTGATGTACACGACGGCAGAAGATTCCATCCAGGCGCAGTGCTCCCCCTTCACCGGTATATTCCCGACCTGGTAGGGCGTACAGGTGCTCATCAGCTGGATGCCGATCGAAGCGTTGTATTCTTCATGCTCTTTAATGGACTTCACACGGTCAGGGGTGCCGCCCATCTGCTCCCAGTGCTGCGCATCAAAACCGGTGATCAGCTGACAGGAGTGGGTTTTGACCATCGGAATCTCAACAGCCTCCTGACTGTCCAGGTTAAACTCGGAAAATAACGCGTCGAATCCGTACTTAGCCGCATAATCCCGCATGTAGCCACTGGAAGCGACTACCGTTGTGCTCACGTTGGAGGTTTCCACTAATTTCTCCGCCCCCAAAGCCTCTCCGTAGCGTATGAGCAAATCCATCGCCTTTTGCACCGCGGGCCCGTCTCTGCCATCCAGCATCCGTTTCTCTTCGTCGGTCAATCTCATCTCACACGCTCCATTGTTTGCCGTCTATACGGAAATTCATAGTCATTTGCTTATCCGTACGATCCAGATTATCTTTCCCATGCGTTAACGGGTAGCCATTGATTGTAGACGATAATAATTTAACCTTAGCCCCGTCGAATGCGGGACTAAGGTTTATTCAGACATACGCCTGTAGTCAAAGAGCCTTTCCTTTCACCGGCCGCTGGCCGTTATAGGCATACTCCAGCAATTGCCGGATCGACTTTTCATCGATTGGACGAGGGTTATAATAAGGATTCTGCGTGGCTAATTTGGCCGCTGCATCGAGATCCTTCTCTTTCATTCCGATTTCTGCAAGCGAGGTTGGAGCATCCATCGACTTCAACAGGTCGTAGATGGAACCGGCGACATCGCTCACATCGGAGCCCAATGCCCGGGCGAGCGCTTTCATCGCTTCCGGCGCATGGCCGGCATTGTACCAAATCGCATACGGCAGAACTACCGTGTGCGTTTCCGCGTGCGGCAGATTGTAGCTGCCGCCCAGCACGTGGCACAGTTTGTGATGTAAAGCCATTCCTACCGATCCCAATACGGTTCCTCCCAACCACGTTCCGTATTGCGCTTCGGAGCGGGCGTCCTCATCGTTCGGATTCAAGCAAATTTGCGGTAAGCTGGCGCGAAGCGCCCGTATGCCGTCTTCGGCCAAGAGGGAAATAATCGGGTTGGCGTTCTCGGCGTACAAGCCCTCTGCGCAATGGGCAATGGCGTTCATTCCGCTGGTTACGGACAAGCGTACAGGCAGCGTGACGGTAAGCTTGGAATCGTAGATCACGCTTTTCGGTTTAACGATCAGATTTTTCCCCGTCTTTTTCACCCCATTCTGCGTTATTCCCCAGATCGGCGTCATTTCCGATCCGGCATAAGTCGTAGGAATGGCTAAAATAGGCAGGGAAGTTTCCAACGCAATGGCTTTGGCAAGACCGATGGAAGAACCGCCGCCGACAGCAACGAGGCTGTCGACATCGAGTGATTGCACACGGCTGAGCGCTTCCGTCACCGTTTCATACGGGATGTGCTGCACGGCTTGGGCATGAATGCCGGCGCATAAGTCGCCGAGCAAGGCGCCGACTTCACGGGCCAATTCCGCTAAGTCAGCCGTAGCAATAACGAGCGCCTTGCGGGCGCAGAGTGCTTGAAGCTCTGCGCTAACCTCGGTTAGCGTACCCGCACCGAACAGGACTCTGCCGGGCAGGCTTTCAAATTGAAAATTTTTCATTTGCCATCCTCCGCGAATACCTGTTACTTGATTTGTGGATTTGTAATCGGCTCCAGAGCAGCCACGATTTCTTCGCGGCGATGCTCGAACCAGGACGGCAGCAGTAACTTATGCCCGAGCTTATCCATAGGCTCGTTAATTTCAAAGCCGATGTCGCTGGTCGCAATCTCGCACAGAATGCCTCCGGGGGAGCGGACGTAAACGGAATGGAAGTAATCGCGGTCCTTCACTTCAGAAGCATCCGTATACCCGATTCCTTCCAGGTGCAGTTTAAGCTTCGTCGCTTCGTCGTCGTTTGCAACCGCAAAAGCCACGTGGTGAACCGTCCCTTCACCGAACGTCCAGCTGCCTTGAGGCACATCCGGCTCGTGAATGAGGAATATCGTCTTTTGCGCGCCGCCGTCGCCGATTTCAAAACGATGGTACGGTCCTTCCTCTCCCGTTTTCCGGAAGCCTAACCCGTCCACGAGAAAACGTTCCTGCTCGGGAACTTCCCGCACCGACATCGTCACACTGTGAAAGCCCCGTACCGCTTCCGCGTCGGAAACTTCATCCGTAACCCAACCGGCGCGTTTGTCGCTGTCGTCGGCGACAAATTCGAATTCCAGACCGCACGGGTGGAAGAAGCCGATCCGCTTCTGGCCGAACCGCGATTCAATGGAGCCGTGCCCGACACCGTGCTTGTCAAGATGCTTGAGCCAAAATTCCAGTGACGACTCGGGGACGGTATAAGAGGTGATCTTCACCTGACCCGACCCTTTGCGTGCCTTAATGCCTGCCTTCCTGTAAGGAAAGGTCGTCATGACGGTACCGATTTCAGCGTTGCGGTTTGCGTAATAGAGGTGATAGATGCTTTCCGCACCGTCAAACAGAACCGTCTGCTTGACCATCCGCTGGCCTACGATTTGGGTGAAGAAGTCGATATCTTCCTGCGCTCCTCCTACCCCGGAAGTGACATGATGAATACCGCTGATCAATTGAGCCATATTTCTTTTCCTCCTTAATGATAGAATGTTATCGCTTTCATTTAATCGTGTAATGGATAACCGCCTTTTTAGCATAAAACGAGCATCTAACTGGTTTCTTACACGTTTGTGCTAATTTCTTACAATTGCAGGGCCTCCGCCTGTCTAGACGTCCCATGCCAGCGGAAGGGACAGCACGCCGTGTACAATACCCGTACCCGTTCGAACCGCTGCACCGGGTTTAATCCGGAAATCCGGGATGCGCTTCAGCCATTCCTCCAGGAAGATGCGCAGCTCGGACGATGCGAGCGTGGCACCCGGACAACGGTGGATGCCTTGCCCAAAGGTGGAATGCGTCCGGGCATCGCTGCGGCGGAAATTCACTTCAAGCGGATTCTCGAAGCTTTCGGTATCCAGTCCATGCAAGCAGGCGGATAGAAAAATTTGTTCCCCTTCCTTCATCGCGACGCCCTTGTATACCATATCCTTAACGACGACCCTGGCGATATTCGGTACGCTAAAGCGTCTCAGCAGCTCTTCCACCGCATTGGGAATAAGCTCCGGATCGTCGATCAGCTGTCTCCGGTGTTCCGGATTCTCGGCCAGAAAGCGCGCAATCCAGCCCATCGTGGAGGCAACCGTATCCAAACCGCCGCCGAGCAAGCCGCGGATCAGGCCATAGGCCTCTTGATCGTTGAGTTTGCGTCCGCCGATATCGGCGTTAACGGCGCGGCTGATCAGATCCTCCCCCGGATTGGCGCGTCGTTCCACGATCAAATTGTGGATGTACAGGGCTCTTTGACGTTCGGTTTCCTCTTTGATTTCAGCGTTTCCCGGACGAACGAAAGCCGCAGTCCACTCGAGCAGCATCTCGCGATGTTCAAGCGGCAGACCGCACATCTTCAGGAAGACGATAATCGGAACCTGCAGGGCGAAATCAGCCATGAATTCGCACTCGCCCTTTGGCCGGAAGCCCTCGACCAAGGAGATCGCCAGCTCGCGGGCTTCACTCGACCAAGTCGAAATCGCTTTAGGCAGAAAAGCAGGTGCGAGAAGTCTGCGGTAAGCCATATGATCGGGCGGATCTATCTCGAGCGGAATGGCGGGCGGACGTGCAGACTTCGGGATAAATGCCGACTGCGAGGAGAAATGATCATGATCGGACAGGATATGGCGGATGTCCTCGCCGCGGGTCGCAACCCAATGGCCCTTATTGTGCGGCGTCCAAAAAATATCAGGCCCGTTATGCAGACGTTTCAAGGCCAGGAAGGGATCTTCGTCGGAGCCGGCCGGATGCAAAAAATCGAAATCGACCACTAAATCAGGTGAAACATGAGAAGGTACGGCATCGTTTACACTCATCCTATTTCACTCCTGTACGGTTATTGATCTCGCGCGACCCTTATCGGATCGTTGTAACAAAAAATCCGCTCATGGAGCGGATTTTAAGAGAAGAAGCCGGCTACTTCTTGATCCACGCCTCTTCCGGGGTCCAATCGTTCCCGTTTGTCGTCAAGTTGCCTAAATCCTGAATCTTTTGCTGCGTGGCAACTCCCGTTGTCAGACCGATCAAGGGGACGGCAAGGGCATATTCTTCAAAGAGCACTTTTTGCAGCTCCACAAGCGGTTTTTTCGAGGATTCGAAATCGGGCGCATTCCTGGAATCAGCCAGCAGCTGCTCGACCTTATCCGGATGCAAAATATTTTTACCGTACAGGGTTGCGTTTTTGCTTATTACCCGGTTCAACGTAGTTAATGTACTCGGCGCCATGGCTCTGAAAAACATAATCATCCCGTCCCACTTATCGTTAGTGAGAGCGGTCCACTTCGCCGAATCGACAGTGACCACTTGAGCGTCGATGCCTACCTTGGCCAAATAAGACTGAACGGCCGTCATGAGGTTCTCCCTGGCCGGATCTGTCGTGATCTTTGTTTTGAAGCCGTTCGGAAACCCGGCCTCCGCCAGCAGCTGCTTCGCTTTGTCCGGATCGTAGGGAAATCCTTTCACATCGGGATTGTGCGCCCACAGACCCGGTTTATACCACTGATTCGTGGAAAAACCAAGCCCTCTGCGGACCGACTTCACAATGGCTTCATTGTCGATGGCATGAATAACCGCCTGTCTAACCTTCACATTGGCGAATGGCGAGTTCGGGTTGATGGTATCGAACATAAGCCCGATGCCTACGGTTCCGAATACTTTATCGTCCGTCCAGGTCGTATATTTGCCCGACTTCTGAAGCTCTAGAAACATATCGGGATCCATCTGTGTCAACACGTCGGCGCCCCCGGTTTTAAACACATTGGCTGCCGTATTGATTTCTCTAATAAAGGTATATTCGATGGCATCCAAATACGGCTTGCCTTTTTGCCAATAGGTTTCGTTTTTCTTGAACTTGGCCGACACATCCTTCTCCCAGCTGACAAACTTGAACGGACCCGTACCGACCGGATTCAGAATAGCCCAATCCTTTCCGTTCTTGGCGACAGCAGCAGGCGATATCATCTTCACGTAGTAGGCGACGGCTTCCAGCAGCCCGCTGTCCCATGCCGCAAGATTCAACCGTACGGTGCTCGCATCGATCACATCGACCGACTGTATGCCGTTCACCTCGGGACGCTTGGCCGTTAAGTACTGTTCAATGTTCCATTTCACAGCCTCTGCGTTCAAGTCGGTATCATCATGAAATTTGATCCCCGGCTTGATTTTAATGGTAATCGTCTTATTTTGAGGATCGGATTGCCAGCTTTCCGCAAGGAACGGGAGGACGTTCCCTTCCTTATCGTAACGCCCGAGCGATTCAAGCACAGGCTGGTTATAGTAGAACGTGACGTTCGAACGCAGCTCGGCCGGATAACCCAGGTTCGTCAGCGTATCGGACATAATGATCTTCATCGTACCGCCATACTTCGACGATGCCGTTTTCGAATCATTTTGCGGTTCTTGCTTCGCCGGTTCTTGCTTGGCCGGTTCTGGGGTGCAGCCGGAGATGACCACAGAAATCAAAAGACATAGGGCAAGGGAAAGAGAGATGAAATTGGACATTCCTGATTTCTTCCTCATTAGACGCACCTTTTTCCATTTATGATTTTTGTGATTCGTGAATGCTTACTTACTTGGCGGTCCAGCCCCCATCGACCGAGATGATGGCGCCGGTAATGTAACCCGCTTTCTCCGAAGCCAGGAACAGAGCCGTATTCGCGATTTCTTCCGGCTTTCCAAGTCTCCCCAGAGGGGTGATCTTGGGCAAATATTCTTTGGCTTCAGGCTTCATATCCAGTACAGTCGTCATCATCGGCGTATCGATAGAACCGGGACAAATACAGTTGACGCGGATATTGTGCACGCCGTACGTGACAGCCCATACACGAGTCAACGAGATAATCGCGCCTTTTGACGCCGTATAGGCATCCGCTCCCGGTTGGCCTACCAGCCCGGCTGCCGACGAGTTGTTGATAACGCTTCCGGATTTTTGTTCAATCATGACCGGCAGCACATGCTTCGTAAAATAAAAGACACTGTTCAGATTAATATCGAGAATTGCCTTCCAATCGTTCGTGTCGGCCTCTACGACTGACGCCATTTTATACTTGGCGCCAAATCCGATTCCGGCATTGTTGAAGAGCACGTCGATTCGCCCGTATTTATTTTTGACTTCATTTACTAAAGAGATCACGGCCTCTTCGTCGGATACATCCAGTTTATAGAAATGAGCTTTGAAGCCGGCATCGTTAATTTCCTGCTGTACCGCTTTCCCCCCTTCTTCGTTTAAATCTGCGAAAATCACCGTGGCCCCTTCTTCCGCAAACAATTTGGCCGATGCTTTGCCTTGTCCGCTGGCGCCGCCCGTAATAATGGCTACCTTGTCTTTTAATACCATCATCAATCACGCTCCTAATGGCTTTATTTAGCCGGTTGATGCTTCCTGGCAAACCGCTACGCTCTGAAACAAGCCACGCCGTGTCCTCCGCCGACGTTCAGCAGCGGCGGCGCGGATTCGCTGCACTCTTTCGTTGCATGCGGACAACGGTTAGAGAAGCTGCACCCCGGCGGTTTGTTCATCAGACTCGGCACATCGCCCTTGATCACGATTCGCTCCCGCGTCTCCTCCACAAAGGGATCGGGAATCGGGACCGCCGCAAGCAAAGCCTGCGTGTACGGGTGCTTAGGGTTTTCATACAGCGACTTCCAATCCGCAATTTCCACAATACGCCCCAAATACATCACGGCTACGCGGTCGCTGATGTGCCGTACGACGGATAAATCATGGGCAATGAATAAATAGGTCAGCCCCAGCTTCACCTGTAAATCCTCAAGCAGATTGATGATCTGCGCTTGAATCGATACGTCGAGCGCCGAGATGGCTTCGTCGCATACGATAAAGGAAGGATTGCTCGCTAACGCCCGGGCGATGCCCAGACGCTGCCGCTGTCCGCCGCTGAATTCGTGCGGAACGCGGTTTTTCAAATCCGGATCGAGGCCTACTAACCGGAACAGCTCATCGACCCTGTTGTTATACTCGCTCCGGCTGCTTACCAATTTGTTGATTTTCAGCGGTTCCCCGACAATATGACCCGCCGTTTGCCGGGGGTCGAGAGAGCCGTAAGGATCTTGAAAGATGAGCGACATATGTTTGCGGAGCGGACGCAGCTGACTTTTGGACATGGCAGCGATGTCCTGCCCTTCAAACAAAATTTGGCCCCCGGTAGGATCGTACATGCGCAGGATGCTGCGGGCCACGGTCGTTTTGCCGCATCCGCTCTCCCCTACAAGCCCCAGCGTCTCCCCCTTTTTCAGGTCAAAGCTGATGTCGTCCACCGCTTTAATATCGGCGACTTTCCGCTTCAGCAGCCCCTTCGTGACAGGAAAGTACGTTTTCAGGTTTTTCACTTCCAACAAGATTTCCGTTTTCGGTTTGGATGGGCCCGCATGAACTTCCGCCTTTTCCTGCACCTCCTGGAGCATGACTCCCCCGTCGGCTGCTGCTGCCGCTTCCGTTTCACCTATGTTCACATAGCATGCGGCATGATGTCCGTCCTTCACTTCAACCAGTTCAGGCGCAGGCGCCTCCGAGCATAGGGCCGTGCGGTAAGAGCACCGGGGAAGAAACGGACAAGTCGTCGGCTTGTCGGCAAGGTTGGGCGGCAGCCCTTCGATCGGAATCAGCTTGCGGTCCTTCGGATCATCCAATCTCGGAACGGCCTTAAGCAGACCAATGGTATACGGGTGCTGCGGACTGGCGAATATATCCTTGGCCGAGCCGGACTCCACAATCCCTCCGGCATACATGACATAGATGCGATCCGCATAACGGGCCACAATGCCCAAATTGTGCGTTACGAGCACTAAAGCCGTATTCGTGCGCTTGACGATATCCCGCAGCAATTCGAGCAGCTGCGCTTGTGTCGTCACATCCAAGGCTGTCGTAGCTTCATCCGCGATCAAAATTTTCGGATTGCAAGACAGCGCCATGGCAATCATAATCCGCTGTCTCATGCCGCCGCTAAACTGATGCGGGTAGTAATCGACCCGATGCTCGGCATCCGGTATGCCCACCTGCTGGATTAATTCGATGGCCCGGCTGCGCGCTTGGGCTTTATTCAGCTTCATATGCAGCATGACCGATTCGCCGATCTGTTCCCCCACGGTCAACACCGGGTTAAGTGAGGTCATCGGTTCCTGAAAGATAACGCCGATCTGGCCGCCCCGAATATCGCGCAGTTCCTCGCTCTTCGGGTGGTACCGGAGCAGGTCGGCACCTTTAAACAACACTTCTCCGCCGACAATTTTGCCGGGGGGCGAAGGAATGAGCTGCAGCCCGGAATATTGGGTGACGGACTTGCCGGAACCGCTTTCGCCGACGACCGCCACGATCTCTCCCTCGTCAACATAATACGAAACGCCATCCACCGCTTTATACGTAAGGCCGTCTACCCTAAACTCGGTTTTTAGATTTTTCACTTCCAACAGATGATTCATTCGCGGATACCCTCCTCATCATGCGGCGACTTTCTTCCAATCCGATTATTACGTCGTTCCTCTCAACCTCGGATCCAGCGCGTCTCTTAGCGCATCGCCAACCAGATTAAAGGCCAGGACCGTAATCATGACCGCGATGCCCGGAGCAAAAGAAAGCAGCGGATTGGTGGATAAATATTTATATCCGTCATTGATCATGGAGCCCCAGGCGGCTCCGGGCGGAGCGATACCGAGTCCAAGGAAGCTCAGACCGGCTTCAGCGAGAATGGCCACCCCTAAATTCAACGTAATCAGCACGATCAAGGGAGACAGGCAGTTGGGGAGGACGTGAACCAGCATGTTACGAAGGTTGCTTGCGCCGCTGATTTCAGCCGCCACGACATAGTCCGCCTGCCTTACCGACAATACTTGTCCCCGCATTAGCCTCGCATAATTGGGTATCAAGGCAACCCCGAGCGAGATCATGACGTTAGCCAAACCGCCGCCCAGCGCAGCCCCTACCGAAAGCGCCAAGATAATCGGAGGAATCGCCATGAGCGCGTCCATCACCCGCATAATGAAGCCGTCCACAATGCCGCGAAAGTACCCGGCGATCAGACCGAGCGACATGCCGATGCCTCCGGCAATCGCGACAGACACAATCCCGACGGCAAGGGATGCACGCGTTCCGTAAATAATCCGGCTTAAGATATCCCGGCCGAACAAGTCCGTGCCCAGCAGATGCGCCGAGGACGATAGCTGAAGCGTATTGCTCAAGTCCTGCTCGTACGGGTCGTAGGGTGAAAGAACAGGGGCGAATATGGCGCAAAGCACGATTAACAGCAGAATAATCAAGGCCGCTACGACAGCCTTGCGCGCCAGAAAGACGCGGAGAAATTTCCGTAGGTTGCTTGTTCGCGGCGAAAGCTTCGCTGCCGGTTTGGCAAGTGCGGTTTCCATCAAGCTCTTCCCCCTTTATTCGTAATGAATCCGCGGATCCACGTAGCTGTAGGTAATATCCACAATCAGATTCACCAGAGCGACGATCGCGGCAATAACCAATACGCAGCCTTGAACGACGATGAAATCTTGATTAAGAATGGATTGAACGATAAGCCTTCCCATCCCGGGGATGTTAAATACCGATTCAATAAATACCATCCCCCCGACGATATGTCCGAGCTGCAAGCCAAGCAGGGTAATGATCGGGATCAGCGCATTGCGCAACGCATGCTTCACGATGACCAGCCGTTCCTTCGAGCCCTTGGAACGGGCAGTTCGAATATAATCCTGCCGGATGACCTCCAGCATCGCCGAACGGGTCTGGCGGGCAATCGATGCCAAAGACGCCAGCGCTAGAACAAAAATAGGCATCAGCATATGCTTGACGCTTTCGCCAAAGTCTTCCCATGGCGATACATAGCCTTGAACCGGCAGCCATCCAAGCTGCATGCTGAACAAATACACGCCCAGGATCGCGAGCCAGAAGCTGGGAATCGAAATCCCGGAATTGGAAATCAGGAGAACGGCGGAATCCCATGCCGACCCGCGCTTGACGGCGGCGATCACCCCTGCGGGAATACCGATGAGCAACGCCAGCAGCAGCGAATAAATCCCGAGCTGCAGCGTGATCGGCAGACGGGTGGCGATCGTACCGGTCACCGCGTCTTTGTAGTATAAAGATTTGCCCAAGTCCCCTTGGAGCACATTGCCGAGCCAGTGAAGATATTGAACCGGCAGCGGCTGATCCAGTCCCATTTCCTCCCGCAGCAGATCGATCTGCTCCTGGGTAGCCTCGCTGCCCAGCATGATGCGGGCCGGGTCACCGGGAAGCAGCTGCATGATCAGGAAAACAAGCATCGTTACAATGAGCAGAACAATGACGGTCTGCAGAAGCCTTCTTAGGATAAATGTTGCCATTAATGGACGCCTCCCTCGCTCAAGATTAACGATAACGAGGGTAAGTCGGAAGCATGGCTTACCCTCATTGTACCGGCTACTTCTTCAACCACACGCCCTCCGGGTTCCAGTCGAACGCATTCGTTTTATCGAAATCGATGTTTTGCACGTGGGGGGAAATGGCCATACCGCTTACGAGACTGAGAAGCGGAAACCCGATGGCATATTCATCGAAAATCACTTTTTGCAGCTCCAGCACTGCTTTTTTCGAGGCTCCGGCATCCGTCGCTGTCCTTGCTTCGGCAAGCAGCTGCTCTACCTTATCCGGATGGATGATGTGCTTGGCGTACAGCGAGCCGTCTTTGCTGATGATCCGGTTCATATGGATCGAGATATTCGGCGCGAGCGCTCTATAGAACAGAATCATCCCGTCCCACTTATCCGCAATCATCGCGCTCCACTTCGCGGCGTCCACCGTAACCAGTTCAACTTCAATGCCCACCTTGGCCAGATAGCTTTGAACGGCCGTCATGACCTCGGCTCTGGATGCGTCTGTGGTGATCTTCGTCTTGAAGCCGTTCGGATAACCGGCCTCCGCCAGCAATTGTTTCGCTTTCTCCGGATCGTATGCGAATCCTTTCACATCCGGGTTGTAGAACTGGGAAGAGGCATTATTCCACTGGTTGGTAGCCAAGGCCATCCCGCGAAGCACCGAACCGATAATGGCCTTGGAGTCCACGGCATGCATGACCGCCTGCCTGACCTTGACATCCGCGAACGGGGAATTCGGATTGGCGCTGTCGAACATCAGTCCTACACCCAAGGGGCCAGTAATGTTCTCATTCGTACGGATCACGTATTTCCCCGTCTTCTCCAGCTCCAAATAAGTTTCGGCGCTCATTTGCGTCAGGACGTCGCCGCCCCCCGTCTTAAAAGCATTGGCCGCCGTATTCCGGTCATAGATGAGGGAATACTCAATGCCGTCCAAATAAGGCTTGCCCTTCTGCCAGTAATTTTCGTTCTTTTTAAACTTGACCGAAATATCGCGTTCCCAGCTGACTAACTTGAAGGGACCCGTGCCGACCGGGTTTTTAATGGCCCAGTCTTTTCCGTTTTTCGTAATCGCCGTCGGGGATGCCATCTTGACGTAATAGGCAATCGATTCAAGCAGATTGTTGTCCCATTGCTCAAGATTCAGCCTCAACGTGTGGGCATCGATCACATCCATCGATTGGATGCCGTTGACCTCGGGACGTTTGGCTTTCTGGTACTCTTCGATATTCCACTTCACCGCTTCTGCGTTAAAGTCGGTATCGTCCTGGAATTTAATGCCGCTCTTTAATTTGAACGTAAGGGTCTTCGCTTGCGGATCGGCTTGCCAGCTATCCGCAAGCCATGGTGTCATGATCGCTTTTTCATTATAGCGGCCAAGCGTTTCCAATACCGGCTGAACAAAGTACAGACTCGACGATACCCGTTGTTCGGCCGGATATCCCAGATTGGTGACATTATCGAGCACAATAACTTTCAACGTGCCGCCTGGCGTCGGCCCTGTATTCGTCGGTTCCTTCGAAGCTTCTTGAATCGCAGGCTCTTTGCTGCATCCGCTCAGTATTACAGAAATAAACAAACAAGCGGCAAAGCTGAAGTATATAAACCTGGTCATTTCTGACCTCTTTCTCATTCCAACACTCCCTTTTTCAACATACGATTTATTTTTGTACCCACACATCCTCAGGAGCCCAATCGTACCCGTTCGTTTTGAACATCCCCAGGTTTTGGACCTTCGGATTCATGAAGATCGAACTTATCGGACTTGCCATCGGGAAATACATCGCATGGTCATCATGGAGGACTTTTTGCATGTCCAACACTGCTTTTCTGGATGCTTCGGCATCCGGCGCGTCTATGGCGTCCTTCAGCAGCTTGTTTAAGCTTTCCGGATGGATGATGTTTTTGGAGAAATAGGCGGCGTCCTGGCCGAAATTGCGGTAGATTAAGGTCGGAGCGTTAGGCTGCAGCGTTCTGATATAAACCGTCATCCCGTCCCACGTACCCGCTGTCAAAGCGATAAGCTTCGATACGTCCATCGTAACCACTTGCACATCGATGCCTACCTTGGCCAGGTAGCTTTGAACGGCTGTCACTAAATTTTCATAGGAAGGTATCGTCGTGATCTTCGTCTTGAAGCCGTTCGCATACCCCGCCTCCGCCAGCAATTGCTTCGCTTTCTCCGGATCGTAGGGGTAGCCCAACACATCCGGATTGTAAAACTGGGCGGTTGAATCATAATATTGGTTGGTCTCTTCGGCTAATCCTCTTAACACTGATTTGATAATGGCCTTGGTATCCACCGCATGCATGACAGCCTGCCTCACCTTCAGCTCTTTTAACGGGGAATTCGGGTTGCCGCTGTCGAACATTAATCCCAAGCCAATCCGGCCATAGATCTTCGCATTGTTTTGCATGGTCGATTTCCCTAATTTCTCAAGCTCAAGCGTCGTCTCCGCGGTCATTTGGGTGATCACATCGGCGCCCCCGGATTTAAACACATTGCCCGCCGTGTTAAGGTCATAAATGAAGGAGTATTCGATAGCATCAAGATAAGGCTTACCCTTTTGCCAATAATTTTCATTTTTCTTAAACTTGATCGAAACATCTTTCTCCCAGCTGACAAAGTTGAAAGGACCCGTGCCGACCGGATGACTGACCGCCCAGTCTTTGCCGTTCTTTTCCACGGCTGCCGGCGATACCATCAATACGAAATAGGCAATAGAGTCCAGCAAGCCGATATCCCAGGAAGCCAGGTTCAGCTGCACCGTGCTCGCGTCGATCACTTGAATCGATTGTATGCCTTTTACTTCAGGACGCTTGGCGGCCACGTACTGCTCGATGTTCCACTTTACCGCTTCCGCGTTAAAATCCGTACCGTCCTGGAATTTGATGCCCTGTTTGATTTTAAACGTAATCGTCTTCGCCTTCGAATCGCTTTGCCAGCTTTCCGCAAGAAACGGCGTCATCTTGCCTGTTCCATCATAACGGCCCAGCGATTCAAGCGCAGGCCTGTTGTAGTATAGCGTAAACGAGGCTGCATCTGTGGCTGGAAAACCGATATTTGTCGCGGTGCTCGACATAATAAACTTCACGGTGCCGCCCGGTGTCGGCCCCGTAGCCGCCGGATTCGCAGAATTCGCCGGAGCATTCGTCGCTTTCGCATCCTTATCTGAATTGTCCGATGCATCGCAACCGGAAATGATGACAGAGAATAGTAAACAAAGGGCGACGCTGAGATACAATAACTTGGCCATACCTGACTTCTTTCTCATTTGAACAGTCCCTCTTTCTTCGTAAGCGTTGGTTGATCAGCTCCGTCGAACCTGCATGAATATTTGTTCAAATATGTAGTTGGAATAGAAGCACAGTGAAGCTGCGGTGCTTATCTCTACGAAACAAGACAAGAAGTCCTAGCTCTTCTTGGTTATTTCCACAATGCCGTTATCGGCGTCCACCTTGACCCAATCGCCGGTTTCAATGATCTTGAGCGGATCCTCATCCAGGTCGGTCATAGCCGGTGCATGCGTCACCACGGCTCCCAGGGCGACCTTCGTCGTCATCGTATTGAAGAGCATCGCCTTGGGAGCGGTTCCGACCAGCCGCGTGCTATGGAAAATGCCGGACCATCCGGATGAACCTTTGGCACCCGGAAAGACAAGCACCTTATCAGCAAAGCTTTGGCCGCTTAGTTCGTGGCGCACTTCCACAATCTTACCGGTCATCGGATTGACTCCGCCCCATCCCGAGATCGAATCGTGGGTGACCAGAGCCTCCCCTTCCGCGCAGCCGCCGACGATTTTCCTCCCGTGCAGTACAATTTTCTTCATCGCAGCCCCCCGCTCCACTTGCCGGTGACAGCCGCATGGATACAGTCCTCAAGCGATCCAAACCACGTCTGTACGCCGGTGATTGCCGGCAGGTAGTGCGCCTGCTTCGCCGAATCCGTCGCCACAACCTTCGTTCCCGGCGGCAGCATTTGGCTGATTGCCGGACACGTATCGCTCATCAAGAGACCGCCGGCATCGGTAATAATTTGGGTGTATCCATTCTTGTCCGCCAACTGCCGGAGCGCCCTCGGCGTGAAGATCCACAATTTCGTTCCGCTGTTGATCCGCTTCCCTTTCAGCAGCTTGCAGATTTCCCAAATTTGCTCGATGGATGCGTGCGGACAGCCGAGCATGATGAAGTCCACGTTCGTATCTTTGGCGGAAACGTTCAGGTTGTCGTACATTTGCTGCCGTTCCGCCTTGCCGAACTTGAAGCTGAACTGCGGCTTATTCGTTCCGAAAGCTTCTTCTATGGTGCGGGCTTCCGCCGTAATGCCCGGGATATGATACATTTCTACGCCGCCCGATGAAGCGGCCGCAGCTCCAAAATGCTTGACGCGGTAGGAATTCGGCACATGCCGGATCCCTTTCAGGACGGGCACCCGATCACCGATGACTTCGCCGACATAGTAGCCGAGCAGCCCCCAATCGGTCATGCTCTCGACTTCCCATTCAACTTCCACCAGATCCGTGCCCAGCCTGTTTTCGTCGATATGATATCCCCAGTACGGAATCCGTCCCGTGAACATCGCAGCCGCCGTGCTTTCCCTGCCTTCGCAATTGGTGCGCGCTCCGAGAATGGAGTTGATGTACACCACCGCCGAGGACTCCATCCAGGCGCAATGCTCTCCCTTCACCGGCACATTGCCGATCTGGTAGGGCGTACATGTACTCATCAGCTGGATGCCGAGTCCTGCGTTGTACGCTTCGTTCTCCTTCGTCAGCTTCACTTGCTCGGAGGGAGCGCCCAGCGCTTCCCAGTATTCCGTATCCATCCCGGAAATAAGCTGGCAGGAATGGGTCTTGACCATGGGAATCTCGACGGGCTCCTGACTGTCCAGGTTGAATTCGGAAAAGGCGGCGTCGAATCCGTGCTGGCGTGCATAATTCGACATCAGCGGACCCGCAATGGTTACCGCAGTGCTCACATTGTTGGTATGGATCAGCTTCTCCGCTCCCAAAGCCTCGCCGTAGCGAACCAATAAATCCATCGACTTCTGCACGGCCGGCCCCTCCCGGCCATCCAGCATAAACTTTTCTTCGTCCGTTAATCTCATAATCTCATCCTCCGTTCTTATAGTGCGATCGGTTCCATCCACGGGTTGTCGGTGCGTTCCAGATTATCCTTCAGCCGCTCTTGCAGGGCGGCGATGTCGATTTGATGGACGCTTCCAGTTCCTGCAAGATCCAATGCGTTAGCCGCAGCCGCTCCCATCGCAATGCAGGGTCCCATTACGCGTACGCTCGAGAGGGCGGCAACGTCTCCATCGATGCAGCGTCCAGCCGCAACCAGGTTATCGACATCCGGAGGCGTCAAGCTCCCCAGGGGCACGTAGTGAACGTGGTCATCGGGGTAAGGCTCCCAAATATAGCCTTCCGCATGACTATGCAGTTCAACCGGCCATGCCGTACGCGCGATTGCGTCCGGAAAACGCGTGCCGGCGCGCACCTCTTCAACCGTCAACTGCTTGCTGCCGACAATCCAACGCGTCTGGCGAATTCCGGCAAACCCGTAGCTGCGGACGCGTGCTTTGCCGAAGCAAAGCGGAAACTCACCTTTCAAGAAGTTCAACGCTTTGTCCGCCTCTGTTTTCCCCTCGATAGCTTTCATGGAAGCGGCCACCGGTTCAAGCGGCGTTTCCACATGGTTCATATTGACCAACGCGGTTCCCTTCCCCGGGAACGGTATAGCAAAGCCGTCCTTACGGACGATTCCGTAATCGTCGGCTCTTTCTTTCAGTCTTGCGCCAATGACGCCAAATCCCGGATAGTTCTTTTCGTCGATCCCCTCGACCACCATCATCTGGGAACCGTAAACCGCAACCTCGGCCGCTTCCCGGCAAGGAAGCCCGGCATGCCACGCCAGCGCTGCGTCTCCCGTCGCATCGACAAAGCCGTTTGCAGTAACGCGCACGTCTCCGTATCGCGTAGTCAGCTCAATCGAGGTAATGCGCCTTCCTTCACGGTTCGCTCCCCTAAGTATGGCGCCGAGAACGACGGTGATGCCGGCAGCGCTCACCGCCTCCTCGATCCAGCGGGATAAGGCGATCTCGTCATACATGACCGCATTCGTCGATTCCCAGTGAAAGCGGACCCCGCCGACAGCGCCGAGCTCACGCAGTATATCGTCGGCGATTCCATGGGTGAACTGATAGCCCTTCTTGCCGCTCGAAAAAAGACCGCAGAAGGTGCCGATGATCGAGTTTACAGCCTGGCCGCCAAGGGCCGGAAGCCCGTCGACCAGCGTCACTTTACGCCCGAGCCGCGCAGCTTCCAGTGCGGCCGAGATGCCCGCGATTCCGCTGCCTACAACGCAAATATCCGTTTCCACCTCACGCACGGGACTCTCATTGTTCTTTTGCACCACGCGCGTGGCGGTGCTTGCTTTTGCTCCCTCTATCATATCGAACACGCTCCTTATCCATAGATAACGTTCCTTGTTCCAACCCGACCTTACGGCATAACCACATAAATGCCCTCATCCTCCACTTCCACGGCAATCCCTCTCAGCTTGGTGTCCGTATCGACAAGATGTCGTCCGGTTTTGAGATCAAATTCCCATCCGTGCCACGGACAGCGCAATATTTCCTGATCGCGCCCGAACTCGTAATCATACACCATCGATGGAAGACGCGTCCCGCAAACCTTGCCTACGCAAACCGGCGCTGCCGCATGCGGACATACATTGCGCCATGCATAATATTGACCGTCCACCATGAAAATTCCAAGCTCCATGCCTTTGACCTCTACAAGGTGTCGCCCCTTCTCCCGCAGGTCGGCGACTTTGGCAACCGCGTGTCTGGTCATCCGGCGACTCCCCCAATGCCGGCACCTTCCACGACTTCCTTCAGACCGTACACATCCATTGCGGTTTTGGCGGCGATTTTTTCTCTTAACTCTCTTGGGAACGAGGCAAGTGCCATTTTCGGATTATCGAAATCCCAATGCGGATAGTCGGAAGAGAACATGACCATGTCTTCAGCGCCGCACATGTTAATAATATCCACCAGATGCTGGGGTTGGGTCGGCTCCTCGATCGGCTGCGTCGTTAATAACACATGTTCTTTGATGTATTCGGACGGGAGCTTCTTCAACCAGGGCACCGTATCCCGCAGTGCTTTGTAGTTTTTATCCATCCGCCACATCAGATGCGGAAGCCAGGAAATGCCCCCTTCAATGGCGACGAATTTCAGCTTTGGAAACTTTTCAAATACGCCTTCGCAGACCAGGCTGTTCACTTGCGACATATAGTTGATCGGAATAATATTTTGCCATTCCATATAACGAGTCGGGTATCCGGAAGGCGTGGGAGGGTAGGTGGGGCCAAGTCCTTCATTCCCCGGATGAATGGCCACAGGCAGCCCGTGCCTTTCGGCGGCTTCATAAATCGGATGATAAAATCTTTGTCCGAACAAAGTCCGCGACGCGCTGCACATCATGACTTGTACGATATCCGGATGGCCGGCCAGCCGTTCAATTTCCCGGACTGCTGCATCCGGATCGGCATGGTTGATCAGAATCGACCCTTTGTACCGGGGACTCGCTTTCAACCAGACTTCGTTCTGCCAATCGTTATGAGCAGACGCGACCGCATTGGCATAGTCCGGATCATAATTTAAGGAAATGCCGATCATGGAGGCGTTTCCGGTTAAGATCGCATAATCAAAGCCGTATCTGTCCATATGGTCCTTGAGAACAAACTCCGGGTCGCTTCCGGGGTAGCCGCCTTTTTCCGGCTTAACGTCTTTCCGTATATAGCCGACGGCACTCCAGGATTTTCCTCCGACGCCTATTCCTTGTTCCAGCCATTGCTGATGCCACTCTTTGGGTAAAAAAGGAAGAAGTTCTCGGGGACCGGCTAAATCATTGTGTAAATCGGTATCAATCAACCGCGGGGCTGCAGCCATTATATTCATGCTCCTTTCATTCATTCATATCGGTAAGTCAAGAACCGTGACCGACAGGCGCGTTGCTTGCGGGAATGCCGCGCTAGTTGGCAGCGCTTACATCAATGCCGTATAGGCATCCGGCCACACGACCCATTCACATCTTTCCTCATGGCGAATGCTGGACGGTGGCCGGGATCATTCTGTTACAAGGACTTTAGGTCCGTATCCTTTATTCGCCGCTCTTGAATGGTGAACAAATGAATACGTACCCGCTGCAAGCTCCGGGTCATCCGGCGTCCTGACGTTGTGGGCTTCTGCTCTTTTGAATGGCCTCGACGCGCTTCATCATATCCGGGTCATCCTTCGGATCGGGCAGAACCGAAAGTACACGGTTATGCAGTTCAATCAACGGCTCTCTGAATTCCGCATAGGGAATAATATAAAGCTCATTGTTCCGGATTGCCTCCAGCACCTTCTCCGCCAGGATGACAGGGTCCAGACCGGGCTCGATGACCGCCTTCAGCCCCTTCATGATCTCTTCATCCTCATGGTAGTAGCCGGTATTGGCGAGATGCTGCGGACGCGTGCGCACCGCCTCGTGAATATTCGAATTCACCGCCCCCGGGCACAGCACCGATACCCCGATATGATGCGGCTCAAGATCTATACGGAGAGACTCGGTCAATCCCCGCACGGCAAACTTTGACGTGCAATATACACCGGTACCGGTCATGGGGGTAAAGCCTGACATCGATGCCGTATTCACAATATGTCCGCCCTTGCCGTATTCGATCATTCTCGGGACGAAGGTCTGGATGCCGTTGATGACGCCGCCGACATTGACATTCATAATCCAGTCCCAATCTTCGTAAGTCGCCTGCTGCATCGGACCGAAAATACTGACTCCTGCCGTATTGCACAACAGCTGCACCGGACCGAATACGCGTTCCGTCTCGTCGGCCGCCTCGGCCATCGCCTTACGGTCCGTAATATCCAATCGAATGGGATGCACCTGTGCATCCGTTTGTTCGAAATAGGCCATCGCCTGATCCAGGTGATCCTGACGGATATCGGCGATGACCACCTTCATACCGGCTTTGGCGAAGACTTTAGCTTGCCCTAAAGCGACTCCGCTGCCTCCTCCGGTAATGAATGCAACTTTTCCCTTGAAATCTTGCATGACGTCCCTCCCTCATCGGTTTACGGCGCGCACCAACCGCCCTGGCCGGCTATTGCTTCGCCACCGGATCCGGAGTGAGCAAGGAGAAGGTCGTTTCCAATACATCGTCCAGTTGCTCTAATTGCGGAAAATGCGAGGTTTGATCTAAAACTTCAACGGTTGCGCCCAAAATTTCCTTCTGAAACACATACGCATAATCGACTGGAAGAATGGCATCCTGCTTCCCCCAAACAATACAAGTCTGGGCTCGTATCCGATGCAGACGACGGCGAAGACCTTTGTCCGGCAGCGGCCACAGGAACCGGGAAGCTTCCGCCATAACGACTTGCTGATCAATCAGTACCTCCAAACGTTTATCCGCATCCTCCGGTAAAGCAAAATGGGCTTGGGCCAGCGGAGATTCATTATCGTAAAATAATTTGGAATTTAAATCGCCTTCCATGGAGGCAGATCTCTTCTCAATCTCTTCGTCCCACAATCCCGCTGCGCAAAGCAGCAGCAGATTCTGTACTCGTCTCGAGTCGGTTGCCGCCAATTCTGCAGCCAGCATGCCCCCGAAGGAATGACCGATGATATCCACATTCTCGATCCCTAACAAATCAATCAAATCAAAGTAATAAAGCACGACATCCCACAAATTCCGAAGATCAAGTTCATTACAGCTTGTAGCCCCCCCTGTTCCCGGGAAGTAAGGAGCGTAAACTTTATATTCTTTCGCTAATTCCTCTAAATAAACATCCCATTTCAACCCCCCCGCTCCATGCAGGAAGATGACGGGCTTGCCTTCCCCGGCAACGAGAACTTTCGCTTGCGCGCCTTTGCGCAGCTGGATGGTCAGCAGTTCAGGTGACGACATGATATGACTCCCCCTTAAACGGAATTTTGGGCCAGGCCCGCATGATTTAAACGGTTGTTCGCAACTTCCGGCCATCCGACAACAGGCCATTGATCATCCCAAATATCATGCAAATACGGCATGACTTCTTTCGAAAACAGCTCAATATTTTTAACGGCTAAATGATGCGGCATGGAGCCGATATTCAGATGCGCCGTAATATTACCCACGCGAAGCGATTTAATCATTTCTCTAAGCCTGTCGCGAACGGTCGCAGGGGAACCGGCTATGACGTTGCCCGCTTCAACAATCTGCTTCCAGTCAAAATCAGTTTTTGTCGAGTATCTGCTCTTACCATGTAAAGCGAACTGACTCACCAAGCTTTCGGCTACACTTCTAGCGGTACGGTATCCTGGAGCTTCCGCATATTTAGCCGGAATGTGCATGAGTGTTCTCAGCATGTAGCGAAGATGCTCTTCATAGTCCTGCTGAGCCCGTTCATCGGTTTCGGAAACTAGAATCACCTGATTAAATCCGGCCCAATAAGGATTCAAATCTTTCCCAAGCTTCTGACGATGCTCCCAGAAACCATCCATAAATTTCTTCGCCGTCGCATATCCGCTATAACTGAGATAATAGTAAGGAAGATCGTTCTTGGCACAGTAATCCCATGTTTCTACACTCCCGCTCCCGGGAAGCCAGATCGGCGGATGCGGCTTTTGATAAGGGCGAGGCCACAGGTTGACGTGCTTGAGCTGCGTATATTTGCCGTTGAAAGGGAAAACTTCACTTCGCGTCCACGCCTGTTTAATGAGGTCGAGCGCTTCATAGAACCGGGGTCTTAATTCAGCAGGGGGAATGCCGTATACGTAGTTGGTGTCCATGGAGGTTCCGGCCGGAAAACCTGCCACGACACGCCCTCCCGTAATGTTATCCAGCATAGCCAGTTCTTCAGCCACGCGGATGGGGGGATTGTACAGAGCAATACTATCGCCAATGAGCACAATACATGTTTTTTCCGTTTGGCGAACTTTTCTCGCCAGCATAGCCGCCATAATGTTCGGAGAGTTATCCAGTCCGTAGGCATTGCCGTGGTGTTCATTGAAACCAACCGCATCAAAGCCTGCGTCGACAGCAATCTCATATTGGTCCACATATTCGTTAAACATCAAATGACCTTTTTCGGCGTCATACAATTCGCTCGGTATGGTCACCCAAACACTTTCATGATTTTGCACAAAGTCCTCGGGTAAATCCCGGTAAGGCATGATATTCACATAAATAAACTTCACTGGTTTTCCCTCCCAAGTCTGAATTTACAAACTGCGCTTCCAGGCCTCAAGATGATACCGCTTACATTTAATTTTTATGTGTGACCTTTTATAAAAATAAAACATCTATCTAACTGGTTTCTTACAGGATCTTCGTATTTTCTTACAGCTTAGCCTAAACCGTTAGAAAATATTGAAAATCTAACAGGTCGATAACCAAACAAAAGCGCGCAACCACATCTGTGGATTGCACGCTTATCGTTGTGGCACGCCTGTCGGCATTCAAACCGGGGATTTCTGCAGGAGCGCCTGTATTTCCTTTTCGAATTGTTGAACGGATTCCCTGAAGCCGTTGATGCAATTCTTCCGTCAGTCCAAAGCTTCCATCCTCAGCCCGATTCACCTGCACGTCCTGGGCATAAACGCCTTGAAGCTGATTGTTAGCGCCCAATGAGGAAAGCACCGGCTTTAAAGCATAATCAATAGCCAATAAATGAGCAATTGTTCCTCCTATCGCAATAGGCAAAATCACCTTTCCCTGAAGCCCCTTTTGCGGAATCAGGTCAAGGAACGTTTTTAGCACGCCGGTATAAGACGCCTTATAGATGGGAGTCGCTACCACAACCGCATCCGCCTGCTCGATGAGTCTATTGGCTTCAATAATAGCCGGACTGTCGAATTTGGTGTAGATCAAATCCTCGGGCGGCAGGCTTCTTACATCAATTCGTTCAACCTTGTGATCGTGCAGCAATGCTTCAACTTGCTGCAAAACTCCATTCAAGCGGGATGTGCTTGAAGTACTTCCAGAAATAATAACGACATTGGACACGAATCCCACACTCCTACTATGATGTCATTTTGTATCGACAAGCAAGCTTATCAGAACGAATTAAAATAATTCCGATAAACTAACTGCGTTATAATGATGCTAACACCGTCTCCGTCAACCTGTCAATTCTTCGAGCTCATATTTTCTAATTGAAATTAAGTGCCGTAGGTTACAAAAAATCGTTTTTCCAGTCCCCGTTAAAGTGCGACCGGGTTCAAGCTGCGAACACGCGGGAAAATCTCCCTTGCAAAGCGCTCCATCTCGGCTTCAAACGGTTGGAACTGCAGCATAAACAGTTCGATGCCAATCTCATGAAACGCTGCGATCCGCTCGGCTACCTGGTCATAAGAACCGACTAGCCCCGCTGCCGTGCCCCCGTTCGTACCTATAGCCGGATACTTGGCAATCGTTTGAAACATAACTGCTTTCTGGTCCGCATGTCCGAAGAGCTGTTCATTCAGATGCTCGTCGGCCTTTGCATATTCCCAAGCTTTAGCCAGCTCGGCCTGTGCTTCCTCCTCCGTCTCACGCGCAATGACAAAAGCGGACAGCCCAAAGCGGACGGGGACGCCTTCCCGTTTCCGCCTGGCAACGGAACGGATGAGCCCCTCGACATTCTCAAGCGGCTGCCCATTAATAAACCAGACGTCTCCCAGTCCCGCAGCCAAATCTCTCGCCGGCTCCGACTCTCCTCCCACATAGATGGTAGGACGATGCCTTGTTTTCGGTCCCGGGTTCAATTCAATTCCATCAACGTGGAAGTACTTGCCTTCAAAGCTGGTTTTCTCCCCGGTCAGCAGCGAACGGACGA
The DNA here is from genome assembly GCF_055379675.1 of Paenibacillus sp. JCM 9796. Taxonomy (NCBI): domain Bacteria; kingdom Bacillati; phylum Bacillota; class Bacilli; order Caryophanales; family Paenibacillaceae; genus Paenibacillus; species Paenibacillus sp. JCM 9796. Next base: position 819,031 of record NZ_AP043723.1, read on the forward strand.
TCGTGAGCCATTCGGTTCCGTAAATATAACGCTCGTCATGTTCGGCAAATGGAATGCCCGATTGGAGCAGCTCCGGTTTATACCAAGCATTGACCACATTGATCGAGAACCGGCCGCTGCTGATCTCTTCGATGCCGAGAGCTTGCTTGGCGAGCACCACCGGGTGGAAGAGCGTTGGCTTTATCGCGGCGATAATTTCAATGTTTGATGTTAATGAGGCAAGACCAGCGGCTGCGGTCCAGGTCTCCAAAATATCAATTTCATGTCCGTACGGATTGACGATATGCTGGGCTATAAGAGTTGAATCGTAGCCGAGCTTTTCGGCGGACAGCACCAGCTGCTTAGCTCTTTCCCAAGAAGCGTCAAAGGGGTCCTCCGGATGTGTCGTAGCCCCCCATGTTCCATAAACCGGTGTCCAAATTCCAAACCTAGGACCTGCAATTCGACTCATGTTTACATCCTCCTTGATTTAAAAAGTTAAATGATAGTTGATAAATTTAATCCTTTATTATTTAGAAATAAAAAATCCATTCTCTCTGAGAGAATGGATAATCCGGTGTCCCGGTCAAATCCTATTAATTCAATTGGATTAATCAAATTATAGAATTTATCCGTTTTTTTGTCAATTCAAATTTTTCAAACTATAGCGATTACAGGCAAAACTAAACGGCCTCAGTCCAATTGAATTTAGGACCAAGGCCGCTTCGGTATTTAAGGACGGTTCAGGTTCGTTACATCATCCATAAACTGAATCGTCGCATGGATCGCGCCTTCCAGCTCCGGCGTCGTCGTCCGAAAGGGATGCACGGCACCGAACGTATGCGTGCCGCCTTCGATCGTGACGATCCGGTCGCTGTGCTGCGGCGCCGCCGAACGCAGCAGCTCGAACCCGGCCTTGAGACGGGGGGAGTCCTGATCACCCTGCACTTGAAGCACCGGAATGTGGAGGCCTGCCAATCTTTGGGCAATGTCGAAGCGATCGCCGTTCGCCCGCAGGTCCTCATAGAAGGACGCACGTATCGGCATTTCCTGCTTCGTTCTGACATTGGCGACGTACGCTACGCTTTGCTCGGCAATTTGTGCTTTGAACGCGTCGTCGAACAAATCGGTTTTCCCGATGCCGTTCCAGGTGACCACCGCTTGGACCTCCGGGTGCTCGGCTGCAAAAATAATGCTTGTCCCTCCACCCTTGCTATGGCCGAGCAGTATCAGGCGCTGCAAGTCAGCATGATCGGCCAGCGGCAGCTTCCTCTCCCGCAGCGCCTGAAGCAGCGTCTCCAGATCGGCTTGCTCCCTGGAGTACGTGTTGACTGCGAATTTATCCAGCTCATCGAAATCGGTCTCGTTCACGCCATTGCACGAGAAATTAAACGTAACGACATAGTAATTGCGTTCCGCGAACCGCGAGGCGGCGTAAGGGAAGAATCCCCAGTCCTTAAATCCTTTGAAGCCGTGGCATATCAGCAGGACCGGCTTCGGTGCCGTCTGTCCCCCTGCCGCCAGCCTGACGTCCCCGCGAATATACAGCGGCTCTCCGGTATCGAGCTGACCGGCCGGCAGCGTAAAACGTTCATGAACGATCGATTCATCCCTTTGCGTCATAGGTTAAACACCTCTTCGCTTCATTTTCGACTGTTCCCATCGGAATGTTAAAATTGTAGCATAGGAACTTCACTTGATAAAGTGCAAAAGCGATATATTAGAATATTTTCTTTATATTCCCATACTCCGGGTTCATTCATTGCGTCTCTCCCAGCTTTGGAAACAAGCGCTTCTCCGGCGACCAATAAAGCAGCGCTGCCTTGAATTTGTGCACATAGGCAAACTTGCCGTTCTCGCATATCGCATAGTTGTACAAAATTTCCGCAGCTTTTCTTCGGTCCGGTAACCCAGCTTTTCGCGGAAGTTGTTGGAACATTCAACTTGGAGCGCGATGGATTGATTGTTCGAATAGTCTATCCAACGATCCCGCCAAAAGTTGAATATATTGCTACAGACATAGCATGCGAGCTCTATGACTCTTTGTTGACGCTTACTTTGGGACAGCCCTTCTGATTGCCAGAAAGCGATGCGTCTCTTCGGTTTTCAGATTTTAATGTGGATATCCCAGACGGGGGGTTCTCCCTTCACATTCACTTCCGTTTCTAATTGGGTCGCGCAATTGGGGCAAAAAAACCGGCGAAAAACCATATCCTTATCCACATATTGACGGGAATCGACATTTTGGGGATTTGCCGTTTGAACCGATTCTTCTTTCATCACCGTGTAAAGCTTATAGTTTTTATCAACAGAACTGATATTGTGGGCGCATTTGCGACATTGGATATGCCGGTTACCCTCATTCGTTACTTGCAAATATTCGCTTAAAATCAAGGCCATGTTTGATCGTCCCCTTTCCCTATCAAGCCAGTCTTGCTTGGCGAATTTGTTGACGGCGCTCTTCCGTTGCCGGTTCATCCAGTTTTCCGTTTCCATCAAGCAGCACACCATACACATCATAGGCAACCTGCTGACTGACTCTGTTTTCCAGAACATCCTCGCGAACTTTGTCCGGTTCCCGGTCCAAAGGATCGCCGTAGCCCCCGCCGCCCTGGAAGCAAAAGTAGAACACATCGTTTTTTTGTTGAACCGCATCTGTTTTAGGCTGCCAGATTTCCAGTTTCCCTTCCATCTCCGCAAAATCTTGCGGAATCAAACTTTGACTTAGCAGCTGGTGAATATTCGTATCACGCATCATTTTAACTTGTACGGTATTCGAAGGATACCCGCCCGAAATTCCGGCGGAATTCGGAATGGCTGCACCGAATGAACTGACGGTCAGTAACATTTGTTCCGTGTCATGCGGAATCCAGCAAAGCTCCGCACCCAGGCCGCCCCGATATTTCCCCGGGCCGCCGGAGTCCGTTTTTTCCCGCCGGTACAAATAAAGAATGGGGAAGAACAGCTCATTGCTCTCCACGTTTGGACACTGTCCGCTTGGTGTGCAGAGTAAACCTCCCGTATCTACACCGTCGCCGAAACTGCGTGCTCCAAATCCGCCTGCCATGGCATCCATAATCATGGTCAAGAACGGGTTGCCGTATTGATCAAGGCCCATCGGTATAACCGTAACCCAAGATCCCGCTGTTCCGGCTACCAGTCTGTCTTTATGCTCCGGATGCCCCATCAGCAGCTTGGAAATCGTAATATTCGCACAGTTTCCGGCCAGCCAAGCTGAGCCTGTCGCCCCCATGCTAACCCCGGCAGGATGCTGCGCACTCAGGATGGTGCCCGGTTTGGCTTCCACCGTAAACACGCGCTTAATTCCGCCCACAGACCAAGGGATATCATTGCACAAAAGCTGCAGAACCGCCTGCAGGACCGCTCCGGCCGTGCCAGAAATCAGTGTAGCGTTAATGACTCCTATTTGAGGATCGGTTTCCGAAAAATCGAATATCAATCGGTCATTATCTTTCGTCATCGTTAGAGCAATCTTATACACACCGCGATCGCCCTTCTGCGCTACATCGTGAAAATCCACATGCCTGAATGTGCCATCCGGTAATTCCTTTAACCGATTGCGAAGACGAAGTTCCGCATAATCCAACGACTTCTCCATAACGCTCTTCACCGTATCTGCGCCGTAGCGTTCAACCAGCTTCAGCAAACGGGATTTTACAATGTTAATGGAAGCGATATGGGCCCGCAAGTCAATGGCCAACAGCGCAGGGGCGCGTGTTTGCCGCATCCATAAATCTTCGATATCGGACTGAATCTCCCCTTTTTTAACGATTTTGATCGGTGGCCAAGGTTGACCTTCCGCATATAAATCATTGGCGTCGATACAGAAACTTCCCGGATTAACCCCGCCTACATCGACTTGGTGGATCGTCGAACCGGTCCAAGCGAATAATTTGCCATCCACGAAAATGGGAGCGATCATAGCCATGTCATTTTGATGGAGCGCCCCGACCCAAGGATCGTTGCAAAGGAAAATGTCTCCGTCTTCAATTCCCGGATTTTCCGAGCGGTTCTCTAAAATCCATTTGACAACGGAATCCATAACACTGCCTAGCATGACGACACCTGTGCCAAGTACAACAATTTCACCGTAGCTGTCGGAAATCATCACGTTAAAATCGTGTGCATCGGTGGCAATCGGCGAGCCGGAAATTTTCTGGATCGTTTTTTCCTGTTCATCGGCGATTTGCCACAGTTTATGAAAAACAACCTGGTAGGTAATCGGATCAACCTCATGGGCGCTTTGTTTTTCATAAATCGGGGTTTTCGCAGAAATTTTCAAGTCAGATGCTTTTTTGAAATCCATGGTGAATTTTGACATTGCATACCCTCCTTGCCGTTCTGTTATTTGAACAACTTCATTCAACCGAATTATGAATAATGAGGCTGCCTAACGAATCGACTTGAACAGTTTGGCCTGGATAGACGGGAATGGTCGTAGTAGGAAGTTCGATTACAGACGGACCTGCAATCAAATCCTTATAACTTGCAAGGTTACCGCGATATATGGTTGTATCCCTGTATCCGCCTAATTCCTTCCAGTAAACAGAACGGTTGGTTATTACGAGCTGCTGCTCAGCCTCATTCGCTGTTTTAGCTTCAAGCGACGGCTTCGGAAGTTTTCCATAGGCATTAACCCGGTAACTCACGAGTTCAATGCCGCCCTCTTTAAAGGCAGAGCCTTTTCCATACAAGGTCTCGTAACGGGATTCAAATTCTACAACCACTTGCGACAATGCTTGCTCATGAATGGCGCCGCTTGGAAACGGCACATCCACTTGATGAACTTGCCCCTTATAACGCATTTCCACCCAGCGGTCTAAACGGATATGTTCGTTCTTAACATTCTCTTCCAACAATTGGGTTATCGCCTTATCCTCCAAATAGAGGAAATTATCTTGGACTTGTTTAACGTTCCAAGGTGCTACGGCCGGGTCGGATATTTCATAGACGTGTGAAATGTCGGAGCTGGATATACCGAAAGCGGAATATACGGCGGCGGTTTCACCCAAAGGCACGATCATTTCTTTTACGCCAAGATCCCGGCCGTATGCCGTGCCATGCGTAGGTCCCGCTCCGCCATAGAGATAAATGATGAAATCCCTTGGGTCGTATCCGCGTTCAATTGACATTTTTCGAATGAGATCCGCCATATGGGAATTCGCGATTTCTACAATACCGGCAGCTGCGTCCTCTACGGACAGGCCAAGCGGTATCGCAATTTTTTCCCTTATGGCCTCAACGGCTTTATCTTTGTACAGCTTTACTTTTCCATCCAGGAAATAGTCAGGATCAATGAATCCCAGGACAACATCCGCATCCGTAACGGTAGGCTCCGTTCCGCCTTTGCCATAGCAAACCGGACCTGGTCTAGCCCCCGCGCTATCCGGACCAACAAGCAATGTTGACCCGACATCTACCTTAGCAATACTGCCTCCGCCCGCACCAATGGAAACAATGTCGATCATAGGCAAAGAAAGCGTATATTGATTCATCTCGGTCGTTGACGAAATGACCGGCTCCCCGTTCACGACCAGCCCTACGTCAAAGGTCGTGCCGCCTACATCCGTACAAATCACGTTGGCATGGCCATATTTATTGCCGAGAAACTTGGCGCCCATTACACCGCCAGCGGGGCCGGACATCAAAGTCGTAACGGACAACCGCTCAGCTTCGTTTGCCGGCATTAAACCGCCGATGGACTGCATAATTAGAAGCTGGGTTTTTAAACCTTTGGAGCTTAACCCTTCATAAAGCTTATTCACGTATCCGGACAACAAGGGTGACGTATAACTGTTAATAACGGTCGTTGCGCTCCGTTCATATTCGCCAATTTTAGGTACAATTTCACTGGATAAGGAAACCGTCATTTCCGGAGCCAGTTCTTTAACAAGCTTCTTTAATATTTGTTCATGCTCGGGGTTTTTAAAGGACCAGAGAAGGGATATTGCAATCGCTTTCACATCTTGATCTAAAAGACGCTGTATAGCTTTACGGGAATGTTCGAGATCAAGCGGCGCTATCACGTTTCCCTTGTAATCAACGCGCTCGTAAACTTCTTCTATTAACTGCTTGGGAACAATGGCCTCAGGCTTGCTTGTTTTGGATAATTGAAGCTGATGAACCGGCATGCCTGCCGTTCTGCCCATAATTCTCATCATATGTAAAACGTCTTTATGCCCGACTGTGGTTAGAAATCCGACCTTGACCCCTCTTCTTTCCACCATAGCGTTCGTCGTTACCGTTGTACCATGGATGAACTGTATCGTACGAGGCAGCAATTGCTCCAGCGTCAATCCGATTTTTTCTGCCGTGACCCGAACGGATTCGAGAACCCCCTCCGAAAAATCCGGCGGGGTCGAATGACTTTTACCGACGGTAACCTGCCCCTTACTATTCACGATGACACAGTCGGTAAACGTCCCCCCCGTATCCACTGCAACAATATACTCTTCCACTTCCATTTTCATTCTCCTTTCTAAATTTGAATGAATATGATTAAGCATGCAGCATGAAGCACATTATTCCATCACAATATTAACCGTTTTCACCTGAGTATAGCTCAATATTTCATCCAGGCCTTCCTCGGAACCGATACTGCTGTTTTTGTAACCTTGATACGGAACCCCCAGGTAATGGGAGGAACTGCCGTTTATCCAGAGGAAACCGGATTCTATGTTCTCCGCCATGCGGAGCGCGGTTTGAATATCGTGGGTCCATATCGAACCGGTTAATCCATAAGGGACACTGTTGATTTGTCGAACTGCATCTTCGACATTATTCCACTTGATCACCGAGAGGACGGGGCCGAATATTTCTTCATTGAAGATGCTCATCTTTTCATTTACATCTTCAAATACGGTAGGCAAAATAAACAGGCCTTTATCAAAGGTATCTCCCTCGGCTCTTTTCCCCCCGATGAGAAGACGGGCTCCTTGTTGATGTCCGGCATCGATATAAGAAACAACCTTATCGTACTGATTCCGGGAAACCAAACATCCCATTTCGGTTTCAGGATCCAGCGGATTTCCGATTTTAATTTGCTCTACATAATGCTTCAATTTCGGTAAAAATTGGTCGTATATATCCTCATGCACGAATAGCCTTGATGTCGATCCGCAGGATTGCCCTTGACACCATGTAAAATTCATGCCCTTTACCGCCGCTTTAGCCGCACTTTCCAAATCAACGTCCGGGAATACAATCATTGCATTTTTACCGCCCAACTCGAGCGATATATGCTTGATTCCAACTTCTGCAGATGATTTGAGAATGGTTTTTCCAGTTTCAACGCTGCCGATCAACCCGATTCTTTTAATATCCGGGTGACGTACAATGGCGTCGCCCGTCGTCCGGCCATCGCCACTAACAATATTTACGGTACCCGGAGGCAAAATTTGCTGACATAATTCCCCAAAAAGCAAGGATGAAAGCGGGCATTGATCCGGAGCTTTAAGCACGACCGTATTTCCTGCAATTAAAGGACCTACGATTTTAGTGGCCGTGAACATAATCGGATGGTTGTATGGAATGATCCTTCCAATCACGCCATACGGCTCCCTGCGCGTCAAATGCCAATTTTGGCTGGAGGGGAACGTGTCCCCTTTCATTTCGCTTGCCAATCCGCTCATGTATTCCATCATGGAGGCGGAAGCAAATACATCACCGCGCATAGCCGTAACCGGATTTCCGCTATCTACCGAGTCAAGCACTGCAAACTCATCGGCTCTCTTCTGGAATTCATCGGCAAGTTTACGGATCAGCCTGCCACGTTCGATCGGCGGTACATGCTTCCAGGTTTCGAACGCCTGTTTTGCAGCTTTAACCGCATGTTCAACGTCATTTTGTTGGGCGAACGGTACTTTCGCCAAGGCTTCCCCATTTGCAGGATTAACCGTTTCATAGGTTTCGCCGTTTTGCGCCTTAACCAGTTGCCCTCCGATCAGCATATTCCAATCTTTATCCAGCATCGATCTCTTGAGCTTCTCCCAATCCTCTAAAGATTTATTTGTCTCAATCAACGGTCCCTGCTCCTCTCGTAAAACGCTCATTTAAATACGAATATTCATACCGCCATCGATGTTGAAAACTTGACCCGTAATAAACGAGGAATCGTCCGAGCTCAAGAATACAACGGTTCCCGCCAGATCGTCCGGTACTTGCAATCGTTTCAACGATTGCATGTTTAACATGCGCTGTTTTTGGTCGTCATTCACCGTTTCGCGCGGAATTTCCGTATAGGTAGGTCCCGGTGTAATGGAATTTACCGTAATGTTGTACTCGCCAACTTCTCTGGCCAAAGATCCGCTGAATCCCAATACGCCTGCCTTCGATGCAACATAATGGATATAATCCGTCCGTCCCAGATAGACCGCAGCTGAGGAAATATTAATGATCCTTCCGCTATTTTGTTTTTTCATCACCGGCACAACAGCTTTGGAGCATAAAAAGACGCCTTTTAAATTTACATTCATCATGGCATCCCATTCTCCCCCGGTAATTTCCTCCATTTTTTTCATTTTTATCGTTGAAAAAATCGCCGCATTATTGACTAAAATATCTATCTTTCCATAGGTCTCCACCGTTTCGTTGGCCATATCAAGCGTGCTTTGTTCATTGGAGACATCCACAAAAACCGCTTTGGCTTCCAGACCGCCGCGTTTAATCTCTTCTTCAACATGACTTGCATTTACTTTATTAATGTCGGCGACAATAACTTTAGCTCCTTCTTGTGCCAAGCGCATGGAAAATGCTCTCCCGATGCCTTGCCCTCCACCCGTGACAATCGCAACTTTTCCTTTAAGCTTCAAATGACATAACCTCCCAGTTTAAAAACGTTTTCATGATTCAATTGTAGTAGCAGATGAAAATATTGTCAACAAAACTTACTTAAACTTATATATTTATTTTAATAATTTAACTTTTATAACAAGTTTGATAAGATTTATTTAATTTTTTAACATACTCTTATTTCATTTTCAACCATTTATTTCCCTAAGCTCGGAAGCATCGTCGCGATCTCCGGAATCATCATAATCAATATGATCAGCATGACTTTCAGCGAGACAAAGGGAACTGCACTTAGCGTAATTTCCTTCATGGTCACTTCAGGCGGCGAAACCCCTTTCATAACAAACAGCAGCAGACCGAAAGGCGGGGTTAAATTGCCCAGATCCAAACAAATAAGCATCATAATACCAAACCAAATCGGATCGTAGTCTAAAGCGATGACCATGGGAATGTAAACCGGAAGGGTGATCATCATGATCGATATCGGATCGATACAGCTATCCAGGAAAACGACGATCAGAAGCATAATGACAATAATCAATAGAGACGGAATTTCAAGCCCCAGAGCCATATTCAATAATCCCCGGCTTGCTCCCGTAAAAGCCAGCAGCTGTGTAAACGCAGAGGAAGCAGCGATAATAATCAGGATCATTCCTGAAATTTCCAATGTTCCCTTAATGGACTTTAATAACACTTCCCACGTCAGCGCCCTGTACATGATCACGAGCAGCAAAGCGCCAAACGCTCCCAATGCGGCTGATTCGGTAGGCGTAGCGATACCAAAGAAAATCAAAAGTACGGTTGCAAGAATCAAAAGCGCAGTAGGCATGACCCCGAATGTTAGCGAACGGATCCGATCGGACCAGCTGCTCTCTTCAATGGGATAAGCCGGGGCCAGGGAAGGGTTTTTGGCGCACCTGATCATGATGTACACAACGAAAATCGCGGTCATCAAAACTCCCGGGACAACGGTGGCTATCAACAAATCGCCAATCGATACCTTGCCGATACTCCCCAGCAGGACAGCCAGACTACTGTGCGGCATGATGACAGCCAGACTTCCCGAGGCCATGATGGGTCCAAGGACCATGGAGTTATGATAACCCCGGTTTCGCATGTCTGGTGCCAATACGGTTCCCAGCATGGAAGTATTAGCGATGCTTGATCCGCTTAGAGCGGCAAAAAAAGATCCGCTGATAATGGAAAGCACGCTTAACCGTCCAGGTATACGCCCTAACCATTTGGATAAAACATCCAAGGTTTTCACGACCAGTCCCGAATGCAGCAGCAATTCCCCCATGATGACAAAGAGCGGTATGGTTGTTAACGGAAACTTGGCCAACGAATCGTAAGCGCTTAATACAATTTGATTCATTCCGGGCTTAAAGCCCATGACATAGGTGATAAAAATAAAGTTTACCGCCAAGAATGAAAATGCCACCGGCATCCCCATAAACATGAATACCATGAGCAACCCAAAGAAACAAATAAGAAACAACCACCACTCCATTTAGATCACCTTCTTCGCTGTTCTAATCAAATTTTAAAATCACTCAAAATGTTTCGAATATATCTGAGAGTTAAAAGCAGACTGCCTAATGGAATAGGCAACAAAACCAAATATTTCGGAGTGTTCAAAATGTTATAAGAAATGACATCCCTTTGATAATTGTCAATGGTGGCTTTCAAGCTAAACCAGAAAAATAAGCCGCAGGCAATAGCTGCAATAATGGCCGTAATTCGATTAAAAAGCAATTGCTTACTAGGACTGAGTGTATTCAGGAGCAGGTCCAAACGAACATGCCCATCCTTGCGGAGCACCCATGAGGCCGATAAAAAAGCTAGAAAAACCATAATATATTCACTCAACTCCACCGTCCATGCAGCCGGTATTCCTAAAAAATAACGGCCGACCACGCTAAAACAGACCGTAAAGATCATCACAAACAATAAAATGGCGGCTATCGCCATAAAAACGACTTCAATTTGTGACAATGCCCGGTCAAACTGGTGAACCATCTTGCGGAATTTCACAAGGATCTCCCTCCTATTTCTTTCTGAACAATTCCTCTAATTTCTTTCCGTTCTCCGGCAAATTCGTCTCTACCCACTTCCAAGCCGAATCATTGGCAATTTTCAAGTATTCCTCTTCCGGCAGCTTAACTTCCTGAATCCCGGCTTCTTTCAACTTTTTCTGCTCGTCTTCAATAAATTTTTCAATGAATAGGGGAAGTTCTTTCTCGACTTCACGGGCTACCTTATTAATCAAATCCTGGTCTTCTTTAGACAGCTGCTTCCATCTGTCCAGATTCATGATCATAGAAGTATCGACTTTCCAGTAGCTGGGTGATATTTGATATTTAATTTGTTTTTGCAGCCCCAAATCTGTGACTCCACCCTTGGGCCAAGCTACGCCGTCAATGACCCCCCGCTCGATTGCCGTATAGATTTCTCCTGCCGGCATGATCACAGCCTCTGCACCTAATGCTTTAATAAACGGCACATAGACAGGCGATGTCCGGAATCGTTTGCCTTTAAGATCGTCGATACTGGTAATCGGCTTTTTCGTATATAGACTGTAGCTCATCCCGCTGGATCTTCCTATGAATTGGGCATTTAATTTTTTATTATGTATTTCATTCAGGAAAGCCATGCTGCCGTTCTTCCATTCATCTTCGACAGACAGTTCGCTATAATTGGTAACTACGGCTTCCGGCACCTGGTTCTGATAATAAGCTGTAGAAAGAACGGAAAAATCTACGACCCCCGTACGTACCGCATCTCCCTGATTAAAGGCCGGGATCGATTCGGGACCTCCTGCATACTGCACTTTAATTCGGCCATTGCTTTGCTCCTCGATTTTTTTCTGAAACATGCCGAATCCTGCACTATGAATATTATTTTCTTCCCAGGCGGTAACCCCTTTGAGCACAACTGATTTTTCCGATGAGGGCGTGGAACCCGTACCGCTTGGATTGCCCGAACAGGCACTGATGAGACTTGTCATGGCCAAGAGCGAAATGAAGCTGATAATACTTTTTTTACTAGACATCTTTAGACACCTCTTCCTTTGGTATATACGTTCATATGAGGCCATTGATAAACAATCGCTCCCCACAATAAAACGCTTTCAATATAATGATTGTAATATTTATTAAAAAATACGTCAATAAAAACTTATTCAAACTTATATTTTTCTGTATTGTTAAATAACTTTAATAAATTTACATAACTTATATCCGTTTTTCGTGTACGCCTATCCCGGCGCAACACAAAACAGCCACTCTCTGAAGAAAGCGGCTGTTCTAAGCAATATTTATTTTTTATTAAACAAATCAAGACTAATATCGACATTATTTACGGAGTAGGTCAAGCTTCCCATAGAAATGACGTTAACTCCCAATCCGGCAACTTCCGCTATATTATCGATGGTGATTCCCCCGGATGCCTCGGTAATGGCTTGATCTCCAATCAGCGCGATCGCATGCCTCATCGTGTCAAGCGGCATGTTATCGAACATAATAATATCGGCTTTCGCCTCCAGGGCCTCCTCCACTTGCGTAATGGATTCAACTTCCACTTCAATTTTCATGGTATGAGGAATTCCGGCTCGAGCGGATTCCACAGCCTGCTTTAATCCCCCGGCAGCTTTAATATGATTGTCTTTAATCAAAACCGCATCAAATAATCCATAGCGATGCGAATTTCCTCCCCCCACACGCACCGCATACTTCTCCAGCATACGAAGTCCGGGTGTTGTTTTTCTCGCTTCAACAACCCTGACATTAGCGTTATAGGGCCTCGCTGCCAGAACGAGACGGTTTGTTTTGGTAGCAATACCGGATAAGCGCTGCAGCAAATTAAGGGCAATACGTTCACCCGTTAGTATAGAACGGATATTACCGGATAATTCCGCTATAATCGTTCCCTTCGTAAGAACCTCACCGTCGCTAATCCTTGTCTGGATGACGACACTGGGATCAACGACTGAAAAAACAGCTTGAAGAACGGGGATTCCCGCCAAGATTCCTTCCCCTTTGGCGTGAATAATTCCAGTTCCGGTCAAATCTTCAGGGACCGTTACCCAGGAGGTCACGTCACCTGGTCCAACATCTTCCTCCAACCAGTCTCGAATTTGTTGATGCAGCTTATTTTTGTTCAGGAACATCTTCTCTTCTCCTCATTGTCGGTTCATATATTTAGAATGAATTAATCCGTGACCGCCGTTTGATAGTTCAAATAAATTTCCTTGCGCTGTTTGGAAGATTCCAGCACGGCTAAGCAAACCTCCAAATTCGCTTTAGCCCATCGGCCGTCATGCACCGGAGGACGATCGTTGTAAACCGCATCATAAAGCTCCGCGATCACCGCATCGCGTCCTGTAGCCGCAGCAGGAAGCGCTATTTCATACCGCTTGTCTTCCCCATAAACGTATAATCCATTAGGAGATTGACGAATATCACCTTTTTCGCAGCTTACAACCGTCAATCCAAAGAACGGATGATGATTTTCCGCATGGTCGTACTGTTTAGCTCTCGATCCCCCGTAGCCCGCCAGACTTTTAATCTGGCTTTCTTCTATGCGGCCCACTTGATCGATTGTTCTGCGAGACTTGGCATACACATCCGTGGAAACGACTGGCCCTCCCTCACTAATCCCATAAGTAAGCTCCGTAGAATGAAAGTGATCATAGCCGTTATAGACAGCAGTGGCTGCTGCCCCGCTTTCAAACTCCAGAAAAACAGTATGGCTCCCCTCTGTCGGCCGCGTCAGGTCCCATACTCCCGTCATGGCCCGGACACTCCTGATCAATCCGCCTCCAATAAGCCGTATAATATCAAATTGATGCGAGCCTTGCCGGAAGGTTACGCCTCCCCCCAACTGCGTATCCAATTCTTCTGGAGTCCGGGGTCTATAGATCCAGTCATTGAAGTACCAATTGTGAATCATGCGCACCTCTCCCAGCTCTCCGCTTCTAACGATTTCCCTTATTTTGCGGATAGGGGGTTCGAAGCTGTGAGAGTGCCCCACGATCATGACGACTCCGTTCTTTTCAGCCGCCTCAATCATTTTGTCTGCATCCTCAAGCGTGATCGCCATCGGCTTCTCTACGATAATGTGCTTCTTATTTTCGGCCGCCAGCAGGACGTGCTCGGTATGAAGCTCGGTAGGAGTCGCGATATAAATAGCGTCCACCGACGAACTTTGACACAACTCCTCTATACTGTGAAAGGTTTCCGCTTGATAATCACTCGCAAATTTCTCTCTCCGTTCCTTACTTCGGGTTGCCGCTGCCGAAAGCTGCACATTCGGATGCTTAAGAAACGCGGGGATTATGGAGCTGCCGGCAATACCAAGACCGGCAATCCCTATTCTTAATACAGGTGATTCCTTTCTTTGTAAATGAGCCATATATTCACCTTTTCTCTTCCTCGTGGAGTTTTTTCACGTAATAACGCCATCCCCACTGGTCATTAAACGTAGTTCCCAGATCAGGAAGCTCGTTCATATCCTCCTGGGATATCGGTGCAGCTTCTCTTCCCGTTTGAGCCACCTGAAGCGTAACCTTGGCCAGAATATTAAAATTCAAGGCACGAACGGTAGCTTCCTCTACCGTCTTCCCCGTTACGGTAATACCGTGTCCTTTCATTAAACAGATGTTCTTATCCCCCATCGCTTGCATCATGTAATGGGCGAGCTCCTGGCGGGTAATCAGACAGGAACGCGGAAATACGGGTATTCCTTCAAGAGCCATGCGCATGGCCGGAATATTAAACGCACCGAAAACAGGCCGAAACTCCAAATCGGTAATCCCGCAAATCAAGGCATCCGGCGGGTGTGCATGAATAACACAACCGACCTCCGGTCGTAATTTATACATTTCCCCATGAATAGGGAGTTCTTTGGGCACATCGTACTTCCCTTCAAGATCCGCACCGTTTCCGTCAAAATCGACACGCCGAATAGCATCTGACCGGGTGTAACGCACACCGTTCTCTTCTTCGCCCCTGCAACGGATAAACATCTCATCTGTTCCCGGTATGCGCACACTGACATGCCCCAGAATCCCATCCACCAAGCCCTCCATAGCCAAAATTCGGCAGGACAGGGCAATCTTTTCGCGAATATCTTGCAACAAATCACTCATTGCATGCCAACCTCCTCTCCATCATTCCGTCATCCTGCTTCCGGCGCCGTTACTCGGGTGACCTCAATAATCTCACCACGCCATGAACAGAAGCTGCACCAGCAAAAATAAGCCGTATCCGTTGAAATCCAAAATTCATTTAGCAAACTGCGCGGATGCAGCAAAGATTCTCCGCAACTCGGACAACACTTGATCTTCATGTCGTTTCCCCTTTCGACCCAATAGGTAGCGGCAACAAAAAATCAGGCCCCTTCCCATTCATGAATTATGAAGAAGGAGCCTGGGAGCCTGATTATCCTTCAAATTTTTTTAGACCATGACATACTTCGAAGGAATATTCCCGTTTCTGCAAATTTCTATGATTTCATCAATATTGGCTGCATATCTGGTATTCCAGTTTTTCGATACATTGGTCAGCAGGGCGCCCTCACTAAATTTATCCTCTTCTTGAGGCAGTTCAATGATTTGATTTTTCTCCGGGTCCCTAAACGTGCACAGCGGATCTTCACCTCTTTCGATTTTGGCCAGCTCCTTCAGCAGCATTTGCCGGTACATGATAATCCCTTTGTCCGAAGTACCCAGTCGTTCAGCTGTCCGGTCGGCAATTTCTCCTTGTGTGATCCAAGCCATCATATCTTGACCGTCAATATAATCCGTAATAAACTTTCCGGATTCATCCTTGATCGGGCATTCATACAGGGAAATCGGGTAATTTTCCGGAATTTTTACTCCCTCTTTCGGCACATAACAGGTGTACCAAATATGATACGTATGGTTATCGTCCATAGGAACACGAATTTGGAACGAATGCGCCCCGCTGTCTCCTACACGGAGCATATTAGGGAAAACCACGGGATGGCCTACACGCCAGTCTTCGCATTCCTCTGTCTGTCCTACCAACACTCTCTTCTTAATAATGCCGTATTCAAATTCATCAAAACCGATTTTAATATGGTGCTTCGTAATAGGCCACTCGCTCACCGGACGGTCCTGCTGTTCAAAAACATACTCAAAGTAGTGACCATGCAGCCACTCCAAATGAATGGGGTCAAGCGAGTTCTCCATAATTTGCAGCCAATTGCACGGTACAATGGCATATCCGATAGTCCGGATTACATTATCTCGAAGAAATAAGTCATATCGGGGCAACAGCGGAGCAGGCTCCGGACCTAAATAAGCGAAAATAAGTCCCCCTAGCTCCTCGACACGATAAGATTTGATTTTAATCCGGTTTTTAAAGGTACTTTCTTCAGGTTCATTCGGCTGTTCCGTGCAAGCGCCTTCACGATTAAAACACCAGCCATGGTATTGACAACGAAGGCCATCGTTTTCCGGTATTCCGTATTCAAGCGAAACCCCTCGATGCGGACAGCGTTCCTGAACAAGCCCCAGCTTCCCGGACCGGTCGCGATACAAGACCAGATCCTCTCCTAAAATCTTGACTTTCCTCGTCCCCGCCTTCGGAAATTCAGAGCTTGCTGCTACAGGATGCCAATATCTGCGAAGCAAACTTCCCGTCGGGGTTCCCGGACCTACTTTCGTCAGCGTTTCATTTTGTTCCTTGCTTAACATGTTAATCCCTCCTGTAATGACCTCTAAATTTCGTTGCTTTATTATGTCATAATCGTAACTTCGATATCACTTCCGTACAACTCAAATGTTCTGATATACGCACCAAAATAATTATTTTTTTTAATAAATATCAACTAAAATAACTAGGAAACCGTAACAAATTTTGTATAATAAACGTAAGGCCTTTGTTCTGCTATGAGGGACAAATAACGGCATATGGAGGTTATCTGAGATGAAACCGGATGCGAATAGAAAAAGATCGAGCGAAGAGTACTTGCTGTCTTCCGTCAGAAATGCTTTACGTATTTTACGCAGTTTTTCTGAAGATGAGACGGAAAAGAGGGTCAGTAAGCTGGCTGTCGAGCTAGGAATAGGAAAAAGTACGGTCAGTCGTTTGCTGGCTACCCTTGAAAGCGAGGGCTTTGCTCGAAGAGATCCGGAATCTCAAAAATGGCAGCTGGGTTTGACCGTGTTATCATTAGGAGGGATTGTAAAACGTCAGTTGCAATTAACGAAGGAGTCCCGGCCGGTGCTCATGAAATTAGTTAAGCAGACCGGGGAATCGGCACACGTTGCCATTCTGGAAGAAGCGGACGTCATTTATATCGAACAGATGGAATCCCCTCATCCGCTAAGACTTCCTCACGTGGGCAAAAGAAACCCCGCGTTCTGTACGAGTACCGGCAAAGTCTTACTCGCCCATAAAAAAGAAGAATATTTGGAGATGGTTATTTCAAAAGGTTTAACTCCATTTACCGAACATACGATCACCGATCCCATCAAATTTCTTGAGCATATCAAACAAGTACGCGAACAAAAATATGCCGTTAGTATCGAGGAGCTAACCCCGGGAGTGATTTCGGTTGCCGCCCCTATTCGAAACTACACCGGAAGAGTGGTGGCTGCCGTCTCCATAGCGGGAACAACCGAAGGATTCCAACACTATAAAATTAACGATTACAAAATTAAAGTCATGGAAGCCGCAAAAGAAATATCGGAAAACCTGGGATATTAAGGACAACCAGCAAATCTGTTACGGTTTAAACGAAAAAAACAGGGTGAGGAGAAGATCCTCAACCCTGTTTCCTGTCGTTACCTATAAAAACTAGATTTGTACTTTTTGAAAATATTCAAGCACTTCATCGACCCGGATCACATCAGCATACTTGACATCTAATTCCAAAAGGGCCGTTTGGTGCTCTGTGATCGAGCGATCAGCTACCGCTTCTTCCGGCACAATGGTATGGAACCCATGTTGAAGAGAATCAATCGCCGTTACCCTTATACATCCGCTTGTACTGTTGCCTACGATAATAACCGTATCGATATCCTGGGCTTTCAGCCAATCGGATAAATCGGATTTGAAAAATGGAGAAATGTAGGGACTATGAATAATTTTGTTGAATTGAAAATGGCCTAATCTTGGCTCAATATCCGTCCAAATCGATTCCTGCTTTAACATGAGGTTGGTTTCTATTTTTTTCGCCCACAGATTCGATATTTTATTATTCGGATCATAGATGGTAACAGCAAAAACAATCGGAATATTCAGTTTGGTAGCGGATTCCAACAATAAATGAGTCTGTTCGATAACCTTATCCATGTCATACCCCGCTTTAGAAGTGGGGTCTGTGAAATAACGAATTAAGTCTCTTACAATAATGCACGGTTTATTGCCAAATCCCATCCTTCCGAACGGGCCCCAGGTTCCATAGGCATGTTTGACTTCATTGTACTGATATCTTCTTTGACCGCCCGGCGTGTAATAGACCTTTAATCCATAGCCTTCAACTTGTCCGTCTTTTTCCAATCTGCGAAGTGTCGCAGGCGATACTCCCAGCTTTTTGGCAGCCTCGGCGATCGTTATATAATCTTTATCCATGTTTAGACCTCTATTCTTATGCTAACCGTAATCATTGTATTATTTTTTTGGAAATCCGTCAACATTACTTAATTAAACTTGCGTATCTTTTATAAGTATAATAACTTTAACTATATTTTGAAAGATCTATTCATAAAATGATCGTAAGAAGCTTCGTCTGGAATAAGCTCGAAAAACAGAAAAGGAGCAGCTGCAAAAGCAACTCCTCTCTTCGCTCAACTTGGATCATTAGCTTTCCTTGGAACCCGAACTGGCAACACCCTGAACAAAGTAGCGCTGCAGTACTAAAATCAATACGACTGGCACGACCACGGCCAGGACGGTTGCCGCAAACATTTCATTCCAGAAAGTCGCATGTTCGGTGGTAGCCAAACTAATGGCCACCTGAATGACCCTATATTCCTCTGATCGAGTTACGATTAAAGGCCACATAAAAGATTCCCACTGAAGAATAAACGTTAGCAGCCCTGCACTTATCGTCACCGGTTTACAGAGCGGCATGATGATCTTCGTATAGATCATCCACCAGGAAGCCCCTTCCATTCTTGCCGATTCCAATAAAGAATCCGGTAAGTCCATAAAAAATTGGCGGAACAAAAAGATAACCAGACCGTTTGCGATGCCCGGTATGATGAGACCCTTATACGTATCCACCCATCCCATACTGTTAACCAAACTGTATAACGGTATCGATATCACTTCAAACGGAATCATAAAACTTAACATCACTAAGGCCCAAATCACGATTTTGCCTTTGAAATTAAATTTTGCGAAAGCAAACGCGGCCATAGAGTTAATCGCAATGCTAAAGATTACGGTAACGATCGCAATGAAAAAAGTATTAAATACGACCCGGCCGAATCCTCTTAATTGAAAAAGATTCGTATAAGCTTCCAAGGTCATTGAAGTGGGAATAAAAGTTCTCCACGATATAGGCGAAACATAGCGGAAGATATCGTCTAAAGGTCTAAACGATGAAACCAAAGCAAACAAAAGCGGAAAAATGACAATCCCGACAAGCAGGAAATGAATGGCATATATAACAGGTTTAAGACTAAGCTTCATTTCCATCCCCCCTCATTAATGTTCCGCTTTAAATAACTTGAACTGTGCGGTAATAATAATCAATATGATGCAAAGCAGGATCATAACAATAGCCGAGGCTCTTCCCGGATCGGAATACATGAATGCACTATTGAAGCTTTCATTCATCAGCACGTTGGTACTATCCTGAGGACCGCCCTTGGTCAAAATATACATCGGAGCAAACAGTAAGAAATTTGTTACCGTATCAGCTACCGTTACAAAAATAAGCGGCCTTTTCATCATTGGAATCGTGACATGCTTGAACCGCTTCCACTTGCCCGCACCGTCAATCGATGCCGCTTCATAGAGCGAGAGAGGAACTTCCTGCAATCCGGCCAGGAGAAAGATGGACCAATACCCTACGCCTCTCCAGGTAGCAATCGCTATGATCGCCCACAGCGCTTGATCCTGACTTCCTAGAAAGGGTTGCGGCTCCAGGCCTACCGCTATAAGCAGCGAGTTAAGAATGCCCTGTTCCTGATTCATCATCAAGCTCCAGAGCACACATGCAATGGGCAGCGAAACGGCTATCGGAATATAGTGAATAGAGCGGAAAAAACCTATGCCTCGCAAATGATAATTCAAAAGTATCGCAAGAAATAAAGCGAGAACAATCTGCAAAGGATTGATGACGACATTCATCAACAGGGTAATTTTCACCGAATTCCAGAACACAGGGTCAGTTAGAAGATCCCCATAATTTTTTAATCCTGTGAATATTTTCTCGCCTGCCAGAAAGGATGAGGCATACAAACTCTCCTTCAGTCCTTCGGCGATCGGCAGAAGTTTAAATATTAAAATCCCCAAAAGCGCCGGAAATAAAAACGCATACGGTACATAGGCTCTATCCTTCATTCTGACTCACCACCCTATGGTCTGCTAGTTAAGATAAAAGGAGGGACATTTGTCATATAGAAACGCCCTCCTTATACGTTACAGGTCATGAAAGAAATTATTTGGCTATGGTTTCATATTTCTTGAGTTGGCGGTCAATCTGATCAGCGGCATTATCGAGTGCGCTTTTGGGTTCCGAGCCATTTTTTATATCCTCATATGCCTTGTTCAGCAAAGATTCCCATTCCAGATAGCCTGGCGTAGATGGTCGTGAAACCGACGTATTTTTTGCTTCATAAGCAGCCAGTCTTAATCCGCTTGCCGGGAATTCGTTGAATTTAGCTTCCTTGTCGATGGCATCCAGCAATTCCTTGTTAGCCGGAATTTCATTACGCTGCTCGAACCAAACTTTCGATCCTTCCCCGACTGTCGCATACTGGATGAACTTGGCAGCGGCTTCTTTCTTGGTGGAGAATTGGGAAATGCCTAAATGCCAGCTTCCGGTCGGCGTTGCCGGTTTTTGCCCGTCGAAATAAGGAATAGGCGCATAACCGAAAGAAAGACCTTTATCTTGAAGCTGCTTCAATAACGCCGTTCCTCCAACAAACATCGCCACTTTACCTGTTGCAAAGTAATCGATGGACACATCGGGGCTAATTTTGGGACTAATCTTCCACGTATTGAATAAGTCAAAGTAAAATTTGCTTGCCTGAACCATCTCTGGAGAGTTCGTAAACCCGCTTGCTTGGATGCCGTTGTCGCTGATGACTTTCGCCCCTAAGCTGTGCGCCAAAGGCAATACCTGATAAGGGCGGCCAATTTGCTGGAAACTAAAACCGAATACATCCGTTTGCCCGTCTCCGTTGCTGTCATAGGTCAGTTTCTTTCCTTCTTCCACTAATTTTTCCCATGTCCAACGTTCTTTCGGGTCGCTTGAAGGCGGTGTAACTCCTTTGGCCGTGAGAATGTCTTTGTTGTAGTATAACAGCTGACTGGAAGTATTTAACGGGGATGCCATGAACTTGCCGTTAAACGTCCCTAACTGCACAGAGGAGTCGATCAGCTTTCCTTTTTGTTCGGCGGTAATATAGCTGTCTAACGGTTCCAGGAAGCCCTTGGCCGTGTAGTTCGCAACCAGAGGACCATCTACTGTAAATAAATCAAAGGTAGGTTTCTTCGAATTCATCTGTACCTCGATTCCTTCGAATAGTTGCCGGAACGGCAACGAAACCACACTCACTTTGATGTCGGGATTTGCTTCTTCGAATTTTCCTACAAGCACCTGAAGATCTTTGAGCCATTCGCCGAGAACCATGATCGTGATTTCCGTTTTTGCTTGCTTATCCGAACCTGTGTTGTCTGGCGTTTTAGCTTCCGGCACCGGCTGGTTACCCGAAGAGCAGCCGGCGATTGCAGTAAATGCCAACATAGCGATCAGCAGTACAGATACGATTTTTTTCATTTCTTTTTCTCCCCTATTTTCAATTTTGTGCAAGCAACCGATCCATTAACAATCGGATAAACCTTTCATTATCCACTTCCAAGCCTATCTCCACATTGGCGTCTTCAGAGAAAACCACGACGGTTTGTCCTGTAGGATGGCGGTGATCGTATTCTACTCTTATGTTCATTCTTTGCGTTTGGACAATGGACCGGTCAACCAATAAAGATACAGCCAGCGGATCATGCATCGCCGTCCAATCCTTGCCCCGAAAACGCAACCATTTCTCAATGGACTGGGCCAATGCGATATTTAGCGGATCTCCGGAAGCATAAAGCTCATCTTTTTCCTTTGATGTGATTCGAACCTTCATCGTAACGTCCAATCCAACCATGACGATTGGAGCCCCGGAGGAAAAAACAAGGGATGCCGCCTCGGGATCGCATTTCACGTTATGCTCAATCGGAGGCAATTCAATTCCGTTATTCCCTAGGCGAGTAACGCCCCCCATCAGGATGATCTCCTTAACATGCTCAACAATTCGGGGTTCACGAATTATGGCGACCGCAATGTTGGTAAGGGGCCCGATCGGTACAAGGGTAATTTCGCCGGGATTGCTCATAATCTTGTCAATGATAAAATCAACGGCATGCCGGTCTTCAATGTCGAAGGCTTCATGATTCGATAACAACAGCTCTTCATGTCCCGCCCAAAACACTTCCCGATTTTGCAGCAGCGGCTTCTCAATCCCTTTGTAGACGCACACATCATGGCGATTAGCTAAATGCATCAGTTTTTTTACCAGACGCGCACGAATATCTACATCCCCATAAACCGTTGTTACTCCCTCCAATACAATTTCCGGAGACCTTAAGGCCAATGCTAAAGCCAGGGCATCATCCACATCTGTACCGATATCCGTATCCAGAATAATACGCTGCATGTGAACCTCCTCATGATATCCTTTGTTATTTCAATAAAGCAGGCTACACCCTATTAAAATCTTGTTGTTGTAGCTCTTTGGATCAGCTTGGTTTCCAAGACACGGGGGGTCATCTCCGGCAGCTCATGACGGTCTTCGATTTGATGAATTAATTGAAATACCGCTTGTTTTCCGATTTCGTATATCGGCTGCGCGATGGTGCTGATTTCCGGCTCTACCATCTGTGTCATGCTGATCCCGTCAAAACCTATAAGAGCCACATCCTCAGGGACTTTAATACCCGATCGAATCAATGTTTTTAATGCACCAACGGCCATGAGATCGTTGGAGGTAAAAATCCCGTCTACCCCTTCGTTTTCCTTCAGTAATTGTTCAGTTACACGCATCCCGCACTCCATACTGAAATCCCCTTCATAAACAAGATCAGGATCAAAGCATCCGGCGTTTCGCAAGGTATCGGTATAACCGCGATTCCGGTTGGCGGAAGTAATAAGGTGATTCGGACCGCTTATATGCGCTATTCTTCTGCAGCCGATGGACAGCAAATGTTCGACGGCAAGAACGGCACCCTGATAATGGTTCACCCGAACAGAGGAAACCTCTTCGGAAAGCGCAGCGCGATCAAGAGATACAATAGGCATCCCGGAACCCAGTATGCCGTGAATTTCATTCCATGTAAGACCATGCTCGGCAAATATGATGCCATCGACATAGCGTTTCTTGAGAATATCGAGATAACGAAGCTCCTTAACTCCGTTTTCATCACAATTTCCCAAAAGGGTGGTTATCCCATAACTGCTTGCCGTATCCTCCACCGCTCTGGCGATTTCGGGAAAAAACGGATTGGTGATATCGGGAATAAGCAGTGCAATGGTATCTGTTTTCTTGCCTGCCAGGCCCCGGGCAACTGAACTGGGTGAATATTGCAACTTGGCCATACAAGCTTTGATCTTCTTTTCCGTGTCTTTGCTTATGTAGCCTTTTTGATTAATAACTCTGGAGACGGTGGCAACCGAAACCCCGGCCAACTTGGCAACGTCCCTAATCGTTGACATAGGATCCTTCTTTCAAGTGTAGTAAACCGGTTACACATGGCATGTAAAAAAATCCGGCACCCGAATAAGCACTCCTCCCCGCCGCATCACATGGTTTAGCCATAGACATGCACTCCTTCCCCCTTCAGTTTCTAAGCGCTTTCAACATGGAACAGGGATAGCTTACTCCCCTTTCCTTAAGCTTTCAACGCAAAAGTTCCGCTATACGCACCAATTATTTTTTATTTTTATTTTAAACCTTTCAAACCGATATAATATTGACTAACATTTATATTTTATGTTAATTTTTGAATAAGTTTATATAAGTTTTAATCCATAACGAAGGGGCGGAATAGCATGACTCATATTGACGAGGAAACTTTTTTTAAAGAAAAAGGATTTGGACAGCGAATCGGTTTTGGACAGCGTCCGGCGATTGTAGTTGTAGATTTTATTAAAGCGTTTACAGATTACCGGAACCCTGACCTGGTATTGGCCGCCAATGTGGATAAGCAGCTGCTGCAGACGAACCGTCTGATCGACGCCTCGCGGTTATTGCGCATTCCCGTTATTTTCACAACGGTCAGCTATGATGACAATCTTAAAGACGCGGGCATTTGGGCCTTGAAGCAGAGCGGGTTGGTTACGCTTCGATCAGGCACAGATGTCGTAGCTGTAGATTCCACCCTTCATAGGGAACCTGGCGATACGATCATTGTCAAGAAATATGCCTCATCGTTTTTCGGAACGGACCTCGTATCCCGCCTCGTATCCCATCAAGTGGACACGGTAATCCTAACCGGCTGCACAACAAGCGGCTGTATACGCGCAACCGCTGTAGACGCTATCTCTTACGGATTCCGCCCTATGATCGTAGAAGAAGCTGTCGGAGACCGGTCGGAAGCGGCACATAAGCAGAGCTTATTCGATTTGCAAGCCAAGTACGCGGATGTGGTCTCCATCGAGACTGTACTTTCTTATTTTCAAGAAATGATTCCATAACCATTTATTCAGATTCGGAACTGCGCGTACAGGCTCTGGCGTGCAATAGAAAACGGAGCCCGCAATCCCGCGCAGCTCCGTTTGTGATGTTCAGGATTCATGATAAATTTACCATACAAGATGATGCGAAGTCCGCCATCAGGAAGCTGGACGCCCGGAATCGGGTACAGGGCCTCGCAGAGGCGATTCGGTGAGGCGATTCGGTGAGGGATTCTAGAGTTCGCCGCGGCGGTTCTTGAACTTACTTTTTTCTAACACTGTACTTCTTAAAGTATCCTTCGATCTCTTTAGCTTCCCTATACACCCGGTACGGCTTACTAACGATCCTTACCGGCAACGAGAGCAGAAACTCCTTCAGGTGATGGCGGTATTCTTCCGTCATGCGTACCGGCTTGCTCCTGATTCTCTTCACAACTTCATCGTAAATTTCGTGAGAAATGTCAATATGAATATCCATCTGTCTACCGCAAAAATCACAATGGATTCGAGAAATATGTTTATTTAAATAGGTGATCGTGTGGTCGGTTTCTTCTTTACACCGGATACAAAAAAGAGAAGTATTGATCTGAGTCTCTTTCATATCGTTCCCCCGATTATTCTCAAATTTTCACCATATTATATCCTATTCCATGTGGCTAACAGGAATCCCGGGTTTTGCTCCGCACCTTTTGTACGAAGACATACTTTCATCTCCCTTCTTTGCTGAGCAGCAGCCTTCGCTGTCCTTTTATGCGATACGCTAAATTTGTCGAATTTTGCGATTGTCACTGTTATTATAAACCGCTTTCATTTGAAGTATCAATATCAAAAAGCGGTTTCACTAATAAAAAAGGCTGCATCGTCTGCAACCAGAGGTCATGCCCATTACTTTTGGCCTCTCATCTTTAGCGTCAACTCTACGGCCGTTTGCTCATCGGTTATCAACGTGTGAATATAGCCTCCCCGAAGCGTCGCCAGGATCGCCTCTACCTTATGAGCTCCTTCAACGACAGCAATAACCTTCCCCACATTCCTTAGATCGTCCACACGAATCCCAACGACCCGTTCATTGATCGTGTCCTTGGCAATGGAGCCGTCTGCACAAATAAAGCATGAGTTGATATCCCCTACCACACCTGCCTCTTTGATACTTCTGAGCTCTTTAGCGCCGAGATATCCGATCTCCTCCATCGTCGAATTCATGTACGGATTTCCGATTCCCACTATGGCAAGGTCGATTTTCTTCGCTTCTTCAAGTACATCGGCAACCGTCGGCGTTTGCAGCAGCAGGTCTCGAAAATTCTCGCTTTCTACAATAGCAGGAGCATATAACGATTCACAGCTGCAGCCTAGCTTCTTGGATAATTCATAGGCAATCTGATTCGAGTGAAGCTCGATCCGGTTAGATCCCATACCGCCTACAAGCGGGATTACCTTCAAATCGTCATGAGCTTCATTCGGAAATTCCTTGACCAGATTGTACAAGGTCGTCCCCCAGGAGATGCCGATCTTAGATACGTCCTTTAGATGCTTCAGCACATACGAGGCCGCAGCTTTAGATAAGACACTCTTCGCAATTTCAGCGGGCATATCGGCTGTAGGCACAACGACGACATCAACCAGTGAAAAGGCGGTTTCAATTTCTTGCTCCAGATTTATCGTTTGAAAGGCCTGGTCATGAATAATGATTTCAACCAACCCTTCATTACGCGCCTTCTGCAGACCCTTGGAAATAATCGGCCTGGAAACGCCCACCTTCTTGGCGATTTCCGCCTGCGTGAGTTCGTCAAAATAGTACATGCGACTAATCTTGAGTAAAAACTTCTTTTCCTGATCGGTCATCATCATCGCTCAACCCCATCCGTACTTCAACATATCAACGATTATATCACAATTTAGGATAACTCAAAAAGGTTGTCCTTATCGAGACAACCTCTTCGATTGCACCTTATCCCGTGTTCATGACGAACTCCCATACCGGCCATCCGCAGCTTCCGCAACCGACTCATGCAGAGACTCCGTTGTCACCTCAACCCTCATAATCAAAATCAAACCAGCAATTGGTACGGCTGTTCCAGCACGGTCTTTAATTCCGTTAAAAAGGCTGCGGCCGGAGCACCGTCGACCACCCGATGGTCAAACGAAAGACTCAGCGTCATCATTGGCCGAACCAGCACTTGCCCCCCTATGACAGCCGGCTTGTCTTGAATTTGTCCGACTCCCAGAATGGCCACCTCAGGCTGGTTAATGATGGGGGTGAAGGAATCGACCGCATACATCCCGAGATTGCTGACCGTGAACGTCCCCCCGCTCAAATCTTCCGGCTTCAGCTTGTTGTCGCGGGCTTTCCCCGCAACCTCCTTCGATTTCCTCACCAGCTCCGCCAGACCCATACGCTCCGCTTCGAAGATGACCGGCACGAGCAAGCCGTCTTTCACCGACACGGCCAACCCGATGTTCGTATGGTCCTGAAGCACGACCTCTTCATTCTCCCATCGCGCGTTCAAGTTCGGATGCTTCACGAGGCAAGCGGAAATCGCTTTGAGCAGGATCTCCGTATACGACAGCCGCAGGCCCGTCTGCTTCTCGACGATCGGCAGCAGCTCCGTACGCATCGCTTTCGCCGCCGTCATGTCCACCGTCGTCGTGATGGTGACGTGCGGAGCCGTATAGGCGCTTTGCGACATCCGCTGCGCAATAATTTTCCGCATGCCCTGCAGCTTGATCACCCGTTTCTCCCCGGCTTGCGCTTTCGCGGGCTGCAGGGCGCGCTCGACATCGGAGCGCACGATTTTGCCGCGTTCGCCGCTGCCCTCTACCTGACCAAGCTCCAGGCCGTTCGCCGCCGCAACCTTCTGCGCCAGCGGGGTCGCCCTGACCGTCGACGCTGCTTCCTTAGCCTTGGCGCCCGCAGAGACGTACCCTTCAACGTCCGCACGGTGAATCCGTCCCTTCTCTCCGCTGCCCTTGACCTGCTGCAGCGCCACGCCGTGGTCGCGCGCAGCTTTTCGCGCCGCCGGGGTTGCCCGCGGCTTCCCTTCCGCCGGCGCTTGCGCCGGCTCTTCGGACGCTTCAACGGCACCCTGACCCGATGCTGCAGGCCCGGCCGCTTCGCCATCCGAAGCCGCTCCCGAAGCGTCCGGCGGCCATGCCGGAGCCTGATCCCCGGCCTCTCCGATGTAACCGATGACGTGGTTGACGGGTACAACCGCATCCTCTTCGTAATATCGTTTCACTAAAATACCGGAATGGTACGCTTCCACCTCGATATTGATTTTATCCGTCAGCACTTCCAGCAGCGTGTCGCCTTGGCGCACGGCTTCCCCTTCTTGTTTAAACCAGCGAATAATCGTGCCTGTTTCCATCGTCATGCCGAGCTTCGGCATGAACACTTCATTTAGCATCTCCTTCGGGCCTCCCTGCCACTTACTTGAGCGCCTTCTTCACAGCCTGGACGATATCGTCGACTTGGGGAACGGCTTTTTTCTCCATGATTGGATTGTAGGGAATAGGAACGTCCAAGCCGCCCAGCCGCTGAATCGGCGCGTCCAGGTAATCGAACGCCTCGCTTTCCATGACCTGGCTGACAATCTCGCCGCCGAAACCGCCGCGTTTGACCGCCTCGTGAACGACGATGAGGCGTCCGGTTTTTTTCACGGATTCCACCACGGTTTCGATGTCCAGCGGCACCAGGGTCCGCGGGTCGATCACTTCGATCTGAATGCCCTCTTTCTCCAGCTGCCCCGCCGCCTCCAGCGCGCGGTGCACCATAATCGACGTCGCGACGACGGTTACGTCCGTCCCCTGGCGCTTCACGTCCGCCTTGCCGATCGGGAGCGTGTAGGCCTCTTCCGGCACCTCGTCCATGGTCCGGTAGAGCAATTTATGTTCATAGAATATGACGGGGTTATCGTCTTCTATCGCTGCGCGTAGCAAGCCCTTCGCATCATACGCGGTCGAAGGCTGAATGACCTTCAGGCCGGGGATGTGCGCCATCCACGCTTCCAAGCTTTGCGAATGCTGCGCGGCTGCTCCCGTACCCGAGCCCGCTGGCGTGCGCAGTACCATCGGCACCTTGCCCTTCCCGCCGTACATATAGCGGATTTTGGCCGCTTGGTTGACAATCTGATCGGTCGCAATCGTTATAAAATCGGAAAATTGCAGCTCCAGGATCGGCCGCATCCCCGTAAGCGCCGCCCCAACGGCAGCGCCGGCGATCGCCGACTCCGAAATCGGGGTATTGCGGATTCGCTCCGGACCGAATTCCTCGATCATCCCTCGCGTGACCCCGAACGCTCCCCCGTACACGCCGATATCCTCTCCGAGTACAAACACGTCCTCGTTTTCCCGCATCATCTGGGACATCGACTCTTTGATCGCTTCCAAATACGTTATTTTCCTCACTTCGTTCGGCTCCCCCTTACCCTGTACCTTCATCTATAGAACTTCAGCCAACTTAAGCGAATACGTCCTCCGTAATCGCATCCGGAGACGGCATCGGGCTCTCTTCCGCAAATTTGACGGCCGCTTCGATTTCTTTCAGCGCCTTCACCCGCAGCTCCTCGAGCTGTTCCCCGGTTGCAGCTTGATCCGCTAGTAAGCGGGCCGCCATTTTCGCAATCGGATCTTTTTCTTCTTTCCAGTACTGCTCTTCTTCTTTGGTCCGATACTTCTTGGCGTCGCTCTTCGAGTGTCCCTTCCAGCGGTAGGTCTTCGCTTCGATTAATGTCGGTCCGCTGCCGTTCCGGGCCCGCTCCACCGCTTCGTTCGTCACACGCATGACTTCAAAGATATCGTTCCCTTCCACCACAACGCCCGGGATGCCGTAAGCCTTGGAGCGGTCCGCAATGTTCTCTACCCCGATCATCTCTTTCGCCGGACCGGACATCCCGTATTGATTGTTCTCGCAAAAGAAGACAACCGGCAGCTTCCAGATCGCTGCAAGGTTGATCGCTTCATGAAAGCTTCCCTCGTTGCTTGCGCCGTCACCGAAGAAGCAGAGCACGACATAACCGAGGTTTTTCATCTTCGACGTAAGCGCAGCGCCCGCTGCGATCGGAATGCCGCCGCCTACGATCCCGTTAGCTCCCAGGTTGCCTTTCTCTACGTCCGCAATATGCATCGAACCGCCCTTGCCTTTACAGTAGCCGGTTTCCCTGCCGAACAATTCCGCCATCATCCGGTCCGCCTGCGCGCCTTTCGCGATACAATGACCATGGCCCCGGTGCGTGCTTGTGATCTTATCCCGATCTTCCAATACCGCGCAAGCCCCGACAGCCGTTGCCTCCTGCCCTACACACAGATGCGTTGTCCCGTGTATCAATCCCTTGGCAAAAAACTCATCGACCTTCTCGTCGAAATACCGCACCAGCCACATCTGATAATATAGATCCAGCAGTCTTTCTGCCGATAGATCGATTTTGGCTTTCATTTCTACTGCCATTTGGATATCCCTCCGTTTACATATGTTCTTATTCATTACATTTGTAATATCATACTACTTCTGTATTCTTGTTTTTGTCAAGGCTCATTTGTTTATATCAACCGACATATTCATATAAAATATGTTCCTGACTGCAACATTTTTTACAATTGTTATTGTATAATACATATGTAAGAGGGGGTGCTTATCCAATGAACAAGGAAAAGTGATGTCGGCATGCACGCAATAAATTTCCAGAATCAGTTAATAGCATTCAGGGAATTGGGGTACTCTATAGTATCATTAAACAGGAGGTTCACTAGATGAATGAATTGCTGAAGAAAGCTTTGTCGTTAGGACTCGGCGTCACGATCCTGAGCAAAGAGAAACTTGAAAGTGCAGTTGATGAATTAGTAAAAAAGGGAAATATTTCAGCCAATGAATCCAAAGAACTTGTCAACCGATTGATAGAAAAGGGGGAAGCCGAACAGGCACAGCTGAAGCAGCTCATTCGAGAGCAATTGAACAGCCTGTTAGCAGAGCTGCACGTGGCGACCAAGGAAGACATTGAAAATCTGAGCAAGCGTCTTGAAAAATTGGAAAACAACAACGAATAAGCTCTTGTTGCCTGAAAGGATGGTTTCACTTGATCGGCAAACGGATTCGCCATTTTAACCGTTATCGGGGCATTGCAATGGCCCTTACTCGCCATGGCTTTGGTTTTATCGTAGAAGAATTGGACATTTTCCATCTGTTGTCCTTGCCCGGCAACATTCGAAACGGAACAAAAAAGGACGAAAAAACATCTATTGGCGAGCGAATCCGTCTCGTTGTTCAAGAATTGGGTCCGACTTTTATTAAGCTGGGCCAAATTGCCAGTACACGGTCCGACCTCATACCGGAGTCTATCATTAAGGAATTGGAAAAGCTTCAGGATCAGGTTACCCCCTTCTCCTATCAGGAAGTCAAACATATCATTGAATCCGAATTGAACATCGATCTGGACCAAACCTTTCTCAGCTTTGAGGAAACGCCGCTGGCTGCCGCTTCGATCGGGCAAGTTCATCTTGCCCTTCTAACCACAGGAGAGAGGATCGCTGTTAAAGTCCAGCGCCCAACGATTGCCGAGACGATCCGAACGGATCTGGAAATCCTGCAAAATTTAGCAATCATGGCTGAAGCCCGCTTCGAATGGGCCCATCGCCATCAGCTTGTGCGGTTGTTTGAAGAATTTAAAAAATCGTTACTCGATGAGCTTGATTATACAATTGAAGGGAAAAATGCCGAAAAAATTGCCAGTCAATTTAAAAACCAGGCTCACATCCGAATTCCGAAGGTGTATTGGGAATTTTCCTCCAAGAAGATTCT
This sequence comes from Paenibacillus sp. JCM 9796, assembly GCF_055379675.1. NCBI lineage: Bacteria > Bacillati > Bacillota > Bacilli > Caryophanales > Paenibacillaceae > Paenibacillus > Paenibacillus sp. JCM 9796. The sequence goes on from NZ_AP043723.1 coordinate 850,532, forward strand.
AGCCATGGAGTTTATGGATGGGATCAAATTAAATTCTCCCCAACTGCTGCATGCCAAAGGCTATGATTCCAAAAGAATAGCCGAGCGGTTAATGAATGCCATTTTGCATCAAATTTTTATTAAAGGCTTTTTTCATGCGGATCCTCATCCCGGCAATATTACGGTGCTGCGGGGTGAGGTGATTGCATTTATGGACTTTGGATTGGTAGGCCGGTTGACGCCGAAGATCAAGCGGCAGCTCGCCAAGCTCATCATCGCATTAATGCTGCAGAGCTCGGAGGGTGTGATTAGAGCTTTGCTTGGGATGGGGCTTGTTACGCCGCAAGTGAACATGACAGACCTGCGTCGCGATGTCGATCTTCTTCGTGATAAATACGTTGGCGTGCCTTTCGGGGAGATGAGTCTTGGAGAAGCGGTAAACGATCTTCTGGAAGTAGCCTATCGGCATGAAGTCCGGATTCCCGCCGATTTTGTTCTATTGGGCAAATGCTTGATTACGGTAGAGGGTGTGGTTAAGCAGCTGGATCCCAAGATCAGCATCCTCCAAATCGCAGAGCCGTTCGGCAAAAAATTATTGCTCGAGCGTCTTCATCCCGGTTCGATACTGGAACATGTCAAAGAAGAATGGACGCAATACAGCGACATTCTCTTTGAATTCCCAAATCTGGTCAAAGAGCTGATCCCTTTAATTAAGAAAGGACAACTGGACGTCAGCATCCCTCAATTTGATCTTCTGCTTAGACAACTGGATCGGATCAGCAAGAGGATTTCGCTCAGTATGGTTTGGCTTTCTTTCTGCATCATCCTGACGGGAATCATGATCGGCTCTTCCCAGAGCAATCAGCCTGGCTTATTTGGGAGCATCCCTGTGCTGGAAATAGGCGCCCTGATCGCCGTGTTCATACTCGTTTGGTTCATTCATTCCATCTTCAAATCGGGTCGATCTTGACAGCAGGACGAACAGCGGCTCGATGAGCCGCATGGGGCCAGCTCTAGCTTGGCTGGCCCGAATCCTGCTTGTGGCTCTGTATTTTCATGAGTCTAACCATCTCTGAAGCCGTTTGTTCATCTGTAATCAGCGTATGAATATAGCCCCCCCGCAGAGCCGCCAAGACGCTATCTGCTTTATGGCTTCCTTGAACGATGGCGATTACCTTGCTCACGCTCTTCAATTCAACCACCTGAATTCCGATGACCCGCTCGTTGATCGAATTTTTTGCGATCGTGCCGTCCCTGCAAATAAAACAGGAGTTGATATCCCCGACAACGCCGGAGGCTTCCAAACTCTTCAACTCATCGTCCCCTATATAACCGATTTCCTCCAGGGTGGATTGCATAAAGGGATTACCGATCCCTACAATGGCCAGATCAATTTTTTTCGCTTCTTCCAACACATCGGCAACCGTCGGGGTTTGCAATAGAAGATCGCGGAAGCTTTCACTCTCCACAATGGCCGGCGCATACAAGGATTCACAGCTGCAGTTCAGCTTTTTGGACAATTCGTAGGCAATTTGATTCGAATGAAGCTCAATTCGATTAGAGCCCATGCCCCCTACGAGCGGGATTATCTTCAAATGCTCGTGAGCCTCTTCGGGGAATTCCTTCACCAGGTTGTGTAAGGTCGTCCCCCACGAGATGCCGATCTTCGTTACATGCTTGAGCTGCTTCAGCACATAGGAGGAAGCAGCCTTGGCAAGCGCACTATTGGCAAGCTCGGTTGACATATTGGCCGTGGGTACGACGATAACTTCTTCTAATGAAAAAGCGCTTTCGATTTCCTGCTCCAAATCGATCGTAGGCGCCGCTTGGTCATGTATAATAATTTCAACCAGCTTTACGTGGAGCGCCTTCTGAAGACCTTTAGATATGATAGGTCTGGAAACTCCGACTTTCTTGGCGATTTCCGCTTGTGTACAATCTTCAAAATAATACATGCGGCTAATCTTAAGCAGAAACTTTTTCTCCTCATCAGTCATCATCGTCAATCAACCCCACCCATACTTCATCATGATTATCAAGTCAGCTTTCACTAAAAAGGTGGATGTTATCGAAAGCGGATTCATTTGCTAAGATTACAGCGCCTTACCTTTATAGGCTCCCGGCGAGAAGTGCTTGATCCTGCAGCTTGCGCAGCTCCCAAATGACCGAAGAAGCCGTTTGCTCCACGTCATCGTACGTGATGATTTCACCGGCCCTTACCGCGCGTTTTACCGTCTGTGCTTGAACTAAACCGATCGGTAAGGCGTTTAGCGATTTCGCTTCGGCCGCAGTCATGATCTTGCCGTACACCGTGAATCCGCCGATCCCGTCCAGACGATCTCCCGGCTGCAGATCCTTCTTGGCGATGGTCACGGTTTCAGCCACCAGCCCTTTCCACGGTGCGATGGTTTGCTCATTGTAGAAGTAGGCACCAGCCACCGACAACGGGGTCTCCAGGCTCGTTAAATGGTACGGCCGGAATAACACAAAGTTCGGGCCTTTGCCCATCTTCAGGTACTCCATCTCATGCCGGACCTCTTCCTTGCCCGAGGTGACGATAACAAATACGCCCGGTGCTACACCGTTCACATATTCAACGACTCCTGTCCGCGTCAGGATGCCTCCATCCTCCCGCAGACGAAGCACCTGTGTCAGCTCCTCCACGGTTGCTACCGGCCCGTTCATCCCTGGTTGGTCCGGTACAAACCCTGTCGCGTTAGCCACCGCTGTCATCTCGATCATCGTCTTGGTTCCGTCTTGGAATGAAGCGATCATCTTCGGATTCGCCCCTACGCTTTGCGCATATTCACGTGCCGAATCCGGCGTTGCCTGCACATTAAGCGGGTTGTTCTTGCCTTTACCGATCGCCAGAACCTCGAAGCCGATAGCATCCGCAAAGTTGTACAGCTCCATGACCGCCCCTGGCTCGTCACCGGCCGAGCCCGTGTATACAACGCCTGCCGAAGCGGCCATTTTATTAAGCAGCGGGCCAACGGTTACATCCGTTTCGACGTTCAACATGACGATATGCTTTTTGTTCAGGATCGCCTTCCAGGCAATCTCCGCACCAACACTCGGTACTCCGGTCGCATCAACGATCACATCCACATTCGGGAGCGCGAGCAGCATGTGCATGTCATCCGTAACCACAACCGAACGCTGGTCTATCGCCCGCTCCGCCTGCTCCAGCTCGCGTGTTTGCACGATGTGCTCTGCGCGGACACCTGCAAACAAGTAAGCGTTTTTGGCCTGCTCAACCCTTATATCAGCAGTGGCTACCACACGCATTCCCTTCATGCTTTCGATTTGCGAGATCATGCCGCGTCCCATTTGACCCGCTCCAATTAAGCCGACACGGATCAAACCGCCCTTACGCTCCAGCTCCAACAGCTTTTTATTCATGTTCATATGGCTTCTCCCCGATCTTCTTCAATATTTGAAACTTCATTCATCACTCAGTTTGATAGGGCTGCCGCTTTAATCAAGCGCCTTATTTACATTTGTATCGATCGCTTTCATTTGTAATTCTAAACACTGCTTACGGTTCTGTCAACAAATAAATACCCGCTGTTCCACAAGGATAAAGATACTTCAACCAGCCGGCAATGATCGTAACCCTTCACGAGTTGCTCTAAGATAACATCGGCGTGTGTACGAAAAAGGCTGTCCGTTTCGAGACAACCTTTCCGATTGCATCTTATCCTGTATTAATGATTGACTCCCATGCCCAGCCATCCGTTAGCCGCCTCATAGAAAGACTCCGATACGGTCGGATGCGGATGGATCAGGTTTGCCCACTCTGCCACCGTGCCCTCTAAATGCATGAATGAGGAAGCTGTCGTAATCATGTCGGTCACGTGCGGCCCGACCATGGTTACGCCAACAATCTCGCCGTATTTCTCATCGGCGATCAGCTTCACGAAGCCATCGGTTTCTCCCATGGACAGCGCCTTCCCGTTCCCTCTCATGGAATACGTCTGGACTTTAACCGCAAGACCGCTGTTCTTCGCTTCCTGCTCCGTCATCCCTACACTGGCGATTTCGGGATGGGTGTAAATGCAGCGAGGTACGACGCGGTAATCGATTTTCTCTTGTTTTCCGGCCGCATTCGCTGCCGCTATAAGCCCTTCGGCACTAGCCACATGCGCCAATTGATATCCCCCGACAAGATCCCCAATGGCGTATACATGGGGGATGCTCGTTTCCATCTGTTCATTGACCTCGACAAATCGCCCGTTCATCTTGAGCGGCAGCTCCTCCAGCCCGCCAAGGCTTGGAGTCCGACCGACTGCGACCAGCAATTCCTCAGCCGCATGCTCGGACGTCTGGCCGCCGTGCGCCGCCGACACATGGAATTGGCCATTGTCGTAGCGAACCTGCTCCACTTTGGTCGCAGCCTGCACCTGAACGCCCCGCTGCTTCAACGCCTTGGCCAGCGCTTGGGAAGCCGCTTCGTCCTCAGTCGGCACGATGCGGTCGGTCGCTTCAACAACCGTCACCTGCGTGCCGAACGCCGAGAAAATAGCCGCGAATTCAACACCGATCACACCGCCGCCGATAATCGTCGTCGTTTTCGGTATACGGTCCATTTGGAAAATCGTATCGCTCGTTTGATAAGGCAGCCCGTCCAATCCCGGAATCGGGGGAACGAAAGGCTTGGAGCCTGTAGCCAAAATAATCTTGTCCGCGCGTACGCGGGTCACTCCCGTATCCGAAGCAACCTCGATCTCACGGTTCGGCAGCACCTTGCCCCAGCCGCGGAGATGGCTGATCTTGTTTGCTTTCAGCAGCCCCGCAATGCCGGTGCGCAGCGTCTGCATCACTTGGCCCTGACGGGCCAGCATCGCATCCCATGATAGTTCAACCGGGCCCGTCTTGATTCCCCAGGCTTGAACCTTCTTGATCGTTTCAACCGCTTCCGCCATATGCAGCAGCGTTTTGGACGGAATGCATCCGCGGTTAAGGCATGTGCCTCCAAGCTCGGAAGCTTCGATCAGGGCAACCGATAGCCCTAGCTTCGCCGCACGGATCGCAGCCACATAACCGCCCGGGCCTCCACCGAGCACTACCAAATCGTATGAATTCAACGTTGTCACCTCAACCCTCATAATCAAAATCAAACCAGCAATTGGTACGGCTGTTCCAGCACGGTCTTTAATTCCGTTAAAAAGGCTGCGGCCGGAGCGCCGTCGACCACCCGATGGTCAAACGAAAGACTCAGCGTCATCATCGGCCGAACCAGCACTTGCCCCCCGATGACAGCCGGCTTGTCTTGAATTTGTCCGACTCCCAGAATGGCCACCTCAGGCTGGTTAATGATGGGGGTGAAGGAATCGACCGCATACATCCCGAGATTGCTGACCGTGAACGTCCCCCCGCTCAAATCTTCCGGCTTCAGCTTGTTGTCGCGGGCTTTCCCCGCAACCTCCTTCGATTTCCTCACCAGCTCCGCCAGACCCATACGCTCCGCTTCGAAGATGACCGGCACGAGCAAGCCGTCTTTCACCGACACGGCCAACCCGATGTTCGTATGGTCCTGAAGCACGACCTCTTCATTCTCCCATCGCGCGTTCAAGTTCGGATGCTTCACGAGGCAAGCGGAAATCGCTTTGAGCAGGATCTCCGTATACGACAGCCGCAGGCCCGTCTGCTTCTCGACGATCGGCAGCAGCTCCGTACGCATCGCTTTCGCCGCCGTCATGTCCACCGTCGTCGTGATGGTGACGTGCGGAGCCGTATAGGCGCTTTGCGACATCCGCTGCGCAATAATTTTCCGCATGCCCTGCAGCTTGATCACCCGTTTCTCCCCGGCTTGCGCTTTCGCAGGCTGCAGGGCGCGCTCGACATCGGAGCGCATGATTTTGCCGCGTTCGCCGCTGCCCTCTACCTGACCAAGCTCCAGGCCATTCGCCGCCGCAACCTTCTGCGCCAGCGGGGTCGCCCTGACCGTCGACGCTGCTTCCTTAGCCTTGGCGCCCGCAGAGACGTACCCTTCAACGTCCGCACGGTGAATCCGTCCCTTCTCTCCGCTGCCCTTGACCTGATGCAGCGCCACGCCGTGGTCGCGCGCAGCTTTTCGCGCCGCCGGGGTTGCCCGCGGCTTCCCTTCCGCCGGCGCTTGCGCCGGCTCTTCGGACGCTTCAACGGCACCCTGACCCGATGCTGCAGGCCCGGCCGCTTCGCCATCCGAAGCCGCTCCCGAAGCGTCCGGCGGCCATGCCGGAGCCTGATCCCCGGCCTCTCCGATGTAACCGATGACGTGGTTGACGGGTACAACCGCATCCTCTTCGTAATATCGTTTCACTAAAATACCGGAATGGTACGCTTCCACCTCGATATTGATTTTATCCGTCAGCACTTCCAGCAGCGTGTCGCCTTGGCGCACGGCTTCCCCTTCTTGTTTAAACCAGCGAATAATCGTGCCTGTTTCCATCGTCATGCCGAGCTTCGGCATGAACACTTCATTTAGCATCTCCTTCGGGCCTCCCTGCCACTTACTTGAGCGCCTTCTTCACAGCCTGGACGATATCGTCGACTTGGGGAACGGCTTTTTTCTCCATGATTGGATTGTAGGGAATAGGAACGTCCAAGCCGCCCAGCCGCTGAATCGGAGCGTCCAGGTAATCGAACGCCTCGCTTTCCATGACCTGGCTGACAATCTCGCCGCCGAAACCGCCGCGTTTGACCGCCTCGTGAACGACGATGAGGCGTCCGGTTTTTTTCACGGATTCCACCACGGTTTCGATGTCCAGCGGCACCAGGGTCCGCGGGTCGATCACTTCGATCTGAATGCCCTCTTTCTCCAGCTGCCCCGCCGCCTCCAGCGCGCGGTGCACCATAATCGACGTCGCGACGACGGTTACGTCCGTCCCCTGGCGCTTCACGTCCGCCTTGCCGATCGGGAGCGTGTAGGCCTCTTCCGGCACCTCGTCCATGGTCCGGTAGAGCAATTTATGTTCATAGAAAATGACGGGGTTATCGTCTTCTATCGCTGCGCGTAGCAAGCCCTTCGCATCATACGCGGTCGAAGGCTGAATGACCTTCAGGCCGGGGATGTGCGCCATCCACGCTTCCAAGCTTTGCGAATGCTGCGCGGCTGCTCCCGTACCCGAGCCCGCTGGCGTGCGCAGTACCATCGGCACCTTGCCCTTCCCGCCGTACATGTAGCGGATTTTGGCCGCTTGGTTGACAATCTGATCGGTCGCAATCGTTATAAAATCGGAAAATTGCAGCTCCAGGATCGGCCGCATCCCCGTAAGCGCCGCCCCAACGGCAGCGCCGGCGATCGCCGACTCCGAAATCGGGGTATTGCGGATTCGCTCCGGACCGAATTCCTCGATCATCCCTCGCGTGACCCCGAACGCTCCCCCGTACACGCCGATATCCTCTCCGAGTACAAACACGTCCTCGTTTTCCCGCATCATCTGGGACATCGACTCTTTGATCGCTTCCAAATACGTTATTTTCCTCACTTCGTTCGGCTCCCCCTTACCCTGTACCTTCATCTATAGAATTTCAGCCAACTTAAGCGAATACGTCCTCCGTAATCGCGTCCGGAGACGGCATCGGGCTCTCTTCCGCAAATTTGACGGCCGCTTCGATTTCTTTCAGCGCCTTCACCCGCAGCTCCTCGAGCTGTTCCCCGGTTGCAGCTTGATCCGCTAGTAAGCGGGCCGCCATTTTCGCAATCGGATCTTTTTCTTCTTTCCAGTACTGCTCTTCTTCTTTGGTCCGATACTTCTTGGCGTCGCTCTTCGAGTGTCCCTTCCAGCGGTAGGTCTTCGCTTCGATTAACGTCGGTCCGCTGCCGTTCCGGGCCCGCTCGACCGCTTCGTTCGTCACACGCATGACTTCAAAGATATCGTTCCCTTCCACCACAACGCCCGGGATGCCGTAAGCCTTGGAGCGGTCCGCAATGTTCTCTACCCCGATCATCTCTTTCGCCGGACCGGACATCCCGTATTGATTGTTCTCGCAAAAGAAGACAACCGGCAGCTTCCAGATCGCTGCAAGGTTGATCGCTTCATGAAAGCTTCCCTCGTTGCTTGCGCCGTCACCGAAGAAGCAGAGCACGACATAACCCAGGTTTTTCATCTTCGACGTAAGCGCAGCGCCTGCTGCGATCGGAATGCCGCCGCCTACGATCCCGTTAGCTCCCAGGTTGCCTTTCTCTACGTCCGCAATATGCATCGAACCGCCCTTGCCTTTACAGTAGCCGGTTTCCCTGCCGAACAATTCCGCCATCATCCGGTCCGCCTGCGCGCCTTTCGCGATACAATGACCATGGCCCCGGTGCGTGCTTGTGATCTTATCCCGATCTTCCAATACCGCGCAAGCCCCGACAGCCGTTGCCTCCTGCCCTACACACAGATGCGTTGTCCCGTGTATCAATCCCTTGGCAAAAAACTCATCGACCTTCTCGTCGAAATACCGCACCAGCCACATCTGATAATATAGATCCAGCAGTCTTTCTGCCGATAGATCGACCCTGGCTTTCATTTCTACTGCCATTTGGATATCCCTCCATTTCCCCTCTACCTGTTCAATTCAAAATATTGACGGATCGCTGTCGCAACTCCATGATCTGCATTTGAATCCGTGATCACGTTAGCGACTCCCTTTGCATTGTCATTCCCATTTCCCATAGCAATACCTAACCCGGCCCAATCCAGCATTTCAATATCATTATCGTAATCGCCTATGGTTACAACCTGTTTGGAAGCGATATTGTATTCGGAGCATACCTTCATAAGCGCCGTTTTTTTATTAATGTCTGCAAGGTTAATATCGAATCTTCTTCTTCCTGTCCGGGAAAGCGTAATTCCCTCCCAGCCGCTCATCTCCTTATAAAGACGGTCGATTACTGCCGGATCATCATCAATGACCGTAGCCTTATAGACCTCTTCCTCCGTTGACGCCAGAAAATGAGATAATGGGCCGACGGGAGAGACCTGTATTAAATGTACTTGACCGCGGTAATTATCCTCCGTCAATTCCTTGCTTGGATCCATGACCACATTAGCAAGCGGCCAAGCACGATTCATTTCGGTCAACTCGTTAACGTACAAAACATTGTAACCGTAATAATGGATATAAGAGCCCTTCGCTTCAACAAAGGTTGCGATTTTACAAGCGATTTCCCTGCTGATCGGATAGCCAAATAATTTCTCGCCTGTGACGGGGTCCAGGATCACAGCTCCGTTTAACGCAATAAGCGGGAATTTCAAGCCTAAATATTTCCCATGCAGCCATACCGATGCCGGAAACCGTCCTGAGGCCAAGGTCACATGAATCTGATTATAAACCAGCTGCTGCACAGCCTCTTGAACGGGTAAAGTAATCATCTTTTGCGGATCCAGCAGCGTTCCATCCATATCTAGTGCTAACAGTTTATACATACGCGCTACTCCGTCCTTTTCATAGCATAAAAGTACTGACTACATTTGGAATATATGCAGGCCTTCCAAACACTTCACTGGCCGTTTTTTTCATAAATTCAAAATCGCCGTCATGCGGTAAATGGGTTAATACCAATTTTTTCACATTGGCCTTCTTCGCGATCGTACCTGCCTGAACGGCATCCATATGCCCTTCTCCCGTTGTATGCCTGCTGCCTTCGCAAATCGTAGCTTCGCAGAGGAAAATATCCGCATTTTGGGCAAAGTCAATCAATGATTCGCAGTATGAGGTATCGCCTGAATAAACAAACGTTTTTCCGCCGTATTTAATTTTGACAGCATAGCATGAAATCGTGTGTTGAACCGGAATAAACTCAATTTCAGCACCTGCCAGGCTCACTTTATTTAAAGGATTAATCGCATATACATCGGAATGGTTTCCCATTAAATCTTGCATAGCCGATACCGGCGAGTCCGGCGCATAAATTTGCAGCTTGTTCGTCATCCTTCCTGTCCTTCTTGCGCCAACGGCCGCATATTGCAAAATACCGATATCCGCCATATGGTCGTAATGTAAATGGGAAAGTATAACACCGGATAAGGACTCGACATTCGTATAGAAGGATAACCTGCTCATGACGCCACTGCCGCAGTCCAATAAAATGTTCCCTTCATCCGTTGTTATTAAATAACCCGCTGTCGCTCCGCCTGCAGAAGGATAACCTCCCCAATAGCCCAGTACAGTCACTTTCATATCCTCACCCCATCAAAATCTAACGGTGTCACCGTTTTTTTAATCTTCGAGCCAAACTCCTTGCAGAATGTTAATGCCCATTTCATCGTCCAGATTGTAATTGTTGCTTTCGCTAGCATCCGTAACGACAGCGATTTTTTCATTTTGAACCTGCAAGTGATACTCAATCCTGTCGCCTTGATACAATTTATTCGTAATTTTCCCACGTAGGGATGAATGACTGTCGGGCACGATATGATGCGGTCTAACCGATACCCATCCTTCATTCCGATTTGTATCGAAAGCCGGTATTTCCAGCGTCGTATCGAATAAACGAACCGTCATGGTCGGCCCTGAATTACGCTCCACCACTTGACAAGGAATGACGTTGGCCGAGCCGATAAATTTGGCTACAAACGAATTCGCGGGGCGGTTATAGATCTCCATCGGACTGCCAACCTGGACAACATGCCCACTGTTCATCACAATCACTTTATCGGACATCGTCATTGCTTCAACTTGATCGTGAGTTACATTAATAATGGTAATGCCCATTTTACGTTGAATCTCTTTGATCTCGATTCTCATCTGCTCGCGCAATGCGGCATCCAGATTCGATAAAGGTTCATCCAGCAAGAGCAAGCGAGGTTCCATGACGAGCGCTCTAGCCAAGGCTACCCTTTGCTGCTGACCTCCTGACAATTCATGAGGAAATCGCTTTTCGTAAGCGTCCAGATGGACGATACGCAGAATTTCCCTGGTTTTGGCCGCCATATCGGCCTTATTCATCTTTCGCAGCTTAAGGGGATAGGCAACGTTCTCAAAGACGTTCATATGAGGCCATACCGCATAAGATTGAAACACCATGCCGATCCCGCGCCTTTCTGGCTGCAGAAAAGTGGAACGCGCGGTATTAACCAATTCTTCCTTATCCAGTGTAATCACACCGTCGGTTGGTTCAATAAATCCGGCAATCATTCGTAAAGTAGTCGTTTTCCCACATCCGGATGGACCAACAATGGTTGCGAATTCATTTCTTTCGATTGTCACGTTTACCTTATGAACAGCTGTGCTTCCCTTATAAACCTTGGAAATGCCATCCAGAACGAGTGTACCCATAGTATTATCCTCCCCGAAGCATCGATGTCGTATTTTTTACAATCCAATCCGGCCCTTACTCACGATTTTCAAGATGATGTTGGTCACGGTTACAAACAAAATGAGTAATACGGCAAGTGCCGCCGTGAGCGCAACCTTTCCTTCTTCCTGAGCTGAAAATACAACGACTCCAATGGTTTCGTTATTGACGGACCATAGCAAGGATGATAACGTGATCTCTCCCAAAGCCGGCATAAGGACAAGAAAAAATGAAGCATAGAAACTGGGCCTTAGCAAGGGAATCATAATATCCCAAAAGGCTCTCATCTGGGAGGCGCCGGAAATCCGACTCGCTTCCTCGAGAGATGGATGGATTTGAGCCATCGCGCCGGAAATCGTTTGCAGCCCGAGGTTCATAAACCTGGCCAGGTAGGCAACAAGCAATATCATATAGGTGCTATATAAATTCCAGCCTACAATTGGAACCGGATTCACAAAAGCGAGAATCATCGCCAAGCCTACAATAGTGCCGGGTACCGCATATGGAATGGCAACTAATGATTCTACTAGTCGAGATCCAACCATTTTTCCGCGAATAATCATATAGGATAAAAGGAGGCCTAGTACGGCAATGACGAAGCCGGCAATCGCAGCCAGAGAAAAACTGTTCATGACAGCTCTTCGAACCGATTCGATTTCAAAGATCATTTCATAATTTCTGAAAGTCAGATTCGACCAGCTATTCGGAGCACCAAACGCTTTTAACAAGGAAGTAAATATCGCCGCACAGATTGGAGCTACCGTTGTGACAAAGATAATGATGATCAAGAACACGTATACAGGAGTTTTCCAGGAACCAAGCGAAGTTTTCTCCCCTGAAGGATGCTTACCGCTAACCACGACATATTTGCTCGATTTAATAATCTTTTGATACAATTGCAGTCCTATGATACCGAATAGAGCGAGCAGCATGGAATTGGCCGCTGCAATTTGAAGACTATTCGGCTTATCCACATTGATAATCGTTTGATAAATTTGAGTGGTCATCAAATTGATATCGTTCGGAGAGCCTAACACCGCAGGAATACCGAAATCCGCCAACAAATTCATGAATAGAAGCAGCATTCCCCCCAATATGGCCGGGGATATCAAAGGTAACGTAATGTCCTTCATCGTGCGTAAAACGCTGGCGCCGGAAATTCGGCTCGCCTCTTCAACCGATGCGTCTATCTTTTGAATCGCAGGAAGCACGACAATGTAAGGAATGGTGTAGCCGTAGATCGACATCACGAACACCATACCGCTCATACTATAAATATCGACCAGAGGCTCCGTTTGTTGAAAAATATCCATATACCAGCCATTGATCAGCCCTACAGGTCCAAGCAGATAGGTCCAGGATATGGCACCGACAAATGGCGGGATCAAATAGGGCGTGGCCAGCAGGGTTTGCCATATTTTTTTGCCCCGGATATTCGTTCGCGCAACAATCCAGGCTAACAAAACACCCAGTATTGTTGCAATTATGGTTGAAGGCACTACAACCTTCAAGCTGTTCGTCATACTAGTCAAAATGGCCGGATCTCTAAAGAGGGTCACGTAATTGGCAAAGGTTATATTTCCATCCGCTTTAAAGCTGTTGATTACGAGCACCAAGCAGGGATAAAACACGGTAAATCCCAGTAGGGCAAAGGTCCCCCACCAAATAAGGCGGGGACCCATTGAAGCTAAATCAAAGGAGCTTTTGGCAGCAGATTGACCGGAGGTCAATCCTTGCGGCTTACCGATCATACGATCAAATCCTTCCTAACTCGAAATCATATTATTTGGCTTCGCTAAATAATTCTCCAAACTTCGTTTTTAAAGATTCGCGGTTATCTTCAAGGAATTTCATATCCAACGGCATCACTTTAATGCTGTCCAATTTGGGCGATCCTTCAGGCGCGCCTGCATCCCCTTTGACTGGAATGTAGCCTTGTTTCACGAAAAACTTCTGACCATCCGTGGAGAGGAGGTAATCCATCAGTTTCTGGGAAGCCTCTTTATTTTTAGATCCGGAAATAATGCCTACCGGCGTAGGAATAAGAACGGAACCCTCGCTAGGCCAAGCGATTTCAACCGGCGAACCGCTGTTTTTAGCGTTTCTGACCATAAAGTCTACAACTGAAACGCCATAATATTCGCCTGTTGCAAGTTTACTAGTCAAGTTACCGTTGGATTGTTCAAACTTAACGCCATTATTTTTCAAGCTGCTGAAATAGTCCCATCCCATTCCATTCGTATTGACGAGCGATGCTAATGTTAAGAATGCTGCGCCGGAATAGTTCGGATTTGCTATAGCGACTTTCCCTTTATATTCAGGAGATCCGAGATCCTGCCAGGATTTAGGGGCATTTTTAATTTTTAATGTATTATAGCCAATGACATTGAAAATTTGACGTACTTCATAATATTTTCCGTCTTCATATGCATAGCGCTTATCCAGGTTAGCCGCTTCAGGCGAATCATATTTTTCCAGCATCCCTTTTTTCGCCAATTTCGAATAATAGTCAATATCGGCAAACCAAATGACATCGGCCTGGATAGCCCCGCCCATCTGTTCCGCTTCGATTTTCGAAATAACGGCACCGGTTCCGGAACGGTATATTTTCACATCAATCTTAGGCTGCTTCTTCTTGAAATCCTGGATCATTTCGTTAACTAAGTCTTGGGATTCAGAGGTATACAGATTCACAGTCCCGCTGACTTCCTTCACTTCTTTTGCACTATCGACAGGCTTCGTTCCTTCATTAGCATTTTTAACTTGCTCATTACCGCCCGATGCGCAACCAGCTGCGAGAGAAACTAATGCGAGAGACATCATCACTTTATAAAGTTTTTTCAATGTACCCACCCTTTACTTGTTTTTTTTGAAATGAACTCCAAACCGCAACCTCTTATAACTATCCGCATATTGTTATTTGATCATCAGCCCCCCACCGTAATTTTAGCTCCCACGAGCTTAATCCTTTGTCCATCCATCGTGGATTCGATCTTGATGACGCCAGTCCATTTCATGATTTGAGATGCGTACTCCTGAAGAGCAGCTTCATCCATCCCATTGACGCTGCAATGTACCGTCTTAAATCCTTCCCCAACCGATTCATCCTCCGAAAAATATACTTTTTTAATCTGAATACCCATTGCTTCCAACTCGGATATAATTTTCCCGGTCAACGTGGAGTTGTCTTCAATCGTGATTTGTAGCAGGTTTTTATGCTTTGCGCTAAACAACTTCTCTGTTTTGTTCAACAGAAAGAGACATACCAAGACAAGGAAGGTTGCAACCAGCGCCCCTTTATAAAACCCTGCACCTGCCGATAAACCAATTCCGGCCGTTACCCACAAGGAGGCAGCCGTTGTTAATCCCGATATCGAAAGTCCATTTCGCAATATCGTACCTGCGCCCAGAAAACCGATACCGCTAATGACTTGAGCAGCAAGACGGGATGGATCTATTCGGACATTGATTTCGTTTACAAAATCAGAAAAGCCATAAATCGATAGCAGCATAATTAATGCAGCACCGATACAGACAAGAATATGAGTACGAAAACCAGCCGCATGGTTGCTGACTTCCCTTTCTAACCCAATTAAACCTCCAAGGACAACTGCGGCAATCAATCGTAACACTAAATCCCAAAAGTCAATACTCCAAACCGAGTTCTCGACCATGACCTACCAACCCCTCTTGCTCATAGTTCGGCAAAACTGTATGCGCTTTCTTTTGTGCGAAAAATCCTTGAAACGTGTGCTGATTAGAGAATGTTTGACAAGTAATAAACGGATATACTTTACATTTGTCATTAAGACATACATTTGTAACCACATCTTACTCCTGATTTTATCATTTGTCAATATGTTAATACATTTGTAAATTGATCTGAAAATCAGGAACAGCAATATGGGGGAAGCGCTTACGATTCCGATTGTTTACAAAAACTACAATTGAAATAGTATCACTCCACGGCATTTTTTACAATTGTTTTATTTATTTACATATGTAAAGAAGAGGATAAAAAAAAAGAGAATGCATATACATTCTCAGCTTGCCGGGAAACCCGCATCCCGCAATTCATTCCACTCTTGCAACGAACGTGTAATATTAAGCTCTTTCATTTCTCCAAAATATTCCAAAGATACATAACCGGAATAATGCCGCCGCTCAAGCTCTTGAATAAGTGCCTTGTTATCAATGTCGCCATTAAGGATTGAGACAGGAACACTCTTGTACCTATTGGCATGATCCCAGTTGTAATTTTTTATATGAACGTGAGATAACCATGGGTATAAGACCGGCAGCGCCTCCATTTGATCGATCTGCTCCACATGGAGATTCGCACCGTCAAACACTAGCCTAAGTCTCGGGTGATTGACTGCCTGCAGCAGCATCCGGGCGGACTCCGTATTATCTACAAACGTGTCATAGTGAACTTCGATCGCAATGTTTACTTCGTACTGGTCGGCCATTCGCATAACGTTCTTCATGACGCTCACGACTTGGCCCCATTGCTCCGGAGAAGTGCATCTCGACGACACGTGGCCCAGAAATGTTCGTATGAACGGACAGCCCAGCTGCCTGGCAACGTCGAGTAAATGATTCATACTCTTGAAATCCTGCTTCAAATCCTTTTCTCCCGAGAAGCCTCCGGAAAATGTTGTGTATCCGCTGACCGCCGGCACTTCAAGGCCATACCGGCGCAGTTTTTCTCTTAATTTGTCAAGGGGACCCCGCTCCTCCTGATAGCGTTCAATATGCCCCATCCATAGTTCCACCCCATCTAGTCCAAATGGAGCCGCCCATTCCAATATTTGTTCAACATCCCAGTCTTTAAATCCTGAAGTACAAAGGCTTCTCTTCACTTCGATTCCTCCTAAGCTTATCTGTGCAGCCATTCCAATGGAACGGTCACCAGACTTGGGAACAGGATTAACAACACCATAACGACGCATTCGGCAATAAGGAACGGCATAACGCCTTTCATAATGCCCTCCATACTCGTTCTACCTACACCTGCAGCCACGTTGAGTACCGTTCCCACAGGCGGTGTGAGAAGTCCGATGCTGCAATTCAGAACGAACAGAACGCCGAAATAAACCGGATCAATACCTGCTTGAATGATAATGGGCATCAGAACAGGTGTCATAATAAGAATGGTAGGCGTCATATCCATAGCCGTACCTACCAAAACTAACAAGATATTGATCATGATCATAAGCAGCATCGGATTTTCCAGCAGAGGTCCAAGAAATTCCGTAATCGTGGCAGGAACGTTAGCAACTGTAATGAGCCAAGAGGATACCATCGCTGCCGCAGCGAGGAACATAACTACACTAGTCGTTTTGGCCGCACCAAGGAGGCATTTATAAACGGTTGTAAAGCTCAGCGAGCGATAAATGAACACCCCGACCAATAGGGCGTACACTGCGGCTACTACCGCAGCTTCCGTCGGTGTGAAGATACCGCCCCGTAAGCCTGCAAGAATAATCACAGGCAGTATCAGGGCCCATGACGCTTCTTTTAATGCGATCATGATGTCCTTAAACGAGGCGCGCGGCATTTTCTCCGCCTTCTCTTTGCGTGCCATTAACCACCAGGTAAATACAAGAGCGACGCCCATCATTAAACCCGGCACAATACCGCCCAAAAATAGCTTTGTAATGGAAACATCGCTTGTCACGCCAAAGATAATAAAAGCGATACTCGGCGGAATTACCGGTGCAATAATACCTCCGGCTGCGACCAATCCGGCGGAGCGATTCCGGTCATAGCCCGCTTTGACCATCATCGGGATCAGGATGGCGCCAAGGGCTGCCGTATCGGCGACTGCAGATCCGGACAATCCGGCAAAGATGACGGCGGCAATGATCGAGACATATCCTAAACCGCCGCGAATGGGTCCGACCAGGGTTAAAGCGAATTGTATGATTTTTCGGGATATTCCGCCGGCGTTCATAAACTCACCGGCCAGAATAAAGAAGGGAACCGCCAGTAAAGGGAAGCTGTTTGCACCGTTAATCAGGTTTTGAGCAATGATTTGGGTGTCAAACATACCCATGTACATCATGAGACATACGCCGCTTAACAGAAGCGCAAACGCAATCGGCATTCCGAATGCCATTGCCCCTAATAAAGAACCAAGGAAGATTACAGGAGTCATTACCGATCAGCCCCTTCCGCCGTATGCAACTGATGATTTTCGAGCTTCATGCCGATCTCTTTCGTCTCCTGCCGCTCTGGCGTTTCGCTATTATTTAGCTGGATTTCTTCTTCCGATTCGACGACCCGGGAAACTTTGTCGATATAAGTTTTGTCGATACTCACCCGGATAATATTCGAAATCAGAATGATACCCATGCAGACGCTGGCAATAACCCCGACGAAATACACAAAGGAGAGAGGCAGCTGCGTGGCCGGAGCGCGCGTATGGACACTAAGAAGCGTCATCTTCCAGCTTCCTTCTCCAACGAGGTAAAGCATGTAAACAACGACTGCATTGCTCGCCATATAGACAACCCTCTTCAGGAACGGCGGCAGCTTCTTCACCAGGGTATCGACGCCAAGATGCTCATTATCTTTTACCGCTACAATCGCACCAAAAAACACCAGGTATACGAATAGAAAGCGGGACATTTCATCCGACCACGTTATACCTGAATCAAAGAGATAGCGCAGCACGACGTTGCCGAATACGAGGATCGCCATTGCGGTTAAACACAGCGCCATCAGCACATTGATAATCAGCTTTGAAAGCGAAGTTATCTTTTCCATACTTTCCTCCGATTCCAGTTCTTCTGCTAAAGGGCCCTTAGGAATCATTTCTCCCTAAGAGCCTGCTTGTTCCTGAACTATTTTACGGCTTCCAACAACCTGTTAACGAGATCTTCACCGATAATTGGCTTGTATTTGTCGTAAACCGGCTGCAATTTATCAACAAATTTCTGTTTCTCTTCCGGTGACAATGTGGTGACCGTCATCTTATTCTTCGTTAAGAAATCATACGCGTCGGCCGTTTCCTTCTGATTCTCCTGGCGCTGCCAGGCCGTAGCTTCTGTTGCGGCTTTCTTCAAGGCTTCCTTCTCTTTATCGGATAATTGCTCCCAGAATTTATTGCTGACAAGCAGCGGGCTCGCATTGTAGACATGCCCGGTCTTCGTTATGTATTTTTGTACCTCGTAGAACTTGTTGAGCTTCACGTTACCCGAAGGATTTTCCTGTCCGTCAACCACCCTTTGCTCAAGAGCGGTAAACAACTCGGTAATGGCCATAGGCGTAGGTACGGCCCCCAGCGTCTTCCACAGCTCAATATGCAGCTCATTTTCCAGCGTTCTGATTTTTAATCCTTTTACATCGTCAACCGATTTTACTTCTCTTTTATTATTGGTAAGATCACGGAATCCGTTTTCCATATAAGATAATCCGACGACGCCCGCAGCAGGCAGATCATTCAATAGCTCCTGGCCAATTTTACCGTCCAGGACCTTGTAGGCCGTATCCGTATCTTTGAACAAGAAAGGCAGGTCGAAGACGTTGAATCGCTTGGCGAATGAAGCGATAGGCCCCGTTGACATGGTCGCGCCTTGGATGGATCCGATCTTCATGCCTTCAAATACGGCAATATCGCCGCCTAATTGCCCATCGGCAAAAACCTCCACTTTGACCGAACCGCCTGTTTCTTTCTCGACGATTTCGCCGAACTTAACAAGTCCTCTTGTTAAAGAGCGGTCTTTGGCGTTTGCACTCGCCATCTTCATGACCTTCACTTTTGCTTGGCCGCCTGAACCCGAGCCCGCATTGGTCGTGCTTGCGTCAGTCCCTTTGGGGGCTGCATTCGTTTGGGTATTGTTTGGAGCACAGCCCATCAGGGATAGAACAAGCATAGCGGTTACCGGTAAAATGAATAATTTTTTCATGGATTGCACCTCGCTCATTAGTATGGGACTACGTGATTGGAGACAACCGATAAGACTGATTCCCCTTGATTTCTCTTCAGCAGTAAGCCACAATCTTGTTCCCAGGTCACCTCCAGAAGATATTAAGCGCTTTCAAACCGGATGATTGAAGGCAATATGACAAATTTTAGATCGATCTAAATCTACTTTGGAGCAACCCTCTGTTTGCATAGTTTTTTTTACTGTTCCGCTTTTGGATCGATCTAAGAATAGTATTATTGTAAGCTTTTATTGTAAGCGTTGTCAATGATTTCCCTTGAATTTTACAAACGTTATTCAACCAGCTTCATTTCCCACTCGCGAATTTCATAAGTGCGTGCACCCTGAACAATAAAGGGATCGTTCTCAACGAATAATCGCACTTCATCCAGCGTATCCGCCTTATAAATAACAAGCCCCCCGCTCGCATCGGAAAACCTTCCTTTCGCGAATACATGGTCTTTTTTGCTAAGATCCTTTAAATAGTCCAAATGCTCCTCGCGGTATTTCTGATTCTTTTCCAGATCCAACATATTCGTTATCACTGCAAAATATTTCATTGAGAAAGCTCCTCCTTGTTTACTTAAGTTCAAAGAAAAAGTGGGGGTTTCCACTGCCGGATGATTGCGCATAGCCTAAATAGGAAGCATGAAACTCATCTTGACCTAAAACTCCTAATAGTGCCGCTACGTGTCTTCCTCCAGATTCAACATCAGCAGCCACTGAGAACTGAGGAAGCATTTCCCAGGCGGTAACATAGTTGCCTTCTACGAGAAGTTGAATGAATCTGTCGTCCAATGCCTTCTCGGATATCGTAGGCATATTTGAGCGGCCGCGAGTGAGATGATGCGATAACGCTCCGCTGCTGGCAAAAACAGTCCGTTTCTTGCTTGCCCGAAGCACCTTGCCGATTTGCTGCCCCCACCTATAGGTCTCTTCCAGACTGGCAGACATATTACACGATAGATCGATCACCGGAATATCTCCATCCGGTATATAATACCGAAGCGGGACAAGCGTACCATAATCCCATATATAGGTTGGTTCATTAAATGAAACTACAGGGATGCCCGCCTGTTTTCCCGCTTCAGCTAAGTCATTAGCGAGCTCTTCATCCCCCGGATAATCAAACGGAATGTTTGCGATCATATCCGGGTGTTCCCTTGCTGTCAAAAAGCCCTTATGGAACGGCGTAGCATCCACATAATGATTCCAATTCGTAAGAAAATGGCTGGATATAAGAACAAGGACATCCGGCTTTAATGCTTTGATTTTTGCCCGCTGTTGATGAAACGCATCCACGATGGACAACTGAAAGTCAGGCACCTTATCCTCGTACAAAAGCGATGGTGCATGCGAGCTTAACAGGGCTAACTCTAGCGACATATCAAATCCACCTTTCCATTATGATTTCAATATAATTTGGCATGAACCGAGAATTTCTTCTCCCCATTGAATCTCTAAATGATCATGATCTTGCAGTGTACCAATCCCCTCGGGCGTCCCTGTATAAATGAGATCGCCGGTTCCTAGGCCGAAGTTTAGGGCAATGTAATCAATCAATGTTTGAAGAGAGAAAATCATATTTTTGATATTCCCGATCTGTAATGTTTCCCCGTTTTTGATCAGTCTAAAATCCTTCGTCAGGTCGGACTGCCCGGAAATCTCCCGGAATTCGCCGATTGAGCAGGAGCTCCGAAACCCTTTGGCAGGAAGCCAGGGCTGCCCCTTTTTCTTGATTTCGTTCAATACATTCCGATAAGTAAAATCAATGCCAATGGTCATTTTGTCAACCAGCTCTTCAACCTGAATACCCGGCACATAGTCTTTGCCCATATGGAGTACGATCTCCGCCTCGCCATTCACTTCTCCATACTTTCCGGACAACGCGATGACGCTGCCGTTCATGGGCTCCAACGAATGCGTGGGCTTCAAAAAGATGATCGGACTTTCCGAAATCGCATTTCCCATCTCTTTCGCAAAGGAATAATAATTACGCCCTACGCAATAAATATTTCGAACCTTCAAATTGTCCAATGTCTCCCCACCCCCCCAAAAAGATTTCCTATACCTGCTGCCAAGCAGCTCGTAGAGTGCGTTTCGCTTGTGCAATAAGCACCTCCGAGGATTCTCCAGGAGCGGGCTTGATTTCAAATGAAAGCGTGCGGTTTCTCCCTTCCTGTAAGTAGCCTATATCAAGCAACGCACGAAGATATTCTGCTAATTCTGAAATGCCGATCTCGCTGTCCGGGTATCCGAAACGAGGATGTTTATCGCCATACAAGGGGTCATTCGAATTACGGATCAAGCAGTTCCCCATATGCGCATGCTTGAGGTAATCTCTTGTCGCGGTTAAAGCTTCGGACGGAGATTCGCCCAGCATTGGCAAATGACTAAGATCAACCATTAGACCAAATGTAGGATCGACTTTCCGAACCTCTTGTGCGACTTCAACAGCCAATTCGGAAGGTCCGATTAAGCAGCGGAAATCCGTTTGATGATCGAACGGTTCCAACAAAATTTCCAAATCGCCTTTGGAACGCGCATAATTGCAAATGTCTTGAATCGATTCAATGAAGTATCCGACCGATCGCTCTCTACATGCAGGACCGGGATCTTTCCCCGACATCAAAGCTAGATTTGCCGCCCCAAGATGATAGGCTTGATCAATAGCTCCTTTCACCAGCTCAATCGACCGTTTCCTTTCCTCGTCCTGCATCGCATTGAGATTTCCTTGATTCCCCAATAAAACCGGATGCGCACTAAAGCCCACTGTAACACCGGAGCTTTGCAGCAATTGTTTAACCTGATCGGCCGTTTCCGGATCGGGAGCGGAGGTGATCTCAATAGCGTCGAAAAATTCATCCTCAATAATAGTAGAAATGGTGCGCACATAATGTTCACTGGATTTCGATTGAGGAAACGCCATGAATTGTACGATACCCACCCGCATGAAATCGTGTAAGCTTTGCCGCATTAAGGCTGCCCCCCTGCCTCTTCCCGCTTCATTCGATTGCAGAGCGCTTCTGCGGCATACCGGTACACATCGACGCCAAGACCAACAATTTGTCCCGTAACGACCGCGGATAATACGAGATGATGCCGGAATGTCTCACGCTTGTGAACGTTGGTGATATGCACTTCGATGGTCGGCCGTTTAATATCCTCCAAGCAGTCCCTCAATGCAACCCCGTAATGGCCTAGCGCCCCGGGATTTATAATGATGCCCATGGCGCCCGGACCGTGCTCCTGCAGGAAATCGATCAAAGTGCCCTCATGGTTGGATTGAATATCTCGAACTTCGACTCTATAAGTGTCTGCAACGGAGCGAACAAGCTGAATGACATCGCTTAAGGTTTGACTACCGTATAGCTCAGGTAAGCGGAGACCTAACCTGTTCAAGTTAGGGCCGTTCACGACGACTAAATAGGGTTTCTCCACCATGCTCACTCCTTTCATATTGAATTAAAACAAAGATTAGATCGATCTAAATCAGGCAGGTAAAATACAGCTGCATCCGGGTGAACTGACGAGCTGCATGTTTGCTTTACACGATGTTCATGCTCACATCGAGCACGATTCGCGAATAACAAGTTCCGGCTTTAAAATAATACGCTGAACATGGTCTTCATTACCCATAATCCGTTTGTGAAGCAGATTCGCCGCATTAGTACCGACAAGAATGGGTGAAGCCATAACCGTCGTGAGAGCCGGGCTCGTCATCGCCGCCTCTTCAATATTGTCATAGCCGACCACCGCCAGATCACGACCTGGCATCAAGCCGGCTTCCTTCAAGCCCAGCATGACACCGAATGCGACGACATCGTTATAACAGAATACCGCCGTAGGAGGATTCGGCTGATTAAGGACCTGCTGAAGTGCTTCCCTTCCGCCTTGTCGTGTGGCAGCACTGGTCACAACCAATGAATCGTCAAACGGCAAACCAGCTTGCTGCAGAGCGCGTATATAGCCTCGTTGTCTATCCATCCTTGCGGAGGATTCAGAAGGACCGCCAAGAAAAGCAATTCTGCGGTGCCCCTTCTCAATGAGATAATCGACAGCCAACTTTCCTCCAAGCACGTTATCTATTCCGACATAATCGGAGTTCGAGTTGGCCGGTTCCTTGGTTACAAGGACCACAGGAATATCCCATTGTTTCAACCGGTCGATGACAGCCGGGGAGCTTCCTGAAACAGGGCTCATAATAACCCCGCCTACCCTGTACTCCAACATCTTGGACAAGAGCTGATCCTGCTTTTCTGCGGACTCAAACGTAGTACCCAGAATCACCGTATACCCTTTGGTATCCAGTTCCTGATGGACACCAACCAGAAGCTCCGAGAAGAAAGGGTTGCCAATTTCCGTGATGATAAGACCGACTGTCGATGAGTTGCGGGAACGTAAATTCGCGGCAACGCGATCGTATACATAACCCAGCTCCTTCATCGACTCGAGCACTTTCTTACGTGTACGCTCGGCTACCAGATTGCTGCCTCGTACGATCAATGAGGCGGTTGCCCGCGATACCCCGGCATGATCGGCCACCTGCTGCAAGGTTACACGAGATCCTCTTTCCTGCTTCATAGTTCTCACCTTTTCCACTAACGGTTTAAACTAATTATACAGGATTTTTCTTGAAATCCAACACAACCTTCCCATAGTTGCCGGACAACGCATCCTCGAACGCATGTTTATAGTCGGTGAATGGGATGATTTTGGATACGATCGGCTGGACGTTAAAGTTTGTATCTCTTAAGTATTCCATCGCGTGCTGAAAGTCATCGGGAATGTTGTAGATGATCGATCCATACAAGGTGATTTCGCTTCTTACTACACGGATGACCGGAATGGTTGCCTCTGGCGTGAGTCCGATCAGAATCATTTGCCCCCCTGGCCTCACAAGCCGCAGCCCGTTCTCGAACGCACTTTGCGCTCCGGCTGCCTCAACAACGATATCAAACGTTTCCCCTTTCAGTTCATCCGGGTGAATCACCCTGATGTCGCCAAGCGTTTTAATGAGCTCCAGTTTGATGGGATTGATGTCCATCGCCGTAACGTCGGCGCCCAAATAATGGGCTAAGGCGACGGCGAGCATGCCTTCGTTTCCACACCCGAGAACAGCAACGGTTGTCCCCTTCGTTATGTGAACCTTCTTGAACGCATGCACAATGACGGCAAACGGCTCTACCAGAACCGCTCTTTCATCGGGAAGATCGTCGGGAACCGGCATGACATACTTCGATGAAATAATAAATTGCTCGGAGAAGCCGCCGTTAACGGTCACGCCCAGCGACTTCTTCTCCGGACAAATATTGGTTTGGCCTTTCAGACAGTTTACGCATTCGCCGCAGTATGAATTAGGCTGGACGATAATCCTTGTCCCCAACTTGTAAGAAACGTTCTTTCCCGCCTCGATGATATGCCCAAGCAGCTCATGTCCCGGTCGGAGCGGATAAGAAGCATGCGTCAATTTCCCCAGAAACACACTAAGATCCGAACCGCAAATCCCGCCATACACCAATCTGATCTTCACTTCGTCGTCCTTCAAGGCCGGTAATGCTTCCATACTTCTTAGTTCCATTTGCTTTGGCTTATTCAGGAATAATTCCAGCAATGTTATCCCACCTTTGATGTGTTAAAGCTTTCTATTTTTAGATCGATCTAAAAAAAATCAAGTGTTAAGCCCGAAGGTTAAAATACCGGAATCACCTGGATTTAGATCGATCTAATTTGTTTCTAAAAAAATATCACCAACTGCTTCCATTCTAAATCTGTTTTGGAAGCGGTGTCAATATATTTTTAAATGTTTGGCCCATGTCCTCCCGCCGGAAAGAGGGCTGCCGTGACCGCGG
Source organism: Paenibacillus sp. JCM 9796 (assembly GCF_055379675.1). Lineage (NCBI taxonomy): Bacteria > Bacillati > Bacillota > Bacilli > Caryophanales > Paenibacillaceae > Paenibacillus > Paenibacillus sp. JCM 9796. Next base: position 875,563 of record NZ_AP043723.1, read on the forward strand.
CAGCCCTCACTTTTGTAATTTCATGTCCCAAGACCCTAGTCCATCTTTATAAAAACCTTTCCTGCTTCAACCTTAACCGGATAAGTCTTAATCTTCATACAGATAGGTGCGCGTTTTGCTTCGCCCGTTATAAAATCTAATCGTCCATTATGTTTAGGGCATTCAATTTGCGTGCCGATCACCAGGCCATCTGCCAAGTGAAACTTTTCGTGGGTGCAGTAGCCGTCGGTCGCGTAAAATTCGTCCTTGTCCGTACGATAGATCGCGAAAGTTTTTTCACCATAATCAAAACGGATGACGTCCTCCTCGTCGATATCGTCGACCGCACATGATTCAATCCAATTCTCATGATTCATACGGATTCCCTCCAAATAGGATCAACCTCTCTCCCTGCCACCGTTCCAAACGGATGCGGACCATACCGATACGGGCGCGCCGTGCTGGGTAGAGGGCGTACAATCGTATACGTGGGGTCTTTTCGCTGTTTCCGCAGCGCTGTGAAAACCTCCTTGACGGCTGCCCAAGTGCTAGGGCTTGCCGCCGGGCAGTCAGGTTTCATCTCTTCATGCAAGGCTGGCAGAGCATGATACGGAACCATCGGGAACATATGATGCTCTACGTGATAGTTCATGTTCCAATAAAGGAACCTGAAAATCGGGTTCATATAGACGGTACGCGTGTTTAAACGATGATCAAGCACATCTTCGCTTAGACCCAAATGTTGAATAAACCCGGTAATGAGAACCCCGATGAAGCCATAAAATGTCGGAAGACCGATAAACATGGCCGGCAGTATGCTTTGCATATAAACACATGAAGCTATGACCGCCAGAAAGATGAATACCCATACACGCGCTTCCCAACACACTTTTCTGCGCTCTGAGACAGGAATATAGCTCTCTTCCTCTTTGTCCATTTTGCCAAAGAAATGTAAGATCACCCTTTTGAGGTCTCGTGGTCCGCCATGCAAACGAAAAATTTCCATGAGTATGATGCGCCAGATTGGCGGCCTCTCGGCGACAATCTCGGGATCGCGGCCGACGATAATGGTGTCGGTATGATGTCGGGCATGGCTCCATCGCCAAGGCGTCGCCGGAAACAAGCACATGAATGAGGAGATCTGGTAAAGGACTTCGTTCATCCAAGGCGTCTTAAAGGCGGTTCCATGACCGCATTCGTGCCACCGCGAATTGCCGGGCAAAGCGTATACGACGCCGTAAAGAAAGAATGCCGGAATCGCCCACCAAGTCCCCCATGAATAATACGCGGCAACCCCCAAGCCAATAAGAGCAGCGAACCAGATTAGCGTATCTCGTATGGCCGGTCCGTCCTTTCGCTTCATCAGCTCCTTCAACCGTTGACGAGGAATCGGACAAGTGTACCACTCCGCAGCGGCAAGTCCCTTTTCCTCGGCCTTCCTGTTTTCCGGTCCAGTAAGGCTATAGTCTCTTCTTTTACTTGTATTGGCCATGATTTTCCCCTCCTTGTTCATTCTTTATTGATTTCTATATTTATCCAGTATGATGGCCCCTACAATAATTACTCCCTTCAATACCTGCTGCCAATACCCGGACACATGCATCAAATCCATTCCGTTATTTAAAACACCGATGATGAGAGCTCCTATTAAGGTTCCGACGATCGTACCAACGCCGCCCATCAAACTTGTTCCACCGATGACTACAGCCGCGATGGCATCCAATTCATAACCTAAACCGGCGGTTGGCTGTCCCGCCCCGATTCGAGAAGCCAACATAATGCCGGCTACGCCTGCCATTAAACCGCCGTACATATATACAAACAACAAGGTTCTTTTCACATTGATACCGGATACAACCGCGGCCTGTTCATTCCCGCCGATCGCGTAGATGCTTTTCCCGAGTCGGGTATGTCTAAGGATGATATGAGACACGATCCCGACCAATACCAGCACATAGATCATGAAAGGAATTCCAAATACATATCCTCTGCCAATAAAATCGAATTCTTTTGAAAAACCTGTAATAGGATGCCCATCGCTGAATATATAGGAAACCCCTCTGGCAGATATCATCATGCCTAACGTAACGATAAAAGCGGGTATTTTCAAATTAGCGACAATTAATCCATTAATCAATCCTGCTACAACACCAAGTAAAAGCCCCACGATAATGGATACTACCAAAGGATATTCGCCGGGATGCGCGTACATGGCTGATGCTACGGATACAATGGCTACGATTGACCCTGGAGATAAATCAATACCGGTTGTTATAATGATCATCGTCAAGCCGAACCCTATAATGGCAATCAAAGTAATCTGTCTGACAATATTCAGCAAGTTCACTGACGTAAGGAAGTTCGGCTCAATGATCGACAATATGATCACCATGGCCAGCAGGATAAAGAAAATCGTGAACTTATTAAGAATATGCAGCAATTTTTTAATATCAAATAATGACTGCTTATTGGGGATTTCCATATTGGATGCCTCTATTTTGGGGGTTGCCATATCATGCACTCCTAACTCATTCATTTATTTTTAGCCGTTGATGATACATGTAAGTGTTTCAATTCACGAATCCGGTTGCATATTTCATAATCTTATCTTGGTTAGCTTCTGCTCTTGATAATTCTCCAGAAATTTTACCTTCGTGCATCACAATAATTCTATCGCTCATCCCTAGCACTTCCGGCATCTCAGAGGAAATCATAATGACAGCTTTGCCTTCCTCGACCAATTTACCCATTAAAGCATGTATTTCTGACTTCGCTCCTACGTCAACTCCCCTTGTAGGTTCATCCAGGATGATGACTTCAGCATCCGTTAAAAGCCATTTCGCAATTAATACTTTCTGCTGATTTCCCCCACTTAAATTTTTAACTTTCTGGTTAATATCAGGTGTTTTAACCCCCAAGAGCTCCCTTTGTTTATTGCATTCATTTCTGATCTTCCCTTCATTCATGAACATTCCCTTTGTATATTTTTCCAAACTGGCTGCGATCATATTGTCTTTTACAGAATGGGGTAGAAACAGTCCTGTTAATTTCCTATCCTCAGTAATAAATGCCAATCCATTTTTTTTAGCGTCTTCTGGAGATTTAATATCCACTTTTTTACCATGGAAAAATATTTCCCCTTCATCCGGTTTAGCGAGTCCGAAAAGACTTTCCATGACTTCTGATCTTCCTGATCCCATCAAGCCTGCAATACCAAGTATTTCTCCTTTTCGGAGTTGGAATGAGATATTATTAAATTTTCCTTTTAAAGACAGATTTTTTACCTCTAAGACCTTCTCCCCAATCCTAACCTCCTTCTTGGGAAACAGCTCTTTCAACTCCCTGCCAACCATCATGGAAATTAAATCTTGTTGGGTCAGTTCTTTTACGTGTTTACTATCTACCAATTCCCCGTCTCTTAACACCGTAATTTCGTCAGCAATCTCAAAGATTTCGTCCATTTTATGGGAAATATAAATAATGGATACTCCCTTATTCGTAAGTGAGCGTATGATCTTAAACAAATGAGCAACTTCCCGGTCCGTAATTGCCGAGGTTGGCTCATCCATAATAATGATTTCGGAATTGTAAGAGATCGCTTTGGCAATCTCGACCAGCTGCATTCTTGCAATGGAGAGGTCTTTCATTTTCGTTTTCGGGTCAATCGAAATTTCTAAGCTTTCTAATAAATGACGGGTGTCCTCGTTTAATTTTTTCTCATTTACCCAAAATTTTGCAAAAAGAGGTTCTCTTCCTAAAAAAATATTTTCTGCAACGGTCATATCATAAACAGAAGTTAACTCCTGGTGTATCATAGAAATTCCGTTCTTCAGAGAATCTCTAGGAGTGAGCATCCCAATTTCTTTGCCCCTTAACTTGATCCGTCCGGTTTCAGGCCAGTATATGCCCCCTAAAATCTTCATGAGTGTAGACTTTCCCGCTCCATTCTCACCCATCAAAGCATGTACGGTTCCTTTCCTAACTTTAAAACTTACGTCTTCTAAAGCCCGTACGCCCGGGAATGTTTTGGATATATGCTCCATTTCCAGTACATATTGTTCTTGCATCCTATTCCCTCATTTCAGGAGGACAAGTACCAACATGAAGCGGTTGGTACCTATCCTATTTTTTTATAGTAAGTATAAAGTTTACTTTTTGCCGTAAATGGCAAGATATTTATCGGCTTCTTCAGGTTTGACACGTTTATAAGGAATAATATATTCTTTTTCCAGTTTTTCACCATTCAGTACTTTAACAGCAAGTTCCACACCTTTGGCGCCTTGACCAAAAGCATCCTGAAACACAGTAACTTTCAGTTTACCTGCTTTCAACATATTTAAAGCGTCAGGTGTTGCGTCAATGCCTCCAACTACAACTTGCTCCAGTAAACCGGCATCTTCAAGTGCTTTTACAGCTCCGACCGCCATTTCATCGTTATGAGCAACAATTGCATTAAATTTTCCTTTTAAGTCTGACTGAATCCAGTTCTCAACCTTCTTCATGCCTTCTTCTCTATTCCATTTACCGGAATCCTCTGCAAGAACTTTAATGTCAGGATGCTTTTTAAGAATATTTGCAATACCTTGGTGTCTTTCGATCTGAGGTTCATGACCATACCAGCCTTGCAATTCAATCATATTACCCTTTCCACCCATAACTTCGGCCATTGCTTCCATCAAGATTTCTCCGGATTCTACAGAACTGGAACCTGCATATGCGTAAGCAGCAACCTGGTCGGCATTCGGTACTTTGGTGTTTACATTGATCAGAGGAATTCCTGCTTTGGCGATTAAATCCACAGCCGGCCTAGAACCTTCACTATCTCCCGGTACGAAAATGATGGCATCCACTTTTTGGGCAATAAAGTTCTCAACCTGACCCAATTGAACCGTGGAGTCGAACTTTCCATCTACGTAAACAAATTGAACATCGGGATATTTTTTGGCCTCCACCTTCATTCCATCCATGATGTATGCATGAAACTGTGCGCTGAAATCCCCGATTAAAACACCTACCACTTTCTTTTTATTTTTTGCCGGGGTTTCAGATGAGGCAGCGGATGGGGTCCCCGAATTGGATGCATCACTCGAACAACCGGAGAAAATCAGCGCCAAACAAAACAAGGTAAACAACATGACCAGATTTCTTTTCGCCTTCATGGATAAATCCCCCTTAATTGAGATAGGATTGTGCATTACGATCTGAAGTGTTTCTTTAAATACGCGAGCGATTCCGTCGCATAGGTATAGATCCATTCCATCGCAGGATGTCCCTTATCAGCTTGAAAAGGATTGGCACCAGGAGCACAACATTCAACAACAACCGTTCCGTTAAACGCAGCCTTTTGGATACCGGATACAAATGGAGCAAAGTTGATATGGCCTCTTCCTAACGCCTGCCGGTTACTGTCTGCAACATGAAGGATTTCCAAATGGTCTTTCACGGTGAAGAACGGCGTTTCCATATCTTTTTCTTCCACGTTCATATGATAGGAATCCAATAACGTTTTTACGTTGGGATGCCCCACCTCTTGAACAAATTGCAAGGCATGCTCCGCTGTATTCACTATACAGCTTTCATAACGATTTAAAGGCTCGATTACCAGTGTGACATCCCATTCACTTGCTTGATCTGTTAATTTTTGAACGGAATCAACCGCCCATTTCCAATCTTCCCCCGGATTTCCCATCAATGCTGTTTTCCCTACAGCCGAGGGGCATACAACAAGATAGCTGCCTTCGACTTCTTTCACCGCTTCTATTTGCCGTTTGAAATATTCAACAGCACGCTGACGATGAGCCGCACTTCGATTAGCCAAATCCTGCTCTTCACAAGGCCAGCCGGTATCTCCAGTTAATCCTCCGATGTCTAAGGACAGATCCTTCGATAGGCGTAAAAGTTCCTTCCAATTATATTCATTCACTGCTGCACGGATTTCAATAGCGTCATAACCTGTCTCAGATACAAATTTCATGACCTTTTCGATGGGCTCATTTCCAAATGTCCAGCTGCAGATAGAAAATTTCATAGTAAGCCTACTCCTCTAGCAGAATCAAAATCCCGCGGCATCGCTTCTTGCAATACTTTAGTAGATTTCTTTACCGAAGTTAGTTGATCCATACTTAAATCTTCATTCTCAAGACTTATGGGTCCATCGTAACCCATCATTCTAACCACCGTAAAAAATTCACTCCACCAATGAACATCATGCCCATAGCCCAAAGCTACGTAATTCCATGAACGCTCAAAAAAACGATCTATCGTTCTTGTATCAAGAACCCCGTCCGTTCCAACGAATCCTCTTTCAATACGTACGTCTTTGGCATGAATATGATAAATCGCAGCTCCTAAATGTCTTGCAGCTAAAATTGGATCTCCTCCCATCCAAAACAAGTGGCTTGGATCAAGGTTCATTCCAACCATTTCTCCCACCTGGTTTCTTAATTTGAACAGCGTCTGCGGATTATAAACCAGCTGACACCCATGATTTTCTAAAGCAATCTTTTCGATCCCATGTTCTTTTGCTTGCTTCACCGTTTTTTCCCAATAGGGGAATGCGATTTCATTCCATTGCCAGTTCAGAACTTCTGTAGTCAATGGCGGCCAGCTCGTTGTGATCCAGTTAGGGATTGTATCCTTCGGACCTCCACCTGGAAGTCCAGACATCATAACAATCGTTTTTACTCCCAACAGTTCCGCGAGTCTAAAGGTTTTTTCCACTACTACCTGATGTGCCCTTCCTTCTTCATTTGGGGCTAATTGATTACCAGAACAATTCAATGCTTCTATTTCAAGCCCCTCAACTTTGACAGCGCTTACAAAATTATCTCGTTTCAATTCACTCTCCAGAAGTTCATCTAAGTCTATATGGGGTGCTTTCGACCAATTACCACATGCAAACTCTAAAGACTCATAGCCTAAAGATGCGGATGCAGCAAGCATTTCTATAAAAGACATGTTCCCCAGTGAATCTGTCACAAGGCAGAGTCGCACTACGATCACTCCTTCTCCATCAAATGATTGTTTTTCCACCGGCAATGGTCAATGATACTCCCGTAATATAATTTGCTTTCTCGCTGCTTAAAAACAGCATAAATTCTGCTATTTCTTCAGGCTCCGCCATTCTCTTCATCGGTACCTGACTTGTTAATGTTTCTTCATATTCTTTTGGCGTCATCCCCTCGATCGGTCCTCTCTTTTGGAACACCTGCTGGATCATTTCGGTATTTACATAGCCGGGGCAAACGGCATTGACCGCAATCCCATATTCCGCTAGTTCCAGACCAAGCACCTGGGTTAGCGAATTTACCCCTGCTTTTGAAGCGCTATACGGCCCGTTTCCAAGTTCGCCAATCTTCGAAGCTTGAGATGAAATTGTAATAATTTTCCCATTTTTGACGTTGTTGTTAATCATATTTTTTGCTACACGTCTGCTGAGTAAATAAACCGATTTCAAATTCACATTGAAAACTCGATCCCATTCTTCTTCTTCAACATCCAGGATCAAACTGGAGGTAGAGATGCCGGCACAATTTGCCAATACGTCAATTGCTGTGAACCTGGATTCAACTTCATCCAATGCGTGATTAATCTCTAGCGAAGAAGTTACATCTACCTTGAGAGGCAATGCTTGTACCCCCAGGGCTTCGATTTCTTTTGCAGCTGCTTCAACGCTTTCCTTGTTTACATCCATCAATACAACATTGGCTCCATGTTCGGCATACTTCATGGCTAATGCCTTTCCCATTCCTCTGGCAGCCCCGGTAACCATACATATCTTTCCCTCTAACCATTTCTCCACACTCAACATCCTTTCTTAGTATCAAATTCAAACGCATGTATGATTTTAAGCAACCGTATGCATAAATCTGAAAAAAGTAAATGCAGCACTGTATACTATGACGCATACGGTTGCATTATATTCAAAAAAATTAAAAGATTACACCTGATTTTAAATAACAAGAAGTAGGATGTTATGTTCGGCTTATTTGACTGCCACATGATTCTCTAATGACTAATTTAGGTTCAATTACTGTTTTTTGTTTTACGTTTGACTTCTTGGAGTTTAACAGCGCTACTAATCGATCACAAGTTAACTCCGCAAGCTCTTTAGTAGGTTGATGGATTGTGGTTAAATGTGGTTTGAAAAATTCACAGATCTCGATATTATCGTAACCGACCACCGCAATATCGTTCGGCACATCAATTCCCCGATCCTTCAATGCTGAGATTACGCCTAACGCCATCAAGTCATTTTGAGCAAAGATAGCCGTAATTTCTTTTAATACTCCTTCGTTTTCCTTAATAACCTGATAACCCGACTTAAAAGTTGTATCTCCAAAAAACAACATCTTATCATCAAACTCAAGACCATGATCGGTGAAAGCCGATTTAAAACCTTCCGTTCTTAATCTAAACTCATCGCCTCCAACATTTGCGGAAATACACAAAATATTTTTATGTCCTAGATTCAACAGATGTTCGGAAGCCAAATACCCTCCTTTAAATTGATTCACATAAACAAAATCCACTTCCTCGGTTTTGTAAATATCAGGCAAATACTTGCAAAAAACATAAGGGACATTCATTTTCTCCAAAAAAGCTACGGTGTCACGATCTAACTCCGGTTGCAAAATAATGAGCCCATCAACTTTTCTTCCCGTAATTAGCTTTTTAATATTATTTTGCTTCGTAAATCTATTCTCAAATAAGGATACGATGACGTCTAGGTTTAGACGTTCCAGATTTTCCATCAACTCATCTTGCCAGGATTTGAAATTAATATCAAACCCGTAGTCAAGCAAAATTCTCGGAAAAATGACGCCTATCGTGTGCGTTTTGTTAGTACTCAAACTTCTTGCGTTAGCATTGAATTGAAAGCCGTTTTGTTGGGCGATTTGCAGTACTCTCTTCTTGGTTTCCTCTGAAATTGTAGGACTATTATTTAAGCAACGTGATACTGTAGATTGACTTACGTTTGCAATTCGCGCAATATCCTTTGTTGTAATCGGCATACTCCCCTACATCCTTCACTTTATAATGCATACGCTTGCGTTGATGAAATTATTATATATAATTCCATATTTTATGTAAAGGATAAAATAATCAGATTATTTATTTTTTTCTGTGACGGAGCTGTTTTTAAACCTTAAAACAAGAATCATGAATCTATACAACCCGCTCTGGGCGGAGCGCATTTCCTGCGGTTACCTTGATGCGGATGCTGGGTGAAGCCCACATTTACAAGCACCAGAAGGTTTGCAACCCGTTGCATCGGGGTAGCGGCAGGGTTACGCGTGTTCGAGGACGATTCCACAGTTTAGCTGAAAACCTCCTTTATCGTTTCCCTGCACGCTACTATATAGCCCTGGCAACAACCACGGCCGTTGTACACCGGTATACCTCTGCCCATAAAAAAAGATTGCCTCAGGACGATATCACCCGAGGCAATCTTATGGTTCGAATGACTATATGTTACGACCATCCAGCTTCCTCTTATACGTATTCGAGAAACCTATGATTAGCGGTACAAGCACAATTGTAGGTAAGAGCCATACAAACAGGCTTACGGCTTCAATGTGCAGCAATCGCGGAGCGCCAAATACCGTAAAAGCAGTAACAGTGGCAATGCAACACGACAACATGCCTACAATGTGCTCCACGGCCCAATGCGATTTCGTCTTGGGGGTAGTTACCCAATACAATATTTGTGTTCCGCCCAAGAATATACCGATAAATGGAAAATATTTCAGCAATTGAAAATCGATAGCCCAGCCATAAAAAGAAATACCGATCCCGGAGCCGAACAATAAAGCAGGGAACATGAAGTCAATTGGCTTACGATGAGTCTCCTTGCGCCGCTTATGGCGAAGCACACGCACGCCATACCAAGCTGTCGAGGAGCTAAGTACAGCTATGAAAAGAAGGAACCAAGAGTATGGAATGGCGTCCGGATCGGAACCGGCATCCCAAGTCAGACGATATACGCCCATGAGAAACGCAGATACGGATACACATACCATTGCCCATACATACACCCAACCGGCCCGATTATGTGTGCGTCCCCCTTTCTTGGTCGCGATCGGTATCCAAAATACGCAAAGGGCTAGAAACCCGCTCAAGATGTGTATCCAACGAACAATATCAAAGAGTAACTGCACAAACAAGACTCCTTTTCCAAAGATGTATTAAACATTTCATATCGCGAACCCCCAACCAATAATCCTTCTGTGAACGAGTTAATCCGGCTACCCGGCCTAATAAAAGATTAGAATGTAAGTAGCAATGATGAAATCAACTATGGCACAAGCGGGAGGAAACCATTTAATTATTTTTGTCTTAATCAATCTGGGATGATGAAACATGTCCCAGATGCCATGCAAGATATACCCTGCGGCTACCCAAACAGGAGAGTGTAATAAACCTATACAAGCCACTGAGAAAATAAGCAGGGACACCATTAACTCGATAGAAATGACAGAAGAGCGCATATCAGATAAAGCAGCCCCGAAATATACGCAAGCCGTATATGCTAAAAAAAGCACAAACAAAGAATAAGATACTGGAGAGAGAAAAAAATGGAACATTCTAATAATAAGTAATGCTGCGAGTATGCCACCAACGGTTATTTTCAGTTTCTCCATATGAACTGCCTCCTCCATTAAAATTGTCGTATTTCCGTCAGACGTTTTTAAAAAATTTCCTTTTTCTTGTTAGCACCACATTTCCCTCCTGAACACATCATAGCGTATTGGAAGACGGTTCGACGCGCAAACAATGAACACGTTGACGCAAAAATTTGCGGTCTGCACGCAAAGCAGGAGTAAACCGTCATCCGGTGGGGTCTAACCATCAGCCGGAGCTTCTTGAATAGAGGATAGCGTGATCTTGTTATTTTTCAAAGCATCCAATTCTTTGATTATGCTTTTTATTGTTCCGTCATTAACCTGGATGAATCTTTAAACGAACGAAGATAACTCTAATGATCCTTACGATTTTCAACAGAGGATTGTCATTTCGACTTTACCATTGTTAAAAGCTTTACCTATTCCAATAAAATGGCCATGCGCTGCACCTCTAATGGATTATACAAAAAAAGCATGGAACGAAATCTCCATGCCTCAGGTTTTCCGGTCCGCCGCTCTAACCGAGAATCTTTCTTGCCAATGCCGCAAGATCCGCAATGTCGATGATTCCATCCTGAACCAGATCTGCTTTTTTGTACAGATCCCAATTCGGGTCTTCTGATGTTTTGCCGTAATAAGCAGCCATCATACCCAAGTCGCCGATACTGTATTTATCATCTCCGTTCAAATCATCCGGAAGCCTGGTAATGACGGATGCCCGGAACGCTTGCAGTGCAGCACTCAACTGTGCAGCGCCTTGATCCACCTGCGTTTGGGTAGCTGTCGGGCTGCCGGCGATCTGGCCCGCAGCCTGTATAGCGGTTTGCAAAAGAGCTTTCGTGCCTGCCGGATATTGGCCGCTTTGTGTGCCTTCTACGGCCGCGTCATGAACCTCTTGCGCCTCGGCGATCAAAGCTTGGAGTGCCGCTTTGTCTACGGCGTTAATTTGAATATGGTGGGAAGTCCCTTCAACTTCCGTTTCCGTTCCCTCGCCGTCAGAGATAACCAGATTGGATATAGTTATCGTTGCGGCCGATGATTCAGCAAGAAGCTTGGCGTTCCACTGCAGCCGCAGCAAATCACTGCCGGCGTTAAGTCCGCTTCCGATGCTTACGGCCAGGATTCGGATTTGGCCTGATGTCAGCTTTTGATCAGCAATCACAAAATCGTCCCGCAGAGAATCTACAGAAATAAACTCAACCTTATCCGGATCATACGTGAAGCTTATATCCTGAGCATAGACGCTTTGGCTCACGCTGCTCAAGCCGTAAGTAAGGTCGAAGGAAGCGCCCGTTGTAACACGTGCTGCGCCTTCTAATTTCGCCGTGTCTTTAATGGGTGCACCCGCTAAAGTAAAATGAACGGTATACGTTTGCTGCGTCATTTGGTCCTCTGCCGTAACTACAATCACCGTATTGCCGGGAAGGTTCGCCGCCGGTGTAATCTCAACGTCTGCATTCGAATCGGCAGCCGCCGCACGGACAACCGGTACTTGAGCTGCGTCTTCCGAAAGCTCGACCGTGTAGTTCAACGTGTCCTTATCGAATCCGGACAACGGATTGCCGTCTATCGTGATTCCGCTTAATGTCGCGTCATCGCCAAGAGGCTCTTCGCTTTCTCCGAGAGCAATGACCGTCACGTTAAAGGTTCTCGTCACGCTGGCAGTGCCGCTGCTGATCTTCGCCGTTAACGCTACCGTTACATTCGGTTCACCTAAGCATGGCCGCTCTACCCGACCCTGGAAATCAACGACCATCGGATCTGAGCTTGCCCACGTCAATACAACGTTCGGCATACCTGCAATGCTTATAGGCAATGACAAATGATTCGTAACAGCTCGGGTGTTCCCCAAATCAAGAGCCTCCGCAGCCGATAACACCATTTCCTCATCCACGCTTTTCGCTTTGACGTTCACTGTAAACGACTTCGTATCGCTTTCGGCTCCCTTGGTTAGCGACGCTGTCAGCTGCACCGCAGCATCAAGCTGCCCTGTGCCGGGACGATACACATCCCCCGTCACACTAATTACAGCCGGATTTGAACTTGCCCATGCTATCCTCGAACCGTGCTGTCCGAAATCCGGCAAGTACAAGCTGCTTGTCACCTGACTGATCTCACCAAGATCAAGCTGCGCTCGGTCTGCCGCTACATCTCCTTTATCTCCCTCTGCAACCACAATCACCGTAAACGGCTTGGTTAGGGATTCTGCACCGCTGATAATCGTTGCCGTCAATGTGACTATCGCGTCCGGTTGACCCGCAGCCGGACGGTTCACATCACCCGTGCCGTCAATGATTGCCGGATGCGAACTTGCCCATGTGATCGTTGTGCCATATTTACCAGCAGCAGGCAATGCCAGATCATCAGCTGCCGCGCTTGTGTCTCCCAGATGAAGCTCCGCTTCAGCGAGGGCTGCCGCATCTGCATGGGTGATCGGCAGCACATGAACGGCAAACGTCTTCGCCGCAATCGAGTCTCCTTTTCTGATCGTCGCAGTCAGTATGACCTCTGCACTCGGCTCACCCGGAATCGGCCTCGCTCCAAGTTTGCCTGCATGGCTAACCATAAGCGGATTCGAGCTCATCCACGAGATTGTCGTTTGCAGCTCGCCTGCCGCGGGCAAATTCATGTCGCCGGATACCGCGGAGGTATCGCCTAAACTTAACGCGGCTTTCGCAGCGTTTACGGACTGAGTATTTGCTTCCCCGGCTGTTGAATCATGCTCGATCGTGATATCATCGACAGTTCCACGGAAATACCCGGTATCAGCGCCGCTGGAGTCAAATCCGAACAGGATTTTATCGATGATTTTCCCGTTCGCAACAGCGCCGATGTTCGAAGAAATGAAATTCCATTGATCTTCGATCACGAAACCGCCATTGCCTTGGGCATTCGGATGAAGCGTAACCTCATGTTGATCTTTCGCACCCAAATCATGCAAATAGGTGCCATCAGTAAAGAGGATATCGAGTGCTGTATATTTGCTGGTCGTTCTCACCAGAGTCGGCAGAACATCCGTTTCTTTTTCCGGGAAGAGCCAATATGACAGCGTAGTAGACGGTCTTACTACGATTTCATGATCGAATATCTGGTTGTAAGCATAAGACTCATCCCTATTCAAAGCACTTCCCGAAAACTGTAAGGCGCCCGCTCCGTTATGAGCCCCGTTGCCCTTTTTGGATTCCATTCCGCCGATCGAGCAGCAAAACTGTCCGACATTTCGCGTCATCGACAGCAGCCGGTAAGTATTGTCCGGTCCGGTCGTATCGGTGGGAGCGATATCGCCCGATTCGAAACCGGATTCAAAATCGATACCCGCTTCATATTGAAAATCGGCTGCGCTGAGCGCAAGCACCGTAACGTTAAACGGCTTGGTCTGGACGGCGGCGCCTTTATTCACCGTTGCCGTCAGCGTCAGCTGCGCGTTCGGCTGGCCGAGCTCCGGACGCTTCACTATTTTCCCGTTGTTATTCATCACGGAAGGATTCGAGCTTACCCAAGTGACCGACGTGCCTTTCCGGAAATTCACAGGCAGCGCCAAGCCCTGGGTCAAAGCTGTCGTATCTCCCAACTGAAGTGCCGCCACCGCGGAATCAACCGAAGCGTCATCATCGAGCTCCACGGCATACAATTTCCAATCCGCTAACTGCGTATTGGTAGACTCCCCGTTGTTATTCAGAATAAATAACCGGTAATAGGCGTAGTCCTTCACCTTATCTTCCGCAATCATATATTCCTTCGTTTGGAAACGGGCGCTGAAGGTTTGATTGCTTCGCTCATCCAGCACATCCCAATTCAATCCGTCATTGGAGCCCTCGACTCTCCAGTTTCTAGGGTCCCGTGTCGGCGCATCATTGGCTGACACCATGGCGTACTTGGGGACCGCCTGTGTGTCGCCAAATTTGAATTGGAGCTGAACCCATACATTCGTCGTCTGTGCGGCTAACCACTTTGTACCCGAACTGTTATCAAACAATTTCACGGCTGTTTCACTTGGCGGGTTTTCTCTGCTAAAGGTAACGTTCAGGTTGTTGGCCAGTGCGACGTTGATCAAATCGCCCGGAGCTGCCTGCACCGTCAGAGCCGGAAGCAGGATGGACAGGAGAGCGGTACAGAACATGACATTCAACATTCTCAAAAGCCTTTTGCTCATTCTCTTGGAACCTCCTTGTACAATGAATAACAGACTGGGCTCACCCCTAAAAAGGCTTTACTCCGGGATCTCGTTAAACACCCGCAATTAAGCGATATTAAACTATAGGTTAGGTGCACAAGAAGGTCCGGTCACCGCCCACTTCTGATAATCCCCTTCATGATCCGTTCCTGTCCGGACCCTTGTGCCATCGGAGACCGGGATTTCCCCTGCCGGAACATCAAGGCCCCTTCCGGCCGTTTGCGCTCCGAGGTAACCGTTGGACGGCGGCGCTAACGGCTCCGGCGGATGGGTTGCCCAGCTTGTATCAGGCGTTGTGCCCAGTGTAAAGTCCAGTACGCCTCCGTTCTCAATCAACCCGTAAGGCAGCCATGTGCTGTCATAATCATGTCCGTTCAGCTTTAGGCTATGGATATATTTCGCTTGTTCCGAAGCACCGTTACCGATAATCTTGAGCTGCTTACAGTCTCCCAGCTTGATGGTCGCTTCATCGAACAGCGGAGCATTCAGCGAAAAGCCGCCGACACCCGGAATGGACGGATACAATCCTAAAGCTGTTAATACATACCATGCTGAACCTGCACCCAAATCATTATTGCCGATCAATCCTGACGGACCGTCATGAAACAGCTCAACCATGCCCCTGCGCACGATTTCTTGAGTTTTCCAAGGCTGCCCGGCAAAGTTGTAAGCCCACGGGATCCCGTAACTCGGCTGATTGCCCAAGAACGAATGCGGTTCTCTGGATCCGGCATTTAATTTTTGGAAGAAGAAATCGAGACGAGCCCTGGCTGCTTCCAAGCCGCCCATTTTCTCAAACAATCCTTTGTAGTTAAAAGGAAGCACCCAGGTATACTGAGCGGAGTTGGCTTCCTGGAAGCCGTGCTCGCTTGCAGGATCGAAGCCGGCCTCAAAATTCCCGTTGGCAAGCCGGGGTTGAATGTATCCGTCTTTGAACGATTGCATCCAGCTCTGCGAACGGTTCATATAGATATTGTATTTTTCCTCATCGCCGAGCGCTTTGGCAAACTGGGCGATGGCAAAGTCCGCATTATTATATTCCACGATATAACCGGTCACCCATCCGCCTCTTTCGATCGGAATATAGCCCAGGGACAGATAGTCGGCCAGGTTAAACCGGCCGTTCAGGCTTGAAGGAGTCGACGCATGGTAGTCCATGACCTTCAAAGCTTCTTGCAAATTAAAGCTTCTGGCCCCGAATGCATACATATTGGAGATCGTAATCGATGCAGGATCGCCGTTCATGACATTCGTTTCGGAATTAGCTATACTCCATTTTGGTAAAAATCCGTTTCTGCTCTTGGCGTCATCGACAAAGGACTGTGCGATATCCGCTCCGATATCCGGGAAAAGAACGGCGATCAGCTGCATCTGCGTCCGGTAGACGTCCCATCCGGAGAAGGTCGAATAATGCGTATATTTGCCTTCCGTGTTATAGATCTTTTGATCGAAGCCTCTGTAATCGCCGTTCACATCGCTGTACACATTGGGGTGGATCAACGAATGATACAAGAAAGAGTAGAACATCCGTTTATGCTTCTCCGTTCCCCCCGATACTTCAATCGTACTCAGCGCCTTTTTCCATTTTGCCTGAGCCGATTGCTTGACAGCCTCAAAGTTCCATCCCGGGTTCTCGGTTTTCAAATTCAGCTTGGCATGCTCGATATCGGTATAAGAGATCCCAACCTTCACGTACACTTCTTTATTGTCGGTCGTATCAAACTTGACGAAAGCGCCTACTTTACGGTTGTTAGGAATATCCGATCTTTCAGAAACCTGATCCTTCATAATTTGAGCGCCCTTATAGGTGCCGACTTCAGTGAAGGGCTGACTGAACTCTGCGGCGAAGTAAACGGTATAGTTGTTCGTATTTTCCGCCAAGGTTCCGCTTCCCTTGCTGCCGCAAAAGCCGCCGGCATTCACAGAACCGGTTACGACCCTGTCATTGGTTTCAATATTCACGGTTGCATCTCTAACGCCCGTACCATTAATACCGGTATTGATCAGCATCATGGATTGCGTGGAGGAAGGGTAGGTAAATTTACCGATACTGGTACGTTCCGTTGCAGAAAATTCAGTCTTTATGTTGTATTTATCCAACACAACACTGTAATAACCAGGAACCGCTGTTTCATTCTCACGTTGAAAAGGAGAGGAATAGTCCTCAAAATGGGTTGCAGGAGACTTGCGTAAGTTACCTACAATCGGAAGAAACGGGATGTTCTGAGCGATGTCGCAGCCGGGTCCGTCAATGTGTGTCAAGCTGAACCCGGCAATGGATTTGCGGTCGTAATCATATCCCGAGCCCAGAGGCGCTTTACCGGTGCCTAGGTCGTTGTAGCCGGTATCCGGACTCCACTGAATCATGCCGAACGGCACTACCGCACCCGGGAACGTATTGCCCCTGTTGCCGCCGAAGCCGACAATGTCCAGCTTGTTATTTTGCGATCCGAGTAACGGATCTGCATAGGGAGTCGGGTCGAATTCCGAGTTCCTGATTTGAATTTCATCGATAAAGCTGCGGAACGTACCGATTTTCCCCGTTTGTTCATAGGAAACGAGAATCCGCTTAATCGTTCTTCCATTCGCGACGCCGCCGATATCAGATGAAATGAAGTTCCAGGTGTCGAGTCCTAAATGCCCGCCCTTGCCCTGCTGTTCGGGATGCATGAGGATCCCATGCTGGTCCACTGCATGGGATCCGTGCAAGTAGGTTCCGTCTTCAAAGGCGAGATCAACGGCGACAAACGTGCTGTTTTTCCCATGGTTTATGCTCATGCCGTCTGGGGCCGATTTGCTTTGCGGGTATATCCAATAGGATATTGTGGTATTCGGTTTTACAGGAATGTTCACATCAAACACTTTATTGTAGGTGTAAGAGCTGCCGGTACTCGCAGCTTTACCGGAAAATAATAATGCCCCTTTACCCGATTGGCTTTTCTCGCTGCTTACTTTGGATTCCGGTTGAATCACATTGCTGCCGGCTTCCGCCTCATTCTCCCAAGTCGGTTTCCAAGTATCTTTATTCTCAAAACCCGAATAGAAGCTTGGCACCGCAGCATCGGCAGTCTGAACGAACGCCGGCGGAATAGAAAGCATTCCCCACATCAACATCAAACAAAGCAGCTGACTTATCGATTTCTTCATGGCCGTTGTGCTCATCCCGCTGACCTCCACATTTTTTCTCCTTGCGACTAAAGCTTGGGGAGGAAGGCGTAAACGCCACCCTCCCCAACTGAGCAATTATTGCAAAATCTTTCTTGCTAATGCTGCAAGGTCTTCAATATCGATTTTTCCATCGTTGTTCAGATCCGCTTTTTTATACAAATTCCAATTGGGATCATCCGATGCTTTACCGTATAATGCCGCCATAATACCCAGGTCACCGACACTGAATTTGTCGTCTCCGTTCAGATCCTCCGGAAGCTGCGTATTCACGGATGCCCGGAACACTTGCAGTGCCGTAATCAGCTGTGCCGCGGCTTGATCCACTTGCGATTGGGTGGCTGCTGCATCGCCCGCGATCTCGCTGGCGGCATGAATGGCAGCCTGCAGAATCGCTTTCGTGCCTGCCGGATATTCGCCCGTTCTTGTGCCTTCCACAGCTGCATCGTGAGCCGCTTGGGCCTCGCTGATCGAAGCGTTCAGCGCCGCTTTATCCACCGTGCTGATGACCGAATTCTTGAACGTTTGCAGCGCTGTTCGCAGCTGAGACAGGGCCAGATCAACCGCTTCCTGTGTGGCCTGCGCGTCAGCGGCTACAGCCTGGGCTGCGTTCATCGCCGTTTGCAGTATCGCTTTCGAGCCTGCCGGATACTCTCCGAATTTGGTGCCTTCCACGGCTGCATCATGCGCCGCCTGGGCTTCGACGATCAAGGAGCTGAGCGCCGCTTTGTCGACATGCTTGATTTGTACCGTATGTGATGCGCCGGTCAATTCGGTTTCCATTCCTTCTCCGTTAGCAACGGTCAGACCGGTTATCCTCATCGTACCGTTTGCCGGAAGTACGGATGTCTTGGCTTTGAAGCGAAGCGTCAGCAGAGCGCCGTTCGGATTCGACGCCTTGGTTCCGACATGGACCGCGATAAACCGGATTTGACCCGGCGTTTCTTGTTTATCCACGATCAAAAATTCATTATCGATCAAGGATTCCCCGGAGATCCACTCGAACTTCTCCGGATCATAGGTGACGGTCACGTCTTGGGCGTATACGCTTTGGCTCACACTGCCAAGTCCATAGGTCAGATCGAAAGTCTCGCCGGGCGAAACGGCGTCTGTACCCGCTAAGAGCGCGCCAGGCTGACTCTTCGCATGCTCGATGGTGATATCATCGAAGAAGCCGCGTGCGTATCCGGTTTTTCCGGTCCCGTTATAAGAGATGAGAATCTTATCAACCGTTTTCCCTGCCGCTACCGCTCCGATATTGGACGTAACAAGGTTCCACTGATCCGCTGTCAGCTTTCCGCCGCTCCCCTGCGCATTTGGATGAAGACCTACACCGTTTTGATCGGTGGCGCCCAAATTACGCAAATAGGTGCCGTCCGTGAACTGAAGGTCAACGGATACATATTGACTTGTCGTTCTTGTGTTTTCCGGCAGTACGGTCGCGCCGCTTCCTTCCGGATAGATCCAATAAGACAACACCGTAGAAGGTTTAATATCGAAATGAGCTTCAAACATTTTATTGTACGCGTAGTTCTCCTCCGCGCTTGTTGCCTGGACCGAATACAAAATGGAATTGGTGCTGTTGTGGCCGGTTACTCCGGCCTTCGTCTCGAATCCGGTGAGACCGCAGCAGAATCCCCCGATGTTTTTCGATTCGATGGTGTCGTTTTCCCAAGTCGGGATCACGTCGCCCGCCTCCAGGCCCGTCTTAAAATCGACACCTTCACCATATTCAAGGTCAGCCGCGGTTAAAGCAAGCACCGTGACAGTAAATGACTTCGTCCCGCTTGCGCTGCCTCTCTTCACCGTTGCGGTCAGCGTAAGCTGCGCATTTGGCTGTCCGATACCCGGACGTTTTACGATTTTTCCCTCGTGATTGATGACCGACGGATTCGAGCTTACCCAGGTGATCGTCGTTCCGTAGTCAAAATTGCCGCCCGGTAAGGCTAGTTTTCCGGTAATCGCATGGGTATCGCCCAAATCCAGTCCTTGGATGGTCTCTGCTACCGCTGCTTCATCGTTTAAGGAAGCCGGCGGATTTGCCAGGAGCTCGATTTCAGCCAAAGAAGTCGTGGCAGTGCCGCTGTTTTCGGTAATCTCCAATTTGTAGAATCCGTATTTCCCAGGATTTTGAACGCTGAAAGGTCGGGTATATAAGCGCCACGCAAACGCTTCGTTGCTTCTTTGATCCAATACCGTCCAGTGTTGACCGTCATTGGAACCTTTCAGAACCCAGCTTTTCGCGTCGCCTTCCGTATTGCCCGAAGTCAGCGTATACATCGTCACCTGCTTCTGCACGCCGAGGAACTGAAATTGGATCCATGGCGTCTGGCTGTTGAAGGTTACACGTGTATTCGAGTTATTGTCGAACAAGCTTCCTATTGCAGAGCTGTTTTGGCTGTCGGTCGCTTTAGCTGCGCCTTGGGTTATCAGCTTATCGGTCGAATCTTTGAGTGGAGCCGGAGCTGCCGGGCCTTCGGTAATGGATGAAGGTACATCGTTCTCACCGCTGCCCCATGCGGATGGTGCCGGTCCCATATCGAAATCCAACGTTGCTCCGTTTGCGATGTCAGCATGCAGCAGGGAGGTTTTCGTATGCTCCTCGCCGTTCAATCTGAAGGATTGGATGTACTTGTTCTCCATGCTGTTATTCGGAGCATTGACGATGACTTTCTTCCCGTTCTCGAGGTTGATCGTCGCTTTCTTGAATAACGGCGACCCGATGGCATATTCCGGGCTTCCCATTTTGAGCGGATAGAAGCCCAACGCGCCGAAGATATACCAGGCGGACATTTCGCCGTTATCTTCATCGCCTGCATATCCTTGGCCGATTTCACTGCCGATGTAAAGTCTGCTTAATGCTTCCCGAACCTTTTCTTGCGTTTTCCAAGGCTGGCCGGCGTAATTATACATGTAAATGATATGATGGGACGGTTGATTGCTGTGTCCGTATTGTCCCATACGCACATCCTTGGCTTCTCTCATTTCGTGAATCACGCCTCCGTAAGAGCCCGCATTGGCCGTAGAAGCAGGTTCCGGTATGCTGAAGAATTGATCCAGCTTGTCGGCCAGCTGTTCTCTTCCGCCGTAAAGATTGGCCAGCCCCTGCCCATCTTGAGGGACATGGAATGCCATATTCCAGGCGTTTGTCTCCGTATAATCGTTACCCCAATCAATCGGATTGAAGTTCTCGGGTGTCGAGCGCCAAGCACCGCTTGAGGTTCTACCGTTGAAAAATTGCACATTGGGATTAAACATGTTGACATAATTTTGCGCTCTGTTGATGTAATACTGGTAATCTTCCCCGTAATGAGCGTTGTATGGATCGCTCGGATCGTTCTTCACGGCTAGCGCTTGGGACAAGTTCGCAATGCCGTAATCGTTGATGTATCCATCCATAGCCCATGACAAGCCTTCACCTGTGCCGGTGTTTGTATAGCCGTCGAAAATAGATGTGGCCATCCCTTTTCTGCCGACATTGGCATTAGGCGGAGTCACGGCAGCGTCTTTCAACGCCGATTTGTAAAAGCTTTGCACGTCAAAATTCGTGATCCCTTTCAGGTAAGCGTCAGCAAAAGCGACATTCGCGCTTGTTCCTACCATCAGGTTGGCATAACCCGGTGAAGACCATCTGGAAATCCAGCCGCCATCCCGGTAATGTTGGACGAATCCGTCAATCATTTCGCCGGCTTTGGTCGGCGTCAGTAAAGCATAGGCCGGCCATGTCGTCCGGTACGTATCCCAAAAGCCGTTGTTGGCATAAGTTTTGCCGTCTGCGATGCTAGCGCAGGTCTGGGTTGCCGTACTCGTCGTGCAGGTTGTAATCGGTGTCTGGTCGGCATGCTTATAAACCGGTGCTTCGTTAGTGCCGACATTTTCAAATGTCGAGTTTGGATACAAGTATAAACGGTACATATTCGAGTATAGAGTGACTAACTGATCTTCTGTCGCCCCTTCAACTTGAATAATTCCCAGGAGCTGATCCCACTGCGTCTGAGCCTTCTCTTTGATCGTTTCAAACGTATCGCTTGGACCGATTTCCAACTCCAGGTTCTTCTTCGCCTGATCTAAACTGATCAAGGATGTGGCGATTTTCATTGTAACCACTTTATCCGCCGTGGTATCGAATTTGTAATACGCCTGCACATTCGACCCGCCGCCTCCGCTTCCGGTCAGCTTTGTACCGGCCGTTACCGGCTTATCGAATGCCGCGTAGATGAACATGCGCGTCGCGCCGGTGGAAAGGCCGCTTCGTTGATCCGTGTAGCCCGAAATGGTTTGGTTGACTGGATCAAGCGCAATACTGCCGTTGTTGCTCTGGTTATCAAAAATAAGGTTGGAGGAATCGCCGGTGAACGTAAATCTGAAAATGGCGGCATGATCCGTAGGAGTGAACTCCGTTTTGATGCCGTTCTCAAAGGTTACGCCGTAATAGTAAGGCTTCGCAATCTCGTTGGCATGCTGGAAAGGCAATGCCCGGGTTGTACGGCTGATACTTGGCGTCCCCGCCGTGTCTGACGGCATGACATGAAACGTTTGGCGGTCTCCCATCCAGGGACTTGGCTCATGGCTTAAGGCAAAGGCCTGAATGGTGGGGAGATTGTTCGCGTTATTGCTTTGATTGTAGTAATAAGTCCAATCCGAACCTGCATTTGTTTTGGGTATCCAGAAGTTGAATCCGTGCGGTACGGCAACGGCCGGAATATTATTGCCCCTGGAGAATGTGCCGTTCGATTGTGTGCCTCTGAGGATGTTGACATATTCAGAAAGCCTGTTGTAGGTTTGGGGAACGGGATTCCCTTCGATTTTGACATCGTCAATCGTCCCTTTGAATCCTGTGCCTCGAACAGCCGCCGGGTTATCATACGCAATCAGGATGCGCTTGATCGTTTTTCCGGCCGCAACGGCACCGATTCGGGATGTTTTGAAATTCCATTGATTGTTATAGAGTGTTTTCGAATTCCCTTGATCCTGAGGATTCACTTTAACACCGTGCTGGTCTACCGCGCCTAGACTATGAAGATAAGTCCCGTCGGAAAAAGCAAGATCAACCGCAGCGTACGTGCTGGAATAATCCATTTGAGCAATGTCGGTAAACTCCGGAGCTATGTAGTAGGAAAGCTCGGTATTCGGTGTCACGGTAATGTCAACATCATAAAGTTTATTGTACGAATACGCCCTTCCATCCGCCAAATGGATTCCGGAATAAGTGAGGGCCTTCAAACCGCTCCAACCGGCATTAGATTTCGCGGCATAGAGACCCGAAGGACCATTCGAAATAAACGATTTCATATCAGCCGGGGGCGGTGGAGGCAGTACGATCCCGTCGGAGAGCTGAAACTCTGCCAGCTGGATGTAAGAATCCCCGCTGTTAGCCGTGATGTTAATCCGATAATACAAGTACGGGGTGTCGTTCGAGAAATCATATACTTTAGTCTGGAAACGATTGCTGAACGTTTCATTTGTTCTTGTATCCACAGTAGTCCAGGTGCTGCCATCATTCGAACCTTCAAATTGCCAGTTTTTAGGATCCCTTCCCGGAGAATCGTTCGCCGAGGTCAGCGCATATCTCACGATGGCAATCGGTTCGGAAAGCTTGAATTTCACCCAACTGGTCGAGCTCGTATCCAGCCATTTTGAATTCGAGCTCGAATCAATCAGATTGGCTGCCACTTCGCCGGATGAAGCATATTCTCCTCTTGCCGTTACTTCCACGACCTTGTTCGTGACACTCCCCGGAATGCCTGCAAACGGGGTGTTACCGTCTATTCCGGCTGTCAAACGATTGCCCTCATGGTCCGTATCCACGGTGTTTTGCCATGTCACTGGCGGATCACCGGCTTCAAAGGATGAGAGAAAATCGCTTACTTCATTAGCCGCAAACGCCTGCTGATTCAAAGGGTCGTATAACCCCCCCGTCAGCAGAGCGACGCTCATAGCTGCAGCCAGGAATTTCCCGGCTCTTCGGTTACCCATTTCAACAAACCTCCCTGTAATTTTGTTATTGGTAAATCAATGAAAGCGCTTACTATAAACCATCTTACTTCAATCATTTGGCTTTAACTACGCGCTAAATCTATCTTTTCTTCCGAAAAAATAATCAGTTTTAACCGACGGCGCCACTAATCGAGAATTAATCTTGCGATCCATGCAAGATCCTTGACATCTACCTTACCGTCAAGGTTGACATCCGCTTTCGCCACCTTCGACCAATCCGGATCGGCCGGTGTTCTGCCGTAAGCCGCAGCCACAATAGCCAAATCTCCTACCGAGTACTTGCTGTCGCCATTTAAATCCCCCGGTTCAGACTTAATGACCGAGGCGATAAAGGTTTGCAGCGCCGCCTCCAGATCACCCGCCGCTTCCTGCACCTGCTGATCGTCTGCAGCGGGATTGTCAGCCACCGCTGCTGCACGGTCAATCACCGCCTGCAGAGCAGCTTTAGCCCCTGCCGGATACTGCCCGGACTTGGTACCTTCTATCGCAGCATCATGCTGTGTTTGGGCATTGGCGATTAAAGCCAGCAGCCCTGCTTTATTCACTAGGGTGATTTGTACGTGATACGATGTGTCGTTTAGCTTCATTTCCACGCCTTCACCGTTGGAGACTACGATGTCTGTCATCGTAACCGTAGCGGAGGCGGGCTCGGAAAGTGGTTTTGACCTCAAGTGAACGACCAGCAGCTCCCCGTCCTCATGAATGGCATGATCCGCTCCTTGACTCACCGTACTGATCCGGACCCGGCCCGGCGTATCCGATTGAATAACGACCGAGATCCCTTCTTTTAACGATTCCGCATCGATAAAATCCAACTGCTCCGGATTAAACATGAAGGTCAGATCCTGAGCATAGACACTTTGGGATACACGGCTCAGCCCATAGGTCAGGTCGAAGGATTGACCGGACGCAACGACTGCGGGACCGCTTAATACGACCGAGGGAAGAGCAATGGGCTGCGTCGTCACGGAAGCGCTCGGACCATCGGTACTCCAGAGACCGGATGCATTACCCGCTTCCACCTTAAAGGTATACTGCTTGTTGGGCGTGAGACCGGTAACCTGGTATACACTGCCGGTAACAGCAGCCAATTCGTCGCCATCCTGATAAATTTTATAGCCGGTCACACCAGCCGGATCGGAAGCTCCCGACCATGTCAGCATCAGTCCGGTCAGCGTGACATCGGATACGCTCAACTGCTTATCTGCCGACCATTCAGGCGCACGCGGAGGATTAGGCACTCCCTTGAGTATCTCTCTGGCTATCATGGAAAGGTCATCGATGTCGACCTTACCGTCATAATTAAGATCCATCTTCACATATCGCGTCCAATCCGGATCGGCGGACGTCCGGCCGTAAGCGGCCGACACAATGGCCAAATCTCCTATCGTATACTTGCTGTCGCCGTTTAAATCTCCCGGAAAAGGTGTATGGACCGAAGCGATGAAGGTCTGCAGCGCTGCATTCAGCTCATTCGACGCCTGCTGCACCTGCTCATCCGTAGCAGCCTGATTGTCGGCCACTGCTTGAGCACGGTCAATAGCCGCTTGAAGAGGCGCTTTAGAGCCTGCAGGGTACTGCCCGACGCCCGTTCCTTCAACTGCTATGTCATGTTTCGTTTGTGCGCTGGCGATTAAAGCCAGCAGCCCCGCTTTATCCACCACGGAAATTTGAACGCTGTGCGAAGCAGAGCCCACCCTCATTTCCACACCTTCGCCGTTGGAGATGGCAATGTCTGTCGTCGTAACCTCCCCGGTAACGGTCGAGACGAGCGCCTTAGCCCTCAAGCGCAAAATCAGCAATTCGCCATCCTCATGGACCGCATGACCCGCCCCTTCGCTTGCCATAATAATCCGGACCCGGCCCTGCGATTCAGATTGACCGACTACGGAGAATCCTTCTTTCAATGAATCCGCACGGATGAAGTCGAACTGTTCCGGATCAAACGTTAAGCTCAGATCCTGGGCATAGACATTTTCGGTCACACCGATCATTCCAAAGGTCAGGTCTAACGATTCACCGGCTTGTATCTTGTCCTTGCCGGTTAAGTTCGCTTGGAAGGATTCCTCGGCATGCGCATTTTGCAGCACATCCATCCAGTTCATCGACAAAAGCAAGAGGAGCACCCATACCATGAATATCCTTTTACCTTTTCTCATCGCCTGTATTCCCTTTCTGAATATAAGTAGGTATGTAAGAAAAATCAGCTTTTACAAAGCAAGCATAGACAAGATCAAAGTAACAGCTTCCGCCCGGGTTGCATGATCATTAGGTGCAAAAAGGTTACCCTCCCTGCCTTGGATCAAGCCCGCTTCTTTCGCTTCCGCAACGAAAGGAACGGCCCACTCGGGAATTTGATCCACGTCGGCAAATGCCGGTTTCTTTGCGGTATCCACTGCAATATCCGAAGCTCTGACAATCATAGCTGTAATTTCAGCACGGGTAATCATGTTTTCCGGGCGGAACGTGTCGTCTTCATACCCTGTCACAATGCCCGCTGCAACAGCTTTCGATATGCTTGGTCTTGCCCATTGCGGAATGCTGTCCAGATCCGCAAAGGATAGCTGCGCACTGCCGTTTTCCGGTAATTGAAGGGCTCGTGCCAGCATCACGGCGAACTCCGATCGGTTAACGAGTCCCTGCGGTTGGAAGGTGCCGTCTTCGTATCCGTTCACAAATCCGAGTTTTGCCGCTTTTTCTATCGCTTCTCTGGCCCAGTGGCCGGAAATATCGCTAAACGCTGTTGCCGATTTGTTCATTTGGATCTCGGCTGCCGTCTGTACGCCCGCTTTTTGAACATTGGAAACCAATTGGCTGGTAACGAGCTTCACATCGGTAAGCTCCACTGCAGCTTTCCCTTCACCGATAACTTCAAACGTGAGCGTACACAAGGTGACATCTCCGCTCTCCCCGGATATGCTGCCGATTTTGGTGGCTGCAAATTGGATAACGTTTTTTTTCAACATGGGGGGTACGGAAAATCCCTCGATGGCGCTTTTAGCCCCTTTAAGACGCAGTTGATCTTCGTTATAAGCAAAATTGACTTCGTAAGCGTATAAGTCCTGAAGATTTTGCCCTTTAACGGTGACTTGAACCTCTTGGCCGATCTCGGGTTTATCATTCGTAATGGTTAACGTGAAGGAAGCAGGGTCTGCCGCCAATGAGGTTAGCGGGATCAGGAGCATACACAGCAATAAGGCCAAATGAATGGATAAAAGTTTTCGTTTCATGTAGGTTCTTCCTTTCATCAACACTTTTCGAATCATCATCACTATTAGTAAGCGTTTTCAATTGTGAACCATCAAAAACCTATCCGGCCTCCCTTCCCCATTTCGAACTGGAACACTTCTTTAAATCACATGATACTTAAACAAATTCGCTTTAACTATGCGGTAAATCTATCTTTTATTCCATTAAAATATCCTGTTGTGGGTAAACCCCTGATTCTTCCAAAGAACAAACAGGGGTTTACCGACCAGCTGACGGGAGAAGCTCTGGATCTTCTCTTCTTTCGATTACATTATCCGAAAATCATTTTGGCTACAGCCGCAAGGTCGATAATGTCGATCTTACCATCATTGTTGATATCTGCGTGTTTGACTTGATCCCAATCCGCATCAGCAGAAGATTTGCCGTAATAGGAGGCCATGATGCCCAAATCGCCGATACTGAATTTATCGTCTCCGTTCAAGTCTTCCGGCTGTTTCATAATCACGGATGAATAGAACACTTGTAAAGCCGTACCCAGCTCAGCCGTTGCTTGCTCTACCTGCTGCTGTGTGGAATTCGGATTATCGGCTACTTCTCGGGCTTTATCGATGGCGGCTTGCAGCGCTGCTTTCGAACCAGCCCGATACTCCCCGGCTCTTGTTCCTTCCACAGCCGCATCATGCTTGGCTTGGGCGTCGGCGATCAAGGCATTCAAAGCCCCTTTATCTGCAGCCGCAATTCGTACCGTGTGGGACGCACCGATTATCGATGTTTCTACCCCTTCCCCGTCAGCGACAACGACGTTAGCCAAGGTTACCGTCGAGGAAGTGGTCTGGGACATCTCCTTGACTTTAAAGTTCAGCTTCAGCAAATCGACGTTGAGATTGGCGGAGTCCGCCCCCACATTTGCCCCAAGGATACGGATTTGGCCCTGTGCTGCCGATTTATCGACGAGCAAGAATCCATCCTTCACGGAGTGTGCAGAGATGAACTCCAGCTGATCCGGATTATAGGTGAACGTGAGATCCTGCGCATAGACGCTTTGGTTCACGCCTGTTAGGCCGAAGGTCAGATCGAACGATTGGCCGGCATCGACAGCCGCCGCACCGGTTAATATGGCGGATGGATAAGCCAAACCATACCCTCTCGGAAACAACGGTGTCGGATCGGCAGGAGTTACCCCCGGCTGCAGCTGATCAAAAGCTTTGGGCCAGGTGTAAGGCAGCTTTCCTGAGAAGTTATAATCCCCGTAAAGGACATCGGCGATGCCCGTACCGCCTTCCGATCCAGGCAGCCATGCTTCCACAACGGCATCCCAATCATGGCTGTTGATTTTGTCTGTGAGGAGTAACGGCCTTCCGGATACGAGAACGATCACTACTTTCAAATTAGGGTTGGCGGCTTTGGCTGATTTCAGATTCGCCACGATACTTTCATCGCTGCTAGCTCCTCCCAAAGTGCCGTACGATAAGGCTGCGGCGGTATTTCTGTCGCCTTGGCCTTCCGCATAAGGGTCTTCGCCGATAACGGCAATTACAGTATCGTAACCGAGCACGTCGGCCCCGTTTTGATGCCAGTCGACGGTGACATTCGGACCCCCGACCTGCTTCAATCCATCCAGCACATTAACGCCCTTGGTGACTGTGTTTCCGCCGCCCTGCCATGAAATCGTCCAACCTCCGTTCAGATAGCCGATATGGTTCGACTTATCGCCGACGACAAGTATTTTCTGTGAACCGTCTTTCTTAAGCGGCAAGGCTTGATTGTCGTTCTTCAAGAGCACCAGTGATTTCCTGGCAGCTTCCCTTGCGAGCGCCGCATGCTCCGCGCTGTAGATGACACTTTCGGGATTCAACACACTGTCCGATAAAGGATGCTCCAGCAGCCCTTGCTCGATCTTGACTCTTAAAATTCTCGATACGGCATCATTGATTCGGTCCATAGAAACTTCGCCGTTGCCGACAAGAATTTTTAAATTATGGATAAAACCTATCCAACCGCTGCCCTGTCCGCCCCCGGCTGTCGTATTGCCTTTGGCGGAGAGCATAAACATATCGACTCCCGCATTGACGCTTGCTTTCACTTGATTCCTGTAACCGACTACGGGGTTGCCTTGATCGTCCACTTGAATCTGTTGAATGGCGTTATAGTCGGAAACAACCAGGCCGGTAAATCCAAGCCGCCCTTTCAACACATCTGTGATCAAATAAGTATCCGCGTGCGTTTTCAAACCGTTGATGCTGCTGTACGTGATCATGACCGTACGTGCGCCCGCCTGAATGGATTTTTTGTACATTTCGATATAGGGAGCCAGATATTCATCTTTTGCCTGATTCAACGTTTTACCTTCCGGCACCGGTATCGTGATGTTGCCCTGATCTTTACCGTTCTCCGTTAAACCGTCCCCGATATAATGCTTGATGGAGGCGGCAATTTTGTTGCCTTGCAAAAATCCGGAATCTGCAGGATCGCCCTGCAAGCCCTCCACCGCAGCAGCACCAAGCTTAGTGACGATTTGCGGGTCTTCGCTGAAGCCCTCGTACGTTCTGCCCCAGCGAATATTCTGTACGGCGGAAATAACGGGGGCAAAGGTCCAGGTCACTCCGGTTGCCCGAACTTCAGCAGCTGTAGCCGCCCCGATTCTCCTTACCAGATCAGCGTCGTTCGCTGCACCCAAGCCGACATTATGCGGGAACATCGTAGCATTTAGCAGATTGTTATGGCCATGAACGGCATCCACGCCGTAAATAACCGGAATGCCAAGGCGGGTTCCCAAGGCTTGATTTTGAAAATTATCATACATCGTGTTCCATGCAGCAGGCGTGTTCCCTGCGGGTACGGAGCCGCCTCCGCTCAGTATGGAGCCGATGAAGTAGGTTTTTACGTCTGAGATCGTGCCTAACGAAGCACGTTCCGCTTGAACCATCTGGCCGATTTTTTCATCAAGTGTCATGGTGCCAATCAAATCACTAACCCGCTCTTCGATCGGTCGGGCCGGGTCCTTATAAACCGGAACTGCCTCTTCCGCCAAAGCTGTACCGGCCAGATTGCTGAAAACAGCGCCAAAAAGCATTGTAGATAAAGTTAAATTAACGGCAAATTTACGTTTCCATTTTTTCACGTACCCTAACCTCCTCATAGTTTACTAAGGCACTCTCCTGTAAATTTCGGTGGACTACGACATCCGCCAATGCAACGATTCAATTCATAAACGCCTCCTTGAATAGCAGCATTTCTACCGTGAGAAAAACCTCCATCGGGGTCACTTCAACGATAGAAGACCACGTACAGAGGTTTTACGCCAGGTCTGTAAGCGCTTCCTTTTAAACATCTTACATAAGCGGGCTCGCTTTAACTATGAGGTAAAACTATCTTTTCTTCCGTTTAAACATCCTTTTCATACCTGATATCATGGGATGGATTTATTGAAAACGAAAGGGTTGTCCCTTGTCATGAATGATGACTTGCGGGACAACCCTGGCCATTTTTTTCAACTTACGGATAACCTTTATCCCTTGATTGAACCTGCGAGCAGCCCCCTGATAAAATACCGGCTCAGGAACATATAAACCAGCAGTGTAGGGAGTGCGGCCAAAATAGCTCCGGCCATCTGCACGTTCCACTGCACAATCTGACTTCCGGACAGGTTTTGAAGGGCGACCATGATGGGCTGCTGCTTCTGTGTCGTGAGCGTAACGGCAAACAAGAATTCGTTCCAGACGCTGGTGAACTGCCAAATACCTACGACCACAAATCCGGTTAACGATAAGGGAATCATCATATACCGATAAATACCGAAGAAGCCGTTTCCATCGATTTTGGCCGATTCAAGCACTTCATTGGGAACGCCGACATAAAAATTGCGGAACATCAAGGTACAAATAGGCAGGCCGTACACAACATGAACGAGTATTAATCCGGGAATCGAATTGTACAGCTTGATCATTTGCAAAAATTGTATCAATGGAATAAGTATGCTTTGGTACGGAATGAACATCCCGAACAGCATCAGCGTAAACAGGACGTCCGCGCCTTTAAACTTCCATTTGGATAAAATATACCCATTGAGCGATCCGAGCAGGGCCGATAGCAGCGTAGCCGGGATGGCAAGCAAAAAGCTGTTCGTCAAATTGGGGATCAGCTTCTTAAAAGCCTCCTGATAACCGCCCAAGTTAAAATGCTTCGGCAGCGCCCACATTTGATCTAACGTAATTTCTTGCAAGCCCTTCACACTGGTGATCAGCATGACATAAATCGGAACCAGATATAAGATCGCAAGTACGATCAGTACCCCATACAACAGCGAACGGTTGAAGCGCTCCAGCGACATGTTACTCTTCCCCCTTGCGCATGTTGAAAATCAAGTAAGGAACAATAAGTAAGGAGACAAGAAGCAGCATAATCATGGCGATACCCGCACCTTGGGCATAATGATTGCCGCGGAAGGTCGTTTCAAACATATAGACACCGGGAACATCCGTCACAAACATGGCGCCTGGTCCTGTCATCGCATAGACCAAATCGAAAATTTTCAACGAAATATGCGCTAAAATAATAATCAAGCTCATCGTAATGGGCTTCAATTGCGGCAATATGACCTTCAACAGCACCTGCCATTCCGTCGCTCCATCCACCCGTGCCGCTTCCCGCAGGTCTTCAGAGATTCCCCGTAACCCGGCCAGATACATGGCCATCGCAAAACCGGACATTTGCCAGATCGCAGCGATCGCTACAGCAATAATCGCTAGCGGCAGTCCGAAATCAATCTGCCCCAGATGAATTTTGGGAACAATCTCCGTACTTACAAACCAAGACGGGACATTCGTCATCCCTAGTGACTTGAGAAGTAAATTGATTCCTGTCGTCGGGTTTAGAATCCACTGCCACACTACCCCGGTCACGACAAACGAAAGCGCCATCGGAAACACAAACACATTGCGAAAAAAAGCTTCGCCGCGAATTTTCCGGTCAACCATAATCGCCAGAAACAGTCCGATGAGCATCCCGCCCGCAATGAAAAGAATCGTAAATGTCAGTGTGTTTCTTAAATCCGACTGAAAACGAAAATCCTGAAACAGGAATTGATAATTGCTAAAGCCCGCAAAAGCAAAATTTTTGACTAATGTGTTCCATTCCGTGAATGAGACAAAACCTGTCCACGCAATAAATCCATAAACAAAAATGGCGATCGCCGCTAATGAAGGCAGAAGCATGAGGATGGGCACGAGCTTCTCCGACTTCCAGACGCTTCGCCGGCCTGACGCGGGAACGGGTTGTTTGGTATTCAATGGTCTGGTTGAACGGGTAGCGTTCATCTGATCACACTCCAAGACAAAGGGCCAGATGTCTGGTCTGCCATCTGGCCCCGTCGATTTTTCCCTACTTCTTCATACCGTTAGCATCCTGTGCCTGTTTGAGCGCTTTCGCCGCCTGCTCGACGTCGCCCTGCGTTACGAAAATATTGATGGCTTGATTAGCTTGGGTCGTAAAGCCTTCCGGTGCAGCGGAGCCGTGTGCCATACTTGGGGTCAGCTTGCTCTTCTTAAAGTCTTCAATCGTCGTTTTACCATAAATGTCGTATTTGGATGCATCTGCATCAATACGAGCCGGAATCGATCCCTTCAACGGATTGAATACATCCTGACCTTCTACAGAACCGAGAACCTTTAAGAATTCTTTGGCAGTTGCTTGATCTTTGGAAGCTTTAGGCAGTGCAAAAGTATCCGTTATGACCATAAAGCTGCCGTCTGAATTCGGCGATGCGACCCACCCGAAATCTTCATTAGCTTTTAATTTCAGATCCGTTGTAAAATACCCTTTGGCCCAGTCCCCCATGTTGTTCATGGCTGCTTCCCCTTTGGCGACCAGTTGGGCGGCATCCTGCCAGTTACGGGCAGCATGATCTTTATTGATGTAAGTCAGCATCTTTTTAAAGGTTTCCAGCGATTTTTTCACCCGTGCATCGTCAAAAGGAATTTCGCCGGTCCACAGTTTCTTGTAATTGTCAGGACCGAACTCGCCGAGCAGTACATTCTCAAACAGCATCGTTGCCGTCCAAGGCTCTTTGTCGCCGAGCGCAAGCGGAGTAATCCCTTTTGCTTTTAACGCATCCGCCACCTTGAAAAACTCATCAAATGTTGTTGGTGCTTTCAGTCCGTTATCGTCAAAAATTTTCTTGTTGTAGAATATCACATTTCCACGGTGAATATTGACCGGAACCGAATAAATATTGCCGTCCTTGCTGACCATGTCGATCAGGTCCTTCGGAAACTTGGCCTTCCAGCCTTCGCTATCATACAGATCGTTCAAAGGACTTACTTTATCCGCGGCAACCCATCCGGTGTTCAGCTCCGCACCGCCATGCACCTGGAATGAAGATGGAGGATCTCCGCCCTGCATACGGCTTGCCAGAACAGCCTTCGCATTTGTTCCTGCTCCGCCCGCTACCGCGGCGTTAATGACCTCGATATCCGGGTGCTTTTCTTTAAACAGCTTTATAAGTCCTTGAAGTCCCGCTTCTTCACCTGCTCCCGTCCACCAGCTGAAGATTTCAACCTGTTTTTTTTCCGCATTCGCCTTTGGGGCGGGCGTATTTGCCCCCGCTGACGTAGCCGGGCTTTCTTTTACCTCAGTCGTGTTGGCGTCAGTGTCTGCGCCGCAAGCCGTTAAGAGCGTGCCCGCCAGGGTTACAGCCGAAAGCGTAAGAGACAATTTTCGTTTCACAGTTACTACCCCTTTCAAGATTGCTTTTTATGAAAGCGCTTTACAAAATAATCTTACTCAATTGGAGAACCTCTTTGAATGAGGTAAATCTATCTTTTATTCTGTTTTCTTGCACAAAATTTGACATTCCCCTCCTTTATGCATGACGTGCGCGATAGTCGCCCGGCGACATCCCCGTCTGCTTTTGAAACCATTCGCTGAAATATCGGGGATTGGGATAGCCCACCGCCTCGCCAACCTGGTAAATTTTGAGATTGGTACAGCTTAGCAGCTCACAGGCTTTTTCAATTCTCATATGCGATAAATAGTCGCTGAACGATTTTCCTGTTTCCTGACGGAATAACCGGCTTAAATAATTGGACGTGACAAACAACTCTTCAGCAATTTGGGTGAGATGGAGATCTTCCGTGAATCTTGAGCTCATCATCTGAAGCGCCTTTTTAATCAGGTACGAAACGGGCTCCTCCGGCGCCTTTGGTTGTGCGGGCTGCCGCTTGGCAGGATTCTCTTCTTTGCCGCACAGCTGCTTGGCTTTCTGTAAGACTGCTTCGATCTCTTCGACATCCGTGGGCTTAAGCAGATAATCCATAGCGCCGAGACGGATCGCTTCCTGGGCGTATTTAAAATCGCCATGGCCGGTCAGGAAAATAACTTGAATTTTCGATGGCAAGCGATGGTTATCTTCCAATAGGCGTAATCTTGCGACGAGCTCCAGGCCGGTCATATTGGGCATGCGTATATCCGACACAAGGATGTCGACAGGATGGCCTTCGATATAATTCACAGCCTCAAAGCCGTCCTGAAATACTTGCACCAGATCAATACCGAGAAGCTCCCAATGGATATGTTCGCTTAACCCTTCCCGAATCCAGGCTTCGTCATCGATAATAACAGCCCGGCATGCAGCAGCGCTCATCGATTTTCCTCCGTCCTATTCAGATTCTTTTTGATATGCCCGGAAAGCTGACGAAGTTCATGCGCCGCCTCCATAAAGGTTTCTCTCGGGTTGGCATATAAGGTAACGATTTTGGCCAGCGCCTTATCTTCGATATCAACCATAGCCGGATAATAAGTAATTGAAGGTTCTGCTTTCGCAATATCGATGCTCTCCAGAATTAATGAAAAATCGGGTCGCGACACTTTAAAGGACGGATCACTCAAAATGGAACGTCTGGCTGGAATCCCCCCTCGCTGAGCATAGATCATCCCTCCGCGTTTACCGGTCGCAAACTCGAGAAACTTCCATGCATCCAACGGATTCGTGGAACTGGCATTGATCGCGAGCGTCCAACCATGCTGAAACGGGATACGGCGGAGATTACCGTTCTGGTCCTTGGTGCCGGGAATTAAAGAGATTTGAATCGAATCTGTATAAGGACTAGCGGCTTGCTTGATCATCGGATATGCGGAATTCCAATACGGCGCCGCCATGGCCACTTCCCCTGAAATCAAGGCATCGCGCGTTCTGGAAAAATCCCAGCTCAGCATATCCTGCGGCACGAGCTTCTCTTTCACCAGTTGTTCAAGGTATTCACCGGCTTGAATGGACTCCTGTTGATCCAGCAGTATCTCCCCGTCGTTCTCCTTCAAAATATCTCCGCCAAACGACCATAATAGAGAGGCGAATATTTTGGAGCGTTCCTCCGGTACAACGGCAGGCATCGCTAACCCCCATGTCGTAGGGGATTCCGGGTTATGGCTTTTGGTATATTTCCGGGCCTCCTTGAACAAATCATCCCAGGTTTCAGGAACGCTTGAAATTAAATCACTGCGATAATAAAGAAAATGGGTGCTAATGTCCGTCGGCAGCGCATAAGTCGCTCCCTGGTAACGGTAGACGGAAAGAAAATCATCGACATCGAACGACGGCAAATCCGTCAAATGGGGATTCCTGATAAAGGAATCCAGTGGAAGAATCGCATGGGCGGAGGCAAATTGGGCAATGGACGTGTTCGGTACGGAGACGATGTCAAACGAGTCTGTACCCGCCAGCAGCTGCGTACCAACCGATGTAAAATACACATCTCTGCCCAATTCAATATATTCCACCTGGATACCCGTCTCCGCTTCAAAAGCCTGCGAAATCTGACGCATCGCCGCAGATTCCGTCCCCGTACGAATAAGCACCTTGATTTTTTTGGTTTCTGGTGGAACTTTCGCCGTCTCGATGGTTACTTGATCCAGCAAAACCAAACTGCTCAGTGCCCAAATCAGAAGGAGCACGAACGCAATAAACATCAGTCCATTGTATTTAAAGCGCTTCAAAGCTATGCCTCCTCAAATAACGGGTTTGACGGAGACAAACCATAAGGTATGGTTATCTTGACCAGCGTTTCGAGTTGCTCGCTTTCCGTTAGCTGTATGCCGTACCTCTGACCGAATGCCAACTGGATTCTTTGCTGGACATTTCGAAGACCGACATGCACGCTTGGGGAAGCGTCCTGCAGTAAACGGTTCACATGTTCCAGATCGATAGGCGAACCCGTGTTGGATATTAAGATACAAACCCGGTTTTCCATTTTTCGGGCACTTATCGTCACTTTACCGCCCGCCGGATTTTTAGATACACCATGTTCTAAAGCGTTTTCAATTAAAGGCTGAAGAATAAGCGGCATTACACGTACTTCTGAAACAGAGGGCTCCAGATGAATCTCATATTGCAGCTTATCCCTGTAGCGAAAAGATTGAATTTGCAAATAGTTCTCGATATGCTCCACCTCTTTTCTCAGTGTTGTCCATTCCTGTCCCGCAGATAAGGTGAACCGGAAAAACCTGCCCAAAGCCGTTACCAGCTTGCTTATGGATTCCGCTTTATGTTTCTTGGCCATCCAGTAAATCATGTCGAGCGTATTATATAAAAAATGCGGATGAATCTGCATTTGCAGCGCCTGCAGCAGCGCCTCCCGCTTTTCTTTCTGCTGCCTTTCGTTCTCCTGAATCAGATCCTGAATCCGGTCCATCATACGATTGAAGTTGAATTGTAAAATACTGATTTCCTGAATCGAACCTTGAGTTTCCCGCACATGAAGACTGTCTTTCGAAGCAATGGACATTAAGCGGGCCAAATTAATGACCGGCTTGGAAATCGCGGTAGCCAGCAGGATCGAGACGATGACGGAGACAACGGCTCCGCAAGCGGCAATGATCAGCAGATATTGCAATATTTTTTGATTCGGACCAATCAATTCTCCTAAAGGAACAACTGCCGTCATTTTCCATCCGCTGAGTTTCGAGATGTCGGAGGCAAGCAGCCATTTCCCGTCAACAATCCTCAGCCCTTGTCCCTGGAGAGGCAAAGACCTTATCGCTTCATTTATTTTATTGTTCTGAAACAACTGGGGATCCTGCTGGTAAATAACATCTCCCGCTGCGTCCGAAACCAACAATGATCCTGTTGAGCCGATTTGAACCTTACGGAGATACTCACTGATAAACGAATCGTTAAATTGAACAAACAGATACCCGCGAAGCACCCCCGTATTGCTGTCAATAAGGCGCCTTGCTGCCGTCACGGAAGCGCGAACCGGGGTTTGGAAGCCGTCCTTCGGGCTATATATCGCCCTCTTTTCACTGAACCAGTTCATTTTTAAGGACTTGTCCTCTACCTGATCGATGACAAATTGATAGTTCGCATGATCGACCTGCTCGTAGGCATAAAATGAATTCTCCGTCGATAGAACCGTACGATCCGAAGTGATAAAAGAGATGGCGCGTATGTACTCCAGCCTGCCGCGAAACAAGTTGGAATAAACCAATTCTTTAAACCTTTGATTGGCATCAAACAACCGGTATGGAGAATCTAACGGACCCTTTAAAAAATCAAGCGACTGCTCATATAGTAAAGTCCATGTGAGCCGGTCGATTTCTGATAGATTGGCGTCCAGAGCCCGATGAGTCTGTTCAACGGTTTGCAGCAAATATTGGCTCATCTGCTTTTGAAAGATTTCATTTTCCTTCTTGTAGGTAATATACGTGATGACCACCAGAGGAAAAATCATGAGCAGAAGAAAGACGGACAGCAAAATAGTCCGAATGGAAATCGGTTTGCTGAAGGAAATGAAAGCACCCACCCTTTCTTAGATATCCGCATTAGGTTTAAATTAACATATATGGAATGAAATGTTTGTCGAAACGAGTTGCGAGAGAAGGAGTTTCTTGCAATATATATAAATTTGGCTATGTTCAACTTGAGACAAAAGGGATAGACGCCCTTACATCAAAGAAAAAGGGACGTCCATCGATGAAGGATAAAAAGAAGCCCTGCTCCAGCTGAAGGCTCTATCGAAGCGTTACAAGCAGAAGTTGAACGTCTGCAAATGGAGAACGCCTACTTAAAAAAGTTGAATGCCTTAGTTCAAAGCAAGGAAAAATTACGAAGCAAGACAAAACGCAAGTAATATTTGAGCTAAGACTAGAATTTCCAATCACATCGTTGCTTCAACTGGCCGAGATCCCACGTAGTACGTATTACTACTGGGTAAGTATAATGGATCGTCCCGATAAAGAAACAGACCTAAAATCCCGTATTAGAGCAATTTATCATGAACACAAGGGGCGCTATGGTTATCGCCGTAAGTAAACCATAAAAAGGTCCAACGCATCATGGGGGAACTTGGATTAAAGAGCATCGTTCGAATGAAAAAATATCGCTCATATAAAGGGACGGTCGGGAAAATTGCACCGAACGTTTTAGACCGTGATTTCAAAGCTACAAAACCGAATGAGAAGTGGGTAACGGATATTACAGAGTTCCATTATTGGGCGAGAAGCTGTATATGTCGCCTATGTTGGATTTATTTAACCAGCAGGCATTAAAGAAACGCGGAATTGCGCAGAGCATGTCACGAAAAGAAAATTGTTACGATAATACAGTTATGGAAAACTTCTTTGGCATCTTAAAAGGCAAAAATAAAAGGCATGAGCCCAGTACAGTACCGAGTTCATGCCCTTCAAGCAGCCTAACTATTTCTACTGTCTAACTTTATGGGGTCACTTCAGCAATGATAAGTCGCAAGGCGGTCTGGAAAATTACTTTACTTAATTCCCTCGTAACGCCAAACTCCCTTCTACGCTTGTATAGCTTGTACCTCCGCTTTGCTCTCTACAGATTTTTGCACACGGATAGGTGCGGTTTCTTTGATGAAGAGACAGAATGCCGTACATGCGATTAGTCCGCTTAAAGCCAGGTACAGGGTAGTTTCAATACCGAAATGCTGCGCGACGAAGCCTGCGATGGACGGGGCTACACCGCCGCCAAA
This sequence comes from Paenibacillus sp. JCM 9796, assembly GCF_055379675.1. Taxonomy (NCBI): domain Bacteria; kingdom Bacillati; phylum Bacillota; class Bacilli; order Caryophanales; family Paenibacillaceae; genus Paenibacillus; species Paenibacillus sp. JCM 9796. Next base: position 914,694 of record NZ_AP043723.1, read on the forward strand.
AATTTCGCCCACGCCTATGATCGTGCCGGCTGCGGAAGAAATTAATGCTGCAGGAACCGATTCGATCGTTATCGTGCCCGCTAACATGCACAAGCAGCCGTTGCAGAAGAACGCAACCCAGAACAAAAGCGCGAACAAGCCGAAAGGGCTGGCGCCCATGCCGATAAACAATAACAGAAAGACAATCCCGACGATCAGTGCGATGACGGTAACGATTTTTCTGCCTAAACGGTCGGATAAAGCGGGTATCGCAATCTGTCCGAAAAAGGCGCCAAAACCGATGGCCGATGTAACAAAGCCCATTTGCGTAATACTGAGTTTCAAGAAGTCCGTTAAATAGTTGGGAACCATGGCGCTGAGTACAAAAATGCAAGTCATGATCCCGCACAAACCAAACATGCACAAGATGATGTTCCGGTAGCGAAATATATCGACCCAACGGTGTTTCGTCTGATCTGCCTTTACGTCTACCTTCACTTGCTTTGCTTGCATCTCTTTCTTCTCTTGAATATGCTTGGGCTCTTTAATGATCCGGTGCATGAAAAAGGCTAGGATGAACCCCGGAATGGCCACGATGACAAAGACCCAATGCCAAGAAGGAACCACGCTTAATAGCTGCGTGGCAATGATCGGGCCAAAGCCAAGGCCGAATAAAGCAAAGGTGCTTTGTTGAAGCCCCATGTTGAATCCGCGTCTGCTTGGTTTGGAGGCTTCGGCGGTTGCCGCCACACTGGCCGGTCCGAACGATCCCTCCGTAATTCCCATTATGGATCTGATCAGCAGCAGGCTGACTAAGCCGCCGGCAAGTCCGGTCAACCCGGAAAGCAGAGAAAACATAATAATCGAAGGGATCAATACTTTTCTCCTGCCGATTTTATCGGACAGCCCTCCCATAATAATGGAAAATACACCCCAGGATAATCCAAGCACAGCGATGATATTGCCCAAATCCTGATATCCCAGATTTAAATCTTTCATCATGACCGGAAATAACGGGGTAATGATCCAACGATCCAACCCGACGAGCCCGAAGCCTAGAGCCAGCAAAAGCACAGCCTTCCATTCATAACCTGCATCCAGCTGTTTTGCCAATTCTTTCATACTTCCTTCCCCCTCTGCATTTGTTTTAATAATTCGTCTGTACGCATGACTCTACCAAACACCTTGGCAATCGTCGAAAGCGTGGCATCATGGGACTGTTTATCGAAGCCGCCGCAAGCATCGCTTATAAAGGCCACCTTCAAATCCCGGTTAAAGGCGCTTCGGGCCGTTGATTCGCAGCATACACTCGTTACCGTCCCGATAATAATCACCGTATCCGCCACATGCATGCCTCGAATATTTTTGATGATGGTCTCCATTTCCGTATTATAAAAGGCATCATATCTGTGCTTGGAAATGACGATCTCCCCGGGCTGCGGCGATAAATCCTCAACAATTTCTACGCCGGGCGTATTGGCCCGCATGCCTTCCGTTATCAATGAAGGGTTGTATGCAACCTCTAGAGGCGACACAGCCATATGATCGTACAGTACATGTCTCGTATAAATGACAGGGATATCATTTTTCCTGCAGCCTTCCACCAAACGTTTCATATTGGGCAAATGTTCGCGTGCCATTGGCACTTCCATGACAGCGCCTTCATTGACAAAATCGTTCTGCATATCAATCACCAGTAAAACTGCTTTGCTCTTGTCAAATTCCCACGGCAGTAATGATTTTTCATGTTCCACTATTCGCCACTCACTTTCTCATCCCATTTTTAATAACGCTTTCAAAAGAAAGTGTATCACGTTTCCATCTGCTTATAGATATAGTTAATTTCTATATCCTCTACTTAATCACCCCTATATTGAGTCGGTAAATTATTTCGGCTATTATTAAATAAACCTCCTAAATTGTTACCGGAAAGAAGGTATTTCTTTGGATCTTGAAGGTTTGCGTTCTTTCTTGGCAGTTGCTCGCGAAAAAAGTATTTCCAAGGCAGCGCTATCTTTGCATGTAGCCCAGCCAACACTGAGTGCACGGATCCGTAATATGGAGGATGGGTTAGGATTTCCTCTTCTGGAAAGGAATTGGGAAGGGGTAAAGCTGACGAAACAAGGATATTATTTCTTGCCGTATGCCATTCAACTGCTGCAGGATTTAAGCAATGCTTCAACGGTATTGACAAAATTCGCGGGAAAAGAATTCCACACTTCGTTTGAAGAGGTTACGAACAACACCAACCGGTTGCTGATCGGTCTCGATACATGGCTTGTCCCCTTTTTTATCAACCCGATTATTGAAGAATTGCAAAGCAATTTTCCTGACCTAGACTACAAATTCATAACCCGCCCCACGCAAACCATACTGGATTTGATCGAATTTGGCGGAGTCCACTTGGGAATTTACTACGATATCCAATGCAACAATCACCATGCAAGCACCTTATTTGAGGATGAAATGGTGCTCCTGTGCTGCGCAAGTTATAATAGAGACATGTACCATGATTTAAGCAGCTTGAATCAGATTAAAGAACCCTTTCTGCTTTTTGACAATCCCGTATTGGTTTATCACAGCCGATTTACCGCACCCATTTTCAAAAAACTAGACATCAGGGAATTTCATATGGTCGATGATATCAATGTCATGCTGCATATGATAGCTTTAGGACAAGGCTATACCTTTATTCCCAAATCCAGCATCTTCCAAATATCCCAATGGAACTCTCGTCAGGTGCAAGTAATTCCTCTGGGCGATAAGCTTCCCAAAATTAAGATTCAACTTATCCAATCGAATATAAAGTCATTTTCTGAGCCTATTGATCGTATTACTCAAACGCTGTTGTCGTACAGCAGCGATAATGATAACTTTGGGTTTCCATGCTAGACGCACACTCTGCAACCATTTGCCGTTCACAGTAATTCTTTTATAAGCTGTGCCGAGGATTTGCTTGAAAGGTACGCCATAGGGAAATCAAACAATGTTTTTGCACCTTTGACTCCGTCTTCGCTTAAACGGAAAGCGGTGCGGGCACATGTGTAGGAGCGCAAAACGTTTGACGAGAATTTGCAATTCGGTGACAACTGGAAATTTTGAAGGGGGGCGAATGTGGGTTTTCTCAAAAAAATGGCAAAAATTTTGATAGATAAGCGTCAAGGGACACACATGCGCCCCTCTAGGCTTTCTCGGAGCTTCTGTTGATAAAATTGCAGAATATGCCGGATTTAGCAAAGGGGCGGTTTATGCTCATTTTAATTCCAAAGAAGATCTCTTTCTAGCTATGATAACGGAATCGGTAGAACAAATTTCCAAGGCCATTGAGAAATTGATGTCGAAAGAGAATCATGAGTCTAGACCGTGTGCCCCTTCATCTATATGGAAAAGCACTACAAAATATGCTCCTGTCCCCACGTTAGTTCGAGTCTGCCGGATATTGGCCGCTTGGTATGCCTTCTCACCGCATCCTTTAAAATGCTTCATAAAAAAGAGGGCCTTTCCCGGAAGGTCTATTTATGACCTTATGGGAAAGCCCCCTTACGTTTATTGGAACACCAGCTGTCTGGCTTCCATCTCGACAATCCGATCGCAGATCGCATCGGCATCTTCCCGGTCATGGGTGACAAGGATCGAGGTAATGCCTGCCGCCCGGAGCAGCGCCTGCAGCTCCCCTCGGATCTGGCTCTTCAGATCCGCATCCAGGCTGCTGAATGGCTCATCCATGAGCAGCAGCTGCGGCCGCGGCGCGAGTGCCCTCGCGAAAGCGACGCGCTGCTGCTGGCCGCCGCTCAGCTCATGCGGATACCGCTTGGCGAAGCCGCTCAGCTGGACAAGCTCCAGCATATCCGCCAATCGCGCCGCACGCTCCGAGCTCGGCAGCCGATGCAGGCCGAACAGGATGTTCTGCGCGACCGTCAGGTGCGGGAACAAGGCATAATCCTGGAACACCATGCCGACGCCGCGCGCCTCCGGCTGCACGAATACATTCGGAGAAACCATTGTCACGCCGTTAATGGTGATATGCCCCGAGCTCGGCTGCTCAAGGCCGGCGATCAACCGAAGCAGCGTGCTCTTGCCGCAGCCGCTCTGTCCCAATATTCCCACAATCTCCCCTTGCTTTAATTGAAGCGAAAAGCCGCTCAGCACGCTCCCGCCGGCCTTCGAATAATGATACGATATATCCTGAAGCTCTATGAAGCTCATCTCGCATTCCTCTCCCCTAACCAATGATAGAATACGACGGACAAAATCCCGACCGCGATAATCATGAGCGAAGGCACGGATGCCTGATGGATCTGCTCATCGCTCGCATATTGATAGGCCTTGGTCGCCAGCGTATCGAAGTTGAATGGCCTGAGCAGCAGCGTCAGCGGAAGCTCCTTCACGATCTCCATGAACACAAGCACTAGCCCGGCCAACACCGATCCGCGTATCATCGGCAGGTCTACCTTGAAGAACGTGCGCGTCATTCCGAGACCGAGCATGCGCGACGCCTCGCTGTATCGATTGCCGATTTTGTCAAAACCAGCCTCTACCGCATTATAACCCACCGCCAGAAAACGAACGGTATACGCAAATACAAGCATAACAAGCGACATGCTCAGCACGAGCTTGCCCGCTCCCAGGCCTAGCTGCTCATAGACGCCGGCAAGCTGCCGGTCAAGCGACAGGAATACGGCGAGCACGCCGATGGACAGGACCGCTCCCGGGATGGAATAACCCATCGCAATTACACGGCTCATCATCCTTGAGAAGAAGGTTCGCCCGTAGCGGTTCACATTCGCCACGATGACGGCCAGAAGCATAATAAGCGCGATCGAGACACCTGATAGGACGAGCGAATTATTCAGCATGCCTGCGAACCTCATGTCCAGCACGTCATGGTACGTCCACCCGGCCCAGACGATCATCTGGAGTACCGGAATGATGAATGACAATGAAAGCACGATCGTACTGAAGACGACGGCTGCGGCAGCCTGAATGCCGCGCAGCTTCCTCCGGCGCAGCGGGGTCGAACGGCTGACGGTCGAATGGTATTTCTTCCGTCCGCGTAGCAGGCGTTCGATGACGAACAGCCCTATGATGACCATCATGAGCAAGGCGGACAAACGCAGCGCCGAATCGATGTCGCTCATGCCGAACCAAGTCTTGAAAATGGCGGTTGAGAATGATTGAATGCCGAAGTGCTTGGACACGCCGTAATCGTTCAGCACCTCGAAGGCAACCAGGCTTGCCCCCCCGACGATCGCCCCTTGCGACAGCGGCAGCACCACTCGAAGGAAGATATAGACGGGCCCCTTTCCCAGCAGTCTTGCATTGTCAATGAAGGCGGCGCTCTGCTTCTCGAGGAACGACTTCGTAATCAGATAGATGTACGGGAACAAGAACAGGGTGAAAATAAAAATAGCGCCCTTCATGGACATGATATCGAAGTAACTCTGATTGACGGTCCATCCAAGCTTATTGCGCATAAAGGTCTGCACGCTGCCCGTATAACTGAGCATGGAGCCGTACGTGTAGGCCGCGATATACGGAGGCATAGCCAGAGGCAGTACGAATGTCCAGGCAAAAAAGCGCCGCAGCGGGAAATCGTATGCCGCTACGAGCCAGGCTAGCGCAACGCCGATCATGACGGCAAACGCAACCGTGCCGCCCACGAGCCGCAGCGACTCCAGCGCGTAATCGACAAGCATATACTCCCTGATATGCTGCCAATTCTCATTCGGCTTGCGGAATAGGCCGACCAGAATATAAAAAGACGGAAGAAGGGCCGCCATGGCCCCAATTCCACTAAGGATTACCCATCCATTCAACTTTCGTTTCAAGTCCCTCAACAAGGTGGAAGCCATCATATTTATTTCCAGTTCACCTTGTTCATGATCTCTATAGCCTTCTTGTTATGCTCGCCCAGCTTCGAGAAGTCGAGCTGCTGCACCTTGAATTCGCCCCACTCCTTCAGCAGCGCCGGCTTCTCGGCTTCGACATTGACCGGGAATTCGAAGCTTCCGGCTGCAAGCGTCGTCTGTGTCTCCTTGCTTGTCAGATACTCGATCAGTTTGACGGCGTTCTCCTTGTTCTTCGCATGCGCAGTCAGTCCGACGCCGCTAATGTTAAGATGCGTGCCGGTCGTGTTCTGGTTCGGGAAGAAGACGCCGATCTGCTCGGCTACCTTGACCTCCTCCGCTTCCTTCGAATGCAGCATCTGTCCAACATAATACGTATTCATGATGGCCACGTCGCCAACCTTGGCGGCGATCGCCTTCGCTTGGTCGCGGTCTCCTCCATCCGGCTTTTGAGCCAGGTTGTTCACCAGCCCCTTCGCCCACTGTTCGGCTTGCTCTTCGCCATTCAGCTCGATCAGCGATGCGAGAAGCGATTGATTGTACAGGTTGGAAGACGAGCGCACGAGCACTTTGCCCTTCCATTTCTCGTTTGTCAGATCCTCGTAAGTGGACAACTGATCCGGCGTTACCCGGTCCTTGGCATAAACAATGACGCGTGCGCGGGTAGCATAGCCGATCCAGTTATTATCCTTATCGCGAAGATTCGCCGGTACGTTGGCATTCACGACATCGGACTGGACGGGCTGAAGTACGCCGTTCTGCTTCGCGTAGTTTAATACGCCGCCATCAACGGTGATGAACAAATCCGCCTCGGAACTCTCGCCTTCCCGTTTCAGGCGCTCCACCAGCTCCTCGGCCGTACCTTTGATCTCATTGACCTTAATGCCTGTCCGCTTCTCGAATTCGTCGAAAATTTGGAAGTCGATATCGTAATGGCGTGCCGTGAATATATTAACGACCTGCTCCTTCTTCGGCGCTTCAGTGCTAGCAGGCGCCTCCTTTGCCGGAGCATTGCCCGCTTCTTGATTCCCTGTATTTCCAGCGCCGCAGCCTGCCAGCGCTATGGCCATCATTAGCGTTAGTACGATCATGCCCACGAAGTATTTCTTTCTCATTTCGGTCCGACCTCTCATTCTGATAGTTTATTTGTGATAATGAATATCATTACCAACTCATTGTAACGAACGAAAATGAGAAAATGCTGTGAAAACGAAAAAAGTTTTCTATTCGAGCCGCACTCACTTGATCTTCTCAGGAAACGTAACCGTTACGGTTGTACCTTCATTCAGACGGCTGTCTATTTGAATCGTTCCGCCGCAGCCCTCGGCCAGCCGCTTGGCAATGGACAAACCGAGCCCATAGCCGCCCTGCTCTCCGCTTCGCGACTTATCCGCGCGGTAGAAGCGGTCCCAGACGTAAGGCAAGCTTTCCTCCGAAATCCCGATGCCGCAGTCGATCACCGCAAGGGTGGCTTGCCCGTCCGAAGCCGCTCCACGGATTCGAACGGTGCGGCTGTCGCCTGAATATTTGACCGCATTGTCCATGAGGATAATAAAAATCTGCTCCAGATGCTGTTCGGAAATCGCTAGCCTGATGCCCCCCAAGTCTTCGAGCTCCGCTTCGAATCGGAACGACGGGTACAGGGCGGCTGCATGCTTGATCAGCCGCGACAGAATCGGCGTCGGGTCTGCTTCCCTTGCTTCGTCGCCGCTGACAGACCGCTCCGCCCTCGACAGACGAAGCAGCTCTTGCACCAACCCCTTCAAGCGGGCCAGCTCGTGAAGGGAGATGTCCAGCGACTCCTCAAGAACGGCCGGGTCCTGCTTGCCCCAGCGCCGCAGCATGGCCAGATGACCCTCCAATATCGCGATCGGTGTCCGCAGCTCATGCGACGCGTCCTCGACAAATTGCCGCTGCTGTGCGAAGGAGCGCTCGACCTGGTCCATCATTTCGTTGAATAGGTTCATCAGCGAATGGATCTCGTCCTTCGATCCGGTAAGCTGGATCCGCTCTTGAAGCCCATTCTGCTTGACGCGCTGCATCGTTTCGTTCATCGCCTGAAGCGGCCGCAGCAGTTGGCGCGCCAACAGTCTGCCGCCGAAGGCACTGACCATGACCGCCCCCAGTCCGCATAGAAGCATCACTTGCAGGAAAGCGTTGATCAGCTTCTCAAAGTCTTCCATGCTCTTCACGATTTCAACGGTGCCATGGAATTCGAAGATCGTAAACGGGCTTCGCATGACCAGCATGTTATCCAGACTGAACGAATGGTTATCGTTAGCCCTCAGTACAGCGTCATTGTCCGCTATCCACTCATTCGGAAAATCATCCGATACCGCAATGATCGGCAAGCCCTTCTCATCGAACACGCGGATAAGCTGGGAAGATTGATTCACCTTCTCCAGATAGCTGCGTATGCGCGAGTACTCAGACTCCTCGAAGCGAAACTCCTTCTCCAGCAGCACATTCAGTATTTCCCTCATATCCTGCTGTGTGCTTGCCTGCTCCTCCTTAATCATCCACCGCTCGACGAATACATATTGGACGATGTTATAAGCTCCGAACAGCAGGAACAGCAAGAGAGCTGACCATAGGGTCAGCTTCCATTTGATCGGTAGAGCGTGATAGCATATAGGAAATCGGTAACGTTCCGCCTTCATTTGCGCATCACATAGCCAATGCCACGAACCGTCTGGATATAGCTGGCTTCTCCTTCGGTATCGATCTTGTTGCGGAGATAACGCACATAGACGTCAACGACATTCGTATCGACTACCGTATCGAAGCCCCACACCATATCAAGCAGCGTCTCCCTCGGCAGCACGCGGTTCAGATTTTTCATGAACGTCTCCAGCAAGGCATATTCCCGTTTCGTCAGCTCAATCGTTCTGGAGTCCTTGGTTACAACTCTGGCATCCACATCGAGAACAAGATCATGGAACGCAAGCAGCTGCCGCTGCTGTTCCTCCGCCTCCTCCTGCCTGCGGAATACGACACGTATGCGCGCAAGCAGTTCCTCGATTGCGAACGGCTTTGGAATATAATCGTCAGCGCCGTTATCCAGACCGGATACGCGATCCGTCACGCTGTCTCTGGCCGTGATCATGATGATCGGCACCTTCTTGGCGGCTCTGATCTGCCTGCATACCTCAAGTCCGTCCATTGCCGGGAGCATCAGATCGAGCAGAATAAGATCCCAGCTCTCCCGGATTGCCAGTTCAAGACCGCGCTTGCCGTCCGCTGCGAGCGCAATCTCGAACGCTTCATGGCGCAGCTCCAGTTCGAGGAACCGCGATAGATTCTTCTCATCCTCAATTAGCAATATCCGTTTCATCCTTCGCCCGCCCTAATCGCATCTATATTCTCTATTGATCTTCATTGTAAATGATAATATTTCTCAACGTCAATCAGGAGAATTAACAGATGAGGCCCGATTAGCTTGAGATTCAGCTAATGCGGGCCTCGGCAATGACATGCTGGAAGATCCTCTATATCCTAAATCATGTTTACGGGAAAAGTTGAAGCTTGTTCATCAAATTGTAAACGGCTTGCACGCTTTCGGCACGGTTGGCTTGACCTTGAGGTACCATCAGTCCCTCGCTTCGGCCGGAGATTAGGTCGAATTGATAAGCCGCATTAACTCCTTCTTGCGCCCACGCACTCATATCTTTAGAGTCGCTGAAGGCGCTGATCGCATTGCCCGTTGCTCGCCGTTTCGTCTGAAGTTCATAAGCCCGTACCAGAAGGACCGCCATTTGCTCACGGGTTATGGTCCGGTCAGGCGCAAACAAATCCGGCTCTACCCCTTGGACGAGGCCCGCCTGGGAGGCTGTGGCGATCGGGGACGCATACCACTTGTCGGCCGACACATCGCGGAATGATGCCGAAGGCTCGGGATTCAAGCCAAGCAGGCGTACCAGAAGTGCCGTAAACTCCGCACGGGTGACCGGCTGCTCCGGGGAAAAGAGAGTCTGGCTTGTCCCTTCCACAATATGTTTAGCCGCAAACTGCTTAATGACCGGCGCAGCCCAGTGATCGTTCGGAACGTCGGAGAACGTTTTCTCGAACTCCAGCACGCCATATTTGCTAAAATGATACGTTTGTCCTTCTACGAATTCGTCTTTTACCCGACCGCTGACGAATGTCAAGTCCCCGTTATCGCTAAGGATGAAGGGGTTGAACCGACTGAGGTGTCGGTATCCGTGTTGGTATTATTACGGTTTGGCAGCATTTGAATGGCCGCCTCGTACTTGGCGTTGCCATAAACGGCAGTGATCACGCTGGTTCCCGCCGCCAACGCCACAATGGAGCCCGGCCGCACTGCTATCGTATCCGGATGACTGCTTGTAACTCGTCAGCATCATCTTATCGACATTAACCGGAATATTGAACGGCTGGTAGTCATGATAAACCTGAAACGTTACGGTGCCACTTTTTACACCCAGCACTTGTCCGCTGGGCAGCAGTGAAGCGACTCCGTCATTCGAGCCGAGAAGTTGAATCCCGCCGTTGATTGGCGTTGGCCCGTAGGTTCTATAAGTTACCGTAGAGACTGTGGTCAACGGATCCGTAAGTTCGCCGGGATGGATGGCAAGCCGTTCCGGAGCGCCGGTTACGGCCGTCGGTACCGTTTCCATCCAGTTGGCGTAATCCGTAATGATCCCTGGCAGTCCCATTTTCATCAAATCCTGCATATCTTTCTTGGTCTCAACCGTATAGGCGTAGATCGGGAGTCCCCGGTGCTTGGCATACGAGACCAATTCCGGCGTAATCGCATTGAAATCGATATTTAATAACGTGTTCTCCTGGATGTTATCCGTCACGACCTGTTCAGCGGATTGAAGCGCTATCCCCGGAGACGGCTTGACACCTGCATAATTGTAGCCTCGCCCCAGTCTCGGATTTAACCGGGCGTTATCTAGGTATCAACGGATTGTTAGGATCATGTAAAGACCACCGCCGTTCAGCAAATGTCGCTATTTCATCTCTACCCACAATTTCTTCTCAACATCCATCCTTTTTAGTGCCTGAAGATTTCATAAATATCACAATGTAAGCGGTTGTAAAATGTTTATTTATGCTTTATAATTTTTTCAACCGCTTGAGTTCATCTGAGAATGACTTTCCAAAAGGGAAGTGATTGGTTGCTCGACACTGTGATGAAAGATTATCTGCAGATGATTTACACGGCCGCATATCATGAAGACAAGATCGTCCTCACTGCAAGAGGATTCACGGAACTCTTCCCTTTTTCAGGTGTTCATTTATACAGTTATTCGCCGTTAAGCGAGATTATCGAAGGCATTCTGCAAATTACCGACCAGGGAACCAGCCCCTTGAAAATTCGAGACGATGTGCGCAACCTCCCCCTTCTTCGTAAAGCAATTCGAATACAACAAGCGGTGTATGCCGAAGGATCAGAATTAATTCGGCTTTCGCCTGAGAAGTATTTGAAAATGGAATTTTACAAGTCTTTTGTCTTAGCCGTTCCTATTCCTTGTAATACAACAGTAGTTGGATATGCTTGTCCCGGGCAATATACAGGCTCAAAACCGATAGGCGGCGATCTTCTTCAGGCACTCACTTTATACGGGCAGCTGGCAGGTAAAGCCATTCGATCTATGAATCCTATTGATAACCCTAGTAAACTGAGCGACCGTGAGATCGCCGTTTTACAAAGAATGTCTTTTGGAGAGAGTGTGAAAGAGATGTCGGAGTTTATGGGGATTAGTCAATTCACCGTTCAGGATTATGTTAAATCCGTGACCAAGAAAATGACTGCGCACAATCGGGTTCAAGCTGTCGCAGAAGCGATACGGCAGGGAATCATAAAATAACATGTAAAAAGCGAGGCCATCTAAATGAAAATCAAGCTCCAGACAACTTCGCTGGAGCTTGATTCTCTGCAAGAAATACTTCGGAATACCTACATTTTCAAGACCGGCTTAACCGTTTTCCCCGTATGCGAATCCTCAAAAGCCTCATTGATCTCATCAAAATTGTAAAACTTAATCAGTTTATTGAACGGGAATTGACCACGTTTGTAATACTCAATTAACTTCGGAATAAATACCTGCGGAACAGCGTCGCCTTCAACCACCCCAACCATTGTTTTTCCATCCGCCATCAGATCTTGGTGGATATTGAACATTACTTCTCCCGTTGCCCCGACAATGGCGACTGTCCCTCTGTTTTTTAACGCTTGTACGGATTGGCGCACGACCACAGGAACTCCCGTCGTTTCGATGGCATAGTGGGCCCCCCCATTCGTCATCTCTTTGATTTGTGCTACCACGTCTACCACTTCTTTTCCATTTAATGCATGGGTGGCACCCAGCTCCATGGCTAACTCTAAACGATGATCATGTACATCAATGGCTATAATTTTAGAACATCCGGCAATTTTCGCAGCCATGACTGCACTAAGCCCAACCGCGCCGCATCCATATATGGCAATCGTAGAACCGAATTCAGGCTTTAATTTATTCAATACCGTCCCGCTTCCGGTTTGGATTCCGCAGCCTAGTGGTCCAAGCAGAGCCAGATCTACATCTTTGTCTACTTTTACGAGGTTTTTCTCGTTGGCCACGACATAGGTGCTAAATGAAGATTGTCCGAAAAAAGTGGAAACTTCCTGCTCCTTATAGAAGATCCTGTGGGTGTGATCGCTCATCCTTCCGCCAAAATTCAATGGGTTTAACTCGTTGCACGTTGTTGGATGCCCAGTTAAACATTCCTCGCATTGGCCGCAGGAAGAAAAAGATAGGACAACATGATCCCCTGGACGCACAGTCCTTACATTGAATCCAATTTTTTCTACAATCCCGGAGCCCTCATGCCCTAGAACAGCCGGCAACGGTACAGGAGCGATTTGGTCTCTGACTATGGCATCCGTGTGGCAAACACCCGATGCCACAACTTTGATTAAGACTTCATTCTCTTTGGGTTCCGACAGAATCACCGTTTCTATTTTAAAAGCCGAGCCCTTATGATGGGTTACGGCAGCTTTGATTAACATAGGAAGACCTCCCTTTTCCATGGATTAAATTTGTGGTTCGATGACCTGTGGGCCAATCCTTTCGCCAGCTCCATAAATATATTTGTTAATCCTGTCTGGTATTCATCTGCCAGAGACCGTTCTCAAATAATTAGCCACCCGATCAATCGCATGCTTCCCTTGATCCAATATCCCTGCAAACCAAAAGAATCCGTGAATCATTCCTTCATAGCACTCGTATTCCACGGAAACCCCGGAATCTTTCAGACGGGCTGCATATTGAGCTCCCTCATCGCGAAGCGGATCATATTGAGCTGTAAGGATTAGTGCGGGAGGCAGCCCGCTTAAACTATTGGCGAGCAACGGGGAAACATATACGTTCTGAATGTCATCTTCGGATCCCAGATAGTGCTTCCGGAACCAAAGCATGTCTTCTTCGGTTAGATTATATCCTTGGCCATTTTCTTTGTACGAGTTGCTATTGCAGGAAAAGTCAGTCACCGGATAGAGCAATACTTGAGAAACAATTGCAGGTCCTCCCCGCTCCTGTGCCAGGATTGCAACAACGGCTGCCAGGTTTCCCCCCGCACTGTCTCCGCCGACAGCTATTCGGGAAGCATCTCCTTGAAAGGTGGATGCCTGATTGCTTACCCATTCAAGGGCAGCGTATCCATCCTCAACAGGTACCGGAAATTTATATTCGGGAGAGAGCCTGTAATCTACGGAAACGACAACCGAACGCGCAGCATTGGTAAGATTTCGGCACGGTCTATCCACGGTTTCCAAATCACCGAACACATAGCCTCCACCGTGAAAAAAGACGAGAATGGGAAAGGGGCCTTCCCCCTCGGGTCTATAAATCCGGACTTTAATTTGACCATCGGGAACAGAAATATGGCGGTCTTCCACCTGGGCAACCGCTTCAATTTCTCCACCCAGAGCGTGCATCTGGGCGAATAAGGCCCGACTTTCTTCAGGTGTCATCATCTTCAAAGGCGGTGTGCCACCCGATTTGATTAAATCCAAGAATGCCGCTGCTTGAGGATCCAAAGTCATGATAATAAAACCTCCTTTGCCAATCTCTGATTATATGCTTAGTGGATGGAAAAGGATATCAAAGAGAATCCCTCGTAACCCTTATCCGCAACTTCGTTGCATTTCTGGCGGTAGGGTCCAACACCCCCCAGATAAATCGGGAATCCAAGCGGCTTATCTGCGATATTCGCACCCGTGTACCAGGAGTCGGTCTTGGTATAGAGCGTGGAGTCGGCCACCTCTCTGCAATGCTTGCTCCATGCCTCTTCTGCCTCCGCCTTGGCCTCAATCGTCTCCACACCATGCTCGCGCATATATTGGATACAATCCGCAATCCATTCCACGTGCTGCTCAATAGATACAAGCATGTTGGTCACGACGGAAGGACTCTCGGGACCTGTAATCATGAAAAAATTCGGGAAACCAGCGGTAGCTATTCCGAGGTACGTCCTTGTCTGCGCTCCCTCCGCCCATTTTTCCTTTAACGCCGCCCCGTCTCTACCACGGATATCGATTTTGAACAACGGTCCTGTCATCGCGTCGTAGCCGGTAGCAAAAACGAGGATGTCCAGTTCATACTCCATATCCGATGTTCGCAGCCCCTTGGGCGTGATCTCCTGAATAGCCGCTTGCCTTACATCTACTAAGGTAACGTTCTCGCGGTTATAGGTCTCGAAATAATTGGTGTCTATCACTGGACGTTTGGTGGCGAAATAGTACTTTGGCATCAACTTCTCGGCCACCTCGGGGTCAACTACGATCTCCCGTATCTTGGAGCGGACGAAATCGGCGATAGTCTCGTTGGCTGCTTCGTCAAAGACCAAGTCCTTATAGGTAAACGGAAGTGCTTGCCCGCCTTGCTCCCAGGCCTCCTCGAATACCCGCTGGCGTTCTTCCGGTGTATCATCGAGCACCGACCGATCACGGGGCATATACGGAGTGCCCATGAACGATTCGCGTATTTGTCGTTTAATCGCACTGTAGTTGTCTTTCGTTTGACGTATGAATTCCGGGTCCAACGGATGGTTTTGCGCTGGCGTGCTATACTGTGGGGTCCGCTGAAAGACCATTAGGCGGTCTGCCTCTTGTGCAATGGCCGGTATGACCTGAACGCCCGTACAGCCGGTACCGATGACACCGACCCGTTTACCCTGGAAATCCACCTTGTCGTGCGGCCAATGTCCGGCGTGGTACCAGTCACCCTCGAAGCTATCTAAGCCCTTAAATGTAGGAATACTGGCGGCAGAAAGACAACCTACTCCCGTGATGAAGTACTTAGCCGATACGCTAGTGCCATCGTCCATGTTGATTTGCCATCTATTCGTCGTCTCGTTGTAATGAGCAGCAGTGATGCGCGTCTTGAATTGGATGTCCCGACGCAGGTCGAACTTGTCTGCCACGTAGTTGAGATAGCTTAGGATTTCAGGCTGTTCGGCGTATCTGGAAGACCATGTCCATTCCTGAAGAAGCTCATCAGAGAAAGTGTAGTTATAATAGATGCTTTCAATGTCGCAGCGCGCTCCGGGATAACGATTCCAATACCAAACACCTCCAACCCCATCGCCTGCCTCGTAAGCACGGGTGGAGAAACCTGCCTCACGTAGGCGATAAACCATATACAAGCCCGAAAATCCTGCCCCGACAACGACCGCGTCGAAGTTGGCAACCTCCTTCGTTTCAGTTTTCTGGTGTTTCTGTTGAGCAGCGTTCATTCTTGTTCCTCCCTTACCTAAGTAGACTCCCATGTTCGCCGAGGCAGTTGTCTTACCTTGAAGTTAAGCGCTTACATGTTTCATTTTAGAGCTTAGCTCCCGATAGGAAAATTCCCAAAATTCTTTAATTTTTACACCTTAAAATCTACATGTTTTCCTGATATTGGGCATAGCCCTCCCCCAAAACAGGGGTGCATCCAATACTTGATTTCCTTAAGCTCTCGTAGCAGGCCCTTTGCAGCTGAACAAAAAAAGCTGCCAGTCGGCAGCATCAATTATTTGTATGATTTTAACTTCCAGTAAACCCAAAGCCATTTTTCCATAGGAGATTAGACAATGAAAAACGAAACAAAGAAGATGATCGCATACTGGGTAACTACCATATTCGGCCCGGTGAGTTTCGTAATCGGCGATTTCCTCTTCATCACCCACGGGGAGCACCAAGTGGAGCAGCTGAACCACAAAGAACAGATCGTCAACACGATCTGCCGCCAATTACTATGTAGTAAAACAAGCGGTGAGATACGATGATTCACCTTCAGGGGGTTCACTCCCCATCCTTTGCTGTCATGGGCTTTTTTCCAAGGTTCAATCGATCCACAATTTGATCGACTGCTTCTTGTTTCATGCTGCTGTTCGTTATCAGCTGAGAGAGAATTTTCGTTACATCGATAGATGTCTTCATGATTTATCCCCTATTCAGTATTTTTTGAGGTGTTGTAACCAGCTCAGCGAGCTTGTTACGTACTGCCTTTATGGAAGGACTCCGCAGATCCCCGTTGGCCTCCCATTCCTCCGCGGTCATCATGGTCTTTCTGAAGAATCCGCACTCTGGTCGCTTTTGTTCATCTTCACCAGTGACCGAACACCAGGTTATCATACTCATACTATAGACTTATTCTACCCATAAAAAAATCCCCAAAGCGGGGGAGAAGGAGGGGGGAATTTCCGTGCTCCGAGGGAGATGAACACATGCTTCTATAGCAAGTTCAGTTCCTTCCCCCGCTGCAGGGCTTGCAGCCTGCTGTTTACACCAAGCTTTCTATTGATATTCTTCATATGACTCTTCACCGTCTCGACTGTAACCCGGAGCTGCTCGGCGATCTGTTTATTGGACATTCCTTTCTCCAGCATTCTTATAATTTTCAGTTCCTGTTTCGTGAGCAGTGACCAGGAGACAGCTCCTCCTTTGCTCGTCTCATTCATCAACTGAAGTATTTTGTTGACGTATAGCAAGGAGACTTCGGATGATCCAACGCTAGAATGATGGTCTTGCCTATGTTCGATATATCGACACAGCAAGTCCGCCATATGATTTCCCGCGTCCACGAAACTGCGAAGATATTCACTACGTTCTGCCAGTCCCAGGGCTGCTTCCAGCTTCATCAGGGCGTTTCCTTCATCCCCCATTCGATGAAAGACCAAGCTTTGCAGAATGAACACCCTAATTTTATCTCTAAGTCGATTTTCGTTATGGACAAGCTGATATAAGTTCTCCAGAATTTGCAAAGCTTCCGGATATGCCCCATATTCCGTAAGCACCTTGGCTAGCTGAAGATATTCTATGACATGATGCAGTGAAACTGTATCCGTGTGCTTATAGCCGCAAGTTTGCAGCCAAGCGTCCACGTCTTCCAGGGACCCTTTAGTGAGTGACAAAAAAGCTTTCTCCCTCTCCAACTTTTTCAAAAAAAGATGCTTAGCCGGCGAATCGATCTTCGGCTTTATCTGTTCAAGTTTCGGCGTAGTGCTGCTCCATAAGAAAGTGCTCCACGGCCTCATCAAAAAAGCCTTGCTTCTCCAACTAATTAGCCGCATGCAAATTCAATCGTTTGAAACGTTCCGGATACTTTCCAAGAGAAAAGACTGAATCTCTTGAGACTGATGGCGAAGCACTTCCTGAAAAAGATAATCGGATATAATGCGATGCTCACCATTGAAAGCATGAATAAATCCGTGAACATCGTCACTGCCTTGCAGCGATATCGCAGCAAGATGCAAACCGCTGTTCCACCTGCCGCAGGGAAGGGCAATTGAATGCGACTCGCTATATATAAATGGATATTCTCCGGCACATTCTCAAGCAATCGCACCACCGATGCGTGAATGGAAAAAAGATGAATCGTGTGATAATCGTCTAAATTGATCGCCAATTACTCGCCGCGGATGCTAAACTCATGAATCATCGCTGCAAGTAAAGGCTCAACAGCTCCGGTTTTCAGCGCAGACAAATACGGATCCATAGCCGTGGCAAAAGAAGGAGTCTTGCTGTCAAAAGCCGCGATGATATAGCTCCAAAACTGATACAGATCATTATCTTGCGAATCCAGGGAAACCCATGCGGCGGGTATCTCGCTTTGCTGTACCCACTGACTCAAAGCTGTTGTCTTTCCGTACCCCCAGGGGCCGTCACGAAAGTCAGTTTCGTATGCAATCCCTCATTCAGCATCTCCATGATCGGTAGGCGTTCCATAAGCACATGACGTCGTGAATACGGAATGTGTAGCTTTGTCGGTAAAATCATCGCCCGATACCCCTTTTTGCCGCTCTTATCCTTAAATAGTTGCTCCTGAAAAAGTCCAATTTTAAAAATGGTCTCGGGGAGCCGAGTGGTTTTGTGGATGTCGGTTCCCCCGGATTTCTATTTCTACCTTAGTTTTGAAGCATTTTTGCTGCTCTTTGCAGATTGTGGGTCAGGATTCCGAAGCCGACCCAGCATTTTGAGCCAGCAAAGCCCCGGTACCTGCTGCGGTTCAAACCGTACTTGCGCTTGAGAAGACTAATCTTCGCTTCTCCGGCTGCACGGTAACGCTGCAAGTCCTTAAACCATTTTTCGTTTTCGTACTCCGTGCGGGCAATGCCTTTCTTGCCCTTTCGCGGCAAGCTGGCTCGCTTTACACCAAGTTCAGTAATGGCTGCTTCATTCTTCTTGCTTGAGAAGCCGCGGTCGGTGGCTACGGCCTGCGGTGCTTTGCCGAACTGCTTGATATGTGCTTCTATGGCGGGAACAAGCAATTCGTCATCAGAGGGATTTCCCTCATAGACGGCGTAACCGGTGACGAAGCCGCTTTCCGTCTCGTCGATTCGCACCTTGTATCCGAACTCCGTGCCTTTGGCTAGCTTGCCCTTCTTGATCGGCCTGGCTTCGGGGTCAAAGAAGCTGACGATACGATCGGCGATGATACGATTGCCGGAGACGACCTGTCTGGCTTGTTCCAGCAGTTTCCCGGTAAGCTCGACCGCCGCCGACAGTTTTGCTTTGCTTTGCTGAACGGCCGTTTTGCCCTTGTCTTGCAGTTTTTCTACGACGCTTTGTGCACCCTTTACGACGCTGTCGGTTACTTCGATTACGCTTTGCGTAATCTTGTCAACTTCTTCCCACGATTCCCGTGTGCGACGCCGCAGTACTTTGGCGATGGACAGAATCTTTTCTTTAACTTCAGCCGTACGATCTTCAAAGCCTTGAACGGCGTGGGAAGCGACCTTGCGGATTTTCTGAATCATTCGCGTGATGACCTTCACACCATCCTGCAATAGCGTAGCATCTGTCGGGTGATGAATGTCGGATTCCACGACAGTCGTGTCTGTACGGAATTTACGGGTTTTCAGAATCGCTTTTTCTTCACACTGTTTGATAAGCGCAGCGTTGATGTCCTGGGCGATTTTATCGCCGTAGCGTTTGCGGGCATAGATGAGCGTGGACGGATCCGGCATCTTCTCATCGATGGCAATACGGCAGAACATTCGCCAGGTGATGCTGTCGCCAACTTCCTTCACGAGCGACTCGTAGCCCAAATTATATTTGTGTTTCAAGACCATAAGACGGATGTACTTCTCGATCGCCAGCGTAGGGCGACCGCTCTTCTTGCCTTTCGGATGCAGCTTCGCGAATGGTTGAAGAAATTTTTCGTCGTCCAGCAAGCGATCGATGATGGCAAGTTCGGCCGGCAGCGTTCTAACAGCTTCCGGAAGAATCGCATCCCACATCGTTATTTGCTCGTCACGAAGTTTCAACATTTTCATCACCTCAAGGAAGGATTCCCGAGGCTCTGCGTTGAACTCCTTAAACAAAGGAATTCTTCCCTCGGGGATGGATGGATTGTTATCTGGACAATAACAATTTCCATTTTGAGGTGCCGAATTCCTTTTTATTTTGTCAAAATAGCCCGACTTTTTCAGGGGTAACTAAATAGATTATATATAAATAATAGCAACTTTCGTAGAGCAAACATAAAATACCCGTTATCAAAAAAGGATAGGTCGCTGAGATGAGCTTTTTCGAAATGCAGCCACAATAAAAAAACCTTTGCAAGAGATTCCTTGCAAAGCGTTTACGATTCTTCAAATGCATCTCATTATTCAGCTATTCATTATTATTCATTCACATTTCAGAATCACTGCCGCCTGTCAAGGCGAAAACCGTACCTGACAGGCTCTCTTTAGATTCGTTGTCAAACCATAAACCTGTACCCGGATCCCCAGACCGTACCTATATATTGAGGCTTGGACGGGTTCTCCTCGATTTTCTCCCTGATCCGGGCGATGTGTACCGTAACCGTAGACGCATCACCAAGCGCATCCATCCCCCAAATCCGTTCAAAAAGCTCTTCCTTGCCGAATACCCGATTGGCATTTTGCAAGAGAAACAGAAGCAGGTCAAATTCCTTATGAGCCATCGTTACCTCTTTCCCGTTCACAAAAACCCTTCTGGAATCTTTTTGGACCTCTAGTCCCCTGACCTGGATCTTGCTGACCTCATCAACCTTACCAAACCGTTCTTTCATCCGCTCAAACTTGTTCAGATGAGCGTTAACCCGGGCCACCAGTTCACCGGAGCTGAAAGGCTTTGTAATATAGTCATCCGCGCCGAGACCGAAACCGTTAATTTTATAAATTTCCTCCGCCCTGGCCGATACAAGAAGCACGGGAATGTCCTCCTTCTCGCGGATCGTTTTCAAAACCTCAAATCCGTCCATCCCCGGCAGCATAATGTCCAGAATAATAAGGTCAAACGCTTCCTCCTCAAGGACTTTCAAACCGTCCGTTCCGCTATTCACGATCTTAACTGAAAAGCCGCTCAGCTCAAGATAATCCTTTTGCAGATTTGCTATACTTTGATCGTCCTCAATAATCAGTATCCTTTTCATCCTAACCTCCAAAAATGCTAAAACTTTTTCAGAGATATCATCATGCGGGTTCCTTCCCCAACTGAGCTTCTGACCCATATTTTTCCTTCGTGACCTTCCACAATTTGTTTGGCAATAGCCAGCCCAAGGCCGCTGCCGTCCGCACTCTTTCTTGACGGATCCGCACGATAAAATCTCTCAAAAATATGGGGAAGGTCGTTCTCGGGTATTCCTTTTCCATTGTCCCTGATTTCTATTATAGCGGATGTCCGGGTTTCCCTTAATATAATATGAACCTGTCCGTCAGCCTTTTCCATGTACTTCTTGGCGTTGTCAAGAATGTTTTGAATGACCCGTTTTAACCTTTCTCTATCGATTAAGACATAGACGGTCTCCTTCAATTCACTGATAAGCGCCAGTTTTATATTCGCCTTTTCATATTCATAGCGATGGTCAGAAACGCAATCCTCGAAGTATGGCTCCAGATTCGTTTTCTCAAAATGATAAGGGATTTGGTTCAAATCCAGCTTGGAGTACAACAGAAGATCATCAATCATGGCGTTCACCAGAATCGCCTTTGATCGTGCCGTTTCCAGGTATTCCTCCATTTTTTCCGGTGTTTTGGCTACCCCGTCGATAATGCCTTCGATATATCCTTTAATGGAAGTAACAGGGGTCTTTAAGTCGTGAGAGATGCTGGATACCAGAAACTTTCTGTTTTCATCGTATTTCTGCTGCAGATAAATAGACTCCTTCAGCTTAATCCTCATGAACTCCAGCGTCCTGCACAGTTCCCTGACCTCTCCTTCGCCTTCCTCCGCAATCCCGCAGCTTAAATCGCCTTCACTAATTTTAACAGCGGCATCCCTCAGCCTGGAAATAGGTGTAATGATGCCGCGGGAGAACCGGTAGGAAACCCAAAAGTTCATGATCAAAAAAGAAAGGATAAAAAAGCTGACCGTAAAAATGCCAAGAAACAGGTAAAAGCCCGTTTTCAGCTTGATCGGCGCAAGCAGCAGCAAAACGCCCTCATCTCCCGAATGAAGGCTATAGTCCGCTCTGGCAAACATAAAGGTTCTGCCATCCAGCTCTAAAGTATCAAGATTAGGCGCATTGTCGGATAGCATCAAGCTTTTTTCAATATCGATTTCATTAAACTTTTTTGTGGAATATAATACTTCTCTGTTTTTCAAAATAACGGCATTAGCCCCCAAAGCCTTAACCCGATCGGACAGCTCCTGCTGATAGGGTTTATCAAGCAGCTGTTCGAACTCGAGTGTCTGCGCTGCCCTCTTGATCTCACCGATCCCCGACCTGACTTCAAAGATCCTTTTCAAATCGTTGATATCCGCTTCCGGGCCAACCACTTTCGTATAAGCGGCAACAAATATAATGACAGCCAAAACGGTTAATGCAATGGAAACCAGCACGGCGAGCGCATTCATCGTAAAAAAGCGTTTGGTTAATTGCATTGGAATTACCTTTCTATATATCCTTGCGGTCAAACAAATAATAACCCGCTGTAAATAACATTATACCACAGCCCGACATGATTAAGATCTGGCGGAAAATTTTAAAACCATTGACCGTTTCCGAAATCCAGAGCGTGTACCAGTCAAACATGGATGTGATAAAAAAACTCGAGTAATTGGAAAAAACGATGCCTAAAAAGTTAAACCCGATAAAAACAATAATCGAGAGAAAAAAAACCGCCAGTCCTCCCCGAAGTATATTGGATAGCAATACAACGAGAAGGGCAAACACAAAAACAGGAAAAAACGTTGCGGCATATGACAAAACGACCCTTACGATACCGATCAGGCTGGCGGACGAAGGATTAAATATGAGCCCGGCCAGTAAAGAAAGAATCATGACAAACAGCAGGTTTGCAAAAATGAACAAGGCTAAATTCAAAACCTTCGCGCTAAATACGCCGAATCTGGAAACAGGCCTTGTGAGCGTTATTTTCATTGTATTTGACGAAAATTCGCCGTTAAACATATCGATGGCTACAAAGGTTGCAAATAGAGGCAGGATCGTGTAAGTAAACATCGATAGAACCACTAAAGGAAATTCGTTGCTGCCTACAACTCTTAATCCAAGGCCATGCTTAATCGCCGTTACGGCAATTTGTCCAATCACAACGGCAAGAATGGACAAAATGGCGGCCGCTATCATTTTTTTCTTTTTCAACAGCTTGACGATTTCATTGATAAATGCAGCCTTAAACCCTGCCATTCCGGTCCACCTCACTAACAAAATAATTTTCAAGCGAAGAATAATTGGAAAGGATATTTTGGGTATAATCCACATTGACAAGCTTCCCGCCGTAAACCACTCCGATTCTGGTGCAGGTAAGCTCCACATCATGAATCAGGTGACTGGAAATAAAGAACGTCGTGCCTTCTTCCTTGGCAAGCCGTTTAATCATCTTCCGCATATCCAGCATACCCTCGACATCAAGTCCGTTCAATGGCTCGTCCAATATTAACAGCTTTGGCTTTGACAGGATCGCTGCCGCTACCCCAAGCCTTTGTTTCATACCAAGCGAGAACTTTCTTGATTTTTCATGTTTATATTTTAACATGCCGGTGATTTCAAGACATTCGTCAATTCTTTGCTGGTCAACCTGCGGATAAAACCTGGCAAACAGCTTCAGGTTTTCGTTTGCCGTTAAATAAGGATACGACTCCGCTGTCTCGATAATACAGCCCACATGCTTCATAGCATTAACATAGTCCTCTAAAATGCTGGCGCCAAAAATCTTCACATCGCCGCGGTCCGGTTTCAGGAGTCCCGTCATCATTTTCATAGCGGTCGTCTTTCCTGCGCCATTTGGCCCCAAAAAACCGAATATATCGCCTTGATCGACTTCCAAATTCAAATCGCTGATTCCCCGGCCGTTGTTATATACTTTGGTTAAACCGGTGATTTCAATAGCTTTATTCGTCAATGATAACATCCCCCAATAAATATGACATGGCTGTCCCTAAAGTGAAGGTTCACTTTAGGGACAGCCTTTCGATTAATCTTCAAATACGCGGCTAAATTCCCCATCGAAATGTTGGTGACTGGTGTTGGATCTATACGAGTTATTGTCCAAGATCTCGATGTTCAGGTCGAGACGAATTTTTCCGGAGCCGCTCGGATGAAGCTGCCCGTTTTCTTGCTCGCCTTTAGCATTTGTATAAGTAAAGAAAGACATAGACTTTGAATTGCTCGGATTATATTCAAAAGTAAAGTTATATTTGTCAGGATATTCGGCTTCGAATCCGGGCTTCACGGTTTCGTAATACTTGCCGGTCACTTTATTATTTTCCACGCTCGTGATTTCAAGGATTCTCTCACCGATTTTCACGAATTTCCCGTCTTTCTCGATAATGATGTTATTTTTATATTTCCCCGCATACTTACTGCTAAAGCCGCCGGACTGGCTTACCTTCTCGACGTTTGCGCCTGTCAGGTCAGGCTTTGTAATCTTCGTATTTCCAATGTCGGAAAGCTTGAGAACCACATTCAGCGATAAATCATGCTGTACTCCGCTTTTATCTTTCCCGGAGAGAATCACATCACCCGTCAAATTTTCCAATAATCCCGCTTTGTTTTCAACGACTGTGCCCGATACCTTTTTAACAAAAATATCACTATCAATTTCCGGCAGCTTCGAATTTCTATCCATGCGGCTTTGGTCGCTAATCATCTGCTTTATACCGAAGGAAGAGACAGCATTTACTACGGCAGGCACTTGCGCCTCAGACAAGCTTCCCGAGTAAACTCGTCCGCCCTCAGGCCTTTCTTCAACCTGCACATAGTCTTTCAGATTGCCAACCAATGCGTCAACGATCTTCTCGACCTCTGGCGCCCCCTTCTCGTTAAAAGGGTTATCAAATCTGTTCCCGCTCCCCCTGTCTATATCGTCGGGGTATTCCGTCACATAATATTTGTCGTCCGTTCCGCTTTTCCAAATCGAAAGCTTTTGATCGGAATACGAGTAATTGGTTGTCGTTTCACCATTTGAATATTGAGTCTTAGTAGAATTTTCAGATGCCTGCTTTTCATTATCGATTTTATTGAAGGTGGAGGCCTGAAGGAAGGTTTGATCGTTATCCTTCAGCGTGAACAGCGCCTCGACCGTGTAGTTGTTCAATCCCTTCTCCATCTGCGCGGAGGTATTTTTTACGGAATTCTTTAACCGGTCATAGCCTGAGCCAAGCGCCATATCGGCAAAGGCTGTGGATACAAAGACACACGCTCCGATCGTAAATGAGAGGACGCTAATCGATTTTTTACTGAGTTTCATTTCGGATCTCCTTTATTTCATATTGGGGAAACGTTTCCTTCCCTTTCATTATAATCAGGGCTTATTGAATCTATCTAAATAAACTATTAACAAATTATAAACTCAAGCCGGTGCAAAAATAACGAGGGCTGTGCTTGCATAACTTTCTCGTATTCTAGCCATAATAAATATCCCCTCCAAGATCAACAGTAAATGTCATTCCTTTTACTGTCTACTTAAAGGGGATAATATTAACGTAATATAATAATCTGGTTAATTACGGATTAGATAATCGAATGCGCCTAAGGCTGCATTAGCACCCGATCCCATAGAAATAATAATCTGCTTATACGGACTGTTTGTACAGTCACCTGCAGCAAACACTCCAGGTACGTTCGTAGCGCCATGGCTATTTACAACGATCTCCCCGATGCGATTGCGTTCGACCGTATCGCCTAACCAATCGGTATTGGGTACAAGACCGATCTGAACAAACACGCCCTCCAATTCAATATGCTGAACCGCTCCTGTATCGCGCTCAATGTAGGAGATACCGTTTACCTTGTCAGTACCGGTAATTTCTTTGGTTTGAACGTTCTTTAGAACCGTTACGTTAGGCAGACTGTAAAGACGATCTTGTAATACAGCATCAGCTTTCAGCTCCGGCATAAACTCAAGAACGGTGACATGGCCCACAATACCTGCAAGATCAATGGCCGCCTCAATACCGGAGTTACCGCCGCCAATAACCGCTACGCGTTTTCCTGTAAACAAAGGACCATCACAATGAGGGCAATAGGCTACACCTTTGTTCTTGAACTCCGCTTCGCCGGGTACGCCAACATTGCGCCAACGGGCACCTGTTGAAAGGATGACGGTCTTGCTCTTTAGAACAGCACCGTTTTCGAGCTCAACTTCGATGAAGTCCCTTTTTTCCAAACGCTTGGCGCGCTGTAATTTCATTACATCAATGCCGTACTCTTTCACATGCTCTTCAAGACTCGCTGCGAGCTTAGGACCTTCGGTATATTTAACGCTAATAAAGTTCTCTATACCTACGGTATCCATGACCTGACCGCCGAAGCGTTCCGCAACAATGCCTGTGCGAATGCCTTTACGTGCCGCATAGATCGCTGCACTTGCACCAGCTGGGCCGCCCCCGACAACAAGCACATCGTATGGATCCTTGTTATCAAAATCTGAAGCATCCGGAGCATTCCCCATCTTGGCAAGAATTTCCTCAAGCGTCATACGACCACTACCGAAGAATTCACCATTGAGGTAAACAGATGGCACGGCCATGATGTTCTTGCTTTCTGCCTCTGCTTTAAACGCCGCGCCGTCAATCATGGTATGCGTAATGCCTGGATTGAGGATGCTCATCAAGTTCAGTGCCTGAACAACATCGGGACAGTTGTGGCAGCTCAGGCTGATATAAGATTCAAAATGATATTCACCGCTGATGTTTTTAATCTGGTCAATTACGTTCTGTTCAACCTTCGGAGCTCGTCCACTAACCTGCAGCAGAGCTAACACCAATGAAGTAAATTCGTGTCCCAGAGGAATACCGGCAAAAGTTACCCCAGTATCTTCGCCCACACGATTCACACTAAAGCTCGGCGTTCTCGGTAATTTTGTTTTTTCTACCGTAATTCTGGACGACATGCTGGATATTTCATCCACTAAGGCCAGCATGTTAGTAGATACCGCATCGGACTCTGCGCTAACTTTGATTAGCACGTCGCCTTCCATGAGCTGAAGGTATTGGTTTAATTGTGCCTTGATATCCGCGTCTAGTATCATATTTTGAGCCCCTTAAATCTTTCCTACGAGTTCAAGGCTTGGCTTAAGTGTTTCAGCACCTTCCTGCCATTTAGCTGGGCAAACCTCGCCCGGGTTGTTTCGAACATACTGTGCTGCCTTGACCTTGCTAACAAGAATGCTTGCATCGCGACCGATGCCGCCAGCGTTGATTTCAACGGTTTGGATGATACCGTCCGGATCGATGATAAAAGTCCCGCGATCAGCCAGACCCTCTGACTCGATCAGCACATCGAAGTTGCGGGAAATCGTATGTGAAGGATCTCCGATCATAACGTAGGTAATTTTACCAATCGTTTCTGAGCTGTCGTGCCATGCCTTATGTGTAAAATGGGTATCGGTTGAAACGGAATACACTTCAACCCCGAGTCCCTTTAGAGTCTCGTATTGGTTTTGAAGATCCTCCAGCTCGGTTGGGCAAACGAATGTAAAGTCTGCAGGATAAAAGCAAACTACACTCCACTTCCCTTTTAGATCGGCTTCTGTAACTTCGATAAACTTACCATTTTGATACGCTGATGCTTTAAACGGTTTTACTTCGGTTCCAATTAGAGACATAATCCTTTTCCTCCTAAATGTACATCAAATCTTTAGTTGTATTTAGTGCTATAGAGATAATATCACTGTCAGCCATTATGTTCATGAAGGAACCATGAAAATAAAATGAAACCTTCATGAAGATGATGGATGAATCAGAAATACGATATAATCGTCCCCCTGACTCTCACATGATTCTCGTAAATTCTTTAAGCGTATACAGACGTCGCCATTAATTCGATACTTGTGAGATTTCATTTATCGCTTCAAGAACCTGCTCATACCGCTCAGGCGCATTCCCATTAAAGTACAGCTTTAAGTCCAGATCCACCAGATGCTGGAGCTTGATTTTGGTCGCTGCGGAAATAGCAAAATCAAGATTCAGCTCCCTTAAAGTGTTCGTGACCTCCTCCATTTCCGCTACTCTCCGTTCCGCATGAACGGCAGTACGAGTTATGAGCAGGTTAGCCAACTCCTCTATGGAGCGATCACTCAAAGTCCCCCCGATGGATTGGATAATTTCCCGCTCAACACCGGATTTATGGGCCGCCGAAAGTGTTTCGAGCAACAGCGCCGTAAACCCCTTCATAAACACACTACGGACCATCTTCATTGCGGAAGAACTTCCCGCCTTGTCATTAATGACAGTTATGTTCATTCCGCATGCGCCCATCAGATCCGCAAACCGCGAAGCTCCGTTGCCGCTCACGGAAATCGGAACTTTGTGCCGATAGGGCGGCACCGCTTCCATTACTGCCGCATCCACAAATGGTGCGCCCGAAGCACCTATTATCGTGGCTATCTCCTTCTTAACCGTCGGTGATGCCGAATTCAAATCCGCATACAGTTGGTTATCCTTCACAAATTTAGCGGCATCTTCTGCAATTTTTACCGCATATTTCGCACTCGTTGCACAAAGGATGACATCACTGCTTTCTATAAGCTGCTGCAGCGATGAAACTAACGATACATGCGCAGCTTGTGCGCGTTCTTTGATGAGCGGACCGTAGGCTAAATCCTCCAACATCGCATCAAAGGCAACTATTTGTTCAATTCCTTCCGACCATAGTCCGCTGCTGATATGAAACGCCGCTTCTCCGAAACCGATAAAGCCAATTCTCGGCACACCCATGATTCATTACACCTCGTTGTTTAGTATATAGACGGTCGTTATCAGTTGATTGCCCATGTTTTTTTCCCGTTCAAAATCCACTAAATTAGCGCTTCCATTTTCACCCCGTAACCAACGGCTTACCGTCAGAGCGTAAAAAAACAAACAAAAACAGACGTGACTGAAAGTTTCGCCTACCCAGACCAAATTTCATTTTCACGTCTTATTTGTTTTCTGAAAGAAATTCCTTATTCACATTCCCGCGGAATGGATTAATACCGAAAATAGGGAGGGCCTTTCACAATAAAATCAAATGATTGTCCCGTATGGTACGACGTACATTCGAGATATGTGCCCTCATCGCTTCTTCCGCTTCTTTCTCATCGCGATTTTTTAGTGCTTGAAATATTCTTGTATGCTCTTCGAGCGACTGTTGATTTCTTCCTGGGACCAAAACGGAACGAATATCCACTCTTGACAATTGAGTTTTGATCAGATTAATCAGTTCTACTGATTGTATGTTTTTTGAGGACTTATAAATAATATTGTGAAACTGTTTATTCAGGGCCGAGTATTGAGTAAAGTTGCCGTTTTGAACTTGTATTTCCATATCCTTCAAAATTTGACCCAGTTCCTTGATATCCGCATCGCTCATCTGATGGATGGCCGATTTTATAGTGAGAACTTCCAAAGCTTCTCTAATTTCCAGATAATTTAAAATTTCCTCCAATGTGAAGGATTTAATGGTTGCCCCTTTATTTTCCTCCATCTCCACCAAATTTTCCTGTTCGAGTTTTAACAACGCTTTTTTTATTGTATTTCTGCTCACGCCTATTTCATCAGCAAGTTGAATTTCAGTCAGCTTTTGAGAAGGTTTATAGGTATTGTTTAAAATTCTTTCTTTTATATATACATATGCGGTTTCCATTTGTGCGCTCATAATTAACCCCACGATACAAAAGTATTAAATCAAAATCGTACTACAATTTTGATTTACAAAAAATATACTGGTTTTGTTGAAAAAAGTCAACAAATGTAGTTCCTTTCATGCATAAAAAAAGAATAAATACCTTTCAATGATTTGTGGAAACAGTCGAAAATCCTTTATATTTCGGACTATTTCCACAACCACTTCCTTCTCTGCGGCTAACTATTCTTGGACGGACAGCAGAATGGAGGCCAGCTCCTCAGGTGCCGAATAAAATGGAGAATGATCGGTGTCTATTGTGAAAACTTTTTTACATGGCGATTCCATGCCAAGCACCATGAATCAACACATAAGTCGACATTGTTTTATTCACCCTTATCATCTTATTCACATTCGAATGAAGACCGATTCCCGTTACAATTCCGGTGCTGTATGCGCTTATGCCTTCACTTGATCTTCGTCCTCATAATAATGGACATTTTCCCGCTGCAAAACTTCCCGCAGCTGATAAAAATCGAGGCTAAGCTCTCCTCTTGCAATTTTTTCTTTCGTGCCTTCCTCTTTCCGCATTCTCTGTTTAGACGCTTCCAGCGTAGATCGTATGTCGTCACGCTTCACAACCAAGATACCGTCATCATCCGCCATCATAAGATCCCCCGGATTCACCGCGGCGCCGCCACATACCGCCGGAGCATTTACCCATCCGCCCCGGGTTTTCACCGCGCCCTGTGAGTGAATCGCTTTCGTCCAGATCGGAAACCCGAGCTCCCTGATTTGAGCCGCATCGCGAATTCCGGATTCTGTGATGACGCCTTTTACGCCGCGTTTCATTAACGCCATGACGATCAGCTCACCGATCATTCCGATGGCATTTTCACCAATGGTGCTGATGACAAGAATATCGCCGGGCCTGCACACTTCAATGGCGGCGTGGATCATCAAGTTGTCCCCAGCATAACAAACAGCCGTTACCGCCGGGCCGCAAATTGCGGCCCCGCTTGATATCGACTTGATCTCCCGGCTCAAAAGGCCTGTCTTCCCCTGAGCTTCGTGAACGGTAGAAACATCCAGCTTCGAATATTCTGCTATAAGTTGCTCATCCGGCCGCTTGATATTTTTGACGACGTACTTGTTCATCACACAAATTCTCCTCCCACATAAGGAAAGAACCGGCTGAAAGCCTCGGCATATTTATACTGGTTGTTTCCCGATACCCGGCGTGCATGGTTGCCTCTCAGCCTGGCTTTTGCATCATAGTAATCATGCAAATGTTTTTGCGCTTTAAAAGCTTCCATCGCAGCTAATTTTTGTTCATAGGTTTCCGTAATATCAAGGATAAGTTCAGGTTTAAAGTCACTAATTTCCGATTGATGCGGCTCGAAGCCGAATATACGTGATTGTTTAGCCGTTGCCGTTCCGTCGATTCTAACGCCGTTTGAGGTTGACAATACGCTCGCATCAAAAACGAATTTACCCACCGTTTCATGATCCGGATTGAAGGCGTCTTTGAATCCGTGCGTCAGAATGTCGTGCGGCCTCACTTCCCTAATCTTGCGTACGAGCCGCTCCATCCGCTCTTCGCCCAATTGCATATGGTAATCCTGATAGTCCCAGTACTCCATATCGGTTATTCCCAAAGCCTGTGCGGCTTCCTCAATCTCGCTTCTGCGTATTTTCTTCACATTGTCATAGGTTTGCCCTTCGATGTTCCAAAGATCGTTGGATTCCCCCCGGATCCCATAACTCAAAATGACGAGGGATACATGGGCGCCATGCTTGACGTACTTCGCAATGGTGCCGCCTCCCCGCCATACAAAGTCGGCGGCGTGAGCGCTTACAACTAATAAATTCGTATTGCTGTCAATCATAGTCTATCCCTCCTTGGCTGATTACATGGTTGGGTCCGTACTATTTGTCCACTACCGGTGTGCCGTATGTATGGAATGTGGAGATCGTAGGCGTCAGCCAAGCCTGCCCTCTGGCGCGTTCTGCCTGGCTCCAGGTGATGGTCTCCGCATCCGGCGCATAAATGAAATAGCCTCCGGTACAGACCTCAATTCGGTTTCCGCCCGGCTCATAGCAGTACAGGAAGAAGGTTTGCTGAATCGCATGCTTTGCGGGTCCGCCTTCGATATAGATGTCATTGTCGATATAAATGTCTGCGGCCCGTAAGATTTCTTCCCGCGTATCGACGAGAAAGGCAAGATGGTGGAGTCTTCCCCGGCTGTTCGTGGAATCAACCGTGTAAACCAGCTCATAAGATTTCTGCCCCGAATACAGCCATGAACCGGCATGCTCCCCGCTGTCGAGCACAATCTGCTCGCTTACTTTCATACCCAAATGATTCTGCAGGAACTTGCTCGTCGGCTCGACTTTCTGTGCCAGATAATTGATGTGATCCAGCTGGCGGACGCCTACCCCGTTGCCGGTATATTTTTGCGGCTGGTTCTTCAGGATGGGGCGTAAATGTTCAGGCGCTTTATACTTTTCCGTTTCAAAGTAAAGCTCCATAGCATGCCCGTCGGGATCGCGAAATTGGTAGGACTTCCCATGACCGAAGTCGCCTTCACTCCAACCGATGCCATAACCGCTTTTGTCGATGGCCGCCGCACGCCGTTCCAGCGCTTGCGGCGATGTCGTGCGTATCGCGGTATGTCCGATCCCCGGTTCCTTGGACTCGGTCAATTTCATACAATAAGACTCATAATTCCCGAATCCGCGAAGAAATACAGATTGCCCCTCACGTGCCACTTCCTGCATACCCAGAATATTCGTGAAAAAGGCAACGCTTTCATTTGGCTTCGGCGTCAGCAGTTCAACATGCCCCAGATGCGCAATATCTCTGACCTGTTCGTTAAAAGTATCCATCAGATTTCTCCTCCCAAAAAAATGAATGCAAGATTGTTTTACAATTATGTATACAAGTTTAGTTTAATTTGTTTTTCATCCTGTGTCAACATGAATGTTTAAAGTAACCTTCACAGCACAGGGAAATTAAATTAATCCGCTCTATCCTCAGTACATGCAAAACAGTCTAAAACGATGAATCGTTTTAGACTGTTCTATATTTCCTATGGGTGCCAAGTTAGCGATTTCATGCACGCAAACCGGCTATGTAATTTTCAAACCAATGGTTGTTCGGTAGTCCCACGGAAATATTTGCGCAGCCGCATTCACTCCGGAATATACGGCAGATCGAGAAATGTCGGTACGTTGATGACATGCTTTTCCACATAAGCGAGAAGCCCATCGATTCCATATTCCCGGCCTACCCCGGATTGTTTCACGCCGCCGAACGGGAAACGTACATCAAGCCCCATGATGGCCGCCGTGTTAATCATGGTAGTACCGGCTTCAATACGGCGCGCCACGCGTACCGCGTGCTCTTCCTCTCCCCAAACGGAGCTGGTTAAACCATAAATACTGTTATTCACGAGCGAGATAACCTGTTCTTCATCATCGTACGGCATAATGGGCACCGCCGGTCCGAACTGTTCTTCCGCCACAATCGGAGCGTTATCATCCACATCCAGCACCAATGTGGGCTGCATGAAATAGCCCTGTTCAAACAACTCCGGCTCCAGCACCCGTCCTAGTGGGATGACTTTGGCGCCACGGCTCTTCGCATCCTCAATCAGTTCTTTTACATACTTCAGCTGAGCAGCGTTGTTCACAGGACCGATTGTAACCTCCGGATTAAAGGGACTTCCTACCCGAATCCATTTATTAGCGGCTTCGATATACTTCTCAACAAATTTGTCGTAAATCGAACGATGAACATACACGCGTTTCGCAATCATGCAAATCTGGCCGCCGTTGAGAAAATTAGAGATAACGAGACGGCGCATTGCCCTTTCATCGTTCACATCAAATTCAGGAAGGAAGATGGCGGCATCGTTGCCTCCCAGTTCCAATGTCAAATGCTTAATCGTATCCGCAGCCGATTTCATGATGTGCTTCGCTGTATTCGTGCCTCCCGTGAAGGCGATTTTAGCGATCTTAGGATTGGAAGTTAGTTCGACGCCTACATCCGCCTCGCCATGAACCATGTTGATTACGCCAGGCGGGAATTCGGCTGCGATTAATTCAATGGCCTTGCTCACCGCAAGCGGAGCATATGGACTCGGCTTTAGCACCATGGTGTTGCCGGTAAGTACGGCCGGAGCAATTTTGATGGTAGAAAGCGAGATCGGGTAATTCCAGGGAAAAATCGCCGTCACCACCCCCATCGGATCATGGGAAATAATCGTCCTGCCGTGATCATGCTCTTGTACTTCATCTTGAATGACATCCTTAACACGGCTGCATGCATACTCCATCCACATCGTTGAAACTACAATCTCGCCCTGCGCATCATAAAGCGGCTTACCATGCTCACGGGAGAGCAGCTCCGTTAATTCGGGTGCGGCAGCTTTCAGTTTCTCGATCGCTCGCTGCATCCGCTGGATACGCTCATCAATAGGCGTCGCTGCCCAGGCAGAGAATGCCGCTGCCGCAGCATCTATCGCAAGCACGGCGTCTTCCCGTGTGTTGACCGGGCCGTAGCCGACGATCTCACTCGGATTTGCCGGATTCTCGCGTCCATACCGCTTTTCCGTTACTAGCTGCCGGCCATTGATTAGGGCATGAACAACAACAGGCTCATTTGCCATAGCAAGTTACCCTCTTTCCTTATGGAATGATAAATTGATAGCGCTTTCAAGATGTATATTCAATATCTTACCGAAAATGCGAAATATTGTCAAACAATTATGTTTAATTTTTATGAGAACAAAATTATTGAACCAGGGGAGAAGGGCGTAAAGCAGAACCTGCAGCAGCGCAAAGCAGCTCTCAACTTATGATCAACGTTGAGAGCCGCTTTTTGACTTTTTATTCATCCTACGAATTCCGCTAACAATGATGAAGTATTCCTATAAATCCACACTCATCAATAAATGGCCTCAGCCTGTCTTGGCAGTTGTTTGAATAGTATCGATGATAGGCGTACCGTACATGAAAAATTCTTGAGGAAGCTGAGAGCCGTACCAGATAATCCCCTTCTCCAAATCCTCTTCCTGCCACATGATTGGCTTCCAGGCCGGGTCAAAAATAAGATATCCGGCGTCCCCGAACAGCTCTACGCGGTTGCCCCCGGGCTCGAAAACATACAGGAAGTACGCTTGGCTCACGCCATGCTTGCCGGGCCCCGCATCGATTCGAATGTTGTTCTCCACCAAAATATCGGAAATGTCGGAAAGGTGCTGCGGGTATCCGTACCAGTAGCAAATATGATGCATGCGCGCCTTTCCGCCGAGCGGATCGCCCATCATCGCAATTTCATGCACAAGCGGGCTGACGCTCATCCATGCGGCGGCATCGTTTCCGTTCTTCAGCCTGATATGCTCGCGCAGATTGAACCCGAGGTTGTTCATCATGAAATCGACATTCGGCTTCAAATCGCTTGCCATCAAATTGACGTGGTCCAGCCGGCGGACCGGGACACCGGTCGTCGGACGCTTCTGCGGACGGTTCAGCAAAGGCGTACGCTGATCCTCCGGCGCCTGATAATAGTCCACTTCCCAAAGCAGCTCCATGCGGTGGCCGTCCGGCGTCCGGAACTGGTAAGCCGCGCCGTGGCCGTTTTCCCCTTCAAACCACCTGGTGCCAAGTCCCGTATCCTTAATCGCTTTTACACGCCGATCCAAGGCCTGCGGGGAAGTCGTCCGCCAAGCGACATGGCCCAGTCCCGGTTCCTTCGCCTCGGTGACCTTCAACGTATGATGATAGAAATCTTCATACGCTCTCAAATAAACCGACTGACCTTGTCGGCCGGACTCCTGCATCCCCAGCAGGTCTTTAAAAAACCACAGCGTTTCATCCGGCTTCGGTGTGAAAATTTCTACGTGCGCCAGCTGCGCCACATCAAAAATCGGTTCTTTTTCCATGGGTATAACCTCCTGAATATGGTATGAAAAACATGGGTAACATCTAGGATTTGCTTGCTAAAAAATAGTGAACAACGTCGCAGAACTGCTCTTTCTTTTCGATTTGAGTCCAATGTCCGCAATTCGAAAACGTATGAAGCTCTGCCTTCGGCAGCAGATGAAACAACTTCCAGCTTGTTTCCCGGATCGGGATTATCCGGTCTTCACGCCCGTGGAGCAGCAGCACAGGAATGTCGATACTCCTCAATTGCTGCTCACTTAAGGCAAGTGCGTCCACATGACGCTGCCGCGGAGCCGGAAACATCGAGGCGAAAGCCGCTTGATTCTCTTTGTTTAATGTCGCCTGGTAGCGCATTTGAACGAGATCTTCATTATTGGAAAAATGAGGATCGAAGGCAAATAACTCAACAAGCTTTTTCATGTTATCGAAACTTGGTACATAGCCCCAGACCTGATCAAGCCCTTCGGTTAACGGGAAATGAATGCCCGCGCTTCCCATTAACACGAGCTTTTTGACCAAATCAGGTCTCTGCACCGCCAAATGCAGGGCGATTGCACCACCAAGCGAATTGCCAATGATCGATAATGGCCCGATCTCTTTTGTTTCGATAAATGCTATAAGCTGCTGAACCCAAACATCAACACCGTATGGCATCAATTTCGGTTTTTCCGACTCGCCGAAGCCGAGAAGGTCAGGTGCATACAGACGGTATTTATCCGATAAAACGGGAAACACCTGCCGCCAATTTGCCCATGCGGATACACCCGGTCCTGATCCGTGAATGAAAAGAAGCGGCTCGCCGTGCCCGGCTTCGTGGTAGTGGACATCATAATTACCGATTTTTTCGGTTAAACCGGTCTCTGCCATGTGCGTTATCTCCCTATCCGTATATTGATTTTGACCGCTGCTGTAAATATGCCGAATCATTTCGCAACCATGCCACGATATCCCGCCCATTTTCTTCACATATTTCATGTCCCGCCGGATAAGTCTTGTAGCAGACCGACTTTGCACGGCTGTTTAAATATACGTAATTTTCTTTACCTATGCTCACCGGGAAAATGTCGTCAAATTCCCCGTCCGACAGAAAGATGGACAGCCGATCGATGGATTTTACTTCAAACTCATCTTTTACAAACGCCGGAATATATCCATTCATCGCCACAATCCCTTTTATCGAGTTACCTAATAATAAGGCTAGTGACATGCTGAGAATGGCTCCCTGACTAAAGCCCAACAAATATCGGTTATCAGCAGAGACGGGATATTTGTTTGTGGCATACTCCATGAATACTTGAAGCATTTCCAGGCTTTCATCGAATGTATCCCTGTCCGGTTTTCCATATTCTTTGAGCGTATAATAGGCATAGCCCTGGTTATAAGAAAGATGCCCGCGCACAGCAATCAGAATAAATTCTTCTTCTAAATCGGCCACAACAGAAAGGATGTCTTGTTCGCTGTACCCGATGCCGTGCAAAGCGAAAATGACAGGATAACGCTGATCGGGGGCGATTGCCGGTGGTATATGAATTCTATAGGCAAACGGACTTTGCATGAACACTCCTCCCCTTGTTTGCTTCCTTCACTGTGAATATGAAAACGTTTTCATATTCATTCGTTTCGAATCGTCTCAACCCGCTTGGGTATCCGCATAAAAAGTAGTTCTCTTCACGTGGCATACCGGTATTACACAAAAGTTAAATTCAAGACGCCCAGAACCGCCTGATCCGGATAAATCGTGCGCGCACAAACTTTCCATTCTTGATTGACTTTGCGCAGCGTGTCAAATCTTTCGCCAAACATCTCATAGTTCACCGTGCTGTCGCTTCTGCTTCGCAGTAACAGAAAATTACTGCGCACATGGACCTCTGTGTCTTCGGAACCGGCTTGTATGAATATATTCGAAATAAAATGCCGGTTACGCGTAGGAGGATCCTCTACCCAAGCCGATTTGGTCCCGAGCCTTTCGATACGAAGCCTTAACGATTTCATATCCTCTTCATAAAAAGCCGTATCGTCGGTCATATTGGAGCCGTCTTTTCGTTCCCGCGTAGAACGCTGCGGCATACGGTACACGATATCATCCGTGAGTAGAGCCAACCATTCCTTATATAGTCTGCGATCCAGCAAAAATGCTTCATGATACAGGAAACGGGTGATTTCATTTTGCGTATCGCTGCTCAAGAATAACCCGGCAGTCTCACTTGGAATCTGGGCATTCATCGTCGGTACCTCCCTCTATAAATGAATACATGCTCGCTCAATTTTCTTGCAGCATCTTCAGCCACTGCTCCCAAAAATTCCGGATCGCTGTATCCAGAAGCCACGTCGGATAAGCTTTTCCCGGACCCGGGAAGTTTTCAATCGGCATGACGCGATCAATCCCCATCAAATAATTGAGCACATTATCGTAACTTAAATCCTTATTACGTGCCATCACCGCTTTGCTGCTTTCCGTAATCCGGGTCCATATCTCGGTGTCATCTTCCTCCAGCGTACCTCCGGGGCCAAAAGAGATGATATAAGCTCTGCTCGCCTCTTTTTTGTATTCCTCATTTGCTTCTTTATCAATCATCACCCAAGAGCAAATTTCGATGCTGTCGGGACCGATAGGCCGCCACACCCTCATATTTAAAAAGGTGGTGATCGAATCGCCGCCGGTACTTTGCGGGATGCTGACCCAGGATAGATTCGGGAAGCAATTCCCGACGTGCACTTGCAGGTTTTCCAGGAACTGCAGCTGATCCGGATTCAAATTACGTTCAAACATCGGCCATAGCTCTTCCGGAAGCCCTTGATATTTAGGTCCCTCTACCCCTGGCGGCGTAAGAACCAAATTGAGCCCGTGTCCGTTGTTTAATGAAAGCTGATAGCCAAATCCGGCTTGCGACACAAAATCCGGACTAATCCCCATTTCTACCGTCGAGCGATGGGAAGTAAGCGCATGATAGGAATCAGCACAGAAATTCTCCGCCGTGACTTTCCAGTTCGTATTCACCACCCATCTCTGGGGTGCGCCTAACACCTCCATGCCTCCATCGGTACGGCTGACCAAAATGTCCAGATACCATTTTAATTCGCCCAGATATTCATCCAGAGAAGAGGCATTGGAATCGAGGTTGCCGAAGATGAGTCCCGCATACCTATCAAGCTTCGGAACCGGCCGAAGCGCCCACTCATCCTTCACCATCTCCTCCCCGTAAATTCTGTTGCCGGCCGTAACGCCGATCAGTTCTCCATCCGGATTAAATGTCCACCCATGGTAGGGACAGGTCAGGTTTTTGCTGTTCCCGTAATCAGCCGTACAAAGCTTAGCGCCGCGATGGGTGCAGGAGTTGAGAAAGGCCTTGATTTCCCCTGTCCTGGTTCGGGTAACCAAGATCGGATCATTGCCGATATACCTTGTCACGTAACTTCCGTGCTCTTTTAATTCCGATTCATGAGCCAGAAAACACCATGTCTTCGAAAATATCTTTTCAATCTCCAACTCAAAAATTTCCGGATCATACTTAACCCATTGGGGTAATCGGCCGGCGGATAGCTTTTCTTGAATTAAATTCAGCGTTTTATTTTCAACTGTGCTGTTCTTCACCTTGTCTGCCTCCTCATTGATTTAATGAGAAACATGTCCAAAAACATGAACCAAGAGACTTTAAGCGCCTTCAATAAAGTTTGGCAATCACCCCCTTTAATGCCGAACCTATCTTTAACTTTTAGTGAAAGGATTTTTATTGATTAATCGCAGCGTAAAGTAAATTTGCACGGCCAAGTGGTACTTGAGACGGCTCATTCCGTCGTTCAAATTGATTCCGCAAAGCTCTTCAATTCGGCGAATCCGATAACGCAGCCCGGTGATGGATAAATGGAGCTCACGTGCGGTATTAGCCAAATTGCCGCTGTTATCCAGATACGCCTTTAAAGATAAAAGCAAGTCGCTTTGGTAAACGAGATCATTGTCTATTAATTTGCCTAACACATTATGGCAGAAGCTGATAAATTCATCGTGATCTAAACTTTTAATAAACAGCATGATATGTTCTAACTGCTCAAAACTGGCCACGGCATTTTCTTGAAGAAACGATACCTGCACAAAGTCGGTAATTAAATAGGCGTCCTGATAACTTTTTCCGAGACTTACGATGGAATTAGCGACCCGACCGGAACCTACGTAAATGTTGGTTTGTGAAAATTTTCTCTGCAGCATATTTTTTAAACGCGTCTCAAAATTATGCTCTTCCATCTCCGGATTTTCGCTGCGCCGAACGGAATTTTCCCATTCCCTGGATACGATGAGCACGATCCTGTCTTTACTTATGAAAGCCTCCAGAAGGGGAAATTTCAAATTGATATAGCTCATGACATGTTCCAGCTCATCCGCGGACTTCAGCTTTATGCAAACAACTTTTACGGCCGAGCTGAAATCTATGCCTGAATCCGAAATCCTCCTTCTCAACTCCTGCTCATCATAATTTCCCCGTAACATCTCTTCAAATAAATCGGCTTTCATTTTCCAATTCCACTTGTTAATTGATCGCTGATGGTATAAGTGCGTGGTGATAACGCTTACAACCCTGCGTATAATCATTCTTTCCTGCTTG
Organism: Paenibacillus sp. JCM 9796; assembly: GCF_055379675.1. NCBI lineage: Bacteria > Bacillati > Bacillota > Bacilli > Caryophanales > Paenibacillaceae > Paenibacillus > Paenibacillus sp. JCM 9796. The sequence goes on from NZ_AP043723.1 coordinate 954,591, forward strand.
GTTAATTCATTCGCTCCCACGACAACCATGGTTCCAAGCAAACTATGATTCGCCTGAAGATCGAATGAATCGCATGTAAACGATTCTGTAAATTGGCCTGTGCTGGAACCTGCTTCCTTCCACCTTTCATATAACTGAAGATCAGTTTCCGCTTTCCAGACAGCTTCGTTTATTCCGTTTCTCTTTACTTTTTCGATAACAATACTCCGGTTTATGGCTTTCGATAAGAAATCGATAAGATGGTACAAATTCTTCCCTTCCAGCATGAAATCCGTCAGTTTATTGCTGATTTCCTCGGAGTGAACCATGATACGGTTTAGCTCCTGTATCTCTTTATTGTAGGCGTCCAGCTCGGAAGCAAGGGATTCCGCCTGATAATAACGGAGATCTTCCTGGTAGTCGGGATCGTTTTCGTCAACCGTTTTGGCAATAAAATAGCAGCAATCGTCCCCTTTAGCCTTACAGCGGCTTTCCTTTACCAAAACACTTTTACCCAAAACCTTAGTCAGAAAACCGCTGGCATATCCGACAATCGAGTAGCATACCGCTTCATCGCTCCGGCCGAAATGACGAATATGCTCTTCCGCTTCGTATGAATGCTTCCAATACCCGTGTGAATAGAACTCTCCTTCAATAATATCCAAGGCTTCAATCTCCACCGTCACAATGCCTTCCATGGTAGCAAGCACCGGCCCTGAAAGAATATATTCTTTTAAAGAATCCCACCGAAACATTTTACCGACTGCATCGCCATCGTTGTAGCCATACGCCCATCCATAGCGCATTAAGAAGCCTTTTGCACGCTCCATCCCCAACGTACTGACTAAGTCGCGGCGCAATATTCCCATGGCTTCCGCTGAGATTAACAGCATTCGTTTCGAATCCAAAGTCAAGATTCCGGTTCTACGATCAATGTCAATAATATTTTCAAATAACAATCGGCTCGCCTTTACTCCTCGACCATGCGACATCAAATAACTCTTGCTCTGCATGAGGTCCTTATCCCCTTTCGAAAGCCATAAGAAAATACGGGAGTTCATTACATTTGTGCGACTGATTCGTAACCTTGATTTAAGTGTACGCTCCGATATTTCTTGCCGCAATAGCAAAAAAAGATATACTTTTCAGATAATTCCGTCCATTTTTACCATGCCTGTTCTGTATAACGGTTATTTGCATTAAAATCGTCTTTTCATGGTAAGTCAAGTTTAATTACGGCCGGTTTTATTAAACCCGCAAACCAAAAAAATCCCCCATTCATAGTTGACAGCGCTCTAAAGCACTATCGAACTTGGGGGAGTGTAACCAACAAATATTCAATTTTATCGATACTCTTTCGGAATGCGGCGGGCCACCTTCGTTCGAATCGCAGCCTCTATCACTCGTTGTCGTATCAAATCTACCACTTTGTGATCGAAAACACTTGGAATAATATACAACCTATCCAATTTATCCTCTGTTATGACGGAAGCAATAGCCTCAGCAGCAGCAAGTTTCATTTCTTCATTGATTTCAGTCGCCCTGCAGTCCAGCGCCCCACGGAAAATCCCGGGAAAACAGAGTACATTGTTAATTTGATTCGGGTAGTCAGACCTCCCGGTCGCCATAACGGCGACAATATCATCGACTTCTTCCGGAAGGATTTCGGGTGTCGGATTAGCCATCGCAAACACGATCGGTTTGGAGGCCATAGTAAGCACATCCTCCCGTTCCAACAAACCGCTTGAAGAAAGTCCGATGAACACATCGGCTCCCCGCATGGCATCCTGAAGCGTGCCCGAAACACCAGCCGTATTGGTATTCTCGGCAAACCACCGTTTCATCGGATTGGAATATTCGTTTCCTTTCACCAGAATTCCGTTTCTGTCCAAACCGATGATATCTTTCACTCCAGCAGCCAGCAAAATTTTCGTGCAGGCGATTCCGGCCGCCCCGACGCCGCAGACAACCACTTTAATGTCACGGATGGACTTGCCGGCAATTTTCAGCGCGTTAATCAGTCCTGCATACATGACGACTGCCGTTCCATGCTGATCATCATGGAAGACGGGAATATCGAGTTCCCGGCGAAGGCGTTCTTCTATTTCAAAGCAGCGTGGCGAAGAAATATCCTCCAGATTAATTCCCCCGAAAGATGGCGAGATCGCTTTAATGATTTTGATGATGTCCTCCGTATCCTTCGTATCCAGACAGATTGGGTATGCGTCAACATCCGCAAACTGCTTAAACAGCATCGCTTTGCCTTCCATCACCGGCATTGCCGCTTTCGGTCCGATGTCCCCCAGCCCCAAAACGGCGGTTCCATCCGATACAACGGCTACCGTATTTCTTCTGATTGTCAGCGAGAACGCTTTTTGTTCGTCTTCATGAATGGCCATGCATACTCGCGCAACATCCGGCGTATAGACGCGGGAAAGATCGTCGCGGTTCTGAATCTTTACCTTCGGATGGATGCCGATTTTTCCGCCCAGGTGCATCAGAAAGGTGCGATCCGAAACATGCACCAATCTTACCCCTTGCAATCTTTCGATGGCTTCGGTAATTTTACGGTTATCCTCCGCGTCCTTCACGTTGATTGTAATGTCACGGGTGGTCGAGTTAGGCCCGATATGAATGGTATCGATGGCGATAATATCTCCGCCCGTAAGCGATATAGCGTTGGTCACCATACCGAAGTTCATCTTCTCCGTGTCGATATCAAGACGAATGATAATACTTTTTCCTCCTAATTCCTGATTGCTGCCTGTACTCATATTCTGGTCCCCTTCCCGGGGAAATCCCTTCATAAACACATTGCGGACCATCTTCATTACCGAAATGACCTTAGTTGATCTATCGGTTTAAATTTCCGCAAGGAAAGTGGGATTCTCGTTCGTCATGATCCTGACTTCTTCCGCGCTGAAACCGTTCTGCAGAAGATTCGAAATAAACATCTTCATCCCTTCGTCCGGATAAACATATTGCGGTTGGCCCAAATCGGTGGACAGAATGCAATTTTCCGGGCCTACGTAGCGAATTTGTTCATATACCGATTCCCAAGTCACTTTATCGGTGTATGGAGTCGTAAAGCAAAACTCCATAATCGCCCCTTTATCCGCCAGTTCTTTGATCTGCTCCTTGGAAAGATCGGATGAAGGAAAATTCGGATGGGTGATAACCGTTTTTTTCATTTTCCGTTTGGCCGATTCTTCAACTAAGGCATAGATTTCTTTAACGCTGATATGGCCTGTAGCAAGCACAAGGCTGTGATGAGCCGCAATGTCCATAATGTCCAGCACCTGACGCTTAAGCGTACCGGACTCATCCAACAGCGAGATATTCGGCATCGTTTTCCCTTGTTCTTCAAGTTCCATCTTCATCTTCGCCCAAAACGGAAGCTTGTCGTGCTTCGCGGTTTTGAAATGCTCCTGCTCATTCAAGGAGTCAAATGTCGGCATCCAGACGATTTTCGCGCCATCCCGTGCGGCGATTTCTACGGCCATCGGGTTCAGGCCCCCGACCGTATTGTTCAGACAAATGGCGCCGACGACATTGACATCGGGGTACAGTTTCTTGGTCAAAGCGGCTCTTTCCGCCGTGCAGAAATAGTGCGACTTAATGCCGAATCCCTTCATGCCGGCCTTTTGCATACGCTCCGCCATTTCAAAATCATCCAGCTTCCTGCCGATTACATCAGGTCCTGTGTGAATGTGGAGGTCATAAGCTCCTGCTAACAATTGCTCTGCATCCATGGTATTTCTCTCCCTTTTTATGTTATTGTGACTATCTTTTCTATATGCCAAGATATTGATGCTGGATTTCATTGTTATCGAGAAGCTCTTTTGGCGAGCCCGACCAAACAATTTGCCCCTTGCTCATAATCAGCACCTCGTCGGCAACCCCGCAGGCCAAATGGAAATTTTGCTCGACAAGAAGAATGGAAAGCCCGGACTTTTTTAAACCGTGAATGATATCGCCTACCTGTGAAACCACGGATGGAGCCAGTCCCTCCGAAGGCTCATCCATCAAAATAAGCTGAGGATTGGTCATTAGCGCCCTGCCGATCGCAAGCATCTGCTGCTGGCCGCCGGACAGCTGGTTGCCCATGTTTTTTTCCCGCTCTTTGAGAACGGGGAATAACGTATACACTTTGTCCAAATCCCAATCCGGCAGAGCGTCCTGCGTTTGCGAACGCGCCGCCATCGTCAGGTTTTCACGGATGGTCAGGGAAGGAAATACACGTCTGCCTTGGGGCACCAATCCGATGCCTGTCCGTGCGATTTCATGGGGCGTTTTGCCCGTGATGGTCTTGCCAAGAAACCGGATCTCCCCTCTTTTCGCCGGCGTAAGTCCCGAAATGGAATGGATGGTCGTTGTCTTTCCCACTCCGTTTCGGCCCAGAAGCGCTACACTTTTGCCCGCCGGAACGTTGAATGTTACGCCTTGAAGCACATGGCTGTTGCCGTAATAGGTATGTACGCCTTCAATCGTCAGCATGCGATAAAGCCCCCCCGCCGAAATACACATCTTGCACTAGGCTGTTATTGCGAATCTCGTCCGGGCTTCCGCTTAATAGCAGCTCCCCGTGATGCAGCACCGTAATGCGGTCCGCGATGGAAAAGACGACGTCCATATCATGTTCGATAATCACCATGGTCATCGAGCGCGGCAGCTGCTGAATCAACTTGGTCGTATGCGCTGTTTCCGCAGGTGACATGCCTGACGTCGGTTCATCCAGCAGCAAAACTTTCGGTTTCAGCGCAACGGCCAGCATCACTTCCAGCACCCGCTGTTCACCGTATGACAATTCACTTACTATTCTGTCTTTTCGCTCCAGAAGGTTCCATTGTTCAATCAGTTCGTCGGCCTCGGCCCGGATATCCGCATAGCTGTCAAGCGGTTTAAAAAAACGGTATTTATAAGGCTTGTTGGATGTAATGGCAAGATAAACATTTTCTTTTACCGTAAGGTTCCAGAACAGATTGTTTTTCTGGAACGTTCTCGACATCCCGAGACCGACCCGTTTATGGGTTTCCATCGTACTTATATCTTGATTCTGGAGAAATATTTTCCCGCTGCTGATCGGCAGGAATCCGGTTAAACAGTTAAACAGGGTCGTTTTTCCGGCACCGTTCGGACCGATAATAACGTGGCGTTCATTCTCCTGCACTTCGAGAGAAACGTCTTTTAGCACCTGCAGCGCCTTAAACGATTTGCTTATTTTTTGCGTTTTCAACAGCGACATTTGCGTCTTCCCCCTTTCCCGGCCTTTTCTCCCAGAGAGAAGAAACAAGCTGCACGATGCCCCCGCGCCCGTAAAGCACAAATGCCACAAAAATAATCCCCATTATAAGCTGCCAGCGTTCGGTGTAAGAGCTGACGTAGTTTTGCAAAATGATAAAGAAGACGACGCCGACTACAGGCCCCAGCAGCGTTCCCGCTCCGCCGACGATGACCATAATGAGCGCCTGCCCGGAAAAAATCCAAAACATGAGGTCAGGGCTGACGAATGAATTAATAAAGGCGTAGAGCGCGCCTCCGAAACCGGCGAGCGTACCGGAAAGCGAATAAGCGATTAATTTGTAATTGCGGGTTTGATAGCCGAGAGCTTTCATGCGTGTTTCGTTTTCCATGATGCCTTTGACGATTTTCCCGATCGGCGAATTCACAAAGAGCAGCAGAAGAAGATAGCAAAGTAAAAAGCCAACCCCGGCCAAATAATACAAGCCATGCGTGCTCGTGATCGGACCGAAACCGAAATCGGGAGACACGCTTATCTGCATGCCGTCTGCACCGCCGGTCCATGATTTCATTTTAAACGCGAAAGCGAACAGCATCTGGCCGAAGGCAAGCGTAATCATCAGAAAGTAGCCGCCCGTCGTACGGATGAACAATGCGCCGGAAATAAGCGCCAACAATCCGGAGAAGACAAGCGCAGCGAGCAGCAGCACATAAGTATTGCCGATATGCTCGCCGAGCAGCGCCACCGTATACGCCCCGGTTCCGAAGAAGGCCGCGTGACCTAGTGAAACGAGTCCGGTATATCCCATAATAAGTCCCAGACTGAGCGCGAACACAGCCATAAAGAAAATTTCCGTTGCGAGATTCGTGCCGAAGCTGCTTAATATCAACGGCAGCACGAGAACCATAATAATCATGGCTAAAAAGAAGTAGGCATGTTTCCTCACAGCTGCACCCCTCTTCCGAACAACCCGGTCGGACGAACCAGCAGCACGATAACCATTAAGATAAACACCAAGGCCATGGAAACCGAGGGGAACCAGACTTTTCCTAACGTATCGATCATCCCGACCAGGATCGCTCCTGCAAAGGCGCCTTTCCATGTTCCGAGTCCGCCGATAACGACGACAACCAAGGAAGAAATGAGGACTTCCGCATCCATTCCCAGATAGATTCCCGTTACCGCACCGCCAAGAACGCCGCTGAAGCCGGCAAGCAGAGCACCGAAAGCGAAAACGCCGGAAAAGGCCAAGCCTACATTTATTCCGAGCGCCGATACCATCTGGCGATCGTCTACCCCGGCTCTGATGACCGACCCGACACGCGTGCGGCTTTCGAAGTACCAGAGAAGCACGGCAACCAGCACACCGACCATAATTACAAACAGACGAAAGACGGGAAATACGGTTTCTCCCAAATGGATCGATTGGCTAAGTTCCCCGGGAACCGGGATACTTTGCGGGCTCGTGCCCCATGCCCACTTCACCAGATCGGAAAAAATAAATGTCAAACCGAAGGTGAGCAGTACCTGGTCCAATTCCTTCCCGTACACGCGGGCCAGGAAAACCTTTTCCATAAACCATCCGAATAGACCGACGAGGATAATCGTCACCATAAGCGCGACCCAAAAGCCCATCCCCTGCTTCATTAACGCAAATGCGACATAGGCTGCGATCATGAAAAAGGAACCATGGGCAAGGTTAACGACATTCATAAACCCCATAATGATTGATAACCCCGCCGCAATCATAAACAGCAGCATCCCGTAAGCCAAACCGGTTAAAATATGTGAAAACAGAATGGATGCATTCAAGACATTTCCTCCCTACCGAAAGTGAACATGGAGTGATTAATAAGTGCAACAAAACCGACTTCTGTTTCGGAGGTTTCGGTCTATTCTTAAAAGAATGAGCTAAGATTAATGGACGTCAGTACCGTTTGATCCGGGTAAATCGTTCGCGCAGCTATTTTCCACTGTCCATCCACTCGTCTGAGTATGTCCAGCCGTTCTCCATAAACCTGGTCGGAGACTTCATCCTTCGCTCTACTCCGCATAAACAGAAATGCGCTTCTGACCTCAAGCTCATCTTTGCGCGTTTCCCGCTCAATCAGAATATTGTTGATGAAATGCCGCGTACGCGGTACCGGATCCCAGGCCCATGCCGAGGTTGTTGCCATACGGCTTACCCGTGTGATGAGCGATTTCTTCGTTTCTTCAAAGTAAGTCATCTCATCCACAATGTTGGAGCCGTCTTTTTTCTCGCGGGTGACCCTTAGCGGCATGCGGTAAATAATGTCATCCGTCAGCAGGCCCAGCCATTCCTGGAATTGCAAGCTGTCCAATATGTACGCTTCGCGCTGAAGGAAATTCGTGATCTCATAGTGAAGTTCATAGTTCATAATGATGGCTCCTTTCCTCAATTATTTTATTTCCGAATGCACCGCGGACTGCCGCAGATTGACGTCACCGGTGAGCAGAGACAGCCAGAATTCATGCATGTTCCTTGAGGCATAGTCGACGTAACAAGTCGGATAAGCTACGCCCGGTCCGTCCCAATGGTCCAGCGGCTCTACTTTTCCCTCGCCCATCATATAGTTCAGCACATTGTTGTAGCTCAAATCCTTGTCACGGGCAAGTATGCCTTTGCTCGCCTGCGTCACGCGCGCCCAAATTTCGGCATCGTCCTGCTCCAACGTGCCCGACGGGCCGAAGGATGCGATGTAGCCTTTGTACGAGGCTTGCTTGTATGCTTCCGGCGCCGCCTTATCGATCATAAACCAGGACCACACTTCGATTTTGTCGGCTGAGATCGGACGCCACACACGCATGTTCAAGTAATTGTGCAGATGACCTTCGCTTCCGTGAAGCGGACTCAGGAAGGACAAGTTAGGGAAACAGTTGCCTACGATAACGGTACATTTCGATAAAATATCATGCTGCTCGGCCGTCAGGTTCTTTTGGAACATCGGCCACATCTCTTCGGGCATTCCCTGATACGGCGGTATGTCTAAACCCGGAACGCCGGTATTGATGTTAACGTTGTGTCCATGGTCGAGCACCACTTGATAACCATAGCCCGAGAACAGCGGATCCTGCGGGCTGATGCCAAGTTCCACCGTCGAGCGGTGTACGGTCGCCACATGGTACGGATCCCCTCCGAAGTTTTCCGATGTCAGCTTCCAGTTGGCGTTAAGAATCCAGCGCTGCGGAACGCCTCGGACCTCCATGCCGCCATCGCTGCGGTTCAGAAGAATATCAAAATACCATTTCATTCCTCCGAGGTACTCTTCCAGCGGCATGGTATTTGCATCCAGGCAGCCGAATATCAAACCGTTGTAGGTGGCGACCTGCGGCACCGGCTTAAGACCCCATTGCTCTTTGTCCATGCCTTCGCCGTAAACCTTATCCCCTGCGACGACGCCGATCAGCTTGCCATCATTATTAAAGCTCCAGCCGTGATACGGGCATTGAAACGTGTTCTTTTTGCCGAAATCGGCTGTACACAGCTGCATGCCTCTGTGCGGACAAGAATTAAGAAATGCTTTGATTTCTCCTTTTTTCGTCCGGACAACCAAGATCGGATCATGAACCAGCCATCTGGTGATATAGCTTCCCGGTTCCTTCAGCTCGCTCTCATGGCCGAGAAGCTGCCACGCATGAGCGAATACTTTCTCGATCTCCTCGTCGAATATAGCGGGGTCGTTCAAAATCCACTGCGGCATCATCCCCTGCGAGATTTTTTCTTTTATCTTCCGCAATCTGTCTTCGTCCAAAACAGTACTCATAATTCTCCTGCCTCCTCATGTGAATTAATTAGAAATTACTTCGCCGCGGGATCCTTTTCCGGCATAACCATTTCTCCAAGATTCGCCAATGGTTCGAAGACGATGCTGCCGTCTTTCATTACATTTCTGCCGGCATAAAACGTTTGAATCGGATTATTCGTTTTGGGATCAATGGTAATGCTGCCGCGCGGGCTATTGATCGTAATTCCTTTAAGCGCTTTCAAAAGATCGTCGCTTTTTACGCTTCCGCCTGTCTTCTTCACCGCTTCCGCGAAGGCCTGAGCGGCATCATATCCATATACGGAGTAGAAATCCGGTATTTTGCCATACTTCGCTTTAAATTCTTCGACAAACTTTTTGTTCGTCTCATTCTCGAGTGCAGGGTAATAGTGGAAGGTGCTATAAATTCCTTCTGAATCGGCACCGGTCGGTTCCGTGATGAGGACGTCTCCGAATTCGCCGGAAGAAGTCAGCGGGATGTTCCCCTTCAGGCCAAACTCTTTATATTGCTTAATGAATCGGATTCCGTCTGCCCCAGGCAAGAATGCAAATACCAATTCCGGTTTAGCCTGCTTGATTTGATTCAGATTTGTCGCATAATCGTTTGCCCCGAGCGGAGTGTAGGCTTCCTCGATGACTTTGCCGCCAGCCTGGATAAACGCCTCTTTAAACCCGGCAGCCACTTCGTGTCCTGCAGGATAGTCGGACGCTACGATGTATGCCGTTTTGCCGACTTTGTCGGCAAAGTACTTGCCGCCGGGCGTTCCGCTTTGCCAGTTAGAGAGGGAGGTGCGGATCATATAGTCGCTTTTCTTGGACCAGGAAATATCATTGGCGGCGGCGGTGACGATAATCATGGGTTTCTTGACCTTTTGCACCTCGTCTGTAAGCGCATACACAACATTGCTTAGAAGGGGACCGAGCACGACATCCGCCTTGCTGCTGTTAATAAGCTGGCGGTACTTCCGTAACCCCGTCTGAGGATTCCCTTCATCATCCTCGTACTTGATTTCGACCTTGCGGTCTCCGATCATGTAATTATGCTGCGAGAAATAAAGCTCGATTCCTTTTTTGGCACTTTCTCCGGGTTGTGCTTGAGGGCCTGATTGACTGAGGAGTGCACCCACAATAATAGGGTCTTTGCTTTCACCCGCGGCCGCGGTTGAGGCTCCTGGTGAAGAGGGGCTTTCTGAATTTTGCGTCGTCGCAGCGGAACCGCCGCTGCAGGCTGTGAGGAGTATAGCCAACATAACTGTCATCATTGCCGTCAGTCTCTTTTTCATCTTAAAATCCTCCCCCAAAACAACATGAATTCGGTTGCATGTACAGGTCTTTATCAGATTAAAAAATTGGAGACACATAATGACTGATCATGATGTTCTTGTGGGCGTATTCAACTAACGGTTTGCATCATCTCACTTTCAGCTACCAACATGTCGGTAATTTTTCATCAAAATTGTTCTACGATATTGACAACAATTATGAACGCATGTTCAGTATACAAAACATAGTATTAAATGTCAATATGTCATTTTTTATACAGGATCCGGAAAATCAACAAAAAAAAGAGCCGCATCATGAGATTAACGGCACTTTAATCATGAGGAAACAGCTATTCCGAGGACAGGTATAAATCATATAACTTGTACGCAAGCATCAGATTAAAGCGTATTTCCGCATCCTCAATGTTCAGTTTTAACAGCTCACTTATTTTTCCCAAGCGATACTTTAGCGTATTTCGATGAATATGAAGATGTTCTGCGGTATCCTTTAAGTTTCCACTTACACGTAAATAAACGTACAAGGTATCGAATAAATCCTTATTGCCGCCTTCGACGTATTCTAATAAGGGATCCAGATATTCTCGAATAAACAAGGACGCGGTACCGCTATCCTGGAGGTTGTGGAGCACCTTATAGGAACCCAAACCGTTAAAACAGAGAAATCCCTTGCTTCTATATCGCTGGCACACGATTTTTAGCGCCTGCAGGGCCTGTTTATAGCAATGAAAATAATCCTCCAACTTTTCCGTCTGTTTGCTTATCCCTAAAAAAATCTCAATTCCCTTGAGCTCTCTCGAAACCAGCTGTTTCAGCTTGGCATACATAAGTTCCCAGAAATCCTTATACTCGTTCTCTTTTTTCGCGGGGACAAAAAGAATATAATAGCTGTCTTTACGGGTTACCTTAATGTCGGGATCATATACCGCCATCTTCTCTCTGATTTTTTCCCAAATCCACGTTTTGGACGTTTCCAGCGACAATAAATCGTCTTCCCGATAGAAGCTGCCGTTAAATTCAAGAGAGAGCAAACCGATTTTATGAGATTCTTGAATATTGAAATTAAACAGGCTCGAGTACTGTACGATTTTGTTGCGATCCTCAAGCTTTTCTACCAGCAGTTGATTGATGAAGCTGTCCTTTATTTGCTCCTTGGCATCCAAAACCAGTTTTTGCTTAATAAATTGGATCGCATACACATTCAAACTCTGGTTGACCGCCATTCTTACGAATAAATCCAAATCGTTCTTGTGCAATTTTAAAACTAAATAGGCATGCAAAGCCTTGCCGCCTACCACTTTCCATAAACCATACTCGCCCAATTGATCATTCAGCCAAAGCCATTGCTCTTGATTGCCGTTTTGTATAACGTCCCATATTTTTCCATTTAAAATGATAGAAATTTGTTCGATATCGACGATGTCGTTTTCAACAATGGAAGAAGCAATCGGCCGAAAAAAACGATCAAACAACATAACGCTGCAATGAATCATTCGCGATAAAGAAACGGTGATTTCCGAACAATCTTCTCCAATCACGGTCTGCTTGATTAACTCCTGGTTGTGCAGCACCAATTTTTCCAACCGGCTTTTCGCTTCCAATTCATTTTTATACAATCTTGCGTTTTCCACCAGAACCGAAACATGCGAGCATAAAAACTGCAGCAGTTTCTTATCTTCATCGGTAAATAAACCGGAGGACTTCATCACATGAAGGATACCTATGGCTTTCAGATTAACCATCAGTGGGATTGTCAACTCCGGCCCTCCCGCTTTTTCTAAATAACTGAAATGGTTAAACAAATGAAAATCGTCATGAATTTTAATGGTTACAGCCGAATTCGATGGCCCGTACGCAGGAGGCTGAAAAATGAAGTGGTTATGGTCCTCATCAAACAGATATACAACAGCCGAATCCGCATTCGTTTCATTTCCGGCGCGTTCTACAATGTTTTTTATTAATTGTTCAATGGAGGAACCCAAATAAATATTTTCCTTCAGCCAATCGATTCCCCGGATTCTTTGTCTTTCCCTTTCTTTATGGATGGCTACGCCGATACTTGTCGCGATATCTTTGCCGAATTCCAAAAAAAGCTTCTCGACGCTGTTGTCCACGACGAATGGGACTATTTTTCTGTAGCCGATCACGCATATGCCGAGACTATCGGCATCCGATTCCTTGATAGGCACAGTAAACCAATTCGAGAATTGTTCATGCTTGAGATATTCATGAAATTTACATTCCTGATCTTCACGTATCTCGGTTAAGTGGGCCACTCCGCTGGTCAAAAAAACGGGCGAGAAATCATGTTCTTCCATGGTTAAAATTTGCGAGAAAACTCGGGAATCGCCTTTCTCAAATTTGATTCTGAGCAAATTCCCTTCCTTTAAAATAATTGAAACATAATCACAGGTGAATTTTTTCCAAAACGATTCCGTCAAATAGTGAAGGGTTTCAGCAAGTGTATCGAATTTGACCAATTGCCTTGCCGTCTTTCTCAAATGGTCGTCGATTTTTTCCATTAATAAATTTTTTCTGCTGTTCACCATATCGCGAACCTCTTTGTTTTGGATTTTTTATTATTTAAACGAAAGCATCGCTCAAGCAGGCTCTTCTTGCCCGAGATAGGATGACTGTACCAAAGGATCACCCAAAACGCGCTCGGCGTCACCGTGGAGTACGATTTGTCCCCGGTCCAAAACATAGGCGCGATCCGCTACTTTAAGCGCAGCCCTTACATTTTGTTCGACCAGGATAACCATTGTCCCCAATTCTTGTTTGATCCTTCTTAACGCCTGCAAAATTTCTTTCACGATGATGGGAGCGAGCCCCATTGAAGGCTCATCCAATAAAAGGAGCTTGGGTTCCGACATAAGTCCCCTGGCGATCGCCAACATTTGCTGTTCGCCGCCGCTTAAGTTGCCGCCGGGGTTGTTCATATGTTTTTTAAGACCCGGAAACAGCTCCAGCATCCGCTCAAGATTGGTGTTGAGCTTTCCTCTGTCAGCGTAATATTGACTAAACATTCCGAGGATAAGATTGTCTTTAACGGTTAGATTGTGAAATATTTGCCTTCCCTCGGGCACAAGACTCAAACCTTGCCGGACGACCCGATAGGCAGGAAGCCCCTTAATGGATTTTCCCGCAAGCCGTATTTCCCCATTAGCAGGTGGATACAGTCCTGCCAATGTACCTAATAGTGTGCTTTTCCCGGCACCGTTGGAGCCGATGACCGCAACGATTTCGCTTGTGTTGACAAACAATTGAATAGACTTCAGCACATGAATCTGGCCGTGATACGTATCAAGTTGTGTGACTTCGAGCATCAATAGACCTCCTCACCCAGATAAGCGGCTATGACCTTCTGATTGGACTGAATTTCACTCGGCGTCCCTTCTGCGATCATGTTCCCGAAATCGATGACCACAATACGATCCGCGATTTTCATGACCGTACGCACATCATGTTCAACGAACAAGAACGAAGTGCCCTTTTCTTTCATTCGCATAATAATTGCGGCGAGCTTATCACTTTCCGCATCGTTTAAGCCGGCCAGAGGTTCATCCAGCAGAACCAGCGACGGTTCCGATACGATGGTTCTTGCCATTTCTAACAGTTTCTGCAGTCCGTAAGAAAGGTTTCCGGCCAATTCGTCCCTTCTGCCGACGAGTCCCACTAATTCCAACGCCTGTTCAGCCAAGTGCAGTGCCAAGTCGTCATCCTTACGGACAACGGATCGGACAAATGCCGCATTAAACACATTTGTTTTTAATTTTGTATGCGTACCGAGAACGACATTCTCAAGAACCGTCATGTTCTTAAAAATTTCCAGGTTCTGAAACGTTCTGCGAAATCCGCGTTTGGCCAGTTTATGGACCGGAAGCCCATCAACCCGCTTCCCGTGAAATTCGATCACTCCGGAAGTCGGAGCGGTGATACCGGAAATCATATTAAACAATGTCGTTTTACCGGCTCCGTTCGGCCCGATAACGGCGACAATATAGCCGCTGCCTACTCCGAACGTTACGTTATTCACTGCCGTAACTCCGCCGAATTTCTTCGTTATTCCGGTTACTTGTAAAATATTATCGGCCACCTGGATGTTCTTCCTCCTTTACCAGCCCTATCGTTTTGCCGTTCATCCACCTTGATTTCGCCTTCTCTGACCAGCTTCCGAACGCGGCGATCAAGCCCTTGGGCATAAACATCATCACCAGGATCAGTACCAGTCCATAAACCACGACTTCTACCTGACCTCCTCCCTCCATCAGCAGCGGGACAACGTAGCGAACCCCCTCACTCATAAACGTCATAACCGTTGCCCCAAGAATCGCTCCCCAGACCGATTGGGAACCGCCGACCGCCACCATAACGAGAAACTGGATAGAAGCAACCACACTGAAAGTAGGCGGAGCAATGAAATTGATAAAATGGGCGTACAGACTTCCAGCTACAGATGCATAAACGGCACTTAAAATGAAAATTTGCACTTTATATATGGAAATGTCGACACCCAGCGTCAGCGTCGCTATTTCACTGTCATGGATGCCGCGCAGCACCCGCCCCACCTGGGAATTAATAATGTTCAGCGACACAAGTGCGACCAGCAGCACGATGAACCATACCAACAGAAAATAAAAACGGTTCTCGGACAGATTCAAGCCGAAAAGTGATAAGCCGGGTATACCTGAAAGCCCGGATGCGCCGCCTGTCAATTTGGATTGACCTATCGTGACGATATAGACAATGATGTTAAAGCCTATCGTTGCCAAAGCTAAAGAAAACCCCTGCAGCTTTAAAATGGGCAGCCCTACAATAAAAGCTATCGCTGCCGTAACCGCTGCTCCTATCAGCAAGGCTGCCGTCGGATTCATCCCATAAGTTGTAGTGAGCATGCCTGATGCATATGCGCCGATACCGAAAAAGGCGGCATGCCCGAGCGAAATTTGTCCGGCATACCCCATTAACAGCGATAATCCCAGCGTAACAATGCTGTAGATGCCAATCATGATGAGTATGCCGAACAGATTCGCCGATTGGACAAAAAGCGCCACAAGCGCCATCAGTACAAGAATGAACAGAAAAGCTTTGGAATTGCTTTTATAGAACCTTTTTTTGATTTCGGGCATTCGCAATAACCTCCTGATTTAGACCCGCTTGCCGGACGCTTTGGCCAATAAACCTCTGGGAGCAAAACACAGCAGTAAAACAAGAATGGCAAAACTAATCGCATCGCTGTAAGCGGTGGAGATATACCCCCCGGAGAAGGTTTCCAGCAATCCGAGAACCAGGCCGCCCAGCACGGCACCTGTCACGCTATGCATGCCGCCAAGCACCATCGCCACCACTCCCTTTAAACCGAGAAACAATCCCATATCGTAAGTGGCGCTGGTAATCGGGGTAATCACGATACCGGCAAGGGCCCCAATGCCCCCGCTGATGACAAATGCAAGGGAGGACATCGCTTTCGTGCTAATGCCCATTAATTGCGCCGCTTTTGGATTAACCACACACGCTTTTACTGCTGCTCCCAATACCGTTTTTTCAAAAAAAAGATATAACAGGCCCAAAAGGACAACCATCGTCGCAAACACCCACATGCTCTGTGGTATCAGAACGGCCCCGAGAATCTGAATCGGCTCATTGCTCGAGAACGGCTCCATCCCTATCGGATAAGCTCCCCAAATGATATAGCCTACTCCCCTGATGAGAATCGACAGGCCGAGCGTGATGATGATTAAGGTGACCACGGAAGCACCCGGAATCGGGGACATCGTTGACTTCTCTACAATCCCGCCTAGTAATGCGGTAACCAGTACGGCAAGCACGACGGACACGAAGACCGGGATACCCTTATGAATGAATGAAATGCAGGTCAAGGCGCCGATCATGGCAAACTCGCCCTGAGCGAAATTGAGAACACCGGTCACATTGTAAACGGTAACAAAACCGGTTGCAACCAATCCGTAAATGCTGCCTATGGTTAATCCGGTAATGACAAACTGCATAAATTGCGCAAAATCCATGTCGGTTTCACCTCATATAGGGAATGCATTCCGAATTCGAATTTCGTTTGCATTCCCTTTGTATTATTTAACGTAGGACCAGGCGCCGTTCTTTACAGGCAGAAGCGAGATACCGCTATCATCCACACCGGCATGATTGTCTTTGCCGAAACGGAATATCCCTGACAAACCGTGATATTCGCCTAAATTATTTTCCAGAAAAGCCCGGATTTGCTCAGGCGATGTATTTCCGGCTTCGACGGCTTTCAGGATGATGTTAATGGCGTCGGTCGCTTTTGTTGTAAAGATGTCACCCTTGTATTTATACTCCGCCATCATGTCATTATTGTGCTGGATTAATTGCTTTTTGTAATCGGACTCCGGAAGCTGGTCGACAATACTGATTTTGCTTCCCTGCGCTAAAACGCCTTCGCCGCTCGCCCCTATCTGCTGCAAGAATGCATCGTTAGCCGCCGCCTGACTCTGCAGCATCGGTATCGTGAAACCCAGCTGCTTAAAGTTTTTCACGACCACGCCCGCCCCCGGTGTTCTCGACCAGACGATGAGCGCGCCTGGTTTTTTTGCTTTTATCTTACTTAACTGGACCGTCATATCGGTCGCCGAAGCATCAAAGTCTTCAACAGCGACGATCTCAATGCCGTTTGGCTTCGCCAACTTTTGCAGAATAGGCAGTCCGCTCTGCCCGAACGCGTCCCTGGCATTAATCCACGCAACCGTGTTAATGCCTTTTTCTTTGAGATCATCGATCATCTGCTGGATGAGTACTTCATTGGTGTGGCCTGTTTGAAAAATGTTATCTCCCAAGTCTCCAATCGGGGCCCCGGAGACAAAAACGACATTACTTTTTAAAGCGGCATCGCGCAAAGCGATTGAGGTGCTGACCTGCGTCGCTCCATAAATCACACTGACGCCGTCATCGGAAATTAATTTTCTCATGTGCAATACGGCTTTCGTGTCATCCGTTTCGTAATCCTTCATAATAATGTCAACTTTCTTCCCGCCGATTTTACCGCCTTGCTCCTCCAATTTCTTTTTCACTAATTTGATAGCGTCTACCTCCGGCTTGCCCAGCCCGGAGGCAGGTCCGGTTTCGGCCAATATGATGCCGATTTTCACAGTGTCGCCGGAGGCGGAATCGCTGAGCGGAGCTGCCGTTTTTTCGTTAGATTTTGCATCAGGACTGGCGGCCGGAGGCGAAGAACTGCATCCCATGACCGCTATCCATGTAAGCAATGCGATGAAACAGCCTATTCTTTTACTCATTCTACATTCCTCCAACAATAAGTTTAATGGCGCGTCCCTACTCGGAAAGGATTTGTTTCGCAATAACCAGCCGCTGGATCTGATTGGTGCCTTCATAAATCTGCATGATCTTCGCATCGCGCATAAACTTCTCCACCAAATAATCACGCATAAACCCGTATCCTCCGAAAATCTGCACGGCATCCGCAGCCACCTTCATCGCCGTATCGGAAGCAAAACACTTGGCAAAAGATGCGTGTTTAAGGGATGGTTGTCCCTGCTGCAGCAAAAACGCCGATTGATAAACGAGCAGTCTGGCCGCTTCAATGTTCATGGCCATATCCGCAAGCATAAATTTAATGCCCTGAAAATGGGAGATGGGCTTTCCGAACTGTTTGCGCATTTTGGAATATTCGAGTGCCAGCTCATACGCCCCTTGCGCCACACCGACGGCCTGCGCTCCGACAATGGGACGCCCGTATGACATCGCTTTCATAAATATCCGGAAGCCGTCACCTTCCTGTCCGATAAGGTTTTCAGCAGGAACCTTCACTTGCTGAAACATGACCGATGCCGTGTCGGAAGCGCGCAGCCCCATTTTCTTTTCCTTAGGCCCTACCGAGACTCCGTCCAAATGGCGATCGACAACCAAGGCCGTGAAACTTCGTGAATCGCCCAGTTCCGGATGTTTGGCCAGCACAACAAAGAAATCGGCGTAGCTTGCATTGGTGATAAAGCACTTCTCGCCGTCAAGAATGTAGCCGTCCGCGGTTCTCCTGACAGTCGTTGACATCCCTGCGGCATCACTGCCCGCTCCCGGTTCTGTCAAGGCGAAAGCGGCCAGCTTGTTTTCCGCTGTCAGCCGGCTTAAATACCGCTTTTTTAGCTCCTCGCTGCCGCCGATCAATAGCGGGTATGCGGCCAGTGAATTGCCGTCAACCGCGAGTACAAAGGAGGGGCAGCCCCGGGCAATCTCCTCCACGACCAACGCATGTGAGATTTTGTCGATCCCCGGGCCTCCATATTGTTCCGGTATACCCAAGTTGAACAGCCCGCAATCCCGCAATTGTTCCAGCAGTTCGAAAGGAAACCTTTCTTCTTCGTCATATGTTCTTGCCACCGGAACGATGACTTCATTTGTTACTTTCCTGGCAAGCGCCCGGACGGCAGCTTGTTCTTCGGAGAGCTGAAAAATAGGTCCCGCCTCCTCTCGCAGTCTTTTATCCAATCATGGCCTTGCGTATCCTGGCCGGGATGGAGGCAGCCTTGATATTGCCTTGATTAATCGACACCCATACCCGAACCTCATATCCCGCTGCCAGTAAAAGCTCCTGTTTGTATATATCGTGCGTGACCTTAAAGGACTTCTCTCCCACATGCACGATCTTCGATTCGATACGGAGCACATCTTCGAATAAAGCCGGCGCTTTAAATTCGCAGTGCGTTTCAACAAGCGGCATTCCCGCGTTTTGTTCAAATAATTGGGACAGCGGATAACCCAAAGAATGAAACAGTTCCGCGGTTGCCTGGTCCATCCATTTATAAAAGTTCGGGTAATAAACAATCGCCGCCGCATCCGTATCCGCCCATTTCACCTTGTACACGTATTCATTTTGATACATGACAACCTCCGATATGATCGTTATGCCGCGCTAGAACCACTATACGCTCATTTTTTCTAGCACTTCCGTTTTGAGCTTCATTTTCTGGATTTTACCGCTTGCGGTTACGGGGAATTCCTGCAAAAACACGATTTCTCCGGGAATCTTGTAGCTCGCCAACTTATCCTGCAAATAATCTTTTATTTCCTGGGCCGAGCATTCCGCGTCCGGTTTTAATTTAACCGCTGCGCAGACAGACTCTCCCATGACAGCGTCAGGCAGCCCGATAACGGCAGCCTCCAAAATTTTGGGATGCTCATACAGCTTGCCTTCGATTTCCTGCGGGTAAATGTTGTAGCCACCGCGGATAATAAGCTCTTTCTTCCGGCCGACAAAACGGATATATCCTGCTTCATCCAAAGTTCCAAGATCGCCGGTGTAAAACCATCCTTCAATATCGAACGCCTGCCTTGTAAGCTCGGGCGCATTATAGTAGCCTTTCATTGGGCCAAAACCTTTGCAAGCAATCTCTCCCACTTGGCCAAAGGGCAACGGCTCGCGCATCTCGTTTACGATTTTCACTTCTGCTTCGGGCAGAACCTGCCCGATGGTCTCCAGAATATGCTGTTCTTCATCCGGATATAGGGTCTGGGCGACGCTTCCAACCTCGGTCAAGCCGTATCCGGTGCAAATTTCAATCTTCATTTTTTTCCGGATCTCTTTCAATGTTTCCGGTTGTACAGGAGCCCCGCCTATCAGACATGCCCGCAGGGAAGACAAGTCGTAATTAGGAAACTCAGGATGATTAAGTTCGATAATAAACAAAGCCGGTACCCCGTTGCGGATCGTTACCTTTTCCTGTTGTATGAGTGCAAGCGTTTCTTTCGGACTATACTTTTCCTGCAGGACGATTTTCGCTTGCGCATGAATCGCCGACATGAAGCAAGAGCCCATACCGAACACATGAAAAAGCGGGATACTGATAATGAACACATCTTCAGACGTACATTTCATCCGGGATCCGACTAGCGAAGCTCCGCGAGTCAGATTGCGATGCGTCAGAATGACTCCTTTCGGAAGACCCGTCGTTCCCGATGTATAAAGGATGCATAAATCGTCATGGGTAGGATCGATTTCAACTTGGATGGGAGCGGGCCCGGTATATGGGTTGAGCTCGGTGAAGGGAGTAGTGCCCTCCTTCTCGAAGCGAACGGCGACGATATCATGGATCCACGGCACGATAACGCCCACGCCTAAATGCTGTTCGAACTCTTCGCTTATAAAAACCAGTTTCGGCTTGCAGTCCTGCACAATATGTTGGACTTCATGCATGCGATACTTCGGATTAAACGGCACGAGAACAGCACCTAATTTGGAAACCGCAAAATAGATAAGCACCGTCTCATGCCAGTTCGGCAAACAAACGCCTACGCGATCGCCTTTTTGTATTCCCCTGGCGGCCAAAGCACCGGCCAACCGGTCGCTCTCCTGCTGCAGCTCACGATAAGTGAGACGCCGTGTCCGATCATAAACGGCCTCTCTGTCCGGCTGCAGCTCTACCGCTTTCTCGAGCATTTGCGGCAAAGTCAAGCAGCGCTCGCTCTCTCCCATTGTTAACCCTCCCTTTTACAATCTCTCCCAGATGACGGCAATCCCTTGGCCCCCGCCGATACAAATTGCAGTGGCCCCATATTTCTTCCGTCTTCTGGCCAGCTCATGGAGCAGAGCTAACGTGATTCTTCCGCCGGAAGCTGCCATGGGATGCCCTAATGCAACGGCGCCGCCGTTGACATTTCCTATCTCCGGGTTAAAATCAAGCTCTTTCTGGCACGCTAAATATTGCGCGGAAAAAGCTTCGTTAATTTCTATCAAATCCAAATCCTGCAATTTCATACCGGCCTTTTTAAGTGCATTTCGGATTGCGGGTACCGGCCCGATTCCCATGATCGTCGGTTCCACCCCGATGACTTCCCAGGATACGATGCGCGCCATTGGCTCTAATCCTCTTGCTTCGGCATGTTTGGCGGATGTCAAAATAAACGCGGCCGCGCCGTCATTTACTCCGCTGGCATTACCGGCGGTCACTACGCCGTCATCTTTAAACCTCGCTTTTAAGCCGCTCAACTTTTCCATCGTTGTCTCTCTCGGCTGCTCATCCTTATCTACGATCCGGGCCGTCTTCTTTTCATGGACGGTTACCGGAACAATTTCCTGCTGCATGTATCCCTTTTGCATGGCCGCAAGCGCCTTTTCATGGCTTAATAAGGCATGCTTATCAATCTCTTCCCTGGTCAGACCGTATTTGGCGGCTAAATTCTCGGCCGTTATCGCCATATTGCATCCCGCGTACGTATCCGTCAGTCCCTCCCATAAAACATCTTCAACCGGCTTGGAACCATAAGGGACACCCCATCTGGCGCCGCGGATGACGAAAGGAATTTGACTCATATTTTCCGTTCCGCCGGCAAGCGCCATTGTCGATTCGCCCGTTTGTATCAGCCTCGCCGCCGAAATAATCGACTCCAAACCGGAGCCGCACAGCCGGTTTATCGTCAGTGCCGGCGCAGGTATGGGAATGCCTGCTTTAAGACCGACATGACGCGCCAATATGTGAGCATCATTGCTCGATTGATAGGCGTTTCCGATGACTACCTGGTCGACTTCTTCAGGATTTACATCAGCCCGGCATATAGCTTCTTTTGCTGCGACCGCTCCCAGATCAATCGCAGATATTTCCCGGAACGAACCGCAAAATTTCGTAAACGCTGTTCGCGCCCCGTTCACCAGCACCACATCTGTGTCACGCATTCCCGTTCATCTCCCTGCGAAATTCGGTTTTCGTTTTTCCGCAAAAGCGGCCATTCCCTCTTTCCGGTCCTCACTTGTAAAAGCGATGCTGGAACGTGCGCTCTCAATTTCCAGCGCACTCTCTAAATCCACATTGCTCCCGGTATTCATGGCTATTTTTGCACTTTGCATGGCCACCGGCGGCTTCTCCGCCAATTTCATCGCCCATTCCATTGCCGAATTGCCGAGCTCTTCTAATGAAACGACTTTATTCACTAACCCGTAGCCATAAGCTTGCTGCGCATTGATCATTTCTCCGAAAAATATCATCTCTTTAGCGCGGGCCTGACCGATAATCCTCTGCAGCCGCTGTGTACCGCCGGCTCCGGGGATAATACCCAGGTTAAGCTCAGGCAGTGCAAACTTCGCATTCTCCGAGCAGATACGCAGATCGCATGCCAAGGCCAGCTCGCACCCGCCTCCTAAGGCGAGCCCGTTAACCGCACCGATAATCGGTTGAGACAGCTGTTCCATCATCTGGAAAGCTTTGCGCGAGAGCCTTGCCATCCTGGCGATTCCCTTCTGGTCAAGTCCCGTCATTTCATGAATATCCGCTCCGGCGGCGAACGCCTTTTCCCCTTTACCGGTCAAGATAACGGCCCGGACATTGCTGTCCTCATCAAGGGCCTCCAACAAATTGTACAGTTCGATAAAAATGGTGCTATTGAGCGGATTATAGGGCGGCCTGTTCAGAGTAATCACGGCTACTCTGTCTTCAACACGGTACTCCAACGTTTCAAACTCCACGAAAACAGCTCCTTTTTCAGATCATAATCATAGCAGGAGTTATTGGGGTTGATTGTAATCGTACCAACCGGCACCCGTTTTTCTGCCCAACCTTCCGGCTCTAACTAAACGTCTTAGCGTAAGAGGGGCCGCGAAGCGGGCATCCTTAAACTCCTCGTAAAAATAGTCCATTACCCGCAAACCGAGGTCCACTCCACCAAAATCCTGCAGCTTAAATGGCCCCATGGGATAATTTAGCCCGAGCGTCACCGCTTTATCGATATCCTCAACGGTTGCGACGCCTTCTTCTACGAGCCGGATCGCTTCGATGAATTGGGCGGTCATGATTCGATTGACGATAAATCCCGGCGAATCCTTCTTCACTTCAATGGGTTCCTTTCCCAATTCCCGTGCGATATGCATTAAAGCGTCAATGGTTTGATCACTGGTCTTATACCCTCTTATTACTTCGACGAGCTTCATAATGGGTGCGGGATTGAAAAAATGCATGCCTGCTACCTGATGAGGCCGGGTGGTAGCTTCCGCAATTGCGGTGATAGAAATACCGGAAGTGTTCGTGACGATTAGCGCCTCAGGCTTAAGAATCGCATCCAGCTTTCTAAAGATTTCTTGTTTGGCAGTTAAATCTTCGACGATCGCTTCAATGACTAAATCACAGGCTTTGAACTGAACCAAATCCGTTGTAGTTTCTAATCGCTTCACGGCTTCCTCTCTTTGCTCTTCAGTCATCTTGCCCTTCTCTATGCTTTTGCCCATCGCAGCATACATGCGTTCCTTTGCTTGATGGAGCAGGGAATCATTCAGATCCCAAAGCAGTACGTTAAAGCCTTTCGATGATGCCAATTGTGCGATTCCTGCCCCCATAGCTCCAGATCCGGCAACGCCAATCATCATTTTCTCCACCTTGTCTCCCTCTCCTTTTTTATATCCGCTTACAATATTGATTTTATCTTATTGGCTGAGCATGAATATACGTCCACCATCCACAAAAATTTGCACTTTCTTTGTCACTGATAACCAATGACTTACTGTGAGCGCGTAAACATACATACAAAAATAGACGTGACTGAAACTTTCGCCTATTCAGACCAAATTTCATATTCACGTCTTATTTGTTTGAACGGTCAAAAAACGATTACTGCAGCAATCCATGAGGATCAATCACAAATTTCCGCGCCACCCCTTTATCAAAAGCTGCATAAGCTTCGGGCGCTTCATCCAACGAGATTACCGTTGCGTTTACGGCCTTGGCAATCTGCGCTTTCCCCCTCAGAATAGACATCATCAATTCACGATGGTATTTCATGACCGGTGTTTGCCCGGTAACAAAGGTATGAGCTTTTGCCCAACCCAAACCAAACCTGATTTTAAGTGTGCCAATCTTGGCATCTTCGTCAACGGCGCCCGGATCTCCCGTAACGTAAAGACCCGGGATCCCCAATTTCCCCGCTACCCTGGTTACATCCATAATGGAATTAAGTACCGTGGCAGGTGCTTCTCCGTGTTGTCGTCCATGTCCATGAGCTTCAAATCCTACGCAATCAATGGCGCAATCAACCTCCGGGACCCCGAGGATTTGCTCGATTTGTTCACCCAAATTGTCATGTTCTCTCAGATTGACCGTCTCGCATCCAAAGCTTTTGGCCTGCTGCAGCCGATCGGCATTTAAATCCCCCACGATGACAACGGCGGCTCCTAGAAGCTGAGCGGAATGTGCTGCCGCCAATCCTACCGGCCCTGCGCCTGCCACATAAACCGTAGAACCCGGACGAACGCCGGCAGATACCGCTCCGTGAAATCCGGTCGGGAATATATCCGAAAGCATCGTTAAATCTCTAATTTTCTCCATCGCCTGGTCTTTATCCGGAAACTTAAGCAATTGAAAATCGGCATAAGGGACCATCACATATTCCGATTGTCCGCCAACCCAGCCGCCCATGTCCACATATCCGTATGCGGATCCGGGCCGATCGGGATTTACGTTCAGGCAAACGTGGGTATGTTGTTCTTTGCACGAACGGCAGCGTCCGCAGGCGATATTGAATGGAACGGATACCAGATCTCCCTTTTTGAGAAATTCTACATCTCGCCCTATTTCAATAATTTCTCCTGTTATTTCATGTCCGAGCACAAGTCCGGACGGTGCTGTTGTTCTGCCGCGGACCATGTGCTGATCGCTTCCGCAAATGTTAGTTGTCACCACTTTAAGGATAACGCCATGCTCACACTTCCGGCCCACGTTTTTCGGATTAACCCCTGGTCCGTCCCTTAACACCAGATCGGGATAATCGATATCCTCAACAGCTACTGCACCCGGCCCTTTGTACACAACAGCTCTGTTATTTGCCATTATATAATGCCTCCTCTGCCCCCACTTGATCTTCGTCCTCATAATAATGGACATTTTCCCGCTTCAAAACTTCCCGCAGCTGATAAAAATCGAGGCTAAGCTCTCCTCTTGCAATTTTTTCTTTCGTGCCTTCCTCTTTCCGCATTCTCTGTTTAGACGCTTCCAGCGTAGATTGTATGTCATCACGCTTCACAACCACGATACCGTCATCATCCGCCATCATAAGATCCCCCGGATTCACCGCGGCGCCGCCACATACCGCCGGAGCATTTACCCATCCGCCCCGGGTTTTCACCGCGCCCTGTGAGTGAATCGCTTTCGTCCAGATCGGAAACCCGAGCTCCCTGATTTGAGCCGCATCCCGAATTCCGGATTCTGTGATGACGCCTTTTACGCCGCGTTTCATTAACGCCATGACGATCAGCTCACCGATCATTCCGATGGCATTTTCACCAATGGTGCTGATGACAAGAATATCGCCGGGCCTGCACACTTCAATGGCGGCGTGGATCATCAAGTTGTCCCCAGCATAGCAAACAGCCGTTACCGCCGGGCCGCAAATTGCGGCCCCGCTTGATATCGACTTGATCTCCCGGCTCAAAAGACCCATCTTCCCCTGAGCTTCGTGAACGGTAGAAACATCCAGCTTCGAATATTCTGCTATGATTTGCTCATCCGGCCGCTTGATATTTTTGACGACGTACTTGTTCATCACACAAATTCTCCTCCCACATAAGGAAAGAACCGGCTGAAAGCCTCCGCATATTTATACTGGTTGTTTCCCGATACCCGGCGTGCATGGTTGCCTCTCAGCCTGGCTTTTGCATCATAGTAATCATGCAAATGTTTTTGCGCTTTAAAAGCTTCCATCGCAGCTAATTTTTGTTCATAGGTTTCCGTAATATCAAGGATAAGTTCAGGTTTAAAGTCGCTAATTTCCGATTGATGCGGCTCGAAGCCGAATATACGTGATTGTTTAGCCGTTGCCGTTCCGTCGATTCTAACGCCGTTTGAGGTTGACAATACGCTCGCATCAAAAACGAATTTACCCACCGTTTCATGATCCGGATTGAAGGCGTCTTTGAATCCGTGCGTCAGAATGTCGTGCGGCCTCACTTCCCTAATCTTGCGTACGAGCCGCTCCATCCGCTCTTCGCCCAATTGCATATGGTAATCCTGATAGTCCCAGTACTCCATATCGGTTATTCCCAAAGCCTGTGCGGCTTCCTCAATCTCGCTTCTGCGTATTTTCTTCACATTGTCATAGGTTTGCCCTTCGATGTTCCAAAGATCGTTGGATTCCCCCCGGATCCCATAACTCAAAATGACGAGGGATACATGGGCGCCATGCTTGACGTACTTCGCAATGGTGCCGCCTCCCCGCCATACGAAGTCGGCGGCGTGAGCGCTTACAACTAATAAATTCGTATTGCTGTCAATCATAGTCTATCCCTCCTTGGCTGATTACATGGTTGGGTCCGTACTATTTGTCCACTACCGGTGTGCCGTATGTATGGAATGTGGAGATCGTAGGCGTCAGCCAAGCCTGCCCTCTGGCGCGTTCTGCCTGGCTCCAGGTGATGGTCTCCGCATCCGGCGCATAAATGAAATAGCCTCCGGTACAGACCTCAATTCGGTTTCCGCCCGGCTCATAGCAGTACAGGAAGAAGGTTTGCTGAATCGCATGCTTTGCGGGTCCGCCTTCGATATAGATGTCATTGTCGATATAAATGTCTGCGGCCCGTAAGATTTCTTCCCGCGTATCGACGAGAAAGGCAAGATGGTGGAGTCTTCCCCGGCTGTTCGTGGAATCAACCGTGTAAACCAGCTCATAAGATTTCTGCCCCGAATACAGCCATGAACCGGCATGCTCCCCGCTGTCGAGCACAATCTGCTCGCTTACTTTCATACCCAAATGATCCTGCAGGAACTTGCTCGTCGGCTCGACTTTCTGTGCCAGATAATTGATGTGATCCAGCTGGCGGACGCCTACCCCGTTGCCGGTATATTTTTGCGGCTGGTTTTTCAGGATCGGACGTAAATGTTCAGGCGCTTTATACTTTTCCGTTTCAAAGTAGAGCTCCATAGCATGCCCGTCGGGATCGCGAAATTGGTAGGACTTCCCATGACCGAAGTCGCCCTCACTCCAACCGATGCCATAACCGCTTTTGTCGATGGCCGCCGCACGCCGTTCCAGCGCTTGCGGCGATGTCGTGCGTATCGCGGTATGTCCGATCCCCGGTTCCTTGGACTCGGTTAATTTCATACAATAAGACTCATAATTCCCGAATCCGCGAAGAAATACAGATTGCCCCTCACGTGCCACTTCCTGCATACCCAGAATATTCGTGAAAAAGGCAACGCTTTCATTTGGCTTCGGCGTCAGCAGTTCAACATGCCCCAGATGCGCAATATCTCTGACCTGTTCGTTAAAAGTATCCATTAGATTTCTCCTCCCAAAAATGAATGCAAGATTGTTTTACAATTATGTATACAAGTTTAGTTTGTTTTTCATCCTGTGTCAACATGAATGTTTAAAGTAACCGGTCAATAACAGGAAAAAAAGACGAGTATTGACATCATACCCGCCTTTTCATCTACTTCCTTAACCATTTAAGGCTTTGTGCACGTATAGCTTTCCGCTGCATTTACGTCTCCGGATCCGTTGTATTTCGGCCATTCAGGATAACGGCATGCGGGCCTTGTGCGTCCTACCGTGTTCTTATTGGCATCTGTCGCAACCAATTGATCGGGAGCTTCATTTGTTACGACCCACTTATCCAAAGCACCTAGCGTATCCATTGTTGCAGTGAACGGACCGGTGCCGTGACCGTAACCGGGAATTGCGTAGAAACGAACAAATGGATCCAGGCTGGTTTTTCCGAATTCCTTCTCAAGCCCTTCGTAATAGTTGATCGTATTGAAAGGACTGACACCTCCATCGGCAAGGGCCCCTACAAGAATAATCTTACCGCCCTGCTCTTTGAAGCTTTCGATCTTCGGGCTGTTAGAGTTTAGAAGCTCGGATAACTCCATAATCCGCTCTTTATATGTATTCGGATCAAATGTCAACGAATCAAAAGACGGATCTTGTGTGACAAGGTATCTGACATTCGTATCACCGGAAGCTGCGTGAAAAGCATCCCCTCCGACAGGAGTCCACATAGGCGGCTTTGCCGGTACCGGTCTTGTACCCAAATGGAATGCAGATTTATCACCGCCCAGCAGAATTGTGGATTGAGGGAATGAATCAACACCGTTATTAAAGGTGAAATCATAAGGCATTGGCGAACTCATTACCCTTACGGTATGAATCTGGGCATCCGACAGACAGTCATTCCCGGTATCGGCGCCGTCCGGACAACGCAGGGTATTTTCCACCGTTTTTATGGTAAACGTTTCGCTGCATGTTTTCACATCACCGATGATACCGTCCACCACACCGTCCAGACCGTCGCAGGCCTGATATACAGCATCGTTCAGAAGCTTATACTTTTCCGGATTCAACCATCCGGCGCCATCATTTGCATAAAGGGCTTGTGCATATTGGTTGTCCGTGAGATGCAACAGCATCAAATGAACAACTGGATAGAAGGCAATGACACCATCATAATCACCCGGCCACCTCTGGACAACCGTCAATGCTTCCCGGCCGCCTTCCGAACTTCCCGCAAAGTATTTTTGCTCCGGAGCTTTTCCGTAGTGGTTTTTGACTAAAGTTATAGCCACATCATAAGTCTTTTTCAGCTGATCGCCGGCGAAATTATTCAAAGCTTCCTTATTAAGGCCGAAGGAAGCATCGAAAGCAACCGTGCTCTGATGTCCGGAATCACTTCCGAATGTGACATAACCCTGCTTTAGAGGCATCGGAACGCTCGACATTTGACCGGGAGTACCGCCCAAACCTGTAATCAGCGTGCCGTTGAAACCGCCTCCGCCCAGCTGCAAGGTTTTGTGGTTCCATTGGGTCGGCAGGTTGATTTCAAAAAGGATATCCGGCGCGTTCTGATCCACCGGGTGAATGGCGCCGAGCACCTTGCAAAACTCGCCGTTCACATTGCTCTCTTCATTTTCCAGCACCAGAGAGGCCGATTGAATCGTGGCCCCGCTTGTCGGCAAACGAATGTCGGATGCCGGGAGTATCCTTCCATCCAGTTTTGAACAGGCGTTCCGCGCAACCGTGAAACCGTATATACGCTCAGCCAGATCATTTGCCTCTTGAAGATTCAGCTTCTCATAAGGATTAACTTTTTCCGATGAATCCGCCTTCAAAACTCCCAGTGTATGTAGATAGCGGACCGGAAGCTCCGCCCAGCCGGCAATTTCTTCTTTATCCGCGAATATTCCTTGATTCGCTTGGTCACCATTGAATCCATCAATCGCGTTCTCCATAACGCGATACAGCATCGTTGAAAGTTCCTGCTTGCTGATGACTGCGTCGGGCCAGAATTTTCCGTCTTCGATCCCCATAACAATCCCCGCAGAGTGAGCCTTATTAATTTCAACGTCATCCGTATCGGTAAAAGGGTTGTGATCCGGATGGATTGTTTTTCCGCTTATGCGTTCATATAACCGTACCGCCAACTTGGCCGCTTCTCCCCTTTGGACAGGAGCGCCATCACTCTCAAGCTTAACCGTCGATGCTGGGTCGTCTCCTGCAGGTGCCTCGGCAAAACCGACAGAGGAAAACATAGGAGATACGGACGAGACCAGGAGTGCCATGGTTAAAAGCAAGGTACATCGTTTCTTTGTTTTCAAGCTAAAAGCTCCTCTCCATACTATATAAATCATCCATCTTCAGCACAGTTACTGCAACTGCTTTCATGTCTGGTGAAAGGTTAAGGCCGTTGAATACTTAACAAGGAAAGCCGGAACCTCTTAGCGTGCAGGAATCCGGCTTTCTTGTTAACGAATCAGAGATACAGCTGCTTGTTGATCGGGATGTTGTGCTCCCGGCAGTAGCTTTCATAGTGGTTGATGTACCACCAGACATCGAGTGTCTCGAGGAAATTGGCATTCTCGTCGTAAAACTCGATCGGTCCTTGAAGCCAGCCGAACAGCTTGACACCATCCGGGTGGTCAGTCACGAGCGTATGCGTCTCTCCCGGTGTTTCGTAGATGAAGTCTCCGGGACCCGCTACCCAGTCATATTCGAGATAGCGGACGCTGCCTTCCAGGCAGAGCATGACCACCGTCCCCCTGTGCCTGTGCGTGCCGATCACGCCCGGTGACTTGATCCAAAGAATGTTGCTGTAGATGTTGTTGCGGACATCGAAGGCTAGATGGCGAATTGCAGCGTTATCGCCGAACGGCACCCATGGGCTCTCCTCCCCCTCTACGAACTTACCCTCGACGCCATGGCGCTTGATCACATCGGCATAGGGCTCGGGGATATCGACAATCTTGTAAGCGGACGGGGGCGCCGTCATCTTCTTATCGGCCGTTTCAGACATATTTATTTTCCTCCTTGGTTTTCGTTATAATCCTATTGTGAATCAGCAGCAGCATGATGTAATCCAGGCACCTCTGAAAAAATAGGCTGCTTCATTTGACAGCTGTCCCTTCATGATATACCCAGTAATTTTCGCCCTTTTCTTTCTCTAATTGGTCAAGGATCTCTAAATGAATTTCTTTTACTTGTTGTGGAGTAATTAATTCCTCTGGATCCACTTTTTCTATTTGTACGCTGGTTTTGTCTTCATATAGATGCTCACCCTTCAGCCTTCCTTGCTCATCATAGGGCCATAAGAACACTTGTCGGCTGCTTAAATGGTAATAAGCTTCCAAATCATCGACCTGAAAGCCCATATTGGCCAGGTCTTTTCCCTTGGTTATCTGATGAAAGGTCAGCTCATCTGCAATCCCCCAGTCAGCAACAGCAATTCGATCGTCTGAATTCCAGAGTACGGCTTCTTTTACGCTGTTGTAAAAGTCAATCACCCCTTCCTTCTCTTCGATAACAACAGGATTATCACCCCATGTCACTCGATAAACAGGATGGTCTGCCATCATATCGTCCGCGACAATCTTTTCAAATTGACCGGATGCCTCAAGATGTACGTGTCTTCGGTAATTATTAAGAATGGCTCTATGCAGTGGATTTTCCGTCTTTGTCAACAGCTCCTCCACCGCATCCATACAGTGACGTATTTGATATTCAAATCTGTTCATTCAAGATTCCTCCCATTATTTTTGTTTTACAGCCGTATGTTCTGGTTGAAATGTATGATGAATATCGTACAAGCTGCCGAATCCAATAAATTTCTATTGGGCACAATACCCGCCATCAATCACTAATTGACTGCCTGTTGTAAACTTGGATTCATCCGATGCCAAGTATAGAATTCCATTTGCGACATCGATTGGCTCACCAAAATGACCCATTGGAAGTAACGACTTGACGTAGTCCACATCTTCAATATTGGACATCATCGGTGTTTGAATATATGCCGGATGAACCGTATTTACTCTGATTCCTGTGCCTGACTTCGCGCAATACAGAGCTGCAGATTTAGATAATAGATCTACGCCTCCCTTGCTTGCGCTGTAAGCCACTAGTCCAGGGTCACCAACGATTGAAACGATGGATGAAACGTTAATGATGGATCCTCCGCCCGTCCGTTTCATCGCTTCTATACCATATTTGGTACCTAAAAAAGGGCCGTCGAGATTGACGCTCAGAATTTGATGCCATAGTTCAAATGTTGTATCTTCGATCGCAGCAAATTTTCCAATCCCGGCGGAGTTTACGACGACATCAAGCCGTTCATAGGTTTGCAGGACCGTTTGGATGACAGACTTCCACTCATCCTCCATGGAAACATCATGCTTTATAAAAGTAGCGTGACCGCCGGCTGAATGGATCC
Organism: Paenibacillus sp. JCM 9796; assembly: GCF_055379675.1. Lineage (NCBI taxonomy): Bacteria > Bacillati > Bacillota > Bacilli > Caryophanales > Paenibacillaceae > Paenibacillus > Paenibacillus sp. JCM 9796. The sequence goes on from NZ_AP043723.1 coordinate 986,556, forward strand.
ATTCAACCGCTTTTAAGCCATTCTCTTGATGAATATCCGTTAATACAACCTTTGCCCCTTCTTTAGCAAATAATAGGGCTGTCTCCTTCCCGATACCCGATGCTGCACCTGTAATCAAGGCAACCTTTTCCAGCAATCTCATTCTTTATTCCCTCATTTCAGTGTAAGCTCCATTTAATTAAAGATTTATCTTTTTAGGCGTAACCAGAATCTTTGAATGAGATTTATCGGTCAAAAGGGTCGTAAAACCTTCTTCTACGATTTGATCTAATGAAATTTTTTTGGAAATCAATCCCTTTGCATTTATTTTTCCGTTAGCTATTAACGAAATCACCTCCGGGAAAACATGCCGATAAGCACAGGAAGATCGGATCCTCCGTTCGTTTAACACAAGTAGATTAGGATTAAATGTTACCGCCTTTTCCCATAAACTTACGATCACCATTTCCCCATCCGGCTTAACGCTGTCAAGCGCTTCCAAAAAAGAGGTTTCTACGCCTGCAGCTTCATAACTAACGTCCACACCCTTGGTGCCGGTGATTGTATGAATAGCCTCCACCGTTTTCTCTTTTAGAGGGTTAATGAAATCGGTGGCACCCAATTCTTGAGCTTTAGCCAAACGGCTCTCGGATACTTCCACGGCAATAATTTTACTGGCACCCGCGGCTTTGGCAGCTTGGATCAGAAGCAGCCCAATGGGGCCGGCTCCAAATACGGCACATGCATCCCCCACCTTTAATCCGCTTGAACGAACGGCATAAACAGCCACCGCTGCCGGTTCAATGACCGCACCTTCTTCAAATGAGATGGTATCGGGCAGTTTATGTACCAAGTGAGCCTGAACCGTTGTATATTCCGAAAATCCTCCCCCATTTGACGTAAGTCCATGAAATCCGCGTTTGGGACACAGGTTATAACGACCGCTTTGGCAATGAATACAAGTACCACAAGTTAAAATCGGTTCCACCGTTACACGGTCACCCATCGTCACATTTGTCACGCGATCTCCTATTTCAACCACTCTGCCGGCAAACTCATGACCCAGAATCACCGGAGCTACCTGCCCTGTCAATGGATGAGGCTCCGAAACGGGGATTGTCATAGGTCCCGATACGTATTCATGAAGATCGCTGCCACAAATACCGCACCACTCGACCTCTATTTTAACCATTCCTTCCCCGGTGACGGGTTCTTCCACCTCAACGACCCGGACATCTTCTAATCCGTACCAGATTGCAGCTTTCAACCTTATCCCCTCCTCCGCAGGCAGAACATCAATGTATAGATGAGCCGGGTCAAATGTTTGATACCGTAGAAGATCGCAGCTCTGCTTCTCTTTTCGCCTTAACCTTAATCGGTGACGTTTCGATTAAAAACAACGAGACCAAAGCACTGATAAGGGCAAATGCCGCTGACATCAACAGCGGAACCATGATCCCGTAATGGTCGGCAGCGACACCGCTTAATGTTACGATTCCAACGCCGCCTATCAATTCACCGACGCCCATTGTCAAGCCTACGGCGGCTCCAATATATTTGCGGGGAATGGTTTCAGCCGGAATGATCGACATGAAGAGAGCCATGGGTCCCGGCCCTGCGCATCCGATAATAACAAGTATCATTAACATCCAGAATGGTCCGTTGAAAAACAGGATCGATAAGGGACCTAACATGGAAATGAAGGAGAATGTAATCATTGCCGGCTTTCTTCCCCAGCGATCAGACAGCGCCGGTACAACAAATCCCCATACGGCCGCGCTTATACCGACTGCTGACATGACATAACTCATGATATCGGGCGAAACTCCTTTAGCTTGAACCAGATAAAGAGGAGCAAAAGTAAAAACCAGCGTATACCAAGGGATGAAGAAAATACCGATAATGATGCATAATACGATATTTCTGTATTTAAACAGATCCCGCACACGGACGTTTTCGTCTTTTTTATTACCATCAGCTGAAATCGATTCGGATTCATTAGAAGTTTTCGGTTCCCGGACATATCTCCATATCAAGAAGGCTACAATCAGACCGGGAATTAATGTGAGTAAGAACGTGTTTCTCCAACCGATGGCTATGGCAACCGCTACAAGAACGATCGGTCCTAAAACTCCACCCAGGAAATTAGATGAAAAGTTTTGTAGAAATCCCAGATTGAAGCCACGCCGTGATTCTGATGATTCCACAGCTAGAATGGATGCACCTGTAGGAAAGAACGGCCCTTCAACCAATCCCATGAGCATGCGTATAAAGAGCAAGAAGAGGAAACCTGTTACCACGCCTGTCATAAACGAACAAAGAGAAAAAAACAAAACCGAAATGGCTAAAAAAACTTTTCTCTTTCCTAAACGATCCGCGAAATAGCCTCCAAAATAGCCTCCGAGTGCCCAAGTTAAAGAAAATCCTGCAACGATCAAACTGATTTGGGTATTGCTCATTGGAACATCCTTAATAATAAACGGCATCAAAAAATTAACTGCCAGTCGATCGAAAAATAAAAATCCCCAGCCCAATGATAGAATAAGTAGTAGCTTATTTTCATAAACCCAAAACTTCCTGTTTGCCATGCGCTTCACCCTCTCAAATAGGTAATAGCAAATCGGATGGAAAAGCTCTCATGATAGCGGGGCTGATTCCTCACCTCCTTATTTTAGTCTAAGCATCAACTTGGTTTTTTTGTTCCCTTGATTAGCGATTGGCTTTGGTTTGTCTTGTTCGTAAATGTAAACGGATACAAAATTACGCAACATGTACACTTCGCTCAATTTCAATTCCATTTATTACCTCATCGTTGTAATTGATTTTATCAGGAACAACAAAAAACTCAATATTCATAAAATTCAAAATCAACAGATGGATTTATCAATTTTGTTTAACATTTTTGTATAAAATGATGCTATATTATTTGTACAATTAGTTTATTGTTACTTAGGAGTGATGATCATTCATGTTCAATAAATCTGACTTACATTCGTATATTACGTTCGATGCGGCTACCGGAAAAATTCACCTTAAAGATCAGCGGATGATTTTGGTTGGAACGGATGCAATCGGCCTACTGCGTCGGGATCTGATCAGGTCGGTAGGCATGGATCAAGCCAAAAAGATTTTGTTGCGGTACGGCAGAAATTACGGTGTAGAGTTCGCCAGAAATTTGAAAGCGCTTTTTTCGCTTGAATCACCGTTTGAATGGTTCCATGCAGGCCCGCAAATGTCTAAAATTACGGGCGCTTTTTTTTCTCAAAATGCTAAGATTATATACAATCACACTACCGGGGAATATTTTGCCGAGGGGTACTGGCATTACTCTTACGAGGCCGAACAGCATTTGAAGCATTTTGGCGTACATAATGAACCTGTTTGTCACACATTAACCGGGTTTATTGGGGGGTATGCGTCTGAACATTATGGCAGGGATATTATCGTTAAAGAGATAAAATGCGTTGGGAAGGGCGACGAACATTGCCTTATGATCGCCAAGCCTGCAAAGGAATGGGATGAGAAGGATTTGCTTGATCAACTGGATCAGGATAGTCAGGAAATGATAGAAATAAACAGCCCCTTTCTTAAAATAGAAAAACAACGGGATGCTTATAAAAAATTGCTGAAATTTAATGAAAAATTATCCGAAATTTTAATTCAAGGGCAGGAGCTGTCCTCCATCATAAAATTTTTAGGCGAAACCCTTAATCTTGGCGTCACCCTGGAAGATAAAGATTTCAGACTCATAGAATCATTTGGCTTATTTAAATACAGCATGCTGGATATTATTAAATTTAAAAATCATATTCTTTTTTCCAATCTATTAAAAGATATCAAGCAGCCGGTCCATTATACGTTCGCAGAAGGAAGCGGTTGGACGCATGAACGTCTAATATGCCCCATTCATACCAAAAATGGCCTGTTTGGTTATATTTCCTTAATTAAAGATTCCGGAGAGTTTGATGAAACGGAGTTTTCTGCTTTGGAAGCAGCTTCGAAATTTTGTTCCATCCAATTGCTGCATACCATCACTAGAATTGAAGTGGAGCATCGTTTAAAAAACGAGTTGTTCATTGAGCTTTTAAAGAAGAATTGCAATGCAGATGAATTAACCTACAGATCAAAATTAATGGGATATAATTTAGAGCTGCCGCATTATCTCTTTATCGTTCATTTCGCTTCCCTTGATCCGAACGCGGACCCGGCTAAAGATTTACAAGTTCAGATCATCGACACTCTTCATACTCAAATAAAAAGCTTAGGCTCACATACGCAATGCCTGTTGACAAGTAAATCCGATCATATTATCGCTATAATCCCGCTGGAGTTACTTGAGAAGACAGGCATCGGAGTAAAACCGTTGGCTCAATTGCTATTGAAAACGCTCGAAAGTAAATATAAAGATATGATAATAACGTTTGGAATCAGTTCGATTTGTAAAAAAATAGAAGATTACCGCAGGGGATACGAAGAAGCGCAAAAAGCCGTCCAATTGCTGACGGTTCGGAAGAAACATTCAAGCATTGTTTCTTCTGAGGATCTCAGCACCTTTTCCAAAATTATTAACCCCGAAAATATGGATCAATTAAAAAAATTTGCCGAACTTTTACTTCAAGGCATTAGGCTATATGACGAAAAAAATAACAACGAATTGTTAAAAACGTTGTTTTATTATTTAGAGAACCAGGGCAACATCCAAAACACATCGCAGGATCTGCATATTTCTATTGGCGCAACAAGGTATAGACTAAAAAGGATTCAAGAAATAAGTCATCTGGACCTGACGAGTTCCAAAGATTTCTATGAAGCGCATCTCGCCTTGCAAATTCTTATCTTTTTGGATGACATCGATATTTACTGACGGTAGTTCCGTCAAGGGAAAGACCATCCCTCCGAAAGAAGGATGGCCTGTTTCTTTATGACCGCTAATTGCGGAATAAAGTCACTCTTTTTTAGTGCTGCTCACTAATATTCATTTTAATACACATCACGTTGGTAACGCCCTTGCTCTTGCATATCATTTAAATACGCTTCGGCTGCTTCACGGGTCATCGAACCTTCTTTTTCAATAACGCTAATTAGAGTATTGTGGACGTCTTTCGCCATATATTGCTTATCTCCACAAACGTAGAAGTATGCTCCATTATTTAGCCACTCAAACAATTCCTTACTGTTTTCAAGCATTTTATGCTGTACATATACTTTTTCCGCCGAATCACGGGAGAACGCAACCTCTAATCTTGTCAATACCCCATCTTTTTGATATTTTTCCAGCTCGTTTTGATACAGGAAATCCGATGCTGAATGCTGATCTCCAAAAAATAGCCATGATCTACCTGATGCTGCATTCACTGCACGTTCCTGGATAAACGAACGGAATGGTGCAATACCTGTCCCAGGACCAACCATAATAATATCTTTATCCGGGGACTCTGGTAGATTAAAGTGTTTGTTTTGTTGAATAAATACTGGAAGCGTATCCCCCTCTTGAAGACGTTCAGCACATAAAACAGAACAAACTCCTTTGCGCTTCCGTCCGTGAGCTGTGTAGCGCACAGCACCGATGGTTAGATGCACTTCCTCGGGATTAGCGGTAATGCTGCTAGCAATTGAATATAGCCGTGGCGGCATTTTTCTTAATAAAGAGACAATCTCTTGGGCAGAAGCTTTCCATGGACCAAAATCTCGTAACAAATCGAGCAAATCACGTCCGTCGATATATTCTTTCAGTTGATTTAGATTTTCATCGGATACCAGCTTTTGTAGCTCTTCATTTTCTGATAATTCCGCTGCCTGCTGGATAATTTTTTTCGTCAATAACGTAATTTCAAAGTGTCTTGCTAACGCTTCTTTTAAGGGAAGTGTATCCCCTTGCTTATTAACTGAAACAGACAGTTCTGCATCCCATTTCATTTCCTCAAGAAGGGAAGCCACTAGTTCCGGATCATTCTCAGGGATAATACCAAGGCAATCACCTGGGACATAGGAGAGGTCAGATCCTTTTAACGATAGCTCGAGATGCCTCGTTTCTTTATTAGAACCTGCTCCATTTAAATTTACATTTTTGAGAACTTTCGCTTGAAATGGATTTGTTCTTGAATATGTTGTTGGCACTACAGTAGAAGATTGCATAAATTCACCTCAAAAAGTTGTTTATTATGTAGGATAGCACAAGAAGAGAAAATCAGAAATGTTTTTCTAGTACATTTTTTATTATTGACATTTATTAAGTTAATCGACCAATGTACCCAAAACTATTTTAGTATTTCTTTTAAATGATATCTTATCTCTGTTCATTTTACCATATTCGAATTTCATTAAGCTCTTCCAATTTTTTATTCCCTCAGCTCTCCGTTAGTGTATTTACATACTCAAGTCGATCATTGTTAAGGAACCAGCAGCTACGAAACGCCTTCCTTCGTCATTTCCTAAACAAAGATTCCCCCCTATCGCTTCCATAATAGACGAGCTGAAATTCATGTCGAGCTCACAGAAGGGAAACGACATTACCTGTCGAATGACATGGGTATACGGTACTATATGAAAAACCATGAAACAGGAGGGTTCCCGTGATCAAGACTATTTACAAAATTTTTACTGCGATGCTGTGCATCGCAATGCTGCCGCTTACCGTATATCCGGGCAGTTCTGCGTCGGCAGCCGCCGCCGACAACTGCCAGACCGAGATTTCAAAAGCAAGGAAGCCGCGCCCCAGCGGTGCTCTGAATCAAGACGGCACGTATACGAAATTCGACTACTCCAATATGCCTGACCCAAAAGAGACGATCTTCGCTTGTGTGAACAATCAATTTCTCGCAACCGATGTTCCAGTACAGACGGAGAACGGCTTCTCCCTCATTCCGATGAGAGCGCTGCTGGAAGCGCTAGGTGCGGACATTGCGTGGGACGGTGACAGCCGTACTGTGACGGTAAAGCTGCAAGGGAAGACGATTGTGCTGCAGGTTGACCGTCCCGATGCATCGGTGAACGGGCGAACCGTGGAGCTAGATGTACCCGCTCGTATGAAGGACGGACGGGTTCTCATTCCGACACGCTTCGTTTCCGAGCAGCTGGGAAGTGCGGTGGTGTGGCAACCGAAGAACAAAGCCATTATGATTTACAAGCCTCTTCAAGCTGAGGTCACCGCACAAGCGGTCCAGACGAAGACACTCGGAACTGACGACTATAAATACGGAAATTATTTTTCTACGGCCAAGAGGTTCTTACTCCATAAGAAGAATCGCGTGGTGCTGGTCGAGGACATGGGGGACAAAGGACTTCGCGTGCAGGAATTTACACCGGCCTTCGATAAGATTGAAGAGAAGATGATTTCCAAAGAGCTGCCCCTATTAGGCGGCATTCATCTTGGGGAAGACGGCTGCTACTATGTCGTGTACGGACAGCCAAATATGGAAGAATCGCCAACGAAGACCGTCTATTTCATTGTAAAATACGACGATTCTTGGACGAAAGCCGGCCAAATAGACATCAGCGATGTGTATGTCACCGATCCGTTCCATGCAGGCAATGTGACGATGGATAGTCATAACGGGAAGCTGGCTGTTTACTCCACACGGCAGCGTTACCTGACACCGAAGGACGGGCTCCGCCACCAATCGAACATTACGTTCTTGGCTGATATGAAGAGCATGACTCTGCTGTACAAAGGTGCTGAATGGCCGCGGAATCACGTAAGCCACTCGTTTGCGGCTTATGTTCGCTTCGATGGCGACAAGATCATATATGCCGACCATGGGGACGCCTATCCGCGCTCGGTCGTGCTCCAAGTCGAGCAGCGGGATCGCATTGTCTCTGAACTTGACATCCTCAAGTTCCCCGGAAAGATCGGCGATAACTACACAGGTGCGCATGTGGGCGGTCTTGAGGTAGCCAAAGACAACTATCTGGTAGCAGGCTCCAGCGTCTCCCTTACGGAGCAGTACGGCGCCTCCAAGACGAAGAATGTGTATCTTGGCGTTGTCCCGAAGGGGGCCAAGGATGCCAAGGAAGTCAACGTCGTCTGGCTGACCGATCATGCCGTCGATTCCGGGGTCGACATCGAGGAGACGCATCTGGTCAAGCTTAACGACGATAAATTCGTCCTGCTGTGGAAGGAATCCGGGAACAACGAAGGTCTCTTCTATGCCGTAGTCGATGGGTCTGGCAAGCAGCTTTACCGGCCGTCAGCCCTGCAAGGCGTACCGTCACCGGGCCATATCGATCCGTTGGTTAGCGGAGACAGCATCATTTGGTATCAATCCGATAGCCGCAGCTCCAATGAGCAGGATACGACCATGCTCTACAAGCTTCAGATCGACTAACGGAAAGTAAGGCAGCTCCCCTGGTCCGTAAAAGTGAACCATCGAAGCTGCCTATTTTATTTTAGCTTCATCCCTCATTCCGGATACTGCCATCAATCCTAAAAGTTCATAATTGCTGAAAAAAAACTTTTCTAAATTATTAATGATTTTGTTTATTATCCGATTACATTTGTTTTAGGTTTACTGTCATCAGTTCATTCAGATACGCTCGAATATCGAACTGCCAAAGGACCCCGAACTGTTCTGATTTCAGAACCTTTTCCAACGTGGTACCGCATCATGAACGTTAAGTTTCGTTTCCACCGTATAGTGAACCATCGAAAGCCTCCAGTAAGGAATTTTACTTAGCTTTCCTCTCCTTTAGCAGAAACCATTACTTTACTTTTTCGTTGGACCATCCCAGGCCATGATGCCGCCCGTTAGATGGGCGATTTGACCGTGGCCGTTATTGCTGAGTATTTTGCCGGCCTGTTTACTCCGCATACCGCTTTGGCAATACAAATAGACTGGTTTATCTTTGGGAATCTCCCCGAGCCTTTGTTTCAGCTGACTCAGAGGTATATTTACGGCTCCTGGGATATACCCTCTAGTGTATTCACGGCTCTCTCTTACATCGATCAATTTATTACCCTTGTACTCCTCCTTAAATTCCCGGAGCTGTAAATTCCGCAAACCTTGTACAGGGGTGAATTGCTTGTAAAACATCCATACAACGAATACGGCTAACAGTACATAGAGAGCGTAATCCATACGTCATCACCTACCTGCTTTTAATTAGTTGCTCCTGAAAAAGTCCAATTTTAAAAATGGTCTCGGGGAGCCGAGTGGTTTTGTGGATGTCGGTTCCCCCGGATTTCTATTTCTACCTTAGTTTTGAAGCATTTTTGCTGCTCTTTGCAGATTGTGGGTCAGGATTCCGAAGCCGACCCAGCATTTTGAGCCAGCAAAGCCCCGGTACCTGCTGCGGTTCAAACCGTACTTGCGCTTGAGAAGACTAATCTTCGCTTCTCCGGCTGCACGGTAACGCTGCAAGTCCTTAAACCATTTTTCGTTTTCGTACTCCGTGCGGGCAATGCCTTTCTTGCCCTTTCGCGGCAAGCTGGCTCGCTTTACACCAAGTTCAGTAATGGCTGCTTCATTCTTCTTGCTTGAGAAGCCGCGGTCGGTGGCTACGGCCTGCGGTGCTTTGCCGAACTGCTTGATATGTGCTTCTATGGCGGGAACAAGCAATTCGTCATCAGAGGGATTTCCCTCATAGACGGCGTAACCGGTGACGAAGCCGCTTTCCGTCTCGTCGATTCGCACCTTGTATCCGAACTCCGTGCCTTTGGCTAGCTTGCCCTTCTTGATCGGCCTGGCTTCGGGGTCAAAGAAGCTGACGATACGATCGGCGATGATACGATTGCCGGAGACGACCTGTCTGGCTTGTTCCAGCAGTTTCCCGGTAAGCTCGACCGCCGCCGACAGTTTTGCTTTGCTTTGCTGAACGGCCGTTTTGCCCTTGTCTTGCAGTTTTTCTACGACGCTTTGTGCACCCTTTACGACGCTGTCGGTTACTTCGATTACGCTTTGCGTAATCTTGTCAACTTCTTCCCACGATTCCCGTGTGCGACGCCGCAGTACTTTGGCGATGGACAGAATCTTTTCTTTAACTTCAGCCGTACGATCTTCAAAGCCTTGAACGGCGTGGGAAGCGACCTTGCGGATTTTCTGAATCATTCGCGTGATGACCTTCACACCATCCTGCAATAGCGTAGCATCTGTCGGGTGATGAATGTCGGATTCCACGACAGTCGTGTCTGTACGGAATTTACGGGTTTTCAGAATCGCTTTTTCTTCACACTGTTTGATAAGCGCAGCGTTGATGTCCTGGGCGATTTTATCGCCGTAGCGTTTGCGGGCATAGATGAGCGTGGACGGATCCGGCATCTTCTCATCGATGGCAATACGGCAGAACATTCGCCAGGTGATGCTGTCGCCAACTTCCTTCACGAGCGACTCGTAGCCCAAATTATATTTGTGTTTCAAGACCATAAGACGGATGTACTTCTCGATCGCCAGCGTAGGGCGACCGCTCTTCTTGCCTTTCGGATGCAGCTTCGCGAATGGTTGAAGAAATTTTTCGTCGTCCAGCAAGCGATCGATGATGGCAAGTTCGGCCGGCAGCGTTCTAACAGCTTCCGGAAGAATCGCATCCCACATCGTTATTTGCTCGTCACGAAGTTTCAACATTTTCATCACCTCAAGGAAGGATTCCCGAGGCTCTGCGTTGAACTCCTTAAACAAAGGAATTCTTCCCTCGGGGATGGATGGATTGTTATCTGGACAATAACAATTTCCATTTTGAGGTGCCGAATTCCTTTTTATTTTGTCAAAATAGCCCGACTTTTTCAGGGGTAACTAATTAGTAACTCGACAGCCTCATGAACAACTTTCTTTGTATCGTTTCCTGCTTCATTTTCTTCCCGGATACATTGTTCAAGATTAACGGCGACAATAATCGCCATCGCTTTATCTACCGCACTGCGTACAGCTGAAAGTTGACTGACGACTTCTTTACATTCCTTTCCTGCTTCTATCATGTTCAGAACACCGCGAATTTGTCCCTCGACCCTGCGTAAACGCCGTTTTATATCATCATCATAAACCATTGTTATTCCCCCTTTACGTGTACAGGTAGATGATACCCAGACCTGGGGGCTGCTATTAAATAAATAAATTCACTTTAGCTTCGGCTGCATCCCCCAGATAAGCTGCAACACCTGCATACTCGATATCGTCGATTAACTCTTCCTTCTGTAAACCTAGCAAGTCCATTGTCATTGTACATGCAACAAGCTTAACTCCTTGCTCCTGTGCCAACTCAATAAGCTGCGGTAAAGTCAAGGCGTTATGCTTCTTCATGACATGCTTGATCATCTTAGGACCCATTCCTGCAAAGTTCATCTTGGATAGACCTAGCTTATTTGCGCCGCGCGGCATCATACCGCCGAACATCTTCTCCAAAAACCCTTTCTTGACCGGTACCAGTTCTTCTTTACGAAGCGTATTTAAACCCCAAAATGTAAAGAAAATCGTCACATCATGATCATATGCCGCGGCTCCATTCGCAATAATAAACGCCGCTATCGCTTTGTCCAACTCCCCGCTAAATAATACAATCGTTGATTTTTCTCTCTCTGCCATGAAAGCTCAACCTTTCTTTTAACTGCATATTATTCTTTTGTTAATTTTCGGATCATTTATATTCTGATAGAAAGCAGCATAAATGCTCTTAATACCCGCTTTCTTATTCAAAATTCTAGCGGATTTATTAATTGATCTATGGTCCGTGCCGAGCAGGACGATCGTATCTCCATCACGAATATGATTGCTCCAGACGAACGGCAATCTCCCGACATAAATGTTAATCGCATCCGTGCAATGATCTTCATAAAAATCGGAAGCGTCACGCACGTCAATGATTTTTAACGTAGTTGAATTTTTCATTTTACGTAGTTCTATTGCGCTTATATACTGAAGACCTTTCACAGGCCACTGATTTCGAAGTTGAGATAGAAATATAGCAGCAAGAATGATCATCCAGATAAACATAACGGGTCTCTCCTTTTTCCTGAAAAGGTTAAGCGGCGGCCGGCGCCACCGCCCCTACTCCAGCGTAACCTTTAACCCTTTTTCACCAAGAACGTAAATACTCCATTTTCTTCTCTTGCTTCAATTAATTCATGTTTCGTTTGGTTTACCCAAGCTTGAAAATCATTCATAGAACCTTTATCTGTTGTTTGAAGTTCCATCACTTGTCCGGATTGAATCGAGTCAATCCCTTTTTTTGCCTTCACAATCGGCATTGGGCAAGCAAGCCCTTTCGCATCAATAACAATATCCGCCATCATATAACCTCTCCCCTGATATTTAAATTTTTTTAGAAATTCAATGTAACTTGTGCGTCGAAGGCGAAATCAAGATATGCTGCCGCCGTTGCGATGTTCAACACCTTATATGCGGTTTCGAGTCCTGCAGATGATGCGATAATCGCCACTCTCTTGTTTGCCATGTTATTTTCCTCCTAAAGGTTCATGTTTTTCATATCGTTAATCTTGCTCGGTGCGACCATCCCAGCCCGACATGCCGGGAACTACATTCTTCACCTTTGAGAAGCCTCGTTCGGCCAGCGTTTGACACGCCATGTCGCTCCGGGTTCCCGTTCTGCATACGACATAGTATTCTTCGTCCGGATTCAGGCCGGCAATTTTTTGTTCAAGTTCGCCGAGCGGTACGGAAATGGCCCCTGGGATTCGCTGAAACACATATTCCGCAGGTTCACGCACATCCAGCACCTTTATTTTTTCCCCTGATTCTAATTTTTTGCTGAGTTCTTCATTGCTTACGGTGTGGGGATACTTCACTTCTGGTTTCGTCTCATTCTCCGACGATTTTCGAATAAAATGGCGGAACACGCCAGACTCTTCCCGTAAACCTAAATACTGGTGCCCCGTCCGCTTTGCCCAGCTTTGAAGGTCGGCAACAGATCCTTTATCTGTGGCGCGCACTTCAACGACTTCGCCGGAATTCATGTCCTCAATCGTTTTTTTGGTTTTTACTACAGGCAATGGGCACGCTAATCCTTCACACTCTAACACTTGATTCGTTTGAATTACTGCCGCCATATCCGTTACCTCCTAAATTTCTTATTTCCCGTACTTCATTTCTCCGTCCCATTGATTCATTCCGCCCGGCATATTCACCACTTTGTAGCCTAAGGCTTCAAGATGCTCGCATGCGAGCCCGCTTCGGTTTCCGCTTCGACATACGACAATCGTCTCTTGCTTCGGATCGAGTTCCTTATGCCGCTCGCTTAAAGATCCCAAAGGAATGTGCTTTGCTCCCGGAATATGACCGGATTCCCATTCATCCAGCTCACGTACGTCCAGGATGCTCAGCGTTTCTCCCTTGGCGAGCCGCTCCTTCACCTCGCCTGGAAGCATGTCTTTCGAGTATTTTCCTGCCATGAACGAGTCCTCCTCTTTATGCCAAAATGTCGTACCAAATTTTAATCACCGTTGCTGTAACAAGAGTGGCAAGTATCCATTGCAGCACTTTCACGTTCATTCTCTTGCCAACTTTGGCTCCAACCGGCGATCCCAGGATGCTTGCCACAACCATCACAATGGATGGGACGAGAAGCATATGTCCACCCATCATTTTTCCGACTGTAGAACCGATTGAAGAAATAAAGGTAATCGCAAGTGATGATGCAATGGCAACCCGCGTCGGAATTTTTAAAATGACGAGCATAATCGGGACGGTAATAAAAGCGCCTGCGGCTCCTACGATACCTGATGATACCCCGACAATCGCCGCTGTCACGGATGCGATGACTTTATTAAAGGTAATGCCGGAATAATCTTCACGCTCGACGCCTCTTTTCGGGAGGAACATCATGACCGCTGCGATCAAGGCCATCACCGCGTACGTCAGATTAATTGCGGAATCCGGGAGAAATTTAGAACCGAACCCCCCGATAAAGCTGCCAATTACGATGGGTACTCCCATGTAAAGAACCAGTTTTTTATTGATCAAACTGCCTTTGCGATATGCGAACATACCCGCGAGTGTAGCAAAAAACACTTGAATCGCGCTTACCGCGGACACTTCCTGAGCGGTAAAAGCTACAAATCCCATCATCGGAGGTATATACAGCAGCATCGGATATTTGATGATGGAGCCTCCGATGCCGACCATCCCAGATATGAAGGAACCTGTAAAACCGACGCCAAATAGGATAAGAAGCCATCCAATATCTAATTCCATAGCTTCCCCCTTACACCCGTATTAGTTGTATTGAGTACCGCCGTTATATACTATAGGGGGTATATTTTTGCTCAAAAAAAATTTGTTCTCCTCTCAACAATCGATGGTCGAAATAAACCAATACCCGTATAGGTATATACAGATGATAATAAAATAATAGTGGGTTGTCAATGGTGCATATTCAGAGTGCGATTACTGAACACTATGAAGGGGTTATCCACCCGTAGATCATAGTCTTATTTATCATGAATAGCACAGCGATTTGGTCCCATCTCCATTTCGCGCTGCTCCTCTTCCGTAGGCTTCACTCTACCCATATTCGTTTGCCGGATTTCCTGATAAGAATTGGGATGCGGCGGTAAGTTAACCGTCACCGCAGAACGAAACACTTCTTCGCTTTCAATATTCAGTCCCGGATTGGAGGCATACAGATCACCTAAACGCGCAGCAACTTTACCGCCTTCTCCAAGCTCTGTATGCTGGCCGAAATGTGCCGGCAATACAATTAAGTCCTCAGACAGGCTCTTGTATGTTTTATACAAGCTCGTTCGCAAATCTCCGACCCAATCTTCCGCTTTGCCTGCAAGGTCAGGGCGTCCGATGGATTGTACAAACAAGATGTCTCCACTTAACAAATACTGATCATCAACGATTAGCGACGTACTGCCGATCGTGTGGCCTGGAGAATAAATCGGTTGAATTTTGATTTGCGTATTGCCGACGATAATCGCGTTATCGCCTTCCAATGGCGTGTACTCGAATACAACTTCTGTTGCATCCTTAGGCGGCAACCAATATTTCGCATTCGTCTTGTCCGCCAGCAATTTACCGCCGGAGATGTGGTCGGCATGCAAGTGAGTATCGATCGTGTGCTTAATGACCGCGCCTTTATCTTTAGCGAACTGCTCAAATACGTTTGTCATGCGCAGTGTATCTACAGTCGCCGCTTCTCCGCCGGAGATGACCATATAAGACAAGCAGCCTTTGCCGATCCGCACAAATTGATACAGCTCCCCCCCGTCTTTCAGATCCCCGACTTTAATCGGCTCAAGATACTCACTCCACGACTTCATTCCGCCTTCTAGGTAATAAACATTATTTCTGCCTGCTTCAACGATTTGCTCTCCTACAAATTTGGAAGAACCCTCTTTTGCGCAAACGACCAAAATCTTCTTTCCATCAGGAATTTTATCCAGCGCAGGATCAACCCCGTCAAGTAAATCGAAATAAGGAACATTCACGATTTCGATTTTTCCACCTTCAATTTTCCAGTTATCAAAATCATCCGTGTTACGCACATCTAAAATAAAAAGCTCCTCATTGTTCAGCAACATTTGAGTTACTTCTTTTGCCGTCATGGCCTGCAGTGTTCGTGCTCCCATGGTTCGTTTCCTCCTAATGTACTGTTTTTGTTTTTCCCTTTAACCCGACTTTAAAATCCCCTTATCATACCCCGGTGGGTATAATAATAGTTAAAAAATATATACCCATAGGGGTATATATGCATGATAATCTTTTGTTTTTATAATGTCAATATGTTCCCAAATAAAAATCTATAAGCAATTAAAGATTTCATCCTGAAATAAGCCACTATACCAAATACCAAAAAAGCAGTATAATTAAAACAAAGTAAACTAGTTGGAAAAAGGTGATTTAATATGCTGCTATGGATAAAAAAGATGTTTTCAAATAAGTGTCCTGAATGTCAGTATAATTTTACAACTTATAGCGACGCGCAAGGTTATATATAATCCTGTCCTCGATGTGGCTATAAAGAAGAGACTTACTCCTCCCTTGGACTTAAATTCATCTTTAATTCATCAAAATAATATGAGCACATTCATATTGTCGAATTTTGGTTTGGTCGAAGAAATACTTTCCAAATCCAATGGATAATCTCATATTCCTCAATCATTTACGAGAGCATCTATTTGCTTTTCGAGGGTCGTATCCCCGCAATACGATTTCTTCATTACGCGATACTCATCGCCTTCAATCTCCTTTCATCGACCGTAATTATTTTTTGAAGCTAAGATAACCATCGTCTACAGGAATCGTCTGACCATTAATGGCAGTGGCGCCTTCGCTGAATAGGAACGCAACGACGCTGGCAACTTTCTTCGGTTGGATGAGCTTACCGCGCATATGCTGTGCAGCTAGCCTGTTTTTTCGTTCTTCATTGCCGCCGAGTATCGGCGTATCGATGAATCCCGGTGCAACTCCTGCAACCCGGATGCCGTGTTCCGCCAATTCCAATGCCCCGGATTTCGTCATCATCACCACTGCCGCTTTAGCCGCATTATAGTTAAAGCTTCCTACAGCAGCCATGGTACCGTAGATCGATGCCGTATTTACGATAGTGCCTTCCACTTGCAATTCGACCATTTTTTTAGCGGCATAATACATTCCGTAATAAACACCGTGTTGGTTAACGTTAATTACTCGGTGATACGATTCCGGATCCATTTCCAAGAATGGTTTGACAAGACCTATTCCAGCATTGTTAAAAATTCCGTTCAAAGTACCGAATCTTTCTACTGTCCAATCAATAAGACCTTTCACTTCATCACCCTTCGATACATCCGCTTTATAGAAATCCGCTGTTCCGGAAGCAGCTTCAATCAGGGACACTGCTTCCTTCGCAGCAATTTCATTAAAATCTGCGGCTACTATGAATGCACCTTGAACTGCTAAAAGCAACGCCGTCTCTCTTCCTATACCGCTGCCGGCACCTGTCACGATAATTACTTTTCCGTGCAATTCGGACATGGGTCATAGTCTCCTTTAGCCTTTTAGCGATAATATCAATTGTTGAAAATAGGAAGCCGCATCGATCATTCGCACCCCATACCAGCTAAAATACTCCCCGTCAACCAGTACGGTTCGAGCTTCCAGCTGTTGTCGGGCAAGCTCATCCCTGTGCTTCTCTTGAAAGGGATAAGGTTCGGAAGATAGTAAAATCAAATCAGGTTCGGAGTTTCGCAGATCCTCGACCGTAATGACCGGGTATCTTTCCGGCCTTTGCTTAAATACGTTATGGAATCCGCAAAGTTCAAGATTGGAATTGATAAAGGTAGTACGGCCGGCAGCCATATAGGGGTTATTCCATATGACATAAGCCACCTTGATCGGTTTGTCGGCTGATGGAATGATTTGAAAACTCTCCGAAATATGTTTCACCATGATTTCGGCTTCAGCTCCCCTTGCGCATAAGATCCCCAAGTCAGCGATCATCTTCAAAGCATCCTCGAAATTCTCCACATTGGTCACATATACCGGGTAACGGGAGGCTAACTGTTCGATCATCTCTTTCGGATTTTCTTCCTTCTCGGCTATGATCAAGTCGGGCTTAAGCAGATCAACCGCATCCATGTTGATCTGCTTGGTTCCGCCTACAACGGCGGCCCGGCTGACTTCTTCCGCCGGATGGATACAATACCTGGTACGGCCGACGATTCGATCCAAAAGCTGCAAGGCATACAAGGTTTCGGTAATGGAGGGACATAACGAAATGATTCTTGTTGGAGGATCATGGATCGTTACGGTCCGCTGCAGATGATCCTGCAACATCTTTTCCGACATCAATATCACCTCGAATGAAGCGTAAGCTCGGGGCGGCCTGTGTCAAGATTGACATACCGCGCAGCTACAAAAAGAAAGTCCGACAGGCGGTTCACATAAGAAATCACGACCGGATTGACCTCTTCCTCCGCTTGAATTCTCACTGCATATCTTTCGGCGCGGCGAACGACGGTTCTGGCTACATGAAGCGCGGCTCCAGCGGAGTTTCCTCCGGGCAGGACAAAATTGGCAAGCGCCGGCAAGACGGATTCCATCTTGTCGATCTGCTCTTCCAAGTCATGCACATCCTCCTCGGCAATTGGCCATTCCACCTTTTTCCCCGGCGGAGTCGATAATTCCGCCCCGACATGAAAAAGCTTCGTCTGGACGATATGAAAAACCTCTAACAGCTCAGACCACCGCTCCTCGTTCGGGAGAAATGACAATGCCATCCCGATCATGGTATTTGCCTCGTCGCAGGTTCCATAGGCCTCAACTCGAACGGAACTTTTGGAAACCCTTTGTCCGTATACGAGACTGGTTTCTCCTTTATCTCCTGTTTTCGAATAGATTTTCACACCGTCGCCCCCAATTTTTAGAGTGCCTCGATTATCATGGCAGAAGCCGGTCCGCCTCCTGCACACAGGGAAGCGCAGCCATATCGGACGCCGCGGCGCTTCATTTCGCCAAGCAGTGTCACCAAAATCCGCGCCCCTGTACAACCGACAGGATGACCTAGTGAAATTCCCGAACCGTTGGCGTTGACTTTATCCATATCCAATTGCAGCTCCCGGTTGACAGCCAGCAATTGAGCTGCAAACGCTTCGTTAATTTCCCAATAACCGATATCATCCGCTTCCAGCCGGGCGAATTGCAATGCGCGCTTTACCGCCGGAACAACGCCGATCCCCATAATCTTCGGGTCAACGGCGGCGGAGGCTGACGATACAATGCGTGCCAGAGGTTTATTTCCAAGCTCGCTCGCTTTATCCGCGCTCATCAGGATCGCGGCGGCTCCGCCATCGTTGATGCTGGAAGCGTTGCCGGCTGTAACCGTGCCGTCCGTTTTGAAAGCGGGGCGAAGCTTTGTAAGCGCATGCAGATCTGTATTCGGATTTGGATGCTCGTCTTGATTCACAATGAGGGTACCTTTCTTTGTCTTGATTTCAATAGGTACGATCTCTTCCAGAAACTTTCCTTCCTGGATCGCCTTACAAGCCCTTTGGTGGCTGAGCAGCGCATATTCATCCTGTTCCCCGCGAGTAATGCCGTACTTCTCGGCCAAGTTCTCTGCGGTTATTCCCATATGACAGTCGTTGAAGGCGTCGACCAAAGCGTCATGCAATAAGGTATCCACAAGTTCCGCATGCCCCAATTTATAACCGCTGCGCGCTTTAGGCAGCAAATAAGGAGTATTGGTCATGCTTTCATATCCTACGGCCGCTCCGATGTCGATCTTGCCCAGCATAATCTCCTGAGACACGATTTCTGCAGCCCGTAACGAAGAGGGACATTGCTGGTTAACCGTCACAGCTGCAGTCTCTATCGAACAGCCGGCCGCTAGTGCAACCTGCCTGGCGGTATTGCCCTTGCACCCGGCTTGATAAATGTGACCGCCGACTACTTCTTCAATCAGGCTGCGGTCAATACCGGCCTTATCAATAGCCGCTTTTAACGCATGGACACCTAATTCCACTGCCGTTACATCTTTTAATGCACCCATAAAATCTCCAATCGGTGTCCTCATGCCGCTGACTATGACTACATCGCGCATCATGTTCTCTCCTTCGCAACAACATTATCGGAATGCATTTGCTATCTGTTCTTCATCAACCTCGTCAAGAGCAGACGGATTAAGGGCAAGATAGCGTCCGGCGTGTCCCGGTATGGCATTCATGAAATAATTTGCCCCGACATCGGGGCAAATTGAATATTCACGCCACAACCCTCTTCCATTCATTCACAGCGATCTCTCCAAAATTTCAGCAATATCCAGCGTACTGACCCGCTCTTCCTCTTCCTTCGATTTCACTCCATCGCTGAGCATGGTCAGACAGTATGGACAGTTGCTTCCTATTAAGGTAGGATTCAGCCGCAATGCCTGTTCCGTACGTTCTATGTTTACACGCTTGCCCTGTGTTTTCTTCCATCCACATCATGCCGCCCCCGGCTCTGCAGCACATGGAATCTTGACGGTTTCGCTCCATCTCCAGCACTTGCACGCCGGGAATCGACGTAAGAATCTTTCTGGGAATATCAAAAATATTGTTATATCGTCCAAGGTAGCAGGAATCATGATAGGCAATCGATTCATGGACTTCCTTGCTCGGTTTAATTCGACCTTCTTCTAATAGCTTCCAGATCAATTCGGTATGATGATACACTTCCGCCTTCAGCCCGAATTCCGGATATTCGTTTTTGAACGTATTGTAGGTATGCGGACAGATCGTGACGATTTTCTTGACTTGATACGATTCAAAAACAGCGATATTTTCCGTGCATAGCTGCTGGAATAAATACTCGTTGCCCATTCGCCGTGCCGTTTCACCGGAACTTCTTTCTTCATTGCCCAAAACGGCAAACTTCACACCGGCAGCATTCATAATTTTGGCAAACGCTTGAGCCACTTTTTGGCTTCGATTATCGAAGGAACCCATGGAACCTACAAAAAATAAATATTCAAAATCGTCGATTTCGTCTACGGTCGGAACCTCGATGTCCTCCCGAGCTTCCCGCCACTTGACCCTTTCATTGCGGTTAATGCCCCAAGGATTGCTTTGTCTCTCGAGGTTTTGGAAGTAACGTCCGGCCTCATGGGGCATATTCCCTTCCGTCAATACGAGGTATCTGCGCATATCCACGATTTTCTCGACATGTTCGTTGGCAACAGGGCATTGATCCTCGCAATTCCGGCACGTCGTACACGCCCAGAGTTCCTCTTCGGTAATCACATCCCCGATTAACTGAGGAGACTGCACGGCTGCGGCTGTCTCCGAATCTGCCCGGGAAGGAAAAGCAAAGGTTGGGACCCAAGGCGTTCTCGAGGTGATCGCCGCCCCTTTTTCCGTCAAGTGATCCCTCATTTTTACGATCAAGTCCATCGGGGACAATGTCTTTCCGGTGCCTGAAGCCGGACACATATTGGTGCAGCGGCCGCATTCCACACAGGCAGCTGCTGTCGGCCAGCACTTCGGCAGCCACGACCCCAAACCCGAGACCATGTTCTCCTGCTCTTGCCGCTTCGATAGCTGCATTGAGCGACAGCAGTTTTGTCTGTGCAGCGATTTCTTGCAGCAAACCGGTTATTTTCAATATGTCTTTTGAAAAATCGGCAAGCGTATCCATCCGTTCCATTATTGCTTGTGCCCGGGTGTTAATTTCTGCCATTTGTTTGCATACACCCGAAATACGGTCTTCCCCATCATCCGTAAGTTGGATGGCACGCCCCGAAAACTATTCCTCCATGAGTGTGTCCCCCTCCTAGTTTTACTATAGGACATCACCGAAGGCTGCTCTGTAATGTGGATTACAAACCCAACTGAAGCAAAAAAAACAACGTTCGGGTTTGTACCGAACGCTGTCGCGGTTACGTTATCACGATCATCATCACGATCAAACTCATCAGTTCGAACATCTGATTCCGGAAAATCCAACTCCCGGATGAGCTCCATCCCATCCATGAGCGAACTCCACGGGCACTTCGCAGGCTGATCGGGGTAGAGACTGACAACCAACATTTGTTTAGCCCTCGTCGCCGCGACATAAAGAAGCCGATCCGGCTCCGCATGCATGAATGCAAGCTCCTGCACGCTCCTGCTCGCTCATTACTTCCCAGCCGACCGACTGTCCAATCGTTTCTTTCTGAAATCCTTTAGATTGCTGCGTAAGTGCATATACACCATGGCTCGTCTTCTTGCTTGCTTTGGGATTCGGTATATTTGTTTCCATCCGGACACACCTTGTACATCGGTTTCCCGGGCGGGAAGCTTGCCGACAAATTGCCCGTTCACAAAAGCGCCGATCACATCGACGGATCGGAAATTGCTAGTCAAGTGCAGCACATCCCCACAAGTCTGAATCCGCGACTTCACCTCGTTATAGATGGATTGCTTCGGGTCGCCCACGACGAACAAGGAGCCAGGCTTTGGCTTAAGCTTCCGCCAATTCCGTTCATTCGGATCATGGCCAGCACCAGTTAAGAGAAACATCATTTCCGCTTGGACCGGGTCGGTGTCCTGAAACTCATCGACCATGAGTCGTTGATAGCGCCCAGCGAAATAACAGCGAGCTTCCGGGTAATCACGCAGCAGGCAGCACGCGTACATTCCCGCCATGATTGAAGAAAGGGGGGACAGGCTCCGTTTTTAAAGTTTTACTTATTTGTGCAGGAGCCGTTTCTTAATCGCAGGCCAAAATAGTGAAACGATGATCAACAGCAATCCGATCGTTCCCACGCTATAGGCAGGAAAGCCGTGCAGTTGAAGGCTTGGCCCCTCCGGCCAAAAGCGCCGTTCGGCGAATGCCAATCCGATAAAAATCATGAATGTGAAAAAGGAGAGGCTAAGAATCATCCAATAGAAACCTTTATAAGGTTTAAACGAAGCTTTTCGCAGCACCAATAAAAATATGAATATGATGATCAGAGATACGATGATAAATCCGCCTGTATCAAACAGCGAAAGACGAAGAGTGCCGTCAACTCCTTCAACCAGCTTCCATTGCAGCAAGAGGACAGGGGTTAGAATCAGCAGTTTAGAACGCTCCAACAGCGATGGCTTAGGAATCTCTTTCATCAGCTCATCGCAAAACGCTTTCGGATCTTTGCCAAACACATCCTCGAACGTTTTTCCGTCCTGCTGGGCTAAAAGCAAATGATCTTCCAGTTCTTCTAATACCCTTCTAGCCTTAGATTCCGAGGTTGGGCCGGTCAACAAATAAAACTTCATTTCATCCAAAAGCTCTTTATTATTGGCGCTTAATTCCGCCGTTCTGTTCTTATGCTTCATAAGCGATCCCTGCCTTCCAAGAGATGGTTTACCGCCGCGCTCAATTCCTTCCAATTTTGCTGAAATTGAACCAATGCTTGCATCCCGTCGGGAGTTAAACGGTAATATTTCCGGCTTGGTCCCGACGCGGACGGACGAATCGTACTTTCCAATAGATGATCCTTTTCAAGCCGAAGCAGCAGTGGATAAATACTTCCTTCTTTCACAAAGGTAAATCCCTTTGCGATGAGTTTTTCCATAATCTCATACCCATAGGTTTCTTCCTCATGGATCACCGCTAAAATACAACCTTCAAGAACCCCTTTTACCATTTGGCTGAACACAAGTTGAAGACCTCCATTCCCGACCGTCCACTACCTTACTTTACAAGTTAGTAATCGATATGAAAAGCTAGCTTGCAACACAAGTTAGCTTGATGACAATAACGCCAATAGTAAAAATACAAAAATGATTTTGGCGGTCATTTTCATGCAAACATTTTCCAGTGCCAGATCTACGAAATAGACGGCGAAGAGTGCGAACGAAAACTCCAGCAGGAAAATGGAGAGCGGCTGTTCCATTTTCCTGCCTTTGATAAAGCCCTTGATGACGTTTAAAACGATGAATAAGATAACATCTACTGCGGATAAAAAGTATAAAAAACGTAACCACGTCCATCCACGATCCATAATGAACGCGCAGCAATTCAAAAATGCCAATCGCTCCAAAAAATAATAAAAAAACATACGGCTGTCATCGCAAATAAAATAATGGCGATCAAACCTGTCGAAATGAGAATGTTCCTCCTCATATCAAAAGAAAATCGCTTTAATTGCTTGGTATGCCGCAATACCAAATGCAATACCCAAAACTGAAATTAACCCTTTTTTCAATTGGATCGGCTCCTTCTGTTGTGGTTCATTCGTGATTTCTTCCTCGTTTTCTTCAAATCTTGTCATTCGAGCAAATCAGCTCGCCCGTGATGGCGTCGATACAACGAATTTCCCGTTCCTTATCCCGGTGGACCGGTGTATAAATGAGCTGATAAGGCAACTTCACATCCCTGCGGTTTCTTTTCCAGCTTAGCTTGAGGTCCAGCTTCTCTAAGTAAATTTGCTTCGCCCGATTTTCGTCAATCATAGGGGTTACAGGGACGCCGGCGAGAAGAGCGGGGTTAAAGTCAAGGCCGGAATACTGCACGACTCTTCCCGTCGTACGGTTCACATCAAGAGTTAGCAATTGAAGGTAAACCGGAATATCCTTAATCCGTATACGGAATTGGAATCGTTCAGTGGAACTTGTTTCCGGAGAGCGGCCCTCTGTAACTTTTAATTGCAAATATTTCGTATAATCGGGAAGCGCCTGCTTTAAAAAACGTAACGCGACAGTGAGGCATTGCTGCCGACCCAACCAATGCGGGCCTTGCTGCTTTAAAAATGACATGAACGATAAAACCCGGCCGTCGCTTTTGTTGACAATCGCTTTGATGGTTTGTGCGGATCTTTTATAAAAAAAGCCGTCTAGCGAGGTATCATGTGAGCCTCCATCCCTATCTCGGCTGCCCCATACGACGCCGACGATTTCGCCCAAACCTTTTTCCCGCAGCTTGATGAAATCGTTGCCGGCAACGCCAACGATCTCCTCTGTCGTCCGTGACGATTCAATTTCACCATGTATTTCGGGCACAGAAATATAGGCGGTTTCCGCTGCGTCATCACCGTCGCTTATCATCAGTTCTCCTGTTTCCGCATTGATGCTGTGTACTTGCTGCACCGGAACGTATACGAGCCTCAGCTCCTCTTTCTCAAGGTCGAGGATTTGCGGATTTAGCGCGACTACGGCGAGACGGATATGAAGAGCGTCCGTGACACCGGGCAAAAGCGTATCTTTCGGAATAGGCGAAGAGATCTCCGGAAAAAATGATGATCGTCCGTAGTATCGGAATTGAATGACTTGGCCCGAGAGGCTTATCTCGGCAAACCAACCGGTCACCGGCAACGGCATGCCTGAACACATCTCGGCATATGCAAAGCGAATCGACCTTTGTCCATGAATCGCTTTCGTTAAGGAAAAAACCGCTGACTCATTCGGATAATGCAGTTCCAAAAAATGTTCGGCACGTTGTTGAAGCGACCACACAAGCAGTTCGCTCTCCGGTGATTCAAGCTCTTCCCGAGAATAGCTTATAAGGTTTCCGTTTCCTTGAAGAGTAAGATGGATGCTTGCTCCCGTTTCTATATCGGACCATACAAACAACGCTCGCTCGCTTCCGCTTTCTGAATCCCCAGAGAAATCTTCTATTTCCAGCCGGTGACATTCTGAGATATGGGCTATTCTTATTGCTTGCTGACGCAAAGCATGTGTGTCCATCGGCGTATTCCCCCTGTTTGAGTCACATGAGTAACACTGCCCCAAGCATAATGCTTCAATATGAACATTGTGTAAACAATTGATGAATGGGACTGAAACATACAACATAAAATACAGGACGGTTTATTTATCATTTGTTCATACTCATCCTGTACGCTTTATCGCGGCGATCCTCATGCTGGCGATCGTGCCATGCGGCACAGCGGCGGAAACGTCCTGCTTTAAACCGCTGGACTAAGACGAGAAAGCCAATTATTTTACAACGAGTAAGCATTCAATATGCTGTAAAAGCAACGGAGACGATAGATGTGTCAGTTACCATACTTCTTGCTGACTTGGCGAAGCTCCACCGCAGGATTGTGACCAGGGCCGGGTGCTATTGCTGGGGTTGATCCACTTTTTGCGTTAACATCCATTGCCCTTTCTCCTCCATTCTCGTTCCCATAACGCCGCTTCCGAAGCCGTAAATTCGTCCCTCGCCTTCCCCCTTCGTCGGGAAGCGCTTGGCAAGAGCAAGTACATCGTCCCAAGTCATTGCATTCGTAGGATAGGGAACCCCATACCGATCGAATAAATCTTTATTATAAAAGAGCGCTCTGGTGCTGATGCTGGGGGCCAATCCGACCAACCGCCCGTTTCGAAGTAATTTGGTTTCTTAACTTTTGGAAGAGATTGTCCATAAACAATTCACTATTAGAATATGCTGCTTTTTGAAAAATTGGATCTTTAGTCTTTAAAAAAGCCCGGATTGATTCAAGGTAATTAGCAAAGGTTTCTTCACTCGACAACTTATCAATATAACGGTCCAATACAGCGATAAGAAAGCGACTTTTTCGGAATCATTTAGCAAAGTCATTTTTTTCACCCGCTTCTTTCGTTTCTTGCATCATAACCAATTATAACAAAACAAGCGATCAATCGAGATAAGGTTTAAACCGCCTTCTCGATAATCGCTTGTTTATGTGACCACGCTTAGTCACATTGCCAGTTTTGCCATCATTTGTAGCCACTTTCGCAGCTTCAATGATTCATCACAAAATCTGAAGAGGCCTCACGGCCTCTTTCCTTACGAACATCTGCTGTATCCGCAGTTGGAGCAGTTTTTGCAGCCTTCGCTGTTGATCAGCGAGGCGGAGCCGCAGGACGGGCACAGGTCAAGGGATGTGGCCGCGTTGCGGGTAACCGCGTATTGGGCGGTAGTTTCCATCACGACTTCTTGCGTGGCCGTGATGTAGTCTTCGGCGGTATCGGTGAAATCGCCATGCATTTCAAGCGCTTTGGCCACTGCGTCAGCGATCGATTCAACGCGGTTGGCGCCGAATCCGATGGCGCCGGAACCGCCGATGCCCTTCAGGTGCTTCACGAGCAGCTGTACTTTGTTGCCGTGATCGCCGTAGCGGAGGAACAAGGAGCAGACGCGGCCGAGTGCTTCGGACATCGCGAACACGTCGGAGCCGGCCTTGCCTACGTTCAAGAAAATTTCGCTCGGCGTGCCGTTCATATCATTGATCGTAATGTACGCCATGCCGAAAGGCGTATTGAATTTATAAGTCGCACCGCGCAGCGCTTGCGGACGGCGCTTATACTGCTTGTCGAACACTTCCTCCGTCTTCGCGTCGATGTTCACGGACAGCGATTGCGACAAGCTGGACAACGAGGAATGGTCGTTGGCATTCTCTGCAGACGCGGCCGGAGCCTGCTCGACCTTCTTCTCTTCCTTCTTCTCCGTGCTGAGCACCTGTACGTCGCGGCTGCCGTCACGGTAAATCGTTACGCCTTTGCAGCCGAGATCGAAAGCAAGCTCGTACAAGCGTTTCGTTTCTTCGACCGTGAAATCGGACGGGCAGTTCGCTGTTTTCGAAATGGAACTGTCCACCCACTTCTGGATGGCCGCCTGCACACGGATATGATCCTCCGCAGACAAATCCATCGATGTAACGAAATAATCCGGGAGCTCTTCGTTCGGATGCTGATCCTTCCACTGCTGAGCGATCGGAACGTACTGCTTGTCGAATCCGAGTCGGCTTTGGCGGTAATATTCGAAGGCAAAGTACGGTTCGATTCCCGTCGATGTGCCGACCATCGTCCCCGTGCTGCCCGTAGGCGCTTGAGTAATGACCGTCACATTGCGCATGCCCTTCTTCTTCACGGCGGCGCCGACTTCCGGATATACGGAGGTCATCGATTTCATAAAGCCGCTTTGCAGGAATTTATCGGCCTCGAATTGGGTAAACGAGCCCTTCTCCTCGGCGATATCCGCAGAAGCGAGGTAAGCCTCCCGCGCCATAAAGCCATAAATTTTATCCAAAAACTGCAGCGATTCCGGACTGCCGTAACGAATGCCGAGCTTTATCATCAATTCCGCCAGCCCCATCGATCCTAGGCCGATACGGCGTTCATTCTGCTGGTTAAGACGGTTTTCTTCGAAATGGTAAGGCGTCTTGTCGATGACGTTGTCCAAGAACCGTGTCGAGTAACGAACGACTTTGGCCAGTTCATCCCAGTCGACGTCGTGATTCGCCTCATCGTAAAACTTCGACAGATTTACGGCCGACAAGTTGCAGACGCCCCAAGCGGGAAGCCCTTGTTCGCCGCACGGATTCGTGCAAATGATCGGGTTGAAGTACCAGCTGTTGGACATCTGGTTGTAATATTCCATAAAAACGACGCCGGGCTCCGCCGATCTCCAAGCGGACTCGATGATCGTATGCCAAACGTCGCGCGCTTTGACCGTACGGTAGGTAATAACGGCTTTGCCGGTCTTCCGCCACTTCTCCAGATCGCCGTCCCAAATGTCGTTGTACTCGGGGTCGGTCGTATCCGGGTATACGAGCTCCCAGTCCAAATCTTCCTTAACGGCTTTCATGAAGCTGTTGCTCACGCAAACCGACAGGTTGGCGTTCGTAATTTGCCCCATCGTCTGTTTGACGGTGATGAAATCGACCACGTCCGGATGCCAGTCGTTGATCATCAGCATCAGCGCGCCGCGGCGGCTTCCGCCCTGTTCGATCAAGCCGGTCGTATAGCTGAACAGCCCTCCCCATGAAACGGCGCCGCTGGAGGAACCGTTCACGCCTCTGACAACGGAACGCCGCGGACGGAGCGAGGACAGATTGATCCCTACACCTCCGCCGCGCGCCATAATTTCCGTCATCTCCGACAGCGTCGCCATAATGCCGCCGCGGCTGTCATGCGGAGACGGAATGACGTAACAGTTAAACAGCGTAAGCTCGTCGCTGGCGTCCGCTCCTGCGGCGATGCGCCCGCCGGGAACCAGCTTCCAGTCGTCCAATATATAACGGAACTTGTCCGTCCATTCTTCGCGCTTCTCCGGTGTTCCCTCTACTGATGCCATGGCAGCGGCCAAGCGATCCCACATTTGCTGCGGTGTTTTCTCAAGCGTTAAGGTCAGCTTCTCGACCGACGACTCTACGACGTCGCCGCTGCGCAGCTTCACTTTAACTTGTCTGCCCTGACGTTCAATCACTTCACCGACTTCCTTCGCGGGAAATTTCGGATCATCTTTGGTCAATACCAGAACCGTATCGCCCACCTTCGTATGGCTCGTATCGGCGTCCTTCATAGCGTAACGGTCCAGAAATATTTTCTCGCTTAAACCTTCCAATTTGGTCTGCTGCGTAGTTTTCAAAACAACAACCTCCCGGAATAAATGATCAGCCAATTCGTCAAATCACAATATCTGGTATGCGAAATTCATTATACAATACAATATATAGTGTATCGAATGAGATATCCTTGAAATTGCCGAGTTAGTCCGAGCCTCTCCCGAATTCTCTTCAATTTTCTTCGTTTTGCTCTCTGTTTCGTTCACCATAACTATAGTTTATTCGACAAAATCCGTTTCTTCTAACGCGTGGGAAGAGGACTTTCGACACGTTGACGAGCCCTTCACTTCGTCTCGAACCGTCCCTCACTGCGATCTGGACGGGCCTTTTGTACCTGAGCCTATAATCGGCCTTTCAAACTTTTGACAACTCCGTACAACGTTGTTAGTCTAAAATTATCATAACACAAGCATCCGCAGAAACGCAAACACACGTTCCCGTTTCCGCGCAACCTGTATAACTTAAGGAGGATCATGCGATGCCGCAGCAAATATGGTTCCAGCAAGGGCTGCTTTCCAAAGAAGAGGTTCGAATTTCACCCGATGACCGCGGGTATTATTTTGGGGACGGCATTTATGAAGTGTTTCGCGTGTATCACGGCCGTCTCTTCGAAGCAGACGCCCATTTCGACCGGTTGGAGCGGACGGCTGCCGCCCTGCGGATCCCGCTTCCGCTCCCCCGCGAAGCGATGGCTGCGAAGCTCCGGGAACTGATTGCGGCGAACGAGCTGCAAACGGGCACCGTTTACATGCAAATCACACGCGGAGAAGCCCCGCGCTCCCACCCGTTCCCGGCCGACGCCGCACCGGTGCTGTTCGCTTCCGCGTCGGAATACGGACGGCCCCTTGCCTCCATGCAGCAAGGGATTAGCGCCGTAACGGCGGAAGATATCCGCTGGCTGCGCTGCGACTTGAAGACGCTCAACTTATTGCCGAACGTGCTTGCGAAGCAGGAGGCGCTTGATCGCGGCGCGGACGAGGTGATCCTGCACCGCAGCGGCACGGTAACCGAGTGCAGCGCGTCCAACGTCATGATCGTCCGGGACGGGGCCGTCTGCACGCACCCGGCCAACCATCTCATTTTGCACGGGATCACAAGGCTGGTGGTACTTCGGCTCGCCCGGGAGCTCGGCATTCCCGTCATCGAAGAGCCGTTCACGATCGACATGCTCCGGGAAGCCGACGAAGCGTTCATTACCGGTACAACGGTGGAGGTGACGCCGATCGTCCGCATCGATGACGCCCCTGTGGCTCAAGGCATCCCCGGTCCGGTCACACGAAGGCTGCAGGCAGCCTTTGAGCTATTAATCGGCCTTTAAATCCGCTTTGCGCTCTGCGCGGTCCCCACAACAAAAACTGTACCGCCGTCCAACGTATCGCGCATGCGCCGTCAGGGGCGGTACAGGGTTTTCCCATTCAAGATCCGTTATCTCCGCAAATTCCATTCGCGGTTATCGTACTTCTCCTTCACCAGCTGCTGCGCCAGCTCGCGCTCGTACAAGGTCAGCTCGCCTTCCACGAGCCGGATGCCAAGCCCTTCGGCGATGCCGGCGGCGAACGCCTCGTCCACAGCCTCAAGCCCGACGGCGTCTCGTCCGGCATCCCGCATCAAATCATTGATGGCCACCGCTTTGCGGAGGAATTGCTGTTTCATCCGATCCTTCACCTTATCGCTGGAGAACAGCAGCAAATCGAACAGCGCATCCGCGTCCAGATCGAGCAGGATCGAGCCGTGCTGCAGCACGACGCCTTTCGCCCGCGTTTGCGCGCTGCCCGCCACTTTCCGGCCCTCCACGACCAGCTCGTACCACGAAGGAGAATCGAAACAAGCCGCCGAGCCCATGGACGCGTACTTCTGCTGGTCGTCCTCGCTTGCCAGCTGCACCATATCGGCTTCCAGCCCCAAACGGCGGAACCCGAGCAGCAGCCCGTGGCTGAGCACCCTGTACGCCTCCGTCACGCTGCCCGGAATGCCCGGATAGTCCTCGGAGACGATGATACTGTAGGTCAGCTCCTGATCATGAAGTACCGCCCGTCCCCCGGTCGCCCGCCGGACGAAGCCGAGCCCCGCACGTTCCACCGCTGCGAAATCGACTTCATCCTTCGCCTTCTGAAAGTATCCGATCGACAGCGTCGCCGGCGACCAGCCGTAGAACCGCACCGTCGGCGGCACCTTCCCTTCGCTGTGCGCCGTCAAAATCGCCTCGTCGACCGCCATATTGTAGGCCGGAGCCCCATGCCCCGACCGAATGAACCGCCACTCTTCAACCATTCCCCATCACCAGCTTATATATAGGATCTGCGCCCCGAAAGTGCGCTTCCCTTCATCATAATGCATTCGAACGCCGTTTGAAAGCCCGCCCTTTCGTGCATACTAAAAATTAACTCTGGCTTGCCTGGTTAAAAAGCTCGGCTACCAGAACCGATGCAGCTTTTTAACCGATCTCTAGCATCGTGCCGATGAAAAAGGAGCGAAAAACCCTCATGCAACCTACCGAACGAAAAGAACACGTGCGGCCGTTGAACGAGCATGTCGAGCTGCATTTTGAACGGGATTGGTTCGAGGAGCTGCATGCCCGGGCGCAGCGTAACGGCCCATGGGACGATTGGACGATGTTCCGGCTGGCAATCGAAGCCGAGCGCTCCGGCTTAATCCGGTCGTTCGACGAGCTTCTGTGCCTGACGCATCTGCCCAATCTCGTGCCGATGGAGCATCAGATCGATACGGCCAGGAAGGTGCTCACCGAAATGCGCGGTCGCGCCATTCTCGCCGACGAGGTCGGTCTCGGGAAGACGATCGAGGCCGGTCTTATTTTGAAGGAATACTTGATTCGGGGTTTGATCAAAAAGGTGCTCATTCTCGTCCCCGCTTCCCTCGTGCTGCAGTGGGTCCGCGAGCTGAATCAGAAGTTCGGCATCCCCGCCGTCGCGCAGAAGAAGGAATATATGTGGGCGCAGAACGACATTATCGTCGCCTCGATGGATACCGCGAAACGCGACCCGCACCGCAGTATCGTGATGGAGCAAGAATACGACATGCTGATCATCGACGAGGCGCATAAGCTGAAAAACAAAAAAACGACCAATTACCAGTTCGTCATCGAGCTGCGCAAAAAATATTGCCTGCTGCTGACCGCCACCCCGGTGCAGAACGATCTCAAGGAGCTGTACAACCTGATCACGCTGCTGAAGCCGGGGCAGCTCGGCGGACAATCGAGCTTTCAAGCGAACTTTGTCGTCGACAAGCGGGTGCCGAAGAACGAAGGTCAGCTGCAGCAGGAGCTTAGTAAAGTGATGATCCGCAACCGGCGCAGCGACGGCAACGTCTCGTTCACGAAGCGCGTGGTGCGCAACATCCCGCTTCAGCTCTCCGCGGAGGAACAGGCGCTGTACGACGGCGTCACCGACTTCGTCAAAGGACGTTATGAGGAGTCCGGCGGCGATCTCAGCAGCATCCTCTCGCTCGTTACGCTGCAGCGCGAAGTGTGTTCGAGCCGCGACGCCGTGTTTATTACACTGGTCAATATGTTTAAGAAGACGGAAGAAGACTCGCCGATCCGCCCACGAATCTGGGCGCTGGTCGAGCTCATTCGCAGCATCAAAGCAAACACGAAGGCGGAGAAAGTGCTCGAGCTGATCGAGTCGATTCAGGACAAGGTCATTATTTTCACCGAATACCGCGCTTCGCAGGAGTATCTGCTGCAATATTTGAAGGACCGCAAAATTACCGCCGTCCCGTATCGCGGTGGAATGAACCGGGGCAAGAAGGATTGGATGATGGATCTGTTCCGCAACCGCGCGCAAGTGCTGATTGCGACCGAAGCCGGGGGCGAAGGCATCAACCTGCAGTTTTGCCACCATATGATCAACTTCGATTTGCCGTGGAACCCGATGCGCGTCGAGCAGCGGATCGGCCGGGTACACCGGTTAGGACAGGAGCAGGACGTGAAAATATATAACCTGTCGACAACAGGTACGATCGAGGAGCACATCCTTTCGCTGCTGCACGAGAAGATCAACATGTTCGAGCTCGTCATCGGCGGGCTGGATACGATTCTGGAGCGACTGGAGAAGACCACTTCCCTGGAATCGCATCTGGCGAAAATGATCCTGTCTTCACGCAGCCAAGACGACATCCGCCGGCAAATCGACGACCTCGGCCAATCGTTCACACAGCTGCGCAGCGAAGTGCAGGCCGAGGCGCAGGACGGCGAACGGCTGTCGTCGCTGCTGAACGCAGTCGGCCAAACCATTTCTCCGCATTCCGCCGCAGGCGGCGAGGAGGTGCAGGGATGACGATGAACGCGCAGCAAATTCAATCGTTCGTCCTCCGCTACCTCGAAGCCGAGCAGTGCGAAATTATGGAGAAGCATCCCGCTTACGTCACGGTGAAGCTGTCGCCGTCGGCCGATCGGGATTTAAGCCACCGGCCGTATTATTGGAGCTTCGTCGAACGCACCGGGGTCACGCCGGAGACGATGACATGCACCTTTATTTTCGACCCTGACGCATACCGCGAGCTCCATCCTCAGGTGCAGCAGCCCGGCATCAGCACCGCCGCGCCGCCGGGGATGGCCGGGGCGGGCGCGCCTGCGGGCGGCACAACCGGCGCAGCCGCAGGCAGCCCAAGCTCTGCCGCCGCGAACGGCCAGGCTGCGCCGCCGCTTCCGCAGCCGCAGGGCGACAGCATTCTCGGCCGTTACTTCGGCTTCGTGCCAACGGCGTTCACCGCACGAGTGCCGCGCGACGAGGTGACGTACGGCAGCCGCCGGCTGGAGCAAATTTTCGCCGCGGTGCGCGCCAAAGGGAAGTTCGTACGGCTGTTCGAGGCCTACGTGCCTCCGGAGCCGCGGCATACGCAAACGATCCCGTACGAAACGTGGCTCGCCGTCAACTACAAGGTCGAGCTGACGAGCGACATGAAGCGCAGCGAAATTCATTCGATCGGCATCCAGCTGCAAACGGGCGAAATCCGCGAGCAGTTCCAGGAATGGATCGCCGCCCGCAAGCTGACGCCGCGTCTCCCCGCTCATGTGTACGTGACGCCGGACAAGATTACGCTGCCGCGCGCCGTCCTGTTCCTGGAGCAGTACATGGAAGCGAAGCTGGCCGCCTACGATCACCGCTGGGCCGAGGAGGCCCGCCTCCGTCTCGCCGAAGAACACGCGCGCGTTCGCGATTACTACGAGCCGATGCTGCGGACGGCGGAGCCCGAAGCGCGCCCGGAGATCGAGGCGCAGTATGCGAATCGCACGCAAGAAGTGGAATGGCAGTATCGGCCGCGCGTCCAAATATCCGCCATCAATTGCGGATTGTTCCACGTCCCCGCTGCGAACGGGAGACTCTCCTGACGAACGCGCGCGAAAGCTAGCGTTTTTGCAGGAAAAGTATTTTCTAA
The DNA here is from genome assembly GCF_055379675.1 of Paenibacillus sp. JCM 9796. Lineage (NCBI taxonomy): Bacteria > Bacillati > Bacillota > Bacilli > Caryophanales > Paenibacillaceae > Paenibacillus > Paenibacillus sp. JCM 9796. The sequence continues at coordinate 1,020,609 of NZ_AP043723.1, forward strand.
GTATCTACAGGTTCTAACAAACTTTTCCCGGCATAACTTGTACAATAAGAGCATATTCGCTCTTGCGGCGCACAGGAACGATGCACCGACTCCACGCGAAGCAGGTGAATGATATGAAGAAGCTAACGATTCTGCTCTCGGCCTTGCTGATCGGGACAAGCCTGCTGGCCTTCGGGCCGGCGCCCGAAACCGTTTCCGTTCATGCCCGGCAGGACGAATTGCCCGCTGCCGCACTCAAGCAGGCTGTCGGCGCGCGGACCTTGCCGACCGGCGTCCCCGCTCCCGAACTGCGGGAAGCGGTCAACCGCTTTATCTCGCAGCTTGCCGAACAGCCCGGCTTCGATACCTGGCCGCAGGCCGAGTGGACAAGCCAGCCGCTCGGGCCCGGAACGCACGGATGGATCATCCTGGTCCGTTCCGGAGGACAAGAAATCGGCTATCTGGTCGTGCATGCCGACGAATCCGGCCAATACCTTCTGACCGAGTACGGTAAAGGCAGCTTCCCGCTTTTCAGCGCAAACACGCTGTACCAAAGTCTGGTACGGCTTGAACTTATCGAATATCCTTATCATGCCGAGCGTTTATATTGGAATCCGCTGCAGGCCGTTTGGAAGGTGTCCGTCGAGAACGCGGACCGGATTTGGTACCTCGACGCCAAGACGGGCGAGGAGCTGCCAATAGCCGAATCGGATCTGCCCTCCCCCGGAGAAAACATGTCTTCTTCCACCATGAAAACGTTCACGAAACTTGATTCGTCGCATACAATAATAGAAGCCGGAGAAACAACGCCTCACGATCCTTACGGCACCTTGCCTTGGGTGCGCGGCGAACAGGCTGCAGACGGCAGTTTCCCCCGGGTCCGCGAGCGGGTCGAGGCCGGGCAGCCGCCGGTTTTTGCGGCCGAGCTGTATAACGGCTCCGTCACTGTGCCGCTCGCCGTAGCCGGCTACCAGCTTTGGTCCGGCGGCGATTCGTTCGTACAGGTCGCGCAGGACGGCGACCGGTTCATTCCACTGGATGCGTTAGCGCGTCTGGGCCGTTTTTACCCTTAACCTACGGTTTTTCTCCTCTCTTCCCTATATATCGAAAAGCTTCCTGCGTTGCCGTCGGCAGCAGCCGTTCTTCCAGAACGCGCCCATGCTTTCGGGAACAAGAAGCTTTTCCTTTTTTTTTGCGGATCAAAGCGGCTCACCGTTCCTTTTCTTTACGCCGCCCCCAACGCCCCGACCACATCCGCAGCGCGAGCGGCAGCATGCCGAACCATCGAACCTCCCAATGCTCTTTTAATTCTTTCCGCCCGGCGCGCGCCTGCTTACGCACTTCCTTCGGCGTTTCCATGTACCTCACGACCCGTTCGATCACATATTTCGCGAGCTCGTCGCCCTTGACCATGCGCACCTCTCTCCTTTCCTCATCAGTATGCGCACCGGGGGGGTGCCGCAAACCCGAAAACCGACTTATAATAACGCCAGAAGCGTAAAAACACGGTCCGGTCGGTAGTCCGGATGCACGGAACCCCCGCCCGTCCCGGCCCCGGGAAGCGGCTGTTTCCGTGTCGTAGCCTTCCCCCTCGGGATGTCCCTCGCTCCTGTATTCCAAAGGAGGGGAACGTCATGCAGCTTACGGTTTATCGGGATGGCGAATTTTGGGTAGGTGTAGCGGAGGAAGAAGCGGACGGTCGATACAAAGCGTGCCGACACGTCTTCGGCGCGGAACCGCACGAAGCGGAGGTGCTTGAGTTTATTAACGCCACGCTGCCGCGGCTCTTCCGCAGAACCGCCTCCAGTGTGGAGGCGCCAATATTTACGGAGCGCGGACGCATCAATCCGAAACGGCTCGCGCGCGAGGCGGCGAAAGAGATGGAGCGTCAAGGCATTCGCGATTTGGCCAAAGCAGCGTTAATGGCTGAGCTGGAGCACCGCAAGAAGACACGCAAAGTCGCCTCCCGCGAGCAGAAGGAAGCCGACAAGGCACGCAAGCGCGAGATCGCCGTTCAGAAAGCCAAGGCGAAACACCGCGGCCGCTAAATCTTTGACGTCCTGCATGAAACGATGCATGCGGGCAAACACCCGTTCCCGTTCGCCGCACCTTATCGTGAAGGCACCCGGTGGACGGGTGTTTGCCGTTTCGTTGACACGGAAGCGCTCCAACAAAAAAAAGCGGAGCTGCGATGCGCCTCCACTCACGCGCACTAGCCCCGCTTTTCCACTCTCACGACGGTCTTTACATTTTCACAATCCTTACATTTTCTCCGGCGCGTCCAAGCCGATCAAAGCGAGCCCGTTCGTCAGAGCCACGGTCGTCGCTTTCGTCAGCGCCAGACGCGCCGCCTGCACGTCCGCGTTCACATCCGCTTTCAGAATCGGACACTCCTTATAGAAACGGTTGAAAACCTGCGCCAGATCGATTAAATACCGGCTGATGATCGAAGGCTCCAGCTTGTCCATCGCCTGAACGACCCGTTCCTTGAACAGGTGCAGCTCGCGAACGAGACCCTGCTCCGCCGGTTCCGTCAACAGCTCCAGCTTCGCCGACGCCGTATCGACCGCACCCGCTCTGCGCAGGATGCTGCAGGCACGGGCATGGGCGTACTGCACGTAGGGCCCGGTTTCGCCTTCAAAGTTAAGCGCCTCGTCCCACGAGAAGACGATGTCCTTGATCCGGTTGTTCGACAAATCGTTGAACACAACCGCGCCGACCCCGACTTGACGCGCAACTTCTTCCTTGTTCTCGAGCTCCGGATTTTTCTCTTCGATGATTTCGCGCGTTTTCTCGATCGCCTTGGTCAACAGCTCTTCCAGGTTGATGACATTGCCCTTGCGCGTCGACAGCTTCGCGCCTTCCAGGCTGACTTTGCCGAACGGCACGTGGACGAGCTGCTTCGCCCAGTCATAACCCATCAGCTCGATCACCTTGAACCATTGCTGGAAGTGCAGGCTTTGCCCGGCATCCGTCACGTATACGGCCTTCTCGAAATCGTACGTGTGCTTGCGATAAATCGCCGCCGTAACGTCGCGCGTATGGTACAGTGTTCCGCCGTCCTTCTTCACCATCAACGCCGGAGGCATATTGTAATCTTCCAGCTTCACGAGCAGCGCGCCATCGTCTTCCTCGAGCAGCTGTTTCGTCTTGAGCTCCTCGAGCACAGCCGCCATCTTGTCGTTATAGAAGCTCTCGCCCGCGTACGAATCGAACTTGACGCCGAGCAGATCGTACATCTTGTGGAATTCCTTCAAGCTGATTTCCACGAACCAGCGCCACAGCTTGTGCGCTTCTTCGTCGCCCTGCTCCAGCTTCACGAACCAGGCGCGCGCTTCGTCCTCCAGCTCCGGCTTCACGTCCGCTTCGTCGTGGAACTTGACGTAGAGGCGCTGCAGCTCGTCGATGCCGCCGGCTTCCACCGCTGCCTCGTCTCCCCACAGCTTGTAAGCCACGATCAGCTTGCCGAACTGCGTCCCCCAGTCGCCCAAGTGGTTGACGCCGACGCTGTTGTAGCCGAGAAATTTGAAAATATTGTACAACGCCCGCCCGATCACCGTCGAACGCAGGTGTCCGATATGAAACGACTTGGCGATATTCGGAGACGAGAAGTCGATGACGACGCTTCGCCCTTCCCCGATATTTTGCGAGCCAAAGCGTTCGCCCTGCGCCAACACCTCGCTCACCACATCCGCTGCGAACGACGCTTTATTCAAGAACACGTTCAAATAACCGGCAACGGCTTCCACCCGTTCTACTGCCGGATGCTCGCCCCAGCCTTGCTGCAGCTCCTCGGCGATCGCCTGCGGCGCTTTGCGCAGCTGCTTGCTCAGCTTGAAGCACGGCAGCGACAAATCCCCCATCTGCGGATTCGGCGGATATTCGATCCATTCCGCCAGCGCCTCCACGCTCACGCCTTCCAGCTTGGAAGCCGTCTGCTCGGCCAGCCATAGTTTGTAATTCATCCGTATAAGCCCCTTTCCCGATTGCGGCACGCTGCCGACAAACGCCCGCATACGACAAAGCACCCCGAGCGGGGTGCCTCCGTACGGGGCGCTGCTTTGTTGCTGTCGTCAAACTTCACATACTTTCCATTATATCGACCCGTGAAAATCGAGTCAAGCCGCTTTCACCGCTACTTTCCCAACCGTTCCAAGGCTCTGGCCGAACAAACATTCACAGCATCTTCTGCATCAGCACGACATTCAGCAGCCGTCCGAATTTCACACCGACCTCGCGCATCGTCCCCACCGTGTCGAAGCCGAACAACCGGTGGAGATGCAGGCTCGACGCGTTGCCTTCCTCGATGCGGGAGAGCACGGTATGCAGTCCCGCCTGCTTGCCTTGGGCGAGAACCGCTTCCAGCAGCGCTTTGCCGATCCCTTGCCCGCGGTACCCGTCCCGGATGTATAAAGACAGCTCGCTCGTTCGCGCATAAGCCAGCCGGTCCGAATACCGGTTCAGCGAGCTCCAGCCCGCCACGATACCGTCCAGCTCCGCCACCAGCACCGGGAATGCGTCCCCGTGCTGCTCGAACCATTGCTCCTGCTGCTCCAGCGTGCGCGGCACCGTATCGAACGTGGCCACGGTGTTCGCGATCGCTTCATTATAGATATCAAGGATTTGCGGTACATCCCTTAGATGGGCTTGCCGTATGCGCATGAATTTCCCAACCTCGCTCTGCCGTAGAATCTCTTCCTTCAACTTCTATCGTAACAAAAATAGCAGGCAAGCGCACACTGATGCAAGATTAGTATTGCTTTGATCAATTTAAGGATCTATATAAAGAACTACATGCGATCGCGTATGTGCTTTTTTATTGAACGAACGGGCAGAATTAGCTCAAAATAGAATGTGATATAATGTGTACCAGTTCGTGAAGGGAGATGATGATGTGAAGCAATCCATCCAAATCTGGCCCGGAACAAAAAAAGATGGTGATAACTCATTTGGTTGATCGCTTTCGAAAATGCTCCGATGAGAAGAATTATACATTGATTCGGTACGATATCATTGTAGGCTTAAAGAAAATGTACGACGAATTAAAAGATGAAGAAATTAAGCAAACAGCTTTGCAATGGATAGAATCTGAAGAAGATATCAAATATCGTAAGAAGTATGCTGCTATATGATCAAATAAATAAACACTAATCGCACGGAGGTTGCACTAAACATTCCTGTAAGGACTAAGAAATGACCTTTGTCAAAAAAGGAGCGCCTCGGTATGATGGGTTTGTCGACGGGTTCGAAACCCAACACCATCAAGGAGGCGCTCTTACTATGAAGTTTAAGCAATCAGACGGACAAAATCAACGAATTGAACGAATCACCACATCTCATCTTGTTGTCGGTATCGACATGGCAAAGGAGACGCATGTGGCACAAGCTACGAATTATCGAGGGATTGTGCTGGCAAGCCGTCATCTATCGTTTAGTAACACCATAGAAGGGTTTGAAAAGCTAGAGCGATGGATGAAGGGATTACAACAAAAGCACCGATTAAACAGCATGATCATAGGCATGGAGAACGATAGTTCAACGAGCAACATTTATTACTTTAGAGAAAGTGCGAATATATATTCGTATCAGTTAACCCCTGAGTCTAATGTGGATCATAAGATTGATGCTAGGATCATGGCCTATATGGGATAGCCCAAGCCTTATACTCATGCCTTAAAAACAATGAAGCGTACGATCCGTTTAAGCATGCGCAGCGGCGGACTAGGACGCGAAAACAAAGTCCCAGACTGCCGCTGTTTTTATTGCGCCATCGTGTCCCGTTAGAATTCCTGTGAAACGAAAAATTTGGACTTTGAATAAAAAAGAGTGCCTCTGTAAGATAGGATTGCGCACGGGGTCATTGCCCCAAAAACCTATCATCATGGAGGTCACTCTACAATGAAGTCTGGAGTGCTACTATAAAAATGCAGTCGAAAAACACCCTCGTATGAAATAAAATGAAAGCTGACGAGGGGACGAGATACAATGAATCGGTACGACAAAGCATTCAAAGAAGAAGCAGTACGATTGAGCGATGAGATTGGACCAAAGAAGGCTGCCGAGCAGTTAGGCGTATCCTACTATACCTTGCAGGAATGGAGAAAGCGAAGAACCCTGCACGGCGACGGAGCGCATATCGGGAGCGGACGCGCTTATGCATCTGCCGATAAGACTGCGCGTGAAATCGAATTAGAAAGAGAAATTGGCGAGTTGCGCCGCGCGAATGAAATTCTCAAGGACGCACTCGGTTTTTTCGCAAAAGACCGGAAGCGGTAAAGGCATGCCAGCTCTATGTTTACATCCGTAAACGACGGGATCGATGGACCGTCAAGGAGATGTGCGAAGTACTTGCTGTCAGCGAATCGGGCTATTACCGTAGCTTGAAGCCCACACCGAAACAGGAGCGGCAGCAACGCCTTCTGGTCAAAATCAAAGAAATCATCGGTGAACATGAAGACAATAGTAATTACGGTGTCCAGCGTATTCTACTGGCGCTGTCACAAATAGAGATCACGACCAGCTACAGCACCGTCTATCGAATTATGAAAAGGCACGGCCTGCTGAAGAAAGCCAAGCGTCATCCAAACGGCGTTACACGCGAGGATGCCGAAGCTCAAAAGAGCGAGAACCTGATCCAGAGAGACTTCAGATCCTCAGCACCCAACCAAAAGTGGCTATCGGATATCACCGAAGTTCCTTGTTCAGACGGCAAGCTATATCTGTCCGCTGTACTGGATTGTTACAACGGAGAGATCGTGGGCCTCGCCATGGACGACAACATGCGCAAGGAGCTTTGCATCCAAGCCTTTGAGAACGCCTGTAAAGCGAGAAACGCTCGCGGAATGATTTACCATAGCGATAGAGGCAGCCAGTTCACGAGCCATGCTTTCCGGGAGAGCCTGGCTAAACGTGACGCCATTCAAAGCATGAGTGGCACAGGGCGTTGCTATGATAACGCAAGGATGGAAAGCTTTTTTGCTACGCTTAAGAAAGAGAAGCTATACAAGATCAACACGGAGCGCTATCCGATGGCCTATATTAAATCGATCATCTTCAGATACATCATGGTCTACTACAACAGACGGCGGATCTACACCTCTAATCCAGGGGGCTGGCCGCCAGTTATTTATCGCGAAAGAATGCTGTCACAAGCAGCTGCGTAACTGGATTTCTACATGAGTGTGTTTTCAAACTGCACTTTTATTGACAACTCCAGTTTAAGGCACAAGATAAACAAAATCAACTCATTGAAAACATTACCGCTACCCATATGGTTGTGGGTGTGGATATTGCCCAAGAGACTCATGTTGCCCGAGCAGTCAGCTATCGCGGCATCGCATTGGGATCACCAATCGACTTTGGGAATCATCACGAAGGTTTCCGTCTATTCGGCCGCTGGATTCAAGACTTGCTCAAGTCATACAAGTTAGACAAAGTCATCGTTGGCATGGAGCCTACGGGTCATTACTGGCTGTGTCTAGCCCAGTGGCTTCAAGGACAAGGGATTGAAGCCGTACTCGTCAATCCCCACCTGGTCAAAAAGAACAAGGAAAACCGCGACAACACTCCATCTAAAAGCGACCGCAAGGATGCCCTTGTCATTGCAGACATGATTAAGAATGGGTATTATTCTCCTGTTCGTTTCTCTAAAGCCCCATATTTACCTTTGAGTCTTTTCTCCTTATCCACTACAATATGAATTAACAAAAGTGGAGGGATCAAAGATGCAGCGCAAGAGTTACAGCATTGAATTTAAACAACAGCTCATCCAAGAAGCCTTAGAAGCAGGCAATGCAAGTCAAGTTGCAAGACGACATGGAATAGACGGGAAAATGCTCGCTCGTTGGATTCGTCAATCGAAGCATGCAAACTGGAAAAACGCATCACCAGAATCCAAAAAAGTTGCAGCCTACACTCCATCATCCAAAGAGTTTCAAGCGTTAGAGCAGGAAAACGACAAATTGAAAAAGCTGTTGGGCGAGAAGGATTTGGAGATTGCGATTCTTCGTGATCTCGTAAAAAAGGTGAACCCCGCCTATCGGACAAAATAGAGATCGCCGACAAATGGATTGCGCGGGGGTATAAAGCTGCAGTGGTGCTGCGAATCGTCGGCGTCAGTGAAGCGACGTACTATTACCGGAAGAAACACTTCAAGCAAGAGCGAGTGTATAACGGCGGACGGCCGATTCCCGGCTTTTCCTTGGATCATAAGCGGCGTCCCGTCAGCGATGAGCAGATCAAGGAATGGCTGATGGAGCTTATTGCCGGGGAAGAAGCGACTTACGGTTACCGTAAATTAACCGTATGCCTGAAACGACAGTATGGGCTGATCATTAACAAGAAAAAAGTATACCGGCTGTGTCAGGAACTGGGCATCCTGCAGCCACAACGCCGGAAGCGAATCCAATATCCCCGAAAGCTGGCGAACAACCGTGAGATTTGCGCTTCGAATCAGCTTTGGGAGATGGACGTGAAATACGGCTATATTGCAGCAGAGCAGCGTTTCTTTTTCTTGCTCAGCCTGATTGACGTCTACGACCGATCGATTATCGACTACCACATGGGCCTCTCTTGTGAAGGGAAGCATGCTGCGCAAATCCTGCAGAGAGCGTTATGGAAACGGCGGCTCTTTGAGAAAGATCAGTTGCCCGTGGTTCGTACCGATAACGGCCCGCAATTTATCAGCCATGCTTTTGAAGAAGCATGCCTGGAGTATTGTGTAGAACATGAACGTATTCCTCCGAAAACGCCGAATAAAAATGCGCATATCGAAGCATTTCATGCCATTTTAGAACAAGAGTGTCTCTCCAGGCATGAATTTGAGAGTTATCAGGATGCATACCGTATCGTATCTGACTATCTCTTGTTTTATAATCAGCGGCGGATCCATGGAAGTTTGTATGATCTATCCCCGCAGGAATTTCATCAAGCTATGCATCAGCAAGCCGTAAAACCGCTTGTGATTAAGGTATGATGGATAAAGCCCTTTACATGGAGGGGCGGGCATGATAGGCTTGTTAGCCTCGCGATGCATGTGTTATCCGCATCGCCCTATCGCGAAAAATCATGCCCGCTGGAGGCTCCATGTCAAGGGCGACAACGAGCGACAACGACGTAAATCAATGAGAAATTACGCAATCGTGTGAATAAGGGTGTAAGACTCTAAAGTTACGGGTTTAAACCGGTTTTCAAAAAAAAACAAATAAAAATTGGAACGAGGGCACAATAAAGATGTGCCCGTCGAGTTCCGCTGTCCATACTTACATCAATTAAACCACAGTAGTCCTAAGTTTGACAAATCTCATCATGGAGATTTTCTATGAAGGAGTAGTAATTCTTATATGTACCTCCAACCTTCGAATTGTGCAATAAAACCTTGGACGTTCATAATAAACTCCATTTTAATTGTGCCCAGGGGAAAAGACCTTTATTGCCGTTAGATACGATGCAGGTAACAAGTTTGACGATCATTAATTTCAGACCTACTTTCAATGTGGAGATTAAGCAAGAATATCTTCAAGTGCAAGGGTCGGAACAAGAACTGTTCTTCTGTAGAGAGTAGTCTATAATTTGTCCACTATGATCGAATTTAAAGTCGCAACAAGCAAGCATAAGTTGCCTTAATTTTTCTCTACCACGTTGGACTCTTGATTTAGCGCCGGAGAGCGAAATGCCTAATCGATCGCTAAGTTCTTTTTGCGTAAAACCCTCGAGATCTGAAAACTCAATCGCTTCCCTGTATTTATGTGGCAAACGTTGAACCATGGGTCTCATGCATTGGGACAATTCCTCCACTACACGGTCTTCTTCTTCTCTTAACTCTTCCCGCAATTGATCCGACAGTTCGTCCTGTGGTCTGCGAGCACGGTAATAATCAATGATCTCATTACGCGAAATTTGGTAGATCCAGGAATTAATTTTTTGCCCGTCCATAAGGGTATCCAAACGTGTGTATATTTTAAGAAAAACATTCTGTAAAATATCCTCCGCAGCGGCATGGTCTGTTACTTTCATTGAAATGAATCTTTTTAATGGTTTATGGAATTCCTTCCAAAGTTCTTCAGTTGTCAAAGATTACTCCTCCTTTCGTCCTTTTCGATTCGTTGTCGGTTATATTAAGAGCTTAGCAAATATATATGCAATTTAACAGTAGAAAGGGCGAGAGGAAGATGAGTTATGACAATGAGCTGACCAAGGATCACGTGGGGTTCCTTACCGGGGGCGGCAGGAAAAAAGGAAATACCTGAACCAACTAGCTGACGCAAAATATAATCTAAGGGACCCATTCCTCAAAAAAAAACTTTTGAAAATTTTCAATAAAAAATGCGTCCTTTTGCGAGATCCTCCGTCTACCGTGTTGAAAGGACAATAACAAAGGAAGGGTGACCTAATATGCATGAGCCATTTCTTTAACGTGAAAACATTGGAATCTGATATCCAGGTAGTGGTCGTAGCAGCCGTAACCGCTGTCTGTTTATTGGGGGACTCATTGCTCTACGTTGTTTTACCGTTAAGTATGAATGAGTTCGGGTTGGACAATTGGTGGGAGGTTGGAGTGCTCCTTTCAATTAATCGACTTATCAGAATTCCTTTACACCCGGTAATTGGTTGGTTTTACAAGACGAATTCGATCTTCACCGGTCTCCTAATAGCGCTTGTTTTAACTGGATTTTCAACTTTTTCTTATGGAGCATTTGAGGGCTTCTGGGTATTAGCCCTAATGAGATCAATGTGGGGGGCTGCATTCGCATTATTAAAACAAGGCGGACAACTTATCGTCATTAAGAGCTTAGACCATAATGGTTTTCAGGCGGGGAAGATGGCTGGCTTATATAATGGAATATCTAGGATCGGGAGTTTAGCCGGCATTGTCGCCGGTGTCATACTTACTCCGTTAATCGGTTTGATAACTGTGTTTTACGTTTTTTCTTTATGCATCCTCGTAGCTGTGCCGTTATTGGTAATCCTTTTTGAACGACCAGTTGAATCGAAAGCAGAGTTTAGTGTATTCGGAGATAATCGCCTGTTCAATTCGATGCCGGTGATAGTAAAAAGAGCTCTTTTCACTGGGGGCCTTTCAGCCCTGTCTTATCAAGGAATCATGAATTCCTCACTGAGCCTGTGGCTTAAAAATCAAGACTTTGAACCCAATATGGTGTTTCATGGTATGGGGGCAATTACAGGAGCAGTTTTATTACAGGCAGCTAGATGGTCATGGGAACCATTCGTGGCTCCGTGGTTAGGGGTCTGGACAGATCGCAACCAACATCGGGTTCCTACGTTAAAGTATACCTTGTTATTGGCTATGATTCTTTTTATCCTTATTCCGTTGCCGATACCCACCCCATTCTGGTTCTTGATTGCGGTCGGGTTGTTACTAAGTGCGACGGTGGTCACCACTTTACTAGATGCTGAAATATCGGCTGTCGCTTCCATGATCAACCAGAGACAGGCTATAGTTGCAGCATATACAACAACAGTAGACATAGGTGCAGGTTTTGGTCCGTTAATTGGTTACTTTACTTTGCAATGGTTCGATAGTTCGATAGTTTGCTGGATAGCAGCTCTTTTCTTGGCTATATCTGTCGTTGTTTGGTCGCAGAAGAATCAATTTCATGACAATAACCTTAGGGAAAAGGGTATCTCGCTATGAGGCGTTAAGTCAGAAGTAGGTAATTTATTCATAAGCGTGGCAATGAATTTATCAATCGGAGGTATGTACTATGAACTCGTGTTGCACGTCAAAAAAACAACCATCTTCGTGTGGGTGCAGTCCTAGTATTTCAGGAAAAAAAGAAAATCAACAACTGCCTGTGGCGATCATAGGCGGCGGACCAGTAGGTCTTGCTGCAGCGGCCCACTTAATGAAGAAAGGCGAACGTTTCGTCTTGTTCGAGTCGGGCCAACAGGTCGGAGCGAACATCAAGAAGTGGGGACATGTCAGACTGTTTTCCCCTTGGCGCTACAATATTGATAAGGTGGCAAAGGAGTTACTGACCTCTCAAGGATGGGAAGTGCCGGATGAAGAAGGCTTGCCGACGGGAAACGAGTTGGTCGAAAAATACCTTTATCCACTGTCCAAACTTCCGGCAATTCGGGATCACATACATGTTGGGGCGAAAGTGGTCTCCGTCACTCGTAAAGGATTGAGTAAAATAAAAACGAAAGGCCGTGAATCGCTCCCTTTTGTCCTTCAAGTGGAAATCGGGGGGGAAACCAATCGGTTTGAGGCCAAAGCTGTCATCGATGCTTCTGGGACGTGGTCCAACCCGAATCCTTCTGTCTCGGATGGAGTCTGGGGTAAAGGGGAGTTGGATGCAAAGAGTCGTATTTTCTACGGCATTCCCAATATTCTAGGTGCCGAGAAAAATCGCTATATTGGAAAAAATGTAGTTGTCGTCGGCGGAGGACATTCCGCAATAAATGTGCTTCTTGAGTTACGGTCCTTAAAACAAGAGAATCCGGAAACGAACATCTTTTGGGTGTTGCGGAAAAACCATGTGAGGGAGGTGTACGGTGGGCAGGAAAACGATAATCTTCCTGCTCGCGGTGAATTGGGGATACAAATTCAAGGCATGGTGGATGCCCAGGAGGTCAGTGTGTTGACCCCGTTTTTCATAGAGGATTTTAGGATGGAAAACGGTAGACTTACCGTAACTGGGGAACTTAACGGAGAATCTATGGAAATAAGTAATATCGATCAGGTCATCAGTAATACAGGGACACGCCCTGAGCTTTCCTTCCTGCACGAGGTACGGATAAATATGGATTCAGTGATCGAAAGCGTCGCTGAGATTGCACCGCTGATCGATCCGAACATTCACAGTTGCGGAACCGTTCGACCGCATGGGGAGAAGGAGTTAAGGCAACCCGAAAAAAACTTCTATATTGTTGGAATGAAGAGTTATGGCCGTGCCCCTACATTCCTTTTAGCAACTGGTTATGAACAAGTTCGTTCAATAGTTGCCGGTCTAACAGGGGACTGGGATGCGGCTGCTAAGGTCGAACTGGAGTTGCCAGAGACAGGGGTTTGCAGTATTGGACTAACGAACTGTTGTGAAGGCGACGATCAAACAAGCCAGGAGAAGAGTTCATGCTCCACAGGAAGTTGCAGTACTTCAGACTCTACAGAGGAAGTCATTGCGTGTTGCGGGTAAAGGTAGAAAAGCTACGCTGCCCCACACAATGCGTTCTAATGTGTAAGATGGAAAGACGTAACACACGACAAGAGGAGGAATCATAATTGCACGAATAGGGGTATGAACTCTAAAGCCCCATATTTACCTTTGAGTCTTTTCTCCTTATCCACTACAATATGAATTAACAAAAGTGGAGGGATCAAAGATGCAGCGCAAGAGTTACAGCATTGAATTTAAACAACAGCTCATCCAAGAAGCCTTAGAAGCAGGCAATGCAAGTCAAGTTGCAAGACGACATGGAATAGACGGGAAAATGCTCGCTCGTTGGATTCGTCAATCGAAGCATGCAAACTGGAAAAACGCATCACCAGAATCCAAAAAAGTTGCAGCCTACACTCCATCATCCAAAGAGTTTCAAGCGTTAGAGCAGGAAAACGACAAATTGAAAAAGCTGTTGGGCGAGAAGGATTTGGAGATTGCGATTCTTCGTGATCTCGTAAAAAAGGTGAACCCCGCCTATCGGACAAAATAGAGATCGCCGACAAATGGATTGCGCGGGGGTATAAAGCTGCAGTGGTGCTGCGAATCGTCGGCGTCAGTGAAGCGACGTACTATTACCGGAAGAAACACTTCAAGCAAGAGCGAGTGTATAACGGCGGACGGCCGATTCCCGGCTTTTCCTTGGATCATAAGCGGCGTCCCGTCAGCGATGAGCAGATCAAGGAATGGCTGATGGAGCTTATTGCCGGGGAAGAGGCGACTTACGGTTACCGTAAATTAACCGTATGCCTGAAACGACAGTATGGGCTGATCATTAACAAGAAAAAAGTATACCGGCTGTGTCAGGAACTGGGCATCCTGCAGCCACAACGCCGGAAGCGAATCCAATATCCCCGAAAGCTGGCGAACAACCGTGAGATTTGCGCTTCGAATCAGCTTTGGGAGATGGACGTGAAATACGGCTATATTGCAGCAGAGCAGCGTTTCTTTTTCTTGCTCAGCCTGATTGACGTCTACGACCGATCGATTATCGACTACCACATGGGCCTCTCTTGTGAAGGGAAGCATGCTGCGCAAATCCTGCAGAGAGCGTTATGGAAACGGCGGCTCTTTGAGAAAGATCAGCTGCCCGTGGTTCGTACCGATAACGGCCCGCAATTTATCAGCCATGCTTTTGAAGAAGCATGCCTGGAGTATTGTGTAGAACATGAACGTATTCCTCCGAAAACGCCGAATAAAAATGCGCATATCGAAGCATTTCATGCCATTTTAGAACAAGAGTGTCTCTCCAGGCATGAATTTGAGAGTTATCAGGATGCATACCGTATCGTATCTGACTATCTCTTGTTTTATAATCAGCGGCGGATCCATGGAAGTTTGTATGATCTATCCCCGCAGGAATTTCATCAAGCTATGCATCAGCAAGCCGTAAAACCGCTTGTGATTAAGGTATGATGGATAAAGCCCTTTACATGGAGGGGCGGGCATGATAGGCTTGTTAGCCTCGCGATGCATGTGTTATCCGCATCGCCCTATCGCGAAAAATCATGCCCGCTGGAGGCTCCATGTCAAGGGCGACAACGAGCGACAACGACGTAAATCAATGAGAAATTACGCAATCGTGTGAATAAGGGTGTAAGACTCTAAAGTTACGGGTTTAAACCGTGAACGTGGATGGACAAAGTTAATGGAAGTAGATGGGGAGGGCGGCCAAAGGGTAATAAATTCATTGAAAGATATCGCCCCGGACTGGATATGAAGCAACGTCAGTTGGTGACAATTGCTTCGCTAACCACTAAAGGTGGCTGTGAGCCACAACTGAATGTGCATATCAATGCAGCTCCGAATGTCGGGTTAGAACTGCATTAGATCATCGAAGCAATTATGCATTGCGTGCCGTATACCGGGTTTCACGTGTAATAAATTTCAATATTTGTAGCCAATGTTTTCGATGAGCGAAATATTCTGTTGAAATAAAGAGTATATACCTCAAATGTACTAAATGGAGCTTACGCCTAAGATCTAATAGGATTTATTACAAGTGCCAACATTGATCGCATGGTTTTTAATTGAGCCTCCATACCCATACGATTAGCTCCATTTATCAAGCTTTCAAAAAATACTATCCAGGAAAGACATAATGGTAAGTGTCGCGGATTCAAGCGGTTCGGTCGGTTGAAACTCATCGCTTTCAATGCCTTTCATTAGAAATGAGAAAATGCTGTCCGACACCGCTTGATGCCTTTGTTTTATGAAAATTTTTACGTTTGGGGTCATGGCGTCCAATAACAAAAACACTCAAACATAAAGGCACTTTTCTGCGTTGTATGCCAATTGCAACTGGTTATCTAAAAAATTTCTCTAACGCCATCCACGCTGTTTTGGTTTCGTTTGCATAATAGTGTGCGCCCCAGTGCCGAGTGTCGCCTCATACCCTTTCTGTTTGAAAACCTGCACCGCGGCAAGCAAAATCTCATTTCGTCTCTCCTATCTTTATGCTTTAATGACACTTTTGGCATCTTCTCACTCCTGTTGTGCATTTTGAAACCGATATTGTAATTGTTATTTTTTCATTTTACTCATTATCGTCTTGTTATATTAATTCTAATGAAAGGAGAATTTGCTATGCTAGTAATCATGTCGGAAGCAACCTACTCGAGCTTGAATGATGACGTAGTTCTAACACAAGCCTGCGTTCTTCCCCTAATCAATATGTACAAGGAGGTAAACAGCAAAGATGGCGATTTGCGACTTTTTTATAGGCAATTGACAGCCAGACAGCAGATACTGTTCATGTTCCATACTTATTATTCACACGTGCATAAATCCGTTGAAGAACTTTATTGGTGGAGCGCATTTTGTATGGCTCAGGAAACAAGGTGGCGGGCATTGAAGGAAAAGATCAATGAGCTAGAGGATAGGCAATTTACGGAACTTTTAAAGGACATAGAGCAAATTTTGCATGCCCATAATCATCCAGTACATATAGAGGATTTATTGAAGATATCGCGTGAGGACCTAGAAAAAGATACGAATCTGGGCAGCGAGTTTAAATTTGCATATGAGCGGTTTCTAACCATATCACAACAAACCATCGCCAATATAGCTGCATTGATTCGAAATTCACCGGATCAATTTATTCAATTTAGCACTAGCCATTAGGGAGGGTGTATGGATCAATTACCTTGTCAAGGATGCAAAGGTTTATGCTGCGGGCCAGTACCCGTAACAGATGAAGAATTAAAACGGCTTAAGAAGAGGATCCGCTTGATGTCACCGACCAGTCGATCTAAATTGCAGAATCAAAAAAGGCATTGGGGCACCTGTATATTTTATGATCTTGATCGAGATTCCTGTGGGGTCCATTCGATACGCCCATCTACATGTAAAGCCTTCGGATACCACTCCAATTTGGTATGTTTTCGAAAACCCAAGGCAGCTACAAAATCTGAATGGACAGTAAAGGAAAATGTCGTAGGATTATTGAGTGCCGACATCACATGGAAAGATTTTGATTAGCACCAATGCTTCAAGATAGTACCCGCTATAACAAGTGTGTAATTCAATCAGGATTAGGAGGAATTTGCTTGAGTACAAGCGCTGTACTATCAATCTTCAAAACCGAGATGGGGAAGAGGGAATTCCAGGCGGCATATGCGGATTGCCTTGATCTCTGGGATATTCCCTATGAAATTAAGGTAATCAATACATCGTTTGGCGATACCCATATTATCGTTTCAGGAGGAGAGGATGCACTGCCACTTGTGATGCTGCATGGCATGACCTTCAATTCTACGATGTGGTATAAGAATGTTCCTTCATTTATCGGAACGCATCGGGTCTTTTGTGTGGATTCAATTGGAGACTACGGTAAAAGCGTAGTCTCCCGGCCCTTAAAATCCAGACAGGATTGTGCGCAGTGGCTAGAAGAGGTGTTAAATGCTCTCTCTAAAGCCCCATATTTACCTTTGAGTCTTTTCTCCTTATCCACTACAATATGAATTAACAAAAGTGGAGGGATCAAAGATGCAGCGCAAGAGTTACAGCATTGAATTTAAACAACAGCTCATCCAAGAAGCCTTAGAAGCAGGCAATGCAAGTCAAGTTGCAAGACGACATGGAATAGACGGGAAAATGCTCGCTCGTTGGATTCGTCAATCGAAGCATGCAAACTGGAAAAACGCATCACCAGAATCCAAAAAAAGTTGCAGCCTACACTCCATCATCCAAAGAGTTTCAAGCGTTAGAGCAGGAAAACGACAAATTGAAAAAGCTGTTGGGCGAGAAGGATTTGGAGATTGCGATTCTTCGTGATCTCGTAAAAAAGGTGAACCCCGCCTATCGGACAAAATAGAGATCGCCGACAAATGGATTGCGCGGGGGTATAAAGCTGCAGTGGTGCTGCGAATCGTCGGCGTCAGTGAAGCGACGTACTATTACCGGAAGAAACACTTCAAGCAAGAGCGAGTGTATAACGGCGGACGGCCGATTCCCGGCTTTTCCTTGGATCATAAGCGGCGTCCCGTCAGCGATGAGCAGATCAAGGAATGGCTGATGGAGCTTATTGCCGGGGAAGAAGCGACTTACGGTTACCGTAAATTAACCGTATGCCTGAAACGACAGTATGGGCTGATCATTAACAAGAAAAAAGTATACCGGCTGTGTCAGGAACTGGGCATCCTGCAGCCACAACGCCGGAAGCGAATCCAATATCCCCGAAAGCTGGCGAACAACCGTGAGATTTGCGCTTCGAATCAGCTTTGGGAGATGGACGTGAAATACGGCTATATTGCAGCAGAGCAGCGTTTCTTTTTCTTGCTCAGCCTGATTGACGTCTACGACCGATCGATTATCGACTACCACATGGGCCTCTCTTGTGAAGGGAAGCATGCTGCGCAAATCCTGCAGAGAGCGTTATGGAAACGGCGGCTCTTTGAGAAAGATCAGCTGCCCGTGGTTCGTACCGATAACGGCCCGCAATTTATCAGCCATGCTTTTGAAGAAGCATGCCTGGAGTATTGTGTAGAACATGAACGTATTCCTCCGAAAACGCCGAATAAAAATGCGCATATCGAAGCATTTCATGCCATTTTAGAACAAGAGTGTCTCTCCAGGCATGAATTTGAGAGTTATCAGGATGCATACCGTATCGTATCTGACTATCTCTTGTTTTATAATCAGCGGCGGATCCATGGAAGTTTGTATGATCTATCCCCGCAGGAATTTCATCAAGCTATGCATCAGCAAGCCGTAAAACCGCTTGTGATTAAGGTATGATGGATAAAGCCCTTTACATGGAGGGACGGGCATGATAGGCTTGTTAGCCTCGCGATGCATGTGTTATCCGCATCGCCCTATCGCGAAAAATCATGCCCGCTGGAGGCTCCATGTCAAGGGCGACAACGAGCGACAACGACGTAAATCAATGAGAAATTACGCAATCGTGTGAATAAGGGTGTAAGACTCTAAAGTTACGGGTTTAAACCGGTTTTCATTCGGAAGCCTACGAGGAACTGCGAATTCTCATGGCTAATCGGGACACCGTTACCAAACGGCTCAACAGCGCTGTTAACCAGATTCATCGCTGGGTAGATATCGTGTTTCCGGAGCTGCGACAGGTCTTTAAGATCCTTACTTGTACCAGTGCCATTGCTACGCTCAGGCTCTTCCCGTTGCCTAAGGAAATAAGTCAGTTAACAACTGAACAGGTCCTTGCCGGTTGGAAGCAGTATGTGAAGCGTCATTCCGGAGTGAAGCGGGCAGAGCAGCTCATTGCACTAGCAAAGTGCAGTGTTGGCGCCACACAGGCACTACACGCATACAAACTTCATTTAGGTCATCTGCTTGAGGAATATGACTTGGCGCAGCGCCAGCTTGAACAGATCGAGCATGAACTCAATCTCATCCTAAAGCGTATTCCCTATGCCCAGAAGCTACTTGAAATTCAGGGGCTGAATGCAACCAGCTTGGCTGGTGTACTTGGAGAAACCGGTGACCTATGTGGGTATGTACATGGAAATGCCTTGTTACGACATGCCGGGCTTAATTTGACTGAGGCGAGTTCCGGTAAGTGGCGTGGTAAAATGGCGCTTAGTAAGCGAGGCCGCCCACGTCTCCGGCGGTTTCTCTATCTAATGACGATGTGTATGGTCATGACCAATCCAGATGTTCGTGCCCTACACCATTTTAATGTTGAAGTAAAGAAGCTAAAAAAGATGAAATCGATCATGAAATTGTGTGGTAAAGTAGCCCGCATGCTTGTTGGGCTAGCTAAGAGCAGTGAATCTTACGACTCGACCAAAGTATTCCCGCAAGCAGCCTAAGTTTAATCCACCTCACCGACTCATGCATTCGCAGGATATCAAGAAGCACGGAGTATCGGAAGACATTAAGCAAAAGGGCTCTGACCCGTTCCGTTAGAAAGACCGACCTCCACCCCTTAGTAAGATGTGACGAAGGAATGAAAGGGCTTAGACCCGTTGAGACATGGGAGTGAAAATCGCTAGGGATACGTGGAGACGTGCACATATTGGAACGATATGGTGTTGGTTCCGACACCTTTGTTCCCGCATGTCTTTCTACTGTCCCCGGCTACCGGCTCCTCTGTATATTCTTTGACCTCACACTTAATACAGGGTGAAATCCTGCGAATTCATGAGTCTGAGTGAGGAAACTGAATCATTTCGAGGGAGCTTAGCTTTGTTCACCATCTTTGACTTGTAACAATCGTAAACTATTGAGTGTAACAATTAAGGTTGCCCCCATATCGGCGAAAATCGCCATCCATAGCGTAAGCCATCCCGGAACGATTAATAGCAGTGCCACCACTTTAATTAACAGTGAGAACGCTATGTTCTGCTTGATGATCGCGAGCGTTTTTCTGCTTAGACTCATGGTGTACGGCAGCTTGCTTAAATCATCGCCCATTAAGGCAATATCCGCTGTTTCAAGGGCTGTATCGGTTCCGGCTCCACCCATCGCAATACCGACAGTAGACGCAGCAAGAGCAGGAGCATCGTTTACCCCATCGCCAACCATAGCGACATTAACGTACTGCGAACGAAGCGTTTTAATATACTCTAATTTATCTTGCGGCAAGAGTTCCGCTTTGACTTCGGCAATGCCCAAACGCTTGCCGACAGCATCAGCGGTTGCTTTGTTATCGCCGGTGAGCATGATGGTTTTCTTGATGCCAAGCTCATGCAGCTTTTGAATGACGTTTTTGCTTGATTCCCGTACTTCATCGGCAACCGCGATAAGTGCCAGGATTTTTGCTTCTGTTCCAAGGACCATGACCGTTTTCCCTTGGTTTTGCAGCTCTTCGATTTGGCGTTTTGCTTCTGTTTCCATTGATGTGTGCAGTTCAGCGAAAAGCTTTGGACTGCCCATGTAATAACGCTGTCCATTGATCCTTCCTTTTACCCCTTTACCGGTAATGGAGCTGAATTCTTCCGCATCGGCTTTAAAGTCAACTTGTGCCGCTTCTGCTTTTCTTAAAATCGCGGAAGCTAGAGGATGCTGCGAGCCTTTTTCAAGGATGGCTGAAATTTTTAACATTTCATGTTCATGTTCGCCAAAGGTGATAAATTCCGTTACTTGCGGCACGCCTATTGTCAGCGTTCCTGTTTTATCAAAGGCAACAGCGGAGATCCGTCCTGCTTCCTCCAGGTGAATACCACCTTTGATAAGCACGCCGCGTTTTGCCGCATTACCGATTGCCGTTACAATCGATACTGGAGTGGAGATAACAAGAGCACACGGGCAGCCAACAACAAGAAGTGCTAACGCTCTATAAATCCATTCGCCCCAGCTGCCGCCAAGCAGCGGCGGAACAACTGCGATCACAAGCGCCACCATCATTATTGCTGGCGTGTAGTATTTCGCGAACCGGTCCACGAACGCTTGTGAAGGAGCTCGCTCGGCTTGTGCCTCTTCCACCAGGTGAATGATTTTCGAAATCGTAGTATCTTCAACGGTTTTGGTTACTTTTACTTCCAGTAATCCTTCTTCATTAAGCGTCCCTGCAAACACTTCATCATCGATGGTCTTGGTAACCGGAATCGATTCGCCGGTGATGGCTGCTTGATTGACGCTAGACGAGCCCTTAATGACAATCCCGTCCATGGCAAGCTTTTGCCCAGGTTTTACAATCAGGATATCTCCAACCTGGATATCATCCACGTTTACCATCAGCTCGGTGCCGCCGCGACGAATGAATGCTTCCTTTGGTGCAATGTCCATCAAAGAGCGAATCGATTGACGAGCTTTCTCCATCGAATACCGCTCTAATACTTCGCTGATGGCGAAAAGAATGACTACAGTCGCCCCTTCGCTCCACTGTCCAATGGCTGCAGCACCTAAAATCGCAATGGTCATTAACACGTTCATATCAAACTGAAACCGGAAGAGATTTTGGACACCCTTAATAAATAATTCATAGCCACCAATGACAATCGACGTCGTATAGAAAATAAACGAAAGCGAATGATCTTCTCCCAGAATGTAACCGGCAGCAAGCAGCAGAGCAGAGACAATCACGTTCCAGTTTTCTTTCCAAAACGGCCCTTTCTTTTCGACGACATGCTCTTTTTCAGGTGTCACTTTCAGGCTTTCAAATGCCCCTGCCTTCTCTAATTCCGCTACTGTCGTGTTACCAACAACGGTTATTTTGGATGCTCCGAAATTGACTTGTGCATCCTGAACTCCAGGGAGATTTTTTACGTTCTTTTCAAAAATACCGGCACAGTTTGTGCATGTAAACCCTTGAACGCGATACACGTTTTTAGCTTCTGCATGATTTTGCGTATTATTGTCCAACTGGCATCAACTCCTGATTATGCGTCGAGGCAAGCTTGATGAGCTGCCGCACATGTTCATCTTCCAGAGAGTAAAACGCGAGCTTTCCTTCTTTCCGGTATTTGACCAGGTTCAATTTTTTTAACGTTCGCAGATGATGCGATGCCGTTGCAAGCGAGGATCCGATGATATTTGCAACATCACAAACGCACAGCTCATCTTCCTGGCACAGAGCAAATGCTACTTTCATTCTCGTTTCATCGGCGAG
The DNA here is from genome assembly GCF_055379675.1 of Paenibacillus sp. JCM 9796. Lineage (NCBI taxonomy): Bacteria > Bacillati > Bacillota > Bacilli > Caryophanales > Paenibacillaceae > Paenibacillus > Paenibacillus sp. JCM 9796. The sequence goes on from NZ_AP043723.1 coordinate 1,042,791, forward strand.
CACCTTAAACATGTTCGCCATGCCCGAAATATCTTGCTTCTGCAGTGAGTTTTGTACCCTTTGCACCGTTGCTTCATCAAAACAATACCGTTCACATGTATCATTTTCAGTCATGTAAGCACCTCCATCAATCAAACAATAGTTTGAGTATAGTGTTATGATAATCCCGATTTTATATTCCGTCAAACGTTGATTTGAATGAAATTAAAAACAGCGTGCGAATTAGATGAGACTAAATCACACGCTGTTATTCGCACTTCCACTTTAGTGAACGCAAAAAAAAGCAAGACCCCCAACCATCGGTTAAGGGCCTTGCTTTGCTTAATGCGCTCGAGAGGACTCGAACCTCCACGGCTGTTACCCCACTAGAACCTGAATCTAGCGCGTCTGCCAATTCCGCCACGAACGCTCAATCATTACTGTCCCCTTGGGGACAAGAAGTATAATAACATCTTCAGACATAGAAGTCAACAGGTTTATCTATATTTTTTGTGATGCCGTCCACACCCATTCAAGAAACCCAAAGTTTTCGAACCAGCCAGAAAATGAACGCCCATATCGGAAGTGTAAACAAGATGCCGAATACGATTCCGCGGATTGCCGAGCCTTGTTTCATCGTACAGCCCCTCCCTACCGTTCGTTTCCTTAGATCCTGTAGGTACTAGATGTATTCGCTTTATTCGGAAATCATGACTCGTCCGCCGATAGAAGGCATCTTTTTCGTGTACGTCCATATAATGGCTTCAAAGGAGGGATCTCCATGCTCATACTGCTGCAACTGGCGGGCGGGGTCTTGCTGGCGGTTCTGCTGTGGACCGTCTTGAAGTGGACGCTGCAAGCGTTGCTCTGGGGTCTCGGTACAGTCCTGGCGATTACGCTTATTTTCCCGGGCGTGTTGATCATGATCGGCAGTCTGCTGTTTGTCGCTATAGGTCTTCTGGCGGCGTTAGGGCTGCTGCTGCTGGCTTCCGCTTTCCGTTCCTGACGCTCGCTTCAGGGAGAATTATCCTTCCCGGTAAGCCTGCAGCGCCTTGTGCGACCAAGCCACCAGCTCCTGCACGTCCCCTTGCTCCGGAGTATTGAATACATGCGTTCCCCGATGCGGGTTCGAACGGTCCACCAGCACCACTTCCCCCTGTACCCCTTGCTCCTTCTTCTGCACGCGCAGTACATAGTTGTTATCCAATTGAATGAGAGACGCATTCCGTTCCATGCTATCGCCGCCCCCTTTCCGCATGAGCTTTGCTCATTTCCCCTAAGTTACCCGGAAAAGAAGACGCTCATACGAACGAATCGCGCAACCGCTGCGATCCGGGTTTAGGCTGCGTCCTCCCATGAGGACGGTTCGTGCGATACGCATAACGTGCCCGCCTCGCAGCTTCTGCGAACCAGGTCATCGCGTCTCTTCTTCCTCGTCTCCGAACAGCTTCGTTCTCGGTTCGCTGTAAGGCTCGTAATGATACGCCCGATCCAGCTTGACGACGCGCCGGGTGCGCTTTCGAATCATGACGGTCGAATCGTCCCAGGCTACGACGAAGCCTCTCACATCGTTGGCTGGGTCGGCATCTCTAACGATCCTCAGCAACGTTCCTTCGATGCGGTAGCGGTCCAACTGCTCATCGGAAATCAAAGCAACCCCTCCTTCCGTATCTGCATAGTCCGTATAATTGAATGGTTCGAAACATAATAAATATACACCAATCGGGGGATACAATAAAAGTAAGAATCGATTGCCCTTGTAAAAAGAAAGAACCTGTCTGCGCTCCAAGAAGCGGCATACAGGTTCTATATTAGCGAATGTCCTACTTTAGCCGACATGCTCCCGAGAATCGTTCGTTTCGAACCAATAATCAAGCACTTTACTCGACATCACACGCTTGTTAATATAATCGACTTGCTGCTCGGTGAATTGCTCTTCCCAAGCCATATTGAGCTCCTTGCAAAGCTTAACGACCGTCAACAGTTCAGACCAAGCTACGTAACGTTTGTACCAAAAAAATTGAGGATGCTCTATCATATAGGGATACAGATCATCAAAATCCGTATGTTTACAATCAAGGGCACGTTCGAAATGCACCTTCGCCTCATTCAATTTGGTCTCGAAAAAATCATTCGGAATTTCTTTCCCCATGCAAGTAGCACCTCCCCAAGTAGTCAGTCAGATACAACTGCCATTCGCGTTACTCATGGTCGCTTACCCTCATTATAAAGGAAAAACTACCGGGATGGAAGGCTTTTAGTTCGAAACAGGCGATGCAAATGTTACTATTCGAACTCGATCTTCCCGTCTGCGAGCGAGGCAATGCGGACGAGCGAATCGACCCGGACGCCGGATTCGCGAATCGTCCGGCCCCCCGCCTGGAACGATTTCTCAACCGCGATACCGACGCCGACAAGCGTCGCACCCGACCGGCGAATGATGCGAATGAGTCCGCGCGCCGCATCGCCGTTAGCGATGAAGTCGTCGATCAGCAGCACACGGTCGTTCTCGTTCAAAAATTCTTTGGAAACCATAATGTCCGTGACAAAGCCTTTCGTGAAAGAAGGCACCCGTTCGCAGTACGTTTCCGTATCGGTGTTCAATGTCTTCTTGCGGCGTGCGAAGACCAAGGGCACGTTCAGCTCCTGCGCAGCCGCGAAGGCGATCGGAATACCCGAGGACTCGATCGTCAGCACTTTCGAAACTTGCTCTTCCCGGAACAATCGGGCGAATTCCTTGCCCATCGCCGTTGTCAGCACCGGATCCACCGCATGATTCAAGATCGCGTCCAGCTTAATGACTTCATCGGAGAGGACGATGCCGACCTCCCGAATTTTTTGCTTCAATAACTCCATGCGCTCCACGCCCTTCGAATATACAATCTTTTTTCGTAAACTTATCATAACGGCAAAGCAGGTTTCAAGTGCCACTTGATGAGCAAATGAAAATTTCTTGCAACTTTCTGCTTCTTAATTCGTCTAAATGAGTAATAAGAGGAAGAAATAACGTTCCTTAGCACGAGAATATCCATATGAAAATGATAATTGTTCGTTTTCAAAATTTTTAGCGTTTATTTGAACGAATTTCGTCTTTGTTAACGGAGGCGCGAAAGAGTATGATTAGTAAGGTTATTAACCGATACGTTACACGGAAAGGGAGTTCATGATGAAACGAAAGAAAGCCTTCATCGGGTTCTTGTCCGTTGTTATATGTTTGGCCGCCTTGGCAGCCGGATGTCAGTCCAAACCGGTCGCGGTCGAACCCCAGAAGCAGCCGTCCGTGCAGGAACAGCCGCCGGTTTCCCCTGCGCCCGCGCCGGAAGCCGAGTCAGGCACACCGGATAACGCCGTCCCCGCCCCGGCAACGCCGCTGCCATCCAATGAGAAAGTATCTTTGGCCAGCGCGGAAGACAAGACGGAACAACCTTCGGCAAACCCCGGCAGCGGGAATAACGGCGCCGCCGGCACGAAGCCGAAAATTGAAATTGAACGCCCCTATACGCAAGCGAAACCGACGCTGCTCGGTTTGACGCTCAAAACGAACGCTTCGGCCATTGTGAACAAATTCGGCAAGCCGAAAAACGAATTCGTGATGGATGAAGACTCGGACCCGATGACGGTGTACGATTACGGCGATTTCCTGATCGGCTTTAACGCCAAGCAGGAATTGCATTTCATCGACGTCCGCAGCAGCGATGTTGATCCAGGCTTGAACGGGCTGAAGCTTGGCGATCCGGCGGCCGACATCAGCAAAGCGCTCGGCAAACCGACGGCCAGCTCCAACTATGTCATGACGTATAAAGCGAGCGGCGCGACCTTGAAGCTCGATATCGATCCGAAGACGCAAAAGATCAATTCTATCAAACTGTTTGCCGAATAAAGCAGCGGCAAGGCCCAAAAAAGCCTTCGAGACCGGGATTACCGGGTCGAAGGCTTTTTCATTTAGCTTTGGAGCTGACCGGCGAACGCTTGCGGTATCTCCGGTAAACGAAATAACCGGAGAGCGCGATGACGACAACAACAGCCGCCGTAACCCCCATATAATGGTGCGTCGCATGCAGCAACCGGGGCGCGTTCCTTCCAATCACATGCCCCAGCGTAAGAAACGATGTGCACCAGACGAGCGCTCCGGAACCGGCGAACAGCAAATACCGCCAAATGTTCACGTTGCTGACCCCGGATAAATAACAAGTGAAATGCCGAATGCCCGGTATGTAATAACCGAAGGCGACCGCCCACAGCCCATACCTGGAAAACCAACGCTCGGCGACCGCCAATCGTTCCGGCGTAAGCTTCACCCATTTGCCGTAGCGGTACAGAAACGGCTTGCCGACTTTCTTGCCGAGCGCATAACTGACAAGCATGCCCGTCATGGCTCCGCCGAAGCTTACGATAAGCGACGGTCCGAACGATAGCAGCGGGTCACTGCCAATTGTAAGCGTCCCCACAGTCGTCATGAGGATTTCGTCCGGAACCGGAATTCCAACAATCCCCAACGCCAATAACCCGTACAGAGCGATATACCCGTATTGTTCAATTAATTGCAGCAGATGCTCCAAGATGACACGCTCCAGCGTCGAATTTCGGCGGCGATCCTTTTTCAAAGGAGTCAAGCCATTAAATATTGTATCAGAAACTTGTCCAATTCCCAATAGATAATTCAGTCATCAGGACCCATCTGTTTTCATAAGTTATAGTAAACAAGCCTTACCTAAGGAGGTTATGCGTACCCTATGAAAAAATGGGGAAGCATCTTGCAGGTCAGCTTCACCTATATCGGCACCGTCGTCGGTGCCGGATTCGCCTCCGGCCAAGAAATCTTACAGTTTTTCACCCGATACGGTTGGATGGCAACGATCACGATCGGGATTGCCACCCTGCTGTTCACATGGCTCGGCATCAAGCTGATGCTGATGGCCGGCGCGATGAACGCCAAATCGTACGAAGATTTGAATCGCGTGCTCTTCGGCAAACGGATCGGCAACGCCGTCAGCTTGTTGACGATGGTGTCGTTATTGGGAGTCAGTACGGTCATGCTGGCCGGCGCGGGCTCCGTATTCTCGGAGCAGCTCGACCTGCCTTATCAGTTCGGACTCATCTTCACGCTGACCGCCGCCTACGTGCTGCTGGTCCGGGGAATGGACGCCATTATGGCGGTCAATTCCGTTGTCGTGCCCCTGATGGCCGTATTCAGCATCCTGGTCGTATGGAATGCCCTGGATACCCCCGGTGCCGCCAACTGGCTGCGGCTCGAATCGGATTATTCGACGCTGCGCATCTGGATGGCGCCGTTTCTGTACGCGGCCTTTAACTTGACCATGTCTCAGGCGGTGCTCGTTCCGCTCGGGGTGAAAGTAAAGGATCGTCAGGCGCTCATTTGGGGCGGCGTGCTCGGAGGCGTGACGATCGGGTTCATGCTGATGGCGGCGCATTTCGCATTGTCTTCGCAAATGCCGGGCATTCTGCAGTTCGACATTCCGATGGGACAACTTATTCAACGTGTAGGAGGACTCCTTCAGTGGCTGTTTTTGTTCGTCATTTACGGAGAAATATTCACGACCTTATTAGCCGATGTATACGGCCTTTGTCTGCAGATCGAGCAGCGCTTCCGCTGGTCCTACCAAATTGTGCTGCCCGGCGTGCTTGTCTTCAGCTATGCCATTAGCCAAATCGGCTTCAAAACGCTGATCTCGTCGCTTTATCCGTTATTTGGCATGCTCAGCATGGTTTGGCTCGTGCTGATGATGATCCGCCCCAGCGAGCCGCTGCGCCCCCCGAGCTAGCGCCAGGACGAGCGCCAGCCGAAGCAGCAGCATCAAGGCGGCGGCGAACGTAAAGACGAAGCCGCACAGCAAATAGCCGTAATGATACGGCGGGTATGATGCCGAATCGCGCAGCACGGCAACCAAATCCGTGAATAGAAACAAGCTGCCGATCAGGAACAGCGCAAGCAGCACATAATCGAAAAACGTCCATTGCAGCAGCTGCGGCGCCGCCTGTCTGAACAGCGAAGCAGCGGTACGAGGCTTCGCGTCTCCAACCGCCTCCGGGGATAGCGCCCCTTCGGCTTGAACAGCAGCCTCGGGCTGAGGGTCAAGGCCGGCCCCCGACTTGTCGGCCGGCTTGCTGTAAATCATCCAAATGAAAAGAAACGCCGAACCGGTCGCGGCAAGCCCTAGCACGCCGCCGATTACGGCAAGTAACGTCATCATGCGTTCCACCCCCTATGCGGATCATTTATGAATATCGGGCAAGCTCATAAACCGCCCATACAAATAAAGCAAACAAAGCGGCCGGCAGCGCGAACAAACCGCCAAGCAGCAGCCCGCTGCCGCCCGGTACACGGGCTTTGCGCCATAAGACGGCCTGGTTCCAGCGCTGAAGGGGGGGACCGGGGACGAGCGGCGCGTCCGACGTTCCGCATTCCGGCGAATGCTTGATTTTTCCGCGCTTCCAGCCGACCTGATAGGTCATTTCACGCGGGGTTCGGTTCTCCGTCTCCATATGAGGAAGCACCTCCGGTTCATTTGTGCTATTGTAATAGTAGTCGATATGTTGGGAAAAATGCAATGGTATGCGAACTGGAGGGAATGATCATGTCGAAAAAAGCCGCAATAACCGGGGGTGCGCAAGGTATCGGGAAAGCGATCGCGCTGGCGTTCGCAGACAAGGGTTATGAAGTGTGCATCGCCGATGTCGACCCGGAGGCCGGCGCGGAAGCGATTCAGGAGCTGCGCGAGCGAGGACATGAAGGCTACTTCATGCAGGTCGACGTGGGTAAAGAAAGCGATGTCGAGCGATGGTTTTTATGGATAGAGTCGGAGCTGGGCCATATCGACGTACTGATCAACAATGCGGGCATTGCACGGAACGCGCCTATGCTGGAGCTGCCGCTCGCCTCGTTCGACGAGGTGCTCGGCGTTAATTTGCGCGGCGCTTTCGCCTGCTCGCAGCTTGCCGCAAAGCTGATGAAACGCCAGGGCTCGGGCGCGATCATCCATATGGCTTCGACGCGCGGCTTGATGTCCGAGCCGAACACCGAGGCTTACGCCGCTTCCAAGGGCGGCTTGCTCGCGCTCACTCACGCGATGGCGGTCAGCTTGGGCCCTTACGGCATTCGCGTCAACGCGATCAGCCCCGGCTGGATCGAAACGGCCGACTGGCAGAAGACGTCCGAGCGCCGTACGCCGGTTCATTCCGAGCGGGACCGCTTGCAGCACCCGGTCGGGCGTGTCGGCAAGCCCGAGGACGTCGCCGCTGCATGCTTGTATTTGGCGGGCGACAGCGCAGGCTTCATTACCGGGCAAAACCTCGTGATCGACGGCGGCATGACCGTAAAGATGATCTACGAGGAAGAGTAGGGACTCAAGGTTCCCGAGCAGAGACAATTTCGGAGGAGATTGGAGCATCATGTGGTTTGTACTAGCGGCGGCTGCGGCCGCCTGCTTCGGTTTAAGAGGCATTTTATATCAATGGACGTCCAAGCGTCCGCTCGACCGCAACCTGATGTTGTTCGGAGTGTATTTATCGGGCACATGGATTACGCTCGCAGCGGCGCTTGCGCTGCGGGCGCCCTGGACCCCGGCCGTAGGGCTGGGAGCGTTAATGGGGCTGTTCTCGTTCATCTCGAACGCGGCCATGTATAAAGGGTTTGCCGTCGGCAAAATGTCGCTCATGGCCATGTTTACCGGCCTTCCGCCGGTTGTCGTCGCGCTGTTGGCGTTCGCCGTCTGGGGAGAACGCCTGAGTGTATGGCAGCTCCTGGCCTTTGTCGTTATTATGTCGGGCCTCCTGATGGTCCGTTACTCGAATGACCTGTCGCTGCGCAACCTGCAGGGCGCGCAATGGGGTGTGCTGACGATGCTCTTCTTCGGCTTGACGGATTTTTTCACCAAGCAGGCGACGCTGCTGGGCGCTGCGACCTTCCCGACCCTGGTCGTCATGTATGCCACCGGCGGCATTCTGTTCTGCTTCATCTGGCTGCGGCAGCGGGGCCAAGCGTTACATGCAGCGGATATGGTCCGGCAGGCGCGGAACGAGACAGCGGCAGCAAGCGCTGGCGCGAGCGGACGCGGAGCGGCGGATGCGCAGGGGAATGCGTCTACGGACGCGAAGGACGGCGGCGAGCCGGTCAACCGGACCGATGGGTCCGCCGCTTCAAGCGGATCCGGCCCGGCTGCGGCCAAGCCGTGGACTTGGCGCCGGACGCTGCTCTGGGGCATGACTGTCGGCATCACGAACGCCAGCGGCATGATGCTCGCCATGCCTGCCTTCAAGCTCGGGACGACCGGGCTCGTGTCGGCCGTGATGGCCGCCAATGTCGTGCTGGTCATGCTGTACGCGCGCTTTGTGCTGAAGGAAAAATTCACCCGGCTCGAATCGGCCGGTTTGATGATCGGGTTAACGGGGATTGTGCTCCTTAAACTTCTTTCCTAGCTTCAAACCGAACTCATTCAGAGCTTCAAACCGAATCCATTCAGAAGCTTCTAACCGAGCCAACGAACCGTAGCGGAACTTTGATCTTCCTTGCCGCCTCCCCGTCACGGACGGCTAGCCGCAATCGTTCATCATCGTTCCGCTATTTCTATAGGATCGCCTTACAGCTTGCGTTATCGGTTTAGTCGGACGACCGAATCGGCCGTAAAGCGCGCGGTATAAGCGTCAACCACATGCCGATGGCACGTGAACAGCAGAAGCTGCCCCCGTTCCGAGACGCGCTGCAGCAGGTCCAAGCTTCGCGCGAGCCGGTCGTCGTCGAAATTGACGAACAAATCGTCCATAACGAGCGGCATGCGTACGCCATTCGCCGCATATTCGTCGGCGAGCGCGAAGCGAATGCACACGTACATTTGCTCGGCCGTCCCCCGGCTGAGGCGCGACGTCTCGACGAGCTGTCCGTCCTGCCGCTGGGCTATGACACGCTGCTCGCCGATCGGAGCAAGCATGCGTTCAAACCGGCCTTCGGTTATAAAAGCAAAATCCTGCGAAGCCCTTTGCATCACGAAGGGCTGTTTGTCGTGCTCGAACAAACGTTTCGTCTGCACGATCAATTGGCTGCACAGCGCATGGACCGCCCAGCGCTTGGTCAGCTGCGCCAGTTCGGCGCGGCGCTCCTCCGCAAGCTGAAGCATGTCCGCATGCGCGCGGCCGTCGGCCAGCCGCTCCTGCTCGAAGCGTGCGCGGCTCCGCGCTTCGCGCGTTTCCTCCAGGCGACGGCGGAGGTCGCCGATCGCTTCCCCGAGCGCGGCCGCCTCCGCCTCGAGCTCGTGCTCGCTGCGGTTCCGCAGCGGCTCCAGCGCCGGCTCCCACGCCTCGCCGAGCAGCGTGCGCAGCGCGGTCGCCTCCTGCCGCCGCTCGCCCAGCAGCTCACGGCGGCGCAGCGCCTGACGCACCAGCCGGCGCAGCGCTTCGCCGCTATCGGCGCCGGCGGCGCGGTACAGCTCGCGGCGGCGCTCCCTGACGCGCGCCTGCTGCTGCTCGAGCAGCGTGCGCGCGCGCCGCAGCTCCTCGAGCTGCCGGCGGCCCGCCTCCGCCTCCCGCTCGCGCTCCAGGGCGCGGCCCGCTTCAGCCTGCCGCGCCTTCAACGCTGCGCCCGGCTCGCGCGCGGCGTCCGGGCTCCCGAGCAGCGCGGCCGCCTCCGCGGCGAAGCTGTCCGCCGCGCGGCCCAGCGCGTCGCGCCGGGCGCATACGCGCCGCAGCCGCTGCAGCTCGCCGAGCGCCGTCTCGGCCAGCTGCAGCAGCTCCAGCGCGGCCTCGGCGCTCGCGGCCTCCGGCAGCGCCTGCTCGCGCAGCCAGGCGCGCCAGCGCGCAGCGAGCGGCTCGCCCGCACGGGCGTGGCGCTCGCGCTGCGCGCGCAGGGCCGCGAGCCGCTCGCCGGCGGCCTGGCGGCCGGCCAGCCGCGCTTCGCGGGCGCGGAGCTGCCTCTCGAGGGCATCGAGCCAAGGCTCGATGTCCTCCGGCGGCAGCGGCAGCCCGCCCGCTGCGCCGGCGCCGCTTGCGCCCGCACCGGCCGCGGCCGTTTCCGCCTCGCCCAGCGCGAGGCCCAGCCGCGCGAGGCGGCCGAGCTCCGCGGCCAGCTTCGCCGCAAGCGCAGCGGCATGCGCCTCAAGCGGCGCGAGGCCCGTCTCCGCGGCGTACTCCGCCGGGGCATACGGGCGGCCCCGCCGGCCGGAAAGCCGCTCCGGCTTACGCGATCCGCGGCGCCCGAGCGTCAACCAGACGCTTGCGCCGAGCAGCAGGACGAAAGCGACGCCCGCTGCCGTCGTCTCGCGGAACAGCAGCAGCGCGGCAGGCAGCGCCAGCGTCAGCGCGTAAACGCCGATCACGGGGACCCCGGACGCGCCCGAGCCGGCAGCCTCGCCGTCAGGAGCCGCCCCTTGTCCGAGCCGCTCCAAATCGCGCAACCGCTGCTCCGCGTAACGAATCTCCCGCTGGGCGTCTTTCCACTCGCCGAACAAGCGTCGTGCCGTTTTCACCCGCTCCAGCGCTGATGCTGCCGTCTCCCCGCCCGCGAACGGGTTCGGCGGCTCAACGCCATCCCGGGCCGAAGCCTCATTCGAAACCGCCGTCTCTCCTTCCAAGCGCCGAATCTCCGCCGCAAGCAGCGCGTCTTCGTGCTGCCACGCGCGCCACTCGTCGCGAAAGCCCGCTGCCTGCTCGCGAAGCATCACCGTCGAAGGCAGACGATCCAGCGTTTCGATCGACCAACCCGGCCCGATCCGCCGCAATAACCGCTCCAGGCCGAGGCCCAGCTGTTCTTCCTCCGCCTCCGCTTCGGCCAGCTGGCGCTTGCCTTCCTCGTAGGCGGCGAGCCGATCGAGCAGCGACTCCAGCTCCGCTTGCCGGGCGAGTATCGCTTCACGCCGCTCCCGCCCGCTCTCCAGCGAGGCCAGCTTCGCTTCCGCTTCGTTCGCAGCCAAAGTCACCGCATCCAGCTCGGTCGTCAACCGCTCGAGCTCCGCTTCGAACGCTTCCTCCCGCAGAACGGCGTCCTCCGGCACCTCGTCGAGCGACCCCGGCAGCGCCGCAAGCTCACGCTCCACTTCCTCCAGACGGCGCGCGAATTGCAGCGCCTGGCGGCTGCGGTCGAGTTCCCCCGCTTCCCGCTGCAGGCGCTCCAGCTCCGCCTCCAAGACGCCGCACCGTTCCGTTAACCGTGCCCCTTCTTCCACCAGCAGCCGGTATGATTCGGCTTCCGACCGGCTCGCCCGCAGCCGCTCTTCCACCGCCGCAAGCTCCCGCAGCGCTTGATTCACGAGCGGCGTCCGGCCGCGCGGCCGGTAAAGCTGCTCCAGCTCCTGCGTCAGCTTCTTCTGCGCGGCTTGAATCGCCGTGCCGCTGAGGCCGAGACCCGCGCTGTACAGAAAGCCGCTCACTTCATCGGACTGCAAAGTGCCCAGCTCCTGCAGCTCCGATAACCCGAAGGCGAATAACTGGCGGAACAGCTCCGGAGTCAGGCCTCCGACCAACGCCGCCAATTCCGTTTCCCCGCCGGTCGTCCCGTCCGGGAAAACGACCTTGACTGCGCCGGCGGCCGGCGTTTTGCCGCGCCCGTCCGCCGAACGGTCCCAGCGTTCCACCCGAATGCGGCGCCCGGCGGCGTCCCGCACCGTCAACGCCCCGCCCTGGATGACGGCCGGATCCGGCGCATAGCGGGTCGTGCCGCCGCGGGTCGTAAATCCGAACAGCACCGTGCGAATAAATTCCAGCACCGTGCTTTTGCCCGCTTCGTTCGGACCGTAGACGAGCGTCACCGGCCGGTCGGTGTGAAGCGTTACTTCACGCAAGGAGCCGTATGCCTGAATGTCTATCCGTTCGAGGATCATCCGTTCCACCCCGTTTCCGCCCCGGATGCCAGCAGATCGATCGCCAGCTCTTCCGCTTCTTTCATCATCGCCTGGCGTTCTTCTTCCGTACAATCGGTCCACATCGACGCAAGCGCCGGATGTGCGGCGAGCGGACCAAGCGCTTCCTTCGCGAAGACGTCGAAACGTTCGCGGTCGCCGGCCGTCTCGCGCGAAAGCCGAAGCAGCTCGCCCAGAAAGCCGGACTGCGCCGCAAGCTTCTCGGGATCTACCGGAGCTCCCGTTCGATCCGTCAAGCTTTCGAGCCAGCTGTCTCCCGCCTGCTCGCGCAGCATCGAGGCGAGCTCCGCCAAGGCGCCTGCTCTTCTCAGCACCGCGTGCATCGGACCCCGGCCGGTCAGCGTCAACCGAACGATCGCCGAACGTCCCTCGCTCCGTTCGCGCGCAGCAAACAAAGCGTCCTCCAACGCTTCCTTCAGCTGTTGTTCCGAATCCAAGCCCTCGATCGGCACCTCGCCTTCCTCCCATCGCCATACGTCAAGCGCATGGAACGTCGGCTCCGCCTCCCCCTGCTCGGACACGCGCACGACATAACAGCCGCGCGCCCCGGTTTCCCGGATATGACGGCCCTGCACGTTGCCCGGGTAAACGACCCAAGGCCGCTCGTGAAGAATACGCCGCGTATGGATATGGCCAAGCGCCCAATAATCGACGCCCCGCCCAAGCAGATCGGCCAAACGGCAGGGCGCGTAATTGCCGTGCTCCCCGTCGCCGTCCACATTCGTATGTAACAGTCCGATATGAAACAGTCCGTCCCCCCAGTTGGCATAGCCGGGGGTCAAATTATCGGTCACCGCCGCCCGGTCGAACGAAATGCCGGAGATTCGCGCCAGCGGCTGCCCGTCCTCCGCATAAACCAAAGCGCTTTCCACCGCTTCGCAGCCGAATACGCGGACGCCACCCGGCAGCCTCAGCTTAGCCGTATACCCTTCCAGCAGCGGATCGTGGTTGCCGTGAATAATGAAGGCCGGTATGCCTGCGGCCGCCAAAGCTTCCAGCGCCTGTTGAAAGCGAAGCTGGGCGCGCAGCGAACGATCTTTGGCCTCATAGATATCGCCGGCAAACAAAACAAAGTGGACCCGCTCTCGAAGCGCAAGCTCGACCAGCCGGTCCAAGGCGGCGAATGTCGAGTCCCGAATATCGCTGCGCAGCCGCTCCGGTAAACCGGTCAACCCTTTAAAAGGACAATCCAAATGCAAATCCGCGGCATGTATAAATCGGAAGGACCGCATGTCCATCCCTTCCTTTCTTTTATCCCTGCTTGTAAAAGCCAAAAAAGCGGAAGCCGCTTCTCCCAAAGCACGGGCTCCCGCTTCCTTTTCACTTATTCATTCTTATAAGACCGGTACACAGCTCGCAGCTGCTGCACGACACGCGTCATGGAATACGCTTTAAGCGCCTTCTCCAGCGCGATCCGCGAAAGCTGGTATCGATACATCGGATCGCCGATGACCTTCTCCAGCGCGGCCGCCAGCGCCGGTACGTCATCAACGGGCACAAGCAGTCCGTTGGTGCCGTGTTCGATCTGTTCGCCGATCCCTCCGACATCCGTGCCGACGACGGCCAATCCGCACAGCGCGGCTTCCGCAAATACGGAACCGAACGATTCGGCGCGTGACGGAAGCACAAACACGTCAAAGAACGGCATGAAATCTTCCGGATGTAAAATATACCCGTAAAAAATCGTTTCCTCGTATATATCCAGCTTAACCGCCAATTCCTCCAGCTCTTGACGAATCGGCCCGTCACCGATCAGATGAAGCACGAACTTGTGACCCTTTTGCTTCAGCTCGGCACAAGCGTACAGCAGCGTATCGAGCCCTTTGGCAGGCACGAGACGGCAGACCGAGATCAGCTGCGGCACCTTGTTCTCGTGCTGTACGGGACGAAACCGCTTCTCGTCGAAACCGTTCGGAATGACCCCGACACGCTCCGGTTCCTGGAGGTAATCGGCCATATAATGTTTAAACGAATTGGACACCGTGATCAATTGGTCCGCACGTTCCTCGAGCTCCCGGTAAATCGAAGTCAGGAAGGCGTGCTCCGGTCCATTTTCCGCAATTTTCCCGTTCAGGATCAGCTCTTTCTCGTAACTGGAATGCACCGTCATGATGAGCGGCGTTTCCGGGAACACTTGTTTCATGACGAGGCCGGCGATCGGATGATGCGCGTGAATCAAGTCGAACGACTTCTGAATCCGCAGCTTCGTCCACCAGACGTAATCTTTATAGGTTTGAATATACTTGTCAACAATGGGATTACCCGCGTAAACCGTCCAATCGAAGGTCGAGAAACGAACTTCCTCCGTGCCTTTACCGCGGATGCGCTTAGGCAGCGAGAACAGTTCCATCTCCCATCCCCGCTTATTGAACCGGTCCAGCATGAACGGAACCATGGAAGAAACCCCGCCCGGCTGCTCCGGCGGAAAAAACAAAGCTTGAAGCACTCGCATGAAAAATAAACCCCCGGTCTCCCCAAAGTTGTAGGCTTGTTCCCTACCTACCATCCTAACAGGTATGAAAACATACGACAAGACTTCCCTAATCGAATGTACGTTTGGTATAATGGGAGTCACCTTAAGGTTGAGACGGAGGCATATACACGAATTTATGGACAGTATTACGTTATCCGACGTATTATTCGGACCGACCGGCACGGTCTGGCTTTACTCTATGCTGACGGTCATCATCGCAATGACCCTGCTCGTCTCGATCCGCCTGCTGCTCTCCCGCCGGAAGATCGGCTACTTCTCGATGATTGTCGCGCTCGGCATTGTGCTGATTCAATACGGACAATTGATCGCCAAAGCCTTCAGTCCGCAAATGAGCGACGTGGAAGCCTTCGCGGCGCTTCTTCTGAAGGTGCTCGCCTTCGTGATGATCAATATCGGAATCTACCAATTATACAATCCGACGCGCAAGAGGGACATCGTCACGTTTATGTTTTTTGTGCTGGCGACCGCGGCCGTTTCCCTTACGTATTGGCTTGCGCCCAATTGGCTCCAGAGCGGCGACGATAACTCCCGGCTGCTGCGTCCGCTCGGTTTGGAGCTGTACTTGTTTGTGCTGTTGTTCTTAAGCTTCCTGCTCGTGAATCCGCGCATCGGACAGAACGGCAAATACCAGGCGATACTGACCGTTTATTTCGTCACGCATACAGTGCATATGGCAAACCTGTACCTTTTCGACGCCAATCAGCCCGCCCTGCGGTTGCTGGAGCAAACGCTTCCGTTCGTGCTGCATTCGATCTTGTTCTTGTTTATATTCGAGCGGGTTATCGAGCTGATGCAGGCGATTTATATGTCTTCGATTACAGACGGGCTAACCCGGCTGTATAATCGCAAATATTTCCAAAACCGGGTCCACCAAGCGGTTCAACAGCGGATGCCTGTATCGGTCATTTTCAGCGATATCGATAATTTCAAGAAGCTGAACGATACGAAGGGGCACCATATGGGCGATCAAGTGCTGAAGCAAGTTGCGCAGATCGTTCGGGAGGAAACCGACGAAGCCGGGATTTGCGGCCGGTACGGCGGCGAGGAGATGGTTGTGCTGATCACCGATCCCGACGCCAGCGCCGGCGCATTAGCCGAACAAATCCGCTCGCGCGTCGAGGCGGAAACGATCGTGACGGTCAGCATGGGCTACAGCCGGTTGAAAAAGGGTGTCGGCCCGGACGAGCTCGTCAAGCAGGCCGACGAAGCCATGTACAAAGCAAAAACAAGCGGCAAAAACAAAGTGGTCGGGTGGGAGTAACCGAACCGTAGGAGGAACTTAGATATGGCTCACAATCGTCGTTTAACGACCGATCAGGATTTCAAAGAGGCGCAGGAACGCCAGGTGCCCATACGCGTGTTTCAAGACGACCATATCGTCGATTCGGGCGGGATTGTCGTTCGTTTCACCGAGGAGACCGTCGTTCTGCAATCCGGAGTCAGCGACGTCGCTTATCACCAGCGAGCGCTATGCGAGTTTTTTGAAATGAGAAAACGATAGCCGGACGAGTCCGGCAGCGAATACATGAGCGGCGGCAGCGAGAATACGATCCGATCGCACCCGGCGACGGGCGCGCCAGCCCGATCCCGGCATCGCTCAGCTTGCCGCCGTATCGACATGACGCTCATTCGATCTGAAACAGCTCCTCCATCGGCCGCTCCAGCACCTCGCTCAACTTCTTCGCCGTACCGGGACCTACCGTCTTCATCGATCGCTCCAACAAACTGACATAGGCATAGCTTAATCCGGAACGCTCCGCCAGCTGGCGCTGAGTCAAGCCTTTCACGATCCGCGCTTTCACAACCGCATTCGTTCTCGCAATGATCCGCATTTCCATCTCCCCCAAGATCTTCCTGTTTATTTTCCATTATACCACCATTATTCACTTGTGCAACAAAATATTTTTACATTTGTTAACATGCGGGCGAGCGGGGAGCACCGAGTATTTTTTGAATAAAAGCTGCCGCTGCATCGGTCAGAGGATTGACAACCTCGTTTCTTGTGATTAAAATCACAAAGATAGGACATATCGCTGCAACCGCCTATACCATACGAAATGAAGGGATTAAAATGCCGTATTTACGCTTCAAAGGTTTCCCTGCCCCGTTCGTCGAACAAATAGCCCCTGCAGTTGTCGATCAATTTGCCTCGATCGTAGACATTCCGAAAGAAAAGGTAAAACTCGAGCTGCTTCAAGTGCTGCAAATTACGAATACGCCATTGTCCGTTGAAATTATGATGTTTCCCCGGGCGCAGCGCCTTCACGACGAGCTTGCGGCCGCCATCCACGATTTGCTGTTCGCCCATGACTATCGCAACGTGCATATTTTTTTCATTCTATTATCGCCGGAGCTTTATTATAAAGAAGGCAAGCCGCTGCAAGTCTTCCCCGGTCCGCGGTGACAGAGCGCTTGCAGCGCTCTTTTTTTTAGCCGCCTGCTCCTCCTCTCCGTTCCCCTGTTGTCCCGCCCCTTAACGATACCTGCCATTGTGCTGCCGAAAGTTTACTGTTAATATGAGAATGTTAACCAACATTTACCTTCCGTTTCATCCTATTTATTCTACCCGTACTGTAGGTGTCCTTCATGCCTTTTTATGAACAATTGAAAGATATGCGCAAATTAAAAGGGTTTACAATCCGCGAGTTGGCCGATCGCTCAGGGGTGTCCGCCGCCTATATTTCGCAGATGGAGAACGGCAATCGGGGCGTCCCTTCCCCCGACGTGCTGATGAAGCTGTCCGAAGGGTTAAATACGCCCTACACCGAGCTCATGAAAATCGCCGGTTACTTGGATAAGCCCGAGCCGACGGCACCGGATGGACAACCCGCTGCCATCGGCCGACCGCGCGTTAATCTGCGGCGCTTTTTGCAGGAGAACGATCTGATCTTTGACGGCATTGAATTAACCGAGCTCGATAAAGATTGGATTGAGCGAATGCTGACCGTCATGTTCTGGCGGGACAAGCGGCTTCAAGAGCCGGAGACGGACTCGAACGGCTGACCGTCCCGAAACGGGCGGCTGGCACGGCAACCAAACAAGTCCGACGGACGACCGGGATTTCCGGCGCCGTCGGACTTGTCGCATTTAGAAGGAAAAGGCTCCCTTTCTTCTGAAAAATAGAAAATTGCCTCATTATAAGATAATGCCGTTCCGCTATGCATAGCGGCGCATGGCTTACGCTCCTGTCGCCTCCGGCTCCTCGCCCGGCTTCGCGCGGGTCAGGAAGGCGCCGCCGATCAGAAACGCGCCGCTCACATAAAAAACCGACAGCAGGCCGACCGAATTGCCGACAAGCCCGAAGAACATCGGCGCCAGCAGCTGCGACAACCGGTTGGAGGCCAGACGCAGTCCGAGCACTTCGCCGGTTCTCGTCTTCGGCGAAGCATTGTAAGTCGTCGTCATCGACAGCGGCTGTCCGCAGCCAAGGCCGAGGCCCATCATCGCGCTGAGCACGCCGAATAAGTATACATGACCGGCGAACGGAACAAGTATAAACGACAGCCCCGCCACAAAAATAGACGACAGCAGCACGCGGTCGCGGCCGAATTTGCCCGTCATTCTTCCCAGCAGCATGCGTACGAATACCATGGCCAATCCTTGTACGGCAATGATCCAGCCGATGCTCGATTCGGAAACGCCTGCCCCCGCCGCAAATAACGGAAAATAGGCGATGAAGATGTCTTTCGAATACAAGACGAGCGCGCTGGAAGCCAGCGCCTTGCGCAGTACCGGAATTTTCAGCAGCTGAAGCGAGCTTGCGCTTTCGGCGGGCTCCGCCTCTGTAGCCGGCGCTTTCCTGCCAACGATGACCGGGATCAGGAATGACAGGCTGAGCGGCAGCAAACCGACGAAGCCTGCGGTCATAAAGGCGACCCCGTAAGAGAAGTGCTCGGCCAAGTAACCGCCGATAACCGGCCCGACGAAAGATCCCATCGCCACGAACATGCTGAAAATGCCGAAGACCTGGTCGCGCGTTTCCTTGGTCGCCGCATTGCCGAGCACGTTCTGCAGCGACACCGTAATGAAGACGTGCGAAATGCCGACCAAGGCTTGCGACGCATACAACGCCGCCATCGAAGGAAACAAATACGGCAGCGCCACGCCGATCGTCGCTCCGAGCGACCCGAGCACAATCGGCAGCCTGTCGCCGACGAGATCCGCCACCTTGCCCGCGCGAATCGCGAACGCCAGCGGCAAAATCGCATAAGCGGCGGTCAGCAGGCCGATATCCATCGTCCCGGCGCCCAATTCGGACGCATAGAGCGTAATAAGCGGCCTCGTCAAGTAGATCATCGTGTGAAAGCAAAGCGCAATCAGCAATATCACTCGTAACGTCATGTCCAATCATCCGTTCTTCTAGGAGTATGCCCCTATTGTAATCTACCAATGGGTCCAGTGAAAATACGGATTGCGTATCGTCAGCCATAGCCAAAACGAATAGCTGCCGCCTCGGGGTCAGGCTCAGGCTAAAGCCCTTCCTTCAGATCCAGCGCTTTCACGAACTCGACGAACGTGCGGACCAGGTTCAGCTCCAACGTCTCTTCGTGATAATACATCCATGTGCGCCGCACGATCGGCTGCCCTTCGGCGTCAAGCAGGTCCTGCTTGAACAAGCCTTCCGCATCGCCGAGGACGGAGTGCGGCAGGATTGCGTAGCCGAGTCCGTTCAGCAGCATTTCGCGGCATGTTTCGGATTTGTCGACCTCCATGCCTATATAGGGCGGCTGTGTATAATGCTCGGTCCACCACTTGTCGATCAGCGACTTGAACAGCGGGTCCGTCTGGTAATCGATGCGCGACAAATACGGAAGACGCTCGAGCTGCAGCTCCTCCTTGGAGGCGATGCAGATCGCCTCTTCCGACAGCAAATACTTCTGACCGGGCCATGCGTATTCGCCGCGTACGAAGCCCACGTGCACCTCCTGGTTGTATATGAGGTGAAACACGTCTTTGCTCCAGCCGGTCATTACCTTGAACTCTACGCTCGGATACCGGTCCTTAAAAAGCTTCAGCAGCCTCGGCAGCGTCTTGCGCGTGATCAGATTCGTGACCGCCAGCCGCAGCGTGCCGACGACCTGATTCTCCATGTTCAGCACATGATCTTTGATCTTGCGTAGACGGGTGATCATCTCGTCGGCACACTTGGCCAAATATTCGCCTTCCGGAGTAAAATGCACCCCGCGCCGGCCCCGGTGCACAATCAGCACGCCGAATTCCTTCTCGATTTGCCGCAGGCGATTCGTCAGCGACGGCTGGGATATGAATAAGCTTTCGGCCGTTTTCGTAATGTTTTTTTGCCTGTACAGTTCCTTCAGAATGATCCAGTTCAAATCTTCCATCCGTAGGCCTCCATGGACGATCTTAAGCGGCAAACCGGTTAAGCTCCTGAATCCGCAACGGCTCCCGGCGGGTGAAGCGGCAGATGAATGCGGAATGACGTCCCCTCGCCTTCGACGCTCTCGACCTCAATGGTTCCCCCGTGCAGGTCGACGATCGACTTCGTGATCGACAAGCCGAGTCCGGCTCCGCCCTGCGCGCGGGAACGCGCCGAATCGACCCGGTAAAACCGGTCGAACACATGAGGCAGCTGTTCCTCCGGTATGCCCGCGCCGTTATCGCTGACGTGCAGCACGCAGCCGCTGCGCTCAAGCGTCAGCTCGACTGCAATCCGCCCCTGCTCGGGATCCGTATGCTGCACCGCATTGTGAAACAAATTAAGCAGCACCTGTTTGATTTTATCGCGATCGAACACGGCCTTCACTTCCGGTGTAATCGACAAGCGAAGCGTCCGTTCGCCGGCTAACAGCCGAAGCTGCGGCTCCATTTCCAAAACGGTCCGGTCCAGCAGCCCCTCGGTCCATTCTACCTCGGGCGTCCGGTCAAGTCTAGCAAGCAGCAGCAAGTCGGCGACCAGCTTGTTGATGCGCTCCGACTCGCTGAGCATGCTGCGCAGCGCCCGGTCAAGCTGCTGCGGATGCTGCGCAGCGCCGCGGATCAAGACTTCGAGGAAGCCGTGAATCGACGTCAGCGGCGTACGCAGCTCATGAGACGCGTCCGCGACGAAACGGCGCATCTTCTCCTTCGCCTCCTGCTCGGCAAGGAAAGACGTCTCCAGCCGCTGCAGCATCCCGTTGAACGAATAGGACAGCCGGTCGATCTCGGCCTGCCCTTGTCCGGTCGGCAGCCGCTGGGCCAGCTGGCCGGCGTCGATTTGCTCCACCGTACGCATGATATTGTTCAGCGGCACAAGCGTTCGTTTCAGTACGGGCAAGTAGGTCACGAGCCCGAACAATAAGGCGATCGCGGCGAGCCCGAGGAAAGTCAGCAGCTGGCTGAACAGCACTTCGTCCAGGAACCGCGTCCCGATGCTTGCCTGCACGACGCCCTGCAGGCGGCCGCGGGCGTTCACCGGCTGCAGGACGACCATCTGCTTCTCCCCGTTCGCACCGCGAACGATCCGGTAGTCGACTTCACTCTTATTGTCTAACGCATCGCTATAGTCCTGGGGGGCCAGGCGCGGGATGCTCTCGGCGGCGGTTTCTCGCCTGCCGGTCGTGCCGTCGTCTCCCTCCGTGTCCGATGCAGACGTTTCGTCTCCTTTAATCACCGTAAAGCCGCCGTTTGCGTCGATGAAAGCAAGCTTCACCCCGGCAATCGTCCCGTTCGACATCGGTCGGCCGGGCAGCGCAACCTCGTCCTTCCGCGGCATCCGTCCGCCACCGCCGGGCATCCACATATCGTGAGGCATCGTCAGGATTTGGCTTTGAATGGTCATCGCTTGATTGCGGTACAGAAACTGCTGCATCAGCAAGTATTGCAGACCGCCGATCAGCAGCAAAATCGCGGCGAGAATCATAAGCGACCGCGAAAGCAGCTGGAAGCGCAGCGAATGGGGATGCAGCGCTCCCTTCAGGCTTCGCGCGGCGCTCATGACAAGTCAACCCGGTAGCCCGCACCGCGCAGCGTTCGAATTAAACGATGCTCCTTGTCGTTCAACTTATCCCGCAGCGAACGGATATACACTTCCACGATGTTCTCTTCCCCGCCGAAATCGTAGCCCCATACTTTGTCCAGGATGACGGCTTTACTCAGCACGATCCCTTTGTTGATGACCAGAAAGTGAAGCAGATCGTATTCCGTCGGCGAGAGCTCGAGCACCCGCTCCCGATAGCTGATTTCCTTGCGGCGGTCATCGATTTTGAAGGGTCCGATCCGGACCTCTCCCAACAGATGCGGAAACTGGTTGCGGACGCGGGCTTGAATGCGGGCCAGCAGCTCGTCAAAGCTGAACGGCTTGCTCATGTAGTCATCCGCGCCGAGCGTCAGCCCTTTGACCCGATCGTTCACTTCTTCTTTTGCGGTCAGCATGATGACGGCTATCTGTTCCTCCTGCTTCAGCAGACGGCATACCTCGAACCCATCCATGCCCGGCATCATCACATCGAGAACGGCGACATGCGGCCGAACCTTTTCGGCGAGCGTCAAGGCCGTCAAACCGTCCTGCGCCGTAAACACCTCGAACCCTTCATTAACGAGCCCCAGCTCGAGAAACTGTAAAATATTCGGTTCATCGTCCACCAGTAAAATCTTGATTCCTTTCAGAGCGCGCATCGCAGTCGCTTTCCCTTCCTCAACCGCCGCCTTGGACGGCTTTTGTCTTATTGTACGCCTTGGACGCCTTGTACGCCGGGTCCCGGCTCGTAACGCTATCGTACGCCCCTCATCTGAATGCAGCCTGAAGACTGCCTGAAATTCCGCTGAATGCGGTAAGGCGCGCCGCTGCAAGCCAAATACGACAAAAAGTCCGAAGAACCGCAAGCCGGGGGCATCGCCGGAGCCTTGCATTTCTTCGGACTGGATCGGTTTCTCGCCGATTTCGTTAGGGTTTACAAGCTCCGGTAAGCGATCGGATCGGACGATTGCGCGTCGGCAAAGCCTTTCAACCGCAGACGGCAGCTGTCGCATTCCCCGCACGCTTCTTCTTGTCCGTTGTAACAAGAAGTCGTCAAGTGATAAGGCACGCCGAGCCGCTCGCCCTGGCGAATAATTTCCGCCTTCGTCCAATCGATCAACGGCGTTTCGATCTTGATCGGCACCCCTTCCACGCCGACGCGCGTCGCCAGCGCCATAACTTCCTCCACCTTGCGGATAAATTCGGGACGGCAGTCGGGATACCCGCTGTAATCCAATGCATTGACCCCGATGTAGATCGCCTCCGCCCCCGTTACCTCCGCATACGAAGTGGCAATGGACAAGAACAGCAGGTTGCGTCCCGGCACGTACGTGACGGGGATGTCCGATTCGACCGGACCGCTCTCCCCGGCAGGCGGCACATCGATCGAATCGTCCGTCAAAGCGCTGCCGCCGAACTCCTTCAGAAATCCGAGCGAGATCACCTTATGCCGATCCGCCACTCCGTAAAATTCCGCAACGAGCCTTGCGTTCTCGATTTCGCGGCGCTGCCGCTGGCCGTAATCGAACGTAATCGGATATACGTCATACCCGGCTTCGCGCGCGATTCCCATGCACGTCGTGCTGTCGAGACCTCCGCTTAAAATAACTACCGCCTTTTTCATCAAGCCGTACCTTCTTCCTTCAGAAATCATGCCTGTTCCCTTACACGCCCCGGGCCGCCGGGTCCCAAATGATCTTATGCAGCTGCATATTCAGCTTGACATGCGACAGGCCGTGCTCCAGCATAAGCCCGACGAGCTTGGCCGGCGGCATCGTTTCCCAAACCGGGCTGAACAACGGCAGCGCAGCGGTTGGATAACGCTCCAGCACCGCCTTGGCCGCTTCGAAATCGCGGTCGCTGCCGATGACGAATTTCAGCTCGTCCTGCTTGCGAAGCAGTGCGAAATTCGCCGTCGCCATCTTATCCTCTTCGCCCGAATCGGGCAGCTTGTAGTCCATAATATACCGCACGTTCGGCGAGGTGATGCGACGAATGAACGGCTCCAGCTCAATCGCCCCGTTCGTCTCAATATGAATGTCCTCGTAACGTCCCGTCCCGGCCAGCGCCTCAATCAACGCGGCGGACTTGTCGCCGTAGAGCAGCGGCTCGCCGCCGGTCAAGCATAGATGCTTCGCGCCGAAGCACGTCGCTTTGCTCACGATCTCGTCGACCGACATGACGAACTCCGCTTCTGCCGGCGGATAGCTGTACTTCGTATCACACCACGTGCAGCGCAAATTACAGCCGAACAGACGCACAAAAACGGTCGGGAATCCGGCACGCGTGCCCTCTCCCTCAACCGTTTCGAAAATTTCCACCATCGGCAGCTTGATTACGGGTGAAGACATCAAGACTCCTCCCCCATCAGCCTGGCCGTCACCGCAGCGAAACTGGTCGGCGTCTCCCATAAGCGAACTTCTTCGAGACGTACCGCCGGATACAAGCCTTCCGCCTTCAAGGCGCCGGACAGCTCCTCGTACATCCAGACGACCATGTTCTCGGCCGTCGTGTTCATCGGCGGCAGCACGTCGTTCAAATACCGGTGATCCAATTTATCAATAACGCGTTCTTTCGCGATCCGCTTTATATCGGCAAAATCGATGGTAATGCCGCGCTCGTCCACTTTGCCCCGCATGATGACCTGCAGCTTGTACGTGTGGCCGTGCAAGCTCTTGCATTTCCCTTCGTAGCAATGCAAATGGTGGGCGCTGTCGAACGTGAACTCCTTGGAAACGAGCACCTCTCGGTCGTGATACTTGAGCTCGCTCTTCTGGATGTCCTCGCCTAAGATTTGCACTTTTCTAGGAAAATCGTATTCCATCGGCGCATTCCCCCCTTTTCCGAAAAACATCAAACTATTATACCATGCACGCCTCGCTTCTCACAATATAGGGAAAGCTGTATAATGAAGGCTAATGTGTTCGCGACGAATGGAAAGGAGTTAAGGAAACGAATATGGTCGATTTACCCCGAGCTTACATCGAACAAATGCGGCGGCTGCTGTCCGGCGAAGCGGAGGCGTTCTTGCAATCTTACGGCGAACCAAGGACGCAGGGCCTGCGTTTGAACACCTATAAAATCGGAGCCGCGCGTGAAGAAACGGTACGCAGCCTGACGGAGGCCTTCGGCCTGGAACCCGTACCGTGGTGCGAAAGCGGCTACTATTATCCGGAGGACCGCCGTCCGGGCAAGCATCCGCTGCATGCGGCCGGCTTGTATTACATTCAGGAGCCGTCGGCCATGTCCGCCGTCGAGCTGCTCGCCCCCGCACCCGGCGATGTCGTCCTGGACCTTGCGGCCGCGCCCGGCGGCAAATCGACGCACATCGCGGACAAGCTGCAGGGCAAAGGGCTGCTCGTGTCTAACGAGATCCACCCGGTCCGGGCGAAGAGCCTTTCTGAAAATGTGGAGCGTATGGGCATCGCCAACGCCGTCGTCGTCAGCGCGACGCCGCAGCAGCTCGCGGCGAAATTCCCGCGCTTTTTCGATAAAATGATGGTGGACGCTCCCTGTTCGGGCGAAGGCATGTTCCGGAAAGATCCGGATGCGATCGGCGAGTGGTCGCCCCAGCATGTGGACATGTGCGCCGCCAGACAGCTCGATATTTTGCAAGCGGCGGTCACAATGCTGAAGCCGGGCGGGCGGCTCGCTTACTCCACGTGCACGTTTAACAAGCAGGAGAACGAGCAAACCGTCGCAGCGCTGCTGACCCGGTTCCCCGCGCTGCGGCTTCTTCGCATGGAGCGCATCTGGCCGCACCGGCAGCGTGGGGAAGGACACTTCGTCGCGCTGCTGGAACTTGCGGAGCCGAGCGCCGAGGCCGCAGCGTCAACGTACAGCGCTGCCCAGGGGATCACCCGGCGCAAGGAGCGTTCGGCCCGAGGCAAGCGCGCAACCGGGCGACCGGAAGAAGACGCGCTTCGCTCGTTCCGCCGGCTCGCCGAAAGCATCGGGGGCGCAGCGTGGGCCGACGAGCTGCAAGCCTGGCTCGGCCCCGGCGAGCCGCTGCTGTTTGGCAACCAGCTTTATTGGTTTCCCGCCGCAGAGGGCAGCCCGCTCTCCGGCGACGGGCTGCACGGCCTGAAGACACTGCGGCCCGGGCTTCACCTTGCCGAGCTGAAGAAGGACCGCGCCGAGCCTTCGCACGCGCTCGCCTTGGCGCTGCCTTCCAGGCTGGCGTCGGGAATCCCGGCCGTCAGCCTGGAAGCGGACGGCGGCTCCGCAGCCGAGCGCTATTTGCGGGGGGAAACGCTGGATGCGGCTGCCCCGGGCAGCGGCTGGACGCTTGTCACCTTCGAAGGCTTCGCGCTCGGTTGGGGCAAGCAATCCGGCACGCAGATCAAGAATCATTACCCGAAAGGGCTGCGCAGGCCCTAGTCCTGCGGACGTACCCGGGTATACGAAAAATGACGTGCAAAATGGTCCCCCATTTGCACGTCATTTTTACGGTCTGCGGTCTTTTCACATTAAAAAGACGGACCCGTTCGTTGGAGAGCCCCGCAAAGCCTCTCTTTAGTGAATGGTCTCGGTTTCGAACAGCACTTCTTCGATCAACCGGTTTCTATGCATCATGGACAAGTTGAGGGCTTCATAATCCTTTTCCTTATCAAGCTCCTCCATCAGCAGCGTGGCGATCAGCTCCCGGTCCCCTTCGCTGCCCGGCTCGCGAAAGTCGATAAAACCGGTAAGCTGGCGCTGGCTGATATCGATCGTAGCGGTTCCGATGGGCAGCCCGCCCCGCGACTGCTGATAAATTTCGTAGCTCAGCACGTCGCCGTCGTCCCGGGCCAGGACAATCGAGTAGTCGCTTTTCTTCCCGTATTCGGTAAGCTCGTTCGACTCCTGCTCGCTTTCCTCCAATAGATCCTCATGCGTCAGCTCGATCGTCTCGATCACTTCATTATCGTAAAGCATATGGATGACGAACGTATCGATTTCATCCTCATCAAAATCCAGCACCAGCAAATCGGCCACGACGTCAAGCTCTTTCTCTTCGGGCTCGATCATCCAATTTACCGTGCCGGTAATATCGGCCCCATCGGTGTGCATAAACGCTTCGGCGATCCAATTCTCGTCTTTATCGTAAACGTGGTATTCGATTGTGTCTTCATCCTCGCCGACGACAACCAGCTCGTAATCGGCCAGCGTATAAACCTCGCGGTCGAACGTATCCTCATCCTCCAGCCGCGAGTCGCTGTCCGCCCAATCCGTATCGTAATCGAAGTCTTCTTCCGCTTCGTCCCACCCGTTATTGTGCGCAGCCGCCGCGCGTTCCGTCGCGATGACATGATCGTAGCTGCTGTACGTCACCATGATTTCGCACGCGGTCGCTTCGATCGCATCCATAAACGCCTGCACATACTCGTGAACGCGCTCGAACACCTCTTCTTTATCGGGTTCCGACAAAACTTCCTTCTCCAACTGCAGAGAGCCGGCTATACGGGCAGACTCCCGATAAACGACCGTCAGCGTGCCAACAAACCGATTTTTAAACACAATGTCACATACTTCTCCGCCTGCCGTCCTCAAGTCCGGCCTCAGCATCACGCTGCTCATTCGGGTTCCCTCCCTGAGATGAATTAGGTTAAGCGACTAGCACGTTGCGTTCTTAGCATGTCCTTCCTGCTGCGAAAAGTATGCGCCGGCCCAAGCCGTCAACCAATGCAGACGGGACATGCCAAGGAACCCGTTGCGTGATTCCACTGGAAAACAGCCGCCCAACAAAAATAGCGGAACCCGATGCATGATTCGAGCTGCAAATCGGCTTCCGCCGAATAAGCTGCGAATAAGACATCTGAGTTCCGCTACAGGCAGCGAATGCCCGGGCGATTCTTCCATTCACAAGTCACTTCAACCGCCGAGCCCGATTCCTAGCGGCTCAAGCACATGCTTCATCAGTGCCGCATGCACCCCGTCTTCGTTGTTGGATAACGTCACCTCATCGGCCGCTTCCTTGACGCCGTCCGGGGAATTGTCCATCGCGATGCCGAGTCCGGCAAAGCGCAGCATGTCGACGTCGTTGAAATAGTTGCCGATCGCGATAATCTCCTCACGCCGGATGCCCCACGAGTCGGCCAAATGCTTCAACGCATTGCCCTTGGAGGCGGAAACCGCCATCACGTCGACGAACTCGACGCCGCTGCGGATGGCGTGGAATGTCTCCGGCAGCTGAAACTCCCGGCCGAAGGCGGCCTCCACGCGATCCATCTGGTCTCCGTCGCCGAACATCGTGAATTTGACGATGCCTTCTTCCATGGCGAGTACGTCGTCCACTTGTTTCGTGACGATCAGAAACTGCTCGTACATCGCGGCCGCGGCGGCCTCCGCTTTCTCCAAGTACAGATCAAGCGGCGTATTTACGTCAAAGTGAACGCCGTTCTCGCGGCAATAAGCGACCAGCGGCGCAAGCTCCTGCATTTGAAAGCTGAACTGATGAAGCACCTGCGCCCCCGGCGTTTGCACGGTAGAAGCGCCGTTGTGGGTAATCAGCACCCCTTCCAGGCCAAGCTCCTCGAACACCGGGATCGCATTCGCGGGTCCCCGTCCGGTGCACAGCACGATGCGAAGTCCGGCTTCATGCGCCAGCCGCAGCGTGCGAATCGTCCTTTCGGTCAGTTCGTGGTTATCGTTTAACAACGTACCGTCCACATCAAGCGCAATCAAGCGGTAATTCATCGGTTCTCCACTCCTCATCGGGCAACCCTTTATTGGTCCGCCTCCGGCTGTGCCGCATGCGCCTGCAGCGACTCCAGTTCGGCGGTCGTCAGCTCGCGGTACGTTCCCGTGTTCAGGTCCGGATCGAGTGCGAGGGGGCCCATGGTCATTCTTTTCAAAAAAACAACCCGTTTGTTCACGGCGAGAAACATGCGTTTCACTTGATGAAACTTCCCTTCCCTGATCGTCAGCTCGATCTCGGACAGCTGTCCTGCGTCCGGCTCGCCCTTGCTCAGTATGCGAAGCTCGGCCGGCATCGTCACGTAGCCGTCGTCCAGCGTCACGCCCCGGCGAAAAGCTTCCCGGTCGCTTTCGTCGACCGCGCCCTCGACCCGGGCGTAATACGTTTTGGGGACGTGTTTGCGCGGCGACAGCAAATTGTGCGCGAGCTTGCCGTCGTTGGTCAACAGCAGCAAGCCCTCCGTATCTTTATCGAGCCGGCCGACCGGGAACAGCTCGAAGTGCGCATAGCCGTCGTCCAGCAAATCGAGCACCGTCCGGTCGCGCGTATCTTCCGTCGCCGACACGACGCCCTGCGGTTTATTGAGCATGATGTACACAAACTCCCGGTAACGGACCGGCTCGCCGTCAACCGCAATGGCGTCCCGTTCGGCATTGACCTGCAGGCCGCTGTCTTTGACGGTTTTGCCGTTCACCTGAACGGCGCCGCGCTTGACGAGTATTTTGATTTCGCTGCGTGTGCCGAAGCCCGAGTGGGCCAGCAGCTTGTCCAGGCGTATTGTCGTTTTCATCGATCTTAGGTCCACCTCCAACCGGGCGGATATTCGTTCTTGAGCATGCCGTCCTGCCATTTGCCCCACCCGACGGGAAAGCCGTCGATGCAGACGAGGCAGAAGCCTTTGGGCTGCACGCCGTCCCCTTCGGCGTGCAGCTCATCCGGGGCGAGCTCCAGCGTCTCGCCCTTCAAATACCGCACGGCCCGGCTGTCGCCGGCCGTCAGCATCACGCGGCGCCGCGCCTCCGCCGCGCGCAGACCCAAAGCCAGCGCTTGCGAGGGCGCAAAGCGCTGCTTGGCCGCGCCGCCGAGGTACCATCCGGGTCGAATGACCCGGATGCCGTCGAGCGGCGGCAGCCCTTGCGGCGCCGCGTATGCGTGCTCGCTGCGCCACACGAGCTCGGCGCCGGCCCACGGCGGCGCCGTCAGCTGCTCCGCCGCGAAGCGGGCGAGCGCTTCGCGCGGGTCGGGCTGGGCGCCCTTCGGCGGCTTGCCGCCGGAGGGCGCGCCCGCTCCCGCGCGGCGCGGCGGCCGCCCGTGCCGCGGCGCAGGGGCCGGCGCCGCCTGCTGCGGCGGCGCGTCGGTGTCCCGCCGCCGCAGCACGGCGGCGTAGTGGCCTTCGCCGCCCACGAGGTGCGGCCACAGCCTGACCGTGCCGGCGACTGCCGCGGCAGCGGGCTCCCCTGCGCCGCGGACCCAGTCCGGCCGGCCTGCCGACCACGCGGCGCGGCCGTCCGCCCGTTCCACCGGCTCCACCTCGAACGCCGGGTGCTCCGCGAGGAACGCGGCGATGATGTCTTCGTTCTCCTCCGGCGAGAACGTGCAGGTCGAATACACAAGCCGTCCGCCGGGGCGAAGCATACGCGCCGCTTGAGCGATGAGCGTATGCTGCATGGCGGCGTACTTGGCCGTCCAGGCCGGCTCCCACGCCTTGGCCATCTCCTCTTCCTTACGGAACATCCCCTCGCCGGAACAAGGCGCATCGACCAAGATTTTATCGAAATAGCCGGCAAACGCATCAACCAGCTTCGCCGGATCGTCATTCAGCACGACTGCATTGCGGACCCCGTTTAACTCGATATTTTTCACCAGCGCCTTTACCCGGTCCGGATGGATGTCGTTGGTCACGACAACCCCTTCACCCTGCAGCTTGGCGGCGATTTGCGTCGTCTTGCCGCCGGGAGCGGCGCATAAGTCGAGCACCCGGTCGCCCGGCTTCGGATCGAGCAGCTCGACCGGCGCCATCGCGCTCGGCTCCTGAATGTAGTACAGCCCTGCGTGATAATGCGGGTGCTTCCCCGGCCGGACTTCATCCGCAGATCCTTCCGTCTCCGAGCCGCCGCGAGGAGCAGCGCCTTGATAATAAAACCCCGTTTCCGCCCAAGGAATCGGACGCAGCCCGATCGGCGACAGCCTCTCGAACGCCGCGGGGGACAGCTTCAAGGTGTTCACGCGTAAGCCGTATAACCGCGCTTCGTCGTATGAAGCCAAAAAAGCCGGAAAATCCGCTTCCAGCAACCGTTCCATATGCTGCAAAAATACCGCAGGCAGATCGCGCCCTGTCATGTTTCGTTCAACCCGTTTCCGTCAATGTGGACATCCAGACCGGCCGTCGGGAGCCGCCTATCGGCTCTGGTCCCGACCCGGATGCCGGATGATTCCCATTGTACTTCGAATCCGATAGTCCCCGCAACCCGGGATGGTTCCGATTGGGGGCAGGGGTCTGGTCAAGAAATTCGAAATTACACCCCATTTCAGGTATGATAGAAAGAGGTAGCTATTTGAACACATCGACAAGAAAGAGGGGGAACCATGAAAAAGCTTGCCATTTATTTATCCATCATCGTCGTTTTGTTCGGCGCGTTATTCGTGTTGAACCAGCAGTCCAATAAAGCCAAATTCGGCAAACACGCCGACAACGTGTACAAGATCGCGCCGGACAAGCTGCATCCGGAAACGGTGAAGCTGCTTGACGATCCAAACTATCAAAATATCATTCTGCCGGAGGACCTGGATAAAAAAATTGCGAATAAAGAAAGCTTCTATATTTATTACTTCGCTTCCACCTGCCCGCATTGCAAGGTGACGACGCCGATCCTGATGCCCGTGGCCAAAGAGCTGGGCGCCGACATCAAACAATTCAACCTCGAGGAGTTCAAAGACGGCTGGAAGCGATACGGCATCGAGTTCACACCGACCTTGATTTATTATAAAGAAGGCACAGAAGTCGAGCGGCTCGTCGGCGAGCAAACGAAGGAAGCGCTGCAATCGTTCATCAGCAAGCACAAATCTTAAACCGGCCGGGAGCACGATGAAGCCCGGGTAGACGAATTATTCATACTAACGCTCTGCCGGGCGCACCCGAATAAGGCTGCACCGACGTCAAACGTCGGGTGCAGCCTTTCGTATGAGCAGGTCTAGCTGCTCGCGCTCGTATAATGCGCGACCGCATACCGCCAAAACATTCGCGAAAGCGCCAGGGCGATCAGCGCGACCAGCCCGCTGGCGATCACCTCCGTCCAGCCGATGCGTCCGACGATGGCGGCGGCGGGGAACGTCGTAATGAACGCCACCGGGAACACGTAGGTTAGGATGAACCGCAGCGCGCCCGGGTACACCGAAACGGGAAAACGCGCCGTCTCGAACGACGTCGTGAACAGGAACGATAAATTGTCGACCTTCACCGCCCAGAACGATACCGTCATCATCGCAATCCACAGCGAATACACGACCGCCAGCGCCGCAACGAATACCGCCGCGAACATCAGCAGCTCCCGCCAGCCGGGGGTATAGCCGATGCGCAGGAGCGCGAAGGCCACCATCCCGAAACCGAGCAAGACGTCGGCCAGACGCCAAAATACAAGATGCCGAAAGCTTACGTAAAATTGGCTGTCGATCGGCTTCGTCAAGACGTAATCCAGCGTGCCTTTGCGAATATGGTCCACGAGCCGGCTCATGTTCGGCTGCAGGAAGAAATCGATAAAGCCGTGTACGGCGGTGAATACGCCGAGCAGCGCCAGCACCTCGTCGAACGACCAGCCGCCGATCTGCTGCGTCCGGTAAAAATAGAGCTGCACCGTCAGCACCGCCATCGCCAGACCGAACAGCGTATGCAGCACGTTGGCGGCGAAATTGGCCCGATACTCGAATTCTTCGACCAGACACGCCCGGAAAAACGATTGCAGCGTACGCCCGTATTTGCGCATCTCTCCTAACCTCCCGCCGCGGAGTATTTGGCCAGCCCCCGCTTCCACTGGATGCGGAAAATCACGATCAGCACCGCGATCCAGACCAGCTGCTGGACGAAGCCCTGCCCGATTAAATCCGGTCGTCCCGCCAGCTTGCCCGTCAGCAAATCGACGGGAAATCCGACCGTCGAATAGAACGGGAACCAGGAGGCGACCCAAACCAGCCCCTCCGGAAACATGGACAAGGGCGCGATGCGTCCCGCCAAGAACAAATGCAAGCCTTCATACAGCGCAAAGATCGACGTAGCCTTGTTCGTCCAGAACGCCAGCAAACCGAATTCGTAGCCGATCAAATAACGCAGCACGTTGGACCCGAGCAGCGCCAGTACGGCGAGCCCGATCATCCCCCCGTCCGCCGCAGGCCGCAGCACCGGCCATATCCACGCAAGCACGAGCCAGGACGGAACGAGCAGCGCCGCGAAAAACAGCTTGTAGACGATGTTTTGCGCAATGCTCCAATGCATCGGATGAAACGGGCGAAGCAGCTTGGCCGAGAACGTGCCCTGCCGGATTTCGCTGTCCAGCTCCCACACGTCCCACGACCGCGACAGCCTCTCGACAACGAGCACGCCGATAAAGTACACGATATAATCGTTCGCGCCATAACCGCGGACGGTGCCGCCGCCGGCAATCGACAGCCATACCGAGAGGCTGACGATCGGCTGGACGAACGACCCGATCATCCAGATCAGGCTTTCGCTGCGATACGCCAGCATGACGGCCCATTCAACGCTCAGCAGCGCCGCATACTTCTGCCGGAACCGCAGCCAGGCTTCCCCGGCTGTGCGGGCGTCCGCCGCTTGCCCGAGACCCTTCTCCCGGCCGCTCATTCGCGCCCCACCTCCGACGTCTCGCGTTCCTCCTGCCGGTTTTCCTTGCGTAACGCGCCTGCCGAACCGCCTGCCCCATCCGTCTGCGCGAACGCTTGCCCGATCACCGTCTCCATCGACGGATCCTCGATCGTCAGATCGAGTACCGGAAAATCGGCCAGCAGCTTCGCGGACACGGCGGATACTTGCTCGCGCGGCACCTCGAACAGGGCGACCGGATAGTCGTCCAGCATCACGTTCGTCACCGCCGGCTCCCGGGCCAGCCTTGCCCGAATCGCTTCCGCCGAGCCGCCTTCGGCCAGCTGCAGCTTGATTCGCTTGCGGGGCGAATGCCGGTCGACCAGCTCGGCGATGCCGCCGTCGTACAAGAGCCGCCCGCCTCCGATGACCATGACGCGCTCGCACAGCGCCGTCACATCGCCCATATAGTGGCTCGTAAGCAGTACCGTCGCGCCGACGCTCCGGTTGTATTCCAAAATAAACCGGCGCACAACCTCCTGCATTTGTACATCGAGGCCAATCGTCGGTTCGTCCAAAAATAAAATGTCCGGCCGGTGCAGCAGCGACGCCGCGAGCTCGCACTTCATCCGTTCGCCGAGCGACAGCTGCCGCACCGGTTTATGCAGGACGCGCTCGAGCTCCAGCAGCTCGGCCAGCTCGCCGAGGCTTTTCCGGTACGTCTCGTCATCGATCTCGTAGATCGCTTTATTGACCAGGAAGCTGTCCGATGCCGGCACGTCCCAAATCAGCTGGCTTTTTTGCCCCATCACCAGGCTGATTCGGCGTTTGAACGCGTTCCGGTGCTCCTGCGGCTTGAACCCCGCCACCTCGACGCGTCCGGCCGTCGGATGCAGCAGCCCGGTCAGCACCTTCATCGTCGTCGTTTTCCCGGCGCCGTTCGGACCGAGAAAGCCCACAATTTGGCCCGCGGGAATATGGAAGCTGATGTCGTCGACCGCTTTCACCACCCGGTAGCTGCGGCTCACTAAACTGCGCAAAGACGCCAGTAGTCCAGGCTCCCTCTCGTGCACGCGATAATGCTTGGACAGGTGCTCCACATGAATCAACCGTCTCGTCCTCCTTCGAGCTTCGCTCTATACGCGCGCTGATTAGTCTTCCTCGTGTTCTTGCGGCGGATGCAGGCGGTATTCCTCTACGAGCGCATTCAGCTCCGGATCGATAACGCGGATGTCCAGGTCATAGAAGGCGAATGGCTCCTCCGCGATCCGATGAAGCTTGCCCAGGTAGGCCCGGCTGTCCTGCCGCAGCGCCTCCAGATCGATGCCAAGCACCTCTTCCGGCTGCTGCTCAAGCTTCTCCAACGCCGCGGCGAACAGCTTCACCGCGCCCCCGTTATTGCCGTTCCGGTAATGATAAAGGCCTACCGCTACCTGCAGCAGGCCCTGATACAACGTGTCGCGTCCTTCCTCGAGCCAGAGCTCCTCCATCACCTCATGGCATTCGAAGTAATCCCTTGCGATGTTGAAATAGTACACGAACAGCACATACAACCGATCGTACTTCGCGGTCAAGATGAACCCTCCCCGGTTTCGAGCCGATGCTAAGACAACGAGCTCTTTTTCGCCCGGCTGATCGCCTCTTCGATTTGATCGGACAATTCTTTCAATAACCACGTGTCGTTCGTATCCCACAGTTCATTGAAACGCAGCTGGAATTGAGCGGCCTCCCGCACCCGATGGTAAAAATACAACACCTGAATGTTGTTCAGCACCCGGTTGACGATATTGGAGTTGTCCTCGAACAGCTGCTGCGACTCCATGATCTCGTCGCGGATGCTGCTCATTTCCTGATCGAGCTTGTACGCCGCTTCCGCCGCTTTGCTGAGCCGGCTGACGACTTCCTCCGGCAAGCTTTCGCGGTATTTGTAGTTGAGCGAATGCTCAATCGTCGCCCAGAAGTTCATCGCCAGCGTACGCAGCTGAATTTCCGCCAGCACCCGCTTCATGCCGAGCGACGTCTGCACCGGATACTCCACAATCATGTGATAGCTGCGGTAGCCGCTTGGCTTTTTGTTCGTGATATAGTCTTTTTCATACACTAACGTCATATCCTGACGGGCGCGGATCAGCTCCGCCAATTGCCCGATATCTTCGACGAATTGACACATGATGCGGATCCCGGCAATATCCTCGATGCCGGTCTCGATTTGTTCCATCGGCACGTTAAGCCGCTTCGCTTTTTCCAATATGCTGGAAACCCGCTTCACGCGGCCGGTCACAAATTCAATCGGGGAATACTCTTCGCGGCTTTTCAATTCGCTTCGCAGCGTCTTGAATTTGACCTTCAATTCTTCGACCGTCTGCTCGTATGGCAGAAGGAATTTTTTCCAATCGCGACCATCCATCCGTAATCCTCCCTATCTTCCCGTATGCGCCGAGCCGACCGCCTCCGAAATATGCTTGAAGCCGTCCTGCCGCAGCAGCTGCCGCAAGCCGCGGTTGATTCGTTTCACCAATGCAGGCCCTTCATAAATGAGCGCCGTATACACTTCGACCAGGCTGGCTCCCGCGCGAATTTTCGCATAGGCGTCTTCCGCTGTAAATATGCCCCCCGACCCGATAATCGGCAGCTTGCCTTCCGTTAAGCGGTACACGGTCCCGATCAGCTCCGTCGACTTGCCCGTCAACGGCCTGCCGCTCAGTCCGCCGGTTTCGCCGCGGTTCGCATTCGCCAGGCCGTCGCGCGAGATCGTCGTGTTGGACACGATGATGCCCGATACGTTGCTGCGCAAAATCGTCGCCGCCGTATACTCGACTTCCTCCGGCGTCAAGTCCGGCGCAATCTTGACGAGCACCGGCTTCTCCCGGCCGCCGAACTTCGCATGCATGGCGTCCATCTCGTCCTTGACGGCGGCGAGCAGACGCGACAAGTCGTCGCCGTGCTGCAGATTGCGCAGATCCGGCGTGTTCGGCGAGCTGATATTCACCACGAAAAAATCGCCGTAGCCATACAGGGCCTGAATGCATGCGCGGTAATCCTCGTGGGCTTGTTCGTTCGGCGTCGCTTTGTTCTTGCCTATATTAATCGCCAGCGGAATCGTCCGCTTTCCTTGATTCCGCAAATTGCGCTTCATGCCCTCGATGCCGACGTTGTTGAAGCCCATCCGGTTGATCAGCGCCCCGTCCTCGGGCAGCCGGAACAGCCGCGGCAGCGGATTGCCCTCCTGGGGCTTCGGGGTCACTGTCCCGACCTCCATGAAGCCGAAGCCGATGCTGGAAAAGCCCGGAACCGCCTTGCCGTTCTTGTCCAAGCCTGCGGCAAGGCCCACCGGGTTCGTAAACTTGATGTTCCAAAGCTCCGTCTCCAGCTCCGGGTAAACGCCGACGCCCCATACAGCCTGCAGCAGCCGCCGTCCTCCCGGTATTTTACCGAACGTATGCAGCCCGTCGATCGTGAGATGGTGCGCCTTCTCCGGGTCCATTCGGAACAGCACCGGTTTGGCTATCGATTTGTACAACATGCTTCTCGCCCTCTTCCCGTCCGTCTCTTGCTGACGATAACTCTCTCTAGATGACAGTTTATCGTTTTACGGCGGAAAAATAAAGAGGACAACCCAACAAAACCCTGACGCTGCAGCGGTTACAATATGGTAGAATATGCTTAAACCTATCGGAAGGCAGGGCTGATGTCGATGTCCAAAAAGAAAATTACTCCGTACGCAAAGCGCAAAGCGAAAGAAGAGCCGAACAAAAAGCTGATCATCTGGGTCGCCTCCGTCCTTGGCCTCATTATTGTCGGCATGTCGGTCCTTCTCATTGTAAACAGTTGAAGCGCTCGATAGTAATCATTTTTCCATGAGCGCCGAATAAAGTCAGCCCGAAGGAGAAAGCATCCTTCGGGCCTTTTCGGGCTATTTATTTTTGGTCTCCTGCAGGATCGCAACCAGCCTCCTCACCTATTTCTCAATCCTGCCGCCGACTCTCATAGCCGCGGCGGGAAAAATTAAGTTTGCGTTCTCCCGGCTTACCGCCATCATATGACACCTAAGAAAAAAGGCCAACCAAATTTGGCTGACCTAATAATACGAAATAAAGTATTTTCTTAGCGCTTAGAATAATTTAGTGGTTTGTCTGAAGAACTACATGCTACACGCGTATGTGCTTTAATTTATAATCGGGAATAAAATTGGAGGACGTAGCCCAAGCGAAGGCGCGGGAGATGTTTTCCTTTTTTGAGCTCTAACGGGAGTCATACCTGAGTTGTTCTCAGGGTTATTTATAATACACTCTTATGTTCTATCTCGCAGGAGTTTTTGTCAAACTACTTTCTAACATATCTATAATGAGAAGGAATCGCTCCGCTTCCCGAAATACATGGTCTGCCAGCAGGGGATGAATAATACTCTTTATACGACAAGACTCGATTAATTCTTTAGCCGTCTTTTTAAAATCGCGAAGAGATTTTACGGAAATTCGATTCTGGTCAAGGAATTGGTCTAGTAAAGGAACTGTCTGGGATTGAGGTCGCATGGATTCTAAATCTCTTGCTTGAAAGAGCAATTGGTCGAAATCTTGACTAAAGTTACGTGATTGTTCAACTAACTGCCGTTCAGAGGGGTCCAGTAAATGTCCAATAAATTTTGCATGGTCAGCCATTATCCTTAAGAAAAATACATTTTCATTAATGATTGCATCGGGTAAAGGATCTAATCTTCCAGTATTAAGTTCTTCCAATCTGTTTCTAAAGTAAAATGCTTCTCTACTCGTGTGGTCGACCAACAATGGAAAGTTATTGGCTCCTGGAAGTTGGCAACTTAAAATTAATCCTAACACTTTTCTTTTAAAAGCCCATATATGGGAAGCCGCATTGTGCACTTCTACATTGAATCTTTTGATTACTTCAGGGTCTGTTTCAGGTGTAAATGTGTTTGACCTTCTTTCAATTTCCTCAAACACCGCGTAAAAGTGATTCGCCTCATTTATTAACTGGGTGTCATCGCAACGAAACCCTAATTTCAGAAAAAGTGAATGTTCCTTCATTATACGTGACCAAAACCGAACTTCGTCTAAAGAACGCATAACGAATCCATTGGACATAGCTGCACCTCCATTTCACTCCATGATTAAATATTATGGACTTTGAAAGGAAGTATGCTCAAATAATGGATGCATGCGGTCTGTTTCAGCATTGACTTCCTTGACAGATGCATTCGTGAAAAAATGCGCCGCTTCCTGAATATGAATTCCGTTACGATGAGTGTTACATCGCTTGAGTAAAGGGGTGATGATGTACCGCTTTAATCTGCGCTGCTTGCGCAGGTACGGCGTCAGGCTCCCGCATCAGTTCGTGAATATAGGCATGAATGGATCTGAAAGCTTCAGTGGCATCCTCGCCTTCTACGTTCACGCTCAAGGTTTGGTCGCATTTCATCGTTAAGAATAAGGAGACGACCTGGGAAGACACCTTCCCGTTAATATACATCTGCTTTTTACCAAACAAGATGCTGCTTTTATAACCGTTCGCTATGTCCGCAAGCCTGATTAAAGATTCTATGGCAACCGGAATGGCTGCATCCCACTTCCATTCAATGTTCATCGTCAAATCCCTTCCTTTCTTCGTGAGAAAAATAAAGAGACATGCCCCCTCATCAGGTGAACATGTCTCCAGTTGACCGGAAGAATCGTTCCTTTTTGCTGCCTAAGCCTAAGGCTTATAGATCCAATCGTTAAGATTAAAGTCTTTCTTGATGATGCCGTTATCGAACAAATATTTTTTGGTTCCTTCCAGAAGTTTCAGACTGTCCGCTGAAAAATCCTCGACTTGCCACTGGCTAATATCGAAGGATGCTTTAACTACATCCAGCGGGAATTCGGAGGACTCGGCATACAGCTTATAGAATTCATCGGCATTGGACTGAATTTCTTTTGCTGCCTTTTGCCGCACTCCGTTCCATACTTGCACGAAGCCAGGGTTCCTGGAAAGGTAGTCTTCACTCGCCACCGTCACGCTCGAGCCCCGAAGATCCGGATGACTCTTTGCTTCATCTATCGCTTTATAGCCTTTGCTGATAATCAAAGGGCCGAACCCTGTCGGGTAAGCATAAGCTTCAATATCCCCTCGCGCCAAAGCCGCTTCGCCGTCAGCAGGGAGCAGGTGAACGACCTTTATGTCTTTATCCAAGCCTTTTTCCTGCAGCAATCCTTTCAGGTAACGGCTCATGTAGGAGCCATCGGCTGTAGCGATTTTTTTGCCTTTCAAATCCTCCACCTTTTGAGGTCCATCCGCTTTAGCCACAAGCCAGGCATTCATACCGGACTGGGTAATGTTAATCAGTTTCGTCTTCAAGCCGACCGCTCTGGCATTAATTGCCGGCGTATCGCCGTAAATTCCGACATCCAGAGCACCCGAGGCGAGAGCTTCATTCAAGTTCGGTCCGTTAGGAAAAGATTTCACCGAAACATCGGTGACGCCGTATTTTTTGAGTTCGGATTCCAGGTAGCCTTTTTTCTGCGCCCAGCCTTCTACCCCCGTGATGGTACCTTTGTTGTTAGGGGAAATATACCCGATACGAAGCTTCGGTTCAAGCGTCGTCTTCGCTTCGGATGTCTGGCCTGCTCCCTGCGCCGGGGCGGCTGCATCGCCTGCTGCCGGTTGCTTGGAGCCTGAAGTCCCGCATCCGGAGAGAGCCCAGGCAAATACAGATGTAAGGAGTAATGCAGTTAAAGTCCAATGCTTGCGGGATGAATTCATAGTAATGCCCCCTGTCTGTCTAGTTTAATAAGGTTGTGCCTG
The DNA here is from genome assembly GCF_055379675.1 of Paenibacillus sp. JCM 9796. NCBI lineage: Bacteria > Bacillati > Bacillota > Bacilli > Caryophanales > Paenibacillaceae > Paenibacillus > Paenibacillus sp. JCM 9796. The sequence goes on from NZ_AP043723.1 coordinate 1,082,367, forward strand.
GTTTAGTGCCTGTGCATGCGTCGAAATATAAGATAAGAACCGTCATCCGCCGCCGTTGATTTGGCGCCCCGGGTCCAGCCCAAGTTGGTACGGTAGCTGCCCAGCTGTCCGCTTTCGATCAGTGCGGACTCGTTGAACTCCGCTTCCTGCTCGGCAAATGGCGATACGAACAAAGCATCCGTAGGGCAGTACAATTCGCACATAAAGCAGCTTTGGCAGTCGGATTTTCTGGCGATAGCAGGAACGCCGCCGTCTTCGGTTGCCGGATCGAATACATTCGTCGGGCAGACGGACACGCACTGGTTGCAGTTGACGCAGCGGTCTTGGCTTAAGATTTCAATCATTAGATGACAGCCTCCTTCTTGGTGAATGTGGAATGGATACCGGAGTGGGCGGCACCGGCATCCTGATCGGATAACGGTCGAACCCAGAGCTGATCCAAACCGCCGCTTAGCAGGCGATAATGCTGCTTGGTATCGGACCCGGGAAAATCTTCGCGACGGTGCATCCCTCTCGTCTCCTGACGCGCTGATGCGCTTGTAAACATCCAACGGGCCGTCGCAGTCATTGCCGCCGCTTCCCGGACCCGAACGGTATTGCCGTCCCCGGCCTGAAGTCCGCTTTTCACTTCATTCCAGACGCGCTCGAGCCGCTGAAGCCCTCCTTCAAGCCCTGCTCCTGTGCGGAACCAGTTCCGGTCGTAAGGGAACACCTCGTCCTGTACGGCCTTCACGATCTCACTCGTATCCGGTCCTCCCTTGCGCTCCGCCGGTTGTGTCGGGATGCCGGTTCGTTCCGAGAGCCCTTGCGCACTGCGGCTGGCGGCATGCGCTCCCAATTTCAAGGCATAGCGTGCCGCTCCCTCACCGGACCAATAGCCGGAGGACATCGCCCAAGCCGCATTATGGCTGCCTCCGCCGGTAAACCCGCCGCAGATGAGCTCACGTGTCGCCGCATCCCCGGCAGCATACAATCCAGGTACCTTGGTCGCGCAGCTTTCATCGATAATATGGATGCCGCCCGTTCCGCGAACCGTTCCTTCAAAGCGAAGCGTAACCGGAAATTTTTGCGTGAACGGATCGATTCCGAGTCGGTCGAAAGAAAGGAAAAAGTTCGGCTGTGCCTTGCGCATCGCCTCTTTCAGCTCATCGTCGGCCTTATCCAATCGGGCGTACACGGGCTGGGTGAGCAGCGTCCGCGCGATCACCGAGCGGCCTCGCTGCGACCCTGCGCCTTCGATCACCCGGCCGTCTTCGTAATAGAAGGTAGCCCAGGTGTAGAAGGCCGACTTCGTCACCGGAGAGAATGCAGGACACAGAGAGTACGCGGTAGAGAATTCCATGCCCGAGAAATCGGCCCCCGCTTCAGCGGCCAACAAATAGCCGTCCCCGGTTAATACATTCGTCCCTAAGGCTTTGCTTAAAAATGCGCAGCCGCCGGTCGCGATCACGACGGCTGAAGCATCGACCCGCCACGTTTCCTTCGTTTGAATGTTCGTTCCCGTCGCTCCGGCCACACCATGCTCATCCGCGAGGAGCTCCAAAGCCGGACTGTGATCGAGGATCTTCACTCCCGCCTTCTGCACCTGTCTGCGCATCAGCTTCATATATTCCGGCCCTTGCAGACTCTGGCGCTGAGACAACCCCGCTTCGTCGACAGGAAATGGGTAGCCCCAATCCGCAATCTGGTTCGTATTGGCAAAGGTACGGTCAAGCACCCGCTGCATCCAGCCGCGATCGGCCAAATAGCCCCCCAGCGCTTCACGGCTTTTCATTGCGCTTTCCCGCTCCTCAGGATTCGGATTCACATACCAAACACCTGTGCCGGATGGAGCCGTAGCGCCGCTCGTTCCGCAATAGCCTTTATCGACTAATACAACCTTCGCACCTTCTCTAGCTGCTGTTACCGCCGCCCAGGTCCCCGATGGACCTCCGCCGATTACCAACACATCTGCGTTCAGATTCACATCATATCGACTCATTGTTTTCCCCGCCTTTATAGAGTATGGATTTATCAAATCGAAAACGAAAGCTCCCGTTGGGCTTCTATTGCGCCTGGCTCCTTCAAGAGCAAGCGATCCAAAATCACCTTCTCAAAATAGGCAAATCCACTGTCGCGTTCTCTCGGACGCGGGAGTGTAATTTTCACATCCATCGCGATCTTCCCGCTCTCAATGAGCACTACGCGGTCCGCCAATGCTACCGCTTCGCTCACATCATGCGTGACGAGCAAAACGGTAAATCTTTGCTCGCTCCACAACCGTTCAATCAACTGCTGCATTTCGATTCGCGTCAACGCATCCAGGGCGCCTAGCGGCTCATCGAGCAGGAGCAATCTCGGGCTTCCGGCCAAAGCACGTGCCAACGCTACGCGCTGCCGCTGACCGCCTGACAGGACCGCTGGCCATGCACCGGCTCTTTCCTCCAAGCCCACTTGCTTCAGCGCTTCATGCGCCAGCTTCTTGTCGCCGGACTTCACGCCGATGCGGACGTTATCGACCGCCTTCCTCCAGGGAAGAAGCCGGGAATCCTGAAACAGTACCCGGATATCGGGATGGATGCCCTTCGTTGCGTTGCCTTCGATCATAATCAGACCGTCCGACGGCTTCTCCAAGCCGGCTACCAAGCGAAGCAGCGTGCTTTTGCCGCATCCGCTCCTGCCAACGATCGCGACGAATTCACCGGGTTCCGCCTGAAAGTTAATATCTGTAAGCACCTCTGTTGTACCAAATGTTATGCCCAAATTACGAGTATGCAGCTTAACGCCGCCTTCTTTGACCGTCATGTCCATGACCTCCCCTTCACGCTTTTTTCACGTAGTTATGATGCCATTGAAGCCACCGCCGCTCGAGGAATTTCGCCGCAAGATCGGATAACTTGCCGAGCAGCGCGTACAAGATCACGCACAGCACGACGACGTCCATTCGCATATACTCCCTGGCGTGGGAAGCCATATAGCCGATCCCGGAATCGGCAGCAATCGTCTCCGCGACAATCAGCGTGATCCACATGATGCCTAGCGAGAACCGGACACCGAGCAAAATATTGGATAGCGCACCGGGCAATATCACTTGGGTGAATAAGGAAACTCCGTTTAACCCGTAAACCCGTCCCATCTCGATGAGTCCCGGATCTACCGAGCGTATGCCATGAAATGTATTCAGATAAATCGGAAATGCCACCCCGAGAGCTACCAGAAACAATTTGGACGTTTCGCCAATACCGAACCACATAATAACCAAGGGAATAAGCGCCAGATGAGGAATCGTGCGCAGCATCTGGACCGAAGTATCAATAAACCGTTCGGCTACAGGGAAAATGCCGTTTAATAATCCAATGAAGAAAGCAACGCTTCCTCCGATCAGAAAGCCTAAGAACGCCCTCTGCGTGCTGGCACCTACATATTCCAGCAGCGTGCCGTCCTTGACCACCTCGACAAGCGCTTGCACGACTTCCAGAGTCGTTGGCAGTATGCGTTGAGATAAAACGCCTGCAGCGCCGAACGCCTGCCAAGCTGCCAGCATCGGTACAGGCAAAACCCAAGGCTGCCAGAATGTTGCGAATTTTCGTTTGGACATGGGGAATCCCTCTCTTTTTGTGAAGTGGAGTTGGTTGACGGATGATTCGAATGATGAAACAAAAACAAAAGAGACCCCCTACCTTCTTCAAAAATGAAAAAGGTGGAAGTCTCCTCTTTGCCGGGTAGACTGGCCATACCATCCTATTTGTAAACAATTCATATATATTTACTCGGATTAATGTTGTTGATTTACTATAGCACCTCATTCCAAGGATCGTCAATACGCTGCTTTCATTTTATCAAAATGATAACAACCGGCTCCAACTGGATTTCAATACATGAAGCCCGCAGGAAGAAATGTTTCCGTCGGGCTTCTGCATGGTTTATATTTGTTGCTCATCCGGTCTTCCCGCGCTATACATGTTTGTTACAAGACTGTCGGCGTATCGTCCAATCCTCACACTTATTTCAGCACGCATGTAGTCTCTGGTGATTGTAAAACTATCTTCATGCTCACGGCAGATATATCGGTAGCGAATCATCCGATCATCTTTTTCCTCTTCAAACACACGGATGTTTTTTTCCAACAAGTATTTTTTTACTTTCGACAAGTCTACATGAATGTTTTTCGCCAGAACCTGAGCCGCTTTAGAATAGAGCAATCTCAAGGTTTCGGAGGAGCGTTCCACTTCCCGAGCCTTTCTTATAATAATCGAATGCATGATGGGCAATAACACATAATCTCTCATCATGTTGATTTCTTCCGTTGTCGGACGACTATGTTGAACTGATTTATCGTTGAGTCTGTTCTGAAATGCCTCTTTATGTTGCGGAAGCATCATCCGGCTGGATTCCCACAGCCCGTTCTTTTCAAGCTTTTTGCTCATTTATAATGCCCTCCGATTTTCATCGACCTATCCGCCGCTTGCCCGGCAGCGGTAAGCGATGAAGCTCTTACGATTGCGGCGCTGCCATATCGATTTTTTATACTATCCGTAGCTTTCTCCAAGGCTCTGGACTTTACCTGATCCTCAAAGAGGGTAAGCTGGTAATCCTGATCGTCCATTAACTGGCTTAATGTCACACCGACACGACGCACGGGCATTTTATTCCAGAATTTATAAAAAAGCATTTTTACGGTTTCAAATACGGTATTGGTGTGGTTAGTAGGGTCCTGCATCTTCATTTGGCGCGAGAATCCGGTCGGTGCTTCGTAGGGACTGCACATGCAGCTGACCGTGACTACAGAGCCCATATATCCTTTACGACGGCAGTCGCGGCATACCTCCTCTGTGAGCTCCAGTAAAATGGTGTTCACTTCCCACGTCTCCACATAGTCTCGAGGTAAAGTCATCATATGGCCGACTGATTTTGGCGGCGTGTTGAATGTTCCGGGTGTAACCGGGCTATCATCCAGACCGTTCGCCGTCCGCCACATCACCTCTGCATGAATATCCGATTGCTTGCCAAAGCGAGCACGAAATTTATCTTTAAGACGCGGCAGCGGCGTTCTGGCAATATCGCCGATGGTGTGCATTCCAAGACGAGCAAAATGTGCCGTCATACGTGAACCGACACCGAACATCTTATTTACGGGTTGTGGCCATAGCAAAGTCTCGACTTCTGCTTTTGACAAGGTAAAGATGCCACTTTCATTCTTCTTTGCCCATATATCCGTCGCGATTTTAGCAAGTATTTTATTAGAACTGATGCCTACTCTAACCCATACTCCGGTTTGACTAAGAACCTTTTGCTGAATAGATTTAGCGATCGTTTCAGGATCTCCAAAGATAGGCAAGCTTGCAGAAACATCCAAAAACTGCTCATCAATACTGAATATCTCAACAAGATCCGTAAACTCCTCATAAATCTTCGTAATCATCAGTGAGACATCAATGTAATGCTGCATCCGGGGACGCATGACAACGAGCTCCGGACACTTGATAAGGGCTTCGCCCAACCGTTCCGCCGTAGTCACCCCGAAGCTTTTCGCGATGGGACAGGCAGCCAGAATAATACCTGAGCGGCGTGCCGGATCACCGGCAACAGCAACGGGTTTATTTTTACATTCAGGATGATCCGCCTTCTCTACGCTGGCGTAAAAGCTCTGGCAATCCGCTAGAAAAATAGTCCTTTCGCTGTTCCCGCTCATCTTATCTGCCTCCGTAAGTTCATAAGCATGGTCATGAGCTCAGCCTTTATCAAACTCCTCAGCATGTTGAAATGATGAACGTAGCCGCGGACTTTGTATTCTACCTGAATACCCTGCGCATTCATTTCTGTACTCAAAACTTTAATATTTTGTTGGATCATCTTACTTTTAATGCTCTGCAATTTTGAATAAATGGAATCTTCAACTTCCCTAAGATAAAAAATGACATGACGGAAAACAATTTTGTCCTGATACATTTTTAACGTATCCATATCTCTGGCTAACATATCCAGCAAAATGGGCAGCAAGGTGTAGTCCTTGATGATTTGAATATCTTCTTCGGTTTCAATACTTGGATTAACACTCATACATCCACCACCATCATGCGAACATATATTCTCGTTTCACATTATACACCGAACACTTGTTCTTTATGCAAGTGAATTTTTTGGAAATCGATTCTTCCCTCAGCCATGCAAAAAAAACAGGTTACCGGCAGGCACCTGTCCTTTGCAATATTTTCGTACTCCATCTCTGCGGCTCAAATTTACGATCACGCCATCATCGTTGAACGGAACGCCAAAAGCGAGGGGAACGTCGTCTAATCGAGCCATTTATACACCTTGTTCGGGTTCGTATCGTCGGCTTGAGCGGGCAGCTTCAACGGGGTCGCGCTGACGGACGTGGCGGCAGGCAGCAAGCCGCGGCCGATCGTCACCTTCGTACCGAGCGGCGCCATGTCGAACAGCTCCTCCACGTCTGTCTGGCGCATCCGGACGCAGCCGAGCGACTGATCCTTGCCGATGCTCTTCGGCTTGTTCGTCCCGTGAATCGCGTATAACGTATCGGACAGCGTCATCCCTCGGCTGCCGAAATCGCCGTCTGATTGGCCGTTCGGATTGCGCACCTTCTCCGAAATAACGAAGCTCCCTTCCGGCGTCCGCGAACCGCCGAGACCGACCGGGTATTCGCGCACGACAATGCTGCCGCTCACGACCGCCAGCCGGTGAGCCGTTTTGTCTATCTTAATTTCAAGCGGCTCGGCGAGCGGTTGAATCAATCCCTCGGGAAGCTCACCGGGTGGCGTCTGACCTTGCGAAGATCCGCCCGCCTGCGCGGCTGAGCGCTCGTTCCAGCCCTGCATCTCTTGCGCTATAGCCGCCGAGTCGCGTGCGAACAGCTCCGACATATAAGGCGTCAACCCGGGCAGCACGTTGTCCGGATACGACGCCGTCAATTGCGAAGCTTCCGTAGGCGCTTGTCCGGTGCGCCGGATGTAGGCTGCCACCGCCGAGCGAAGCACGGCCTGCTGCTCCTGATGAGACATCCATGCCGCTACGACGCCGTCCGCCCGCTGAGCGTCGCTCGGCTCGCATTGACAGCTTTCCGCGTCGTGGTACAAAATTTGCTGCCGCGAAGCGTCAGACTCCGCCTCCACCGACAAGAGCGTCTCCGGCTTTCGCAGCCATTCGATCCAGGTCGAATCGCTGAGCGGGATGCCGCGCACCAGGATGCCGAAGCTTCTCACCCGTTCGAGCAGCAGCATGTGCTGCAGCGCTTGGCCGATCGTCTCCGGCGTTTTGGTCCCGGCCAAATAGTACACCCGGGTCGCCTGAATTTGCGCCGGCGTGACGTCCGCAGGGACGACGGCCGCAGGCTGCGCCAGCTCCTCCACCGTTCGCGTCTGCAGGCCGGGCGCCGAGAGCAGCGCAGCTCCGAGCGCAAGCATCGCTACGGCGAGACGCATGAACCGAATCCCCCAGCGGCGAGACGCCCGAGGCGGCTTCGACGGCCCGGGCGAAGCCGCCTCCTCCGCGGGCAGCACGACCTTCTGCTCTTCATAGGCCTCGTACACCTCGCCGGCTTGCGCATAGCAGTACAGCGCCTTGCCCTGCTTGCCTTGCTCCTCATACTCCCGGCCGAGCAAGTACCAGGCCATTTTATTATCGGGATGCTCCCGGACGTATTTTTTCAAATATTGCGGATCCTGTTTAAAAAACTGCTGCAGTTGTTCGTCGGAATCTTTCGTTCTCACGAACTCCCCCTCGCTTTCCACCCTTCTCCCCTATAATATCGGCCGGCGGCTTTTAATTGTGAAGGTGAAGGGGAGCCGCGGAAGCAGCGCCAAAAACCGCTCTGCAGCGGTTTCAGCTTCTTCTTGCCTTATTCATGAAGCGCTCCCTCTTACCTCTCCTCGAGGCTTGACGATGAACGCAGTACCGTTCCCGTGCGAAGCTTCTCTCGCATGACCGCCTCAAAGGCATCGACGATCTCGGGGTCGAAATGGGTCCCCTTGCAGCGTATAATTTCCGACATGCCTTCCTCGTAGCTGCGCCCTCGCGCGTAAGGACGGTCCGTCGTCATCGCGTCGAAAGCGTCGGCCACGGCGACGATTCGCGCGAAGAACGGAATTTGATCCCCGCGCAAGCCGTCGGGGTACCCCGAGCCGTTCATCTTCTCATGATGATATTTGGCAACCTGAGTCGCCTGAAGCATACGTTCTTCCGGCTCCATCTTGGACAAGATGCGGGCGCCGATCGTCGTATGCGCGATCATCTCCTGAAACTCCTCGTCGTTCAAGCTTTCCGCTTTCAGCAGAATACGATCGGGTACGCCGATCTTGCCGATGTCGTGCATCAACGCGGCGCGGTGGAAATGCTTGCATTCTTCCTCGGATATTCCAAGCTTCCGTGCGATCCACAACGAGTACAACGCAACGCGGGACGAATGCCCGGCCGTATAAGGATCGCGTGAATCCAGCGCCAATACGAGCGAATGAATCAAATTCATCGAGAACGGATGGTCCGGTTCCGCACCGCCGCGATTTAATTCGGATGCCGATTCCAGCAGCAGCTCCAAGTCACGGTTTCTTTTTTCCAATTGTTCGATACGCTTCAGCAACCGCTCTCGTTCGTCCGGCAAGCCGTTCACCTCTGTTCTTTGACGTCTGAATGTACATGTAATCTTAATCGAAAAGACCTATTCTGTGAAGAAAGTAAAGTCGCTCTCTCTACAGAATAAGCCTTGTTCCGTTCAGCGGCAATTATTTGCCAGTTGTCCGCAAGATGGCGGTGCGTGTCTTAGAATCCCATTCAACATCCAAGCCAATTTCTTCGGCGAAGAAACGAACCGGCACATAAGTGCGGTCTTGTTTGATATAAGGGGCGGCATCCGTGCTTTTCTCGACGCCCGCTTGGCCCTGCTCGATTCGTTTCACGCCGGTGCGGTCGATGTAAAGCTCAATCGTTACGCCGTCTTTACTCAGCTGGACGGCTCTCGCCGCATCGTCGAACGTTACGTTGTAACCGAGCGCTTCCGTGATCGCCCGAACAGGAACCATCGTCCGTCCGTTCCCGATTTCGGGCAGCGCATCAAACTCGATCCACTTGTCATCGAGAACGACCTTCACGTTCGTATCGTCCGGCAGGTTGGCGGGAAGCCGGAAAGGACGGATTTGACGAATTTTATTGTTGTAAGCGTCCGAAACAAGCAGACTGCCGTCTTCCAGCACGGCGACGTCCGTCGGACGATGCAGCTGCGCATAGCCTTCGATGCCGTCGGCCTCGCCCGTCGTTTGATCCGGCGCGCCGGCAAGCGTCGATACTTGACCGTCGAGCAAATAACGGATCGAATGGTTTTGGCTGTCGGCGATGACCACGCCGCCTTCTTCCGTAACCGACAAGCCCAGCGGGAAGTTAAACGCCGCGTTCAACGCCTCCCCGTCGGCAAAGCCGCCCGGGACATACAGATCCTTGAGCGCTTCCGCTTTGCCGCTGCCGGCTGCCGTTGTGACGGTGCCTTGCTGCAGATCGATATAACGGATACGCTGATTGCCCGCGTCGCTGACGTACAGGTTGCCCTTGCCATCCAAAGCCAGCCCGCTCGGCTCGTTAAACTTGGCCTGAGCCAAAGCTCCGTCGGCGAAATCTCCCGCCGGCGCCGCTTGCCCTGGAGAAACCTCGACCGCCCGTCCGGATGCCGCATTTAACGTCGTCACTTGACCGCTTGGCGAAATGCTGCGAATCGCATGATTCAGCGTATCGGCTACATAAACGGTACCGTCAGCCGCGACGGCGACATCCAGCGGACTGTTGAAACGCGCCTTGGATCCCGGCCCGTCTTCCTTGCCCAGAACGCCGTCCCCGGCAATCGTGCTGACGTTGCCGGACGGATCGATTTTGCGGATCGAGTGATTGCCGGTATCCGCGACGTATACATTGCCTTGCGCGTCGGTCGCGATTCCCTGCGGGCCGGAGAACAGCGACAAGTCGCTTGCGCCGTCCAATCGCCCGCCGATCGGGAACCCTTTAGCGTCCATTTCGTAATAAATGCCGGCGTACGGGGTAACCAGCCCGCTGTAGATTTTGCGAATTTGATGATTGCGCGAATCGCTGAAAAGAACCGCTCCGTCCGGCTTGACGGCAATACCTGCCGGAAGCCGGAATTGCGCCGCATTCGTCCTGCCGTTGACGTTGCCCATATCCCCCGTTCCGGCGTATGTCGTCACTTGGAGCAATAGTTGATGATCCGCTCCCCGGAGACCGTCCGCGTACAAGCCCGCTGCAGACGCTCCGGTACCTCCGGCGATAACGGATGCGAGGATGGACAAGGCGATGATTTTCATGGCTTTATTCATGAGGTGCTCCTTTCTGGCCGCTGAAGCTTTAATTTAACGTCACAGCGGCCGATGCTGCCGCGCTGACCGGCAATTCGTATACGGTGCGGCCGTCTTTGTCAAGGACCTTTACATACATCAGCTTGACTTGTGTCGAAGCAGCCGACGTCGTTACGGTTAACGGCGCGAAGAGCAGCGTTGCCGTTTCGCCCTTCAAGTTGATTGGCGGCACCGGGCTGGAGCCGGGCGTCTCATAACGGGTGCCGGCGAAAATCAGCTGCTTCTCCGTCGTTCCGACCTCTTGCATTAACGTTTCCGCCGAGTTTGCCCCGTCGAATATCGTTCCGTCATCACTAGGCAAGCCTGCGCCCGGAGCCTCGTAGTTCAAATCGGCCTTGTTGTAAGCGACATGCGCCTGAACCGCATAGAACGGAAGAGCTTCCAGGAAGTTCTCCATCTCCAGCTTCAGCATGATTTGATTGTTTTCCTTGACGCCGACCTGGCTCAGGGTCACTTTCGGTTCAACCACTTCGATCGCAATCTCTTTGTCTGCGCTTGTTCCGGCAGAATTGATCGTAACCGCATGCAGCCGGTAAACCCCAAGGGTGCTTGGTACGGTAACCGTAAACGCAGCTTCTCCGTTCACAACGTCTTTCGTTTCGTTGTTCAGCTTAATTTTCGAACCGGCCTCTGCGGTAAGCACGACGGTTACGCTTTGGTTTTTCAACGCCTTCCGGGGGGCGCTCTTCACGACGGGAGCGCCCGGAGGCGTATTCCCGGAATCCCCGCTAGAATTAGATGGAGCTGGCGCGGGGGTTGGCGCCGGATTCGGATTGTTCTGTTGCGTTTGTTCGAAATTTTTTCTGGCCTCATCCGTCATACGGCTTAACAGCGCATCCTCGGCTTGTTTATTAGCCGCCGCCTTCGCTGCATCGTTCGCTTCCTTGATCCGCTTCTTGTCTTCTTCCAGCCGATTCAGCAGAGAGCTCAGCTTATCCTTGTTGGCCTGAAGCAGATTGTCTTCACCGGTTTTCGGCGGCGCAGGGGGCTGCTCCCGCTTCGCCTTCTCGACCTCCGGGTCGATCCCCGCGTTCTTGTCCAGCAACGGGATCTTGTTCAAATCAATCTTTTTGAGCGGGTCTTCGATGTTTTGATTCGCCTGATCCACCATCTTCTGATCAATTTTCTTCTCATCGATGGCAGCTTTCACCAGGTTCGGGATAGCGGCATCGAAGTTGTTCATCACTTTCGCCAAATCGTCCTCCGACAGAAATTTGAGGATCGCAAACTCATCCGGCTTCTGCAAGCCTTGCTCGAACTGCTGCTGCAATTTTTGTTTCATCTCATCGAGCTCCCGCTGGATGTCGGGAATGTTTTTCACGAAAGCTTCCATTACCTTGGGCGAAGCCTGGTTTACGATTTGATTCATATCCGCATATTCAACCCTCGTACGCAAATCAGGCGCTTGCGTTCGCGTGTCCAGATTGATCTGCTGGGCCGGATACACCGCTGCGGTATTTGTAAGCTGTAAACTGGATTCGCCGGGCCCTGAAGTACCGGAAGTTACGGTCGTCGCCCTGACGACCCCCGCGGCAACCAGCATGGTCGTTCTACCCGTTAACGGATTGGTATATATGAAGAACTGCGTTCCGCGTACACCCATGACCGCCGTCGGCGTCTCCACCTCGAACTCGTCTTCCGAGCTGACGAGCGATTTCACTTTCGACCACATGGAGCCGGCCCAGGCTTTCACCTTCGATTTCTTCGCGCCCCCGTCTTCCATCAGCTCGGAGATGTACACCTCGGCGTTCTCCCCGATCGTCAGCTCATCGTTCCGGTCGACGATCCGCAGCACGGCCGACGCTCCGGGACCGGTGGAGATCGTATCCCCCTGATTCAGCGTCAAGTCTTGATAAACCGTATTGGAACGGGATCCGCCCGATTTCGTGTAGGTGACGTCGCCGCTCACTTCAACAACGACGGCGGAACGAACGGACTTGGCGGAAGCCGGTTCGGCGAATGCCGAAGACAGCAGCGACAAAACCATCGTCCCCGTTACGGCCCAAGACACCGTCCTCCGGCCTTTCCGTTGATGTGCTTCAGTTTCGTGTCTCACTGCAAAACTCCTCTCTTTACGATGTATAAGAACCATCGAAATCGAAATCGAACCCATTCTCGTCTAGGATACGCCGGTTTTCCTTTCCGCAGCTGACGCCGGAGCTCCCCGTATACCTAACACCTCGTACAGCTTCAGCGGCACGCTCTTCCCTTTCATCAGCTTCTCGCCGGCAAAGTTGTATTCGAAGTACGCCTTCGTCAGCTCATACGTCGCTTCGGAAACAAGCACTTGATTCGGCTGCGTGTTCGATTCGATCCGCGCCGCCGTATTGACGTTATCGCCGATCGCCGTGTAGTCGACCCGCAGGTAGGAGCCGATGTTGCCGACGACCATTTTCCCCGTGTTGATGCCGATCCCTACCGCAATCGTTACGCCATACTTCTCCAGCACGTCGGCGCGAACCTTCTCCATGCCCTTCTGGATCTCGAATGCCGTCTTCACCGCGTAGTACGGATGGTCCGGAACGTCAAGCGGAGCGTTGTACAGAATCATCGCTGCGTCGCCGATAAATTTGTCGATCGTGCCGTGGTTGGCCAGCGCCCGTTCGGTAATCAGGTTGAACATCATGTTGAGGAAATCGACGACCTCCTCCGGCTCGAGCCTCTCGGATAGCGGAGTGAATCCCCGGACGTCCAGGAACAGCACGGTTAGCTCTTTACTGATGCCGCCGAGCTTGATTTCTTGCTCGCTCGTAGCTATTTCTTTAACCAGATCGGGGGAGATATAACGGCCGAATTGTTTCGTTATGTAGTTTTTCTGCTTCGTCTCGAAGTACGTCTTCATGGAGATATTCCCGAGGTAGGCAAGCAATCCGCACGCCAGCGCGCCTACGACATCCATATATTGCAGCGAGGAGGAGAACAGGAAATATTGGCCCGCAAGGAGCGCAATCATGAGGCCGAGCAGGAGAAGCGCTCCCGAAGTCGCCCGGAGCCGCCAGGTCGCGATGACGGCGAATAGCGCCACGACGACGGCAAGCGCCAGCTCCAGCAGCCCGTTCACCCGCGCAATGACTTGATCTTTCAAAATTTGGTTCAAGATGTTCGCATGCGCGTAAACCATGTGCATATGGTTCTCGATCGGGGTAATGCCTTCATCCGAGCCCGGCGCCACATAACCGACCAGAATAAGCCGGTCCTTGAATGTCGCCGGAGGCACTTTGCCTTGCAGCACGTTATTGAAAGGAATCGTTTCAAAGTCAAACTCCTTGGCGTCCCATCGAATCAGCATCTCCGATTTCGGACGGTCTTTCAGCACCGGCAAATTCAAGTAGCGATCCACATTGGCGCCCGCCAGTTGGGCCATCGCCAAGCCCATCGACGGAAATAGGCCTTCGGGCGTATGGATTTGCAGCCAGTTCGAGCGGACGACGCCGTCAGTGTCGAACGTTGCGTTGATGTGCGCCCGGTGCACGGAGTCTTTAAATATCGGAATCGGCTGCTGCACCCCGCGGGCCTCCATCCATTCGCCGGCCCTGACCGTCGTGCTGCGGTTGAATTCGCCTTCCACCAGCGCGTGCGAAGGAAGAATAATGTTCTTATGCTTGGCCAGCTCCTCGGCAAGCGCCTGGTCGCTCTCCGGCTTGTCGCTTTCGGTGTACAGCTCGATATCGAAGGCAATGACTTTAGCCCCGCCCTGTTCCAACTTTTGAATCAGCTGCGCGTAAACCTTCCGGTCCCACGGATAAGGTCCCACTTCCTTAATCGACTGCTCGTCGATGCCGATGACGACGATATCCTCATGCGGCTGCTGGGACATCGTACCTTTCAAATTCCACATATATATCTCATTCGACAGCACCTTCAACCAACCGGACGCCAGTATGACGATACCTAACAATATGATGATAGCATTGCCAATAAAAAGGACGGTTGACTTGCTCATTTCCTTCTTCTTCATGAATAGCCCCCAGCGATCAGTATACGCCACTATATTTTAACATACAAAAACATTTAAAGAATCAAGGAATTGTAAAAACATATGAAAAAAAGCCTACCCCCGATGGCCGGGAATAGGCTTTAAGTTGCAGGTCGAATCGATTAGTTAAAAGGCGTATCCGCCACTTTAATAGAGTCAGTCGGGCAACCGTCTTGCGCGTCTTGCAGATCATCGTACAGGTCTTCCGGAATTTCCGTAACGCCTTTGTTGCCGTCGCCTTCGAAAATAACTTCGGCAAGGCCCTCATCATCGTAATCGTAAATATCAGGTGCCGTGGCGCCGCATGCGCCGCACGCGATACAGGTGTCTTTTTCAACCCAAGTATATTTTGCCATGTCTAAGTTCCTCCCTTGATTGTGTAACCTTATCCTAAAATATAATATTATAAAAAACAAGAAAGTTCAAATAGAAAGTATGAAACAAATCGTTCACGGAACGAGAACGGTAGCCTCTCTATACGTTATATTAACCCGAACGGCCCAACCTTAAAACAAAACGAACGCAAATGGTTCAGGAATCGTCTTCCACCTCGAGCCCCTTGAGCCGCAAGTGATCCATCTGCAGCGACGTGCCGCGCACTTTGGCGTTACGGATCAGCGTCGACGGATCGTCGCCCAGCATCCCGGCCGTCAACACCGCGCTTTCCCCGTACTTGTCGCGCAGCTTGTCGAGCGTCCGGTTGAGCTTTTCTTTCACCGGCTGCTTCTGATAGCTGAATAAATCGAGCTGCACGGCGGATTCCTGCCGCGAGGTCAAATTTTGCAGCGTAAGGCCGACCAGGCGCACCGGGTCCCCTTCCTTCCAATAAGCATCGAACAGCTTGCACGCCATCCGGTAAAAGTCGTCGGCGCTCTCCGACGGCTCCGTAAGCTTAGCCGCTCTCGTAATCGTCTTCATATCCGGATCGCGAATCGTCACCTGCACGGTGTGCGCGAGCAGCTCCTGCTTGCGCAGTCTGCGCCCCACTTGATCCGCCAAATTCAGAAAAACGCGGTGAAGATCAGCACGCTGCGTATAGTTCACGGGCAGCGTCGTCGTATGGCCGATCGATTTGCTCTGTTCGCGCTCCGGGTTGACGGGGGCGTCGTCCTCGCCGTTCGCCGCCCGTTTCAGCCAGGCGCCCATCACCCCGAAGTGGTTCGTCAGCAGCCTCTCATCGGCATGCGCCAGCTGACCCAGCGTATGAATTTGCAGCCGTTTCAGCTTATCCGCGGTCTTCTTCCCGATCCCGAACAGCAAGGCGCACGGATGCGGCCATAGCACCCCGGGGACGTCCCGCTTCCGCAGCACGGAGATGCCATTTGGCTTCTTCATATCGGAAGCCATTTTGGCCAGCAGCTTATTCGGGGCGACGCCGATGGAGCAAGGCAAGCCAAGCTCCTCGCGAATGCGGCTCTGTATCGTTTGCGCAATGTGCAGGGGCGTGCCGAACGACTTCGAGCCGGTAATATCAACGTAACATTCATCAATCGACATCGTTTCCACGAGCGGCGAATAGTCATAAGCGATTTTCATAAAGCGGCGGGAGAACTGGCGGTATAAATCGAAATCGGGTCGGATCAAAATCAAATTCGGGCATAACTTCAACGCCTCGCGAACGAGCATTCCGGTCTTCACGCCGCGGGCCCGGGCGACGTACGAACACGTCACGATGATGCCTTTGCGCAGCTCCACGCTTCCCGCCACAGCCAGCGCCTTGCCGCCGTACTTCTCCGGCTCGACGGCTTCATGCACGGAGCAATAAAACGCGTTCATATCGATATGCAGAATCACTCTGCCGTTCAGCGGATAACCGTTCGCCGGCATCCGCGTCTCCTGGGTTCCGTCCGACATCGCCCGGGTCACCTCCTCACTTCGCTATCTCTAGCATAAATCGGCTCGCGGCGTCGGTCAACTGCCGCCCTGACGGCATGATTTTATATTCTATAATATCCCTAACAAGAAACAATGTGCTATAATTATGAATTATACTTTGCCATCGATAGGCTTTCACGAAACAGGAGGATTCCCATGACAGGCACCGTTAAAATTTTCGATACTACGCTCCGCGACGGAACGCAAGGAGAAGGCGTCAGCCTTTCCGTGGAAGACAAGCTGAAAATCGCCCAGAGGCTCGACGCATTGGGAGTTACTTATATTGAAGGCGGCTGGCCGGGAAGCAACAACAAAGACATCGAGTTTTTCATTCGCGTCAAAGATTTGAAGCTCAAGCACGCCAAGGTGACCGCCTTCGGCAGCACGCGCCGCAAAGAAACGCTCGCGGATCAAGATCCGAACCTGAACCGAATTATCGAAGTCGGGGTTTCGGTTGCCACCATCTTCGGGAAGTCGTGGGATTTCCAGGTTCATACGGCGATCCAAACGACCTTGGAAGAAAACCTGGCGATGATTTTCGATTCCGTCCGTTACTTGAAGCAGAACGGGCTCGAGGTTATCTACGACGCCGAGCACTTCTTCGACGGTTACAAAAGCAACCCCGACTACGCCTTGGCTACCATCCGCAAAGCGGAGGAAGCAGGCGCGGATTGGATCGTGCTGTGCGATACGAACGGCGGCACGCTGCCGCACGAAATTACGGAAATCGTGAAGGTCGTCCGTCAATCGGTCGCGACGCCGGTCGGTATCCACGCCCATAACGACTGTGAGCTCGGCGTCGCCAACAGCCTCGCGGCTGTCATGGCCGGCGCTACGCAAGTGCAGGGCACCATTAACGGGTACGGCGAACGCTGCGGCAACGCCAACCTCGTGTCCATTATTCCGAATCTTCAATTAAAGCTGAACTACAGCGTCATCAGCGAAGAACAGCTGGCCAGCTTAACCGGCGTCGCCAGATACGTCAGCGAAATCGCAAATATGCATATGCCGGTGAACCAGCCGTATGTAGGAGCGGCCGCTTTCGCTCACAAGGGCGGCATTCACGTCTCGGCCATCCTGCGCAACTCCAGCACATACGAGCATATCAAGCCCGAGCTTGTCGGCAACAAACAGCGTGTCCTCGTCTCCGAGCTGGCCGGTCAAAGCAATCTCGTATTCAAAGCGCAGGAAATGGGTCTTGATTTCGATACGAACAACCAGCAAACCAAGCAGTTGATCGAGCAGATCAAAGAAATGGAGCATCAAGGCTACCAATTCGAAGGTGCAGACGCTACGCTGGAGCTGCTCATTCGCAACGCATACGGCAAGCTGGAGGAAGTATTCTCGCTCGAATCGTTCAAAATTATGGTCGCCAAAACGATGAACCAGCCGGTATTAACCGAAGCGATCGTGAAAGTGAGAGTCCACGGCGAAACCTGTTATAACGCGGCCGAAGGCAACGGCCCGGTTAATGCGCTCGACAACGCCCTGCGCAAATGCTTGCTGCAGTACTACCCCGGCCTCCAGAACATGCATTTGTCCGACTATAAGGTGCGTGTGCTTGACGAGAAAGACGCAACGGCCGCGAAGGTTCGCGTACTGATCGAATCGTCCGACTTCCAGAATACGTGGAGCACGGTCGGCGTCTCCGAGAACATTATCGAAGCCAGCTGGCAAGCGCTTGTCGACAGCATCCGTTATGCCTTGCTGAACCAAACAAGAGCCGCGAGCAAGCAAGCAGAGTCTAAAGAACGCTTAGGCCTTGTCAACCACTAGAACGAGTGAAGCTGCAGTCCGCGCTCCGATGCGCAGGCTGCAGCTTTTTTACGTTCAGGAAGCCGGCGAAGCGTCAATAAGCTTCTTAATTTTAGCCTCCAGCTCATCGGGAGCAAGCACATGGACGATTTCCACCAAGCGTCCATGCTTGTCAACGAGAAAGCTTGTCGGGACGAACAAAATACGGAAATCGTTCGCCGCCTCGCCGCTCGTGTCGAGCAGGACCGGAAAAGGCAGATCGTGTCCTTGAACGAACGCGTTGACATCTTTTATCGAATCACCCTTCGTAACGTTCACCGCATACAGATCGAAATGATCCTTGTAACGCTTGTACACATGTTTCAGCGCCGGCACCTCCTCATGACAAGGCCCGCACCAAGACGCCCAAAAATTAATCAGCAGCGGCTTGTCGCGCGTGCCTCCGATCACGTATTCTTTACCGTCCAAGCCTTTTATTACATGGTGAGGAACCGGCAAATCGACCGCAACCGACGGTTTAGCCGCCGCCGCTGCCGCGACCTTCGTCTGGCGATCCATGCGCTGCCATTGCCAGCCGGCGGTAACCGCCAAAACCAAAGCCGCAACCGCCAATGCTATTGTTTTTTTCATCGTATGTTCTCCTCCATCTTGCGATCCTGCTTTTCCTCCGGCGCGCCAACAAGGGATGCCTACTATTATTTCCAGCTGCAGCGAAATGAATCCCATGGAAAACGTTCCAGCCTGCTTCCAAGGATGGCTTCCAGAGCGCAGGATACATTAATCTTATTATCGGCGCATATGGAGGTCCCGTCAGCAATGGAAAAAACGAAAAAGAAGAAACTGTCCATCCTCTTCGAAAGCGATATAACAGCGGATAACTACACAATGAATCGCCAATCCGAAGCCGGCGACCAAACCGAATCCAAGCCGACCGCGAAGCAGCAAGCGAACGCCGGCTCCAAAGGTTTGATCTGGGAGTTCATCGCCATTGCAACGGTACCGCTCGTCCTGGTGCTCGGCAATTCGATGCTCGTACCGATCTTGCCGGAACTTCAAGAGAAGCTCGGGATCAGCCAATTTCAGAGCAGCCTTGTGATTACGCTGTTTTCCGTCACAGCCGGCCTTGTGATCCCGATATCCGGTTATTTGTCGGACCGGTTCTCACGCAAAGCGATTATTATCCCTTCGCTCATCATTTACGGAGCAGCCGGCATTTTGGCTGGTCTGGGGGCCGTTTGGAACTCCTACACCGTGCTTATCGTCGCCAGAGCGATTCAAGGCCTGGGCGCCGCCGGCACGGCGCCGATCGCGATGGCACTGGCGGGCGACTTGTATAACGATGGAACGGAAAGCAAAGCGCTAGGCTTGACGGAAGCGTCCAACGGCACCGGGAAAGTGGTCAGCCCGATACTCGGCTCGCTGCTGGCGTTAATTGTTTGGTATGCCGCCTTTTTCGCATTTCCGGTGTTTTGCCTGCTTTCCCTGCTCGCCGTTGTTTTTTTGCTGAAGGAACCGGAGCGCAAGAACGAACCCCCGAAGCTGTCCGAATATATCCGGCAGATCTGCACGGTCATGAAGAAAAAAGGCCGCTGGCTGGTCACTTCGTTTGTCGCCGGTTCGGTAGCGCTGTTCGTCCTGTTCGGCGTTCTCTTCTATTTATCGGACATTCTAGAAGCGGCGCCGTACCATATCGACGGCGTCATGAAAGGTCTTGTGCTGGCAATCCCCTTGCTGGGACTCGTGATCACGTCGTATACGACAGGCTCCATGATTAAGAAGAACGGCAGCTTGATGCGAGTGCTGATGACGATCGGATTAGCTGTCATGACGGTCTCGCTCGGCTTATGCATCCTCTTTTATAACAAAAACATCTATCTGTTCATCAGTCTTCTAACGCTCAGCAGCATTGGAACCGGGCTCCTTCTGCCGTGCCTCAACACCATGATTACGGGCTCGGTCGAACGCGACCAGCGGGGAATGATTACGTCGCTTTACAGCAGCCTGCGCTTCCTGGGTGTGGCGTTCGGTCCGCCCTTGTTCGGCTGGATGATGGACAAGTCGCATCAAATCGTATTTATTACCGTTACATCGCTTACCGCGATCACGCTCGTTCTCGTCTTTTTCTTCATCAAACCGCCTGCCAAGCTTGGAGGCAGCTAGCCATCCGGAGCGGTTGCTCTTATAATGGAAGGTAAAAATGAGATGAGGCGAACAGCGCCCGATGCCACCCGAATCGATTACACTGACGTCCGCCGTTTGGCAAAAGATGATAGACTATTGCCGGGAAGCCTACCCGCTGGAAGCCTGCGGCTTGCTATTCGGCGGCGATTCAACGCAAAGCGAATCCCTGGTTTCGCCCATCATCGACGAATTTCTGCCGATCGCTAACGTTGCCTCCGACCCCGGGCACCGGTTTCGGATGCATCCGCAGCAGCTGATTCGGGCGTTGACGCGGGGCTCGGGAGAACACCCGGCGGGAACACGTCGAGCATTGCTGGGCATCGTTCATTCGCACCCGAAAGCGCCGCCGGTTCCATCTTCGCTCGATCTCGACCCGTTGTGGAACGGTATTGCGAGTTATTGGATCGTATCGTTATCCGACCTGGAGTCGCCGGCTGTGCGAGCTTACACCATCACCTGCGGCGGGGACAAGAAACCGGTCAGCCTTCCTCTGGTTTTCCGCGTTGGCGACAACGGTCCATAAGCGCAAAAAAACCTTCGGATTCGACTTCGTTCCGAAGGTTTTTTAATGTCTGCTGAGCTGCATGTACAAATCGCCAAGCGTCTGAACGTCTCGTTCGCGCGCTTGCTCGAGCAGCCTCGACCACAAGCGGGCTGTCATTCTCGCATCCTCCAGCGCATGATGCCGCTGCGTCACTTTAACGCCGTAATGATCCAGCAGCGTATCCAGATCATACGCTTTCAATTTCGGATTCAACCATTTGGCGACCATCATCGTATCGAGCAGCCGGTGCGTCAAATTCACCTTGGAGGTGCGCCATAAAGCGGCGTTCAAGAAGTGCTTGTCATGCCCGGTGCCGTGCGCAACGAGCACCTTCTGCTGAACGAACTCCAAGAAACCGCGCAAAGCATGCAGCAGCTCGGGCGCGGCGGACGCTTCCTTGTTCGTGATGCCCGTCAGCTCTTCGATTTCCTCCGGAATATTGCGTTTCGGATTGACCAAGCTGTAGTACGTTTGTTGATCTTCCACTTCCGAGCCGTTGACGGCTACCGCGCCGACCGAAATGATTTCGTCTCCGTTATACGGCGAAAAACCGGTCGTTTCCAAATCGAATACGACCAGTTCCAGCGTATGGAGCGGAATTTCATATAACGAATTTTTTCGCTGTTCCTTCATGATGGACCGAATAAAAGCCATCTGCTGTGCACTTTGCATATCAAACATCGATGTGATCGCCGGCGTAAGCCCGCCCATTTTGTACAAACTCCACATTCTTCCCGGCGGCCTCCTATCCATCACCAGCATTCACCCGCTTTCTTCCGATTTTCTATCTCCGAATGTACGACCTTTTTGACGTATTTCTGCAGCTCGTTTCCGATCCGCAAACACAATTTCAATTCGGTCGTTCTCTCTCTGGTCAATAAATCCGCCGTCAGCTTGCCTCTTGACGTATAATGGCCTTCCTCCAGCTGGAACGGGGTCATCGAGCGCAGCTTTAGCGCAGCCGCCAACGCATCGAGCCAGTCGTGACCGATTTCGTCGGGCACATGCCCTCGGGCAAGAAGCAGCCTGATCCGCCCTTCCGTTGAAGTAACCCGAATGCCTGCTTCCAGCGCGAGCAGCCGGACTCCGTTGACGATCGGGATATAGGCGCCGTATTTGACATCCACACCGCCGGCATCCTCACCATACCGCTCCTTGATGAGCTGGCCGAATATGCCGATCGACACTTTGTGGTGCAGCGTATTCTGCAGCATATACCCGTACATCACCGGATGCGCTTGATTGTAGGAAACGAAGGAGTCGATGAGCGACTCTCCCAGGCTGCGGTCGCCGTAAATCGTGCGCAAATCGGCAGCGATGAGCAAATACCGGACGTTCTCCCAATTCGGCTCCGCCAACCATTCGTTCGTCATCGCCAAATAACCGGATAGCGGCTGCCGCCACTTGTCGTTCGTGCACAACACCCCGCCGCTGCATGGCGGATAGCCCGCCGTCTCCAGATTGGCCGATATACGTTCGGACAGCACGCTGAAAAACGCCTTCGCTTGTTCCGCTTCCTTCTCATCCCCCGGATCGGCGTAAATCAGACCGTTGTCCTGGTCGCTCCACAATGTTTGTTCTACTCGTCCGCCGCTGCCGAATAGCAAAAAAGCATAGGGAAGAGGAACCTGTTCGTTCCTCTCCTCACAGAGGATTCGCTCCGTCATCTCGATCGTCCGGTAAATAATCGTATCGTGAAGCCGATTCACCCCTCCGTTCCATTCGAACGGTTCTTCCGAAGGAAGATGCAGGAGAAATACATCGTGAGCGCGATCGCGTAAAGCTCTAAGCTGGCTGAAGTCCCGGGCCTCTTTGACCTCTTGGATGATGCTGTCCCACGCATGACGCTCCATGCCTGCATCTCCTTCCCGTGAGAGAATTATAGCTGATTTTTCTTGTACAGATTCCGAGGCTTTTCTTACAGGCTGTGCGTTTGGCCGCCGGCTGCCGCTTTTTTCATTTGCTCGGGATAGCCGTACGTGCCGTGTTCGGAAAGGTCCAAACCGATGATTTCTTCTTCTTCGGTTACGCGCAGACCGATCGTCACTTTAATCAAGTACAAGATAATGAAGGAAAGCACGAGCACGAAGAGGAACGCCCCGACAACGCCGAGCGCTTGAACGCCCAATTGCTCGAACCCGCCGCCGTACAGTAAACCGGCTTTACCGATCCCTACCGTTTCAACCAATTGCGGCGTTGCGAAAATACCTGTAGACAACGTACCCCAAACCCCTGCGATCCCGTGTACGGAGAAAGCGTAAACCGGATCGTCAATACCCGCTTTTTCAAACCATTGCGCGGTGAAGAAGGTAACAATACCGGCAATCGCGCCGATGATGATGGCATCGCGGGGCGTTACGAAAGCGCACGCGGCTGTAATGGCGACGAGCGCGGCAAGTACGCCGTTCAGCATGCTGGGAATGTCGGCTTTGCCGAAGTAAATCCAGGAGACGATCAGTGCCGCTACCGCACCTGCTGCAGCAGCCAGGTTCGTGGTCAGCGCAACGTGACCGAAGAAGCCGTCGCCGGTTGCGCTAAGCGTGGAACCCGCGTTAAATCCGAACCAACCGATCCACAAAATAATGACGCCAAGAACGGAAAGCACTTGGTTATGACCTGGAATCAGGTTAGGCGTTTTGTCTTTATTATATTTACCGATACGAGGTTTCAGCAAGATGGTCGCCACGAGAGCGGCCGTCGCGCCCTGCAGGTGAACGACTGTCGAGCCTGCGAAATCCTGCATGCCGATAGCGCCGAGCCAACCGCCGCCCCATACCCAGTGGGCAACGATAGGATAGATGATGATCGTATATAAAATACCGAAGATGAAGTAAACCGGAAGCTTGCCGCGCTCTGCGAAACCGCCCCATGCGATCGCGAGCGATACGCCGGCAAAGGCGAGCTGAAACAAGAACAGAATGCCGATCGGAATCGGAGATTCCGCAAACAAGCTGATGCTCGCTTTCACCTGATCAGCCGTACCGTCCAGGAAAAAACCGCCGGTACCGATAAAACTGTTGCCGTCGCCGAACGCCAAACCGAAACCTACAGCCCAGAAAGCGATGGCGCACAGCCCGAACGTCAAGATGGTTTTACCGGCAACGTGACCTGCATTTTTCATCCGCGTCGAGCCCGCTTCCAATAAGGCAAAGCCGGCTTGCATGAAGATGACGAGAATGGCTGCAAGCATAACCCAAACCGAATCGATAGCCGCAGCCAATTGAGCCGGCGTTTTGTCGTCAGCCGCAAGTGCCATTCCGGCAGGAGCGAACAGGGACAACAGACCTAAAGAAACCATCATTTTCTTTAACACATCGACCACTTCCTTAGTTTGTGTTATTTTATATAACATAATATGAAATTAATAATGTCATTATATGCAGATATTCATTTTTTTGCAATAGATCTTTCATTAATTTTATGGTTTTCCGAAAAATAACCTGACATCGAGAGATGATCATTCGTTTTTTATATGAATAATTTGTACTACTCCTAATATGCGTGTCATATATTATTACAATTCATTTGGATGTCTACCGATTTCCGGCAGCCATATCGGTTCTATGCCCATTTACGCAACGCAAAGCATAACGTTTGACTGTATGGTTTGGAATGAGTATCATTATAGGTGAAAAGAGGTGACGAATCATGGGGATATGAAGCTTTATAAAATTGGCGAGCTAGCTCGCTTATCGGAAGTAAGCCCCAGAACGATCGATTATTATACGAAGCTCGGCTTAATCGATCCGGAAACGAGGTCGAATACAAATTATCGATTGTACAGTGATGAAACCTTGACTCGGCTTAAACGTATTGAATCGATGAAGAGGGAGAAATATACCTTAGAAGAGATCAAGGACAGCCTTCGTCAATGGAACAAAGTAAGCCAAGACGAGATTGTGACAGATAAACTTACATCCTTGCAGGTTCTATTGAAGCAGCTGGAACGGGAAGCGAAGGAGGTCGGCCCGCTTGTCGAGAAGCTGAAGCCGACGCAGCTGAAGAATCTGCACCAGAAGCTGACGCCATCCGCTGCTGCTTGTATCGAAGCACTCTTGCTGCTGCTGGGTAAAGGCCCTCTTTCCTGATATAACCTCAAACAAACAAAGAATGGAGTGTAGTCGAATATGTTATTCACGCCATGGACCATCCTCATTCTGGCCGCATTCGGACTGAGCGTTTGGGCAAGCTTCCGGGTTAAAGGAACCTTCAACAAATTCTCAGACGTACCGGTCGAGTCGGGATTGACCGGTTACGATGTAGCGCGGCGCATCCTGGACGACAACGGACTGTATGACGTACCGGTCGAAGCGGTTCGCGGTGCATTGACCGACCATTACGACCCGGTGGCGAGAGTCGTCAGATTGTCTGAACCCGTATACTACGAGCGTTCGATCTCCGCCGTATCGGTGGCGGCGCACGAAGTCGGTCATGCGATCCAGCATAAGGTTCATTATCCGATGCTGGTAGCCAGACATAAGATTTTCCCGATTGTAAACTTTTCTTCTGGCATCGCACCGTTCCTTCTGTTAGGAGGATTTTTCTTCAAAATTTCCGGGCTCATCCTGATCGGGATTCTCTTATTCAGCGCCGCTGTCGCTTTTCAGTTGATTACGCTGCCGGTGGAGTTTAACGCTTCCTCCCGCGCCCGCGACCTGATGATCTCCTCGGGATTCATTCGTAATCATGAGGAGAAGGGCGTCTCCAAAGTATTAGGCGCCGCCGCACTAACTTATGTCGCCGCCGCCCTCATCTCGGTGCTGCAGCTGTTAGAATACATTTGGATCTTCAACCGCAGCGACGATTAATTCAACTCAACCAAGAAGCCCCGGCCATCGGCCGGGGCTTCTTGGTTGCTATGTGATGCAGCCGTTGATGGGCTGGCTATGATCAAGAACGATGAATGAAAAACTCGAGTAAAAATTTACGAAACCCTTCGGCAACAAGCGGCAGCTTGTCCCCCGAGCGTTGAATCAACCCGACGCTGCGCGTTACGCGCGGTTCGATGACCCGCACCTTGGACGGCTGCAGCTGGCTAATCTCCGTTAATGCCATCTCCGGCAGCATACTTACCCCCATACCGGCCGCCACCAATCCGCGGATCGTATCCGTCTCCTCGCCTTCAAAGCCGATTTTCGGGGTAAATCCGGCCTTAGTGCAAGCTTCAAGCACGATGCTCCGCAGCGAATACTCCTCGCTGAACATAACGAACGAATCGTTCTTTAACTGTTCCAATCGAATTTGTTCATTGCGGGCCAGCGGGTGCTCCTGCGGGACGATGGCGTACAGCTCTTCCAGCAGCAGCAAATCGCCCGTGACTTGGTTATGTTTCTCGGGAAAAGGTGAAATGAAGGACAGATCGATTTCACCTTTCACCACATCGCGGATGAGACTATTGTAGGTGCCTTGACGAAGGCGGAATTTGACTCGCGGATGTGTTTCCCGAAAACGCGCCACGACGGTGGGCAGCAAATAAATGCCGAGGCTGTGCGGGAAGCCGATGCGAATTTCTCCCTGCTCCGGATCCATGAACTCATGAACTTCGTTTATCGCCCGCTCCAAATCCGTCATTATGGCTTCTACGCGACACAAAAACAACTTTCCGACCGAGGTAAGCTGGAGATTGCGCCCCTTCTGCACGAATAATTGGACACCCAGTTCTTCCTCCAGCTGGTGGATTTGCCGGCTGACCGCCGATTGCGCCACATGCAGCTCTTCCGCCGCTTGAGTCACGTGCTGCTTGCGGGCCACTTTCACAAAATACTGCAACTGTCTGAATTCCACGGGATTCCTTCCCCCTGTTTCTTGGTTGAGGCACACTCTATTGGACAAGTTCTCATATAAAAGTTTATAATAATAATTGGTGAAATACCAATCATTCTCAAAGAGAATTAAAGGAGGCCCATGTACACATGGCACAAGCGACACTGAAAGGCAATCCGATCACGCTTGTCGGACCGGAGCTTAAAGCCGGAGACAAAGCACCTGACTTCACAGTTAACAAAAATCTGCTCGAAACCGCATCGCTTTCCGATTACGCGGGCAAAGTGAAGCTCATCAGCGTGGTGCCTTCCTTGGATACCGGCGTGTGCGACGCACAAACCCGCCGTTTCAACGAAGAAGCGGCTAAATTGGGCGACAACGTGGTCATCCTTACCATCAGTAACGACTTGCCGTTCGCGCAATCCCGCTGGTGCGGCGCAGCAGGTATCGACAAAGTCATCACCTTGTCCGACTACAAACATCATTCCTTCGGTAAAGCTTACGGTGTGTTGATCCAAGAACTGCACTTGTTGATGCGCTCTATCTTTGTTATCGACGCGAACGACACCATCCAATACGTGGAGTACCTCGGTGAAATGACCGATCACCCGAACTATGAAGCAGCTGTCGACGCTGTGAAAAAACTCGTGTAATCCATATGAAGTCATAAAAAAAACAGCGAAGCTACCCTCGCTGTTTTTTTATTCCCCCCTGGAAAAACACCGGATTCAATCATGTATTTTATAAGCGGCGAGCCGCTTGTCGATATGTTTGAAGATGTCCAGTATGGTGCGGTAATTGGAGCCCAAGTCCCCCAGCGAACCGCGCGAGGCGGAATATACATCGATGGCCGTTTTGACCGGGTTGATCCCGAATAACGTCACCGTAATATCCTGCGTCCTGCCGGTAATCGTCCGCCGTTCCAATACGATCTCGCCGACGCTGCGCACCTCATGGAGCAGCTTGTAACCGTTCAATTTTTTGAACATGTTGACCACTTCATCCATGGCCTGGTCTTTGGAGAGTTTATAATTGCGGGTCTTCAGCAGCGGATCCCTGGCTTTCTCTCCGGTCGTTTCATGGCTGCGAATCAGACCGATTAAGGTTCGCTTTAGCAAAGCATTCCCTCCTATGCGAAGTGCGTATCTATTCCAGTTAACACTAATGTTTATCATATCATTGTTTACAAGGAAGAGAAAGAGGAAATGCGCGTTTTCGCAAGAAAAAGAGCCGAATCAGAAGTGAAGCGGCTCTTTCTCTTGAATTAAACTTCTTCTAGAAAACCGATTGATTGGCGCCTTCCCAATCCTTCAAGAAACGTTCGATGCCTGCATCCGTCAACGGGTGCTTGGCCATCTGTTGAATAACTTTATAAGGGACCGTTGCGATATCTGCGCCCAGCAGCGCCGCATCGATGACATGCGTCGTCGTCCGTACGCTGGCGGTAATGATTTCAGAGGAAATGTTATGAATTTTAAACATTTCGCTGATTTCTTTAATCAGGTTCATCCCGATTTGGTTAATATCATCGAGACGGCCGACGAACGGAGAGACGTATGTAGCGCCGGCGCGTGCAGCCAACAGCGCCTGCGTGGAGCTGAAGATAAGCGTTACATTCGTCTTAATGCCAAGCTCGGTGAAACGTTTCGTTGCCTTTAACCCATCCTCGGTCATCGGCACTTTCACCACGATCCCGTCGCCCAGAGAAGCGAGCTTCTTGCCCTGCTCCACCATTTCATCGGCTTGCAAGCTGATAACTTCCGCACTGATCGGAAGGTTGCCGACAATGGCGGATATTTCGCGTACCGTTTCAAAAAAATCTCTGCCTTCCTTCGCGATCAGCGAAGGATTCGTCGTGACGCCGGCAATGACGCCAAGCTCATGCGCTTTTCGGATTTCTTCCACATTGGCGGTATCGATAAACAGCTTCATCTCCAACATCCCTTCATCATATGTATCCGGTATTTTGGGCACAAAAAAACCCGCATATGCCGTCCGGTTTAGTGTCTCAAACCCGCTCTCGCAGGTGGGTGTCCGCAGAACCGGTTTTGAGATCCCTTTTCGAGGGCATGTCAGCCGCGATTCAATGTTGGTCTCCCTAGAAACAGTCATTGGTTCAAAACAACTTTAAAACCGAAACGAACATCGCAGGATTTTGTTGTAGTCTTATTATAATCTACCGCTGAGCGAAAGTAAACTCGGCCGCGGATGAAGTTCATGGAACGTTGGGAACTTATTGCTTGTCCGCTTGGTTGGCGTTATCTTTAGCCGCATCCGCCGCAAGAAGGTCGCCAGACTTCGATGCTTCATCCGGGTCCGACGGCGCATCGCCTTCGTCCGCCTCTTCCTTCCCGCTCAAAGCCTGCTGCTTTTCCTGCAGCTTGCCGAAGATGAGATTAAAGTGCCAGAACGAAATGACGGCGATTAGACTGCCGGTGAAGAACGGAATCAGGAACGTGAATATGCGAGTGCTCACGAACAGCACAACACCGACCAGCACAATCATGGACAAGGAGCGAATCGGGCTTCCGATCGTAATCAGCACCGCATTCTTGACAATCTGCAGCATCTTCATATGCAAATGCGTCAATATAGAAAAGAAATGGAACAAAGAAATGATCAGCAGCACCGAAATCGACATTACCAAAAAACGTAAAATGCCGAACAGCCCGGATTGATTCCCGTAAAATTGAAAATTGGCGTACAAGATAGCGCCAAACAGCAAGTAAATAAATCCGCCGATCATCGCTTGAACGAAGTTTGACTTGTAGCCGCGGAAAAATGTCTTGAACAGCGGCACATCCTCATCCCCCGTCACCCATTTACGCGCGACACTAAACATGGCCGCCGTCGAAGGAAAGAGGGTGAACGGCGAAACGACAGCCATTAAGAACAAGGTTTGGTAGACCATCTGCTCTGTTGTCGAATTCAACAGTAAAATACCTAGGAAAAAGAACGGTATCGCGCAAAAGATCCATAATAAATTGATGACGGACAACCGCATAATCCATTCGGAAATCCGGTAAAATCCGCCCATTACTCCTCGAAACTCCACTACAACGCCTCCTTCTGTCTCCAAACTTATTATAGCTTATTTCCGGAAATCCAGGTAGCCGTCCATGCCCGTCCGGGAAATTCAAATACGGCTATAAAATCAGGAAGGCCCATGCTTTAGGCATGAGCCTTCCCGATTTGGTAACTAGGGCGATTCGTGTATTATACGAGCGTTTCTTCGTTCGAGCGATTGGACGAACGCGTATGACCGCCGCGGTCGCTGCGTCCTTCTTGACGGTTATCCGAACGGCCGCGATAATCGCGGTTCTCACGGTAGCCGCCTTCGCGACGTCCGCCATCACGGCTGCCGTCACGACGGGAGCCGCCGCGGTCGCCACCACCGTAAGGACGGTCATTGCGGCGTGCGCCGCCTGCCGTACCGTAAGGGCCGGAAGGTCTGCGTCCGTTCGAACGAATGTCCGGACGACGCTTCTTAGCGCGAATCGGATCCTCTGGCGTCAGTTCGATTTCAACTTCCTTCTTATCGCCGCCGGTCAGCAATTTCAAAGCGGAAGCCAGCAGGTGAACCGAGTCGTGCTGCTCCAACAGCGAGATCGCAAGACCTTTATATTCGTTATGTTCTTCTTTTTGAAGCACTTCAAGCACGCGCTCGGCTGTCAGCTTTTGCTTGCCTTCAATCGCTTCAGCCAAGCTTGGCATCGGCTTACGGGCAATGCGATGACGGGTAATTTTCTCGATAAAGTACAGGTGGTCGATCTCGCGCGGCGTTACGAACGAGTAGGCCACGCCTTCTTTACCGGCACGGCCGGTACGGCCGATCCGGTGCACATAACTTTCCGGATCTTGCGGCAAGTCGAAGTTGATGACATGCGTTACGCCGGAAACGTCCAATCCGCGTGCGGCTACGTCGGTAGCGACCAGTACATCGATGCTTCCGTCACGGAATTTGCGCATCACGTTATCGCGTTGGTTCTGGGACAAGTCCCCGTGCAAACCTTCCGCCGTATAACCGCGTTTTTGCAGCGCTTCGGACAGCTCGTCGACACGGCGCTTCGTGCGGCCGAAGATAATCGCGAGATCCGGGGATTCCATATCGATCAAACGGCACAGCGCTTCGAACTTCTGGCGCTCATGCAGCTCGATGTAAGCTTGCTCGATGTTAGGTGCGCTGATTTGCTTCGGAATAACCGAAACGTGCTCCGGATTTCTCAGGAACTGTTGCGCCAGCTTCTGGATATTAGTCGGCATCGTCGCCGAGAAGAGCATCGTTTGACGCTCGTCCGGAACAAGCCGAAGGATGGATTGGATATCTTCCATGAAGCCCATGTCGAGCATTTCGTCCGCTTCATCCAGGATAACCGTCTGCACGTCGTCCAGCTTGATCGTTTTGCGGTTAATGTGGTCGAGCAAACGGCCCGGCGTACCGATAATAATTTGCGGCTTCTTGCGCAGGCCGCGGATTTGCTTCACGATATCTTGACCGCCGTAGATCGGCAGCGAGCGGATGCCTTTGAAACGACCGAGCTTTTCGATTTCTTCCGCCACTTGAATGGCAAGTTCGCGGGTCGGACACATGATGAGCGCTACGATGCGTTCTTCCTTGATGTCGATTTTATTGATCAACGGAATCCCGAATGCTGCCGTTTTCCCGGTTCCCGTCTGTGCTTGACCAATGAGGTCGCGGCCCTCCATGGCTACAGGAATGGCCTTATCTTGAATCGGAGTCGATTCTTCAAAGCCCATCTCCGTAATGGCACGCAACACTTTCGGCTCCAAGCCGAATTCACTAAACGTTTTCAAATGATTTCATTCTCCTTTGTTCTATGGGTTCTCATATTGTCTGTACCCTTAAGTGCGACTCCTATCTTCTTTTTATTACTCTCTTCATGAAACACTTTCTAGCTGTGTCAAAATGAACAGTCAAGGCCGTACTTAAGAATATCTTTAGTATTATACCACATGCGGAAGTCATATTCCAGAAATGTTCAAATTGAAACCCGTTTTCCCCGAACATCGTATATAATACATATATAGAATGCCCTGACGAAAAGGAGCGACAGCCCATGTCCGTATGGAAAAGAGTGGGAGGAATTTTGAAAAGCAACAAGTCGGTGCCGGAGACTAAACCCTCCAATCCGTTTGAAGATACGAAGGTTGGAGACATCGTGAGCGTCGATCTGGAAGAATACGTCGTGTCCGGCAAGCTGACGTACTTCGATCAAGGTTTCGCACCGCATCGCTTTGCGTATTATTTGCAAAACGGCAAGCATCTCTCCTGTTTGCTTGTGGAAAAAGGACGTACGTACGAATGCTTTATTTGTGAATTCGTGGAGGGAGCTTTGGACGATCCTAACGATGTGCCTACCCGGCTTGACACAGGCGGCGAGGTGACGTACGAGCTTGAGCACAATCGGACCGACACGGTGCGGACCGAAGGCAATACGGATTTCCGGGCCGCGGACCAAGTGATGTTTTGGCGTTATTTCGGGACGGAGGATCGTTATTTTTTCCTGCAATGGCAAGACGGTAAATATGTGGCGATGGAAGGCGAACGGACGCCTGCCGGTTTAATCAAATTTTTGAAAGCTTCGAGCGAACCGAAGTCTCATTGATTCGTTTCGCCTGATCATACGATGGTTCTGCGAGGAGGTGACCCTGTTCAATGAAGCGTGCAGCCCGTTGGCTCGCCCTTGTGCTCGTATTCGCGCTATTAGCCGGATGCGGCGATTCAGGCAATTTTATTAAGGAAAACTATTCGTTGATCGACGTTCAGGGCCAAGGCAAGAGCACTGCCAAAATTTATTCGGTAACCGGCAAAGATGTGCCTACTGTAGCTCATGAACTGGAACAGCAAGAGAAACCGCAGGAAATAAGCAAAGAATCGACCGAGCGGATGTTTCTCGTATACGACAACAAGATCATTCATGTCCAGAAAGACCCGGATAACGAAAATACGACGCTTGTTGAATTAGACACGATCCAATATGCAAAAGATAATTACGACTCTTCGTTCTTGCAAGGATATTTAACCGCTACGCTGATTCAATCTGTTTTTGGCGGAGGCTGGTTTAACAGCCACCGGGGATATGACTACCGGGGCTACACGTCCAGCAAGCGTTACGACGATTACGGCAAATACCAGACGGCGCCTTATCCGAGCGCCTCCGCTCCCGCGAAGACGCCGGCGCAGACCGCGCCTTCGACGTCCGATCGCAAAGGGAGCTTCACAACGACGCCAACCAAGCCCAGTACGGGCGCCGGAAGCAGCAGCGGCTCGGTTCGCCGGAACGACGGCTCCACCCCAAGCTACGGCAAAGCGCCGTCAAGCGGATCGTCCAAGCCGAGTACAAGCAAGCGATCCGGTTCTTTTAAACGAAAATAACGATCGAAACGTGAAGCTTTCCGCGACAATCGTGAGAGAGCTTCACGTTTCGCATTCACGGAGGATTCCTATGATAAAGCTGCAGCGCTCGTGGATCGGTTCCATTCTCGTGACCGTCTTGAGCTCGGCTTTCATTGCGGCCAGCTTCAATTTGTTCCTCATCCCCCACCAGCTGCTCAGCGGCGGCTTGTCCGGGATTGCGATGATGATCGGGTATTTGACCGGGTTCGACATCTCTCTGCTATACCTCGTATTGAACTTGCCTGTCCTGATTTGGGGACTGGTTTCGATCGGACGCAAATTCATTGTGCTCAGCACGTTTTCCGTTATCTTAACGACATGGTTCATGCGGATCGTACCCGTCGATACCGTTGCGAACGATTCGATCATGTCCGCCGTTACCGGCGGCGTGCTGCTCGGTATCGGTTCGGGCATCACCATGAGGGCTGGCGGCTCGACAGGCGGCCTCGATATCATCGGATCGATATTGACCCGTAAACGGGATTTTCCGCTCGGCACCGTCCTGTTCGCTTTGAACGGCGTCGTTATTTTAATGCTCGGCTATTATAAGAACAACTGGGACCTCGCCCTCTATTCGATGGTAACTATTTTTATTACGGGCAAGGTCGTGGACACGATACATATCCGGCATTTGAAGGTCACCGTCTATATCGTCACGCAAAAGAAGGAGCTGCTGCTGCAAAAAATGAAAAAGCTGCACCGCGGCGTTACCGTTATTCAAACGGAAGGGGCATATACGAAGCAGCCGCAGCATATGCTGATGACCGTAACGACCCGTTATGAGCTCGCCGACCTCCGGCAGCTCGTCCGCAAATGGGATCCGCAAGCGTTCGTGAATATCACCGAAACCGTCGGCGTTATGGGCTTATTTCGCAGAAATTAGCTTATTTTTAGCAGTCCGCTGGCACAAAAGTACCGCTGTCAACTTAAACAATCTATGTTATAATCTAATTGTAACTTCATAGCCGTTGATTTCCCCGGCTTTACCTGTATGGCTCGTAAGTGGCTCCTGATCTCTCAACACCAGATGACGGGAAGGGTGATGCTTGTGGAAACAGTAAAGCTTTCGACGATTGTTATGAAATTAACGCCGGAATTATATCCTTTTCTCAAGCAGCGTGAACTCGAGTCGGAGATCGTGCTGCGAAACGGGCTCGCTGCCCTGGAGGCCGAGGACGCCATGGAAATTATTCAATACAGCATATCCGAGCACCAGAAAGACGCCCACCTTCATTAAGAAGGGGGCGTTTTATTTATGAGTTTCAACATTTCGCAATAATTCCATGTTATGCTTTCCGCCTAAATGTGATATGATATGACATAGAATACGGTAATCGGAGGGATCATGAATGGGCGCCTTATCCCCATGGCATATTATTTTAATTGCTGTCGTGCTGCTGCTGCTGTTCGGACCGAACAAGCTGCCCGAGCTCGGCCGCAGCTTCGGCAAGATGTTCCGCGAGTTCAAGGATGCGACGAACAACAACAGTGGAAACACGAATGACAACCGTGAGCTGGAAGCTCCGAAAAAAGAGCTGGCAATTGCTTCCGATACGGCACAACAGCCAAACGCGCAAAAATAGAAAAGCTCCTGACCGGAGCCTTTCCAAGCCATCCGCCTACACGGCAGGATGGTTTTTTTTACGCATATAGGCCTGCGTACCGAATGTGAGCACAGCGGCGAGGCCGGCTATCACCGCACCGAAGAGATACATATCATTTCCGCCGAATACGTCTTTGACGAAGCCGCCGGCGTAGCCGCCCGCGATCCCGGCCAATCCGAGAAATACCATGGACAGCATCGATTGTCCCGTCGATTGCAGATGGTCAGGTACAAGACGTACGACGTAATGCACCGAGGTAATCCAAAACACGGCGAAGGTGATGCTCTGCGTCGTTTGCAAAAACATGAGAATAACCGGGTCTTGAATAAATCCGTACAACAACCAGCGGATCGTATACAGCACCGCCACGATGCCGAGCAGAGCCAGTTCGTGAAACCTGTTCAAATACCGCCCCAGCAGCGCAAAGGTAGGGATTTCACTGCCTGCGGCAAGCGCCCATGCCCAGCCGACCATCACATCGGAGCCGCCCAAATCTTTTAAATACAAAGCAAACAACGAATCGTTCATCCGGTGCGGAACCATGATCAGGAAAATGAGAAATAAAAACCATATAAACTGTTTGTTGCGCAGCATGCTGCCGAAAGCGCGCAACGATACGACAGCGTCGCCTTTCCCCTTCTCGTCGCGCAGCAGCAGTAGAAGAAGCATCGGCAGAACCCATATCGTCCAGTACAGGAAAGAAAGATTATGCATGCCTCCGAGCGCCGTGAGCAGGAAACCCGACGACAAGGACAGCAGCATGAAGCCGACCGAGCCCCACATTCGCACGGAGCCGTACGTCGCATGCGCCCGCTCCGCCACACGTATCGACAAGGTATCGAGCAGCGGCGTCGAAGACAGCATGAAGAAATACAGCATGAGCATGAAGATGAACGCACTCATATACCCGCTCGTTCCGAAGATGCCGATACTGGACAATATCGTCATGCCCCACAAGCAAAAAATAATGAGCTTCAACGTTTGATAACGATCGCTGATATATCCCCACATCGGTTGGGCGAATATCGTGATGAACGGTCCGATCATCATCAACAGCCCGATTTGCGAAGACGAATAGCCGCGCTCCCCCAAATATAACGGCAAAAAAGGATTAAGTACGCCGGTCGTTGCATAATATGAAAAATTAAGGCCCCGCAATTTCCAAAGCTGCTTGTTCATCATTACCTTCCTTTAATCAAACTAAGATCGCATGTCCCATCGGCCATCATTCTTTGCATTGTAGCACGGTTCGTCAAATTGTATCAAAGCTGTCTATCGATTTTCGGTTTCTTTGGTATAATGATAGATATTATACTAGCAGGGAGAGACGAACATGGAACTCTTAGTGGCCGCGTTATTCATGGCTTGGAGCGGCGTTAGCGCCGACCATCCCGACGCCACGTTCGAACAAATGGTGCAGGCGTCCTTAGATTCCAAGAACGCCATCGTGCAGCAAACGCAGCCAGCCGCAACCCCGAACGGCAATCCCGAAGACCCGCTTAAGCCGGCCGTCAAGCTGGACCCGCAGAAGGACGCCCCCGCCGTAAAAGGCATCTATGCGACGGCGCACAGTGCCGGCGGCTCGCGGATGAACACGCTGCTCAAGCTGATGGATGACACCGAGCTGAACGCAATGGTCATCGATGTGAAGGACGATTGGGGGTATATTACATACGATACCGGGAATCCGGCCTTGCTTGCCATGGAGACAACGCAAAAAATTATTCCCGACGTGGGCAAGCTTATGTCGACGCTGAGTGAGCACGACGTATACCCGATTGCCCGCATCGTCGTATTCAAAGATACCTTGTTGGCCAAAAAACGTCCTGATCTTTCTTTCTTAAACGCAGACGGTTCCGTCTGGGGCAATAGTAAAAATCCACCCGACAGCTTCGTGAATCCTTATAAAAAAGAAGTATGGGACTACAATATCGAAGTGGCGAAAGAAGCCGTAAAAGCCGGATTTAAAGAAATACAATTCGACTACGTCCGGTTTCCGGAAGGCTTCGAGAAAAGGGCCGACTCCCTGAAATACGACAAAGACGACCGGACGCGCATCGATGCCGTCGCCGAGTTCGTCAAATACGCGCACGAGCAGCTCGCTCCGCTCGGCGCAAGGGTGTCCGTAGACATTTTCGGTTATGCCGCTTCCGTACCGGCTGCCGAAGGGATCGGGCAAGATTTTCAAAAAATTTCGCAGAACGTCGACGTCATCTGTCCGATGATTTATCCGAGCCATTATTCGACCGGCTGGTTCGGCTCTAAAGTGCCGGACGCCGCTCCCTACGCCACCATTGACGGCGCGACTAAAGATACGCACAAAAAACTGGAACCGCTTCAGGAGCTCAAGCCCGTCGTCCGCCCCTGGATTCAAGACTTTACCGCCACTTGGGTGCCGGGGCATATCCGGTACGGCAAGCAGCAGATCGAAGAGCAGATCCGCGCCTTGAAGGATAACGGTGTGGAAGAGTTTCTGCTGTGGAACGCCGTGAATACGTATACGCCGGACGTCGATTACTAAAAGAGAGCGGATCGCACCGCAAGTATGGGGCGATCCGCTCTCTTTGGCATGGCGGATAGTTTATGCGCTGCTGCCTCGGCGAACGCCGAGATCGGGCAGCTGCCAATCGATCGCTTCGCTGCCGATGCTTTGCAGGAAAGCATTCGCTTGCGAATACGGCTTGCTGCCGAAAAATCCCCGATGCGCAGATAGCGGACTGGGATGCACGCTTCGCAGGATGAGATGGCGCCGGTTCGTGATCAGCTGCATCTTCTGCTGGGCATGACTGCCCCAGAGAATGAATACGATCGGCTTCTCCCGTTCGTTCAACAGCGAGATGACGCGGTCGGTGAACCGCTCCCAGCCTTTTCCTTTATGCGAATTCGCTTCTCCTTCCCGAACTGTCAGCACGGTGTTCAGCAAGAGAACGCCCTGCTGCGCCCAAGGCACCAAATACCCGTTATCGGGCAAAGGGCAGCCCAGATCGTCCCGCAACTCCTTCAACATGTTCTGCAGCGAAGGCGGCGCAGGAATGCCCGGCTTGACGGAGAAGCTGAGACCGTGAGCCTGACCCGCCCCATGGTACGGATCCTGCCCCAGGATGACGGCCCTCACATCGGCATATGCCGTAAAGTGTAAAGCGTTAAACAGATCGTGCATGTCCGGATATACGGTGCGCGAAGCGTATTCCCGCTTCAAAAACTCCCGCAGCTCCAAATAATACGGTTGTTTAAATTCGTCGGCCAATAAATCGGCCCAATCGTTCGTCAGGATCGCTGCCACGATTCCCTCTCCCTTATCTGTGTTTCGTGAGCCGCACGAGCCAATGAACGAAATAGCCGACAGGCCGCTCTACCCTTGCTCGGGTTTTGGCGTCCTCCGGCTGAACTAACGGATAACCCAGGCTTGCCGTCGAAATGGTCGAAGCCGACAAAGTCAAGCGCATTCTTCCACGCGCCGGACAAGCTGCCCCAATATTCCTGCCGTCGCCAATACGATGCCGTCGGCGGCGGGCAATCCTTGCCTTAGCTCGTTCACATGAGCGCCGTTAGACTCGGGTATCTTTACTGTAAAACGGAAGCGGCTTTACCACAACATCGGTTTAGGCTTGCAAGTCCATTACGAAGCCTGCGCCTCTGGTCGCTCGTTTCTTCTCGACGATAGCGGCCTCTAGCACCTCCGGCGTTTTCACGTAAAACCGGGCCAGCAGCCCTTCAATCTGGTCGAAAGCTTCTTCGTCCCGTTCGGCCAACACCACCAAGCGGATTTGCCGGTCCTGCAATTCAATTTCCATATTGTATAAGTACATCGATGATCCCTCCGTTCTCCGGGCATAGCTTGCTCTCCCATCCTACCGGATTCGCCAGGCTTTGGCAAGACCAAGGAGGGTTGCTCCGGCGGCGGCGCAGCCACCCGAATTGCGGCCGGTTAGCTTCATCCGTTACAATGAGGGATGAGACAAGATTTCCATTCTAGTTTCGCAGGAAATGGAGGAACAACACATGCTGGCAGTCGGCACACCGGCTCCCGCATTTACTGCGGAAAGCACGCAAGGCACGATCCGTCTCGACGAAGATTTAGGCCGTCGGCCGATCGTTCTCATCTTTTACCCGAAGGACGAAACGCCCATTTGTACGAAGCAGCTTTGTGCCGTACGCGATTCGAAAGCGCAGTACGCCGAATTTGATGCGCTCGTGCTCGGCATCAACCCGGGCACCCTGGAGGAGCACCGCCGATTCGCGAATAAGTTCAACTACGATTTCCCGCTGGTCACGGACGAAGGCGAATCGATTCGGCAAGCGTACGATGTCGAGCAAACGTTGTTCGGATTGCTCGGTCAGCAGCGAATCGTATTTGTCATCGGCACCGATGGCAAAGTGTTCTATGCAGCGAAAGGCAACCGGCCGACGCACGAAATTTTAAATGCGCTTCGGTCGGAGCGAGCAAGAAGGGGCGGCTAGCCCCCTCTTCTTCCTCCATCGAACAAGCGGGTCCGCATACGGCAGTTGCGTAAGCTTGCCTCCGCTTCAAATAACGGGGAAACCATGAGGCAAATCTTCGGCAGGCGGCGAGGCTCCACCTGAACAAACAAGGGCTTCTTTCCGGGAAAGAAGCCCTTGTAAGGCAAGCCGCTATTATTGCGATAAACGTTTCGTCAGCTCATACAAATCCATATCAAATTCTTTCTTCGTGTGCACCACTTTATCGATATCGGTCAGCGTCAGCTGGCCCTTAATCACGCCGCATGCTTTGCCGGATTCGCCCTGGATTAAGCTCCGCACGGCGAAATCGCCGAGGCTGCTTGCCAGAATCCGGTCGTTATGCGTAGGCGCGCCGCCGCGTTGAATGTGCCCGAGCACCGTAACGCGTGGTTCTATGCCGTTGCGCTTCGTAATTTCCTGGGCAATGACCTCGCCCTTACAGACACCCTCTGCGACGATAACGATACTATGACGTTTGCCTTGTGCGAAATTTTCGGCCATCCGGTTCGAAATTTCGTCCAGGTCAAACGGCACTTCCGGTACGAGAATCGTCTCCGCCCCGCTGGCCAGTCCCGCGTACAGCGCGATATCGCCGCAGTGGCGGCCCATGACTTCCACGACCGACGAACGCTCGTGAGAGCTCATCGTATCGCGCAGCTTGTTGATGGCGTCAACGACGATGCTGACCGCTGTGTCAAAGCCGATCGTGAAATCGGTGAACGGAATATCGTTGTCGATCGTACCCGGAAGACCCATCGTTTTGATTCCAAGCTTGCTCAGCTTGTTCGCCCCTTGGTACGATCCGTCTCCGCCGATCACGACGAGACCGTCAATCCCCCGCTTACGCAAGTTGTCTGCACCGAGCTGCTGCCCTTCCGGCGTCATAAACTCCTTACAGCGGGCGGTTTGCAGAATCGTTCCGCCCCGTTGAATGATATCGCCGACGCTCCGCAAATCCATTTCCCGGATATCGTCATTAATAAGTCCGGCATATCCCCGCTGTACGGCAAACACTTCCAGGCCGTGAAACAGCCCGCTACGTACGACGGCGCGAACCGCCGCGTTCATTCCCTGCGAGTCGCCGCCGCTCGTGAGAACGGCAATTTTTTTTACTGTCATGATGGTTTCCTCCTTGTCGCTGCCCTTATTATCTCTATAAATATAAAACATTGGCATCTTAGGTTGGTCTTACATCGCTGTGGCGCTGTCCGCTCCCGCTACGTGGTCCTGCGAATCCAGACGCTGTTCACGAGGAAGAACAGCCGCATCCACGTGCTGCCTTTCATCAAACGGCGGGAGATACGCTTAACCTCCTGCTGCTTGCTGACCTTCGGATCGGACAAATATAACGCCAGCAGCCCCTCGATAATCATCCGGTGGAAAGCCGGATGCTCCAGCAGCTGCGAATGGCGCTTCGCCTCCTCGACGATCACGGCGATTCGTTCGACCGTGGCATCCATGTTCGCATAGTAGCTGCAAAAATTTAAATCACCGCCGGACAAATCTTCTTCTTGATCGATCAAATAATCGAGTAAAATGTGAAGCCCGCAGACGTACGGAAAGTACGCCTCATGAATGCGCTGTACCGTGTCCGCCTGCAAGCGCGATTCCGAAGCCGCCAGAAACAGCATAAACACCCCGAGCGTCGAACCCGTCGCCGCGGCAAATTCGTTCCATTGAATGGCCGGGAAGCGGCTCTTGTGACGTTCCCACCAGGTGAGCAGCGCCTCCTCGCGCAGCTCTCTGCGGATGTGCTTGTACACCTGCAAATCGCAATACAGCCCGACCAGTTCGCGAACCGAGGCAGCCACGAGCGGATAAGCCGGCAGTAAGCGGAGTGAGGCTTGACACGTTTTGACCAAATCGTTCAAATAATCCCCGTCTTCGCGCTCCGTCCGGAATTCGTAATATTCGTGGAGCGGCTCGGACGGATCGACGGCGTCCAGCATCGATTGATGCAGCCGGCGGAAATCGTCCGGGTCAAGCGAAGTGCTGCGGTCGCACAAATTATCCAAGTAGTCGCTGATCGTTTGGAACGCGACGATGAGCGGAATCAGCACATGACGCATCGCGGGATGAGCCGCCGCATAGACTGCGCCTCCGATACAGTGAAATTCCTTCGCCGTCATGCTGTCGATGGCCTGCTTCCGCAGCTCGGGATCGGGTATCGTTTCGGCTCGATCGCGCCAATAACCCAGCTGTTCACGTACGCCCGGCAGGACGTAGCGGTACACCCTCGAGACTAAACGAAAAGGCCCGTTCGGAACGGCCGCTTTGGAGCTACCGGGGTTCAAACAAATCCCCTCCTCCGCCGCTTAACGCGTAGCAGTGCTGCAGCAGCGCCCGCATCTCTTCCCATTGAAGCTCGATCAGCAATTGTTCCACGCGTTCATTTCTCGTGCGCGTCACCTGCATTTCGATAAGCCGGTTGAAGCCTGCAGGCTCGAAGCGCCCGTCCGCCGACCATTGTTCGAAAGCGGCCCGAAAGGAGGGATTTCCGATATCTTCCCACACGAACGCAGCAAGCCGCTCCCGGATCCGATCGGACCACTCCTGATGAGCGGGATGACCGCCGGCCATCCGAAACCAGTAGTCTGCATTCGGGTAATCCCCCTCCATCCGATGCATGATGGCGTGCCAGTAGCTGCCTTCAGGCGTATGGATGTCTTGCGAAAGGTTGTGCGAATGATCCAGGCTTTCATTAAATAGATGCAGCCCAGCCTTCACGGCAAGCGCGAAGCTGCGGCGTTCGCCTTCGAATCCGTCCGTGGACAGCTTGGAGATTTTCAAATCCGCCAAGTCGTCCAGTTCCTCCGTCGGGTACAAGGAAGGCCGATGGCTCGTCAGCTGCGCTGCGATCCGGCCGAGGCTTTCTGTCCAACTCACGTTACGCGAACCTCCCGGGGTTAATGGCGT
Source organism: Paenibacillus sp. JCM 9796 (assembly GCF_055379675.1). Classification (NCBI taxonomy): domain Bacteria; kingdom Bacillati; phylum Bacillota; class Bacilli; order Caryophanales; family Paenibacillaceae; genus Paenibacillus; species Paenibacillus sp. JCM 9796. The sequence continues at coordinate 1,124,227 of NZ_AP043723.1, forward strand.
CTATCGTCTTGAATTCGTCTCTACATTTTACATTTAATGATGCGCCGCACGGGCATCCATATCTTGATTGACACGGAACCATAAATGAAGCTCATTGATCGTGCTCGCAAGTTCTGCGATTTCGCTGTTCAGCCTGCAGGAGGTTGCAAAGTCGTCTTCCACATTCAACTGGTCCTGCTTCACGATAATGATCCGTTCGATTTGTTTGACCCGGTCGGGAATCGTTCCGCGGATCTCTTCCCAGCGCAGCAGCAGCTCGGCTTGCTCCCGTTTCGAGTAATCCTCGAAGTCTTTCTTCAGCTGAGGCAGCGGAATGCCGAGCCGTTCGTCCCATACAAAAACATCGGTCATGCGAGGTGCACCACCTTGTAAGCTTTTAAACCCGGACCTGCAAGAGGCACTCACAGTTTATTCTATTAATGTATCAGAAACAAGACCTTCGTTCCAGTAGGGAACGAAATTTTTCTCCTCCATTTTCAGGGTTCGTGGTATAATGTGGGGACTGTGTGAAAAGAGGGGCTGCTATGAATGAATCCGAGCACCAACGCGTAACGTTCAGCCAGCTGTTAGCCTTCTTCCTGCCGCTCGGCATATCGGCGAGCCTGGTTACCATCTCCCATGTCATTATTAACAGCACGCTGGCGCGATCGGCCAATCCGGAAATCATCATCGCCAGCTACGCCCTGCCGATGAGCATTCTCGGCATCACCGAGAAACCGGCCGTACTGCTCCGGCAAACATGCTCTACCCTGGTTCGCGACCGCATCTCCTTCCGGGCGATGTCCGTTGTGAGCCTCTATGTGCTCGGCACTATTCTCGCGCTCGGCGCCATCTTAAGCTATACCCCGGCAGGTCCGTGGGTGTTCGCCCGCCTGTTCGGAGCGGACCCGACGTTGATTGAACCGATGATGGATGTATTTCGCATCCTTATGTTCGTCAGCATTTTCTCAGGGCTGCGCTGCTTGTTTCACGGCGTCATCATTTTCAATATGCGTACCAAGTGGCTGACAATCGGCATGCTGATCCGGCTTATCGGCATGTACCTCGTCTCGCTTTATTTCATCCGCACCGGCGTAACAAGCGGCAAAGTCGGCGCCATCATCTTCCTTGTCGGCATGGTGATCGAGGCTGCCGTCAGCATATGGGAGGGCCGGTCGCTGCTAAAGCGCCACATTCCGGAAAAGAAGCCCGACCATCCGATTGAAAAGCCGTCGCAAATATTCAGATTTTTCAAGCCGCTGCTCTATTCGTCCGTCATTGCAGTCGTGTCGGTGCCAGCCATTAATGCATTTCTGGGCAAAACAAGCGATATTCAGTTAGCGATCGCCGCATTTGCCATCGCCGCCAGCGTGACGAACCTGGTGACCAGTTTCTTCTCCTACACGCATCAGATCGTCTTGAACTTTTACCGCAAAGATGCGCGGAAAGTGCTGCGCTTCGCCTTGATGCTGTCGTTAATTCCGACGCTGCTGCTCTCCCTGCTTTCCTACACGGACATCGGACCCTGGTTCATGGAGCAGGTGATGGGCGTGAACGAGCGGCTGATGCACGCTTCTCTGTCAACGCTTCGCGTATTTACGCTGTTGACGCTGGTTTTTCCATGGCTCGATTACGGCAACGGGCTGTTAATGCTGAGCGGCCAAACGAAAACGATGGTATGGTCACAAGCTGCAAACGTGTGCATAACCCTGTTAACCTTAGTCGTTTGCGTGTTCATGACGCCAGGCTGGAACGGGATGATCGGAGCGCTGGCGCAATCGCTGGGACTCGCGGCCGAAGCGGCCGTCGTCTGGCAGGTCCTGCGTGCAGCGGCCCGCGATCGGACGGTTCCGGGAAGCATCGGACCGAACACACGGACAGCGGACAAAATTAACACAGAATCGAGTGGACGCTCATGACTGCGGAATCGCCCATGAGGCGCAATGATCTGGTCTTACGAAGCTTTACGTTTTCCTTTTTTATGATGATCGCCATCATCACTTCGTATTTCCCGCTTTACTTTCAATACAGAGGATACACCACCATACAAATCGGTCTGCTGTACTCCGTCGGGCCGCTGGTCGGCATCGTCGCCAACCTGTTCTGGAGCATGATGAGCGACAAGTACCGGACGATCCGCAAGGTGCTCATCCTGATCGTCATCGGCCAGCTCGCGATCTCCCTGCTCGTGTTCCGGACGGATGCCTTCGCGTTAACGATTGCCCTGATGGCTGTCTTCTTTTTCTTCCAGCAGCCGATGATGTCGCTGAACGACAGCCTGATTCTGTTAACGGTCAGCGGAACCCGCAAAAGCTATGCCTCCTACCGGGTATGGGGCTCGATCGGGTTCGCCGCTGCGGCGCTCGGCTTCGGACAGCTGTTGAAATATTACGGTGCAACCTTAACGCCGGTGCTGACGGTCGGGGTGCTGATCATTTCGCTGCTGCTGGCCTTCCTGTTGAAGGACGCACGCGACCCGCAAATCAAGAAGCCCGACTTCTCGGGCTTCGTCCCGATAGTCGCTTCGCGGCCGTTCCTGGCCTTCCTGGTGACGCTGCTCATCGTAGCTACCGCGCACAGGCTCAATGACGGCTTCCTGGTCTTATACATGCAGGAGCTCGGAGCGAGCCCTTCCCTCATCGGCTGGTCGTGGGTGGCTTCCGCCCTCAGCGAAGTACCCGCTTTTTTCTTGCTTAGCAAATACGGTCACAAATATAAGGAGCTGCCGCTGCTGGCGGTTTGCAGCCTCGTGTACGGCATCCGCTTTCTGATGATGAGCTGGATCGACAACCCTCTCTGGGTCATCGTAACGCAATTGATGCATTCGGTGTCATTCGGCATCTTCCTGTTCACGGCGATCCGGTACATCCAAATGGTCATTCCCGATCAATACCGGGCAAGCGGACAAGCCGTGTTCGCCGTCATCTGGTCGGGGGTCGCCGGGCTGCTTAGCGGTACGATCGGCGGCTGGATCTTTAACGACTTCAGCCCGCAGACGATGTATGCCTTCGGATCGGGACTCGCGTTCGTAGCGATGATTTGCTTTCTCGTCCTTCACGCCCGGAGCACCGGTGCGAACGGCGCCCGCGATTTTCAAGCCTGACTATGCAGGATTCGCCGCCCCTTCGTTCGTCTAATAAGTCGAGCGAAACCGGGCGGCTTTTTGGTGCGGCGAAACTCACTTCTTAAAGATTTCTTAAGAACCGGTACAACGTGCAACGTTCTGGAAAGATCATCCGTCATACTCAGAGGTAGAACTATAAGTAACGGAGGGGTTATGTGCTTGCGGTCAATCAGTTGTCTCACAGCTTCAAGAACGGCGTAGAAGCTACGCCGGTGCTCCATGAAATCGATTTCCACATCGCCAAAGGCGAAATGGTCGCGCTGCTCGGCAGTTCGGGCTCGGGCAAGTCGACGCTGCTCAATCTCATGGCGGGCCTGATGAAACCGACAACCGGCAGCATCCTCATCGACGGCAGCCCGATCGAGAAAATGAGCGAAAATCAGCTCGCCGAATTTCGGCGTTCGCATATCGGTTTTATTTTTCAATCGTACGAACTGATTCCTCATTTGACGGTACGGGAAAATGTCGAGCTGCCGCTCGTATTTCAAGCTGTGAAACCAAAGGAGCGCCGGGACAAAGCGGTGTCGCTGCTGACGAAGGTCGGACTCGGCGAGAAAACGGAAATGTTCCCGTCCCAGCTGTCCGGCGGCCAGCAGCAGCGGGTCAGCATCGCGCGTTCCCTGGTGACCGAGCCGGCCATCGTGTTTGCCGACGAGCCCACCGGGAACCTGGATACGAAAACCGAGAAGGAGATCATCGACCTGCTGATCGAGCTGAACGGAACACTGGGCATTACGTTCGTCATTGTCACGCACGAGCTCGAGGTGGCCCGCCGCGCCCAGCGGGTCATTCAACTGCGGGACGGACGCCTCGTCGAAGACGGTGCATGGGCGGGTGAAACCGGATGAAGCTGACCGACTACATCAAGCTCGGCTGGGATCAGCTCAAGCGCCGGATCGTTGTCACCGCTTTATGCGCGATGGGAATCGCCATCGGCTCGGCTTCGATCATTGTCGCCCTCTCGTTCGGCGAATCGATCAACCAGTTCAGCAAGGCGCGGATGTACGATTTTCTGAAATCGGACGAAATTTCCGTCCGCTCTGGCAGCGGTCCGGAAACCGGGGCGCCGGACGGCGATCCGAACGCGTCCAAGCCCTACGAGCTGACCCAGAGCAAAATCGATCTGATTCGCAGCTTCCCGCATATGAAGGCGCTGTCGACCTATCGGACGTTACACGGGTTTCAATTGGAGCTCGATAACAAGAAGGGGTACTTGAACGAAATTTACGCAAGCGAGCTGGACACGCTTGACGATTTCGGCATCGAGCTCCAGCAAGGCGGCCCGTCCGACCTCGAGAATACGATCATCCTCAGCTACGGGGCGACGATGGGACTGCAGGACGAACAAGTGTCGAGAACACGAAACTACGAGAACGAACGCGAAGCGATGCAAGCCTGGCGCGAACAGCGGACGCTCGCCTATCCCATGTACCAGAAGCTGATTACGCTTGTGCCGCAAGGCTTCGGAGCGAGCAGCGGGGAGAGCGTCTCCATTCCTGTACGTGTCGCAGGCATTCTGAAGAAGCCCGAGGGCATGTCGGACGACATCGTCTCGAATCAGAAGATCGCCTATGTCTCACCCGCGCTCGGCAAACGATTGTCCGAGGCGCAGGCGTTAATGAACGGTGGTCAAGAAAGGCCGAACAGCGGCGGACAACCCGCGACAACAGCCGATTACGACGAAGTGAAAGTAAAAGTGACCGACAGCTCCCACGTCAAAGAAGTGGAGGAGCTGTTGAAGAAGCTCAAGCTTGATGTGCAGACGAACCTGTACCGGGAAGAGCGGATACAGTCCGAGCTTATGATCGTACGAATCGTGTTTGGCGGGGCCGGCTTGTTTATCCTGTTCGTCGCCTCGATTTCGATCGTCGTCGCAATGACGATGTCAACCTACCAGCGGCGCAGACAAATCGGCATCATGAAAGTGCTCGGGGCGAATCTGAGGCAAATCCGCAACATGTTCATGGTCGAATCCGCGTTGCTCGGACTGCTTGGCGGGCTAGTCGGCATTCTGCTCTCGTATTGGGTCGTCTGGGCGATCAATATCGTCATCATGCGTTTTTCGGGCGGATCCGGCAGCGAAGAGATTTTGTTCATCAGTCTGTGGATTTTGCCGCTCGGCTTGTTCTTCGCCATTATGACCGGTGTGCTGTCCGGCATTTATCCGGCTGTCAAGGCATCCCGCACCGATGCGTTAACTGCGATCAAACGGGATTAATCACGTTATAGGAGTCATGCTGCCATGAAAAAGAAAAAATGGATCATCGCCATCGCCACCGTGCTTGTCCTCGGGGTGACAGGTTTATTGTTCTGGCAAAGCCGACCGGCCGACAAATCGAAGCAGGCGGCGATGCAAACGACGAATGCGCTTAAATTCAAAGTGACCCGCGAAGATTTGGCCAGCAGCGTCGAGGTCAAAGGCAAATCATCGTATCAGCAGGAAACGTACATCAATGCCCCCTTCGCCGCCGATGTCAAATCGTGGAATGTGAAGGAAGGCCAACAGGTGAAAAAGGGCGACCTGCTCTTCCAGCTCGTCGATACGGACCTGCGCAATGAAATCGCCGAGCTTCAGGCGTCCGCCCGCAAGCAGGAGCTCGATATCCGTTTGGGTGAATTTCAAGCGACGATAGGAAGCGGCGACGCTTCGACGGGCATTTCCGAAGCCGACGCCAAGCAGCGCTTCGCGCAGAACGAAAGCCGCAAAATCCAAGAGGAAATCAACCGGTTAAATCTGGAGCATGGACGAACGCAGTTAACCGAGAAGATCGAGAAGCTTAAGTCTTCGCAGTTTACCGCGCCGGAAGACGGCATTTTCTTATTCGATAGCACGAAGGAACCGAAGTCCGTGAAAGAAAGCGAGCGGATCGGCAAAATCGTCGATCTGTCGAAGCTCCAGCTCATCTGTATGGTCGGCGAGTTCGATCTGTTCCGGCTTAGCGAAGGATTGCCCGTAGAGGTGCGCGTCGACGCCTTGAAGGGGCTGAAGCTGCAGGGCAAAGTCGAACGGCTGTCCAAATTCGCCAAAAGCGCCTCGGACGCGTCCGGGAGTGCCGCTCAGTTCGAGGTCGTCATTTCGCTCGAACCGAACGAGCGGCTTATCGCGGGTCTGAGCTTGACCGCCTCCATTCAAACCGATAAGAAAACCGGCGTATTGGTCATCCCGACCTTGTCCGTACAGCGGGAGAAAGACGAATATTATGTGATGATGGAAACGGCACAAGGCGAACTCGAGCGCAGAACCGTCAAAATCGGCGTGGAAACGCCGGAGAAAACGGAAATTGTCAGCGGCCTTCAGGAAGGCGACACCGTCGTCATTCCGTAAAAAGGCTGAACGGCGGTTGTTATTTCTTTAGTCTCCCGGTATAATGAGTGTAGCTTTTAGCACCAAGTACTAAATTTGTGGTGCTTGTCTGTTAAACACGAAAGAGGATGATGAAAGATGACTGAAGCGACCCGTGTGCTTGCCTATGAAGATTTCAAGGAAATTTTGTTAGACCGTCGAAGCGTCCGCAAATACTCGGACGAACCGGTTTCCGTTGAAGATATTAAGGAGCTGATCGATTGCGCGCGGTATGCTCCAAGCGATACGAACTCGCAAACGTGGGAATTCATTGCCGTCACGAACCGCAACAAAATCAAGGAGATCGAAGCTATCACATGGGAAGAGCTGCACAAGCGCGCCTCCGAGGCGGAGCAGCGCGGCCTGTCTAAGGAAGCCCGGCTGCTGACCAAGTCGTTCGGACCTTACGCCACGGCCTTCTCCGACGCTCCCGTGCTCATCGTGTGTCTCGCGACTCCTTACCAATCCAAATTCCGCGAGCGCATCTTCGATCCGGTTCACTTAGTCCCGGACCATGTATGGGACGAAGAAGGCATCAAGAGCAGCTGCCTCGCTTCGCAAAACCTGATGCTTGCGGCTCACGCCCGCGGGCTGGCCACTTGTCCGATGACCGGTCCAGTGCTGCTCGCGCAAGACAGGCTCCGCACGTACCTGGACATCCGGCCCGAATGTCAAATCAATATGGTTATCGCGCTCGGCCATCCGCTGGAGCGTCCGGCCCGGCTGCCCCGCAAGCCGGTGGACGATATTCTCCGTATCGTCGATTAAACGATACGCGCTATTAACGCTGGTGCGCCTCGTTGCGCAGGATCTCCAGAAGTTCAAGGCCCGTCAGACCATGACAAAAACTCCCCCGCTCATCCTTGGATGTTCGGGGGAGTTTCTATAACGCGATAACGCGAACCTTTAGCCGATCTTGGCCATTTCTTCCTCGTCCATTTCGTAATTCGAATAAACGTCCTGCACATCGTCCAGATCGTCGAACGAGTCCATCATTTTGAGCAGCTTTTCGGCATTTTCGCCTTCTACCTTGATCGTGTTCTGCGGAATCCAGCTGACCGAGGCTTCGGCAAACTGCAGTCCCTGCGCCTCCAGCGCGGTCTTCACCTTCTCGAATTCATGCGGGTGCGTAAACTTAGGCATATCCTAACGCTCCCTATCGCTCAAAATATCACATTTATGTTTACACCAGCTGCCGCGGGTGGGTCAAAGATTTGTCCAGGTATCTATATACAAAAAAACGGTTCCCGGAACCGAAGTTCCAAGAACCGCCTGCAGGCTCTGATTTGTCTCATGATGCATACGGCAGAAGACAACTACCCAACGATATATGTTATAAACCCGACTGTCGCAACAGCCCGGGCATCGTAGTTAGTTTAAATCTTACAGCTTGATAACGTTAGCTGCTTGAGGACCGCGGTTGCCGGAAACGATTTCGAACTCAACCGATTGGCCTTCTTCCAACGTTTTGAAGCCATCGCCTTGAATAGCCGAGAAGTGAACGAATACATCGTCTCCGCCCTCAACTTGGATAAAACCATAGCCTTTTTCTGCGTTAAACCATTTTACTGTACCTTTCAATGAAAACAACCTCCTAGATGTATCGCCATCAAGGGCGAATAATTCAATTATACCACCAGTATGAGGATAAATCAACTTGCTTCCTCTTATTCATACGCCAATCTCAGCAGCTCTTTGGAGCCCGGAATGAACGGCAGCGACGACTCCGGCAGCGAGGCTTGAATCCCTTGCCGGCCCAGCGCTTCCGACAGCCGCTCAAGCAGCGGATAACGATCCCACCCCAGCGTAATCACCGGGTAAATCCGTACTTCGCCGCCTCGCCGGCAAACGCGCATCAGCTCTTGAAGCGCCGCGAGATGGAAGTCATAGTCGAATTGCTCGTGATACAGAAATAAAAAATGGCTGACCAGCACCAGCGAAAACTCGCCGCTTTCGAATGGCAGGCGCGGCAGCTTAGCCGGCACGTAACGGCCGTTCGACCGCTCCGCTTCGTAGTGCGCGGCAAATCGTTCGAGCGACGCCTCGCGATTGGAACGATGGCGATCCACATCGCCGTAATAGCTCCAGTCGAACTGCTCCCGAATTGCCGCCAGCTTCGCTGTGGAAGCTTCAATTTCCCGGACGCCGTTCGCGCGGATCGCTTCCGGCTCCAGCGCATACAGCGGGTCTGCCGCCCGGGCATCGTAACCTCGGCCGCATGCTTCGGCCACGAACGATGAGGCCCCCGCCGCCACGTCCAACACCGCTCCGCTTTGCAGCAGCTCGGGTCTCAAGGCAAACATCCGTACATACTCGTCATAGGATCGGCACGTCATGGCTACGCCGATTTGTTCATACGCTTTCCGTTCTTTGCTCATCTCCAAAGCACTCTCCTCGTCTCGACTCATCTTGATAGCTCTGGGCCTCCACCCGCCCTCCGGCCGATGCTGAAGCTTAGCAGGATATTACCACGGTTTGGAGTGGGACGCAATGCCGATTGTCCCGTATCCCGTACCGCCTTGATTTTCCGCGGCAGTTAAGGTATGATTCGCGAGTAGAGAGACTGGTTGTGTCCTTCATTATTATGTTGAAAAGAGGTTCCCCGCACGTGATTAAAAAACATACGATTTACAAAACCGATAAATGGAATATGCTGACCGTGGAAGTGAACGGCAAACAATTGATTTTACGTGAAATTTCCGACCAATGGGGCGAAGAATGCCATACGTTCCTCAGCCGTCCGGAGATGATGCACTGGGTCGGAGAGCGCTTTTCCAAAGAACGCTTTCAAGGCACGGAAGAAGAGCTTGAGCAAATTTGGGAAGCGTTTCGCCAAGTATAAAAGCCGATTTTGCATTTTCAGGCTTGACTTCTTGCTTGTTTGGCTTCTATAATTAAGATAATTACATAAGGATGTCCTCCAAAGGGGAGTAGCTGTCACAGTAAAGTCGTCAATTCGGGTTCTTGCGAGCCCCGGCTTTATTGGCAACGTCACGTTGTTAGCAAGACCTTTGCCTATTATGGGTAGAGGTCTTTTTTGTTTGAAAAAAGTACCTGAACCAAACCAGGCACAGGATCATTTTTATGTACACAATAATTATAAAAGAAAGAAGGAGTGAGGGACATGGAGTGGTTAACGCCATCATTTTTACTAGCGTTGTTGAACATTATACTCATTGACCTCGTACTGGCAGGCGATAACGCGATCGTCATCGCGCTCGCAGCGCGCAACTTGCCGAAAGACAAGCAGAAGGGCGCCATCCTGTGGGGAACCGTCGGTGCGGTTGTCATTCGAATCGTCGCCACACTCGCCGTCGTCTGGCTGCTGGAGCTGCCTTATTTGCTGCTCATCGGGGGACTCGTCCTAATCTGGATCGCTTACAAATTGCTCGTCGACCAGAAGGACCACGCCATTGAGGCTAAGCCAAGACTCGCGGACGCGATTCGCACGATCATCATCGCCGATGCGGCTATGGGCTTCGACAACGTCATCGCAGTTGCCGGCGCCGCACACGGCAGCTTCTCGCTGGTCATCCTCGGACTCATCATAAGCGTACCGATCATGGTATGGGGCAGCACGCTGTTCATTAAGCTCGTCGACCGCTTCCCGATCATCATCTGGCTCGGTTCCGCCGTCCTTGCCTATACGGCAGCCAAGATGCTGACGGAGGATCGCTCCGTAGCCGGATACTTCCATGAAAATCCGGTTGTGAAATGGGCGATTGTCTTCCTGATCATCGTGGGCGTACTAGCCCTTGGCTACTTGAAGAAAAAATCCGGATCGGTCGTCTCGGTCAATGAGCATGGCGCGTTAACGATTCCGGTCGGTTTAGAGAAAGAAGCCGGCATCCGGCCGGACGACAATTTCACGGCAAGCCGGGATAAAGACGGCCGTCTCGTATTGGTGAAATCGCGAAGCTAGAACGGCTCGCTGAACGGAACTCTTGAAAGCCGATCCCTCCAGGGGGTCGGTTTTTTGCCGTCCGTACAAAAAAAGGAAAATAACGCTAGGCGGCGAACATACATTACATAGATAAGAGGTGATTTTTGTGAACAATGCCACGTCGATCGTTACCTTCATCATCCTTTCCTTTTGCTTGGCCTTGATATTAATTATGAAGAAGGATACGCTGCCGTCCGGCGTCAAACGGCCCCTCGCCCTTCTGGCGCTCGTGATGGTCGCGTTCTCGTTCGGGCTGCTGATCTATTCATTCCTTGCGAATCCGGTCTAAGCACCAAGCGATTAGACTTCGGCGTCCGGAATCCCTATACTAATATTTAAGCCTCGCTCCGGTCATACTATCCCGTAAGTTTTCTGACCGACCTCTTCTTCCTATGGAGCGTGAACGAGCGATGCGATGGATTCCATTAGGGCTGTGCGGCGCGCTAAGCGCTTGTTTGCTGATGCCATCGGCGTCAGCGGTCCAGGCGGATCAAACCGCCACACCTAATCATATGACAAGGAGGGCACCCATGAATCAAGTACTGAAACGTAACGAGGTCCCGGACGAGCACCGCTGGAACTTAGAGGATTTAATCAAGGGCCAGGAGGCATGGGATCAAGAGTATCGTCAAGTGAAAGAGCAAGTGAAAGATATTGCGCGTTTTCAGGGCAAATTGAGTGACCCGGCCTCTATTAAGAAGTGCTTCGAGCTGGAAGACAAGATTTCCTTACATATGGAACGGCTGTACGTCTATGCGAACCTGAAGCATCACGAGGACATGACGGACCCTGCGTATCAGGCCTTATCGGATAAATCCAAAAAGCTGAGTGTTGAAGTGAACGAAGCGATGTCGTTCATCTCGCCGGAGATTTTGAGCTTATCCGACGAACAGCTTCAGAAGCTCGTAGCAAGCCCGGAGCTTTCTTTCTATAAGCGCACGCTGGAAGAATTGATTCGCCAGAAGCCGCATGTACTCGGCAAGGACGCAGAGTCGCTGCTGGCGCAAGTCGGCAACCTGGCGCAGGCACCCGGCACGATCTTCGGCATGCTGAACAATGCGGACCTGAAGTTTCCTAAGGTCAAAAATGAGCAAGGCGAAGAAGTCGAGCTGACGCACGGCCGCTACATCCAATTCCTGGAGAGCCCCAACCGTACGGTGCGCAAAGAGGCGTTCGAGGCGATGTATGCGACCTACGCGAAGCAAAAAAATACGATAGCGGCGACGTTGTCGGCCAACGTGACGAAGAACATTTTTTACTCCAGAGCCCGGAAGTATCCTTCTGCGCTCGAGATGTCGCTCTTCGGCGATAAAATCGACAAAAGCGTCTATACCAACCTGATTGACGCCATTCACGAAGCGCTGCCGCTGATGCACCGATACATGGAGCTCCGCCGCAAGCTGATGAAGCTCGATGAGCTGCACATGTACGATTTGTTCGCTCCGCTCGTCGAGGAATATAAGCTGGACATCACGTACGAGGAAGCGAAAGCGACCGTAAAAGAAAGCTTGAAGCCGCTCGGTCAAGACTACTTGAACATTCTTCAAGAGGGCTTCGACAACCGCTGGATCGACATCTACGAGAACGAAGGCAAGCGGAACGGCGCCTACAGCTGGGGAGCCTTCGGCACTCATCCTTACGTGCTGCTGAATCATAAGGACAACCTGAACAGCATGTTTACACTGACGCACGAGATGGGCCATGCGCTTCACTCGTACTTGTCCGATACGAACCAGCCGTATCGCTACGCACAGTATACCATCTTCTTGGCGGAGGTCGCTTCAACGCTGAACGAGGCGCTGCTGATGGATTACTTGCTCAAGAAGTCGACGGATCCGAAGGAAAAGATGTATCTGCTCACCTACTATATGGATCAATTCCGGACGACGGTGTTCCGCCAGACGATGTTCGCCGAATTTGAGAAAATCATTCACGAGAAGGCCGAGCAAGGCGAGTCATTGACGCCGCAGCTGCTGAGCCAGGTGTACTACGATTTGAACGTCTTGTATTACGGCAAAGACATGGTCGTGGATAAAGACATTGAAATGGAATGGGCGCGCATCCCCCATTTCTATAACAGCTTTTACGTTTATAAATATGCAACCGGCTTCTCGGCGGCGACGAGCTTCGCGAAGCAAATTTTGGATGAAGGCGAGCCGGCCGTCGAGCGTTACCTTGGCTTCCTGAAGAGCGGAGGCAGCGACTATTCGATCAATATCCTGAAGCGGGCCGGCGTCGATATGTCCTCGACGGAACCGATTAAACAGGGAATGAGCGTATTTAAAGATTTATTGGAACAAATGGAATCGCTAGCGAAGTAAGTGCTGGCGAGTCAGGCTGAGTTCGGTTCCCCCGGCTCAGCCTTTTTCCGTCAGCCCCTCCCGTTCTCGCCCATTCCGACAAATTTTAATTTCCCGCAGGAGTGTGATCGCATGATGAAAGCCCAGTGGATGCTCATTTTGACGCTTATTTTTGCACTGATTACCGCTATCTTTGCCGTGATCAACGTTGATCCGGTGCGTGTCAATTTCCTCGTCACCCAGGCGGATATTCCGTTAATACTCGTCGTGCTCGGCTCCACCTTGCTCGGCGGACTCATCGCATCGCTGCTCGGCATGCTCCGGCAGTTCAAGCTGAAGCGCACCATTCGCCAGTTGGAGAAGCGGGTCAGCGAGCTGGAGCGCGAACAGGCGGAGTCGGCAGCCGCGCCCGTTCCGGCTTCTCCCGATTCCCATGGTACAGCCGCTCGCGGTACGGAGAACGTTTAAAAAAAATTAAATTTACATCAAATCTTCCTTAAGTCGTACATAAAGAAGGATTATTCATTGAAGTAAACTGGCTCTTTCCATTAAAATGTATGTAGGAATGGCATGAACGACTACTTCGTGCAGGAAGGGTGCCTACAGCATGAGCGACCCCGGGGTGGAAAGCCAAGAACAACATCTGAATACGCTTGCGTTTCAGCGATCCTTAACAGGCATGGCCTTTCTGTCGGCCGAAGGAACGTTCGTTTCCCTCAACCCTGCCTTCTGCAGCATCATGGGCTATGAACGGGAACAGCTGCTCGGCAAGCACGTCGATAGCATTAGGCACCCTGCAGATATCGAGAGCTTGTATGAGGCGAAGCCGAAGGTCTTGGACGCAATTGGGCTTGAGACGTCCGCCCCATCCGCCGATCCGAAGGAACGGAGATTCGTCGATCGTAACGGGAATACCATTTGGGCCAACGTTGCCGTCTCGGTCCTCCGGACATCCCCCGGGCGGCAGCTGTATTTCATTCAGGTGCAGGCTATCACCGAGCATAAGCCCTTGCAAACGGGAGCCGAACGCTCGCTCGCCCAAATGATCGATATGCTGGAGCATAGCACCGACGGTTTCTTTGCGGTTGATTCCCAAAGCCGCTTTACCTATGTGAACCGTTCCGCAGAAATGTTCTTCGGACGGTCGCGTGCCCACTTGATCGGGTTAAGCTTCACCGATGTGTTTCCGGAAGCAGCGGCACAGGCGATTGCTGAACATTGCAGCCGCATACTGACCGATCATCGGCCAAACCTTCTTGAACTGTATGACGAACCAGGCAACCGATGGATCGAAATCAACGCCTCCCCGCTGGCCGACTCGTTCTCGGTCCTTTTCCGCGATGTCACCGATCGCCGTCAAGCCGAAGCCGCCTTGCGGGAAAGCGAGGAATTGCACCGGATCCTGACGGAGCATTGCAGCGATATCATTTCCAAGCATACGGGCGAAGGGGATATTCTGTACGCCTCGCCTTCGAGCAAGACGCTGCTCGGCTACGAGGCGGAAGAGCTTATCGGCACAAACATCTTTGATTACTTCCATCCGGAGGACCTGCGGCTTATACAGGATGCCGGCGATTACTCGATCATGGCGACCGAGATGAGCTTGCCTCCCTACCGAATGCGTACGAAACAAGGCGAATACCTGTGGTTGGAAACGAATATTCGCAGGGTCAGTACGCCGGAGCCCGGTTCGAAACCGTTCGTCTGGGTGTCTCGCGACATTTCCGCACGCAAAAAAAACGAACAACAGCTCTTGAAAACGAACGAGCTGCTGCAAAAAATATCGTCGATCGACGCGCTCACCGGCCTCGCCAACCGGCGCAGCTTCGATGAAAATTACGCGCGGGAATGGAGACACGGCTTGCGGTTCGCCACCCCGCTTTCCGTTATTTTACTCGACATCGATTATTTTAAACGGTATAACGATAATTACGGCCATCATGAAGGAGACTTATGCCTTCAGCAGGTAGCGGAAGCGCTGCTCCGTGCGGCCAAACGTCCGGGCGATTTCATTGCCCGTTTCGGCGGCGAAGAATTTATTATCGTGCTGCCGATGACCGACGAGTCCGGAGCCGCCTTCGTAGCCGAACAGCTTCGATACGAAATCGAGCGCTTGGGCATTCCGCATACATGCTCGGACGTATCGACGATAGTAACCGCCAGTCTGGGGTTTGCGACGCTTGTGCCGAGCCGGGAGCTGTCGCCGCGGGAGCTGCTCATCAGAGCGGACCGGGCTTTATATCAAGCGAAACAAGAAGGGCGAAACCAGGTAAAGGGGTTTTTGACCGCATAGTTCAAACGCTCCTTCCTTAATGGAAAAACGGGCGTTTTTTTATTGAAACAATTGGCGGGCGCGCTTCGTTAGAAGAGTAATCGGATCGATTTCTTTCTGATCGTAAACCCGTATAAGGAGGGATATTTAGGTGAGCAAGAACCAATCATGGATGGCGAGGCTGTTGGTCATCTCCCTGCTGGCGGGCGCAATTCCCGCAGCAGCGCAGGCGCAAACGGAACAAGGCATCTCTTTAAGTCTGAACGGTGGACCTGTCCGTTTCTCCGTCGAACCGCAGCTTGTCAACAGCACATTAATGGTGCCGCTGCGCGACGTATCGACGGCACTTGGGGTAACGGTCGAGTGGGAGCAGGCCGCCAAGACGGCGACAGCGGTTAAAGGCGAGCGATCCATTCAGCTGACCGTCGGCAGCACGACCGCCTACCGCGGCGATACCGCCGTCACGTTGGCCGAAGCCCCGGTAACGGTGCAGGACAAGCTGCTCGTGCCGCTGCGTTTCTTCAGCGAGTCGTTCGATTTTAACGTCTACTGGGACGGAGCGAATCGAGCGGTGAGTATCGTGGACGCGGATAAGAGCCTGCCGACCGTCGGATCCGTCGCCAGGCTCCATGAGCTGCTGAAGGAGTCCGGCTTCGGCACGGATTCGGGCAGCGGGTTCGCCGCCACGGGTGCGGTCGCCGAGAAGGCGATGTCCTCCGCGGCAGCTGCCGCTCCGGCTGCAGCAGCACAAGCCAAGTCTGCGGACGCCGCCGGCGGTGCCGGGTATTCGGGCACGAACGTGCAGGTCGAAGGCGTCGACGAAGCCGACATCATCAAGACGGACGGCCAATACATTTACCAAGTGAACCGCGACCGGGTGATCGTAACGTCGGCGGTTCCCGCCGACAACATGAGCGTCGTCGGTACGGTGTATGTGGACGACCGCAACTTTTATCCGCGCGAGCTGTATGTGGACGACCGGCATTTGGTCGTGATCGGTACGACATTCCATCCGCAGTCTGGCGAACCGGTTCAGCCGGAACCGATGCCGCTGCTCGGGGATAAGCCCGCTGTATCGGCGAACCCTTCCGCAGCGGTCGATTCCGGCTCATCCGCGAGCGTCGAACGGATGCCGGTCGTTGCACCGGCTGGGGGCGAATTGAAGAAGATCGCGGTGCGCCCGAACCCGGGCCGTTCTACGACCAAGACGATCGTATACGATCTCGCCGACCGCAGCAGCTTGAGGCCGGTGCGTGAAACCGAGCTGGAGGGCAACTACATATCTTCGCGTAAAATCGGAGACGCATTGTATGTGATTACCAACAAGTACATGAATTCGTTCCAGCTGATGCGCCCGAACGGGGCTGAAGCAGGCGCCGGTACGGACGCCTCCCTGCCCGCTTACCGGGATTCGAACGCCGGCACAAACTTCCAAACGATCGGGCTGGAAGACGTTCGCTACTTTCCGAAAGCTGTAAAACCGAATTACTTGCTTATTGGCGGTCTCAACCTCGGGGAACCCGGGAAAAACATGCAGGTGACCAGTTACTTGGGCTCCGGGCAGCACGTCTATGCATCCGCTTCGAACCTGTACATCGGAGTGAACGAATATGAAGCGGCGCCGGAGGGCCCGGTTGCTTTAGCTGCACCTGCGGCGGAGCAGGCCGACCGGTCAATGCCGCCAAGCTGGACGCCGCCGGAGACGCAAACCGTCATTTATAAATTCGGTCTGAATCAAGGCACGGTTCATTACGAAGGACGCGGCAAAGTGCCGGGACATCCGTTAAACCAATTCTCGATGGATGAACATAACGGCTTCTTCCGGATCGCCACGACGTCCGGCGCCATGTGGCGCAACGACGAGTTCACCTCCAAGAACAACGTGTACATCTTGGACGCCTCGATGCAGACGGTCGGCAAGCTGGAAGATTTGGCGCCGGGCGAGCGCATTTACTCGGTTCGTTATGCCGGAGACCGCGCCTACATGGTCACGTTCCGCAACGTAGATCCGCTGTTCGTCATCGACTTGAAGGAGCCGGCAGCGCCTGCCGTATTGGGTAAGCTGAAAATTCCCGGTTACAGCGATTATTTGCATCCTTACGACGAGAACCACTTGATCGGCTTCGGCAAAGAAACGGTCGAGGTGGCCAATAAAGGCGCCGGAGGGCCCGGTGAGGAAACGATGGCCTACTACCAAGGCATGAAGATTGCGATGTTCGATGTGTCTGATGTGAATAACCCGAAAGAGCTCTTTAAAGAAACGATCGGCGACCGCGGCACCCATTCGGATCTGCTGCACAACCACAAGGCGCTGCTGTTCTCCAGGGAGAAACAACTGATGGCCTTCCCGGTTACCGTCATGGAGGTTCCCAATAACAAGGCGGCCGACCCGACCGCTTATGGCGAATTTGCTTTTCAAGGCGCCTACGTGTACGGAATCGACCTGCAGCAGGGCTTCCAGCTTCGGGGCAAAATCACGCATTTGACCGACGACGATCTGAAAAAGTCCGGAAGCGGCTGGTATGACGGCAGCCGAAACGTTGAACGCCTCTTGTACATCGGCGACATCTTGTACTCGGCTTCGCCGGATGCCGTGAAAGCAAACCGGTTATCCGATTTGCAGGAAGTCGGTTCCGTCACACTTCCGCCATGGACGCCGAAACAACCGTAGATTCGAGCAAGTTTCGCTTGGCATCCCCATGAGGCTAGGGTACAATACTTGAAGAGCTGAAATTAGGGCATGGAGGACTTGAACCCATGGTAACTTTTATTATCGTCATCTCTATCATCATAGCGATTGCCATATCGGCTTCCGCCATCTACGTGACGAACAAAGCGTACGCGCGCAAATATTACGACGAGTAGATTACAGCAGAAGGCTTACGGCTGCGGCGACCGCACCTCCGATCAACGAGCTGAGCCCGTTCACCGCATCATTCGTCATCCAAGCCAAACCGCGATATCGAACCGCCGCTGCCTTGCAGTGGCGGTTTTTTTCGATTTCTTTGCCGCATACGGTGCAGCGGTACATGACTTGTACGACGGCCCCGAGCCACGAATCCAGCAGCGAGCCGGTCAACCCGCCGAGCACGCCGATGAGGAGCAGCGGCAGAAGCCCGAACGCAGGTTCGGCCGTACCGATGACGGCTCCGGCGCCGGGTTGAAGCGCGGCGAGCGTCCAGGCGGTCCCGCCGATGAGGAGTCCGCCGGCCGCGGAAGCGCCTAGGCCTAGCGGCGTAATGCCGCCGGACGTGCCGGGAGCGACCCGTCGACCGCTCACGATGGAGCGCGGCTGCGTGCGGCTGAGGCCGCCGATTTCTGTTGCCCACGTATCGGCAGTGACAGTCGCCATAACGCCGACGTAAGCCGCCCACCAGACGGGGTGCGGCCAAAGGGCGTAAGCGAGGCATAACAGCAGCCCCACTCCGCCGTTGGCGAGCACTTGTCCGGCATCGCGACGACCGGATTTGGCATAACCGCTCTCGGCTGCGGCCTTCTTCCGGCTCTTCCACTTGGATAAGACGGACGATGTAATAAAGAACACGATCAGCGTGCCGAACCACGCCAGGCTTCCTGCGGCATACATGAGGGTGCCAAGCAAGACGGCAGCCGCAAAACCGGACCCCGACAGGGATTTTCGCCAATAGGCCGCCCCTGCGACGGCTAAACTTCCGATAAGTCCGATGGTCACGGACTGCAGCATGTGCAGCATGATTCTATCTCTCCTTCTTTATACCTGCAAACCCTGTGCCTGATAGCTTCGATTAACGTTTGCATTCGGCGGCCTTTATGTTTACAGAACTATTGCCATTATAATATGATTTGGTTATATGGAAAAATCGTCCGGGGAGTGAGACGCCGTGCATGAGGATTTCGGAATCGAAAAGGTGCGAGTCAAGCGGGATTTGGATTCGCAAGAGATGCTGCGCGTCATCTTCGACTATGCGGCCAAAATAGCGAATGAGCGGCGGCTCGACAATCTGCTCATGCTGATGGCCGATATGGGCCGGCAAATGGTCGTATCCGACCGTTGTACGGTTTGGATGCTGGACCGCCATAGCAACGAGCTGTATTCCACCGTCGCCCACGGAGTACCGCCTCTGCGCATCCCGAGCACGGCCGGTCTCGTCGGGTATGCGGTGCAATCCGGGAACCCGATCTTCATCGACGACGCCTACACGAATGCGGAATTTAAAGACGTGCTGCAGCACGGCGCTATCGCCACCGATCAGAGAACGGGCTATCGCACGAAGGCTCTCATGGTCATTCCGTTCCGTAATAACGAAGGCGAGATTATGGGCGCCTATCAGGCGGTCAATAAGCTGACGAGAAGCGAGCAGTTCTCACAGCGCGACTTGGAATACTTAACGCTAGCTGCATCGTATGCCGGCAAATCGCTGGAATCCGCACTGCTGACGGCCGAAATCGAAGAAACGCAAAAAGAGATCATCTTCACGATGGGGGAAATCGGCGAAAGCCGTTCGAAGGAAACCGGCAACCATGTCAAGCGGGTCGCCGAGTACTCGTACTTGCTCGCCATCGGCTTAGGCATCAGCCAACAGGAAGCGGAGCTGCTCAAGATCGCCTCCCCGATGCATGACATCGGCAAGGTGGCGATTCCGGACGCCGTGTTGAAAAAACCCGGCAAGCTGACCGATGAAGAATTCGAGATCATGAAGTCGCATACGACGATCGGCTACAACCTGCTGAAAAATTCGAATCGCCATCTGTTACAAACAGCCGCCGTCGTCGCTTACCAGCATCACGAAAAATGGAATGGACGCGGTTATCCATGCGGCTTGCAGGGCGAAGAGATCCACATCTTCGGCCGTATAACCGCCATCGCCGACGTCTTCGACGCGCTGGGCAGCGAACGGGTATATAAGAAGGCTTGGGAACTGGACCGCATTCTGAATTTGTTTAAAGAAGAACGAGGACAGCATTTCGACCCGAAGGTCGTGGACGTGTTCATGGAGCAGCTGCCCCAAATTTTGAAGGTACGCGACGAGCATTCCGACCTTGCGTCTGAGGAAGCAGCGGCTAACGGAAAATTAGCCCGAAACGAGCCAGCCGCCAAGTGACCCGCCAAAATGAAGACCGCCCCTATTCGAATGAACGGGGCGGTCTTATTGTCGTTGAATTACAAAGCCGGAATGCGCGCGTGGAACGAACCGAGCGTCTTCTCGCCCCAAAGAAGCTCGAAGAGATCGCCATCCTGAACGGCTGCAACGCCGGCCGGCGTTCCCGTATAAATCAAATCGCCTTGGCCGAGACCGTAATGCTGCGCGATATAATCAATGATCACCTGCAAGTTGAAAATCATATCGTTCAGGTTGCCGCGCTGCGCTTCTTTCCCGTTGCGAATAAGGCTGAACTCTACCCGCTTTGCCTCCTCGAAACCAGGGAACGCAACGAACGGCGTCACCACCGCAGATCGTAAAAACCCTTTGGCCGGCAGCCATGGGTATCCCTTCTGCTTGACGACATTCTGTACATCGCGCAGTGTAAAATCAATCCCGAGCGCCATCCGGTCGACCAGTTCGTCTACGGTATTACCCGGGGAATAATCGCGCCCGATATGGAGCACGAGCTCCGCTTCATAATGCACCTCGCCCCTGCCTGCAGGCAGCTCGATGGCGCTGCCGTCCATCTGAGTTATGGCATGCGTCGGTTTTGTGAAGATCATCGGCTCGTCGGGAACGCTGTTCCCAAGCTCGGCAGCATGCAGTCCGTAATTGCGTCCTACGCAATAAATGTTGCGAATCGATTGTTTCATCGTTAATTGTTCGCCCTTTCGTTGTCAGAGTCTGGTTTCCATTATTATTCTGTTTTTTCGGTTTTGCTCGGCTGTTTGGCCGTATTCGCCGGGTTTGTCGTGCTGGACGATGGTTTCGCCGGCTCCTCCGTTTTGGAGGTATCCGCCGATTTCGGCGGTTTCTCCGGCTTCGCCGTATCGACCTGCTTCGGGCTCTCGCCCGTCTTTGAACTGTCTTTGGCCGGCGGCTTGGGCGAAGTCGCAGCAGGCTTGCTGCCGTCATTCGATTTCGTCAAACCGTTCGTCACGCTCTTGTTGATGGAAGGCTTCGGCGTTTCCGTCACGAACTTGTTCACCGGCCCTACCGTGATGACGCCTTTCGTATCGATTCGCGCGTTAACCGAATTTTTCGTCAGCTTCTCGAACAGCTTCTGCGCTTGATCGTCGATCATCCGGATCGGCTGTGCCCACTTGGTCAAGATAGGCACCAAATTTAAATCGCAGCTGCGATCCTTCGCACAGGACGCTTCCAGAATCAAGCTTTCCCACGTATCCGGATTTTCATTGGTCGTGAAGATGAAGTTACCCAGGCTATAAGCGATCCATTTGCCTTTGTACTGCTCAAATCCTTGCAGCACATGCGGGTGGCTGGCCACGATCAGATCGGCGCCGTGATCGATATACTCATGAGCCAAGTCCGTCTGCACCTTGACCGGACGCGGGTTGCGTTCCTCGCCCCAATGGGCGATGACGACGACCAGATCGGCCTCGCTTCGCGCTTTCGTGATCGCATCCAGCGCCAGCTTGCTCGAATAAGTGGCGGCAAGTCCCGGCTTTTGCGCAGTCGCCATCCAGCTGGTATCCGGCAATACGCGGCTGAAGCCGAGAAATGCGACTTTGATTCCTTTATGCTCGATAATCTCGTGCTTATACGCCTCTTGCGCATTGCGTCCTGCTCCGACGCGGCGTAATTGCTGATCGTCCAAATGCCCGAGCGTATCAAGCAGACCGTCTTGCCCATAATCCATCGAGTGATTGTTCGCCAAATTGACCAAATCGACGCCGGCCCGCTTGAGCTCCGGCAGAGCAAGCGGAGATGAGCGGTAGACGTATTCTTTCGTTTGAGCCGTGCCTCTCGTCGTGATCGGCGTCTCCAGGTTGACGATGGTCAAGTCCGCTTTGTCCAGATAAGACTTTACATACTTATACGGGTAATCGTACCCGTTCTTGACGAGCAAATCCTCCACCTTGCTTGCGAACATAACGTCCCCGACGAAGGCTAATTTGACGCGTGCCTTGTCTTCCGAAGCCGGCTGTGCCGTGCTTCCCTGTTCTCCGCCAGGAGCAGCGACGGGTGCGGCTGCCGGCGGTTCCTCGATGCGATTCACCGCCGTCGGCAGAGGCGCCGCTTCGGTCTTAGGACTTGTTTCCGCAGTCGGTGTCTGCATGTCCGGCCGGGCCTCCAACCACTGGATCAAATAAACGAATGCGCCAAAGACGAAGACGGCCAGCACAACGATTTTCAGCCGGAGCGACTTCCATACTTTCTTCTCTTTCTCCCTCTTATGCTTCTGCGTCCGCGATTGAATGATAACCTACCCCTTTAAAACGAACTGGCTGCCAAATAAGCCCATACGTTCTCGTGCACCCTATTATACCAAAACTCCCTCTCACGGTCATGGGCAATTGTCCCAATATTTTGCTATAATGAAGTTCGAATTTATGTGCTGACGATGGAAAGGACACAAGATGGACAAAATCGCTATCATTTCCGATATTCATAGCAATCTAACCGCATTGGATACCGTCCTCGCCGATATTCGCGGACGCGGGATCGAACGAATCGTATGCCTCGGCGACTTGGTGGGCAAAGGCCCGCAGCCGGCGGAATCGGTAGACCGCATACGCGAAGTATGCGAAACGACGGTGCAAGGCAATTGGGACCACGGCATTGGCGGCCCCCAGGACAAAGAAGCCGGACGCTGGCAGCAAAGCCGGCTTTCTGCCGAGCAGCTGCGCTACTTGAGCAAGCTCCCCTTCGCCTGCGACCTGCGAATAAGCGGGCGCAGGGTTCGCTTGGTCCATGCATCCGCGAGCAGCGTCTATCATCGCGTCTACCGCAAAGCGAGCAAACGGGAGAAGCTGCGCATGTTCGAGAACACCGAAGCGACGGGCGGGTTCGCCGGCACCGATGAGACGCCTGACGTGCTGGGGTACGGAGACCTTCACCTTCCCTTTATGCACACCTTATTGTCTGGAGCGAAGCAAGGGCTGCTGTTGTTCAACACCGGCAGCGTAGGGGCTCCCTATGACGGCTTGCCGCTGGCCAGCTATACGATTCTGGAAGGCGTATTCGGCGGCGATCGGGAAGCGCCTTTTGGCATCCAGTGGGTTCGCGTTCCTTACGATGTCGAGCGGGCGATTGCGATTGCCGAAGAGGTTGCGCTGCCGCAGCTTGAGCGTTTCCGTTACGAGCAGCGAAGCGGACGCGAGCAGTAAGAGGTTGTGTAAGTGTCGTATTATTATGGTAAGATAAGCAGAAGTTGTCCGGGTCACAGGATCCGAGGACGAAAGTAGGCGAGCAACTTGACGAATTGGAAAGTAAATTTAATCGTTCTTTGGGTGGGACAATTTTTGGTCATGGCGGGCATGACGATGATTGTTCCATTCTTACCTTTATATTTGCAAGAGCTGGGCCTGCATGAGGAGCATGAGGTGGCGACTTGGGCCGGTCTCATCTTCGCCGGCAACTTTGTCACTTCGTTCCTGTTTCAGCCCTTATGGGGCGGATTGGCCGACCGATACGGACGCAAAGTGATGCTGCTGCGGTCCGGGTTCGGCATGGCCGTCGTCATGGCTTTGATGGGCTTCGCAGGCACGGCCTGGCACTTGCTGCTCCTGCGGATGCTGAACGGCACCATAGCCGGCTTCATGCCGGCCGCCGTTGCGCTCATGTCGGCGAATACGCCGCGTGAGAGAATGGGCTTCGCCATGGGCACGCTTCAATCCGGCGCTGTCGCCGGCTCTATTCTGGGCCCGTTCTTTGGCGGTCTGATGGCCGAGTGGATCGGATTTCGGCCCATCTTCTTCGTGACGGGCGCGCTGCTGTTCGCCGCTTCCCTGCTTGCGACTTTCCTCGTGAAGGAAACGTTCGATGCCAAGCGAGCGTCCCAGAAACCGAAGCAGTCGATGATGGCGGCCTTCGCCGAGCTGCGCAAAAGCCCGCAGCTGCCATCGATTTACGCGGTCACCTTCCTGATTCAATTCTCGCTGCTCAGCGTACAGCCGCTCCTGCCGTTATTCGTGCAAAAGCTGCACGGACAGGACGCGATGGTTGCCTTTTATGCGGGACTCGTCGGCTCCATCACCGGATTTTCCAACATGATTGCGTCTCCCCTGCTCGGTCGCCTTTCTGACCGGATCGGGCCTGAACGTATTCTCATCGTGTGCCTGGTCGGCTCCGCGATCGCCTCCGTGCCGCAAGCGATGGTGCACAACGTCTGGCAGTTGTTCGCTTCAAGGTTCTTCCTCGGCATCTTCCTCGGCGGACTGCTGCCTACGGTGAACGCCTTGATCCGTAAGCATACGCCCACCGGTATGGAAAGCCGCTCCTACAGCTTTAACTCCAGTGCGCTAAGCCTGGGCAACATGCTCGGTCCGGTCGTTGGAGGCGCCGTCTCCGGGTTGATCACGATCCAGCAAATCTTTCTCATCTCCGGCGCGCTGCTGCTCGTCAACGCCTTCTGGGCGCACAAGTCATTGATAAGCACACCAAACCTCCCCCGTTCGGGCAGCTCCGAATAGGGGAGGTTCGCTTTCATGCCCACAGGCGGCTGGCTTGCCTGAATGGACCGGGCATCCCGGAGAGACACTGTTCCGGGGAAAGCTTCGCCTATCCCTTAACCCGTGCGATGGCAAGGCCGTCATAGGCCGGCAGCATGACGCCATCCAGACGGGGATCCCGTGCAATCCGCTGGTTGAACTCTCGCATGCGCGTCACTGCGTTTCCTTTCTCATTCGGATTGATCGTCTTGCCGCGCATGAACGTATTGTCGCCGACGATGAGCGCCCCCGGACGCGCCAGCTTGATCGCCCATTCCAAATAATTCAAATAGTTGCCTTTGTCCGCATCGATGAAAAAGAAATCGAACCGGCGCCCCTCCTCGGCAAGCCGCTGCAAGCTGTCGAGCGCCTCCCCTACATAATACTCGACTTGTTCGCCGAAGCCGGCGAGCTTCAGGTTCTCGTAAGCCAGATCGGCGTACGGCTGCTTCAGCTCCAGGGACGTCAGCTTCCCTCGCTCCGTCAGCCCCCGTGCCAAACAAATGCCGCTGTACCCCCCGAGTGCCCCGATTTCAAGCACCTGCTCGGCACGGTTCATGCGCACCAGCAGCGTCAGCAGTCTTCCGTAACCCGGAGCAACGGAAATTTCGGGCATCCCTTGCTTACGAATCGATTCCAATACCCGCTCCAACGTTTCGTCTTTGTCAAATAACGAATCCGCGTACGATTCCTGCGTCCAATTCGATTCCATCCTTGCCGGCCTCCCCTCGTTCTCATCGCGATCCGCGTTGTATAATGATTGCGAATCGCCTATACTAGGTAATTGTATGGCTTTTGCCAACGCAGTTCAACTTGTTTGATTCGGAGTGAAACTCACCTATGTCTTTCCCATCCTTTAGTTCCATTGAATTGATCGCCACTGCTCCCATGGGGCTTGAAGCCGTCGTGGCCCGCGAGGTTCGCGATTTGGGTTACGAGCAAGTCACCGTGGAGAACGGCCGCGTTACTTTTACAGGCGACCTGCTCGCTGTTTGCCGCGCAAACTTATGGCTGCGCACGGCGGATCGCGTCTTGATCAAGATGGCGCAATTCGAAGCACGCACGTTCGACGACTTGTTTGAAGGCGTCAAAGCGCTGCCTTGGCCGGACTGGATTCCGGAAGACGGAGAGTTCCCCGTCGAAGGACGTTCGCACAAATCGCAATTGTCCAGCGTCCCCGCTTGCCAAGGCATCGTGAAGAAAGCGGTCGTGGAAAGCATGAAGCAGCGGTACGGCACGGAATGGTTCCGCGAAACCGAAGGCCGTTACGTGATTGAGGTGTCGCTGCTCAATGACATCGCCACGATCACGCTGGATACGACCGGTCCCGGACTGCATAAGAGAGGCTACCGCAAATTGGTGACGGAAGCGCCGCTGAAGGAAACGATGGCGGCCGCCATGGTGCTGCTCAGCCGTTGGCAGCCTGAACGGCCGCTCTACGACCCGTTCTGCGGCTCCGGCACGATCCCGATCGAAGCGGCGATGATCGGCTGGAATATAGCCCCCGGCCTGCGGCGCAGCTTCAACGCGGAGAGCTGGCCTGTGATTTCGGAAGCGTTATGGAGCGAAGCACGGGAGGAAGCCTTTGATCTGGTCAAGGACGATATCCCGCTGCAAATCGGCGGCTCGGACATCGACCCCGCCGCCATCGAAGTGGCGTTAGCTGCAGCCAAATCCGCAGGCCTCGCCAAGGAGCTTCGCTTCCATACGCTTCCGGTCAGCAAAGCGCTGCCGGCCGGCGATTACGGCTGCCTGATCACGAACCCGCCATACGGCGAAAGGCTCGGCGACCGCGAAGAAGTCGAACGCGCGCTGCGCCAATTCGGGCAGATGCATAAGCAGCTGCCGAACTGGTCGGCCTTCATCCTCAGCCCGAGCAAGCAAATGGAGCATTATCTCGGGCGAAAAGCCGATAAGAAGCGCAAGCTGTTTAACGGACGCATCGAATGCGCGTTATACCAATTTTTCGCCCCGGGCGGCTTGTTCGGCTGGCGGAAGGATTCGAGTACGAGCGGGAATTAATGCAGATTGCGCCTATACGCTGTGAGGAGCAGCCAAAAAAAGCTTAGGGCAGACGCTCCTAAGCTTTTTTTGGCATGCGCCCTTCCAGCGCGTAAACCATGCAAAAAAACGCATCCGTCTTCGGGGTACGTTCCCCGGTAAACGGATGCGCTGCCGGCGTCGGCCGATAGGGTTTCGTTACACTTCCGTCCTCGGCTTCGTCGGATCGCAGCTCATCGCTTTGATTTCCGACACCTGAGACAGCTTAAGCAAGTAATAACACTCCTCCCGAGCCATGTGATCCGCCATCAAGGGCGAAAGCACACCGAGCGCCTGCCCGCTTAAACGGAGCTCTTCCAGCTCGCTCAGAAACTGCTTGAACAGCGTCATTTCAAGCTCAACCTCTTTATTAAACCGGGCTAAAGCCGGGAATTTCTTGATGTTCGTGCGCAGAAAGCCCGCCAGTTCCACCGCTTTCAGGTAATACTCGCGGAATTGCCGGTCGAACGATCTGGCCAGTTCCACCAAACGGGATTCCGTCATATCCAAGCCGGCTGCAATGGAGCCCGCATGGCCGTAGGCGTCCTGGAGCCATACGATGTGGTGGTGCACCGCATCGAATACCGGCGCCGGGCGCCCGGATAACAAGTACCCCAGTACGCGTAAATACTCCTCTGCTTCGTTCACCATATGGCTCAAGAACGCGGGCGGCAGCTGGATTGCGATCTTGCCGATCAAATGCCGCTCCAGCAAGCGCAGCTTGAACGCGCGAAGGTCTTGTGTCAGCCCGTACGCGTCCTGCGTCAAAGCTCCCGCCTCTGCCGGGAACTTATCCGAACGCGCCTTCTTCAGCAAGTCGTCGAATGCTTGAACGAAGCCGAGCGCCCGCTGCGCCTCTTCCCGTTCATCGACCGGCAAGCTTACCCGGATGAACCTGGCATGATCACCGAGCACCTGAAGCCAAAACCGATGTTCAAATAACGCCGACTCGATAACCTCCGAGTTTTTCACAAACATGCCTCCAATGATCCGATTGTTCCGTGCCGGATGGGAATGATCCGGCCACCCCACATCGTATGCTCAGAGGCCCAATCGGGTTCAAAGAAAGCCGCAGTCGTTCGCTGCCTAAGCTATACTAAGCGTGCTTCAGCTGAGGACGGCACATCAAGTAATCGAACAACGGTAGAAATACGTCGTGGTTCGATTCGCAGCAGATCGAGAGCTTCACTTCGCCCATCCAGTAAAACGTGATGATTTGCCGGCTGCGCCCGCGAATCATCTCGACATCCCAATGCGGGGACGTCAGCTCGTACACGTCACGATTTATGAACAATTTCGGTCCTTCAGCAGATAGGAAGACTCCGATGAAATCATCGCCGATTTTCGTGTAAAACCCCTTCTTATTTAAGATGCTGCGTTCCTGGTCCATCGCCGGGTTCTCCTCCTTCATCTATTCACACCAAAAAAAGCTCCCCTGGTCGGGAGCCGCTGTTGAAAGGATCGCGATCACTCCGTGCCTTCGACAACTGGCTGGCATAGCGCTGCTCTCCTGCGCCTAAGCCCCTATAGCTTTGCGTCCGCAGACTTTCGTCCGGGTTGCCCTTATCGAGTGCGCTCGAATTGTGTCTGTTCATGGAGATGTTCTTTATTAAGAATATAAGATAGAAGGTCACGAATACATAGTTCTTTCATCCCATTTTCATAAAAAAAATTGGGAATTTTGTATGATTTTGAATAACCGGTACCCTTTCCAGTAAAAAATGATACCCGTCAACGCGATCATGGCAACCGTTACAAAAAGCGGGCCTCCGCCCCATTGACCGAGCACATAGCCCCGATTACCGGTCCCGGAAATTGGCCGCCCCCGGATCATGTCTGGACGCCGAAATTCGTGCCGCGCATCCCTTCCGGCGTCAAATCAAAAATCCCCGGTGCCCTGAGGCCCGAGGATCTGATCTTCTTGCATGATTTATTTCACGTATTTGCTCGCCTTCTCGATCGCTTCGTCTTCCGTCTTGCCGGTTACATACCGGCCGTTAATGAAGATGAAGGCAAACCGCGAGCACGGGCCGCAATAAGACTTGCAGCCGACTTTGATCTCGGCGTCGGGCACAAGCTTCTGCAGCTTCGGAACGGCGGTTTTCATTCTCATATGTTTGCATTTGTCGCAAACGCGAATATCGTTGACCATGCGGTAATTCCTTTCTTCAAGCGGCTGACACCGGGGAACTCCCTGTGAACGATGTGCTAGTGGTCCCCGTTATTGCCCTTGCTTGGATTCGTTACCGCGAATCCTTCTTCCGGCACATAGAAATAATCGATCCGAACGCCGTCGAGCAGCGGCTCGTCCTTTTGCAGAATAACGTCGATTCCTTTATCTGTCGAAACGACGACATCGTTCTCGGTCGGCGTATCCATGCTGAGTCCGTAGTGGGCATGGTCGCCATGCGCATGAGTCACATACACGCGAAGCTTTAATTCTTTATTCTCTTCTTGCTCCATCTCGGCCAACAACACTTTGGCCGCATTGCGCGAAATCTTGCATTTCATGTCCAGTCACTTCTCCTACTGTGCGTTTTTTCTTATTGTATAGAATCGGGCCGCCGAAAGCAACCGTTCTTCGCTGTTTCCGTATGTATGTACAAGCCGGCCTCACTTGCGAATCAAGTCGGTGTCTTTTAATATGGAAGATAATGAATGGAGGTTAACGAATGATTCCCTTTTATCGCAAATATTACAAAACGATTATCGATATTGCGCTGCTCGTGCTTACCGTATATTTGTTCATGTTCGCCTTCAGCCATCTGTATCGGATCGCGACCCCGATTTTCCTCGCGTTCGTCATTTACTTGATCATCGAGCCGTTCGCCAAGTTCCTGAACCGGCGCGGGTTGAAGAAATCGATCGCTTCCGCCATCTCCACCCTCGTCTTCGTGATGGTCATTCTAGGTGCCATGACCGGACTCGGCGCGATCTTCACGACCCAGATCATCAATCTCGCCGACAAGCTGCCCGATTACGCCGTCGTTCTGGAGCAAGAGCTCATCAACCGCTCCGACCAGGTACAGTCACTGATCGGGACGCTTCCGGTCGATTTGAATTTAGTGGAGAAGGCCAAGGAGTACTCCGCGGAGATCATTCAGAAGACGACCGAAATCGCCCGTACGTTCTTAACGAGCTTGTTCGCCATGCTGACCTCGTTCTCCACGTTCGTCGTGAACTTCGTGATCGGTATTATTTTGGCCTATTTCCTGAGCATCGAGATCGAATCCTGGAAGCGGATCGCTTCGGACAAAACGCCGAAAACGTTTAAAAAAGCGTTCCACTTCCTCCGCGAGAACGTGCTGCTGGGCATCGTCACCTACCTTAAAGCGCAGGCGAAGCTGATCAGCCTGACCTTTATCGTCATCTTCATCGCGCTGCTTATATTGAACGTCAACAACGCCTTCTCGATCGCGCTCTTGGCGGCCATCTTCGACGTGCTCCCGCTGCTCGGCGTTTCGACGCTGTTCATTCCATGGATCATCTACTTGCTGGTCGTCGGACAAACGACGCTCGCGATTTGGCTGGCTGTGCTGCTCGTCGTTGTGATTGGAACGAGACAAATTCTGGAACCGAAAATTACGGGCGATTCCCTCGGCGTGTCTGCCTTCACGATGCTTTCGTTCATGATCGTCTCGCTGTCGCTCTTCGGCGTGGCCGGCTTGATCTTATCGCCCGTGCTGATCATCCTGGTTAAAGCGCTGTACGAGCAAGGGTATTTAAAACGATGGATCCGGATGCCGGCCGAAGAGTACGAGCCCGATCCGTCGTCTATCAAATAATGCAGCACATCTCAACCGGATTCGGACGCTCACAAGCCGGTTGATGGCATCTGAAGTCCATGGAAAGCGGTGAAACGATATGTCGCAGCCCGCATAGCGTTTCTTACAAAGAACAAAAAAAGAACCCCGATACCTCGAGGTTCCCTTTAAACCTATTCAGTTGTTGAGCGGATGGCCGCTTCTTGTGGTTTGACCTTCCGAGGACGCAGCCTTAAGCGCCGTATTTCCGTTCGGCTCTATCGGTAAACCAGTTCATCAAGAGCAGCGTAACGGTTACATCGTCAATCGGGATGAAATTCAGCAGATCCGGCATGATCCAATAAATAAGCGCAGGCACCACGAACAACAGCTTCTCTCCGAGCGGAACCCGCGGGGAACGCAGCAGCGGCCAAATGCGCCGAAATACATGACCCCAATGCCGGAGTGACAACAATCGCTTCCACATCGCCTCGGGTCTCCCTTCCTGTCCAAGTCGTCTTACCCCGATTATACCTCATGGCAACCCGTTTGCCCAAACTCCGCTCCCCGCACAAAGAAGCCGCCGAGACGGACGGACTCGGCGGCTTCGAAATGCTAAACCATCAGCCCTTCCGTCAATAGCGGAAGCAGCTCATCATAAATAATCGGGAATTGCGACAACGGGAGCGGATTCACTCCATAACCGGCTTCAATCGTAAATCCCGGGCGCCCGTAGGTTTGAATAAACCAATCCTTATATCCGGCATCGCTGCCGGTTAACTTCACGGCTGCATATCCGCTAATTTGCTGGAAACGCTGTGCGATACGTTCCGACTCCGCCGGTTCGTAATCGCGGTAATTCCAATAAATTTCCCGGCCCTGGGTATGAAACGCCATCACCAGCCGGAAATCGCGCTCCCGCGTAAATCGTTCCATCGCCGAAGCTTCCGGCTCTGACAAGGGGCTCGGCCCTGTATAATCTCTCGGTCCGGGTCCCGGTACGTCGCGGCGGTCGCGTTCCGTCTCCCAATAAGCGGGAAATTGATCGTTCAGGTCGACGCCGCGAACGTTCGCTTTCCATCCCGAGAAGTCGTCCGAGCCGCCGTTCCATTCGAGCAGCTGCCCGGCATGCGGATGATCCGGGTCCGCTCCGTGCAGCACCAGCTCAACGCCATCGGGATTGACCATCGGCACGATCCAGAGAGAAGTCTCTTCGAGCAGCCTGCCCGCATCAGAGCCGCAGAAGGACTGTGCCTGCACGCAGGCGTTCGCGTAATCCTCCGTAAATTTCATCAGCAGCAGGCTGGTCACCCACTCATTCGCATGAAACGAACCGTTATAATGAAGGTGCCGCATCCCGCATCCGATGCGGACGTAAGGAATGTCCTTGCCCATGACGCTTTGACCGATCGAGCCTATTTCCAGGAACGGGTAGCGATACCCGAGAAGCTCGAGGCTCCGCATCATCTCCTGATAACCGAATGGAACCGTCGTATCGACGATAGGACCGGCCTTGCACACGGGCAAGCGAACGGTCTGTCCGATCCGCAAATACCGGGGGTTGACGTCCGGATTCGCTTCCATGAGATCGCTCAGCCCGATCTGAAAGCGCCCCGCTAATTCAGCTAACGTATCCCCGGCTTGGACGATATAACGGCAATCCGGAGCGTTCGGAATCCGAACGCTGCATCCCGGCTGCAATCCGCCGCCCTTCTGCAGCTCCGTATTGGCCCTTATCAAGGCTTGAACCTGAAGCCCATGCCGCTGTGCGATCCTCTCCCACGTGTCTCCCCGCCTGACGACATAAGGAAATGTCATACGTTCCGTCCTCCTTCACGCATCCTCCCCGTTCTTCCGGTCGGAGGCCGGGGTATCTAAAAATATGCGTGAGGACTAAATAATATGCGATACTTGCCAGACGACCGGCGTCACGCGGATTTGCTCGTTTAACCAGCTTTGAGCGATCTTCTTGAACATGAGCGGATCCCCGCTGCAAAAAAACTGATGAACCGGCATCACCGGACTCGTAGCCAGCATTCCTTTATGATATAAAATCGTGCTGACCTCCCGCGCGGTTTCATCCGCCGAGCTGATCAGCGACACTTGAGGCCCCATCACGCTGCCGATCACATCGGACAAGAACGGATAATGCGTGCAGCCCAGAATCAAGCAATCCATCGGCGCTCCTTGCAGATCGGCAAGCGAATCCGCGACGACTTGGCTCGTCTGATCGGCACGGAACATGCCCCGTTCGACCAGCGGCACGAACAGCGGACAAGCTTTGGTCACCACTTGGATCGTTGGCGAGATTTGGCGCAGCGCGAACTCGTATGCGCGGCTTTTGATCGTGCCTTCGGTACCGATGACGCCGACGATTTGCTTTCTGGTGGTCTTGATCGCGGCGCGCGCGCCCGGGTGAATGACACCGACAACCGGGATCGGCACGCGGGCGCGAATTTCTTCCATGGCGACGGCGGTTGCCGTGTTGCAAGCGATCACGATCATTTTCGGATGGTATTGGAGCAAATAATCGACGATCTGATGAGTAAAATGTATAACTTCCTCGGCCGGTCTGGGACCGTACGGCGTACGTGCCGTGTCGCCGAAGTAAATGATTTTTTCTTGCGGAAGTTGGCGCATAATTTCTTTCGCTACCGTCAATCCGCCGACACCTGAATCCAGTATGGCAATCGCTTGCTGCACGTGTGTTCGCTTCCTTTTTCATGAAGTGGCAAAACGAATGTGCTCCTACAACATATGTGAGCTCCGTTGGAAATGTACCCCGGACATCCGGTGTCCGCAAGGTCATTCTATCTTAACAAACGATGGCGGAAAATTAAACCGCTCCGCGATCAACCTTCACTTTGGCGGCTCGATGTCGTTCAGAAGCGCAAAGGTGTAGCCGGCTTTCTTGATATCCTTGACAATTCGGTCGAGCGCTTCGATATTCTCCGGCGAGCCTTGGTGCATAAGAATGATATTGCCGTCATGAAGGTTGTTCATGATGTCGTTATACGGATCTTCCGCCCCGTTCTTCCGCGGCTCCCAGTCGCGCATCGCCGTCGACCAGAAGACGGAGGTATAGCCCATATCGGATACAAGCTTTAATAAGTGCATGTTATATCGGCCGTAGGGGAAGCGGAAAAACGGCTGAATCTCTTCGCCGGTCACTTCCTGATATAACTTCTCGTAATCCTCGATTTCTTTCCGTACCTGCTCGTCTGTCTGCACGTTCATATCGGTATGCGTCATCGTATGATTGGCCACCAAATGGCCGTCCTTGACCAGCCGCCGAACGTAATCGGGATTTTTCCTCACATTGTAACCGGCTATGAAAAAATTCGCTTTCGCGTCGTTGTCCTTCAACGACTTGATCAACGTCTCGATATCGCCCAAATTACCGCCGGTATCGATCGTCAAGTACACCTTCTTGCCCGTGCCGACCCATAACGCCTTCATAGAATCCGTATAGGCTTTCGTATCGCCCGGGAAGCCGGGCACTTGTCCTTTCGGCTTCTTCATGTAATACCACGACAGTGCCTTACGGTCTCCGGTTCCCGCTTCTTTCGGCGGCTTGGCGGATGACCCCACGACGGCGCTTGCGGGATTGCGCGGCCCGTTATAAACCGAACCCGTTGCCGTTGCGTCCGCGCCGGAGGCCGTGGAAGGCCCGGTGGATGCGTGTTCGGCCGGAGGCCCCGGCTCCTTCTCCTTCGGCGGCCCGGACGTCACCTCGTTCACCGGCGGAGCCGGAACGACGTTCGCCTCTGGGGCCGGGGGCGCAGCCGGTGCCGATTCCCGTTCCGGCGGATCCGCGGCGGCGCCTCCGCTGCACGCCGTTAGAACACAGGCCAAAGCGGCTAAACCTATCCAAGCTTTCATACGCGCCAACAGCACCGCTCTCCTTACGCTCCAGAAGTACAGGAAAAACCTGCTTGCTTCATTATACTCAACTTCGATGCGAACCGGCGAGTGCTAATAGGCTTATCCCTAAGCCGGCGTTTATCCGCATCCATCCGCAGCCAGCCGTTCTATTTACGCTCGGCAGCCCACATCAGCAGTTGCAGGATCGTAATAAGCACGAAGGCTGTGAGCGCTAAGAACGGAATCGTTACGAAATGAAACCAGTCGATATAATCGACGTCACACGGCACCGGACCGCAAGCGGCCGCGCCACTCTTGAACCAATCCGTCTTCTGCATCAAGTAGTGATATAACGAGATTCCCGCTCCCCACACGGACATTGGCAGCGCATACAGGTAAAATTTCTTCTCTTTGCGAACCGCTGCGATGCCGAGCATAATAACGAGCGGATACATCAAGATCCGCTGATACCAGCACAGCTTGCAGGGCGCATAATGCAGCACCTCCGAGAAATAAAGACTGCCCAACGTGGCCGTTAACGCCACTACCCATGACAAGTGCAAGCCGTTCTCGCGGATAAATGATTTCCAGTTCATACGTCTCTCCCTTTGATTTCGAATCTCGTTTCATCATTATACCATTAAGCTTCTCTCCTTTTCATCACTACCGCCCACGGCGAACATAGAGCGGGCGGTTCGTCCGCGACGAACCGCCCGCTTCCCCTTATACCGAAAAACTGTTCGCGATCCCGGCACCCTGCTCCTGCACGAGTCCGCTCCACTGCTCCCGCGGGATCACATCGACGACCGCTTTGATCGCAATCTTGCCGAAATCGAGCTCCGGCACGCATTCAAGCGTCAACCGGTCGGTCATAAGCCGATCCAGCACGCCCGGGAACCGTTCTTCGATTTGCTGAAGCCGGTACAATCCGGTCTCGAAGTCTTGACGGGATGCGTTAACCGACCCGAACACGCATTTGTTCTCAAGCACCAGCTCTTGATTAATGGCATCCGAAGCGACCCGGATATGGCGGCTGCCGGGGGTAACGCCGAGCAGCGCCAATACGCCGTTCGGGCCGAGAGCGGTCATCGCGTCGAAAGCGAGCGGGCTAAAGCCCGTGCATTCGACAATCAAATCGGCGCGTTTCCCCTTCGCTTGCAGCAGCTCGCTTAACGGCGACGACGCTGCTCGCGCTCCATCTCCTGCGCCCGTACCTTCTCCGGCGCCCGCCACTGTTCCCGTTGCTGCCGCTGCGTCCGTGCTTCTCGCCGTCCCTGCAGCCGCCCCGGCTCCGGCCGCTTCCGCACGCCGTTCGACGGCCTGCTGGAACTCGGCCCCGCACGCACGCACGATATCCGCTCCCGGCGTGTCCGGAGCCGACTTGGACCAGACGAGCGTGTCCAAGCCGAGGCAGCGGCACGTCAGCGCGGCCAGCAGACCCAGCGGTCCCGAGCCAAGCACCACGGCCGTTGTCGGCTGCCATACGAGACGCTGCTGGATGCGCTGCACTTCATCCCACACCTTCTCGACGATGCTCTGCGGCTCCGTCAGCATCCCGTACCGCAGCAGCCCTGCCGGCACGCGAACCAAGTACCGGGCGTCCTCCACATAATATTCGGACAAGTACCCGTGCGCGCCTTTAATGCCGCGCTCCACGTACTCGCCCGTCTCGCAGAAATCCTGCTTGCCGTTGCGGCAGTTCACGCACCCGGGATCCGTGCACGGGCGCCGCACCAATGCACACACGAGCTCTCCGGCCGTAAATCCGGAGTCCTCGCCCGCTTCCTCGACAACGCCGAGCGACTCGTGCCCGATGATCAGCGAATGCTCCCCTTCCGGAGGCACGCCGTACTTCTCGCTCACCAATTCCCGGTCCGTACCGTCAAGCCCTACGCACAGCACCCGCACGAGCACGTCGGCAGCCGTCTTCCGGGACGGCCGCTCCACCTCGCACAACTCCAGCTTCGGCGTTTCCGTCTGCGCACCAGCCGCGGCGGACAAGCCGGACAACCTTACGGCTTTCATCGCTTCACGCTCCCCTGCTTCAGAAGCTTCGCATCGCTCTCGTCCTCGCGGTCGCGTTGTTGGTGCCGGAACCATTTAAGCTTGGACACATACTCCTGAACGACTTTGACGAATGAAGCGTGGGACCAGGTCAAGGGCGACACCGACAAGGGATCGCCGGTGAACGGATGCACCTGCTCCGCCAGCACGCCGGACGGAAGCGCATGTTCAACCGTCCAGCGCAGCAATCCTTCGGCCTCTTCGAGGTCCTGCTCGCTTTTGGCAACGGCGATCACATATTCCGCGTACCACAAGGTGCAAATAAACCACGGATTGCCCGGCACCTTCTCGATGTCCTTCGTCATCTGATGGTAGTAGTCGTTCGTATACCGCGAAATGCCGCCGACCTCCGTCTTCACCCACAAGCGCTCGCGAATGGCCTTCATCGTCGCTTCTACGCGAGGGTCGTCCACAGGGAACAAGCCGAAGTCGAACACCGCGTACATGCTGGCATCCAGCGTCAAATCCTGCTCGTATATTCGCTTCTCTTCATTCCAATATAATGATCGGACAAAACGGCCTTCGGCGGTCATCTGCCCTTCCACCGCCGCCTTCATCCGCTCCGCCTTATCCCGGTAATGCATGCCGCGCAGCTTGTCTTGGAAATACTCCGCAAATGCCGCGGCTGCCAACAATCCCCCGTACACGCTCGCCACCGTAAACAAATGCACCCCGTAACGCTCTTCCCACAAATCGTGGGAGGGCAGCGGCAGTCCCGACGCATCCGTATAGCGAGTCATGAAATCCGCGGCCGGGATGACAAACTTCTCGTAATCGTCTTGAGCTTCCTTCAAAGTGCCCGCCAGCCGGTGATGGTGCCAAAGGGCATATAGCACCAGAGCCGTTTCGTCTTCCTGAATGGGAAGCTGCTTTTCGCCGCGCGCGTTGATCCAAGGATGCCAGCTTGAGCCGACCGAGCCGTCCGGATTGTATTTATGCAGCAAATACCCTTCCGCCGCTAACCCGCGTTTGCAAAAGTTGAAAAACTTGCGCGTCAACGCATAGTACCCCGATCGGTCCAACGCGTGCGAGATCAATGCGCCGTCCCGCGGCCACATGTAAGAATACGTATCCCGCGCAAATTTCATAATATCCGAATCGTTGGCCGCCATAATCGCGCCGCGGTTATCGGTATTCGTGCGTATGATCAACAAGCTTCTTCTATAAAAGGATGCAAGCTCCTCATCAAGAATCGAAAGCTCATGGCGGTCCTGCTCCAGCCACTGGTGCCAGTAATTGTAGGTCCGCTGCAGCAGCAGATGCGGAGAGGAAGCGCGAACCGATCGCTCCAGCTTTTGAATCTCCTTCATATCGCGGGCGAAGCAAACCCAGAACCAAGCCTCCTTCTTCGAGTTGGCCGGAACGTTCAGCTCCAGCTCGATCGTTCCGTCCACCGAGCCCTGCGCGATCGGATTACGCCCGAGCTGTCCGTCCTCGGCGTCCCGCCAAGTGCCTTCAAGCCGGTTCAATTCTTTTTGCCCGATCGCGAAAGAGGTGGGCGCCGACTCGACGCCTTCCCCGGATTTGCAGGACAGCGACATATAGCGATGACCTTTATAGAAGACGAGCGATTTCAGTTCGGGATCATAATAGACCGTATCGCCGACCCCGTTCCCGTACAGATGCAGATCCAGATGAAAGTACAGCTTCACTTTCCGATCCCGCTCCCATCTGTTTTCTACAACCACCTTGCGGACCAACACGTTCTCTTGAACGTCGACGCCGTCACGGATCAGAAGCGCCAGTCCGAGACGATTATACGTACACTCCACATTCGTCACCATGGAATCGTTCAAGTAACTCGCCTTCTTGCTTAGCTCCGGATGATCGATCCAGAAAAAATCTTCAGCCGTCCATACACCAAAATGCGACAAATGATCAAGCGCCTGGTTCTCTTGGCCTACATATGGAAAATAAATATCGCGCAAATTATAGTGCGCATCGAAATTGACCAATACATTGCCGTTGCCGATGGGCAGATCGCGGGCCATCGTTAGTTCATCTCCTTCCTGCTCTACCTAATTTCCCCTGACATTGAAACGAATTATGCATATCGCCGAAAAACCGAAAAAGCCGGCCCTTGGGGCCGGCTGAAAGAACCGAACGTCTATTTTCTTTTTCTGCCGTGTTTCACGAGCGTCATCCTCCGGGAATGGCGCAGCCACGAGTAATACGCTTTCAAGTCGCGCAGTTGAATATCCTGCGATACGCGGCCCAGGAACGTCACCACGATCATTTTGTGAAGCGGGTTGCCAGAGAGATCGACTTTTTCTTTCAATTCAACAAATTCCGCCACCATCACCAAGTCTCCGTCAATCAGATGCACATCTTTTTCGTTCGAATAATAAGGCTGCACCTGATTG
Source organism: Paenibacillus sp. JCM 9796 (assembly GCF_055379675.1). Classification (NCBI taxonomy): domain Bacteria; kingdom Bacillati; phylum Bacillota; class Bacilli; order Caryophanales; family Paenibacillaceae; genus Paenibacillus; species Paenibacillus sp. JCM 9796. The sequence goes on from NZ_AP043723.1 coordinate 1,162,839, forward strand.
TTCTTCAGCTTATCCCATAAGTAAGCGCAAATATGCGCAATGCCGCCCTCTTCCGGCTCCACACGCTCCGTCCAGCGGCTGAGCGCATGACTGGTTATCACAATATCGGCCACTTTGTATCCGTTAAAATGGATAAAGAAGGGTTCGTAGGCACTCCAACGACTCATCATTTTATCTTTCAAGTCAATTCTCCCCCTTCAGGCCTAAAAAGGATATTATTTAAATCGTAGTATCGATACTACATGGAGTCAAGAACGAATTGATTCATAAAGTTTTTTTTAGAATTGCTATTTATTTTCGCTGACGCCTCCTATACAATAGTTGAGAAAGGGGTGAACAGGGTGGGGCAACCAATTCCTGACTTCGGAAAATTTCTAGAACACTTACGCGGCTCCATGTCTCTGCGCGAAGCAGCCAGAAAAAGCGGACTTTCCCATGCGTACATTCGTGATTTGGAATTGGAGCGAAACCGTTCGACCAATGACAAAATTACACCGTCCCCGGATACACTGCAAAAATTATCGGTCGCCTACGGGTATCCGTACACCGATCTTATGGTTAAAGCGGGCCACTTAAGCCGCGGAGACGTACCTAGTACGCCATCCAATTCCCCGTCGGATCTCAACTTGACGGCTGTCCAATATATCGAGATCGGCATGAAAGAAGTCGCTTATTATGGGAAAGATGCGAGAATAGCCCGGAATATCGATTCCCTGCTTGATTTCAGTTCGTTCCTGGACAAACTGGAAGAGCACGGTTTTCGCAAAATGGACACGGATCTCTATGTAAATTTCAACCATATCCGTAAATACGATGAAAAACGCGGCAGGTTGCACTTTGACGAGACGGGCAAAGGCAAATCCGTCATCATCTCCGCTATCCGGCAAAAGAAATATCATGACTTGATCATTCGATATGTGGCGAACAATACGAATAAAAGCCTCGAATTCTCGTTCGGTAAAAGCGGAGCTCCGGCAAGCCTGAACACGGTCGAAGAGAACAGCTAAACACTACAACATCAGAGAGGGGCATCTCTTTGAACGTGATTCACTACATCGTCGTGTACCCGTTGCTTTTCGCTTCGTTGTTTGCTCTGGGACTGGCTGTTTGCAGGCTCAAGGTTACTGAATTTATGTATCCTACGCTGGTTTGCGTCGTGCCGCTTTCGTTGATTTCCGTACTCGTTCAATATTACGGGAAAGCGTATCTCATGGGCTTCATCCAGCCCTTATGCATCATGCTGGGCTACTGGCTCATATTCAAGTTCCGGTTCAATCATTCCTTACTCATCGGCATCATCATCTACACGACGAGCGCGCTGTCCGAATTTTTATTTGCAACCGTGTTTAACCGATTCCAGCTCCATCTCCTGGCGCTGCATCTCCAAAAGGATCTGCCGATCGTGGGTTTTTGTATGATCGTTACAAACGTTCTGCTTTACTTGCTGCTGCATCGCCTCCGCTGGGGAATATCGTTTATTTTCTCCGCAGTTTCGAAGAATAGGCCGCAGCCAAAGCTGCAGGGTGCTTGGAATGTGTTGTTAACAGGCCTTTTTTTCATATCAGGACTCATCACCATATCGGTTTACTTCTCTACAAAGCATTTGCTTCCTTTAGTTGCTGTTGTTTTTATTGTGTGGGCGCTGCTGATCTTTCTTTCTTACAGGAAAGAATTGGGCGAGTAGCCCGCCATCTGAAATTCCAATAAAAGCAAGCATAAAAAACCGATTCCTCCGGAATCGGTTTTTTATGCTTGCACTCATTGACACAGACCCTCTGTTCCTCTAATTATTAAATTAGTCTAGTTGATCCCAGTTTGTTATGATTAGGCTAGTCGGTGTTATCGGATAATGGATCCTTATTGAAAAGGAAGGTCATTAACATTTCTACTTTACGTTTATTGGACGACAAAGCCGTGAAATATCGGGAAGCGCTGCTCCTTGTTTTGTTTTTTCTCACAACCGGTCCCGGACCTGCTCTATTCATGCTGAATAAATTTACCGTTACCTTTTTCCCCTTATTCATGCTGGTCGTTACGCTGTTTTTGTATAGGAAAGAGTTAGCCGGCCTGGATTTTAATCAAATCCTGCGCAATAACGGACAATATCGTCTCATCCTAAAAGCGGTACAATGGGGCATTTACGCGCACGCCCTAAGCGCCATCCTGTTTAGACATACGGGCAGCAGCATAACGGATCACCTTCTGAAAAACTATCCGATAATGTCGATTAATGTCGTATTCATCGGGCCTGTCATTGAAGAAATCATCTACAGACACCTTGTATTCGGATATTTATCCAGGAAAACAAACAACTTTTGGATGGCTGCGATCTTGTCTTCGTGTTTGTTCTCGCTGGCTCACTTTAGTGTGGACAGGTTTATTGCCTATCTCGGGGTCGGGCTCATTCAATGCTATGTGTACAAAAAATCCGGCAATCTTTTTCCCTGCATGGTCACTCATACCGCATTGAACTTCATCAGCGTAATGGTCACAACCATGAATGCCTAACGGATCAATATATGGGAATTGTCAAAAACCGCATAATTCGACATATTTCCGCTTGTGCACAAGGACTTACTATATTAAACTTAAATAATAGTAAACGGCTAACTTTCGATACATACAAAATAATTGTCGATTTCAGCTCGGAAACTTGTGACTTAATATCTATTTCAATTTGTTACTAATGGTTTATATTTTATTTATAGATGAGGGTTGTCCAATGTTGGTTTACTCGGCAGTAAAGTTTTTCTTTTCTTTTGTAGAGCTAGGCGTAGCAACGATTCTCACCATGTCTTTATTCCGCTTTCCTCTGAAATACAACTATTATAAATGGCTCTACACAAAACATAGTGCTTGAAAGTAACTGATTTCTTATGCTGAGTGGCCCAGAATAGAAAAACATCTGTACATTCCGTAAAATGGTTGTGCTACCAATCCACTTCGAGGAATGACAGATGCACAACCAGTATACCGATCTTTTGCTTGATTTACCAGAGGTTAAAGCGATACAAGTTTTGGAAATCGATGAACGAACGATTCATATCGAAGTCTCTCCTTGTTCGAATACCCAGGCATGCCCGATCTGTCGATCGAAAGAGTCCGTGATCCGTAGAGGTAAAAACCGGATGCGTAAAATTCGTCATCGCGATGCATTTGACAAAACCATTTATGTGCTAACCCCTGCCATCCGGATGTTCTGTAATGATTGCCAATGTGGTTTCGTCTGGCAGTATGCCTTTGTCGGCGCTGGCAAACGGTACTCTCACGCTTTTGAAAAGCAAGCCATTCGCACGGCAACGGCGGCTACCGTCAAACAAAGCGCTGAAATTCATGAAATGCCCGCGAGCACACTCCAAACCAAGCATCAACAATGGTTGGCGGCGGAAAGCGCGCGTCTTCAGGAACGTGTGTGGCAAGATGCCGCTCATACCTCGAACCTGGTACTGGGGATAGACGATTTCGCGATCCGAAAAGGTCATACCTACAATACAGGCATCCATAATTTAAGAGGCGAAACGCTGCTTGACATTTTACCCGGCCGTACATTGGAAGAACTTCGAGCGTATGCGAGGCAGCATCCGGAGTTTTTGGCGCTGCGTCCGAGAGCCGTGGTAATGGATTTAGCACCCTATTACCATACCTGGATTCAGGAATGTTTTCCGGAAGCGATTCGGATTGCGGACCGATTTCATGTCCATCGGTATGTCACGGAAGCTGTTCAGGCCGTCCGAAAAACGGTGCAAAGCACACTGTCTCCCAGAGCGAAAGCCAATCTGAAAGCCAAGCATCGGTTGCTCAACCCGCCACAGGCATCGCTGCCTGCCCAACAGCAACAACAGTTAAAGGAAATTCTGAGTTATTCGCCTCTGTTGCAGCAGGCGCATGCTTGGAAAGAAGCGTTCAGCGAATGGTACGACTGCTCGCCGGATGCGAAAGTAGCGAACATCCGATTAGATGACTGGCTCAAACAAGGGGAACGGCTCGAACATCCGGCTGTCTCCGCTTGTTTGAAAACCATTCGGAACTGGCGTCAAGAGATCGTCAACTACCATCGTTGCCGCTGGACCAACGCTGCCGTTGAAGGCAAAAATAACCGAATGAAAGCTTTCCAGCGCAGACATTACTTCACTCGCAACCGAGTTAGGTACGTGCAGGGTCTTCTCGTTGAATGCAATCGTGCACGTTATTGCCGATAACACAAACGTTCCGAAATCTCAAGCACTAACTTTGGAATTGAGCCTTATAAATTCATCATTATTTCTCTTGTTATGACATCCATTTCTTTTTACCTGAGAGATGTTCTGTTATTAAGCAATTATGCGATTCCAAGTATGTTAATTTCCGAAATGATTCTCATTACCGTTCTGTTTAACCTTCCCGTTTATTATTCGTTATTTATTTCCGTTATCGGCTTCATGGCGGGTGCACTTATGGAGTACGCCGTTATGATCGCAGGCGATTTGCTTGGATTAACGAATCCAGAATTGATTGCCACCAATGTTGTGCACTCGAGCTTGATTTACATGATTACATCCATCATTACAATCATTATTACCATTTATATCCGCTATCGAAAGTTCGGGTTTATGTTTTTGCTCAACAAGATGACGATGCGCGAAGGCATAAAAAGATATAATTTTGCGATTTCTGCCATTTTAGTGATGGCCATGTGTCTTCTGCAAGTCACTTCTTTGTCCTACAACAAACTGAATATTCACTCTTATGTACTGATTGGACTGGCTATTTCATTTTTTGTAGCCCTTTACATTTCATACAAGCATAACAAAAAATTAATTAATGAAAAGTATGAGAGGATGAAGAACAGATGAATTTTATTGATCGTTCTGCCCACTCTCTAGCCGGCAAAATTCGATCAAACTATCCAAGCGCAGCATCCCAGACGTTGTTGACCTATTCTCTTAGTCTCATAATCAACTCTTCTTTATCGGTTCTAATCGTGTTGCTTGTCTCGGCCTTCACCGGGAAAGTCACCGAATCCCTTATCGTCATTTGCGGTTACACCTTGCTTCGGATCGCCAGCGGAGGGATTCATTTTCAATCCTCTTTAGTATGCTGCTTATTTTCGGCGATGGTGTTTTTAATATCATCCCATTCCCAATATGATTATGTCTACCTGGGCATGCTGCTGGATGCGGCAGCCATCTTGCTTGTCGTCAACTACGCCCCTTCCGGCATTCGGGACGTTAGCACGATTAGCCCGAAGTACTATCCTTTACTTAAATTAATTTCAGCCATGATCATTAGTACTAACTTTTATTTCCACCTCCCTATGTTATCAACTGCTTTTTTTATACAAGCGTTTCTGACTTCAAATCTGGCAAAAAGAGCAGTTGACTCTATAGAAGGGAGGTTACGTCGATGAAAAAAATGATCGCATTTTTGGCAAACGGAGTGCTTGTATTTATTGCAGCTACTCTGATGGGCACAAATTCTTTCTGGTCTCATCGCCCAGCTACTCCTACAGAACTACTTAAAAAGTAATGGCTGTCTTTTCAGGGCTGACAAGTATAAGACTTGTCAGCCTCATCCTTCCCCTACGGAGCTGAACTTGTATGCAGAAGATTCCCGTTACTCGCGACGGTAAGAGAGGGTCCGAGGTTTTCGTGGTCGATGCCGGCGATGTCATCAAAATTGACCGTGTGCGCGACCGTGAGATCATCATCCACACCAAAGACGAACAATATTACCTTGATTTCTCTTTTGACAACTTAGAAGAATGGCTATTCGAGGACGGATTTCGGCAGCTGGACAGCGCCAATATCGTAAATATGAACCACGTCCACGCCTATGATTACAAGCGCGGACAGGTTTATTTCAGCTCAGACCAAAGCAAGAACGCCAAGACTGCATCCGCGGCCAGGATCCATAAAGAGCATGTTGAGAATGCTATGAGACTTATCCAAACGGCAGAGAGCTCGAAAGCTGGGCAAAATCAACAACTCTACGAAGAGCTGTTCACGAAAATTGTCAGTGAAACGAACGATTACCAGCTGCTTCGCTCTTATGCAACGATTCGCTCCGTGAACGAGCGCAAACGTGCGGAAGAGAAAATCCTGCATATGGCTTACCACGACGCCTTAACCAATTTGCCTAACCGCCTTATGTTTGACGAAAAACTGAAAGCTTGCTTTGCGGAAGCGGAACGAACAGGCAGTATGATGGCCGTCATCTTTTTCGATCTTGACCGGTTTAAAGTCATTAACGATACGCTCGGTCATCATGTAGGAGACCAGCTCCTCCAAAGCTTGGCGCACAAGCTTCAGGTTTATGTTAAAGATAAAGATGTCGTCGCCCGTTTCGGTGGAGATGAATTCATCATACTGCTAACCAATGTCGTTCATATCGACGAAGCCGCCCAGTTTGCCAAAGGCATTCCCGATTTGTTGAAAGAACCGTTCGTTATTGAGGATCAAGAATTATTCGTAACGGCCAGCATCGGGATCAGCTTGTATCCGCACGATGGCACGGAAGTGGAAACCCTGCTCAAAAATGCGGACATCGCCATGTATCGCTCCAAAGAGAAAGGTGGGAATTCATACAACTATTACCATCCCGATATGAACAAGCGTTCGCTGCACAGGTTGAATATGGAAATCAATCTGCGCAAAGCGCTGGAGCGCGGAGAATTTCGCGTGTTCTATCAGCCTATCGTTAATCTTAAGAACGGTACGGTGTTCGGGATGGAGTCGCTCGTTCGTTGGATTCATCCGGAATGGGGCATGATTTCACCCGGCGAGTTCATTCCGCTGGCCGAGGAAACCGGTTTGATCGTGCCGATCGGCAATTGGGTGCTCAAACAAGCATGCATGCAGAACAAAGAATGGCAGCGTCAAGGCTATGCGCCGCTGGTCGTCTCTGTGAATATCTCCGCGATTCAGTTTCATCAGCTGAACTTCGTCCAAATCGTCATGGATGCCTTGGACGAATCGGGCCTCTCTCCTGACCTGCTCTGCCTTGAGATTACCGAGAATATCGCGATGAACAACGTCCCTTATATTCTTGACACGATGCAGAAGCTCAAATTGCTCGGCGTCCGTATTTCCATTGACGATTTCGGTACCGGCTATTCATCGCTTAGCTACTTGAAGCGATTCCGCGTCCATACGTTGAAGATCGACCAATCCTTTATCCGGGACGTCACTTCGGACGAAGACAATGCCGCTATCGTTACCGCCTTGATCGCCATGAGTCATCGGCTCAAGATCAAGTCGCTCGCCGAAGGCGTCGAGACGCAGGATCAGCTGGAGTTCCTCATCTCGCAGGGCTGCGATGAAATTCAAGGCTATGTCTTCAGCAAGCCGATGCCGGCAAGCGAATTTGAATATATGATTAAAGAAAATAAACAATTATATATAAACTGAGAAAAAAGTAGCAATTTATTGCAACTTTTTTCTTTTTTTTTCGTCGTAATGTAAAGGAAATCGTTTACAAGCTACAGAACGGTCCAAGATTGGAAGGAAAGGATTGGAGCCATGTCCGCGCGTATACCGAGCAGTCCCCGTGCACAGGCCGCGCCTGCCCCCGCCCTGAAAAAATCCCGAAAGCGCGCATCTTCTTTTCCGCTGACGTTGTTTTTTTACACGGTGTTTGTGCTGCTATTGTTTGGCATGCTGTTCAGCTGCTGGTTTTTCTTGACGAAGTCCGGCTCGAATCTTCGGTTTATGATGGCTGATACGTTAATTACGACCCAGCATCGCCACTGGGCGAAATATTTGATCGGCAGCGAGGAGCTGGATAGACGGGTAAACCGTTATTGGGCGCAGTTTGACATTTATTCCGGCGTCAAGGATGAAGGCTTGGTCAACGTCGGACCCAAAGCGTCAGATGACGTACTAACTCCCGAGAAACCGATCATAGAAGTTGAAGATATTCAAGGCACGAACTTTAAAGGCAAGCTGCTGATCGTCAACGATCCGAAAGCGCTGCGAATCGCAGTCCCCGGAACGTCCGGCAAAGGGGAGAAAGTTTCCAGTATGGTGAAACGCCTCGGAGCTAAAGCCGGTGTGAATGCCGGCGGTTTTGTTGATCCCGAGTGGAAGGGCAACGGCTTTCAACCGACAGGTCTTGTCATGTCCGGGGGGAAAATTTACTACAACGACGGCAATATGAACACGCCGAACCACATCGTCGGCATCGATAAGGAAGGACGTATGGTGGCGGGCAAATATTCGCCGAACGAGCTCATCAAGATGGGGGTTCAGGAAGCGGTCACCTTCGCTCCGAAGTTTATCGTGAACGGCGTCGGCTTGATCAAGAATCAAGCGGACGGCTGGGGGATCGCCCCGCGAACGGCGATGGCCCAGAAAGCGGACGGCACCATCATGTTCGCCATCATTGACGGTAGACAGCCTGCCCACAGCATAGGTGCCACGTTATACGACATTCAGAACATATTTTTGGATCATGGCGCAGTCACGGCGGCTAACTTGGACGGCGGCTCCTCCACTGTGCTCGTCGTTGATAATAAAATCGTGAACAAGCCGTCAAGCGAGTATGGCGAACGGTACTTGCCTACAGCCTGGCTTGTATTTGACGGCGAGGCGGAGAATGTCAACATCAAGAACATATGGCAAGGTCTCGATCCTAGCAAGATCGATCCTTCCAAATGGTAGATCTTCATGTCCCCGTTACAAGTACACATTCTTTACACTGTCCAATCCGATGTAGCGAGCTATTCATACATTAGTTTTATCAGTCCGTATTCCGGACGTACGCTGCGGACAGCGGATGGCGACTGCGTAAGGTATACATCTTGGGGGAGGTGATGGGGATTCGTCTCTCGTCCCTTAGTCACTTCATTAGGTTTTATGACCATCTTCTGATGAAAGGAATAGGCGGGATCGTCCGCTATAGGTGATCTGATGGCAAGCATGGGTACAATCTTGCTTTTCTTCATTCTATTTATTCTATTAGTTATTGGACTCTGTACAATATGGGCCTACTAATCTTCCAGAAGAACCATGAGAAGGACTCGTGCCTAAAGCACGAGTCCTTTGTCGCGTTCCAATAGCGGTTACACCGTCATTTTGTCCGATACAGCTTCTTCCAGACTATCGGCTTCGGCTTCCAGCTCCGTTGTCGTAGCCGCGACCGGAGCATGAACCGCCTCGCTGGCGTCGCTGTCCTTCCTCCACGATTTGACTTCGTTACCGGCCACAACCGCGAGATTTTTCGCCCGGCCGGCCCATTCAGACGTTTGGCGTCCGATCGTTTTCGCCGTAGCGCTCGTTTTGTCAGATACGGTAATCGCCAGCTGCTTCGTTCTCTCCCCTACTTCTCCGGCCACCTGCTGTGATTTTTCACTTACTTGCTGATACCCTTCCGCCAAGTCGGTACGCAGCTCCCGCCCCGATTTCGGTGCAAACATTAATGCCGTAACCGCGCCTAACACACTGCCGACAACCGCGCCTACCAAGAAATTTTTGCCTTTGTTTTCGCTTGCCATGAGAAGTCACTCCTTCGATTTGGATTGTCTGGAAGCCTGGAAACGCGACGCGATAGCGAGACCTGCCATCGTCCACTCGATCAGTTCGTTTACGGTGTCTTGCCGGCTATGTACCGCCCGCTTAGCTTCCAATACCGTGTCCTCCACCGTTTGTGAAATGACTCCAATGGACCGTGTTACCCGCCGCACGGCTTCACCGGTTTCGTTCGCCGCCTGAAACCAGGCATCGACCGTATCCAGCTTATGCTGGAGATCGTCAATGAGCGTCACAGAAGCTTCGATGACCCTTTCCGACTCTTGCACCGTATGCAGCGCTTGCTTCTGCAGACGATCGATCGACGATTCCCCCAGCCGCAGCAGCGCATGGGTATAGAGCAAGAAGCGAATGAACGTTACCGAAACCGCCAAGAACGCGACCATACAAAACGCTAACCCCCATTGCCACCACATGGGCCCCACCTCCGCCGTTCGTTTCCGCTCCTAGACGAATGCCTATGAGATACTACAGTATAAGTAGGCGACTTTCGTTTTGACACTCTTTCCGCGAAAAAAGTCCAGGTCCGGGTGCTCCTCATGCATGGAAAGTTTGTTCGATCTCCCCATGATCAGGTATAATAAAAAAGGACTTTGGGGCAAAAAAAAACGGCCTTTCGGCCGCATTCTCCAATCGTTTATTGCTTAAGCTTTAAGCACGTCATGGTCGACATAACGTTCGCCGTTCAGCTCGCTGATGACATTGATCGCTACTTTTGCGCCGTCCCCGGCCGTTACGATCGTATGCACGCTGACGCCCGCAACCGTGCCTGCCGCCCAGATGCCCGCCACGTTTGTTCGACCGTCGGCCTGTGTATCGATGACCGTCTTGATGCGCGGCTCGGTACCCGGCTTCGTCCGGACGCCCACGCTCTCCGCTAATTCAACGGACAGGCCGGTTGCCAGAATAACGTGTTTGGCCTCGAAGCTGCCGCTTTCCGTCTCGACACGGAAACCGTCGCCGGCTTGCTCGAGCCGTACGGCTTTGGCTTGGACGAGCTCTGCGCCGAACTTGGCAGCTTGCTTTTTGCCGGTGTCCACCAAATCCGGTCCCGCAATTTCCGCTACACCATAATGATTCTCGATCCAAGCGCGTTTGGTGATGCTCTGATCGTTATCCACCAGTACCGTCTTCTTCCCAGCTTTCGCGGTAAATAACGCTGCGCTTGCTCCTGCCGGTCCTGCTCCGATAATCGCTACTTCATAAGACATCATCCATCTACTCCTCTTTCATGGGATCTACCCGCAGTCGCAGGCTGCACACTATTCATTCTTACCAAACTCAATATACTTTAGTTTAGTAAGATAGGCATATTTCCATTATCCCCCTACATTTACCACTTGTCAACTTGTGTGAATGTGAATGAGAACGGGTAACAAATGTAGAAAATTATACTTTTTTAAAACTTTTTCAGCCGCACGCGCGTCTAATCTTTGACTGTATTCGACAACTTGTCCGGGAGGAAATGGAATGCTGCCCCGCCAAAAAATAAAAAAAACAACTAAACGCAAAACGGTCCGCAATACGCTAATCTCCTTGGCTATCATCGGAGCCGGAGCTTTGACATACGCCGGTTACCTCCTATATAAAGCCGACACAGCCCTTGAGAACATGTCTCTGCCGAGCGGAAATTCAACAGCGCAAGCCGCCGCCCCGATAGTCGACGCTCAACTCATGAAGCCCATGAGCTTCCTGCTTGCGGGTGTGGACAGCCGCGACGGCAGCGGCGGGTCGATGAACACCGACGTGCTGATGTTAGTCAGTCTAAACCCTGAGCGACGTGCCGCCACTATCGTGTCCATACCGCGCGATCTGCAGATGAACCCGAAGGCGTATGGCTTGCCGAGTCATAAAGCCAATTATTATTACGCGTACTATAACAATCAGGACAAAGACACCGCACTGTCGAAGACCAAACAGCTGTACAGCAACATGTTCAACGTTCCAATCGATTACATGGCGGTCATCGATTTTGACGGGTTTCGCGAAGTCGTTGACGAATTGAACGGCATTGAAGTTAACGTCGATATGGATATGCGATACGTAGATACGGAAGACGGAACCGACATTAACCTGAAGAAGGGCTTGCAAACGCTGAGCGGCAAAGAAACGCTGGACTTCCTTCGTTACCGCAAATCGAATCGCGGCACCGATGAATCGTCTGATACGGCCCGCAACGAAAGACAGCAGCTCGTGCTCGACAAGCTGCTCTCCCAGATGACTTCGCTAGGCGGCATCACCCAATGGGGCGGTATTCTTGAGATTGCCGGCCGCAACGTCAAGACCGATATCCCCGTGGACACGCTGCGAAAATTCATCTTATCGTTCCAGAAGCTGAAGCCGGAGCAGCTTGAATTTATTCATTTAGACGGGCGTTGGGACAGTCCGTATATTGTGCCGAAGGAAGAAGATCTTACCGCAGCCGTCGCCGCGCTCCGTACGCAGCTGGGGCTGCCGGCTCAAGATCCGTCATTCGCCACCGTTACCGGTTCCACTTACAATGCATGGCGTACGAAATTCGGCATCGATCCCGCTGTCACCAAATCGGCTGCGACGACGCAACGCACGGGCGGATCGAACACCCGGGAAGTGAATAAAGCTCGGTAACTGCATCCGGTGCTTACGCTCTTTTCCCAAGACACAAATATCGTGTATACTGGGCTTACCAACAATGGAAACAAGGTGAAGTCATGGCAGAGAAAATGATCCGCAATATCGGAGACCCGGTCTTGCGGGAGAAATGCAAGCCGATCGTCCAAGTCAATTCCAACGCTATTAAGCTGCTCGACGATCTGCGTGAAACCTTATACGCCGTACCCGGCCGCGCAGGCTTGGCAGCCCCGCAAATAGGTATACCGAAGCGCGCAGCCGTGCTGGACTGCGGAACCGGATTGATCGAGCTGATCAATCCCGAGATCATCGAACGCAAAGGCAGCCAGGAAGGCGCCGAGGGCTGCTTATCCATCCCGAACGTATATGGGTTTGTCACACGGGCCGCTTCCATCAAAGTAAAGACGTTGACCCGCAGCGGCGAGGAGGCTATCCTCGAAGCCGAAGGACATCTCGCGGTGTGTATGCAGCACGAAATCGATCATTTGGACGGGGTATTGTATATCGACCATGTGAAGCAGGGCGATTTGTACGACGAGTCGACGGATAAGCCGATGAACGTGTACGATTTGATTCGCCTGTCCAAGCAGGGCCAGTAGCAATCGATGAAGGGAAGCGGGGTCGGGTTTCGACCTCGCTTCCCTTCGTATTTTCCCCCAACGCCGATGAATGCCGCGGTCCATTTGCAGCGGCGGTCACGCGGCTGCCTTCTTTTTTTCCCAAGCCGCGAATGATTTGATGTATATGGCAAAAAAAACCGTCCCATCCTGCGCGAACAGGATAGGGCGGTTTGGGTTTCATGATGATTAGTTCGGTTTAATGATATACGTGCACTTGCTGCCGCTCTTGGCCAAGCACTCGGTTCGTTCCACGTGCGCTTCTCCGCCCAGCAAATTGCGAAACATCGCCAATTCGCAGCTGCAAGCATGATTGTAATGATTAGCTACCTGGGCAATCGGACAGTTGTATTCCTGGAGCAAATAAGTACCGTCCTCTTGCTCCTCCAGCTCAACCATATACCCGTTCGCATTCTGAATATCCGCCAGCTCCAGCACCCGCTCGGTCAAAGGCTTGCCCGCCATCCGCTCCTCGTAACGACCGATCAGCCGATCCTTGCGGCGCTCGAATAGCAAGTTCACCTGCTCCTGACCGGAAACGGCCTCCAGCTCCTCCAACAAATCCAGGGTGAGAAACTGATATTTCTTAGGAAATAATTCGTCGGCCGCTGCCGATAACGAATATAAATGGGTCGGTCTGCCCATCGCTTGCCGAACCAGCCTCGATTCGATCAAGCTGTCCCGCTCCAACGTGTTCAGATGACGACGGACCGCCATCTCCGTTATTCCGAGCCGTTTCGACAAATCGCCGACACTCATAGAACCCTTGGTTTTCAATAAGGTGATGATGACTTTTCTAGTGGAAACATCAGGTTCTTGGTTCATCCGGTCTCACCATCCTTCGTACGCAGGTCGCCATTATTCGACAATTCGACAAATAAAATTCCACACGCCAATGAATACCCTCATTGTATACGAAATTACACGATAAGTAAATTAATATACTACTATGTATATAAAATCCTAATGGAGGAAAGCGTTCCCGCTTTACACAAAGAAGCGAAGCCGACGCGTCGGCTTCGCACTTATTCACCACGGATAATCGCTTACCTTCTCCTGCGGATTACAGCACTTCTTTGCGAATGAAAGCCGGTACGGCTTCTGCGAACGTTTCCAGCGCCTCAGGCAGCGCTTCGACTAGCGGATGTAAGCCATCCCGCACGATGTCCGCATAGTCTTGAGCCAGCAGCCGGCGAAGTTGTACGAGCGCCTTCAATGTCCCGGCCGTTGGAGCTTCAACAACGCCTTCTCCTTCCAAAATGTCCACGATGTCTTCATAACTGCTCGCATCGCGCATCATAAAAGCATCGATCAGCAAGCTGCCGATGTCCGTCACCGTTTCGATCGCCAAGTGAAGCGTGCGCTCCTGCGCCAAATGAAACAAGAGCGTTGCAGAAGCCGGGCCTGCAGTCGAATGAGCCTCCTGCAGTTCGCGGCAAGCTTGAATTAACGTCGGGATGAACGACAACCGAAGGTCGATTTGTTCTTGATTGACATAGTACATGGCTTATCCCCGCTTTTTCTTTTTCCATTTCGACCATAACAAGATGGCCGGGAACGAGACGATCAAAAGAACGATTAACAATACTGCCTGCATCAAGTATTCGTAGCTCATATCGGTCTCCTTCTGTGCTAGGCCCGGCCGGAGGCGTTCTCGCGGGAATAGGCCCAATGATTGGTCGGCCCGTGTCCACCGCCGATCCCCAACTCATCGCGAATGGCCAGCGTAATGAACCGTTTGGCCGTATGCGCCGCTTCCAGCAAGCTGCGTCCCTTCGCCAGTTCCGCACAGATCGCCGCCGAGAACGTACAGCCCGTTCCATGCGTATGACGCGTCTCATACCGCTGCGCAACGAGCAGATGAAACGTCTCGCCGTCGAACAGCACATCGGTCGGCTCGCCGCTTCGGTGCCCGCCCTTCACGATCGCCGCGCCGGCCCCGTGCTGCCGGACCAGCTGCCGCGCCGCTTCCTTCATATCGTCCAGTGAACCGATCGTCAATCCGGTCAGCACTTCGGCTTCCGGAATGTTCGGGGTGACGACGGCCGCGAGCGGCAGCAGCTTGTCCCGCAGCGCGTTCTGCGCGTTCGAAGCGAGCAGGCTGGCTCCGCCTTTGGCCACCATGACCGGGTCGACTACCAGCTTCGTTAAACCGGCTTTGCGGATGCACGAAGCGACCACCTCGATCACTTCCGGCTGCGACAGCATGCCGGTCTTGGCCGCATCCGCTCCGATATCGGATAAGACGGCGTCGATCTGCTTCTCGATCCCTTCTAGCGGAACATCGTATATGCCGTGAACCCCGAGCGTGTTTTGCGCGGTGATCGCCGTGACCGCAGACATGCCGAACACGTCGAGCATTTGGAACGTCTTCAAGTCCGCTTGAATCCCTGCGCCGCCGCCGCTGTCCGAACCGGCTATCGTTAACGCTTTATGTACCTTCATGACTCTTCAATCCTCTCCGCCCAATCCTTCCTATTAGTTTAGACCTCCGGGCCTTCCCTCGTCAAGGCTGTCATCCGAGCCGAAAAGCAAAGTTTTCGTGATCATTTTTTGACAAGTGGAACAAACGCTTTGACGCCGTAAAGCCCCAGCGTTATGATGAAACTACGATGAAAATTCGGAAAGGTTCGATTGCCCTATGCCGACGTACCCCTGCACGCACGAACTTCATTTGGTCACCACCGGCCGCCAAGAGCTGGAAGACGTTGCCGCGATCCTGCGGGACTGTCCGGTTGCGATGATCGACGTGCTGCACATCCGTGAGAAACACCGCTCCGCGCGCGAGCTCATTCGCTGGTACCGGACCCTCAAGCCGCTGCTGCCGCATACGGCCGTCCTGCTGAACGACCGCTTGGACGCAGCGCTGGCTGTGCAAGCCGACGGCGTCCAGCTCGGCGGAGGCAGCTTGTCGCCGGACGAAGCGAGAGCGCTTGCGCCGCAGGGCATGCGGATCGGCCGCTCGGTCCACACACCGGAAGAGGCGGTCGAAGCCGCCCGGGGAGGGGCGGACTTCGTCCTCTACGGCCATGTCTACGAGAGCGGCTCGAAGCCGGGATTGGCGGGACGCGGCCTTGAAGCGCTGACGCGCGCCGTACAAGCGTCGCCGATCCCTGTGATCGCCATCGGCGGCATCCGGCCGGAGCGCGCCGAAGAGGTGCTGGCGACGGGCGCAGCCGGAGTTGCGGTTTTGTCGGGCGTGTTCCTGCATGAGAAGCCCGGCGCGCAAATCGAGCTGTTCCGGCAAGCGATCGATCGGACGAAGCCATTGCAATTGCCAAGGAGAGGATTCCTATGACCACCGTCTCAAATTGTACCCCTGTTAGCCCGGACGCCCCTTCGGCGATTATCGTCGGAGGCGGCGTCATCGGAGCCGCCATCGCCTACGAGCTGGGCAAAGCGGGCTTCGCCTGCACGCTGCTTGATAAAGGAGGCTGGAGCCAGGAAGCTTCTACCGCCGCGGCCGGCATGCTGGGCGCGCAGGTGGAAATCCATCAGCCGGGACCATTCTACGAGCTGTGCCGCGCCAGCCAGCAGCTGTACCGCCCCTGGGCCGAAGAACTGGAAGCGTTGACGGGCATCACCCCGCAATATATACCGGAAGGCATCGTCAGAGCCGCATTAACCGAAGAGGATGAAACGGAACTGCGCAGCCGGCTGACGTGGATGTCCGATGCACGATGGATGAGCCCGGAGGAGATGCTGCAGCTCGAATCCGAGCTGACGCCTGCCGTCCGCGGCGGGTTGCTTCTGCATGCCGACCATCAAGTCCATCCGGTCTGGCTGGCCCGGACGCTGCGCGCCGCGCTCGTACGCCAAGGCTGCCGCATCCGCGAGTGGACCCCGGTCACCCGTCTGCTGACCGACTCCGGCAGCGGACGCGTGAACGGCGTCCATACGCCGGAAGGCGGGCTGACGGCCGACTTCGTCGTCCTGGCCGCCGGCGCCTGGAGCTCGTCGTTGACCGAACCGCTCGGCTTAACGCTGCCGATGTTCCCGGTCAAAGGCCAATGCCTGTCCGTGCGCACCGAAGCGCCGCTTATCCGCTCGACCGTCTTTACCAAAGGCTGTTATATCGTGCCGAAGAACGACGGCAGCTACATCATCGGCGCCACGCAAGAACAGGTCGGCTTCGATAAACGTGCCACAACCCGCGTCATTGCCGATCTGTACGACAAAGCGGCGGCGCTGCTGCCGCGGATAGCCGAAGCCGAATTCGTGAGCACCTGGGCCGGACTGCGTCCGGGCACGGAAGATGAGCTGCCGTTCCTCGGCGCCTGGGACGGCGCCCCGGGTCTGCTGCTCGCGACCGGCCATTACCGGAACGGCATTCTGCTCGCTCCGGTCACCGGCAAGCTGATCGCCCAGCTCGTGCAAGACCGTCCGACCGAAGTCGATCTCACGCCTTACTCGCCGGCAAGAGTCGCCGCGCCTCGGGCCGCTGCGGGCGCCATTACGATTTGAACCTGGCGAGCAGCGCCCAGCGCCGCTCGAAGCGACGTTTGTATTTGGGAAGCCCCCGGTACAGTTCCACCGTCTCCCGGAACGCACGGCGGGCTTCTTCTTCGCGCCCGAGCTCCTTATACAGCAGCCCGAGCCTGTAGTAGGCTTCGCAAGAAGAGGAATTCACTTCGCGGAATTTCTCCAGGTACCCGACCGCTTTCTCGGGATCGGTTGCGGCGTAAGCCTCGCCAAGCCGCAAATACGGCTCGCCGTACTTCACGCGTGGATTGATGTCCAGCGCCCGCCGGATTAAAGCTTCGCCGTCTTCCCGGTGGCCGCGCTTTAATTGGCAGATGCCCGATTCGCTGAGCACATCCGCCGAATCGTCCATGATGCGCCGTACATCTTCCAGCAGCTCGAAGGCAGCGTCGTACTTCTTCTGCTCCATATAAATACGGGCGATTTCCAGCTTCGTCGACGTGTGATGGGGACTCATGCGCAGCTCGTCGCGCAATCGGCTGAGCCGGCGGATTCGCTGCAGCGGCTTGAACAAGCTGGGCGTCAGCCCGATAAAGCGCCGCTCCAAGACGTATAGAACGATCAGGAGCACAAGGAGCGCTACGAACGGATTTCCTGTTAACCACCATAGTAAGGAAAAAATCAGAACTTTGCTCAAGAGGCATGCCTTCCTTTCGTCTATCGTGACCGCGCCGCATTCCGGAAAAAAGGATGGCGGCCGAGTCGCTTATAGCCGATTGTACCATAAGTTGTCAACGATTGTTACCATACGAACGAAGCAGGGGGACGACGCGACATGAATGAAAGCGCCGCAGTCAAATGGAGTAAAACAAGAAAAATGGGCAAGGCCAAATATGTGATGTTTCGAGGCGTCTTGTTGTGGGGCGTTTCCCTGACCGTGCTGTTCACGGCGATAGAATGGATGACGCAGCATACGATGCTTACGTCTTGGCTGACCGCTCGCCTGATCGTATTCGGGATTATCGGATTTCTCATCGCCAATGTCCGCTGGGACGGTCAGGAACGAGCTTACTTGGCCCGGACGAACCACCATCAAGGCAAGCCCGGGACCAAGTCGCCGAACAAACGGAAGCGCAAATAAACGCCATATAAAGCCCGGCAAAAAAAGGAGCACCCGTCGCCAAGACCGGTGCTCCTTCCTGTTCGTTCACGCTTCGACTTTGAGCTTCTTCGCTTCTTCCAGCATGCGGCGTACATCTGCCCGTACGGTGCCGAAGCTGAGCACCTGCTCCTTGAACGTTTCCCGGGCGCCCCAGTGCGTTTCGCCGTGCTTATCCTGAAACAGCGATTCGGTCACATCTACGTAAGCCGCATGCAGATCGTTATCATACCAATCGATATCGCTGTCAGCGTCCTTCTTCAACAGCATCACCATATCAAAATCGTTATCCTTCGAGTCTGAGAAAAGCGCCACATAGGTTGACTTTTCGCCTTCTACGGATACCTCCACATCGGCGCAAAGCCGATCGCTTCGCTCCAGCACGCGTTTGCATTCGGCATTCTTCACGTCGTGCAACGGCCATACCTCCCTTATGAGAGCCTTCGTCCTCAACAGTGTCCCACTGCCGGCCGCCCCTTATGCATAGCAAACAAAAAACCCGCAATCCGAGGATGGCGGGCGTCAAAGGAATATATATTTTAAAAAGGGGGTCTTCCTTAGTATAGCCGGGTTACATTAACGACCTGTTATAAACAGATTACAGTTTCGTTACAAGGTATCATTACAAGGGCCGGAGCCGGGCCTGTTCTTAATCCTCATCGTCGAAATCGACATATTCCTCCCGGGGCGGATCGCCGCCTATTTTCTTCTTCATCGCCAGCTGTGCAAAAAACAAGAGCACTTCGTTGTTGACAAAGGATACCCCTAAGCCGAAAATGCCGAACATGCGGGCGAAGTGCTGCTCCGTTCCCGGGAATACCGACGCCCACCACCAGACGGCTGAAGCGGTAATCGCTATATTGACGGCCGAGCCTGCCAGGAAGGACAGCAGGAGAAGGCCTGTTTTCCACATCAATAAAATGCCGACAAGCCCCGTCAACACGAAGCCGGCTCCTATCACTACCCAAAATATCGTATCGTACGTCAAGGGTCGTTCACGCTCCCAAATCCGACTCATTCCAAACATCTCGCCTTCCCAAGGTTAACATGAAAGCGAAAGCGGGACAACCGTTTGCCGAATCTGTCTAAAAGTTGTCAAATGCTTGCGGCAAGGCGGGGACGCCGCCAGTCGCTTCTCCCATCTACGTACATGCGCACGTCGTTGTTGACGAATACCGGCAGCCCGCCGAGCACCCGGCTCAAACGCGCCGCCAGCGGAAAGCCGCACCAGCCGAGGTTGGCGGCAAAGACGCTCGTCCCCGTCACATGGTCAACGAAGCCCGGTACGCCGATGCCGATGCCGACGCCTTCAGGCGCCAAGCCCGTCTCCTGCTGCAGGCGGACGATCGCTTCCGCCTGCACAGCACGACCCCATCCGCGCCCCCACGCTGCGCGTCCGTTGCGATTTTTACCAGGCTGACCGTGGCCCCCGTCTCGTTCGCAACGCCGATGACCATGTTCGTTCCACCAATACCGACACCTATGTAATGCTTCACCGGCTTCTCCCTCTGCTCTGATCTTGAAGTCTTCTTCTTCCGACCGGCGCTCCCTTCGCTCGGTTTTATCAAATTTCAGTTCATTTTATTGATGTTTTCAATCCAATACTTCAATCTCTTTCTCAATTGCGTATAACCGCTTTATCTTGATCCTTCAGACCCTGCTGACCGGATACGACCACCTGCTCGCCTTCCTTCAAGCCGCTCAACACCTCGCGGCCGTTATCCGAACTGCGCCCGAGCGTAACGCTCCGCTTCTCGACATGATCGCCGACCAACACGAACACGTAGTTGTCGACGCCTTCCTTCACTATGCCTGCGGACGGGACCGTGAGCGCTTGCCGGTTCCCGTCGTCGCCAAGCTGCAGCTTCACGCGCATCCCCGGCTTCAGCTTGCGGTCGGGATTCGGAGCGCTCAGCTCCAGCACGTACGTCTTGCTAGACGGACTCATGACATCGGCCAAGTAGGTTACGGTGCCGGTGAAGCTGTCGGCCGAGCCTTGAAGCGTGAACGTCACTTCCTTCCGGCCGGCTAATTGCTTGACCGCTTGATCGGTCACGTCGGCATGGATCTTGATCGGGTCCAGCTGCTGCACCACACCGGCGGCAAACCCTTGCGGCACCGTCATTCCCGGCTCGGGCGTCAATTCGGTCAATATGCCGCCGATCGGCGCCTTCACTTCCACATCGGCTAACGTATCCTCGATATCTTTCATCGACAGCTCAGCGCTCTGGAGTTGAATCCGCAGCGGCGCAAGCGGGTCGGTCGATTCGAGCCCCGCAAGCTGCTTCTGCGCCGTATCGAGGTCAAGTCGGGCCGCCTTCCATTGCGTCTCGATTTTGTCGACCTGCGCCTTCGTCGCCGTTCCCGCGTCGTAATCGTTCCTCACACTGTTGTACGACTTCTCGATATCGGCAATTTGCAGGCTCAGCTTCTCGACCGTATTGCGCAGCACCTGCTTGTTCGTCGATAACTCGGCTGCGTTCTTATCGAGCTGCGCTTGTAAATTTTCGCCGGATAGCCTCGTCTTCTCCAGATTGCGCTCCATATCGGAGGCATCGAGTCTGAACAACACGTCTCCGCGGTTGACGTTATCGCCTTTCTTCTTCAATACCTCGACGACGTCCCCGCCTAGCTTGGAGATGATGTTGAGCTGCGAGGATGCGACGATGTCGGCCTCCTGCTCCAGCTTGCCGTCGATCTCAGCCGTCGCCGCCCGCGCTACCGTGACGATCTTCGCTCCGTCCGATCCGGCGGAAGCGTTCGAGCAGCCCGCTGCGGCAGCTCCGGTCAGCAAGACCATGAGTACCGCCAGCATAGCTCGCGACGCGGCTTGTTTATGATTCGTTGATTGTGCCATCTCCAGATTCGCTCCTTTGCTTCGCCTGTTCCGTTCCTGTCGGCCTTCCCGTTATTCGCCCATCATCGGCATGCCGGGTTCGCCTTTGCGCTTCTTTTCCTTGATCAACAGCGACAGCGCCAGCGCCACCAGCGATAGAGCCGCCGTTAAAATAAACACGTCGTCCAGCGCCGTGATCGTCGCTTCGATTTGCACCTGCCCGGCCACGTAGCTGAGCGCGCTGGCCCTGGCCTGCGACGCCGATTGCCCGAGCGCCACGAACGAGTTCTGCAGCCGGTTGATTTGATCCGTCACCGAAGTAGAGAACATATTAAGCTGCTCCGCATAGCTCGCGCTGTGGAAATTCCGGCGGTCCGTGAACAGCATCGACAACCAGGCGATGCCGAACGCACCGCTGACCTGACGGATCGTATTGGACAGCGCGGTTCCTTGCCCGACTTTGTCCATCGGCACCGTGCTCATCCCCGCCGTTTGCATCGGCATCATCATCAAGCCCATTCCGGCGGCCCGCAGGCACATCCAGAAGACGATCGTGCCGTGCGACGTTTCCATGCTGAGCTGCGAGGTCAAATACAACGCATAAGCCGTGATCAGCATGCCGATAACCGCAATCGCTTTGGCCCCGATTTTATCGTATAACGCTCCCGCTATCGGCATCATGAACCCCGACATGAGCGCCTGCGGCAGCAGCAGCAAGCCGGTTTGGACGGCAGATAGGCCGGAGACGCTTTGCAGGAAAATCGGCAGCAAAAATAACACGCCCATCATGATGACGGTGACGAGGCTCGAGATCGACACGGTGAGCGTGAATGTCCAGTTTTTCATCAAGCTCAAGTCAAGCAGCGGGTCCTTCACATGGAGTTCAATCGTGATGAATGCGATCAAGGAGACAAGGCCTGTCAAGACGAAGGCGAGCACCTCGTGATCCGTCCAGCCTTTCTCTGACACGAGCCCGACCCCGTAGAGCAGCGAAGCGAGTCCGAGGCTGGAGGTCAGAAAGCCGGCAAGGTCGAAACGCCGTTTCACTTCCGATTTGAACTCCCTTAAGAAAGCTGCCGATAAAAATAAGTCCAAAATGCCAATCGGCACATTGATCGTAAAAATGAGCCGCCAATCCAAATATTCGACGATGTAACCGGACAACGTCGGACCGGTAGCCGGAGCGAACATAATCGCGATCCCGAACATGCCCATCGCGATACCGCGGCGCTCCACCGGAATCATACGTAAAATCATCGCCATGCTGATCGGCATCATCGCGCCGCCGCCAACGGCTTGCACGATCCGGAATACGATCATCGCGTTGTTGCTCCAGGCGATGCCGCAAAGCCCCGAACCGATGGTAAAAATAGCGAGCGAAATCACGTACATTTTCTTATAGCCGAAACGATCGCCCAAAAACCCGGTTGCCGGTACCAAAGCCCCGCTCACCAACGCATAGGCGGTAACCACCCACTCGATTTGCGACTGGTTCACGCCGAAGACGGACATCATCTTCGGAATGGCGACGTTGACGATACTTGTATCGAGGATGGCCATAAACACCCCGAGAATTAGCGCCACCATCGCGAATCCAGGTAATTTGGCGGCGGCTTGGGGAGCCTTATCCCCTTTATTCTCCTGTTCATTCTGAGCGCTCATCGTCTGCTTCCCCCTTACCGCTCACGTGTCTGTTGCTATTTCTCGATTTTCACCGTCGCGTTCAAACCGGGAATAAGCCGCTTGCCTTGATAATCGTCGATGCTGATTTTAACCGGAATGCGTTGAATGACTTTCGTATAATTGCCTGATGTATTCGAGGACGGCAGCAGCGAGAAGGAGGAGTTCGTCCCCAGCCCGATTTTCTCTACGCGCCCGGTGAAGGTTACATCCTTGAACGCATCGATCGTAAAGGTTACCCGATTGCCGACCTGCACTTCCGTAATCTCGGTTTCCTGCAGATTGGCCGTGATGTACAAGCGGTTCAAATCCGCACTCATCGCCAGCGTTGCGCCAGGGGCCACCGTTTGGTTCTGGACGGCGTTCGATTGAATGAGCGTCCCTTGCTCGGAAGCGACGATTTCCGTTGTAGTGGCCGGTGAATTTCCGCGCGACGGGGACGTTTCCACGATCCCGAGCACGTCGCCCTTAGCGAACGCCTCGCCCTCCTGATAACGCCACTCCAGCAATTTGCCCGCAGACAGTGAACCGATCGCCCGCAGATCGCCCTGTACCTTCGCATCTTCCGTGCTTATGTATTTGCTCGATTCCCGGTAATAGTAATAACCGCCAGCACCGCCGCCGATGAGCAGCACGGCCAACACGGTAAGAAGCACCGCTTTTTTCTTCATCTTGTCGAGCTCCCTTCAACCCTTATCGCATATCTTGTCGCGTATCTTGTAATGAAGATGTCATTTTATGAAGAAGATACATGAACTGCTCTTGTTCCTCCTCCGGCAAGCTGCTGAGCAACTGTGTCAGCAATTGCCGTTTACATTGCCAAACTTTCTCGACCTGCCGTTCCGCCATCTCCGTCAGTTCCAGCCAGACGACCCTGCGGTCGGCTTCGTCACGGGTTCGACCGATATGACCGGTCTGCTCGAGCCGATTCACAGCCAGCGTCGTCGCGCTCGCCGAAATCTGCAAATCGTCTGCCAGCTCGTTCACCGCGGCACGCCGCTTACGGTACAAAGTTTGCAGCAGAACGACCTGCTGTCTGGACAGTTCGGGCGGGACCGCCCACTTCCGGGTTTGCCGGAGTACGACATGCAGAAGCTCCTCGAATTGTTTGATGCGATGATCCGCTTCAGCCAAACAGTCCCCTCCTCTAAAATATTTAGGATAAAATAGTTTATTAATGAAATCATTTAGCTGTAAAATATCATAGGAAATTTGTACCGTCAATTAAAATATTCATGATCGGCAGCAACTTTTTTGAAACCTGCCGCCAGTTCTTGCGTATTATCCTGCAGCGGGCTTTTTTACCCGTTGATTTCTTATGTTTATACAGGGGGTTCCCATGCCAAACCGTCAAGATTTGTACGAACTGGAAGTAACGTTTCGCCAATTAATGCGCAGAATTCGAGGAAGCTGGAACCGCTTTGAAATTCAAGGGGTCTCCGCTTCACAAGGCATCATACTAGAAAAATTGGAGAACGAAGGACCGTTGAAGGTTTCGCAAATCGCTGACGCGCTTTGGATTACGGCAGGCGCCGTCACCTCGTTGTCGGACAAGCTCATCTCCGGCGGTTTCGCCAAACGGACCCGTTCGGAGGAAGACCGCCGCGTCGTCTATCTGGAAATAACGGAGCAAGGGCGGACGATTACCGAATCGCTGAAGAAGCACCGCAAGCAAGTGGTGGAAGGTTACTTCGGCAAGCTATCGGATGAGGACGTGAAGTATTTGACGCGAATTTTCAAGAACATACTAAGCGACACGGAAACGTTATAGAGCGTCTCGAAGCCGGGGTGAAACCGCTCGATAAAGCGCTTGAATTTAGCGTCCTTCCTTATCATCTTTTGTGTGATGCGTTCATAGAATGATAGCATCCGGGAAAGGGAAGGAGCTGCTTGCAATGGCCCAGCTTATCGAATTTTTGATGTGGCTCATGTTGTTCGCCTCCATTACGCTCGCGTTTGCGATGATGCTGCTTGAATTCATTCTGCGCGATACGACGGAATACGATATGGAATTTCTTTGGAACCATCAATATACGCTGCAAGATTTACATCTCGACCGCAAGGATTCATAGGATAGCGGAACGTTGGCGCCCGATTTCGTTCGGCCGTTCTTGTTCTGCGCTCGCCGGTCGGCAAAACCGCACAATAAAAAGCCCGGAGTACGCGCAGATGCGCGAATCCGGGCTTTCCTGGTTATTGGGGTAACGCTGCGCCGCGCGAGCCGGACGGTGCGTGCTCCGCGGACGGAAGCTTCCCGGTGCGGACAAGCACGTTCTGCAGCGCTTCGGAGACCTGGGCGTCGAACTGCGTGCCGCTGTGTCTGCGAAGTTCTTCGCCGCCGTCTCGACGGACAGCTTCGGCCGCAGCTTACACCCGCTTCCCTTATGGTGTCAACAACAAGAAACCCTTTCAACCTGCGGCTCCGGTTGAAAGGGTATTTCGCTGTGTCCATTCCGTTACACGGGTAAAATTCAAGTCCCGGCCGCTTACACGCGGGGACTCGAAACGTTCGCCGCCTTCGCACGGAACCGCATCCGGGATGCGCCGTACACCAGGGCCAGCAGCAGCACATAGAGCGTCACGAGCACCCATAACGCAACCGATACGGACAGTTGGTCCATACACCACCCGGTCAGCAGCGGGATGAGCGCCCCGCCCACGCCGCCGGAGGCGATCAGTATGCTGGTTATCCGTTCTTCCATGCCCGGGAAAAATCCATTCGCGTACACGAGCGCAACCGCAAACATGCCCGACATCAATAGCCCCAGCAGCAGCACCAGCGCATAGCTCGAGAACACCGTATCGGCCATGGCGAATAAGCTTAAGACGGCGGCCCCGCTGGCGCAGCTGACCAGCAGGTAACGGGCTTTTCCCCAGCGGCCGGCCAATTGGGCGGCGAACAGCCGTCCGACCGCCATCGCTCCCCAGAAGCAGGTGACGGAAAGCGCGCCGATCTCCGGCTTCACACCGACATTTTCAATCATAATGGACGGCAGGAAATTCGCGACGCTCATCTCCGCGCCGACATATAAAGCAAAGATGACGATAAACAAAGTCAACAGCCCGATCAAACCGCCGGGAAGACCTTTGAACGAAGGCACGGCGCCCGCCTGCACGGCGTTCGACGCCGATTTCGCCATCACAGCAGACATTCGCCCGAGCGGCAGCACGGCCCATAACACGAAGACGAGCAGCGACAGCAGGCTTAAGGCGAGAAATGACCCCCGCCACCAGCCTGCGGCGATGAACAACGACACCAGCAGAGGCATGACCAGGGCGCCGACGCCGAAGAACACTTCGATGCGGGCCATGGCGACCGTCTTGCGCGATTCTTCGAAGTGCCCGATCACGACGGCGCCGATGATCGTCTCCACCATGCCGAATCCGAAGCCGGCGAGCGGAGCGATGGCGAGTACGATTCCCCATGGGGGCAGCGTAAAGAAGACCATTTCGCCCAAGGCCATGCAGAACAGGCTAACCAGCAGAGCGCCCCGCTTGCCCAGCTTCTGACTAAACCACGGACCGGCTAATACGCCGATTAAAAATCCGAAAAATTGCAGGGCGACGAGTTGTCCCCCCGCGCTGTAATCTTTCCCGTAATGGGCAAGCAGCTCGGGCATTAAAGCGCCGATAATGACATGCGCCAAGCCGATGAGCAAATACGATAAGCATCCTGTCCAAAAAAACGTTCTCACTTTCCAGCCTCCGTCCCCGTTGCTCCTTCTACCCCCTGAATCTTCACTTTAACGGATCAAAGCATAGATTACAACAACGTTTGCGGAGTTTATGAAGAATAAAGGACCGGCCCTCCCGCCATCCTAAAAAGGCAGCACCTTGCTTCTATATCCGAGAAGGGACGTGAAAGAAGATGAGCCATTCCAAACGCCGCCAGGAAAACGAGTGGAAAATCCGCAAGCAGTCCCCGCATCCCCACGGTAAGATCAAGTCGCTTGCCGAATATTCGGACGAATACGATGCCCGGCATTCGCAGCAGTAAGCGGTCGTAAATGCAAGCTGCTCGTGCCCTGCGTAATTGTAACGAACAGGTGTTTCGCACCAAAGCACACCTTCCCGCCCGGGAGGTGTGCTTCTTGATCATCGCGGCGCTAAACCGTTTATTTTCCTGCCAGCCGCTCCTGCGCCATCCGGATCATCTCGCGCACCATCGCGCCCCCGATTTGCCCGCCGATTTGCCCGGCCTGCTCCGTAGACAAATGGCCGTTGCCGTTCGGTTGGAGCGGGATGCCGAGAGATCGGGCCACCTCGTACTTGACGTTGTCCGGTTGCGCGGAATTCGTGCTGAATCCCTCCCTGCGCATCACTTCGGCCTTGAATTGGTCCAGGGCGTAACCGGCCCCGGGCACAACGGTTCTTCTGCTTCTTCTTCTGGCCATTCTGCCATCCTCCTTACCGTTTTGCAGTTCTTGTTGCAAAGGAAGTAAAGCTGCGATATGATAAAAATAAGAACATGTGTTCTTGTCAATCCTTCCTTTCGAGGTGTACGATATGAGAGCGAACTATGAGCCGATAAACGCGAAGCAGGTTTTGAATCCCGTCAAAAGTCCCTCGATGCCGTTCGACTGGTCGATTAACCCGTACCGCGGATGCCAGCACGGTTGTAGTTTCTGTTATGCCAGGTCAACTCATACATTCCTGGGATTGGATACGGACGATACCTTCCAACGCCATATCTTGTTCAAGCAAAATGCGGCCGCGGCGCTGGAATCGCAGCTGGAACGCATGCTTCGCCAGAAGAACGGACGAAGCCGCATCGGCAAAGTGGCGATCGGGACCGCCACCGATCCTTATCAGCCGCTCGAGAAGAACGAGCAGCTTACGCGCCAATGCCTTGAAGTGTTGGCCGCCTATCATATTCCGGCCAGCATTACAACCCGTTCCCCCCTTGTTTTACGGGATGTGGACCTGCTGCGGAAAATTCCCGGCTGCACCGTGAACGTAAGCGTGAACACGCTGGACAAATCGGTATGGCGCAGCTTCGAGCCGATGTCGCCCGCGCCCGAACCGCGACTGGACACGGTGCGCCGCTTGCGGGAGCATGGCGTGGACGCCGGCGTGTTTCTGGCGCCGATGCTGCCTTGGATCACGGACGGGGCCGAGCAATTGGAGCCGCTCGTCGGGCGCATCGCGCAAAGCGGCGCCACCTTCGTAATGGGCTCCGTCCTCCGCTTGAACACCGCCGCGGTGAAATCATGGTTTTTTCATTCGCTTCGCCTGCATTACGCTCCGCTAGTAAGCCGGTATGCGCAGCTGTATGCAGGCTCGCCGTCGGCGCCGAAGCCATACCGCGAGCAGGTTATGGAACGGCTGGACCGCCTGCTGCAATCGAACGGGCTAACGGCCTATAAACCGCTGTCGGGTCAGCATACTAGTCCGAGCCCTGACAACGCAAAAAACACCGAACAACGTCCGGTGCAGCTGGCTTTCGATATTTAACGATTCGCATCCTCCGTGACCCTAAGCCGGGAGTCGGCGGTAAACCATAACTTATAGCTGATCAGGCTGAGCAGCATCGCTGTCAATGCGGCCGAAGAAGCCAGAATGAACATGATCAGCACCTGGTAGCGCACCGCTTCGATCGGGTCCGCCCCGGCTACGATCATGCCGGTCATCATCCCTGGGAGCTGTACCAGTCCGACGGTTTTCATCCCGTCCACCGTCGGAATCATGCTGGCGCGAACCGCACGCTTCAGCGAGCCTTGAACCGCCTGCCGGGCCGTAGCTCCCAAGGCGAGCAGCGTCTCCATCTCACCGCGCGACGTCTCCATCTCGCGCTTCATTTGACTCAAGAACAAGCCCGATACGATCATCGCGGTGCCGATCGTGATGCCGCTGATCGGGATTATGTATTGGGCAGTCGGTTCAATCATGCGCAGCACGAGCAGCAATCCGATCGTAACCGCTTCAGTGCAGCCGATCGCCGCCGCGATCCGAAGGCGTAAGCCCTTCAGCCGTTTGGCTCGTCCGCCGGCATTCCATGAGGCTACGCCGATCATCATCAGCACGAGCAGCACGATGAGCGCGGGATGCCGCGAATCGAATACGAAGTGCAGCACATAACCGATGGCAAGCAGTTGAACGGCGGAACGAATCGTGCCGATCGCAATTTCTTTCTCCAATCCAAGCTTCTGGCGAATGGATAGAACCATTGTCACCGCCACGAAGATCAAGGTGCAGGCAAGCGCGGCGTTAGACATTCGCTTCATCCTTTCCGGCCGCAGGCCACTCGATGAAGCGACGAGCCGGTTCCGTTTCCGGTTGCCGGAAGAACGACGCCGTATCGCCCTGTTCCAGCAGTGTCCATCGGCCATAAACCAGACGCGATCGCTGACTTGCTTCGCTTGCTCCAAATCGTGCGTGATCCAGACGCAGGCGGTGCCCTCCCGCTCCGACCACGCGTTCAGCCACTGTTCGACGGCGCGTTTGCTGCCGGGATCCAGGGATGCCGTCACTTCGTCCAGCAGCAGCACGTCGGGACGGGCAAGCAGCGTACGAACCAGGGCAGTGCGCTGCTTCTCTCCGCCGGACAGCTCGGACGCCGGCTTGCTCCAGGCGAGAGCTCCGAGGCCTAATGCCTCCATGCACGTGCGGGCAAGCTCCCGGTCAAACGGGGTGCCGTGCAAGCGGCTGACCGTCCGCAGGTTGTCCTCGACGCTTCCGGTCAACATCACGGCCTGCTGCGCAACGTAGCTCACCTTAGCTCTCCATTCCTGCGGCTTCCAATTGTCGGCTGGCTGACCGTGCAGCGATAGACCGCCTTCGTCCATGGCGTCCAGCCGGGCGATGATACGCAGCAGCGTCGTTTTGCCTTGCCCGGACACGCCGAGCAAGGCTACCCGCTGACCGCGATGGACCTCTGCGGTAATCCCTTGAAACAAATAACGGTCGGGAGCTTCGTGCCGGCGTTTGGATAATTGATCGATCGATAAGAAAACAGTCAAAGAAAAGGACCTCCCGATTAAAAGATCCGTCACGATAACATCGATTCGTGATACATACAGATCATTATAGGCGCTTATCTGCGGGAATGCACCAGTTTAGAATAAATCCGCCAAGAGAGAAATCCGGGAACTTTCCTCTTGCCCCTTCACTGTTACGAGCCCCGGTGGTATTGTTCCACCAGCTTGTCGAGCCTGCCGATCTGGTAGCCGTAATCGAAGAGCGACGCAGCCACGATTGCCAAGCGCAAATCCTCGTCCGGGCGCTCCCGGTTCTCCGCCATCATTTCGCGCATAAACCGGTTGCTGTCGGCTTCCACGCGCTCGATTTCCGGCGGCTCGGTTTCCTTCAGCTTTTCATCAAATTTCAGCAGCACATGCTCGTGAAACTTAATGAGCTTCTCCAGATGCCGGTCGAAGGCCTTATCAATCTCCTCGCTCCGGTCGGCCTGAAAATAATGCTGCTCCACTGCCTCGAGCACATCAAGCCCCTTGCGCAGCGTCGCATGCATCTGCTGGTACACGACGAGATCGCGGATTTTGCTGAATTTGGCGCCCTTCAGCTTCTTGTACTCCTCTTCGAGCAGCTTGAATTTGGCCTCGATTCCGCCGAGCGCGTCCTCCAGCTTCCGCTTCTCGTCGCGAAACACGCTCTCCTTCAGCTCGTCGGACACGGCCGTCCGGAGCAGCAGCGAAAGCTTCGCGAACACGCTTTCGATCTGCGCCACGAACTGTTCCCGAGGATTCGGGGGAATGAAGAAAATGTTGATCAGCGATGCCGTTCCGATCCCGATCAATATTTGCAAAAAGCGGTTCAACGCAAACTGCCATTGGCCGGATGCTTCCATGACCGCAATGACCGTGACAAGCGTCAGCCCGACGGTCTCCTCCATTTTCAGCTTTAAGCAAATCATGATGACCAGCACGCACATAAGCCCGATTGCGAACGGGTCTTTCGATAAATACATACCTGCCCCAAGCGCGAGCACCGCGCCCAGCGTATTCGTCTGCAGCTGCTCAAGAAAGTGGCGCCAGGAACGATAAATCGTCGGCTGCATCGCAAAAATGGCTGCCACCGCGGCAATAACCGGCGAAGAGATGTGCAAAAACGAACTGATGTATAAGGAAACGGTTACTGCAATCCCGGTTTTCAGCATACGCGCGCCGAACGTCACGATGATCCCTCCTTGTGAGCTAATGAACCGTCAGTCGAATCCGGAAGCGATCGTCGCCTCATCTGCGGCGTACCGGACCAGCTCTTCCCCAAGTGACGAGGCTATTATCCCGGCTTCAAGCGCGCAATCGCAGGCGCTGCAGCGGAACGTTCCGCCGCCAGACACGACGATGTATGAGGTCGTAGTCGAGAGCAGCTGCGGCCTGACTTGATGGCCGGCCGACGGCTCCAGCGTGCCCGCGGGAGAACGCGGACTGTTCCCCTTTGGCCGGACCCGGTCAGCAGCGAATCGTATTCGATACGTGCGGCAAGCGGGGCGGCTCTCGGTTGCGGCTGCGCTCGAAACTACATCTGTCTCTAGCGATTATACCGGGCTTAAGCCGCTCTAGCAACCGTCAAATCGGCGGCAGCGGCCTGTATCCGCCCTATCCGGATCCTATCCCAATCTATATCGAAAAGGAGGTTCTCCAGATGCGCTTCGGGCACATGCCGACGCCGCGCTGAAGCCATTAAAGGCTTGCCCGGCGGGCCGCCATTAACGTCGGCTGAAACCCGGCCTGCCCGCCGCGTACAGCATCGCAAAGCTGATCGCGATCATGGCGAAACACCAGAGCCAGGCCAAGCCCAGGTTGCCGGCATCGACCGCGAAGTAAATGGCGGTCGGTACGGTTTGCGTGCGGCCCGGGATATTGCCCGCCAGCATGAGCGTCGCGCCGAACTCCCCGAGCCCGCGCGCAAAGCCGAGCACATAACCGGACACGAGCGAACGCCACGCTAAAGGAAGCGTAATAAACCGCAGCACCTGCCGCTCGCTCGCCCCCATCGAACGGGCGGCATCCTGCAGATCGGCGTCGGCCGACTGAAAACCGACCTTCAACGTCTGGTACACGAGCGGGAAGGCGACGACGACGGCGGCGATGACGGCCGCTCCCCAGCTGAACACGATGGACTGTCCGAAGACGTTCTCGAACAGCCGACCGACCGGACTCTGCCGACCGAACACGACGAGCAGTACGAACCCTACGACGGTCGGGGGGAGCACCAGCGGCAGCATGATGAACGTCTCCACGATCGTCCTGCCCCGGAATTTCGCCAGACTCATGCGCCATGCGACCCAAGCGGCCGCGACGAAAACGACGGCGCTGGCGATTAGCGAAACCTTCAGCGACAAGGCCACCGGCTCAAGGAAGGCAGCCCCATTCATCCTGCTCATCGTTATCGTCCCGGCAGGCGGAAGCCGTATTTGACGAAGACAGCCGAAGCCGCTTCAGACTGCAAATACGTGTACAGCCGCTTCGCTTCCTCCGGATGCTTCGACGCTTTCACCAAACCGATCGGATATTCGATCGCGCTATAGCTTTTCGGGTCGATCGTGAACGCCACCTTCGCCTTCGTGGACGCCAGCGCATCGGTTTTATAAACGATTCCGGCCTCCGTGTTGCCCGTCTCCACGTAACTCAGCACTTGCCGGACATCTTTGGCATATACGATCTTCGCCTGAACCGCATCCCACAGCTTCTGATATGTAAGTGCTTCCTTTGCGTAGGCGCCGGCCGGTACCGATTCCGGTTGACCGACCGCAAGCTTTTTCACTGCAGGCTCGGCCAGCTGTTCGAGCGAGGCGAGCGATACGCCGCCGTCCGCCGGAACGACGACGACGAGCTCATTGGTCAGCAGATTCGATTGCCACTTGCCATCGATAAGCCCCTTCTCGAGAAGAGCTGCCATTTGCTTATTCCCGGCGGAAATAAACACGTCGCTCGGCGCCCCCTGCTCGATTTGCTGCTGCAGCGTGCCCGACGCTCCCAAATTAAAAGTCAGCTTGATGTCGGGATTATGGAGCTCAAAGTCGGCTTGAACCTCCTTCAAGCTGTCCGTTAAGCTCGCAGCCGCCGATACGACCAGCTCTACCTGAGGAGCAGGCTTCCCGGCCGTACACCCCGTCATCGTCGCAACCCCAAACAGAATCAAACAAATGAATATCCTTCGCATTAACCCGGTCATCCCCTTCGCGCCCCCATTCTTTTTACTTTCATGTCTCGAATTGTAGCACAACCTAAGTTCTATTTAAATATATTTAGTTATAATTAGTTATGTTTAATTATAATCAACGCGAACATCCCTTCGGCCATCGCTGGAGGGATGTTCTTATTTTCGGTATAATAGCCTTAAGGCGGTGAAGCTGTTGTCCCACGAACTTTCGTATACAACCGAAGACATTGCAAAAATTTTAAAAATATCCAAGCTCACGGTGTACGATCTGATCAAAAAAGGCGAATTGCCCGCGTACCGGGTAGGCCGCCAAATGCGCGTCGACGCCGACGACTTGGAACGATATAAGGCCAGAGCGAAGGGCGGGAACCTGCGTCCGGCCGTCCCTCAGCCCGAGACCGTGCGTCTGGACACGATCCGCGAGACGGCGGGCGTCAGGCCGCTTGTCATTACCGGACAAGACGTGAGCCTCGACATCTTGACGAAGCATATCGAGAAGCGGACGAAATCGTACCGGCCGCTGCGTTCCCATGTCGGAAGCCTGGACAGTCTCATCGCGATGTATCAAGGCCAAGCCGACATCGTCAGCACCCACCTGCTGGATGGAGATACGGGCACGTACAACGTCCCTTATGTCCGCAAGCTGCTGACCGGCCATGCCTACGTCGTCCTCAACCTTGTCGTGCGGGGGGCAGGTTTATATGTGCGCCGCGGTAATCCGAAGCGGATCTTGGGTTGGGCCGATCTCGCAAGAGACGACATCCGGATCGTGAACCGGGAAAAGGGTGCGGGAGCGCGCGTGCTGCTCGACGAGCAGCTGCGGCTGCATGCCCTCTCTTCCCGTGATGTGAACGGTTACGACGACGAGGAGTCGAACCATCTGGGCGTGGCCGGCAAAGTGGCGAGCGGGGAAGCTGACGCCGGTGTCGGCATCGAGCGGGCAGCGTCGATGGTGGGCGTCGATTTCATTCCGCTTATTCAGGAGCGGTATGATCTGGTCATGCTGAAACATCCGCACAATGAGGAATGGATCGGACTGATCACGGAAATTGTCCGTTCGGATGCTTTCAAGAAAGAGCTTCGTTCGATCCAGGGGTACGATCTTACGCATACGGGGACGGTCATGTATGAGTGTTGACCGCTGCAATATGTCGAAACGAACATCAAGTCGAGGTGAACACGTGGATCAAGAGCTGAACCAAGAGCCAACGGAACCGTATACAGATGCGGAGCTCCCGTCTCATAAACGATGCGCGCACTGTCAGGAAATGAAGCCGCTTACCGACTTTTTGCGGCGAACCGGCAGACGTTCCGGCAAATCGTCCCGCCGCGGCGCATGCCGCGCTTGCCGGATGGAACGCAAGCCGCAAAGCGGCGAAACGCCGGGCCAAGAAGCGAGGGCCCGAAAGCGGCCCCGCTCACGCAAGCGGGCCGCCGCCCGGCCAGCGGCTGAGGAGGCGCTTGTTCTTACGCCGAAGCGGCGGATCAGCCGGCCGCTGCCTATCCCGCCGCCAAGGCCCAAAGGACCGGACGTGTCTGTGCTGCGGGTCAACCGCGAAGGCTTCGTCTGGATGCGGGGCCGCACGGATAAAGGCCGCCGCTGGCAGCAGGAAACGGATCTTGAAACGGCGGTAACGCTTGTGCGGGAGTTTGCAGCCGTCGTCGTCAACCGGCATACGATTCGTCGCGTGTATACCAATAGAATGTTCCGCCTTTACATTTTGACGCGCGACCACTACACCTGCCACTTCTGCGGCGAATACGGCGATACGATCGATCATCTGCTCCCCCGTGCCAAAGGCGGTCACACGACGCCCGTCAACTGCGTCTGCGCCTGTCACATCTGCAATCAGGAGAAGGCGGATCGCAGCCTGGATGAGTTTATCGTATCCGAAGATTAGCCATGCCAAAGACCGCCCGGATTCCTTCCATCCCGGACGGTCTTTTCTGCTTGCTAGCGGCGCCGCTCGCCGGTTGCCGACCAGCTTACGCCCCGCTCTTTCTCTTCATCAGGGTCCAAGCCCCCGCGACGATCAACACGATGCCAACGATCGGTCCATTGACCATCCATTGACCGAAGAGAGAACCGACGGCGAATACGGCAAAAAACAGGACCGACAGCACCATCAAAATGTTGATCGGAATCAGCAGCCACTTGTTTCGGCCTCCGAGCCAATAAAACTCGAACAGCCCGATCGCAACCGCTAAAATAAACCCGGGCCACATCGTCCCCCAGCTATCGAACAGCATGGAGATTTGGCACACGATCCCCGCCGTAAACAAAATGCCCCCGGGAATCAAGAGGCCCGCTCCCCGCGGCGCCGTCATCGAGAAATACAGCCAGTGGAAAAACAATCCTAGCGGAATGACGAATAAGCTCGGCCAGAAATAACCGAAAATGTCGCCTGCTCCGAACGTTGCCCCGCGGTTTAGAAACAAGCTGGCTCCCAGCAGAATGAAAACGGCTCCGATGATCGTCCGTTTGTTCATGAGTAGACACTCCTTTATCGCTCCAAGTTCATTACAACCAACTTACCATATCCCGGAACTTGGCGTCCCCCTGCTTGGGTAAGGAAGCCGACTGGACTTTAGTCCAGTATTTGCCGTCTTCTTTGTCGTGCGTATATTACTGCAAATAGATCAAATAAACCGCTACGATACCGCCGTCCGCCAAAGCGTGACTGATGAAGCCTCCGAGCAGCGACCGCTGCTTTCGATACATCCAGCCCCATAATAGACCGGCCATGAACACCAGAAGAACGGCCAGCACATCGCAAGGCCATTCGAACATCGGGACTAACCACAGCAAATGGTACAGGCTGTAGAAAATCGAGGTGAGACCGATCGCCAATCCGGCATGCAGCTTTTTTTCCAGCTTCCGGTACATGTAGCATCTCCAGTAGATTTCTTCCAGGAGCGGATTGACGACGACCAGAATGACGATGTACCAGACCGCGTGCCTGGAGAAGCCCCATGCCTGCAGCAGCGGTTTCAGTTCCGTCACATCAAAGAGAAGAGGCCGCAGCAAGGCCACCGTCATCGGGATGACAACCAGTAAGACGATGCCCAAGATAAGCCCGTATTTCAGATTCTTCTTATGGACCCGGAATCCGAGCTGCTTCAAGTTTTCGGATAACGTACTCTTTTTCTGAAGCAGGCCGTCCGCCAGCGGAATCAGCAGCAGCCACCCGTAAAATAAGGCAAATGTGTAAAGCATGCTGTTCAGTCCTTGCAGCCCTAACAAAATCATCGCCGTCGGCCCGATCATCAGCACAAAGAGACGCATCATCCTTCAACTCCATCCCGTCGTCCTTTTGCGCTTATTGTAACCAATTCCAGCCAGCTCCAACAGGACGAACTTCGGCCGGCATCTCCCCGACCCATTTAGAGCCGCGGATAAAACAACCACTTGAGAAGCAAATACATGCACAGCACGTTGAGAATAAAAATGAAGGGAATGCCTACGGTAAACGATTCATGCTTCGTTTTGTGGCGCCACACCTGCATGGCGATCCACACGCCCGCCGCCCCGCCAAGGAAGGCCCATAGAAACAGCCGTTTTTCCGGCACCCTCCGGCTCTTCCTCTTCGCTTTCATTTTATCGGCTCCCATGACGATAAACCCGATCACATTCACGATCAGCCCATAGATCAGGACCACGTACATTAGCTCCACCGCCTGTTTCCGCTGCCGCCTGCTCTGGCAGCGCTTATCTGTTCCGCCCGGCCGGATCGGTTAATCCCGGCTGCGTTCCGAATCCAACATTCGACATTTTTCCGCCAAATTCCTGCTTTCGCATTTCATTTGCAAAGCCTAAGCGGTACGCCGCAAGCGAGCATACGATAGAGCAAGTCCATGCAGAAAGAAGAAATCCGCCATGTGACCGTCTTGTTGGATCGGCCGGATCGGGCCTTAATTTTAGTAAGCGGGGGTGAGGGATCATGATCAAGCTGGAGCACATCCTGAAAGTGCTTGCCGACGATAAAGACATGAAGAAGATGTTCAACGATATGAGCAAGCTGGAAAAGGACATCGATAAGCTCTTCAAAAGCATGGAAAACTTACAGAAGTCGAATAAGCTATGAACCAGCCGCAACTCGCGCAAGGCCATTCCCAGAGCGGAATCCTCCGCCCTGAGAATGGCCTTGCGCCGGTTTACCCGGCGCCTTCGCCGTTACAGCTTCCGGGAAGTCAGTTTCGCTTGCGTATATAACAAGAGGTAATCGTGCCCTCCCGCCTTCGAATCGGTGCCGGACATATTAAAGCCTCCGAACGGGTGAACGCCGACCAACGCTCCGGTACACTTCCGGTTCACATACATATTGCCGCAATGCATCTCTTCGAGCGCATACGCGATTCGAGCTTCATCCTGCGAGAAATACGACCCGGTCAAGCCGAATTCCGTATCGTTGTACAGCGCAATCGCTTCTTTGTAATCTTTAGCTTTGGCGATGGCCAGCACCGGCCCGAAAATTTCCTCCTGCATAATGCGCGCTCTACCGTCCACATCGGTAAAAACGGTAGGCTCAATGTAATACCCGTTGCCTTGCGCTTTCCCTCCGCCAACGAGCAGCCGTCCTTCCGTCTTTCCAATTTCAATGTACGCCAAAATTTTATCGTAAGCCTGTTGATCGGATACCGGTCCCAACGGATAGTTCAGCTCCGGCAAGCCGACCGTCAGTTTCTCCGTTTGCTCCTTGACCAGCTGCACGATACGGTCGTACACCGACGCCACGGCAATAACCCGTGAGCCGGCCGAACACTTCTGCCCTTGGAATCCGAAGGCCGAAGCTACGATGGCCTTGGCGGCTTCTTCCAGATCCGCCGTTTCATCGACGACGATGCCGTCTTTACCGCCCATTTCCGCGATCACGCGCTTCATCCAAATTTGTCCTTCGTTCGTCTGGGCGGCCAATCGGTTGATCCGAAGTCCGATTTCCTTGGAGCCCGTGAAGCTGATAAACCGCGTCTTCGGATGCGACGTCAAGTAATCGCCGACTTCCGCCCCGCTTCCGGGAATAAAGTTGATGACGCCGTCCGGCAGCCCGACCTCTTCCATCAGCTCCACAAACTTGTGGGCGATGACCGGCGTGACGGATGCCGGCTTCAACAGCACCGTATTGCCGCTGACAACCGCGGCGGCGGTAATGCCTACGCAGATCGCCAGCGGGAAGTTCCAAGGCGGAATGACGATCCCGACGCCAAGCGGGATGTAGGTCAAGCGGTTTTCTTCCCCTGGGAGCTTCGTTAAAGGCCGGTGTGTATGCGTCTCGCTGAGACGGATCATCTCCCTGCCGTAATATTCCATAAAATCGATCGCCTCGGCCGTATCCGCATCGGCTTCGGCCCAGTTTTTCCCGGCTTCGTACACCATCAGCGCGGAAAACTCATGCTTGCGCTCGCGCATCAGCTTCGCCGCCCGGAATAAATAACAGGCCCGGTCGACCGCCGTTGTTTTTTTCCACGTTTCGAACGTGTTCAAGGCCGCGTTCATCGCTTTCTCCGCCAAGTCTTGAGTCGCCTTGCTCACGTGTCCGATCACTTGATCCACATTCCCGGGATTAACGGAAACGATCTTCTGCTCCGTCATTACCTTCTCCGATCCGATCCGGAGCGGATAATCCCGCCCAAGCTCCGCTTTCACTTTAAGAAGCGCCGCTTCCATCGCCTGTTTGTTTTCAGGCCGCGAGAAATCGGTAAACGGTTCGTTTTGAAAGGGGGTTACGGTATATTCGGTCATCGGGCAGTCTCCTTTATGGTTCAGGTTTGGCCGCTAGGTCCAGACGCAGAATTTCGAAGCTTCGACCGCCACGATCGACGAATCGGGCTCCATGATACAGCTATATTCAACAAACCCCCACTCCATGAATGGGAGACCATGCTGCATACGATAAACCGGATCGGGCGGCAGTTCCTGCTCTTCAAGCTCCGTATGAAGCAGCGGCGAAACGCCGGATTCGAACGTACGGTCATTTGATGATATAATCGATCATTATACGAAGCTGAGGTGATCTTAAGTGACTTACGATTTTGACCGCCGTATCGATCGGCGGCATACGCGCTCTTACAAATGGGATCAAAACGATAAACTCTTCGGGGATTCCGACGTTCTTTCCCTATGGGTTGCCGATATGGATTTCTTAAGCCCTCCCGCCGTTCAGGCGGTCTTGGAGAAACGGGCCGCCCTGGGCGTATACGGCTATGCCATTCGGAGCAACAGCTACTTCGATGCCATCGTAAATTGGTTCGAGCGGCGTCACGGCTGGTCGATCGATCCGAAATGGATCTCGGATTCCCCCAGCATCGTCACGACGCTAAGCTTAGCGGTCGAGCTGTTCAGCGAGCCGGGCAGCCAGGTCGTCCTGCAGTCGCCGGTCTATTATCCGTTCTATGACGTTATCCAAGGCAACGGCCGCATCGTAGCCAAAAACCCGCTCGTGCTCCGCAACGGCCGTTACGAGATGGATTACGATCATTTGGAATCGTTGTTCCAGGGGGGCGCGAAGCTGCTGCTCTTATGCAGCCCGCATAATCCGGGAGGCCGCGTATGGGAGCGCGAGGAGCTGCTCCGGCTCGGCGACTTATGCCTGAAGCATGGAGTCACCGTCATTTCCGACGAGATTCACTGCGATTTGGCATTGTCCGGTCACAAGCACATCCCGTTCGCTTCCCTGTCACCCGAGCTCGCGGACATCACGCTTACCGGCTTGGCCGCGACCAAAACGTTTAATTTGCCGGGGCTTCAAACGTCCTATATCGTGGCTTCCAACCCGTCCATGAAGCGAAAGTTCGATCATCGGATCAAAACGCTCAGTCTGCATATGGCCCATCATTTTGCCCAGGACGCGGTGGAAGCTGCTTATAACGAAGGGGAAGCTTGGCTGGATGAAATGCTTGCTTATGTAGAGGGGAATTTATCCTATACGCTCGCCTATTTCAAGGAGCATTTGCCGGAAGCGAAGCCGCTGCGGCCGGACGGCACCTACTTGCTGTGGATCGACTGCCGCGATTTGGGCTTAACCGTCAGCGAGCTGAAAGCCCTAATGTTTAAACAAGCCAAAGTAGCCTTTAGCGAAGGTTCGGTGTTCGGAACGGAAGGCGAAGGCTGGCTTCGCATCAACCTGGCTTGTCCCCGTTCCATCGTGGAGCAGGCGCTGCGTCAGTTCGTCCAAGCGGCTCGAAACCGTTAAGGAAATAGAAAAAAGACCGTCGCCGCACGGTCTTTTTTCTGTTTAGGCTGCAGTAGTCGTATCCCGGCAAGCTCCTGCTGCTTTTAGGGTTCGAGCGGAACCGTGATTTCCAGCTCCTTCAAGTATCCTGGCGGGGTCAGTTCACGGGTGACGAAGGTCAGCTGTTCTTTTTCAGTGAATGCCGGGAATTCCTTGACAAACCTATAATGTACCGGATCCACGGTGATGGAAGGCTTTTGCAGCTGAAGGTACTTGTTCCCGCCGCTGTCTTCGATCCATAATGGATTTGCCTGCTCCTGAGGAATAAGCCCTTCCGTTCTATAGTGAACAAGCGTTTTATCGGGTAAACGTTCCACCTGGGTGATCAATAGATGACCGGCTTCTCCCTGCGATAACGATATCGGCTTTTCTTCTGTGGGCATCTGGTCTAAAGGCACCTTCGATTCTGTTAAAGGTCCTTGGAATGGAAGATCAACGAAAGGGCGGATCGTAATGGTTTTGGGCAATGGGCTGACGGGCCCGTAACGCTGTGAGAAGGTTGATATGGATATTTTTGCCGTCCGTTTGTCCCCTGCCGCTTCCACTGCGCCTTTGCAATTGCGTGCCTTTATCGTCGAACAGATCGTACTGGATAAACCGGTCGGCATCAGCAGGTTGCTTCACCTCTATGTCAAGCTCTGTTGAGCCAGGTGCGAAGAGAACCTTCTTTACCGTTAGTGTGATATCCCCATACGATTTAGTGATCATTGGCAGGACCACTTTATTGGTCGAGGCCATCTTTGTTACAGGAATCGAAAAGCTCCACCGCCCTTTCGTGCTTCCTATTTGGCTGATATCCATCTGCAGTTTAAAGTGATTGGGCAAATCCTCTGCCGGCATCAAGTCGATGACCCCTGCATAAGTATGCTCATCGACCGGACTTCCGGTACCGCTAAGGGCGGGCTCCAACAACTCCGAGATGACGCCGACCGACATATCCTCCAAATAATGCAGCTTCACGACGAGCCGCAGTGTATCCTCCAGACGGTTTACCGCCTCCCACAAATCCACCTTGCCATATTCCGCAGATTCGGCATGCTCTTCAGGCAGAACGGCAACCGGTATCGTCCTTTTGCGCTGGCGCAGGAATTGGTTGCACTCGTTAATCAAGATTCTCATAAACCAGGTTTTGAAAAAATGCGGTCGGGCGACTCGATACATAGGAAGCTCCAAAGCCTTCACCAACCGGGAGAATGCTTCCTTGTTCCCTTTTTGGGCCAGCAGGACGTCTATTTCTGTTATCACATGGAGCTGCCTCCTTTTGTTGTCTAAGCATTAGATGCCCCAGCTCTTCGAACGGTTCACGCAGCCCATTTTTTTAATTACGCCCCACATTCATTTTACCTGCACCGGTGCGGCGCTTTCCGCAAAAAATCGCCCATCGGCTTGCCTTGAAGGCAAGCCGATGGGCGATCTCCTTAAGATCCGAACGGTTGAAACGCATTCAAATCCCGATAAAATTCAGCAAATTGCTTAAGGTCTAATTGCTGCTGACCGTCTGAAAGGCTAATGGACGGATCGGGATGCACTTCGACCAAGAGGCCATCCGCACCGGCAGCAAGCGCGGCTTTGGCGCACGGCAATACAATATCTTTACGGCCGGTCGAATGACTTAAATCAACCAGGACCGGCAAGTGGCTTTCCTTCTTGAGTATAGGTACCGCCGAAATGTCCAGCGTGTTCCGGGTCCATTTCTCATACGTTCGTATGCCCCGCTCCATAAGTATGACCTGAGCGTTGCCGCGGGAGACGATATATTCCGCGGACAGAAGAAGCTCCTCCAGCGTTGCCGAATTACCTCTTTTCAGCAGCACCGGGATGCCCGAGTCGCCAACGGCCTTTAATAAAGAAAAGTTCTGCATATTTTTCGCGCCGATTTCAACCATATCGATATATTGTCCAGCCAGCTCCAGCTCTGACGAATCCATGATTTCGCTGACTGTAATCATCCCGAATTGCCCGCCGACTTTATGTAAAATCTCGAGACCTTCCTTGCCGAGCCCTTGAAAATCGTAAGGAGAAGTTCTCGACTTGTAAGCCCCGCCCCGCAATATCGTAACGCCTTGCGCTTTAAGTGAGGCCGCCACTTCGTACATTTGACCATAGCTTTCCACCGTGCAGGGGCCGGCTACAAGGACTTTGTCGGGTCCGCCAATTCCAACCCCTTTAATGTGAATGACCGTATCCTCGTGTTTTCGCTTTCGGGTCACGAGCAGATGCTTCTTGTGCTCCTCCTCCAACAGCTCCAGAGATGCTTTGAAAATTTGTTTAAATAAATGCCTGACCGTTGCATCGTCGAAGGGGCCTTTATTTTTCTGGACTAAATTTTCCAGCATCCTGCTTTCGCGAACCGGATCGAATCGGGGGATGCCTTGCTTTTGCTTTTCAATGCCTATTTTCTCGACAATTTCAGCCCGGTTGGATATCAATTCGAGAATTTGAACGTTGATTTCGTCCAACTTATTTCTAAGGGCTTCCAAATCTGAAGTACTCATGCTATACAGCTCCTTTTTTGACTGAAACTCCCAAGTATCTGGTTCATATATCGATTGATCCTATTATAAAACACCTTTATAATGGAAAGTAACCCGTGCTTCCGCACTTTAAAACTTAAAAGCAGAAGAGAGTGTTGAGCGTGTACAACAACCCCGATATCCCTTTACGGGAAAAAAATATAATCTTAATCGGTTTTATGGGTGTGGGCAAGACGACCATAGGTCATCTTCTCGCCAAAAAACTGTATAGAGATTTTATCGATGTCGATTATGAAATTGAGCAGCAGTACAAGATGCCTATCACGCAAATTTTCAAATCTTTCGGCGAAACGAAATTCCGCCAAATGGAAAAGGAATATATTACCAATTTATGCACAAATTCCCGGTTGAAAATTATTTCTCTTGGGGGAGGCGCATTTATGCAGGAAGAAATCAGAAACATCTGCTTGTCCACGTCCATCGTCTTTTTCCTTGATCTTACCTGGGAGACCTGGAAAGACAGGCTGCAGCTCATTGTAGACAGCCGACCTGTCTTACAGAACAAATCTTTGGAAGAGATTGAAAATTTATTTTACACCCGGCAAAACCTATACGCATTAAATCATTCAAGCGTTAACACCGACCACCTGGACCCGGAAGAGGCCGCCGATTACATTATTAACACGCTGAAGCTGGGTTGGGAGATTTACTCGTAGTTACGTCGTAAAGCTGCCTCGCCATGCACCATGCGGCCTGTCCGGGGCAGACCGCATCGTATTCTTTCGTCACTCTGATGATGAAAACAATTGATAGCAAACGGTTACATAAACAAATTAAATCGATAAAAATAGGCTCTACACAAAACATAGTGCTTGAAAGTAACTGATTTCTTATGCTGAGTGGCCCAGAATAGAAAAACATCTGTACATTCCGTAAAATGGTTGTGCTACCAATCCACTTCGAGGAATGACAGATGCACAACCAGTATACCGATCTTTTGCTTGATTTACCAGAGGTTAAAG
The DNA here is from genome assembly GCF_055379675.1 of Paenibacillus sp. JCM 9796. Lineage (NCBI taxonomy): Bacteria > Bacillati > Bacillota > Bacilli > Caryophanales > Paenibacillaceae > Paenibacillus > Paenibacillus sp. JCM 9796. The sequence goes on from NZ_AP043723.1 coordinate 1,206,513, forward strand.
CGATACAAGTTTTGGAAATCGATGAACGAACGATTCATATCGAAGTCTCTCCTTGTTCGAATACCCAGGCATGCCCGATCTGTCGATCGAAAGAGTCCGTGATCCGTAGAGGTAAAAACCGGATGCGTAAAATTCGTCATCGCGATGCATTTGACAAAACCATTTATGTGCTAACCCCTGCCATCCGGATGTTCTGTAATGATTGCCAATGTGGTTTCGTCTGGCAGTATGCCTTTGTCGGCGCTGGCAAACGGTACTCTCACGCTTTTGAAAAGCAAGCCATTCGCACGGCAACGGCGGCTACCGTCAAACAAAGCGCTGAAATTCATGAAATGCCCGCGAGCACACTCCAAACCAAGCATCAACAATGGTTGGCGGCGGAAAGCGCGCGTCTTCAGGAACGTGTGTGGCAAGATGCCGCTCATACCTCGAACCTGGTACTGGGGATAGACGATTTCGCGATCCGAAAAGGTCATACCTACAATACAGGCATCCATAATTTAAGAGGCGAAACGCTGCTTGACATTTTACCCGGCCGTACATTGGAAGAACTTCGAGCGTATGCGAGGCAGCATCCGGAGTTTTTGGCGCTGCGTCCGAGAGCCGTGGTAATGGATTTAGCACCCTATTACCATACCTGGATTCAGGAATGTTTTCCGGAAGCGATTCGGATTGCGGACCGATTTCATGTCCATCGGTATGTCACGGAAGCTGTTCAGGCCGTCCGAAAAACGGTGCAAAGCACACTGTCTCCCAGAGCGAAAGCCAATCTGAAAGCCAAGCATCGGTTGCTCAACCCGCCACAGGCATCGCTGCCTGCCCAACAGCAACAACAGTTAAAGGAAATTCTGAGTTATTCGCCTCTGTTGCAGCAGGCGCATGCTTGGAAAGAAGCGTTCAGCGAATGGTACGACTGCTCGCCGGATGCGAAAGTAGCGAACATCCGATTAGATGACTGGCTCAAACAAGGGGAACGGCTCGAACATCCGGCTGTCTCCGCTTGTTTGAAAACCATTCGGAACTGGCGTCAAGAGATCGTCAACTACCATCGTTGCCGCTGGACCAACGCTGCCGTTGAAGGCAAAAATAACCGAATGAAAGCTTTCCAGCGCAGACATTACTTCACTCGCAACCGAGTTAGGTACGTGCAGGGTCTTCTCGTTGAATGCAATCGTGCACGTTATTGCCGATAACACAAACGTTCCGAAATCTCAAGCACTAACTTTGGAATTGAGCCTAAAAATAACTAGAAAAATTATATCCTTTGCAAGCAAGCGGCGTCAATACGAAATAAAACAAGCCTCCAAATTCCACGATTTAAGCGGGCTCGGAGGCTTGTTTTTCGCTTCCTCAAAGACAAGAATTATTTCGATACTTTAATCCGTTCTTCCAAAGGCTTGAATTCCTTCTCTCCGGCCGGGGCCGTCGGTTTCCCAAATGGCATCTGGGCGATGAGCTTCCAGGATTGCGGAATGATCCAGGACGTCTTCACTTTTTCATCGATCAGAGGATTGTAGTGCTGTACACTAGCACCCAGTCCTTCGTTCTCAAGCGCAGTCCATATGACAAATTGAAGCATGCCATTCGATTGCTGCGACCAACTGGGGAAATGTTCCGAATAGCTTGGAAAGCTCGCCTGCAGCCCTTCAATCACAGTCATATCTTCGAAGTAGAGTACGGTGCCGTGCCCGCTTCTAAAGCCGTTTATGCGTTGTTCGGTCGATGCGAATTGATCCGCTTGCACAATACCGCGCAAAATTTCCTTCGTCAAATCCCATAACTTATGATGCTGTTCTCCCAGCAATACAAGCACTCTCGCGCTTTGCGAGTTAAAGGCGGACGGCGTATATTTTACCGCTTCCCGAATGATTTCAACAATGCGCTCATCCGAAATCGGCGATTCCTGGCTAATCCCATAAATCGTGCGTCTTTCCCGTACTGCTGTTAAAAAATCTTTTCCTGTTCCTACCGCTTCTGCCATGTATCTGTCCTCCGGATGTGATGTCGTACTCCGTTATTTTGATCTTAGTCGTCGCCTGCTATACAAACGCCTCAAAAAAAGGCGTATTTATGGTAAATACATCTAAATTGTTCGAAAGTTATAATTTATTGTTGTATTGCTGGATGATTCTTGAATTCACTCTTGATTCTACTATAATTGTGATAGTTAAAAGGTAAACCTAGGGGGATAAAACCTAATGATAGGAGTTCCCGAAATTCTAGAAGACCCGAAATTTATTGCAGCGTATGAGATCAAGGGGGAGCCTTCATGGAGTAAAACGTTGAATGAAAAAAAACAGAGTACCGATATTTTTTTCGTACAAGACGGCAGTGGGCAGTGTGTGATAGGCGAAATGATTTTCACTGTTGCGAGAGGAGATATCGTTATTTTTCCAACTTTAAGTTCCTATGAAATTATTTCATCCGTCCAGACACCGATCTCAGGAATCGTAATTTCCATCTCGAATGTGCAAATATCAGGAATGCCCAAAGGTTATTTAACCTCCCCGGACCAGTGCCCTGTCATTCCAACGGATAAAGACTACAGCTCAACCAGTCGATATTTTTCCGAAATTTATAGCGAATATCAGCATCCCACGTACGGCTCAAACGAAATGATCGAATCTTTAACGAGAACCATCCTTATTGTAACGATTCGAAAGCTTTATCTGGTTAAACCGAAGATTTCCCCTTCTATCACTCATGAAGTCAAGAAATACATCGAAGAATACTATTATCAAGACCTGACCTTGAGTGATCTGGCCGCAATCGTTTATGTAAGCCCTTACCATTTGGCGCATATTTATAAAGAAGAAATGGGCACCCCTCCTATCCAATATTTAATTCAATGCAGAATCGACGAAGCGAAACGACTCCTGAAGTACACCAATTTAACCATTCGTGAAATCGCTCTCAAAGTAGGATACCCTAATGGAATATACTTTAATTTGCTGTTTAAAAAATTGACCGGTATACCTCCGGGCAAATTCAGAAAAATATTTAGCGAATAAGGAATGGCCTTAATGAATGCCTTCCAGATTCGCAGGCCCGTGACCTGCAGCTCTCATCCAGAACGAAGCAGGTCACTGACCGAAGTTTAGGATGAAAGACAGGTTCCGGCTCCGCTGCCCAGTAAAACGGTGACATCGGGGGCTCCCGCCTTGTCTAATTCCTGATTGGATTTGAACGTGTAAATATTCATCGGAAACCTGCCCCTTCTTCCCTCATGGGTTCGTTGAAAGCATATAACCGCTCCCTATGAGGAAGCGGTTATACGGTGGATCCTTATCGATTAGGCAAGTTTCTCCAAGCGGCAAGACGATCCTTCGTTCCCTCAATGACCGGCCGCATATACTCGATAGCTTGCCGGGTGATGCCGTCAGGATTGCGATCCCGCCGGGGGAAGCCGATCTCCATGGACAACCATCCGTCATAACCAATCAATGCAAGTTCATCGACGGCGCCTCTGAAGTCGGTATGTGTGCCGGGCGCGTCACGGTTCACATCGGAAATATGAACATAGATCAGACGGTCGCCCGCTTCGTTAAATTGTTCCCTTACATCATCCCCTCTATAGAAGACGTGAATCGTATCCAGCATAACACCGGCAACATCGGCGCCAGCTCCCGCCTCTTCCATTAATTTCAGGGAATCGCCCGCATGCTCGATGACATCCGACACTTCCGAAGTAGGTTCAATCGCCAGCTTAACGCCTAGCGGACGCGCAACCTCCGCACATTTGTGAAGAGCTTCAACCGCATAATTCCAAGCTTCCTGACGAGGTTGTTTGTAGCGCTTCCAACCCGGCAGCCAAATCACCCGCTCACATTCAAGATCATGCGCCAGCTGAAGACACTCGGAAATATATTGGAAGTTGGCATCGCGCTCCTCTTGATCGGGCGAAGCCGGATTATAACCGGGACCGCCGCCCAATGCCGGGCATAATGCCGATACTTCCATCCCGCGACTCTTTACATGCTTCAGCATTTCTTTTCTGCGGGCGGAATTCGTATGCGCCGGGAAACCGTGCGGGGCTGCGGCGCCGATTTCAATGCCGTCATATCCCATTTCTGCAAGCGTATCGACCGTATCCTCGAGCGAACGGCATGGCAGCCAACCGAAAGCAGATCCGTACAACCAACTGTTAAAAGATAATTTCATTGTAAAACTCCTCCTTTAAGAATATGGGTATTGTAAAATTGGTTAAAATCGATTTTTTCTCCACCGCGTTTTGTCGATTCGACGGCGGCTAATACGAGTCCCAAGCTGCGTAGATTGTCTTTTCCGTGGGTTTCCGGAAGCTTATTCGCCTTGACGGCTGTAACAAATTCCTTGACCGTGCCTAGTCGCTCCTCTTCTTCAACAGGGTCGAGCGTCACTTCCAGAATATCGTCGGACATTTCAAGCGTTCTCGCCTTGAAGACGGTTTCTCCAATGATATTGCCATGCGGGTAAAGCAGCACACGATTTTCATCCCATAGAATAGAAGCGTGTGTGCCGTGAATTTCCCAGGCTCCGTCCCAAGTCGTGTGCGGACGGCGCGAAACCCAAGATCCCGTATACGAAATCATCGTGCCGTCGTTTGTTTCAAACTCGACGAAAGCGGAGGCGTTGCCTTTGTACCAGGTCCAGCTCGGGTTATAGCTTCGCGCACGCACCCAATCGGGTTCTACTCCAAAAATACCGCGAATGTAATCAAAATGGTGAATGGCCATATCCACAATCAACGGTTCCTCCATTTCAGTGCGGAAGCCTGTAAATGGGGGGGCTTTTCGGAAACGCCCGTAAATGGTCTCAATTTTCCCTACCGCACCCTCTTCGATAAGGCGCTTTACCGTCCGGGGGCCTCTTCTGAAACGAAAGCTTTGCGTCACCATGATATAACGGCCTGCTTGCTCCGCTTTTTCCACGATCCTGTTCGAGGACGACAGCGTTGGCGCAAACGGCTTTTCAATCATACAATGCAGACCTGCTTCAAGAGCTTCAAGGGCGACAGCTTCATGGGCTTCGGGCGGGACAACGATAAGCGCGGCATCAGCCTCGACATTGCTCAGAGCTTCCGCTAACGAGGTGAATCTTCGATCATGCGGGAGACCCACCGAGTCGCCTACCGTGTTCAATGTCTGTTCATTCAGATCAACCAGCGCGACAAGCTCCGTCCATGGGGAATTGGCAATGACGCCTGACCATCCGTTACCCCAAAAGCCTAAACCAATTTGAATGACACGCATTCCATTCTTGCTCCTTTCTGTTGGTTGAATATTATTTCTTGTTGGATGTTATTTCTTCGACTTCTGAGCCATGATGTTGCCCCACAGATTAGGATCATCGACATTGTTCTTATCTATAATGGAAGGAGGAATCATCGTATCGCGTTCGAACTTGGTTTCACCGCTGAAATACTTGGCTACCCTTTCCATGCCTTCCGACCCCATGGCCTTCGCGTCTTGATTCAAAGAAGCGTCTTGAACGCCTTCCCGAATGCGCTGTAGTCCCGTAGGCGTACCGTCGACTCCGATCATGACAATATGTCCGTTTTCTCCGACCTTCTTATCCCTGCCTAATTTCTTAAGAGCGGAAACGACACCCCGCAGCATCTCGTCGTTGGCTGAGAAAGTAGCGACAATGTCCTTATGGGCGGTGAAGGCATCAAGCGTATTGGAGAATGCTTTATCGGCAACCCATTCGTTATTTAAAGTGACCACTTTCAAATTCGGATATTTCTCCATTTGGTCATTAAAGCCGGAGCTTCTGAGGTCCGCCCCCGTCGCACCTACCAGACCGCGTTGTTCGAGCACGGTTCCTCTCGCGTCCCCTACCGCTTTGGCGATATAATCGGCTGCCATGACGCCGGCTTTGTAATTGTCATACCCCACCCAAGTCAAGTAGTCTCCGCCAAGAATTTTGGATTCCACGCCGAAAACCGGTATGTTTTTCTTCCTCGCCGCATCGATCGAAGGTACGATCAATTCGCCGTCCACGGAACTCAACAAAATGGCGTCCGGCTGGGTCGCGATAATGCTTTGCATTTGCTCCGCTTGTTTGTTGGCGTCAACATTCGCGTCGAATACTTTAACATCCATCCCGTATTTGTCTGCAACCTCTTTCGCCGAGTCGTTCAGCATGACCATGAATTCAAACCCTAGGCCCATTAACGGAAAGGCAACCTTCTTCCCCTTCGGGGATTTTTCTCCGGCAGCGCCGGATTCTCCTTTCGAAGAATCCACGGCCGATGTCGCAGCCGCAGACTGCTGCTTCTGATCGCTGCCCGAACCGCATCCGGAAAGAACCGTTGTCGCCATTAGAATCATGGCCGCCAGACTCCCTACTGTTTTTTTCATGAGTACGTCCTTCCTTTCAAAAGAGTTTTATCTTAATAATGATGCTATAAGCCGGTGACCATCGCTTAAGCACCATTTCATTAAGCGCCTTGCTCCTTGGTTGCTTGCTTTTTATCGGGCAGAACGGAACGATTGGAAGCGTGTTTATGCAATCGGGTCATATTTCTCGTGCTTTTACGCTGCCGGTATATATCAAGCGCTGCCGCCAGGGCAATCACGACGCCGGTGAAAACCTTGTCATAATTCGGAGGGATAGCCAGCAGGACAATGGCGTTTGATGCAAGCGTCAACAAAATGACTCCCAATAAGGTGCCGATCACATTGCCTTGGCCGCCAAACAAACTCGTACCGCCGATGACGGCTGCTGCGATTACCGTAAGCTCCATGCCCACACCGATAATCGGACTGCCGGATTGCAGACGAGCCGTCATCATGAGGCCGCCGATAACGGCGGAAAGGCCGGAAATCACAAAGGCAATGATAATAATTCGGTCAGCGGGGATTCCGGCGAGACGGGAAGCCGTTTTGTTTCCGCCTACCGCATAAATCATTCTTCCGAAGCTCGTCTTCGAGAGCACAAAATAACTGATGAGCGCGACCGTGAGTGCAAAAGGAATAAATACCGGAATCTTGTCGCCGAATAGTTGGGCATTGCCGACCGTCTCGAATATATCCGGCACCGGGATAATATTTTTACCTCCGGAGAACACATACGCTAAACCGCTTGCGAGGCTTAAGCTTGCCAGGGTTACAATGAGCGGAGGCATCTTCAGCTTCGTTACAGCCAAACCGTGGAATATCCCGAAAGCGACTCCGACGAGTAAGGCAATAAGAATACTAAGCCAAACCGGCAGCCCCAATTTGACTGCTAAACCAACTGAAAGCACGGAAGACAGCGCAATCAGAGACCCTACCGACAGGTCAATCCCGCCAACCAGAATAACGAAGGTTTGGCCAATCGCGACAACGGCTAAAATGGTGGATTGGTATAAAATGTTAATGATGTTGGTCCCCGTAAGAAAGGAGCTGGATGCGAAGCTTAATATAATGCCCAGCAGGAGAATGGCGAACAATAGCCCCTGCACCTGCATCCGCCGGAGAGCATCTCCTAATGACCGAATAATGTTCATCTTAAATCGTAACCTCCTCTGTCGTCGCATATTTGATGATTCGTTCCGGCGAAAGCTCCGACCGTTTCAAGTGTCCTGTCAATTTCCCTTCCCGCATCACCAATACCCGATCGCTTAGCAGCAGCACCTCAGGCATTTCGGAAGTCACCAGCAGGACGGCCACCCCGGATTCCGCCAATTCACCGATCAAGCGGTGAATTTCCGCCTTGGCCCCGACATCGACCCCCTTGGTCGGTTCATCTAAAATTAAGATGCTCGGTTTGCGCGCAAGCCAGCGTCCAATAATCACTTTTTGTTGATTGCCTCCGGATAGCGTCATAATATTCGATTCGATCGAAGCGGCTTTCACTTTCAAGGCGGCGCTTTGTTCGTTGGATATATCGATTTCATGATTCTTATGAATCATACCGGCAGGCGCGACCAAATCCAGAAGACTTAGCGTAAAATTCTCGCGTACCGTAAGCAATCCGACAAGACCCTGCCCTTTGCGGTCTTCCGGTACAAAACCGACACCGGCCTTGACAGCAGCAGCGGGCGAGTTTCGTTTAATTCGCTTGCGGTTAATCATGACCTCGCCCGAGTCATAAGGATCAATGCCGAATATACACCGGACGAGCTCTGTACGCCCTGCGCCCACAAGTCCGGCAAGCGTTAAAATTTCGCCTTCACGCAAGCTGAATGAAACGTTCTGCAGAACCCCTTGCTTTGACAAATTGTTAACCGTCAATATTTCTTTGCCCGGCATTCGTTTGACGGGCGGCACTTCAGGAACGTCTGTATTGACCATCATTCGGACCAGGATGTTTTCGTTAATCTCTTTGATTTGTTCCGTTCCGACATAACGGCCGTCTCTAAATACCGTGACCCGATCGCAAATTTCAAAAATTTCTTCCAGCCAGTGCGAGACAAAGATGATGCCGATCCCCTGATTCTTGAGCTCGCGCATGACCTGAAACAGGCGGTCCACTTCCCTTGGCGACAAGGAGGTCGTCGGTTCATCCATAATTAAGACGCGCGCATCTTCCGAGAGAGCCCTGGCAATTTCGATTAATTGCCCTTCGGCGGGTGTGAGCTGATGTCCTAACAAATCCAGATCGAGACCGGGCACAACGCGCGAAACCGCTTCCTCCACTTTCTTCCTGCATGCTTCGTCAGAAACGACTCCATAACGCCCGGGCCACCGTCCTAACATGACGTTATCAATCACGCTCATATGCGGCACCAGATTATGCTCTTGGTGGATGGTGGCAATGCCGGCAGCGTGAGAGGCAGCCGGATCATTCGTGCGGATGCCGGTTCCATTGATCAGGATCTCTCCGCTGTCAGGAGCATGATATCCGGAAATGATTTTGATTAAGGTAGACTTTCCAGCGCCGTTGGCGCCAAGAAGCGCGTGAACTTCGCCTGCCTTTAGCTCAAAATGGACACCATCCAGAGCGACTGCTCCATGAAATCTTTTATGTACGTTATTCGCTTGCAATAAAGTCATGCTGTCACCTCCCGATACCTTTCTTTGTGCTCATTACGCTCCTTATCATTAGACGCTTGCCGCTTGCTGTGAACGCTTTCAGTTTTCTTTGACTTTGGCAGGTTATCGCAATACGCTCTTCAAGAATGTAATCCCTTCCGCTGCTATTGCATCCTGCGAGCTTGCCAGCGGTCTCCATTGGGAAACCGCTCTGGCAATTTCTTTGATGTCCGTCGTGAATGCCTCAATGACGACATAGCCGTCATATTGAATATCTTGCAAGGCCTTCGAAACTTCTTCCCAGGGAATATGGCCTGTTCCCGGAATCCCCCTGTCATTTTCGCAAGAATGGAAATTCAAGATGTGCTTTCCCGCTGCACGGATCGCATCGCCAATGCTCTTCTCTTCAAGATTCATGTGGAACGTATCCAGCAGAAAGCCGACGTTGCTATGATTCACCCTTTCAAGCAAATTCACACCCTGCTCCACGGTATTGATCAGATCGGTCTCGAAACGGTTTAAAGGTTCGATCGCAAGCTTGACGCCCTTCTCTCCGGCATAATCAGCCGCCGCCTTTAAGTTCTCAACCGTCCACTCCAGCTGCTGCTTTTTTTCCGCCGGTGTGAGCAGCCTTGTTTTTCCGGTAGCGGCGTACATCGGGCCTGAAACTAAGGGCGAGCCCAGCTGTACGGCGAAGTCCACACATGTTCGGATGTAGGCCAGCCCTTCTTCCCGGACACGGCTATCCTCGGAGCTGATGTCCCGATTCGGGCCGAAAGCCCCGCATACGAGTGCTTGGATGCCCCGCGCCTCCATGTACGCACGGGTTTCCGCTGCCGGTATCGTCCGTGGGTCCTCGATGCAAATTTCTAAAATGTCGAAGCCAAACGCCTTCACTTTATCAACCAAATGGAACGTTTCAGGTGAAAAGGGTGATGCCCAAATGAACGTGCTGGCACCGAATTTCATGAGAACCTCCCCAAACCGTAAATTTGTTGTCGATATCTTTAAATCCATCATAACATCTACACAAATGAAAACAATTCACTAAAATTGAGAACAAATTATAATATATTGTGGAATAAATAATAATAAATAGAAATTCAACACGCAGCAGGGTTAGTTATTCCACTTCGGATTATCTACAATTGCGGCTTCCCCTGCTTGCTCGATCACGATCTTCCTGAACCCTTTGCTTTCAATCGTTCCATAATCATGCCCGGCATCCGCCCGAAACACATAAAACGTGATCAGGGGTTCGGTCCCGGTATTGATGCTTCGATGCGCGTACCTTCCAGGTACGTACACCGCTTTCCCCGGCGTGAATGGCTCGGCAGCCCAATCGCCTTCCGGGCTCTCCATCAGCATATAACCTTTACCGCCCAGGCAGTAATACACCTCGGCCGTATCCAAAATCGTATGAAAATGTCCCTTGGTCATATAATATTCATCGCCCACTTTACCCGGATAGACGATACTCGTTCCAAAGGCAAGATTGCCCGGTTTCTCCGGCACACCCAACTCATGAAACTCGTAAATGAGAGGGTCGCCGTTTACCGTCATCGCTTCATAAGCGTGCTCGTTCGCGTACATCCCCTTCATTTTGGACAAATTTCTTTTTATCGAAGCTTTGGTATCGGATAACCCGTTGTTTAAGCTGAAATAAACGGAAAATGGTTGTAAGTATTGCTCGAGATTCTCCATGTACCTGCTCACCCTCCCGATTTATTTTACCGTTCTCAAGTCCATCGCAATGCTTTCCAGCTTGTCGAACGTATCGCCCTTGATATCGATATGAAACACTTCCGCAATGACTTGCGTCCATCCATGAATAAAATAAATCCAGCCGTCTTCGACATGAAGCTGCTTCTGTTCCTTTTGCTTCAGCGCCTGATGCATGAAATCCAATTCTCCGCGGTAATTCAATTCCCAAACCAGACTGTGCTCCGGAAACTCGCATGGGTCGGTTAACGGCGATCCGGGCCGGTCTTTGCCCAATCCCGTCGCATTAATGACGAGGGACCGGGGCTTCAGAGCCTTCAGCAGCCTGTCGTTATCCGCCGGATTTGGACATAACACATATTCAAACTTTACTTTCGTATCGATGTTGCTTAACAACTTCTCAGCCGATAACAGCCTCGCTTCGCTCCGGTTGCTGATGATGATCCTGGAAGGAACATCGTCGCCGTGATCCGCTCTGGTTAAATAAGAGCTGATGGCCAGTGCGCTTCCGCCGGCTCCCATAATCAGCGCTTCGCCGCCGTGACGCTTCCAGTAGTTAACCGGAATGAAGGCTTCCATAGACAGTCCGCTGGAGATCGGGTCTTTGGCATACCCCTCCAACCTGCCGTCTTGTTTGGAAATCGATGAAATTTCATCGAACATCGTCGCGTAAGGATCCAGGTAATCAAACAAATCCCGGGCGGCGTGATATAAATCGATCTTATGTGTAGTGACCAGCGCGCCTAACGACAGGGGGTCCTCTTTAATGAATCGGACACACTTGCGGTACTGCTCTGGGTCGGCATGAATGTCGATATCAATCCCTTTAATGACCGCATCCTTCAGTCCAAGCTCTCTCGCCCATAAGGGGAACAGCTTCATAATTGAAGATTGCGTCGTGGTCACGCCGATAAAATACATTGTAGGCTGGGTCGCTTTTGCAGGCAGGATCATCTTGTTAATCTCCTTTTCATGGGAAGATAAATGGAATTACGCTTTTACCGCTAATACGGAAGATAACAGGATTTCTTTTCTTTCCTTAATGGACTGATTGCCCGCATTGACGACCATGACTGCCTTTTTCCCGTCATTCCCGGATACTTTAGGTTCCTTATCTTCGAGTATGCATTCGATAAAATGCACATCCTCCGCCAAATACGCATCGCTGAACAACGTTCTCCAGCTGTTCATCACAGGACGGGTCAACCCGTTCCGATTGGCCGTTACGATGGTCTTCTCATGCACTTGACCAATGAATATGACGCCTTCCGTTCCAAGAATCTCCACACGGGAATCATAGCCATATTTGACGGATACCGCTCCATCGATCATCCCCTGCTTCTGATTCGCAAATCTGGCGGTTAGCACCACGTTATCATAGAAATCGGGAAATTCCGCCTGTGCTTGCGGGCATCTGAAATTGCCGGCAAGGGCAAATACGCTTTCTATATCGGCGTCGACAAACCAGTTCAGCGTATCGATATCATGGCTGTTAACCTCGGCCAGCGGGCCGTTGCTTTTTGAAAGATCGTACATCCACGGCTGCGGAATGCTGGGTCCCCGGGTCAAGGAACGAACCAGCACGACGTCTCCGATTGCCCCGCTGTCTATTTCCTCCTTGGCTTGAATAAAGCTATCGTTAAATCTGCGCATAAACCCGATCTGAAGTTTCACCTTATTCCTCTTCGCTGCGGCTATCATATCCTCGCATTCGTTAGCGTTCATGGCCATCGGCTTTTCGCAAAAAACATGTTTACCCGCTTCGGCTGCCGCTACGACGATATCTCTATGAAAAATAGTTGGCGTTACGACGATAACCGCATCGATATTATCGCTTTTTAGCGCTTCTTTATAATCGGTATAATAAGTATCAATGCCCAGACTTTCGGCAGCCTGCTTCGCCACGGCTTCATTCGGATCAACCACGGCGACTAAAGATGCGTGAGGTACATTTCTTCTAAAGTTGGCGGCGTGTATCATCCCGGCTCTGCCGGAACCGATCACGCATACTCCAATTTCTGTATTTCTCAAGCTCTCCACTCCTTTTTATTTCTATCTTTTGTTCTCGTATATTATTATATTTTATTGTTATGTATCATGTCAACGATTTTTTGTTTTCATTTTGTTTCTCGTTTCCCTTACTTTTTCAACAAACTTTTTCCCGATCTCGGTTACCGAAGCGTAATCCCCGCGCAGCGCTCCGCGCGTCAAATGACTCCCGATTCCAACCGCGATCGCCCCGGCCTCCAGCCATTCGCCGACGTTATCCAGATCCACTCCGCCGGTAGGCATCAGTTGAGCCTGGGGAAGAGGCCCCTTAATCGACTTAATCATGCTTGGACCGAACAGTTCGCCGGGGAACAGCTTCATGATCTCCACCCCGGATTCCATAGCCTCGACTACTTCTTTGATGGTCATGACCCCAGGCATGCAAGGAATGGCATACCGGTTGCACATGCGGACAACGTCTTGGTTGAAGTAAGGCATGACGATATATTGGGCTCCCGACAGAATGGCAATTCTTGCGGTTTCCGCATCTAATACGGTGCCTGCTCCCAGTATCATTTCATCGTGCGAATACTTACCCGCCAAATCTTCAACGATGTGATGTGCATTCGGAACCGTAAACGTGACTTCGATGGCCGAGATGCCGCCTGCCAGGCATGCCTCAATCGTTCGGTAAGCTTGTTCTTTAGTTTCGGACCTGACGACGCTAACAATACCGGTTTGATGAATTTTATTAATCACGTTCTGCTTAGGATTCATAGGATTTTTCTCCTTATCTATTCTATAAATGGAATACGCTGTGCCGAGAGTGTTTATACTAAATAAGAGAATAGAAATGAAAATAATTAAAAGATTCTTTTTTATTGGCTGTTATAATGGTAAAATAAATGTACATATCAACAATAAAGGATGATGAATGTGAAAGAACTCGATAACGATTCCAACAGTCTTTTTTCAGAAGAAAGAAAAAATGAAATTGTTAAGCTCATCAATACAAAGGGAAAAGTCCTCGTTCCCGAGCTGGTTCAGCATTTTAAAGTTTCTCCTGCCACGATACGTAATGATCTTCGCGATTTGGAGACGCTGAAGCTCATTAAAAGAACGCACGGCGGGGCCATTTCCATCGAGACGCCTAAAGTAGGCTTTGAACCGTTTTATCAACAAAAAATGGTAGAACATATCGAACAAAAAAGATTAATAGCCAAGGCGGCTTTAGACTTTATTGAAGAAGGCGATATCATCATCCTGGATACGGGGACAACGACGTTGGAATTGGCCAAAATGTTAACAAACATGAATATAACCGTCATCGTCAACGACATCGATATTGCCAGATGCCTGGAAGACTATCCGAATATCCAGGTCGTTCTCATTGGCGGAAATTTACGGAAAAAATTCAGGTCAACCGTCGGTCCTTTCGCTTTAAAAATGTTGTCTGAAATCAATGTGGATAAAGTCTTTCTGGCTGCCAACGGATTCAGCTTCAATCGCGGATGCACCACACCGGATATTAACCAGGCCGAAATCAAAAAGAAATTCGTGGAAATTGCCAATGAAGCCATCTTATTATGCGACAGCAGCAAAATAGGCAAAACCTCATTTGTCCATTTTGCTTCTGCGTCCGAAATTACAACGCTCGTCACCGATCAAGGGATCGCGCAAAGCGACTTGGAGCAAGCAACAAGCCTGGGGATTAAGGTTATTGTCACTTAGCACGGAACCGCTGCACCTAACTTCCCTTTGCCACGATAATCTCAATTCCGGATTCTTCGAGTTTCTGCAAAATGTGTTCCTCGATGTGGTGGTCGGTGATCAGCACATCGATCTCCGTGATCGGAACAAACTGCACAAAGGAATTGGCGCCGATTTTACTGCTGTCGCAAAGCACGATCACTTTCGAGGCGATTTTCGCCATCGTATGTTTAATTTCCGCTTGGCTGACATCCGGTGTCGTACACCCTTTCTCGAGGCTGAAGCTATTCGTGGACAGGAATACTTTGTCGACAATTAACTCGTTCAATATTTTTGTGGCGAAGGGGCCGACCGTGCAATGAAATTTTTTCCTTACGATGCCGCCGATGACCAGAACTTGAATGCCGTCAACCCCTTCGAAACATTCCGCAATATCCAGATCGTTGACGACTACCGTAATATTGCTTCGTTTATGAATCAGCCTGGCCAGTTCTATGGACGTCGTCCCTGCATCTAACACAATGACATCCCCGTCTTCAATAAACTCCATTGCTTTTTTGGCAATGGAGTGCTTTTGATTCAGAAATTTCTGGTTCTTCATTTCATTTCCTTTTTCAAAACCGACCGGAGGCACATCCATCGAAAGAGCTCCGCCGTGTATTCTTCTTAATAAGCCTAACTGCTCCAATTCCCTTAAATCATTTCGAATCGTGGCCGGAGATACGTTAAATTGCCGCACCAATTCCGGTACGGATATTTTGTCCCGGGTTTCAATCAGCTGCAGAATCCGATCTTTTCTTTCGTCGGCAAACAAATGTCCGTTATTATCGCTTAGCACAATTGCCATCACCTCTAGTTTTTTCTACAGATAATGGATGAGGTTGGCTGTAGCCATCATTCCCATTTCATGGATCGCCTCATAAGTAGATGCGGCACAATGTGAGCCGATGATGATATTGTCCAGTTCGAAGAACGATTTATGGCTTGGAGGCTCTTGTTCGAATACGTCAATGCCCGCGCCCCAAATTTTATTTTCTTGCAAGGCGTGAACCAACGCTTCTTCATCGATTAAACCGCCACGCGCCGTGTTTACAAGCACCGCCGTTTTTTTCATCATTTCAAACTGTGGATAGCTGATGATATGGCGGGTGTTCTCGTTTAACGGCAAATGCATGCTGATAAAATCCGACTCCCTGATCAGCGTTTCCAGGGATACATATTGAATCTGATGCTGCTTCGCATAGGCTTCATCTTTAATAGCATCATAGGCCAGCACCTTCATATGAAAGCCGTTCGCTCTGATCGCAACTCCTTTACCGATATGGCCAAGGCCGATTAAACCCAGTGTCTTTCCCCACATGTCAATTGTCGTCGTTTTGCCCCAATTCGATTTCTTGCATGCCTTGTCAATCATCGGCACTCTTCTGGCGACGCCCAGCATTAAAGCCATGGCATAGTCGGCAACCGCTTCCTTATTGGCTCCGGCAGTAACCGTAACCGGAATTCCCCGCTCCCTGGCATAGTCCAAATCAATATTGTCCGTTCCTACCCCATACTTCGAAATCACTTTAAGGTTGGGGGCGTGCTGCAGCACCTCTTTGTCCAAAGGATCGACCCCAAGGATGATGCCGTCAATATCATGCATAAGCGGGATCATTTCCGATTTGCTCATGATTCTTCCATATGGGTTCATCACAATTTCATAGCCTTGATCCTTCAACCTGTCCAACGGCTCGGAGCTGCTCTTCCCGAAGGAACGGGGGGTGATCAGAACCTTCCGGTTCATGTCCATTCACATCCTCATTTGATATCAAACGCTTGAGCCGGATTATGTACCATCATTTTACGAACGGCCGCTTCCGGTACTCCATATTGCTGTAATAACGGCAAAAACCGGCGCGAAAGATGATCTAACCCGATCGTCCCGCCGTAACTTCGCAACCGATGACGGGTCGTATCCAGTCCTAATAAAATAAGATCCTCATATCCGCTTTCCACCATATGCCTGATTAAATCCGCTTCTTCTTCGTCGCTATGATACTTGTATCTGCCGATCGTATCGTATTCCAGATATACGCCAAGATCAGCCAGCTGTTTATGAATTTCAAGCTGGCCCAGATTGCGGTCTAAATGACAGACGATGATTTGATTCGCCGGCACGCCCTCCGTCCGGTACAAGTCGACCAACTGAACGGCTTGGACACAGGATTCGGTATGGCATAACAGAGGGGCGCCTGTTTCAACCGCGGCCCTGGCGGCGGCACGAAACCATTTCTTCTCGGGATCTTGTATCCGTTCCTCATCGATCGCCGTCTTAATGACCCCGGCTTGCGCATCAATGAAATCATTCGGCTCTCCGCGATCGGTTCCCGTGTACATGCCGACGGTTAATTCGTGCACAAACACCTCGTATAGCGCAGCTTCATCATAGGTGTGAATCCAATGCTCCAACGGGTAAAATATCATCTTGTGAAATCCCGTGGAGGCCACGATATGGGTGTCCGTCTCCTGGGCTGCCAAGACCAGGGACTTCTCCATCCTGCCGCATCCCAGAGGCTGAGCATCTACAAGGCTGCGTCCCCCAACCTCCTTAAACAGCAGCAGCTCTTGAATCGTTAAGGCGATATCGTCAATTCGCAGAGCCGCATTGACACGGGCCGGCTGCCCGTCCGCAATAAATAAATGTTCATGGCTATGGCAAAAACCTAATTGCTCGTTATGAACCGGACCTAACACGGTGTGAATGGCCAAACGTACCACGTCCTTCATCCATGGCCTTATAAATGGGCGTTAATTTTTCAACAAGCATGTGATAACACTCTGCATAGCTTTGGTAATTCGTTATATGGTGAGGGTTAGGCGCCACCGTGCTATGGGGATAAACCATGCGGTTCATCGTATCCGCGATATCCGGATAGAACCCGACGCCATACCCCGCAATGACGGCAGTCGCAACTGTAGCCGTGTCGCTGTTGTTTAGCGTCGTATAGGGCACGTTCATTACATCGGCTTTGATCGAGTTGAACAGCTCGCTCTTGGCCCCGCCTCCGACGACATTGACATGGGTGAAGTGAAGACCTGGAATCAACTGTTTCAGCGTAGCCAAATAACCTTGATATTCGTAAGCAATCGATTCGAGAATCGACCGGTACATGTGGCCGTTACGATGCGACCAATTGAGTCCAAGCCAGCTGCCTCTCAAGAAGGGATTGTTGGGACAAGCTCTTCCGGCAAAATGAGGAATAAAAAAAATCCCGTCGCTTCCCACCCTTACATGAGCCGCCTGCGCATTTAATTCATCGAACGGGAGGCTCCCTTCCTGCGCTGCAAGGAGGTCTCTAAACCACGCCAAACATTGCCCTCCCCCATTGATATAAGCTAGCGGATTCCATAGCCCGGGAATGACGGAGCGCGCGTAAATTAATGTTTTCGTATTCACATCCGGCTTATATTCATCTACGCAGCAGCTTAACACGGACGCGGTTCCCGCCACATCCAGAATGGCGCCTTTGGTCGTAATGCCGGCTCCGAGAATGGTAGCAGCGGTATCCCCGCAACCGGCCACGATCGGAGTGCCCTCCAGTAAACCGCACTTGTCGGCATAACATTTGGATAAATATCCAATGACGTCCCACGGATTGACAATGCGGGGCATCTTGTCTTTGCTGACCTGGAAAGCATCGAGCAAATCGTCCGACCACGAATGATTCGAGACGTCACTGAAGCCGGAAAAATGCAGATGGGTATAGTCTATAAAAGCGTTATCCGCTTTAAGCCCCGCCAAACGCCCCGCAACATAAGCTGTCGGAAGGACAAATTTTTCAATTTTACGATAAGTTTCCGGCCTTTCGTGCTTCCACCATAACACCTTGGGGCCGTGAGCATACGTAACCGGGCAGCCCGTAATCCGGATAAACGGCTCTTCCCCCCATTCTTTAATCAGGGGCATATATTTCTCGCATCGGGTATCCAGCCATGAATCATACGGTGTTACCGCATTCCAATCGCGATCGATCCCCATAATGCCGGCCATCTGTCCATCCAGGCCGATGGCAGCGACTTGGCCGGGCTCGACACCCGAGCGTTTCATCACTTCGGTCATCCCGTCTACGACAGATGCGAACATTTCTTCAGGCATTTGTTCGACAATCCCGTGGTCCAGGCGTATCAGATTCGAGGGCACAAATGAATTCGTTACGATGCTGCCTCCATCATTAACTAAAGAGACCTTGGTTCCCTGAGTACCGATATCGATCCCGATAAAAAATTGGGTTTGGGTCATGTAGACAAGCAGTCCCTTCCAATATGGTTTAGCGTACACGGGCTGCCCCCGATATCAAACGATGAGCCGGGTCCTATCAAATTCACGACTTCCGGGGGCAGCGCATGCGTCTTCAAGGAAAATGCCTTTCCTTTCCGGGCAGGTCAATCCCAGACAAAGACGGCTTTATCCGTGACTCGTTCATCAAACAGGCGGAAGGCTTCGGCAGCCTGTTCAATATTAAATCTATGGGTAATATACCGGTCCACCGGAATGTTATGGTCGATAACAAAGTTGGCGATTTCCTCGAACATCCAAATCGGGTGAATCCAAATACCGTACACTTTCAATAATTTCCGGATCATTTGTTCGCTTGGATTTATCGTAGTCGCACTCGTCTCGCCGATCAAAGCAACGGACCCCATCTTACGCACGCTATCCAGAGCGGCGTTCTGGGCGGCAGGGTTCCCCGAGCTGTCAATCGCCTTATCTACCCCTTCGCCATGCGTCAATTCGCGCAAAACTTCTACCGCATCTTCTTTCGTACTGTTAATGACGACATCCGCTCCCAATTCTTTGGCCATTTCAAGCCTGGAATCGAGTACGTCGACGGCGATGACTCGGGCTCCACGCGCTTTTGCAATCAATACCCCGGCGCTGCCCATCGGTCCCAGACCGAAAATCGCTAACGTATCGTTGCCGGATACGCCCAACGTTTTTTGCGCGTGATATTGAGTCCCCATATTGTCCAGCAGAAGAGCGCCCGTTTCATAAGACATCGGATCGGGAAGCTTCAGACAATTTTGCGCCGGGACGACCATATAATCGGCATCTCCGCCGTCCACGTCAAAACCGACACATTTCCACTGCGAACACAAGGATAAATAACCGCTCAGGCAGTACGTGCAATGCCCGCAGCCAATGGCCAGATAGACGGCGACGCGGTCTCCGGGCTGCAGCCCTCTAACCCCCGGACCGATCTCGACGACATCGCCCGCAGGCTCATGGCCGGGAATGATGGTGCCTGTCTTGGCCGCTTCCCCGCCTACGAGCGGCTTCCCGCCGTAGTACAGACTCATATCACTTCGGCAAATCGCCGATGCACGCATGCGGACCAAGACTTGGCCGTCCCCCGGCACAGGTTTCGGACGGTCCACGACTTGAACTTCTTTTTTCCCAGGTAAAATTACGGCTCTCATTTTCAACGTCTCCTTCAGCATGAGCATTATTTTAGCAAGCAAGCCGCAATAACGGCGTTGCTTGGTGCTAACCTTTGACAGCCCCCATCGTAAGTCCCCGCACCATTTTGCGCTGCAGGATGATCGTGATGATCGCGACCGGCAAGACGATCATCGTTCCTGCCGCTCCGATTTGTCCCCACAGCACGCTGACGGGCGTCGCATATTCATTAAGTCCGACAGGCGCAGTCCTTACCGTGGAACCGGACAACAAATTGGCGAACAAAAATTCATTCCAGGAAAAAATAAACGATAACAAGCCCGTAGACACGAGACCAGGCCCGATAACCGGGAAAATAACGCGAACAAACGCCGTAAAGCGGTTGCATCCATCCACCAGCGCGGACTCCTCGATTTCCCCGGGCACATCTTTATAAAAGCCGTATAACAGCCAAACGGCCAGCGGCAGATTCATGAAGGTATACACTAAAATAAGCGAAGTATAGGTGTCGAGCAGCCCTAATTTAGAGAACACGAGATAGATCGGCAGGATAGCTACGATGGGTGGAACGATACGCAGCGTCAAAATCCAGGACAGGACATTTTTCGCGCCTTTTAAACGATATCTGGCGTACGGATACGCGATACCGCTTCCGAACAAGAGAGCCAGCACCGTGGAGAGGAAAGAGATATACAAGCTGTTCAGCAAGTATTTCATAAAGTCCCGCTCAAACAGCACCGTTTGATAGTTGGAAAAGGTAGCCTTAAACAACCATTTGGGCACCGAGGCGTAGGCGTCGACCTGCTGCTTCAGCGAAGTAAGAACCATCCATACTATAGGGAAAATAAAAACGAGCATCGCGATTATAATGACCGCATAATTCAGGACGGTGACCGGCTTGCTCGGAGATGACCTCATGATCTGCCCTCCACTTCGAATAAATCAAACTTTTTCAAAACCAGCGTCAGCAGGGTGACGACAATCACGAGGAGGACGATACATATGGCGGCGCCATAACCGAAATCGAGAAATTTGAACCCCCGGTCATACACGATCCAGCTCATCGTCGAAGTAACGTTAATGGGGCCTCCCTTGGTCATCATATAAATCGAGTCGTAAATTCGAATCGCATCAATCGTCCTTAACAATAAAGCGATATAAATAATTCTGGACAACTGCGGAATTGTGATATAGCGGAACGATTGCCAGGAGGACGCGCCGTCGATCATGGCCGCCTCATAAGGCTCATCCGGAAGTCCTTTAAGTCCTGCCAATAAAATAATCATCATAAACGGCGTCCACTGCCAAATGTCGGTAACAATTAAAGCAGGCAGCGCCAGATGCGGTTCGGATAGCCAAGCGGTTCTGGACATGCCCAGCAGCTCTATCAAATAATTGAAAATTCCATATTGATCATTCATCATAAACCGAAACATCAGCCCGACGACCGTAGGCGCCATGGCAATCGGAAGCAGCACGACGGACTGATAAAATCGTTCTCCCGAAGTAAGTCTATTCAATATAACGGCCAATACCAGTCCGATGGCAAATTCCAGGATGACCGTGCTGACTACGAAAATAAATGTCACCTTGAGCGCATTCCAAAAATTGTGATCCTGGAATACATCGATATAGTTATCCAATCCAATGAACGGATTCACCGCACTGATGGGGCTGTATTGCTGAAAACTGATTTTGAATAGAAAAACAGTCGGGTAGACGGAAAAGAGAAGAAGCAGCAGCATGCCCGGGACCATGGCCAAATACGGCCCGCTGTATCGCAATCCAAATTTTTTCATGATTTATTCTCCCGATTCCTAATGGAGGGGGAGGGGAGTCCCCCTCCAATCGATTTCCAACATGGACTTATCATTTCATCATTTTATTAACCGCTTCATCCGCTTTTTTCAACGCCTCTTCGACTGACATGCGTTTGTGCTGAGCGGCGCTCAAGTATTCGGATACCGTCGTCTCCCACTTCTCATCCTGAGGGAACCAAGGACGGGCTTTTGTTGTTTTCATCGTCTCTTTAAGCGCATCGTAACGGCGGAATTGCTTGACATTCGTTCCGTCGATTAGCTTGTTGGTTAAAGCGGGATCGGAGTACGATTCTTCACGCACCGGGTCCCCTGCGCCCAGCAGGGCCTGGTTCACGTCGTTTTCTTTCGACTCCAGCCAAGCCATAAATTTAAAGGCTTCATCGGAGTTCTTCGACGATTTCGGAATGACCATAGGCCAGGACGAATAATCGGCGACGGATTTCTTCATAGCGGGCGTTTGCGCGAAATCCCATTTCCCAAGCGTTTTGGACTTGGTGGGATCATCGACTTCAAATGCTGACCAGGACCAGTGAATCGCCATAGCCAATCTGCCTTGAGCGGCGTCGGAAGCCACTTCGACGAACGTATAATCATTAATGCCCGGAGGCGAAAACTGCAGCAGATCGACCCAGGTTTTCGTCGCTTCGATGGACTCCGGTGTGGACAAGGACGATTTCATCGTATTCCAGTCAAATACATCGCCCTCATTCGAATAAAGGAAGGTCAGCCACGTATGTACATTCCCGAACCCTTTGCTGGCCTGGGCCGCCCAACCGTATATTTTTTGCCCGTCCACGACTTTGCCGTTGAAAAATTCGGACGCATCACGGAATTCCTTCATCGTTTTCGGAGGAGCCAAATCATATCCGTACTTGGCTTTAAATTCTTGCTTAAAGGTCTCATTATTGAATAAATCCGAACGGTACCAGAGCAAATGAGGATGTACCGTTTGCGGTAAACCGTAAATCGTGCCGCCTTCGCCGAAAGAACCGTTTTTTCCGTTCCATTGTCCTGCGGCCAAAGCTTTCGGCAATAATTTGGAAGTATCAAAATGATACGTTTTGATCATATCGTCCAAGGGCACGAGGCTGTTTTGCGACGCGAACTCGGGGATCCAGTTGTAATCGACGCTGAAAAGGTCATAGTTTGCTTTACCGGCAATTGACGTGGCGATTTTCTGATAAATGACATCGCGTCCGACCAGCTCGACGTTCACTTTGACTCCCGTTTCTTTCTCATATTGCTTGGCTAATTCTTGTACGCTGGTCCCCCAAGTGGAAGCAAGGAAAACGCTGTTTAAGGTTACGGGTTCGCCGGTTTTCGGAGTCCCGCCGGATTCCGAAGCCGAGGCGCCGGCATGATTCGCGGGACTGCTCCCGGGTTCAGAGGAGCATGCGCTAAGCAGAAGCAGACTGCTTAATAAAATCATGAATGAAAAATTTTTTTTCACTCTCAAAGTCGTACCCTCCAGAAATTTCTATTGAAATGAAATCGCTTACAATCAATCTTTGAACAGCCCGCCCTTAAACATTTTCCCATGTTAGAGATTGAATCGATTTCGTAACCGCATCGAGCACTTTATTGTTCATCACACCATCGTAAAAGTTTGGATACACCTGCTGCTTATCCTTGATCGCTTTGAAGAAGTCTGCAAATTCATTCACAAATGTGTTTTGGTAGCCGATGATATGTCCCGGCGGCCACCAGGCATTGATATACGGATGAACATCTTCCGTCACCATAATGCGTCTAAAGCCTTGCACTTCCAGATCATCTTCGTTAGACCAGAATTCCAATTCGTTCATGCGTTCAAAGTCGAAGACGAGCGATCCCTTGCTTCCGTTAATTTCAATGCGTTCATGATTTTTTCGTCCGCCGGCAAATCTCGTTGCTTCGAAAGTTCCGACCGCCCCGTTTTTAAATTTAGCCAGGAAGGCTGTCGTATCGTCAACCGTAACCGCTTCATATTCCGTCATTTCGCCTTTTGCCGTTAGCTTGGAGCTTAATTGATCATCGACTTTCACCTTGGGGCGTTTGTCCACAAACGTTTTCTCCATGCCGACCACTTTATCGATCTCTCCGACCAAATATCTCGCCAAATCGACGATGTGCGCATTTAAATCCCCGTGCGGCCCAGACCCTGCAACCTTCTTATTCAGCTTCCAGCTCGCAGGGAAGTTAGGATCAAGCAGCCAATCCTGCAAATATACGCCTCTGAAGTGGTGAATGTCCCCCAGCCGTCCATCCTGAATAAGCTTTTTGGCAAGCCCGATCGCCGGTACTCTCCGGTAATTGTGGCCCAGCATATGGACAATTCCGGCTTGTTCCGCAGCTTCAAACATACGGTGCGCTTCAAGAGCGTCCATCGCTAACGGTTTCTCGCAAAAAATATGCTTCCCTGCTTTCGCCGCTTCAAGAGCGATTTCGATATGGGAAGACGTCGGCGTTGCAATATCGATCACGTGGATGTCTTCCCGATGAATTACATCTCTCCAGTCGGTAGCAAATTCTTCCCAGCCGAACCTTTCCGCCGCCTGCTTGACCAAATGCTCCGTTCTGCCGACAATTACTTTTTTGACGGGCTTCACGCCATGATCGAAGAAGAATGGCACATTCTCAAATGCATGGCTATGGGCCTTCCCCATAAAGTTATAACCAATTAACGCAACATTGATCTCTTGCACAAATGGACACCTCCTGTGAAATTTCAATCCATCGCATGCGTTATGAAAGAAAGGGCGTTAAGCCCTTTCTTCATCAATCGGTATTAATGCTGTTTGCTCTTCTTATCTTTCTTGTCAAATACCGCTTCAATAACAATAATTCTTAAATCGGAGTCGCCAATGTTCCGGAAGGTATGCTTGCTTCCGCTTTTGGTCAGACACGCGGTGCCGGGATCCATAACAAACGTGTCTCCGTCAACCGTCATTTCCCCTTTGCCTTCCACAACGTAGTAAATCTCTTCATTACCCACATGAGGGTGCAAACCGATTGTTGTGCCTACAGGCAGCGTCGTTTCATGCATAAAATTGATGAGCGAGTCAAAATCTTCCGGATTTCCGGGAACAGGGAGCAGCGGTTCATAGCCCAGCAGTTGTCTGACGAGAATCGTCCCTTGACCATCATGGCACTCATCCACCGGAAAATTCACTACATCGTTTCTTCCTCTCACTACATAAGCCATTTCGAATCAACTCCTCAGTATAATTTATATAAATGAAAGTACTGCCGATAGGGGTAACACGCCCATCAACCGATGGAAATGACATTTTTCAAGCCAATACCTCTTGTTGCGTGATCGAAGGCGTTATTGATTTGATCCAGGCTGAAATTAGCCGAAATCAGCGATTTTACATCAACCAAACCGTGTTTAACAAAATCAAGCGCTTGAACATATTGCAAAATGCTCGACCTTGTACTTCCTGTTACAATGACTTGTTTGTAGTGAATCAGGTTGGTGTTCAACGGAACAATTTCCTTTTCTTTGGGAAGACCGCCGAAGAAATTGATTCTTCCGTTCATGGCCACCAATTCAAGCGAGCTTGCTTGAACTTGAGGTACCGGGCAGGCCGTAATTACGACTTCTACGCCTTCGCCATTCGTGATGTCAGCTACGTAATTCCTCAAGTCGTCAGAAGACACGGTTATAATAAAATCGTCAATCTGACGGCACATTGCCATCCGCTCTTCGGAAATATCATTCATAATGACTTTAGAAGCTCCGGCCATCTTGGCCAGCTTGGCATGCATTAATCCGATGGGACCGGCACCGATGATCAGCACGTGATCCCCGGGTTTAATATCCACCTTCAGGAACCCGTTGTACACACATGCCAAAGGCTCAACGAGAGCCGCTTCTTCGAAAGATACATGATCCGCCAACGCGCAAATGTTCCCCTGCCTTACCGCTGATTCGGGAATTTTCACGTATTGGGTAAAGCCTCCATGAATATTGATGCCAAGGGCTTGATATTCCTTGCATAAATGAGTATTGCCGCTTACACACTGCCTGCACATCCCGCAGCCCATATTAGGAGCCACGGTCACTCTCATGCCAGGCTCATACTTCTTTACGTTTTTTCCAACCTGTTTAATAACACCTGCCATCTCATGTCCTAAAATTCTTGGCGTAGCACTGCTGATGCCGGCGTAGCCGTTATTAAACATTCGGACATCCGTACCGCAAATGGCAGCCTTCTTTACCTCCAGTAACACTTCATTCTCGGTTATTACCGGATCTGCAATTTCCTCCAGCCGCAAATCTTTGGGGCCATACAACATAGCTGCTAGCATCTTCTCATTCATCCTTTCCGAATGCGTTCGTCTCTGTTCTCTTTTATCGTTATATCTTATTTTTACTTATTGTTTTCTTGTTTTTATTATATTTTATTGTCATTTGTTAGTCAATCACTATTTTTTATAAAAATTAGATTTCTTCGATCTGCATATCCAACACGCGAAGCACCATATCCATCTCTACCTTTTTATGTCCCGGAATCAATATGCCGTGGTGCGAATAAAGCGCATTCATCAGTTTGTGACCGTCGTTAATTTGAATCAATGCGCCATTCCTGCAGTCCGAACCGGGATATCCGACGTATTCCTTCAGGGCGCCTTCGACGACCAGCATTTTTCCAAGTGTTGGATGCAGTTCCGCAATCGTAATTTCACCGATCGGGTAACGCGCGTCGATGGCCGTTGCCTGATCATCCACGATACCCAGCACCTTCGGCCTTAATGTCCACTCTGACGCAAACGATCTGGGCATACAAGCAAAATAGCCGCAATGGCCGACCAGAATATGATTTTCAGGCTCTTCGACATTAGGAAATTGGTCTATCTTTTCATGCTTGATAGCTGCCATTCCAGCCAGGAAAGGGTATAGATTACTCATCACGACAGGCGCCTTCAAGGACTTATGTAGAATAAATTTGTTAAGCAGCGACATGATATCGCCTTCACAAGCCCACATGACTCCTTTTTCTTCATACAGCATGCTCCATGTCATGCAAGGCGTCGTATCCGAATAGAACGATTCGTTCAGACAGTTCATGCCTACACCCCGGATCGTTTCATCGAGTTCAATTTCCTGCTTGACAGCGATATACATTTTCACAGCGTTTTTTAGCGCCCTGGGTGCAACGCCTTCCGTATGATGATTCCATGCCTTAAGAACCTGTTCCGCTTCCGTGTCCGGAATATCTTTGGCATCCTGGGCAAGCTTCTTAAAGCTTTTTTTCACGACGGTAATCCCGAATTTATCTTTGATTCGCCGGATACACTCTTCTTCCCACCAAAAGAAACGCTTGAAAATACTAGCCTGCATCCCGTCGCCCGGATTGTCTTGAAAAATAAGAAACTTCGTCTCTCTCATCTGGCTTTTGACAGCCAAAGTCCGGCAAATGGTTTTCGTTAGATCAAGACTATATGGAGCAAATGTCTCGATACCTTCCGCTTTAAAAAATGTTATAATTTCCCAGTCCCACATCGCAACCGTTCCAAATTCCGACGTTACAATCAGAAATGGCTTATTGATTTTTTTCAGCTGTTCGATTTCTCGATAAGCTTCTCCCACCAATTGCGGAAAAATAACGGCATCCGCTTCGGGAATTGGTGAGCCGAGCGCGACTGGCTCTAAAATTTCGGCTTCCTCGGCCAGCATCTCTCTTAACCTGTTTACCTGGTCATCAAATTCTTTATTTCTTTCGGACTTGAAGTACATGGGAACTAATTGCGCTTTCATATCATATCACCTATAACCTTTCATTTATTATTGTTTTGTATCTAATATTATTTTATTTTATTACATTTTATTCTGTCAATGTTTAAATGAATAACGTTTATTTCCGCCAAACCCATACAGCGCTTTCATTCTTCAATCCAACACCTGTAGCCTAATCATAGGTTCTTTCCCATTATTAAACAATTCATCGAAATTGAGTTTAAATTATACTATATTGTGTTGATTTGCCTGCGAAATAAAAAGAAGGCTACAAAGTCCTTAGACCTTGCAACCTCCAGATCCGCTAACTCCATTGCGCGGCACCGTATCCAGGAGCATGGGGATTAAGCAAAGATACCGAAGAACGGCCGGAAGCGCCCTCCAATGGGAGCTGTGACGGGCGCCTTGATTGATAGATAAAGACGTGCCGACATTAAAATGCAGACGGACTACGGGGCGAGCTTTTCTATCGCAATGGTTTGCTTGGGAGCGGCTCAGGCTGGGCTTCCATACGGAGCATACTGAAAGGATCAGGGAGCGGACTTCGAGAGGCGAAGACTTGCGTCAAATAAAGATCAGATTTTTTTTAGATTTGTACAGCCATTCTTCGACAGCTTTTTCCCGTTATTCCATTATAATAGTACTATATAAACAGGTTTACAGGAGGTCATGATCATCGTGCCGCATAGCTCAAACTTCCAATTAGTAGCCGCTGAATTAGACATCATTAAAGTCGGGATTGAACTCGGGCTTGATATCGAACAGCTGCTTGCAGCCGTTATGACAGACAAAGACTCTGAAGAAATAAAGGATCATTTCAAATAACAAGGCGACCGTTTCCGGTCACCTTTGCGGGTCGTTCTTTTTTTCCAGTTCCTCTCTCAGATACATAATAAAGCGAATAGACTCTGCTTCCGTTAATCGGTTGCCTTCGAAGGTAAAATGAAATTGACGAAGTATTTCCTCTACATCGAGATGCAGCATATCAACCAGCTGCTGAACTTCCATGTCTACTTTTCCCAACATCGATTTCCTCCTCCGTTAATCCACAATGGTCAACGGGCGTCATTTCGGCAGCTGGCAAGCGTTCTGGACTTCGTCCAAATTAGCCCCTATAGCTTTGCGTCATCATCTTTCGATGATTTTGCCGTTTGTCGTTGACTTCATCTGTACTTCTACTATACCTAATATTTCCATACCCTACAATATAACGAATCATATTTTATCCAGCGCTTAATCAATTATTTATACTTTTTCACAGCAATCATGAGGGTCCTGTCAAATTTTTTGTCCGACTGCCGTTTATAACCGGTATTTGTTGTTTAAAATGTTATTGACCAGCTTATATCACATGGGGTTGGATGGCTGCCTTAACCATTTACACCGATCTCTCATTCGGTTTCATTTTGGATCTGTATAATTTTGTTGAGCCTACGTTGAATTTTGCCGATCTCCCCCTTCAAGCGTTACTGCCTCCTTCTATAGGCCTTATTTTCCTCAATTTTATGCCCAAAAAAGTGCAGCACTTCTTTTTTTATCTGATAGGAGTCGTACTCATTTCCATTCCTTTTGAATATTTGTCGATTTTAACCGGTTACCTGATATATAAAGGGTGGAAGCTATGGTACTCCGTCCCCTTCTACCTATTCGGTATGATTTATTTAAGATGGCACTTGTTTTACTTGAGAAAACGACATCCTTAAATCATAATGGCCTGATCATAACTTGCAGGCATAGCATACCTCCCCTTCATTCTATATAACCCGCAGGTCCGGTCCTTGAAACAGGATATCAGGAAATAATCTTGCTCAGCAGCAACGAAGTTTGCAACGGAACAAGCCCTGCCCCGTAATGCCTCGAATGCGTCCGCATAGCTGCTGGCCAACCCGATCAACGTGCTCCCATCGGTTGCGGCGGGCGTAACCGATCCGCGAGCCGGGAACAGCGGCGAATGATTTTATACGTTACGGATGTGGACAGCATTTGGAATATTGGTATTGAATTGGAATATACTCCCATGGTAACATAGTCCTATCAAGTTGTTTCATTAACACCATGTCGAATAGTTTGAAACGGGAGTCAAATACCAAAATTTCAATAAGGAGGATGAGACGAGGATAAGTGGATCAAAGAACCGTTTACCCGATCATATGCAAATCAGTTTGTAAGCGATTACATATTTGAGTATTATCCTGCCTTCTTCTGCCATTCCCCTTGTCAGGCGTCTTCAACGAATGAACTTATCGCTGGCAATAAATGAATGTCGATTCATAAAAGACATATCGCTGCATACATATTGAACGAATAACTGGAACGAAAAACGCTCAAACCTTATGAAGGAGGACAGGTCTATGAGTCTGGCTATTTCGAAATCATACGGCAAACAGTTTATCGCGGGGGTTTGGAAGGACGGGTCGAGCGGTAAAACGTATCAGGATCTGAATCCATACAACAATGAAGTCGTCGCCACCTTCATTCTTGGAAATGAAACGGATGTGGACGAAGCTTACTCCGCGGCCAAAGAAGCGCAGAAGGCATGGAAAGAAACCTCTGTTGTGCTGCGGAACTGCTTGAACAAAGAAAAGATGAAGTAGCGGCCATCATGATCAAGGAAACAGGAAGTTCTATGGCCAAAGCCCAAATTGAAATTAAAAATAGCGCAGGCATCATTCGGGCCGCAGCGCAGTATCCCGAACTGATGACGAATCCGCGAGTCAATCCGTCCGTCATTCCGGGTAAGGAAAATTTGATCTACCACGTTCCGGTTGGCGTCATTGGCGTCATTTCACCGTTTAATTTTCCACTCGTGCTGTCCATGCGCAGCGTAGCTCCGGCTATCGCGACGGGAAATGCCGTCGTATTGAAGCCCGATATTCAAACTGCCGTTTCCGGCGGTCTCGTCATTGCCGAAATTTTTGAAGAAGCCGGTCTCCCTAAAGGCGTGCTGAATGTCCTCACCGTGGATATTGCCGATATTGGCGATTACTTTATCGCGCACCCTGTTCCGAAAGTCATATCCTTCACCGGTTCGACTGCAGTCGGCCGCCACGTCGGAGAAGTGGCAAGCCGAAACTTAAAACGCGTGTCACTCGAGCTTGGCGGCAACAGCCCCTTCGTGGTGCTGGAAGACGCCGACTTGGAGAAAGCGTTAAGCGCAGCGCTCTTCGGCAAGTTTTTTCACCAAGGACAAATTTGTATGATTACGAATCGGATCTTCGTGCATCGCTCCCTTTACGATCAATTCGTCAGCAGTTTTGTAGAAAGGGCGCAAAAAATTCCGTACGGCGATCCTAGCGTCGATCCCAACGTCTTTATCGGGCCGATTATTAATGAAAAACAGATGCAAAAGGTGCTGAACGTCATTGAAGCAGGGAAAACAGAAGCGCGTTTGGTGCTGGAAGGACAACGAATTGGGAATGTGCTGACGCCGTTTGTATTCGCTGATGCGAAAAATGACAGTACCCTGGCTCAAACCGAAATTTTCGGCCCCGTAGCCACGATTATTCCGTTTGATACCGAAGAAGAAGCGCTCGCCCTAGCGAATGATACGCCGTACGGACTATCGGCCTCCGTTTTCACCAGCGATTTGGAACGAGGCATCGAGTTTGCCCGTCACATTGAAAGCGGCATGGCCCACGTGAATGATCAGACCATCAATGACGATCCTAACGCTCCTTTCGGCGGTGAAAAAGCGTCCGGTCTCGGCCGATTTAACGGAGAATGGATCTTTGAGGAATTTACAACCCGGAAGTGGGTATCGGTCCAGCGGGAATATCGGGATTTCCCGTTCTAGAACGAAAGCCGAATCGAGAAACCTGTGCCTTGTTAAGGCATGGGTTTCTCTCATTTCAACAAACATCGTAAAAACCGAACGTATTAGTCTAATTGTTGTGAAGTGTTCGGAAATTTACGAAAAAATATGAGAAAAACATTGACACCGGGTATATCCGTCATTTAATCTATGGAAGGATCAATTGAATGAAATGACAGACAAGTTCGTATATCCTCAATAATATGGTTTGAGGGTTTCTACAAGGAGCCAAAGAATCCTGACTACGAATATGGGATACGTGTATCTGCTATCCTATATTCGCAGTCAGGATTTTATTTTTTCCACATTACTAAGCGATCCCAAGTAAGGAGAGAATGGATAAGGCAATGCTCGATTGTCTGTGATGAGGCTGGAGCAACCCTGTCCTATTTAAATTGGAGGCGAGATGAATGAAGAGCTTGTTTAAGTTGGAAGAACGAGGCACATCGATTTCGACCGAGCTGATGGCCGGTGTCACTACATTTTTAACGATGGTATACATCGTTATTGTGAATCCCGGCATTCTGAGCAAGGCGGGGATGGATTTCCATGGTGTGTTCATTGCGACAGTGCTCGCGAGCATTGTCGCAACGCTGATTATCGGGGTATTTGCCAACTACCCGATCGTGATAGCGCCAGGCATGGGGTTGAACGCTTACTTTGCCTTTAGTGTTGTGGGGGGCGGCGGCGTTTCATGGCAAGTTGCGCTTGGCGCCGTATTTGTGGCGGGGATCTTGTTTGTGCTGTTATCGCTGACCTCGTTCCGCTATATGCTGCTGGATGCGATTCCTTCAAGCCTGAAACATGCCATTACGGCGGGCATCGGCTTATTTATCACGTTTATCGGGCTGCAAAACGCTAAAATTATTGTCGATTCTCCGGCCACCTTAATCACCCTTGGGAATTTGAAGGAACCCATGACGATGTTAACGATTATCGGACTGGCTGTTTCCCTTATCCTCATGGCTTATCAGGTTAAAGGATTTCTTTTTGTGGGCATGCTGATCACCGCAATTCTGGCTTGGTTCCTGGGGCTGCTTCATTTTCCGGATGCTTGGGTATCTTGGCCGACCGGACTTGCGGCAACGGCCTTCCAGTTAGATATCGCCGGGGTGTTTACAAACGGTCTATATGCGGTTGTGTTTACCTTTTTGCTGATTACGCTGTTCGATACGACGGGAACGATGCTGGGGGTTGCGGAGCAAGCCGGACTGCTGAAGGATAATAAATTCCCGCGTTCACGGGGGGCGCTCGTTGCAGACGCCATAGGCACAACCGCCGGCGCTCTCCTCGGAACAAGTCCGACATCCGCTTATATTGAGTCCAGCTCCGGAGTTGCCGTAGGCGGGCGAACGGGTCTCACCGCTGTAACCGTCAGCGTGCTGCTTGCGCTTACGCTATTCTTCTCGCCGACGGTTGCCGTGCTTGCCAATATTCCTGCGATAACAGCTCCGGCATTAATTATTGTCGGTTTTCTCATGATGAATGTCTTGCGGAAAATTGATTGGCACGATCTGGAGGAAGCCTTCCCTGCTTTTCTTATTGTTGTACTGATGCCGCTAACCTACAGCATTGCTACGGGAATCGGCATCGGGTTCATCGTCTATCCGATCTTAAAGCTTGTTCGTGGTAAAAGGAAAGACGTTCATCCGATTTTTTATGCGTTCGCCGTGTTGTTTTTTATTCAAATTGTGTTTTTCAGTCATTGAGACAGGAAGTCATTCGTGGGGTTCCCGGTATCCGAAACGCAGGAATGCAAAAAGGCTGCCCAGCGGCAGCCACTCAAGGATCGTACATTTAAAATAACAGAGTCGCCTCTACCGGTCAGCGTACGATCGCCTGCCCGCCAACCCGCAGGCCGGTCTCTTTCGTTGCGTACTGCATCCTGGCCGTAAAATGCTTGTCCAGCTTTTCAATGACAACGCCGATCAAGTAGGAAGCGCCGGTATAATGGATGAACGAAACCGTGCCGGACAACGAATTGTAACCATCCGAGCCCCCGCAGGCCGGGCTTCCACTCCCCCGGGCAGCACTTCGACGGCTTCCGGACGAACCATTGCGTAGGTCGGCGTCTGCTGTCCGGCAGTCCTCTCCGCCGCAATGGTCTGGTCCCCCGCCAATTTCATCCGCCATCGCCCGTGCTCCTCCTCCGCCCCGGATACTTGCACCGGATTGGATTCGCCCACGAAATTAGCCACAAACGGATCGGCCGGCTTGATCGTGCGTTACGAAAATGCCGGTAAATCCGTACTCCTTCTGTAACGAGCGGATTTCTATGCCTAGAGCTTGCCGCAGCTTGGCGTCCAGATTGCTAAGCGGCTCATCGAACAGCACGAGCGGCGGCTTCAGGACGAGCGTTCTGACCAAAGCGACGCGCTGCTGCTGCCCTCCGGATAATTGGGCGGGAAATCAGTCCATATAGCCGCTCAGCTGAACCGATTCCGAGGCGGCACAAACGTCAAATCCCGATTGTCCAACAAGATCGATCCGGATGAAGGAACTTGCAGGCCGGCGATCATACGAAGAGTCGTCGTTTGGTTGGCTAAATCCCTTCCTGTGGATGGAGTTATGATTCAACATGATTATTTAGAGCTTGGACTTGTAGAATAAGCGTTTTATGAGTCGGCACTCTATTCTACAGATGGTTCTGGTCCATCGACAAAAGTCTCCGGTTCAAGACGGATTGGACGGCCTCCCGAATTTCCTCATAACCTGTGCAACGGCAAATGTTAGATTGCAGCCAATCTTTGATCGTTTCCTCGTCGGCTTCGGGATAAGTTTGGGTCAGCGCATAAATATTCATGATAAATCCTGGGGTGCAGTATCCACACTGAAAAGCAAATTTTTCGACAAAGGCTCTTTGGACGGCAGTGTCTTTTAGACCTTCAACAGTCGTAACCTTTTTTCCCGCCGTTTCCACCGCAAGCATCAGACACGATTTCATCGGCGAACCGTCTAGGAGCACCGTACAAGTACCGCAATCCCCATTCCGGCAGCCAGGCTTTGCACCGGTCAGACCGAACGATTCCCGCAGAACGTCCAAAAGAAGATCCGCCGGTCGGACGGTTGCGGTCCGCAGCTCCCCGTTCACATTCAGGTTAAGCATTACCGCATAAAAGTCATTACTTGACATGTCATCCCCCTCCCAATGTCCTTATTGTATCGTGCAGCGTATTTTTCAAAACTAGCTTGCGGTAAGCCGCCGAGCCTTTTATATCACTGAGGATCGGCGCGGGCAATTGATCCGCCGCCTGATTGATTCGGTCCTCCAAAGGAATCTCGCGCCGGTTTAATATTTCTTCGACGGCAGCGGACCGGAATGGGAAGGAACAGACGCCACTAAAAGCAACACGAATCCCCGAATCTGACCGGAGAGCGGTGACAGTCACCAGCGGATAATCAATAGAAGCCACTTTGCGCTTTTTCACCGTCACATAAGGCATACCTATATAGCTGACTTCGGTGAGCGCTTGAACGAGAAACTCTCCCCTACTCAGCTTCAGGGTACGGTCAAACACTTGACCGATTGGTACTTGCCTAAATCCGGTGGGACCAGCGATCCTCACTTCACTGTCCGTCAACAGCAGAGGCAGCACCGCTTCCTTGTAAATGAATCGTCCGCAAATATTCCCGCCAAATGTAATTTTGTTTCTTGAGGTTCGGTCGGCAACGCCGGCCCCCGTTTCCCCAAGTAGAGGAAACACTCGGGAATCGTGAAGCTCGGATAGAGTCAAAGCAGATCCGAGAACCATCTTTTGCTCAAGGACCGCAAGCATGCGGCATTCCGGGATTTGCTTCAGATCAATAACTGCCCCTGTGTAAACCTGGTTGATTCTTCCCAGTGTGATGATTTCAGTTCCGCCGGAATAATATAGGGGGCTCTTATCATGAGCATCCAACTGCTGAAAAAGACTGACGGCTTCGTGGAGAGTGGCAGGCCGATAATATTCGAAATTATAAGGTATCATGCGGCTCCCCCATTTTTGTTCTCCAAATCCGTTCCGGGAAAAGGGGCAACCGATTTAGCTGGACCCCGGCGGCCCGGGAAAGCGCACTAGCGAGCGCGGCTGGCATCCCGATGAGTCCGTGCTCACCGAGCCCTCGGGCACCGAACGGTCCATCCAGACACGGATTCTCGATGAACTCCACGATATATTCGGGGTTTTCGCCGTAACGGATCAGATTGTAATCACGGAGCGTAGGATTATCGACGGTTCCCTGATCACTGAATACAAACGTTTCACGGTTCGCAAAGCTGAGCCCCATGGAAATCGCACCCATGATCTGGCCTAAAGCCGCTTTTGGATTCAACACTTTGCCGGCGTCATTAACGGAAATCGCCTTCAGCAGCTTGTATGAATAATCCCTCGTGTCGAGCTCGATCTCCACCGCTTGGGCCCCAACGTTCCATTCTGGTCCGGGCGTTCCCTCCCCGGTTTGTGGGTCAAGGTTATTCATCCGCCGTTGGATGTAGTGACCTCGCCCTATAATTTGGCCGCCAATGGAATTTCCATTCGGATACGTGTAACCGTAACAGATGTCTTTGACCTCGATTTGGATGGAGGGATCAGCCTTGGCCATCACTTTACCCCATCCGAGCTCAAGGTCATCCGGATCGGCCCGCAGCACACAAGCCGCGATCTCGAGCAGTTGACGGATCGCGTCGTCCGCCGCCTTAAGAACCGCACGGCCGGCCAGGAAAGTTCCGCGGCTCGCAACCGTCTTCCAATGCTCCGGTGTTATTTCCGTATTCACCTCGAACTTGACGTGAATCCTCTCCGGATTCATTTTCATCCGCTCCGCGAGCATCTGGGCCAGCACCGTTTTCGTGCCAGTTCCGATCTCCACGACCCCGGTCTCCAGATTCAAGCTGCCGTCGGAATTGAAAGAGATAATAGCGCCCGAGCTTGCATTGGGATCCATCGATGAGTTTTTCCAAAAGCAACTGATGCCCTTGGCCCGGATTGTATTCGCGTTCACCTGCATCACCTTCCAATCATCCCAGCCTGCTAGCGTGCGAAGCCGGTGCATACAAGTCGTAAGATCCCCCAGATTGCTGGACGTAAGTACATCCCGCGTCGGAGCAGAATCGCCCGGCACGGCTATATTCCGCATGCGAAGCTCCCACGGATCCATTTGGAGTTTGTCGGCCAGCGCGTCCAGCGCTCTTTCCATCGCGAAAGTAAGCTCAGCATGTCCGTAACCTCGAAAGGCCGAAGCATATGGATGATTGGTATAGATAGTCAGACAGTCACAATAGAGATGTTCGATCGCATAAGGCCCCGAGCAGTCCTGCGCAGCCGCTCTTGCAACGTCACTGGATTTGTCGTCGTAGGCGCCACCATCGAACCGGTAGACAATTTCCGCCGCGGTAATTTTCCCTGCCAGATTGCTGCCCAGCCGGACGGTGGCATCAAGCCCTATATGAACCGGGGAGGTAACCATGTCTTCCTCTCGGGTATTGATAATTTTGACTTTTCGGCCTCCGACCGCCCGGGAAGCCAAATAGGCAACAAGCTCCAACTGAATCGCCGCTTTACCGCCGTAAGCGCCTCCGACCAGCGGTGTTTTGACCACGATCCAGCCGGGATCGAAGCCGAAATATAGGCCCATAAATTTTTTGACGGCAAAAGGGGCCTGCGTTGACGACTCGATGTGAATGTAGCCGTCCGGCCTGATCTCAGCAATGGCACTTCGTGTTTCCATCGCTGCATGATCCGAGGGCATAAACGAAATGGTGTTCTCGAGGATGACTTCGCTTTCCCTCCACCCCTTGTTCATGTCTCCTTTGCGGATTTTAATGAGGCTGGCGATATTGGTGCCGGGAATGGAGACCACCCCCTCTGCCTTTGTATACTCACCCAGCCTTTCGTGAACGAGCGGAGCGTCCTTCCGCAGAGCTTCCATGGGAGAGTTGACAACCGGCAGCGGCTCGTACCGTACCCGGATTAAATCCGCGGCACGCTTCGCCTGCACTTCGGTATCGGCTACTACGACAGCAACGGTTTCTCCGAAAAAACGAACCCGATCTTTCGCTATTATCGGACGGTCTCGAATCTCTTCTCCGGTCAGTACTTCGCTGCATTCCCCGGTCAAAATAGCACGAATCCCTTGAACCTGCCAAGCCGCGCTCGTGTCTATGCCCAAAATTAGGGCATGTGCAAAGGGACTTATCGCCATGCGCGCGTACAGCATTCGGTTATCGAGATGATCCCCGGTATATAGAGCCGTACCCATCACCTTGTCGAACGACTCTTTTTTTGGAATGCTTCTGCCTATCGTTCCCAAAGATTTCCGCTCCCTTCTCGCCTGTCAAATTTTAGTACTAACCGTTTACCTCCAATTGTTTAATTATACGAATCCCGAAGGATGCTTATGACAGTCCGAATAAAGGAAAAGCACCTCTGAAAGAGAGGTGCCGGTCACGGTGATTCATGCGTTTCATCAACCTGTTTATCCGGAATAACTATCCCGCCACTTCAACAATTTTTTCTCCAAAAAGCGAACGAACGAGTCGGATAGTTTACCGACAATCGCAAATATGAGGATGCCTACGATGACGACGGCCGTTTGGGAGAATTGTCTGGCGTCATTAATCATGTAGCCTACGCCTTCACTGGATCCCATTAATTCCGCCACGACCAAGCCTAGCCAGGAAACACCGATCGATAGCCGTAAACCCAATAAAATATTAGGCAAGGCCGCAGGGACAATCAGTTTTGAAACGAGCTTCCATTTACTGAATTCCAGCACTTTGGTGACTTCGAACAACTTTGAATCCACCCCGCGTATCCCGGTAAAGGTATTGATGTATAGCGGAAAATAAGCTCCCAGCGCAATAAGCAGTACCTTCGATGTTTCTCCGATTCCAAACCAAAGAATAAAAAGCGGGGTTATGGCGAGATGCGGAATCGTTCTTAACATTTGCACGGACGGATCAATCGTTTCTTCGAACTTCCGAAACAATCCCGCTAATATGCCGGATAGGAGTCCGAGCGAGCCGCCAAGCAGAAAACCCAAGAAAGCGCGATATAAACTGACATTCAAATGGCTGATCAATTCTCCGGAAACAATCAATTCCCAAAACGCTTTAGCAATCTGAATGGGAGAAGGTAGAATCGTACTGGAGACGACTTCGAAATAAGCGGCTAATTGCCAAATGATAATTACTAAAACCGGCAACGAGAGCCCTCTGATTATACTTGCGCTTAGAGATTTATTTCTGACTGTCCCGCTGGAACCCGATTCAGGATTGATCTTTTCGGGTCTGGATTTTGTTCCTGCCATCAAGACTGAAAGAAATGGCTTCATTTTCCCACCCACTAATTTGTTTTAGTTTCCTGCTTTGCCCTCGTAATAAACGTATTGTCAATAACTTTTGCGACCTCGACCTTGTTTTTGACTCCACCAAGATCGTAAAGAGTGTCCGCCGTTTTTTGATGTTCTTTGATATAATCATCCGACACCGGATCATTTCGGAAATCCGTATTTTTCACGATATTGGCCACAATGGCTTTATCCAATTTGAGCACTTGGGCATACAGATCTACGGCCTCGTTTTGGTTTTGGGTCTGCCAGGCAACGGCTTCGTCCAGCGCTTTTAAATACAGCTCTACGAATTCCGGATGGTCTTTCGCAAATTTGGTGCTGGCTACGGTAAAGTTCGGACTCGGCATCTTGAGATCTTCGCCCGATACCAATATTTTCGCTCCGACGGTAGCTTGCTCCGTACTGATGAACGGCTCCCAAATTCCCCATGCATCTACCGTACCGTTCTCGAAGGCAGGCTTCGCTTCGGAAGGGGCCAATTGAATTAATTTCACATCGGACGGCTGCAGCCCGGCTTGATCCAGGGCCCGGTAAATCAGATTGTAAGAGGTGCTGCCTTTGGCAACCGCTATTTTTTTGTCTTTTAATTCCTGAATGCTTGTGATGGGGCTATCTTTAGGCAGAAGCAGCACATTGTTTTTCAAACCGCTACTATATAAGGAAATGATTTTAAAGTCTATCCCTGCTGCTTGAGCCACAATGACCGGCGTATTGCCGCATGCCAGAAAATCAATGTGATTGGCGGACAGAGCTTCGAATTCTTCGGGCCCTGTCTGAAACTCAACCCAGTTGACTTTTGCCCCCTTTGCAGCAAACTGCTTCTCGACGAACCCCTTTTCTTTTGCCAAATAGGAAGGAGCTACATTTTTAATATAGCCAATATTAACCGTTAAGTTTTGTCCGTCTGTGTTACTCGTTTTGGTTCCGCAACCTGCGAGAGAAGCCATGACAAGTAAAGATAGCAAGAGTACAATCCATTTGTTTGGTTTCATTTCTCTTTCCCCCGTTATTTAAATTCCTGCTCCTTCGACCAAAGCAAAGCTTTCCCATCTCTCGAATTCCTTCAATACCTTCAGGCGGAAATTTTGAAAAGCTTCGCTTGCTTTTTTCCGAGGATAAGGAAGATGGTTTGGGATGACGTCACGGATGACACCCGGTTTGGCTCCCATAATGACAATTTTATTGGCCACAAATACCGCCTCATCGATATCATGAGTCACTAAAACCATCGTTGTCTTTTTGTTTTCCCAAATTTCCAGAATGGCCTCCTGCATATGGGTTCTTGTAAAAGCGTCCAACGCGCCGAAAGGCTCATCCAGCAGCAGCACCTGAGGCTCTCTCAGTAGAGCGCGAGCAATGGAAACACGCTGGGACATCCCTCCGGAAAGTGCTCTAGGATACGACTTTTCAAATCCTTTGAGATGTGTCAATTCCAGCAGTTCGTCAACTTTTCTGCGGATATCGGCCGATTTTAAGGAATAATTCGCAGCAATATTTTGCTCCACCGTCAGCCACGGAAAAAGCCGATGCTCTTGAAAAATGAACCCCTTCTCGATACTGGCGCTGTTCACTTTTTCTTCTCCCAAATATACGGCGCCCTCATAATCGTTATCCAGACCGGCTATAATTTTAAGAAGTGTGCTCTTTCCGCAGCCGCTCGGTCCGATAATCGCTATAAATTGCTCCTGACCGATTTCCAGGTTAATATCTTTCAATACGGACAGTGGACCTTTTTCGGTTTGGAAAGTTTTACTGACCTTTTCAACTCGGAGGGATTTTTCTGACAAAGCAAGCATTCCTTTCCGCTTCTTATAGGACTGCACTTTTACTAAATTTATTTTGCGGTTTAGCAAGTCCCAGGTGATCCCTTAACATCCGTCCTGCGTATTCCGTTCTGAACAATCCTCTTTGTTGAAGGACGGGAATGACCGTATTTACAAACTCATCCAAGCCCCCCGGTAAATACGGAGGCATGATATTGAAACCGTCGGCTGCTCCGTTTACGAACCATTCTTCCAGTTGATCCGCTATCATTTCGGGCGTACCCACAAGGGTCCGATGACCGCGGGCTCCGGCTATGCGCAAGCTCAGTTCCCTTATCGTTAAGTTTTCTTTTTTGGCCAAATTGACTAAAAGATCGAACCTGCTTTTACCGCCGTTTGTTTCGGCAAATTCAGGCAGCGGGCCGTCCAGCGGATATACCGACAAATCGTGATCCATAAGGTCTGATAAAAGACCCACGCCGGCCATCGGATGAACGAGTTCCTGAAGATTGGCTTCCTTCTCCTTGGCCTCTTTAAGCGTGGAGCCGATAATAGGGAAGACACCCGGCATAATTTTCACTTCATCTGCGGATCTGCCGTATTGAATTAATTGTTTTTTCACGCTGGAATAAAACGCCTCTGCTTCTTCGCGTGTTTGCTGCGCAGTAAAAATAACTTCCGCCGTTTGTGCGGCGAGTTCTTTTCCCGCTCCGGAGGAGCCTGCCTGAATGATAACGGGTCTCCCTTGCGGCGTACGGGAAACATTAAGGGGACCGCGCACCGAAAAGAATTCACCTTCGTAATCAATCGCGTGAATTTTGCTGGAGTCCGCAAAAATTCCAGATTCTTTATCGATGACCAAGGCATCGTCTTCCCAGCTGTCCCATAAGCTCTTGACGACATCAATGTATTCCTTGGCCCGCTGGTACCGCAATCCGTGATCCGGGTGTTTCTCCTTGCTAAAATTGTAGGCCTCTGTAGAATAAGCCGATGTGACCACATTCCAAGCTGCGCGTCCGCCACTCAGATGATCTAAAGACGCGAACATCCGGGCTATATGATAAGGTTCTGTATAGGTTGTTGTTACCGTTGCCGCTAAACCGATATACTCCGTCACCGCCGAGAGTGCGGATAATAAAGTAATCGGCTCCGGCTTCACGGAAGCGGTATAAGATACGGCCGTATCGTTGGGGACTACGACATTATCGGCGAGAAAAATCATATCGAACTTTCCCCGTTCCGCCGTTTGGGCCAATTCCTTATAAAATTTCGGGTCCATGATTCCATTAGATTTCGCACCCGGGTGTCTCCAGGCAGCGAGGTGATGCCCGACATAATATAAGAAGGCTCCTAGATGCATCTGTCTGGCTTCTGAATGCATAGCTTTCTCCTCTTTCCATACCGTATTCTTGATGACATGCAGCTCACATTTTTTTCACAAAAAAAGACAGCAGGAAACACAACATCAAAACGTGTTGGTCTCCAGCTGTCTGGTCGAACCTTCAATTCCTATTGGAATTATGGTGTATAAAACTTAACATCTTTCTATTTTGCTGTCAAGGCGCTTTTTGCTTTCTTATAGGATAATTCCCTTCTAAAAGCAACGGAAAAAGGCGATCGCTCCACCCGCTCGGACGGGGAACGTTCGCCTTTTTTTCCTCATGGCCTGGTCGACTTCAGCCTCATTTATAAAGCTGGCCGATGCTACAGGTTTAAATGTCGATAGTAACGTAAGACTTTGATACTTCCTCATACGCCCGCTTGGAATGCAGCCATTCCTTCTTATCGCCCAGACAATTGCAAATGAACTGCGTGGAGCCGATGGATATCTTTTTTCGGTAATGAACATGTCCGCAAACGGCATATTTGACAGAGCGGCTATAACTCCGGATCAATGCTTGATAGCGCTCGCTTCCCAAAAATGCGTTGAAATAGTCCCAGTCCTTGTGCGGCATCGGTACTGTAAATTGATCGTGATTCACCACGTGCGTCACGAGAATGACCTTTTTGCCGCCGCAGGCTTCAAGCTGCTTTTGGAGCTTGTCATAGAAATGGTCGGTTATCTGCTCGGGTGTACTGCCCCAATTCACGTATAATTTGTCCTTCCATGTTCGATTCCCGTACGTCATCGCACGAAACTGCTCCGGCTCGAAACGCTCGCTGCCGTAAGAAAAGTCATACCAGCCGGTGTCCCCGAGCACGATCCATTCATCGTTGATCGCATACGCTCCTTTGGACAAATTCCGCTCATGGCGTTGAAGCTCTTCATAAATATAGGCGGTGCTTAACTCCGGGTGTTCCAGATTCCAAATGTCATGATTTCCCGGCACAAACAAACATGGAATGCCCGCCCGTTCCTCGATTTCCTCTAACACGTTTAATGTTTGCACGTAATTGTTTGAAATATCTCCAGCCACAATGAGCAGGTCCGTATTCGTTGCCGATGCGGCACTACACAACGCTTCTTGAACAGTTCCGAATTCGTCGTCATTGTTTTTGTCCACATGAAGGTCGGACAATATGCCTATCCTCATTTTTGTTCTCCTCTATGTCAGGTGTATAGGTGGCAGCTGACGAAGTGGCCTTCGCGAATACCGGTGAGCACCGGAGCTTCCGTACTGCATCGTTCATGCGCATGGACGCAGCGGGTTTGAAACGCGCATCCTTTCGGGATATCGAGCGGGCTTGGTATATCCCCTTTCAGGATGATCCGTTCCCTTTTTTCTCTGCGATTTTCGGACGGTATGGCCGATACTAACGCTTTGGTATAAGGATGAAGCGGATTGGCGTACAAGTCTTCGACCTCCGCGATTTCCACAATTTTGCCCAGATACATGACGGCTACCCTGTCGCTCATATAATGTACGACATTCAGATCATGCGATATGAACAAATACGTCAAGTTCAGCTCCCGCTGCAAATCTTTCAGCAGGTTCAGGATTTGCGACTGTACGGATACGTCCAATGCGGAAACCGGCTCATCCAATACGAGAAACTCCGGCTTCAGCATCAGCGACCTGGCTATGCCGATCCGCTGTCTCTGTCCGCCGCTCAATTGATGTGTATAATGACGGGCGTAGGAGGGGTCCAGTCCGATTCGCAACAGCATGTCATCGACCTGCCGTTTCCGTTCCCGGCTATCTCCAAGCCGGTTTATTTTCAATGGCTCCTCGAGCAGTTCTCCAATCCGGAGTCTCGGATTCAAAGAGGTATAAGGATCTTGAAACACATATTGCATGTGTCTGCGCATGGACCGGGCCCTCGGGCCGCTCAGGCCGGTGATGTCTTTTCCGTTATACACCAGCGTGCCGTCTGTAGCCTGAAGCAGCAGCGATGCCAATTGCCCGACCGTGGACTTGCCGCAGCCGCTTTCACCTACCAGACCTAACGTTTCACCTGCCCGAATGGATAAGGACACGCCGTCAACGGCCCGCAGCGTTTGCCGCT
The DNA here is from genome assembly GCF_055379675.1 of Paenibacillus sp. JCM 9796. NCBI lineage: Bacteria > Bacillati > Bacillota > Bacilli > Caryophanales > Paenibacillaceae > Paenibacillus > Paenibacillus sp. JCM 9796. The sequence goes on from NZ_AP043723.1 coordinate 1,250,205, forward strand.
GTCCTCCCCAGAAACCGCCGGCATAATGTTTCTTGATGTTTTGTAACTGTACAATGTCTTCAGCCGGCGCCATAAACCGCAACTCCTTCCTCCTGCACCAAAAAGCACCGTACGGATTGCTGACCGTTCATGCTGTACAAAGCCGGCGTTTCCGCAAAACACCGATCCGTCGCATGTGCGCACCGCGAGTTAAATGTGCAGCCCGGGCCTCTTTCCCGCAGACCGGGAACCGTACCTTGAATGGAAAACAGCCTTTCATATTTCTTTTGCGGCGTCGGTACGGATTGCTTCAATCCGATCGTATAGGGATGCTTTGGATTTTCCAACACCGCTTCCGCTGTGCCTTCCTCTACGATTTGTCCCGCATACATGACTGCAATCCGGTCGCACATATCCGCGATAACACCCAAATCGTGAGAAATGAGCAAAATCGACATGCCCTTCTCTTCGCGAATTTGCCGCATCAAGTCCAAAATTTGCGCTTGAATCGTGACGTCCAGCGCCGTCGTAGGTTCATCGGCAATGAGCAGATGCGGTTCGCCGGAAATCGCTATGGCGATCATGACCCGCTGACGCATGCCGCCGGACAGCTGGTGCGGGTATTCATTCAGAAGCGATTCCGGACGAGGCAGTCCGACAACCCGGAGCAGCTCGTGAGCGCGCTCCCTCGCTTCTTTACGCGAGCATCCGAAATGAAGCCGCAATGACTCCGCAATTTGACTGCCTATAGTAAAGGCCGTATTGAGCGAGCTCATCGGGTCTTGAAACACCATGGAAATTTCTTTCCCCCGTATGCGGCGAAGCTCCTCTTGGCCGAGACGGTGCAGCGGATGCTTCGACTGAAACCATATTTCGCCGCCGCTGATCTGCATCGCTTTCGGCTGCAGTCCGAGAATGGAGAGCGAAAGAACGCTTTTTCCCCTGCCGGATTCCCCGACGATACCTACAGTCTCCCCTTTAGCCACCGAAAGCGAAACTCCGCCAAGGACGGACAGCGTTTCGCGGGAGGACGTTGTTAATTGCAGCTCTAGATCGCGTATGTCGAGAAGAAACTCTGCCCGATGCATGGAGTTTGCAGAAACCATCTCATCACCTTCTATTGTCGTTTGTCACGCAGGTCTCGGATGCCGTCGCCGAGCAGGTTAAAGCCGAGTACGGTGACGGTAATGAATAGACCTGGGGCGAGCGCATACCAGGGCGCTTTGCCGATATAGCTTTGCGATTCGTTCAACATCCGGCCCCAGCTTGGGTCCGGCGGTTGGACTCCAAGCCCCAGGTAGCTGAGCGCGGCTTCTACCAATATCGCGGTGGAGAAGCTTAATGCCGCCGTCGTAACAACCGGAGACAGGATGTTAGGTAATATTTGTTTGAAAATAATGTTGGCATGGCCTGCTCCGATACCTCTTGCCGCCTTCACGAACTCGGCTTCCTTCATGTGCAGAAATCCGCTGCGCACGACCCTTGAAAAAGCCGGAACGGACAAAATCCCGATCGCGATCATCGTCTGGAACAGGCTCGGCTTAAAGAGGGACACGAGCAGCAGCGCAAGCAGCACACCCGGAAAGGCCAGAAGCGCGTCGATGAACCGCATCAACAGTTCGTCGGCCCATTTGCCCACATAACCGGCGATCGTGCCGATGAGCAGGCCGCCCGTAAGCCCGATCGCGACGGATACCGTACCCACCTTAAAAGCCGTTTGCGTTCCTTCCATAACGCGGCTTAGAATATCCCGGCCGAAATTGTCGGTTCCAAGCAGGTGAGCGGCGCCGGGCGCTTGCAGCCGGTCTGCGATGCTCATGTCATTGACCCCGTACGGCACGTAAATCAGACTGACCAGCATAAGGAGAAAGAGAACCGCTATACAGACGGCTCCCACAACGAGACTGAAGCTTAATTTTGTCGTCCTCATATGCAAACCTCTACTTTAAGCGGATTTTCGGATCCAGCCAGCGATAGGACAAGTCAACGATAAAATTGGTCGTGATGACGATAAATGCGATCATAAGGACCATGCCCTGCACTAGCGGATAATCGCGGTTGCCAATACCGGTGATAAGCAGGCCGCCAAGACCCGGCAATGTGAAAACTTGTTCGACCACAAGGCTTCCCGCCAGTAATTCTCCGAAATTGATGCCGACAATCGTCACGACGGGCAACAGTGCGTTCTTCAGCACGTGCTTGTAATACACCGTGGATTCCTTCAATCCCTTGCTTCTGGCCGTGCGAACGTAATCCAGATGAAGCTGCTCCAGCATCGTCGTACGCAAGTAGCGTACGACGATCGCAATTTGCGGAAGCGCCAGGGCAACGGAAGGTAGCAGCAATGATTTAAATGTCAGCAGCGGGTTTTCCGACCAGGGCACATAGGCGCTGACCGAAAACCATTTGAGCGTGAGCGCGAACAGGAGAATGAGGATGATGCCCATCCAGAAGGACGGGATAGCGAGCCCGATCTGCGAACCGATTGAAATGATGATATCCACGGCTTTACCCTTTGACCTTGCGGCTGCGATCCCGAGTGGGATAGCCGTCACCGTCGTAAGGAGCAGCGCAAGCAGCGCTAACGACAAGGTGACTGGAAAGCGGCTGCCGATCAGATGCAGCACCGGCTCCGAGAAGCGAAGCGAATCGCCGAAATCGAGCCCGGCCACACCTCTCATCCAGCTTGCAAACTGTTCGGGCAGCGGTCGGTCCGTCCCCAGCTTGGCTTCCAGCAAAGCAATTTGCTCGTCGGAAGCTTCAGGACCCAAAATCGTCAGCGCCGGATTGCCTGGAATGATCCGAAATACGGAAAAAGTAAGAAGTACGACGAATAACACGGTCAAAAGGAGGGTCAGGATTCTGCGTACTAGATAGGGCAAGGCAAGTTCTCCTCCTTGATTCGTAGGTCCTTACTCCTTCAAGTAAACCGTCGACAAATCCTGGACGTAAAGCGGATATTGCTTGTATCCGTCCAGCTTTTTGTTCAATGCCACATTGAGGTTCGGATCCATGATATAAACAGCGGCAGCGTCATTCGACAAAATCGTTTGGACTTGTTTATACAGCGCCACTCGTTTGGCGTCGTCGACTTCCGTCACCGCCGCTTTCAGCGTTTTATCGAACTCGTCGCTCTTGTAGTTAAAGAAGTTATTCGCGGAATCGGACAAATATTTATTCAAGATTTGGTAAGGATCCAGCTTCCCGTCCAGTCCGATGATGGTCAAATCGTAATTGCGGTTTTTGTAAATCCGGTCCAGCCATACCGCCCATTCCACCGGTTCAATCTTCACTTTAATGCCGACTTTCGCCAGCTGCTGCACGATCACTTGGGCCGTATCGACATGAAATGGATAGTTGGACGGAACCGAGAGCGTCGTTTCAAAGCCGTCTTTGTAGCCGGCTTCAGCAAGCAGACTCTTGGCTTTGTTGATATTCGTCTTATAGGTGTCTTCCAGACCGGCCTGATAGTACTTGGACAAGACGGGGCTGAGATTGGAGCCGAGCTTCGTTCCGTTGCCGAGCGCCACCCCTTTGATGATCTCATCCTTGTCGATGGCGTAATTGATTGCCTGACGGACTTTAATATCGTTGAACGGTTTCCGCGAAATGTTGAAGGTCATCAGCTGGACCAGGTTTTGCGGTGCGCTAAGCTTGGTGTAGCTATCCCCCAGGGTTGAAATCGGGTCGTTTCCGATCCGCGGATAAATGTCGGCTTCGCCTGATTTAAGAGCCGCCAGAGAAGCGTTGGCATCCGTGATGATCCGGAATTCGACTTTGTCCAATGAGGGAACGCCTTTCACGTAGTAATCGGCAAACTTCTCCACGACAAGACGCTGTCCCGGGACGTATTCTTTGAATTTAAAGGGCCCGGTGCCGATTGGAAGCTTGTTGCTGTCTTGATAATCTTTAGGAATGACGGTTGCCGTAAGTGCCGTCAAGAATGAAGAATTGTTCTTTTTCAATGTAATGACGACGGTGCCTGCATCAGACGCCTCGATCGCTTGCACATCCTGGAATGCCGGATTTAGCGGCTTGCCGGTAGCGGTGCCGGCCAAACGATCGTAGGAAAATTTAACATCCTGCGAAGTAACGGGATTGCCGTTATGGAATTTGACGCCGCTGCGAAGCTTGAACGTATAAGTCAGACCGTCCGGCGATACTTGATAAGACTCGGCGACGGCCGGGAGAAGCTCCCCTTTCTCGTTAGGCTTCAGCAGTCCTTCAAAAACATTGAACAGTACTTCGGACGTGCCCGCAGCAACCGCAAGATGAGGGTCCAGGTAGTCGAGATCTTGAGGGATAAGGACTACAACGTTGCCTCCCTCTTTCTTCCCTCCGCTTGTATTTTGTGCACCTGCCTTGGACGCATCCTGCGAATCGGACGACTCCGGCTTCACCGCATTGGACGAGCCTTCACCGTTAGTCCCTCCGGCGCTGCTGCAGGCCGCTAAGGCCAAGATCAACAAGATGAAGGGTACTGTAAATAAAGATCGAGCATTCCGCTTTGCTTTCATAGGCTTCCCATTCCTTTTTTTTGAGATTAGTAGTTGGGTTACGAAATGATTTTGTTGTCCTGCCTGAACAGCAGCTCCGGCAGCTCTTCGACAGACAATAACGTGCGTTCGAATGTGATCTCCTCGATGCCGAGAGTGCCGAACCGATTAATCAAGATCGGCTTCATCCCTGCTTTCGCGCTGCCCACTACGTCGTCGTAATAATTATCTCCCACATATAAACATTGCTTGGGGTCGACTCCGGCGAGTTCCGCCGCCTTGAGAAAAATCCTGACATCCGGCTTCTCCACTTGAACTTCGGACGATACGATAATGTGGTCCAAATAAGGCAGCAGTCCTGTTTCCTCCAAGACGGTTCTAGCGCTGGCATCCCAATTCGAAATCAAGCCGATGCCGACCGAAGCTTTCTTTAGAAGGGCCAGCACAGGGTGGGAGAACGGAAACGGCTTCCACCTGGGAGACTGAGCTATCTGGATATCCCGCAGCCGACGGCATTGATCGTGCAGGTCGAACCGGACGCCCAGCGTATAATTGAGCACGCCCACATACCAGGGCATATACGTATGGATTTGTTTGCCTAACGCCCCCGGGTATTCCCGCATAAAAAGCTTGTCGGTCAAATGATAAGCTTCTTCAATGTCTTCCAAGCTGAGTTCGATGCCCTGCTCCAGCCAGAATTGCTGATACTCCTTCTCTCTCTCTTGATACACTAACGTATAGCCAAGATCGAACCATATATACGATGTCTGCATGTGTGCCTCCGCTGACGTATCATTGAACAAATTACTGCTTGCTGTTGACGACCGGCAGCGTCAGCTTCGACGCAAAGCGGCGGTCGTGATAAATTGTTTGCGTAGCCGTTACAAAATCCGCAGCGGTCACCTGACCGGGATTCATCATCCGGTTGGGATTACGGTCGAAGGTCGGGAACAGTGAGCTCGTGATGTCCAGCCTGACGGAGTGGCCTTTCTTGAACACATTGGCGGTCGGCCCGAGTGAAACGACGTATTGGATCACCTCGCCCGGCGGAACCGGCTCTGGTTTCTCAAGACCTCCTCTATAGCTGGCCCGCACGATCCCTTCGGCAATGTTGATCGCTCTTCCGTCCGGATAGACATCCACTAGTTTGGCTACGAAATCGGTATCCTCCGCTGTCGTGGATGCATACAGCTCGACGGACACTTCCCCGATTACCGTCAAATCCTCCTTCAGAACGTCGGACGTATAGACCAGCACATCGTTTCTGATTTCAACCGGAAGCTGGTTTTTCGGTCCCATCGGAGTGAGATCGGGAACCGCGCCCGACCTGCCGCCCAATGCGGGAACGGGAATCGAAGGATGATAGACATATACATCTGGCGGTTCATCCAGCGGTTCGGTCAGGCTCAGCTTTCCGTCGCCGTTCACGGAATTAGCTTTGTACAAGCTGTGCAAGTAATAGGCTGCTGCTTGGCTCCCCTGCACAGGCCAGCTTTCCGCTTCCAACCATTTGTCTGCCCCCATGACGAACAGACGAACGGGGGACGGCTGGGGAGCAGCCGGCTCCACACTTTTCAACCATCGGTCAAACCACTGAAGCTGAACGGAATCGATTTCATTCGCGGCCTCCGGTCCGAAATCCACTTCGCCGACGTATCTCGACCACGGCATGTGGTACCAAGGCTCGATAAACAAGTATTGATTTTTCCGCGCCCTTTCGGTTGCGCCGTGCTGGCTTACGCCCAAGTAGTTCTCGATAGTCCCGTCAATAAAAATGTCATACCACCCGCCGATGTGCAGGGCGGGCACCTCAATGGCTTTATAATTCTCCCTCAAGGAAATCTGGCGCCAGTAGTCGTCGCGGGCCGGGTGCTCCAGCCACTCCAGATAATAAGGTGCGGTTTCCTTGACCGCCTCCGGAGGGCTGTTCAGCGGAAGCGCTTTGTAATAACCGTGGATACCGGCATATAGAGAAGACAGCTCTTCCGCCCGCTCCGGCCGGTTATTCCTTAATGCCGTATCTTGGGCCACGAACAATATCCAGGATAGCGTACAAGCCAGCGCAAAGGCGCCGTTCCGGTAAGCTTTCCCTTGATACGAATCGGAACCGATCATGCCGGGTGCGATACAGACCAAATGCGGCGGGCGGCTTACCGCAGCAAGCCATTGCGCGGCTCCCACATAGGAGAAACCGTACATCCCGACATTCGGGATGACACCCGGGAGAGATGCAGCCCATTCAACTGTGTCGTAACCGTCTTCGGCTTCCTTCACGTAAGGATGAAAATCCCCTTCCGATGTCCATCGTCCCCGCACATCCTGGACGACGACAACATAACCGTGGCGGGCATACCAAGCAGGATGGGCATAGTTCATCGTTTGCGCGTCTTCTTTGTTGTAAGGCGTTCTCATCAGCAGTACCGGGTACTTCTCGCTCTTGTCTCCTGCCGCAGGACGATAAATATCGGCATACAGCGTCACGCCGTCACGCATCGGAACCGGTACGTTCTTCTCCACCGTTACCGATCCGATGGACGTTATCGTGCTATCAGTCATCAGGCGTCACCTTCCAACCGGCGCTTCCGCAAGTCGCGGTAGGCCGGAAGTCCGCCCGCTCCATCCGCTGTCATGACGGCTCTTACGATTGCCGTTGCCAGCACTTCGGCCGACACCGCTCCGACCAAATCCACCGAGGCCTCGACCTCCCCCGTAGCGGCGGCAAATACGGTATCTCCGTCGAACATCGTATGTACGGGGTAAATGGTACGGGCTAATCCGTCATGCGCCATTTCGGCCACTTTCTTCGCCTGGGCTTTGGTCAGTTTTGCGTTGCTCGCCACAACGGCAAGCGTCGTATTCGTCCCTTGCGGAATGTTAGTAAACGCAAACGGCTTATCGTACAACCAGCTGCGGCTGTCCACCGGATGGCCTTCGCGGTCTAGCGAACCGGCCAGCAATTCGCCCGTTCGGGGATCGCGAACTTCTCCCATCGCATTCAAGGCCACAATGGCGCCGATCACGAGCCCATTCGGATAACGGACGGATGCCGTGCTGATTCCCGCTTTCATCGCGCCCTCGAATCCGCCCAATTTCCCGACGGAAGCGCCGCAGCCTGCACCAACGTTACCTTCCCTGTCTTCCGTAGGGGAGGCCAGCGCTGCCGCCCGGTATCCCATATCTCGGTCAGGCCTTACTTTCGGATCTCCGATGGACAGATCGAACAATACGGCTGACGGAACGATAGGAACGACGCCAACTCCGACATCGACCCCGATCCCTTTTTCTTCCAGCCATGCGACAACCCCGCCGGCTGCATCCAATCCGAAGCTGGAGCCGCCGCTTAAACAAACCGCATGGACTCGATCCACCAACCCGGTCGGGTCGAGCAAATCGGTTTCCCTGGTACCGGGGGCGGAACCCCGAACGTCAACGCTGCACACCGCACCTTCCTCCCAAGTGATAACGGTGCAGCCTGTAAATGCTTTGGTGTTTTCCGCGTGTCCCACTTTTGTGCCGGGAACATCTGTAATCGATCCAGCGGACCCCATGTCTCCCCCTCCGGTTGCTCAGTATCTTCGGAATCATTTCTTTGTGGAAATAAAAAAAATGCCGCTCTAATCATTCGATTAGTAGCTGACATTTCCAGTAATCTGGTCAATGCTGAAATTCCGACTCGTTCGGTTGGAATAATACTATCACACCTATTTTTGAGAAGTCAATACATCTTTTTCCAAAAAATGTAGTTGACAACCCCCATATTTGTCATTACCATAGCAATCATCTGAAATACAAATCAGCTCTGCAAACATAACCTAATACTCCGTTCGACCAGTCCAACTGGAGACATTTTCTTCTTAGCGAAGAGAATGTCTTTTTTTATTCCAACCACATTGGAGGATCTCCTATGACGAAACCGCTTCAAGACGCCCGCCTCTCGATTGACTCCGAGCGCTTGCAGGAACTGCTTCAATTTCCGCTCGTCGAAGCGCTGTTCGGCCGGCGATCCCGCCGTTTCTTCCGCGGAGCGGAAATCCCGGACGGACCGCTCGCCTACAAATCGAAGTATGAACCTGAGCCACTGGACGACCTTGAGAAAATTTTGATTCTGCTCGCGGTCGGCGGTGTCACCGGTTGGCATCATTCCATCACCAGGCATGACCGGTACAAGCCGCACCTGTCCAACTATTCCGGCTCGGCTACAGGCAGAACCTTCCCTTCGGCCGCAGGCTTCCATACGTCGGAAATTTTCTTCACCGATGATACCGGCACCTACATTTTCAAAACCAGAGATGCCGTTCCCGAAGTCAAGAAAGGGGAAGACGGCAAGCACGACGTCGAGCAATTGATTCTAACTTACAAAAAACATATTCATCGCATTTCGGAACAAAGACTGCACATCCCGAACTACGAGCCCTACATGGAAGGCCATAACTCATGGGTTGCCAACAAACCGGGAACTTTTCTGGCTTTCCCTGTAGGGGATCTGGCACAACATACGATAGCCAATCTATGTTTCTATGTGCAGAACGGGCTCAGCATCTATGACGATATCAATGGACGGAACATTCCAGGTATCGAACAATTCCAGGACATCATCGATACCGAGAATCCTCTGCCGTTAACGTTTCTCGATCAATATTCGCTTGCGGAACTATCCGCCGAGCTCGCCACTTCCACTTATGCCGGCGTGCTTATGCAGCAGGCTCTGGGACTCGGCGGCTGGATGTTCGACGGCATAGACCGCCTGACCGTTCTCGGCGCCAGCGCAGACCCTGCGGTTCCTGGTTTAGGCTTCCGTTATGATGCGGATGAGCGCTGGGCTCTTCCGAATCCTACCGGGCTGGAAGGCGTGTTCGTTTCTTACACTCCGCCGCACTTTAAGGATATGCGTGCTGCCGTCGACGCTTTCTGCGACAGGAAATTCGGTGTCAACGGCCCGTTCCATCCGGATACGCCCGGACCTTGGAAGGACAGCCAAAAGGTGCGCGGCAGCGCCCAAGTCCATGACGAGCAGTTTCGCAGCGCGGTCGCCCACCAAGCGCAATATATTTACGACACGTTCGGCAAATTCCCGGCGACCGTTCCGTCAGTCTATTCCTTGATGTACTTGCAGACCCATCATCTGGATTTGGATTTCTATGATCAATTTTTCGGTCCGCATTCGTATCTTCACACCCATGCGAAACACTTGGAACGTTGGCATAGCATAACCAAATAACAAAGAAATAACGAATACACTTCTACCAAAAAGCATGCTGCCGAGTGGTGGTCATAGCCCCTTCAAGCAGACCATGTAACAGAGACTGTACTTGATTAAGCGGCGACCGCTTTCCGGAATTCAACCGGTGAGCGGTCGCCTAGTTTTTATCTGAAAGCGTCCCGTGTAGTAAAATTCAATCAGCAATCATCCGAATGTGAGAACGGTTTGAACGTCCCTTATTGAATCAGCGGCAAAACAACCTCCACTTGAGTACCTTGATTTAACTTACTGTAGAAACAGATTTGTCCACCGTGGGATTCGATAATTTTATAGCACATCATGAGTCCCAGACCTGTTCCCTTGACTTTCGTCGAGTAGAACGGTTCACCTAAGGAAGGAATCCGCTCCGCGGGAATGCCGCACCCCTGATCCTCGACGGTCGTTACGATCCGATTCCCCTCTACGAGATCGGCACGAATCGTAATTTCACCGCCGTCAGGCATGGACTCGATCGCATTTTTAACTAGGTTAATGAAGACCTGCTTGATTTGGACGGGAGAGCATACAATCGGCGGAAGCCCCTCCGCAATCCGGGTGACTATGGTTACGTTGTTCATTAACGCCTGTGACTCAAGCAGTGTGGCGACACCTTGAAGAATGACGTTCACTTGTGCCTGCTTCGGATTATGCTTCTCCGGCTTCGCAATGAGCAGCAGCTCGCTCACGATAAAATTGATCCGATCGAGCTCTTCCATCATGATGCCGTAATATTCGCTTTTACCTCCTTGCCCGCTTCTCATCACCTGCAGAAACCCTCGTAAAGCGGTGAGCGGGTTGCGTATTTCGTGGGCGAGTCCCGCAGCAAGCTGGCCGACGACGCCGAGTTTATCGGACTTTCTTAACAGCTCTTCCGTCTTCTTCCGCTCCGTAATATCCCGGGAAATAGCGGAATAAGCAATAATTTCCCCGTCGTTATCCCTTAATGGAGAAACAGTAAGATCGATATCGATCAAGCGTCCGTCCTTCCGTTTCCGTACGGTCCCGAGCCCTGTCGCAGATTGCCCGAATAAAGTAATCTTCTTCAGAGAATTCTCCTCTTCGCTGGCCGTATTCTCCGGAAAGACGGGTAATTTCCGATCCCGAAGCTCTTCAAGTGTCCAACCATATACGGTTTCGAACGCCGGGTTCACCCAGAGGACCTTCCCGTCCAAATCAACCAGATCAATAGCATCCGACGTGTGCTGAACAAATGATTCCAGCAGCTCCTTCGTCCTGCGAAGCTCTTCTTCCGCCTTCTTCTTCTCCGATATGTCGACGCATGAAGCGATCACCTCGACTACTTGGCCGTTCCGTTTGATCGGCTTCAGGGAAGCCAGATAAGTGACTCCGTTTCCTGCATAGCCTTCATATAGCACATGTTCTTCCCCTTGCCAGGCTCGCCGGTAATACTGTTCTTTACGAAGAGCCGTTTCGGCAGGTAAGAAATCTCGCAGCTCATGACCGATAATTTGCTCCGGCGTATGCCCCGCACGATACACCAATTCCCCCGCGCACATCGTGTGGATAAACCGGCCGTCGATTTCCTTGCATTTAAACGTCATTCCCTGCTGCTTCGTAACAATCTCCTGAAGCTCCTGTTCCTTCGAGCGTAACGATTCCTCTACCTGTTCCAAACTCGTCAGTTCTCTGCCTATAACATGATAGCCGGTGGTCCGCTCATCCGTCATAATGGGTACGACTTTGACCTCCAGGTTCACCGCGTGGCCGCCTTTGTGCTGGATCGTGACGATAGTTTCATTCTTGGCAAGCACGAAATCGTCCAAGCTGCGTCCTAACGCTTCTCCTAAGGTGTACCCGCTTACTTGTTCGGCAGCCGGATTGGCATCCTCGATCTCACAGGATGTGTTGATCCTGATCATCGCCGCCGGATTATAGTAAAGCAGCGAATGATAGCGCTGCTCCATGCTTTTGTACAACGAAATGTCCTGCATATGAATAAGGAGAAACTCGGGTTGGTTGGATGCATCGTACATGAACTCCATCTGCAGCCCATACCAGTGTTCATGTCCTTGCGGATCGGTTAAGCGTTGTTCCGAAGCGCAAGTAGTGATGCTTCCTTCTAATAACCGCCCTACATCCATCTGGAGGACGGAAACATCCGGCGACCACGCAAGCTGATGCCAGCCCATAGTCAACAGTTCTTCTTCGTGATGGCCGGTCATCCGACAAAAGGCAGGGTTAACGCTAACAAAGCGGCCATCGAGATGGCATACGCCGATACCAGTAGGACTAGCGTAGCAAATTTGCTTCCATCTCTCATTTATAGCGCCTGGTCTATCAAAAGAACTTGAATGTCTCATGTAGCCGCCCCCGCAATAACGATGTGATTAGATGTAACAGATTTCGATTCATTATCAAGAAATTCCTGCTAATCCTCGAAATGACTATTTGTCTATCACCTTCAATATCTAGGCACCACTGCTATTGCAACGTTCACTGAACTCAAATACCACCTCTTCGGCTACATCCTGCCCTCTATGTAATCACTGCTGAAACTTCAACCTGTTCGGCCTCATTCGGCAAGTGAGGAACTTGGGACAGAAGCAACAGGCGGCTCTTAGCGATGGCTATTTTGCAAAACCCTGCTCAGGAAACGATTCATCAAAATCGGTAGAGATATCAGGATGGGAGGGTCGTCCAGCCGGGGAACGTGGAGTGTCACTTGCTGATGCGGGACGGATGAAAAAGGATTGACCAGGAGCGGCTCTTTCGATCTGGTGCGTAAGGTGGTGTGCGGAAGCAGAATATCCATGGCGCACATTCCCCAAGAGACTGATGTAGCCATCAAATAATAAGTGCCCGGTGTGACGTTCATAAAGCAAAAATCTCCTAAAGAAGAAAGCAGCGTTCCGTATAAAGGCAGCCCTTCAGGAATCGGTTTGGCAAACAAACCAATAAGAATAACTCCCTCAAAAGGAATTTCCGCTTGAACCGTCCCTCTAATTTGGTTGTGTGCAGTTACAGCAGGGCTCGACATACGCCAATCGCTAAGCATCTGCAATGAACACAAGTGGTTGCCCGCTTGCAGCGTCGAGTTCCGAAATTCGGATGGCGTCACCCCCACCCGTTCGGTAAATCGGGTGGTGAAGGTTCCCAGACTCTGCTGCCCGATCTCCAATGCGATATCGCGAACAGTCAGATTCGTGCGCAACAACAAATCTTTTGCCTTTTGCAATCGGAGGGATGAAACATAATATAGGGGGGAAAGGCCGATTCTTTCTTTAAAAATGCGCGTGAAATGATATGGACTATAGCCTGCGTATTGGGCCAATCGGGAAAGCGGAAGCGGATCATAGATATGTTGATGAATATAGGCGATCACTTCATCTATTTCTGAATACCGGTCCGTCACCTTCGTGCTCAACCTTCTTTCCGTCCATATACTTTGTGCTTGCGCACGCTGGTTCGAACAATTATTCCGTTCGATTCTCCAAATTCCAGAGAACAAACGTTCGCAATAATGATACCATATATTTGAAGTATTTGAAACAACTACACCATCAAAAAAATAAAAGATGCCCTTTTTCCGGGCATCTCCTACTTATGGATAATCATCCATGACAAGCTGTGATTTTTCAATCTTAAGCTTTATCTGCTGCGCTTGCTTCCATATTAAACAATTCCCATAGATGACCGTCTATATCCTGAAAGCTCCATACATACATAAAGCCATGGTCAATCGGATCATTAGGCTTACCGCCCGCTGCCAGAGCCTTATTTACAATCTCATCAACTTTCCCCCTGCTTTCAACAGACAATGCCACAATCACTTCTGTATGTTTTGCTGCATCCGGAATTTCTTTTTTGGTAAACGTCTTAAAAAAATCTTCAACCAGCAACATGACAAATGTATTTTCATTGATAACCATACACGTTGCATTTTCATCGGTATATTGGGCGTTAAATTCAAAACCTATTTTAGTAAAAAAGTCGATGGATGTATTCAGATCTTTGACCGGTAAATTAACAAAAACTTGATCTGCTTGAACTCCCATAATCTATCACCTCTAAGTTAAATTTCATGCACGAAGCTTCAGATTCATCGCTTGAGGCATTGCCAGGCTTGCTTCAGGAGGGAAATCTCCTCCGCAATATCGCCGCTTACCACCCGCGACTACTTTTCTCTATGATCCCCTCCTTAACATTAATTTTTGCGTGTCCAGCACATCTGCCATCTAGTGACATCGACATATAAACAAAAACCTGTTCCAAATAATACTAGCATGAAACAAATGAAACGATTTCTTATCGATTGCTAATTTATATAAATCTGTCGTATGCAAAAAACAAAAAAACGCCCTAACTCCCCGGCGCTTTCCGTTTAAGATGGAGCCCAGGGGGATCGAACCCCTGACCTATCGCTGCCAGCGATGCGCTCTCCCGCTATAGTCACTTACACTACTCCAAATGATCCCACCACCATTGTTTAATCCGGATGGCCGGATTAAGGCCTACTTGAACGTACGATTAAACTTTCTTAACAATTGTCCAAACCTTTGACATTCTTCATCCGACCAGTCCTGCAGCTTATCCGTTACCCTAGCCAACCGTTCCTGTTTGTTTTCGACTAATTCCTTTTTTCCCAAATCCGTAATCTGAAAGGAGAAAGCCCTGCCATCCAGCGGATCGGGAATTCTGCACACATATCCTTTCTGCTCCAAAGCTGCAGCCTGCCTGCTGACCGTTGAAATATCCAAACGGAATTCATCAGCCAGAGCTTTAACTCCAGCGGAACCATGGGCGAAAATTTGGTGCAGTAAAAGATACGCAGACCGGTCGAGAGTCCAGTTTTTTTTATTGGATGCTATTGATGTGATATGACGAACCAAGACCGCCAATTCAAATTCAATCGTTTCCAGCGACTGTTCCTTCATTTCTGTACCCCCTCACTGCGAACATCATTTCAATTGAAACCATAGTAACATAACACCAATTATTTTTGAAATGACGACACCCGACTTAAAGGTCGTATTGACATCCTATATAGTTGCATAATACAATTATAAAGTTTCATCATACAACTTGTTAACGGATCGAAATTCTAGAATTAGATAGCTGCATTTAGGAGAAAACCATTTCCTTTAGGAAAAATAAATGAGGTTAGGAGTGACCATAAATGTCGACCATATCCCAAGAAGCAACCATTGCAGAGACAAGTCTTCTTAAACAGCCTCGTTCGGTGTGGGCCGTATTTTTCGCTTGTATCATCGCTTTCATGGGGCTTGGGCTTGTTGATCCGATTTTACCCGCAATCGCCAAACAATTGCACGCCTCGCAGAGCGAAGTCACCTTGCTATTCACCAGCTACAATGCCGTCATGGCGGTTGCGATGTTAATTACCGGTGCTATTTCGTCAAGGCTCGGGATCAAGTGGACGCTGATTACCGGCATTGTTATTATTGCCTTATTTTCAGCGCTCGGAGGGTTATCCAACGGGATTTGGAATCTTATCGGGCTTCGAGGGGGCTGGGGACTTGGTAATGCGCTTTTTGTCGCAACTGCTTTAACGGCTATTGTGTCCCTTTCAAATTCCGGTACTGCAAAAGCTATCATACTGTATGAAGCGGCGATAGGACTTGGAATTTCGGTTGGACCCCTGCTGGGCGGAGAACTGGGCGCCATTTCATGGCGAGGACCGTTCTTGGGAGTCGCCACGCTGATGTTGGTTGCCTTTTTCAGTCTTCTTATTATGATGCCGAAATCCAAAATGACTAATACTACCAAACACAAAACTTCTTTGCTCGATCCTTTCCGAGCGTTGAAGCACCGTTCCCTTGTCGTATTCGGCATAGCGGCTTGCCTGTACAACTTCGGGTTCTTCACCTTATTAGCTTACGCGCCTTTTGTCATGGGCTTGGATGAGCATGGTCTTGGCTACGTATTTTTAGGATGGGGCTTATTGCTGGCTATCACCTCTGTTTTCATGGCACCAAAGCTGCAGCAAAGGTTCGGAACCGTTACATCCATGTGCGCGATGCTGTTCTTGTTTGGTCTGGTCCTGTTGACGATGGGCATTTGGACATCGACGCAATGGGTCATCATTGCCTCTGTTATTTTTGCCGGTGCGTTATTAGGTAATAACAATACTTTGATTACGACAGCCGTGATGAATGCGGCCCCTGTCGAACGCTCCACGGCGTCGGCTGCTTACAGCTTTCTGCGCTTCCTTGGAGGAGCTGCGGCCCCGTATTTGGCGGGTAAACTGGCTGAGGTCTTCAATCCGCATGTACCGTTCATTGTTGGTGCAGGATTTGTCATGATTTCCGTACTGTTCATTACGCTTAATCGGAAGCATCTGAAGCATGTCGACCATGCTGGAGCCGCTCATTGATGCAGCTATAGGGTAGCGGGCATACGGACGATTACAGCAGCGTATTTTCAATGCCGTGATCGATCCTGGTTTAGCCCCACAAAGTGATGACCACGCTTCGGTGTATACGCCAACTACTTTGCGGGGACCTCAGGTTCATTGCTCCGCGCTCGCGGACGCCCCAGGGGTTCGTCCCTTGGGTTCGAACCCCTGACCTCATCGCTGCCAGTGGAGAGATGGGGTTCTGTACGTTAAGGATAGAGGGGAGGAAAGCCTTGTGGGACAAGGCTTTTTTGACTCTGATGGTTCTACGTTCGAGTGCGCCGCGGCGCTCGGAAATTAAAAAGTGTGACCAAAAATGTGACCAAAACGTCATTAACTATTGTTAAATCATATTTTGTTATCATCCTACAAACTCAATTGTTCTTAGAAAAACTCAATAAATTGCCCCTTATTGGCCTTTTGTTTCCACTCTTTAAATATCTTTATTGCATATTCGTAGTTCCAAACTTCGTTTTTATCCTCATCAATTGATACAGCGGCATTTAAAATTAAAACAACACAGTATCTAAGCCATTCAACATAAATACTAATGTCGTTTTTCCCAGTAAGTGCGCTATGTACTAATCCATTTCTAATTCGATACAATCTGCTGGCGAGTGACTTGTATTTCTCCTCCAGTTGCTTAATTATGGTTTTTTGATGTTTGATATCAGAGTTTAATTTATTTAAAAAATCAATTCTATACTTAATAAAAACATCATCAGTATAGTTTTTAAATGCTAATAAATTTTCAATAAACAGACTAGGATCTACTTTGGAATGGAACTCATTAAAACCGCTAATATTAGCTAATTCAGTTGGAAATTTCATGACACTACCAATACCAAAAAACCTGTTTCTGAAATATGAATAAAGCCCCCTTAATTCATTTCTGAATGTTACCTGAGATAGAACACATGCCAAGTCATTAAGCATTTTTGTTTTGATATTGCTAGAATTTTGTCCCACCAAATATTCTAGAGCTACCCAATAGTTCACAAATTTGACGTGGTTATCCGACTCATCTTGCCCCCTGTTATACCAATGAATTACTTTTAATAAATTCTCTTTATATTCAGAATTATTAACCAGTAAAATATTATTTAATTGGCTATTTCTATTAGTTATATCGTTTAATATTCTATCTGTTAATCCTCTAGGGTAATAGTCTACTTCCGTTAACTTTGATTTTCTTCTTTTTCCTTCAGTTGTAACAGAGTCTATATATTGATTGCCATTGCTATGGTCATAAACCAAGTACAAATCACTAATCCTCACATTACTAATTGAGTAATTAAACTTAAGGATTTGTAATACGTTATCGAGTTTATTTTTTGCTCGTAATAATCCTTGACTGATACCTGAAGCATTGATTTTGAGCCGAGCATGACAATCAGTATATTCAATCTCATAATGATCTTGATCACTCTTCCTCATTTCAGCACGATAACCCTTTAAAAGTTCTTGATCTTCAGGATTCATAATGTATACTTCATCTGAAAAGATTTCTTCTTTCTCTCTCCAACGCAATAAATCTTCTCTAATTGGATTGTAAAATAGTACATCATCAATTCTAATTGATTTAACATATATCTTTAAACCTATAATTTTAAAAACAAATGTGTAACTTTTACCTTCATTATCAATTGGCAACCAAATAAACTCTCTAAATAACTCCTCAATTTTATCGATGATTCCACCTGATTCATAACTGAATGTTGATTTTGTAAGTTCCTCTTTTATTTTTTCATAATCAAGCCCACGAAGCAATATCTCACAAATATAGTCACTTGCAAGTGATTTAATTTTGTTGTAGCAGTCATCCAACTTCTCGCAATTGTATATGACATGACCAATCTCGCAAATTATGTCATTTAAAATATGTGAAGTACTCACCTTTTCTATCATTAACTCAACTATCACCGACAAATTAGTTTTTGTAGATAGATATTCTCGTTCATTGTTAGACTGTTCAAACTCTGCAAAACTGCTTGTTAATTGCATAATTTCTTTGGATACTTTTTTTCTATAAAAATAGTTAGTATCCAAATAGCTTTTGATTTCTTTTAAAAAAAATGTCAATCCCCCGAGACGACGTTGCTTATGATATTCATGATTTACTAATTCACTTTTTAATTCAAACATCAAATTTCTAAGGTTTACAAGATAATAATTCGAATATATATCAACTCCATTAGATAAAAGGTGATGACAATACAATTTGAAAAATTTAATCTTGTCATAAATATGTTCTCTGCTATCTTTCATAGGTTATCTCCAAATTTCATTATTTAATGTCAAGAATTCAATTAAATTCATCCATTTTATTCATATAAAAGAAGCGAACCTACGCTCACAAATGGCTCTGACTCAATGTTAAATTTAGCAATTTTCTTTTGTAGTAAGTCAATTAAAGGGATATCCTAAGTTAATACCATTCTTAAATCAAAACCATCCATAAGAAAAATTGATTTATCAGGTTGTTATTTCATTAAAAGGGACTACAGTGGAAACCATCCACCGATTGAAAGAAACAGCCCCATAGTTTGTTTGCCTGAAGCCTTTTAATACCAGTACTTGCATGCATAAGCTTTACTCCTATTCGGAACTAACTCAATAATTTTATCTCGACTAAACCATATTTAAATCTACTACAAAAAAAACGTACCACAATCAATATTGGGCATTAGTCAGAAATCAAGGGTAACTTCTTGAGCTTTTTTGATAACATCATTCCATCTGCTGCTTACATTTTTGGCATTACACCGTTTATAAGCATCATTCCCCAATAATAACCTTGTCTTTTCAAGATTCTTGCGAGTGACTTTGTTATCGTTGGTTGTGTTATCTAGCCACCCCATAAAATATATTTTATCAGCTTCTTCCACATCTTTTCGATAACCCGCTATTTCATGGGGTTTGGGAATATTCTTCCTATCAGCTTTCTGTGGTATGTTCTTATTAAACTCGGAGAAGAAATACATGGGCTTAAATTTATTTGTCGGATCATATTGCAAACCAAGAATTCGACATAATTCAGAATACTTCTCGTGGGACATGGTTGAATCAATTAGAAATCCTTTTTTAACATTTACTTCAAAATAGAAGTTTTCAGCTTTCACACCAAACATTAATTTGTAAGGACTTTCATCAATAAAGAAAAATACATCGAAGGCAACGTTATTTTATCTGAAACCAAATCTATACCTCTTAAGGCTTAGTTGCCGCATATCATTGTATAAAGAAATGATTCCGTCTAGTTTCATGTTCGATCCATCTTCTCCTTGCATTTTTCAAATGGCAGGAAATGTACGCCGCGGCGCTCAGAAAAATGTGACCACAGAACAGAGATTAAGTATAGTCCTATAGAGTTCTCTCCCTCAACATGTAGCCAACTACAGAGCCTTTTTCCACTAAAAAATTTAAAATCACTAAAACCTCCTGCTTTTGTTTTTTTCCTCTTCTTATGTCTTCTCGTTGTTTATAAATATACTTTTTAATAATGGACTCTAAATAATACACAGTATTTGTATCTAATTTCGAATCCCATAATACTGCATTTCTATTTAACATTTCTGAAATCCAGACCACTCCTGAGAGTAAGTAACTGCTGCCAATACTATTTAAAAGCTTAGATAATGCGTATAAAGTAGAAGGACAGTGGCCTATTTCTTTGGAAATTTCTTTGAAAAATCTTTTGTTTTCTTCATGAAAAGTACGCCACTCCACTGCTGTTTCTTTCCATGGGATATTTGCAAATAGATAGCTTTCTATTATATCACCTACATACCAATACTGTTCTCCCTTTTTAGCGAGTACAATTACTTTTTCAAAAAAGGTATCCCATACTTTCCAAAACTTATCGTTAGTATTACGGGTATCCTCGGCAATAATAAATTGATCAAACAATTCTGCGAAAACCTTTGAGCTATTAAAATTTTCAATAAACGGCTTCAAATACAATGGTATATAAGTTTCAGCAGAACCTAAAACCAAGTTTGAGAATTTGACTAAGAAATCATGCTTTACAGAGTAATCAATTCTATCTTCTCTTTTATCCGATGTTAATTCAGTTGCAAATTTTGATATTATATCTTGTGCAATTTGTATATGCTCAGGATTTTCAGTTCCCAAAGGAATCAGTTGAAAGGCAGTTATCAAGGAACTTAAATCTAATTCGCAAATCGCCCCCAGATCATTTAGTGTAATTTCGTTCGCTATAATTTTCTCTATATCATTTTCAAAATCGCGAGCTAAAGTCTCGATTACTTCATTTTCACCCATGCGGCGGTATCTATTTTGTTGGTGACTTTCTTTATGAAGTTTTTCACGAACTAAATTATATTTGGGTACTAAAAACAAATACCCCACTAAAATAGAGTGAGCATCTTCAAAACTCAAATCCCACAAATCTTTTAGAATTGCATTAACAGAGAAGTCTGAAAAGCCAGCATAGCTACCAATACTATGTGGATCAAACAGTATCATTAGCAATATAAACTTGATGACGTCTTTTTCATTGGGAAATTCTCGCATTAAGATAGGCAATACTGAAATCGCAGATTCCACTCCATCTGAAATCTGGTACTGGTAGTTCTCTCTAAAAGACGCAGTGGCTGCATCCAGTATAATCTCTTTGCAAAAATCTTTATCTTCATCAGTGAGTATACTGCAAAAATCCCTAATTAATACAGCAGAAACCTCTGAAGGGGTTGAATGATTCATTAAAAAAAATTCTTCAAATTCATTTTCCGTTTCAGCGAGTCGTTCAAACTCTCCAATAATCTCCCGTAATTCCTTAAGTGCAAGCTTAGGATCATCCTCATAATCGATGTACTGCTTATACTGATCTTCATTTTTAATCCTATAATGTGCCCAAAGTTTTAATGAAGTATATTTCATCTTTTCAGAATTCTGTCTTAATGAAGTTTCACTATACTCACGAACCTCTGGTTCCAACTCAGGATTAAAGTTTATGAGAATATTACCATCCTTTTCTTCCAAAGTAGGGCTCATTCTTCTTCTATCCATTCTTGCCAGATAAAGCTTCCATGTTTTTGTACACTCATCTTCTACTGACACTTCAGACAATTCCTTGTAGTATGAGTCCAAAACATCCCAAATAGCTTTTTGTCTTTGTTCTGCCTCCTCTTCACTTGTCACATTTGTTCTAAAAAACTGATATTCAAGCGCAATATGTTCGAGGCTCTTTGATCTATGTTTGTCATTACAGGTTTCAATACGCTCGTCCTGATAAAGCTTAGAACTATAGTTTAATCCATATCCAATGGAATAATTAAACTTTGCTGATTGATCCAGTACCATTCTACTTGTGTCATAAAAGAATAAATCTTTAGTTTTAAATAAATTGATCGCAACATTAATTGTTTTTTCTGGATATGCCAAAACAATACTTACTACAATTGCAGTTATAGAAGCTGATCTTGAGTTATTTAGTAAATACAAAAGCCAACTTTCCAATACTTCAGCATCTATATTCTTTGCCGCCTCAAGAAGTACCTTCTCCAAAGCCATATGCATTGATTCTAAGACATTAGGTGCAACCTGAGTCCCTCTGTAGACATTCCATAACCTATTGCAAATAAACTGTTCATTACTTTTATCTCCTAGATGAAGTTCGATCATTGTAACTTCATTTCGTCCCAAATCAGATTTCGCAAAACACTCTACTGTCCTATTAGTAAAATTTAAAATAAAGCTAATTGTATGTGCGAATTTAATTTTCAAAAGCCAATAAATTGGAGTTTGATATGCACTAGCAGGAAAGTATCTATCTAGTCGTTCATCAATGCAGAAATCTTCTTCAACACCTAATCTCGAATGAAATCTATCAACTCTTTCACTCGAACGAAGCCAAAATAAGTCTCCTAGTTTTAACACATACTCTGGTAATGCTTTGATAGCCTCCATATTCACAAATGTTTTAGTCAGTAACATTTCATTCAAATCATAATAAGGCGCATTATAATCTTTTAACCTGTTAGCTAATACTTCATCAAAAATAGTTGCTAACTCTTCTTTGAGCTCTCCAGCACCATACAAAATTGTTTCCAGTATTTTATCCTTAAAATCTTCGTTGCGAGAAATATATACTTTTTCTTGAAGTATCCATTGATAATATTTAATAGCGATTAGACCTGAGAATCTCGTAGTTTCTCCTTGCTTGAATTTTGAATTCCAATCATGAACAATAGGTAATATAAAACCGATATTCTTTAATCCTATTTCGTCTAAGTTATTATATACAAATTGTATGAGGCTTTTCCATCCACTCCCTTTCGGCTTAGTAAAGATATATTTGATCGATAACAAATCGATATTCTTAGAACCCAACTGTCGAAAAATATCGTCCACTTCTTTACAAGAAATTCTTAACAAGAAAGAAACCCTTCGCAACAATTCTCTATTTTTATCCAGAAAAGTTCTTTTGAACGAACCAAAAAAATATTGGGAATAGTCACAAAGTAATACCGAGATCATTACTTCGTCCTTCCAAAACCCGACCACTTGCTCGTCATCAATTATTTCTTCAATGAATTCTTTGACTGACTCAATCTCAAGATAAAGCTTCTCTGACATCCAGTTTCTAAAGCTTCTACGAATCGCAAAGGAATCTCCTATTTTTTTAAAGAAGTCAATGTTACTTTCTTTTTTGGAAAACTCAGATTCTATTATTTTTTCTAAAGCCCATTCTTCATAAATGTCATGAGTAATAAAATATCCTGCCACTTCATAACCAAGTACACCTTCATGAACAAGGGCTTCCATATTGATATCATTAGAATCCAATGTTAGAAAGAATTGATTTTCATTTGCTCTCTTGAACGCAATTTGCAAGAAACATTGTTCCCTAGATGGCTTTGCTTTTTTAATTATTTTATTCCATAACAGTTCTTTGAATTTCAAATATCCAATGTTGCTGCCTTCAGTATAGAATTTCAAATACTCATTTAAATAAAAAGGATTTGTAATCAACTCCAGCAATTTATAGTCATTTGGAAGACCAAAGTTATAATTTTCCGCTAAGTATCCGAGTTCCTCGTGATTTAATTTACTAACATACATTCTGGAAGGTCTTAACTGGAAATGATCAATGAAATGAATATCAAGATCAACTAGATATCGGCTTCTTGCAGTAAAAACAACCCTCCATCCAGCTTGAAGTATTTCTGAGAGGAATTCTTTAAATGGATTATGATTATTTAAATCCATTAGCTTTTCGGCAGAGTCTATTACAAATATTTTCTTGCTATCATTGTGATGAATATCAATAAAATCCTTTAAACTGGCATACCTAAATAAAAGATCAACATTGGCAACTTCAAACTCATTTGCTTTCATTAAATAGAAAGGGACACTATTACCAAAATCATTGTATAATTTTTTAACAACTGCTGTTTTCCCAACCCCGCCTTCTCCACTTAAGACTATTATTGAATTTTGCTCCAAATCAGCATTCAGATTTTGCAGAAGCTTGCTTCTATCCAACTCTATAATGTGCTCATTGAAAGTAATTGACGTTTGAATCTCCAACAGTAAAGATTCTGTATGCCTCCTCATATCTGTGATTGTATCCATTATGTTCTTCTGTAAACTGAAGAAGTAACGAGTCATTAAATTATTTTCTATTGTCACAAAAGGGGATTCAAAATAACTTGCTGTTCTCCACTCCACTTGAATATTCTGTTTTTCAGCTTCTTCCTCTACCGCAAGTTTTACCTCAGAATCACTTTGAAGTTTCCCTTGTCCCCATTCTTGGTTAGTAAAAAAGATAATCTTCGTTAAGTCGGGGTAGGTACCTTTGCTTTTTTTCAACATCTCTATTAGATCAACTTTGTGCGCCGATAATGTGGTCTCATAAAATTTTGCCTGCCATCCAATCACTTCGTTTTCATGGATTACAGGATTAGTTTCAATACCGGACTGATTCTTGTAACGAAAAATACCTAGAGGCAACTTAAATTCAACACAAAAGAGTAAGTAACAAAGCCATTCAAAATTACTTTGAGGATTCTCACTAAACTTTGCTTTAAATATATTCCAATCTGGCTTAGTTATCACAATATCGCCTCCAAAAACTGCGGTAGTGTCAATTACATAAGGAAGACTGACCCTTATTCAAAACGAACCAAACATTTATATCACTAAATATAAATTCGACTTTTTCCTCTATTTCCCTTCTTCTTAATTGGTGAATCAGGACTATTGATCTACAAAAAACACGCAATATCAAGAGAAAGAAATCTATATTATACCCCTGATACCTATACAGATAGGTAGTCCTCGCGAGAGGCGACAAAAAGGCTGGACACATTCATAAGTGTCTAGCCTTTTTGTAACCATCAATATAATCAGGAGGTAAATTTAAATGAACAATCGCAAAGAGGATCTGAAAAAATTGGTTTCAGAAGTTTTACGTGAACGTCCTGACAGCTATCCCATCCAACAACTACTCAACCAGTTCCCAACTACGGCAGAGCTAATGGACGTAACCGAGCAGCAACTCATGAGCATAAAAGGAATCGGCATGGGTAAAGCTCGTCAGTTAACAGCCCTGTTAAAGTTTGCGAAGAACCTAACCATTCCAACTTATGAGCAAACAACAATACGCAGTCCTAAAGACGCATTTGATTTACTTGAACCTGAACTCAGGTATGCAACGAAAGAACATTTCATTTGCTTATTTTTGAATACAAAGAACAGAGTGATCTTTAAAGAAATCATCTCGATTGGCTCTCTCAACGCTGCAATCGTTCATCCAAGGGAAGTATTCCGCGCGGCGATTAAACGTTGTAGCGCCTCTCTCATCTGTGCTCATAACCATCCAAGTGGTGACCCTAATCCCTCTCCAGAAGACGTTGAATTAACCAAACGGTTGGCGAGAGCAGGAGAAATTGTGGGCATAAAAGTGCTAGATCACCTCATAGTTGGAGGAAACACCTTCGTCAGCCTAAAAGAAAAAGGCTTAATGTGAAAAACAAAATAACCCTTGAAACTTTTGGTAAGTATATGTATATTATTCTCATAAACGGTTTTTCCACTTTTGATATGGAACTCGCGATTTCAGCAAAGGGTTCCACAGCCGCAAAGTATAATGACTTTGCACTAGCTGCCAATAATAACAAACATTTTGACGCAGACACAGGATAACTTCAAAGATTCATGAGATGAAGACTACTTCTCGTGCAATCTTTAAAGTTGCCTTCGTTGTATGCGTCTTTTTTGTTGCCCAAAGGCGGGAATTCATATATGTAGCCATAAAATCTGGATGATTATTCACGATATCGTATCTCCAGATACTTTTTTAGTGGCTGTATCATATTGAAGCAAAAACAGGAAAAATCTATCATTTTTATGGGGGTGTGCATTATGAATCCAAGACAACATATCGGTGAGCGAATACGACTCTTGCGACTACAGAAAGGAATGAGCCAGGAACAACTGGCGCTTCACTCATCTATAAACATAAGTTACCTTGGACAGATTGAGCGGGGAGAAAAAAACAATTGCACGATTAATACACTCGAAAAGATAGCGACTGGTCTGGAGTGTTCTTTGGAAAACTTGTTTGGTAGTGAATCACCGCTAGACAACCGAACAAATGATAAAAATGCCGTTCTGACTGTACTTACTACTGAGGATTTAAAGAAGCTTATCGTTGATACCATAAACAGTAGTGTGTCAGGTCAACGAACGGAATGCAAGAGCAATGAATCTGCTAAAAATGGAATGAGCCTACCATGACAATTATCCTCGATGAAATGATGCATTCATAGATTAAAATTTGAGTGCCTCTTTGTGTAGCAAGGTCAAGTAGTCGATCATATTCAAACAAAAGGAGCATCGCTATGTCAATCGAAGCCGGTAAAAACGTTGTTATTCCCAAAGTGGATGTAGAGCCAATCCAGCAGGAAAATCCGATTTTCCCGTACAGACGTGCAGTTTCCGCTCTCGTCTCCATGCCTTGAAATGGATAGCCTTTTTCTAGGTTCGCCTTTTCCACTCCATCCAGGCCCCACATAAAATCAAGATGCCACCAGGAGCGTCTGAATTCGCCATCCGTCACCGCTTGAAGCCCTACCGATTTTTGCTTCTTCACCAGCTTGATGATTTCCTGATCTTCAATCTTTTTCAACACGTCAGCGGAAATCTCGTTGTTCTGAAATTGGATTCTGGCCTCCTTGAGCGCATGCGGACGCAGGAAGCTGCCGACCATATCATGTCTAAAAGGGGTTGCGGTTCTTTGTTTGGCACTTTCAATCACTATGCTCATTCGGTCTATCTCCTTTAGCTGTATAATTCTATTTGCTATAAGAAAGATAGCACATATGGTTAGTTATACCGTAAGTCCAATTAACTATAACTGGTTATAGCTTAAAGCTATAGCCAACCCATTACTCGATAATGGCCTGATGTAGCGCTTCAATATAAGCCAAGGCGAGCTTGGAGAGCGCAGCATCTTTATGGCTGATCCATCCGACATTGATCGTTTCCTCACACGCCAGGGGGACAGGAATAATCTCATTGCCGTTCAAGTCGGCACTGAGCACTCCTGTAGAAATCGTATATCCGTTCAAACCAATCAACAAATTGAAGAGCGTTGCCCTGTCATTGACGCGAATGCTCTTACTATGCGATAGCGTGCTTAGAATTTCCTCGGAAAAATGAAACGAATTATACTCCCCCTGTTCGAAGGACAGGTAAGGATAGTCCTGAAGCTGATCGACGGTTACGATAGACTGCTTAGCCAGGGGATTATGAACGCTGATAAAAATATGCGGCTTTGCCGTAAACAAGCTGGTAAATTTCAGGTTAGCGTCTTTCAGCAATCTGTTAATGACCTTGCCATTGAACTCATTGAGATACAGTATCCCCATTTCACTGCGCTGGGTTTTGACATCCTGGATAATTTCATGCGTTTTGGTCTCCCGCAATGCTAGTTCATATTCATCCTGACCATATTCACGAACCAAATGTACAAAAGCATTCACCGCAAAAGCATAATGCTGCGTAGATACCGAAAAATGCTGAGGCGAAGGCTTGGCGTTCAAATACCGGCTTTCCAGCAGCTCCGCCTGCTCAATCACTTGTCGGGCGTAGCCGAGAAATTCGGCCCCCTCCTTGGAAAGGGAGATGCCTTTATTGGTGCGTTCGAAAATCGTAATATGAATTTCTTCCTCCAGATCCTTTATGGCGTTGGAAAGACTCGGCTGGGATATAAACAACCGCTTTGCTGCCTCATTCATTGATCCGCGATTGGCAACCTCGATCACATATTTCAACTGTTGTAGCGTCAATGGACTTAATCCTCTCTTGGCTTCGGTCAATTCAATGTGAAGCGTGAATGATATGTATTTTCCTCATTATATACTAAATTCAAAGGACAGCTGGCGTCATTTAGCTGCACGGCCTAAACATGGCGAATACCTTCAAATATAATAAACGGTGCACTTTCATCCGGGAAGATACATAAGATAACCCATAAGTCAAAAGCCTAATGATTAAATGAAGGGCGGGGAATAAAGTGGCGGTTTCTTATATGGACTTTTCTTCACCATCCGTACAGTTTTCGTATGATTTAAACAACAACCCATTTTTCAAAAAGGATAGCCGGAATTATATTAATTTTCTTTCCATCAACCAGCTAAACACATTAGGAAATGTGTCCCTGCTGGACATTTATCTTAGCAAGGATAACGTAATCGAGCCCCACATCCATCAAAATGCTTCAGAATTGGTATACTGTATTTCAGGCGCGGCTGTTGTCTCCTTGATTAATCCGTTTACGAAAGAGCTTCTTAATTTTCCAATCCAGCCGGGCCAAGTGGCTAATGTGCCTCAGGGATGGTGGCATTATGAAATTGCTTCGGTCGACAACACGCATTTATTGGCCATATTCGATGCGCCAGTTCCGGAATTCATTGGCGGATCCGACCTGTTGCGATTAACGCCAGCGAGTGTGTTTGCCCATACGTATTGCCTCAATGAAGCAAAAGTGAAGGATACGCTGGCACCCATTACAAAAACAGTTGTCATCGGACCGCCTAGCGATTGCAAGCCAAATCAGGTCCAAGGAAAAGCGGCTCATCCAGCCTATTCGAACCGGGACTACAACCAGGCACAGGGTCACCCGCATCGTCCAAACTTGGATGACCGGCAGCAACAGCCCGTCATCGGTAATGGCTGGAAATATGACGGGCGAAATTGAGTTTGCAGTTTCTGGACACGACGCACAACAAAAACCACTTCGGATGAAGTGGTTTGATTTATCCATCTCTATCAACTGCTTATTACGGGAGCTTTGCCAATGAACATCGAATCGCGAAACTGTTTGTACATAAACGCTGCCAGATCGCTTCTGCCAAGTTTCGTACCAACAGCTCCACGACCATAATAACCTGACTTCACTTTGAGAAAGACGCCTGATTTAAGCCAAAGCGCCTCACTCGATTTCTTACCGATAAGAAGCCAAAGGTCCTTCAAAATATACGATTTGTGAAATTCGAATATGAAGAGAGCGGTCTTCTAAGTTTATTTGGATGTGATCCACCGCCACACCTGCATTTATACCTTCGATTCTCCCCACAGTCGTCATTAACGCCATTCTTTGGCCTTGATGGCGACTTAAGTGTTGCACAAACACAGGGTCTAAATGTGTGATATATTCGTTTGGCTGGGGAACTCCCGCAATAGGATATATTTGAGAATGTACGGCCGGCATCTGATTCACATAGCCCGGCTGATCAATAGGATTTTGAGCTGTATGAACCTTGTGGCTAACCCCGTTTGAATTCAATGTACATCACCCCTTTATGGCATCTGAATCCGTAATATTTATGCTGAAGAGGCAAAATCTATTCATGACCCATTCATTGTCATTGAATAGGTAGGGAGTTCGACCGCGGGACAAAGCTGTCATTGTCTGCGCGAGCAAACCTCGGGCTCTCTCCACAATGCTACAGAAATAAAGCACATGACCCATTGGACATGTGCTTTATTTATTTCTCAATCCACTCCTCATTATGCAGGTCTTGTTTCGAACATTCCAGTTCTTTAGGTAAGAAAAGCAGGATTCGATACATATGTTATCCATACTTTTTTTTCTACATAACTACCTGGTATCCATCCCCTATCCGAATCCAGAATACTTTTCGAAAGATCAAAGAAATAGCGTGTTTTCTTCCAAATGATCAAGCAAGCATCCCCAGTTAAGCCTAGACCGAATCCTCAGCATGGAATTGCTTTTGTGTAATTGGAGGGCCCCATACAAGGCGTAACTTTCGGGTTATGCCTTGTATGGGGCCCTTCATTTATGTACCAGAGAGGAGGTGATGCTAATGGCTAAGAGCAGTCTTGTCTACAACATTGAACTCAGCAAGATGTACATCCAACAACGACTGACCGAATCAATTGCAGAAAATCTTCGCAGACAATTCAACTATGATGTAGCCACCTATGTTCAACTCTGCAAAGACGTTCTGCTCGAAGCCGGCCTAGATGCTGTGTTCATTCGCGATCTGATGTGGAATGTGGTCAACGATGCATATGTACTTCATTTAGAGTATTTACACACCGGTATTTACACATACCACAATGGTTCAGGTCAGCATCCGTATTTGCTCGTGTTCAAAGAAGCACAGGATTTAAGTGCGATGATTCGACTCTTGAAACAGTAAGCTTGTAATGTGTCCCATGAAAAGGAGGGATTCAAGCTTTGCGCAGAGCTTAACATTAAGCCCACAGACTTTTTCAAACCGGTTGAAGCAAAGTATACGAATCTCAAATATTGTAAGAAAAAGGCGAAACGGTAAGGGCTTGACCTTATCGTTTCTCTCTATTATAAGAAAACCAACGAAACATGAACTGGTCAAGTTTTTGTAGACAGAGATATTAAAGCCGCTAAGCGCATTCATTCCTGTAGGGAATGGGTGCGTTGTTTTTTAATCTAGATTGAGGCCTTTCGTTATTGTGAAAGAGCGCATGAACATACACAGCCTCCCGTAGTTCCTCAGGACTCCTAGGGCGGTAGTCTACGTACAGCTCATTCTTAAACCAACCAACGGGAACTAGACATCCCCCCCTTAGATAATTTTGGAGCTTTTTTAATTGTGCGATCTCCAATTTTAGTTTCGCGTTCTCGTACTGTAATCGTTCCATCTCGGAAGTGAAGGCCGTCTTAGGTCTGCCAATAGCAGGCTCCCTTAGGTCTGCCCTTCGCTTTAGGCTGCAAGCCGCTCGCACCATGCTCGATATAGATTGTCCTCCAACTACGGATAAGCCTTGGTTCTAATTGGTGCCGGACAGCCAGTATTTCTATGGATATGCCTTCTTTAAGATGCTGCTCCACAAGCCTTACTTTAAACTTTAGTCTCAGCCTGAGCAGTTTCATTAAAGGTAAATGTGGCTCAAGATTACTCCCTCATCAATAACTCCACATGTACGGTATAATTAGCCATATGAGGGCCGAAAACAAATCGGAGATCGCTGACGAATTTTTTGATTCGCACGATCCGTGCCAGAACGCCTCGGCTTTATACGTACAAGAAGGCAAAACGTTTGATTTAAGGTAAATAATTGATTATGGTTTGGCTTGCTTAGGTTTGCATACACGACCTAATCATTTAATCCCTTTCCACTCAGAATTTGCTGCATACATTTTTCAACCCTTGACTCTCGAGTTTTGGATTGTTTGGGTTCAGAAAAATAAAGAATGTATGCTCTTTGCCGTCCGGGCGTCAATGCTTCAAAAGCAGTTTTCAAGGCAGGGATTTCATCGAATTTATTTTGAAATTCTTCAGGAATTATGAATTCTGTATTCTTTTTAAAATTCACTTCCAAACCAGCTTTTTCAACTTCAATGGCTTCATAAATATAGGCTTTCAAGATGGTTTCCATTGCAACTATTTCTCGAACATTGGTGAACCGAATCTGGCGCGCCGCCTGTACATTCTCCGTTTGTTGGATTAGGATACCATGGGCATCTTTTAACAAGGCACCTTTGTGAAACAGAAGCGCACAGTATTCTTTAAATCCATGTATTAAAACTATGTTTTTATTCTGAAACGTGTAACAAGGATGCATCCACTTAAATTCTTCGGTCAGCTCACAGTCAAGAACGATATTTCTCAACTTCTCATATTCTTCCTTCCACTTTTTAGCCTTACTTAAAAATTCATCAACCTTAGGATTCATTCTACTCTTTGTCATCAAGGAACACTCCTCTTCATCATAATAATATTGTGTTTTCAAAATAAGCAGTTCATTTTCAAAATCTACTTGATTGCTTGCTTAGCTTGCCCCCTTTTGCGCCCAATCCATGCTGGTGGACACGGACTACGGTCGTGTCGATCATGACCTGACTCCAATCGGGTTCTATCGAAACATGATCCAAAATGATGTCCCATATCCCCGCCTTTTGTAAGCGCCAGAAAAAACTGTAGGCGGAAGACCAGGAACCATAATAGGCAGGCAAATCTCGCCATGGAGCTCCTGTACGAGCAATCCAAAGTACGGCATTCAGCATCTGACGACGATCTTTGGGCGGACGACCTCCTTGCGGTTTTCGGGTAGGGGGCAAAAACGGCTCAATGACATTCCACTCTTCATCGCTTATTTCGTATCTGCGTCTCATAGGTTCAATTGTACTGCTTTTTTATGGATTGTACAGTTTGCGTACAGACTCTAGTAAATCAGGTATGCTGTTCGCCGCCGGATTATTTGTCGGCAAAAGCGCAACAATTTGCCATTCGGGATGGCGGCGGCTACCCCATTGTTTTACCGCCAATAGCCTAATTCCTTCTGTACAATGACGGAGGATTAGGCTATTTTAGTTAAAAAAAAGAAAAAGTGCTCCCGAACCTTTGGCGAGGATCCCCGGGAACACTTCTCTCAAAACTCATGTATAAAATACTCCATTTTGGACGTTCTTGCAAGGCCTATTTACGTTTGTACGAGGATCGAGCCCCTGAGATCGAGCTTTGTTGTGAAGCATGCGGGCGATCCCTTCATAAGCACGGACGTTACTACCGGTCGGTGACGACGAAGCATAACCTTTACCGGATTCCCATTTACCGGCTTTACTGCCCTGACTGCGGGAAAACCATATCTCTTCTTCCAGATTTCTTGGTACCGTGGGCCCGTTTTGCGACATGGGTGCGGGAGGCGGCGATCACCCGGAAATTCCAAGGGCTTTCGTATCGACAGGCGAGGAAAACCACAACCACGCCTGCTCTTCGTTATTCCCATAGTACGATGAAGCGATGGTGGAAGCGGCACATCCGGATAGCTTCTTCTGTCGCCTTATGGGTCGCAGGGCAGCTTATCTCTGCGGGGGTCGAAGGAGATCTTCTCCGTATGTATCCTCCAGGCGCAGCTAAAAAACCCGCAGATACCCTCATTTGGCTAAGGCAACTCCTGTCCTGTTACTTCCCTGTCTATTCTTGGAGACAAGGGGTCTTTGCGCTGCTCAATTCAAGGCTGCCCGGTGCTGAATTTCTCTAACCCCCCTTTTCGTCTCCGCCAAAATCCAGAAAAACATCAAACGCCGCATGGACGCCTGTCGAAAAAGGGAACATTCTGGCGGTTTGGCCCGAATCCCACAAAATATGCCTCCTGCACAAGACCATCGTGCCCATGGGATACTGTCTGAGACCTGGATAGAGAGGAGACAATGTTATGAATGAACAAGAACGACAGGCGATCGCCAACTTTCGTTATGGCTTGATCGCACCGCTCGTCAGCCGGAAACTGGAGACGGGCGAACAAATGGCTTTAATGCGGGACATTGTAAGCCACGTGTACAACACGCCAGACGGACGGGAGAAGCGGATCAGTTTACGAACGCTGGAACGATATGTCCACGATTACCGGGAAGGTGGCTGGGAGGCTCTGCTTCCCTCGGTACGGGCAGATAAGTTGCAAGCAAGAGAGACTTCGGACGATGTGCTTGAGAAGGCGAAAGCCCTCAAGCAAGAGCATCCCGGCCGCAGCGTCAGACAGATCATCGCGATTTTGGAGCTCGCCCGGTTCGTAGAGCCGGGAGTTCTGAAAGAAAGTACGCTTAGCAAACAGCTCAGACGCCACGGCATGACGCGAAAGCAGCTTATGAGCAGTGGCTGGAGCGAGTTTCGCCGATTTGAAGCAACACACCGCAACGCCATGTGGCAAGGTGATGTACAGCATACGCTCCATTTGCCGCATCCGGATAAACCGGGCAAAAAAGCAATGGCTTATCTGGTCATCTTCATCGACGATTATTCCCGGTTTGTCGTACACGGGCAATTCTACTTCGAGGAGCGTGTGGCCCGGCTCGAGGACTGCTTAAAGAAGGCCATTCTGAAGCACGGCGTTCCCGAATCGATTTATGTAGACAATGGTGCAATTTATTCCTCGCATCACTTTGAGCGGATCTGCGGGCGTCTAAGGACGGAGCTCAAGCACACAAAGCCCGGCCGCCCCCAAGGACGCGGAAAACAAGAAAAGTTCTTCCGGTTCGTTGACCAAAGCTTTGTCCCGGAAGCTTACGCTTTGATCGAGCAAGACAAGATTCGAACGCTGTCCGACTTGAATCGGTTTTTCTCTGCATGGCTCGAGATCGCTTACCACCAGAAAATTCACAACAGCTTCAAACAGCGCCCGATCGACCGCTACCAGAAAGATGATCACCCGATTCGTACAATCCCGCCGCATGAGCTCGTGGAGGTCTTTCTACTCGAGGAAACCCGCAAAGCGGATAAAACCGGCTGTATTTCGTTACTAGGGCAAACGTTCGAGGTGGAAACGAAGCTGGCCGGCAGCCAGGTGCAGGTCCGATTTGATCCGCACGATCTGAGCTTGATCCAAGTATGGAAAGATGAAGTTCGTTATGAGGATGCCAAACCGCTGAAGCTCCGGGATCCGAAGCAAAAACCAAAGAAGTCTGAGATGGAAACAGCCAACCCGGTGCCTCCCAAGACGGGACTGAACTATGTCGAGCTCCTGGTTGAAGAACAAAAGAGACAGCATCGCGAAACACAAGGGGCGGCTCTTTCGCTCGCTATGAAGGAGGTAAAACAGCCATGATTCGAAGCTTCTTTGGATGGGAGCGAAACCCGTTTACAAGGGAGATTGAGATCCGGCACCTTCATCGCTCCCAGCGCTTTGAGGAGTGCGTTGCGCGGATGCAGTACATGGTCATGACAAGGTCGATTGGCTGTGTCACAGGCGAGATCGGCTGCGGAAAATCTACAGCCGTCCGTTGTCTAAAAGACCAGCTCGATGCAAACAAATACCGGTTCCTCTACTTGTCTGACGCGAATCTGAAGCCCCGGGACTTCTACCGGGAACTGCTTCACCACTTTGGGCTGACACCGAAATTTTTACGCAGCGAAGCAAAGCGGCAGTTTCAGCACCTGGTATGGGATCTCTATGAAAACCAGCAGAAAGTGACCGTTATTGTAATTGATGAAGCACACCTTCTGTCCGGCGATATGCTGCAGGAGGTCAGATTCCTAACGAACTTTAATATGGATTCGGTGTCGCCGCTTGCGCTGCTTTTGATCGGGCAGCCGGAACTGCAGGCGACACTACAGCTTCGCATATTTCGGCCGATTACCCAGCGGATGAACATCCGCTTTCACCTGGAAGGACTATCTTTACAAGAAACGAGGGATTACATTGGGCACCAGCTTGAAGTAGCTGGCAGCACGCATCCGGTGTTTACGACCGAAGCGATGGACGCGATCTATGCGCATACGAGGGGAATTAGCCGTGAGGTGAACAACGTATGTACAGCCGCCCTTCTCGAAGCTGTTCTGCGGAAGGATAAATTGATTGATGCCGTTCACATAAGCCGCGTCTTGACGGAATTTAAGGAGCAGTGAAGCGATGATGGAAGCATACGAAATGCGGTTCCATAAAGGAACCCGTCGATGGAGGGTGTACAGTGGCACAGAGTTGCTTTACCCTCTACACTGCGGAGATGCGATGATGTTTCAGGTAGGAAAGTTCTTCATCCCGTCTAATCTGGAAGTTGATAGTGAATGGTACGTGAAATTTGGCGATACGAAGTTCTGGTTACACCGGAAGGCTACATACCGCGTACAGCCGATCTTTTGAAACCTGTTCCTCAGAGCAGGTTTTTTTAATGCCGCTAGGCAATAGACAAATACCGATCGCTAAGAAAGTGACGGTGGCATTAACAAAAAGCCACCGTCATTGGCGGTTCCGAATTCACCGTCAAAGAAAGTGGCTGATGACAGTATGCGGCGAAAATATAGCTCGGCTTTAATAAGACAACGTTCTTTGTTGGATTATTGAAGCCGATTATACTTATTCTTTAACTTTGCTTCGCTTCGTTGTCTTCACTTCGTTCGACTTCGCTTTTTTTAACTTCATTTCTTATCGCTTACTAATCACGTATGATTAACGTTTTTTATTTATCTTTTATGCTGTGACGACAAATTTGAAGCACGGCAAGACCTAGCCGAACAATTACACGTATTCAAAAAAGAAATAGAACGTTTCTCGACCCTCGACATTGGCGATGTACAGGTCATGAAACACGTTCTACAGAGGTTAATACAAAAAATTGAAGTTTTCGAAGGTGGAAAAATTAAAATTCACTATAATCTTTCCAACCCTCTTCCACAGAACTAAGATACAGTCTCCTTGGCTGTATCTTTTCTTTCAAGTCTTACTGTACACTCCACATGTGTGGTGACGACTTGGTCAAGATGGCTGCCCAAAATAAGATCATACGGCAAAGTTATAGGTGATTGTTACAATGCCGCTGCCATGGACATCGATGCGCTTTACCAGCGCTTGCAGCGTTTCCCGGTCCAGCCTGTCTAACGGCAGGAGCCTGACAATATCCTTCAAGCTCATGGATTCGCGGCTTCCGCGCTCTTTGATGAGCTGATTGCAGGATTAGTTTCACCGTGCTGAGATGCCAGTCGGAAGAGCCGTTTTTGCGGTTTTGCCGTTGGGCCGGAGTCTGCACTGTCTCGTCCGTCAACTGGTTGGCGATCGCCCTCGAACCGCCGTTCCACCTGCCATTCGCCATAGAGGATATTACTTTTCATAGCGTTTTCCCTCCATTTCCTTATCCGAAAAATGGCATGAAAAAGACCGTCCAGATGGAACGGTCGAATCAATCCGTATGAATTAATATCAAGCCTATTTTGTCACACGTTTCCGTTTCGTTCTTGAAGGCAAGATGTTGATGACATCCACAACGCGATCACGTTCGTGAACGGCGTAATAAAGATTCGATCCAGGCACAAATCAAACTCGTCCTTAAAAATAATACGGAAGGGACGGTTAATTCCTTCTGCCACGGCGCTTCTCCTTCAGTTCGCTTGGCCGTGTACCCTTTCATGTCGGGATTATCCAAATATTTTTGCAGAGAAGCTTTCAGTTCGGGATAGTCCTCAATTTCTTGGGCCAAGTCCAGTTCGGGATCATCTTCCGCGACCGGCTCAAAGTTCTCCACTTCCACGGAAACCAGTTTGCCCTCAATAACGAAAGGTCGGATTGCTTGCCTTCCAACGCATGTAAAAGCTCTTCCTTAGCTTGATCGCTCAACTGGTTCATGCCGCTCACCTCGATTTCATAATAACAAAATCGTGGAAAATTCGCTAAAGCTATATTATGCAAGATGCCCGCCTCGTTGGAGCCGTCTTGTTTCCGCAGCGGATTTATTTGTCCTTGGAGTCGCCCTCAGGAATGGTGTGACTGGCATTCCAGCAAGGAACATACCAGTTGTGCACCTTCCTTTAACCTATGTAGGTACATTCTTTCCTTTTTCCAGATTCACAATGAAATTATGCTTTTCCTCCCAATCCCATAATCCCGCCTTATTCTGTTCGTCCATCCGGTATTGGAACTGCTCGATTGCTATTAGTTCCCCGGATCGCAAGATTGAGGGAGGTTTGGCTTAAACACGATAGATTTATCATTCAACATCTATATATTGCAACGCATCATACATGGTTTCACCCGAATATAGCTTCGGTAATTTCAGGATAACAAATCTGTTCAAGAAGCGATTCACTTGATCAATTTTCGGATCACCATACTCATCGATGTTGCCTTCCATCTCGTATTGTGCGACCATTATCATTTCGTTGATTTGACCAATTATGCTTCTGTCGCTTGTCGGGGTATAACTAACATCTCCACAATTTAGTAAATATTTATCAACCAATACTTGTTCCATTCCATCGGCAAGCAAATTGTCGGAGATTTGCTTTACGATCAAGTCATCGAATCGTTTAAAATCAACCTTCACCAAACCAAACATCACAAAATTGTATCTTGTTTCGTTATTCATAACCAATACACACTTTCGGCGACTAAATGAAAATAAATGAGCATGCCAGCAATACAGTGGATTAGAATGTTTCGGCTTCTCAATTAATAAGGGAACACCCAGTTCGCTTGCCAGCTTTTTTGTACATTGTATTGTGATCATTGACAGTTACCTCATATCATGAACTTTTGAGTTCCAGTATTCAACGAATGCGGTATAACTTGTAACTGAAGTAAAGAACGGAATATGCTGATTAACAAGCAGCTTGTAGGAATTGACATACGGGACATGATTCTTTCGAGCCTTGGCAAGGCGGTGATGACCATCGATAACGATAAACGAACCCGGACTGATCTCCGCCTGAATTATTGGTATGGATAATTCAACAGTATCCACATGGTTTTGGTTGATTGAAGATGAAAGGAACTCTTTCTCAACATCAATTACGGAATGATGGATTCCCACTCGTTTCTTTCGATATACTTAATTATCCTCGAGATGTTCCATTCAAAAATTCCATGACGATAAAGCTCTTCATTTTCAAGAGATTCAATAGGTGAGTAGCTTTGATCGACAACCAACAAACGACTTTTCTCTTGCATTTCAACTCTCCATTCCTTTAACTTTCCGCAGCATTTCTTATGCTTCAGACCGCTTCCGCAAGGACAAGGATCGTTTTTGCCGAACTTAACACTTGTAACGGGCACTGCTTTAATTATGCCATCCCATTTTCAAAGGGTGTAGTCGCATTATACCTCATGATCGGCCACCTTTGAAACGCCTTTTCAGTAATTGGCTCTGATCGCCCTCGAACCGCCGTTCTACTATCCAATCCGCATGTTTTCGATTCATCATCTCCATTCTGACACCTTCCTATCCGAAAATGAGTGCAAAAAAGAAGACCAGAGCAGAAGCTCCGATCTCCCAAATAAATCCCAGTAAGATCTTTATGCCGTACTAAGTCCTCTTTCTTTTCCAATACACATTCTCTCTTTTATGTTTAATGCCATTTACCCAAACGACTGCTTCGTCTTCGTTAACCTCAAACACGAGAATGACTTGATACAGCCCCAGCCTTGTTCCTTTCAATTTGCCTGTCAGGATTGGTTTGGCGGTAAGAGTTGGTGTAAATAGCAGTCGGTTAAACGATTCCAGATAAATTCTTTCCTTCACGTCCGGCGGATAGGCGAGAATTCTGCTGAGTTCATCCAAAGCCGTTTGCGTCCAATAAACGCTATACGTTTTGTTCATGCTCAAATTCCTTGACCTTGCTGCGCAAATAGTCAAGTCCCGCTTCTTTACTGTATATGCGCCCATGTTCACGATCTTCGCGGCTCTGCTCGACTTGTCGAATGAGATCAGCATCCTCCGCGAGCGATGCGACATCCAATTGTTCCAGAACGGCTCTTTCCCGTTTCATATTCAAATACCCGATAAAATCATAAACTTCGATTGCGTCTTGTTCGGGGATTTGATCGATCATTCTTTTCAGTTCTTCCCGGTCTACACTCAACCCGTTCACCGCCTTTCCATACACCAACAACAGATTATTCCCATTATACCACAAATGGAGCGGAACTTAGACAGAAAGATGCCATCAGGTCGCCAGACCATGGCATCTTCTAAAGCTTCGATGAGGATAGATAATAACGGTTGCCTTTGTCGCCGCGCACGTGCCCTCGTGTCGGCGAGAAAAAAGTCAGGCCAGGCAATCTACCTGCCTGACTCTTCTTTACCGCACGTTGCCGCTAATACGGACAAGTCGTTTCCTTTGTGTTGGCAACAGAGCAAATCGAACAAAATCGATTTACGCGGGATGAATCTAAAAAATTATGTGAAGGGCCTCATTGAAAAAGCTGGGGTCTCATTGAATCCAACCCTACCTAAGGGAACTTTCAACCTAACTCCCCGTGAACGTGAAATTGCCTTATCGTCTATGACCTGTTCCTCGATCGCTGAGATGGCCGAACAACTTCATGTGACGGAAATCACCGTCAAAAAGCATTTGGGCAGGATTTATGAGAAAGCTGGAGTAAAAGGAAAAACTGAACTGATAAAGAAACTGATGAGTCTTTAAAAATCAGGGTAACCATACAACAGAGGTTTTCGACCTCTGTTTGTCGAAGTAATGGGGTATCATTTCTCAATGAACAGGGGCCTCTTTATGCGTCCTAAAAATCGAATCGTTCCTGAAAAAACCATATACTTTCGTCCCGAAATGTCGAACTGCCCGCACTGTGAATCAAAACTTGTGCGAGCACATGCTGTATGGAAAAAGAAAATTTCGACGTTACAAGGAGTTATTTTCGCATGGAGTATGGCGTACCGCTGTCCTAGCCAGAAGTGCCCTCATCCCGGTGCGCTTTACAGGTCTGCTGAAGCAGAAAAACTCTGTATGAAATTTACGACCTACGGATTCGACGTGCTCTGTCTTGTAGGTGAGCTGCGCTTTAAGCATCACATGACTCGTCAAGAGATTGCTGATGAACTGAATGGCCGCGGCGTAAAGACAACCGACCGCAACGCTCAAATGCTTTACGAGCGGTACCTCGCTCTTCTTGGCGCAAGTATTGATCAGCATGTCAGCGAAGTTCTGAAAGTCGTAGCTGAGCAAAACGGCGGTCTGATGCTTTCCATGGACGGCGTTCAACCAGAGAAAGGAAACGAAACACTGTATGTCATTCGTGAAGTGTTCAGCGGCACGGTACTTGTCGCGAAAAACTTGAACAGCGGATCATCAGAAGAGCTTCAAAATCTCATTCGCCCCATCGCCCAGCTTGGCTATCCTATCATTGGAATCGTCAGCGATGGCCAACAGTCGATTCGTCTAGCCTTTGAAAAGTTATTGCCGAATGTACCTTACCAATACTGCCAGTATCACTATTTGAAAGACATCGCCAAGCCGGTTGTGGACCTGGATCGAAAACTCAAAACTGAGATCAAGAAAAGTCTCCGCGGCATCCGGGAGATCGAGCGTAGGGTAGAAGCCCAATCTTCAGAAGAGAGCGAAGTAGCTCGGGGTTACATCGCAGCTGCGAGATCCCTGCTATTAGAAGACGGCAATCCGCCACTGGATCTGCCCGGCATGCGAATTTACCAAAATGCGAAAGCGATTCAGGCGTCACTTGAACAATGCCTGAGTAAAAAAGGGGCCTTCGATTCTTCAATCCATCGTCAGAATATTTAGCAAATTAGATTCATTTGAATCTCATTACTACGATACATGCCGGTGGATGGAACCTATTCGCCGCATCGTTAAAGCACTAGAACCGTCTGAACACAAAACTGGTCACACCGTCCGTGAGGAAATGACTCAAATCCTTATCTGGATGCGAAGCATTTATGATCGGGATACCGACTTGCCCATGTTGAAGAACGTAGAGAGCTACACAAAAGGCTTTTGGAAAGGCTTATTCTCTTGCTACGATCATTCGCATTTACCACGAACAAACAATGACCATGAACGTTTTTTCCGGCAGACGAAGACGCGTCATCGTTGGATGACAGGTCGTCGTAGCTGGAATGAATACATACTTCGAAATGGCGAATATATTGTGCTTGTCGACGATGCACTGCGACAGAAAGACTTGTCTGACAGACTAAGTCTTGTTTCTTATGAGAATTACAAACAACAAAAACAGCATTGGAATAACCGACTAAAAGAAAGCGTCCTTCGCCGAAGGTTCAGAAAAAATCCACTGGCTTACCTACAAGAACTTGAAAATAAACACAGTGTGTTGGTTATTCCGCTGTAAAAAAAAAGAAGACCGACTCTTCAGGAGTTACCGCCATACCAAAAAACGCAGCCGCTCTGGCTGCGTTAATTTAATAGATATTGGTGGAGCCAAGGGGGATCGAACCCCTGACCTCATCGCTGCCAGCGATGCGCTCTCCCAGCTGAGCTATGGCCCCAAATTTTCCAATTATACAATTTCTTGCAACATTCAATCACTTACTTTAAGGTAGTGCATTTGCCAAGTTTGGAACCCCAGCTGAGCTAATGATCCGTGTGGCGACAAAAAAGATAATAACACAGAGGAACTAAGCTTGTCAACGCTTTTGCGTTAATTAATTTTTCCCGCCTTCGCCGCCGACATGATGCTTGCCGAGCAGCTCGTTAAGCTCCTTCATGAACATGTTGATGTCCTTGAATTGTCGGTACACGGAAGCAAAGCGAATGTAGGCCACTTCGTCCACGGGGTACAGCTCGCTCATGACGATTTCACCGATATCGCGGCTGTCTACTTCGGCGTGGGCGGTGTTGCGCACCTGCTTCTCGACTTCGGAGACGATCATCTCGAGACGCTCGACCGAAACCGGACGCTTCTCGCAAGCGCGGATAAGGCCGCGGAGCATTTTCTCCCGGCTGAATTCTTCCCGGCTGCCGTCCTTCTTTATGACGATCAACGGAGTCTCTTCCACCATCTCGAACGTCGTGAAGCGCTTCGTACATTTCTCGCATTCGCGGCGGCGGCGTATCGATTTATTTTCATTAGCGGGGCGGGAGTCAAGCACTTTCGTCCCGGGATAGTCGCAATAAGGGCATTTCATCGAATTTCATCCTTTCAAGTTTCCAGCGACTTCCTCACATGAAGATCGCCATTACGCACATAATAGGATTACCAACGACAAGGAGGTGAACAGACATGGGTGCAGGTCAATCCCGCAGCAGCAACGTTTTGGTAGTCCCTCAAGCAAATGCAGCGTTGGATCAACTGAAATACGAAGTAGCACAGGAACTGGGTATCGCCATTCCTCAGGATGGTTACTACGGTAACATGGCTACTCGTGATACTGGTGCAATCGGTGGTCACATCACACGACGCCTGGTACAAATCGCTGAGCAGCAACTAGCCGGTCAATTCAAATAATAACACGTTTTGAGGAATACGCAAGAAGTGTCGGACAAGGCTCCCGCAAGGGCTGCCTGTCCGATGCTTCTTTGCATTGAAAGGTCGGGACTACCCCCGGCTCCATTCGTCCCCGTACAGTTTATGATATTTGTTATAGTAGTACATCACGCGTTGAATGTAATGTCTCGTTTCACCGTAAGGAATTTGATTGGCGTTCTGTAACGTACCGTCCCACGCCTTCTCCTGCAGCCATCGGCTGACTTTGCCATGCCCCGCATTGTAACCCGCGATCATCGCATGCATATTTCCGCCGAATTGTTTGTCCATCCAGTGCAAATACCACGAGCCGAGCTCGATGCTGACCGCCGGGGTGCCTAATTTTTTCTTATACTCGGTGTCAAACGGCGCTTTCTCGATAATCCAATTCGAAGTGTCGGGCATCAGCTGCATCAAGCCGTAGGCCCCCTTATTCGATTCGGTATCCGGCTTATAATTGGATTCAACACGGATGATTGCCGCAATCAAGAACGGATCAAGCTCATACTGAAACGCGTTCCGGCGAATGTCGTCTTCATAATGAATAGGGTACAATAGACGTCCGATGAACGAGCTGCTCAAAAATAAAAAAATGAGAAAGGTCAGCAGCAATATGGCGAATACCCGCTTCTTGCGCCAAAACTTCATGTAAGCCCCCTTTCCTTCCAGAACGCCTCGATTTGCTTTTCCGTTTCTTCCAGCGAGCCTGTATTATCGATGACAATGTCCGCCAGTCGCCGTTTCTCTTCAATCGGCATTTGCGATTGAAGCCGCTGCTCCGCTTGCTCCGGCGATAACCCGTCGCGAGCCATCAGCCGCATCAATTGTACTTCGCGCGGAACGTACACGACCATGACCCGCTCCACCATCGACTGTAAGCCGGATTCGTACAGCAGCGGAATATCCACGACTACCAGCCTGTCCGGAAATTCATT
Source organism: Paenibacillus sp. JCM 9796 (assembly GCF_055379675.1). Lineage (NCBI taxonomy): Bacteria > Bacillati > Bacillota > Bacilli > Caryophanales > Paenibacillaceae > Paenibacillus > Paenibacillus sp. JCM 9796. Next base: position 1,293,426 of record NZ_AP043723.1, read on the forward strand.
CTCATAAGCCCGCATCCGCTCGCGCATCGTTGCGCGAATGGACGGATGCAGCAGACCCTCCAAGTCACGGCGCGCCTCGGGGTCGCCGAAGATACGCTCGCCAAGCTTCTTGCGGTTGAGCGAGCCGTCCTCCTGCAGCAAATCAGCCCCGAAACGTTCAATGACCTTCGCCAGCACGGGCGTGCCCGGCTCAACCACTTCACGGGCGATGCGGTCCGCATCGACAAGCAGTGCGCCGCGGCGGACGAGCATGGCGGCCACCGTGCTTTTCCCGCACGCGATGCCGCCGGTTAATCCGATATTCATCGTAAGATCCCTGCCTATTCCACCATATCAAGAACGTAGTTATAACAATTTCATGATGCCCATCACGATCAAAACAAATCCGGGCAGCACCGACAACCGGCGAACCCATTTCATCTCTGCGTACCGAAACCCGATTCTCAAGCCGAATCCGAGAAAAATGCCGCTCGACAGCGTAATGACTGCCGCTGTGAGCCAGGGCGTAAAGCCGATCAACGCGGCCCCGATCCCTGCGCCAAACGCATCCAGAGACAGTGCCAGACCAAGCAGCGTCGCCTCGTACGCCGAGATATTGCCGGAACGGTCCATATCGGCGATCGACGGCTTCCGCAAGATTTGGATAACCAGGCCGAATCGCTTCAGCTCGATGTACACAATCTCTTTCGCCGTGACCGCAACTGGCGGCGCCTCGCTTGCTTCAGACCTCCCGGCTGCCGATACGGATTCCTCTCCATCGTTAGAATCCAGACCTGGATCCTCATCCTTTTTTTGCATAAACAGCTGATACAGCGCCCACACACCGATGCCCATCAAGATGAAAGCGCCGATATCCTTGGCGACATTCGGATGAACGAAACCGCTCATCCATACGCCGATTTGCATCGAGAGCAAAATAATCAAGCCCGAGACGCAGCAAATGATCGCCACCGACAAGAACGGTATCCGAATTTTGCGCAGCCCGTACGTGACGCCGACGCCGAAGCCGTCCAAACTGACGGCAAGCGCCAGCAGCATTAATGAAAAGACCGGCAGCATGCTCTTTCCTCCCAGCTAGAAACCGTCGAATTAGCGGCGGTTCAATCGTTGTGCAACGACGCAGTCAGCCCTAAAGCTTATACCTCGCGAACGTCTCACTGGTTACTATATGGGAGTTCTGGGCGGGTGGTGCATCATTCGTTCATAATCGGCCGCCGTTACGCTTTGGTCTTGCCGCCCGAGCTGCGTTTGCGTTTCAACGGCTGGCACTTCGGGCAGTAGTGCGTGCCGCGTCCGGCCACGACCTTCTTCTCGATGTGCTGCCCGCAAGTAGGGCAAGGCTCTCCTTGACGGCCGTACATGTTGAACTGGTGCTGAAACATCCCAATCTCGCCTTGTCCGTTCACGAACGATTTGATCGAGGAGCCGCCGGCCGCTACCGCATCGCGCAGCGTCGACACAATCGCCTCATGCAGCTTGGCCCATTCGGACGCGGACAACGAGTTCGCTTCCCGCTCCGGATGGATGCCGGCCCTAAACAACGATTCATCCACATAAATATTCCCGATGCCGACAATGTATTCCTGATTGAGCAGGAGCGGCTTAATTTTGGTCGTCCGCTTCGCGAGCCGGTCGGTCATCGCCTTCAGCGTGAACGCCTCGTCGAGCGGCTCAAGACCGAGCTTGCGCAGCGGCGCCTCCTGCAAATCCTGATCTTTGGCAAAAATATGCATCGTGCCGAACTGTCTCACATCTTTATACCGCAGCTCGCTCCCATCCGTGAAATGAAACACGACATGCGTATGCGGCTCAAGGGGTTCGTCTGAACGGTAAACCCCGTATCGGCCTTCCATCCGCAGATGGGAGACGAGCGTATAATGATCGAAGATGAAGCGTAAAAATTTCCCGCGCCGCTCCACCGAACGGATCGTTTCACCAACAAGCAGCGCGGCGAAAATTTCGATGTCGTCCGGATGCTGAACGATCCGCGGCAAGCGGACGGTCACCCGTTCGACGGTTTTGCCTACAACAAGCTGCTGCAGCGTGCGGCGGACCGTCTCGACCTCAGGCAATTCCGGCATGATGTTGTGTCCCTCCCGATTATTTCGCTTCGTACCAATTCGTGCCGCTGTCGACGTCGACCTTAAGCGGCACGTCCAGCTGGAGCGCCGATTCCATGACTTCCGCCACCATGCGCTTCATCGACTCCAGTTCCTCTTCCGGCACTTCAAGCACCAACTCATCGTGTACCTGCAGCAGCAAGCGGCTTCGCACGCCTTCTTCCAGCATGCGCCGATCCAGCTGCACCATAGCCAGCTTGATGATGTCCGCGGCAGATCCCTGGATCGGCGAATTCATCGCGGTTCGTTCCGCGAACGAACGGATGTTATAGTTGGACGCCGTAATCTCCGGCAAATAGCGGCGGCGGTGGAGCAGCGTCGTGACGTAGCCGTCGGTCCGCGCCTTCTTCACAATATCTTCCATATATTGGCGAACCCCCTGGAACACGGCAAAATATTGCTCGATAAACTGAGCCGCGTCTTTACGGGTAATGTTCAGGTTCTGCGACAAGCCGTAATCGCTGATGCCGTACACGATGCCGAAGTTAACGGCTTTCGCTTGGCGGCGCATATTCGAGTCGACCTGCTCCTCCGCCACGCCGAACACGTCCATCGCCGTCTTCGTATGAATGTCCATATTGTTGCGGAACGCTTCAATGAGCCGCGCATCCTGTGAAATGTGCGCGAGCACGCGCAGCTCGATCTGCGAGTAGTCGGCCGTCAAGATACGCCACCCCGGTTCGGATGGCACGAATACCTTGCGGATTTTGCGTCCTTCTTCGAGACGGACCGGGATGTTCTGCAGGTTCGGGTATTGGCTGCTCAGCCTGCCCGTAGCCGCGATCGTCTGCCTGTAGTACGTGTGCACCTTGCCGGTATCGGGCCGAACCTCTTTCAGCAGCCCTTCCACATACGTGGATTGCAGCTTCGCCAGCGTGCGGTAATGCAAAATTTGAGCAACGACCGGGTGGCGGTCCTGCAGCTTCTCGAGCACCTCGGCGTCGGTGGAATAGCCGGTCTTCGTCTTCTTCACAACGGGCAGCTGCAGCTTCTCGAACAAAATTTCGCCGAGCTGCTTCGGCGAATTGATGTTGAATTCCGTGCCGACCGATTCATAGATGCTCTGTATAATCTGTTCGACCCGTCCGCTCAATTCGGCGCCGTACCCCTTCAGCTCCTCGGTATCGACCTTGATGCCCTTCTTCTCCATCGAAGCCAATACAAGCGCAAGCGGGAGCTCAAGCTCGTAGAACAACCCGTGCATTTCGCTGGCCTCAAGGGCCGCCATCAGCTTCGGCGTCAGCCGCTGCACGGCTGCCGCCTTGCGTCCCATGAAGCCGGCCAGTACGTCCTGCTCCGGCACCTGGAACTTCGCCCCCTTGCCGAACACGTCTTCGTCGGCAGGCAGCGCCGGCAAGCCGTAACGCGACGTCAGACCGGACAGCGTCAGCGTAGACTCGGTCGGATCGAGCAAATAACCGGCCAGCAGCACGTCGAAGGCCACGCCCTGCAGCTCGATGCCTCTCCACCAAAGAGCGACGACTGCCTTATGCAAGTCGTACACGGTGATCGACTTGCCTTCGTCGGCCAGCCAGGCGCGAACTTCGCCGGCGCCATCCCCCGTCAGCACGTCGAACGGAACGTAGTGCACGCGGCCTGACTCGGCGCCGGAATCCTCCTGCGCTTCGGAGGAGCCTCCCGCATCGTCCGCCTCATAGAACGCGATGCCGAGCACCTCGGCCGTATGCGGATTGTCTCCGATCACTTCGATGTGGAGCGCTTTTACGCGCGGCAGCGCAGCGATAAGCTTGTCCAGCTGCGACTGATCGGATACCCGCACCGTCTCCACGGAAGCGGCCGGAGCCGCTTCCGTCCCGTTCTCAGACGATTCGTCTCCGCCGACACCGACGCTATGCAAATCGAGCCGTTCCAGCAGCGATTTGAATTCCAGCTTGCGGAACATCTCCCCGAGCGCCTGCTTGTCGTAACCCGCATAAGAGAGCGAATCGAGCGGCATATCGACCGGCACCTCGCGGTATATGGTCGCAAGCTCCTTGCTCATCCGCGCATCGTCGGCATGTGCGGCGACCTTCTCGCCCATCTTCCCTTTGATCTGCGATGCATGCTCCAATACGTTTTCTACGGTCCCGTATTCATGCAGCAGCTTGAGCGCCGTCTTCTCGCCGACCCCGGGAATGCCCGGAATATTATCGGACGTATCGCCCATAAGTCCCTTCAAATCGATGATTTGCTGCGGTTTCAGCCCATACTTCTCGTCGATATGAGCAGGGTCGAACAGCTCGATCTCGCTGATCCCCTTCCTCGTTAACGCGATATGAACCTTGTCGGAGGCGAGCTGCAGCATATCTTTATCCCCTGTCACGACGACGACTTCCTTCAGCTCGTCCTGACCCTCGGCCAGCCGGGTGACCGTACCGATGATATCGTCAGCCTCGTATCCTTCCAGTTCGAACTGTTTGATCCCGAACGAAGCAAGCAGCTCCCGCAGCAGCGGGAATTGCTCGGTCAATTCCGACGGGGTCTTCTCCCTCCCGCCTTTATATTCCGCATAACCTTTATGCCGAAACGTCGTCTTCCCCGCATCGAACGCCACAAGGAAGTGCGACGGCTGATGTTCCTCTAACAATCTCAATAACATGGTCGTAAATCCGTAAACCGCGTTCGTGTGCAGCCCTTTCGAGTTGCTGAGCAGAGGAAGCGCAAAAAACGCACGATACGCGATACTATTTCCATCGATCAAAATAAGCTTGGACAACGATTACACCCCATTCGCAGGCAGACTACCTTCTACCTACATGATAGCATACGACTCCAGAAGAAAAAAACATAAACGAAAGCGGACGGAACAGGGGTGACCCGGGCTAAGCTCGCATAAAATGAACTAACTCGCTCCTAGCCGCGCTTTGCGTTCGCATCGCGCCAGGAAACCGGAGGGATGAAAGTGACTGAAGACAAACCGCTTAGCGGAAAGCAAGCCGTATTCTTCGATGTCAATCAGACGTTGGTCGTGCGGGGGCTCAGCTTTGAAGCCAGTTTTCGCGAGGTGTGGAGCCGCTACACGGCCCGTTGGAGTACTGACGACACGCCGGATGCCGGGCAATTATGGCAGGCCTATATCGGCAAATGGCATCATCGCAAGAAGGCTCGCGCCACCTTCAAGCAGCTTGACGAACTGCAGCAGCAATGCTTGCGCGAAGCGTTCGAGGAACAGCAGATTCCGTTCTCCTCCGCGATGACCCGTGATTTTATGAAGGAAGTGCTGCAGCTGCAGGTCTCTGCCAAGACCATGCCCCCGCACACGCTCGAAACGCTTGCCGCGCTCGCTCCGCGCTGCAAGCTCGCGATCATCAGCAACAGCCCGCGCGCCGAAGTGATGCTGCTGCTCCAGAGGTTCGGCCTGCATCCGTTCTTTCCGCAGGAACGCATCTACACCGCCCTCAAGCCGGCGGACAAAAAGCCCGCCCCGCTCTTGTTCAAGACAGCGCTGCAGGCGCTGCAGCTCCCTCCGCGACATGCCGTCATGGTCGGCAATTCGTGGAAGCACGACGTATGCGGAGCGGTTAAAGCCGGGCTCGACGCCGTATGGCTGCACGAGGACAGAGACTCCGCGGCGGAGGGCAAAAAAATTTCCCAGCACCGGCTGGGAAAAAGAAAAGTGTATTTAATCCGGCGCCTGGATCAGATGCTCGATTTGTTCCCGTGATGCGCAGGCTGCGGATCAGCGGCGGGAGCCGTCGCCTCCGAGCCGATGCAGTCGCAGTAATACACGCTGCCGCGATACGCCTTGGACAGCTTTTTCAGCCGGGCCGAGACCTGTGAAATTTGCTCGGGCGTCACGCCGAGCCCGGACTTGCAGACGACCAGCGCTAACGACAATGTCACACCACCGCTCTCCATCCGATTGCCGTGCCGGTCTTCGACGTAAGACCAGTTGTCTACTTCATAAAACGCCCGAACGCCCCGGTCAAAACGCTGAAGGATGTCCGTACATAACAATTCCGGGTTGGAGGTGCCGCTCATGGCAATGAAATCGTCACCGCCGATATGTCCGACAAAGTCATCCGGGATGCCGGCAAGGTGGATCGCCTGTTGAATGCAATCGGCCGTAAACTGAATCAACTGGTCGCCCTGATGAAAGCCGTAACGGTCGTTAAACCATTTGAAGTAATCGAGGTCGGCATAAATGACCGAGAAGTGACGGCCCTCGGTCAGCCTCCGATTCAGCTCGCGGTTAATCTGTAAATTACCGGGCAATCCGGTAAGCGGACTGGCGACTTTGGCATTCTCCATCTTCACATTCGTCATGCATTCCAGAATGGTGCGGATGGAGGCGGTGCCAAGCATGCAGCCTTTCGACGTGACGATGACCAGATCGTATAAATTACGAATATCCCTGGATGTGGCAAGCCGCGAAACCCATTCTACCGGCGTATGCTCCTCAACGATTAAGGGCCGAACGTCCATGATTGAATCGATCGGCCGATTCCAAAAGAGCGAATAGCCGTATTGCCCGGCCAATTGCTGAAATAACCGATCGCGCATAATAAGGCCGACGGGCTCGCTCCCAGTCGTCACCACCACACCTTGGGCGTTTACATGTTCTTTGAAGTAATTGGCTACGGTCGAAATCGGTGTCTGGGCGTCGAACGTCGGGGAGGGGGAACTCAGCTCGCCGATGCTTAGCACATGCCCTGACATCTCGAGTTTTTTGCGGTGTGAGACAATATGCTGCCGAAGCTCGGGAGTTAGATCCGCCGGTTCCTTATCAGGACGTCCCAGCAAGAAACCTTGTCCGTAATGGACCCCCATCAGCGTAAGCTTCGTCAGCTCCTCCTCGGTTTCTATCCCTTCGGCGATCAAATAGACGCCGAGCTTCTCGGCGAACGTCACCATCGTTTCAAGGATATATTCCTTTGTTTTGTTCCGATGCACGCCGGAGACGAGAGAACGGTCCACCTTGATATAATCCGGGTGCAATTCGGCAATGGCCTGCAGCGACGAGTAACCTGCCCCCGCATCGTCGATGGCGATCCGGTAGCCCTGCTTCCGGTAGTGATCCAGGATATGCTTGGTCTTCTCAAAATCTTCAATCGAGCTGCGCTCCGTAATTTCGAACACGACGTTAGCCGGTGTGAGACCGCGAAGGCGCAGCAGCTCTAGCGTTTGCCCCGGGGCAAACAAAGGGTCGTTCAAGATGTCCGCCGACAAATTCAAAAAGAGCTGCTGCTTCCCGCTGCGCAGCGTGACGCTTCCGATCGCATTCGACCGCGCCAGCCTATCGAGCGGGTACAACAAGCCTTCTTGTTCGGCCAACTCAAACAACGGCAGCGGGGAATGAAGCGCACTCCGTTCCGGTCCGCGCGTTAAAGCCTCGTAACCGAGGACCTCCCCGTCGCTCAAGGAGACGATGGGCTGATACACGGAGCGGATGTTCTTCGAGTGCAACAGGTCGAGAAGCTCTTCCCGCAGCGCTCGCCTCACTTCCGCTGACGACTCGATCAAGTTTCGGTCTGCTGCCATATCCATCCCTACTTATCGAATTGTAGTCTTATTCTACATTCACTATAACATAGGACCTTCAACCTAGTATTAAATGGAAACGACAGCGCATGTTAAAATATTGTAAAATATTGCTTCTTGTATCCGTCACCGGTTAAACGGAAATTTAAAAAAAGCACAGCTTCGGCAGTTGGCCAAAACTGTACTCTTCTCCTCAAACATTCAGATCTTTACGCTTACCCGTAACCATATAAATAACGCCTTCGCCGATATTGGTCGTATGATCGGCGACGCGCTCAAGGAAATGCGCGGCCAGCATCAGCTGCGACAACTCGCGGTTGCGCGCCAAGTCACTGTTCATGAGGCCGTTGATCTCCTCCACGACCGAGCTGTACAGCTTATCGACCTCGTCGTCGCGTTCGGCGAGCCTCGCTGCGCGATGCACGTCCCGCTGCGTGTACGATTGCAAGCTTTCGCTCAGCATTTCCCGAACGATCAACGCCATATTCGGGATGATTTCCAGCGGTTTCACCGGGTCTTTGCCTGCCAGACGCCGGGCGATCTTCGCGATATCGACCGCGTGATCGGCGATTCGCTCCAAGTCGACGGCGATTTTGAGCGCCGTCCCGATGATCCGCAGATCGCTGGCCATCGGCTGCTGCAGCGCAATGAGGCGCAAGCAATTTTCTTCAATTTGCAGCAGCTTATCGTCAATCTGATCGTCTTGATCGATCGTTTGCTTAGCCAGCGCTTCGTCCCGCTTCGCCAACGCTTCAACCGCTCCTTCGATGCTGTTCTCTACCAGAGTGCCCATATTGAGCAGTTCTTGCTGCAAATCTTCCACCGCTTGATGAAAATTCGACCTCGTGTCCATCCGCTACTCCTCCTAATTATCGTTGTCGTAATTAACCGAAACGTCCTGTAATATAATCTTCCGTCCGTTGGTCGGTCGGCGTCGTGAAAATTTTCTCCGTTTGATCGGATTCGATCACTTCGCCATTCAGGAAGAAGGACGTGAAGTCGGAAATCCGTGCAGCTTGCTGCATATTGTGCGTGACGATAACGATCGTATATTTCTCGCGAAGCTCGCGGATCAGCTCTTCGATCTTCAGCGTCGAGATCGGATCGAGTGCGGACGTCGGTTCGTCCATCAGCAGAATGCGCGGGTTCACGGCGAGCGCTCTTGCGATGCACAGCCGCTGCTGCTGGCCGCCGGATAAACCGTAGGCCGACTTTTTCAAGTTGCCGCTGACCTCGGTCCACAACGCAGCCGCCTTCAAGCTCGTCTCGACGATGTGATCGAGCTGTTCTTTATCTTTTATGCCGTGAATGCGCGGACCATACGCAATGTTATCGTAAATGGATTTCGGGAAAGGATTCGGCTGCTGGAATACCATGCCGATGTTTTTGCGCAGCAGCTCGACATTCACATCGGGGTCGTAAATATTTTGACCGTCGATGGCTACTTTCCCTTCAATCCTGATGCCCTTGATCATATCGTTCATCCGGTTTAACGTCCGCAGCAGCGTCGACTTCCCGCAGCCGGAAGGTCCGATGAAGGCGGTGACAGAGCTTTCGGAAATTTCCATGTCCACTTTCTTTAACGCATGAAATTCGGAATAATATAAATCCAGCTGCTTTATATCTACAATCGTTGTCATCTCTAGGCTCCTCCTGAACGGTCTTCTACAGCTTCCTCTGATACTTGTTGCGCAAATAGATGGCGAACGCATTCATGCTGAGCAGCATGATGAGCAATAAAATAATCCCTGCCGCGGCCACGTTCTGAAATTCCGCCTGCGGCTGGCTCGCCCAGTTGAAAATCTGGATCGGCATTGCCGTGAATGTATCCATCGGCGATTGCGGCAAGAAAGCCACGTAAGCGACCGCGCCGACGACGATAAGCGGAGCCGTCTCTCCGATTGCCCGGGACAACGACAGAATCGATCCGGTTAGAATGCCCGGCAAGGCCGTCGGCAGCACCACGCGGGTGATCGTCTGCCAGCGGTTCGCGCCGAGCGCGAATGAAGCGTTCCGCAGCGACTGCGGCACCGTCTTGATCGCTTCCTGCGAGGAGACGATAATAATCGGCAGCACGAGCAGCGTCATCGTCAACGCGCCGGACAAGATACTGCGTTCCAAATGCAGCAGCCGGACGAAAACCGTCAATCCGAGCAGTCCGTACACGATGGAGGGAACGCCGGCGAGGTTCGCGATGTTCGTTTGGATAATACGGCTGAATAAAGTGTCTTTGGCATATTCCTCCAGGTAAATCGCGGTTGCGACACCGATGATGAACGTGAGAGGGGCCGTAATCGCCATCAGCCACAACGTACCGACGAAGGCGGCCAGAATGCCGGCCCGATCCGGTAAACGCGATGAATAGTTGCTCAGGAAGTCCCAATCCAACCAGCCGAGACCTTGATATAAGATTTGTATAAGCAATAAAGCAAGCGCAACAATTCCGAAGCAGGTGGATGCAAAAAACAACTGATGGAAACGTTTATTTTTGCTTTTGCGTTTGTTGATGTGCTGAAGTTCATTATGGCTTTCCATCAGTATTCCTCCCTGAACTTTCTGGAAATGTAGCTTGCCAGAATATTCATAGCCAATGTCATGACGAACAACGTCATCCCTACTGCATAAATCGTTAAATATTCGATTGATCCATACCGTGTATCGCCAGAGCTGACCGATACGATATAAGCCGTCAACGTTTGCAAGCTTTGCAGCGGATTATAGGCCATTACAGCCATATTGCCCGCCGCCAGTGTCACGATCATCGTTTCGCCGATCGCACGGGACAACCCGAGCACGAAGGATGCGACGATACCGGAGAAAGCGGCCGGAACGACGATTTTCAAAGCTACCTCCAACCTGGTCGACCCAAGCGCGTAAGCGCCGTTGCGAAGCGCTGTTGGCACAGCAACCATAGCGTCTTCGCTTAAAGAGGAAATAATCGGAATAATCATGATTCCTACAACGATGCCCGCACTAAGGGCATTGAATATTTCCGTTTGCGGAATGATGAACCGGAGTACAGGCGTAACGAACGTCAGGGCGAAGAAGCCGTATACGATCGTCGGAATGCCCGCCAATATTTCCAGAATCGGTTTGACGATATTCCGCACTTTTGCAGGTGCATATTCGCTTAAATAAATGGCGCTGCCGAGCCCGATCGGGATGGCGACGGCGCTGGCGATCAGCGTAATGAGCAGTGTACCCGAGATCAGGGGTAAAATGCCGTACTGCGGCGGCTCGAACAGCGGTGTCCACTGGATGCCGCTGATGAATTCCCAGAACGGGACTTCCCGGAAAAAGCCGAACGATTCGACGATGAGGATCAGCACGATGCCGACGGTCGTCATAATCGAAATAACAGCAAAAAAGGCCAATATCTTGGGTATCAGCACATCGGAGGATAATACGTTTTTTTTCTTTTTATAATTTACTTTTGTCAATTGAGGCGAAACTTTTTTGTCCATAAACATCCCCCCGTGTAAAGCAAGTAATAGTCGGAAAACCGCGGCACTCCACAGCGAACCTCCGGAGTGCCACGGCTTCCAAACTTTTTTACAGATTCAGGTTCATTATTTCAATAATTCCAGGTTTTTGTTCAAAATATCTTGAGGAAGCTTGATATACTTAACGGCTTCAACCAATTTCATGCCTTCCGCACTGTTGTAATATTTCAAAAATTCTTTAATGTGCGGTTGATCGATCGCTTTCTTCGTCGGATACACGAAGATGTAACGGGAAAGCGGCGCATAGGTCATTTTTTCGATCGTTTCGTGAGTCGGAGCTACTGCCGGAGCGTTCGCATCCTTCTTGATCGCAACGGCATTCAACTTATCTTCATTTTCTTTGTAGTAAGAGAAACCGAAGTAGCCGAGAGCAAACTCATCGCCGGCTACGCCCTTCACAAGTACGTTATCGTCCTCGGAAGCCGTGTAGTCCGCGCGGGATTCTTTTGCTTTGCCGTTGATCGCTTCCGTAAAGAATTCGAACGTACCGGAAGCCGTACCTGGGCCGTACAACTTGATTTCTTTATCCGGCCATTCCGGACGAACTTCGTTCCATTTTTTCAATTTGCTGTCTTTATTCCAAATCTTTTTCAATTCCTCTGCCGTCATATCCTTCGCGAACGTGTTCTTTTTGTTTACGACAACGGTAATGCCATCCAAGGCCACGGGCATTTCAAATGCTTCGGTGCTTTGTTTCGTTTTCAATTCGTCCAATTCTTCTTTTTTGAACTTACGGGACATGTCCGCGATATCGATTTCGCCAGCGATCAATTTCTTCGCGCCGTTACCGGAACCGGACTCGCCGACTGTAATTTTTACATCTTTATTTTTCTTCATGAACTCCTCGGCCACAGCCTGGGAGATCGGGAACACGGTGGAAGAACCGTCAATTTTGATCTCGCCCTTCAGACCTGCTGGAGCCGGAGTCGCTGCGGAAGGAGCCGGCGTTGCGCCACCTTGCGTATTCTCGTTTGCTTTAGTACCACATGCCGCCAAAGACAATGCCATTACTGCCGCAGTTACCGCCAACGTGCTTTTCTTAAACAACTTGACCACTCCTTAAAATTTGTGTTTGTCGCTCACAATGACAATCTTATCTCCTTATTGTTTTCGCTAATTCAATCATTTGTTAACGCAATGTAAAAAATCTCGAAATCTCTGCAACGAAACGTCAAAGTGCCGCAAGAACGCTGCCTCATTCGACAAACATTTACATGAAATTAACATTTCTCGTACAATCGCTTAATTTTCGAATAGTACGATAGTCATAGAAAATTACACCTTACAGGGAGGGAAACGAATGGTTTCATCTATTCGAACATGGCTTAGCCTCGAATTTACGCTGAAAGCCAAACTGATTCTTAGCTTTACAGCCCTGCTGCTCATTTTTGTCGCCGTGTCTGCCTTTAATAGAAGCCAAATGAACGGCATTCATCAACAAGTGCTTCATCAGAATGCGGAAATGAACAAGCAGCGGCTCGCTCTGGAGCTGAAAATCAAAACGAACGAGATCGACGCCGTTAAATCTGGATATATTATTTCCAAAGATGAGAAATTAATCGGCCAGTTCGAACAAAAGAGCGCAGACTTTTACACGCTGGTCGAACAAATCGCATCCAGCGCCTCCAACAGCGACCAGCGTAAATGGAGCGCTAAGCTGACCAACACGTCTACCGAATATACGGCTACGTTCAACACCGCCCTGCAGATTGTCCGCAACCCCAATTTGTCTCCCGTGGAGATGAACGAGCAGTTAGCCAAGGTGCACGAGCTGTCGCAAGTACATAAGGAATACATCTTCGAGCTGGTCGATCAGTTTAACCAGGCTTACGAATCCGATGTACAAGCGGCAATCTCCAGCTCGAACGAATATGTGAAGCAGTCGCAGAACACCTCTTTAATAGCCGTATTGCTTGTTCTCGTCGTTAGTGCAGGTGTGGCCTTCTTGTTGATTCGCTCCTTCATGAGACCGATCAGCCGTTTGCAAAAAGCCGTAAGGCAAATTGCCCAAGGCGATTTAACGAGCCGGATCAACAACACGTCGCGCGACGAGCTCGGCAACCTGAGCCGCGACTTCGATCATATGATCGGGCAAGTTCGCGGGATGCTGCAAAACTCGCAGCGCATCGCCTCGTCGCTGTCCACGCACTCCAGCATGTTCCGCGAATTCTCGGGCTCGACAGCCTTGGCCAACAAGGAAATTGTGCGCGCCATTCATGAAATTTCGGCAGGCGCCGAGCAGCAGGCGCAATATACGGAGCTCAGCTCGACGACGATCAACGAGCTGGACGAGCAGGTGCGCGATATCGCGAAGTTCACCGACACGATGCAGCGCAAGAGCCGCGAAGCGGCTATCAATACGCATACCGGTTCGGAATCGATGGAAGAGCTGCAGAGCGCGGCGCGGCGCTCGGAAGAAGTGCTTCATCACGTGTATCAGGCTATGGAGACGTTATCGCGCAGCTCCGCGCAAATCGCCAGGATCGTGGGCACCATTTCGGATATTTCCACGCAGACGAATGTGCTTGCGTTGAACGCCGCGATCGAAGCGGCCAGAGCCGGCGTACACGGCAAAGGCTTCTCGGTCATCGCCGAGGAAGTGCGGCTGCTGTCGGGGCAGACGAATGATTCGTCCAAGACGATTGCCGTCATCGTCAAATCGTTGATGACACAAATTAAAGAACTTGAAGCAACTCTGGGGGAAGCGAAGCAATCGTTCGAACAGCAGAAAGGCAAGATGAGCGACAGCCTCGCGGCTTTCCAGGAAATTCGCCAATCGATGGACGAGCTCTCCAGCCATATCGGACAAATTCATTCGCGTATCGCCGCGGCGGAGGACAAAAACAACCAGCTCGTTCAGTCGATCCAGCATGTCGCTGCCATCGCGCAGGAAACGGCTGCCGGTGTCGAAGAAGTCAACTCCTCCTCGCTTCAGCAGGATGCGGCTATACACCAGATCGCCCGCGAAGCCGACGACATCTTGGAGCTGGCCCAGTGGCTGTTCACGGAAATCAACAAATTCAAGATCGGCGAGGCTGAACCGTCAACGGACGGCGATCCGGCAGCGCCGGAGGCGCAAGCCATGGCCCTGGAGGAGCGAAACGGCGGGAGCGAAAACCGCCCGAACGCCGAGACAGCAAGCGGATTTAACCCGGGGATGGATCGAAACGATGCCCTCAGGGAACCTCAGCGGACAACAGTGAACACCCAAGAAGCGGAGAAAGCCGAAGGGCAAGAGAAGAGCGAAGAGGAGAAGAAGAAGCTGGTGACGGTATAGGTCCGAGGCTGCCCCCCGCCAGGGGCTTGAACCTCGGGCGAGGTGGCGGATGGCAAAGAGACATAAAGCGAACTTCCTGGCGCCGATAATAAACAAAAACGTACCGAAGCATGGTCTGCTTCCGGTACGTTTTTTGCGTTATTTTTCTTCGAAATAAACGGCCTTGCCCGTTTTGGAGGATTCGTAAATCGCTTCTAGAATTTCCGAAACGACGCAAGCTTGCTCCGGCGTGACCACCGGATCGGTATCGTTCTCGATCGCTTCCAGCCACATGCGGGCTTCCAGATCGGCCGGACTTTCTTTGGCTCCATCGTAGAAGTCTACGCCTTTTGCATCAAGCTGGATTTCATTTGTAAACAACCGGCTGTGCTTCTCCCCGTTGATGCGCAGGCCGTCCCACATATCGGCGCCGCCTTCCGTACCGCAAAGCGTCGTCTTGGCTTCCCCGGTTTGCAGCATATTAATGGCCCAGCTCGACTCCAGTACGATCGTCGCGCCGTTCTGCATCGTAATCATCCCGAATGCCGAATCCTCAACCGTAAACTTTTGCGGGTCCCAGGATCCCCAGGCATTCGCCGCATTTTCCTTCTGCGACAGCTTATGGAACGCCGTACCCAGTACCGCTTTCGGCTTGTAGTTGTCCATCATCCAGAGCGTCAGGTCAAGCGCGTGCGTCCCGATATCGATGAGCGGCCCCCCGCCCTGTTTCTCTTCGTCGAGGAACACGCCCCAAGTCGGCACCGCGCGGCGGCGAATCGCATGCGCTTTGGCGTAATAGATGTCGCCGAGCTCTCCATCCTCGCATACTTGCTTTAAGAATTGGCTATCCGGACGGAACCGGTTTTGGTAGCCGATCGTCAGCTTTTTGCCGGTTCGTTTGGCCGCTTCGACCATACGTCTTGCGTCGGCCGCCGTCTTGGCCATCGGCTTTTCACACATGACGTGCTTGCCCGATTCCAGCGAAGCGATCGTAATATCGGCATGGGAATCGTTAGGCGTACATATATGGACGATATCCAGGCTCGAATCCGACAGAAGCTCCCGGTAATCGGTGTACACCTTCGCTTCAGCGGTGCCGAATTTTTGTGCCGCGTCCCGGGCCCGATCCTCATGAATGTCGCAGAAAGCGACCATTTGAGCGTTCGGCTGGTTTTGAAGCGCAGGCATATGTTTGCCGAATGCGATGCCGCCGCAGCCGATAATACCGATTCTATACACTTTAGACATAATTCATATTCCTCCCTGGACATAGCTTGTATAATGCCGATAAAGGCGCTTTACATTTAGTATAGACAAGTCCAAGGAAAAAGATATGGCGTATTTGGCTTTCTTTGCATCCGATTTTGGCATGCGCCGCTGCGCGGCGTTTCCCGGGAAATATTTTGTTACCGCAAAAAAACGGCCCTAGTGAAGAGAGCCCTGCAAAATCCTCAATTTTGAGAAAACAAGTTCTCTGAATTGGTAAAAGTGATTGGAAAACTAAAAAAGCAGCTCGTTCCTCGTCAGAGGGCGGGCTGCTTTTGCTCTATTAACCTAACCATTCGTTTCACATTTACAACGAACGCAGTGAGATAGGCCTGTATTCGCATACGAAAAAGACCTCGATATTTGGCCCTTTCCATACCGTGGAACCTCTTCATCTCTGCGTTTTTATGTTCAATGATCGGCCTACGTTTAATCCGCTCTTTAAACGTATCACTTAGTTCGAACTCCATTTGTTCTTTGAAGTGCTCAGCAATGATTCGAATGGAGTATGTCTTGCTTTTGGACTCCGGTTTGTAGCAGCCCTCGCGCAACGGACATTCTTTGCACTTCTCTACGTCAAAGTAGAATACGAGCGAACGGCTGTCTCCAGTATTTTTACTGCCTTGAATCGCTTTGCGAATGCTATGTTCGCCTGCGGGGCAGACTACAAAGTTAGCGTCCTTGTTGTATTCGAACCCTTCTTGGCGTTCGCCTCCCGAGTGAACAACGGGATTCAGTGGAACGATAGGCTGAATGGCTTCTTTTTTCATTTCTGCCAGATTGTCTTTTCCGGAGTATGCCGTGTCTACAATGATTTCTTCAACTACAATCCCGTTTACTTTCGTTTGCGCCAGCAGAGTAGTTAACTGCTTACCGTCATCACTGGTTCCCGGTGTCACTTCAACAGCTGTAATGAATTCTTCTTCTGTCATAGCCAGGTGCTCTTTATAGCCAAAAAAAGACTTAGTCCTGCTTTTCCAGCCGAACCTTGCATCTGGGTCTACTGCTGATCGAATGCCTTTGTTTGCTAGCAGGCGCTCGTCTTCTACGATTTCCTTCGCGATATGCAATTTGTCGCTTATTGCCCCTTCATGGTCCGGCAACAACTCTTCTACCGTTTGACCAAGCTCGGCGAGATAGCGCAACATGACCTTCTCTGCATCTTCTTGCTCACTCTTGACTTTCGGCAAGGGAGGAAGCTTCTTCTCTAGCTTTGGATGCCGTTTTACCACAACACGAAATAGTCGTTTGGCTGCTTCCCGAAGCACGTTCAGCGGCTGTTGACGCTGGGTTGCTGCATGCGTATGCGTGGCATCCATAATGATGGTTTTCGACTTGATGAGCCCTTTGTCGATGCACTGGCCTACTACTTGTTTAAGCACATCAGCCACTTGACTTACGCCAAGACGGTGGTTACGGAAACGTGAGAGTTGCGAAGCATCCGGCAATGCATCTTCCGGATTTACCCCGATAAACCATTTGTAAGCCAGGTTAACCTGCGCTTCTTGTATCATTCGCTCATCCGAAAGATTGTATAGGATCTGTAAAAATAGCAAGCGAAAAAGCAGCTCCGGCTCGTTTGCCGGTCTGCCATAATGCTCACAATATGAATTTTTCACTAGCTCATGGATGAAACTGAAGTCCACAATACCGTGAATCTTCTTAAGTAGATGATCTTCCGGGATAAATTTATATAACTCCGCATGGAACGATGTGGTCATTTGCTTAGCCGAGTGTAGCAATCTTATTCAACTCTCTTTACTTTTCTTCCAGTATACAACAAACCCAATGCCTGCGCGGCATTGGGTTGTTTTTTACAGAATCTGTATTCGTTTTGCAGGGCTCTCTTCACTAGGGCCGTTTCTCTAACTCTTATCCTTCTTCACCGGGGTGGTCACGAGCTTATATCCCACGCCGCGTATCGATTCGATCTGCACCGATTGTTGGTTCATCTCCAGCTTCTTGCGCAAGGAGCTGACATGGACGTCGACGGTACGCTGGCCGCCGATATAATCGAAGCCCCAGACGATGTTCATCAGATCGTCCCGCGTCACGACGACCCCGGGCCGCTGCACCAAATACAGCAATACCTCAAACTCCTTGGGCCGCAGCGGAATCGATTCTCCGACCAGAACAACCTCGTACTTCTCGGGGTAAATCATCAAATCGCCGGCCATGATAACCTTCTCGCCGTTCCCCGTCTTCTCGTGAGCCGCTTCCTCCGACATCGTACGGCGAAGCACCGCGGACACCCGGGCGAGCAGCTCGGCCACACCGAACGGCTTCGTGATGTAATCGTCTGCGCCGTACTTCAGCCCCTGCACGACTTCCTCTTCCGCATTACGTGCGGTTAGAATGATAACCGGCGTCTTATTGCCCTTCTGCCGGAGCTTCGATAAAATATCAAAACCGTTCATCCCGGGAAGCATGATATCGAGCACAATCAGATCGAACTGCTGCTGCAGCGCTGCCTGCAAACCGTCGCTTCCGTGATCGATGACCTTGGTTTCATAGCCTTCTTGGGTTAAATTATAGGACAGCAATCTTGCTAACGTAGGCTCGTCTTCGATAACAAGTATTTTTTGCGGCATGGGAATCCCCCGACTTCATATCTATATATACTTTAAGCTTAACATAGCCTGTCCGTGCTGACAAACCCGAAAAACTTTTAAAAACGTAACACGCTATGAAATAGATCAATGTATCAGCGGCATCTCAATGATAAACTTCGACCCGACGCCGACCTCGCTTTCGACGCGAATGGTGCCCTTGTGCAGCTCTACCAAGTGTTTCACAATTGACAAACCGAGTCCCGTCCCGCCTGAGCTTCGCGACCTCGCTTTATCCACCCGATAAAACCGTTCAAAGATACGCGGAATGTCCTTCTTTGGAATTCCGATTCCCGTATCGGTGATGGTAAAACGAACCTTGTCGCTCTCCACCGCATCGGAACCGCCCGTCATATGTTCGACGCGAATGCTCACTTTGCCGCCTTCCGGCGTATAGTTAATGCCGTTGGACAGCAGATTGATCAATATTTGCCGCAGCCGGTCTTCATCCGCCTCCATATAGATGTCTTCAGGAACCGACATTTGCAGTTCAATCTCTTTGCTCATGGCCTGTGAACGCAGCACATTCAGGCAGTTCCCGATGAACGGCTGCAGATGCACCGGTGAAAAATGGAGCGGAATCCGCTTCGATTCGATTTTCGAAAGCTCCAAAATATCGCCGATCAAGCGGTTCAAACGTTCGCTCTCGTCGAAGATGATCTGCAGAAACGATCGCGCCGTTTCCTTATCGTCGAGGGCCCCCGCCAGCAGCGTCTCGGCAAAGCCCTTCACGGCCGCGATCGGCGTCTTCAACTCATGCGACACATTGGCGACGAACTCGCTGCGCATCCGTTCCAGGCGGCGAACCGCCGTAATGTCGTGCAGGACGATCAGCAGACCCGACCACTTGGCGCTCACTTCGGAGATGGGGTTCAAGTTGATTTCGAGGATACGCTCGGTCGGGAAATAAAATACCATCTCGTCGCGGATATGCGCCTTCGAATCGATGCACTCTTGAATGAGCTGCGTAAATTCGAACTGCTGCTTCGCTTGATCAAAACGCTTGCCTAGCAGCTCCGGCGCGGAGAATCCGAGAATCTCCTCGGCAGAACGGTTTAACAGCACGATGTTACCGTCCCGATCGATCATGACGACGCCGCTGATCATGTTCTCCAGCACGCTTTTCAACCGGCTTTCGTCCTCGAGAATCCGGTTCATCTGCAGCTGCAAGCTGTCAGCCATCCGGTTAATGGCTATGCCGAGCTGCCCGATTTCATCTTTCTTGCTCACCTTGACCCTATACTTGTAGTTCATGTCCGTAATTTGCTGGGCTACGCTCGTGATCAGCTCGATAGGCCGGGTGACCCCATAAGCGATCCGGTAGCTGATCAGCCCGGCCAGCACGAACACGACCAGCAGACCGGAGAGCAGACCGAGCCAGACTTTACGGATCGATTGCTCCACTTCAGTTAAACTCATCGCGAGACGCAAATAACCGAGCTTCTCATCGCCTGCCTTCACCGGCAAAGCCGCATACAGCATGTTGCGTCCGAGCGTACTGCTGAACCGGGTCGCATACCCGATGCCGTCCCGGGACGCCGCAATAATCTCCTCGCGGTCCGAGTGATTCTCCATTCCTTTCGGATCGCTGTCCGAATCGCCCAGCACCGTACCGTCCGCTTGAATGAACGTCACACGCGCATCGGCCGATTGCTTCAGCATCAATGCCTTCCCGGTGAAATATTGAATCCTTTCTTCCATGGAAGCAAAGCCGGAGGCCTTCCACTCGACCGTCGTCATAATGATGCGCAGCTCGCGTTCCATATTTACTTTTAACGAATCGATATTCGACTGCTGCAGCATTCGCGCCATGAAAATACCGGCCAACAGCACGCTCGAGCCAATCAAGGCGATAAAAATGAAGGTCAGTCGCGCACGGAACTTATTCATCCTGTAAAGCTTCCCTCCAAGCTCGGGCATGCGGATGTCCGCTTGTCCGTCCCAAACATTTTACTCCTTATCCTAACGGCTTTGGTCAGGAAACGCCAGTTAATTTATTGTAAAGGCGCGACGCCATGAATTTTTTCATAAACAAACTGTTGATGGTCGCAAACGGCTGTTGAAAAAGGATCGACAGCACGACCGGCACCGCCGTCAGTGGACTGAAATACGCGAGCGCCAGCACGAGGCCGAGCGAAATATTCCGCATGCCGGACACGTACGTCAGTGTGACCAACATCTCCGGCTTCCGCAGCCAGAGCGATCCGGCAAGCCCGATGCCGTAGCAAAGGGCCACCAGGATGACGACCAGCGGCAGGACTGCCAGCAAATCGCCTTTCAGTTCCACCACATGCGGGGTAATGGCCGCCGCATTAATCAGAATGACCACGCACAGGGCGAGCTTGGAGGTCGGGCCGCAGAAAGGCGCCGACCACGCCTTGAACCGGTAGCGGGACAACTCATTCACCAGGATGCCGAGCAGCGTCGGAGCAACGACGATCATGACCAGGTCGAGCAGCATGCCGGCGTGGTCGAGCTCGATCGATGCGCCGAACAGAAACTCCAGTGCGCCGGGAATGACAAGCGGGCTCAGCGCCGTGTCGATCACGATCATGGCCAGCGTAAACGGCACGTGACCTCGGGACAGCGATACCCAGAGGACCGAGGACACGCCGAGCGGAATGATCGCGAACAGCACGAAGCCTACGACGTAAGGCGAATCCGCCCCGAAAACAGCGGCGCTCAGCGCATAAGCGACCAGGGGCGCCGCAATATGCGTCATCACGAATGTCAGCAGTATCGTACCGGGCATGCGCAGCGCTTCACAGATTTGCTTGATGCTGCAGCCCGACGCCATCACGAACGTCAAATAAGCGAACAGCAGCGGAATGGCGCCGACCCCGGATTTGAACTGCTCAGATAAAAGAAACCCGAGTATCAGCGATACCGGGGTTAAGAGAAATAAATAGGTTTCAATGAACGTATTGAGACGATTCCCTATCTGGTTCATGTCGGTCCGTCTTCCTGATTATACGAAAACGGGCTCTTTGAATTGAGCGAGTTTCGCGCGCGAGTCGTTCTCGACATCGGCATGCAGGCTGTTGCCGTGTGAATCCATCGTGACGATCGCGGCAAACCCTTCGGTTTGCAAATGCCACATCGCTTCCGGGATACCGAACTCAAGGAAGTCCACGCCTTCCACCTTCTTGAAACATTCGGCATAATATTGAGCCGCTCCGCCTATGGCGTTCAAATAGACGCCACCATGCTCCTGCAGCGCCTTCAACGTCTTCGCGCCCATACCGCCCTTGCCGATGACCGCACGGATGCCGAATTTCTTAATGATGTCGCCTTGATACGGCTCCTCGCGGATACTGGTTGTCGGTCCTGCTGCTTTCACGACCCAGTTCCCTTCGCCGTCCTTTGCCATGACCGGACCGCAATGATAAATAACCGCACCGTTCAGATCGATCGGCGAGTCGTGATCCATCAAATATTTGTGCAGCGCGTCGCGTCCGGTGTGCATCGGTCCGTTGATAATGACGACGTCGCCTACGCGAAGCGAACGAATTTGTTCTTCCGAGATCGGCGTTTGCAGCACGATTTCACGGCGTTCGCCGCTGTCAGCCGAAGCCGCGGCGTCCTTGACCGGCTCGTCCTTCTCCATCGGCAGCTCATTGCCTCTGCGGTATACCCATTCGGTGATGTCGCCCGTGCTCGGATCGATAAGCACGCCTTGACGGCGGAACGCCCAGCAGTTATAGGCCACCGACACGTAGAAGCTGGCCGGAAGCCGGTTCATGACGCCCACTTTACAGCCGAGCAGCGATACTTGACCGCCGAAGCCCATCGTCCCGATTCCGAGCTTATTGGCGTTCTCCATCACGTAATCTTCAAGCTTGCGCAGCTCTTCGTTCGGGTTCACATCGTCTACGGCACGGAACAATTGATGCTTCGCCAGCTCATAACCGGTCGTCCGGTCGCCGCCGATGCCTACGCCGATGAAACCCGCGCTACAGCCCTGTCCCTGCGCTTGGTAGACGGCGTGCATGATGCATTTACGGATACCGTCCAGGTCACGACCCGCTTTACCGAGTCCTTCGAGCTCGGTCGGCAGGCTGTACTGAATGTTTTTGTTCTCGCAGCCGCCGCCCTTCAGAATCAGCTTCGCTTCGATTTCCGGACGTTCCCATTGCTCAAAATGAATGACCGGCGTGCCGGGTCCGATGTTATCACCACTGTTCGCGCCTGTCAACGAATCCACGGAGTTCGTACGCAGCTTGCTGTCCTTCGTCGCTTTGGCTACCGCTTCAATGATCGCTTTCTTCATCTCGATCTGATTCGCCCCCACAGGGGTATGTACGATGAACGTCGGCATCCCCGTATCTTGGCAAATCGGCGACACGTTGCACTCCGCCATCCGGATGTTGTCAGCGATCGTCGACAACGACAACGCGGACCGCGTGCCCGCATCTTCCTTCAATCGCGCTTCCTGGATAGCTTCACGGACGTCGGCCGGAAGGTTTGTAGACGTTTCGACGATCAGTTTATAAATGCTCTCTTGAAATTGCTGCATGATGGGATAAAACTCCTTTCGGTGGCTGAAAACCTTATGTTTGGACATCTAGCATATAACTCTATCATACCATACACGTACGCCTGCTAGCACCTTGTTTTCATAGGTTTCATGCAGCGGTCCGGGGCTTTCGGCAACAGGTCACCAGCTTTTAATAATTTGGCTAGGGCATTCCGGCTCCGTATCGTGTATAATTCGTTGTGCGGCAAGTTTGACGCCATTAAACAGACTGGGATGATGATTGCATGGAAAGCCATTTTTTTGCGTATATGTACCGTCTCCGCTATATTGAGCGTTGGAGCCTGATGCGTAACGTGATGAAGGAAAACGTTGCGGAGCATTCGTTTCATGTCGCCATCCTGACGCACGTGCTGTGCACGATTGCCAACGACGTATACGACCGGAAGGTGCCGACGGACCGTATCGTCAGCATGGCGCTGTTTCACGATGCGACCGAAGTGTTTACCGGCGACATTCCGACCCCGGTGAAGCATCACAATCCGAAAATTTTATCCAATTTCCGCGAGATCGAACAGCTGGCCGCCGATCGGCTGCTGGATATGATTCCCGATTCGCTGCGCGCCGTCTACGATCCGCTGATTGATCCGAAGAAAAATACGGAGCTTTCGGAATATAAAAAGTACGTGAAAGCCGCCGACCTGCTCGACGCTTATTTGAAATGCGTCACCGAGCTATCCGCCGGAAACCGTGAATTTACGACGGCGAAGAAGCAGATCGAAGATACGATGGCGTCCATCAGCATGCCGGAGCTGAATTACTTTCTGGAGCATATGGCTCCGAGCTTCGAGAAGACGATCGACGAGCTGTAGACCACTCACCCCGAGGCGGACGATACCGACGACGAAGAAAGACCAGACTGCACGAGTCTGGTCTTTCTTTGATGGCGCTATTAAGCGAACCAATTCGGGAAATTCATCAAAGTGACGGTCAAGAAAAACAATACGCCGTTAATCAGCGCCAACGTTTTGATCGAGCCGAGCTGAGGTTTAATCGCGCTGCCGGATGACTCTTTCAGCGCAAGGCGCATACGCTTGCCCATGATGCCCGACAACGCGGCGATGCCGAGGAACAAGACAACCGCGAGCACCATCCAGACGATCGAATAATCGGCTTTGCTGACCAAATATCCCCCGGTTAGAAACGATAAAATCAGAGCGAATTGCCCGACGCGGTTCGTCGTAAACAGGACGCTAAGAAAACCGAATTGCGACGCCCCCGACTGCAGCTTATCCACACGATTGAGGAGAAACGGCAGCACCAAATAAATTCCCATCAAAATTGCGCTTACAACATGAATGTACAGCAGCACTTGCAGCATACGACGGCTTGCCTCCCTATACCTATTCTTAATACCTAGTATAACGGATGACCTAGCGCGTAGCAAACGGCCCCCGTCCCGCTTCAGCGGACATTCGTTATCCGGTAACGTTTGTCCCCAAAAAAAAATCGCAATCTCCGTTGGAACGGTAGATTGCGATCGGTTGGTGATGCGTAACGACGATTAGATCGTGACAACTTTGATGACGTTGCGTACGGAATCGGCCGATTTGTCGAGAGCCGCTTTTTCTTCCGGAAGCAGCTCGAGCTCAAATACTTTCTCGATGCCGTTGCCGCCAAGCAAGGTCGGCACGCCCATGAACAGGTTGTCGTAGCCGTACTCGCCTTGAAGCAAAGCGATCGAAGGAATGATGCGTTTTTTGTCTTTCAGTATCGCTTCCGTCATTTGCACGAGCGAAGCAGCCGGCGCGTAGTACGCGGAGCCGTTGCCGAGCAGGTTGACGATTTCGCCGCCGCCTGTGCGCGTGCGCTTCACGATCGCCTCGATGCGCTCAGCCGGGATCAATTTCTCAATCGGAATTCCGCCGACGTTGGAGTAACGAACGAGCGGAACCATGTCGTCGCCGTGGCCGCCGAGAACGAAGCCGCGAACGTCTTCAACGGATACGTTCAGTTCTTGTGCGATGAATGTGCAGTAACGCGCAGTGTCGAGTACGCCGGATTGGCCAATGACACGATTTTTCGGGAAGCCGAGCGTTTCATAAGCAACGTAAGTCATGGCATCAACCGGGTTGCTGAGGATGATAACGATCGATTCTGGGCTAGTTCTTTTCACGTTCTCACAAACGGACTTCACGATACCTGCGTTCGTGTTCACGAGGTCGTCGCGGCTCATGCCCGGCTTCCGAGCGATACCGGCCGTGATGATGACGATGTCGGAGTTCGCGGAATCGTCGTAGTTGGACGTGCCGACGATGTTCGCGTCGAAGCCTTGTACCGGAGAAGCTTCGAGCATGTCGAGCGCTTTCCCTTTGGTTGGGTTCTCAAGCTGCGGGATGTCGAGCAATACGACGTCGCCAAGCTCTTTCTGTGCCAGCATCAGCGCAGTTGTCGCGCCTGTGAAGCCTGCGCCGACGACCGTAATTTTTTTACGTTGAATAGCCATGATGAATCCCTCCCGAAATTATTAGTTTTATGGCGGGGACTGATCCCCTGCCGAAGCGCGCTCCCACACCCGAACGTAACGCTGGAACACCCACGCACGCATGAAAAGCGTGTCGTCGCAGCGCGCGAGCCCCTGTTCACGCCTACGACGACTAGAAGCGCTCCTGACTCCAAAACCTCATGGGTGACTCTTAGAAATTTTTAATAATCTCATCCGCAAACTGCGAGCATTTTACTTCCGTAGCGCCTTCCATCAAACGTGCAAAGTCATAAGTAACCGTTTTGTTGTTGATGGCCGTTTCCATTCCTTTGTAGATCAGCTCAGCCGCTTCCAGCCAGCCGAGGTGCTCAAGCAGCATAACGCCGGAGAGGATAACCGAACCCGGGTTTACAACGTCCAAACCTGCGTATTTCGGAGCCGTACCGTGCGTAGCTTCGAAAATGGCGTGGCCTGTTACATAGTTGATGTTCGCGCCTGGCGCGATACCGATACCGCCGACTTGAGCAGCCAGCGCGTCGGACAAGTAGTCGCCGTTCAAGTTCAACGTCGCGATGACGTCGAAGTCGGTCGGACGCGTCAATACTTGCTGCAGCGCGATATCCGCGATTGCGTCTTTCACGATGATTTTGCCAGCGGCTTCCGCTTCTTTTTGAGCTTTGTTCGCAGCATCTACGCCTTGAGCCTCTTTGATTTTATCGTATTGCGCCCAAGTGAAGGTTTTATCGCCGAACTCTTCCTCAGCCAGCTCATAACCCCAGTTTTTGAACGCGCCTTCGGTGAACTTCATGATGTTGCCTTTGTGTACGAGCGTAACGCTTTTGCGTTTGTGCTGGATCGCATATTCGATCGCTGCGCGGACCAAACGCTTGGAGCCTTCGGAGGAAACCGGCTTGACGCCGATACCGGAAGTTTCCGGGAAGCGGATCTTTTTGACGCCCATTTCATTTTGCAAGAAGGCAAGCACTTTCTTCACTTCTTCGGAACCTGCCGCCCACTCGATGCCGGCATAGATGTCTTCCGTATTTTCACGGAAAATAACCATGTCTACGAGCTCAGGACGTTTAACCGGAGAAGGCACGCCATTGAAGTAGCGAACCGGACGGGAGCATACATACAGGTCAAGCTCCTGGCGAAGCGCAACGTTCAAGGAGCGGATCCCGCCGCCGATTGGCGTAGTCAACGGTCCTTTGATGGCAACGATGTATTCGCGGATCGCAGTCAGCGTATCAGCCGGCAGCCAGTTGTTGAATTTATTAAAAGCTTTCTCGCCTGCAAACACTTCGTACCAAGCGATTTTCTTCTCGCCTTTATAAGCTTTCTCAACAGCCGCATCCAATACGCGCTTGGAAGCCGCCCAGATGTCAGGACCTGTGCCGTCACCTTCGATGAATGGGATGATCGGTTGGTTCGGAACGTTCAACTTGCCGTCGGTAATCGTGATGCGTTCGCCTTCTGTCGGCAAAGAATATTGCTCGAATTGTACCATGATTATGTAATCCTCCTCGTTAAATGAGAGCCGGCC
This sequence comes from Paenibacillus sp. JCM 9796, assembly GCF_055379675.1. Taxonomy (NCBI): domain Bacteria; kingdom Bacillati; phylum Bacillota; class Bacilli; order Caryophanales; family Paenibacillaceae; genus Paenibacillus; species Paenibacillus sp. JCM 9796. The sequence continues at coordinate 1,320,163 of NZ_AP043723.1, forward strand.
TGCGCCGACTCGCGTAGTTAGGGTATACCTCAAAAAGATACGGGAGCTGCGGCATCCCGGTTTCCCTGAGTGAGCGCCGCAACAGCCCGTGTAGGTAACAGCATTATCGTGGCAAGAACCACTTTCGTTCGCTTGAAGCTCCGATTAGCGTTTCTCGATCGGAACGTAAGCTTGGTGAGAAGGTCCGGTGTACTCGGCACGCGGACGAATCAGACGGTTGTTCTCGTATTGCTCAAGGATATGCGCCGTCCATCCCGATGTACGGCTGATGGCGAAGATCGGCGTGAACAGGTCGCGCGGAATTTCCAGAGACGTGTATACGGAAGCGGAGTAGAAGTCGACGTTCGGCTTCAATCCTTTTTGACCGGTGACCAATTCTTCGATTTGGATGGACATGTCGTACCAGTTCATGTTCCCGGTCAGCTTGCCGAGCTCTTGGGACATTTTTTGGAGGTGCTTCGCGCGAGGATCGCCGTTTTTGTAAACGCGGTGACCGAAGCCCATAATTTTCTGTTTATTATCCAGCTTCTCGGTAATGTAGCTCTTCACATTGGCAGCCGTGCCGATTTCTTCGAGCATCGCCATAACCGCTTCGTTCGCGCCGCCGTGCAGAGGTCCTTTCAACGCGCCGATGGCGGAAGTGACGCCGGAATAAATGTCCGACAGCGTAGCTACGGTAACGCGAGCGGCGAACGTCGAAGCGTTCAGCTCATGATCGGCGTGGAGCACAAGCGCTTTGTCCAACGCTTCGATCGCAATTTTCTCCGGATTTTTGCCGGTCAGCATATACAAGAAGTTTTCCGAGATGCTGCCTGCATCCGCTTTCGGAGCGATCGGCTCGAGGCCTTTGCGGATGCGGTCGAACGCCGCAACGATCGTCGGCAGCTGAGCTTGCAATTTAATAGCCTTACGAAGGTTCGATTCCGGCGTCATATCGCCGGCTTCGGGATCGTAAAGCGCAAGACTGGAAACAGCGGTACGCAGAGCCGCCATCGTATTCACGTCTTTAGGGTACAGCTTGATTTGATTCAACACTTCGGCAGGCACCGCCGCGTTGCTGTTCAATTCCTGGATCAACCCGCTCAGCTCGGAGCGATTAGGCAGCTTGCCGTACCATAACAAATAGACAACCTCTTCGAACGTAGCGTTCTCGGCGAGGTCGTCGATATTGATGCCGCGATACGTGAGCACGCCGTCGATGATGGAGCTGATGGAGGAAGTTGTGGCTACGATTCCTTCCAAACCTTTGGTAGCAGTCAAGATAATCTCTCCTTTGTCGTTCGATTCACATAAGTCTACTATAAAGGATTTACCTATCAATGTGAACAAATTTAGACATAAAAGTTCATTATCAGCACCATAAAGAATGTTTCTTATTGCCTCGAAATCTATAATTTCCAGCAAAGCTGAACCATTTCGACGCTGCATGGAAACTTCGTTCAAGACGCGAAAGGATATTCCCCCCTGAGAAACTGCGATCAACCAAACTCCGCTTTATCGCCCTTCGCCTAAATTTGCATCCCACCTAGAAGCATGTCATAACCGATGTAAAATTATTCCCCAAAGTTTTGCAGCATCCAAAATCGATGTTAAAATAAGAGCATGACGACTTGCAAACAGGAGGTTTCCACATGAGCAGCAGCCGAAGAATCGGCATCATCGACATCGGTTCCAACTCCATTCGCCTCGCCATTTACGAACTGCTGGCCGCCGGCGGCTACCGCGTCGTCAGCGAGTTCAAGGAATCGGCCCGCTTAAGCGGCCGAATCGGAGCCGACGGTTCGTTACCTCCTGCCGAAATTCAAGCGACCGCACAAATTCTGAAGCATTTCAAACGCATTTGCGAGAAGCACGAAGTGTCCGAATTCCGCGCCGCGGCCACGGCGGCCATCCGCAATGCATCCAATTCGGAGAAGATCGTGGAGACGCTTCGCCAAGAAAGCGGCTTTCCCATCGAGATCATGTCCGGCGAGGACGAAGCGAGGATCGGCTTTCTCGGCATGATTCGAACGATGGACGTGGAAGACGGGTTTCTTGTCGATATCGGGGGCGGCAGCACGGAGGTCAGCTTATTCCGTAACCGCCAGCTCCAGCATAGCGTCTCCTTTCCTTTCGGGGCCGTTAACACGACGCGTAAATTCGCAACGGACGGCGAATTCCAAGAGGAGCAGCTGCTCGGGATTCGCCAAATGGTCGAGCAGGCGCTCGCCGGCGAGCCTTGGATCAAGGAAGCGCCGGGGCTCCCCTTGATCGGCCTCGGCGGCGGCGTGAGGACCTTAAGCAAAATCAGTCAGCGCAGGCGTAAATATTCGTTTCTGCAAACGCACAATTACACGGTGACGGCCGCCGAAATGGACGAGCTCGCCTCCTGGCTGCCGAGCCTGCCCGCCGAAAAGCGCAAGAAAGTCGACGGGCTAGCCAAAGACCGACACGACATCATCGTGCCCGGATTGCTCATCCTGCAGACGGTGTTCCGGGCGGTGAACGCTTCGCATTACGTGGTCAGCGGCGCCGGGTTGCGCGACGGCCTGTTCTTCGAATCGTTCGCGCCGGGTGACGGGACAGACCGGCAGGTCGCGGAGATCAGCTCGGACAACCTGCTCGCCCTCCATCCGACCGCGCCGGAAGCCCACATTCGGCAGGTGTGCGCGAACGCGCTTCGGCTGTACGATGCCTTGGCGGATGCGGGATCGCATGGTTATTGCCCGCGGATCAGGCTTGTCCTGAAAATCGCAGCCAAGCTGTACCGGATCGGCGCTTCGCTGCAGTATTATCAATACCAGAAGCACTCGTTTCATATGATCGCCCATACGCGGATCGACGGCTTGAGCCACCGCGAGATGCTCTTATGCGCCCTGATCGCTTCATTCAAGGCCAAGAGCCGCACACAGCAAGCCATGGCGCCTTACAAGGACATTCTGCTGGAGACAGACCTGGAGCTCATCTGCAAGCTTGGCGTCCTCCTGCAGCTTGCCATTGCGCTCGACGTCAGCGAAACGCAGGCGATCGAGGTCATGACCGCGTTCACCGAAGGAACCACGCTCCACCTTAAGGTGCGGACAAAGCACGACCCCTCTGCGGAATACAGAGAGGTCGAAGGCCAACAAAAAGATTTTAAAAAGGCTTGGGGCATTCAGCTTAACCTTCATGAGCTGTCGTTTTCCAAGAACTGATGCGCATCGCTTCGAATTGACTCCGCAGCGGTTCATCGTCGCCTGCGGTTACACGCTCGTAAAGCCCGTTCGGCTGCAGCTGGCGGGCTTTGACGTTATCCCGTAAGTTGAGCTGCAAAATATTGATCAGCGACTGCTGGATGTCCTTATCAAACACCGGGCACATCAGCTCGACGCGGCGCGTCAGGTTGCGGGTCATCCAGTCCGCACTGGCGATATAAACTTCAGGCTCCCCTTCGTTCTCGAAGTAGAAGATCCGGGAATGCTCGAGAAACCGGTCCACGATGCTGCGCACCGTGATGTGCTCGCTCAGGCTCGGCACGCCCGGACGCAAGCAGCAGACGCCCCGTACGATCAAATCGATCTTCACGCCTGCTTGCGACGCTTGGTATAACTCGTCAACCATCTGCTGATTCGACAGCGAGTTAAATTTCGCGATGATGCGGGCCGGTTTCCCTTCCGCGGCGTGTTTCGCTTCCCGGCGAATTTTCTCGAACAGCTTATCCATCATATCCGTCGGAGCGACGCCGAACGCTTTCCAGTTATGCGGCGCCGAGTAACCGGTCACCTCGTTGAACAGCGCCGACGCGTCCTCGCCGATCACCTTGTGCGAGGTGAACAAGCCGACGTCGGTGTACAGCTTCGCCGTATTATCGTTGTAGTTGCCCGTTCCGACGTGCACGTACCGGTGCAGTCCATCCTGCTCCTGACGGACGACGAGCGTAATTTTGGCGTGCGTCTTTAAGCCGATCAGACCGTACACGACATGGCAGCCCGATTGCTCCAGCATCCGCGCCCAGGCGATGTTGCGCTCCTCGTCAAAACGCGCCTTCAGCTCGACGACAACCGTCACCTGCTTGCCGGATTCGGCCGCCCGGGCCAGCGCTTGAATGAGCGGCGAGTTGCCGCTGACGCGATATAATGTCATCTTGATTGCGAGCACCTGCGGATCGTAGGCCGCTTGGCAAATGAAATCGGTCACCGCATCGAACGATTCGTACGGGTGATATACGAGCACGTCGCGCTGCCGCAGCTTGGCGAACAGATCTTCGATATCATCCAGCTCGGCCGGGTACACCGACTCAATCGGTTTATACCGCAAATGATCGTAGCCCTTCAGCGAGCCTGTCAGTTTCATCAAATACGTCAAATCAATCGGTCCGTCGATCTCGAAGACGTTGTCCGTAATCTCGAACTCCTCCGTTAACTGCTTCAGCGCATAGGGATGCATCCCTTTCTGCACCTCGAGGCGTACCGGGTCCCCCCAGCGGCGGCGGCGCAGCTGGTTCTCGATTTCCTCCAGCAAATCCTCGGCGCCTTCCTCATTCAAGGTCAAATCGGCGTTGCGCGTTAACCGGAACGCTTGTACCGATACCGCGGTATACCCGCTGAAGAGCGTATGGATGTGCTGCTCGATCAGCTCTTCGATCAAAATAAACTCGTGCTTCTTGCTGTTGGCGCGAGCCGGCACCTCAATAAACCGCATCAGGTTCGAAGGCACCTGCAAAATGGCGAAATAAGGCTCGTCCTCCGGGTCGTCCCCTTCCTTCATCAGCACGACGGCCAAATAAACGGCTTGCGTACGGACGAGCGGAAACGGCCGGGCTTGGTCGACCGCCATCGGGGTTAATACCGGAAATACGATCTCATGATAATACGCATCCATCGCCCTGCGCTGTGTGACCGTCAAGTCTTCGTAATCAGCGATATAAATGCCTTCTTTACCGAGCAGACGCAAGATTTCGCGGTATGTGCGGTATTGCTCGGACACCATTTTCGACGAGCGTTTCATAATACGCTTGAACAATCCCGCCGGCGTATACCCGGTGAAATCTTTTTTCGTATACCCCGCTTTAATCTGGTCCTTGATACCCGCCACGCGAACGCTCATAAACTCGTCCAAGTTGGAGGAAACGATCGATAAGAACTTCACACGCTCCAGGAGAGGCGTCGTCGGGTCCTGAGCTTCCTCCATGACCCGCCAGTTAAACTCCGCCCAGCTCAGATCTCGGTTCAAGTAATGATTCGCCGCTTCTCGGGAAGTCGTCTCCTTCATCGGATACCCATCCTCCATGCCCTTACTTTGTCATCTACCGTCCTACTTCATTCATCGTAATTCGACATTGTTAAAAGAAAATAGGTCTTTTGTAAATTTTATGTTAACGTTACTGAAAAATACGCTGTTTTTACATATGGCTGCCGATTAAAGCATACAAGTCCGGCGCTTCGCGGTCAATTCGCGTCGGCTTCCAATCCCGGTTCACCCATACATGACGCGTGCTTCCGGTGACGAGCAGCTCTTCGCCGCGCTTCACCTCATAAGCAAAATCGAGACGCAGATGGGTAAACGCCGTCACCCGCGTATAAATCGTCACCGTATCATCGTATTTGGCCGGCTGCTTGAATTTAAGGTCCGCTTCGATCAACGGCAGCAGCAAGCCGCGCGCCTCGAGGGTTTGGTATGGCATGCCCAGAGAGCGAATCATCTCCGTGCGGCCGACTTCAAACCACGTCAAATAGTTGGCATGATACACGACGCCCATTTGATCCGTCTCCTGATAGCGTACGCGGAATTCACAACTAAACCCATTCATGCCCTCACCCTCCATCCGTCTCATTCACATTGAGGTGCTGCCACAATGAAAAGAGCGAAACCGATATTCGATTTCGCTCGCTCCATGTTCATATAATTACAAAACCCGCGCGCGGCCGGAGTAGATAACCCCGACTTCCGGGTAAATCGAAACTTCCGTACCGTCTTTCAAAATTTGCAGCGCATTCTCGACGCCGACGATCACCGGCTTGCCCAGGCTGATGCCGACAACCGCCGCGTGCGACGTAATACCGCCCGTTTCGGTAATAACCGCGGCTGCCTTCCCGAAGGCCGGCATGTAGTCCCGGTCCGTCGTCGGCGTAATCAAAATGCAGCCCTCTGTCGCTTTCGCATTCGCCTCATCCGCGCTGCTCGCGGTGATGACTTTGCCGGTTGCGATTTGCGTCCCGATGCCTTGACCCTTGGCGATCATCTCGCCGATCTGGTGCACTTTAATCAAGTTCGTCGTTCCGGAGCGGCCAACCGGAACGCCCGCTGTGATGACGACGATATCGCCCAGGCTCACGTATCCCGCTCTCACGCTCGTATCGACGGCCAGTTCGAACAATTGGTCGGTCGACGTGCACGACTCGCCCTTCAACGGCACGACGCCCCATACGAGCGACAGGCGGCGCAGTACACGCTCGTCCGGCGTAACCGCGATGACCGGCGCTTTCGGCCGGTACTTGGACACCATACGCGCCGTATAACCGCTCTCGGTCGCCGTAAGGATCGCGCGCGCATCCAGATCGAGCGCGGAGTTAGCAACCGCTTGGCTGATCGCTTCGGTTACGGTCGTTTGCTGCGCATTGCTTTGGCGGATGAAAATTTCGCGGTGCTCCAGCGCCGCCTCCGCACGCTCGGCGATGCGCGCCATCGTCAGCACGGACTCGACCGGATATTTCCCGGCCGCCGTCTCGCCGGACAGCATCACCGCGTCGGTGCCGTCGAAAATCGCGTTCGCGACGTCGCTCGCTTCCGCACGCGTCGGACGCGGGTTGCGCTGCATCGAGTCGAGCATCATCGTCGCAGTGATGACCGGCTTGCCCGCTTGGTTACACTTCTTGATCATCGCCTTCTGTACGATCGGCACGTCTTCGGCCGGAATTTCCACGCCGAGGTCGCCGCGCGCAACCATCAGGCCGTCGGACACCTCCAGAATTTCGTCGAGGTTCTCGACGCCTTCCTGGTTTTCGATTTTCGAAATGATTTGAATATGGGTCGCGTTGTGGCGCTCCAAAATTTCACGGATTTCGATCACGTCGCTCGCCTTCCGCACGAAAGAAGCTGCGATGAAATCGACGCCCTGCTGAATGCCGAACACGATATCGTTCGCGTCTTTCTCTGTAATCCCCGGCAGGTTGATTTTCACGCCCGGCACGTTAACGCCTTTCTTGCCGCCCAGCAATCCGCCGTTCTTGATGCGGCATACGATATCGGTGCCTCGGATGTCTTCAACCGTCAACCCGATCAAGCCGTCGTCAATCAGGATGGTGGAGCCGATCTTCACGTCTTTGTACAAATCCCGATACGTGATGTACACGCGCTGTGCGTCGCCTACGATTTCTTCGGTCGTGAGCGTGATCAGCTGGTCCTGCACAAGCTCAACCTTCTGGTCGTCTTTCAGCTTGCCTGTACGGATTTCCGGCCCTTTGGTATCGAGCAGAATGGCAATGTCGCTTCTACCCAGCTCTTGGCACGCCTGACGCACGTTCTTGATCCGGTTGCCGTGCTCCTCGAAGTCGCCGTGAGAGAAGTTGAGACGGGCGACGTTCATTCCCGCTCCGATTAATTTCTTAAACATATCCAGCGATTCGCTCACCGGGCCGATCGTACATACAATTTTCGTTCTACGCATGGTTTCCCTCCTGGATGGTCGTAAAGCGTCCTATCTGTCTAAACTTTCGATAACGGTCTTCCACAAGCTCTTCCTCGTTCAGCTTGAGCAATTCCTGCAAATGCCTCCACAACGTTTGCTTGATCGCCTCGGCCTGCATGACAACGTCCCGATGGGCGCCGCCTTTCGGTTCCGGGATGATCTCATCAATCACGTCCAGCTTCAGAATTTCGTCGGCCGTAATTTTCATCGCTTCGGCCGCCTCCATTGATTTCGAAGCGTCTTTATACAAAATCGAGGCCGCCCCTTCCGGACTGATGACCGAATAGATGGCGTTCTCGAGCATAAACACACGGTTGCCGACCCCGAGCGCAAGCGCTCCGCCGCTGCCGCCTTCACCGATGACGACACACAGGATCGGCACGCGCATCGAAGCCATTTCAAGCAAATTGCGCGCGATCGCTTCCCCTTGGCCGCGCTCTTCGGCGGCGTTGCCCGGGTAAGCTCCCTTCGTATCGATAAAGGTAATGATCGGCCGCTTGAACTTATCGGCTTGTCTCATCATACGCAGCGCTTTACGGAAGCCCTCCGGATGCGGACTGCCAAAGTGACGGGCGATGTTGTCCTTGGTGTCTTTCCCTTTCTGATGACCGACCACCGTTACGGGAATGCCGTTGAAACGGGCAATGCCGCCTACTATGGCAAGGTCGTCGCCATAGAGACGGTCACCGTGAAGTTCGATGAAGTCGGTAAACAAATGCTGGATGTAATCCAGCGTCGTCGGCCGCTGCGCGTGGCGGGCGACCTGCATTTTTTGCCGGGTCGACATGCTGGCGTACAGCTCGGCCTCGAGCTCCGCAAGACGATGCTCCAAGCGGGCAATTTCTTCAGAGAAATCGATCTGCTTATCCCGGCTGAATTTGCGCAGCTCCTCGATTTTGGCGCGAAGCTCCACAAGCGGCTGCTCAAAGGGCATTTCACTTGCCATTCGCGACTTCCTCCTTTACGGTATGCATGCTAAGAAGCTTGGCCAGCATGCTGCGCAAATCTTTGCGGTGCGCCACCAAGTCCACTTGTCCATGTTTCAGGTTGAATTCCGACGTCTGGAAATTGTCCGGAAGCTTCTGACGAATCGTCTGCTCGATGACACGCCGTCCCGTAAAACCGAAAGCCGCTCCAGGCTCGGCGATGATATAATCGCCGAGCATCGCGAAGCTCGCCGATACGCCGCCGAAGGTCGGATCGGTAATGACCGATATGTAAAGTCCGCCCCGCTCGTTCAGCTTGGACAATGCCGCGCTCGTCTTGGCCATCTGCATCAAGCTTAGAATGCTCTCCTGCATCCGCGCGCCGCCCGATGTCGAGAAGATGATGACCGGCCGCTGATGCTCCATCGCGTACTCAATCGCTCTCGTTACTTTCTCCCCGACGACCGAGCCGAGCGAACCGCCCATAAAGTCGAAGCTCATCGCCGCCACGACTACCGGATGTCCGCCGATCCGGCCCTCGCCCGTGATCACCGCATCCTGCATACCGGTGGATTCCATCGCCTTGCTGTATTTACTCGCATAATCCGGAAACTGGAGCGGATCGACCGACACGATCTCACTGTCGAACTCGGTAAACTCGCCGTCGTCCATCGTCATCTGAATGCGCTCCACCGCATTCAGCCTGTAATGGTAATCGCACGACGAACACACCTTCAAGTTTTTATCCAGCTCTTTGTTGTATTGAATCGTACCACACTGCGGGCACTTATTCATCAATCCTTCGGGAATTTCGCGTCTCGGCCGTTCTTCGGGCACGTCGATGCCCCCGTCGAGCGGGAGCTTGACACTAGGCCTGTCCGCCGAAGGAACCGTGGCATACTTCCTTTTCTTCTGAAACAAGTCTTTGAATTGCACGACTACACCTCGCCTTACCGTTGTTGGACTTGTCCGTGCTTGCCGCCAGCTGCCTTGGACGTGCTGGTTAAGATCTATGCAAAATGGTATTCAGCACCTCTTGTACTTCTTCCAATTCGCCTTCGGGAACTAAAATTTCAAATTGATTTTTGGTCATATTAATAGCCCGAACTTGTACCAGAAAGCCTTCTTCCGTTAGCTTTTGCTTGATTCTATCAGCAATTTTCGCGGTTGGAGCGATATAGATCACGGTCCACATGAAACAAGACCTCCCGAACATAATGGAATAATGATATCATAACTCCACTTTTTCCCGCAACCGAGGTTGTGACGCTGCAAGTGGGGCTTGTCCCTGCGAAAATGCCGGAAAACGGGCAAAAAACGATTCGCCCGTTACGTTTGTCCATCCAATTCGTCTTGATGCTTATGCGCGATACGGGCCGAAGCGGCGGCCGCAAGACCTGCCACCAAGTCGTCCAGGAAGACGTGAATGCTCGTCGAATGATCGTTCAAATCCCGGATAATGCCGTTTTTTTTCTTATCCAAGTACCCGAAGCTCGTCAAACCGATCATGCCGTACACATGCACGATGCCAAGCGCCAGCGTTTCGTCGACGCCGTAGAGCGACTCGTCCTGTTCCATCAGCTGCTGCAGCGGATCGGGCAGCAGCTTCTGCTCGGCCAGCTCGTCGAGCGCGATACCGGTGTACAGCACATACTGCACCTCGCGCTTGGCCAGCACGGCCAGCACGCTTTCGATGCAAGCCTCCTTGGACAATGCCGGGTTATACGGAACCTGCAGCTCGTGCACGATATCGGCGATCCGATCGACGGTCACCCCGCGCTTTTCCAACCATTCCACGATAGGTAGATGCGACATAACAACAACGCCTCCTTCGATACATTCGTAACACACGGGCAGCCTGCAAGCGGCGCAGCAGCGCAGGTTGCAGCTTGGGTTACTAAATGTATGCGAAGAAGGCGATCATTATTTCACCTTTACACTTTGTTCACCTAACAACTCTTCGATTCGTGAGAAAAGGGCCGGAGACGGCTTCACGTTATATTCGCCGGAGAGACCGAGCGTTTTTTGCGTCTTCTCGTAATAGAGGACGACCGGCACCGGGCCGTGATGCTCGGCGATCAGCCGCTTCAGCGCCGCCAGCACGGCCGGCTGCTCGCGGTCGGCGGCGATGCGCACGTACACGCGCTGTCCGGCCGGCTGCGGGCGCCGGGCCGCTGCCTGGCCACCCTGCGGCGGGTGGTGCGCCGGCTCGGGCACGGACGCCTGCGGTCGGCGCTGCGCCGGAGCGGCGGGGGCGCTTGCGCGGATGCTCGGGCGGACAGCGCCTGCGGACGGCGGGCCGCCGCCGGGGGCCGGGCCGGCGTCGCCGACGCCCGCCGTGCCGCTGCGTCGCTCGCGCTCGGTCCGGACGCCGCCCTCGCCGCCAGGGCGGTTGCCCGCTGCGCCCGGTACGGCGGCCCGCGGCGTACCGCCGCCCCGGGAGCTATGAGCCGCGCCCGCCGGGGGCAGCCCGCTCTTGACCGCCTTCAGCTCGAGGTGCGGGTCGTTCAGCGCGACGAGGCGGTCGGCGAGCAGCTTCACTTGCTCGTCGTCGCCCAGCTGCAGCTTGGCGACGACGAGCACGGGCTTGCCCTTCTGCACGAGCGGCGCGAACGTCTTCCACGCTTCGGGGAACAGGACGACTTCGACTTTGCCGACGCGGTCCTCCAGCTCCATGAACGCCATCGGCTGCCCTTTCTTCGTGACGATCGTTTTGTTCCCGACAACCAGCCCTGCGACCATGACCTCGCTGTGATCCGGATATTCGGGCAGCAGCGCGATCGTATCCGTCTCCAGCTTGCGCAGGATTTGCTCAAAATCGTCGAGAGGGCTGCCGGAAATATACAGGCCCAGCAGCTCCCGCTCCAGCTCGAGCTGCTGCATAAGCGTGAACGGGGGCATGTCGGGATACTCGACTTCCCAGCTCACTTCTTCGTCGAAGCCGTCAAGCACGAGCTGCAGCGCTTCGCGATCCTTGCGCCACTTCACAGCGGCTTCAACGGCTTCTTCGAGCATCGCGAGCTGCTGGGCGCGATGCCCCGGCAGCGAATCGGTCGCGCCGCTCTGGATGAGCGATTCCATGACACGCTTGTTGCACACCCGCAGATCGACGCGCCGGCAAAAATCGCTCAGGCTCTCGTACCGCCCGTCCTTCCGCTCCTCGATGATCGACTCGATCGCATGCGTCCCGACGTTCTTGATCGCCGCCAGTCCGAAGCGGATCGCCGGATCCTCTCCCGAGCGAACGGACGTAAACAGAAAGCCGCTCTCGTTCACATCCGGCGGCAGCACGGCAATGCCCATTCGACGGCACTCGTCAACATATTCCGCCACTTTGTTATGGCTGCCCATCACCGCCGTCAGCATGGACGCCATAAATTGCACCGGGTAGTGCGCCTTCAAGTACGCCGTCCGGAACGCGAGCACCCCGTACGCGGTCGCATGGGCGCGCGGGAAGCCGTAGTCGGCGAAGCGCACGATCATGTCGTAGACGCGGTTGGCGTCCTCCTCGGCGTAGCCCTGCTGCAGACTGCCCTGCACGAAATGGGCGCGCTGCTCGTCCAGCACCTCGCGCTTCTTCTTGCTGACCGCGCGCCGCAGCAAGTCGGCTTCGCCGAGATTAAATCCGGCCATCCGGGAGGCAATCTGCATGATCTGCTCTTGATAGACGATGATGCCGTACGTATCGCGCAATATGGGCTCCAGATCCGGATGCGGGTAGTCTACCTCGACTTGCCCGTGCTTGCCGGCGATATATTTCGGGATAAACTCCATCGGGCCCGGCCGATACAGCGCAAGCACCGAAATGATATCTTCAAAATGCGACGGCCGCAGCTCCTTCAGCACCCGCCGCACGCCCGGCGACTCCAGCTGAAACACGCCGGTCGTATCGCCCTTGCCGAGCAGCTCGTACGTCTTCGGGTCGTCCGTCGAAATTTGTGTCCAATCGATCGTCACCCCCAGCTGCTCGCGCACCCATTCGAGCGTCCGCTCGATGATGGACAGCGTGCGCAGGCCGAGGAAGTCCATTTTCAGCAAGCCGATGGACTCCAGATGCTCCATCGTGTACTGTGTCAGCGGCGTCTGTTCATTGCCCTCCTGAAGGGGCACGTACTGCGTTAACGGCTCTCGCGAGATGATGACGCCCGCGGCATGGGTGGAGGCATGACGCGGCATCCCTTCCACCTTCCTCGCCATCTCCAGCAGCTCGGCCGTCTTCGGCTGTTTGGCGGCGAGCGCCTTCAAGTCGGGACTGATCCGCAGCGCCTCCTCCAGCGTAACGCCGAGCTGGTTCGGGATCAGCTTCGCCGCCCGGTCGACTTCGTTGTACGGCAGGTTCAGCGCCCGGCCTACATCGCGAACGGCGGCCTTCGCCGCCATGGTGCCGAACGTGATGATCTGCGCCACGCGGTCGCGCCCGTACTTGCGCACCACGTAATCGATCACCTCGTCGCGCCGCAGGTCGCTGAAGTCGATATCGATATCCGGCATCGACACCCGCTCCGGGTTCAGAAAGCGCTCGAAGAGGAGACGATATTGAATCGGGTCGACGTCGGTAATGCGCAGCACGTAAGCGACGAGACTGCCCGCCGACGAACCCCGGCCCGGTCCGGTGACGATCCCGTGCTCGTGCGCGAAACGGATGAAATCCCACACGATGAGAAAATAATCGGAGTAGCCCATTCGCTCGATGACGCCGAGCTCGTAGCGCAGCCGCTCTTCCACTTCGCGCCGCCATTCCGGCTCCAGCCATTCGCTTGACCGGCCGTAACGGCTTTCCATCCCTTGAAGGCAAAGCTCGGCCAAATATTCGCCCGCTGTCATCCCTTCGGGAATCGGGTCGAATTGCGGGAGAATGGACCGCCCGAATTCGAGCTCGAGCTGACAAGCTTCGGCAATGGCGACCGTATTCGCCAAAGCGTCAGGGACGTGTCCGAACAACCCGGCCATCTCGTCCGCATGTTTCAAATACAGCTGGGTAGTCCCCATCCGAAGACGCGCTTCGTCGTCCACCGTCTTCCCGGTACCGATGCAAATGAGAATATCCTGCATCGTATGATCCGGCTCTCTCACATAGTGGACGTCATTCGTCGCCACCATGCGAATGCCGGTGTCTTCGCTGAGGCGAATCATGTCGCGCAGCACCTTTTTTTGCTCCGTTAAGCCATGATCCTGAATTTCCAGGAAGAAATCGTCGCCGAAGATGCCGCGGTAGCGCAGCGCCGCCTCCTTCGCTTCCTCGTACCGGTCGTGCAGCAGATGCTGCGACACCTCGCTGCCGAGACAGGCGCTGGTGCAAATGAGTCCTTCCGAATGCCGGTCCAAGTGCTCCAGATCGATCCGCGGCTTATAATGAAACCCTTCCAGGTGGGCGATCGAGCAAAGCTTCATTAAATTCTGGTATCCGGTCATATTTTTGGCAAGCAGCAGCAGGTGGTAAATGGGCTGCTCCTGCCGCGAGCCCTTGTTCCGGAGGGAACCGGAGGTGAAATACATCTCGCAGCCGATGATCGGCTTGATCCCCTTCGCCTTGCATGCTTTATAAAAAGGGATTGCCCCATACATGACGCCATGATCCGTCAGCGCCAGCGCCTTCATGCCCAGCTGCGCGGCTTGGCTTACCAAATCGTCGATGCGCGCAGCGCCGTCGAGCAAGCTGTATTCGCTATGTACGTGCAAATGAACGAAATCGGTCATACCGCAGCCTCCCCGCTCCATATTCATTACAAAATATTTTAGCATAATGCGAACAAGTGTGCCATATAGATGATAGTATAAGCATCGGTCAAGCCCGGCTTGGACGACGCAGCACGTGTCCGCGAGCGGTCCGGCCGGGGTAGAGGCTGCCGGTCCGGCGAAGGAACGTAAGCCGAATGTAGGCGAACAGCCGGAGGAGGCGCATGCGATTCGTTTGCAGACAGCCGGCGATAGCTTGAATTTTCGCTCATGCGTTCGTCGATCTGAAGATTCGCAGGAAAAAAGGAGGGCCTGGAAGTGGCATCATTTTGGGCAAAATGCTTGTTGGATTTCTTTGTAGCGTTCGGGGTAGTGCTGGGAGGCACCATGCTCGCCGGCATCTGTTCGGTTATTACGCTGGAGCCCCCGGTTCACAAAATGCTGAACATTGCCGAGCAAATCAAAATTTGGGCGATGGTCGCCGCCATCGGCGGGACGATCGATCCGATCCGGGCGATCGAAACGCATTTTCAGGATGGGCAAATCTCTCCGGCGATTCAGCAAATGATGTACATCGTCTGCGCCTTCGTCGGCGCGCATATGGGGACGACCTTGATCCAATGGATCTGCCGGGGAGGGAACACCGGGTGAGAGTCCCTCCCTTCGAAACCGGATTCGGCTATTTGCGCGCTGTCGGACTCGTGATCGCCGGCATGGTGATCGGAGCGGCGCTGTTCCTGAGCATTTACAATCAGCGGCTGAACATGATGATCGTGGAAAACCGCGAGCTGCTCGCAGAAAAAAGCCGGCTGGAAGGCGAGGTCGCCGATTTGCGCAAAACGAAAAATCAGCAAACGACGATCAATTTGCTAAACATTTATATCGAACCGGGCGAGCACACAACCCTGGACAAATTGACCGAAAGCGAGCTTAAACGACGCATTCATTCCCAGTTGAAGCCCGTCGTTGTGGGGCGTAAAATTTCCGAATTCGCCGCCATGCCCGAGGTATACGAGCAAATTTTGTATGAAAAGCCGATGCTCGGCGTGATGGATAACGACTATATGGTGCAGTCTGTGAAGTGGATCGTCCTGACCCAGTCGGAATTGAAGGTGTGGGTGACCGTAAAAGAGTGGAAACGCATCCCGGTACCGTGACCAGTTGATTTCCAAGTCTGAAATCGATAAAGTGATTACAGACACTTGGCCATAAGGATGTGCTTGCAAGAAATGACGCTGCCAACAATACAATGGATGCTTAGCGTGCTGATTATTATTTTCGTCGTGTTCTCGGTGTATTACAGCTTTCGGTTTCGGCGAGCGACCGATCCGAAACAGCGCGGACTTTACGGGGCGAGGATGAACATTTTCATGGGCCTGATGCTGATTGTCATCGCCGTCTCCCAGCTGTTTTTCTTTACGGATTCCGTCACGCGCCGCATTTTCGGGACGGTGTGCTTATTGCTCGGTTTGTTCAATTTGTTCGCCGGTCTCCGCAACCACAGCCACTACAGTCGGAAGGCTTAAGCGGTTGGCGGCCGGTTGGACGGCATGCTTCGGTGGAAGCTGCGTGTAAGGGCGGAAAGCGCGTACGACGTGCTTCCGCCCTTATGACGTTGGGGCAGCGGCACGCCCTGAAATAAAAAGGGCTCGCCTCCGCCCTCTCCGTCGCCCCACCGCTTACCCCGGCTCGATGACCTGCGCGGTCAGCATCGCCTTCGCTACAAGCGCGCCCCCGTGGAACATCTCTACATCGAGCTTGCCGAATTTGCGGCTGACCTCGATCAATTTCGGGCGAATTTCGACCAGGCTGTCGATTTGCACCGGTTTGACGAAGTAGGAAGACATGTTGTCGACGACGATGTCGCCCTTCTTCACATCCTGCATCGCATGGTAGGCCGCCTGCGTCATAAGTACGGTCAACACGCCCTCGGATACGGTGCCGAGGCGGTTAATCATTTGCGGCGTGATCGTACCCCGGAATACAAGCTGGCCGCCGGCGTCCTTCTCCTCGCTGAAGCCTGCCCAGATCAAATCCTCGAACGTCTCTCCGTGCTGCGGCTGGCGCTGCACGTGCTGCATCGCCTTCAGCACGTCCTGGCGGCTGATGACGCTGACGATTTTACGCCCCGCGTCGACGATCGGCAGCAGTTCAATCCCCTCCCACACCATCAGGTGGGCGGCCGAAGCGACCGACGTATTCGCCATCGCGGTAACCGGATTGCGGGTCATCAACTTATCGAGCGTTTGCGTCGGCCCGGCACCGATCAAGTCGCGCGAGGTGATGATGCCGATCACCCGGTTCCACTCGTCAACGATCGGAAAACGGCTGTGGCCCGTCTCTTCGTGCAGCCGCTGCCAATCCTCTATCGTATGATTCGCCTTCAGCACAAACACCCGCATCGGATGCGTCAGAATGTCTTCAATCAGCAAAATCTTTTTCTTGATCAGCCGGTCATAGATGGCCCGGTTAATCATCGAAGCAACGGTGAACGTGTCGTAGCTGCTGGAGATGATCGGCAGCTGCAGCGTGTCAGCCAGCTGCTTCACCTCGTCGCTCGTCCCGAAGCCCCCGGTAATAAGCACGCCCGCCCCCTGCTCCAAGGCACAAAGATGCGCCTTGGCCCGGTTGCCGACGATCAATAGGCTGCCCGGATCGATATAACGCATCATCGCATCCTGCTGCATCGCTCCGATGACGAATTTGTGCAGCGTCTTCTCCAGCCCGTCAAGGCCGCCGAGCACTTCCCCGTCGACCATGTTCACCACTTCGGCGAACGTCAGCTTGTCCATCTGATCGCGCAGCTTCTTCTCCACGCGTACCGTGCCTACGCGCTCTTTCGTTGCGACCAGCCCGATCGCATCGGCTTCCTTGATGGCCCGATAGGCCGTTCCTTCGCTGACGCCCAGCTTCTCGGCGACTTTGCGCACTGAAATTTTGCTGCCGATAGGCAGCCCTTCGATATATTTTAAAATTTGCTCGTGCTTGGTTGACGTGTCGTGATTCATGGGACCGAATTCGTCCATCTGTTCCACCTTCCTTCGGCTCGCTGTATCATCCTGTATTACCCATTATCATACCACGAAACGAAGCCGGGCAGTACTGTAATCGGAAGGCTCGGCTCCGCATAGGATAGAAGTAGATGTATATTTTTCAGGAGGTGGCTGATGATGAATGCGCCTTATCCCGCTCAACCCCAGACCGTGTTCGAGTTGGACGTTAAGGAAGTCGACACGCTGACGAAGTGCAAAGCAAAAATTCATGCGGCATGCGTGCAGCACATGCACAGGCACGTACGGGTGCAAATGGTGCATGGCGGAACGCATGAAGGCATCATCGTACATATCGACCATTATTACGTGTACCTGCAGGTGCTGCAAGGTCACAGCCGCGCTTTCCTGCCTTATCCGTATTTCCCCTACGACCCTTACTACAGCAACGTCATTCTGCCGCTTGCGCTGTTCGATTTGCTTGCCATCGCGCTGATCGTGTGAAGGGTCCGACCGGAGAAAGCCGAAAAAAAGTCCGCACCTTTCCTCACGATCAGAGGGAGTACGGACTTTTCTTATTTACCTGCGGACCTGCAGCACCTTCCGCTTGCCGGTCACCGCTTGCTGAAGCTGCCAGCGCTTCATCCGCTTGATCTTCAACAGCGTGCGCTTCTGCTCTTCCTCCACGCCCAGCAACTCATGCAGATGCGCGGCCACGACCAACAGCGCGAACCCGATCCACACCAACCCGAAAATCGTGCCGGGCGACGTCCATGCTCTGAGATCGAGGCTCGGCACCGCGAAAGCGATCATGCCGAGCGTCAATCCCATAAACACGATGTTCTTCGTGCCTTTCCCCATCGTACGCCCTCCTCTCCTACAACTTGTACAGTTCATTGTATGAGCGTACGCGTGAAAATATCACTCTTTCTCAGGCGCCGGCCTTCGTCCGGACAGGTTACTTGCGCAGCAGCTTCATGATCCGTCCGTACGCGTATACGAGCACCCACGGGACGATCAGGCTTGCAAGAAAAGCGCCGAACGTATAAGCGTGGTACATGGCGATCGACCCGCCGGGAAGCGTAACATGCGTCTTGTAATACGTCAGCACAGCCGGATGCATCAAATAGACGCCGAACGATACGGCTCCTAAACTCGTCAACAGACGCGATATCAACTTCCACCGCGCAAGCGCGATTTGGCAGAGACGGATGAGCGTCATGGAGACGAAGGCGGCATATCCGAAGAACAGCAGCTGGTAGCCGTACCCGGGAAGCTGGAGATGGAACCGGCCTTCGGCCACAAACAGGCCGACGAACGCGCAGCCGATCAACAGCGTCAGGGTTGACACCCAGGCGAAATTGGCCCGCAGCCACCCCGAGAACCGCTCGTAGTACAGCCCCATCCAACCGCCCAGCGCGAACATGCTGAAATAATTGATGCATAGCGAAGCCATGTGATCGAACGGCCTCACCCAATAATGGTACGCGTACAGCCCTGCATGGACGGCCAGTCCGATCCATACCAGATAGCGCCGAAATGACGGCCAAGCCTTGCACATCCACATCAGCAGCGGGAATATCAAATAAAATTGCACGATAATGATCATGAAATACAAGTGGTACGAGGCGTCCGCCCACGGCAGCAGCTCCCCGAATTCCGCCGCATCGAAATGGAGCCGGGCACGGTCATAGATCCACTGATTGTACAAGTAGTAAAACAACGACCAGATCAAATAAGGGAACAATACTTGCCGCACCCGGCGCACATAAAACAAGAGCGCCTGCTTTCCCCCGAAATCGTCCTGATACCGGTAAAACAATACGAGACCGCTGAGTAAAATAAACACCGGTACGGCGAAATTGCTCAGTTTATTCAACGTCAGGTACATCGCTTGCGAACCGCTGCCGAACGCCAGTTCAACTGTAGCGTCCGCCGTCGCATGAATGATGAGAACCGCCAAAATCGCTGCAGCCCGAACGAGATCCAGCTCCAACAGCTTCGGCTTCGAAATTTTTTTTACATTTGTCAAATCGTTCGGTCCTTCCCGTTTCTCATATAGATCAATGATGCGCTTCCAAAAATTTATCACAATTCCCGAATTCCCGCCACTAATCGGTCGATATAACGGGCAATTTACCGGGAGCCGCAGCCGTCTTGGCCGGAACGGAACAGAACGAGACTGCCGGGCGGACGCTGGCGAATAAATCCAGACCGGAGGACGAATAATACACGCGAACAGCTACTGTCAAGGAGGAAATCGCCATGCAAAACGTATCGTATCAACAATTTTTGGAACAGCAGCAGCTGCAGCACATGCAGCAAGCCCAGGAAGCGCAGCAGGCGTTAAACAAAACCGGCCTGAACAATTTCTCGCAAAGGCTGCGGCAGCTGCAGCAGCAATTCGTCCAGGTGCAAATGGATCTGCAGCAGGCGCAATCGCAGGTGGAAACGCAAATGAACGCCCAGCAGCGCCGGATCGTTGAAATTCAGGGGCGTTTGCAGCAGTGTATCCAGCAAATGGACATGCTGATCCAAACTTCGCAAAATCAACCGTCCCCGTCCTCCCCCCTGAACGTTATGTAACAGGGCTGCTCAAACTCCGGTCCTCTCTTCCAGCGAGCGAAAATTGCGGGATCAGCCCGGCATCGTCCTGGATCGTTTGTTCTGCTGCGGATAAGCCTCCACCGGAACGGTGAAACTACCTATTACCGCCAATGGACAAGGGAGGCTTTGCCAGAAATGCCAAACGAGGAACGATTCGCGCCGGAAACCGACGGCGATCCGCAGACGAAGTACGAGGATACGGGCGTGCATCCCCGCTACGACTTAGGCGTAGAAGCGACGGAACAGGATGCGCCGGCATCGTCCGGTCAACCGATCCGGACGAACGATCAATAACGTGCGCCGCAGCCTGAGCGGCAGGGGCAACCAGCTCTGGCCCAGGCCCCATTCGGGACTTGCATCCCGGAGATGACGCCCGTACAGGGCGCATGCACAGCAAACCGTCCGGACTTGTCCGGACGGTATTTTTGCGAACCCCTAGGCCGGAGGCTCTTGGAGCGGGCGGCGTTCCGCCCGCTTTCCCTAGTCTCCCCCGCGAGGAGAGCACTGCGCCGGCGACGCTGCGCACCTTAGACGATTTGCAAGTCCATCAGCTTTTCTTTCACGGCGGCCACAAGCGCAGCCGCATCTTCCGGGCGGTGGACGACATCCATCTGATCCATGTCCACGATCAACACCTCGGAAGCGTTATAATGGTTCATGACCCAGTGGTCGTAGCCGGACCATAAGAGACGGTAGTATTCCACCAGCGACGCATCCTGCTCGAAGCTGCGTCCCCGAAGACTGATGCGGTGCATCACCGTGTCGAAGGAGCCTTTCAAATAGACCAT
This sequence comes from Paenibacillus sp. JCM 9796, assembly GCF_055379675.1. Lineage (NCBI taxonomy): Bacteria > Bacillati > Bacillota > Bacilli > Caryophanales > Paenibacillaceae > Paenibacillus > Paenibacillus sp. JCM 9796. The sequence goes on from NZ_AP043723.1 coordinate 1,340,795, forward strand.
AAGATCGGGAGCTTTCTTCGGAAGCTCGGCGAGCTCGGACATCATATTATCGGCTAACCCTTCGTACACCTCAAACTCCAGCGGACTGATGCGGCCCAGCTCCAAATTGACCTTGGCGAAATACCAATCCTCATAAATGCTTCGATCGAGCACGTTGCGGTTATGTACAAGCGCCTGTTTGATCGCTTTGAATCTCGAATTTAAAAAGTGCAGCTGAAGTAAAAACGGATACCTTTTTTTCTCGATTTCTTCCGGTGAAGCCGTATAAAATAAAGGCAAAATCGGATTATCGTCCACACTTTCGAAGAACACTTCGGAATGCAATGCTTGTCCGAGCAGCGTGGCCACCGATGTTTTGCCAAGCCCGATCATTCCCCCAACTACAATCACAGCCATTGGTCCCCTTTCTCCTTTAACCCAAGTAAGTTGCCTGGTTTGCCAGCTGTCCATAATGAAGCTTTCTCATTATAGCAGGGAAACCGGCGCGGGGGAACCGCCAGTGATTACCTGCAGGAAGCTCCGACTTTCCCGACCGCGTAACCGAATCCGCCGAACGACGCGACCGGCTGCTTGTCCGCAAAAAGGCCTTCTTTTCTGGGCGTCATGGCGATATCGACAAGCCACTCTGTGAAAGTAGCCACTGGCATCATTCGCATTTCCTCCAGACTAAAAAATCCCGCCGCATCGGCCTCCACTCCGTCAGGCACCGGCTCCCCTTCCACATAATCCATGCGAAAGGCGATGTACACATTATGGACGTTTGTCGGCAGATCGCGTACGGCAATAATTTCCTGGACCTTCGCCCGGATGCCGCTTTCCTCGTACACTTCACGGACAATCGTGTCCTCGATCGGCTCCAACTGCTCGATGTAGCCGCCCGGATTCGTCCATTTGCCCTTCCCCGGCTCGATAGCACGGCGAACGAGCAGCACTTTATCGTCACGCACGACCAGTGCCCCGACCCCGATGCTGTAGTTGCCCCAATGGACAAAAGAGCACGCCGTGCACGCAAGCCGTTCCGTCCCATCGATGTCCTTCTTGGCCAAGGCGCTTCCGCATTCCATACAATACTTCATATCCACTAGACTCCTTCTCTCTGTTAGCACATGTCTTCACAGGTCGGCGCTGCGCCTTAACCTGCAGAAGCCCCATATTCAACGTATTCTCCAAATCTATCGTTCCATACTTCCATATATTTTACCTTCTTTACTATAAAAAAAGAAGTGTTCTTTCTGCGGCCGATGTCAAAAAGGCGGCAGCCTCTCGATCTGATCGAGAAGCGCCGCCCGGGCAAGCTCATAAGCCTTATCGTACATATTCATGGGCATCTGCACCTTCTTTTCAAATGATTCGATTGTCGAATTCGGTTGCATTTCTTTTCACCAAGGGATAAACGCCCTCATATGATGAAGCAGCTGGTTTCTAAATGTTCCAAGCGCGACCGGCCTGCATGCGGGATTCGCCTGCGCTAGGAAGGGGTACCACATGAAAAGAACAAAGGTAAGGATCCAAATAAAATCGTCCGACATGACCGCTGACAGCTCCCTGCTGATGATCAGCTATCCGATCGTGCGCAAGTGGAAAATTCCGCTGCATCAGCCGCTGCAGCTCCGGTACGGCGGAAGCCGGGAGGACGTCAAGGTCATACCGGTCTCCAAGGCGGGAATGCTGCTCATAGGCGCCGCGCTGGCGGCCAGGCTTGGGCTGGCGTCCGACAACCAGCTCTGCTTGCAGTATAAAGCCTCCAGCCGGACGCTCCAGCTCGGCCCGTTGATCGGCGTCATGATGAGCCGCGTCAATGCCGGCGTCCCGGATAAACCATTCGGCGCCAACACGGCCTTCTGCCGGGAGCTGACCGATGCGTGCAAGCAGTACGGCGCTTCCGTCTTCTTCATCACGCCGGACGACATGCAGGGCGCGATCGATACGGTGCGCGGCTGGCATTACACGAACCGCTGGGAGACCGCGACGTTCCCTCTGCCGCATGTGCTCTACAACCGGCTGACCAGCCGCAAGCTGGAAAACCGCGCGACGGTACAGCAGTTCGTCGAGCATGCCCGATCACAGCAGAGCACGGTCTTTTTCAACACGACATACTTGAATAAAACGGAGGTATTCGATGCGCTCGGCAAAGAATCCGGTTTACAGATGTACTTGCCCGAGTCGTATTTGCTGAAGACGTTTCTACAGCTCAAGTCGATGTGCGCCAAGCACGCCACGGTGTTCCTCAAGCCGATCACCGGCAGTCTCGGCAAAGGCATCATCCGGATCCGCAAACAACCGGACGGTGCGTATATCTGTCATTTTACCAATCTCAGCGGAACCCGTAAACAATCGTTCACCTCGCTCTCCTCACTGTATGCGGCGATTTCCGGGAAAATGAAAACACAGCGCTACCAGATTCAGCAGGGGTTACAGCTGCTCACGGTGGGAGGGCGTCCTGTCGATTTCCGGGCGCTCGTGCAGCGGGGCAAAACCGGCCAATGGCGCATTACGTCCATCGTAGCCCGAATTGCCGGCAATCATCACTTCGTATCCAACCTTGCCCGCGGCGGAACGCTCAGCTCGGTCAAAGAAGCGTTAGCCCGATCCGATTCGGCGGCAGCCGTTGACGGTTATGCGAAGCTGCGGCGGGCGGCGCTGCATATCGCTAAAGGGATAGAAACCCAGGTCGAAGGCCATTTCGCGGAACTGGGGGTCGATTTGGCACTCGATACGAATGGGCGGGTTTGGCTGATCGAAGTCAATTCCAAGCCGTCGAAGGAAGATAATACGCCGCTGTCGAGCGACCCTAAAATTCGCCCTTCGGTCAAACTGCTGGTGCAGTACGCCCGCTCTGCGGCGAAGTTTTGATTCCCCATGGAGCGAAGGATGAGGAATCCCCTGTGAACGAAACAAATTTACGGTTGTGAGGTGCAGCGCATGATGATCTTCGGCAAAAACGCTGGCGGCGAACGCACGGTAGGCATCATGACCACGCCGGCCGAATACACGCCGCCTTTTGAAAACCGCGGCTTCTACCGCCGCTTATGTTTGCTTGGCCCGCGTCTCCACCTGTCCGTGTATGTGTTTACGCCGAACAGTGTCGACTGGGAGCAAGAACGGGTAACGGGTTACACCTATGAGGCGTCCGCCGGGCAGTGGGTCCCCGGCACGTTCGCCCTGCCGGCCATCGTCTACGACCGCTGCTTCTTCACGACGCGGCGCCAGTATGCGGACTACCGCGAGACGATGGGGCGGCTGCAGCGGCATCCGAACGTCCGGCTGCTCGGCAGCGGCCTGAAAGGCAAGCTGGACGTCCAGCGGCTGCTCGCGCGCGACCGCGACGGCCGCTTTAACCGCTACCTGCCGCAGACCGAGCTGCTGCGCAGCATGCGCACGCTCGCCGACTGGCTGCGCGAGCACGGCGAGGCCGTGCTCAAGCCGCTCGGCGGCTCGCAAGGCCGCGGCGTGCTGCACGTGCGGCGCAACGCCGAGCCCGGCGGCCAGACGCCCGCGTTCACGCTGCGCGGCCGCGATGCGCGCAACCGGGAGATCGCGCGCGGCTTCGAAAGCGGCGCCGCGCTCGCAGCCTTCCTGCGGCGCCTGATCGGCCGCCGCAGCTATCTCCTGCAGCGCTACTTGGCGCTGCACACCCGCGAGGGCGACGCGTACGACGTGCGCGCCCTCGTGCAAAAAAACGGCGCAGGCCGCTGGCAGCTGACCGGCCTGGCCGTACGCCGCGGTCAAAGCGGCAGCTTGACCGCGAACCTGCACGGCGGCGGCATGGCCTGCGCCGCCGAACCGATGCTCGCCCGCGAATTCGGGCGGGCCCGCGCCGAAGCGATCCTCGCGGAGCTGCGACAGCTCGCAGATACGCTGCCGGAGGCGCTTGAATCTCGTCACGGGCGGCTCGCCGAGCTCGGCATCGATTTCGGTGTCGACACGGGCGGACATATTTGGATGCTCGAAGTGAACTCCAAACCCGGCCGCTCCATCTTTACTTATTTACGCGACGACAAGGCGCGATTGGCCGCTGTCGCCAATCCGCTGCGGTATGCCGATTACTTGCTCCGGCAAACCGCAGCGGCACCGGCTCGCAGCTTTTCGCTGAAGAAGTAAACTTTTGCCCAACACGGCATCGTTCTGTAGGAGGTTCATCATGAGCTTGACAACCTGCACGATTCATGTCACCCCGCGACAGGAACGCGTCGTTTATGTCAGCGGTGACTTGGCCAAAGCGCTCAAGCTGGCCAAAGCTCAAAACGTGACCCTTAAGCTCGGCAGCAAAAGCGTCTCCTTAAGACTCAAGCTGCTGAAAAAAAGCGGTAACCACCTGTATATGACACCGTCGGTTTATACCCAATTGCGATTGCCCCGCGACGGTACCACCATGATTACGAGCGCCAACGGCAAGGAACTTCGGCTGGGACCGATGATCGGGATTCTGACGAACATTGTGCGAGGGAGCTCCGCGCCGTTCGGGTCCCGCACCGAGTTCATCCGTCAATTCATGCGCGTCGGCGCGGATCGCGCGTTTTATTTCGGGTTCTCCCCGAACGACGTGAACTGGTCGCAAGGCACCGTCTCGGCCACGATCCCGCTGAAAGAGGGAGGCTGGGCGCGCAAGACCGTCCCGCTGCCGGACGTCGTGTACAACCGGCTGCCGAGCCGCAAGGCCGAGAAGCTGGCGTCGATGAACGCCTTCAAGCAGCGCTTCGTGCGACAAGGCATCCCGCTGTTTAACTGGAGCTTTTTCGATAAATGGGACGTTTACAACTTGCTGGAGGGTACCGATGTGTTCAACCATGTGCCGGAGTCGCACATCAACCCGAACGCCATGCAAATTAAAGAAATGCTGGAGAAGCACAAATTCATATATTTGAAACCGACGGCCGGCAGCCTCGGAATCGGCATTTACCGGTTGACCTATAATCCGAAACGCGGCTATTACGCCCGCTTCCGGCGCAACGGCCGCAACGTGCTGCTCCGTTTCAGCAAGTTCGAAGGGCTGATGGCGCTGCTGAACCGGCATAACGGCAGCTTGCACGGCTACGTGTCGCAGCAAGGCATCCGGTTGATCGAGCTGGACAGCTGTCCGATCGACTTCCGCTTCCACATGACCAAGAACAGCGAAAACCAATGGGTCGTGGCCGCCATCGGCGCCAAGAAAGCCGGCAGGGGCAGTGTCACGACACATGTGCGCACCGGCGGTCAGCTGATGACGCCCGAGCAGGTGCTGCAGCAAGTTTTCGGCGCGCGCGCCGACGCTGTATTATCGAGCACCAAGGAGGCCGCCATCAAACTGGCCGAGGATATTGAGCGCAATTACAGGCATACGCTGGGCGAGCTCGGCTTCGATATCGGGATCGACAAGAGCGAACGCATCTGGATGTTCGAGGCCAATTCCAAGCCGGGCCGCTCGATCTTCAAGCATCCCGCCCTTAAGGAAGAAGGGCGCGCTTCGCTGCAGTACATGTACGACTATTGCCTCTACCTGAGCCGATTTCGGTCAAGGAGGGATACTTGAATGGGATCGCAACGACAGTCCGATAGCAACCGTCAGCGTCCGACGCTGGCCATCCTCACTTATGCGGATGAAAAGAGGCCTTTTCGCGGGAATCAAGAAAATTTTATCGATTTGATCCGAATGGGGGAAGAGCGCGGCGTGCTCGTATACGTCATGACGACCGCCGACTTTAAGCTCAGCCAGGAAAATGCAGTCGGTTACCGGTATCATACGGAGACCCAATCATGGATCAGAGAACTGCTCCCGATGCCGCACGTCATCTATAACCGCATTCCCTACCGCAAATTCGAGCTTCTCCCGGAGGTGCAGCAGGTGATTCAAGCCTGCTTGCGCCACGGGAAGGTACGATTCTTCAACCCTTCGTTCTTCAACAAATGGACCTTATTCGAATGGCTCAACAAATCAAAGCGTACGCAGCCGTTCATTCCGACGACCCAAAGGTTGTCTTCCCGTGAGGACCTCGACAAACTTCTCCAGAGCTACCCGTTTCTTTACCTCAAGCCAATTCGCGGCAAAGCCGGCAAAGGCATCATGCGAATCAGCAGAATGGACGGCCAAGCGGCGAAAGCGAACCAGTATGAGCTCAGCATTCAGGATAGGACCAGAAGCCAAATTTCCCGCTTTTCGAGCGTATCCCAGCTTTGGTCGCGGGTGAGCCATCTGGTCGGCTCCAAGGATTACATCATTCAACAGGGCATTGCCCTATCCCACTATAAGCAGCGTCCGTTCGATCTGCGGCTGCTCGCGCAGAAGAACCACAAGGGCGTATGGAGCATCGCCGGCGTCGGCGCCCGGTTGGCCGGGAAGAACAGCATTACGACACACGTGCCCCGGGGCGGGTCGATCGACGATCCGGGCAAACTGCTCTCCCACTCGTTCGGCCCCGCCGGCAGCAAACAAATCATGCAGCGGGCGAAACAAGCGGCGCTCACGATCGCCAAACAGATCGAATCGTCCAGCGGCTATAAGCTGGGCGAAATGTCAATGGATCTCGGTGTGGACAGCGACGGCCACATTTGGTTCTTCGAAGCGAATTCCAAGCCGATGAAATTCGACGAGCCGCCGATCCGGCAAAAATCGCTTGAAAACCTCATCCGCTACTCGATCTTCTTGTCCAAAAAGAACATCCGTTTCGGCAGCAAACGGTAAGCAGGTGACTCGCGACCATGAAAACAGTTGGCGTATTGGCCATGTATTTAAGCGGACGACGGCTGGAAGAGCTGTCGTTTTTCCGCAAGCTGTGCATATGCGGTGCGAAGCTGGGGCTCGAGGTGCTCGTGTTCACCCCGGACGACGTTCAGGGGAACGCCCGCGTCAACGCTTTAACCTACAAACCGGAGCAAGGCAAATGGGTGCGTAAATCGACCGCCTTCCCTCCGCTGATTTACGACCGGTGCCGGTATCACGGCACGGAAAATTACCTGAAGCTGTCCGGCTTCCGTAAAAAGTACGCCGAGCTTCGTTATTTGAGCCGCCCGCTGGGCAATAAGTGGAAGATGCATCAGTTGCTCGCCGAGCAAGCGGATATCGCCCCCCATCTGCCGGCGACGATCCCGTTCAAGGAAGGCAAGGAATTCGGTCATTTCCTGACCCGCTATCCGGTCGTTTATATGAAACCGAAGAGCGGCACCGGCGGCCGCGGCATTATCCGGCTCCAGCGGCTGCCGGGCGGTCGTTCCTACTTGATGCAGGGACGAGATCCGTCCCGCCGCATCCTGCCGGTGCAAAAGGTCACCACCGGGCAAATCGCCGCGAAAGTGGCCGAATGGAAGCTCGCGGACCAATATATCGTGCAGCAGGGCATCCCTCTGGAGCTGAAGGACGGACGCGTGCACGACTTTCGGATGCTGGTACAGAAGGACGGAAACGGAGAATGGCAGGTGACCGGCTGCGTAGGCCGGATCGGTCCCAAGCGATCGGTTACGTCCAACCTGCATGGCGGGGGCACCGCCGCGCCGATGGAAACGCTGCTGTACAACCGGTTCAAGGACAGCGCCAAAGTGAATGCCGTCCGGGAAGAGGCCTATGAGCTGGGCCTTAACGTCGTCAAGCACCTGGAGAACAAATTCGACGTCTTCTGCGAGGTCGGCATCGATCTGGCGATCGACCCGAAGGGACACGTGTGGCTGCTCGAGGTCAATCCGAAGCCTTCACGCGAGGTGTTTCGCCGGATCGGCCAGAACGGAACGTATGTGAAGGCGATCAGCCGCCCGCTCGAATTCGCCTTGTGGCTGAGCGAGCAGAGCAACGACAAGCCGATAGAATAAGAAAAAGACTCGCGGTCGAGCCCGAAGCTTCACGGGTTCAAGCGAGTCTTTCTTGTTATTCGGCGCCATCCAGCAGGGCGATGATCTCGCTGAACGACCCGATGCACACATCCGCCTCGTCCAGTTCCTTCGGCTTGCGATAGCCGGCGTAATCGCAGCCGACCACGTACAGCCCGTTGCCATGTCCCGCTTCGACGTCGGAAGAACGGTCGCCGACCATCCATGCGCGCCGGATGCCGTGGCGTTCGAGCAGCAGCCGCACCAGATCGACTTTGGAGCGCGTGTGGAATTCGCCGGCGCTGTACATGCCGGTCGGCTCGAACAACGGCTCCAGTCCTTGGTGCTTCACAACGCCCTTCACGTAAGCCTCCAGTCCGTTGCTCGCCGTAAACAACCGGATACCGCGTTCCCGCAGCTGCTGCAGCGTATCCGCGACCCCTGCGTACAGCTCGCCTTCGCCCCGTCTCAGCCCATCAAGCTGCAGCTTAAGCAGCAGCTCATCGGCGCGGCGGTGCACATGGCGATCGGCCTCCGGCATCACTTGCTCCCAGATGTGCTCCAGCAGCATGCCCAAACCGCCCAAAATATAACGCTCGGGCGGCGTTTCGCCATGAAATAAGCCTTCCGCCCGCAATTGGTCGAATGTGGCGTGGTAGGCCGGCAAGATCAGCGTCTCCGTGCGGAACAAAGTGCCGTCCACATCGAAAATCATCGCTTCCGGCAACGATTTATGAACCATGCTTGATTCCTCCCCCCGGTACCATTTTATACAACCATGTTTGTCCGAGGTTGTCAAATGACGGGCGGGCGGGCTTACAGGCCGATACCAAAATAAATTCGCAGATACTTCTTCCAGTGGAACGCGGAAAAACAGGAGCAGCCCGATTGTAATCGGTACGGATAACGCGTTGAGCCCGAGAACCGTATTTTAGACGGACGCCAATCTAAAATTTTCTTTACACCACGAAGGAAGCTCCCCGACAACTGTCGGAGAGCGAGGTTCGCTTAAAATATTTTTTTCGCCCCCTGCTCTGCCTTCAGAATTTCAACCGCTTCACGGAACCGCATCGAATGAACCACTTCCCGCTGTCGCAAAAATTTCAGGCCGTCCTGCAAATCCACATCGTCCGTCATATCGATCAACCACTGGTACGTCGCTCTGGCCTTCTCTTCCGCGGCAATGTCTTCGTACAAGTCGGCGATGGGATCGCCCTTGGCCTGAATGTAGGCCGCCGTCCAGGGCACTCCGTCGGCATTGCTGTAAAAAAGCGCCCTATCGTGGCTCACATAGTGCCCGTCCAGCCCGGCCGCCTTCAATTGATCCACGCTCGCATCCTTGGTCAGCTTATAAACCATCGTGGCAATCATTTCCAAATGAGCAAATTCTTCCGTTCCGATGTCCGTCAGCAGCCCGATCACTTTATCCGGGATGCTGTATCGTTGGTTCAGGTAACGGAGCGCCGCTGCCAGCTCCCCGTCCGCGCCGCCATATTGTTCCAGGAGCAGCTTTGCCATATGCGGGTCGCACTTGCTTACTTTTACCGGGTACTGCAGCTTCTTCTCATACAACCACATCCGAATTCTCCCCTTCCTTCGTCCGCTCGGTTGCGCCGTTCACACTTGCCATGGCCAAGGGCAATCGATCCACTGCCAAGGCTGCTTGGAGAAGCTTTGGCCGAACGACTTCAACGGACCGAACTCCTGCTCGAATTGATACGCAAGCTGCATCCGTTGCTGCGCGTATTGGTTGTATTGCTGGAGCGCTTGGATGTCCTGCGGGTGGGTATCCAAATACAGCGTCAATTCGACCAGCACAAAATCGACGGCCTGCAGCTCTTCCAGCTGCCGATAGAAATGCTCGGGTAGTGCGTGCGACATTCCGGTTCCTCCTGTCGGTCAATATTTTCGAGGATGGTACGGGCTGTAAAGCGCCGGCCATAATGTGCCTAGCCGAAGCGCTTCGTGGGGGGGAAATTGCGGCAAATTGGGCGGTTGAAAGCCGATGTATAAGTTCGGGGGGGTCGAGTACGTCTTCTCGAGTACGGGCGGACAAGGGTCCATCGGACTTACGTACGGAAACCATACTTTGGTTTGATGCATGAGGCGAATTCCTCCTTCTGTGAGCGTCTACCATTATTTATACATTGTGGGCAAGTCCGGTATACGTATAAAATGTCAGCAAGTGCTGCCAATTTCGGAAATTAATAAAAGGAGCTGTTCTCACACATGAAGAAATCGCTTGCAAAAACGATGGTGATCACGTTGTTAGGAGCCGGCCTCATCCTTTCTCTGCCTCAATCCGCGATTCCCGTTTGGGCCGCGAACACGCAAGTCTCCTCGACGTTGAGCCTCGGTATGTCCGGTGACTCGATTTCCGCGCTGCAGCGCGACCTCAAGACGCTAGGGTATTTTACTTACCCGACGATCACCGGTTATTACGGCACGGTAACGCAGCAAGCAGTCCGTTCGTTCCAAAGCGCCTACAGCCTGGCGGTTGACGGTAAAGCAGGCCCGATCACGCGCACGGCGCTCAACCGGGCGCTCGTCAAAAAAGCGATGCTCGCCGACGCGAATAACTACATGCGCGTTCCCTACGTATGGGGTGGCACAACACCTGCAGGCTTCGACTGCTCGGGCTTTGTGTATTTTATGTTCAACAAGCACGGCGTTGCGATGGCTCGTACCAACACCACGACGATGATCACCATGGGCACGCCCGTCAACCGCAGCCGGCTCATGCCCGGCGATCTCGTATTCTTCGGCCTGAACGAGCCCGGCGTTGCGTCCCATGTAGGCTTTTATATCGGCAACGGCGAGTTTATATCGGCCACCCGTTCGGCCGGCATCTATATCCAGAAGCTCGACAGCAGCTATTGGGGACCGAAATATTTAGGCGCCCGCCGGGTTTATTAAGAGAACCGCAATTTATCAATCCAACTCACAAACCGACGGCAGTCCGGACCAATGCGTAATGATTCCTAGCGGCTCATGCACGGAGGCCGGCTGCCGTAGCCGCCTCGCTCATATTCGCCGTACAGGCGATCGTTAACGCCCAGGAACCTTCGGGTCACTTCCTCCGGATTCAATCCCGCCGTCGGCCCGTATACGGAGAACGTTCGCACGAGCGCTGCATGCCAAGTGCTCGCATAATCAAATAACGTGTCGTCCAAGTCAAACAAGATCAATTGCCCTCGAAAACGCGGACGGTTTTCTTCCATGGAAGCTCGCTCCTTTATCGCGCGCCGATCGGCGCCTGCATCTGTAGATCGATTGTATAGGAATCCGCGTGTAAAAGGACAGACCCCGCCGGAATAACCGACGGGGTCGTGGTAGGATGGAACACTATTCATCCTTACTTAGTGGATGTCCTTCTTGTTGAACCTGCCGCCCTTCACATCGTGAATGTTGCCGACGGCCAGGAACGCGGAGTTATCGAGCTCTTCGACAATCGATTTAAGCTTCGCTTCCTCCAGCCGGTTAATCACGCAGAAAATGACGAGCTTGTTGCCGCCCGTGAACGCGCCCTCGCCCTGCAGGTAGGTGACGCCGCGGCCGAGCCGCTGTATGATCGCATCGCCGATCTCGCGGCTGTTGTCGCTGATGATCCAGACCGATTTGGACTCGTCGAACCCTTCGATCGTAATGTCGATAACTTTAAAAGCGATGTAGTAAGCGATCAGCGAGTACATCGCATGATCCCAGCCGAACACGAAGCCGGCGCTGCTGAGAATAAACAGATTGAAGAACATGACGACTTCGCCGACGGAGAAAGGCAGCTTCTTGCTGAACAAGATCGCCATAATCTCGGTTCCGTCGAGCGAACCGCCCGAACGGATGACCAAGCCGACGCCTACCCCCAGAATGATGCCTCCGAAGACGGCAGCGAGCAGTGGATCGAAGGTCAGGGCTTTAACCGGATGCAGCAGCGTTGTCCCGAGCGACATCACCGCGACGGCATATAAGGTGGAAATCGCAAACGTTTTACCGATTTGCTTATACCCTATGTACAAGAAAGGTAAATTGAACAGTACCAGAAAGATTCCGATCGGCACCCCTGTTAAATGGGACGTGATGATCGAAATGCCGACAACGCCGCCGTCGATGATTTTGTTCGGAACGAGAAAAATTTCCAGCCCGACGGAAAAGATCGCGGAGCCCAGAAAGATTAAGAACGCGCGACGGATTAATTTAGCGATTGAAATTTTGGAATGTTGTTTGACCTTAGCTACATCTCCTTGCAATGCTTGTCCTCCCTTTTATTTGATGGCTAGCCTTCGAGCTTGATATTGATTTTCAAAATGCCGACGCGGCGAAGCGCTTGATACACGATGATTAGAACCGGACCGAGGAACAAGCCCACGACGCCTATAGCTTGAAAGCCGACATACATACTGACCAGTGCGGCAAGCGCGTTGATGCCGACGGCGTCTCCGATAATTTTCGGCTCGATCAAACGGCGGAACACGACAATGACCAAATACAAGACGATCAGTCCGATCGCCAGCTGCATATTGCCGACGAGCAGACTGTAGACGGCCCAGGGCAGCAGCACAGCGCTTACGCCGAGCACCGGCAGCACGTCGACGACAATGATCAGAAGCGCTATCGCGAGCGGATAGTCGACCCGAAGCACGAGCAGCCCGATCAACGATACAATGTAGGTTAACAGGCTGATCAGCATTTGGGCAAACAGGAAGCCGACGATCGCCCGGCGCAAATCCGTCAGCACCGTGACGACCTTTGACCGCGAACCGCTTTCGAACAAGTTCAAAAACGATTGATGCAGCTTCGGCAAACTTAGCGACACCAAGTAAAGCGCAATGACAAACACAACGAAGAAAATGAACAGGTTCGGGATCGTTCTGGCGATTCCGATCAAATAACCGCTAACGGCCGAAACGATGCTGTTCAAATTTTCCGTTAATGCGACCAAGCCGTTCTCGATCCAATGCTGCACGTCGGCAGCCATCGCAGGCGGCAGCGTCTCAAAGAAAAATTGCGTTTTGACGGATGTGTTTTCCATGAATAATTTCGCCTCGTTCAAGTAACTCGGGGCGTTTTTCAAATACTGGACGAGCTCGGACACCATTTTGAAGCCGACCAGGTAGATGAAGCCGAGCAGCAATCCGGTAAATAAAGTACAGGCCGTAACGGCCGCCGCTATGCGGTTGAACCTCGCATATTTGATCAGCGCCTGCACGACCGGCTCCAGCAATATTGCGAGCAGCAGCGCGAGCAGAAACGGAAAGCCGACGGTGAACAATCCATAGAGAACCAAAGCGCCTAACGCGCAAAAAAGAATCGTTCGTAGCGACATTCCAGTGAGGGCCCCCTTCGAAATTAATGTGCCGGCTTCTGCTGTTCTTCGCCTTCCGGCCCGAGCTTCAAGATTGGTCGAATCGTTAATCGCACCACGCGCAGACGATCCACTTCGGTAACCTCGAATTGAAAGCGATCCAGGGTATGCTTCTTCCCTATCTCAAGGTTGCCTTCCAGCTCCTTGAACAGCCAGCCGCCGATCGAGTCTACGGCTTCGTCCTCGATTCCGAGGCCCAGCATATCGTCAAGCTCCTCCAGCAAAACCCGCCCGTCCACCGAGTAGGCATCGCCGATCTTCTCGATTTCCGGCCGTTCGGTCTCGTCGAACTCGTCGTGGATTTCGCCGACGATTTCCTCCAGAATATCTTCTGCGGTAATCAAGCCGGCTGTTCCGCCGTACTCATCGATCACAATCGCCAGCTGGGAGCGCTTCTTCTGCATCATTTTCAATACATGGCTGATTTCCATCGATTCCGGCACCATCAGCACCGGCCTGACGAAATTGCGCAGCTGATGCGATTTCTTCGGCTCGCAGGTCAGCATATCCGCGATGTGCACGAACCCGATAATCTCATCCTTGTCGCTCGTTGCCACCGGATAACGGGTATGCTTCGTTTCATACACGATATTTAAATTTTCCTCAAAAGGCAGTTCCGTAAACAAACAATCCATATCGGTGCGCGGCAGCATAATTTCACGCGCCACCCTTTCGGAGAATTCGAAGATGTTGTCAAACAACGTCATCTCGTCTTTATCGATATGGCCGCTCTTTGCGCTTTGGTCCATCAATATGCGAATCTCTTCCTCTGTATGAGCGGCTTCAAGCTCCGTGGCGGGCCGGACGCCGATCAGACGCAGAAGCCGGTTCGCCGCGCCGTTCAACAAATAGATGATCGGGTAAAAAAGCTTGTAGAAGAGCATCAACGGCGCCGAGAGCCAAAGCGATGTGACTTCCGACTTTTGGATCGCGAGCGATTTGGGCGCCAATTCCCCCAGGACGATGTGCATGAACGTAATGACCGCGAAGCCGATGAAGATCGCGAGCGCGTCCGCGTACCAGGCTTGGGCCAGTCCGATCATTTCGAACAGAGGCTCGACGATCAGATGAGAAATCGCAGGCTCGCCCACCCAGCCTAAACCAAGCGAGGCCAGCGTAATGCCCAACTGGGTCGAAGACAGATAGGCGTCCAGCTTTTTCGTAACGGCAAGCGCATATTTCGCCTTTCCGTTCCCTTCGCTTTCCAACTGCTGCAGGCGGGTTTGTCTGACTTTCACCAGCGCAAACTCCGCGGCGACGAAGAAACCGTTAAGGAAAACTAAAAAAACAACGAGGACCAGATTTAACGCAATCGAACCGAAATCAAACCCCGTACTATGGCTCTCCACTACTGTTCAAACTCCTTCTCATGCGTGATAGGCAGCTTGTAATTAAACGATGGCGCGTCGGGTTGAAAAATCGACATCTTTATAATACGTATCCGCGACCAACAGATTCGGCCCGCAGCAATTCGCTCCCGGGCAGTAACACCCGACCGAGCTGTAAAGCGGATGTTCCTTCCAGCGGGCAAACACTTCGTCCAGACGGTCAGTCAGCGCATTCCCCAGCGGAGGCACATCGGAGAAATCGGTCACGTAGACGTCACCCGTGAACAAATTCACATTCAACCGGTTGCGTCCGTCCGGATCATTCCTTACGGTTACGTTCGGTTCTCCGCGCAAACGCGTTATGATCTGCTGATCCTCCTCTAAGAAGCTGCAGGCATAGAACGGAAGCGTGCCGAACAGCATCCAGAGCTCGGGGTTCCTCCCGTCCAGCAACCGGTGAACGGCCTGCCGCGTCTGGTCGAGCGACAATACCGGCAGGTTGGACGCGAATGCGCTCGGGTACATCGGGTGCACCTCGTGGCGGCGGCAGCCCATCTCGTCGATCAGGCGGTGAATACCGACCAGCTTGTCGTGAGTGCGGTAATTGATCATCGATTCGGCCGATACGAACATCCCGGCACGCGACAGCTCGCGCGTATTGTCTATCATCCGTTCATAGAGCTTGACGGCCGACGCTCTGGGCGTGCGCCGTTCGGAGCGAACGAAGCCAACCTCGTAGAAATCGTCTACGTTCAAGTAATTGAACGAAATATGCATCACGTCCAGATAAGGAGCCAACGCCTCGTATCTCGATATATCAAGCGTCAGATTGGAGTTAATTTGCGAACGGACGCCTCGCTCCCTGGCATATTTCAACAACGGTACGATATAGTCCCGCACCGTTTGCTCATGAAAGCTTGGCTCGCCGCCGGTTATGCTGATCGTCTCCAAGTGCTCCACTTCATCCAACCGCCGGAGCACGTCGGCTAACGGAATACGGATTCCTTCCGACAACGTTAACGACTCTCCCACCGCACAGTGCTCGCAGCGCATGTTGCACAGATTGGTTACGGTCAGTTCGACGCTCGTCAACCGGTGCTGGCCGTACCGCCGAAAGGCCGGCAACGGGTCCCACGGATCGTATTGCGGCGAAATTTCGAGAAAGGGAGGCTGTATGGCAAATAATTCAGACATGTTGTTATGTACACCTGACTCTTCATTAGAATTCTTGTTATCACTTACTGATCAATTCTTATTGTAACGTAATATGTATGAAAAGAAAACCGATTGAAAAAAGCCCGAAACCGGTGCTGGCCGAATTTCGGGCTTAACTCATGGTGCTGTTAAAGTGATCTTTTCGTCGTTCACACCAGTAATCAAGACGGTATGCACCTTGGACAAATCAATTTCCTTACTGCCGTCAAGCATCTGACCGGCCTCGTCTTCCAGCAATCTGACGATCGGCCGATGCGGCACTTTCGCGTTGAGATCAACGACAACGCCTTTCTCGCCCGTATTCAGCGTCACGGTGACGCCGATCGGATAAATGGCGATTTTATCGCGGAACAGCTCGATCTTCGGCTTATCGAACAGCGAACCCGTACCCGTGAACAAGATCTCCATAGCCTGATGCGGGAGCATCGCTTTGCGGTACACACGGTGTGTCGTCATCGCGTCGTACGAATCGACGAGTCCGATCCAACGCGCGTATTCGTGAATTTCGTCGCCCTTTAAACCGCGAGGATAACCGCTGCCGTTCAGCCGCTCGTGATGCTGGAACGCGCAGTGTGCGGCGAGCAGCGGAATGTTGGGCTCGTCCTTCAGAAATTGGAAGCCGAAATTCGTGTGCCGCTTAATATGCGAGAACTCCTCATCGGTCAGCGGTTCTTTCTTGCGCAGCAACTCGGACGGAATTTGCGTCTTGCCGATGTCGTGAAGCAGCGCCCCGAGACCGAGCGTTGTCAATTCTTCTTGACCGTAGCCATCGGCCATTCCGAGCATCGTCGAGTAGATGCATACGTTAAGGGAATGCTGGTACAAATATTCGTCCATCACGCTGATGTTCGTCAGCATAATCATCGCATCTTTATTACAGCTTAAATCCTGCAGAATCAGGTCCAATAAGCTGCGAAATGTCTTGCCGAGTTGAAGGTGTCCGACGCCCTTACGTTTGACCTGATTTTCGCCGATTCTCCGGAACGACTCGCGTATTTCCGCTATCGCCCGTACCCGGGTTTCATCCGAAATGACGTCCCGAATGACCAGATCATGGGTCCGCGGGTCATCAATATAAACGTAATCAATACCATGGGATTCCAAGCGGCGAATCAAGTTTTGCGTCAGTTCGACCTGCTCCGCGAGCAGCGTTAACCCGTCCGAATTGTAAATCTTTTTGCCGAGCCTCATGCCAGGCTCCACCATGCTGATCGGAAGCAAGCGCATAGTCGTACTCACGTCTTCTTTCTAAACAAATATTTAGAAAATCCACTTACTTAGGTTTAGCCTATCGGATTCCCGGCAAAAGAGCAATATATTTTTTCAATTTCCGACATGCTTTTGTCGTTTTATCCACCGCCCGCGGCTGCTGTCCTGCAAAGCTTTCGCATTGCGCAGTTCATGAAGCAGCACGTCGCGCAAAAATTCAGGCAGGAAAAACTCAGGTTCAATACCTTGGCCGATGGATAAATATCCGATGCCGAATGTAAACATGTCGATCGTCCCGACGGTGTATAACCGATCGTCGATCATCGGCGATTCGCCTACCCGGACGCTGACGATTTTCGAGTAAGGAGCACCCTCCGGATCAAACTCGACGCTCAGTCCGTCCAGGCACAACGTGCCGAGCACTTTGCCCCGAAAGCCGAAGCCGAACAGCGGCTTATCCATAAACTCCGGCAGCAGCGATTCTTCCAGCGCTTGCCTAAGCTGCGCCCCGGTCAGCTTCAACCGGCACGGGTTGATCGGCGACGGGCAAAGCTTGAGCAGCGTACCGGCCGACACGGGCCCTTGCTGCGGGCCTCCGAGCAGTTGGCCGGCGTTCACCAAGCCGATCTCGGCGTCCACCCACCGCCGAATACCGGCGGCCAGCAGGTTGCCAAGCGGCGATTCGCCGTACCAATCGATCGGCATATCGCGGTCGAGACGAACGACTTCCCGGGACAACGTTTCATTTGCTTGGTTCGCATACAAATCGATGACGGCCTGCAGTTCGGGATCTCCGTTCATTTCAGCCGTCGCATGTACGCCCGCACCAACCAGCTCAAGCCGTTTCGTCTGCCGCTCGTACGCCAGATCCACCGCCCCGACGTATTGTCCATGTTTGCCTGCGGCACAAATCCAGGTCGATCCGACAGAGAGGGGCTCCGTCAACAAATGGTGCGTATGTCCGCCAAGAATGACGTCGATGCCGGGGATGTCTTCCGCTATCTTCTCGTCATGGCGAAGGCCCAGATGCGACAGCAGCACGATGATGTCCGTTTGCGGACGCAGCTCTTCTACAGCTTGACGGATCGTATCGTACGGATCGCTGATTTCCCAGCCCAGCAGCCTGTAAAAAAGCGAGAATGCGGCCGTCGCACCGATGAGACCGATGCGCAGCCCCGCTTTCTCCACGATATGCCAAGGCTTCATCCAAGCCGGAGCGGTTCCGGTTCGGGCTGCAACCATGTTGCCAAGCACAACGGGAAACCGTGCGGCTTCGCCGTACAGCCGGTCCAACACATCCGGCGTATACGTCAACCCCTCGTTATTGCCAAGCGTGACGGCATCGTATCCGGTCGCGTTAATCACCGCGATATTCGCCAATCCCTCGGTGCCTTCCGTTTCGGAACGCATCCGGTCCAAGTGATCGCCGATATCGAGCGTCAGCGTGTGCGCCTCCCCCGTATTTTCCTTCAACCGCTTGATCCATTCAGCGATCCGGGGCATCTGATCGAAATGACTGTGTATATCGTTCGTATGTAGGATACGAAGCCTGACTCGTTCTTTCGTGATACAAGCCACCTGCCTTGAATCGCAAAGCGGCGGACGCTTTGCGATAGTTTCGTTCTTAATCATTCTAAAGCTATGCCTTTAGCAGATCGGGGTTATTTGCTTTGCCGGTTCGCCAACATCTGCTCCGGTGTCACCGTATTGGAAAATCCGAAGGTCGCTTTATCGCCTAATGCCGGATCGTACAGTAAACAAAGGCGGACGACGCTCTTGACGTTCAAACATTCGCTGCTCCCGTTCGGCACATACAGGCGAATCGGAAAGCCCTTCTGTAAAGGCTGCCCCTCCTCTTGTGCATAGAGGATAAAGGCATCCCGCAATTCGTGCCACGGAATCGTAGCTTGAAACTCATCAACCGCCGCAACCTGCAGGTGCGTCGGCTGCAGGGAAACGTCAGCCCCCTGCGCAGCGCTCCACGCCTCATACCAAGCTTGCCAATCCACCGCTTGGCCCTTTAAGCCGTTTATTCGAAGCTCCGGATCGATCGTCTCGGAGCAAACCGCAGCGAGTTCCCCGGGCGACGAATACCTTACGCTTCCTTTGGAATCGTCTACTACTTCAATCATGTCTACCTACCTCCGTTTCTTTAGAGCTTACCTGCCATTATATCACTTTTGCCCCCGGTTATGGTATGCTGATAGGTAAACGTAACGCATTAAACCGGATCGAAAACTACGAAAAACGGAGTGATCGAGTTGAAGCTGAATGTACTTTTGTTTGCCGGTCTGGCAGACCTGTTGGGCGCAAGGACAATTGAGCTTGAGACGGATTCGTCAAGCTGGACGGTAGCCGATCTGAAGGAGCAGCTGGTACTTCGTTACCCGCATGCATCTCAGGCAATATCGAACGCATATGCTGCGGTAAATCAAGAATATGCCGAAGCCTCCGCAGCTATACGCGAAGGCGACGAAATTGCCCTGATCCCGCCGGTATCCGGAGGCGAACCGGATTGGGTGGAGCTGACTCGCGAGCCGATATCCCCGGATGCCGTCACCGCCAAGGTGCTCCATCCGAATCATGGGGCGTCGCTCGCTTTTGTAGGCACGACACGGGAATGGACGCACGGGAAACGGACGGTACTGCTCGAATACGAAGCGTACGAGCCCATGGCGATCCGGACGATGAACCAGATCGCGGGTGAAATCGCCGAACGCTGGCCCGGCGCGCTATGCGCGATCACTCATCGGCTTGGCCCGGTCGCTGTCGGCGAGATCAGCGTCGTCATCGCAGTTTCCGCCCCTCACCGCGACGCCGTGTATGAAGCGAACCGTTATGCGATCGAACGGTTGAAGCAAATCGTTCCCATCTGGAAGAAGGAGCGCTGGGAAGACGGCTCCGAATGGAAAGGACATCAGCTCGGACCGTGGAACCCGTTAGCCGGGGTTTCCGCTGCAGGCGAAGGAGGATCGGCATCATGAGCGAACGTCCGGATATCTGGCCTGAGCATATCGAGATCGACCGCGAGCGGTATTCGCGGCAAATGCTGTTCGCTCCGATCGGCGAAGCCGGTCAGGCGAAGCTGCTGCGGTCGCGGATTGCGATCGTCGGCATGGGCGCGCTCGGCACCGTGCTCGCCAATCATATGGTGCGCGCCGGCGTCGGCTTCGTCCGCCTGATCGACCGCGACTTCGTCGAACGCAGCAACCTGCAGCGCCAAATGCTGTACGACGAGGCCGATGCGGCCGCCTCGTCCCCGAAGGCGGAGGCCGGGGCAGCGCGCCTGCGGGCGACCAATTCCGGCGTAAGCATCGAACCGGTCGTCGCCGATTTGAACGTCACCAATGCCGAAGAGCTGCTGACCGACGTGCAGTTGATCCTGGACGGCTCGGATAACTTCGCCGTCCGCTTCCTGATCAACGACGTCAGCGTGAAGCACGGCATTCCGTGGATCTATGGCGGCGCGGTCAGCTCGCGCGGCGTATCGCTTACGATCGTGCCGGGCGAAACGCCCTGTCTGCGCTGCCTGTTCGGACAGCCGCCGGCCCAAGGCACGACCGAGACATGCGATACGGCCGGCGTTATCGGCCCGCTCATCCATGCCGTCGCTTCGCATCAAGCAACAGAAGCGCTTAAGCTGCTCGTTGGCGCGGAGGCCGAGCGCAACCGGAAGATGGTTCACTGGGATGTATGGTTCAACCAATTCGCCGGCGTGGACGTCAGTAAAGCGAGGAGAGCGGATTGCCCGTGCTGCAGCGAGCGCCGCTTTGAATATTTGGAGGCGGACGTGCAGGAGGATACGATCCAATCGTTGTGCGGCCGCAACTCGGTGCAAATTCAGCCGAGCCGCCCTTTGAAGCTCGCGCTTGCGGATTGGGAACGCCGGCTTGCGCCGGTCGGCCGGGTAGAGCGTAATCCGTTTCTGCTTAAGCTCCATCTCGAAACCGGCATGACGCTCGTTCTGTTTCCGGACGGCAGGCTGATCGTGCAGGGGACGGACGATCCCGTCGCGGCCAAAAGCCTCTACAGCCGTTATATCGGGATGTAAAGCCCTTATTTGTTTCATACAAAGGAAAGTGCCGACGTCCCAGACGACGCGGCACTTTTTTCAATTTGCAGCTATAGGGCCACGCGCTTTGCCTTCAAAAACGTTTTTTTCCAGTAAGCTTTGTTGATATTCGTAATTTGCACGCCGTTATTCTGACTGGGCGACGCATGAATCATCTGCTGGTCGCCCATATAGATCGACACATGCCCGATCGTTTTATTGCTTTTGAACCGGCCCGGCACATAAAAAAACATCAAGTCGCCCTTGCGCAAGTTTTTACGGCTGACGGGTTCACCTTGATTGCCTTGATCACGAGCGGTCCGCTTCAATTGGATACCGGATTTACCGAATACATATTGCGTGAACGAGGAGCAGTCGAACTTCCCGGATTTCGGGTAAGGTTCAGCGCCGAACTCGTATTTTACGCCAAGATAACGTTTCGCCTGAGCGATCAGCGTATCCATGTTGATGTTCTTCAACACGGCAACCGCTTCGGGTTCCATACGTTCCGCCGAGAGAGTGTCCCCATCTTCCACCTGACCCAGCGTCGCTTTCGCCCCCGTCCCCTTGTACGGATCATTCGGATCGTCGGCAAAATCTAGCTCAGCACCCGTATTCGCCTCGTCAGGCCCATCCATACTTTCCGGCACGGTCTCTCCCGTAGCCCGTACGATCATCGATTGGCCCTGAACCTCAAAGCGAACGTCGTCCGCCAACAGGTTGCCGAGCGCGGAAACCGGAATATGGAATTGTGAATTACGCAAAATGGGCGGTTGCGGCAGCTGGACCTTGGAATCCCCGCGCTGAGCGGTCGTACTGCCCGCCTGCAGCTCATAAGCGGCGTCGTTGTCGCCGATCATGAAGGTGTTGCTGCTTTCGTTCCACTTGTGATGGAACCCGATAGCACTCGCAAGCTCCGAGCCGATCACATAGCTCACACCGTCAACGGTCTTCAACGGAATCGTCAGTATTTCTTCCGAGCCCGTCATGTGAATCGTGCTGCCGTCTCCGACATTCATCGTCTTTCCGTTATATTGCTCGCTGATCGAGCGGTCCGCATTCTGCTGTTCCCGATTCGCCAAGCTCTGCTGCCGGGTTTGCTGCTGCTCCTTGGACAGTTGGCCGCACCCGGCCGTAACGCTTAGGAGCGCTACTATCAATACCTTCATTATCATGGAACGAGTGCCGCCATTCTTCATCCTACCTGCCCCTTGTCTGTCATGGAATCCAATCTGTTCATAGCATGAGGCAGGAGCGGCGGAGCTATGCACGGCAAGACGTTGGAAATAAAAAAGACACGCAGCGCTGCATATTCGCAGCTTGCGTGTCTTGAAGAACGAATCGGTTCGCTCCTTGCCTTAACCGATCGAGCCTTCCATTTCGAATTTAATAAGCCGGTTCATCTCGACCGCGTATTCCATCGGCAGTTCCTTCGTGAACGGTTCGATGAAGCCCATAACGATCATTTGAGTCGCTTCGGCTTCGGTTAAGCCGCGGCTCATCAAGTAGAACAATTGATCCTCGGACACTTTGGATACCGTCGCTTCGTGCTCGAGCGTAATGTTGTCGTTCATAATTTCGTTGTACGGAATGGTGTCGGACGTCGATTGATTATCCATGATCAGCGTATCGCATTTGATATTCGCCTTGGACCCTTGCGAGTTGCGGCCGAACGATGCCAAACCGCGGTAGGTTACTTTACCGCCGTGTTTACTGATCGACTTGGAAACGATTGTGGACGTCGTATCTGGCGCCAGATGCGTCATTTTCGCGCCTGCATCCTGGTGCTGGCCTTTACCGGCAACAGCGATGGAAAGCACCATGCCTTTAGCTCCGCGGCCTTTAAGAACGACAGCCGGGTATTTCATCGTCAGCTTGGAGCCGATGTTGCCGTCGACCCATTCCATCGTCGCATTTTCTTCCGCAACGGCGCGCTTCGTCACGAGGTTGTAGATGTTCGGCGCCCAGTTTTGGATCGTTGTGTAACGAACGCGGGAATCTTTCAGGCAGATGATCTCCACCACGGCGCTGTGCAGCGAGTTCGTGCTGTATACCGGAGCCGTACAGCCTTCTACATAGTGCACGAAGCTGCCTTCATCGGCAATGATGAGCGTCCGCTCGAATTGGCCCATGTTCTCGGAGTTGATGCGGAAATACGCTTGAAGCGGAATTTCCACCTTCACGCCCTTCGGTACATAGATGAAGCTGCCCCCGGACCAAACGGCGCTGTTCAGCGCTGCGAATTTATTGTCGCTCGGCGGGATGATGGTGCCGAAGAACTTTCTGAAAATTTCCGGATGCTCTCTCAAAGCCGTGTCGGTATCCATAAACAGTACGCCTTGATCTTCCAGGTCTTTCTGCATGCTGTGATAAACGACCTCGGATTCGTATTGGGCGGATACGCCGGCAAGGAATTTTTGCTCCGCTTCCGGGATACCAAGCTTGTCGAACGTTTCCTTGATCTCGGTCGGCACTTCTTCCCATGTTTTCCCTTGCTTCTCGGAAGGTTTTACATAGTATTGAATGTCGTTGAAATCGAGGTCTTCCATATTGCCGCCCCATTTCGGCATCGGCATTTTCAGGAACTGATCGAGCGATTTCAGACGAAATTCGAGCATCCATTCCGGCTCGTTCTTCATGCGGGAAATCTCGGTGACGATTTCGCGCGTCAGCCCTTTACCGCTCTGGAAGACCGCTTTGTGCTCGTCGCGAAACCCATATTTGTACTCTTCCATTTCAGGCATTTTTTTTGCCATGGCTTTCGAGCCTCCTTTAATGATCTTAGTTTGCGATATACGCTTCCGATCAATGCTTCGCTTGTTCAATTCCTTTGCGCAGCGCGTTCCACGCGAGCGTGGCGCACTTGATCCGTGCGGGGAATTTGTTAACGCCTGACAAAGCCTCAAGATCCTCGTACTCGAATTCGACAGGCTCGCCCTTCATCATACCGGAAAAATTGTCAGCCATCTGCAGCGCTTCTTCCAGTGTCTTGCCCTTCACGGCATCCGTCATCATCGAGGCGGAAGACAAGCTGATCGAGCAGCCGTCGCCTAGAAATTTTGCGGCTTTGACCTTACCTTCTTCGATTTGCATTTGCAGCTGAATTTTGTCGCCGCACGTCGGGTTGTTCAGATCGATGCTGACCGACTCGCCTTCGAAGCTGCCGCGGTTACGCGGGTTTTTATAATGATCCATGATGACGCGGCGGTATAAATCATCCAATTGCATGACCGAAGTACTCCTTTGTTTTGATGAGGGAAGCGATCAAACGGTCAATATCCGCTTCGTTGTTGTATAAGTAAAAGCTGGCGCGAGCCGTTGCCGTCACGTTCAACCAGCGCATCAGAGGCTGGCAGCAGTGGTGGCCGGCGCGAACGGCAATGCCGTCGGCGTCAAGCACCGTAGCCACATCGTGCGGATGCACGTCGTCGAGATTGAACGTAATGAGACCGACACGGTTCGTTTGCGGACCGTAGACGGTCAATCCGTCTACTTCCAGCATACGCTCCATTGCATAAGCGGTCAAATGTTTCTCGTGCCGTTCAATTTCATCGAGACCGATGCTTTCGAGGAAATCGATCGCGGCCGCGAGTCCGACGGCGCCGGCAATAATCGGCGTACCGCCTTCGAACTTCCACGGCAGCTCCTTCCACGTCGAGTCGAACAACCCGACATGATCGATCATTTCGCCGCCGAATTCGACCGGCTCCATCTCCTGGAGCAGTTCCTTCTTGCCGTACATGGCTCCGAAGCCTGTCGGTCCGCACATCTTATGCGAGGAGAAGGCGTAGAAATCGCAATCCAGATCCTGCACGTCGACCTTCTTGTGCGGCGTACTTTGGGCACCGTCGACGAGAATTTTGGCGCCATGACGGTGGGCGATCGCGGCAACTTCCTTCACCGGATTCACTACACCGAGCACGTTGGAGACGTACGTAATCGAGACGAACTTCGTTTTCTCGGTAATCGTCTTCTCCACATCCGCCAAATGAATGGTGCCGTCCTGCTGCAGCGGCATATATTTCAGCGAGGCGCCGGTCGCTTTCGCGACCTGCTGCCACGGGATGAGATTGCTGTGATGCTCCATCGGGGTAATGACAATTTCGTCTCCCGGTCCGCATACCGCTTTCGCATAGCTCGATGCCGCCAGATTGATCGCCGTCGTTGTACCCCGCGTGAAGATGATTTCTTCCGCAGAACGGGCGTTCAAGAAACGCCGGACCTTCTCGCGAGCGCCCTCATAGGCGTCCGTTGCTCTTGAACCGAGGGTGTGTACGCCGCGATGCACGTTGGCGTTGTCCCACTCGTAATATTTTTTCACGGCTTCGATGACGGATACCGGCTTCTGCGACGTCGCCGCAGAATCCAGATACACGAGCGGATGGCCGTTAATTTCTTGGTTCAAGATGGGAAACTGACTCCGGATCTCCGTGTTCATTGTCCCAACTTCCTTTCGACGAGTTGTTGCAGCTGCGAGCGGATTTGCTCCAGCGGAATTTCGGTAACGACCGGATCCAAAAATCCGTAGATGATAAGGCGCTGCGCTTCTTCGCGTGAAATACCGCGGGACATCAGGTAGTACACTTGCTCCGGATTTACTTGTCCGACGGATGCCGCATGGCCTGCCGTTACATCATCTTCGTCGATCAGCAGGATCGGATTCGCGTCGCCGCGGGATTTAGGGCTGAGCATCAGCACTTTCTCCGTTTGCTCGCCGTTCGCTTTGGTCGCGCCGTGTTCGATCTTCGTGATGCCGTTGATGATCGCCGTCGCTTCGTCGCGCATGACCGCACGGGTAATCATGTTACTGTCGGAGCTTTTGCCGAAATGAACGGCGCGTGTCGTCACGTTCAGCTTCTGATCGTTCGTGCCGACACAGATTACTTTGGCGTCCGAGTTCGAGCCGTTTCCTTTCAGAATCGACGTCGTATCGGATATTGCATTGCCGTAATGCATCTCCCCGACGATCCATTCGATTTGCGCATCGTTCTCCAGCAGCGCGCGGCGGTAAGTCAGATCCGTGACGGACTCGTTCAAGTTATGAACCGAAGCAAAGGTTACTTTCGCGCCCGGCTTCGCGACAATTTCCACAACGCCGTTCTGCACAAGACCGTTCAGGCTGCCTTCGGATACGAAGTTGTCCACGTAAGTAACGGAAGCATGCTGCTCGGCAACGATCAGCACGTGCGGCGAGAAGCTCGCTTCGCCGTCGTCTGTCAGGAACAAAGCCTGCACCGGAACGTCGACTGCAACGTTCTTCGGCACGTACAGGAATACGCCGCCGCTCCAAAGCGCCGCATGCAGCGCCGTCAAACGGTTCTCCTCCTTGCCGACTACGCTCATAAAATGCGATTTCACCAGATCGCCGTGCGTCTCCAGCGCTTCCTCCAGACTGGAGAAAATAACGCCCTGCTGCTTAAGCGTGTCCGACAGACGGCTGTAAACGACGCCGGAATTGCGCTGTATAATCAGGTTGTCCTGCGTGCCTTCGCCGCCGACGGACAGCAGAGACTTGGCGGATTCCGGAAGCGCCTCAAGCGTTGCCAACGCATCCGGCTTTTTATAAGTGCCGAAGGAAGTCAAATTCCAACGGTCGATTCTTGTTTTTTCCAATACGGGCCAATCGAGCGTTCCTGCGAGTTCAAGCGCCTGTTCACGCAAAGACGTCATCCATTCGGGTTCTTTCCGTGCTTTGGACTGCTCCACCAAGCTTACGCGGTCGATCGGAAGAGTTTGTGTGCTCATCAGTTAATTTCCTCCTGTCCCTCCCGGGTCGCTTATTGGTATTTCGGAGCCGTCGTATTCATCGGGATTTTGAACTCTTCTTCAGTACCCCCGACGGTTTCGTCGACGATTCCGAGCTCTTCCTTCACCCAGTCATAGCCTTCGTTCTCAAGACGTTCTGCGAGCTCAGGACCCCCGGATTTCACGATGCGGCCTTGCATCATCACGTGGACAAAGTCCGG
Source organism: Paenibacillus sp. JCM 9796 (assembly GCF_055379675.1). Lineage (NCBI taxonomy): Bacteria > Bacillati > Bacillota > Bacilli > Caryophanales > Paenibacillaceae > Paenibacillus > Paenibacillus sp. JCM 9796. The sequence continues at coordinate 1,367,696 of NZ_AP043723.1, forward strand.
TTTAATGTAGTTCAAGAGACGTTGGTAGTGCGTGATGATCAAGAAGCCGCGATCTTCGGAACGCATAGCGTTTACACCGTTTGCTACGATGCGCAGGGCGTCGATGTCAAGGCCGGAGTCGATCTCGTCAAGAATGACGATTCTCGGGTCGAGCATCAGCATTTGCAAAATTTCATTGCGCTTTTTCTCCCCGCCGGAGAAGCCTTCGTTCAGGTAGCGGTGCATGAACTCAGGGTTCATTTCCAGTTCCTTCATCTTGCCTTCCATCAGACGGATAAATTTAATCAGCGAAATTTCGCTGCCTTCCTCACGGCGTGCATTGATCGCGCTGCGCAGGAAGTCGGCGTTCGTGACACCGGTAATTTCGCTCGGATACTGCATCGCCAGGAACAAGCCCGCGCGCGCTCTTTCGTCGGTCGCCATTTCCAGCACGTCTTCGCCGTCAAGCACGACCGAGCCTGCGGTCACCTCGTATTTCGGATGACCCATCAGCGTGGATGCCAGCGTACTTTTACCCGTACCGTTCGGACCCATAATGGCGTGAACTTCGCCGCCTTTAATTTCAAGGCTGAGGCCCTTCAAAATTTCTTTGCCTTCAATTGCCGCTTTCAAGCCCTCTATTTGAAAATGAGGAGAATTTGCCATGTGTAGTTGCCTCCGTGCTTCCCTGTATTTTTTGGAATTGTTTTCTCTTTAGAATCATTCTAAACTGATTCTCAATGATTCTCAATCATAATATACTATTAAATCTTACCATTTGGAATCAATAAATACCTAGACGCGCGATTTTTGGCGTAAATTCTTTGTTTTTAGCCGTTTAACGCCGTTTTCACTTCGTCGACCCGTTTGGCGAACGCCTCATCGCTTAATACGGGCGTACGCGCCGCCGCATGCAGCCGCTCGGCAGGCAGCCCGATCCACGACTTGCATCCGTTATATTCGGGTAAAATCGGCACCCGAACCGGCTCGTCCAACGTATGTACCCGCAGCAGCATGACATGCAGCGGCTTCGTCCGCTTCCACTTCAGCCGTTCTTCCGCGAACCTGTCTGTCCAAATATGAAACGATCTCAGCTTGTCCAGCTGTTCTTGCGAGTCGATAAGGATGTCCTCGGCCAGTTCGGCATAACAACGGACCGTCAGCTCGGACTGTTCCCGGTTCCAGGCCGAAGCTAACGCTTCGACGCGCGGCGCGTACGGCGGCTTCACCAGCTCCTGCCGCTGGTGCTCGTAGGTCGGATAAAGATAGAAACTGTCGCTCTCTACTTCGAAGTCCCTCGTCTCTTCACGAATGCCTCCCTTGCGCATGATCAGGATTTGCTTTCCTTGTTCCAACGCTTCTACGGCTACAGCCCATTCCTTCAATCCGATGACTTCGCTCAAGGTCGCTTCCCCCCCCTCACCTGTCAGTTAACCATTCTGATATTATAGTTTTTTAACCAAAACAATGCAATTCCGAACCGGCATAAAATCGATCTCATTAATTGATGCTAATAGGGCTACATCATTACGAGATGCAAGGAGGGTGAAGGACCATGCGCGAAGGTCTTATTCCAGCAGTATTAGGCACGGCTGTCACGGCGTCCGGCGCCGCTCTTCGCAACAAGTATCCGATGGCTGCCGCTGCAGTCTTCGGCTTCGGTCTCGCTCACGTTGTGCTTGGCGCGATCGATTTGGTGGAGCATCGCAACAGATCGTCCTTCTAGGACGATGCGCGGCCCGAACGCCGCCAAGCGGAAAAGGGAAGGCGTTCGCCCTCCCTTTCCTGCCTGTTTATTACGGGTTTGATTCCATACATACATCCGCTACTTATTCGTTATACGCTCCAGCTGCTGCAGGTTCGCTTTCATAGGATTGGCGCCGGAATCCATCGACGGATCGTCGCGCAAAGCCGCGGCAAACCCCAGCGCCGTCAGGACCGCGAGCGAAGCTAACGCAAGCAGCGCTCTTTGCAGCATCTTAATCACATCCATCGACCTCCGGAATAAGAGCCAGAAATGAACTTTTGTAAGTATCAGTTTGATAAACAAGCGTTACGGGAGGATTACCGCGGTGTGAATTTTTTGTTAAAACGCCGGACCTGCTTGGCCTCGCCCCGTTTTCCGCTATTCCAACCGACATCAAATTGCTTTATACTGATACAATGAAAAGTTTTTCTAGTGTAAAAGGAGGAATTCATCTCATGCCCGGTTATCATGCACTTTCCGAAGCCCAAGCCATTGAATACGCCCGCTCCATACCTGACTTGTTCTCCAAGAACAGCGAGTTGGTCTGCCGGGAAATCGGCGACGGCAACTTAAATTTAGTGTTTCATATTTCTGAACCAGCTTCCGGTAAAAGCATTATTCTCAAGCAGGCGCTACCTTATGCAAAGGTCGTAGGCGAATCTTGGCCGCTGACCCTCGACCGCGCCCGGATCGAGAGCGAAGCGCTTATCATTCAGGGCAAGCTGTGCCCGGACCTGGTTCCGCACGTATATGCGTATGAGCCGGATTTGGCGCTGACCGTCATGCAGGATTTGAGCGACCACGTCATTATGCGCAAAGGCTTGATGGACGGCAATCGGTATCCGCTTTTCGCCGGACATATCGCGACTTTCCTGGCGCATACGCTTTTTTACACGTCCGATCTCGGGATGAACCAGCAGCAGAAGAAAGAACAGGTGAAGCGGTTCATCAACCCGGAGCTTTGCAAAATTACGGAAGATTTGATCTTCGACGATCCGTATACCGATTCGCCGAATAATAACGTGCCCCCGGCGATCCGCGACGCGGTCGAAGCCGTTTGGAAGGATCAGGCCTTACACTTGGAGGTTGCTATATTGCGCGGGAAATTTTTAACCCATGCGCAATCGCTGCTGCACGGCGATTTACATACCGGCAGCATCTTCATTAAAGCGGACTCGACGAAAGTGATCGACCCGGAATTCGCCTATTATGGACCTATGGGCTTCGATATCGGCGCCGTTCTCGCCAACCTGCTGCTCAACTTCGCCTCTCAGGAAGGCTGGAGCGCAGACGCCGACTCCCGTAAATCGTACCGCGCTTACTTGACGCAAACCATTCGCGACATCTGGACCAAGTTCGAAGCGGAATTCCGTTCGCTTTGGAACGAGCATGGCGTCGACCGCGTGTCGAAGACGGCCGGCTATCAGGATTGGTACATGAAGGAAGTGCTCCGCGATACGTTCGGGTTTACCGGCAGCAAGATGGTGCGCCGCGTGCACGGTCTGGCCCAGGTGGCCGACATCAATAAGCTGGAGGACGAAGCTGCGAAAGAACGCGCCCAGCGCATCGCGCTGGCGATCGGAACTTCGCTGATCAAGTTTAACCGGCAGGCGGATTCGATCGAGCAGTTGATCGAAATCGCGGATAAGGCCGTCCATTAATAAAATCGGAGTTATAAGGGCCTGCCGGGCCATGAGCCCAAGCGGTTCGGTACGTCACAAAGCGCAAGATCCGTTTGCGGATGCTTGGGCATAAGTAAAAAGCAGCGACGGATCGCCCAAGTGTTGCGGGGATAGGTGCAGCACTTGGGCGTCCGTCTAAGCGGGAAGTTTGCATACCCGTTTGCATACCAAAGTACGCGCGTAAGGTGAGCGATCACCCGGTAAGGAGAGAATGGACGATGACGACACAACAAACACCTGCGGCCGATTGGCTGCAATCGGTTCGCTGGAACTCGCTGGAGGACCGGCTCGATCTGCTCGATCAAAGGCTGCTGCCCGATGAGATCGTATATTTGGAGCTGACGACGGCGAAGCAAGTATGGGATGCGATTAAGCAGCTCGCCGTACGGGGCGCGCCTGCCATCGGCATCGCGGCCGCATTCGGGGTATACCTGGGCGTCCGGTCGTTCGACGGCAGCCGCGAAGCGTTACTGGCGGAAGTCGGCCGCCAATGCGATTATTTGGCGACGAGCCGTCCGACGGCAGTCAATTTGTTCTGGGCGCTGGACCGGATGCGGGCGCGGGCGGAAGCGCTGTTAGGCGCATCCGGCGAGGGCGTGGAGACGGAGGCGGCCAAGCGCGCGCTTCTGGACGAGGCCGCTGCGATCCAGGCCGAGGATGAGGAAACGTGCCGCCTGATCGGCGAGCACGCGCTTGAGTTGTTCGAGGACGGCATGGGCGTCCTCACGCACTGCAACGCAGGAGGCCTCGCCACGGCGCGGTACGGCACGGCGCTGGCGCCGATGTACCTTGCCAAGGAGAAAGGCATCGCGCTGAAGGTGTTCGCCGACGAAACGCGTCCGGTACTGCAGGGCGCACGTTTAACGGCGTTCGAGCTGCAGCAGGCCGGCGTCGACGTGACGCTGATCTGCGACAACATGGCCGGCGCCGTGATGGCTAAAGGCTGGGTGCAGGCCGTTATCGTAGGCACAGACCGCGTCGCCGCGAACGGCGATGTGGCCAACAAGATCGGCACATACAGCGTTGCGGTGCTCGCCAAAGCGCACGGTATCCCGTTCTATGTCGCCTGCCCGATGTCGACCATTGATCTGAACACGCCGAGCGGCGCAGACATTCCGATCGAGGAACGGCACGAAGACGAAATTACGCAAGGCTTCGGCAAACGAACCGCTCCGGTCGGCGTCAAAGTGTACAACCCCGCGTTCGACGTGACGCCGAACGAGTACGTGACCGCGATTATTACGGAAAAAGGCGTCGTTCGCGCACCGTATGGCGAGAACCTGAAAAAGCTGTTTACCTGACTGAAAGTGTCGAGCTTACGGACCTGGCAGACCTAGTAAAGCTTGGGCTCGCGACCGGCGGGCCTCTCGCTCCCTGCGAAAACAGCGGAACTCTAGCAGCCGATTCTTGTGATTAGCCATCCGCTATTGTATCCTTTGTAACCATGCATAAGGTCGCTGCTTTCCTCGCGGAATGGCAGCGGCCTTTTTAATTATCTCTCCTCCAAAGGCGGCCCCGCCTTCATAGGAGAGGATGCCGCGGAAATCGGTAAAGTCAATGGAAGAAGCTGTTGTAAAGCGATCCTGTTTGGGATATGATAAGTATGAATATGAAAAATATTTTCTTAAATATATGACGTTTTAAGTAAAATTTTTTAATATATGAATACAGGGTGATCCTATGTCCGGCATTTTACAAGCGATACGCGAAAGTCAGGGGCAGATGAACCGCAAGGAGCAGGAGCTTGCGCAATATGTGCTGGAGCACCCGCATGAGGCGGTCCAATCCAGCATAACCGAGCTTGCCGACCGTTCGGGAACGAGCACGGCAACGGTTTCGCGCTTTTGCCGCAATCTGATGTTCAAAGGGCTCAGCGACTTTCGCATGAAGCTGGGCGCAGAACTCGCGGTAACGCCCACCCATTCGACGTACCAAGATATCGTGGCGGGCAATTCGCTGCACAGCATCGTTCAGGCGATCGAGATGAACCATATCCGCTCCATCTCGGATACGACGCGCCAGCTCGATCTTCAGGCGGTGCAGCAAGCGGTCGACGCGCTCCGGGCGGCGAAACGAATCGATCTGTACGGTGTGGCCACCTCCGGCATCGTCGCGCTCGATTTTCAGCAGAAGCTTGTCCGCATAGGGATCATGGCGCACTACTGGCCGGACTCCCACATGCAAATAACGTCCGCCTCCAGCTTGGAGGAAGGCGACGTAGCGGTCGCCATCTCGTATTCCGGCGATACCGTGGAGACGTACGATGCGCTGTTATGCGCCAAAGAACGCGGCGCCGTCACCCTCTCGCTGACGAAGTTCGGCTCCAACCGGATTTCGCAAGCCGCCGATATCCGGCTATTCGCCTCCTCCTTAGAGGAGGGCATGCGCCGCGGCGATATGGCGTCGCGCATCGCGCAGCTGCATGTGGTCGATATTTTATTCACGGCGCTCGTCAGCGAAGACTTCGACGACTATGTGCCCCAGCTTGAACAATCGTTCCAGCAAGTGAAAAAATACCGGAAAGAAAAAGGGAGATGAGCTTATGAATATCATAAAGTTCGAAACCCAGGAAGCGTTAAACGAAGCCGGCTCCGGTATCATCGTCAGCCTGCTGCAAACGAATCCGCGCGCCAAGCTGGGACTTGCGACAGGCGGTACACCCGTGGGCATCTATAAGAAGCTTGTGAGTGCCTGCAAGCAAGGCACCGTCAGCTTCGGCAAGGCGTCTTCGTTCAACCTCGACGAATATGTCGGTCTCGACCGGAACCATGCGGCAAGCTACTACGCATTCATGCAGGAGCAGCTGCTCGCGCACGTGGATATCGCCCCCGAACGGTGCCATATCCCGAACGGAATGGCCGCCGACCTCGAGGCCGAATGCCTCCGGTACGAAACGCTTCTGGAGCAGGTCGGACAGATCGACCTGCAATTGCTCGGGCTCGGGCACAACGGGCACATCGGCTTCAACGAGCCGGACGGCGCACTTATTCGCGGCACGCATGTGGTCGAGCTGCGCGAGCAGACGCGTGCGGCCAACGCCCGCTTCTTCGATACCCCGGAGCAAGTGCCGACGAAGGCGATTACGATGGGGGTCGGCACCATTTTGAAAGCGAAAATGATTCTGCTCGTTGTTCGCGGCAAAGATAAGGCGGAAATCGTCAAACAAGCCCTGCAAGGTCCGATTACGACGGAATGTCCGGCTTCGCTGCTGCAAACTCATCCGAATGTGGTCGTTCTGTTGGATGCGGAAGCGGGGAGCTTATTATCATGAAAAGCGCAAATTGGAGTACGCTTATCGTTAACGCCCAGGTCGTCAAGGAGAACGAGACGATCCGCGACGGATACGTGGCGATTAACGGCGAAGGACGGATCGCCGCCGCCGGGTCGATGGACGGCTTGGATGAACGGCAGGCGAACACAGCCCTGCAGCGCGTCGATGCGGCAGGCAGCTGGCTGCTGCCCGGCTTTATCGACGTTCATGTGCATGGCGGGTACGGGTACGATTTCATGGAGGCGACGAAAGAAGCGATCGACGGCATTACGAAGTTTCATAACAGCCAAGGCACAACGACGCTTCTCGCCACGACCGTTACCCAATCGCGCGAAGCGATCGAAGCCGTGCTGCGAGCCGCAGACGCCTACAGGAAGGCCGGTTCCCCTTATGCGCGATTGGGCGGCGTTCATCTGGAAGGACCGTTCATCAGCCCCAAATGGCCCGGCGCGCAAAACCCGAGCTTCATCGTCGATCCGCAAGCCGACTGGCTCGATGCCTGGACGGAGGAATTCCCGGGTCTGATCCGGATGATGACGCTGGCCCCGGAGCGCGAGAACGCGCTTCCGCTTATTCGGCGCTTGACGGATCAAGGCATCGTGGCCTCCGCAGGACACACCGATGCAACCTATGATCAAATGGTGGAAGCGACGCGTTACGGTCTGCGCCACGCCGTTCATACGTTTAACGCCATGACCGGACTCCACCATCGCAATCCCGGCGTTGTCGGCGCCGTACTGACCGAAGAGGTCATCAACGCCGAAGTGATCGCAGACGGGCATCATGTCCACCCGGCCGCCATTAAACTGTTGACGCTGGCGAAACGGAAGGACAACCTGCTGCTCATTACGGATGCGATGTCGGCCGCAGGTCTCGGCAGCGGCGAATACGACCTCGGCGGCCTTCCGGTCATCGTGGATGACGGCGTCGCCCGGTTGAAAGCAGGCAACACCCTGGCCGGCAGCACGCTGACCATGATCCAGGCGCTGCGCTTCATGGTCGAGCGGGTCGGCCTGAGCGTCGAGGAAGCGAGCAGGCTGGCCAGCCACAATCCGGCCAAAGCGATCGGCTGTCTGGAGCAAACCGGGACGATCTCCGAAGGCAAGCTGGCCGATTTGCTGCTGGTATCGCCGCAGCTGCAAATCGGGCGCGTCTGGGTCGAAGGCCATGCGACAACGAGCGAATAATTAGTGCGGCCGGCTTTGGGGCCATGCTGCGGTTACAGCCATAAAACGTGCGGATTTTTGATTTTTCCCGGACGTTTTTTTGGGGCTGTCATGAAAGCAATGCGCACCGCTTGATGCGGCAACAAAAAAACCGGCCGTCTCGCTGCAAGCGAAACGCCGGATCGCACTCGGTCATCACAGGACCCCCTTAATTTTCACGAAACTGCTGGGTGATGATATAGTATCTCAGCTTATTCAAGTCGGACGGCGAAATCGCGTGAATCTCCGCGCCGTAACGAATCGTACGCTCTTGAATATGTGCGTATCGAACGATGATTTTCGGGTGAATCGCCTCGTCGTCGCAGATGATCATAGTGTCGTACACATGGTTCATTTTAACCGAAAAATCGTTGACCTCGAAACCGAATCCCAAGCGGCTTAGCGAGCAGTAACGAACCGCCGTCGTTTTGAAATCGTCGTTGATCGTGCCGTAGGTGTTCAGTTTATAGCTGGAGAAGGATACATCTTCATCCCGGTACATATCGTAGTTGGTATCGCGCTGGGCTTGGATCTTGAACACTTCCGAATCGGCCGGAACCAGGACCAGCTTGCTCCGGGATACCTGCAGCACACGCATCTGCACGCGCTCTTGAAAATTGAAACAGATCACCGAATCTCCGCCGCTAATCGTCGAAGGCTCCTCGAAGGAGACTTCCATCAAATCCGATCCTGCGTAAGAAACGCATCCGTTGTAAACTTTACCTTTGTGGAGAAGCTGCATAACTTTCATTCCTGTCACCCTCCTTGCTTGATACTTATACTATAACCGGGATTCTTTCAGAAAGTTTCAGTCAAATATTAGGAGTTTATTAGATTAGGAGAAATTGAAGAAAAGTGTCTGTCGAATGCCGTCGAATAATCTTCAATCCTCCTGTCTCCTCTCCTTTATTTGTCTTCACTACGGCTCCGTCTCCTAAGTGTGCAACAAAAAAAGACCGTTATCTACGGTCTTTGGAAGCTATGACAGGTGTGAGAGTGCGATAGGTCCCGGGCCTTTGGCCGCGCATGACGATCGGCCTATACGAGCGGATGAAAGAGGCGCAGCCCGAACCGCGTATGCACGCACGTACGCCGAAACGCGTTCGCCTGCACGCAGCATCTGACGGAAACCGGGGTTATTTGATGATGACCGCATAGACGTTGCCGGGCCCGTGAATGCCAATCGTCAGATCGTTCTCGATATCGGCGCTGCGGCTCGGACCGGTAATCAGGTTGATCGAGGAGGCGTACTGTTCCGGCGTCTCGGTTCCTCTGCTCAGGTGCGCGAACGCTTCGCCCATCCGCGTGACGAGCTGGTCGGCGCGGAACACCGCGAACAGAGTGCTCGTCAGCAGGCTGACCGAACGGCCGCGGTGCGGCGAGCATTGCAGCACAAGCGTAGCCGTGCCCGCGACGGCGTAATCCGGCCAGACGACGCCGAGCTCGCAGCGCTCCGTACGGCGAAGCAGCGCGCTTCGCCGCGCCCAGCCCGGGCCAACGGCGCTCGCCGCTGCAGCCGGGTCCGGCGCCAGCGGCGAGCCCTCCCCGATCGGCCGCCACGGCACGACCGGGATGCCGTCCGCCGCCAGCGTTTCGTCGAGCCCGAGCGCCTTCAGCCCTTCGTGCTCCCAGCGGGATACGCCGGTGACGCCGAGCTCGGCCGCGATCTCGCGCAGCCATTCGCCGATCTTCGCGCGGGCCTCCGCTTCCTCGACGACGAGCACTTTGCCCGTCAACGCGGTCCAATTGCGGCTGAACGCTTCAATCTTTTCCTCCGTCGTCCAAGCGATCTCTTTATAAAAATCCGGCACGCCGCGATTCGGGTGCGCCGGCGGCTGCGTCGGGACGGCTTGCCGCCCGAGTCCCGATGAGAGCTTCGCCATGAACGCTTCCCGGCCTCGTATCGTTCCTTTAGTCATGCTGCCGCCCTCCTTGCGGTGGCTGCTCTTGATTGGCAAGCGCATCCGCCTCATTCGCTGCGGTCGCGGCCTTCGCCGGCTGCCGCTTCAGCTCCCGCTGCAGCTCGCTCCAGCGATCCCGGAACGGGCGTTCCGCCAGCATCGGGAAGTGGCGCGACTGCGTCCATCCCGCCGCCGGTCCCGGCGCCTTCTTGAGGTAGCCCCGCTTCGCGAAAGGCTTCAGCGCGTAATACGCGGACCGGGCCGCCAGCTTATACAGCTTCACATGGCCGAACGCCGTTTGGAACGTCTTGAACGCAATCCGCTCGGCCAGAGGCGTGAAGCCCTGCTTCACTTTGCGGGCACGCAGCTGGACGAGCATGTCGTGCAGCGGTATTTTCACCGGACAAGCCTCGTAACAGGCGCCGCACAAGCTGGACGCATACGCCAACTGCCCGGCCTCCTTCATATCCTGCTGCAGCAGCGGCGTCAGCACGGCGCCGATCGGGCCGCTGTATACGCTGCCGTAGGTATGGCCGCCCACATGGCGGTAGACCGGGCAGGCATTCAAGCAGGCGGCGCAGCGGATGCAGTGCAGCACTTCTTGAAATACCGGATCGCCAAGCTGTGCGGAGCGTCCGTTGTCGAGAATGATCAGATGCAGCTCCTCCGGTCCGTCGAGCTCCCCTTCGCGGCGCGGCCCCGTAATCATCGACGTGTAGGTCGTCAGCTTCTGACCGGTGGCGCTGCGCGCCAGCAGGTTCAGCATGACCTCCAAATCGTCGTACGTCGGCACGAGCCGTTCCATCCCCATGATCACGACGTGGCATGGGGGCACCGTTGAGACCATACGCCCGTTGCCTTCGTTCGAAACAAGCGTAATCGCCCCGGATTCCGCCACGCCGAAATTACAGCCGGTCAACCCGATGTCCGCTTCAAGGAAATAGTTGCGCAAGCGTCCGCGTGCGTACCCCGCCAGCACTTTCGTATCGGGCGCGAACTTCTCGCCCGCTTCATTCGAGAACAAGTCCGCGATTTGCTGCTTGTTCTTATGTATAGCCGGTATGATCAGATGCGACGGCGTTTCTTGGGCCAGCTGAAGGATGTATTCGCCGAGGTCGGTTTCGATCGCTTCAATGCCCTGCTCCTCCAGCCGATGGTTCAGGCGGATTTCCTCGGACACCATCGACTTGCCCTTCGCCACCAGCTTGGCGTCCCGCTTCTTGGCGATCTCGAGGAAGGTTTGCACCGCTTCCTCGCCGGTTGAGCAGAAATAGACGTTGCCGCCGGCCTTAGCCACGTTATCGGAGAATTGCGTCAAGTAATAGTCCAGGTTCTCGACGACATGCTTGCGGATCTCTCTGCCGCGTTCGCGCCATGCCTCCCAGCTGCCGAACTCGTCCGTCGCCTGCAGCTTCCCGGTCTTCAACTTGTCCGTCGTGAACGAGACGGCTTTGCGCAGAAACTCGTTGGCAAGCGCTTCTTCGGTTCTCCGCTTCAGCCCCGTGCCGATCAATTGTTTGTCAGTTTCGGCTTTTAGACTCACTGCGCTTCACTCCTTCTTCGAGCACCTGGGCCAAATGCATGACGCGCACCGGCTTGTTCTCTTTATTCAACCGGCCGTCGATATTCATCAGACAACCCATATCCGAGCCGATCAGCACATTCGCGCCCGTCGAGCATACATGGCCGGCCTTCTCGCACACCATCGCTTCCGAGATATCGGCCATCTTCACGGAGAACGTACCGCCGAAGCCGCAGCAGTCTTCCTTCTTCGGCAGGTCGATCAGCTCAAGTCCCTTCACGTTGCGCAGCAGCTCGCCCGGCTCCTCGCGAACGCCAAGCAAGCGGGTCGCATGACAGGACGGATGGTAGGTCGCTTTCACCGGCAGTTCCGCGCCTAAATCCTTCACGCCCAGCACATTCACGAGAAATTGCGAAAATTCGTACGTTTTCCCGATGAGCGCTTCCGCCTTCGCCTGCCAAACCGGCTCCTTCTCGAACAATTGCGGATAATAATGGTGAACCATGCCGGTGCAGGAGCCCGAAGGGGAGACCACATAGTCGCTGTGCTCGAAGGCGCGAATGAATTGGCGGGCGACCTCTCGGGCTTCGTCCTGATAGCCGCTGTTATAGGCGGGCTGTCCGCAGCATGTCTGCGCTTCCGGAAAATCTACCTCACAGCCGTAACGGTGCAGCAGACGAACGACGCTCTCGCCCACCTCGGGGTAGAGCTGATCCGCCAAACACGTAATAAATAGCGAAACGCGCATCGCATAGTCCCATCCTTTTCGAGTGAACTCGCCGTACACTTATCAGGTTATCAGATAAGTTGGTTTTTGAGAAGGCCGCGTTCCTCCATTTCGCAACTTTTGTCCATCAATTACCGTCCATGTAAGAGTAATCCAGCAAACGCCGAAGGAGTCCTGTCCATGGGTAACGACTTTTACAAAAGCTGGGCGTTGTTTTTGATCGTCTCCGGCGCCTTTTACACAGCCGAACGGATCGCCGCGAAAGTCGCGGCCTACTTGCCGACGATCGGCCGGAGCGGAGGCTATGATGTCTCGCCGGTCTACCCCCAACTAACCGACAACCTGTTCGTCTGGTTGTTTGGCCTGATCGGCTTTGTTTTGCTCGTCTTCGGCTTTCCGAAACGGAACTCCTAAGAAGGATCGGTCGAACGTACCGATCTTCGCCGGTTTACTTGTTCAAATACGGCACGAGCCCCCGCTCGACATGAAACAAATGGCGGCGCATGGCTTCGCGGGCCTCCTCGGCATCCTGCCTCTTCACCGCTTCATACACAGTTTGATGGTCCCGCCAAAGCTGCTCGGAGACGGCGCGGCTTCCGTACATTTGAAGCCGGCGCGTCTCCCGAATCGCCAGCTGCATCTGCGAAGAGATGGAATCGATCATCCGCACCAGGATCGCATTATGCGTCGCTTCCGCAAGCGCCAGATGAAATTCGATGTCGGACCGTTCCCCCTCCTCTTCATCGCCCAGATGCCGCTCCATGCGCTGCAAAATCGATTCGAACCTGCGCAGGTCGTCCTCCGTCCGCTTCTCCGCCGCCAGCGCCGCATTGGACGTTTCGAGCGCCTTGCGCGCTTCGATCAGATCAAGAACCGTCTCCCGGTTCATGAGCAGCGCATTCCATTCCGGCAGGCCGACATCCTCGGAAGCGATGCTCCGCACGTAACTGCCTTCGCCCTGATGGACTTCGACCAGTCCCATCGCTTTTAAAGCGCTGAGCGCTTCCCGGACCGTCGAACGGCCTACTTGAAAGAGCTCCGACAATTCTTTCGTCGAAGGCAGCTTCTCTCCCGGCTTTAACTGTCCGCCCGTAATTTGCGCTTTAATTTGATCGGCTATGACCTCGTATATTTTTCGCGTCGATATTTTCTGAACGTCCAGTTCCCGCACTCCCCTTCCTTACGGCCTTGCGCTTACCGCGTTCACGCGGGCTTCGAGCCACTGCAGCAAGTCCTCCATGACTTCTTCCCGATTCGTTTCGTTCAGCATCTCATGCCTTCCGTCCGGATACAGCTTATAGCTCACGTCGTGAAGCCCTTGGCTCTGGAGCTCGCGCACCAGCCATAAGAACGATTTCCCCATACCGCCGACAGGATCCCGCTCTCCGGCAAACAAATACACCGGAAGCGATTTCGGAATGCACCGCAGTTGTTCGGGACGATGGGCGTCGAGCAGCCCTTTAATCATATACCGGATACACTCGTTCGTAGCCGCTGCGTTGCAGAGCGGATCTCCGGCATAGGCATCGACCTCCGCCTCGTCCCGGCTTAACCAATCATGCCTGGTGCGGTTCGGGCGAAACGGCAGGTTGTGCTGCCCCGTCGTCAGCCAGTTCAGCAGGCGATTGCGGTGCGTCCCCCCTTGAAGGGCCGAGAACAGTCCGCCAAGTGCGAAACCAAGGCCATGCAGGATGGTTTGCTTCCCTTTCGTCCCCGACAAGACGAAGCCGTCCGCCTTCCCGGGATAACGTTCCATGTACAGCAGCGTCAAAAAAGAACCCATACTGTGCCCGAGCACGTAGACCGGAAGCCCCGGATAATCCAGACGGATACGGTCCGTCAGCTGCACCATCGCCTCGGCCATCCGGTCAAAGCCGTTCGGGCCGATATGCGTAACCCGGTCAGGGGTCCCGGCCGTCAGGCCGTGCCCCCGATGATCGTTCGCATAAACGGCATAGCCCGAGCGGGTCAGCTTATCCGCCAGACGAGCGTATCGCTGTGCCCTTTCCGCCAAACCGTGGGCAATCTGCACAACGGCCTTAACCGGCGCTCCCTCTTCAGGGAGCCAACGATGCACCGTAATCAGCACGCCCTCCGTATCGTTGAATGTAAAGTCGTCACTGATCATCAAGAACCCTCCGCTCTCTACTTCCGTGACTTGCTGACCCCATTATAGAACGCTTCCTTCCCCACGGCAAATCGGAAAACAGAAAAAGGGACAGCTCAACTGCCCCAAGTATCCGGAACTTACGCAATCGTTGATCGGCCATCCGTCGAATGGCGAGCCCCGCTTCGTTCAGAACATCAGTGCAACGGCATCGCTGCCCTTCATCCCCGGCGTAATCCCCAGCTCCTCAGCCTTATACGTGACCGATTCGAGCGGCGATTCGAGCAGTTCCTCAATCGTGCGAACGCCCGTCGCCCGCCCTGCAATGATGCCCCGCTCCTTCAGCTTCCGGTTCAGCAAGTCGACGTCGAGCGCACCGCACATGATATATCCCTTGTCGGTCGTGACGGCCAACAGGGTCGTTAACGGCAGCTTTACCTCGATCGCGAGTGCGGTGCGGCCGCCTACCTCAACCGGTTCCATTCGCATCATGATCAAGCACCCCTCCTCAAGATCAATATGCTATCACTATATGATGCAGACGCCCCCTCGGTGCATGATTCTCACACGCGGTGTGAGCCTTGTCCATAGATCTACAGCCTTACGTCAAAACATGGTATAGTAGTACAGATGAAAGCAATTGGGAGGTACGGCCAATATGGATGACCCACAAAAGCCGAGACGGAAATTTTTATTCAAAGTGGATATCCTCATTGAGGAAGAAACCAACGGGCTGGCCTTGGAGACGCTGCTGCATCTGTTGAATTCCGATAAAGTCGAAGACTATCAAGTGAAAGAGGGCGTAGAGTTAGGAAAAAAGATCGAGTACGCCCTGAAGGAAGCGATCTCGAAGCGGCATGTGAAGCCGTTCCCGGCGGCTTCACATCTAAAGGTGCCGCCGGAGAATACGGAAGCGCCGCAAACGCCGGGCGCAAAGGGGGCGCGCCGGGCGGAATCGGATCCCCACCGTTCCATCTGGGAGGAGATGAAGAAGTGTCAGGAGAACAATTCGCTCCTGCGCTTGTCCATTGTCAAAGAGAAAGGCGTAAAGCTCAGCATGCCTTGCCGCATTATCAACATCGACCCGCCTAGCGGCAACTTATCCGTTTACCACGTCGACGAGAAAAAGGTGTACTTGCTCCAAATCAATGAGATCGACGACTTCGAAATCAGCTAACTGATACGGAAGAACAAAGACGGCAGCCGGTTTCGGCTGCCGTCTTCGCTTACATGCGTTCTTTCATCAACAATTCCGCGGCCTCGACGCTGAGCGGCGGACTGAAGTAGTAGCCTTGGATTTCATCGCACCGGTTATGATACAGAAATTGAAGCTGTTCTTCGGTTTCGACGCCTTCGGCGATTACTTTCAGCTTCATATGTCTCGTCATCGCAATGATGGAAGCGACGATCGCCGCATCGTTCGGATCGGTCATAATATCGCGAACGAACGATTGATCGATCTTCAGCTTATCGATTGGAAATTTCTTCAGATAGGAAAGCGAGCTGTATCCCGTCCCAAAATCGTCGATGCTGATGGTCACGCCTAGGTTCTTCAGCTCGTGCAGCTGATCGATCGAATATTCCACGTCCATCGTGCTGCTCTCCGTAATTTCCAGCTCCAGCTGAGCCGCATCGAGGCCTGTCAGTTCCAGTACCTCCGCCACTTTGCCGGTCAGGTTGTGCTGCAAAAATTGCCGCGTGGACAAATTGACGGACACCGGCGGCGGGCTGTAGCCTTGCTCCTGCCAATGTTTATTTTGCCGGCACGCTTCTTTCAATACCCACTCGCCGATCGGCACAATCAAACCGCTTTCTTCCGCGAACGGAATGAAGTGGCCCGGGGAAACGATTCCGCGTTCCGGATGCGCCCACCTGACGAGCGCTTCGAAGCCGACGATGCGTTGCGAGGCGATGTCCATTTGCGGCTGGTAATACAGCACCAGCTCGTCTTTAGCGATGGCGCGCCGAAGTTCCTGCTCCATGGTCAGCTTCTCCAGCGATGCGGATTTCATCTGACTGTTAAACAGCTGATAGTTATTGCGGCCTTTCTCCTTGGCCCGGGTGAGCGCCATATCGGCGCATTTCATCACCTCTTCGACGCTTCGCTCGTCCTCGGAGACGAGCGTGATCCCGATGCTGGCCGTGATGTTGACCTGATACTGCTCCAGCATGAACGGCTCCTCCAATACGCCGGTCAACGAATCCGCGATGACACTCACCTGCTCAATTTCGTTACCCGGCGCCAGCCCGTTAAAGAACAAAGCGAACTCGTCGCCTTCCGTCCGGGCCATAAAATCGTTCTCCGACAAGCAGCGGGTAAACCGCTCCGCCACCTGAAGGAGCAGCATGTCTCCGTAATCGTGGCCGAAGCCGTCATTAACCATTTTGAACCGGTCGATATCGGTGAAAAAAACAGCGAGCCGGTTATGGCTTATTGTAATGGCAGCCATCGCCGATTCCAGCTGCTGCACGAACAGGCGCCGGTTCGGCAGCCCGGTCATATCATCGTAGTAAGCCATATGGCGAATTTGTTCTTCCGAGCGTCTGGCAGCCGTCATGTCGGTGCTGATGACGAGGATGCCTTTCACACCCGCTCCGCTTTTAATCGGCACGGCCGTCGTATCGAGATCGACGCGGTACCCTTCTTTATGAATGACAGCCGACTTGAACGACCTCGGCGTGCCTTTCAGCACTTCCGCGAAAAGCGTTGCCGCTGTTTTGATCCGGTCGGACGCCAGGAATTCGGCAATCGATCGACCCTTCAATTCGTCTTCGCGGTAGCCCAGCATTTGCTCGGCCGACGGGTTTAAACGAACGACGCAGCCCTGTCCGTCCAGAATGGCGATGCCGCTGGGGTTATGGGCGTATAACGCCCCCAAAACTTCAAGCTGCTCTTGGGCCTCCTGGACGGCCTGTAACGGCCCGGGCGTTTGACCTGCGCTCAAATGCCCCGCAGCGGGGGCAGCCGACATGCGCCAGAAACCGAGCGCAGAGAAGAGGGTTACGCCGCTGAACAACCATACGATGGGGGGAGGAAGGAACACGGAGGCAAGGAAACTCATCCCGGCAAAGCCCAAAACCACTATGAAGTAACGACCGTACTGATGCCGATAAATTGCATTCCCCGCTTCGTTTGTCCTACTCATGGACGTCCCCCTTTATACGCATGCGTCGTTATACCCATGACGACCTGCGCCGATATAGGTCTTTAGAGAACATTTCTACGACAATCACCGGTTTTCCTGCCCATCAGACAAAAAATAACAAGTTTTGTGGCGTTATACATAAAAAAATCGGCGAATTCGCCGAAAAAATAGGTTAAATGTTCGATTTTTTTCGATAGACCGCCGCGGCCAGCATTCCCCAGCCCAGCAAAAAAGCTACGCCCCCGATCGGCGTAATCGCCCCTAGCGTTCTAATTCCCGTTAAGCTCAATACGTATAAGCTCCCCGAAAATATAACAATGCCCGCAAACATGAACCAGCCTGCCCACCGAAGCTGACGGCTGTCAGGAATCGCAGCAAACGCCAAGCCGACCGCGATAAGACCGAGCGCGTGCATCATTTGATACTGCACTCCGGTTTGGTAGTTTGCCAGCATGTCCGCCGTCAGCACTTTCTTCAACGCATGGGCGCCGAACGCTCCAAAGGCCACAGACAAGAAGGCGCAGATCGCCCCAAGCCCTACAAACGTTCTGTTCATCGTTGTTCACCTCCGCTTCTTCCTTATCATAGAACATATTGCCCGAAGTGCCAAATGAACCTTTTATGAAAAAATCCCGCCCGGCGCCTTATGGAGAGCGGCGGCGGGCGGGAGCGCATGTGCGGAGTGAAAGCAAGGTTACATGAGGCCGATGTCGTGTTGACCGATGATTAAGGTGACGGGCTCAAGAAACGCACGCGTAGATGCCGGCTGTTGGATCAAGTCGATCTCAATGTCGACCACCTTGAACCGTTGACGCTTGCCTTCCCTTTTGTCATACACCACTTCAAACTGCTTCAATCCCAATTGGTAAGAAACGACCGAGGAACCGATGGCGAGCGCAGGGATCTCAAATTCCCCGTGTTCAAACAATACTTCGGCCATTATTTCCTCGTTCATATCCACGATAGTAACCGTCTGGCAAATGGTAAACTTCATAAGTCGTCCTCCTCCGGCCGGGCCTTCGCAATCGGATCTTTCAAGCCCTACTGGAAATAGTACGACATCATGCGCCAAAACTCCTGCTGGCGCTGTCGAAAAAGAAGAGCCGTTGGACATTGGGACCACGTACAATCTGTGTAAATTTTTTATTCCCCAAACCCGCACCCCCGTGGCAAAAGCCTTATCCGCTTCATACAATGCTACAACCAAGCCTTGGGAGATGAATGTCATGAGCAAAAACAACAAATCGAAAAAAAAGACGCCCGTATCGTCCGTCGACAAAAATCAATTTAATATGAAGGTCGTGCTGTCCGACGTTTGCGCCCGCTGCCGCAAATGCGAACGAGGTCTTCGTTATTTGGAGAAAATGTCGCAGCCCGGCGCCGTCGGCAAAGGCGTTCCCTGCATACTGACCAAGGGCAAATCGTACGTGTGAGCCAAGCCGGAACCCCAATAGCCGGGCAGCCTGCCGGTGTTTCTTATCCCTCCGCCCGGCCTCCTGCCGCAGACGGTTTCGCGAGCGGCATCCACATGTAAAACAACGCGATAACAGCCAGCAAACAGGCGCTGGTGACGACCGTCACCGTCTCGTTATACAAGCTGGCCAACCAGCCGCCGATGAGCGGCCCGATCATGACGCCAAGACCCTCGATGCTCGACAGCACGCCCCAGCCCATTCCCTTCTGATCGGGTGGGACGAAATAGGACATGAGCGCATTCCAGGCAGGCAGTACGGCGGCGTAGGAGCCGCCCAGAAGCGCAGCCAGCAGCATGGCGGCATAGAGATTCGAGGCAAACAACAGTCCGGCCATCCCTACCGCCAACGCGCTGAAGCCCAGCACGAGAAAACGCTTCTGACCGTAGCGGTCAGACCATCGGCCCATCGGTATCAGGCACAACGTCGTCACAACGCCCCCGGTTATGAGCACAAGCGAGTAGTGGGAGTAGCTGAGACCCAGGTGCTGATGGGCGAAGGTCGGCAGGATCGGCACGAGCAGGCCGGCCGCAGCCGTCTGCAGCACCATGCCGGGTACGAGCGGCTTCATGGCAACGAGCTTGAGATGAAGCTGCGCCATTTGCTCCTTGAACGTAAAGCTCGGTATCGGCTTGATTTGAATGTTCCAGCCGATCGCGACCGCCCAACCGGCAGCGAAGATCGCGGCGAGCAGCCAGAAGGTCAACCCGTAACCGTTGTCGATGACGAAGTTGACCGCGACCGGGCCAAGCCCGAGGCTTGCCAGCCATACCGTATAAATCGTACCCATCTGCGAGCCACGGTTGTCTTCTTCAATCGAGCTTAGGCAGATGAGCCAGATCGGGGACACGCCCAGCCCCATCAGCGCCGAGCCCAGGATCAGCATCCACGGCTGATCGCTGACGAACGAGAGCCACAGCCCGGTGAATGCGAGGCACAACGACACGTGCAGGACCACCCGCGGCGAAAGCCGATCGAGCAAATAACCGGCGACGCATTTGACCGCCGTATCGGCCACGTAATGAACCGAGACGGCGAGCCCGACCGTCGCGACGGAAAGGCCGAGACGGTCGGCCGCGTAAGCAGGCAGGAAAGAAATAATGAAAGCGCTCCGTACCACTTCGATAAAAAACAACACCAGGGCCAAGCGAATAAAGGAAGCGGACTGCAAAACCGCTTGTAATGATCTCATGACGTCCCCCATCTAGCGAAACTTACGCGCTTGAGCCTTGTCTCGTTCTCTCTATCACCATCAACCTATGGAACACGTCTTCGACGATCCGGTTGGCGGCATAGCCGGCCTGCAGCGAGCGTGCGCGGTTTTTCATCGCATTCGCCATCTTTTCGTCGGTCAAGATCGCCTTCGCCTGACGGGTTAACTCCGATATTTCGTTCGCGATCAAAGCCACGCCCTGATCGGAAAGGTAACTCGCGTTTTCTTTTTCTTGCCCCGGAAACGGTTTAAAGATGATGATCGGGACGTTGATATGAATCGCTTCCGACAATGTGATGCCGCCGGCCTTCGTCACGATGCAGGAAGAGCGGCTCATCAGCTTGTGAATATCGTCCACGAAGCCGTATAAGCGCACCCGCGGGTCCGCCGCGAAGCTGGCCTGCAATTCGTTCTTCAGCTTATCGTTCTTGCCGCAAACGACGTGAATGCGCACCCCGGCCGCGCTTAACAGCTGCCCGGTTATTTTCTTCAGATCGCGCAGTACGCCATAGGCTCCCGCCATGATCAGCACGGAGGGCTCCGACTCGCCATCTTCCCGCGGCCGGGACGTCTCATAGAACGGCTCGCGAATCGGAATGCCGCTGACGGTAATGATGTCGCCCGGAATGCCGCGCTCGATCATCTCCCGGCGCAGATCCTCCGTCGCTACGTAAAACCGGTCCGGAATCGAGTACAACCAGCGGTTGTGCAAGACGAAATCGGTTAAAATCGTGAACGTCAGAATCGACATGCCGCGGCGCTTCAACTGGTCGGATATGCCGCCGAACGGAAATGTGCTGACGATGACGTCCGGTTTTTCCTGTAAGATCACCTTCATCAGCTTCTGAATGCCAAGAACGTTCAAGCATTTGGCCAGCATGCTGTCCTGCTTCAGATTCTTCGTCAAATAGTAGCTCCATCCGTAATAATCGAGGCCGATGGCGGATAAAGCGCCGCTGTTGATATACAGAAACTTCGTGATCGTGTTCATGAGCGGGTGCGCTGCCTCGAACAAGTCGATCAGTTTGACGCTCTGGAAGCCGTTCTGCTCGAACTTATGCTTGAGCACGTTGGACACTTGGATGTGTCCGTCGCCGTAGCTGGCTGTCAGAATCAAAAGCTTGCGATATTTATGCATCTCAGGATACACCTTTCTGCCCTAGAGCGATGTAGCGGTTCATGAGTTCTTTGCTGGAAATCGCAACAATCTTCGGTACGAGCAAGTCCGATTTCGTCTTTAATCGGTCTTTGCCCTGAGGGTGTACAATGTATAACAGGAGGCGCAAATATACTCGGGTCAAGGAAGAAAAAATGCCTTTCGGCAAGTCGAGAACCGTAAAACCGAGCTTTCGGGTTCCCCGGTGGATGATGCTGATCCCGTATAGCCCTTTAACGTCCTTATAGTCGGGGTCGGTCTGCAGCAGCCGAATGATTTGCGGCATTAACAACTCCGTTCGCCGCACGAGTTGGATGGCAAGATGAACGGTGCTGGTGGCGCTCGATCCGAGCTGATACAACAAATGATTATCCAAGTGCAGCTCCGCAATGCGGTCGCCCTGCTCGATCCGTTCGCCATCGGGCAAATGGATCGTTTGCTTGCCCCGGTACTCGGTGACGCGCAGCTGCAGCAGCGTATTATCGTGATCGACGGGCTTCACCCGCATAAGCTTCACAAAACCGCGTTCCCAGCACATCCATAGCGCGACGACGATTCGCTTCGCGAAGCCGGCGACCGCTCCGCTTTGCGCCATCTGATCGACGTTGACATAACGGTAGTGGCGCGAGGTAAGCTCAACGATCACTTCTTCCAGCGCCTCCAGCATATAGAGCGGCGCATCCCGATCGGCGCCGAACGTCTCTCCGCTGTCATGCAGCAGCACGACGGAGCCGCCCTTGATCCGCTCGAGCAGTACAGATTTCATTCGTGTTGAGCCGATACGACTTCGCCAGTCTTGGACCATCACCGACCAGAGCACGATTTTAAATTTCCGGAGCAGCCAATAGTCGAACAAGTTCATAATGCCCCAAGGCGGGCGGTAATGCGTCGGTCTTACTCCTGTAATCGATTCCAAGATATCCGCAGAACGCTTCACCTGACGACGCTGCACTGTCCATGGCGGGAGCAGCCAATTGGATAGATGCTCGTAATTGTGAATGCCAATCAAATGTCCTTCCTGGTGCATTCTACGGATCAGCTCCGGATGCTTCCGGGCTTTGGATCCCAGGACGAAGAAGGTCGCCTGCACCTGATGCTTACGGAGCAGATCCAGCAGCTGCGGGGTATACGTTGGATCCGGACCGTCGTCGAATGTAAAGGCCACTTCCTTCTCGCCGGTCCCTTTGCGAAACACACCGATGCCCATCACCCGGGTCATGATCCAGGGCAGAATCATGTACAAGGCGGTAAAAACCATCAAGCCCACTATCAGCTTTTTCTCCATGCAGTAACCCTCCTGTGAACAGCCCAGCCGTTGCACAGGAATAACGCATCTCCTCAAGCATTCGCATAGACTGCTTGCCGGCTTTCCTGCCAAACGGGAACGTGGTAATTCTGGGTTGCGAGAATCGAATGGAGCGCATTGATCGCACCTTCCTTCATGGTACATAGCTTTGCCATTTTTTTCAACGCCAATAAGGAGGATTTATCCATAATTAGATGAGAAAGGAAAGCTGACAATTGTTCGGCATCCTTGGCCTGCACCGCCGCCCCCATCTTGACGAGATACGAGGCGTTATCCTGCTCTTGTCCCGGGATCGGCTTATAGAGCAGCATCGGCAGCTCCATGGCCAGCGCTTCGGACACCGTAAGGCCGCCCGGCTTCGTTACAATCAGATCGGACACGGCCATCAGCTCGTGCACATGATCGACGAATCCGGTGACCAGGACCTGACCGCCGGCGCCGCGAAGGTCCTCCTCCAACTGCTGACGCAGCTTCTCGTTGCGGCCGCATACGATGATGAAACGTGCGGAAGGCCGCTGACCTTGGGGCCTGGCCGCCAGCATGGAGACGAGTTCTTTGCCGATAAAGCCGTGGCCTCCCCCCATGACGAGCACGGTCGGGATCGAATCGTCGAATCCGTAACGTTCCATTAACCGCGTACGGTTCCATGATTGGCAGAACGACAATCGAACCGGAATGCCGGTTACCGCAATGCGGGATTCCGGGATTCCATGCCGCAGCAGCGATGCCCGCACCTGTTCGGAGCCAACCAAGTACCGGTCGGTGCCGGGATGTATCCAGTAGCTGTGATCGGTAAAATCGGTCAGTACCGTCACGGTCGGCACGCCGGTCAAGCCGTGCATCTTCACCATGGACATCGCCGCCACAGCGGAAGGGAACGTACAAACCACCACCGTCGGCTGAACGTCCCGCAGCAGCTTCAGCATCCGCCGGACACTGAACGATTTCAGGCGCTTGAACCAGTTGGAAAGCGTATTTTCGTTGCGCGTTTTGCGATATAAGTAACCGTATACGGACGGCAAGCTTTTGACCCCTTGCAAATAACAAAATTTACCGACGCCGTGCAAGTACGGATGCGTCCATTCCAGGAAATCGACCGTTACGACCTCTACATCGGGACGTACCGCCCTTGCAGCTTCGAGGATCGCCCTGGCCGCCTGATTATGCCCGTCCCCCAAGGCGCCGGTTAGCATCAGTATTTTTTCCTTGCCTTCGCCTTTCATGAGCCATGCCCCTCTCCTATTCGATACGTAGCCATCTCCGGAGCTGTAAAATACTTCATTACTAAAATTACATGTTTATGACTTCGTGAAGTACGGACCCGCGAACAGTTTTTGACCTAGACCAAAGTCGGGTTTGACCGAGGACACGGTTCCCCTTGGGCTTCATGGAAAATCGTGCAGCGATCGCACAACCCGGTTGTTTTTAGGGTTATTGTCTTTTTAAGGTGGCAATTGGACCTGCGGCTGCATACAGTTAGGTAACGATATTAATTGGTGGGCGGGTGTTAGAAATGCCAGCTGTAGTCGGAACGAACTCTTGGTGCGAAAAGGAGCCTGCCGATGAAGCGAACTTCCTGCGTTCGACACATCACGGCGGAAACAATCATGGATAGCGCTGTATTTCAATGCGGGGATACCGGTCTTATTCGTGCGGATGTCCATCTGCTGTTAGCAAGCCGTCCAGCCGCTCCTCTTCCACATCGCGAAGACTTCATGGAAAATCCGGCATGGACAAGAAGCGCCCCACGGATCATGGCAGACGAGAGCGTCGCGCTGAATGTCCGTAACGGCGCTTCGGTTATTGCGGTGAACCGGGCTCGCGTGTTGAATCTGGCTGAGTCCTCTGTATTCCAGGTCGGATCGAACGTCCGCATCGAACTGGAAGCCTTCATGCGCAAGGTCCGGTTGACGCCCCAGCCGGACAAACAGTAATCGTGCCCCCCCTGATGCTTGCTCTTTCGGGGAGCGGGCTTTGATGACTTGAATTTGGATAAAATTTCCACTTCATACTATTTTACCATATCGTTTAGCGTTACAAGAACACATTCTTTGAACTGTCCAATCTGGAGCCGGATAACTTTCATAGAATGCAGTAGCTGGAGCGGAAGGAAGCATTGCAGACAGGACATCCAGCAGGAAGCCGTGCAGGTTATACGACGGGTAGTCGTAACGACAGACACAATTCCTTGTCCTGTTTATTTTGTGGTTTTGTTAACCGGAGGAAATCAGATCCAGTTCGAGTAAAGTGAGGTGAAAAGTATGAGTAACATAGGTTTTGGTGGTTTCACGTCGACTGGCGTCATCCTTGTTCTCTTTATCCTTTTGGTCATCGTTTCCGTTGCCATCGTCATCTAATCATCCATTCTTCATGTGAAAAGTCTTCTTTCCGGACAATCCGAAGGCGAAATGTTGAGGGAGCTCGTTCGAGCTCCTTTTCATCTGACCAAAAAGTGTACAAGTTGGCTGGTCAGGTGCAATAAGCAGAAGGAGGTATCTTATTCCCGTTATTATTTTATCTCCGACGTCAAAGATAACACGACAGCTAGAAATAATTGAAGGTGAAGGGGCTGGCGGATTGCACAGCTCCTTCTCGATTTTATTTGCAGCGGCATACAGCCTGCATACATGAACGATCTGCGGCTTGCAGCATGAGAATAGGGCTCAAAATTAGACGGATCCCCACTCACATATCCCCGTCCTGCTTGAATATATTTAGTAATAAGCACTTTTTTTAGTTTCACCAATCACGCTTGGACGAAGTAACGCCCACGCTTTCGATGCCGGTTTCCTAAGCTTACGAAATCGTTTTGCTACGCAAAACTTTGAGGAGGTGTCCCGCATGTCAGAACCTATGTTTACCGTATCCCGCGAGGATTGGTCGCTGCATCGTAAAGGCTACCAAGATCAGACGCGGCACCAGCAAAAAGTCCGCGATGCCATCAAGCAAAATTTGCCCGATCTCGTTACCGATGAAAGCATCGTCATGTCCGACGGCAAGCAAATCGTCAAGGTGCCCATCCGCAGTCTGGACGAATATCGTTTTCGTTACAATTACAACAAGAGTAAACATGTCGGCCAAGGGACAGGTGACAGCCAGGTCGGAGACGTTCTCGGCGTAGACCCGCAAGCCGCTCAAGGACCCGGCAAAGGAGAAGGCGCAGGCGACCAGCCCGGAGAAGACTACTACGATGCCGAAGTTCAGATGGAAGAACTGCAGACGATGCTGTTCGACGAGCTGGAGCTTCCGAACCTGGAGCAAAAAGAAAAGGAAAACGTCGTCAGCAAGGAAATTATTTTTAACGATGTACGCAAGAAAGGCATCATGTCCAATATCGATAAAAAGCGCACCATCCTGGAGAACTTGCGGCGAAATTCCCGCGATGGCTCCCCCGGGATTCATCGCATCAGTCCGGACGACCTGCGGTTTCGCACGTGGGAGGAAATTGTTACCCCGCAATCGAACGCTTTGATTCTTGCGATGATGGATACTTCCGGCAGTATGGGGTCCTTCGAAAAATATATCGCCCGCAGCTTTTTCTTCTGGATGACCCGCTTCCTGCGGACGAAATATGAGCATGTCGAAATCGTCTTTATCGCGCATCATACGGAGGCTAAGATCGTAACGGAGGAAGAATTTTTCACCAAAGGAGAAAGCGGCGGCACGATCTGCTCCTCAGCTTATCAGCTGGCAGTCGATTTGATTGATCGCGGCTTCCCGCCGGCCCGTTACAACATCTATCCGTTCCATTTCTCCGACGGCGATAATTTGACTTCCGATAACGAACGCTGCGTAAAGCTGATCACCGAGCTCGTCAAGCGATGCAATTTGTTCGGCTACGGCGAGGTCAACCAGTATAACCGCAGCAGTACGCTGATGTCGGCTTACCGGAACCTGCATGACCCGAAATTTGTTCATTATGTCATTCGCGAGAAGGGCGAAGTGTATAAAGCGCTGCGCACCTTCTTCCCGAAACGATTGGAGGGGAGCCTGGCGCAATGACTAGCGACGATATGAAGCAGCTGGAGTATGCCATTGCCGAAATTACCGAAATCGCCGACGGTTTCGGGCTTGACTATTACCCGATGCGGTATGAAATTTGTCCGGCGGACATCATCTACACGTTCGGCGCTTATGGAATGCCTACCCGCTTTAGTCACTGGAGCTTCGGCAAAACGTTTCATAAAATGAAGATGCAGTACGATTTCGGGCTCAGCAAAATTTACGAGCTCGTCATCAATTCCGATCCGTGTTACGCCTTCCTGCTTGACGGCAACTCGCTCATTCAGAACAAACTGATCGTTTCCCACGTACTCGCGCACTGCGACTTCTTCAAGAACAATTTCCGCTTCTCCAAAACGAACCGCAACATGGTCGAGAGCATGGCCGCAACGGCGGAGCGCATCCGGCAGTACGAGATCGAGGTCGGCAACGAGGAGGTCGAGCAGTTCATCGACGCCGTTCTGGCGATTCAGGAGCACGTCGATCCGTCGCTTACCAAGCCGTACCGCGGTATCGGCGCTGCCGAAGCGGATCGCGCTCCCGCCAAGGAGCGGAAAGAACGAACGTTCGGCTACGAGGATCTGTGGGATCTGGATAAACCGAAGAAGCCCCAGTCCAAGGCCGAGGAGGCTCCCTCGAAGTTCCCGGCCAAACCGGAGAAAGACTTGCTGCTGTTCATCGAGGAGTACTCCCCTTACCTCAAAGAATGGCAGCGCGATATTCTGACCATGCTGCGCGACGAGATGCTGTACTTCTGGCCGCAGCTGGAGACCAAGATCATGAATGAAGGCTGGGCATCTTACTGGCATCAACGCATTATGCGGGCGCTGGACTTAACGGACGCGGAAACGATCGAGTATTCCAAGCTGAACTCGTCGGTTGTCATCCCCTCGCGGCACAGCCTGAACCCGTACTACCTGGGCCTGAAAATATTCGAGGACATCGAGCGGCGGTGGGATCATCCGACCCAGGAAGAACGGGAACGGTTAGGCCGGGAGCCCGGTCGGGGACGGGATAAAATTTTCGAGGTGCGGGAATTCGATTCCGATCTTTCGTTCATTCGCAACTACATGACAAAGCAGCTTTGCGACGATCTGGACCTGTATGTGTTCGAGAAGAAGGGGCCGGAATGGAAAATTACCGATAAGTCGTGGGAAAACATCCGCGATCAGCTCGTCTACTCCCGGGTCAACGGCGGCTTCCCGTACATTGTCGTGCAGGACGGCGACTTCAACCGGACGGGCGAGCTGTACTTGCAGCACAACTATGAGGGCATAGAGCTCGATTTGAAATATGTCGAACGGACGCTCCCGTACATTCATCGGCTCTGGGGCAAACCGGTGCATCTCGAGACGACGATCGAGGAAAAGCCCGTGTTGTTCAGCTACGACGGGAAGAAGCATAACAGAAAATTTTTGTAAACCTGGAGCCGAAGGCGTCACTAGTCAAGACCCGAACATTATAAAAGCCCTGGGCAGCTTCAAGCCGGCTTCGGTATTCGGATGTTCCCCCCGTCAAGCAGACCGTTTTATAACTGAAAAATGCTCGAAGCAGCCTTGGTCCGGTATTCCACTGAACCAAGGCTGTTTCATGTTGCCTGAAACCTTTTCGTAACTTGAAAATACTACGGAGCTGCAGGCTGACCGCATTAATGATATTAATGGGTTTCATAGAAACAATCAATTTGTAAAATGACTTCATATTACATAATCTTAAAATAAATAACCAATAGCTAATAATGTTGTAGCTGTTCGAAAATATGGAATGATTCGTATGTTGAGAGAAGGTGATTCTGCTTGTAAGCGCTGTTTTGTAAGCGTTATCTAAATAAAGGTCTCATACACTAGCACGCATCTCATGGATCAAACGAGCCGCCCTGGAAATTAGTTCTACCTAAAATAGGAGGTTTGAAAAAATGAACAAAGAAGTGATATCTGCTATAAAGGTTTTATTTATTGCGTTTTTGGCTTATTTATTTTCTTATATGGACAGAATGGCATGGGCTCCAATTATACCACTAGCATCCAAAGACCTTGGTATAAATGCAGCTCAAGCCGGAAGCTTAATGACAGCTTTTTATCTCGGATATGTCATTACTCAGGTTCCAGGCGGGTATTTAACAGACAAATATGGATATCGTAAAATGTTACTCACTTCCTTTTTCATAACCGGTTTTTTCACCATTTTAACGTCGTTTGTTCATAGTTACGGCCTTGCCTTTATAGTTAGATTCATTGCGGGAATGGGTTCCGGAGCTATCTTTTCAGCTGGTATCGTGGCTATTACAGATTGGTTTACTGAAAAAAGACGCGGGGCTGCAATGGGCTTTTTCATGACTTCCACCTCCTTTGGTATTTCATTGGTCAATTTGTTTGTGCCCTCAGTCGCCCATGGATTTGGCTGGCGTACAGCCTTTTTAATAACCGGTTCGCTGCCTTTCATTGGCTTAATATTGGGATATTTTTTACTCAAGGAACGTACCCCCGTCCATCAAATTTCCAAAAAACAAAGTACAAGTTGGCATGATATTGTTTCCCTATTAAAAAATAAAAATATTATTTTAATGGGTATAGCAGGTTTAGGCGGACAGTGGGCTACTGTGGGAACAGCCACATGGGCAAATACGTATCTTATTAAATCATTGCATCTGTCTCTTGTAGAAGCCGGTGCCATTATGTCCCTCTTTGGAACCGCTGCTCTATTGTGTAAGCCCCTCACCGGATTCTTGTCAGACTATTTAGATCGTAAATCTTTAGCTGTTGGTATCCTTCTGTTGGCAGTTCCCGTATTATCGTGGTTTGGAGCTAATCAAAATATATCGATTTTATACTTCATAGCTCCAATGATGGGAATCTGTGTCTATGCCTTTTACCCTGTCTTACAAACCATCATTTATAATTTGGTAGACAGGAGACTTGTAGGGACGACATCAGGATTAGTGAATGGAATGTGGCAAATTGGTTCCTTAACAGCCCCATTAGCTGTAGGCGCTGTCATTGATGCTACACAAAATTATTTTTATTGTTTTTTGACGTTGGCTGCAGGCCCATTATTAGGTGCAATAGCTACAATCCTCATAAAAGTGGAGAAAAAAACAGTGGCGGATAAGGTCGATACCAAGGAAACGGCCCTTCTTGTAGAGGCTCAAAAAATTTCTTAATTCGTCTTAACATAAGAAAAGTTAAGCGAGTCACCTGCCGGTGACTCTTTTTGTCTTCCATCTTCCTGAAGTAAATAAAGGGGGGGCACTATGGCCCCCCCTATCCTGCAACAATTGACTGATTTGCACTCTTTTTTATATGTATTCTCTTGAATATTACCAGACTTGAGCTACTTGAGCTTGTTCCGCCGCCTCCCAAACGGGCAACACCGTAAAACCGTCTCTTTCGGCTTGTTCCCAGTATTCATCGCCGAGTCGAAGGCCAATAACGACATCGATTCCATGTTTTTTTAAAAAGCCTGCCCGCTGCCGTCCTTCATGTTCTTGATAACCGAGTATCGCAACGGTTCTCCCTCTATAACATTTCAAAATCAGTTCTTCGAATTCCTTATCATTCATCATGTGCTAACCCTCTTTCATTAAAATCATACGATTACTTCAGTCACGTCATTGTTCACACTTTGATTATATATATAACATTCCTAGCCTTTCAAATTAATGATTTTAATGTAAGCTATATAAAACATAAATAGTACAAAATGATATTATTAACGTTTTGTATGGGTAGGATAGAAACAATCAATTTGAAAACGCTCTCCTGTTGCGTGACAATGTGATTATCAAACATCAAACCCAGGAGGGAATTGAACATGTTATCTTTTCAAGACAACCAAACCTTAACAAAAACGAGTTCCGGAACACCTATGGGAGAGACGCTGAGAAGATACTGGATTCCTGCGCTTATGATCGAGGAGCTTCCTTATCCGGATTGTCCGCCTGTACGGGTCAAGCTGTTAGGCGAGGAATTAATCGCTTTCCGTGACACTACCGGGAAAATAGGTCTAGTTGACGAGTATTGTCCACATAGAAAAGTATCCCTGTTTTATGGCCGGAATGAAGAATGCGGCCTTCGATGCGCCTATCACGGATGGAAATTCGATACGGCCGGAAACTGTGTCGATTTGCCGTCCGAACCGCCGGAAAGCAATTTTAAACAGAATATCAAAATTAAATCGTACCCTTGTGAGGAACGCGGTGGTGTGATTTGGACATATATGGGGAAACCGGAGGATAAACCCGAGCTGCCTGAGCAGGAGTGGATGTTGGTTTCCGATAGTCAGCGGTATATTTCGAAAAAAATTCAACAATGCAATTACTTTCAGGCGTTGGAAGGTGGTATTGATTCCAGTCATGTATCCATCCTTCATTCGGGGTCGGTTGGCGGCTTGGGGGTTTCCAGCAAGAGTAAGAGTACGTCCTTATTATCTCAAGACGCTGCCCCGCGTTTTGAAGTCGTGGATACCGATTACGGGCTATTAATCGGGGCAAGGAGAACGGCGGACGATGATCATTTTTATTGGAGGATTACACAGTTTATTATGCCTTGGTACACGATGATTCCTCCTTTCGGCGGTGCTCCGCGCGGCGGGCATGCCTGGGTGCCCATTGATGATGAAAATTGTTGGGTGTGGAGCTGGAGTTGGACGCCGGGGCGTGATCTGACCGAACAGGAAATTGAACAGATGAAATCCGGTGCAGGCATTCACCCCCTGTTAATTCCAGGCACTTTCCTGACACAAGCCAATCCGGATAATCATTTCCTCATCGATCGGGATATGCAAAAGCGAGGCGAATCGTTTGCCGGCATTTTCGGTGTCGGCATGGAGGATCATGCCGTCCAAGTGAGTGCAGGACCTGTTGTGGATCGTTCACAAGAAAAATTGGGAACGAGCGACACTGCCATTATTAAAGCCCGCCGTTGCCTGCTAAACGCTGTGAAAAGTTTAGAAAACGGGGAACCGTTACCAGGATTGGATCCCGAAAGCCATAAGGTTCGTGCTGCGTCTGTACTGCTTCCCAAGGGGATTCCTTTTCATGAAGGGGCGAAGGACGCCTTACAGTTAGCTGAAAAAGATTTTGAGGCTGTTTAATCTAGAAATGCAGCACCGCCAAATCATAGTAAATATATGCGTTGTGAATTTATGGGAGGTGGAATGAATGAGCGAAAAAACATGGGCCGCAGTGGCGACCGATGTCAAACATACAGAAATTCAAGAATTAGACTTACCTCATGTGGAATCCGACAGCGGGATTCTAAAGGTAGAAATCGTCGGCGTTTGCGGAACGGATGTATCCTACTACAAGAGCCTAAAAGAGCCGATGATTTTAGGACATCATGTCATCGGCCATATCGATAAAATTGGCGATAAGGCTTCCAAACGGTGGGGAGTGAAAGCAGGAGACCGTGTGGCGATGGAGGAATACATTCCATGCGGGCAATGCGAATCGTGCCGTTCCGGTTATTACCGGTTATGTCCCGAGACCAACCCGGCATTAGGCGGTATTCGATATGGTGCTGCTCCGTTGAGCGCCAAACCAGCTCTCTATGGCGGATTCAGTCAATATATGTATCTGCATCCGCAGGCCGTCATCCACAAAATCCCTGACCATGTTGCGAGCGTTGAAGCAGCCCTGACCTTACCTTTATCTAACGGATTTGAGTGGATGAGAATCATCGGCGGTGTTGGACCTGGAGACGTGGTTGTTATACAAGGGCCTGGTCAACAGGGACTTGCTTGCGCTCTGGCAGCCAAGGCAGCCGGAGCCGAAATCGTCATTGTCACTGGAAGAAACAGCAGTCAAAAACGATTGGAACTCGCTCGTGAATTAGGTGCGGATTATACGATCAATGTCTCCACAGAGGATTTGGTCCAAAGAGTAAAAGAAATAACCGCTGGAAAAATGGCCGATTTGGTCATCGACGTAACCAGCGGAGGACAGGAACCGGCGGTTTCCTCTCTAAAGGTTGCCAAGACACGGGGGACTGTTTTATTGGGAGCGTTGAAACATCAGCTTTTCAATGAATTCGATCTGGATATCATTTACAATAAAACGTTGACCGTAAAAGGAGTTCGTGGACATAGTCATAAATCCGTCCAAATGGCAGTGGAGTTTATCTCTTCTGGAAAATTTCCTCTTCGTATCATGAATTCCCATAATTATAAATTATCCGATACGGATTTAGCTTTAAGAACGGCCGGAGGAGAAGGAGAACCATCTCCGTTGTTAGTTACTGTTTCTCCGTGGTTGTAAGCTATGGAATAAGACCAGGGTATGGTTACGTTTCGGATCATAAAGATTAGCTTCTTTGCTTTCTGCCAAAGAAGCTTTTCTATTTCCGCTATGATAAACTCAGGAGTGCAGGGGTTGGTTGATACAAACTGCAAGAAAGGGAAGCGTATGAAAACAGAGCACTTATCCTTTTACATGAAATCTATTGTTTTTACACTGGCCGTCATGCTATTTATCGCGGATCAGTTGATCGCGTGGAAGGATTTACGGATTATACTGGCTCTTGTGTCGATGTTGTCGATCGTTATTTCACTTTCCTCTTGCAAACTTTCGAGCAAACTCATCTCAATAACGTTCTTGGCCGCAGGGACCTCGATGGTTTGGAATAAAGGAATTGATGTTCTTTCTTATGTGAAGCTTCACGGCGATATGCTCTATTTGCTTTCTCTGTTTGCGATTGTTCCTTTATTGTCTATACCTATCCAGGTCGCAGGATACGGAGAGGCTTTTAAACGGTTATTTGATGGAAAAATTAAATCCGTTTCTCAATTGTATCGGGCAATCACAACGTTATCCTATTTTCTTGGATCTTTCTTGAACATGGCTACTATTCCAATCGTCCACTCCAGCGTGAAATCGGTTGTGGATGCTTGGCCAATTGAAAATCGCAAACGTTTTTTAGCCTGTTGCATTATTCAAGGCTATTCTTTGCCTATTATATGGACTCCTTTTTCCGGAATTGTGGGAGTTGTTCTTCATGTGACCCAAGTTCGTTGGGCACATATTTTCCCTTTGCTTTTTGTGATCAGTTTAGTTGCGTTGGTTTTAAATTGGATCATTTTCAGTGTGATCGAAGGCAACAGACAACTGCAGGTTACCCATGATACCCATGAGGAAACGGCCGCTGCTCTATCACCTGCAGCCGTTGAGGAACACTCTTCCGTTCGTCGTATGTTACTTGAAATCACGGCTGCGATTGTCATTCTCCTATTTTTGGTGGTATACATCGATAGCATTTCGTCATTAGGCTTAGTGGTCGTCGTTACCTTGTTGACCTTTCCCTTTGCCGGGATTTGGTGCCTGCTCCGCCAAAAGGGCCCTGAGTTCTGGTATAAAGCCAAACATCACTTTAAGCATAAAATGCCTGATATGAGCGAGTCGTTCGCTGTTTTTTTAAGCGCCGGGTTCTTTGCGGAGGCACTTCGCTTTTCAGGAAACGACCGTTTGGTTAATCAACTATTTATCGAATTGCATGATTTAATTGGTATTCATTTTTTTGTATTTCTTCTCCCGCTTTTTATTTTATTTTTATCTTTTGTTGGTATGCATCCGATTGTCGTTATCAACTTATTAGCTCAGTCGATGACAGCAGACGTTCTGGGAATTTCAACCGACCAGATAGCGGTTGCCTTACTTGGCGGTGCCGTTATGACATTTTTTATGGGGCCTTTTAGCGGTACGCTCGGTTTAATGTCCTCCATGATTCAGTTAAGCCCGCTGCGTATCGCTAGTTGGAGTATAGTCTATGTTCTCGCATTTTCTCTCATTTTAACAAGTGCCATTATATGGCTTTAGAATCCCCTTTTGTTTAATACTTAGAAAATAAATTTTTTGACGTTTCAATGATGGTATCTTTCATTTTCTGGTCTACCGATGAATGGAAGAGTAAGTAAATGGGTGTGGGGGGAAGCGATTTGCGAAGATTAAGTTTTACAATAGTACCGTTATTCAGCTCTTCCCGAACGATAACTTCCTGTAAAAATGCAATTCCCATACCTTTTCGAACCATCATCTTTAACCATCCGATGTTACTGATCTCGACTTCCTTATAATCTTTTAGTTGGTTTTTTTCCAGAAACTGCTCTACCATTTGCGTTGCATAAAATTCACGATTGTATACGATAATACGTTGATTGCTTAAATCGGACGGAACAACCTTTTCCAATTGTGTCAAAGGGTGATCAGGTGCGCAAACGAGAATATTTTGTTCGTTGGCAATTTTGATCATACAGATGTCAGAATAGTTTTCTTCTACCTGAATGTAACCAAATCCAACATCGGCTTCATCACAACGAATATCTTTGACGACAAGATCTGTTGGATTGATTTTAACGGGAAATTCAAAGTTTGGATAACATTCATATAAAACTTTTAGTACTTCCGGCATGATTTCTACCCCCATATGATTGGGGCAGGATATTCGCAGTTTCTTCCTCTGCACAGGTATTTCTTGCAGTTCTTCATACGCTTTTTCGATCAGCTTGAAACTTTCGTTTAAATAGGGGAAAATTTTTTCCCCGGCTTGCGTCAACTCCACCCTTCTCCCGTTGATCCGTTGAAACAACGGGGTATTCAGTTGTTGTTCGAGCTGTTGGATCCGAACACTGATGGTGGGTTGGCTAATATATAAAGCATCTGCGGCTGCAGAAAAACTCCCTTTTTCAACAATTTTTAAAAACGCCTCAATGTTCTTTAGCTGCATAGTTGTTCTTCCTTCCGTATATCTTTTAAGCGCTTACCCGTTTCTACAGCTGTCCGCTTTCTATACAACCCGCAGTATCGGTCACTGCCGCAATTGGGTGCTGCATACTTCTCGTACTCGGTATAAAACTATCGTACCTATAGCTGTGACCCTCTGTCAATCGTTAAGGTCGTTACCGGGGAAAAGGTTCTTACAAAATGATATCATTAACTAACCGGAGGATAAACCCGAGCTGCCCGGGCAGGAGTGCCCCGCGTTTTGAAGTCGTGGATACCGATTACGGGCTATTAATCGGGGCAAGGAGAACGGCGGACGATGATCATTTTTATTTCCTGATCGATCGGGATATGCAAAAGCGAGGCGAATTGGGGGCCTTCCCAGTCCGTCGAATGGAGGCACGAGCGTTCAACCCAAAAAAGGATCCGCCGGCGGATCCTTTTTGGAATTATTCGCTTTATGGATCGCATCAACCGATTTGATAGATGCGGGCCTCGTGCGGACGAAGCGTCACCACGGAAAGCGGCTCTTCTTCCTTAACGTCGTCGCCATAGTTGGCAAGTATCAATTGCCGGCTCCGCATTTCATAGCCCGCAGGCCAGGCAAAGGAATGCGGACGATCGGAATGATTGAGCATCACGAGCCATGTGATGTCCTCTAAGCGGCGAGTATAGACATAAAGGTGTTCATCATGCGGCGTAAGATCCTCATATTCGCCGTAAACCATCACTTCATGATGTTTTCTTAACGAGATTAATTTCTGGTAGTAGGCATAGATCGAATGAGGATCATTAACATCGCGTCGGGCATTGATTTCTTTATAATTCGGATTCACTTTAATCCAAGGCGTGCCTTTCGTAAACCCTGCGTGCTCACTGTCATCCCATTGCATCGGAGTCCGTGAATTATCCCGGCTTAACGCTTTCAAGCTTTGAAGCACCTCTGCGGGATCCCTGCCCTTGCCTACTTCCTCCGCATACTTATTTTTCATCGCAATATCGTCGTAATCCTCGATCGAAGGGAACTCTACGCCGGTCATGCCTATCTCTTCCCCTTGATAAATGTAAGGGATGCCGGGCAGCGTATGGAGCATCGTGGCGAGCAGCTTCGCCGATTCCACGCGGTACTGGCCATCATTTCCGTAGCGCGTCACTTGGCGGGTATGATCGTGATTGTTCAGAAATTGGGAATTCCAGCCTCTTCCCCAGAGACCTTCGTACCAGCGACGTTGAATGCTCTTAAAGCGCAGCATGTCCCAATCCGGCATTTCGTCGCAAACCTCGAAGTGAAACAAGGTATGCAGTTCGTGCCGGTCTTCGGCTACATACTTCAATCCTTCCTCAGGTCCTACGAAAGCGGCTTCTCCCACCGTTAAAATATCGTAGTCCTTAAACACCCGGGCATTCATTTCTTGCAGAAACGTATGCAAGCCCGGATTATTGGTCAAATACCGGATATCTTGCGGATTCTCCGCATCGGGGAAGTCTTTGGGTTTCGCCAACAGCGCAATGGCGTCCAACCGGAAGCCATCTATACCCTTGTCCAGCCAATATCTCATCATCTTATAGATTTCTTCGCGCAGCTCGGCGTTCTCCCAATTCAGATCCGGCTGCTCCACCGCAAACGAATGAAAGTAGTACTGGCCGGTTAATTCATCCCATTCCCAGGTCGACGGAGAAAAGTAAGACCGCCAGTTGTTAGGCGCCTTCCCGTTCTTGCCGTCCCTCCATATATACCAATCCCTCTTCGGGTTATGCGTCGAGGACCTGGATTCCAGGAACCACGGATGCTGATCGGAAGTATGGTTAACGACTAAGTCCATGATGAGCTTCATGCCTCTTCGGTGAACTTCTTCGAGAAGTTTCTCCCAAGCTTCCATGGTGCCGGCTTTTTCCATAATGATATTGTAGTCGGAGATATCGTATCCGTTATCTTTATCCGGCGATCCATAAACAGGATTTAACCAGATGACATCGACGCCCAGCTGTTGGATGTAGTCCAATTTATGAATGACGCCTTCCAGATCTCCATACCCGTCCCCATCCGAATCATAGAAGCTTCGCCAGTAAACTTGATAGACGACGGACTCTTTCCACCATGCTTTTTTCATCATTTTTCTCCTTTTGCAGGCATTCATTTGGCAGGAACTGCATGTTTATATTGTCCATTATAAAGAACTGTCCATTCATTTTAGAGAACTAAAATTATACTCTTTGGTGTAATTTATTGACGTTAGTGCGGCTTTTCGCTTCCCCCTACGGAAAGGCGTTATGGCAGGAGTGCCATTGTCTCCATTCGGATGTATCGCGATCCGGGCCGGTAAGGGATTTTAACCCGTGCAAGTCGATAATGATGAAATGCTTATTTTGCATACGGATCAAGCCGCCGTCCTGAAATTCATGCAGCGCCCGCGTAGCACTTTCACGACCGATGCCGATCATATCGGCAAAGTGTTGTTGGGTGATCTTCCAATTAATCATGTATCCTTCTTCCGTTTCAACGCCAAAATTCGTATATAAATCAAGAAGAAGATTCGCCACTCGAACACGGGCGTCCAGAAAGGCAAGGTACTCGATTTTTCTGTTCGCTTGGCGAAGGCGCTCACTGATCACATAGAACAATCTGCGCATGATTTGCGGAAAAGCATAGATGATCTCCTCGAGCTGAGGCTTTTTTATCATCCATAACGTCGTTTTTTCTATGGTTGCGGCTGAAGCAAGCCGGCGATTGTCGTGATGAAGCACCTCAAGTTCGCCAAGGGTTTCGCCTGGAAATTGGTGTGCGAGAATAATCTGCTTGTATTCATGCTCCTGGTAAATTTTTAACGCGCCTGATTTGATGATATACATCTCGTGACCTTCATCGCCTTGAAAAAAAACAACCTGCTCGCTCGCATAATTTCGTTCCGTAAACCTGGACAGCACAAAAGACTCGTCCCGGATATCGATATCTTTAAATATAGGCAAATCAAGAACAGATGAGAACAAGATGCGCCCCCCTTGCTGCAACGATCCGTAACATTTATGTAATAGGCCGAGAGAAGGGCTCGGTTACCCGTCATTATAGCATTAATCCTATGTTGTTTGTGAATGTTTAATGGCGTGAAGCATATTTTATAAAAATGAGCATGATTTAAAATCTAGGAACCATCATGATGCAAGCATTCATTAGGAGAGCTGTTTATGACAAGCGACTTATATTTCTATTGCTTTCTCTGCCATAAAATCGAGCCGGTTCAAAACGCTAAAAAAATTTTTAAAACGGGCTTTAACCAAATAGACGATCATCGATATCCTGTAGGCTACTGCCAAAAGCATATGTCCTCTTCAAACATAAACAGCGGAACTGCGAGATGTTAGTCGTGCCGATCCGGATTTGCAGCCGGACTAGCAGCGCATCATCATCTCATAGTTCCGCTATTGTGCATCCAGCATCTGAAATCAAGCCAAGCCCTGCCTGCGGTTCGCCGCCGTTCGTCCGCTGCAGCACCTTTTTCGCCCCGGGAATTGCTCTAAGCAAGGAGCTGAAGCCGCCGCAAACCGGCAGCACGAGAACATCGCAAAATCGATGCAGCCCTTCTCCTTGGGAAACACCGCGAACATCCCGAGGAACATCACGCCCGCCCAAGCAAAAAGAAGTACACCCCCCGCTTCGTCGAGCCGATACCGCAATTGGCGGATGAGCGGCGAGTCGCCGCGACGGCGAGCACCAACAAATCCCGGATGTATTTCATGCGGGCAATATCCACTTCTCCACCGCATACGCGATGCCATCTTCGTGCAGCGGCTTCGTGACGAAGCGAGCCCGCTCCTTCAGTTCCTCGCAGGCGTTGCCCATCGCGATGCCCATGCCGACGGATGCGATCATTTCCAAATCGTTCAGGCCGTCGCCGAAGGCGGCCGTTTCTTCGGGGGCGATCGCCAGATGATCCATCAGCATCCGCAGGCCGATCGCTTTGTTCATGCCGCTCGGATTCAGATCGACCGCCCACGTCCGCCAGCGATGAACGTAAAAGCCGTCACGCTCCGCTCCCGTATAGAAAGACTCCTCTTCTTCCCCGCAGAAGATAATGCTCTGGTAAATTTCCGGCAGCTCGCCGCTCGCCGAATCGATTAACGTCGGCTCCATGAAGCCGATCTCCTGCTGCGCGCGCCGGAACAACGGGGCGTTCTCCCGGTTCGTATACAAACCGTTTGCCCCGTACAACAACAGCGTATGGTTTAACCGCTCCGCCTCCGTCAGCCACCCTTCCACCGTCGTCCGCGCGAACGGGGTACCGGACAACGTCTTCCCCCGATGCCCGACATGACTGCCGTTACAGGTGATCGCCCAATCGATGCCGAGCTCCTCGCGGAGCGATGCCATCTCATATTCGCTCCTTCCCGTGCATAAAGCGAGGGCGATCCCTCTTTCCTTCAACTGCTTCAGCGCCGTCCGCGTCGATTCGGGCAATTGGTCCCGATCCCGCAGCGTGCCGTCTACATCGAATGCAACTAATCGGATCATCGCTTGCGTCCACTCCACTCTCTTTATCTGGTTCGCTATTTATTATACCAGAGAGGGCCGATGCCATCTCCATAAAAACATCAACGACCGGATGATGGGCATCTACATATCGGACGAGGAACGACGTCTACTCCTTCATCCTCATCAAGCGATCGTCGCCCGCCTTCGGCACGCCTCTCCCGTCCGTATTGTTCGTCAATACATACACATACCCGCCATGAACCTTCACGTCCCGGAGACGCCCTGCATGCTGCAGGACGGCATTTATCGACTTCGTCTCCGGTTCGTAGCGGAACAGCGCTTCTCCGCGCAAAGCAGCCACATAGACGGGACCGTTCCCGCCTATTGCAATTCCGGACGGGGCTATGGCTTCGCGACCTGTATGATACAAGGGCGGGAGCATCCCTTCACGCCTCTCGTCACCGATGACAAGCGGCCAACCGTAATTGGCGCCCGCCTGAATCCGATTCATTTCGTCGTGCCCTGCCGGCGAGCCCGAAGGCCCGTGCTCCGAAGCGTACATCGCCCCGTCTGACGTCCACGCAATCCCCTGCGAATTGCGATGTCCGTACGAGTACACATACGATTCGGGAAAAGGGTTATCTTTTGGAATTTGACCGTCCGGCGTCATCCGTAATATTTTTCCGGCCAAGCTGCTGAGGTCCTGCGCCAAATCAGGCACATTCGAATCTCCCGTCGTCACGTACAGCTGCTTGTCCGGACCGAGAGCCAATCTTCCCCCGTTATGGTTGAGCGAGCCCGGGATACGCTCCAGCAGCGCTTGCTGCTCCGTCCAACCGTCCGCGTTCTCCTTCAGAACGACGACCCGGTTCCAAACCGTCCCGTTATCCTTGTAAGTATGATAGGCGAAGGCCAGTTTACTCACGGTGAAGTCTGGGGCGAGCACGAAGCCGAGAAAACCGCCCTCTCCTTCCGAAAGAAGCGGCTTCCGGAGACGCACCTCTTGCCGCTTGACCGACGTTCCCTCGATCTTCGCGATCGTTCCTTCCCGCTCGCTGACATACATCGTACTCCCCTGAAAATCGAGCGCCCAAGGCGTCCGCAGCCCTTCAGCCAACACCTCGACCGAAGCGTTCTTCCCGCTCTCCCGCTCGGCCGATTCCGGCGTTTCCTTGTTTGCCGGTGTATCCGGAGGCTTGATCTTCCCTTGTGAACAAGCCGTCAACGATAACATAAATGTCAGCGAGAGCACCAGCAAGACGATCTCAAATTTGGACTTCACGCAATCCCCTCCTTCACGCAATTCCTTTTAATGGGTAAAATCGCAAAAAAGATCGCGCGCGTATCGCCCCATAGAGCGAACGCTGCTGCGATCTTTCTTCTCCTGTCTTGGCCGCAGCCTATTTCCGCGATAACAGGCATTCGTTCTTCTACGATTGCAAATTTTGCATCGCGGCATCAACCAGGGCGTCGAACAGCTCATCGTCTTCTTCCAGCCGCGATTCCACGACATAGATGTCTTCTTCCTTGCCCGAGCTTGCGGTAAAGCTTAAGCTGTAGGACCAATCGCGAGCGTTCTTGCTCTGGAGCGTCAGCTCGTAAGCGGATTGCTGTCCGGTCACCCCGAACACGACGCGTCCCAAATAACCGTCTTCCTTGGAATGCGTCATTGACGCTTCCGTAATATTCACTTCCATATCCATTCCCCTTTCTTCGTCGCGGCAAGCTCGCGCTCAGCTGTATGTTAGTGGTAAGTTCCGCCGGGATGCGCGAATTTATACCCGACCCCGTGCACATTGATAATATATCGAGGATTCGAAGGGTCCGGTTCGATCTTCTTGCGCAGGTTGCTGACATGTACGATAATCGTACGGGTGTCGTTGAAGCATTCCTGCCCCCAAATCTCGCGGAAGAGGTGCTCATGCGTGAACGTCTGCTCCGGCCGCGAAGCAAGATAATGCAGCAAGTCGAATTCCTTGCGGGAAAGCTGCACGTCTTGACCGTTTACCTTCACCACCCGGCTGGCCCGGTCGATGCGGATAGACCCGAACGCCAGTTTGGCCGAAGCCGATTCAGCCGTTTCGCCGCCCGTCATGAACGGTCTGCGCAGATGCGCGCGCACCCTGGCAATCAGCTCGTTAGGGGAGAAGGGCTTCGTTATATAATCGTCGCCGCCCAAGTTAAGCGCATGGATTTTGTCGGACTCTTCTTTCTTGCAGCTCAGAAACAGGATCGGAACCGACGATACCGCCCGCAGCTCCCGGCATATCTCGAAGCCGTCTTTTCCCGGCAGCAGCACGTCTAGAATGGCCAGATCCGGCTGCTCGGCTTCAGCCAACAGGACCGCATCCGTTCCATTACCCGCCCAAACGACGTCGTAGTCGTTCTTCTCCAAATAAAGACGGATTACATCCCGAATTTCGGGGTCATCTTCGACAATCATAATTTTTTGAGCCGACATGCCATCACCGTCCGAAACATAATCCCAAAGTCCCGCTGTTACTGTTTAGAATAGGCAAATAATGGCTGGCGGTCAAGCCTTTTCTGCCGGAAGCGAGAAGCAGATGATCGTACCTTGCCCCTTGGCTGTGTGCTCGATCCAAATACGCCCTCCGTGAACCTCGACGATCTCCCTGGCGATAGACAACCCGAGACCCTTGCCCCCCGTAACGGAATTGCGCGACTTGTTGCTCGTATAGAACCGGTCGAACACATACGGCAGATCGTCTTCGCCAATTCCTTCGCCCGTATCGAGGACGCGAACCTTCATTTCTGCACCGTTATCGATCATATCGACTTGGATCATGCCGCCGGACGGCGTAAATTTAATTGCGTTCGCCACCAGATTGCCGAACACCTGATGCAAGCGCTCCACGTCGACGTTTACAGTGGAAAATGTCCCCGCTTGCGCCGCCTCTCCGCGTATCGACAGCGTATAATGAATATCCGCGTTCCTCGCGTCCAGCTCATAGCGCTGGTACAGCCTCTCGATCAGACGTTCGGTCGTGAGCGGCTGCTTCTTGAATTCGACCTGCCTCGCCTCCAGCTGCGATAGCTGGAATAAATCTTCGATTAACCGGTCCATCCCGATCACTTTGCTGTGAATGATGCGCAAGTACCGCTCCCGCTGCTCCTCCGTATCGACCAGCCCGTCCAGGATCGCCTCCAGGTATCCTTGAATCGTCGTCAGCGGCGTGCCCAAATCGTGGGAAATGTTACTGATCAGATGACTGCGTGACGTCACCATCCGCGACAGCTCGCCATTCGTCAGAACCAACGCCTCGTAAGCCTGCTCTAAATCGCCGGTACGCTCCTTAATTTTCTCATAAAGCCCGCTGTTCATCTCCGTTAGCGCTGCGGACAGCTTCTCTTCGTTGACGTAAGCGCGTGAGAGCTTCATGGACAACAGCAACGACTGGGAGAAAATGAACACCAGCAGGCCAAACGCAGACATGCGTTCCGTCGTCTTCACCCACTCATGCGCGTACATCATATCGTTAATAATTGCAGCCGCCAGAATGAAGCAGGAGAACAGCAGGAGGC
Organism: Paenibacillus sp. JCM 9796; assembly: GCF_055379675.1. Lineage (NCBI taxonomy): Bacteria > Bacillati > Bacillota > Bacilli > Caryophanales > Paenibacillaceae > Paenibacillus > Paenibacillus sp. JCM 9796. The sequence goes on from NZ_AP043723.1 coordinate 1,410,853, forward strand.
TGCCGCCTTCCCGGCGTCTTATGAACGCCAGCGTGACGGTTGACAGAATGTAGCAAATGCCGAGCACAACGAGCAATTGAAGCACCCACAACGCGCTTGTGAACAAGAACGGCGGCAGGGCGAGCAGCACGCCAGAATAAGCCAGCAGCGCGACGCAGAAGACCATGTTGACGGTCCGCGAGCTTTCCGAAGGATACAGGTTGGCGAAGAAGAGGATGAAGACCGGCAAGGACAGCGCCGCTGTCATATATTCGAGCACCAGCTCGAGCTCCCAGCTGAAGCCGGGGAACAGCTTGGTCATCACAATTTCGCCGAGCAGCATCATCCGCAGACTGAACAATAAACAGAAGATGCCGAAATATAGCGTGGACAGCTCTTTCGTCCGAACGGCGAACAGCCCCAGATGATACAGCCCCATGATGAGCAGGCTGCCGATCAGCAGCGTGTCGAAGCCGGCGGACAACTCCTTTTCCCGGCTCACCGACTGGAAGAGACCTAACTTGATGGGCTGGCGGATACCGCCTTTCTGGTGATCGTAGTTGGAGATTTGCACCACGATATCGAGCTCCGAGGCGAACCGGTCCGCAATCGTCAACTGCGGCACAAATTCCGGCCGGGACGTCTCTGCGTTCGTGCCGACTTGCCCGGCAGCCGCCGTCATGCGGCCGTTAATCCACAACCGGTAGGCTGTGTTGATCGTCGGTATGTCCAGCGCCAGCTCCTGCGCCTGCTCGGGTTCGGGCAGCAGGACGCGGAGGCGGTACGTGGCGTAACCTTCACCTTCGATCGAGCGGCCGCCCACAACCGTCCCGTTCCACGAACCGGGTACAGCGACATGAGTCAAGCTTGACCGCTCGCCGTCTTCAGAAGGGCTTGAGTCGTTGCTTGAGCCGGCGTGTGAGTCAGCGCTTGAGCCGGCCCGTGAGTCGGCGCTTGAATCCAGTCCTGCGCCGGGACTCGTACCCGGGCTTGTACCGGACTTCACGGCGAATTGATCCGGGTCGCGCAGCTCCTTCCAATAAAATTCCCACATCCCGTCTAAACGTACGGCTTGCCCGTCCTCCCAACGCCATTCACGAAGATCCAGCACGCCGTCCTTCGCAACCGGCGCCGAGCCGGAGAGGTTGAACAGAAGAGGGCTGAGCAAGCCCAGGCTAAGCATCAGCAGCGCGAATAGAACGAACGGCATGACACGCATATTCAAGTATCGGTTCACGGTTTTGCACCCTACTCCCGGGGATATTGAAATAGTTACGGATGCCGTCAAGGACGCCGGTCGCGAGCTTCTTCCGCGCAGCCGGATCGGATACCCGCTCGTCCTTGCTCCGCCTTACACATGGCTCGGCTGCTTCACCGTGACTGTATCCCAGTCGGTACGGTAGAAACGAATGCATAACGCCAACGCGATCAGCGTTAAGAATATATAGAGCGACAGCCACGCTCCGGTACTTCCAAGCTCCAGCGTGAAGGTCAGCACATAGGCAAGCGGGATGAACACAAGCCAATTGAGCACGAGCGACGCCCGCAGCAGGAACGTCGTATCGCCGAGTCCACGCAGCGCCCCGGCATAATAGTTCAACACCCCGTCGAACAGCTGCAAATACGCGGAGATCATCAGGAGGCGACCCGCCAACTCATAGACGGCCGGGTCGGACGCATACAGCCGGGCGATCGGCACCGCGAAGAAAAACTCGACCGTCCCCAGCACGAGCAGGAACAAACTGCCGAGCACGGCGACATCCGTACCCAACCGGCGCGCCAAGCGCGGCTGGCCACGGCCGATCTCTTGACCGACCAGGATCGTCGCCGTCGCCCCGAAAGCGAATGCCGGCATAAAGCCAAGCCCCATCACGTTCAGCGCGATCTCATTGGCCGCAAGCGCTTCGGTGCCCAGACGCGTAACGAACATGGTGAAGACGAACATCGCGAGCGACATCGCCATCTCCTGCATGCCCAGCTTTCCGCTTTCCACCAGCAGCAGCTTCGACTCGGCCCGCTCCAGCCGAATACGTCTGCGGGTCACAAACCTGCGATGCATCGGCACCAAGAACACATATGCGCTGCCGATCAGACTGAGCGCCTCTCCGATCAGAACGGCCAGCCCCGCTCCCCGAAGCCCAAGCTCCGGGAATCCCCAGTGCCCGTACGTCAACGTATAGGTAAAAAAGATCATCGAGCCGTTCGCCACAAGCGACATCACCATCGGTGTCCGCGTGTCGCCCACCCCGCGAAAAAATCCGTGCAGGACGAAGCTGACCGTAAAACACGCCACCGCAAACAACCTGAAACGCAAATAATCGGCGCCAGCCCCGACCAGCTCGGGCGAACCGCCCATCAAGCGGAGAATCGAGCCCGGCAGCAGCAGCCCGACGATAGCCGCCAGCAGAGCGACCGCCGAACCGACATATAAGGCCGTGTACGTGCGCCGTACCGCTTGATCCATTTGCCCGGCGCCGTAATTTTGCGCCACTAAATAATTGACCGAATGCCCGAAGCCCGAACATAGCGCCCAGGCGTTGTAGGCCACAATATTGGACACGCCGACCACCGCAATGACGAGCGCCCCCATGGGCCCCACCATTAATAAATTGATCGTACCGGTCACGGTACCCGACGCGAACGAAATAATGGAAGGGAGCGCCAGCCCCAGAATCACTTTCCAATGCTGCGTAAACTGCTGAAGCCAACTTTTCATATAGAAGTCCATTTCCTTTCCGTCTTCGCGTACATCTCCATTTTGCCTGAAAAACCGGAAAGGAACAAGGTCAAGTCTTACTGACGGATAAAAGACAGCGCAACGTCCAAGTCGCCGCTCTTGCCGTCTTGAAGCGCCAGATCGCTTTTTCCGTTGCCGTCGGCGTCGGCAATCCACAGCTTCGGCTCCGCGCCGGGCACTCCCCAAGGGCCGAACCCGGACAACAGCTTCCACCCTGCCTCATTCGTGCGCAAATACACCGTCCCCGTCATCGTCCGGCTATTCCAGCGGAACACATCCTCGAGCCCGTCCCCGTTATAATCGCCGAACCGCAGCTTCCCTTCCTCGTTCGGCAAGTCAAGACCGGCCCGGGCTGCCGTCCACTCGAGCTTTTGCGTATCCGGCTTAAACTCGATCCCTGCGGAAGCGCCGTCCTTAGCCGCGAACAACGTCCCGCCGCTCTCGCGTCTTGCCTGAAGCTCCGAACGCAGCTCGCTTCGCAGCTTGTAAGGCTTCAACGGCCTCATCTCGTCCTTATGGAGAAGCCAACCATACAGCTCCCGGCGCTCCTGAGTCAAACCGGCTACCAGCAGGTCGCCTCCGGCAAGCGGCAGCGTGTATAAGCTATCCCAAGCGCGTGCATCGATCGTCCAACTGCCGGACGGCTCGAACCGCCCGCCGCTGGCTGCATACCGCTCCAGCTTCCCGTTCGGATCGGCTTTCCAGACGCTGCACGGGCCCTTCTCGTCTCTGCCGCTGACCGCCGCCGCTGCCCCCTTCTTATAAGCCATACGTCCCCACTTCGCGGCCTGGCCCGGCTGCTCGTTCCGTACTCCCTGATACCTTCCCAACGTCACGGAGACGTCCCCATTGCGCTCATTCCAATCGATCCGGTCCACCTGCCCGTCGCCGTCCGCATCACCGAGCAGCAAGCGGGAGAGCGAACCATCAGCAGCCGTTACATGCTGAGCCGGGGTGAAAGGCACGTAATCTTGTATGGAATAAAAAGCATACCCTTTCGCCTTCAAGCCGGCTACGAGCTTCTGCAGCACGCTGACATTTTTATCGGGGTAGCGATATACCGGAAGCCCGTCCCGATACAGTTGATCGCCCTCTTCGTCGGTTACCGGTATCAGCGACTTGAACTCCAGGAACGGATGATAGAAGAACGAGCCAATGTTGTCCGATTTGCCAAGACGGTCCAGGATCACCCGCTCATCCTTGTTAGAAGGGATGTAATCAAAAGGCGTCGGCACGTAGGCCGCCCCCAAAGTCGATCCTTCATTTCTTCCATTCATATAAATAGCCGCAGGCGCGTTACGATGCGCTTGAACCTCGGACTGATACTGCAAGCCGAAGTACGAGCGAAACACTTCATCCTGCGCCGCTGTCGTATGATAGTGGGGCGCCTCCCAAAACTGCGGTGTAATGCCGGCATTGCGAAAAATAGCCAGCCCCTCCCGCATCCGCTCCTCGGCAAAAGCTTTCGTCTGCGTCTCCGCCACATCCGCCACGTCGAACTCGTTGCCGATACCGGATTCATGGTGCCCGTCATCCCTGCGGCTTTGTCCGACTTGATGCGTATAGCCATGCATGCCGACGATGGCTCCCGACGAAAGCGCATCCTTGACGACCTTTTGGAATGCCGCTACATACGGATGATCTGCTTGATCCAGTCTCACATCGTAAGCGGGGCCGTCCTTCGGGTAGTCGATCCATCTGGGAATTAGGGCGATATGATAGGCCACGTGCTGTTCCTGCAAATACTCAAGCACGGCCCGCAGCTTCCCGAGCTGGTCTATGGACCCGTACTGTCCTCCCGGTCCGACGTCCTCCAGACGGATCAGAACAAAGGGCGGAATGCGCGCCTCCCCTTGCACACCCGCCATATGGTAAGCGGTAAATACAGAACCTAGTAACAATATGGATACAAATAAGCGTAACCATGGCATCGTACGGAAAGTAAACACTCGGATGATAACCCCTCTCTGACTGCACCCATGCACGTAGTCGACAAGTTGCTCATATATAAACCGCTTCCACTGTTAACAATTCCTCTTTGAAACTAGTAACGCCCCAAATCTATTTCATAGATTAGATTGGTATATAGAAGCAGCCCGCAGGCATTCACCTGCGGGCATGGAATTATTTGTAAACGACCGACTAAAATCTAAAGAACTAGTCGAATCTATTATAATATAACTTTCATTCGGATGTAATCCGTCAGGAGGATAAAAAGATGGAAAACAATCTCCAATCTATAACTCAAGAATTATTGGATATTCGCCATAAATACGCCGGTATCGACGAAGGCTTTGCCGAACTCGAGCAGATGCTCGCCGCGATGGAAGAACGGATGTCGTCGCTGGAAAACCGCGTCTCCTTCTTAAGCCTGCGAGACTAAACTTCATTACAAACTTCTACCTGAGCTTCATCACCGCCACGGCCTCATGGCATGCACCCGGATCCTCCGGTAATCGGCCATCCACTGCCCGCCCTCATAGAGGACGGGTTTTACCAATTGCACACAGCGATCGGCCGCTTCCTCTTTCTCTTTTTCCGTCAAGCCTTCAAAGAACACACCGGCAAAAGCTTTCAACCAATGCCGCATCCCCTGCTCCCCATCGCTTAAGCGTGTGGGCCGATCATACAATTCCGCATACCCTACTTGAAAGCCCTGATTCTCCAATATCGAAGCATATTCGCCAATCGTCGGAAAATACCATGGGTCCCGCTCACCGGCGTCGATGCCATATGTCTTTACCGTATCACGGACCGCACAGAAAATAGTTTCCACATTCCCGGCTCCGCCGAATTCAGCCACAAACCGCCCCCCAGGCCGCAGAGCCAACCATACCGACTCCGCTACCTGCTCCGGACGCTTCATCCAATGCAGCGCCGCATTCGAGAATACCGCATCATAGGGCTGCTCGCCATCCTTCAACCGAAACGCTTGGCCATCCGCTTGCTCAAACCGTACACCGGGGTATTTACTCCGTGCCTTATCGATCATCTCTTGTGAATAATCGATCCCTACGCAATGCGCCCCCATCTGCGCAATCTCATAGGCCAAATCCCCCGTCCCGCAGCCCAGGTCCAGAATCCGCTCCCCCGCCTGCGCCTTCAACAACGCAATCAAACCTTTCCCCAGCTCCGACACAAACCCGATTTGCTTGTCATAGTGCTCGGCATTCCATTGCTGCCCGGCCGCCGGCTTCCCCGTTTTCTTGGTCATGGCTTTCAGCCCCTTCCTTTTTCTATATTATGAGGGATGGCAGGCTTATTGGGGAAATATATAAAAGCGATAGTCATTATTGCAATATCTTATTAATAAAATAAAAGCACCGTCCTCCCGCTAGAGAGAACGATGCGAAGTCAAGCTGATTAGATACCGTAAGACTGTTTAGCCAAAGACTTTGCCTGTTCATAGCTTGCCCGATATTCATCGGCCTTGGCGGTGCCATATTGGTACTCGCCCAATTTGGCTTCCATCGCAGAGATGATCGTATTAAAGCGGCTATCAAACTCGGCAAGCTTGGCTTCGGCTTGGGTTCTCAATTCCGCTTTCTTGGCAGCCTTCTCCTGCTCGTCTTCAATGTTACTGTACTGCGCAAGCAAGCCTAAGAAATACACCATCGCTTCCGATTGAAGGGCTTCGATCCGTGGTTTAAACTCATCGGCGATCGATTGTTCCGTCCTTGTCGTCGTAGCGCCGCCACCGCCGCCTCCGCCGCCCATCACCGGTGCTGCTGGTGCCGCCGGCTTCGGAGCTTCTGACGGCTTCGGAGCTTCTGCCGGCTTATCCTGTTCAGCCTTCGGCTTGTCCGCCGCCGGAACCTCGGCCTTAATCGTATAGCTCACCGCATCCCACTCGATCTTCCTGCCAACGGACTCCGAGAAGAAGCGAAGCGGCACATAGAGGCTGTTATCTACGAACAAGCCCGGCAGCTCTTCGCCGATTTCTTTCGTTTGGCCGTCGAAAATGTATTGGACTTTCTCTTGGTATACTGAAATGCTCGACGGCTTCAACTGGGAAGCGTCAAAGGAATCCCGCAATTTCCCGCCGCGCACCTTCGTATTGAGATTATACTCATCGATCTGCACTTTATCCGCAGCTTTCGGCTCTTCTACTGTGACCTTATATGTATCCCCGTCCCACTGGACGGCTTTGTTCAGAGAGTAAGAGATAAAGCGCAGCGGCACATATGTACTTCCTTCATAAATAAAGCCCTGCTGATCTTCCGGCGGAGCATATTGCTCCCCATCGAAGACGAATTGCAGCGGAACGTAGTAAACATCAACGTTTTGCGGGGTTTGCGCGGCGGAAGCGGTGTTTACTGCGCTTGCGAATAACATCGCGGCTAAGGAAAATAGTTTAATTTTATTCTTCACTGTGGTCACCTTTCTGTTACCTAGACTTAGGGTTGTTTGGGCTGATCTTGTTTGGTTGTATCTTGTTTGGTTGTATCTTGTTTGTTTGAAAGATCTTGTTTCTTCGAATCCGCGTAGTTTTTGCCTTGGCTTAAACCATACTTAGCGGCAATACCGATGAGCTGGTTGTATTCATCCTCGGATAGCTTATTGAGGATGATTTTTTTGGCTTCTTTTTTTTCTTCCAATGATAGGCCATTTGATGCCATTTGGGCAAATAGTTTTAGTTCGCTAGGACTAAGCTTGGATAAAAGCATGGAGGTTATCTTGGCTTTTTCGGCTATGGTGATTTCATCCTTCACTTTTTCCGCTTTCTCTTCTGATATAGTGGCTGAGTATTGGGTTGTATTGCCGTTCGGCTTCTCCTGGCTTTCAGCAGAACTTTTAGCAGCATCTGATGTTGCTTTGTTAGATCCTTTATCTTCCGTGATAGGACTGACTTCTGTTTTTTCATTTTGCGCAGAAGTCGATAAGGCACCATGATTTTCAGTAGAATTAGAGCTCTGAGTTGAAACGGAATTAGATTCCGGTACGACCTGATTGTCGCTATTCGTAGACTTATCGAGGTTGGGCTGCTTTTGTACTGTAGAGTCAGCCGATAGTGTATGTAAGGAACTTCCTCCGCTTATGCTATTCATAATAATCGAGAACGATTTATTCGCAATAAAGAACGCCGCTATAATAAGAACACCCAAACTAGCCAGAACGACCAAGAGTTTTTTCCTCATCCAATCACCCTATGTATAGTTAGTAGATCAGCTTTCCTCTATATAGTAACACGTATTGATGCTAGGTAATAGTATTGGAAGTGAGCATCCACTACTAACGTACTGGGTCTGTAAAATAAATCGTGTAACCTCTTAAACCGGGGAAAAATGGGCATACTTTTATCATAGAAAACCCGGTGGAGGTACGAAGACATGATCGAGAAGTTTTGGACCAAAAAGGATTTGCGTGAGTTTGTAAAAGAACACAACTTTCAATCGGTTGAACACATTCAAACAACCTTGAAGGAATTGTTTAAGGACGTACTTGAAGAGGCGCTCCAAGCTGAGTTGGATACGCAGCTAGCGTATGATCGTTACGATGCCAAAAGCAAAAAAACAAAGAACAGCCGCAATGGTTACAGCAAGAAAACCGTATCTTCGGAGTATGGGGACATTGAAATCCAAGTGCCTCGTGACCGCTTGGGCGAGTTTGATCCGGTTGTGGTGAAGAAGCATCAAACCAATGTCACAGGGATTGAAGACCAAATTGTGGCTCTCTATGCTAAGGGAGTAAGCACGCGAGATATTCAAGATCACCTGCTGAATCTGTATGGCGTTGAGGTTTCACCTACACTCATTTCAAACGTTACAAATAAAATTGTTCCCATCATTAAGGAATGGCAAAACCGGCCGCTACAAAACATCTACACGGTTGTCTTCTTGGACGCGATCCACTTTAAAGTAAAGCAGGACGGGCATATTGTAAACAAAGCGGCCTATATGGTCATTGGGATTGATCTGGAAGGCAATAAAGACGTACTCGGCATTTGGATTGGCGAGAATGAATCCGCCAAGTTCTGGCTCAGCGTACTGAATGATCTCAAGAATCGTGGAGTGCAGGACATTCTCATTGCCTGTGTAGACAACCTAACGGGCTTCACCCAGGCCATCTCTGCATGCTACCCGCAAACGGAGATTCAAAAATGTATCATTCATCAGATTCGAAACAGCACGCGATACGTATCCTACAAAGATCTCAAGAAGGTGACGGCTGACCTTAAACCCATTTACAAGGCGGCTACGGAAGAAGCTGCTCTGCTGGAGCTGGATCGTTTTGAAGAGACCTGGGGAAGTAAATATCCCCTGTTAGTGAAATCATGGAGGCAGAACTGGGATGAATTGTCGACTTTCTTCAAGTATCCTCCGGAACTTCGGAAGCTCATCTACACGACGAACATGATCGAAAGCTACCATCGGCAGCTTCGCAAAGTCACGAAAGGCAAGAGCATTTTTCCAACGGATGAATCGCTTTTAAAAATGTTATATCTTTCCACGATGGACGTACTAAAAAGGTGGACGGGCCGCGTGCAAAACTGGGGACAGATTTTGCTGCAACTCACGGTATACTATCCAGAACGCGTTCAAGTACGTTAAAAGCGGCTTTACTTGGAGGGGCAGGCATGATAGGCTGGATGCCGGTGCGAATTAGTCTTCAGCTATTCGCCCTTTCGCAAGGACATCATGCCTGCCGGAGGTTCCAAGTCAAGCCGCGGCTCACTGTTACTAGACTCGGGAAAGAGAGATTACACAAAATTATTGACAGACTCAACGTACTACTTGGAAACGGCTTTTCTTACAGCTTCTATTTCTTCCTTGGTGAATTTGGAATAGGCTATTCTTTTTAATTCAGCCTTTTTCTCAGCCGTTAACTCTCCGCTAGCCAGTTGTTTGATGTGCTTGATTTCAGAAACCGAAAATTTACTTATGGCAAATTTAACCGCTTGTTGCTTGTTTTCAAAACTTAGAACTTCCCGGCTCTCGCTATCATTTTTTGCGTTCGAATTCTTAATTTCTTCTTGCTTTGTGGAATTCTGTTCTTGAGGAATATTTTCTGTTTTGGACTCGGCAGCATCCAGCTTCAACTCCTTTGCCTTCTCACTAGCTGACTGTGTTGCAACTAACTGATCATTATTGTTAGTTAACCCCTCGACGTCAATGGAAATGTCTGAGTTCGTTAAATCACTGGGAAGCTCTTGCAGCAGTTTATTAGCTGCCAAGTCTACTAGATAATGATAACTGGCATAGCCACCAATGCTTAATAAGCTTATCGCAATTAACGATCCTATTAGCCACTTTTTCAAAATGTGTTCTCCTCTCAGCAAGCACATCGAAAGGTGATTTCTATTTAATTCTAGGGATTAAGCATTTCAATAACTACTTTTCAAAATGAAACCGAGTGAATAAAGAGCATTGATAGCATATTGATACAAACCATAGGTATAGATATTTTTATACCTTCCTCATAGTAGTTGTGAATGAACATCATCCACCAAATCCGCCGCTGTTACATCTATTTCATAGAATATAATTTCTTTATTTGTTATTATCTAAGCTTTCAGCTTTACCGCCGGTAACTAGTATGTTCATTAGATGGGACACCTCGCTTTAATTTTCATCAACGTGGATTACAAATATTTGCAGACTATTAAAAAACTTTACTTTTTGAAAATTTACAATATAACTCTTCATGTAGCTTAACTGTATTATTAATTGTAAATTTTTTCTCTACAAGGTCTCTTCCTTTTTGGGCCATATTTTTGGCATTCTGCAAATCATTTAGCATAAAATTAATTGCCTCTGCAATTTCATCTCCACTTTTAGGTGGAATTATTAATCCATTAACTTTATTAATAAGGACCTCTCTTATACTTCCAACATCAGTAGCTACAATTGGTATTCCAGCAGCTAATGCTTCAAGTGTGACCAACGCGAAACCCTCTTGGATAGACGGGAATACAAACAAGTCTGAAGCAGATAATATTTCTTTAACATCATTTCGTACCCCAGTAAATGTTACATACCTCTCTAAATCATTCTCCTTGACTTTATCTTTTAAAGTTTTGGAAAAATTTTCATTTAAGTTGCAATCACCAACTATTAAGAACTGAACATTAGGATTTTTTTTTAATACCTTAGGAATAGCATCTATAAGAAATTCTTGCCCCTTCTCTTTAACAATTCTTCCAACATTAGTTATTATCAAGCTGTTGCTATCAATTTTAAACTCTTCTAATATTGATGCCCTGTAAGACTTATTAGCTTTAAAACCATTAATATCTACTCCATTGTAGATGAGTTCAACTTTATTATTAGGTAATTTTAAATGTTCGCTGCCATACTTACTTACAGTTTGAGAAATAGCTATATATTTAGTTGTGATGATATTTAAAAACCTTTCGCGTAAAGGTGAATATCCACCCGTACTGTGTATTGTTGAAAAAACTACAGGCACTTTATTTATAGATGCTATTTTCCCATAAATGTCAGGGCTAGAACAGTGGGTATGAAGAATTTCAATACTATAATTAGTAAGAATTCCCCTTAATCTTATTATTGCTTTTAACCTTTCTGATCCACTTTTTTTATTTAATGAAAATGTTTTTATTCCGTATTCTTCTAATTCATTCCTAATTTCTGTTTCTTTATTATCTTTTGAATAACTTATACTACAAACAAAAATATTAAATCTATTTTTATTCAAATTTTTAGAGATATCATAGACTAGTTTTTCAGCACCAGCTATTGAGAAGCTATTAATTAAAAACATTATATTTATTTTTTTCATACATCCACCTTCTAACGATACATATTTAATTTTGATTTTTCGTATGGGTATTCAATTTCTATTTACATAATTATTCCTTCTTTTTGTAGTAAAAAGACTAATTATAAAGAAAATAATAGGAACAATTAGATACGCTCTAAACAACTTTGATACCCAACTACTTGCATGTATTCTTAACCCATCCAATAAAAATAATGGAAGCATAGCTGCATAAACTAGGATTAAAAGTAAAGAATTTTTAGATTTCATTAAGTTGTGAACATATGATATCAAATATCCATAAACTAGCATATGAAAAAAAACACCGGCTCCCCTAAAGTTAATATAGCCTTCTGCAATCGGAGAATACCCTTGCCCTCCACCCTCTGCTAATACCTCTGGATAAAACATCTCAAGTCTCCACATACTTGGATTGAAACTAAATTCGTTAAATAAATTACCGATAAAAGGGAAAATAGAACCAATAACCCCAACATATGTTTGACCGTATAAAAGAGGAGGAGTCCCGTATTGAATCATTTCAAGCATTGACATCGCAGGGTACTTAAATTCATTAGTGGCCCAAGGATATAAAAGATAGGGATTTTGCAATACTACATCCCATGTTCGAATAAAAGAATACACTAACCCTTGAGGGATGAAATATCTCGCTAATGCATAATATTGAGAGATTACAATGCCTATAATCAAAATAATTGCAAGCCTCTTCCCCGATAATCTTTTTACACTATAATTAAACAATACTCCCGCAAAGATTAAAGTGTAGACTATTGTGCTTCGTCCACCAATATATAAAAGTAATACACTATCAGAAATATATACACAAATCCCAAAGAGAATATACTTTAACGACTTCTCCCTTACTCCATGATATAAAAATAAAATAGCAGACAGTAGCAGCCACTCATGACCTCTTCCTATTATAAACGCACTATTAATAATCTGAAATCTGTCTCCACCATGTCCTATTTTAATAAGATTTATTAAACCTCCAAAAGCATGAATTTCTAAAGCAATAGAGGGTAAGGCAATTATGAATAAAACACACGCAGTTTTGTATAGTAAGTGCCTATCCCTTAAATAATCTAGATATAGTCCTTTTTCCATCTTTAAGTTAGATTTATGTTTGAGAAAAAAGCTTCCAAAGTATAACCCTAACTTTAACGCTATTAACCCTAACAATTGATAAAATAAATACAATGAATAAACATGCTCATCAAATTCATTGGCTAATATCGGACCCAAGGCATAGAACATATATAGAAATGGTATTAATATTGAAGGTGAAAAACCATCCTCCCTTAAACCTAATAATAAGCTTACAAAACCTTCTATGCCTAAAATTATAATAATAATAAACAATAAATGACCAGGATCAACAATACCATATATAGTTAATATAGAAACAAACAAGAAAGTGAAGCAAATTAACAAATATATTATTATAAGAATTAATGATTTTCTAGAATTTTTTAAATTCATGCTTTTCTCTCCAATTGCTTTATTCTAAAAAACAAATACATTTCACCTAAAACAGCAACTATAGCAAAAGCAAGACTAACTGAGACGGCAGTCTTAGGAATTAAAATTAGTAATACAGTTAATAAAAATAACCTCATAGAGTTATTTATTGCATCTATTTTTGGAATACCATAAGAGTGAATTAGAATATTAAAAAGACCAATATAAATCATTAAAATATGAGCTATACCAATAATCCAAAATAGGGGAATACTTTCCTTATAGACATCATCCAAGAAGTAGAAAATTATAATTGATACAATAGCCATTATAATAACCCCTAAGATTAAAACAATTGGGAAAAATTTCACTAACTTGACTTTGTATTTTTTACGCAGTTCATTAGTTTTTATAGATGATATGTCAGGCATTATTACAATTCTAATTGCATCATTAAGTAATGAAAAAACCACAACGAAAGTCATTGCACTGCTATATAATGCTACCTCTTTTTCTGAAGTATAAGCACCAAGAGTAAATTGAGGGAGTCTTAAAAGTAATATAAAACAAAAAGTTGAAAGAGCAACCCATATACTATAAGAAGATCCTACCGAGAAAAACTCTTTCCAATTTACTTTATAAAATTCTCTAAAAAAACTAAATAAGATACTACTTTTAATACCACCTAATAATAAGAGTACACTTAAAGGCAAAGCGAATAATGACAAAAAAGCCAAACTTACTTCAAACTTACCTAATATTAAGAATGATAGTATAAACATTAATCTTAAAAATCCATATATAAAAGTAAATTTTTTGAAATTGGTATAACTTTTTTGGGCTTGCTCTATAGACCGAACAGTTTGCCAAAGACTTAGTAAACCACCTGATAAAAAAGCTATATAAACTAGGTTTTCATATCCATTTAATACAGGTAGAAAAAAAATAGCTAAACTGGTTAAGGGGAAACTAACTAGTATGTTTACTAAACAGAGTATTATTTTCCAATAATAAGATACTTGCAAAAATTCAAATCTGTTATTATACTCTACAGTGTTAAAATATTTAACTATTGTAATACTTAACCCAAAGTCTAAAAACATCCCCCATAGCATAGTTATAGAAATAGCAATCCCAAAACTTGCGAAGTCACTTACACTAAGTAATTTGGCAGCTATAAAAATTATAAAAAAGCTTGTAGCTTGATTAAAAACATTTGCTAATAACACACCTGAAACAGCCCTTATTCCATTTGTATTAAATTGCTTTAATAATTTTCGGGAACTAGTTAATAGATTAATCAACATATTGACACCCTTCCAAATCTTATAACAAAATAAGGAACTTAGCTGTAATATACATAGCAACTTAAAAAAATTCTAAAACACCTGTTATATTTCGTCCCCATGACCTAATATAACAACCTGTATAAATTCAATCAAACCTACTTTATTAAGTATCATGATCATTCCATAAAACTATATACAAGGAAAATAGTTTTTCACATTTTATCGATCCTTATTTAAAGCAATAACATAAATACACTTGTTAAAATCCAAGTTACTATTTTAAAATTATTTTCACAATGTATCTTACCCAACTAGAGATACTCTTTATTGATTTACTTATAGATTAAGTAATATTTTTTTACTAAGTCCTCTTGGGCATAAGCCAAGTTTTGGGCTTTACTTTTTTCATCATTAATATTTTCGATTACACCAAGAACTTTTTCGAATAAATCTGATACAACCCTATTCTTAAAAGTAATCGTACCGAAAGGTCTCTCCACGATATCACTGGCAATAGTAGGAATTCCCGAATAAATTGCTTCTCTTATAGATAACGAATCACCATCAGTGTTCGTTGGCCTCAAGAAAATATCAATATATTCAAACAACGGCACTAAATCTACTTCTTTATTAATGAAAACAAAGTCTTTTTCTATTCCGTATTCAATGACACGTTTTTTCATCATATTAAAATACTCTAAATCACCAATTTGAGGTAACATAAAAATGAAACCAACCTTGTGTCCTTTTGAGCTTTTAATTTTTTTCATTAATTCGATACAAAGATCAATTCCATATAGGTCTTCATTATTATGAAATACAATTTTAAATGCATTCGCACATAGTAGAATTTCATGTGAAGTCATGAACTCCTCTATTTGTAAGGATTTTAAATAATCTCCATTTATCTTAGTACTTTCTTTTTCATAAGGAATAAAGGCAGGAAGTACCAAAATTTTTTGCAAAGCACTTTGATTATACTGCATTAAATCATCTCTAATCTTTTTATTCACTACAATTATATTATCTGAATTCTTAATAATAAATTTAATTAAACTTAATTTTCTTATACCTAGTTCTTTTTTGTCTAACCTTAAACTATGAATCGTTTGAATATATCTAACACGAAGAATTTTGCATACGATTATAATTATTACATTAAATTCTAATTTAAAAATATGATTATGGACAATAAAATGAGATGGTTTAAATAACGATAGAAAAAATAATTTAAAAAGTCTTAGTAATAATACCAACTTATTTTTTGATGTATCAATTATATATATATCATGTATATTCTCAAGCATAGAAATTAGTCTTGATATGTGAATTGAAACACCTCCAATTGGAGGTGGAATCGGCCCAATCATTATAATAGATTTTTTTGTATTCATACGTATAGCTCCAATCAATGCTCTAATTTCATCAGATTATTATTTTTATTTAACAGCTTAACCTTTTTAGTATTCAACAAGTCAAAAGTATCCATCATATTTTTAAGCAAAATCATTACGAATCCCCTCAAACAACATTCTATGATTTACAAAAGCATCCTTAATTACAGTATTCTTAATTTCACCTTTCAGTACCTTATTTATATACTCATACTCATTCTTTATACCTTTATCCTGTCTTAGCTTCATTTTCGTTTTCTTTATACTTCCGTATTGATTAATTTTAATATAATTATCCATCTCACAAACTTTACCATTTGAAAAAACACGCAACTGCTCTTTGGGATATTTTTTAGAACCCATTGAGGTATAAAGGATATTTCCAACTGCACCTGATTTAAATTTTAATGAAATTATGGCATTATCTTTCTTTGGATAAGCCTCGTTCTGTGCAAAACTTAAAGTCAAAGATAATAATTCACTCCCATCAAGATACTGAATGACATCAACAAAATGACATGCTTCCCCAACAATTCTTCCTCCTCCAACTTTTTCATCTTGGGTCCAGTGGTCTTCCGGAATATATCCTGCATTACAAATATAATCATAAACTGCAGGTATTGTATCCGTAGAAAGGTTCTTCTTTATCTGTTGGATAAGAGGTGCATGTCTACGATTCATACCACAGAATAGTTCGCCTTTTGAGGTTTTGTACACAGCTTCTATTTTATCGAGTTCATCAATCGTCAGACAAAGCGGTTTCTCACAATAGACATGCTTTCCTGCTTCAAGAGCTTCTATAATAAACTTAGCATGGCTGTTATGCTGGGTGGAAATTACTATCAAATCAATTTCATTGTCAGTTAGTAATTTGGTATAATCATTGGTAACATAGTCAAAAGGGAATACATGCTTAGCCTGTGCTGAGCCGATTCCACCTGTAGTAGCTAAAGCTTTTAAGTAATATAGTCCAGTTTCTTTCATTATGGGTAATAATGTATTCTTGGAAAAGTTTCCCGCACCTATTAAACCAACAGAAATTAACTTTTTATCTATTACATTCTTGGCACTATAGATAGTATTTTCCCACTTTGATTCACTTTGAGAGTACTTTAATAAAATGCCGATATAACTCTCGTTCTTTTTATTAGTGGTTATCATTTCATAAGCTTCATCAGCTTTTTCAAACTCTATCACATGCGTAATCAGATCTGAAAAATCTGCTCTTTTCTCTATAATTAATCGCATAAACTCTTCAATATTACGCCCTTCTGTAAAACGAACGTGACCAATTGGATAGTCTATTCCCTTTTCTTCGTAATTAGAATCATACCTTCCTGGACCGTAAGAACGAGCAATCGTAAATGTTAACTCTTTTTCGTAATATGGACGTCTGTCAATATTCATTTGAGTTACACCAATCATACAAATAGTACCTCTATCACGAGCAATTGCTGCCGCTAAATCCATTGGTGCATTACTATTAGCTGCAGCAGTAATGATAATTTTATCTACGCCTCTACCTTTTGTAAGAGATTTTGTTATATCTTCAGCATTTTCGTTAGTAGAGTTAACAAAGGCCTTAAGATTTGTTGCTGGTAGTGATTTATCAACAACATCATATCCAATGACATTACAGCCATAAGCATCCAATATACGAGATGTGATATGACCTAAAAGTCCAAGTCCAATCACAGCCACCGTCTCGCCTGGAACAACTTGGGCTTGATGAATACCTTGCAACGCTATACCACCTAATGCACACAAAGCTCCCTGGCGATAATCTGAAAACTCTTTTGGAATTTTTGCTATAAGGTTCTTATTTACACGATTAACTTCACTATGATAGGCTTGTCCTGCCATAGCTACTATATCTCCCATTTCAACTTCTGTTACACCACGCCCACAAGCTATAACTTTACCTACAGCTGAGTATCCCATCGGCATTGGTTCATTAAGACGTGTAAATGCAGCATCAAGTGTAGTCAAAAAACCATCTGTTGACATTTTCTCTGTGACCTTTTTTACTTGATCTGGTCTTTCCAAAGCTTTTTGAATCAGATTTTTACCACCAAAGGAAGTAAGTCCTCTCTCTGTGCCAGCACTAATAACTGAATAGTAAGTTTCAACTATTACATGATTATCCTTAACTGTAGGGTGTGGTGTATCTATCAATTTAACAGTACCGTCATTTACCATTAAAAATAATTGTTTCAATTCCATAACCTCTTTTCTTCAGCATATTTCAAGTTGTTATTTATCTTCTAAAGTTTTGTAGTACCACACTCCAGTATATCAGCTATCTTCTTACTAGCTAACCATATGGATTGCTTGCCTGACTCATTTTTCCATACTCTGCTTTATCTTCAAGTAACAATTTAAGAGTCTGGTAAATAACTTCCTCATCAATTCCAACAAATTCCAAGGTACCAGCTGATACGCCTTCTGGCTGTTCTGTTGTATCACGCATAACAAGAGCAGGCTTACCAAGGCTTGGGTGTTTCTCCTGTATGCCACCGCTATCAGTCATTATTAGATATGATCTTGAAAGAAAGTGACCATCAGGAATTTATAAGTAGAAACATGCTAAAGCTCTTACAAATGGAAGTATCGCCATGAACTAAAACTAAATCCGGCTTTACTTCTTCTAAGACTTTTTTCATTTTTTCAAGAATATTAACAGTTACATAAAATAGTGTTTATTTCGCCTTCATAATAGATAAATTATAATCTGGTACAAATTAAATGCATTCAAGACTTGATCTAACATTTCTCTAGTTGACCTGTAACACAACAGTATCCAATTTATCTCTAGTTTTTAGTTCTTTCACTAAAGGACACAGCTTAATAGCTTCTGGCATCCTTCCAAATGTCACCATTACTTTATCAACCAACTTCACATTATAATTTATATGAACCTTCAAAGTCACAGATGTTTTTGGTATCAAGAACAAGTTTGTTCTTAACAAGATCCATATAGTTTTTAATATGATCATGTCCCACCATAATAACAAGGATCTCTATCTCATTTAAAAAGTCTTCAAAGTTCATAAATTGATGGTCTACAATTCTTCTCTTTACAAATGGATCAAATACTTTTACTCCAAAGGCTAAGTGTTCGTCCATTCTTTCTAACAATTGGAGTGTAGGGCTTTCTCTTGTATCATCGACATTTTCTTTATACGTTAATCCATAAAGACCAACTTTTGATATATCTTTTATACCGTGTTCTCTCATAATATCTCTGATTCGTCCTAGTACATGTCTAGGCATAGAATCATTGATTTTTCGGGCCGTTAGAATAAGATTGGTTAGATCTGGATAGTCTCCAACCAAGAACCATGGGTCAACTGAAATACAATGACCTCCAACACCTGGACCGGGTTGTAATATATTGACTCGTGGATGTTTATTTGCAATTTTAATAATCTCATATACATCCATATTATCGGTACGACAAATTTTAGCTAATTCATTAGCAAAAGCAATATTGATATCTCGATAAGTATTCTCTACAACCTTAGACATTTCCGCTGTTCTAATATCCGTCACCACGATTTCTGCCTTACAGAAATTCGTATATAACCCTTTAACTTTCTCACCAATTTCCGGATTATCTGCACCTATCGTTCTTGAATTGTGTTCAAGTTCATAGATCATATTCCCTGGAATAATTCTTTCTGGAGCATGTAACAAGTGTACATCTTCCCCAATAACATAACCTCTTCTTTCTATTTCAGGGCGAATATATTTATCAATTGTACCCGGTGAAATTGTTGATTCAATAATTAATGCTGCTCCTTTTTCACAGACATCAAGAACGCTATTTACTGCTGAAATAACATATTTCGGGTCAAGTTTCTTACTCTCTTGGATATAAGGTGTTGGAACTGCAAGGATATAAGTATGTGTTTTCTGATATTCCGTTGTAAATTCAATTCCGTATGAAAGAGCTTCTTGGAAAAGTTCCTCTAACCCCTCTTCTTCAAAAGTAAGCCTGCCTTCTGTTAATGAGGTTACTAGATTAGCATTGTTATCGGTTCCTACTACCTTAATCCCACTTTTTGCAAACATAAGAGCTGTGGGTAAGCCTATATAACCAAGTCCAACAATATTGATCATTTAAATACCTTCCTTTCAGCTTTTCCATCCAGCACTCTTCATCTTAGTTTTATATTAAATTTCATACTGCACTTTTTCTCAGTCATAGATCTTCTAACCGATACACAGTTTATTTCGTCTTTTTTTAAGTAGTATAAACTCCGATAGACTTTATTTACTTCTACATCCCCATCCGTTGTTATGTTACATATAAGCTGACCTTCATCGTACAGTTCAAATCCTGTTGCAATTATTTTGACATCACACGGGGTGTGAAAATAAAACTCGCAATACTCTCCATCACCAATAACATCATCAGTAATCAAATAACCCTGATCAGTTTTTTCAATGTTTCTGCTATGTTCATAGCCGTTCTTTGAAATCATAGTCCCTCTAAAATTAGTATTTCCACAACCTACACCTTCACGCTTTGTCCAATCTGTCACCAAAAATGCACCTTTTTTATTCATTTGCTCAATACCAGAAACTTTTACAGTATTATGACCTATAGTAGAAGAAAGTGCTTTACCAAGGTCACTAGCATAAGAATAAGTGCCATTGTCACAGAGAACATTAATTCCTTTATGCCATAAATCTATATGCTGTTGATCCATGTGGGCAGGTCTTGACTTAAAATTTTGCAGACAAATCATCAAAAAACCACTGTCATGACGAAGGGTATAAAATCCAGAAATATCGAAAATCGATGTTTTCCGCTCTATGTCTTCGAGTGGTAGTTCTGTGTTTCTCCCAAACCATAATAGTTCTTCATCATAATCATCAACTTCATAAAGTCTTTTTCCCTCAATTAATGCATACACCGTGTTCAAGACTGGACGAAAATCACGGTAACCACATGATGTTA
The DNA here is from genome assembly GCF_055379675.1 of Paenibacillus sp. JCM 9796. NCBI lineage: Bacteria > Bacillati > Bacillota > Bacilli > Caryophanales > Paenibacillaceae > Paenibacillus > Paenibacillus sp. JCM 9796. The sequence continues at coordinate 1,431,421 of NZ_AP043723.1, forward strand.
CCGGAAATATAAGTGCTCCATCATTTGAACCATAGTTTGGCACATCTCCGTTATCATTCTGAACTTGGTACAATAAACGAACACTATTTTTTATTCTATCTTTTTCAGTAATGTACAACTGAGTTTTTTCGCTGATTTTATAAACACACTCAATAATCTGAAGGGTGAATCTATGATAATTAAATGAGTATTGTGCAAAACCACCATCCGGTAAAAACTGATTTATGATCTCTTTATCGAGTAATTCATAGGCCTTTTTGACAGCGAGATCATTATCACAACACCAAGCACCAACAATTAATCCACAAATCTCTGAAAATGTATGATTGTTTTTGATACATTTATGGGCATAAAAAAAGTTTGATAAAACCTTCCTATAGCTTACTTCAACTAGTTTTGTTACGTTCTCTTGATCATCCTTTGATATAATTCCGCAATCCTTAAATACCGTATAAGCCATAAGTGCATTTACCATTCGAAGGGTACATTCTTGCCCACATTTAAAGTTAGCACCATATGGATAAGGGTTACTTTCTAACCAATCCTCTAGTTGGATTGAAAATGCATCATAGTATTTCTTATCATCGGTTAACAAATATGCTCTAACAAAATAAAAGAAGTGTGTAAATCGAGATGCCTCCCAAACAACTTTTATATCCCCTAATTCTGCATCAAAATCTGGTATCTGATACCATTTATCATCTTTTCTACTTTCAACTCCTGTTAACGGATTCAAATGCCAGTTAATTGGGCTTCCATAATCTAGTTCAATTGAAGAAAAACCAGTAACAACCCCATTAATGGCTTTATCAGCTCTAGAAATTATTTCTGTTTTTTTCTCTTCAGATAATTCCCTTAAGAAGGCTCTAATCGAAGAAACATCAAATTCGAATATGTCAATTCTTTTAACATTCACATTTTTTTCATAAAATTTTTCCGTAGCAGGAATTGCGGACATCATTTTTAGTTTGGCTGAATACAGTGCACGATTGATTGTCCACTTTAAACCATATTCAGTTAATAGCGATTCAATTATTTTTATCATGAAATTAAATTCTCCATTACTGCAATCAATTTTTTCGTTAATACTTTATAGTCAAAATCTTTCGCACCATTCTTAGCGTTTTCACTCATCTTATTGTATGTTTCTTTTGGCATTTCATAAATGCGCATAACAGCTTTTGCCAAATCTTCAGGAGTATCTTTTTCTAATGACAACCCACATTTATGTTTTTCTAGTGGACAATAACCCATTTTAACAGTCGATATAATTGGTTTTCCTGATGCCATATATTCAAACAGCTTGTTTGAACTATTCCCTCTTGACCAATTATATCTTGTTTGGGAATAGTTCAATATATTAACTGAGGACTTGCTTAGTACATAAGGTATATATTTTTTATCTATATATCCCTTCATTTTGACATTACTTAACCCTTCGTCAATAACACGCTTCTTTAGAGCTTCTAATTGATTACCATCTCCATAAATCAAGAATTGGATGTTTTCATGTTCTTTTAACAACTTAGCGGCATCAAGGATATTTCCTACATTGTTAATCGGACGTATCGCCCCCGTATAAACAACATTAAACTTACCTTCCAGTAAGTTTTGATCTTGTAAGACATTATTTTCAATCTGCAGATTAAACGCATCGATATCTACACCATTATTTATGTAATGGCACTTATTTAAGTCAATATCTCCACCTTGTTCTGTGGTCCACTTTCTATCCTTTAGATAGTCCGTATCTCCCTCTTTCAGAAATATTAATGCGTCTGCTTTCTTATAAATCCAATGTTCCCCAACAATGAACAACTTTCCTAGGATACTACTTTCTTTCGTTTTTCCAAATGCAAATATCGCCTCGGGCCATAAATCTCGAATCTCACTAACGCAAGGAACGTTGAATTTTTTTGAAACTTTGATTCCAGCAATCATTGCTAAAGGATGAGGGGACGACGCAATAATTAAATCAGGCTTGCCAAATTTATCAGAATATTTTTTTGCTACACTAAATAAGTGTTTATAATAAGCCGCCATGTTTTTTACTCTTGCCAAGGTGTTTTTGGCTGAGGAAGGCGTTTTTACAAATACAAAAGTAACATCTGAGTGATCTTCTACGACATATGGAGTACTATCATTAATTAAATTAATGTCTGAAAAATGAAGGTATGATGCTGCAAAGACAGTGGTCTTATAATTTTCATCGTTCATGTTTATCGCAAAGTTGTACGGTCTTGTAAAGCCATTCATTGTTGGTGGGGTTGCATAATGATGAAAAACCCAAATATTCTTATAATCTTTATTGTCCACCATAATTCTAATCACCTATATTCTTTTCTGTTACTATTATCGATTCCTCAAATGATACTGTCTCATAATCTATACTTTTTCCATTCATCAAAGTCCCTGGTCCACCTGGCATTCCTTTATCATAAACAAAAGAGCAAAAAACCTTTCTAAATGTCTCAGACAGTTTAAGTCCTATTGCAATAGCCCAGTTAAACACGGTTGTGACCTGCATTTCCTTACCATGAGTTTTTGCAATAAGTCTTACTAATTTAGTAGTTTTTACATACTCCTTATTCTGCGGGAAATACATTCCGCCAACATTATGATCAATTAATAATCGAATGAATTCCGATAAATTATCAATATATATCATGCTACGTTGATTATTTATATTAGGGAAAATTGGTAATTTAAGCGCCATATTTGCCAACCTTGGATAGTTCCCTACGCAATCCTTACCATATACAATCGGAGGCCTTAAAATTACTATGTTAAAGTCCCTAGCATTCATCTCTAATAAGAGTTGCTCTGCTTCATATTTTGACTTAGCATAAGGAGTCTTTGGTGTTGGCACAGTATCCTTGGTGATATATCCTGTTTCAGTACCATAAACTCCCATAGTACTTAAAAATATGAACTGCTTCACACCTGCTTGATTTGCTTTTTTTGCGATATCAACAGCTAAATCTTTATTTACTTTAAAGTACTTAGATGTATCATGTTCTTTGACATGAACAATTGCAGCCAAATGAAGCAACACATCATATCCCCCAAATGACTTTTCTCTCCATTGATCATCTCTCAAACTAATTTTATCTACAGAATACTTATTAGGATATTGTGAAACCCATTTTTCAAAAGATATACCTATATAACTATTAGCTCCTGTTATAAGGATCTTTTTCATTTCGAATTAGTCTCCTCTTGAGTAGCACCTGCTTCAGTAGCTCCTTGATGAATATCTACTATATATTTATCGACGTATCGATCTTCACCGAGTAATACAACACCCACAGTTCTAATGATTATCTGAAAATCAAGCCACATGCTGTAATGCTCAACATAATAAACATCAAACTCATATCTATCCTCCAATGGAATGTAGATATTACCACTGACTTGTGCCAATCCAGTTAACCCCGGCTTCATATTTAGTCTCTTGGCTATTTCATCTGTGTAATCGACAAGGGATGCGATCCGCTCTGGTCTTGGGCCTACCAGACTCATTTCTCCCTTCAGTACATTTAGCACTTGGGGAATTTCATCAATTTTACTTCTTCTTAGAAATTTACCAATTGAAGTTATGCGATCATCATCTTTCATAACCTCTTTTCCTTTAACCATTTTTTCGGACCCAAGTCGCATAGTTCGAAATTTGTATACCTTAAATATTTTCTTGTGAAGCCCCGGTCTTTCTTGTAAGAAGAACACTGGACCAGGTGAAGTAGCCTTAATTAAAACTGCAACTACAATCCATAAAGGAAGAAACATTACAAGTACTATTAAAGAGACCACGATATCAAATACACGCTTGATTATTTTTTGAAGTTTCTTATTGACCATCGCTATCCCTCTACCTCATAATCAATAGGAATCAAATACCCATCGCTAAGTTTTATTTCACCTTCGTGTTCACTCGTCTTAGCTGACCAAATTCTGAAAGTCTTACCTCCATTAATATAGAAAGCACCTGGATAAGGATGTGTGACTGCTCTAACCAATTTATCTGCTTCATCCATAGTCATGCTACTTAAAACCTCACCATCTTCTGGCTTTCTTCCTGGCCATTCAGTGGCATCAGATTCATTCTGTTTTGTAAGTGTGATGTTTTTATTGACAATATCATCCCAGTACTTTGAAATAAGAGTAATATGCATAGCATCCACTTTTTGATAAAGGTCAGTTGCTGTTGTGTTCTTATCAAGACTGATAACAGCTTGACCAATAATTTCTCCAGTGTCAACACCCTCATCAAGCTTAAACATCGTTACACCCGTTTCTTTTAATCCTTTAATAATGGCCCATGGTATTGCTGCTCTCCCTCTACCTACTGGTAATAAAGTAGGGTGCATTCCAATGCAGCCATACGTAGGTGTTTCAAGCACTTCTTTCCTGGCAATTTGTGACCATCCAATGATGAATAGCCAATCAATTTGATGTTCTTTCAAAGCATTAAGAACTTCTTGATCATTTATATTATCGATTTTCAAAAGCGGAGCACTATGTTCTGTTGCTATATCATCAAGATATATTCTTCCAGACTTATTCTTTGCTTTTTCATCCTTAAGCGTGATAAGTAAGTCCATGTTCCCGCCAATTCTATATATTTCTTCAATGCAACTTAGCCCCAATCGAACACAAGTAGCAAATGCTATTTTCTTCTTCAACCTATATCATCCTCACTAATATCTAGAATCCACGTCTAAATACACTTTCAAAGGCTTCAGCATAAACCATCCCAGCTTGTCCACCACGATAAGCAGCTAGTCCCTTAATTGCTTCATTACTTCTAGGATGAGGGTAATCTCTCATAACTCCGCGATATTGTGCTAGAGCCTCTATCTTTTTATCAACACTCACTTCACCAACTTCAATAAAAGTATTCGGTGAAAACTGGTTTATTGTTTTATTTAATCCCCATTCTGTAGATGATGGCACTTCCATGAAAAGCAGTTCTTTTAACGGCGTAACATCATTTCTGCGTTGGAATAGCCTCACTGCTGCTTGGCAAGCAAGGGAAGTATGCAGATGATCATTATTTAAGTCTGCTGGATGATGCGTAAAAACTACATCCGCTTCTGTTTCTATAATTGCTTTTTCTATAAATTGAACAAGCTTTAAGTGCGGTACCATGTTAAATTCAATGTTTGGAAAGTCACCTGTAATAACTTTATCAACGCCTAAAATATTCATAGAACTGTTCACATCTTCATTTAACTCTTCCGTGCTTGGTCGGTGATTTCTTGCATTAACATCACCCGATAAGATGCAAACATTCACTGAATGTCCTTCTTGAGCAAGCTTATACATGGTAGCGCCTGCCCCCAAAACTTCATCATCTGGGTGTGCAACAACAACTATATATGACATTATTATTTACCTCGCTTATGGTTGATTTAATTACTTAACTATAAACCCATCCCCAACTTTTTCTATGAGTATTACTAACTACAAGGCTTGTTGTAATTTCAACTCTTGCAACCTATAAATCCAGCCTTTAGATTGAACTTTAGTTGGCTAGTACTTAACTGGGATGTCAACATAATCCAACCAACTACTTACCCACTAAATACTAATTCCATCTACTCCACATACCCACGTCACAAACTCCATCCAATCAACCATACTAAATCAATAAATTTTTTCACTATACTTCTAACCCCAACCGTCTTCCTTTCTATTTCTCTACCATTCAATCATTCTCCTAAATCTGCTCAAAACTCCCAAAAACCTTGCTACACCTATGTTTCATACCTAATATCTATCTCAAATAGTCCCTTCCGATTTAACATTCAATATTTTAAATCGCAAACAGGACCGCACTTCACCATCATCTTAATTAGTTTCATTTTTGACGCTCTTATGATGAATGCTACATCAACCTTGCCATCTATAACAGCTACTTGCTTGTCTTTAAGTCTCCATCCATCTCACACAGCGAGAGTAACGTAATAACACGTCACTCTCCATAGGTAATTACCATTCGTTCATGTACAATAACTAATACAGACCTGTGGAATAGTCACAAAGTGAATTAAATTCTACATAGACCATCTTTTTCTCTTAATACACTACTCTCTCAATGTAGTGTCATTGTAAGTAAAAAATTTATTAATATGTCAATTATGCTTAATGCTAATGATTATCTTCTGTTTATCATACAAACTACAAATGGCCCCCTTATTATGAAGAAAGCCATTCCCAATAGCGCTAATATATATGTATGGATTTACGAAACATTCAAATAGCTCGGCACCATACTCTTCAAATACTCTCTGATCATGGCACGATCTTCGATTAACACTCTCTCCAGCTTCTTAAGCTCAAACTCAAGCTGCGATTGGTTAACAAACGTAGGTTTTCCGATGAAGATCCTGTCATGTTTCGTAGAGCCAATCCCTTCCTCATCGGTTAAGAGCTCCTCAAATAGCTTCTCACCGGGCCGAATACCGCTGAACTGAATCTCAATGTCCTCATACGGCTCAAACCCGGACAAACGAATCAAATCCTCGGCCAGTTGTACGATTCGCACCGGCTCGCCCATATCCAGGATGAATACCTCTCCACCTTGCGCTAGAGCACCGGCTTGAATGACTAGCTGCACAGCTTCAGGTATCGTCATGAAATAACGGATCATGTCGGGATGGGTAACCGTAACCGGACCTCCTAGTGCAATTTGCTGTTTGAAGTACGGAATTACACTACCGCGACTTCCGAGAACATTGCCAAATCGTACGGCTACAAACTTCGTTTTACTTGTCTTGTCCAGAGTCTGAACGATCATTTCCGCAATACGTTTGGTCGTCCCCATAATACTGGTCGGGTTGACCGCTTTATCCGTGGAGATGAGCACGAATCTTTCGCTTTCGAAGCGGTCCGCCGCCTCCGCAACGTTCTTCGTACCGAACACATTGTTCTTGATTGCTTCCGCCGGATTGCGTTCCATCAGGGGCACATGCTTATGCGCCGCCGCGTGGAAAACGACCTCTGGGCGAAACGTTTGAAACACTTCGTTAATTCTTTCTCTATCTTGTATATCGGCAATAACGGTCTCAATCGGTAATGCCGGATATTTCCTGCGCAGCTCCATCTCGATGTTGTAAATGCTGTTTTCTCCGTGTCCTAATAGCAGTAAGCATTTCGGATGGAAGGGAGCAATCTGTCTGCACAGCTCGGACCCGATGGAACCGCCGGCTCCCGTAATCAAGACCATCTTATTTTCCACATAATTCGCAATACCCTCAAGGTCAACCTTGATCGGGTCTCGACCCAATAAATCTTCAACTTCGACTTCCCGAATTTCTTTAACGGTTACTTTGCCGTTAATCAGATCGTTAAGTCTCGGAATAATTTTCAGTTTAGCTTTCGTCGACTTGCACACTTCAATAATTTCGGCAATCTCTTTCTTGGATAAAGAAGGAATGGCGATCACAATCTCATGAATGTTCATTTTATGTACAAGGTCGCTAATATTTTTTCTCGACCCGATAACAGGCAGGTTATGTATGCGCTGCTTATGTTTGGTCTTGTCATCATCAATAAAGGCAATCGGATAGAGTTCGGCATCCGGTTGATTCAGCATTTCTTTCGCAATCATCGCCCCGCAGTCTCCGGCGCCATAGATAAGGGCATGCTTCTTGGTCTCTCTCGGCTTTAAGAAGAAGCGATCCCGTACAATTCTCCAAGCAAACCGGGAGCCGCCGATCATGAGCATCAAAGTCTCGTAGTTACGAAGCATCACAGATAACGGAACTCTTTGCAGCGTAAACAAATATACAAGCGCGTATGAAATAATAACGCCTATGGTGACCGATTTGAAAATAGCTACAATTTCATGAACACTGGCATACTGCCATACCCGGTTGTAGAGCTTGAAATAACGCATCGTGAGGAAACATACGATACTGGAAATGACGCCGTAGAGCATCGCTTGCGTAAGGGTAGAGGATGGAATTTGCCCGTCAAAACGCAGTACATACGATGTCATGATGCTAAACCATATAATCATGATGTCCAACATGACAAGCATTGATAGCCGTTTCTCGTAACTCATGTCCATCCCCCAATTAATCATTACAATTTAATTTTTGGACTCAGGAGCCCCGTAGTAATAATAGTAATACGACTCCGCATTCTTCCGATCCATATTATTCAGAACGACGCCCAAGATCCGGGCCTTCACATGTTCCAGATGGGCCTTGGCTTTAATCGCCATGTCGCGCTTGACTTTCCCCGAGTCTATCACCAGGATAACGCCATCGCACTTGGTAGCGACAATCTGCGAATCGGTAACGGCCAATATAGGCGGCGCATCGATTAAGATGACATCGAACCGTTCCTTGAGATCATCCAGAAGCTTGGTCATCCGCTTGGAGGCCAGCATTTCTGACGGATTCGGCGGTATAGGACCGGATGTAATCAAGTTCAGGTTCGGAATATAAGACTCCCGAACGACTTCATCCAGTTCAGCTTGCCCGGAAAGAACGGAGGTCAAGCCCATACGATTAGACAAAGAAAAAGTATGATGCATGGTCGGTTTACGCAAATCCGCATCGATTAGGACCACTCGCATGTCCGACTGCGCATAAGCGACGGCCAAATTCGTTAACGTCGTCGATTTCCCTTCTCCCGGACCGGCCGAGGTTGCCATAATGACACGCAGCTCCTCATCGATTGCAGAGAACTGAATATTCGTACGCAGTGTCCGGTAAGCCTCCGAAATCGGCGACTTCGGATTCTCGTGTGTAATGATCGGCCTGCGATTATTGGTTGATGGTAACACGTGACGGTTCACCTACCTGTCCTGATCTTGTAGACGCGGAAGTGGCTTTCGTGCCGACCATATCTTCAGGCTTAATTCTTGCGATCATCGCCACAGTCGGCAGATCGAGATATTGCTTGATATCTTCCTCGGTCTTAATCGAGTCATCCAAATAGTCCATGACGAAAGCAAGTCCGACGGCAATCATCAGCGAGACGACTAAACTGATGGCAATGTTTAAGTTCGAATTCGGCTTTACTGGAACCGGATTATCCACATATACCGCTTCATTAAGCAGAGAAACATTGTCCACTTTCATAATGGATGGGATCTCATCTTGAAACACTTTCGAAACGGCATTCACAATGTCTACCGCTTTATTGTATGAGTTGTCTTGAACGACTAACGTCATTACTTGCGTATTATTGACGGAGCTTACCCGAACCTTATCGATTAATTGCTCAGCAGTCAGATTGAACTGCGGATACTCCGCCGCCACTTTCCCCATAATACGCGGTGTCTTGATGACTTCCTTGTACGTATCGATCAACCGAATATTCAAGTTGACCGAGTTGATATCGACTTGCTGGAGTCCTTGCTGCTCATTCGATTTATTCACAATTAATTTGGTAGAAGCCTCATAAACAGGTGCTATGAAAAAGTAACTAACTACGCCGGTCGAAATGGTACAGACCAGTACAAAAATTAGGATTAACCAGATCCGTTTGCGAATGATCTTGATGTAATCCCGCAAATCGAGTTCCATTATGTTCCCCCATCCCTAGCAAGACACCTATTGTCTAAAACTCGAAGCATTTAACACGGGTAAATTTACCATTTGTGTCTTCTCAAAGAGTGTACCTCCCCCCGCAAGGAGGGAGGTACATGATAGTAAATTACTTATTCAGCAAACGATAAATGACGACTGCCGCTTGCGCACGGGTGGAGTTAGCGTTCGGATTAAATGCCCCGCCTTCTTCGCCGACAATGATGCCCTGCGATGCGGACAATGCGACACCCGCTTTCAACGATGCGTTGATCGATGCGCTGTCGTTGAATGCTTTCAACGCTGCATCCGCATCGGCGACCGGCGCCAGATCCTTCACAGCTGTCAAGGCTCTGGCTGCAATAGTAGCCATCTCGGCACGCGTAATTTTACCGTTCGGATCGAATTGGCCTTCGGAACGACCGTTCACAAGACCGTGCTTCACTGCCGAAGCCACATACGGCTTGAACCAGTCGGAATCGTTCACGTCGTCGAAGCTTTCTGCTGCATTCGGAACATCGAGACCGAACGTATTGATGATCATTTTCGCGAACTCTGCACGAGTCACCGTATCATTCGGAACGAATTGCTTGTCCGCGCGACCTTCGACGATTCCCTTAGCCGCTGCCACCTCGATCTGACGTCCGGCCCACGCTTTAACGGATGCCGTGTCATCGAAGGTTACGTTGTTCTCGACGACTGTATAGGACGAGAATCCGCTGCGGTTGGCCGTTAGCTGGTTCGTGTCTGCATCGTACATCCCGCCGTAAATCACGAGTGCGCCGTCAACGATTTTCGCCAGTGTCAGTTTTTCTTTATCGAACTTGGAAGCATCCTTGATCGGGAGGCTTAATTGGACCGGTTCACTGAAGGTGGATACGACTTTGCCGTCAACTGTAATCGTAAAATCAAGCACCACAGAAGCGACCGGCAAGTCCGTGGCAGCCGTTGCTACGGACGCATCCAGGTTTTGCACATCCAAGGTGGTATCGCCTTTAAACGCATCCGGGCTGAGAGCAACACCGATGCCGTTAAACTCGACTTTGACATGCGCTACACCATTGCTTTGCGCAGCCGCCAAGATGTCTTTCGCGAGCGGAACCGCTACGGACTTCGCATTGATGTTGCCCAGCGAGAGCTTAAGCTCCACTTTCAGGCCTGCGGTGTTTGCACCTAGCGCTTTCAGCTTGTCCGTCAATTGCTTGGCTTGCTCCGCGAGCGCTTGGATCTGTTTAACCAAAGCGGCCGCTTCGATTTTCACTTCCGCTTTATCTCCGGTCACGGTAACTTTACCGGAAAGATCGATCGTCGCTGCTTTCTCAAGAGCTTCCGCCGCTTTAGCTGCCAGGTTGTCGAGGTACGCTTTCTTGCCGGCAGCATCCAGCTTCTCCAGCTCTTTAGCCGCATTATCCAATTCTTTGTTCACCGTATCGACTTGCGGGCTGGTCGGATTGCTTGGCGTTCCGCCGCCACCACCGCCCGTGCCGCCACCGCCGCCGCTGCCGTCGTCATAAGACAAGGTGATTTCTTTCTTCAGTAAAACTTTATTATGTAACGGAAGCGTATCGACTAATTGGATCCGGGCATAAATTTCGCCGGTATAAGTGCCTTCCGTCTTGGTGCTTGCCATCACTTTGCCTGTATTCTCATCATACGAAATGGCAGCGTTGCCGTTCGCAGGCTCGAAGCTCCAATCCAAAATAGCTGCCGGCACTTTTTGTCCCATAACATCAAAGGTAAAGCTGGTAGAGCCGCTTGTTCCGGATTCTACGACATTGCCTACCGAAGTGGCCGCCTCGTAACGCAGAACGGAAAGAGCTATATTTTCCAAAGCCTTATGTTCAGGATCCGCTTCATTGATGAGATTCATAGCCACATCGGCTACATCTTCTTCATTAATCGGGTTCGATTCATTAACCTTTTTCAAAACCGTGCTGAAATAATTGTTTGGATCATCCATCACTTTCTTAATAGCAGCTTTAATTTCGACTTTCATTTTGTTCTCGTCAACGGCTAATGCAGCCAGCTGCGCAAGAGACTTCTTACTGATCTGAGTCAGCAGCGAATCTTGAACCGCAAGCGCGTATTTAATCGCTTCATCGATCGTTAATTGAGGATCGTTCAAGTCCGTGTGGGCTTTATTCGCCAAGTCATTCAAGGTTTGGCGGATGACCGGATCGTTTAAATAATCGTAAGCCGCTTCTTTGTTCGTATTAAAGAACAAGCCGAGACTCGCAAACAAATTCAAAACCTTGGCCGAGCTAATGTCCTGACCAATCTTATCGGTAAGCGGTTGTACCAAGGCTACATCGTCAATCGCTTTAAGCTTGGCGCGGGCATCGCGGATCGGTTGCTTTTCCGTTGCGTCGTCCCACAGGAATGCCCGGTATTGCTGCAGCCTCGTTGCAACATCATCAATATCCGTTGCGGCATAAGCCGTGCTAATCCCAATCTTCTCGAACAAACCTTTGTTGCTCAGCGGCAGGCCTGCAAATGCGCTAAACGTTAAACTTGCAGCTACTGTAGTGGCTAATACCTTCTTCTTCACTATTCACATTCCTCTCCTCGTCAAACTTTATGTATAAAGTAATAGTCGAAGACACATCATCCCGTACCTGTGCGGCTGTAAGATATAGCGAACAGAGAGATTCACCTTCTATATAACTTTATCGACAGTTATAGATCTATTTGCATAGTTCTTTATACTCATTCTTCAATCTTGCTTTAAAAATGTTAACATGATCGGATAAGTCGGTCAATAAATATTGTTAAATCTAAACGTTTTTTTAGTTCCCGGGAACCGTGTCGCTATGACCAGAAGCTCCACCATTTCTTCTTATGCGCTTGGGGCGCAAGCACCGGGACTTCTTCATTATGAATGATTCTTCTCGCATTTTCTGTGAAATAGTCCACCCTGGCCTCCCCGCATTGCTCAGCCACCAGCGAATAGGCCTGACGAAGGGCGAACGCCCGGCTGTCGACATTGTGAGCGTCGGATGAGATAAAGTGAGCCAGGCCTTGCTCGCACCAAGCGAAGCATAGCTTCTGCAGCTTGCGGCCGAAGGCGCCGTTGACGGAATGGGACGTAAGCTGGGCCAGGGCGCCCAGATCGATGAGGCGGGCCAGCTTATCGGGAGATGCGGCAAGAACTGCGTTGCGTTCCGGGTGGGCGATGATCGGAATGCGGTTCATGAGCCTCAGCTCATGAATCATTTCTTCCGTGTAAGCAGGCACGTCGGCGGACGGCAGCTCAAGGAGCAGATAAGCGGTATCATGCAAAGTAATCGCATGGCCGGACTGCAGCTCGTCCAGCAGGTCCCGGTGAATCCGCACCTCTTGCCCGGCAAGCACCTTGACGGATATAGCGTTCTCCTCCAGCAGCGTGTTCAGCTTAGCGACGTTATGGCGAACTTGACCGCCGGGGTTCGTGTATTTTCCGTTATAATGATGAGGTGTAGCGATGAGGGTATGTATGCCTTCCTTCTCGGCCGCTCGAGCCATGAGAAGGGCTTGACGCTCGTCCGCAGCGCCGTCGTCGATACCGGGCAGTATATGCGTATGTATATCAATCAAGTTTCCATTCTCCCTACCTTCATATCATTCTTTATTGCATAATTAATTATAGAGGTTCGGGAACACGTTTGTCATTCGCGTTTTCTGTGAATTTTCGCACCATTTCAATGTTGGGATTTACTTCACAAATCGACAAGCAGTATAATGAATGACTGTGAACTGTTACGTTACTACCATCCATGTTATAATGAAATGAATGCGACAGGCAGGTGATCTCATTTCATGCAGAAAATTCCAGTTGTTCGTGATAAAAGAAGCTCCGATATTCTGATCATTCCGTCGGATGAAGTCGTGAAGATCGAAAGCATACGCGATAAAGAATACATCGTTCATACGGCGAACGATAAATTTTATTGGGCTGCCTCCCTCGAAGCTTTCGAAGAGTGTCTGTTCGAAGAAGGCTTTCGTTTGATCGATCAGATGAACGTCGTGAACATGAACCATGTGAAAGAATATGATCCGCGCAAAGGCGTCGTCAAACTGCAAACCGGCTCCTCCACCTCCTACAAGACCGCGTCGGCGGCATGGATACAAGGCGAACATGTCACCAACGTCATCAATCTCTTACGCAAGATGAAAGATCTGGACCACGGCATCCCGGAAGAGGACGACGACATCTTCGAAACGATCTTGGCGCAGGAAGAAGACTATCGGTTTGCCCGTTCATATGCGATGATTAAAGCGCTTTACGAGAAAAAAAAAGCCGAGATTCTGCTCGAAGAAAGCGAGCTGCGGTATAAATCGTTGTTCGAGCATAACCCCGATCCGATCTGCTCGCTCAATTTGAGCGGGCACATCACCAGCGTAAACCCGGCGATGTTCGCCGTTGCCGGCTATACGGAGAAAGATTTGCTTCACAAAACGATCGATACGCTGCTTGTTCCGGAACATTACGCCCGTTGGTCGCAGAGCTTCTTCGAAACGCTGAAAGGCGCGACCCCTCATTACGAGCTTTCGTTCCGGCACAAAAATGAGGACCGGCTGGTCGAGCTGAGCGTATTGAACTTCCCGATCTTCGTAGGCAAACAGATCGCAGGCGTCTATATGATCGGCCAGGACATCAGCGAACGCAAACGCGCGGAAGAAATGCTCATCCGTTCGGAGAAGCTGTCCATCGTCGGACAACTCGCGGCCGGTGTCGCGCACGAAATCCGTAATCCGCTGACTTCGCTCAAAGGGTTCGTACAGTTGATGCAATCCCGGGTAGCCGGGTTCGACAACTACTTCAACATCATGATGGAGGAGCTCGAACGCATCAACTTTATCGTCAGCGAATTTCTCGTCATCGCCAAGCCGCAATCGGTCAAGTTCCAGCCGAAGGATGCGGCCGTTATTTTGCACAATACGATATTGCTGATCGGTTCCCAAGCGATTATCCATAACGTCAATATTGTCACCGAAACGGATCACGACGTGCCGCTCATCAATTGCGACGAGAATCAAATCAAGCAGGTGTTCATCAATATTTTGAACAACTCGGTAGATTCCATGGAAGAAGGCGGCGAAATCCGCATTCAATTCAAAAAACAAGAGGACGGTTATGTCCTGATGCGTTTCACCGACCAGGGCTGCGGGATTCCGGAGGATCGCATTCCGAGATTGGGCGAGCCGTTCTATACGACGAAGGAGAAGGGCACAGGCCTCGGCCTGATGGTCACGTTCAAAATCATCGAAAGCCACGGGGGCAAAATGAAAATATTCAGCGAAGTCGGAAAAGGGACGACGGTTGAGATTTATATGCCCGCGGCTGATTCCGCTCCTTGTTAGCACCCTCATGAGAAAAGCCTGCCGATACCTCACAAGGTTTCGGCAGGCTTTTCCGTTGTAACGCCGGCAGGACTATCGGTTCAGCAGGCTTCCCACATAACGCAGCAGCTCGTTAGCCGAGGCTGTCGTGTACCCGTGTTCTTCCACAAGCCGCTTGATCACTTCGTTGATCCGTTTCAATTGATTTTCATCCGGCGTCTTGGTGGACGTCGTAATTTTCACGATATCCTTCAGATCGGTGAACAGCTTCTTCTCAATCGCCTCGCGCAGCCGCTCGTGGCTGCTGTAATCGAACCGCCGCCCCTTGCGGGAGTACGTGGACATGCGGATCAAAATTTCTTCGCGGAACGCCTTCTTCGCATTCTCCGAAATGCCGATCTGCTCCTCGATCGATCGCATCAGCCTCTCGTCCGGGTCCATCTCCTCGCCGGTCAGCGGGTCTTTAATTTTCCCCCAGTTGCAGTAAGCTTCAATGTTGTCGAGGTAGTTGTTGAACAGCGTCTTGGCCGACTCGTCGAACGAGTAAACGAACGCCTTCTGCACTTCCTTCTTCGCCAGCTCGTCGTACTCTTTACGCGCGATCGAGATGAAGTTCAAGTACCGTTCACGCTCATCCTTCGTAATCGAAGGATGCTGATCGAGACCGTCCTTCAGGGCGCGAAGCACGTCGAGCGCGTTAATGAACTCCAGGTCGTGACGAATCAAGGCGCTGGAGATGCGGTTGATGACATAACGCGGGTCGATCCCGGTCATGCCTTCCTCCAGAAATTCGTTCTGCATCTCCTTCAAATCGGCATCCTTGTAGCCCTCGACTTCTTGCCCGTCATACATGCGCATCTTCTTGACGAGGTCCATCCCCTGCTTCTTCGATTCCTTCAAGCGCGTCAAAATCGAGAAGATCGCCGCCGCCCGCAGCGAATGCGGAGCGATATGTACGTGTTTCATGTCACTCTGCTGGATCAGCTTCCCATATATTTTCTCCTCTTCCGATACCTTCAGGTTGTACGGGATCGGCATGACGATCATACGCGACTGAAGCGCTTCGTTCTTCTTGTTCGCAATGAACGACTTGTACTCGGATTCGTTCGTATGCGCCACGATAAGCTCATCTGCCGATATTAACGCAAACCGCCCCGCTTTAAAGTTGCCTTCTTGCGTCAAGGAAAGCAGGTTCCACAAAAATTTCTCGTCGCACTTCAGCATTTCCTGGAACTCCATTAACCCCCGGTTCGCCTTGTTCAGCTCCCCGTCGAAACGGTATGCGCGCGGATCCGATTCGGAGCCGAACTCCGTAATCGTGGAAAAGTCGATGCTGCCCGTCAAATCCGCAATGTCCTGCGACTTCGGATCGGAAGGACTGAACGTCCCGATCCCTGTACGGGTGTCCTCGGAAATAAGCACCCGCTCCACCAGCACGTCCTCGATGCGCCCCCCATATTCCTCCCGAACCCGAATTTGGCACGACGGGCACAGGTTGCCCTCAATCTTCACGCCGAACTCCCGCTCCACATCCGGCCGAAGCTCCAGCGGAATCAGGTGCAGCGGCTCCTCATGCATCGGGCAGCCCTTGATCGCGAAGACGGCGCCTTCGTCGGTACGCGAATATCGCTCCAGCCCGCGCTTAAGCATCGTGACGATTGTCGATTTCCCCCCGCTGACAGGTCCCATCAGCAGCAAGATGCGTTTGCGGACGTCCAGACGTCTTGCCGCCGAATGAAAGTATTCTTCGACCAATTTCTCGATCGGATGATTGAGCCCGAAAATTTCTTTCTCAAAAAATTGATATTTTCGATGCCCATTCTCCTCTACAATTCCATGAGAGGCGATCATTTCGTACACGCGCGCATGAGCCGTCATGGCAAGTCGAGGATTGTCGCGGAGCTTCTCCAGGTACTCGGCGAAGGTACCGGTCCATGCCAGTCTTTCGGTTTCCGTGCGATAATCGGCAATTTTCTTGAATATATTCATGATTCATAACCTCCTCCGGGCTTTGCGGCGCAAAACCAGCTTCATGAGCATCGGTACAGGATAAGGGCAGCAATAACATCCTTTGTATCGACATCGGGAACCCTCTTTCAGTAATCCGAAGTGTATTAAATACCTATGCAGGAAAGCGGACGAAGTTGACCGAAATTTTTAGACAAATTGTTGGATATGGCCTATAATGGCTGTAGTTAACAACCGATGGAAGGAGTGCGGACCCGAGTGGCGATCAAAAGCGAAACCGAGCTGTACGCCCCCGTCAAAACTTACCTGGAGCAGCTCGGCTATGAGGTGCGGGGCGAGGTGCGCCACTGCGATTTGGTCGCGATCCGCGGCGACGAGCCGCCGCTTATCGTAGAGCTGAAGCGAAGCTTCTCGATTCCGCTGCTGCTGCAAGCCATCGACCGGCTGCGGATGTCTCGCACCGTCTACGTCGCCTTCGAGAAGCCGGACAAAGGCAGAGCGCCTCACCGTGCAAGCTGGCCCGAGCTTCGAACCTTATGCGGCATGCTCGGGCTCGGGATGATGACCGTGCAGTTCTACAAAACAAAAAAACCTCGCGTCGAGGTTGAATGTCATCCGCCCGAAGCGGCCGAAGGCCGGCTGAGCGCCGGAAACGGACGGAGGCCCAGAACGAGCAAATATGCGGCCGGCAAGCTGGAGCAGGAGTTCCGCGAACGACAGGGCGACTACAACGTTGGCGGGAGCTCGAAGCGCAAGCTCGTGACCGCGTATCGCGAGAAATCGCTGCACCTCGCCGCACTGCTAAGGCAGTACGGACCGATGTCTCCGCGCAAGCTGCGCGACATGACCGGAAACAGCCGTTCGGCCGCCATGCTCCAGAAGAACGTATACCTCTGGTTTCAACGCGTGGAACGAGGCGTATACCAGCTCACCCCGCAGGGCGAGGAAGCGCTGCTGACGTACGCTCATGTCGTCCAGGCATTCCGGCTGGAACCCGTCCCCCTAACCGGGGAAACGAACGAAGCTGCAGCCGAACCCATCGGCAGCCTCAGCGGCTCCGTGTGACCGCGCAGCCCTGCGCTTCAACCCTGAATGTGCCGTCGGGCTCCCCGCTTGAGCAGCTCCTTGTGAATCCAAATCGCGGCTTGCGACCCTTCGCCCATGGCGATGACCGATTGCTCGGCATGCACGCCGATGTCTCCGGCCGCCCATACGCCGGGCACCTGGGTCATTTTCGTTCGCGGGTCGGTGACGATGTGTTTGTTCTCCATCCGCTCGATGCCGAGCGAGACCGCCCAATCGGAGTGAACCCTGTTCCCGCCGAAGGCGATGAATCCCCGTTCTCCCTGTATCGTCTCGCCCGTCGTTAAACGAACGCCGCCGAAGGCTCCCTCTTCCGAACCTCCGTTTCCTAAGACTTCAGCAATCTCCGCCTCCACGTATGCAATGCCAAGCTCCTCGAGCTTTCCCCTATGCGCGCTGCGGGTCGCCTTCCGTTCATGATTGACATACACCAGATCATCGCACCAATACTTCAGCGCGAGCGCCATTCCGGAGCCGGCTTCGCCCGCCCCCATCACGATCGTTCGTCTGCCGACCGTCTCGTAGCCGTCGCAATCCGGGCATACATACACGCTATAACCGAGTCTCTCTACCAATCCGGGTAAGGCCGGATAGCGGTCGGCAATGCCTGTCGCGATCAGCAGCGTTCTGCCCTTCAGGACCCCTCCGCTCCCACCGCCGTATAAGGCGACCTCGAACGTCTCCCCGTCGCGCGCGGCGGCAAGCGCTTCATCCTGCACGAACTCCACCCCTAACCGCTGCGCCTGGAGCTGTCCGAGCCGCCGCAGCTTCTGTCCGGAGACGCCGTCCGGCCAACCGATGAGGTTCCGGTAGCTGCGGCATAGCGTTGACCTGCCGTAACCCTTGTCCACAACCTTGACGCGGTGGCCGTAACGGCCTAGCTGAATCGCCGCTTGAAGCCCGGCAAACCCTCCGCCGACAATGATGCAATCGTACATAAGCAGAATGCTCCTTCCTCTCCCCGTTCAGTTACAACTAGTTTCCCCATAAGGATGGACATTCCATGCATGATGCTTCACGTAGACCTAAAAGCCTAATCTAAACTTTATAACTAGGTAAATTGGCCTATCCCCAGTTTTTAATGTACACTAAATTGGTAGGAGTCATTTGTATAGGAGGGGTCATCTTGCTTCGAACGCTTATGTGGATGTACCATCGCTTAATGAAAAACATTTATAAACGGAAAGGCTCTTGGCAAAGCGAGAAGTTTTACTATCACCATCAAAAGGAAAAACAGTACCGCGGGAGGTAAACTTGCCATATATTCTCCAGCCTCTCCGGCCTTACCCCTCCGTCGTGTGCGATGGCGAAGGTTCCGGAACGCGATCCGCCTCGATCAACCCGTACAGCGCGATTTGCAGCGCGGAGCTGCCGAGCAGTACCCAGGGCAGCACTTCAATGCCTGCGTTCTCCACCATGTATCTGGCGATTAATACGATAACGTTCACGCTTGGCCGGCTGATCAACCGGATCCGGTTCGTATCGGTCGATACGTCATACACGAGCGTCAAATAACCTACGCAATAGAAAGCGCTTGCAATCCCGTTGCAGACAGCGAACAGGAGATAGTAATTCACGAGATGTTCTCCCGTAAACACGACGGACAAATAAAAGACGGCATGCATGCCGATTCCGATACGGTAGCCGACCATGCGATCATTTTGCTTGATCTGCCACCCCCGATGATGAATGAGAAAATAACGGAAGTGTAGTTAACTGCGTAATAGATGCCGTTAATGGCCATACTTTCGGTCAACCGCCTCAGGTAAAGAAAGACACCGAACATGGAAGCTCCGAACTGAAAGCAAAGTGAATGAATAGCGATACGCCCGCCTCAACCGCCGCTCCAAGTCTCGCCTGCAGCAAACCGGGGCGCGTACCGTTCGTACGACGCCGGCTCTAGTCTCCGCTCCGGAAGGGAAGCCGTAAAAACCGCTTTCTCGCGACGTTTGAGCGCAATATCGGGCGCCTGCTTCTTTCTCTTGTATGAAGCGCAGTTATTTCCCGGAAACTCTCCCGAATGGATTGCAAAAGACACCGGTCCTGTAACCGGACCGGTGTCTTTGAATCGACCTTATTTTTTCAAGCTGTCCCATGTTTGTTGGAACTCGGTCAGCATTTGATCTTTCGTTTTTTGCTTCGCGACATAAGCCTGCATCGTAGCCGCGAACTTCTTGCTGGACGCTTCGCCGCCCGGGAATTTGAACCAGTTCCAGCTAAGCGTTTTGTTGTCTTTGCTGTAACGGATAATGTCGGCTGCCAAAGGTCCGAGAATCTTCTCGTCAGCTGGAATCGATTTGAACGCCGGGATAAATTTGAACTCTTCAACAATGTACTTTTTACCCATATCGGACGTTACGAGCCAGTTAAGGAACTTCTTCGCCTCTTCTTTGTTCGGCGAGTTTTTGTTAATCACCCAGTTGTTCGGTACGCCGACCGGCAGCTTGTCGTTCGCCGCTGCGTCGTCACTGATCGGCATCGGCAGGAAGCCGACCTTCAGGTTCGGGTTCGTCTGCGTCAATTGCAGCTGCGTCCAGTTCCCTTGCTGCGTCATCGCCGCTTTGCCTGTCGCGAACTCGGTCACTTGTGTTTTGTAGTCGGTTTGCAGCGGGTTTTTGTTGCCGTATTGCAGCTGCAGATCGAACAATTTCACCCATTGATCGAACACAGGGTTGCCCGGGATTTTAGCCGCACCGCTGTTCAAGTCGGCGATAAATTTGTTAGGATCCGGTTGGTAAGCGAACGGCAGGTTCACGAAGTGGTTGCCAAGCACCCACCATTCCGCATAACCGTTCACGAACGGTGTAATGTTTTTGGCTTGCAGCTTCTTCGCCGCATCCTCGAGCTGCGAGATCGTCTTCGGCGTCTCGGTGATGCCGGCTTGCGCGAACAAGTCCTTGTTATACAGGAAGCCGTACCCTTCCAGGTTAAGCGGCTGACCGTACAGCTTGCCGTCCTTGGTCATCGGTTCTTTCGCAACGTCGACGAGGTCCTTCACCCATGGCTCTGCGGAGAGATCCTCCAGGTGCTCAATCCATTTGTCAAGATCGGAGAAACCGCCGTTGTTGAAGATATCCGGTTTATCTCCGGAATTGAACTTCGCCATCAGCGCTGCGCCGTAGTCCGCGCCGCCGCCAACGGTGTCGATTTGAATTTTTACGCCCGGGTTCGCCTTCTCGTACTCGGCTGCCAATTTGGCAAGCGGCTCGGCGATTTCCACTTTAAACTGGAACATTTTCAGGGTGACGTTCTTCGCCGCTCCGGCATTACCTTCCGTTCCGCCCGTGCTTGGCGCTTCCTCTTTCTTAGCGCAACCTGCGGCAACGGACATCGCCATAATGGCCGCCAGACTCAAGCTTACGATTTTCTTTGCATTCATCGAAGTAACCTCCCTTATTTCTGAACCATTTTTATTTATGATTTACAAGTTTATTGTATAAAATGCCCACCTTGCCGAACACAGAGAAAATTGATCGAAAAGGTGGAACATTTTGAACAAACGCTTTCATTGGAAGTTCGTAACCCTGGGTATCCGGTTAGCCCTTAACCGAACCGGCCGTAA
This sequence comes from Paenibacillus sp. JCM 9796, assembly GCF_055379675.1. Taxonomy (NCBI): domain Bacteria; kingdom Bacillati; phylum Bacillota; class Bacilli; order Caryophanales; family Paenibacillaceae; genus Paenibacillus; species Paenibacillus sp. JCM 9796. The sequence continues at coordinate 1,452,895 of NZ_AP043723.1, forward strand.
TTCCTTCGATAATGAAGCGCTGCATCGACAGGAAGAAGATGATGATCGGAATGACGCCGAGCACGAGCGCCGCGAGCGCCATATCCCACTGCTTCGTATACTGACCGAAGAACGAATACGTCGCCAGCGGAATCGTCCGCAGATCCGGATTGTTCAATACGAGAAGCGGCAGCAGAAAGTCGTTCCAAATCCATAAGCTGTTCAGCAGGACGATCGTAACCGACATCGGCTTCAAGAGCGGGAAAATGATTTTCCAGAACACGCCGTACGGGGTGCATCCGTCCACCGTTGCGGACTCCTCGATTTCCTTCGGAATCGATTTAATGAAGCCGTGATACAGGAACACGTTCAACGATACGCCGAAACCGAAGTAACAAATGATGAGACCGAGCCGGCTGTCCATCAGACCGACCTCGCTGGCAACCTTCACGAGCGGGATCATGATCGATTGGAACGGAATGACCATCGCGGCCACGAACGCAAGAAACAGCCAATTATTGAAACGCGACGGATGGCGGACGAGCCGGTAAGCCGCCATGGAGCTGATCAAGACGAGTCCCAGGTTGCTGACCACGGTGATGATCAGCGAGTTCGAGAACACTCTTGGGAACTTCATAATCCCCCAAACCTTCGCATAGTTGGCGAGGTTGAACGATTGCGGCAAATTGGCCGAATTCACGAGCAGCTCCCCGAACGTTTTCATCGAATTGACGATAACGAAATAGAACGGTACGAGGAACAGCAGGCCCAGCACAATGCCCAGCACTTCAAGCGAGAACAGGCGGAAGTTGTAGTTTTTGCCCGATTCCATTACGCTTCGACCTCCTTCCGCTTCGTAACGGTAACTTGAATCATCGTAATGATGGCAACGACGATGAAGAAAATGAACGCTTTTGCCGTTCCGAGACCGTATCGGTTGTTCCGGAACGCTTCTTCATAGATGTTCAGCGCTACCGACTGGGTCGAGTTGAACGGACCGCCTTGCGTCAGCGACACGTTAAGATCGTACATTTTGAACGCCCATGAGATGGTAAGGAACAGACAGACCGTGATGGACGGCATGATCATCGGGAACGTGATGTTCTTCAATGTCTGCCAGCGATTGGCGCCGTCGATATACGCGGCCTCCTGCAGCTCCTTCGGCACGTTCGCCAGCCCCGCAATGTAGATGACCATCAAATAACCGGCATGCTGCCAGACGCTGACGATGACAAGCGCCCAGAAGGCGGTCGGCGAATCGCCCAGCCAAGGAAGCTGAAAAAACCAAAGTCCCGTCAGTTCGCCGATGTTGGAGAATCCTTTGACGAAGATGAACTGCCAGATGAACCCGAGCAGCAGGCCGCCAATGACGTTCGGCATGAAAAATACGGTACGGAGCATGTTGCGCGTCTTGAGCGCCTGCGTCAGCAGAAGCGCCAAGCCGAACGCCACCACGTTCGCAAGAAGAACTTCGGTGACGGTGAATCGTGTCGTGAACCAGAACGACCTATGGAAATCTTTATCCTCCAGGAGGATATGTTTGAAATTGTCAAAACCGATCCACTTGACGTTTGAGGTGACCCCGTTCCACTCGGTGAACGAGTAGTACATACTCATGACGAACGGGACGATGACGATGATGCCGAAGAAAATGAAAGCCGGCCCTACGAACACGAGCTGCTGCAGCGCGCTTGATAACCGCTGATTTGCTTTCATGGGTACCTCCCCCTTTTGGTCTTAAAGTTTGCAAAATTCTTGTAAAGTATACCCTTAGTATAGAAAGTGCGGCTGACAATGAACATGGAATCTCTTGTCGGATCAGGTGGAATTTATTGATCTTTGTTGGTACAATTAAGGGCGCTAGCGCCAAAATCAGGAGGGACGCCCTTGATCCGAAACAGCATCCGCAACAAGCTGATCTTATTTCTGCTGGCCGCAACCATCTTGCCGATCTCCACGTCGATCGTGATGACGTATTACGTCACCGAACGCCAGGTCATCCAAGATACGATACAGACTAACTCCAACCTGATTTATCAAGGAAAAACGAATCTCGTCAACTATTTGAACGGGGTCAAGCAGGCGACGCTGCTCGTTTACAATGACAACAATTTATATACGGTGATCGAGAACGGGGCCACCGGATTCGGCAGCCGCCAGGAAATTATACGGGGCTTGCTGAGCATCAACAACGCGGTTCAAGAAATTCATCAAGTGTACCTGTATCTGAGCAAAACGGATAAAGCGTTCCTGTATACGCAGGGCAATACGAATTCAAATGAAAGCAGCCAATCCAAATATGTGCCCAGCGTGGATAAAGGCAACGTCTGGATCGAGCCTACGCATTCGAGCCATACGTATGCGATGTTCCCTTTCAATCCGCTGCCGACCGCTACCGTCTTTACGTTTCACCGCTCGATTACCAACTCGCTGACGATGGAAGATCTCGGCACCCTCTCGGTAGACGTCAACGTCTCGTTCATCGAGTCAATCTGCAACCAGCTGATGTCGCAAGGCGAAGAGCTGTTCGTGCTGGACGCCGGCGGCAATGTGGTGTACGGCTCCAATGCCGAGTACCGCGGCAAGATGCTGGATGAGCCCTGGGTGCGCGACTTGCTCGCTCGCGAAGAGGAACGCGGCAGTCTGGAGTGGAACGGCGGCGGCTTTAGCGGCATCCAAATGTATGAGCGTATCCGCGAGCCATACGCCGATTGGATCATTGTCAAGCGTATTCCCAACGAGCTGTTGTATGAACATGCCAAACGGCTGACGTTCGCCAATACGCTCATTTTGCTCGCCTTCATGGCAGTCGTCATCATCGGGACCGTGATTGTCTCGATCCGGTTTACGGCGCCAATCCGGAAGCTGCTCGGGTATATCGGCAAAATTCAGACCGGCAACATGCAGGTCGATATTCACGTCAAAGGCAATGACGAGTTCAGCATTCTCGCCCATCGCTTTCGGGTGATGATGCAGACGATCAACCAGCTGATCACGAAGGAATATAAGCTGGAGATCGCCAACAAGACGAATCAGTTGAAGGCGCTGCAAGCGCAGATCAATCCGCATTTTCTTTATAATGCCCTGCAGTCGATCGGAACCCTTGCCCTGCAGCACGAGGCGCCCAAAATTTATTCACTGCTGTCCGCTCTCGCCAAAATCATGCGCTACAGCATGAACACGGGCGAACCGATCGTCCCCTTCAAACGGGAAGTCGATCACGTCCGTTCGTATTTGGCTTTGCAGCTGCACCGGTTCGAGAACGAGCTGACCGTCGAGTACCGCATCACGGACGAAGCGGCTGAGATTCCCGTACCGAAAATGATCCTGCAGCCGCTAGTCGAAAACTATTTCAAGCACGGGTTCGATCCGCGCAGCCAAATCGGGCGGCTCGAAATTGGCGGACGGCTGCTGGAGGGAAACCGGTTGGAGATCACCGTCGCCGATAACGGCAAAGGCATGAGCGCCCACCATTTGGAGCAGCTGCGCCGCAAGCTGAGACTTCCTATGGATGCCAGCGGCGAGGAGGACGGCATCGGGCTTTGGAATGTGCTAGCAAGACTCAAGCTCTACTATGACGACGAAGCGGCTATGATCGTTGAGCCTCATCAACCGGGCGGCCTCATAATCACCATAATCATTCCCTTACAACGCAAGGAGGCGGACGAAGATGATCGCCATGATCGTTGACGATGAGAAGCACGTGCGCGACGCGATTAAGCTGCTCGTGCCATGGACGACGTTCGGCATCGATACGGTGCTGGAGGCGCAGGACGGCGCCGAGGCTGTGGAGATGCTGCGGCAGCACCGGCCTCAGCTCGTATTCACCGATATGATGATGCCGCTGATGAACGGGATGGAGCTGATGGCGTGGCTGAGCGAGCATCTGCCATCCGCGAAGACGATCGTCATCAGCGGCCACGACGAATTCGACCTGGTGCGGCACGCAATCAAGCACGGCGGGGTCGACTACATCTTAAAGCCGATCGATGCGGAGCAGCTTGTGGAGACGACGCAGAAAACCGTCGCGCTGATTCGCAAGGAGCAGGACGAGCGGCGCCAGCAGCAAAGCTTGAACATGGAAATGAATCAGATTAAGCCCGTATACTGGGACACGATCTGGTCGAATTTGGTGAGCGAGCCCAAAACATACGAGAAGCATGCCAAAGAAATTGCCGAAGAGTACGGCTTGAGCCCCGACGTCACCTCGTGCCGTCTGGCGGTGCTAAGCCTCGATACGATCAGCGGCAAACTGAAGGACCGGTTCTGGTCGCAATGGGATCTGGTCTTCTTCTCGCTCATGAACGTCTGCAATGAAGTGCTGACGATGGACCGCGGTCAGCGGATCGGCGTCGCCTTCCGCTTCTGGAACAGCGAGAACGAGATCGTCCTCCTGCTGTTCCGTGAGCTGGAACGGTCGGAGGCCGTTTTCCTCCACATTCAGGAGTGCATCGTCAATACGTTCCAAAGCTCCATGGATATCGGCGTCAGCGGCGTACACCCGTTCCCGGACAAGCTGAAGGAAGCTTATGCGGAAGCGAAGCAAGCGCTGAGGCGCCGCAATCTGCTCGCCAGGCAGAAACGCATTCACGAGAACGACGACCGTCCGCCGCTCTCTGCCGGCGTGCTGTCGATGTCGGAGTACGCCGAAGCGATCCGCCTTGCGGTCCGCAGCGGCAGCGAAGAGCAAATTCGCAAATCCGTCGGCGAATGGATTGACGCCGTGCGGCGTCTTCCTTCGATCAATACGGAGCAGCTCGAGCTGTGGTGGCACGAATACAACACGCTGAAAACCCGCTGGATGAGCGAATGGTTCGGCGACGGTCCGCCTCCGCAGCGCACGCAGGACGACGCCCCGTTTCACGTCCCGATGGATGACGAAGGACGCTTATCGATCGATATGTGGGAGCAGCAGCTCGTCCGCAGCTTAACCGAGCTTTCGAAGCACATGCTGAAGTCGCAGCAGCAGGACAGCAACGTCATGTTCGAAATCGCCAAATATATACGTAATCATTATCATCAGGATATTACCTTGCAGGAGATCGCCAACCATTTCTACTTGAGCCGTGAATATATTTCCCGCAAATTCAAACAAGAGTTCGGCGAGAACTTATCCGATTATCTCAGCGGCATCCGAATTGACAAAGCCAAGCTGCTGCTGTTAAACCCTCACCTGCGCATCGCGCAGGTCGCCGCCATGGTAGGGTACGAAGATGAGAAATATTTCAGCAAAGTGTTCAAGAAAACGGTCGGAGTCTCTCCGAACGAATACAGGAAGGGGAGAGAATCTTGAATACTCCGATCGAACCGAATTTGCCGCAAGCCCCGATTCGCACTGGCCGGCCGAAGCAGGCAAAGCCGAGAACGTATACGATACTGATCGTTTCGTGGATCATTCTTGTAGGCTTGGGCATATGGGGAGCCAAAGCCTATACCGATTATCTGCAATTGCAGATCAAGACAGATATCGCCGCGCAAATCGAGAACCAGCTTGCCGCTGTGCAGGAAGACTATCAGAAGCAGATCGGCGACTTGAAGCAAAGCATGTCCGCCGATATGACCCAGTTGCAGTCGAAAATCGATTCGGTCAATGAGCTTCTCTCTTTCACGAAGGACAGCGCCAGCAGCAAAACCGACAACAGCAACCAATTGTATACGCAGCTGGCCGATGTGACGAAGAAGCTCGACGACTTGAAAAAACAACTGGATGCGCTGCAATAGGAGGTGCACCTGCGATGAATCCGATTCAACAAATCAACCGGGTGATGCTTCTCGCGTTGGCTCCGTTCCTCGGCGCACTCGGTTTTCTGGCGGCGGCGCAGCTCTCCGTAGAGCTTCCTAAACCGGTTGAACGGCCGCAGGTCGACCTGCAGCTGAGGGAGAGCCTCCAATCGGCGCTGACGAAGCTCGACCGATCCAAGGAGGATGCGGCGCTTACCCGCACTACCGTCGAGAAATACTTTCAGTTCTACGCCAAAAGCGCCGACGAAGCCGCCCGCCTGTCGAAGCTGGCGGAAGCCGCCGCCGAGCGCCCGGCAGCGATCTTCGACACGCGCGTAGCTTCCAAGCTCGGGGGGAAGGTGAACCGCTCGGCTTCTTCGGCGAATATCGATCTGAAGCTGTACACCTTCTCCGAGGAGCGTTACAAAGGGTACGCCTTGAAAGTTAATCTAAAGACCGATAAAGGGATGACAATGGTTCTGGGCGGCGACAAAGTCGGCGGCAGCGAAACGACGCTGCAAGCGGTGCGCCGCTACGGAGCGGTAGCGGGGGTCAATGCGGGAGGCTTCGCCGACGATGCGAAGACGGGCAAGCGGTACCCGCTCAGCACGACGATGGTCGGCGGCAAGTACGTATACGGCTTCGAGCCTTCCTTCGAAGACTTGACGTTCATCGGACTGAGCACCGATCGCAAGCTGATCGGAGGCAAGTTCTATAAGCAGGAAGATCTTGACAAGCTGAAGCCGTCGTTCGGCTCCACCTTCGTGCCAATCTTGCTGCAGAACGGCAAGAAGCAGCCGATTCCGCCCCAATGGGTCAGTTCTCCGGCACGCGCGCCGCGCACCGTGGTCGGCAGCTTTAAGAACGACCAGCTGTTATTTATCGTAACGGACGGATACGACGAGCGCGGCAACTCCGGTGCTACGCTCGCCGAGCTTCAGGACAAGCTTCAGTCGCTCGGCATCAAGGACGCTTACAATCTGGACGGCGGCGGTTCGTCGAGCTTGATTTTCGACGGACAAGTGATCAACCATCCGTCGGATAACGGAAAGCTTCGTCCGCTGGCAACCAACTTCCTGTTTTTTAAATGAGGCAATTGTTCACAGATTTATTCATTTTCTTGGAGTTTTTACGTTTTCTTTTAGGGGAAGGTTGGTTATAATATAGGGCGGGAGGTGCTGAATCATGTCCGCTACGTTTTGGCTTGTTATTACGGTGTTTGCTATGTTTATTACTGCGATGCTCACGGCCGCCTACAATGAAGATAAAACAAAAGGCTTGTAAGCCGTTCGCATGCGCACTCGCGGGTTGAAGGAACTCGGATAACCGGAAACGGACCGAATCGTTCAACCCGTTTGATTTATCGCGGCCTTCTCGATACATTATGTATCCGAGTTTATATGATCTAACACCTTATTTATGATGGCTCTTCTTCGGAACGGCTGCCTTCTCGTTCCTGCTTTTCATCCGAACCGCTTCCCGAACTTAAACCGCGCCAACGTTCACCGTCTATGCCCAGTTGATCCAACAAATCATCTATATCCAATTCAATCGGGGCTCGATTGGTCGTTGTCATTGTTTGTCACGTCCTTTAAAGTTATCGTATGCTACTAAAGTTCAATTCCAGTATATTGTGAAGTTTAGCATAACAACCGTTACAAAAAGGTTACAAAACCAACAAAATAATATACTTTTATTGTATCCTTTCTTAAATTTTAACTAAATTTTTGGTACACTGGTGAAATACATAGTCCTAATTAATCATTTACCGCTAGAGACTCGTTCACATTGGAGGACTTTGGACTTATGGCCCTACTGGCAACCAGCTACAGGATGAGTTATGAATTTACACCGAACCCCGATCCTGACGCCAAAACAATCGTACTGCTTCACGGTCTCGGTCTATCCGGCTCCTTCTGGCGATCGTTGATCCCGCTGCTGTCGGTTCGTTACTCGCTGCTCGTCTGTGATTTGCCCGGACACGGCCTAAGCGGCGAAACGTCGGAAGACGTCACGTTCGCTACCCTCGCTGAAGATCTACGCTTGCTGCTCGAATCGTTGAACATAAGCTCGGTTGTCTTGGTTGCTCATGACGCGTCCGTGTATATCGCCAGGCGTTTGGCCTCGTTAACCCCTTCCAGCGTGGAGCGCATGATTTATATCTCTCCTTATATGCCCCACACGCTGCCGGCTACGCTTACCGAGCTGCAGGATCGCAGGCTTCTGCTCGAACAAGCGCCGATGACGGTCTACGCAGCCGCCATGGCGCACAAGCTGACGGGGACTCCCGGCGATGCGCTTCTGCATCAACGCATCGTCCAAGCCCATGAGCGCGTTTCTAAGGCTTTATACATACAATTGCTCGACCTCGCCGGCTCCGAGCAGGCATTACATGAACAAGCTCACATCCGCAAGCCGCTTATGATCATATCGGGCGAGCTGGATGCAAGCTTTCCGCCCGGCATGGCGCATATCGCGCACATGCTGTTCGACGCCTCCGCCTTCCTGATCGTACCAGGCGCCTCCAACCTCACCTTCGTGGATCAACCGTTGTATACCTCGGACTTTATCGACCGCTTCGTGCGGAAAACGCCCTTCGAACCCGGTAAGCCGAAACCGGTGGAGGACGAGCTTAAGCAAACGCTTCGTGTCCTCTGGTCGGGACGCCTCCCTTCTGCCCCTGAACGCAACCGGTTGACGATCCGTTGTATCGGAACGTTCGAAGTCAGTCTGGGCCAGCGGCCGATCCGGCTCGGTTGGAACACGCGGCACGCCAAGAGTATACTGATGTATTTGGCGTATCACCGCTCGGCAACGCGGGAACAGCTGTGCGAAACGTTGTTTCCGGAGACGGCTTTCCCCAAGGCCATGCGCAACCTTCGCGTGTATTTAAATCATTTTAGCAAGCTGCTCGAAACGGAAGACGGGCAAGAGCCTTGCTTAACGATCGAACGGGATACGATCAAATTGAATATTGAAATCGATTGCGATCTATTCGTCCTCCTGCGGGAATTGCAAAGCGCTTCCGAACAAGCGGACAGCGCTTACAAGCTCAATCAGTGTGTGACTCTTTCCGAGCAGCTGCAGAGCAAAATATTGTCCGGCTGCTTCGACCCGTTCTCCATCACGCTCAAGGAGACCGTCGAGCAAGCATGGGAACAGTTATCATTATGGGCCGCCGATAACTGCTGCGAACGGGAACAATATGCGGAAGCCGTCCGCTTCCTGCAAAGCGGCCTGCAGTATGGCACCGGGGAAGAGCTCTTGTTCTACGACCGCCTGATCGCGATTTCTCAACGAACAGGCAATGCGAAAGAGCTTCGCAAGTGGATGCGCATGCGGAAGAAGGCCTGCGTCCCGACATAGCTGATAGCAAAAAATAAGACTTGCCCCGGCGCACGGCCGTCCGGCAAGTCTCTTTCGCGTCACAACTGCAGCACCTACGCCTGAGTGTTCTTCATCTGTTGCATTTCACCCAAGCATTCGGAACAAATGTATCTTTCTTTGAAGTCGCTGACCTGATCCATGGACCCGCAAAATACGCAGCGTGGGCGATATCTTTCCAGAATAATATGATCGCCGCTCACTAAAATCTCTACCGGATCTCCTTCGTTCATTTGATACCGTTTGCGTAGCGACTTCGGGAGCACTATTCGTCCAAGCTGGTCGACCTTCCGTACGACACCTGCCGGTTTCATCATTAATTCACCTCACCTTTACTCTACTTAACTTCCCGACTTCCCTTATATGGTTTCGACGCCAGTGCATAAATTCCTGCCACCGGCTTTCTCGCAACCGGCTTCCTCCACTGTTCGTTACCCGTTTCTTGTCCTTCTGAATCAGCCTATATCCGGCTCCCGATCACGATAATCCCGGGAATCCGATTTGTCTTAAGCCTTCATACAAAATAATCGCTGCGGAATTCGATAAATTCAGCGAGCGCACCGCATCGGTCATTGGCATGCGCATCAGCGCATCGGGATGCTCCGCCAAAATTTCCGGCGCCAGCCCCTTTGTTTCTTTGCCGAATACCAGAAAATCGCCGTCGCAGAACGTAATGTCCGTGTACAGCTTGTCCGCTTTCGTCGTAGCGAAGAAAAACCGCGCGTCTTTATACTTCTCTTTCACTTCTGCGAACGAATCGTGATATTCGAGCTTAACCGCGTGCCAGTAATCGAGACCCGCACGCTTCAAGGTCCGGTCGTCGGTGTCGAAGCCGAGCGGCCGTACCAAATGAAGCCATGTTCCCGTAGCGGCGCACGTTCTGGAGATGTTGCCGGTGTTGGCCGGAATTTCAGGCTCGACCAATACGATATGAAACGCCATTGTTCAGTTCACCTCAATTTTAACACTCGTTTTACCTTTTTTTAATACATAGATGACGGTCGGCTGCGATAATGAAGCTACTATGTGCTAAAGGAGACATGTCGAATGATGAAGAAGAAAATCCTTGTCGTTGACGACGAACCTTCCATCTCGATGCTTATAGAATTCAACCTGAAGCTGGTCGGTTTCGAAGTCCACTGCGTATATGATGGCGAAGAGGTATTCAGCGCCATTCCTCAATTTCGCCCGGACTTGATTGTGCTCGACCTGATGCTTCCGAAGATGGACGGCATCCAGGTGTGCCGCAAGCTGCGGAGCCAGAATAACATGGTGCCGATCGTGATGCTGACCGCCATGCAGGACTTGTCCGATAAAATTGCGGGGCTCGATAACGGCGCTGACGACTACATGACGAAGCCATTCAGTCCGCAGGAGCTTATTTCCCGTATCCAGGCGATTATACGCCGTATTCAAATTTTACCTTCCGCAATGGAGAACACGCCTGTCCAAATTGGCCCTATCGTCATTCGACCAGACCAGCGGGAAGTGAAGGTCAAGGGCGAAACGATCGAGCTGACGCCTAAGGAATTCGATCTGCTGCTCTTCTTATGCAAGCACCGGGGCAAAGTGCTCAGCCGCCAGCAGCTGCTGCACGGCGTCTGGGATTATCATTTCCTCGGCGACACGCGAATCGTCGACGTTCACATCAGCCACCTGCGCGATAAGATCGAAACGAACGCGCGGACTCCCGAATATATTGTAACGATTCGCAACGTCGGTTACAAACTGATGGAACCTAGCGCGAAAGAATCCTTGGCCTGATCGACAAAAGGAGCACCGTACGCATCCGGCGCGGCGCTCTTTTTTTACGCGAAAAAGCAGCTCCGCAAGACCCGTAAGCGCCCTGACGAAGCTGCTTGTCCCGGCTGTTAGCCGTTACGCTTCTGGAAATCGGCCATGAACGAAGCGAGCGCCTCGCAAGCTTCGAACGGTACGGCATTATACGTGGAGGCGCGCAGTCCCCCGACGTCGCGGTGGCCCTTCAGCCCGACGAAGCCGTGCTGTTCGGATTCCTTCACGAATTTCTTCTCAAGCTCTTCGTTTTCCATGCGGAATGTAATGTTCATCAGGGAACGATATTCCGGTTGGACGACACCGCGGTAAAATCCGCCGCTTTGATCGATGGCTTGATAAATCAAGCTGGTTTTCTCCCGGTTGCGCTTCTCCATCGCAGCCACTCCGCCGTTCTCCTTGATCCACTGAAGAACCAGGTTGACCATGTATACCGAATAAACCGGAGGCGTGTTGTACAGGGAGTTGCCCTTGGTATGCGTATCGTAGCGAAGCATCGTCGGAATACCTTTAGGCGTATCTTGAAGTAAATCTTCGCGCAAAATAACAACGGTTACGCCGGACGGCCCCAGGTTTTTCTGAGCACCGGCGTATATCATCGCAAACTTGGAAACGTCGACCGGACGGCACAAAATGTCGCTGGACATATCGCCGATCAACGGAACGCTGCCGGTATCCGGGTATTGGACGAACTGGGCGCCCCCAATCGTTTCATTCGACGTAATATGCAGATAAGCCGCATGATCGCCGAGCTTAAGCCCGCTTAGATCCGGAATACGCGTAAAATTGTCCGCTTCGGAACTGGCCGCAATCGCCGTTTCGCCGATCAATTTCGCTTCCTTGATCGCTTTGCTGGCCCAAGCGCCCGTATGGACGTAATAGGCGATTTGACCCGCTTTCAGGAAGTTCATCGGGATCATCGCGAACTGGGTGCTCGCTCCGCCCTGCAGGAATAACGTCTTGTAACCGTCCGGAATCGAAAATAGCTCCTTCAACAAGGATTGCGTATCTTCGTTCAATTTCTCGTATTGAGCGCTTCGATGAGAAATCTCCATAATGGACATGCCAATGCCTTGATATTCCACAAACTCTTCCTGTGCCCGCCTTAGTACTTCCAAAGGCAGCGCAGCCGGTCCTGCATTGAAATTGTAAGCGCGCTTTGTCACGAGATTCACACCTTCACTTTTCATAGGATATGGCTATGATAGCAAAGGTTAGCGCGCCGATTCAAGTGTAAGTTTCATGAACGAGAAGGAGGATGGATTCCGATGATTCCGAAGTTTCGATTATTTGTGGCTGTGCCGCTGCCTGAACAGGTCCGTCTCGCCGTATCCGCTTGGCAGAACGTATTGAAGCGCGACCTCCCTTTTGCCAAATGGGTGCATCCGGATGACCTGCACATCACACTTCTTTTTATAGGAAACGTCAATGCCGAGCGTCTCCATGAAGTCCGGGCGGCGCTTGATGCTGCTTGTACGGGGGCAAGCGGAAAAACGTTCAACCTGCAGTTGGGTAAGCTCGGGACTTTCGGCAAGAAGCAATCGCCTTCGGTATTATGGGCGGACATTCAAGGGGAACTCGCGCCGCTGGGCGCGATACAACGCCGTGTCGAAACGGCCATGCAGGATCTGCTCGGGATCGAGCCGGAACAGCGTGCCTACAAACCGCACCTTACGCTTGCCAGAACATACAACGGAACATGGGTTTGGAGCCCCGAATTGATGCGGCTTCACCCTCCAACCGATGAAGCAAGCGCCTGGCGATGCGACGAAGTCGTCTTGTACCGCAGCCATTTGGGCCAAACGCCTATGTATGAGCCGGTAAGCAAGCATTCGTTAGACTGACTCCTGCTCCTGCGGATCGAATCCTATGGCGGGATTGCACGTTTGGAGGAATAGAGGGGTTGGAATGCGTCAGCTCTCTATGTCACGGGTGTAATAAGTATGATCATCGGTAAGAGCCGGCTCTTTCCGGATTTCCATCTGGGTAACTTGATCTACAGGGGAAAGGGCCAAAATCTCCATGGCTTTAGTCGGATTTATGCCCAGTTGGCGCAGAGCGTGCCTAATGTCCAACGATATGGTCTTCTCCATAATTACCTCTCTTTTAGATCGATTTCCAAGTCAGATTTTCTCCTCATCCTTGTTACACATTTTATCGGGAAATCGCATTTTTTTTGATAGTCTTAAATGTCTATTTTTTCCAATATAAAGATTTTTTTAGACATTCAACATATAGCGAGAATGGGGGATTTGTCAGCTATTGTCACTGCGCTTGTTCGAATACGGCGGTTTGACTGCTTTTCAGCTGATGAACGATTCGGCGAAGCGAGTCTTTGCCCAGGCCCAAATCAGTCAGCTCTTGAATGATTTGAATCCATTCTTGATCGATCGGCTCCGGCTTATCGGACTCGTCGTGAAGAATGAGGGTTTGAACGTTGACGCCCAGTACCGGAGCCAGCTTGCCAAGAAACTGGATCGAAGGGTTCGATTGCAGGTCGCGCTCGATCGAGCTCAGGTACGATTTGGCTACGCCCGCCCGGGCGGCAAGCTCTGTTAAGGACATGCGTTTTTGATGTCGAAGATTTTGAATACGTGCACCGATCATTCGAGGATTCCTCCTATAATATGGGATCAATTGATTCCTTCGACTTATTTCAATACTGATTGTATCACAATCAGATACACTATGTATCTATTTTTGTTGAAATTAACAAATTTTGAGGCAAAAGTCCCTGGTCTTTTCTCCCTCTAGTTCTTCACAAAACTTGCTACATAATGTATAATCTAGTCGTACGTTAAGCAACACGATTCGACAAACGATTCACTGCGGCATATTGTTGGATTTTGGAGGGAAATAACCATGATCAAGATCGGGGATAGGATCGCTCTTCTTCGAGAAAAATTCAAGCTGACACAGGAAGAACTTTCCAAGAAGATCGACATTTCCCGCGCTTCGCTGTCACATTACGAGAAAAATCGACGAGAGCCGGATTACGATACCATCGTCAAATTGGCGGATCTGTTCAAGGTCTCTTTGGACTATATGACGGGGAGGACGGAAGACCCTCAACGAACTTTAGACCCGGATATCCGTTCGTTCGTCGATCAACTGGAATTGTCGGACCAGCAAATCCTGGAACGGTTTCAATTGACGGTAGACGGGAAGAAACTGACGCCCGATGAGGCCCGTCGGTTTATCGCCTTCGTCAGAGCGGAGCGAGAAACCAGATGACGGCTCTTACCGCGGCTTCCGCGGCTTCTTAGTAACGAACACCCGCACGTCCTGAGCTGGTATGTTGCTTAACGCTCTTGAAACGTTTATTAACCCTATGGGATGGGAATGCTTAGCAATGGGACTGCAGCTTCGCGGGGGCTTCCGTCTTAGCTGCCCGATCGCGATCAACCTTCGATGTTTAAGCTCCATTTACAATACTTATTGTATCACAAATCGGATACATTTCGTAACTATTTAATTGAAATTTGATTTATTTTTGACTTTTTTTAAAATAAGCGGGCAAAAATCAAGGTTGCGTTCTTCACAAACTTCGATACGTAATGTATAATTTAGTTAATGTAACGAAGGTCCGCAGATCCCCCCCTGTTCTATATAGCTTACGAACCGTAATTTTGTTTAATCGGGAAACGCATTCAAAGCCATGAATTCAACCCTACGGTTAACGGCAGCTCGAACCATCATCGGGTAGAAGCAACGGGAACATGGCATGCGGTTCGGAAGACTTGCGTGTAGGTGCTGCGTACCTTATAACCTCTATCTTAACAAGATACAACTTTATACCGATCGGGGTGAACACCATTGGGGCAAATTGGAAATCGTATCGCCGCATTAAGGGAGAAGCAAGCCTTGACTCAAGAAGAGTTGTCAATCAAGCTGGACATTTCCCGCGCGTCGCTTTCGCACTACGAGAAAAATCGCAGGGAACCCGACTATGATACGTTGGTGAAAATAGCGAATTACTTTAAAGTATCCATCGATTATTTACTCGGCCGCACACAAGATCCGGAAATGGTTTTGGATGCTGACGTTCGGCAATTTGTAGATAGCCTTGAACTTTCCGACGAACGCATCATGCAGCAATTTTTGCTCACGATAGACGGGAAACAGCTGACGGCTGAGGAGGCGAAGCGGTTTATCGCTTTTGTTCGAGCAGAAAGAAGCTTGTGAATACTTCACTTATGACTGGCTCCCTACACCTACTATGGTACGGACAATTGGTTTGAATTGATTATTTTATTCAAGCATTTCACAATAACCTCCCCCTGACCAAAGCCGATCTCACTGGTGTCAGGAAGGTTATTTTTTTTAAACCAATGAAAATCCATGGCCTCATTTTGTGGAGTTAATACACCGTCAATCCATACGCAGTAGGTTAATCCTATAGCATGCTTTCTTGGATCAATGCCTTCAAACCCATCTACTGGAAAATTCGATGGAGCATATTGAGCTACGAATGCCGGTTCACCATCGTTCAATACTTTCTTCAACTTTACATGATTCCCCAGTGATTCTGCTAACTGCCGTTGGATAGCCGATTGAAGGGATTCGCTATGACGCAATCTTCCGCCAATTGTACACCACTTATTACCTTGATGCGGTGTTTCTCTGAAGATCAAACCGATGGACTCCTGATGACCTTCTTTGTTCAATTGAATGGGAATAACATCTACACAAATAATAGGCAGCCTTTTTTGAATATCTTCCCATATTCTTGACTCTAACCAATTTGACACTCGATCACTCTCATTTCTTAAGACTAAAAAATTCCTTCAACGCATCGAACCAAATTTGATATCCGAAGTCATTCGGGTGAACACCGTCTTTCAACATCACATTCAATCCCAGCTTAGTTTGCATAAAGGAATCATAGATATCAATGTAATCCAGTTGATAGAAATGGGCTACTTCTGCTGTTAAGTCCACGTATTCTTTATACGTAGCTCCACTACCATTTGGACTTGCATCTATTTTCGGATTAGGCGATAAGAGGATGATCTTGGCATTTGGCACATTTTCTTTTAATTTCTTAATCATAAAGTCAAGGTTATCTCTTGTTTCTTGCAGAGGTATCGATTGTCCATGGTCATTCAAAACAAAGGTTTCGAACAGAATAATATCCGGCTTCTCAGCAATGATTTTATCCTCATAATGATTGAATACGACCATTTCCGTTGAGTATCCGGGGAAAGCGTTGGACTGAATTGTCACTTGACCAAGGCCGTTTAGGCTCACCAGATAACGGTCCAAAACATTATGCCACTTCTTCTCCGGACTGCTTGCTCCATCCCCGTTAGTAACACTGCTGCCAAAAGTAGACACTTTGGCTTGACCCTTTGTTAATACAAGATAATGCAAGTCATCAAGAACAGACCGTGGATTACCGTTAGGCTTATACATATTGATTTCCTCGATTCTGCTCCTCTCTCGAATTGCAAGCTCCTCCTCATATTTCGCCTTCGCTTCTTGAGCTTGAATACTATTAATGGTTCGTAGATAGTTTTGCCCATAATATATAATGCCTACGTTCAACAACACACAGCATAGTCCTAAAGAAATAATTTTTTTGTTTCCTCTTCTAGATTTCTGACTTACGATTAATGGCAAACAGAACACCTCCAAATAATCTCCGTATCCCCTAGAATTAGCTAGGGACCCCTAACAATTCACCACGTTGCAAGACCTCATATATACATATTGTATCATCATTTCACTTTATTCAATACAAATTGTATCTTTATTCTCATGTTCAAACTTTTTTTAAAATAAGTACTTCGAACCAAAAATAGTACATTAGAATCAGAGAGTCCTTTTGATTACAATAGATTTGATCCTATTTTTTCACCTCACTTTCGACCAACATCTCCTTTTCAATCAAATGCCGAATATCATCAATACTCATACCAACGTCTTTAACTTCCTTTGCAAATTGCAGCCATTTCATTTCATTTCCGCTTAAAGGATATTCTGAATCAACGTCTTCCCTCACTAAAGTTTCAAGATCAACACCTAACACAGGCACAATTTTTTTCAAAAATTCAACCGACGGGTTTTTTTGAATGTTCCGCTCGATTGAGCTTAAATACGATTTGGCTACACCTGCGCGATTTGCTAATTCCGTTATCGATATTTTTCTTTGCTCTCTGTAATATTGAATGCGCTTTCCAATCACAATATCACCATCACTTTCTCCTTTAATTACTAGTTAATGAGCGAAGTCATGCCGGAGCTTATACAAGCTCCGGCTTTTTATTTGTAATGCTAGTTTGACATACCTACAACGCTCATGCTTTTTTTCTTCCTTCCATTAATAATACTCTGATATTCTTTCTCAAGCTGCTGACCAACATGTTCCCAATCATAATAATTAGCAACAAATCGTTTTCCACGTTCCCCCATATCATCGCATATTTGCGGATTAGAAAGCAGATCCTTCATTTCAGAAGCAAAAGCATTCGAATCGCAGGGGGCCGCTCGACCGGCTCTATGAACTACCACTTCTCTCCAAATATTCACTTTATCTGATATGAGCACAGGTGTCCCGCATATGAGTGCTTCAATTACAGATATACCGAAATTTTCCGAATACGAGGGCAAAACAAACAAATCAGCTTCTTGTAAGGCTTCCAGCTTCTTTGTTCCAGTCAACATACCGGTAAATAGCACCTTGTCACCTATGTTGCGTTCACCAATCCATTGACGCACTTTTTCTCCATAATTTTCGTTATCGGGGCCGGCAATGACCAGAAAGGCGTCCGGAATCTGTTGATGAATTTTTGAGAAAGCGTCGACTAATATATCCAGACCTTTTTTAAAATTAAGCCTGCTGAAAAACAAAATGATTTTTTTTCCCGTAAGCTCCGGATACTGTTTTCTAAATCCGCCGATCTCGGGCATATTCGCATATTCGTCCAAATCTACCCCGTTCGGTACTACGAAGCCTTTACTGTTAAATGTAACCGGCCTGGCAAGAAGCATTTCCTCTTCGGTTGTGTAATGAAGCGCTGAAGCACTTTTCATGTTTTTATTTTCAAACAAAAGCTCCATAATTCGTTTACGTGAACGATTGCGTTGATAAATATAGGGATCTAGGGTGCCATGCGGCCTAACAATAAAGGGTACTCTGTAATGCCTGCAATACATCCCAGCCATCCAATTATGAAATAAATAAAGGGAATGCGTGTGCACGATATCATAATTTGGAATTTCACGCCTTAAAGCATTGGCTAACGAGAACGAAGTACCCCAATAACGAGGATTCTGTATGGGAAAATACCTTATTTCGACACCCTCATGGAATGTCGGCTTATAAAGCGGAACATCCAATACTCCGGGTCCGTCTTGATTTGTCGTAAAGATGGTTACTTGATGCCCCAGTCCCACCAAAGAACGAGCCATACCCATGATTGCCTTTGCAGGACCTCCATATCTGGGGGCTAAATTCGCAATTACATGAAGGATCTTCATAGTGACGCTTCCTTTCCTTTAGCTTAGACTAATACTGAAGGATTCTCATAATCATGTAGCTTCAGCTTCTTTCGTATGGATTTCTTCTCAATCTCCAATGATTGTCCTTGACCTTCATGAATTAAATTGAAGTGAATTCCAATTGAGCACCACAAGAAGAAACTCACTGAATTTCCCAGTGTAAACAATATACTTTCGGTAAACGAATAAACGAGTAAAACGATAAAGAAGGAAATTAATAATTCAAGCGACATAAATGAAGATGACGAAAACCTTCTTAATAACACATGTAATGAATAAGTCACCATCATAAGAAAAATCGATAACCCTAAAAATCCGGTGTTCAGCAGGACAACGAAATAATAATTATCTCTAGAAACCTTGGAGCTTTCCATACCCTGTCCTACTAAATACTCTCCCCATGTTTCATTGCTAAATAAAAAATGAGTCCATATCGTTACACGGTTGCTTAATAATTGATCCATCTCGCTAAGCACGGTTTGAAGATCAATAAAATGAAAGACACAAACCGTTAACAGCCCGACACCAAGTACAATGGGGACGGAATTTCGGATCGTAACATGTAATGAACGAAGCACGTACTTTCGAAGTAGGACGATCAGGAGTAACAAAATGATAGCTGTGAGAGCTGTTCTGCTCGCACTTAAATAAACCAGGTAACCATATGCAGGGGCTGCTGCAAGATACCCCCGTTTTTTTGTCAAATAAAATAATAACACCGTAACAAGAAATCCAAGAAAAGCATACAACCCCATAAAATTAGGATGACGGAAAAATCCAAGATAACGATTACGCAGACTGAACGGATCGAAATGAAACGCTTTGGGATCCGTGAAACCGGCAGCAACAGCAAAAGCCATACATATCGCGATTGCATAAAACACCGTTTTAACAAATGACAAGTAATCAATTTGTTTCCGCTTCATATAATTTGGAAGTAATAAAATACTGTAGAAAAACAGCAGGACATAAGAGCCAATGGAAAGAAGACTATTGAAAAACTGGGTATAGGTTGAACTATTCATAAGTCCAAAGCACATCACTACTGTCCAGCAGTAGAAGATGGCACTAAGCCATTTTATCGATGGCGATACATTCATCTTCTGCCTGATCAAATGGAAGAACAGAAGAAGAAAATGCGCGCAAACGATTATAAATTTTGTAAAATAAAAGAGGTTATCATTAAATTTCATGAATGATAAAATATTTATGGTTACAATTAGAAATATCCAAACATGAAACGTAATGTTTCTCACTATGGAACACAACCTTTTTTCCAAGGAAGATGTTAAACAAGGGATTGCATAGACCTTATGATGTGAGGCCGCCCAACCGAGATGTAATCAATCCCGTCCTTTCTGGCATCGGAAAGTTGAAAGCAATTTCGTCCGTCAAAAATAACGGGGGTTTTCATCCACTTATGCAGCTTGGAGAGATCCATGTTTTTAATTTCATCCCATTCCGTCAAGATAAAAGCCCCATCCGCTTCCTGAAGCGCTTCCTCCGGTGATTTCGCATATTCAATATTGGAATGAAGAAATTTCTTTGCTTTGGAACCGGCAATGGGGTCATATGCGACAACTTGGGCACCGCTATTCATTAATTCATCGATCATTCGGATGGAAGGTGCTTCGCGCATATCATCCGTATTAGGTTTAAACGAAAGTCCCAGCACGGCAAATCGTAAGCCTTTTATACTTCCATAGAATGATATAGCCTTATGCAGCAAACTTATTTGCTGCTTTTCATTAACTTTCACTACGGAGCGCAACAATTCAAAATCATAATGCATATTCCCGGCAATTTGTATTAATGCTTTCGTATCTTTCGGAAAGCACGAACCGCCGTAGCCGATCCCAGCCTTCAAGAAATGGGGGCTTATTCGATGATCCATGCCCATACCTTCCGACACTTTATCGATATTTGCGCCTAGCATCTCACACAGGTTAGCAATTTCGTTGACAAAACTAATTTTCGTTGCTAAAAAAGCATTTGACGCATATTTTATCATCTCGGAGCTGCGTCGATCTGTGATAACGACAGGAATATTTAATGGTTCATGAATGCTTTGAATCAGCTTCGCTGCACGCTCCTGATTGGCCCCGATAACGATGCGGTCTCCGTGGAATGTATCTTGGATAGCAGTACCTTCTCTTAGAAACTCTGGATTCGACACGACTTGAATATTCATGTCCTCAGGAACGTATTCCTGGATAATCGCTTCTATGTAATCGCCAGTTCCTACCGGTACAGTGCTTTTCATAACCAACACCGCATTTCTTTTCATATAGGGTGTCGAAGATAGGGCTGCATGTTCAACAAAAGATATGTCCGCCATCCCGTTTTCCTTACTCGGAGTTCCTACGGCTATCACGATGATATCTGATTCAGGAACTGCTTCCTCATAGGAATCCGTAAATCGTAACTTGCCTTTCTCCATATTTTTCTTAAGCAGCAGTTCCAATCCCGGCTCATAAATGGGGGACTCATAGCGATTGAGTTTCTTGATCTTATCCGGGTCTGTATCCAGGCAAACGGTTTGGTAGCCCAATTCAGCATAACAAACCGAACTAATGAGCCCTACATACCCTGCCCCTATAACAGTGATTTTCATTTTTTTCTCCTTCCATTTGAAAGCCCTATTTTAATTCCATACCAGATGAAACACAATAAGACGCCCAACATAATTCCAATCATATCCAATATGACATCCGAAGCAAGAGATGTTCGGTGCGTTGCGAAACGCTGCTGAAATTCGTCCAATGCCGCCAGCAAGCAGCCGCAGCATAGCGTCAAAGCAAGTGAAGCTAGCGGTCTAAAAAATAGAACAAGGATTCTGAATATTACAACGCCCAAAATTGAAAATTCGACCAAATGCGCCAGTTTCCTAATCATAAAACCGACGAAGTTTAAATAACCGATATGTTGAATGCTGATTTCGTTACCGTTGTACTGAAATTGAATCCATGATAACTGAGACTTCCATGTTTTTTCAGGCAAATACGTTTGGATCCAATACGTAATGTCCTGTTTTTCGTAGGACTGATTCGAAAAGTAATAAATGAATGATACCCAAACAAGCGCTAGTGTGAAATAAATCCAGAAGGATTTGATTTTAAACGCATGATTCAACTCCCCAAGAACTTTCAAGCTCCCTCGTTCCTGCCTAAAAACGGCAATGTTCTTCAATTTCATCCCATTGTGAAAGCATTCTTACCGAATCTTCGGAATCGAGTTCGATTCCCATTTGAACTTCGATCCATTGCATGTCTATTAGCGCCTTAATACTATGGAAACTGCCTGACGGAATTTTCAGCATATCCCCGGCTTGAACGTCTTGAATTCTTCCATCCATCGCGAATTGTCCCTTCCCGGAAAGAATGGTCCAATATTCGCAGCGTTTTTTATGTTCATGGTAGCTTAGACACTGCCCCTCCGTTACTTGCACTAAACGAGTCAAAGTTTCCGTCCCGTTGATCTGTTTTTTATAATTAAGCACCTTATACTGTCCCCATCTTCTCTCCTCAAACATGGGTCGCTGCACATTATGTTTCAACAGCTCCTTTAATCTGGGACTGGATGCTTTATCTGCGACCAAAATACCGTCTGGACTTGCTGCTACTACAACATCCTTCATGCCGATAACGGTAACCAAAACGTCCAATTCGTTTACAACATGCGTATTGACCGAATGTTCGGAGATAATGCCGTTGCCCATAGTGTGTGTTGACATTTCCTCGGTTAATGTATTCCAGGTCCCCAGGTCTTTCCAATAACCGTCATAAGCGACTACAACGGAACGAGTCGTTTTTTCGACAACCTCATAATCAAAGCTGATATTGGGAAGTTTGTCGTATTGCTTCAGCATTTCTTCGTATTGAATAGGCAATCCTTTTTCGATGAGAAGATTTATTACATAGTTGAGTCTAAAAGCAAACACTCCGCAGTTCCATAATGCTTTTTGTTCGATCAAACGCTCAGCTTCTCGCTCCGTCGGCTTTTCTGTAAAAAAGTTAATATACTGATAGTTTTTTTCATGCAGTTCATCTGAATCGTTCGGGACGATGTATCCGTATTTTTCTGACGGGTACGTCGGCTTTACGCCGATTAACGCCAGATCGGCACCTGAGTTCTGCAGACTCTGCTCAAGCTCATTTATATTTTCAAAAAATTTATTTTCCACATAAGAGTCCACGGGCAAAATCGCAACCACTTCATTTAATGGTGTTCCGATTATGGAATATAAGTAGATAGCAGACAATGCGATGGCCGGAAACGTATCCCTGCGTTCAGGTTCAACGATAATTTCCGTAATATGATTTAATTGCCTCTGGACAATCTCCTTTTGACTCTTCCCCGTAGTAATGATAACATCCTTAGCCAGTCCGACCGAATCGAGCTGCCGCCATACTCTTTGAACCATGGATTCCTTTTCTCCCGATTCATTGTGCAGAACTTTAAGAAATTGTTTGGACCTGGCATCGTTAGATAACGGCCAGAGTCGCTTTCCGGAGCCTCCTGATAACAGAACAAGCTTCATTCCTACCACTCCCATCATTTTTATCTATTTGTGTACCCTTGCTTACTCTATGAATCTTTTCCTCAAATATTTTGCCGGTACGCCCGCATGAACTTCATTCTCGGGAATATCGCGCACGACGGTGCTTCTAGCGGCAACAACCGCCATGGTCCCTACATGAACCCCGGGGTAAATAAACACATCGCTTGCAATCCAAGCCCCGTCCCTAATCGTTAGGGGCTTCGTAATTAATCCGAATTTAGCATCTGTCATGTCATGAGTCCCTGTACATAAATAGCAATTTTGCGAAATTGTGCAGTGGCTGCCTACCTGAATGAAATCAAGGCTGTAAAACTCCGTGTTGTCGCCGATCCAAGAGTAGTCCCCGATCGTAACCTTCCATGGGTAAGTAAATTTTGCAGTAGCCCGAATTTGTGCGCCCTGACCAATCTTTGCGCCAAACAGCTGCAATAAGAAACGTCTCCATCCATACATGTTGTGAATTGAAAATCGGAATAACGTACCCTGAACGAACCACCATAACAGTACGATGACATTACTTCTGCCGCGGGTGTACCAGTCCTGATTATAATGATCCAAACGAATTCTGTTCTCCATACGCAGAACTCCCAACCTTGCTTTTTTGGATTTTTTGCAATTCAAGTATTTTGGCATCCACCAAAAATCGATACCAGCAGCCTTGAAGAAAATGAAATACAATCCCTTCTTTTCCATCGAGAAATCCGAGTTTAAAGATATACCTATAGATGAAATATACCATGGGTCTGGTAAATAATGGAATTCTATAATAAATAAAATATTTTAGCCACCTATTTCTTTCTGCCTGACCTTTAAACAAACTCGGAATGACTTCGTCCTGGTTTTTCTGGATTTGTTTTTTATTTTGAAGGAATTCGGAAACTTCTTTATTTGAATACCAATTATGTTTTTGAGTCCACCATTCAAGATTTTTTGTATTGTTGTCGATCATATCCTTATCAAAAGTAACGGTCTCCCCTCCCAGTAAGATGATGTGCTCATCCATGAGCTTTTGCTCGCAGACGGCAGTCCCTGTTCTGAAGACCCTTAATAGACATTGCGGATACACGCCGCCATGTTTAATCCACTTCCCCATAAAATATACCCGGCGTTTGAGAATGATCCCGTTTGTTTCCGGCGGGAGCAAATTAATTTTTGTTTGAATTTCTTCACAAAGCTCCTCCGTTAATTCCTCGTCCGCATCCATTCTCATCGTCCATTGCGTGGTAATATCCGTATGCTTCAAAGCCCAATTAAATTGGGAAGCATGATCTGTAAACTCGTGCTCATAAAAATCCAGCCCTAAGCCTAAACAAATTTCTTTAGTCCGGTCCTTGCTAAAGCTGTCAACGATAACAAACCTTTTGGCTATTCCCATAAAGGAACGGATACACTTTTCAATATTGTTCTCTTCATCTTTCGTCAGTATAATAACGGTCAAATCAATCATGTTCATTCACCACCCTTCTTTTAACCTTGGGCATTAATACCGCCTTCATTGACATTTTCTTTTCCCGACGCAAGATCACTAATATCTCTATGAAAATTATGCATGATCGAATCAAGACCAAGCCGGTTTTCCGCATAAGTCCTTGCATTTTTCCCGTAAATTCTCCGTAACTCTTTATCCAGCGATAGAGAGTAGATGGCATCGGCCAGTTGTTCCATCTGTTCAGCCTGAACGACAACTCCCGCATTCGCTTCGCTCATCGCTTGTGCAACCGATGTATTTTCGTTTGCGGTAGCGATAATACAACGACCGCTGGCTAGTATCCCCGTCAGCTTGGAGGGCATGACTAAATCGGAAGCATTGTTCTTTTGAATGAGCAGGTGCACGTCCGCGGTATTCAATAAATCGTTAAGGCGTTCAATAGGCTGCAGCGGAAGAAAATGAACTTGCTTCAATCGCTGCTGCTCAGCCTGGAGCAGCAATCTCTCTTTCGCCACTCCCTCCCCGCATAAAATAAAGTGAATATGCTTAAATCTCTTTAACCTTTTGGCAACCTCCAATACAATTTCTAACCCTTGCTTTTCCCCCATGTTGCCCGAGTATAAATAGACGATATCATCCTTCCGTATAGCTAATTGCTCCCGATACGCGCTTATGTACTCGTCTAAAGGATACACGGATCGGGTATTTACCCAGTTTGGGAAAAACCTGATTTTATTTAACGCGACCCCCTTTTTTACTAATTTAGCCTTCATTTTTGCTGAAATCGTAGATACAACATCAAACCGTTTCATTAACCATTGTTCCACAGAAAGAACAACTGTTTTAAATATGGATTGATTAGGAAGTAGCCCGAGATCAAACGCAGCATCCACCTCAAAATCCTGGACATGAAGCCATGTTTTTATCCTGAAGCACTTAGCAAGCAATACCGATGCAGGTGAAATGACTAGAGGCGGCTCTACAACAAATAACATATGAGGGCGCCAAAACAGCTGAATGAACAAGATTGGAAAACTGGTAATTGCAAATGACAATAAATGTAGAAGACGATTAACCCCGGATACTTTAGAAGGGATCCATATCGGACAACGCCATGCCAGAACGTTGGGAAATAATTGTTCTTTCTGGTATCGAGTAGCCGAGTATCCCTTCTTAATTGCCCACTGCGGATAGTAAGGGGGGGCCGTGATGACTCTTACCTGATACCCTTGCTTGGACAGCCATTCCGCCAATTCCCCGTTATATTTGCCAATACCGGTTAATTCAGGAGCAAAGTTCATACTATAGATCAGAATTTTTTTTGCAGGCCCCATTCGATTCTCCTTTCCCGGCTAAGAAGTACTGACGCTCTTCAAGTATTTATTTTCCAATTCATGCCGGATCACATTGTTATATTCATTTTCGAGCGATTGGCCGATTTGATCCCAATGGAAATATTTCCGAACCATTTCTTCGCCATTTTTACCCATCGTATTCCTTAGGTCGGAATCCTCTAATAAAGTCCGTATCCGATCCGCAACGGATTCTTCATTACACTGGGTAATCAATCCAGCGCCATTATCCTCTATCTCTTTGCAAATATTCACCTTATCGGAAATAATCACCGGAGTTTTGCAGATTAAGGATTCGATAACCGCAATTCCAAAGTTCTCCGAGTACGAGGGAAGCACGAAGACATCAGCATCCTGAAGCACAGCCAGTTTATCCTGATCTCTGAGCATTCCAGTAAAAATAACGTGATCCGACAGTTTTTTGTCCAAGACCCAGCGCTTTACCTGCTCTCCATAGCTCTCATTGTCCGGTCCTGTAATAACAAGAGCAGCATCCGGGTGAGCCTTTATAACAACCGAGAAAGCATTAACTAACAAGTCCAGACCTTTTTTATAGTTTAATCTTCCGAAAAACAGTATGATTTTTTTTCCTTTTAATTGTTCATACCGATTTCTAAATGCACCTTGTTCCGGCATGTTCTGAAATTCCGCCAAGTCCAAGCCAAGGGGAACAACCATTCCTTTTGTTTCATAGCTAACGGGTTTAGCTAAATTCATCTCTTCTTCCGTAATAAAATGCAGCGCGGCTGCATGCTTAAAGTTCCTTTTTTCGAACAAAAACTCCAGCAGTCTTTTGCGGTTTCTATGACGTTTATAAATAAATGGGTCCAGAGATCCGTGAGGACAAACGATGTACGGTACCTTGTATTTCCTGCAATAGTGGCCAGCCGCAAAATTATGGAACATGTATAACGCATGGATGTGGACTATATCATTCTTGGGTATCTCTTCTTTAAGAGCATTGGCCAAGGGCATAGAAGTGCTCCAAAAATTCGGCTTTTGTACAGGGAAATATGTGATTTCTACTCCATCTTTAACAACCGGCTCGAACAAAGGAACACTAAGCCGATCATCACCGTCCTGATCAGTTGTAAAAATTCGAACTTCATGTCCGAGATTGGCCAATGCTTTTGACATTTCTAAGACAGCTTTGACAGGTCCCCCGTATCTTGGAGCGAGGTTTGATATTACATGAAGTATTCTCACGCATTCATCTTCCTTCTCAATGAGAATGTTTTTTTTCTACAACGTAGTTGCCCTGTACCCTGCTCTTTCCTAAAAAACCTCTTATGTGACTTAGCTCAAGAAAGCAAATGCCTACAGATGACCAGACAAAGATGCTCAAGGCATTCCCTATCGTGAACAAGACGCTTTCAGTAAAGGAATAAAGAAGGAGAACGAGCAGCACAGCAATGATCATACCTAACGCCTTTTGGGGGCTTCGACTGTACTGCTTCAGAAGACTGTACAGGGAGTTTAGAACCATGGCCAAGAAGAAGGCGAGTCCTAATAACCCTGTGCTTGTGATGACGACCAGATAGTAGTTATCCATGATCTCATTCGTCTTCAAGGTTCCTTGGCCAATCAGATAATCAAACCACCCTTCGTTTTTGCTTAATACACCGTTCCAAATCGTGATCCTGTTGCTAAGTGCTTGATCCACAGTTTCCAGCAGCGCGTTCTTGTCTACTGAAATAGCTAATAATGCGACAGGTACCATGAACAGAGGTAAAAATACAACAGGATGTTTAATCATTTGCAATAACGGCGGGTAAATGAACTTTTTCAAGGCAAAGAGGAGCAGCATGGCTATAACACAGTACAATGCAGTTCGACTGCCGCTCATGTCAATCAGTATCAAATAGAAGGGAAGCGTGAGCATATAGATAAAACGGCGACGAAGCAAGCACAGGATCAGAGACAGATTGACTCCAAAAAAAGCGTACAGACCTACTGAATTCGGATGTTGAAAGTATGCTAGATAACGATTTCTCAAGCTATAAGGATCAAGGTGAAACGATTCGGGATCGTTCCAGCCCGCCAAAATCGATATTCCCATGGAAAACAATAGCGAGACATAAAAGACTTGAACGATATCGACATACTTGATGTTCTTTTGCCAGATATAGCTTGGAAGTAAAATTAATGTGAAGACAAAGAGCATAACATAAGAAATAATGGTCATGCCCATGGAAAGGATGTCACCCAGGGATGAACTGCTCATGAGCGCTAGTGACATGATGATTATCCACAAGTAAAAGAAAATGGCTGTTATTCTGAAATAGGGAGTTATAAAAAAATTTTTTTTCTCGGCCCAAAAATAGACCAATATTAACGCTGCACAGAACAAGAAAATGAGATACTTTAACACGTACAAATAATCCATAAAACTAAACCGCATAAATGAAAGCACATTGCTTGAGACTAGAAGGAATAATAAGGTCTTAAAGGCGGCATGCTTCATTCTCCCCAACCTTTGTTTACTTTTTTTGGTGGAAGAAAGATCCGTTTTTGATTACTTAGCATTTTAGTAATCGTTTTTAAACAAAACAGCATTTCACTCGATTTTAAGAGCAACGCAACACTTAGGTAGGTTAGTGCCGCTGCAGCCAGCACCAACATCGTTTCTCCTGTGAGTACTAGCTTCGAATCCATACTTATTGCCAGCAGATTGACTCCCAACATCCCGCACATGACATACATAACCCCACCCATTGCGATAACCGAAATAACTGACTTCATAAATGGAAAAAGCTGCATGCGCTTTCCCGTCTTCTTATATATTTTTCTTCGCAAGATGTTATAAAGAACAAGGAAACTAATGATTTCTGAGATTGATGTACTTAAGGCTAACCCTTTAACTCCAAAGAACGGTACGGATATGGCATTTAAAGTGATGTTGATGCTCACCAGCAGGCTCGTATTGATAACGGGAGTCCTTGAGTCCTTCATGGCATAAAACGTTCGGAGTAAAAACTCTTTCCAGGAAAGAAAGGGAAGGCCCAGAGCGTAAAAACAAACAATAGACGCTGTAATCACGGTTGCCGCTTGGTCAAATGCTCCCCGTTCAAACAATATTTGCGTAAACGGAATAGCCAGGAACATTAATACTGCGGAAATCGGGATCATAAAGAATGAAAGTATCCCCAGCCCTTTACGTATCAGTTCCTTAAATTCCTCGTCTTTGTTCAGACCTACATGTTCAGAAAGCTTTGGGAAAAGAACCATCAGAATCGGCATCTGGACAATTCCGATGAACAAACTAAAAATCCTCTGGCCATAACCCAGGGCCGCGACGCTTCCCACCATTAAACCCGATGAAAAAAAACGGTCTACGACGACATTAATCTGTGTACCTAACCCTGTTGCTATCGTTGAAGGGGCCATTCTCAAAATCTTCATGAAATCAGCGTCTTTCAGGTTTAAATTCCATTTGTAACGTATTTGTCTCAGCCCTGGAAGTTGAATCGCGAATTGGGCTGCCACTCCAAATACGTAACACAATGTGACCCATTCAATTCCGCCCAGGAATCCTGCGGCAAACATACCAACAATAACGACGCCATTGTTAGGTATATTACTTAATGCCGAATATCCAAACTTGCTTTGAGACTGAAGGACAGCGGTTGCCCAACCGGAAAGACCGAGAAAAACCGTTACCGGCATCATGATTCGGGTTAAATGTATCGCCAATTCGCTCTGGTGTTCCGTAAACCCCGGTGCGATTGTATGAATAAGGAAAGGCGCGATCCAATATCCCACGAATGCAAATACACCCAGTACCAAAAGTACGATATGCAGAAGACTTAAGCTTACATTTCGGAATACGTCAACCTTTTTGTCTGCATACAAGACAGAAAGAACCGGTATTCCCGCCGTACCTATTGATGTTCCCAAAAAGCTGAATAGTATAAACGTTACCGTTTGAGCCATGATAAAAGCGTCAACCTCAGGTCCTACTCCGAAAAATGCAGCTAACGTAGATTCTCTTACAAAGCCCAACAAACGTCCTAGTATTGTTGCAGCAAACAACCAAATTGCAGGTTTGGTTAATTTTTCAACCGCTTGACTTGCTTTGGACTTATCAGCAAGAGCTAGCTCAGACAATGTATTTTCCCCCATGAATGTTCAGGGAGGCCGAATGCTGGCACGACCTCCCTGCATGTAATTACAAATGATCAAACCACAGATAAAATATTATTTTTGATTTCACGTTCAACGCGGAACAGGTCAGCCTCAATCATCATATGAATCAATTCTTTAAAGCTGACTTCCTGCTTCCATCCAAGCATTTCTTTAGCTTTAGAACAATCGCCAAGCAACAAATCCACTTCCGCAGGTCGGAAAAATTGGGAATCGACGATTACATAGTTCTCGTAATTCAAACCGACGTAGGAAAATGCGACATCCAGCAGTTCCCTGACCGTATGCATTTCCCCCGTAGAGATGACAAAGTCCTCGGCCACATTTTGCTGGAGCATTAACCACATTGCCTTGACGTAATCACCTGCAAATCCCCAATCTCGTTTTGCATCGAGGTTTCCCATACGGAGTTCGTTTTGCAATCCCCATTTAATTCTAGCCACGCCATCTGTTACTTTGCGTGTAACGAATTCAATCCCCCGTCTTGGCGATTCGTGATTAAACAAAATTCCTGAGCAAGCAAACATATCGAAACTCTCGCGATAGTTCACTGTAATCCAATGGCCATACGCTTTGGAAACTCCATATGGGCTACGAGGATAGAAAGGGGTGGTCTCTTTTTGCGGGGTTTCAAGAACCTTCCCGAACATCTCACTGCTTGATGCCTGATAGAAGCGTGCTTCAGGGCGTACGATTCTTGCCGCTTCCAGCATGTTTGTGACCCCTAAAGCTGTAATTTGGCCTGTCAACATAGGCTGTGGCCAAGAAGTTTCCACAAATGACTGGGCGGCGAGATTGTAAATCTCATCTGGATTGGCGGTTTTAACCGCATGAATAAGCGAAGAAAGATCCGTTAAATCTCCAGAAACCCAGTCAATTTCATTTCTTATGTGCGCAATATTATCATAATTAGGAGTGCTGGTGCGTCTTCGCATTCCGTATACTTTGTATCCCTTCTCCAATAATAATTCTGCAAGGTATGATCCATCTTGACCAGTAGTTCCAGTAATTAAAGCTTTTTTCATGTAGTCCTCCCCATTCTCAAGCTAATTTTGTATACTCGTTCTCCATAAACCATTGATAAGTTTGGGCTAATCCATGCTCTAGCGAAATCATCGCTTTCCAGCCTAAATTGTTTATTTTTGTGGTGTCCACGAGCTTTCTTGGAGTTCCATCCGGTTTATTCGTATCCAGAATAATTTCTCCCTTGTAGCCGGTAATTTCCTTGATTTTCTCCGCAAGTTCAAGGATCGATATATCTTCCCCAATCCCGATATTTATGATTTCATCCTCATAATAATTGTTCATTAGGTACAAACATGCATCAGCCAGGTCGTCGGCATGCAAAAATTCTCGCTTGGCGGTTCCCGTTCCCCAGATGGTAACTGATGGAGAATTTTGCAATTGGGCCTCATGGAATTTTCTCATTAGGGCAGGGAGTACGTGGGAATGATGTAAGTCATAATTATCATTTGGTCCGTAAAGATTCGTAGGCATAACAGAAATATATTGGGTACCATACTGCCGGTTATAGGCTTGACACATTTTGATACCTGCTATTTTCGCAATGGCATAAGGTTCATTTGTAGGTTCAAGCTGTCCTTCAAGCAAATACTCCTCCTTCAAAGGCTGCGAAGCATATTTAGGATAAATGCAGGTGCTGCCTAAAAACAGAAGACGCTTGATACCGTTACGATAAGCAGCATCGATCACATTAGTCTGAATGAGGAGATTATCCCGAATGAAGTCTGCCGGATACTCATTGTTCGCAACGATTCCTCCTACCTTCGCCGCAGCCAAAAATACATAATCGATCGAATGCCCTTGAAAGAACTCTTCTACTGCTTTGTAATCTCTTAAATCCAATTCCGAAGATGTTCGGGTTACAATATTAAGGTACCCGTTAGCTTCTAAACTTCTCACGATCGCAGATCCTACTAAGCCTCGATGACCCGCAACATAAATGGAACATGTTTTCTCCATATGTACTATATCCGCCTACCTTTCACTAATAAGCATCCTTCGATCCTAAAAGAAGTCTGATCGTTTTCAAAATAATTTTCAGGTCGAAAAAAAAGTCCCGCTGCATGATATATCGAATGTCCAACTCAATCATTTGCTCAAAATCCAGGTTATTTCTTCCGCTAACCTGCCACAGACCCGTACAACCCGGAGTAACCTTGAGCCGATTCATGTGGTAAGGGGAGTAATCCTTGACTTCTCTTGGAAGAGGAGGACGAGGGCCAACCAAGCTCATTTCACCCTTGATTACATTAAATAATTGCGGAAGCTCATCTATGCTTGTTCTACGAATAAACTTGCCTATATTGGTAATTCTTGGATCTTCCTTCATTTTAAACATGAGTCCATTTATCTCGTTTTTGCTCAACAAGTGAGTCAATAATTCTTCCGCATTAGAGACCATGGATCTAAATTTATACATCCGAAACGGCTTACCATCCTTACCTATTCTAGTTTGATAAAATAGAATAGGTCCCTTCGGATCTTCAAGCTTTATCAGCAAGGCTACGAATAGGAAAACTGGAACAAGCAGGATAATACCGCTCACCGCGCCGATAATATCCAGTATTCTTTTTGCAACGATGTATGCTTGACTAACTCGCCCAAAAGAATGATTCGATAAATCGCCAGTTTCGGATTTTATTTCCATGCCCATCTCTTTATCTCCTAACCATGCATTTTTACTGCATTTTCACGCTTAATAATTTCTCCAATCGCATTCAGTAAAGGAACTCGGAGTTCATGGTTCATCAGCGCAAAGTCCAAGGAGGTAAGAATGAATCCTAATTTTTCGCCAACATCATAGCGGACACCATCAAAATGATAGGCAAATACGTCCTGTAGCTCATTTAGCTTTTGAATGGCATCCGTGAGCTGAATCTCTCCGCCCGTTCCAGTTTCCTGTTTCTCCAAGATGCCGAATATTTCTGGCCTTAGTATGTAGCGGCCCATGATTGCCAGATTCGAAGGTGCTTTGCCTCTTGCTGGTTTTTCCACGAAATTGCTCACTTTATATAATCGCCCTTGCTTCTCTAGCGGATCAATAATTCCATATCGG
The DNA here is from genome assembly GCF_055379675.1 of Paenibacillus sp. JCM 9796. Classification (NCBI taxonomy): domain Bacteria; kingdom Bacillati; phylum Bacillota; class Bacilli; order Caryophanales; family Paenibacillaceae; genus Paenibacillus; species Paenibacillus sp. JCM 9796. Next base: position 1,485,840 of record NZ_AP043723.1, read on the forward strand.
TTCGTTTCCTCTTGAGATACCGGTTGTATGCCAATAATTGAACTTTGAGTTTCGTCATAGTATTGGATCATTTGCTTTAAGCACGGCGTTTCTGCATGAACAATGTCGTCTCCGAGGAGCACAGCAAACGGCTCATTGCCAATAAATTTTCTTGCGCACCAAACAGCATGCCCTAGTCCTCTAGGCTCTTTTTGTCGTATGTAGTGGATATCTACTATTTTTGAAGGGTGCTGTACTTGTTTTAAGAGTTCAAGCTTTCCTTTTTCCAACAAGTTTTGTTCCAATTCAAACGCATTATCAAAATGGTCTTCGATCGCTCTTTTTCCTTTTCCTGTTACAATGATAATATCAGTAATGCCGGATTGAACCGCTTCTTCAACGATATACTGAATCGTCGGTTTATCCACTATCGGCAGCATTTCTTTCGGCATCGCTTTCGTTGCCGGTAAAAAGCGCGTCCCCAGTCCAGCTGCAGGGATAATTGCTTTTCTAACTGTTGTCATAGTCACTACCTCCCGAATAAATAATTTGTATATAGTAAAATTTTTGTTACAGCTGCCTAATGGAGGTGATCACTTTACTTTATTCGGGATTGGAGCCATCATAGCTATAGTAAAATTGGTTTTTCCCATCATATTCCTTTTTATTAAGTACCACTCCAAGAATTTTAGCCTGCACATGCTGCAACCTCGCAATCGCTTTTTTCACTAATTCATTCTTAACTTTTCCAGAACTGACGACGAAAACGACACCATCACATTTCGCTGAAAGTACTTGTGAGTCGGTTACAGCCAATGTAGGAGGGGAATCAAAAAGTACATAGTCATAGGAGGCACATAGCTCCTCAATCAAATGATCCATTTTGTTGGAGGATAACATTTCAGCCGGGTTATGAGGAGCCGGACCTGCGGTTAAAAGCGTTAAATTGTCCACGTGAGTCTCATGCAACGACTGCAGTAATTCCGATTGACCAGTCAACACGTTAGTAATTCCATCTCTGTTGGATTTTTTAAAATATTTATGTAAACTTGGATTTCTTAAATCCGCATCAACAAGTACTACATTCTTGCCTTCTTGAGCAAATGCAATACCTAAATTGGAAATCGTGGTGGATTTACCCTCACCTGGACAAGTTGATGTAATTAGAATCCTCTGAATACTTTTATCTATTTGTGCAAATTGAATGTTAGTTCTTAACATGCGATATGACTCTGAAACAGCCGATTTAGGACTTTCATTAATGATCAGTCGGTAGTTACTGGCCGAGGCTGGCATATTTGGTTTCACCCACTTTAGTAATTTGATTGTCAGTATTCTGTTTATTAAAATCATTTTTTGAATATTTACTTATTGTGGCTAACACAGGGATTTGAAGAATTTTATTAACGTCGGTTTCGGTTTTAATGGTGTCATCCAAATAATCCAGCAAAAAGATCAAACCAAGAGAAATGACAAAAGAAACAATGATTGCGATCACGATGTTGATTACAGGTTTTGGACGTACAGGAACCAATTCTCCATTAGCTTTCGCCTCATTTAAGACCGTTACATTGTCCACCTTCATAATGAGATGAATCTCCGACTTAAAAACTTCGGATATGGAATTAACAATCTTTATCGCCTTTGCCTGAGAATTATTTTCGATAGAGACGTTGATAATTTGTGTATCGTTAACTGAGCTGACTTTTACATTTTTGATCAGCTCTTCAGAGGTCATCTCCAGATCCGGGTTGTTTGTGACAACCTTGTCCATGATTGCCGGAGATTTAATAATTTCCTTGTAGGTGTTCACTAACAAAATATTAGTTCGTACCGAATCCGGATCTAAATACAGTTGATTATTAGCATCGCTGCCTTTATTGATGATTAGTTTTGTGTTTGCTTCGTAAACCGGATTTATAATAAAAAAGCTAACTAGACCTGTTGCGACTGAAGTAACCAAGATCAATGTAATCATCAACCAAATTCTTTTTTTTATAATTCCGAAATAATCTTTTAATTCCAATTCCATTTTTAATTCTCTCCCAACCCATTATATTGATACAATTAGTATCATTACAAATGCGATTTAGTAACCTCCTTGGATAATTATCCGTTCTCGTCAAAGAACATTAAATTCACCACTAAATACAAATTGTATCAACGATTGTTATAACACTAATTTATGATACATTTTGTATCTTGTCAAGCGCTATTTACTTCGCACATTGATGACAGAGTATGTTTCCTTCCAAAAGTTAGAACAGTCATAAGCCTCTAGAGCACGGTTAAAAGGAAAATCTGTTATATGAACTAACCGTTTGGCCATATGAAATAAAGCCATTTGGTCCTCAGAGTTGGATTCGTAATGCAAACGATACTGATAGGAAAATAAAGTTTCATTGCTGTTTATTAGCCCAAGACCTGTACCGGTCAACCGTACGACATGAATAGGGCCTATAAATTCTAAAAGAAACGTTATCTCTATATCCGTAGGAATTTGCAAGGATGATGAAAACTCAATCGTCCTCATAGTCAAACCGTTAATTTTCACCCTTGCGTATTTTGTAAACACCGGTTTACCTTTCACTTTAATGATTGACAAACGACATTCCAATAAAGCATACACAGGATTAAGGATAGAAAGCCCAGTAAATATTTCGGATCTTTGCATCAGTCGCTTCCCTTCCTCCGCTTTATTGGTCAAAATAAAATTCGTGATACGTTTTGTTTCTTTTATGGTATATTAATTAAGATAATATACATTATGTATCTTTGTAAACCATTATATTATAAAAAAATTGTCAATTAGCAAATTTTCGACAGTATCGACTTGATTAATGACCATTTCGGTATCGAAGTGATGTTCCTGGAGGTGATTAAGGATGAAATACGGGGATCGAATAGCAATACTTCGGGAGAAATCAGCTTTAACGCAAGAGGAATTAGCCAATAAATTAGGCATCTCCCGCGCATCTCTATCCCATTATGAAAACAACAGAAGAGAACCGGATTTCAATACAACATTGAAAATCGCAAATTTTTTCCAAGTTTCAACGGACTATCTCATTGGAAGAGCAGATATCCCTGATCTTATGCTGACTGAAGAAAAAATATCGCTAAGAATGGAGGATTTTTGAAGTTTTAAATCCTACTGAGTAGTCAAAAGGTCTCTCCATCTTTATCACTATATCAACTTTTTTGTATTTCAACATATATTGACGCATAGGAAGTTATTTATTATATAAAGGTTGTGTGCTTGTGAGCTCGATTGAGGGGATTTACAATGTAATCGATTTCGGAGCGGACCGGAGCGGAGCAAAAGACAGCACTTCGTCTATTCAGCAAGCCATTCATGCAGCATCGGGCGCAGGCGGAGGTTCCGTGTATTTACCGGTAGGCGTTTATCTAATTAGCCAGACATTAGTCATCGATAAAGCTAATATCGGTTTAGTGGGGAATGGATTCGGGTCGATATTAAGAGCTTCCACTAATTTGGACTTTGTGATTAAAATAACCGGCAACAACGTATTCGGCAATCGAGGAGCGTCAATAAGAGACTTCTTTATCGACTGTGCTCGCAAAGCAAACAATGGGATGCTTATCGGATCGACGCCCCAGGGTACCGTTGTCGGTCGCTATATTCACAATGTTAATATAAGTTACGCTTTAAACTGGGGAATCGTCATTGATGCTGCTCAAAATAATCTTTTTTCTTTACTCGATCTTGAATATAATAACGGTCAGATGGCACTATTGAACGGCGCCGGGAATAATATGTTTTTAAAATGCGAGTTTAATCAAAGCACAAACCTTCCTCATCTTTTCATTGGCTCTAATCCAAATTTCTCTGGATATAATAACAACGATTTCGACAATGGGCCTGAAAATAATCACTTCATCGGCTGCGTCATTGAACGCGGATCCAATACCTATCCGCACAACATAAAGGTTGAATTCGGGAATAACAACCATTTCGATGGCTGTGACATTGAAACCACAGCCTCCAGGCTCGCAGGAATCGAAATCGCGGCAAAGGTCTCCTTCACGCAATTCAATTTTTGCCGGTTTAACGGAGCAAAGACCAATCCGAATCCGGCGATTAATAATAACGGCTACCGTACAACCGTTAGCCAAACGACTTTTGTGAATTACAGCAAGCTTGAGATCCGCACCTCCAATGCAATCATTATGAATAACAATACATCCAATACAAATACTGGATCCGTAAGAATACAAAACGTAGCCGGGAACATTGCAGCCAATATTAAAGATTCTTCTGCTCCCTATTACATTGATGCCTCATCACCGGATGCCTTTCCCAGCTCTCCTTCGCAATTCATTTTTAACGACAAATTTTTATGGTTTAGAAGTAAAGAAAGCTTGAATCAAATCCTGTTAACTGATAATTTCACCGGTTCCACCGTAACAACTGGTACTATTCATGAAGTCTCATTACAATTATCTTCGCCGGGAACATGGATGATTGACGTTTATAGCGCAAATGGAGATTTTAATCACAGTCGAGCAAACACGTTTCTTGCCAGATTTAGGAATAATTCAGCGTTCGATCTGAAAACAGTTCAAAAAATGATTGCAGATGACGCCCTCTCAGGTCAGCTGATTTCCTCCCTAAACGCTTCCGTAGATGAGTTTGGTAAAGTAACCTTGTCCGTCATTAGTCAAACCTCCCAAACCATTACAACCAAGTATCAAGCCATCAAACTCAATTCCTATTAGAACGATTTGATACGATTGTAATCCGTATATTATTCCGACCTAATCGCAAGGTTGTATTTAGCATTCCCTTCCTTATTGACAATTTTATAAGATGGGTCACCGAAATGTGGAAATTCAACGATGGTTTTATTGTAAACTTGAATGACCTCTGTTCCTTTCTTATAACTTTCGAAGCAACAATTTTTCAAATAATTTTTATACCCTTTTTGGATGACGGCCGGATGTCCTCCAAGTGCCCCTGGAAAATTGCAGTTTTCAAAATAATTTAAGTTTCCGTCTTTCTCAATCTTGACGATAGATTCTCCGCCCTCCGCCCCCAATGTGATGTCACAGTCCCTGAAAACATTCTTATTTCCATAATTAATCTTAATCCCGTATTGAGCGTTGCCTCTTTCGATCACAGCCTTCAGGAAGGAGTTATTGGTAGCACTGTTATTAAATCCGTTATTGTTATACCCTTTTATGGACGGATCAACATCCATAATAAGACCGAAACGACTAATTTTTTCAATTTCAATTCTCGTAAATAAGTTGTTTCCGGCACCGTTAAGCAAGGCGATCCCCATTTGTGCTACTTCAATATGCAAGCTTTGAAAGTTGCAGTTCTGGGTTGCATCCAACTGAAGAGCTGTGCCATTAATATTGTTGATTTGCAAATCATAAAAGCTTCTGCCAACCACAACGTTGTTTAATTCAATGCCCGAAGTCGCTTTATGATCCCCGTCTATGCACAAATCTCTAATAACGCCGTAACGGTTACCATACTGATTGATGGATGAGAGGATAAACATAGGAACAGCGGCTGTACTTTTTATTCTTGACTTATTTCCCTCACCTAAAAGGGAGATGTAGAGAGGGACGACGATAGAGGATGATATCAGATAAGTACCTGAAGGAAAAAAAACAGATTTATCCAAACTTCTATTAATAGCTTTTTGAATGGCGAATGTATCATCACTTTTCCCGTCACCTTTTGCTCCGAAATCTTTAACATTAGCGAACAATGCTGCATACGGAGACGCCTCTGCTTTTGCTTCATAACCTTGCAAAAAACTATCTTTAGCACCTTTACCGAGCGCGATCATTCCGATCCCGAATGTACTTAACATTTGAATTAGCTTCCTACGTGTAACTCGTTCGTTCTTCAAATGATCCATTACATGTCCTCTCTATGACGAAATCTTGATATTAGTAATTATAGTACTTAATACCATACATTAGGAGACCTAATTTTTAATTGTTTGGTCCCATTTTTTAAATATTATAGACAATTTTATCCATAAAAAGTCAGTTCTACATCAAGCGAAGCTTCTCACCGACTACAAAAATTGTAGATAATAAGCGAAAAGACTGCTCACAAGTCTTATGGACTTATAGAGCAGTCTTATTGAAAACAGGTTTGTTAATCCTTACAGATCGAAGTACAACGAATATTCGTGCGGATGAATGCGGATGGAAACAGCTTTCGCTTCGTCACGTTTCAAGGAAACGTAGTTGTCGATGAAGTCTTTCGTGAAGACTCCGCCTTCCGTCAAGAACTCATAGTCCGCTTCGAGCGCGTTAAGCGCTTCGTCGAGCGTACCCGGTACGCTGCGGATTTCGCCTTTCTCTGCATCGGACAGCTCGTAGATGTTCTTGTCGAGCGGGCCGTAACCGAGGGCGCGAGGATCGATTTTCTTCTTGATGCCGTCCAGACCTGCAAGCAGCATGGCTGCGAATGCGAGGTAAGGGTTAGCCGTGCTGTCCGGTGTACGGAACTCGATACGACAGCCTTTAGGCGTTACAGCGGCCACCGGAATACGAACGGCTGCCGAACGGTTGCCTTTGGAGAACACGAGGTTAACCGGCGCTTCGTAACCAGGAACCAAACGTTTGAACGAGTTCGTGCTCGGGTTCGTCAATGCGATCAAAGCCGGTGCATGGTACAAGATACCGCCGATGTAGTTCAAAGCGAGCTCGCTCAAGTTACCGTAACCGTTCTTGTCATAGAACAAAGGCTGGTCGCCGTTAAAGATCGATTGGTGAACGTGCATCCCGCTACCGTTATCGCCGAACAGCGGTTTCGGCATGAACGTAGCCACTTTGCCGTATTGGCGAGCTGTGTTTTGCACGATATATTTGTATTTCATCAAGTTATCGGCTGTTTTCGTCAACGTATCGAAACGGAAGTTGATCTCGCCTTGACCCGCAGTCGCCACTTCATGGTGATGACGCTCGATGCGAAGACCGGATTCGATCAACAGACGGCACATTTCGGAACGGATGTCTTGTTGGGAATCCGTCGGAGCAACCGGCACGTATCCGCCTTTATGGCCTACTTTAAAGCCGAGATTGCCGCCTTCTTCTTTACGGTTCGAGTTCCAGTGAGCTTCTTCGGAATCTACGAAGTAGGAAGAAGAGTTTTGTTTGCTCTCGAAACGAACTTCGTCGAAGATGAAAAATTCGGATTCCGGAGCAAAGAATGCTGCCGTACCTACGCCGGCTTTTTTCAAATATTCTTCAGCCTTCTGAGCGATGCTGCGCGGATCGCGCTCATAACGCTCGCCATCAGGCGTATGGATGTTACACATAATAACCAATGTCGGATGAGCAGTGAACGGATCGACAAAGGAGGATTCCGTATCCGGCATCATAACCATGTCGGACTCTTCGATGCCTCTGAAACCGACGATGGAAGAACCGTCGAAGGCTACGCCGTTTTGGAAAGTCTCTTCTTCAACTTCAGATGCAGGAAGGGAGATATGATGCGCTCTACCGTTAAGATCGACGAAACGGAAATCTACCCACTCGATGCCTTTTTCTTTGATGGTATTTAACACGTTTTGAACTGACATGGACTCACTTACCTCCTAAATTCCGAACATTTTGACCTGTTCGAGCGAACATTGTTCAAGTTTTCTCTTGGATATGTGGTTATTATAAAACTTCGCATCAAGAGCCGTCAATAGTTATGTAAGGTATTTTTTATGAAGGTGTTAGGTATGCTCACACCCGGCCGGGTTTTAGTCACATTTTCGACAAAAAAATGCTTAATCTCTTGCGGCATCCGCCTGAGATCAAGCATCCTTCTGTAAAAAAACGAATATTCGGTTACGAGTTCACAGCGGCGACGGGTTCCTTGACGGTATCGAAACGTTTGCCGCACAACGGCGCCAGCTTCTCCAAATCCTGCATCAGCCGGGCGAATTGGTCCGGGAACAGCGACTGAACGCCGTCTCCCGTCATGGAGTTGTCGGGGTCCGTATGCATCTCGACGATGAGCCCGTTCGCTCCTGCGGCAACGGACGCCTTGCTCATCGGTTCGACAAGCTCGCGACGACCCGTGCCGTGACTCGGATCGGAAATCACCGGCAGATGGCTGAGCGACTGCAGCACCGGAATCGCCGCCAGATCAAGCGTGTTTCGGGTATAAGACTCGAACGTTCGGATTCCGCGCTCACAAAGCATAACGTTCGGGTTTCCGCCAGCCAGTATATATTCAGCCGCATTCAGAAACTCATCGTACGTCGCGCTGAATCCCCGCTTGAGAAGCACCGGCGTTTGAATCTGGCCGAGCTTGCGCAGCAGATCGAAGTTTTGCATATTGCGCGTGCCGACTTGCAAAATATCGGCGTACTCAGCGCAGACATCCACGTATTCCGGCGTCATCACTTCGGTGATCGTCAGCAACCCGTGCTTCCTGCCGGCTTCCGCCATCATGACGAGACCTTCGACGCCGACGCCTTGAAAGCTGTAAGGACCCGTTCTTGGTTTAAATGCACCGCCGCGCAGCACTTGTGCGCCGCTGGCCTTCACCAGCCGCGCAATCTCATCGATCTGCTCCGGCGATTCGACGGCACACGGTCCGCCCATGACGACCAGCTGATCGCCGCCGATCTCCACGCCTTTCAATTGAATGATCGTGGGATCGGGATGAAAATCGCGGCTGGCCAGCTTATAGGACTTCGAGATTTTCACAACCTGCTCGACGCCGGACAATTGACGCAGCTGCTCGGCCAGCACAGGGCCCGCATTCCCGACGATACCGATAACGGTACGGTCTACGCCGCGTGAAATGTGAGCTTTCACGTCGTGCTTCTCAATATGGTGAACGATTTCGGAAATGCGCTCTTCCGGTGTTTTATTCGAAATGATAGCGATCATGCGGAACACCCTCTCGGTCAAATTTTCGTACATAGACGCTTCGACGCTTATACGCTTTTAAGCTTTTAATCACTAAAGCAAATATACAACGGAGACCCTCTCTCCGTCAAGTCTTGATTATTTTATGATCGTTATCCGTTCCCGTTCGTTGGCAGCAGCAGTTGTTCTTTTCGTTTACGCCGCTTCTCTTTACGGTTTTGGTCGACCCATTGCAGCGTCCAGCGGATCGGAAAGTAAGCGATGATGGCAAGAATGAGACCGTTGATCACGCCTCCGACGAACAGCTTCAAATAGAACTTCAGGAATCGGTCCAGCCATTCCGGCAATCGTTCGATCCAAGCGCCGTGAATGCCGTGAGGCAGCACGAGCGCCCCCATCTGGCGATGAAAAAACATCAGCGGCAAATAAATAACTTTACCGAACATAAAGCCGAGAAGAGCGGACGCCACGCTTGCGCGAAGCAAGTATACCAGTGGAAAGATGAGCAAAAAAGCAAGCCCGCCCGTCGGAAGCGTGAACATCTCGACGAATATCCCGATCGAAAAGCCCATGGCTACCAAGGCAGGCCCGCCTTTGGCCCGGGTCAACTGCAAATATTTATATCGAAACCAGCGGCCAATGGATCGGAGTTGGAACGTTTTTTTGAGTTTCGCCATTTTACGCATTTGCTGTTGTCCATTTCCTTCCTTGTCGATTACTTTGCGGCTGCTTTCGTTTTTGGCGTAGGAATTAACCGGCTCAAATTGACGGTCCGGCGAATTTCCCATGTAGCCGGATCGTTCGCCTCGTACTGCTCCAGGAAATGAATAACCTCTTTCGTAATGGGCGTCGGCGTCGATGCCCCGGACGTTACGGCTACGCGCCGCACCGGCTTCAGCCATTCCGTATTCAGTTCGGTGATGTCCGCAATACGATAGGCCTTCACGCCTGCAATCTCCTCGGACACCTGAGCCAGCCGGTTCGAGTTGTTGCTGCGCGGATCGCCGACGACAAGCACGAGATCGGCATCCTTCGCCTGTTCGGCTACCGCTTCCTGACGCACCTGCGTCGCCAGGCATATTTCATTATGAATTTCGGCATGCGGGAATTTCTCGAGCAGACGATTCATAATATGCTTGATATCCCACTGCGACATGGTCGTTTGATTCGTGATCACGATCTTCTCCGCGCTCAGCCCGAGCTCGTCGATTTCCTCCGACTTTTCAATCAAATGCACGCGCTCCGGCGCGACGCCGATCGCTCCTTCCGGCTCGGGATGGCCTTTCTTCCCGATATAGATGATATGGTAATCTTCCGCCGCTTTCTCGCGAATCAAGTCGTGCGTCTTCGTCACGTCGGGACAAGTCGCATCCACGACAGCCAGCCCCTTCTCGCGCGCGCGGCGGCGAACCTCCGGCGAAACGCCGTGCGCCGTGAAAATGACCGTGCCTTGCTCGATCTGATCCAAGATGTCAAGGCGGTTCGATCCGTCCAGCGTCACGATGCCTTCTTTCTCGAAGAAATCCGTCACATGGGCGTTATGCACAATCATGCCCAATATATATATAGGCCTCGGCAGATTAAAGTTTTTGGCCGTTTGCATGGCCAACGCCATAGCATCCACAACCCCGTAACAATAACCGCGGGGGGATATTTTGATCACGTCCACGCTTGCACCGCCTGTCGAAAATAGTCTTTATTTTTATTATACCTCATTCCCCTCACCGATGGAATGGCTGCTCTCCCGACCGCCCTCGAGCCCCGATCCGTGGGCAACCGGAAACCAGACCACGAACGTCGTCCCTTCGCCTTTGCTCGTCGTTACTTCGATGGACCCCTGATGCTCGTCAATGATCCACTTGGCGATCGACAAGCCTAGACCGGTGCCGGTTTTTTGTCCCCGTGACACGTCCGCCCGGTAGAACCGTTCGAAGATATGCGGCACTTCCTCTTTCTCCATGCCGATTCCCGTGTCTGCGATACGAATCCCGACCTGCCCGCCGTGACGCAGCGCGTCCATCCGCACGAAGCCGTGCTCCGTGTACTTGAACGCATTCTCGATGAAAATGAAAATCAGCTGCTGCAAATAATCTTGATTGCCGTAGATGGAAATATCCTCGGCCGGCGATAAATCTCCCACGATCCATTCGGCTGAGCGCGGAAGCATCTGAGCTTTGCGCGCCACCTCTTCCAGCAGCGGCTTCACCGCCAGCTCCCGCTTCTCGATCTGGAAGCCCGCATCCGCCCGCGCGAGCGCCAGCAGGTCATTAACCAACCTGGACATCCGCTGCGCTTCGCCGGAAATATCGCGCATCGCTTCCAGACTGAGCTCCACGGCCGGCAAATTCGACGGCTCTGCCTGCATCATCTGCTTCCACATCTTCTCGAGCAGCTCGACATTGCCGCGAATCGTCGTGAGCGGCGTCCGCAGCTCGTGCGACGCGTCCGAGACGAACCGCCGCTGCGCGCTATAAGCTTCTTCCAGCTCGGCGTAAGCGCCCTGAAGCCGGCCCAGCATGCCGTTGATCGTTTCGATCAGCACGCCGATTTCGTCGCCGGGCCCCTGATACTCGATGCGCCGCTGCAGATCCGCCCCCTTCTCGATCTGATTGGTCGCCGCTATGACCTGTTCGATCGGGCGCAGCGCCTTCCTCGCGAGAAACCACCCGATCGAGGCGGCGAGCACGATCACAAGCAGCATGGACAAAGTCAGCACCAAACGCAGCAGCACGAGCACCCGTTCGGATTGCCCAACGAAGAAAGCCGCCTGCAGCATGCCGATCGGCTGGTCCTTCGGGCCGAAGAACGCGGTTGGATACACCGGCGCGTTGTAAACGAGAAAGTCGTATCCGTCGATTTTCACCTTGTCGAACACGCATTCCTGGGCAAGCACACAGTTGACTTTAGACGGCGTCACATCCGGAAATTCGATGCCCGCTTCTATTAAGTCCGATGCGCGAAATTTACGCCCGTCCTGCAAATTGACGATCTGTACCAGCAGCTTGCTGCTGCGAATCGAGTTTCGTCCCTCCAGCTCGAAATTGAAGCTGAAGCCTTGCGACGATACCGTAGGCAGCGCCCGGACCCGTTGAAGCACATAATTCGCCTCGTCCTTTAATTCCGTCTTGATGCCGCTAAACAAAATGTAGTTCATGAAAAAATAAAGCCCCAACGCCAGGATCAGCAACGTAGCCGTCAGTATCCCGGTGTACCATAACGTCAGGCGCAGACGTATCGACATGTCAGCCTTCTCCTCTTAGCACATAACCCGCTCCGCGCACGGTCTGTATCAGGCGCTTATGCCCGTACTCCTCCGTTTTTTGCCGAAGCAGCGCAATATATACCTCCAGCACGTTCGATTCTCCGCTGTAGTCGTATCCCCATATTTTTTCCATAATGATATCGCGGGACAAGACGCGGCGCGGATTTTGCAGGAACAGGTGGAGCAGATCGAACTCCTTCGTCGTCAGCTCGATCCGTTGGCCGCCCCGGAACACTTCGCGCGTATCGAGATCCATGAACACATCCTGATACTGCAGCTTGTTCGCCTGGGTCTCGGCTTTCTCGGACGTTTTGCGCCGCAGGAGAACGCGAACGCGAGCTAAGAGCTCCTCGAGCGCGAACGGCTTGACCAAATAATCGTCCGCTCCCAAATCGAGACCTTTTACCCGATCGGACACTTCATCCTTCGCGGTCAGCATCAGCACCGGCACATCGGAGCCGCCTTCGCGAATGCGTCTGACGACCTCCCAGCCGTCGAGCTGCGGCATCATGACATCGAGGATGACAACATCCGGCTCGTTCTCCAGTATTTGCTTCAAGCCGTCCATGCCGTGATTGGCGGTAAACACCATGTACCCTTCGAAAGCCAGGCTGCGGCGGAGCATGGACGTAATTTTCTCATCGTCGTCGATGACTAATATTTTTTCTCTCATTTCGGTATACACCTGCCTCTGCCTTTATTGTAACGGAATTTGCTTGCCGAATCTAATGGTGCCAGCTCGTCTTCACGCAAAAAAAGAAGCAGGGCTTTTCTGCATACGTTGCCCTGCTTCTTTCCCTTGCAAGCTTGCGCTTACGGCATATTATTCCGCATTGCGGTTGCCGATCGTTACTTCAATGACTTGCTTCTTGCCGTCCCGCATAATGCCCAGGCTTACTTTATCGCCAACCTTCGTTTTCTTGATTGCTTCACTGATTTCCGAAGACGTCTTCACTTTCGTGCCGTTCAATTCGACGATGACGTCGTAAGGACGAATCCCTGCGCTGAAGGCCGGGCTCTTACGCTCGACTTGCGCGACGATTGCGCCTTCGTTATTTTCAAGCTTCAGCTCGGCAATCCATTCCTTGTCGATATCCTGCATGGAAATGCCCATATACGGAGCCGGCTCTTTCGGAATTTTTACATTGTTCTTCAGGTTGTCAAGAACCGAAGAGATTGTGCTCGTCGGAATCGCAAAGCCGATGCCTTGCGCTTGTGCGCTAACCGCCGTATTGATGCCGATCACTTCACCGTTCAGGTTAAGCAGCGGGCCGCCGGAATTCCCCGGGTTAATCGACGCGTCGGTTTGCAGCAAATGCTTGTAATCGCGCGTGCCGTTCTGATCCGGGATGCTGATCGGACGCTCTTTCGCGCTCAAGACGCCAACGGTGACCGTATGATCAAAGCCGTACGGGTTGCCGATCGCCACGACCCAATCGCCTACGTTCAAATCGTCCGCGCTGCCGAGCGGCAGAACCGGGAATTCTTTGCCGTTTTCCGGCGTTATTTTCAGCGCGGCGAGGTCGAGATCGTAGCTGTTGCCGAGCAGTTCGGCTTTGAACGGCTTCTCGTGACCCTGCACGTATACCCAAATTTCGTCCGCGCCTTCGATGACGTGCTCGTTAGTCAGAATATATCCGGATTTCTCGAAGATAAAACCGGTTCCCATCCCGCCGGGCTGCAATTGTCCGGAATTGTCCTGCTGTCCGTTCGTCCCGAAGTCGTCGCCGAAAAATTGACGGAAGAACGGATCGTTGAAGAGCGAGCTGCCGCCTCTCGAAGAGCTCTTCGCCTTCACCTTCGTCTCGATCTTCACGACCGCAGGGCTCGCCTGTTCGACGATTCCCGAGATGTTGTTAGGACGGGACATATCGAGCGCGGTCGGCTTCACCCCGCCATTGTTCGAGGAGCCTGCCGACGCCGAGCCTGTCGAGCCCGAACCGTTACCGGCCATCACGCCTTGCGCGCCGGTGAACAGGTTCATGCGGTCCGAGGCAAACATCAACGAGCCGACGACCAGCACACCCGCCATGAACGAGATGAACAAGCCCCGGAAACCGCTGTTCTTCTTCGGCGGCTTGCCGAACTGCCATTGACCGGCAGACGGCTGCTCAGCGCTCTCGTTTGTATAATAAGAACGAACCGGTTTGGGCGGCGTCACTTCGACTGGAGCGGAACCGACGCTGTCGCCGGCCATTGAATCCGAAGTCGAAGCCTTCGGTTTATAAGGACCGTAAGCGAAATAGTGCGAAGAGCGGCTTTCCGTCTCTTCCGGCAAGCTAGTTTTCGCCCCCTCATTATCGCTTGTCGTCTGTTCGCGCCGCTCCCGCTCTTCCGGCTTGCGGAAGAAATCGTTAAACGGGTTATAATTGTTGTTATTGTTGTTGTTTTGATCCATCTTCCATGCCCTCCGTTTCTCAAACTACGAGATTGATATAATGGCAACTGCTGCTGGAGGATTCGTTCCCCTTGATTCACATATTGCACGTCGAACCTTAAAGAAACCTTAAAGAAACCTAAAACGGAGTTAAAAGTATGTATACTTCCTGGGAGACGTTCACCCGAGGGATAGTCAGCCCAAAGAAGACCAGAGGGCTCAGCCTTGGTCTTCGAGCAGCCATTCGATTTCATTGGGGAAGCCAGCCGCTCTCCACTTCTTTCAGCAGCGTCTTCGCTTGGCTCACCCATTTGTCCTCCACCGGAGCGTTTTTGTCGAGCGGATCTTGAAATTGGTTAACCAACGACGTCACGAAACCGGCCTGGGCGTTCTTATCCATGCCTTCATTGTACACGTGCTTCAGCACAAACGGGGAACCAATCTCAATAACCGCCGTCGTCGATTCATTATCGCCGTCGAGCACCCCGTGGGTCACCTGGAACGGTATGCGCAGCCACACCTTGTGCGCTTCGTCCAAATACCGATCGAAATAACCGTGGTCGTAATCCCAGTTCCCGCCGAGCGAGAACTCCTTCGTATTTAAATACTGCCGGACCTGATTGAAAGCTTCCTCGCGTCCGACCAGCGTCGACTCCAATGGAACCATGGGATCCCCTCCGCAAAAAAATTCATACCCAAACTCCTAGATAGGATGAACGTTTTCCGGAAAAAATATGCTCATCGCCCGGTTCAATCATTTTTCGGGTCCAAGCCGCGGAACAGGGTTCGTTGACGGATTATTGCGTATGTAAATTAATCTAACGCATTCCGTTGACATTGTTGTCATGAGAACCTTATAATGAGGAACGAAAACGCTTCAATGAGTAAAAAGAGGAGTGAACGTTCATGGATTTAGCCGCCATACAGAGCGGTTTGGATACGATCTGGGTCGTGCTGACCGCTGCCATGATCTTGTTGATGGAAGGCGGCTTCGCTTTGTTGGAAGCCGGGTTCGTTCGGCAAAAAAACGCCGTCAGCATCATCATGAAGGTATTCGTCGACATTGCCTTCGGGGCTCTTGTTTTTTTCTTTTTCGGTTTCGGACTCATGTATGGCAAAGATTTCTACGGCTTGATCGGAACGACCGGCTTTATCATGGGAGGAGATCTTTCCCATATTCAGCTTACGATTACGCATGATACGTACTGGTTGTTCCAATGCGCATTCGTCATCGCCGTCATCTCCATCGTCTCCGGAGCGGTGGCGGAACGGATCAATTTTCATGCGTACATCTTGTTCACCGTTGCCATGACAGGTTTTATTTACCCGATTGCCGGACACTGGGTATGGAGCGCCGGCGGCTGGCTCGGCGGCCTCGGCATGATTGACTTCGCCGGTTCGGCCACCATCCACGCTTTAGGCGGCTTTGCAGCCTTGGCCGCGGCGATCCTGATCGGACCGCGGATCGGCAAGTTTTCGGAAAGCGGCGCGGCGAACATCGTGCCGCCGTCCAACTTGCCGCTCGCCTCCGTCGGCGCCTTTATTTTATGGTTCGGCTGGTTCGGGTTCAATTCGGGCAGCACGCTCAGCGCAACCAACGGTTCGATCGGCCACATCGCCGTCACGACGATGCTTGCGGCCGCTTCCGGCGGAGCGACTTGCATTCTGTTTACGATGATCCGCTACCGTAAAGCGGACCCGCCGATGGTCATTAACGGCTCGTTAGCGGGTCTCGTCGGCATCACGGCCGGCTGCGCGTTCGTCAGCGACTTGGCGGCGATCCTGATCGGTGCGGTATGCGGGATCGCCATGGTATTCGCAACCGAATTTCTTGAATCGAGACGGATCGACGATCCGGTCGGCGCGTTCGCGGTTCACGGCGTTAGCGGCAGCCTGGGAGCGCTCGCCGTCGGACTCTTCGCCCAGCCTGAACTGACGGAAGGCATCGGCCAAGGCTACAGCGGCTTGTTCTACGGCGGCGGCTTCCAATTGCTCGGCGTTCAAGCGCTCGGCTTAGTCGTCATCATCATCTGGGGCTTTTCCATGACCTGGATCGCCTTCAAGCTGATCAATAAAATGGTTCCCATCCGCGTCAGCCGCGACGAAGAACTCGTCGGCCTCGATGTCGGTATCCACGGCGTCCCGGCCTACAGCCAGGAGCACGATTTCATCGAGCTGAAACAGCTTAAAAATCGATAAGTCAACCTGAGGCTGCCGCAAGACAGCCTCGGGTTTCCCTCGCAACAAAAAAACACTTCCGTCTCGCGACAGAAGCGCTAACCCTTACGATCTATACAGGTTTCGATTGCAGTTCTTTCTCCAGCTCTTCGCTAACGTCGATCAAGTCGGTAGGCTGACTTTCGGTCAAGATGGCACGGGCTTGCTCGACCTCCAGACGCAGCGATCGAATTTGTTCCATAGGTTTTTTCACATAATGAATGTATTCGACGGCAAGATGATGATCCGGCTTTTTACCCGCAAATATACGGCGAAAAGCTGACATAGACTGATAGCTTCGTTCTTCCATTGCACGCCGTTTCTCATAACGTCCGATCGCTTGCTCGATTTCCGTGATTTGCGCCTCTCTATGAGCGATGTAAGCTTCTAAAAAAGGGTATATCTCAGCCGCTTTTCGCTTATTTACGCGCATCGAGTTCCCTGTCAGCAAAGCGTTGATCATGAAACATCACCTGTCCTAATATGTTAACATTCATAACAATAGATTTATTTTACACTAAAATACAGCCTTTGAAAACATTAAATTTAACATAAGCGAAAACAGGCAAACACTAAAAAAGAGACCTGGACGTTAAGCGTCCAAGTCTCCGTTGTTGTATGAAGTATACTTGCTTTATTTTTGAGATTCATTTGCTTTTCGGTTTTGCACGGCATTCTTCGCGTTGTTCTCAGCAGCAGCAGCCCCTGCTTCAGCCCCTACTTCTTCGGAAAACTCAGCGTTGTACTTTTGGTTTTGGTTTTGAATTTTGTTGTTTTGTTTGTTAGTGGCCATCGCTATCACCTCCCTGACAACCATAGTATGGTCCGAAAGGTGGTGGGTTATGATGGAAACTTATAGCAGCAGCTCTTCCTTGAGCTGGTTCCATAGCGCTTCGGTAATTTTGCCGCCGCCTTTTTTGACGACAAATACATTCAATGTTTTCTTGCCCCATTCTTTGTACACTTGATCTTTGGTCTCGAAATACAAGTCAATTCGCTTCCCTTTAATGGCGCTGCCGGTATCGGCGACGACGCCGTAGCCGTAACCCGGAATGTACAGCACCGTACCTAACGGAAATACATGCGGATCGGCGGCAATCGTAGAAAAAGAGGTGTGATCCCGCGTCACCTTGAGCCCGGAATAGGTTACACCGTACTCGGGATGGCCCGGGTTTTTGCCGGTCGATTCTCTACCTGCGTAATAGCCCGTCGCCGTTACTTGAACGGCCGTCAGTTTCGTAAGATCCTGCCGTTGATGCGGAAACAGCTTGTAGTTTTGTTGTCGGCTTGCCGCACGGGCCTCGGCGTTATTAGCGGCCGTTACAGGCTTGCTCTCTGGCTGGGAATGGGTAACCGTCGTCGTTTTGGATGAAGCAAGAACATTCGGCGCGGAAGCCGTAATGGCTTCGACTCGCGTCGATTGTCCGCTTTCAGGTAAGACGGACGGCTGTCGCTTATTTTCAAACCATATCAATACGGACAGCATCAACGCGATGAAACAAATCCATTTTGCATGGCTTGCGGTTCTAGGTAACATAAGTTTTTTTAAAACCTCCCCTTAATATAAAAGGCTGTCCATTGCGGGGAGGTTCTATACGCTACTCTTCCAAATATCGCCAGGAGGCCGGGACTAACGTCAAAACGCAAAAAAGCCTCATCCCTAAGGATGAGGCTTGCCGGGCTGGCTTCAGCGCCGATAGAAGTTAAACCTGTTTGGTGCGGATGTCTTCTTGGATCATCGCGATGACTTGATCCAGACTTTGCGCGCCCAAGTCCCCTTGGCCGCGTTTACGGACGGATGCTCCGCCAGCTTGCACTTCATTCTCGCCGACAACGAGCATGTAAGGAATTTTCTCAAGCTGCGCCTCGCGAATTTTATAGCCGAGCTTCTCATTGCGCAGATCGGCCTCCACACGCACGCCGGCCAATTGCAGCTTCTCTTGCACCTCTTTGGCGTAAGCGTCAAAGTTGCCGGAAACCGGCAGAACTTTCGCCTGCACCGGGCTCAGCCAAGTCGGCAATGCGCCGGCAAAGTTCTCCAGCAAGAAGGCGGTCATACGCTCCATCGTGGAGATGATGCCGCGGTGAATCACGACCGGACGATGCTTTTGACCGTCTGTACCTACATATTCGAGCTGGAAGCGTTCCGGCAGCAGGAAATCGAGCTGCGCGGTAGAGAGCGTCTCTTCCTTCTTGAGTGCGGTTTTGATCTGGACATCGAGCTTCGGTCCGTAGAAGGCCGCCTCGCCCTCGGCTTCAAAGAACGGCAACCCGAGCTCTTCCACGACTTCCCGCAGCATACGCTGGGACATTTCCCACATTTCGTCGTTCGGGAAATATTTCTCCGTATCCTTCGGATCGCGGTAGGATAAGCGGAAACGGTAATCCTTAATCCCGAAGTCTTCGTACACGTGACGAATCAGGTTGACGACGCGCGCGAACTCTTCCTTGATTTGATCCGGACGGCAGAAAATGTGCGCATCGTTAAGCGTCATGGCGCGCACCCGATGGAGCCCTGTTAAAGCGCCTGACATTTCGTAACGGTGCATCGTGCCGAGCTCGGCAATTCGGACCGGCAGATCGCGGTAGCTGCGCATTTCGGCTTTGTATACCATCATATGGTGCGGACAGTTCATCGGACGAAGCACAAGCTCCTCGTTGTCCATCACCATTTTGGGGAACATATCTTCCGAGTAGTGGTCCCAGTGTCCGCTTGTCTTATATAGCTCAACGTTGGCGAGAACCGGCGTATAGACGTGCTGGTAGCCGAGGCGCTCCTCCAAATCGACGATGTAACGTTCCATCGTGCGGCGAATTTTGGAACCATGCGGCAGCCAAAGCGGCAAGCCTTGTCCGACCTCGTTGCTGAACGTAAAAATATTCAGCTCCTTGCCCAGTTTCCGGTGATCGCGCTTCTTCGCTTCTTCCAAGAGATGCAGATGCTCGTCAAGCTCAGCCTTCTTAGGGAAAGCCGTTCCGTAGATGCGCTGCAGCATTTTGTTCTTGGAGTCGCCGCGCCAGTAAGCGCCGGCCACGCTAAGCAGCTTGAACGCTTTGATACGGCCGGTCGAAGGCAAATGCGGACCGCGGCACAAGTCAAAAAACTCGCCTTGATCATAAATCGTAATGACGGAATCTTCCGGCAAATCGCGAATTAACTCCAGCTTCAACGGATCCTCAAGCTCGCTAAAAATGGCGATCGCTTCCTGACGACTGACGACGCGACGGCGGATCGGCAAGTTCTCCTGCACGATGCGTTCCATTTCTTTCTCGATTTTGGTCAAATCGTCCGGAGTTAAGGAAGTCTCCATATCGATATCGTAGTAAAATCCGTCTTCGATGACCGGACCGATGCCCAGCTTCACGGCTTTGTCGCCGTAAATCCGTTTGATCGCCTGGGCCATCAGGTGCGCCGTGCTGTGACGGTACACCTCGATCCCGGCCTCGCTGTCGAGCGTAACGATTTCAAGCGCCGCATCTTCTTCGATTGCCGTATTTAAATCGACCGGCTTTCCGTTCACTTTGCCGATGACCGCATTCTTTTTCAGCCCGCTGCTGATGGAAGCCGCCACTTCTTCTACCGTAATGCCGCTCTCATACTCCCGAACCGCTCCGTCCGGAAAAGTTACCTTAACTGCCATCTTGTTCATCCTCCATATCCAATAAAAATAAGCGCATTCCTCCCGAAAGGGACGAGTGCGCTTAGCTCGTGGTTCCACCCTAATTCAATCCGCTCAGACGCTTTGGGCAGCTCGGTATCGAAACCGTTCCTGCTTCGCTTTGCGGATCCTCCAGCATTCGGTAACGGGAATGACCCGGTGACATATACTGGACGCCTGACCTGACGCCGTTCCATCTCACGGCTACAAAGGGGTAAATGGACGAAATCGTTCCGAAGGGACTTTCAGCCGGGTTCCCTCTCTCTGGGCGGCGCTTCAACCATTCATGTCTTTGATCGTTGCCTTAGCCTTTATTATATTCAGCGGCGGTCGAATGGTCAAGGTTTTGGCATAACCGGCAATACCCGCACAGCTCCACCCGATTTTCAAAAATTTGCGAAATCGTCTTGATCACCTGCGTTTCCGGCTCGCGTGTGTGGATATAGATTTTCTGCGGAGATACGGTGATCAGCGTGCTGACGATCATGTCTTCGAAGTTCATATCCTTCTCCAGCAGTTCTACCGTCACGACGGTCTCCGGATCGTCCGTGTCGATCTTTTCCATCCGGTCATTCAGCAGCATGAATTCACTGCCGCCTTTATGAATCAAGTGTACGAATGGAATCTTCGCTTCCTGTATATAGACAAAATATTGCAGCAATGAAATGAATTCCTGATACTGCCGGTCCATCACATATTCATCGACCGCATATTCGACGATATCGTGCAGCTCTTGCTTATAAGCCTGCAGACGAAAGCGAATAAATCCGTCCAAATGCAGTTCGGTTTGCTCCTGAATATAATCCGCGATTTCCGAAGCGATCAACGCTTTGCGCCGCAGGAAAGGCGCCCTTTTCTCCGGATCGTTCTCGCTTCTGGAACCCAGCAACTGCTCGCAATAGCTTAGAATTTGGTCCAATTCTTGCTCTTGCTTGTAATGATATTCGTCCCGTATCAGTTTGCGAAGCAGCAGGGGCTCTTCTTCGCCAATAATGTATTCCGCCAGCGCCTGAGCCGTCTCGTCATAAACGCGTTTCCCATCCTTCTTTAACTCAAAAGCCGGGAGCCGCCCTGAGATTTCAATCGCGCTCAACCCTTGCCGCCGTTCCAAGGTCATATGGATTTTGTTTTCGTTATGTAGCAGGTCGCCGGAACGCGTCAATACGCGGCTGAGGAGATCCGCCTGCAGTTCCGTGCGCTTCGATGCAAACACCGTTAACAGCTTCATGCCATCCACTCCTTTCGGGCCGTTGATTTCCTTTAAAGTATATGGCCCCTGAGTCTCATATATACAAATAACAAGCGTCCGTGGTATAGTAATATATGAGATTTACACAGAATTATGGAGTGAAGCCTTATGGTTTTCGATGTGGTTAATCATGTGAAATTACCGCGTTGGAACCGGAGGATCTTGAACGGTTATTGGGGAATGGCTGTATTGTCCATTGCAGCCACGGTTATCATTGCCTGGTTCGGTCGCTTTACGAATGCTATCGATTTTACAGTCGCTCGTGTCGGTCTGCATGCGCTGTGGACTTGTATCGGGCTTTTAGTCGTTGAAGCGGCATACGGCCTGTCGAAGCAATGGAGCGACTACATCATTATTCTGGGCGGCGCCCTCCTCTCCGCGAACCTGATTTCCGCTTTTCCTTTGGTCAGCCCGACGCTTACGACACTGTTTCTGCCGATATTGACTTCCGTCTTTTATTTCCAAAGGCGCAAAGTCATTTTTGCTTTTTGCGTCAGTTTATTTACATACTATGGCCTGTATGCGCTGCTGCTTCGTCAGACGACGCAGTACGGGTGGCTCGACGCTTTTGCGATGACGTTAATTTTATTGATCGGCGCTTTCGTCGGACTGGAAATTATGAGCCGCGGCACCGATTTGCTCAAAGATTTACGCTCCACTCTTGCCTCCGAACAAGACTTGCTTGTCAAAAATATAATGATGGATAAGCAGGCAAAAACCGATGCGCTTACCGGCTTATACAATCATATGTCGTTCCACGAGTATTTAGAGGTGCTGATCCGCCAAGGCGAACAAAGCGAGCTATCGTTTCAGTTGGCACTCCTCGACATCGACCACTTCAAGAAAGTAAACGATACCTACGGGCATCGGGCAGGAGACGCCGTCTTAAGCAAGGTCGCCGGCATCCTGCAGCGCTCGGTATCTCCCAATGACTTTCCTGCGCGTTACGGCGGCGAAGAATTCGCCATCCTGTTTACAGAAACCGATGTAACGGATACCATAAGTCAATTGGAGCGAATTCGCCACCACATCGCTGCGGTTCGCCACGAAGAGCTGAACGGCAATCAAGTGACGATCAGCATCGGGCTTTACGAGTTTCGAAGAGGGTGCGCGAAGGAAGAGTTGTTCGGCAAAGCGGATACCGCTCTGTATCGGGCCAAACACAAAGGACGCAATCGCCTGGAGATTTATCAAGATGAGCCGATGACCCTAACATCGTGATGGATGCAGGGGTCTTTTTTTGAGCTTCTTCGCTGTTTAAAGTGCGAACACCTGTCAATACTGGAAATTAAGAGACCAGTAGAGGATGAGGTGTTTTCAAATGTTTGTAGCAAATCTTAATGAAGGTCAGTTGGAAGAACTGCTTCATATTCCCGAGCCGTGGTATATCGATCGGGTTGATTTCAGCCTGGAAGCCAAGCAGTTGGACGTGTATGTGAAGTTTCGTCAGCGGGCGCTATTTCCTTGTGCCAAGTGCGGAGCCCCTAATCAACCTGTTCGAGATATTGCCAATCATGACCGCACATGGCGGCATCTGAATTTCTTCGAATATCCCTGCTATATTCATGCAGAGCTTCCCCGAACCAAGTGCGACCAATGTAATTCCATCACTGGGGTCAACGTGCCTTGGGCGTTAGACAAACCGAAACACTATTTCACCCTGCACTTCGATGCGCTTATCATAGCACTGGCTAAAGATATGCCGATGAACGCCATCAGCCGATTTGTAGGCGAGCACGATACACGCTTGTGGCGGATTCTCCATCACTATGTCGATAATGCCATCGCAGCACAGGATCTCTCGTATGTGACGAAGATCAATACCGACGAAACATCGGCCAAACGTGGTCACAACTACATCACCATATTCATGGACCCGGAGCAGAAAAATGTCATCTGCGTAACCAAGGGCAAAGATTCCAGCACATGGAGCGAGTGTAAGAAGCAACTGGAATCTCATGGCGGCAAAGCCGAAAACATTACCGAGGTTTGCATGGATATGTCGCCAGCCTTCATCAAAGGTGCAGAGGAGAACTTTCCAAAAGCCTCGATCACCTTCGACAAATTCCATGTGATACAGGCCGCAAACGAAGCCGTTGATGAAGTGCGCCGTACCGAACGGAAGAGCTGCGCAGAACTAAAAGACACGCGATATATGTGGTTGAAAAACCCGGAAAATCTGACTGCTGCGCAACAAGAAACGATGGCGAAACTGAAGGACTGCGATCTGGATACCGCCAAAGCCTACCGGATGCGGCTGATCCTCCAGGAGATCTATCGCTATCCGGCTGCAATCGCACCTATGGTGCTGCAAGACTGGATTCAGTGGGGACTGCGTTGTCGACTGGCTCCAATGGTCGAAGTCGCCAAAATGCTGCAAAACCACTACGATGGCGTCGTCCGATGGTTTTCATCCAAACTGACAAACGGTCTGCTCGAAGGCGTAAATAGCTTATTTCAAGCGGCCAAACGGAAGGCCCGAGGCTACCGCTCCGAAAAGAACATCATCGCTATGGTCTACGTATTGGCAGGAAAGCTGAACTTCGCCTTGAAATAAGAAAAGAATTGGCAACAGCATGGAGCCACGCATCGCTCGCACCTGAACCAATTCCCTTGTCCAGCACCAGTATGCCCATTTGTAGTCTTGTTTATGCTGCAACAGATGGTGGACGTGGAGCGAAGCATCTATACCAATTCCCTTGTCCGATTTTCAAAGGTTTTCTGGAAATTCGTAGAGCTAATTTTGGCTGGTAGCATCGCTAGTGGCGAAGAGCCTTTTTTGATTTATATGATACATAATGTATTTTATTTGAGCATTTCTATGATTCATGATACAATTTGTTTCATGGTATAACTTCTCGTCGAAGGAGGTTCGTCATGAAGCAGTCGCAAGGCCGATTTCCGTCTCCCGCGGCACAACAATTGGTACACCTGCATAAAAACTTGTATGTCAACCGCCATGATCCCAAATATCACGAGAAGGTGATCCGCTACCTCGATCCGCATTCACCTGAAGCCCATTACCGGTTAGGGCAGCATTTTGATCAAAAAGGACTGAAATCGAAAGCGCTCTACCACTACAAACAATCGATGAAGGTCTATCCCTCACCTTATTATTATCAAGCGTCCGGGGCCATTCGCCGTCTGGAGCAGAACGCGGCAGCGGGTGCAGCTACAGCTTCGGGAACGATCGCCGGACCAACTCCGGAGCAGCGGGCGGAACGGGCCTTTCCTTTATTCCTCAAGGTTCTCGTTATGACGTTGTTCATGATCAACATCGCATTGCTGCTCATTTTTTTTGCACCGTCCGCGATATCCAAAGCCGTCACCGTGTTATCACCCTTCACCGTTGGAAAATCGGTCACCTATGAGAGCGTCGAGAAGCCGTTTCTCCTGCACTTCCCGCACGGCGAGCCGAACCGTAAAGTCGAGGATGAGCTTCATCAAAAAGCTATAAAGCTTGCTGAAGCCTACCCTAACGCGCATATTGTCATCTATGGAATCGCCTCCTCGGCAGCCGGTGCGGAGCAGAAAGCGGTGCCTCTGACGAATGATGATTGGAAGCGGCAAGCTTTCGTCGTTGCAGAGTACAATCCGGCGATCGATCAAGCGGTGAAAATCCGGTTTGTTCATCCTGAATTGACAGCGGTCGGAGCGAATATTGTCCGCACAGCACTGAACGCTTATATATCGGAGCACGGCACCGCACCGCCCCGGCTTGACGATCTGCTGCAAGATTACCCCAACAATTATATGAGCTTCCTTCCCGCGGAAGGTCAATCCGGTTCGGCCTTGGTCCGAACCTTTTTTAATGGATCGGGCGGCTGGGTTTACGACCGTGAAGCGGCGGATGCGGAGAGCATGTTTTACCCGAACACGGAAACAGGAGACGAGCCGATTCCGTATACGCCCGTACAGCTGGTCGTCGAAGCCGCGCAGCATTCGCTGGAGCTGCGAACCGGCGATAGGCCGATCGCCCGGTACCGCATCGGTCTCGGTTCGGACAGCACGCCTACGCCGACGGGCTCATTCACAGTTGGCAACCGCGTTATCGAGCCCGAAGGACGTTCCCCCGGCGTATACGGCGCCGCAGCGCTCAGCCTCGGCAGCATTGCCATTCACGGCACCACGGACGTATCTTCGATCGGCCGCAGCGTCTCGCTCGGATGCATCCGCCTGAGCAACGAAGAGATGGCTTCGCTTTATCCGCTGACCCCGCGCGGGGCGCAGGTTGTGATTGTGCCGGCGGAGCCTGGCGGCACAGCAAGCGCGAACGTCGCCGCGGCGGACGCTTGGGCTCCTGCGCCTGCCGTCGCAGCAGACTCTACGGCTCCTACGCCAGCGCTTACAGAGGCGCTGCTGCTTGGTGCACGGTCGCAAAGCGGCCCGCTGAAGCCGGTTGAAACCGCAAAAGGCATTCTTTTCCATTGGCTGGGCTGAAGGATGAAAAGATCAAAAAGCGGAACTATGATTCGCTGTTAGCTTCCTTATCAGTCTACATGCTGACAAGGAAGCCAATAAGAAATCACAGTTCCGCTATTTCTTTTGCCAGGCGCTTTATATTATACGCCAATAAGGCAGCCAATCGATTTCAGCTATTGTTTAGTTCTGCATAATAAAGTCGTTCTCGACCTTCACGGACGCATCGTCGAATATGCGCAAAATCTCGTAACGCGTGTTGCGCTGCGCCGGGATTTTGCCAGCCTGACGGATCAGGTCCAGCGTGGAGGAGATGGTCACTTTATGCGTCGTGCCTGCGGCGGAAACGACGTTCTCCTCGATCATCGTCGAACCGAAATCGTTACAGCCGTAATGCAGCGACAGCTTGCCGACCTCCGGCCCCATCGTGACCCAGGACGACTGGAAGTTTTTGATATTATCGAGCATGATGCGGCTGATGGCCACATTCTTCAAATAAGCGTCGGCCCCGAGCTTCTCGGCTTTCAAATTCGTGTTGTCCGGCTGGAACGTCCACGAGATGAACGCAAGGAACCCTTCCGAAGGGTAGCCCGCCGCGATGCAAGCGTCTTGAGCTTCACGAACGCGCAGCAGATGCAGCGCCCGCTCTTCATTCGTCTCGCCAAAGCCGATCACCATCGTAGCCGTCGTATTCATCCCAATGCGATGCGCCGTCTTCATGACTTCCATCCAATCGGTCCAAGAACCCTTTTGACGGCTGATTTTCCGACGGGTCCGGTCGTCCAAAATTTCCGCGCCTCCGCCCGGCAGCGAATCGAGTCCGGCTTCGTGCAGCGCACGGACGACTTCTTCCAGAGATAAGCCTTCGGAAACCTCTTTCATCTTCATGATTTCTGCCGGCGAGAAGGAGTGCATCGTAATGTTCGGGAACCTTGTTTTAATCTCGCGCAGTAAATTTGTATAATAGCTGAACGGCAGATCCGGATTCGTACCGCCCTGCATCAAAATCTCGGTACCGCCTACGTCTATCGTTTCCTGGATTTTCTGGAAAATCGTTTCATCCGGAAGCACATACCCTTCCTTCGAGCCCGGAGCCCGATAAAAGGCGCAAAAACGGCAATAGACATCGCAAATATTCGTATAGTTCACATTGCGTCCGATGACGAAGGTCGTAATCGGCTCCGGATGATGCCGCAGCATGATCTGATTCGCAACGTGCCCCATTTTCTCGATTTGATCTGATTCGTATAACGTGACGCAATCTTCCGCGCTAATCCGATGGCCGGCCAGCGCTTGCTCCAATATCCGATCGACGGAACTCATCGCTCTCATCTCCTTTATGTCTTCCATCGTACCACAAAAAGCTTCCCTACGGCTATATGCCCCGCTCCGTGTTCACAGAAAAGCCGCCAACTCGCAAAGGAGCTGACGGCCCGGTCATGCAGGCGATATGTACACGCCGCTGCTGATTGATTTTCTCTTGCTTGGGATGTTATCCGTGCAGCGGCACTCCGCTTTCAATTTCTTGCTTCGCGAGGTCGATCGCACGCGACAAGTCCGCGATCAGATCGTCCGCATGCTCGATCCCTACGGAATATCGCAGCAGCTTCTCGTCGACACCGATCCTGCGGCGAATGTCTTCGGGAATATCAGCATGCGTCTGGACGGCCGGGTACGTCATCAGCGATTCGACGCCGCCAAGGCTTTCAGCGAAAGCGATCAGCTTGATATGGCGCAAAATCGGCTCGATATAACGGGCGTCTTTCATTTTGAAAGAAAAAATGCCGGTATTGCCCGAGGATTGCTTGGCTTGAATCTCGTGGCCCGGATGCGAAGGCAGCGCCGGGTAGTACACTGCTTCGACGTCCGGATGAGCTTGCAAATACTCGGCGATCTTCGTCGCGTTGGCTTGGTGACGCTCCATCCGGATCGCGAGCGTTTTCATGCCGCGCATCAGCAGCCAGCTGTCCTGCGCCCCCAGCACGGCGCCCATGGAGTTGTGCAGGAACGCCATTTGCTCGGAAAGCTCCTTGCCTTTCGTGACGATCAGACCGGCGAGCACATCGTTATGACCGCCTAAATATTTGGTGGCGCTATGAATGACGATGTCCGCTCCCAGCTCGATCGGCCGCTGGAAGAACGGAGTCAGCAGCGTATTGTCGACGATGGACAGGATGCCTTTCTTTCTCGCCCATCCACACACTTTCTCGAGGTCTGTGATCATCATCAGCGGGTTTGTCGGCGTTTCGATCAAAATCGCCTTCGTATTAGGCTTCGCATGCGATTCCAAGGCATCCATGTCGTTCGTATCGACGTATGTAGCGCTCACGCCGAATCGGGACATGATCTTCTCCAGCAAACGGTAGGTGCCTCCGTACAGATCGAGCGAGACGATCAAGTGATCGCCTTGTCCGAACAACGCGAAGATCGTTTGCAGCGCGGCCATCCCCGAGCTGCAGGCGAAACCGGCGTCCCCGGATTCCAGCTCGGCAATCGCTTCCTCCAACACTTTACGCGTCGGGCTTTTCGTACGGGCGTAGTCGAAGCCCGTGCTTTGCCCGAGCTTCGGATGGCGGAACGCCGTCGCTTGGTAGATCGGGAAGCTGACCGCTCCCGTTACCGGCTCTTCTTGGGATCCGATTTGCGCCAAGCGGCTTTCGATTCTCAATTCTTTGTTGTCATTGGAACTCATATGACATAATCCCCCTTGTACAAATCGTACGGCGTTTCCTGGTATACGTAGTAGTTTAACCAATTCGAGAACAGCAGGTTCGCATGCGCGCGCCATGTATTACGCGGCTGTTTGGTCGGATCGTCTCCGGGGTAGTAATGCTTCGGGATGGCGATATCCATGCCTTTGTTCACATCGCGGTCGTACTCAAGCTTCAGCGTACAAGCATCATATTCCGAATGACCGGTTACGAAAATGTGCTTGCCGTCTTGCGTTGCCACGATATACACGCCGGCCTCTTCGGACTCCGATAAAATTTCAAGCTGCGGCACCCGTTCGATGTCTTCGCGGCGCACTTCCGTGTGGCGCGATTGCGGCGCCCAAAATTCCTCGTCGAAGCCGCGAAGCAGCTTCACGTTCGGCTTGGAGACCGTGTGCGGGAACACGCCGAATATTTTTTCCGGAAGCCCGTATTTGGGCACGCCGTAATGGTAATACAGTCCGGCTTGGGCGGCCCAACATATATGAAGCGTCGAGGTGACGTGAGTTTTGCTCCATGCCATAATTTCTTTCAATTCATCCCAATAATTCACATCTTCGAATTCCATCGTTTCAACAGGTGCGCCGGTAATGATCATGCCGTCCATCCGTTCGTTCTTCACATCGTCAAACGTTTTATAGAACTGCTCCAAATGTTCGGCCGACGTGTTCTTGGACGTATGCGTCTTCGGATGCAGCAGAACGAATTCGACCTGCAGCGGCGTATTGCCGATCAGCCGGAGCAGCTGGGTTTCGGTCGTTTCTTTGGTAGGCATTAAGTTTAATATGGCGATCCGCAGCGGCCGAATGTCCTGGTGAAAAGCCACCGTTTCATCCATAACGAAGATGTTCTCTTGAATGAGCACTTCTTTGGCCGGCAAATGATCCGGAATTTTGAGAGGCATCGAATTCACTCCTTTTCATCGTTGGATTCCAAGTTTCTCGCACCCCGCGCCGCCGAAGTTTTCCGGACAACAGGAAAAAGCCTTCTTCGCGCGCACGAGAAAGGCCTTTGTATAAGTACATCGTCCTCTCTCATCTCTCAGAAATTATGCGCAACTTAAGCACACAACCTTCCGCAAGATTTAGCACCGTGCATGTCTTCGCCGAAGCAAATTCATGTCGGTTGCCGGGTATCATCGGGCTAGTCCCTCCACCTGCTCTTGATAAGAGTGTGAAACCGAATCTATTCAGTTCGTTTTGGATATTATTAATGTAATCGAAAATGTCCGAAGCGTCAAGCGGTACCTTAGGCGTCAAAACCAAAAAAACGCTGCGCCCACACCGTGTGAAGGTTCATTACATAAGCTATCCCAGGCGGAGTTTTTCTATAACAAAATGATTGTATTCTCAATTATGTAGGGGTATACTAGACAAGTATTCGACAAACTCATGCCAAAAAAGGGGTGTAGCAACCGAATGGACGGAGACCCGAGGAGTAGATCCCCGCGTTTAACACAATTGAATACTTCGTTTGGAACCCGGCCGTCTGTACCCGTTCGTTATCATAGCTCAACCCCCGTGTGACGCGTTACGTGCGGCGTCATCGTGAGTCATGCTGCTTGAACCGCAGCGGCCGCGTGTTCCTCTCGATCAACACAAAGGGGTGGAACCGATGAAGGCACGCTTAGTTCAGGACGGCGTTTTTACTATTGTAGACGATATTACCCAGACCGTTGTACCGCCTCAGCACGGATTTTATTGGATCGATGCTGAGCCTGAGGATTTGGAATTACTTCAGCCCTTATTCCATTTACATGAATTGGCCGTAGAGGATGTACTGACCGAGGAAGAACAGCGGCCGAAGATCGAGCTGTACGATACGCATTATTTTATCGTGGTTAACAGCATTCGGTTCGATGACGAAGAAATTTTCCTGCGCGCCCTTAACATCTTCTTGAGTAAACATTATATTATTACAATTACTCGGCAAAAAATTAATGAAATCCGCGCCTTAAAGCCCGTATTGTGGGAAGAGGAAGTCACGGCGCCGGACCAATTCTTATACCATCTAATCGACTTGATCGTTGATAATTATACGAATGTCGGGGACCGGATCGAAGCGAAGATCGAGAAGCTGGAAGAAGACATTCTGATGCATACGAAGAAATCGCATTTGAACGAAATTATCGGGCTGCGTAGCGAAATTTTGTGGTTGAAGAAGGTGCTCGTTCCGCAAAAGGAAGTTTTGAACACCCTCAATAAAAAAGACTTGAAGCTGATCAGCGAGCCGCTGCGCAAATATTTCGGCGACATCTACGAGAACGCCGTCAAAATTTCGGAGACGTTCGATACGTTCCGGGAATTGATGGGAAACTTGCGAGAGGCTTATCAATCGAGCATCGCCAGCAGGGCCAATGAGATCATGCGCGTGTTTACGGCGATAACGACGATCTTCATGCCGCTGACGTTTATCACCGGCATTTATGGAATGAATTTTGAGAAACTGCCGGGACTGCATTCCGAAATGGGCGGTTTCATTACCATTCTATTGATGGTCGTTGTCGGATTATCCATGTTCTTCCTTTTCCGCAAAAAAGACTGGCTCTAAGAGAGCCCAGTCTTTTTTGTTTTCCAACCGGGTTCGCGTTGTGTTTCAACTCCCCCCGATAATGTTTTAACTTGCCTCCCCTTGCTTGGGCCTTTCCGTGCGCCGGAATTTCAGCCTAAGCAGACGAAGCCACTCGTAGATGCGCTCCGCCTCTTTAGCCGAGAGGCTGTCCTGCGCATAAACCTTCTGCAGAATGGGTTTCAAATAACGATCGCCCTGCTGCTCGAACGCCTGCCAAGCGAGCTCCCGTTCCACAGCCGGAACCTGCTCCAGCACCTGCTCAATATACGGCGCCAGATCGTATCCGTCCCGATCCAGCTCCTCGATCCAACCTAGCAGCTCCTTACGCTGCACACGAATTTTCTCCTGCAGCTCATCCAGCATTTCGCCGCGCGAAATGGCTTCAAGCAGCACCCGCTTGTTCTCCAGCTTATCCGCTTCCGCTTTGCGCCGCCGCTCCTTCTCTTGGAGCAGCCATGTGTTGAACTCGGCCGGATTCACTTGCTCCTGAACCCAAGCCAGGGGGAACGAAGTTACGCGTTCTTGCTGGATCGTAATAGCCAGAATATCTTTTCCATACCGCTCCGCCTTCGCTTTGCCCATTCCCGGCAGTTGGCGCAGCTCATCCTCCGTATGCGGCAAGAAAGCGGCGATCATCTTAAGCAAACGGTTCGTCGCTATGATGAAAGGCGCCTTGCCGTCACTTGCCGCTTGTTTGAACCGCCATTGACGCAGCGCTTCGTACAGCGGCTCTTCTGCATGCTGTTCACTGTAATAATGCAAAAGTTGGGTGTAAGCCGTTCGATCGTCCATATCCGCAAGCTCGCTTATCCGTATGTCGAGCAGCGGTTTAAAACCTTCGCACTGTTTAGCGAAAACCCGCTCCCGAAAGACGGCCAGCATTTCCTCCCAGTGCAGCCCTTCATACCACGACTCCTGCGTCTTACGCCCGTCCTCCTGCACCTCCGTCCACATGATATGCCAGATCCCTTGCTGCTCGCCGATCGTGACCTGTGCCGTCCGTACGTTTCCTTCTTTGCCTGCCTTCTCCAAACTGTTCAGGAATATCAGATTCATCTTCTGCACCCTCCGTCGATTTTTTTTACTCAAACGCAAAAAAAAGCACCCTCTTCCCGATGGGAATGAGAGGTGCTTCCTCAATTTTGAACGTTTGAAATTATTTCTATATTATCATAACATTCCCTAATTGACAAGCTTGACACGTTAGCTGCCGGATAAGCTCGACCTGGAACGGACACAATGGTGGTGAAGGTTTTATTTCTTACATAATGGCCTGTAAAGGAGATCATCGCCATGAACGATAACGACGTAACCCGAAACGAAAGCCAGGAAGGTTTTATCGACGAAGCGCCGCACCGCAAATACACCGATCTGAAAACAGTCGAGTCGCAGCGGAACGACTTGACGGCGGAGGAATTTCCGGAGGGTCCTTACGGCAGCAGCCTCCTGCAAGAATCCTTAGGCAAGAGTTCGCCGTGGCGGGCAGACCAGCGTCCGCAAAACCGGTTTACGTACGAAAACCGCGAGCTTCATGCCGGTGTCTCACGCGGATATCCGGGCGCTCATCCTACCCATGATTCGACCGGGGACGATCAAGTCGAAGAATAGCGAACCCGGGCCCGATTTACAAAAAAAACGTTCCGCCGGAGCCGTCAACGACCCCGAGCGAAACGTTCATGTCTTGTTGTACAGCAGCTTACACTTTCATGACGCCGCCGGTGCTGGCCGAAGTCACGAGCTTGGAGTAACGCGCCAGGTAACCGGTTTTTACTTTTGGCTCGAAGCCTTTCCAGTTCGCACGGCGGCGCTCCATCTCTTCATCGCTGATTTGCAGCTCGATGGTACGGTTGATCAAATCGAGCTCAATGATGTCTCCATCCTCGACGAACGCGATCGGACCGCCCTCCGCCGCTTCCGGCGAGATGTGCCCGATGCTGATTCCGCGGGATGCGCCCGAGAATCGGCCGTCGGTAATCAGACCGACTTTCGCGCCGAGACCCATCCCCACGATTTGCGATGTCGGAGCGAGCATTTCCGGCATGCCCGGCCCGCCCTTCGGTCCTTCGTAACGAATGACGACGACGTGGCCCTCTTTCACTTTGCCGTTCGCAATGCCTTCGAGCGCCGCTTCCTGGGAGTCGAAGCAAATCGCAGGTCCTTTGTGATAACCGCCGACGGACTTATCGACTGCACCGACTTTAATGATGGAGCCGTTAGGCGCCAGGTTCCCGAACAATACGGCCAAACCGCCTTGCTCGGAGTGCGGATTGTCGAGCGGACGAATCACGTCCTTGTTCAAAATTTCATGACCCGCCACATTCTCCGCCAGCGTCTTACCCGTGACCGTGATTCGCGACCCGTCGATAGCGCCCGGCTTTTTCAACAGTTCGTTCAGAATCGCGCTTACGCCGCCCGCGTTGTGCACGTCTTCGATGTGGTAATCGGAAGCCGGTGCGATTTTCGCAAGATGCGGTACGCGCTTCGCCACTTCGTTGATGCGTTCGATCGGATATTCGATGCCCGCTTCGTGCGCCAAAGCAAGCGTATGCAGCACCGTATTGGTCGAACCGCCCATCGCCATATCGAGCGCGAACGCATTGTCGATCGCTTCGATGGTTACGATGTCGCGAGGCTTGATGTCCTTTTGGATCAGTTCCATCAATTGCTTCGCGGAACGTTTCACGAACTCTTTACGCTCCGGAGCAACCGCGAGAATCGTACCGTTGCCCGGAAGCGCCAGCCCCAGACCTTCGGCCAGGCAGTTCATCGAGTTGGCCGTGAACATACCGGAACAGGATCCGCATGTCGGACAGCCGTATTGCTCCAGCTCCTGAAGGCCTTTCTCGTCGATCTTGCCGGCTTGGTAAGCGCCTACGCCTTCAAAGACGGAAGACAGCGAGATGGAACGGCCGTCGCTTGTTTTGCCCGCTTTCATCGGTCCGCCGCTGACGAACACCGTCGGGATGTTGACGCGCAGCGCGCCCATCATCATGCCAGGCGTAATTTTGTCGCAGTTCGGAATACAAACCATCCCGTCGAACCAGTGGGCCGATACGACAGTCTCCAACGAATCGGCGATAATTTCGCGGCTTGGCAGCGAGTAACGCATCCCGATATGACCCATGGCAATGCCGTCGTCGACGCCGATTGTATTGAACTCGAACGGTACGCCGCCGGCTTCGCGAATCGCCTCTTTGACAATTTTCCCGAATTCCTGCAGGTGGACGTGACCCGGTACGATATCGATGTAAGAGTTGCACACCGCGATGAACGGCTTGTCGAAATCTTCCTCTTTAACGCCGGCGGCGCGCAGCAAACTGCGGTGCGGAGCACGGTCGAAGCCCTTTTTAATCATGTCGCTTCTCATTTTAGCTTTGGACATCTTAGTTGAAAGCCTCCGTTTCTATCGAATAAATCGTCTATTATAATTTAAGATATGCACTTCTTTCGATTGTACCATGTTTCGAGATAAATGAAAATGAAGAGATTGGCCGAAATTCCGCAGGATGGCGCCAAATTCGACTATTTTTGCCGCTGAACGGGGAAATCTGGTATAATGCCTTGAGACGCACGCCAAATGAGGAAGCGGAGGATGTTCGAGTGATGGAATTCGATTATTTATACGACGGGACGGAAGAGACGAAAACGAGATTTGTCTGCTTTGTGGGAGAGTCCTTGCGCCGATTCGACCTTGCAATTACAAGCACCAACCGGTTTTACGGCAAGAAGCTGGTTACGGATTTGCAAATCGGCCGTACGGCGGTCATCGGTCCCGACGACCTGGAAGAAGAAGGATACCTTGAGCACGTGTTTAAAATCAACGAGGAAGAAGCCGCTGAACTGACCGAGTTTCTGTCCGCCATCGTAGGGCCTGTTAACTTCACCGATATTTAATCGCCAAGAAGCCGGACCGGCCTGCATCTGCAGAACCGATTCGGCTTCTTTGTTTGATGGCCGGAAAGCTTGGCTTCCCGCTTCATCAAGCTCCCCCGCTTTACTCCCAGGCAAATTGCGTCGTCAGCACGTCCGCAAACTTCTTGCTTTGCTCTCTGCGCTGCTTACGCATCTCCGCACGTTGAACCGCGGTTTCATTCAGCCGGATTTCCTCCGCTGTTTGCGGGATCACCTTCGGAACGGCTACCGGCCGGTTATTTTCATCCAGTGCGACGAAAGTCAGGAACGAGGTAGCGGCGATATCGCGCTCTCCCGTGCGCAAATCTTCCTTAATTACCTTCACGAACACTTCTATCGAACTGGTGCCTGTGTAAGTGACGAACGACTCGAAACAGACCGAATCGGTCGGACGGATCGGGGTCAGAAAATCGACCGAGTCGGTGGACGCCGTCACCACGCTGCGCCGGCAATGCTTGTATGCGGCAATCGAGGCGATATCGTCGATATAAGCCATCAGCTTGCCGCCGAATAAGGTGTTATGATTGTTGACGTCTGTAGGGAATACCCGGTTCGTCTTGTAACAGCGCGTTTCTTTCACATATCTTTGTTCCATCGCAGAAGCTCCCCTTTGCAGGCTATAACCTGTTTTCGTTTTATTATACCTGCAAGGGATAGATTTACCAATGAGGCGGAGCACGCCGCTTCCCAACGTTCGTGAAACGCTTCTGAAAGCAAGGCGGCGCTTAGGGGCCATAAGCTTAGTAAACATTTTCTGAAGGATGGGAACAACCGAGCTTCCGATACCGGTTTCGGCAATAAATATTCGCTCAAAATTCCGCAAATGATCTTCTTTTAACTGCGATTATTAGCCCATCATTGACGAAGCTTTTCTTGCTGTATACAATAAGTTTAACGAAAATTTTCGTCAACCTGCCGCGATTCGTCTTTCGTGCGGAGGAAGCTGTTGGGAGGAACCTTCATCGTGAAGAAGCTAACGATCAAAACGATTGCGGAGCTGGCCGGCGTTTCCGTATCGACCGTTTCAAAAATTATGAACAACTATAACGACGTCAGCGATGAAACGAAGAAAAAAGTGCTGGAGATTATGGAAGCGAGCGGTTATACGCCATCCTTCAGCGCGCGAAGTTTAAGCAAAAGCAAATCGAATCTGGTGGGCGTTATATTCGCCGGCGAAATGAACCTCGAGATGAACCATCCATTTTTCCTCCACGTCCTCAGCACCTTTAAGAAGCGCATCGGGTTGTTCGGTTACGATCTGCTGTTCTTCTCCAACGAGAAGCTGCTTCATACCCGCGAAGATTACTTATCCCGATGTCGATATTTCAACATAGACGGCTGCGTAATTTTCGCCGGCGACGATATCGAGCCCTTCGTGCACGAGCTGGACCGCAGCGACATTCCCTGTATCGGCGTCGACCTGTCGCTTTCCGGCCAAAACTCGGGTTACATCATGACCGACAATACCAAGGTGTCGCGTAAAGTCGTCGAGCACTTTTATTTGAACGGCTACCGTGACATCGGCTTCATCGGCTCCTCGGTCAAATCAGAAATTTCCCACATTCGAGAAGAATCGTTCAAACAGGCGTTAACCAGCTTCGGCCTTTCGATCAATCCGAATTGGATCGTCAACGGGGTCGACTTCCACGAGAAAAGCGGCTACCAGCTGATGCAGCAGCTGCTTGAACAGGAGAAGCTGCCGACGGCCGTATTTGCCGCTTCGGATCTGCTCGCAATCGGCGCGATTCGCGCAATCCAGGAACGCGGCCTTGATGTGCCGGGCGACATCGCCATTATCGGCTGCGACGATATCGACGCCTGTAAATATACGACACCACCGCTCACCACCGTCCGCCAGGACCACGAAAAAATCGGCCTGCTCGCCGCCTTGATGCTGTTCGATCTGATGAACAATCAAATGGAGTCGACTTCGGTGCTCGTCGAGCCGGAAATGATCATCCGCTCATCCTGTAGGGCAAACTAAGCGGCGTCTTCTTTTCTCCAGGTAATTTCTTCCTGTACATCAATCTTCAAGGAGCTTTGATCGGGCGGCTTTGCCCATCCCCTTCTTCACTACGGTTCTTTCCTGTACGGATCCAACTAAAGTCGTGTCTAAACGACAGCTGTTGCGGTATAATGGAGCCAGACTGTCAGACACCGGAGGGAGTTCTCATCTTGTCTCAAAGAGTAAGGCTGTTATCGATTTGCATTGCGGTTTGCTTAATTATAGCAGCCAATTCCGTCATTTTTTTCGTTCTCACCCGGAACTCGCTGGAATCGAACCATAATCGGGAAATCGAATCGATCGCGCATCAAATCCAATCTTCCGTCGAACAATCGCGCATCGGCTCCAAATTATATGAAGACATGATCGGCGAAAAATTGCGTCTGGCGTCCATCGCCGCCCAACAAGCGCTGCCGGCCGATGTCGAAGAAGTGACGACCGACCAGCTCGTCGCGCTGCGGGACCGGCTGCAGCTGCAAGGATTGACGCTGCTCAAACGGACGCCTGACAACATCGTGCTGTATAAATCGTCCAATGCGGACGAGGTAGGCCTCAGCACGAAAGGCTGGGGCAACTGGTACAAAGCTTTTCAGGAATTGTTCGACAATCGGGACGTTACCATGGACTGGGGACAAAAGCTGCCCAATTATTGGTCGGGTCCTTATGAGATCGCGAGCGCCGACATCAAACGAATATCTAAATGGGGGTATTATTACGACGGCACGACCAATTACATGCTGGATCCTTATGTCGACGACACGGCATGGCGAAGATATCAAGAACTCACGGGGACGCAGGCTATTATCGAACGAACGCTCCAAACGTATCCGTTCCTGCTTGAGGTGACGGGCATCAACCCGGCCACGTTCGGGCACGAGAAGACGTTCATTACCGAAAAAGGGGAAACCCTCGATCCATTAGTTCACCGTCCGGTCTTCTTCGGAAGCTACGAGATCAAACATACCGAAAAAGACGCGCGCTTCATCCAAACCGCGATCCAAACGGGTGCGACCGTATCCTACCAAACAACCTATAACGGAAAACATATTCAAAAAACGTTTATTCCGGTCCAAAGCCAGCTGCTGGACGAAGCGACGCCGATTCCGGATCCGGACCTCTTGTACAAGCAATATGCGAAAAAAAGCGCCGAAGTGACCAAAAACCAATATTACGTCTTGAATCTCGTATCGGACATGGACAAGCTGGACGCCCAGCTCAGCAGCCAGTTTAAGACGCTGATGATCATTTTCGCAGGTTTGACGCTGCTCAGCATCGCCATTTTATTCGTGATCATTCGCTTGGTTAGCAACTCCAGGGACAAAGCGGTCAAGGAAACGTCGGAAACGTACGCCGAGGAAGTCAACCGGATGTTCTTGAACATACGGGGCCAGCGGCACGATTTCCTGAATCATGTCAATGTCATTCATTCGTTCGTCGAATTGGAGAAATACGAAGAGCTTCACCAATACACGAAAACGTTAGTGGAAGATATCGGGGGGTTGAACGACCTTATCCGGATCGGGCAGCCGGAGATCGCAGCCATCATACAAGCCAAGATGGTCACGGCGATGAACAAAAAAATTCAACTGATCCATAACATTGCGAGCATGGAGCGTATCATGACCGGGGCGAAATCGATGGACCTCGTTCGGATCATCGGGAACTTGATCGACAACGCTTACGACGAAGTGATGGAGCTCGATGCGGAGCTTCGGCATGTAGAGTGCAGAGGATGGCTGGATGGCAAGCACTTCCACTTTACCGTGATCAACCCGATGAGAAACGCATTAACCGAAGAAGAGCAAGCGTCCCTCTTCAGAGCCGGCTTCACGACCAAAACGGGTCAGAATCACGCCGGATTAGGGCTCGCCATCACGCAAAATTTAATCCACAAGCACCGGGGTACGATCAGCGTCGATGCCCGGGACAAGCAAATCGAATTTCATGTTTCGATTCCAATCGGGTGAGGGATGAACAATGTCTAGAGTCTTAACGGTCGCGATCGCCGAGGATCAGGAGCTGGACCGGAAGAAGCTGGAGATGTACGCCGGACGATTAGGCTTGAAGGTCGTAAGCTCGACGGCGTCGGGCACCTGGTTTCTTGACGATTGCTTAAAATACAAGCCGGATCTCGTGTTTCTGGACATCGGGCTTCATATGATGGACGGTATCACCGCTTACAAAAGGCTGCACGAACAAGGACTGGCCCCTTACCTGATCATGGTATCCGGGACGCAGGATTACAGCTTGGTCATAGCCGGATACGAGCTGGATTGCATCAGTTTTGTCACGAAGCCGGTCACATTCGAGCATTTATCGGCGGCAGTGGAGAAGGCAAGAACCGCTTTTGAAAAAGCTCTTACTTATATGCCTGCTCCGAATTCCCGCATTCTTGAGGTTAAAGCGAGCTACAAGACCGTCTTTATCAATGAACATAAACTCATTTACGCACAAAAATCGAAGGGCGAACGGAAAGCGTTCCTTTACATCGAGGGAGGGGAAGTCGTCGAAACGACTACGCCGCTTACCGAGATTTTAAGCCAGTGCTCGAAGCAAATTTTTTGTCCGAACCCTTCGAACCTGGTTAATCTGAATTTCGTGAAATCGATCCATGCGAGCGATCTGTTTTTCGGCACCTATAAGATCAAGCTGTTCCCGGACGACATCGAGATCGATCTGTCGCGGCGTAAGCGGAAAGAATTTGAACGGTTGTATCGTCATGAATAGATTTGAAACGTCCCCTGCGTCTTGGTTGACGGCAGGGGCTTTTATATTGCAGCGCTCTTCTTCAAGAAGATTGGCTTGAAACAGTTCGATATTTTTCGACATTTTTTTTACCGATGAACATAAAAATACAACCACTTGACGTCATCTTGATTCGTAAATCCTAAAGAATATTTTATAATTACAGCAATACTTTTCATCAGCAGCTAATAAGGGAGACTGAACAATATGACCGACAAGCTGGTATTAATCGTAGATGATGAAAACGAAGTCGCCGAATTAGTGGAAAAATATTTGAAACGTGACGGATACCGCGTCGTTAAGGCAGCAAGCGGTGCGGAAGCGATCCGGAAGGTTGAGCAGCATCGTCCGGACCTTGTGCTGCTCGATATGGCGATGCCGGGAATGGACGGTTTAGAGGTTATGCGCCAATTACGAAACCAGGCCCGTTATCAAGCTCCGATTCTTCTGATGAGCTGTAACGGCGATGACAGCGCTGTTATTCGCGGCCTCAGCTCAGGCGCCGACGATTACATCACGAAGCCGTTCAGCCCGGAACAGCTGGTCGCCCGCGTGAAGGCTCATCTGCGCCGCAGCGACATCCTCGGACGAATCAAGGAAGCACCGGAAACGATGACCCTCGGAAGGCTCAAGATCGATTTCTTGCACCGGACCGTATGGGTCGACGGAAGCCCCGTGCCTTTGTCAACGAAAGAGTACGATATCCTGTATCATATGATCCGGATGCGCGGGCGTGCGCTGTCCCTGGAGGAGCTGTACAGGCTGACTTGGGGCTTCGACAGCAACGGAGATACGCGTACGCTGCTCGTGCATATCAGCAATATCCGAAAGAAGCTGGAGCCCGATCCGGATAACCCCCGTTTCATCGTCACGGTTCGCGGCTTCGGTTACAAGATAAGCGGGTTTGACATTCAAGCTAGCGGGTGAATCAGTTTAGCGCAGAAAGGCCGGAAGGCGCCCTAAGGGCGCCTTCCGGCCTTTCTGCGTAGTTTATATCCCGATTGTCCCGCTTAGGCCACGACCGAATGGAACGCCGAGATTTCCTTCACTAGGCTGTTGAACTCAAGCTCCAAAAATTTCTCCCGAACCTTGTCGGGATCCGGCCGCCACAAGCTGTCTTCGACCGCACAATCGATCGGGGCGTCGCACTTGATGGTAGCGAGCTCCCGGCATAAATGCAGCATGTCCAGATCGGACTCGATCTTCGCCTTGACCGACTTCGATAGCGAAGGCAAATTGGCAACGATGCCGTCAATCGATTCGTATTCGAGCAGCAGCTTGACGGCCGTCTTCTCGCCGATGCCCTTGACGCCGGGATAGTTATCGCTCGTATCGCCGATCAGCCCCTTCAAATCGATGAACTGGGCGGCGGTAAGCTGTTTCTCCTCGAGCAGCGTTTGCGCATCGTACACGGCGTAGTTGGATGCTCCCTTTTTCATAATAATGACTCTTGTGCGATCCGTCACCAACTGAAGCATGTCGTGGTCCCCGGTTAATATATGTACGTTCGTGTCGTCGCTTTCGAACTTTCGCGCCAGCGTTCCGATGCAGTCGTCCGCCTCGAACCCGGCGATGCCGACATTCGGTATGTTGAAGCTCGATACGACCTCTTTCACCAGATCAAACTGCGGCACAAGCTCTAACGGCGCATCCGGGCGATTCGCCTTGTAGCCGTCATATTTCTCGGTACGGAACGTCTTGCTGCCCATATCCCAGCAGCAGATGACGTGGGTCGGTTTAAACCTGGATATCGCATCCAGCATATATTTGACGAAGCCGTACACCGCGTTGGTCGGCAAGCCGGCACTTGTTTTCCGAATGTATCCCCCATAAGAATTGGCATAGTAACCGCGAAAAAGAAGCGCCATTCCGTCGATCAGCATCACGTTATTGTTGTCCATTCCCTTGCATCGCTCCAACCTTTTTCCTCTCATTATAGCATAGGAACCAAGGGCTCGCATTGGAAACGAAACCCGTCTACAGCTCAGAGCGGTCTATTACCGTCCGAACCGATGTCGTAACAAGCGTTCTCCCGGCCGGGGGTAAACATGGCTGGAAGAGAGCCCTGACAAATACACGAAGGCTGTAGAAACGTTTGCACTATTCCTGTTGCCTTGCAGTATGTTCAACTTATGATTAAAAGCTTTTGCTTTAGCGTAAGCTAGCCGCAAATTTTGCGAGTTGACGGTTTACTTTTCCAACAAAATTAAGATAATATAAGAAAAGCAGCTGTTTGCAGCCCTTTCAAAAAACATTCGTGCTCAAAACGAACCTTCGCTTACGATACACCCAGCACTCGGATCCAAGGATAAACATCCACTTTTCGGTTCGTTAATAAAGCAAATGATTTCAAGAGCAGCCGCAATACAAACGTTTGCACCAACTATGCAAATGGCACAGGCTCGCTCCACTTTCGGAGGAACTCCATGAATGTAACCATTATCGATGTCGCCAAAAAAGCCGGCGTCTCGCCTTCCACCGTATCCCGCGTCATTTCCGGCCATCCGCGGATCAGCCCGGCCACCGTCCGCAAAGTGAAGGACATCATGGAGGAGCTCGGCTATCATCCCAATATGATGGCCAAGAGCCTCGTGTCCAAAACGACGCAGACCATCGGATTGCTGCTGCCCCGCTCCGCAGAGGAATTGTTTTTGAACCAATTTTTCTCCGAGGTGATACGCGGCGTCGTTTCTCAAGCAGCCCGTTCGGAGTACGATCTG
The DNA here is from genome assembly GCF_055379675.1 of Paenibacillus sp. JCM 9796. Taxonomy (NCBI): domain Bacteria; kingdom Bacillati; phylum Bacillota; class Bacilli; order Caryophanales; family Paenibacillaceae; genus Paenibacillus; species Paenibacillus sp. JCM 9796. Next base: position 1,528,528 of record NZ_AP043723.1, read on the forward strand.
ATGATGACGACGGGCATCACGGAGCGCGAAGAAGTGGAAGCCGTCACCCGCTTGGTGCGGGGCCGCCGAGTCGACGGCGTTATTTTGCTGTACTCGCGGAATTCCGATCCGGTCATTTCGTTCCTGAAGGAAGAGCGGTTTCCGTTCGTATTGATCGGCCGCAGTGAAGAGCATCCCGATGTTTTATCCGTGGACAACGATAATGTACAAGCCGCTTACGACGTAACCAAGCATTTACTCGCGCAAGGCCACCGGCGAATCGGCTTCGTCAGCGGACCGCCCAATCTGATCGTGTCGCGAGACCGTTTGGAAGGCTACAAGCAGGCGCTCGCAGATGCCGAAGTGGAATTTCATTCGGAGTGGATTGTCGAGGGCGAGTTTTTGCAGGAAAGCGGATACCGGGCGATGTCGTTCTTTATGACGCTCCCGGAACGCCCTACCGCCCTCGTCGTCATGGACGATCTCGTCGCTTTCGGCGTGCTTCGCGGCTTGACCGAGCTCGGCTACAAGGTGCCTCAGGATCTCAGTCTAATCGGCTTCAACAACATCCCGATGTCCGAGCTCGCCTCGCCGCCGATCAGTTCGGTGGACATCGGCATTTACCAACTCGGTTATACCGCTTCTCAAACGTTAATCCGAGCGGTTAAAGGGGAAGCTATCCATCATACGAGAATGATCATTCCGCATCGCTTGATCGCGCGCGAATCATCTCTGCATCACATTCAACCCTAAGGAGCTGAACGCAATGACACAAGACAAAAAGCCTTATCTGATCGACGCAATTGCAGGAAATTCAAGGTTTCTGGCCTCTCTTGGACGAACGGGACGGCTGTTCCGCCTATGGTGGCCGCACATTGACTACCCGCAGCATGTCGACGAAATTCGCAGCGGTTTGTTCGTGGACGGACATACGACAGCAACCACCTGGTTCGACAGCGAGCAGGACGGATGGCGGCATGAGGCCGGTTATGTGCCGCGCACGAATGTATTCCGCGTCGAGGCTGTTTCTTCGCATGTGCCGGTATCCGTCGAAACGTTAGATTACGCCGTACCTTCCGAAGATATTTATGTGCGCAGCTACCGTTTCACGAACCGGGGCAGTGAAGCCGTGTCGTTCCGGTTCCTGTATTACTCTTCGTTCCGTTCGATGGAGACGTCTTATTACCATACGACATCGTTTGAAGAATCGAACGACGCGCTTGTTCATCTACGCCACGAGTATATTTTTTCGGTCTCCAGTTCAAACGTTTGCGCAGGTTATCAGGCTGGCTCCGCCTGGAGCGACGCGCAAGACGGCGAGCTTGACGGCAACGTGATCGATATGACTCCGGACGGGGCGCTCAGCTGGCGCTTTGACGACGTGCAGCCAGGCGCCGTCATCGATGTGCCCGTCTATATCGCCGCCGGCTCCACCCGGCAGGAAGCTTACGACACCTTGGCCAAAGCGAAAAGCCAGCCCGAAGCGCACTGGCGCGAGCTGACCATCAGCTATTGGCACGGTTTTCTGGCCGCTGCGGTTCCCGCTCCGGCCGCCAGCGAATCGGTTCGCGAGCTGTATGAACGTTCGCTGCTCGGGATGAAGCTGATGTCCGACGAGCGCAGCGGCAGCGTCGTAGCTGCGCCGGAATTCGACGAAGGCTTCACCCGCTGCGGCGGTTACGCCTACTGCTGGGGGCGCGACGCCGCCTTCATCACGACTGCGCTTGATCGCGTCGGCCTTCAGGAACTGTCCACCCGCTTCTACGACTGGACGCTGACGGCCCAGGATCCGGACGGCTCTTGGCAGCAGCGGCATTACCACGACGGACGCCTGGCACCGTCATGGGGGCTGCAGATCGACGAAGGCGCGTCGATCCTATGGGGCATGTGGCAGCACTACGCTCACACCCGGGACGCCGCGTTCGCGGACCGCGTCTGGCCGGCAGTGGCGAAGGGCGCCGATTTCTTGATCGGCTATTTGGACGCCGAAACCGGACTGCCGCTGCCGAGCCGCGATCTGTGGGAGGAGCGCTCGGCTGAGCATACGTATTCGGCTGCGGCCGTATACGGAGGGCTGACCGCCGCGGCATCATTCGCCCGGCTTCGCGGCGATAAAGCGCTCGCGGCCGGCTGGAGCCGGGCTGCCGATACGATTGCGCGAAGCATCCGCGAGCGATGCTGGAACGAGGAGCGCGGGGCCTTGTACCGCGCGTTGAAGCTGGGCGTGCCGGAAGGCGTTTACCGCGAAGCTGCGGCTCAAGGACAGCCTGTCTCGACATCGGTGAACGCGAAAGGATATGTCACCTATGCGCTTGAGTTCGATCCGGTTCTCGACATCAGCTTGCTTGGGGTGTCCGTGCCATTCGGCGTCCTGCCCGTGGACGATCCGATCATGATCTCCACCGCGGAAGCGGTAGAGCAGGCGCTTACAGCGCCCGTCGTCGGCGGTATCAAGCGTTACGAGAACGACCCCTACATCGGCGGCAATCCTTGGATTCTGACCACGTTGTGGCTATGCCACTACCGGATCGCGCGCGGTCAATACGACGAAGCTTGGCGTCATCTTCAGTGGGCGGTCGAGCATCGCACTGCGATGGGGCTGCTGCCCGAGCAGGTGGATCAATTGACCGGCGAAACGGCATGGGTCGTACCGCTGACTTGGTCGCATGCGATGTATATCCTTGCCGTACAGATGTTAGTCGAGCATGGACAAATCCCGGCCACGCAAGCGACGGAATCTTAATCCCTCTTGCCTGCCAAGCTTAGTCCCGCAGCGTTCTTCTTAACCCCCGGTAACCGCTCGCCTTTTCCCGGAGGTGCTGAAGAACTGGGCTTGGATGCAAGCAGAAATCAGACACTTCACATGAATAGCGGAACTCTGGTGCGCTATCTGCCTTACTAATCGGCTTTTGAGCCGATCATAAGGCAAATTAGATCCCATGGTTCCGCTATTTGTTTCAATACGCCCCAACCTGTGCAAATCATGTACTGAAGTTCCGCTATTCGATTTACAGACCGCTCTTCTTGCCGATCACTCGCAAAAACTCGCCGATGCGACGGACTGCCTCCAGCAGCCTGTCCTCCTCTTGTACCAGCGCAATTCGGACATATCCTTCGCCTTCTTTCCCGAAGGCGTCTCCCGGGATTACGACAACTCCCGCGGTGTACAGCATTTCCCGGGAAATCTGTCGAGATGTCCATCCGTGCGGGATCGGCGCCCAGATGAACATCGACGCTTTCGGCTTAGGGATTGCCCAACCTGCGGCGTTTAATCCTTCCACGACGATATCTCTCCGCCTTTGATACAACGCGGCTACCGAAACGCTTCCCGGCTCCATATCTTCCCGCATCGCCTCAATTCCCGCCCGCTGCACCGCGAGAAACACCCCGTAATCAATATTCGACTTCAACGTGCGCAGAGCACGCACCGCCTCCGGCTGTCCGACCATAAACGCGATCCGGCAGCCCGCCATATTAAAGCTTTTCGACAACGAATGAAATTCAACGGCGACGTCTTTGGCCCCTTCCACTTCAAGAACGCTCGGCGGCCGAAAACCGTCAAACGCCATTTCCGAATATGCGATATCGTGGACGATCAGCAAATCATGCTGACGCGCAAAATCGACAAGCCTCTCGAAGAAAGGCAGCGTGGCGACCGCCGACAGCGGATTGCTCGGGTAGTTGAGCAGTATGAACTTCGCCTGCTTCAACACATCCGCCGGAATCCGGTCCAGCTGCGGCAAGAAATCATGTTCCGCACAAAGCGGCACAAGATAAGGCGTCACCCCCGCGATCACGAGACTCGCCGCATAAATAGGGTAACCCGGATCGGGCACGATAGCCACATCGCCCGGGTCGGTCACCGCCAAGGCCAGATGAGAGAGCCCATCCTGCGATCCCATAAGCGCAACCACCTCCGTCTCCGGGTCAAGCTTGACGCCGAAACGATAGTCGTACCATGCCGCCACCGTTTGCCTGAATGCAAGCGTTCCTTCCGTGCCCGGATAACCGTACAACGTCGGGTCTGCCGCCGCCTCGCTTAACGCTCTCCTCACCCGTTCCGAAGGTCCGCGGTCAGGACTGCCGATCCCCAGATCGATCACGTCTATTCCTCGCGCAATCACTTCGCGCTTCCACTGAGCCACCTCAGAAAAAATGGCCGAACCGAGTTCGGCCAACCGTTTGGACTCCCTTTTTTTCATCGAATCCATCCCCGACTTCCACTTAATATGGTGTATCCCATGAATCGTTCATACCTTAAAAGTTAATGCCCGTCAATTCGTGCACCTGCCACATCATGTACAGCAGAACAACGGCCAGCCCCAAATAAGCGGCGCCGAACTTCCATCTAGCCGCCGTCGGCACTTCATAGTACCGATCGTTCTCGTGTACCGAGTAGTCGATCAGGCAAAGCATTTCCAGCTGCAGCCCGTTCTCCTTCTGTACCCGCGGCAGTCCCATCAAGCGTACCCGATGAATAATCGAGGGCTGGCTCATCGGAACCGTACCTCGAAAATCCAGGCTGTCCCAATAGATGTCGACCAGCTGCTGCTCTTCCTTCAAATCGGTATACGTCGTAAAAAACAAATCACGCTTATGCTCGGTTCCCGGAATGATATACCCTTGAGCGATTAGCGGTTCGGCGTCAATCATGAAGCTTAGCGTGAGGGAGCGCTTCTCCCCGTGTTTGCGGTTTTTCACGTATTTCTTATACAGGTCATAGGCAAATAACGCCCAGATCAGCATCAAAATCGGACTAAACCGGTAAATAATGAACGCGAGCCCGCCGATCAGACCGACCAGCCAAAGCCAGCGCGTAACCGCGGTTGAAATGCGGCCGCCGTCCAGCGGATGAATCGGGAGCAAATTCAGCAAATTGATGAAAAAGCCTACATAAGATAACGTATACAGAAAATCGCTATCCTTCACATAGGCTGCGCCGAACACAGCCATCGCCCCGATTGTCCCCAGCAGCGGCCCGCCGAAGGCGAGATACGCTTCCGTTACGGCATCCCGGGGATGACGCTTCATACTGATCATCGCTCCGAGAAACGGAATAAATACCGGCGCCGTCACCGGCAGCCCCTTTTGCTTGGCGGCAAGCACATGACCGAGCTCGTGCACAAAGATAAGCAAGACAACGCCTACGGCGAATTGCCAGGGATAAATGATCGCATACGCTCCGACGGAAATCGCCATCGAGATGATGGCTCCACCAGCTTTTCCTAATTTAAGCAGCGGAAGCAGCAGCTTCAGCTGCGATAACAAGAACATGACTGCGGCTCCGATGAACCATAGGGGGTTTTGCTTGTTCCTCTCTTTTTTTTGCTGCAAACCAGGCCACGCTCCTTCAGGGTTTATACGGACCGGCTCCAGTTTTCCGTGTACTGCTCCGGCTTGAAGCCCACCGTCACCCGTTCGCCGTCCGTTACGACCGGGCGTTTGATCAGCATGCCGTGGGAGGACAACAGCTTGATTTTCTCCTCCTGCGAAAGATGAGGCAGCTTATCTTTCAATTGCAGTTCTTTGTACACGTCGCCCGACGTATTAAACCACTTTTTAATATCGAGTCCGCTTCGTGCAATTAAATCGGTCAGCACTTCCACCGTCGGCGGATGTTCCTTGATATGATGTTTGTTCACAGTCCAGCCTTCGTTTTCAAGCCATTTCACCGCGCTTCGGCACGTGCTGCAGGTCGGATATTCGTAAATCGTAACCGTGTTTTTATCATGCGTTGTCGTCATTGTGTTCAACCTCGTTTCTTGAATTCCCTTTTATTATACCGATGACCCGGAACGGCCTGCAAATCTACGCGTCTCCAGGGTTGAAAAAAGCGATGCCGCGGTCACATAATGAGGAAGAAGCCCAGATTCGAAATCCGCTGATAAAGGAGAGCGCCGTCACGTGATTTACATCATTAAATTTGTATACGCGTTTTTGCTGCCGCCGGGCCTCTTCGTCGCGCTTCTGCTGCTCGCCGCCGGATGGCTGTACCTCAAAGTAAACCGCAAAGCCGGATGGACGATGCTGGCAGCGGCCTTGCTGCTGTATGCAGCTTCGATCCAGCTCGTGAGCGACCCGATCGTGCGCAGTCTGGAGAACCGGTACACTGTTCCTGACCGACTGGACGGCGACGTATACGTGATGCTGACGGGAGGTGCGCTCGGCGGTGTTGCGAGCCCGGCGGGAGAAGGGCAGCTATCCGGCTCAACGCTTCAACGCGTCGTATCGGCTGCCGAGCTGTACAAGCAGAAGCCGCTGCCGATCCTCGTATCCGGCGGACAAGTGAACGAGAACACCGGGAACGAGGGGCAGCTTTCCAAACGGACGCTGCTCCGCTTAGGCGTACCCGAGCAGGACATTTTGCTCGACGATAAGAGCCGCACCACCCGGGAAAACGCGCAAAACAGCAAGGAGCTGCTGACGAAAACCGGACTGAGCCGCCCGATTCTCATCACATCGGCCTTCCATATGGCCCGGTCGGTGAAACATTTTGAGGCTCGCCAAGTCATCGTGACTCCGTACCCGGTCGATTTCCGAACGAGTCCGGGCACGCTCCCGCGAACGTACATGCAGCTGTTGACGCCCAAGTCCAGCTCGATGGACGATATCGCGGTCGCGCTGAAGGAATATTTGGGCATGCTCCAGTAAATACGAAAAATCCGCGGGCCGGTTTCTCCGATCGGAGCCGCCCTGCGGATTTTGATTTGCGCTTTACCGTGCAAGTCGTGCCAAGCAATGCTCCATATCGTCCGGCATCGGCGCCTCGAACTCCATCCACCGCTTCAGTGTCGGATGCGTCAAACCAAGCGTGCATGCATGAAGCGCATGCCTGTCGATCCCGGCTTCAGCGGATTCGCTCTTGAAGCCGTACAGCTTATCGCCGAGCAGCGGGTGGCCGAGATGCTGCATATGCACGCGAATCTGGTGTGTCCGCCCCGTCTCCAGCCGCAGCCGGACAAGCGTCGCTTCGGCGAACCGCCGCTCGATCCGGTAGTGCGTGACCGCGGCATAGCCCGTTTCCGTTACGATGCGGAGATGCGGAGCGTCCGGATTGCGGTCGATCGGCGCATTCACGGTGCCGGCATCGTCGGCCATGCGCCCGTGGACGATGGCGAGATACTCTTTCTTCAACTGATGCGCCTGCATCTGCTCGGAAATTTGCTGGTGGACGTAAGGATTTTTGGCTACCGCCAGCGCACCGGACGTCTCCTGGTCCAGCCGGTGAATGGGACGGAAACGGAAGTTTTCTCCGCGCTCGCGCCAGTAATGAACGACGCCGTTCGCGATCGTTCCGGTGTAGTGGCCATGCGTCGGATGCACGATAAGGCCTGCCTCTTTATTGAGCACGAGCAGTTCCTCATCCTCGTATAAAATGTTGAGCGGCATCGGCTGCGGCATAATGTCGTCCGATTGTTCCTCGATCATGCGGACGGCAACCCGATCGCCGGTTCTCACCTTCACATCGATGTATTTCCGCTCGCCGTTCACGGTTATGCCCTGCTCCGTCATTTTTAAGCGCGAGAGCAGCTTGCGGGACACGCCCAAGCGGCTGCGAAGGACAGTACGCAGCACAATGCCGTCGTCTTCCGGCGGCACTACATATTCTAAAGGCTTATAGTAGGTTGTCATGATTTACGTCTGAACACCTCGGCGCTGCGCGCATACTCCACATCGGGGACTGCTGCGCGATGGTTGGCCGTACGGGCGATCGTGAAGAACAAATCGGACAGGCGGTTCAAATACCGGCGGACCTCTTCGTTGATCGGCTGCGTCCGCGCTAACGTCACGACCCGCCGTTCCGCCCGGCGGCATACCGTCCGGCAGACGTGCAGCGTCGAAGATGCCACGCTCCCTCCAGGCAAAATAAACCGCTTGATATCCGGCGTTTCCGCATCGTATTTATCGATCCATGTTTCCAGGCGATCGACCATCTCCGCCGTTACCTTGTAAGGCCGAAGCTCTTGCTTCAGCAAAGCCAAGTCCGAGCCGCAGTCGAACAGCTCATGCTGAATCTCCAGCAAATCGGCGAGTAAATCGGCATCTCTTCCCGCATCCAGGAAGCCCATCGCTTGCCCGACAAAGCTGTTCAATTCGTCCACCGTCCCGTACGCCTCGACCCGAACGTCGTCCTTATCCACACGGCCCCCGATCACACCGGTTTGTCCCGCATCTCCCGTACGCGTATAGATTCGCATTCGAACGCCTCCTGCCTGTTGATTATTTATTTTGTATCATCTCATATAAACGGTCCATATCCAAGTGCATCCGCACGTGGTCGGCCAGCCGGTCGAACGCCGCTTCGCGCCGCTCCAGAAAGCGCAGGGCTGCGGGCAGCGGCTCCCAGCCTTTGGCCACGCGGATTTGATTCAGAAACGCGCGCCTGAAGCCGTCATTATGCAAGATGCCGTGCAGGTACGTCCCCCATTGGCGGCCATTCGCCGATGCGGCACCGTCCGCGGTCAGCTCATCCGAGTCAGGAACCGTTCCTGCAGCAGCGAATCCGCAAGGGCGCACCCGGAATGCGGGTGTTACCGGTTCGAGAAAGGTTGTCCGCCCCATATGAATCTCGTAACCGGTGACGGGGCAGCCGGCTTCGCCGGCGCCGGCGTACAACGCTGTACGGCCTTCGACGCGTACGGTCCGTTTGTCGCTTGCAAACACCGTTTCGGTAGGGAACAGGCCGAGGCCCGGCAGTTCGGGGCGATCGGACTCGACAAGATCAGGATCGAGCAGCCGGGCGCCCAGCATCTGATATCCGGCGCAAATGCCGACGATCCAACCGTCATGAGCCGCCAGCGTCTGGATTTGGCGGTCCAAGCCCGTTTCGCGGAGAAAGAGCAGGTCGTCGACCGTGTTTTTGCTCCCGGGTACGATAACCGCATCCGGCCGGCCGAACTCGGCGGCTGTCGTGACGAATCGAACCCGCACATCCGGTTCGTACAGGAGCGGATCGATATCCGTAAAATTCGACAGGCGCGGGTGGCGGATGACGGCGATGTCGAGCACACCGTCTTCGTCCGGGGTACCCTTGGGAGCGCCATGTCCGCTTGATTCAGCCAGCTTCCGGTCAAGCGAAGCCGAATCCTCGTCTTCGAGGCCGAGGTCAGGCAAATAAGGAATGACCCCGAGCACCGGCTTGCCCGTACGCGCCTCCAGCCAGTCGATGCCCGGCTTCAGCAGCGTCGCGTCGCCGCGAAACTTGTTGATCACGAAGCCCTGAACGCGCGCCCGTTCCTCCGGGGTCAAAATATCGAGCGTCCCGACGAGCGACGCGAACACGCCGCCGCGGTCGATATCCGCGACAAGCAGCACCGGAGCGTCCGCCCACCCGGCAAGCCGCATGTTGACGATATCGCGGTCCTTCAGGTTGACCTCGGCCGGACTGCCCGCCCCTTCAATCACGACGATATCGCATGTTTGCCGAAGCCGGTGCAGGGCCTCTTTCACGACCCCTTCCGCTTCGGGCAAATATCGCTCCCGATATGCGCGCGCGTCCAAATCGCGGTAAGGCTTGCCATGCACGACAACTTGGGACACCATGTCTTTTTTGGGCTTCAACAAAATCGGATTCATATCGGTCGTTGCCGCGATCCGGCAGGCGTCCGCCTGCATCCCTTGTGCCCGCCCGATTTCTTTCCCGTCGGGCGTCACGTAAGAGTTGAGCGACATGTTCTGCGACTTGAAGGGCGCCACCCGATGACCATCCTGCAGCAAAATGCGGCAAAGCGCTGCGGTCAGCAAGCTTTTGCCGACGTCGGACGCCGTGCCCTGCAGCATTAGCGTCGCCGCGTAAGGCGGCGAACCGGCCGAGCCCGCAGGCCCCGGCCGGGCAGCGGCAGCCGCGGCGATTGTGCGGGCGCTTGCAGGGGAGCTCGCCGCCGCCGAAGCTTTTCCAGCAGCTTGACCGTCTGCAAGCAGCGCCTCGAGCGCTTCCCGCAATGCGGCGATCAGCCTGCGATGGTCCTCCGGCCGCTTGACGGCCAGCCGGCCATAGGAGGCATCCAAACCGGGGAACGTCGAAGCGTCGCGGATCAGGATACCCCGTCGGCCCATCTCCCGCTGCAAATCCCCGATCCGCAAGCCTAACGGCCGCAGCGAGAACAATACGAAATTGACCTCGCTGTCGTATACTTGAAGCCCGAGCCCCCTCAGCCCGGCGACAAGCTGCTCCCGCGCGGGCTTCAGCCAAGCGAGCGTCCGCTGCGCATAATCGCGGTCGTCGAGAGCGGCCGCGCCGATCCATTGCGCCGGCGCGTTCACGCTCCACGGCACCTGCAGACGCCGCAGCTCGGCGATCCGCTCCGGATGCGCGACCGCATAGCCGAGCCGGATGCCGGGAACCGCATAAAACTTCGTCATCGATCGGATGACGATCAACCGCCGGCTTTGCGCCGCAGCTCGCGCCAGCGTAAACCGCTCCTCCTCCGCGACGAAATCGAGAAACGCTTCGTCCACGATCGTATGGGGACTCTCGCAGCCTCCCTTGCCGAGGCTGCCTTCTGCAAGCGCCTGCCGCACATCGGCGGGCAGCAATCGGCCCGTCGGGTTGTTCGGGTGACCGAGGAACAGCAGGTCGCACCCCGATGCGGCCGCTTGAAGAGCAGGCAGCTGCAGCTCAAAGCCGCGGTCCGCTTGAACAGGAATATCAACAATACGGCCGCCGCATTTATGGACCGCTTCTTCGTATTCGCTGAAGGAAGGCCGCACCAGGCCGGTCGTCCCGGGCCGCAGCGCCCGCACCGTCAAATCGATCAGCTCCGCGGCTCCGTTGCCGACGAGTATGCAGGCCGGGTCAACGCCGTGTCTGGCGGCCAGCTTCAGCGTCAGCTCCCGCACAGCCGGGTCCGGATAATGCGCGAGCTCCCGCCACCGATCCGCCAGCATCGCTCGTACCGCCTCCGGAGGCCCCAAAGGATTCATATTGGAGCTGAAATCCAGAAACCCGTCCTTCGGCTGTCCGAATATGTCGGCCGCCGTCCGCAAATCCCCTCCGTGTCCGTATTGTTCCAGCATGAGACACGCTCCCTTCTTGTATCATCTCACCGCCATCATCCACAGCAGCAGCAGCAGCGCCGCTTCGATCGTTTCATTCATCGCGCCGTACGTGTCGCCGGTCAAGCCGCCCAGCTTTCTGGCGATATACGTGCTCATGACCGTGCCGAGCACACCTGCCGTCAAGCCGAACGCCAGCGCCAACCTTAGGCCTTCTCCGGGCGTCGAGCTTATCCAGCCGGCAGCTGTTAAGCCGCAAATGGTTAGCCAAGACAGCGCCAGAGCAAGCGCCGTTTGCACGCCCGCATGCCGCCATCCGACCCCGCGAAAAAAACCGCCCAGCCCGCCGCTTTGCGACGCTCTCGCATAGGGCCAGCCGACGATCGCCGCCACCATGAACCAGCGGCTCCACAACGGCGCAAGCGAGACGAGCGGCCAGCTGGAGGGCAGTCGTTCGCCGGATGTGCCGAGCAGCTCGGACAACAGCGACCATTTGATGAGCAGCAGCAGCACGCAAGCAATGACGCCCATGGCGCCGACGCGGCTGTCTTTCATAATTTCAAGCATACGCTCGCGAGAGCGGTGACTGAAAATTCCGTCCGCCGTATCCATGAGACCGTCCAGATGCAGCGCGCCGGTCAAGGCGATCCAGCCGCAGAGCGTCAGCGCAGCCGCTACCGTCGGCGGCAGGCCCAAGGCCGTCAGCATACCGCCGAGTACAGCAACGAGCCCCCCCAGCACCCAGCCGACGAACGGATAAAAAACGACGCTCCGCCGAAACAAAGCGTCATCGTACTCGAGCCGGACCGGCACCGGAAGCCGGGTCAAAAACTGAAAGGCCGCCGCGCAAGCGGCACCCCACGCTCCGATCAGAGCGACAACAGCGCGCATATCAGCAGCCCTCCTGCCATGAGATAACTGACGCCGTACAGCATCCCCACCGTGCGGACGATATCGTCCCGTCCGCGCTGCCGCAGCGGCCAGCCCATCCGGGCGCGTTCGCTGGCGCGCCCATGGTAGACGTTCACGCCGCCAAGCTCGATGCCCAGCGCGCCGGCCGCCGCCGATTCAGGAATGCCGCTGTTCGGACTCGGATGCAGCTTCGCGAAGCGAAGCACCGCCTTCGCCGCGCGCTTTCCCGACATACCCGGCGCGCAGCACGCCCACACTACGAGCAGCAGGCCGGCCAGCCGGGCGGGTATGTAATTGAGCACATCGTCCCAGCGCGCCGAGGCCCAGCCGAAATCCGCATACTTGTCGTTCTTGTACCCGACCATCGAATCCAGCGTGTTCGTCGCCCGGTACAGCATCGCCAGCGGCGCGCCTCCCAATAAAGCGAAACAAATCGGAGCTGTGAACGCATCGACGATGTTCTCCGCCACCGTCTCCACCGTGGCGCGCGTCAGCTCCGGCTCCTCCAGCTTCGTCGTATCGCGCCCGACGATATAACCGGTGAAGGTGCGCGCTTCGGCAAGCCGTCCTTCCCGCAGCGGCACATAAACGGCCATCGCCGCTTGCTTCAGGCCTTTGACCGCGATGGTGGTCGAGATGAACCATACGTTAACCGCGTACCCAAGCCATGGATGGATCCAAAACGCCGCCCAGACGATGGCGTAGATGACGGCAAACGCCAAACCTACCGTCAGCGCTGTCAATACGAGCCCGCGCCTGCGAAGCGAAGCGGGCGGCAACGGCCGCCCGTCCTCTCTTAGCCGGCGCTCCAGCCATCCGATCCATCGCCCGATCCACACAACCGGATGCGTCAACCAGCGCCAGGCCGGATCGCCGACGATCCAATCCGTGACGATCGCGGCCAAGGCCATCCAGGCCGCTTCTTCCCAACTGTATACAAGCAACTCCGTTCCCTCGCCTTCCCCGGCTACAGACGAAACTCACGGCTTTTCAACTCAACGGCAATGCCGGCCGTAACCAGAAACACCTGGTCCGCTTCCCGGGCCAGACGCTGGTTCATACGACCGGACAAATCGCGGAATAACCGTCCCAGCTTATTTTCGGGCACAAGCCCGCTGCCGACTTCGTTCGTGACAAGCACGACAGGCCGATCCAGCTCCCGGAAAGCTTCAACCAGCTCCCCGATCTTCCCTTCCAGCAGCCGATCGCGGGCGCTGTGCCCTTCAAAGCGCAGCAGCCAGTTCGACAGCCATAAGGTCAGGCAGTCGACCAGCACGACCGGCGCATCCGCCTGACGCAGCGTCTCCGCCAGCGCGTAAGGCGCTTCCGCCGTCGTCCATGAAAAACCGCGCTCTTCGCGCTCCTGGCGATGAAGCCCGATACGCGCTTTCATCTCTTCGTCATACGCGTGCGCCGTCGCAACGTACAACCCTTCGGGGGCGAGCGTGGCGGCATACCGCTCCGCGAAGGAGCTTTTGCCGCTGCGCGCGCCGCCCGTCACCAACACCTTCATTGCACGAGCCTCCCGATGCTATCTGTTTTTGTGAATGCCTACGCCAAATGCCAAATGCCGAACCTTGAACGAAACCGCTCAGCCGCCTCCCCTATCTCCCGGCCGCGGACCGGTGGGGCTACACCTTCTCCGGCGTACTCTTATCCACCGCTTGCGAGATGCCAGCATCGTCGAACGTCGCCATCTGGCTCATAATATTTACGGCCGCTTCGATAAGAGGGAAGGCGAGCACAGCGCCCGTTCCTTCGCCGAGCCGCATATCCATGCGCAATATCGGCGCAAGGCCGATTCGCTCCAGCAGGCGGGCATGCCCCTGCTCGTGCGACAGGTGCGAAGCGAGCATATACGACGTGCTGAGCGGGGCAAGCCGCGATGCGATCAGCGCAGCCGACGACGAGATGAAGCCGTCGATCACGACCGGGCAGCGATGCCGGGCGGCCCCGAGAATGACGCCGACAAGCCCGGCGATCTCCAGCCCGCCCACCTTCGCCAGCACGTCGATCGGATCGTCGGCATTCGGCCGATTCCGCTCGATCGCCCGGCGAATGACGTCCTGCTTATGCGCCAGCCGCACGTCGTCAATGCCGGTCCCGCGCCCTGTCGCTTGCACCGTGTCGGTCGCGCCGAGCACGGATAAAATCGCCGAGCTGGCCGTCGTGTTGCCGATGCCCATCTCGCCCGCCGCGAACAGCCGGTAACCGCGCGCGGCCAGCTCGCCGGTCAAGTCGAAGCCGGCGGCAATCGCCGCAATCGCTTCTTCACGCGTCATCGCCGGGCCCTGCGCCATGTTGGCCGTTCCTTTGCGCACCTTGCGCGAGACGAGCGACGGATGGCTCAAGTCGGCATTCACGCCGACGTCGACGCAAACGACATCGGCTCCGACCTGGCGTGCCAGCACGTTGACGGCCGCACCGCCGTTCAAGAAGTTCAATACCATCTGCGGCGTCACTTCCGACGGGAAGGCGCTCACGCCCTCCTCGCACACGCCGTGGTCGCCGGCCATCACAATGACCGCTTTACGCGACAAATCCGGGTACAACTGCCCCGTAATCCCGGCAAGCTGCTTCGCCATATCCTCAAGCCGGCCTAAGCTGCCCGGCGGCTTCGTCAGCCGATCCAGCCGCGCTGCGGCTTCCGCCCACTTGCCGTCATATATAGGCTCAATACCGGAAACGAAGTCCTTCCACCTGTCGTTATTCATCATGAACGCCCCCTGCCAATAAAATTTGCGGGACGCCCCGTTCGGGATGAGACACCACGAACGGCCGCGTACCGTATACCCTTTCGAGCAAATCCTCCTGCAGCACATCCCCCGCTCCGCCAATCCCGGCAATGACGCCTTCGTGCAGCAGCAGCAGCCGGTCACAATATTGCGCGGCCAAGTTCAGATCGTGAAGCACCGAGACGACCGTCATGCCGCACTCCTTCTGCCACAGGCGAATCCTATCCATCATCTCGAGCTGGAAGCCGATATCGAGGAACGTCGTCGGCTCGTCCAGCAGCAGCAGCTTCGGCTGCTGCGCCATCGCCTTGCCGAGCGCGACACGCTGGCGTTCTCCGCCGCTCAGCGCGTCGACCGGGCGTTCCCGCAGCGGCTCGAGCTTGAGCCAGCGAATGACGCGGTCGACCAAGGCGGCGGCGTCTTCCGCTTCATCACCGAACCAGTTCTGATACGGGTAACGGCCCATCTCCACCACTTCCTGCACCGTGAAGCCAACCGGCTGCAGCGCATCCTGCTGCAGCACCGCGACCTGCCGGGCCAGCGCTTTACGCGAGTACTCGCCGACCGGCTTGCCCGAAAGCTTCACCGTCCCGCCGTCTATCGGCTCGACGCCGGCCATAGCCTGCAGCAGCGTCGATTTGCCGCCGCCGTTCGGACCGAGAATGCCAAACCATTCCCCCGGCTCCACCTGAAAGTCGATGCCGTTCAGAACTGTCCGCGCGCCGTACCGCTTCACCACCCGTTCCATCGCAACCTCGATCATGGCAAGTCCCCCTTCGCCGCATTCGCCAATCTCCGCCTAACCGCCGTCCAGCCTCCTCCTTCGTTTCCTAGCGTCCCCTTACCGTTTCCCTGCTGCGCTCACACCGCTTGGTCCCGAATGATGCGCTTTCGTCGTCGCAACAAATAAGCGAAGAACGGCGCGCCCATGAATGCGGTCACCACGCCTAGCGGAATCTCCGTCGGACTAAGCAGCGTGCGCGCAAGCGTATCCGCGAGCAGCACGTAGATGGCGCCGCCTATCACCGATAACGGCAGCAGCAGGCGGTAATCCGGCCCGGCGATCAGCCGCAGCAAGTGCGGCACGAGCAGTCCGACGAACGCGATCACGCCGGAGACGGATACGGCCGCCGCCGTAATTAATGTGGAAGCGATCAATACGATCAGCTTGGTGCGCTCGATGTTGACGCCTAAGTATGCCGCTTGCCGCTCGCCTAGCGCGAATACGTTCATGGCCCGGCCGTAACCGGTCAGCACCGCTACGCCAATTACCAGGTAAGGCAGCAATATCAACGTATACGACCAACCGCGAAGCGCCAAGCTGCCCATCAGCCAGAATATAATTTCATTGATGACCTGCTTCGACATCGAGACCATCAGCGAGACTAGGGCCGACAAAAACGCCTGCATCACCACACCCGATAAAATCACCGTTTCGATCCGCAGCTTGCCGTCCGCTCTCGCCAGCATCAGCACGACCGCAAGCGTTAGCGTTCCTGTACCGAAGGCGACCGCCGGAACGCTCCATTCGCCGAATACATACTGCAAGCCGAATAAGATAAGAAAGGAAGCGCCGACCGACGCGCCCGAGGAAACGCCGAGCGTGTACGGATCGGCCAGCGGATTGCGCAGCACCCCTTGGAAAGCGGCGCCAGCCAGTCCCAAGGCCGCTCCGACGAGCATCCCGAGCACGACGCGAGGCAGCCTGACCTTCCACACGATTTGCTCCGAAGACGTTTGCCAATCTACCGTTAAGCGCCCCTCCATGCCAGGCAGGTGATGCAGCAATATTTTCCAGACGTGCACGAAAGGCACCTGCACCGAGCCGACCGATAATGAGACGGTTGCGGCTAACAGAAGCAAGACAAGGCAAGGTCCGCCCCATAGCATCAGCTTCCGCTTCATTAGTTCACCAGTTCCGGATAAATTCCTTTGGCGATTTCCTTCAAGCCTTCCGTAATTCGCGGACCCGGACGGCTTGTCGTATCTTTATCGATGCCGGCCAGCTTGTTTCCTTTCACCGCTTCGAGCTGATCCCAGCCGCTGCGCTCGCGAATGATTTGGTCGAGCGATTTTTTCGACTTGTCGTCGATCAAATTTTTCGGATACAAAATGACCTGCGGGTTTGCGGCGATGACTTTCTCTTCGCTCAGCTTGACGTACCCTTTCTCCGATGCGTATACGTTGATCCCGCCTGCCGTCTCGATCAGTTCGCTCAAAAACTCGCCCGAACCGACGGTATAGCCCGGGGAAAATTCGATGAACACTTTTTTCCTCTGCTCCGGCTTTACTGATTTTACAGCGTCGACCACGCTTTGCCGATCCGCTTTCATTTGCTCGACGAGCTTCCGGGCTTCTTCTTGGCGATCGAAAATTTCGCCCATTCTCTCAATGTTCGCCAGGACGTCGTCCATCGTTTTCGGCTGTACCTGATACAGATTGATCTTCAGCTCGCGCAGCTTGTCCACCGTCGGCGCTTTCATGGAAACGCCGGTCAGAACAAAATCGGCGCCCGCTCCGATCAGCGCTTCTTCGTTCGGCTTCGTGATGCTGCCGAGCTTCGGCTTCGTCGCAGCTTCCGCCGGGTAATCGCAATAATCCGAGACGCCGACGATTTTACTCCCGAGTCCGAGCGCAAACAAGATCTCCGTTTCGCTCGGTGACGTCGAAGCGATCCGCTCCGGCGCTTTCTCAAACACGAATTCCTTGCCTGTCGCATCCTGCACCTTCAGCGGGTATGTCGTCCGCTTCGCTTGCTCCGTTCCTTCCTGCTGGCTGCTCTGCGCTTTCGGCGGGTCGACGAGCTGACCTTGGTTCGGCGCGGTCGCCTTACTGCCGCAAGCAGCCAATGCGGCCGCAAGCGCTAAGCTGACGACGGCCGTCGTCAGCTTTCGCAAGTATCGTTTTGTGCTGGTATTCATCATCTTTTCTCTCCTTCATTCATCATTGGCTAGAACGTTCCCTTGACTGAACATACAAAAAAACCTCCGCCTGCGGACGCGAATCCGGAGCAGAGGGCATGTTTCAGACCCGGTCCCGGGTCGTAAAGACCTGGGGCCGGAGCAAACCGCCGCTGCGCTCCTTTTCCGCGAAAGGAACAAGCGTATGAAGTTCGGGCAGGTTTCCTGGCTTCCGGGCTCCTTTCGGCGCTTTCTCGCCTTCCCAACCGGCAATTGCCGGCAAGTGGCTATCAGAGAGAGCTTATCGCCCGGTTACAGTGGCGGGACCGCGCCGGAATCGCACCGGCTTCCCTTTTAACCTGCGAACCAGCGGCTTTCGCCGCCCGCAGGCACCCGAACCTTTATTTAGAACAACGCCGCTTATTGCCCAATCGTTCAGGACAACGGCTATTTTTGCGCAATGTGCTTCATCACTTGCTTCGCTTTTTCAATATCCGGCGCATTTTGCGGAATGAACGCGTACAAGTCTTGGCCGCTCAGGCCCAGATCGGCGAACCATGTCGTCTTCTCGACCGAGATGCCGAATAAGTGCTTTTCGAGCTTGCCGTCCGGATTCCCGTCCACCGGCAGTTCCAGCACTCCGTCCGGGAAGTCTTCCGCCTTCGCCAATTCGTCGAGCGGCACGTATCCACCCTGCTTACCCAAGCCCCGGAATTGATCGCCGGGAAGGATGAGAATTCCGTTACCGGCCGCCGCAACCTCAATGATCATCTTCTCGAGCGAAAACATCGGGGAGACCGCGACAGCCACCGTTGGGGCTTCTCCCACTTTAGACACAAGGGCCGCTTCAAGCTTCTCCGCCGCACCGCCCGGCATGCTTGTCGATGACATGATAAAAATCGGCACGTCCGCTTTCGTTCCTCCGCCGCCGCATCCGGCCAGAAGCATAAGGACCAACGCGATGACCAGCCAGCTTCCTTTCCTCAAATCCTTTTCCTCCCATTTGCCGCGTTGCGTCAAAACATTCATCTGCTAGGTCTCTATCGACCTATCTTACCATACCCGAAAGGCTTGTATCAAAATATAAGGAATAACGAAAAGAAGCCGTTCAGGAACGGCTTCCACGATGACGATTCATATATTCATTAATTTTAATGTCCAGTTCCATACTAATCTCGACGACTCGAGGGGAAGTTAACGTATTCCCGCTTTGGACTAACGATTCCAGCTCTTGTCGCAGACGGTAAATTTCATCTTCTAAAGACGTTGCGGATGAGTTTGTTTTCCGTTTACCAAAAATCCACTTGGCATTGCGATCGTTCTCTTGAATCCATACGACGTTCAAATACTGCCGAAGCCGATATTCCGGAAATGCCATCGTTCATCCCTCCCGTTCCCGATCTTTAGACCTATGGATAACAGCTTCATAAAGGATTTATCTATGAAACTTCCATACATCTAACATACCAGTTTTGGAGAAACTTGAAAATGACTATTTTTGTCGAACCTACAACTTTTTCATGAAATTTCCTATTCGATCGATCGCTTCCGTCAATTGACTGACCGAATAGGCGTAGGAACAGCGTAAAAAACCTTCGCCGCCCAGTCCGAACGCAGATCCGGGCACCGCCGCGACCTTCCCCTCGAATAAAAGGCGCTGCGCAAATTCCTCCGAGGTAAGGCCGGTCGCTTGAATCGAAGGAAACGCATAAAACGCTCCTTGCGGCTCATGGCACGGCAAACCGATCTGGCTGAAACCATGCACAACTAACCGCCTGCGCTGATTGTACGACTCCACCATCCGGTCCTTCTCCTCCAGCCCGTGCCGAAGCGCTTCGATGGCCGCCACTTGGCCCATTGACGGCGCGCACATGACGGTGTATTGATGGATTTTCAGCATGGCCGCAATCAAATCGCGGTGTCCGCAAGCATACCCCATCCGCCATCCGGTCATGGCGAAAGCCTTGGAGAACCCGCTAACCAGAATCGTCCGGTCGCGCATGCCGGGTATGGAGGCGAAGCTGACGTGCTTTTTCTCATACGTCAGCTCGGCGTATATTTCGTCCGAGATGACGATAAGATCGTGCTCCTCGACGATTTTGGCGATAGGCAGCCAATCCTCATAGGTCATGATGCCTCCCGTCGGATTGCTGGGGTAGCACAAAATCAGCACTTTAGAGCGAGGCGTGATGGCCGCTTTCAATGCTTCAGGCGTCAGCTTGAACTGATCTTTGGCGAACGTCTCGATCCCTACGGGAATGCCGCCGCCGATTTTCGTAATCGGGCTATACGAAATATAACAAGGCTCCGGGATCAGAATCTCGTCGCCCGGCGTAACCAACACGCGAAGCGCCAGGTCGATCGCTTCGCTGCCGCCGACCGTAACGAGCACCTCGTCCGTCGGTTCGTAAGGGACCTGGAACGAATCGTACAAGTATTCGGCGATAGCTTCGCGCAGCTCCGGCAAGCCGGAATTCGGCGTATATTTGGTGTTTCCCCTCTCCAGCGCATAGACGCATGCTTCTCTGACGTGCCAAGGCGTGCTAAAGTCCGGTTCGCCGACGCCAAGGGAGATGATATCTTTACTGCCGACAGTCAGATCGAAAAACTTGCGGATCCCCGAAGGCGGAATTTCGCGTACAAGCGGAGCAATATAGCTCGACATCGATTTCTTGGTTTGACTTTGACTTTGTTGTTCTATCATCGTTCACGACGTCCTTTACGGTGAGATTAGCAGACGGCTGTCGTCCTGATGATCCTCGAACGAAATCCCGTCCTGTTTATACTTTTTCAAAATAAAATGCGTCTTCGTCGACAGCACGCGATCGATCGGGGACAACTTGTTCGATACGAACGACGCGACTTCCTTGAGCGTCTTGCCTTCAATTTCAACAAGCAAATCGTACGCTCCCGACATCAAGTAAACCGACTTCACTTCCGGATATAAGTTAATACGCTCCGCTATGGCATCGAAACCGCGGCCGCGTTCAGGTGTAATCTGCACTTCGATTAAAGCGGTGACTTTCTCGCTATCCACTTTGGCCCAATTCACGACCGTCGCGTATTTTACGATAACGTTCGCTTCCTCGAGCTCGCGGATCGCCTCCGCCACTTCCGCCTCCGGTGCCGCAAGCATAGTCGCGATCAGGGCTGGTGTGCGGCGAGCGTCTTCCTTCAGCAGCTCAATGATTTTCATTTTGAATTGTTCCATGGACTCATCCTCCTGTTTAAACAAGAAACTATTTCTTCATATTACACCTATCGCACCCGCTTGGCAAAGCAAAAATAGGTGATTCCTCTTCGAGGTTCCGGGCGCAAAAAAAAGGCGTTCAGCTTCATTCCGCTGGACACCTGATATGGGCACTGGTAGGATTGGCGGGCTTGGCCGCTATGAATGAACGGACGACTTCGACGATGCAACGGGCAGCAGCTTACGCATATACATTTCAATCTCCCGGTTACGGTACTCCGGCAATATGGAAAATTCCATCTGCGAAGCGGCGTTATTGTCCGACAGCCGGCCGAGGCCAACTAATCGTTCTTGATCATAAGCGGCGATAATACGCCCGCTTTGACATATCGTTTCATATTCGAAGACCGGAAAGCCGTCGGCTTCTCCCGCCATAGAGTCGATCCATTGACGAAATTGCGCTTCACCCGGAAGCTCGTTATGCAGCGCGATTTTCATTTCGCGATTCTCCTCCCCTGATTCAGGACCGTAACATCCACCTGCTTTATATTTATTATTATACACATTATTGAATAAATATGCAAACCCTCTGAATGAAAAATACCCGGCTTCTTAGCCGAGTATCTTTGTATTCGTTTAAAAAATATCCATGCTTAAATAGCGTTCGCCCGTATCGGGAGCTATGCATAACACCCGTTTGCCGGCTCCAAGCCTGCGCGCCACCTGCAACCCGGTCCACACCGACGCCCCTGCCGACGGCCCGACAAGAATGCCCTCGCGCCTGGCGAGCTCGCGCATCGTATGCAGCGCGTCCTCGTCGGATACTTGCACAATCTCGTCGTATACGCTCGTATTCAAGATCGCCGGAACAAAGCCCGGGCTCGTCCCGACCAGCTTGTGCGGCCCCGGCTTGCCTCCGGACAGCACCGGCGAGCCTTTAGGCTCGACGACATAAATCTGGATGTCCGGCAGCTCCTTGCGAAGCGCTTCACCCGTACCGGTAATCGTGCCTCCCGTTCCGGAAGTGGCGACGAACGCATCGAGACGCCCTTCCATCTGCTCGAGAATTTCGAGCGCCGTCGTCACCCGGTGGATGTCCGGGTTCGCGGGGTTTTCAAACTGCTGCGGAATGAAGCTGTCGGGGATTTGCCCGCGAAGCTCCTCGGCCTTCCGGATAGCCCCTGGCATGCGCTCCTCGGCTGGCGTGAGCACAACTTCAGCCCCATAGGCTTTCAGAATATTAATCCGTTCCTTCGACATATTATCCGGCATGATCAATATCGCCCGGTACCCTTTGGCCGCCGCATTCATCGCCAGTCCGATCCCCGTATTCCCGCTCGTCGGCTCGATAATCGTAGCCCCCGGCTTCAGACGCCCGTCCTTCTCAGCTTGTATAATCAAATTATAAGCGGCCCGGTCCTTCACGCTGCCGCTGGGATTGAAATATTCAAGCTTTACATACAATTCGGCATCGTCTTCGCCTGCCAGCCGCCGAATCCGAACTGCGGGAGTGTCCCCGATCAGCTCGGTGATGCTGTTTACCATTCTTGTTCGCTTCGTCATACCGCGCCGCTCCTTTACTTCCGCTTGCGCCGGGTGCGAACACCCGGGCCTATGGCCTTAATTGTAAAGACCCGGACCGCCCGAGGTCAAGTCGGCCGTTTGTCTGGCCCGCCATCACGCGGCATGCGCCTTGCGCATGAAGTAATAGGCGGCCAGCGGCGAGCTGCCGATGCCGAGCAGCAGCCAGTTCATCACCGCAGGAGAGCTCGCGAAGGAAATGACGGCGACGAACACGGCTGTGCCGAGCAGCCTTCCCGCATTCAGCGCCAGCTCGCGCATAACGATGTACTCCTCGCGAAGCTTCACGCTCTCCTCTTCTTTGCCGATTAAATCGAAGACGATGGTCGTCATAGGGATGCTGTACAGCGGATAGAAAATCGCGGCCCCTATTCCAAAAATCAGCAGCGTCGTGAAGCTTACCTTCCAGAAGAAAGGCAAAATGATCAGAACCAGCATCACAACGCCGATCAGCATGGCCATTCGCCGAAATCTTGGCTTCAACAGACGCCCTGCCAGCATGAAGAACACCAGCGAGACGGCCGAGGAAATGAGCGCGAAATTGCCGAGCTTCATCTCGTTGCCCGTATGCACATACACGAGCAGCGCAATCATGAAGCCGAACACGCCCTCGCGGCAGCCTTGAGCGACAAGCGCGGCGCTGACCGTGCGCCATGCGGTATCCTTTTGCCTTAAACATCTCCATGTCAGCATCCATTCATAAGTGCCGGTCGTCTTCCGCTTTTTCAGAAAAAAGCTGACGATCACGCCGACGACAAAGACGACCAGCGACAGCGTAAAAATAAACCGGTATCCGCTGACGGCGCCCATGCGTACGATCAACATACCGGAAAGCCACGGGGCAATCATCCCGACGCCCGACCCGATGAGGCCGACCCAGCCGTTGAACCGGTCACGACTGTCGGGATCCGTCACTTCGAAATAAACGACATTGAACGCAAGCCAAAAAAAGCCCGCGGCGAGCCCCTGCGTTACGCCGAGCAGCACGAAATATTCAGCTGCGCTTTCGCCGAACCACAGCACAATCAAGTAGAACAGCGCGGAAACCGCCACGCCGGCACGCAGACAATTCATCTTGTTATGTTCCTTCACCCATTTACCCGAGATCCAGAACGTCAGCGCCATCGTCAAATGATGAATCAGCGTAAACCAACCGATCAGCGTGAAATCTTGCTTCGCCTTCCACAAGTACACGTTAACGAACGTCCCGGATAAAGCGTTGCCTGCCGCAAAAAAACCGCTTACCGCAAGCAGCAGTCTGGACTGTGCGGAGAGCGGCTCGCCTTTCTTCAGGACGGATTTGCGGCCGCCCCGCTTTCCTTCCTCTTCATGTTCCCCCCGCACCTCACGCCATTCGTGCCGGTCTTTCCCGTCTTGCAGCAAGCCCGTCCTGCCATGGTGCGAATCATGTTTCGATCCGGTGTACATGCCCTCACCCTCTCTTTGGAGTGTGTAAGCTTTAGCTTCCCCAATCGGCCGGAAAGCATGACCTGAAGCAAAAAAAAGAAATCCTCCGCCGGCGACCCAGCTTCGGATTCCCTTTTTTTTGTACATCGTTGCTATCGAATTTACGCCTTCCCGTGCTGCTTGAGCAGCTCGATCATCGCCACGCGATCCTTCTCCGCCAATACATGCTCAACCTTGAAGCATGACGGGCAAACGTATACCTGGCTCGCATGCGAAGCGGAAAGCAGCGGTTTCTTGATCGCCTGATGAACGAACGGTACGAACGAATCCGGCGACGTCCGGGTGCCCGCGAGCAGCATAAAGCTTTGACAGGACGTGCACTCGGGCGCTTCCTCTTGATGGTCCAGCAGCCGCTGCACGCCTTCCTCATATTCGTCGTCCATGGCTTCCAGCTCGGCCTCGTCCATATCGTCGTATTCTTCGTCTTCATCCTCGTCAAACTGGATCGATTGTCCTGTCTGCTTGACCGTTAATTGAATGCTGCGGTAATCGCCCAAGTCATTATAGCAATGCGGACACGAAGTCTCCGGTCCGATCTCGGGATCCCATACAATTTCGGTTTGGCACCAAGGGCAAAACAAATCTTCCGCTTGCGACAATCGTCATACCTCCTCGGGTGACCGGCCTCGGGTCCATGCTCCATATCGCCGGGCCACTCTCTTCATGCATATTTAATAAAATAGTAAACGCCCGCGCCCAAAAACACAAGCGCAAGCGCAAACAAGGTCCCCCATAAATACTTCAATCTCCGCACCTCTCCCTCAGGGCTTGTTCATCTTCTACGGTGTCTGCAAGCCGGTGCCCTTAGGTCACGCTCGCGCCGATCACATACGAGAGCGAGATGGAAAGAATCATCGAGAGAAAGCCGACCGCGCGATTATCCTTTTGGATTTGTTCGTCGATTTTGAAGTAGGGCGTCAAAAACTCAAAAATAAAATAGGCTGCAAGCAGCAATACAAAACCGTATCCCGCCCAAATCAGCGAATGCAGTACGGAATCGTTGTTAAGAATCGCAAACCGGAACAAGTTGCATATGCCGAAAATTTTACCGCCCGTCGCCATCGCAACCGACACATTGCCGTTCTTGATTTCTTCCCAATCCTTGTATTTCGTAACCAACTCGAAAACCGCCAAGAAGACGACGAGCGCCAATACGGCGACCGAAAAAAACGCCAAGGTTTCCACATACGGATTTCCCATCAAACGATCCACCTCTTCATTCATCATGATCGATTGCCCCTGCCTCTCCCTGCATATGGTTGCTCACATCCGAGAACAGCCGAAGAGACTGAAGGCGATTAACCTTCAGTCTCGTCCATATCGTCTTATTCCGATTGTTTCTTGGCAGCCAGTTTGGCACGCAAAGCGGCTAGCTCGTCTTCGACGCCGTCGTTCTTGCCAAGCGCATCGAGCTCGTCGTCCAAGCTTTTGTTTTTGCCGCGCAGCTCATTGCTCGCTTCGGCTTCCGCTTCAAGCTGAAGAACCTTCTCGCTCATACGGTCGAAGCCTTTGGCCGCATTATCGGTACCGAAGCCGGACATCGCCTGGTTGATTTGCTTCTGCGCTTTAGCCGCTTCCGCCCGGGCCACCAGCACTTCCTTCTTGCTCTTCAACTTGCCGAATTCATCTTTCATTTCGGCCAGCTGGCCGCGAAGGCGATCTGCATTCGCTTTGGCCGTATCGAACTGCGCTTTCATTTCGTCGTAACGCGCCTGATGCTCCTTCTTGTCCTGAAGCGCGCGGCGGGCCAAATCTTCGTTGCCGGATTCAAGCGCCTTGAGCGCCTGCTCTTCGCGCTTTTGCACCATTTCCAGCGCTTCCTCATACTGCTGCTTGAACTTTTTCTCAATCGCGATTTGCTTCGCGACTGCGGTTTCCGCCTCGAGGATGTCCTCTTCCATATCGCGGAGGAACTGGTTCAGCATTTTCACCGGATCTTCGGCCTTGTCAAGCAAGTCGTTAATCGAAGCCATCGTCAAATCGCGCAATCGTTTAAAAATCCCCATCTTTACCTAACATCCTCTCAAATTATTATTTATGTGGAAAACAAGCCTGCAGACCCTTCAACCTGAACATCGATGTTTACACTTCTTTATTACGAAAGCAAGAGGCTTTTCGTTTCAGAGGATCGCAGAAAAAATTCGATATGCGCGTTCGACTCGGGACTATTTCAGTTCGGCAACGGTTACTCCGGCCCCGCCCTCATTGTAATTGCCCATGCGGTAGCTTTTCACATGCTTGTGCTTGCGTAAATATTCTTGCACCCCGGAACGCAGAACGCCGGTTCCTTTGCCGTGAATGATATAGACCTGGCCGAAATTCGCCAAATACGATTCGTCGAGAAATCTGTCGATTTCCACAATCGCCTCCTCGACATTCGCGCCCCGCAGATCAAGCTCCATCTTCGCGTTGTCGTCGCGCGTCCGCTTCAGGCTTGACGTCGCCTTCGGCTGCTGGGGCTTCGGCTGCGCGGAAGCCGCTTTAATCAGCTCAACGTCAGCTTTATTCACCTTCAGCTTGAGAATGCCGAGCTGTACCGAAACCTCATGCTCGCCCACGATCTCGACGACATGACCCTTCTGCCCGACCGTGGTCACGAGCACCTCGTCGCCCGGCTCCAGGCGATCCGGCTTCTTCTTCGCCGATTTGACCGCGTGTTTGGCCTTCAACTCCGGCACGGCGTCGTTCATTTTACGCTTCAGCTCGCTGATCTTGTGATCCTTAACGCCCCCGGCCTCCTCGCGCTGCAGGCGGCGCAGCTCGGCAATGACTTCCTCGGCTTCGCGCCGGGCTTTAGCTACCGCCTCCCGCGCTTCGCGTTCGGCGCGCTCGAGCATCTTGTCGCGCTGTTCTTCAAACTTCTGCCGTTCGCGCTTCAGCTCCTCGCGGAGCGTCTCGACTTCGTTGCGCAGCTGTGCCGCCGTCGTCCGCTCGGCTTCAGCCTGCAGCGTGTTCTCCTCGAGCGTGGCAATCATCGATTCAACCCGCTGCTCTTCCTCGCCCACTTGACCGCGAGCGCTCTCGATGATGGCGCGCGGCAGGCCAAGCCGCTCGGCAATCGCGAACGCGTTGCTTCGTCCGGGCACGCCGATCAGCAGCCGGTAAGTCGGCCGCAGCGTCTGCACGTCGAACTCCATGCTGGCGTTAATGACGCCTGGACGGTCGTACGCGTACGCCTTCAACTCGCTGTAATGCGTCGTGGCGATAATCCGGCAGCCCATCCGGTGCATGAAATCAAGAATCGAGATGGCGAGGGCAGAGCCTTCCGCAGGATCCGTGCCGGCGCCGAGCTCGTCGAGGAGCACCAGGCTTTTTGGCGTCATTTCTTTCAGAATCCGGATAATATTCGTCATGTGGCTGGAGAACGTACTGAGGTTTTGCTCGATGCTTTGCTCGTCGCCAATATCGGCGTAAATGGCGTCGAAGACGCACAATTGACTGCCCTCTTCGGCCGGAACGAACAGTCCCGACATCGCCATCAGCGACAGCAGACCGACCGTTTTCAACGAGACGGTCTTACCGCCTGTATTCGGGCCGGTAACGATGATGGAAGAATATTTATTGCCGATTTCCACGTCGATCGGTACGACTTGCTCGCTCGCGATGAGCGGGTGCCGGCCGCGCTTCAGCTTGATGAAGCCGCGGTCGTTCAAAATCGGCAGCGTCGCTTTCATCTCCCGGGCGAGTCCCGCTTTGGCGAAAATAAAATCGAGCTCGGCCAGCGCCTCGACATTGACGAGCAGCGTATCCGCGGCTTCGGCGACGAGCACCGTCAGCATGCGCAATATTTTTTCGACTTCGATTTCTTCCTTGAGCTTCAGCTCGCGGACGCGGTTATTCATCTGTACGACGGCTTCCGGCTCAATAAACAACGTGGCGCCCGACGCCGACTGATCATGAATCATTCCGCCGAAATGACTGCGGTATTCCTGCTTCACCGGGATGACATACCGGTCATTGCGGATCGTGACCAGGTTGTCCTGCAGCATTTTTTGAATCGAGGGGGTACGCACCATCTGCTCCAGACGCTCACGCGCCTTCGATTCGCTGCCCCGCAGCTCATGACGGATCCGCGCCAGCTCCGGACTTGCGCTATCGACCACGTTCGCATTCTCGTCGATACATTGGCGGATGCGGTCTTCCATCGGCTTATGATCGGTTAGCTGTCCAATAAGCTCCATTAATGACGGGATCGCGTAATCGTCGTTTACGTCGCTTAAGAAGCGTCCCAGCCGCCTGCCGCCCTGACTCGTCATCGCGACGTCGAGCAGCTCCGACGGGTTCAGAACGCCGCCGATGCGCGCGCGATGCAAGGCGTTCCGAATATTCCGAATACCGCCGAACGGCGCCGCGCCCTTGAGACGGTCGGCATTGACCGCTTCGTCGGTCGCTTGAAGCCTTTTTTTCACCTCGGGAAACAGTCCGCTAGGCACCGTCTCCAGCACCCGTTCTTGTCCGAGCGAGGTTGAAGCATGGTTGGCGCACCGTTCCAAGACGGAGTGATAGTCCAGCGTATTCAATATTTTTTCATTATACGATTTCGTAGGTTTCATCAGTTTCCCCATGGGTCCCTGCCTTTCTGGCTTAACCATTTACACCTGCTATTATATCCAACTTGCGGTACCAAAGCGAATGATTTTCCCTTCACCTTCCATTCATACCGGCCGGGGTTCAAGGCAACCCTAAATGTTGCACCGGATGAGCATGCTGCACAATAAGTTCCGCTAAGGAGGAATGAGTCTGATGTATCTGTTAGGTCATCTAGTCCGATTTATTGTCTCCGCTCTTATGCTGCTCGTAGTAAGCTGGATCGTTCCCGGCTTCACTGTCGGAGGATTCTGGAGCGCGTTCTTCTTGGCCCTGGTCATCGCTGTCGCCGCCTGGGTTATCGAAGGCGTGTTCGGCAAGCGAATTACGCCGTTCGGCCGGGGTATCGTCGGTTTTCTCGTGAGCGCACTCGTCATTTGGCTCGCCCAGTTTATTGTCGGCGGCGTTTCGACAAGCATTGTCGGCGCGATTCTGGCCGCCCTTGTGGTCGGGATTATCGATTTGTTCATTCCGGTCAAAACGCCGTTCGAACATGGCATTTCAGGACGGGAAGACGCCAAGTAACAACAAACAACCACGGTTCATCCCAGCCGCGAACGAACCGTTTCCCGCGGTGCGGCTGGGTTTTTCACTTGCCCGGGCTACTTCACGATCTGTTCATATTGTTGTCACCCGCCCGACACAGCCAAAAGTCCCTCTTCGAGTTACACTTACTTTACGGGATGCAGCAATGCCCGGACATGTAAATGAGACGGAGGGATTACAAATGAGAATCAAGATGAATATGAATAAATGGATCGTAACGTTAGCGGCATTCGCCCTTATGCTTTCCTTAGCGGCATGCGGGGCGAAGGAAGCCCCTAAAGCGGCAGAGCAGCCGCCAGCTTCGACAGGAGCTTCCAGCTCAAGCTCCTCGGCTCAGCAAGTGAAGCTGGTCGCCACCAATTTCCAATTCGATCAGAAGGAATACAAGGTGAAACAAGGCCAAGACGTCACCTTTACGCTGGAAAACAAAGAAGGCATGCACGGCATCTCGATCAACGGTTTGAATGTGAAGCTGGATAACGGGTCGAAGACGGCTACCGTGAAGGCCGACAAAGCCGGCACCTATGATATTATTTGCACCGTTCCTTGCGGGCAGGGCCACATCTCCATGAAATCGAAATTGATCGTCGAATAAATCGAATATACCGCAGAAGCGTCCTTTCTCGAAAGGGACGCTTTTTTTATGAAGTAACTTTTCCTTATGCGATTTATCAGGAAATATAATTTCCCCTCTGTACCAGCGGCTGTTATAATAATAAAAAATCGGCAAAGGAGCGGACAGGATGGTAAATTTGGCAAGCTTGAAGGGAAAAACGGCGATTGTTACAGGAGCAGGAACAGGACTTGGACGGGCTACGGCGATAACGTTGGCGGCCGCGGGCGTTACCGTCGTATTGTGCGGCCGGCGACTCGGTAAAATCGAAGCGGTCGCCGCCGAAATTGCAGCCAGCGGCGGCTCGGCCTTGGCCGTACAGGCCGACGTCAGCCAAGAAGCCGATGTAAATAGGCTTGTTCGCACAGCCGTGGAACGATTCGGTACGATTCATATTCTGATTAATAACGCCGCCGTTTACGAAACCGGACAAGTGATTGATACGGAGCTCTCGGCTTGGAACGAACAGATCAGCGTCAACCTCACCGGAGCCTTCCTGATGACGCGCGCCGTGCTGCCGACGATGCGCAAGCAAAAAGGCGGGCACATCATCAACATCACCTCTTCGCTCGCTACCAACGGAGCGGGCGGCTTCGCCGCATACAGCGCCAGCAAAGCCGGGCTCGAGTCGCTGACCCGGACAACGGCCGAGGAAGAAAGCAGCTACCGGATTCTGGCGAACCTGTTCAATCCAGGCACGATCAAGTCCGAAATGCACGCCACCGGTAAAGACCCGCACCTCGTCGCCCCGGATATCGCTGCTCTGGCTGCGCTAAGCAACCCCGGCTTCACCGGGAGGCTGGTCGAAGCGGGAACGGTGTTGGAATAAGGCGCATAGCGCGAAAGCGGGGAGCCGAAGGCGGAACGCGAAGGCGGAACGCGAAGGCGGAACGCGAAGGCGGAACGCGAAGGCGGAACGCGATGACAGGGACGCGATCGCGGAACGCGATGACAGGGACGCGATCGCGGAACGCGATGACAGGGACGCGATCGCGGAACGCGATGACAGGGACGCGATCGCGGAACCAGATGCGTTATCCACGTTTTTGTTTTGGCGTCTGGTATAATAGCGGAACTTGGGGCGGCTGCGGTCGCATTTTCACCTCTCTGCAGCGTTTGTAGCGAAATTCCCCCGTATAAGAGACCACAGTTCCGCTTTTGCCCGAATGGGTGCTGAAAGTTGAGAATCAAGGTACCCGTGTTCCGCTATTTTTGGAAAGTATGCCAAAAAGGACTCCTTGCGGAGTCCCTGACGGTGAACACAATTTGGTCACTGCTCTGAACCTTATGAATCTCGGGTCTACCCTCATTGAACACTATGCAGTACGGATACTACAATAACGTCTCTGCGGCACATCCCCTCGCTTCTGGTCGGATTCAACAACAACTTCCCCGGCATTGCTCGTTAGAACCTCCAACGGAACCACACCTCTCTCGCTTTCACCGTCGAAGTCTAATATGAACCGTTCATCTCGAAAATATACGCCGCTCGTCAAACCTATTTTGCATGATGGCCTGTGGGCGAACGTCGGACATCTCATAGATGCAGATCGCAGCGGCATGGCAAGCAAGCGCTGTACAAGTTACGCTTTCACCCGCTCCGAGCGGTTCTCCCACATTTCCTGCAGCTTGTCGGTCACGACGGGCGTATGCTCCAACATATACGGGGCTGTCATCGACGTTTGGAGCAAGCGCTGCGCCGTATCGTTAGGAAAGACCGTCATGACGTGTACGGCGATCAACGCGATCAGCCCCGCTTCCACGAACCCGAGCGCGGCGCCGCTCCACTTGTTTACCGTCTTGATGCCCGGTGCGGCGGCCAGCCAGTTCAGCAGCCTTCCGGCTACGCTGAAGCCGAGCTTGACGCCAAACAGCAGAATGCCGAAAGCCAGCGCGTTGTAGACATACGTATCGAGATGCAGGCCTTCCGCCAAAAACGCGTACTTGCGGTACGTCTCATGCTCCGACAAGTTCAACAGGCTGCGAATCCACGGGGCCGTGTCGTCATAAAAAGCAAACGCCGCGACATAGGCCAGAAACAAACCGACAAACGAAACGAGTTGCCCGACGAAACCGCGGGCGTAACCGAGCACGGTTCCGGCGGCAACGACCGCCAGAACCGCGTAATCCAAGCCATTCATCGGCTGCATGCTAATCTTTCTCCACAAGTTCGATCCACTCGTTATATTCGACCTGCAGCTTCTCGTATTCCGATTTCAGCGATTCCAGCTCGCGGAACACCCGTTCGGCCTTCTCCTGCTGCGCGTCATACTCGGCTTGCAGCGCTTGGTGCTGCCCGATTTGGAGCTTCAGCTCCTCTTGCAGCTCATTGTACAGCTCCACCTGCAAGCTAAGTTCACGCTGCTGTGAGACGAACTCTTTCTGCAATTGACCGGCCTGCGAAACCGCAGCTTCCAGTTCGTTAATCCGCGAGGCTTGCGAGGCAAGACGGGCAGTCAGGACGTTGTGCTCTTCGAGCGACGTTTTTTGCTTCGCTTCCCAGGCCGCGCATTGTTCCTGCAGGGCGCGACTGAATTCTTGGGCGCCCAACACTTCCTTCTGCGCGTCGATCAAGCGGCGTTCCCGTTCTTCAAGCTGACGCTCGAGCTCGGCAAGCCGCGTTCGAAGCTGTTCATTCTCTTGGGTGCTCGAGGACTCCTGCTCCGCGAGCCGTTGAACCATCTCTTGATACTTCTTCTGGAGCTCGTCATACAGCTCCTGCACCAGCCCAAGCTCCTCCTGCTTGCCCTGCAGCAAGGTACGCAGCTCGTCCGCTTGTGACGCCTGGATTTCGCTCCGCCGCTGCCACTGGCTGCTGCTCTCCTGCAGCTGCAGGTTATACGCCTGCTGCTGCCCGAGCTGCCGCTCCAGCTCCTGGCCGCGCTGCTCCCGCTCCGCGAGCTCCTGCTGCAGCTCCGCTGCCCGGGCCGCCCGCGCCTCCAGCTCCACTCGCGCACGAGCCTCCGCCTCGGCCAGCTCGCTCACACGGCGCTGCTCCAGCGCCTCCAGCTCGCGGGCATGCTCCGCGCGCAGCGCTGCCTCCGCTTCCGCCAGCTCCCGTATGCGCGCAGCTTCCGCCTCAAGCGCCTGACGCAGCTCCGCTTCTCGCGTTACGCTGTCTTCGCGCTGACCGGCCAGCTCGGCTTCGAGCACGCCGTACAGCTCAAGCTGCAGCTCGAGCTCCTCCGCCTGCTCCCGCTGAGCCGAACGCAGCGCCTCCAGCTCCGCCTGCAGCCCATCCGCACGCTGCTGCTGCTCGCGGCATTGCTCGAGCTGCTCGCCAAGCTGCACCTGCAGCCGGCGGTGCTGCTCTTGCTGCTCGCGCAGCTCCTCTGCCCTGCGCTGCTCGGCCGCTTCGAGCGCGCGAGCGGTCTCCGCTTCGCACTCCGCCAGCCGCGCGTCAGCCGCCGCTGCCTGCTCGGCCGCTTCCCGTCCAAGCTCCGCAATGCGGCGCTCCAGCTCCGCTTCGCGCTCCGCCAGCCGCGCATCGGCTGCCGCCGCCTGCTCGGCCGCTTCCCGTCCAAGCTCCGCGATGCGGCGCTCCAGCTCCGCTTCGCGCTCCGCCAGACGCGCATCGGCTGCCGCTGCCTGCTCGGCCGCTTCCCGTCCAAGCTCCGCAATGCGGCGCTCCAGCTCCGCTTCGCGCTCCGCCAGACGCGCGTCAGCCGCCTCTGCCTGCTCGGCCGCTTCCCGTCCAAGCTCCGCGATGCGGCGCTCCAGCTCCGCTTCGCGCTCCGCCAGACGCGCATCGGCTGCCGCTGCCTGCTCGGCCGCTTCCTGCTTCAGCTCGGCTTGGCGCGCTGCCTCCGCTTCGAGCGCAAGCCGCGCGCGCTCTTCCGAGGCGGCCAGCTGCGCTTTCAGCTCCGCTTCACGCGAGCTGCTTTGCTCCAGCAGCTCGTCATAGAGCGCCACCTGCAGCTCCACTTCCTGCTGCCTGCCGCCGAGCTGCTCCTGCAGCTGATCCAGCTGCTCGCTCAGCTCGGCGTACTGCCGCTCGCCCGTCGCGACGCGCTCAGCAAGAAGCTCCCGCTCAGCGGACAAGCCGCTCAAGCGAAGCTCCAACGCAGCACGCGACTCTTCGCCTTCGCGCAGCCGCAACGCGAGCTGCTCCGCTTCGCGTGACTGCTCGGCCGTAAGCTCCTCCAGCTCGCGCAGCCGCGCCGCCAGCGTCTCGCGCTCTCCTTGCGCTTCACCCAAACGGCGCTCCAGCTCGGCGCGCTGCCGCTCGCAGTCAGCGATCTGCTGCGCAGCTTGCTCCGCTTTGCGCAATTGCTCCGCATGCTCCAGCTCCAGCGCCGCCAAGCTTTCCGCCAGACGGCTGCGCTGCGATTGCTCTTCGCCGAGACGCAGCCGCAGTTCCTCGCGCAGGCGCTCGCTTTCCTGCAGCAGCTGCCCCAGACGCTCCGTCTCGCGAGCCTGCTCCGCGCTGCGTCCTTCGAACTCGCGCGCACGCTCCAGCGCTTCGGCCATCTGCACTTCGAGCTGGGTCAGCCGTTCCTCCCGGATGCGCAGCAGCTCGGTTTTCTCGGTCAGCTCCGTTTCAGCGACTTCGTACAAAGCGCCCAGCTCCTCGACCTGCCCCTGCAGCTCGACTTGCTTCCCTTCGAACGCCGCTTTAACGGCAAGCAGCTCATCGCGTTCCGCCGACAACGACCGCAGCCGCTCGCGATCGGCGTCAACCGACTGTTGAAGCTCCCCATGCTTATCCGTTAAAGCCGCCAGCTCGCCCTGCACCTTCGCAAGCTCCCGCTGCTGTTCCTGCGCAGCTTCGACCTCCTGCTGCATGCGGGTCCATTCGTCCGCCATATTGACGGCCGCAAGAACGGCGATTTTGGGCAGATCCAGACGCGGACTGCCGGCGGCGATGCGGTGCATTTGGTCGTTCACGACGGCAACGACGCGTTTTATATAGGAAGGGCTGGATTTGGATACTAATTTATATTGGGAGCCATAGATGTCGACGGTCATCCGTACTTTATCTTCACCGTTCACGAAGCCGTTCCCCTTTCACACAAAAAATTCTCCGTATCCTGAATTATTCGATACGGAGAATTGCTTTTCCTGCTAGGAGTTAATACGTTTTGTCGGTCAAAAGCAGCCTTCGTTATTTACGCAATTCCGCGCCGTAGGAAGCTTCCAGCGCCGCCACGACGCGGACGTGCAGCTCGCTGACTTCCTCGTCGGTCAGCGTCCGCTCAGGCGTCCGGTAGACGAGCGATATCGCAACGCTCTTCTTCGACGAGTCGATCCGGTCGCCTGTGTAAATATCGAACACCTGAATCGATTCGAGCCAATCGCCGGCCGTAGCTTGCGCCGTTGCGATCAGATCGCCGACGGCGACAGCGCGGTCCACCACGAGCGCCATATCGCGAGTAATCGCCGGGAACCGGGGCAGTTGGCGGTACGTAAACCGTTCGCCGGCCAGCTTCGCGAGCGTCTCCAGCTCCACTTCGAGCACATACGTGTCGGCGAGATCTTTGGCCTGCTGCAGCGCGGGGTGAAGCTGACCGATCGTACCGATCACCCGGCAAACGCCGTCTTCCTCCACTTCGATCGAAGCGGTACGTCCCGGATGGAAGCCTTCCGGATTAGCGGCGACGTAACGAATGCCCTCGATGCCCAAGTACGACACAACGCGCTCAAACACACCCTTCAGGTCGAAAAAGTCGACATTGCCCGGCTTTCCGGTCCAATGCAGCTCGCTGCGCTTGCCGGTCATCAGCGCGGACAGCAGCAGCTTCTCTTCCGGAAGCTTGCTCAGCGACGACTCGCTGCTCAAGAAGACGCGTCCGATCTCAAACAGCGCCACGTCGTCGATGTTCCGGTTGCGGTTATACAAGGCCGCATCGATCAAATGCGGCACAAGGCTCGTGCGCAGCACGCTGCGCTCCTCGCTCATCGGCATCGCCAGCGCCACCGGCTGCGCATCCCGGTAAGCCCCGGCGAACGATGCGATTTGCTCCGGATGCGTGAACGAATACGTGATCGCCTCATGCAGCCCGCTGCCCGTCATTAAGCGGCGGACTGTCCGGCGTATCGCTTGTTCTTTCGTCAAGGCGCCAGGCGTCGTCTCCGTGTTCATCAGCGTCGTCGGGATGTTGTCGTACCCGTGCAGACGGGCCACTTCTTCAATTAAATCGACGGTGCGGGTAATGTCTCCGCGACGGCTCGGCACATGAACAAGCAGCCCGTCCTGCTCCAGCGGCTCGAACGTGAAGTTCAGCCGTCGGAAGATCGATGTCACTTCGTCCATCGTCAAGCTCGTCCCCAGGTAACTGTTAATGCGGCCGAGCGTGATTTCGATTTGCACCGGACGATGCTCGCGCGCCACAGCTTCGACGATACCGGAGGCCACCTGACCGCCCGCAAGCTCGGCCATGAGCGCTGCGGCCCGGTTTAACGCCGGAATAACCGCTTCCGGGTTCACTTCCTTCTCGAAGCGCAGCGAGGCTTCCGAACGCAGGCCCAGCTGACGCGACGTCTTGCGGATCGTGCCGCCGTCGAACTTCGCGGATTCGAGCAGGATGCGCGTCGTGCCCTCCGACACCTCGGAATTCGCGCCGCCCATCACGCCCGCGAGTCCGACCGGCTTCGTACCGTCCGTAATCAGCAGCATATGCGGCTCGAGCGTCCGCTCCACGTCGTCCAGCGTCACCAGCTTCTCGCCTTCGCGCGCGAAGCGGACGTCGATGTGCCCGTTCGCCAGACGGTCGGCGTCAAACGCATGCAGCGGTTGGCCGTATTCCAGCATCACGTAGTTCGTGACGTCGACAATGTTGCTGATCGGGCGGATGCCCGCCGCCATGAGGCGGTTTTGCAGCCAGAGCGGGGAAGGCCCGATCTTCACGCCTTCAATCAGCCGCGCCGCATAATGCGAGCAGGCGTCCTTGGCCGTAATTTCGACCGAAATACGATCGGATGCTGTAACGGGCGACTCCGTATCCTGCAGACCGGACGCGCTATCCGGGGTCTTGACGTCGCGACCGAGAATCGCTCCGATTTCATAAGCCGCGCCCAGCATGCTTAAAGCATCGGACCGATTCGGCGTCAAGTCGAGGTCCATCACCTCGTCATTAATCGCCAGCACTTCCAGAATGTCCGCGCCGATCGGCGTATCCGCCGGCAGCACGAGAATGCCTTCTTGAATTTCCTTCGGCAGCAGCTTGTCGTTGAGACCGAGCTCTTTCGCCGAGCAGATCATGCCCTGCGACTCGACGCCGCGCAGCTTCGCGCGTTTAATAACGAGACCGTCCGGCAGCTTCGCGCCGACGATGGCGACGGGCACCTTTTGCCCCGCGTCCACATTTTTCGCTCCGCATACGATTTGCAGCTCCTCGGTTTGGCCGACGTCCACCTTACAAACGCTCAGCTTGTCGGCATCCGGGTGCTTTTCGCGGGATTTCACGTAACCGACCACGACGCCGGTCACGCCTTTGTTCCGGTTTTCCACGATATCGACTTCAATGCCGCTGCGCGTCAGCTTCTCGGCGAGCTCGTTCGCCGTATAACCGCTTACGTCGACATATTGAGATAACCATTGGTAAGATACTTTCACCTAGTCCACGCTCCTCTCTCTTACAAGTGGACGAACTGCTTCAGGAATCGCAGATCGTTCGTATAGAAATGACGAATGTCTTCAATGTCGTACTTCAGCATCGCGATCCGCTCGACCCCGAGGCCGAACGCAAAGCCGCTGTACTCCTCCGGATCGTACCCGGCCATCTCCAGCACGCGCGGATGCACCATACCGGAGCCGAGAATTTCCAGCCATCCGGTATGTTTGCACACGCGGCAGCCGTGTCCGCCGCACATGGCGCAGGTGACGTCCACCTCGGCGCTCGGCTCCGTGAACGGGAAGAAGCTCGGGCGCATCCGGATTTGCGTTTGCTTGCCGAACAGCTCCCGCATGAACTGGAGCAGCGTCCCTTTGAGATCGCTCATGCGGATGTTGCGGTCGATGACCAGCCCTTCGATTTGCGTAAACATGTGCGAATGCGTCGCATCGTCGTCGTCGCGCCGGTAGACGCGGCCCGGACAAATGATTTTGATCGGCACATGGCCCTTCATCTTCTCGAGCGTACGCACCTGAACCGGAGACGTATGGGTCCGCATCAAAATTTCTTCCGTCACGTAGAACGAATCCTGCATGTCGCGCGCCGGATGGTTTTTCGGCAGGTTGAGCGCTTCAAAGTTGTAGTAATCCTGCTCCACTTCCGGCCCTTCCGCGACCGTATAGCCCATCCCGATGAAAATGTCTTCGATTTCCTCGATCACCTTGCTGATCGGATGCACCGCCCCGCGTGCAACCGGACGTCCCGGCAGCGTCACGTCGATCGTCTCGGCTGCCAGCCGCGCCTCAGTTTCCGCCCGGTTGTACTCGGCCTGCTTCGCCTCGATCACGTCCTCGATAGCCCCGCGCACCTCGTTGGCCACCTGCCCGATGAGCGGGCGCTCCTCCGCGCTCAACGCTCCCATCCCGCGCAGCACTTCGGTCAGCGGACCTTTTTTGCCCAAATATTTGATCCGCAGATCGTTCAACTGCTGCTGGTTCTGCACGCCCGCCAGCTCGCCGAGCGCCTCGTCCTTCAACTGCAACAAACGTTCTTTCATCGTGATCTTACCCTCCTTAAGTGTTGTACGAATGCTCCATATCCACGCCACGCAAAAAAGGCCTCCCCGTCCCGGATAAGGGACGAAAAAGCCGTGGTACCACCCTTGTTAGAAAGCTGCGACGCCGCACTTGAACAGGGCGACTCGAAGCGCTTCTCACTTCGTTGAACATAACGGTTCGTAAACCGGTGACCCTCTACTTGCCGCAGCGATAGCTTTCGCGGTTTCAAGGGACTGCTCGGGAGCGAACTTCGGCAGCCTGATTCTTTCGGACCCGCTCTCAATCTCCGGCGGGGCCTCCCTGTGAAGAAGCACTGCTTACTTGTCTCCGTCCACGCATTTGACGGTATGGATTTAACAAGTATTATATGCAAATGGGCCTGCAGATGCAAGGGCGTCCGCCCTTCCGGTCCGGTTCGGCGGTTTGGAATCCGAAGGGGCTGTGGTATAATTCATGGATAATCATGCTAGCAGATGACGAAAAAGTGGGGTC
This sequence comes from Paenibacillus sp. JCM 9796, assembly GCF_055379675.1. NCBI lineage: Bacteria > Bacillati > Bacillota > Bacilli > Caryophanales > Paenibacillaceae > Paenibacillus > Paenibacillus sp. JCM 9796. The sequence goes on from NZ_AP043723.1 coordinate 1,567,136, forward strand.
CTTCATGTTAACCTTCGAACAAAAATTGTCCGTGATCGAATCGTTCCCCGAACTGACGCGTAAAGACGTGTCGCTCGGGCGCATTAATTTTCATTATGAAGAAAGCGGCTACGACAAGAAAATCGTCGTCTATCACCTGCACCCGAACGGCAACGGCTTCGTCTATGCCGGTCATACGGCGGACTATGCGACGGACGAGCGCGGTCTCGTGAACATCCGCGACTACTCGGCAGAGGAACTGCGCAAGCTGATTCGGGCGTCGATCCAATCGCTCGCCCCGAAGACATCCGCCGAGCAGGCCGTCAGCGGCGATGCGGCGGAGGAAGAACGCTGGCACGGGCCGAACGGCCAGACGCTGCTGCTCATTCACGAGGACGAGCTGTGGTACCTGTACGCCGGCTTGAATCTGGAATCCGCCTTCGAAACGTATGAGGAAGCGGCCCGGTATTTGCAAGAGGAAGGCTTCAAGCGCCCGTAATGGGTGCGGAAGAACCTCTGTGAACGCGAACACCGCGGACACTCGGACTTGAACTTGAATTTGAACTTGAACTTGAATTTGAATTTGAACAAAGCAATCGGATTGGAGTGCAAACGAACCATGCTTACAGGACAGCAGCGCAGTCACATTCGCCCGGGGCTCGAGGTCGATATCGTGCTGAAGCAAGACCAGCGGACCGGCAAGACGACCCGCGGGATCGTCAAGGACATTCTCACGAACTCTCCGACGCATCCGCACGGCATTAAAGTCCGGCTGCAGGACGGCCAGGTCGGTCGCGTGAAAGCCATTATCGGCGCCGCTAATTCTTAACGGACGAACACCCCCGTATCCTGCCGGAGCCGGGGGTGTTCGTCTGTTATAGTGAAGGAATGTTCTCCGCCTTTCTTCGAAAATTTTCGAAAACTTGCAACTTGGCTCCATTTTGTTTCGTCTGGATAAGGTACGTCTCGTACACATAGAGAGAGGCGCGAACCATATGAAAGGGGAGTCCTCCGTTATGAAACTGCTTAAAAATGTGCTTCTTGTTCTTCTAGGCTGCGCTCTATGCTACCTGCTCGTCGGCGTGCAGTTTGTTGACCTCATTCGCTCTCTCGTCGCTTAAAAACTTCCATGACTGACTTACGTTCGGCGGCACGGCCGCATCCGCAAGCCGCCTTTGACCCGCAAGGAAATCAGCGGCTCGGGGATAGCCGCAGCTTCCGTTGTGCGCTCGAACCGGTACGCCCTGCCCAGCTCCGCGAGAATAAGCGCCGCTTCCATCATCGCGAACTGCGAGCCGATGCAGCCGCGCGAGCCGCCGCCGAACGGAAAATAAGCGAACCTCGGCCAGCCGGCGCTTTCCTTGGCAAACCGCTCCGGCCGGAACGCGTAAGGGTCGCCGAATACGCGCGGATTCCGGTGAACCGCATAGGGACTGATCAGAAACGAGCTTCCCGCCGGGAAGGTTTCCCCCAGCACGTCCACCTCACGCTCCGCCTCCCGCAGAATCGTCCAGGCCGGCGGATATAGCCGCAGCGTCTCTTGTATGATCTGCTGGGTGTACTTGAGCTTGCGATACTGCTCGAACGCCGGGCCTTCCGATTGCCCGGGCGCATCGACTTCGGCGTGAAATTTGGCGGCGGCGTCCGGCTCCCGGTCGAGCGAATACCATGCCCACACAAGCGCATTGGCCGTCGTTTCATGACCGGCAATCAGCATCGTCATCAGTTGATCGCGGACTTCCGTATCCGTGATCGGCTTTCCATCCTCGTCCTTCGTATCGAGCAGCAAGCCAAGGAGGCTTTCCTCGTACCGGTCGGGCCGTTTCCTTGCATCCGTTATCGCTTCCCGAACAACCGACTCCAGCGTACGAATCGCCCGTTTGTGTACGCGGTGTCCCCGTGTCGGCACACCGAACGGGACGATGAACGGAAAGAACAACGTACGTGCCGACTCGCGAATCGCGATATCGACGGCGTCCGCCAATTCTTTCTTCCGCTCTGCGACATCCGTTGCGAACATGCCTTTGGCAATGACGGATAACGTCAGGCGCATCATCTCGTCATGCAGCTCCACAGGCTGTCCGTCCTGCAGCGATTCGATCGCTCGCTGCGATTCCTCCGCGACAATACGCGCGTACGCCTGAATCCGTTCTTTGTAGAACGCGGGCGTCAAATATTTCTTCTGCCGCCGGTGCTCCTCTTTTTCCGACGTCAGCAGCCCGTCACCGATCGTCCTTCGAAGCACTTCCGAGCTTCGGCCCTTGCGGAAATACGCTTCCTTGGCGACCAGGATTTCGTGGATGAATTCCGGCGCATTGACGATATAAGAGGGACGCTTCTCTCCCGAACGCAGGGAAATCACGTCGCCGTCCTGCAGCACCTCTACTAACAAGCCGAGCGGATCGCGTTGAAATGCGATAAAATTGCGCATGCGCGACGTGCGGATGTCTACGATGCGAGACATAGCTTGAACGCCTCCTCCGAAACCTTATGGATGTATGTCCCAAAGTATACCATGTTTAGAAGAACGCTGGCATTTATCGGGCGGGAACCGTTTCAAGAAGCAAGATATACGTAACGAAAGTGTGCGAAAAGGGAGGAAGAGAAGGTGAGGAAACGCTGGATTTGGATGATGACGCTATTATTGCCGCTGACGGCTCTCGCTTGGGCCGCCTTCCCGCATCCGTGCGCCGCCTGTTCTTGTGCGGCGGTCACTCCGCTGCAAGCCGCCGAACAAGCGGCGGCAGTTTTCGAGGGGAAGGTGCTGGGCATCCGCGAGACGTACGATCCATACGACGAAAGCAGGGCAATCGGAAGACGATACGCCGTTCGCCTGGAGGTCGATTCGATCCGGAAAGGCGAGCTGCCCTCGGAAGCTATCGTGTACACCGGCTTCCATTCGTGCGGCATTGATTTTAAGCAGGGGGAAACGTATTTGGTATACGCGCAGGAGCGGCATCCCGGCGAGCTGGAGACGCATCTTTGCGCAGGGACGAAGGCGCTGACGGATGCCCGGGACGATTTGGCCCTGCTGCCCGTCGGCGTAAAGCCTTCCACCCAAGCCGATCTCCCCGGCAGCCTGATGACGGAGGTACCGGGCTGGCTGGCCTTGTATGCGAAGCAGGCGTGGAACAAGCTGACGCAGCCGCACGCGCTTGCCAAGCTGGGCTTGCTTGCGTTAGGGTTCGCCATCGCCTGTGCTTTCGTCGCGACGAAGCGCAAACGGCTGCCGCTCTATAGCCTTTCGCGCGTTATCGGCTTGTTCGGCGGAGTGTACAGCTCGGCCCTGTGGGTCAGCCTCATCTGGCTGAATCCCTACGCGCCTCTTTCCGATCCCGGCGAATGGCTGGCGGTGCTGCTGTTCGGGCTCGCTCCTGCGCTGCTCGCCATCGTCTCCTCCGTTCGGCGGCGGCCATGGGGAATGCTGGCGGCTCTGCTGTGGGCCGCCCCGCTAAGCTTATATGTGGCGGCGACGCCTGGAGTCTTTCGCTGGGCAGGCGTCGCGCTTCCGTTCTATATGCTGGCTTGGCTGATGATGAAGCTGCACAAGGACTCGTCAGCGCGTTGATGCAATGCCCTGCAGCGGTGGGCGGTGCAGGTTCGCGCAAGGATCGCGCAGGCAAGATCAGCATAAGCCGCTAGGCTCGCTCCGCCTTGTAGGCCTCGCATTCTGCGAGCCAGCGCGGGACGATGCCCGGATTCGACGCAAAGTGAAGGTGCGTGTAGCCGGCAATCAGCCGGTTCCGCAGAGCGCCTTCGGTCTTCGTGCCGCGCATGCCTTTCGTCTCGTAGGCATGCGCCGGGAGCGCCGTCTCGTCAGGCGGCTCGTAGACGGAGTAGTGGAACTCGTGCCCGCGCGCAGCCTCGCCTTCCGGCAGCAGGAAGTTGCCGGGTAAACCGGTCACCTCGCGCAGTCCGAGCGCCGCCAGCTTCCGCTGCATCGTCACCTGTCCGGGGACGAGGCCGACCATCGGGAAGCTGCGTCCGTCCGTATCGCGGATCGACCCGGTCAAGTACATGAAGCCGCCGCACTCGGCCAGCGTCGGCAGGCCTTGCTCCACCGCCCGCCGGATCGATTCGGCGACCGCGGTTTGCGCGCCGAGCCGCTCGGCAAACTCCTCGGGGAAGCCGCCTCCGATGTACAGGCCGCCCGCATCCTCCGGCAGCGGCTCCCCGGCCAGCGGCGAGAAGAAGCGCAGCCGGGCGCCGTACAGCTCCAGCAGCTCGAGATTTTCCTCGTAGTAGAAATGGAACGCGGCGTCGCGGGCGACAGCCAAGGTTACCGGGTATTTCCTCGCCGGTTCCGCGAAGATCCGATTCGCCGGACTCGGAGGCAGCCCAAGCTCGTCCGCGAGCTCGCTTAGCTCCAGCAGCTTGTCCATATCGGTTGTCTGCTGCAGCCTCTCCGCGAGGGCGTCGAAGAAGCCTCCAAGCTCGCCCCGTTCGATGGAAGGCACGAGGCCGAGGTGCCGCTCCGGCACCGACAGCGCCTCTTCCCGCAGCAAATAACCGATGACCGGAACGCCGCACTCCTGTTCGATCGCTTCCTTCACGATGCGGTAATGCCCGGCGCTTCCGACCTTGTTGGCGAAGACGGCCGCGATTCGCACGCGCGGATCAAGCAGCTGAAAGCCCTTGACGATTGCCGCCGCACTGCGCGCCATGCTTTGGCAGTTGACGACGAGCAGCACCGGAGAACCGAGCAGCAGACTGATTTCGGCCGTGCTGCCGACGTTCGATTTCGGGTCTTTGCCATCGTAAAAGCCCATCACGCCTTCGATCACGGCAAGGTCCGCATCCGCCGACGCGCGTTCGTACAGCTCCCGCACCGCTTCCGCTCCGAACATCCAGCTATCCAGATTCCGCGACGGTCTGCCCGTGACCGCCTTGTGATACGTCGGGTCGATATAGTCCGGCCCGCATTTAAACCCCTGCACCTTCAATCCTTTGCCTCTCAGGGCGGCCATGATGCCGAGCGTCACCGTCGTTTTGCCGGCGCCGCTTCCGGTGCCCGCAATCACGAGACAACGCCGGCCTGCCGCCGCACACTCCTGATCCATCCTGCCAATCCCCCTAAATAACGGTTGGATAAGCCGCCCCGCCTCCGTTATTTTAAAAAAGGCGCGACGGCTACCGAAATCGTGACGTTGCCGCTTTTTTTCTTCGTCAAGGCCAACTGCTGCGCACCCGTATATCGTTTGACGGCCGGTTCGCTGACGCCGTACGCTCCGGTAAACTTGTACACCGTGTCGGACGGGTCGTCGATCGGCATCTCGTTCAGCTCCTGCGGCGTATAGCACACGAGCGGCCAGCCGTGCGAGCGGCATACCGCAAGCAGCCCTTCCTCGTCCTGTTTCAGGTCGATCGTACAGACCGCCTTCACGCTTTGCAAGGAAAAACGAAGCTCGCTGAGCGTATCGCGCACAACCGCTTCGATCTCCTCGGCGGACGTCCCGCGGTTGCAGCCGATGCCGAGCGCAATCACTTTAGGGCGGTACAGCACGCCGTTCGCCAGAATCGGCAGCTCCTCCGGCTCCAGCAGCCGGTGCGTCACCACCAGCGCCGCCTGCGGCTCGTCCGCCAGCGCGCTTGAGATATCGCCATATGTGCGGATATGCGGCGGCAGCGGCGTGTCGTGCAGCCACCAATCCGGCTCGCCCGACTCCTGCACGACGGCGACGCGCTCCTCGTTCACGACCGACGCGCTGACCGGCGTCAGCTTGTCGGCGCTGTCCCACGTCCAGCCGAAACGGCGGCCGAACAAGTCGACCGCGATCGTCTTCTGCACGTCGGACGCCGTCGTGATGACGGCTCTGGCGCCGAGCGCCGCCGCCACCTCGCGCGTCAGCTCGTTCGCGCCGCCCAAATGGCCCGACAGCACGCTGATGACGTGCTCGCCCTTGTCGTCAATGACGACGATGCCGGGGTCCTTCTTCTTATCTTCCAGCAATGGAGCGATCATCCGGACGACCGCGCCCAGCGATATGATGCAGACAAGCCCCTGATAAGCCGGAAAAAGCGCCGGATACAGCAGGCGCACGCTGCCCTCGAACAGCTGGATGCCTCGCTCCGCCTCGTCTCCGCGCGCAAACTTGGACATGTAATACACATCGGTGGCGCCGCCGAACGACGCTTGCAGGCGCCGGGCCAGCTCCGCGCCGTGCTTCGTGATCGCGACAACCGCATAATCGCCGCTGCGCCGGATTTCCGGCACGGCTCCTTCCTGCAGCTTGATGGCGGCGGGCGTTTGCATCACGGCTTCACCCCCTTGCGGTAGCCGTGAGTGAACGTGGCGTCGTACAGCTTCGAGCGGTACGCGTCATTCTCGTGAATATGCGGATCGAGCGCCCAACCGGCCAAAATCATCGCGTGCTTTCGAATGCCGTTCACCCGCATATCTTCGTCGAGCCGCTCCAGCGTGGAACGGACGACGACTTGATCCGGCCACGAGGCCCGCTGCACGACGGCAACCGGCGTCTGGGGCGACCAGCCCGCTTCCGTCAGCTCGCGCACGACCTTCTTGGTGAGCGTCGCGCTAAGAAATAGCGCAAGCGTGCAATGGTGCTTGGCCAGATCGCGCAGCTGCTCGCGTTCCGGCATCGGCGTGCGTCCTTCCACGCGCGTCAGAATGACCGTCTGCGTCAGCTCGGGAATCGTCAGCTCGGCGCCGATCGCGGCGGCCGAAGCGAAGACGGAGCTGACGCCGGGCACGACTTCGATGCCGATGCCTTCGCGCTTGAGCAGCGCCGCCTGTTCCATGATGGCGCCGAACATCGACGGATCGCCGGTATGGACGCGGGCGACCATTTTCCCCGCCCTGACCCGGTCGGCCATGATTCCCACCATCTCTTCCAGGCTCATGCCGGCGCTCAGCAGCACTTCCGCCTCCGGCTTCGCACGCGCGATCAGCTCCTCGTTGACGAGCGAATCGGTGTACAGCACGACGTCCGCTTCCTGCAGGAGGCGCAGCCCTTTGACCGTAATCAAATCCGGGTCGCCGGGGCCCGCGCCGATTATATATACTTTCATTTTCTCACCACCATCAGCGTTAAATATTCGAGCTCCCGCCCCGCCAAGTCGGCAACGTTGCGCCATATTTGCTCCTCGGCCGAGGTCACCTTGGTCAGGACGGACGCCTTGTCCGTCAAGCCGAGATCGCCCAGCACGCGCAGCATCAGGTCGATCACCTTCGCTACCTTGATGAACACGACGGCATCGTGCGTTTCGAGCGCCGTCCGCATCGCCTCGTAATCGTCCGTCGCCGGTACGATCGCCACCTGTTCGTCGCCGTCCGCCAGCGGAATGCCGAGTCTCGAAGCCGAAGCGTTGATCGACGAAATGCCGGGCACGGACACCGCCTGCACCTCGGGATGGCGCTCGTTCATGAGCCGCATCAAATGAATATAAGTGCTGTACAGCATCGTGTCGCCCTCGGTGACGAAGGCGACGTCTTTCCCTTGATTCAAGTGCTCCCACACGGTATCGACCGTTTTGTTCCACTGCTTCTCCAGCGCCTCGCGGTCTTTCGTCATCGGGAACGTCAGCCCGAGCATCGTTTTCTCCGTCGTGTCCACATACAGCTCGGTAATGGCAAGGGCATAGCTTTTGGCCCCCGATTTTTTACGCGGGTAAGCGATGACAGGACATTGTTTCAACAGGCGGAACGCCTTCACCGTAATTAATTCCGGGTCGCCCGGCCCGACGCCGAGCCCGTAAAGCGTACCAAGGTTAGTCATCTTGAGGTTTCCTTTCTGTCTGTGAGGGTGCACTCGTGATCCGCCGGTTTCCGCCGGGCGGCGATGATGTAAACCGGATTTAAGCTTTCAAACCGCGTCATATCGAGGATCGGCTTGCTGCGGCTCAATTGAGCGAGTGTGATGTCGGCCCGGAAGCCTTCATCGGCAAAAGCTTGCGCAGCTGCCGCCAGGTTCTCAATCGTCACCGCGTTCAACACAATCGTACCGCCCTGTCTTAGACGCGAGCAGCACAGCGCCAGCAGATCCCGCAGCTCGCCGCCGCTGCCGCCGATGAACACGGCGTCGGGGTCCGGGAACGACTCCAGCCCTTCGGGCGCTTTAGCGTGCACGAGCGTGATGTCCGTGCGGAACTTGCGCGCGTTCTCGCGGGCGTTGGCCAGATCGCCTTCGTTCTTCTCAACGGCGTACACGGCCCCCTCCGGGCAGAGGCGAGCGGCTTCGATGGCCACCGATCCGGTGCACGTGCCGATGTCCCACACGATGCTGTCCCGCTTCAAGCCGAGCGCGGCGATGCTCAACACGCGCACTTCGCGCTTCGTGATGAGCCCTTTATCCGGCTTCCGCTGGGCGAATTCGGCGTCGTCAATGCCGAGCGGCCATGCCGGGGGCATGACGCCGGGGCTTTTGGCGCGCAGCACGACGACGTTCAACGGCGCGAAGTCGCCGCTCGAGAGGGCCGCAAGGTCGGTTAAACCGTACCAGCCGGTCCGCTCCTTCTCTCCGCCCAGATGCTCGGCGACGAACGCCTCATATTCCGTCATCCCGTACTCCAGCAAATAGGCCGCAACGGCCGCCGGATGGTTGATCTCGTCGGTGAGCAGCGCCACCTTCGGCTTGCCGTCGATCCGCTGCGCCAACCCCCGGATCGGCCGACCGTGAAGGCTTACTGTGAAGGCATCATGCCAGCCTTCGCCGATCCGCGCGAACGCAAGCTGGACCGAGCTCACGAATGGCAATACCTCGATCCGGCCGGGCAGCTTCGCCGCCAAATACCCCCCGATGCCGTAAAACAGCGGGTCCCCGGATGCGAGCACCACCGTGCTCCGGCTCTCGTTGCGCAGTTGTTCGACGAGTTCGCCGAGCCCGCTGCGAATCATGACTTTCTCCGCCGGGCTGTCGTGGAACATCTCCAGCTGCCGTTCCCCGCCGACAAGCACCCCGCATTGTGCGATCCGCTGCAAATAAGCGTCCGGCAATCCGGCCCTCCCGTCATCGCCGACGCCCATCACCACGATCGTATTTTCCATGTTCCTCTCACCTTTCCCTGTCGCTTCCGGATTGTTCCCCCGTCCCGTGTGAAGCTGTTGCGGCAGATCGCCCCAGCAGCTCGCCCTTCATCGAGATAATAACGGTTTCGATCTGAAGGCTTTCGTCCGGCTCGCCTTCCGCCTGCCGTTCGCGCAGGTCCGCCGGGCGGCTCCTGCTCCCGGTTTCCTTAAGCAACGCTCGGCAGCAGTATTCGCCCATCCGCTGGAAGAAGGCCTCGTTCCCGAGCGCCTGCATCATATCGCCGACCTGTGCGGCCGTATTGGCTTCCCGGATCTGCTGCAGCGTCTCCCCGGACGCCCCGGCCTGCTCCGCCAGCCCGGCGAGAAAGCCGAAGTCCACGGGGGCGCTTTTGGAGTGCACCATCATCACGCCCTGCGCCACTTTGGAAAATTTGCCCATCATGCCGACGAGGGTGATGCGCCTGATGCCCTGCCTGGCGCATTGCTGCACGGCAAATCCGACAAAGTCGCCCATTTCGACGAACGCCTCCTCCGGCAGCGCCGGATACAGCTCCATGCCGAACTTTTCCGTACGGCCTCCGGTGGAGAGGACGATATGACGGACGCCGCTCTTGACGGCCACCCGAATCGCTTGGGCGACGCTTGCTTTGTAGGCCGCCGTCGAGAAAGGCACGACGATACCGCGCGTGCCGAGAATCGAGATGCCGCCCAAGATGCCGAGCCGCGCATTGAGCGTTTTCTTCGCAATCTCTTCGCCCTCCGGCACCGATACGACGACCCGCACGCCACGGTGAATCTCGTAGCGGTTGAGCACGGCCGCAACCGCTTCGCGGATCATTTTGCGCGGCACCGGATTGATGGCAGCCTGACCGACGTCGACGGGCAGCCCCGGCTTCGTCACCCGACCAACGCCGATGCCGCCGTCGATGTCTATGCCTTCCTCCGGGGTCCACGAGACCTCGGTTATAATTCTCGCGCCATGCGTTGCGTCCGGGTCGTCGCCGCCGTCCTTGATGACTTCGGCGCAAGCCCGCGTCTGCTCGAATTCGCACCGGACGATGTCGAACGTCACATCCTGCCCGATCGGCAGCCGGATCGTCGACTTCATGACCGTTTCCTGCACAATGAGCGCCTCCAGCGCCGCCTGAGCAGCCGCCGTGGCGCAAGCGCCCGTCGTATACCCGTGACGAAGCGGCTTCGTCTCCTGGTTGTCCGCACCGGCCTTGACCATGTCTGTTACCCCTGACGCTCCGCGAGCAGCGACAGCGCATTAACGGTCGCAACCGCGACCGGACTTCCGCCTTTGCGGCCGATATTCGTGATGAACGGCACGTCCAGCTTCAGCAGCTCTTCCTTCGATTCCGCCGCCGACACGAAGCCGACCGGGACACCGATGATTAAACCGGGACGCGCTTCGCCCTCCTTGACGAGCCGAATCAGCTCCAGCAGCGCCGTCGGAGCGTTGCCGATCGCATAGATCGCGCCGTCCGCTTCCCGCGCCGCCTTGCGCGTCGCGATGATCGCGCGCGTCGTATTGAGCCGCTTCGCCTCCTGCATCACGTCGGGATCGGATATGTACACCCGCACCTCGCCCCCGAACTTCTCCAGACGCGGCTTGCTGATGCCGACCTGCACCATCTGCACATCCGCCACGATCGGCTTGCCGCTGCGGATCGCCTGAATACCGGCCTGTACGGCATCCGGATGAAACACGAGGCTGCGCCCCAGCTCGAAATCGGCCGAAGCATGAATAACCCGCTGCACGACTTTATACTGCTCCTCGGCATAATCGTGCGGGCCGAATTCCTCCGTAATCATCTCGAAGCTTTTTTCTTCAATTTCCTGCGGCTGTACGGTCACCGGTTTAAAATCCGTGCGAAAATCCATTACCGACGCACCTCCTGTGCAATTTGTCCGAGCTCGGCGAGCACGCCGTCAAACTCCGTGTAGACGACCCCGTAATCAAGCGCCGGCCGACCGATCACAATCGTGTCGATGTCCATCTCAAGCGCGGCCGACAGCTTCTCTTCCACGGCGCCGACTTGTCCGCTTTCCTTCGTGATCAGCACCGTGACGCCGTAATGCCGATAGAACGCCTGATTGATTTCCTTCGAAAATGGCCCCTGCATGGCCACGATGTTCCTCTGCTCGACGCCGAGCTGCTCGCACTTCTCCATGTTGTCTTTACGGGGCAGCATGCGCGCGACCAGCGTCGTATCCGGCAGCCCGACCAGCTTCTCGGCAAACACCTGCAGCGTCTTGCTGCCCGTGGCGAGGAATACGACACCGCGCTTTTGCGCCGCCAATTCCGCCGCCTGCTCGTAGTCGTCGACGAAGGAAAGGCGCGGGTGGGCGGCGAACTTCCCGCGCTCGCGCTCATAGCGGACGTAAGGCACGTCCGCCGTGCGGGCCGCCGCCATCGCATTGCGCGACGCTTCCTCGGCGAACGGGTGCGTCGCGTCGACGACCGCCTGGACGCTGCGGCTGCGGATCAGCTCCACGAGCGCCGCTTCGGACAGCCTCCCGACCTGCGTCGGAACACCGGCCTCCATGAGGCTCTTCGCCGCACTCTCGGTGACGACGGTCGCCAGCAGCTCGTAGCCGGCTTGCCGGATGCGTATTGCCAGCTCACGCGCGTCGCTCGTTCCGGCCATGACGAGGATCATGCGGGCACCTCCTTCGTAGAAGCCGGAGACGGCGCTGCCTCCTGCGGCTGCTCGCGATGCTGATCCTGTTGTTCATGGCCGGGATGGCGCTTATGCTCATGATCATGATCATCGGCATGCGCGTGGACATGGCTGTGTTCCTGTTGATGCTTAGGTTCGTGGTCATGCTCGTGCTCGTCGCCGTGCGCATGAATGTGTTCGTGCTCATGGTTATGAGCGTGCTCGTCGCCGTGTGCATGACGGTGCCCGTGCTCATGTTCGTGACGGTGCTCGTGCTCATGATGATGATCGTGCCCATGGTGATGACTGTGGTCATGATCATGATCATGGTGATGATGCTTCATCGCTTCCAGCCGGAATTGACACATGTCGCAATTCATCCGCACCTGCCCCTGCAGCGCTTCCTGTGCGCGCTCCCGCATAATCTCGCGCAGCATCGGGTGGAACCCGAAGTATTCGGCAAGCACGAACTCGCGGTCCGGATACGTCTCCGCGAACGAGGCCGTCAGCTGCTCCAGCCTCTTGATCAGTACGCCCGTGAACAAAAAGTACGGCAGCAGCACGATGCGTTTCGCGCCCAGCCTGACACAGCGGTCCACGCCTTCGTCGGCCCGCGGGGCGGTTACGCCGATGAACGCCGTCTCGACCCATTGCACGTTGAGCCGTTCCCACAGCAACCGGGATATTTTAAACAAATCGCTGTTCGCATCGGCGTCGCTGCTTCCTCTTCCGATCAATAGCAGCGCCGTATCCGGCGATTCGATCAAACCGTCGACACCGGCCTCCGCCAGCCGGGTCTGCAAAATATCCAGCGCCAGCTCGTGCACGCCGATCGGTCGGCTGTAAATAAATTCGACACCGGGAAACTGACGCTTCGCCTCATCCATAGCCGCCGGAATATGGAGCTTCGCATGTCCCGCCGCAAACAGCGTAATCGGCACAACGCCAACCCGGGTCGCCCCCCGGGCGACGCACGCGGCAAAGCCTTCCCGCATGGAAGGGGACTCGAACTCCAAAAAACATGTTTCTACAATCGGCACATCCAGCCCGTTCTCCACCGAACGGACAAAGGCGCGCACCTCTTCGTTTCCTTCCGGATCACGGCTTCCGTGACCGACAAATAACAAGGCGTCCATCTACGATCCGCCTCCCTTCGTTTAATCGCCGCAGACGGCATTTTCAATCTTGAACACCGGCACTTCCCGGTAACGATATCCTTCAAGCTCCTTGATCCGGCTATAATATTTATGAAAACGCTCGTTCGGATGGGCCTCATCCGCATACCGCCTGACGATCCGCTCCACCGTCTCCAGCAAGCGATCCGGCTCTACGCCTTCAGCCACCGGGATGCCCGGATGAGCGTTGCGGCCGACCGTTTTGCCGCCGAGGAACAGATCGAACTTTTCCTTGCGGTACACGATGCCGATATCTTCCCGCACCGCGCCGTAACAAGCCATTCCGCAGCCGTTGAAACCGATGCGCAGCTCCTTTGGCACCTTCAGGCCGCCGATTCGCTGCTGCAGATCCTCCAAGTAAGGAACCGAATCCGCTTTGTCCATATTGCAAAAATCGCATGCCTTGATTTGCGCGACATCGCCGACCGGCGCCAGCAGCAGCCCAGCCGCCTCCAGCCGCGATACCGCCTGCTGCGGCTCCGAAGTCACGAGCCTCACAAGCCATTGATGATGCGGCGTATATTCAATCGAACCGTCTTCGCCCACGATGTCGGCCAGCAGCGTCAGTTGGGCGGCCGTCAATCTCTTCTCCGCGAGCCCGGGGCTGACGGCGAACTCGAGAATCTCCCGCCGCCGGAACGGATCGCTTTCGCGCTGCCAGGACGGTGTCTCGGCCGGCGCTCCGGCGTTCGCCGCACCGCGCTGCGTCTCCACGAGCCGCAGCGCCTCGAGCGCCAACGCTAGCGGCGACGCGGCAGCGTCCCCCGCTGCGCCCTCCGCTTCCTTCGCAGCCGTCGCCTCTGCGGCAGCCGCTTCGCTCTTCGCCGCTCCCGCTGCCGGCTCTCGCTCCGCCGTCGCAACAGCGCCTTCCCGCGCTTCGAGCGACCACGGCTCCGCCTCGGCGCGCAGCCGCTCATGCGGCTTCAACGGCTGCACGTCCGCGCCGAGCGTATACTTGCGCTGGTAGCCGCGCGGCGTAATCATCAGACCGTCGTAGACGACCGTCGCCGAGTTGCCGATAATAACCGTCGTCAGCATGCCGATGTCGTGCTCCAGCATGCGTTCGAGCGTCGTGATGGCAATCTCTTCCCGGTCCCGGTAGGCGCTTTTGACAATACCAACCGGCGTTTGCGGCGACCGGTAACGCAGCAGCACGCTGCGCGTCTCGACGATTTGCCGGGTGCGCCGGCCGCTTCGCGGGTTATATAACGCGATGACGAAGTCGGCCGCCGCCGCCGCTTCGACCCGCCTAATAATGAGGTCCCAGGGCGTCAAATGGTCGCTCAGGCTGATCGTGCAGGCATCGTGCATGATCGGCGCGCCAAGCAGCGAACCCGTCGAGTTGATCGCCGAGATGCCCGGAATCACCTCCACGTTGACACCGGTGTCCCGACGCCAGCCTTGCTCCATCAATACTTCGTAGACGAGGCCGGCCATCCCGTACACCCCCGCGTCCCCGCTCGAGATAACCGCGACTTTCCGGCCGGCCTGCGCCTGCCGAACCGCCTCCTGCGCCCGGCTGACCTCCTCGGTCATCCCGGTACGTACGATATGCTGCCCGCTCAGTAAACCGCGGATCAAATCCACGTATGTGTTGTAGCCGATGATGACCTCGCTCTCCATGATCGCTTCTTTCGCCGCTTGCGTCATATGCTCGAAGCTGCCGGGGCCAAATCCGATAACCGATAGCTTGCCTTTCATCGTTTCGTCCTCCCTTCCAGTCGCTGAACGATAATAGCGGAACCATCAAACAAACCAACCCACGCAAAAAAAGCATCCTTCCTCTCGGAAAGATGCTTGACGATAAAGTGAACCGGCTGCTGCCGGGGTAAATTCCCGCGCGTTTGCCGAATATGACGGCAAGCGCTTGGCTCTAACCCGCAGTACGCCTGAACCCATTCCCGTACACCCCCCTATCCGCGTAGGCTTTCTGGTGACTTTGCCGCTCTCGTCGCGTTCGATCGTGACAAGGCAGCGGAAAACAGGCAGGTCTCCTGACTTGCGTCTCATCGCTTTTTCACGCGCCTTCCCATCGACGAATCGACAGTGGCCTGGGTCGGAAAAAGCTCCTCGCTTACAGTGGCGGGACCGTGCCGGACTTACACCGGCTTCCCTATTAAGCCGATACGCGCAATGGCGGCATATCGGCACCTGTTCTCTGAACTCAATATAAAATTAGGTACGTATTCACGCATTTCTTTGATAATCAACTCCCATGATAGCACGATTATTTCAAGACTGTCCAACTCTTTGTCGGAAAGGGAGCTTGATGCGGGAGGTTGAGATGACACGCGTCAGGAGTGCTTGCCGCTTTTGTCGCCGCGCTGGGCGCCCGGCCTGATGCCTATGCCCCGTGGTCACGCAAGTCTTCGGCCAGCTGCGGTTATGGCTTTTCATCAGAGCCGGGATCGGATATGCTGAAATAAAGGCAAAACCGCCGCTGAAAGGAGCCTCTTGTCAAATGAATCACGAGTTATTGATCGCCCTGGCGTTGAAGAAACCCGGAACCAGTCTGCGTTACCCGTTCGAGCCCGATCTTCCGGTGCTTTATGTCGGCAGCAAAATGTTCGCCTTATTAGGCCATCAATCCGGCGTCCCGAGCGTCAATCTGAAGGCCGATCCGGACACAATCTGGCTGATGCGCCAGACGTATCCAGACACCGTGCTGCCGGGATATCATATGAACAAAAGGCATTGGAATACCGTCATCTTGAACGGAAAGCTGGCGGATGAGGAGCTTGAGAACATGCTTGAAGAGTCGTATCAGCTTGTCAGACGGAACTTGTCAAAAGCGGAGAAGGAAGCGATCTGGGGCCCCGGGCAGCGAAAGAGCTGAACCTCTTAACGTTACTCCCCGCGATGTGTATCCCGTGCCGTGAATGCGGCGATCGCGCCGAGCAAGATCAGCATGGAGGCCGCCCACAGGACGCCGCCAATGCCGAGCCACAGCGAGTTTCCTTCCGAAGCCATCGAAGGGTGCGTCGGCCTCGTGCCGATCGCCTTCAGACAGCAGGCCACCGCTGCGCTGAACACCACGAAATGCGCGATCACCCACCCGAAGGCGCTGCGGTATACTTCTTTTCGCCCTTTTATCCAAAGCAAAATGACAAAAACAAACGAAATGCCCATGACGATGCCGAAACCGCCGACGAGCAGCGCCATCGTTTCCTGTTCCATCGGTAACAAGGCTGTTCCCCTCCCCCTGGTACGTTTTTCATAGGGATTCCCCCGTTCCTCGTGGACGGCCCGGGATAGATACATGTTTCTTCCCGCCGCAAGCCCTTCCCTCTACGAACGATTCGGAATGACAACGACGGAATTAAAGTAACGCAGAAAGTCGCACATCATTTTAAACTTCACCATGTAATCCTCGAAGCTTCCCTGCATGCCTTCGGCCAACTGATGAAGCTGCCAGGCGTTGCGGTACAGAAATTCGAGCACTTGCTCCTCGGTTTTAGGCTTATGCAGGTCCGTGCCGTGAAGAATTTCGAATTCCAGCAGTATCCTGCCTCTGTAATAAGGATGCACGTTCACCACGTTGCCGGGGTTCGGATTCGGTTCGATGTAGGCCAGACCTGTTTGTTCGAAAGGCAGCATCAGCAGGTTCGTAACCCGGTCTTCCAGCTGTACGGTATAAGCCAGTCCGTGATGAAGCGAGATCATAAACGGATAATTGTCAAACTCTTTCTTTTTGAGACGTTCATAAAAGAACTCTAAAAATGACGGCATGGTTCCACCCTTTTTCGCAATCTCTCTCAACTTGAATTTTCGTAAGCGCTCTTCTTTCAGCTTCCGCCGATTCGAACATCTTCCGATGAAAATATTACTATAAGTTTACACGATCTACCACTCGCGTAGTGAAAAGCCCGCAAAAAAAAAGACGCCAGGCAAATTCCCCCAGCGTCTGGCGTCTTATTCAAGCGTCACATTTCGGCCTGCCACGCCCTTCGACGTGCTCCTATCCTTGAAGCGCTCTGCGGTAAACATGACGAATATCGTCTAAAGTTAAGGCTTTGGGACTCCTCTGCAGCAAGCGTGTTTGCTTGGCTCCGTCCTGGGCCAGCAGCTCGATATCCTTCTCTTCAATGCCATAGGCCTGAAGGGAGGACGGGATGCCGACATCTTGAGTCAGGTCGCGAATCGCCTGAAGCGCGGCGAGCGCATTGTCCCGAGTGGATGCCTCTTTGCGTCCTACCCCCATAACGAAGGCAACCTTCTCCATCTTCTCCAGGCAGGAGGGAAGAATAAATTCATACACATAAGGCAGCATGAGAGCGTTCGATTCCCCGTGTGAAATATGGAATAATCCGCCGAGCGGGTAAGCCAGCGCATGAACGCCGGCCGTCCCTGCATTGAAGAAGGCCATTCCCGCCAGCATACTCCCCCAGGACATAGCTCTTCTTGCCTCTTGATCGTGGCCTTGCCATACCGCTTTGCGAAGATTTTTGGCGATCAAATCCATCGCTTCCAACGCCAGCGCATCCGTGAGCGTAGAGGATTGGATCGACGTATAAGCTTCAAGCGCGTGAGTGAAGGCATCTACGCCAGTGGCAGCCGTTACACGGGGTGGAACGCTGTACGTGAATTCTGGGTCTACAATCGCGACATCCGCCAGCAGGTAGTTGTGGGTAATGACGTCCTTGGTTGACTCCAGGTTAAAGACGGCGATATCCGTTACCTCAGACCCTGTCCCTGATGTTGTCGGGATCAGGATTTTCGGAAGCCCCTTATGCTGCAGCTTCCTGGTGCCGGTCAAATTTAAATAATCCGCTATGCTGCCCTCATGTGTCGCAAGCACCGCAGCGGCCTTGGCGATATCCAGCGCGCTGCCCCCTCCGACCGCGATCACCAGCTCCGCTCCGGAGTTTCTGACCGCATCGACCGCTTGATCGCCGATAGCGACCGGCGGTTCGGGCACGATTTGGTCGTAGACCGAATATTCGATGCCATGCTCAGACAGAATGTGTTCTACTTTGCTTATGGCACCTGACGTAACGAGAAACGGGTCTGCGAAAACGATCACGCGACGGACTCCTAACGCTTGGCATTCGTCGCTAATTTTTCGGACACAACCTTCTCCGAAATGAATTTTTACGGGAGAAATAAATGTACTCATCCTGCACACTCCTTTATTGAAGATCATCTCTTTCATCTCGGTGACGCCAAATCCCGGAGCTTTTGCCGAATTAAGCTGTATCAGGTCGTTTCAGGCGTTCGGTTCCTCCTGTCCTTTTTCAGCCAATCCATCAATTCCTGCTCTCGCTCCCGGTTCATCTGCCGGGAGAACGCCGGCGTCCATTCATAAAAGCCTTTTCCGTTTTTTTGTCCGTAGCTGCCGCTGTCGACGAGCGCGCGCATCGCCGGCAACGATGCGGAATGCGTGCTCAAATCGGGGAACAAATAACCGGAAATCGAATCAAATACATCAAGCCCTCCCATATCGGCCGTCATGAACGGACCTGTAACCGGGAGTCTCCTTCCGATGCTGTATTTAACGGCCGTATCGATATCCTCTATGGTTGCAACACCCATCTCCGCTATATATTGAGCTTCACGGAACAGCGCGTATTGCAGACGGTTCACGATCGAACCCAGCACATCTTTTTTGAGCTCGACAGGTTTTTTGTCCATGTGATTCAACAGATTCATCGCGCGCTGGGCCGCTTCATCCGATGTCTCCGCACCGCGAACGACTTCCACGAGAGGGATGAGGTGAGCGGGATTCCAAAAGTGCGTCACTAGAATACGATGCTTATAGCGGGCTTTCCATGCGATGTCCGTCGGACTTAACCCCGACGTATTGCTGGCGAGAATGACGTCCTCCCCGCATAAACGATCGAGCTTTTCAAACCAGATCTGCTTCAGCGGCAAATTCTCCGGAATCGCTTCTATCACAAAGGTGGCGCCGGAGAGACAAGCTTCCAAAGCAGTCGTGAAGCGAATGCGCTGTTCGATCCCGATTTGCTCGGCGTCTGTGATTAATTGATTGTCCCGCAGAATGGCAAGCTTCTCCTCAATGCCGGCCTTCCCTTTATTCAAATCGTGCAAATCGGCTGCCCAAACCTGTACAGGCATCCCGGCCCAAGCCGCGGTCAAAGCAATCGAATGCCCCATCGTACCTGCGCCGATCACAGCCAACTGTTCGTGCATAGCCCTCTCCCCCTTCCTTATATCGCCGTCCAGCCGCCATCGACGCGGATCGTTTCTCCCGTGACGGAGCCGGCCAGATCGGAAGCCAGGTAAAGGACGGCTCCCGTTACATCCTGAGGCCTCGCCATCCGTCCGAGCGGGATGCGGCGCAGGACATCCTCCATGAACGATGGATCGGTGAGCATCTTGGCCGTAAGCTCGGTCTCAATAAAGGTAGGCGCTACGGCATTGACGAGCACGCCCTGGGAAGCCCATTCAACCGCAAGAGCGCGGGTCAGCTGCACCACCCCGCCTTTGCTCGAGCAGTACGCCGCCCGGTTGAAATAGCCGACAAAAGCCATTTGGGAGGCGATGTTGATTATTCGGCCTCCCCCTTGTTTAAGCATGACCTCCCCTGCGCGCTGGCAAGCAAAAAAAGTGCCTTTCAGGTTCGTATCCAGCACCCGGTCCCAATCTTCTTCGGTCACTTCCAGGGCAGGCTTCGCAATATTAATCCCTGCATTATTGACCCATATATCGATCCGGCCGAACCGTTCCAAGGCCGTATCGCCCAATTGCCGGATGTCGCTCACTTTCTGCATATCGCATGCCATGGCGAGGCTTTGCGGCGCGTGCAGTTGAAGCTCCCGGCAAGTCTGGTTCAAAGCGGTTACGTCTCTCCCCGTAATGATCACACGGGCGCCCAATTTAGCGAACGATAGCGCGATGTCTTTCCCGATCCCCTTGTTCCCGCCCGTCACGATCACAACTTTTCCTTGCAGGCTGTCAAAGTTCATGCTTTCACCCACCGTATCAAAAATAAAACAGGCGCCGCAGACGCCTGTTTGGGGTTACTGCCCTTCGTAAGCATCCCGGTAGATCGCTTCGATTTCTTTCACCGTGAGCCAACGTGGATTATTATTTAACAGGCGGTCAATTTTGCTGGCTTCTTCAGCCAAAGCGGGAATATCGTCTTCCGTTACGCCAACGTCCCGCAATGTGGATGGAATCCCGACATCCCGTGACAATCTGGCCAGGGCATGAACCGCTGTTTCCGCTGCATCGCGCAAAGAAAGTCCTTCCGTGTTCTCTCCCAATGCCTTGGCTACCTGTGCAAACTTTTCCAGATTGGCGAGCACATTATATTTCATCACATAAGGCAGCAGCAATGAATTCGCCACGCCATGCGGAACTTTAAATTTGCCGCCCAACGGGTAAGCTAACGCATGAACCGCTCCTACTCCCGCATTGCCGAGGGAGATGCCGGCCATTAAACTGCCCATCGCCATATCCTCGCGGGCTTGAATGTTCTTGCCGTTATATACGGCAGTACGAATGGAGCGCGATATTAATTGAATCGCATGAAGCGCAATGCCGTCCGTCAACTCCGATGCGCGCTGGGCCGTGTAGGATTCCACAGCGTGGACTAATGCATCCATACCCGTAGCCGCCGTTACCGCAGGCGGTACGGAGACCGTCAAGGCTGCGTCTACGATTGCAACATCCGGGAGAAGATAGGGACTTACAATCCCTTTTTTCACGTTATCCCGAATATCCGTAAAAATGGCGTTGTACGTCACTTCAGAGCCCGTTCCTGCTGTCGTCGGGATTAAAATAAAAGGAATGCCTTTGTTCCGTACCTTCTCGATGCCGACCAATTCCCGTACATCGCCCGGGTTGGTCATCATAATGGCCAAGGCTTTGGTGACATCTAATGCGCTTCCCCCGCCGATTCCGACGAACACGTCATAGCCTTGATCGCGAATGCCGCGCGCAATTTGCTCGAGATTTTCAAACGGAGGCTCGGGAACGACTTCGTCGATAATATCGACTTGAATATTCTCGGCTTCTAACGGATCGGTTACTTGCTTGACCAATCCGGTTTGGTTCAATACTTTATCGGTAATGACCAGTACTTTGCGAGCTCCCAATTTGACAGCCTGGACTCCGACTTGCTGTACAGACCCGGTTCCTGTTAGTAGCACGTTCGGCATTCGGAAAATAGAAGATACACTCATGCTGCTTCCCCCTTAAAGTAAGCGGACTCCGATAAACTTCGTTTCGGTCATGTCCTCAATCGCATATTTGACGCCTTCCTTGCCAAGTCCGCTCAATTTCACTCCGCCGTACGGAATATGATCGGTGCGGACCGTCGATACTTCATTAATCCATACGCCGCCGGTTTCCAGCAGTTCAGCGATGCGGAACGCCCGGTTAATATCCGAGGTAAACACCCCTGCCTGGAGACCGTAGTCCGAATCGTTCGCTGCGGCGATGACTTCCTCTTCCGTTTCAAACGGAATCACCGTAATGAGCGGAGCGAACACTTCTTGGCAAACGACTTTCATATGATGCTTGGTATCGGTAATTATGGTTGGGGAGACGATATTTCCGTTTCTTTCCCCGCCAACAAGAATAGTCGCTCCTTCCGAAGCCGCTTCGCGGATCCATTCCTCCGCTCGAATGGCGGCCTGCTCCGTGATCATCGGTCCGATATCCGTCGATTCCAGGGCGGGATCTCCGATTCTGAGGCTGGCTACTTTAGGAACAAGCCGGTCCAATAGAGGCTGGTACACGTCCTTCTGGACATACACCCGTTGCACCGAAATGCAGGCTTGACCTGCAAACGTAAATCCGCCTTTGAGAATGCTTTCTACGGCAATGTCCAAGTTAGCGTCATTGAAAATAAGATTAGGCGAATTGGAGCCGAGCTCCAGCGTTACTTTACGCGGACCTGCCATCTCTTTAATTTTCCATCCTACCGGGCCGCTTCCCGTAAAGGTTACTTTTTTGACCAGCGGATGCGTGACAAGCGGCTCGACCAAGTCAACCCCGGTGCCATTGACGACGTTCAAGGCCCCTTTGGGGTAACCGGCTTCCTCCAGCAATCTGGCTAGCTTCATCGCAGACAGCGGCGTTTTCTCCGCCGGCTTTAACACGACGGTGCAGCCTGCGGCAAAGGCCGTCGCCAATTTATGAAGCACGAGATTAAGCGGGAAATTGAAGGGCGTAATTGCCGCAACAACGCCAACCGGATACCTTTTGGCAAAGCCGATCCGATTTTCTCCGCCGATGGCGCTGTCCATCTTAATAAGCTCGCCGTCATTGGCTTTGGCCTCTTCCGACGCAAAACGTATCACTTGAATGGCGCGCCCTACTTCTCCCCGGGCGTCGCGAATCGGTTTGCCCGCTTCCGCCATGAGCAGCCTTGCAAAATCTTCCGCCTGAGCTTCCAGGCTATCCGCTGCTTTTCGTAAAATCTCCGAGCGCCGGTAGGCCGGCATCTTCTTCATCGTTTCATGGAATACGCGGTAAGCCGTTTGAACCGCTTGCTCGATATCCTCGCGCGTACCGTATTCCACGACGCCTACAACCTCGCCGTTATAAGGGCTTCTGATTTCGTGCTCTTCGCGTCCCTCTCCCCGTACTTCGATGCCATTAATTAATGATCCGATATGCATCTCTCTCATCTCCTCCTCCTACATACCCAGGAATGCTTTCTTCACGTGATCGTTGTGCAGCAGCTCTTGTCCGGTTCCTTCCAAGCTTATGGATCCATTCTCCAGCACATAACAGCGGTCTACAATTTGCAAGGTTTGCTTCACGTTCTGTTCAACCAGCATAATCGTAATGCCTTGACTGCTGATCTGTCTAATGAGACTGAACAGATTTTGAACCAGCAGAGGAGACAGGCCCAGCGAAGGCTCATCGAACATAAGCAGCTTCGGTCTGCTCATCAAGGCTCTGCCGATGGCTACCATTTGCTGCTCCCCGCCCGAGAGGGTTTTGGAAATTTGCTTCTTTCTTTCCTCCAGGCGCGGAAGCAGCTTGTATACTTCCTTCAAGGTTTCATTTCTAACTTTTCGTGCTTCCGGATGGGAGGAGCCGAGCAGCAGATTTTCTTCCACGGTCATGATCGGAAACAGCTTTCGGCCTTCCGGCACTTGAACGATGCCCATCGGCACCCGATCATGGGCCTCTACCGCCGTTGCGTCTTTACCCATAAACTCGATGGTTCCGCTCGTTAATTTGCGAAGTCCGGATATTGCATTAATGGTGGTGGATTTACCGGCGCCATTGGAGCCGACGATGCTGACGATTTCCCCTTCGTTAACCTGGATATTGACGTTCGCCAGAGCCTGCATGCCGCCGTAATGTACACTCAGATTTTTCACTTTAAGCATGATGATCATCCCCCAGATACGCTGAAATAACCTGTGGATTTTGCGTAACCTCTTGCGGCGTTCCTTCGGCGATCGGTTCGCC
The DNA here is from genome assembly GCF_055379675.1 of Paenibacillus sp. JCM 9796. NCBI lineage: Bacteria > Bacillati > Bacillota > Bacilli > Caryophanales > Paenibacillaceae > Paenibacillus > Paenibacillus sp. JCM 9796. Next base: position 1,590,337 of record NZ_AP043723.1, read on the forward strand.
GTAGCTGATGACAAGCACACGCTCGCACAAGGCCATGACCGCTCTCATGACATGCTCGATCATGAGAACCGTGACCCCTGATTGTTGAATGCGTCTAATTAATTCCACCGCTTCATCTACTTCGCTTGGCGTCAGTCCTGCCAGCACCTCATCCAGCAGTATCAACTTAGGCTGGGTCGCAAGCGCTTTTGCGACTTCCAAGCGTTTGCGGTCGACAATCGTCAAGTTTTTGGCCAATAAGTCTTTCCGGCTCTCCAAGCCGACCAGCTTGACGACTTCTTCCGCCTTTTGCAGCGCTTCGCTCCTGCTGTTCGTTCTTGCAAACGCGCCTACGGCCACATTATATAGCACCGTCTTCGAACCGAACGGCTTCACGATCTGGAACGTTCTTCCGATCCCTTCGCGGCACAGCTCGTACGGGGGTTTTCCCACAATATTTTTGTCATTAAACACAATGCTTCCGGAATCCGGACGGATATATCCGGAGATTTGATTGAAGAGAGTCGATTTACCGGCGCCATTGGGCCCGATAACCCCGAAAATTTGACCTTCCTGCACACGGATCGATAAATTTTTGGTTACCGTTAATCCGCCAAAGCTTTTATTTAAATTTTGGATCTCAAGCACGGCCATCCTGGTTCCTCCCCTCTTTTACGCCCATCGCCACTTTCTTTTTGAATGACAGTTTTTTGGAAAGGAAGTTTTGCAGCGGCTCCACGATTCCTTTAGGCCAGAATACAATAACGATCGTGACGATAATGCCGTAGATGACCAGATGAAGCCCTGGAATTCCATCTCCAAGGTACACGCGCGACACTTCGCCCACGGTCCCAAGCAATATCGCACCAATGAACGGTCCGAACACCGTTCCGATTCCGCCTACGATGGCGTTGAACACCATATGAGCGGACATTTCCGCACCTGCAACCGTATCCGGCTGCAAGATCCCCATCAGCTGACCGAAGAACGTACCTCCGATAGCGGTGAAAAATCCGCTGATCGCTGCGGCGTACAGCTTTACTCTTGCCGTATTAATGCCCAGTGCTTTGGCCGCTTCTTCATCCTCACGGATGGCCGTCAAGTAAAATCCGAGCTTCGACCGCTCAATATACCAGGATACGAAAAGAACAATCGCGGTAAAAGCGAGAATGATATAGTAGTACGGCACACTGGAGAGAAACTGAAAGCTTGCAATACCGCCGTCGGTTACGAGCGGAATGATCAATCCTTCGGAGGAGCCCAGCTCAATCGGACCAATCTTGGGCACCGATTTCAGAATCGTGAGCAAGCCGCCGGAAAAGGCAACCGTCGCGATAGCGAAATAAGCGCCTTTGAAGCGAAATGTCGGAATCCCGATTAATACCGATATGATGGCAACCACGATACCGCCGATCAGCATCCCGATCCAGGGACTCAAGCCGGTATTCATAAACAACAGCGTGGAAACGTATCCGCCGATTGCCATGAAAGCCGCATGACCGAAGGACAATTGCCCCGCGTACCCGCCGACAATGTTCCAGCTGGTAGCCAGATACGCATTCAGAAGAATAAAGACACAGCTTTTCAATAAATATTCGTCATTTCCTAACAACGGGGGCACGGCTGCAAAGATGAGCCCGACGATAATGATAGGTAGAAACTTCTTCATCATATCACTCCTATTACCAATCATGTGGAGAGCCGAATAGCCCCGACGGACGAATCGTTAAGAATAACAAGAACCCAAACAGGACGAATGCCGGCGCTAATGTTTGAGCAACATATAAGGTGGCAACGGATTCTACGATGCCTATAAGCAAGCCGCCGATGATCGCTCCCGGAATGCTGCCCAGGCCCCCTAATACGACGGTGACGAAAGCCGTTGTGCCAAACAAGCCGCCGATAGTCGGATATAACTGGTTGAACGGCAGCAACGCTACGCCAGCCGTCCCAAGCAGCGCCATGCCCATACCGAATGCAATATTGAACGTTTTTCCGATGTTAATTCCCATTAATTTGGCTGCGTTCCTGTCTTGTCCTACTGCACGAATCTGACGGCCAATTTCCGTTTTATTCATGATCCAATAGAAAATAGCCGTCACAATAATACAAAGAACAAAAGCATAGACGCGGGAAAGACCATTCGTAACCCCTAAGAACGTAACGGTGGCGTCTGAAAAAGAGGTTTTGATCGTCCGATAATCGCCGCCGAAGGTAGCAAGAATTCCATTATCCAATACGATCGAAACGGAAGCCGTTAACAGCAGGGCGCCAACCGGCTCGCGCACATCCGCTTCTTTATTCAGCACGGGTTGAACCAAAAACTTGTTAACCCCGTAGCCGATGAGAAACATAGCGGGAACCACAATCAGGAGGGATACATAGGGATGCAGCCCAAGAGAAGTAATCCCGAAATAAGACAGGAACATAGCAATCATCAAAAACGAACCGTGACCGAAGTTAATTACCTTCATAATGCCGAAAATCAGGGTTAAACCTAGTGCAATGAGCCCATAAACCGAACCCATTAAAATCCCATGAACCAGCGCTTGACTCACGAATACTCCTCCTTTACCGCTTGGGTAAGAGAAGAGTGGGGAACAGAACCCCACCCCTCTCTACTTGCTTACTCCGCTTTATACGGATATATGATTTGGGAACCTTGACGGGCATCGGCTTGCGGATAAACCGTAACACGTTCAACCTTGCCGTTTACTTTCTGGAATTGAGCCATAACTAAGCTTGGATCCGGCAGCGTATTTTGTTCATTAAAGTGAATCGTTTTCGTGTAAATTTGAGTCGGACCGCTTGTCAGATTCGTTTCTTTCAACGCCTTGCGAAGCGCTTCCGTATCCGTCGATTTCGCACGCTCCAGCGCATCAGCAATCGTGTAGATGCCTGCGTATTCTTTAATTTGCTCGCCGCTCGGATGTCCTCCGAATTTATCCACAAACAGTTTGTCCAGCTCTTTGGATCCAGGACGGTTCACATCCGGCTCCCAGGCGGAAATATCAAACCAGTTGAGCGCATCCTCGCCGGCATTTTTCACGAACTGCATATCCGCTGTTCCGCCCGCCGTGGAAATAAAGGCTTTTGGCGTTACCTTTTGCTGCTTGAACGCTTTGGCCAGCAGGGTCGCATCTTGTACATAGGAAACCATCAGAATAGCGTCGGGGTTTGCCCCTTTTACCTTATTGGCTACCGGCGTTAAATCGGTCGCTTTCCGGTCGTACGGCTCGTCGAGGACGACTTGATAGCCCGCCTTCGGCAAATCCTCTTTCCAGTACTTCGCTACGCCTTGTCCCCAGGAGCTGTTCTCATACACGAGCGCGACTGTCTTGATTTCCGTGCCTTTCGCTTTCAGGTCGTTCATGAAGTTGATTTGTGTAGTAACGCGCATTTTGGAAGTATCGGCGATCCGGAATACATTCTTAAAGCCGCGTGTTGTAATGGAATCGTCCGATGGAACCGAAGCGAACCAAATCTTGTTCTTCTTCTCCGCTTCCTGGGAAGCAGGCAAGGTCATCCCGGATTGGTAAGCTCCTGTGATGAGAGCAACCTTTTCCTTATCGATCAAACGAACCGTCTCGGAAACCGCCGCTTGCTGATTGCCTTGGCTATCGCCAAAAACAAGCTCTAATTTCGCGCCGTTCAGGGACTTGATCCCGCCTTTTGCGTTAATTTCTTCAACGGCTACTTCTATGGCTTTTTTACTTTGATCCCCTAATGGCGCTGCATCTCCGGTAAGCGGAAGGATGACGCCGATTTTAACGGCTCCACCGGCACTGCTTGAACCGCCTGAGCCACCGCTGCCACCGGCTGCTTCTTTGGTCCCGCCTCCACAAGCAGTCAAACCAAAGGCAAGTATGGCGCTCATCGTAATTAAAGAAAATTTCTTCATACAAAAACCCCCTTTAATAAAGTAAAAGATTATATGTTTCTCGCCTTTACGGCGTTTGAAACCGCTTCAATGAATGCGTATTCAAATCGGTTTGAATAGGGACATGGCTTGCCGAGCAAAAATAGTAGACTATTTTACCATGAACCATTCGTTAAATAGTGACGGTTTAAGGTTGAATATTGTAACCGGTTAAAAAAATACGTATTCATCAGCCAGTTGTAAACGCTTTATAGAATACGTATTCATAAAGACTTGCGAAGGGGAATCCCTGTAAAGAAACTCCCGTTCAACAACGAGCTTTACACGTGGTGTTCCGCACCACCAGTTCAGGCTTCAGCACAATTTGTTTGGGCGTGGACGTGTCTTCAATTCCCTCTATCATATTGATCAGACTTTCCACGGCAATCTCGCCCATTTGATACTTCTCGTGACCGACGCTTGTCAATCTTATCGCGCGATGAGATGCAATTTTAATATTGTCAATCCCCGCTAAGCTTACATCCTCGGGAATGTTAAGCCCTATTGACAGCAGCGCATCCATGCACTGCAGCGCAATGGCATCGTTCGCGCACAGGATTGCGGTCGGAGGCTTGGGCCCGTTCATTAACTTCCATACGACCTTCTCAACTTCCACTTCGGGAAAATCCAAAAAATAAACAAGATCGGAATCGACCGTCAACGCTTCGCTATTAACGGCTTGAATAAACCCGGTGAATCGTTCTTTAAACGTTGAAATATTGCCGCTCTTCGAAATATACGCAATGCGCGAATGCCCCAGATCTAATAAATGCTTGGCGACCAGCTCGCCAGCGAGGGCGTTGTCCAGCACCACATAGTTTCCGCCGATTTGCGGCTTGCGGTTGTAGAGCATGTAAGGTACGCCGGAACGCTGTAAATCTTCAAAGACAGGGTCATCCAGTTTTAGCGAGGACAACAGAATGCCGTCAACCGAATTTCCGATAGCGGTTTCAAGCCAGTTCGAGGTCAGTTCCTCATCAAAGCTAACCGTGACGTTGTATCCTTTTTGGCTCGCATACTGAACAATCGAATCTGTCGTCTCTGCAAAAAAAGGATTCAAAATCGAACCAGACACCATTGCAATGGTCTTCGTACTTTTCGTGACTAGACTTCTTGCAATCAAATTGGGACGGTATCGCAATTCTTCAATAGCTTGAAGAACTTTCTGCCGCGTCTTGGGATTTACACTTTCCGCGCCATTTAGTACACGAGAAACGGTGGATTGTGATACTCCGGCCCTTTTAGCCACATCGTTAGAAGACGCCATAAGTTTTTCTCCAAGAATACGTATTCAAAAATGAAACCAAATCTACTCTTTCCTTACAAGAAGAACCATCTACTTCTCCAATGTATGCCATGAATGCGCATTCATTTAAGTTGAGTATATTCGAAATTTAGTTTCTTGTCTACTCTCATTTTATAAAATATTTTTAAGAACCCCATTCAACGCATTGGAACCGGATCCGGTTTGGATAATGCGTATTTTGTTGGTTACAATACAACTAAAATTAATCTTTGGTCAAGGAGATTTTTATGATAAGCAACCGTGAAATCAAGGAACAGATCGATGGCTTAACCGAACAAAACCAATTATTAACCCAGGAATTGCAACAAATTAAAGATTTAATCCGAAATCAATCCAATAATAATAAAAATAATCAAAACAACGGCACGAATCAAAGCAGTAACGAAAATAATGGGAATCATCAAAGCAGCAGCAGCAGCCAAAGCGATAAACAAAGCAGCGGTAACCAACAAAGCAGCGGCAACGGTAATCAAGACGCAGCCACGAATAGCGGACAGCAAATTAATGATATCGCAGTCGATTTTTTAAAACTCAAAGATTTAACGGATGCTTTGGAAATGAAAATGCAAGAATATATCGCAACCAACCAAAAAAAATCGGCGTTAACCAATGAAGATGTAATCAGCCTCATCTTGAATATGATGAATGGCATGATCGATTGGACCAGAGACCTTATAGCCCAACAAAGCAGTCAAAGCCAGCTGCAATAAATTCTATATATCCCCCATTACTCATAGCAGCCGCTTCCGGAAGTTGGAGGCGGCTTGTCTGCATGCCGCATGTAAATCCATACTCAGATTCCCTTGCCTGTTTATATCTTTTTTCAATTCGTGGTATTCTAAATAAAAATGCAAAAAGGTGATCTTATGAGTGAATTCCCTGATGATTTTACGCTTGCAGAGTCGTTATCCGGACGTTGGTACAAGCTTGGCTTGGGCGTTCGCGGAGGCACCATGCTTGTCGAGATGGGCGATAATATTTTGCTGAGCATCCATATAAGCTCCAAACGTCTTGATATACTTCTCAAAGATAAGCAAGGTGTTTATCAATACGCAGGAGATTTTGCGTTTGAGGGACTTGAAACGGAAGGAAAGCTTCTGTTCCATAGTTGGTCTATAGAGCACATTCATATGAACAATCAAAATGTTATCTTGGACAACCCCACCAATGAATTGACCCAGCTGTTCATCAAATTAAGTCTCGATAAACGAAAAGAAACCGAAAACAAGTTTTTATAGGAATTCTATGCATATGATGGTCTCCGTAAACAAATCATACTTGTAATCCTGCAGTCCGGAGGCTCATCCATGGAAAATAAAGAAGATTACTTCGAACACTTCACGAATAACAGTATTCCTACACCCGCTGACCAGGAAGACATCACGCCTACGGATCTCCTAAGTGAAGCCGTTGAGCAAATCATCGATAAACTGGCCGGAGAAGCGGCTGACGAGTAGTCTCCAAAGCTGCTGAGAACGATACCTGGGCAGGTTACGGCCCTGGGGATATCGCGAAGAAACCGTTCTGTACAGAACGGTTTCTTCATGATTCAACACCTATTTCCCTTATGAATCAGGGCATATCCTGCTAAATGGAAATCAGATCCTTCACGTCAAAATGAACGCTTACCTCGTAATCTGTTTGTAGCTGAGGATATTTAATTTTAGCCGTTTTTTGTTCCGTATCGTAGTACCAGCCTTCCGCTTGGTCATTCCATTCCTTGGGATCCAGGAACATGGCAAGCTTCCTGCCCTGCAGCTTCACTTGAACCGGAGCGATCTCTTTGCAAATCAAGTCGATCACCAACGTTTTCAGCGTACTGTCATATTCACCTTCGTTTGAGAACGAAATGACGGTTTCTTGGCCGGCTTTCACGCGGATCGTCGTCTGCAGATAAGCTCCACGCTGATAATCGTTGGTCAGCCCGTCATCCTCATACAGCACGAAGCTCGCATCTTCCGACGGTTCAATGATCAGCCGCAGCTCTTCCATCACGTCTTGATGGAGGTTATTCAGACCGACAGCCATCGGCACAATCGCACCGGTCCGGAGGAACATCGGAATGGAGGCCAGGGTAACGTCAAACTCAATCGTTTGTCCCCCCGCATACCGTTTTTTGCTGTTCCACTCGATCCAATCGCAGCCTTTCGGCAAGTATACTTTTCTCGTCTTGGCCTGTTCCTCCAGCACGTTCGCAACCAGGATGGAGCGTCCGAGCATGAAGTCAAAGCTCTCTTCCCATACCCGGGCATCCTGCTGGAACTCATAAACCAGCGGGCGCATAACCGGCGAACCTTCTGTGGAAGCTTCGAACAGCAGGGAGTAGAAATAAGGCGCCAGCTTGTAGCGAAGCTGGATGGCTTCACGGATATACTTCGTATAAGAAGGGTACATCCAAGGCTCGGTCACGGTATTGTCGGTATTGCAGGAATGAATGGAGAACCTGGGCTGAAAAATACCGTTCTGCACCCAGCGCACGAACAGCTCCGGTTCCGGCGCCGGACCGAAGAACCCCCCGATATCGCAGCCTTGATTAGCCACGCCCGAAAGTCCCATGCCCAAAATAACGGGTATATTGAATTTCAGGCTCTTCCAGCTTGTGCTGTTGTCTCCGGCCCACGTCTGGGCAAACCGCTGGATGCCCGCGAAGCCCGCCCGGTTCACAATGTACGGCCTGATGTTCGGTTCGACCTCGGCAATCGCCTCCTTGGCCATCTGGGCCATCAGGTTCGGCATGATCGGACGCAGCTCGCTGATCGGTTTACCTTCGCCTTCAAAATCGCATAACGCGTCCTCATTGTTAATTTCATATTCGTTGTTATCATTCCAAATGGAAGTGACGCCGAGTGAGATGAAGGATTCCTTCAGGTGCTTCTTCCACAGCGCTCTGCCTTCGGGATTCGTAAAATCCACGAACGATGCCAGGCCGCCCCAATAGCGGTCTGTTTGCGGGCCTTCCCCGTTCTGGTCCTTTACGTAAGCTCCCGCTTCGTCAAATTCCTTGTACAACGGATGCGTAGTCAGCATACCCGGCTTAATGTTCGGCACGAGCGCTGCGCCTTTCTGCATGAGCTCCCCGATAAACGCCTTAGGATCCGGGAACCTGTCGTTGTTCCAATTGAAAACATAGCGCTTTCCGTCTTGACCCGTCGTATAGCCGGACGACATGAAGAACCCGTCGCACGGAATGCCTTCTTCCTTACATTTGTCCAGGAAGCTCAAAATCGCTTTGTCGGAATCTTTCTCCAGCTCGGTATAGTACATGGTGGAACCCATATACCCGAGGGAATACTTGGCAGGCAGAATCGTTTTACCGGTTAAATCAGTGTAATGACGTACGACGTCTTTTATTTCCGGTCCGTACATAAAGAAGATGTCCAGTTCCCCGCCGTCCGCACAAAAATACGAATAAGGGTTCCAATAGCCGCTCCGCTCACAGCCCATATCGAAGACCGAATCGTAGGAATTGTGGTAGAATAGCCCGGTCGCCTGCTGAGTTTTGCCGTTGAGCTTTATATAAAAGGGAATATGCTTGTACAACGGGTCCGTATGTTCGGAGTCGTAACCGAGCGTGTCCACATTGTGCATACGCATTCTTCTTTTTTTCTTGTTCAAAGCGCCGGCCTTCTCGCCGAAGCCGTAGAAATAGTCCTCATCGTTCATACACGAATAGTGATACAACCGGCCTTGCTTGTCTTTGACATAGGATCTTTCCTTCAAATCCGCATGAAGCACCGTACCCTGTTTATCTTGAATTTCGATAGCAAAAGGCTGTTTATGGATAATGACGTTCAACTTTTGCGTTGATAGCACGAATTGCGTGTCCGAATCTTGATAGTTAACGGGAAGCGCCTCTATTTTTTTCCGGCCGTCGACGATGGAGTCCAATTTATCTTCCCAAGCCGTCATCGCGAGAACGTAGGAAGCCTCTTCAACGAATTGTTCGTCGAAGGAGCACCGGATTCGAATCACCTCGTCTTTCATCAAAATAATTCGGTATCTGGCTGCATTTGTAATGAGATCCAAATAATTATGCCCTTCGATGACCTGCAGTAATGTGTTGCTTACCAGCATAATTCCTTACCCCTTCCCTACCAAACCATTTTGATATCCACCACAATATCCGATACATGTTAATCATTCTGTTATACGATCAACCAAGTTCGTCCCAACGGAATTAACCGGGATCTTATATTCATCATAGCATTTCCTCGTTTTTTTACTTTGCAATTGTTGCTATATATTTAACCGATATTGTCCCCTAATTGCCGCTTCCCCTTATTTGTTCCATACACCTTGCTATCGAGAAAAAATAGCCACAGCCTCCATAGCTGCGGCGGTCAAGTTGTTATGATTCATGATCCTTTATTTCATCCCCGAAGTTACCATGCCGCTGACAAAATAGCGCTGGAACATCAGGAACACGACAAGAACCGGTATCATCGTAATTACGGACATCGCAAGCAAACTGCCCCAATCCACATTGAACTCCCCGATGAAATTGGAAAGCGCGAGTTGAATCGTGTACAAGGAAGGATCACTGATCCCGATCAGCGGCCACAAGAAATCATCCCAACGCCACATGAAGGAGAAGATCGCCAGTACCGCCAGGATTGGCTTGCAGACCGGCAAAATAATTCGCGAGTAGATCCTCCACTCGGATGCGCCGTCTATCCGCGCCGCTTCCAGCAGTTCATCCGGAACGGAAAGCAAATATTGTCTCAGCAGGAACACACCTGTTGGCGTTGCCGCTGGAGGAATAATGATGCTGAGCAAATTGTTGTACAGCCCGAGAAAACTGATCACCTTAAAAATCGGAATCATGATGACTTCCAGAGGAATCATCAAGGTGGAAATAAATCCGACCAAGAGGAACGTATCGCCTTTAAATCGGTACTTGGCCAAGGCGAATCCAGCCATAGAATTGATAAGCAGCAGCAGCAGCGTCGAAGAAACGGTGACGATGGTGCTGTTGATGAAATAAGCCCCAAAGTTCCCTTTATCAAAGGCAGCGATGAAATGCTCAAACGTCACGGTCTTCGGAAAAAGGCTCGGAGGAAAACTATACAGATCCGTGTTCGTCTTGAAAGCCGAGAGTACGACCCAAAGTACCGGAAACAACCAAAACAATCCAAAAACAATTAACAGCGTATACACCGATATTCTAACCAGCGGTTTCATTTCCATATTAGTTTGCGCCTCCTTTGGAGAGCTTGAATTGCACGACGGTAAAAACGGCAATGAGCGCGAACAATACGACCGACATGGAGCTTGCCATACCGAGCTCTTGCTTGGCGAAGCCGATCTCATAAATATATTGAACGATAAATGTCGTCTCTCTTCCCGGACCGCCGCCCGTAAGAGCGAACATCAGCGGATACGCCTTAAACGCGTCGATTAACGAAATCATGATGACCAGCAGGCTCGTTGGCTTCAGAAGAGGCAGCGTGATGCTCCAGAAGGAACGCAGCTTGGATGCGCCGTCGAGATGCGCCGCTTCGTAATAATCGTTCGGGATGACCTGCAGACCGGCCATGAAGATGACCATGAAAAACCCGACCCGCGACCACAGGGTCGCTACAATAACCGACAGATTGGCATAAGTCGGATCAGATAGAAAGTGAACCGGCTCCGCTCCGACAAGGGTTAACACATAATTTAAAATACCGAAATCTCCAAAAATCCATTTCCAGGTCAAACCGACAATGATGAATGAAATCATAGTCGGCCAATAAAAAATGGCTCTGAACAAACCCCTAAGCTTAATTTGCTGAATAAGCAGTATCGCTACGGCCAATGATAAGCAATAAATACCGGGCACCACAGTGGCCGCATACAAAGCGGTCTTGCTCAGGGCCGTCCAGAACTCCTCATTGGCGAATACTTCTTTGTAGTTATCGATACCTACAAAGCTCATCGGATTTAACCCGTCGTACTCGTGAAAGGAATATACAAAACCGATAAGCGTCGGGATCACAATAAACACGGAAAAAATCAAAAAGTTAGGCAAGACAAATAAATACGGAGCTAGTTGTAGCTTTTTTTTCGGCCGCGACTTTTTCTTCATCCCGGTATCCATAGCATGCGCTGACATTATTGCTTCCCCTTTCCTAATAAAAATCAAAGGCTGCCGCCTATCGCAGCAGCCTTCAACCTATTATTTTTTATCGTCTTTCTTATCGTCGCTAATGGCTTTGTCGATCGCTTTAGCTGTTTTATCCATAGCTTCTTTGGCCGTTGATTTGTCGGTGATGACCTCGACCAAATTATTTTTCAAATCGTTGCTGAATTTCGGAACGATGCCTTGCTTGGACCAATCTTCAGCTGCGGCTGGAGCCGTGTTATTCAACTCGTTAGCGAATACTTCGAACATCTCTTTGCCGAATGCATAATCCAGCTTGCTGCTGTCTTTGCGCGGACTCATGAACAAAGATTCTTTATTAAATTTCGAGTTCACTTCCTTGCTGGACAAGTATTCGATGAAGCTCGCCGCTTCTTTCTCTACACCGGAGTTTTTGAAGGCCATCACGAATTTACCGCCAGGAACGGAGGAGCGCTGCTTCGCCTTCGGCATATACGTTACGCCCCACTCGAAGTTGGTAATGTCTTTGTAGTTGCTGACCATCCAGTTTCCGGCCAAATGTGCGGCTACCGTACCGGAACGGAATAGGTTGTTCGGGTTTTCGCCGCCGAGCCAAACGGAAATCGGCATGACGCCATCCTTATGCAGCTTTTTGAAATATTCGGCCGCTTGAACGCCCGCTTCATTGTTAATCGTTGCTTTCGTGCCGTCTTGACTGATCATGCTGCCGCCGAACTGGTACAGCAGCGTGGACCAGCGATGTGGCGTGAAGTCCCATACCATCCCGTATTTGGCTCCGCCCTTTTCCATAACCTGCTTCAAAGCTGCACTGAATTCGTCCCAAGTCCATACAGCATCGGGAGAAGTAGGCACCTTCACTCCGGCTTTGTCAAAAAGCGTCTTGTTATAAATCAATCCGTTTGCCGTCACATCCATCGGAGCGGCAATAACTTTATTGTCGACCACGTAATAAGGTTTAATGGAATCGATAAATTGCTCTGTAAATTTATCGACGCCTCCGACATAAGTTGCGAGATCCAACGCCTGATTGGAGAACGCCCCGATCTCAGTTGTGCTGATCCGCGCAAGTGCCGGCGGCTTTCCTCCGGCGACCATCGTCTTCATTTTGGTCGATAAATCCTTGTAAGCAATTTCAATTAAATTGATTTTAATGTTGGGATTTTTTCCTTCGTAATCTTTAATAATGTCCTTCATGACTCCGCCTTCGACACCATCCGAGAACCATACGAAATCAAGCGTCGCATTTTTCTTGCCGTCCGAAGCTGCAGGATCGTCGTCTTTCTTGCCGCAAGCAAGAGACATCAAGGCTAACATAACCAAAACCAGAGTAACCGATACAAATTTGAAGCTTTTTCTCATTGCAATCAACTCCCTCTTATAATCAACATGGTCATTTGCTAACGCTTACTTTTCGAAAAATTTGCGGCGACACTCCGGCATACTGCTTAAACGAACGGCTGAAATGCACCGAAGTGTTGAAGCCGATTTTTTCTGCGATAGCACTAACCGGTTCATTCGTCGTCAGCAACAGCTTCTTGGCCTCTTCAATCCGCTTGCTCATCAAATAATTGTTAACCGTGTATCCCGTGACTTCCTTAAAAGAATGACAAATGTAATATTTGTTCAAATGGAGCGCTTTCGAAAGATCGGCCAGCGTGATGTTTTCTGTGAAATGCTGGTTAATGTACTGCAAAATTCGCCTTACATTCGCCTGACTATGGGACGGCTGTTCAGTAGGCGAAAATTCGACCAGATGCTTGGACTTCCTGTAAATCTTAATTAACAATTGCGCAAGATACGTCTTCAGAATCACTTCGTATCCGAACGCTTCGCGTTCAATTTCTTGCTGCAAAAGTCGGAAACCGCTCTCAATTTCACCTTGCTCGTCGAGTGCCCAGCGAATCAGCAAGCCGCCGGGGGCGTCAAACAACGATAACAATTTCTGATACATCTCGGGCGGTAATTGCTCCTTGAGAAACAATTCCGTAAAGTTAACATAACTCCGGACATAGGGAACGTCTTTCGCAGGATTCACTCTATGAATCGTGCTGCCGCGAAATAGCAGCATGTCACCTGGCGACAAATCATAAATATCCTCACCGATAATGTAATTGGCGCTCCCGCGAATGAAATAATAAATTTCAAAGCCTTCATGCGTATGAACCGGCCAATTATACTGCCATTCGCTTTGATCCGCTCGAACATAAATTCCATTTCTTCGGAGAGCAAGATTCGTCGGAGTGTGAATTATTAAAGAAATCAGTACCACCCCTCAATAGTACTATTTGTATATTTGATTCGACATAAAACGACTGCTACGTGATCAATAATACCACACATGTCAGCCATTGAAATAACGGATATTGCTGTTAATTTAATCAGAATTGCTGAAAAAAGGTGAGATTTATTAAACGTTGCGCGCAATCCAAATCCAGTTGAAAGGGAACGCTATTGAAGCCGTATTAGCCATGCTTTTAATCATCCATATGGCCGGCTGGGCGCTTTCAACTTTCTACTACAATTTCAAGATTTAGAAATAAAAAAAACTTATGACCTCATGATCATAAGTTTTTTTGCTGTTCGAACAGTATCTTATCGTTGCAGAGATATTTCCTCGCCGCCTGTTTTTGCCGGTTTCGGCACCGCTTTATTCCGCTTGAAATAACGCCCTAGCCCAACCAGCCCTTTCGGCATAAACCGGATGATTAAGATGACGGCCAGGCCGTAGATGGTCAACTGGTAATCCTGGAAGTTTTGCAGCCAGGCCGGTAAAAACACGAGCAGGATCGATCCCAATACCGGGCCGAGCAGCGTTCCCGAACCGCCGATGACAACGGCAAGCAGACACGCCATCGATGCCGCGACGTTGAAGGGCGCCGGGCTGACAAACCCGGTAAAATAGACGTACAAAACCCCGCCCACGCCGGCAAACAAAGCCGACAATACAAATGAGGCCGTCTTGTACACATACAGCGGAACGCCTACGCTGGCCGCCAGCCTGTCATTCGAGCCGATGCCGCGCAGTCCGTAACCGAGTCGCGACTTGCGCAGCCAGGCTACGAATGCGATTGCGAGCAGCATGACCGCCAGCACGAAATAATAGTAGGTCTCTCTCGGCCATGAGCTCGGGAACAAGCCGGGTACTCCGGAGATTCCGAGATTCCCGCCGGTAATGGCCAGATTATGAAAAAGCTCATCCAGAATAAGGGACATCGACAATGTCAGAATCGCAAAGAAATGACCGCTGGTCCGAAACACAATTAAGGCAAGCGTCAAAGCGATCAGACCATTGCCCGCGATGGCGATCAGTGCCGCGGACCAAACGTTCATGCCGAACGTAGTCGCGCAAATAGCCGTTATATAGGCTCCGACGCCGAACAGTCCGCCCTGCACCAGCGACGTATAGCCTGTAAATCCAAGAATAATGTTTAAGCCCTGATTCACCACGATCCATATGAACGTTAATATGAAAAGGCCCTGGTAATAAGAAGACGTGGTGAACAGAGGGATCAAGGCGGCCAGAAGGACGAGGGCGATCGACAGCAGGGAGCCGCGGTTCAGGATCGTTTTCATCGCCTGACCTCCTTGGCAAACAACCCCATCGGCTTAAACACAAGAACCAGAATGATCATCACGAAAACCGCTACGGTTGAATAATGGCTCGAAATGTATCCGATGGTCAGAGATTGGAAGATGCCGATGATCAAACAGGATATGATCGTTCCCATGAGGTTGCCCATTCCGGCCAATACGAGCGCCGCAAAACCGAAAAAGATCAGATCGTTGCCCCGGGTCGGGACCAGGGAATACAATCCTCCATACAAGATGCCGACGAGGGCGCCTACAGCGGAGGCAAAGCCAAATACAAATGCCGATATGCCTTTGATGCTGATGCCCATCAGCAGGGCTGCTTCACGGTTCTCGGCGACGGCACGAATCGCTGTGCCCAGCTTGCTCTTCTTCAAAATAACGGCTGTCGCCACCGTAATGCTGATTGCGGTCAGGATCAGAATCAAGCGCAGTTCGGTAAGCATAACGGGACCAAGCTTGATCATGCCGCCCGCGTCCAATTTGACCTGGAACTGGTCCGGCCCGAAGATCAGCTGCATCGTATTATTCAGGAACGTCATCAGTCCCAGTGAAATAATAAATATATTGAGGGGAGGCAGCTCATTCGCGTTCTTGTACGGGAGCCGCTCCAGCAGAATGCCCGCTGCCGTTGAAATCGCGATCGCCAGCAGGATGGATATCCAGATGGGAAAGCCCATCCGATTGATAAACACCAAGCCGAAATATCCGCCGAGCACCGCGACCGACCCGAATGCAAAATGAGGAATATGCAGAACCCCGAATACCAAAGACAAACCTAACGCAAGGAGCAGGTACAGGCTGGACATGACCAACCCGTTCGCCAACTGCTGCAAAAGCTCATTCAATATAGTCCCTCCGTTCGAAGCCTATGTTCGTTTGGCCGGACCCGTCCGAAGCGTATCGGCGGCCCGGCCATCTTCGCTTTTGTTTACTTGGACGCGTTTCTGATTTTGGCCAATCCTTCCGAGTATTCTTGGACAGGGCTGTTCATTTCTTTATGCACCTTCTTATCTCCGCCCGTCCATACGAAGCTTGCATTCGGCACATAGGCCTGATTGTTCTTGTCAAACATCTTGCCTTCCACCGGGATCCATTTCATCGTCATATGCTCTTTCGGAACCGGCATCTCGTTCAGCGCTTTCACGACCGCATCCGCGTCCGTCGTTCCAGCCTGCTCGATCGCCGCGGCCAGAATGTTCATCAGATCGTAACCGTAGCCGGTGCTTGGCGGCGCTTCCACGTTATATTCCGCTTTATATTTATCCAGGAAGGTCTGCGCGTACGGACCGTTGATCGAATGATCGGACGGATTGATTTCTGCCGGAATCATGTCGTAGATGCCTTCGAGCACATCGGCGGAAACAATTTTCTCAAACTGTGCCTTCGAGCCTCCGTTGAAACCGAGCAGTCGGCCCTTATATCCCAATTCTTTGGCTTGTTTATAGACGAACGCCGCTGATTCTACGTCGGCCCCGACGTAAATGGCATCCGGTTTCGTCGCGATTGCCGCTGTCAGCTGTGCCGTAATATCCTGATCTCCGACTTTGAAGCCCTGTACCGTTGTGATGCTGCCGCCGGTGGATTGAAGCCCCTGCTGTACACCCTCGATCAGGTCCTTGAAGAACCCTTGGGCGGTCGTACCGACCACAGCCATCGTTTTTACGTTCAGCTCTTCGCCGATAAACCTTCCGCTCGTCAGGCCCGTGAAGTCACTCGGCGGGCGGACGTGGAAGACGTAGGGGTTGTTCGTTGCCGTGATCGCTTTGTCGGGAGCTACGCCGACAAGGGTCGGAAGCTTATTTTCTTTAATGTAAGGAAAGGCGGGCATTACCGAGGAGCCGCTCATGAAACCGACGAGAAACTGGATCTTCTCGTGCTCCACCATTTTCTTGATATTGCTAAGTGCGGTTGTCGGGTTGAATTGATCGTCGAGCGAAACCAGCTCAATCCTATGTTTCTTCCCCCCGACGTCGATTCCGCCCCGCTCATTGATATGTTTGACGGCGAGCTTGATGCTGTTATTTTGCGGCACGCCATAAACGGCAAGCGGTCCGGAAAGCGGCTCGGTCTCCCCGATGACGATCGTCGGTTCGGAAGAAGACGACGACGAGTTCCCGCACCCCGCTGCAAATACAGAAACCAACAATGCTACAATCATAACCAGCCTTGTTTTTTTCATATGTTTGTTCCCCTTTAATGGATTTGTAAGGCTAGACACCCAGATAAACGCTTTGTACGATCGAATCCGTCTTCACCTCTTCGGTCGACCCTCCCTTCACGATGGAACCGGCATCCAGGACATAAGCGTAATCGGAAACCGATAAAGCCATATTGGCATTCTGTTCCACCAGCAGAACGGACGTACCTTCATCGCGGATCTTGTTCACGATCTCTCCGATTTTCTCGACCATCATAGGGGCCAGCCCCAGAGACGGCTCATCCAGCAGCGCCATCCGGGGCCGCGACATGAGCATTCTCGCCACGGCAAGCATCTGCTGCTCCCCGCCGCTCAAGTTAGCGGCCGGCTGCGTCCAGCGATCCTTCAGAATCGGGAACCATTCGACAAGCCTTTCCACATCGCTCCGGATGGCCGATGCGTCCGACCGGAGATACCCGCCCAGCTCCAGGTTCTCTTTAACCGTAAGCGTGGGGAACACCTGCCTTCCTTCCGGACAGAGCGCAATCCCCTGCAGAATGCGTTCCCGCGGAGACATGCGGGTAATGTCCACGCCGTTGAATGTAATGGACCCCCGGGTGATTCGGGCCAGTCCCAGTACCGCCTTCATCGTCGATGTTTTTCCCGCTCCGTTCGGGCCCAGCACAACCGTTGTCTGGCCTTCCTTCGCCGTGAAGCTGATCCCATGCAGCACCTCGAGGCTTCCCCAGGAAACATGCAAATTTTCAACCGTAAGCATGAGCTGCACTTCCCCTTCCCAGATAGGCTTCAACGACGACCGGGTCCCGCTGGACGATCTCCGGTTTGTCGTCGGCTATCACTTTTCCAAAGTTCAGCACAACCATCCTGTCGCAAATTTTGGACAACAAGCGCATATGATGCTCAACAATCAGGATGGAGATGCCCCGGTTTTTAATTTTCAGAAGGAGATGTTGAAAATCGTCGCGCTCCCCGACAATCATCCCTGCCGACGGTTCATCGAGCAGAATGAAGGCCGGATCGCCGACCATCGCCATCGCGACCATAAGCCGCCGCTGATCCGCCGTGCTAAGCTCCGATACGGACCGGTCCGCATAGGCGCTGTCGATCCCGACGAACTCCAGCAGCTCAAGCGATTTATGCTCGATGTTGAGCTGGCTTTGTTTGCGTGTCGTCACATGAAACAATGATCGCTTGTCCTCGAGATGGGAGGCTATGGACAAGTTCTCCAATACCGTACAGTCCTTAAAAAGGCTTGTTGTCTGAAACGTTCTCCGAATACCGGCACGGGCTATCTTCGTCGCGTTGTGACGCGTAATATCTTGGCCGTTGAATACGATGTGGCCGCTTGTCAGAGGGGTATGCCCCGAAATCAGGTCCATCATGGTCGTCTTTCCTGATCCGTTGGGCCCGATCAGACCTACGACTTCGTTCGGATAAACTTTGAAGCTCACCTTATCGACGGCTTTAATGCCGCCGTAGTGCTTGCTCACATCCGTTAACTCCAGCATGCAGGCACCTCCAGGTAATCACCGATGCAGTTCTTGCAGGCGATTATGCGTTTTGTCGTTATTTGAATACCAAATATAAGTCCTCGCCGTCCTGCTCCACGGGATATCCCCTGAGCTTCGTTCCGCTATTCACCAGATGCTCCCCTGTACGGAGGTCGAATTCCCATCCGTGCCAGGGACAGCGCAATATTTCCTGTTCGCGTCCGAATTCATATTCATACACATCTGACGGAAGGTGGGTACCGCACACCATCCCGACACATACCGGCGCGTAGGCATGCGGGCACATGTTGCGCCAAGCGAAGTATTGCCCGTTTACAAGAAAAATCCCGATTTCGATTCCATTCACTGTAACGACCTTCCGGCCGCGCTCCGCCAACTCGGCGACCTTGGCAGCTGCGTACTTGTTCATCTACGTCCTCCTCTACACGGTTGTTGAAACCGCTTCCTTCAATCCGTACAGCTCCATCGCGTTTCCGGCACCTATTTTCTCCCTCATCTCCCTGGGGAAGGGGGCAAGCGCTACCTTAGGGGGATCATAATCCCAATGCGCGTAATCCGAAGAATACATGACGACATCCTCCGCACCGCTCATTTTGTAGATTTGCACCAGATGTTCCGGGCTGACCGGCTCCTCGATCGGCTGCGTAGTCAGCCGGATATGCTCCTTGATATATTCGGACGGCAGTCTCTTCAGCCAGGGAACCGTATCCCGGAGCGCCTTGTAGTTTTTGTCCATCCTCCACATCAGATGCGGAAGCCAGGATACGCCGCCTTCAATGGCGACAAATTTGAATGCCGGGAATTTCTCGAATACCCCTTCGCAGACCAGGCTGTTCACGTGCGTCATAAAGTTGAGGGGAAGCACGTTTTCCCATTCCATAAACCGCGTCGGATAGCCGGATGGGGTAGGAGGATAGGTCGGGCCCAAGCCTTCCAAGCCGGGATGAACGGCAACCGGCAGTCCGTGCCGTTCGGCAGCTTCATAGATCGGATGGTAGAACCGCTGACCGTACGGCACTCTTGCAGCGCTGCACATAATAATTTGGACCATATCTTTATGGCCGGCCATCCGTTCGATTTCCTTGACGGCCGCAGCCGGATCTGAATGGTTCACATGAATGGAGCCTTTATAATGAGGGCTCGCCTTCAACCACGTTTCCACAGTCCAGTCGTTCAGCGCCGACGCGAGCACATTGCCATAGTCCGGATCGTAGCAGAGCGAAATCGCATTCATGTACGGGGTGCCGGTTAAGATCGCGTAATCGATGCCGTATTTGTATATATGGTCCTTCAATACGAAGTAAGGATCGCTTGCCACTGTACCGCCGTTGTCAGGAACGGCGTCTTTGCGCAGCACGCCTACAGGAGACCAGGTTTTGGAGCCTTCCATGCCGTAACCGTACTCCATCCATTGCTGATGCCACGCTTTGGGCAAATACGGAAGCAGGTCCTTCCTGTCGGCCATCGAATTGTGTACGTCCGTATCGATTAACTTAGGGGCTATGCTCATACTTGACATCTCCTTGTCCATTAGCTGCTGACAGCTTTCCTATTTTCGATCCAGGCGGCCATCGCGCGGAAAATGATCCAGACGGAGGTGGCTCCGGCATCCTGGTGTCCGATCGCCCGCTCTCCCAGCGCTTTCGCCCGGCCAAACCTGGATACATACTGCTTGGTATTCTCCACGCCGACTCGCGCGCTTTCTTCCGCTGCCTTCAGCGCGTCTAGCAAACTGGCGGATTTATCCGCATATTTCCGCAGCGTGGCAACGGCCGGCTGCAGAGCATCAATCATCGTCTTATCCCCGAGATCGGCCTTTCCGCGTTCCTTGACCGCTTTCAACGCATTTTCCATGATGGTTGACAGCGTTTCCAAATCGATCCGGTCCATGACCGGCATGTTTTTCACGCCGCCTGTAAACATGGTGCCAAAGATGATGCCCGACGCGCCGCCCATGGAGTTGATCATGGACATGCCGATCGTTCTGAAAATATCGTTGATGCTCGTCATCTCGGTTTCGTTCAATTTCTGGATGGCCGCCGTAAAACCGATAGACATGCCGATGCCATGATCGCCGTCGCCGATGGCACCGTCAACCTCCGTAAGGATCGGTTTGCTTTCGATGATCCTCTCGCCGACAAACCGGAACAAATCACAGGTCATCTGTACGTTTAACGTGTTCTCCACGATCATCGCTCCTGTCTGTGCATGTTATGATAAAAAGAGGATTGTGCGGGATGGTTGTAATACCGTTTCAGCTCGTCGTCCAATCGGATCAGCGAGATCGAAACGCCTCCCATTTCCATCGTTGTACAATAATTTCCGATTACAGTGTCATGGATGGCAATGCCGCGCCCGGCCAAAACCCGGGACACTCTGCGATTGACGATCATAAGTTCGATAAGCGTCGTTGAGCCGAGACCGTTGACCAGCACGCAGACTTCATCGCCGCTGGCGAAGGGAAGATCATCCAGCATGTAATCCAGCATGTTGTCCGTCAGTTCGTCCGCCTGCATCAGCTTTGTTCGTTTGATGCCAGGCTCGCCGTGGATGCCCATGCCGAATTCGATTTCGTCGTCCGCGAGCGTAAACGACGGTTTAACCGAGCCGGGTATGGTACCCGGTGACAGCGCAACGGATACGGAGCGGGTGGCCTCGCTTGCTTTCCGGGCGATCCGCACGACTTCATCCAGGCTGTGTCCCTGGTCGGCTGCGGCTCCTGCGACTTTGAGGACAAACAGGAATCCGGCAACGCCTCTCCGGTCATGGATTCTTTCCGGCGGCGCGGAGGCCACATCGTCATATACAGGTACGGTTGCGGTTGTCAGCCCCTCCATGTCCAGCATCTCCGCCGCCATTTCGAAATTCAGCACATCCCCGGCATAGTTCACGATCAGAAACAGGACACCCCTGCCCGAATCGACCGCTTTGGCTACGCCTTGTATGGTGCTCGGAGTCGGCGCAGCGAACACATGGCCGATCGCCGCCCCGTCCGCCAAACCCTCACCCACATAACCGAGAAACAGGGGTTCATGACCGCTGCCGCCCCCGATGACAAGGCCGACTTTGTCTTTTTTGTGTTTAAGGACAATTCCGTTTATGCCGTCCACTTTGGTATAATCGTTTCCAAATGCATGGATGAAGCCTTCTATCATTTCATCTACAACCCGCTCCGGGTTGTTTATCAATTTTTTCACGGCCATCGCTCCTCTGATCATTTTCCAAGCCCTTACACTTAAGTCGATATCGTAAACTGAAAGCCCTTACATAAGGATGGATTTATCTTATAGCATTAATGCAATTAATGTAAAATTAATAATAGTGATCTTTAGTTAAGCAGAAGTTATGGATCAGGCCGGGCAGCTTGCATGACGGCAATCCATGTCATGAAATATGGTATGATGAAGGCATACTGCACTATTAACTCATACGGGGAGTAAGACGATGAATATTGAACAATTGGAATATATCGTTGAAGTGGCCAAAACGAGTTCAATATCGATCGCGGCGGAAAAACTGCATATTTCGCAATCCGGAATCAGCCAGTCGATTACCAGTCTCGAAGAGGAGCTGGGCATTAAAATTTTCAACCGGTCACGAATGGGAACCTACCCAACCGATGAAGGCAAAGTGATCATTAAGAAAGCCTATGAAATTTTAAGCAATCTGCGGGAGCTGAGGCAGGAAGCACACATGCATAAAAGCCTGATAACCGGCGAATTGAAAATTTCGGTCATTCCCAACATGATGATGCTGCTGTTCAACACCCTGTTAGCCTTTAGAAGCGATCACCCCGATATCCATATCGAAATCAACGAAAAAGGAACAAGCGATATTCTCGAGGATTTAAGGCTGCAGCACGCCGAGATTGGCCTGATCACCATTCCTGAGGATCTGCTGAAAACGTATGAAAGTTTTTATTTCGAGAAGCTTCTGGAAGCGAAGATGAAGGTGTATGTAGGGAAAAATACGCCTCTGGCCTTCAACGGTACGATCACTACGGAGGAATTGGCGAAATATCCGCTGGTCCTGTACAAGAGTGAGAATGTGAAACAGTTCGTCAAGGAATTATCCGACAAATACGGGCCGTTTAAGATCCTGTTCACAACGGACAGCAATGATGTGATCAAAAGGGCGACCATTGAAGGCCTGGGCATCGGCATCGGGACCAGCAATATCGTGCATTACGATCCCTACATCATCAACGGGGATATCATTACCGTCGACATCGCGGATTTCGAGCAAAAGCACAGAACGTATTTCGGCTGGATCCGGTCCAAGGATAAACCGCTGTCTCCCGCGGCCAAGAAATTCCTCAATCTGCTGAAGCTGGAGATCCAGAAGGGGAACGGTTGAACGGGTTCTTCGTTGCCGGACTGAACAGTCATTCGTCCACAGATGAATAGACCCTCTTCCAGCTGCACTGGAATAGGGTCTACGGCGTTAATAAACAGGTTATTTCTGCCATCTCCTTTGGCGGGGTTTTATTGAACTTCATTATCCAACTATTTGTAGAGCCTTCTCTAACGCTCCAGATGCACCGAAGCCATCATGATAGTCGATTTTCTTACCCTTTTTTTCCGCGAGCTCGCGCACGGCCCACATCGAAGTATGCTTGATCGCTCCTTTTAAGATTATAATAACATCGGCTTTATTAATGATTCGTTGAAAATAGTTTTCTACAGAGCCTCCACCCGTCTTTCCATTATGATGCACGACGATCAAACCGCGCTTTTCACCCATTTTTTTGTAGGTATCGGTTTGACTGCCTCCGATGATCGCAACTGTCTTCATTTTCAATTCCCCCCTTATCATTGGACTCTTTCAAAACCTGTTAAGGTTATTTTAACTCAATATGTGTAAATGTCAATCGGTTTACTCGGATTATTAGTACCATGAGCAGCGCGGGTGTTTGTCTCAACTAAAACAACCTCATCCGGTTAATCAGCGGTTTACAAGGTAAAGCAAAATAACCGGCTGCAACAGCCGGTTATTTTGCTTGTAGAGTTACCTATTCGCTCATTGCGGCAGCGCTTTAGGATTGGGCACTTCAATTCCGTTAAGAATAAGTCTGTACGTGATATCCGCATTCAGTGAATCGGACACAGAGCAGTACTTTTTGCTTCCCAACTCGATGGCGTTCCACACGCGGTAGTCGGGGATCGTCCCATCGACCCTTACCGTCAGCTCGATGGCGTTAAAGCCTTTGGGCGCCGCTTCTCTTCGGGAACCCTCGGCATCGATCTCCAGGTGTTCCACCGTATGCAAGAAATTATTCAAAATCATCGTAATATCTATCCCGATGCAGCCTGCCAAGCCTGCCAGCAGAAGCTCCATCGGCGTCGCCCCCTCTCCGTCTCCGCCGTAAGCCGGCGTTGCGTCCATGCTTATGCTGAACCCGGAAGGGCCTACCGATTGAAATGAGCGTTTGCCTTGCCATTTGGTCGTTACGAGCATCCTTTAAAACCCGCTTTCTCCTGTGAGATCATGGTAATCAATTGGAATTGTTGTTCTTCTCATATAAGTGACAAGCAATATAACGGTTCCCGTCAACCATCCGCCACTCGGGCTGTATGTTCCTGCATTCCGGCTTAACTAGCGGACAACGGGTATGAAAAGCGCATCCCGAAGGAGGATTGCGCGGGCTGGGAACATCCCCGGATAGCACAATTCGCTCCCTGCGCTTGTCCGGGTCCGGTTCGGGGATCGCCGAGATGAGCGCTTGGGTGTAAGGATGAAGCGGGCGCTCAAACAGCTCCTCCGTGGGCCCCATCTCTACCATTCTGCCTAAATACATGACGCCGACCCGATCGCTAATGAATCGAACGACCGACAAATCATGAGAAACGAACAAGTAGGTGAGCGACAAACGGCTTTGCAGATCCTGCATCAAATTCAGAATTTGGGCTTGTATGGATACGTCCAAAGCTGAAACCGGCTCGTCAAGAACCACGAATTTGGGCTGAAGAATCAAAGCCCGCGCAATGCCGATACGCTGCCGTTGTCCTCCGGACAGCTCATGCGGATATCGAAGAGCGTGATGCGAATTTAATCCGACGACTTCCAGCATCTCGCCGACCTTGGCCTTGATGTCTTGAGCGGATAATTTCAAATGGGTGCGAAGCGGCTCCTCCAGCGTCCGTTGAATGGTCCACTTGGGGTCCAACGAACCGTACGGATCCTGGAAAACAATCTGCATGTCGGTTTTCAGCTGACGCAGCTGCTCCGGGCCTAATGAGGTGATATCCGTGCCGTCAAACCGAATGCTCCCTGCGGTCGGCTCTATTAATCGCAGGACCGTTTTGCCAAACGTCGTTTTGCCGCAGCCCGACTCTCCGACGACCGCGAAGGTCTCTCCTTTTTCAATGGACAAGGAAACGCCGTCGAGCGCCTTAGCAGTACCGGCTCCTTTACGGAATATTCCATTCCGAGCGGGATAATGCTTTTTCAAATCACGTACCTCAAGCATCGGGGGCATGCGTATCCCTCCTGTACAGATGACATTTACACCGGTGGCCGTTTCCAAAGTCGAACGTGCCCGGCTCCTCAATCTCGCAAATATCGATTTTGGAAGGGCATCTCTCCGCAAAACGGCAGCCCTTCGGGTATTCGGAAGGATGGGGTACCTGTCCGGCAATCGAGTATAGGCGCTTTTCGCCGTCCGTGAATTGGGGCACCGATTTCAACAGCCCCACCGTGTAAGGATGCTTCGGCTCCCGAAACAAGCTCGCGACGTCTCCCTCCTCGACGATTTGCCCCCCATACATCACGGAAACCCGGTCGCACATCTCGGCGACAACGCCTAAATCATGCGTGATCAGCATGATCGCCATGCCCCGCTCCCGCTTGAGCCTACGCATCAGGTCCAGGATTTGGGCTTGAATCGTGACGTCGAGCGCTGTCGTCGGTTCATCGGCAATTAATATTTCCGGGCTGCTTGCCATAGCCATCGCTATCATCACCCGTTGACGCATTCCTCCCGACAGCTGGTGCGGATAAAGCTTGGCCACTTGTTCAGGCGCCGAAATTTCCACATCTCTCAACAAAGAGACTGCTTCCTTGCGGGCTGTTCTCTTATCTTTGTTTGAATGCTGCCGTATCGCCTCTTCCAGCTGTCTCCCGATTTTGAACACCGGGTTCAATGCCGTCATCGGCTCTTGAAAGATCATGGCGATCCGGTTCCCGCGAACCTTCCTCATCTCGGACTCAGGCAGCTGCGCCAGGTTCTGTCCTTGTAAGCGAATGTCGCCTCCCGTAATCACGGCTTGTTCCGGGAGAAGACGCATGATGGAGAGCGAAGTGATGCTTTTTCCGCTGCCGGATTCTCCGACTATTCCGAGCGTTTCTCCTGAATTCAAATACAGATCGATACCGTCCACTACACGTACCGAGCCCGACGGGGCGGCAAACTCCGTTCTTAAGTTATAAACCTCCAAAAGCTTAGTCATATTCGCCTCCCGTGTAACGAGTAAAGTCCGGCAAAACCCCCGAAGTTAATCGGGGGCTTGTTTATTATTTATAGAGCGAGGCAAATCGGATGATCTCATCCGGATAGAATACATACCCCTTCACGTTCTTATTGAAGCCTGCAATCAGATTGCTTTCGTACAGATAAGCCCATGGGGAATCGGCCGTGATCTTTTTCTGAACTTCCTTGTAAATCGCAGTGCGCTTAGCTTCATCGGTCTCGGAATTGCCCTTAGCCAGCAGGCTGTCGACTTCAGGGTTGTTATAAGCAGCATAGTTCGAAGCGCCCTTGCTGTCCAGCAAAAATCCGTAATGGTACGACGGGTCGTTCACGAGCGACGTATATTTGCCAAGGAACGCAGGCACCGACTTTTTGGTCGTCAGCTCCCGGTATTGTGCCGGCGCCACTTTATTAATATTCAACGTAATTCCGACCTTCTCCAGCTCAGCCTTAAGCAGTACGGCAATATCCTCGTAATCCTGTGTCGCGGAGGAAATGGTCAGATCGAACGTAAAGCCCTTCTCGTAGCCGGCTTCCTTCAATAAGGATTTGGCTTTCTCCACATCATACTTGTATTCATAGCCTTCAGAGGTATGAGCAGGAGACTTGCTTGAGATGGAGCTGGTCATCTTGGAGGCTTGACCAAAGACAACATCCTGCAGCAATTTGTCCTGATTAATCAAGTAATTGATCGCCTGTCTGACCTTCAGGTTGTCAAAAGGCTTGAAATTCGCGTTCATTCCCATATATACGATGCGGTTTGTCGATTCGGAGCTGATAACCAGGTTATCCTTCTTGGATAAGCTCCCCACATCCTTGGCCGGAATATCCAGAGCGACGTCAATATCTCCCTTTTCCAGGAAAAGCTCTCGGTTCGACGCTTCTTTTACGTACTTCACCACCACTTTGTCGACCTTCGGAGCGCCCTTCCAGTAGCTTTTATTCGCTACGAATACGGCTTCCGTGGCGGGGTCCCACTTCTCCAGGGTGAATGCGCCCGAGCCTGCCGAGTTCTGGGTTAAATAACCGTCAGGCTTGCCCTCAACGACGGATGGATCAACGACCGAGAAGGTAAAGGTCGCCAAATATTTCAAGAACAGCGGGTTCGGTGCCGCAAGCTTAAATTCTACAGTTTTGTCATCGATTTTCTTAAACGATTCGATGTTCGAGAGCTTATACAAGCTGCCGCTCTCGCCCTTGCTTTGAAGTCTCTTGAAGGAGAATACAACCGCATCGGCATTCACAGGGTTGCCGCTGTGAAATTTCACGCCGTCGCGCAGCACGAATGTATAAGTTTTCTTATCGTCGGAGATCGTCCACTTCTCAGCCAAGGAAGGCACGATCTGATCCGTACGGCCTACGGTTTTCCCGTCTTTGGTTTCTGTGCCGCTCGTTACCAGCTGATCGTACAAGGCAAACGCATAGGAGGCCGAGGTCAAATCTGCCGCTTCATGAGGATCCATCGTTTGACCTGCACCTTGGGAGTAGGCGATGGTTATCGTTTGACCCGCAGCGGGCGTATCGTTATTCGCGCCAGCTTGAGGCTGCTCGGAGTTATTCGCGCCCGGCTTCGGATTCGCGCTATTCGTGCAGCCTGCCGCCAGCACCAGAATTAATATTGCTGAAATGATCATAATAAGCTTGTTTGGTTTCATTTTCTCTACTCCTTCTTTGCTCTGAATTTATTATCCTTCGAGGAACGAGAGTGCGGATCGAGTATGTCCCGCAGTCCGTCCCCAAGCAGATTAAACCCGAGAATCGTAGTAGCGATGGCTATGCCGGGGAATACCGTCATCCACCATTCGCCGGAAATGATATAATCGCGCCCGTGGGAAATCATCGCCCCCCATTCCGCGGTCGGCGGTCGTACGCCCAGCCCAAGAAAACTTAGACTGGCGGTCGTCAGTACGGCGGATCCCAGACCGAGTGTAACCTGCACCAGCAACGGGGCGAATGCGTTAGGAAAAATATGACCGAACAAGATAGCGCTATGTCTGACGCCTAAGGCCCGGCTAGCCTCGATAAATTCCCGTTCCTTGATCACGACGGTTTGTCCATACATCAGTCGCGCGAACTCAGGAATACCGACAATGCCGACCGCCAGCAGCGCTCCGAACAGCCCTGGACCAATGGAAGCTGCAATGGCCATAGCCAGGATGAGCGAAGGAAACGCAAGCAGCGTATCCATGATGCGCATAATGATATTTCCGCTTCTCCCTCCAAAATAGCCGGCGATGGCTCCCAGCGGAACTCCGATAAAAAAAGCGATGCCGACGGAGACGAATCCTGTCCATACGGTGACTTGAGCACCATATACAATTCTACTAAATATATCTCTGCCATAATTGTCCGTGCCAAACCAATGCGCAGCATTCGGCGGCAGCAGCTTATCTGCTGTTTGAGGCTCGTTAGGCAAATAAGGAGCGACCCAAGGCGCCAGCACGGCCAGCACGACCCAAACGAGTACAAGAATCAGTCCAATACACGTTAACCTGTTGTTCAATACATGATTTATGACGACGATAGCTTGCTTTCGCTTATTCATAACGCACCCTCGGATCCAGCACCCCATACCAAAGCTCTACTATTAGATTCAAAATTCCGTATAACACGGCACTGATCAGCGTTATCGCCTGGATTGGCGCGTAATCGGCCGCCAGAATAGATTCCGTGACGTATTGGCCTACACCCGGCCAGACGAAAACCGTTTCGGTGATCACCGCTCCGCCGAGAAGATATCCGAACTGAAGCCCGACTACCGTTAGGGTCGGTACTAAGCCGTTAATAAGTCCATGCCTGGCAATGACGGCACCGTCCGACAAGCCTTTGGCTTTCGCCGTTCTCATGAAATCCTGCTTGATGACGTCCAGCATGCTGGCTCGAATCATTTTGGTCACAATGGCCATCGTGCCTAAGCTTAAACAAAAAGCCGGCATCAACAAATGAAGGAGGGAATCCTTCAGCGCCACCATATCCAAGCTAAGCAAGCTGTCAATCACATACAATCCGGTTACATGCGTCGGCGGATTGATATCCCCGCTGATTCGGCCAACCGGCGCGGGCAGCCAGCCAAGCTTCGAATAAAACAGGCTGATCAGCAGCAAGCCAAGCCAAAAAATCGGCATGCAGGAGCCTATCAAGGAGAGAATTCGCGTGAAATGGTCAATCACGGAATTTTTTCGGGCAGCAGCCAAGACGCCTAACGGTATGGCAACCATAAGTGCGATCACCATGCTGGCAAGTGTAAGTTCGAGCGTAGCGGGAAACCGTGTGGCGAAATCGGAAGCCACAGAATGTCCCGTATGCCAAGCGTATCCGAGATCTCCTCGGGCCAGCTGCTTGATATACTCCCAAAATTGGATATATAAAGGCTGATTAAATCCGTATTGCTCACGCACCTTCTCCACAAACTCGGGAAGCGCCTGCTCACCGGTTATCATCAAAGCCGGGTCCCCCGGCAGTACCCGTGTCAGGATGAAAGTGACTACGATAATCCCGATGAGACTAGGAACCATCATTGTTAAACGCCGGAGCGAGTATACCAGCAAGTCCCTCTTATCCTCCTTATTAGGCTATTAATAGGGGCCTTCATTTGCTTAGATCCCTAATAAGCCGAAAAATTCGAATCGCACCGTCTCAGCCGCCAGTTCTTCCGCCGTAAGGCGTGCCAAGTCGGAATTCGGATGGATCGGTCCGAACAGCCAACGGGCTATAACTCCTTCGATGAGACTCACTAATAGTGCCGCACGCATATGCAAATTCATTGACCCGGGCAGCATCCCTAGTTCAGTCGCTCTTTCAATATTGCGCCTGAACGCCTCCTCCATGTCGATACGCGTTTCCTTAGAGGCTCTTCGAATCGATTCATCCTCACCTCCGGTTAGCAGCAGCTCCATAAAATACCGGTTTTCATCGGCAAATTGAAAAATATCCTTCAAGAGACGCTGCGAGCCTTCGACCATCTCTGAAACGGAACCGCTTTGGCTGCGGTAGCCTTTCGCAATCACTTGAAGCAGCCGTTCCCGGCCGGAACGTATGATTTCCAGACCGATCGCTTCTTTGCTCTTGAAATACCAGTAGAACGTTCCTTGCGCCACGCCGGCATCGGCAACAATATCGGATATCTTCGTATTGTGGTACCCATGCTTGGCAAACCGCTCGACCGCAATTGCCAAAAGCTGTTCCCGGCGCAGATCCCGCTTTGAAGCACTTTTATCGTTATCGTTGGTAATAACAAATACACACTCCTTCAAGATTGACTAGTCAGTCAGTTTTATATAATTTTATATCTTATAGACTTACTTGGAATTTGTCAATACTAATATTTTCATCCCTCATCTGTCTCATCCGGAAAGCTCAGGCTTGTCGCCGGATACTGTTGTTGATGCCATGAAATTTATGGGGGCAACTGGCGAAAGCCCTATCAGGCAGGCTCATTCCAGAGAATGAACCACCCAATAGAGCTTGACTCGCAGCTTCTGAGCAATCACATGTAACGTACGTTCTATCCCTTCATGGCGATCATTTCGAACGCTTCTCCGAAGCATACGCCGAGCCGTTATCCAATTGCTCCTGCCATTCCGGGGCCGGCCATCCCGCGACGCGGCCGGATAGCAGCGGGTCCTGCGTTTCCTTCATCCAGGCATCCACTTTACCCCGCAGCTCGTGAAGAACATTCGCGTAGTCGGGATTTGCAGCTAAATTATGACGCTCCAACGGATCTGTCTCCAAATCATAGAGCTCCTCTAAAGCATTAGGAACGTAATAATCGTCCCGCACGATTTCGCCGGATAAGCTCCGATGAATATCAAGCGGCAAGTACACGGAAGGGCCGTCCTCGAAATTGCGGATATACTTGTACTGCTGCGTACGAACACCTCTCATCGGATGATACAAGTCATGCCAGGTCAGCTCCGCGAAGAAATGGTCACGGCTTACAGTGCCGGCTTCCGGCTTGAACAATCCGAGGAAGCTTGTCCCGTCCAGCTCTTGCGGAATGTCTCCGCCAACGAGCTGAAGCAGCGTTGGCATCAAGTCCACGTTGCAGAGCAGTTCTTTTACGACCTTCCCGCCTTCGATCAGACCCGGGTAATACATGACGAGGGCCGTCTCCAAGCCGGCGTCCATAAGTGTTCCCTTCGCCCGCGGGAAGGCAATCCCGTGGTCCGTCGTATAAATGACCAGCGTGTCCTTACTTAAACCGGCTTCTTCCAGACCTTGAAGAATGCGGCCGATACTCTGATCGAGTACTTTCACCGAACCGTGAAGCAGCGCAAAATCCTCTCTTACCTGAGGGTGATCGGGTAAGTATGGGGGCGGAGTCACTTGATCCGCGGGGTCCTTCACCGCTTCATACTCGTCAAAATCACGGTGTGTCTCAAAAAAACCGACCGACGCAAAAAACGGTCTCCCCTCGGCAGAGGCACCCTTTTCCTGCAAATATTGTACAACCCGCTCAGCTACTTGAGGTCCACGATCTCCCGGCACCGGCTCCACACGTTCATATCCCAGCTTGTAGGTCGAGGACGTCAGCCGGCTGTCGGGTTCGCCGATCGTTTCGTGGCTAAAGCCGATGAGCGCCGTTTCGTATCCCAGCTTCTGCAGCTCCTTCGGTAAGGTCGTGACCTCGGGTCGTATGGAAAAGCCCAAATGTGCAAGACCGATCATCCCGTTATTATGCGGATACTGGCCGGTAAGAATACTTGCGCGGCTCGGACTGCACTGCGGGGCCGGACAAAAGTAATTGTCGAAGCGAACCCCTTTCTCTGCAAGCGCATCGATGGCGGGCGTTTCCACCCCTTTACCGTAGCAGCCTAAATAACGTCCGGTATCGTGTGAGATCATAAACAGAATGTTTGGTTTTTTCATGTCGCTCTCCTCTTTATATCGCTGCACGAGCTATTATTCCTTTACGGCGCCTGAAGTTAAGCCGGATACGATTTGCCGTTGAAACAGAAGCACCAGGATCGCGACCGGCACCGTCACGGTTATGGTAGCGGCGGAAATTTCCCCCCAAGGGAAGGTGAATTCTCCTTGAAACATGGCAATGCCGACTGGAACGGTCATCATGCTTTCTTTGGTATTGATTGTTAAAGAAAAGAAAAATTCGTGCCAAGCGTCCACAAACACGATGATCGCCGTCGTGAACAATCCTGGCGCTGCCAATGGCAGCAATATTTTGCGGAACGTCTGCATGATCGAGGCGCCGTCCACTTTGGCCGCTTCCTCCAGCTCATACGGAATTTTTTGAAAAAACGTCGTCATGTACCAGATCGATAACGGAAGCGCAAAAGTCGTATACGGAATAATAAGTCCCAAATACGTGTTGCGCAGCCCGGTAGCCTGCATGAACAGGAAAATCGGGGAAATCGTAGCGATCTGCGGAAACATGGAAACCGCCAGCAGCACACCCAAAAAGAACGTTTTTCCGAAAAATTGAAGACGGGCAATCGCATACGCCGCAAAAGACGCGACAAACAGGCTGTAAAGCATCGTCAAACCGGCTACCGTCAAGCTGTTCAACAGGTAACGGCCGAACGGATGGTTGACGAAGACGCTCACGTAATTGTCCAAGGTGTAGCCCGGCACGATCACATCGAACGCATGCGGCCCATATAAATACTCGGTTTCTTTCACGGAGGCCAGGAATACCCAGAAAAAGGGAAACATGACCGCTGCAATAAAAATGGTTATGCCGACATAAAAAAGCAGACCTGATTTTTTCGCCATGGTTTCCCCTCCTAACCTCCGCGTTTGCTGACCATGTCAGCGCCCAAGAGCTTCACAAAGATCATACAGATGATGGCTATGCACAAAAACACAATGACAGACAACGCGGAGCCGGCTCCGAAATCAAGCTCGGCAAACATCGTTTTGTAAGCATAAATCGAAATGGACTCCGTCGAATTCGCCGGGCCGCCCCCCGTCAGCACATAAATGAGATCGAAGACACGGAAGGCATCCAGCGTACGGAACATCAGCGCGACAAGGAAGGTTGTTTTCAATGAAGGCAGCGTAATATGAACAAACTGTTTCCAACGCGTCGCACCGTCCACTTGAGCCGCCTCATACATCGACCCGGATATCGTCTGCAACCCGGCGAGCAGCAGCAGTGCTACGAAAGGAGCTGTTTTCCATGTATCGGCGAACACGATCGAGAACATCGCTCCCGCTTTCGTCGATAGCAACGTACTCATTTCGGAGATCAAGCCAATTTCGGTAAAAAGCCTGGCAATCACGCCGTTCTGTCCGTCGTACAGAAACTGCCACATCATGGCGGAAATCGCGGTCGGCGTCGCCCAAGGAATAAGAACGGCTGCCCGTACGAGCCCCCGGCCTCGAAAAGAGCGGTTGATAAGCAGGGCGATCAACAGACCGAATAGCATCTCCATCGATACAGCGCACACCGTAAATAAAGAGGTATTTCCAATGGATTGCCATAACCGCGGATCCGCGATAAACCGCTTATAATGGCCCAGGCCGACAAAGTTAGGCTCCATGAAGGTCCCCATTAGCGCCCCGATGAGCCCTATGGGATCGTCGGGGCGCTTCATCAAGCCCTCCTCTTTCACTTGCTTTAAGATCTGAAGCATCTCGCCGAGCTCCGTCCTCAGCTTCAACGCCAATTCCCGGTCCAGCTCGAAGTACTTCAGCTCTTCCGGCACCGGCTGAAAATCGAATAGCAGACGATCAATCTTCTCATATCTGGCTTTAAAGGCCGGATCGGCCTCCAGCTCGTTCTTCATCTCCTCCGCGCGCTGCCGCAGCGGCTCCAGGCGATCTTTAACCGCTCCTCCTTCAGCAGCTTCCGCCCCAAGAATTCTAAGAAGTATCGGCATGGTCTCCGTATACTTCTCCATATTCAGGGCATACTCCGCATGAATCTCCGACTTTGTCGGATCATTGAGCCGGATGTCATATAAGCTGATCCAGAAGGAGCGCAGCACCGGCCAGATGGCAATCGCACAGATGAGCAAGGCGGCCGGCATAATCAACAGGTAAGCCACCCGAGCCTCTTTGGTAAACGCCGTTCGTTTAAACATATTTTCGAAAGACACCGCCTTCGGTCACAGCTATATCGAGAATCGAAATGAATGAAGAGTCGTGTGCCTTGAAGGCTGTAGACTCATTATGTGTTTATTTGCTGCCAATAGCTTGCTTGATTTGGCTTTCCAAGTTGCTCAGCGCCTGCTCCGGTGTTTGCTCCCCGGCGATCGCTTTGGATACCTCGACTTGAATCAGGCCGGAAATTTTGGCATATTGCGGTGTAATTGTTCTTGGGATCGCGCTGCTTAGACCGTTGACAAAGTCGCGGCTCGCGAACAACGGACTCGCTTTTTGTACCTCCGCATCATCAAACAGAGACAAATATGTGGGCGTTTGCGTGCTGTTGACGGCAATGATTTTTTGCCCTTCAGGGCTGACCGCAAATTTCAGGAACTCCCAGGCTTCCTTCGGATGCTTGGAATATTTGTTGATAGCCGCCAACCAGCCGCCAAGAGCTGCTGCTGAACGGGCGTCACCGGCCGGAAGCGCTGCAATACCGACATTGCCTGCAACTTTGGATAGCTTCGGATCATTGGCCTGTGCGTACAACGCCGGCCAGTGACGGGCAAACACCGCGCTGCCTTCCAAGAAGGCATTCAGCGTCTCTTTCTCGGTAAAGGTGTTTAAATTGGCTGGTACGGACTGAGATTTTTGAATCTCAATGAGCTTCTTCAGCCCTTTCAAAGCTTCCGGACTATTCACCGTTACATTGCCTTTGTCGTCGATAATTTTACCGCCGTAGGCGCTGACGAGCTCCGTAAACCCGACCGTTAACCCTTCATACTGCTTCCCTTGGGTTACGAAACCGTATTTGGTGCCGCCTTGCCCCTTCAACGCCTCCGCTTGCTTGAGAAGATCATCCCACGTTTTCGGAACTTCCTTCACGATATCCTTGCGGTAATATAGCAGCCCCGCATTGTTATAACGCGGAAGAGCCCACTGTTGTCCGTTGAAATAGCCTGCGTCGATGCCGCCCTTCAGATATTTAGTGAGGTCGACCTTATCCTCCTGGATCAACCGGTCGAGCGGAAGAAGGAAACCGGCTTGGGCGAATTCGGCAGGCCAAACGACGTCCAGATTGATCACATCGATTTCAGCCGATTTACCGCCAAGGATGGTAACAAGCTGATCATGCATTTGCGAGGAGTCATTCGGGAAATCGCGTACTTCCACCTCGATGTTCGGGAACTTCGCTTGGAAGGCGGCGACCAGCTTCTTCGTGCCTTCCGTTTGGTCGGCCCCCTGACTGAATACGATCTTTACCTTCTCGGCCGGCTTATTTTCTGCAGCCGGAGCGCTAGGCGTGCTGCTTGGGGCAGGTGCCTGGTCTTGAGGATTCGATCCACCGCAGGCGGACAGCGCAGCAGCTGCCAGCGAGAATACAAGGGTTGTGCTCAGAGCTTTTTTCAACATATGATTGGCCTCCTATTTGGTTTGAGCATGGAAATTATAGCTATCGAGCGGCGTGCAGAAGTGTATCACCCCTTTCAACACAAATGGAAACGTTTGCTGAAAAGCTTTTCAGATTATCGTGAGCTTTAGCTCACTTGGTTTTCACCTAATTGATGTTGATATCTCTCACGGAATGCCGTTCTTCAATCCAATGCGACATGTACGTGCGCAGCTCCTCCAGCTGTTTGCCGTTGATGAGCTGATCCAGCTTCCGGACCGCTTGAAACCCCATTTGGTACAACGGCTGGGCAACGGTGGTCAGCTTCGGGTAGCTCATGCCCGCCATTCTCGTGTTGTCAAAGCCGATGACCGAAACCTGCTCAGGCACTTGAATCCGGTTCTCGTGCAGATAAGATATCGCACCAAGCGCTCTCTCATCACTTGAAGCGAAGACCGCTGTCAGCTCAGGGAATTTCGCATACAGCTTTTTCATGGCCTCGTAGCTTTCTTCAAAGTGATAGTTCGCATATTCAATGCGGATTTCCGGTGCAGCCTCCAGACCATGTGTCCGCAGTGCTCTCATGAATCCTTGAATTCTCGGCAATCCGGATATCGGATCAAGTGTAGACCCGCTAATCATGCCGATGCGCTTGTGTCCCTTGCGAATCAGATACTCCGTCGCATCATACGCAGCTTGCTCGTCGTTCACTCTTACGGAAGGGATCTCGTATTCCAAGCTATGCGTGGCAGCCAAAACAATCGGTATATTCAACTGCCGGAACAGTTCATAGCTGTCCGGATAAATCGGCTCGCTTGTAATGACGATTCCGTCGATCTGCTTTTCGCTTAACACCTTCACGCTTGCCAATCGACGAGCTTGATCGTTAACCGTATTACAAATAATCAGGTTATTTCCGCTTTCATGCGCCGAATCTTCCATCCCGCGGATGACCTCTGCATAAAATAAGTTGGAGATGTCCGGAATGATGACCCCCAGCGTCTGCGTTCTTTTGTGAATTAACCCCCGTGCCAAGGCGTTAGGGGTATAATTTAGCTGCTCGATCGCCTCCAAAATCTTTTCCCGCTTATCTTTGGCCACCAGATCCGGATTATTCAATACCCTGGATACCGTGCTAATAGAAACGTTGGCCATACGCGCTACATCTCTTATGGTTGATTTCATCGGATTCACCTGTCATTTGTCATGAAAAGCTTTTCATGACCATTATATCAAAGGCGCTCCGGCTCCACCATACCTTTTTTGATAACCAACGGGAAATTTGATATGAACTCAATCCTTATACCAAGTATTATACTAGGTATTATATGAATATCAAGATTTTTTTGAAAAAATTTGCGGAATTCAAGAAATCTTTCGGGCGGCAAGAAAAAATAATACAGCGCGTCCTACCGGAGGACACGCTGTATTCCTTAGCTTATTCGGTTGTTTTCTTAAAGATTCGATACATGAGCACGGCGGTTTCGGCCCGCGTTATATTCGCCAGCGGTTCAACGCGCCCATTGCTCCCCTCGATGAGTCCAGCCTTCACCATGCCCGCGACAGCCTCCTTGGCATAATCGGCAATCTGCTGCCCGTCGGCGAACGTTTCGAGCGAAGCCGCACCGCTAATTATCGGCGCTTCCGCCGCCTTCAACGCCCGTTCGGTTAGGACAAATGTGTCTTGCCGGGTAATCGGATCGTTCGGTCTGAATGTATCGTTGCCCGAGCCCTCGGCGATTCCCAGCTTCCTTGCAGCCGCGATCGCTTCGTAATAATAATCCCCGGGCTGCACATCCTTGAAGTTTTCTGCCGCTTGCTTCGACTCGAGTCCGAGCGTCTTGACCAGCAGCGTTACAAAATCCGCCCGGGTGGTCGGTTTGGCCGGCGAGTATTGCTTCTCGGACGTTCCTTCGATGATGTCTCTGGAGGCCAGCGCCTCGATCGGCCGCTTCGCCCACTCGAGACCGTTCAAGTCGTCGAACGTTTTGAATACCAGAGCAACGGCGTACGTACTGAAGTGGGTCGTCTCGAATACGATCGTTTCAGAAGCCAGATCGTATTTGGCGTTCGCTATCACATGGGCCTGACCCTCCGAATCCATGTACAGGACGACCAGATGGTCGCTTTTGCTTCTTTCCTCCGGCGTTGCCTTGTACGGAACCGATACCTTCACTTTCACATCCGGGTTGTTCCAAGCCAGCGTCCGGTCGCCGTCCTTCATCTCCAGCTCAATAACCGGACGGTCACCGACTGACGCGCGGACCTGCTCGCTCAAGCGGCCTTGATCGGCAGCGCCTACCGTTAAAGTGACGGTGGATGAATTGTCGCTGCGTCCCGTCAGCATATTGCCGGGGAGCACAACAGTGCCGACGGCCGACACAATCTCGATGCGCCGGGATGGATTATCCTGCATCAACGCTGCCGACGGGAGCGTCAACGCATATGTCCGTACCCCTTCTACGGCATCGAGCTTAACCGTAACGGTCTTCTGCCCGTCCGTTCGCGCTTCCGCCTGTATGAATGCGCTATGGAGCTCCTCGGCCTTCAGCTCCGCTTTGGCTGCAGCTCCTTCCCGAGTCGGCTTCACGGTCAGACGGCCGTCCTCGTCCGGCTTGGGCTGCTCTCCCGCAGGCTGTTGTCCCGCAGGCTGTTGCGGGCCAGAGCCAACATGACCGACATTATTTTCTTCGTCATCGTCGGAATTGCTGCTTGGTCCCGTCTTGAAATTCCAAATCCCGGAGACGCTGCGGCCGCCGAAATCATCCTCCGCGACAGCGTACCACTGCTGCAGGGTCTTCGCCGGGAGACGGTTCCAGACGACTTCAGCCTTGGAGCCGCTCGCGACTTGCTCCACCTGGCCAATCCGTTGATCCGTATACACATTAACGCCCATGTAATCGGTCGCTACGCGCTTCTTCTTCGGCTGCAAATCGAGCGTTAACGTAAATTCGTCCTTGTTTGGATACTCCACGGGATCGTAATAGTTGTAATCGTCCAAATAAGGGGAATAGGTTTTAATATTGAGCTTATTGTTATCCGTATCAAATTGCATTAACCGAATGTATCCTTGTCCCCCTTCGGGGCCGCCTTGATAATCGGCCAGCATTTGATATACGTTCCGGTCCTTGACGCCGTCTCCGTCGTCATCGATTTCATCGACCAGCAGCTCGGCGTCATGATAATGCCCGGATAAGACGGCAATGACATTTTTATTCGGTACTACGACCCGCTCAAACACCTTATCGGCAATCGGCGCGCGGTTGCCCGACACCAGCAGGTATTCGTGGAAATTCAAGATGGCCATCCGGTCCGGATACTGCTTCAGCACATCGTCCATCCACTGGATTTCTTTGTCGCCAAGCCCCCAGCCCATATACAGCACGATAAAATCGTTGCCGTGGGACGATATGAGGTCATAATGCCCTCGGTTGTTATCGTACGACCCGCCGAAGGTCGGCTGCTTCTTGAAGCGGTCCTCGCCGAAATAATTCCAATAATGATCGTAAGCGCCCAGCTTATGATCCACGTCATGGTTCCCTGCAAGCACCCCATAAGGAACGCCTGCCTTCTCCAGCACCGCCATATCGTCCGAAGCGCGCTGCCACTGTATCGGTTTATCCGCTTCATCAACCAGGTCGCCGGTGTGGATGACATATTTAATGTTCATCTCATCCTTCTTATCCGCAATCCAATTCACAATATCCTCATAGATATGAGGATAGCTTTCGGAATAATACTGCGTATCCGACATCCAAACGAAGGAATAATCGTAATCGTCGGGCGTAGGAGGGATTTCGTCCTGAATCAGCACATCGATGGTGTGCGAGCGGGCATATTTCCCGGCTTCGAAGGTCGCGTACAGCTCAAAATCCTCTGCACCCGCCACATGTTGGGCAAGCTTCTCCCACTCCTGCTTGGTCTCATCCCATGCGTACATGGTTACTTTGCGTCCTTCCAGCGAAGCTCCCTGCCACTTCAGCTCAACGGTATCGGTTGCTTTCACCGACGGATCCAGCTGCACT
The DNA here is from genome assembly GCF_055379675.1 of Paenibacillus sp. JCM 9796. Taxonomy (NCBI): domain Bacteria; kingdom Bacillati; phylum Bacillota; class Bacilli; order Caryophanales; family Paenibacillaceae; genus Paenibacillus; species Paenibacillus sp. JCM 9796. The sequence goes on from NZ_AP043723.1 coordinate 1,629,833, forward strand.
TGGAACCTTTGGTACGGGAACTGCGTGTCGCTGTCCGTTGTTACATATTGTCCGTCCTTGGCCGCAATCGCCATATAGTCCGCTTCACCAAAAGCTGTTTCTCCTGCCGGAACCTGCTGCTTCGGCGGCTCGTAATCGACCGTATTCCGATAGCCTGCGAGCTTTCCAGGTGCGCCGCCTCCGTACGCGTAGCCCTTGTAGAACGAAACCTTCATGGCATCACCGGTCGGATCGGTCACCTTCACGGCGAGGGATACGTCGGTCTTAGCAGTCCCATTGCCCTGCTGCGGCGCGATGAGTTCCGGCTGCGAAGGGTGTTCGTTAGGCGTAAAGAAGGTAATCTTGGATTCCGAACGATTCCCCACCTTATCGCTGGCTTGAATGATCAGCGTATGCTCCCCGGGCTGCAGCTTGGAAGAGGAGGTAGCATACGGGAACGTAATAGGCGCGCCGTCGAGCCGGGTCTCCACCTTCTCCAAACCGGATGAAGCATCGCTAACGGCTGCATCAATGATAAACGGTCCTTTATACGTCTCTCCTTCTACCACCGTTGGTTGAATGGATGGAGCCGTGTTGTCCACATTGACGGTGGCCGTGCGTTCCCCGCCTCCCGATTGGATAACCTTGACGGTGTAACTTCCGTCGGCCCACTTTGTCGTATCCCATTCATAAGCCTTTGATCTAAACTTCTCCTCCGTAATGTGGAACTTGAAATCGATCACCGGGAATCTGCCACTGCCGTCCCCCATCTTGATTTCCTGCTCGCGGTCCGTATAACGGTCATCATACAGCTCCGTTCCGTCAGCGAGAACAAGGCGAATGTTCTTCACCTGGAAATCGTCCTTGTTTTCTTCCTGCCGAGTATCAAACGGCGAGGCTTTGGAGCCTGCCCGAATGGAAAGGACATTATCCCCGATTTCCAAACGGTCCGGGTTGATCGGAACGGTTAACGTCGTCCAATCATTAATCGTATCATCGAACGTGAACAGAATCTCCTGCCCGTCGGTCACCGCATTTTTGAACCAATAATTGACCGCGGTCACATCAAAGGCGAAATACGCCTCATTCTCCAGCGCAATGCTTGCAGGGGCGGCCGGCTCGTTATCAATCGCGACGCTCAGCTCGCTCGGGGCGGCCGACTGCGACGTAGTCTTCAACAAGTACCGGCCAGATAACGTGTCTCCGTCCTTCACGTTCATTCGAAGCGGCGATGTATCCAAGCCTCCGGTAATAAGCAGTCGATACGTCGGGCTTGTAGTCGTATTCGTGCCGTCTGAAGCTGCAAAGTAATAGTCAACATAAGTCCGTCCGATCAGCTCTGGCGAAAAGACCCTGTGATGATACATCGTATCGCTGAAGCTCTCTTTCAGGTAACGCTTGGTGTACGCAGACTGCTGATCCGTTTTGTAAAAGACCGCTACCGTCTTCACGCCCTGATCGTCCTTGGCATCCGCAACGAGCTCGACATCCTGCCATTGCTCCACCTCCGTTTTTCCCGTCAAGACTTCAATCGTCGGTGCTATCGTATCCACAGGCAGCATCACCGGAAGGAGCGGCACTTGATGGCCGGCTACCGTGCCCGGCGTCGCCGCTTCCAGACCCGCGCTGTACTTGATCATCGTAGCGGCGCCGTTGGCGGCGTACTTATAGAAGATGCCTTTGTTCGCCTTCGTTTCTTCGTCGTTGTCGTAGAGCGCAACCGATATCTCTTTGTGGGTGTTCGTGGCAATGACGATGCCCCGCTTGCCACCGTTGGCCATCCCGTCACTGCGCATCTTCATGATGTTCACGTTTTCCTGCAGATTCGTGCCATAGATCGCGTTAAAATCAGCGACGGTTTTGGACTGGTTCTGCGCGTTGATAATCCAGAATACCATCGTTTGCTTAGCTGGAAGGATGAAGTCCTCTACGTCCGTCGGCCAAACGACATCGGCGTCCGGACCGGAGTCTGTATAACGATAATAAATTTTATAATCTTTAAAGTTAACGTCCTTGTCGGAGTTGTTATAAATCTCGATAAACTCATACCCGTCAGCCGACCCTACGTTCGTCGAATCGGGCACAAGCTCGGTAACCATTAACGGCGGCAGCGCATTGAAGTCGATATCCGGCATTGCAATCTGCACCGTATACGTATCTGTTTTTACAGTATTGGCGCTGTCCTTAGCCTGAATATAGTACTGAAGCTGCGCCTCCTTCAGCTCTGTTCCAGGAATCGCTGCGCTGAAGTCGGTACCCGTCATTTTTACAAGCGGTACAGATAAGAAGGTCGGTTCCGAAATCGATTTATAGTATACCGCCGCCGTTACAATATCGTTGTAGGTGGCCCCAGCGACCGTATCCTCCGGATTCGTAATGCTCGCCGTGATGATTACATCGTTCTCCACATTTGCAGCCGTTACAGGCGTGTGCGTGATGACCGGCGGCTCGTTATCCGGCAGGTGCACCGGAGTATCCGGAACCTGACCGGGGGAAAGCGTCCCTGGCGTCGGCGCCTGCAGGACGGCAAGTTTCGCTTGTTCCGTTCCCGCTAGTGGAGATCTATAATAAACGCCTAATCCGGTGCCAATGTCTTCTGTGACGTAGATCGCTCTTGTGATCTCGTTGGCGGCCGCGTCTCGAATGACCACGCCGCGGCTGCCACTGTTCGCCAGTCCGGTAAAACCGGTCCCGGTAATTTCTGCGATCTGATCGGGGTTAAGCGACGTTCCGTACTTGGAGTTAAAGTCTGCGACCGTCTTCGCGCTCTTGTTGTACCAGAGAACAACCGTTTGCCCGGAGGGCAGCGACACCTCAGGGAATTGGAACGGAATCGTAGATCCATCTGAGGGATAATAGTACCTAACAGAATAATCGTTTAGCTTAAGCGTCCGATCAGAGTTATTATAGATTTCAATAAACTCGTAATCGTCATCCCCCGTATTATTCGGATGAATTTCCGTCACGAGCAGCACCGGCGCGCTCGACTCTGCCGCCGCAACTGCAGCAACGGGTCCAAAGGGTGACAAACAGCTTAGCAGCAAACTGCCAGCCGCCACGGCTGATATGTATGTTTTCAACAACTTACGTATGCTTCTCACCATTCGCTTCTCCTTTATATTGAAAATACGCGTTCGATAAACCAGAAGACGCCGAATAAGCCGATCAAACCCGAGGCGCCTGGAAGCCAGCGGTCGTAGGCTTTCTTCAGGCTTCGATGAAACACCCACAGCAAGGGAAGCACAATCGCTACCACCGCAAGCTGACCGAGCTCTACCCCAAGGTTAAAGGAGAACAAGGGCAGTGCAATGCGACCGGCCAGCGTTCCCTGCAAAATCTCGGCAAACCCGAAGCCGTGAACGAGTCCAAACAGCGCCGTCAGCGTCGTCCGGTTCATCGGGATCTTCCGGGTCCAATTTAGATTCTCCATCGCTACATAAACAATGCTAAGGGCGATGAGCGGTTCGACAAGAATCGGCGACAATGAGGCCAACTCCAATGCGGCCAAAACCAAGGTCACACTGTGACCCACGGTAAAAGCCGTAATTAGGCGGACGACCTCCTTCCGGTTTCGCGTGGCAACAATAAGACCGGCGACGAACAAAAGATGATCGGCCCCGCCCCATATGTGCTCCATCCCCATCCGCACGTACTCCATGAGCGTCAGGTACCAAGGGTTGGAAGCGGAGCCTTGCGAGGCCGGCTGCACGCCTTTGAAGCTTGTCTTCTCCTCTGCCGCCCCCGCCTGCCCGCTCTCCTGCGTCTGCGAAGAGCCTTGAATTTGCAGGATGGCGTTGTTCTGGTTCAACACCTGAGTGACGGTTTGTCCACCCAGAAGAATCGTTGCGAAGCTTCGATGGTCCGAGTTCGTTCCGTTGTAAAAGAACCCGTACTGCACCTGAAAGCGTTCAACCTTGCCGGGAAACGCGTACACCAAATCGAGTTCGACCATTGGCATTTTGGCCCGCAGCGTTTTCTTTACCTGTTTGATCGCGGCTTGTCCGACCTTGCTGTCCCCTGTCACAATCAGTCCGTCGTTCACAAATGCCTTCAAGCTTTCCGACGCATCGCTTAATTCTTGTTCGGAAAGCTTTCCGTCCCCGTCCTGATCAAGCTTGAGCGCTTCCATCAGATCATGCTCGCCAAAGGAAAGCAAATATTGAAGCTCCTGTTCCTTGACGGTGATATCCGAATACCCGGTAGAGGTGAAATGTGCTTCCGCGCCGGGCGGAAGAAATAGCCCCAAACCCATCGCCAACAGCAGAACAATAGCCGCCAGCCCTCTACGGTAAATGGGACCGTACCTATTCGCGAGCATCATTTCACATGATCAACCTCCCTTCTTTGTGTCCAACTCTTTAGCAGCAGGCGGTTCATTAATTAAATTGTAGTCATTTATGTTCGCTCGATGTTAACGCAGCGTTAAGAAATTATGAAGAACCGACAAAAATCGATTCCTCACGACAAAAAGCCCTTCAAATGAAGAGCAACTGGGCATGACTCATGCAGTTGAACGGGGCAAGGGGATCAACTCCCTATACCATCCCATTATTACGACCGCACGCCAACACGCTAGATGTTACCCGCAGGTTTCTCTAAGGGGGTACACCCTTCTCCCAATTTAAAGCACCAAAGGAAATAGGCCAATCAGAAGTTTCTGACTGACCTAATAATTCGCAAGGGCCCTTTCGGGTTCCTTGACGGTGAGCGGTTGTAAAATTAATATCCATTGCGCCGTGACTTGCGAATTAGTCGAACGACGGTAAAAATAACAACGATCCATAAAGCGAGGCTTAGCAGTGAAAGCAAAGGAAACCCGAGCGAAAAACCGGCAAATGGATTGAACAGTGATCCTAGAATCGTCCCCAAAGCTAATCCACCGAATAGTCCGCCAAAAAATCCACCAAAACCGGTTCGCGGAGATGGCGTCGTTCTCGGAGGCGCTGGATTACGTACCGCATTATCCGGTCTAGCAGGAGTTGTACGGCCGGGGCTCCCGATCCCGGGATTATAGCTTCCCCGAGGCGAACGATATCCGCCCCGTTTAAAAGGCTCAACAGTACCCGACGGTTTGACTTCCTCTTGCATTTCATACGACAAACTGTAAACTTCCGCCGGCGAATTTCCAAAAACCAATGTGCCCAATAGGACCAGTACCAAGATCTTTCTCATTTTGTTTGTTCACACCTCCACCAGTAGATTGCCCCAATCGGCGGATGGAAATATTACGAATAATCAGGGAATAAGTGGACATATTAGAATTACTTTCAACAAGGGTCGCAAACATTGGAGCACTGAAGTACCACGTTACTTCAATAAAACAAGCAAACTGCCGCGGCATCTGCTTGTAAATGAAACTTACTCTTTTGTTCACACATGATTATATATAGAATGTCATGTTTTTCTTTTCATCCTTATAATATTGGATTCGCTTTTGCAGATTTCCAGTGTGAAATTCAAATTTATGTCCATCAGGGTCCGTAAAATAAATTGATTTTCCTTCTCTTGCTTCATCACGATTACGCCCATCCAGGATACTTACACCTTGATTCTTAAGTTGCTGTTCAATATGTTCAAAATCATGTTCATCTACTGTAAAAGCCATGTGGGTATACGATGAATGAATATCATTTCTTGGAATATCCATTTGTACATTTAAAGCAAGCCAAATACCATGTAAATCAAAATAAGCCATCTTTTCTGCTTTAACCATAAGTTTCGCTTTAAGCGCTTGCTCATAAAATAAGATTGATTTCTCAAGGTTAGATACGGAGATAGTGATATGGTTTAATCCTTTGATTTCCATTTTATTAAACCCCTCCCCTTCATATAATCATGCTTTTATACATGACATCATACGATGCATCTATTCAAAAAGCCTGCTCGCCTTTTTAAAATGCAAAAAAGACAGCTTTGGACTGCCTTTTTTGGTCATTCATTACGATACTGTGTGAGTTCGTGCAGTGCTCCATAGCAGAAACAACCATCCCTAACGCTTCTATTATCATGTGCCGCAAAAGGTTCGGTAAGGACGGTTTGATTGCGCAGGCAGTGTCGAGTAATCAGCCTGTTCGGGGGAATGCGCGTAAGGGCTTGAAAGAACATCAAGAAGCCGCTCCATCACGCTGTAGTCTCCTTGTTTCACTGCGGCTTCTAGTGCGGCTTCTACCCGGTGGTTCCGAGGGATTAGCGCAGGATTGCTGTTCCGCATCAACTGATGCGAGGAGGCTTTCGTTTCCTGCTGCCTGCCTAATCTCGCCTGCCACAGCTCGTGCCACTGAGCAAATTCCGGGGTCGTAAACAGAACCGTATCCTCCGCCGTATCAAAAGTTAATGAGCGGAAGGTATTGGTATAGTCCGCACGATACTTTTGCATCATACTGAGCAGGTCTTCAATAAGGGATTCATCCTCTATCTCTTCGTTAAATATCCCCAGTTTTGCTCTCATTCCCGCGAGCCAATTCAAGTGATACCACTCCGTAAAATTTGAAATCGCATCCTGGGCCAGTTCGACAGCCTGCTCCTGATTTTCATGCAGCAGCGGCAATAGCGCTTCAGCAAATCGCGCGAGATTCCACGCGGCAATATGCGGCTGATTGCCATAGGCATAGCGGCCTTGAGTGTCAATGGAACTGAATACCGTTGCCGGGTCATAGGCATCCATGAAGGCGCAAGGACCATAATCAATGGCTTCTCCACTAATGGCCATGTTGTCGGTGTTCATCACCCCGTGAATAAAGCCAACCAGCTGCCATTTGGCAATCAGCACGGCCTGACGCTTAATCACTTCCTGAAGTAGGAAAAGATAGCGATTCTGGGCAGCGTCAACGTCTGGAAAATGTCGTTGCAATGTATAATCAGCCAGGACCCGGAGATCCTCGGCAGTGCCCCATTTTGAAACGTATTGAAAGGTGCCGACGCGCAGATGACTGGCAGCCACGCGAGTCAAAATTGCGCCAGACAGGTCGGTTTCACGGATTACCGACTCACCCGTTGTCACCACCGCTAGGCTGCGGGTAGTCGCAATACCAAGCGCATGCATGGCTTCGCTGATGATGTATTCGCGCAGCATCGGTCCAAGTGCCGCTCGACCATCACCCCTACGGGAGTATGGCGTTCTACCTGAACCCTTAAGCTGAATGTCAACCCGCTCACCGAAGGGAGTGATCTGCTCGCCAAGCAGCAGAGCCCGGCCGTCCCCTAACATGGTAAAATGCCCGAATTGATGCCCCGCGTAAGCCTGAGCAAGAGGCAAAGCACCTTCGGGAATCCGGTTGCCGGCAAGCACCGCTACGCCATCTTCGCTTTGCAGCGCCTGGACGTTCAACCCCAGGGATGTTGCCAACGGATTATTGAGAATGATCAACTTCGGTGAGCGTACTGGGGTTGGGTTGGTGACGGTAAAAAATGATTCCGGCAGACGGGCATAACTGTTGTCGAAGTTCCATCCTGTCTCTATTATTTCTTTTCCCTTTGTCATCGTATCTCCTGTTCTTCTTCAGTCTTTTTGTATCCTAGTTTTTTACATGGACAAAAATCATAGGCATTCTATTGCATTTTTTAGTTTTCTGTTTCCAGATTAACACAAGACAGGCCCTGTTAGTGTATACTTCTTCCAATTTATTATACCCTTTCTACACAAAGATGGCGCCTTATAAATATTTTAGTAGTGAAGTCATTCCCCCTCTATTCCTACGCGCAATACCATTTACGTGAAATTGTACAGGCTCAAACCCTGTATACCGCTTAATACAAGGGCTATTGGCTTTCAATCAACACACTCCACATGAGACGTACGGAAACAACATACAATCTAGCCGCATCTATTGATAGTGTAAACTAATTCATAACGAAGAGACCCTCACAGTCAAACCTAAAAATGGTCGAATCCTACTTCTAACTTCTCCATACACATGAACATCAACTTTTTGTCCATGTCAACGATCCAAATTAACCGAGAGATTTCAATCCACGCATCCGGATAGGATGCGACCAAAGTTACCGCCCAGATCCAACTGACCTTCCTTGTTTCAATCCAAGCGTGGATTGAAACATATAGAGTGTGAAGTGGAAACCTATCCGATAGACCAGATAGGTTTCTTGGGGTGAAGTCCCTTTTTTATATCTGAAAATCCTTACGGCTCAAGGCCTCAGATTACTGCAAAACGCTCAATTACAAAGTACATCCATAAAAGCACAAACCCGTCCTTGATCAGGACGGGTTTATCGATATTACACCAACTTATATTTATTCGCACGTTCAACAAATTCCTTGTACCCCATAAAGTTTTCAAATTCTTGAACATCCGCAAGATATTCTGCCGCCAAGCTTTGATCTTTTGTTTGATGGAAAAGTTCCAGAGCTTTTTTCACCCCGGCATAAGCCGCTAAAATAGAAAAGCCGTAATATAGGACAATATTAGCGTTCGCATCCTCTTCATCGGCAACAGAGAATCCCTTGCTATCAATTGCCATCACTTTCCCTTTGACCCGATGGCGCACTTCCTTTAATACATCGGGACGAATACCCGTAAGGAAAACCATGTCTGCTCCTGCTTCCGTGAAAGCGTTCGCGCGTTCAATAGCGCCCTCTAAGTTATTCAAGGCCCAAATCATATCTGTACGGGCGATGATAAGAAAATTGGGATCGGTTTTCGCATCTACTGCAGCCTTTATTTTAGCCACCATTTTGTCAAGCGGGAGCAGAATTTGCGGCACATCTGCATGCTTTCCGAATTCATGATCTTCAATATGGATGCCGGAAACACCAGCTTGTTCAAAAGCTTGGACAGTCCGCCAAATATTAGCGGCATTATTGAACCCATTCTCCGCATCCGCAATGACCGGAATAGATACGGCATCTACTGTTTTTTTGGCGTGGCTGACCATTTCATGCAATCCCAGCAAACCGATGTCCGGCAGTCCGTACGCGCTCGAGGAAGTAGCATAACTACCGACATAAACAACGGGAAAACCGGCATCTTCAACTAGTCTGGCGCTCAGGGCATCGTATGCGCCGGGAACGGGAATGCTTTTTTCCTTTTCGATTAGCGATTTCAGTTTTATTCTTCTTTCTTGATGATTCATATTAAAAGTACTCCTTTTCAATTTTCTTTCGCTCATCCATTTCAGATGGTCGTATTTGTTTTTCTCGAAGCAATTTTTTTAGACAACCAGCCGAAATGGCCGCCGGAGTTCATCACATCAACCATGAACGGCGATAATTTTGTCCCTGTAATTGACGTATTTTTTGTTCGGTTGATGATCAGGGCAGTTTCCAGGTCTACTTCGATTTCGTCTCCCATTTCCACTGCTTTCAAAATGCCCGGACACTCTAACAGATTGATCCCGTTAATCATGGATTGGTCAATGAGGTAAGTGGAGAAACTCTCTGCTACTATACAGTTGATTCCTAACACCTTCATTCCTATGAAGAAACTTGCATGGATTTTTCCATTACCGAAGTTTCTCCCACCTACCAAAATATCATTTTTTTGCACGATACCTGGTATTTTAGGATCATACGCCGCCAGAAACTTAGCTGCTAACTGGGCCGGCGGCAGCGCATCCATCCCCAAATACCAGCCGGTGGCAGTATCCAAGTTCACATGCTCTCCTAAAACCGTAATTGCTTTTCCAGTAAACTTCATGCTCGTACCGATCTCCTTTCTTTATAAAAATGAGACGGTTTCACGTCTCAACATCACTTTAGTAAGTTTGCGGATCCGTGATATAACCGGTCAATGCAGAAGCGGCTATGGTCGCCGCACTTGCGAGGTAAATATCCGCAGCGGGGCTTCCCGAACGTCCCGGCGTATTCAACGTTTGTTGGGACAAGCCTACTTCACCTGGCGCCAATGGCCCTTGTACACCAACACATACATCGCAAGTCGAAGAGAGTATAGTTGCGCCGGCTTCCGACAACGTTGCAAGCAATCCTTCTTTTGCCGCCTGTTCGTATACCCTTCTTGTAACGGGAGATACTAAGAACCTCACGTCGGCGTGTATTTTTTTCCCCTTCAATATGCTCGCAGCGGTTCTTAAATCGTCCAGAGTTCCTCCTGCGCAAGTGCCGAGGAGACATTGATTTACTTTAATAGAGCCTAATTCTTTGGCAGGCTTTACAGTGTGCATTTCAGGAGGACAGGTTACCATCGATCCAATTTTTTCAGCGTCATATTTTAATGTTTTTTCATATTTCGCATCATCGTCAGCTTTTATTGTTTCAACATCGATGTTGAAGTTTTCCTTGAACCATTGCTGGGTCTTGCTGTCGGATTGCATAATCGCTCCGTCTGCACCTGCATACATCACGTTGCCGCATAGAACCATTCGCTGTTCGATCGACATTTCGTCTATGGTAGTTCCGGCAAACTCAATCACCATTCCGTATGCGCTGTCAGGACCGATATCATTTAATATATGAAACCAAATATCCCGGCTGCTAATATTGCGGCCAAGCTTGCCGTTTATTTCGATCCGCAAAGTTTCAGGGACGCGGACAGTGATTTCTCCTAACGCATAGGCTTCATATGGAGCGCTTCCTAAACGTCCTCCGTTTGTAAAGAAAGCTCCTATTCCCCCGGCGTTCGAGGCTTGCGGGTCCACATGCACAAATACTTTTCCGGGAAGAATGTGTCCTTTTTCAACATTAACCACATGTCCGATCCCTTCGCCCTTATCATAGATGTTCTTGATGCCCAGCTCTTCGGATTTGCTTCTTACTGCCTTGAACAGTTCAACATCTTCAATGGATTTAGGCGGATAGTTGTGGTCGCCGTTAATGATACAATTTTCCGGTTTGGCTATTTTGTCTACGCCTACTTCCAACAGTTTTTTATGAACATCCTCGATCCAGTTGAACCCGGAGAAGGAATAGAGAATCGGACCTACAAAATCTTTAAGCACTACATATTCGCCAGGTACGACATTTTCTTTGCCGGCGTATTTAGCCAATATTTTCTCACTTAAAGTCTTACCCATTTCATTACCTCCCTTGTCTTAAATCCAGTAAAAAATGATTACGGTTACAAACTGAGGTTTGCATAAGAAATCTAAAAAAATTGTTCCAGCTATTCATTCGTTGTCTGCCGCCATAGTCAATTTTAAGCGATTATTCTCCAATCGTACCGGCAGCAAAGTAAGTAATCGTCCTATCCCCTTTCTTCAAACATTTAAATATATGTTCAAATTATTAATGTTTTTAATATATACTAAAATATTCGATTTTACAACTTCATATTTAAGCTTAAATTTATATGACCCGATGTTCTTTAAGAAACAGAGATGCGATAAATCCAACAAAGGCACATATCGAGCCAAGAAGAAAGACGTGAGTATAAGTTGAAGAAGCATCAATGAAATAACCCGAGATAACCGGAGCCGATGCTCCTACCAACTGTGCCGACATACTCATGACGCCACCGATCGGCGCGCTCGCTTTTGTGGGGAACATGATCGTCGTAAATGGCCAAATAACAACCCACATATTCACAAAAAAGGCGAATATCAAAACCAAAACCATTGTTAACCACAATGGAACCGAGATAAGATCAAAGACAGCGAAAAGCGCTGATAAAATCGCGGTTCCGATCAATGCGCCGGAAGCAACCTTTTTACGGCCAAGCTTGTCGGATAAAATGCCTCCGACAGGTTGACTTAGCAAGGCGGGAACGGTAGAGGCAATTGCCCATAGAAATCCGGCTGCACGAATGTCAATTCCATATTTATGTTGGAGAAAAGCCGCGAACCATGTCCAAACAAAGTAAAGCGCTCCCAAATAACCTGCATACACAATGGATAATAGATAAGGATACCATGAACGTTTCATAATATATCCGAAAGAAGGTTCGTCTTCGGCCGCATCAACATCGCTTTTTACTTTATCTACATCCAAAGAAACCAATCCGATTTCCTCAGGACGATTTTTAACAAGAAAGGGAACAATAAAAATCATGATAACTCCCGGCAGAGCGGACCAAAGAAATCCGCTTTGAATCTGGCTCAAACCAAATATGGAAACGGAACCCAATATGAGTATCGGCATTAAAGCTCCGCCTAAAAATTGTCCCAACGCTCCCCCAGTTGCCATGATGCCAGTTGAAATACCTCTTTTTCTCGGCGCGAACCAGCGCGCTAATACGGGATATGCAGGTACCCAAACGGCTGCCGCTCCGACACCAATTAACGCTCTTGCCGCTATGCTAAGACCCACGCTATCGACCTTAAAAGCATAAATCACGCTGGCTAATGTCATGATTGCAGTGCCAATTGTAACGGTCCATTTAGCACCCAACCAGCGTTCACTAATATATCCCCAAGGCACTTGCATAATCGCGTATGCCCACAAATAAGCGGAGTCAATCCATCCGACAGTTGCAGCACTCCAATTGTATTCTTTTCTTAAAATCGGAATTACCGTTGGAATATTGTATCGCATGAAAATATCAATTAAATAAACAGCCCACATGACAATTAATAATTTCCAAGAATAGCGATAAAATCCACGTTCCAAACCACGTTGTTTTTCTTGTAAATTCACTTTATAACCCCCATAATGATTTTTGTGAGCGATTTCAAATTCAAAAATAAAAAATTTAGACTTTATGCATCATGATCATCTCCGATTATCAAAATTGCTTTCGTACTTGTAACTTATGAAATCCATCAGTCCAGATGTTTAAAATGTGATGCCCCTTTTACGTCTCCAATCTCAGCCCGCCTTTCAATATTTTTAAAATATTAATACGTTTTGAATATATACTGAAATTTTATTCTTGTAAACAGTAAAATTAATACAGGGCTTATTTGGTTTGAACAAAAAACGAAGGGGCTGTCCCAAATGGATCATTCCTGTCTTTAGCAGGAAGACTGGAGTAATGCGGCATATTCTAAACAATCGCCGGAATTTCCGGCGCTTTCGCTTTCTGCTTCAGCAAAAAGCAAAAACGGTAGTCCCAGGGCTACCCTGGAGCTACCGTTTTTGCTTTTATCCAACCAATATTTGCTTGTGCCATGCCGATTATGTCAGCTAATTTGGGGGACGCCCCTTAATACTTGTTGATCAATAAGAGGGCGGCGTAATGGCCCAGATGGAAATTAATTTATCGGGACCAACATTTACCCATTTATGAGGTATTTCGCTTTTGAATTGCGTACTGTCTCCTTCATGAATGGTGAAAATTTGACCATTCAAATCAATCTCCATGGAACCTTGGATCACAAACCCGCACTCTTCTCCTTTATGCGAATAATAATCATCTCCGCTTTTACCGCCCGGATGAGCAATAATTAAAAGCAGTTCAATATCGCCATTTAAATCTGGAGATAACAGGTACATCTCGGTTTTAGATTCCGATGAAGAAAGCATCTTTCGTTTATTTGCTCTAACAATGTGATTCTTCTCGAGGATTTCGTTATCTTTTCCATTTTCCATAAAAAAATATGCTAATTGTACATCCAAGGCATCACTGATCTTTTTTAATGTATTTACCGATGGATTTGCGATGTTACGTTCAATTTGACTCAAGAGACTTATTGAAAATCCGGTTATTTGTGAAAGTTTAGTTAATGAGAGCCCCTTTTTTGCGCGATAGGTTCTAATGTTTTGGCCAATATTCATATAAAATCTCCCAACGTTAAAGCGAAGTCCTTTTTTATAACCCCGTATTTTACAGTTTGATTTCATCCACAAGCTTTTATTGGCTTTAGCCGCTTTATCACCTTTGGCTTTGTCTAAGGCCTGTGCAGCTAATTCGAATTTACTCCATTATAACATGTAATAATAAATTGAACTATTTTCCTTCCCGATTTAGTACTTTTTACCCTTTCTGTAATCCTTAGTGACCTTTATGCTCACTGATGTGCCGTTTTTCCCTATATATATCCCATCTCCCGCGACTGATTTGAAGTCCGGATTCACACGACGATGTTTGGTCGGGATGGAACGACCGCCGCAGCGCTGTCGGTATCGTCTTCTTCTTTATCATACAAAAAAGAGAAGCTTCACCTGAAGCCCCCTTGCAATAGCATATGTCTGCCTGACACCATCAATCACGACAGAAATTGTAATTCGGCAACGTAAGCAAATGGATACCTTACCTTTTGACTAACTGGCGGTCCTCGAAATTACCTTTGAGTCTATTCTTCTTATCCACTACAATATGGAACGCCCTTGTAAACCATTACAGAAACGGGCATTATGGGTCATCATTCCTGAAAATGAAACAATGGGTACGTATCATAGGATGCTCCACGAACTTAAGGAATATCCCGACCATACGGAGTATCATAATTTAAGAGCATAAACATCAGGTGACTTACAAAACTAAATCCCCTCAAAAACATCCACAAATCAACAATGAAGACGACGATGTAATAAAAGAATCTTTTCGGCAGGAACGACTTGGGTATTCCAAGTTTGAGGTAACAACAGATTACTATGCGCATGTCACTAAGAAGGTTTCTCGAGATACAGCTGACAAGCTGGACAAGTTTAATCCGAAAAATTTCGTCCCCAATCCGTCCCCAAATAACATTTCAGCCCAAATGTAGTACTCCATGAAAATGAAAAAAACCTTGATTTCTCAAGGGTTTTTTAGTTAAGCGGGTGATGGGAATCGAACCCACGCCACCAGCTTGGGAAGCTGGAGTTCTGCCATTGAACTACACCCGCGGGTGAAACAGCTAGTTCACATTATACGCGCTGTGGGGCCATTTGTCTAGATGGAACTGCTGAAGCAGAGGGAACTCTGCGAAAACGCTAACATTTGAACTCCCGTCCGGAAACCGATATGATTTACATATATCATTTTCCAATCCATTCCAAGGAGGAATCGATTTATGAAGTACCGGGTACTAGGCAAAATAAACCTGAAGGTGTCCGTCATCGGCGTCGGCACTTGGCAGCTCGGCGGTGAATGGGGTAAGCCCTACACGCAAAGCGAGGCGGACGCCATTCTCGATGAAGCGCGCGAATGCGGCATCAACCTGATCGATACGGCCGAATGCTACGGCGATCATACATCGGAGAAGCTGATCGGCCAGTACATCGCTCGCAGCCGGCGCGAGGATTGGGTGATCGCGACGAAGTTCGGCCATCACTTCCATGAGAATTTCACCCGTTCGCAGGTATGGTCGGCGGACGAAGTGCTGGCGCAGCTCGATGCGTCGTTGAAGGCGCTGCAGACCGATTACATCGACATCTACCAGTTCCATTCCGGAACGAACGAGGTGTTCGACAACGAAGCGCTCTGGACGATGCTGAACAAGCAGGTGCAGGCAGGGAAAATCCGCCACCTCGGGACGTCGATCGCCAGCAACGATAATTTACATCAGGTCGAAGCGTCTTCCCGGGTAGGCTCGGAAGTGATTCAAGTCGTGTACAACCGGCTCGACCGCAAGCCAGAGGAGCGCGTCTTCCCTTCATGCGAATCGCAGCAGCTGGGCGTACTGGCGCGCGTGCCGCTAGCCAGCGGTTACTTGAGCGGCAAGTACAAGCCCGGCGCCGTATTCGCCGCCAATGACGTGCGCTCTCGTCATGAGGCGGAGCAAACGCGCCTCAAGCTCGAGGAAGTCGAACAAATCCGCCGTAACGAAGTACCGGCCGGCCTGGACATGTCGACGTGGGCGCTCGCTTGGTGCTTGAAGCATCCGGCCGTCACCGCCGTCATCCCAGGCTGCAAAAGCCCCGAGCAAGTGAGAGCTAATGCCGCTGCGGCCGACTATGTCGGCGAAGGGCATCCGCAAAATTGGAAGGAATAGCTCCTTCCGACACATACTCCCGTTCGGCCACCGTTTGTGGAGACGGGAGTTTTTGTTTCACACGGAAGGAATACGTGCCTTTCATGAACCGGAGACGACAAGTTGGACGTCCTCAGGCAGACTCACTTTTTTAGGTAAGTACATCCACGCCAAAAAACCGCTTCACATCTTAATAAATGTGAGCGGTCTTATTTCTTTGCTTCCTGGGACTGTGGTTAATAAACAAGAGGCTTGAGCTCAGCAAAAGCAATGCCGCATCCTCTCTCCTTCATACAGCAGCTCCACCACTGCTCGATACCCGCTGCAGTAAATTCGTAAACTCCATTGCCGGAATCGGCCTTGAGTAGATAAAACCCTGGATCTCGCGGCACTTGACATCCAGAAGGAACGAAAGCTGCTCCTCCGTCTCCACGCCTTCGGCAATGACGTTCAGCTTCAAGCTGTGAGCCATCGCCATAATCGCTTGCACGATGGCGGCATCGTCGGGGTCGTCCGTAATGTCGCGGACAAACTGCTGCGCGATCTTCAGCTTGTTGATCGGGAATTTCTTTAAGTAGCTCAGCGACGAATAGCCCGTGCCGAAGTCGTCCATGGATATATGTACGCCTAATTCCCGCAGCGTTTGCAGCTTTTCGATAACCCGATCGACGTGATACATCGCAATGCTTTCAGTAACTTCAAGCTCCAAATAATGCGGTTCCAACCCGCTGTCTTGGAGCGCCCTTAGCACGATATCGACGAAGTTCTGCTGATGGAACTGGAGCGGCGAGATATTGACCGCCATCTTCAATGGAGTAAAGCCGGCTAGCTGCCAGGCTTTGTTTTGCTTGCAGGCCGTGCGCAATACCCACTCCCCGATGGGAAGGATTAGGCCGGTTTCTTCCGCAAGCGGAATGAACTCACTGGGAGAAATGAAGCCCAGACGCGGATGATTCCAGCGTAGCAGCGCTTCCATTCCGTTAATTCGGCTGCTGAAAATATCGACCTGCGGCTGGTAGTACAGCACAAACTCTTCCTTTTCCAGCGCCTGGTTAAGCCACTCCTCCATCACCAGCTTCTGGATGACGGTGTCGTTCATTTCCTCTTGATAGAACTGATAGCCGTTCTTGCCGCCGTCCTTCGCGCGATACAGCGCGGCATCGGCATTCTTCATCAGCGTGATCGCATCTTCGCCGTCCTGCGGGTACATGGCGATCCCGATGCTGCAGCCGACGCGAAGCACATGTCCTTCCATCGAGAACGGTTGGTTCAGCAGGCCGATGATTTTTTGCGCGACCTTCTCCGCATCGCCGGCTAGCACAGTATCTTCAACAAGCACGGTGAACTCATCGCCGCCTTGCCGGGAAACGACATCTCCCGCTCGCAGGCCGACTTTCAAGCGTTCCGCAGCTTCAATCAGCAGCAAATCGCCGAAAGCATGACCGAACGTCTCATTCACATGCTTGAAGCGGTCCAAATCGATCAGCATGACCGACAGTTGCCGGTTGGACGTTCGGGCAGCCTCGATGGCTAACGACAGCGACTGTAGAAACATTTGACGGTTAGGCAGCCCGGTCAGTTGATCGTGATAGGCCAAATAGGTAAGCTGACGGACCGTTTTTTCACGTTGGCGAATTTCGCCGGCGACCGCGTATAACAAAGGTCCTGTCACAAGCAAGAGAAACACCATATCGAACAGATCCCCGGACCACTTTCTCTCTCTCATGACAAACAAACGTAACATCATTTCTAAGAGGTCCAACGCCATCATACAACCGACGATGACCAGCACCATATTCAAAAGACGGCTGGAACGAATACGCTTCATGGTTGTGTAAAGAACCGGAGCGGCGACAAGCGAAATTGCAGCTAACCGGATGTAATCCAATGAATCGTTCGTCCAGCCGATAACTTCCTTCAAGGAAAGCAGAACGATTTCAGTTCCGACTAGAATGAACCACAATCGCAGAAAGATGAAATGTTCGTGCCACTTCGTCTCCCGCCTCGGATTCGTATCCGAAGTATTGTGCATTTGTACCATGACAAGCCTCTGCTTCCTCTTCTTAAAGGTATATAACCTATTGTAATGTTCCTAGTTCGAAAGGACAAGATTTTTTTGGTCTATAAGTCCTATCTAAAGGCTAGAAAACCGAGGGCAGAGGGCAGAAGGCAGAATTATGTCGAAATCCGTTTGGTTCAATAGATCCGGATTTCATTGTGATATACCGTTTCATCATCGTTGGAATCCATGACACGCACTTCCAGCTGCCATGTCCCCGCATACGGGAGATACGCCCCCCGTGCCTTATAGGTGTATCGTTTCATCCCGAAAGATTCTTCGACACTATTATCCTCCGCCGGTTCCAGCGGCACCTGAAACGGGGCAACGTCCGGCATTTCCTTGGCATGCAGCTTCATCAGCACCTGCTTCGGCTCCCCCAGCTTCTCCGGCAGCCATACCTTCACCGTAAAATCGTTCACGCCCGGCGCATTCGGGCTAATTTGCGCCGTCATATGCTGCTTCTCGCCCATCACATGCCAGCGCAGCGGCTCATTGGGCGGCAGCGGAGTCATATACGTGAAGATGCCGACGATGACAACAATGCAAGCCATAAGACCAGCGTCAATTCGCACGAGAACCCCCAGCGTGCGCTCGCGTTTGCGCTTGAATAGGCGGCGAATAACGGCCGCTGTCAAGACAACAAGCAGGACGAGGGCGGTTTTGGCGAGCAGCCATAACCCCCAGCTCGTCTCCAGGACGTAGCTGATGTCCGGCAAGAAAATGAATACGGACATCGCGCCCGATACGGCGAGCAGCAAAACGCTCCAGAGCGCCGCGGAAGAAAACATCGGCAGAAATACCCGAAACGCTTCTTTCTTCGCACTAGCGAAGTAAAGAAGCATGACCAAACCGCCGACCCATACGGAAGCGGCTCCCAAGTGAAGCCAATCGAGGAGCAGCGTCTGTCCTCGAGGCTCGAACGCGGCGGCATGGCCGAGCAAGCTTTTGGCAAACCAAACGAGCGCCACCCACGCATAATCGAGCCATGCCCGGTGGTACAGGCATACGAAGGAAAGCAGGGCCAGCAGCAGGCCGCCGAGCCAAGCGTAGCCAATCGTCGTTTGCGTAAACAGCCGAACGAGACTGTCCGTTCCGCCGTCCCCGATCAAATCGCCCAAATGCGCGCCCATAAATAAGATGTAAACGATCGTGTACGTTTGCTGCAAGCCGACTGCGATTCTTTTTAAGGAAAGACGAAGGTCATCCGGACGGTCGACCCCGAACCAGCGCATCCACATCAGCCAGCCGGTCAGCGCCAGCATCGTCATATAAAAGGCAATACGGGCCGCGTACTGCAGCACGTCTTTCGTGCCGAAAGCGTCCAGCAGACCGTCACGGCGGTGCATGTGTTCCATCGAAGCATCGGGCTGCGTGCCGGACGGCGTATCCAGGGTTTGTCCGACGGCGAACAAATAGCTGCCCTCAACCGGGTGCCCGTCTGCGGAGATCACGTGGTACGTCGTTAAATAGGTCCCCTTCTCCAGCGGCGGCAGCTGCAGCGTCAATACGGTGTGCGCTTCGTTCAAAACGGCGGGCTGTTCCGTCACCCTCCGCTTGTTAGAATCATAGACGCGTAAATAATAGAGTCCTTCCTCCAGCCGTTCATTAAAGGTTAGTGCGACGGCAGCCGGGGACTCCCGCAGCTCGCTGTTCGCATCCGGTACCGCCTGGACGAGACCTGCATGCGCGCTGACCGGCTGCGCCGGCATAAAGCTGAGCAATAAGATCGCTACAAGGCCTATATAGTAAAATAATCGCTTCAACATCATTCCTCCTCTGCCCGGGCAACGCACGCCCGATAACCTGGCGCTTGTGTTCCCAACCTTAAATGTAGCATAAACGTGTAAGCTAAACCAAATCCGCGTTAACTTCCAAAGCAGTTCTATGAATAGACAAATTCCAGCGAAATAAGAGATTGACAGAACGACGTGCAATCATGTAAATTCATCTTATCGCCCAAACGGAACAACTATATATTGTGGGGCGAATAACCAAATACCACGATATATTGTGTGGAATTTAACAAAATCGAAATTTTCTCCGGAAATCTTCACACACGGAATTCCGCGAAATTCGACGTAATTCAACAAGAGATCGACAACATCGAGATGATGCACTGGCATGCTGCCGCCGAGCAAATCGGCTGCGGCGTGCTTTTTATTCGCCTTGCCGTTTGACCCGCCCTACCATTTTACGTTTAGAGGAGCTGGATTTATGATTATCGTAAAACGCGACGGCACGAAAGAAGAACTCGTGTTCGCCAAGATGAAAAAGGTCATTGATTTCGCTTGTGAAACTTACCCGGAGTGCGATCCGCTCGAGCTTGAGACGGCGCTCCTTCCTTTATTCCGAAACGGCATTACAACGAAAGAAATTCAACGACTGCTCATTCAAGTGGCTGTTGAGAAAACTAGCGTGGAACAGCCGAACTGGCAGTACGTGGCCGCCAAGCTGCTCGCCTACGACCTGTATAAAGAAGCTCGCTTGAACCGCAAATACGGTCACTTCGGTTACGGCGACCTGTATTCCTTGGTTACATACTTGACCGATTTGGGCCTGTACGGTACTTATATCCTCGAGCACTACACGCGCGACGAAATCAACGAGCTCGGCGCTTACATCAAGCCGGAGCGAGATTACCTGCTCAACTATATCGGACTCAAAACGTTGTCCGACCGCTACCTGATCCGCGGCTTGGACAAGGAAGTGCTTGAGCTGCCGCAAGAGCTGTTCATGGGAGTGGCGATGCATCTGGCCATGAAGGAATCGGACAAGCTGCGCTGGGCGAAGCAGTTCTACGACGTGCTCAGCAGCCTTGAGATGACCGTGGCGACGCCGACGCTTGCGAACGCGCGCAAGCCGCTGCATCAATTGTCCAGCTGCTTCATCGACACCGTGCCGGACAACCTATGGGGCATATACAATGTCGACCAAAGCTTCGCGCAAGTGTCGAAGCATGGCGGCGGCATGGGGATATACGTCGGGAAGGTGCGCAGCCGCGGCTCCAACATCCGCGGATACAAGGGTGTCGCCGGCGGCGTCGTGCCGTGGATTAAAAACTACAACAACACCGCCGTCGCCGTCGACCAACTCGGCGTCCGCTCCGGAGCCGTTGCGGTATACCTCGACGTATGGCATAAAGACATTCTCGACTTCTTGAACCTGAAGACGAACAACGGCGACGATCGGATGAAGGCGCACGATATTTTCCCGGGCGTTTGTATCCCCGACTTGTTCATGAAGACGGTACAGGAGCGCGGCTCCTGGTATTTGTTCGATCCGCACGAAGTGCGCAAAAACAAAGGCTACTCGCTCGAGGATTCGTACGGCGAGCAGTGGGAAGAACGCTACCTCGAGTGCGTGAACGATGAGAAGATATCCAGGGATGAAATCCCGGCGATCGATATTATGAAGCGTATTTTGACGAGCTCGTTCGAAACCGGAACGCCGTTCATCTTTTTCCGCGACACCGTGAACCGAGCCAACCCGAACAAGCATAAAGGCATGATCTACTGCTCCAACCTGTGCACGGAAATTTGCCAAAACATGAGCCCGACCGAGATCATCCAGACGACGCATGAAGACGGCATTATCACTTCGCAAGTGAAATCCGGCGATTTCGTGGTGTGCAACCTGTCCTCCACCAACTTGGGACGTGTGTACACGAAGGAAGATATCGAGCGCGTCGTTACGACGCAAATGCGCATGATGGACAACGTCATCGACTTGAACTACTACCCGATTCCGCAAGCGGAAATTACGAATAAGAAATACCGTGCCGTCGGCCTCGGCTCCAGCGGCTACCACCAAATGCTGGCGCAGCTGAAAATCAACTGGGAGTCCGACGAGCATGTGGCGAAAGCCGACGAAGTGTACGAGTGGATGAACTACTACGCCATTAAAGCATCGATGGAAATTGCGAAGGAGAAGGGCACCTACCCGGCCTTCGAAGGCAGCGAATGGCAATCCGGCGCTTACTTCGAGTCCAGAGGCTACAACAGCCCGGAATGGCTGGCGTTAAAAGAGGAAGTTGCGAAATACGGCGTCCGCAACGGCTGGATGTTCGCGATCGCCCCTACGGCGTCGACTTCGCTCATCGCCGGATCGACGGCGGGCATTGATCCGATCTTCAACAAATTTTTCGTGGAAGAGAAGAAAAATGCGGTCATTCCGCAAACGGCGCCGAATTTGTCGCAGGAAACGATGTGGTACTATAAGGAAGCCCATCGAATCGACCAGTTGTGGAGCATCAAGGCTGCAGGCGCACGTCAACGGCATATCGATCAATCGCAATCGTTCAACCTGTACATCACGCCCGAGCTGTCGGCGCGCGAATTCCTCGAGCTGTACATGGCGGCTTGGGAGAACGGCCTGAAAACCGTCTATTACGTCCGCAACAAAAGCTTGGAAGTCGAAGATTGCGTCAGCTGCAGCGCATAAGCAAGCCGGAATCGTGCATACGAACCATCAGGATATGAAATGCTAGACAGGGGCTTTGCCCCTGTTTGCATGGTTAAGCATAGATAGGCTTAGTAAGGTGACAGAGCGTAATACAATGGGAGGGTTTGATAGCCATGGATTTGCAGAAGAAAAAGCTCTTTAACGAGAACGGCGACCGGGACTGGGGCAAACGCCGCATGATTGGCGGCAATACGACGAACCTGATCGAGCTGAATAACGTTAAATACGACTGGGCGACGAAGATGTACCGGACGATGATGAACAACTTCTGGATTCCGGAGGAAATTCCGCTCGCCCAGGATGCGAAGGATTATAAATTTCTATCTCCCGCGGAACGGCAAAGCTATGATAAAATTATCAGTTTCCTGATCTTCCTCGATTCGCTGCAAACGGCCAATTTGCCTAACATCAACGAATACATTACCGCGCCCGAGGTGAACCTGTGCCTGACCGTGCAGACGTTCCAGGAAGCGGTACACAGCCAAAGCTACTCCTACATCCTGGACAGCGTCTGCTCCGCAGAAGTGCGTGACGACATTTACAACCAGTGGCGCGAGGATAAACATTTGGCACGCCGCAACCGCTTCATTACCGACCTGTATGAGCGGTTTATCGAGAATCCGACTACGGACAACCTGATGCGCACGATCATGGCCAACTACATTCTCGAAGGCTTGTACTTTTACAGCGGGTTCAGCTTCTTCTACGCCCTTGGACGCCAAGGCAAGATGCTTGGCACCGTCTCCGAGATCAAGTACATCCAGCGGGACGAGCTGACGCACCTGGCGCTGTTCCAGAATATTTTCCGGGAAATACGCAAAGAAAATCCGGAGATATTTACCGACGAGCTGGTCGAGGACCTGCGCAACATGATGCGGACCGCCGTTCAACACGAAATCGAATGGGGCCAATACATCACCGACAACAAAATCAACGGCCTGAGCAACGAAATTTTGGATCAGTATATCAAGTACCTTTCCAACGAACGTCTGCGCAAGCTGGGACTGGACATTTTATATCCGGAGGTCGTCGAACATCCGATGAAATGGGTCGAAAGCTTCAGCAACATGAACAGCATGAAGACCGACTTCTTCGAGCAAAAGGTAACAAACTACAGCAAATCGTCGAATCTGAACTGGGACGATCTATAAGCGGAAATTGGGTATCAGGATTGTCCGCTGATAAGGATAAGTACCTGCGTTCGGCTACTGTTGAGAAGTTGCCGTGTTCTGGGCCGTTCTAATGTCAAAAATAAGAAGCCTTCCTTGTCGAACATGGAAGGCTTCTTATTTTGTTAACGAACCTTACTTCTACCCCAATCGGCCAAATCAAGCGCCACTGTACCTCGATTCCCCGATTCGAGCGGACGCTTGATCCAGACGGCCTTGACGCAGTGCCCTGCTTGCGTCAGCGACGACTACCGCTTTTCGTTTCGGAACGCCTCATCCTTCAATCCGCTGCAGACGGCCTCCAATTCATGCGCCAGCCGGTTCAATCCCTCCGTCGCGGTCGTGATGGACTCCATTGCTTTCAACTGATGCTGCGACGAGAGGAGCACCTTCTGGACGCCCGAAGCATGATCTTCGGAAAGCCGCGCCACTTCGTTCAGCGAGGCCGACACTTCCTCCGTTCCCGCCGACATTTGCTCAGCCGTTGCAGAGATTTCTTGAATTTGATCGCATACTTTGCGCGATTCTTCGACGATCAGCTTAAAGACTTCCCCGGCCTCGTTCACAGCGCTATGGCTCGTCTCCACCTCCACCGAACCCAAGCTCATCACGCGCACGGCTGAAGTCGTCGCTTCTTGAATCTCCTCGATCAACGTCTTGATCTGCCCGGCCGACAATTCGGATTGTTCGGCCAGCTTGCGAACCTCGTGTGCGACGACGGCAAAGCCGCTGCCGTGCTCACCGGCGCGCGCCGCTTCAATAGCCGCGTTCAACGCCAGCAAATTCGTCTGCGACGCGATCCCCGAAATGAGCGTCGCAATTTCGCCGATTTGCATCGATTGCCGCTCCAATCGCTCCAGTTCGGCGGACACCTCCTGCGAAGTGTGCCTCAGCGAATCTAACTGCCGCACCGCATGCTCGATCGTGCTGCTTCCCTTCTCCGCCTCGCGCACCATGCCGAGCGACGCTTCGGTCACCGTACCGGACGATTCCGCCACCCGCTGCACGCCAATCGCCATTTCCTCCATCGCGCGCGCGCTGTCCTTACTGTTGTGCGCCTGCTCTTCGGTGGCCGCTGCCATCCGCTCCATCGCGTCTGTGATGCTGCGGTTTTCCGCCAATGTACGGTCCGCGTTGCCGTTCAAATGCTCCACATATTGAACCAGCTGACCCGAGCTGGCGTTCAGCCGCTCAAGCGTCCGAAGCAGCAGCTGAAGCTTCTGTGCCTTGTCGGCCTCCAGCAGGTCAACAGTCACTTTCTTCTTGGAAATTTGCCAGATGGTCGTGCCCGCCGTCAGCAGCAGGAAGACCAGGTCGACGGCCAGCAGGATCCACCCATACCCTTCCGAGCCGAAGACGAGCGCCGGATAAAATACGTAAGCCGATACATACTGAAGGGCGAATACCGCCGTCATCATCCAGATGAGCGCGGTGCTTTCATAGAAAGCCATCAAAGCGATGACCATAAAGACCGAGAAGAAAAACTCCACCATGCCTCCGGCTACGAAAATCATCGACACGCTCGAGAACGTCATCGCGAGTGCGTTGGCTACTGGCACGTAGCGCTGACGTCCCATCGCAAATAAAACCGCGCCGGCCGCCAGGAACAGAACGGGGGCGACCAGCAATCCGTTCAGGACGAGCGCATAATGGGCGAGATCGACGCCGTGGTGCGTGTGAAGCACCTC
This sequence comes from Paenibacillus sp. JCM 9796, assembly GCF_055379675.1. Classification (NCBI taxonomy): domain Bacteria; kingdom Bacillati; phylum Bacillota; class Bacilli; order Caryophanales; family Paenibacillaceae; genus Paenibacillus; species Paenibacillus sp. JCM 9796. The sequence continues at coordinate 1,654,933 of NZ_AP043723.1, forward strand.
TACCCAACGGAATAAAACATGGGTAAGCAGCGCTAACAAATACGTGCCCAAGGTAACTGGCAAAGTCATTCGATTTTTAATCGTGAGCATATCGAGCGGTTTGGACATATTCGACACATCCTTTTTCGTTCTTTCGGTCCTATGAAACTAAGCCCTTTATCCTATATATCGGCATTTTATCATGCGGCATAAGTGAAGAAAATGCAAAGACCGTGAACGTTTTGAGAACAAACGCACACGGTCTTTCGATCATTTAGGATAAGTTCAGCATTTCTTTAACCCGCAGCTCCAGCTCCACCATCGAGAACGGCTTGTGCATGTAGGCGTCGGCACCCAGCTTCAGCCCCAGGCTAATATCTTCTTCCCGGCTCCTTCCCGACAGCACGAGCACCTTCATCTCTTCAGGACGGTTCCCCTGCTCTTTCATCCGGGCAAGCATTTCGAAACCGTTCAATTGCGGCATGACGCCGTCCAAAATACACAGATCCACCGGCCTTCGCAGCAGCGATTGATACGCTTCCTCCCCGTTCGCCGCTTCGCAAAAATCGACGGGTAAATGTTTGAGCTTCGCGATCAGGATCGAACGCAGGATGTTATCGTCGTCGGCGATCATCACCGTCTTACGGGAACCGGGGCTCGCGACTTGCGCGCCTGCCGCTTCGCCCGGCGGAGTACCCGCGTACAGGATGGTACGGTTACGGCCTCCTTGCTTGGCTTCATACATCGCCCCGTCTGCAAGCCCGATCCAATCCTTGACGGACATACCGGCGCTCCATTCGGCAATACCGGCCGAGAATGTGATGTGGAACGCTTGTCCTTCGTTCTGGGCAACCGGTCCGTGGTGCGCCTGCCGGAGAATGTCGTCAATCGCTTTCTTCGCATCCGGTCCGGTCGTATTCGGCAGCACAAGGATGAACTCCTCGCCTCCGAAACGAGCCAGCATATCCGTAGCCCGCAAGTTATTTTGCAGCAGATGCGCCAATCCTTGCAGCACCTGGTCGCCGACACGATGACCGTACGTATCGTTAATCGATTTGAACCCGTCGATATCGATAAACACGAGCGAGATCGGGGCCGGATAACGGGCAATGCGCTCCAGCTCGACTTGAATTTGATGATCGAAAAACCGCCGGTTATACACGCCTGTCAGCGGATCGCGAAAAGCCATCTGCTCGAACGTCTTGGTCCGGCTCAGCAGGCTGTAGATCCGGGCACCCAGCTCTTCGTATTGAAAAGGCTTCGTGACATAATCGTCGGCACCCAGATAAAAGCAGCGCACCTTGTCGTTGACATCGTTCCGGCCGGATAAGACGATAAGCGGCAGCCACTTCAATGTCGGGTCGTTCTTCAGAAATTCGAACAGCTCATACCCGCTGTCCGGATGCATCATCAGATCGAGCGTAATCAAATGGTACGGATTCTCCCGAAGCAGCTTCATCGCAGTAGCAACGTCCGCCGCTTCATCCACCTCGTAACCGTCCATCCGCAAGCGGCGAACCAAGTACGAACGGAGCACCTCGTCGTCGTCAAGGACCAGAAGACGTTCTCCGTTCGGCTGCAGAAAGGAACTGTTCACCTGCTCCTGCTGCTCGTCCAGCTCCAGTTCCCGCTTATAAACTTCGAGCTCGAGTTCCAGCTCGCGAAGAAGCGGTTGCGACTGCTCCGCGCAGCGACCGAACGGCAGAGCTGTCATCGGGCCGGAAGCCTCCGCCTTCTCGCGCTGCGTCCACTCCCACAGCTCGACCAGACGCTGCGCAACGCTGCCGATGCGGACAAATTCGAACATCGGCGCGCTTCCTTTAAGCGTATGGACAATGCGGTAAATGTGCTTTGCCGTCTCAAGCGGCGATTCCGGCTCGGTCAAGCCGCAGCCTTCTCGCAGCTGAATCAATTGCTTGCCCAGCTCGGCAATATATTTTTTCTTTCCTTCTTTTAAAAGTCGTTGTTCTCTGCCGATTCTGTCATTACCCGATGCCACCGCACGAATTCACTTCCGTTCTTTAACGAGGTATGTATGCAAGGAAAGGATTTATTCGTTCGCCCCCGCCCGAATCAGTTCTTCCACGGTATCCAGCAGCTGCAGCGGACTGAACGGCTTTACGATATATCGGGTCGCGCCGGCCGCCTTGGCCCGCTCCCGGTCTTTCTCCAAAGCTTTGGCGGTCAGTAAAATAACGGGCGCGTGACGGTTCGGATTGTCATGGCTTCGCAGCCATTCGCAAACTTCGACTCCGGTTCGCTCTGGCATCATATAGTCCAAAATGACCAAATCGAATACGGCTTCCTGCAGCCGTTCGGCCGCTTCCTTACCGTCGGCCGTTTCCGTAATGACGTACCCTTCGTCGGCCAACGTTTCCGTTAACAAAAAGCGCAGCGCCGCTTCGTCGTCCGCGAGTAAAATTTTATAGTTGGCCATAGCAACTCATCCGCTCCCAAAAATCGTCCATCTCGATTGCGTTCATTATAACATGAACCGGATTTTTATTGGAGGGAAAACGAAAGAAATAGCCGTCACATATATGCCAAAAGTATGATTCATATGCCCGAAGGACTATGATATTATGTTTATAAAGAAAATTTAATAAAAATTTTGGACGAAATAGGAAGTACATCCTATTTGAGGGGATGAGTATAATGAGTTCCATCGAGTATTTAATTCGGAAAGTATCCCGATATGTAACCTTCGGGCAGCCTGTTTCTTCGGGTTCCGTAATCAGCCAGCGACTGTCGGATCCGCGTATCCCGATGTTGGCTTATTACTTGGGCCTTCAAGAGCAAAACAAGGAGAACCAGTATTACCATGAGGTTTGGTTGAAGAAGGAAGGCACGTTCGCCTTAACCGAAGCGTGGTACAAGGGCAGCATGGTCACCCGCAAGCTCTACAAGGACAACCTGTCTTTCGAACAGTTGACCGGCATAATCGGCGAGGAAGACGCCAATGCCATCATCATGCGTTTCAACGAAATCATGAAGAAATCGGAAAAAGACGATTGGAGACCCTATTCCTTACGGGTTTAAATACCGCAAGAACGTTGGAATCATGGGTTATGGGTCGCTAAGTGCCGGCTGTGGCCGAGATGACGCCGCCATGAGCCGCTTTCAATAAGCGGACACCCCCGTGAATGCGTCCATACATACACCCAGCCTTCACGTTCTTCGCAATTGCCGTCACGAATCCAGATCCGCTCGTAATCATTGGTCCCGCCAGGACCCTCATATTCCTCCAATGCATCCATATGACGGAGTCCTTCCGGCATCACGACGAGCCACTCGCCTTCCACCATGCGGGAGCCGTCCGACCCGGAAAGCACCATGGCCGGATAAGCGCCGGCATCGTACAGCTTGCCCCGCACGACCCCCGGCCGTACGGACTCTACATAAGGTGCAACGACATGATGGTTCGCTTCCCCGACCAACAACGTTCCATAGACAAACACCGGGATCAAGACGCCCACTCCTTTCAGACCTTGCGCCATCGCTTCTTTACTATATCATATTCATTCAACCGATTTCCCATGAGAAGGGGACGATCCTGGGCAGGGAACCTGCCGAAGGGCTGCCGAATATATTGAGCATAAACTCGGCACCCGCCGGGAAGGGAGGGAATCTCATGCTCAGTCCTGAGGACGCGAACAAAATCATCCGATTTTTGTCCGCCGCCTACTACTGTACCGAGTCGGAGGAAGCGCGCCGCGAATTTAACCGTCTGGCCAACGAGCTTCGCAAAGCGTCCGGACAGCCAATACAATAACGGATGGAACTGGTATCCGACAGCGCGTCCCGATTGGTACGAAAACGCCCTTCGACGCGAAGCGGCGTTTTTTTCATTCATCAATACGCGATACGCGCAGCGGAACCGGTAAACGTTCATCTCTTACAATTGACGCATCAATCCTGAGAAAAAAACAATTGCATATAGGTTAACTAGGAATTATAATGTGAGTGACCGACAAGATCGCTTGAGGTGGAGATAATCATGGAACTTAATATTGTTTTGATGGGAGCGCTTGTTGGCCTTCTCGTCGGCTTGACCGGCGTGGGCGGAGCCGCTTTGCTGACTCCTTTGCTCGTATTTTTGGGTATTCAACCGACCGTTGCGGTGGCTACGGATTTGTTCTACAACTCGATCACGAAGCTGTTCGGCAGCATTCAACACGTCCGGCAAAAGACAGTGAACATGACGCTGGTCAAACATCTGGCCATGGGCAGTGTCCCCAGCGCCATAGTGGCCGTGCTGCTGCTGAAATATTTCCCGCCGCTGCAAGGCTATCAGGACGCGATCATCAAGCATGCATTAGGTATCGTACTGATTATCGTCGCTATTCTCAGCATCGTGAAGGTCTGGTTCACACCAAACCAATCAAACAAGCTTCAGGAGAAGTCGCTGCAGGAGAAAAAAGCGGTGACCATCCTGATTGGCATACTGTTAGGCTTTATCGTCGGCTTGACTTCCATCGGCTCGGGCTCGCTGTTCGCCCTTGCGATGATGTTCTTCTACCGCTTGAAGGCGGCGGAGCTCGTCGGCACCGATATCGTACACGCGTTCCTGCTCGTTTCGGCAGCCGGCATCATGCATGCGGGCTTCGGGAACATCGATTATATGCTTGCGTTCAACCTGCTCATCGGCTCCGTCCCCGGCGTACTGCTTGGCAGCAGCTTGTCGGCGAAGGTGCCGGCCAAACCGCTGCGGACTGTCATGGCCACCATCATCCTGATCAGCGGAATTAAATTGATCTAATGCGTAATTCATAAATTGCCTACCGGGCCGGAGCTTCTAGGGAGCCTGTACCGATACGCCTTCCTCCAGCAATTGCTGACGAAGCGTACGTGCCAGTTCCAAAGCATCCGGCCCGTCGCCATGTATGCAGAATGTGTCTGCGCGCAGGGCGACCGCTTCGCCCAAGGGCGTCAGCACCTCTCCCCGCTTGAGAATATCGAGCACCTGCCGCACCGCCTGACGGAGATCGTGAATGACCGCATCCGGCTCGCTCCGCGGGGTAAGGGTCCCGTCGGCGCGATAGGTGCGATCGGCGAACGCTTCCGCTGCGGTCCGCAGGCCTTTGGACTCGGCGGCCCGAATCAGTTCGCTGCCGGCGAGACCGAATAGCGTCAGCTCCGGATCCAGGCGGAGGACGGCCTCCGCTATCGCATCCGCTAACGGCCTCTGCACCGCCGCCATATTATATAAAGCGCCATGAGGCTTGACATGCCGCATCCGGCCGCCTTCGGCGCGCGCGATCGCTTGCAGGGCACCGCCCTGGTACAAGATTAGCTCATACGCCTCCTGCGGGGTGACCGCCATATTGCGGCGCCCGAAGCCTTGCAAATCCGGCAGGCCCGGATGCGCCCCGATCGATACGCCCGCTTGCAGGCACAACCGGACCGTTCGAACCATGTGGCCGGGGTCGCCGGCGTGGAAGCCGCAAGCGATATTAGCCGAAGTGACATACCGGACGAGCTCGTCGTCCTGTCCGAGCCGATACATACCGAAGCTCTCGCCCATATCCCCGTTAAGGTCGATCCGGATAGGTAACTGTTCCAAGTGAAGCCCTCCTTTGCAACCATCCGATCGGATGGTCCTTTTGTATGCACCCCCGTATGCCGGCGAGTGTGGAAAGAAAAAAGCCAAAAGCATCCACTTCCGGCTTCGTTCGCGTATTCGTCTGTCCTCTGCGTCTATACGTCTATTCGTCTATGCAGCGGCCTTCCCATGCGGCCTGGCGCGCCGGGCCGGTTATGCGGCGTGTCTGCTTCCTGCTGCGCAGCCCGGTTCCTGCCGACCCCGATCCCCGATCCCCGCGCCCCCGGCTATTGTCTTGCTGCAAGTCCGCGCGTTTTGACGATGATTTTGCGAATGCTGTCTTCGCTTAAATGAAATTTGCCGATCAGCTCCGACACGGAATAACCGTTCTGATACAGCCGGTATATTTCGTGGTTCCGGCGCTGGATCGTCTGCCGCGTGCCGTTGTTCTCGCCCCAGCCTGCGCGGGTTTGCTCCTTCTTCGGAACGTAGATGATCTCGCCCTGGATGTAATCCTGCAGCTGCTTCAGCAAGTTAGGCGGTAAAATGTCCTTTCCGTTCTTGTACCCCACCGATGAATGCCTCCTTTCGCGCCGTTATGGCTGACTTACCGAAAGTTATAAGCATTTTCATCTTCACACCTCCTAGGAATGTGCCTTGGGAACACCGGATACGTAGGCCTGAGGGGCATTAAAAATAAAAAAAACACGATCTGCCGATGCGTGCCCGAATGCCTCTTATGTTCAGTTCCTGTAAAAGACGGGGTTCAGGTGACGGTGATGGAGAAAATGCTTATTCACTTGTTACAAATCCTCTTGCCATCATGGTCCACGTGTTCATTACCCACATCACACGTCACTCCCTTCTTCAAAGTCAAATATGGTTTCAAGCTCACGGACTATTATACCCATTGTTTCCCATCATGTCCATGTCTTATTCGCATGAGCCGCTTCTATTCGAGGGACCCGAAGGTCCCCGGTCGGCTACAAGTTTTATTAACTCACAAACGTCCTGCCGCCGACAAGGTGATAAAATTGTTATAACGATTTTATCCGTTCGCCCGCATCCTTACGGCGGCGGCGATCCGGCGAAGTTCCAGCTCCTGCCGGATATAGAGGGCCTGCGCCTCGGCATGCGTGATCTCGACGAAGCGCACCGTAGCGCCGGGCCGCGTCTGCGCCAGCAGCGGCAAGTCCACGGCGGCGATATGCGCAATCCGCGGATAGCCGCCGGTCGTCTGCGCATCGGCCAGCAGCGCGATCGGCTGGCCGTGCGGCGGCACTTGGACGGTGCCGGGCACCGCGGCTTCCGAGCGCATCTCCAGCGACTCGCGCAGCGCGAGCCGCGGACCTTCCAGTCGGCAGCCCATGCGGTCCGACTGCGGGGTCAGCTTGTACGGCGCGGCGAAGAACGCTTCGAGGCTGACAGCCTCGAAGCGTTCGGCCTCGCGACCGCGCACCGCGCGGACCGCCGGATGCTCGGCGTAGCGCGGCCTTGCGCCCGGCGCAAGCGCCCACGGCGCAGCGGCGAACGGCGCTTCGCGCGCCGCCACGGCCGCAAGCCGCGCGTGCAGCGCCGCGGCGGCCGCCGAAGGCGCGCCTAGCGGCAGCCGGTCGCCGGCGCGAAGCGCGCGGCCGGCGAAGCCGGGCAGCTGCGCGCGCACGTGGGCGCTGCGGCTGCCGAGCACGGCGGGCACGGCGAAGCCGCCCGCCACGGCGAGGTAGGCGCGCACGCCGGTGCGCGCCGCGCGGATGCGCAGCGCAGTGCCGCTGCGCAGAAGCACGGGCCGCCACCGCGGGAGCGGCGGCCCACTGCCTGCGCGCGCGTCCATGTCCGCGCCGCACAGAGCGACGAGCACATCCTGCTCGAAGCGCAGGGACGCGCCCGTCAAGGTCATCTCCAGCGCCGCTTCGCCCGGCGCGTTGCCGACCAGCGCGTTCGCGGCACGCAGCGCGAACGCATCGGCGGCCCCGCCGGGCACGACGCCGACGCCGCGCAGGCCGAAGCGGCCGGCGTCCTGTACGGTCGTCTGCAGCCCCGGCTCCAACACGACAACGCTCATGATCGTCCCTCCTCCCGCGTTAACCAGCCTGCGGCCGGATCGCGCGCAAGCTCGTCGTACTGCGCGCGATCGACCGGAACGAAACGCACGCGGTCCCCCGCTTGCAGCAAGCTCGGCCGCTCCCGCTCCGCGTCGAACAACGCATACGGCGTCCGGCCGATCAGCTGCCAGCCGCCCGGCGCCTCCATCGGGTAGATGCCCGCTTGAACACCGCCGATCGCGACGGAGCCGGCCGGCACCTTCTGGCGCGGCACGGCTTTACGCGGATGCGCCAGCTTCGCGGGCAGCCCCCCGAGATAAGGAAAGCCGGGCAAGAAGCCGATCAACTGCACCTCGTAATCCGCGGAACAGAACAGCCGGATGACCTCGCCGGGAGACATACCGGCCCGATCCGCCACCTCCCGCAGATCGGCTCCCAGATCGTCTGCGAAACAGACCGGAATCTCCACCGCGGCAGGGGCGACGTGCGTCGCCGGAATCGCCTCTTCCTCGGGCGCCACCGCTTCCGCCGTTGCCCCACCCGCCGCCGCGAGTCCGGCTTGCCGCGCACCGCACCCTTCCGCATCCGCCCCGGCCCCTGCCGGATGCTCCCGGGAGCCAAGCAGCCTCTCAATCCACGCGCACACTTGCTCATAAGGCGTACGCTCCCGCCGTTCGCTCGTGTCGTAGACTGGCTCCGCCGTTCCAGGGGGGAAGCCGTCCCGGTACACCGACCACACATCATAGAACAAAGTAACCGTCGCATACGTTTGTACCCATTCCGTAATAGCGGGCGGGCGCTCCTTCTCCAGCAGGCGGACGAATGCCGCCAGCCGTGCCCGCGAAGCATCGAACCCGGTCGATGTCGGGGAGGGGCCGGGATTTACCCGGATGACGACTGCTGCTTCGCCCAGTGGATATAACTCGAATTCCGCCGCATGCTCTTCCTGCCCGACTGCCCTCATCGCTTAATCCGCTCCCCTGTCCCGGATACGCCACACGCGCACGCCGCAAACAGCGGGCCGCGATACGTATTCGTTCATATTCCTTCGATACCCCATGACAGCGCTACAGCTTGATCCAACCGTTTGAAATACCGCTTAGGCCTTATCCCGCTTCGGCTTGCCGTCCCATACGATCTCCCAGTTGTGATTCAGCGTCGCTTCGATCGTGCCGCGTTCCATAATATAACCGGCGAGCAGTTCAGCCATGTCCGTCGGGATGTCCTTCACGACGGGCTTGCCTTGAAACATCATATAATTGCCGCCGCCCGCCGCACGGTAATTGTTCATCACAACGTCGTAGTCGGCCTCCGGATCAAGCGGCCGGCCTTCAAAGCGAAGCTCCTCCACCCGCGAGCCGACGGGACGCGAAATATTGAGCTTATACTCGATGCCTTCCCACATGTCGTAGTTGTAGTGCTGCGGCTTCGGATCGCTGAACGCAGGGCTGACACGAATGTCGCCTTCCCCGTTGTAAGTGGCAAAATAACCGGCCGATTGCTCCAACGCAGCCTTAATGTCTCGTCCCTTCACGCGGATAACCTGCAGCGTGTTCGGATAGATATAGTTGGAGACGATATCGCGCATCGTGATATGCTCCGGGAATCCCGGCGAAATGTTATCGAACAGCGCCGTATTGGAAATTTTCGCGCCGGACAGCTCCATCTGCACCTTGTTGATGAACTCGATCAACGGATGCTCCTCCAGCCGCACCCGCATCGGATCGTGCACCCGCATATCCCCGATCAGCCGCCCGATCGGTTGATCGAGCCATGTTTGCGCCTTACGCTCGTGCGGCTCCGTAATCGCCAGCACCGCCGCATCCGGTTCTACGCCTTCGGGCGACAGCAGCTCGGACAAGGCGTCCGTCACGCGCCAGCTTCCGTCCGGCTGCCGGGTTACCGTCAGCGTCACCTTGCCGAGCCAGGCGCCGGCGCTGCCCGGCTGTACGACCGGCACGCCGCATACGCGCGTCCGCGAGATGGACCGGTGCTGATGACCGGTCAGCAGCACATCGATGCCTTCGACATCGCGGCACAGCGCGTAGCCTTCATTTTCACCCGTTTGCGGTTCGCTCGGTTCGCCTGATTCCAGATGACGCTCGAACCCGCCGTGGTACGACACGATCACCACATCGGCCCCTTCCTCCTCGCGCAAATACCGCACCCAGCGCTGTGCCGACTCCACCGCTTTATGGAATCGCAAGCCGGCGATATGCTCCGCTTTTTCCCAATTCGGGATGTAAGGCGTGGTCAATCCAAGTACGGCGACCTTCAGCTCATGCTCGAACGAACGAATGATGTAGGGCTTCCCCAAAAAAGGCTGCTCGTCCGAAGCATTCACAATATTGGCGCTTAACCAAGGGAACGAAGACTCGCCGACGGCTTTGCGAAGCAGCCCCATGCCGTAATTGAACTCGTGATTGCCCACGACTGCCGCGTCATACCCGAGTTCATTCAGGCATTGAATCATCGGATTCGGTTCGTTCGCGTTCAATTTGGCATGATGATACGCCAGCGGCGTACCTTGAATCAGATCGCCGTTATCCACGAGCAGCAGCGGGCGGCCGCACTCGCGTTCTTGCCGAATCAACGTTGCGATTTTGGCAAGCCCCGTTTCAATGGGCTTATGATTGGCATATTGGATGGGCATAATGTTTCCGTGAATGTCGCTCGTTTCCAGCACGGTGATCGTCAGCTTCTGAGTCACAGCGGGGGTTCAACTCCATTTGTCATGAATTTGAATTCACTATAACAAATTCAGGGATAAAGAGCCATATGCAGCTTCATGTGAGGAAAATTAACACAAATGCGACATATTAACAAATTTTTAACTGTCCATCTCCCCAAATTGTGGTATAGTGTATTTGTTAAAAGACAATTAACAGGAGGTCAATTTGCTATGCTAAAAAAAATGTCTGCCCTTAGCTTGTCCCTCATTCTGACAGCCGGACTTGCCGTCGGTTGCGCTACGAAAACGGACAACAACCAAGGCGGTCAGGCCCCGGCGCCTGCGGACAAAAAACAAGAAGCCCCTGCGGCTAAAGGCTTCGAACCGAAAGAGCTCCGCGTTCAATTCGTGCCTTCCCAAAGCGCCGAAACGCTAGAAGCGAAAGCGAAACCGCTGGAAAAGCTGCTCGGCGACAAGCTCGGCATTCCGGTCAAGGTTTCCGTTTCGACGAACTACAACACGGTTATCGAAGCGATGGCGTCCAAGCAAGTCGATATCGGCTTCCTTCCTCCGAACGCCTACGTGCTTGCGCATGACGAGAAGAAAGCGGCCGACCTGCTGCTGCAAGCGCAGCGTTTCGGCATCGACGATAATACCGGCGCCGAAACGAAAGATCTCGTAGACTTCTACAAAGCGATGATCATCGTCAAAGCGGACTCCCCGATTAAAGAGTTGAAAGACTTGAAAGGCAAATCGATCGCATGGCAGGGCGTAACATCCTCCGCCGGCTTCGTATGGCCAGCTAACGAAATGAAAAAAGCGGGCGTGGATCCGGAGAAAGACGTCAAAGGCATTGAAGTCAAAGGCCATGACAAAGGCGTACTAGCCGTATTGAACGGTCAAACCGACGCTGCCGCAATTTTCCAAGACGCACGGAACACCGTGAAGAAAGATATACCGGACGTCTTCGAAAAAACCCGCGTCGTCGCTTTCACCGCTCCGATTCCGAACGATACGATCACCGTGCGCAACGACATGGATCAAGCTTGGAGAGACAAGATTGCCCAAGCGTTCATCGATATCGGCAAAGATCCGGAAGGCGCCAAAATCATTTTCGATGTATACTCGCACCGCGGCTATGTCAAATCCGACGACAAGAAATTCGATGTCGTACGCGAATATTCCAAGAGCATCGGTCAGAAGTAATCGGACACGTTCCTAACAGAAACACCTTCGGCTTTCGCTTATTGCAGCGAAGCCGAAGGTGTTTTATCTGTTTACATGCCGGAGCTCTCCTTGAGCTTGGCCTCATGCCTGGTCCAACGAAATACATAATAAAACAGCAGCGCCATCGGATGCTGAAGCAGCATAGCAATCAACACCGGCAGAGCAACGATAGGCTTGAAGAAAGCGGCGGCCAGCACGACGCCGACGGTATAATTCCGCACGCCGCCGGAATATGATATCGCCACCCTTTCGCTTCGGTCATCTGTAAACACAGAGGCGATGAGAAAGTTCGCCAGATATCCGAATATCAGGGTGACAAACAGGGTCACGACCAAAAGAACCGCGTTAGAACCGATGGCGTCAATCTGTTCCGAGATCGAAGCGGCATTCAACAAGACGATGATATAAAGACAGGCTTTGCCAACGAGCGAAGAAGCGGGCTTGAGCCACGGCTTCTCCGCTTTTTTCATCACATATTCGCCAAAAAGCATACCAAGGACAGTAGGAATGAGCACGAGCTTCAGCAGATTCATCGTAAGGCTTTCCACATTCAGGCTGACATGAGACCCCAGCACGACGGACAAAGTCAAAGGAACGATAAAAGGACTGAGCAGGGTATCCAGCGATACTAACGATAAAGTGGTTTCTACGCTTGCTTTATTATAGGCGACCCAAAATATGGAGGTCACGCCAAGGGGAAGCAGCGTTGACAACGTAACGCCGGTAACCAAATCCGGATGGAAAGGGAAGACTAGGCCGCTGATCTGAAAAACGGTCCATGGGATAACCAGATGCACGCCTGCCATGAACAAAACGAGGAAACCCGGTTTTTTGAATAAAAGAACAAATTTGCGATAATCGGCTTGCATCGATGAAATAAAGGTCAGGATCATAAAAAGAAACGACGTCCATCCCGTCCAGGCCGAAAGCCCTTGACCGGATGTCAAGCCGAGCAGCATGATCAGAGGCATGATCACATAAATCCACTTCTCCATGAATGCATTCGTCTTCCGCAGCTGTTCCATGTGCTAGGCCTCCTTGCCAAACCGCTCTAAGCGCATCTTGAGCAGAAAGCTTGTTTCCTGCTCTCCTCTTTTATAAATTCAGCACAATGAGCCGCTCTTCCGTCATTTCTTCTATCGCATAGGCCGGCCCTTCTTTGCCGGTTCCGCTGCGTTTCACTCCGCCATAAGGCATGTGGTCTACACGGTAAGCGGAAGCGTCGTTAACGATGAGTCCGCCCACTTCAATTTCTCTGGCCGCCTTCATGGCAAAGCGCAGGTCATTGGTGAACAGCCCGGCTTGAAGACCGTAGTCCGAGTCATTCACTTTGGCAATGACTTCCTCCTCCTCCCGGTACGTATCGATAGAGACGACCGGACCGAAAACTTCCTGGGAGCAAACCTTCATGCCCGGCTGAACATGAGTCAAGATCGTCGGATAGTAGAACGCCCCTTCCCGCTTGGCTCCAAGCACCGGAACCGCTCCTTGCTCCACCGCTTCCCGTACCCAGCTTTCCACTCTTTCCGCTTCCCTTACACTGATCATCGGCCCGATGTCCGTCGTTTCCTCCAGCGGATTGCCCACGATGAGCTTGCTCGTTCTCGCCTTCACCCGCTCGATGAACGCCTCCTTGACTTCTTCATGGACATAAACGCGCTGGACGGAAATACATACTTGACCGGAGTTATTAAAGCTTTTGAGCGCCACCAACTCGGCCGCCTGGTCCAAATCGCAGTCTTTATGCACGATCGTCGCCGAGTTATTTCCGAGCTCCAGCGCGACTTTGCGCAAGCCCGCTTGTTGACGGATGATTTCCCCGACGCGTACGCTGCCCGTAAAGGAAAACATGCTCACCCTCTGATCCTCAAGCAGCCAAGAGCCGATCTCTGCGCCGTCGCCGGTCACGACCTGCAATCGCCCCTTGGGCAGCCCGGCCTCGCCGAACAGCTCGGCCAACAACAGCGAAACAACGGGAGTAACCTCCGACGGCTTCAATACGACGCTGTTGCCGGCCGCAATAGCCGGACCAATTTTATGGCATACCAGATTGAGAGGAACGTTGAACGGAGTAATGGCAGCGATGACCCCAACCGGGACGCGGATCGTGAACGCCATCCGGTTCTCCGAGCCGGCCGCCGACTCCACCGGAATGCCCTCCCCGTGAATGCGCTTCGCTTCTTCCGCCGATATAATGATCGTCTGAATGGCCCGATCCACTTCGCCCCGCGATTCGCGGATCGGCTTGCCTACCTCTGCGGCCAATGTTGTTGCAAACAGCTCTTTCTTTGCTTGAAGCAGCTCCGCCACTTTCATGAGAACCCGATAACGCTCGAATGGCGCGAACGGCTGTCGGCAAGCCGCGCTTGCACCTTCTACGGCCCTCGAGACATGGCTCTTCTCGGCCCGTGCAATTTCGGCAAACGGCTGTAACGTATATTTGTCGGTCACCTGCATGATTCTTTCCGTTTGTTCCCATTGTCCGTTGACATATAAACCGAATGCTCGATTGGAATCCACGAATACATCACCTCGTATTTATAGTAATGTTACGATCTTTAATCGTAACTAATTGTGGTAATCACGCGCTTTGCCGGAGCTGCCGAACAAGCGGATTTTTTCCTGAACTTTGGCCTGCATGACCTCTCTGCCGCGGCCAAGCGATACGGCCAGATGATACTCCTCCCGGTCTTTCAGCAGCACGTCAAGCATACCTTGCGTAAACGATTGTCTCAATTCCGTATCGACGTTTATTTTAGAGATGCCCAGGGAGATGGCCTTTGTAATTTGTTCGTCCGGCACATCCGAACCTCCGTGAAGCACGATCGGACGCTTCACAGCCTCTGCAATTTCCTGGAGACGCGCGAACGCGAGCTTTGGGGGATTCTTATAGATGCCGTGCGCCGTACCGATGGAAACCGCCAAATAATCAACATCGGTTTCCTGTACAAAACGCACCGCATCCTCCACCGAGGTAATCATTGCATCCTCTTCATCGACCGTAATGTCGTCTTCTGTTCCGCCTATTTTTCCGATTTCCCCTTCCGATCCGATGCCAAGAGCTCTTGCAGCCTCCACAACCTTGCGGGTAATCGAAGCGTTATCCTCAAAGGGAAGCGACGACCCGTCGAACATGACGGATTGAAAGCCAAGTTGGATGGCTTTCATCGTTTGATTGTACTGCCGGCTATGATCCAAATGGATGCACACCGGGATGTTCGTATTTTGGGCAAACGTATCGATCATGACCTTCATCGGCTCGAGCCCCATATAGTGGATCACTCTTTGACCGACCTGAATCATGACCGGCGCCTGCTCCGCTTCCGCGGCCCACAAAATCGCCTGGATGCTTTCCGCGTTATGAGCGCTGAAAGCGCCGACGGCGTACCCGTTGTCCCAAGCGTTCTTCAACATCGTTGTACCGGAAATAAAAGGCATGATGCATCTCTCCTTAGCGCGTAAGTTCAATATCGTAACTATATTGGTCGCTTCTGAATTTCGTTCTTGTATATTCCATCGGAGCATCGTCGATCCCGAAGCTTAACCGGGTCATCTCCAGTAAAGCCTCACCGGCGCGAATCCCGAGAAGATCGGCTTCATGCAGGGTTGCGTTGATCGCTGATATTTTTTCTTTGGCATGCTTGAGAAATGTTCCGTGATTTTCTAATATTTCATAGTATTTAGCTGAATTCAGATCGTATTTCATAAGAATTTGTCCGATTTTCTCAGGCCAGCAGCTGCGTTCTAAAGCAATGGGCACATCATTGGCAAGCCGAATTCGTTCAATAATTAAGACACTTTCATTCTCCGGCACCTGCAGCACCGATTTCTCAAAATTTAACATCGACACAAACTCCGCCCGGATGAGCTGCGAATGCGGGACAAGTCCCCGCTCCATGACTTCTTCCGCAAAACCGCGCAGGCGCCCCAGATTCCCTACGAGCTTCAGCGGCAGCACGATCGTGCCTTTCCCTTGGCGCTTCTCCAGCAGCCCCTCCTGAACAAGCATATTGATCGCTTGCCGGATGGTCGTGCGGCTTACCTTGAACGTCTCCATCAGTTCCTGTTCCGTAGGAATCAGGCTGTTGGGACGCCACACCTGGTTGTGAATAAGCTTGAGCAGGGCATCCTTGACTTGTTGATATAACGCAATGTTCTTATTGGGATCTACGGAATTCGGGTTGATGCTGTATGAGGTCATCGAAGGCTCTCCTTCTCCACATCGGAGGATATCTCATGATGCGGTCTCCAATTAATTGTTCAAGCCACGAGTAAAATTCGGCTGGCCTTGAAATGTATTCCTGGGGCAATAACCGTTCCCCGTCGTTAGCCACATGTTCAAGGGCGACGCTCTTTAATTTATAATTATATCCAATTACCTGGTTTCTTTGTATACTTACCATGACATTGGACATTCCTTTTTTTACGTAAAGAGCCGCTTCATTCCCAACCTCGTAAGCCTCGGTTCGATCTTGATCGGAGATAGCCCACACGGCGCAGCGCTGATTCATCCCTAAATTTTCCGAACGGACGGTCATTCCCATATTCATCCGGATCAATCGTTCCATCTCCGTAGAAATGCCCCCGAGAACCGCTCTGCCCTTCACGACTTCTCTTTGCACTTGCGAATCCCCGTCGAAGGTAACGCCTTCGCTAACGACAATCGTCGCCATGCCGTTCTCCTTCACGATGTCTTGGACCTGCGCCAGAAACCGCTCCTTCGACAGGGGAACTTCCGGCACGCAGATCATGTGCGGCCCTTCGAATTCGGACTGCTTAAGCAATCCGGCGGCAAGAGCGAGCCAACCGGCATTGCGGCCCATCGTTTCGATAATTCTCACCTGCTCGAAATTGCGCATAGCTTCCAGGTCTTTGCTTATATCCCTGACGGATAATGAAACATAACGGGCTGCGCTTGCATAACCCGGCGCATGGTCGGTGCCGGATAAGTCATTGTCCACCGTTTTGGGAATCCCTATCGTTTGCAGCTCGTAATTCATGGAAGCGGCGGCTTCGCTCATTTTTTGCAATGCGGCCATCGTACCGTTGCCGCCGATAAAGACAAGCGTATGAATATCTCTTTCCTTCAGATTGAGCACGGCTTTCGTTATGGAATCGGGAGTGAACGGATACCTTCCCGACCCCAAGCAGGCGCCTGGTACGTTTTTATGACTTCTGAGCCAATCCAGGCCAGAGCCTTCGATGAGCTCCAGATCGTTCTCAACCAAGCCTTGATACCCGTTCATAATACCGTAAATTTGAGTCTGATCGGGCAGACCGTCTACAAAGCCTACCAGACTCGCGTTGATGACAGAGGTTGGCCCTCCGGCTTGCCCGACAGCGATTTTAAGCATAAAAACCACCTCCTGAATCAAACATAAGCGATCGTCTCTATCCCCAGTTGTCGCCCAAGTTCGATTAAGGCATCAACCACATCCTCGTACACAAGCGCAAAATGAGGCTCGAACCCTTCGTTCATAAGTCCGGTCAGCGTCCGGCTGACATCATGAGGAAGCTGCACCTCGACGGAAGTCCCGTTAAACGGCTGCGGCACATCCAGCGCATTCCCCCGCATGACGAGGAGCCTATAGCCGCTTGGCGTATGGCTTACTCTGAAGATCGTAACGCCGCCGGGCTTCAGCCCGAATTCCATCGTAAAGCCAAGCTTGCGGTTAGGGTGCACGCCCGCTTGCGCACCCGTTGACGGATGGGCAAGCGAATACGCCCCGGCTCCGCAATGCCAAAAGACTACGGAGTTCCGTTCCTCATTCACATGCACGAGATCCCCCAAGTAAGGCGCGCTTCCGCCGCTTAGCTCCTGGAGCACATACATCGAGATGGAGCCGTGGATGTCGGACTCACAGGAGGAGACGATGCCGCCTTCCGTAAACTGGGATAACGTAGAGCAAGCCGCAGCTCCAAGCTCATTGAAGAAATCCGGCCAGCAGCGAACCGCTAAGGCCTGGATCCGGTTTTCTTGAATGTAATCTTCGAGGTACGAATAAAATTGGGCAAATTTTTTGACCGTTTCATCGGACCGGTTTAATCCTACGACCTGCTTTTCAGCCCTTTCGACAGCACGAATCCATCGCGATTCATCAATTTTCGCGCATTCGCTGAAGGCTTGCTGCAGATCGAGCTTGTGCAATCGGACGCCCAGCGCCGTTTGCAGTTCCGCTTCGTCCGAATCGGAGAAGAAAAAGCCCGGCGGATGCTCCCCGACGATACCGATCGACAGCTGCTTTAATTTATGGATCACCTGGTTCACCTGGAGCTGCATGTGAAGCTTCTCCTGCAACCGGGGCTCCGAAGGATTGCCGAATACGAAGGCGAAAGGATGCGCTAGATTTTTTAATACGTTGCAGGTGCTGTTGCCTCCGGTTAAAGAATTCAAGCGAAGGCGTCCGCCCACGCTCGGTTCCCGTACAGACCAAACGATCACGGGCGCTTTGAAATATTCGAGCACTTTGACGGCGAATTCCCCGTCTGCGAACGTGACGCTTTGATACACGACGGAATCGATAGATTGACCCTGGACGCTCTGCAAGAATTGCTCCAGCTCTTCAATCGAAGTCAGGATATGCTCAGGCTCGTGCAGCGTCCGGCACTGCTTCTTTAGAAACTCGGAGGTTTCGGCCCAAACGACCTCCGCTGCAGCCAAGTCAAATGTTTTGCGGCCAATGGGCAAGTAAAGCACGGATGTTTCCAACATGGAAGTGTCACACCTTCGGTCATGGAATTGTTTGATGCGGCAAAGACTTTATGTTCTCTACAGCTGCCCCACTTCACGGAACAACTCTTTATACGATGAATGCTCCCTGTAAAATACGGGCGGCTTGCCGAGCGGAGCCTCTACCTGGATGAAGCCCCCTGTATACTTCGCCCCGCTCCATAAGTGCACCCATTCATCTTCAGGTAAATAGACCGTCCAGGACGTCTCGTGCTCTTGATGCACCGGCGCAACCAGAAGATCGGGACCGTATAAGTACTGGTACTGAATATCGTAGCTGCGCTCATCTTCCTCATAATGCATAAACAGCGGTCTTTGTACGGGAATTCCCAATTCCGCATTGATTTTGACCATAGCCTTCGTATAAGGCGACAGCAAAGTGTAAATCTCCGTCATTCTGGCCAAATGCTCCAGCGTTTCATCGTCGCTGTCGAACTGCCAGCAATCATACGGGCGATTTCCCTCATGCGTTCGCATTACCGGGGTAAAGGCGCCCATTTCCGCCCACCGCATGAACAGCTCCTTGCTGCGCTTGTTTCCGTGCAAGCTCGTGTAGCCGCCAATGTCGCTGTGATGCAGTCCGTTGCCCACCATACCCGAAGACAGGGCTGCGGGAATAACGGAAGCGAGTCCATCGTCAAGCGACCAATCCACGCTTTGATCCCCCGCCCACAGCAAAGTGCAATATTGCTGCACGCCGGTATAACCGGCCCGCATAAAGTAAACGATCTCGCCCAGCTTACCCGCTTCTTTTACCGCTTCATAGTTGATCTTCGCCCACAGCACAGGCCATGCGTTATGCATCAATTTGGCGGATTCGCCGCTGTATAAAGTAAGATCGATGGGCAAATATTCGCCGAAATCAGCCATCCAGCCATCCAAGCCAAAATCGATCAGGTTTTCCTTAATCACCTGTTTGTACCATTCGCAAGCCTCGGGATTCGTAAAGTCCACGACTCCGCAATAAAACTCGCCGAAATCGACCAAATAAATATCGCGCTGTTCGGTTAGCGCTAAATATCCTTTTGCTTTTGCCGTTTGAAACAGATCCCCTTCGACGGCGACATAAGGATTGATATACCCTAGAAACCGGATGCCCTGCTTTTTCCACTGTCCGATCTTTTCGTCCAGCTGTGGGTACTCCTCCGGATTCCAGCGCCAGTTCCACATTAATCGTTTGCCGAAGGAAGTGATCCGTTTGCCCTGCCAATCCTGACACCACACGCCCCCTACCTTGACACCCTTGGATAAGGCGCGCTCCAGCTTGGCCTCGACCACGCCCGTACCGCCCTGAATGCCGAGAATAATCCCGTTATACGTCCACTCCGGAAGCTCAGGCTGATGTCCGAATCTGTCGGCAATAAGACTTGCCAGCTCGACGAAGGTTGCAGCCGCTTCCACGATGATCCAGCGAGGCACGCCCCAGATTTGAAGCTCGTGGTAATTCGGCTTTGTGAAATTAAAGTCCGCGTAAGCCGTCGTTTCGACGTGACAGTAATATTTCTTGCTGGACACGTAAGTCGGCTGCGGATAATTCGTCGTATAGTAGTCCCCGCCCGCCTTATCGAGCACATCGGCCTGCCAAGTCGTATAGGTTTTCTTATTTCTCCCTACGCCCGGTTCGGAAGTCCACAGCGGGAAGCTTTTGCCCCTTAAATTGAAGTGCGACATTTGCTCTCCGCAGCCGTATACTTTCTCCTCCGCATCCGATGCAACCCGGAACCAAACACGGTTGATCGACGACTGCTCAGAAGTGAACGCCAGCCGGATGCCATGCGCCTCCTGCTCTAAAGAAAGCGTCAGGTACGGCTGTCCGCCCTTCGCGTTAAAGAACGTTACAAACTCGGCCTCCCCTTGCTTCTTCCATTCCGCGTGCCGCAGCGCCAAACGTTCGATCACATAATCCTGGATGTCGAAGTTTCCTCTGTACATCTCCATCGTTTCTTCGCCGTAGCCGACATACAGCAAAGGCTGGTCTGTCGTATGGCTAATGAGCGCCGAGCCGTTTAACTTGATTTCGAATCCATCCTCATGCCGGTAAATGATAAGGCCCTCTTCATTAGTTGCTTCGCTAATCAACCGATTCACGCTCCCCGAATAGGCTAGTAATTAATCGCCAGATTGTCGCCGATAATGCCGGGATGTGCGCCTCTTTCCAGCAAAGGCGTACGCTCCGGATGGGCCAGCAGCCATTTGTTCCGCATAAACAGAAGCCGATCCTCAGCCGTCACCTGTTCCGGCCGCCGATCCAGCGGTTCGTTGGTGCCTTTCGGAAGAATCACGACGCACTTGAAGCCCTCATCGGAAACTTTACAGGGCGCAAAATGCAGTGTTGTCGCATACAGCTCTACGGCCGTTCCGCGAGGAATGACAAACCCTTGTATATGTTCAGTCGAGTACGAATTGTCCCGGATATCCTGCACCTTTCCCAGAAGAAGCACAAGATCCGTCACTGCGACATTGATTTCACTGCCTTTGTGGTACTCCAAGCCGTTAAGGCTGGAATTCCGACCGTTACAGTAGCCGATCTGTATGTCCATCCCTCCATACATCGAGGCCCGGAGCGTTTCCTTGACTGCCGTTTGCTCCAGTTCCTCTACCGAAGCCACATACGTATTGCCCTCTTGCGGAATCGGGGTATTCTCCATAAGCGTCAGGATTTCCTGAAAATCATAGCCGGTTAACATGCTGCCATATGGCCGAAATTGTTCCTCATTCACGGTATACAACCGAACATGCGGATTGAACGCTTGCAGCTCTCTAAGTTTCTCTCTCATGTTTCTCTCCTTATCTCTTTCTAGCCTTTAACCGATCCGGCCGTTACCCCTTCGACAAAGAAGCGCTGCAGGAATACGTATGCGATAACCATAGGGGCCGAAGCGATCACGACACCGGCGAAAATCATCGGATAATTGGTCAAATATTCACCCTGAAATTGCAGCAGGGCCAAGGGTAACGTTTTCTTGGCATTGGAATTAATAAAGAGCAGCGGATACAATAAATCGTTCCAAATCATGACGCTCAAAAAAATGGCGGAGGCGGATAAGGACGGCAGCGTGATAGGCAGCACAATCCGGGTGTACATCTTCCACTCGTTCGCTCCGTCTATCGATCCCGATTCGATCATTTCCTTCGGCAGTGTCTTCATGAAGCCGGATAAAATAAATACGGCAACAGGCATGAATACCGACGTGGAAACGGCGATCAATCCCGTGATGGAATTCGTTAACCCGAGTTTGGAAACAAGGGAGTAAATCGGAATCATATTCACCTGGGGAGGAACCATCATCCCTGCCGCGAACAATCCGTACAGGACTAACCCGACCCAGCCGGTAAATCGGTATATCGCATAGGACAATAAACTGGAAAACAACAGGATAAGGAAGATCGTGACCAACGTTACGACCACACTGTTCATAAAATATTGCCCGATCGCTTGCTCCCTGAACATGCTGATATAATTGTCCAGATTCAGTCCCGAGGGCAGCCCGAGCGGTTTTTGAAACAGCTCCGCCGTAGTTTTAAAAGAAGCGAGAACGACAATAGATACCGGGACAATGATCAGGAGCGCGCCAAGCAGAAGAACGATTCTTTTGAGCAGGCCGCCTGCCACTGTTTCTTGATTGATCTGATTCACGGGCGGTTCATCCTTTCGTACAAGCTTCTCAAGCCGCGCGATTTCCCTTCAGCAATTTAAACTGGACAAACGTAATGAGCGCGATAATCGCCATGAAGGCCATCGATTGAGTAGCCGCATAGCCGAATTCGGAGCTCTGGAAGGCCGTATGGTAAATGTAGGTGGATAAAATCTCCGTCGAGAAGGCCGGGCCTCCGCCGGTCAAGGCAAAGATCAAATCAAAGGCTTTGAACGACTGGATGGTCGTATAGGCGACCACGATGGTAGCAGCCGGGGCGACCATGGGCCAAGTAATGTTCTTGAACGCTTGCCAGCGGTTTGCTCCGTCCAGGTAAACGGCCTCGTAAAGCTCTCCGGGAATGGCTTGTAATCCCGCTACGAAGATGACAAGCATCTGTCCCGTATGCGCCCAAATCTGTACGAAAGCGATCGATAGCATCGCGATGCTCGGATTGCCAAGCCAGTTTTGCGCCAAGGCTTCAAGCCCGATATTCCCGAGCATAATGTTTAAAGCCCCAACGTTCGGATTCAATACAAATCCCCAAATGAAAGCTACGGAGATCGAGGAAATAATCGTTGGAAAAAAGTAAAGCGCGCGCAGAAAAACGTTCGTTTTCGAATTTTTCAGCAGCAAAATCGCCAAAACCAGAGAGAACACGGTTTGAAACAAGACTACGCAGAGCATAAACTTCAAATTGTTGACCATGGCTTTTTTGAAGATCATGTCGCCAAAGAGCATTTTCTCATAGTTGGCGAGCCCCACCCAATTCCATTCCGGCGATATGCCTTCCCAGTCCGTAAACGAAAGGATTAGCCCGTTAATCGTCGGATACACAAAGAACAGCAAATAAAGCAAAAGGCCCGGCAATACAAACAAATAAAGCGATTTACTCTGCTTCATCAGCTACCTCCGTCTTGCTATGGGAGGAGGGACCGCCTCCTCCCATGCCGCTAAGCTTACTTCTTTACATTTTGATCGATAATAGCTTGGGCTTCTTTGGCGGCTTGTTCCGGACTTTTCCCGCCAACCACCGCTTGGATCGAAGCGACAACCGCTTTTTCATTCTGGGAATTGCTGATTAAATACCGCGGATGAAAACGTGTTTTCTTATCCATCCAAGTGGCCGATTCCTTCAATTCCGGCGTATTGTATTGGACGCCTTTCACCGTAACCATCTGACCGGTTTGATTGGCATACTTCTCAGCGTTTTCTTTCTGGCTGAGGAATGCGATAAACTTCTTGGCTTCTTCCTTGTACTTCGACTTCGCGTTGACCCCGAGCATAAAGGTCGTCGTATGAATCCCTTCGAATACCGCCTTGTCCGCGGATACGGTAATCGGCGCCAGCAAGCCTTGAACCAGGTTAGGGTTAAGCTGTTTGTTGCTGGACATCATGTACGATCCGGTCGCGAGCATCGCCGCTTTCTCCTGAGCGAATAGCGATCCTGCAATATCTTTATTCGTCCCGAGCGAATCCTTCTGGAAATATCCTTTATCCGCAAGCTCTTTGAATTGGGACAACGTTTTGACGAACCATTCGTCCGTCAGCTTGGCCTGACCCGACTCGACTTTGGACCAGATGTCTTCGTCCGTGTTATTGTTCATCATCATCGAGTTGACGAACTGCCCTGGACCGATATCTTGACCCGGGAAGGCGATCGGAACATACCCGTTGCTCTTTAACGTTTCGCAAACCTGTAAAAACTCGTCCCAGCTTTTAGGAATTTGCAGCTTTAATTTTTCAAAAATCGCCTTGTTGTAAATCGGCTGGTTGTAAACTAACTGGTAAGGGAAAGCGAACTGTTTTCCTTCCTTTTTCCCCGCTTGAATCAAATTGTCATTGTAATTGCTTACAAAACTCTCTTTGCTCAAGTCCTCATATAAATTCGATTTCGAGATCGTTTCAAATTGAGCGCCCGGAAACGAAGCGAACACGTCCCCGGAAGAACCGTCGAGCAGCTTAGCCTGCGCGTTCGCCAGATACGACTCGGACGGGAAGATGTTCATTTCCACCGAAATATTCGGATTCGCTTTATTAAAATCCGCGATCAGCTCTTCAAACACTTTTTTATCTTCTCCGCGCCAATGGATAAAGCTGATTTTTACTTTCGACTCGCTTTTCTTCGCCTCGCCGGTGTTTGTATTTTGCGCTTCGCTGCCCGCTTTGTTCGTTTGAGCACAGCCTGTGATTGCGACCGTACCGACAAGTAAAACAGATGCCCATTTCATCATTTGTTTCATCTGCTTGCCCCTTTGCTTATTTTTTGTTAATTAGCCACCCTAAAAACCAATTGTTTCTAACATCATGATGTTTTCACTTCCTGCCGGCCTTTTGTAAAGCGTTTACATCACTATGTTTGATTACATTGTAACTACCTTTAATTCTTTTTGCAAGATATTTCTTCACGACCCCTTCAAATCTGCCTGCCCAACGCCAATAAAGCCCGATCCTTGACGGCTGTCAAGAAGGGGCTTTATCGGTGTTGTCAATTTTAGACCAAACGCTTGCGGATGGACGACGAGATGATGTCGATAATCGTCACCATCACAATAATGCCGAGAAGAATGATGCCAACGCGATTCCATGCGCGGGCTTCCAAGGCAAAGATCAGCGGCGCGCCGATCCCGCCGGCACCGATCAAGCCCAGAATGGACGCGGATCGTATATTAATCTCGAACCGGTACAGCGCAAACGAGAAGAAGTGCGGCAGCACCTGCGGCATAATCGCAAACCAGAGCACCTGCAGCCGGTTGGCCCCGCAAGCGGTCAACGCTTCCGTAGGCCCCATGTCCAGGTTTTCAATAGCTTCCGAATACAGCTTGCCCAGCATGCCGATCGAGTGCAAACCTAACGCCAGCACGCCGGCATAAGCGCCCGGCCCGACGGCCTTAATGAAAATGATGGCCATAATAATTTCGGGGAACGTGCGGATCAAGCTTAGCATGAATTTGCCGCTTCCGGTTACGGCGCGGTACCGGCTCATATTCGTGGCCGCCCAGAAAGCGAACGGCACGCACAATATGGCGGAGATGAATGTCCCGATGATCGAGATGCCCAGAGTATCGAGCAAGCCTCGAAGCAAATCTTCTCCTTCGGGATCGTAGACGAATCCCCAGTCCGGGTTGAACAGGCCGCTCATGATGGTGGCGAAGTCGCGGCCGGCATTTTCGGTTAATCCCCCGAACTCGATCCCGGTGAACGACCAGACGTAAATGGCCAGCACGATGATCGCAACGAGCCAATAACGGATACGGAAAGGTTTACGAACCGATTTCGTACTCATAGCAGCCTCTCCCTTACCTTGGTGCTGATGTAATCGATAATAAGAACGATCGCCAGCGTCAGAATGATGATCAGCGCCGAGCGGTCATACCGGAATTGCTGCAGCGTGCGATCCAGGAACAACCCGATCCCGCCGGCTCCAACCAGTCCGAGCACGGCTGCCGCCCGAACGTTAACTTCGAAGGTGTATAAGAAATACGCCGCATACTGCGCCGCCACCTGCGGCACGACACCGAAGTGAATCCACTGCATTTTGTTCGCGCCGACGGCCGTCATCGCTTCAAGCGGTCCCGGATCGATCGCTTCGATCGACTCATACGTGAGCTTGGCGATCAGGCCGAACGAGAAGAAAATAAGCGCCAGCACGCCGGGCGCCGCGCCGATTCCGAAGATGGCGACGAACAAGCCGGCAAACAGCAGCTCCGGAATGGTCCGGATCAGGTTCATAATGAATCGGGCCGGCTGGTAAATCCACGGCGTCCGGGCGACGTTGCCGGCCGCGAGCAGCGCGATCGGAATCGCCAGCAGTCCGCCGATCGTCGTACCGATGACGGCCATTTGCACCGTTTCCATCATCGGATCCCAGACGACGTCGATATAGCTCCAATCCGGCGGGAACATTTCGACGATCAGCTTGCCCATCTCCGGCGCCCCTTGGATTAGCTTGGGCAGGCTCGAATCGGTGTTCTCCGCGCTCCACCAGAGCAGCACGATCAGCAGCAGCGTCGTCATATACGACTTCATACGCGATGGTTTCTGTAAAATCTTCTTGCGCTCGGAGTCGGTCATTACGCCTCTCCCCCCAGCAACTCGTCCTTCTTAATGGCACGGCCGTATATTTCCGAAAACTTCTCGTCCGTCGCTTCCGCTACCGGACCATCGAACACCACTTCTCCAGCCCGAAGCCCGATGATCCGCGTCGCATACTCGCGCGCCAGATCGATAAAGTGAAGATTAACGACCGTTGTAATGCCGAGCTCCTGATTGATTCGTTTCAGGTCGTCCATGACCTGGCGCGTTGTCAACGGATCAAGCGAGGCGACGGGCTCGTCGGCGAGAATGATTTTCGCTTCTTGCGCCAATGCCCGGGCAATCGATACGCGCTGCTGCTGTCCGCCGGACAGCTCGTCGGCACGCGAGTAGGCTTTATCCAGGATATTTACACGTGAAAGGGCGTTCAGGGCAAGCTCGACATCCTGCTTCGGGAACAAGCCGAGCAAGGTCCGCAACGTCGAATGATAGCCGACCCGCCCGGATAATACGTTGCGCAGCACCGAGGAGCGCTTCACGAGATTGAAGCTTTGGAAGATCATTCCGATATCGCGGCGCAGCCGCCGAAGCTGAGCGCCGGATGCCGCCGTAATCGAATGGCCGTCGATGACGATTTGACCGTCGGTAATTTCATGCAGGCGATTGATCGAGCGCAGCAAAGTTGACTTCCCGGCTCCAGACAGCCCTACGATGACGATGAATTCTCCCTTTTTCATGTTCAAATTAATATTTTTGAGACCTACGGTTCCATTGGGATACACTTTGGAAACATTTTTGAATTCTATCATAAGTAACCATAAATCCCCTTTTAGTTAGATTGGCCAACAAAAAAACATTCGACACGATCTGTGGTTTTCCTCTTTCCTTTCACAGGTTTACCTAACCTTATTTTACCTGTTGGCCCGCCTGTTTCCGTGAAGGCGGTTTCAGTTCCGTTCACCGTCAAACCACCGTTCAATAGGTCGGAAGAACCAGCGCCCGGGCAGCTGCAAGAAACGTCCTTCTCGGAACGTACCCCGCATGTAGAGCCCCTGACCGGAGACCTTTTCGAAGGACATACATTTATGTTTCAGCGGAAGCTTTCTTGCGATACAGAGCGACTTGCAGCACTTACAAAAAAACGTGACGTTATCCTCCGCTTGAGCGGAAGACCGTCACGTTTATTTGCGCTAACTGCCGGCAACGTCCCGTTTCGTAAACAATAGCCAGGATATGCCGTAAAACAGCAGCCAGTACAAGACCAGCACCGTAACCGAGAAACCTAACGTCATGCCGGGCAAGAGCGGCTTGCCGCCTACAATGTAAGGGGTCAGATCCGTGTTGGCGAAGACGAAGTATTTGACCCATTCGTACTTTAGTGACACAAGCGCCGCTACGATACCGTCTTTCGTCCACAACAGAAAGATGGACAAGCCGATAGCCAGCGAGCTGCTGCGGAAAACCGCCGAGATCATGAAGGCGAGCGTTACCGCCATGACAATATTCACCGCGTGGAGCAGGTACGTTCGCACAATGTTTCCCATCGTCACCCCTTCGCCCACCTGTCCGCCTACGCCGAACAGCAGCAGCCCGGTGAAATAGGCGCTTATGAAATGAACGACGAGCAGCGTCAGCACGAACAGCAGCACGGCGATGTACTTGGACGCCAGAATCTTGCTTCGCGACGCCGGGCGGATAAGCAGCAGCTTGATCGTTCCCCACGTAAATTCAGAGGCGACCATATCGCCTGCCACAATGACGCTGAAAATCGTGACCAGCATGGTCAGGAAAGTCGCGAAGGCCATAAACTGCAGCACGTGCGCCAGGTTCGCATCCAGCATGAACTTCATCAGAACCCCTGTCATGATGACGCATAAGATGAGAATCGCCAGCATGATCCAAGTCCGCACCCGGCTGTAAATTTTCATCTGCTCGTTCTGAACGAGCGCGAATAGGCTAGACAATCCGATTCCCCCTTGTTACCTCAAGGAACTGCTCCTCGAGCGTCTTGGTGATCGTACGGATCCCGTAGACGGCGATACCCGCCGCCACGATACGCGCATTCAGCGCGGCTATCGCCTCCCGCCGGTTCGGCAGCCGGACAGCCAGCTCCGAGCCTTCCGTCCGCGCTTCCAGCTCGTCCTGGAGCAGCTTCAGCGCATCCCCCGGGCGGTCTAATTCAAACCGTACCTCGTGCGTATCGGTATCGTCCGATGCGTTCTTGAAAGAGCGTACATCGAGCAGCCGGCCGTTCTGGATAATGGCGACACGGTCGCACATCAGCTCCATCTCCGACAGCAGATGGCTCGAGACGATGATCGCAAGCCCTTCGTCGCGGGCCAGCGTCCGCAAATAATCGCGAAGCTCCCGGATGCCTTCCGGGTCGAGTCCGTTCGTCGGTTCATCGAGCACGAGAACCGAGGGCCGGTGCAATATCGCCTGAGCGACGCCGAGCCGCTGACGCATCCCCAGCGAATACGTCTTCACTTTATCGTGAATCCGGTTGTCCAGGCGGACGAGCCGCACGACTTCATCGATGCGCTCTTTATCCACACTCGGCATCATCCGGGCAAAATGAATCAAGTTCTGATACCCGGTCATAAAGCCGTAAAACTCCGGATTCTCCACGATCGCGCCGACATGCCGCATCGCCTGCTCGAACTGCCCGCGAACGCTATGGCCTTGAATCCGGATTTCTCCTCCGGATATCGAGATCAATCCGACCATCATGCGGATGGTCGTCGTTTTGCCAGCCCCGTTCGGGCCTAGAAATCCGAATACTTCGCCCGGGCGGACTTCGAACGTCAACCCGTCGACGATTGTTTTGGCGCCGATTTTTTTCGTCACCTGGTGGAGCTTCACTACCGGCGTATTCATGATGGAGCCTCCATTTAAGCCAAAAAGGTATCGTATCTTTTCCAACAGGAAAAGTATACCATACCTGTCCGTCCCGGCCCAAATAAACGCCGGATTACGATTCGTAGTATTTCGCGAGGGTGACCATCATGCTCCCCATCCGCTCCTCTTCGGGTGCGACCACCCGTTCGATTCCTTCCTCGCGAAGCGCTTCGGCCGTAACCTTGCCTACCGCAACGGCGACGACGCCTTCCGCGAACGCCTGAAGCAGCTGTCCGGCCACACCCTGCTCTCTGGCGTACTGCAGGAGGAAGCGTACCTGCGGCGTACTGGTGAACGTTACCGCGTCCACTTCGCCGTTCACGATCTCGCGCAGCAATCGGTCCACCACCTCAAGCTCGGGAGCGACGTGAAGATACGGCAATATTTCGTGATGCGTCGCGCCGCGTTCTTCCAACCACCGGACAAGCCGCGTCGCATGATCCCCGTACAACTGCAGCGCGACATGTTTCCCTCGCAGATCGATCGGCTCCAGCGCCCGCAAAAGTCCGGAGGTCGTGCCGTCGTCATCGCGCACTTGAGGTATCACGCCTAACTTCTTCAGCACATTCACCGTCTTGTAGCCGCGGGCGGCAATCGGCGTGCTGCGCAGCAGCTCAGCGAAAGCGTCCGCCTTGCCGATCGCTTCGGCGGCTTGCACGAGCAGCTCCGTGCCGCCCCCTGTCGTCAACATAATCCAGTCGGCGCCCCGCTCGATCAGCTTCGCCACTTCGCCCTGCACCTGCTCTCCCTCGACCGCAACCGTGCCTTGCGCCGGTCGAACGAGCGGGATACCGCCCATTTTCTCTACGATGATGCTCAGCTCCGCTGCTTTGCGCGGCCCTGTAATCGCGATGCGTTTGCCGGTTAATTTTGCCATATGGTTTCCTCCGATTGTCGAGTCAAGGTATGTACCATGTATAGAACTCTCTCATTTCGGCAACTCTAGTAGCAGAATCGGTACATATTGCTAGAGGAGGAATGAGAGAGATGCATGGTATGACTCGTATGTTTGTTGTTTTATTCGCATGTTTGAGCCTGGTGACGACATTATCGTCCCCGGCAGCTGCCGATCCGGCCGACGCGGCCGGCTATGAAACTATCTTTATTAACGATTTCTACATCGCTTCGGAAGACCCGGCGAACCAGGATGCTTCCGATACGATGCATACGGCGGCGGAGCCGGTCGTCATTCCGGCCACCGTTCCTTATATCGTTCGCTCCGGCGATACGCTGTATCAGATCGCCCGTTCGTTCGGCGTCAGCCTGACTGCCATCCTGGCCGCCAACTCGATCCCGAATGCGAGCCGGCTATCCATCGGCACCCAGCTCGAAATTCCCGTTCAGGAGCCTGCACTGCAGTTTGTCGACGGCCAAACGAACGTCGTCGAACAAGTGCTGTCTTCCACCTTAACCGCCTACACCGCCGGCTACGAATCGACGGGCAAGACGCCTACCCACCCGCAATACGGGATCACCTACAGCGGCAGCAAGGCGCAGGAAGGCCGCACGATCGCCGTCGACCCGAAGATTATCCCGATCGGCACGAAGGTGTTCATTGACGGTATAGGACTTCGTACGGCCGAGGATACCGGATCCGCGATTCGCGGCGCACGCATCGACGTCTACATGACCGATCTGAAAGAAGCCCGTGATTTCGGCGTCAAGAAGAACGTTAAAGTGTATGTGCTCGGCGCAAGCCAGCGCGACACTGCTTACTAGCCGTACAGCACCCCATTCTCTCTGCTCTGCCGGGGGCTGTATATGAATGCCCAGCTCCGCCAGCCAGCGGAGCTTGCCATTGGCCACGGTTCATACCCATGGCGTTCTGTTTGGCGAACAAAATTCCCGCCACCGCTTTGCAGAGCTCGACGTCCGATGAATGGGAAGCCGCCGATACAGCATTCTCCCCATAACCCCAAGTTTGCCCTTTTTCGTTTCATCATCCATCATAATATGAAAATAGCTGCGAACCAACATGTTTTTTGCAAAAAAGGGCAAGCTAAGCGATGTCCGGCAATGAACGGTTCTCTCTAGCCGGGAACGAACGGACGAACATCTCACCGGCCTAACTGCGCGGCCGAGTCCGGGAGGCATGCTCTGCGTATGCGGTACCTTATTATTGGTCTACTCTTCTGCTTCACCGTTCCGCTTGTCTTAACTGCCGGCTGCGGAAAAGAGAATGCCCCTGATCAGCAATCGCGGCAGCAAAGCGATAAACCGATTGATACGGAACTGCAGCAGCAGATGAAAATGTATCAGGAAATCAAAAAGCAAGAATACGAGCAGAACAATCAGAGACGAACCGCCGAAAAGAAACGATTGAAGGAGCTGCAGAAAACACAGGAGGAAGCGCTCAGGCACGAGCTCGAATTTCAAGAGAAGGTGCGGCAAAGCGGAAATCCTTTGTCTTCTGATAATAACGACACGAATAACCAACAGGGATCCGACCAAGAGCTTGAGTAAGAATCCCCGCAACAGGCGGGACAATAACCGCTCATAAAGCGAATCCCGGGTGCAGCCGGATGCCTTATGAAATTCAGCTTCCCTTGAGAGCGGTACGTTTTGACATGCAGAAAAAACAAAAAAATTGCGGAGAAAATTCCCGCAATTTTTTGTTTACCGTTGTTAGTATCGGGACGACACGATTTGAACATGCGACCCCCTGGTCCCAAACCAGGTGCTCTACCAAGCTGAGCTACATCCCGTTGTTTAATGCCGGTAGAGGGACTTGAACCCCCACGGTTTCCCTCACGATTTTGAGTCGCGCGCGTCTGCCAATTCCGCCATACCGGCTCGTACAATTGTTGCAATGGTGTGCGCTCTGAGAGATGCACTTTGTAACTCGATGAAGATGAATGGCGTGCCCTGAGAGATTCGAACTCCCGACCTTTTGATTCGTAGTCAAACGCTCTATCCGGCTGAGCTAAGGGCACATCTTGTCAAGTCAACGAAGAATATCATATCATGTATAATACCATGTTGTCAACTACTTTTTTCATGCAGCAAGGAGAGCTCTTGATCCCACATACATGGATCTATACCATGAGTGCCGATCTTGCCTTACGGCAGAAAAAAAACTTCAACCTCAAAGGCTGAAGCTCCTTTTCTGATACACGATGCGCTCGAGAGGACTCGAACCTCCACGGCTGTTACCCCACTAGAACCTGAATCTAGCGCGTCTGCCAATTCCGCCACGAACGCATGTTTGGATATGGTGCGGTTGAGAGGACTCGAACCTCCACGAGCGTACGCCCACTACCCCCTCAAGATAGCGTGTCTGCCATTCCACCACAACCGCATATTGAATTAAACGTGAGCCATGTAGGACTCGAACCTACGACACCCTGATTAAAAGTCAGGTGCTCTACCAACTGAGCTAATGGCTCATACTGGATAACTGGTGGAGGCTGATGGATTCGAACCACCGAACTCGTCAGAGAACAGATTTACAGTCTGCTGCGTTTGGCCACTTCGCTAAGCCTCCGTGTTAATTCCATGGTGGCTCGGGACGGAATCGAACCGCCGACACGAGGATTTTCAGTCCTCTGCTCTACCGACTGAGCTACCGAGCCCAATTGGGCAAAATAAAAATTCCCCGAGGGGAAATCCGCTTGGCGACGTTCTACTCTCCCAGGACCCTGCGGTCCAAGTACCATCGACGCTGGAAGGCTTAACGTTCGTGTTCGGGATGGGTACGCGTGGTTCCCTTCCGCCATCATCACCAAACGGATGTTGATGCTTCTGCCGCGAAACATCAGATCTTGCCATTCAAGGCGGCTTGCACCTTGAAAACTGGATACGAAACTCAGCATGCTGAATGCTTTGACTTCACTAAAGTGAAAATCTTTTTGGATAAGCCCTCGACCGATTAGTATTCGTCAGCTCCACACGTTGCCGCGCTTCCACCCCGAACCTATCAACCTCGTCGTCTACAAGGGGTCTTACGAATTGGGAAATCTCATCTTGAGGGGGGCTTCACGCTTAGATGCTTTCAGCGCTTATCCCGTCCGTACTTGGCTATCCAGCCGTGCTCCTGGCGGAACAACTGGTACACCAGCGGTACGTCCATCCCGGTCCTCTCGTACTAAGGACAGCTCCTCTCAAATTTCCTGCGCCCACGACAGATAGGGACCGAACTGTCTCACGACGTTCTGAACCCAGCTCGCGTACCGCTTTAATGGGCGAACAGCCCAACCCTTGGGACCTACTTCAGCCCCAGGATGCGATGAGCCGACATCGAGGTGCCAAACCTCCCCGTCGATGTGGACTCTTGGGGGAGATAAGCCTGTTATCCCCAGGGTAGCTTTTATCCGTTGAGCGATGGCCCTTCCATGCGGTACCACCGGATCACTAAGCCCGACTTTCGTCCCTGCTCGACCTGTTTGTCTCGCAGTCAAGCTCCCTTATGCCTTTGCACTCTTCGAATGATTTCCAACCATTCTGAGGGAACCTTGGGGCGCCTCCGTTACTCTTTAGGAGGCGACCGCCCCAGTCAAACTGCCCACCTGACACTGTCCCCGTACCGGTTCACGGTACCAGGTTAGAACTCCGATACGATCAGGGTGGTATCCCAACGGCGCCTCCACCCACGCTGGCGCGCAGGCTTCCCAGGCTCCCACCTATCCTGTACAGATCGTACCAAAGTCCAATATCAAGCTGCAGTAAAGCTCCATGGGGTCTTTCCGTCTTGTCGCGGGTAACCTGCATCTTCACAGGTATTAAAATTTCACCGGATCTCTCGTCGAGACAGCGCCCAAGTCGTTACGCCATTCGTGCGGGTCAGAATTTACCTGACAAGGAATTTCGCTACCTTAGGACCGTTATAGTTACGGCCGCCGTTTACTGGGGCTTCGGTTCACAGCTTCGGGTTGCCCCTAACCGCTCCCCTTAACCTTCCAGCACCGGGCAGGCGTCAGCCCGTATACTTCGCCTTGCGGCTTCGCACAGACCTGTGTTTTTGCTAAACAGTCGCTTGGGCCTTTTCACTGCGGCCCCCTCGGGCTATTCACCCTACCGAGGCACCCCTTCTCCCGAAGTTACGGGGTCATTTTGCCGAGTTCCTTAACGAGAGTTCTTCCGAGCGCCTTAGCATGCTCTGCTCGCCTACCTGTGTCGGTTTGCGGTACGGGCACCTTCTCCCTGGCTAGAGGCTTTTCTTGGCAGCCTGAACTCATGACCTTCGGTACTAAAATTTCCCTCCCCATCACAGCCCAGCCTTACGGTGTGCGGATTTGCCTGCACACCAGCCTCACTGCTTGGACTGAGCAATCCATAGCCCAGCGTCACTATCCTTCTGCGTCACCCCATCGCTCATAACGGTTCACGGTGGTACAGGAATTTCAACCTGTTGTCCTTCGACTACGCCTTTCGGCCTCGCCTTAGGTCCCGACTTACCCTGAGCGGACGAACCTTCCTCAGGAACCCTTAGGCTTACGGCGGATCAGATTCTCACTGATCTTTTCGTTACTCATACCGGCATTCTCACTTGTATGCAGTCCACCAGTCCTCACGGTCCAGCTTCTACCCGCATACAACGCTCCCCTACTGCCCGCATCGTGTTCACTCCAGCTTCGAAGCAGGATGTTTAGCCCCTGGAGACATTTAGCCAGATTCTTTCATCAACTTTAGTCGTTGAATCTGGCGAATGTCCCGTGGCCAAACATGACCTCAAAGACGCAGTGAACACGATGCTGACTCATAGCTTCGGTGGTGTGTTTAGCCCCGTTACATTTTCGGCGCAGAGTCACTCGACCAGTGAGCTATTACGCACTCTTTCAATGGTGGCTGCTTCTAAGCCAACATCCTGGTTGTCTGTGCAACTCCACATCCTTTCCCACTTAACACACACTTGGGGACCTTAGCTGATGATCTGGGCTGTTTCCCTCTTGACAATGGATCTTAGCACTCACTGTCTGACTCCCGGGATAACGTCTGTGGCATTCAGAGTTTGACTGGACTTGGTAACCCTTGGCGGGCCCCGCACCCAATCAGTGCTTTACCTCCACGACGCATCTCCCGAGGCTAGCCCTAAAGCTATTTCGGGGAGAACCAGCTATCTCCGAGTTCGATTGGAATTTCTCCGCTACCCCCACCTCATCCCCGAATTTTTCAACATTCGTGGGTTCGGGCCTCCAGTGCGTGTTACCGCACCTTCACCCTGGACAGGGGTAGATCACACGGTTTCGGGTCTACGCCTACAAACTATTTCGCCCTATTCAGACTCGCTTTCGCTGCGGCTACGGCTTCTCACCTTAACCTTGCTTGCAAACGTAACTCGCCGGTTCATTCTACAAAAGGCACGCCATCACCCGTTAACGGGCTCTGACTTCTTGTAAGCACACGGTTTCAGGTTCTTTTTCACTCCGCTCCCGCGGTTCTTTTCACCTTTCCCTCACGGTACTGCTTCACTATCGGTCACCAGGGAGTATTTAGCCTTGGCAGATGGTCCTGCCGGATTCAGACGGGGTTTCACGTGTCCCGCCCTACTCAGGATACGCCTAGGGTGTTCGCAGACTTTTGGTTACGGGGCTTTTACCCTCTATGGCCGGCCTTTCCAGACCTGTTCGCCTAACCTGCTGCACCCACGACGGCGTCCTACAACCCCAAGGAGCAAGCTCCTTGGTTTGGGCTAATCCGCTTTCGCTCGCCGCTACTGACGGAATCACTTTTGTTTTCTTTTCCTGAGGGTACTTAGATGTTTCAGTTCCCCTCGTATGCCTCCTATGCAGCTATGTATTCACTGCATGGTACGTGAGTATTACCTCACGCGGGTTCCCCCATTCGGACATCCCCGGATCAATGCCTGCTTACGGCTCCCCGAGGCGTTATCGTTGTTCGCCACGTCCTTCTTCGGCTCCTGGTGCCTAGGCATCCTCCGTGTGCTCTTTATAGCTTATCCAGCTATCACTTGTACGACCGAAGTCGTACCGGATTTTGATTCAGCATTGTTGCTTTGTTTCGTTTATCCAGTTTTCAAGGAACAAACTTAATTATAGAAAGGCTATTGCGCCTTTCAAAACTGAACATCGAAGTGAGTGCTTCTGTTACAGCAGTGGTGCTGCTGCAGATTTGTCCGCCACCCTGCAGGTGACATGGACTCCATAGAAAGGAGGTGATCCAGCCGCACCTTCCGATACGGCTACCTTGTTACGACTTCACCCCAATCATCTACCCCACCTTCGGCGGCTGGCTCCTTGCGGTTACCCCACCGACTTCGGGTGTTGTAAACTCTCGTGGTGTGACGGGCGGTGTGTACAAGACCCGGGAACGTATTCACCGCGGCATGCTGATCCGCGATTACTAGCAATTCCGACTTCATGCAGGCGAGTTGCAGCCTGCAATCCGAACTGAGACCGGCTTCTAAGGATTCGCTCCATCTCGCGACTTCGCTTCCCGTTGTACCGGCCATTGTAGTACGTGTGTAGCCCAGGTCATAAGGGGCATGATGATTTGACGTCATCCCCACCTTCCTCCGGTTTGTCACCGGCAGTCAACTTAGAGTGCCCAACTTAAGTGCTGGCAACTAAGTTCAAGGGTTGCGCTCGTTGCGGGACTTAACCCAACATCTCACGACACGAGCTGACGACAACCATGCACCACCTGTCTCCTCTGCCCCGAAGGGAAGGTACATCTCTGTACCGGTCAGAGGGATGTCAAGACCTGGTAAGGTTCTTCGCGTTGCTTCGAATTAAACCACATACTCCACTGCTTGTGCGGGTCCCCGTCAATTCCTTTGAGTTTCACTCTTGCGAGCGTACTCCCCAGGCGGAGTGCTTATTGTGTTTACTTCGGCACCAAGGGTATCGAAACCCCTAACACCTAGCACTCATCGTTTACGGCGTGGACTACCAGGGTATCTAATCCTGTTTGCTCCCCACGCTTTCGCGCCTCAGCGTCAGTTACAGTCCAGAAAGCCGCCTTCGCCACTGGTGTTCCTCCACATCTCTACGCATTTCACCGCTACACGTGGAATTCCGCTTTCCTCTCCTGCACTCAAGTCTCCCAGTTTTCAGTGCGAACCGGGGTTGAGCCCCGGGCTTAAACACCAAACTTAAAAGACCGCCTGCGCGCGCTTTACGCCCAATAATTCCGGACAACGCTTGCCCCCTACGTATTACCGCGGCTGCTGGCACGTAGTTAGCCGGGGCTTTCTTCTCAAGTACCGTCACCCTCAGAGCAGTTACTCTCCGAGGCGTTCTTCCTTGGCAACAGAGCTTTACGATCCGAAAACCTTCATCACTCACGCGGCGTTGCTCCGTCAGGCTTGCGCCCATTGCGGAAGATTCCCTACTGCTGCCTCCCGTAGGAGTCTGGGCCGTGTCTCAGTCCCAGTGTGGCCGATCACCCTCTCAGGTCGGCTACGCATCGTCGCCTTGGTGGGCCATTACCCCACCAACTAGCTAATGCGCCGCAGGCCCATCCGTAAGCCACAGGTTGCCCCGTGTTTCATGATTCCCCCATGCGGAGAAACCAGCTATCCGGTCTTAGCTACCGTTTCCGGTAGTTATCCCGATCTTACAGGCAGGTTGCCTACGTGTTACTCACCCGTCCGCCGCTCCAGGGGGTTTCCCGTAAGGGAACACCCCAAGCGCTCGACTTGCATGTATTAGGCACGCCGCCAGCGTTCGTCCTGAGCCAGGATCAAACTCTCCATTAATGTAGAAAGCTGACTTGCTCATTGTTGAAGCTAGCTGAGATATCGCTATCTCTTATTTAAAGCACTCACTCGATGTTCAGTTTTCAAAGGGCAATCATGCTGACGTTCGTCCGTCGTTTCCGACCTGACGTGACAGCGAGAATCAATTTACCACATTTGCTATCTGTTTTGCAAGCTTTATTTTTCGTTCCATGCCAAGGGACAAATCCTCAAAGTTCAGAACGCCTGTTTGCCGCATCACTTACGACAGCGAGAATTAATTTACCACATTCGACACGCTCTTGCAAGTTTTTTTAATAACTTTTTTTGATGAGCGCCGGCTCTCGATTGGCCGGATTAATAATATAGCACGATTGCATCGGGGTGCGCAACCGTGTAAAGTTTTCCATAACCTACGTTTATAAAAAGGAGTTCAACAGCCCATGAAGCAGCGCACCGTCACGATGCCGCAAGGCGTCGCCTTATATATGGGAGCCGTGCTTGGCTCCGGCATACTGATCTTGCCGGGCTATACCGCCAATGTGGCCGGGCCCGCCTCCATCATCTCGTGGCTGCTCCTCTCGCTGTTAAGCATACCGGTTGCCTATACGTTCGCAAGACTGGCCCTTACCTATGAAAACTACGGCGGCATCTCGACGATCGTTGGGCAAGCTTTCGGCGATACGTGGGGAGCGATTGTCGGGTGGTTTTTCTTCACCTGGGTCGCCGGCGGCCAAGCCGTCGTCGGACTGACCGGAGCCTCCTATATTACGGCCGCTTTCGGCTGGTCCTCGGAAGCGGTGTACGTGCTCGCTTTCGTATTTCTCATCGCGGCTTTAATGGCCAACCTTCTGGGCATGCGGGTGAGCGGTTGGCTGTCGCTCCTGTTAAGCGGCGCGGTGCTCGTCCTGCTGCTGCTGACGATCGGTTTTAGTTTACCCGTAACGTCCTTAACGAATTACCGGCCTTTCGCACCGCATGGACTGCAAGGCATCGGCCAGGCGTGCGTGCTCATTTTCCGGGCATTCTTCGGCTGGGAAAGCATCACGCATCTCGTGCCCGAATTCAAAAGGCCTCACCCCGACGTCATGCGGAGCACATGGATTAGCGTCGTAGTCGTCGGGATCACCTATACGCTGTTGTCCGTCGTAACGGTCGGCACGCATACCTATGGGGAACCGTCAGATGCCGCTCCGCTCGCCGCGCTAATGAACCGCGTGCTCGGCGTCAATGCCGGGTTAACGACAGCCGTCGTCGCGTGTATCGTATGCTTAGGCACCTTGAACGTATACTTGGCCAGCTCCGCACGGCTCGGACTCTCGCTGGCGACAGACGGGAAACTGCCGCGCTGGTTCGCCGGTACGAGCCGAAACGGAACGCCTTACCGCTCGACCTTGTTTCTTTTTGCAACCAATACGTTCGTCCTGGGCGGCAGTTATGTCACGGACTTTGCCGCCGATCGTCTGATTCTTATCCCGACCACGCTCGGCATTCTCGTGTATGTCTTGGCTTCCGCGGCCTGCCTGAAGCTGCTCTGGCGCGACCGTAAGGGGCGCTGGTCGGCGCTTCTCACAACGGCGCTATGCGTGAGCATCGCTCCGTTCTCCGGCGCCTACCTGGCGGTTCCGCTCATTACCGCGGGAGCATGTCTTCTTTATTTGAAGTTCGGCGGCCATGGGCGCGGACGGTAGCTTTTTCTTTTCCCTGGCAAACAAGGTACAATAAGGCTCAGAGGTGAATACGAGATGGAACCTTTATTGGAAGTGGAGCATCTGATCGGCGGCTACAGCCGGCAGAAGCCGGTGCTGCACGACATCAGCTTCTCCGTTCGTCCCGGGGAAATGGTCGGCTTGATCGGCTTGAACGGGGCGGGGAAAAGCACGACGATCAAGCATATATTAGGCTTAATGGAGCCGCATTCGGGCGCGGTTCGGCTTGCGGGACGCCGGTTGGAGGAAGATCCGGCCGCTTACCGGAGAACATACGCTTACGTCCCCGAATCGCCCTTGTTATATGAAGAATTAACGGTGAGGGAACACCTCGAGATGGCTGCGATGGCCTACGGTTTAGACAGCGCAACCTATGAAGAGCGATCCGAACGGCTGCTCGAGGAGTTTCAGATGGCACCGTTCCGCAACCGGCTGGCCGGCCATCTGTCCAAAGGCATGAAGCAAAAGGTGATGATCATGAGCGCCTTCTTGGTCAAGCCGGACTTGTACATCATCGACGAACCGTTCCTCGGTCTCGATCCGCTAGGCATCCGCTCGCTGCTGGAGCTGATGGTTCGGGTCAAAGAAAGCGGAGCGTCCATTCTGATCAGCTCTCATATTTTATCGACAATCGAACGGTACGGCGACCGTTACGTGCTGCTGCACCAAGGCCGATTGACGGCCGCCGGCGATTTGGAGGCGCTGCGTGCACAAGCCCGCATGCCCGGCGCTTCGCTGGACGACGTCTTCTGCAGCTTGGTAACGCAGGACGTGAACAGCCTATGAAGAAGCCGGAACGACTGACGTTTGACGCGCGGGAGACGTGGAGCAAGCGAACGAAAGATTTCCGGCTTGAAATCCGGCCCTATGTCGGATATGCGCTGCAAAGCGTCTCCTTATTCGTCCTTCTGCTGGTGCTCGCCGGCAGCTTCTTCTACGGTAAGCTGCTCACGCAGGCGCCTCCGGGGTTTCCTTTTCGGGAGATAGCTGCGCTGGTGCTGCTCCCGTTCGCCGCATGGAGTCCGATCCGCACCTACATCCGCGAAGCCGATACCGTATTCTGG
Organism: Paenibacillus sp. JCM 9796; assembly: GCF_055379675.1. Taxonomy (NCBI): domain Bacteria; kingdom Bacillati; phylum Bacillota; class Bacilli; order Caryophanales; family Paenibacillaceae; genus Paenibacillus; species Paenibacillus sp. JCM 9796. The sequence goes on from NZ_AP043723.1 coordinate 1,695,100, forward strand.
CTGCCGCTCGAGACCGAAATCGCCCGCCATTACATGACAAGGGCGGTGAACGCCTCCTTCGCGGTCCAAGCTTTCGGGCTGCTCGCCGCGTGGCTGGCTGTCTGGCCGGCTTTCGCCTTCGCGGATGGCGATAAGCCCGGCTTCATTCACGCCCTGCTGGTGCTGCTTGTTCTCAAGCGTGTGCTGCTGCAAGGCCATTGGACCGAGCTCAAGCTGACAATACGCTCGAAGAGAGCGCTGCTCGCGATGCTGCGATGGCTGCTGGCGGGAGGCTGCCTCTATATGCTGCTTACGCTGAGCCCTCCGGCCGGTTCGCTGCTCGTAGCCGCGACTTTACTCATTTATTTCGGCTTGATCCATCTGCTGGACGAAAAGAAGCTCCATTGGCTGCAGCTAGTCGAAGCAGAGCGCCGGCACCGGAGCCTTATTCTGCGGCTGCTGAATCAATTCGTGGATGTAGCCGAGCTGCATGGGCGTCCCCGACCGGTGCACGCGCCGCGCAAGCTGATCCGCGGGCTAGCAGGCCTTCGCTTCGATGCATCGCATACGTATCGGTTTCTATATGTATACGTCTGGCTGCGGTCGGAGGGGTTCGGCATGACTCTCCGGCTGACAGTGCTCGGCGGTCTTATTATTCCGTTCACAAAGGGCGTCGCGGCTCCGGCGATCGTGTTTCTTCTTTTTACAACGCTAACGGCCCTTCAATTAAAGGAACTCGCCAAGGCGTACCGCCACTCGGAATGGTCGTTCATCTATCCGCTTCCGCCCGCGCTGCGCGCACAATCGGCTCAAACGGTCATTCGCCGCATTCATGCCGTGACGGTTGCGCTGCTTACCGTTCCGCTGCTCTGGGCGATGGCCGCCCCGTATCAAGCGTTGCTCCTGCTTGCCCTGGGGCTCGGTTTATCTTATATATGGACGACCCTGCCAAAAAACAGCATCTTCTCTAAGTAACCGGTCCCATTCCCGCGCCTCCTCATTTGTCGTATAATGAAGAAATCTTGTTTCTCATTTACGATACGTTACTCAGGAAAGGAATGGAAAGGAAACGCATGAAACCTACTCCCGCGATTACAAGAGCGCCCAGACGGCGTTTAGGCCGACGGCGGATCCGGCTTCGCGTCATCTTTGCACTTATTCTTCTACTGGCAGCGGCATGTATCGGTATTTCCGGATTTGTCGGCTGGCAGCTGTCGCACCCCGACCCGAAGCCGCTTGAAGATTCGCCCGAACGGCTCGGCATGGCCTACGAGGATGTGCAGTTCCAGAGCCGTCAAGGCGACCTGTTGTTAAAAGGCTGGTATATGCCTCCCGCGCAAACCGTCGAGAGCGCGACTTACGGCAAGGCGCAAATCATTATGGCGCACGGTTATAAAAACAACCGGGAACAAAAAAACGCCGAAGCGTTATCGCTGGCCAAAGACTTAACCGATCGCGGTTTCGGCGTGCTCATGTTCGACTTCCGCAATTCCGGCGAATCGGAAGGAACGATGACGAGCGTCGGGTACTATGAAAAGTACGACCTGCTCGGCGCGATCGACTGGATCAAAGCGCAGCGTCCCGGCAAAATCGGCGTGCTCGGCTTCTCCATGGGAGCCAGTACCGCGCTGACAGCAGCCGCCGAGGAGCCTGCGGTGGCAGGGATCGTGGCCGACAGCCCGTTCAACCGGCTAAGCAGCTACTTGAATGATAATTTGTCGGTGTGGTCGCATTTGCCGGACTTTCCTTTTACGCCGCTGATCATGAACATGCTGCCCACGATGCTCGGCATCGAGCCGGATGAGGTAGACGGGCTGAGAGCGGTTGACGCGATCTATCCGCGACCGGTCTTATTCATACACAGCGCGAACGACCCTTCCATCCCGCTGCGCAACAGCGAGTCCTTGTGGGAGAAGCACAAGGACCGGTTCGAGCTGTGGACGACGGCTGCCGAAGGCCATGCCCGAAACTACCCGCCGCAGAAGCAGGAATACGCGGACCGGGTAAGCGCCTTTTTTGAGCAGCTGTAAGGCTGCTCCATGACGCCAAAAAAACGTCTCGGCTTTTCTAAAGCCGGACGTTTTTTTGCGCCTGCAGCAGGAATCGAATCGATATCCGCTGTCACGTATCGAGAAACCGCTCGCGTACGTCCCGTCCCGGGATCAGGCAAGCGTCAGTCCTGCCGAACCATCGGTACCGGTTGCGGGCGATCCAGCCGTACATTGCATTGCGCAGCGGCTTCGGTACGGCGATGAACGCGTACAGCAGTCCCCATCCGCCTCCGAGTCCGCGCAAGACGCGCAGGCCTGCCGTAGAACGGGTGTAAGCTCGATGATTATCGATGAGAACGAACGTATCGAGCGCCTGCGGATCAAGACCGTAGTGCGACAGCAGCGCTTGGCCGACGTCCGATTGAATCGCCGTAAACCGAAACCGGCCGGCGCGGTCACGGGGCAAAATAAATTGCACGACCCGCTGGCAAAAGCCGCACACGCCGTCGTAACAAACAATCGGATGCTCCGCGGCGATCGAACGGATCTTCTCATCCAACATCTTCTGCTCCGACTCCATACTTACTCTCCTTCCCTCGGGACGCAACCGAAAATCTGCTCCAGCTTCATTATACACCACATACACCACGGGATAGCCCGTTCACGTAACCGCCATACACCGACGGACGTCCTGACGTTAGAACATAAACCGTTCGTGAATCGCCAGCGGCTCCGGCAGCACGAGCAGACGCCGCTGCACGAAGCGGATCAGTTTCGTCTTGGCCGCAAAAGAAATAAACATCGGCGCCCATGTGCGAATGAATGGCGACGAGCTGAACATCAGCTTGGCGGCGCGGTCCTGCATGCTGTGGATGGAGCGAATTTCGCGATCGCGGCACTTCTGAACCGCAGCAAGCCGCCCGGCGGAACAATCCCTGTCCCGCAGCGCATCGTAGATGACGTCGGCGGCAACGACGGCCGTGGTCACAGACAGCGACACCCCTACCGCACCGGCGGGAGAAGCGCAGTGAGCGGCGTCGCCAACGAGCAGACAGCCGTTCTTCGCCCATTCGCGCACATAGAAATCTTTGGCTTGCAGCAGCACGAAAGGCTTAAAGTCGGTGAGCGACTCGGCGAAATCGCGGAAAGCCGGGTGGGCGGCGAGCAGCTCCTGGCGCAGCGGTTCAATGCCGTGAGCTTTTATTTCTTTCCATTCCGCGGCAGGAACGGCGATGCCGACCTGCAGCAGGTTCGGGTATTTAGGCAGGACGATATAACCGTGACCGTCGGTAATCAGCATGCGCAGCTCTTCGCCCCAATCGGCCGGTTTCGGCACCGTGAACCATACGAGATCCCCTGCGTAATGCTCGTACTCGATCTCGAAACCGCCCAGCTTGCGCACGGCGGAGAAGCGCCCGTCCGCGCCGACGGTCAACCGCGCCCGCACTTCCAGCGGCCCGTCGGCGGTTTCCGCCACAACGCCGGCGATCCGGTCGCCTTCATGAAGCAGCTGTTTCACCGGAGCGTGAAACAGCATCTCGAAAGACGGGAACGTCCGCGCCTTATCGTACAAGGCTTGCAGCAATACCGGCTGGGGCATCCACAACGCGTAAGGAAAGGCGCCGGAGACGTCCTCGAAGCTGAAGGAGCCCATTCTTTTGTTCTTATAAAATAACGTGCCTTGGCGTACCTTCGCCCCCGGGAACGATTCGATGTAGTCGCGCAGATTCAGCTGTTGGAGCAGCTGCAAAAAACGAGGCTGCAGCACTTCACCCCGGTATTCGCGGTCAAAGTTATCGTGGCTCTCGAGAACCGTTACCCGAACGCCGGCTTTGGCGAGCAGCAGACCGACAAACAGGCCGGCCGGCCCTCCCCCGGCTACACAAACATCTGTTTCGATCATCCGATGCGTCATCCGTATCGCCTCCGCTTTCAGATCGCAATAATAATGAGTGATCACTCACTTTTTTGATAATTTTAGTTTACTCCTCCCTCGTTTGGATCGTTAACGACGATTGCACCCTGCCGCGAAAAACAGGCACTTTATCTCCCGTGTCTACCTGCCTCTCGTCTGCGATAAAAAAGAGCGAGCCCCCTTCAGGCCCGCTCCGCTTCCAATGCTTGCTTACTTTATAGTCCGCTTATGAAATTCTTTATGATTTGCGCCAAAATGCCCGGGGTTTCCATCATGCTCATATGCCCCGCTGCTTCAATTCGCTGCTGCGATATCGTCTCACCGCTGACGGAAAACGTGCGCTCCTCGGGAATGACCTGATCCGACGCTCCGGCGACAAGCAGCACCGGCAGCCTCGTCTCCCACAGCACCGCGTTGCGGTCGGGCCTGTCCCGCATCGCTTCGAGGGTGCGCATCGCTCCTTCCGGGCTTGTTCCGAGGCCGATCTCTCTCGCTTTACGCACGGCTTCCGGCATCGATTGCAAATGAGCCGGGGCGAAAAGCTTCGGGATCAGGCCGTCCAGGAACGCCGGCAAGCCTTGCTCCTGGATCGTTTGCTTCGCCTTCTCGCGACCGGCTCTGCCCTTCTCGTCGTCCGGGTAGGCCGTCGAATGCACAAGGCCGAACGCGCGCAGCCGGTCCGCCTGTTTCTCGGCCAGCGCCAGCGTCACATAGCCGCCGAGCGAATGTCCCAGCACGACGGGTTTGTTCTCGCCCAGTCCGAGCCCGTCAATCAGTTTGCCGATATCCCCGGCCATCGACTCCATCGAGTACGATTCGTTCGGGGAACCGGACGCCCCGTGGCCGCGAAGGTCGGGAACGATGACCCGGCAGCCGCTTTCGAGCAGCGGGACGATCTCGTCCCAGTAAGCGCCGCTTCCGCAAAAGCCGTGCAGCAGCACAACGGGTACGCCCTCTCCTTGATCGGTGTAGGCCAAATTCCAGCCGCCCATATCCGCCGTCTTTGTCTTCATATACGGGTCCTCCCTTTATCGTTGAAAGTCTTAAGGATAGTATACCCGTTTTACCCGATCGTTTCCTGGTTGAACCGTCTGCGCCCTCCTCCTTCCTAACAAAGTATCGGCATGAAAAAACCGGATTGACGCCCGGAAGGCTGCGGTAGTAACATTAGATTCAGGTTTTGTTCGTTCGCAAACATGTCTCATGATAAAGGCAGGACTCCCCTACATGGATATCAAATCGCTGGCCGTTTGCCTGTACTTGCTGCTTGTATACTGGCTTTCGCTGCATTTTCCTTCCCTTAAATCGTTGTTCTATCCTACGCTCGGAGCCTTCAGCTACTTGTTCGCAAGTCGATCGTTCGCAATTAAAGACCTGGTAAGAATGACTGTTGGCGCAGGCGCCGCCTCGATGATCGGCACCGGGCTGTATATCGCTCAGATTGGATTGATGGGATTTATGCTGACCGTCCTTACAACTTTCTTCCTGATTAAGAGGTTTCATTTGAACGCGCCGCCGATTTTAGCGGTGTCGCTGGTCCCTTATTTTGCGCAGCCGCAGCATTTCTGGACGACACCTATTGCCGTACTGGCTACCTTGGCCGGGCTTGTCGTCACGCTGCTTGCTGTGCAAATGTTCTGCGCCTTATATGCCCGATTACGCTCAAACGCGGCCGACGCCGCTGCGAAAGAAGGCGCGCGCACCCCTGCTCCCTGAGCGGTATCCACAAGTCCCTGCCCGGGCACAAACGCCGATCGAGTCTCCTTCCAAGCCGAAGAGCCCCCTTACCGGGGGCTTTCGGCTGTATTTCCTATGGACAACGCCGAAATCCGCGGGTTCCAGTACCTGGGCAGGGACATCAGCTGCAGCAAGGACTTGATCCGCAGCGGGCCGGTTACTTCGCGGCAGCCGGTTCAGCCACAACTTTGTACTTGCTGTGGACGTACGTTTCCGCTTTCGGCTCGGTAATTACAGCCGCGTTCAGGCTGTCCGGCTCCGGATCGGTCAGCGTGTAGGTGACGACTGCACGGTCGTCACCTTCAAAGCGGATGCCGGTAACCTGGATGCCATAACCGGCCGTCGGCTTCTGGCCGCGGGACAGGACGACCTTACTCACGTCGTCGTTCACTTTCACCACGGATACGCTCACTTCTTCTTGAGGCGCCTGCGGTTTCGTATGCGTTTCCACGAAACGGATTGCCTTGTGCAGCCAAACAGCCGCTTCACCGCGGGTCAGCTCCTGCTTCGGGAAAAACTTGCGGTCTTCGCCAAGCTTCACGATCCCGTGCAGCACCATCCGCTGCAGGCTGTTATTGTAAGCCGGGTCGATATCGTCCTGATCCGTGAACTGAATCCACATTTTAATAACCGGGAAGGCGCCCTTCGTATCGATCGCATGAATCAACAAATCCGCAAACTGCTCGCGCGTAATCGATTCGCTTGGGTCAATATCGCTCGGTATCGGCAGGCCGTTCAAGTGCGCGATCACGAACGACTCCGCATACCAGGCGTTGTTCGGCACCTTCTTGAAGTAGTCGGTAGCTTCCGGCTTCTTCACAAACTTCAACGGATCGATGTTCAGACCGAACGCCTTCACCAGCATATGCACGCTTTGCGCATAGCTGGCTTTGCCCTTCGGTACGAAATGCTTATCGTCTACCCCGCTTACGATCCCGCGAGCTTTCAGATCCATCACCGGTTCCTTCTGATCCGCATCCACATCGTTAAAAGCAAGCGCAGACCCCGCCAAGGCCCCGGTTAACAGCGTCGTTGCCGATAATACGGTTATCCACTTTTTTATCATTAAAATCCCACCTTTTACAGAATACTCCGGAGTTATCTATATGAACGGACCCCTGGTGCAAAAGGTTGCAGCTTCACGGCAACCTTTCTTCCATTTGGACGAACAAACGCTTGCCTGCGACTGTCATGACCGGCCGACAGCCGCATATGTTTAGGGTATAGAATCGACCCCAAGGAGGGAGAATCGCGTGCCGGAAGCTTTCATTCAAATCGCGCTGCTTATTATCATCATCCGCTCGGTGTTTATGGTGTTCCTCTTGTCGCAGCAGCTTAACAGACAATGGCTGGATTTGCTGTATTACATGGCCGTTGCGTTGGTGGCGACCGCGTTCCTGCTTCAATAAGAGATCAGACGAATAAGGAAGAGCCTTTTGCCGGGATGCGGGGAGAAGGCTTTTTTTGCGTTATGTTCAGAATGAAACTTCTATGCTATTATAGTTGAGGCGTTGTCGTTTTATGTAGATACATAGCGAAATAGCACTAATATCGCGTTCTATTGACCGATCGTCAAATAACGTGGTAAGGTGTAATAACCTAGTAATTCCATTGGAATTATATAATATTCAAATGATAGGGGAGAAATCAGAATGTTGACTTGGAGAAAAAGCGCCCTGTTCGTGCTCGTGTTCGTTCTGTCGATCGCCATGATCGCCTGCGGCTCGAAACCTCAGGAAGCGGCAAAACCGGCGGATAACGCCACTGCATCGGGAAGCGCTCAAGCGAACCCGCTGGCAGGCAAGAAAATTGCACTCATTATGCAAATCAATTTAGGAACGTTCTCGGCCCAGTACATAGAAGGCGTGAAAGAGCAGGTTGAAAAGCTCGGCGGTACGGTCACCGTCAACCCGGCTGACGGCGATCTCGCCAAAATGTCCTCGAACCTCGACGCTGCGATTAATCAGAAGGTCGACGGCATTCTGATCGACCACGGGACAGCGGAAGCGCTCGAAGCCGGCGTGAAGAGAGCGCTGGAGAAAAAAATTCCGGTCGTTGCGTTCGACGCCGACTTGAAAGTGCCGGGCGTAACGGTGCTCGAGCAAGGCGACGCGAAGATGGCCGAGCAAACGCTCGAACAGCTCGCGAAGGACATTAACGGCAAAGGCAACATTGTCAAAATTTGGGTTGCGGGCTTCGCGCCGATGGAACGCCGCCAAGTCGCTTACCAAGCCTTCCAGGCTAAATACCCGGACATTAAAGAAGTGGCTGCCTTCGGCGCCGCTACGCAAAATACCGCGCTTGACACGCAGGCGCAAATGGAAGCGATCCTGAGGAAATATCCGAACAAGGGCGACATCGCCGCCGTCTGGGCTTCTTGGGACGAGTTCGCCAAAGGCGCCGCACGCGCCATCCAGCAAGCCGGCCGTACGGAAATTAAAGTGTACGGCATCGACATGAGCGACGAGGACTTGCAAATGATCCAGGACCCGCAAAATCCTTGGATCGCCTCCGCCGCCGTCGATCCGAAAGATATCGGCCGCATCCAGGTTCGTTATTTGTACCAGAAGCTGCACGGCGACGAAACGCCGGAGAAAGTCGTGCTGGAGCCGGTATTCGTGTCCCGCGATCAGCTTCCGAAAGAGCAAATCTCCACAACCGAGCTCAGCAAGCACGTCAAAGGCTGGGGCGGCAGCCAGCAAGGCTACACCGATTGGCTGAAGCAGGCGGAGAACAAGTAAGCATTTGAATATTCCGATCCCATCGGCCGCTCAAGGTCCGATGGGATTTTCCATTGAAGGAGCGTGAGCACATCCGATGGCAAGTTCTTCCGTCAGCCTGTTGAACATGTTGGGCATTACGAAGTCTTTCCCCGGCGTACGGGCGCTGAACAAGGTCGATTTTGAGGTGCGGGGCGGCGAAATTCATGCGCTGCTCGGCGCGAACGGCACAGGCAAAAGCACGCTGATGAAGGTGCTCTCCGGCGCCTATCGTGCGGATGAAGGCACCATTGCGATCGACAGCAGACCGCTTGCGATCGAGCAGCCGCTTGACGCGATCCGCTTCGGCATTCAATGCGTGTATCAGGAAGTCGATACCGCACTGGTCCCTCAGCTGACCGTCGCCGAAAATATTATGCTGGACCGGATCACCGGCGGGCGCCGCTGGATCGATTGGAGCGCCTTGCAGCAAGATGCCGCGCGGCTGCTAAGCGAGCTTGGCTTGACCGGGATCGACGTAAAGCGGCAAGCCGGCGAGCTCTCGATCGCCCAGAAGCAGCTCGTGCTGATCGCACGGGCGCTCGCCCAGCAGGCGAAGTTCATTATTTTCGACGAGCCTACCGCACCGCTCAGCAATGAAGAAGCCGACCAGCTCTTCCGCCTCATGAACCGGTTGAAGGCGGACGGCGTCGGCTGCATCTTCATCTCCCACAGGCTCGCCGAGGTGTTCCGCATCAGTGACCGCGTGACGGTGATGCGCGACGGACGCCGCATCTCCACGAAGGCGGCCGCCGATACGAACGCCGCTGCCGTCGTAGAGGAGATGCTCGGCAAGAAGTTCGACGAGGAGTTCCCCAAAGCGCAGGTCGCCATCGGCGACACGCTGCTGGAAGCGCGCGGGCTGACGTCGGGCACGAAGGTGCGCGACATCAGCTTGTCCGTGCGGCAGGGCGAAATCGTCGGCGTGGTTGGTCTCGTCGGCGCAGGCAAGACCGAGCTGTCGCGCGTCCTGTTCGGCGCGGACCCGCTTGATGCCGGCGAGGTACTGCTGCGCGGCAAGCCGCTGCGGCTGGCGAAGCCGGCCGATGCGGTCCGCTCCGGGCTGGCGCTGATCCCGGAGGAACGCCGCAAGCAGGGCGTGCTGGTCGAGCTGCCGGTGATGGCGAATCTGGCGCTGCCGATTCTCCGCGCGCTCAGCCGCCTCGGCTTCGTGCAGCGCGGGAAGGAAGCGGCGAACGCGGAAGCGCGCATCGCCGAGCTCGGCATTCAGCCTGCGAACAAGAACCAGCTGGTTAAATATTTAAGCGGCGGCAACCAGCAGAAGGTCGCCGTAGGCAAATGGCTGCCAACCAACGCCGACGTCTATTTGTTCGACGAACCGACGAAGGGCGTCGACGTCGGTGCGAAGAGCGACATTTTCCGATTGATCGGGAAGCTCGCTCAGGAAGGCAAGGGCATTCTGTATTTCTCATGCGAAATCCCGGAAATTCTCGGGATCGCCGACCGCATTCTGGTCATGAGCTACGGACGCGTCGTCAAAGAGCTGTCGCGGGCTGAGGCCACACAGGAACAAGTGTTGTACTACGCAAGCAGCGGGGAGGCTTAACCGAAAGTGAAAGACAAACTACTCGATTATTCGTATAAATACGGCGCGTTGGCCGTTATTGCCATCGTCATTGCCGCATTCTCGTTCGTCAACGAAAACTTCCTCTCGTACGATAATATGGCGGACATTCTGCGGTCAATCTCCATCGTCACGTTCGTGGCGATCGGCGTAACTTTCTCGCAGATCGTCGACGGGTTCGACTTGTCGGTCGGGGCCACCGTATCCTTGACGACCGTCGTCGTGGCCACGCTGATGGTCTGGTTCCAGCTGCCGCTGATCGTCGTGCTGATCGTCCCTCTGCTGATCGGGATCGTTGTCGGCCTGCTGAATGCGCTGCTTATCGTCAAGGTGCGGATCCCCGACCTGCTGGCGACGCTTGCCGTCATGTACATCATCGGGGGCGTGCACAAGACGTATACCAAGGGCTTCTCCATCTACAACAATATGCAAATGACGGACGGCACGAAGGCGCCGGGCAAATTCGACCCTTCCTACCTGTGGATCGGACAAGGCAAGCTGCTTGGCGTGCCCGTTCCCGTCCTGATCATGATTATCGCCGTTATCCTCGTTCATATTTTCCTAACCTACACGCGCTGGGGGCGTCAAATGTACGTTACCGGCGGCAACCGGGAAGCGGCCCGGCTGTCCGGCATTTCCGTCAACCGGGTGCGCACGTTCGCTTACGTCTTATCCGGTATATTCGCCGCTGTGGGCGGGATCTTGTTCGCCGCCCGGGTCGGCTCCGGGCAAATCGACGCCGGCGCTCCGATCCTGATGGAAGCGGTCGCGGCCGTGTTCGTCGGTTACTCCGTGCTTGGCGCGGGCAAGCCGAACGTCATCGGCACGTTCTTCGGCGCCGTGCTGATCGGCGTGCTGCTGAACGGTCTGACGATGCTGAACATGCCGTATTATGCGTTCGATATCATTAAAGGGGCCGTGCTGGTCATGGCGCTAGCGATTACGTTCATTCACTTGAATCGCCGCCGTACGTAAAAATAGCTGCGGCTCACACCCCGTATCGATGCGATACGGGGTGTTTGGTTAACTCTTTTTTTCGACCTCAGGCATTCGTCCATACTTATTGCCGGGTACGTTCATACAGTGTTCATGTAGGACAATAACCAAATGAAAGGGGTTTTGAACGATGGGTGCTCTTGGTTTCGGTGGAAGCTGCGGAGGTTTCGGCGGAAGCTGTGGAGGTTTCGGCGGTTTAGGGACTACCACAGGTGTAATTCTTGTTCTGTTCATTCTTCTGGTCATTGTATCCAGATGGTTTATCTAAATAGGGATGTAACCATCTCCTGATTCAAGATAAGAGACGGCAACCGTACGGGAACTGTACCCCGTTATGGTCAGCCGTCTCTTTATTGAACCCATCTCAAGGTCTGTCCTGCCAATTCCATAAGCGGACCTCACCCACGCGAATGCTGGCTACCCATGGCTCCTGCTTGAGCTTTAATATTTCTTTGGTCGGTCCGGTAACTACAGCTCCGTAAAGCTTGACACCGTTCGTTTCCAGGTACTGGATCGCTTGATCGATTTGTAACGAAGGCGCTAATGTTTTTGTGATCGATCTGTAATCTTGAAGCAATCGCAGCGTCTTCATGAAATTTTCGTTTCTCAGCTCTCCGCTGCCATATGTGTCAATCGCAGGGTAGCTGCCTCCTTTGGTGACAATTTTCCCGAACCAGCCGCTTTTCTGTTCTTTGTAGCTTGTAATCCGGATATCGTCATGGTGCCAGACCGGGCGATAGGGAAAACCGACCGGGTTCCAAACGATCGATTCTTCCGACGTTTTCTCAAGGCCCGTATCCGCCGCGAACCAGACGGGTGTCATGTTTTTGTTTTTAAATTGTTGAAGCAATTCGTCCGTCGTAAACATTCTGTCAAACGAGAGAGCCGCTTCCGTCACCGTACCCTCCGGCAGCTTCTCCAATTTGCTCCATTCCTGGCCGCTATCCTGACGAAACGTATTGGGAAACTGAAAGACGGCCGTATTTGTATGGTCATTCAACCATGACATCTGTCCGATGCCCGGACGGTTGAATACAAATGAGAAGGAGAAATCACCGACAACCGCCCTTTCATCTCCAATCTGCCTTCTCATTTTTCCATGTAAGTCCATGGTAAAAAAGAGATTACTGTTCGAGCTTAACGCAACCTCGACATTCGGACGGGTCACGGCAATCGTTGAGGTAACGATATCTTTATAATGCTCCATCCGATTCGGCTCTCCCGCAGCGTAAAAGAGATTGGTGCAAATCGAACAGATTAACATGACCAGGAATACCATGCCTATAACGGTAAACGAAGTATTTATCCGTGCTTTCCATTTTCCTTTTCGAATGATGCTGGCTTCTTTTAATGAATCTGCGGTCTCGGCTTCTGCTTCCCGATCTTTTCCCATAAGCTCATCCATATAAGACTGATAAGCCTCCATTTTTTCAATCTCCCGTTCCACCTCTTCCCTTTCCTCCGCAGGCAGCTTGCCTTCCTCGTAAAGCTGCAGCTTTCTTCTGAATTCTTCACTCATTTGCATCCATCCTTTCGTTCTGCCGCCGAAGTTTTTGCCGAGCCCGAAATAACAGGATTTTGAGGTGCGGCAATCCGATTCCCATAATGTCCGATGCTTCTTGATAAGACAACCCGTTGAAATCAACCAGTAAAATCGCTTGCTGCTGTTTTTCGGGCAGATCCAAGATCCATTGCTCCATTTCCTGCCTTCGTTCCCGCTGCAGCATCTGTTCTTCCGGCGTTTCCCGGTCCGGCATCTGCTGGAAGTAACGGATATCTTGAGCGAAGCTGTGTTTTTCTTTGCGCTTGACATCGATAAACGCATTGTAGGCCACCCTGAACAACCATGGCTTTACCCTGTCATCCTTGCAGTTTTCCAAGTACAAATAAGCGCGGTAAAAGGTTTCCTGTACCAGGTCCTGGGCGGTATGATGTTCGCGGCAGAGGGAGAACAAGTAACGATAAACGTCATTCACATATTTTTGATACATGGTATCCAAGGAATCCCGATTCATTGCCTCCCCCCTCACTGTATACACGTACAGCCCGAACAAAAGTTACATATATAAAAAAACTTCACCGGCGTCAGAGCCAATGAAGCTATTTGGGGAGAGCGGTTAGGTGTTACTTGATATCCAGCGTCTCATCCAACCACTCGAAGACACGTTGATTAAAATAAAGCAGCGCACCGAAATGACAGTGTTCTTCAGCTCCATCTTCCGCGGTGAAAAGCATGAACGTTTTGGGGCAGGTAAGAGCGTCATAGAGCATCTTCGGCTGGCCGGCGAAGAAATGATCGGCTTCGGCTTCGCATACCAGCGTCGGGCACTTGATTTTATGCGCCACGCCTTCCAGCGTGACAGGCTCTGTTTTCCGGATGAGTTCGTGAACGGATTCAGCCTGATACGTGAACATGCCATTTTCAATGGCCCAACGAACACCGGTATATTGGGAGGTCAATACTTCAAGGAACTTCTCCACATACGCCGGATTGTTTAAGTCCTCATCGTTCCCCCGGTGAAGCTTGCGGGCGATCTCTCCGAATTGATTGGAGAACAAACCGTCGTTAGCGATGCAAGCAGCCAGCCGATGTTCATAGGCTGCAGCACGAGGCGCTAAATATCCTCCGAGGCTGATGCCCATTAGCGCAATCCGGTCGGGGTCCACGTCGGGGCGAGTCAGCAAGTAATCGACCACAGGTGTGACAACCTTCTCCCAATCATAACGAAACGGGATATGCTGCTCACGAATGACAGCGCCTTGTCCCGGACCTTCGAAAGTAAGGCAGTTGTACCCACGCTGCAGCGCAGCCGCCGCTACTTCCAAATAAAGTTCTTCGCCTGTTGAGTCAAACCCTCCGTGAATAAGTAAGGTAGGTCGCGGTGTATCGTCCACACGGTAATAATAGCCGGGCAAATAGGTCCCTTCATAAGGAATCGCTACTTCTTCCACCGATGTATCCATCAATTTAATAGCTTGGCGAAACGTACTCCGGCTTTTCCCCCATGTTTCCAAGATACGCGGGTCTTTCGGATTTCCATGCAGAAAAAATTCCGCAGTCCGATAGTAATTATGGGCTCGCAGATAGCACTCGCGGGCACTGACCCGTTTGCCCCGCTCTAAACTGTCGACAGCCAGCGCATGAATGCGTTCGGCTGTTCGATACCATTCCGTATACCAGCTTTCAAAATCGCCCTCTTTGATCCGATACGCAGTGGACAGACATTCGCCGATATCCGCTCCTCCGTATGGGGCGTAACTCAAAGTACGCAGCAGCTCGAATGAAAATGTTTGATCTTGGAAAATAAGACGCATAGAAAATTCCTCCTCATATTTATTTAACATATGGACCGAATGACTATATGTTAAATTTAACCTAAATCAAAAATAACATATAACATTTCATGAGTCAACAAAAACATAAGTCATTTTTAACATATATAAAATCTGTTTGATTAATTGTAAAAATAAATATATATTAAAAAGAACCTATATTACATTTAACTTACTTATAAAAGGAGTTGTTTTCATGAGTTCCATGCGTTATGCCTTGCTTTCTTTATTGGCGCGCGAGCCTCTCAGCGGTTACGATATCAAGCAGCACATGAACAATCGACTGGGGCCTTTTTGGAAAGTGGGCAGCAATCAGGTGTATCCGGAATTGTCTAAAATGGAAGGGGAGGGCTTGGTAAAGCTTCAAGGGGTCGAACAGCATACGTATCGCCCCGCCCGGAAATTGTATGAGATCACCGAAGCCGGACGAGAGGCATTAATACAGTGGACGATAGAGCCTATGGAGCTTGAACATAGTGTCCGTGATGATTTTCTGCTCAAGGCTTACAATTCCTGGCTCGTAGAGCCCGGGCAAATGGCCGTTCGAATTGCGGAAATGAAGAAGCAGCATGAAGAGAGGTTAGCCGCCTATTTGGACAAAGTGAAGGAGCTCACCCCATTGCTTGAAACGTCCGGCAGCAGCCATGATCCGATTGCCTCCAGCATCTCGGTCGTTGAATTCGGTATTCAATATGAACGTCTATATATCGAATGGTGCGATAAATTAATGAGCAAACTTTAAAGTCAAGCAGCCAGGGAGGGCAATTCGAAGCGACCCGTATTCTATTTGTCTCTCCCCAGGAATACAGTCACTTGTACAAGTATGCTTCAGGGGGTATGCGTTCGTGAGCATGTTCATCTCTTATATCCTCTTAGGGTTGTCTTTATCGGCTCCAATCGGGCCGATTAACGCCGCACAGCTGGACAAAGGAGCGAGATACGGTTTTCTTCACGCATGGCTTGTCGGGGTTGGCGCTATGGCAGCGGACGCCGTGTACATGCTGGTTGTTTACCTGGGTCTCGCTCATTTGCTCACGACGCCTTTCATGAAGACGTTCTTGTGGAGCTTTGGCTGCTTTGTACTTGTGTATACGGGGATTGAGAGCTTGCTGCATAGCAGAGGGGGCCTCGCCGCGAACGCGGCCAAGGACGAAGCGCTTTCGAAGTCTTTGATCTCGGGCTTTCTGATGGCGCTGTCGAATCCGCTCAATATTTTATTTTGGCTCGGCATTTATGGATCCATCCTGGCCCAAACCGTGGAGTCTTACGGCGTGGGTAAAGTATGGATCTATAGTCTGGGCATATTTATCGGGATCTTGCTGTGGGATTTGATTATGGCTGGTATTGCAAGCACCCTGTACAAGGTTGGAAGCAGGAAGATCCTGCCCTGGATCTCCGGACTGGCCGGTATATCCCTGATCGGCTTTGGCTTCTATTTCGGCTATCAGGCCTTTAAGGCGTTATTTTTGTAAATACGGGACATTCACCTGGTTCCCCTCCTCATCATACACATATCACGTACACGATGAAGGAGGATATTTCACATGTCAGAGCTATAGGATGACATTTCATCCGATCCCTCCCACCCTTCCTGGGAATTTTGCTTTGACGGAAATCCTTATTTCGCCTTTTGTGCAACGCCCGCCCATGTTATACGCAAAAGCAGGCATTTTCCCTACCTGCTGCTCGCTTTTCAGCCCCGCTGGGTATTTGAGAAAATGAACAATTCCACGCATTTCGGCCTCCCTGCCTGTTTCTAATGACCCGCGACTCGCCAATACCGAAAGAACCCTTCAAAGCTTACTTTGAAAGGTTCTTTGGCCTGGAGCAACGATATGAGGTTACACGAGATAGGGCGAAGGGGCATAGCTTTGCTGCAACTGTGCCATATCCTGCTGAGTCAGCTGTGGAACTTGATAAAAGTGTCTTTTATTTTGATACAAAAACAGCTCGTACCCCATTTCAATAAAATTAGGCACGCTATCCGCCATCATACGCCGAAGCACCGGATTTGTAATCTCCAGGGAGGCCATCGCAAGCAGGGAGGCCGTAGATTTAACAAGCCCCAGCATATAAGCGGAAATGCCTTGATCGCTGATTTCCCGGATCGACATCATCGGTTTTCTCGGCGCCGTCTTCACTAAGCCATAGATCACTTGATTATTTTGATCCATGTTATAAGTCTGTGTGGGATGTGACGGTTTCTTGCCTGTGGCGAAGGCTTCTACGGTAATGTTGTACAAGTCGGTAATGAATTGGTGCTGATGATACAGGATCCGCTTGAGCTCCTGGTCTTGAATGAACTGCTCAAAGATGACATATTGGTCCAGCAAACTAATGAAGCTCGATAAAATTTCATGCGAATCAAACATTTCATGGCCGCCATGATTCATGGAAGACATCGGAGCTGCGCCTGGTTGTGAATACGGGTTTTGCATACGGGTTGATTACCTCCTTGGATGTGTGGAATACCCCTTTACGGTTGGTCATTTTTATTCAAATTATGCAACAGGAATTGGCATGCCCCGTCTGTTGAATAAGTTGATAGGAGGTTAGATAAACGGATAGGGCAGTTCATGAACAGGAGGTATTATGACCCAACAACGGATCATCCATCATTTTACGATTCCTGCAAAACAAGGACGCAGCTTTACCCTCAAGAAGGGACAGACGGTGAAGGTGATTGACGCAGACGGTCAGCAGGTGGCAGATTTTGTCGCCTATCATGCCAATCATCTACAGGAACGGCTGGATCCGGGCGTCACCATGGATGCGCTGCGCACCATGAATGTTCGACCGCACGATGTTTTGTACTCCAACATGTACAGGCCCATGCTTACTGTGCTGGAGGATACCGTCGGCAAGCATGATTTGCTCAATCCCGCATGCCGCCCGGAAATGTACGGGTTTTTATATAACAAACCTGAACACGAAAGCTGCTATCACAATTTAAATACCGCGCTTGCCGAATTCGGCATCCCTCAGCCGGATCAGCACTACTCGTTTAACATGTTCATGAATACGGTGATTGATGATTCAGGTCGTATTCAAATCAAAACCCCTTTATCCGCGGCCGGCGATTACATGATGCTAAGAGCAGAAATGGATCTCATTGCGGCTATTTCCGCCTGCCCTTGCGAGGAAAGCAACTGTAACGGTTATCACTGTACCCCGATTCGCGTGGAGATCGGGGAACGGTGAACAAAGTCGGGCCTTCCCGCTTATGCCAAAAAACCTATGGATGCCATAACGATAGGTTCTTCCCGCTTTCCATCGGAAGCGGTCTACCTTTCAAGCTTCAGCACGTGACCGCTGTTGCGGCGGACCAGCTCGGCCACCTTCTCGTATTCGGCTTCATCGACATGGGCGCTCAGCACATACCGCAGCTCCCGGTCGTCCTCCCCGCCGCGGTCGCGTCCGGGCTCGTCCAACGCATGAAAGCCGACGAACGCCCCAGGCGCTCCTTCACCGGGATGCCCTGTCGACAGCCCGGACGAGCCGGCAACTCCGACGCTCCCCGAGCCGACTGTCGCCGATAATGGCATCAGCAGGACATCCCGCCCCGGCGTGTCGCCTACAGCTCCCACTTCAATCTGATCCGCCCGGTGCGCCTGAAGCAAAATTCGAACGTGTTCAGCCTCATCTTCGGTTTGAAAATAAGCTTGCAGCCGCTTGCTCATTCAACATCGCTCCTTTGACCAAATTAGGGCCTCTCCTCTCTTTTTCCCTAATTTGTCCAAAACTACGCATGCCGTGAAGCGATTTCGCCGTATGAGCACCCTATGGTAAACTTATATTTATGAAAACACGATACGTTGGGTTTATCGCCGCTTATGTGCTGCTATTCGCTGCCTCCGCTTACGTCAGCTGGAATCGCGAGCCCGAACGGCTGATGACGGACGTCAGCCGCCTGCAGTCCCGCCAGGTGCAGCGCATCCTGCCGGCAGGAGATACGGCAAGCCTGCAGCAAGCTGTCCGCGAGGCTGCCGGGCTCGGGCTGCCCGTGTCGATAGCGGGAGCCCGGCACAGTCAGGGCGGCCATACGTTCTACGATCATGCGGTTGTCCTCGACATGCGCGGGTATAACCGCATCCTCGGCCTCGACCGCGAGCGCGGACTCGTACGCGTCCAGAGCGGCGCTACGTGGGCGGACGTACAAAACTACTTGAACCCGTACGACTTGTCCGTCCGCGTCATGCAGTCGTCCAACATCTTTACCGTCGGCGGTTCGCTCAGCTCTAACGTGCACGGCCGCGACGTCCGGTTCGGGCCGGTCATCGAGACCGTGGACAGCTTCCGCCTGTTGACCGCGGACGGCGCGATCCGGAACGTCAGCCGCAGCGAGAACGCCGAGCTGTTCCGCCACGCGATCGGCGGCTTCGGTCTGTTCGGCGTCATCCTGGACGTCGACCTGCGGGTCACCGACAACCCGATTTACCGCGTCCGCACCGACTTCACCGATTACCGGTCCTTCCCGGGCTGGTTCGTCCGTGAAGTGCTGGCTAAGCCGGAGAAGGAGCTTGCGATTGCAAGGCTGTCCGTCTCGCCGGACAGCCTGCTCGAGGAGATGTATGTGACCACTTACAGCCGGACGGAAGCGCAGCGTACGCCGGAGCTGCTCCAGCTGTCCGAGGAGCGGAACGTCGAGCGCAACAAGTTCTTGTTCGGCTTGTCGCGCAAGTGGGACTGGGGCAAGCGGTTCAGCTGGGCGGTGCAGAAGGCGTACTACACCCGGAGCGAGGAAGGCGGGCTGCTGTCGCGCAACAATGCCATGCGTCCGGAGGTGGAGTTTCTGGAGCATGCGTCTTCGCGCGACTCGGACATTTTGCAGGAATATTTCATCCCTAGCGCGCGCTTCCCGGCTTTCATCGATGATGTGCGGCGCATCGTCCGCGAGAACCGGGTCAATCTGCTGAATGCGACTGTCAGGTACATGCCGCGCAGCGAGGAGGCGGCCCTATCGTATGCGGCGCAGGAAGGATTCGCCGTCGTGCTGCTGATCAACCAGAAGCTGTCGGCGGCCGGCGTCGCCCAGGCCGAAGCCGCCACCAAGCGGCTGGTCGAGGCTGCGCTCGCGCAGGGCGGCACGTATTATTTGACGTACCAGCTGTATCCGACCCCCGAGCAAATGAGGCGGGCGTATCCGGAGGCGGATTCGTTCCTCGCCGTTAAGCGGAAATATGACCCGAATGGGCTGTTTATGAATTTATTTTACGAAAGGTATGCGGGTGATCCGAGTGGAAGCGAATCGAAACGATAATGGGAACGCGCAGGCGGCTGCACCGACTCCGATGCGGCTGCTCATCGCTTCGCAAAGCGCGGCGTTGTTCGGGAGCGGCCTCGTCTTCCCGTTTTACTTGATCTTCATTAAAGAGATCGGCGCCGGCTTTACGGAATATGCGCTGGCCTATGGCCTGTTCACGATCTGCTCCTCCCTGCTGCACACCCGGCTCGGCGCCTGGTCCGACCGGTACGGGCGAAAGGCGCTGCTGCTGTGGAGCGGCTGGGGGATGGCCGCGCTGATCCTGCTGTTTCCCTTGGTGACGTGGATTGGCCAGGTGTACGTGCTGCAGGTGCTGATGGGCCTGTTCGGCGCCATGCAGAAAACCGGGGAAAAGGCGCTTATCGCCGACCTGACCGACCGCGCGGGCCAGCAAGAAGGCGGCGGAAGCCGGGGCCGGACGATCGGCCGGTACCACGGCTATGTCGGCCTGTTCTCGGGGCTTGCGGTGATCGCGGGCGGCTTCCTGATCGATCTGTTCACGATCGATCTTATCTTCTACATCGGCTCGCTGTGGATGTTCGTCAGCGGCCTGCTGCTGCTTCGAATGCGTGAGCCTCGTTAGCCCTCCGCAGGCGCACGCGGGTCCGCTGCCGATGCCGACTTGAACCGAATAGATGCCGGTCTATCCGGTATAAAGTGAAGTCCGCAGGCACACGCTAACCTCGGAGGTGATCAACCATGTCCGGAAGAAACAGCAAACCGAAAAACAATGGCCCGGCGAGCAGCCCGAGCCGCTTGGACCAATTCGGCGACAAGCTGGCGGAGGATACCGTATCCCGCGATGCGAACGCCTGCGAGCCGAGACGTAAATAAACCTTCTTTTTTTCCGCCTTACGCGCCGCAAAACCGTCCCTTCGGGACGGTTTTTTTGCTGCCGGGCAGCCTTTCTGGATGCGATTAACATGGACATACCGCCGCACGGCTACTATAGTTAAAGGATAAGACAGGCATGCAATGTCTGGCAAAAAAGGAGCAACCGCCTTGATACTACGATGCATAAAAATGGGGCTGGTCGCATTGATGACGCTGGCCTTCACCGTTCCCGCAGCTTCCCTGGCAACCGTTTCGGCCGCTCAAGGATTTAAAGATACGAACCGTCATTGGGGGGCGCTGGCGATCGAATGGGCCGCCGGTCAAGGGATCGTCGACGGCTACGAAGACGGCACATTCCGTCCCGATAACATCGTGTCCGAGCCGGAATTTCTCGCGATGCTGCTGCGCGCCTATCCTTCCCCGATCGGATCGGCCGAAATCGGGCAAGCCTGGTACGAGCCTTACTATGTCTTTGCCGCCAGCCGGCACTGGTCCTTATTGAATAATCCCGACCGCAACCGGTATAACCGCGGGTATGTCGCCCGCTTGATCGCTTCTACCCAGCAGGGGACGCTCGACTTGAACGCGTCCGTCCAATATTTGCTCGACGCCGGCCTCTCGCAAGGCAAGACAGCGGCTACCGTCGAAGGCTACCGCGCGGCGGAACCGTTATCCCGTGCCGAAGCCGTCCAGTTCATCATGAACCTGAGATCGAAAGTAACGGAGCTGAAGGCGGCGCAGGCATCCGCCGTAAAGGATAAAGCGCGCGAGGCATCCGTATCCGTGCGCGGAATCGCGATTGGCGATACGGCGGGGCAAGTGACGGCAAAGCTTGGGCAGCCCGCCCGCCAAGACGCTTCGGAGTACGGCTTCACCTGGTATGTGTATAACCAGGACTACAGCAATTACATTCAGGTTGGTATCGCCGGTGGGAAGGTCGTCGCCTTGTACTCCCCTTCCGATAACTGGCACACCGATCTGGGCATTCAAGACGGCGCTGCCCAAAGTACGGTGCACAAGCAATACGGCAGCCCGCTCACCTATATTTTGAAAGGCAACACGCGCTTCATGCTGAATAACGCCAAGGGCGAATACGATACCTACGACATCGACGGCGCTTACGTCACGTTCTTCTATGACGTCCACCGCAACGACATCGTGACCGGCGTGCAGGTGATCGGCCAGGCGACCGAGCAGGCTATGGCCGCCTTCTACGCCGGGAAGAGCGCTGCGCTCGTGCAGGCGTTCGAGCGTCAATCGTTCGATCTGGCCAATGCGGCTCGGGCCAAGCTCGGGTATGACGCGTTCGTCTGGTCGGACGCCGCCTCCGCCACCGCCCGCAAGCACAGCCAGGATATGGCCGACCGCGGCTACTTCGATCATACGAACCGCAGCGGATTGAGCCCGTTCGATCGGATGGAGAACGACGGCATCGCCTACCGTGCCGCCGCCGAGAATATCGCCGCCGGTCAGACGAGCGCCATCTTCGCCCACCACGGCTGGATGAACTCCGAGGGCCACCGCAAAAACTTGCTCAGCGATATCAAGAGGCTGGGCGTCGGCGTCGCGTTCGGCGGTCCGATGAACATTTACTATACGCAAAATTTCTTCACGCCGTAATCCGGTCACGCCCAAAAAGCGCCGCTCCAAAGGAGGGCGCTTTTTTGGGGGCGGCGACGGGCCGCCTTATGTTGACATCGCATTGTGTTACTTATAGCCCGCTCTTCTCCATAAATTCGAACAGAAACGACTGTCCGTTCCGATAGAAGCGCGGATCGTACACGCCGAGCCGCTTCTCGTCGTCCACAACGACGACGAAGGGCGACCACTCCTGCAGCGTCTTGGCCTTCGGATTCGTCTCGAAAAGCTGTGTCAGATCGGCCGTTTCTTGCGAATGAAGCTGCGTTTGCGTCGTCACGCCTGTCCACCATGTGCCGCGGGCCAAATCGACGGTCGCCCCCGACTTCCCGATGACGGTGAAGACGCCGGGAATAAAATCGGCCGACAGCGCCACCTGTTCGTAACGCTCAGACGCTTGCTGGTACAGCATGTACCCCTGCGCCGACTGCACAGCCACATGCAGCACCATCAGCAGCCAGACGAAGCGGTACACACGGTGTGCGGGGCCGGCGGCTCCTTGTCGCCGCCGGCGCCGGTAACGAACCACCAGCCAGCCGCCGAGCATCAGCGCCCAAAACGTCAGATCCACGATCGGAATCGTGCCGAACGTAACGCGTTCCGCCGAGAACGGCTCCAAATAGCCGGTGCCCCAAGCATTGAACAAATCGCTCGTATCGTGGATGAACACAGCCAGGGCGCCGATCAGCAGCCAAAACCAGCCGCGCGTTTTCCAGATCCATCGGCCCAGCACGGCCAGCACAGCCGCCCACACCGGAACGAGAAAGACGGAATGCGTCAAGCCCCGGTGCCACATCTGATAACGGCCCGCCGTGTCCCACCACGAGGAGATGACGTCGATATCGGGAATCTGGGACCCGGCTACGGTCGTAAACAGCAGCGCCTGCTTCTCTTTGCGCGTCATCCCCGTTTTGTTAACGGCGCCGTACAACGTTAACCCGAATAACGTATGTGTGATCGTATCCATCGCTCAGGCTACACCTTCTGCCCTACAGCCGCTGAAGCAGGCTGCTTCAGAATCGGCGTCAGCACCAGAATGCCGGCCGCAAACAAGACGGCCGCCGCTTCGTACATAGCGATCAGCGAGAAAACCTCTTTCAGGACGCCGGACATGCTCATCGTCACGACCATAGCGCCCATGAACATCGGGCTGAGAATGCCGTTCACCCGACCGACGAAAGCCGAATCGGTATTTTGCAGAATGACCGTATTAATTCCGATCTGAATCGCCGGCAGCACCAGTCCTCCGAGAAACTGGGCGGCAAGGGTCAACCAGAACATCGTGGAGAAGCCGGTAATCGCCAGGCTTATCGCGCTGACGGCCATACCGACGGCGAGCATCCATTGGGGCGACATTTTCTTCGACATGCCCATGGCGATGGCTCCGCCGACAATCATCGCTACCCCGTTGGCCGTCATCAGCCACTTCAGGTTCTCTTTATCCAAGCCGAGCTGCTCGGTGATAAGAAATACGCCGAGCGGCTGAATCAGGCCGAGCGCCAGACCAGCCGTCACAAAACAGGCGCCGAGCGTCGTGAGCAGCTTACGGGACAGCACGTAGCGAAAGCCCGCACCCATCTCATCCCACAGCGACGTCTTCAGGCCGCTGTCAAGCTCCGTCTCCGGATCTTTCGGCAGAAATAACAAAACCGCCGCAGAAAGCAGGAACGCAATGCCCATAATGCCGATCGCCACTCGAATGCCGTACTCCTGATAAACGAATGTGCCGAGAATCGGCCCCAAAATCATAAACAGCGCAAACATCGTCTGATACAGCGACATCCCCGCTTGAATTTTGTCCTCCGGGACATGCAGCTTAAACAGACGCATACCGGAGGGCTGAGAAAACTGCGACAGAATCGCGGAGACGAGCGTGGCGAAGAAAACCGCTTTCCACGAGCCAACCGACATCGTCAACAGAACGACGAAGATCGAAAGCGCGCTTAAGATATCGCACCAAATCATCGTCCGCTTCGGCTTCCAGCGATCCGCAAATGTCCCGCCGATGAAGGAGAAAATAAAAATAGGCGCAAACTCCGCCACCGAAATTAAAGAAACGGCCAACGAATCCCCGTTCGTTTGATCGACCACAAACAAAAGAATAGCGAAGTTCCGTACCCAAATCCCGATCTGCAACAGCAAACCGGACAACAAAATCACCTGCACGAACCGGTTGCGAAACAACCCGTCCATCCCCGCCGCTTTGGCAGCCATCTGTTTCATCCTCCAAACCTTACTAGCTATAATGTGCCCAACCAACTATAATACGACGACCACGGCCAAAAGGTTTCTTACGTTTTCAGGAAATTCGGATATTTCCTTGCAACCGGAAACAAGCTCCGGATCGAAATCCGAAGCTTGCAAGCCGCGAGCGAAAGCGCCTGGCTTTATAAGGGGACAACTGCAGTCCGATCTTCATAAACGCGCGCCTGGATGGTGAATATGACCTTCGTCCCTTCGCCTATCTTCGACTCCACGGCGATGGTCCCGCCCATCAATTCAATGAGCCGCCTTGATATCGCCAGGCCAAGCCCGGTCCCCCCATGCTTCCTCGCCGTATTTTCCGTCTGATAGAAGGGCTGGAACAAATGCGGCAAATTCGTTTCGGCGATTCCGATGCCGGTATCCCGAACCGTGAATTCAAGCTGTAACCGATCCCCCTCGCGTTTTTTTTGGCGAATGTGAATGTCGATCCCGCCTTTTTCGGTAAATTTAACGGCATTGCCGATCAGGTTGAGCAGCACCTGCTTCAGCCGCCCTTCATCGCCGACCACCAAAGCGGGGAGCGCCTGATCCAGCTGCCAACGTACATCCAGCTCCTGCTGCTGGCATTGCCGCAGGAACAGCTGCAGCGTCTCCTCTAGCGTAACCTGCAGGCTAAAGGGGTCTTGATTCAATGTCATTTTGCCGGATTCCATCTTGGTGAAATCGAGAATGTTCTGGATGACGGTGAGCAGCCCCATGCCGCTCTTGGCGATGATCTTCACATATTCCCGCTGCTCAGCGGAGAGCGCCGTTTCCTGCAGCAGTTCGCTCATGCCGATCACGCCGTTGAGCGGGTTGCGAATCTCGTGGCTCATGACGGCCAAAAACTCGCTCTTGATCCGCGCCACCCGTTCCGCCTCCAGCTTGGCTTGCAGCAGCTGCTTCTCCGTACGTTTCTGCTCGGTAATGTCTTTGGAAATCGTATAAATGTCAGCGATCTTCCCGTCCGCAATCATCGGCACAATCGTCGTGCTCAGAATAATCTCTTGCCCGGAACGATGGCGGATTGTACATTCGACGGTTTGCGGCGTTCCCTGCAGCGCTCTTGCGAAGCAGGAACGAATCTTTAGGCTGTCGCGGCGGCTTAAAAATTGGGTGAACGGCCTGCCCAGGTAGGCGCCGGATTCGTAACCCGTGACCCGCTCCGCCGCCGGATTCGTACGCAGCAGCCGACCGTTCAGGTCGAACATACAGACCATGTCGGGATTGTGCTCGAAGATCGAATCGTATCTTTGCTTGTTCAAGTGGGCAACCCGGAGCGCGAAGCGCGCGTCCATATGCTGGCTGACGGCAACGATCGCGACGATCAGCAGCGCGGCGGCGCCGAGCCATGAGGCGAGCAGCATCTCATCAATACGAACGGCGCGATGAACGACATCGACTTGGCCCTGCGCTTTGAATTGAGCTGCCAGCATACCGAGGTTATGCACGCCCACGATCGCCGTTCCGAACACGACGGCTGCCCCGGCTTTCCTCCAAGGCGAGGATGGGCTGCGCTTTCGCCGATGCAGGAGCGAAAGCCGAATTGCGGCGAACGACAGCGCAAACGCAAGGAGGAAGGACAACGCAACCAGGTACGGTTCGTAAGACAGCACCGCGGGCAGCCGAAGCGCCGCCATGCCCGTATAGTGCATCCCGGCGATAGCCAGCCCCGTAAACAGCCCGCCGGCCAGCGATTGCAAACTGGAAACGGCGCTTCGCGTCATGACCCACAGCGCCGCCCACACCCCCGCGACCGGCAGCAGCATCGACAAGATCAAGTACGTCGTATCATAGTGAACTTCAACGGGCAGACGGTACGCCAGCATGCCGACGAAATGCATCGACCAGATGCCGAGCCCCGCGGCCACCGCACCGAGCCCCATCCCAACCGCCCTGGATCTGCCTTTCATCGTGAGTAAGCGTTCGTTTAAATACAGCGCACAATAAGAAGAAAAGAAAGCAATCGATACAGAGAGCAGCACAAGAGGTAAACTGTAAGTTCCGTGCAGGTATTCCATACTTCACCTCAATTAAGTAGGCTGTATGACATAAAGTCCTCTCTATATAGTAATTCTAACGTATGATTATAAATTCCTTCTTTTCCCACGTAAACCTATAAAAGCTATTAACATATACATAAAATGTCATTTAATGAAGATGCCGCCGAAGGGCAACGCCTCTCTTAATACACGGCGAAGCAGCGAATCCTGCCGCATCCCGGCGGCGAACGCTTTATCCCGCGGCGTCGGCTGAAGCAGCACCTTCCCGTACCCGGTCATCTCCCACTGATAATTCATCCGCTGGCTGGCGAGCGGATTGCCGTACACACGCAGCCGCATCGCCGCCTTCTCCGGGAACGCGACGAGGCAGCCGACATCGACATATACGGGCCGGTGCGGGTCGAGCGTCAAATCGCAGAGCGGTCCGGCCGACAGCAGCCCGAGCAGTCCGCCCCCGGAAAATTTCATCCGCGCCCAGTCCTGCGTAACAAGCGCTTGCTTGACCTTCTGAAAGCGGCTTTCGAGCTTCATCCCGCCGCTATATAACAGCACATGGCGGATATCGAACAGCAGGTCGCTCTGCTCGGGCAGCTCCAACGGCTTTAAACGAAATCCCATCGGTACACCGAGCACGAACCGGGCGGGTCCGGCGATGCGCGATTCGACCCATTTTTTCTTGCGGTACATGCCGGACAAATTTAAAATCCGGTCCTCTCGCCCCTGCGGAGAGCCTTGATAAGCGATGATCCGGGAAGGGTGCAGCACATGCGCGGTATCCCCGTGGAACAGCTCCACCGTCGCCGCTTGTCCTTCCGTCCCCGTTCCGTCCACGTGAATGTTCATTCGGATCCCCCTTGCGCGCCGCCCCGTCCCCGCCGCCATAAAGTAAAGCGGATGACCCGGGTGATGATGAAATAAAGCAGCGCCAATCCGGCAGCAGTCAGCGCGGTAGCGGCAATTTGCCGATTTCGGACCGATTGGGCCCGTCTTGCGGCCTCCATTTGCTCGAGCAGCTGCTCGAGCCGATCGTTGCGGCTGCGGAGCTCACGGTTCTCCTCCAGCAGCCTCGCTTCCGCCTCCCGGAATTGCCGGGCGGCTTCCTCAGATCGGGCCACCGTCTCCTCCATTTGTTCCCGGCTTTGCTCGAGCTGCCGTTTCGTCTCTTCATACTGCTCCTGGAGCTGCCCGACTTGCTCGGGCATCCCGTATATATCTTTAATCCGTTCTACTATTCCGGCATGGGCAGTGTGCCACGGCAGGGCGAACAGCAGCAGCAACCCTGCCAGCGTTATGGACAACACGCGCATTTTCTTCCCGGGCGTGCGTCGTTTATTCGTAGTCCCTGGCATGGGTCAGCCTCCTTTTGACAAGCCATACGCTAGGTTATCCGATAAGTTTTATTGTACAAGCATGCCGCGCAAAAAGGAACACGAGGGAACCTGACAGGTTTAGGAGAGGGATAAAACAAAAAGAAGGACTGTCATTTCGAGCAGGCACCAAGCCTTCCCGAAACACAGTCCTTCCATATCCGCAGCCGCATGTAATCTTCACCGGAAATTATATTGTAAGCGTTAACAAGTAAAGCGATAGTAAAATTAAAGCACGTGCAGCCGGGACAAATACCCGACAGCCGATTCAACCAACCGCATCCATCCGATCATGGACAGCCAAAGGGGAACGCTGAGCATCACTCCGAACATCAACCCGACGGACAATCTTCCTTCCATGACTCCATGCCTCCTTTTGCTGCGGCCAATGCCGGCAGATTACTTCTATTATATGATGAAAGCGCTGCACTTGCATCTATTTTTCAGAATTTTTAGAAATCTCTGTACCAGGTTGACCCGCCTATTCTTGTTTCATGCGGATTGAACGATAATTAGGCGGCTGAAGCCGCGGAACTTTAAACTATTTTGCTTCATTTGGCGTAAAATATAGAGAGAGGTCCATTTCAAATTTGGAGGGAGTTGAGCCGCTTATGTTCGTTAGCCCTACCAAAGGTTCCGTCACGCTGGAAGACATGATCTTGGATCTGCATGCCTTCGTGCAGGCCGACCCCGATGCGCAGTATAAAATCGTCATCGGTACCGATTCGCACACGACCCGCAAGTATACGACGCTCATTACCGCTGTGATCATTCACCGAATCGGCAGAGGGGCCCGTTTCTTTTACAGCCGGAAAAACAGCCGTCCCTTAAACGACCTCCGCACACGCATCTACAAGGAGACCGAGCTAAGCCTGGAGCTCGTCGACGTCCTGAGCCGCAAAGGCATAGACCAATTGCTGTCGCAATGGCCGCTCGAAATCCATATCGATATCGGACAGCAGGGCGAGACGAAAGCGCTGATTCAAGAAATTTGCGGTTGGGTCACATCGGTCGGCTATGAGGCGCGCATTAAACCGTTGTCTTTTGGCGCAAGCTCCGTGGCCGACCGGTTCGCCGAATAGCTTAAGCCCGCTACATTGTACTTCGCTCCAGCTTCTACGAATAAAGCACTGCCCGGAGGCAGTGCTTTTGGTCATTTTTTAGTAGTAATAGCGCGGGGGCTGCTGCAGCTCCGCCCGCTTCTGCAAGTAACGGAAAAATGCCGTTGCCGCTGCCGCCCGCGTGACTTCTTCGTCCGGACTAAAGCTGCCGTCCGTCAGCGACATGATGTTCAAGCCGACGACGATGGCGACTTGACCGATATGCTTCAGCTTGGCTGCATCCGCGATATTGGCGTTAAATACCGCCTCGTATTCGGCCAAGTTTTTGTAGCCGAGCGCGCGAACGATCAGCTGCGCCATTTCTTCCCGCGTCATGATCGCGTTCGGGTTGAACTCGGCTCCCGGGTCGAGGAGTCCGCGGTCTACGGCATTCTCGACGTACGCGAAGTAGGTCGAGCCGTTCTTCACATCGGCGAAGGAGGCCGTCCGGTCGCTCGCGTAATAAATGCCGTAATTGCCGCCGTTCATGGCAATGACGAGCATTTTGATCATTTCCCCGCGGGTCATCGCCTGCTGCGGGTTCACTTTGCCGTCTTTGACGTCGAGCGCTTGATAATCGAGCATCAATTGAAGCTCTCGCTGCGCCCAGTGGCCCTCGATATCCGTAGCGACCGCTTTCTCCAGCGTAATCGGCTCGCCCGTCGTAGCGCTGCGCCATTGGCCGGTTTGCGCATCCAGGAAGAACGGCTCCCTTGTATACTTCGGCACCAGGCCGTACACCAGCTTTGCTTCCGGCGCTATGTCCGTACCCGAGCCTGGCTGCGTACCCGGCGAAATCTCGCCGGAGGCTACCATCAGCTTGTATTTATCCGCCAGGCCGCTCGACAGATAAGGAGTAATCCCTTGATCAAGCACGTACGACAGTTCGATATCGTATTGCGAGAACAGCAGCTCCTTTGCCTTATCGAGGGCGATCACATCCGGCTTGTGCTGCGGATAAGGCCATTCGCTGAACGAGAAATAGTAGTTGACGATATCGCCCGTTTCCCGGTCGATGCTGATGTTCACACCCTCTCCGCCGGCAGCGACGCCGTCAATGACGCGGTTAAAGCGCACGTCCCAAGTACGCATGTTCTTCAGCCGTTCTTCGGGAATTTGCTTCAAGACGCCCGCATCCAGCACGAGCTGATGGGTATAAGCAGGCAGCTGCTGCTTCACCAGCTCCACCGCTTTGGACGAAGCGTCCTCCGCCGATACTTTCGGTTCGATCGGTTTGGACGACTCCATGTACAGGTTCCGGTTAAAGTTCCTGATTTCGCCGGTATGGCTGTTCACGCTCGCCCAGACCATATTCTCGCCCTTGCCCAGCGTATCTTTGTCCGGGGCCAGGTTCCAGCGCAAGTTCCAATTGGCTTCGGTTTTGCCCGTTTCCGGGTTCGTATACTCATTATAAGAAGCATCCTCCAGCTTCGTATCCTGCGGCAGCTTGAAGACGCTCAAGACTTTCCCTGCCGCTTCTTCCTTGGACAAATTGAGGCTTGCAGACGGCGCATCCCCAAGCGGCTGGTCCGTCAACGGTTTCCGTTCTCCAGAGGAGATCAGCGGCAAATCGCTGGGGATCCACGGTTCGCCCTTCGCCGCAGCCAAGAAAAACGTACTCATCCCATACGAGATCAGCGGCTTCTTCTCACCGCGGGATTCGTACGGCACTTGATACGAGAGGCTCACATCCGCTTTGTCGCGGAACGCTTGAGCCGCCTTCTCCAAGCCAATCGGCGTTACGCCCTGCTCGAACTTCACGGCATCGGTCCACGAATAGCTGTAACCGGTTACCTGGCCTTCTCCGTTCACGGACACTTGAATGCCATCCTGCGGAAAAGGTACGTCCCCGACGAGACGATCGAAGCGGATATTGTACTGATAATCGCCGTTCAACGGCGGGCGGAACGATTGTTCTTGGCGGTCGTTGTAACGAAGCTCCTTCCGGTCTGCCGGGTTCAGCTTATCGATCCATTGGGACGCGATTTCCTTCGCAACTTGGAAGTTCACTTTCGGCGGGTAACTCGGTTTGTAATTCGGATCGTTGTTATAGAAAGAGTACCCTGTCAGTTTGCCGGTTAACCCGTTGATCGTGATGTTGATGCTGCCGTAATCGTGATCTTTCGATCTCTTGGCGTAGTACAGATTCCAAGTCGGAACCGGTTTCTGCCGGAACACCGCGTAAGCATTCAGGTTAACCGATTGCAGCGCATACCCTTCGGGAAGGTCGATGTACGATTTGGCCAATTCGATGGCCCGTTCTTTCGTAATGTTCACGTTGCTTGGCAGCGTCTCTTCCTTGCCTTTCGCCGGTGCGCCGACGCTGCTTGACGGAGATGCCGCTTCGTCCGCCCAGGCAAGCGGAGCATAGGTAAGAAGGAGTGCGGAGGCGACGGCGATCGAGCTGGCTTTTTTGATCAGTTTCAAGCGAATCTTCCTCTCCTTATGAAGGCTTATCAATCCACTTTATTGACGCCCTCACCATGGAAAAAGTTGCCGAAGCGACGCGCCGATGCATAAAAAAATACGTTCAGCGGGCGCAGGGCTCACGCTTGCTTGAAATTTCCCGGGCTAATCGCTATAACTGTATATAGACCCTACCGGGCCTTGAAGGAGATTAGACCATGACGCGAAAGTTGTTGACCGGCCTTCTGGTCGCTGTAATACTGATCAGCCTGCTTGAGCTGTGGGGAACGAATCCGAAGCAGACGTACCGCGATCAAGTCGCCGTACTGATGTACCACCACGTACACGACACGGACCAAAGCTCAAGCACCGTCAGCAGCGCTCTGTTTCGCGACCAGCTGTCGTATTTAAAAAAACAAGGCTACACCTTCATCTCGCTCTCCGAATTCATCCGATTTTACGAAGGGGCCCCCGTGCCCGAGAAGGCGGTGCTCGTTACGTTCGACGACGGGTACAGAAGCTTCTATGACTATGCGTTTCCGATTCTAAAAGAACTCGATATCCCCGCGGTTAATTTTATCGTCACGCAGGATTTGGCTGCTCCCGACGCCCCCTCGATTCCGGCGCTGAGCCGGGAAAATATCCGCGAGCTGCTCGGCTACCGGGCCGGGATGTTCGACGTACAGTGTCACTCTAACGCGCTGCATTATAAAGCAGGACGTGAAGGAGCGTTGACCGGCCGGCTCGAAACAGGCGGCGGTCCGGAGAACGAAGCGCAGTATATCGAGAGGGTAAGCCAGGACAGCCAGGCATGCGCGCAGCGGCTGCAAGAGCTGTACGGCAGCCCGGACGCAGCCAAGGCGTATGCCTATCCGTTCGGCATTTTCTCGGATACGGCCAAGTCGCTTATACGGGACGCCGGATTCCGGTACGCGTTCACGATCGTCAGCGAGATGGCGACGCGCAGCTCCAATCCCATGGAAATCCCGCGCATCAATGCGGGCAACCCGAGCATCAAGCCGGAGCATCTGGATAAGCAAATTCAATTGCGGGTCGAACGCGTCCATAAACCGGCAGGGGCTCGATCCGTCCCTGTACAATAGCGGAACTAACGTTCGCTATTCCCACGGAATGAGCCGTACTTAACAAAAATAGCGGAACGGTGATACCTTATTGTTCCAAAAGTCAGGGCTCAAGGCCCGTTTTGGCGCGAATAAGATACCTCTGTTCCGCTATTTCGATTTGGCTGCCTGATTCCAGCCAAATGCAGATACCGGCGTTCCGCCAATTCCGGCGAAAGCCAGCGATGCGAGCTGCATGCACCGGGTTTCGCAGCGGCGGCATGCGCCGCACTGCTGCGCCCGGCTAGACGTCACCGTACCCGGCGCGCTCAACCGCGCAGCGCGAACGCCTCCGCGAGCAGCTCGTAGGAGCGCAGCCGGGCTTGCGGATCGGCCGTGACGGTGACGACGATGAGCTCGTTCACCCCGTACTCCTCGCTGAACGCAAGCATACGCGCTTTCGCCTGCTTGGGATCGCCGACGATCATCCGGTTTCGGTTCACTTGGATGCGCAGCCGGTCCCACTCCGTGTACGGGTAGGCGACGGCCTCCTCGTAGGTCGGGAACGGCCGCTGAAATTGGCCCTGCTCGCGCAGCAGGATCGACAGATCGAGCGGCACGGCGATCCGCTCCGCTTCCTCTTCGGTATCGGCGCAGATGACCATCACGCATACATTCGCGCGGGGAGCGCGGCCGAGCGGCCCCGGCCGATAATCGGCGAAATAACGCCGCATCGCCTCATGGCCGCCGTCGCCGTTAATGAAATGGGCGAACGAGAACGCCGCCCCAAGCTCGGCCGCGCGTTCCGCGCTGAAGCCGCTCGAGCCGAGCAGCCAAATGTCGGGCGCCGTCTCCACCAGCGGAGCCGCGCGCACGCCCTCGAACCGGTGGCCGGGCTCCAGCCGGTCGCTTAAAAATCCGGCCAAGTCGCGCAGCGTCTCGCCGAACAGCTCATCCCGCTCCTTCGGCCGCCCATAGCGCAGCGCCTGCGAAGCGATCGGCATCCCGCCGGGGGCCCGGCCGATGCCGAGATCGACGCGGCCGGGATACAGCGCTTCAAGGACGCGGAAATTTTCCGCGACCTTGAACGGGCTGTAGTGCGGCAGCAGCACGCCGGCCGAGCCGATGCGGATGCGCGACGTGTGCGCGCCGAGCGCCGCGAGCAGCACCTCCGGCGATGAGCCGGCCAGTCGCGACGTGTCGTGATGCTCCGACACCCAGAAGCGCGAGTAGCCCCAGCGCTCAGTCTGTTTCGCCAATTCGACGGTATGCCGAATCGCGTCGCCCGCCTGATAGCCGGGGAACACCGGCGATTGATCCAATATGCCCAGCTTCAACATCGCAGCCGTCTCCTCTCGCAGCGCCAACCTTTAGCGGTTGTCGACTTTTTCCGGATACAAGTCGTGGTTCAGCAGCCGATGCTCGGCCATCTGCTCGTATTTGGTGCCGGGGCGGCCATAATTGCAGTACGGATCGATTGAAATGCCCCCGCGCGGCGTAAATTTGCCCCATACTTCGATGTATTTCGGGTCCATCAGCTTGATCAGATCGTTCATGATAATGTTCATGCAGTCTTCGTGGAAATCGCCATGGTTGCGGAAGCTGAACAAGTACAGCTTCAGCGACTTGCTCTCAACCATCCGAATATCGGGGATATAGCTAATATAGATCGTCGCGAAATCCGGCTGGCCCGTAATCGGGCACAGACTGGTGAACTCCGGACAGTTAAACTTCACAAAATAGTCCCGGTAAGGATGTTTATTATCGAAGGACTCGAGCATTTGCGGCGCATACTCCATCGGGTATTTCGTTTTCTCGTTGCCGAGCAGCGTCAAGTCCAGTTCGTCTTCTTTCCTGCCTGCCATAAGTAAGTTCTCCTTTCGCAATCGCACGCTGGGTACGAGTCCCATTATATCGCATTGTCTATGAAAAAACACGCCGGAGCGCCGCCTCCCCCGCCTTCTCCTGCGGGAAAAACGGCACCCTGCCGCGTCTGTGCCCGGGCTCGCGAGCTGCCGGTTTGACGGCGGAATAACGATTTCGATAATATGGAAGCATATGACAAAATAAACCTGGAGGTACACGTTCCATGAATGCCGTCATTCAGCTGCTGCAAAGCCACCGTTCCATCCGCAAATTCAAAGACATTCCACTGCGAAAGGAACAGCTCGAGGCGATCGTGACCTCGGCCCAGATGGCGTCGTCATCCAGCAACGTGCAAGCATACAGCATCGTCGCGGTGTCCGATCCGGATAAAAAACAAACGCTCGCCCGCCTCGCCGGCAATCAAACGTACGTGGCGCATAACGGCATGTTCCTGGTCTTCTGCGCCGACCTGAACCGGCTGCAGATCGCCACAGCGCAGCACGGCGAGCCGTTCCATCAGAACGCCGAAAGCTTCATCGTCGCCACCGTCGACGCCGCGCTCGCCGCGCAAAATGCCGCCGTAGCCGCCGAATCGCTCGGCCTCGGCGTCTGTTACATCGGCGGCATCCGCAACGCGCCCGATGAAGTCAGCCGGCTGCTCGAGCTGCCGCAGCTGGTCTATCCGATCTTCGGGCTGTGCATCGGCGTCCCCGATCAGGAGCCGACGATTCGCCCCCGGCTGCCGCTTGCAGGCCTGCTGCACGAGAACGCCTATAGCGACGAAGCCGTCCGCAGCGGCATAGAGGCTTACGACCGCACGATGCACGAATATTACAAAGTACGTACGCAAGGCCGGTCGTTAACGAACTGGTCGCGCGGCATTGCGGACAAGTACCGGAAGCCGGTGCGGGCACACATTCGGCCGTTTTTGGAGGGACAAGGGTTTCGGCTCGATTAACGGTTCCGTACGATTCAGCGTTTGCGGTCCATGTACTTCAGCGCCTCCCGGGCGCTGAGCGGAGAGAGCGCCGTCACGGCCACGAAGCGGCGCACCGCAGTCTCGTCTGTTTTGGAATACTCGCGCAGCGCCCAGCCGATCGCCTTGCGGATGAAAAACTCCTTCGAATCGGCGCACTGCCGGATTAACCGGAATAACAACTCCGCGTCCGTACCGGACTTGTACCGGAGCTGAAACAGAAGCGCCGTGCGCTGCAGCCACATCGAATCGGAGTTTATCCACCTGTCCGCATAGGTCTCGATCAGATCGGGACGTCTGCTCGGGATGGCGCCTACCGCATGGCCGGCCAACAGATCGACCGTATCCCACCACGGCTTCGTTACAATCAGCTCTTCAAGCAGCGCGAGGTGCTCCGCGGACAAGGTCCGCTCCCGCTTGTCCAGCAGCACCAGGGCCGCGTACTGGAACTCCCGCTCCGGCAGACGCCACAGCATGCGCAATGTTTCCTGCAGCCGGTCCCCGACGGGAATTCCATGCTCCTTGATAAATTCGCGCATCAGCTGCTTTAGCTCCGGCGACCGAATGCCCAGAAAAGCGAACTGATCCCGCATATAGGCCCGCATCGGTCCCGCCTTTTCCTCATCGGCATACGGCCTTAACCAAGCCTCCAGCTTATCCGTATAAATCCGGGGCTCCAGCTCCGCCGACTTCTCTTTCGTCGTCATGTTCTTCAACCCTTTTTAGTCTAAATGTACGCCACCTCGGCGACTTCGGCAAGAGACGCGGATCGATCCGTTGAATCGCCGGACGCTGAGCGGTACAATAGAAGGATTCGGGCACAAGGACCGGAACCTTTGGAGAACCGGTTCCGTCTAACAGATATCATCACTTGCGAAAGAAGGAATTATCATCATGCGAAATGCTCGACCCACCTGGTATACGGTGGGCGCACTCGCCTGCCTGCTGGTTATCGCTTCCGGCTGCGGCGATGCGTCTTCCCGGAACGCGGCGGGACAAACCGCCGTTCCGACAACGCCCCCTGCTTCGGAAGCGCCGAATTCCGGCGCGAACGGCACGAATCCGCAAGCATCGGGCGGCGACGCCGGGACGAAGCCCGCTCAGCCGGCAGCACCGGCGCCAGGGACAGACAGTACGAACACAAAGCCGGACCCCAAAGGGGCAAGCGGCAGCTCGACTGCACCCGGCGCTTCCAAGGGCGAGGCCGTTCAAGTGGTCGCTAAGCCTGCGGAGATCGCTGTGCTCGTCAACAAAACCTCCAAGCTGCCGGAAGACTACAAGCCGCAGGATCTGGTCGATCCGAACGTGCCTTTTACGTTCAAGGAAAAGCTGGAGAAACGCAAAATGCGCAAGGAAGCGGCCGCTGCCCTGGAGAAACTGTTCCAGGCCGCTAAGGATGCCGGACTACCGCTGGCCGGTGTATCCGCCTACCGTTCGCACGAAACGCAAACGGCCCTCTACAACAACTACGTGAAGCAGGAAGGGGAAGAAAAGGCGAACAAGTACAGCGCCAAGCCCGGCCACAGCGAGCACGAAACGGGGCTGGCCATCGACGTTGCCGGCAGCAACGGCAAATGTCCGGCCCAAGACTGCTTCGGCGCGACCCAAGAAGCCAAATGGCTGGCGGAGCATGCCCACGAATACGGCTTCATCATCCGCTACCCGAAAGGCAAGGAAGCCATTACCGGCTACCAGTACGAGCCGTGGCATTTGCGTTATGTCGGCGTGGATCTCGCCAAGGATATCGTGAAGCAAGGGCTGACGCTGGAGGAGTACACAGCCAAGGGCGTCCCGGTGAACAAGGCAAAGTAACGCTTGCTGCGAGGCCCGGTGCTGTATAGCCCGTGCTTGCAAGCGCGGGCTCGGGGCGCTGAACAGGACGCTTGCTTGGAGACATCCGATTGCGCCTGCAGCCTGACTCTCGAGATTACACCCGGAATTGGCCGATCAGGGCGGACAACCGGCCGGACATCGTATGCAGCACCTCGGCCGATGAAACCACCTCCTCCATCGAGGCGTACTGCTCCTCTACGCTCGCTGAGACATCCTGCGTATGGGCTACGGCCCTTTCGGCAATCGTCTGTACCTGCCGCACCTTGTCTACGACGCTGTGCGATTGCCGCACGACGTGCCCGGACTGATCGCCCGCTTCGCCGATGCAGAGCGCCGCTTCTTCGACGGACTGCTGGATGCGGTGAAACGCGTCGCCTGCGTGCCGCACGACGTCCATACCGGTTTCCACCTCGCGCAACCCCGTTTGCGTCGAGGCGATAACCCGGTCCTTCTCTTGCGAAATGCCTGCTATCATCTCCACAACCTTGCCGGCTGCGGCGGACGTCTGAACGGCCAGCTTACGCACTTCTTCCGCGACGACCGCGAAGCCTTTGCCCGCTTCGCCGGCTCGCGCCGATTCGATCGATGCGTTCAGCGCCAGCATGTTCGTTTGCTTCGCGATGGCGGCGATCGCTTCGTTCACCTTCATGATCTCCATCGTCCGGCTGCCTAACTGCGAGACGCCTTCGGCCATGACGGTCATCGTGCTGCGGATCGAGTCCATTTGCCCGCTTACGGTGGCGATGGCTTGTCTGCCCCCGGCCGCGGTTGTAAGGGCGGCCGACGATTTAGCATCCGCCGTTGTTGTCGCACCGGCGATGTGATCGACGGAACGCGACATCGTTTCCATCAAAGAGACACTTTCGTTGACGGATTGCATCTGCTCCGACGTGCCGGTTGCGATATCCCCGACGATCTCCGTGATCCGCTCAAGCGAATGGCTGACCTGCTCCGAGCTGCCGCTCAGCCGCTCAGCAGCACCCGCCACCTCTTCCGCATGCTCGGTCAGCTCCATGACCATGGTCCGCAGCTCCGCTTTCATTCTATTAAAGGCCGACGCCAGCTTGCCTATCTCGTCGCGGCTTGTCACTTGGATATCGGAAACCGTCAAATCGCGGGACGCGATAGCTGCGGCCGCCTGCGCCATAGCGCGAAGCGGCTTGACGATAAAGCGCGAGAGCAGAAATCCGGCCGCTATAGCGAACGCCAACGCAGCGGCGCTTACCCCCATCAGCGAGCG
Organism: Paenibacillus sp. JCM 9796; assembly: GCF_055379675.1. Taxonomy (NCBI): domain Bacteria; kingdom Bacillati; phylum Bacillota; class Bacilli; order Caryophanales; family Paenibacillaceae; genus Paenibacillus; species Paenibacillus sp. JCM 9796. The sequence continues at coordinate 1,733,226 of NZ_AP043723.1, forward strand.
GATCGTCTTCGCAACCAACTGCTCGTTCGCCGCTTGCTTCCCCGTCATCAGCTGCTGCTCGATCTGTTGAATGCGTGTCGAGGATTGGGTCAACGTTTCCGACAACGGGATCGACCACATTAACGCTTCCGTCCTCGCAAGCCCCGGCTCACCCCGGTTGAGGTAATCCGTAATTTTCTGCGTCAAACGGGCGAACGTGGCGTTCGCTTCGGCCAGCTTCCGCACCTCGCTCCGCTCTTCATCGGTTTCCGACAGCTGCTCGAGCTGCGCGATCGATTCCGACAACTTCGCATTCACGGTTGCAAGAACCTGTTCTTTCTCCTTCGACGGATCGACCAACAGGCCGAACAGCAGCGAGTTTTGCCGTTCCGTCTGTTCGCGGATGCCCCCGACCTGCTCAAGAACGGCTAGTCCCCTGTCGATCAAGGACTTGTAGGAGCCTTGCATCTGCTTTAAGAATAAGAATGAAAACAAGCTGTTCAAAGTAACGAGCAACGAAATGACGATAAAAACACCAACCACTTTTTGTCTCAATGTCATGCTGACAGCGCCCCCTTTACGGTCATGTCGGATATGCCGGCACACCCTCACCGCCAACCGCTATTGTTAAAAAAGCTGCCAGTTTCTCGCTGGCAGCCTCTGTCCATCATTATTTCTTAGCCAAGTATTTGCGGATGTCGAAAGCGACCGCCGCGACGATGATTAAGCCTTTAATAATCAATTGCCAGTAAGGACTCACTCCGACGAAGGTCAAGCCGTAGTTGATGACCCCGAAGATCAGCACGCCGGCCAGCACGCCCGGCACCGTACCGATCCCGCCAGCCGTCGATACGCCTCCGACAACGCATGCCGCAATGGCGTCAAGCTCATACATGTTCCCGTAGTTGTTCGTCGCGCCGCCGGTTCGCGCCGCTTCGAGAACCCCGCCGAGGCCGTACAGCGCACCTGCGATCGCGTAGATGTAGATCAGGTTGCGTGCAACGTTAATCCCGGATACGGTCGCCGCCTGCACGTTGCCGCCGATGGCGTACATGTTTTTGCCCAGCCGTGTTTTATTGAAAATAACCCACACGATAAGCGACACGATGACCGCGATAATGACAATGTAAGGAATGGAGTACGGCCCGTTAGGCCCGACAAACCCGGATCCGATGTCCGTAAAATCTTTGCGCAACCCTGCAATCGGCTGCGATTCGTTCGGTTTCATATCGAAGTAAATCGAGTTGACGCCGTATACGATGACCATCGTGCCTAAGGTGGCAATGAACGGCGGCACATTGAGCTTCGCCACCACCCAGCCGTTGATAAGCCCGACGATCAAGCCTGCGAGAATGCCGAACACAATCGGAAGCCCTACCCACAGCTCAGGCAGGTCGGGGAAGAAGCGTCTCGGGTAATCGCTGATCTGCAGCATCGAGGCCGACAACACCGCCGATAAACCGACGACGCGTCCGGAGGACAAGTCGGTGCCGCCCGTAATCAGGATGAAGGCGGCCCCTAGAGCGATAATGGCCCGCGTCGAGTTTTGCAGCAAAATATCCCGGAGAATATCGACGGACAAAAAGCGCGGATCTTTAAAGGCAATCCCGACCACCAACAGGATCAACACGATGTAAATGGCGTTTTGGGTGACGAACCCGGTTAGTTTTTTTGTATCCATGTTCCTATTCCCTCCGTTAACCCAGGTGCTTGGCAGCCAGGCGCATAATTTCTTCTTCGGTCGCTTTAGCACCGTCTATAATGCCGGACAGACGTCCGTCAGACATGACCATGATCCGGTCCGACATCCCGAGCAGTTCGGGCATCTCCGAAGAAATCATGATGATACTTTTGCCCTGCTTGGCCAGATCGGCAATGATCGAGTAAATTTCGAACTTCGCACCGACGTCGATGCCGCGAGTCGGTTCGTCCAGCATCAAAATTTCAGGTTCGGTAAGCAGCCAACGTGCAAGCAGCACCTTTTGCTGATTGCCGCCCGATAAATTTTTGATCAGCGTCTTGTAATTCGGGGTTTTGACCCGCAGCTTCCCGATATTTTGATCCGTATCGATCCGGGCCTTATGATCATTGACCAGCTTCAACGGATTCAAATAGCGGTCCAGGTTGGCGATGATCGTGTTCTCTTTAATGTTCAGCACCGGAAAAATCCCGGTCACCCGGCGTTCTTCCGTGAGCAGCGCGATCTTGTGCTTCTTCGCGTCGATCGGCGTCTTGATCTTCACTTTCTTCCCGTGGATGTGGATCTCGCCCGAAGCGACCGTGCGCAGACCGAACAACGCTTCGATCAGCTCCGTCCGCTGGGCGCCCACCAATCCGCCGACACCGAGCACCTCGCCTTTGCGCAGCTCGAACGATACGTCGCGGAACGATTTGGGGTGCGGGCTCGTCAGCCCGTCTACCTTCATCAGCACGTCGCCCGGCGTATTATGCCGTTCCGGGAAGCGTTGACTGAGATCGCGTCCGACCATTCGCTGAATGATCAGGTCGGTCGTCAGCTCTTTGGCCTCCCAAGTGCCGATCAGCCTGCCGTCGCGCATGATCGTGACATCGTCGGAAATCCGCAAAATCTCCTCCATTTTGTGAGAGATATAAATAATGGAGACGCCGCGACTGCGCAATTGATGAATGATCTTAAATAATTGCTCGACCTCGTTGCCGGTCAGGGAAGATGTCGGCTCATCCATGACAATGACTTTGGATCGGAAGGAAACGGCCTTGGCGATTTCGAGCGATTGGATTTTCGACACGGACAGCTCGCGAACGATCGTGTACGGATCGATATCCATGTCCAGGTCTTGAAAAAGCTTGACGGTATCTTCATACATTTTCTTATGATCGACTATTTTGAACGGCCCGAAGCCTTTCACCGGAAACCGGCCGAGCCAGATGTTTTCCATCACATTGCGGAACGGAACGGGATGCAGCTCTTGATGAATCATGGAGACTCCCATACTCAGCGCATCCTTCGAATGGTTAATGCTCACTTGACGGCCTTCCAGGATGATGTCGCCGCCGTCCGGCTTATAGATGCCGAATAAACATTTCATCAGCGTCGATTTACCCGCGCCGTTCTCCCCCATCAGCGCGTGAACCGTACCCGGGCGCACCTTGAGGGTGACCCCGTCCAGCGCCTTCACGCCGGGAAATTCTTTCGTAATTTGATTCATCTCAAGCAAATAACGGGTTTCCGTCATTGATTAACGCCTCCTTGCGCCTGAAACGCCTCGCCCTCTGACATTCAGAGGCTTATGAGGGAAATAACATGGAAAAGGGCAAGGGCTTAAGCATGCATTCTCCCTTGCCCCTGCCCCGATTTCTACGCTGTCTTATTTCGCGTCGTTCATGTTTTCTTTTGTAATTTTTTTATAAGGAACCCATACGTATTTGCCGTCTGTGAGCTCATAACCGATGTTGTCTTTGGATGGCGTTTGGCCGGAAGCTAACACTTGCGCCAGATTGAGCGTCGCTTTACCCTGGTTTTTCGCGTCGTTCAATACGGTTCCGAGCATCGTGCCGTCTTCAAGCGCTTTCAGCGCAGGAGCCGTCGCGTCTACGCCGACAACCGGAATGTATTTGTTGTCTTTGAAGTACCCTTTCGCCTTCAATGCTTCGATCGCGCCGAGCGCCATGTCGTCGTTGTTCGCGAAGACCGCTTCAATTTTATCGCCATGGGACGCGAGGAACGCGGCCATTTTCTCCTGACCTTTTACACGATCCCACATCGCCGTGTCTTCCGCGAGCTTCTCGACCTTGATGCCGGCGTCTTCGACCGCTTTCACGGAGAACTTCGTGCGCAGCTCGGCGTCCTGGTGACCCGGCTCGCCTTTCAGCATGACGTATTGAAGCGCGCCGTCTTTGTTTTTATCCGCTTCCGGATGGGATTTGAAGTAGTCTACGACCAATTGGCCGGACATCGTACCGGACTGCTCCGCTTTCGCGCCGACATAATAGACTTTATCCCATTTCTTCATATCGTCGGCCAGCGGCTCGCGGTTGAAGAAGACGACCGGAATGTTCGCGCCTTTCGCTTTGTCGATAATGACGCCCGCTGCCGTACGGTCAACGGCGTTGATCGCCAGACCGTTTACTTTTTTCGTGATGAACAGGTCGACTTTATCGTTTTGCGTCGGCTGCGAGTTTTGGCTGTCTACGATGTCGACCTTCGCTTTGCCTTCGGCTGCTGCGGAAATGGCGTTCCGAACGCCGGTCATGAACGTATCGTCAAATTTGTAGATCGCGACGCCGATCGTCGGCTGAGCTGCCGCCGCTCCGCCGGAGCTAGAGCTAGCCGCCGGCGCAGCGCCTGTGTTCGTCCCGGTTTTGCCCGAAGAGCCGCAGCCTGCAACCGTTGCCGCCAGAGCAGCTGCGACTACCATGGATACCACTTTTTTGTTCATCGCTTAAAGACCTCCGTTTTGTTTTATGTTTGGAATGGAAATGTAACGCTTGCATGATTATTATCTGCGATTTTCTTCGTTATTCCCATGCAATATTCTCATGTGTTCTATCGAAATTCTCATATGTTGGTCTCGGGGGATGACACGTGCACGGGCCATAGGGAGATAAAAAAGACAACGTCACAGACCAGTCTCCCCAGTCCGTAACGCTGTCGTTTCACTTTCAAGCTTTCAATTCAAACGGTCGTTACAACCAAGTTACTTCACAAACGGGAACAGCAGCTTCTGATTATCCGACCAGAACATGTTGTTCTGGTCAATGACCGTCGTGCCTGTGTCGTAACGGGCAGGCACCTTCTTGCTCCCGCCGAGCAAGTCGACCGCATACTTGACGCCCAGATAGCCCATGCTGAACGGGTTCTGGATGATCGTCGCCTGAATGACGCCCTCCTGGAGGTATTCGATATCCTCCAGGGTGCTGTCGAACGTGACGACCTTGACCTTACCCTGCAGCCCGAGCCGCTCGATCTCCTCGGCGACGCCGATCGAGGACACGGCGTGCAGCGCCACGATCCCGTCGACCGGCTCGGCGGATTGCACGAGCTGCCGGGCATGCTCGCCGCACAACCGCTGATCGGAGTAGCAATACGTCTTATCGGCGATCCGGATATCCGGATGCTGCGCCAGCGACTCCAGCACGCCGCGTTCGCGCTCGGCCGCATTCCTTGCGTCCGGCTTGTAGCTGACGAGCGCCACGCGGCCCTTCCCGCCGAGCAGCTCGGCCAGCTTTTTCCCCGCTTTGCGGCCTGCTTCGTAGTGGTTGATGCCGATGAACGCCTCCGTCTTACCGGTCTCAACCTCCGTGTCGATCGCGATGACCGGCATCCGCTGCGCAGCGGCGCGTTTCACGGGCTCGGCCAAGGCGGCGCCGTCGTTAGCCGCAAGCACGAGCGCGTCGCGTTTGAAGTTAATCGCTTCTTCCACGTACTTCACCTGCCCCGCCACGTCTTCCTCTTGCACCGGGGCCTCGACAATCAGCTCGACGTTGAACTCTTTGGCGGCCGCTTCCGCCCCCGTGCGCACCGTTCGCCAGAAGTCGCTGTGCTGCGTCTTGAGCACCAGCGCCACTTGCTTCTTCGCCTCCGCGATATGCGGCTGCGTCGTCTCTTTGCTGCAGGAAGCGAGCAGCAGCGTCATGACGGCCAGCGTCAGCGCCGCCGTCCACCAGCGCCAACGCAGCTTCTTGCTCCGGTTCATACGCCCGCCCCCTCTCGCCCCGAGTCGAACGGGATCCACAGTGTGACCGTCGTTCCGACCTCCAGCTTGCTCTCGATCTCCAGACCGTAGCTTTCGCCAAAATGCAGCCGGATCCGCTCATGCACGTTCTTTACCCCGACGCCCGAGCCCTCATCGCTCCTGGCATCGCCGGAGAGCAGCCGCTCCAGCTTGTCCGGCGGAATGCCCGGCCCGTTATCGCGGACCTGAAGCCGTACCCGGCTGCCAAGCCGTTCCGCGGCGATCTCGATCAGCCCGTCGTCGACCATAATCTCCATGGCATGGTAGATGGCGTTCTCGACAATCGGCTGCAGGATAAGCTTCAGCGTCGGGACGGCCAACACCTCGTCGTCCGCCTCGATCACGAAGTCGAACTTGCGCTTGTAGCGCATTTTCTGAATGATAAGGTAATGGCGCACATGCTCCAGCTCATCCTGCACGGGAATAATATGCTTGCCCTTGCTGAGACTGATTCGGAAAAACTTGGACAAAGACGTAATCATCGTGATCACTTCTTCGCTCTTGCCGCTGCCTGCCATGCGCACAACCGAATTCAATGTATTATAGAGGAAATGCGGGTTAATCTGGGCTTGCAGCACCTCAAGCTCCCCCTTGCGCTTCGCTTCCTGCTCGTGGATGATTTGACCCATCAGCTCGCGAATGCGTACCACCATGAAATTAAAGCGGCGCGACAAGCGGCCGACCTCGTCCTCGCCCTGCACCTCCAGATGAATGTCGAAGTCCCCCTGCTCGACCTTGCGCATGGAACGCTCCAGCCGTTTGATCGGCATCGAGATGCGGGCTGACATGAACGCGGAGATGAACAGCACGAACACGATCACGAAAATCAGCAGCCACGAGATGAACTGGCCGATTTCCTTACGGGTCGTGACGATTTCATCCATGTAGGAGACGCCGATAATTTTCCACCCGATGTTGTTAACCGTCTTAATGGTAATCAAGCGCTTCTCGCCGCTGGAGGAATCGACATAGTTGCCGAATGTATACTTGAGCGCTTGTTCGACATTCTCATATTTCAATCCGGCGTAGATAAGCTGCTGCTGCGGGTGGTACACGATATTGCCCGCCGAATCATCGATGATGTACACGTAGCCTTTCTTCCCTAAGCTCACACGACGCAGCAGCTCGTCGATCGTCCGAAAGTTAACGTCCACGAGCAGGACGCCATTAGATATGTTTCCATCGTGGCTGATCGTAATCCCTTTGCTCATCGATACGACCCATTTGTACTCGCCTTTGTACAAATTTTGCACGTGCGGGAGCGAGAAGGTCAGATGGTTCGGATTCTCCAGCGCGGACCGAAACCAGCTTTGTTCGGTCAGCCGGGTGTTGCTGCGCATCGGAGCCGCGGGCAGGCCGGTGAGCAGCGTCCCGTCCTCCCGGAACAAGCCCATCGACACCACATCGTCGCGCGTTTCGAGAATCGTGCCGATTTGCTCAAGCAGCCGTTCGTTCGACATCCTGTTTCCAACCCGAACCTTGGCGTCGATCGTTTCGAACATCTGCGCCATATTTTGCAAGTAAATCTCAAGGTTGTACTTGACCTGCTCCACAATCTGCTCATTGCTGAGGAACGCGTTCTGTTCGGCCGTCCCGGAAAACTTGTTGTACAGAATGCCGCTGACGACGATCATCACGAGCAGCGTAATCAGCGTGAACGAAGCCGTGATGATGAACTGGATGCTCTTGCCCCTCCACGTATCGAGCAGCTTGCGCCGCCAGCGTCCGGCTTTCATGAAGCGCCCTCCGACGAGGCGCCGCGGTATTCCTTCGGCGAAACCCCGACGTGCTTGCGGAAGCTGAAGCTGAAATAGTTCGGCTCCGTATAGCCGACCTTCTCGGCGATTTCGAATGCCTTCAGATCGGTCGTGCGCAGCAGTTCCTTGGCCGCCTCCATGCGAATGTGCATCAGGTAGGCGCCGAACGTCATTTTCGCTTCTTTCTTGAAAATGCTGCTGAAGTAGCCTGCGCTAATATGCAGATGGCCGCACACCTTGTTAATGGAAATATCGCTTTCGTGAAAGTGGTTCAACGTATATTCCTTCGCCTGATCGACCAGCGACTTGTACGTGCACTGCCGGTCGGATGCTATGGCCTGCATGAGGCGCGTGCACAGCCCGACGACCCAGCTCTTCGCTTCCTGCAGCTCGGCGAACCGGTGCAGCTCCGCCAGCGGCATGAAGTCCGCTCCGAAGATCGCGTCGAGGTCCGCCCGCGCGTCTTTGGCCGCCTTCAGAATCGCCGTCAAGATTTCCATCAGGTAAATCTGGTAATCCTTCACCGACACCTGCAGATCGACGATGCCTTCGAACAGGCTGTCCACGGTTTCTTGCATTTCCTGCGTCGTCCCGACCTTCAGGCAGCGGATCAGCGCATGCTCCTTCAGCTCGTCAAAGCGAAGCTTTTCCACAAAACGGGTCTCAACGTCGTCAATGCTGATGAGCCGGTTGCCTCCGAGAATAAGCCGGTAGTCAAGCGCCAGCTCCGCATCCTGATGCGAGTAGGACAAATCGGTCACATCGCGGCAAACCGTACCGATGCCGATCGTCACGGTAAATTTTAAATATTTTTCGATGCTTTGACGTACTTCTTCCATGATCGTAAGCGTTTTCTTTATAGCCGGTTCGTTGGCCTCGTCCCGGTGAATTGTAATCGCCACCAGCTGTCCGTTGTGCAAAAAGACGAGTCCGAGGTTGTACTTGTCGGCAATTTCCTCCGTCACGTTCAGGGCAGCGAACGCTTTTAGCTCCATATCGTTGGAAAAACGCAGCGATTCGGCCGATTGTCCGGCCCCCGGCTCCTCTTCCCCCGGTTTATCGAGGCTGATGACCGAGACGACATACGCGTCGCCATCCAGCTCGATTTGATAGTTTCGGCACTTCTCCTCAATCTGGCGGCGCGGCAGCTTGCGCGTGACCAGCGATGACAGAAATACTTCGCGCAGTACCGGCAGGCTTTGACGGTAATGCTCCTGCAGCGTCAGCATGTTCTTCTTGCGCTCGGTCTCCTCATCGATCTGCTCCTTGATTTTGACCAGCACGTCGATCAGTTCCTGAGCAGAGAACGGCTTCAGCACATACTCGTCGATCTGCAGCTTAATCGCCTTCTGGGCATACTCGAACTCATCGAAGCCGGTGAGGATGATCACCTTCGTCGTCGGGTACCGCTCGCGAATCCATTCGGACAGCTGCAGGCCGTCCATGAACGGCATCTTGATATCCGTCACCACGACGTCCGGCACCCACCGTTCGATCAATTCCATCGCGTCCTTGCCGTTCTCCGCCGTGTCCGCCACCTCGAAGCCGTATCGCGCCCAGTCGATTTCCTGCACGATCCCTTCTCGGACGTCTTCTTCGTCTTCTGCCAAAATCAGCTTGTACATCGTCCGGTCCCCCATATCCTCACATTTGTGTAATCAATGTACCAGAAAAAAAAACCGTTTGGAAGTAGGAAACTGAAGGGGAAAGCCGCGGTTTGGACGTCTATGAAGAAGGCCGGCCGGCCCGGAACGCATAGCCGTTTCGCAAGAGGCATGCGGGACGGTTATCATGAGGTTTCGGACAAGGGCATAAATTGGATAAAAAGCATGATTTCATGTCGGGAGGAAACTACACTGTTGAACTTATGGGAAATTGTCGTTGCCATCGTGCTAGGCATTGTAGAAGGGTTGACCGAGTTCGCTCCGATTTCGTCGACCGGGCATATGATCATCGTGGACGACCTGCTGTTCCGCTCGAAGGAGCTGTTCTCGCCCCCGGTGGCCAACACCTTCAAGGTCGTCATTCAGCTAGGCTCGATTATGGCCGTCGTTGTCGTATTTAAAGACCGATTCCTGAACCTGCTCGGATTGAAAAAAAATATAACGGTCGACCAAAGACTCGGCGATAGACTGAAGCTGGGACAGATCATCGTCGGACTGCTGCCTTTCGGCGTGCTCGGCCTGATTTTCGAGGATGTGATCGATACGTATTTGTTTTCGGTGCAGACCGTCATGATCGGCCTGATGGGCGGAGCCGTTCTGATGATAGCGGCGGACGGGTTCCGTCCTAAACGCCCGACCACGGAGACGGTCGATCAGATGAGCTACAAGCAAGCGTTGTACATGGGGCTGTTTCAATGCTTCGCGCTGTGTCCCGGCTTCTCGCGGATGGGTTCGACGCTCTCGGGCGGCGTGCTGCTCGGCATGAGCCATCGGGCGGCTTCCGATTTCTCCTTCATGATGGCCGTGCCGGTTATGATGGGGGCCAGCGCCGTATCGCTGTTGAAAAACTGGGAGTACATGACGGCGGGTGCGCTGCCGTTTTTCATAGCCGGATTTATGAGCGCCTTTCTGTTCGCCCTCGTGTCGATCCGTTTCTTTCTGAGAATCATTCAGCGGGTCAAGCTTGTGCCGTTCGCCATCTACCGCATCCTACTGGCAGCGCTCATCTGGTTACTTTATTTCTAGGGTCATGACGGCCAACGAAGCGCAAAGCGGCCGATCACTCGACACGAATGTGCAGGTTTCATTCAACTTCATCATTTCTTCATCAAACCCTCATGAAGCGATCATGACTTGACGATCCCCCGGGGGGTATAATGGTCGAAAAGATACACCAATGAACTGCAAGAATAGCAGAAGAGTGGAGGAACTCGTCATGCACAAAGCGATTATTATCGGTACTGGCCCTGCCGGCTTAACGGCGGCCATTTATTTGGCTCGCGCCAATTTAAATCCCCTTGTCATTGAAGGTCCCGAGCCGGGCGGTCAATTGACCACAACGACGGAAGTTGAAAATTTCCCGGGCTTTCCGGAAGGCATCATGGGCCCGGAACTGATGGCTAATATGCGTAAGCAAGCCGAACGGTTCGGCGCCGAATTCAAGACCGGCTGGGTGAACAGCGTCGACACGTCGCAGCGCCCCTTCAAGCTGAACGTTGAAGGCATGGGCGAACTGGTGGCGGAGAGCCTGATCATCTCCACCGGCGCATCGGCCAAGCTGCTCGGCATTACGAACGAGAAGGAAAGCATCGGTCGCGGCGTCAGCACGTGCGCCACTTGCGACGGCTTTTTCTTCCGCGGCAAAAAAATTATCGTGGTCGGCGGCGGCGACTCCGCCATGGAAGAAGCGAACTTCCTGACCCGTTTCGCGTCTGAAGTGACGCTGGTGCATCGCCGCAGCGAGCTGCGCGCGTCGAAGATCATGCAGGATCGCGCCAGAGAGAATAGCAAAATCAAATGGAGCTTGAACCGCACGCCGCTGGAAGTCATCTCCGGCGATAAAGGCGTCACCGGCCTTAAAGTGCTGAACAACGAAACCGGCGTCGAAGAAGTGATCGAAACCGACGGTATTTTCGTCGCAATCGGTCATAAGCCGAATACCGGCTTCCTCGCAGGTCAAATCAAAACCGACGAAGTCGGTTACATCCTCGTTAAGCCAGGCACGACGCAAACGAATGTCGAAGGCATTTTCGCCTGTGGCGACGTACAGGACAGCAAATACCGCCAAGCGATTACAGCAGCCGGCAGCGGTTGTATGGCGGCACTGGAGTGCGAGAAATTCCTCGAGGGCCATCTGGTTCACGATTATAGCCTCAGCTTGTAAAACCGAACAGTCCGTCCTCTTTGAAGAGGGCGGGCTGTTTTTTTGTATGCGCTGTGGGGTCAACAAAATCCCAGCATATCCAGACATAACGCGAGCTCCTGCATCATACAGAGAACTAAGCTGTATCTCTAACGGCTGGCGGGGTTGTTTCGGTATACACCATTTTCTGCAGGGGGTGCAGCGCATGTTCGATCGGGAATTATTGAAGAATAAGGTGGTTCTGATCACCGGAAGCGGTACCGGGCTTGGGCGGGCCATGGGGGAGAGATTCCTGGAACTAGGGGCGAAGCTCGCGATTACAAGCCGCCGCGAGGAAGTTTTGGCAAGAGCCGCTGCGGAGATGGGCGTCGGCGGGAAAGAGGTTTATTATAAAAGCTGTGACGTCAGAGATCCCCGTCAAATTGAAGAAATGGTAGATGCCGTAGAACGGCGCTTCGGGCGCATCGATGTTCTGATCAATAACGCGGCCGGAAATTTCGCCAGCCCTACGGAGCGGTTGTCCCCGCGTGCTGTGGATGCGGTATTGAACATTGTTCTGCACGGGACCTTCTACATGACGCTGGAGGTCGGAAAAAGGTGGATCGAGCAAGGAACGGGCGGCACGATGTTAAATATCGTCACTACGTATGCTTCCACCGGTTCAGGGTTTGTCGTTCCATCCGCAGCGGCTAAGGCAGGCGTACTGGCGATTACCCGCTCTCTTGCCGTGGAGTGGGCGCATCACGGAATCCGGCAAGCGGCCATTGCGCCGGGACTTTTCCCAACGGATGGAGCCGGGTCCAGACTTGCCCCTACGCCAGAGTTAGCCGGGAAGCTGGTTAACCGGGTGCCGCTGCGGCGGGTGGGCGATCAAGCGGAGCTGGCGAACTTGGCCGCTTATCTGATTTCCGATTATGCCGGTTATTTGAACGGCGAGGTCGTCACAATCGACGGCGGGGAGTGGCTGCAGGGAGCAGGTCAATTCAACGAGCTGCTTGACGTTACGGAAGAGCAGTGGATGCGTTTGGCCGCAATGACCCGTAAAGGCCAATCTTTCGCCCCCGGCCAAAATCAATGACACCGCAGAGTTCCGCCTTTCAAGCGAAAGAAGCCGGCTGCTCGCGGCAGCCGGCTTCTTTCGCATGTTTAAACTTCAATATCAACCACGATGCTATCCACGCGTCCGACTTCCTGAATATAAGCGGCGACCGCTTGATGCTCCGGGTTCGGCCCGTAGGCTTCGAGCGCGGCACGGTCTTCGAAGCGAACCGACAACACGACTTGATAGCCTTGATTTTTCTCCGAGAAATTCAGGCCTGCTTGAAGATCGACGATTCCCGTCAGATGACTCCGCAGCGCTTTGAACCGTTCCACAACCTCGGTCAACTGCTCCTGGGTCGTAGATTCACTGAATTTAACAAGTACAATATGATCGATCATGGAGTGCACAGGCCCCTTACATCATTGATTTTTCGTTCACTCTACTATATCATGTCCGGTTATCAAAACCAACCAAACCTCATGACTCGCAGCTTGTATCAAGCCTGCGAGTCATGAGGCTGTGCGGCGTTAGAAAGGTGGAGAGAGAAGGCGTTGGCGGGGCCTGCCAATGTTTCCTGTTATAGCAAACGTTCCAGCACGCCCTTCAAGGTCTGCAAATCGTTTTCCACCAAACGTATATCGGTTGTAAACTGCTCATCCGACATGCCGGGCTGCTGGAACACAGTAAACAAGACCTCGCACCCGGGCCCGTTGGGAATAACGCGCATCGGATTCAGAATCAGCTGTCCCGGCGCCGGGCTGACGTAATGATCCAACACGCCAAACTCGTTGCCCGGGACGAAACGAATCGTCATCGGGCCGTCCGGCGTTTCTGCGATCCACTCCTCCTCTGCCCGCCTTACCGACCGGCAAAATCCCGGAGCCCATTGCGGCAGATGCTCCGGGTTGGCTATAAATTCGTAAACCTCCCCGGGTCCTCGATCTACGGTAACGCTGATTGTTTTTGTTTTTTGAACAGAGGTCATCGGCACACGTTCCTTTCCAGGGGAAGGTCCACTTTCGGGGAAAACTTAATACCGGAACTTGGCGATCATCTCCATCTTCAGCTCCCACAGCTCCGTGCTGAGATCGACCGGGTACGCTTCCGGATGCAGCTTGCGCAAATATTCCGGCCAGAACAGCGTAAGCTGCTCTCGATGATAGCGGCGGACCTCACCCAGCGAGGGCAGCGCGTAGACCTGCTCGCCATTCACGAAGATGGGCTGCAGCAGCGGAATCGCCTCGTAATCGTCCAGATACTTGTAGATGTACGGATGCACCGGGTCGAACAGCTTGATGCGCTCGCCCTGCCGGACGTCCTGCTCATGCCGCAGCGCAATGTAGTCGGCCTCCGCTTTCCCCGTGCTTCTGTTGATCAGGCGGTACGCCTCCTTTAGGCCGGGGGTGGTCACCTTCTCCGGATTCCCGGAAATTTTGATGACGGGCACGAGCTCCCCATCGCGCTCCCGGGCGACCAGCTTATATACGCCGCCGAGCGACGGTTGATCGGCGGCCGTAATAAGCTGCGTGCCTACGCCCCACGTATCGATGCGGGCCCCCTGCGCTTTCAGGTTGAAGATGATGCTCTCGTCCAGGTCGTTGGACGCCACAATCCGGACGTAGGACAGTCCCGCTTCGTCCAGCATCTCCCGAGCCGTCTTCGATAAGTAGGCCAGGTCGCCGCTGTCCAGCCGGATCGCCTGCATCCGCTTGCCCTGCGCTTCAAGCGCCCGGGCTGTGCGGATCGCGTTCGGCACGCCGCTCTTCAACGTGTCGTACGTATCGACGAGCAGCGTCACGTGATCGGGCAGCGCTTCAGCGAACTTGCGGAACGCTTCGTCCTCCGACTCGTGCCCCTGCACCCACGAATGCGCATGCGTACCCTTGGCCGGGATGCCGAAGAGCATGCCCGCTCTCACGTTCGACGTTCCATCGAACCCGGCGATATACGCCGCCCGTGCTCCCCAGACAGCGGCATCGGCTTCCTGCGCGCGCCTCGTGCCGAACTCCATTAGCCCGTCCTCGCCTGCGACCTGCTTGACCCGGGCAGCCTTCGTCGCGACCAGCGTCTGGTAGTTCACGAAGTTGAGCAGCGCCGTCTCGATCAGCTGCGCTTCGAATATGCGCGCCTCCACACGTACGAGCGGCTCGTTCGCGAATACGAGCGTTCCTTCCGGGGCGGCGTACAGACTGCCGGTGAAACGGAAGTCGCGCAGCGCCTGCAGGAACGCTTCCGGGTAATTCTCCTCCTGCGTGCGCAGGTAAGCGAGCTCCTCCTCGCCGAACCGCAGGTTTCGCATATACCGCACCACCCTCTCCAACCCCGCGAAGACGGCGAAGCCGTTGCCGAACGGCAGCTTGCGGAAGTAGACTTCAAAGACGGCCTTCTCATTCTGCGAACCCTGTACCCAATGCGCATACATCATGTTGATTTGATATTTATCCGTATGCAGGATCAACTGCTCCTCATTCATCTGCCTTCCCTCCATGTCCTTGCCTCTATAACGTAACCGTCTCCCCGCCGCGAACAATCTTCGCGCCAAGCGTGTTCTGAAAATGCCGGAGCGCCCAGTCGTGCCCCTGCGGATTGAACGAAGCCACCGCATCCTCATGCACGACGAGATCAAAGCCTTTATTGTAAGCGTCGACAGCCGTATGAAGCACACAGATGTCGGTGCAGACGCCGACCAAATGCACCTCTTGAACGCCCCGCGCGCGAAGCTTCAGCTCGAGGTCGGTACCGCAAAACGCACTGTAACGCGTTTTGTCCATCCAATCCATGCGGCCGCGCTGCGCCTCGTAGACTTGTTCAAGCCGGCCGTACAGCTTGCGCCCTTCGGTACCGCGAATATTGTGCGGCGGGAACAGCTTATGCTCGGGGTGAAACCGGTCGTTCTCCTCGTGCAGATCCACCGCCATGACGGTGAATGCGCCTTGCTCCGCGAATTCGCGCGCAAGTTCCGCGATCCGTTCCTCGATATCGATGCCCGGCTGTCCGCAAGGCAGCTTCCCGACTACGAAATCGACCGTATAATCGATAACAATTAAAGCTTTCATGATAACCCTCCTGGAAAGTAAGTTATGATCGTAAGCATCCTATCCTGTTGATGGTATCATTATGGGGTTAACGTATCGCTTTCGTCCGTCCATTCGATTTTGCCCGATAACGATTCGGTATAACCCTGCTTCCGGCAGGCTTGGCCTTCTTGCATCCGGCGAGCGATACACGTTACCTTATTTTAGTATATAGGGAGGCAGCGGAAAATAAAAATTTGCACGTCTCGTACCCCGTTACCGGCCAAGGGTAAATCTATCCTTTTCATAATAAAAAAAAGATATGCTAGAATGGAGAGATGCGATTGTCCATAAACAGCATTTTAGGAGGAAAACAGGTGTTAAAGTTAGGCAGAAACGATCGATGCCATTGCGGCAGCGGAAATAAGTATAAAAAGTGTTGTCTCGAGGCGGACAAAACCGGGGAACAAAGGCAACTGCGTCCGGCAGAAGCAGCAATAGCCACGCCCGCAAACACGGGCGGCGGTGATGCCATAACGATAGGCGAGGTAAGGAGACTGGCCTTTACGGAAATGAATTGGGCCAACGAAATGTATTCGCAGCTTGCAGACCATCTGATTCAGCAGATGGAGCCCTCTTATGAGCCGGAGCACGTGCTGGAGGCCGTTTCGACGTGGAACAAGTTCTCCACCCTGCGCAAGCCTGTCATTCGTAAAGTTGGCGCGTTCTGCGCTGCTTTGGAGTATATGATCTCCGAAGCCTTCGGACAGCCGACCACCCAAAACAACCTGGCTCAGAAATATCTTGTATCCGCATCGACCGTCGGGAAGAAGTATCAAGAGCTGGTCGAATTTGTTCAGGAGCATGCAGCCGGGTACAGCTCGGTAAGCGAACCGAGGCTGGCTTAAGCAAGCGGAAGCAGGCTCAAGCTATGCTGCGGGAAGCACGAAAGAGAGCTGCTCCATGCATTGGCAGAAGCAAGGTTAGCTTGCGTCCCGAAATTAGGAAGGCCCGAGGTGCCACCGCACCCCGGGCCTTCCGTTTTTGTCGACTGCTCCTGGCCGCAAAATGATCTCCCTAATAATGCCCACAATCGCCCCTATGCCTGTCTCCATTCGATTCGGCTTCTCCTGTTAGTTCATCACCGGATAATCGATCACAATGACGTTCTCGACGATCCCGTCCAACAATTGTACGAATTGCTGGTGCACCGGGTGCGGCCCATATCGACGAAGCGCCTCGCGATCTTCAAACGTGACGCGAAGTCCCAGCGTGTAACCGTGCATATGCTCCGTTTCTTCCGTCACATTCACGCCGGCCGTCAAATCGACAATGCCGGGAATCCGGTCTTTAAAGGACAACAAGACTTCAAGCAGCTGCTTCTCAAGCTCCGGACTATACTTCTCGTTAAATTGAAAAGAAACAAGATGCTCAAACATCGGCCCCATCACCATCCCCTTCATTTCCTCGTTCATGCTCAATCCCATCATATCATCGGACGAGCCGCCTTCAAACAGCTAAAAGATCGCGCGCGCCTGCGGGCAAGCTCCAGGCTTACGCATATGCTCGCAACCACTGGCTCGCTCTCGGAGTACGCTCCCAAGGCTGCCGGTTCGCCTCCGATTTTCCCCGTATACGGCAATGCACGCGCAGCAAAACCAGCCCCCGGAATCCGGGAGCTCACTAATCGCCTTCCCTGGCTCTATACGCAGCTTCAAGACCCCCGCAGAAAAAACGCCCCGACGACCAGCGCCATCACGATCCCCCAAACGGCATTCAGCTGCAAGTAATGCACCATCACGAAGAACACGCAGGCGATGATAAAAGGAAGAAAGGTCAGCGGCCCCGAACCGTCCGTCTGCCCGAACGCATACTTGGCAAAATCGTAGGCCAGCATCGCCATCATGACGAAAATAACCGGCTGAATGCCGCGGATCATCCCTTTGATATAAGGGTTATGCTCGAGCTTGATCATGACGCCGGCCAAGGCGATCATCATCAGCGCAGTCGGCATAACGACGGCGACGAGCGCCACCATGGAGCCCGGCCAGCCGGCTACTTTATAGCCGATGTACGCCGCCAGCTTGGTGGCGATCGGCCCTGGCAGCGCATTGCCGAAAGCCAGCGAACGGCCGAATTCGGCTGTGTCCATCCACCCGTATTTATTGACGACCTGATGCTCATAGATCGGAATGATCGCCGGCCCCCCGCCGTAACCGAGCAGGGTAGCCGTACCGAAGGCGATGAACAAATGCCACAGCTTCGCCAGCATTGCTGTCCACATCGCTAGCTCACCATCCTATCGCCAGGCCGTCCCCGCGAGGATCGGCGGCGCCGCTGAAGCTGCCGTCCGGGTGAATCTTAATGGCTTGAGCCTGCCCGACGACCGGGTCCCAAGGCCCAAGCAGCTCCACCCGATGCCCGCGGGCTTGAAGGTCGCGGATCGCCGCTTGATCAAGGCCGCGGTTTTCCATTCTCAACAGGTCGCTGTCGTCCCCCCAAGTACGGCCGTATACCCAGCGCGGCAGCGCGATCGCTTCCTGCACGCTGCACCCGTAGTCGAGGACGCCGGTCAACAGCGAAAGCTGCGTCTGCGGCTGGCCTTCCCCGCCCTGCGTGCCGACCAGCAGGCACGGCTTGCCGCCCTCCAGCACCATGCCCGGCATGAGCGTATGGAACGTGCGTTTGCCCGGGGCGAGCACGTTGACCGCGTTCGGATCGAGCGAGAAGAACGAGCCGCGATTTTGCAGCATGATTCCGGTATCCCCCGGCGTATAGACGCTGCCGAAATCGAAATACAGGCTCTGGATGAACGAAACCGCGTTCCCCTCCTCATCGACGGCCGCAGCGTAAGCGGTATCTTGACCCATCGCCTTCGAGGCGAACGAAACCCCGTCCGGCCAAGCCATGCGAATGCTGCGGTACTGCGCGCGGGCATGCTCCTTGGATAAAAGCCGTTCGAGCGGAATCGGCGAGAAGCGCGGATCGGTTAAATACGCGTCCCGGTCGCGGAACGCTTGTTTGACAACCTCGGCGGCGAGGTGATAAAAGTCGGCGGAATGCCGGGGCACGCGGTCAAGCTCTTCGTTCTCCAGCATATTCAGCATTTGCAACACGGAAAAGCCTTGCGAGTTGGGCGGCATCTGAACGACTGTCCGGCTGCGGTACGTCGTCGAAATCGGATCGGTCCATTCGCCCCGGTGCAAGCGGAAGTCTTCTTCCTCCAGCCAGCCGCCGTCGCGCTGCAAGCCCTGCACGATACGCCGCATCAGCTCGCCTTCGTAGAAGACTTCCCGCCCTCCGTCGCGGACCCGCTTAAGCGTCGCCGCCAGCTCGGGCTGCACCAGCCTTTCGCCGATCGCAAGCGGCGCGCCGTGAGGCAGGAAGGTGCGCGCATGAATCTCTTGCTCCATCAGCAGCGGCTGATCCTTGACGATCCAGCGGTGCAAATCGCGCGAAACGGGAACGCCCTCTTCCGTATAACGGATGGCGGGCTCAAGCAGCTGTTCCCACGGCAACCGGCCGTAAGCGGACCAAACCTCCCACCACGCGTCGACCATGCCCGGGACGGTAATCGCGCTCCGTACGCCCCGCTTCGGAATCGCGTCAAGCCCTTCGCGGGCGAACAGCTCCGGCGTTACACGACGGCCCGAACGGCCGCTGCCGTTGAAGCCGCGGAGCTTGCCGAGCGCGGCGTCATATACGAGAAAAAACGCATCCCCGCCAAGCCCGGTCATATGCGGATAAACCGCCGCCAGCGCGGCGCTGACGGCGACTGCGGCGTCAAACGCGTTGCCCCCCTGCTGCAGCATCCTGTTTCCGACCGAGCTGGCCAAATAATGCGGCGACGCAATCATGCCGCGATAAGCGATAGGCATCACATTGTTCATTAGACGTCCCTCCCGTATACATCGAGCGCTGTTTGGACGGCGGCCCCCGCATCGGCCCCGAAGCCGTGCCGGAGCAGCGAAGCTTCAAGCGCGCCCAGCGTGTGCAGCACGTTGCTCTTACGGCCGCTGTAGCCCATCGTGCCGATGCGCCAAATGCGTCCTTGTAACGGACCGAAAGAGCTGGCGATCTCGATGTTGAAATCATGCAGCAGCATACGGCGTACCGATTCACCGTCTATACCTTCGGGGATGTTGACGCAGGCGACCATCGGCAGCTTGCAGGACGGATCGCCGAACAGCTCCAATCCCATGGCCGAGAGGCCTGCGCTCAGCGCTTCTCCGTGCAGCCGGTGGCGGGCGAACCGTTCGGGCAGCCCCTCCTCCAGCACGAGCCTGACCCCTTCGCGCAATGCGTACAGCATCGAAGTCGCCTCCGTATGATGATTAAGGCGCTTCGAGCTCCAATAATCCTGCAGCTGGCTGAGATCGAGATAATTGCTGCGAATGATCGCCCCTTCGTTCGTCGGCGCGTTCGCGGAATCGCGGAGGCCGCGCTCAATGCGCTTGCGGCGGTGCAGCTTGGCCTCGACCCGGTCGTTGTAGGTAACCGGCGCCATTCCGGAAGGGACGGACAAACACTTCTGCGTCCCTCCAATGACGGCATCGATCATCCATGCATCCGTCTGCACCTCCATGCCGCCTATCGTCGCCACCGCATCGACGACGAACAACGCGTCCAGCTCACGGCAAGCCCGGCCAACTTCTGAAAGCGGTTGCACTCTCCCTGTCGAAGTCTCGCCGTGGACCATCGCGACCAGGTGGGGACGCGTCTCGCGCATGCGCCGGATCACGGCTTCCGGCTCGAACACCGTGCCCCATTCCTGCTCCATCGTCAACACTTCGGCGCCCAGGCGCTCCGCAATCTCGGCCAACAGGTGGCCGAAGCGTCCGTAGATCGGCACCAGCACACGGTCTCCCGGTTCGACCAGGCCGGTCAGCACCGCCTCGATGCCCGATCTGGAGCTGCCGTCGATCGGGTATGCCCAGCGGTTGCCGGTTTGGAACAGCTTCTGCAGCATGCCCATCGTTTCGTTCATGATTTCGGTAAACTCCGGGTCGAACTGTCCCAGAATGGGCAGGGACATCGCACGCAGCACGCGCGGATCGACCTCCACCGGTCCCGGCGTCATAATCATGCGTAGGGACGGGGCTAAATCGCGGTACGGTCTCATGGCGTTTCCCCCTTATAAGCTAGAGCATACAGCAGATCCGCCAAGACGACAATACCTGCGGCAAGGTCTTCGGCTTTCGTATATTCGGCGGGCGAATGGCTGATGCCGCCGCGGCTCGGCACGAAGACCATCGCGGTCGGGCATACCGGCGCCAGCAGCTGCGAGTCGTGTCCGGCTCCGCTGTACATGTGCCGGCAGACGAGCCCGCGGGTGCGGCAGATGCGGTCCAAGGCTTCCGTCAGCCGGCCGTTCATGCGCACCGGAGCGGCTTCCGTCCACAAGCTGGCGGATACGGTCAGCCCGTTCGAAGCGGCGATACGCTCCAGCGTCGTCATCAACTCGCCGCAGAACGCTTCCAGCGCCGCTCCGTCCGGGTGCCGGACGTCCAGCGTGAACGAGGCTCTGCCCGGTACGACGTTAACCGTGCCCGGACTGGCCTCCAGGCGACCGACGGTAGCCACCGTCGGGTCGCCGTAAGCGAGCGCCGCGTCGCGGATCGCGACGATCATCTCGGCCGCGCCGCATAAGGCGTCCCGGCGGTAGGACATCGGCGTCGTTCCGGCATGGTTCGCTTCGCCCGACACTTCGAAGCCGAAGCGTCTCTGACCGACGATCCCCTGAACGATGCCGATCGCAGCGCCTTCCCGCTCCAGCACGCTGCCCTGCTCAATGTGCAGCTCCACGAACGCCGACCAATCGGCCGCCGCAGGAGGCGCCGCATACCGGCCCTGTCCAAAGCCGGCTTCATGCATGGCGGCGGCAAGCGAAACGCCGTCTGCATCCGCTGCATCCGGCGCGTGCCGTGCTTGGTAGCGGCCGGTCACGCTGCCCGAGCCCCAGAACGCGAGCGGGAAGCGGCTGCCTTCCTCCTCCGCAAAGGAGACCAGCTGAAGCGTGCGCTCCGGCTGTCCATACGCCTCCTTCAAATAAGCGAGCGCGAGGGCGCCCGCCACAATGCCGTACGCGCCGTCGTAACGTCCTCCGCGGACGACCGTATCGATGTGCGAGCCCGTCGCGACGACTTCGCGCTCCCGGGCGCCGTCCAATCGGGCATACAAATTACCGACGTCGTCATAGGATACGGCGAGGCCGCAGCCCGCCAATCGCTCCGCAAGCGCACCCTGCGCCTGCTGCCAGGCCGGGGTGTACAGCAGCCGCGTAACCCCTTCATCCGCATTCGCCCCGCTCCCGAATTGCGCGAGCCAATCCAGCATATGCGCCGCTTCCGCGGCAAAGCGGCGGAGGAGCGCCCCGGTTTCCGGCGGCTCCTTGGTTGGCGCCGGCTCTCCTGCGGCCGCGACTTCCGGCTTCCCTTCGTTCGTCATCGCGTTTCCTCCGTTTCTGCTGCGCAAAGTTCAGGTGCTGTGGCGGAGCCATGCCCCTGCCTCAGCCGCATCCTCCGCCATCGATTGCGTATCCGCCCGGTACGCCTGCCGGCCGCGCACGAACGTCGCGCTGACGCGGCACCCGAACCTTCGGCCGACATAAGGACTATACGCATGCCGCTGCTTCAAATGCCCGCTCTCCAGCGTATACCCCCGCTGCAGATCGGCCAGCGCCAGGTCCGCGTCGGCGCCGACGGCGATCTCCCCTTTGCGGGGATGCAGACCGAAGCGCACGGCCGGATTGAGCGACAGCATACGGCACAACAGCGGGAGCGGCAGGCCCCGCTTCAAATGGCCTTCGTCCACCATCAGCTCCAACGAGCTTTGCGCGCCTGCAATGCCGCCCCAAGCCTGAAAGAAATTCGAGCTTTGCTTCAGCTCCAGCGGACTCGGGGAATGATCGGACGCGATGATGTCGATTTTGCCGTCCGCCACCGCCTGCCACAGCTTCATTTGATCCTCGGCGCTTCTAAGCGGGGGCGCGCACTTGGCGACCGGTCCCATCCGCTCCATGTCGTCTTCGGTCAGCACGAGGTAATGCGGGCAGGTTTCAACCGTCACATCCAAGCCGCGATCCTTCGCTTTACGAATAATCCGAACCGATTCCGCACTGCTGATATGGACAAAATGCAGCGCGCACCCGGTCTCGCGCGCCATTTCGAGCGCTTGGCGCACAGCGGTCCGTTCCGCGGATATCGGCCGGGACGCCGCGTAATCACGAGCGCCGGTGCGCCCTTCGCGGATCGAATGCCCGGCGAGCGAAGCGACCATGCTTTCATCCTCGGCATGCAGCGCCAACACGCGGTTCAGCCTGGCAATGCGCTTCATGCCTTCTCGCAGCGTCGCATAGTCGGCGCGCCGGAACCGTTCTTCGCCTTCGCCGCCCGGCTCGGACATGAACGCCTTGAAGCCGATCACCCCGGCCGCGGCAAGCGGTTCAAGTTCCTTCAGGTTGCCCGGAACGAGCCCGCCCCAGAGCGCATAATCGACGCTGGAGCGATTCGCCGCCGCCCGCAGCTTCTGGGACATGGCCGCCACCGAGACGGTCGGCGGCAGTCCGTTCAAAGGCATATCCAGGAAGGTGGTGCAGCCGCCGGCGGCCAGCGCCTTCGAACCGCTCTCGAAGCCTTCCCAATGGCCCATGCGCGGCTCGTTCAAATGAACGTGCGCGTCAACCATCCCCGGCAGCACATGAAGTCCCCGGGCGTCAAAGTGCCTTGATGCTTCGCCCGTGATATGTTCGGCCAACCGGACGATCCGGCCGTCCGCTACGCCGATATCCAGACGGCGAACTTCGTGCCGCAGCACGACAAGCCCGCCGGTTATTTTCAAATCCAGCATACGCCCATCCCCTCTCGGCTTCGTCCGTGTTCCCCGCCCGGCGGATTCAGCTGCCCCGGTACGTGCTGTATCCGCCCGGCGCGACCAGCAGCGGCACGTGGTAATGCTCCTGCCCGTCGGCTATGCGAAATCGAACCGGCACCTGCTCCAGGAACGTCGGCACGCTGGCGCCGCCTGCCGTCTGGCGGGCGCTGTACCAATCGCCGACGTCAAAAACAAGCTCATAGGTGCCGGCCAGCAGATCGCCGCCGGCCAGCAGCGGCGCATCCAAGCGCCCGTCGGCGTTCGTCGTCGCTTCGCGCAGCTTCACGGCTCCTTCCGGCGTCATCCGGTATAACGCGACCCGCATCCCTGCGGCAGGCCGGCCGCCGGACAGCTCCAGCACATGCGTCGTCAGACGCCCGCTCATGTGAGGGCGGCTCCCTGCGCCTTCTGCGCAGCCTGCGCTTCAGCGAGGTCTTCCTGCGTCATGGAGAAGCCCTGAAACCCGAAAGGCGGTCTAGGCTCGGTAAATACCTTGGCTTTGGAAGAGCCCGCCGCCGACTCCGCTACCGTTTCCCACGTGCGGTTGTTCGACTCGAACCAGATGCGCCCGAGCTGCGGGAAACGCTCCAAGATGCGCAAGCCGATCACGTAAATCAGACTTTGAATGGACGCGCTGTTCACCTCGTGAAACACGGTATGCGCGATATCGGCGATTTGCTCGGGGGCCGCGTAAGCTTGGCCGTCGAGGGCGTCGTCGGCCTTCGCGTACTCCCAACCGATGTTCAAATAAATGAACAACGGGCGGTTGAAGCTCTCCGGCAGCGTCGTATACTCGTCGCGGACGAAATTCGCGAAGGAACTCCCGCTGACTTTGATCAAATGCAAATTCGTGATTTCGGCCGATTGCTTGACCGTCTCCAGGCTTTGCCCGGTCCGCTCCACGCGAACCGTAAATCGTCCGCTCTCGTTGCGCGAGCGGCGGTACACGAGCCCGCTGCCGCGAAATTCGCCGTTCCCCGCCGCAATCGGCACCGCATCGAACGGCAGCCGCTCTGCCGACAGCTCAACGCCGGACATATGCGCGTACTTATGCAGGAGCAAGCACGCCGCATGACGAAGGAACGCTTCAACCGTCGAGCCCTCGAAATCGGCGGCATGCCGCAGCATGAAATTTTTCATCGAATCGGTCGCCACCACCATGCTGTTGTCCGCTTGCGTGAAGGAAGGCAGGAACGCATCCCCGCTGACGGAAACCGTGACATTCAGGGCGAAAATGACATTGTCCGACCCCGTATAGGCCGATTCGGGAATCGGGCTGACTTCAAGGGGTTTGACATACGTGCGGTAGACGAGCACATCCCCTTTGCCGTAATACATGGTTCGTTTGCCATAGCCGGTAGTCATAACGCAATCGTTCCCTTCCTGTAGAATCAAATCGTCCAGCCGAAAACGGGTAATTTTGGCGATCTCCGTCATCGCTTGACGCTGCTCTTGTTGCACATTGTGTTCGAGTCTGGCCTGCATGGCTTCGAGAATCAGCTCCTTGGAGCTGCCCTTCACCGCCATGATGAACGGGAATCCGAATTTGCCGGTATACGCCGTATTGATGCGGGTAAACATGTCGTATTCGTCGACGCTCAGCTCGTTCAACCCGACGCCCCGCTGCTCTTGGACCGACATCTCGCTCATCTGGAGACGCCCGGCCAAATCCGGGTGCGCCCGGAGCAGCGCCAGACGCTCCTCCCGCGAAGCGCCGTCAACTACCCGCAGCATCGCGCGGTGCAGCTGCTCCGAGTCTGTGAAAGGCCGCGCCGCATAAGCACGCTCGGCAACCCATGGCGAATGCTCGAATACCGCGCCGAGCGCTTCGACAAACCCGGCCTGCGTCATTCGATTCAGTTGGCCGATTGAAATGCGATGGATAGTTGTCATTCGCGGTTCCGCCTTTCTCCTTTCTCAGGTAAAATCGCGCTCGCCGGCATTGCGCCGCCCGCACCTGTTCCGCACCGCAGCGTCCGCAGCGCGCATAATGCCGCCGTACCCCGTGCAGCGGCACAGGTTGCCGGACAGCGCCTCCTCCACGTCGTCCCGGCTCGGAGCCGGGCACTGGTCAAGCAGGCCGACCAGAGAGACGGCCATTCCCGGCGTGCAATATCCGCATTGAAAGCCGCCTTCCTCGAGGAAGGCTTGCTGGACCGGATGCAGCCCGCCGTCGTCGCCGGCCAAACCTTCGATCGTCGTGACCGAGCGGCCCTCCACCTGATACGCCATCAGCAAGCAGGCATTCATCGGCTTGCCGTCCACCAGCACCATGCATGCGCCGCAGCGGCCGATTTCGCACGAAATCTTCGTGCCTGTCAGCCCGAGATCCTTGCGCAGCACATCCACCAAACGGCGTTCGGCGGCAACCGCCAGCTCCAAAGGCTTGCCGTTCAAGGTACAAGCCAGCCGGTTCACCTGTTCCGGTTGCGGCAGACTGCTCATCGCGCTCCCCCCTCTTCAAACGGATCGTCCGCCATAAGCTCTTCCGGGTTGATGGGGAGTGAAGTTACCCACTTGCCGACGGCGTCGCGGACGGCGGCGGCGATCGCCGGAGCTACGGCGACCGTACCGATTTCGCCGATCCCCCGCGGACCGTACGGATCGCCCTCCGGCAGCCCCTCGATTGCATCCAGCTGGAAGCCGGCGGGCGTATCCTTCACCGTTGGAATCAAATAAGCATCCAGATTGCGGGTCAAGTATTGCCCGCCCTCCATGACAGCGTCCTCCGTCAGCGCAAATCCGATGGCCATGTGGCTGCCGCCTTCAATCTGCCCGACATACCCCATCGGATTGACGACAGGTCCGGCCGCGACCGCATGGTACTGATCGGTCACCCGCACACGTCCGGTCAGCAGGTTCACCTCGACTTCGACGGCCACCGCCGTGTACGTATGCAAGAAATGCGCCCCCACCCGCTCATCCGGCGTCGTCGGAAAGTGAAACGCCGTCTCGCAGGCGATCGGCGTTTCCGTCCGTTCCGACAGCTCACGGTATCGGATGACCGGCTCCGCTTCGCCGCTTACCGCCGTTCGCCAGATGCCGCCCGGACCGGTCTTCAATAGATCGGTCGGAACGCCGGTCAGCCTGGAGGCCGCTTCGAGCAGCATTCCCGCGAACGGCGCCTCCATTCGCTGAAGCGCCTGCCACATCATGCTCGTCGCCCGCGAGGCGGTGCTGGAGCCGCTGTGCGGCACGCGGGCCGTATCGCCGATGACGAGCTCCAGATCTTCCTTGGCGCAGCCGAACCGCTCCGTCAGCATGATTTGCAAGGAAGCGAGCAGCCCTTGCCCGAATTCCTCGTAGCCGAATGCCGCTTCAATGCGGCCTTCGGCATTCAGGCGGAGGCGGCCGCCAGCCGGGTCCGGAAGACCGAAGCCAAGCCCGGAGCCGTGCATGGCGATGGCGGCGCCAATTCCCCTGCGCAGCCACTTCTCCCGGGTGCTGCCCGCCCGTCTTTCGCCCATAGCCGGCCACGCCTCGCGCTCTTCGCCCGCCTTCGACGATCCCGCGAGCTCTTCATTCGCGGCCGGCCACGCCGCCTGCTCTTCCCGCGCCTTCCTCCGCATCAGCTCGGAGCCGGCCACCGACGCCCACACCTGGCGGGCGCCGTCTGTCGCCACGATCCGCTGGCCGAACGGCCCGGGATCGTCCGCTTCCCGCAAGTTGCGGCTGCGCAGCTCCCACGGATCGATGCCCGCCGCTTCCGCCAGCCGGTCGAGCTGCCCCTCCATCGCGAAAATCACCTGATTGCCGCCGAAGCCGCGAAACTCGCCCGATACGCCGTTGTTCGTATACACGGACAAGCCTTCGATCGCGACGTTTGGAATCCGGTAAGGCCCCTGCGCGTGTTCCGTCGCGAAGTTCAAGACCGGTTCGCCCAGCGTGGCGTAAGCGCCGGTATCGGCCACGATGCGCATCTCATGGGCGAGCAGCTTGCCGTTCGCGTCCATTCCCGTGCGCATCGTCACGCTCATCGGATGACGCTTCAATCCGGCGCGAACCGATTCCATCCGCGATTGGTGCAGCTTGACCGGCCGGCCGCTCTTCAAAGCCAGCAGCGCCCCGTAGGGCTGCACGTTCAGTTCGTCCTTGCCGCCGAACGAGCCGCCGATCGGACTGGACACGACGCGAATGCTCGGCTCCGGCATCGCCAGAATACGCGACAGCTGAAACCGGTCTTTATAGCCGTGCTGCGTCGGCGCATAAACCGTAAGTCCTGCGCCGTCCGGCTCCGGGACGAACAATCCGCCTTCGGTTTCCATATAGACGTGCATTTGACGCGGGGTCCGGTACGTATTTTCCGTAACGAAAGCACAGGCCGCGAACGCCTGCGCGGCATTCCCCCGCTCATAATCGGTGCGATGCAGCACGTTCCCGTTCGGATGCAGCTTAGGCGCATCGGGCCGCAGCCCCGCTTCCGGGCTGTCGATGACCGGCAGCGGCTCGTAGACCACCTCGATCAGCGTCAGCGCATATTCGGCCAGCTCCTCGGTTTCAGCCGCAACCGCCGCCACGGCATCTCCGGCGAAACGCACGCGATCCTCGCACAACACCGGCTGATCGGGAACCGCGATACCAAACAGGTTCAAGCCCGGCACGTCGCGATGGGTAAGCACCGCATGAACCCCCGGCAGCCGCTGCGCCCGGCTCGTGTCGATGGACAAGATCCAGGCGTGCGGATAAGCGCTTCGCAAAATTTTGCCGTACAGCATGCCGGGCATGCCCATATCCGTCAAATACGCAAGCCGTCCGGTCACCTTATCCGGTCCGTCCGGGCGTATGTGCCAGCGTGTTCCTGCCATCGTTCTATCCAGTCTCATCCTGCCCCTCCTCTCTTTAGTCCCCCCGGCAGCCGGCGCGCTCCTCCAGGAACGCCGTCAGCAAATGGGCGGCTGCACGCTTGCGGTATGCCGCCGTAGCGAAAGCATCCGCCCCGCCGTCGAACCCTTCCATCACGGCTTGATGCACGCTGCGCCTCAAGTCCGCGCTCCATACGCTTCCTTCCAGCAGCGCCTCAGCCTCCGCCAGCCGGCAGGCGACCGCAGCGGCGCTGCCGGCGGCCAACCGTACGCCGCGCAGCCTGCCTGCCGCATCGAGCCGAAATTGTCCGGCTACCGTCACGACGGAAGGACAGAACCCTTCGCGCCGCCCGACTTTCTCGTAATAGCCGCAAGCCTCTTGGTCATCCGCCTTCCTGCTCCAGCGAACCTCCTTCAGCAGGCGCGTCTCCTTCGCGGAGCCTCCGACCGCACGCCGCTGCTCCAGCCAGGCGCCGACCGGCTCGGCCACCGACCCGCTGCCGTCGTACCATACCAGCTCTGCATCCGTCACGGCCAAAGCGGGCAGCGAATCGCCCGAGGCCGACATGACGTTGCCTCCGATCGTACCCAGGCGGCGAATGGAGGGAGCCGCGATACGGCGGCAGGCTTCCTTCAGCAAGGACGGAGCGTCCCCCCATCGCTGACAAGCGGCGAGCGTCACGCCCGCACCGATTCGAATCGCTGCCCCGCCCGCTTCGCATACCTGCAGTTCCGGTACCGATTCAAGGCTGATCAGATGCCCCGGCATGATCGCCGTCCCCGCTTCCCACTGCGTTCGCAGCAGCGTGCCGCCGGAGACGATCACGGCCTGCTCGCCCAGCGTCCTCTTCAACTGCCAAGCTTCCGCCAGCGTTCGCGGCTGCCACACCCGCTTCCGCATTTCCGGCAAGGGATATTCGCCAACAGCCATCCGCCTCACCTCGCTTTTCCAGACTCATCACGTTCACCTCTAGTGGCGCTGCTCCCGCAAATACGGAAGTCCGAGCGCTTCGGGGCCGCCCGAAGGCTTGCTGCGCGTTTTCCAGCCGACATACATCAGTACGCCGATGGTGATCAGGTACGGCATCATTTTCAGAAAATACGAAGGAATCGGGGTTCCCAGCAATTGAATGCGGAAGCCCAGGGCATCAAGCCCGCCGAATAAATAAGCGGCGAACAAAGCGCGAACCGGATTCCAACGGGCGAAAATAATGAGCGCCACCGCGATCCACCCGCGTCCGGCCGTCATCCCTTCCGTCCAGCTGGGCGAATACGCCAGGATCAAATACGAGCCGGCCAAGCCCATCAGCATCGAGCCGAGCACGACATACGTGTAGCGAAACAGCGCCACCGGAATGCCCATCACGTCCGCCGTCCCCGGACTATCGCCGACGGCGCGGAGATGCAGCCCCCAGGACGTACGGTAAATAAGCGTGTGCAGCGCGACGACGAGCACCAGGCTGAACCATACGATCCAGTCCTGATGCGCCAGCAGCCTGCCGGCGAACGGCACGGCTTCCAGCCACGGCAGATCGAGCTTCGGCACGGAGCCTGGAATCGGCTGGCCGCTGAACTTTTTGCCCAAGTAGGCGCTTAATCCGGTGCCGAACAGCGTAATGGCCAGACCGCTGACGGTTTGGTTCGCATGCAGCGTAACCGTCAATAAGGCGTGCAGCCCGCCCAACAGCGCCGTACCCAGCAGCGCCGACAGAAGCGCGAGCCCCAGGCTTTGGGTCGTGATATAAGTCATGCAGGAGAGCACGGCTCCCATCAGCATGATGCCTTCCGTACCGAGATGAATAATGCCCGCCCTCTCCGATAAAATCCCCCCGAGCGCGGCAAGCAGCAGCGGGGTCCCGGCGGAAATTGCCGCGATCAGCAAAGTAATCGTGAATTCCAACGTGAACAGCCCCCTTCGACCGCCGGTCGACTCCCGGCTCCTTATGCTTTATCGCTGCGGCTGCGGCGCAGCCGGTATTTTCCGAAGTGATCCCCGGCAATCAGAAAGAATAAGATCGCGCCCTGGAGCATCAGCGACATGGACGACGGCAGCCCGATCGTCTGCACGCTGTAGCCGCCGACAATCAGTGCGCCGAACAGCACGGACGACACAAGCAGGCCGGCCGGATTCAGCTTGGCGAGCCAAGCGACGATAATGGCCGTATACCCGTAACCGGGCGACAATCCGTACATCAGCCGGTGCGTCACCCCGGACACCTCGCTCATGCCCGCAAGTCCGGCCAGGCCGCCGCTGATCAGCATCACGACGATAATGTGACGGTTGACCGCGATCCCCGCGTACTTGGCCGCAGCCGGATTCGCGCCGAGCAAGCGAAGCTCGTAGCCCCAGCGCGTGTAGTTCATCCAGACCGCGTACAGAATGACCGCGACCAGACCATATACCAGCCCCAGGTGAAGCCGCGAGCCGCCCAGCGTCAGCAGCTGCTGCGCCGGCGGAAATTCCGCGGTGCCGGGGAAGTTCATCCCTTTCGGATCTTTCCAGGGACCGAACACGAAGAAATTCAGCAATAGAATCGCCACATAATTCAACATTAAAGAAGTAATCAGCTCGTTCACCCGGAACAGCGTACGAGGCAGGGCCGTCAGCAGCCCCCACAGCGCGCCCCCGGCCATCCCGGCGATCATCATGACGGGAATCGCCCAAAGCCCGCCGAGCTCCGGCCAATAAATCGTAACCGCCGTCGCGGAGATCGCACCGGCGATCAGCTGTCCTTCCGCTCCGATATTCCAAATCGAAATGCGGTAGGCGAACGAGACGCCGAGTCCGCATAACAGCAGCGGAATCGCTTTGACCATCGTTTCGCTGATGCCGTAGCTGGAGCCGAAGGCGCCTTGAAGCATTTTCAAATAAACGGCGATCGGGTTCATGCCGTTCAGCGCAATAAACAACCCGCAAAACACCAGCGCCAGCCCAACCGACACGATCGGCATCCACCATACGCCAGATGGAGCGGAGTTCAGCTCCAGGCGAAATTTAGGCTTGTCGGCGCCCCCGGCTTCCGCCGTCTGCGCCTTTGCTCCCCAAGCTCCGGCTGAGGGTTCGGTACTCATATGGCTTCACCTCGCGATTCCGGTAAGCCGGCCATGGCGGAGCCGATATCGCCCCGGTCCAACGTCCCGGCTCGAAATTCGGCTTGAATCGTGCCGTTAAACAGCACGAGCACACGATCCGACAGCTTGATTACTTCGTCCAAATCCTCGGATATGAGCAGGATGCCCGTTCCGCCTTCGGCGAGCTCCCGAAGCATGCGATGCACCCCGTCAGCAGCCCCGACATCGAGACCCTGCGTCGGATGCACGGCAACGAGCAGCTTCGGCTTCTGCTCCGCTTCGCGGGCGAGCACAAGCTTCTGCTGGTTGCCTCCGGACAGCTGGCGCACCGGCGCGTCCAGACCGGGCGTCTTGACGTCGAACTTCCGCACCAGCTCCTCAGCCCACCTGCGGTTTCCCCCTTTTCGCAAGAAGCCGAAACGCGAACGGGCCGGGGTACGATACGACTTGAATAATAAATTATCCGTGACGCCGAGCGAGCCAGCTAAGCCGCTTTTCATCCGGTTCTCCGGAATATGGGCGACACCCAGCTCAATCAGCCTGCGCACGCTGGGCGTCTGCAGCTCCCGGCCGTCGTATACGACCGTACCCGACTGCCAGGGGCGCAGTCCCGTCAACGCTTCCGCCAGCTCCTTCTGCCCGTTGCCGGCAACCCCGGCGACGCCGACGATCTCGCCCTTGCCTACCTGCAGCGTAACGCCCTGCAGCGCCTGGCGACCATGATCCGCGTTCACCTGCAGCCGCTCCACCGCGAGAATCGCGCCAAGCGCCTCCCGCTGATCACGGATCGGCGACGGACCGGCATGATTCGCTGTTGCCGCCTCGATCGACCGCCCGACCATCAGCTGCGCCAGCTCCTGTTCCGACGTATCCGCCTTGGCGACAGATGCGATCATCTTTCCTTTGCGCATCATGGACATCACATCGGCAACCGCCATGACCTCCCTCAGCTTGTGGGTCGTAATCATGACCGTCTTGCCTTCCTGCTTCATCGACCTCAGCGTGCGGAACAGCTCTTCCGCTTCTCCCGGCGTCAACACGGAGGTCGGCTCGTCGAGGATGACGATGTCCGCCCCGCGGTATAACGTCTTCATAATTTCCACGCGCTGCTGCTCGCCGACGGACAGCTGCCAGACCGGCCGGTCCATCGGAACGCTCAGGCCGAATTTACGAGCCAGCTCTTCCAGCTCCCGCTGCTTGCTCCGCATCCAGCCTTTGCCTCGCCAAACGCTGCCGCGCTGGCCCAGTACAATATTCTCCGCTCCGGTCATCGCCGCCACCAGCCGAAAATGCTGGTGGACCATGCCGATCCCGAGCTTCATCGCGTCCTTCGGACCGCGAATGTGGACCGGCTTCCCGCCGATGCGAATCTCGCCTTCGTCCGCGCGGTACACGCCGGATAATATCGACATGATCGTGCTCTTGCCGGCCCCGTTCTCGCCGAGCAGCGCATGAATCTCGCCCCGCCGAACGGACAGGTCGACGCCGTCGCTTGCGGTTACCGGGCCGAACCGCTTTAGGATACCGGTCATTTCAAACGCATATTCCGTCATTCGAGTCAGCCTCTCTTCTTCACCCGGGGCCTTCGGCTAGCACAAATCCCTTCGCGGTTACGAAGGGATTTGCATCATGGGAAGCCCGTTTTATTTCGGGATCGTGCCTTCAACCCCTTTGACAAACCAGTTCGTGCTTAAAATATCCGCATCCGCCAGCGTCTTGCCTTCTTCCACCTTCACACTGCCCGCCGCATCGTAGATCGGCCCTTTGAATACGTCAAGCTCGCCGCTCATCACCTTGGCCTTGGCATCCTCGACCAGCTTCTTCACGTCGTCCGGCACGTTCTTGCCGAGCGGCGCCAAATCGACGATGCCGTCCTTCATGCTGCCCCAATATTGGCCGGGCTTCCATTTGCCCTCCATGACTTCCTTGACCACTTGCGTGTAGTAAGGGCCCCACTTCCATACCGGGGACGTGATGTACGCTTCCGGTGCGAACCGCGACATATCGGAATCGTTGCCGATGCCGAACGCACCGCGCTCTTGAGCCGCCTGCAGGCTGGCCGGAGAGTCCTGGTAAGCGGCGATGACGTCGGCGCCTTTGTCCAGCAAGCTGACGGCGGCTTGCCGCTCCGTCGCCGGATCGTACCAGGTGTTGCTCCACACGACGTTGACTTTCGCGTCCGGATTGACGCTTTGCGCACCCAGCGTGAACGCGTTGATGTTATAAATGACTTCCGGAATCGGGAACGCGCCGACGTAACCGATCACGTTCTTTTTCGTCATTTTACCGGCGGAGATGCCTGCCAAATAGCTGGCCTGATAATTGCGTCCGAAATAGGTGCCCATATTGTCGGCCGTTTTGTAGCCGGATGCGTGCATGAAGATAACCTTCGGAAACTTCTTGGCGACATTCAGCGTGTATTCCATGTAACCGAAGCTTGTTGTAAAAATGAGGTCGTGGTTTTGCGCCAGCTCCGTGATCACCCGCTCGGCATCGGCGCTTTCCGGTACGTTCTCGACGAAATCAGCCTTGATGCCCAGCTCCTTCTCCATCTGCAAACGCCCTTGGTCGTGCTCGTACGTCCAACCGCCGTCACCTGGAGGTCCGATGTAGACGAATGCGACGCGCGGTGCCTTTGTCTCTGTCGGCTTCGCCGCCGTATCCGCAGGCTTCGGATCAGTCGTCCCTGTCGCAGCCGGTTTCGCACTTTCTTGCGAACAACCGGCCACCCCCACAATCATGGCCAAAATCAACATCAATGCCGCCGTCCATACCTGAGTCAGTCTCATTGCGCTCTCCTCCGCATACATGATTTAGATCATTTCGTTTACTTGGGCACCATCGTTGTCTTTGAAGTAATTTCACTATAAGTCAGCGGCATATATACGTCAATTAATATGACATTATTTTGTTTTTTGTGCTAAAAAGATGAGCTGTTTTTGTGAAATAATCACCTTTATCGGTATATACATAACATATAGTTGACACAACATGGAGCTTTCTCGTATATTCGCCGTCCTATGTAGTCCTCCCTGCGCCCAAACCCGCTCAGCCGGACCCGTCTCGCGCAAATAGCGGAGCTTTCATTCGAAAATAACGGAACCACGATGCGCGATTCGCCAAAACCTCGCAGCTCGGCCCCTCCAGCACAACGATGCCCCTTACATTTCCGCTATTTACTTCCACCTCTCCTTCCAGCCCCTTCACCGACTTATCCGCCGCGCACGTAACGTTCAATGAAAAGCTCCACTTCAAGCGGCGTGTCCAAATCCGTGAACCACGCCGCTTCCCCCTCCAGCAGTTTCCCCCGCAGCCGCGAGCCCGTCAGCAGCTTGCGCGCCCCCTCGTCCCCTGCCAAACGGCGCAGCGTGTCAAATACGGACGCTGCGAACAGCACCGGCGGCCGCGCCTCTCCCCGATCCGCCCAGGCTGCGAATTCAAGCGACGGATCGGCCCTGTATGCCGCCAACAGCCGGTCGATCATGTCCGCGCGCAGCAGCGGCTGATCCGCCAGCAGGACAACAACCGCATCATACGGACCGTTGTCGGCCGCAGCCGACAAGCCCGTTCGAATCGAGAGCGCCATTCCGAGCTCCGCCTCGGGCGCGGGAATGAGGAAGCAGCGTTCACCCGCGGCCTCCCCCTCTGCAAAAGGATACCAGTCCGGCCGCTCCCCTGAACGCGTAACAACGAAGATATCATCCAACCCGGATTGAGCCGCCTCCCGCAGCGCCATACCGCCAAGCGGACCCTTATCCCCGAGCGGAATGGACAGCTTGGGGACTCCCATTCGCCGGCTTTGACCGGCTGCCAAATACAGCCCCGCCGCCTTCAAGCGCACTTCCCCTTTCCCCGCGTATATCTGCCCGCCTGCGCACGGCAATCAACTCCGCCACGACGCTGACGGCGATCTCCTGCGGCCCGACCGCCCCGATGGCCAGCCCGATAGGCCAGTGCAGCCATGGCGGCGGGTTCATTCCTTCCAGCAACCGCCGGGTCCGCGCCTTCGAGCCGAGCACTCCGACGTAACGGGCAGCCCGCGGCCACAACGCCTGCAAGCATTGACGGTCGCGGCCCGGATGATGGCTCATCACCACAACGTAATCCGATTCGCTTACGCCGAGCCGCTCGACCGCCTCCACCGGCGAGCCGACGAACGTCCCACAGCCGGGAAAATGCCCCGGGCAGCAAAGCGATTCCCGCCAATCGGCCACGACGACGCGAAACCCGGACGCAGCAGCCAGCGCAGCGAGCGGCTCGGCATCCGCACCCGCGCCGAATATAAGCAAACGCGGCTTCGGTTCGCACAGCAAGCGGAAGCCATCGTCTTCCCAGCCTGTCGCCGCCTCCCCGGAACTTACCGCTTCCACTTCGTACTCCAGGCTCGCATCCAGCACTCCCGGCATTCCCCACATTTCCGGCCCCCTCGACTCTCCCGGCAGCCCCGGCATTCCCGATTCCTCGTGCCTGCCAAGCCCTTCCGGCGCGCCCGCCGCACCAGTGCCGCTCATGAATGCAGACCGGGCGGCCTTCGATTGCCGCCGCCGCACCAAGCAGCACGCTTCGCCGAGCCGCAATCGCGACAGCAGCTCGGTCAGCGCGTCGGCGAGCCTTCCTTCCACCGATTCCAGCAGCACCGTGATTTTTCCGCCGCAGCCGACCGTTTCTCCCCATGCCCAATCGTCGGCATCCCTCATGTCGTACTCAACCGTTTGCGGGGGACCGCCGGCCGCAATGTCCGGCACCCGTTCCATGACGTCGGCCTCCAGGCAGCCCGGACTGATCGCCCCGACACGGCGGCCGTCGGCATAAAGCAGCATCGAAGCGCCCTCCTTGCGGTAGGCATGACCCTCCACTCCGATGACTGTGGCCAGTACAGCATTCCCGCGCGTTTCGTCCCATGCGTCCAGCACCTCGTGGAACTCCATACCACCACCCCCTTTCAACTTATAAGACCGTTACTCCGAATCCCGCTCATCAAGCATGCGCCGGAACATAAACGCCAGCTTCAGCCTCAGCAAATCGTTCATTTTTTTGAAATCGGCCCCGAGGATTTCACCGATCTTCTCCAGCCGGTAGGCCACCGTGTTGCGATGCACGAACAAATGCTTCGCCGCCTCGTTCACCTGGCCGTCATGCTCCAGGAACGCTTCCAGCGTCCGCAGCATTTCGTGTGCGTAATCCGGGTCTTTGGCCAACAGCTCCGCCAGCACCTCTTGCCCGTACGTACGCATCTCGTTCGTCGGCACGTGGCGGAATACATAGGCCAGCTCCACCGATTCGAAGCGCACGACCTTGTCGGCGACGCCAAGCCGCTCCGCCAGCTCGAACGCCTCCGAGCACTCCATGTAAGCTTGCCGGAGAAC
This sequence comes from Paenibacillus sp. JCM 9796, assembly GCF_055379675.1. Lineage (NCBI taxonomy): Bacteria > Bacillati > Bacillota > Bacilli > Caryophanales > Paenibacillaceae > Paenibacillus > Paenibacillus sp. JCM 9796. The sequence continues at coordinate 1,769,651 of NZ_AP043723.1, forward strand.
AGCAGGCTTCGTTTTCTTATTGCTTACGGACATTCGAATTTGCGGCAAAATCCCTTTGTCCAACATACAGCCGAGCGCGCGGTTCATGATGTCCGGCAGCTTGCCGGAGCCTGCCCATTCGTCGCCCCGAAAAATCGAGAATACCCCGTTCCCCACCACGAAATGCACAACCTCCAGCTCGCGAAAAGCCGGGTTGTACTCCAGCTCCTCCCGAACGGCCTTGATGACCTCCCGGTGCGCCCCGTCCACCCCTGACATCACCTTCGTCAGCACACATTGATAGGAACCGCCCAGCACGCGAATACCCAGATCCTCCATCTGCGCCGTAAGCATCCCGACCGGCACGTCTTGACTCAAATAGCGGGCAAACATCCCGCCCAAATCGCGATTCAGCGAACGCTCCAGCTCATCGCGATAAATGCAGCTCAAGTGATGCGCGAGAATTTCCGCCGTTTGCACGAACAGCCCCTCTTCTTCCTTCATAAGCGCCACCTCATGCCGGCCGAAGACCGCGTACCCGATACATTCCCGTTTGTACTCGACGGGAACGCGGTACATTTCGCCTCCTCCCGCCCGCAAGCGCCTGACCTCTTCGCGCCAAGGCCAACCTTCCAGCAGCTGCTTATCGCCGTACGACGTCGCATTGTAAATCAAATGGCCGCGCGAGCTCACCACGGCGAACGGCGTCTCTACAATCGCCTGCACTTGTTCAAAAAACATCGAATCCGACTGCGCGCCCAGCGCAAATTGCATCAGCTTCTTTTGCTTTTCCAGCAATCTTTGAAGCGATCGCGTATTTCGCTCCAGCTCCGCATGAAACAACCCGTTCATCTGATCGGAAAAGGTGAACTGATACGGCAGCTCGATCAGCGGAAATCCGAGCCGGTCCGCCTCCTCCACAATCGACTGGGGCACATTCGTCCAAAAACGGCCGAGCTTGATGCCCAGCCCCGCAGAGCCTCTCGCATGGAGCTTGCGCAGCAAATCGATCGCTTCTTCAGGCCGGTCCTTCATCACGTAAGCCGTCGTGAACAGCATCTCTCCGTCTTTGATCCATTCCGTAATATCCGGCGCATCCATCACATTGACCGATTTCACGATGCGTGCGGCCCCATCCCTCCCGGCGATCAAACGCCCTTCCGACAGCGGGTATACCGATAACGCCTGTTCGACCGTCATATTCATAGAACCCACCCTCCGCGCCAAAAAAACGCAAAATATAACATTATATGTTATATTAATATTTGTTTATGTAATAATATATAACACTAAATACAATTTTATGTAAACCGTCAAATCGATAAATTTTCATAAATTGGGCTGCCGATGTTGCCTCCTTTACACCCGCACCTAATCTCTGACCCTCCAATAAATCCAGTAAAACCTAGTATTTCAGCATTTCGCAATCCAATGATCCGAACCGTCCCCTAACGAGAGAACGCTGGAAACATCCGAAATTGAACGGCCATGTTCAACAATTTGCAATTATTTATGTTATGTTTGTGTGATATATTAATTGAAAAAACCTTATTTTTTGTTTTTGTTGTTATGATTATTGACATAAACCATGACCGTGCGTATAGTATTAAGAAAAGCTTCTGGTCGGAGCACTTTCGAGGAAGATGCGTTCGTGTTTTGGCGGCAGCTTTTCTTGCGAAACCGTTTCTTGCGATACGGATCATCTCCAGCTTCCGTCCGTTAACTGAAGATCGCCGTTCCTATGCCGATAGACATTCCCGTTGAATGTCTATTTCCTTCTATAAATCGAAAGGAGAACAAGCGTTATGGATACCGTCATCACCAAGGAATTGATACGAAAGCTGCCGAAGGTCGACCTTCATCTGCACTTGGACGGCTGCGTCAAACCGGAAACGGCGCTCGAGCTGGCCAGTACGCTGGGCATTCCGCTGCCTGCCTCCGAGAAGGAGCAGCTGCTGCCTTATATGCAGGTGACCGACGATTGCGGGAGCTTGAAGGAATATTTAAGCAAGTTCGACTTTACGACGCCGTTTCTGCAAACGGGAGACGCCTTAAAGCGCGTCGCCCGCGAGGCGGTCGAGCAAGCCGCCGAGCACAGCTGCGGTTATATCGAGGTTCGCTTCGCGCCGCAGCTTCACCGGAAGAAGGGCTTATCCGTCGACGAAACGATGTACTGGGTGACCGAAGGGCTCAAACAGGGAGAAGCGCGCTGCGGCGTCAAAGCGCGCGCCATCGCGATCTGCATGCGCAACCATTCGCAGCAGGCCAATCGCGAGGTCGTGGAAGCCGCGGCCCGCTTCCTCGGCCAAGGCGTCGTCGCCGTCGACCTTGCGGGCGATGAAGCTTCGTTCCCGGCGGAGTTATTCCGCGATACGTTCGCGTTAGCCCGCAAACACGGCATTCCGATTACGATCCATGCCGGCGAAGCGGCGGGGCCGGCCAACATTTATGAGGCCGTTACCCGGCTTGGCGCCGTTCGGATCGGGCACGGCGTGCGTCTGCAGGAAAACCCGGAAGTATTGGAGATTGTCAGAGAGCGGAACGTCCCATTGGAGCTTTGTCCGGTCAGCAACATCCAGACGAAGGCCGTATCCGGTTGGGAGGCGTATCCGATCAAGCAGTACTTCGAGCAGGGGTTGACGCTGACCGTCAATACGGATAATCCGACCGTATCCGGCACGACGATTACGCAAGAGTACCAAACGATCGCAGAGAAGTTTCATTTTACGCTGCACGAGCTGGCCGCGATCGTTATGAACGGCGTGGATGCGGCCTTCCTGGAGCCTCGCGAGAAACGGATCTTGAAGGCCGATTTCAAGCGCAAGCTGGGCGAGCTGCAGATTAACGTCCTCTAGGAAGTGCGCAAAGAAGCGCCTGCCGGAACACAAACCCGTCCAAGACGGAGTCGTGCCCCGATAGGCGCTTTTTGCGATGATCCTGAACAGGCGTCACGCCTTTCGCGCAAAGTTTGCCATTTGAGTCTAATACGCTTGTCTCCTGCATAGTCATGAAGTATAAATCGAGGCAAAAGCGAGGTAATCCCCATGGACTTGAATAAACTGGCGCGTTATTGCGAACTGAAGGATCAGCACAAAAAAATAGAAGACGAGCTCGAATCGATTCGCAGAGACATCCTCTCGATGTACCCGGAAAGCGCGGAGCTGCACGTCAACGACTACACGGTAAAAGTCATTTATCAAGAGAAAAAGCAATTCGTCGACCACCTGTTATTCGACGCGCTGCCGGATCCGCAGCTATGGAAGAACGTATCCAAACCGGATCAAGCGAAAATTTCCGCCTTGCTTAAAGCGAACATTATTACCGAGGAAATGATTGAAGGAACCTACAGCGTGATCCGGACACCGTACCTCTACGTCAACAAGTAACCGCCCCCAGACTGACAACGAAGCCTTATCCTGGCTTACCGCGGTAGGTATTATATTCGGCATCGTTCCGGCGAACGCCGACAGACTGCGGAATTTGCTGCTGATATGACACGTAAAAAAAAATCACGGGTTACGACGTCGTAACCCGTGATTTTTTTATTGCTTTTCGATAAAATCCTTCAAAACGCGTCCTACACCGTAACGGTGCTTTTCTCCACGGCATGCCCGCCAAATTCGTTCCGCAGAGCGGCCACGACTTTGCCTGTGAACGTATCGTGATCCAGGGAACGGTAGCGCATCAGCAGAGACATGGCAATGACCGGCGTCGCTGTCTGAAGATCCATAGCTTCCTCCACCGTCCATTTGCCTTCGCCGGAGGAATGCATCACACCTTTGATCTCATCCAGCTTGGCATCTTTGGAAAAAGCGCGTTCCGTCAAATCCATCAGCCAGGAACGGATGACGGAGCCGTGATTCCAGACCCGGGCCACCTGCTCATAGTCGAAATCAAACCCGCTTTTCTCCAACACCTCGAAGCCTTCGCCGATAGCGGCCATCATGCCGTATTCGATTCCGTTATGAACCATCTTCAGGTAGTGGCCGCTCCCGGCTTTACCCGCATACAAATAGCCTTGGTCCACGGCAGTGTCGCGGAAGATGGGCTCCACTACACGCCATGCTTCCGGGTCCCCGCCAACCATGTAGCAGGCCCCGTGCCGGGCGCCCTCCATACCTCCGGAAGTTCCGGCATCCATAAAGTGGATCCCTTTTTCTTTCAACTGATTGTATCGGCGAATCGATTCCTTATAGTGCGAATTCCCCGCTTCGATGACAATATCGCCTTGGGACAGGAGCGGCGTTATTTGACCGATGACGGTATCCACCGCCGAATGGGGCACCATAATCCATACAATCCGCGGAACCGGCAAAGCTTGAACAAGCTCTTGCAGCCCGGATGCGCCCTGTGCCCCGTAGCTTTTCATTTCGGCCACCGCGTCCGTATTTAAATCAAAAGCAACCACTTCGTGCTTGTGATCCATTAAATTTTTGCCCAAATTTAAACCCATCTTACCTAAACCGACTAATCCGATTTTCATATGACGCTATCCTCCTGATGTCAAGATTCGGGTCGTTCTCCTGTTATGGCGCTGAAGCTGTGACGTGCAGCGTCATTTCCCTGACATCCACCGCTTCTTCATCCGGCCACCAGCGAAACCCTTGCTCCTCCAATAAACGGTGGGCCGCCGCCGGACCGTACGAACCCGATGGATACAAGTGTAGAGGCAGCTGGTTTTCGGCAAAAGCCTCGAGAACGGGCTGCACCCACTCCCAGGCCAGCTCCACTTCCTCCCAATGGGCGAAGAACGTCGCATCGCCTCTCAGCGCGTCGAATATTAAAAGCTCGTAAGCTTCCGGCATCTGACTGGCATCCATCGAGAAGTCCATCATGACAGGTTCCATCTGTCCGTTGTGCAGCAGATTTTTACTATTCAGCTGCAGCGTTATCTTTTCATCCGGATTGATTTGAATCGTCAACAGGTTCGGAACGGCCTGGTTGGCATTCCCGTACGGTTCCTTGAACCGGTCTTTAAATTCAACGGTGATGCGTGTCGACTTTTCCTTCATTCTTTTACCGGTCCGAATGTAAATCGGAACCTCATTCCAGAAAAAGTCGTCAATCCAAAGCCGCGCGGCAACAAACGTATCGGTCATCGAGAAAGCGTCAACCCCAGGCTCTTCACGATAGGCAGGAACGGCTTGGCCTTGAATGTCTCCAGCGCCATACTGACCCCGGACGACGTGGTTTGCCGCATCCTTTTTGGATAGGCGGCGCAACGATTTCAATAAATGAATCTTCTGCTGGCGAACATTTTTCTCCGTGATTCGGGCAGGCAGGTGCATAGCCGTCATCATCAGCAGCTGCAGCATATGGTTCTGAAACATATCCCGGATCGCTCCGGCAGTTTCGTAGTAGCCGGCTCTCTCTTCGACGCCGACCGTTTCGCTCGCCGTAATTTGGATATTGGCAATATATTGATTGCTCCATAACGCTTTAAGCAGCGGATTGGCAGCCACCAGCGTTTCGAGATTTTGCACCATAGGCTTTCCAAGATAGTGATCGATCCGGAAAATTTCATCTTCTTCAAAAGATTGGCTTAATTTATGATTTAATTCGCGGGCCGATTGTAAGTCGTGCCCGAAAGGTTTTTCAATAATAAGACGCTTCCAGCCTTTGGTCTCGCCTAAACCGCTCTCCTTGATACGGGAAGCAATTGCGTCAAAAAATTCGGGGGCGACAGACAAGTAAAACATCCGATTTTCAGGAATGTTTAACTGCTCTTCCCGCTCTTGAATGAGCTTGAGCAGCCCCACGTATCCTTCCTTGTTCGTAACATCCAAAGCATAATAGCGGATGCAGTCCAGAAATTCCTCCAGCCGCTCCTGCGCTTCAGGCTTGCGTCTGGAAAAGGTGCGTAAAGATTGCTCGACATAATGTTGAAATTCGGCATCCGTAAACGTTTTTCGTCCCAAGCCGATAACCGAAAAAGATTGGGGTAATTTTTGCTCCAAAAATAAGTTGTACAGCGCCGGGAATATTTTTCTTTTCGCCAAGTCCCCGGTCGATCCAAACAAAACAAAAGTAATTGGATCCATGATTCTTTCCCCCCTTTAATTCCGATTCCTGACGGATCTATATTAAGAAAAGCTCCTGATCGGAGCCTTTCGAGGAAAATGCTGATGTCTGATAAATAGTCCTCACCGAACAGCGAGGACTATTTTCAGTTGTGTACGAGTTTTCAGCTACTCCAAATTGGCATGTCGGCCAAACATCGTCCGGGAATCAAGTCCTTGCTTTTCCATCATCTTCAATATGACGGCGTCGCAAACGAGTAAGAGGGATTGTTCAAATAATGCCCCCATCGGCTGTATGGTTTGATAGGCGCTGCCCTCCTGCTCTTTCGGCGAGCCGGGCATTTTCACCGTAATATCCGATAGTTTGCCAAGCGTGGATTCCGGGGAAATGGTAATCACGGCGACCGATCCCCCCAGACTTTTGGCTTTTTCGGCTACCGGTATTAAAGTTCGCGTCTCTCCTGAACCGGATCCGATGATTAAGGTGTCGCCCTTCTCCAAATTAGGGGTTACGGTTTCGCCGACTACATAAGCTTCAATGCCCATTTGCATCATGCGCATGGCGAATGCCCGTACCATCAGCCCGGATCTGCCCGCGCCGGCCACAAACACCTTCTTGGATTGAAGGATACGATCAACCAAATCTTCAACTTCCCGATCAGCGACGAAGTCGGCCGAACGATTTAATTCTTTTATGATTTCAGCTAAATAAGAAGTACTCATAAATTAACCTTGTTTGATCAATTTTTGCATTTCGGCTGCGACAGCTTGTTTATCTTCCGCACCGGTAATACCGCCGCCGACGATAACAAGATCCGGTTTTGCTTTAATGACTTCCGGCAGCGTTTCTAATTTAATGCCGCCTGCAACTGCCACTTTTGCATTTTTCACGACGCTTTTGATCGTGTTCAGATCCTCAAAGGAGTTTTTGCCGACTGCCTGAAGATCGTAACCGGTGTGGACACAAATGTAATCTACGCCAAAGGCATCGAGTTCTTTCGCGCGTCCAGCGATATCTTTAACGCCGATCATGTCGACCAGAATTTTTTTGTTTTGTTTTTTAGCCTCTTCCACGGCACCTTTGATCGTCATATCTTCGGCAACACCGAGAATGGTGACGATATCGGCGCCGGCTTCGGATGCTTTCATAACTTCGTATCCGGCCGCGTCCATGACTTTCAGGTCAGCCAATACTTTCAAATTAGGGAATGCCTCTTTAATTTCCTTTACGGCTCTAAGGCCTTCGTTAATGACGACCGGCGTACCGATTTCTACGATATCTACATACGCCTCAACTTCTTTCACCAGTTTCTTTGCTCCGGGGATGTCTACGAGATCCAACGCTAATTGCAATTCCATGTTTAATTCGCTCCTCTTCATGAATGGTTTTGGTGTTTGTTTTTAATAGTTTGTTTATTTGGTATAATAGTGTATCTACAGCTTAATTTACTGCATGGACTTGCTTAACAAATTCTTTCATGAGCTGTGGAAGGTCGTTCCAAGCATGCCCCGAGACCAGGTTACGGTCGACGTGGCAGCGAGTCTCAATATATTTGGCGCCCGCCGCTTCAACCTCCGGACGGCAAGCATAGTAAGCAGTCATTTCGCGGCCCTTAATATGGTCTGCAATTACCGTTAAAGCTACACTGGCATGGCATAGGATCATTATGGGTTTATTTTTTTCGAAGAAATGGCCGGCAAGTCTGGCAAAATCCGGATGAAGGCGAATATGCTCCGGCGCACGTCCCCCCGGAATGATTAACGCATCAAATTGCTCAGGGTTAATATTTTCGAAAGAAGCATGCGACTCGATGTTATAGCCTTGTTTTTCCGTGAAGGTTTGCCATCCTTCAAAATCATGGACGACGGTATGCAGCACCTTCTGTTCTGTAGGGGAAGCGATCACCGCTTCAAAGCCTTCTTCCAGACAGCGGTAATAGGGATAGTATACTTCTAACGCTTCGACAGCATCCCCTGTCAAAATCAATACCTTCTTAGACACTCGTATCACCTCTCCTTGCAAGTAGTTGTTTACAAGCTAGATTGTATACGCTGTGAAGAAATTATAAAAGAATGCACTTTTTTGTGCGCTGGTTACAAAAAAGTAACTTATGAGAAGTTAGGAGAATAAAATGTCCGATCTGCGCGAGGAAATATTGGATAAAATCAAGAATGGGGATTTCAATTGCGAGAAAGAATTGACGCTGGCTATTATTGGCGGAAAGTGGAAGCTGGTGCTCCTTTGGCATCTGGGAAGAGAGGGAGCGCAGCGCTTCAGCGAGCTTCAGAGGTTATTGCCTAAAATTACGCATAAAATGTTAACGAGCCAGCTGAAGGAATTAATCGATGACGGCATTGTCCATCGCGAGGTATTTCCTGAAGTGCCTCCGAGAGTGGAATATTCCATGACGGAGCTTGGCATGACGCTGCTGCCCATTATAGAAATGATGTATGAATGGGGTAAAAAGAGGATATCAGATATAAGACAGGCTTCTGCGCAAAGATCAGCTGCAGAAGATACATCCCCTTGACTTCATTTTTTGTTGTAACTATAATGATTACACCCGAGAGGTGAACGACATGAAGCAAATTAGCAGCCGCTTTTCCATCGCTGTTCACATCTTGTCTCTTATAGCTATAAGTCCATCGCCATGTACATCGGATTTCATAGCGGCCAGCGTAAATACGAACCCGGTCGTGATCCGCAGAATTATCGGCAGCCTCAAAAAAGCCGGATTCGTGCATGTCAAGGCCGGTGCCGGCGGAGCTTACCTGCGCAAAGAGCTGGATGAAATAACGCTGCTGGACGTTTATCGGGCGGTTGAAGTCGTCGAGAAAGGTGAGCTTTTTAATTTCCATGGACACCCTAACCCTGCTTGTCCGGTTGGGGCTAACATCGAATCCGTTCTTCGAACGAACATGCTTGAAGCTCAGTCTGCCATGGAGCGTCAACTAGCTCAAGTAACGCTGAATCAACTGGTGACTGAACTAAGCAAGAAAACCGCTCTTTAATGAGCTGATTTGTTCATGTGGTCTGTAGCTGGTTCTGTGTTCTCCTAAATTTTTTTTGCATGCGTTGTAACAGAATTAGTTACAATGTTGCCATTCTCGAAAAATTGATCAGAAGAAGGGAAGAAATCCCATGTCCATTTTTGTTACCGGCGCTACAGGCGAACTCGGAGGCCTTGTCATCGAACATCTGCTCAAAAAAGTTCCTGCAGCTCAAATCACAGCCGTCGTCCGCAATGTGGAGAAAGCTTCTTCGCTCGCCGGGCTCGGAATTGAAGTTCGTTATGGCGATTACACGAAACCGGAATCCCTTCAACAAGCTTTCTCCGGCGCCTCCAAGCTGCTCTTTATTTCAAGCCCTGACTCCGACGATACGCTGCGCGTCGTGCAACATGCGAATGTCGTCAAAGCGGCGCGGGATGCCGGCGTTCAACATATTGCCTATACCGGATATGCCTTTGGGGAGGAATCGATCGTCCCTCTAGCCCAGGTCCATCTGGCTACGGAGCATGCGATCCGTACCACCGGCATTCCCTATACGTTCCTTCGCAACTCTCTGTACACCGAAGTATTTATAAATCCGGGACTTGGCGCATCCGTAGAGCATGGAGCCATTGTGACGAATACAGGTCGCGGAACCGTTAATTCCGTGACCCGCAGCGATCTGGCCTTGGCTGCAGCGACCGTTCTTGCAGGTGAAGGACATGAGAACAAGACGTATAATCTTGTTTCCAATCAAACCTGGAGCTTTGACGATTTGGCTCAAATCGTTTCTGAGGTTACCGGTAAAAAAGTCGTTCACCAGTCCGTTTCCTTCGAAGAAGAAAAAAATATACTCTTGAACGCCGGCTTGCCTGAGCCTATTGCCGTACTTATGGCGGGTATTTATCATGCGGTTTCCGTGGGCGAGACATCTAAAACATCGGATGATCTGGTCAAGCTGATCGGAACCTTGACGCCTTTGAAGGATACGGTCAAACAAGCCTTGCAGAAATAAGAACTAGTGGAATATTCGAATAATCCCATCCATAGCAAGAGGGCCATTCCTGATAAGGAGTGGCCCTTCGGCTTTTCATTGAATAGAAATTTAACCTTCTATAGATGCTAATGGGTGAGGTGAACCTATTATGTTATTCCGGCCATGGCTGTTCAAGAATAAATAAGAAACAAGCAGCAAATCCTCAACAACATATTGTGCATTTGTTTGAGAAAACTAAAAAATCCAGCGATTTTGTGCAAATTTCAATTACGAACGAAATCGATTTTATCTTGAATTGCCAGATCAAAGATGCTCCGCCTGAAATAGATCTGACCGAAACTAAAAACATTTTATTTTTGGAACAGACCATCCATCAACATCATCCCAAGATTCGGATTATTCAAACTGGCGTTGGAGAGAGAGAATCTCCCCTATCAAGCAGCACACAAGCCTGATCGTTTTTCTAATTCTGTTCTTCGTATTGTCCAACGTCTTGGACGAGCGCAAACTTATCAGGCAATTTGCCGATTTATACGACAATTTCAGTTTTTATTTTGTATACGCCTATATCCCGCTGCTCTTTTTGATTGTTCAGTTTAAGCCCCAAAAAGATACCGGTGAACAAAATCAATGAAATCATGGAGACAAAGGAAAGGAGTTATGAACGAAATGTTTCAGTTCAAACGTTGTTATGCCCTGGCGCTTTGCGCACTGCTTCTCACCGGATTCTCTGCGCCGCCTCTCGGTCTGGATGCCGTGATGACCCGAATTATCGAGGAAGCTCCGAAGAAGCGAATTCCTCCCGTTGACGCGAGGGTCGATCGCGTGTGGGGCGCCATACCGGGTTATAATGGCCTTGAGGTCGATACGGAACGAACCTACGAGCTCAATAAGAACAAGCCTGCCGGCAGCCCGATTCAATATGTATATAACGAAACCTCGCCGAGTGTGAATCTGGATAATTTGGGAGCGGAGCCGATCTATAGCGGCAACCCTCAAAAACCGATGGCCGCTTTTATGATCAATGTAGCCTGGGGCGAAGAATTCATTCCCAAAATTCTCGACACCTTGGACAAGCATAAAGTGAAAGCGACCTTTTTCTTTGACGGTTCCTGGCTGAAAAAAAATGTGGCCACCGCACAAAAGATAGGAAGCCGCGGCCATGAGCTGTCCAATCACGCGTATTCCCACAAAAATATGAGCCAATTAAGCAAAAGTCAGGCTCTCCTGGAAATTTCAAAAACCGAGCAGCTGCTTCAAACGCACTTGCAGGTTAAGAACCGCTGGTTCGCTCCCCCTTCCGGTGATTTCGATAAGCAAACCGTAGAAATCGCGTTAAGCTTGAAGCTGAACACCGTGTTATGGACTTTGGATACGGTGGACTGGCAAAATCCGAGTCCGCAATCCCTCATTCATAAGATTGGGACTAAAGCCGGGAACGGGTCATTGATTCTGATGCATCCCACCCGTTCATCCAGCCTGGCGCTTGACGGGATGATCCAGGCTTTGCAGCACAAAGGATTGCATATAGGGACCGTAAGCGACGTCCTGTCGCCAAAGCGAATTCCAGCTCGTGAACCCGGCTTGCTGACACCCTGATGGGTGAACGTCACATAAATTCCGCGTTTGAATAGTATGTATTGTCAAAAACCGTTACCCCCATATCTCCAAAATAAAGAGGTGAAATCATGGCGGTTGTTAAAGCCAGAGAACAGGATATTGCACTCTTGGCCAGATTGCTTCGGGCTGAAGCGGAAGGCGAAGGCGAAAAGGGCATGCTGCTTGTCGGGAACGTAGGAATTAACCGGGTCCGGGCCAATTGCTCCGACTTTAAAGACATTCGTACGATTCCGCAAATGGTATTTCAGCCACACGCTTTCGAAGCGACATTATATGGATATTTCTACCAAAAGGCACGTGATCGGGAAAAACGTCTGGCCAAAAGATCGGTCGATGGCGAGAGACATTGGCCGGCGAAATTCAGTTTGTGGTATTTCAGACCTCCCGGTGATTGTCCTCCGACCTGGTATAACCAGCCTTTGGTAGGACGGTATAAAAGACATTGCTTCTATGAACCCACCGCCGAAGAGTGCGAAAACATTTATAATACTTATTAAACAAGGACAAATAAAAGGAGCCGCGCCGGCTCCTTTTATTTGTTTCTTTTATATTTTACCTTTTTAATTTAACGGGCCGTTGGAAAAAGACGCTGGATCATCGCACTGAATTCTTCAACAAAACCGGCTACCGGTCTTCCTTGCCCTATATCTTGAACGTACCGGTTAACCCGGTCTACAAATTCGGGATTCGTGGACACATAAACGTGCTGGATATTCGGATCGGTTGAACGAACCTCATTGGCGATTTGTTCTTCCAGCTGTTGCGGGATTTCCGTTTGAGGCGTGTCCACGACCGCCGCTACATAAGCATTGCGTCTGGTAACCAGCACATTGGCTTGCTTGACGCCATTCAATCGGACAATCTTGTCAGCCGCATTTTTAGCGATTTCGACACGGTTTTCAGCATTCGTTAACGGTGCGTTTTGAGCTGGCTGCGGAGCCGCCTGCTGCCTTACCTGATTCGTTGTTTTATTCGTGCAGCCAGCGGCGAACACGGACAATGAGAGGGCCAGCAGGGCTATACCTTTACCTGTTTGGATGAACATTCGAAACTCGCTCCTTTTTAATTGGGATGGAATTGCAATGGATTTTCTTGAATGCCTTGGCCTTCGATCAGCTTGGAAATACCTACGAATTCGATATCACGCGCTTGAGCCTGCACTTGTTTAATAACTTCGGCCGTCCCCTTTCCCCCTGCTCCAACATGTCCGATTGCGACGCACTTTTCGTGTTCCGTTAAATGCTGCTGCAATAATCGGAGCTGCTTCATCACATGTTTTTTATTTTTTATATCATCTAAAAAAATGTGGTTTTCTATGCAAGGAACACCGATCTGTCGGGCCACTTTCGAGACAATACTCCGATAATTGGTATGACTGTCCAGAAAGAATAGTCCTCTTTCATGGCAAACCGTCAACACGATGTTCATCACACGCTCGTTAACGGTCGCTTTCGATCCCATATGATTATTGATTCCAATCGCGTGCGGAACATCGTCGATGGCCGCATTTACCCGTTTACGGATTTCCTCATCGCTTAAATCGCAAGTAATTGCGCCTGGGCCGAGCCAGCTCCGATTCCCTTTCAACGGCTCCATCGGCAAATGAACAATAACATCGTGTCCCTTACGATGAGCCGCTTCCGCATCACTCTTGGTTGACGGTAGAAACGGCATAATCGCAACCGTAATCGGATAAGGCAAATTGAGCATTTCTTCCGTCCCCGTCATGTTATTCCCCAAATCATCGATCACAATGACCGCCTTTGGGAGCCCCCCTTGCTCCAGCAGCTGTTCAGCGAACAGAATTTGAGGCAGCCCAAATATGGCGCTGGCGCAAATCGTCAGGATGATAAGTTGTTTGTTCATTTGCTTCACTTGGCCCACTTCCCTATTAGTTTGTCAGCATTCATTTTCTACATAAATAAAGAAAACAATGACAGGATAATAATGAGAACATAGGATGCCAACAAGATGGTTATTATAGGGATGTTACATTGAAGGAGGAATAAGATGCGCATCATCTGCAGTTCACTGGTTGCAACTGCTTTACTCTCCGCCACATTGCTGAACCATGGTCAGGCCGCACCGCAAAACAAAAATCGGGAATATTTTGAAGCCCGGGGGGATATTGTGTGGGAAGTACCCAGCGACGAAAAAATAATAGCTCTAACCTTTGACGATGGTCCCGATCCTGCGGATACCCCGGCAATTTTAGACCTTCTGAAACAATATGAGGCGAAAGCAACCTTCTTTGTAGTCGGAAAGCGCGTTGAAATGTACCCCGAGCTGGCAAAGAGGGAAATCGTCGAAGGCCATGAAATTGCGAACCATACCTACAGTCACAGTTATTTCAGAAAAAGGATGGGCGGGGAAAAAATTCAAAATGAAATACTAAAGGCCGAACAAGCCATCTTCACGACAACGGGGGAGAAACCGCATCTGTTCCGACCTCCTGGAGGCTATTACAGCGAAAATGTAGTGGATGCTTCGAAAAAAAACGGTTATCTGGTCGTCATGTGGTCATGGCATCAGGACACCGAGGACTGGAACAAGCCGGGCGTAAATAAAATCGTCAACAAAGTTTTGAAAAACGCGCGTAACGGCGACATTGTTCTATTCCACGATTATGTCGAAGGAAAAAGCCAAACGCTGGAAGCCTTGAAGCAAGTGCTTCCCGAATTGAAGGAACGCGGCTACCGATTCGTTACGGTATCCGAGCTGCTGACCTTTCGAAAATCTACAACCGTAGAAAAATAGCCTGTCGCGGCGAACGGTTTAAGGCTGTTGAGCATGCTCAACAGCCTTAAAGTGATGTATGCAAGTATCTTTTTATGCTTGTTGATCAGGCTCTTCTTGAATCGTCCCAGGCTCAAATACAGGGATAGGAACGTGCGTCTCCTGGAGGTCGCGAAGGATGCGACGACCCGTTGTTGCAAACGGCTGCGCCTCGATCCACTGTCGAATCAGCCTGTTAGTCGGGCCTGCCCATTTGGTTGGCAGCTGGTGTTTCGCTTTAGGGATGAAATGCAGCGTGCTGTTCGGCAATTGCCGGTGGAGCATTTTCGCATATTTGTGAAAGCCGGAATCTTTCTTACCGTAGAGCAGCAGGGTCGGCAGGGGAATCTCCTTCAGCCGCTGCGTGCAGCTATAAGTCAATCCGCTTTTGTAATATTGCTTGTGATTGCGGATGTCTCCTCTTAGTGCAGCACTATAGAGCTTCTTAAAGTTTTCCGGTGAGCTCGCATTGCCCCAGGTGATGGCTGCGGTCAGAACTCGTTTGGCATGAAGGCCCGATGTATAAATCGCAGCCCAGAACCTGCTTCTCAGCATAAGATCGCTGACCTCCGACATAGCGCTTATAAGGATTCCCCCGTGGAACAGGTCCGGATAAGCGAGCATGGCCGCAAGCGCCACCGAGCCGCCGGTCGAATAGCCGCAAATGCAAGCCTTCTTCACCTCGAGCGCGTCCATTAACCCGCGAATATCGCCGGCTATCAACGGAATGGTCAGCGGCTGCTTGGAATAGGGGCTCCTGCCATGACCACGAACATCGACGGTTATAATTTGATAAGTGTCGGACAGCTGTTCCAACTGATCGTCGAAGTTGTTGCCCTCCAGCAAGGGAGGATGAACGAAAATGATCGGCAACCCCGATCCCTTAACACGGTAATACAACGTAGTTCCGTTGACTTCTGCATATGGCATGGGTCTCTTTTCGCCTTTCTTCTGCTAGCACTTAATAGGAATCAACCGTATTTTTCCCCAATCCGTTTATTGGCTATGCGCGCAGCCTGCGATCCCCCTTCGTTATTTGGAGTAACCGTCCTGCGAATATTTCCTTCGGTACACATCGAGTAACGCCGCGATAAGAATAACTAAGCCTTTCACCACTTGATCCCATGCCGGCGGTACATTCAACAAATTCACCGCGTTGGAAACAAGGGAAATCAGGAGAACGCCCAGCAGGGTGCCCACTATATGGCCTTGTCCGCCAAATAAACTGGTGCCGCCAATGACGACAGCCGCAATGACGGTCTGTTCCATGCCCAATCCGGCGTTCGGACCCGCCGATTCCAGCCGGGCTGCAAGCAGAAGGCCTGCGATGGACGCCGTCGCTCCCGACAGCACATAGGCGCCCGTGATGACGCCCTTGGTCCGGACTCCTGCCAGTCTCGCTGCTAATTCATTCCCGCCGCTGGCACGGAGGGATCGTCCGTATATCGTGTGTGAAAGAAGGATATGGGCGATCATCGCCAACAACCCGACGATGAGAAGCAGTACGGGAATCCCCTCTATTTCCCCATTGGCCCAATAAATAATGCTGTCCGGAATTTTCGTTACTTTAGCTCCATCCGAATAAATAAGGACGATCCCGCGCGCAACTCCCATTGTGGCCAAAGTCACGATAAGCGGAGGGATTCCCACTCGGGTGACCATAATCCCGTTAACCAAGCCGAAAAGGATGCCGATCAGCAATGAAGCTGCAACTCCCACGAGGACAGGAGCTTGATGGTCGACAATCAGGTCAAGACCGATCATAGACGAAACCGCCAATACCGCTCCAACCGAAAGGTCGATTCCTCCCGTCATCATAACAAAGGTTAATCCCATAGCAAGCACAGCAAGAATCGTCGATTGAAGAAGCAGGTTGACCCAATTCGTCGCCGTAAAAAAGACGGGCGAAAGCATGGTGAGAACCGCACAAAAAACGAGGATCACGGCAAGCAGTCCCAGACTTCCCAAGTAACGAAAAAGGCTTCGTTTCGATACACGCATGATGGCAAACGGAGAAATGATTTCTGGCATAGATCCTTGTTTCTGTCCCTGTTGCAAATCGTAACACCTCTTCACGCTAGTATTGATGAAACTATTGCATCAGATTTAAAATCTTTTCTTCCGTCGCTTCATGACGGGGCAGCTCGCCCGCTACTTTTCCATGATGCATGACCAAGATGCGCGTACATAGACCCAGGAGCTCCTGCAGATCCGAAGAAATTAAGACAACCCCCTTGCCTTTCTTGACCAGTTCATGAATCAGTACATACAACTCGGCCTTCGAGCCCATATCCATACCGCGTGTCGGTTCATCCAACAGGTAGATCTCGCTGTCGGCTGCAAGCCATCTGCCCAACATGACCTTCTGCTGATTCCCGCCGCTTAAATACTTTACTTCCTGGTCAACATGATGAATTTTGATGTCCAGCTCCATCACTTTATCGATCGCCAGGTCCCGCTCATCGTCTTTGTACATAAAGTGACGGCGGGAAAGCCTGTTCCAGCTCGAAATGGATAAATTACTGGAGACGCTCATGTCCATCAGCAGTCCTGACTCGATCCGGTTTTCGTGCACATAGCCAAAATGCTTCTTCACCGCTTGGTGAGGATTAGCTGCATCGAACTCTATATTTTTACAGTAAATTACGCCGAAATCTTTCTTGGTTTCTCCGAAGATGGTACTGGCCAATTCCGTTTGTCCGGATCCTACCAGACCGGTCAAGCCTAATATTTCACCTTCGTGCAGCTTGAAACTTACATGATGGAACCAGGGTTCCTTCGATAAACGCTCAATCCGCAGCAATTCTTTACCCAATACTTCGTTAACGGGCGGAAATAAAGTGTGAAGCTCGCGACCCAGCATGAGCCGGACCATATCCCGCTCCAATAGTCCGTTCACCTTACATGTAATCACATGCCGGCCATCGCGCAACACGGTGATCCGGTCGCACAGATCAGCAATTTCCTTGAGCCGGTGGGTGATATATAGAATCGCAATCCCTTGTTCCTTTAAGCTCTTGATCAGCCGGAACAGATGCGAGCGTTCATGATCGTTCAAATAATCGCCGGGTTCATCCATAATCAATATTTTCGGTTTATGCGCGACTGCCTGGGCGATCGCTACAAGATACCGGTCTGCCGGGGAAAGATACCGGACAAGCGCAGCCGGATGAAGATGGCTCCCGAGCGATTTCAACAGCTCCCTGGATTTCTTTTTCATGTTCATGTAATTGGAGAAAATACCTAAGAAAGAAGGCTGCGCCCCGATAAATATGTTCTCGGCGATCGTCATATC
Organism: Paenibacillus sp. JCM 9796; assembly: GCF_055379675.1. NCBI lineage: Bacteria > Bacillati > Bacillota > Bacilli > Caryophanales > Paenibacillaceae > Paenibacillus > Paenibacillus sp. JCM 9796. The sequence goes on from NZ_AP043723.1 coordinate 1,787,328, forward strand.
CGGAATCAGACAAGGTTCCTGATACACAATAGAAATTCCCAGCTTCTTGGCGTGATAAGGCGACTTTATGTGCACCTTCCGATTGTCCACATAGATTTCGCCAGAGGTTAGTTCATGTACGCCTGCGACTATGTTGACGAGCGTTGATTTACCGGCCCCATTCTCTCCGACAAGCGCATGGACTTCTCCGGCTCTCAATTCCAAATTGATCTCATGGAGCACCTGAACGCCATAGAACATTTTGCTAATATTTCTCAGTTTAAGAAGCGACATCCGTCCACCTCGATTGTTCCACCGAAACTTTAGTCTAAGTGTAAACGAGGCATACCGAAAAATAATACAACCGATCTTGCTGAATCATTATAGTTTATTGCTGACATGTTGATTGGAAGGCGGGTTCTCCGAATGGCGGCTGCTTCGTGTGAACGAATAAAAGGCCACCCTCTAAACGAAGATGACCTGATCAAATATCGCTGGTTTACAGAACGGATTCCGCTAAAATTTCAGCGATATCCTTCGTTTTGACTTGTTCGTCCACATTCTTCAGTTTAGCCCCATCGCTCATCATGGTAAGGCAGTAGGGACATGCGCTGCTGATCAGGGTAGGATGGACGGCGATGGCCTGTTCGACACGGGCGACGTTCACACGTTTGCCCGCCGTCTCCTCCATCCACATCATCCCTCCCCCGGCGCCGCAGCACATCCCGTTCTCCTTCGCCCGCTCCATCTCCACCAGCTCGACGCCGGGTATCGAGCGCAGAATGTTCCGCGGCTGGTCGTAAACGTCGTTGTAGCGCCCCAAATAACAAGAATCATGGTACGTAATCCGCTCTTTGATTTCGCGTTTAGGAATTAACTTCTTCTCTGTGACCAACTGATCGAGCAATTCCGTATGATGGTACACTTCCGCCTCCAAGCCGAATTCCGGGTATTCGTTTTTCAACGTGTTGAAGGTGTGCGGGCAGGCGGTCACGATTTGTTGGACCTTGTACTTTTTAAACAGCTCGATGTTCTCTCTGCACAGCTCCTGGAACAAAAATTCATTGCCCAGTCTTCGTGCCGTATCCCCTGAATTTTTCTCCTCTTCTCCGAGCACGGCAAAATTGACGCCCGCTTCGTTCAACAGCTTCACAAGAGAACGCGTCACCTTGTTGTTTCTCGCATCATAGGAACCCATCGAGCCAATAAACAATAAATACTCAAACCCGGGGTTCTCTTTCACCGTCGGCACGTGGAGGTCCCCCGCTTCTTCTTTCCACTGAAAACGGTCCTTCTTGCTGAATCCCCATGGATTGCCTTGTCTCTCAATGTTTTGAAGCGCACGCTGTCCGCCCGCAGGAATGCTGCCCTGCATAAGAACAAGCTGCCGGCGCAAATCAATAATTTTATCGACATGCTCGTTGCCGACGGGACATTGGTCTTCGCAATTTCGGCAAGTGGTGCACTCCCAGATTTCTTCTTCGCTCATGACATCGCCGATTAACTGGACGTCTTCAATGTTCTTACCGGTTACGGCCCAGCCCGTTTTTTGCAGTTGCATGGTGGGTCCGATATTGGTTACGTCCTGCTCCGGGAATGTGCCGGGCCGATTCGCATGATCGAAAGCATGCGCTCCCTCATAGCCGAACACAAAGCCGGGCACCCACGGCGATTTGGACGTCAAGCTGTGGCCCTTCTCCATTAAATGATCCCGCATCTTGACGATCATATGCATAGGGGACAGCGACTTTCCGGTATTGGAAGCCGGACAAACGTTGGTGCATCTCCCGCATTCCACGCAGGCGTAAAAATCCAGCATTTGCGTTTGCGTGAAATCTTCTATTTTCGCAACGCCGAACGATTCGGCATTCTCATCTTCCAAATCAACCGTTTTCAATTTTCCGGGCGGCTCGCTTCGCTTCAGCCATAAATTGACCGGCGCCGCTATAATATGAAAATGCTTCGACTGCGGGACATAAACCGCAAATGCCAACAGGATCAATAGATGAATCCACCAACACGTAAAAAACAAGTTGACGGACGACTGCAAGGATAAGCCTCCGAATAGGAGGGCAATAGCGGATGAGACGGGCGCATGCCATGCGAAATCATGCTGCAGCATGACACGTTCAAAGGAAAGCGTAAACAAAACGGAGAGCATCAGAAAGAAGATGAAAAACAAAACAATACCAGGCTTCCACCCTTGTTTAAGACGTTTAACCTTCTCGATATACCTTCGGTATCCTGCGTAGCCGGCCGCCCCCAGGATGAGGAGAACGGTAATTTCCTGTACCAACGAGAACGCGGAATATCCCGGGATCGGCAGCGGCTTGCCCGCTAGTCCTTTATAAATCAAATCGATGGCGCCTGCCTGCAAAATGATGAACCCATAAAAAATAACGATATGCATCCATCCGCTTTTCCGATCCTTCAACAGCTTCTTCTGGCCGAAAACTTCGCCCAGAAAATTTATCAGGCGTTCTTTGGAATATAACGGAGCGGATGCAGGCTTACCCAAACGAATATAGAGGTAACGTGTGTAAAGAACCTTCATCAATAAATAAAGCGCGAGCCCCGTTACCCCTAAAAACACCAAAAACGGAATGGCAGCCCCCATAATAACCTCTCCTATTTATTGAGCATCATCTTCATGTTTGGCCGGACCCAGGAATTGATGTCTCACATAATTCAAATGGGTAATGAATGTAGCGCACGCTTCTTCTTTGTTTTTGTTCTTAAAGGCATCGAGGATCGGTTTATGCATGTAGGCAAGCTCCAGCAAATCGCTGAAATAAAACTGGTTGGTGAAATACCAGACGCGATTCATCTTATTGGTCACATCCTGCCAAACCTGATAGACGAAGGAATGATCGGCGATTTTATAAATAACGCTGTGAAAAGCAACATCGCTGATTCTCATTTTTTCAATATCGTCGGTTTGGCCGGCGGTCACCATCTCGTTATAGATGGCCTCCAGTTCAGCGATATCCGCGTCCGTAATACGTTCGATAGCCCTGCTGATGGCAAACGTTTCGAGCACTTCGCGGAAGCTGTACATTTCCTCCACGTCTTTCTTCGAGAAGTTCGAAACATACGTTCCTTTGTTGCCGTGTGTTACGACCAACTCATCCTTGCGCAGCAGCGCTAAAGCTTCACGCACCGTGCTTTGACTGACGCCGTACGTTCTTGCGAGCTCCAGCTCGACGATGCGGTCCCCGGACTTCAGCTCCGCCCTGATAATCGAGTCTTTAATCGCCTCGTAGACCTGCTCGGAAAGCGATTTGTATACAACGGTTTTTTTCATAGTGGTCACTTCCTTATATAAACCTTTTGTCCTCTAGCTGAATACGGATTCATAATAACAACAATATCCGGTTCCTTCAATAGGATACACACCGCCCGGGTTTCATTTCCGTGCTCCCGGTTCCTAAATGGCCAGCTTTTTTCTGAATTCCTCCGTTAGCAAAGGCACGATCTCGAACAAGTCGCCTACAACGCCGTAGTCCGCGATTTGGAAGATCGGAGCTTCCGGGTCCTTATTAATCGCAATAATCGTTTTGGCGTTCGATATGCCGGCAACGTGCTGGATCGCTCCGGAAATCCCGCATGCGATATACAGATCGGGAGTCACGACCTTGCCCGTCTGACCGATTTGCAAGCCGTAATCGCAATACCCTTCGTCGCAAGCGCCTCTGGAAGCCCCTACCGCTCCGCCGATCACGGCGGCCAGTTCCTGCAAAGGCTGAAATCCGTCCTTGCTCTTGATCCCCCGTCCCCCGGAAACGACGATTTTGGCTTCCGCCAAATCGATCGCGCCCGTCGATTTAAGCACAATGTCGCGGATCACGGTTCTCATGTCTACGCTGCCCGCCTCGCACGGAATCACTTCCGGTGTCGCCCGCTCCCGTAATGGTTCGGCCTTGAAGTTGTTCGGCCGGATGGTCACAAACATCGTGTCCGAGGTGAACCGTTTCTTCTCGAAAGCTTTACCCGCATATATCGGCCGTACATAAACCGGCTCGTCGCCTTCGAACTCCACATGCGTGCAGTCCGTGACCAAGCCATAGCCGAAACGGGAAGCAATCCTCGGCGCGACATCCTTCATATTCGCCGTATGTCCCGCGATAATAACATCCGGATTCGTTTCTTGAATCGCTTGGACGAAGGCCTGATAGTAGATGTCCGAATGATACGCATCGAACAGGGCGTCCGGGAACAGCAGGACTTGATCGGCGCCATGCTCGCCCAAGGCTTCTACATGCGGGGACGCCTGGCTTCCGAACACCGCCGCGATCAAGGTGCCGCTGCCGGCCATTTTTTTGCCGATGGACACCCCCTCCAAAGATACTTGACGAAGTGCGGCGCCTTTCATTTCTGTAATAACGAGAACTTTTCGATTCATCGTACGTCCTCCCCCTAAAAAATCGATGTTTTCTCAAACAGAATGTCGACAAGCTCACCTGCCGCATGCGGCAAATCGTTATTGTCGATAAACCGGCATGCCTGCCTTTTCGGAGGCAAGTACCGGTCCACCGTTACGGTCTTGGCCGTTCTGTCCAGTCCCGGCAATTGATCGGCCTGGATCGTCGTAATCGGTTTCTTCTTCGCCTTCATGATGTTAGGCAGAGAAGGATACCTCGGCTCGTTAAGCCCCTGCTGGCAGGTGACGAGCAGCGGCAGCTTTCCTTCGATTTTATATATATCGCCCTCCACATCCCGCTCCAATTCGGCCCGGCCCTGCTCGATGTTGAATTGAATAACCGAGGTGACGTGAGGGAGCTTCAGCTCCTCGGCCAGGCGAACGCCTACTTGTCCCGCTCCGTTATCGATCGATTGATTGCCCGTAAGAAGAAGATCGATGTCCTTATCCCGGAAATAGCAGGCAAGCGTTCGGGAGATGACATGCTCATCGCCCTCCACTCCGCTGATGATTACCCCTTGATCCGCGCCCATCGCCAACGCATGGCGCAGCGAAGACTCTGCCCGCTCGGGACCGATCGTCACAACGGCCACCTCTCCGCCGAACCGTTCGCGCAGCCTCACCGCTTCTTCCACCGCATATTCATCATAAGGATTCATAATCCAATTCGCCTGGTCTTCCACGACGTTCCCGTGATCCAGTTTTATTTTGTCTTCCGTATCAAACGTTTGCTTCAAGCAGACCCAGATTTTCAAGTCGATCCCCTCCCCGATTTGATGTGGTATTTACGCGATTAACGGTGCTTATACACCGGCTTTCGCTTATCCATAAAGGCTTGCACGCCTTCTCTAACGTCCTCGGTTTCATGAACCTGATAGAAAAGCTCGCGTCCGATCCGATTGAAATCGTGCTTGGAGAGACCGTACTGAATCACAGCTTGTTTCACCGCTTGTACGGCTGCCGCCGGCAGGGAGGTGAGCTCTGCCGCCAGCTCAAGAGCAGTTGAATATAACCGGGCCGGCGGCACGACTTCGGAAGCCATGCCTATGCGCTTCGCTTCCGCCGCGGAGATGACGCTGCCCGTCATCATCAGCTGCATCGCCTTGCCGGCGCCCGCGATGTCGATCGTTCGTTCCAATCCGCCATTTCCCGGAAACACGCCCCGAAACACTTCAGGAAAACCGATCTGGACGTTATCGGCAAAAATCCGAAAATCGAAAGCCGCCGCCAGCTCGGCGCCACCGCCGAGCGTCTTTCCCTGGATGCAGGCGATGGTCGGCTGCGGCGTATGCAGGATCGACTGCAGCATGGCATGACCTTCATCCCATACGATCCGGGCCGCTTTCGTCTCGATGCGCGCGGGAAACTCTTTCAAATCGGCGCCGCAGCAAAAATGCGGACCCTCCGTTTCAAACACAACAACACGGACACTCGAATCTTGGGCGATCAGGGAAAACGTATCTTTGAGTTCTTTTTTCACCTGATTGGATAACAGGTTCAGTTGCGGATTGGCCAGCGTAACCTTCGTAATGCCGTCAGCGACCGTTTCGGTTTTAACGAACATAGGATCATCACCCTTGCCTGCTGGCCCGGGTAGGCCAGACATAAAATTCCGTCGTCATTTGACCGTCCCTCTGCTGGACCCGGATGCTTTTGGTCCAGTCCTTGTCGTTCTTCTCGGGGAAGTCCTCCCTGTAATGACAGCTTCGGCTTTCCTTTCTTTCAAGCGCGGAAAGGACGATCAGCTTGGCGGAAACAAGCATATGATGGAGTTCTACGGCTTGAACGAAGCGGCTGTCATCGATCTCAAATTCGCCGTTGAACAGCTTCGTCTCCAGGCTGCACAGCACGTCCCAGGCTTCCGACAGCCGCTTCTCACTTCGGATGACCAGGCAATTTCTGTGCATGAGCGCCCTAACCGAATCAGCGGCCTCCTGGATACTCTTTGTTCCATCGGCGCTCTTTCGCAGCCAGTCCTGATAGCCGTCCAGCTTGGCGGCGGCTTGAGGGTACGGGTTCGGCTTCTCTGCCTGCCGCAGGGCATACTGCGCGGAAGCCGCGCCCGCCCTGTGTCCGAACACTTGGCCTTCCGCAAGCGAGTTGCCGCCCGGCCGGTCCGGTCCGCGCAGGCCGCCCGCCGTTTCTCCGGCGACATACAGTCCCGCGACCTCCGTCTCGCCATTCATGTTACGAATTTGCACGCCGCCGTTATTGCACTGGGAAATGAGTCCGATCTCGAATCGATCCCGGTCCAGCTCGATGCCTTTGCTTTTCAGCACGCGCTTCGTTTTCGGCATTTTTGCTTCAATCAATTCGTCGGTGCCCGGCCCTTTGCGATACCAGACGGCGCCTCTTGGCGTCGGATTGTTCTCCGATTCCCGTTGAATGGAGGTATCCAGATAGAAGGAAACGTTAGACACGGAGAACGGGAACACCTTTTCCTTGTAGACCTCTTCAACGGTTACTCCCTCCGGAAGAATGCCGTCAAACACAGGTTCCCCCTTGCCGTTCGTCAGCACCGGATTCGTTTTCCAGACCGGTCCGGACAGCAGTGTAATCGACGGGAATAAGGCAGCCGGCCCGATCTGCACAAACTCCATATTGATCAGCGGCAAACCGAGTTTATAAGCCATCGCGTAACCGTCGCCGGTCATGTCGGGCGTGCCTGCCCCATATTTATAAATGCCGTGGGAACCGCCGCAGGCGAAAATGACAGCCGGTGTCCGGTACAGCACCATTTCATTCGTCTCCCGGTGCCACCCCAGAGCGCCGGTCACTTGGTTGTTCCCGTCTGTCAACACTTCGAAAATCATCATATCCTCATCCACAGGCAGCTCCAATTCCTGGATTCTTTTCGCCAAAATGTTAAGGATATGCCTTGCGGTGACGCCATTGACCCGGCACGTTCTGGGGTACGTGGCGAAATCGCTCATGCCTTGAACCAATTTGCCGTTGGGCTGTTTATCGAACTCCAGGCCTAAAGCGATTAAGTCATAGATCCGTTCCGGGGCTTCATGAGCCAATCCCCACACGAGGTCGGGATCGATAAACCCGACGCCCGATTCCATCGTATCGGCATAATGGATTTCCGGATGGTCCCGCTCATCCCCGTGGCCGATAGCCGCGGCAATCGAAAGCAATTCGGAGAAAGCCGTGGCCGTAGAACCGCTTTTTAACCACTTGGATTTGACCGCCATCCGCACATCGGCCCCTGCTTCTTTCGCGGAAAGCGCCGCGCGCGATGCCGCCCCGCCCCCTCCGACAACGAGTACATCCGTGTATATTTCTCTAGCGATCTTGCGTTTGGACATGGTATGGTCTCCTTTGTCAAGTTGCTTGCGAGCCTTCAGCGTCTAAACAAAAAGATGGGGGGACATGGGCTTGACGTCCGGATCAATGTCGACTTTGAAATCGATGTAAGGCAAAATCTCCTTCTCCACATCGATGCCCGGCGCGTATTCGGTCAGCACTAAACCGTTGTCCCCTAACCGGAATACGGCTCGTTCCGTAATATAGACAGGCTCCTGTCCCTTTTCTCTCGCGGCCTCCGCATTAAACGTCAAATGCTCGACCTGCCGGATCAGCTTCTTATGCCTGCCTTCCTTCACAATGGTCAGCTTGCCGTCCTGAATGCCGATGTCCAGGCCTCCGCTGGTCAACGTCCCGCAAAACATGATTTTCTTCGTACGGTGCGTGATATCGATAAATCCGCCGGACCCGCGAAAAATTCCGTTAAACTTGCTCACGTTCACATTGCCTGAACCATCGATCTGGGCAAAACCCAGCAGCGTCGCCGACAAGCCTCCGTTATGGTAATAATCAAACACTTGGGGGGACGTGAAGAACGCCGTCGGATTCCGGTGCGCGCCGAACACTTCTTCGCCCATAGGGATCCCCCCTACCGCTCCGTGCTCCAAAGAAAACGTCACTTGATCGAGCCTGTGTTGTTCCAATAATAACTGCGGCAGCGCAACCGGTATGCCCACGCCCAGATTGATCACCGAGCCCGGAAGCAGCTCCTCCGCAGCTCGGCGCAAAATGACCTTCTTCATGTCAAGCGCCATGGGCTGCACCATGTCATCGGTCGGAGCCTTGACTTCTCCCGTCCAGCTCGGATTGTACGGCAGCAGACTCTGCTGTTGCTCCGGGTCGATCACGACGGCATCCACCAATATCCCCGGAATGGCTACGGAACGGGGAGAAATCGATCCTCTCGCGGTAAGCCGCTCGGCCTGCACGATCACATAGCCGCCGCTTGCCTTCGCCGCCATGGCCATTTCGAGTCCCGCCAACGTTACCGGCTCGCGCTCCAGAGAGACATTGCCATCTTCATCCGCAGTCGTGCCGCGGATAATCGCGACATCGATAGGCAGCGGACGGTAATACAGGTATTCCTCTGCACCCACCTGGATGACTTCATTGATATTGTCCGTCGTCGCTTCGTTCAGCTTGCCGCCCTCCATACGGGGATCGACATACGTCCGCAAGCCGACCTTGGTGAACATGCCGTCGTTGCCGCCGGCCATGCTCCGTATGAGCTGGAATAACGTTCCCATCGAGAAGCTGTACGCTTCAATTTGATTATTCCGGATCATATCCGTAATTCTCGGGCTTTCCTTGACATTGAAGCTTCCGCTAATCAAGCGCTTTAACATCCCGGGCCTGGCAAAATGATCGAGTCCCGTCGTGTTGTCTTTGTCCCAACCGACGCGAACGGGGGTGACAACTGATACATGCGCAGGACTCCCGCTCGTCTCGAACCGATTTCCCAAGGCAGCAATGACCGTCTCCGGACACAGAATCGAAATGAGGCCCCCGATCGCAATCGTCGAGCCGCTTGGAATTTTCGCCACGGCCTCTTCGGCCGTCATGACTTTGGAGCGGGCCGCTGTCCCCCTACTTGGTGCCGGCATGCGTCTTCCTCCTTCCCGTCGTTCTAATAGTCATATTTGCGGAGATCGAACAAATCAACGGTTAATTGCCCCTGCTCCAACTTCCCGATCACCATTTTTTCAAAATCCACCTTCTCCTGAGCCGCTTGCACGATCTCCTCCAGCCGGTGCGAAGGAACAACGGCCACACCGCTGGCATCGGCCAGGATGATGTCCCCCGGATTCACCGTGATGCCTCCGGCAACGATGGGGACGTTTAGTTTACCCGCATTTTTCTTTTCCGCTTTCTTGATGGAGACCGAGTGGGTGAAGACCGGAAAACCCAGATCTATAATCGGCCCGATATCCCGGACGCTGCCGTCGATGACCAGCCCCTGGATACCGCGTTTCATCGCGGCGATCGTTAGAATCTCGCCCCAGTAACCGGCTTCGTAATGCTGGTTCGTCACAGCGACCAGAACGTCTCCCGGTTTCGCCTGAGCTACCGCCAGATGCAGCATCAAGTTATCCTGCGGCTGACATTTGACCGTCAGCGCCGGCCCGCATATTTGGGTGCTGCGGTCAAGCGGTTTAATCGATGCGGACATCGCATGTTCATTCCCGGCCAGGCAATCCGATACAATGGCCGCATCAAACCGGGCCAATTGCTCTACTAATGTTGCCGTAGTGTGTTCCGGCATGTCTTTCTCCTCCCTCGCGGACAGACTGGAATTTACTTTCGTTGATCGAATTTTTTTCCAAGTACCGATGAAGCAAGCATGGTCTTATGAACCTGTATCGTTCCTCCGGCGATCGAGGCCGCACGCACGCAGCGGTAATACCATTCCAGCGGATATTCCTTGGAGAAACCGTACCCGCCATGAAGCTGGAGACAATCATCCGTAATCTTTTTCGCAGCTTCCGCGACGTAGACCTTGGCAATGCTTACCGACGTTTTATCGGCTTTACTGTCGAGGGCGTCAGCCGCTGCCTTGTAGAGCAGCGTCCTGGCCGCTTCCAGCTGCAAATACATATCGGCGATCATCCACTGCACGCCCTGGAAATCGCAAATCTCTTTGCCGAATTGCTTGCGTTCCTTCACATATTGGCAGGTGCGGTCGAAAGCGGCCTGCGTAATCCCGAGCGTTTGCGCGGCATAGCCTAAGCGAACCCCGTTATAAACGCCCATCAGCGCCTTAAACGCATGCTCTTTCACCAATACATTCGCTTTAGGAACGATCGCGTCGTCAAAATAGAGCGCCGTCTGGAATTCACCGCTCATATTTTCTTCGGCTACGCCTACGGAAAAGCCCGGCATTCCCCGTTCCACAAGAATCGCGCCGATATCCGACGGCTTGCCGGTATGGCCGAATCTGGCGTACACGACAAAGGCATCGGCAATATGCCCTTCGCTGACAAAGATCTTCGAGCCGTTCAACCTGTAGTTATCGCCGTCTTCCACGGCCGTTGTTTGGATATCGGTTGCCGCGCTCCCCGCATCCGGCTCGCTCATCCCCAGAGCGACATAGTATTGACCTGCGACGATTTTCGGCAAATATTGGCGTTTCTGCTCCGGCGTCCCCAAGTGATTGATGAAGTTGGCGATCCCCGGACCTGTGTGATACACCATGCGGCCGCTCGTCGGACACACTCTGCACAGCTCCTCGATCATAAGGATGGCGCTGAACAGATCCAGATTCATGCCGCCGTATTCTTCAGGCAGCGTAACGCCGAGAAAGCCTTGCTCCGAGAGCATCTTCGCGTTATTCCAAAACTCCTCGCCCTCCAGCCAATGCTTGGCCGGCGTCAGCTTCCGCCCGGCAAAATCCCGCGCGACCGACTGCCACTCCAGCTGCTGTGCCGTTAATTCATAGCTCATAGGTCAACTCTCCCAACCCGTTGTAATAACCAATCGTTTCGTGAACGCCCGCCCTTATTTCGGGCTGGAATAAATGACTTTAAGTGCGGTAAAAAAATCTTTGCCCGTCGAGCCGATCGAGTACGACCCTACGGCTGAATCCTTCACTCCGCCGAATGGAACGTGCGACTCGCTGATCGTCCCGTTGTTGATATGAACCATGCCTACTTCAATTTCCACGGCCGCTTTCTCCGCGTACTGCATGTTGTGCGTAAAGCAGGATACGGCCAATCCGTATTCGCTGTTGTTTGCAACCTGAACGGCTTCTTCAAAGCTGTCTACCGCGATGACGACGAGGACAGGGCCAAAAATTTCTTCCTTGGCGATTCTCATCTCCGGCGTTACTTGGGTGAATACCGTAGGCTCGAAATAATAACCGCCTTCGGCTCCGGTCGGCTTCTTGCCGCCAACCGCCAGCGTAGCGCCTTCCTCCAGTCCGATGCGGACATAGTGCTCGACGGTTTCCAGTTGGTCTTGACTGACCAGCGGGCCCATATTGACGTTTCCGGACATTCCGTCGCCAATGACATAGGAGCCCAGCTTTTCCTTCAAGTAGCCTGTGACCTCGTTTTCTATCGATCTTTGGACGACCACGCGGCTGATCGATGTGCACCGCTGCCCGCTTGCGGCGAATGCGGCGGCCAAAATCTGGTCAAGCGCACCTTTCACATCCGGGTACTCATAAATAATGCCGGCGTTCTTGCCGCCCATCTCCAGCTGCACCTCAATGAGGCGCTCCGCAGCCAGTTTGTAGATGCCGGAGCCGACCGCCGTAGATCCGGTGAAGGTCACCCCTTTGACGAGCGGATGCGAGACAAGCGTATGGCCTACGCTTCGGCCCGCACCGACAACCAGATTCAGCACACCCGCAGGAAGGCCCGCTTCTTCGAACAATTCCACAATTTTCGCCCCCATCGCTGCCGTCACCGTTGCCGGTTTAAAGACAACCGTATTTCCGGCGGCTAGTGCAGGAGCGATTTTACGCATCGGCGTGACAAGCGGGAAATTCCACGGAGAGATGGCGGCGATGACCCCCTTCGGCACGCGCACCGTTCTCACCTGAATGCCGGGGCGCTCGCTCGGAAGCGTTTCTCCGGTCAATCGAAGAGCTTCGCCGGCAGAGAACCGCACCTCGTTGATCGCTTTCGTGATTTCACCGTTCGCTTCGTGGATCGGCTTGCCCATCTCCCTGGTGAGCAGCTCGGCGATTTCCTGTCTTCTTCTCTCCAGCAGCTCGAGGAATTTATAAATCGTTTCGATTCGTTTCACTGCCGGAACTTTGGACCACGTTTGAAACGCTTCATGAGCCGATTCGATCGCTTGAATCGCGTCTTCCTGCGTAGCGCTGCTGACAACAGCGACAATTTCATTCGTATTGGCCGGATTTTCCCTCTGGACCGGCTCTCCCTTGGACGCCGCCCACCGGCCTCCGATATAGCTTTTCACTTGAATCGCGGTTTGCTGTGCATTTCCCATCTCTCCATGCCCCCTATCGAATTTCTTCGAGCATTTTGCGTAAATCCTTCACCGTACATTCCTTCGGATTCGCAGCCGTCATCCCGGAATCCATCGCTTCCTTCGCGATGATATCCAGCTCCTCATCGGTCGGATGCAGTTGAAGAGCAGCCAGTGTGGTCGGAATTTCCAGGTCGTGAATCAACTGCTCCACCGCGTGAATCGAGCGCTCTGCAGCCTCGCGCAAGCTTAATCCTTCCACCGGTTCGCCGAGCGCGATCGCGATATCGCGGAATTTTTCGTAGTTCGTACTGACGTTGTAGCGCATCACGGCAGGCAGCAGCAGCGAGTTTGCCATGCCGTGCGCGACCCCGAGCCGACCGCCGAGCGGATGGGAGATGGCATGGACGGCGGCGATTCTTCCCCAGATGAAGGCCGCTCCGGCGATGGTGGAAGCCAGCATCATCTGGGAGGCGGCTTGAAGATCGGCTCTGCGTGCGACGAAGGGGCGCAAATTTTGGCCGATTAATCGAATGGCGTGCAGGCCGAGCGCTTCCGTAATCGGCTGCGCCTGATTGGATGTGTACGATTCGATGGCATGGCTTAAGGCATCCATCCCCGTTACCGCCGCAACGCCTCTTGGAACCGTCGTCAGCAATTGGGGATCCAGGATAGCCGCCTTGGCATGCAAGGTATGGCTTAAAATGCCCATTTTATATTGACGCTTCTTATCCTTTAATACGGTAGCATGGGTGACCTCGGAGCCGGTCCCCGCCGTCGTTGGAATCGCAATCAGGTCGGGTCCCTTGTGCGGAATCTTATCCTTCCCCTCGTATTGGCTAAGGTCGCCGGGATTCGCTACGGCAACGGAAACGCCCTTGGCCGTATCGATCGAGCTGCCTCCGCCCAGGCCGATAAGCGCGTCGCATCCGTTTTCGATAAACAAGCTTTTCACATGCTGGACGATCTCGATGGTCGGGTCCGGCTCCACATCGGTGAAGGTGAAGAAATCAATCCCGGCTTCTTTCAGCATATTTTCCAGTCGAATCAAATTGCCGGACTGCACAATCCCTTTATCCGTGCATATCAAAACCTTGCTGTAGTTGTACCTGCGGATCAGATGAGGGAGGTCATTTAATTTATTAACGCCGTAGTAAATTTGAGTGTGTAAACCAAATTCAAAGGAGTCCAGAACAAGATTCATGACGTCACGCCCTTATCGTGTTTTTATCAATTATCGATTATCGATAATGCAATAATTTGATGTTACCAAAATTACCCACAATCTGTAAAGATAATTTTTGAAAGGTAAGCTCTCTTATTTGGCTGCGCCCAAATAGGCGTGATGGATCCCGTTAAGCAGATTCGACGCTTCGTCGCTTGCGACGATTTTACCGGCTTCCGCTACATACCCGCGATGGGCAATGGCCAGGCTTTGTCTTGCGTTTTGTTCGACCAACAGCACCGTTGTCCCGTTCCGGTTAATTTTCTGAATCGTATGAAACATGTTCTGAACGATTAACGGAGCCAGCCCAAGCGAAGGCTCGTCAAGCATGAGCAGCTTCGGTTTGGCCATCAGACCTCTTCCGATTGCGCACATTTGCTGCTGCCCTCCGGATAGAGACCAGCCAAGCTGATCCAGCAACGGAATCAGTTCGGGGAATATGTCCAAAATCTCCTGGAGTTCCTGTTTCACCTGAGTCATGGAAATTTTTCTGCTGGTTGCCCCCAGAATCAAGTTTTCCTTCACGGTCAGTCCGGGAAAAATCTTCCTGCCTTCCGGTACGTGAATAATGCCGCGCCGGACAATTTCTTCCGGGGAAAGCTGGTCAACCGGCTGGCCCATGAATTCAATCGTTCCCGCTTTCGGACGGAGCAGCCCGGAGATGGTTTTCAAGGTTGTCGATTTGCCTGCTCCGTTCATACCGAGCAGAGCCACGATTTCTCCCTCTCTAACCTCCAGAGACATGTTTCTCAAAGCGACAATTTTACCGTATCTGGTTTCGATTCCGTTAAGCCTCAGCACGAACAAATTCCTCCCCGAGATAGGCTTTAATGACTTCCGCATCATCCAATACTTGCTCGAGTGAGCCTTCGCTAATTTTTTTGCCGAAATTCAGTACGGTAATCGAATCGGCAACCTGCGTCACCAAATTCATGTCATGCTCGATCAGCAGCATCGTAATGCCCAGCTCATTCATTCGTTTCAGCAGCTTGACAAGCTCCTGCGTCTCTTCCGGATTCATACCTGCGGCCGGCTCATCCAACAATAGCAATTCCGGTTCGGTTGCCAGCGCTCTGGCGATTTCCACCAATCTCTGCTGACCGTATGCCAAATTTTTTACCTTTTCCGCGTAATTCTCAAACCCTACAAACGCGAGCGCTTCTTCCGCCCGTTCTCTAATTTTTTTCTCTTCATCCCGGAAAGACCTGATATTGAAAAATATGCTCCCCAAATTCGATTTCGTCCGGATATGCTGGCCGATCATCACGTTCTCGATCACGGTGAGCTCGGGAAATAACCGGATGTTCTGGAACGTCCTCGCGATGCCTTGCTTGACAATCAGGTGCGGCCGCAAATTGGCGATCGGATTGCCGCGGTAGCTGACCGTTCCCTCTGTTGCCGTGTATAGTCCGCTCAGAACGTTAATAACAGTCGTTTTGCCCGATCCGTTCGGTCCGATGAGCACGTGGATGTCACCTTTCCGGATGTGAAAATCGACGCCGTCAACCGCTTTAACTCCGCCAAAATGCTTCTTTAATCCGTTCACCTCGAAAATAACAGGCTGCCGGGACTTTATCGCTGGAGCGTCCTGCCGTTCCAGATACGACAGTCTTTTTCCTTCTACAAATTTTATCGTTCCCGAAACCGCATTGCCGCTGCCCTTCTTCTTCGTGACCATCAGATACAGACTGCTGACGATGCCCCAAATCCCGTTGGGCACGAAGATCAGCACCGCAATAATCAAGCCGCCGTAAATCGCCAGGTAATAATCTTTAAAGGATCGAAGCCATTCCGGCAGCCAGGTCAATAAGACGGTGCCTACCAGGGTGCCGATGATGGAATCCGCTCCTCCGGTAATCAGCATCGCGAAGAAGGTAACCGACTGCTCAAAGCTGAATACATCCGGGCTGATGTACTGATAAGCGGAGGCATACAGGAGACCGCCTACGCCGCCTAAGGCCGAACATACGGAGAACGCCATCATTTTCGTCCGATACAAGTCAATGCCGATGGCCGAGGCCGCCAGTTCGTCTTCCCGCAAGGCGAACAAAGCCCGTCCGAGTCTTGATCTTCTCATCCGGTACACGAACAACATGCAGACGAGTAAAACCGTCAGACAGACCCAATAATAAGCCTTCAGATCGTCAATGCCGAAGGGACGAGGGATGCCGCCCACGCCGTCGGCGCCGCCAAAAACAATTTTCCAGTTATGCATGACCAGCTGGACGATAATTTGAAAGCCGATGGTCACCAGCGCCAAATAGTGAGTGACGACACGCAGAGAGATGGCACCGAGGAGCAGCCCGGAGACAACGGGTACGAGAAGGGCCAACAGCACTCCCACCCAATAAGGCAATCCGAACAGCACGGTGGCCGACGCAAGCGAATAGGCGCCTAGGCCGAAAAACGCGGCTTGGGCAAGCGAGATTTGCCCCCCGTAGCCCATACCTGCCGTGAGGCCGAGGGTAGCCAAACAAAATACGGTCGTTTTAATAACCTCGGTCATATAGTAGTTGCCGAGCCGCCCGCCCGGCAGCAGATACGGAAGACAAAACGCAATAACGATCAGCAGAAGACCGGCGGCGATAAGCAGGGAATTATTCGTTTTGCCGCTTCTTACATTCGCTTCACTAAGCTTTATGGTTTGCATTTCAACACTCCCCAGAAATTTGGATTCGTCAGGGCATCAGGCTTTCGTTCCGACTTTTTCTCCAAAAATCCCATACGGTCTAAAGATCAGGAAAATAATTAAAAATAAAAACGCAAAGCCGTCTTTATAAGGTCCTGAAATATAAGCAGCCGCAAAGGTTTCGATAACCCCGATCATCAAGCCTCCGAAGATGGCTCCCTTCACATCGCCCAAACCGCCTACGATCGAAGCAGCAAACGCTTTAAGCCCGATAATCGCTCCCATCGTATGGTTAATCATAAAAACCGGCGCAACCAAAATACCGGCCGTTCCGCCTAATGCCGCGCTATAAATAAAGGTCAGCGCTTGCATCGAGGTGACTTTGATTCCCATCAATTTGGCAGTGGTCGGGTCCTGGGCAGTCGCCTGCATCATTTTGCCGAGGCGCGTCTTCTCAAATAACAAGTACTGCAGCACGAGGAGGAGGACGGCGCAGCAAAGAATCGCTAAGTACTGCACCGAAATGACGATTTCCCCGACTTTAATCGTTTCCTTGCTAAAAAGCGGAGACAGCTTCTGCGGGTAGGGGCCGTAAATGATTAAGAAAATATTTTGAATAATCATCGACGCCCCAAGCGTACTGATCATCACCGGCAAAAAAGCTTTGTTCCGTTTCACAAAAGGCCGGTACACGCTGAGCTGAAACAAATATCCGATTCCCCCGATGATGACAATCCCGATCAAAAGCCCGGCCCACACCGGGAGGCCGCCGCCAACCACAAGCGTAAATGCTACGAAAGCCCCCATCATCGTAAAGTCGCCTTGTGCAAAATTAACCACATTCACCGATACGTAAGTCAACACAAATCCCAGTGCTACCAGCGCGTATATGCTGCCGATCGCCAGTCCGCTGACCAGGAGCTGCAGGGGCATATTGAACTGTTCCATATTGTTCCCCTTCCTCTTCTATGGGTCGAATCCGGCCAAGCCTGCGCCGCCGCCGAATTCAACCCATGGCCCTTGTGTTATTTTTGTGTTACAAAATTGCCGTTTTCGACCTTCACGATGGAGTATTGATGCAAGCCGTCGCCATTTTCGTCAAAGTTATATTCGCCTTCCACCCCTTTGAAGCCCTTGAGAGCCAATATCCCTTGCCGCATTTGCTCCGGATCCGTTCCTTTATCTTTGATGATCTTGGCTAAAATATGCAGGGAATCATACACCCATCCCGTATACAGATCCGGAAGCTCATTATATTTCTTCTGGAATTTATCAACGAATTGCTTGGCTTCCTCGCTCTGATCCAGAGCAAAGTCGTTAGCCCCGTAAATTCCGTTCAATTTATCCCCGGCCAATTTCACGGTTGTCGTTTGGGCTGCCGATGATGAGCCTACCAAATCGGTATTGATCCCAAGCTGCCTCATTTGGATGACCAGCTGTGCGACGTCCGCGGATGCCGTCATCATCGTATTGATCGCTTCAGCGCCGGATTTGCGGATGCTTTCAAGGGTCGGCGTGAAGTCTTTGGTACCTGCCGTAATCCCCTCAACCGTTGTAGGCGTAATTCCCTTTTTCTTATATTCGCTGATCAGCATGTCTTTGCCGGCTGTGCCGAATGCATCCGTATCGTAGATGATCGCGATTTTTTGATGACCTTTTTTATCTGCGGTGAAGTCTGCGATCGTTTGGGCCGAATATCCGTCATGCGGTCGGATCCGGAAAAACCATGGATTTTTCAACTCTGTGGTCAACCCGACATTGGTTCCGCCGATCAAGACCGGAATGCCGGTTTTCTTGGCGATATCGCTGATCGACTTCGCATTCGTGCTCGTAATCGGACCGAGTACGGCTATGACGTCCGGATTCGATACAATTTTCTGAAAGGACGATACCGTCCCGTCGTTCGTACCGCGATCATCCTCAATGACCAGTTCAATCGTCTTGCCGTTAATTCCGCCGTTTGCGTTAATTTCGTCCAAGGCAATTTGCGCCCCTCTTTTCTTAAACTCGCCGGTAAGCGCGGACTTCCCCGTCAGGTCGGCTACCATCCCGATTTTAATAACGCCCCCCGTACCGCCTGACCCGCTGCCTCCGGAGCCTTTGCTGCCTTGACCGTCACCGCTGTTCGTTCCACAAGCTGACAATACGATCATCATGGAGGCTATACATAGAAGCAGTGTTGTCCGAATCGACTTTTTCAATGTGTGCACCCCTTCATCAATCAACTTTTTTGGATGACCCGGTTCCGACATCTGGATCTTTATCGTTCACTTCATAACCGCCACCTCCTCCCAAAATTAAGCGCTTTCAAATAACTAATATAGATTATCGATTAACGATAATATAAATATAGTGCGACCTCCTATTATTTGTCAATTGATTTTTTATGACTCGTCTAATGGTCCATATCATGGTATAATTAGAATTATTTTCAAATGGATTCGAAGTCATACATTGCCGAAAAACACTGACAAACCGCGAATTTTGTCTAACTTTCTATCGTTATTTATAATAATTATAAATAAGTATTGATTTTTTGTTGAGAATAGTTATCATAGTATATAGAGTATGAAATATTAAAAATTTCTGATGAGGTGACGCTATTTTGAGTACAAATAAGAAAAATCTAACTACTAGTTGGGGAGCTCCAGTTGGGGATAACCAAAACTCAATGACAGCCGGTTCGCGTGGTCCGACATTAATTCAAGATGTTCACCTTCTAGAAAAATTAGCGCATTTCAACAGAGAACGTGTTCCGGAGCGTGTTGTTCATGCCAAGGGCGCCGGAGCGCACGGTTACTTCGAAGTAACCAATGATGTATCGGAATATACCAAAGCTAACTTTTTATCAGAGGTAGGAAAACGTACTCCCCTATTCATCCGATTCTCGACGGTTGCCGGCGAACTCGGTTCGGCCGATACGGTTCGCGACCCGCGTGGATTCGCCGTCAAGTTCTACACCGAAGAAGGAAACTATGACCTGGTCGGCAACAACACACCTGTTTTCTTTATCCGCGATGCGATTAAATTCCCGGACTTTATTCATACTCAAAAACGTCATCCGCAAACACATCTGAAAAACCCGAACGCCGTATGGGATTTCTGGTCTTTATCCCCTGAATCCTTGCACCAGGTAACGATTCTGATGTCCGATCGCGGTATTCCGGCGACGTTCCGGCATATGCACGGTTTCGGCAGCCATACTTTCAAGTGGGTCAATGCCCAAGGCCAAGCCGTATGGGTGAAATATCACTTTAAAACAGAGCAAGGCATTAAAAACCTCGATCCTAACCTTGCTGCGCAGCTTGCAGGCGAAAATCCGGATTACCATATCGAGGATTTGTTCAATGCCATTGATAAGGGCGATTTCCCGGCATGGACGCTGTATGTTCAAATCATGCCGTTGGAAGATGCGAATACGTACCGTTTCGATCCATTCGATGTAACGAAAGTATGGTCCCAGAAAGACTATCCGTTAATTGAAGTAGGCCGTATGGTATTGGATCGCAACCCGGAAAACTATTTTGCCGAAGTTGAGCAAGCAACGTTCTCTCCCGGGTCGTTTGTCCCTGGAATCGAAGCTTCACCGGATAAAATGCTGCAAGGCCGTCTGTTCGCCTACTCGGACGCTCATCGCTATCGTGTAGGAGCTAACCACAATACGCTGCCGATCAATCGTCCGGTAGCGGAAGTGAACAACCATCAGCGCGACGGCCAAATGCGTGCCGATAACAATGGCGGGGCTTCCGTATATTACGAGCCAAACAGCTACGGCGGACCTACAGAATCGCCTGAGAATAAGCCTGCCGCCTTCACCGTATCCGGCGAAGCCGATAGCGTCGGTTATGACCATCATGACCATTACACGCAGCCTGGCGACTTATACCGTCTCTTAAGCGAAGAAGAACGTGCGCGTCTGGTTGAAAACATTGTCGGCGCTATGAAGCCTGTCGAAAAAGACGAAATCAAGCTTCGTCAAATCGGGCACTGGTATAAAGCAGATCCGGAGTTCGGACAACGTATCGCAGAAGGACTCGGATTATCTGTACCGCAAGGCGTTTAATGAACGGCTAACAAATCATGGATGCGACGAAGCCCTGAACTTTATTGGTTCAGGGCTTTGTTTCGTTAGGTTTTGACCTTGACCCATGCTTGAGTCTGATTGCTTTCCAGAATAGCATCGATCAGGCACATCGCCGTATGCCCGTCGGCAAACGTGGCGAAATTGGCGCTGTCTTTGAGCGGGTCTTTGCCTTCGGCAATAAAGCGATAGAAATGGGCCATCATATTTTTCATTCCATCCGGCCACCCTTCGTTATGTCCGCCAGGATGCTTGATGTAGGCTTTGGCCTCCGGCAGTAACAAGGGAGGGTCCGCCAGAAGATGCTCATTGGCGCGGTCGCGGTGTCCGATCCAAAGCTTCTCCGGTTCTTCCTGATTCCAGTAAGCCGCCGACAGGCTGCCATCAATTTCAAAAGAAAGCCTGTTTTTACGGCCCGCACTGACTTGGGAAACGGTAAACGCCCCTCTTGCGCCGCCGTTGAAACGAACCAGTACTGTAGCATAATCCTCCGTAGCAACAGGCACTTCATCGTACTCCGCTTCCTGCTGTGACGGGGAGCCAAAAGTGACAACCCCTTGCTTCGAGCGCTTTCTTACAGGGATGACCGTCGCTAAATCGGCAAACACTTCTGTAATCCGCTGACCGATGACATGCTGTACAATATCGCACCAGTGTGATCCGATATCCGCTACCGCCCGCGAGTTCCCCCCTACTCCAGGCTCAAGGCGCCAGTTGTAGTCGGTATCATAGAGCAGCCAGTCTTGCAGGTAGCTTCCATGCACAAGATGAACCGTCCCTAATTGGCCTTGAGCGATCATCGCCCGTAATTGCTGGACGAGCGGATACTGCCGGTAGTTGAAGTTTACGCCATGCACGATATGGTTCTCACGGGCTAACCGGACAAGCTCTGCCGTCTCATCGCGGGTCATGCCCAGCGGTTTTTCAGATATGACGTGCTTCCCGGCCAGGATGATATCTTTGCTGATCTGATAATGCAGATGGTTGGGCGTACAATTGTGTACGACCTGGATTTCCGGGTCTGCCAACATGTCGCGGTAATCGCTGTATGCCGTAGGTATATGGAATTCAGCCGCTCTTTTTTCAGCCTTCTCCTTACTGGTCTCCGCCACGGCCGCTACATCCACAAACCCCAAGCGCCGCACGGCCTCGATATGCTCAGGCCCGATAAACCCGGTTCCTATAAATCCAGCTTTAATTTTCTGCACCTTGGAATACCCCTTTATGTTATCGTTCTGTCCGATCGCCTAGAGTTTGCGGCCAATTTCTTCTCCGTCCCATACCGCCTGCTCGATCATGCGGGGAGCCGCACTGTCGCCAACGCGGTATACTTCCTTGCATTTTCCTTTGAGTGCATGATACAAAGCTTCATTGGAATGGTTATAGGTCACATAAATAAAGGTGTCATAACCGCTAAGCCGCTGCTCTTTGCCCGAATATACATGCTGAATGACGGCATCCCGCCCATGGATGGACACGGCTTCCACATGAGGCGTCATTTCGATATCCAGTTTGGAAATGCGTTGATAGAGCAGCGCCCTGTTGCTCGGTTCCAGATTCTCTCCTACGAACAATAAGGGGGTGACGATATGGACGTGTTTCCCTTGGGAAGCCAGAAGCTCCGCCATGCCCGCGCCCTTATAATGCCCGCCCCGGTCGATAAGCAGAACCCTGTCGCCGATGGCCGCTTTCCCTTGAAGCACGTCGTATACGTTATAAACATTGTCCTGGTCTATGCCCGGAATATTTAATTTGCCGGAATAAGAACCGGTAGCAATGACGACCGCATCAGGCTGGAGCGAGCGCACGCTTGCTTCCGTAGCTTCCGTGTTATACAGCACTTCTACGCCAAGCCGGTTCACCCGTTTAATGAGATGCGAAGGAACTTCAAGCAGCTGATCTCTGTAGGGCAGCTTGCTTGCCAGCAGCACCTGGCCGCCCAGCTGGCCGCTTTTCTCGATAAGCGTGACTTGATGGCCGCGCAGAGCGGCGATTTCGCTTACCTTCAAACCGGCCACGCCGCCACCGATGACGACTACCCGTTTCTTCACGGCAGCCAGCGTTAAAGTCCCGATGCCAAGCGTCTTCTCCCGGCCTGCCGCAGGGTTATGAATACAGCGTATAGCCTTTTCCTGCATCACTTGAAAAATACAACCGTCGTTGCAGTGGATACAGGCGCGCACATCATCCGCATCTCCCCGCATCGCTTTATTCGGAAGCTCAGGGTCGGCAATCAGCGGCCTGGCCATCCCGATCAGGTCGGCTTGACCGTCGGCTAAAATTTTCTCCGCCTGAACCGGATCGTTAATGCGGCCGAAAGCGATAACCGGCAGCTTGATCGTATCCTTCAGGGAAGCGCTCATATGCACGGCAAAGCCTTTCGGAACCGCAGCGGGCGGAATTTCCATATAAAAGCTGGAAAAGGTTCCCGCATCCGTATTGATGTACGTGACCTGGCCCGTTTCTTCGAACGCTTTAGCCAGCTTCAGACCGAAGTCAAGCCCGTATCCCCATGACGTATATTCATCCAGACAAAGACGTATGCCGAGCGGATAGTCATCGCCTACTGCGTCTCTAATCGCTTGAATGACTTCCAGCGGAAACCGCAATCTATTTTCAAACGAACCCCCGTATTGGTCTGTACGCCGGTTGAAAAACTCCGACACAAACGAACGCAGGAGACCGTCATGGGCGACTTTAATTTCTACCCCGTCGAAGCCGGCCATCTTAAAATGCAAAGCGGTTTTGGCAAAGCCTTCAATCACCTCTTGAATATCTTCAATTTCCATTTCTTTCGTATTAAATGGACTCGAAGGCTCCGGCATTTGCGTAGGGGCAAACAAGAGCTGCGGAGGATTTTGCAAGGTCGTGTGTCCGCCATGGTTGATTTGGCCGAAAATTTTACTGCCGTGCTGATGAACCAATTCGGCATATTGGCTTAACCCGGGCACGATTTGAGGATCCCAGCCGTGAATAAATTTTTGCGACATTTTACCGGATAACGTACAGGCAATGCCGTACATGATGATGAGTCCCGCTCCGCCTTTGGCGCGCTCGGCAAAATAGAGCGCATCCCTTTCCGTCGGCATCCCGTCCTCGCTGCTAAGCGCATTAAAATGCGGAAGAAAAACAATTCTATTTTTTACCGTTACATTCCCGATTGAAAATGGTGTGAACAAATGGCTAAAGCCGCTCATCGCTTTCCCTCCATCTACGCATGTTAAGCTTCATGTTAAGCTTCTTCCCTGCGAACCCAAATATCCAAAATAACGGCGATTCCAATAATAATCCCCTTAATAATTAACTGGTAAGCATAAGTCATGCCGAGCAGCGTTAAACCGTTGCTGAGAATGCCGATAATAAGCGCTCCCCCGAGCGTGCCGATCACGGTGCCTTTGCCTCCGCTGAACTTGGTTCCCCCTAATACGACTGCGGCGATGGCATCCAATTCCCACCCTGTACCGGAATCGGGCAAGCCTGCCGACAAACGGCCGGCCAGCACGAGTCCGCTGAAGGCTGACAATAAACCGCTGATGA
Organism: Paenibacillus sp. JCM 9796; assembly: GCF_055379675.1. NCBI lineage: Bacteria > Bacillati > Bacillota > Bacilli > Caryophanales > Paenibacillaceae > Paenibacillus > Paenibacillus sp. JCM 9796. Next base: position 1,811,443 of record NZ_AP043723.1, read on the forward strand.
CAAACACCATGATCTTGACCCGGCTGACGTTGACTCCGGATAATGAAGCCGCGATAGCGCTGCCGCCCGTCGCATAAATATGTCTGCCGAAGACCGTTTTATTTAATACAAAATGCGTGATAAACAGCAGGACAGCGAGATAAATCAGCACAATCGGGATCGGCCCGATGTTCATCGTCGTCAAATCGACGAAAAGCGGCGAGCTGATCGTAACAGGCGCCGAGCCGGGGCTTGACGCCAACGACAGCCCCCTTAATATCGACATGCAAACCAGGGTGGCCAGAAAGGCGGTGACCCTTACTTTTACGACCATGATTCCGTTAAATAAACCGATCAAAGCACCTAAAGCGAGCGTTAAAAAGATAACAACAACCGGATCGAGGCCGGATTTGATATTGATGGCCGCGACCATGCCGGTGATGCCGATAATCGAGCCGACGGAAAGATCTATTTCCCCGGCAATGATAACGTACGTCATGCCGAAAGCGACGATCGCAATCATGGACATTTGCCGGATAATATTCATAAAATTGCTGAAGGTTAAGAAATACGGCGAAAGATAGCTGAAAATGGCAATCAATATCACGAGCGCTATAAAAATGATTGCCGTTGATTTGCCCAGTAGTTTTCCCAGCTTGAGCGCGGGGCTTTGTTCCGTTGCCAGACCAGCCATTTTTTGTCCTCCCAGTTCCATTGCGAATTATTGCCCCCCGGTAGCGTGATACAAGATGCTCTTGTTATTGATCTCAGCGTCTTCGAGCGTTGTTTTGACTTGCCCGTCATAAAGGACGATCGTCCGGTCCGTGATCGACACGAGCTCCGGCAGTTCCGATGATACAACGATGATCGCCATGCCTTGATCGGCTAATGAACGAAACAATTTATACAATTCGGTTTTGGCCACAATATCAATGCCTTGCGTCGGTTCATCCAGCAGCAGAATTTGGGGATTCAGATTCAGGCATCTCGAGATGACGACCTTTTGCTGATTGCCGCCGCTGAGCTTGCCAACCTTTTTCTCCGGATCTCCCGGCGCTATTTTTAAATCCGTGATGTTCCGGCGGGCCACGGTATGTTCCGTTTTGGACTTAATGACGCCGCTGGGGAAAAAAGCGGGAAGATTGGTTAAGGTTACATTTTCCCTGATCGACATGCCCGGTATGATCCCTTCATTTCTTCGATCTTCCGGAACCATAATAATGCCAAGCCGGATAGCGTCCTGAATCGATTTGATCCTGCGCACGGTTCCATTCATGGTTATCGTTCCCGATGAGACCGGGTCCAGCCCGCAGATCGCGCGTAATATTTCCGTCCTGCCGCTGCCCAATAATCCGGCAATGCCCAGAATCTCCCCTTTATAAAGCTTAAAGCTGACATTTTTAAACTTGGTGCCGGTGAGACGGTCTACTTGTAAGATCGGAGCGGCCGTTTGCTTGCCCGTTTGCTTCCTCGCAATGACCGATTCATGAAACCCTTCGTTATCGCCGATCATCATGTTGATGATTTGTTTGATGTCCGCTTCTTTCGTATCCACCGTATCGATCTTCTTGCCGTCCCGAAGTACGGTAATCCGGTCGCAAATTTTGAAAATCTCGTCCATTCGGTGGGATACATATATAATGGCAGTTCCTCTGGCCTTTAATTTCTGAATGATTTCAAAAAGCTTTTCCTGCTCGTCATGGGTTAAGGCCGAAGTCGGTTCATCCATAACGATAATTTTCGCGTCGCTTGAAATCGCTCGGGCGATCTCGATAACCTGGCGTTCACCCATGCTTAAATTTTTCACGATCTGATTGGGGCTTATAGATAAGCCCAGGCTTTGGAGAAGCGCTTGCGCTTCTTTTTCCATCAGGGAGTTGTCGAGCAGCATCCCCTTTTTCTTTTCCTTCGCCAGGAACAAATTTTCAGCTACATTGAGATTGGGCAGCACGCTCAGCTCTTGGAAGATCATGCCGACGCCCAGCTCTTGGGATTTTTTTCTGGAGTTGATTTGAACGGGCTGCCCGTCGATTACAATTTTCCCCTGTTCCGGACGGTAAACGCCGGCAAGAATTTTCATTAAAGTCGTTTTGCCCGCCCCGTTCTCACCTAATAAAGCATGAACTTCCCCTTTTCTCAGGGTAAAGTTTACGTTGTCTACAGCTTTAACTCCCGGGAAAACTTTGGTGATTCCGGCCATTTCCAGTACATGCTCAGCCACAGTAAACCTCCCCTATAGACGAACCCGGACCGGATCGTATCCAGCCCGGGACCCTAGTTTGCTACGAATTAATTGGGCCAGTCTTTATTGAATACTTTCTTATACATCTCCTTCACGTTCTCCGCAGAGGTAGGCAAGGTGGCTACCGTCACATATTTAGGAACTTGCCCGCCGGCTACGGCCTTTAACAGCGCCAACGCTTTGTATTTTCCTTCGGCATACAAGTCCTGGGACGAGGTGAAGATCACAATTTTATTCCCATCCGCCATTCCTTTGGCAAGGTGATCGTTCAAATCATGGGTAACGACGAAAACATCCTTGCGTCCGGAAGTCCGAACCGCCGCTTCCATCCCTAAAGCCGGCGTCTCATAGACGCCGAAGGCTCCGACAACGTCCGGATGCGCCGTCAAAATGTTTTCAAACTCTTGTTGGGCCTGATCGGCCGTGTCTGCCTGACCTCTTGCCACGATTTTATAGCCGTCTTCCCGGACAGCGTCTTCGAAGCCCCTGACTCTTTGCTCGCAAGTCAAAATATAAGCCCTTAGCCCGATCGTCGCTAAAGATTTGCTTTCAATCCCTTTGGCCTTCAGCTCTTTGACCAATGCTTTGCCTGCCGCAAAACCGCCGCCGTAACCATCCGGGTCTACCAGGCTCACGAAATCGCCTTGGTTAGGAGGCCCGCCGCCAAGCACGACGGGAATTTTCGCGTCGTTTAATTTTTTAACAGCCGGGCCAAAAGCAGCCGTATCAACCCCAATGGCCACAACCCCGTTCACCTTCTGAAGGATGAGCGATTCGACGTCGCTCATTTGTTTATTGAGATTCCTTTGCGCATCCGTCAAAATGTACTTTCCGCCATAGGACTCGACGGTTTCTTTAATCGCCTGGCCAATCACTTTCTCCGATGCGATGTCGCCAAAATGAACGGAATAACCGATCACAGGCTTCATCTCTTTGATTTTCGCCGCTTCCTCGGGCGTCAGCTCCAGCGTATCGACGCCGGCCGGTTTCCCCAGCGCCTCCTCCTCCTTCAGCGGAGGCAGCTTGGCCAGCCCTTCCTCCTTACCGCTGCCTGCGGTCTGGGCGCCGGCTTGCCCGCCATTTGAATCGGGTGGAGCGGCATTTTGCCCACAGCCTGCTGTAACAACGGTAACCAGCAGGATCAGGACCATGAGGAAATTGGTTTTTGTTTTGAACAAGGATAAACCCTCCCTTTCTATTCGAGCTTCATTTTAATCCTTTATTGTAAGCGCTCACATGCCTATCATACTGGATATTGAATCCGCTTACACTTAACAAAATTGTGGCTTGAAGTTATGTTTCTTGCGAATCATGCGATCCTCCCGTAGCATAATGCAGTATTTTTTTTTCACTTGCCTCGCTGTGATGCAGCTCCGCAGCAATCCGCCCTTGATACATGACCAGAATTCGCGTGCACAACCCCATTAATACCGCAAAATCGGACGAAAAGACGATCACGCCTTTGCCGGCGGCTGCCAGATCGTGAATTTTCGCGTAAATTTCAACTTTACTTCCAATGTCTACGCCCCGTGTCGGTTCATCCAGCAAGTAAAGATCGCTTTGAGGAACCAGCCATTTCCCGAGCATCACCTTTTGCTGGCTGCCTCTGCTTAAATATTTCACCTTTTGATTCAGATGCTGAATTTTGATGTCCATTTCGATAACGGCATCCAAAGCCGCGTCATTTTCTTTATTCGCGTTTAGAATATGGTACCGCATGATTTTGTCCAGTCCGGGCATCGTTAAATTGCGATTCACGCCCATCTCCAAAAACAGGCCCTCCTCAATGCGATCCTGATTGACGAATCCGAAGCGAAAATCGGAGGCGTCCCGTCCTTTCTTGTACGGAAGCTCCCGGTTGCGCCAAAATATGCTGCCGCGGTCCCGCTTCTCTTTGCCGAATAGCGCTTTGGCCAGCTCCGAGGTTCCCGATCCAATCAAGCCGGCAACGCCTAAAATTTCGCCTTCCCGCAATGAAAAATCGATGTCATAAAAAAACGGCTTTTTCGTCAGGCCTTGTACCCTGACCAACGTTTCCCCCGCTTCGTCCAAAATCGGAGGAAAATATTGATGCAGCTCTCTTCCCAGCATCATTTTGATCGCTTCTTCTTCGCTCATTCCCGCTACGTCCATCGTGGCGACATGTCTTCCGTCGCGGAGAAAGGTGACCCGGTCGCAGATTTGCATCACCTCTTTGATGCGGTGCGTAATATAGACGATGGCCACCCCTTCCCGTTTCAGCTTGCGGATCACGTCGAACAAACGCCCGCTCTCGAACTCGGATAAACAGGAAGACGGCTCATCCATGATAAGAATTTTAGATTTGAACGACAGCGCTTTAGCGATGGCAACGACGAATTGTTGGCTGTACGATAAATTTCTCACGGGCGTATTGGGGTGAAGGGGAACTCCCAACGTTTTGAGCAATCGTTTGCTCTCTTCCTTCATATAGCGGAATCTCGGAATCATGCCGGCAATCCGCGGTTCGACACCGAGAAATATATTATCGACGACGCTCATATCCTGAACGAGCATCGGTTCCTGATGAAGAATGGCGATTCCAAGCTTTTGCGCTTCCAGAATAGACCGAATTTGAACCGGTTGTCCGCCGAGCAGGATAGCCCCTTCGTCTGGCTCATACATGCCGGTTAATATTTTCATCAAGGTCGATTTGCCTGCGCCGTTCGGACCGATAAGCGCATGCACCTCGCCTGCTTGTAAAGAAAAATTGACTTTATCCAAGGCTTTATTGTTTAAGAACGATTTGCTGATACCCTGCAGCTCAAGCATCCGAAAGCCCTCCAGCATCCTGTCTATTTACTTGCATCGGCAGCCCGCGTGATGGAGCTACCGCCTCGCATCGCTTCGATATTTGCCCGGGGTGACTCCCGCCATCTTTTTGAAAATTTGATTAAAGTAGTTGGAATTAGGGTAGCCGACCCGAAATGAAATGTCGCTGACCGACAATTCCGTACTCCGCAGCAGACGCTTGGCCTCTTCGATCCGGCAATGAATCAAATATTGGATAGGCGCCATGCCGACGTCATTCTTAAAGGTGTGGACCAGGTGATACGGACTGACATATACCAGCTCAGCCAAATCATTAAGCGTTAATTCCTGTTCGAAATGACTCTGGATATATTCTTTTACGGTTTGAGTGATCGACGTGTATTCGGGGACTTTCATCGCTTCAAGCATTCGGATCAGCATGATTGTAATCGTTTTCATTAAACTGTTTACGATTTCCCTGGACCCTGCCGAAGGATGCTCATACTCGTGAACAATGGCTTCGAAATAATTGCCCATCGCGCGAAGGTTATTGCGAAGAGGTACGACCGGACATTGGCCGGCATCCAGCAGCTGTCCTTTGTTTTTTCCGGACACATGAATCGAGAATGTACAATAAATGATCATTAACGGATGATCTGCTGAAGAACGAAGCTGAAAAGGCACAAGCGGATGGCAGATGACGATATCCCCTTCTCTGACGGAGTAGGTCACATTCTCGATAACGCTCTCTCCCCGCCCCCCCTTGATAAATACGAGAGAAGTGACATCGGCACAGGGCTCCGATATTTGGGGCCACGGGTCATTACCGTCCATTCTCTTGGCAGAGAGAAATTCAAGTGCTTCCACCAGCATGCTCTGTCCTGATTGTGACATAGTCTCCTCCAACCCTCGTTAACACAACCGTTAAACCAACCATTTTCCCAGCCTATTATAGACCGTCCCGTCAAGCAATTCTATGAAGGATGTTGCGGAATCCACTTTGGTATCTTGCGGATTATCCAGGGTGCGGAAGAAAGGCCACAGACGCATCGTCCGCGGCCGTATATGACTTCATGACCAGCCCTGGCTATCCAGCAAGCCGTACTTCAACCTGTACCGTTCCAAAATTTTAATCCACCCCGGACCCAAGACGGCCAGAAAAAACACATTGCTGAGCGCGTGGGCCAAATCGAAGTAAAAGCTGGAGGCATAGACGGCCAGAGCCGAGGCCCAGGTCAAATCTTGCCCCATGCCCGCCAGCAGCCAAATATTCATGATCCACCCGAACAAGATGCCCCAGACGAACCCGAAGGCGATCAGCATGTACCGGTTTTTCAGCCAGCCCCGCTGATACAGCATACCGGCCGTCCAGCCGATCATGCCCCAGCTGAACATTTGCCAAGGCGTCCAGGGACCTTGTCCCAGAAACATATTGGAGACCAGCGCGGCCACCGCCCCGACCATGAAGCCCGTCTCGGAACCGAACACGAGAGCGGAGACGATGATCACGAACGATGTGGGCTGCACGCTCGGCAAAGCGGCGAAAGGAACGCGCCCGACGGCGGCAATTGCGGAAAGTACGGCCACCAGCACGATTTCCCTTGCCTGAAGGGACCGACTCTCATAGCGAAGGAAGAACGGCACAATCGATGCGCACACCAACAATAAGGCGATGGGCAAATACTGCTCATCGTTCGCCCACGCCATATAGGCGAGCGAGCCGAAAAACAAGAGGATGACGACAGCCGAAGCGAAACGGACGCGCGCCATGTCAAACCTCCCTCAGCAGCTGGCACATCGCCGTCGTATAGTACAAGTTATCGCGAAAAAACAACGATGGCGCTTCATCGGCCGCGAGCATCCCGTCAAACATCATCGCACACCGGGTCGCGTATTCCGCGGCAAATTCCACGTCGTGCGTAACCATGACCACGGTTTTGCCCAGCTGCTGCAGCTCCCGGAGCCGCTCTCCCCAGCGGCGCTTGGCCGCGGGATCGAGCCCTTTGGTCGGCTCGTCGAGCAGCAGGAGATCGGGGCCTGACAGCAGCACCGCGGCGAGCGCCGCAAGCTGACGTTCCCCTTCGCTTAGATCGTAGGGGTGCCGCTCCAGCACGCGTCCCAGTCCCAGCCTGTTGACGATGTCCGCGGTGTCTTCGGCTGAGCCGGTCCCCCTGTGTACCGCACGGGCCGCCGCCTGCCGAAGCTCCAGCTCCACCGTGTCCTCGATAAAATACGTTAGCGGATTTTGATCGAGAAATCCGATCCGCGCGGCGCGTTCATGGGGCTTCCATTTGCCCAGGTCTTTCCCTTGAAAAAAGAGCTTTCCCTTTTGCGGCTTCAGCATACCGGCCATGGCCTTCAGCAGCGTCGTTTTGCCGGAACCGTTCGCGCCCAGAATCGCCAGCACCTCGCCGGCATACACGCGAAGCGAAGCATGCTTCAGCACCGGCGCGGCATCCCTGGGGCCGTATTGCAGGTACAGCTCCCTGCATTCCAGCAAAACCGGCCCCTCCGGCCGCGTCGTTTGCGCCGCACGGCCCGACGCCGAATCCGCGGCAGCCGACTGCCGGGCAGCCCCGAAGCCAGGCAGGCGACGCAGCTGCTGCCGGCCTTCTTTGACCGTCAGCGGCACCGCCTCGTGCGGGCTGTCGGTCTCTTGCACTTGCAGAAACAGACTCGGAATCGGCGGGACAAAATCCTTCCATCTCTCATCCTCGTCCGTCCAGAGCGCCCCGACCGCTTCACGCGGTGTTCCCGTGTGCCGGATCGCGCCGTTCTCCATCGCGATCACCCGATCCACGACAGGCAGCAGCTCTTCGTAACGGTGCTCGGCGACGATGATCGTCAAGCCAAGATCCTGGTTGATCCTGTGCAGCAGTTGGATCAGCTCCCGTGCGGCCAGCGGATCGAGCTGCGCCGTCGGCTCGTCGAGCAGCAGCAGCTGCGGCTGCAGAGCCAGAACGGAAGCAAGCTGCACGAGCTGCTTCTGCCCGCCTGACAGCTCAAAGACATGCTTGCCCAGCAGCGCATCCAGTCCGAAATAATGGGACAGCTCCGCCGCCCGCCTCCGCATCAGATCGGACGGAAACCCGACATTTTCCATCGTGAACACGAGCTCCGACAGCACCCGGTCCGTCACCGTCTGATTCTCCGGGCTCTGCTGCACCATGCCGATATTTCTCGATATATACCGGTCGTCATACGACGAGAGAGGCTTGCCTTGAAACAGCAGCTCCCCGCTTCTCGCGCCGAAGGGCGCCAGCTCCTTTTTGATATGGCGGAGCAGTGTCGTTTTGCCGCAGCCGGAAGTCCCGCACAGAAGCACAAACTCACCGGGCTCCACCGCAAGGTTGACCCGGTCGAGAACCGCGCGCTCGCCCGCAGGATAATGAAAGCTCAAATCTTGGATTTCCAGGATCGCCACACCCACACCTCCCTCGTTTCCATGATGACCGGCACCGCCGCGAACAGCGCAAAGCACCCGTACGACAACGTCTCCCAGCCCTGCAGCGTTACAGGTTCAAGCGACGGAAAAATCCGGTAAGTCCCATAACCAAGAAGCCGGAACACGACACAGCCTGTAAACAAACCGAGCAGCAGCCCGAACAAGCCCCAATCCCGGGGCCGCATTCTAAATTCCTCATACCGTCCGCGGGGGCCGGAGCCGTACCCCTTCGCTTTCATCGCATCGGCCGTCTGCAGCGCTTCCTCGAGACAGAGCGCCAGCAAAATTTGCAGCAGCTTCATGCCGTCCGTCATCCGTATCCGCAGGCTGCCATGACCGGGGTCGATCCCCTTCATCTGCTGAACCGACGAAATGCCGGCCAGCCGATGCTTCAGCAGCGGAACAAAGCGCATCGCCATGACGATGAGCAGCGCAATTTTCGGAAACAGCGACCCGAACAAATACAAAAACCTGGCGGGCGTGATCACCGCATTATACGAAATGAACAGGACCAGCAGCACCAGCAGGTTGACGGTGGCAAACAAGCCGTACGCGAGCGATTCCAGCGTAACCGGCTGATCCCACGCATAAAACAGGATATGACTCCCCCGATGGGAAAACAACGGATTGATCAACGCATACAGCAGACTAATGGGAAGAAAAAAGGTAAGCATACTTAGCAAAGTACGAAGCTCCCGATTCAAGACAACCAGCACGACCAGAAGGAGCAAGAGGGTCGCGATATAAACCGGATGGGTCACGATCATGCCGAGAACCATAGCGCCTATAAAATAGAAGAAGCATGGAAACGGGTGAAAGGACCGGAAGCCGCTGTTCATTTCGGCTTCGCTCCCACGTCTTCGCCCAGATCAAGCGTGTACAGCCATTCGATCTTGTCGCCTGCCTTTACCTTATAGGCGCCGGCGCCTTCGCCGGGCGCGCTGCCGTTCACCTTGTAGACCCAACCGCTTTTGGGGCCCTCGTCAAATTCATATAAGTTATCGATGCCTTGCACATATGCGTAAGCTCCCTTGCCCTGAAATTCCATCTGAATCTTATGTTGTTTGGTTGCCTGCTTGAGCGCGTCCATCACCGTCATTCCTTCCTCATAAGGCACGGAGCCTTCCTTCAGAAGGACGCCGCGCTTCGAGTCCCCGGTTATGGTGACGGTTAGCGCGTTATGCACCGGCGCTGCCGCAGCAACAGGGGCCGGCGGCGTTTGCTCAGCCGGCGGCGCGGCCGCAGCGGCGGGCGGCTGGGCGGCGTCTGCATCAGACGGCGCGGCCTGGCCCGCGGACGGGCCTGCTTCCGGCGGCTTCGCAGCCTCCGGCTTGGCGGCATCCGGCTCGGCCTGCCCGGACGCCGGCGGCTCCGGCGGCTTAACCGCCGCTTCCGCAGGCCGGGCTGCTTCTTGCGAAGCAGCGTTGTCCGCGGCCGCCCCTTGCGCAGGGGGCTGCGAGGCGGCGCCGGCAGAAGGCTGCGCTTGCGGCCCACAGCCGGAGAGAGCGGTCATCACGGCAATTCCCAGCAGAAATAATCGATACATCTAGGATCCTCCTGACATGAAAAGGAAAGAAAGAGCCCCTTGCGAACAGGGCTCTTTTCATCCTCACCGATTACGGCTTTTTTGTCAATTCATAGGCTCTTACCGCTACGACCGCAGCCATCTCGCGTGTTGCCGAATCCAGCGGCAGGAACCGTCCCGCTTCGTCGCCTTCCATCAGCCCTTGCTCGCGCACGGCTTGAATGAATGGTACGGCATCCGGGTACGATTCGCTCATATCGATAAATCCGGCGGAATCGGCGCCTGTGGCTTGCAATTGCAGCGCTCTTGCCAGCATGATAGCCATCTCCTGACGTGAAATGGCGGCATCCGGAGCAAACCGATCCGCGCTTACGCCCTGCACGATGCCCTTCGCCACCGCTTTGGTCACATAGCCTGCGTACCAGGCATCCGGAGCGACATCTGCGAAATCCGTCGTTGCTTCGGCCAGAGGCGCTTCGCCCATCATCCGCAGCAGCATTGCGGTAAATTGTACGCGGGTCACTTTTTGTTTAGGTTCGAAAACGGGTACCGATCCGCCCGTCCCCTCCATGATCCGGTAAATAGACGCCTTCTGTACGAACGGCAGCGCCCAGGAGGCAATGTCCGTCTGGTCGGCGTAGACCGGGGCGGCAGGCACCTGCCGATCAAGATTCACATAGGCTTGGTACGCTCCCAGCGCCATTAACGCCTGCTCCGTAGCCATGACCTCCGCTTCCCCTCCGCGTTCATGAGGGAAACCGCCGTTACTCAGCTGCAGCCCGAGCAAGCAGGCCAGCATGCTCTGCTTGCCGGACTTGAAATACGGGCTGTTCACCGGGTCGGTTCCGCTTACCGAGAGACCCCAAATCACTTGCGCTGTACTTTCCGCATTCTCCACACCGTTCAGGGCAAAGCCGCCGTCCGGGGACTGCACGGAGCCCAGCCATTTAACCGCCCTCTCCATGGCGGCTTTCACATCCGTCCGCTCTTGGTAAGGGGTAAGGGCAGCCAGCGCCGCAGCCGTTAAGTCGGGATTTCCCTGCTCGCCCTTCACAAGCGGCCAGCTGCCGTCCGCATTCTGCACGTCGAGGATCCACTGCGCCAGCTTCCCGGTCGTCCATTTCGCATCGGCCGGAATGCGATAAGCGCCTCCGTTCAAAGCCAGCAGCGCATAAATCGGGCCGTTGCTTCCCTGTACTTCCATCCGCTCGTTATTATAAATACGCTCGATCAGATTGAAGCCGCCTATCGATTCCGGATTGCCGCCTGCCGCCTGTACGCTTAGCGCCAATCTTTCATAGTCGGTGACGTTCCGGAACTCGCCGTTCTTCTCCTTCAGCTTGGCGGAAGCCAAAGCGAGGTAATCGTTTGGAACGGCCACGCCGGCTCTGCTCAGCGCATAGGCCGACCAGTCGCTCAGCTCCACGCCGCCCTTCAGCCATTGGGCCGCCCGTTCGATGGAAGGTCCGACGTCTATGCCCGCAGCCGGCGCCACTTTGGACTTGTCGATAACCGCGAATTTCGTAAAATGGTTCACCCATCCGGTAACCGTTCCCGTCTCGGCATCGATGACGGCCGGAATCGGAATCCATTGCTCCGTCTGCTCATCCAGCCACACCAGCGCCAACTGATCCAGACTTACCGAGGCAACCGGCGTTTTAATCGAAATTTGTACCGGTGTATCAAAGGACTGACCCTGCGGGCCGAACTCATACATCGAGGAAACGAGCTCGTTCCGCCCGGCCGAAGCCGAAGGAAGCTCGCTGACCGTCAGCTTCGTCGTTTCCTTAAGCGCACCGGCCGGAACCTGGAGCTGAACCTCCGCTTTGGCGTCGGCAATGACGGTTTCGGTATCGGCAGCTGCCGCTTTTTGCACGTTCACCGTATTGGCCGCCAAGTCCTTCTTGAGCGTATCGGCGGCATTCGCCGTCATTTTCTTGTCTGCGTTCAAGACAATGGCCGGCTTCGCGATCTCATGGATCGGCTTCCGGTTGTTATACGGCATCTCCAGCTTCTGAACCACATCGGCAGCCGCCGGGACGGTCGGCGCCACCGGTACCCCGACAGCGCCCGTTCCTCCGGTACCCGCGCCGGCATTCAAATCCTTGCCGCCGTCCAGCGTATAACGCCACGCCACCGTATCGCCCGGCTTCAAGGACGTGGAATCCGCCCCTGTGCTCAGGTAGGTGCCGTTGACCGCGTACATCCAGCCGCTTAGCGGCCCCCGGTCGAATTCCCGCAGTCCGTCAATGCCTTGGACGTAAGCCGTCGAGCCCGAGCCGGACGATTGAACGCGGCCTGCGCCCAGGGCCCGGATCAGAATGGAATAAGGCGTGTCGCCGCTCTGCAAGGAAACCGAGGTCGAAGGCAGGATCGTCCCCATGCTGCTGTCCCCGGTTACGGACACATATACGACAGGATTGACGACAGGACCCGTTCCTCCGTCTGTTCCGCCCCCGGTTCTCGGTTGAATCGTCACCGGTTGCGAGGTATGTACCACTTTCGGCGCCTCACCGGTCACATAGCCCGATATATCGAGGGTATAGGTTCCTGCAGGCAATCCGGCGAATGTGGCGATGCCTTCACTGCTTGTTGTGGCGGTCAAGCTTCCGATCTTCACTTGAATGCCGGCTGCGGGAGAAGCCGGCTTATTGTCCGCGAGCGTCTTCTTCACCGTAACGGTGAACGATTCGTTAGCCTTAGGCTGTGCAGGATTCAAGGCAATCGAATCGACCAAATACGTCGACGAGTTCCACTCCGCGTCGAATCCGCTAATATAAACGACCGCCCGGTCCCCCGGCTGCAGCGTATATTGATCCGCGCCGACCATTCCCGGATTCCACTTGCCTTGGCGGTAGATCGCATAGAGCCAAGCCCCGGCATCAGCGCCGACGGATTGGATGTACGTTCCGAAGCTGGCGTGTTCAAGCTCGTAAGGAACCTGGTTGGCATCTAGAAGCCGCACAACGCTTTCCAGCAAATTCGGAGAACTCGCCTTCCCTTCGGCATAAGTGCCCGAAGCTCCTTCAATTTGAATCGCCGCCGTTCCGACCTGAATCGTCTTGGAATCCTTGACGATCTTCGGCGCAAGCCCGTCTTGATAGCCTGTTACAACCGCTTGATAGGTGCCGCCGGGCAAGCCGGACGGGAACAACGCGTATCCGTTTGCGTCCGTCTCCACCTTACGTCCGCCCAATTCTACATAAACGCTGGCGGCAACCGTGACGACCTCGTCCCTTGTAACGTCATAATCCCATACCGACCGATAGACCTGAACCGTTACTGCCTGGCCTTCAACCGGCATCGCCGGCTCCACCTTAATCGAATCCACCAATGCGGTACTTATGCCTGTATAGTACAAATAAATGTCATCGCCGTTACGCAGGGAGTAGTCAGCCATGCCCAGGTTATTCGTGCGGGCATAATCCCAGGAGCCCTGGCGTTTGACATTGTACCCCCACCAGGTGCTGTAGTCGCTTTTACCGGAAATTCCGTTGATCGTATGAATGAAATGGCCGTCGCTCTCTTGAAAAGGAACCCCCTGCGCATGCAGCACTTGAGCCACAGCCTCATAGGCAGTCCCCACTATGGCGGAGCCTTCGGCGATCGTACCGGCGGGGCCTTCCACATGAACCGTCACGCGAGCTGCGGCAGGCGCTCCGCCCCCTGTGGTCAGGATCGCCTCATACGATCCGCTGTCACCGTTGACAGCCGTATGGAAGGCCGCCAGCGCCACAAGCGATTGCACCGTGGCCCATCCGTCGGAAGAACCGCCGGCCACATGGGCAAATCCGCCGTCGCCTTGCCGGTAACCGAATAAATAGGTAAGCGGGTTGCCGTTCGCCTTCGCGAAGCCTGAACTGCGCGCGTCGAGTCCGGCAGCGGACAACGCGAGAATGACCTGTGCGGTGCTTTCCGCATTTTCCCCATACTCCGAAAATCCGCCGTTCGCTAATTGCTGCGAGGACAGCCATTGAATGCCGCGGTCCATCGCCGGCCGGACACCGGTGTGCGCGGTATGAGCGGCCAGGGCGTTCACAGCAGACGCTGTAATGTCGATGCTGCTCGGCCCTCCGGCCCCAAGCGGCCATCCGCCGTCCGCATTTTGCTGCGCGAGCAGCCATGCCACGATTTTATCGGGATTCCACTTCGCGGTTAACGGAATGTGATAAGCATCGCCGCTCAAGGCCAGCAGCGCATAAATCGCGCCGTTCGTTCCCTGGGCAGTCAGCACATCGCTGTTATAAATGCCCTCAATAAGGTTGTACGAACTCGACCCGGCCGCGATCTGCTCGGGGTTTCCTCCGGCCGACTTTACGCCTAACGCAATCCGGGCATAGTCCGTTACCTTGCTGTAACGTCCGCCGTTCTGCTGAAGCTGCTCGCGGACGGATGATAAATATGAGGCCGGCACCTGCTTCCCGGCTGCAGCCAGCGCATAAGCATCCCAATCGGAAAGCGCGCCTCCATTCGCATCCAGGATGTAGCCGGCCGCATCGTCTATAGCCTGAGGAACCGTGACAAGCCCTCTCCCCGCTCCATCCGCATACGCAGGCGCCAGCCCGCCAAGCATGGATATGAGCAAGCACCAGCTTAGCAGGACCATGCTTATCTTGTTGATCCATCTGTTACTCTTCATCTGTTGTCCTATTCCCCTCTCTTGAAACTGACCTTCCTTAAACTAAAAAAGCACCCCTTCTCTATGAAGGGATGCCGATACGCATGAACCTGCAGGCAATATTACGTTCCTGACGGATTGCCGTTCCCCCTTCTCCTAATTTCGCGTAGGCGACGGTGTTCTCGGGTTAGACAGATATCCTGACTTGCGGATCGAAGCCGGACTTCCGTCATCCCAACCGCCCCCCCTAAACCAACTGAAGGACAGTGACATCATGGAAGCCGCTCCCCGCTTACAGTGGCGCGACCGTGCCGGATTCTCACCGGACTTCCCTGTTCGCCGAACGCCGGCATGGCTAGCCTCCCGTTCGACATCTACCCGAGCAAATGATTCAATTATGTACAAAGAATAACACGATCCCCAAGCATCGTCCAACTATTTCTTGCGGGCCAACCGCCCGCGGTCCTGACGCGGGGCCTCATCCCGCCGTACGCTTCGATCCACTCGCTTACAGCGGGCGGCTTCAGGATTCCATCACAAACCGGCCGGTAATTTTCTGCAGATTTCCGGAAATGCTTTTGAGCAAATCCGCTTGCTGCGCAATAAGCTCGGTAGCCAAGTGATGCCGTTCTCCGCTGCTCGCCATCGCTTGGGCGGACGCAGTGAACTGTTGAGAAATATCCCGAATCGCCTGCATGCTGCTTTCCATCGAATGAAGCCCAAGCTGAATTTCACGCATCTCCGCAGAATGCGCGGACGCTTGCTCCGCAGTCAGGCGGCACTTGTCGGCCACAAGGCGAATCATATCGCTCAATTGGCCAATCCTTCGGATTCCCCGTTCTACGGCAAGCCGTTCCGCTTTCACCGCATCCGCGGCTTCTTTCGATTTCAGCGCCATATTGTGCGTCAGCCCGATCGCGCGTTCCGCTACCTCATTGGATGTAACGGCAAGCTTCCTCACTTCGCCGGCAACGACCCCGAATCCTCTGCCTTCTTCGCCGGCCCTCGCAGCCTCAATCGCGGCGTTCAGCGCGAGCAGGTTCGTCTGTTCGGCAATTTCACGCATGTACAAGATGAACTCTCTCATTTCTTGCAATTGCCGCTCCAGCTCTTCCATCGAGCTCACGCTCCGCTTGCTCGTTTCCTGCAGGTCATTCATGTCATTGCGCAATTCCAGCGTCTTCTCCAGCCCGGCATGCGACGATGTCCGGGCCTCCTCGGATATCTTGCCCGAAAGCTCCATGTCTTGACCGGCCCGGCTGACTCTGTCGTGAATCTGCTGCATCCGGCTGCCGTTAAGTTCGATGAGCTGCAGCTGGTCATTCGCTCCCGCGCTCACTTCCTGCATGCTCGCTACCAGCTGCTCAGCCGAAGACAGCAGCTGCCGAATTTCGTCGGCCTGCTCGGACCCGATCTTATTCACGGTGGAGGAAGCCTCCTTCATGTCGGACAAGATCGCTCTCATCCCTATCACAATTTTGTTGATCTCAAACGAAACTTGTCCGAGCTCATTGCGCCTGGAGCCTGCCGAAGCGGGCATCAGCTTGCCGGAAGAAATGGCTTTCATGCGGCCCATCCAGCTCTTCAAGCTTTGAAGTACCGTTCGATGAAAATACAAGCCCGTCCCGGCGAACGCCGCCAGCACAAGAAGGCCCGCCCCGGCGCGTTCCCCCCACGAATCGGCCAGCCCGAGGCCGCCTAAAGCGATCAGCAAGGGAATACTGTAAACGGTGTACCAGGTTGCCTGAAAAGATAAGGATTGCACGATCACACCCAGCCGCAAATTATAAGGCGAAGCTCCCGCCCCCGGAATGTTCACAGGAGTCGAAACATCCAATATAACCTCACCGGTGTTACGGTGATAAATTTGAGCTAACGGCTTGTCCGTTTGCGCAGCCGCCAAGCCAACGACATCGTTGAAGACCGTCCCCTCGCGCAGCCGGTTTGTGTGCAGAACGGATAGTCCGTGATGCTCGACAACCAGGAAGTATTCATCATTTTGAAGCAACTGGTCCAATAATACCCGAATATCCTCTGACCGTTCAGACCATGCGTGTCCTTCCAAGAGCTTGCCGATCTCTACAGCGGCGGATTGCACTTTGGCTATTGCGCGGTTTTCCAGTTGTTTAGGTATGTTCATGTCGAAAGCCCCCTTAGAATTAATGTAAGCGCTTTAATAAAACTTTACATGGATTTGATCTCTCTGTGATAGCTCTGTGCGTGAAGTGTTAAATTAAAAGCATGAAATGTTAAAAACCAGCAGTGAACGGCTTGTCTTCCGGGCTCGCTTACATGCTGCACCCGGCATGATCTTTCGAAAGAAAAAGAGGCCCGTCCTGACTCCTTTCACCCTACAATTGGAATAATAAGGTGTCCCCGGTTCATGCTCAGCTGCACGAAGGGCATAGCGTTATTTTTCATGTGGCCAATTTCCCTTATCTCAAGCTAGTTTTCATCACTTCCGTATTAAATTGAGTTATGGTGCGGGTATTCGTGTACACTATGCTTCCAAGACCTGTTCAAATCCAATATTATGACAAACTGTTGAAGGAATTATTTTACAGAAGGATTCCTTCTCCGAAGTGTCGAATCATGTAAATTTCGCAGTTTAAATCGCATTCAGGAGGGTACAAAATGAAAAAGAACTTCGCACTGCTACTTGCGGCCATGCTGGTCATGGTTGCGGTTCTAGGGGCTTGCGGCAAAAAAGAAGAAGCTCCCCAGGCGGCGGGCTCCGCACCAAAGGCGGAAGTCAAACCCGTCAAACTGGAGATCGGGATGCTGAAACTTACCAGCTCCGCTCCACTGTTTATCGCCATGGAAAAAGGCTTCTTCAAAGAAGAAGGAATCGAAGCGAGTCCACGGTGGTTTGAAGCGGCCCAGCCGATCGCCGTTGCTACCGCATCGGGAAGCGTGGACGTGGGCGCTACGGGAATTACCGCAAGTCTTTACAATATGATCGCCGGGGGCCAGAAGCTGCTCATCGTCGCGGATAAAGGAAGAGAGCAGAAAGGCTATTCCTCTTCCGCTTTACTGGTACACAAAGATTCTCCGGTAGCTTCCATCCAGGATTTGAAGGGCAAAAAGATCGGTATTACCCAAACCGGCTCTACGTTCCATTACATGGCCGGCCGTCTGCTGGAAAAGTACGGCCTGACACTGGCCGACGTAGAACTCGTGCCGCTCGGCAAAGTGAGCGCGATGATGGAAACACTGAAGAGCAAACAGGTGGACGCCGTGCTCCTCAACGAGCCTAATATTACAGCCGTTGTGAAGGAAGGCTATGGGAAAGTCATTGCGCAGGTGGGCGACGAAATCGAATACCAGACGTCCGGTCTCTTCTTCTCGCAGAAATTCGCGGACAATCGTGACGCAGCCGTTCGCTTCATGAAGGCGTACGTCAAAGCGTCCCGCTACTACTACGATGCGGTGCTCGTGCAAAAGGACGGCAAACCTCAACCGGGCGCTAACTATGACGAAGTCATCAGCATCATTGCCAAATACACCGATCAGCCTGCCGACAACATCAAGCTCGGTCTGCCTTACATGGACCGTGACGGAAAGCTCTTGGCCGAAGACATCAAAACTCAGGTCGAGTGGTACTTGAAAACTAAAATGATCGAACAAGCGGTGGACTACAAAACCATCGTCAATACGGAATTGCTTGACGAAGCATTGAAAACCGTAGGAAAGTGAGGACAGCATGAGAGTCGTCGTCGACGGAGTCACCAAAACGTTTCGGGACAAAAAAGGGCGGGACGTCACCGCCCTCAGCCAGATCGACTTCGCCATCGACCGGGAGGAATTCGTCGTCCTGGTCGGCCCTAGCGGCTGCGGGAAGTCAACGTTGCTGAACATCGTGGGGGGACTGCTGTCCCCCACCGATGGAAGCGTTTATTTCGAAGGACTGTCCGCGGAGCAGAACGATCCGCGTCTTGGGATCGTGTTTCAGGAGATTGCTCTGTTCCCCTGGCGTACGGTGTTCGAGAATGTGGTGTACGGCCTGGAAGAAATGGGGCTGGGCAAAAGCGAGCTGAAGGAAAAGGGCCAGTACTACCTCGACATGGTAGGGCTGACCGGCTTCGAGCAGGCCTATCCTAAGCAGCTCTCCGGCGGTATGAGGCAGCGCGCAGGCATTGCGAGGGCGCTTGCCATCGAACCGGATCTGCTGCTCATGGACGAGCCGTTCTCCGCTTTGGATGCGCAGACCCGCACCCTGATGCAGGAGGAGCTGCTCACCATCTGGAACCGCACGAGACTGAGCACGCTGTACGTCACCCATAATATCCAGGAAGCCGTTTATCTGGCCGACCGCGTGATCGTGCTTTCCCGTCATCCCGGACGAATCAAGGAAATCATTCGAATCGACATGCCGAAAACAGGCCGGGACGATGAGCAATACCGGATTCAATTCGACGATTACGTCAAACAAATTTGGAACCTGATCCGGCATGACGCCCAGGACGCGCTGAAGGAGGGTTAGTCAAGTGGGAGAAACGAGAAAACATATTAAAAACCGGGTGGCGTTTCTGGAGCAGAAGGTTCCCGGCTACGCCTCCGTGGCCGGGATTGCCGCGCTGCTCATAATTTGGGAAATTGTTTGCCGGTTGGAATGGGTCTCCCCTTTGTTCCTGCCTTCACCGACGGGAATCGTTGCGGCGGGCTGGGAACTGCTGACTCAAGGCGATTTGCTGCAAAACACGGGCGCCAGCCTGTACCGTATCGTGCTCGGCTACTTGCTTGGCGCGTCCATCGGCATTGTGATCGGACTGCTGCTCGGCTTTTCCCGCTGGGCGGAGGCGATGGGAACCCCCATCCTGTTCTCCCTGTATCCGATCCCGAAGATCGCCCTTCTGCCGCTGATCGTACTTTGGCTCGGCATCGGCGAGCTGCCGAAGGTGACCATTATCGCGCTCGGCGTCTTCTTCCCCGTCGTCATCAACACATTCTCGGGTGTGAAGAATGTCGATCCGATCCTGATTAAAGCGGCGGTCAGCTTCGGCTCCAACCATATGAACGTGATCCGCAAGGTCATTCTTCCCGGCGCGCTGCCGGTCATTTTTGCCGGGCTCAAGCTGGCGGCCGGCACGTCCCTGCTGCTGCTCGTCGCCGCGGAAATGATTGCGGCCAAGCAGGGCATCGGCTCGATGATCCTGCACTACGGCAACCTGATGATTACGACCAAGCTCATGGTCGGCGTCGTGGTGTTATCGCTGCTCGGCCTCCTGTTCAACCGCAGCCTGCAGTGGCTGGAGAACAAGCTGCTGCCTTGGAAGTAGCCTGCCGCAAAAACTTGCGTGCGGCAAACAAAAGCCCGATGGAATGTACGTGACATTCCATCGGGCTTTTTGTACGGTCCGCTACGACTGAGCGGCTACCGCTTTCTTCAGAGCCATGATGTAACCGGCATGGGTCGCCTCGTGGCCGATACTGAACATCAGCACTTCATCCAGGCGGGTGAACTCCTTAAAAGCTACCGTAAGCTTGTCATTCAGCCGCCCTTGAAGGCGCTGACGGTGCCGTTCGGGCTGTTCCTCCAGAAGTTGGCGCAAGGCCGCAAGATCCGGCGGCGAGGTTTGCCAGTCGGCCGGCTTCGTGCCGTTGACGAACAAGCTCGTCAGCTCCTCCGGCAGCTCAAGCGGTTCTCCGAGCAAGCGGAAAGCGAGCCGTTCTTGGGTCGTCAGAATATGCCCCAAATGCCAGCGGATGTTGTTGTTGAATCCGTTCGGCACCACATCCGCCGTCTTTTCCGATAATTCGGCCACAACCGCCAGCGTGCGGCTCCGGTTAAGGGCAAGCTGACTGAAGACGATTGAATCCATGCGATCGATCCCTCCCAGGATGAAGATGAATGAAGCCCCGCGTGTAACTTCATTCCATTATACCAGATGAAACGATTATCCGGTAATAATAGTACGGTCAACAGCCGCTGGAGCTCATTTGCCAGCCGCATGCGGATTTGCGATAATGCGTATATGACAGAATGAACCGGAGGGTGAGTTTCGATGGAGAAGAAGAAGAAGGTCCTCGCTTTCATCGGGTCCTATGCGGACTCCGCTAATCCCGGGCTATACGCCTGCAGGTTCGATACAGATACCGGAAGTCTCGAGATCGTCGATCAAGCTTCCGGGCTGCAAAACCCGACTTTTCTGGATGTGGATCAAGACCGCTTGAAGCTGTACGCCATAACCGAGGGGACGGACGCTAAGGGCCAGCGCTGCGGGGCTGCCGCCGCTTATGATATCGACCCTTCCACCGGAACGTTGTCGTTGTTAAACAAGGAGCTGACGGTGCCGTCCCCGACTTGCCATATCACCTTGGATCATACCCGCCAGTGCATCATGGTGTCGAGCTATCACGGCGGCATGATCGGTCTGTCTCCGGTGATGGAGGACGGACGGGTGGGGCCGACGTCTGACATCCATCAGCACAAAGGCGCAAGCATCCTGCCCGTACAGGACCGGCCGCGTGCGCACTCCGTCTTCGTTGACCGCTCCAACCGCTTTGCCGTCGCTTCCGACCTGGGCTTGGATCGCCTCATGATCTATAAGCTGGATGTCCCGGCCCGCCGGCTGATTCCTCACGGGGAAGTCCGGATTGCGCCCGGGTCAGGCCCGCGGCACTTTGCGTTTCATCCGCAATTGCCTTACGGGTACGTGATCAATGAGCTCAACGCAACCATCACCGGATTCTCGTATGATCAGGAGCAAGGGGCGCTGCATGAAATCCAGACCGTCTCTACGCTGCCTGACGCTTACGAAGGAGACAATGCATGCGCCGATATCCACATTTCTCCCGACGGCAAATTCCTGTATGGCTCCAACCGCGGACATGACAGCATCGCGGTTTATGCGATCGATCCGTTCACGGGGAAGCTCGCTTTAGTTGAGCATGCCTCCACGCTCGGCGGACATCCGCGCAACTTCGCGCTTTCGCCGGATGGACGGTTCTTGCTGGCGGCCAACCGGGATTCCAACAACATCGTAACGTTTACCCGGGATGCGGAAACAGGGAAGCTTCTCCCTGCCGGGCCTGTTCTGGAAGTGTCCAAGCCGGTCTGCATCAAGTTTGCTGCATGGGATTGAGACCTGTGCACGACAGGTTATCCAAGCCCTTCGCTCCTGCGGAGGGCTTTTTCTTCTTTCGGTGGTCCCGCCCCCTATAATGGGTGCGCCGGCTTCAGTAGGCTTCTTTATTTTTGGTAATCGGGTTTGACGAAGCCTTGAAACTTGGTTTCCGTCACCTGTTTAAATTCTGCCGATTTGTAGGCTTCCAGGATGTCCTTAACAAACGTTTTATCCTTGTCGGCGGCTTTGATTGCTATGAGGTTCATGTATTGATCCGGCGTTTTCTCCAAACCCAGCGCCTCGGTTAAAGATAGTCCGGAAGCTAAAGCAAAATTTCCGTTAATAAACGAATAGTCGGCATCATCCAACGACCGCGGCAGCTGGGCGGCTTCAATCGGCAGAAGCTTGATTTTCTTTATGTACTCGGCAACGTCTTTTTCGGAAACCTTGATCTGATCGTAACCATCCTTCAGCTTGATCCACCCGAATTGCTCCATCATCACTAACGCCCGCGCCTGGTTGGCCGGATCGTTCGGCAGCGCAACCTTCGAATTCTCAGTGACTTCGTCTAACGATTTATGCTTCCTGGAATAAATGCCGATAGGCGCAGTGGGCACTTTGTCCAAGTCGATCAAATCCAGCTTCCGGTCGGTAGCAAAATTTTTCAAATAGATGATATGCTGGAACACATTAGCGTCCAAGGAGCCGTCAGCCAAGGACAAATTAGGCTGAATATAGTCGTTGAACTCGACGATTTTCACTTTGTAGCCTTTCTTTTCAAGAATGGGCTGGATGCCTAGTTTAATTTGATCGCTGTAGGGACCGGCAGTTGCTCCAAAGGTGATTTCTTTCTTTTCATCTGAAGGTTTGCTTGGGCTTGATGGTTGGCTGCTGCCGCCCGTCTTCGAATCGGCCGATGGTTCCGGCGCCTTCTCTTGACCGCATGCGGCCAGCATCAGGGTGAATAATATAAGGGTTATGAGCAAGGACAAAGTTTTTTTCATAGACATGCTCTCCTATCTTTTATCTAATCGTTTGACCAGCGTATTTCCCGTAAATTGAATGATATGAACGAACACAATCAATAAAATGACTGTAAAAATCATGACGTCCGTCTGAAACCGGTAGTAACCGAACCGGATCGCCAGGTCGCCTATGCCGCCGCCGCCTACAATGCCCGCCATCGCCGTGTAGGATAAAAGACTTATTGTCGTAATCGTAATTCCCGACAGGATTCCCGAACGGGCTTCGGCCAGCACGACCTTCCACGTAATCTGAAGGGGCGTCGCGCCCATGCCCAGCGCCGCTTCAATAATTCCTTTAGGGATTTCGCGCAGCGATTGCTCCACCAATCTGGACAGATAGGCAATTGAGACGATGGATAAAGGAACGGTTGCCGCTACCGGGCCAATCGTCGTTCCGACAATCGTTCTTGTAATCGGAATAAGAGCTACAAGCAAAATGATGAACGGCAGCGATCGGATCGTATTCACCACATAATTCGTGATTCGAAACAGCGCCGGCCGCTCATAAATTTGTCCGCTGCCGGTAAAATACAGAAAAACACCAATAGGTATGCCGATCAGAACGGCAGCACTTACAGAAATGAGCAGCATAAGCCCGGTTTCTGCGATGGCATGCCCGATTTCCGGTGCTAAGGAGAACAGATTGTCAAACATACGCACCGACTCCTTTCAACACTTCAGGACGGCTTCCAAGCAGCAGCCTGGCGATTTCCGTCTTTGGCTGCTGGTCCCTTCTTCCCAAATCCAGCGTTTCAATAAGGCTTCCCTTCTCCACGACAGCGATTTTTCCGCAAACCTGCTTGACCACCTCCATGTCATGGGAGACCAGCACGATCGTCATGCCGAAACGCTTATTAATGTCGCGAATAAATTCGAGGATGCTGCCGGTCGTTTGAGGATCGAGCGCTGAAGTCGGTTCGTCGCATAATAAAACCTTGGGCTCGGTAGCCAATGCCCGCGCGATAGCCACCCTCTGCTTTTGTCCACCGCTTAGCTGGGCCGGATAGGAGGAGGCTTTATCTTCAAGCCCGACGATCTCCAGGCATTCCTTTACCCGCTTTTCGCGGTCCTTTTTGGACATGCCGGAAATTTCCAGGGGGAACGCAATATTGTCCGCTGCTGTCCGGTTTTGAAGCAAATAAAAATGCTGAAAGATCATCCCGATCCATCTTCTTGCCACGCGAAGCTCCCTCGGCGTACATTGCGACAGATTCTGGCCGTTTACAATGACCGACCCGGTAGACGGCTTCTCAAGCAAATTCATCATCCGCAAAATCGTCGATTTCCCGGCGCCGCTTTGCCCGATAATTCCGAATATTTCCCCCTCCCCCACCTCCAGAGACACGGGAACGAGAGCTGAGAAATCGCCATCTTTCGTTCGATACGTTTTACTGACCTCTTTTAATGTAATCATCGGGCATCCATCCCTTGTTTGATAAATGACGTAAGCGGCAATACGTAATCATGAAAACGAACAACTTCTTCCAGCGGAAACCGAAATGCGCTCAGCAGCATGTGAACGCCCGCGCTCTCAAGCTCCCTGATCTTTTGCGCGATCTGGCTGTAGGAGCCGACCAGCCCCGTGCGGAAGCCTTCGTTATTGGCGACAAAGTCGCTGACCGTCGAGGCATTGCCCCACATTCCTTTGGCGCCCTTCGCCTTTTCCTGAAAACCCCGAACAGCGGCATGATCGGCTTGCTCGAGGATCAACCGGTATTCTTCCTGCGCCTCCTGTTCCGTTGCTCTTGCGATGACGAACGCATTGACGGCAAATCGGACCGTTCTGCCGTAGGAGGAGGCGATTTCCCGAACCTCTCTAATCTGCTCCTTGATTTCATCCAGCGGCGCACCGTTAATGAAATACCAATCGGATAACCGGCCGGCCATACTGCGGGCCGCCGGGGAGTTGCCTCCCTGAAATATGGCGGGGTAGGGTTGTTGATAGGGGGCAGGCCGGAGTCTTCCTTCCTTGATTTTGTAATAACGGCCGTCGAAGGTAAACGCTTCTTGCTGCCAAAGCCCCTTCAAAATTTCAATATACTCTTCCGAGCGTGAATAGCGCTCCTCATGCGCAATCCAAGGTACGCCGAACATCTCCTGCTCTTCCTGAAACCAGCCGGTTACCAGGTTTACATGCCATCGGCCCGAGCTGATATGGTCAATGGTCGCCCCCATCTTGGCCAAGGTTACCGGCGGAATAAACCCCGGCAGCACGGCGCTGATGAACCGAATTTGGGTGGTAGCGGCGGCCAACGCCGCAGCCAGCGTGACCGGGTCGAGTTGACCGTTGGTAGAATCTCCCCCGCCTATACCGCCAATATAACGAACGGGCAGCAAAATTGCATGGTAGCCGAGACGGTCGGCAAGCTGGGCGAGCTTCAGGTTATAAGCGAAGCTTGCTTCCTTATCCTGCTCGATTCCGGAACGGAGAAATCCGCCGGCAATATTCGAGCCCCAGACAGAAAACTGCATACTCATCTTGCGCTCACCTCATTCAGGGGCTGGCCGATCAGCTTCCAAACCGGGTCCGTGAGCCTTGTCTGGTCATACCCCAAATACTGCGCCGCATAAGCCCGCACCGGATCGCCGGAGTAAAAAATCTCATAAAGCTCGTGGCGCGAGCCTAGAGGACTCGCAATCAAATCCCATGCCAGCTTGAACAGCCTCACGCGTTCTTTCGCAGGGCTGGACGCTCCGCGGTAATATTTTTGCAGCAGCGGACCTAGCGGACCGTCCAGCTCCGCAAGCGTGGAAGGCGTTTGCATCAAGCCGCCGGCACATATATGCTGCAAAATACCGATCGCCCGCGGATAGTAACGGCTGCCCAAATTGCGGGCGGTCGTTAGAGGCTCGATGGCCGGAAGCCATACTCCGGTATCAGCGTCCGGCTTCGCCAGTTCTTCGGAGACGGCAAGAAGCGACTTGATCGTGCTCAGCTGCACCAGCAGCTCGCCCAGCTTTTCCTGAACATGCAGATGATGCGTGACCCCGATGGTTGTTGCGACTTCATGGCCGACCGCCGTTACAAATTCCAGCTTGCTGATCAACCGGACTACCGTTTGATGCTGGCTTAAGGCGACTACGGCCGGATCCATCCTCATCTTCCAGATCGCTTCAGGATCGTTCTTGATAAAGACCCGTTCCCAAGGAACAAACACATCATCGAAAATAAGGACAGCATCCATCTCGTCATACCTGGAGCTGAGCGGGTGTTCTTCCGGTTGTTCCGAAGCGAACGGCTCCCGGCATACGAGATGAAGTCCGGGAGCGCCGGCCGAAACGGCAAACATGGACGAGTAGAGCAAGTCTTCGGACGATCTTCGATGGAACGGGTAAATGAAAATTTCATCCACATAGGGGGCGGCTGTGGCCACCATCTTGGCGCCTCTGACCCAGATGCCGTCGCTCGTCTCTTTCACGATCCGCAAGTAGGCGTCCGGGTCGGGGGAATCGGAAGGTCCCTTGGAACGGTCTATTTGCGGATCGTGAAATGCTGTGGTGGACATCCAGTCCAAGTCTCTGCTCTGTTCAAAGTAACGGGTGATTTTATCTGCAAAATGGTCCGAAGCCCCTCCCAGCCGGTTTCGGCTTGCATACCATCCGGTCAGCAGAGACCGGGAATATTCAGATATCCGGCTCATCATCCCGAAGGTCGCGTCCGACCATATCCGAAAAGCCTCATGGCGGTGCAGAATATCTTCCTTGCCGTAGGGAACGAGAAAGGCCGCGTTCACCCGTTTGCCGGTAGCCGGGCTGGTAAAGGTCAAAGCATCCCGGGTTCCCGGCTGCTCCTGCAGATCGATCAGAGAAGCGACGGTGTCCACCGTTCCCTTAAAAGCGGGATGATTCGGAACATCCGCTACATCCCTGCCATTCACCCACACCTTTCTTCCGTCATAAAGTCGTGCGCGATAGCTGCTGCCCGGCGATTGTCGATTCATCGGATTCCGCCTCCTTTCCATAATGAGTTTGCCGGAATGTCCGCATCCGACTCTCCAACTCGGATTTATCGGCGTTTACATATTGATTGGCATAAGTGCGTACCGGATCGCCCGCATAGAACCGTTCGTACAGTTCATGACGGGAGCCGAGCGGACTCCCGACCAAATCCCACGCCAGCTTGAACAAGCGCACTTTATGATCCGCATCGAGCTGTTTGCCCGCATAGTAAGTCTTCATCATGTCTCCGAGCGGTCCGTTCAGATCCTCCAGCTTGGACGGAACCTGCATGAAGCCGCCCGCCCCGATCAATTGCAGAATATCCAAAGCCCGGGGATAATACCAAGCGCCCAAATTTCTGGCTGTTTCAATCGGCCCCAGCGAAGGAAGCTCAATTCCTGCATCGGTGCGGCTGCTTTGAATTTCGGAAGCGAGCAGGAGCCCCTTGATGCTTTCCACCTGAATAACCAGCTCTCCCAGCTTTTCCTGAACATGCTGGTAGCTGTCGGCTCCGATCGATTGGGCGACTGCAACCGACACCCCTGTGACAAACTCCAGCTTCGCCAGCAGTCTAACGACGGTTTGATGGAACGCGAGCGCCCCGGCGGTCCGGTTCATGCGCAGCTTCCAGACTCCGTCGATGTCTCCCTTCAGAAAAACGCGCTCCCAAGGAACCAGCACATCGTCAAAAAACAAAACGGCGTCCATCTCATCATATTTTTCACTTAGCGGATGATCGTCGCCGCTAAGGGAGGCGAAGGATTCTCTGCATATGATGTGCAAACCGGGGAGATTAGCGGGAACAATCAGGAAATGGGCGTATTCCCGCTCGGTTTCTTTTAGCCGATAGTACGGATAAACGAGAAAATCATGGGCGTAGGGGCCGGCTGTTGCAATCATCTTGGCTCCCCGGACGACCACCCCTTCCTCCGTTTCTTTGACAATACGCAGCACGGAATCGGGATTCCGGTGCTCGCCCGCGCTTTTGGTCCGGTCGATCTGCGGGTCGAGCAGCGCAGTCGTCAGAAATAAATCCTGATCCCTCGCCTGTTCGTAATACCGCGATATTTTATCGGCGAAATGCGGATCCAGCGAAGTGAACTCGTGCCGCGCCGCATACCAGCCCGTCACCAATGAACGGGCAAATTCGGACAAGCGGCTCATCACGCCGTGGGTCTCGGTCGCCCAGTAGGAAAACGCGGCACGCCGCCTTTTCAAATCCTCCCGGTTTGCAGGCACCAAAAATGCATGATGAGCATAAGTACCGGTTTCGGCATTTCGGAACCCGATTTGCGCTTGAATTTGCTTGTCGTCCAACATGTCAAACAAATGCTTGATCGTCGTTAACGTGCCCTGGAACGACGGGTGTGCCGTCACATCGTCCAGACGCTGCCCGTCTATCCAAACGTTTCGTTCATCTCTAAGGCTTTGAATAAAGCGTTCGCCTCGTGTCAGTGTCACACCGGACTCCCCTTTCATTATGCCAAACTGACGTTGCCCACTCGTTGATTTCTGAATTGCGGCAGCAATAATTGCCCGACCCGTTCGGCTTCTTCCAAATGGGGGAACCCGGAAAGAATAAAATGCGTGACGCCGATGTCGATATACTCCTGCAAGCCTTCCCTGACCTGTTCAGGATTTCCCACGACGGCCGTACCCGCCCCTTTGCGAACGCGGCCGATGCCTGCCCATTTGTGCTTGCCGAACCGGTAATCCCCTTGCAGCAGCCGGTTCATTCTCTGCTGGGCCACCGAATCGGCCTCCCGGTAATACTCGCTCATTCTTAGCTCGACCGACGGGTCAATGTCGGAAACGAGCTTGTCGGCGGCTTCCCACGCTTCCTTCTCTGTGTCCCGGACAATAACATGAATGCGGATGCCAAACTCCAGCGTTCTTCCATACTTGCCGGCCCTTGAACGGACATCCTCGATTTGTTCGGCCACCTCCCGGGCATCTTCCCCCCACTGCAAGTAGACGTCGCCGTATCGGGCGGCCGCCTCCTTGCCCGCATCCGAAGACCCGCCAAAATAGGCAGGTATTTTGGATTGAATATTGCGGGGGACGAGCTGAGCATCCTTTAAGGAGAAATAAGGCCCCTCATAATCCGTCTTCTCTTCTTCCCAGAGCTTCCACAACACCTCCATAAAATCTTCCGTTCGTTCATATCTCTTATCATGGGGAAGGAAATCGCCGTCCTGCCCGAGCTCGCCGGGCGAGCCTCCGGTGACAATATTAATGTCAATTCTTCCGCCGCTGAACCGGTCCAGCGTTGCAGCCATTTTGGCGGAAAGCGAAGGCGCGATAAAACCCGGACGGATCGCGATTAACGGACGGATGGTAGAGGTATGATGAACGACAGCCGACCCGACCATCCAGGAATCCAGGAATGGAGTTCCTACCGGAATTAAAATCCCGTCAAACCCGGCTCTTTCCGAAGCCCTCGCCACTTCGACGATATAATTCAGGTTCGGTTCCCTCTCCGGTTTCTTCAATCCGATCCGTTCTCCGTCTCCGTTGGTCGGTGTAAACCAAGAGAAATGCAGCTTCATATAATCCCCCTCCGAGAATAAAAATGGTCCGGCACCGCAGCTTGCAAACCGAGTAAGCTATCTGCCAAATAGCAAAAAAGACACAATACGCCAACGGCCATATTGTGTCTCCAGTGATCCGGTAGACAAAATTCAGATATATTTCATCATTATTCCTATAATTATACTTTGGATTTTGTAAATTTCAAGCATTTTTTATCATTGCTGTAAAAGACAAATAACCCGTACCGGCTTGCGCCAGTATCGGGTTACTTTCGTTGCTGATTTAATTACCGTATCAAACCATGATTTTGCAAATATCATTGGTGAATTCTACGGGATCCTGAATCGGCAAGCCTTCGATCAGGAGTGCCTGATTGTATAACAGGTTGGTGTATAGATTCAGTTTCTCTTTATCTTGTTCATATGCGGCTTTTAAGGATTGAAATACCTCGTGATTGACGTTAATTTCCAAGACCTTGTCCGCTTTTACATCTTGGGCGTTAGGCATGGCCTTCAATATTTTTTCCATTTCTATCGTTAGCTCACCCTCCGTAGACAGGCATACCGGATGAGTTTTCAGTCTCTTAGACGCTTTGACATGCTTCACTTTGTCCTTCAGAATATCTTTCATATGTGCAAAGAGGTCCTTGTTATCGTTCTCTTCTGCATCGGCTTGATTTTCATTAGCTTCGGATTCAATGCCTAAGTCACCGCTCGATACCGACCTGAATTGTTTATCTTTATAGGTCATGATCATTTTGATGGCGAACTCATCGATATCATCGGTAAAGTACAGGATTTCATAGCCCTTATCGGCTACCAGCTCGGTTTGCGGGAGCTTCTCAATTCTTTCAAGCGATTCGCCGGAGGCATAGTAAATGTACTTTTGATCCTCAGGCATTCTCGATACGTATTCATCCAGGGTAACCAGCTTCTTCTCCTTGGAGGAGTAGAACATCAAGAGGTCTTGCAGCACTTCTTTATTTGCTCCGTAATCGCTGTATACCCCATATTTCAATTGTCTGCCAAACGATTTATAAAATTGCTCGTATTTCTCTCTTTCATCGTTCAACAAGCTTTGCAGTTGACTTTTGATTTTGTTCTTAATGTTCTTGGCGATCAGACTTAATTGTCTGTCATGCTGCAGCATCTCCCTCGAAATGTTCAGCGATAAATCTTCGGAATCTACCATCCCTTTGACAAAGCTGAAATAGTCAGGAAGCAAATCGGAGCATTTATTCATGATCAGCACGCCGTTGGAATAAAGCTCTAGCCCCTTCTCATATTCCTTCGTGTAATAGTCGAACGGCGGATTCTCCGGGATATAGAGGATGGCCTGGTAGACCACAGCACCGTCGGCACTAATATGGATATGCTTAAGCGGCTTATCGAAACCATACCGTTTTTCCGTATAAAAATTGTCATAATCTGCAGCTGTAAGCTCGTTCTTATTTTTTCTCCAAATCGGGACCATACTATTCACGGTTTGTTCTTCGTAATAATCCTCGAATTCATTTTCGCTGCCTTCTTTAGGTCTCCAGCCTTTCAGATCCATCTTGATGGGGTATCTGATGAAATCAGAGTATTTTTTGATAATCGCTTTGAGCCGGTACTCTTCCAGATACTCATCATATTGATCCTCTTCAGTGTTCTCTTTAATTTTCAAAATAATGTCCGTACCTACCGCGTCTTTCTCGCACGGCACAATGGTATATCCGTCCGCACCCCTGGATTCCCACTTGAAAGCCTCATCGCTGCCCAGAGCTTTGCTGATGACCGTAACGACATCGGCCACCATAAAAGCCGAATAAAATCCAACCCCAAACTGACCGATGATATTGTGCCCGTCTTTCAATTCATTTTCTTTCTTGAATGCCAGTGAGCCGCTCTTGGCAATAACCCCCAGGTTATTCTCAAGCTCCTCCTGCGTCATACCAATCCCCGTATCGGAGATGGTTAATGTTCGGTTTGCCTTATCCGCCGTTACTTTGATGTAGTAATCTTCTTTGTTAAATACCAATTGATCATCGGTTAATGCTTTGTAGTATATTTTGTCAATGGCGTCACTGGCATTCGAAATGAGCTCTCTCAAAAATATTTCTCTCTGTGTATAGATGGAATTAATCATCATTTCCAGTAATCGTTTCGATTCTGCTTTAAACTGTTTTTTGGCCACGATCAGGTCCCCTTTCCCTATATAAATCATGAAATACTTAACACGGCTAAGGGTTAGCACTCCAATCATCAGAGTGCTAATCCTTATTTCTATATAACACATACGAATTTTGGGTGTCAATATGTTGCTGCATGAAGATGGGCCAAAGTTCTTCGAAGCGGTGTTTACCGGGTTATCCATATATTTGTGATTGAACCATTGACACTGCCGCATGATCCGGGCGAACATTCTCTCAGGCTCGATCTATTAAGCGCTGAACAAGATGGAGGAGGAAGGCCTTATTGCGGCTGAGGCGGAAGAGCGTACAGGTGCGCGGCTTCGCAAAATTTACGCGATCACGGATGCTGGAAGAGTCCATTTCAATGAACTGCTGCTTCATTCACTGAGCACCCCTCCTCATTCGGCAAAATCCGACTTTACTTTGGGATTAGCATGAATCCATATGCTCCCTAAGGATGATGCGCTTGCCGTGCTTCGCCATAATTTATCGCAGCTGGAACAGCAGAAGCAGCTTTGGGAATTAGGGAAACGGATCAAGGGAGAGGGACGGACTTTCATCCTTTGTGGAAGCAGGCTTTGATAATGCCATTGAACTGATGGAAGCGGATATCCGCTATATAACAAGGCTCATCGCCTTGCTGCAATTGTGATTTTTTTTCATCCCTTTAGCCAAGGTTGGATATACAAATTAAACTATAGGAGGACGGATTCGAATGTTGATGCAACATGTACTGCGAAGCATCGTTGAGAAGCAATATTTGAAAGGATTAAGTCAAAAGGTAGACCGCAAGCTGGTGCGGCAAATTGAGGAGCTGTACAAGGAGATTGTGAAGACGAATCAGCACTGGGCCATCGATCGACCTTCCGTTTTTAATCTTGCGATATCCTCCCTTGTTCTAGCTTCTTATAAAGTGCTTAAGCCGGTATTGGCGGAGGACCAGTGGCGGAATGTGATTCGGTATGCCTTGATCGAGCGAACACAAGAGAAGCAGCGGTTCTTCATGAGACTGTTCTTAAAGCTGGACCCCAATCCCTTTGCCCGTATCGGGAAGATTTCCAAGACCAACAAATCAAACATTACGGAGAAAATCAATTCACGCATGAAATCGTCGTGGATACAGAGAAGAAATATGTGCTGCGGGTGCATAAATGCTTTTACCATAATTTCTTCCGGGAACATGATGCCGGAGAATTAACCGTGATCTTTTACGGGCTGGATAACATTTGGGGCTATTTGCTGAAACCGGGGAATCCGCACGGCGTTCATTTTGAGAGGCCTGCGATGCTATCCACAGGTCAGCCTGCCTGCTCTTTTGAATTCGAAAAGCTGAACACCAACTATTAAAAAAATGATATAATAGGATGGAGCTAGAGGGGGTAACATAATGATGAACCTGTTCCTATCTGGGCTATTTTTGAAGTAATAAGTCTAGGTGAATTCGGCAACTTTGTTTCTTGTGATAAATCCTTGAACCTGCTGGCATACAGAATATCTCCTTCAATACAATAGCCGACTATTTGATTTTGGTAGTGTACTTGCAAAAAAATTTCAAGACGCCAAAACTCGACTTGTTAAAGGTAGTGTCACGCTTTGAAAGCATTATTAACAACTTTCGAAACCAGATTCCCACTAATGTATACAATCTAATTCTTTACACGGACACAAGAAACAAGATAAATTTACTTAAAGCATTTATCCGCCTTTAGCTTCTTGCATAGTTTGGCTGGGAAGTGTATAGTATATATACGGAATAGCGGTGGATGTCTTCGGACTACACCTAAGGGAATTGGATGAGTCCAATTCCCTTTTCATTTTTTCAAACTGCAATCTCGTTTTTATTAACAATAACTTCCTCTCCACGCTTTACCACTATTTGTGATACGGTTCACAATATACCACTCTGCAACTTTTCTCTGCAATTTCAAGCCGTCTTGGGTCAGCTGTTTCCGAAATACCGTGACATCTTCGCCTGATCGAATACAAAAAGCCGCAAGCCCCCAATTATTGAAGGCCCACGGCTCTCGATACTAACCGTTATCTAATCTCTTGAAGTCTGCGTATTGCAGGCAATGGATTATTGCAAGTCAGAAGCGTGACCCCGCAATCGAGCGCATATGCCACCTGCTCCTCCGTATCGGGGCAATAGCACCAGGGAAGAAGCCCCTTTTCTTGAAAAGCCTTCACTCTATCGGCGGTCAACAAGCGCATCGGGAAGGTGTGCGCACGGAGTTCTTGAACGATTCCGATGAGTTCATGGAAGCGGCGGCAAACTGGATTGAACAGCGCGTTGAACCATAAATAGGGGCTGTTCCCAAAGCCAGGAATATGGCTTGGGACAGCCCCGCGTCTGTAACCAATAACCGATTACGGCTGCCCGGCTACATTTCTATTCGGTTCCGCTTGTACCTTTGGTTTGGCTGTCAGCAGCTCGCTGCCTTTCGCCGAGACGTAGCCTAGAAGGGCGCCCACGATTAACCCAACGGCACTGCCCGTAAAATTTAATCCGGTTCCGAAGTAGGTGGCCGTTCCAAGAAATACGCCCGGGACGTACGATAAAATAGCGGCCTTCGATACCAGACACATGACGCCGGCAACGATGCCTAACGCCACACCTAAGGCGACGGTTGATTCCAAACCTGCGGAAGAGGTGATGACATTCGAAAACTGGATGATCAGGAACCCCCAAACGACACCGCTAAAGTTCGTAATCAACGTCGTTTGCAATCCTTTCCCTCCGCCGCCTGCGGCAAAAAAGCATGCCCATGATACGAAGGCCGCAAACGTAACCCATCCCCACATGATGCTCAAGGAAGTCCACACGCCTGCCAAAACTGCGACCACGACCGCTAATGCGATCCGTGCCGGCATATCATCACCCCATCATCATTCATAATGATGAATCAAATAAGACTTACGCAATTTTATTAGCGCTCGCGATCATCTTCGCCAGTTCACAATGGCGCAGCTTTTCCTTCTGGCTCTCGATGTCGATGTTGTACAATCTGGCCGCATTTTCCCCGAGGATTTTCTTCTTCACCTTCAGATCGAGCGTCGCACCGGTTTCTTTCTGAATATCTTCCGGCAGCTCCATGGCGATGAACTTCTCGATCAGCCAGCCCGGCTCCCATATCGCATAGTCGCTTCCGAACAGAATCCGGTCTTCGCCGATCCAGTACAGCAGCTCGCTGATGATTTCCGCGAAATAGCGGGGACGCGTATGGATGAACGGGAGCGCAACCGCCAAGGCCCCGTACACGTTCTTCTCTTGCGTCGCGATCCAGCAGAAATCCTCCAACCGGGGAAGTCCGACGTGCTCCACGATAAAGTTCAAATCCTGGAAAGCGCTTGCAACATCGTCGATATCGGCGACATCGAACGCATCCCGGTTCAGCGGGGTGATCGTCGGCCCCTTATGCACGTGGATGTTCTTGATCCCAAGCTGGACGCACTTCTCGAGGTAGCGATAAGACCAGTCGTCGGATAATTTATACCCTTTCGAATCCTTGTACCAGTCGGCCGTATACAGCTTGATGCCGGACCACTTGTATTTCTCGTAATCCTTCTCAAGCTGCTCCAGGCCTCGCTCTCCATGGCGCGGATCGAACGTTCCGTTACAGATGAACCGCCCCGGATATTGCTGCGCAAGCGCCTCGTTGGCATCGAAGTCGCCGAAGCCGTTCTTGTAGAACTCTTTCAAATACACCGGCTGGAAGATCGCCATGTCGCTGTACCCTTTGACAAACACATCTTCGATCAACGTGCCTGCCTCATATTTCAGAAATTTGTCCTTCGGCCAGAGATGCTCTTTCGGGCTCAGGTTTTTGTGATAATCGTAAAAACAGCTGATGAACTGATCCCCTTGAACGTTCAATTGGTTCTCCTGGCTGCCGTCCCATAATGCAATGTGCGCGTCGATGATGAAAATTTCTTCTCCGTTCGGTAAGCGATACATAGCCATTCCTCCTTGAAAGGTGTTAGCAAAAGGAAACGCTTACAACAGAACAAAGGCGGAAGTTCTCTTTCGTCCCTTCCACCCTGAAACGCATGAATCGCATGATGTTCGTTCCCAATGCTTACTTACAAGTATAGCTATGGCCATAACCGAATGAAATGTGCATTTATCTAAAAAACAATGCCGAACATTGGATAATTTCTGTAGAAAGAACCATCAGGAAACGCTTGAATTGTCCACCGCTTCGAGCAGCAGGTCGGCCAGATGCACGGCTCTCATTCTCTCCTCCGCTCCCTCGCGAATAATGCCGAGTTTCATCTGCAACAGACAGCCCGGGTTGGCCGTTACGATCGTTTGCGCACGTGCTTTGTTGACCTTTTCCATCTTATAGTCCAGGATTTGCATCGACATTTCTTTCTCCGTTATGTTATAGACCCCGGCCGATCCGCAGCAATGATCCGCCTCTTCCATCTCCTGATAGTGAACGCCTTTAATGGAAGCCAGTAATGTCCGTGGCGCACTGGCTGTGCCCATGACATTCCGCAGATGGCAGGAGTCCTGATACGTAATGACTTGCTCCGGCAGCGAAAGTCCTCTTTCGGCAAATTGAAGCTCAACAAGAATCTCGGAAAAATCCCTCACTTTGCGGGCAAATGCTTCGGCTCGATCTCTCCACTGCTCTTCATCCTTCAACAAGTGGTCATATTCAACCAATAAGGCGCCGCACCCGCCCGCATTCAACACGATATAATCGACATCCAGCGATTCGAAGGCCACGATGTTGGCCTTGGCTAACTGCTTGGCCATATCTTTCTCTCCGCCGTGTGCGTGCAAGGCGCCGCAGCAGCCTTGGCCGGGAGGAATCACGATATCGCAGCCTGCCTTCTGAAGCAGCTTCATCGTGGCATCGTTCGTCTCCATAAACATCGTATCCATCAGACAACCGGAGAAGAAAGCGACCTTCTTCCTTGCTTGTCCTTCGGCAGGGATATGGGTAGGACGGTTGCTCAACGCGCTGACGCTGGCAATCGGCGGTAGCGTTCGTTCAAGCTCCGCGATATTCCCAGGCATTATTCGTAACAATCTGCTTTTTTGAACGACGCGCTGCAGACCGCTCTTTTGATAAAACCTAAGAAAATAATGCAGGCGTTTGAGCCGGTCTTTGCGCGGGAACAATTGTTTAAACACAAGCCCCCGTATCACCTTCACGTGCATGCTATGCTTTTTCTTTTGTTGAATCACGTCCCGGGCTTCCTCAAGCAGATGACCGTATTTCACGCCGGACGGACAAACCGGCTCGCAAGCCCGGCAGCCGAGGCAGAGGTTCAGCTGCTTCTCCACATCATCGTCCGGTTCAATGACCCCGTCGACAACCCCCTTCATTAGCGCGATCCGGCCGCGCGGAGACGCCGCTTCATATTGATCGGTTTGGCCATAGGTCGGACACGTCGGCAGGCAGAAGCCGCATCTCATACAATTCATTAGCTCGTCGTAATCCAGCCGTTCTTTAAAGCCCTGTCGAATCTCACTCTGCACCTGCTGATTCATCCGTTAATCACCACTCTTTTGCGGGCATCTCTTGCGAACATTTTTCCGGGATTCATGATTCCGTTCGGATCAAAAGCTTGTTTGATCGCCTTCATCGCTGCTACGCCTTCCTCTCCAACCTTTAACGATAAATAAGGCAGCTTCATCTCGCCAACCCCGTGCTCTCCGGTAATGGTACCCCCCAGCTCGATCGCTTTCCGGAAAATTTCATCGAACGCTTGTTCGACCAGGTGCATCTCTTCCTTGTTTCTTCCATCCGTCAGGCAGGTGGGGTGCAAGTTTCCGTCACCGGCATGACCGAATGTACAGATCGTTACCTGATACTTTTCTGCAATCTGATTAATGGCACGCACCATTTCGCTAATTTTCGATCGAGGGACCGTCGCATCCTCCAGAATCGTCGTAGGCCTCAGCCGCGCAAGCGCGGATAACGCCGCCCGCCTTGCCGTACTTAATGCCTCGGCTTCCGTCTTCGACTGGGCGATCTTCACGGATCTCGCATGTCCGTCCTTGCAAATTTGAGCGATTCGTTCCATGTCCCTTTCCACGACTTCAGGCGGTCCGTCCTGCTCAATGAGCAGCACCGCATTCACATCGGTCGGTAAACCGACCTTGGCGAAATCCTCGACGACTTTACACGTAGGCTGATCAAGAAATTCGAGCGTGGCCGGGATAATCCGGTTTGAAATAATCGCCGACACCGTACTGGCCGCTGCGTCGAGATCTTCAAAAAGCGCCAGCATCGTTTTTTTCGTTTCCGGAATGGGAATGAGCTTTAGCGTCGCTTCCGTTACGACGCCTAGCGTCCCCTCGGAGCCGACAAACAGCTTCGTTAGATCATATCCTGCCACATCCTTGGGCGATTTCCCGCCCGTTCGCATACAATCTCCGTTCGGCAGAACGATTTCCAGCCCAAGGACATAGTCCTTCGTGACGCCGTATTTTAAACCTCTAAGCCCTCCCGAGCATTCATTAATGTTGCCGCCGATGGTTGAGATTTTCATCGAGCTTGGGTCCGGGGGATAAAATAAGCCCCTTGCCTCCACGGCTTCGATTAATTTCTTCGTAATGACGCCCGGTTGAACCGTAACGGTCAAATTCTCTTCGTCAATCTCCAAAATTCGATTCATATGATTGAACACAAGGACAATGCCGCCTTGGGTTGGACATGTACCGGCACTTAAATTGGTGCCGGAGCCTCTTGGAACAATCGGAATTGTATGCTGATTGCATATTTTTAATACCGCCTGGATTTGTTCCCTGTTCTTAGGCATGATGACGGCGTCAGGGAGCGCCTGGTAGTTCGGCGTCGCATCATACGAATAAGATAGTTTCGCTTCATTCGAGTCATGATACTGGGCGCTTCCGACAATTTCTATAAGCTGACTTCTGATCGCTTCCGTAATCACGAGAAGTCCCCCTTTCGTTATCACCATTATAGAAATTGCCCGTTGAAATAACTATGTGCGAACATACAAAGATTTTCAATTCGGATCCTGATTTATTGAATGATTATCCAATTTTAATAAAGAAAGTGCGATTAAAAATAACGTAATGCCTTCCGGACATTTGGGATTAATGCCCGTAAGCTCTTTGATCTGGTTTAGGCGGTAGTGAAGCGTATTGATGTGAATATGAAGCGCATCGGCGCTATCTTTAATGGACAATTGATGCTTATAATAAATATGGATCGTCTCAAGAAGCTCTTGATCCGATTGAATTTCCGATAAAATCCGGTCGATAAACTCTTGCCTCGTTTTTGCGCTGATCTCCTCTAACACGATATCGAGCAATAAATTTTCATAATAAACGATTTCATGATGCTTTTGAGCCACCTTCAACGCTTTCTTCGCTTCGTTGTACGTATGATTCATTTTGAAAGGCTCGAAGGTCTTGCCCACGCCGACGGCTAAATTAATGCCGTAATGCTTTTTAAAATATTGATGCCATTTTGCCAATTCCCGGGAAAGCTTTGTTGGCGAATTATTATTTTTGGCATTTTTGATCAGAATGAATTGGCCGTTGCCCCAACGAATGAAAAAATCGGTCGGATCGCGTTCAAAACTTCTTTGAAAAAAGTCGGTCATCAGCGACTGCGCTTCTCGCAGCACCTCGTCGCGGTGATGGACATCCACTTGGAAAAGGACGCAAATATACGGAATCTCAACGGAAACCCCCAGGATTTGGCCTCGGTCGATAAACTCCTGATCCACGTCCTGGATATGAATCCACTCGTAAAAAAAGGCTTCAAGCCCCCTTGTTTCCCACTCCTCCTTCTCTTTCTGCTGGGCCTCTCTAATAATGAGCTCGGTCATTCTCCGAAGCAGCTCCGCGTAAGGCTCAACAACAGAAGGAGTACCTGTGATGCCAATGACGCCTATCACCTTTTTGTTGTAATAAATCGGCAAATTGATTCCCGGCTTCACCCCTTTTAACCGCTTCGCATCCTCATCGGAAATGTACAGCTTATGACCCGACTTCATGACAATCGTCGCACCTTCATGAAAAGAGCCAATTCGGTTTTTGTCCGTTGATGCGATAATGATCCCCTGACCGCCTACAACAATCAGCTGCTCGGTCATGACCGATTCCACTTCATGGATAATCTTCTTGGCTAATTCCGGTAATAATTGCAGACGAATCACCCAACCTTCTCAAAAGTGATAAATGGGAAAAACCAGCG
The DNA here is from genome assembly GCF_055379675.1 of Paenibacillus sp. JCM 9796. Classification (NCBI taxonomy): domain Bacteria; kingdom Bacillati; phylum Bacillota; class Bacilli; order Caryophanales; family Paenibacillaceae; genus Paenibacillus; species Paenibacillus sp. JCM 9796. Next base: position 1,850,943 of record NZ_AP043723.1, read on the forward strand.
CACTCCGGTGTCAAGCCAGAGTGCACTGGTTCCAGGTCAGCAATCACGTGTAACCAGCTGCTCGAACAACGATTACACCGTTACTTTCTCGTTCACATTCAACAGATTGAGGAATTCTCTCATAAATCCCGGCAGATCCGGCCATGCATGACCCGTTACCAGGTTGCCGTCAACGACAAGCATCTGCTCGACATAATGGGCTCCCGCCGCTTCCACTTCCGGACGGCAGCAAGTATAAGCGGTCATCGAGCGGCCTTGAATATGCTCGCGCACGGTCGTCAACACCAGTTGACCGTGGCAAATGACGCCCATCGGCTTGTTCTCCTGCAGGAAATGGGCCGTAATTTCTTGTACTTTTTTGTTCATGCGGATGTATTCCGGCGCGCGTCCGCCCGGGATAATCAGCGCATCGAAATCGGCTGCGTTAATGTCGTCGACGGAAGCATGCGAATCGATTTTATAGGCGACCAATTCCGTGAAGGTTTCCATTTGCGGAAGGAAATCGTGACAAACCGTTTGAAGCTTCTTTTTCGTAGGCGAAGCAATCGTCACGTCGATTTGCTCCTCCAACAAGCGATAGTAGGGATAGAAAACTTCCAGGCAATCTACGGCATCACCAGTTAGAATAAGCACCTTTTTACTCATCTTCATCACCGATCCTTTTGAATGTGTTTTGTTTATGATGATCAAGAATGTATGAACATTCCCGATAGCATATGGAACTGCACTGCTTATGACATCTCCGTGCCTGTGGCTTCCAAATCGTAACGGGCCTCTAGCAGACCGCGGCAATAGTGGCCGTTAAATTCCATGCTTAATCTTGTCCTTTTGGCGCCCAATAAGTAATCCGAGAATCCTTCCAGTGTCAAAGCATCCCCTTCCGGAGTTGTAAACGCCTGAACGCCGGAATGGTGGAGCTGCGCTTTCTTCTCCAAATATCCCTCTCGCATGCCGCTTCCCTCTTCCGAGAGCGGGAGCTCATGCAGCTGCTCCAAAGTCATCGCAAGGATCGCTTCATTCGACCAGCCTGCAGCCAATAAATGCTTGATCAGCTTTTCCTCCCGGGCATAGAACGCTTTGATTTGGAATGTCCTCCGAAGCTCGTCAAGATCTCCATCGGACGCCCCGAACTGACTCGTGGATTCGCTGAAGCGCTTCCCCTTCGAAACCCCTTGATTGATTTCGTCGGAAGCACAGTGGTCGATCAAATTTACTTTGACCTCCCGGACCCATTCCAATCGGGAGACACAGGTCCGGATATCTTCCGCCATGATGAAAGCGAAGTTGGGGGAGCACCAATAGGTCGGCAAACGGAATACGACTTCCACTTGATCGTCATGGATCTTCGTATGATCGATAAACCCCAATTCGGTTAAGGGCTGATCAAGCTCCGGATCATATACCTTATCGAGCTGCTTGTATACCTGCTGTTCCTTGGTCATCAACATAGCATGCACCTCCTGTGAGTGAGCTGTTGTAAAGAAGCTTACGCGATTTTATTAGCGCTCGCGATCGTCTTCGCCAGTTCGCAATGGCGCAGTTTCTCCTTCTGGCTCTCGATGTCGATGTTGTACAATCTGGCCGCATTTTCCCCGAGGATTTTCTTCTTCACCTTCAGATCGAGCGTCGCGCCGGTTTCTTTCTGAATATCTTCCGGCAGCTCCATGGCGATGAACTTCTCGATCAGCCAGCCCGGCTCCCATATCGCATAGTCGCTTCCGAACAGAATCCGGTCTTCGCCGATCCAGTACAGCAGCTCGCTGATGATTTCCGCGAAATAGCGGGGACGCGTATGGATGAACGGGATCGCAACCGCCAAGGCCCCGTACACGTTCTTCTCTTGCGTCGCGATCCAGCAGAAGTCTTCCAACCGGGGAAGTCCGACGTGCTCCACGATAAAGTTCAAATCCTGGAAGGCGCTTGCAACATCGTCGATATCGGCGACATCGAACGCATCCCGGTTCAGCGGGGTGATCGTCGGCCCCTTATGCACGTGGATGTTCTTGATCCCAAGCTGGACGCACTTCTCGAGGTAGCGATAAGACCAGTCGTCGGATAATTTATACCCTTTCGAATCCTTGTACCAGTCGGCCGTATACAGCTTGATGCCGGACCACTTGTATTTCTCGTAATCCTTCTCGAGCTGCTCCAGGCCGCGCTCTCCATGGCGCGGATCGAACGTTCCGTTACAGATGAACCGCCCCGGATATTGCTGCGCAAGCGCCTCGTTGGCATCGAAGTCGCCGAAGCCGTTCTTGTAGAACTCTTTCAAATACACCGGCTGGAAGATCGCCATGTCGCTGTACCCTTTGACAAACACATCTTCGATCAACGTGCCTGCCTCATATTTCAGAAATTTGTCCTTCGGCCAAAGATGCTCTTTCGGGCTCAGGTTTTTGTGATAATCGTAAAAACAACTGATGAACTGATCCCCTTGAACGTTCAATTGGTTCTCTTGACTGCCATCCCATAATGCAATGTGCGCGTCGATGATGAAAATTTCTTCTCCGTTCGGTAAGCGATACATGGCCATTCCTCCTTGAGATTCGTTGTTCAAAAAGAGTGAAATCGACAAAGGGAAACGCTTACAGCCTGACTGTGATTTGAAGTATACAGCCTCAATACGAAGAAAGAAATATATTTTCATATAACAAATTTACCATAACAGGCTATATTTTTTGTATGTTCATACAAATGAAGGAAAAACCAAGCCCGTCTATTGGCCGCCGAAACCTATATAAAATCCGATTTTGCCTAATTGCGCCGCGCGCTCCATCCGCTCGAACGCCTGCGCATATTGCTCTAACGGTACGACCCGATCCAGCACGGGTTTGATTTGATGGGATTCAATAAACTTGATCATATCCCGGTACTCTTCTCCGCTTCCCAGCGTCGTCCCCAGCAAATTATGATGTCCATAGAAGAAGTCGCGCAAGTTGAGTTGGACGACATCTCCCGCAGAAGCTCCGAACGTCACTATGGTGCCTCCCAGGCGCAGCCGTTCAAGCGACTTGTGAAACGTCGCCGCGCCGACGCTTTCAATGACGACATCCACCTTCGCTCCGTCAAGCGCCGCGCCCCAATCTTCATGGCTGTCGATCGCCCGGTCGGCGCCGTATTCCAGGGCTTTCCTGCATTTCTCCTGCGAGCGGGAGGTTACATACACGGTAGCGCCCGCCGCTTTAGCAAATTGAAGTAGAAACGTGGCGGCCCCGCCGCCGATACCCGGGATCAGCACCTTCATGCCGGGCTGGATACGGGCTCTCGTAAACAATGCGCGATACGCTGTGAGCGCAGCCAATGACAGCACGCCGGCTTCTTCCCATGTTAAAAATCGAGGTTTAGGGGCGACATTGTCGCCGGGCACGATGACCTTCTCCGCAAAGGTGCCGTGCGTCGGCAAGCCGAGAATTTCAAAGCCCTCGGGAGGCGCATCGCTGTTTACCTTCCATCCGAGACCCGGGTTAATCATCACCTCGTCACCGGCTTGGACATGCGTCACGCCTTCGCCGACGGCATCGATAATACCGGCGCCGTCTGAACCGATAATGAGCGGCGGATCTGTCGGCTTATGACGTTCCAGGACAAAAAGATCCCGATGGTTCAGCCCCGCCGTTCTTATTGTGACCCTTACTTCTCCCGCCTTGGGCTGCAGCTCTTCCATCTCCCGAATGGATAAACCTTCCAACCCGTTCTTCCCTTCATGAACTAGCGCTTTCATCCAATCACTCCTTTTTCGAGTCTTATGTTTACAAAAAATGTATGGAAAATCAAGTGGGCTCGGCAAATATTTGTTTCGTGAACGCGATCCATTCTCTTGCGGCCAACGATTGATACCCTTCCCGTCTCCAGGCCATCACGGGCTGCCACGGAATTTCCGGACTGACCAGGGAAATCGCTTTCACTTTATTCGGATCTAATAATCGGCAAATGGTGCCCGGTAGAAACGCGATGCCGAGGTCGGCTCTTACCATCTCCCTGATTAAATCCCACTGGGAGCTTTCGGATACGATGCGGGGAACGAAGCCCGCCGAACGGCATGCGTTCTTGATCCGGTCATGCATGGCGAAATGGCTGTTAAAAAATATAAACCGCTCCAGTTCCAGTTCGGCCAGCTCGATTCGCTCCCGGTCCGCTAACCGGTGTGCGGGATGCATCACGACCTTTAACTGATCCCTCACGATCGGAAATGAATCGAATACCGCCTGATCGACCGGCCATAACAATATGCCTACGTCCAGCAAGCCTTCTTCGATGCTTCTCTCGATCTTGCTCGCGCCGTCCTCGACCATCTTCATCGTGATCCCCGGGTAACGATCCTGGAATTTTTTAATCACGTCCGGGAAGAAACTCGATCCGGCCATGGGCGGTAAGCCGATTCGAATGCTGCCCTTGTTCAAGAAGGTCAGGTCATTGATTTCCGTTTTTAAACTTTCGAACATTTGCAGAATCGGACCGGAATGCTGCAAGATCGCTTCGCCCACATCCGTCAATTGGATCTGTCTTCCGCTCCGGACAAAGATGTCCGCATTCAATTCTTTCTCTAAATTTTGGATCATTTTGCTTATGGTCGGTTGCGTAACATTCAGATTTTCTGCGGCTCTGGTAAAGTTGTTGCACCGCACGATTTCTGCGATGTATTGCAAGTGACGCAACTCCATCGGCATCCCCCTTTTTCAACCATAAATAAATGGAATGAATTTGATTCTATATATTCATTTTACATATGGAACTCCTTTTTGTATACTCGCTGTAATCAGTGGCGGAAGGGGTGCGATCCATGAAGTCATGGTTGATCACAGGCGTGCAGGTGTTGTTTTTTGTTGTAATTGCCCAAATAGCGGACGTCATCGTCCAATGGCTTGGTATCCCGGTGCCGGGCAGTATCGTGGGGATTGGAATGTTGTTCGCGCTTCTGAAGTGTAAGATCATTCGCCTGGAGTGGATCGAATTGGGCTCCCAATGGCTGCTTGCCGAAATGTTGCTGTTTTTTATTCCCGCCTTCGTAGGCATCATCGATTACAAAAGCTTGCTGGCGGATCACGGTATCGCCATCGTCGTCATCATCGCCATTAGCCTGCTTGCCGTCATGATTTGCAGCGGTTTCATCGGCCAGCAGCTGTCCGCCCGGAAAGAAAGACAGGTCGAGTGATGGAAGCGATCTTATGGCTGGGTTGTACTGTTGCGATTTATTGGGTGTCCAGACGAATTTATGGCCTGTATCCTAAGCTGTATTTAACTCCGCTGCTCGTTACGCCGATTGCCGTCATTGCGCTCGTCGAAATCGCCGGCGTGTCTTTCGAAAGCTACAACAAAGGAGGCGAATGGCTCACAGGCATGATGGAACCCGCTACCATCGCGCTCTCCGTCCTCTTATACAAGCATCTCGACGTGCTTCGAAACCATGCTTATGTCATCGCCGCAAGCGTAAGCTGCGGTTCCCTCGCCGCCATCGTCACATCGGCCGGTCTCGCCCACCTGTTCGGCTTACGTGCGGAGCTCGTCTCCAGCCTCGCCCCGCGTTCCGCAACGACACCCGTCGCCCTTGCCGTCTCCCACATGACCGGCGGCATTACGTCCGTCACCGCGCTTGCTACGTTGATTACCGGATTGCTCGGCATCCTCGTCGGTCCGCTGATCATCAAGTGGTTCCACTTTCAAAGTCCCGTCTCGCGCGGCGTCCTCCTGGGAACCAGCGCTCACTCGGCCGGCATACGCCAAGCGTTGGAATATAGTCCCGTCTCCGGCTCCATTGCGATGGTTTCGATGATGCTGGCCTCGTTCATCACGCTGTGCGGCACGCCATGGATCGTTTGGTTGTTCCGGTAAAGTTGTTGGGCGGACAACGCCGCCGATGGGTGCGCCCGTGCGACCACACCAAAAACCTCCAGCATTCCGCTTGGAAGCATAAGAACCCGAACGATTGAAAACTCAATCGTTCGGGTTCTTTGCTTGCGGTAGACTATAACAGTTTCAATCCAATATCCTTTGTTAAACCCATTTCCGATAACATCTGCTGTAGTCGGATAAAACCTTTGTTTTACTGGTTTTTTTGTCCCTTTTTTACGACTTAAGCTGAACAATCATTTCAATCTCAACCGGCGTATTAAAAGGCAGTTCCGGAGCGCCTATCGCGGATCTTGCATGCTTGCCGGCATCCCCAAAAATTTCTTCAAGTAAGGAGGAGGCGCCATTAATGACATAAGGCTGTTCCACAAAACCCGGTGCGCTATTGACAAACCCCAACAATTTCACGATTCGCTCCACGCGATCCAAATCCCCAATATGATTCTTAAGAACGGCTAAGAGATTGATCATTGTCTGGCGGGCAGCTTGTTGCCCCTGCTCAACCGACAGATCGCTGCCCACTTTACCCATATATATCAGTTTACCATCTTTACGGCAATCATTGCCCGATGTATAAACCAAGTTGTTAACCGTCACAGCCGGTATATAAATGGCTGCCGGTGCCGCCGGTTCAGGCAATTCAATATTTAGGCTTTTTAAACGATCTTCTATGTTTCCCATGTTTTTTTCCTCCTACTGATTTCTTGGATCGTATAAATTATCGAATACGACGGTTGCCGCTGTTCTCAAAATAATCGGGATTATCACCCAATTTATGCAACAACGGAGCTGTAATTACATTTAGCTGATCGCGAACTACAGGCGACAAAAGATACGAAGCCGCTTCCAAGTTTGATTTTAACTGCCGCACGTCGCGGCATCCGCAAATTGTCGTCGCGACTTTCGGATTCGATAACGCCCACGCCAAAGACAATGTGCTGACGGATACGCCTAGATCGTTCGCAAGCTCTTGAATATGATTCAGCGCTTGCTGCAATTCGATTTCCGCGCCTTCTTCGCCATGGCGGCAGCCTTGATCTCGGCTATAATGAAAATGTCTGGATCGTGCCCGCCCTTGCGGAATGTCGTTAAGCGAACGATATTTTCCGGATAAAATGCCCTGATGCAAACCCATATAACCAATGACACCGATTCGATGGTCAGCGCAGTACGGAAGAATCTCGGTCTCGACTGCTCTGCAGATCAGATTGTAAATTAACTGGTTCGCAACAACTTGTACACCGGTTTTCCTGACTTCTTCCATCTGTTCTATTCCATGATTGCTGATGCCGATGTAACGAACCTTGCCTTCTTGCTGCAGTTCCTTTAACGTATGGAATACTTCTTCTACTGTCGGCGGATCGGCTATCAGACTTTCATCATTGCTAAAATGTAAGATCGATTGGGCGTTGATCGGCCAGTGAAGCATATACAAATCGATATAATCGGTTTGCATGCGCCGCAAACTTGCTTCGCAATGTTCCCTTAACGTCTTGGATTTCGTATTCGAAGGTTTGATTTTAGTGCCGATAATAGCCTTATGCCGTCTTCCCTTTAACGCCAATCCGAGGGATCTTTCACTCTCACCATCATTGTACATCTCCGCCGTATCAAAATAATTAATTCCGTTATCCAGCGCCATGCTGACCACTTCAACCACATCTTTTTGACTCTGGTCTCCCCAATAGCTGTTGCTATCTCCACCGAACTGCCAGCAGCCCATCCCCAAAATACCAACTCGCAGTTCGGAACTCCCAAGCATTCTGGTTTCCATTTTTGTTCACGTCCTGTACACAGTCAAATTTTATATCTGTCATTTGAGAGTGATCTTCGTAATGGCTTACCTGGATAAATTCCCGTAAAGATACCGTTCTCCAGAACGATTTCCCCGTTCACCAAGACCGCTTCGATTCCACTTGGATTGACCGCGGGTTCGGCATACGTCGAATGATCATCAATCGTATTTTTATTGAAAAGGGTTATATCCGCGACCATCCCCGGCCGGATCAATCCGCGATCGAATAAACCCAATCGATTCGACGGGAGATAGGTCATTTTATAAATCGCCCGTTCCAAATGCAAGGTGTTTTTTTCTCTTACATATTTGCCAAGGACCTGAGGGAACGTGCCGTACAGTCTGCGATGCGCCTTCTTCCCTTTTTGCGGAATGCCGTCGGATCCGAACATTTGCAGTTCATGCTGCATGACGGTTTCCATTTCATCCAGATCTTGCTGAAACATGATGAGAATGATGCGGCCCTCCTCTTCAACCAGCAAGTCCAAAAACAAATCCAAAGGCGGGATGTGCCGTTTTTCAGCAATTTCCTTGATGCTGCTGCCTTCCAATGATTTGTTCTTGTCTGATTCCACGGTGCAAATCATCATATTTTCCCATCCGATCAAGTTGCTCATGCTCTCCCAAGCATTATTCGGAATACCGTTGATCAGGTTGTCTTTGATTTTCGCACGAGTTTCTTCATTTCGCAGCCGCTCCAGCATTTTTCCGTGTCCACCTTCGAGCGCCCAAGGAGGAAGGATTGTCGTCGCTGTCGTACTGCCTGCATGGTAGGGATATTGATCAAATGTAATGTCGATGCCCTCCATTTTAGCCTTTTCAATTAAATGCAGTGCTTTTCGAGCCTTACCGAAATTAGAATTTCCTACCGCTTTCAAATGCGAGATTTCCAAAGGCACGCGCGCTTCACGCGCAATTGTGATCATTTCTTCGATCGATTCCAATAAATAGCTCGCTTCATTCCGCATATGGGAAGCAATAAATCCGCCTTCTTCGGCTACAACCTTACTTAATTCGATCAATTCCTCCGTATCGGCGAATAAACCCGGGGCATAAATTAATCCCATCGACATGCCGACAGCTCCACTGCGCAAAGCGTCTCTGAGCAAACCTTTCATTTTTTCCATCTCGGCAGACGTAGGTTTACGATTATCATATCCCATGACCGCAACCCTTATAACCCCATGTGCAACAAGAGAAGCAACATTGATGGCGCTTCCAACCTTTTGGAATTCCGCGAAAAAATCATCTAACCCCGAATAGCCCAGCTCCCCTTTTTCCGGTGCTCCGAACAGTCCTGCTGCGTATTTATTAAAATAATGACGGGTTTCCGGCAGCACAGGGTAAAGCCCGAAGCCGCAATTTCCGATAACTGTCGTCGTTACCCCTTGCCGAATCTTCACGTCCATATATGGGTTTTCTAAAACATGCAGATCGTCATGTGTGTGGATATCGATAAAACCGGGGGCAACAACAAGCTGATCCGCTTGAATCACCCGCTTCGCTTGAACGCTTTTTAATATACCGATGGATCGGATCAATCCGTCTTTGATAGCAACATCCGCGTGATAACCTGGAGCCCCGCTGCCGTCAACAACCAGCCCGCCCTGAATCAAAATGTCGTACATCATATTTCCTCCATGTATCTTTCTATCTTTTTAAATGATTTTCCCGCGGGCCTCCACTTTCCATTCGTCGATGACTTCATCGTTCCGGACTACAAATACCCGGTCCATGAGGTTAACTACCGGACACACGTGATTGGGGATGATCTCCACCCGCTGGCCGATCTGTAAATCTTCTGTATGATGAACCTTCACCATCCCATGTTCCTCGCTCAGACGCTCAATCACCGCCGATGGAGCTTGTTTGATGTATCCATACCCTGGAGAGGTGGATATGTCCGACGTTAATGATTTGCTGCCCGTGTCGAGAATCAATCGTTCCGCTGCCGGACGACTGACAACGGTAGCCAAAATAGAAAACGCACATTCCGCCATCGGCGTAGCGAGCTGCATCTCACGAACGTCGTTAAACACGTAAGTCCCGGGTCTCCACTCCGTCACACCTTCGACAGCTACACCGGCTCGGCATGCAGGTGTTGTGCCCGTGCTGACTTCTTCAATGTTGAAACCATGTTGACGAAGCATGTCGGCGATCCCTACCATCATCAGGCCCGCCGCTGTTGCCGTTCTAACGATTTGTTCCGTGTCTTTCGCTAAATTAACGTGTCCTTCGTGAGTCATAATGCCTTTAAGCCGCACATGATCAAAAAGCGAGATGCTCTGAGCCAGCTCCAATGCCTCTCGTTCGGAAGCAACCCCATCCCGATTGTCTCCGGTATTGATAATCATATACAGCGGTATCACTACACCGCGCTTTTTAGCGGCTTCATGCAGTCTTTCCGCTCCGTAAACGCTGTCGAAGGCTACCGATACGGAACAATCACGCGAAAGATTCAAAATCCGTTCCACCTGAGCTTCTCCGACAGTCGGAAAGGCAAGCAAAATATCCTTCGCACCGTACTGTGCCATGACTTCAGCTTCACTGATTTTGGCACATGTAATACCAGCCGCTCCGGCTTCCAATTGCATTTTGGCGATAGCCGGAATCTTATGCGTTTTAATATGCGGACGAAGCTTCTTGCCTGCTTGCTTTGCAATCTGCGCCATCAATTGTATGTTTTTTTCCACTATATCTAGGTTGACAATTGCGGCAGGGGTGGATAGCTGATGTAAATACATGTGATCCTCCTTGTATGTCTGGAGGGGAGCAGAGCTCCCCAACGACAGGATGCCAATAGAACCTTTATTCCTTCCAAACGTTCCAATAGAATGGGAATGCGGTGCCTTCCAGGCCTTTTACCTCTTTGGTCTTTACACTCAATACGAAGAAATCGCCGACCTTGAGCAACGGAACTTCTTCCCAGAAGTAGGCTTGCAGAGCGTCCAAATGCTTTTTACGCTCTTTTGGATCCATCTCTGAGTTCAATTTTTTCACCATTTCATCTTTCTTAGGGTCTACCCAGAATCCAGGCCAACTGCTTTCCCAAATCGGCCAAATTCCCGGGTCCGGAGTGAATGTTGTCGCACCCATAAAAATTTCATATTCCTCAGGCTTCATTCGTTTGGAAACGATCGTTGCATAGTCTACTACCTGCAATTCAATATTAAAGCCGATTTTCTTCAACTGTTCCGTTGCAACCAGCGAGTTTTTATACATAAAGTCATATTCTTTCGTCGTCAGCCACCGCAGCTTCTCGCCTTTATAGCCGGCTTCTTCCATCAGTTTTTTGGCCTTTTCCAGATTGGCTTGATTATAATTTTCCTTCCCAGCCTCAGACCACCACTCCTTCTGTTCCTTGAACATTATACTTGGGTCCAAACGATAAAATTCTTCGGAGGCAAAAGCGGCCTGCATCATCGGTTTCATATCCAAGGCCAGTGAAAATGCTTGGCGCAATCTCTTATCCGTGAACGGTCCTGACTTTTTGTTAAACACAATTTGCGTAAACCAATAGGGCTTGGTGATCAACGCATCTACTTGATTGTTTGCTTGAATCTGCTTGTACATGTCGGAGTTCACTTGCTCGGCAAAGTCGAATTGCCCCGTCTGTACGCCATCCAAACGCACCGAAGTTTCCGGAGTCGGGATAAACAAAATTTCATCCAAATAAGCTTTGCGGCTGCCACCCATACCTTTGGCCGGTCCTTCAAGCGGTTTATAGTCTTCAAAACGGGCTAGCTTGATATATTGATCCGGCTTGTGCTCAACAAAACGGTAAGGTCCTGTGCCGATATATTGTTTAATCTCACCGTCTCCGGCAGCTTCAACAATTTCCTTAGGAAAAATCGCGGACTGCTGATTCGGGAACGCGAGCAGAATCGGTACGATAGGCGATGGACTCTTTAAAACAATATCAATCGTAAGATCGTCAACCTTTTTTAACTCTTGCAAATTCTGAAACAGAATTTTTCCGTAGTTTGCTTTCTTCCCCCAACGATTTAGAGAAGCGACGACATCATCCGCGGACAGTTGTTTGCCGTTGTGAAATTTAATCCCTTCACGTAAATGGATGGTGTACGTATTCTTAGCTTCATCAAAAACATAATCCTTGGCCAGCATTGGAGTAGCATTGTAATTTTCATCAATAGTAAATAGTCCTTCATAAATATGCCAACCGATCTCTTGCGCGGAATAAGCTGTCGTTTGAGTCGGATCAAGCGTTGGCGGTTCCCCGGTAGTTGCGACCTTTAACGTGCCGCCCATCTTAGGCTCACCTGCTGCATTCGTTCCAGGGCCGGACGACGGTTTTTCTTGACAAGCGGACAACAAGACTGAAAGCATAAGAATTAGAGACAAAAAAATCTTGAATCTTTTTTTACTTTCCACTTTGATCGCCCCTTATTTTATATTGAGTACAGACTGAGTCTGATGACTCTGAATTTAAAGTACAAGAAGAGAGCAGCAGTTATAGCCATATCCATAAATGTCCTAAAATAACGAGTTTTCGATTTAATTGTACAGATGACAAGAAACCAATTGATCGCCTATCTGCTTGGCCGCAGGTTTTTCGATTTTGCAAATATCCATGCAGCTAGGACACCGCGGATGAAACGAACAACCGCTGGGCGGATTGGCCGGATTAGGAACGTCTCCGCTTAAAATAATTCGCTCCCGGTCCCTCTGATCAACCGACGGAATGGAAGACAATAACGCCTGCGTATAGGGATGAAGCGGATTTTCGTATAACGTTTCTTTTGGACCGATTTCCACAATTTCTCCAAGATACATCACCCCGACACGGTGACAGATATACTTCACGACACTTAAATCATGGGAGATGAATAAATACGACAACCCGTATTTTTCCTGCAAATCGATCATCAGATTCAATACCTGAGCTTGTACGGATACGTCTAATGCGGAAACCGGTTCATCGGCAACTATTAATTTGGGATTTAAAGCAAGTGCCCTTGCAATTCCGATGCGCTGCCTCTGTCCGCCTGAGAATTCATGCGGAAACCTCGTTCGATAAGCAGGGCGAAGCCCTACCTCTTCCATCAACGAAATAACACGTTTGTTACGTTCTTCCGTCGTATATAAACCTTGTAATTTATACGGTTCCGTCAATATTTTCTCAATCGTCATCCGAGGGTTTAGCGAAGCGTACGGATCTTGGAAGATCATCTGCATTTCTCTACGCATCGTCCGCAGCTCTTTTTCCTTCGCCATCGTTACATCCTTTTCGCCAAACGTGATAGACCCGCTTGACGGTTCGATCAATCGGATCGCCAACCTGCCCGTTGTCGACTTTCCGCATCCGCTTTCGCCTACCAATCCGAATGTCTCGCCTTTGTTAATCGTGAAAGAGACATCGCGAACGGCCTGTACCTTCTTCTTCTTAATGCCAGCCCCTACTGTAAACACCTTTTTTAGATTTTTTACCTCAAGCAGCGCTGAAGTCATCCTTATCCCTCATTTCCAGTGGCATTCCAGCATTTTGCGGCATGATCATCAGTAACATGCACCATTAAAGGTTCATTTGCGCATTTTTCCGTTGCCGAACCGCATCTAGGCATAAAACGACACCCTGACGGCATTTTACCAAACTGTGGAACGGTCCCTGGTATTGTATCCAATCGTCTGCGCGTTTCCTTCAGCCTAGGTATGGACTTAAGTAGCCCGATTGTATAGGGATGCTGCGGATTGTTCAGAATTTCTTTCACCTTTCCGCTTTCCACGATTTGACCGGCATACATGACAATCACCCGATCGCACATTTCGGCGACGACACCCAAATCATGTGTAATGAACAGCATGGATGTTTTCGATTCAAGATTAATTTTCTTTAACAATGCCAAAATTTGTGCTTGAATCGTTACATCCAACGCGGTTGTCGGCTCGTCTGCAATCAGCAGCTTCGGATTGCAGGATAATGCCATCGCAATCATTACCCGTTGACGCATCCCCCCTGACAATTGATGCGGATATTCATTCATAATATTACGCGAACGATGAATACCGACGCTTTCCAGAATGGAAAGCACATGATCATTCGCTTCTTTATGGGTCATTTTCAAATGAAGTTTAACGGATTCAGTCAATTGATCACCGATGGTAAACACCGGATTAAGCGATGTCATGGGTTCTTGGAAAATCATAGCGATTTCTTTACCCCGTATGGCACGTATTTGTTGTTTATTCAGTCCTGTCAATTCAATATCGCGGAATTTGATCGATCCAGCTGTGACTCTCGTAGATTCATTTGGCAAAAGCCCCATAATAGACAAGGAAGTAATGCTTTTTCCACATCCCGACTCCCCGACTAAACCGACAATCTCACCCTCCTGAATCTCGAAAGAGACGTCGGCAAGGGCTTGAACTTGACTTTTGGGCGTTATAAACGAAAGCTCCAAATGGTTGATTTGCAGCAAGGGTCGTGTCATTTCCATTTCCGCCTCCCATTTCACCGATACTTGATTCGCGGATCAACCCACGTATATATGATGTCCACGATCATATTGATGAGTATAAACACTACAGAAATAAACAAAACAATGCCTTGAATAAGCGGGTAATCCCGCCTGGACACGGCGCTGATCATCATTCTGCCGATGCCCGGTAAACTAAACACCGTCTCGATGGCGATTGCTCCACCCATTAATACTGCGACAGTAATTCCAATTACCGTTAAAATCGGGATGAATGCATTGCGCAAAATATGCTTAAATACGATCACCCCATTCGACAATCCTTTGGCCTCTGCAGTTCGAACGAAATCCTCATGAATGACGTCAAGCATGCTGGTTCTTGTAATCCTGGCGATAAACGCCGCCTGCACGAAGCCAAGGGACACAGCCGGTAAAGTCAATGAACGAATACATTCGAAGAATCCTTCTGATAAAGGAACATAGCCTGTAACCGGGAACCACTGTAAGTTGACGGCAAATACCAGAATCAGCATCAGGCCAAACCAAAACTCCGGCATGGACACGCCTATCATCGCTCCGGTCATCGCGATCTGGTCAATCGACTTATTACGGTAAATGGCCGAAATGATGCCGGAAAGCAAACCGATCACGATTGCAATGATCAAAGCGTAAATCGTCAGTACAAGGGTCGTTTCTATATGATCCAAAATAACCGTCAACACAGGTTTTTTTAGAAAGATGGAGTCACCGAGATCGAGTGTAACCAGTTGTTTCAGAAAGGCAAATAGTTGGATCAGCAGCGGTTCATTTAAACCCATTTTCTCTCGCAACTGTTCAACCTGTTCGACAGTTGCATCCGCTCCCAGCATAATGGATGCAGGATCCCCGGGCGCCAAACGAAGCATAAAGAAAATAAGCAGCAAGGGAACGAACAATGTCGGCAGCAACGAAAGAAAGCGTTTGATAATATAGGACATCATGCGGCTCGGCACTCCTTTCACTCAGGGCTCAAACATAATAATTGACGAATTGACTCCGTATCATCCGGACTTTTGAGCTGATGAACAACAGGTGACATTTCCCGGTACACCTTGAAATCTTTATATCCGTGGCCGGTGACCATACATACTACTTTACTGTCCTGCGAAATGCGATGGTTTTGCTGCATTTTGATGAATCCTGCAAGGGAACAGGCTCCGGTCGGTTCGGCAAGCACGCCTTCCGATTGGGCCAATATTCTCATTGCATTCCGGATTTCATGATCCGTAACGGAAACCGCTCCCCCACCGGATTCTCTTATCAGCCTTAGCGTATAAGTGCCGTCCTTCTCATAACCGATCAGCGGATCAGAGATCCCGGATGCGATTGTTGCCGGTTGATCCCAAGCTGTCACCTCCATGTCGCCCGAATAAAACGCTTTCACGATTGGGGAGCAGCCAGCCGCTTGTACGGCGATGATCTTCGGAATCCCTTTGCGCGCATCACCCGATTCGCGCAAAGCTTCTTGGAAGCCTTGATAAACCCCTTTCACTAAAGGGCCGGAACCCACTGGAACAAACACGTAATCAGGAATTTCTCCTCCCGTCTGTTCATACAGCTCATAACCAACCGTTTTTAGCCCATCCGTTCCGTACGGATTCAAATAAGTTGTCGTCACATTGACATAATTAAACTCCTTAGCCAACCGTTCAGCAAAACGATACGAATGACTGTAGTGTCCATCAATAAGCACAACCGTTGCGCCATACCCGGAAATTTGGGTTAATTTCTCAATGGGCGTATGACTCGGAGCGACGATAATCGCTTTTAAACCAACTTTTGCGGCATATGCGGCTGCAGAAGCTCCGGCGTTCCCGCTTGAGGCGCAGATGATTCCGTTGCAACCTAATTCTTGTGCCCGACTGATCGCAACACTGACCAACCGATCCTTAAATGATCCCGTCGGATTGGTTGTTTCATCCTTTATATACACAATGCCTCTAAAGCCTGATAGCGACTGCTCCATGCGCAAGGCACGATGCATCGGAGTCATTCCTTCATACAGCGAAACGATATGATCCGGACTGCGGACCGGCAATTTCTTGCTATAGCGCCACATGCTTGTCTGTAAAGCACCATCTGTTTCCACGCCATTGGGATGGATAACCTCGAGAATCCCTCCACAATCATCGCATTCGTATAACATTTCCGGCGGCAAGACTTTTCCGCATTCGACGCATCGTAAATTCACCTCTTCTCACCTCCAACACCGTTGTTATACCTTCCGCAGCTTTGGATCCAGCATATCCCTCAAACCGTCGCCGAACATATTCAAACCTAACACCGTTAACATAATGGCCGCTCCCGGGAATACGGCGATCCACCAAGCCTGCACGATATAAACTCGCGAATCGCTGAGAATATTTCCCCAACTGGGCGTTGTCGGAGGAACACCCACTCCAAGAAAGCTTAGAGCAGCCTCACCCAACACCGCATAGGAAAAAATAAATGTAGCTTGAATAATGATAGAAGACAGGCAGTTGGGTAAAATATGAGTGAATAATATATATATTTTACTTGCTCCAAGCGCCCGCTCCGCCTCGATAAACGGATATTCCCTAACGACGAGAACCGAACCGCGCACGACCCGCGCTACTCGCGGCATATAAACGATGCTTAATGCGATGATCACGGTCGTTAAACTTCCGCCCAGCACTCCCATCATGGCAATGGCGAGCACCAGGCCGGGAAACGACATCAATCCATCCATGATTCGCATCAATACATGATCGAGCGTTTTATAAAAGCCAGAAAACAATCCGATTAGCGATCCTGCCCCGACTGCCAGCAACATGACGGTCGCTCCAATAATCAATGATGTTTTACCGCCATGAATGACCCTGCTGTACACATCGCGACCGAAGTCGTCTGTGCCGAAAATATGCTGCATGCTGGGTGACATTAAACGTTCTTCCACTTTGACTCCATTAGGGTCATAACTCGTCAAAAGTGAAGAAAATACAGCCAAACAAATGACAAATACAACAAGCCCCAAACCGATCAAAACCGTTTTTCTTCGGAATAAATGATATATCATCCCAAATTTGTCTCTCTGATATTCAAACGAATCGTCGTCAGCTGTAAAATTGGGTTTATTAGGATGTTTCTCCAAGGCAGGTACATTTGCCATTACACTCACCACCTTTTAATCTATCCGTTCTTCCGTTACATCCAGTGATGCAAAATTAATCCGGTAAATCCTTCGTGGTCTGCCTTGACCCGAGCTGATTTCCTCTCCGATCGGTTCTGCGAATCCTTCCTTATGGAGATGAGTCAAGATCCGTCTTGCGCTTCGTTGGGAAAGTCCCAGTTCGTTGGAAAGCTCTTCGGCAGTAAAATGATAGCGGCGTTCATTTTTAAACAAGTGGAATAGCTTCGCCATGGTCGGAACATTAATTCCGCTTTCTTTGGCCATCGTCTGTAGCTGTGTGCTTATCGTTCTCACAATAATTCTGCTGGTGTGCCCCCCTAATGGTCCAAGAAGTTCTTGATTGTCCAGAATGATGAATGCATGACCGTCTCCGGATTTTTCCGCCTTTAATAAAGCTTTTCTTGCACCTTCTTCAGCAATAGAAGAAGTATTGCCCGTGCCAATTCCGATACTCAGCACAATGTTTAAATCTTTAAGTGCCGTTAGATCCGGGACCTCTTTGAAGCCGTTCGTCACTTGTTTCAAAACACCGTAAGTGGTATAGAACAAATACAATCCTTCATTTAATTCCGTCAGCCCCGCCTTAAGCTTCTCCGCATAGTTCAGCAAATGCTGATGAATCTCAATTTGATATCTGCGAGAATGAATGATCGATTCCTTTACCAGGGTAGGGGACTTGACTTTGATTAGCCCAATTGCAATTTGTGAGCCTTGATACTTCGAGCGTTCGTATGCGGCATTCAATTGATTTATAGCGTTGATGATTGATGTTTTCGTTGCAATCATGTTATAACACGGTATTTGCTTGCTCACCAAATGATCATATACGATCGAACGGCAGGTCAAAGCGAATGCCGTTGTTCCGTTGTTATAAAGTTCCATATGGAACGTCGTATAATCATCACTCACTTTCAGTTCAGTCAGAGGTTTAATTTTAAGCCGCTCAAACGGAAGCTGCAATTCTTCGCATACATTACGAAGAGTGCTTTCAGGAATCGTATCGATACTGACTCTTTCCAAATCAACTCCCATTTTCTGCAGTTCAAACAACGCTTTCATGAGCGATACTTCATCATGGGATACAAAATCTGCCGGAACCATGATGGCCGCAGCCTTATTGGCCAGATAATAAGGTACAGGTCCACCATAAAGAATCACATCTACCTGATGATTAAGTTCAAGTGTCAGTTCGACGGATTGGCTTTCGTGAACATACCATCTAAGGTAAAACTCCAAATCCAGCGATGCTACCTCGTTTACAGCCTTTAAAATCTTTCCTTTAAAATTTTCGTGCGAAATAATGCCCATCTTTAACATCTTCACTATCTCCCCTGTTATACAAATCGGTCGGTTAAGCGCACCTCCTCTCAAACCCAAAGTCCGCATTCGATGAACGACTCAACAACACTTATACTGCAACGGAACAAATACACCGGGCCGTTCCGCAGTCTTATGGTTGTGACGGGCGACAAGCCGACCATTAACCATCACGTACTTAATCCCATCGGGGTACTGTCTCGGTTTCTCAAACGTCGCGCGATCCCTGATTTCCTGTTCGTTGAAAACCACCAGATCAGCAAAATAACCTTCCTGCACAATCCCTCGCCGTTTAAACCCAAACCTTTGCGCTGAGAAGGATGTCATTTTCCGGATGGCCTGTTGAAGCGGCATCACTTTCTCATCACGCACATACTTACTGAGCAATCTGGGAAAAGTACCAAAATGGCGGGGATGAATTTTTTCCGAAGACAGCGGCAGCCCATCCGAACCAATCATGGAATAATCCGAACGGAGAACCGCTTTTACATCTTCTTCTGACATTTGATGTAAAATCATTGTAACGCAGCCTTGCTCCTCCAGTAACAAATCCATTAAACATTCAACCGGCTCCTGTTTGCGATGTTCGGCAATTTCCAAAAAATTCATGCCTTCAATCGCTTTATTGGTATTGGCCTCTCCGTTTACGGCCGAGACGACCACTCGATCCCAACCGAGCATCTCCACAAAATTATCCCAGCCTTTAACGCTCCTACCCATGTCATTTTTGATTTTGGCCCGCTGTTTCGGGTTGGATAGCCGCATGAGAGCTTTCTCCACTCCACCTTCGGAAACCCAGGACGGAAGGACCGACATCAACGTGCTGCTGCCTGCGGTATACGTGTAAATATCGCAAGTTACATCAAGTCCTTGAGCCTTTTTAGATTCGATCCATTCAAGCGCATGATGAATTTTCCCCCAATTGTTGACTCCGATGAGCTTCAAATGACTGATATGAAGCGGAATTTCCGCCGCTTCGGCAATATCGAAAACTTCGTTCATGGACTCCAATAAGCTGTCTCCTTCTGCCCGCATGTGGCAGTTGAGAATACCTCCATATCGAGCAGCCACCTTTGACAAAGCAATGAGCTCCGCACGATCCGCATAACAACCAGGTGCATACAGCAAGCCTAAAGATAATCCGATTGCGCCCGCTTGCATGGCCTCTTCCACTAAAGCTTTCATCTCTTCGATCTCTTGGCTTGTCGCAGGGCGGCTTTCAAAACCCATTACTGCAATGCGAACCGCCCCATGAGCAACCTGCGATACCAAGTTCATCGAAGTTGACCGCTCAGATAAAACGCTTACATATTCCTTGAAGCTTTTCCAGCCCCATTCGGGGGAATAAGTCCCTAATACTGGTGAGATATATTGCAACAATTGTTTACGTGTAAGCTTATTTACAGGCGCACAACCAAAACCGCAATTTGCTAATACTTCTGAGGTAACACCTTGAAAAAGCTTTGGTTCATGATCAGGATTGGATATGACTGCAAGATCATCATGCGTATGAACATCTATAAAACCTGGACAAACGATCTGATGCTCTGCATCGATAACATGAAGCGACTCCCCTTCAAGATTTTTGGATACGCTTACAATTTTACCGTCTTTAACGCCAATCTCCCCTCTGAACCAAGGATTTCCGGTGCCGTCGACAATTCTGGCATTAATGAATTTGTAGTCATACATCCTTCCGCCCCCCATTTTAGAGTTTGTGATGATTAGCGCTAATTATAGACATAACCATAAATGTCCATAAATATTAGTTCATCGTTTATTTATTTTTAAGTTCATTATAGTAGTTTTTTTAAAAAAATCAATATCTAACTAGCAACGAACAGACTCCTGCGGTCATTTGACTAAAAGTAAGCGGGTTCTTTTCCCCAACCAAAAAACTTTCCAATTCCTTCTTTTGGTGCTGCCCTTGACATGGAACCTCTACGGGCATGAATTCCTCGCGATAGGGCGATGCGGGTAAACAGGCATCGCGAGGCTAGCGAGCTTATCATGCCCGTCTCTCCATGTAAAGGGCTTATCCATCTGCTAGACCTTTATGACCAGCGGTGGCACACTGTGCTCTTGCATAGCTTGTACAATCGATATCACCCATCTGATCATCATCTTAGAGCCCGCCATGTTCACCACTTCTGCTATCCTGCCCATCTTCGATAATAGGATGCCGGATTTCGACTCTAAATCCTGTATTCGGATTCGGATGCACCAATAATCCGAACTTATGCCCAAAATGCAGCTCTAGCCGTTTATGAACATTCACTAATCCGATTCCGCCAGTTCCGTCCCTCTCCGCAGGATTGCCCAAGTTCAACAAGGGCCCGCCATGATAGCCGGGCCCATTATCTTCAATGATGAAGACAATTTCATTCCCATCCCGTTTCGCGGTCAGCTTAATCTTCCCTTTTCCTTCCGGATGCTTGCTGATGCCATGCTTCACCGCATTCTCCATAATCGGCTGCAAAATTAATTTAATAATCTTTTTTTTGCGAACATCCGGTGCAATTTGGCTGAACACTTGGAAAGAACGATTGCTGCGAAGAAGCTCAATGTCAAGGTAATTTCGGGCATGCTCAATTTCCCGCTCAACGGTCGTCCATTCATCCCCATTGTTCAGACTGAACCGCAGCAAACTGGCTAATTTAGTGACCATCGCGGCAATCGTCGTCTCGTTGCTGTGTTCGGCTCTCCACTTAATCGCATCAAGCGTATTGTAAAAGAAATGGGGGTTGATTTGATGATTTAAGGTCTGCAGCTCCAATTGCCTTTTGTCTGATTCCATGGCTTTCGTCTTGTGAAGCAATTCCAGCATACCCGATACCATCTGATTGTAGCCGCGAACAAGCTGGCCGATTTCATCTCGTCTCTCTTGATAGAGAGCAAAAGGATTTAGCAGCCCTCTCTTCACTTCATTCATATGCAGAACCAAATTTTTAATGGGAATCGTAAAGGTGCGTACAAGTATAACAAGAAACAGCGTGACAACAATCATACTGATCATCACAATCCAGAAGGTGAAATCTTTAATTTGGTAAATGGTTCCCGTGAGCTCATCCCTTGGGACAGCCGCAATGAGCTTCCAGCCATCCCTGTTCAGCCCGACTTCTCCCTTCTTCCATTTTTCCGTCGGAAAATATTCTTCATAGTAATACTCCTTATTGTAGAAGCTTGTATCCGTATTAGAGATGATATGATTTCCGCTATCCACCAGCATGACTTTATAGTTCTTAAATGAAGATGGGAAGACTAATCCCCCACGGACTAAATACTCCGGAATCTCCAGCGTTAGAATGCCGATGGTATCATAGGCGGAGTTCCTGATCAAGGCGATATAGATAAATACCGGGCTGGACATATCCCGATCCCACTCATGAATCCATACCCCCTTTTTTCCCGCTGCTTGAATGAGAGGATATAGCTGCGAATAAGACTCCGAATTCTTAGTCAATACATCCATGCGGTAAGCGCTGGTTAGCTTGATTTGAAGTCGCGTTTCCACCACGGAGAACGGAACCTGATCCGCTTCATTAGCTAAGGGGTAGGTCTCCAGATAGTCCTGAATTTCTTTGGATGCAGCTAAGCGTCGTGACTCCTCTTCCACACTAACCATTATTTTTCTAACCAGCTTGGCATTTAATGCGAGATTATCCTGAAGAAACTGGGAGGTGACGGATTCAATTTGCTGCTTAGACTTCTCAAAAGAAAGCATGCCTAGTACGGCGATCGGGATTAACATCGATACAGACATAATCAGAAGCATTTTAATGAACAGCGTGTTAAAATTCGTTCTCTTCCTCATTTGCCATACCTGAACTCTTTCGGAGTTTCACCTGTTTTCTTTTTGAACAGCGTGCCGAAATACTGCAAATCATTGTAGCCAACAGCCGTGGCAATCTCATAGATTTTCATACTTGTCTCTCTTAGCAGCGTCTTCGCGCGGTTAATCCGGAGATCGGCAAGATAATCCGTGAAGGTCTGGCCGGTTTCTTTCTTGAACACCTGACTGAGCCACACGGGATGAATCGATAACTCGTCCGCGACTTTACCTAATGTAATATCTTCCATATAAGCGGCAGCCATTTTCTCTAATGCACGTTCCACAATCGCATTCATCCTGGGAGCGAACAGCTGTCGGCCTAGATTGGTGAGGTAGTCACGCAAAACCTGCTGATACTCTTGAATCGTGCTGCACTCGTCGAGCATCTCCCACACTCTCATCGGAATTTCTTCCAATTCCTTGGCCGTTCTCTCACTCAGGCTGATATGAATTTGCGAAAGGTAATTTAAGACGCCGCGAGTAACATCCTCTTTGCTCTCCGTTCCTTCCAGCATGACGGTGCCTCGGATGAATTGTTTGACAGCCCGTGCAATCGCCTCCTCGTTCTGCTCGCACAACAAGGAGGCCATCTGGTCCGGCGTCACATAACCGCTTGATTTAGATGGATTGGACTCATAGAAGAACTCCGAATGGTCCGATAAGGAATGGATTCGGAATGCTTTCAGTGCATCTTGGTAAGCGGAATGGATATGTTCGAAAAGCTCCATCTTTGCGCTGATCCCTATTGCCAATTCAATTTTCTGATAACTTTTGACACTGTGGATAATCGAATGTATCAACTCTTGAACCTTGTCGTTCCCTGTTATTACAACCCAACGATGCTTGGAATCCTTGAAAAATACAGTAGCAGCGTAGTCCATCAATACTTCATTCAAAATGTTCCCGATAGCGAAGGTTTGCAGCGCATAATTACTCCCGATCGGCTTACCGTCCGGATAGCCTTTGGTTTCCATCACCATAATAGAATAGGGTTGGTCCGCCAGCCATGCCAGGTTCCATAGCTTTAACCTTTGGTAAATATGCTCTTCAAGCGGCGTATATTTTAAACAGAAATCGGCCAAATAATTATCACGCATCAACCGATTTCCCATTTGGGCAAAGGTATACTGCTGCTGCAGATGGTGATTCTGTTCTTTTTCTTGCTGAATCAGGAGTAGAAACTTGCGGATTTTCTCTGCGAACTCCTCCGTATGGAACGGCTTTAACAAATAATCGGCGGCTCCAACACGAATGCTTCTTTGTGCATATTCAAAATCGTTGTATCCGCTTACAACAATGATTTTAGGTTGATAATGTTTCCCAACGAAATGCTCGACAAGGTCCAAGCCTGTCATGCCCGGCAGCATAATATCTGTAACGATCAAGTCCGGCCGGTGCTCCGCAATGATTCCCATTGCCTCTTCGGCATGGTTTGAAGTAAACAGGGACAAATTCATCCCCATCGATTCGACCGCTCTTCTCATCCCCATTAATGAGTTCGGTTCATCTTCAACGACAATGACTTTCATTGGTAATCACCCCTTGCAATTGAAGTCTCTGGTATACGAGAAGTACAGGTGAGTGTGCTGCTATCGTCTATTATAACACGTGTTAACCCATGATGAGGTAAGCTAGGATTTCATAATCAGGCACTGGAGAAGCCAATAAGAATGAACCCCTAGATCGGATTCCCGTTCCAGGGGTGCTGCTCTTTCCTTGCATCCTATTTCCCTTGCTATCCGTCCAGCCTTCCTCATAACCCCGGGAGAGTGAACGCACGGCCGTACAGCATGTTTTAGCAGTCCCGGATCCCGCCTTCATTAGGGATTAGGACGCAGGTTTTTTACCGAACGCAACCGCCAGAATAATAATCGCGCCGCTGACAATCATCTGCTGGCTGACGCTCAGTCCCATAATAATGAGCCCGTTATTAATGGTCCCAATCAGCAGAGAACCAATGATCGTACCTATGATTGTACCCGCACCGCCGAAGAGGCTGGTTCCTCCCAATATAACCGCAGCAATCGCGCTGAGCTCATCGCCCTGCCCGAAGCTGTAACGCGCACTTTGCATCATGCCGGCATAGAGCATTCCTGCGATCGCTGCAGCACCACCGGAAAGCAGGAACGCATAAAACTTGATTCGCTTCGTATTGACACCCGAATATTCAGCAGCAAGCCGGTTCCCCCCCGTAGCCAGCACCTCACGTCCGAACGGGGTGTGCTTGAGTATGTAATGCCCCGCCCCTAAGAACACGAGAGACCATAACAGTAAGACGGGTATGGAGCCCAAATTGCCGGAACCGAAGAAGAAGTTAAAGTTGGCATTCTTGATCACAACCGGATTGGTGTTGGTCAGCCACATATCCACACCACGCAGCAGCTGCATCATTCCCAGGGTCACAAGAAAGGAAGGAATGCCTACTTTCGTAACAAGTATGCCGTTAGTGGCGCCAATCAGCAGGCCAGCCAGCAGACCCGCGATAACTCCTCCTGCCATGCCATATCCGGCATTCATGGCCATGGCCGAAATCAGAGCGGAGAATGCCGTTATCGAACCGATGGATAAATCCAGCTCCCCCGCGGAGATGACGAAGGTCATGGCAATGGCCATAATGGAAATCATCGTCGTAGCCCGGACGATATTAAACAAATTGGAAGGCAGGAAAAAACCGTCCGCAGCAATCGTAAAAGCGAAAAAGATCAAAACAATTGCGAATGCGATATAAACAAAGTAATCCCTCCAATGGAAAGGAAAGCTTAACCGAGAAATCGAAATGAGCTCCTTGCTTTTAATATCCTTGGATTGCATGATGAAGAACCTCCTCGGTCTCAATATCCCGTCGATATATGTCTTTCATGATTTCGCCGTTATATAGAACAAGAATTCTGTCGCTTAACGCCAGAAGCTCCTGCAGTTCGGAAGAAATAACAAGAACGGATATTCCTCTGTCGGCAAGCTCACGGACGATCTCAACAATTTCTGATTTTGCTCCTATGTCTACGCCGATCGTAGGTTCATCCAGGATCAGCAAGGTAGGATTTTTAGCCAGCCATTTAGCCAGTACGATTTTTTGTTGATTTCCGCCAGACAGCAGCTTTACAATCTTATCAGGGCCGTCTGTTTTAATATTCAGCTTCTGAATGTAATGGTTCGTCATATTCGTGCCTGCATAATCATTCACGAACAGATGCTTTGATAACTGATAGATGTTCGTCAGCATGACATTGCTTCGAACCGAATGATCGAGAATCAATCCTTGTTTGCGCCTATTCTCCGGGACTAGAGCAACCCCTTGACCTATTGCATCGCGAACGTTCTTGATTTTCTTTCCTCGGATGAGGATTTCTCCTGCTTCCGGTTGGCGAATGCCGAAGATGGCTTCCGCAATTTCTGTTCTTCCGCTGCCCATTAAACCTGCCAGGCCTACAATTTCCCCAGGGTAAAGATCAAAGCTAACATTCCTTACTCTGCTCCCATAAGCCAGATTACGCACCTGCACAACGGGTTCGGGAGTAAGCTCGTATTGCCTCTCCTGCCACTCGAAAGAGGCTGTCTCTTTGCCCAGCATGGACACAATAACCTGCTCCATCGAGATCCGGCTGCATTCCTCCGTTAAGACGTTCTGTCCGTCCTTCATTACCGTGATGCGATCACAGATTTCAAAAATCTCCGCCATTCGATGTGAAATGTAGACGATCGATATCCCTGCATGTTTAAGGCGTTTGACCAATTGAAACAGGGATCGGGTTTCACTTTCCGATAAGGAGGCCGTAGGCTCATCCATCACGAGAATTCGCGCATTTTTGGATAAGGCTTTGGCAATCTCGACCATTTGCCAGTAACCAACGCTCAGCGAATCAACCGTTGCGTTAGGATCAATCTGGACATCCAAATCGTTCAGAATTTCCCTGGATCTTCTAACCATCTCCTTGCCGTCGATGGAGAAGGGCAAGCCTCTCCTGGGTTCGTGCTTCAAGAAGATATTTTCTGCAACCGTGAGTGTAGGGATTAGGCTGAATTCCTGGAAGATCATCGCGATACCGCTTCGTTCGGCATCCTTGGGCTTGTTGAACTCCACCTTGCTGCCTTCTAATAAAATGGTTCCGGAGTCTTTGGTGTACACACCGGTAAGAATTTTCATCAACGTTGATTTCCCTGCACCGTTGCCTCCCATAAGGGCATGAACTTCACCTTTGCGCAGCTCAAAGTGTGCATTCTTCAGTACAGGCACACGACTGAACGACTTATTGATGTTCTCCATTTCAAGAATGTGTGGGATCGTCATGGTCTCACCGCCTACGTGTATAAATGGATGGCACGGCAGAGACGTCCCCCCCCCTGCCATGCCTTCGTTACGCTCTTATTTCATCAATGCTTCAAGAATATCGGCCGGGGCATCCTTGTGATAGATCACCTTGTAGGACTCTTTAAGGTTTTTCCGGTTGACGGCCAATGAACTAACCGCGACATAAGCCGGCGTCGGCTGGCCGATCATCGCCAGTGCCGCCAATTTAGCTTCTGCGACACCTTGGTCGAACGGACGCTGCGAGCCGATGCCGGCGATAAAGCCGTTCTGCGCCATGTCAAGCGCCACTTCATTACCAAGATTATCATTTGAAATCTTAAAGTTCGCAGGCGTCTTACCTGCAACGCGAGCTGCTGCTACGGCCCCCATTGCCGGTACATCCCAGCTGGCATACATCCCTTTCAAGTTCGGATATTTCGTCAGCAGGGCAGCCGCTACTTCCTGTGAACGGTTCGGATCCTGGAAGCCCTGTACCTCAACCAGCTTAATGTCAGGATACTTGGCTGCCAGACGAGCTACGAACCCTTGATAGCGCTGATTGGTCACATAGAAGTTCGGAGCGTAATAGAGCGCTGAAACTTCACCCTTGCCTCCTACGGCTTTGGCTAATTCATCCGCAATGTTCATGCCAAGACCGAAGCTGTCTGCGGACACCACAGAAACGTAGTCCTTGCCCGGCAGCATGCCTTCCGCCGGCTGGTCCATAAAGACGATCTTCGTGCCTGCATTGGCCAGAGCTTTGTATGCGCTTGCCGTTGTCTGAGCGTTGAGCGGAATACTTACAACAATGTTCGGCTTCTTACCGGCAATAGCTTGAAGATCGGAAATTTGCGTCGTATCCTTGAAATTTGCATTGGTTTCAGCGACGACTTCAATACCCAGCTTGCGGAACTCCGACTTCAAACCGGCGAGCTGCTGCTCGGACCAATCATCCCCGAGGAATCCCATAGCGATTGCTGCCGTAAATTTGCCTTCCTTGATCTTGGCAGCTTGCTCTTCCGTAATGATAATTTCGCTGGCAGGAGTTGCTTTCTCACCATTAGGACCGCTGCTTACAATCACATCGGAAGGATTGTCCAATTTGACGGCTTCCAATTGATCAGCCGTTGGTTCCTTATACCATGGCGGCTGCTTTAGTCCTGCATGAGTACTGCCATCCGCTTCAGATTTCACGGATGACCCGGCAGCATTCTTGTCAGCTTCCGCTGTACCCTCAGCTTTACCGGAAGATGTACCGCTGTTATTGCCGCAAGCCGTCATGAACATGAATAGAACGACAATGGCTACAAGAACCGGCTTATTCCATTTCACATTCCGTTCCCCCTTTGATCGTCGATAGAATCAGACCCTTACTTACAACATCACGCCACTGCATTCATGTGGCGTGATGTCAAGATATTATTTACTGATAAAGTTAAGCAGGATTTCGCTCAATTCGTTCGGACATTCCTCTGCCAATTGGTGGCCCCAAGGCAGGCTTGCTTCCTCCACGTTCTCTGCAACCAGTTTCATCTCGCGTGTATTCTCTTCACCAATGAAGTAAGTACTTCCGAGTGCGAGAACCGGCATTTTCAACTTGTTGTCGAGTGCTGTTTTGAAGAAGGCCGCATCTTGGAATGTCGCGCGGTATACTTCGAACATCGCCCGCAGTCCGCCCGGTGCAGCGTAGCAGCGCACATACTCTGCAATGGCCTCTTCGGAAACGGCAGTAGGATCATAGCACTCATGACGGATGAAATGAGAGAAGTACAGCATTTCTCGACCCGAGATCAGAAGTTCCGGGAAATCACGAACATTGTAGAAGTTGATGTGCCAAATCCAGTGGTTCGTGCGCACATTCTCTTCCGTCAGGTGCGACCAATCTTCCAACCCGAATCCAGGGAGAAGCATTTCAGTGTATACGAACTTCTTAACCCGATCTTGATATTGCATGGCGAGCGCCATGCCCACCGCTGCTCCCCAGTCTTCACCGACAAGGAAGAACTTCTCATGTCCGAGAGCCGTCATCAGTTGAGCAATATCTTCCGCCATGTTAGGCATATCGTAACCAGTCAATGTCCGAGCCGAATCGCCGAAACCGCGAAGGTCTGGTACGATTACCTTATATTTATGAGACAGCTTTGGCAATACATTACGCCAGTAGTAAGAGGTTTTCGGTACACCGTGCAGAAGGACAACCGGCTCACCTTCTCCAGCAGTATAGTAATGGAGACGAACTCCGTTAACGGTTTCGCGGCCATGTGTGACAGGGTTTCCATTGTGATCCAAAATCTTTTGAGCCATTTTTTCTCCTCTTTTCTTCTGAGATATTGAAAGACATATTGAGAAATGTCCGCTTGGGGCTTTCTCTCGTTGTCCTCTTTACACTTCAATTTTACCTGTGCCGGCCTGTTCCATGAACATGGGGCAATTAACGTTTCTCATGGTTTTTTTAGTGTATTTTGTAATTTTCGCTCGAATCGGAAAAGAAAATCCCTTATTTTCCTGTGACTCCTGTTATACGATACTGTCCAGACGCAAAAAGAGGTGCCGCGGCACCTCCTATATGTAATGTTAGGGCTTTTTTTCATTCGGTATTGTTCTGTATGGTTAGCTATTTCAATGTCTTGAAGGCCCAGATATGCAGCTTGTTTGCCCCTCCTACGATATGTTCATGATGTTTGTTCCAGAATGGGGAATCGGGATTCAAGCGCTCTGTTTTTATCATTTGATAGCGTCCAATGTCCGCGATGAGGAATTCCTCCACGATCAGATTAGGCTGGTCCGTCCCCTCATAGATTTTGTATTCCCGTCCACCATGCTCGTCTGTATTTCGTTTCAAATCGGGCAGAAGTTGCATAAAAGTATCTCTTTTCTCTGAAACGATTTTGTATTCGATAAAAACCTTGACCTCCACTTCAAGTTCCTCCTCTTCATTACACATTCATTTCCTATCCCTTTATTACGGCTGTTTTCGTTCTACCGGGTCCTGCCAACGTTTGGTTAGCGTATTATCGATGCCGAATTGGTCCAATGTCCGCGCCACAATATGGTTTACCATGTCATCTAATGTCGTCGGTTTGTTGTAAAATGCGGGCATCGGCGGCAGGATAACCGCGCCCATCCGCGAAAGTGCCAGCATATTTTCCAGATGTATGTCGCTTAGCGGAGTTTCGCGAACGAGTAACACGAGTTTTTTGCGTTCTTTTAATATGACGTCAGCTGCTCTGCCGAGAAGTCCCTCGGCGAAACCGACACGGATAGACGCCAATGTTTTCATGCTGCAGGGGGCAATGATCATACCGTCAACGCGAAACGAGCCGCTAGATATGGATGCAGCCTGGTTCATCGGATTAGGGCTCCGGTTGCCAAAATCAATTTTGTATTCAAGTTCCGCTTTTTTACACTTAAAACAAAAGGCAGCCCGATGATATGGAACGGAGCAGATCGGATTCGGCAACTGGACCATTGCCTGGACTCAGCCAGGTCTTGTCGGGAGATTTGATATTAACCCCGAATTGGACTTGGCATTCTCATCATAATCCGACCAATGAACAAATCATTTGGATGGATATTATCGATGGCTCGATGTATTCCGTGGAAATCCGACCTTGCATAAATACCGACCGCCACCGAACCGGAAAAAGTACGGCCACGGCTATCCGTCACATTTTCGAATAAAAATCCGCGCCGCTGCTCTTCTTCCAACCCCCGAAATTGCCATCTTACTAGCGGCATCAATTCCGTATCCTTATTGACAGATTTTGTGATACGGTGCAGCTTCTCTTTGGAATCCAACAGTTTTATGTGAGTACGCAAATCCTGTTTCACTGACATCTTTTTCACTCCTTTTTTTATAAAAAAACAGCCTTTAAGAATCTTTCGATTCTTAAAGGCTGTTTTTTGTCTGCGAGAGTTAGTAGTTGAAGCTACTAAAGCAGATAAAGAGCCGAATATGAATTAACATTTTGTATATATGAAACCGCTTTCTAAATAAAGAATACGTTGTCTTTTCTTAATTTAACATACAACGGAGTTAATTTCAAGATAAAAAAGAAAGCTAACAAAACTTGTAGTCGTAAGCCGTGTTATACAGCTGGACGATCTCCTCGTGGGTCGGAATCTTCAGATTATTCGCGGGACTGCCGCTGTCGAGAGCATCGAACGCCATTTTATGGACAGCGTTCGCCCATTTGTCCCGTTCGATCCCCCACTGGTTTATATTCGGTATGCGCAGAGAACGGCACAATTTTTTGATGGCGTCAATCGTCATGTCCGCGCGCTCCGGGATGGCGGTACCGGTCGTGTCCAGCCTCATGGTCTGCGCAATATGGGCAAGCCGTTCCTCCGCGCTGCTTTTCGTATAATCTAACACAGCCGGCAGCAGCATTGCATTCGATAACCCGTGCGGCACATGAAAGAGTGCGCCCACCGGACGCGACATCCCGTGGATCAGCGTAACCGACGCATTCGAGAAAGCGGCTCCCGCCAGCATGGCGCCGAGCGCAAGTTTTTCTCTCGCCTCCACATCGTCTCCCTGAATGAAAGCTTGATGCAAATGATTCATAATCAGTTCTATCGCCGACAGCGCATACAGGTCCGTTACAGGCTGCGAGCGGCGCGAAAGGTACGCTTCCACAGCATGGCACAGCGCATCGATTCCGGTAGCCGCCGTAACGGCCGGGGGACAGGAAACAGATAATAATGGATCGACAATGGCTATCGCAGGAAGCAGCGCCGGATCCGAAATCATCATTTTCACATCGTTCGCCGTATCGATGATGACTGTGACTTTGGTGACTTCAGATCCGGTTCCCCCCGTGGTGGGCACGGCAATGAGCGGGATCGGTTTGGTGCGGAACCGGTTTTTGCCGCCGACGTATTTGCTGAGATGGCCTTCGTTGGTCATGAATACCGCCACGGCCTTGGCAGTATCGATACAGCTTCCTCCGCCTAAAGCGATGATGACGTCGCATTGCTCCTGACGGCAAATTTCCAGCGCTTCCTGCACGTGAACATCGGTCGGCTCTGCATCCACATTCAAATAGGTGGCGTATGGAAACGAATACCGGTTCAGATGCTCGATGCATAAATCGACGTTACCGATCTTTGCCATGATCGGATCGCTGATAATGAACGCTTTGACGCCCAAGAGGCTTGCCTGCTCGCCTACTTGGGTGAAAGCTCCCCGCCCGTATAAGACCTTTCCGGGCATAAGCAATTGATGGATCGATGTCATGCCGGGCCTCCTTATTGTTCTGTAGAATGGGTGTTCCGTTCAGGGATAAAGCAGATGCAAGGCGGATTTGACTCATGAATTGGATCGCCACTTGTATAAACGTATATTGTATACGCTTCCATATTTAGTAATAATACCATGCCCGGGCGACTCTAAACAAATTTCCGGTTTGCCCGGCCGTTTCGTGTTCTCCGTACACAAACAAAGACCCCACGATTCTACTCGTAGGGCCTCTTTCATGAGCTTTCATTTCTGCTAGGTGCGGTTCCATCCTGCCGTCAGGTGGCGTGACTCTGGCTGGTAACCTGTTACTTGAACCAGCCCTTCTCCTTGAACCGCATAATCGCTTCGATCCGGTTACTGACCCCGAGCTTATCCAGAATAGTGGAAATGTAATTGCGGACGGTTCCGGTTGTAATGTACAGCTCGCTGGCGATTTCCTTCGTATTCTTGCCGTCGGCGATAAGGACGAGCACTTCCTTCTCCCGCTCGGTCAACGGACTTTCTTCGCTATAAGCCTCATCCACCAGCTCCGAGGCGTAGATGCGCCTGCCGGCCATGATGCTGCGGATCGAGTCAGCGAGCTCCTCGCTGGGGCTGTCCTTCAGTAAATACCCGTTGGCGCCTGCCTTGACGGCCCTCTCGAAGTAGCCGGAGCGGGCGAACGTGGTGAGAATCATCACCTTGCAGCCGGATCCCTTCAATTCCTCGGCCGCGTCCAACCCGCTCTTGCCCGGCATCTCAATGTCCATGATGCAAATATCCGGCTTATGCAGGTGAACCAGCTTCACGGCCTCCTCGCCGTTGCTCGCTCGACCTACGACCTTCATATCCTCTTCCAAATCAAGCAGGGAAGCCAGCGCGCCCAGCAGCATCCGCTGGTCCTCGGCAATCACAATTCGGATCATGTCCCCGCCTCCTTCTCCGCTGGTTTGAAGACGTTCGGCACTTTCATCACGAGTAACATTCCATGATCGGAACTGATTTCCAAACTTCCGTTCACAAATTCAAGCCGCTCTTTCATGCCCCGCAGTCCGTTCCCCCGGACGCATAAGGATTCATCCGCTATGCCGATCCCATTGTCCTTCACCCGGATAACCAACTCGGTTCGCGATGGTTCGATGGCAATCGAGCACATCGATGCGCCGCTGTGCTTCACCACGTTGGTGACAGCTTCCTTCAGGCACATGCTGAGCACATTCTCGGTCATCAAGGAGGTGTCGGTCAGCTTAGGGTCCCCTTCCAAAACGAACTCAATTTGAGCGGCTCTACAGATCTGCTCAATTCGAAACATCTCATCCTCCAGCTTCGTACCGCGCATTTGGGTAACCATCTCCCGGACTTCCTTCAACGCGGTTCTGGCCGTCTGCCGGATTTCCTGGATTTCGATCTGGGCCTGGTTCGGGTTCTTATTTATTAATTTACCCGCCAAATCGCTCTTTAAGCCAATTAAGGAGAGCTTCTGCCCTAACGTATCGTGCAGATCGCGGGCGATGCGTTGGCGTTCTTCCAGCTTGACCAGCTCGGAAATTTTCTTATTCGCATTCTCCAGCTGTCCCTGTAATTGATCCCTTTTGTTCCGGTCGTAGGTGGTGACGGGAAGTAGGATCACGGCAATCAGACTGAGCAGGACGAACGGGAGCTGGGTAATAAATACAGGATTTTTCGATACGAACCCATAGTTGATAGTCGCCAGCGTGCTAACCAGATGAATGGAGTACAACGTAATAAATCCGATCCGATTTTGTATATTGCCGATAAAAAAAGCCAAAAAGAGGGAGAAATACACATAGCCGAACTGCAAGGTCATCGTGATGGAAATCAATATTTGCACGCTTGTCCAAAAGTACACCAGCCAGCCTTTGGAAACAAAGGACAGCACGTAGCAAACAAAGAACACGATAATCATGATGAAGCCGATCACCACTTCGTACGTAGAGGATGACCGGAATATGAAATAAAACGGAAGGATGTAAAAGACGACCCACACATAAGGACTAAGACCCGTATTTTTGTGAAAAATTTGATACCACTTCTGCATGGTCGCCCATCCTTTGTTCTTTGCCGATAAAGTTACTTGTATCATAACATAAAGGTTTGGCGCAGAGTTACTTTCCTTGCAGACTCGGGCTATGTTTTTTTATGGAATGGACTGCAGGATCGGTCTTGCCGAGCACCCGTTTGATGTCTCTGAAACCGACAAACGTTTTGTTACGCTCATCCCATAGATGGAAACGAAGCGACTTCAGGCTGGTGCGGAGCGTAATGGTCGTCGCCATTTGAAGGGGCGGCGTAGCCTCATGCGCCTTCTCCAGGTTATAGTTCGGTACTTTCGGACTTAAATGATGAACGTGATGAAATCCGATGTTGCCCGTGATCCATTGCAAAACCGTGGGAAGCTTGTAATAAGAGCTCCCCTCCACCGCGGCTTTCACATAGCTCCATTCTTCTTCGTTCTCAAAGTAGGAATCCTCGAACTGATGCTGGACATAGAACAGCCAGATGCCCAACAAGCCGGATACGAAGAAAATCGGCCCTTGAACCATGACGAATGCTTGCCAGCCGACGGCCCAGATCAACAGCGCATACAAAGCGACCAGGAGTACATTCGTCAAATAATTGCCCATGCGCTCCCTGCGTCTCGCTCCCTTGCGGTTAAACCGGTACTGCAGCAGAAAAACAAAGCTCGGTCCGAGTCCGAACATGACGAGCGGATTCCGATAAATCCGGTAAGCGATTCGCCGCCACAATGAAGAAGCCGCATATTCGTCCACGGTCAAAATCCATATATCGCCGATCCCCCGTTTATCGAGGTTGCTGCTCGTCGCGTGGTGGATGGCATGAGCATTTTTCCACTGTTCATACGGACAAAGCGTAAGGACACCCGTAATGGTGCCGAGTATATCGTTAGCCAGGCGGTTCTTGAAGAACGATTGATGACAGCAGTCGTGAAAGATGATGAACGTCCGAACCACAAACCCGGCCGCAACGATCGCGATCGGCAGCGTTAACCAATACGAAACGGACAGGCTAAGATACGCGCCGTACCAGAGCAGCACAAGTGGAACCAGGGTGTTGACAAGCTGCCGGATACTCGCTTTCGTATCGGTTTTCTCATAAGGAGCGACGTTCTTTTTCAGATGGGCTATGCTAGCTTGGTGCATTGCGGGCTTCCTCCTCGATATGACGCGCGGGGAACGTTGTTGAACACCGGACGCAGTTTTCTATCTTCAATTATAGAAAATGCAGCCCGTTCGCTGTAGTCATAAACGTCAAGTAGAAGGTATGACATTTGTCATATAGGAGGAGGCTTGCGGTTCGTATTCTCGCTAGCAGCCATTGTGATCGTGCCACCCTTTCGACATGCACACAAAAAGACCAATCAACAAAATCCTGACTGGTCATGATGTTCTCTGGATTAAGCGATGCTCATTTGCTGCCTGGAACAAAATCGGCCCGGTTAATGAAAGTTAACATCAATTTTTTTCTTCGTATCGGGTTTGGTTTTAGGCATACGAATTTCAAGTACACCATTCTTATAAGTCGCTGTAACGCCTTCTGAAGATACGCTTGAAGGCAAGCTGATGGAGCGTTGAAAACGGCCGACAAAACGCTCCTGCCTGTGCAAATTTTCTTCTTTGACTTCGTTTGCTCTGTTGATGGACCCGGTAATGGTAAGGATGTTGTTGTCAATATCGATATTCACATCTTCTTTCTTTTCTAATCCCGGTATATCGCAAGTAGCCACGACTTCATTTTCGGTTTCATGGACATCAACCCTTAAACTGCCGAGATTTTGACCGAATCCTGTTTTAAAAGTCGACAAGTCTCCTGTGAAGAAACGGTCAAGCTCCCGTCTCATGTTTTCGAGATGCCGGAATGGTTCATAAGGGATTAGCTGCATCTTAAACGTTAGCCTCCTAGATCGTTGTTTTTGGATGAACAAGATTATAATTTCTCGAAAACCAAGCAATTATGCAAGGAAGCGTTTGATTAAATAACTATTGTGGAATGGCTTCCAAGAAAACCCCTTTTACCCGCTCGTTAACTCCCTCTATGGAGAATCGTTTTCCTCTTAGATACGCTTGTTTCCTTAGATTTTGAACGTTTTTCTTTCGTACAAGACAACCATTAGATGGGACAAGATTGTAGAAGATGAAAAATATGGGGGCGAAGAAAGCGCAAAAAGACATCCACCCTGACCACTCGTTTTAAAAAGTGGACATTCTGGAGATATATGGTCGCACCTTTGGATCTCCACATAGCCTCATGGCGGTCAACCCTCCCATGTCTCACAGAGTCTACGCTCCCACATTCCTTCATTCAACCTGTCCATGAGGTGGAGGTCGGATATGCTGCCCGACAGGATCTTCGTCCGTATGTTAGTTTTGTTCCGACTCATCCGTGCTTCAATTGTCTGTAACGTGGTTATTTACGTTCGTCTTCTATGAAAAAACGTGAAATCTAAGCTGCTACGACACTTCCATGAACCGTGGGATATCCTGCAACATCTTTTCTTCACTAAACCGATGCCCCTTTTTCAGGACACCAAAGAGAATTCGAATTAGCTTACCGCAAAGCGCAATGAGTGACTGCATTTTTTTCAATGGATTAGTTGGCCGTTTTGTATAGTACTGATGCAATACCTTAAAGG
The DNA here is from genome assembly GCF_055379675.1 of Paenibacillus sp. JCM 9796. NCBI lineage: Bacteria > Bacillati > Bacillota > Bacilli > Caryophanales > Paenibacillaceae > Paenibacillus > Paenibacillus sp. JCM 9796. The sequence continues at coordinate 1,887,539 of NZ_AP043723.1, forward strand.
CACGATTCTTTGCCACCAGTGGCATCATGACGCGAAATAGCAGCGCTCGTAGTCGCTTACGACCGCGCTTCGTGATCTTCGTCTGTCCCCTGTGTTTGCCAGAGGTGTTTTCTTTTAGGTTTAAGCCCGCCAGCTTAATGATTTGCTTAGGGTGCCGGTAACGCTCGATATCGCCGACTTCAGCGAGGAAACCAGCTATGCTATCCCGACCAATTCCTTTAATGGCCATTAATTGCTTCACATGAGGGATTTGCTCCAGGAGCTCGTCCAGTTTTGCTTCAAGCTCTGCAAACTTACTTTCAAGCAACTCGTACTGTGTTAACAACAGCTTAAGCTCGAGCTTTGCTAATTCTGTACCTTCTCGTATGCCAACAGAACGACTTGCAGCTACTTTCAAACACCTCATACGTTCCATGCCGAGACCTCGCTTAGCCACCTCTCTAAGATGCCTTAGCAAGGCTTCCTCTGACTGAGCAACCAGTTCATGCGGCAACAAACAAAGACTCAGCATTTGGCGTGCGGACTTGCATTCCCAATCCTTAAACACCGTGAGGAACTCTGGAAAGTACCGATCCAACCAATTATGAACCCGGCCTTGCACCACTCGCAGGTCGGTCGACAGATGATCGCGAATTTTCATCGCTTCCCTTAGTTCGGCATATTTGCCTTGGAGAAGATTAGGTACGGCGTATCTTCCATCTTTGACAAGCTGTGCAATGACTTTGGCATCTTTAATGTCGTTCTTGGTCGGCGAATTGTCATCTAATTCTTTGCTTTTCTTCACGTGCAGCGGATTAACTACGCCGCATAAAACTTGTTGTTCTCCCAGGTAATACGCGAGGTTCAGCCAGTAATGACCGGTGGGTTCCATGCCAACTATGGCGTCCTTGAATCCTTGCTCCGTCGCAATTTTCCGGAACCATCTAACGAACATTTCAAAACCTTCTCGGTTATTCTCAAACGTAATTGGCCTCCCGAGCTCGACTCCGCGGTAGTCTTGCGCTCGGGCCACATGTTTGAATTTTGCGATGTCGACACCGACAATTAAGGTAGATGCAGTGATTTGAGTTATTCGCTCGTTTTGGGTAGAATTCATGATGTAATCTCCTTGGTTTGTTTTTGGATCCGGTCGCTGGCCAGCATCTGGGACCCACATACATCATACCAAGGAGTCTTTTTGTTTCTCAAACCTCGTATTTCATCTTAATAGGAATGCTGCCCGTATATCTCTAATAACCTGCCCCCGACTTTCATGCTGTCGTGATAATCTTCTATGAATTTCCTCGACTCTACCCCCTTCTGAAACCGTGTCTCCGGCGATAATAATAAAGATTTCAGCACGTCATAGAACGTATCCGGATTGGCATTGCAGATCGGGGGTTGAGTCGGATACCGGCTCATCAGATCATCCCGCACATAGGCGATGACGGGCTTTCCGAAAGCCATCGATTCTACACAAAGCAAGCCATAAGAGCCGGTTATAATTTGATCGACAATAATGTCCGCTTGTCGGTACAACTGTTTAGCTTGCTCATGGCTGGTTTTATCTACACGTTGATAACGGAACGGAATTTCCCGCTGAAGCATTTCGATCGTCCGTTCTATCACATCCGTTCCTTTCACTTTCGGGTTGGAAGGCGCATGAATCACAAGAGGATTACTCTGAAGAGGGTTAGGAAAGACCGGAATGAATTTGGAAGTATCGATCGCTACCGGCAGGATATGAACTTGACGGTAATAGTCCGAGACGAACGGCAGCACTTCATAATCCTGTACAATCGCCGTGGAAATATATTTTGAGACCGTCATCAGCTTCTCATGGGTCTCCTGCTCGGGCACAAATCCCACGGACAAATACGGGTTCAGCAGCTGTGCCTTTGCGGTTCGAACATCGCTTCCCCAGTGATGCATAATGGCGTGTTTCCCTGCTGCGGCCACCATCTCCAAGTCCCGGTAATCCGTCATTGCCGTTAATAAGTGATGGTAGTGAAAGATGTCGAAATGCCTTAACGCCTCGCCCATAATGTTAACGATTTCCATCCCGTCAGCCGGTATAATATTTTCTTTATAATTTAATGCGGTATGGTAGTAGTTTAACCCGATCGCTTCATGGCCGTAGCTTTTTAACGCCCCGCATAAACTCCCCATTTGGCCCGCGATTTCAATAGGCAGATGGAGTATTTTCATAGAGCTCACCCTTCTCTCCGGAATTTCATGATTTTAATAAGAATGATCTTATACTGTTTTATGATGACGAACGATTACTTGCTATTCCATTCGCTGAAAATGGGACATTGCCGTATTCCGTATGAAATTGCATGTGCATATCTTGTAATGAAAAAGAGGTTCTATGTATGAAAGGGTGCGTGAATAGCAGTGGAAGGCTCTGTATATGGATATTATCATCCGGCAGCCCAGGGCGTGCAAAATCACATTTGCGTTTTGCCATGCGGCGGTATATTTGAACATCCGATCTATAAGTGGACCGTTTCCGATCTGAAGTATTATGTGAAATATCATGCAGGGGATCAACCTGTCGACAGCATGTTTAACGGGTTTGTATTTAAAGGGTATTCTGTTGAAAAAGGGCGCTATATGCATCCGCTGCATGCCGCTTTCGGTCAACAAGCCAACCGGCAGGACTGGGAGCAATGGACGGAATCCTTGTTTGCTCCGGATACAAACCTGAAGGCCTTGTATGCTTTAGCCGATGATTCACCTTTGGACGTTTGGGTCTCCATCCCGTATCCGTTTATAGATGATAAGGGTTTCGGGGAATTGCACGGCAGCGCGCTTTACTTTGATACGACAGAACGACGATTTGCCGCCATTTCATGGTGGATAGATCAGTTTATCGCACGGTGGCACGCAGAATCCTATTTATCGCAAAAATTGCATTTTCGCGGTTTTTTGTGGCAGCGGGAATCGATCAATGAATATGATGACGAACTAGTGAAGCGGACCAATGCCTATATCCGAACCAAGGGCTTTCTTAGTTTGTGGCTGCCCTACTACGCCTCGTATGGCACGACGAATTGGAAAGACTTCAATTTTGACGTTGCAGCTTATCATACGAACTATTACGGCAACACGATGTATGACTATCAATGGGTGAACGCCGTATCCTATTCCGCCAGCTATTACAATACGGGAATTCAAATGATTTATGGAAAAGGTCCTATCTATAACGGCACTCATCATCTGGATCATTTCAATTTGGGATTACCGGAGTATCAGGATTATATGAAGCATTCCTTCATCGTCTATCAGTTCCCGAATCAAACCATGAAGACCATCTATAGCGAAAACATCGTCGACTATATTCGGATCTATATGTTCATTAAGGGATTGTATACCAAAATTCCATATCCCAATATGGTCTATTAATCTGCCTATATATTTATCAAATTGATGGATCGGGGGAATTCAGGTGCACGCATTTCATAAAATCCTGGTTCTTTCAGCACATACCGATGATATAGAACTGGGATGTGGAGCAACGGTCAATAAATGGATTAACGAGGGAAAAGAAGTGCATTATTTGGCATTTTCCGCGGCGGAAGAATCCGTGCCCTATCCATTCCCGAAAGATCAACTGCGCAAGGAAGCGTTTCAGTCCACAGCCGTATTAGGGATCAACGAACAAAACATTCAAGTTTTGAAGTATCCCGTCAGACGATTTTCCGAGTACAGACAACATATTTTGGACGATATGGTGAAAGCAAAAACTCAAATCCAACCCGAGTTGATCATCCTTCCCTGTCTCAAAGATGTCCATCAGGATCATCAAGTCGTCAGTATGGAAGGAATCCGGGCATTCAAGAATCATTCGATATTAGCTTACGAGCTGCCCTGGAATCTGTATTCCTTTAAAAATATGTGCTATTCCTTAGTCGACGATGTTCATATGGATCATAAATACAAAGCGCTTCAATGCTATAAAACGCAAGAAAACAGACCGTACTTTAATAAGGATTTTATATACGGACTAGCTAAAATGAGAGGCGTACAGGTAAATTATGCTTATGCCGAATGTTTTGAAATGGTCAGGTGGATCATCTAAAGAAGCCCTCCCATGGCAACTCTGCTTTTAAGCAGTTGCTTGGGAGGGCTTTATAGGTAGGATGCCATTCATTTCACGGGTCGTGCCTTCCACTCTTCGGCCAGCATACCATATACCACATGATCTATGAATTGATCGTACAGCCATGCGGATTGACGAGCAATTCCTTCCTCTTTAAATCCAAGCCTTTCCGGCACAGCACGGCTCTTGAAGTTTTCAACAGCCGTTCTGATTTCAACCCGATGCAGGTTCATTTCCTGAAATGCGTGGTCCACAAGAGCCGCGCAAGCTTGGGTTATAATTCCTTTTCCCTGGAATTGCTGGCCCAACCAATAACCGATGGATATATGTTTTTGACGCCAATTGACACTGTTGAATCCGATGATTCCGCAGATGGCGTCTTTATAAAAAATACCTGCTGTGAAGCCTTCATGGTCAGCCCATTGTTTCCTGGTTCGGCCTATGAACGATTTCGTATCTTGCGCACTGCGCATCCCATCGACCCACGACAGCCATTCCCGCAAGTTATCGCGATTATGGTCTATTAAATCATAAAGCTCTTGATCATAACGATATTCCAGCAATCTCAACTGCGTATCTTCGTTGATCTGGTACGAAAACATGCTCCTCCCCCCTTCTGCCGCATGCACTTAAGCATCCTTTTGCTGAATCATCCATTGGCGGGTTTTGTGCAGACCTTCTTCCAGCGAATGGGCTGGCTTCATGTGGAGATCCTGTTCCAGGAACGTGATGTCGACGGCCCTGCGATATACTTTATCCACCACTCGTTTCGGCTTATATTCAATCGGATAATTCTCGTGTCCCATGATTTTGCCGATCGTTTCAGCCAGTTCATGAATGCTGACTTCCTTGCCCGTCCCCACATTATATAGCTTGCCTATGGAATCGGGGTGAACGCTTGCCGTGAGGATGGCCTCCATTGCATCGTCGATAAATGTAAAGTCTCTCGTCTGCGTACCGTCGCCGAATATAGGAATCGGCCGCCCATTCTGAACCGCATCAAAGAATAGGGTTACGACTCCGCAGTAAGGATTGCTCAATAATTGGCCAGGACCGTACACATTCGATAATCGAAGGGTCGTAACAGGCAGCTGGTACATATGATAAAACATTTGACAATAATGCTCCGTGGAAAATTTGCTTGCGGAATAAGGCATCGTAATCTGATGAAAGCTCTCGGGGGTCGGTATGACGGGTGCATTGCCGTAAACGGATGCGGTAGAGGTATAAACAAACCTCTTTAAGTTAGGGCAATGGGATTTGGCCTTCTGAAGCAGCAGGAAGCCTCCATACAAATTAGTATCGAAATCTTGTCTTACATCCACGGCCGATAAATACAAATTTCGGCAGGCCAGATGAAAGATCCACTCCACTTTAGGCATAATCTCCTCAAGAAGTTCCTCATTCGTAATACTGCCCTGAATAAAGGTGATTTGGTCCGAGTCAGGCAGAGCACGGGGATTCCCCGTAGACAGATCGTCGATGACATAAATATGTTCAGATCGGGGCAGCAATCTCTTCACCAGCTGCGACCCCAGGAAGCCTGCGCCGCCTGTGACCAGTACTTTTCCAAGCTTCATTCATTCTCCTCCTTACGTTTAAATTGTTTCCTTGTATCGTATTCAACTGGTAGAGAAAATGGAATTCTTTCCATAGCGGAAATCTGTTAGATCGGTCGCCTGATGATACCGCGGCTCCGGTTATTCAGCGGTCTGCCTGGAAGATTGGCGTAAAATATCGGCCGCCGCATGCCCCGTGTTAAACAACAAATCCACAACCGATAAATGAGACTCGAACCCTTCGTAGAGCTGCGGGTATGTCGGCGGCGAGAAATCGTAATATTGAAGCGTTATTCCTGCATCCTCAAATTTCTTTGCGTCCTGATATGCCGCGGCGCCTTGACCGGACAAGTAAATATGACCGCCCACCCTTTGTGCGATTTCAATTAATCGCCCATTCGAAGCGTCGCTTAGCGTAAATTCGGAGGTGGAACGGATTTGACAAGGAATTTGCAGCCACCCGGCGATCTGACCAATCAAGGCTTTGTTTAACTGACTCAAGTTTCTCGTATTCATGGTTTCATAGATTTCAAACAGCTTAGGACGGTAAAGCTCATAATAAGGCGCTTTGGCGTAGCACGTGTCAAGCGTTCTCATATGCTTCTTTGCCCAATGACGATCGGCGCACTCGATCTCATCGATGTTCTTGTGCGTGCTTCCATGGATCGGCACAGTCAACCACTGCGCCCCCTGCTGCCCTTTGATTTTATTGCGATTAATGAAGCTGTTCTTGCTGTACTGCACGTTATCCAAGAAAACGAAAATATCCGATTTTAACATTTTGTAAAAATACCCTGTCCAAGGCAAATAGTTAGGTTGATGAACGGCAACCGTGACTTCATGATTCATCCTTTCACCTCCGTTCGTGAACTGAAGCATCCATGCATGGTATTCATCCGGAGACATCGAGGTGAATGATATCGGGGGAGTATATGGGTAAAATTGGTAAATTACTAGTTTTCCCAAGAAATCAAAGGAAAGGGTCATCCCTCAAGCCGTTTGTTGAAACGCTTGAGAGATGACCCTATTCATGTAACTTCTGAAGATTAAATCAGTTCAGACTTCTGGAGAAGCCGCTGAACAATCGCTGCCACCTCTGCCCTTGTGATGTACGCTTTTGGCGCAAGTTGGTCGCTGTTCCTGCCAGACACAATTCCTGCCTGCAAGCAATCGGCAATACTCTGCTCCGCCCACTCTGCAGCGTTATTGGCATCTATGAATGGACGTAACAGTTCTCCAGTCTCCTGGGACGGGAGCTTCGCTTTCAGATCGGTGATTGTCATCGCTTTAGCCATGATCGTCATCGCCTGTTCCCGCGTAATCTTGTCCATCGGGCGGAAAGTGCCGTCTTCAAACCCGCCGATCAGGTTATACAAGTATGCTGTTTGAATAGCCTCGTTATACCAGTCCGATGTTGCCACATCCGTAAATGGAGCGGCTCCGCTCTCCGGCTTCAGCCCCAATCCCCGCACCATGCTTACCGCAAACTCCGCGCGCGTAATATCTTGATCGGGATTAAACAAGCCATTGCCGATGCCGTTAATGACCATCCGCGAACCCATGTCGTTCACGGCATTCTTCGCCCAGTGCTGCTCGACATCCTTGAACATCAGCGGATGCCATACCACGGAATACGTACTGTTCGTCAAGCTGTTCACTTTGGCGTAATATTTGCCGTCGACGATCACGATCTTCGTTGGTACATGCCGAACGGTTCCATCCGGTTCAACCACGATTCCCGTCGTGATTTTATTAGGATCTATGCCATCCGGAATGGCAATGGTTCGTTCCACATACGCATTGAACTTGGACACTTCGACCCTGGTATCGCCGTAGATGCCTCTCACCGTAAAGTTGAGCAGTGGGGCGACAATCGTGAACTCTCCTTGAGCCGCTGAGTTCTGGACGATCTTCACCGTCTCTGCTGTAGGTGCGGCAATTTCGATCTGAATCTTGATATCCGGAAGTGCCACGTTCTTCCCGATTTGGTCTGATATTGAATTGATGTTGATCTGCTGCGCTGGCAGCGTGTAGGTCGCCTTCTCCGTTTTGATTTCTAAAACCGCCAGCTTTTGCTCCATGTTTTTGACCATCTGGCCGTTAAGCTCTCCGACTACAACATCAGATTTTGTATTCATCGGAATTGTAATCACGGCACGCTGTCCTTCGATCGAGAGCTTCTCTTCCAGCTTTTTGTGATCAACCGTAATGGTCGTGACCGTTTGCTCATTCACTGTCGTAGTTGCTGCCGTTCCTGCATTCTCCGCCTTGCCATTGACAAGAACGTCAACTCCCGTGTTCGTTGTCTCCGGTGTGCTCGGCGCAGCCGGTATGCCTGGCGTGTACGGCTCTGTCGATGGACTGCTGTCGCTGTCGCTGGACGGCGCCCTCGGTGTTACAGCATTGGAGGCAACGGAAGCCGCACTGCTGCCTGCGCTATTGATCGCTTTTACCGTAAACGTATAGGTCGTTCCATTCGACAGACCGATTATCGTCATCGGGCTTGTTGCTCCTGTGACCACGATATTTCCTGGTGAAGAAGTAACTTCATAACCTGTGACGGGACTCCCTCCGTTGTTCGCAGGAGCCGTAAAGGAAATGGTTGCTTGGCCGTTTCCTGCAGTTGCGGCGATGAGCGTTGGAGCTGCCGGAACCGTTTTGGGCATTGCGCTTACTTCATTGGAGGCATCGCTCTCTCCTCCCGGATTGCTTGCTTTGACTACAAAGTAGTAGGTCGTTCCATTGATCAAGCCCGTCACTTCATAGCTGTATACCGACCCTAGAACGGTGGTTACCTCAGTTTCATAAGTTCCTGCATTCACACTTTTGAATATTTTGTAGCCTGTCGAACCATCTACCGGATTCCAAGCAAGACTGACTGTTGCATCACCTGCTGCAACAGGTTGCAATACCGGCGCTCCTGGTGACGGAACTTGTGGAGTTGCACTTACTTCGTTAGAATTTGGACTTTCCGAGCTTCCGTTCAGAGCCCTAACTACAAAGTAATAAGTGGTTCCGTTTGTAAGTCCTGTAATTTCAGTACTGTATACCGATCCGCTTACCGTAGTTGCTTCTGCACCATAAGCGTGGGAAGTTGTACTTGTGAATATTTTATAGCTTGTCGAACCGCTCACTGGATTCCAAGTGAGACGAGCTTGTGCATTTCCTGCCACTGTACTGACTATTGCGGGTGCTCCCGGCGCCGTATTCACCGTCAAGGTCGCGCTGGTCGACGGGAGTGTAAGACCGCCGGATCCGCTCACAACGACGCGGTACGCGTAACCGTTCATTCCTGACGCGGCTCCGGTAATGCTCAGCGTGTCCGTTGCTGCGCCGCTGTACACGCCCGTGTCAGTGATATCTGCGAAGCCTGAACCCGTGTCTACCTGCCATTGGTACGTCAATGCCGTTCCCGTTGCGGTTACGGAGAAGCTCGTATTGCTGCCTTCGTTAACCGACTTATCGCTTGGCTGGCTTGTGATCGTCGGTGCCGTATTCACCGTCAAGGTTGCGCTGGTCGACGAGGTAGACAGACCGCCCGCTCCACTCACAACGACGCGATACGTGTTGCCGTTCATCCCTGCCGCAGCCCCGGTAATGGTCAGCGTATCCGTCGCTGTTCCGCTGTACACGCCCGTGTCGGTAAGATTCGTGAAGCCCGTACCCGTATCCACCTGCCATTGGTACGCCAGACCCGTTCCTGTTGCGGTTACGGAGAAGCTCGTATCGCTGCCTTCGTTGACCGACTGGTTGCTTGGCTGGCTTGTGATCGTCGGTGCCGTATTCACCGTCAAGGTTGCGCTGGTCGACGGCGTAGACAGACCGCCCGCTCCGCTCACAACGACGCGATACGCGTAACCGTTCATCCCTGCCTCGGCTCCGGTAATGCTCAGCGTGTCCGTTGCTGCGCCGCTATACACACCCGTGTCGGTAAGATTCGTGAAGCCCGTACCCGTATCCACCTGCCATTGGTACGCCAGACCCGTTCCTGTTGCGGTTACGGAGAAGCTCGTATCGCTTCCTTCGTTAACCGACTGGTTGCTTGGCTGACTTGTGATCGTCGGCGCGGTATTCACCGTCAACGTCGCGCTGGTCGACGGGATAGACAGACCGCCCGCTCCGCTCACAACGACGCGATACGCGTAACCGTTCATCCCTGACGCAGCTCCGGTAATGCTCAGCGTGTCCGTTGATGTTCCGCTGTACACGCCCGTGTCGGTAAGATTCGTGAAGCCCGTACCTGAACCCGTGTCTACCTGCCATTGGTACGCCAGGCTCGTTCCCGTTGCAGCAACGGTGAAGTTCGTATTGCTGCCTTCGTTAACTGACTTATCGCTTGGCTGACTTGTGATCGTCGGCGCGGTATTCACCGTCAAGGTCGCGCTGGTCGACGGGATAGACAGACCGCCTGCTCCGCTCACAACGACGCGATACGCGTAACCGTTCATCCCTCCCTCGGCTCCGGTAATGCTCAGCGTGTCCGTTGATGTTCCGCTGTACACACCCGTGTCGGTAATATTTGTGAAGCCCGAACCCGTGTCTACCTGCCATTGGTAGCCCAGACCCGTTCCCGTTGCGGTTACGGAGAAGCTCGTATTGCTGCCTTCGTTAACCGACTGATTGCTTGGCTGACTTGTGATCGTCGGCGCGGTATTCACCGTCAAGGTCGCGCTGGTCGACGGCGTAGACAGACCGCCCGCTCCGCTCACAACGACGCGATACGCGTAACCGTTCATCCCTGCCTCGGCTCCGGTAATGCTCAGCGTATCCGTCGCTGCGCCGCTGTACACACCCGTGTCGGTAAGATTCGTGAAGCCCGTACCCGTATCCACCTGCCATTGGTACGTCAGACTCGTTCCAGCCGCAGCAACGGTGAAGCTCGTATCGCTGCCTTCGTTGACCGACTTATCGCTTGGCTGGCTTGTGATCGTCGGTGCCGTATTCACCGTCAACGTCGCGCTGGTCGACGGGAGCGTAAGACCGCCTGCTCCGCTCACAACGACGCGATACGCGTAACCGTTCATCCCTGCCTCGGCTCCGGTAATGCTCAGCGTGTCCGTTGCTGCGCCACTGTACACGCCCGTATCGGTGATATTCGTGAAGCCCGAACCTGAACCTGTGTCCACCTGCCATTGGTACGTCAGATTGGTTCCCGTTGCGGTTACGGAGAAGCTCGTATCGCTGCCTTCGTTGACCGACTGGTTGCTTGGCTGGCTTGTGATCGCTGGCGCCGTATTCACCGTCAACGTCGCGCTGGTCGACGGGAGTGTAAGACCGCCCGCTCCGCTCACAACGACGCGATACGTGTTGCCGTTCATCCCTGCCTCGGCTCCGGTAATGCTCAGCGTATCCGTCGCTGCGCCGCTGTACACGCCCGTGTCGGTGATATCTGCGAAGCCTGAACCAGTGTCTACCTGCCATTGGTACGTCAATGCCGTTCCCGTTGCGGTTACGGAGAAGCTCGTATTGCTGCCTTCGTTAACCGACTGATTGCTTGGCTGACTTGTGATCGTCGGCGCGGTATTCATCGTCAAGGTCGCGCTGGTCGACGGGATAGACAGACCACCGGCTCCGCTCACAACGACGCGATACGCGTAACCGTTCATCCCTGCCTCGGCTCCGGTAATGCTCAGCGTGTCCGTTGATGTTCCGCTGTACACACCCGTGTCGGTAAGATTCGTGAAGCCTGAACCCGTGTCCACCTGCCATTGGTACGCCAGACCCGTTCCCGTCGCAGCAACGGAGAAGCTCGTATCGCTGCCACCGTTGACCGACTGGTTGCTTGGCTGGCTTGTGATCGTCGGCGCGGTATTCACCGTCAAGGTCGCGCTGGTCGACGGGAGTGTAAGACCGCCGGATCCGCTCACAACGACGCGGTACGCGTAACCGTTCATCCCTGCCGCAGCCCCGGTAATGCTCAGCGTATCCGTCGCTGTTCCGCTGTACACGCCCGTGTCGGTAAGATTCGTGAAGCCCGTACCCGTATCCACCTGCCATTGGTACGCCAGACCCGTTCCCGTCGCAGCAACGGAGAAGCTCGTATCGCTGCCTTCGTTGATCGACTTATCGATTGGCTGGCTTGTGATTGACGGCGCCGTATTCACCGTCAAGGTCGCGCTGGTCGACGAGGTAGTCAGACCGTCCGCTCCGCTCACAACGACGCGATACGTGTTGCCGTTCATCCCTGCCTCGGCTCCGGTAATGCTCAGCGTGTCCGTCGCTGCGCCGCTGTACACGCCCGCATCGGTGATATTCGTGAAGCCCGAACCCGTGTCCACCTGCCATTGGTACGTCAGATTGGTTCCCGTTGCAGCAACGACGAAGCTCGTATCGCTGCCATCGTTGACCGACTGGTTGCTTGGCTGGCTTGTGATCGTCGGCGCCGTATTCACCGTCAAGGTCACGCTGGTCGACGGCGTAGATAGACCGCCGGATCCGCTCACAACGACGCGGTACGCGTAACCGTTCATCCCTGCCGCAGCCCCGGTAATGGTCAGCGTATCCGTCGCTGTTCCGCTGTACACGCCCGTGTCGGTAAGATTCGTGAAGCCCGTACCCGTGTCCACCTGCCATTGGTAGCCCAGACCCGTTCCCGTTGCAGCAACGACGAAGCTCGTATCGCTGCCATCGTTGACCGACTTATCGCTTGGCTGACTTGTGATTGACGGCGCCGTATTCACCGTCAAGGTCGCGCTGGTCGACGGGATAGACAGACCACCGGCTCCGCTCACAACGACGCGATACGCGTAACCGTTCATCCCTGCCTCGGCTCCGGTAATGCTCAGCGTATCCGTGGCTGTGCCGCTGTACACGCCCGTGTCGGTAATATTTGTGAAGCCCGAACCCGTGTCTACCTGCCATTGGTACGCCAGACCCGTTCCTGTTGCGGTTACGGAGAAGCTCGTATCGCTGCCTTCGTTGATCGACTTATCGATTGGTTGACTTGTGATCGCTGGCGCCGTATTCACCGTCAAGGTTGCGCTGGTCGACGGCGTAGACAGACCGCCGGATCCGCTCACAACGACGCGGTACGCGTAACCGTTCATCCCTCCCTCGGCCCCGGCAATGCTCAGCGTGTCCGTTGATGTTCCGCTGTACACACCCGTGTCGGTGATATCTGCGAAGCCTGAACCAGTGTCTACCTGCCAACGGTACGTCAATGCCGTTCCCGTTGCGGTTACGGAGAAGCTCGTATCGCTGCCTTCGTTGATCGACTTATCGCTTGGCTGGCTTGTGATTGACGGCGCCGTATTCACCGTCAAGGTCGCACTGGTCGACGGGGTAGACAGACCGCCCGCTCCGCTCACAACGACGCGATACGTGTAACCGTTCATCCCTGCCTCGGCTCCGGTAATGCTCAGCGTATCCGTGGCTGTGCCGCTGTACACGCCCGTGTCGGTAATATTTGTGAAGCCCGAACCCGTGTCTACCTGCCATTGGTACGCCAGACCCGTTCCCGTCGCAGCAACGCTGAAGCTCGTATCGTTGCCTTCGTTAACCGACTTATCGCTTGGCTGGCTTGTGATCATCGGCGCCGTATTCACCGTCAAGGTCGCGCTGGTCGTCGGCGTAGACAGACCGCCCGCTCCGCTCACAACGACGCGATACGCGTAACCGTTCATCCCTGCCTCGGCTCCGGTAATGCTCAGCGTGTCCGTTGCTGCGCCGCTGTACACGCCCGTGTCGGTGATATCTGCGAAGCCTGAACCAGTGTCTACCTGCCATTGGTACGTCAATGCCGTTCCCGTTGCGGTTACGGAGAAGCTCGTATTGCTGCCTTCGTTAACCGACTTATCGCTTGGCTGGCTTGTGATCGTCGGTGCCGTATTCACCGTCAAGGTTGCGCTGGTCGACGGCGTAGACAGACCGCCCGCTCCACTCACAACAACGCGATACGTGTTGCCGTTCATCCCTGCCGCAGCCCCGGTAATGGTCAGCGTATCCGTCGCTGTTCCGCTGTACACGCCCGTGTCGGTAAGATTCGTGAAGCCCGTACCCGTATCCACCTGCCATTGGTACGCTGGACCCGTTCCCGTTGCGGTTACGGAGAAGCTCGTATCGCTGCCTTCGTTAACCGACTGGTTGCTTGGCTGGCTTGTGATCGCTGGCGCCGTATTCACCGTCAACGTCGCGCTGGTCGACGGGGTAGACAGACCGCCTGCTCCGCTCACAACGACGCGATACGCGTAACCGTTCATCTCTGCCTCGGCTCCGGTAATGCTCAGCGTGTCCGTTGAAGTTCCGCTGTACACACCCGTGTCGGTAAGATTCGTGAAGCCCGTACCCGTATCCACCTGCCATTGGTACGCCAGACCCGTTCCCGTCGCAGCAACAGCGAAGCTCGTATTGCTGCCTTCGTTAACCGACTTATCGCTTGGCTGCCCCGTAATCGTCGGTGCCGTATTCACCGTCAACGTCGCGCTGGTCGTCGGCGTAGACAGACCGCCCGCTCCGCTCACAACGACGCGATACGCGTAACCGTTCATCCCTGCCGCAGCTCCGGTAATGCTCAGCGTATCCGTCGCTGTTCCGCTGTACACACCCGTGTCGGTAAGATTCGTGAAGCCCGAACCCGTGTCTACCTGCCATTGGTACGCCAGACCCGTTCCCGTCGCAGCAACGGTGAAACTCGTATCACTGCCTTCGTTAACTGACTTATCGCTTGGCTGGCCCGTAATCGTCGGCGCGGTATTCACCGTCAAGGTCGCGCTGGTCGACGGGATAGACAGACCGCCCGCTCCGCTCACAATGACGCGATACGCGTAACCGTTCATCCCTGCCTCGGCTCCGGTAATGCTCAGCGTGTCCGTCGCTGCGCCGCTGTACACACCCGTGTCGGTAATATTTGTGAAGCCCGAACCCGTGTCTACCTGCCATTGGTACGTCAGGCTCGTTCCCGTTGCAGCAACGGTGAAGTTCGTATTGCTGCCTTCGTTAACTGACTTATCGCTTGGCTGGCCCGTAATCGTCGGCGCGGTATTCACCGTCAAGGTCGCGCTGGTCGACGGGATAGACAGACCGCCCGCTCCGCTCACAATGACGCGATACGCGTAACCGTTCATCCCTGACGCAGCTCCGGTAATGCTCAGCGTGTCCGTTGCTGCGCCGCTGTACACACCCGTGTCGGTAAGATTCGTGAAGCCCGTACCTGATCCCGTGTCCACCTGCCATTGGTACGCTAGACCCGTTCCCGTTGCAGCAACGACGAAGCTCGTATCGCTGCCTTCGTTGACCGACTGGTTGCTTGGCTGGCTTGTGATCGCTGGCGCCGTATTCACCGTCAACGTCGCGCTGGTCGACGGGGTAGACAGACCGCCTGCTCCGCTCACAACGACGCGATACGCGTAACCGTTCATCTCTGCCTCGGCTCCGGTAATGCTCAGCGTGTCCGTCGCTGCGCCGCTGTACACACCCGTGTCGGTAAGATTCGTTAAGCCCGAACCCGTGTCCACCTGCCATTGGTACGCTAGACCCGTTCCCGTTGCAGCAACGACGAAGCTCGTATCGCTGCCTTCGTTGACCGACTGGTTGCTTGGCTGGCTTGTGATCGCTGGCGCCGTATTCACCGTCAACGTCGCGCTGGTCGTCGGCGTAGACAGACCGCCCGCTCCGCTCACAACGACGCGATACGCGTAACCGTTCATCCCTGCCGCAGCTCCGGTAATGCTCAGCGTATCCGTCGCTGTTCCGCTGTACACACCCGTGTCGGTAAGATTCGTGAAGCCCGAACCCGTGTCTACCTGCCATTGGTACGCCAGACCCGTTCCCGTCGCAGCAACGGTGAAACTCGTATCACTGCCTTCGTTAACCGACTTATCGCTTGGCTGCCCCGTAATCGTCGGTGCGGCGCTCGCATCAGAGGTGGTAAAGGTCTGGTCGTCACCATATATGGTTATTCCGGCACTATTTTCAGCTTTAACACGGTAATGATAAGTGGTGTTAGGCGTCAAGTCCGAGAGAGAATGGGACGCCGTCGTATTGCCGGCATTCGCATAAGCAGGGCTGCCGCTGGTGGCGGAGACACTCGTGCCATAGCTCACGCTCGTGCCGTATTCGAAACTGACGGTGGTGTCTGTTCCGTTAGCGTTAACCGTTCCGTTCAGCGTCGCGCCTGTGGCGGAAACGCTGCTCGCCGCGTCTGTGCTGACGATGGGAGGTTTTTTGGGATGGCTCCCGATTACGAATTGAGCCACTGACGTAGAGCTGCCAATGTCTCGAGCACCCTTAATGGTAACGTGAATGGTACTGACTGTTACCGATGGTTCGAACGTAATCGTTTTGAAGTTCCAACCATCAAGCTGCTTGTCTTTAGTTGCGTTGTTTACAGTCACCGTTGCGACTGGGATAGAAGAGTTGTCAAACTTCACTTCAAATTTGTACTCTGTCCCTGCAGAAGCATTTACGGTTAGCGACTCTATAGAAAAAACGGTTCCGCTGGTCGCGGGAGCGATGTGAATGGTTCCCTCTCCCGCGATGGATAAATCGTTTGGATCCCCCAAGTAAATCCCGTAACTATCAACGCTGATTTTATTTTTTCCATTGGCATCCAGCCCGGTAAAGATAAAGTTTCCATCGGTTACACTTGTACCGGTGCCATTGATGTTCTCAAACGTGGTGGCGTCGTAGGTCACAGACAAAAGCGCATTATATCCGTCTACAACATAGGGATCCAGACTCGATTGCGCCACGGCCTTTCCTGTCGAAACTTCAAGTATCCAATCTCCGCCCAAAGATGATGAACCTGTGGCATCTGTCGATGCTGCGACAACAGCCCCCGTAATTTCCCCCAAACGATGGACGAAGTGATGACCCACGGTTCCTTGAGCGACATCACATCCGTAAAAGAGTATTTCCCCCTCTTTCTGTAATGACTTGGAGATGGTCCTAAGCTGTGAATCATAGTTGTCCAGGCTCTCTGCAGACAGTATACTGCTGCCCAAAAAAACCTTTCCCGGCGCACCGTGAGAAATAATGGTAACGGCAGCCATGTTGTGTTTCACAGCCATAACATCGGCAATCTGTTTTACACCGTCCTGCCCGCTGTCGAGATAGACGACCTCCACACCCGGTCGAACCCCTTCTGCAAGAACCTGCGCGTCCTTAACGTTGGCATCGATAAAGACAATCTCCTGCTGCCCGGAAGAAGCTCCTGCAGGGAGAACAAAGAAGCAACTCATAAGTGCTGCAAGGATTAAAAGTGTAACGACCCGCCTCTTTGACTTGCAGAACGCGGCCGCCCTTTCACTTGCTTTCCATCTTCCTAAACGGTTCATGCATAATCCCCTTCCAGCACTTCATCTGTTCTCGTAAAATTCAATAAATCTCGTTGCTTTGAAGTTCAAGCTTAACGGACAAGCAAATCAATCACTCCCCCACAAATAGACTCAACATGACTGCACCACTTCTTGTTAAAGTCATAATCAACAAAAATATCCTTTTTTCTGACATTTCGACAAGTAGTTCTAAAGTCCTCCTATCGTTCATCTGATTTAATCTAGATTTGATCTTGCGCCTAAGAATCCGTTAGCCGCATGAAGATATAAGAAACAAAAAATCCCCTCCCAAGATCGTTGGAAGGGGAAAACTTTTACTCCATCCTATTCATTACCCTTTCGAATATTGACGCATATCGTCGTTGTTGACCCACCGGTCCGAGGTCCAGCCTTCCAGATCGTATTCGCTCATGCATTGGTCAACGAAGCCTTTAAGCTTATCGGCTTCTCCGGTACCCATGGCCATGCCCAGAACTTCCAACCGGATATTCTCATGATTTCCCGTATAATTGCGTTCATAAAGCTCATGCCTGCCCCCGAATTCGCTTCCCATGGCGTCCCACAGCAGCTTGATCAGCTTATTCCGGCTGACGGCATCATAGCCATTCGATCCGCGGAAATATTTATCCAGATACGGCCGAATTTCCGGGTTTTTGAAATCTTCCGTGCTGGAAGGCTGTACGATGAGTCCCCCGGCCACCACATTCTCCACAATATCCTTCACCTTCGTCCACGCCATGCCGCCGAATACGCGGTAGGCCAACGTAGCATCCATGTTAGGCAGCAGGGACCCGTTCGCGCCGGGGGTTGGATCTTTGACAGCCGCCGTAGACAAGGCCCACATCATATCCCGCCAAGCGAGAACTTCGCCCACTTGGACTTGAACGCCGCGGAATTGATTCGTACCTGCCATTTCAATGGCTTTGAGCAGCAAGCCTGACACAAAGTCCAGCTTCACGGCCAGGCGGGTGCTCCCATGCAATCCGGCCCGATTGGAATATCCGGAATGGAGCAAGAACGAGTTGGCCTTCTCCATATCGCGGTAAACCAGCACGTTCTCCCATGGAATGAGCACTTTGTCAAAAATAAGTACGGCGTCATTTTCATCAAACCGGCTGGAAAGCGGATAGTCAAACGGCGAGCCTGTAACTGCAGCCGTCATCTCGTAGGAAGGTCTGCACAATAATTTGACGCCGGGAGAGCCCATTTCTACGATGAACGCCAGCGCATATTCCTCTTTTTGCACCGGCACCGGGCCATAATGCGCAACAAACGTATAATTGGTCAGCATACAACCGGTGGCAACCATCTTCGCGCCGCTGACGATGAGTCCGGCATCGGTTTCTTGCTCGACATGGACAAAGACGTCGCCCGCTTCATGCAGCGGTTTATGGCGGTCCACCGGCGGATGAATAAACGCATGATTGAAATACCATACTTTTTCTTGCGCTTCCCGGTACCATCGTACGGCATTGCTTTTGTAGGGGCCGTAAAACTCCGAATCAGGTCCCAGTCCGCCCAAGAACGCGGCTTTGAAATCGGGACTACGGCCCATGTAGCCGTAACCAAGTCTGGACCATTCGGCTATCGCATCGCGCGCTCCGATCAAGTCGTCGACACTATGACTGGAACGAAAAAACTTATGGGTATACCCCCCTGATCCGGTATCGGTTTCCGTCGTCAGGACATCTTTATACTTCGGGTCATGAAGAGCATCGTATAAGCGGGCCACGCTTCGCGCCGAGTTTCGAAAAGCCGGGTGAGCCCATACATCCTTAATGCGTTCGCCGTCAAGCCACACTTCCCGCCCATCCTTCAAGCTTTCCAGGTATTCTTGGCCCGTTAAAGGGAGAACGCTTTGGTTCGTTATCATGTGGATGTTTTACTCCTCTCCCTCCGTGTTTAACACGGGGTGGTATCTTCCATGGAGCCTTGCGGTCCGTACCAGATCAGCCCGCTGTCCAGCTCCTGCTCGCTCCATTCGATCGGCTCCCAATCCGGATCGAAAATCAGATAGCCACCGCTGAACAGCTCGAGTCGATGCCCGCTTCCGGGGTCCTTCACATAAAGAAAGAAGGCTTGGCTGATGCCGTGGCGTCCCGGTCCACCCATTTCGAGCGGAATATTGTATTCCCGCAGAATATCGGCTGCACGCAGGATATCCGTCACATTGTCCATATAGTAGGCCAGATGGTGAAGACGGCTGGACTGTCCTTTCGGATCAAGCATGACGCCGATATCGTGAACCAGCGGTGTGACGCTCATCCAGCCTCCGGCCACGAATCCGTTGCTCAAGCGGACCGATTCCCTCATCTTGAAGCCCATGTTGTCGGACAACCACTGATGAACTTCACCCGGATTGGATGTCCACACATTCACATGATCAATGCGGCGGGGCGCGATTCCGTTAGATGGGCGGTACACGTTATTTTTAAGCCGGGATTTCTTGTCCTCCGGGGCTTTCGGTTTTTCGATGTCATAATAAATTTCAAAAGGATAGCCATTAGGCAGCAGGAACCGGATCGCCCTGCCCTGCCCCTTTTCTTCGCCTGGTTCGATCCATTGGATTGGGGTGCCTTGCGCCTTCAATTGTTCTGCGAACAGGTCTACATCACTCGCCTGTTTCGCCCTCCAGGCCATATGGTCCACTCTCGCTTCGCTGCCCGGCGTGAGACTGAGCGTATGATGCTCCCAGTCACCCCAAGCGCGCAGGAATACCGTATCCCCCTGATGGTCAACCTCTTCCAAACCAATCACATCGCGAAAAAACCACAACGACTTCTCCATGTTAGGCGTGACGAGCGCGGTATGCCCCAGTTTTGCAATTTCAGCTGCCATAGTGAACCCTCCTGAAATTTATTTAGTTAATCTTGCAATAAGCCGGCGACTTTACCGACTCCCCTAACGCCCATGCCGCCGTCAGAATGAATAATGGTTCCCGTTACGGTTCTCGAGCGTTCCTTCGAAGCAAGGTACACATAAGCCCAGGCGTGATCCTCCGGCGTACCTACGACCTGCAGAGGCGTGGTGGACCGCATGATGTCAGGAAGATTAGGTACGGCGGCCATCGACATGTGATGCTGCTCCAAGCTTTTTAGCCCTGCCAAATCGGTTATGGTGCCGCCCGGGGCTACTCCGTTCACCCGAATCTTGGGGGCTAATTCATAAGCCAGCTCTGTAATCAAACCGCGTACGGCAAACTTGGAAGCCACATACAGAGGGCCTCCTCCAGCCGGATAAAAGCCCGAGTTGGATACGGTCAACACGATGCTCCCCTCAGTTTTTAACAGCTCGGGCAAAGCTGCTTTCGCGCTGAGCAAGTTGCTTTTGACATTGACGGCGAATAATTCATCGAACGCGCTGCTAATTTTCCCGGCCGGTATATTCGGCAAATCGGCGAAGTAATCCCACACGCCCACGCATACCACCAAAATATCCAACCGGCCAAAAGCGTCTATCGTTTGCCCAACCGCCCGTTCATTATCCTCATAAACGGTAGCGTCTCCTTGAACAGGCTTGACCGAAGCTCCCAAACCCTGCAAGCTTGAAACCTTCTGGGGGTTGATCTCCAAAACGGCTACGGATGCTCCTTCCTGAACAAAAGTATCCACCACGCCGCGACCAATGCCGGACCCCCCGCCAATCACCAAAGCAACCTTTCCATCCAACCATCCCATCCGCAAACCCTCCCTCTTCCATATTGTTGCTGCTAGGTATGATGGGCTTTCGATCCAAAAGGAGTTTCCAGAAATTGAGAAAATACAGCTTTTTGCTGCCACGTTATACTTTCAAGCTCCATAGGATCGAGTAAAATTTGATACCCTAGTTTCGGGGAACGAATCTCCAAGCGAATCCCATTACGGGTATTCACCTTGCGTATTGTAACCATGGCAAACTCGTTGGAAATTACCATTTCGCCCTCTTGGTTAAAGGATTCCAATGCCTGTTCCCCCTTATCTACATAAAAAATGACAGATTGTGCGTCGCCAAGGTAGTCTGATCCAGAAGTACCGTGCGTTTCGCCAATTTCCAATTGCCGTCTACCCAGCGCAGAACATCTTGCCGTTTCCCGGACAGGATGTCGAAAGCCGGAGAATCCCCTCGACTGCGGTAAAAAAGCAGATTGGAATCAACCTGCACCTCGCTGTCATTGCCCCCCGGCCGAACCCTGATGTTCGACACGAAATGCCGCGTCCGGGAAGGGGGAATTTCCGCCCAAGCGTATTCGGATTCAAGCCGGTGAACGCGCTTCTCCAAAGTATAGAAAGTATCGTCCATATGGGACATGCTGTCGAGAAAACCAAAGCCTTGCCCCACCTCTTTGGTCACTCGCAGCGGTATCCGGTACACTAAATCATCCGTCATCAGACTGAGCCATTCACGAAAAGCTCCAGTATCCAGCAGATCGGCTTCGTGAAAAAGGAAATTACAAATTTCCATGTAGCTTTGGTCCTTGATCTCCAGCTTCATACCTTCATCCCCCTTCAAAGGCACAGGACTTATAAACACACTATATCATGAATTTTGTAAGCGATTCCATTTTTTCGAATGATAGTTACGCACGCTCCATGTATTCCAGATACTTGCCATAAAAAGACCGGGAATTCGCTTCAAGATAGGCCTTCGGGTATGCTGTACCCGGGCCCGGCCAATCTGTCAAAGGCTGTATCCCCGACGTCATCCCCATCTGGTAATTCAATAAATGATTTCTTGCCATGGACCCTTTGGCTACCTTGGAAATGCTCCGCCAATTTTCCGTATCGTCCTGTTCCAACGTCCCGGAAGAGCCGAAAGTTAACACGTAACCCCGGTAGGAGGCTTCCTTAAACCAGTCCGGAGCGTCTTTCTCGACTAAAAACCAGGACCAGATTTCGATCTTGCCCGGGCCGATCGGGTTCCACGTCCTCATCGTTAAATAAGGTACCGGGCGCCCGCCCTGCTCTATAATTGCCGGCGCATTGAGCAGACTGAGATTCGGAAACATACCGGCATGCGATGGGAAAAAATGATAATTCTCATTCCCGATCAGCAGCTCGACTTGTTCCGGCTTCAGATTTCTTTTGAGCGATTCCACAATGTTGGGGGGATATCCGTTAAACGATTGCGGAGGCGAGTAAATAAACCCGGCGCCGCCCGGATCGGCATAGACTTGAACGCCATCTTTATGAAAATCGGCATTCGGTCCCGGAAGGACTCCGATTTCAATCGTACTTCGGTGACTCACCCCGGTATGATATCCGTCGCCGATGAAATTATCAGCCCCTAATTTCCAATCGGCATCCACGACCCAACGCTGAGGAGCGCCTACAACCTCCAAGCCCTGCTCGCTCTTTTTCAAATAAATATCCAGGTACCATTTGAACCCGCCCAAATATTCGTCCAGCGATACCGCATCCGGATCCAGACATGCGAAGATCATCCCATGATAAGTATCGTACTTTGCCGCGCTCTTTAAGCCCCATTGGTCCCTATGGAGACCGTCGCCGTACAACTCCTTGCCGTAAGGAACCCCGACAAGATTTCCATTGTTTTTATAAGTCCAGCCGTGGTAGGGACAGCGAAAATGCGAGGTATTGCCCATCTCCACGTTGCAGATCTGCATGCCGCGATGCGAACATGAATTGAACAAAACCTGGACGCCGCCGTTCTCGTCTCGGATCACAATAAAGCTGTCATCCACGATATATCGCACTACATAGTCGCCCGGGTTCGGGATTTCCGATTCATGGCCCAAGAACATCCAGGCTTTCGTGAAAATTCGGTCTTTCTCCAATTCGAATATTTCCGCATCGTTGAAAATATGACTCGGAATCAATCCCTCCTGCAATTTAGAACGGAACAATTCCAAAGCAGCCTCTGCCCGCGATAATTTGCTTTCGTCCGTAGCCATCTTCAAAACTCCTCTCTAAAATTAGATCAAGGGTTTGCAAGCATATGCTTGGCTGGTTATGGAGTCTTCAAAAAGCGCACCGTCGCCTCCGTAAATTGCTCAGGGTATTCCAGCATCACCCAGTGTCCGCAATTGGGCAGCACATATAAGGAAGCATTATCTACGAGGTTGAGAATTTCCCAGGAATCTGCGGCTGGAACGACCTTGTCGTTCTTGCCGTGGATGAGCATGATGTGGTGACGAATCGATCTCAACTCTTCATCTTCATAATACATGCCGTTCTCCTTCACCCATTTCATTGTAGCTTGATAGGCGCGCATCACCTCCGGCTTGGCTGTGAATTTCAAACGGTAATTCACCAGGTCATCACTGATTTCAAAACGGTCATTCGTTAAGGAACGGACGATTTGATGCATTTGATCCCAGCCGTATTCATAATCTTGAAGAGTTAGCAGCGCTTTGCTTTGTTCTCCTTCCTTCGGTCTGTGACGCCCCGCTGATCCAAGCAATACTATTTTTTGAACCAGCTCGGGTCGTTGGATCGCTACACCAAGCGAGGCGGCTCCCCCCATTGAATTGCCAACCAGATGGACCTGCTGTAAATCCAAAGCCTCAATGAAAGCGATTACATGTTTGACCCTATTATCATTCGAGTATTCATAGTTCTGTGGATCGGGGGACTCGGTAGAACCAAACCCTACCATATCCAAGGCGAGTACCCGGTATCCTTCTTTCGCAAACTGCGGCATGAGGTGATTCCAGTTCCCCCATCCGTCAGCACCGGCGCCGCCCCCGTGAATAAAAATGATCGGCTCGCCTTCCCCCACCTCCCAGTAATGGGTGTTCAGTCCGTGAACATGAACATATTTCTCCTGAATAGCTTCCTGCATATTGGGCGCCTCCTATTTCAAGATGATTCAACCGTAATCACTTATCCAAGCTCTGAATTTTCTTCGGCATGTGATCAAGTCAAGGAATCTTCAATACTAACATTTTAGTTTTCCTCCTATTCATTATTTTTCCTATATTTAAGCTGGTTAATTATGTTATTCGCTGCGTTTATTGAATTCTAACATTTTAGTCATGAGTTGTCAATATTTTCTGTTAATTCATTTTGCCGTTTTAAATGGTGGGCGACCCGCACCATATGGTTTTCCATAAGCTGCTTGGTCAAGGCCCCGTTTCCGTCCTTCAGACCGTGGAATATCATCCTATGCTCGGCAAGGGAACGCTTGATCTGGCCGTCCATGAACAACTGATCCGTTTCCGCCGCATACTCCAGATAATCCCAGTGCTGCTCGACCAAACGCTGAACGTAAGACAAGCCCGAAGCCAAATGGATGGTCCGATGAAATTCCCGGTTCAGATTCGCGTATTCATGCGAGGTCAGTCCGGATTGCTCCATTTGTCCGAGTATAGCCTCTATGGCATCCAACTGTTTTGCGGTGATTCTAAACGCTGCCCACTCTGCGGTAACGGCTTCCAGCGCCGCACGCGTCAGCAGCCGTTCGAACACCTCCTCTGAAGCGGGCCTGCGGACAAATGCCCCCACCTGCGGCGTAATGGAAACATACCCTTGTTGTTCCAACCGCGTCAGGGCTTCTTGTACGGGCGTACGACTCATGCCCAGCATCGCGCATACATCGTTGACGCTGATCGACTTCCCCACATCCCATGTACGGTCGATGATCCGATCTCGCATATACAAATAAGCCTCTTCTCTTTTCACTTCAAAAACCGCCTTTCTATGACTTAAGGTTTCTCGTATTCCAGCCCGCTTCGGCCTGACCCCTTAAGTGATCCATGTTCTTATTCAGAGGCTAACATTTTAGTATTCACAAATCAACATTTTAGTTATTTTCGCTCATACAAAAGCCCGATGAAATGTACCGTACATTCCATCGGGCTGGCTATAGCCGTCCGTTTTAGAAACCTGTTTACGAATAAACGCCCGGTTCGGGAATTTCTCCATTCAGCACCCAATTCCCAATGTTACGCAGCTTGTATACGGTTGGATTATGGAGCGTATGTGTTCGGACATTGCGCCAGAATCGATCAAACCCATATTGTGAAGCCGTGGAGCGGGCGCCTGTTACTTCAAGGATGCCGCTGCTGATGGCCAACCCCGCTTTGGCGGCAAATGCATTCGCGGTAGCGATGAGGACAGCTGATTCCCCACGCTCGCTCCGTTAATTTGAATTCTTTAGCCCATATCTCGTCCAGATTGTTGGCGGCTTGTTCAACCAGAAGTATCGCACCTTGGAGCTCTAACCAGAACTCCCCGTACTGGCGAAGGATGAACGGATCTTGAGCCGCTTGATCTACACCCGAAGCGATCCATGGGCGGGACTTGGTCAACGTATAATTTCTGGCTTCCGCAATAGCTCCCTCAGCGCTTCCGACAAATATATTCGCCAGAATCGATTGCGACAGAATAGGGTCTAGTGTGGAAAAAGCGTAATGTCTCCTGGAATCAATATCCAGTATTTCGTGGTTTTCTACGAGGACTTCCCCTTCCGAGAAGTCGGAACAGCCCCTACATGAAATCCACCCGACACATCATCATTCCATGAAATCAGCAGCATATCTGAATCCTGCGATCCCGAACTGAAGCCTTTTTTACCAGATACATTTGCGCCGTCCGCGGCTTTCTTACCCATAATGCTGCGCTCTAAGGGATTGGATGAATTCCCCCAGAACCAGTTGTGCTTGGCTGTTTCTCTGTAGAAATAAGCTTGCTGCCCCCGAGAGCCTTTGTAATGTGCTTGTACCAGCATGAAGAAGTGGTAGCCCAGTACATGCGCGAGTGAAGCATCCACCTTTGCCAACTCACCAATGATACGAAGCGCTAAGGACCATGGCTGTCCGTCCCCGCCATATTGCGTGGGAATAGACTGGGAACATTTAATGTCGTTAATCGCTTTGAAGCCTTGATACATAAGGCTTTCCAACGGTGATGGTATTGAAATCGCGAGTTCACCTGCAACAATAGAGTGCAAAAAATTACTCTCTTTTATCTGCGTTGTTTAGCAAATAGAAGGGAGTATTTTTTATGACTAAAATCAATGAACTGATTGATGATTTTAAGCTAAATCAAGAAATTTTGGGTAGAGACAAGATGTACGTTGATCTCTGCATGTTTCGACTGCACAGATGGGAGAAGTTCACGGTTGAGGTGTTAGGTGTTACTGAAACAGAGGAAGTGACTCAGCTTCATATCAAAAAGTATATACAGGAGTGTCAGCGTATCGGGAGGGAAGCGAACAGAACGATAAATAATAACATTGCTACGTTAAAAGTGTTTTTTCTGTATTTGGTGAGCGAAGAGTTTATCGATGAACAGGATAACCCGATGCGTAGGATTCGAAATCTCAAAGAAGAGAAGACGGTCATCGTCACTTTCAATGATGATGAAGTGTCGCGGATAATAAATGACCTGAAAGAAGAGACGTATTCTAATGTCCGCGACAAACTAATTCTTATTATGCTTTTTGACACTGGTATAAGGGTCTCTGAGCTGTGTAACATCAAAAACAATGATATAGCAAGGAGACACATTTTAATTCATGGGAAAGGCTCTAAACAGCGTCTGGTGTATATAAGCAATATCATGCGGAAGTACATGAGGAGGTACGAAGCATTAAAGCAGGAACGATTTAAAAAAAGACAACAGGATGAAATCGAGGAATACTATTTCCTAGACCAATCCGCTGTAAGATTGTCTCGCTCCCGCATTAATAAAATTTTGAAAGAACATTGCAGTAATGCTGGGGTAAGAAAAGAAGTTAGGTGTTCGCCTCATGATTGTCGTCATTATTTCGCCCAGAAGCAGTTGCGAAATGGCATTGATATTTATAGTTTGAGTAGGCTAATGGGTCATTTTGATACGCAAATAACTTCGAAGTATTTAAGGGGATTAGAGCAAGATGACATTTTGCAGACTGGACGTTTGCATAGTCCGCTGAATGGAGTGAAGATAAAACAAGGTTTAATGGGGGGACTAAAATGACAATGTTTCACATTGACCTTGATAATGCAACTACCCAACGATTGCTACAGATCGCTCAGCGCCATTGTAAGCTCGCTTTGGAACATTCCAAGGTAAATGTCCTGCCAGACCGTAGAGGATCCATAAGAGCCTATATTGAACGTCTCTGGGCAGAGTGGGATGCTTTGTTGGAGTCCTTCAAGCAGGAGGGCGTAAAATGAACGAGGAATTTGAGGAATATTAACAGCTTACTCGGTTTAACTTGTCTTGTACGTTTTTAGGGTTAATAGAATATTTATAACCTTATTGAGTGTCTTCGCGAGGTCTGGCTCTTTCCATAAGTTTTGTTGCATCAACCGAGTTTACTGTAATCATTTCACATTTCCCCTTTAATAAGAATTTTGATTTTTTTCTTCAATACATCCGAAATCATGTAAGCACTATTTCCTAGCCATCTACTTATGTGTTCTCTGGATACACCACATGAGGTAGCAATGAATCTAATAGAGGTTCCATATTTCTTCTTGAACCCGTGTACCGCTTGTCGTAGTTCATTGTCATTCATTTGAATCATCTCCTTAACGTGATTTATGAAGCTAGAGTAAAGGGCTGAGAAATTTTCAGCCCCTCCTCATCAAACCGTACGTGAGGTTTTCCCTCATACGGCTTTCCGATGTTCGTCATTCATGTGCATGCGATTTACAAGAGCGTCTTTAGTCCGTGCATTTGGCTAAGAAGTTTAACTTCATATCCGGAACTGCGCCAGTTCCTTCGCTGGCGCTTCTTTGCGTACCATTTCGTCAGCCGCGTCCGGATGTACCAGTCTAGCTTTGCCATCCACTTTACGCTGTACGGCGTGGCGTAATAGTTCTTCCAACCTTGTATTCTCAGGTTGAGCCACTCCACATGTTCTTGGAATGAGATGTGTCGCATGTTTGGCGGCGCGAGTCGTTCCTTTACCACTTCCCGTATGTGCTTTTCTGCTTTTGCGCAGAGCCGTTGTTGGGTTGTGTAGTACACGTGGTTCTGTCCCGTTTCTGCTCTCGTTTTCCGGTGGTGCATGCCGAGGAAGTCGAATCCTTCTTCTCCCGTCCACAGACCAACAATTCGCGTCTTCTCGGGGTGCAAGACCAGTTCCAACCGCTCCATAATCGTTTGTATTAGTTTGTAAGCATGAAGCGCGTCTTTCCTTGTCTTGCACACCACGACGAAGTCGTCTGCGTACCGCGTTAATTCCCCAACACCTTTACCATGTTTCTCTCATAGGCGGTCGAAGTAATTCAGGTAGATGTTCGCCAGTAGCGGAGATATAACTCCGCCTTGCGGCGTTCCCAAGTCGGAACGTCTAACCGTTCCTTCCTCCATCACACCTGCTTCGAGCCACCCGCGGATCAGCTTAAGAACACGTCTGTCGCTGACTCTCATTTCTACCAGCTTCATCAGCTTCTCTTGGTTGATGTTGTCAAAGTAGCCTTGGATGTCGACGTCGACCACCCAATTGCCCTTGCGGTTGCAGGCTTTGCGAATTCGCTCCAGCGCTTGTTTCGCGCCGCGTTTCGGACGAAAGCCGAATGAGCATTCCTGAAAATCGTTTCAAAGATTGGTTCCAGTATGGACTTCGTTGCCATTTGCACGACGCGGTCTCTTACCGTTGGGATGCCGAGCGGACGCTTTCGTCCGTCTTTCTTCGGGATATAGTGGCGGCGTACGGCTGGGGATGGTAGGTTTTCCTCAGGAGTCGCTCTTGGCATTCTGTTAAAAATCGGTCTTCACCGATTTTCGCAATGTCTGCCAACGTCTCTCCGTCGATTCCCGCCGCTCCCTTATTAGCTCGTACCCTGTGCCAGGCTTCCCGCAGCACATCCATTCGGTGAACTTTGTCGTACAGCGCATGGAACTTTCTGCTTTTGCTTATCTTGGCAGCATGACCTAGCTTCTCTTGGAGTTGTTGAACTTTTCCCATTGGTGTCGTTAGCCCTATGGCATTCACTCACTCGTACCTCCTTGAAAAGCTTGAACAAAGCAGGGCGCCTTCCCTCCCGCAGGTTGTGTTGTCCTGCGTTCATTGGTACTATGTGCCCCTCGGACTCCCTTCCTGTAGATGGCTCACTTCGCACCTTTGGCTTATAGAGCATCTCGTTACGAAAAAAAAAACTTTCCGTACAGGGGAGGGTCTCCCCAGTTCACTGCATCCTCTTTCATACCATGCCGATCCCTCTACGCCGGAGGATTCTTCACTGTCGCTCCAAGATCTGAACAGCTTCCATGGCCTTCGTCTTTATGCGCTAGACTCGGCTTCCTCTCTTTCCTCTTGCGAGGCCTTTTTGACGACGCGGCAGGATTCACTTCATGTTACGGCCTGGCATGTCGCTCGCCTTGTCTCCGACAGGGCTTTCGTCGATACGCTTTTACGCACGGCTTTCGCCATACGCAAGTATCCTAGCTACGCGGGGACTTGGCTCCTCCCGCGACCGGACTTTCACCGGCTAGAAGATGCGTGCCTCTGGGCACGCCGAAAATAAAAACTCTCCGAGTTGGTCGGAGAGTCGCTCATTCATATTAGCGTGAAGTTAGCTGTGAGTTCTATTGTTTTGGTAACTAGAAAAAATAGCATATCCAGCTGACGCTTTTGTAGGGTACTATGTTGTTCGCCGCCGGATTATTTGTCGGCAAAAGCGCAACAATTTGCCATTCGGGATGGCGGCGGCTACCCCATTGTTTTACCGCCAATAGCCTAATTCCTTCTGTACAATGACGGAGGATTAGGCTATTTTAGTTAAAAAAAAGAAAAAGTGCTCCCGAACCTTTGGCGAGGATCCCCGGGAACACTTCTCTCAAAACTCATGTATAAAATACTCCATTTTGGACGTTCTTGCAAGGCCTATTTACGTTTGTACGAGGATCGAGCCCCTGAGATCGAGCTTTGTTGTGAAGCATGCGGGCGATCCCTTCATAAGCACGGACGTTACTACCGGTCGGTGACGACGAAGCATAACCTTTACCGGATTCCCATTTACCGGCTTTACTGCCCTGACTGCGGGAAAACCATATCTCTTCTTCCAGATTTCTTGGTACCGTGGGCCCGTTTTGCGACATGGGTGCGGGAGGCGGCGATCACCCGGAAATTCCAAGGGCTTTCGTATCGACAGGCGAGGAAAACCACAACCACGCCTGCTCTTCGTTATTCCCATAGTACGATGAAGCGATGGTGGAAGCGGCACATCCGGATAGCTTCTTCTGTCGCCTTATGGGTCGCAGGGCAGCTTATCTCTGCGGGGGTCGAAGGAGATCTTCTCCGTATGTATCCTCCAGGCGCAGCTAAAAAACCCGCAGATACCCTCATTTGGCTAAGGCAACTCCTGTCCTGTTACTTCCCTGTCTATTCTTGGAGACAAGGGGTCTTTGCGCTGCTCAATTCAAGGCTGCCCGGTGCTGAATTTCTCTAACCCCCCTTTTCGTCTCCGCCAAAATCCAGAAAAACATCAAACGCCGCATGGACGCCTGTCGAAAAAGGGAACATTCTGGCGGTTTGGCCCGAATCCCACAAAATATGCCTCCTGCACAAGACCATCGTGCCCATGGGATACTGTCTGAGACCTGGATAGAGAGGAGACAATGTTATGAATGAACAAGAACGACAGGCGATCGCCAACTTTCGTTATGGCTTGATCGCACCGCTCGTCAGCCGGAAACTGGAGACGGGCGAACAAATGGCTTTAATGCGGGACATTGTAAGCCACGTGTACAACACGCCAGACGGACGGGAGAAGCGGATCAGTTTACGAACGCTGGAACGATATGTCCACGATTACCGGGAAGGTGGCTGGGAGGCTCTGCTTCCCTCGGTACGGGCAGATAAGTTGCAAGCAAGAGAGACTTCGGACGATGTGCTTGAGAAGGCGAAAGCCCTCAAGCAAGAGCATCCCGGCCGCAGCGTCAGACAGATCATCGCGATTTTGGAGCTCGCCCGGTTCGTAGAGCCGGGAGTTCTGAAAGAAAGTACGCTTAGCAAACAGCTCAGACGCCACGGCATGACGCGAAAGCAGCTTATGAGCAGTGGCTGGAGCGAGTTTCGCCGATTTGAAGCAACACACCGCAACGCCATGTGGCAAGGTGATGTACAGCATACGCTCCATTTGCCGCATCCGGATAAACCGGGCAAAAAAGCAATGGCTTATCTGGTCATCTTCATCGACGATTATTCCCGGTTTGTCGTACACGGGCAATTCTACTTCGAGGAGCGTGTGGCCCGGCTCGAGGACTGCTTAAAGAAGGCCATTCTGAAGCACGGCGTTCCCGAATCGATTTATGTAGACAATGGTGCAATTTATTCCTCGCATCACTTTGAGCGGATCTGCGGGCGTCTAAGGACGGAGCTCAAGCACACAAAGCCCGGCCGCCCCCAAGGACGCGGAAAACAAGAAAAGTTCTTCCGGTTCGTTGACCAAAGCTTTGTCCCGGAAGCTTACGCTTTGATCGAGCAAGACAAGATTCGAACGCTGTCCGACTTGAATCGGTTTTTCTCTGCATGGCTCGAGATCGCTTACCACCAGAAAATTCACAACAGCTTCAAACAGCGCCCGATCGACCGCTACCAGAAAGATGATCACCCGATTCGTACAATCCCGCCGCATGAGCTCGTGGAGGTCTTTCTACTCGAGGAAACCCGCAAAGCGGATAAAACCGGCTGTATTTCGTTACTAGGGCAAACGTTCGAGGTGGAAACGAAGCTGGCCGGCAGCCAGGTGCAGGTCCGATTTGATCCGCACGATCTGAGCTTGATCCAAGTATGGAAAGATGAAGTTCGTTATGAGGATGCCAAACCGCTGAAGCTCCGGGATCCGAAGCAAAAACCAAAGAAGTCTGAGATGGAAACAGCCAACCCGGTGCCTCCCAAGACGGGACTGAACTATGTCGAGCTCCTGGTTGAAGAACAAAAGAGACAGCATCGCGAAACACAAGGGGCGGCTCTTTCGCTCGCTATGAAGGAGGTAAAACAGCCATGATTCGAAGCTTCTTTGGATGGGAGCGAAACCCGTTTACAAGGGAGATTGAGATCCGGCACCTTCATCGCTCCCAGCGCTTTGAGGAGTGCGTTGCGCGGATGCAGTACATGGTCATGACAAGGTCGATTGGCTGTGTCACAGGCGAGATCGGCTGCGGAAAATCTACAGCCGTCCGTTGTCTAAAAGACCAGCTCGATGCAAACAAATACCGGTTCCTCTACTTGTCTGACGCGAATCTGAAGCCCCGGGACTTCTACCGGGAACTGCTTCACCACTTTGGGCTGACACCGAAATTTTTACGCAGCGAAGCAAAGCGGCAGTTTCAGCACCTGGTATGGGATCTCTATGAAAACCAGCAGAAAGTGACCGTTATTGTAATTGATGAAGCACACCTTCTGTCCGGCGATATGCTGCAGGAGGTCAGATTCCTAACGAACTTTAATATGGATTCGGTGTCGCCGCTTGCGCTGCTTTTGATCGGGCAGCCGGAACTGCAGGCGACACTACAGCTTCGCATATTTCGGCCGATTACCCAGCGGATGAACATCCGCTTTCACCTGGAAGGACTATCTTTACAAGAAACGAGGGATTACATTGGGCACCAGCTTGAAGTAGCTGGCAGCACGCATCCGGTGTTTACGACCGAAGCGATGGACGCGATCTATGCGCATACGAGGGGAATTAGCCGTGAGGTGAACAACGTATGTACAGCCGCCCTTCTCGAAGCTGTTCTGCGGAAGGATAAATTGATTGATGCCGTTCACATAAGCCGCGTCTTGACGGAATTTAAGGAGCAGTGAAGCGATGATGGAAGCATACGAAATGCGGTTCCATAAAGGAACCCGTCGATGGAGGGTGTACAGTGGCACAGAGTTGCTTTACCCTCTACACTGCGGAGATGCGATGATGTTTCAGGTAGGAAAGTTCTTCATCCCGTCTAATCTGGAAGTTGATAGTGAATGGTACGTGAAATTTGGCGATACGAAGTTCTGGTTACACCGGAAGGCTACATACCGCGTACAGCCGATCTTTTGAAACCTGTTCCTCAGAGCAGGTTTTTTTAATGCCGCTAGGCAATAGACAAATACCGATCGCTAAGAAAGTGACGGTGGCATTAACAAAAAGCCACCGTCATTGGCGGTTCCGAATTCACCGTCAAAGAAAGTGGCTGATGACATGATTAGGTCAATATGCCTAATAATATCACAAAGATAAATGGAAGTCCTTACCTATGCGAGTTCAGACTTTCATAAACCGAACATCAGCCAATTGAAATAGAAAAGGCATCTGCCTCAGAAGCAGAGCCTACGGTAACAGAATCTATTAATTAGCGAAAAATGGGTTTTCGGTGAGCGAATCCGTTTCTTTGGGTTGGAATCCGACCATTGATGTAAAATTGATGTAATACATCAATTTTACATCAATGGTCCCGGCAAATTTAAAATCTTATCCAAAATCCCCTACCCTTACTTGAATCCCAATATAGCAGCATCATATTTGTTTTAAATATTGGCCCGACCAATTTCTATTTTCTTCTCTTTCCAATTACCTCAAAACGGAATTCGCAAAAGAAATATGGAAGCGACCTTCTCTTATATGTTTTATAGAAGCTAATGCAGGAGACGATTTTGCCATTCCTTATTCCTACTCGGGGGAATTCAATTAATTTATACATCCTTTCATGGTCTTACTAGTCGCTGATATATATCTCCAGTTAATTTTGCAAGTGGACGCTTGTAAGCATCAGAAGGTTTAAGATAATTTCCAAACAATACTCGTTTCATTTCATCTTCATTTTTGAAAAGCCGTCCAAAATTTTTTTTGTATTCTTTGAGTTGACTTTTACTGTAAAACTCACACTTTTTTGCAATTTCAAAAACTATATCTTTATGTAAGAGATACTGAGATTCTAGACCGAAAACATTAATATTGCGTTTCATCCTATCACTATATTCAAGTTTAACTTCGATATCTTCTTCTTTTAAAAAAAAGATGGCAGATTTCGGCACATAATTAACCATAATTTCTTTTTCAAAATTTATTCGTGTATCGTAAGGTGATATTGATATCCTTCGGTTATGTTTTAAAAGATTACAAGCTGGGCAGGAAGGAATCAAATTATAAAATGACATCGCTAAAAAAGGATACTTGTCCTTTGAATAAAAGTGATCGAGCTGCGAAGTTCTTTTAATTCCTTGTTCCCCAAGGTCAACATTGTTTATAAAGTTTCTATTACAATAAGGACAAACGGTAATTCCTAATTTTCTACATAAGGCCACCGCATTATAATAATTGCTCCCTATAGATTTATTGGATTTTGCGAATAAATTTTGATAAACGTTTACTAAATAATGGATTTCGCTTGGATAGCTAAATCTTCTGTATTTGTAAACAATCTTCCCAAGGAAATCCACATTAGCTAAAACAACACTCTTAAGACTGATGTGAAGTCCATTATTTAAAAACCAATTATTTACTTTATTATACATTTTTCGCTTTTTTAATTGATCTTCAAGCTCTTTGTAGTGTTCAGATGCTATATCCTCCATTTTTTTATGAGTAATACCTATCATCGGCTATTCCCTTCTCGTTGGAATTTAATTTTATCATTAAATAATTCCACTAATTTCTCTCTAATTAGTTCATCCCCGACCAATGAAATAATATATTTAGACTCAACCGTTTCTTCTTCGGATAATGACTCCTTTTGAACTAATCGGTTAATTACTGAATTTACTTTATCGAGCGCGAATTCACCGATCGTCGCAGTCATAAAAAATTTATCTATTAAAATAGAATGAATATTATTAGCAAAAGTCTGCTCAATTTCTATTTTTTTAATGACACACTTACCAGTCGTTAAATGTTTGTCTAAGGCGATTACATTTTCCTTTGGTAAGTCAGAAATAACGAAAGGTGAATGAGAAGTAATAATAATTTGGTAACGTTCATACCCTTCTTCTAATCTATTTAAGAAATTCATTACCTCAGACAGTAGTATCCTACTCCATTCAGGATGCATTGACTTGTCAGGCTCATCTAATAAAATGATTGCAGTTCTTTTTTCTTCGTATCGATTTAATGTAAGCCCATAGAATAAAGCCGAAAACAACTTAATAAAAGCCTGTTCACCATCACTCATGGGGCCAATCGAAATGACTAAAGCATTATTGAGATAATTAACTTCAGGACTTTGACATTCATCGATAAAATTCAGGAAATCTATAACTTGCTTATCTTCAAGAATGTTGATCGGGATATTAATTTGTGTTTTATCGTCAAAAAATTCTGCATTTAAGTTTAATAGATAAGAACAAGCTAAAGAAAATGACTCAAAGAATTTGTCATGATTAGTTACATCCGTATATTTCTTTATTTCATCTGAGATAATCTTTTGAACCTTTAAATAATATTCGACTTCAGTAATGTTAATTACTCAACTTTCGCAGAGCAAAAACTAGCCTAAATCCTTGCAGCCACAGGGCTACTAAGCAATCAGATACATGGCTTGCAAAATAGAAAAACACCGCTTCGTTTGGTAAAGTGAAAGTGCGAGCAATCACTATCAAACAGAAGAGGTGTCTTCCATCATGATAGACCATCAGCCCGATCTTAATCAACTGCCAAACGAATTAAAGTCTGCTTTTCAAGAACTGAACGTCATGAAACATCTTCGACAAGCTGGGTTGCGCAAGCGATTTGGTTTCAGCTGTGCCCGACTGTTCCAACTCGTCTTTGTCCTGTTGTTTCATCAAAAGAACTGGTTTCGTCTGCTCGAGAGCAGCAAGGGAGAATCGTTTCCCGGCAAAGATGCGGTGTATCGCTTCCTCAATCATGCCGGCTTTGCCTGGCGTCGCTTTCTGACATCACTCAGTGTCGCCACGGTACGGAAGGTCAGCACTCTTACGTCTGTCGACCGGGACACCGTCTTCATCGTTGACGATTCGATGTTCGAACGCAATCGCAGCAAGGCTGTTGAGTTGCTCGCCCGATTCAAAGATCATGCCACCGGCGCTTATTACAAAGGATTTCGTATGCTCACCATGGGCTGGTCCGACGGGCATACCTTCTTGCCGCTCGACTTCGCGCTGCTCAGTTCAAGCAAGTCTGCCATCAACGGCATGAGCGAGAACATCGACAAACGATCGCACGGCTACAAGCGCCGTCAGGAATCGCTCCGATCGGCTCCGCAGGTCATTGCGTCCATGCTGGATCGCGCTTTGGCAGCAGGGGCGACCGCCTCCTACGTCTTGATGGACAGCTGGTTTACGCATGCGCCTCTCATTGGCGAAGTCATTGCCCGCGGGCTCGACGTGATCGGCATGGTCAAGAATGACAATAAGCGTTTCCTGGTTCAAGGCCGGAAGCTGTCGCTCAAAGAACTGTACGCGGCAGCGTTTCCTGTGGTGAGCAACAAGCGTGGCATTCTCCGCTGCATTCGAACCGAGCTTGCCCCAGACATTCCGGTTCGCGTGGTGTTCGTTCGTCATCGTACGAAGAAGAATGAATGGCTCGCTATTTTGACGACAGACCTTTCCCTTTCCGTAGAGGACGTGATCCGCATCTACGCGATTCGCTGGGACATTGAGGTCTTCTTCAAGTGCACCAAATCACTGCTTCGTTTGCAAAAAGAGTTTCAAGGCCGCTCCTATGATTTGCTGATCAGCCATACGACGCTTGTGTTTTCGCGCTACATCCTGCTGGCTTGGCAGCATCGGCAAAGCACCGATGCGCGCTCCTTCGGAGGCTTGTTTTATTTGCTATGCGACGAAGTCGGTACGCTCGATTGGGCGGTTGCCTTACAACAATTGCTCGATCTCATCAACGAAATTGCCACGAAGGCCGGCAAAAAGCTTTCGGCTCTGATACAGCGTCAACTCCAGCAATGGATTGCCGTTTTGCCCAGTTACATCAAGGCTTGTTTGCCGATTTCATGCTGCGAAAGTTGAGTTAATTAGATCAGTTTCATTTATCAGCTTTTTATAATTACTATTACTAATTATCGCTTTCTCTTTTTCAAATTGCTTTAAGGAAGCGTAACTGTAATATATGTACTGTTCCATAAAATTAAGAATAAATTGATGCTTCAATTCCTCTTTTGTGTAAATTCTCGATACACGATCTAATATTTTTGTAAATTTTTCATTCTCTATTTTTAAATCAATGTCTATATATTCATCATTGTAATCTATACTATAATTAACTCTTACGTACACACTTTCGTTAAGATTAAATAGATGCTTTGAATTTTTTTTAAAAGTTGAGTTATTAAAATAAGTGATTAATTTATACATCGACAATTTATTAATGTCATTATGATCAATTTTCGCTCTATTGAATAGAGCGGAATCTGCATTTCTTTCAACACTATTTTTCGAATAGTTGATACCAAAATTACTATTATGATCAAAGTCTTTTATATAATAAATATGGTCATTACGATGATACTGTTCTTTAAACTGAAGGAAACTAATAAATTCAAATTTATTTTTCTTAGGAAGCTTTCTGATTAGTAGACTATATGGCTCTGTTACATAATTTAAAGAATTTAGAGAACTACCGACAGTCGGATTATTCACGATGTTCGGCTCAATTAATTCAAAACCTCTACCTTCAATAGCATAAATATCATCACTCATGTGATATAAAATAAAATATTTTGCATTAAATGCCATTTTTCTTTCTTTATAATTAAAACCGAGTAGGTCCATGAGATTTGTTTTGCCTGCCCCATTTTTTCCGATAATAGCATGGACATTTTCGATTTTTTCTTCGAATAATAAATTATTAATAGTTAAATTTCTAATTACTAGCTCCCTGTAACCCTTGTTATTATTATTAAATTTAACATCAAAATTTGATGATAATTTAAATCCAGTATTTTCAATGTTACGATAATCTGATACCCATAAATAAATCAACTCCATACATATTATCCCCTTAATTAAAGATAATTTTCTCGATCTGTATCTCCTTACTAGGGTCTGTACGCAAACCTATTTGAGCCATAAACGAATGGAAAGCAGCGTCAAAAAAGCTATGAACATGTTCGCTGTTTTTTCATAGCGAGTGGCCAGACGTCGATAGTTTTTTACTTTATTGAAAATGCATTCAATTAAATGGTGCTCTTTATACGTTTCAGAATCTAACAGGCGCTTTACCTGCCGATTGCGTTTGCTTGGGATAACCGCAGTGATTGCTCGGCTTTGTAGAAGCTCCAGAATGGCATTGGTATCGTAGGCACGATCAGCCAACACTTCGCTCGGATAGTAGTCCAGTTCTTGAAGAAAGCGATAGCCGGTGACAGAATCGTGGTCTTGTCCTGACGTCAATTCGAACGTAGTGATAGCCGAGCGCGTCCACCATCGCATGAATTTTGGTGGTTAATCCTCCACGCGAACTCGGATGGCTTGCCGGTCCTGCCCCCTTTTGCGCCCAACCTCTTTTTTCCATTTTGGAAGCTGATTGGGGTGAACTTCCAGCTCAGACGCCAACTTAGGGATTTTTCTTCCTTGAAAATTTCCAGTACCGCTTTTACTTTAAAGTCACTTGTATATGATTTTCGCATATTTTCATCATACACCTTCACACCTTAAATTTCGTCATTTTTTTGTCTGGTTTTCTTTAGCCATTTTAAGATAGCATTGGCATTTTCGAGTACATCAACAAAAATCATGAGAGCCAATAGGTATCTTCAAATAATTCAACTATATTCTCAATAGGCTCTTGAAATTGTTGCTTATATTCATCGCTTTGACTATACATCATTTCATTATATTTTCGCTCGATCATGTCATGAATATCGATATCTTCACTTAAAATGGTGTCTATATCAAAATCCTCAGCAGTAATCGAATTTATTCCCCGTTTGTCTAACTTAGCATTCATTATCTCTGTAATCTGGTCGTGAATATCATCTACAGTGCCTTGAAGAACAAAATTTGTCATTTCATAAACATCCTCATATTCTTCAAGCTCATCATAGTTGTCCTCAATTTCAGATGTAATTTTGGATAGAATATCTTCTTGGACATCCCAAATGACTTCTGATGTAATTCTTTCAATTATGCTTGATTGTACTATTGGGAATTTATAAAAGGCTTCTTTTAAAGATGCATAATATCTTTCTTGAATATCAACAAGGATATCCCAAAAAACATCGCACCTAGCGATGGAATCCATAATGACTTTTAAATACTTTTCATCTGCCAGAATCTCTTTTAAATCATATTCGTTATCACTTTTTATCAATTCTGCAAAAACAATTGGAAATTCATATGCAAAATAGAGCCTTGAATTTGCTTCAATACTGTCATACTGTGTTGCAAATATTTCGTGAACGAAATGTTGAATATTTGATTTGTGTATACCGCAGGCAACCAAATCAGATTCATTAAGGTGTATTAACAATATTTTTAACACATATAAATACGGTGGAGGTGCAAACATAAATTCCATATTTGAAAATACTTGCTTAGAAAAAGTAGTGAGTCGTTTGAAAATTCCATCTTTTATTTGTGTTATAAGAAGATTTTTTGGCACCTTACAGGTTATTAATCGCTCTATTTGTTCGTAATACATTGAGTGATTTATTATTGCTTCCATTTCATCACTGTTCTCCGATAAATGGTTTAATAAGAAATCATTTATTGACGGGTTTAGGACACCAACTCGTTGTTCACCATGAAACACCTCGAGCTTAACGAGCGATTCCGTTAATCGATTAATAGAATTATTGAAATAGTTTATTGTTGTATCAGACTTTTCATCTTTTATTCTTTTCTCAAAACATTCCTTCAAGATTTCAATGGGCACATTTGTATTTGTTAAAGAAAAAAGAGTATTCAATAAAATACGATCCAGTTTTTCTAATCCTTCATATTCTTCTTTCCAAATTTGTGACGGATTTGCTAAGGTTTCAAATATTTCGCCTACATAGTTTTGAGGATTAGTTTTCGTAACAAAGGGTTTACAGGTTATGTACTCCATAATTCGTGGAATAAAATTCTCGTGGATTACAATTTTACCATATATTCTATCTTGTATCACAGCTTGATAGTGTTCACTTAATAGAATTCCTTTTTCAAAAGCTCGCTTTAAATGGCAATGTAGAATATAAGCTTTTTCCACAAAAGTTAAATCTGCCATCTGTATTTCACATATATCGTTTAAACTACTAGTAACCTCAGAGTTAATTTTGGTATTTTGAAGGGCTTCTTGATATATTACACCTCTAGTATTAATAAGTAATTTTATATGATCGTATGCTCTTAAAAACCTAAACAAATCACTCAACTCACTAGAATTTATATTTTTATATTCTGTAATGGATTGTCCTAAAAAATCATTAAGTATTATTAGCGTTTTTTCTTGAGGTAGTTGTTCCCTTAAAAAGTTTTTTGCATTTCCTATATTCAATTTCTCAGAACGCAGAATTTTAAATCCATTGGTCTTATAGTCATAAGCTATCTTTTCTGATGTAATTGTTTTGCCAATTCCGGGCTGCCCTATAAGTATAACTATGTTATCTTGTTTTAAGGCTTCTAAAGCACGAGTATAATAGCTTGTTTTGACAAAAAAAGCATTAACATTTTTATCTAGTATATCAGTGAAAAATTTATCGCTCTCATTTTTACTCGATAAATTAATGGGCTTTACAGATGCAACACTGTTGCCTATTTCAAGAAATTTTGCTCTTACTGTATCTGCATTAATCATTCGATGAATAGGTTCTTTGGATGCTTGCCGTTTTTCAAGTTCTTTATCCAGCGCATCGATAATATACTGTTCTTTTCCAGAAACCGTTATAGTGTTATACAAACGACATCTTTGAATTTTTAACAGCAATGTAGCTTCAAGCTGATTCTCATCTTCCTGGTCAAACTTCCAATCAATCTGTTCAAGGAACTGGATCCACATCTCATCTGTGTACTGTTCAATTACATCTAAAAAGCCGGTCTCATTTTTTCCTGCATATTGATTTTTATAATCTTCTAACACAACGCATTTAAGATAAGGAAGAACCGTTGGATAATCTTTATCTATTAATAAATTTATTAGTTTTTCTTCTGGCAGTTCTAATTTGTTTCTTTTTAATAAATCAGTAGTACGCTCATTCGTAATTCCAGTATTCGTGTAAAAACCATAACGAATATGTTTACCAAAACGTAAAGAACAATCCAAAAAGCTCACTAAACTATTCTTTACTTCATCAGAGTTTAATGAAAAGCATTTGGATTCATAACTCTTGTCACTTTCTATGTATTCCGAATTTTTGCCATAGCCATCTTCTTTGTTCAGATAGATGTCTTCAATATGCTCACATGCTACAAGCACAGATACATTGGGGGATTTTTCAAGCTCATCAAATATTAACTGGATAGCTCTAAGACGTTGCAGCCTTTCTCCCTTGCTTTGTTCACCCACTACCCGACTGATAATACTTCTCTCCATAGGCTTCCATCCTTATTTATTGAATCTTATGCACTATGGCATTTCGACGGCATCCCACATTATTCCTTTTTATCATTCGTATTCTGGGCTATAAGGAGGGAATATCCTAAATAGGGAATATGGGTTCTTATTTTAACATGTTGAGATTAACATATCTACAAAAGATGATTTTAAACATATCTCCTTGAATTAATTGGTCAACATCAAAAAAACACTCGTTATGTCACATTCGACCGAGTGTTTAATATGAATATGTTTTGTTGTAATGCTTTAATATATAGATGTGTTGCTTTATTATTAACGAACTTAAAGTTATTGAAATATTAAGTATTTTCAACAAAAAGGATTTTAGTCACCTATCAGAAAGGTGGCGTCCGAAAAAAACACCTCTGTATCCAGATGCCTACGAAAACCTTCGATTTTCAAGCTATAAAGTTGCATATGTAAACTCACCCATTCCTCTAATTTAATATCTAGAAGAGTTCGACAAATGGTTACATTTTCCTGCAAAATAAAAAGATGAGCGACAATAGCAGTATTTCTCTCTATCACTCATTTTCATTTCATATCAATACTGCCAGTGTCATCAACGAAGAACA
Source organism: Paenibacillus sp. JCM 9796 (assembly GCF_055379675.1). Classification (NCBI taxonomy): domain Bacteria; kingdom Bacillati; phylum Bacillota; class Bacilli; order Caryophanales; family Paenibacillaceae; genus Paenibacillus; species Paenibacillus sp. JCM 9796. The sequence goes on from NZ_AP043723.1 coordinate 1,929,391, forward strand.
AATCTGCGCCGACTACATCACTGGATTTTAGGTTGTTAATTCGCGAAGAATGTCATCGTAATAATGCTCAATTAACTTCTCTTGATAGGCGGACTTCCGATATTCAAGCATAACTTGAATCAGTGCTTGAAGTTGCGGTTCTTTAATATTGGTTAACATCTTTTCAGAATCAAACATTTCATCAGATAAACTTAGCAGATAACTTTCTTTATCGAACCTCCATGGCTTAATTTTAGATTTTAAGCGCTTTACAAGACTTTCCGCGATAGATAAGCCTTGTGGGTCGTGGTCGCCAGCATAAAAAATAATATTGTTACTTTCTGCTATTTTATCGAGCAGCAGGAGTGCGGATAATTTCATTCGTCCATGAGTACACAGGATACTTGGTGTAAACGGCTTGTCTTGAAATTCTTCGATTATGCTTGAATACAACGATGAGTTCTCAACAACGAATACCTTTTGCTTATATGCTTCTACTCTCTTTATACGAAATACATCACGTAAAGGTAAATTACATATCGTCTTTTCTTCAATTGCGCCCTCAAGCACCTTAAATGAATCTTCATTATCTTTGAATCCACGAATACCGAAGCAAGAAACAAAGTTAAGCACATCATCTCGCCATATCCTGTGTGTGCTAAGGATCTCCGTGACTTCTTCTGCATTAGGATTAGTTCTGTATACCCAACCATCCCTTTCGAGCAGTAATTGTAAAAAAGAAATGAAGAGACGCCCGGCATCTGTTTTAACATCAAAGAAATGCGGATTATCGGTTACATCCGCTGCGAAAAGCGCGAGTCTTTTGGGTTGTTGAAGTGGAAGTTTATTTACTGCATTTAAGGAAGCACTTAAAACGGTTCTAAGTGCCTTTGTATCTTGTTGATAAAGTGCATGCACTTGAAGTGTGCCTGGAGACTTCTCGCTAATTTTCGCCATGATAAAGTCGGCATTGGAACCAGGATGCGTGTGATGGATTTCAATGAAGAAACGTTCTTTCTCCTGTTCAAAAGCCAATTGTTTTTCTTTGTTCGTGACGATTTTTTTGCCGGTATACGCCTCTAATAGTGTTAAGAGCTTGATGCCTGAAAATTTTGTTCCTTGGAGCTTTTCTTCAAAAAGAAGTAAGGGGACAGATAGCTTGTCCCCGTTTCTCTTAAGTTTGTCTCCGATTATGCCTCGGATGGTGATAAACTCTTCATCCGTAACGTGTTCCAGGATGGCGTTGCCGCCAATGCGTTCTAAGCCTTTGTACCGTTTTTCAAACTCAACGAAAAGACGATCAAAGCCCTTCTTCTCTTTGAAATATCTCGCAGCCTCGTTGGCTATGTTCATGACATGTTCCCCACTTAGTTAAAATAAGGCGATTTGCGATTTGAATGATTCGCTGTTGTCTTCCGGCTCTTCTTGAGATTCATCGACGGGCAGTTTCCGAATACCATTCCATGTGTAGGCTGTCGACATCACCACGTTCGCGTTGCCTAGTCGGCTTAAAACGACAATAGAAAGGTCCGGCACTTCTTCAAATGTCGCCCAAATGGCTTGTGAATTAAGCGTGTAATCAAAGTCGTACGACTCGATGACTTTGAATGCTTCCCTGATGTTCTTTTCGTCGACGCCGGCAAATGCTTCATCAAGCGCGAATATACGCGGTGCATTCGGTCTTGCATTTTGGAGTCTGGCATCTACAGCTGCAAGTAGCGGTGTATACATGGCCATCGCACGCTCGCCGCCTGAGAAGGTATTAAAATTACTTTTCTTCATTTCTCTGCGCGGCTCGCCTGTCTTGGTGTAATAAATGATGAATTGGTACCAATCGCGGTAATCAAGCACTTTCATGATGTCTTCTATAAAGGAAGAAGTGCCACTTAGTTCGGATTTGCGTTTGGCATCGTGCACTTTGGACCGGAAGTGCTGCGCAACTTTCTTTCTGTCGGTATCCGAGAGAAGGACTGGGTCTTTTTCGAGGATACGCATCAAATCCGCTGTGTCCAGTTCGTCCTCGTTTGGATTGCTTTTTGGCGACCACACCATGTCAAACTTCAGCCCACTTGATATTTGGGTGCGTTCCATGATTTCGTTGATGTGCAGTACCCATTCTTTTGCGTTGCGGATTTTTCCTTTGATGATTTCTCCGACATGATTAATGAGAATGTCTTCGTAAATCTCGATATCCTTCTCTGCCATTACATCGGCGAGAATTTTATCTCGCTCTTCGAGTTTGGTTTTGGAGTAGTTCGGCGATACCCGGCGAGCTTGGTACTCCAGCGTAACCTTTTCACGCTTCGCAATCATTATCAGTATGTCACAAAGGCTGTTTTGATCAGCAGTTAATTCCGGCGCGTCCAGTTCAAACTCGACCGGCTCCATGCTGAGATTGTATTCAGGCAGCCCTTTGTCTGCTTCACCAAAGACGGCGCCCATATCACTCTTAATTTTAACTCTATCTTTTTTCGTAAGAAGATTACCAAACTTCTGCATAACGACAGTTGCAAGAGAAACAGAGTCCGCATCTAACGGTAAGCTCAGTCGTTCTCCGAATTCTTTAACGTCTTGCAAAAGTGCTTTTTCCCAAGCGCCAACAAACCACGTTAAGAAGCGCTTTTTTTGTTCGCCAAGCGGCAAACGGTCTTTTAACGTTTTCAAGGCATTATCTAATTCCCCGAAAGAACGATTAAGGTCGGAGAGAACATTGGGTAATTCGTCTAGCTTGTCGGCAATCGACTTTGCAAGTTCGCGTATACCGTCGGCATCCATCTCTTTTAATTGTGTTTCGTAGCTATCAATCCTTACGGTAAGGCTTTTTAGTTGACCATCAAGTGCAAGTACCGCCCCTCTAGCCTCTTCGATGGCATCGCCGATTTCCTGAATTTTTTCATCTTGGTTTTCGAGCAGTGTTTGCTTATCGAAATATGAACGGCGGGCGCTTTTCATGTTTGTGAGAGCCGATCTAAAATTGCCGATGTTTTGACATTCCTGATAAATCGCTTGCTCGTTTCTGTCTACGGAAAGGGATTCAAATTCTGAGTTGATTTTAGCAAGCAGTGCATCAAGAACCGTTTTTTGTTCCTTGAACTTATCATTCAAACGCACTATGTCCGGTTCTAAAATATCGGCAATGTAGCTAACGATGGTTTCCAGTTTCAGTTTCGCGTCTTTAAGTGCGGCGAACTTCGGAAACCGTCTGAACTCTTCTTCTACTGCCCCTATAATGACTTTGCTTTCATCAATGTCGGTTTGGAGTCGCGCTATTTCATTATCCAGCCCTGCAATCTTCTCCATCAAGGAAGCTATCTTGCGCAGGCGTTCTTGTTCACGCGCATGTTTGCCAATATATTTTGCCACCCCATAGTGAGGGGCCGTACCAAAGACAAAGGAACCTTTGAAAGCACCGTTATCCGATACATAATGTGCATCAGTGTCCGAAATCGAAATCCCTTTAAGGACCGCTAAGACATCTGCTTCCGTTATTTCATCGCCACTTGCAACATCAAAGTATTGTGTTAGGTTGTTTGTAGTTGCGGGATTGTTGCTGCTTTGGACTGCCTGAGTCTGCGCCGCGCCTTGATAGGGAGCCGGCACAATAAGCGAGGTCAAAATACCCGCTTCCGCGAGCACGGATTCTAAGCGTGATTTCTGCTCGTCTGAGAGGCTTTGTTTGAATTCAACCGCAGCATAGAAAGGGACAAAGGGGATGCCTGTCGCTTTAAGTTCTGCGATTTGTTTTTGTTTTGGTTCAGGAAGTTCAGGTTCAATTTCCTCGCTTGCTTCAAGCGCCGCCTTTTCCTGTTCTGCACGTGATTTCTCATCCATTTTGGCCTGCTTTTGAGAAGCGAGCGATACTTGTGTAAGCTGAAGATTGGAGATTTGCTCATCCCGCTCCCGCAGGATAGGTGCAAGCATCTCTTCCTCGGTTACCGATTCCAAGTAGCCATTCATCATCCGCTTAACCGTCGTAGCGCTATTAATGCTAAGTGTGAAGGTGTGAAGGTCTTTTATCCAGGTCTCAACTTCGACATAGCTATTATTACGTTCGCGGTCGTATTGGTCCGCTTGGTCACTTCTAAGCTGCCTTTGTGCATCCAATGCCGTTTGCTTTTCTCCGATTTGTTCGCGCATGTCGGTAAAGGTGCGTTTCTTTTGCTCGTAATCGGACCACTGTTTATGAAGCGATTCAAGCTGCTGAAGGCGAACCCGTGTCTGCGTCTCCCAATGGGAAAAATCATACCTTCCTTCATTTACATGCCGTTTGTAATGGTCAATGAAAGCGTCATAAATATCCGCGAACGAAGTGTCGTAAGCGATTTCTTCTAGGTTTTCTAGTACGGCTTTCATTTCTTTTTCAATTTCCCAAAGGTCGTCTTCAATTCTGCGGCGGACATCCTGTTCGAATGATAATGCTTGTTTTTTGTTGTCGAAACGGGACGACTTGTCTATTTTGTCGCCCTCTAGCTTTTGAAATGTGTTTTTAGCCGAATTGAGTGCATCTTCAAGATTACTAACTTCTTCATGTTTAAGTTCAGACCTTGCTTCTTTTAGCCCTTCGATTTCACTTTTAATCGCTTGGATTTGAAGCTCGGTAGCATTATATGCTTCGGTTTTATCGGCAATTTCAGCAAGTGTGGCGTCATATTCGGCGTTCACGTTTTGCAACTCTTGCATATAATCAAGGAAATGTTTTGCCTTATCCGCAAACACGTAAGAAACGTAATCGTCGTAGCCTTTGTCGAGTTTAACGGCGAACGATAGGTCGGCTTGCGTCTTCACGATTTCGCGCTGGGTTTGATCTTGTGCTTGGACGGTTGTTGTCAGAGCCGACAATTCCTGTTCGGTTAGAGAAGGCAACGAATGATTAAGAGTGTCCTTCAAATCATCAGGTCCGCCACCTTTTGTAAGCTTCGGGCTTTTCAAACGAACGAGCACATCGGTATACAGTTTAAGACCGGATTCATCTGGGAATCCAAACAAGCGATCGTTCATGTGTTTGGCATACTGGTTTAAATCCACCACATTACCAGAGTCTCCAACGTCGTTTGTGAATTGCTTTCTATCCTTTGGGATGTTTTCAAAGGAGCCGTCGAGCATTTCGGCTGTGTAGAGAGAAAGCGAATTTTTTCCTTTATTAATACGGCGATTCGGAATAACAAAGCCCCATGCATCCTCCATCTTTCGGTTTTTGCGTTTGGCGTGCATGCCAATGCCGGTTGTCATGTACTCTTCTTTATCGCCTAATTTGTACTCGACAACTACGTAACCAATGCGCTCTGTGATATCTTTGTTGAGTGATTCTTCCCCAAGTAAAATATCATAAAACTTGCGGTCACTTGATTCAAACGGGTCCAGACGTTTAGGGTCTTTATTGCCATCGATAAGAAAAGTGAAGACCGTATTCATGGCAACGGACTTTCCCGCGCCATTGTGACCTTTAATGAGCAGTCTGCCATTTCTAAATTTATATTCTTCGTTTGGGAAGTACCAATAGTTAAAGAAAATAATGCGGTTTGGTTTCCAGCGTTCGGAATCCCGTTTCATAGTTAAGCCCCCTTCGAGCTCTCTTCTTTCGATTTTTCAAAAAAACGACCGATAACGTCGTAAAGTTTGATTTCCCTATCCTGCGTAACATCGGCTAATTTCCAATCCATTAGTGTATTTACAATACTATTTTTGATTTCGGTAATGCTCATGCCTTTTAAACCGCTTGTCCACGTATGGCTGTGCTCACCAACCAAGTGCCGGCACATCATATCCATATCCGTAGAAGTCAAAACGACAGTGCCGTCTTTTTGCTCTGCGAGTGCATCGTCATTATCAATGATTCTTAACCGAAGCAAACTTGCGAATTGGATAACCAAATTAGCTTCCGAATTGCTTGCGGGAAAAAATTTACGGAACGTGCCGACACTGTCTCTCACCAAAAAGGCACTGGCGTCGTAAACGTCAAGGTTCATTTCATAGTAGGTTTCAGCGTGTTCATTAAGATAACGCCCATATTGCTGAAGGTACTCAAAATCCGCTTGAGGCACCTCGTGTTTGTACAGGGCAGGTTCTAAAAACAGTTTACGGTACAAGACGTGCTTTCTTTCAATTCCAAGCTCGCGTTCTTGCATCTCTTGCAACAACACGACATCATGAAGGGTCATCTGTGTTTCTAGCCCAAAATTGATGTTGCGCATAAAATATTTCACGAGTCCGGTAGAGCGAAGCAAAGCGTCTCCGGTTTCTTTGTCTTGGAAATCTTCGATGTTTTTATCTACGACTTCGATTAAGCATCGACGAACCGTTTCTTTTAAAGCGCGAACGAGCGATAAACGATTTCGATAACCATCGTTGCCTTTCCAAGTCAGTGTTGGAAAAAAATCCACTAAACTGTAATCCGCCCCGCTTCGGGGATAATAAGAAACAACAGCTTGGCATACATCAGATAGTGTGAATTGCTTCGACGTTTTGCCATCGAGGAATGCGAGTACACAGTAAAACATGACATAGTCTTTTGTTTCCCTGAAATCAGAGATACCGTTTGCAGCTTGCGGTGTAATTTGAAATTTTTCAAGCTTTGCGAAATCCGCGCCCAAGACAAGCTTAAAGCGGAAATAATCTTTAAAATAGTCGCGTAAAGCGACTTCGTTTTTCTTTATCTCATAAAACGATTCCGGATTATCTTTTCGTACAATCCAAAAATTGTCGAGCAGTTGATGGATGCACTCAAGAAATTCCTGCGAGGGCTTTTTCACGTGCTTTCACCTCTGTAAATGTCAATTGAAAATCGGGTAACCAAAGGATACCATCTGTGCATCGCATTTCGACGTTTTCTTTGCCCAGAATGTGGAGCTTAAATTTAACGCCAAGCTCTGTAGAACCTTCGTAGACGCCAAAACCGATTTCATTAAGCAAAGCCGCATCAATCCAATCAAGAAGTGCCCTGCGAACAAATGGTTCGACCATGTCCATTTCTTTAATAACGAGATATGGCTGGCTGACCAGTTCTAAGAGCACGCTTTCTTCGAATGCTAGTCGTTCTTTCATTAACCGCTGCTCTTCGAGTTGTTCCTGCGTGACTTTGGTTACCTTAAGATTACGCTTCGTTTGCGTTTCGCCGATCGGTCTCACCCGGTACGTAACATCCACTTCGTCGGGCTCAAAGTCCCAAACGGTTCCGTCATTTCTATCCGATGGTTTTCTTGCGAGTTTAAAATGCTGAATGCCATCAAATCCAAACAGATAAGAAAAAATTTTGTGTGCTTCGTCAAGCGTTGAAGCGTGCGCCATATCCGCCAGCCGCAAAAATTCGGTCACACGACTTTTCTTAACGAATTGCCGCTCCGCATGAAAATGGGCAAGCTTAGACATTTTGCTGATGGCATCGCGCGTACGAACTTCCATTTGAGACGCTTTGCTTGGTTTCGTACCATTAGCGATAAACCAGTTGCGGATACCTGTCCAAACATCAAAAAAGGTCTCTGTATATTCCTGGTCCGACACCACCGCTGTTGTCGGAATACTTTTTTTGTAGCGAATGAGTTGCGTAATAATCGACTCGATCTTTTTCTCCGAAATGCGCGTGATAATATTAATAATGGATGGCGAATTCCGATTGAGTTCTACAATGAAATCCGTTAAGTAAGAACGGAATTGATTCTTGAACACAATAAAAGCGTCTGTCTCCATTTTACTGTCCAGCTTGTCGCCACTGATGTGATTTAAATAATCAGAAGCGTCGTTGTCGAGCTTTGTAAAACGTTCGTAGAGTTCATCCCATGCTGCATAAAGGTCCTCTAAATCCTTAATATCCAAATCCACCGAAACAGAAAATCCATTTACTCGTATAAGCGCATTGTACAAGCGTTCCGTTAAATTTTTGTCGAGGGAGCCTCCGCGAATTCGATTGAGCTTTTTTTCCAAAAAAATAAGCGTTTTTTCAAACTCGATGGTATACTCCGTCAATGAATACGTTTTTCTGTTTTTTATGAGATCTTCGAGCGTTGCAGCGTCCGTATTGTCTTGATTTAGAATTAAATTTTTATTGCCTACGAGGACGGATAAATCGCCGTCAAGCTTCTCAATGGTGTAATCCCCAAACTCCGGGAATTGCTGAAGATAGGTATAGATTTCAACTGGCAGAACATCGTTATTAAAAATACGATGCTGCTCATACATATATCTTAAAATTGCACGATAGTATTTTGTATCTTGCGTAGAAAGATAAATGGCTTCAGGCACTTGACGCATAACTGAAATATCCATTTTATCTGGGTTCTCCCCTTTCTATTCCGTAATGCTGCCTTTTCGGGCATATGCACGACAACGCTTACTATCTCTTAAGAGATGCCACGTTTACGATACCCTTTGTATTGAAGTTTTTTAAATAATAGTACTTCCGTAAGCTACCGTAAACGAACCCACGCAAATCATCATTATTATTCATCGCGGCTGTAATCTCCCTAAGATTCTTCTTTATTGCTGCTCGTCGTATTTACGGCTTGCACTTACCGCATTTCTTAAACTCATAATGCGGATAGTTATTTCCCGACCAAAACGATGCCTCCTCCACGAGCGAGAAATCATACCACCCGCCATCACCTTTGATTTCTCTAATTCCTTTAAGGCCTGTTTCTTCTTGAAGAACATGACCGCATGTGGATGTATGTGCTGTACATAACTTGTCAGGGATATGGACGTTTACCCAAATCAATGTTCTCCCCCCAGAGCAGATCATATTTTCAATCTATAAATCGCTTTGTTCTCCAAACCACGAATAACCGGTGTCCATTCTTCACTTTCCGCGGTTGTTTGAAGCATGTCCTCTACCATCTGCAGCTTAGCATCCATCGCATCGATATAGTGAAGGGCCACAGCTTCCGGTAATTGCGGTTGAACAGGGCTTCCCCATTCACCCAAATTATGATGAGACAGAATCAAATGTTGTAGTGCCAAGATGGCATTCGACTCTAAATCGAGCCCAAGTTTGATTGTAGCTTCTGTAATCCAATTGGCAGCCATACTGATATGTCCGATCAATTTGCCTTGATTACTGTAATCAATTACCATACCATACTCCGAAATCATTTCCACTGGTTTTGCGATGTCATGCAAGATGATGCCCGCCTTAATCAAATCCGAGTTAAGAAACGGCCGTTGCTGACTAATAAATTCGCCTAGTTCAAGCATTCGAACTATATGGTAAGCTAGTCCACCATAATAAGCATGATGATGGGATTTAGCCGCGGGTGCAGAATGCAGTGTTTCTTTCACTTTCTCAAAACAAAAAGTTACAATCGATTTAATATCATTATGAGTTAGACTGTTTATGGCATTTTCAATGATTGGGATTAGTTCGTCAGCACCTACAGGGGCGGCACGGATAAAATCCGTTACGGATACCCCGTCTTGTTCCGTTGTTTTTCGGATTCGTATTACTTTTACTTGCAGTTTTTCACGGTATACTTGAACCACACCCTGCACTTTAACAAGACACATCGGAAAGAATGTTTCAATATCGAGCTTACTTGCTTCCCAATACTTTGCGGAAATGTGTCCGCTAGAATCGGCAAGCACAATGTCTAAGTAATCTTTTGGTATCGAACTATTTGTTTGTTTGGCTTCTATTTCTTTGATTATATAGAAGCCAACAAATTCATCGCCATCACAAAAATCTTTGATTAGTTTAGTCACACAATCACCTCGGTGCTCGCTGCATGGTTCACAGATTCTACAACTCCCGAATCGTGCAATGCTTGATAAAAATCAGCTATAATTCTCCTGTCTTGATTGCTAAACCGCCCAATTGGTCTTACTTTACTAAAGGTAAAGTGAAGCGTGTTTTTTGCCCTTGAAAGAGCTACGAAAAAAGCCGCGGTATCCTCTTCTCTTTGGTCAGTAAATCTAAAAAATGCTGCATCCTCTAATCCCAAAAAAAATATCGTCTTATATTCAAGGCCTTTACTTTTATGGATTGTCATTATCGGGACTGTATTTTTACCGAGCAAATTATTTATCGCCGCTCCTATAGTACCTGACTTAACGTACTCTTCCCATATATAATTTACAAATTGCGAACTTAATCTATCAATGTAATTTGATCTTAAATACTGAGGGAAGTAAGCTTTAAGGGCATCTATAGAATAAAAATCGGTAATTTTGTTGACAATCATTTTCAGATCATTCTCACTGTTTATTCCCCTTAAATCAGATTTTAGCTCCAATATAAAGTCGCTTAACTCTCTCTGTGATGTGTGTATCTCAGAAGAAGAATCATCCTCTTTCCTCAAATCCAATAATATATTCCGACAGTAGGTCCATGAACTAGCATCTCTTCTGATTACTAAAATAAAAGTATTTATGCATAGCGATATATAATCTTCTTTCAAAAAGTCTTGATATATACCCTCGTTACGAGCCTGAATTCCGAACATATTTAATTCCATCAGTAATGCGCTGCAATATGTATCAATTCGTTGCTTAACCAGAATGCATATATCATTGGGTTTGTGATTCCCATCACTAATATACTCTTGGATAAGATTTGCAATAACTTTAGCTTCCTGTACATGGTCATCAAATAAATGAAGATAGGCTTGTCCATCCGAGGCTTGCCATTTTGGATTTGTTTGTATTGATATCGGTTGTTCATTAAATCTCGAGAAAAACATTTTTTGAATTTCTACGAGCCTAGGAGCAGACCGATGATTCATTATTAGCTGATAATTTCTGGCTCCAAAGTCAGAAATGAAGGTTGGGAACACTTCTCTCATTGCCCCAGCCCAAACCATTATTCGCTGTTTGCCATCCCCAACAGCTGTGAGTACCGAATTAGAATTGTAGAAACATGTTTTAACAAATTCATACTGAATGCGCGTGGTATCTTGAAACTCATCAAGAAATACATGACTGTAGGTCATTTGTAATGACTTTCTCAACTGCGAATTACTTTGTAATAAATATGTTGCCAACCGTGTGATCATGGTAAATGAGAGCCTTGCCGTACCTGTTACATTGCCTTTCAAAAGGAGTTCCCATGCATTCTTTGTCGGATAATCATTTTCACGGGGCAATGGTAAACTATATCGAACAATTTCTTTTTCTAAAAAGCCGTTTATGTCTCGAGGTTGTAGCCAAGCAGGACGAACAAAGCCAGCATGTTCATATGCTGTTCTGATGTCGTTCTGGGTTCGGTCCATCACAGCAATATCATAGACTGAGTTAGGCCGGTAATCCTCGGGAATACCTAAATAGAAACGATCCACAAGACTCTTAGCAAATGCATCATACGTCATAGATTGAAATCTTTTTGAAAGCTCTGTACCGCAGCGTTTCTCTACTCGTTCTGCAAGATTTTTAGCGGCGTCTCTCTTAAAGCTAATTGCGAGTATTTTCCTTGGGGCTTTACATGTATTAGTTTCAAGTAAAAAACACGCTCTTTGAGCAAGCAACTCCGTCTTACCTGCCCCAGGACCAGCAATAACAAGAGCATTACTTTCGCTCTTTACAACTTGAAGAGCTGCGGATTCGAGAGTTAATCCATCAGCGGGTTCCCATATATGTTTATCAATAATTTTCATTTATTAACCTTTCCTTATTCGCCATTAAGTTTTTGTTTCACTTTAGCAACTAGTCGCTTTAATGGAGCAGGTAAACTATCTTTAAACGTCACATCACTAATATTAAGTAAGGCTAATCTATGTGTAACAGGTTTCCCTCGTTGTAAGAAGAAGTAATCATACCACACCATTAATTTTTTCTGTTCGAAAGTATAGGTTTCGCCACTGCCCCCACCTTCTTTTAAAGTATGTTTGGTTGCTAAGTCCACACGTTCTAAATATCCATCTGCCGGAGGATCATTATCCTCGATTTCGGAAATTTTACCTGCACGATCGATTCGTGGACCTTCATTTCCTTTTAGCACACTTTTATAAGCTTCAGGGAATGCCTCTAACATCATGAAATCCAAATCCAATGGGCTTGAGAAGTATACATCGTACCGCTCCAGTCTACCTAACCATGCCCTTTGATTCTCTTGATTATTTTCAGACCAAGTATGCATTACACTTAATCGATCGTCACTTAATATGGTTTGATTAGAAAGTAATAACAGCTGACTCTTGTCCGTTCCTATTTTAATCAACTGCTCTAAAGCATATTTGACTCTCCCCCATCCCCCTCCGTTACGTTCTCTATCAAGGTCCAGTAATGTAACATAAGGGATGTCCAATTCTTTTAAAAGTTTCCAAAAATGATTGACATGCCTACCTCCCAATGGCACAACAGATACCGCAATGCTATCTAGCTGCTCCTCGGTATCCAGTTCAATTGCTTTAGGGATAACAATTTCTTCGCTATCCCCTTCACCTAAAATAACTAATTTTGAAAAATAAATTTCTGGATATGCTCTTACAGCTTCTTTAACGTATTTATACGCTTCTTCGTTCTCTGCTGATCCTTGCTTAAGAGGCAATACTACCTTTTTCACTTTCGTAACTAATTCATCAATTGATATATTAAAATACCGAATCGATTCGGGCGAAACCCTCTTCACAATAGCTGGCGTATGTGAGGTTATTATGACCTGAGAATTATTCTTCGAAGCAATTCTTTTTAAGTTTACGATAATGTTCCCCAATAGATGAGGAGACACATGGTTTTCAGGTTCTTCGATAGCGAGAATTGTTAGGGCCGGAATTTGGATGTTAAATAGTGGTGCGTCCTCTTCTTCACTATTTTCCATAGCTTGTTGTTCAATTTCCAGAAACGAATCCACGAGTGACAAATAGAATAAGGACCGAAGCCCATCTCCTAATGAATCAATGGAATATGCTTTTTGCGTTATGGATGGCATAAAATCCACTTCAAACTTTTTTATTAATTGATCCAGGTCTGTGCTATTGAATCTGATGTTTGCTTCCGAGTATCGGGTATCCTTATGGTATTTTTTCCAGTGATCTTTCAGTGAATCCCTTACCCTTTCCAATCCAGCCTCTTCAAACAAGGATTCTTCAGCACGTTTTAATTGATCCTTAATGTTCTCCTTTGTTTCGGTTGACCAGTTAATACTCTTCAATACACGCCAGAGCAATGTTCCGGTCGCATTCCTTAATAACGTGGATGGATTGCGAATTGCTGGAACATAGATGATTTTTATTTGTGAGAGCTCGCTTGGCGGAATCTTCGTAGCTACTTCTTCTGCATCCTCTGATAGAGACACATAGTTGACTTTACTTTCTATGATTCCATCTGGCGTATTGCTTTGCTCCCAAGAAGCTTGTAGCCTAATTCGCAAGAACGGTGGCTCGCCAGTATTTTCAACAACAAAGTTATCAAAATACGTAGGTATTGCATAATGCGTTTCACCTTCATCGTTCTCAATTTCCGGAAATGAGAAATTCGCCTCGATGTAAAGCTCTCGTCTCTCCAAATCTTCAAGCACTTCGTCATGTGATACATAAAAATCGGATTTCTCTAACGCTCTATCTGCATTTGTTTCTCCGAACAACTTAGTTAGTGCCTGTAGTGCAGCGCTTTTCCCACTGCTGTTAGCCCCGATAAATGTTGTAATATCTTCGAAATCTATTACCGTTTCCGTTGGTCCATAACTACGAAAGTTGCTTATTCTTAATTTGTTGAGCCGCATAACAGCATCTCCTTGTACAGTGTATATTAAGATTATTTTGATGATCTAGGATTTGAGTATCAAATCTTCCTCTAAATCCACTTCCACTTCTTCCTCAAACTCAGCATCGTAATCATAATCGTCTTCATTACCGGTTATATATTTCGATAATGAGCTCAGTACACGCATCGTATACGGAAAAATGGTGTGCTTATCATAAGTCAACCCTAATCGTCTTAGATGATCCGCTAGAAGAGCAAGTTCATCCGACTCGTTTTCATTCTCTGTTCCTAACGGAATGTATTCCACAGCCCGTTGTTGAAGCAATAATTTGGATGGCGATGAAAACTTGGTTACATCGTTAGCGATTCCTTTCCATGCATTTGGTCTTCCGCCCACACCGTAATAAATACCTATAGGGTCCTTAAAAACTCCTAATGCTTTAGTAAACCTGTTCATTTCATCATCGATAATGATTCGATATTGAGGAACGTCATCCGTCGCGTTAATGCGAATAAAGCTTAATCGTGGCTCATTGGCCAAACGCTCATTAAGATAAGGAACACTATCGCATTGTATTTTTGTATTACCGATAGCCCCCAACCAACCGTGTCTTAATGTAGCGTTGATAAGCACAATGACTTGTCCCGAACTTCGTTCTAGTTCACTGTGAATCTCAGCTGTGATAAATGCTTTAAACACTTCGCTGCTTTTATTTTCTCTTCGAGGATTATCAAGAAATTTAGATTCATCCATTTTCAGTGCCGCTTCAGACAAAGTCATCCACCTATCATTACCTAACAGCTTAACACTGAGATCCGTGCCGTCTAATCTTGAAATGGCAGGCAAATATTTTTTTCCAGCTTTTATGACAGATATAGAAAACAACGTTCCAGACGCACTGATCTTATTGACGTTATCACTAAAGAGACCATAATCGTTGAAAAGATCTAACACTGCATTCAGAATGCGGGATAAATCTCCTTTCTCATCACCTGTTAACGGGTAAATAAATTGCGATAGCCGTCCTGTCCGCTTCAATCCTTCCCGAATAGCTTTCTTAGGGTCGGCCCCCTCTCTCCATTTACTCTTCTCTTCAATTTCTACAAGAGCTAATACCGAGTGGTTAGGTTGTTCATCTTTGGAAAGCTGCTTTACAATTTGATTAATACGCTTTTCTTGAGCGATCGAGTTATATCTATCTATCTCTAACTCCGATGTTATGATGTCTGGATTACAATGGACAAGTTCAACAATCAACTCTTTATCCGAATTTAATTTGAAGATGGAGTCAGAAATCTCATCAAGGATAGTTACGTTATCAAGTGATTTTTGCGCAGTAGATAGTTCCTTCTTCACTGCATCAAACATCTCTGGAGAACTATAAATTTCGATAGTTAATCGCTCTTCCTTAGGAACAACGATTGGAAAGCGATTGTCATTCATACCTCTAAGAGAAATATCAGGAATAAGTTGAAGTTCTCTTGCACCATAATCCGTTAAGAACCCTTTGGCCAGGTTATACAAACCGCTTTTCTCAGGAAGGCCGATTCCCGCTTTCACACTATTTCCACCAAATAGATTGTTGTTCACGACATAAGCCGTGATTTCTCCATTCCCTTCGGAATAGACCTTGGGATTCACAAGCAACGAATCTGCCACGAAAGACTCCCCATTCAGCACATCCCAATACAATTCGTCTAATGCGCTCTCCCATGATGTATATGAAGAATTGCGAGGAAGTCTTTCAAATTTCAATTGGGAAAATGAACGATCTAAGCTCGTAACATATGGATTTTGAACAGATACCAAAACCGAACAGGAATGCCCAGACCTCATGTAACACTTGCCTTCTTTGATTTGTACATCGCTCAAATACCTTCTTGTCCCCAAGGAAACCGTTAGTATGGCTCGATCAGCATCTCCCCCACGAGTCTTCAATGCAAATCGAATGACATAAGAAAATGGATCATAACGATGAGATTTTCGAATCGGATTAGAAATGCATTCGTGTTTATCATTAAAGATAACATGATAGAATTTCAGCTCTTCACGTAGCTCATTACCTAAATCAAGAAACTTTGATTCCTGGCAGAACTTGACTGCTGCCATGCCGGGAACCCACTGGTAGTTATCAACGAATTCGTGAACATCACCAAACGTAGAAGAAACCCAAACAAGCTCCGAATCCCTTACATCTTGCGGTAAATCAAGAATCGAATAATCCTTTAAATGTGCTAGCCATCCAAGCGTCAAATGTTTTATATACGATGAATGAATAGGTTTTGTGGAAACTAGCCAAAGCTGATCATCGAGCAACACCTTATTGTTTGAACATACGCTTACGATTTCAGGAAAAATACTTTTAAGTTTCTTTCCTAGAGGTTCTACTTTAAATGCAAGCTTAAAGCGATCTGTACGCTCTCTATTAAAGAAGTTTCTCCAGCTCTCCGGCATTTTCATATAATAGATAGTTTCGTTATAAAACAGCGTTTCATCAATCTCCAGTGCAAACAGTTCCATCTTCTTCATCGCTATATCCCTCCCGAGTGATATTATTTATTCCGTCGATAAATGGTCCGTACAAACTCAAGAACAAAGGATCCCTTTTGTGCTTCTGCATAATCGCTGCCCAACTATCCAACATGGACATCCCTTCTGGTTTACCAGCAGGCTTTGCATTGAACTTTGAATCGCAGAAAAATACTCTGGCATTTTTACCGCCGCGCAGCAATCGTCCAATCATTTGCCAAATCGGGATAAACGTATACCACGCCATAACTTCTCTTTCAGAATCGTTAAGAATCGACCAATAGTCAGGCTTTTTATATATCGCTTCGAACTTACCGCTGCTAATTTGGCGTAATTTAGAAACAGCTTTTTCATAATGAATCCCTTGTCCTGTTATTCGTTGTAAATATTGAGTCAAGTAGGAGTGGAGCGCTTGAACCAAGTAATTCATGTCATTCGGAATAGGATAAGGACGAACGAGGAAAAAGACCGATCCAAATAACGACTCTCCATTTTGATCCAATATATTGTAGCCTCTACCTACAGAGAGAAGCGGTACAATCAATACTTCTGCCCTTTCTTTGCGAAACGACTCAATCATTGTTCTAGGGAATTGATCTGTTCATGACTCCTTTCCCTTGAAAGAACTTTATAACGTCCTTGCCAACTCTGATCACTACGAAACGCCCTGGCGACTGTGGCAACATCATCATACGAATTTACCACTAAGAGTGCCCTTCGCGGATTTCCTCTACTACTCCAAAATTTCAATTCATAAAGAATATCAGATTTAAGTTGTTGAACCATCTCATATAAATTGCTGTTTCTAACCTCTTCATCGCCTATCCCTGAGACTTCAAGAAATTTATCATGGCGAGCATCAAGAATGGGTTTGAATGTTATTTGAACTTCCGGAGATGTTCGATCTGCTTTGAGCAACCATTTAGATCCCGTGTTCAAATGGTAATGCGCGGATTCAGGTGCATGGCTTGTCCCAGATAGAAAGATAACTGCCGGTCCTCGTTTCTGATCAGAATCTTCATATACACAATGCCAGTCATGTAATAATAATCTGCCAACTCCTGTATACTCGATTAATTTAAATGCTCCTGTCGTTTCCCCATCCTTCAAATCATATTTATACCCGATCATCGTTCCCGTCATGGCCTCTTTCATGAACGCTTGATAATCTTTCTGCATGGTGAATAACGGAGAAAAATCTGCGGACATTCCCAGCTTAGCTTGAATCATAGTAAAGGAAGTCAGAATGAACTTGATACATTCTTCCGCTCGGCATAAATAAATATAAAACTCCAATTGCGCATAAAATAAATCTTTGTTTACTCGCGGCCGAATTGTTCCTTTAAGCAGCTTCTCTGTAATTTGAGTCAGCAGCTTTTGCTTTTCATCGTGATTTTCCTTTTCAATTAACTCATCAACAATGCTAGATAACCTGGAATCCTGATAAGGCTCATTTGCATAATCCAATAAATGTTTGCGAATCTTCTTTTGCGATTCCTCGTCGAAGGAAATCTTCTCGCTTAATGAATCGGCCAACGCCGCCACTCTAATCAGATTACGACTGATATTCTTACGCAATGTTAGAGAACGATCTAACTTTTCATAAATTCTCCAAATCATTTGATCTAATTGGCGAAGTTTATCTTTCCACTCAGTCACAACAGGATCACCTGCTAAATGATATCGTCCATTTGTTAACTGATGAGATTCGTTAGACAACCGTTCAAAGATATCCTCTACACTTCCAAAGACATTATATTCTGATAAGAACGTCGCATCGAATTGCTTTTGGACTTCATCCGCTTCGTCCACGTATACAACATCCATTAGGTCGTACATCGCTTCATAGATCGTCCTCTCTAACGGATCAATCATCGCTGGAATTCTTGTTTTGAGTACACTTGCAGACGTAGCCACCCAAACATCTGCTTCTGCAAGTCGGGAGAAATCACGGAAAACTCCACATTGATCCGCTAATGGACATTTCACAGACTTATTTTCTTGTTTTAGCTGAGTACACGGATAGCTACTATTTCGTTCGTAATCTTCAGACAACGCTTTAATAACACATAAGTCCGACAAATGCTTTAGATCTTGAAATTCGTTGTTCGTCCAATCACTAAGCTCGATAATCCCACCGGCATTTGCAAATAAATAATTCTCTTGATGCGTCTTTCTGGATGACTTGCCGATGATTGGAACAGCATGAATACCTAACTCGCGTAGAATTTTGATACGCTCTATCACTTGGGAAACGCTGCCTTCAATAAATCCGACTCTGGCACCTTCCTGCTTCACGAGACGATACGTCTCCATGAGCATGAAAGTAGATTTCCCTGCTCCCAATGCACCGCCTATATGCTGGTTTCCTTTGTAAACAAACTCTATATCCCAATCTATTGACTCGAGTACAACTGCAGTTGCTCTGTTCGCCCAAGATGAAGATTTCCCGGCTATTTCATCCATTTCTTTGCCCAACGAAAGCCCATTGAAGGGCAACTCTAGACTAAGTTTCTTCTTCTCACGATAAGAAGGTAATAAACGCTTTTCTTTTACTGCTAAAGCTTCCGGGATGCTGCCATGAAAGCTTTGAATAAATCCTCCTCTTAAGATTCTGGAGTATTCGAATTTCCCTTGAGTCGCAAAAGGAGTAGTATTGATTTGTCTGGGAATCGGTTTTTTAAGTATCTGTTCGTAAATGTTTATTCTATTAGTCAAAAATCGCGGAACCAGTTGGTTAAGCTTTCCCTGTTCATCAATATCAAACAAACGATATTTCATATCAATAGCTCGATAGGCTTCAATCCGCCTAACCAGTATTTTCTTACTCTTTAACTCAGGGAATAAAATTCTAAGTCTGACTACGAGATCCTTATGTTCGATGTACTTTAAGATCGGCTCATCATAACCGACCAATAACGACCAACCCTGATCAATATGAAGCATCGAGTCAATCAAATGACAGCCCGTCATAAATAGCTCCAGGCTTATTATTGTTGATATGTCGGCTTTGGGCAGTTCTAGCGAGAAAAACTCTTTGTTTATTTCTTCAGTTAAATCCCAATAGGTTTTCCTCACCAGAGCACCTCCTTCAACGTTTTTTCCAATTCATTCTCCATAATGATTTTTATAAGTTTCCGTGTGTCTTCTTTTAAAAAAGTTGATGCTCTCATACCGTAAGATGGATATAGATCATTTCGGTATTTGGGAATAACAACGTACACCTGTTGACCATACTTCTCCAAATATGATAATGGTTTTTGATTAAAGAAATTCGCCAGCGTTCTTGGATCTTTGAAGTCTTTGACATCCAAAAATATCTTACTCTTACTGTCATTATGTGAAATTGCAAGATCATACTCATCAATATGAGGATATAATTCTACTCCGTACCCTTTCTGCTTTAACCATTCGGCAATTTTCATTTCTGAAATCCCAGGTAACAGCACATACCTCTGTATACCGGGAAACAGCCGGAATACTCGTTCATCTTTATAGTTGAACAAATCAAATCGCTCGAAATCAGCTAACGAGTGACAGATATTTTCTTTGTTGCATCGCCATCGATCATGCTTGTATGTTAATGTCCAACCACAATGCGGGCATTTACGATAATTATCCATCTGTAGAGTTACCTCTTCATAACATTGACGCACTAACGCGCTTAATTCGCGGTCACGAATGGACTCAGCAAATTGCGCGAGTTGAAGCGCAGACAATACTGCATTCTGAGGCCTGGACAAAAATGTGCGTATTTGAGTATATTCTACTTGCAAATTCCGGTTTTCATCTCTGCAAAATTGCAAAATAGCCAGCATATTCTTCTGCTGCGCTTCATCAGGGGATATATAAGTATTAATGAAATCTTCTGCATCAGGAGATATCCCAATAAACTCTTCAATTAGTGAGGATTCGCCAGGATAATATTCAGTAAGCCCTTGAATCGCCCATTCAGAAGATGGTTTATGCAAAATATGAAGAAGCCGATACAAATCCGTAGGAATCTCAGCCCCTGACCTTCCGGCTTCTTGTATAAACATAAGCATGCCCCTGTGAAGCTCCTCTGGGACATGATCATAGTTTTTTGTCCATTGTTGTAATCCAGTGATAAGGTGATAAAGCATATCTTGTAGTCTATTCAATTGAACACGCTCCTTGAAAGTACTTAACCATCATTATGACACGACCATTTGACCTCTACTTGTCACCGAATGCTTGTTCCCATAAAAAAAACGAACCTCAAAATAATTGAAGTCCGCCATGGTGTACATTCTATTATAATATCCCACGTTTTATACCACGCTTGAAATGATGAAATACCTCAGAAGGATACATGTTTAATGCGCTCATGAGTACAGTGCAGAAGCCTACAAGAATAACGGGGCCTTCACTGTTAAATTCAAACTCAATGCCCCTTTCTTGTAAATAAGTTATCAGCCTATCGAAATCGTCCTGATATTCCGGATATAGCGGATAAGCTCGTTCGTGGATATGCTGTATAAGATCCCATGCTCCTAGCTTGAAAAACTTCGGCTGCCGCTCTTCAATATCAGACAGGTTGCCATACGCAGTTTCAAAAGCCAGATCAATAAACTTTTGGCTGTATCGAAGTTTACTCCACCCCGGTTGCGCCAATGGGGCTCCAAAAACTTGCTCTATCTCATCTTGCAACTCGTCTAAGAGCGGGAATCGCGATGCGTATCCAAGACTTTCAACTAGCCCAGAATAATACCATTCTTGGCTCTCACGTCCCCGTTTGAATCGCTTCCACGTCTCTTCGCCATACTGCTCCAAATCCCGTCTGATCGAGCGGATATTGTGCAGCTTATCTGCGCAAGACACCTGACGAATGGCCAGATTGGACGTTTTCAGACCCTCAAGCGTGTGCTGTTTTCTCTCCTCCCAAGTGGCTCCTTTGTCGGGTTCAGAGCACCCCAGGACAATTTCAAGAACAACGGAGCCAAACAGTTCAAGCAATTGTTCATCGGTCGTCTCGGTTTCCTCAAGCGTATCATGCAGGATCCCGGCAGCTACGACTTCTTCCTTACAACCCGCTTTCAGCAAAATCATTCCTACCGCATACGGATGACTGATATATGGAATTTCTGTTCCTTTGCGCGTCTGATTTCGATGTGCATAGGCGGCAAATTCGATCGCCTTTTCAATGAGTGAATTACAACTCAATCCATGTTTATCTTCGACATCGGCCATCCTAACTGACTCCTCTCCGCTTCAAATCAGTGCCTCAACGGATTCGCTCATGATATTCGTTAACTTATTCGCTAATTCCTTATTCCATATGCCCGGCTTTAATGTATATACCCCCATGCGATGCTTCTTCATATAGTCGTCTCCGAACAGTATCGAATTTTCCTTACCGTCTGCAGGCGTAATAATATATACCTCTTCTACCGCCCTGCTGCCATCAGTTGATCGCACGATTCCATCCCGATACTTATGCATTTCTCCTAGCGCCATCGGTAGATTGCGATCGACGCGATACTTTGGATCAAAAATAAACAATTGCCCTTTGACCTCAAGAACGATATCCGGGATCATATCATGCGTATACGTGACGAAATCGAGCGTTGACGGTTTGAACCTTCGTTGATAAGCAAGAGTGGCGCCGCCAACCAGCTTAATTCGGCTCTCTTTTTTCTCGGACAAATTCAAGACTAGACCATCCTGCTCAAGGGTAAAGAGATCGGAAGAATCTAGCAATGAGCCGTTTTCCCGCAGTATCTTGACCAGTTGCATGAAGACCCATATTTCATAAAGATGATACGTGTCTTTCAAAGGAATCGAGTTTTGAAATCCGATCGAGTACTCATTAAATTGATAGAGCTGCTGAAACCAAGAAAACCAATTCCGATAGATCGGATGTTTGCGAAACACTTGTGATACGACGACCGGGCCAGCGTGAGGCTGTAGCTGCTGCAGAAAAGAAGAGCGAAGCCACCCGTTCACACGATCAAGATAATAACCGGCTTTGGATCGTATCGCATCCAAGGATACGCTCTGGTACTCACGCAGAAGATGCTGTAGCTCGAGCAGTTGCCGAAGCAACACTCGGTTCTCATATACGCTGTACGTGTCCTCGCGCACACCAGACCATACGAGCTCGGGAACGGGAATTTCTCGACTCATTCCGTTGCCTGGATGTCGTTCCGACCAAGCAAGTAGCGCCGGCGTCACATGATTCACGTTTTCTCTGCGAATCCATTGATCAGTCGTGGTCAGCCTGCGAAGCGGTCTGGCTTGAATGTCTCGAAACCATTGCTGCAGCCGATAAAAGGAACGATCGACATAGTCCCACTGCGCCAATGAGGTTTTTCGAGCGAAACCTTTGTTATCAAACTTCAGAAAAGCTCCGCAATGTTGAAAACAAGCCGCCGCTTCCGCAAGAATATCCGCTATCATTTGCGTGTAGTCTGCTTCGGTTATTTTCCGCTTGTCTGGAAACAAGTACGTCTCATGGGTTATTCGTTCAGCTTGTTCAATTGTGAAAATCAGCAAGCCAGACTGGAAAGGCGCCGTCCATTCGCCTTCCCAGCCTGTTACCGTTCGCACCATCGAGATCGGCATGCCAAGCGCAAAAAATTGGAATGGCTCGCGGTACGACGTTCTCCAGCGATAGACTCGCGCTTCCTCAAATCGCATTTGATCAATCGGAGTCCATATCCCCGTGTCCGAGCAGTAGAATTCAGGATTATCTCCAGAACTGGGTAGCGCCATACCGATCCAGTTCTCCTTTCATGCGCAGCAAATGATAGAGCGATTCCGATCCGTCGCCGAATAACGCGGCTGTCCAATCGATCAAGTCGGTGAGCAAAGCATCAATTCGCTCATCCCCGCGAATCTTGGGCAGCACTTTCTCGGCAATCACGCGATCGACTGCTTCCTTCTTCTCCATGCGAATATCCGAATCTAGTTCCTCGTTGGCGTACAGCTTGCGGAGCATCTCATTCATCGTCCGGTAACCGAAATGAAGCTCATACCGGCTTAGCTTTACATGAAGTGCCTGAAGCATTTTCCATTCTTCCTGCAAGGTGACCTTATACTTAGACTCCGCCGCGTTCCAGAACTGATTCAGATCGACATCAGACAATGTCATCACGAAGGCTCTGTCCAACACCTTATCCGAGATACTGTGCGTCGTCTCGTCAACGTTAATCGTGCCAATCACATAGAGATTATGAGGGATTTGCAGTTCTTGTGGTACATCCGTAACATGGCTCTCCGTATGCAAACGTATGGGCTGCCTCGATTCGATCGCGCTTAAATAGTCGCTTAAGTAATATTCGACACGTGCCAGGTTCATTTCATCGAGTACGACGAACATAGGCTTGCCTTCCTGAATTGCTTGCAGCACTGCATTCAGGAACGGCGTCCGCACATACCTTTTCTCCAGAGCGCTGTAATAACCAAACAGGGAGGTTGAATCCGTCCAATCCGGTCGAACTGGAATTACTCTCAAATAAGGATTAAGTGCATCGTAAGATTTGCCATATACGGCATTTGCATAAAGCAGACAAAGCCTTGTTTTTCCCGTGCCAGATATGCCGTTTAAGATGACGAAGTGTTTATCTTCCAAACTCGTCAAATTCAGATGGAAATCTCGCACGATTGCATCCTGATAAGTAAATGGGCTTTCACGGACGTTAGAGAGGATAGCACCCAAGTTAAAATCATGCTCAAAAACTTCTTCCATTGCAGGCTCTTCCTCATCCACATGATCCTGGTTCTGAATTAACAATTGAGCTTGGCTATCTTTAGGAAGAGTAATCATTCCTGTACAATCTGCAAATATTGCGGCAGCTGAGATCAACCTACCTTTCACATTTGCGATTGGCTCAGTAAACTGCAGCTTCTCATTATCCCAGGCACCCACTAAAAAAGAATTCCCCTCAAGTTGAAAACCATGTTTAACTAATTCTTCAAGCGCTTTAGATTGATATTCTTTATTCTTACTAGAAGAATATTGATCTTTACCACGAAACTTAAAGCTTTTTGTTATCGCCCACAGTATAAGACCATTTCCATGTAAGTTGCGAATATTGTAAAAAAGATGTCCGTAGCCATTGACGAACACACCAATAGCTTCATTAGGTTCTCGCAAATAATTTTCCAGCGTCCCATCAGTCACCAATTGACCTTTGTCATAGATGCCATATTTTTGACGACGTTGGTTAGGTTTGATTTGATCCACTTGATCGAACTTAACTGTATATTCCTTACCATGGAGAGAAAGCGGAATATCTTCTTTATGAGAATTGAACTGTTCCAAAATCTTCAAAGAAAGAGCATGCCTAGTCGCCTCATTACGTACAAATTGCCGAATCGGTTCGAGCAAATTCCAAGTATTCCATATCACATCAATTAGTCGATCCATTTGTGGTATCTGATCAAAATCAATTAATGCGCCAAAACTTATCCAAGGACGACGTTTCTCATTTGCACTTTTTTGAATATAAGGGATCAAATCCGATTTGTTTAACAAAACTTCATCATTATCGCTGACATATATACTTACTTGATCTGAAAGTAAATCTAGGATCGCGCCAAATTCTTCTAGGTTATGTTGAGTTCGCACAGCCTCCCAGAAAGGATAGAAATTGCTGTTCAGTATTATTTTCAGTTTCCGATCCGCCCCGTTTAACGAGAGCATTAAAGCAGAGTACTCTGATTGAAAGAGGCTTTTATCCATTAATTCAACAAATGCTTTTTTGCCAATATCAGAATTCTGCTTGCTTTCCGCATACTTTGGATTCCGAGCATCATGCATCGTTGTACGAAGAGTAACTTCATATGTATGGACATGGTAATCTAGCAGTTCCGGGGCATCGCCTGCATATTTGTTTTTGAATTCTTCCATGAGTTGACGAAGCACTGGCTGGACTTCATCAAGCACGCGTTGGCAACGTAGCGACGTATCGGGAATAGACAGAGCTTCTTCTATTTGATGGATGTTCATGTTGACCTCCGATTATTTATTCGTAGGGATTTGATCTGAGAGTCATTCCTGGATTGGTAAGAGACAGCATATATTGATGCTCCTCAAAAGCATCCGATAATCTGGATTTCAGCTCGCCATCCAATTCGATCGGTAACACTTGCACTTCTTCGAAAACACAAGCAGGAACAGCGCCTTCTAAAATTGGAATAGCAGATTCCATTCGAATATATCCTCTATGCCGCCACATCGTTTCAACAACAGGGTCCACATCTCGGCCAACCACGTCTTGAAAAAATGGCGTAATGATCAAGGCAAAACCATCAACAACCTGACGGTTATCACCTACCAGCTTCTTCTGACAAATCCAAAGATAGAAAGGTCCCTTCAAGAGTTTTTTGGATTTCTGTTTGGATAACGCCTGAATAGCCGATAAATAAACATTTCGAATGTGCTCATTAATTGAATCTTCATTTTGATCGGACAACACAGATAGATCGAATTGGTAAGCCCAACCTTTAGATTTTAATACTTCCTCAGCCAATTCAATAGTTCTCAGTGAACTCATCCCCTCTCATGTGTTACTCTCACATAGTATAAATCAATCGTTGGACACATCCATGTCACGAAACATATGTTCTTTTTAAATTACTTTATCGATTACTTTTCTTGGTTACATTAATTATTAGTGCATTTGAAATAGTTCTCACTTCCTATGTCTTCGTCAATATCCAACAAAATCCTGCTATACAACCATCAATAAAAAAGCTTCCCAACATAGGATGTCAGGAAACGAAAAGTAGAATATTATTCTTTGTAAAGCGCCGCGGCACAGAAAGCCTTACATTTGAATAAACGTTGGTAAATCTGTTAGTTTTCTCTCTTCCTTCACAGTACCGTCTTTCACAACATAAATATAAGTCCGATCTTCTATCTCTTTCAAATCCTCAAAAAATTCTTCGGATGGCCAATACATTTCGTCGTCGGAAATGATGATGAATCGTGGTTCCCCGTTAAATCTTTCACTATAAAAGTCAACCAGCGAATATGGATTAAATGTCTTTGTATTTGCCCGCCCATTTTGTCGTTCGTAATCCTGGATAATGTCCTTGTAATCTACGGAAATGAGTCTTTGGGATTTCCCTCTTGGTATAACCTCCAGTTGGGCAATTCGTTTTGGAGGCTTCATTCCAATATTTTTTTGTCTTTGAACTAAAGCTAATCTCCGCTCCTTACGCATTTCCACGTCAATTAGATTAGCATCAACTTGATTAATTAAGGCACCATTACGATTTTCCTCATTTTCTCGTTCATACTTACCGCGGCGCTCAATTAAATCATCGATTTGTTTTTTAAACGTTTTGTCCAAATAGCTTGATACTCGGTCCAGCTGCTCTTCACGTTTTTGTCGAACCTGATCACGTAAATCCATTGCTGCCTTCACCGCGGCGGACCGAAATGAACTATCTAACGACTCACTTAAAGTGGTAAGTTCACCGACAAACTCATGCTGAAACAACCAATAAGGATCTAATCGAATTAATGAATCATCCTGTCGTTTACCTAGAAGGATAAGTTCATTAGCTAATTCATTTCCTGTGCCATCGGTAACACTATTAAGATAAACCTCAATTGACAAGGGTTCACTTACCGGACAATACACCATATAACGATCTATTGCTAATTTCTCATTTTCTTTACGTGTAAGAATCATTCCTAATTTAAATAGAGGATGATCCTCAGAAATGATATCGATTCCTTCCTTTACATAACTCCTAAATGAAGTGAAACGAATTGCATCCTCCAGTTGATACAATGGAAGACGATTTGTTTTTGATATATCTCGAATGTATTTAGGCAATCGTTCAATTCGTTTTATCTTCTCATTTTGGGTCTGGTGTATCCGCACATTACATTTCTTAAGGATATATTCTGTAAATAACCCAAAATTTTGTTCGGGGAGTTTTCTTACTACCAGATCATGCTGTTCCCTTCGCATCTTGGGTAAATCAAAAATATCTTCGGAAAGCCTCTCCCGCTCTACCTCTTCAAGCAGTTTTTTATGCTCTTCTGAGAGTTTCCGCTCCATAGTTGCAATAATATC
This sequence comes from Paenibacillus sp. JCM 9796, assembly GCF_055379675.1. Lineage (NCBI taxonomy): Bacteria > Bacillati > Bacillota > Bacilli > Caryophanales > Paenibacillaceae > Paenibacillus > Paenibacillus sp. JCM 9796. Next base: position 1,956,577 of record NZ_AP043723.1, read on the forward strand.
GTCTAACTTTTCACGGTGAATGACGGCAGCTTGCATTAACGATGCCAAATCGTTGAAATCACCATCAACGATGTCACCGATAAAATCGTATACAAGGTCGGCACCTAAGTCTTCCCTCATTCGTTCCATTTTCTCAAGCAGACGTATCATTACGTCGCCTTCTCGTGTGTTAGATGCAACAAGATTAAAGATAGCCACTTCATTCTTTTGACCAATTCTATGAATACGTCCCATACGTTGTTCTAGCTTATTGGGGTTCCACGGAATGTCGTAGTTGATCATCTGATTACAAAACTGTAGGTTGATCGACTCTCCACCGGCATCCGTAGCAAGCATGATCTGGCACTCATTACGAAACAATTCAACTTGTCTTCTACGCTCATCCATAGAGAAACGCCCAACAATCTTCGCGATCTGCGGGACACGCGTTAATAAGCGTTTCTCCAAAAAATCAAGTGTGTCCGCCGATTCCGTAAAGATAAGAATCTTTTCCCCTTGATTCAATAAACCATTCCAACCAAATAAGGTTTGCTCTAGTTCATCATATTTTCGTTCAACAGCCGTTTCTTTCAGTCGGGAGGTTTTCCTTATTAATCGTTCTAACTCATTAATTTCGATCCTTAGCTCCTCTGGATCAAGGTTATCTGTTGAGCTTTCAAGTTCATCTTCTAACTGTTCTTGAGTTTCCAACGATTCGTCTTCATACTCATCCCAATCAAATTCCATTCTATTTTTGTTTTGTTTCTTCTTACTTGCGATCGTTTCTTCTAACAGCTTGATTAACCGGTCTCTTCTACGCTTAAGCGACAGATCTATGGCATTAACAGACGAGCTGAGCCTTCTTTGGAGCAGCATCATAGCAAAAGCTGTGCTGTTACTTCCTGAATTCATCGCTCGATTAAAGTAGAGACGAACATAATCTGTAACTGATTCGTAAAGATCAAGTTCTTCTTCAGATAAAGTATACTGAATCGTTCTAGCTGTCCGTTTAGGAAAAAGGGGCGTCCCATCAAAATTTTTGAGTGTTTCCTTTAATCTTCGAATAATAAACGGATTTGCCTTTTCGCGTAGGGATTCTGTTACCGACAAGTTAGAAAAAATATCATCATCTACTAAACGCATCAGATGCCGAAAGTTCTCCATGTCACCTTTATGTGGAGTAGCTGTTAGCAGCACGCAATGCTCTGCTTGCCTAAGTACGGTTTCGCCTAAGTGATATAGCTTTGTTTTAGATGTTTTCTTATTGGCAACTCCATGAGTGTAGGCTGCCATTTTATGAGCTTCATCCACGATCACAAGATCGAAATTCGCCTCACTGACTAAGCTTTTTACATCATCACGGGCCGCCCAATAAACGGAAGCAAGACAACATTCATGTTCTAAGAACGGATTTTTCGAACCATACTGCTTGATTACAGAGCGATTTATGATAAAGAAATCCTCATGGAATTTATCCTGCAACTCTTCCTGCCATTGTTTCAAGACTAATGGAGGAACAAGAATTAAGATTCTCTCCACACTTTCACGTGCTTTAAGCTCTTTAATGAGCATACCCGACATAATCGTCTTCCCTGCACCTGGATCATCCGCAAGTAAGAAGCGTACCTGGGGCATTTGAAGCATGCGGCTATAAACCGCTTCGATCTGATGTGGCAATGGAATTAAATTTTTGTTGCCCAATGCCCTTTTTGAAGAGTATTTACTATTGACTAACAATGCGTGATATCGCAGATAATGTTGAAGATCACTTGAGGCTATCTGCTGGTCCATACTAATTTGCCCACTTATTCTTTTCAAAGATTCAAGCTCAGTTTTATCCAACATTAACTCATAATACCGATTCGAATCCCGCCCTAATGCAGCAATAGAGAAAAAGCCTTCATCGAAGGCTTCAACTTTTTTAATTTCAACACTCTCTGGAAACTGAGCACCTTGTACTATTTCACCGACTTTAATCATGATCCCACCGCCTTACCTCAATCCTACCATCACCATGTCTATACCCTGCCGCGTTACTTGTAACCGACTATTTCTCAATTCGCTTTCCGCTAAGTTTAAACTGAATGGGAACAAACAAGGTTCCGTAGCAATTTGCTTTAATTCTATGGCTGATTTCTCAGCGGCTTTCAGCATGACCTCAATAAGCCAAAGTTTATATTCTAACTGGTGAATGGGTATCTTTCCAGCATTCATATATTGTTTTTTTTGCTCACTGATTACTTCTAAGTGTTTAAAAGTTCCAAGTACGGCTCCCGTTGATACACTGACTCGCCTACGTTCACCATAAAGCGCAAAAATTTTCCTGCTCAACTGCATACTCGAGAATTCCCCATGAAGCTGAAAGAGACGCCCCACTTGATCAGCAACATCCCTGAAGAATGGATATGCAAGAAGCATCATGCCCCAGTGCAGGAGCAATCTTTCTTCTCTCGAAGCGTTCGTACACAATTGTAAGCCACGATCCCGAATTTCCATATTCTCGTTGTCGACTAACAGCCAAATTTTAAACAGGATCGTTCTAGCATTAAGTCTTGCCTTAGCACCAGCAATATCTGCCATCAAATTTTGATCCACTAGATCATATAGCTGTTGTCGATTTTCCACTCTTGATAATTCACGTGCGATGTGGTCCAACTGATGCAATTGCAGTTTTTGATCAAAGCCAACCGCCTTTTTCAATCTGACACCTTCATTCTCTTCTTTTCTTGACTCGCACGAAAGGAACGATAACCTCTTCAATGCTGGTCCCGCCATGACTCACTACAACTTCGCCTTCTTTAACAAAAGCCTCGCCACTTTTAGCTGTCAATACGAAGAATTCATCCGGGAGGCCGATAGAATCCCATTTTTGCGACGAGTATTTCTGTACAGCCCGATCCCGCAACTCCTCAGAATTATAAACTCGAACTCGCTCACCACGGGTATCCGCTAATACGCCTTCGCGAATGGCTCCGATACCTATGCTTTCTTTGTTGCCATGATCAGAAGTTATATATACATCAAATCCAGCATCCAATAAATCGTGAAGTAATGATTGCAAATAACCGGTTTTTAACCAAATAGAAATTTGCCCTTGCATTCCCCTATGACCTTGAATCGTGTGATGTGTCAACTTATCGATAATGTCGACTACAAGTCCCGCCACTTTAATGCTCGATTTAGATAACGCCTTAATTTCCGATTTATTATATTCCCTTTGGCCTAATGATTTCTCATACGTGACATGGATTGGCGCAATACCATATTTAGCCCAACATGCTCTCCACTCTTTTTCCTCATTAGCTGTTGTATGAATGGTTGAGTAATAAGTTTTCGGTATTTCCCCCGAGAAAATGGCTTGTCTAGATACAGAGGTTAACGTAGGGATCCAAGCAAATGTACCGTTTTCTATAAAATCGAAAGAAGACTGTAAGTTTGAACGCAATTGACTCCACTGTACAAAACTTAATCCGTCCATTACAATTATAGCCTTTTTAGGACTTCCTTGCAGGTGCATATGCTCAGCCACTTTATGGAGCATAACCGGTGTATGCTGATCTGATAACGAAGCCAAAGCCCCATAATGATTATTTAGCCAGAGAGCAAATTGCTCTTCTATAAGTTGCTCAAGGGACTTTATTTTCTTACTAATTTCTGATGAAGTATCTAGAGTTAACATGATTGATTTCGCAGTACTGAATAAACCGATAAGGTTGACCCAGCCGCGGCGGTCAATCTCAAGTTCTAACATTTTTTCGATCTGACCGATATGCTCGTTTATTAAAACGATTTGTGACTGTTCTTCATTCAGTTGTTTTACTCCAAATAATAATGAATCAGGCAATGAATCTTTATTAAAGGAAATAGGTTTTAATTTGCCTATACGAAATAAACCAGCAAGTGTATCTTGTAATTTGGTATCCCAAAATGGATGATTCTCAGGAGTATCATTCTCCAAGAAATTGCACCATTCCTGCTGTAAGTAGGAGTACAAAGCATCAGAAGATTGAATTAACTCAGATATAATCAATCGTGGATTACTGTTTGTATGATTTAATGCATCTCTCAGATAGTTTTCTATCGTTTCAGGCATTGTAAAAGGAAGTTGATGTCGGCTTATACAAAGTAAAATATATTCAGCTGCGGAATCAATAGTGTCGTATGGTAATTTGTAAATTCGCTTCAATAAGAAGTCTATAGTATCATTGTCTGATCTCTTGACTGGTATATCATCCATCAACGATAAAGTATCTAGTGTTCTAAAATCGAGTTCTTGCACGATAGGTGCGGATAGCATTGGGAACAATTCACTTTTACAAATTGAAATATGTTTGCCCTGAGCCCATATATCGTAGGGGATATCACTGATATCATCTGACTTCGGATGTATTAGCAGATAACTATTAAATGGATTCGGTCTATACTGGCTTTCATACCAATACCTGAATACGGCCCGATCTTTAAATTCTACAACGTCTATCCCTAACTTATACAACTGGCTGATAATGACTTCATCTTGCAACAGGGAATCTGGGTCTGTCACTAACGTAATATGGTAGAAAGGTGCTTGAAAATGTTCAAGCACCTTTTGACGCCAATTTTTATTCAAATCGTCTACACTTCCTTAACTACAGGCCGAGTCTGATCTGTGCGTTATCGTAATACATTAGCAATTTGTCATCTTCTTGAAGTACGTTTTCAGGGAGGCGCTCCCCGATTGTTACGATTGTTTGATAATCTTTTTCTCCCCAAGCCTTCTTGAATCCAGCTCGGATTGCTTCCGTGCGGAATTGTTTGAGTTTTTTACGATTACCAACTAACCCATCACGATATGTTTCAAACTCACGTAATAACGATTTTTCACGTAACTTCTCTAAGTCCGCTTGTTTGTTTGGATCCGGTACATACCAACGGTCCTTAGCTTTCAGTTTGAGCCCCGGATCATTTTTAGAAAGATTTCGCAATAACTGAGTCGGAACTTCCCCATGTCCATCATATTTTAGAAAATTCTGTTCAAGTAAAGTATCTAATTCCGGTAACTCCTCATGCTTCGCTATATGCTGAATTTCCTTCATATAATTCGGATGCAGGTCCTGACGTGTTTGGGGCTTTCTCATAAGCTGTTGGCGTAACCACTCAATCGCACTGTTTTCATCGGAAACAAACAACGTCATCTGTGTAAATTCTTTAGCCAATGTTCGTTTTTTATCATATTCAGCAACTTGTTCTTCCAAAAAGGCCATTCCATCTCGCATTGGAAAACGTTGTTCTACTCCTAATTGGAAGTCAGCCGATGATATAGGTACCGAAAGGCTATGTTGAACATGATACGCAATCATCCGATCAAATAAAATACGCGGTGTCCTCTCTACTATAAGTTCAGCGGCCCCTTTACCCCCAACAAAAACGGGTAATTGCTGAAGATGTTGTTCAACAAAAAGCCAGGCTGATTCTTCTGAATTTTGTCGTTTTAACATATTATCTACAAAATCTGATTTGGGTTTATAGGCGGAAATTACAAGGTCTTGCTTTACAGCAGTTGTTGTAGTAATAGCTTTAAAACTGCCTTGTTTTTTATCAAGGGCGGATACATTGGCAATAATGAAGCCAGCACGTTCTATTGATTCACGTATGGCATTCCAAATACTCGCTTGAGAATTACTAAATTCAACTGTTATCCATTTCCCCGGTTTTAATGCTCTATAAAAGTTTGCGAAAGAAAACTCCATCAGCTTTCGGTACTCGAAAATTTGCTTGTCGTGCTTTTCATTTATTATAGCTTCATCTTTGTTATTAGTTTTAACTTTCAACCAGGATTCCCAAAGAAAATTGAGCTCTGAATACATGATATTTCCACCAAAAGGTGGGTCCACAAAAATATAATCGATAGAATTGTCCGGAATTTGAATAGTCGTAGCTGAATCAACAGAAATTATGGTATTTCCTTTATTTTTTGAAAATCCCATATTTTTAGGAAGTTTTTCACCAAATCGCTTAAGCGCATCCAACGCTGAAATTTCTCTATATAATGCTGGAATATAGTAGGTACCGCTAAGTGGTCCTCCACCTTCATAATTTGGTGTCCACCTGTACAATTTAGTTGTTGCAAAGGCTACTCCAGTTAACATTGCTAATAAGTTATTTCGATATTTGGAACGACTTGCCAATTGGTAAAACTTGGATAGTGTTAGCAAACTTCTTCTCGTATATAAATGATGTACATGTGTAAATCCATGACTATTAATAGGTTGTGCCGTATTATAACCAAACGGTAATTTATCTGTAGGGTAAAATCCATCATAAATGTAGGCATCTATGGACTTAAGTAACTCAGTATCTAAACTTTCAGCTCCTCTTTCCATTCTGTTTGATCCATATTTAAGATTAACAGCAACTGGGGTTTGCTTTGCACGTTTTATTGTAGAATTTATGTTCCCATCAAAAACTGTTTCCCAAGACCTTTCTAAACCTCTCTTCGTCAATTTGACTCCACAATTGGGACAAGAAAATTCTGCTTTAAGCTTTTGAGTATCTTTTTCTACAGCTTCATTCCAGTAATTTATTTCCCCTGAACATGAAGGGCAGATAAAAACATCGCTCCATATTGTATAAAACACTTCCCCTTGATTAGGGTATTTTGGATCATTCACCTCATACATCCATTTGCTATACTTCTTTAATTCGCCCATAATTTTTTTTATCTCTTGAGACAAGCTTTCTTTTTCAATTGGTAAATTAAAATTACTTGATATAAAAGTTGCTGCAGGGGAAAGGTCAGAAAGAATTGTTTTTCTTATCCCACGCTCTGATATTTTTTCGCCTTCTTGATTAATGATATTGTTGCCTTCAATTGTAAAGCCCATTTGTCGTAATTCCGTTTCATCGTTGCATAACTGACCCGCAACACCTGTCATCCCTGTTCCGGCAAAACCATCCCATACGATATCGCCTGGGTTAGTATAATGTAGTAGATACCTCATTATCGCTTTATGTGGCACTTTAGTATGATAACCATGTGCTTTATAAATTGAATCTGTTTTTCCTTCACTTACATCAGCGGTAAAAGGTTCTTTGTTATAGCCTTCAATATTAGTATCTTCTGATGACTTTTTTTCACGATTCCATTCGGAAATAAAATCAAAAAGCCATGGATTTGGACACACTGTAAAGTATGGGGGATCGGAAAGTGCGAGTATATCCTCGTCTTCACCTACTGGAAACCCTTCAATTTTCTTAAGTTCCGGTAGCTTTTTGCGTAATTCCTCGGTAAAGTACGCGCGGCGCGCTTCATCATTCTCAAATGTCAAACCCAAACAGGTCACAGGACCTGTTTGGGTTTCTTTTTTCATCTCGAATAGAGTTCCTTGCTTTAGGTTATCACTCATATCTAAAGTTACTCCTTCTTTAACATGATTCTTACTCGATTAGACGATTGGGTACCAACCTGTTCCCTTACTAATTGTTCAAATCGCACACGCAGCTCCTCAATAGTCAGGGGACTACCATCTCCAGCCATCTGCAACAACCGATCTAATGGCAGTTCAACTTTTTGAATTCCTTCTAGGACTTCCTTTATTGTTTGGACTAAGCGCAAATCAACCGGTATCCCAAATGTTTTATCGTCCATAAACTGTTTTATCAACTGTTTCTGTTCGCCACTGAGTAATTCAATATTCTCCCGTAACTCACTGTCATTGAGGTTAGTCAACAAGGTATTCGTCCAAGATTCAAGTAATTCTTCTAATTCCGTTTCCAACTGCCGAACAGTTACCTGCTGTGCAAATTTTTCATCTTTTGGACGATAACGGCAATGCGGACAAACAGGAGAATGCTCCAATTCACTTTTTTGCAATTTCCAGCAAATTTTCAAATCATCAGACTTTGTCTTCCATGCTTGTAATTGTTGTGCCGGCAGAATTGGAATCACAGAAATCTTCTGCAATGTATCGATACGTCCGTCACGTTTAAGCTGGTTGAGCTTATTCTCCTCTGTTGCTCCTAATCGTGATGCTGCGTGTTGAGCGTAATAGAAAGCAATATACTGATCTTTTAGCTGATCTATCACTTGAAGTTCAGCACTGCAGTCACTGTTAGCCTTTAAGGAAAGGTATAGATCCTCCAATGCACCTTCAACTTTTACATACCAATCATCAGCAATCGAGACATGATTCCTAGCACTCACGATATAGTTCGCTTTTTTGGTAATTTGAGAAGCAAGCTCACGCCACTTGATAAGTTTATCTATTAACATGATGGATTCTTGCTGGCTTTGAATTTCTTCAATTGTCTTTTTGAAATTTTTAAGTTTCGCCGGTGTATCGAACACTTGAAGACTCTGCAAGAACTGATTCAAGTTTTGAAGCTTACCTTGGTACTCCTGCAGCACCTCATCCGATAGAAGGGGCAATTCCCATGTAGGAATTTTGTCTTTAAGCTCATGTTGCAGTTTAACCAGCTGGGTCAATTGTTGCTGCACTTTAGTTTGAAGCGTTTGAACCCCATTTGTTTGAGAATCTGGTTGAAGCAATCCATGACTAATACTAAATAAATCAAACAATGCTCGTAGTTCTGCTAATGGCAAATCACTCGGTTTCTTAATATGGCTAAATTCGGCAATTCCTTCTGCTCTCAAAGCGATTAATTGGTTAAACTTCATGGAATCATAAGTTTCCCCATTAATCGTGATCACAATATCACCAGTGTAGACTAGCGCAGCTAGTATAACACTTAGAAGTTCAGGTTCTAATTGAAATCCGATCATTTTCTTGACTTCCCAATCCCCTTGAGATTGAAGAACCTCAAGCAGTTCAGAAGCATTTAGAACCTGTCCATTTCCTTTGTTATTTAACAAGTTCAGGACCCATTTGGCATATCCCGATTTCTGTACATTTATTTTTTCCCCATCCAATAACACTAATCCTTCAAGTATGGTTCTTGCCGTCTTGGTTTTTGGGTTAGAGATATTGGCTAATGTCTCCGGTATATATGTTTTCAACATAGCTTCACGAGTGATACTGATGCTGCTAAGCCGGAATGTAGGGTAATCAGTATATTTCTCCTCAAACCATGTGGTTAAACAATCATCTGCCGCTGCATCAATGATTTCCCGCACAGTCGCTTGAGCTGGAGCAGATAGGCTCCACTCAGCAAGTTTCTTAGTCACGCCCTTATATGTCATTTTATATGCAGATGGCATATTCTCAACAAGCCACTTCATTAATTTCCTTAAGAACTCAGCGGCCTTATCGTCATACAACTTCTTGGTCGCGCTTGAAGCAGTTATGGACATTTCCCTAGCACCTGCGTAAAGACGAAGCGCAGTATGGAATGACTCATCCTTTGTGTCCAGTTTGAAAAACACTTCGTCGGGTTTGGCTTCATCTTTGAATTTAGGCGGATCATACGGTTGAAGCATATAAATATAGAAGTCCCGCTCCGGTTGTGCTGTGGAACGTTCATTCGGCGCCCCAAAAAATAGATACCCCGGCCGAGTTACTTTCCTTGAGTACCAATTTAATTCATGCTGCCAAATTCGATAACCAGATACTATACTTGGAGATCCATCGTCGGTTAACTTCTCTAGGACTTCAAAGTAATATCGATCCAGTTGATTGCCAACTAACATCCCAGCTTTTTCTTCAATCAAGGAGTCAACGTCAGTTACTTTCTCCAAATCAAGGTAATATTGTCCGTTATCTCGATTAAAGGAAATAAACTGGTAGCTGACGGATTTCATGATCTCATTTAAAATCGTATCAATAGTTGCATTTAGAAAATCAGAATCTAAATCAGGAAAATCAAAATATAAAAATAATTGGTCTCTCAATTCCGCTGAAGAGACGCCGATCTTTACTTTAATATCATCCGTTGTAAGTCTAAACACGGAAAGAGCCTGTACGATACGTCTAGCAATTGGTTTATAACTTGCCTTTGCTTTAGGGAAAGAACTTTCAATCCGATCCATGAGGACATCCGATTTTTCCAATACTTCACGTACATCCCGATCTGTACGCAAAGTACGATCACCTTTGATATAAAGCCAATAATTATCGTAAGAGACTACTCCGGGGCTATTTACTGGAACTTCGGTATCAAGAAGTTTCTCGATCTCATCACTAATAGTGGTTAATGCTACACGTTTCTCCACAACACGTACATTCTCGAATGCCGTTAAGTACGCAGGATGAATTGGAAATAATGCAGTGTACTTCTCGATTTGTTCTCCAAGATTCTCAAAAAGTGGAGCAAATCTTTGTAAGTGTTCTCTTATTAAGGCTTTTTGACGGTCATTCTTTCGTAATAACCGCTGGGAAACGACGAATTCGATATCCTCACGAACTATGATTGCTTGCTCAGTACGCTCCTTGACTCTTCGAATTTCATTTGCTACGAATTGAAATTTAGGATTATCGAACAGCATTTCCTGTACGCCTGTAATAAATCTAAATCGAGTAGACTGTACAACTTCCCCCATAGCCCGTAAAAAACCTAAATCAAGAATAAGTTCTTGCTCCTTGCGTGTACGCAAATAATCAAGTAATTCATCTATCACCAACAAAAATCCGTGATCTGGATACACCTCATGAAATGCAGCCATCATACGTTTCATTTCGTCTTTATTACTTACCAATGTAGCTACATTCGGCATTTCATAGTCCACATTAATCTCTTGAAGATAATTAGTCATTTCTCGGAATAAAACTTCACCAAGTGGCAATTGAATTCCATCAAATTCTACACGTAATACTTTGAATTTCCCTTCTATTTCTTTTGCCTTTTTCGCAATTTTCTCATGATGGATATATTGTGAGGTCCCATCAGACTCAGCAATAGCTGCTATTACACTCATTAAGTGAGATTTACCGGTACCATAATTACCAACGATCATAATTCCTTTGTGGTCAATAGGACGTTGGAATTGAAGTTGCTCAAAAATAATATCATCGATTACTTCTGCCATACGGTCCGATATTACATATGTTTGGACTAATTGCTGAGCTAGTTGATTTTCAGCGGCATCCTTTAGAACAACTACAGACTTTATCGGTTCAAATTGGATCAGTTCTCTATACTTCATCGTTAAAACCCTCCACAATTAGTAGATCATAATACTATTACTGTATTCAGAATTCATGTAGTACTCTGGGTGCTCCGGAGTCGCATAATAGAGCACTCCATTTCCAACTTTACCAGGCCATATTACCAACAGAACTGTATTTCCACTCTGTGCTTCTAGTAACTTAACTGGATTTTGCTTTAACTCAGGGTCAAATAAATATTCGATATTGTGTATGCATACAACATTATGCTTTTGATCATTTATAGCCTTCCTTAGCCACTTCGCAACATCAAAAGGGCGTTTGTCAGAAGGGACTAATCTTAGTTGTTCTGATAAATATAAGCCTATGTTAAATGTCGGAATACCCTCACGATTTAAGTCATTGATGAGCTTCTGTTGGTTCGTAGTTGCCGGAAGCAGGAAAAAAAGTTTATATCTCTGATTACTCAAACTTGAGATCTCAGTATGTAACAACTCAAGTTTCTCAGCCATAAGGTTAACTCCTCTTGAATGTAGCTAATAGGACTATAGGATTATAATTCGACAAGTGGACCTGTTATCCTTCACTTAGACGTCATGTTGCCCAGTTTCCTAACAGGGCAAAATACAACCCCGCTTCTTTCACTTTATAACCAAAAGTCTTTTCCCATTCTGACGCATAAGCCAATACCTGCGGCCGATAGAAGTCAATGAATGATTGCAGCTTCTCTTCTGTTACGCTGTCCGTCTTGAAATCAACAATAACCCAGCCATCCTCTTCCTCGAAGAGGAAGTCTATGATTCCACGAACATAGGCATACTGAATTGAACCTGTACCTTCCAATGCAGCCGCAACCTCTGATGCTGCACTCCCAGCATCGCTAAATCCGCCGATTCGGTCGGCATTTTTTCGAATCATCAGCGGCACCTCGAATAAGCGGCGGCGAGCGCGCAGGCTGCGCTGCCAGAGCTCGCTGGCAATTACGCTTCTTACAACCCGAACGGATTCGCTTATGAGCTCCTCAGCCATGCCTTCCTCATCCGCTAAGAAGCGTATGGTGTCCTCAAGTTCCGACTCCGGCATTCCCTTGCCTAGCATCTCAATAGTACGGTGAACAACACTTCCAAAAGCCATTCCTTTGCCTGCCGCGGACCATTCCGGTGTATCGCCGGCTGCTTTCGTCTGGCCGGTGACAGATAAGACTGCGTAAGTAGGCTCACTAATCGCATTCAGCCTCATCTTTCGAACTTCCACGACATTTTGCAACTCCGGCCCCTCGGTCAACTCCGTCTTCTTCTCTGGCTTCATCGCCGGCACAGCAAGTTCGCGTGCGAGATCCATCCCATCTACGAGCGGTGTCCAAGGGCACTTCGCCGGTTGATCGGGATACAAGCTTATAACGAGCATCTGCTTCGGGCGTGTAGCCGCGACATAAAGTAACCGATCTTTCTCTGCATTGGAAAAAGCACGCTCTCGTTCGTTCATCTCACCCCATCCTAAGGGTTGAGCGATCACTTCCGTTTTGAACTCTCCGATTGATTTACTTATCGTAAAGTAACCTGCAGCCGGATCTGCGGAACGATCTATATACTGCGTCGCATCATAATCAGACTCCCCGCAGGGACAGGCTAAGAAGACTACGGGCGCTTCTAGTCCTTTGGCTTTATGCAGATTCATAATCCGGACAGCCTGGTTGCCGCCAGCGTAAAGGCTCGATGTTTCCATCTCTCGATCCGCGAGTATGTGCTCAATCAATCGACACAATTCCGCCCAGCTTGAACTCGCCGCAGGATCTCCATGTAACAGTTGCAGCATTCTCACCAATGTCCCCGCACGAACAGAGCCTGCCGGCAGCGTCGACACGTATGGCAGAACACCGAGATCATCCACGATTCGGCTGAATGCGGTGGCTGCGCTTAACGTGCGAACCCATCCCTTATATTTCTGAAGCTTTCCAAGCACCGTAACAACTGCCTTGGCCTCATCCCTGCAAGCCTCCAATGCCGGTAAGTCAAATAACGAGAACGAAAATCCGCCCTGCTTATAAGCCCATAATTGCCGATCACTCAAGCCGAACAGCATTCCGCGCATAACGGAGAGTAGAGCCGGTTTATCTGCGGAATCCTCTAAATACCGTACCAGCTGTAATAATGCTAGCAGTTCCTCATAGACCGTCGTACTGCCCGAAGTATCAGCCGGTACTCCGAACAAATCCAACTGTTCTGCGTACAGGTGGATGAACTCCCTCGTTTTCGTCAAAATCAGAAAATCACTCGGAACCGCATTTCGGTTTCCTCTATCACGATCTACAATCTGCAAATTACCATTATGACACGCCCACGATATATATCTTGCAATCTGCTCAGCATCTGTTTGTGCTACGGCAGCTTTGCCTCCCGGCATTTTGGGATAATTAAGAACGTATATCCCATGTGGCGGTTTACGAGCGCCTTTGGGATTGTCCGTACGTGTCTCCATCTTCACGAACGCAGCCTGGTACTCCGTTTCCGAAGACGGAAATTTGCCGACAAACTGACCATTTATGTAATCGCCGATGGAATGTACAGAACGGAAATTAGCTGCTAGACGACAAACCGCACCGCACTCCTGGATACGCGCCTTGACTTCGTTATAGATAGAAATATCCGCCCTGCGGAAACGATAGATTGACTGTTTCGGATCCCCGACCACGAACAAGGAACCCGGCCGTGGTGTAAGCCGCCGCCAGTTCTTCTCAAATACCCCAACCTCAGCGCTCCCTGTGAGTAGAAACATCAGCTCCGCTTGAATCGGATCCGTATCCTGAAATTCATCGACAAGCAGCCTCTGGTATCGTTCGGCGAAATACGCTCTTACTTCACTATTTTCACGTACAAGCTTGGCAGCTTCCATGAGTAAGTCCTGGAAATTCAGTTTTCCCACTGTGTATCGGCGTGTCTTGTAATAATCAAGTACAGGCCGCACGAAGCGGATCAGCTTCGAATACATATATTCACGCCATTCCTGAAGGAACGGAAAAAGTACGTTGATCTGCCAATCGGGAAAAAGCTTTTTCATCTCGCTGGCATATTCTTTGGATGTCCACCTATTAAGCGTCACGTCGAGCTTGCGGTCAAACCCCTTTGCGATTTCGAGAATTCGCATATCATCCGACAAGTCGATGTAGCGCATCTTTTGACGCGTCTGTCGAACAAGCTTCTGTACCGTATCCCAGCCTTTCTCAGGCTCCACCGTCGGAATATAGGGCGCTGCAGCATCGAGCAAAGGAAGCAAAGTATCACGAATTCGATCAAAATTGGGCCGCTCCCGTTCCTCGCAAGGAAGCTCAATATCAGTAAACAAAGACACACGATCAAATACGTCTCTAAGGGTATTAACATCCACACGCAGCGATAATAACTCTTCGAATTGTAACCGCGCTTCTTCATCCAGATCAGCAATGTAATCATCCCAACAACTCGCGCGGAATTGCTTATCACTTACTTCGTCCATTTCTACAAATGATGGATCCAGCCCTGCCTCAATGGGACGCTCGCGCAATAGCGATCCACAGAACGAATGGATGGTTCCGATGAAGATCAGATCAAGATTTCCCAGTGCTTCGGACAACCGCTCCCGAACTAAAGAAGCATCCGATGATCTTCGATATGCTTTCTCCAACGCCAGTTGGAAACGTTCTTTCATCTCGTCTGCAGCTTTGTTGGTAAAAGTAATAGCCGCGATTTGACTGACACTAACGCCGGATTCGATCAATGCCAGAAGCCTGCCAACCAAGCTGGTCGTTTTACCCGATCCAGCCCCTGCCTCAACAAGCAAAGTCGTATTTAAATCCGTAAGGATCCGATCACGGTCAGCTTGATCTGCAGGTGCCGTAAAGCCGAATGACTCAGTCATGACTCTCCACCTCCAGCAGCGTGCTTAGAATATCAGCATTTACAGACGAATCACGTTTGCCCGCCATCCACTCCGCATGAGATCCGCACACGGCTCGGTAATCACACCACCCACAGACCATCGAATCTTTAGCTGGGACATAAATCCCTCGATTCCGAGATTCCAGCAGCTTGGTAACGATGGCAGCAAGCTCTACTCTGCGGTTCTGAGTTCGAACTACCTTCTCGCCGCGCCCACGCTCGGTTGGAAAATAATATTCCGCCTCCGTAACCTTGGCTCCTGGATCCATACCTGTTTCGCGAAGCCACTGCTCTACAGCAATGGAATATACAGCATGCTGCAGCTGTGTTCCGCCGCTGAAATATTCAGCAGCCTTGTACTTGCTAGTGCTGCCCGTTTTATAATCGATAATCCGGTACTCGTGAGGTCCTATTCGATCGACCCGGTCGACGAAGCCTTTCAGCTTAAAATGAATACCTCCGGGCAAATGAATCTCCATCGGCTCTCCATCATGCGTCGCAAGCTCTAACTCGAAGAAGCATGGTTGATCCGTTCTGCCGTCTTCTTGGAGATAAAAGATTTCCACATCCCGACTGATTTCCTCACATTCCTTGTTGAATACATGCTGATTAGGGGCAGGGATGGATAGCGCATTCTCCCGGATTACGGCTTCCACGATCTCGACCAGTCGGCCTTTGTCATGCAGGGCCGGTTTCGTCCCTTTGTCCGTAACGTCCTCTAAATACCGCCTGAAAATATCATGCAGCAGGGAGCCTCTTTCGCTTGGTTGCAGCCAGCGGGTCCGATCGAATTCCGAGACTTCCTTCGGACGAAGCTTCAAGACATAGTAAAAATAGTATTGCAGCCCACAGCTCGCATACTTCTCTAACTGACTTACACTAATAGTATCGCGGCGTTGAACGTCATCTAAGCCATAAGCACTTGTAGAAAAGTCGCTCTCCAACCAACCGTCATAGGCTGATAACCTCTCACCAAATCGGAAAGTTAGGGCTTGATAACCCGCGGCAAGAGCAGGGTACGTTTCCATCATAGCCTGCCATCCATCCTTGGGTTTACCATTTGGTTCCTGGAGCAGTCGGGCCCACGCATCGATTCCGTCAAACGGAGCAGCTAACTCGGATGCATGCATGATATCCATAACACTGTAAGGTTCACCTAGTGAATGCTCTAATACTCCAAAATCTAATAACGAATCTCTTGACTGCAACCGCAGAACCTGAAGCATTTCAAAAGCAGGGCTGTTGCTCTTCTGCTCCCCTATATCATAAGAAGAATAGCTTAACCATATCTCGCCTCGAATTCGCGACAGTCGGGACTCACGTTCGCTTCTGGCATTTTTCGCACGTTCCTTGGCAGACTCCAAGTGCTTAGATAGACTAATACGTTCTTGGTCCAAGAGAAGAGGGTCTTGTACTGCAGATATACTCCAAGTTCTCTCATCCATACCCAAGATCCAAGTCCGTTCTCTCCCACTCCATCCACCGTTATGTAGAGAACTAATGTGAATCGAACCCGGTTTCGGTGTTGCCGTGGCGCGAATACGAATCCCAGATAATATCTCTTTCACGTACTGGACAGCCAAATCCATCGGCATTGGTTCAAGTGGACTTGCCGAGTATCTCTTCGTCATCTCCTTCAACGCTGCCCCTACATTTGCATCATCCAGTGACCGTGCCGGCACATATCTCTGAACAAAATCCGTCATCCACTCTAACAGTATAAGTGGATTCCATTCATTGCCTTCGGGCAGCTGATCAAACCAATCTTTCACGTAAGTAAATAAAGCAGTGCCTTGCTCCCGTTCTTCCTCACTCAGTCGTTCTGGACGAAGTAAAGCAAGATACCTTTCTCTCCCCCAACCAATACCGGACTTCTCCAGCAAGCGAATCCAATCGGTGCGAGACCAGCGTTCATCTGAAAACGAAATATAGCCATGTCGCAGCATTTCCGCAAGCCTCTTTACCGGGAAACCTTCTGCAATCCAATCAAGTATACCTACAACCGCTTTCCCAGCATCACAAAATATAAGCGGCAGTCCGTTCGAGAGCGTATATTCGACGCCCAGTGCTTCGGCATGCGAGTGAATAATGGGTGCATAATGCTCATAATCAGACAAAATGATTTCCATCCGATCAAGAGCCGCGGGGTCCGATAGTATTCTTCGAAATCCCTCTCTGACTTCCGATAGACTTCCGGTCGCGCGAAACATCGTGAATTTATTGGTTGAGAAATCTTCGTTTATATAAAATGGAACATCCGGATCAAGGAAGCAGAGACGATCCCCCGACAGCTTGTGGATCATATTCCGCTCTACAAACGTCCACCCTGTTGGCGCAAGCGCCAGATAGACGGTTTCGTCCCCTCGTGGTTCCAAGTAGTCAGCCAATCCGGCAACATCCGTCCGTCCATTTTCCCGCAGATACGTCTCGTAGAATGCGAGCATTCTTTTCAAATATTCGCCTTTAAGCGGATTTGTAAAACATTCCGCCTTCATTTCATCCGAACGAAGACCGGCCAACCGCATATCGGATATAACACGATTCACTTGATTGACGATACCGGGCTTCAACATGGACTCGTTTATATAAGTCATCGGATTCTCTATGGCCAACTGCTTCATCAACTCACGAACAACCCAAACAGCCTGCCCCTCATCAAGCAGACTGATTTTTCTGCGAAACAGCTCTGGCTTTGTATTTGCGGTCACTATTCCGCGAAGAGTCTGCACTTCTACATTAAAAATAGCTCCGTAACGCTTGCATATCTGCTCGAGCAGTTGGTGTCCTTGGGCATAGGATCCGGCCAACAACACTTTCGGAGACAATGGAGCCTCGTTGATTTTCTGATACAACCGATCGATCAGATCCATGTAAAAGCCTCCCTGCGAATTCATTTAACCTCATTTTACAATTTCGAATAGACAGCAGGATGTCAGCGAATGTATGTTCCGAAAAACGAAACACCCCGCTTGGGATCAAGCGAGGTTCGATAAAGCATCTGCAATCAGCCCGTAAATGTAAACTGAATTTACCGATTTACTCGTGACTTCTTGACTTACAGAGGTCCCTTTAAGCCGTACATGATAATAGGGATATATTCTTTCGAATTCTTTGAACGTAATGGTACGGGACATTTTCAGAGTGGAGCTTGGTCCGTTATCCTTTGCTTCTCTGATGAGAAGTTTAGTTCCATCCGTACTGACTCGAAACCATAAGGGTGTCTTTTTGTTTTGTGGGACGGTATGTATCTCGAAAGATTGGCTCTGGGCGCGTTCAATAATTCGATTCCACGTTTCAAGTGCTTGCAAGGTCTTCTTCCCCCTACTGACTTGTCTTGTTTTTCTATGAATAATGGATTTATCCACTTATCTTGGTGAGAAGGCCCCGCCGGAGACTTCTCTTTTTCGATAATGTTTAAATCTGTTACAGACTTCGTCACTTAACGTTATCAAGGAATGTGTTCTACACATGCCCTTTATATAGAAGTCACAATTGCCGCAATTACGATACTCACTATAGCTCCTCTTAATCCCATTCAGCTTCTTGGGATCCTCTTCTCTAGACTTATTATTGTAAACCTCGTCATTCTGACGGGATTGAATCATTTCAGATTTCGGAGTCATTGGCTTATTGGCCTGCTTCATCAGGGTCGGATCGATATAGGTCTTTACTTCAGAGCTACGCTTATTAGATCCTCCCCGATAGATGTCTACGGAGGAGATCGTCGTAATCGGCAGCTCCAAACGCTCCCAACCGGAATCATCCACATGATTACCATTCATGACATAGTCCAACCGACATATCTTGCAGTGAAAAATATTCGTCTGTCTCTCCACCGATGTCTGCGTTCGCTGGTAATACCATAGAGCCTTCTTCCTCGTCAGTTGTAGACTTGAACAGCAGCAGGAACATCGCTTTTTTTCGTCACAGAGCAAATACTTCTTCACGGCATTTCGCCCCCATGTCACAGTATAGCCATTATATAAGCGTTCTTTGTCAGATCCCTGCCAATGAACGTAAGCTTTTATTTGAGATTGATTTAACACTTACTTATTCTTCAAACTAAACGATTCTCCTTCTAAATTCAGACCAAGATTCCCATTTTTCGACACTCCGATAGTCCAACCGGACCTGGATCTCCTGGCTTAGGGGGCCATTCACTATTTTCGTTTCATACGGCGATACTTTTCTTGATGCAGCTCCTTACGCTTCTTGCTGGAATACTCGAAATTCTCCAGCTGACTGTATAGCTTAGCTGATTCTTCAGCCATGACCGGACTGCTCATAGTGACGGACATTTGAAGCATTTGATCTGCCTGAGCTTTCAGCAGGTTCTGACCATGTTCCATATCCCCCTGATCGAACGCTGCCATGGCTTCTTCGATGACCTTCGCAGATTTGGTCAGCTCAACCTGCTGTACCATTTGGGGATTTTCGGGCACGTTTAGCAAGTTGATATCTGACGTAAAATGAGCCATTACATCCATAGTAGTGCTGCAAGTTGCAGCGTTCTCCGTCACGTCAACGTACTCCCAGAATAATTGGAGCACATGATGCTCACCCTGCGTATGAGGATGAAAGGCCAATTCTACGAGAACAGACTTTACTTCATCCTGATATATGTCGCTGGCGTGAATAAAAGCATGCCCTTCTTGATTATCTACCGGATACCCGTAAACTCCGACAATTTGGGTTCCATCCGATGGAACCAACCTAAGTTTGATATTCTGAGCGACCACGGATAGCAGCCCTTGTAACTCTTGCTGAAAAATCGAAGGTATGTCATCTGTCTTGTCAATATAGTAGAAATTTCCACCGCCATACTCCGCAATGCCTTCCATTAATTCTTCATCGAAACCGTCGCCGACGCCCATAGCACTGATCCCGACACCAGAAGAACGGTATTCCTTTGCTATGGCAAACAGCTTCCCGCGATCCGTAATTCCTTCGTTGGCATGGCCGTCTGACAACAGAATGACACGGTTCACCATTCCTTCGGCCTTGTTCTTCCGGACATGCTGCGCTCCTTCAATCAAGCCCCCGCTGAGATTCGTTGTTCCACCAGCTTCAATGGTATCGATGCGCTGCTTGATCAGATCCTTATGCGTCACTTTTGCAGGCGGTAAAACGGTTCTGACTTCGTCATCAAATGCAACCAGACTGAGTAAATCATGGACATTCATCTGTTCAGCGACAAACCGGCACGCTTTTTTGCTGTACATCAGAGGCTCTCCCGACATGGACCCGCTGCGGTCCAATACCAGAGAAAGATTGATCGGAGCGCGGTCTTTAGCGTCTTTCATCCCTCCAATCCCATGTGCTTCGATAAGGAGATAAATCTTCTCCGCTCCTCCAGTCGGTAAAAATGGCTTACTCCATGAATGATTAAACAACACAGGTTGATTCATCTTGCATCTCCTTTCTCCGAATCGATTTCATTAACTTCTTTGCTGCGCGGCTTTTTTTGGCGGTTACATGATTTGCCCATTTAAGATTGCTGATATATTCCAGCATTCCAAGGCACGTGACTAAAGTAATGGTATTCGATTTTTCATCTCGCACATAACGCCAATAGGTCTGATCAAAGTAGACGGCAGGCTTCCCTTGCCACTCCAAAAAACACAGATCTTTTCTCGGTACCTTAGATAATTGATTTTGAAAACGATTGAAGTCGTCCTGACATGTCACCGCCCTCTCACAATAACGTTCAAATGCGTGTTTTGTTATGATGAGCTTCATTTGGCCAATGTCCCCCTTCTTTTCGTCCTTGTACCTACATCTTAAGCTATTCCTTGGGCACCTATTTGTCAGCGAATAGATGTTCGCAATAAGAAACCCCGCTTCTTAGCGAAGCGAGGCCACTCTATAGGTTACTTTTATTGATACATCATGATCCACTGCGACAACTGCTGTTTTAGCGATTCCCGGACGGTTTTGGGTTCCAGAATTTCCGCCGACGGACCATACTGAAGGATCCATCTTAAAAACTCTTTTTCATTATTGACCGTGACTTCGAAAATAAGGCTGCCGTCCTTCTGGTCCTTCATTCGCGGTTGTACGAACAGTTCTTCTTCCTTAATGTAACGGGCGACTTCAGCATTGAACCGAACTTTGAACGTGACGTTCTTATCCCCACGATCAATGGACCACGTGTTCTTCAAGTATTTTTTGATATTGAAATCGCCTTTGTCGAACTGCTGCCCGGTAGGCTCAACCTGCTGAAAACGACTGATCCGAAAGGTCCGAATGTCCTGTGCTGAGTGGCAATACCCAATCATATAAAACCGCTGATCGCGTGGAACAAGATAATAAGGATCAATTTTGCGCTCCGTCGTTTCATTGCGATATTGCGTATGGTAGACGACGTCGATTGTTTTATGCTCCAAGATGGCTTGAATGATTGGCTGCAGAAAATTGGGGCTTTCTTGACGGTACGCAGGTGTACCCATTTGAATGACACCGACGATATCCTCAATGATATTATTTTGGCGCGATTTCTCCTTAAGATGAGTGCCCATTACCTTATCATATGCTGTATCGAAGCCAGGAGGCAGCTTGTCCTTGTCCAGCATGGAAGGGAGCAAAGAAAACACAAGAGCTTCCTGTTCGGTAAAGTTAAGAGGATACAGAAAGAACTTACCCATAAACCGATATCCGGTTCCCCTGCCCTCTCTGGAAACCGGAGCAATCAGTTCGAGTATATCCATATCTCTGTAAATAGTCCGGATGTTCACATCACATTTGAAAGCAAGATCTTTTGCCGAGATTCCAGGGTTCGCTTGTATTGCATTAATAATATTGAATATGCGAATGACTTTATCAATCATGACAATCCCCTCTATTTCCCATAATAGGTAACATCCATTTTTGATTATCGTATCATGGTTAGAGGAATCTATGAAGAAATACTTTAGTTAATATAACAAAAGAACAGCCTGAATTTCCTGACTGTTCTCTCTATGTCTGAAATCTCTGCTCAATGCGTTCACCCCATTGAGGAATAGAGTCCAAGCGATAAGTTATTGAACCGTTATCTGAACCCAGAATAATTTTGCCTTCTATATGGCTGTTGTCTATAACGATCAGATGGTCAATTAAGTGAAGATAAGAAAGCAAATTTCCAATTGAAGTATCATGTCGTCTGATAATATCCTCAGTAGGAATGTGATGCCCACCGTTTTTAACTCGAGCTGCTACCCGCTCGATATTCAGCCGATAGTCTCCCAAGCCAACATAAAACATAGTTACTTCGTATCCGCTTACCTTGGCATCTTGCATAAGACGGATGGCGTTGCCCCCGGCCAATGTTGTTTCAATTGAGAAGTTACGGCTGTTTTGAATGCAATCTCTGGCCAATTTTATGGCTTCTTTCCCAGCGGATACTTTTCGTCTCTCTGGATGATAAGAATCCATGCCTCGTGCCAATGCATCAGGATCAATGTTTATACTGAGCCCGAGCTGGTCAACAATCAGATTACGGATTGTACTTTTCCCGCTGCCATTGTTGCCGGCAAAAACGTACATGATTGGCATTGTATCACGCATGATAGGCATCACTTTGGGGTACAGGAACAATATTGCCGCCACTGTATTCCTTTACGATTTGGCCTTCGCTTGTTTTGTATACTATGTATGTTTCGTTGGCTTTGGCATCCAACTTAGCTCGATCGCCCGTAAGTTTGATCAACTTTTGGAGATCTTTGAAGTTCATTTAGCTCACCATCCCGTTACGCAAGTATTGGCTTTGATTCGATTATAACACATAAGAATTTTCCGGCTATTCTTAACGAACATCAATCAATGATTACATCTATTTGATTCCCATTTTCGGGTCTGTTGTACATTCGACATGTAATGAGTGCTTGCTTAATGCCAGCGATTTTTCCTTTCAGAAATTCGTCATTAGGTTCCAACTGAAGCTCCCGCAGTAATTCGGCTAAGTTTCGTTCAAAGTATTCAATCAAACCCTCAATATCCTTTTCCAAAAGGGAACACCTCTCCAAGATATCTTAATAGTTCCGGTAATTATTATATCAATTCATATTGATAACTAAAAACAGCAGGAAAGTCCTTTTATGGAGACTTTATCTGCTGTATTCTTGCTTCTATTAAACCGATAAGTGTGCTTTGCTTCTCATCCATTCCTCGATCATATCCATGCTAAATAAAATTCTTCTGCGCACCCTTATATGAGGAATCTGTTTCTCGCGTACCATCGCATAGATACTGTCAGTGGATACTTGCAGATAACTCGCGAGTTCATTTACGGTTATTATTTGTTTCATTCCGATCTCCTCCAGGTTAATTCTTTTAAATTGATTTATCCTTGAACTTATTGTAAAATTTGTATCAATTACAGGCTTGGCCTGAAGTGAGCATTAATGAGGAATCAACGTCCTATTATAAGTCTGCCCTTTTATCCCTTTTCGCCTTTTGGGATAGCATGGGGTTATAATCCTTTCATATTGAGAGACTAAGCTGCACTTTACATCTGTTGATGTGAAGTGCTTTTTTGTTTTGAAGTCGAGCCAATATTTTATGAACTCATCTTCAAAACATAAGTGTGCAACGATCTGGTTAAACAAGATACGAAATCTTACTCGGTCTTGGGCCCTCCTTTTCAGGAGGTTGGTTTAATGTTGACTAGAATGAGTATTCCCGCGGCCCGACTTTCTATAGGAAAACTTACTCAAGTAAGAATTTCTATTGATGGTCAAACAACGATGTATCATTGTCATTGGTGATCCATTATGAGTAAGAACGGTAATAATTTCTACCCGCTTTACAGGGCCGAACCACTTCAGCAAGCACAAAATTATATAAGCATCAAAGATCCTCAGAAAAAAGGCGAACTAAAGCGTTACTTAAAAGCAATGAAATATAAAGATATTTTGATCATCCAGAGTAATCGCAGCCTATGGGAGCAAATATTAAGAGATCCAGATCCAATCTTTAGACGACAACTCTGCACAATAACTTATAAAATAACTCAAGAACAAATTGCACACAACGTATCAGGTTCAACAAAAACTGGATTTTCGTTGATCAACCATACGCTGCGGCCGGACTATTTGATCACATTCATTCTAGCAATCATGTTTAATGTCCCGTGGCAAATTATCACTGAAAAAGAACCCGTCGAGAACTCATTTAAAGATTTTACGGAATATAATCTCGACGGGTCTGCAAAAAGGATCAGCGTTGAGGCACTTTATGAAGAGAAGGATCGTGTTGGTCGAAACATTGCTGGATACTTAATCACAGATGCTCAGCGCCTGCTTGAACAGGCTGGACCCCTAACGACAGGACGCTGGGTGACTACGTATCCGGAATTAGATTATTTTGAATTTCATTTACCACATGAACCCGTCCTTCATAAAGCCAAAAGAAAAGAAATCCTCAACACCTTTCCATTTGCTACGCATTTAGGGACAACTTACACACCATTACGATCAGAACGATCTTTATGGGTGATGGGACCAAAACCTGGGAAGCTTCAAGAATATCAACAAACTTTAATGGAATTAGATTTCCGGGATGAGACAGATATTCGTGAAATCTAAATCATATTTGAATCAGACCATCTTCCGATTCGGAGGATGGTTTTTCTTATACAAGTAAGAATTTTCAGGCACCAGATAATAATTGGCCACCCTGTTGATGTAGTGAAAAACTCATCTGCTGTGGGAGGAATCAGTATGGAAAAGGATATGAAAGCCCAACCCCCTTCACGTTTGGAAACCGAAGAAATAACAAAAGAATCTTTTCGGCAGAATGCTTCTTTAAACGAAAAGATTCTTCTTTGTGAAGGTATGTTTACTGATCTTCGTGACGATCATGATATTAGAAAATTAACCCGAGCGAGGATTGAGAGCATGCTTTACGCGGGTAATCTTAAACAATCGGAAGCACCGATCAACGTTCATATTGGACGACAGGGAATCAACCAGTGGATATGGGAAAACAATGTGATACCTGAAATTCCAACGAATGTTTTGAAGGAATATCTTAAGCAGAAGCTGACGTATGATGCCTTTGCTTTTTATAACGAGTACATCATGGTTCGAGAACTATCGCAAAAAATTGCTGCACATTTGAAGATACCTGTCAGTGATATTTTAGATAAGCACTTCACGGACAATGAGGTCTTGGCGTATTTATCATCATCATTTGCAACAACCGGCAGAAAGCAGAACCTAATGGCGTTTATTGTTCAGCACGCAAATCAATTTCTACAGACTACCTTGCAAGATACAGAAAAAAATAGCCTGCTCTTTACGCCATTGAAAACAAATAAAGGAAAACCAGTTCATCCGAAAATTGAAATGTATATGAAACAGTTAACAAAAGAGGGCAAATCTGATCATACCAAAGCAAGAGTCAAGACGCACATCAATTCTTTGTTGGTTTGGTTGGTTGGCAATATGAAGGATTTCGCAGCTTGCCAATCTCATACTGTTCCAGTCTTATCCATTACAGAGACCCATCTACAGGAATTTCGTTCCTATCTACTGAAGAAACAGCGAAATGGAGAGTATAGCCTCATTACCATTAGTGAATGTATCTATGCTATTAGAAGCTTCTTTTTATTTTTGAAAAAAACTTTCGGATTTCCAGACCCGGCAAAAAAAATTAAATCGATTAAAGCAGCTCGATATCGTTTCCGAAACTTACCTACTAATGAACAGGCCACTGTGTTTTTTAATGTTATTGAGGTATATTCCGAGTATCCACTTATGGAGCGGATCGCTTTTCAATTTATGCTTACACTTGGCTTGCGTTCTATGGAAGTCTCACAAGTATCGTGGAATGACATTAATATGGAAATCCGAACGATTTGTATTCATAGTAAAGGCGGAAAATATCACGAATTACCACTGTCGGGAGAACTCTATCGTGATTTAAAAATGTTCCATAGCGTTCCTTCAAAGTCTACATACTTATTTGGCGACGATCCAAAAAGAATTGTAAGGAAATTTCAAAACAACTATAAATTATACAGCCATATCGCTGGCTGGACATTCCCCGGCGGCTTACATTTATTTCGCCATTGTTTCGTAACGAATCTAGTTGGTCAAAATCCTCCACCACAAGTGATTCAAGTACTTTCGCGGGTTATTAAAATGGACACGGTTAGTTTATATACCCATCTAAATCAGATTTCAAATTGGCTTTCACAAGAAGTGAATAAGCTTGATTATTCATACCGAGGAGGTAAATGAGCATGCCTATTTATGATAAAGAATTCGAAATGGACCTCTTATTAGAGGACAAAATTAAAGAAATGGCCGAAGCATACGGTCCCCATAAATTTCTCCAAGCTTTAAATCAAATGGATTGGATTCCAAAATCGACAAACAACGAAAAAGCTCGTGAGCATGTAAAACTAAGTGATGCTGTCGAGTTCTATTTTTTGAGCGATTCATTTACTGAACTTGCGGAAAAATCACAAGTAGCTTATCGCTATGAAATGAATTGGTTTATCAAATTCTGCAATCAACATTTCGATCAAGACCCTGATTTCAAAACGATTTGTACCTCTCAACATTTAAGTGATTACTTGGCACCAGTGAAAAATAAAAATACTCGAAGCAAAAAGGCTGCCTTTTTGAGAAGCTTTTTGCGAACCATTCTTGAGCATTTTTATGAAGAGAAGATAGATAAACTAAAGCGGGTATTAAAGGTGGAGGTTGATAAACGACGTGTACCTCGTGCATTCACTAAAGAACAAATTGATGAGTTGATACTGCTGGCTAGATTAGGACGTGAATCTCATCGGAACTTTATTATACTGTGGACGTTTCTCGGGACCGGGATACGCCTCAGTGAGCTATGTTCTCTTCAAATTGGAGACATTAAACCGCAGACACAAGACATTTGCGTTCGTTCAAAGGGCGAAAAAGAATTTAAAACTCCATGTAAAATCACTAATTTTTCACTTGAACTGCTGTGTAAGTATGTAAATTTCAGGTATGGTGCCCTTAAGGAGTCACCCAATTATACTGAGCTATATGTATTCTCCGACGATAAGGGTATTACACCACTTCATGAGAGTACTATTCAAAAAATGTTTACCAATCTCATTGATGAGGCGTCAACTATTACTGATGATGACAAAAGAGTTTATCAGCTATCTGTTCACTCTCTCCGTCATTCGTTTGCCCTTTATTTGCTGGAATCTGGTGTAAATATATACACAATCCAAGAGTTACTTAGGCATAAGTGGCTCAGCTCAACATTGGTTTATCTTAAAATGTTCGATAGCATGCTTGTTAAAGTAATCAATCAACATCCATTAGGAAAGCTGAAAGTCAATGATTTTTTTTAAGGGGGTCCGATAGATGAACAACATTTTATTCGAATCCAAGTACTATAAATTTTGGTATGAGCATGTAGATCTTACAGCGAAAGAATATGTTGAACGCGACCTGCGAAAGTTTGAAAAGTATTTGCAATTGAGAGGATTTGAAGGCGAACTTGATTTCGACAAATTCCATGCCAGCCCAAAGCATCCCGGCTTATTTCGACCCATTCAGCAATACTTTATCGACCAATTTGTAGAATACCTTCGCGAAGATTATCAGGCAACGAAGAATGTTATGTACAATGCGATCAGTTCTTTAAAAAATTTCTTTAAATTCCTATATGACATGGAGTTGATTCAACTTAACCCAATGGAGGATTATCCCAATCCATATTATGACCGGCCGATCAAAAATACTGCTCTTTCAAAAGAGGAATGCCTTGCTCTTCTCGGTGCTGCCATAAAAAAAGATCCTTTCTTTCGTCAGGAATTCGTTTTAATCTGGTTCATGCTGATTACTGGGGTTAGGAATTCGGAAGTTAGATCCGTTTCTCGAACCAGTGTTAACCTGGACACCAGGATGGTAATGATAATAGAAGGGCAGAAAAATGATGCTCGTTCTACCAGTATTACAACTGCTCTATCAGAAGAGCTTAGACGGTATATAAATCATCCAAACTATATCGCTTGGACAGAGAAAGGTAATAACAAGCTGTTTTTTCGAAAAGAAAAACCATTAACCGATAAAGCGTTACGAGTACTTCTAAAGAATTTATGCCTCGAAGCAAATTTATCTCGGATCGTAACCCCTCATGATTTGAGGCGTACAGCTGGCTATCTCTTGCAATCAGTCGGGATGAATATGGTCGAAATTCAAAGACAACTTGGACATCAAATTCTATCTACAACATTACGTTACATCCCGCCATTGAATGATCTAGAGAAGATCCTAGCCCAGTAGGGATGATATTTCATGAAAATGCAGAATTAAGTATTTACCGAGAGCTGATTACTTGCAGCACAGAATAATGTTTGATTTGGTTGTTTTAGGTTAAACTATAGTTGTGACTAAGCGTGGTCACTGGGAACAAGCGATCTTCGAGAAGGCGGTTAAACCTTTACCTCGATTGGTCGCTTGTTTTTTATTACTGATATTTGTATTCTTTGATGTTTCATGTGTCAACTTAATGGAAAAAATGGTGATGCATAACTACTGGAGAAGATACGAAGAGCGTTTTTCTTCGGCATTACCGGGGGTATGAAGCGC
This sequence comes from Paenibacillus sp. JCM 9796, assembly GCF_055379675.1. Taxonomy (NCBI): domain Bacteria; kingdom Bacillati; phylum Bacillota; class Bacilli; order Caryophanales; family Paenibacillaceae; genus Paenibacillus; species Paenibacillus sp. JCM 9796. Next base: position 1,985,080 of record NZ_AP043723.1, read on the forward strand.
AGTTATGGTCTTAATATGAATGTTCACGATTTTTCCAAGGTGATTGATGGAATTGAACATGGTGTAATAAATACAATCCCGATGAACCAGATCACATTTACGTTGGTCATTTTCGAAATCGATTGAGAAAACAAACATAGACCGTGCCAGGTAAAGCCGCATATACGAGCGCTGAGTGTTATTGAATTCGTATAATAAATGTCAGATCACTACATTAAGATGAATCTTTTGGAAATTCCCTTGCATCGAAATAATCGATACCAATCATACCGATAGAAAGAATCTCATAAAGAGAGTTATCATTGATTTCTCCAATAACTCCAAATGAGTTTGGGGAATATGTCTTCCTAAAATCGTGCAGTTTATTTTTTTCACGATTCTTGCTTCTTGATAACTCAGTAAAACTAAAAATGATACTTGATTGTTCGTCTGTAAGCTTTGTATATCCTGCTGGTGCATATCCAAAAACATAATCTTTATAGTATCCACGATTTCCGAAATTATCTAATTCAGTATAAGAAATGAACTTACTAGATGCATCAGCGGATACATTTTGGGGTTGATTAGGCTCTATTTCAGTTAGTGTTGCTCTGCCCAGCCTTAACTTTTCGTTTTTATTTGAAGAAGGCATGGGGAGTAATGGGTTAAAATTTTCATCTCGAGTCGTTACTGAGTAGAAGAGAATTTTGTTCGTACTCTTTTCTGATATTGTATAAAGAAAGTATAAGTCGCTAACATAGAGCCTCTCTGTATAATTAATAAATTGACTTTGTGTTCCCATTGGTCGGATTGTAGAGGGTTTGCCGAATAACTGATCGATATAGTCTGAACTTAGACCTGTGTTTACCTTTTGTAGTTTTTTATAAATTTCTTCATGTTTATTGAAATTTGAAACCGCCTTACTTCCTATTTCAAATACGTTTTTTCCAAAATCAAGAACATCACCTAAGCCTGCTAAGATCGTTATTATTGCACCGATCAATACAAAAATAGGCCATTTCTTCTTTTGATTGTACGATTTGAGAAGTAATTCTAATCTTGATTTCACCTAACTGTCCTCGCTTTTTGTTGGATGCTAAAAATGCCGTACTACCATCCCTGCATTTCGGCTTGGCCGCTTGTCTACAACTTTATTTCGTAGGTCTAGCACTTTATTTACTGCAACGTAATACACATGCTCAGGCACGCTGATAAAAAATTAAAGTAGTGCGATAACGTCTTGTAGGCATGATTGCATACTTGTCAATAAACTGTCCACTTGAGTACTATTTCCAGGGTATGCTCCGGCAGAATGTAAATAATGATTTCGGATTCTAGCAACAGATGCGTTATGAGTTCGTCTTAAAGATTCAGCTAAATGTCTTCCAGTTCTTCTTATACCATGATCTCGCAGTTGGTATAACGCACTCCCCATCCCGTTTGGAGCTAGCTGATGATCTTGAATAAGAACTGCTTTTAAACATGTATCCAACGCTCGGCAGGAATGAACAACTTGTAATAAATGACGATTTCTAAGATTACGGATCCTGCGCCCTTCATATACAGATTCAAACTCCCGATGTATGTCTACATACTCTGGGCAACGGCTGACAGGAGTACCAACCAAAAGTGCCTGCATTGCTGTAATTCTTCTTCTATGTCCACTCATTTATATTTCTCTTCACCCATTCTGATAGTTTTTCAACAACGTATGGTACAATATCATGCTCCACTGCGGGTAGAATTGCCCAACCTGCATACGCTGCGGCAATACAAGGCGAGGCAACCATCCCATCACTTCTACCTGTAATAGAATCACTTACAAAGAGGTTTGCTGCAATATTAGGATAGGGCACGCCACGATCTAATTTAAAGGTCTCTTGGAGAAGAGGAACGGAAAAATCTCTTAATTGTTCACGTAACGACTTCTTCCTCCTTATATTCTTTGAATGATATTCAGCGTAGTATACACTATCTTGATATACTTTCATTTCCTTATACTTAGTGGTTTCATTTAAGTTTGCAGGAGCATATCCAAAGGCATTTTCTTTCCAGTCCTCTGAGAGGAGATAACCAGCACGCTCGGAAACATAATGACGTATATTTTCAGGTACAATCCGAATGTTAGGACCTAAATCACTATCATGAAACAGGTACTCAAGATGTCTCAAATCATCCTTTTCATTTATAGTCGCATGAAAATGCTCATAAATTTTTGAAAATGTATAGCTCTCGTTGCCGTCTACCATCAGAATGCACTTGGTATGCGATGGTAGGACAAGTCTAGATAATGTAAGTCTAGCTAAAGTCTGTGCTTCATCACTCGGACGACTTATGAAAAAAGCGAATAATCTCCCCTCTCCGCCGATTAACAACTTCGGACCGTACAGTAAATTAGGTAAGTCCGGATCTATTGATGTTACGAAATTCCTTGGTACTCTTTCTATAATAAGATTTAAAAAGTTACGCATCGACACTTTTGCTTTTTTCCACCCTTCGTTGAGACTCAAAGTAAATCATATGTAGGATTTTTCTATAGAGATTTTATTAAATCATCTACCGCCGCATTCAACACATGCCAGCAAGTAGTACAAGTTGCTTCATCATAATTAGCTTTTGTCGTCACATGAGTATATGGATGGACTACATTCCGCGACTCGCGTAACGCATGGCCGAATTTACCCCTATCAATCTTGAGCCATCCGAGCTCAACAGCCACATCAATTAGGGTGTTTAAATTCCAGTTATGAATGGGAGCTTTGCCTCCCTCTTTCCTATTGGGAGCAGCCTTCGCCTGATATGAATCTGCTTGATTCAATAACGCGCGAGAAAGCAAGAGTGCTTCTAATATGCTCCCCATAATGATCACCGATGCCAAGTATGCCCTAGCATGCTGACACATTTGAGCCTCTAGCCAACGATCCTTAATAACTATATCCAAATCAGGCATGCTTATTGTAAGCTTGGAAATTTCGTCAGGTGCTTTAAATAGTTTTTTTTTTCCTTAATTGCGCCAGTATCCAGGAACCTGAGTGCGGTCTTAATATGATTCGCTAAAGCCTCCAACCGTACACGGCGACTATTAGCCTGGAAGTCAACATCATGTTCAAAAGCACTAATCAGGCTGTTCGTATCTCCAGGTAAACTACGGAGTACGTGCCCAGCTTCCTTTACTTTAGCGTCAACAGCACGAAGAGAGTCAAAATTTCCAGTAGCTGCTGACCCGTTGTAGGCCATTACCTCAGAAAGTATTTGTTCAAGCAACCTCTTAGACACTACTATATCCAATGCATTACCCCCGATAGTTAGTTGGCGGATTTATACAATATCAACCTTTTTACCTATCATACTCCAGATAATAGAATATAGAAAAGCAGAAAATTGGCCTCAGGTATGTTGGATAATGACTTTGTCTACACCGATATTGAAAACGGACTGCTCAAGCCGGCGCTCCGATCGAAACGAGTTCCAACCCGGAAGAGCCCGGAGCACGAGAACTTTAAGCTGCGCTATTCTCGGCCATCAGTCTACAAAGTTTAATACTTTCTTTTATCTACTTTATTTCATTCACCGACTTGCTCTAAAGACTAAAAGCTCCAATTTATCTTTTGTAGGCTTTCCATCTTTGAACTTTTGACTAATTACCAGCCTGCTCTGTTCCTTTTACGCTTTGTGTGGCTTGGTTATTTTTACCTTTCTTCTGGTGTTCTATAAACACACGTACCGCATTTTTGTAATGCTGTTTAATTCATTCCTTTCGATTTAATCCAACTTCATTAGCCAACTGCTTGGCGTATGCTTTAACGCATTCATGGGTTTCACGAAATCCTATGAGTTCAAGATCTGCCGGCACTTCACCTAATATGATAGGTGCCCCCTTGAAATTATAGAACGCTTCGATTTGTTTAATGCTGATATCTACTATGGATTTGTTGATCTCTAACCAAGCATGAAGGCCGTCTCTTCCAGGCCCATGTAGTAATATATCGTCGAGTTCCTCAAAGGTTATTCGGTAAAGACCTTGACCTTATTGATGTTGGTATGTTTGGAGTATCCAATACAGCACAACAGATAAGTAAATGCATAATCCGCCCTTGTTCTGATAGTTATTGACTTGTCTCATCAAGGTTTCATCCAGGTTAAGGACGTTCTGGTCCAAACGATCCGCAAGTTTATACAGATAACCCATATAAAACAAGCACATATACAATTCAGTTTGAATCTCTGCTGGAACTTTTACCCCGCGGAATAATACAAAGATGATTACTGTTGTATTCATAACCCGTCTTCCACTTTTCCTTAAAACCCACAATCATTTTTTCTGCGTTCCGATCCAGTTCCATATGTCCTCCCATACTACATTAGCCCAAACCTTTGTTCCTGTATTGTTTGGCAGAATATAGATTGATTCAACTCCATAACTGGCCAAGAAGCACTTGCATATGTGTGCGCATAGTACTTCAAAGGGATCGAATAGTATCCCAGTCTTCCTTCCGTCGTGAAGTTAGACGGATGATGGCTCCTTAGACGGAATCACCGGTCCTTCTATTAAACAAGAACCCCCATATTCTAATTTCTGCCGTAGCTGACGTTCCTTTTTGAAGTACATTCCCCTCTCGGACATACACATTCACCTAATGATGACGTTCATGTTAAGTGTATAAAGCCGAATGAGAATGAGACTTCTCTAGGGTCTCATTTTTTCATTAATGGACAATACTAAGTATTACCAAACTAAAATTCCTGATTATTGAGGTGATTTATTAAAATGGCCAATATTCAGAAACGAGGCGAAACTTCCTGGTTCTTGACAGTAAACCTGGGAAAAAACGCTAATGGCAAATATATTAGGCATACTAAGACCATTCATTGCCGGACAAAACGAGAAGCTGAAAGTGAATATGCGAAATTCCGGCAAGAAGTCGAAGCAGGTGAGTATATTGCACCTCAGAGGATGACATTCGGGGCCTTTGTTGAGGAATGGCGTAATAAATATGCCATAAAACATTTGGGATACAAAACATTGTATACTTATGACTCGAATCTAAAAACCCGAATTCTTCCGTACTTTCAGCATCTAAAGCTGGAAGAAATTAAACCTCTTCACATTGTGAACTTTCTTGACCAACTAGAAAAAGAAGGCAGCCGCGGGGATAATAAAACCGGAGGGTTAGCCTCTGGAACAATCGAAATTCAGCACCGCATCTTAAAAAACATACTCAAACGTGCAGTCGAATGGAGAATAATTAAGCGAAACCCAGTCAATGATGTGCAAAAACCGAAAGTTATTTCAAAGGAGCTTATCCCTTACGACGAAGCTGAAGTAGAACAGATGCTTCGAGCACTGCAACGTGAACCTTATCACTGGAGGATAATGATTACTTTAGCTCTTACAACTGGGTTACGACGGAGTGAGTTGCTTGGACTTGAATGGAAGCATCTTGATTTTAACACGGGCGTGTTAGATGTTTCACAGAGCATGATCCATGCTCTGAAAGGTGAAGTCATCGTGAAACAGCCTAAGACAAAGAAATCCATTCGTAAAGTTGCATTACCAAGCTCAATGCTTAAAGAGCTAAAAGAATATTACGACTACAGAATGCAAGAACGAAATGACATCGGGGATGCATGGCGCGGCGGCAATTGGTTTTTTATGTTTTCACATACAGATGGACAACCTTTCCATCATGAACGGCCCTATCTTTGGTTTCGACAGTTCGTTAAGAAAAACGGGTTTCGATACATTCGATTCCATGATCTTCGGCATACCTCGGCTACAATTCTGATTAATCAAGGTGTTCATGCCAAAATCATTTCAGAACGGTTAGGACACGGAAGCATTACTACAACAATGAATATTTACGGCCATGCGCTTCGAACTGCAGATCAAGCTGCTGCAGATAAATTCGAATCATTCTTTACATCTAAGGCTGCACAAGGACAATAATGAAGACGCCTAGGAATTTCCTGGCGTCTTCGGTTCATTTAGGCTAACTTCTGATCGATTTTTACATCAATTTTACATCAAGCCTAATTTCCGTCCTCTGTATTAATATCTTTTTGAATCTGTACCATATCGAAAAATCCAGTAAATATAAGGATTATATTATGCTGTACCATTCCTCACCAACAAAGCTACCGATTCTACGTGTGTTGTGCTGGGAATAGGAATGCACTTTCCCCCTTTCACTTCGCATGGACTTTTTTTGCTTATGCATCTTGCTTTGGATGCTGTTATGAAAGCCGGTTTTATAGACGAAGGTCAATTTGTACGGCTCGGGACTACCTTGATCGGGGTTCTCCCCAATAATCACTTTATCGACAATGCTTTCGAATACGTTCCGGTCGAATGCGGTCAGAAGCTCATTCGTTTGAAGCACTTTGCGAAAATGTTCAAGCCGTTTTCCCAAGTCAATTTCATCTTGCGCGGATTGCTCTAACTGTTCCTTTTCTTCGAGCAATTTAGTAAGCGAAGTATCGAGCTCCGCATACTTCTGTTCGTAAGTAGCCCTGTCTATTTTCTCATCCAGGCACAAATCAATCAGTTTGCAACGTTTTTGCTCCGTAGCCTGAATATCGCTGATAATTTTGTTCAGTCGCTTTTGATTATTCTGGTCGCTAAACACGGACTCCATTCTTTTCATAAGCTCGTCTAGCACATCCGAATTGTTGCGGCACACCAATTTGTACGATTCGACAAAAGCACCCTCAATCAGCTTTTCCTCCAAGGCTTTACTGAGAGAGCAGTATTTCTTCCCTTTTTTCGTGGCTGTCACACACTGCCAAATCACCTTTTCATGCGGGGTTCCGCTGTGCCAGTTCCGCCGCGAGAGATTGCTTCCGCAGAAAGCACATTCCAACTTGCTGCTGAAAGCAAATTTCCTGCTGTACTTGTCCCGCTTGCCTTTTGCGCCGCGGCGGCGATTCTCGCCTCTTCGATGCAATATGTCCTGCGCCTTTTCAAAAACTTCCTCGCTGACAATCGGCTCATGATGATTTTTGACATAAAACTGATCTTCCTCGCCGTAATTGTCCAATCTTCTCTTGGAAATGGGATCGACGGTAAATGTCTTTCCTTGCAACAAATCGCCTTTGTACTTCTCATTCTTTATGATACCAAGAACGGTTGTGTCCTGCCATTCGACTCTTCCGTACTTGGTTTTATGTCCCGCCTCAGTCAGTTCCTTTGCAATAACGTAAGCGCCGATTCCCGATGAGTATCTTTCAAAAATATAGCGGACGATTTCGGCTTCTTCTTGATTAACGGTTATCTGTTTCGTATTCACATCGTAATCGTATCCCAGACAACTTTGAAAGCCCACCAGTTCGCCGCGCTTCATTTTCATTTTCAAACCTTTTTTCACGTTGGCGGAGATATTCTCCACTTCCTGCTGCGCTACGGAGCTTAGAATGACAAGCAACAATTCGCCGTCCATCGTCAGCGTATTGATATTTTCGTCTTCAAAAAATACGGCGATGTTCTTTTCCTTCAACATTCGGACGTATTTCAACGTATCCAGCGTGTTTCTTGCAAACCTGGAGATAGACTTTGTGATGATCATATCAATTTTCCCATCCATACAATCGTTAATCATGCGCTGAAAATCCTCGCGCTTCGTTACCTGTGTCCCGGTTATGGCTTCGTCCGCATAAATATCGACAAGCATCCAGTCGCTGCGCTTGCTTACGAGATCGGTATAATATGCGACTTGCGATTTGTAGCTGTTCAATTGCTCCTCAGTGTCGGTACTTACGCGGGCATAAGGGGCGACGCGAAGAACATCCGATAACTTTCCGGCGTTGCGATCCGATATTTTCCGACTTGCTTTAATCACTTCCACTTCAAGAGCCATGGTGTTGTCCTCCATTCTTATTTACTCGCCATCAGTTTAATAAGAGATGGGCGAACCGACAAATGTGCGAATCAAGAAGTAAGGTCCGAAATGATGCCGTAATCCCGCATCGTTTTGTTCTTTATCAAATGAAATTCGTTTTCGGTAATCAAAGATAAAGCCAGTAACTGTCTTATCATAGCTATTTGCATGCTGTACCGGATGAGTTTATGGTTCATAATAACCTCCCATTAATCCATCAAAGCTGAAAATCAGAGATGCGCAACGAACATAACCGTATGTGCGCATCTCTGTTTTCGCCTCTGTTTTGGTTGCTTCTCTCAAATATCCTATCCGGCGGACAGTGGTTAGCCGTCCTCATAGGCTTCAAACCTCTTCCAGGATCGCTGCAAGCCGCCCCCATTGCGCTGAACTGTGGCTGGACGGAAGTATCATTATCCCTCCGCATGGGTCTTCGCCATAAATAGCACCACCATTTTTCATTGCATGGGCAAAATCGCTCGCAGTTTACCGCTTCTGATTTCAGGGCATGTAGAAACAAGAACCGGCAAAATGGTCATGGCGCGCCTGCAATCTGGCTTTCCTTTCAGGTCATGCGGGGAACGTACCGGATAAGATTTTATTCAGTTTTCAAGGATCAATGAGGGGTTGAATAGTGTCCCTCTAATATTCATTTCATTTTCAATGCAAAATCGGACCTTGGTTGCAAAACTATCGATCAGATCGGAGAGCGTTTTCTAAGAAAAAGGCGAGGGGGCTAAGGAAAACGAGACACGAGGATACGTTCTTTTGATGCCAGACGTGAAAGGGGTATTGCTACTCTGTCGAGATAAATAGGCACAGACTTTATTGGTTTAATGCATTACCGCCGTTCAGTAGCGTTAGACTCTTTACGCTGTGGTCGAGTCTGACTCACAAGCGCTTACGTTAATGGCGGTATTACGTCACCGACGAAGCACATAAGTTGTAAGTGCTGACAATTCTCGAGTCTGTCAAGAATTTTGTGTAAACTCGGTTATGCCAAAGTTTGGTGCCGGACTTGACATGGAGCCTCCAGCGGGCATGACTTTTCGCGATTGGGCGATACTGGAAAGTCGGTATCGCGTGGCTAACCAGCCTATCATGCCCGCCTCTCCATGTAAAGTCCTTTAGCGGACATGTACGCGGTCAGGGAAGTGCACCGTGAGTTGCAGCAAGATTTGTCCCCAGTTTTGAACACGACCTGTCCACTTGCGAAGAACGTCCATTGTCGCAAGATACAGCATCTTGAGCAGCGATTCATCGTTCGGAAAAATACTTTTTCCCTTTGTGACTTTACGAAGCTGGCGGTGGTAGCTTTCAATCATATTCGTCGTGTAGATTAATTTACGCAGTTCTGGCGAGTATTTAAAAAACGTTGCGAGTTCATCCCAATTGTTTCGCCATGAACGTATGATCAGTGGATATTGCTTGCCCCAAACCGCCTCAAATTGTTCCAATTCCTGCAAAGCAGCTTCCTCCGTTGGAGCGGTATAAATCGGGCGTAGCGCGGCAGTAACCTTCTTCAAATCTTTGTAGGATACGTATTTGATTGAATTGCGGATTTGATGGATGATACACTTCTGAATCTCTGTCTGCGGGTAGCATGCGGCAATGGCATCGCTAAATCCTTTCAGATTATCGACGCAGATGATGAGAATGTCTTGGACGCCACGATTCCTCAGATCGGTTAGAACACTCAGCCAGAACTTCGCGGACTCGTTCTCGCCAATCCAAATGCCTAGTACATCCTTGTAACCCTCTAAATCAATGCCTACGACCATGTAAGCGGCTTTGTTGATAATTTGCCCGTCCTGCTTCACTTTGAAGTGAATGGCGTCCATGAAGACGACGGAATAGACATTTTGTAAAGGGCGATTCTGCCATTCTTTGATAAGCGGCATAATTTTAGCCGTTACATTGGAAATGAGTGTTGGGGAGACGTCGATGCCGTACAACTGGTTTAGATGATCCTGGATATCTCTTGTGCTCATTCCTTTGGAGTACATGGATATGATCTGATCCTCGATGCCGGTGACCTGTGTCTGATGCTTCTTGACAACCATCGGTTCAAATTCGCCGAGTCGATCACGTGGGACTTCAATTTCGACCTCACCATACTCCGACGTTACTGTTTTCTTGCTATGTCCGTTGCGGCTATTGCGAGTCTCCTTATTCTTTATATCATGCTTGGCGTAGCCGAGTTCCGTTTCCAGTTCGGCTTCCAACATTTCCTGAAGTGTCTCCGCAAAGAGTTCCTTCAACGTTTTCTGTACGTCTTCGACGGTTTTCAAGTTATTGTCTTTGATGAATTGGCGCAGTTGATCTTTTGGTAGTAATTTCATGATGTGTTCTCCCTCAACCTTTCGTTAATCTCCATTGTAATAGATTTAGGTTTGAGAGTTTACACAAAATATTTTACAGTCCCCAATTCTCCTGAACAAGCTAAATCCCCGGAACGATTATTATAACGAGAACATTCAATCCCTCATTCATTCTGGTTTTGGATTGAACTTAGTTATAAATTCCCCGGGGATTCTAGATATTTGCTATTCGCTTTCTGATTCGAACTTTCGAAAAGCTTTATTGGGTACTCTAATTAAATTATAATCTTCCGAAGGTAATTTACTTATTGCTTGACGTGTATCGCTATCCTTTATCGTAATTCCAACAATGACCTGACTCTTTTTCAACTTGATAATACAATTAAAAAATTGCTCCATATCATTAATAACGATGCTATGCTGGGCAGGTTCGTCAAAGATTAATACTCCGGGGTGATTTCCTGCTTTTTCATTAGATGTTTGGAGTAATGCCAGTATAAAAGCCCATATCGCTCGTATATTATCACTTGCTGAAGAATCAAATTTCATATCGAATCCTTCAATTACGGGTAGATATGACTCTAAAGAGATATCTATTTGATTTAAGTTGAGAATACTTTTATAACCAAATTGCCTCAGATTGTTAATAAAATGATTTCTTAATGTCTTTATTTTTTCCTCATCCAAGTCCGTAAACTTTTTACTTGGCAATCCGGATTTTTCTGTTAGATATTGTTTCCAGTCATCCGATAGCTCTTTTAGTTTCAGTTTCTGGCTTGATAAAAAATCACACAATTTATTGAGATTGTTTATTTCGGAATCAAGTTGCAATCTCTTATAAACAATAGATTCTGACATATTATCGTTCGTCGAATAAAGATCGCTGCGTAACGATTTAGCTAAACTACGAAGCTTAAATAAGCTATTTTCCAATTGAGTTATTTTACCCTGCAATTTCTCTTTATTTTGTCTATGACTATTTCGGGCAAATTCTAGCATCTCTTTCTGTGCGTTCAAATGCCTAATGTTTTCATCAATACTCATGACCTGCATATGACTTGAATCTGGAATCAAAGTATCCTGAATAGCTTGACTACATACAGGACAAAGATCCTTCGAAGTAGCTAAATTCAATTCAGAACCGAGATCTCGAAGACGTGCAGCATCTTTATTATTTCTAATATCAGAATCGATTATTTCCAGATTACTAGCTAATCTTTCAATACTGCTATTTTCTGAAAGCAACATATCTCTATGTTTATGAAGCTCGCTTTCGAATTGGTCTATTGAATTTTCAGTCTCATTTAGTTCTTCTTGAATCTCATCAAAATTATCGATGATTTTGGGCTTCATAAGCCCCAATTCTTTATACTGCTCGTTAAGGTCTTCAATATATTCCTCTATACTGTCATTATCCTTACTAATAAGGATTTTTGAGAAATCATCCTCGGACAGCAACTTCGGGCTTGCTGGAAGCCCACTTATTGTACATGACTCCCTATTTGTATAAATGATTAATTCCTTTACAAGGGACTCCCATTTATGCTTAATGTTACTTTCCGATGTCCGAAGGTAATCCTTTTTCTTTTCATTTTCCAAAGTATCTAGGCGCAAAATAAATTCTAATACCCGTTTCTTGGACTCTCTAATTCCGAGAACAGGCATTCCTGATAAGAGATCCGCCCATCCGTGCTTCTGTTCAATAAACATCCCTGAGAAAATTAATTGCAAATATAACTTTCTAATTGCATCATCAGAAGCTGGTACTAACGGTAATTCAATATGTAAGAATGTTTCTAAGAAGCTATGAAATCCTTTTTTGTTAACTGCTGAATTGGGCATATGTACGTACATATCTTCGCACAATATATTGGGTTTTCCGATATCGTCTAATTCACTGTGACACACCGTAATCAGTTTACTATCTCTATTTTCCATCTTAGCTGCCCGGTAAATTGTAATCACGTCTTTACCATTTGAAATTTCCAAATATGCCCCTGACTCAAGTACTGGCCATACGCTTTCTCCTTCTTCAATAGAAGTTTTATACACTGATGTCAGGACTTTCTCACCGCGACCACCAATTATTTCTTCAAGACCAAGACAGTAATAAATTGCAGCTATTATTGAACTCTTTCCACAGGTGTTATCTTCACTTGCAATAAAATTCAGACCTTCAGTGAATTTATCGTCAGATCCAAACACACCGTTACTTGTCTTAATTTCAGTTTTCAATCTTCTAATTCTCAACATTGGAATACCTCCAAAGCGAAGTGAGGTTGTTAATTTTTTCTTCTGTTAGTTTATTTGACAAGGTGAATAAATACCGCTTTTCATTACTTAATAAATCTGTGTTTCTAATAATTTTCTTTACGTAGGCCTTACCCTTCTTTGTCAGACGAAATAAACCATTTTGTTGTTGAAAGAACAGTTCTTCAGCAAGTGCATACTTTACAGCATGGTTTACTGCTGGATCAAATCTCACTATAGTATAATTGGTTAGTCTATCGTTAGCGAAATCACTTAATTTCTCCATGTCATTGTTTGTACTAAGACCGATTGAAATCATATGCAACTTTAACAATGAACACCCTCCACGGCCACAGCACATTTCAAGAATTAAGCAAAGTTGTGCCAACTTATAACTAATTCTATAGTTGTACGGTACTGCATCGGGCTTCGCATCAAACAATATCTCATCCGCAATTAGAAAATTTTTCTCTAGCATTATCCCAGTTCACCTACTTCTAAACTGCATCGAACAATCAGCAAGCCACCCGCTAATAAGATCAATTTTTAATTCCATTACTGATGCAGTTGTAAGATATTTAAACTGTTGTTCTAGCTTATTCTGAAAATCATCGAGTATTTCGAAAAATAACTTAGAGTTAATTGAACTGTCTGTATTCATTTTAGTTTTTAGGGATACCTGCTTTTTATACGATTGCTCCAGCATGTAAATTTCTTCATAGACCTCAGGGTAAGAAACACGTAATATTCTTAGAATTTCAATGCCTTTAATGTAGGAATCTATGTAAGTATTAACAATATCATTGAAATCCTCATCAGACTCTTCAACATCTCCCATTACTGCTTTAACCTTTCTTTTAATATTGCCGGCTTTCTCAGAATCGCATTTCGACCAGTCGGGACTAGTAGTATGGTAAATTGCAAAGTTAAGTTGCATATCCGTCAATGTTGTTCGAATGATTTTAGATATTTCCACTTTAAAGTCTTCTGCTTGCTTAATGACTATTACAAAATCATCATCTATATAATCATAATTATTTGGTTCGGATTCTTTCTTCAGAAGCACTTCTTTACGTTTAGTCTCTGCATGTGTAACAATTCTTGAATCCCTGTACTGAGGAATTACAAAATGCCATTCTTTTATTTTGGGCACACCCAATTCCTTTAATCTTTTGGCATATTTGGGCGATATCAATTTGTTTATATCTGCTGTCATTTTATCTCTTAGATGATCGTGCAATTCATCATCAGAATACTCACGTTCAGGGCAATAACATTGATAAACCCTTCCATGACGTGTAAATCCCTCAATACCAGCATCACCTCCATGAACTGCTGGAATTTCGGTGAAGTGCTCATCTTGGTATTTCATCCTGTAACAAGAGGTAATTAGACTTTCCCAAGAATCACCGTTTAAAGGTCCTTCAATAAAATTTAAGATCATTTAACTGTACCACCTAATAACTTAATAGAGATAGAACTACTTTTATCTGCTTCTTGGCGCAAAACTTTTATATCAACCATAAATGTAGCGAGTGAGCAAGCGTAACGAATTTCTGCCAATTGAAAAATAGAAAATACTTTCACAACGATTACCTCTTTATCGAAAAAAAATAATCGTTCATTTACTCGAGGTAGGGTACCAGTACTCATAATATTAATCCTCCACATAGAACTGACAATGGCTGTCGTGCCAAAATACCGCCCGTTACCAGTCATATAAAGCAAGCTCGATCCGTAAAGAATTAACTGGAGAACAGTATAAAATAATTCCGACCTGTTTTGATAAAACAAATCGTCATGCATATAATTACATATGTTCATGAAGACCCACCTTTCGCTACTCCCGAAAGTTACCTATTTGACAAAAGGGGACTTTATTCCTTCTTTTTCGCAATAAACGCGCTTTCCACAGCCAAAGTTTATTGAAGCCAACACTTGATAACCGCCCGTGAACCAATTTTGTCCAGCAAGAAGATATATGCTTTATGGGGCACGCTAACGCGAATAAGGCTCAGAACTTGAGCCTTATCTTTTCGGAGGATCAATTTGCGTTCGTAGAATGCGATCTGCCAAACAGGACTTGTTTATCCAAATCGAACAATTCCTCTTAGGGCAGATGATGTTTAATCGTTTCAGGTTATTCCGGCGTAAATCCAATATCCTGTTCTTTACCTAAGATCGCTAACATGAAAGGTCGGAACTCTACGGATAGCATTTCATTTATTATGTCTTTCTGTTCACTTGTAAAGCGGTATATGTCGGCCTGTTGCTCCGCAGTCCTGCTGGCAATCGTAATATGCAAAATGTACTCGTAGTTGGTAATCGTTTCTTCGCTGGTGCTCCCGTCTTCATGTTCTACCGTCATTGTTTCCTTATGTTCTATCGTTTCAACGTGAGTTTCTATTGGATTCATATCCCAAAAAACGGATTGGATTATACCGATTCTTGTTGCATCGAGCGTAGCCACATCCATTCCATTTTCAGCATCCATGACGGTCTTCACGGCGAAGACGGCTATAATATCCATCCAATTATCCATTCGAGTATTGTCCGCGCTGCCAGGATAATGAATTTCCACCCGGTCTACAGGGTCGGCTGATTGCTGTACTTCTTCCAGTCTGGCGGCAAATTCATCGTCCATTTGTTCAACAATTTGGGAAAGCGGCTTTACATCGGCGTCCGTATTTTCGCCGGATACAAAGATGCCAAAGGGAGAGGAAATGACTGCGGCTACCGCCATTACAATGCACAACAAGATGATAACGGAACTACTGATCCCCAAAAGCGCCGTCAATCCCTTGACGAGCAGGGCGGTTGCTTTTGCAACCATTCTAATGATCCGAAGATTAAATCTCGCGGCGGCTTGTGCCCTTTGAACAGATCGGCGGGCAGTCATCACCATTTGTACTGTCCGCCGTGCCGTTTTGAACGCATTCATTTTCCCTTCGGCTTGCGAATCCGGATGATTATTAGTCTGACCCAGTCGTTGCCCGGTTTTAATAAATAGGGGTAATACCTTGAATTTTCGTTCTTTACGTTTGATCGTTGAACCTGCTTGTTTTGATATAGCGGAGGGGATACGGGATAACGCTTGTCTGAAATGTCGTGGCTTCAATCTTTCCGGCGTTAGCGTTTTAGGGTGATTGCTTCGTACATTTGCTGAATGAGATGCCGCGGCGGTGATGATTATTTCATTTTTTACGACGGACTTTGGATGTCTAACGTCCATTCTTAGCATCTGGTCAGGAAAGCTGTTTTTTTGAGAACGATGCAAAAGCCGGGCATTGACCCGGCTTCGTACAAAGCGTTGTTTTCCCGGTAGTTGATCAGAAGGCAAAAGGTATTTTCCATCGAACGGCTCACGGGGTTGCATCCTACGGGTAAATCGCAGTGTACTCATGTTAGAAGCATCGGCATTCGGGGAAAGTCGGGAATCGTTAACGGGATTTTTTCTCGCCTTCATAACCCCGTCTGTCGTTTTCTTATACTTTTTTACGGGTAACCCACTCGATTGTGGATTAGCAGCATCTTCAACTGGAGTTGCCCTCTTTTTTTGAATCAACCGAATCAGTCTGCTGTTGGTCTTCATGCGAATGCCCATTTGAGCCATTGTTTTAATTGACGATGCGGTGCGGTGTTGCGCAAATTCAACAGGAGATGGGGAAGTCGACTCATCGTTGTCTGTATGATTCTTGACTCGGACACCCGTTTTCCTTACTCGTTCCATTAAATTTTTGAACCTATCCAGCCGTTTTATGTTTTTTACAACAACCCTCGTTTTAATTTCTTTCATCTTCTTATGCACCCCCGACAATCGGTATCTGTTCAGCGGGTTTGTTCAGATAGCCGTTTGAAAATCTTTTCCTGACTTCGGAAATATTCCGGATAACGAAGATGAATTGCCTCGAAAAAGAAAGGGGCGTAGCTGCAATCGAATAATTCGTTGGGAGTGGAGAAGCGTTCCCCACCTGGTTCGGTCCACCCGTTCCATAGATTAAAGGCGAGCCGACATATTCGAATGGAACTGCCGGTTTGCCATGGGGCCGAAAGGCCCTTGGGATTAATGCCGCCGTTAGAAAAATCAAACAAATCACGTACATGACTCCTAGTTTCCCGGGAAATGCCCAATGTGTAAAAAAGCGCACGATGATAGCCGTCGTTGCATTTCCTTTCAGCCAGCATTTGATGATAGAACCTCTCGTGTTCTTCATCCCGAAATCGAATAGGATGCATCGATACTTGCCCCTCTCACCGAGAATGATGAGCGGCTGGATGCAACCAGCCGCTGTCTGAAAAGATCCTCTATATAACATTTCATTCTGACGGGAAAACCGGACCCAATGACGAAAAATCACATGTTTTTGAGTAGACGCTCCATTATCTTTAAGCCTTGTTTAATAGATTTACGAACGGCCCGTTCATCGACATGCTCAGCTCTGGCAATAGCGACTTTGCTCATGCCTAGAAAAAAGTGTGCATAAATTCGTCTGGCCGATTTCTCCGGCAACTGGCACAACGCTTCGTAAAGCTGTTGCCGGGAGAGCTTGCGTTCATAGTACTCCTCCGGCGAAATCGAAAGAAAAAGAACGTCCTTCTCAATTCCATCGTTTCGATCCAGCGAGTAATACGCCCGGTGACGATACGTGCGCAGTTTGTATGCGCTTTCAATTAATTCAAACCGATGCAGCTCCTGAGCCACCTCGTCATCCACTTCAACCCATACATCCGTTTTCCAAAAAGGATATATGTCTTTCAAATTGATCTTTTTCATACTCGTCCCTCCGTTTTGGTTTGTTTGATCAATCAAAACAGAGGGGGGAGAGCGACAGCCGACGCTTCCTGACAAGCGGGAAGGACAACAAAAAAGACCTTGCCGCAGAGCGTGCCAACGCTTGATTGCGACCAGGTCTGATCGTAAGACTTGATAAACTTGATTCCACGCATGCCGATGAATCATTCGCCGCTTGTTATTATGTGTCGTCGGGATACATCAACATCAACTCCCTTTCTCACCTGGCAACACCGTGCGAGAAATTGTGCGGGCCTTTGATGGTTGGCGTTGCCCTATGTTTAGTTCAACTCCTTTACATTCGGAATATAGTCGACGACTGCTGTATCAGTAACAAAATAAAAAAAGCGCCGTATTTCTTCCCACTGGGATAGCAGGGAAAGAAACGGCGCTTGATGAAAGGGACAACCAGTCTTCATGATGCTTGTGGTTGCACAACCTGTCCACACTAACATCATAACACGGATCATGTGCATAACGCGTGCAGACTTTGTGCAAAAAGAGAGCAAATCCAGTGCTGCGTTCGGTGCATGTTCGATGCAGTTCCGGCGCTTCCTTTCGAGCAGTTACTTACTTTTGTCTCCACTTCAACAAATGCTCGATGTGTTGAATCAGAAAATCTAAATCTTCTTCGGAACAATGCTGTAGCATTTGGCCAATCTGGGACAACGGCTCTGGAAGTTCGCGATTCTCAAAAACAAATAACTGAGACAAATCCATGCGCAAACCAACAGCCAGTTTATAAATATTATCCAATGAAACGTTCTTTAGCCCGCGTTCAATTTGTCCGATATAATTAGGATGGAGGTCTGCCCGCTCTGCAAGCTGCTCTTGCGTCCATCCGTATTGTTCCCGCAATGTGCGAATGCGCTGACCTAACGAATCCCGAATTGAGTTCACATTTCCACCACCTTATTCTTTCAGCTTATAAGGCAGAGTAAGTCAAATGAACATTCGATAGATTCGCTATTCTCAGTATCCAATGTATGTGTTATAATCTCCTCAATACTCATTGAATCAATTGGCGAGACATTAATCGTATTTACTGGGATTGGACGTAACGAATAAAAACGTATTAAAATGAAAAATGGACGCAAAAAAAGAAGATGCGCATATGCATCTTCTGAAACCGGTCAATCATTTTGGGACGAATCCAAATCCAACAAAACCGCCCGATCTTTGATTTTCATATAGATTTTGTGCAATGTTCGCTTTCGAAGGTAGAAGTACGCGCGGCGGGAAAGTGCTAGGCGGCTCATGGCGTCTGAAAGCGCCAGTTGATCCATATATCGTAACCGAATGAACAAGCTTTCTTCCGGGGTGAGAGCCGAGAAAGCATAGTCGATCAAACCGATTCTGGATAGCAGCAACGGGATTTCATGTTCGGTGATTTCGATACGTCGTATAACCGTCCGTAAAACCGTTTCCTGTTTTCTGCCGCTGCTGTGAGCCGCAACCATTTGTAGCGTACGCGTTAATTCAGGGATGTAGGACAGTTCTGACTGCATGTACTTCAGTCTCGCCTTCCAGTCCTTGTAAGACTTCAGCCATAATTCTACTTTCTCATAGGGGACGGGGTGCTGGGTCAGCGTCATCACAATTCCCTCCTTGCTGTGCATGCTGCCTGAAATTGTTCCGCCAGCCTGCCTGTTAATCGTCATGATTATAGGTTGTTCACGCTCCGTTTTCATTATCATCGTCCCTTCTCTAGTAAAGTGGAGGAAGCAGTAAGGATGCCATTTTTCGCAACTTAAGTCAATTTTTGATTCTCACCTCCTACAAACTTGGTAATAAAATTCCTCTGTAGATACCTGCATTTGTCCACATTTTACCAATAATACATTCGAAAGAGGAGGGTGATTTTTCCCTCATACCAACAGATCATTGGTTGTCAAACCATCGCGAAACGGCTCGAATCGGAAACGAATCGCTAACAGGTGATGCGATCTAGTTGATCGTACAAGCGCCTACGTTTCGCTTTTTCCGCTGCTTCGCGAATGGAAGATACGTCGAATTTGCGAATGATATTGCGAACATGCGTCTTCATTGTGTTAGACGTGATTCCGAGCAATTCTCTAACTACCGGTTGTGTATAGCCCCAACCGATCAACTGCAAGATTTCTTTTTCAGTAGGAGTCAGCATTCGATGCAATTCCCTTCGCTTAACAAGTCCAATTTCATTACGGATGATGGATGCAACATCGGCGTGAAGGGAGGATTGCCCTTGATACGCTTCCCTGACGGCACTTGCGACATCCACATAATTGATCTTGGTAATATAATTGATCGCTCCGGCCAGCATTGCATCCACAATGATCTCGGGCTGGTAGAGTGAAGTCAAGATAATGATTGGCAGTGATTTGATCTTCAACACTTCGGCAATTGTATCCAATCCATCCTGTTGCGACGAATGTAACACCGGGTCATGAATCATTACGTCTAAATCCAATTGCATACTGGCTCGAATAGCCGATTCTTTGTTTGTTGCAATATGAGATATACTCATATCCGGCTCAGCATCGATCAACGCCGTCAACCGTTGTTGCCATACGGGGTCGCTGTCCACCAGCAATACTTGTATCCTGCTTTCTTGCCAGCGCATGACTTCTTCAACTTTTGCAGCATAGCGTACACGCTCCTCCATATATCATCACCTCGTATTCATTCTAGAATCACGACAAAAAGACACGTACCCTCAAACGGCCGTGTCTAGTTTTTCGTAGATGTGAGATTTGTGAGGGTAACCCGGCGATCATTGCAATAGTGCAGAAGACCCGTGGCTTTGCGTCCCAGCCTTTCGATCTGGTTTGCCATTTTTCCTATTATTTCTTCCAAATCATAGCCTTATAATACCATAATTTTTATTTTTCTGGCACCGCCCTAAGTCCCACGTGTTTAAATGTGTTGATATTTGTCGATTCTATATCATTTCATATCGAATGATACAGGATAAACTATAGAAGCGTCACAAATTGTAAGTTCGCGAAAAATTTCTTGATCACACAATAGGTCTAATCAACTACTCGTGGCTCTCACTCTGCATTATTTTTCCGTTGGCACCTCCCATGATTTACATTAGAGTCCAATATGTCAAGGTATCGCTTATGCCCAGCACTATAAATAACACACCCGCAAGTTTTTGTATCCACAACCCCCACCTTTTGGCACGCTTAACAATGACTCGATCTAACCCGAAACCTACAGCAAACCCGGCAATTAGTAAAAACGGCATTGCGGTACCGATTGCAAAAACAGATGGCAACACTACGCCATATGTTGATTGCAATGCCAAAGGCATAAGCGAACCGAAGAACAAAACAAACATTGTTGGACAAAATCCTAGCGAAAATGCAATCCCCATTAGAAAGGCTCCGCTCCTTCCTCCGGTTCGATCGGCCAATTTTTCAAAAAATCCTGCCACTCGAGCCCCAAGTTGAAAAGGAAGCCGAATCCAGCCAAGCAAAAACAATCCGATTAAAATCAATAACGGCCCAAGCAGCTTTCTTGCAAAAGAATATAAAGGGATCATGTCAGTGGATATCTTTTGACCGAAAAACCAAAACAAAGCACCGAAAATACTGAATACAATCATCTTCCCTAATAAATACATGAACGTTTCGGGCCACGACAACCTTGCTTGCGCTTGACGCTGCCCAAAGTAAGTAATAGCCGCAACGTTCGCTGACATTTGACAAGGAGCAACCGAACCAACAAAACCGAGAAACAGCGCCGCAAGAAAGGCGATATCAGTGTTCGCCGCGTTAACGAATGGTTCGCTAAGGAAGGCGCTAATTTTACTAAAAAAGGAGTACATTAACTATTCACCCCCCAAAATCCGTTAAATAGATTTGGCAGTTATGCTTTCATCACACATCGAACCTTGACAAGCATCTATTATAAACTACATAACGTAGTGTTTCGCGGATACATAAAAGCAGTCTATTTTATTTCCAGAATAACTGCCGCTTTATCGTTCACCGCAGTCTCACATTTCCAATTTATTTTATTCTTGCTTCAATTACTAGGAACAGTTCCCTACACATCGACGTCGTTTGCACCACTCTGAAACCTGCTTGTTCAACGGTTTCAAGTGTATTGCGGTTTAAATGACAACCAACACATAATCGTTTCCAAACGGGCGTTAACCAGTCTTGTATTTTACCAAGGACCAGATGATTTAACCTTACGTGTTCAAAAATTAAAATCGTTCCTTCAGGCTTGCATACTCTATGGATTTCGGCCAGAGCTTTCGCCGGGTCAGGTATCGTACATAATACTAGTGTTCCAACGATTGAATCGAACGAATTGGTTGGATACGGTAGTTTTTGGGCATCTCCCGGTACCACTTCGATCGGAACTGTAGCTTCACGTGCTTTAATTAGGGATTGCTCCAACATCATTGGATCTGGCTCTATTGCAATGACTTGATCTGCAAACTCATAGTACAAAAAGTTAATACCCGTACCTGAGCCAATTTCCAGCACTTTTCCTTTCGCCTTAGAAAGAAGCTGTTTTCTTATCCGGCCGAATATTTTTGTTTCTAGCGGCTGCATCAACCGATCATAATATTTGTTGAATAATTTATCCATTGCAGCCTCCTGATCATAAACTGCTCACGAAGCAATTATTGTAATAATCGATTTATCCGGATGAGGATATCTTGTTCTTTCATCTCACCAATAAATTTATCTTTGATCACGCCAGATGAATCTACGAAAAACGTCGTGGGATAAGACATAACATTATATTTGTTTCGGATTTCGTTGTCGTTGTCGATAATGATCGGAAACGTAATCGCGTATCGATCAATAAAACTTTGTACTGTAACCCGGCTTTCACTTAAGTTAATGCCAAGCACTACCACATTGTCGTCTTTCCATTGATCATATTGTTTTTGCAGAGCCGGCATCTCGTTCACACATGGCGGACAAAACGTACCCCAAAAATTGATTACCAGTGCTTTCCCTTCATAGTCTGCTAATTGATGAACCTGTTGATCCAAACCAAAAAGCTTAAACTCGGGGGCTTTTGAGCCAATTTTTACGGAAGAATCTGATCTAAATAACGCTGATCCAATTGTATAAGCTCCAATTACCAATACGACCGACAATACAACAATTTGAATCCATCTTCGATTACGTTTCACTGTTATTCTTAAACCCCTTTTCCTTTATCCGCAATTTTCCTCCAGTTCATCCCTTCATCCAAGGATATATATACATCCAGATTAAAAGTGGCGAAAACAAGTTCTTTGGTATTCGTTGGGTTCTGTGCAATATACGATGCTGCATCTTCAACAAGATCTGGAATATTCACCTCAA
Source organism: Paenibacillus sp. JCM 9796 (assembly GCF_055379675.1). Taxonomy (NCBI): domain Bacteria; kingdom Bacillati; phylum Bacillota; class Bacilli; order Caryophanales; family Paenibacillaceae; genus Paenibacillus; species Paenibacillus sp. JCM 9796. The sequence continues at coordinate 2,007,617 of NZ_AP043723.1, forward strand.
CCAACTGTTTCTGTTGCAGATCCATTTGATAAATAACCCCTTTTTGTTTGTAGCTGCCAACGATTATATTTCCTTCCATACCAAAGGTAAGAGAAGTTACCTGTAGATCGGCTATTTTTTCGAATTGGTTGCCTGAATCTTTGGATACATACAACGCTTTTGTCGTTCCAACTGCAACGATTGAATCATCGGACGGGTGAACAGCTAAAGATGTCAGTTCGGACAGTTCAACATCTATTCCAGTCATTTCGCTTTTGTTCCATGTCTTTGCATCGTCTTTGGAATAATATAATCCCGTTGTTGTTAACCTAGAGTTCGGCTCCGGGTTAACTGCGTAAATGGTGTGCGTCTTGTAACTTGCACTCATTAAATGAAAATCAATTTCCCCATACAAATCCAGGATTTCAAAGCTTTTACCTTCATCTGAACTTTTTACAATTCCAAAAGGATTCCTTTTATTCGAACCCTGTGCCGGATGCCCGCTGCTATAAAAACCGTTGTCCACAGTGGTAAATCCCATATAATCGTGTTTTTCTCCTTGACCGTCTGACCATTTCCCTTGTGAGTAAACTTTCAAACCGAGGTGAGAAGGGATTAAAATTCGCTGTCCGTCCCCTGAATAACCGAGACCATGGACATGCGTCAACGTAATCGTTTTTGAAGCCGTTCCCTGCAAAGACAACACGCCGCTAATGATGACCGCGATTAGAGATGCGACCCATGCCCACCTGAATCCGGTTGCTATTTTGGTCCACTTCTGTCGCTGATATCGGTCTTCCTGCCTCTTCACATCTTTGAGCTGCTTTACTTTGTGGGATGCGTTCCAATGTAATGCAAAGAATAGAACAAATAATGCACCTGTTCCAATTAATAATGTGTTCATAATGAAATTCCCTTCTTCTGTAATGATGTAGTCAAATCTAATGCAACTGAACATTGTCTCATATTCGTTTCTTTCTATATAACAAATAAATTAATAATAAACAAAAAAGCGAAATTAATAGTCTGGGATAATATTCGCCGATGCGAATCAAATCATGTCCCACCATTGTCTCCAACGCAATGGAAGGGGCTTTGCCCAGCGAAGTAATAAGAAAAAAATCGGTAAAAGGCATTCGCGAGATCGCTGCGGCAAAAGTTATGACGCCGGAAGGAATCAGTGGAGTCAACCGAGCTATAAACAGAATCATTGCCCGACGACTGCGGCCCGCCTCGTTAAATCGTTGTAACCATTTCCAATTCTCTTTTTTTACTTTCTTTTGCTTACCGAACCCCCATCGATACAACCAGAATGAAACTGCTGCCCCAAGTGCTTCCCCTGCCAAGGAAAGAAAAAATCCAGGGATAAATCCGAATACAACAGCGTTAGCTCCTGATAAAAACAGGGTGGGAACGAGTCCTAATATACTGATCAGAATGTTGATCAGTAAACTAATCAGGATGGCCCATACCCCATAACTTCTTAGCCATTCTGCAATAACATCGACATTAAATAAAGGGGCCATCCGGTTTATTAGCCTTTCTGTAAGAAATCGGGTTTACCGCCAATCGTTTGTTCAAACTTCAAAGTGAAATTTCTATCGCAACCTATTACCAAGTCTCATTGTAGTATTTTAACCCGTTTTTATACTACTCATTGTAGTGTAATGTCGAGTTAGTGTCAATTTGCGCAGCCATGCTTACCTGTCTTATCGTTTAATTTATCTTGTAAATTTGAATGATTTATGAACACGGCAACTCTATTAACTATTAATCTCTCAATTCGTTTTCCCTATCTCTTTTTGTATATTGGAAAACATTCCATCCAACCCCCTCCTATCGCACATGTTACCATGGGTGAACAAGCAAGTTATATATCTTTAATTTTTGGAGGGATTCTATGAAAAAGATCGCAGCAATAGGGTTGATAACCAGCACTCTAGTTGTAAGTCCTCTCTTCTACCAAGGACAAGCTTATGCCGCTTCGCAAAATCAACAGGATATTAAGCTAACAAACATTTCTTCGGTCAGGCATAGTGTGATCAGTAGCGGGAAGAAATATTTAGGAACTCCTTATGAATTTGGGTCGAGCCGTTCTAACACCAGGACATTTGATTGTTCCGATTTTGTCAGACAAGCCTACCTGGAGGGAGCCAAAATTAAGCTTCCGGCTGATTCGAGAAAGCAAGGGGATTATGTAAAGAAGAATGGAACAGTCACAACAGATTGGCGAAAACTAAAACCAGGGGATATTATGTTTTTTATGTCCTATAAAGGCAGCAAAGATTCGAATTATCGCGGGATCGATAAAAGTAAGGAACGTATTACACATAACGGTATTTATCTAGGGAATGGAAAAATCCTTCACACTTATTCCAAAAAGTCGGGTGGAGTCAGAATCGATACGATTGAAGGTAAACAGTGGGAAAAGCGCTTCTTGTTCGGAGGAAGTATTTTAAAGTAACAAATAAAAATGACAATGTTATCTCAGTGATAATATTGTCATTTTTTGTTGCCCCTTCTCTTTAGACATATTCGCTTACAACTGGTCCGATACCGCTATTCTAGCGTCACCGTTTCATTCCGTGTTTTCGCGTCACGCGCATGAACACATGTTTGTTTCGAACAAAATTGTTTAATTCCGTCCCAATATCCCCAGATACAATTCTTACATTTCTTTGGTTGCTTTGGTTTTTGTCCAGCAAACAAACCTAATCCCCCTTCAAGTTTGGTTCATCAGTTAAATGTATCCATATTTGGTTTGTATTATTCAAAAAATACTTTTACAAAACTTGTTTTAGGATAGATGATCTCATAAGCCATTTGCATAAAGTGTGTCGTGCTAAATCCGAGTAGTTAGTAGAAATATAGTGTTTCAATATTTAGTGATATTATGATGCAAGTCGCACATACTCACACGTATCAATGCAATGGACAACGGAATGGATTACTGGAACAACATGATGAGAATTTTTTTAATAGTTCAGTTGTGATGCTTGAAGTGGCCAACGTCTATATAAATACTCCCATCGCCGAAAATCCCATACTTCGTTGACCGTGGCGGGTGTATTGTCGAAGAAAGTCGCATTAATTGAACTAAACATCCACAAACAACATGCAGATCGAGAAATGAAGCGTAGACGAAGCGAACGCCGAAGCCGATAGTTATTGCCGCCCGACCTTCGCTATTCGAAGCGAACCCCCCGCTTAGCTGACCTTTAAATGTAACGGAAAGTGGCGGGGCTTCTTCAATTACTTACTATTTCTGATCTTCAACAATCTAAGGCTATTTAGCGTAACGATCAACGTCGCGCCCATATCGGCGAAAACCGCCATCCACAACGTAAGCCATCCGGGAACAATAAACGCCAATGCAAGAAGTTTTATACCGAGCGAAAACGTAATGTTTTGTTTAATTATCGTTAGGGTTTTACGGCTTAATCGAATTGTATATGGTAATTTACTTAAATCATCCGCCATAAGCGCAATATCTGCCGTTTCAAGTGCCGTATCTGTACCGGCGCCACCCATTGCGATACCAACCGTTGAAGCCGCAAGCGCTGGCGCGTCGTTTACGCCGTCGCCGATCATTGCGACATTGCCGTAATCTTTGCGAAGTTGCTTGATATAGTCTAATTTATCTTGTGGCATTAGATCGGCTTTAACGTCCGTAACATTCAGTCGTTGCCCGATAGCTTCGGCGGTTGCTTGATTGTCGCCCGTAAGCATAATCGTCTTCTTGATGCCAATTTCGTGCAGTTGTTTGATAACGTCTTCACTGGAATCGCGTACTTCGTCAGCAACGGCGATTAAGGCAAGAACTTGTTGTTCAGTACCCAATACCATAACTGTTTTCCCCTGCTTTTGAAGAACTTCGATACGCTGATTCGTTTCAACATTCATATTGGAATGAAGTTCTGTGAAAAGTTTCGGACTTCCGATGTAATACAATTCCCCGTTTACCTTCGCTTTTACACCTTTGCCCGTAATGGACTGAAAGTCTTCAACGGTAAGTGATAAATCGGCGCAGATGCTTTCAGCTTTTCGAACAATCGCGGAAGCAAGCGGGTGTTGCGACCCTTTTTCGATAACTGCCGCGATAGCAAGCAATCCCTTTTCGTCTATCGTTCCGAAAGTTTCAACGTTAGTTACTTCCGGGAAGCCTTTTGTCAAAGTACCTGTTTTATCAAAAGCGATTGCTGAAAGGCGTCCAGCTTCTTCAAGGTGAATACCGCCTTTGATAAGAACGCCATTCTTTGCCGCGTTACCAATAGCCGTAACAATCGAAATAGGTGTTGAAATAACTAACGCACAAGGACAACCGACGACGAGTAGCGCCAATCCCCTATAAACCCATTCGCCCCAATCGCCACCAAGGATAAGCGGAGGAACAACGGCAATACCTAACGCCAAAATCATAATCGCGGGCGTATAGTATTTCGCGAACCGATCAACGAACGCTTGCGAAGGTGCGCGTTCCGCCTGTGCTTCTTCGACAAGGTTGATAATTTTTGAAATCGTCGTATCCTCGACTAATTTTGTAACTTTAACTTCAAGCAAACCTTCTTCGTTTAAGGTTCCCGCAAATACTTCATCGTCAATTGTTTTAGATACGGGAACGGATTCGCCTGTTATCGCGGCTTGGTTAATCGTTGATGTCCCTTTAATAACAACGCCGTCCATCGCAAGTTTTTGTCCCGGTTTCACGATCATAATATCGCCTACTTGAATATCGTCAACGTTAACCATTAGTTCAGCGGAACCGCGACGTATTAGCGCTTCTTTCGGTGCAATGTCCATAAGGGAACGAATGGATTGACGGGCTTTTTCCATCGAGTAGCGTTCCAGAACTTCACTGATAGCGAATAGAATGACGACCGTTGCGCCTTCGCCCCATTCGCCGATAGCCGCGGCGCCGATAATTGCTACGGTCATAAGCGTGTTCATATCAAAATTAAGACGGAAAAGATTCTTTATACCTTTAATGAATAATGCGTACCCGCCAATTATGATCGATGCGCCGTATGTTATTGAAGATAGAATGCTTTCTTCCCCGTATTGTTCACCAAGTAAATAACCCGCAACCAGTAGAACGACCGAAAGTAATACATTCCAGTTTGCTAACCAAAATGGTTTTTTCTTCTCGACTACACGTTCTTTTTCTGGCGTAACTTTTAAGTTCTCGAAAGCGCCAGCTTTTTCAAGTTCTTGAACGCTTGTCTTGCCGTAAACAGTTATTTTTGAAGCACCGAAGTTAACTTGTGCGTCCTTTACACCGGGTAAGTCCTTGACGTTCTTTTCAAATTTCCCCGCGCAATTGGTACATGTAAAGCCTTGCACGCGGAAAACATTTTTATTTTCTTCACTTATAGCGTTATTTTCTACATTACTTGCCATTAGTAATCAAATCCCCCGAATGTGTGGATGCTAACTGTACCAATTGACGAACATGATCGTCTTCTAACGAGTAGAACACTAATTTGCCTTCCTTACGGTTTTTCGCTAATCCAAGTTGATTTAACGTCCGTAAGTGGTGCGAAGCCGTCGCCATTGTTGAACCGATAATATTCGCGACGTCGCAAACGCAAAGTTCATCTTCTTCACAAAGGGCGAAGGCGATCTTCATACGTGTTTCGTCGGCTAATACCTTAAACATTTTGACCATGCCGTGAATATTTTGCCCTTCAAGCGATTTTTGTACCCTTTGAACCTTGGGTTCGTCATAACAGTAAATATCACAAGTGTCTTTTTCCTTTTTGCTCATTCCGTCACCCCTTCAATCAAACCTTTATTTGATTATTATCATAGCACGATCTTTTTATACATTCAAATGAAAATTTGACTGTGTTTAAAAAAGGCTTCAACCATATTTGAGTATAATTCCACGACATGGAAAAAGCGCTACAAACCAGGGAGTTTTTTTGTCCCTTGTTATAGCGCTTAGAATCGATGTAAAAATACAAAGAAGAGGCATATGCCCCTTCCGTATTTTAAACATGCTGTTTTTGTTGCAAATTTTCAACCTGTCGATGTAGTTCGTTATTCCGTTCCTTTAATTCGTTCAACTCGTTAGTCACTTGTTCAAGAGAATGACTGTTATTTGAGTTTCCGGCTTTATGATCGCCATGCATTCCTTTCATCATCCATATCATCATTATTGGACAAACAAGCATTAACAACCAGTACCAATTCATCTTACCTTCACTTCCTTTCTTGGTTATCTTATATGAGTTTTTATAACTCAATTGTAATTCCTAATTATGAGATCCCTGTGTAGAAGTTGTTGAAATCAAGTTTTTTCCACATTAATATTTAGGACATTCCATACATATTTTTAATATACAAGCTATCATTTACTGGAGGGCAAAAAATGACGAACACTTTCTTTTTCCTGGGTATTTATTCCGTTTTAACCATATGGATTCTTCGATTCATTATCGTTTTCCGCCATCGTTTATCCTGTATGGCCGGTATGATGGCTGCAATGGTGCAGGGAATGACAATCGGTTTAGGCGTAGGGACGCTGCTCGTTATATGGCTCCCGGGTGAAATCTTTCATGCAACAATAATTAGTATGTTAATCGGGGGAATCATCGGGACAGTTTCTGGAATCCCTATTAGTATTATGGCCATATTGGACGGACTTTTATCGGGTATCATGGGCGGCATGATGGGCACAATGTTTATGGTCATGATCCCTACATCATATACAATTGCAGCCATAAAAATCATGTCAGTTCTTTGTACCGGTGTGCTGTTTCTTTTATTTCTGATGTTACAGGGAGAAATAAAGCTAGAACATTTACAGAAAAGATCATCATTATTGTCCAAACCAGTCTCTATGTTTGCCGTAATCGTTTTGTTTGCAGTCATAATTATTTTGGGTGTAGGGAGCGATTTACACAATAACTACTACGGTAAACAATACAATAATACAGCTGATCCTAACGCTACGCATGAACACCAACTAGAGAAGAATTTACCAGACCTATCCAAAAATGAACTCGCAATAATAGCGAATGAATTTTCATTTTCCCCATCCACAATCCACATGAATGCGAACGAAAAAATAAAGATTATTTTGTATAACGCGGGAAATGTTGAACATGACTTTGAAATTGTCGGAACTGATATTCATGTCCATGCAAAACCAGGGCAAAGAAGCAGTGTAATCGCCACTCTGGAGAAAACAGGTGAATACCGAGCAGTGTGTACATTGCCTGGCCATCAGGAGGCTGGAATGATCTCTGCCGTTCGTGTTCATCCATTATAGAACAATATTGATATTAAGACGTAGGATTTTTATCCGTGTTAATGCTGCGTATAAATGAGGTTACATTACCCAAACAACAAGACCCTTGCGGGTTATTAACTTCACAGCCACAACGCTTGGCTTGTACCTGCATGCGTATATGTTCTATGGGGCGTTGGTTTTTTAGAGTTGCTTCCGTTAGGCGTTTTCTCGTCCATCCAAAACAGTAGCAAACCGGCACATTCAAAGCCTTGTTTTTCTGAAATACAGATATTTTGAGGTCGTCTGAAACGTAAGTTTGATCATTGCTGAAATAAACTACTTCACATGAGGAATTTGAGCAGAATGTGTATATCAATTCACTGTCTATGGTTTCTAAGGCTTTTGGTATAAGCATTGCTTTGAGTGTAATAAGAGGAACGTTCTTGCCCTTTTGCTGACAAATAGGGCAATAATTAAGATTCGACTTTTCCAACGATGATGATTGACAACATTCGTTCAATGATGACCACTCCTTAATGTCCGTAGAAACACGCTAATCTTACTCGCTCGGCTGCGATTGATCAATATGGCTCGGAATTGCATACCCGTCATAAAGTACTGATGTCATCATCCCAGAACTCGCATGGTTGAGATCGTGGCAATGAAACATCCACTCTCCGGGATTATTTGCAATGAAAGCCAACTCATACTTCTCGCCCGGTTTTACAACAAGTGTATCTTTGAAGATCGCCCCGTCTTCAACCGGTGAGCCATCCTTACTTAATACTTGAAAAAAGTGTCCATGCAAATGCATAGGATGATCGAACATCATATCTTTGCTTTCTAATGTTACTTTAATAATATCCCCTCTCTTCACATCAAGCGGATCGATATCAGGATATGTCCTTCCATTAATTGTATAGATCATCCCCATTCCTTTCATTCCATGCGACAGCACCATCTTGTATTCTTGATCATATTTATTTGATGCAAGAGAAGCATATTCTGTTGCAATCCCGGATCCAGTCAATGTAAAGATTCCGTCATACTCCGTTTCATCCAATGTTTTCTTGGATGTTCTATTAATTAATGGAATGATTAATCCATCTGCAGCAGGCGTATTTAACATCTCTCTTATAAAAAAGCTGCTATCGGGCGCAGTAAATTCCACATCGTATCTTTCCCCTGGTCCAACGGGCAAAAGCTTATTTTGGATTATTTGCGGATCCATTACTGCCTGCCCATCAACCGCCACGACTCTATATTCGATCGAACCCAAGTTCATATAATGGGTTATATATCCTGCATTTATAAAACGCAACCGCACATTCTCACCCGTTTGAATTTCGTACGCAGAAATCAAATCACCAGACTTGCCATTTACAGTGAAAAGATCATCATTGGAGCTTCCCATCATACCCTTTGATCCTGCTTTTCCCTTACTATTCATCTCATCCAGGATAAACGTATAATCTCGGTCCAACTCCGTTTGCCGGTCGCCCTCCACGATCAGTGCACCATATAACCCAAGATCCACTTGCTCGGCACTTTTGTAATGGGAATGATACCAATAGGTGCCTGGAACGGTTGCTGTAAATGAATACTGAAAACTCTCTCCAGGTTTCACTGCGTTCTGTGTTACCCCGGGTACTCCATCCATATCTACCGGAACAGGATATCCATGCCAGTGGATGGTTACGGGCTGATCCAGCTCATTCTTCAAATTGACTTCTACCTGCTGCCCTACTTTTACACGGATTTCTTGGCCGGGTACAGTTCCGTTATAGGAATAAAGGTTTAGTTTTATTCCCGACGAGACCTCTTGTTTGTGCAACGATATTATATGTGATCTTATCGCCTTCGATTTGAGGCCTTGTATAAAAGGTATCATCGATTGGAAGTATTGAAAACTGATTAATATCCACTTCTTTCCGTTGTCTTTTTTCACTTGTGGGTTCTGATCGATTCATCATTCCCATCATTGAACAAGAACCAAGGACTGAGGCAATGAGAAGGATTAGAATTGCTTTATAAATGTTTTTCAACCGCTAGTCCTCCTTCTTAACGTGCTCGTATTTTAACGGATAGTTACTTCTCGAGGTCCCCCGTCCATTTAGCCATACCGCCGTCAAGATTATAAACCTGGTTATAACCATTCTCTAACAAAAGGTTCCCACTTTCCACTCCCATACGACCGGTATGACACACAAAGACAATTTCCTTATCCTTAGGCAGTTCAGTATACCTCAACTGAATCTCCTCAAAAGGAATGTTTATCGAGTTGGGTACTCTACTATTGGAAAATAATTCGGGTTCCCTTAAATCGACAATGACCATATCTTTTTTACTGTTGATCATATTCGTGAGCATCTTAGTATCCACGATTTGCAGTTCAGGTATAGTTTCTAGGGACTTGTTCGTTGTTAAAAACTTGATGGAGGCCGCTCCTAACATAACTACAATCAATACAAGTAAGACAAACCACTTATTTCTTATCACAAGCGACCCTCCTTTTAATGAATTTGTTCTAACTTGGGCGAAAGATCTTCGGGGTCTTTTCGTTTCTGTCTTAAAGTGAAGATCATCATGATTACCAGACTAATTACAATCACAACTACACTCGTCCATTGTCCTGCTGTCCAATTAAAAAGATATCTAGGAGAGTCACCTCTTAAAAACTCCAGCATAAACCTTCCGATCGCATACAAGATGTTATAAGATAAGAACAAAAACCCTTTAGGCCATGTTTTATTTTTCATGATCAATAAAATCGCAAATACAATGAAATCCCACTGACCTTCCCATATCTCGGCTGGCCAAAGTGGTTGCGGACCGTATTCGGCATATGCCATTGTGCCTTCCGGATAAACGATGCCAAAACTTGAGCCTGTAGGTGATCCATACGCATCTCCATTTAAAAAGCAAGCGATACGACCGATAGCCTGGCCAAATATAATAGCTGGCGCCATCGTGTCCGCCAGCTCCCAAAATGAAATCCGAGCCACTCGGGCGTAAATCGCCGCAGCGATAAATCCACCTACTAGCGCTCCTTGAATGGCAATACCTCCGTTCCAAATAGCAGGTATCTCCACTAAATGTTTGGAGTAATAGTCCCATTGGAAGAAGAACACATGCCAAATTCTTGCAACCAAGATTGCTCCGATTAGTACATAAAACATCATGTTTGGAATATGTTTGCGATATGTTGTCCCTTTTGCTAAATAATACGCCACACCCATGGCCAACATGATGGCTAAAGCAACGACCAATCCATATGATCGAACTTGGAAATCGCCAATCGAAAAAAGAATCACTCTCATCCTATACCCTACCTTGCCCTATAATTGTTTTGCAAATTAGGCGTTCGCCCAAAAAAACAGTCCCTTACCGCATCCGGGTCTAAATCCACCGCAAAGCAGAGCGCTTCAAACCATTCTGTTTGTATAAACGATAATGCATCTTGTTTAATCTGAAAATATTGTCCTGTTCTCTTTGCTCGAATTTTCAGATCGGATTTGGTCAGCAACAGCATTTCCTGGATCAGAAGATAATACCCACGCGGCATCATGTTGATCTTCATCCCTTTCGCTTATTGATGTCTGTTCATGATGTTTCAATCTGTTTAAGAACATGGAAGATATAAATCCCGCTGCCATCATCAACAAATACACGATTTGTTGTCCAGATAACCCTAGTAGAAAAATTGCTTTCGGCTTAAATAACGACACTAGCATCAAGCCTGCACCAAAATAAGTTAAAAACAGAACAACTATGTTTCCCGAACCGACCTTCGACCGTTGTCTCCACAAGTAAATGAGCATGGGAACTGTAATAAACAGCATGTAAACATTGATAGGATGATATTTAAACTGAGGGCTTTCAATCGAAATTCCCCAAGGCAACGAAGTAGCCGAACCGTATTGCCATCCAATCAAACTGTATACGAGGACTGACGTGATGGTTCCAATAGCAAGCAGGTCACCAATAAAAAAAGCCGGAACTTTCAATCGCCGTATACTTATGGTCATGTAAAATACGGCAACCGTAACTCCTATCCATAATCCCGTTGAAGAACCAATCATAGTAATTAATCGATACGGGTTACTCCATAAAATAGACGGCGAGAAAAGCAAGGGGCTGAATTTCCAGACGAAGAATACGATAATAAAACTATTGAAAAGCTTATCAAGAATTGGACGATCATAGAAAGGGGAGTTTTTGATTAGCTTTTGCAGTACATAGTAGCCAACCATTCCTGAAAACCCCATCAGCAGCCAGTCCAATTTAATCATAAAGGGTCCAAATTGCAGTATTTCCGGCATAACCCTTTGCCCCCTAACGAATAAGTCGCTTAAATTTACTTTCCAAATCTCGGGAATCTACAACTCCGATTACCTGATCCACAATGACGCCTTTCCCATTTACAAAAAAGGTTGTTGGAATTGGCCTGATCTGATATCGCCCAGACACTGTTCCTTCCGGATCCAGTAAAACGGGGAAATCAAAACCGTATTCCTCCACAAAAGCTTTTGCTCCATCAATACTGTCGCCGACAGTAACGTTTACTGCATAAATCTCGATCTGTTCATTATATTTTTCATACAGTCTCACCAAATCGGGCGCCTCAATCCTGCATGGGCCGCACCATGATGCCCAAAAGTTAATAACAACGGGTTTGCCATTCAAGTCATCAAAAGAATACGCCTTCCCATCAAGTCCAGTTAGTGAAATCTGCGGGGCTCGATACCCTACTTTGGGCAGTTCTTCCTTATTATTTGGTGATGGCGATTGATAAACAGCCGCAACGGTGAGAACAACAATAGTCGCTAGCACTATCCATTGTTTTTTCATCCTTTTCCTTCTCTCCATTACCATATTCAAAAAGTTATATTTTCCAGCATACTACTTCCTTTTAAAATCCTGTAAATCCACCGAATAACTGAATCAAGAAAATCGTAATTTTTGTCATTTGGTCCGTATACAACAGAATTCCGGTCAATACCATCAAGGCCCCACCAATTTTCATCAAGATGCCTGAATATTTAAGTATCGATTTTAATCGTCCGATAAAGAATGCCATCACGAAAAACGGAATAGCAAAACCAATTGTGTAAGCAACGGTATAGATAATTGCCTGATTCGGATTGGCCACTCCAAGCATAATCACCGCCGACAAAATTGGTCCGACGCAGGGTGTCCAACCCGCCGCATACGTTATCCCGACAAGTACGGAACCAAAATAACCAACTGGCTTGTTCTTGAAAGTAACTCTCGCGTCTTTCATTAAGAACTTGGGTGTAAAAACTCCAAGCATAACCAGACCCATAACAGCGACCATAATACCTCCAAGTTTGCGTATCAGGTCTTGATAATCAGTAAATAAGTTTCCTATGAAACTAACTGAGATACCGAGAGCAATAAAAATAATTGAGAAACCGATCATAAAAAACACCGTATGCATCATCGCTTGCCGGTGGAGCATTCCTTTACCTTCTTGCAAATCTTTTACAGAAATACCTGTAATGTATGATAGATAAGAAGGATACAATGGAAGACAGCAGGGCGAAATAAATGATAAAAGACCTGCGCCAAATACAAGCCAAATGCTTAAATCTGCAGCATTCAAAAAGGTTACCTCCCTTTTCACACTACTGATTGTAGTGTAAATTGTTTTGAAAAGGGCGGGCTTACGAACACCCACCTAAAATAATGCTACTCATAATAAATATAAGAGATAGGGTCAGTAACAACGGTTTAAAGTCAGACATGGGAACATGGATCCGCTGTTTCGGTTCAAGAACTTGCATAATTCGATAATTGATTGCATTTTCTGCAAAGTAAGCAACTGCAGTAGAGTGCTGCATCTTGCCTACTTTTGATAGCTTTAGTAGAACATTGCCTAAATAATACTCCGTCCCCATTTGCTTAATGGCGAATCGGTCGGCAAGCAATTCCTTCCATGTCTTAAAATCACGTACCATCGCCTTCATCGTCGGTATATACCCTAACCCGTCAAGGATCAAAGCTAACAGGAACATTTTCAATGGGTCACGATTCCGGCAGTGGTACCACTCATGAAGCAGAATGGCTTCTACTTCATGATTGGAAAACATGCTCAATACTCCGGTTGAAACAATAATTCGGGGCTGGAAGAATCCTATTGTTAGAGCAATAAACTTCTCATCATTAACAACAATGAACTCTGTCCCCCACTTTTTATACTTATCATTCAGTTGTTTGGTAAGTTTCGTATGTTTCTTGCTATGAAACACCCTGAGCCATTTTTGGGTTAAACGTAATTGCTTGTAAAGACGCCAGATCATTTTCCCAAACGTATATAAAATGATCACGTTGATCAAAAATTTTATGACATTATGGGCTACGGTTTCTTCCTTTAATGCACTTATACAATATTGGAAAAAGTTCCAGGGAAGGCGAACATCCCATAGTTGATGCGCTATATATAGGCCCATTTGTACTAAAATCATAACACCGACGAGTAACAAGGAACCGAAAATGAAATTTATTCGGAATACAGGATTCATAAATCTTTCCTGCTTTTCAGTTGATTTAATTTATCCGATAATTTATTGATCAATTCAGAGTCGGCATCCTCCAACGCATCAATCATGTGTCCCACAACAAGATCACCAAATTCTTGAATGAGGCCATCTGTAACCGCCTTAGTTTGTACGTGCAGAAATTGTTCTTTCGTTTGCACAGGTTCGAAAACTGTCACCCTATTCCTGCCTTTTCCACGTGTATCTTTACTAAGGTGCCCTTTTTCCAGCAATCGATTCATTACGGTCATCACTGTGTTAAACGAAATAGGACTTTCCTGATTTAAAATTGACTGCACATCCTTGATACTCATACCATCGGACAACCACAATATGTTCATAATCTTGGCTTCGAGTGGGCCGAAAAAACGATTTAATCCTTCTTCATTCACATTAAACTTCTTCACATTTGTCATTTTCTGCCCCCCCACACTACAAATTGTAGTCTATTAAATACACTGTGTCAATCGCTCACAAATCGGGCAAAAATGAATCCGGCCTCCCTACATAAGTTCTACATAATCATGTATTATGATTAGTTTGTGATAAATGTTATAGACAAAAGTATTGAGGATAGGGAGGAAGCATTATGAAGATTGGTACACGTTTTAAATTAGTATTCGTTTTTGCAATACTTGCTGTTTTGCTTACAGCCTGCTTTGATTCGAAGGATTCGATGGAAGGAATGGATCACTCGAACATGAATCAATCCGGTATGACCAATACGGATAGCAGCAATCAGTCTAATGTAAATACACAAGATAAAACATCAAAGATGACAACCTTAAAGGGGAAGGAATTTACGCTTACCGCAAAAACAAGCAATTTAGAAATCACTCCTGGAAAAACGTTGCCTGTATGGACATTTAATAACTCTGTGCCAGGCCCCGAATTTCGTGTTAAACAAGGCGACACCGTCAAAATCACATTAAAAAACGATTTGCCTGAACCCACTACGATACATTGGCATGGTTTACCTGTTCCCAACGAAATGGACGGCATTCCGGGTGTAACTCAAAATGCTGTACAACCTGGGAAGTCATTTGTCTATGAATTTAAAGCTACTGTTCCCGGCACTTACTGGTACCATTCTCATCAAGACGGTGCTAATCAAGTGGATAAGGGCCTCTACGGTGCGTTTATTGTTGAAGGAACAGATGAGAAAGTGGATCGGGATTATACGTTAGTTTTAGATGAATGGATGAGCATGGGCGATATGGACATGTCATCAATGGACAATAGCAGCATGAACATGGATATGTCATCGATGGATCATAGCAACATGAATATGGATTCTTCAAAAGACCAGGCATCGAGTGAAAATAACATGGACCATGGAAATATGGGTGATGATGCTCACGGTTCTTCGGCTGAAGGTCATGATATGAGTATGTACGATATATATTCAATCAATGGGAAGTCGGGAGACTCGATTGATAAACTTATAGTGAAAAAGGGCGAAAAAGTTCGCATTCGACTCGTTAACGCTGGATTACTTTCGCATAATATCCATTTACATGGGCACGAATTTAAAGTCGTCTCTACTGACGGACAACCGATCAACAATCCTGCTTCTATCAATGATCAGGTCATTTCGATTGCTCCGGGAGAACGCTACGATCTCGAATTTGAAGCGAACAACCCCGGGCAATGGTATATCGAAGATCACGGAGATGATCCGCGTGTGAAAGGCATGAAGGCCATCATTGCCTACGAAGGCGCAAACGCAGATACAGACAAGCCAAACGAAACTGCCGCGCTGCCAATCCTTGATTTGACACGTTATGGGCAATCATCAAATTCAGTGTTCACATTGGACCAAAAATATGATTTAGAGTACACGATGGATCTGAATACGGATCAACAGAGTGGACAGCAGGTCTATACGATTAATGGAAAAACATATCCCGACACTGAGAAAATCAAAGTCAAAAAGGGAGACCTCGTCAAAGTCCGATTAGTCAATAATTCCAAGACCGACGATCATCCCATGCACCTTCATGGTCATTTCTTCCAAGTTCTTAGCAAGAACGGTAAGCCTATAGAAGGCTCACCCATCGTGAAAGACACACTTAATTTGAAACCAGGAGAAGAATACGAAGTGGCTTTTGTTGCGGATAATCCAGGAGACTGGATGTTCCACTGTCACGAACTTCACCATGCTGCAGCAGGTATGGTTACGCATTTGCAATATACCGACTATAAGAGCGATTTTGTACCTGATCCGAATGCCGGCAATAAGCCTGAATAACCTTAAATGGCCTGATCTTACGCCTTAAATTAGCGTAAAATCAGGCTGTTTTTTGCAGGTTGTTATTTTGTTTTCGCCCAGCTCTCACCACCGTCTTTACTTTCATATACCGAATACCTTTCAGTCACAATTAACAGACGGTTGGCGTCTTTCTTCGAACCTTTGATCCCAAGCGGCATTTCTCCATTCAAATCGACTAGCATTGGCTTCCAAGTTGTTAAGTCGTTCGATCTTTGAAATCTGCTTTCATTCATAGTAATGATTTCCCCGGTTGGCGTAATAAAAATTTGAAATGTCGGCTCATTACCGATCTTCGTCTCTTTTATATTGTTATCCATTATATCGTAACGGTACAGCCCGCTTTCTGTGCCGGCAATAATGGATGAAGATTGACCGGGTGCAATTGCTATAGAATATGCAGCTTGAGGAATAACACCTACCTTCGTCCAGGTATTCCCACCGTTGTTGGATTCATACAGATTGTCTCCTGGACCAGCAAGCATTGTATAAAGATGCTCAGGGTTATTTGTATCCATGGCCAAAAGGTGCGCATCCGGTTCATTTGGTTTTTGTTTATTCGGTAGCCCGTCTTCGGCCACATCCCAAGTCTTTCCACCGTCTAATGATCGCTTAACAAAACCATGACCGGAAACTATCATTTTTTCCGGATTTGTTGGATCGATTTCCAGTCCCATTACGTCGTTACTTTGCAAAGGTTGTAATGTGCGTAACCATTTCCCGTTGTTATATTCATAAACACCTGTATGCGTTCCTAACCAGACAGTTGATTCATCTGCAGAATAGCTAAAGACATGAGGATGCGTTGCCGAGCCGGGTTTTAACTCGTCCGCTGAGCTTGTCCTATTTATGATTCCCCAGACAGCCACGCCTAAAATTCCAATCATAACGATCGAAAATACCCACCCTATACTCAAAGAAGATCCTTTTTTCTTACTGGCCATATTTATCTCTTCTCCTTCAGTTACTAATCCAAATTTTTAGGAAGTTGAATATAAACAATAGTTCCATGGTTGCTTTCAATCCATACCGATCCATGGTGGGCTTCGACTATTTTTTTCACGATTGTAAGACCAATACCTCCACCCCCGGATTTTCGATTTCGCGATTTGTCCCCCCGATAAAACCGTTCGAAAACATATGGCAAATCTTTAGGCGAAATACCTGATCCAGTATCACTCACAGTGATAAGAACACTTTCCCCCTTATCCGTCGCTTTTATTTCCACATATCTATTTTCCGGGGTAAATTCCAAAGCATTGCTTAACAGATTAACAAGAACTTGAATAAGACGTTCCTTGTCAACCTGTATGATGATTGAGGGAGCACTTTTGACTATGAGTTGAACATTTTTTTGCATGTAGGCAGCTGATACCACGCTTACTCCATGTTGGATCAACTTACTTATGTCTTCTTGTTTCAAAGATAATCGAAATTGGGAGGATTCTATATGTGTGAGTTGCTCCAAATCAGCAACCAAACGAATTAATCGCTCGATTTCTTCATAACAGGCTTGAATCCGCGACGGTGTCGGTTGCCAAACTCCATCTTGGAATGCTTGCATGTGACTTTTTAACGTTGCAAGCGGAGTACGCAATTCATGTGCAATATCTTGAGTCATTATTTTGCGCAAATGTTCCTGATTTTGCAATTGTTCTGCAAGTCGATTTAATGAGGCTCCCAGATCCGCCAACTCGTCATTTCCTTTAATGTTTGACCTTGATTCTAAATGTCCATGTGTCATTTTTTCCGCAACATGTTTCATTGTGATCAGCGGCGCAGATACTCGTTTCGCTATATATAAGCTAATACCGATGGTCAAAAGAAGCGCTACCAAAAATGTCCAAACGATGGATTGAATCAATGCTTGTTCTAAATGATAAATAAGCTGAGAAAAATCGTGAGTCATTCCCATCGACTGGTTCTGATACATCAAGAAGTGATAATGCGTCTCAAATATAAGACTTATACTAACGAATACGAGTATGGCTGCCACCGTAAAAATAAAAATGAAGGAAAGGCGGGCACGCAATCCGGTTTTTCTCATCTAGTACCACCCATAAAGCGATACCCAACACCGTAAAGGGTAACGATATATTCCGGTTTTTTAGGATCCGGCTCAATTTTTTGACGTAAATTTTTAACATGCTGATCAATGGACCGAACATCCCCCGCATAATCAAAACCATACACTTTTTCCACCAATTCTTCTCTTGTAAAATGTCTTTGAGGATGTCGGGCTAAAACCATCAGCAGTTTATATTCGTTCGGAGTTAACACAATCGGAGCTCCATTTAAATATACCTCATGGCGTAAAACATCGATAATAAGCTCGCCATCGTTAAAAGAGACGCGATCAGCAAGTAAATAACTGTCATCGGAACGTCGAAGGATTGCCCTAACCCTGGCAACCAACTCTCGAACATCAAAAGGCTTAATCAAATAATCATCTGCACCAAGCGAAAGACCTTGTATCCGATTATTTTCTGAAACCTTTGCGGTAAGCATAAGAATGGGAACGGAGCTTTGCTGACGAATTTTTTGGCATACTTCTTCTCCAGGAATATCCGGAAGCATCAAATCCAGTATGACCAAGTCGATTGCCGTTGATTCGATAAACGATAAGGCTTCTATACCCGTTCCCGCCTCAACGACGTTGTACCCCTCCTTTACCAAATAAGAACTAATGACATCGCGGATTTTTTCCTCATCATCGACTATTAAAATGCTCTTCATACCCTATCATCCTCGCAATTAATCTACTCTGTAGGATAGCGCCTGTTTTCCTAAGGCTTCCCAACTCTCAATAAATTGTTTCTTATCGACTTTAATTCCTTTTTGATTTTTTCGCGGGTCGTTTATAAACACATGATCATTGTCGTAACCGACCAAGAGCACCGTATGCTCTTGAAACGTCGTCCGGATCGGCCCAAGTGGGGAATCCCACACCATCCATTGCTTTTCAGACGGCTTCGTGTATGAAACGGTTGTCCAAACCAGAACCGGAAAACCGTCAGATACTTGTTGCTCCAGTTCATCAAAGTCTTTTCCGGTAAAATCAATTCCGGTTGGAATATATTTGATAAGTAATTCAAATAATGCCGTGTGATAAATACCGTATCCTTTTTTCTTGCCTGTTATATCTCCTACAAAACCTAAATTCGGGTTTCCCCAATAGCGGATGCTTCCGTCTTTATTATACTCAATAGGCGTAGGATCCTGTTTTAGTTCGGGAAGCAAATCCATTTTACTTTTATCGATGCCGTAAAAATTGAACATCATCGTTAATGTTGCAATTTCACATCCGTTATAAAGTTCGGGTAACTGAAGAACGACAGGTGCGTCAATAAAGGCCGATTCGAGCTTTTCTTTTTTCTGATCAACATTATCACTTTCATTATAATCATCTTTATTTTCAGTTAAGATAGCGACGGATTGTCGCATGTCATCGGGATTAGAACCTATCAAAAACTCCTGATCAGTTATCTTTAAATACAATAACAACGTAAAGAACGCGCTTGTCATAACAAGGCCGATGACTAATATTGTTGCAAATATGTACTTCAGAGTTTTCAACATACTTTCTGCCTCTCCCGTTGTACAACCACTCATAATAAATTTAAAAATTTAATACACTACATATTGTAGTATATATTTGGATAATTGTAACTACCTGTTCTCACTTATTTATAAACCAATTTCGGATGCACAATGTATAGCAATCCGTAAACAGCGGCCCCGATCATCATTGCAACGGTAAATCCCATTGTCATGGAAATCATTACGGAAAGAAGGGAACCGGCTACTGTCATCAATCCGTTTATCGCCCAACTTACCGCCGTCTGCCGTTCCGAAACTTGAGTTAAACCATAAGGAAAGGGCATACCCATAAAAAAGCCCAGCGGGAATAACAATATCGCTGCAACTGCTATTCGATAAATCAAAGGCAAATAAAACATTTGCTCATTGTACCAAGTAATTCCCGAATTCACTCCTATCGCAAGAATTGTTATTATCAGTAAAGGGACAAATCGTTTCGTTTGTCCATTGAACCATATCCCGGATAACAAACTCCCGATTCCACCGGCAATCAGTAAAATACCCAGAACCAATACAAAAGACAACGTAGGATGGCCTAACGGTAAAATAAGCCGTTGCACAAGCGTTGTTTCAATGATAATAAAACCGATGGCAATACCTGAAAAATAGGCGGTCCCTCCGTATCCGTTTTTCGTTATTCTAGCAAAGACAAATACGAACAAAAATGTCAGAACTACGATCCAAATAAACGAATAGGGGATTTTTCCTGTTTTGTTATAAAAGAACGGCATATCGTCGCTATTCGCAGCCAAGTTGACTTTCTGATCGGCTAATAACTTACTTAACGAAGAGTATTGATCATTTACATGAGGAATGTGAATCGGAATTTGCTGTATGCTCTCCGTTTCCGATTTTAAACGGTTGGCTAACATTAACGAAATCGGCCGCTTGTTAATGATCAACAGAGGCCGTGTTATCACGCTTCCCCCCATACCCCAAACCTCGTGTCCAAGATGCTGAAACGTACCAATCACTGCAATGTGATCACTTATTCGATTGTTGGTAACCCCTTCGCTTTTAAGGGATTTTTCAACAGCAGTCATAACCTTCGCCAATTCCATTTCGTTATGAAGCAGAAAGGCAAGTCTTCCGCCCGGCTTTAACTTCTTTAGATATTCTCCTACCGCTTCAACTGTAAACATATAGTTTTCTGTTAAGGTCATACCCAAAGCGTTTTCTGACTCCTTTTTTACCAACGATAAGTAAATTAAGTCATACTGATTTTGGGTTTGCCGGATATAGTTACGGCCATCGGATACAATTTCCCTAACGCCAGGCTGTTTAAATACATTGCCTGAAAAAGATGACATTGCCTCAACAGCCCGAAAACTTCCTGGATTGATATCGACTGCCTCAATCTGCTCAAAACCGGCCATTTTTGCAGTCAGGACTTCTTGTCCCCCGCCAGCACCAATAATTAAGACCCGTTCTTTTGTAACATCTTGAAAAGCAAGAAAACTCGTTGTCCATCGCAAATAATCGACCTGCTGCAAATCGCCTGTATATTTCGAAATTGGCGATACTGCTCCGCCATCGATCGTGATATATAACAATTGCCCATCTCCCGCGTCGTATACATCTGTGCGAGAAAATGAATTCCAATCCGAATAAACAATGTGAGTGTCTTTTTCACCTAAAAACAAATTTGCCGGGCTCGTTTGGTAAGCACGAAATGGAAGAAAGTTAGTAAAAGGTTGAACTAAGTTGAAAATCAAGATAGCAAGACCCGTTATATATATATATTTTAATGGGTTTGCAGCGGTTTTGACGCTGCAAACAAAACTAATGAACACTAGCGCCGCTGATATTAGACTGACCATTTCGATCGGACCTAGTACATCCATTAACCATATAGAAAATACCGCACCAATTCCGGCACCGGCTAAATCGAAAAAATATATCGTCCGAATATTTTCACGTTGCCCCTGCATGATTGCGGCAAGCAACGAACCACCCGCGAAAAAAGGTAAAAGTGCTACAGCCGAATAGAACCATATATTCTGATAAGGAAGCACATATATTGTTAAAACTGAAATAATCAACAGGATAGCAAATAGCCCTAACCATTCATTGCGGTTTCTAAAGACGAATCCTGAAGATTTGTAGGCTAAAAACCCGCCAAGACCGATTCCTAATGTTGCCAGGGAAATCGTTAAAAAGACGAAGTTATAATCCAGTATCACCGAAAAAAAACGGGAGAGGAATACTTCATATACTAAAAAAGCAAAAGCCGATGAAAATGTAATCAGCATATCTTTACGATCGCTTCGCTTCAATGACATAGTTCCCCTTCATAAGGTAATCCTGTTAATATTAACAGTTTGGTCAAATCGTGATGACCTTAAAACCAAGCAAGGGGTGATGTTTTTATAATATCTTTCCGGATTAATTAAATGAAAGGAAGATGGTTCTCTGCCCTCACGAATATAGATGTATCATTTGGGAATTATACATCAAGAAGTAACCAACGATATAAGGAGGAGTGTTATTCCATGCCAGTCACAACGCATACTGCACAGCATCACCAATCTTGTATCGACACATGTAATGCCTGCGTACAAGCTTGTGAACATTGCCTAACCGCGTGTTTGAATGAACCGGATGTGCAGGCAAGAATTCAATGCATTCAGTTGCTGCGGGATTGTGCAGATATTTGCTCAATCTCATCTCAATTCATGTCACGTAACAGTCCCTATGCCAAACAAATCTGTAATATCTGCGCAAGCATTTGTGATGCTTGTGCGGCGGAATGTGCGAAGTTTAAAGACGAACACTGCCAACACTGCGCCGAACTTTGCAGAAAATGCGCTGAAGAATGCAGAAAAATGGCAGCTTGACTGAGATAGGGGGACGGTTGTCCCCCTTTCAGTTATCCCTCTTTTTTTATTTGGATTTTTCTCTAATTTTCGAAAATTTGTTTAGATAATTTTTTTTGCTTTCTCTTTTTCCTTAAGATTAGAATAACGACCGTAAGAATTAACATAAACATAAATGTTATACTGGTGCTGAATGGGGATGATGCTGCCTTTTTTTCAATTGAAGGATCTTCCGTATTATCTCGTTTAAGTTCTTTATTATTATTGATTTCCAATTCTTTTGAATATATTTTTTTTCCGTCAAAGTTCAAAACAACGATTAGGAAAGCAGAATCATCGATCTGGATATCAAATTTTTCGTCTTTATCGCTTGTAAAGATTAATTGTTCCGGGATTACAAAACGGTCGATATAAGACTCAAATGCTGAGGGATTTAAAGTAATCTTATTGGTTTGAAAATGTTCAAATCCATAGTCGAACAATTTTACCATATCACCGTAAGCTAATTCTGACGAATCGGCTTTCAAGGTAACGGCAATCCATTCTGAATTCCCTCTCTTGACAGAGGCAACCAACGTGTTTCCGGACTGACTCACATATCCGTTTTTTACACCTGTTGTTCCTTCGTATCGCCATAGTAGTTTGTTATGATTATAGAGTGTTGTTTCCCATCCTTTCCCGATCCACTCCATTTCCTTTGTTCCAACGATGGAACGAAATATCGGGTTTTTCATCGCGTATTGCGTAATAATTGCCATATCATAAGCAGTTGTTTGATGTTTTTCATCAAATAGCCCATGCGGGTTTTGAAAATTTGTGTTCTTAACTCCAACCGTATCCCTGACAAATTGATTCATACGTTCTGCAAATTGGGCTTCACTTCCATCAAAATATTCCGCAATCGCTGTTCCCGCATCATTGCCTGAATTAATAAGCAGTCCTTGGACAAGTTTTAATAATGTAACCTGTTCCCCTTCAAGTAAATAAACTCTCGTACCAATAACATTTCTAGCTGTTTCGCTAACGGTTACAATATCGTCCAAATTGCCCTCTTCTATAGCTATTATCCCTGTTACGATTTTCGTGATACTTGCGGGATACATTAAGCGATTACTTTCTTTTTCATACAATATGGTGCCTGTTGCTCCGTCAATTAAGATAGCAGCTTCGCTGTTGAGCGAAAAATGCTGATCATCTTTCGTTGCATATACCGTATTTTGAAAAACGAATATGAACGAGACGAATAGAAGAAAAAAATGATAGAATGTTTTCACTGAACTT
Organism: Paenibacillus sp. JCM 9796; assembly: GCF_055379675.1. Lineage (NCBI taxonomy): Bacteria > Bacillati > Bacillota > Bacilli > Caryophanales > Paenibacillaceae > Paenibacillus > Paenibacillus sp. JCM 9796. The sequence goes on from NZ_AP043723.1 coordinate 2,031,356, forward strand.
TTCCTTTTCATGAACGGAATTGAAAAAATACACTACTTATTGTAGTGTATTAAAAAGTGCAATGTCAAGATCTTAAGATCCTTGAAATATCCTTTGTAATATTTTGAAAATGCATATCGCTTTAGTTTTTATCTAAGAATTACAGTATAGCAGTACAAAGTTAAAATAACTTCGGACTGCTATACTATTTCCTTGGCATCCATTTACTTTATTTATACAGCGATTATAAGATATAACTAAATTGGATTTTCCTAAAATACCGCTCAGCACCAACCTTATACTGTTCTTTCACTAGTAGTCCCCTCTGAAATATTAAGCTGCTTCAGCAACTTCTCGTAATTTTTCCAGCGATATACGTTCCGCATATCTGGCGTAGGTCTCTTTCTTTTTTCCGTTCTGCTGAAAGTCTGTAATCAATCGGGTGACTGCAGGAATAAGCTGTTCTGCTCTAAGGCCAGGTACTAACAACTGCGCAAGCCGCGCCTTCAAACCTTTGGCATCGCCACCAACATAGAGATCATATCTATCTTTCATTTTCACGATAGCAATGTCTTTTAGTAAAGGCTCGCTCGTACCGAGCGCACAACCTGCATAACCAATCTTCAATGGACTGGGAACTGGATGACCGACAATTGCCTTATCGAGTGTTTCGGCTACATCCAACCCTGCATCCTCTGCTCCTCTGCAAAAATTGCATGCAATTAAACTTTTCGAATAAAAGCCTGCAGGGTGAATCTCCAAGCCTGCTTCCTGCAATTGTTTCTGCACTTCTTGCACACGTTCTTCTTGCAATGCCACATAAAGCTGCTTGAATGTCGTCATTTCAATCTGGGCATCTTCCCCTACGATGGAACCTAGCAATGCAAGCTGGTTAGGCTTAAATATTGTACCACCCACTCCAAACCCAGGTGTTACGGCAAATTTCTGAAAAGCCATTTGATTTTCACTCTCCCTTTTCAATATATATGAAGCTTAGTTCAAACTTAAATTTTCACTCTCTGCAATCTCAATGCATTTAACACTACGGAAACGGAACTGAACGCCATTGCCGCTCCAGCCACCCATGGCGCCAACAAGCCAATTGCCGCAATCGGGATTCCAGCGGAGTTATAAGCAAGAGCCCAGAATAAATTCTGCCTAATGTTCCGCATTGTCTTACGGCTCATAAATATCGCATCAGGTATACTATTTAAATCACCACGCATCAATGTTACATCAGCTGCTTCCATGGCTACATCGGTTCCAGTACCGATCGCCATCCCGATATCCGCCAGTGCCAGGGCTGGAGCGTCGTTGATACCGTCGCCAACCATCGCCACCTTTTTGCCTTGCGACTGTAATTTCTTGACCTCTTCCGCTTTTCCCGCTGGCAACACTTCGGCCAACACATTATCAATACCGACTTGCGATGCAATGGCCCGAGCCGTCCGCTCGTTGTCCCCCGTAATCATGATTACTTCTAGTCCCATCCGCTTGAGGCGATCAACAGCCGTTTTTGAAGTCTCTTTAATCGTATCAGCCACGGCTACTATTCCGGCATATTGTTGATCGATCGCAATAAGCATCGCTGTTTTCCCTTCCTGCTCTAACTTCGACATCTGATCGAACGCCTGCTCCGCAGTTACGCCATACTTGGCCATTAAACGGCGGGTACCGGCCAAGATCACCTTTCCTTCTACAACAGCGCGGATGCCGTATCCCGGGACGGCTTCAAACTCGCTAGCTTCGGGAAGTTCCAGACCTCTCCCCTTAACACCTGACACGATCGCCTCCGCAAGCGGGTGTTCCGAACTCTTCTCAGCTGCACCGACTAGGCGCAGGAAATCCGATTCCTCCATATTATCGACCCATACATCGGTCAATTCCGGCTCACCTTTTGTAATCGTGCCGGTTTTGTCCAAGATGATCGCCTCGATTTTATGCGTCGATTCCAAATGTTCTCCGCCTTTGAACAGAACGCCCATCTCTGCTGCACGACCGGAGCCCGCCATAATTGAGGTTGGCGTTGCAAGACCTAGCGCACACGGACAAGCGATAACAAGGATAGCTATCGATTTTTCCAATGCACTGGCAAAATCGCCTGGTGTTACAATGAAGTACCAAACCCCAAAGGCTAAAACCGCAATGGCGACTACAATCGGTACAAAGATGCCGGAGATGCGATCCGCTACCCGTTGGATCGGCGCTTTCGAACCTTGTGCTTCTTCCACAACTTTAATTATTTGAGCCAGCGCTGTTTCCTTACCGACTTTTGTTGCCTTTACTCTCAATCTTCCGTTCTTGTTAACGGTCGCTCCAATGACAAAGTCGCCTACGTTTTTCTCTACGGGAATACTCTCTCCGGTTAACATCGATTCATCTACGGATGACGTTCCCTCGACCACTTCTCCATCTACGGGAACTTTCTCACCCGGCTTCACAAGTACGATATCTCCGGTCACTACTTCTTCAACCGGAATGGTCAGTTCCTGTCCATCGCGCACGACTAGCGCGGTTTTGGCTTGTAAGCCCATAAGTTTTTTGATCGCTTCGGACGTTCGTCCCTTCGCCTGAGATTCGAATAGTTTTCCGAGAACAACCAATGTAATCAATACGGCGCTTGTCTCAAAATACAGATCCGGTCCATGATGTGCAGCATCCGCAGATGATGCCCACACAATCGATAAATACAAACTATAGAAATAGGCTGCAGACGTTCCTAGTGCAATAAGCACATCCATATTGGCGCTTTTGTTACGTAAAGCCTTAAAGGCACCCACATAAAACTGCTTTCCGATATAAAACTGGACTGGGGTGGCAAGTGCCAATTGGAACCACGGATTCATAAATAATTCAGGCATCCAGATCCACGATGTGAATGAAAAGTGGCTAACCATCGACCACAACAACGGCAAACTTAATAGGACTGAAATGAATAGCTTACGCTTTTGATGTATTATCTCTTGATGCCGATGTTCCTCCAAATTACTTTGAGCTTGTTTTGGCATTGCTTTATAACCTAGTTTTTCTACTTGGTTCTGCATATCGGCGACAGTAACTTCCGTCGGGCTATATTCCACATGAGCTGTTTCCATCGCAAAGTTGACAGTTGCATTCGTAACACCCGGCAGCTTGTTAAGCGATTTTTCAATCTTGTTTGCACAGGCTGCGCACGTCATACCACTAAGCTGCAGGTCGATTGTTTCCTTTGCCGTCCCGTACCCCAGTTTTTGTATGCTTTGTTCCATTTTTGAAAGATCCATTACTGTAGGATCGTACGTTATCGTCGCCCGCTCCATCGCGAAATTAACATTGGCCTCTTTAACCCCTTCCAACTTATTCAAGCCTTTTTCAATACGATTCGCACACGCGGCGCAGGTCATACCAGTAATTTGCAGGGAACTTTGCTTCAATTCGATTTGATTGGATTCCATCTGTAGTCACCTTTTCATGTACCCATGGGGGGTATAATTTTGAGTAAAAAAATGATGGAAAATAGTCACTCGATGCGAGTGACTACTTCGTTAAATTTCAAACCACATCATAGCCTTGCTCTTCAATTTCATGTTTGATTTTCTCAAGATTAACGTTATTTTCATCATACTGAACCTGAACTGTACCATTTTTTAGATCAACTTTTGCGGTTACCCCAATATTTCGCAGTGCTCCTTCAATAGAATTTACACAATGATTGCAAGACATGCCTTCCACTTTCAATGTTTGATTTTGCATGTTACGGGTCTCCTTTATTTGAAATTTACTTCATTAAAGTATTCATTGTTTTCAATAGTTCTTCAATAACCTCGACTTCACCATCTTGTATTCGTTCCACAACACAGCTTTTTAAATGTTCGGCCAATAACAGTTTTCCTACGCCGTTCAGAGCGGATTGAACCGCGGCAATTTGATTCAAAACATCATCACAATAAGTATCCTTTTCGATTAACCCTTTTATACCTCGGACCTGTCCTTCAATCCGATTTAATCGAGCTGTTAGTGCAGCTTTCGTTTTACTGGAATGATGACTTTTCCGTTCATCTAAACTCGAACAACAATGTTCTTGAACATCTGTAACCCCAGTTTGTATGATTTCCACTAAATTGCACCTCCTTGTATTTATAGTATACCCCCCTATGGTAATTGTCAATCATTATTATCCGCAAATTCGGGTGTTTGCGCTGAAGCAATTTTCTAATAACGATATAGACAGTAAATCCGGATACCGCAATAATCAAAGCCATTCCAATAAACATGACGATTCACATTCCGAACATACCATCCATCATCCAGTTCATTAATCCGTCCCTTATGTCACTATTTTTTCGAACAGTAGTTTTTTTTTTTAAGTCCATTTTTCTCATACCAAAAACACTAAATTTCAATGAAAAATGACACATACCCGGAGGCAGTGTCTAGACGTACCTTATAGCTAATGATATTTTCAGACCAGAGGCGTTAATCACAACGTCCTTTGGATATCGCGGATTAACGGCTTTTTTTCCACGCAGGCTATAAGCCGCTTCTCGATATCTGAAGCGATAGCCATCAGTTCATCGTTCTCTACAAGTCCGATTAAAGCCGTAGGCTTCGGCAAGCCGATCCGGGTACTCCCGCTCTCTTCATAAACGGCAAGCTTACATGGGAGGAAATAACCAACCAAAGCATTTTCTGAAAGCACACGTTTGGCTTCATTTGGATTGCATACTTCAAGAATATGATAAGTATTGTCAAAATCAACACCTTTCTCATGAAGTTTTTCCTGCATATCTAATTGCCAGAGGACACCGAATTTTTCTTCCTTTAGGTTTTCAGTAAGGGCTGAAATTGCTTCTTTAGGCGTTTTTGCTGTCTTAACAGTGTAATGGAACATGACTTTTCCTCTTTTCCCTGTTCAACTCGCCCGCGATGAAGACAATCGCAAGTAAGTCCTTTTATTTAACATCTAATGACCCATAGCCGGCATTTCCGACATGCCGTTTTTAGAATTTCCCTCATGTTGCCCATGTCCTTCGCCTGTGGAAGAAATGATCTCCAGCATATCGTCAATTTCTCCTTGTGCAGCCCTATTCAACGATTGTTCATCGCCGACTAACCAAGAATGGTTATACGGCCCTTCCGTTGGAGATTTCTTATATTTGGGTTGAACCGTCATCATGTAATCCATGACAGTGTCCGGCATCTTCTCCTTATCAGTCCAAAGAATAGGAGCATGTTTGCCCAGATGTGAGAAAGGCGCTGCTGCGAGAGCCAATGATGCTGTATTCAGACTAATAAACGAAAAGTTATGTCCCGGTGAAGTGATTCCCCATCCAAATCCGGTCTCGGGGTCTTTATATTTAGCAAATGCAACGGCATTTTCATAAGGGTCGTTTCCAGAGATCCGAACGACCTTTCCGTACTGTCCTAATTGTTTTTCAACATTTTCGGATATAATGCTCTTTGGTCCCAATAAATAAATAGATGCCTTTCCATTTCTAAGCTTTAATGCTTCTATTGTATCCGTTGGAATCTCATCCTTTGTTACATACAGTAGCGGCTCAGGCATGTGTGCAATCCAGTTAATTGCCGGCAGTGAATATTCTTGGCTATCCAGAGAGCCTATAATTACAGATTGTGGATAGCCCTGTGAAATTCTTGCATAATAATCATCTACTGTTTTAGCGATAGCTGCGGGACCTTCACCCTTAATCCAATCTATTTTAAAGCCCATTCCTTTGATTTCCTGCTCAACATTTTGATCCAGATTTCCGACCAAAATAACTTGTGTTCCGTTATTCAAAGTCGATCCTACAGGATTGAGCCTTTTTAATTCATTTTTCGTAATCTCTGGCACATTATTCTTATTCACAAATAATACGGGGCCATTATTCGGATGATGAATTAAATCTGCACTTACTAGTGCGGATTGCCAATCTTCTGGGTTGGCCAGAATAACACCACCGGGCTGGTTCTTTTCGTTTGTCGCCATCCAAACCGTTTTGGACACCAATACGGCCGTTTGAAAAGGATCACTGTTGTTAATACGTGTTGTATTTTTAGAAGCGATCCAAGGAGGCTCTGACGCTTTGTTTTTCTGTTGATCGACGTTTACTTGACCTTTTTGTGTTTGTTGGCCTTGTGTAGCTCCCGGTGTGCATGCAGTTAATGTCAATATTACTGCGAAGAAAAGGATATTGATCTTTAAACGCTTATTCATGCGAAATCCTCCATCTTGGATTTTCATCTGTAACTTTTAGATGTACTTCAAACTTCTGCCTTTGCGGCTTCCCGTATATTATTTCCAAACGGCTGAAAGTCTTATCCATTTGTTTCTGGGGAATTTACGCCCCAATTAGTCTTGATTTACAAGTAAAGCTACTGTATGAGGTCACGAACAATCGGTTACAGCGTAAAATGTCTACTTTGCGTACGATAAATCAAACTTGCCATTTGATTTATACATCTTTCCATACTTTGTTGAATTCAGGTTTCGTATCATATTTTGGGCACATGCCGTGTTCATGTTATGCTATCTAGCATAGACTGTTATACGTGATGCAAACATCACGAATTCGCCCCTAAGGGAGGTATGCAATAACTTCACCTATTACACAATGCGGTGCCTACACCCTCAATCATGAAGATTGTTGCCGACAAAAAAGGTGGATTGGCATTTAAAAATGAAACTTTATCTTGAGCAACAAAAAACTAATTACTCGAAACAGGAGAAGAAATTTTCAAAACTTGCCGGGGAAAAAGCGCACGTGCCTAGTAACGACACCGTTGCATAATGTATGATAAGCATGATGGAGAGATCCGTGTATAGCGAGGTTTGCGAAGACTTTGAACGAGAACTGAACTCCCAAAAAGTTGACCATTTATCTGTGCCTATATAGGAATGTGTTACCCCTAGCCGTTGGCCAGGGGTTATTCTACATTGGTATGTTGTTCCTAATTATTTGCTTCTTCCATCTATCTCGATCTTTATAGAATGATTCAGTTGAAAAATCTCTTATTTCGTATTTCCTTGGTAACTGCATTGTTATTTATATATAAAGCATAGAAAAAAGCAACCTAGATAAGAGTTGCTTTCGATTATATTATGTTTCTATATTAATTTATTATAGTCTTGTGCTCCATAAAAGAAGCGTAAAATAACTACCTTTTCTGCGCCTTCGTCCACTTTATAGACAAGAATATAATTCTTTATAACCGCCTTTCGATAACCTTCCTTCTCCAATCGATTATCTTGACACTTAGGATACATTACAGGGTTATTTCTTAGATGAGCATAACACTTATCAACCTCGTCAAGGAAATCAGAAGCAGCTGTTGGATTTGCCAGCTGAACTGCAATGTATGAAACAATATTATCTAAATCCTGATGAGCAAGTTCTGTGACAATCAATCTATACATCGTATTTTTCTCTTATGCTTTTTAATGAAGATTCGCCATCAAGAACTTTTTCTTCCGCCAATTGTTTTTCAGCTGCATTCAGCTTTTCGTAGACATCAAGCATAAACATCTTTTCCTCATACGTTTTCATGCTCATGAGAACCATGTCTCCATATCCGTTCTTGGTAATAAAAATAGGCTCATCAGATTCTTGACACATTTGAGAAATTTCACTCGTATTTTTCAAATCGCGAATTGGGATTATTTTAGGCATAACATCCAGCTCCTTTTCGTGGCCTTATTGTACCATAAATATCCCCTACATTCAATGATCTTACTAATCATCTTATTAATCATCCCTACTATCTGTCACCATCTTTATAAAATAGTAAGCGGATGGATCTAATGGCGACCAACCGCTTACTGCTGTTTTGTTATCCCTCCCCGGGCTTTGTCGTCATTAGGCGATACAGTTTCGTATTCCGCGGGAATTTGTCGGTAAATGGAACAAGGGAACTGCCTACCTTCATAAGTCCATTTCCGGCGTCTACATTCGTGATGTATGAGAGTTGCAGGTCTGAAATATTAAGCAACTCGGCAAGCTCCATCCGATCGGTGCTGGCCTGATTCAACATGACGATAAATTCACTATTTGCTAACATGGTACGTGCCGTATGGCTTTGCAGCAAATCGTCCACGTTTTGCGTAATTCCCGTACAAAAGGCGCCATACTTTCGGACACGCTTCCAAAGCGTGAAAAGAAAGTTGGCGCTATATTCATGCTGGAACAACAGATAAATCTCGTCGATAATGATAAACGTATTTTTTCCCTTTGCCCGGTTTTGTGTAATCCGATTCAGGATACTATCCAGTACGACTAACATGCCAATCGGGAGCAGCTGCTTTCCCAAGTCAAGAATATCATAGCAAATGAGCCGGTTATAGACATTAACATTAGTAGGCTTTGCGAACGTATTCAGACTGCCGGAAGTAAACAACTCAATCGCCAGAGCAATGTCTTGCGCTTCTGGTTCAGATTGCTTGAGCAGTTCAGCGTGAAAATGTTGCAAAGTAGGCGGGTCGCCTTTGAAATTGCTTTGCAAATAAGTTCGATACACTTTTGCGGTGCAGCGGTCGATCAACGACTTCTCCTTTGCGCCAAGGGGATAGCCGCCCATCAGTTGTTCGCACAGCGACAGAACAAACTCCGACTTGAGGATGATTGGATTGGCCCCGTCGCCGTACTGCCGATTGATATCCATGGCATTAATATGATTCGGCGAGGTTGCGGAAATATGGACCGTTTCGCCGCCCAGTGCTTCCACCAGCGCAGAATATTCACGCTCAGGGTCAATCAGGATCACGTCGTCATCGCCTGCTAGCACCAGATTGACTATCTCACGCTTTGCCGTAAAACTTTTACCTGAGCCGGATACCCCCAGAATGAAACTGTTCCCGTTTAACAGTTGCTTGCGGTTGGCCATAATCATATTCTTACTGATGACATTTTGGCCGTAATACATACCGCCGGGATGGATGACCTCCTGTGCCCGGAATGGAATGAAAACGGCAGTGCTTTCCGTCGTCAAAGTTCGCAACGCATGTACCTTGCGCAATCCATACGGAAGCACCGTATTGAGTCCGTCCATTTGCTGAAAGGTCAGCGGTGCTAACTGGCATAGATGCTTGCGAGCAGTTGTCAACAGGGCTTCGGTATCGTTGTCCAACTGCTCCTTGCTCTCCGCAATATGCACCATTGTCAGCAGTCCGAACATCATGCGCTGGTCGCGTGTCGTCAGATCGTCCAGAAACTCCTTGCTTTCCTTGCGTTGTTGCTCCATATCATAAGGAACAACGGCAGAGAAATTATTATTGTTGTTTTGCCGCCGCTGCCAATTCGTTATATTCGTCTCCACGCCGAGCAGCCGGTTTTCCACTTCGCGGACGGCCTCATCGGTCGGAATCGGTATCACATCAAGAGATAGCAGCAAGTTCCGGTTTAGGTCGCATAATTCAGCCACCATGCTGTCCTTGATGTAGCTCGCGTATTCCCGTAGAAAAACGACACGGCCAAAGTAGCGTCCCATCCGAAAGTAATCCCGTTCGAACTCAAACGTATCCGGACTGATGTAATCCTTGAAGTCATGTCCCTTGCGCATGGTAGCGGACAAGTCAAAGTGATAGTCAGCCTCCTCGCCAATTCGAAAAAAATCATGGAGCATGCGCAGGCGATCTATCGCATCCAGTTCCACGCATGCGGAACCAAGACGCGAGAAATGCGCCATCAGTTCCGAACCGATTCTGGCGAAATACTGACGGGCATCCTCCACATTTCTTTTGACCACAGATACCGTAATATATTTTTCCTGAAAAGTGCCGTTTGCGCCCATCGCCTTGTCGAGCAACATCTGGTTGTATTCCTCGCGGTATCCATCAAGTCCGTCCTGACGATGGGGGATCAGCAAGGTGTCTTCCACGTCCAGCCGATTTAAACGTCGGTTATGAATCGTGATTTTCGTCGTCGCGCCGCTATCGAGAGAATTAAGCAGTTCGCAATAGGCTAGGAACATTGCTTCCTTGTCTTCTCTGGAGGCGACAGCGTAGTTCATGTCTTCAAATCGGTACGACTTAGAAAACTTGTTGCCCACAAAAAAAATCCCATCCGGCCAGATGGCACGAATCGGGATGACTTGCTGGACACCCTTCGGAATGGCGAACCGTTCCTTGTCTTGCTTGATAATTCGTTTAAGCGTTTTAATCACGAGCTTCACTCTCCTTGCTCACGCTGCTGGACATACTTATGCAGCACCTCGTAGTAAATGTTCGTCGCGCGATAAACCAGCCGTTTGGGCATGAGAAATTCGGATTTTACATACGTCCACAGAAGCTGCTCTGCCGTCATGCCGTGGTAGTGAATAAACCCGAGCGCGGCGCAGGGGGCGGCTCCCAGAATGCACATCCAACTGAGCGTCTCCACGCCGAAGCGGTCTCGCAAAGCAAAGTACAAGCCAATTGCCACCAGAACGGCCAATACTGAAAAAAAGAACTGCCGCAAGGACAGTCCAAAAAACAAGCTCTCGGTATATTCCCGGATTTCCCGGTTAATTTTGACTTCCATGTGTAGGACCTCCCGAATCTGCCGCCCGTGCATCGGGCTGGCGACTATCTATGTTGGCGAAGCCCTGCTCATCGAACGGATGAAGATGACTCGATAACGCGGACGCAAGCTGTATGCCATCTTTCAGACCTTGCAGATATAGCCATTCATTCATAATTGCTTGCTTGAGGTGCTGACAATCTTCCCAACCCGCAAATTCCGGCATGCGCCCGATGTCCATGCCCGCGAATAAGCGTTCAAATGCTTTTCTTTCGTTTTCCCGAATGCGGCTAAGTTCGGAGTGATTTTCAATAAGATCGGATACATTGTCTAGCCGTTTTTGAATCGCTTCTCTGAACCATGGCGGAAATTTCATCGTTTGCCCACACCTCTCATCTACCATGTCTCCGATGCCGTTTGCGTCGGGTACGCTCATAACGAACGAGCAATTCATCCACTTTGCGACTTTGCTCCTGCAATTCCTGGTTGTCGGATAATCGAATGGATTGCTTCAATGACTGCTCGCCTAGCTTGTTCAGCTCCTGTCGTTCTTTCTCCAATTTACGCAATAGATTGCTCATTCTTCCACCGCCTTGTTTTCAGATGGGCTACCGATTAACATATCTGGATATGAGTTTTTAGCCCCCCCTGATAGTAATTTCAAAACTCATGTAAGTCAATTCTGTGCTTGTCCATAATAGGAACTATGAACTCCTATTCGGAAAGAGATGACAAGCGATGCACGTTTACGATAAAAAAATAGTAGGCCAGCGGATACGCAAACGGAGAGAAGCATGGGGCATGTCACGCGAGCAACTGGCCGAGCAGATCGGGCGTGTTCCCCGGTTTTGCGCGGACATTGAGCGGGGGAAAGCCGGCATGTCGATAGAAACGATGCTCAGCATCTGTCATGTGCTGAAACTGTCTCCGAATGATTTGCTGCTACAAAACGTTTACGCTGAACCTTCCAATGAAATTGAGCTGATTATGGCCGCGCTCCAGCAATGCACAGACAAACAGCGCAAAGACTCGCTGGCGCTGCTGAAGCTGTTTCTGACCGCCATCCAATAATTCCCGCCTATAAACCCATCATCTCCCGAACGACCCGGTCGGCCATCTTCACCGTGCCGACCAAGACCAGCATGTTAAAAATGAGTTCTCCGATGTACGTCCATACCATCGTGACCGCGCCAGAGCCAGCTTCGACAGCCGGGGGCGCGCTGGCAAACGCCGCGTAGATGATGCACGCCAGCACGATGATCGCCCCTTCCATACAGGCGGCTGCATATCCTTTCAAAAATGATTTGCCGATACTCTGGCTCGGCTCGCCAGCGAATGAGGCGAGCGGAACCGGAGCAATCGCTGTATACAGATAAATCCGAAAAAAACGCCCGTACACAGAAAGAATCATGATGAAGGACAGAACGGTAATAAACAGGCTGCCCAGCAAAGAGACGACCCAGAGTGGTATGCTTTGCCAAAACCCGACATCTTCGATCGCCTGGGTAATCGTGTCCGGCAGCGACATGCCATCCACCGCACCAAACCCCGAACGGGACATCATCGTCGAGATGATGCCCTGCACAATCGTAAACAGAGCCATCATCAGTTCCAAACCATAGGTGACAACTGCCTTGGCCAGCACAAATCGGACAAATAACTTGACCGCCAGCTCCGGCCGCTTCAGTTCGGCAAAATTACCCGCTGTTTTCATCACACCGACGACAAAAAATAAAACCAGCAGCGCCAGTCCCGTTGCCTGTAACGCGCCGTGAATATCCGTGATGATGCGCCAAATGGTGCCCCCCTTGAAATCGACTGGTGACTGGGTAACAAGGTGCCAGATTTCATTCATTTTCTGCTCCCAGGTATCTAGAGCATTCTCCAAATTATCTGCAATCCAACTGTTTTTCGACATACGCTCACCCTTCTGTCGAGGGAGGAACGGGCGTCGGCTCATTCCTCATCCTCCATGGCTTAACCTGTGATCAGGTCCAAAATCTCTTTGGTAAACGTGATGATGACGCCCCCGGCCAAGGTTAAAAAACCATTCGCTCGCTGCGAAGGGTCATGCGACTTGAGCGACAAGCCGATCTGCACAACGCCAAACCCCAAAATAATCATGCCGACCGCGCGAATCAACCCGAAGATAAAATTGGACAAGTTGTTGACTGTCGTCATCGGGTCGCTTTGGGCATAGGCGGTGGAAACTAGCATCGTCCCGAACAGCACCGTCATCATGTAGAAAGCAATCAGCCATTTCGTTTTACGTTTCAAACGCGATCCATCCCTTCATGTAAAAATAATGCCTCCAGTTCTTCCTCTGACAAAAGCTCATATTCACCGTTCTCATCCAATTGCACCGTCCTCCAATCGAGCGCATGCTCCGTACCGCCGTGCTGGTACGCCTGACCTGCGCCGTCTGTCGTCAGCGCGATATGAGGATGGCGCAGTACCTCGTATTTGTCATCAAGCACCGGTCGTTCCCCACGAATAAACAGCAGCGCATAACGATTATCAAGGAGTCGCACTTCATCAGGGGTAAGCAATTCCCGGCCAGACTGCTGGTAGTTGATGGAATAGCTGCCGCTGCGTCCTTTACTTTGGCCGTAGGTGTTCGTATCAATAGTTTCTTTGCCAAGTAGCTCCGACACATACTTGTGCGTGGATTGTTCATTGCCGCCCAGATACAGGAACAGATCGCAGTTGCCGACGATGGATTCCCATGCGTCCTTGTACAACACTTTAAGCTGTGCCAAGTTTTGCAAAATGATAGACACCGATATTTCCCGACTGCGGATCGTTGAGAGCAGCTTGTCGAACTCATCGGGCAGGGCGACATTCGCGAACTCGTCCATGACAAAATGCACATGCACTGGTAGACGGCCGCCGTAACGGTAGTCCGCTTCGTACATGAGGCATTGAAAAAGCTGCGTGTACAGCATGCCCACGATAAAATTGAAACTGCTGTCGTTGTCGGGGATGACGGCAAATAGCGCCGTCTTCCGGGTGCCGATACGTGGCAAGTCCATTTCATCGACCAGGCTCATTCCGGCAATGCTGTGCAAATTGAATTTTTCCAATCGCACGCCAAGTCCGATCAGAATGGATTTGGCTGTCTTGCCCGCAGCCAGCTTGAAGATGTTGTATTGCTTGACGGCGAGATGTTCCGGGTCGCGCATGGCAAGCCGCTCGAACAATTCATCTAGCGGGCTTTGGTACGTTTCGTCTTCTTCCCGAACCTCGGCAGCAGCAATCATTTCCATAATCATCGGGAAGTTCTGCTCCTCCGGCGGCGCTTCATAGAGCAAGTACAGCATGAGCGCTTCCAGCAAGGCGGTTTCAGAACGTTCCCAAAAGGGATCGTTCGTATTGCTGTTTTTGGGCGTCGTGTTGCGAATCAGATTGGTGACCAGCTTTAGCACATCCTTATCATCCTGCAAATAGGAGAAAGCGTTATAGCCGTGGGAACGGTGCGGATGAATCAAATCCAACACTTTAATGTCATACCCTTTCGTCTGAAGCAAATGACCGGTGTCACGCAATATTTCGCCTTTCGGATCAAGTACGACATATGAGGTGTGCGCCTGCATCACGTTCGGCTTCGCATAAAACCGCGTTTTGCCGGAACCGGAACCCCCTACGACGAGAACATTCAGATTACGGCGGTGCTTGCGTCCATCTAGACCGATGCGCACGTGCTGCGTCAATATTTTGTTTTGCTCCGCTTGCTTGCTCTGGTATTTGGCGTTGATCGGTTTCGCCTTGCCCCACTTGGCGCTGCCATGTTCTTCGCGGCGACGATAATTACGCGGCGAAGCCAGATACGCGCCAACCGCCAGCCCATAAGCCAGCGTACAGACGAGCAGGCTTCGGATTGAATCCTCAACCCACTGGAGTTGAAAGGGATTCGCCTCGCTTAGATGAAGCAGGATTGCAGGCAATCCCCCAGATAACGCCGGGGCGACGAGCAGCGCCACCCATATGACGGGAATAAAAAAAACCGCAACGAGTACAAGTTGACTCCTTGCGGCTTTAGCGCGTTTCATGGCGACTCCGGCGTTTCATTCTTTGATAGGGCGCATCCAACGTTTTCAGTAGCAGATCGTCCACCGCATCGGTCGGCCGCCGCTCGCCTATCAAGTCATTACGCAGCTTATTCAACGCGTTGATGACAATGCCATGCTCGTAGTGGTCGAGACTGAGTATGCGTTCTTCCGTTTTCATGGTTCCTCACGCTCCTTAGCGGGTAGGATCGGTTCGACCTGGTTGCGAAGGTTGCCGCTGCGGGTTCAGTATGCGGTGCATACGCCGGGAAATCGTATGCGAAGCTTCTTTCATCGTCGTCAATTCCGCACGAATCGGCTGCGGCTCCATGTCTTTGAACCGTTCTGCCACCCGGTCAAACCGGAACGCGGTCGTTTCAACTCCAGCCTGCTTGCAAAGGATATAGGCAACACTGTAGGCATGAAACTGATATTCTGATCGGCTGTAGCGACTATCGCCGCGATCCATTTCCGCATGCGCCAGTTCCTGCGCCAGTGCGCGGAAGATGTCTCCAGCTGCCAGCCCGCGGCGGATGACAATGTTGCGCACATCCGGTTGGTAGAGCGCATGCACATCCGCAGGAAGCGCATCGCTGATTGTGATCGGTACTGGCGCACGATCCATGAGCGCCTTGATGCGGGTGCGATCATCCGGGTAGACCGGTTGATCCGGTTTCTTTGCAGTGGTTTGGGCTATATCGAACATCTTCTTCGGGTTGTAGCTGGTCGCGGTGCTTCCATCTTCCCGCCGGTATTCCTCGCCCGGTTCCAAAATATAAAAACCGGTTTCCTTGCGGCGGATCGATACGCCTTGTTCCTTCCAACCCTCGAAATCCGCTATGCGTGTCGCTTCCGGGCGTTGTGCTAAAATCAGCAGCGCATTGGAGACACTGTAACGGTCAAAACGGCTTTGCACATCCAGATAACGCTGAAACTGTTCTCCATTTTGAACAATCGTCATCGTCGTCGTATCAATCGTGTCGTAAGTCCACTGCCGCTGTTCCTGTTTTTGGTGAACCCACGCTTCCTTGTCAAACGACTGCTCTCGCTGGATGGAAGGAGTAGAGAATAATTCGTCCAGTTCGTTCATTTGGATTTCCCTCGCTTTCGATTCCGGGTAGTGGGCGTTGGCGTTTTGTCGCCCGATGTTGCCTTGCCACGATCCCTGCGTTTAGGCAAAGACGGCTCACGCTCCATTTGCCGCCGTCTTTTCTCCGCTTCGCGATTTTCTTCACGAATTTCACGCAACAGTTGACGGATCGACACCTTTTCCTGCGCCGGTTTACGATCAGTCGAATCCCTTACGTTGTCGACGCTGTGCCCGGAGATAGGCACGGACGGAATGGCCGGTTCCATCGTTCTTCCCTCCTGCATCGGGGGAGAGGGCAGCGGTGTCTGCTGCTGCACTCGTTCGTCGGCCGAAGGTGCGGCTGCCGGGGGAGTCGGTTCCGGAGGCGCGGCTTCCGGTTGCTGGCTTGCTGCCCGAACCTCCTCCGGCTGTTCGGTCTTTCCCAGCAGTTCGTCCAAAAAATCTTCTCGAACTTCCTCCGTGACAGATGGCGGACTCCCTTCCCGCTCAGGCGCTTCGCCGTTTAACTCCGGCGTTTGCGCAGTTTGGCTCTCGTCCGGCTGCTTTTCGCTGCGGGTATTTGCAATTTCTTGTTTGATGCTGGCCGTGTCTACCGTCGCCAGTTTGAAGCGCTCGACGATCCGGTTGATCTTGGACGCATCTTCGGCACGCACCATCACATCGCAAAGCCCGTCCACGTTCTTTTTGTCGCGTAGCGCGCAATATAGCACACCGTACCGCTTGGCCTCCTTACAAAAAGTCGGGAGATCCTCGGTTTTCACGGCAAACACCTTGAGTTCCTTGCCGCTGCGGAGCAAACTTTCCAAACGGATGCGCCCTTTTGTCCGTTTCTGTCCCTGCAAGGCGGCGAACAAATACACCGCCAAATGCTTAGCGCCTTCCCCGGAAATTTTGGCCACCATCTCGATGCCCCGCAGACTCATGCTGACGACTTGATCGGCCGCTTCGTTTCCGCTCATCGGCGTTCATCTCCTTTCGTATGTGATGTTCGGGTTCACGTTCACGCAATAAATGGACCATCCCCTCCGAACGGGCGAGAATACCCGTGCAAAGCTTCACCTCCTTTCGCAGTTTCGCAAGCTGCCGGGTCGCCTCGGCAATTTGTCTTTTGATTGCCTCACGCTGCTCCGGCTGCTTACAACGGCGCAGCCGGTTGTACAATGCCTTGCGCGCGCTGTACCCTTGTTTCATTTCCTCCTGAAGCCCGGTGAGATTTGCGAGTAGCTCATCCTTCGTGGTGATGCGGCGGCGACACAGCAGTCTTGTCTGCTCGGTGATGACCGTCAAGTGGCGCAAGTCTTGACGCAACAAAAAATGCGTCCTTCGCGGGGACGCACGTTGACGGGGCAGGATGCCCATTTCATATAAATAGCGTAGGTACAACGCCTGCAAGCCGCTGAATTTACGTCCAGCCCTCCAAACTCCACGAACCCTGACAACTCGCTTTCGGCGCGGTAGCGGAAGTGAGGGCTGGCGCTTCGGCATGTGGTTTTGCAAGATGCGCTCCTTTAACGCTTCCTCCGTATATTCGTATCCCAAACTGCGCAAGCGGACGAAGCGCTCCTTGCCGGGCGGACGCACTGCCAGATGTTTCACATTGGTTTTGATCGCATACCCTTGTTTTTGCAGAGCGGCGAAAAACTGGGTCATTGTCATGGAAGCTGCGATGGCGGTGTCGATGTCCTCACGAATCAATCCCCGCCAAGTTGGTTTGTTTTCGCGTTCCGCCTGCCACTCCCCATAGTGCTTAGCTTTACCTGGTTCGGGATGTTCAATGACCGACAGCGCATGCTCCCGGCAAAGCCGGTCGGACGTGTGCCGCAGCAAAGCGTAGGAAGCTTTGTTGTCGTAGTACCGCTTGCCATCTACAAAAGAAACAGCATTCAACACAAAATGATTGTGCAAATGTCCCTTGTCCAGATGGGTTGCTACGACGACTTCAAAGCGTTCTCCCCATAGTTCTTGCGCCAGCCTAACCCCGATGGCATGGGCAATTTCCGGCGTCGTTTCGCCCGGCGCGAACGACTGATATCCGTGAAACGCGACAATGCCATCCGTTTTTTGAAATTGTCGCTTGGTGCGCTGCATTTGCTCATAAGCGGTGAGCGGGTCGCAGTTGATGCCGCTCACGTACAGTTGCCTCTCCGTTTTCGCATCCGCTGTCGCATAGCCAAGCGCCTGCTGCAAGCTATCTGGTTCGGCGCGATCTTGTGTCGTTTTGTCGGGATTTCGAGCGTAGTCCAGTACGCGCTTCAAACGGTCAGTCACATCCCAGATCGCGGTCGTTGCCATTTGTCATGCCCCCTTACGGCGGATGTCCGCTTGTATGCATCGAAGGTAGTTCGCTTCTTCGCTCCGGTTCGGTTACCGCCTGTTGAATGTGCTGAACAGCACGGCGCAAGTGATCGGCTTCCTCCTGAAAGGCAGCTCTTTCCAGACGACCGGTCGTATGTGCCTTCACAGCCAGTTGATTCAGATTATTGCCTATGGCGTGCAGCTCACGAATCATCGCGTAGTAGTCCAGTGGCGGCAGCTGCTTCGGTACATATCCATTAATGAGCGCTCGGATGTACGCCTCCCGAGAAAGTCCTGTTTTTTCCACTTCTCTAGTAAGGCGAGCATGTTCGCTTTCACTCAGGCGAAGCAGAAATGATATCGAACGTTTCCTCATCGACCATCACCCCTTTCCATAAATGTCTCCTTGAAGCAGAACGCTGCCGCGATGAACAACCAGTTTGAACACGATTCGATCATCGAAACGATAGCATCGCGATGATGGGGTCTTAGGGGCTGCGCCCCTAACAAGCGAATTTGGATATCCAAATTCAGTGCTTGCTGCAACGCAAGACATTCGTCTCGCGTTGCCATCAAACCGCCTGCCGGGAACAAGAGAGGACCCCAAAAACACAAAAAAGACGCCGATCCGCTCGGGCGTCTTCCGCAATACTTTTTTGTTATCGCACCAACCAGCGGTAATCCTGGCGGCAGTCTACAATGAAATCGACATACACGATTTCATCCTGAATTTGATACAGCACCAGATACCATTTATCTACGAACATTTTGTGATACTTGTTGGACGGGATAAATTCCGCTTCCAGAAAAGGATACCGTTCCGGCATTTGCGCCAAGGAACGTATCGATTGTAGCAATTCGTTTTTCGTTTTCCGCGCCGCATCCGGACTTTTTTCCGCAAGAAACCGCACATGAGTCGCCAGCATTTGGCGGGCGCGATCGGAGACGATGATCTTATAACGGGGCATCTTTTCCATGCTGAACCTCGTCAATAATGCCCTCCAGGTAATCGTCCAGTTCATCCGGCGTCATACCAACACGGCCCGCCAAACGATCCTCTTGCACAGCGAGCAGTTCTTCGCGCAGCTTCAACATCTTCTCGCGACGGGAGAACGTCTCAATGTCCATCACGACGAGATCGCCTTCACCGTTCTTGGTCAGATACACCGGTTCCCCGGAAGATTTGCATAGATCGGCGATTTCATTATAGTTTTGCCGGATACTGGCGGAAGGCTTGATAATCATCTTGGTCACTCCTTGCATAGCTGTATATTGATTTTATTATACCTATTACATGCTATACAATCAATGCGATTGCGCTTATCCCCAATCTATTCACATCTTATCCACATACCATAAGTTTTTATCGTATCCCCGCAAAAAAAGCGTTGACCGTTCAGCGTCTACCGCTATCGGGACGGTTCACCGCGTCTTCGCCGGAATTCCATCAAATCGTTGTTTACATCCTTTCCGAACTTGGGCGGCTCATCGGATATGAGAAGGGCGAGGGAGAAGAGCCTCTGTATCGTGGCTGCCGCCAATCGCCCCGGCTCATCATTGTCCAGGTGCAGTACAAGTCGATTCACCTTGGGAAAGCACTGCAAGTAATGCGTTAGGGCAGACGGGGGAGTAGGGTCCTCCCCATTTGTCCTGGGCCTGTATATGCCGGCCAGCGACAGCTTATTTGCCTGCCGCCAATCCCGGCCGGCGAGATGTTCCAGCGTACAGTAAGATAAAAGATCAATGGCGCTCTCAAACAGATGCAGTTCCGTACAGTTTCCCGAGGCCGGAATGGAAAACGAATACCGCTTGTCGCTGCCGGCGGCTTCCCCCATATAACGGGTGCTTGTCGTACCGCGTATCGCCGCATAGCGCGGCGTCCCTCCCTGGTCAAATCCGACGAATACCGCGTTATGGTAACGGCGGCTTTCATACAAACGCCCCGTTTCGAGACAGTAGTCGATCACCGGGCGGTGGATGCCTCGTTTGCTCAAATAAGCGATGACGCGATGAGAGTTTTCATACGGTTCTGGAAGCTCAAACCGCGCTGGAGAAGAGCGTTGTTGCAAAGATTGCGAAAATGCAGGTGCGCTGCCCGGATGAACGCCTTCAATTTGCAGCACCGCATCGGGAAAAGACATGCCGCGCACTTTGATCAAGTAGTCCAGCGCCGAGCGCCCGCCGATCCCCCTTGACCACCAGTACCATTTGCCGTTGGAGATTTTCAAGCTGTCATGTGTACGGGTGGTGTAGACATTGCGGGAGCAACGTATCAGTTCCGCAGGCTCGTACATTTGCAAATACGTGAGCAGATCCAGTCTTTTTGCACGTTCGATTTGTTCCTTGTTTACGTAGATCATTGCCGCGGCTCCTTCTGGAAATCCTGGCAGCGTCCGAAGGGTATATGGTTCATCGTGCCCTACCCCTCTTTTTGGGGTACAGATAAGCTCTGCCTTCCTGCAACTTCGTAACACCTTTCTTTTTCATGAATGCGTCTAAATCGCCTTCATAAACTTGACTGGTCACCCCGTTTGAGTCGCGGATGTAATAATACGTATCGCCAAATCCGTTCTTCTCTTTGGAAATCAACTCCAATGACGGCACGGTTTCTCCCTCCTCGATCAAGTCGGTTCCGTAACAAAAAGGCGGCAGAATCGGACAAAAGCATCCGCCGCTTGGGATGGCATACAACATGTTCATTCCTCCGGAAATGAGAAAAGGACCCCAAAAACGGAGTCCAATTCGTCATGTGATTGATAACTTTAACAAGCGAGCTAACTTCGACCTGTGAAATGCTCGCACCGATACCATGTTCTTTCCGCATGAAGTTCCCTTACAGGGGCAGGAACGGAAGTGTCAGACCGTTATCGCTCGCGGCCCACCACCCGCCGTTCCGGCGTTTCCGGTTCTTCGTCCGGCATGCTGTCCACGGCTTCGTTTTCCTGTTTGTCCATGTTGAGCAGCGCATTCAATTCCGCTAGACGCGCCGCTTTCGTTTGAAGCTCCTGCTCCTTCTCGAATGGAGCCGCGATTTGTTCCTTCGCCGTTTCCATTTGCAGACGCAAGGTGGCAAGCTGTTCACGGGCATGTTCCAGCTTCACAGGCAAATCCGACAAGGCGTTGTTGATGCGGCTAATGTTGCCGCCCGCATCCGCTCCGAGCGTCACCGTATGACCGAGCGCACTGCGCAGCGTAACCTTGTATTCCTTATGGAAGCTGTCAAAGGACAGCCACAAGGAAAAGCCCCGGTAGCTGCCGATTTCCTGCGAATCGTGCGAAGTCATTCCTTTGTAAGCGTCCAGCAAAGCCGCGCCCGCTGCCGCCCTCTCCGAGTAGGTGTAATCTTTGATCGTCATGCCGGGGAATTTATCTGCCCCATCCGCCTCGGGTGCCAGAGAACGTGTATACAAAGCGACGTCCTGTTCATAGCCGGCAATTCGTTCCTCCGTGGACTTGATTTGCTGTGGCAGCAGCTTGAGCAGCCGGTCCTCCAACGCATACCGCTGGCTCAAGTGATTGGCTTTGAGCAGCTTCAATTTGGATACCTGGATGTCCAGGTCCATTTTCTCCTTAATGTACGGGTTGCCGGTCGCCAGCGCCTTCACTTCGGCATAGGAGAGCGCCGTCTCATCGATATCCTCGGCGGAACGGACCGGAGACTTACTGGTCATGATCTGCGAAATGAAGCGCTGCTTGTTCTCCAGTGTCTGATAAAGGTACGCGTCGAACGTGTTCTCCGTCACATAGCGAAAAATATGCACCTCGCTGTTCTGGTTGCCTTGCCGGATAATGCGCCCGCTGCGCTGCTCCAGATCGCGCGGACGCCAAGGGCAGTCAAGGTCGTGAAGAGCAATCAGCTTCGTTTGCACGTTGGTGCCTGCGCCCATCTTGAACGTCGATCCGAGCAGTATCCGAACTTGGCCGCTGCGTACTTTGGCGAATAGTTCCTTTTTCTTGACCTCGGTATTGGCGTCGTGAATATAGGCGATTTCCTCGGCAGGAACACCTTTCTCCATCAGCTTGCGCCGCAACTCGTCGTACACATTGAAGGCATCATCCTGTTTCGGAATGGACAAATCGCAGAACACCAACTGGGTCAAACGCTGCGCCTGATGTTCCTCCCAATACCGGAAGACATTGTCCGCGCAGGCGCTGACTTTACTGCCTTCGTCGTCAGGAAGCAGGGGATTCGCCAGCCGTTGATCGAGCGCCAGTTTGCGTCCGTCATTGGTGATCGTCAGCATATTGTCCTCATGGGGCTCTACTTCCTTCGCCCGCACCCGCTCGGCGCGGCGGGCAAGATCCGCGACCATATCGCGCTGAAAGTCGCTTGGCGGCACCGCAACATTGTGAAAATGGGCTTTCGGGACGGGAAGTTGGAGCATGTCCGCAGTCTGGATATCGGCCACTTCCTTGAACATATTCATCAGTTCCGGCAAATTGTAAAAACGGGCAAACCGGGTTTTCGCCCGATAGCCCGTTCCTTCCGGAGCAAGCTCGATCGCGATGACGGTTTCGCCAAATGTCGAAGCCCACGCGTCAAAATGCTGCAAGCCTTGCCGCCTGAGCCGTTCGTATTGCAAATAGCGCTGCATCGTATACATCTCAGTGATGGAGTTGGAAATCGGCGTACCCGTCGCAAAGATAATGCCCCGGCCTCCGGTCAGTTCGTCCAGATAGCGGCATTTGGCAAACATGTCCGACGACTTCTGCGCTTCGGTTTGCGACAGTCCGGCTACATTGCGCATTTTCGTATAAAGAAACAGGTTTTTGTACGAATCAGCTTCGTCCACGAATAGCCGGTCTATGCCGAGTTCCTCGAAGGTCACGACATCATCCTTTCGGCTCGTGTCGTTCAGCTTCTCCAGCTTGGTCTGCAGCGTCTTTTTTGTTTTTTCAAGCTGTTTGATCGCATAGCGTTCGCCTCTGGCTTCCTTGAGTTCCCGGATGCCGTTTGTAATTTCCGAAATCTGTTCGTACAGTTGCTGCCGTTGGCGCTCCGTCGAAATCGGAATTTTCTCAAACTGCGAATGGCCGATGATGATCGCATCATAATCGCCTGTGGCAATCCGCGCACAAAACGTTTTGCGGTTTTTCGTTTCAAAGTCCTTCTTGGTCGCCACCAGAATATTCGCCGACGGATACAGCTGCAAAAACTCCGCCGCCCACTGTTCGGTCAGATGGTTCGGAACGACCAGCATGCTCTTGTTGCACAGCCCAAGATGCTTGCTCTCCATCGCCGCGGCGGTCATGGCGAACGTTTTTCCTGCGCCAACACAATGAGCGAAAAGGGAGTTGCCGCCGTACAGCGCCCGGGCAACCGCATTGACCTGGTGCTGGCGCAGCCGGATTTCCGGGTTCATCCCGGTGAATCGGATATGACTTCCGTCGTATTCGCGAGGACGGATGGCATTGAACCGGTCATTGTACAGCCTGGTCAGCCGTTCGCGCCGCTTCGGGTCTTTCCATATCCAGTCGCGGAACGCTTCTTTCATCATCTCCTGCTTTTGCTGGGCGATGGCCGTTTCCTGCTTGTTCAGCACACGCTTTTCCACGCCATCCTCATACACGGTGTCAAATACGCGCACGTCCCGCAAATTCAGCGTATCTTCGAGAATTTTGTACGCATTGACGCGGTTAGTGCCGTACGTGACGTTCGCCTTGATATTGTTGCTGCGGTCATCGCTTTTGCCTTTGACGTTCCAGGCAGCCGTATATTCGGAATACATGACATTGATGTAGGTCTGGTACATCGGCGGCGTGTCCACAAGCTCAAACAGAAATTGCCGAATGTCTTCCGGCGGCAGCCAGGTTGCGCCCAAACGGACATCAATTTCGGAGGCGTCCAGGTCTTTCGGCTGCACCGCTTCGAGCGCTTTGACGTTTTCGCCGTAACGTTCGGCATCGTATGCGGCAAACTGTCTGGCCACACGCAGCTTCTCCCGCACATTGCCGGACAAGTACGCATCCGCCGTTTCGTAGATCGGCTTGCCTTCCTCGTCCAGATTTACGGGATTGGGAAAGATGACGCCGCGCAGCTCTTTTATCAGTTCTTCTTCCGTCCAGCCGGTTAACTGCGCCATATACGGCAGATCGACACGGGCTTTTGCGCCGATGGAAACGGCAAGCGCCTCCGAAGCGGTATCCACCTGCTCCACATGGATGCGCTGCCGGATCGTGCGCTTGGTGAACATATCCGCCTTGCGCAGCAGCCGTCCTTCCTCGTCGATGATTTCCAGCGAGCAAAGAAGAAAGTAAGAACTGTCATCCGAAAAAGCAAGGCTGTTGGCGCGGCTGTTGATCAGGCCGTATTGCGCCGTAAACCGGTCATACTGCGCATTCAGCTTGCGCTGTTGCTGTTGAATGATCTCATCGCTGTAGTCTTCGGTTTGGTACTCGATAAGCTCGCGTACGGTGTCCCGCAGCAGAATCATTCCCTTGATGCGGCCTGCCGCCGTAGCAGAAGTGTCTACGCGCCGCATCCGGCTGTTCTCCCGGTAGTAGATTTGTCCATCCACCAACGCAAAGCTGAAATTGCGGATAGTCGGATCGGCAGGGAGAGAAGGTTCTTCTTCCTCCGGCTGGTCTTCCCGTTCCAGCTCCGCCCATTCGGCATGGATGTTGGACAACGCTTCGCGCAGAAGCTCATCCAAATTGGCGTCCGGGTATGGCTTGCAGGATGTTTCCTGCCGGTTGCCGTACATCCGGTCGTCAAAAACCATTGTGCCCAGCACCATATCGGGATGTTCCGCGAAATAATGATTCACCGGCACACCGTCCGCTGTCTCGGACAGGGATAGCCATGTTTCGGTTTGCTCGCTGACGGCGACCATGCGATCCCGTTTCTGTAAAAAGATAATGTCGGCGGTTACTTCGGTTCCGGCATTGGCCAGAAACGCAATGCTCGGCAGACGCACCGCTCCGAGCAATTCGGCGCGTTCCGCAATATATTTGCGAACCGCCGGGTTCTGCTTGTCCATCGTGCCTTTGGACGTAATAAAAGCAATGATGCCGCCCGGACGCACTTTGTCCAGTGTCTTGGCGAAAAAGTAATCATGGATGAGAAACTTGTGTTTGTCGTAACGTTTATCCGCCACGCCATAACCGCCGAACGGCACGTTCCCGATGGCGAGATCGAAGAAGCTGTCCGGCAAATTCGTCTGTTCGTAGCCGCTGACCGCAATCGACGCCTGCGGGTATAGTTGCCTGGCAATACGGCCGGTAATGCTGTCCAGTTCCACGCCAAACAGCCGCGAGCCTTGGAACGACTCCGGCACCAGTCCGAAGAAATTGCCGATGCCGCAGGACGGCTCCAAAATATTGCCGCTGCGAAAGCCCATCGATTCCAACCATTCGTACATCGCTTTGATGACGGTCACAGACGTATAATGGGCATTCAACGTTGACGCGCGAGCGGACGCGTATTCATCCGGCTCCAGCACATTTTTCAGTTCCGCATATTCGGCTGCCCACTGCGTGTTCGCTTCGTCAAACGCCTGCGGAATGCCGCCCCATCCAACATATCGAGCCAGTACCGCCTGCTCGTCCGCTGTCGCTTGCCGCTGCTCCTGCTCCAGCTTGTTCAGCAGCCGAATCGCTTCCATGTTCCATTTGAACTTCGTTTTTGCGCCGCCATGCCCCAGCTCATCATCCGTAATCCGGTAGTTGACAGCCGGGACAGACGGACGGGCTGGCGCGGTGCGGCCGGCCACAGGATCAGGGGAAAGGGAAGTGTCTGGCTGCGATACGGTCTCTGGCCCCTCCGTCACCGGCTCTTCCGGTGAAACCGCATCTTCCGCTGTTTCCCATGCCGCTTCGTCAAACCGTTCCGGCTCCTGCTCTCCGGTAATCAGATGATCGTTCAGCGGGTTTTCGCGCAGCATTCGCTCAAAATCCCGGCGATTCAACGCTTTGATGACGAGCGGGAACTGACGGTCTTGCAGCACCACTGTTCGTTGCTCCAGTTGCACAACTTCATATTCGTCCGCGCCGATCCAGACCGTGCTGCCTGCGTCATAACCGTATCGTGCCCGTTCCCGATTCACCGGCGTGTGTTCCGATTCCGCTTGTGCGTCTGGTCGGGAAAGCCCCGACGATGCATCCGGCTGCGGCACATCGGGCCTGGCCATTTCCGCCGCTTGCAGCCGCCGCTTTTCCTCTTGTTCTTCCGCAAAAGCAGGCAACCGCTCGGCTTCCTGCCGGTTCAAGTAACGACCCGCTGCCAGCAGTTCGCCGATACGTTTCTGCACCTTCATCCACGGCAGCACGACTCGCGTATCCGGGTTCATGATGGAGCCGCGGGTCAGCGTGATGCCTTTGCTGTCATAATTCATGTGAATATCCGTGCCGATCAGCGCGGGAAGGCGCCCGCCGGTTCCGTATTCCCGTTTCAGGAAATCGGCGTTCTCCTGTGCGGACAGCGACTGCTGGAAATGCAGCGCAATGCGATACTTGCCGTTCTCGAAACCGCTGCCATTTTGCAAAATGGCGTCAATGACCGCTTGCGGCATGAAAAAAGCGGAGGCTTTTGCGTCCTCCGCTTGTTCCATCCACAGCGTCTGTTGCTCGATGGATGGTTCTAACTTTCGCGACAAGTCAAATTCGTTCAACAGCATCATGCTGGCGATATGCCCGGCGATGACGCCCCAATCGTAAAAGCCTTGCGCCGTTCGTTGCTCCGCCGTCCCCGTCCACAGATGCAAAACGTTGCGATACGGTTCAAACCCGGCCTGCACGCCTTCATCAAGCGTCAGTTCGGTGATGCCTGCCGGAAACAAACCGCGCACATATAACACACGCTCGAACTCATCCTCATGAGCAAGGAAAAACGCTGCAATGTCCGACTTGCTCTCCCGCAGCGGCGCGGCTCGGAGCATGTCATTGATGATGGCATGGTCATGAAAAAACGGAAGGCTTCGGTCCTCCGTTTCCCGGTCGTACCATTTTAATGATAAATCAGTTCCGCGAGAATCAGTTCCTCCGCCTGCTGCTTCAGGTTGTTCATGTGTCCCGTCCAGCCCAGCGGATCGCTCGCCTTGTCCGGTGCCGGGTGAGACGCGAGCATCTGTTGCATCGTCCGGTCGATCTGCTCCCGCGCCGTCCGGTCGATGTCCGCCAGATGCCGGTTCAACTGCTCCGACAACATCAGTTGGGCGTACATACCCTTCCGTTCGGTTTTCAGAAACGTTTTGCGCATCATCCCGTACTTCCCGATGGGCGTCTCCGCTTCGCTCAGCATCAGATTGGGCAGCAAATAATCCCCTTGCTGCGTGTACGTCAGTTCCATGTTCATCCTTCCTTTCTTGCAGGGTAGCTTCATTGTGCGGCAAGGAATCGGGTCTTGCAAGGGTATGAAGCGACTGACCCTCATTTGCACGTTGTGCCTCCCGGCGCAGCGCTCGGACGGTCGATTCCACTTCCCGCAGCATCATCTCGGACACATCGCTAATCGCTGCGCCCAAGTGGGACAGCGCAGGAAGCGTGTTGAAATACCCGATGCCGGACAAATCCTCGATGCTGATGTAATGTGCGGGATCGAGTCCGCAACGGGTCATCGCCATGTAAGCGACGGCCGTTTCGGCCATTTGCTTGAACAGTAATTCCACATGTGGTATGTCCAGGTCTTCCAGCAAACTGTGTTCCCGCTCTTTCATCAACTCCGCCACATAATCGGCGCTGTTGTCATCCACCGCATTCCGCGCAGCAGCGAGCAACGCAGCAGGCAGATCCGCACGTGGTTCCATCTCATCCGACGCGCCGAACGCATTTTCCAGCGTTTCGATGACATGAGCCGTATCGCTGTCCTGCAATCGCCAAAGCGACACCTGCGGCTGGCGTCTGCTCTGGGTATCCGATACGTCAAACACATGGCGCAGGCCCAAGTGGTTGCCCCGATCTTCGATCAGGGCAATCCCTTTTGCACCGCGCTTCACCCAGCGATCCAGCCGTCTGTTCCAGACGTCAATCGGCGCGCAGGCCGTTGCGTCAGGACGTTGTGCGTAGATTAACAGTTGATCCTGAAACGGATATTTATAGTTCCAGGCCGCCGCCCGCAAAAAATCCGCCCAGCGGTCAGGGTGATTCGTCACCGTGCGAGCCGTGCTGGCAGCCAGTTCGACGATGCGCTGCAACTTGGCTGTCATGAGAGCGCCTCCCTTACCGAAACGTTATTTGATTGGTCAGGCGAATGCCTTCCTCGGAATAACGAGCCGTAATCCGAATGAGTCCAATAAGTTGCAGGCGATGCAGATTTCGGCGGACAGTGGAAGGAGAGAGACCCACCTCCGAAGCCAGCTTTTTGCCGGACAACAAGACGCAGCCATGCCGCCCGCCCGCGCGGTCCATCAGGTAGCTGTACAATAGCTTTGCTGCAGGAGGGACCTTCGCTTTGGCCAGCAGTTGATACCGGGTAAGATCATTCATAAACTTCCTCCTCGGCAGACGCTATCGCTCCGGCGATCGTTCCGACAAACGCTCCGGCCGGACGTAGCAGTACAGATAGAAATTGTAGTCTCCCGCATGCGGGAAACAACGCAGATAGTACCGATGGTGTTCCGTTTGAAAACAAAAGCCATATACACCGGAATGCCACGCCCCCGATAGACGTGCCTCCGGATGCAGCATGCACAAATGGTGCATCCGGCTGCGGCTTTGAAGCAGCCCTTGCTCCTTCAAGTTTTGCACAACCGCATCCAGTTCTGCCCGAAAAGTCAA
Organism: Paenibacillus sp. JCM 9796; assembly: GCF_055379675.1. NCBI lineage: Bacteria > Bacillati > Bacillota > Bacilli > Caryophanales > Paenibacillaceae > Paenibacillus > Paenibacillus sp. JCM 9796. Next base: position 2,059,951 of record NZ_AP043723.1, read on the forward strand.
TGTTTTCAATGTTGGCAAATGCTCAAACCAGGTTACCCAGAACGTCTCGCCGTTGCTTCCAAAGTAACCGCGCAGGTGCCCAATACATCCCCGTTCCGTATCCTTCTCGATCGAAGCGGAATAAAAATAGGCCGCATCTTCCGACACGGCCGTTTGCAGTCTTTCCATCATATTCTTTTCCTCCCGGCTGGTAGGTGTTCGCTCTAGGTTGCGACACACATAGAAGGGGAAAGTCCGATATCTGCCACAAGCCGACGGGAGGAAAGCCACACGGGGCTGTTTTTTCCGCCCGCCAAATCCAGTAAATAGCAGAACACCAGCTTGGCCGCAAGCGGAAGCGAGGCTCCGTCCAGCAGCCGATAACGAGTGAGATCGTTCATTGCGTCCTCCTATCGTTGCGTTTCCGTTTTTTCTTCTGTGCGGCAAGCGTGGAAGGCGCTTGCTGTTGCTGCTCCACCAAGCGCTCCGGCCGGGCATAGCAGTACAAGTAAAAGTTGTAATCCCCGGCAAAGGGAAAGCAGCGCAAATAGTAGCGGTGATCCTGCGTTTGCATGCAAAACCCGTACACATCCGTGCTCCAAGCACCGCCGATGCGCGCCTCCGGATGCTCGCTGCAAAATCGTAACATATGCTGGCGGCTTTTCAGCACCTTCTGATCGCCGATAGCTTGAAAGACTTTACCCAATTCTTCTTTAAAAGCAGTCGTTTCAAGGGAGAGCGCCGGGGAAACCATGTTACCCAGAACTCCTCGCCCGACCGCCCAAAATCGCCGCGCAGGTGGCCGATGCAGCCACGTTCGATCTCCTCTGCGGCAGAAGCGGAATAAAAATAAGCCGTATCCTCTGGCGCGGCACTTTGCAGCTTTTCCAACATGTTTATCCCTCCCGTCTGGTGAATTTAATGGGTGCCGCCCGTCCCAAAGTCGTCGTAGCTGGACAAATTGGCATGATAAAAGACGACGTCGCCGTCCAGCAGGGAGAACGTTGCCCCGTATGGATCGACGAAGCTGCGCTGAAACCCTTCCATTCGCCACTGATTGTCCAGCGGCGCGTTTTTGTATTGCAGATGCGGATGTTTCAAGTCTTGATTGCGGATCGTTTCGATGTTGAAATTGACGATGATGTACCCATCCTTCAGAAATACGGGCGCATTGTCGTCCAGCCGGTGCGTGCGGCCGTACTCGGCCAGATTGAAGCCTTTCGGCACCACGTACGGCGCGGCGGGCACGCTGTAGTCCCCCCGCCATCGCTGAACTGAAGCGTTTGCGCGGGCCGCATCGATGCCGGAGGGCACCTGCGTGCTTCCGACAAACGTCCGAAGCTGAGGCGGCAGCAGCATAATATCGTAGCCGCCCACATAGGTCGGCTTCTGCGCATCCTTTACATATTGATCGATAAACGTCTGCCTCGCTCCGGGCGAACCGTTTAGCGACCAAAGCGTTGCGGCTGTGTCGGTCAACTCCTGCTTCGGCACATTGCGCAGGCGAGCGTCGAGCGTCACATACCGTTTCTCCACATCGTCGCCGGAGCCGATACGAATAAAACGCTGACCGCCTGAATGATAGTAAAGATCGACTTCTTGCCTGTTCTTCCCCTTGCTGTCCACAAAATAAAACGTCGGTGTAATGAGGATGCCGTCGCCCGAGCCGAACATGTTGCCTTTCGTCATGACTTCGAATTTGAAATGGTAACCCGTTTTGACCGCAACATTTTTCTTGCCGCTCTCCGGGTGACTGCCTTGCCGTACCGGCAGCACGTAAGGAGGGGTGTTGCCGCGCGGTGCGCCGTCAATACCTTTCGTGCCGACCCAATAGGCGTTTCCTGTCGGCGTCGCGCTGCCTTTTTGGGTGCGAAACACCGATTCCCAGGCAAAATCGGCAATGTCGGTGATGCGGAAATCATAGAGACGTCCGATCACTTCCACTGGAACCGCCTGCGCAGCCACATGGTTGGACAAGTCCAGGTTGGCATTCATTTGGGACGTGAAGGAAGCCGGGCTGTTCTCGGCAAACGTTCGGAATAACACGTCGTAATGGCCCTCGTCCACCCAAACGGGCAAGTAGAAGGTCGTCTGCAACTGACCGACCGGGATGGACACCCACGTGTCCTTGGGGACGAACGACGTGCGATCCGCTTTGTACACATCGAACGGAAAGCGTACCTGCTTGTCCCTCACATACTTGGCATAATCCCGATTGCCGTAGCCCTTGATGTCCTTGTGCGGGCCGCTTGTCGGAATCGTCACGGTGAAGGGCCGGTCCAGAATGAGCGCCGACCGCCCGGCAGTCGGCTGCGTTTTCTGGTTGTGGGCCTGATCGTCCGACACCGAGGCGTAGTTCACCACCGGCGTATGCACGGTTACCGGGTTGATGCCGACAATGGAAAACGTTTTGTTTGCTCCGCCACCGATGCCTTTAATCAGGGAATACGTTATGGTGCCGGTACTCGGCTGATTCGCTTTGTTCGTTTTGGAAGCGTCAATGAGATAACCTTTGCCGTACAGCACATCTTGCCCAATCATCGGCGGGGCCGGTATCGCCCCCGGCGTCGGTGCTTTTTCCTCAACGATTCGATTGTCCATGATTGTATTTCCGTTAAAAACGAATGAGTCATTTTTCACCTTGATCTTGCCGATGGCTTTCTCGGCCTCGTTGGTCCAGTCCTCGTTTGGTACGGAAGGCCGCCTGGAGCCGCCGGAAATCGTTTGTCCGGGAAGCGTCACATTCGAATAGACCGGATCGATGATATGCGCGTTGAGCGACGCATCATGCGCGGCGGAAACGGTTGGCGGCGCATAGCCATTCGGCTCCAGCGTAACCGTTCCCGACGGAAGCGCATAATTGGAGACCGTCGCCTTCTGAATGCCGTACACTTCGAGATTTTGAATCGTCCAGAAGCTGTACTTGCGTTCAATCGAATAGTTTTTGCTGACCGTCTGTGTATCTGAACGCGGAACGGTAATGGTCGTCGGATTCCCGTCCGCATCGGGCGGGCCGGATCGCGTCTCCGTCCAGGTGAGGGTATATGTTTTACTCACCTGAATCGGGTATTGCTTCGTGCCGCTCGTTTCCATGAACGTGTTGCGATACAAGTACGATTTGGCCAAAGCGTTCACATACAGGCTCTCTGAAGTCGGAATGCCTTGCAGCACATCAAATTTTTCTGCGCCGCGCGCATCCGCCTGAATGACGGCAGAAACGTTCGGCTCCATCGCTTCGGCCTGCTGGGAAGCGCCGGGCTGCGGTTCTCCGCCGCCGTCGCCTTTGCGTACCGTATGATCAGATGTCGAGTCCCCCGTATTGCCGTCCACATCCTTCACAACGACGGTGATTTGCACGCTCACTTTGTCGCCGGACGTGAACGGGATTTTGATCGGAATCGTTTTACTCGTTGACGTGCCGGAGAGGTTTCCGGTTTTGTCGCCCGTTTGAACGAGCCTGGCATTTCGAATATCCGTGATTTCGTATGACTTCAAATTCTTTAGCGACTTGACTTCAAAAACAAAATCCCCGTCCACTTCGGTCACGTTTTGGTCGACCGTTTCCGGCGCTTCAATCCGGGACGCGACCGTTACCGAGGAGGGAATTTTGTAAATGCCGATAAAGTTGGAGCCGCCCGATCCCACCAGAATGGAGCGCTCTTTGAGCTTCGGGTCGCCTTTTTCCAGAACGAACAGCTTCTCGTCGGGTTTGTTATTGTTCGTAATGTAAGAGCGGATGATTTCATACGTCTGACCGCCGGAAGTGATTTGTCCTTCAAACGTATGGTTCGCTTCCTCGCCGGTTGCGAAAACGCCTTTGTCCACTTCTTTGAGTTTGGTGCCGTCTTCTTTTTGATAGATGGCCTTCACCGGATTGTTCTCTGCGTATTCGGCAACCGCGTCCGTTCCGCCCAGATGTACCGTAAAGCTTCTCGTTCGCACCTTCGGATTCGTTTCGGGATTTTCTTGCAGCCAGTCTTTCCGCGTCGGGTCCTGCTTGGGCGATAAATAGGAGCGAACGATCGTATACGTTTTTCCGTTGTCCTCAATTGTTTCGGGAAATTCATGATCGATCGTTTCCCCGACTTTGTACTTGCCCTTTAGAAACGTAGCTTGCGGTTGCTCTATGACTTTTCCGTTCACGGTTTTCGCAATGACATCAACGGGAAATTCCGCGCTTCGATAGGGTACATGAATGCCGAAATAATCGTCCAAGTCGTCCGGATGCGCCCAAGGTTCGGCCCTCTTGATCTCATCCAGCGTATAAAAGGGCCCTTTGCGCACGTTGCCGTTTCCGTCGATAGACACCATGATGGCATACAAATATAAGTCGTCGTTGTCTTTGATGTCGCCCATGCCCGCTTTCCACATGCCTTCCGTGACGAGCGCCTCGCTGACTTCGTAATAGGTCGTGACAGGCTGGCCGGGGATGGGCGGATTCGGTTCCTGTCCTACTTGCCGTACTTGCTGGTCCAAAAAAGAAGCGTGTTGGCCGCTTCTCGGATCGCCGCACTGCTTGGGCGTCGTATTCGAACATAATTGGTCACGGCGCACCGTCCAACCCACGGTTCTGTATTTAATGGACGATGTTGCAGCCGTACTGGTGATCTTAAATTTAATGGTGCCATTTTCAGTTCTGACATCGGGAGGTCCCGCGAAAACAGAGGTTGGAATGGAGAAAAACAAAAATAAGCATGCCAGCAGCATGCTCAAGAATCGTTTATGCAATTTGTTCATATCTCTACTCCATCCTTTTAATCGTATGGTTGTAGAATAAACTAGCGCTCGGACTTACTTTCAACGTTGGCCCCCAATCGCCTCCCACATTCGTGGACATCGAGATATCGGTGTAGCCTTCATACCAAATTCCCTTTTCAAAAGATTGTTGGTTAGGGAACCTTTCATCATAGAGCAAGTCTTTACTTTCCTTAAACGAAACAAATTTAATCCTGAATTTGGATCGGATATAATTATCGCCGAATCCGTTCCGATAGATCATGGAAGGCTCGGGATCAAGGTATCCTTCAATTTGAATCTTGTTTTCTTTAACCCAATCCACATACCGCCGGATGTATTTCAATTCCGCATTGGAACTTTGCACCTTCGTGGCAAATACCGCCTGCGCCCAAGAATCGTCAATCGTTTTGTAATCCACGTTCAGCCAGAGTGCACCAAACGTTTTCAGTCGGCTCATCCATATATCCACGTTTTTCTTATTGAATTCCGGTATGGTTGAATACAATACCGATGAAACTTTGCTGTCCGTAGGATGCGAGTAGGGATAGGCCATCTCATACGCTTCATTCGGCACATCGGCCAGAATGTACGGGTAATCTTTCGCGTTCTTCGGCAAATGGGTTGTGCGAATCAGGCGGCCCCATTCATCGTACTTTGCATTGGCGTCTTCTTGTGTGGAAATAAATACGGTCGATGTCGGGCTATCCCAATTCACTTCCGCCCCCAGCGCTTCGCTGACAAAACGCAGCGGGACAAACGTCCGGCCGCCGCTGGTGATCGCCTTCGAATCGAAGGCCACCTCTTTGCCGTTGACGAGCGCCCTGCTATCGCCGATCGTAAGCACAATATGCAGGTCGTCCCGCTCAATCGGTACGGTCATGGTTTTGGGCTCCCAGCCTACGTTTGCGCCCATCTTTTCCGCGATGAATCGAACCGGCACGAGCGTCCGATTGTTTTCATCGACAAATGCTTGCGCATCGGGAAACCAGATTTTTTGTCCGTCCATGACGACGCCGACAAAGGACGGAAGTCGGCTCGCCGCGCTTGCCGTTACGGTGAACAAGCTGCAAAGCATCGCGGCGACAAGTCCTGTAATTATCCATTTTCTCACGCCATTCGCTCCTCTCTTAATAGGGGTCATGACAAGTTTGGAAGATTTCGACTGTCAGGTTCATCATAGAGCCGATCTGACGGCGTGTCCACTTTCCGAAATCACCGCCGTCTCGTTAAGATGGCGAGACAGGACAGTCCAGCGGCATATAGCCTTTTTGCGCGGCCGCTTGTTCGCTGGAAAACGTCTCTTCCACCGGATAAGCAAAGCCGCATGTGCTGCGATAATACACCTTCATGCTTCCTTTCCTGGCCCCGAAAATCTCCGGCTTCTTGAGCACGCGGCTTCCGCCGAGCGCATAATTGTTGTAAAACTTGCCTCCCATCGGAATGCCTTGGATAAAGGCAAGCACCCCGACGTCATCCACGGTATTGTGCCATTCCTCCTGCGAAATGGTCGGCAGCGTGAAGGTGTAAGAAAAGCCGTATCGGGAAACCGATTCGTTGTGTTTGTTGATTCGGTAGGCGAGTTCGTCTTCAATTGCGCGGACGATGGTGCTTCGACGCACCTGCTCAAATCGCTCCGCATCCTTTAATAGCGCAATATTCGTCTGCTGCCCGACGTCGGCCCGCAAGCCTTCGTGCCAGCTCCGGCTGCCCGCATCGTAAGCGAGGACGAAATCGTCCAGCGTGAACGAAAGGCTGTTGCCCGATGAATCGGCGTAGGCATACGGCTTCTTCGCTCCCCAAACCGGTTTCCGTTCCGTGTTCCCGTCGGCTCCCGTCCACTCCTCCTCGGCATAGACGTAGAAACCGTCGTAACCAATCACCGCAATAGCCGGGATATACCGACCCAGTACGCCTTGCGCAACGGGATCGTCGGCAATGCCGAAGCTTGCGTACAGCGTCCGAAAAAAAGCGGCAATCGCCTCGTCCTTGTTCAGCGCCACCCGCTTGGCCGATTCGTATTGCGTCTCCCGCCGCTGGTCGGTATTGACGGTCAACATCCGCGCCGCGTCATCCACCGCTGCGTCCAGCGCGGCGTTATAGCGCAGCTCGGTCAATAGCGCCTTCCGCTGCGTTTCGACCTCGATCCGGTTCACGGTCGCAAACGGCAGGAAAATGAGCGCCCCGACAATGGCCCATTCAATCAGCCTCATTGCGCACCACCCCGCCGTAAGGAATGAAGATTTTTTCGTTCGGACTGATGGCCTGGTTCAGAAAATCGAACAGAATCGTACCTGGAGTCCGGTTCTTATTTTTGACCGTGACCGCAAACGTGTCGCCGACCCGCAGCTTGTAGCGTCGCGCCGGATCGTCTTTTGCAGCCGCGCTATTTGGGAACAGAACAGGCAAAATCTGCGCGTTGTAAAACTTGTCGTAATGCACTTCGTAGCTGCCCCGAAACGTATCCGGCCTTGTCGGGTCGTCGTAAACCGGCACGTACTTTTTGCTGCCGTGTTCCATTTGCACATCGAAGGTGTTGCCCGTTGCCGCAATCGTCTCCATAAAGTCCGTATACATGGTCGGCGACACAAAGCCTTTGTCCCGCACCGCATCCACAAACGTTGTCGTCGCCTTCAATACGACCAGTTCCGAAATATCGTCCTGCTGGTCGAAGGCTGCGGAAATGGGGTAGAGATAGAGCAATAAAACGGCAATGAGCACCGCGAAAACTTTCGAGAAACTGTTCATGGCATTCTCCTTAGCGTGAAGCGAAAATGAGGCGCAGCAGTTGTCCGGACGCATCACGCTGGGTGACTGCCGTATACCGGGCATTCAGGCGAATGCCGGCGGGGACGAACTGGTCCCGATCGAGCGGCGGCACGTATCGAACGCCGTCCACCACGATTTCCGCGTCTCCCGTCTCCAGCCGGGCAACGGATTGCGCTACCTCTGCGCCGGATACGGTGCCGTCGCCGGCAATCGGCGAAAACGTCATCTGCATGTTGCGGTCCAGCGACTTTCCCGACACATAGGCGGTGGCGTTCAGCGCGGCCCCGGTTTGAAAGAGCAGCAGTCCGCTCGTTGCGGCCATCAGAAAGAGAAGACAGGCCACGCTCATTTCCAGCATCGTTCTGGGGGCATGTTCCATCGGTTTCCTCCTTGGAAACGCCGGGGCGTCCGTCTATACCCGAAAGGACGCCCCATCAGCGTTGTGATTTCAGCAACGGGCGCTTACTGCTGCCGAAACACAATGCCGCGGATGACGTTGCTGCTGTCGTGCACCAGTTGCGCCCGAAATTTGCCGCTCGGATTGACGTAGTTCACATTCGATTCATCGAGCGCATGGCTAAGTTGCCCCGGCGCTTCACCAACCACTGAGCCGTAGGTCACGCTGTCGATCGGAACACCCGTGTTGATCACCTTGCCGTACCACTGACCTGCCGGATTTTTCCCGGTGACGATCTGAATGCCGAACTGATCTTGATCGCTGAACTTGCGCAGCGCGTTGACCACCTGACTGCCCGACAACGTCGTGTTGTCGTACACCGTAAACGCCGTTTGCGACAGCTCCGTCTGGATATTGCTGAAATTGCTTTGCGCCGCCTTGGTGGAGTCTTGCGCGGAAATAAACAATACGACGGCGAGGGTAATGAGCGCGATGGCAAGAAAAATGCCTGCCGCCATCACGAGTGCTTTTTGCGCGTTAGACATGAACCGATCTCTCCTTCAAATGAAATTCGAAATAAAAAGACACTTCCCGTTTGGAAAGCGCCGCAACATGTCCGCTTACTGAATGCGCTGAAGCTGTTCGTAGTATACGGACATCTGGTGCAAGCTGACGATGACGAGCGGAATGACCAGATAGCCGAAAATGAGAGCCATCATCGGCGCAAACCCGATCCATTTTCCCCAGCCTGCCTTTTGCTCGATCAATTGCTCGTACTCCTGTTTGCGCTGCTCCTGCGCGTAAGCCTGTTCCGACTCCAGATCGTCGAACGCTTCCCGAATCGGCAAACTTTGCGCCGCCAGCTCCAGCTTTTCGACCGTGCGGACGAACGGCACAAACGGCGCATCCTCTTTCAGCTGCGCCAGCGCCTGGTCCGCGCCCTGTTCGAAATGGAGCAAGCAGGTTTGCAGCGGTTCCTTGAACACGCGGGCAAACTGTTCCATCCAGATAAGCAGATGCTCGACCGACATCCGGTCCAGATCCGCCAGCATGGCGATGACCGCATGCAGTTGATCCACTTCATGCTTCATCTCCATCTGCCGCATGCGCCGCTGGAACAATCGAACGCCGACCGGCATAGCGTAGCCGCCCCATCCCGCGAGAGCGGCGAGGAGCGCTTCCCACCACTTCAAATATTGATTGTCCAGCTTCGTGAGCTTGCCCATAATGCGCCGAGCCGCAGCGCGAAGTTGATCGTCCTGATTCGCCGTCGGCGTTTCGCTGCGGAGCAGGGCCATCACCGTTTCTTCGGTGCGATGCTTCACCTCCTTTACGCGATCGATGATGCGGCGATCGAGCGCTGCCGCCTCGCGCGCCTTGGCTTCCTCCTCCGGCGAAAGTTGGCCGAACAGGATGCCCGGCTTTACCGGCGCATACAGGATTTGATGCCGGCTTGCGGCATGAAGCGTAATAAACATCCCGAGCACTGCCAGAAAAGCCATGCCACCCGCCACGATGCGCTGCACATAGAGCCATTCCAGACGAAGCGGCGATGCGGTGTCTTTAAGCAGCTTGACCATGCGGTCAGCTTCCCGGGAACCGGGGGCGGGACCGAAACGATGCACAAGCCAGCGCATCCAAGGCCATTCGTAAACCCGTTTCTCCCATCTTTTTCGGCCGGTTGGTTTTGGACTCGCGTCCAGTTCCTGAATGTTCCGCAGCAGAACGTAGGACAGCCATACGACCGCCATCAGGCCGATTTTCACGATCCAGCCAGTCGTGCTCGCATAAAAGGCGTCCATGGCCGGAAAGTAATGGCTGGCCCAAGCTTCGATCGGCCGGGTAAACAGCAGCGGCAACAGCGTGATGGCGGTCAGTCCTTGCAACAGGAAACTGAGGCGCTCGCGGCGCAGCAGTTCTAGATTCAGTTTGGTCGCGAGCTTCCCGAGCGCCTTCAAGTACACGGAACCGGTTGCGGTTCGTTTGTCGCCGTATTCCTTCACCAGATGCGACAGCCCGGCCAAGCCCTGCAAATAGCGGTTCGGCGCGCTCTCGATATATTGCGCCAGCCGATGCTCGGCATCGCTTGCCGTGAGCACTTCGTATATTTCGTGTCCGTGCAGCGCCATCTCATACGGCGCGCCGTCCGCCGCTTCATAAATGGCTTCTTCCACCATGCCGTGACGATGATAATGATGACGCACATCCGAAAAAAAATGCCGGAGTTGCCGAAGCAGTCGCGTCTCCAGCCGATGGACCAGATTGTCCGAAAGGATTCCGTGGCCAACCCAGAAGCCGATGCCAATCATGCCGAGCGCGGCCGGGTCGCGCACGCCGATAGCCAGCGGAACAGCCGCCGCGAGCAGCACGCCCCATATGAGGAGCGCCGACTTCATCGTCTCCAGCCGCAGCTTCCATTCGTCGCCAAGTTGGAGAATGGTCATTCGTTTGCGAAGTTGAAGCAAATAACCGCGTAAAATCGGTACACTTTCGCTTAGGCGATACAGCTGCTGCAACACGCTGTGCAGCGCTTGCTTCTTGCGGGCTTTGCCCGGTTTGCGCAACGCTTCATACTGCCGAACGGCCTCCACGTCCGAACCGTGGCGGGATACCCATTGAAACGCCGCCACCATCGCGAGGAACAGCACCGTCGCTGCGCCCAGCAACAGGGACAGCCATTCAATCTTCATCGCTATCCCCCCAGTGAACCGCCAAAAACGCTTCGAACGCCGCCTGGTCCGGCCCGGCGAGGCATGCGGCGATTTCCTTGCGGTTTCGCTCGGACAACGGATGAACGGCGACATAGCATCCGTCTCGGTACTCGATGACGTTCCGCGCGACGTATAGCGGGCGGTCCGTTGAGCGGCGGAAATATTCCAGCATCGTCTCCATGAACGCCGTCATTTTCTCCTCGGTCGTCGTTTTGTGGCGGAACGTCTCCGGGTAGGCTGTTTCCTGCTCCTCCGGGACGCATTCGGTAATCCGTTCGATGTAGCGATGTCCGTCCGCGTCCCGCCTGAGGTGAATGTCGAAATTGATGACGCTGACGACCTGCTGCTCGGCCACTCTTTCGTTCGTAAACACCCCTGTCTTCAGCAGCGAATTGCGCAGCGAATAGACGAGATCGCGGAACGTTTTGGCATGATGCGTAAACAAGGTGAACAGCGAAGCGACCTGCGCCATCTGCACCATCCAGGCGGCAACCGGGTCGGTCGCCACTTCTCCCAAAATATTGACCGAGCCGTCCGTTTTTTTCTGGATGTCCAGCCCGTCCTGCCCGGAGATCGTTTCCGTTTCCCGCAAGCTTAAAATGTTGCGATCCCGGTATATTTTCCGCAGCTGAAGCTCAAAGCTCATTTCCTGCACCCGGATCGGCAAGATGGCCGGAATGTAGCGCACCATAGCCGTGAGCAGCGTCGTCTTGCCGCTGCCCTGCGCGCCGGTAATGGCCGTTATGCGCTCGCCCATGACGAGATATCTGATCAGTCCGATGGGAAGCTCCGCATGGTCGTCCTGAATCAATTGTTCGAGCGTGGCGTTTTGCACATCGAATTTGCGCACAAAAAAAGCCCACGATTCGCTGAACCGGGGGCGCAGCACGACGACGCGGGAGCCATCGGCCATTTCGTTCACCTTAAAGCCGTTCGCCTCGGACAATTGGCCGGGAAAATTATGTTTGTACACGTTCTGGCACACGCGCCTCAGTTCTTGCTCCGAGCCGAAGGACAGAAAGCTTAAATGGATAGATTTCCCTTTATAAAACAGCCACACGCTGTCATGCGACCTTGGCACCTCGCGCAGCTGCGCTTCTTCCTCCAGGCTCCATTCGCCTTCCCACATCGAGGGCGGGATGCCGGAAACGCCGCCCGATACGCCGTCGATTTTCATGTCGCGGATTTCGTCGATGACGCTAAACCCTTTGTACTGCTGGTAGATCCGCTGCACAACGATCTGCGTTTTGTCCCCGGCAGACAGCTTGCGCGCTTCCTGCTTGTAAATATCTCGGATTTCGTCGGCGGTAATCCGGTACGATTCTGTCTCTTCGTCTTCCATGCTCCGCTTGGGGCGGTCCAGTTCGTATTTGCGGATCAGTTCGTCCAGCGCTCTCAAACGATGTTGTTTTTTATAGAGATAGAGCAGGATGTCAAATTGATCTTGCGATGTGAGCGCCTGCGGGTCGTCAAACGGCAGGAGGCGATTCAGGTTATTATCGTCCAAGGTATAACGCTGTTCGAGCAAATCGGCGATTACCTGCTTCACATACGCCTTGTCCCGCAAATCTCCGGACGTGCAGCCCCGCAGCGCCTTCTTCAGTTCTGCGCGCTTGTTTTTGCGGCGGCGGTATTCTTCTTCCGACAAGCCGAAGTCAATCAGGTTGCTGCTCGTCATCTCGTGCAGCGCCTCTTTCACAAACGCGGTCATCGCTTCCAGCGTATAGACCGGCTTTTCGTCCGGCTGCTCCGGCAAGCGACGGCTCATACGCAAATAGAGCAAGACGCCGATCGCAATGAGGATGCCCGCCAGAAGCAAACCGTTCAGCGCGAACATCATCGGTCATCGTCCTCCTTCCCGCCGAAAAAAGGCTTGCTTAATCCGGCGCGCTGGACGATCGCTTGTGCCAGTGTCCGCACCTGTTGCATAAAGGGATAGTTTTTATGATTGCACGGCACCTGTCGGTTGCGAAATAAAAAACGGACGGCTTCTCCTTGTTGGGTCGCGTCCAGCCAGCCCGTATTATGGACAATCGGGTACGTTAGCTCCCGCCGATGAAAATGGCGCTTAATGTTTTTGACGGTCAACGCCGACCCGGGGTCATATTGTCCGAATACAAGCAAATGCTTCCGGTCGGACTGAAGCTGCGCCTCCACCAGCGGAAAGACCTGCTCCAGCTTGAGCCCATTTTGAGGCAGACAGACGACCAGCAAATCCGCCTGACGCAGCAGCGCCTGTGTCCACGCCGACAGGTTGCCGCTTCCGCCGTCCAGCAATACCAGATCGTAAGCGCGCCTTGTCAGTTCCAAAAGAGGTCCAAGCCATTCCTGTGCGGCGGAAACAAACGATGCATCCGGCTTGTTCGATCCCGGAAGGATGTCGAGTCGGTCGGCGAGCAGCGGCAGCGTGTAATCCCGCAACCTGTTCGGTTCCAGCTTGCGGTTTTGTAAAAGCCTGAGCAGCGCGTCGATGCCCGCGTCAGGCGGGGCGTCCGCTTTGCTCATCCAGCTCCGTCTCGGGTAAAAGCTGCGTTCGATGGCCGCGTATTCGCTTTGCAAATGCCCAAGCAACAAAAGGCGCGAGGAATATTCGAGTCCGAGCAGCGCCGCGGCGGCGATCAGGTTGCTCGTCGTACCTGCCTGTCCCGAAACCGGACTCCAAAACACCACGGTAAAACCCATTGCTTCATCTCCTTTCGTGCAACATTACCGAATTTACGTGCGCCTTCGGGATCGCGCCCATGCCCGCCGGGCGGTTTTGGCATCGCAATCAAACAACTGTTGCAGCATGTCCAACACGTTCCGGCGATACGTCCCGGATAGCCGCCTGATGTCGATGCGCCCATGATGCTGGTTGTCCAGTTCGACCGACATATCCCCTTCATCAAGCGAAAAGCGGAACACGGTGTCCTCCCAGCGTACAAACTGCTGCGCCAGAAGCGAATCGATATACGACTCGGGTATGGCGATCGGCAGAGTGGGAGCAATCAGTTTGTAAAACGTGAGCGGCTGGCCTTCCGCTTCGTGAAGACACAGCCGCTGCATCAGTTCCGCGTTTTTATGCATGCTGAGCCGGCTCCAATTGCTGCACCAAACCCGCTTGTCATAGCCCGGCAACTCTCGTCCTTTCACAAATTCGGTGTGATCGGTGTCGAGCAGCATGACATCGTATGCCGCTTCGCCTCCGGCTTGAAACAGGGAGCGTTCCAATTGCGCTGGCGTGATGAGCCCGGTCGCCACATCGATGCCTTCAAACTCCCGCAACGAATAGCCGAAATCCGCTCGCGGCAAATAGCCTTGCATGGACTGGGCAAGGGTGGAGTCCACGATCAGCACCTTTCGCTCCATCGCCGTGAGTAGCTTGCCCAGCACAAGGAGCAGGTGGCTTTTGTCCGACGCGCCGAAAAACACGACTTTTTTCATGACGGCCTCCTTCACTGATTAAAAATTTGCTCTAATTTATCCACTTTTGCAGGCTCTCCAGACGGCGAAGCTGGTGCCGGATCTGTCGAAACAGATGGCGTAGACTCCGCAGACGTTTCCGGCCGATTCTCATTCGTCGTTGTCGGAACGGAAGGGGAGGTCAGCGGCTGTGCAGCTGGCGGTTCCTGGTCGACCGTAGCCGTTGCGCCTGCCGGTGGCGGCGATGGGGTCGCCTCATGCAGGGCATTGCCTTGCTGTGTGACAATCCGTTCGTTTTGCAGTTGCTGCTGAACCGTTACGCTGCCGCTCGTTACGCGCAGTTTGTCCGACTCGCTCATCGCCTTGAGATTGTCATCAAGTGTCAGGCGAAGCTGGCGGGCAAGCTCGGTTGTCGCTTTTTCGAGCAGGTTCGGATCATGTTCCATCAAATCGAGCACCTTCGGATTGGCGGGATAATTGACTACCGCCGATTCCTGCAAGCCCGGCTCGATGTAGGGCAGGGCATACAGCCGCGCGCCTTGCAAGTAGGCATCGATGATCGCGCTTGAAGTCCGTAATATATCCAGCTCGTTCATTTCCAGCCAGATGACATTGCCGGACAACTCCCGCGCCTTCTTCTTCGCCAGCAGGACAAAATCTTCGCCAGTCGGGAAGTTGATTCGCACGTCGATGTACTGTCCCTTTTGCAGATTGGAGGGAAGCTGAATGACATGAAACTCCTGCACCCGCAAATCCTTCGGGATCGGCGCGCTCTCGTACAGCATGGACGGCATCAGCGGCGTGCCTGGCTGCAATTCGATTTTGGCGCTTTTGCCGATAACCGTGTTCTGATCGGTCATCATCCCTTGCGGCACCAGATTCGCAGGCATCGGGACGGACTTGAGGTCTTCCGCCGTCACGGTGCCGCCGGCAGGAATGGTGCGCGCCACAGTCCAAACGCTTCTGCGCGATTGTTCTTCTATCGTTTTCAGTTCTTCGATTTGCTTTTCATATTGTTCCTTCATTTGCTGCTGTTTCTGCTCTTGCTCTGATTGCTTTATCAGAGAATAAATGGCCGCAGCCGCCAGTAAACAAACGCTTACGGCAATCGCGGCGATCATAAGCGTCTTGCGGTGCCGATAAGTCCACGACATCGCTCACGTCTCCTTTCAATCCGAGATTGAAGTGCTATCGAATGACTTTACCGGGCTTCGTCACGGCGCTTCGGCTTTTGCTGAGTTCCAATCTGATGCTGCTCCAGTTTTTCTTGCGCCCATGCAGGCATATGCTCCGGTTTTATCAGACCCATAAAATCCTCCCGATTCCAGCGAGCCTCTTCACCGGTATACAGATTGATCACGTAGACGGCGCGACCTCGGGAATTGGCAGAGGTGCCAAAACCGCTTAGTGCCAGCACAAGCTGGTTAACAGCGGTGCGATATTCGGGTCGCAACCGTTCCGGTCGGATGACAACAACCTGGTTGTCAATGCGCATGTCTTCGCGAATCGGCTGGCATTGGGCTTGGGTAAGGGGAGATAGGGGCACCTTGACACTGGCCCTTTCTTCTTTGAGATCCTCCAGTTCCCATTGCACGCGGGAAATAAAGTCATGCACGGCTTCAAGATAATCCTCGCCTAACGCAATCGCGTAATATTGCTCGACACCCAACGAATTGTTTCGGGTGCAGGTACATACCATGTACGGACGCTCGGCATTGGTTTCGTCTATGCCAAGCAGCACTTCCACCTTCCCGATGGAGATGGCCTGATCGACTTCATAGTTGTCCACCATTCGCTTTATTTCTTCCATTGTCCGTCCTCTTTTCCTGGAAAGTTGCGGTCTTCCTTCGTTCCCCGGCTTCGCTTTGATTGGCCGGCTTCACGAGATTTCTTCTTTCGCGTGCGCGGCTGCTCGGTCTCATCCTCCAAAACTTCAAAGCGGTTGAAACCCGGCTTTTCTTGCATCAGGCGCTCATATTGACGACGCCTCCCTTTCGTGAAATACATCATGAATCGCCTCCCCAAAAATGGGCATAAAAAAGCTCTCCGTCCTAGGGGAGAGTGCCTGCCGAACAGGATACAGGTTAACGTTCCTGTTCCCGTTGCCGTTTTTTATACCAGCTTTCCAGTAGTTGTACGATCAGGTCTTCCTTTTGCTTTTCGGTAAAGTCCCTCGGGAAGAAACGGTCTATCCGCTCGCGCCGAATGGTCATCTTTTCTTTCTGGTTCGGTTTCTCCTCCGTGAGAATCGAGAAGATGACATCCACGTTAAGCCGCCCGTCCTGACTCAGTTTTTTCATGCGCTGCGCCTGCGCCAGCGAAGGCGTGCAGTCTTCAGACTGCATCGTTTCGTACAAGGCTTTCTGTTCTTCTTCGGCCAAGTATGAAAGTTCTACGGCCGGATTGAACGCGATCCGTTTATCGTCCACCATTTCGAGAATGGTGGGGGTCAGTTCGGTAAGGCGGATATAACGCTGGATTTGATTGCGGCTTTCGCCTGCCTGATCTGCCAACAATTGATCGGACCGCTTTTGTGTCCCAACTTGGGACACATTTTCTCTATTAGGTCTGCCCGCCTGTCTCTTCATCGCCTCCAACTTCATCTTATAGGCGAATGCTTTCTCGCTTGGCGCAATATTTTCCCGTTGCAGGTTGCTGTCCACCATGATGATCGTCGCCTGATCGTCGTCCAGTTCGCGGACGATGCAGGGCATCGTTTCTCTGCCTGCCAGTTCGCTCGCTTTTTTACGACGATGCCCGGCTACCATTTCATAGCCGCCGTCCGTCTTCGGACGTACCAGGCCGGGAACGAGAATGCCGTATTGCTTTACGCTGTCTGCCATTTCCAACATCGCTTCGTCCGCCTTCACCTTGAACGGATGTCCGGGAAAATCGCTGATTTCCGACAATGGTATTTCCATCACCTTTTCCCGCTGCTGGTCGGCGCGGCTCTCCTCCGTCGAGAATAAATCAGCGACTGTGGCCAGTTTGATGCTGGCGCGCATGTCGTCTTTCGCTGCCAATGCTCTGCACCTCCTTCGTAAAGGCGGCATAAGCCCCCGCAGCTTTCCCATCCGGATCATGGACGTAGATGCTTTTCCCCTTGGCGCTTGTTTCCGCCGCGCGAACGGATAAGGGGATTTCGGTGTTGAACACGCGCAGCTTGTCGCCGTAGTCGCGCCGAAGAATAAAGGAAATGTCTTTGGCAAATTTCGTCCGACTGTCTACCATCGTGAGCAGCACGCCGTCCAAAACCAACTTCGGATTGATCTGCCTGCGCACACGGGAAATGGTCTGCAACAGTTGAGTCATTCCTTTGGCCGGTAAATAATGCGCCTGTACGGGAATGATGACGCTGTCCGCCGCGGCAAGCGCATTAATGGTCAACATGCCCAAACTCGGCATGCAATCGATCAGCACGTAATCGTAGTCGGCTTTAACGGAATCGATGTACGAACGTAAAATCGTTTCTCTGCTCATCGTGTTGACGAGCGATACCTCAACAGCGGACAATTCAATATTGCCTGGCATCAGGTCAACGCCTTCATGGTGATGCAAAATACCTTCCCGCGCTTCATAGGATTCTTCCAGCATCGTTTTCGCCAGCAATGTGGCCAAAGATACCGACAGGTTATCCGGTTCGTGGAACCCTAACGAATCCGTCAGGTTGCCTTGCGCGTCCGCATCGACCAGCAAAACCTTTTTCCCATCGGCTGCCAATCCGATCCCCAGGTTGACCGCCGTTGTGGTTTTGCCCACGCCGCCTTTCTGATTGGCGAGGGCGATCACCTTGGTCATCTTACACTTCTCCTTTCACGCAAAAAGCCGGTTTGCGCTGATATTTCAGGGCAACCGGCTTTTTGAAAGTATCTATATAAAAAGAGAACGCCGCTGAAAGGGCGTTCTCTTGTACAATCGGGCTCTATTTACATCAAACTTGATTCTCACTTCATTTTTATAATTTGGGGACCTTCCTCTGTATAACCCACAATTCTGTATTGTACCATTTTTCTGTTTCTCATTTTTATTGAAAGTAACTGGGCAAAATCTTCATCGTGAGTCGAAACGACTATATGCTTATTGCTGTATTTTGAATCCATAATTGCACGCAAAACATCAATGAACGCCAAAATATTAACGTCATCCATACTCTGAATAGGATCGTCCATAAAAAGCTGTTGAAGTTGACTATATCGTTGGGTCAAACCAAGGCCAAGAAAGATACTTAAAGCCAATATATTCAATTGTGCTGCACTAAATATCTGGTCAAGATAGAGATCAATTTTATCTTCTAACTGGGTTTGCCCTATAAAATTGGTTCCACGTTCTGTATTTGTAATATGTAAACTTTTATGAAATGGATGTGGGTTTATCGTTTCGTAGACCCAGCTTATGATAGGATGATTCTCCAACCTTTCTTTTACTATCTGTCTTTGTTTCCCAAGCAATCTTCCGTGCCATTTACTTGCCTCGCTTCGGTATTCCTCAATTTTTTGTTTCTCAGATTCTAAGCTACTTATCAGTTCTCCCAATTTTTCATATCGAACTACTGCAACTTCATACTCATCAGGAAGCTTCTTGTTTAAAACTTCTTTTATTAATGCTATAAGACTCTCAATGGCAGCTAACTTTTTTTTTGTGGATTCTAAATTGGTTTTCACACTTTCATGCTCATTACCGTTAAGGTACTCTTTTCTTAGCAAAGCAAGTTCGCTTTCGACCTCACTAATACTTGGACTACTTGAAAAACCCGTTTCACTTAAGTTCGAGAGAAACCATTCTTGTGATTGAGTAATAATTTGATCAAGAAGAGAAGTTTCAAGTTCTTCAAGTTTAATCTCATTCCCGAATAAACTAATTATTGACTCACGAATCCTATTGAGTTGTAATTGAGTTTCGTTTCTCGTCGAAATTGAAGAATCTTTAATAGCAGATTGAGCTATCAACTCTTTTTGAAGATGCTTCTCCACAACATCATATTTTTCTTTGAACTTTTGATTTATATTATCCAATCTCACACGCAACGGCTGTTCAATTCTTAGAGAATACTGATTTTCAAGCGACCTAATTTTATCATGAATTTCCTTTTCTCTTTCTACTAACAGCGCTACCTGTTCGTTGCCCGCGGCGAAAGTTGAATCAATTATTAGAATAATCTTCTCTGCTATCGATGAACTACTTTCCCAACCTTGCAATGAAGAATATTTAGGATTTGAAAAGTCCTCGTTTAAACAAACTGGGCACTTATCAGTGCTTTGAAAGTTATCATTTATCAACTTTTTGACATGAATTAAAGCTTCTTGATATTGTACGTTTAATAATGAAACGGATTTTTTTTGAGAAAGTATATCTTCTAAATTTTCATTCAATTGTTTTTTTGTATCCTGTATATTGATTAACTGCCTCTGAATTTCACGAAACCACTCTTTATCTATGTCCTCAATACCGAGATTCTCTATATTTACTTCAAGTTCCGATTTAAACTCAATAACAAACTTTTCCCATTTGACTTGCTCTTGGATTAATTCAGCCCAAAATCGCTCATCAACATCTGTGCTTGAAATATACTTTGATAATGGTAGGAATGTATATCTATATTCTTCCAGAGTAACTTTTTTTCGCTGGATAGAATCAATACTTGATTCACAAGAAACAATTTTTTGATTTAAACTACGTATTTGTTCACTCAGCGAATCACTATTGTTTAGTTTTAAGCGTGCAGCCGCCTCTGATCTTTGAAGTTGTACTTTAGCTTGTTCCAACAATGAAAATGTTTCAAACCTTTTATTAAGCCGCAGTAATTCCTCATATTTTGAATTCAAGTCATCACGAAACGCAACAATTTTTTGATGCTCCGCACTCAATGTTTTCAAATATTCAACACAATTGCTAAAACCAATACCTGATTCAGCCACTAACAATGAAGCATTTATCGGGAGATTCCCGAGATCACTACTTGTTAAAACCAATTTAATTTTTGTATAGTCATCATTAATCGCTTTTATATAATGAATAATATCATCAAAACCCAATTTTTTGATGAAATCTGTGATCCCTTGTTGATAAGTCCTTAAATTTACAGATTTGGTGGTCAAGTCATTGTACTTTAAAGTTAACGAATTATTTTTTGCTTGAAATTTACTAAGTGCCTGATACAAATTATTTAGCTCTTCTTCTTGTAACAGATGCATAAAAATTTCCCTTCGCTGCGAAGGAGAATTATTTCTTAGAAAATCGCTTATACTTTCTTGGCCTAGCATATGAGTATGAAAAAATGCTTCTTTGTCTTTTGTTTTTGAAATGAATTTATGCAACACTTCTTCCGTTGTAGTTTCGACTAACTCATTTATTCCCATAAATACTTTTGATGAATAACTTGCATCCTTATCAGTGGTACGAAGAACTTTATTATTACTTCTTCGAACTATTCTCAATCCATTGTCAAATAGTAATTCTACATATATCTCCCTAAGTTCATTATTCCCATATTTAGGGTGATAAAACTTTAAATAATGGCTTCTCTTTAATTCATTGGCTTGGTAAGTTTTATCTACATAGAACTTTTCCAGACGATAAACATTATCAGTCAAGCACCACTCCACTGCTTCAAAAAATGATGTTTTACCGAATCCATTGTACCCATGAAAAATTACTAAGGGAGAATCTAACTCATCGTAAACAAAGCAATTGTCTGGTGAGCCTTCGTATTCGCCGTAGCCGCGGAAGTTTTTTATTCTTACTTGGGAAAGATACAAATTCAGTCCCCCTTACTTACTACGTTTTCAATGTTTTGAATTAACAATTTTATTGCTTCAAAATCTAATTCTTCTTCGTTCTCTTGATTGTCTATAATTGAGAATCCATCCAATACTCGTTCAGGAAATAACAGCCGAATAAACTTTCTCTTAAGCTCCTCAAAATGCTCATATTGAATTACGATTTTTCTTGCTACAAATCTGTCACGTTCGTATTTGGCTATATCTGCAGGTCTAAAGAGTTCCTTTTCACTTTTATATTGATGAAGGGCGACTACATACATATCCCACAAAAATTTTGACATGGGGATTTTTTCATTCTCGACATATTCCTTGTTTTTGGGGTTATTCATTTGTGTCATTATCTTGTTTCTTAAACTGGGTAATTTTGTAACGATATCATCAATTTGTTCAAGGTATGTTATTGAACAAATAACAAGTACTTTATCTTTATCCAAGTTGCAGATTCTACAGGAAGGAAGTTCTTCATAAGTAAGAAAATCTGAAATCTCTAATTCGGCCATAATCCTATCCATCAAATCAGTCCTTCCTTAAAGCTTTTATTAAAAGGACAATTGGCGTCGTGTGTTAATAATCTAATACATCGCATACATTTATATTGAAAGGATCGGTAAAACTCCTGATGCACTATAGTTCCATATGGTTTCGAGATGTCCATTACAATATCTTCAATATTTAGTTTATCAGGCACACATATTTTACACTCAGCGTCAAAAATAATAGTTTCATCGCCGACAGCGTGTATGAGATGTTGTTCCTTTAAAGTATGGTCAATAAAAGCAGCAATTAAAAATTGTTCATCCTGCTTATCACTTGCATGTGGAGTAGTCTTTAAAGAAAATGCTCTATATTCCGAAAATGAAACATTGTTAATCCCTTCAAGTCCAAAGAGTTCGACATTACCAAGTTCCTTTTCCGATAATGAATACACTTCTCCCATCGCTTTGAATAATTCCAATATGTTTAAGGTATACGAGGAAGTGGCTCCTGCCATCAGATACCTACTGTTCATCTGCTGCACTCCCAGTTCTTTCATCCCCTGTACCCACTGTTCGGTACACGAACCCACGACTTTTAGAATACGTTCTAAACTGTCTGAAACTCCTTTTTTCTTCAATAGTTGCTCATATTTGATTAATTCTATTTCGATCTCTTTAATTGCGTTAGCTAAAACATCCTTATCAAATAATTCCTTTATTGAATCAGATTGATTTTCTACGATTTTACTGATTGCATTTGTTCTTAAAACAAATACACTTTCATCTACGGTGGTATCTAAAAAAGCGTTCATCATGAGATACCTAACATTTTCATATTCGAACGCAGTTAGACCCGGAAAATATATAGACAGGAGATATTCTGTCTTTTCTTTAAGTTCAATAATACTATTAAATTTGTCGACTTTTTTTCTTGGTGTATTAAATGAAATCAACTTTATAAATTCGAAGATCTCTTCGTCACTTATCAATTCTTTATTACAATAATTTTTGTATTCACTAGGATTTTGATGTAGATGCTCTATTAATGCTCGTTTATACTGAGGTCTTATGAGATGAGGGTTCACATTGCTATAAAAATTTTTAAACTCCTCGAATGCTTTTTTCCCTTCTTTTTTTTCTATATATTCGCGAACCAAACAGTCTTTCACATAATTAATGTATTCAACTGGATTCTCAAAATGCTTCCTATTCCAATTTTTAAAAAATTCAGTTTCAGAAGGAGCAAACGGCACATTCGTTTTTATTTGAAATTCACCGTTAGTTTTTGTTTTCTTGTATGTATGATAAAAGTTATAGATAGTATGAGTAATCGCTTCATGATTACGAGTAAACGTGTCGTCACTATAAAATTTTGCTTCGATAAATTTTTCGTCACCGTAATTGACTCTGATATCCGCATCACACTCAACGCCTACATATGCATCTTCATATTCATATACGTTTACTAATTCATAACAAGCGATAAGAAGTTGAAAGTAAAATCCAGCTATTGAATGCTTTACATCCGTTGATTTCATTTCTAGACCGCCTTTAAAAAATGTCAGGTTTAAGGCTAATTCCTCACACTTGTAAACTCTTTTCGTATTCCATGGAATGAAGTTTTCAGATTTTTCTTTGTAAATATCGTACCACACTTTGGATAAGTTTGTAATTAAATTGCTCTTGGAACGCTAGTTCTAGAAACCCACAAAGTTATCAATTGTAACCCCTATACGAGTGGAAATTCACTTTCAATTTATATAAAAAGAGAACGCTGCTGAAACGACGTTCTCTTCTTCATTCTCAATATATAATTTATTTGCTCAGGATCAAGATTCCTGGAACGAATTCAACATGTCTACACACCCGACGTCCAAATCCAGGTCCAAAACGACGGAAACCTCAATTTTGTCTTTGAGCACCTTATTTTTGAAGTCGCTGCCGTCTGCCGTGAAAGTCATAAAACGCGCAAAGTGTTGAAAATAAAGGATTTCTACGTATTGATTCGTTGCATTCCTATTACGCACTCCACATGAACGGTATGCGGAAACATATCCACCGGCTGTACCTCCATTGTGCGATAACCCCCATCCTCCAACATGCGCAAATCCCTCGCCAATGTCGAAGGATTGCACGACACATACACCACGCGCTCCGGCCGCATCTCGAGGATCGTCTCCAACAGCGCGGCGTCGCAGCCCTTGCGCGGCGGGTCGACGACGATAACGTCGGGCGCGATGCCCTGCTTGCGCCAGGCCGGGATGACGACCTCGGCCGCGCCGGTCTCGAACTGAACGTTGCGGATGCCGTTCAGCGCCGCATTGGCGCGGGCATCGTCGATCGCTTCGCCGACGATCTCGACGCCGTACACGTTCCTCGCCCGCTGCGCGAGGAACAAAGAGATCGTGCCGATGCCGCAATAGGCATCGATCACGACTTCTTCGCCCGTCAGCGCGGCGAAGTCCAGAGCCTTCCGGTACAAGACCTCCGTCTGTACCGGGTTCACTTGATAGAACGATCGCGCGGAGATCGCGAATCGAATGTCGCCGATCGTGTCGTAGATCACATCGCGGCCCCACAGCACGAGCGTCCGGTCGCCGAAGATGACGTTCGTCTGCTGCGTGTTCACGTTCTGGCAGATGCTCGTCACGCCCGGAACAGCTTCGCGAATGAGCCCCACCAGCTCGTCGCGGTGCGGGATCGACTCACCGTTGGTAATCAGCACGACCATGATCTCGCCGGTGTTGAAACCGTAGCGGGCCACGACGTGCCGCAGCATCCCGCGGCCCGTTTCCTCATTATAGGCGCGGATGCCGAGCTCGCCCGCCACTCTTTTCACCGCTCGCACCACGTCGTCATTCTGCTCGTGCTGGATAAGACAGGCCTCCATGTCGATAATCCGGTGGCTGCCCTGCGCGTAGAAGCCCGCGATCAGGCCGCCCTCCATGTCCGGCCCGCCATGGCCGATCGGCACCTGCGCCTTGTTGCGGTAGCGCCAAGGGTCGTCCATGCCGATGGTCGGATGCACGAGAATGCCTTCGCCCGCAGCGTCCCCCGGCCCGGCCACAGCCAGCTTCCCGATCCGCTCCAGGTTATCGGCTACGAGCTGCCGCTTCCAGCGAAGCTGAGCTTCGTAGCTCATGTGCTGCAGCTGGCAGCCGCCGCACTGCTTGTAAATCGGGCACGGCGCGTCAACACGGTCCGCGCTCGGCTCCAGAATGTCCAGCAGCTTGGCGTAGCCATACTGCTTCTTCAGCTTAACTACCTTGACCCGCACCTTCTCGCCCGGCAGCGCGCCTTGAACAAAAAGGGTAAAGCCGTTCACACGGCCTACCCCTTCTCCGTCATGCCCTAAGCCGACAATCTCGGCAATATAGTCCTCATTCTTCGTTACCGGCAGATCGCGCAGCACGGCTGCGGCTGGGGTTGGGGACGATTGCCGGTTCGAAAACGGTTGTTCCCGCCGGTCCGTTCTGCTGCCTGCCTGCGCACCCTTACCGCCGCGGCGGTTATTCTTGCTCTTCATCATGTTCGTTCTCTTCTCCGGCTTTAGTTTTCCAAGGTAATTTCAGGTGCAGCGGGTTCGTATTCTTATACGTCGTCTGGCCCGTCTCATCCACGAAGATGCGCAGGTGCTGCGACAGGTTCGTGAACATACAAGGCAGCGTCCCGCCGAACTCCCCGTCCAGGTTCAGTTGGACATAGTCCGGAGAGGTGACTTGGATTTGATTCGTCTGCAAATAAATGATGTTCGGATCGCTCAGATGTTCGCCGCGCAGCGCCAAGGACACGACGCGGATAAATTCGGCCAGATTGCATTTCTTCAAGATCAGCACGTCGAACAAACCGTCGCTCAGCGACGCGTCCGGCGCAAGCCGCTCGAAGCCGCCTACGGAATTGCTGTTCGAGATAAGGAACAGCATGACTTCCTCGTGGAGCTCGACCTCGGGCGTACGGATGTACAGCTCGATCGGACGCAGCCGGGGCAGTTTCTCGAGGCCCTTCATATAATAGGCCATCTGGCCGATCATCGTTTTCAGCTTGCTGGGCACCTCATAAGTCAGCTCGGTCATCGACCCGCCGCCTGCAATGTTAATAAAGTAACGCTGGTTGACCTTGCCGACATCGATGATGCGCGTATGCTGCTGCAGGATCACGTCGACCGCGCCTTCCCAGTGGCGGGGAATGTTCAGCGCCCGGGCAAAATCGTTCGTCGTCCCCAGCGGCAAAATGCCAAGCGGCGGCCGGTTCTCCTTCTCGGCCATCCCGTTGATGACCTCGTTCAACGTGCCGTCCCCGCCGGCGGCGATGATAATATCAAAACCGCGTGCGACGGCATCGGCCGCCGCCAGCGTCGCATCGCCTTCGCCGATCGTGGCGTGCGTGCTCGTCTCCAGACCGCCGCGCTCCAAGCGCTGCAGCACGTCCGGCAGCCGCCTCTTCATCTCCTCCCGACCGGAGGAGGGGTTATAGATTAACCTAGCGCGTTTGACCCGTTCCGTCATCTCTCTCACCCGTTCGCTTCATAATTCATGCATCTCGTTCCCGTCCAGCACGCGGGCGATCTGCCGCTCCATCCAGCGCGAAATGCCCGGATGGGGCAGCAGCGCCTGACCGTTGTACCGGTACGTGTATCCTTCCAATCGCTCGGGAATGACTTGTCCCGTAAAATATCCTTCGCTCAGGAACAGCGGCGCGACCAGCACCTGACAATCGGGCCTGCGCCTGCGCCAATCGTTCATCTTCCACTTAATTTGATCGGGCAGCAGCATCGCCCCGTCCGCTTCCGCGAACCCGCCGAGCGCCTTCACCCGCGCAGCAAGCCGCTCCAGGCCGCGCCGCCAGGCGAGATGGAAGCCCTTCTCTGCGCTGCCGTGTCCGACGAGCAGCACGATCTCGCGTTCCGGGCGCTCCGACAACGGCCGCAGCTTGCCGTACACGATCTCCGCGATAATCGGATCGTCGTCAATCGGCGGCGTGCAGTGCACCCGGGCCCGAATCGCAAACGGTTCCATGTCCGTCGGGAGCTGCGGCTCCTTTTTCAAACCCAGGGCATACGTGATCTCGTCAATATGCGTGCTCCCCGAGGAGACGAACAGCGGGATCACGATCATATCCGTAACGCCAAGCGCCTCCAGCTCCGTAATGCCGTCCTGAATAAGCCGTCCCTCCACAATCTCCAAGTAGGACGAGTAGATCGGGACCCCCGCCGGCACGCGCACCGCACGGACTGCTTCATCGACGAGCCGTACCCATTCCTCGCTTCGGGAACCGTGGCTTATGACCAATATCCCGTATTTTACCACACCGTATGCCTCCTCTCCAAAACCGCATCCGACGCTCGCTGGAAGAACCCCTCGAACACGAAAAATCCCGCTCAGCCTCCAGGCCGAGAAGGATTCGCATGTTGCGTTAATCATGCCGGGTGAGAGCCTGGCAAGAGCGGGACAACGACTTGTCCGGGACCGTTAGCGGCCCAGGCGTTCCAGCGTCATTTTGTACCCGTCGTTGCCATAGTTCAAGCAGCGCTTCACCCGCGAGATCGTCGCCGTGCTGGCGCCGGTTTCCGCTTCGATCTGGTTGTACGTGTTGCCCTTCCGCAGCATCCGCGCCACTTCGAGCCGCTGAGACAGCGACTGAATCTCGTTCACGGTGCACAAATCGTCGAAGAACACATAGCATTCCTCTATATCCTTCAGCGTCAAAATCGCTTCAAACAGCTGGTCAATCGCTTTATCATTCAGCTTCTTTAATTGCATGGTCGTTCAACCCCTCGATGGACTATCTTACCTATCATACTTCGAATCGGCATCGTTTTACAATCTATACAAGCAGTATTCGACGCCAGAGCCCGAAATCCTTCCTTTATGTTTGTAAAACGTTACTCTTTTTATGCGGTAGCGGACTAAATCGCTTCACTAGGCCAAAATCTAAAACAACGTGACAAGCGCCCATACCATCCATTCGCCTATCACATACAGTATACAAGGAAACCGATGTTGGATGAAAGTCAGGCCGCAGCACTTCTGCGAGAATTTAAATAAAAGGAATGAAAAATGATGAATTCTACAAAACAAATAATCGGCAACCGAGGGATCCATCCGCAAGCCACTGCGCACCAGGCAGCTTCAAGAACGAATCGGCCTCCGTATGCGCAGACGCGGTCTTACAACCAAGGCGTCTACCCGGGGCCGAGCTCCTACACGGATTTCCCCGGTATGGCGGGTACCCAGCTGCCTGCAGAGTCTACGATGTTCGCGCAGCCTCCCGTGACAACGGGCACAGGCGGCGAAGGAGGCGGACTCACTACGCTGTTCGGCGGCGGGTCCGGCGGTAGTGCCGGCGGCGCAAGCAGCGGCGGCGGATTTAACTTGCAGCAGGTCAGCAAGATTCTCGACCGCCTGGGCGGCATCGAGGGGATCGTGGACACCTTCAGCAAAATGCAGAAGATGGTCCAAAGCTTCCAGCAATTCGCGCCCTTGATCAAGGTGCTCCTCGGCTCGTTCGGCAAGGGCAAAGCCAAAGACGACGAGAAGACGAAGCCCCGTCGTCGCAGACGCCGCAGGCGCAGAAGCTCCAGACGCAATCGGCGGATTCGGCAGTAAGCGGCGCGAACGAGAGCGGCGGCGGCGCTGCCGTACGCTTCCCAGCAAGCGTGTGCCGCGCGATTAGCGTTGCAAACCGCGAAGACCGGTCCCCTGAGGCTTGAAGCCCCAGGGGACCGGTCTTTGGCGTTGGCGCAGCCGGCGGCCTGAGCGATCGGACAAGCCCCGAAAGGTAGGCGGTCCTATTTACCGTTTTTAATTGACACGAGTGTCAACCAATGATATATTTTTAACTGACATGAATGTCAATTAAAAATAATTCGAATTCGGAGGTGCCGGAGCATGTCCCCGCGCTCGTCGGAACAAAACGAAAAAATAAGAGAAGAACGCATCCAGCAAATCATCGATGCGGCGATTGCCGTATATTTGGAAAAAGGCGTACGGGGCACGGAAATGGGTGATATCGCCAAGCGCGCCAATATGGCCCGCGGACTCGTGTACTATTATTTCAAAGACAAGATGGACTTATTTCGCTTCGTGTTCACCCGTCTCATCGAAGAGGCGAAAACGTACATCAGCAGCACGCTGCTGTCCGACGAAGAGGTGATCTCCAAGCTGAGAACGTACGCCCGCTTTTATCTGAGATCAAGTCTGCTGAAGCCGCACATGGTACAGTTCTACCGCAACATACCGGCCGATATCCCGTTCGTGTTCGGCGATAAGGGGGAAGCGGTCTTGAAGGAATATGTGGACAATGCGACCGGACCTCTCCATCGCGTGCTGGAGCAGGGCATCCGGGAAGGGAAGCTGAAGCCGCTCGATCCGAGGCTGATCTCTGCCGTATATTGGGGCGGTCTGATGGGCGGGATGAACGCTATGTCCAGTGGTCAAGTACCGGAGGAACAAGCGGAGCGCATGATGGACGACGTGATTGACATTCTGTTGGATGGCATCGTAAACAAGAAAGGATGACGTGCAATGGCTATGAACGAGAAAAGATTGAGCTGGGTGATGGGCGCCCTGCTGCTAAGCCTGTTTCTCTCTTCGCTGGACCAGACGATCGTTTCGACGGCGCTGCCGACAATCGTTGAGAAGCTGGGCGGCTTTGAGCAAATTTCTTGGGTTTTCACGGTTTATATGCTGACCTCTACGGCGATCATGCCGATTGTCGGCAAGCTGTCGGATATGTATGGACGCAAGCGGTTTTATGCCGCCGGTCTGCTGACGTTTATTATAGGGTCGGCGCTGTGCGGGCTGGCGCAGGACATGACGCAGTTGATCGTATTTCGCGGGATTCAAGGGCTGGGAGCCGGCTGCATGATGCCGATCACGTTCACCCTGCTGTTTACGCTGATGCCGCCGGAGCGCGCCGGACGGTTTCAAGCGATGTTCATGGGCGTATTCGCGCTGTCCTCGATCGTCGGGCCGAGCGTCGGGGCGTTCATTACCACCTGGATGAGCTGGCGCTGGAACTTCTATATTAATCTGCCGCTCGGGCTGATCGCGCTCTTCATTCTAATGGGAGCGCTGGTTGAATCGAAGGACACTACCCGCAAGCCGAAGGTCGATTATGCCGGCGCCTGGTGGCTGGTGTTCACGACGGTCCTCACGCTGCTGGCGCTCAAAATGGGCGGCGTCGACTACCCCTGGGCCTCCTGGCCGATCCTCGGCCTGCTTGCCGCTGGGGCGTGCGGACTGGCGCTGTTCCTGTACACCGAGACAAAAGCGGAGGAGCCGATCGTCCCGTTCGAGCTGTTCCGCAACCGGACGATCGCCGGCTCAAGCCTCGCAACCTTCCTGCAAGGCATGATCATGTTCGGCTCCCTGCTGTACGTGCCGATCTTCATCCAAGGCGGTCTTGGCGGCGACGTCGGCGATGCCGGCAACGCGCTGACGCCGATGATGTTCTCCGTCATGATCGGCATGGCGATCAGCGGTTTTCTGATGCGGTTCTTAAGCTGGCGGATGAGCACGTTCCTGTCGATGCTGCTCGCCGGGAGCGGCGCGTACATCATCACCCTGCTGCCGCTGGACGTCAACCAATGGGCGCTGCGCGCCGACATGCTGCTGCTGGGGATCGGCATCGGCTTCCTGATGCCAATCTCGCAGATGGCGATCATGACGAATGCCCCTGCCCGTTATCAAGGCGTCGCTTCTTCGACGGTCACCTTCTTCCGCTCCGTGGGCGGGGTGTTCGGTTCGGCCATTATGGCTGCGATCGTGAACCGGCATATGACGTCGACGATCGAACGGGAAGGCGCGACGCTCGGCATTCCGCCGGAGAAGCTGGAGGCGTTCACGAACCCGCAGGTGCTGCTGCACGCCGAAGGCCAAGTGCCGGAGGCGGTGATGACCATGCTGAAGCATGCGCTTGGCGATGCGGTTCATGTCGGCTTCTGGATGCTGGTCGGGGCCTCGCTGCTCGGCTTGATCGTCTCGCTGTTCATGGGCGGAGCCCGGTTCGATCTGGAGAAGCACAAGCAGATCCAGGCGGCTAAGCAGACACAAGAAGCGCCCTCGGCCGGTTAGAGGCTGTGCGGGTTGCGGCACCAAGACCGGTCAGCGTAATGGATAGGAGCAATCCGGTCAGCGGATGGTGAGGTGACGCCATAGGCGGGTGAGCGAGTTATTGCGAGGCCTTCCCGTGCGCGGATGAAAACGGAGTAATCGCG
This sequence comes from Paenibacillus sp. JCM 9796, assembly GCF_055379675.1. Lineage (NCBI taxonomy): Bacteria > Bacillati > Bacillota > Bacilli > Caryophanales > Paenibacillaceae > Paenibacillus > Paenibacillus sp. JCM 9796. The sequence goes on from NZ_AP043723.1 coordinate 2,090,415, forward strand.
AATACTGGTACATTTTGCACGAATCCCCATCAACATGCTATGATTAGGTTAGTTTGAGACATCGAGTTAATTACTAACCTTTTTTAAGAGACCAAGAATAAAGGATGTGGAGTATTCATGCTTTTTACTTCTTACCCCCTTAGGAACCTTACGCTGAAAAACCGGATTGTCATGTCGCCGATGTGCATGTATGCATGCGCCGATGAGTCGGGCCGTGTGAACGACTGGCATCGAATCCACTACCCGTCGCGCGCCGTCGGGCAGGTCGGTCTGATCATCGTGGAAGCGACAGCCGTCACGGCGCAAGGGCGCATCTCCGCGAACGACCTTGGGATCTGGAGCGATGAGCATGTTGCCGGGCTGCGGGAGCTCACGGCGCTCGTTCACGGTCAAGGCACGCATATCGGCATCCAGATCGCTCATGCCGGACGCAAGGCTACGGTAGACGGTCCGATCGTGGCTCCGTCGGCGATTGCATTCGACGAGAAGAGCCGGACGCCGGAAGCTATGACGCTCGGGCAGATCGAAGAAACGATCGCTGCCTTTGGCGCCGCCGCCCGCCGGGCGAAGGAAGCCGGCTTCGACGTGGTGGAGATCCATGCTGCGCACGGGTATTTGATCAATGAGTTCTTGTCGCCGCTGACGAACAAGCGCGATGACGCTTATGGCGGCGATCGCGCCCGCAACTTCCGATTCTTGAGCGAGGTTGTCCGGGCGGTCCAAGCGGAGTGGGACGGTCCGTTGTTCGTGCGCATCTCCGCTAGCGACTACCATCCGGAAGGCATGACGCCTTCTGATTACGTCGAGTACGCACGCCTGTTGAAGGAACAAGGCGTCGATTTGATCGACGTCAGCTCCGGCGCTCTCGTGCCGGTTCCACCGAAGGTCTACCCCGGCTACCAGGTGCCGTTCTCGGAGCAGCTACGGCGCGAAGCGGGCATTGCGACCGGCGCGGTCGGCTTGATAACCGAGGCCGAGCAGGCGGAGGAAATTTTGCAGAGCGGCCGCGCGGACTTGATATTCCTCGGTCGCGCGCTGCTGCGCGACCCGTACTGGCCGCGTACGGCGGCGAAGCGCCTGGGCGTACAGCTGGAGCCGCCCAAGTCGTATACACGCGCCTGGTAAGAGCGGGCACCTGCGTGAAGACAGAGAGAGCCGTTCGGGATACATCCCGGACGGCTTTTTGTGATATCGCCGAATCATGGACGGAACTCAAGCACTTCGCATATTCGCTGCTTTCGCCGATCCCCTTGCCCGCCAGCATACAAATAGGCCAACCAGAAGTTTCCGGCTGACCTAGAGATACGAAAAAGCCTGTGTAGCCCGTCCTCTATTCCCGAGAGGGGCGGATACACAGGCCTTCGGCTATTAGCAGAGCTCGGTGTAGGTGCGCATATGCAGCGGTTGAGCGCCGTCTTCGCCCAAGCCCGCCCCACTTGACTCGGCAGACCGGCTGTTGCCGGAACACGACGGATCGTCGCACTGGCTGTAATAGAAAGTTACTTTACGCGTCTCCTGCGTGCCGATTAGCTGCCCGCAGTGCTTGCACAGAATCGTTCCGAGATGCCCTTGCCCGGCCTCACTGACCTTCGCTGCAGCGTCTACCTTCAAACCACCGCTTCTTTCCATGTTTCATCGCTCTCCCTCGGAATGGAATTCGATACGGTTTGCGCCAAATCCATGACGCGGTTAGCATAGCCCCACTCGTTGTCATACCAAGCCAGCACCTTCAACTGATCGCCCGCCGCTGCCACCGAAGGTCCGTCGATCACAGCCGACTTGTCGCAGCCGATATAGTCGGCCGACACAAGCGGCTCGTCAACGTAGCCCAGATAAGGCGCCATCACCCCTTGCGAAGCGGCAAGCAGCGCAGCCTGGGCCTCCGCCGTATCGACCTGACGCTTCAACTGCATGGTCAAGTCGACGAGCGACACATCCGGCGTCGGTACCCGTATAGAGATACCGTTTACATATGGCGCCAAGTGCGGCAGTACGTCGATCAGCGCCTTCCCTGCGCCGGTGCTCGTCGGAATGATCGACTGTGTGCACGCTCGTGCTCTGCGGAGATCCTTATGCGGATTATCCATATGATTCTGATCGCCGGTAAATGCATGTACGGTCGTCATCCAAGCGCTCTTCACGCCGAAGCTCTGATCGATGACATGCAGAACCGGCGCGACGCAGTTGGTTGTGCAGGACGCTGCCGAAATCAAATGATGCTGCTGCGGAACATAGCGGTCGTCATTGACACCCATGACGACGGTGAGATCCATTCTTTTGCCCGGTGCGGTGATGATCACTTTGCGGGCTCCCGCCTGCAAATGCTTGGAAGCGCCCTCACGGTCATTAAACTTGCCGGTCGCATCGACAGCCAGCTCGACGCCAAGCTCCTTCCACGGAATGGCCACCGGGTCCCGCTCGTACACGATGCGGATCCTTGCTCCGTTAATGACCAGGTCCCCTCCGTCGACGCGGATGTCCGCCTTCCACGTGCCGTGGACCGTATCGTATTTCAACAAATGCGCGATCGTCTCCGCCGGGTACACCGAATTAACCGCTCGAACACCCAGCCCCCGCTTATCTGACTCAAAAGCATGCCGCACCAACAACCTGCCGATACGTCCCATCCCGCTTATCCCTATGGAACCTGCCTGATCTGCCATCGAGGTATACCTCCCGCGCTTGATATCGTGTGTATTATTTATAATTAATGTATAACATATATTTAAATAGTATGCAACATTTAAATCATTTCTTGTATTCTGATGCTTCATAAATGAGAAAAGTGCACAAAAAAACCTTCCCCTTTCAAAAGCTCCGATGCGGGGGAAGGTCGATTTCCCGAATGCATCCGAAGCTTAACAGGTGAAGGCAGCTCTTGTTAGGATATGACGTCTTACTCTCAGCACGTCGGAAGCGTAATGATAAACTTCGTCCCTTTTCCCTTCGTGCTGCTTACTTCAATTCTGCCGTTCATCGCCTTGGCGACGCTGAAGGCGACCATCGTGCCGAGTCCGGTTCCCTTGGTTTTCGTTGTATAATACGGCGTGCCCAGCCGTTCCACTTCCTCCGTCGACATCCCGGCTCCGCTATCGATGATGCAGATGCGCGCTTTCTTGCTGTCGCACACAGCTTTGACCTCAAGCGTTCCGCCACCCGGCATCGCCTCGATTCCATTCTTGAGCAGATTGATCAGGCATTGGCGGAACTTATGTTTATCGCCCAGCACGAATCCTTCTCCGACGCCGGACACTTTGATTTCAACCTTGCCGAGCAGCGCGTAGGGCTCCAGCACGCTGATCACGTAAGCAAGCTCGTCGGCGACCTGCAGCCGGGAGACCATTTCCGCTTCGGGCTTCGCATAGGCGAGATAGTCGGTTATGATGTGCTGTGCACGATCCATCTCTTCAAGCGTAAGCCGCAAATACCGGGCATCCTGCTCGTTGTCCTTATGGCGCTCCAGCAGCAGCTGCAAGAAACCGCGGGACACCGTCAACGGATTGCGCACCTCATGAGAAACACTCGCGGCAAGCTCGCCGATCACTTGAAGCCTCTGAATTTGCATCATCTCATTGCGCATAAGCATATTTTTGCGCATCGCCTCGATAAATCCGGCAATCATGCCCGAGCTCAAAGCCTGAATCGATAAACCAAGCAGTACGTACCCGGTCAGGGGATCGTGCACCTCTTCCGGAGTGTTCATGTAAAATCCGTAAAGCGACACCATGACGGACAACGTGGAGAGCAGAACGACGACGGAAATTTTCATTTTTGGAGAATAAGTACGGAACCGGATGATGCCGATTTGAATGAGCAGCGCCGTAACTGCATTGATGAGCAGCGTATACGGCGATGGATCGTGAATAAGCAAGATATCAAGCAGCAGCATGAATCCGGCAAGCCAAGCCGATATACGATGCCCTCCATACAGCGAGGCGATGATAAACGGTATCAGGTGCAAATCAAACTGATGACCGGCCGTCAGCCCGATCGGGAACAACATGCACAATCCGATTGAAAGCAATCCCATCAGCGTATAACTGAGGTTGGGCAATTTATGTCTGCGCCGCTCCCCCCAGAATACATCATACAAAAAAATCGGAAATAAGATAAAAAAAAGATTGCTCAGCAGGCTGGTCAGCATGAACGACATGCGCTCCTTCACGCAGAAATCTGGAAGTTGGATTCTACCCTTAGCAGTTCGACGTTCTGAAAATAGTTCCTGCTAATCGCGCATTTTTTTGGCATTATTACAAAAAAATCCGGCATCTTCTCTGCAACTGCAGATCAGAGCCGGATTTCGCCTGCTCAGGCTTCGTGCGTAACGCCGCACGCGGTTTAGACGCTAGCCTTTCGCTTTAATCGTCTCAAGCGGTTTATGGTTGCCGTATGTCGGATACTCGCGAGTCGTCGGAGCTGCCCAATAAGCGGCGTTGCGAATAACCCGGCGAATTTGCTCATTATAATAGGTCGGGTACGCTTCATGACCGGGACGGAAATAGAAGATCTTTCCTTGGCCCCGATGGAACGTGCAGCCGCTGCGGAACACTTCTCCGCCTTCGAACCAGCTGACCATGACAAGCTCGTCCGGAGCAGGGATATCGAAGTGCTCGCCGTACATTTCTTCTTCCGGGAGCTCGATGTATTCGCCGATTCCTTCGACGATCGGATGGTTAGGCGCTACGACCCAGATGCGTTCCTTCTCGTCCGCTTCGCGCCACTTCAGATCGCAGCCGGTTCCCATGAGCCTCTTGAACACCTTCGAGAAATGCCCCGAATGCAGCACGATCAAGCCCATGCCCTGCAGCACCCGTTGCTGCACGCGGTCAACAATTGCGTCCTGCACCTGGTCATGCGCTTTATGTCCCCACCAGATCAGCACGTCGGTGCTGTTCAGTCGCTCCTCGGACAGACCGTGCTCCGGATCGTCGAGCGTGGCGTAGGCGACTTCCACGTCGGCGCCGAGTCCTTCGCCAATGGCCGTATGTATGCCTTGCGGATATACCGAGCGAATACGTTCACTTTCTTTCTCATGCCGAAATTCGTTCCAAACGGTGACGCGTAATTTTTGACCCATCGTCCCATTCCCTCCACATCTTGTGTTCGTGTTACTCTCAGTATAGTGATTCAAACGGGGAAAAGATATGCTTAATCCTGCTTCATCTATATGCAATACTGCTCTCCTCTATCGATTCGTGATATACTGGTTAGGGAAGTGACTACGATGAAAGCTGGTCGTATATATGCAAAAGCGTTCTTCGGAAGCGAGGTCGGTTACGCTGTGAAACCTTTAATGCCGGTGCAGTCCGATGTCATGATCGAGGATGTCGTGTATCAAAATCCGCTGCTTTTTCTGAAAATATGGGAAATCCGCTCCGATAAGAGCGAAGATGGTACGAGCGGCTCTCCCGATCCGTGTCTGTGGCATTATCATAAAGAGGTCGAGTTTCTGGCGATCGTGGACGGCATGCTCGGCGTGCAGACGAAGCATGACTATGTTGCGCTTGGCCCCGGCGATGTGATGGTGCTGGGTTCCTCGCAATTGCACCGCACCCATAAGGCAGCCGTCGGGGAATTAAAATATGTCGTGTTTCAGGTGGATTTGACGCAGCATTTTGACCAGAGCACGCTGCCTTATTTAAGCTCGTTCTCCGAGCTGACAGAGCCTTTGAGTAAACTGAACTACATCTTCGCCGAAAATGCCGCTGCCCGGGCGCAGGCTCACGCGCTGGTTATGAACATCTATACGGAGGCGCTGCAGCGCACGCGCGGATACGAACTCGCCGTCAGCTCGGCCATCAAGCAGCTGCTGCTGCTGTTGATCCGCTCGGACGAGCGGGGCGTGCTGGGCGGCGTGCAGGACGCTGACCTGCTGCGCTTGCGCCCGGCGCTGGATTATGTCGACCGCCACCTGAGCGAGAAGATCGCCGTGGAGGACGTATGTGCCGTGCTGCACTTGAGCTACCACTACTTCATCAAGCTGTTCAAAAAGGTGATCGGCCTGTCGTTCATCGACTACGTGAACTACAAGCGCGTTAAAACCGCCGAGCGTCTGCTCCTGACGCAGGACCTCAGCGTCACCGAGGTCGGCGAGCGAGTCGGCATTCCGAACATGGCGCAGTTTTACAAGCTGTTCAAGCGCCACAACGCGTGCTCGCCGAAGACGTTCAAACAGCGCATGCAGAGCGGCGGCGGTCCGGCTTCCCGCGAAGCGGCAGCCGGGGCTGACTGAGCCCACACTGCGCCGCATGGGCGCGGTATGGGCTCAGATAGCGGAATTACAGAGCGCTATTGCCTGTTTTTTTCAAGCCCCGTATTCCCCTTCGGCAGAGGCACCAGCCCCGGTCTCTCGCTTTCCTCCGGGTTCCACAGCTTCTCCGCCTCAGCCTGCAGCTCGCGCAGCGCCTGTTCAAGCGTCTTGCGCCCTTGAAGCACCTCGGCTGACTTCGTTTGCAGCTTCTTGAACACCTCCCCGCTGATGGTGCGGCCAAGCGATGACGATCCGTCGAATAATAGATCCGAGGGCCGCACCTTCAGGAACGCCTCCGTATGCTTGCCGGGGACGCTTGCCACCGGCATCGCCGGACTTGCCGGATAACGATCAACCTCCAGCCGTCTCGGCTCTTCTTGCTGAATCAGCTTGATCAGCTCCCAGGCGGCCCGGCGGTTCGGGGAGTTGGCGCTGACCGCGAATATGCCCCCCAGCGAGAAGGTCATCGATTCCGAAGGGCGATCCGGATGAACAGGCTCGCTCGCCACGTCCCATTCCGGGGCATTCTTCGAGGCCTTCAGCGTTTGGATATAGCTGTACCGCTGCAGCGTCATCGCCGCTTTCCCCGTCAGGAACGGGTCCGGGGTCCCTCCCGTCTCCGCACGGTTGCCGCCGGATGCCGATTGAGGCGCTTCGTATACGGCCCCTTCGCGCAGCGCCTCAAGCACGGTCGCCCACACCATCCGCCACTGCGGCGTATCGATCGCCACCTGCCTGGTCTTCGGATCAATGATGGAAATTCCCGCCGCATTCGCCACCTGCATGATCATACTGGTCGGCCACGACCCGTTCCCCGTCGCCAAACCGTACACGCCTTCCCGCCTGCCGCCTCCTTCGCCGATGGCGGCAGCTATGCCGAGCAGCTCCTCCCAAGACATCCCGTCTTCCGGATAGGCCACTCCATAACGATCGAACAGCGCTTTATTGTAATAAACCGCAAGCTGGTCGAAGCTCGGGGCAAGGCCGTACAGCTTGCCGTCGCCTTGCTTGCGCAGCGCCTCGATCAGGCCCGGATGGGCTGTCTTTAGCGGAAATCCGTCCTTTTTCACAACCTCATCGAGCGCGTACAGCTTGCCTTGACGCACAAGGGTCGCAAACTCCGCACCGTTCACCCCCATCACATCGGGCAGTTCCTCAACCGGCCATGTCGATGGATTCGACCTCATCACGCTGCTGACCGGAGAGACGTCGCCGTACGGAATAATCTCCACCTTCACATTCGGAAACTTCTTCTGAAAAACAGCCCCGTATTGCGACATAAACGCCTCTTCGCTGAAATAAGCCACCTTCAACGTCAATGCTGTATTCGGGTCTAGCGGCTGCAGCGCCGGGTCTTTCGGCTGGGTCACCAACGGAGTGAACGCCGATTTCAGCCGATCGGCTTCGGTCACACCGAATACAACCGCTCCCAGCAAGGCGGCAGCAGGCAACCATAGCCATTTGCGGCTCCGCCCTCTAACCGGCGGCACCATCCGTACCCGCGCCTGCACCCGTTCGGCCAGTTCCTTCGAAAACCCGCCCTGAGACAACGGCAGCCGTCTTAACTGCTGTTCCCACGCTTCGGGTTCGTTACGCTCGTTTTTTGTCACAGGGTATCCCTCCCTTCGGTTTCCAATTGCTGTGATATTTTCGCTCTTGCCCGCGACAGTCGCGACTTCATCGTCCCGACGGAAATGCCCAGCAGCTCCGCGATTTCGACATACGACAGCTGATGATGCGCATGCAGCAGCAGCACCTCGCGCAGCTTCGTCGGCAGCTCCAGCACAAGCTTCCACACGTCCTCCTCCACGAGAGCGCTTAACGCTTGCGATTCGGCCGAGGCGACGGTTTCATCCCGCTTCAGCACGCCGAACGGCACAACGCGCCGAAACCACGCCGAGCGCCACTGATCGCGCACCGTATTGCGCGTAATCGCCAGCAGCCACGTCTTGATGCTCGCTTCACCGCGAAACGAGTAAAGCCGCTCATATACTTTCATAAATACATCCTGCGTAATGTCGTCCGCCGTCATCGGCTGACGCGTCAGAAAGAACGCGTAGTTCCATACATCCTCGCCATAGGTGAGCATCAGCTCGGATAAGATTTCGTTCTTATCCATACCTCCTGCGAGCGATTTCAAATACTCAAAGGCCACCCGGGTTCACCTCTCATCCAATTGGACGATGCAGGGATGGAAAGGTTCCCTTTTTCGCTGAAAAATCATAAACGCCCGGCGCCGATTGCGGTCGAAAATACCTGCAGCAGCTGTCGAACGGACGCCGAATACAGCCGCTTTTTGTTTCACCCTCCCGCCACCCGGGTAAAAGTAGACATGCAAGTAATCAACCTCAAAGGGAGCGTGATGAACATGTTAAGCTTGCTGATAACGTTAATCATGGCTGTTGTCATTGGATCTATCGGGTCGGCGATTGCGCCGGGCGCGATGCCGGGAGGTATGCTTGGTTCGATGATCGCCGGATTCGTAGGCGCTTGGCTCGGTGCCCTGCTGCTCGGTTCGTGGGGGCCGGTTATCGGCGGATTCGCCGTTTTGCCTGCCATCATCGGCTCTGCATTGTTCGTGTTCTTGCTCGGGCTGCTTGCAAGAGGCTTCGGCAAACACACGGCGTAACGGTTGTACAAACCCTGTAGCCCCGTAACCTGTAGGATTGATTCACACCGGAGATCGTGTGGATGACAAAGAGAAGGAGTGAGGAGATATGAGTACGGTGAACACGGAGACAAGACGAAGCGGCATGCTGATAGGAACGGTAATGGCCGGTCTGGCCGGCGCAGCGATTGCGTTGTTAACGGCGCCGAAATCCGGACGCGAGCTGCGCGGCGATCTGAAGGATCGTTTGCAGACGCTTCAGGCTAAAGGCGCAGACCTGGTGGGAACGTGTAAAGCGAAAGCTGTGGAAACGGCTCAGCTCGTGAAAGAGCAAAGCGGCATGCTTGCGGACAAAGCGCACACGGTTACCGACGACATGACAGATAAAGCCCGCGCTGCGACCGATCGCGCGGAAAGCGCCGCCCATACGGCCGTTGACCGCGCCTCATCCGCAGCGGAGAAGAAGCTCGGACAAGCGTCCGACTTCACTCATCGAACGATGGATTCCGCAGGCGATTCGTCGCAGCGCCTAGTCGACGGCGCCTCCTCTACGGCGCATCGACTGGCCGACAAATCGTCGCATTAATCCAAGCCCTGCGGGGCCCCCATCCAGCCCAAACCGTTGTTGCGGTTTAGGCTGGTTTTATGTTACCCGTCCATCCACAAGGTACACATATTCATATGCCTGATATTCACGTTGATCGCACCTCACCAACTCCGGGTTTCTGAAAGCAAAGGTATCCATTCCGGCTCCAGGGTCACATACTGCTTTACCTCTAGCCTGAGCGCTTCTTTAAGGCTCTCTTCCCCATACTGCGCACGACGACTAAGAAAGAGCGACGTAGGGATACATACTGCACCATGTACGCAAGGGCATCTTTACGACTCGGGTTCAACGATAGCTCGCTCAGGATCGACGGCGGGCAGCGCCATCACCATTCCCTGACCAAAAGCGGTGTGATCTTCCTCCGTCGGAAGACGAGCGGCCATTAACTCATTGAAGATTAGAGGATTAGAAGATTAGCGGAACACCAAAAAGCCGGGAACAGCTTGTCCCCGGCGTCACCTGCTTATGCACGGCCTTCCGCGCTGCGCATGCCGTCTGCGCTTTGTCCGCTCTATACCTGCTCCAACCGGATGATCCAGCTCTCCTCGGTCAGCTCATCCTGCTGCAAGCATACGTTTACGGGAATGCGCTCCTTCTCCGGCTTGACGAAATAACCGTTCTCCAAGTAGTAGCCGCGCTCCTTGGCCACCGCCAGCAGCATGCAGAACTTCTCCGCCGCACGAACGGCTTCATCCTGATTCGGGAACGCTTCCAATAGGCTGCCGAAGCCAAGCGGGTTGCTGGAAGCCTGAATCGACAAAATGTACGAACCTTCCTCTTCCCGGACCATGACTTCACTGCCGTCACACTTTATACGATGTTTAACTGCCATGAGAACCACCGCCTTCTCGTAAGTTTGGGTGCTTGTCTATCATTACCCGCTCTTTGCCGCGCTGAAACATGCCCCTTCTCCCGCTTCACGCAAAAACGCGCCCCACCCGGGACGCGTTTACGATCCGACGTCGCGATTGCCGCCGGTTTCTTGAAAGTAAGCCTTCAACTTATCGAGCGCACGCTTTTGTATACGCGACACACTCATTTGCGAGACGCCGAGCTGTTCGGCGATTCGCCGCTGCGACTGCCCTTCGGTATAAGCGAGATGAAGCACCTTCTGCTCTTCCGGCTTCAAATGTACAAGCGCATCCTGCAGCGTAAGCCGATTCTCCACCCTCTGATACGCATCGCTGGGACAGCCGATCACATCGCCGATCGTCGATCCGTTATCGTCCGATGACAGCGGCGTATCCAGCGAAACGTAATGGTAATAATCGCGTCCCGCCAAAATCTCGATCGTCGCCTCGACGGACAAGTCCATCGCTTCGGCGATCTCCTCCACGTTCGGGGAACGTTCCAAACGAACGGTCAGCTGATCGACCACCTGCTGGATTTGATTCCCCTTTTCCTTAATCCGCCTGGGCACCTGAACATACCAGGATTTATCGCGCAAGTAATTTTTCATATGCCCGATCACGCTTTTCATCATATAAGCTTCGAACTGCACGCCAAGCGTCAAGTCGAATTGCTTCAACAACCGAAGCACCGACATTTGCCCGACTTGGTACAAGTCCTCGAACAGGTCCGGACGGTTACGCGACATTTTACCCGCAGCCATCTTCACCATCGGCTCGTACTGACGCAGCAGCACCGTTGCCGTTTCATTACAGCCCGTCTCCTGATATCGAACGATTAATGCCTCATTCGCGATGGAAGGAGCTTCATCCGTGGTTCCGGGCACCGTTCGTTCCGAATTGATTTTCATACCATTTCCTCGCTTCGGATGAGGCGTTTGGTCAAAGTCACTTCCGTGCCTGCGCCTGTACGCACCTCAACATCGTCCATGAGCGCCTGCATCAAATATATACCGAGCCCGCCGACATTGATTTCATGGAGCGTCTTCTCATGCAGCGATTCGGCGCGCTGCGCTTTCGCCTCGTAATCGAAGCTCGGTCCTTCATCCTTCACCGTAATGCGCAGCCCGTCGTTCAGCCGCTCGAAGCGCACGTTCATCTTCCCGGGCCGACCCGGTTCGTAGGCGTGCACCACCGCATTATTGCAAGCCTCGGCGACCGCCACTTTCATATCTTCAATTTCTTCATACGAGAAACCGAGCTTGGAGCTGATGCCGTAAAGCGTCAGACGGACCAAGTCGATGTACTCCGGCTCGGCAGGGACAGTTAGACACACGGCGTGAGTTTCGGAATTCATAAGCTCTCTTCGATCCTTTCTTATCCGTTAATGATGCGGGCCTCAGACGAATCTGCCGGCGACTTCGGTTGCAGAAACGAAGTAATGCCCGTCAGATCGAAGAGTCTCCTGATTTTCAGCGGAATCTCTTGTACTGTAAAAGAAGCCTTCAAGACGTCCCTTGCTTTTAATACCGATACAATCACACCGATCCCCGTGCTGTCAATATATTGAAGCTGCCTTAAGTTCAAGACGAGGCCACGCCCGGTGTCCGCTACAAGCGGATCCAGCACGCAGCGCAGTTCCGACACCTTGGACAGATCGAGTTCGCCTTGAAGATATACAATGTTCTCCAGTTCCGTTTTTTTCGTTTGGACTAGAAAGCTGTTCGGTTTATCCATATGAAAATCCTCCTTGGCCGCTGCTTGTCTTGAAACTTCTGCAAGCAAGCCGTATCGGCTGCTAGAAACTAATTAACCGGAAACCTTCCTTTTGAAACACCGACTCCACAAACTTTATCGGTTGGGGACCGCGGCGGAGACGGCTGTCCGATTGTTTCGTCAGGTCGGGCGGATTCCGCTTTCTTCCTTTCGCGCCACTTCTGCCACAGCTCGATCACCATCGGCACCGTCTGCAGCACATGTTGAGCCGTTTCCCCTGCCGTCTTCGGATCTTTCGGTACGCTGTTCCGAATCGTTCCCGCCACCGCGGTGGACGCTTGCTTGACCGAAGAAGTAACTTCCTGGACGGCGTCGCCGATATTTTTGACCGAATCCACGACCGAATCGATCGAGTGCAGCTTGTTGCGAACGTCCACCGATACTTCGTTCGTGTGCCGCAACAGCTCCACCGCTTCCGTGCTGATGCCGTTCATTTGCTCCTGCAATTCACGAATAACCATGTTCGTCTGTCCGAGCAGGTCCGACACCGAGCGCAGCGTTTGAATAAGAAAAACGACTAAAGCCGCGAATGCGATGGCCACGACGGCCACACTAATTTCAATAATCATCCTGCATCCCTCCATATTCATGGTTCGATTGGGTATTTTTTAACCGCTCGGGACAAGCTTGAAACGCACAATTGGATCAGGATCAAATTTGTTTCAATCGGCTATCCTATGGGTAAGGAAAGACAAGCAGGCGGACAAGCGACGACCTGTTATTCCCGGACAGTTCGGGTGAGCCTCAAACCGCGCGGGCTGTCCAACCCTAAATAACAAGGATTCGGGAGGTAATAGACAATGGCTAAAGTAATGGAAAAGGAAACCGTTAAGGAAACCACAGGGACAACGGGTAACGACCTGCTGGCTTTACTGAATCAACAGGTTGCGAATTGGGCCGTCTTACACATAAAGCTGCATCAACATCATTGGTTCGTGAAAGGACCTCACTTTTTCGATTTGCATGCCAAATTCGAAGAACTCTATAATGAAGCCGGCCAGACGATGGACGAACTGGCGGAACGCATTCTTGCTCTGCAGGGATCTCCGGTATCCACGACCAAGGAAATCTCCGCAGCGGCGACAGTGAAAGAACACGCGCCTCTGAAATCGGCGGATGAGATGGTGAAGAGCGTACGCGACGACTTCAAGCAGCTGATCGATGAGATCGGACAAGCGATGGAGGTCGCCGAGAAGCAGAAGGATGACGGTACGCACGATATGCTGATCGGCATTCGTACGACATTGGAGAAGCATGTGTGGATGCTGGACGCCTATATAAAGTAAGATCGGCAACCGCAACAATGGCGGACTGTCGAAAGGGTTTACCCCTGGTCAGTCTGTTTTCCAATGCAGGCGATAACTGATCAAATTTGGGTAAAAATTACAGATTTTATATTGCCCATGGTCAGTTTTTGTGTTAGAATTTCCGCAAGGAACGCAGTCAGATCAGCATCATCACGCTACACGAACTCAGGAAACCGATAAGAGCAAGTCCGGTTTTCCTGGGTTTTTTTAGTAAATGACGCCAACCTGCTTGCGTTACCGACCGCACCGGAACCGGCTGCCGTTACAAAACATCTTCCCCGCCGAATACGGGCCGCAAACCGTTAAAGGGAAGCTGGCATTATTTGTGATAAGGAAAGCCGGGATGGTTATACTAGCCTTATGGAAAGGCAAGGTCCACCATTTGAAGGAGGGGTCTATCAGAATGAAGAAGCGGCTTTCACTTAGTTTGATCGTCTTGTTGACGTTTGTCCTTGCCATGACAGGCTGCGGCAGTAAAAATCCTGCACAAACCGAAACCGGAGGAACCACGACCGGAGGAACGACAGCGGGCGCGGAGAAACCCGGATCCAAGCTGAACATCGGGATGGTGACCGACGTTGGCGGCGTAAACGACAACTCGTTTAACCAAAGCGCATGGGAAGCTCTTCAGAAGCTGAACAAAGAAACGGGAGTCAACGTTAAATATTTGCAAAGTAAAAACGACTCTGAATTTGTGCCGAACCTGAACCAACTGGTGAAAAACAACTATAACCTGACTTGGGGGATCGGTTTTATTATCGGCGATTCGCTGAAAACCGTTGCTCAGCAAAACCCGGAAGCAAAGCTGGCTATCATTGATAACGTAGTTGAAGCGCCTAATGTCGTTTCCGTTACGTTCGCCGAGCATGAAGGCTCTTATTTGACAGGCGTTGTGGCAGGCTTGATGACGAAGTCGAACAAAATCGGCTTTGTCGGCGGGATGGACATTCCCGTCATTAAACGTTTCGAGGCCGGGTTTGTAGCCGGCGTTAAAGCGGTAAATCCGAACGCTAAAGTAACGATCAACTACACAGGCGCATTCGACAAGCCCGACCTGGGTAAGGCGGCTGCCTCTACCATTTACAACGACGGCGCGGACATCGTCTTCCATGCGGCCGGGGCAACCGGCGACGGCGTGTTCAACGAGGCGAAAGACCGTGTGAAGAACGGTAAAAAGGTGTGGGTAATCGGCGTAGATAAAGACCAATCGCTTACGTTCGGCGACGATGTGACGTTGACGTCCATGATGAAACGGGTCGATACGGCGGTTTATAATATCTCCAATGACCTGATTAACGGAAAATTCGAAGGCGGCAAAACGATCGTACTCGGTCTGAAGGACAACGGTGTGGGCCTCCCGGAAACGTCCAAAAAGAACGTCCCTGAAGATGTGCTGAAGAAAGTAGACGAGTACAAAGACAAAATCGTCAAAGGCGATATTCAGGTTCCGGATAAATGAGCAGCGGAGCGACCAAAGTAGAGATGCGCGGCATCACGAAACGGTTTCCGGGACTTGTTGCCAATGACGGCATCAACCTGACGCTGAAGGAGGGCGAGATTCTCGCCCTTCTCGGTGAGAACGGCGCGGGCAAATCTACGCTGATGAATATTTTGTTCGGTTTATACCAGCCGGATGAGGGCGAAATCCTCATTGGCGGCAAACCGACCGCTATCCAGGGCCCGAAGACGGCAATCCGTCTCGGGCTCGGTATGGTTCATCAGCACTTTAAGCTCGTGCAACCGTTTACCGTGACGGAGAATATCATTCTCGGTCTGGAGCCGAAGCAGCGGTTGTCCATCCATTACCGGAAGGCGGAACAGCAGGTGGCCGAGCTGTCCGACCGTTACGGACTTCGCGTAGACCCTAAAGCCAAAATTCAAGACATCTCGGTCGGTATGCAGCAGCGTGTGGAAATTTTGAAGACGCTGTATCGCGGCGCCGACATTCTGATCTTTGACGAGCCGACGGCGGTGCTGACCCCGCAGGAAATTCAGGAATTGATCGAAATTATGCGCAAGCTCGTCGCCGAAGGCAAGTCGATTATTTTGATTACGCATAAGCTGAAAGAAATTATGGCCATCGCCGACCGGGTCATGGTCATTCGCAGGGGGAAAGTCATCGATTCGCTTAACGTCAGCGAGACGAATCCGGATGAGCTGGCCGCCAAGATGGTCGGTCGGCAAGTCTCGTTCAAGCGGGATAAGAAGCCCGCGAGTCCGGGTCAGCCGGTGCTGATCGTAGATAAGATCGTCGCCCATGCGGCCAGCGGCGCCCGCGTATTGGATGAGGTGTCGCTGGCCGTGCGCAGCGGAGAAATCCTCGGCATTGCCGGCGTCGACGGCAACGGGCAGAGCGAGCTGGTTGAAGCCGTCGCCGGGCTGCGCCGCATCGACAGCGGCCGCATCTCGCTGGCCGGGCGGGACATTACGAACCGACCGCCGAGGACCATCTCCGAAAGCGGCCTCGGACACATTCCGGAAGACCGTCATAAGCACGGACTCGTGCTTGATTTTACAATGAGCGAAAATATGGTGCTGAAAACGTACTATACGTCCGCCTACAACAAGAACGGCTTCCTGGACTACGCGGCTATCGAGAAGCAGGCGAAACGGCTCACGGAGGAATTCGACGTACGCATGTCCGGGCTCGATAGCGAGGCCCGTTCCTTGTCCGGCGGCAACCAGCAAAAGGCAATTATCGCTCGCGAAATCGACCAAAACCCCGAGTTGCTGATCGCCGCCCAGCCAACCCGCGGCCTCGATGTCGGCGCCATCGAGTTTATTCATAAACGCCTGATCGAGCAGCGGGATAAAGGGAAAGCGGTGCTGCTGTTATCCCATGAGCTCGATGAAATTTTGCAATTGTCCGACCGGATCGTCGTCATCTGCGGCGGGAAAATTATCGGGGAAGCCGATCCTGCCCGCACAAGCGACCGCGAGCTCGGGCTGATGATGGCAGGCTCCGGCCAAACCGGCAAAACCGGCAGCGAGCCAGAATCCGGAGGTGACACGCATGTCTAAGTGGTCCCGCCTATTTATTAAAGACTCGGCGCTTGTTCCGCTCGCGGCCATCGTGCTCGGCCTTCTCGTCGGTGCGATCATCATGCTGATCGGCGGTTACAACCCGCTCTTGGCTTACGCGTCCTTGGTTGAGAAGGTCGTCGGCGATCCATACAGCATCGGCGAAACGATTCGTGAAATTACGCCTCTGATCTTGACGGGGCTGTCGGTCGCCTTCGCGTTCCGCACAGGCTTGTTCAACATCGGCGCCGAAGGCCAGTACATCATCGGCATGACGGGCGCCACCTTTATCGGCATCAAGCTGCAGCTTCCGTTCTGGATTCATGCGCCGCTTGCCATTATCGTGGGGGCCGTGCTCGCGGGCTTGTGGGGAGCGATCGCCGGTTATTTGAAGGCGAAACGCGGCGTGAATGAGGTCATCACGACCATCATGCTGAACTGGATCGCGCTGTTCTTGTCCAACTATATCGTCAGAGAATTCCTGCTTCAGCCCGGCCAACAGCGCTCCTACAAAATTCACGAGTCGGCCATGATCAGCCTTCCGGCCCTGAGCGAGGCTTTCGGTAACGCACGTCTGCACTGGGGCACGCTGATTGCGATCATCGGTGCGGTTATCTTCTACGTGCTGCTGTGGAAAACGCGCCAAGGCTACGAGCTTCGCGCCGTCGGGCACAGTCCTAGCGCGGCCGAATATGCCGGGATGAGCGTCAACCGTAACGTGGTGAAAGCGATGTTCGTCGGCGGCGTGTTCGCAGGTCTTGCAGGCGTGTTCGAAGTGCTTGGCGTATTCCACTACCAGACGATCGCGGCCGGCTCTTCGGGCTACGGCTTCGACGGCGTCGCCGTCGCCTTGCTCGGCGGCAACCATCCGCTCGGCGTCGTGCTGGCGGCCACTTTATTCGGCTCGTTAACGTACGGATCGGCGGGCATGAGCTTCGGCGCCGACGTGCCCCCGGAAATTATCCGGGTTATTATCGGTCTCGTCATTTTCTTCGTCGCTTCGCACGGTATCGTTCGCTTCGTGCTGCGTCCGATTACAGCTAGGCGTAAAGCCCGCGGGGAGGTGACTTGACGTCATGGATACGTTGCGAATAATCGGCGAATTGCTCCAGACGACTCTCGTTTTCTCGACAGCCTTAATCTTCACCGCACTCGGCGGCATTTTCTCCGAGCGATCGGGGGTCGTCAACATCGGGCTGGAAGGTCTTATGGTATGCGGGGCGTTCGCCTCCGCCGTAAGTGTGTACTATGCCGAACAGGCAGGGATGATCGGCGCGGCGCCTTGGATCGGCCTGCTTGCGGCCGCCTTGTTCGCCATGCTCGTCTCCGCGATCCATGCGGTCGCTTCGATTACGTTCAAGGCGAATCAGGTGGTCAGCGGCGTCGTCATTAACTTTTTGTCGGCAGGCATGACGATTTACTTGGTCAAAGTGCTGTTCGAAGGGGCCGGGCAGACGGAAACGTTAAATGCCGTCTTCCACAAAGTCGCCATTCCGGGGCTGGCGTCCATTCCGGTGATCGGCCCCGCGCTGTTCAATGCCTACCCGACCACCTACATTGCGCTGATTCTCGTGATTGTCATCTGGTACACGCTGTTTAAAACGCCTTTCGGCTTGCGCCTGCGCTCCGTCGGCGAGCATCCCGGCGCGGCGGATACGCTTGGCGTCAGCGTTGCCAAAATGCGGTATATCGGCGTGCTGCTCAGCGGCCTGCTGGCCGGTCTCGGCGGCGCGACCATCACCTTGACGACGACCAGCAACTTCTCGCACAACACGATTTCCGGTCAAGGCTTCATCGCCCTGGCCGCACTGATCTTCGGCAAATGGCATCCGCTCGGCGTATTGGGGGCCACCATCTTCTTCGGTCTCGCGCAAGCAGTCAAAAACTTCGTGCAGCTGTTCGACTTTGCCAAGAACATCCCGATGGAGTTTCTGTACATGCTGCCGTACGTGCTGACGATTCTCGTGCTCGCCGGCGCGGTCGGACGCGCCTATCCCCCGTCCGCTCTCGGCGAGCTGTACGACCCGGGGAAAAGATAAATGAGCGCTTGGAAGATCGTCCTGCCGCAAAACGCAGGACGATTTTTTTGCGCGCACAGCGCAATCAGGGCCGCCCGATCCGCACCGGCTTCCGTCTTTTCACAGTTGCTCCCGCATGCCCCCGGTCCCCAGCCGCCAGCCTCGCACCGTTCCCTCCACGCCAAATAACGGAACCGAGCTGCCTTATCATCCTCCACGAGGATGAAAGAGCGGCACAATGCCGCCTATAAGGTATCCAGGTTCCGCTAGTTCTCCATTCATGTCCATTTGAGTAAAAGGGCACACCACCGGTGCACCCGAGCTCTCAAGAGAGCTTATCCAAGCCGTTTATACAGCTCGATTCGATCGGAAGCGCCCCCCGTCCCGGACTCCACCTTCACCTCGTCCACGAGCGCCTGCATCAAATATAAGCCAAGCCGGGGGCTCTCAAACTGCCGGTCATCCAGAGACGCAGATTGCGGCAGCTCTGCGGCCGAGTCGTCCGCTTCGCGAAACGATAGCCGGCAGCCCGCCCCTTCCAACCGTACGACCAGCTCCGCCGGGCGCATGGTGAAGACGATCCGAAGCGCCGCGCCCGGCGGCTTCTCCGGCGTCTGCAGCAGCGCATGGTTGCACGCTTCCGTGAGCGCGACTTTCAAATCTTCAATTTCTTCATAAGTATAGCCCATCCGCACGGCAACGCCGTAAAGCGTTAGTCGTACCGTATCCAGCTCATCCGCATCGAACGGGACGGTCAGAATGACTTCTTTGTCCGTGCCGGTATTTCCACTCATGCCGACTCACCCTCCATCATGATAAATCCCGCTGAGATGAGCTGTCCTCTGTTGATGAAGAAGCGGAGGAGCCGGCAGAGCCGCCGGACGGTTCAGACTCCACGAGCAAAAACCGGGTCAATCCTGTCGTATCAAACAGACGGCGAATTTTAGCAGGCACTTCCTGCACGGCTAATCGGGCGTCGGCCGATTGCCTTGTTTTTAACAACGCGACGATAAGACCGATCCCTGTGCTGTCGATATACGTCAGCTCCCGCAAATTCAGCTTGAGCGGCAAAGCCGAGCCTGCAGCCAAAGGTTGCGCAACGCTTCGGAATATTTCCGCCGTGCTCAGATCGAGTTCGCCCGACAAGTGCAGTACATGGGCGTCAGGTATCGTATGAACGATAACCTGAAACTTGCTGGCATCCATCTTCAATAAGCTCACTCCGATTCAAAATGTATAGTTCCTATCATACCAGATTTTGGCCCGTTTTTCACGAGTCCATAGGCCCTCTTCCGTCCCTCCGGCATCGCATCAAGCTGCACGATTCAACAGCGGCTTGGCCGGGTAATCATGGCTAAGGGCGAATCGCCGCATAACCGACTTGCAGTAAAGGAGCGATATCAGATGGATCCATTCAAAAGCGTCGACATTGAAAAGAAAAATGTGGAGAAAAAAATGGATTCCGGTAGGGTTGCATCCACATTCATTAAATATGCGGCCTACATCGTCATTTTTTTCGGATTCCTGTACTTCCTCGTTCGTTACGTGTTCCCGAAATTTTAGTTTCTTGACGATTCGTCGCTCTTCTTGACAGGCAACAAAAACGTGAGCATCCGACACTCCCACAGGATGCTCACGTCTTGATTATGGCGTCATCAAGCTGCCGTTCGATGGAAATAATGGACCGCGGTCAGCTTGCCCGTCTCCGCATCGATAAACAGTTTCAACGCCCGCGAATGACTTCGATACACAACCCCGTCCTCGGCGATCCAGTCAGGCTTGCCGAGCGCGTCCTGCAGCTTGGCCGCATCGAGGGGCAGCGTCTTGCCGTCAATGTCGACAGTTTCCGCCTCCGCGGCGGACACGACGATGAAACGGACGAAGTTGTTGTGCAGCCCGACCTTGCAATCCTCGTAGACAAGAACCCGCTCCTCTTTAAACAGAGGATCCGTTTCGACAGCCTTGGGCTTGCCTTTGATTTCGTATACCGTCTTCAAGTCGTCGGTAACCGACAAGCCGTTCACCCGTTCCAACTTGAAGGTGCCGTTCCGGGAAGCAGCGGCCGCTTGAGGCATCGTTCCGGTCGAACCGTTCCCGGCCGGACCGGCTGCTGCCTTCAAGGCCGCGGAATCGACGCCTGGAGATGCATAGGCTGCCTCCGCCTGCACGAACACCATCGCCGACCGGGAAGGCGGCGGCGATAACGACTTGTCGGGTAATACCGTTCCCCATGAGGCCCCGGTAACGCCCATGAGAACGGCGCCGACGACCCATCCTATGCTCCAGCTTTTCACGTCAATTCCCCTCCTCCGGTTGAATCCGCCCGGTTTCAATTATTCGTTAGGCTGAGCCGACTGCTTGTCCGCTGTCAGAGCGCTAACGGATGCGTTCGAATTGGTACTGCCTGATCGGGACATACGCTTTAGGAATAAATTCCAACGGCTCCCCAATCGGCTCCGCATCGCCGATGACCGTGACCGGCCTCCCTACCGTCTCCGCATCGCCGATGACCGTAACCGGTTCGCCGAACCGGCTGCCAACCGTCGCTCCGTCTTCGATGACGGCGCCTTCCCCGATTATCGCATTGCGGATAAACACATCCCTGCCGATTCGGGCACGCGGCATCACCACGCAATTGCGAAGCACGCTGCCGTGTCCGACGAACACGCCGGCCGATAACACCGAGCGCTCGATTTGTCCGAAGACGGCCGATTCGCCGGCGACAAGCGCATGCCGCAGCCGCGCGTACAGACCAGCCTGAGTTTGCGCCGATGCCCGCCCAGGCGAACGCATCGGCCAGTCGCTATCCTCGAGGTCGAATTTCGGCGGGTCGCCAAGCAAGTCCATATGCGCCTCCCACAAACTTTCCACCGTGCCGACATCGCGCCAATAGCCTTCGAACGCATACGTCTGTACGCGGTCGCCCCTCGCGAGCATAGACGGAATGAGGTCTTTGCCAAAATCGTGGCTCGAAAGCGGATTGCAGGCATCCCGTTCGAGTATGTGTTTCAAGTAGCTCCAGCGGAACACGTAAATCCCCATCGAAGCGAGGTTGCTGGTCGGCACCCTCGGCTTCTCCGCAAATTCCGTAATCCGTCCTGCCTTGTCCGCTTTCATGATGCCAAAGCGGTGCGCTTCTTCCCAAGCGACCGGCGTTACCGCAATCGTCGCATCGGCTCCCGTCTCGCGGTGCCGCTCCAGCAGCTTGCGGTAGTCCATCCGATAAATATGATCACCCGAGAGAACAAGCACATGCTCCGGGTCATAAAACTTTAGAAACGCCATATTTTTGAAAACCGCATCCGCCGTGCCCGTATACGATCCGCCCGCCGACGGCAGCAGCGTAACGGCATTCGACCAGAATGCGCCGGAGCCGATATGCCGGTGCAGAGAAGCCGCCTGATACTGCGTGACCACTCCGACGACCGGTAGACCGGAATTGGTGCAATTGCTGAGCGCAAAGTCTATCATTCGGTAGCCTCCGCCAAAATGCACTGCCGGCTTCGCTTTATCCCGAGTCAGTACACCCAGCCTGCGTCCTTCTCCTCCGGCCAACAGCATAGCAACGCATGATTGGGATTTCATAAAGTCATCTCTCACCTCTCACCTTTCTGTGCAAATTGGAGACTTAGGCGTCATGAACATCATGGCTCTCTATAATTATTTTTAACCAAAAACCTGCTTCTATGAAACAAATGGTGAAAAAGCTTCCATTGCCCTTGGCATGCGGCTCCCTCCCCCTCTGCCTGGACAAAACGCAAAACGGCCCTACTCCGAGGAAACCCAACCGACTGCTTGAGTTTGCCTCCCTGTAAGGCCGTCCGATGATTAAGCCAATCTTAAATCATCTTGTTCTTCATAAGGTTTCATACGCACTGAAAAAATAAATTCCGCCCCCGGCTGTTCGGTCGCCACATAGGCGATCTTCCCTCCCATCAGCTGCACCAAATTGCGGCAGATGGCGAGACCCAGACCGGTACCGCCGTACTTGCGCGTCAACGAAGAGTCGACCTGCGTGAACGGCTGGAACAAGAGCCCACGTTTCTCTTCGGGAATGCCGATGCCGGTATCGGTAACGCGGAATTCGAGCGACAGCTGTTCGCCTTCACGCTCGAGCGGTCTCACCGATACATGAACGCCGCCGCGATCCGTGAATTTGACGGCGTTGCCGATCAGGTTGATCAGCACTTGACGCAGCCGGGACTCGTCGCCCAGTAAACACTCCGGAGTCTCCGGGTCAATGTCGCACGTCATCTCCAGCGATTTCGCCCGGCACTCCGCATGGAACATCTCGAACGTTTCGATTAAACAATTGCGAAGGTGAAGCGGCTGCTCCTTGAGCTCCATTTTACCCGATTCGATTTTCGTCAGGTCCAGGATGTCATTCATAATGTACAGAAGCGCAGCCCCGCTTCGCCGGATCGTATCGGTATATTCGCGCTGTTCGCTGTTCAGTTCGGTCTCCATCAGCAGATCGGCCATGGCGATCACCCCATTGAGCGGCGTTCGAATTTCATGGCTGATCATCGCGAGAAAATTCGATTTGGCCGAAGCCGCCTGCTCCGCCGCCTCTTTCGCCCGCTCCAGCTCACGCGATCGCTCATTAAGTAGCTCCGTTTGCTGCTGCAGCTTTTTCTGGGCCATATACATGCTGACGAAGCCTTCGATCTTCGACTTCAGCGTACGCGGCACGAACGGCTTTACGATATAGTCGATCGCGCCGACGGAATAGGCCGTGAATGACTGATCCTGCTCTTCCGGCGCCGCCGTAATGAAGATGATCGGTACGGTCCTCGTCTTCTCCCGGGATTTGATCCATTGCGCCGTTTCGAAACCGTCCATGCCCGGCATCTGTACGTCGAGGACGATCACGGCGAATTCATGCTTCAGCAGACAGCGCAGCGCTTCTTCCCCGGACGTCGCCTTTACCAGATCGTAATGATGGTCTTCCAGCACCGCTTCAAGCGCCAGTAAGTTTTCCGGTTGGTCATCGACCAGCAGAATGCGGATCGCCTCGTTCATCCACCACACCTCATTTTTGTTTACGATAAATTTTTTCCTGATGGTCAAGCACTGCGTAGCCGTCTGCATGCTTGGTGAAGGAGATCGACTCCTTATGACCCAGCACCAAAATCCCCTCTGTACTCAAGCTTTCATAGAACAGATCGTGAACCTGATTTTGCAAATATCCATCGAAATAAATCAGCACGTTCCGGCAAAAAATAACGTGAAACTCGTTAAACGAGCGATCAGTCACAAGATTATGCTGGGCAAATACGATCTTCTCGCGCAAAAACGGATGGAATGTCGCCCGATCCCCCGCCGCCGTATAGTAGTGGGAAAATGCATCCTTGCCCCCGGCGTGCATATAATTTTTCGTGTAATCCTGCATTTTCCTGAGCGGGTATGAAGCCTTCTCGGCAGTATGCAGAACTTCCTCGTTAATATCCGTTGCATAAATGCGCACCCGGTCATACAGGCCCTCCTCGTAGAGCAGGATAGCCATCGAGTACACTTCCTCCCCGGTCGAGCAGCCCGCGTGCCAGATCCGAATGGCGGGCACGCTGCGCAGCAGCGGTACAACCTGCTCGCGGAAGGCGTAGAACAGACTCGGATCGCGGAACATTTCCGTGACATGGATGACCAGATCGGCCAGCAGCCGCTCCATGCAGCCGCGATCGTGCAGCACGCGCTCCTGCAGCGCCGACACAGTCGACAGCTTCTCCGCATCGATGCGGTGCCGGATGCGACGCCGCAGCGAAGGATAAGCGTAATGCCGGAAGTCGTATCCGTACATCCGAAACAGTCCTTCCAGCAGCAGCGTGATTTCAATGCGCTCCCGCTCCTCTTCTTCCTTCGTGACGCCTACTTCCTTTTCTCTCCTATAATCGTCGCTTACTTGCCTTAATGAAGCCATTTCCTACAGCTCCTTGCTTATCCCAGCGGCTCATTTGCACAACCAGACTCTTATTAAGGAGAGCAGTTGTTCCGTATGAACCGGCTTCGTGATGTAATCGGAGGCCCCCGCCTGCATACATTTGTCCCGATCGTCCTTCATCGCTTTGGCCGTTAAAGCGATAATCGGCAGTCCCTCGAACCGTTCGTCGGCGCGGATGGCGCGCATCGCTTCATAACCGTCCATTTCCGGCATCATGACATCCATCAGCACCACATCGAAGTCCGGCTCCCGCTCCAGCTGAGCGAGCGCCTGCTTGCCCGTCTCCGCGAACGCAACCTGCATCTCAAGACCTTCCAGCAAATTGGATAGGGCAAACACGTTGCGAATGTCGTCGTCGACGATCAGCACTTTCTTGCCGGCGAATACCGCCTCGATGCTGTGCAGCTTCTGGAGCACCCGTTGCTTCTCTTCCGGCAGCCGCTCCTCGACGCGGTGCAGGAACAGAGCCGTCTCATCAAGCAAACGCTCCGGCGATTTAACGTCTTTAATAATGATCGACTCGGCGTATTTTTTCAGCCGCATCTGTTCTTTTTTGTCGAGCGTATGACCGGTGTACAGAATAATCGGAATGCGCCTCAGCCTTTCGTCCGCCTTGATGCGGTCGAGCAGATCGTACAGCGGCAAATCCGCCAGCCCGTAGTCGATAACCATGCAATCGAACGAATGCGTCGAGAGCAGCTGCAGCGCACCGGCTTCGTCGGAGGCGGTGGCGATGTTCACATCGTCGTGCGCGATGAGCTCGATCAATCCGCTGCGCCGCGCTTCGTCCGACTGGACGATCAGCAGGCTGCGCAGATCCCGGTTCAGGAACGTCTGGATCGACGCGAACGCTTGCTCCAGCTGTTCCTTGCCGGACGGCTTCCGCAGCCAAGCGATCGCGCCCATGGACAGCCCCTGGTGAATTTCGTCCACGACCGAGATGACATGAACCGGTATGTGGCGGGTGGCCGCGTCGCACTTCAACTGCACAAGCACCGCCCAGCCGTCGATAACCGGCAGTTGAATATCGAGCAGAATCGCGTCGGGGATATGCTTCTTCGCCAGCTGCAGACCGGTATCGCCTTGCAGCGCGACGATCGCCTTAAAGCCGCGGCTGCGCGCCATGTCGAGCAGAATCGACGCAAAGTGCGCGTCGTCCTCAATAATAAGCAGCACCCGGTCGCCCGCCGCGATCCTCTCCCGATCGTCGGTCAGCGCGTTTGGCGCGTAATCGCCGGCCGCTACGACGGACGTGCGCAGCCCGCTATCCACGGCGGTCGACATGACCGTGTACGCTTGCAGCGCTCCCGCGCCCGCCGCATCCCCCGCTGCAGCTATCGCCGGCGCCACCTCGTCGGCGCTGCTCCGGCAGCCGGGGTCTGTCGGCACATACAGGGTGAAGCGGCTGCCGCGCCCTTCTTCACTTTCGAGCTCGATCGCGCCGCCCAGCAGCGAAGCCAGTTGCCGGCTAATCGACAGGCCGAGGCCGGTGCCGCCGTATTGGCGGCTTGTTGTGCCGTCGGCTTGCTGGAACGCTTCGAAGATCATATGCTGCTTCTCCGGCGAGATACCGATACCCGTATCTTCCACGTCGAACGCGAGCAGCGTTCTCGAGGCTTTCGTTTGCTCGGGCGATGCCGGAAGAGCGGCGTAGGTTTGCACCGGCCTTACGGTCAAGGTCACCCCGCCGCGATGCGTAAATTTGAATGCATTGGACAGCAGGTTTTTTAAAATTTGCTGCAGCCGGACGGCGTCCGTCTCGATCCGGTCGGGAATTTCGCCCTCCATCCTCACCTCGAAGGTCAAATCCTTCGTACGGGCGAGCGGAAGGAACGCCTTCTCGACGGAATCGACGATGTCGTGAATCGTCACGTGCTCCGGGTGCAGCTCCATCCGCCCGGATTCTACCTTCGCCAAATCGAGCACATCATCGATCAGCTTCAGCAGATCGCAGCCGGAAGAGTAGATGGTCTCGGCATATTCCACTTGCTTGCCCGACAAGTTCCGGTCCTTATTTTCCTTCAGCAGTTGGGAAAGGATAAGCAGACTGTTCAGCGGCGTGCGCAGCTCGTGCGACATATTGGCGAGAAACTCGGACTTGTATTTCGAAGCAAGCGCCAGCTCCAACGCCTGCTGTTCGAGCGAATCCCGCGCCAGCTCGATCTGCCGGTTCACTTCCTCCGTCTCGCGGATTTGCTCTTCCAGCTCTGCCGTCTTGCGCTGCAGCGCCTCGTTGCTCAGCTCAAGCTCCCCTTGCTGCCGCTGCAGCAGCTCTTCGGACGCTTGCAGCGCTTTCGTCTGTTCTTCAAGCTTCTCGTTCGACGCCTTCAGTTCATCCTGCTGGGAAATCAGCTCCTCCGATTGGCTTTGCAGCTCGTCGGTAAGCGCCTGATGGATGCGCAGCAGCTCCTCGTTCCGCAACCGGCCCTGCAGCGCGTTCAACAGCATACCGATCACTTCGGAGACTTGTTCCATCAGCTTGAGCTCTAATTCGGAGTACGGTTTGAACGAAACAAGCTCAAACACGGCCAGCACGTTGTCCTCGTATTTTATAGGCTGCACCGTAACGGCCATGGGCTCCATCGCCCCGAACGCGGAGCGCACCGTCCCATAGTCGCCGGCATACTCGCGGATGTGAATCGCTTTGCCGTCCTTCGCCGCCTGCCCGACAAGACCTTGCCCAAGCGGCAATTCGGCTGCCGCTGCCGCTTCGGGTTGAGCATGAGCATAGGCCCCGGACAGCACGAGCTTCTTCTCCTTCATGTACCCCGGGGAGGACGGCTCCACGATGTAAAAGGCGCCGCCATGCGCCCCGACGGTAGTCGCCAGCCGGCTAATAAAACCTTCAGCCATCTCCTCGACCTTGCCGCTTTCCTGCAGCGAATAGTAAATGTTGCCGACCTGTGTCTGCAGCCATAACAGGTCCTCGTTCATTCGGTTCAGCTCGCGTTCGTTCACCGCCGCCTTCTCCAAATCGTCAGCCAAGCGGTTGAACATGCGGCCAATTTGGCCGAATTCGTCGGACGTAGTGACCGGTACCCGGTAAGTCGCCTCTCCCCATTGGACACCGGCAAAGTTGGAGATCATCCCGGTCAGCGTGCCGATTCCTCGAGTCAAGCTGCGCACGATGGCATACATAATCCCGAAGCCGAGCAGCAGCCCGACAATGGTGAGCGATCCCGTCCATTTGAACGACTCCTGATTATCGGCATGCACCGTCTCAATGGCCTTATCCATGGCTTCTTCTTGAAACTTGCTCATGCCCGTCATCGACTCGATAAAGATATCCTGCAGCTCAAGGCCGCTGGCGGTCCGGAGCTTGTTCGCTTCGTCTTCCTTGCCCTGCTGGTGCAAGATGATGACTTGATTGACGTAGTCCAAATAAGCGGTTCCGTATTTAAGCATATCCTCGACGATGGCGCGTTCCTGATTTTCGTCAAAAATCGCATCCGCCTTCTCCATCCCGCTGCGAAGGGATCCGCTCAACGTGCGCATCTGCTCCAGGTGTTTCTTGTCGCTGGACGGGTCGTCGATGAGCAGCAGATTGACGGTCGCTTTGGAGAGCTCCGCCGCCTCATTGCGCATTTGCGTGCTGATCTTCAGTTTTTTATAGCGGTTATCGTACACTTCCTTGATGCTTTCGTCGGTGCTTGACAGTCGGCTGATTCCGAGACCGGCCAAGGTGAACATAATCACGAGCAGGATGCTGAATCCCAGAAACAGCTTGGTTTTAATTTTCATGCCTGATGACCCTTTCCCCATCTTCATCGTCGTAAGCGGTTGACCCCTGCGTTCATGATGCGCTGATCATCACCATGCAAATATCGTCTTTGCGCGACTCCAGCACATCCGCCGGCAGTACCTCCCGCATCACCTCTTCGGCATTGCGGCCCTCTACCATACTGGCTTGTATGCGTTCCATGAGCAGGTCGGCTTCGCTCGCCTCTTCCGGATAATCGTCCGGCAGCGGCAGCGCTTCAAGCAATCCGTCCGTATACAGCACAATGCGAATCGGCTGCTCATAAGCGTACGTGCTTTTGGTAATGTCCATCTGATCGAAAAAACCGACGGCGCAGCTCCCTTGATCGAGCGCCATCGGACGTTTGCCTTCCTCGAATAAAAACCCGGGCGGATGGCCCGCATTCACATATTCGATCGTCTGCCGTTCCGTATCGATCAATAAATAAATCGCCGTAAAATAATAACTCACGTCTGCGCTCTTCTGATTCAATTGGTTCATATACCGATTCAACTCGGCCACCACGAACTCCGGCGACACGAACCGTGTAATCGTATCCTGCATAACGGAGGAAATGAACATGCACACGAGCGAGGACGAGATGCCATGCCCCATCATATCCAAAATGATGACCCCGTGGCGATGTTCGTCAATGCGGTACCAGGCGTATAAGTCGCCGGCCAGCTCGAACGAAGGGTAATACACCGCCCCGATGGACAGCCGCTCTTTCTGTAAAGGGGGGCTGAGCACGCTGCTCTGTACTTGCCGGGCAAGGTCCAGCTCGCTGCGGATTTTGGCTTCGTTCTCGATATGCCAGTCTTTCTCGTATTTAAGCCGCAGCGCTACGCGGATGCGGGCAATCAGCTCGATTTTGTTGACCGGCTTCATCACGTAATCGATGGCGCCTGCTTCCAGCGCCTCGGCCAGCTTATTTGAATCGCCGAGCGCCGTAACGATAATGACCGGAATGTCCTTCAACCGGTCGTCCTGCTGAATGCGGCGGCACGCCTCAATGCCGTCGACCTCCGGCATCATCATGTCCATCAGAATCAAATCGACGGGAATTTTCCCTTCCGTGTGGGCAGCTAATCGATCCAGCAATTCAACCGCCGACGACGCTTTCCAGAACGAGTGATAACCCGCGCTTTGTAAAATTTTCTCAATGACGATAATATTAACCGGATTATCATCCACAATGGCTATATTCACGCTAGATTCGCCCCTCATTTCTAATCGCCAAGCGGTTCAAATCCGCTTCCAAACATACCCGGAATTGTACCGTTATTACCATTATAGCGAACTTTATAAGTATATGTAACCTTGTCAAGGGGCGATTGAAACAAGAGAAAGGCTGATTCAACGCGGAAAATAAAGGTTAATAAGGGACAAGCCGATCGGTTAGCAGCCGGCCGCACAACAGCCATCCATGCATGGAACAAGGAAGTCCGGGCGCTTGGCAGCAAAAAAACATTTTCGGGAGGGACCATCCATGAGAACGATGATCAAGCTGGTTGACCATGTGGAGCAAGCCATTCGAGCGATTCGTGAATTCCGGGAACAAGGCCATCCGTTAAGTGAAATTTACGTGCTGGCTCACGATAGCGAACGAACTGAGGAGCTTAGTAAGCTGACCGATACGAATACGATCGGTTTGATAGAGGAAGGCATGGCGACCGCTTTCGCCAACCTGTTCCGATCGCGCGGAGAGCAGCTGCGGTCCAAGATGGAGTCGCTCGGCATCTCCGCCGGGGAAGCGGAGCGGTATGAAGCCGAGCTGGATCAAGGCCGCGTCCTTGTTCTCGTCTGGCACGACGAGAACAAGGAGCGCGAGGAGGCCGAGCGCCGGCGGGAGCGTCCCGAGGACGCTTACGTGCCGCCGATCGGCGGGGTGTACTGATCGCCGCGGAAGCGCGGTAAGCGGCGGCGGCCGGGTGCTCCGCCGCGCCATGCGAACAGCCCGAAGACGGGACTCGAAAGCGAGTCCGTCTTCGGGCTGTTGCGCGCTGGCGTGGGCGCAGCCGCAGGCCCGCCGCGCACGGGTGCCGGCGCGGCTATTCGACCGGCGGAGACGGCACCGCCGGTTCGTTGTCGCCGCCGAGGCGGCGCGCGGCCGTCTCGCGGGGGCCCGTTGCAGGTACGTGCCGCCCCGCTTTCGCGAGCCCCATCACAGGCATGTGATGGTACACGCATTCGTACCGGCCCTCCGGGACGAGGTAGCTCTCGTGGTAAATGCCGACGGAGCGGCTGGCCGCGACCTTTTGGTTAAACATGCGCCAGGCGTCAAGATGAAGCCCGCCCTGCCGCGCATACTGCTCCAGCTGCTCGAACGACCGCCAATACTGCACGATCATCGGTCCCCGCAGCGTTATGAAATATTCCGCGTGCAGGAAGCCGAGCTCCGGATGCGTGTACAGCTCCTTCAGCATCGGCGGCATCGCCTTAATAATCGGTAGCCAATCGCGAACCGCCCACAGCTTATTCACCCGAACCCCGATAATGAACACCACGAACGAACCTTCGATTTGGGCCGTATAACGACCGGGCACTACAGCAGCCATTACGAATGACCTCCTTCGCCTAATAACGACAAATGCCGCTCGTAATGAGCAAGCAGGTCTCGCTCTTGAAACATATGCGCCGACAAATAGGCACCGTAGAAAATCGTCACCAGCACCTTCGCAGCCTCAAGAGGCGTTACCCCCTGCCTCAATTCGCCGGCTTCCGCCGCCTCGCGGACGGATCTCTCAAACAGTGCATCCATACGGGGCTCCCGTCCCCCCAGCTCCGGATTTCCCGGAAACAGCAGCTGAACCTCGGCTTCGCTCAATTCCGGCATGCATGGATGCATTTTCAACTCGCTCAAAAACCCGATCAAAGCCAGCATCAACCCCGGCCTCTCGGCACTCGACCGCTGAATGTGGAGAAATAAATGACGGATCGCGTCGAACCCCTTCTTACCGTTCTCCTTCAGCTCGATCAGCCGCTCGGTAAGCCATACCCTCATGAAATAAATCAACAAATCTTCCTTTTGCCGAAAAAACTTGAAGAACGTCACCTTCGACACTTCCGCTTTCCGGCAAACATCCTCGACCGTCATGTCGCGAAAAGACCGTTCCCCGATCAAGCTTAAGCTCGCCTCGTAGATCGCCAGCTTGGCCCGCGCTTTCTTGAGCTCACGCAGAGAGATCTGCCCCGTATTCATGGTTCGTTCCCCCTCCATATTAAATTTAACTTATATAAATAAATTAACTTAAGTTAATTTTTATGTCAAGGGATCAACCTATTTTCAGGCTCAAGGCTATACGCCCGTTAGAGCGCCGGTGCTGCCTGACCACGTGTCTCTTCACTCCGATACTTTAAATACCTCTTTATTAATAGGGACGATCCAAGTAAACTGGTAAGAAAAGCACTGGCGATGTCACCCTTCAATTGCTGTTCCGACTATTTCATTGAACTTTAGCCATGGTAAGATCGTCAAAAGACTTGAGGTGTCTGTTTTGGAATCGGATGTGAATTTTGAATATTTAAAGTATTTGTCCGACAGCTCCGACAAGAAGGCGATCTTACAGGAGCTGATGACCGCTTACGGTAAGGATGTATGGAATTATGCCTACAGCATCACACGCAAGTGGGATCAGGCTGATGATATTACGCAAGAAGTGTTCCTGAAAGTGTACCGGAATTTATACTCGTTTCGCTGTGAATCTTCGGTCAAGACATGGCTGCTCGCCATCACCCGCAACATGACCCTCGACTACCGCAAATCGGCTTTCCTCCGCAAAGTGACGCTTGTCGACGCGTTCACCGCCCGGGAAGAGCAGGCTACGGCTTCAACCGAGCAAGAGGTGATGTCCAAGTTGACGGTAAACGAAATGTGGGACTTGGTGTTGAAGCTTCCGGTGAAATACCGCGAGGTATTGATCTTGTTCGCCCACCATCAGTTATCGATGAAGGAGATCGCGGAGCTGCTCGGCGTGAGCGAAGGAACGGTGAAATCGAGGCTGTTTCATGCGCGGAACAAAATTTCGAGGTTGAAGGAGAGTCGTCGCATTGGATCCGATTGACAAGGAACTTAAACAGGAGTTGTCCGACGGCCCGTTTGCCCAGGACGGGTTTACGGATGCTTTGCGCAAACGAATCGAAGAACGCATCATGACCGCGGAAGCCCCTTCCTCTCCGACGGTCCGCCGAATTCGGCCCTGGCTCGCCGGTGCAGGGGCTGCGGCCGCTGCAGCCTTGCTGTTCCTTGCGGTGGAAGGCGACCGATGGTTCATGCCTCCCGCCTCAACGCTGGATTCAGCGCCTCTGGCAGCTACGGCCTCGCAGGTCGTGCCGGATTTCGAGTCGACCGTCCGAACGGCGCTCCTGGTCGGTCTGCGAACCGATACGAAAACCGCCGAACCGACGGAAGAAAAGAGCGAATACCGCACGCTGTTAATCGCGCCGGATGACAGCCGTTTGAAAGTGATAAGCCAAGGCCCCGGCATCCTCATGCCGTATAAAATGGACTTCTGGCGCTTGAGAGAAGCGCGCACCGTAAACGGGGAAGGCCGCGCTTACGTCTACTGGAGCGCAGCGCTCGCCGCCTCCTCCAGATCAGCCGACCAGTCGGCCAAACAGGTCGCAGCCCTGTCTAACGCGGCCTTAACGGAAAAGCTTCTATTCGTCGGCAACCGTTACATCGCCGTGGAGCAGAAGGTCATGACCCGGGATAAGAAAGGCGATTTACGGAGTTCCCGGTTTGTATGGGTGAAAGACGTGCCGCAACTCGCGGGCGCCTCTAACCCCGATGAGCCGCCGTTACAGCAGCCGCATGTGAAGCTGAAGGACATTTTCGGCACGGCCGTCGAGCCTGCGCTCCAGCAGCTGGACCCATACCTCCCGCTTATGCCGAGCGAATTTCAGCCGAAGCATGCGTCAACCGACACCTGGGGGGAGAGCTGGACGATCGCTCGTCAACAAGGCCGCTGGATTGCGAAGGTCGCTTCCTATGAGAACGATGCGAGCAGCGACAGCCAATCCTATCGTCTGAAGGATGTGCCGATGTCGCTGCCGGCGGAAGTCGTTTCACATGATCGGTTAGTTCCCGAGTGGGGGGAAATCAAACGCATTCAACCGGCCGCCGTCGACGCCTACTCTTCGCCGAACCTCGATGTCGTCCTTGTCGTCGCGGACCGCCATTTGATCGTGTATCCTTATAAGGGCGTCCTGCTGCCGAACCCGCTCCTGACCGTCGAGCTGAAACCTCAGGAGTCGGTCATTATGGCGCATTGGGCGACCGACCCGTACATCGATCCGTGGAAGAAGAACGTCTCCGCGTTCCTTACTCAATAAACGACGTGTTCCTCAAACGTCGGCGTGTTCGGCACGATAAGCATATGCGTTTGCCCAGGAAGCAGCGAAACTTCACGGCCCTGATCGTACAAGCGAATAGGGTCGTTTTCGCGTTCCCGCTTCCACTCCACGGATTTAGCCATGCCGCGTTGGAACAAGACGGCCGTCCCCTGCCCCATTAGTTTCACGTCGCGGCGGCCTTCATTATCGAGAATGCGATGCACCGCGCCCAGGACAACGACGTTCGTCGCCGTTAACGTCTCTCCGTTATTCAAATCGCTATGCGCGCTGCCGTTAATCGAACGCTTGTAATTGCGCGCCGCTTCGTCATACTCGTAGGACACCCGGTACGACTTCACCAGGAACGTCACATCGACTTTGCGCGCCTCCTTCGCCCCGCTGCCCATCGTTTCAACCGCGCCGCTTTCCGGCTTGGCGAACGAATAAACGGGCGCCGTCGGTCCTTGATCCTTGAGCCCCCGTTTACCGGCGCCGTCGCGGATATTTGTCAAATTCGTATATAAGTTGTGCGGAGCTTTCCGGGATTTCTCCCTCCAGAAGTATGGGCCCGCGTTCGTGATCTCGTCCAGGTTCTCGATTCTCTCGCGGCTGATCGTCTCGTAACCGTCCGGACTGCCTCCCGCGTGCACTTGAATCGCGCCATACGATTTACCGATACTGATGAAATAAGGACGAATGCTGCGGACAGGTCCGATGTCGCCCGTGAAAGCGCTGCTCTGAAACAGCGCGATCAACCGGGTGATTTCGCCTTCAGCGAGCACCTCGTACAGTAAATCAGCCTGCAGCAGCCCACTCTGCGGACGCGCCTGCGGCGCATTGTTGATGACTACCATAACCGGCCGGGATTCGTTCTTCTCCGCGGTCTCTACGCCGGTGAGCGGCGCCAGATACGCAGCCTTCGGTGCAGGAGCCGGAGGCTCCTCTTGCTTCAGGACAGGCTTTGCCGTCTCCGCCGCCTCCGGTACAGTTGTTGCGCCATCATCCGCATTGCAACCCGCTGCCGACAGCGCCATAGCGCAAGCCAGCAGCGCAAAGCCGCCTTTGCGCTTCCATCCCGTCTTTCGTTGCCAGGCCTTCTCCCGGTCCGCTGACCTTTTGTCCATTAAGGCTCACCTCGTTCGCTTGTCTTCTTGTAGCTTCTAGTAATCTATATTCTATCAACTTCACAAATAGAAGCGGATGAATCAAGCATTAACCGAACATCCAACAGCTTAATGACAAGGAACCGTATTGATACTGGCGGTGCAGCAGCTTCGCCTTCTTCCCTTCATGCGCCGCGCCCATGGCGATCAACAGCGGCACGAAATGCTCCGACCGAGGCACCGCCTCTTTCGCGAACGGCGCCTCCGCGTCATAACGAAACAACCGATCGATGTCCCACGTCTCGATCCGCTCCCCAAGCCACTCGTCGAATTCGAGCGCCCACGCGCTGACGTCCCCGCTGTCCCAAGCAAGCCGGTTCAGATTATGAACCGTACCGCCGCTGCCCATAATTAGCACGTCCTGCTTCCGCAAGGCGGCCAGCGCTCGGCCGATTCGGTACTGCTGCTCGGGCACGAGACCGGCATGAACCGACATCGATACAACGGGGACATCCGCTTGCGGATACATCAGCTTCAAGACGCTCCAGGCTCCGTGATCCAGCCCGCGTCGGTCGTCAAGCTCGGCTGCCACGCCTTCCTTCTCCAGCAGTTCCCGAATTTGCAGCGCAAGCGCAATGTCGCCTTGGGCCCTATATTCGATCTCATATAAGGCGTCCGGGAAACCGAAGAAATCATGGATCGTTGTATAACGCACGGCGGAGCCGATTTGCTGCACCGCAGCTTCCCAATGTGCACTGAACAGAACGATAGCTCGCGGCTTGGGCAGCTTCTGTCCCAGCGTTTGGAGAAACCCGGTGTAGCGGAGCCGATCGGTTACAAGCGTCGGAGCCCCATGGGCAACGAACAAGGAAGGAAGCATACAGGCTGAACTCCTTTCCGGAATCGGGATCACAGACACGGCAGGCGCGTCCTTTCTCCCCCAAAATCATCTACCTACAATATTCCGTTCTTCCGCTCCCAATTCCTGCTGCATCGCGCAAATCGGGCCAAACGCCGAAGAGACCGGCAAACATCGATGCGATGTTTGCCGGTCTCTTCGGTTCATTCGATACTCTTACAGCTGGCCTTGCACCCAAGCTTCCAGCTCCGACAGAGGGCGGAAACCTACTTGCGTCCCGACTTCAACTCCGTCCTTGAACAGCTTCAGCGTCGGAATGCTCATGACGCCGTACTTCCCGGCCGTTTCCGGGTTGTCGTCCACGTTCACCTTCGCGATCGTCACCGAATCGCCAAGCTTACCGTTCAGTTCTTCCAAGACCGGCGCAATCATTTTGCACGGTCCGCACCAAGGGGCCCAGAAATCGACGAGCACGACGCCTTCCTTTACGGTTTGGCCAAAATCGCTGTCTTTCGCATTTACAATCGCCATCGTTTATCTCTCCTTTTATTAAATGAAGTTCTCTATATCAAACTGTTTATAAAATAATAACAGTTAGATCGCAAAAAAGTTACTTTTTGCTGGCTTGAACACGCACACGCTCGAGCACATCGCTAATTTTGAGCTGCTCCAAGTATGTCATCATGCGCTCTTCCGCCTCGGAAAAAATCCCATCCATCACATCGGCCATGTTGCAGGCGATCATGCAGTCCTCTTCCTCATCGCCCGAACACCAGGAAGGCTTGATCGAACCTATAGAGGTGATGCAATAAATTTCCGCCAGCGACACTTCATCCGGGTCGCACGCCAGCGTGTAACCGCCGCCGCTGCCCTCTTTGGTCACCACATAACCGGCTTTCCTCAGAAAGCTCAATACTTTGCGAACCCGAGCCGGATGGGTACCTACATTATCCGCGATATACTCGCTGGTTGCGGAGCGGTCGGAGCGATAGGCGAGCAGTACCAAGCTATGCACTGCAATCGTGAATTCGCTGTTCATGCCGCCGTCCCCCTCCTGCTTCGTATACTGTAATTATATTTATAACAGATACTATTGTCAACCCTTTGCCTGTCCCTCCTATTTTACATGGTCGCTTCCGATGTTATACACCCCTTTGCAATCGAGTAGGAGGCTACCCATTAGTTGAGTAGCCGACCTCTCACACCACCGTACGTACCGTTCGGTATACGGCGGTTCAACCGCTTGAGTGCAAGTTACGAAGACGCTCGTATTGGGCAGGGAAGTCATAATACCCTGCCTGTACGAGCTTTTCGTTTGTTATGGAACGAGACAGCACTGGGCTTCCGGCCACGCGCCAGTATCCCAGACGAGTATTTCCCCACTGGTAAGCCTGCCACTCCGGTATCCCCAACTTGCGCAGGTTTTGTACCTTTGTTTTCGGCTTCTTCCATTGTTTCCAGATGTACATGCGGAATCGTCTTCTCAGCCACTCGTTCCAGCTTTGCAGAATCCGTTTCATGTCAGCCACGTAGAAGTGACCGATCCAGCCGCGAATATAGACCTTTACGTCCTCCACGACCTGTCGAACATTCCTGCCTTGACTCCGACTCGTTAGTTCTTTCAGCTTCTTCTTCGCTTTTGCGAGAGATTGTGAATGAACACGGATATATATCCCGCTTCCGTTCTTCCCCAGAGCAAAGCCAAGGAATTTGAAATGTTTCCGAGCCACTACGCTGACGACCTTGCTTTTCTGCGCATTCAGTTTGAGTTTTAGCTTGTTCTCCAAGTACGCCCTACAGGATTCCAGAAGCCGCGTTGCTGCCCGTTTGCTCTTCGCCAGCACGACGATGTCATCCGCATAGCGTATGACCACTACGCCTCGGCGTTTCATCTCCTGATCAAACTCGTTCAGGTAGATATTGGCGAGTAGCGGCGATAGCGGGCCGCCTTGCGGTGAACCTTCTTCGGTCTCACGTCGCACTCCGTTTTCCATGACTCCGCTTTTGAGATACTTCTTAATCAGATCGGTTACTCGCTTGTCACGGATTTGCTTGCGCAGCAAGTTCATCAGCAGTTCGTGGTTCAAGGTGTCGAAATACTTCGAGAGGTCGATTTCTACGGCATAGCCGTGCCCCTGCTCCGTATAAGCTTTCACGTTCTGGATCGCTTGCTGCGCACTCCGTCCGGGGCGGTAGCCATAGCTACCCTCCGAGAAAAGCGGTTCGAACAGCGGTTGCAACTGTTGGGCAATGGCTTGCTGGATCACACGGTCCACTACGGTGGGAATGCCAAGTTTTCGCACTCCGCTTCCATCCGGTTTGGGGATTTCCTTGCGCCGCACAGGGCTTGGCCTGTATCTTCCTTCCCGAATGCTTTGCAAGAGTTCGTCTCTATGTTCCCGCAACCACGGTAGTGCCGCCTCGACGGTCATTCCGTCGATTCCTGGCGCTCCGTGATTGCTTTTGACCCGCTTGTAGGCTCTGTTTAGGTTGTCCCTGCCCAGTATCCTCTCCAGCAGGTCTGTTGCACTGTCTCTTTCTCTGCTTTCCCGAGCTCCGATACTCCGCGCTCCTGCATACTCTTCGTGTTCCACACTATCCCTTTGCGGGCAGCCCTTTCGGTATTCTGCTTTCATCGTATCGGTTCTCCTTCCTGCATGTACTTGAGGCTTACGATTGTTCGGCCCTTCCCGAAAAAAAATTTCCGGTAGTATGGCCTCTGCTGACTTCTCACAGCAAGCTTTACTCCGCCTTTCGAATGGTCTACTTGACGTCTGTGAGATCTCCCCGGGTAAGAGCGATAACTTTCCCCTCATCCATCTGCCACATCTACATGATGAGATTCGGGCAGTATTGGACTTCGCTTTGTACTGCAAGCTCGTCCGCCTCATCATGCCTTCTATGTGATTTCTGTTCGTCAGACCGAGGGTTTGCCTCCGGCTTCCTTCAGATTCCGCCTCGCGGCGGACACCCTTGCCTTTGGCTAACAGTTCCTACTGCCAAGCCTGTAGCGGACTTTCACCGCCAAGTTATCGCCCATGCCGGGCGCACAGCAAAGAACCGTCACGTTTCTAAAAAGAAAGGTGACGGTTCTCATGAGTCATTATTTAATTTCGTAAATTTTGAACAATTCGTCCAGCATCAGGTTGGCCGCTTTAACGCCGCCCGCCGTATTCCAGATCGCGTCGTTCACTTTATATGCTTTGCCGTTCTTTACGGCGTTCAAGTTTTTCCAGAGCGGATCGTTAGTCCAATCCTTCTCTTGCTGATTTCCTTTGTCATCGCCGGTTTCATAAGTAAAGTAGAAGATGATATCGCCGTCAGCTTCAGGAAGACGCTCTTTTGTAATTTCTTCGACGAACGTATCTTTCGCTTTTACCGTCGTACGGGCAATGCCCATTTGTTTGAAGATGATGCCCGTAAACGTATCGGACAAATAAATTCTCGTTTTGCCCGCCATAAAGCGCACAACGGACACTTTCTGCTGCAGCTTGTCGCCGGCTTTCGCCTTGAATTCCTCAGTACGTTTGTCGAAAGCGGCGATCACTTTCTCGCCTTCTTCCTTCTTGCCTACCGTTTCGGCATACAAACGGTAATTGCTCTTCCACTCGCCGCGCAGCGTTTCGGAGAACACGGTCGGAGCGATCGCTTTAAGCTGCTCGTAAATTTTTTCTTGACGCATCTTGTTCCCGATGATCAGGTCCGGCTTCAGTGAAGCGATCAGCTCGATGTTCGGCTGTCCCTCTTCACCCAGCACCGTAACGCCTTCCATGTCGGCTTTAATGTGGTCGTACCACGGGTTGCCGGTAAACGACTTAACCGCGCCGACCGGCTTAATGCCAAGCGACAACAGCGCTTCTGTTCCTTCGTTTGTCAGGATGACGACGCGTTTAGGGTTAGCCGGCACTTCCGTTTCGCCCATCGCGTGTTTCACTTTATGAGGAGCAGCAGGCGTTGCCGTTTCCGTCTTCCCTCCTGCAGTATTGTTCGTTTCCGCAGGAGCAGCCGGTTTTGTGCCGCAGGCGGACAGAACGAGTCCTACCATTAGAATGACGGCAAGCAGCGTCATCGATTTGGCTTGAATAAATGTCTTCATGTTACGTGTAAACCCCCCGTTTGATGATCAATGATGGTTTTAGCGGAAAAGAATGATAATCATTATCATCTTCGCCTCGTTTATCGTAATCGTTCCTTCATTCGTTGTCAATAAAAATTTTGATAATGATTCTCAAAATCATTGACTTACGAGAACCATTCTCATAAAATGAGACATAGCCTCCATTATCGATTTTATTAATTATTCATTATATGCATTAAAGGAAGCGGGCCAGACATTCATGCAAACCTACTTACATACGACAACATTTCGCATTATCGGACTACTCGCAGCTATTGCGCTGCTCGCCCTGGCCATGCTGGCCAGCGTGAAATACGGCGTCACCACTTATTCGTGGGAACGCATCGTCTCCTCGTTCACCGCCTACACGGAAACCAACGATAATCTGATCATTCGCTCATCCCGTATCCCACGATCGCTTATTGCCGCGATCGTCGGCGGCAGCCTGGCGGTAGCCGGTGCGCTGATGCAGGCCATCACCCGCAACCCGCTCGCCTCACCCAGCCTGTTCGGCGTGAATGCCGGAGCTTCGTTCGCCATCGTACTATGCGTCGCTTTCTTCAATGTATCCGGTTTAGTAGCCTTCACGTGGATTGCGTTTCTTGGTGCAGCGGTCAGCTCGGTGCTCGTGTATCTGCTCGGTTCCGTCGGCCGCGACGGGATGACTCCAATTAAGATCACGCTCGCCGGCTCGGCTATATCCGCATTCTTTTTCTCCCTGACGCAAGGGATCCTGCTCGCCAACGGCAAAGCTTTCGACCAGGTGTTGTTCTGGCTTGTCGGTTCGGTGTCGGGTCGTACGATGGACATGTTGACGGCCGTTCTCCCGTACATCGCCGTTGCTATGATCGGAGCGCTTGTGCTGGCGCCCCATATGAACGTGCTGTCGATGGGCGACGACGTGGCCAAAGGCTTGGGCCAACGCACCGTCTTGATCAAAGCGGCTGCGGCCGTCGTCATCGTGCTGCTGGCCGGCGGCTCCGTCGCCGTTGCCGGCCCGATTCTGTTTATCGGCGTTATCATTCCGCATATTGTGCGTTTCCTGATTGGCATCGATCATCGCTGGGTCATCCCGTATTGCGCCGTACTTGGCGCCTTGCTTCTCGTTACCGCAGACTTGGGAGCGAGATATATCGCCATGCCGACCGAGGTGCACGTTGGCGTCACCACCGCTTTAATGGGCGTGCCTTTTGTCGTTTACATCGCGCGCAAGGGAGGACTACTTCGATGAACAGCTCGCGCAGCCGCTACATTACCTTACGCAGCAGCTTTTACTCGTTCCTGATTCACCGGAAAGCGCTTGTCGCCGTCCTGCTGCTCCTCGTGTCAACCGTTGCTGTGATGATTTTATGCACAGGAATCGGAAGCCTGTACATTGCCCCCGGCGAAGTCATTCGCTCGGTATTCGGTTACGGGACGGACTCGAATGAACTCATTATCCGATCGCTTCGTCTGCCTCGAATCATCACAGCCGTTCTGATCGGAGCGTCGCTGGCCGTCTCCGGTGCGATTCTGCAAGGGGTCGTACGCAATCCGTTGACGTCGCCGGACAATATCGGCATCACCGGCGGCGCCGTGCTTGGCGCTGTTTCGTTCTTCTTCTTTTTCGCCGAACGCTTAAGCATTCATTGGCTTCCGCTGTTCGCCATTATCGGCGCGTTGGCCGCAACCCTGCTCATCTACACGCTCTCTTGGAAGAAGGGCGTCTCGCCGCTGAGACTCGTCTTAATCGGCATTACGATGACTGCAGCCATGAACTCGATCTCTTATATGATGATGATTATGGGTCCCGTCGTTCTCGCCAACCAATCGCTGACGTTTATGACCGGCAGCATCTACGGCGTCTCCTGGGAAAAGGCTGTAACGCCCCTCTTCCCATGGGTGCTCGTACTGATGCCGATTCTGTTCTTTCTTGCGCGACACGTTAACGTCCAGGAGCTTGGCGAAGACGTCGCCCGCAGCGTCGGCAGCAGCGTGCAGCGCCAACGGTTGTTGCTGATCTTGCTGAGCGTAGCGCTCGGCGGCACAGCAATCGCCTTTGGCGGCGCGATTACCTTCATCGGCCTGATGGCTCCGCATATGGCGCGACGCCTCGTCGGTCCGAGCTTCGGCGCCCTGCTGCCCGTCTCGGCGCTGATTGGCGCGATTCTGCTGCTGCTTGCCGACTTGGCCGGACGTACGATCGCCCCGCCGCTCGATATTCCTGCCGGCGTGTTCACCGCCAGCGTCGGCGCGCCTTTATTCATTTTCTTATTGTACCGTAACCGTAACAGTAACCGATAAAGCCTATAAACGGCTATCCCATTAACCAAAGGAGCGATCCCGATGACCGCCATTCAATCCAACGAACTCTGCCTAAGCTACGGGGATACCCGCATCTTCGAGAGCCTCAACCTGAGTTTGCCAAAAGGAAAAATCACCGTCTTCATCGGCAGCAATGGCTGCGGCAAGTCGACCCTGCTGCGTTCCCTCGCCCGGCTGCTGAAGCCGCAAAAGGGTCAGGTCGTATTGGACGGCAGCGACATCGCTTCCTTAGCTACCAAAGAGATTGCGCGCCGCATGGCGATTCTTCCGCAAGGCCCCGCCGCTCCGGATGGACTAACGGTGCTTCAGCTCGTAAAGCAAGGCCGTTACCCTTACCAGAACTGGCTGCAGCAGTGGTCGAAGGAAGACGAAACGATGGTGCAGCGTGCCCTGGAGCTCACCCACATGACGCCGCTTGCCGACCGTACGGTTGACTCGTTATCGGGCGGACAGCGCCAGCGCGCTTGGATTGCCATGACATTGGCTCAGGGAACGCCCACCATCCTGCTCGACGAGCCGACGACTTATCTCGATTTGGCACACCAAATCGAAGTGCTCGATCTGCTGCATCAATTGAACGAACAGGAGCAGCGGACGATTGTGATGGTGCTGCACGACATCAACCTCGCGTGCCGGTACGCTCACAACATCGTCGCCATTAAGAACGGCAAGGTGTGCGCCGAAGGACGGCCTCAAGATATTGTCGACGAATCGTTGATCGCGACCGTGTTCGATCTCGATTGCCGGGTGATCCAAGACCCGTTGTTCGGTACGCCGATGGTCGTACCTTTCGGTCGGGGAAAGCAGCCCGTTTTCCAAGACTTCGTCCCCGATGCTGCCGTGACCGCAGCTTCAGCCGCGGCGACAGCGGCCGTGCGGGAAGAACAACCGGTTTAAACAGCATTTCCTCCGCCACATAATCTGCATCGCTTGTTGGGCAAGCTAAGGGTAATCGTGGAAGGAGGGCTGCGTCATGACGTTGGCCGATTACGCGAATCAATATTGGCTTTCTGCGCTGCTCATTACAGGAACCGTCATCGCCGGTATTTGCGTCTATAAGTATTGGGATAAAATCGTGATCAAAGGCAGCGGAAGAAAGTAGCCGCCCGCCTATACAAAAAGCCGGAGTCGGAAGGAATTGTCCTTCTGCTCCGGCTTTTGACTTCTATTTGAGTTACACGAGCGCTTTCTTCGCAATGTCCGTACGGTAGTGCTTGCCTTCGAAACGAATCCGGTCGGCTGCGGCATACGCTTTGGCACGGGCCTCCGCAATGTTCGATCCGAGCGCCGTCACGCCGATGACGCGGCCGCCGTTCGTGACGAGCTGTCCGCCTTGAACCGCTGTGCCGGCGTGAAACACGAGCGCATCCGGTTCGTTCTCCGCGTCCTCGAGCCCTTCGATCGGAAGTCCTTTCGGATACGCCGCCGGATATCCCGGCGAAGCGAGGATGACGCATACGGCGGCCTCGTCGCTCCATTGGATATCCATTTGATCCAGACAGCCGTTGACCGTGGCGAGGAAAATATCCAGCAAATCGGTTTTCAACCGCGGCAGCACGACCTGCGTTTCAGGATCTCCGAAGCGCGCGTTGAATTCGATAGTTTTCGGACCTTCCGGCGTAAGCATCAATCCCGCGAACAGCACGCCGCGGAATGGGCGTCCTTCGGCCACCATCGCTTTCGCCGTCGGTTTAATGATCGTTTCGATCGCCTCGTCGATGATCGATTGCGGGATATGCGGCAGAGGAGAATACGTACCCATCCCGCCTGTATTTGGACCCTGGTCGTTGTCATAAACGGCCTTATGATCCTGAGCAGCCGCCATCGGACGCACCACCTCGCCATCGACGAAGGAAAGAATGGACATCTCCTGGCCCGTCAGGAACTCTTCGATGACGACCTGGTTGCCTGACTCGCCGAACACTTTCGCGACCATAATGTCTTGAAGCGCTTGATCCGCTTCTTCGATCGATTGCGCGATAATGACGCCTTTACCTGCCGCGAGGCCGTCGGCCTTGATGACATAAGGCGCACGCAATTGGTTTAAATAAGCCCGTGCCGGCTCGTACGAATCGAACGATTCGTACGCTGCGGTCGGGATGTCGTACTTTTTGAGCAGCTGCTTGGTGAACACTTTACTGCCCTCAATAATAGCGGCGTTCTGGCGCGGTCCGTAAACCGTCAACCCTTTCGCTTCCAAATGATCGACGATGCCTTCGGCCAAAGGATCATCCGGTCCGATGACGACTAAGTCAATCGTATGATCGATCGCGAATTGCGCGATCTCTTCAAACTTGTTAACCGGAATCGGCACGCACTCCGCCACTTGGGCGATACCGCCGTTACCCGGCGCACAGTACAGCTCCTTCACCTTCGGGCTTTTTTTCAGCGCCCAACAAATTGCATGCTCGCGGCCGCCGCCGCCCACTACCAATATCCGCATCTGGCTACGCTCCCCTTAGTGTTTAAAATGGCGCACGCCCGTCATCACCATAGCGATGCCGTGCTCATTCGCGACGCGGATCGATTCTTCGTCCTTGATCGAGCCGCCCGGCTGAATCACCGCGGTGATGCCTGCTTTAGCCGCAAGCTCCAGCGTATCGCCCATCGGGAAGAACGCATCGGAGGCGAGCACGGACCCTTGCGCTTTGTCCCCGGCTTGCTCGATGGCGATTTTGGCTGCGCCGACACGGTTCATTTGACCGGCGCCTACACCGATCGTCATGTCGTCCGCCGCGAGCACGATCGCATTGGACTTCACATGCTTCACAACTTTCCAAGCGAACAACAGCTGCTTCAGCTCGGCCTCGGTCGGTTGACGTTCCGTCACGATTCGCAGATCCGCTTCAGTGAGCTGGTAAGCGTCGCTGTCCTGCACCAGCATGCCGCCTTCGACGGTCGTGATGATAGCTTCCGCTTTTTTCGCCCCGCTGATGTCGCCGACTTGCAGCAGTCGAATATTTTTCTTTTGCTTCAGGATGTCGAGCGCTTCTTGGCTGAAATCCGGCGCGATGACGATTTCAAGGAAAATTTCATGAAGCAAGAGCGCCGTTTCCTTGCCGATGGTCCGGTTCGCCGCAACGATGCCGCCGAAGATCGAGACCGGGTCGGCTGTGTAAGCTTTTTGGCAG
This sequence comes from Paenibacillus sp. JCM 9796, assembly GCF_055379675.1. Taxonomy (NCBI): domain Bacteria; kingdom Bacillati; phylum Bacillota; class Bacilli; order Caryophanales; family Paenibacillaceae; genus Paenibacillus; species Paenibacillus sp. JCM 9796. The sequence goes on from NZ_AP043723.1 coordinate 2,135,375, forward strand.
GCTTCGTGAATGTCGGTGCCGATACCGACGCCGCAAGGGTTCATATGTTTAACCGCAACAACGGCCGGTTCGCTGAATTCTTTAACGATTTGCAGCGCCGTGTTTGCATCGTTGATGTTGTTATAAGACAGCTCCTTGCCATGCAGCTGTTCGGCCGTCGTAATGTTACCGGACGGAGCGAGCGGCTTACGGTAGAACGCCGCTTTCTGATGCGGGTTCTCGCCATAGCGAAGGTCTTGTACTTTCTCGTAAGTGACGGTGAGCTTCTCCGGCAGCGGTTCGCCTGTTTGCTTCGCCAAGTAATCGGAGATGAGCGCGTCGTAAGCCGCCGTGTGGCGGAATACTTTGCCTGCGAGGCGCTTGCGCGTATCCAGTGTCGTATCGCCTGCGGCTTTGACTTCTTCCAGGACGGCCGAATAATCGCCAGCATCGACGACAACGGTCACGAACGCATGGTTTTTCGCCGCCGAACGCAGCATCGTCGGTCCGCCGATATCGATGTTCTCGATCGCATCCTCATAGGTAACATCCGGTTTCGCGATCGTTTCGGCGAACGGATACAGGTTGACGACCACAAGGTCGATGTAGTCGAGACCAAGCTCTTTCATCGCCGCTTGATGCTCTTCGCTGTCGCGAATCGCCAGCAGTCCGCTATGTACGGCGGGGTGCAGCGTTTTGACGCGTCCATCCAGAATTTCAGGGAACCCCGTTACTTCGGAGATGCCGATAACCGGCACGCCCTTCTCTTTGAGCAGCGATTGCGTGCCGCCTGTCGAAATGATTTGCACGCCCAGTTTGGCGAGTTCGCCGGCAAACTCCACAATGCCGGTTTTGTCCGAGACGCTGATTAATGCTCTTCTAATAGCCACGTTGGTTGGTGCCTCCCTCATCGTATAAGTTCTTCCATAAATGGCACGCGTGCGAACGCCCAAGTGCCCTTTTTCCCGTTCTTTGTCTACTGCTCTTTTCCGCTCTTGATTTCTCTTTGACCGCACCTGGCTGCCCGGGCGATCTACGCTTCCAAGACGCGCTCGACATGCCGTCCGTTCAATCGCACCTTGCCATCGCGAATCCAGCCGATCACCTGCGGATACAACTTGTGCTCGATGCGGTGTACCCGCTCCGCGACCGTTTCTTCCGTATCTCCCGGCTGAATCTCCAGCGCCGCCTGAGCGATGATCGGTCCCGTATCCATGCCGCCGTCTACAAAGTGAACGGTTACCCCCGTCACCTTCACCCCATAGTCAAGCGCCTGACCGATTGCATTCACCCCTGGAAAAGCAGGCAGCAGCGACGGATGCACATTAATCAACCGCCCGTAGAACGGCTTGACCAACACGCTTGTGATCAACCGCATATAACCGGCCATCACGATTAAATCGACTTGCTTCTCCTGCAGCTGCGCCAATATTTCTTGCTCGTAGTGCTCGCGCGACTCGTAATCCTTCGGCCGGAACGCATGCACCGGCACGCCGGCCGCCTGCGCCCGTTCCACGACCTTCGCCTTCGGCCGGTCGCAAACCAAAAGCTCGATGCGAACATCGAGCTGCCCTGCTTTCACCGCATCTGCGATCGCTTGGAAGTTGCTCCCGCTGCCTGATGCAAATACGGCGATTCGAAATGGTGACGAACTCATACGTCCGCCCCGTTAAACGTCACCACTCGCGTACCCGCCGTCACGCGTCCGAGCGTGTAGGCCTTCTCGCCGTGCTGTTCAAACAGAGACGCCGCCTTCGCCGCATCCTCCTCCGACACGATGACCACCATCCCGATCCCCATGTTAAAGGTACGGAACATGTCGTTATGGCTGATGCCGCCCTCGCGCTGCATCAATTCGAAGATCGGCAGAATCGGCCAGGATCCGTAGTCGATTTCCACGTTCACGCCTTCCGGCAGCACGCGCGGAATGTTTTCCAGGAAACCGCCGCCTGTAATATGCGCCATTCCTTTGATCGGCACTTCGTTCAGGACGTTGAGCACCGGTTTGACATAAATTTTCGTCGGCGCAAGTAGCGTATCGCCGAGGCGTTCCCCGAGCGCGTCGATCGTGTCGTGCAGGCTGTAGCCTTTCTGTTCAAGCAGCAGCTTACGCACCAGTGAGAACCCGTTCGAATGCACGCCGCTTGAAGCAAGACCCAGCACGACGTCGCCCGGCTTGATCGTGCTTCCATCAATGATCTTCTTCTTGTCGACGATTCCAACCGTAAAGCCGGCAATGTCATACTCGCCTTCGCTGTACATACCCGGCATCTCTGCCGTTTCGCCGCCGATTAGCGCCGCGCCTGCTTGTACGCAGCCGTCGCTGATGCCTTTGACGATAGCCTCGATTTTTTCGGGAATGACTTTATCGCAAGCCAGATAGTCGAGGAAGAAGAGCGGCTCCGCGCCCTGCACGATAATATCGTTCACGCACATGGCTACCGCGTCGACGCCAATCGTGTCGTGCTTGTCCATCGCGAACGCGATCTTCAGCTTCGTGCCGACGCCGTCCGTTCCGGATACGAGCACCGGCTCCTCGTATTTCTCCTTATTCAGGCCGAACAGCGCGCCGAAGCCGCCGAGATCCGTCAGCACCTCGGGACGGAATGTCGTCTTCACGTGCTTTTTCATGCGTTCAACCGCTTCATTGCCGGCAGCGATGTCGACCCCGGCTTGTTTATATGCATCGGACACTTCGTTTTTCCTCCTCAGAATGGGAATGACCTTCGCTCCTGGAGAACGTATGGCTTTGGCTTGCATGTACACGCTGTTTCCCTCCGGCCGCTCTTGAAAATGAGTTCCTCAGGCTTACCTTGCGGCAAGAACTCATTTTCAAAGGCAGCTCCGCGTTTTCCTGCGGGAAAACGGCTTCGGAAGCTTATATCCGGTAACGTGCATTAACCTTCGCCTCCGCCTACCCCAAGCTCGAACAGCCAAAGTCAAAAGATTTTGCGCAGGAACCTGCGCGGGGATAAAGGGAGCGGCGGCCGGCCATGCGGCGGCGACCGCTCTAAGCTCCATATTGTTAAGCCGTTAATGGTGCCATACGGCCTCCAGCCTTTTTTCCGTGCTCTTTAGCCCTACAGTACAGGCTTCTGGATGCCTTATTTTCATAATTTCCGCCGACTGCTTCGGGGAAGAAGACTGACAAGGGTTCTTCAGCAAGGAACGAACTTCCGGAACCTTCTCCCTAGTCGCAGCCGCAGCCGAGAGCGGCCTCATCCGGCACCGGCGTCGGGTAGTGATTGTCGAAACAGGCGGTACAGTGACCGCGGTTATACTCGCCGTTCGGACGTCCGATCGCGGCCAGCAGCCCGTCCTTCGTCAAGAAATGCAGCGAGTCGGCGTTGATCGCCTGGCGAATCTCTTCCACCGATTTCACCGCCGCGATCAGCTCTTGGCGGCTCGGCGTATCAATCCCGTAGAAGCACGGGTTGGCGAACGGCGGCGAGCTGATGCGCACGTGCACTTCGGACGCGCCCGCTTCGCGAAGCAGGTTCACGATGCGAAGCGAAGTCGTGCCGCGCACGATCGAATCGTCGATCATGACGACGCGTTTGCCTTCCACGATGCTGCGCACCGCAGACAACTTCATCTTCACGCCCTGCTCGCGCAGCTCTTGGCTAGGCTGGATAAAGGTCCGGCCGGTATAGCGGTTTTTGATCAAGCCGAGCTCGTACGGAATGCCCGTCTGCTCCGCATACCCGATGGCTGCCGAAATCGAAGAATCCGGCACGCCCGTTACTACATCCGCGTCCACGAACGCTTCCATCGCAAGCTGACGGCCCATCCGCTTACGGGCGGAGTGGATGTTCGTCTCGTCAATGTCGCTGTCCGGACGCGCGAAGTAGATGTATTCCATCGCGCAGATCGCGCGCTGCTTAACCGGCGAGAACCGGTCATACGTCACCGCGCCCGTCTTCAAATCCAGAATCAGCAGCTCGCCCGGCTCGATATCCCGTTCGAACTTGCCGCCGACAGCATCGAACGCACAGGACTCGGAGGCGAACAATCGCGCCGTACCCAGCCGCCCCATCACGAACGGACGCAAGCCGTGCGAATCACGAGCCACGATGAGCTTATCCCGCGTCTGAAACAGGAACGCGAACGCGCCTTCCACCTGCAGCAGCGCATCCTTCACGGCCAGCACGATGTCGTCATGCTTCGAGCGGGCGATCAAGTGTGCCACAACCTCGGTATCGCTCGTCGTCTGGAAGATCGAGCCCTCGCGCTCCAGACGCTTCTTGATGTCCGGCGCATTCGTCAAATTACCGTTCGTCGCAATCGCCAGATCGCCCTCGCGGTATTTGAAGACGAGCGGCTGCGCGTTCGCGAGCTTGCTCTCCCCCGACGTCGAGTAGCGCACGTGCCCGATCGCACAGGTACCGCTCAACGTCGCGAGGTTTTCGTTGTTGAATACTTCCTTCACAAGTCCCATGCCCCGGTGGTAGTTGAACGACTCCCCGCCGGTTACGCTGATGCCCGCGCTCTCCTGCCCTCGATGCTGAAGCGCATGAAGGCCGTAATAGGACAAGGAAGCAGCCTCCACATGTCCGAACACCCCGAACACGCCGCACTCCTCGCGCAATTTGTCGAACAAGCCGTCATGGCTGTTGATGCCTTCGTTATAAAAGTTCCCGGTCCAGAGCTGCCGCACAGCTCCGGTCCCGTTCACTCTAACTCCTGCTCCTTGTCCGCCGACGATCAGTTCATCAGACATGGAATCGCATCCTTCCAAACCTTTTCTAGTTGTGTTACAGATGCATCGATGGCCGAAACGCCATTCACCGAAACTTCCAGCTTCTCGCCGCCGACCGTACCTAATACTTGTACCGGCACGCCCCGCGATACCAACAGCTTCTCAAGCTCGCCGGCTTTATCCGCCGAAGCGCTGAGCAGAATCCGCGATTGGCTTTCGCTGAACAGCGCGATATCCGCACGCAGTTCGCTCGTGAAGTTAACCTTCGCCCCAATACGGCCGCTCATGCAGCTTTCCGCCAATGCGACAGCCAGGCCGCCGTCGGACAAGTCATGCGCCGAAGCGACAAGTCCGCTTTGGATCGCGCTGAGCACCGCATCCAGCAAAACTTTCTCTTCGTCCAAATCGATCGCGGGAGGACGTCCTTCCGTCACGCCGTGTACGACGTACTGGAACTCGCTGCCGCCCAGCTCCGCTTTTGTGTTGCCCAGCAGCAGGACGACGTCGCCCTCGCGCTTAAAGCCTTGCGTCGTAATATGATCGACGTCGTGCACCAAGCCGACCATGCCGACGACCGGCGTCGGGTAAATCGCGCCTTTGGCGTTCTCGTTGTACAAGCTGACGTTACCGCCGATCACCGGCGCATTCAGCTTGCGGCAAGCTTCCGCCATCCCGTCGACCGCTTTCTCCAGCTGCCAGAAAATTTCCGGCTTCTCCGGGCTGCCGAAGTTCAGGTTGTCCGTAATCGCGAGCGGCTCGGCGCCGGAGCACACATTGTTGCGCGCCGCTTCCGCGACGGCGATACGTCCGCCTACTTCCGGATCCAAATACACGTAACGGCCGTTGCAATCGGTCGACATCGACAATGCCTTGCGGGAGCCGCGAATCGTAACGACCGCCGCATCGGAACCCGGCTGAACCGCCGTGCTCGTGCGCACCATGTAATCGTATTGGTTATAAACCCATTCTTTGCTCGCAACCGTAGGAGACGCCAGCACCTTCAGCAAAGCGCCGTTCAAGTCCGTCACTTCGGCATAACGCGTCGTATCGACGGAAGCATTCGCCTCGTAGTACGCAGGCACCGCCGAAGGCTTATGGTACATCGGGCACTCGTCGACCAGCGCCGTAACCGGCATGTTGCCGACCAGCTCGCCTTTATGGTACAGCTTCAGGTTGCCGTCGTCCGTTACTTTACCGACCTTCGCGCAGTGCAGGCCCCAACGCTCGAAAATCGCTTTTGCCTGAGCTTCATGCTCCGGCTTAACAACGAACAGCATGCGCTCCTGCGATTCGGACAGCATCATCTCGTAAGGCGTCATGCCTTCCTCGCGCTGCGGCACCTCATCCAAATATAATTCCATGCCGTTGCCGGCTTTACTTGCCATCTCCGCGCTCGAGCAGGTCAAGCCCGCGGCGCCCATATCTTGAATCCCGACGACGATGCCGGAATTGATCAAATCCAGACAAGCTTCAAGCACGAGCTTCTCCATGAAAGGATCGCCCACCTGCACGGCCGAACGCTTGGATTCGGATTCCGCCGTCAAGTCCTCGGATGCGAACGTCGCACCGTGAATGCCGTCGCGGCCCGTTGCCGGTCCGACATAGAACACCGGGTTGCCGACGCCTTTGGCCACACCCTTCTGGATTTTGTCATGGTCGATGAGGCCCACGCACATCGCGTTAACGAGCGGGTTGCCTTCGTAGCTCTCGTCGAACATGATCTCGCCGCCGACCGTCGGAATGCCGATACAGTTGCCGTAACCGGCAATCCCCGACACGACATGCTCGAACAAATATTTCACGCGGTCGTTCGTCAACCGTCCGAACCGCAAGCTATTCAGAACCGCAACCGGACGCGCGCCCATGGAGAAAATATCGCGGATAATCCCGCCCACACCCGTCGCTGCGCCTTGGTAAGGCTCTACCGCGGAAGGATGGTTATGACTTTCAATCTTGAATACAACCGCCTGATTGTCGCCGATATCGACGATCCCGGCGCCTTCGCCGGGCCCCATCAGAACGCGCGGGCCGGTGGTCGGAAACTTTTTCAGCACAACCTTGGAATTTTTATAGGAACAGTGTTCAGACCACATGACGCTGAACACGCCGATTTCTACATAATTCGGTTTACGGCCGAGGAATCCGCAGATTTTCTCATACTCCGCATCCGATACGCCGAACTGCTTGTACACCTTCTGCTCTTCGATTTGCTGAGCCGTTGGCTCCTTAGCCGATAGCTGCTGCGCCATGCTTTTCCCTCCAAGTGCTCAAAATCGATGTAAACATGCGGCGGCCGTCCGCCGAACCCAGAATCTCGCTGATCGCCCGCTCCGGATGCGGCATCATGCCGAGCACGTTGCCCGCTTTGTTGCAGATGCCCGCGATATCTTCAACGGAACCGTTCGGGTTGTTGCCCGCCTCGTAACGGAACACGATTTGGTTGTTCGCTTTCAGCTCTGCCAGCGTGGCGTCGTCACAGTAGTAGTTGCCTTCGCCGTGCGCGATCGGGATGTCAATGAGCTCGCCCTGCGCATATTCTTTCGTGAACGGCGTATCCGCGTTCTCCACTTGCAGCAAAGCCGAATGACAGCGGAACTTCATCGAGTTGTTGCGCAGCAGCGCTCCCGGGAGAAGTCCGGCTTCCGTCAATATTTGAAAACCGTTGCAGATGCCCAGCACGTATTTGCCTTGAGCCGCCGCTTCCACCAGCGCATTCATAACCGGCGCAAAACGGGCGATCGCTCCGCAGCGCAGGTAGTCGCCGTAGGAAAACCCTCCGGGTACGAGAATGCAATCGTATTTCGACAAATCCGTTTCCGTATGCCACACATAATCAACAGGCTGTCCGATAGTGTCCTCTACCGCTTTGTAGCAGTCGATGTCACAGTTGGAGCCGGGAAATACCAGTACCGCGAAATTCATCGCCTTCGCTCCTCCTTTTGGTTAAGCCTGAACCAGCTCGAAACGGTAATCTTCGATGACCGTGTTCGCAAGCAGCTTCTCGCACATCGCTTTCAAGCGCTCCTCGGCCGCCGCGCGGTCGTTCGTGTTCAGTTCCACTTCCAAATACTTGCCGATCCGCACTCTGCTTACCTCGTCGAAGCCCATCGTGTGCAGTGCGCCTTGCACGGCGGTTCCCTGCACATCCAGTACGCTTTGCTTAATTGTTACATACACGGTCGCTTTAAACATCGAAAAAAGTACCTCCCGCAAAATGGTTTAATGTCGCTTGCGCGTCTATTCTTTAGCCCTGCACCAAACGGTTGTATATATCACGGTAACGCCGGCTCGTCTCTTCCACCACGTGCGGCGGCAGCGGGTCCGGCTCGCTGTTCTTATCCCAATCCGTTCCGGACAAATACGTCCGAACCGGTTCTTTATCCATCCCGTCGATCTCGATATCGAGCTCGTACTTCGTCTTGTCCCAGAATCTCGAAGAATCCGGAGTGAAAATTTCATCGATAAGAATAATTTCGCCGTCAATTAGACCGAATTCAAACTTCGTATCCGCCAAAATGATGCCCCGCTCCGCGCAAAACGCATGCGCGAATTCGTACAGCCGGATGCTCTTCTCCTGCAGCTGCTCGGTCAATTCCGCACCCACGAGCTCTTTCATCCGCTCGATCGAAATGTCCTCGTCGTGGCCGACGTCGTTCTTCGCCGCGGGGGTGAAGAGCGGCTGCGGGAACCGCTCGTTCTTGCGCATCCCTTCCGGCAGCTTGTGGCCGTTCACTTCGCCCGACTTCTGGTACTGACGCCAGCCGCCGCCGGTAATATACCCGCGCACGACGCACTCGATGTCGATCCGCTCCGCTTTCTTCGTAACCATGAAGCGGTCCTTCATCATATCCGCATCCGTGATGATATCGCCCAAACGCTCCACATCCGCATGCACGACATGGTTCGGCTGAATGGCCGCCGTCTGCTCGAACCAGAACTTGCTGAGCGAGTTCAGCACGTTTCCCTTATCCGGCACGGCCGGGCTTAACACCCAGTCGAACGCGGAAATCCGGTCGGTGACCGCAATCAGGAAGTGCTCGCCGAGATCGTACAGCTCCCGCACTTTGCCCTTATATAGAAGCGGCGCCTTGACATACTCTTGCGCGCTCGAAATCGCCGTTGTTGCCTTCTCTCCCATGACGTGAATGGCCTCCCTTTTAGCTTAAGCCGAGACGGCGGAAAATCGTATCGACATGCTTCAAATGCCAGCTCGGATTAAACGCATCCTCAATCTCTTCCACGCTCAGCGCCTCCGTAATCGCCGGCGTGCTCAGCACGATCTCGCGGAACGAACGCTGCTCTTCCCACGCCTGCATGGCGCGCGGCTGCACGGTGTCGTACGCTTGCTCGCGGCTGAAGCCCTTGTCGATCAGCTTCGTCATGACGCGGCCGGAGAACGGCACGCCGTACGTGCTTTGCATATTCCGTTTCATGTTCTCAGGGAACACGGTCAAGTTCTTCACGATGTTGCCCAGACGGTTCAGCATGTAGTTCAGAAGAATCGTCGCATCCGGCAAAATAACTCGCTCCACCGAGGAATGCGAAATATCGCGCTCATGCCACAGCGTCACATTCTCGTAAGCGGAGATCATGTGGCCGCGGATGACGCGAGCCAGACCCGAGATGCTCTCGCAGCCGATCGGGTTGCGCTTGTGCGGCATGGCCGACGAGCCCTTCTGGCCTTTCGCGAACGGTTCTTCGACTTCGCGGAATTCGCTCTTCTGCAAAGCGCGGATTTCCGTCGCGAACTTGTCCAGCGACGTAGCGATTAGCGCCAGCGTCGCCATGTATTCCGCGTGGCGGTCGCGCTGCAGCGTCTGCGTCGAGATCGGCGCAGGCTTCGTGCCGAGCTTGCCGCAGACGTATTCTTCGACGAACGGATCGATGTTGGCGTATGTACCGACCGCGCCGGAAATTTTGCCGAACTGCACGCCGTCCGCCGCAAAGCGGAAACGCTCCAGGTTACGCTTCATTTCTTCATACCAAAGCGCCATTTTCAAACCGAACGTCGTCGGCTCCGCATGCACCCCGTGCGTGCGTCCCATCATCGGCGTGTCTTTATAGGCAATCGCTTTTTCCTTCACGATTTCGATGAAGTTCACGATGTCTTTTTCCAAAATGTCGTTCGCTTGCTTCAGCAGGTAGCCGAGCGCCGTGTCAACGACGTCCGTCGACGTCAAGCCGTAATGCACCCATTTGCGCTCCGGGCCAACCTTCTCGGATACCGCGCGGGTGAAGGCGATCACGTCGTGACGCGTCTCCTGCTCGATTTCGTAAATGCGGTCGATGTCGAAGCTGGCGTTCTTGCGCAGCTCAGCAACGTCTTCCTTCGGAATGACGCCGAGTTCCGCCCACGCCTCACAGGATAAGATTTCCACTTCCAGCCAAGCCTTGAATTTATTCTCTTCCGTCCAAATCGCGCCCATTTCAGGCCGGGTATAACGATCGATCATGTTTGTTTCTCCATCCCTCTATTTTTTATTAGACTCCCATATATTTGAAGCCTCTATCCAGCGAAATGCCGCTTCCGGCGACGCCGTCAGCAAATTCACATGCCCCATCTTGCGTCCTTGCTTCGCTTCCTGCTTGCCGTATAAGTGCAGCTTCGCCGTCACGCCAGCCACTTCCCGCTCCGACTCGGGCTTTGCGATCCACGCGAGCAGCGGCTCCACGTGCTCGCCTAGCACATTCGCCATCACGACCGGCTGCATGAGCGCCGGATCGCCGAGCGGCAAATTGCAGATCGCGCGCACATGCTGCTCGAACTGCGACGTCCGGCACGCCTCCATCGTATAGTGGCCGGAGTTGTGCGGCCGCGGCGCCAGCTCGTTGACGAACAGTTCGCCGTCTTCCGTGAGAAACATCTCGACCGCGATCAGGCCGATGACGTCGAGCCCTTCCGCGATTTGCACCGCCATCCGTTCCGCCCGCTCCAGTACGTCCGCCGGCACTCGTGCCGGTACGATGGATACGTGCAGGATGTTGTTCACATGCTCGTTCTCCGCCGCAGGGAACGCCCGCACCTCGCCGCGCGGGCTGCGTGCGGCAATGACGGATATTTCCTTCGCGAAACGAATAAACTGTTCCAGCACAAGCTCGGTCTTGGCCCGGCTTAACGTTGCGTAGGCTTCCTCGATCTCCTCCGCCGAGCGGATGACCCACTGGCCCTTCCCATCGTAGCCGCCTGTCGCCGTCTTCAGCACGCACGGCGTGCCGAACCGGCCGACCGCCTCCCGCAGCTGTTCCACGCTGCCGATCTCCGCATACGGCGCCACTTTCACGCCAGCCGCTTCGATCGCCCGCTTCTCCCGCAGCCGGTGCTGCGTCGTATAAAGCAGCCTGCTGCCCTGCGGAACGTATGATTCGTTCATCAGCAGCTCCGTCACGCTCGCATCCACGTTCTCGAACTCATAGGTAATGACGTCCGACAGCTCCGCAAGCTTCCGTGCCGCCTCTATGTCATCGTACCCTGCTACGATCTGCTTGTCCGCCACTTGTCCGCACGGCGCGTCCGGCGTTGGATCGAGCGTAGCGAAGCGATAGCCCATCGCCCGCCCGGCAAGCGCCAGCATCCGTCCGAGCTGCCCGCCCCCGAGCACGCCGATCGTCGCGCCCGGCGTCAGCACCTTGTCCGGATCGTACGGCTTCTCCCGCACTGTTCTTTCCGTCATTCCAGCACGCTCTTTTCTATCACCGTTTGCGCAACGCGCTCCCGTCGTTCCACAATCCGCCGCTGCAGCTCCGGATCGAAAGCGCCAAGCACCTGTGCCGCATACAGCCCCGCATTCGTTGCGCCCGCTTGTCCGATCGACATCGTGCCGACCGGCACGCCGCCAGGCATCTGCACGATGGAGTACAGCGAATCGAGCCCGCTCAGCGTGGACGACTTCACCGGAACGCCGATCACCGGCACCACCGTCTTTGCCGCCACCATTCCCGGCAAATGCGCGGCGCCGCCCGCGCCCGCAATAATGATCTTCAGCCCTCGTTCCACCGCCGTCTCGGCGTACTCGAACATCAAATCGGGCGTTCGGTGCGCGGAGACGACTTTTTTCTCGTAAGGGACTCCGAGCTCGTCAAGCACGCTGCAAGCATGCTTCATCGTTTCCCAATCGGATTGACTGCCCATAATGACACCCACAAGCACAGACATGGTAACCTCCGTTGTCGATTTATCGCTAACAAATAAAAAACGCCCTTCGGATAGATACTGAACTTATAGTGCAGTCTATCGGCAGGACGACAAGAAATACCCCTAAGCGCAAGTTAAGGCCTGGCACAGAACATGCCGACCTCTTCATGAACACTTACTCGTAGTCCAAAAATTTAAGGTTTTCGGGTAGATACTTTCGGGCCATATTCCCGACGATATACGAGACTATTTAACTAACTTTCCTCAAGCTCTTTCACTTCCTTAGTTTAGCAGGCTTTAACACACCGTGTCAACTAGAAAACACGAACATTCCATTATATTAATGAAAAATAGTTCGCTTTTCACGCAATGTTCATGCCGTGTTCCTCATTAAAAAACAACGGAGCCAGTTGAATCCCGGCACCGTCATTCCCACTATTTCCCACGTAAGTGTATGCAAAAGGCATATTCATGAAGTCCGGCTCCAGTCATGAACATCCATTCATCCATCATCGGCCTCCTCCCTGCGGGCTCCTGATTTGAATTTCGCAAGCTCCGCCATGCCCTGCCGTACTTCTTCCCGCGATAACCCTCCGTCTTCCAGCTGCAATGTCGAATCCGTCAGCCAGCGCTCGTACATCTCCATGCCGATGTCCAGTACGCGTGAAAGCCCCTCGTTCCATGCATCCCCCTTCACTTCATCGATCCAGTGAAAAAGCGCATCTTCCGCCTTAGCAAGCCGTCCTGTCTCATCATAATAAGGAACAAGCAGTTCGAGCTGGGAGGCCTCCATGCCCGATCGACCGATCAATTCCAACGAAGTCTCGATCCTTCGCTCCGTTTCCTCGCGCAAGTCCGCACTTTCCTCCATCTTACGAATCGTCAGCAGCAGCTCAAGCCATTTAAGCGCCTCGGCCTTCCCGACCTGTATCTGCCCTTCCTGCTGCAGTACCTTGACACGGGCCAACAGCAGGTCTGAGGCTGCGAGCGCCTTCCCGATATCCGGATGTCCGCCAGGCGAGAGGAGCACCAGCAAATCTTTCACCGACAACGCCTGCAGCAGCTTGGAATCCAAACCGACGAGCTGCCTTAACGCATGGTTCAACAATTCCATACGCTCGTGGAACGATAACGCCTGTTTATGTAAAACTTTCATGACTACCCGAGCCGTCTGCTCGATGAGCTTCATTATAATATAATCGCGCTGATACATGTCTGATGCCTCCGTTTCTGTACAGATCGTCCTGCCCCCAAGTCTAGAGCGCAGATTGCAGGAACAGGTTTTTATTGTACCACCGATCCTGTTTCCGGACATCGATTCAGGCCGAAATTCATCGCGATTTACAATTCCAGGAAGTGACTGGATGAATTTATGCATTGAACCATTACGGCAACCTATGGTAAGTTTTTAAAAGCCGAATCGAACAGTTCATTTTCTGAACGTACGGGGGACGCATCACATGGGGTGAATAATTGAGTTCCGCGATTGCCGCGGGCCAGCTTAGGGAAAATCCTCTTCCCGAACCCGACAACTAACCTCGGAGGCTGACAGGAGGGATACAATTGAATAAGAAATTCAAAAGCATGCTTCTTGCATGCAGCTTGATGTTGCCTGCGTTTTTGTCCGCAGCGCTGCCGGCACACGCCGCTCCGTTAAATCTGCCCACTGATATCAAGGTGCAGATCAACGACTCGCTGGTGCACTTCCCGGATGCCCAGCCGCTTCTGGACGGCAACTCGAAGCTTCATGTTCCTGCGCGGACAATCGCCGAAAAACTCGGCTATAAACTGACTTGGCAGCAGGAAGGCTCGCAAATTCACGTTGCGATCAGCAGCGGCGATACGACCTTATCGGTCACAACCGGGGAACAAGTCATCAGCGTTAATAACCAAACCGCTTCAATCGAACATCCGGTGAAAATGGTGAACGGCCGCGTCTATGTCCCGTTCCGTCTGCTTGCCGAAACGTTCGGCAAGACCACCCAATGGGATGCGAACAACCGGATCGCCATTCTCGGTACGGACGGCAAATACCACGCTCCGGCATGGTATCGTCCCAAGACGATCGCCAAAAATTATGTGAAAGTCATTGAAGCGAAGGCTACTGCCTATACCGCTGCTCCAAGCGAGAACGGTGGGTATGGCTCGCTGGATTATATGGGTAACACGCTGAAGCTCGGTACCATCGCTGTCGATCCGAACATCATTCCCCTCGGTTCCAAAGTGTATATCGAAGGATATAACTATGCAGGGCTCCCAACCGGCGGAATGTACGCAACGGCCACCGATGTCGGCGGTGCGATTAAAGGGAACAAAATCGACATCTTCGTTCCTGAAAGCCCGAGTCAAGCATCGCGGTTCGGCATTCAACAAGTGAAAGTGTACGTTCTCGGTTCTTAAGCAACCGTAAGCCCCCCACAACAGCAGCCTTTCGAGGCTGCTGTTTTTATTTGCCTGCCTTTGTTCGTGGATAGCACACTGCGTTTAGCCCGAAACTACAAGTAAATATCCCGGCGGAGGTGGTGTGACATGTTCAGGAAGGTTATGCTGCTGATGTTCTGCTTGCTGCTCTGTTGCACGACGGCGAGCGCCGCGGCGCCCGGCAGCGATGAAGTCGTCTGGAACGTGCAAACCGATCAGAAGCTGATCGCATTAACGTTCGATGACGGCCCCAATCCGGTTTATACGCCGCAGATTCTCGATATTCTTCGAGACTATCAGGCCAAGGGTACGTTCTTCGTACTCGGCAAACGGGTGCAGTTGTTTCCCGCCATCGCCATTCGCGAAGTGAACGAAGGACATGAAATTGCCAATCATACGTTCGACCATCATTATTTGAAAAATTATCCTCCCGAGCGGTTGATTCAGGAAATTCGCCAAACGCAGGAGGTCATCTTTGATATTACGGAACAGATGCCGAACGTGTTTCGTCCTCCCGGAGGTTTTTATAACGACACGCTGCTCCATTCGATGAAAGAAGATAAGCTGACCGTCGTGATGTGGTCCTGGTATATGGATACGAAGGATTGGCGCAAGCCCGGCGTCGACAAAATCGTTCAGCAGGTGCTCGGGAACGTGCACAACGGCGACATCGTGTTGTTTCACGATTTGGAGGGGGATTGCACGCAAACGGTTGAAGCCTTGAAGCGGATTCTGCCGGAGCTTAAATCACGAGGCTATCAATTCGTAACCGTGTCCGATCTTATCGCGAAGACGCGGAAATAAATAAAGCCGGCCCACTGGTGCGTGAGGCCGGCTTTGCAATAGCTTTGGCATGTTACTTATTTTTAGTTTTCCATTATTACATAATTTATGATATTATAAATGAAGAAAAGCGTACATACGTTCCTGTCTGGAGTTGATACATGATGGCGACCGCCACCAAGGACCCGTATATCCGCAGCATCGAACTGCTTCGGGATAAAGTGCCTTCCTTCACCCGTTATCCGTTCCACCTTTCCGCTCTGCGTGATTTCTCCGGGTTAAAGCTTCACCCCAAAGTTACTTATATCATCGGAGAGAACGGAACCGGCAAATCGACGCTGCTGGAGGCGATTGCTATTGCCTGGGGTTTTAATCCCGAAGGCGGCACATTAAATTTTGCGTTTTCGACGCGTGATTCCCATTCGGAGCTTTATCGTTACATCCGCTTGGTTCGGGGCGTGACTAAACCGAGAGACGGATTCTTTTTTCGAGCTGAAACTTATTACAATTTGGCGACGAATATCGACCAATTGGATAGCGAATTTTCGTACGGAAGACGCATCATCGACTCCTATGGCGGCAAGTCGCTTCATGAGCAGTCGCACGGAGAGTCATTCTTCTCCGCATTCGTCCATCGTTTCGGAGGCAACGGTCTCTACATCTTGGATGAGCCTGAAGCCGCACTGTCGCCGTTGAAGCAAATGTCGATGCTTGCACGTATCCACACCCTCGTTGAGCAGAACTCCCAGTTCATCATCTCGACGCACTCGCCGATTCTGATGAGTTACCCGGACGCCGTTCATTATCAATTAACCCCGGACGGTTTACAAAAGACGACTTTGGAAGAAACCGAGCACTACTTGATCACGAAGCAATTTATGACGAATCGGGAACGCATGCTCCGTACTTTATTTGAAGACGAGGAGTAAAAAAACAGGCGCACGTACTCCGCCTGTTTGCTATTGCTGCGCTAGATCGGTTTGCCGTTCTTCTTATTATCGTAGCGGTGACTGCGATTATCCAAGGGTCCCGGGCTGCCGCCGACCGGCGGTTGGATTTGAACCGGTTCTTCCGTCGTCCGGGTACGATGCAAATTTGTCGCCGCCGCGGCATGCGTTCCTAGTTCCGCCAGCTCATTATTCGAATTGTTTCCTTGAATCGGACTCATAGCTGAATGCCTCCTCTAGTTGAGTGTTATGCCATAGATGTAATCAGGGTTTAGTATGCCGCACAGCGGCACGGTTTCATCCGTCCGGCATCATTAAAAAACCCCCATCATAAAGTGGGGGCGGAGGACCGCAGCTTGGATCTTGTTTTACGTCCATAGGTTTGTTTATAAAATTTTGAAAACAACGTTTCGACCATTTCAATTTCCGATTCAGACAGATTCATGATGTCAAAATAATCTTGAGTTTCCTTATCGGAAGCAAACTCTTGCCATGTTAAGAAGCTATTATTTTGAACGGCTTGATTTAAGGCCGAGCTGATTTTCTTTTTGATGCCGCCTGTGCATAGCTTAAAATGGTCGGGCTTATAATACCGTTCTGACTTCACAATGTCCGGATTTATTTTTAGAAGCTCGCAGGCGTTCAATGCATCGTCGAGGGCCGAATGATGCTGCCCGACGAAAGGAATCTCTTTAGCTGCCAGCACTTGCTGTAATCCGCCATCAAAAAATCGGGACATATCGATCAAGCGTGTTAACCAATCCGAAGAGATCGCATGAATCTTACAGTCGACAAACAGACTGAAAAAGTCCGTACTTCCCCACGCTACGATTTTATAATCGACTCCACAGAAATCAATAAATTTGGCGATGACTTCCGGAAAAGGCGGGCTGGTGGTCAACACGTCCTTATCGATTTTGCAAAAATTCAAGGCGAATTGATTGATGGGGTACTTGGGATTGATATAACTTTGAAACGTATCGACGATCTGTAAATGTTCATTTAATTTAACTGCGCCAATTTCCAAGATCTCCATCGGATGGATAGCATAATGTTTTCTACCGTTAAACTCAAGATCGATCACAATGTACGGCAAGGTTTCACCCCATTTAGTTGTGCTGTGGGTTATTGTTTGTTTTTTTGAAGAAAAAAAGACCAGATCGACAACATGTCGAATCCTGGTCTTTTACGATGCTTGGCGACGTTCTACTCTCCCAGGACCCTGCGGTCCAAGTACCATCGACGCTGGAAGGCTTAACGTTCGTGTTCGGGATGGGTACGCGTGGTTCCCTTCCGCCATCATCACCAAACGGATGTTGATGCTTCTTGCGAAACATCAGATCTTGCCATTCAAGGCGGCTTGCACCTTGAAAACTGGATACGAAACTCAGCATGCTGAATGCTTTGACTTCACTAAAGTGAAAGTCTTTTTGGATAAGCCCTCGACCGATTAGTATTCGTCAGCTCCACACGTTGCCGCGCTTCCACCCCGAACCTATCAACCTCGTCGTCTACAAGGGGTCTTACTAATTGGGAAATCTCATCTTGAGGGGGGCTTCACGCTTAGATGCTTTCAGCGCTTATCCCGTCCGTACTTGGCTATCCAGCCGTGCTCCTGGCGGAACAACTGGTACACCAGCGGTACGTCCATCCCGGTCCTCTCGTACTAAGGACAGCTCCTCTCAAATTTCCTGCGCCCACGACAGATAGGGACCGAACTGTCTCACGACGTTCTGAACCCAGCTCGCGTACCGCTTTAATGGGCGAACAGCCCAACCCTTGGGACCTACTTCAGCCCCAGGATGCGATGAGCCGACATCGAGGTGCCAAACCTCCCCGTCGATGTGGACTCTTGGGGGAGATAAGCCTGTTATCCCCAGGGTAGCTTTTATCCGTTGAGCGATGGCCCTTCCATGCGGTACCACCGGATCACTAAGCCCGACTTTCGTCCCTGCTCGACCTGTTTGTCTCGCAGTCAAGCTCCCTTATGCCTTTGCACTCTTCGAATGATTTCCAACCATTCTGAGGGAACCTTGGGGCGCCTCCGTTACTCTTTAGGAGGCGACCGCCCCAGTCAAACTGCCCACCTGACACTGTCCCCGTACCGGTTCACGGTACCAGGTTAGAACTCCGATACGATCAGGGTGGTATCCCAACGGCGCCTCCACCCACGCTGGCGCGCAGGCTTCCCAGGCTCCCACCTATCCTGTACAGATCGTACCAAAGTCCAATATCAAGCTGCAGTAAAGCTCCATGGGGTCTTTCCGTCTTGTCGCGGGTAACCTGCATCTTCACAGGTATTAAAATTTCACCGGATCTCTCGTCGAGACAGCGCCCAAGTCGTTACGCCATTCGTGCGGGTCAGAATTTACCTGACAAGGAATTTCGCTACCTTAGGACCGTTATAGTTACGGCCGCCGTTTACTGGGGCTTCGGTTCACAGCTTCGGGTTGCCCCTAACCGCTCCCCTTAACCTTCCAGCACCGGGCAGGCGTCAGCCCGTATACTTCGCCTTGCGGCTTCGCACAGACCTGTGTTTTTGCTAAACAGTCGCTTGGGCCTTTTCACTGCGGCCCCCTCGGGCTATTCACCCTACCGAGGCACCCCTTCTCCCGAAGTTACGGGGTCATTTTGCCGAGTTCCTTAACGAGAGTTCTTCCGAGCGCCTTAGCATGCTCTGCTCGCCTACCTGTGTCGGTTTGCGGTACGGGCACCTTCTCCCTGGCTAGAGGCTTTTCTTGGCAGCCTGAACTCATGACCTTCGGTACTTAAATTTCCCTCCCCATCACAGCCCAGCCTTACGGTGTGCGGATTTGCCTACACACCAGCCTCACTGCTTGGACGAGCATCCATCAGCTCGCGTCACTATCCTTCTGCGTCACCCCATCGCTCATAACGGTTCACGGTGGTACAGGAATTTCAACCTGTTGTCCTTCGACTACGCCTTTCGGCCTCGCCTTAGGTCCCGACTTACCCTGAGCGGACGAACCTTCCTCAGGAACCCTTAGGCTTACGGCGGATCAGATTCTCACTGATCTTTTCGTTACTCATACCGGCATTCTCACTTGTATGCAGTCCACCAGTCCTCACGATCCAGCTTCTACCCGCATACAACGCTCCCCTACTGCCCGCATCGTGTTCACTCCAGCTTCGAAGCAGGATGTTTAGCCCCTGGAGACATTTAGCCAGATTCTTTCATCAACTTTAGTCGTTGAATCTGGCGAATGTCCCGTGGCCAAACATGACCTCAAAGACGCAGTGAACACGATGCTGACTCATAGCTTCGGTGGTGTGTTTAGCCCCGTTACATTTTCGGCGCAGAGTCACTCGACCAGTGAGCTATTACGCACTCTTTCAATGGTGGCTGCTTCTAAGCCAACATCCTGGTTGTCTGTGCAACTCCACATCCTTTCCCACTTAACACACACTTGGGGACCTTAGCTGATGATCTGGGCTGTTTCCCTCTTGACAATGGATCTTAGCACTCACTGTCTGACTCCCGGGATAACGTCTGTGGCATTCAGAGTTTGACTGGACTTGGTAACCCTTGGCGGGCCCCGCACCCAATCAGTGCTTTACCTCCACGACGCATCTCCCGAGGCTAGCCCTAAAGCTATTTCGGGGAGAACCAGCTATCTCCGAGTTCGATTGGAATTTCTCCGCTACCCCCACCTCATCCCCGAATTTTTCAACATTCGTGGGTTCGGGCCTCCAGTGCGTGTTACCGCACCTTCACCCTGGACAGGGGTAGATCACACGGTTTCGGGTCTACGCCTACAAACTATTTCGCCCTATTCAGACTCGCTTTCGCTGCGGCTACGGCTTCTCACCTTAACCTTGCTTGCAAACGTAACTCGCCGGTTCATTCTACAAAAGGCACGCCATCACCCTGTTGACGAACAAGTTCGCAACATAGGGCTCTGACTTCTTGTAAGCACACGGTTTCAGGTTCTTTTTCACTCCGCTCCCGCGGTTCTTTTCACCTTTCCCTCACGGTACTGCTTCACTATCGGTCACCAGGGAGTATTTAGCCTTGGCAGATGGTCCTGCCGGATTCAGACGGGGTTTCACGTGTCCCGCCCTACTCAGGATACGCCTAGGGTGTTCGCAGACTTTTGGTTACGGGGCTTTTACCCTCTATGGCCGGCCTTTCCAGACCTGTTCGCCTAACCTGCTGCACCCATGACGGCGTCCTACAACCCCAAGGAGCAAGCTCCTTGGTTTGGGCTAATCCGCTTTCGCTCGCCGCTACTGACGGAATCACTTTTGTTTTCTTTTCCTGAGGGTACTTAGATGTTTCAGTTCCCCTCGTATGCCTCCTATGCAGCTATGTATTCACTGCATGGTACGTGAGTATTACCTCACGCGGGTTCCCCCATTCGGACATCCCCGGATCAATGCCTGCTTACGGCTCCCCGAGGCGTTATCGTTGTTCGCCACGTCCTTCTTCGGCTCCTGGTGCCTAGGCATCCTCCGTGTGCTCTTTATAGCTTATCCAGCTATCACGTGTACGACCGAAGTCGTACCGGATTTTGATTCAGCATTTGTTGCTTTGTTTCGTTTATCCAGTTTTCAAGGAACAAACTTAATTATAGAAAGGCTATTGCGCCTTTCAAAACTGAACATCGAAGTGAGTGCTTCTGTTACAGCAGTGGTGCTGCTGTAGATTTGTCCGCCACCCTGCAGGTGACATGGACTCCATAGAAAGGAGGTGATCCAGCCGCACCTTCCGATACGGCTACCTTGTTACGACTTCACCCCAATCATCTACCCCACCTTCGGCGGCTGGCTCCTTGCGGTTACCCCACCGACTTCGGGTGTTGTAAACTCTCGTGGTGTGACGGGCGGTGTGTACAAGACCCGGGAACGTATTCACCGCGGCATGCTGATCCGCGATTACTAGCAATTCCGACTTCATGCAGGCGAGTTGCAGCCTGCAATCCGAACTGAGACCGGCTTCTAAGGATTCGCTCCATCTCGCGACTTCGCTTCCCGTTGTACCGGCCATTGTAGTACGTGTGTAGCCCAGGTCATAAGGGGCATGATGATTTGACGTCATCCCCACCTTCCTCCGGTTTGTCACCGGCAGTCAACTTAGAGTGCCCAACTGAATGCTGGCAACTAAGTTCAAGGGTTGCGCTCGTTGCGGGACTTAACCCAACATCTCACGACACGAGCTGACGACAACCATGCACCACCTGTCTCCTCTGCCCCGAAGGGAAGGTACATCTCTGTACCGGTCAGAGGGATGTCAAGACCTGGTAAGGTTCTTCGCGTTGCTTCGAATTAAACCACATACTCCACTGCTTGTGCGGGTCCCCGTCAATTCCTTTGAGTTTCACTCTTGCGAGCGTACTCCCCAGGCGGAGTGCTTATTGTGTTTACTTCGGCACCAAGGGTATCGAAACCCCTAACACCTAGCACTCATCGTTTACGGCGTGGACTACCAGGGTATCTAATCCTGTTTGCTCCCCACGCTTTCGCGCCTCAGCGTCAGTTACAGTCCAGAAAGCCGCCTTCGCCACTGGTGTTCCTCCACATCTCTACGCATTTCACCGCTACACGTGGAATTCCGCTTTCCTCTCCTGCACTCAAGTCTCCCAGTTTTCAGTGCGAACCGGGGTTGAGCCCCGGGCTTAAACACCAAACTTAAAAGACCGCCTGCGCGCGCTTTACGCCCAATAATTCCGGACAACGCTTGCCCCCTACGTATTACCGCGGCTGCTGGCACGTAGTTAGCCGGGGCTTTCTTCTCAAGTACCGTCACCCTCAGAGCAGTTACTCTCCGAGGCGTTCTTCCTTGGCAACAGAGCTTTACGATCCGAAAACCTTCATCACTCACGCGGCGTTGCTCCGTCAGGCTTGCGCCCATTGCGGAAGATTCCCTACTGCTGCCTCCCGTAGGAGTCTGGGCCGTGTCTCAGTCCCAGTGTGGCCGATCACCCTCTCAGGTCGGCTACGCATCGTCGCCTTGGTGGGCCATTACCCCACCAACTAGCTAATGCGCCGCAGGCCCATCCGTAAGCCACAGGTTGCCCCGTGTTTCATGATTCCCCCATGCGGAGAAATCAGCTATCCGGTCTTAGCTACCGTTTCCGGTAGTTATCCCGATCTTACAGGCAGGTTGCCTACGTGTTACTCACCCGTCCGCCGCTCCAGGGGGTTTCCCGTAAGGGAACACCCCAAGCGCTCGACTTGCATGTATTAGGCACGCCGCCAGCGTTCGTCCTGAGCCAGGATCAAACTCTCCATTAAAGTAGAAAGCTGACTTGCTCATTGTTGAAGCTAGCTGAGATATCGCTATCTCTTATTTAAAGCACTCACTCGATGTTCAGTTTTCAAAGGGCAATTTTTTTATTGCTTTACTCGGCTTTCATGGCCGGATTTGTAATATAGCATATTCAAATCTATTATGCAACTGCGTTGTTTTTCCATTCTTAGGTGCGTAACCACAAGCTCAGATCCATCAACTTCATTGCTTTTGGTGTTCTTTCGAACAACCAGAGTTGTAATATATCATATTCAACTCACTCTATGCAACTGTGTTGTTTTTCCATTCTTAGGTGCGTAACCACAAGCTCAGATCCACCAACTTCATTGCTTTTGGTGTTCTCTCGAACAACCAGAGTTGTAATATATCATATTCAGCACTCTTCATGCAACTGTGTTGTTTTTCCATTCTTAGGTACGCAACCACAAGCTCAGATCCACCAACTTCATTGCTTTTGGTGTTCTCTCGAACAACCGGATTTGTAATATATCACGATCTCCTTACTATTGCAAGCAGAAATCATATAAAAACATTTTCGTTCAACAATTTACAATGAGCCATGAAAGAAAACCGTTGGAGGAATCATTTCATGAGGAAGCAGCTCAATTGACACCTGCTGCATGCAACAAAAAGAAATAAGCTTAGTCCGAGTCTACTCAGATCAAGCTTATTCCTCACGAACGTATCTCGCATGACCAATAATGTAACAAGGGCTGCTATCAGCCCCCATATCTTATACGCCTAAATATTGATGTTGAATTTCCTCATTGATCAGGAGTTCTTCAGGTGTACCTTGCCATACAATTTGACCCTTGCTCATCACAAGCACGGTATCAGCCACGCCGCACGCCAAATAAAAATTTTGTTCAACTAAAAGAATCGATAACCCGGTCTGCTTTAATTTCCTTATAATATCTCCCACTTGCTCGATAATGACTGGAGCTAACCCTTCCGAAGGCTCATCCATGAGTATGAATTGAGGATTGGTCATTAATGCTCTTCCGATCGCCAGCATTTGCTGCTGCCCTCCGGACAATTGGGTCCCCATGTTGTTTTCCCTTTCCTTAAGAATAGGGAATAAATCATAGATGTCTTCCAGCCTCCAGCTTTTATCGCCCGTTCCCGTTTGCTTTCTATCTCTTGCGGGAACAATAAGGTTCTCGCGAATCGTAAGGGAAGGAAAGATGCGCCTTCCTTGGGGGACTAATCCGATACCGACACGAGCGATTTTATTAGGCGCAAGCCCGGAGATCATTTTGCCCATATACGTAATGTTTC
Source organism: Paenibacillus sp. JCM 9796 (assembly GCF_055379675.1). Lineage (NCBI taxonomy): Bacteria > Bacillati > Bacillota > Bacilli > Caryophanales > Paenibacillaceae > Paenibacillus > Paenibacillus sp. JCM 9796. The sequence continues at coordinate 2,158,885 of NZ_AP043723.1, forward strand.
CTCGGCGCGGAGGAGTTAACCCGGCAATGGAATGAATCGTTGTCGTTTTTCCCGCACCATTACGCCCGAGAAGTGCAACGCACTTCCCTGTAGGTACTTCAAAAGAAAGCCCCTGCAAAATATGGCTGTTTCCGTAATACGTATGAACCTGATCAACCTTGAGCATGCTGCAGCGTCCCTCCTCCGAAGTAGATGGCTTTCACGTTCTCGTCGCCTTTGATCTGTTCCGGAGCTCCGCTTAAGAACACTTCGCCATGATGCAATACCGTAATGCGGTCAGCGATAGAGAAGACCACCTCCATATCATGCTCGATGACCAATAGCGTAATAGAACGAGGCATGCGTTGGATAAGCTTCGTCGTTTGGATGGTTTCAGCAGGTGACATACCTGACGTCGGCTCGTCCAAAAGCAGCACTTTCGGTTTGGAAGCTAGGGCGAGAAGCACTTCCAGCAACCTTTGTTCGCCGTAAGAAAGCTCATTAACAATACGGGTACGCCGCTCCCAAAGCTCCCATTCCTTAAGCAGCTCCTCCGTTTCTTCCAGCAATTGTGTGTTTTTATAAAATGGCTTATAAAAGTTGAACCGATATGGTTGACATGCTGTGATGGCTAGATGCACGTTCTCTTCCACGGTCAGAGCACCAAACAAATTGTTTTTTTGAAACGTTCTCGACATCCCGACACGTACAGCCGTGTATCCGGGAAGGCCGTTGATTTGTTTGCCATTCACCGTAACGGTGCCCTGGTTAATCGGCAATGTTCCTGTAATACAATTGAATAAGGTTGTTTTGCCGGCTCCGTTAGGTCCGATGATGACATGACGCTCCCCTTGCTTCACTTCTAGAGAAACGTCCTTCAAAACTTGTAAGCCTTTAAAAGACTTATGCAAATGCTCAACCTTCAGCAGACTCATGACCGTTCGCCTCCTTATGAAGTTTTGTAGGGTGCCGGTCTTTTCGCCGTTTTAGGTTTATCTTGTTCCATAACAGCAAAGCAATATGAATGACCCCGCCGCGTCTATAAAGCACAATGGCAACAAAAATCAATCCCATAACGATCGGCCAACGGTCCGTGTAGGAGCTGATATAATTTTGCAAAATTACGAAGAAGCCCGCACCTATAGCCGGTCCTATTAATGTTCCGACTCCACCGACAATAACCATGATCAGCGCTTGCCCGGAGAACATCCAATTGAGCAGATCAGGAGACACGTATTCATTGAAATAAGCATAAAGTCCGCCTGCAAATCCGGCCATCATCCCGGATAGTGAATACACGATCAGCTTATAGTAACGTGTATTATAACCAAGCGCCGTCATCCGGGCTTCGTTCTCTTTTATTCCTCTTATGCCTTTGCCAAGAGGAGAGACAATAAAAATACGAAGCAAAAAATAACAAAGTAAAAAGCAAACTGCCGTTACATAATAAAACCCCAACCTGCTTTCGATGGGGCCAAAGCCCAAACTGAAGGCCGCGCTAACCGATTTTCCGTCTGCACCGCCGGTGACGCTTTGCGCTTTATAAAAGATCGCGTATATCATTTGCCCGAACGCCAAAGTAATCATGAGGAAGTAAGGGCCTGATGAACGGATAAACAGCAAACCGGATACAAAAGCGGCGATTCCCGCTATAAGGGCAGCTGCAAGGAGCAGCACATAACTATTTTCTACATGCTCCCCAATCAAGGTGACCGCATAAGCGCCCAATCCGAAAAATGCGGCGTGTCCCAGCGATACAAGGCCAGCATAACCGATGATTAGTCCTAGGCTCATAACAAATATTGCCATAATCAATACTTCACTCGTCAGTTTGATACCATACGTGGTTAAGATGAGAGGTAACAGCAGCATAAAGGCGACAAAAGCGATACTTACGAACGCAGGTTTCTTCACGCGTGCGCCCCCTTACCGAACAGACCGTTTGGTTTCATTAACAAGACGACAATCATAATGGCAAACACCATGGCCATCGTTAATGACGGCAAATAAACGCGTCCAAGCGTATCAACGACTCCGACTAATATGGCCCCGACAAAAGCACCTTTCCAGGTGCCGAGACCGCCCACCACAACAATAACAAGCGATGAAATCAAAATTTCCGAATCGATGCCGACATACATACCCATAATCGGTCCGCCCAAAACTCCGCTTAATCCGGCCAAACCGGCGCCCACGGCAAATATGCAAGTGAATACGCCCTTAATATTAATACCAAGAGCCGAAAGCATCTCCCGATCGTCGACTCCCGCTCTGATCACGGCGCCAATTCGCGTTTTATTTTCCATATACCAAAGAAATACCGCAAGTAAACAACCGATCAAAATGACAAAAATACGATACGCAGGAAACATCATGACCCCAAGATTCATGGAAACATCCAAGTTCATCGGAATAGGAAGCGTTAAAGGGCTGGAACCCCATATCCACTTTACGATATCGGCAAATATAAATGAAAGCCCGAACGTCAGTAGAACCTGCTCCAGTTCCATTCCATAAACACGTTCAAGCAGTAATTTCTCCATTAGGATGCCAAGTATGCTTACTATAACAATGGCAACTAGCAAGGATGGCCAGAATCCCATGCCTTGTTTCACGAATGAATACGCTACATATACGCCCACCAAGTAAAAAGTGCCGTGCGCCAAGTTGACGACATGCATTAATCCGAAAATAATTGATAGCCCGGCTGCAATCATAAACAAAAGCATCCCGTAGGCTAGACCGTTTAAAATATGCATGAGCAATGTTGTTCCAGCCATTGTATCCTCCTCTTTCTTAAGCGAAACATGGGTGGAACGGGAGGACAAGCCTCCCGTTTCCTTATCATCTCTTATTTATTTTTTCTCAGGTGGAGCATCGGGTATTTTCAGTCCCTTGACTGCGGTTCCTATAATTTCCTGTACGATCTTTCCGTCTTTCCATACATTTTTGGCCAAATACATATCTAATGCCAGGTTGTGCGTTTTTGGATCCATGGCAAGCTCGCCGCGCGGGCTGCTGAAGCTAATGTCTTTCAACACCTTGATCAAATCCTCAGATTTCGTGCTTCCTGTTTTTTCTATCGCTTTACTGATGACTTGCGCGGAATCATAACCTTGTACGTTAAAATAGTTAGGTACCTTGTTGTATTTCTTTTTAAAATCCTCAACAAACTTCTTGTTAACCGGATTGTCGAGTGAATAGTTGTACATCGTTGCCCCAATGATGCCTTCAGCGGCTTTGCCCGCCGGATCCGTTACGAGCGGATCCAAAAATTCCTGGGTGCCGGTTAGCGGAATTTTACCCTTTACACCGAATTGTTCGTACTGCTGAACAAATCGAATGGCATCTGTACCGGCCAAAAATGGAAAGACAAGATCCGGTTTCGTATTCAATATTTCTGTCAAGTAAGTTGCGTAATCGTTAGTCCCGAGCTTAGGGTATGCTTCCTTCACAATTTGGCCGCCTGCTTTAGTAAAGGCCTCTTTGAAAGCGTCAATCGTCTCGTGGCCCGCCGGATAATCAGGTGCGATAACATATGCCGTTTTTCCAACGTTCTTGAAAATATATTCGGCTCCCGGAACGCCGTCCTGCCAGTTCGAGATCGAAACCCGATAAATGTAATCGCTTTTCTTATCCCAAGAAATATCGTTAGCAGCCGCATTGGCATCGATCAATACGATTTTATCCTTCTCGATGACGTCACGCAGCGCATAAACGACCGCTGAGGAAATTGGGCCGACCAACAAATCAACCTTTTCGCTTTCAACCAGTTGACGGTATTTGCGAAGAGCGACTTGCGGGTTTGCCTCGTCGTCCTCGTACTTGATGGTTACTGGGTGATTGCCGATTTTGTTTCCGTTCAGTTCGAAATACAGTTCCATTCCTTCCTTAATACTTTCGGATAATGGAGCAAAGTTACCGGAAAATGACAAAATCGCGCCGATTTTCACCGGCTTATCTCCTCCACCCCCGGATGCACCACCCCCGGATGCAGGTTGGCTGCTATTACAAGCAGTAAGAACTAACAGCATGAATACCAGCATGACCGAGACTGTAATACTTGTTTTCCTGACTTTGCCCTTAGCGACCATCCAAAAACGCCCCCCACTTAGAGTTAAGAATGATACAAAATGTATGTAATCGCTTTACAAAAAGTTGTTATTAGCTTCTTAACAACAACTTCCGACATATACAAAACAGCGTTCAAATCATGATTTGTCTTAAAAACACTGATTTTGTAAGCGTGTTCAGGATAATGTCGGGCAAGCTGTTAATATAATACAATACGACCGGACGATTAGACAATAGCCATATTCTTCTATATTAAACGGATGATAAAAAATCCATTGGGCTTAGCGTGCCCCCATAGAATAGACATTGGCCCCCCTTGGTTAATCAGATGAATTTTAAGGGGGGCATTTGTTATGGCGATCAAAGGTCAAAAGCTTAGGCATTATTCTGAAGAGATAAAGAAAGAGATTATTCGGTTACAAATTGAAGGAGACTGGACGTATCGCATAATCACAGGGCTCAATGGGGACGATGTGAGGAATATGATGAGATTCACCAAATAAAAAAAAATGTGGAGAAAGTCAAAAGACTTTCTCCACACTTTGAGACCACCGTAGTGGACTATTCTTGCTTGGCGACGTTCTACTCTCCCAGGACCCTGCGGTCCAAGTACCATCGACGCTGGAAGGCTTAACGTTCGTGTTCGGGATGGGTACGCGTGGTTCCCTTCCGCCATCATCACCAAACGGATGTTGATGCTTCTTGCGAAACATCAGATCTTGCCATTCAAGGCGGCTTGCACCTTGAAAACTGGATACGAAACTCAGCATGCTGAATGCTTTGACTTCACTAAAGTGAAAGTCTTTTTGGATAAGCCCTCGACCGATTAGTATTCGTCAGCTCCACACGTTGCCGCGCTTCCACCCCGAACCTATCAACCTCGTCGTCTACAAGGGGTCTTACTAATTGGGAAATCTCATCTTGAGGGGGGCTTCACGCTTAGATGCTTTCAGCGCTTATCCCGTCCGTACTTGGCTATCCAGCCGTGCTCCTGGCGGAACAACTGGTACACCAGCGGTACGTCCATCCCGGTCCTCTCGTACTAAGGACAGCTCCTCTCAAATTTCCTGCGCCCACGACAGATAGGGACCGAACTGTCTCACGACGTTCTGAACCCAGCTCGCGTACCGCTTTAATGGGCGAACAGCCCAACCCTTGGGACCTACTTCAGCCCCAGGATGCGATGAGCCGACATCGAGGTGCCAAACCTCCCCGTCGATGTGGACTCTTGGGGGAGATAAGCCTGTTATCCCCAGGGTAGCTTTTATCCGTTGAGCGATGGCCCTTCCATGCGGTACCACCGGATCACTAAGCCCGACTTTCGTCCCTGCTCGACCTGTTTGTCTCGCAGTCAAGCTCCCTTATGCCTTTGCACTCTTCGAATGATTTCCAACCATTCTGAGGGAACCTTGGGGCGCCTCCGTTACTCTTTAGGAGGCGACCGCCCCAGTCAAACTGCCCACCTGACACTGTCCCCGTACCGGTTCACGGTACCAGGTTAGAACTCCGATACGATCAGGGTGGTATCCCAACGGCGCCTCCACCCACGCTGGCGCGCAGGCTTCCCAGGCTCCCACCTATCCTGTACAGATCGTACCAAAGTCCAATATCAAGCTGCAGTAAAGCTCCATGGGGTCTTTCCGTCTTGTCGCGGGTAACCTGCATCTTCACAGGTATTAAAATTTCACCGGATCTCTCGTCGAGACAGCGCCCAAGTCGTTACGCCATTCGTGCGGGTCAGAATTTACCTGACAAGGAATTTCGCTACCTTAGGACCGTTATAGTTACGGCCGCCGTTTACTGGGGCTTCGGTTCACAGCTTCGGGTTGCCCCTAACCGCTCCCCTTAACCTTCCAGCACCGGGCAGGCGTCAGCCCGTATACTTCGCCTTGCGGCTTCGCACAGACCTGTGTTTTTGCTAAACAGTCGCTTGGGCCTTTTCACTGCGGCCCCCTCGGGCTATTCACCCTACCGAGGCACCCCTTCTCCCGAAGTTACGGGGTCATTTTGCCGAGTTCCTTAACGAGAGTTCTTCCGAGCGCCTTAGCATGCTCTGCTCGCCTACCTGTGTCGGTTTGCGGTACGGGCACCTTCTCCCTGGCTAGAGGCTTTTCTTGGCAGCCTGAACTCATGACCTTCGGTACTTAAATTTCCCTCCCCATCACAGCCCAGCCTTACGGTGTGCGGATTTGCCTACACACCAGCCTCACTGCTTGGACGAGCATCCATCAGCTCGCGTCACTATCCTTCTGCGTCACCCCATCGCTCATAACGGTTCACGGTGGTACAGGAATTTCAACCTGTTGTCCTTCGACTACGCCTTTCGGCCTCGCCTTAGGTCCCGACTTACCCTGAGCGGACGAACCTTCCTCAGGAACCCTTAGGCTTACGGCGGATCAGATTCTCACTGATCTTTTCGTTACTCATACCGGCATTCTCACTTGTATGCAGTCCACCAGTCCTCACGATCCAGCTTCTACCCGCATACAACGCTCCCCTACTGCCCGCATCGTGTTCACTCCAGCTTCGAAGCAGGATGTTTAGCCCCTGGAGACATTTAGCCAGATTCTTTCATCAACTTTAGTCGTTGAATCTGGCGAATGTCCCGTGGCCAAACATGACCTCAAAGACGCAGTGAACACGATGCTGACTCATAGCTTCGGTGGTGTGTTTAGCCCCGTTACATTTTCGGCGCAGAGTCACTCGACCAGTGAGCTATTACGCACTCTTTCAATGGTGGCTGCTTCTAAGCCAACATCCTGGTTGTCTGTGCAACTCCACATCCTTTCCCACTTAACACACACTTGGGGACCTTAGCTGATGATCTGGGCTGTTTCCCTCTTGACAATGGATCTTAGCACTCACTGTCTGACTCCCGGGATAACGTCTGTGGCATTCAGAGTTTGACTGGACTTGGTAACCCTTGGCGGGCCCCGCACCCAATCAGTGCTTTACCTCCACGACGCATCTCCCGAGGCTAGCCCTAAAGCTATTTCGGGGAGAACCAGCTATCTCCGAGTTCGATTGGAATTTCTCCGCTACCCCCACCTCATCCCCGAATTTTTCAACATTCGTGGGTTCGGGCCTCCAGTGCGTGTTACCGCACCTTCACCCTGGACAGGGGTAGATCACACGGTTTCGGGTCTACGCCTACAAACTATTTCGCCCTATTCAGACTCGCTTTCGCTGCGGCTACGGCTTCTCACCTTAACCTTGCTTGCAAACGTAACTCGCCGGTTCATTCTACAAAAGGCACGCCATCACCCATGAACGGGCTCTGACTTCTTGTAAGCACACGGTTTCAGGTTCTTTTTCACTCCGCTCCCGCGGTTCTTTTCACCTTTCCCTCACGGTACTGCTTCACTATCGGTCACCAGGGAGTATTTAGCCTTGGCAGATGGTCCTGCCGGATTCAGACGGGGTTTCACGTGTCCCGCCCTACTCAGGATACGCCTAGGGTGTTCGCAGACTTTTGGTTACGGGGCTTTTACCCTCTATGGCCGGCCTTTCCAGACCTGTTCGCCTAACCTGCTGCACCCACGACGGCGTCCTACAACCCCAAGGAGCAAGCTCCTTGGTTTGGGCTAATCCGCTTTCGCTCGCCGCTACTGACGGAATCACTTTTGTTTTCTTTTCCTGAGGGTACTTAGATGTTTCAGTTCCCCTCGTATGCCTCCTATGCAGCTATGTATTCACTGCATGGTACGTGAGTATTACCTCACGCGGGTTCCCCCATTCGGACATCCCCGGATCAATGCCTGCTTACGGCTCCCCGAGGCGTTATCGTTGTTCGCCACGTCCTTCTTCGGCTCCTGGTGCCTAGGCATCCTCCGTGTGCTCTTTATAGCTTATCCAGCTATCACGTGTACGACCGAAGTCGTACCGGATTTTGATTCAGCATTGTTGCTTTGTTTCGTTTATCCAGTTTTCAAGGAACAAACTTAATTATAGAAAGGCTATTGCGCCTTTCAAAACTGAACATCGAAGTGAGTGCTTCTGTTACAGCAGTGGTGCTGCTGCAGATTTGTCCGCCACCCTGCAGGTGACATGGACTCCATAGAAAGGAGGTGATCCAGCCGCACCTTCCGATACGGCTACCTTGTTACGACTTCACCCCAATCATCTACCCCACCTTCGGCGGCTGGCTCCTTGCGGTTACCCCACCGACTTCGGGTGTTGTAAACTCTCGTGGTGTGACGGGCGGTGTGTACAAGACCCGGGAACGTATTCACCGCGGCATGCTGATCCGCGATTACTAGCAATTCCGACTTCATGCAGGCGAGTTGCAGCCTGCAATCCGAACTGAGACCGGCTTCTAAGGATTCGCTCCATCTCGCGACTTCGCTTCCCGTTGTACCGGCCATTGTAGTACGTGTGTAGCCCAGGTCATAAGGGGCATGATGATTTGACGTCATCCCCACCTTCCTCCGGTTTGTCACCGGCAGTCAACTTAGAGTGCCCAACTGAATGCTGGCAACTAAGTTCAAGGGTTGCGCTCGTTGCGGGACTTAACCCAACATCTCACGACACGAGCTGACGACAACCATGCACCACCTGTCTCCTCTGCCCCGAAGGGAAGGTACATCTCTGTACCGGTCAGAGGGATGTCAAGACCTGGTAAGGTTCTTCGCGTTGCTTCGAATTAAACCACATACTCCACTGCTTGTGCGGGTCCCCGTCAATTCCTTTGAGTTTCACTCTTGCGAGCGTACTCCCCAGGCGGAGTGCTTATTGTGTTTACTTCGGCACCAAGGGTATCGAAACCCCTAACACCTAGCACTCATCGTTTACGGCGTGGACTACCAGGGTATCTAATCCTGTTTGCTCCCCACGCTTTCGCGCCTCAGCGTCAGTTACAGTCCAGAAAGCCGCCTTCGCCACTGGTGTTCCTCCACATCTCTACGCATTTCACCGCTACACGTGGAATTCCGCTTTCCTCTCCTGCACTCAAGTCTCCCAGTTTTCAGTGCGAACCGGGGTTGAGCCCCGGGCTTAAACACCAAACTTAAAAGACCGCCTGCGCGCGCTTTACGCCCAATAATTCCGGACAACGCTTGCCCCCTACGTATTACCGCGGCTGCTGGCACGTAGTTAGCCGGGGCTTTCTTCTCAAGTACCGTCACCCTCAGAGCAGTTACTCTCCGAGGCGTTCTTCCTTGGCAACAGAGCTTTACGATCCGAAAACCTTCATCACTCACGCGGCGTTGCTCCGTCAGGCTTGCGCCCATTGCGGAAGATTCCCTACTGCTGCCTCCCGTAGGAGTCTGGGCCGTGTCTCAGTCCCAGTGTGGCCGATCACCCTCTCAGGTCGGCTACGCATCGTCGCCTTGGTGGGCCATTACCCCACCAACTAGCTAATGCGCCGCAGGCCCATCCGTAAGCCATAGGTTGCCCCATGTTTCATGATTCCCCCATGCGGAGAAACCAGCTATCCGGTCTTAGCTACCGTTTCCGGTAGTTATCCCGATCTTACAGGCAGGTTGCCTACGTGTTACTCACCCGTCCGCCGCTAACCTATCCCGAAGGATAAGTCCGCTCGACTTGCATGTATTAGGCACGCCGCCAGCGTTCGTCCTGAGCCAGGATCAAACTCTCCATTAATGTAGAAAGCTGACTTGCTCATTGTTGAAGCTAGCTGAGATATTGCTATCTCTTATTTAAAGCACTCACTCGATGTTCAGTTTTCAAAGGGCAATCTACTATTCATAATCCCACTGTTCCGGTCGGTTCAATCAACCTCTCGAAGCAGCTTTCATATATTAACACGATCGATTCGTAAATTGCAAGTCTTTTTTTTAAAAGTTTCTTGTAACGAATGCAGCCAATCGTGCCTGCCTCAGAAGCGGCAAAAAGTAATATACCAAAACTAAGAATGAAAAGCAACCGAAAAGTTCGAGGTAATTCCTGCCAGACATAAAAAGCCGCCCGCTCTCTCAAAGAACGGACGGCTGCGCCTTATACCGACCAGGCCTCCAGCTTCAGCAGCGGCTCGGCTTTCAACTCCAGCGGCGCGAACTGACCGCGCCGATATTTCAAGAACGCCGCGGCGGCAATCATCGCCGCGTTATCCGTGCACAGGCTCAGCGGCGGCGCCAGCAGCGGCACGCCCGCCTGTGCACAGCGCGCCTCCAAGGCGGCGCGCAGCCCTTTGTTGGCGGCAACCCCGCCCGCCAACAGCAGCTGCTTCGCGCCGTAAGCCTTCACGGCGCGAAGTGCCTTCTCCACCAGGACATCGATGACCGAGTCCTGGAATCCCTTGGCCACGGCCTCCGGCGCCAGTGGCTGCCCTTTCATCGCCGCGGTATTCAACGCGGCCAATACCGCCGACTTCAGCCCGCTGAAGCTGAAGTCGTAAGAATCCGGCTCCAGCCAGGCCCGGGGAAGCGTCACCCCTTCCCCGGTTTCATGCGCAAGCCGGTCAATGTGCGGGCCGCCCGGATACGGCAGCTTCAAGGCTCGGGCCACTTTGTCGTAGGCCTCGCCGGCCGCGTCGTCACGGGTCTGTCCGATAATGCGGAAGACGCCTTCGGATTCGACGTATACAAGCTCGGTATGCCCGCCCGAAACCACGAGCGCGACGAACGGATACGCGAGCTCATGAACAAGCTGATTCGCATAAATATGCCCCGCAATATGATGCACGCCAATGAGCGGCAGCTCCAATGCGAGCGCTAATGTCTTGGCGGCTACCATACCGACCAGCAGCGAGCCGACGAGACCCGGGCCCTGCGTGACCGCAACCGCGGAGAGCGCAGCCGGAGACACCCCCGATTGTTCGATCGCTTCCTCGATGATACAGGTGATCGTTTCCACGTGCTTACGGGAGGCTACCTCCGGCACTACGCCGCCAAACCGCTCATGCGTGGCCACTTGGCTGGACACGACGTTGGACAAAATCTCTTGGCCGTCGCGCACGATCGCTACCGAAGTTTCGTCACAGCTCGTTTCCACCGCCAGTATATAGACGGGCTCCCCGCCGGACCTTTCCCCCGGCCCGTGGCTTGCCCCTGCTTTCGTATTCACAGACGTATCGCTCCTATCCAAATTCTCTATCAAACTGAGATAAGCTTTCCGGCAAATTGAGCTAAGCCTAAGCCTTCCGGCTGATCTTCGGCAAGTCCGCCCACATGATGATCGCGTCTTCCTGGTTGTCCGTGTAATAACCGCGGCGCACACCGACCGACCGAAAGCCTTTTTTTTCGTACAGCCGCCGGGCAATCTCATTGGAGGGCCGCACCTCAAGCGTCATGCGCTGCACGCCGAATAAGCTGGCCGTTTGCTGCATTTCCGTCAGCAGACGCTCGCCGAGCTTTTGCCCGCGGTACTTTTGGCGAATCGCAATGTTCGTCACATGCGCCTCTTCCATGATAAGCCACATGCCGCCGTAACCGGCGACCTCACCGTCGAACTCCAGCACGGTATATTTGGCAAATTGATTGTTGGTCAATTCGTTGTGAAAAGCGCCTTCCGTCCATGGCGTCGTGAACGATTCCTGCTCAATTTCACAAATAGCGGGAATGTCCGCCTCGGTCATTGCACGAAATCGAACTGTATCGTGATCGGCCTCCGCCGAATGATGGAACTCATTCATCTTCGCGAAGCCTCCCTTAGGTCCCTTGGGCGAGAAGTTTCGCCTCGGCTTCCGCCAATTGCGTATAGTTCGGAACCAATGCATGAACATGCTCCAAATCCCCCCGCTTCCAGCGCATACGACCGAGCTCCGCCACGAACCGGGCTCTCAAGCCATGCTCCGTCGTGTGCACAGACCCGCTCCAAAGATTCGCCATCGCTTGAATCGTCTCCCGATGCAGCCCGACCTCGCCTGTAAAAATAATTCGAACCGGCTTATCCGCTTTCGCCTGTCCGCGCAAATCGTCCATCCAGGCCGCCATCAGCCGGATGCCGTCCGGCACGACACAACGCCAGCCGGCGGGCGAAGCTTCGTAAACCGCAGCAAAAGCTTGTCCTCTGCGGGCTTCGATCATCGGCACGACCCAGGTCTTCTCCTGCTGCCCGTTCGCCTGCTGCAACACGACATCCATCGCCGCCAGCCGGCCTCCTTGACCGACTATTGTTTCACCGGTATCCGCCTGCTCCCCCGTCGCGGTCATATAAGCGCCGCCCAGAGCCATCGCTTCAAGCGTCGATACCCCGATTAAAGCGAGGTTATGCGTCCATGCGAACGTTTTGGCCACGGTGACGCCAATCCGTACGCCCGTATACGAGCCCGGACCAACGCCGACCGCAAAGGCAGACAGCTCCTTCGGCCGGATACCGGCTTCAGCCATCAGCTTCTGCAGGGTGGGTACCAAATATAACGAATGGTTCCGCTCCGCATAGGAGGTAAGTTCTCCGGTCCATTCGCCGCCGCGCGAGAGCGCCGTCGTCATCGACGTCGTGGACGTATCGACCGAAAGCATCCATAGTTCATCATCGTATTGCCGCGCCGCTGTCATCATAATAACAATCCGTTCTCCTTTAACTGTATGCACCATTGCCGATACGGCTCCCCTTTCGGGACGATACGAAAGCGGCGGGACTGGTTCTCCCCGTGCTCCAACTGAATCGAAAGACGCTCGGGAGGAAGCAGCTCCTCGATAAGCGAAGCCCATTCGATCAGCGTAATCCCTTCGCCGTAGAAGTAATCGTCAAGCCCAAGCTCGTCCGCTTCCTCCAAGGACAACCGGTACACATCCATATGATAAAAAGGGAGCTTCGTTCCCTCGTACTCTTTAATAATCGTAAACGTGGGGCTGTTGACCACTTCTTCCACGCCGATCGCCTTCGCGACGGCTTGAGAGAATGCCGTCTTGCCCGCCCCGAGTTCGCCGTCAAGCGCGATAACCGTCCCCGGCACAAACAACGAGGCCAATCGTGCCGCAAGCTTGACGGTATCCTCCAGCCCATGTGCGATAAATACATATGAGGACATGGTTACACCCCGTCCTTTCCGCCGACGTCGTTAAAATGATTATACCCTTTCTTGTCAAGCGGCATGACTTCGCCGCCGCTGCGAATCAAACGTACGCCTGAATGCTCGCCGTTCACGTAACCGATCAGGTGAAGAGAAACACCCGCCTTGCCAAGCGCAATCTGCAGCTCCAAGGCATGCTCCGCGGGAGCGGTGCCCAGCAGCTCGTAATCTTCGCCTCCGTAAAGCACATAGTCGAGCGGGTCTTTGCCAGAGGCTGCCGCGTAGGTATAAAGCTCGTCCGCAATCGGGATCCTCTCTTCGATCAAATCAATTCCCACGCCCGATGCTTCAGCGATTTCCCATGCTTCACTCGATAATCCATCGCTCACGTCGTTAAGGGCGCGGCACAGGCCGGACTGGCGAAGCGCGAGCCCGGCTTCGATTTGCGGAAGCGGACGGCAGTGCGCCTCCACCAGCTTCGCATAGGCGAGCGATTCGGCATCCGCTCCCTCGGGCTCAAGCGGCAGATTGCGTTGCAACAGCCAGTCCAGTCCTGCAGCGGAACGCCCCAAGTACCCCGTGGCGAAAACAACATCTCCCACTTTCGCCGACGAACGAAGCAGCGCCTGACCGGCGGCCGTCTCGCCGATAACCGTCACCGATACGGTCATGCCGCCGCTCGAGGAGGTCGTGTCTCCGCCAACGACGCGAACGCCGTAGCGGTTGGCGCAATCATACAAACCTTCATATAAGCTGCGAACCCGTTCCAAAGGCGTTTGCCTCGGCAAGCTGAGTGCAACCAGCGCGAACCTGGGCTTGCCGCCCATCGCCGCAATGTCGCTGACCGCCGAAGCCATCGCTTTGAACCCGATGTCCCTGGATCGCATCGTCACAGGCTTGAAGTGAATATCTTCCGTCATCGTGTCACAGGTTAGAATCAACTGTGTGCCCGGATTCACATTCACGACCGCCGCATCATCACCGATCCCGGTCTCAACTCCGCCCTCCCGCTGAAAGGCGGTCGATTGCTTGCCGCCGGTCAGCAAGCGGATCAGCGCAAATTCATCGACCGTTCCCAAAAATATCCGCCTCCGCAATACGTAATGACCCCATTATAGACCTTGCGAATGGTTCGTAGCAACACAAAAGCTTCCCGGCTCGCACGGGCGTGGAAGCTCGCGCAAGCCGGGAAGCCTGGCTTTCGTTCGATCGTCTTCTATTCGATCTCCTGCAGCGCTTCGACCGGAACGACTTTCACATCGGCCGGCTGATCTTCAGCGTGCACTTTGGCCGTTTTCTGCTCCAGGTCCACGCTATCGATCCAGACGGGAACGCCGTTGAATTCAACCTCGATCTTCGTCTCGGCGTTCAAAATTTCTTGCGCCCGATGCACTCTCATCGTTCCTCACCTCCGGTCACCGAGTCGGGATGATCCATCGTATCCGTTGTCGAATCGTCGATCAGGCCGTTGTGCAGAGTAACGTTGCCTCCACCAAGACCTTCGTTGATCATCCGATCGATGTCCATAAAATGCGAGTCTCTTCCCTCAAGCGTGGAATCGTTTGTTTCCAAACCGCCGGATGTGTTCGCTTCGCTCACCCGTATTCACCCTCCTCTCATCGTTTAAATACGCTAAAGAGCCGACAAGCTCCTTACACGGTAGCTTGTCCGGCGAAGCTTTCGTCCATTCGCCGGGCGGAAGCCGCAAAAAACTTCCCAGCCAAACCTTCAATGAGTGGAGCCCTCTCTGCGCATACTATGGAAAAGGGCCCGCACTTCGGTCCAAAGGAGGCTTGCTTATGCATACCGTATGGAAAGGCGCAATCAGCTTCGGTCTTGTGCATGTGCCGGTTAAGATGTTCTCGGCCACGGAAGATAAAGACATCTCAATGAGAATGATTCACACCGCATGCAACACGCCGCTCAACTTCGTGAGAAAATGCCAGCACTGCGAGAGAGAAGTCGAATGGGGAGAAATTTCGCGCGGATATGAGTATGAGCCGGGCGCTTTCGTCTTGTTTGAGAAGGACGAACTGGAGAAGCTGACCGGCGAGGTGACAAAAGAGATTAAAATTCTCGACTTTGTGGATTTGTCGGAAATCGATCCGGTTTATTTCCAGAAGACGTATTACTTGGCGCCGAATGAAACGGGGGCCGGCGCTTACAGTCTGCTGCTGGAAGCGATGAAGCAAACCGGCAAAATCGGCATAGCGAAAGTATCGATCCGATCGAAGAGCAGCTTGGCGGCTATCCGTATTATCGACCGCTGCATTGCGATGGAAACGATCTTTTATCCCGATGAGATACGATCTGTGGATCAGGTTCCGAATTTGCCGGAGCAAAGCAACGTCAACGACAAGGAGCTCGACATGGCGAAGATGCTGATCAGTCAGCTTTCCACGCCCTTCGAGCCGGAGAAGTATAAGGACGATTACCGGGCCGCCGTGCTGCAGGCCATCGAGCAGAAGGTGTCGGGCCAGCAAATCAGCGTGGCGCCGGAGCCGCACCGTGCGAACGTTATCGATTTAATGTCGGCCCTGCAAGCAAGTCTGGAAGCGGTCAAGCCTGTCTCGTCGGAGCCGACGCCTTTACCTGCAGACCGCGCCAAACCGGACAAGCCGAAATCGAGAGCCAAAAGCACAAAAGGCAAGGCCAAAGACAAGGAAACCGTGCCGTCGTAAACGGATAGACCGTCGGAAAGTCTCCGGCATGATATAAACCTGGCTGATTCGGCTAGGTTTATTTGTGCGGCAGCCCCCTGTTTTATTCATGTACAATTTGCTTCATCGTACATTGATTTGGAGGTATATCGACAAAAGCCTGAATACTCGGATGCCTCATCGTTTGCCCCGGAGTCCACTCCAAAAACTGTACTTTAACGACAATTTCCGGGGTTACCCAAACAGCATCTTTGCTTCTCTCAGGCTCATTGGCAAACGGTTTAACTCTAGTAGCAAGAGGGGCCACTCTTTGCGTCAATTCACGCCACTCGCGATGGGTGACCTTACCGGTGCCTGCATGACCGATGTAGTACAGCTTTCCTTCCCGATCATACAATCCAAGCAGCAAGGAGTTAACGACATCCCCCCTGAAAGTAACGCCTGCCACTACCGCAAAAAGATCCCAAAATACTTTACGCTTCTGCCAGCGCTTATCTTTCCCGTTTATCGCGTAGGAGCTGTCCAGCTTCTTGCAGATGACCCCTTCCATTTGATGCTCGATCATGACGGCCAGCAATCCTTCGGCGTCGGTAAAGTTTTGAACGGTCTGGACGTCGGGCTGCGAAATGATCAGGTCTTGTAAAATTTGTTGTCTCTCCGAAAGAGCTCGGTCTGTTACCCATGCTCCATTGCAGAATAAAATGTCAAATACCATATACGTGACGGGGGTTTGAGCGACCGCGAGCTCTATACTTTGTTTTTTTCTCAAGCTATCGCGCTTCATAATCTCATGGAACGACGGTTTGTTATCGTCAAATGCGATGAATTCGCCGTCCAATATAAACGAAGAAGCCGTACAGTACCGGGAGGGAGACAAAAACTCAGGATATTGCAGGGAACGATTATTTAATTTCCGATTCACCAATTGGACGTTCGATCCGTCGAAGTAGGATAACATGCGAACTCCGTCCCACTTTACTTGCGCAACCCAATGATCCCCTGCTGGAAGTTTATCGGTGTTTATAGGTTCGAATGGAACGACCGGCTTTAAAATCATAGCGCCTCCTTCAGCTGTTTCATGACTCATCAAGTTCTCTCCTTAGCTTTAGTCATTTGAAGTCCAATCATGTAGCCGGTACGCATCCGTGTCTTTACACAAAATTAAAATATAAGCCATTGATTATATAAGTAATTGATTATATATTTATACTATGATTTAAGGAGCAGCAAAAGCGTGCTTAGGGAGGTTGAATGTGGAGCAATTGGAGGTCATGGCCGAACATTATAAGATGCTTAGCGACAAGTCCCGCTTGACCATTCTTGCATGCCTGAAAGAACGGGAAATGTGCGTGTGCGACCTGGTTGAAATTTTACAGTCGACCCAGCCTAACGTAAGTCAGCATCTGCGCAAGCTGAAAGCCGCGGGGTTAGTTACGGAAACCAGAAAAGGACAATGGGTTTACTATGCTCTTAACGTGAGCGACAAACCGTATTTGGAGGAGACATTAAACTATCTCCCTTCGTTTAAAGAAAAAGTGCTTCAAGTAAAAGGGATTTGTTAACCAACAGGAGGAACTCATGGCCATCGCCGCATTATTGATTTTTACCATTACGTTGATTTTCGTCATTTGGCAGCCGAAACAACTAGGCATCGGCTGGTCTGCAAGCGGCGGCGCTGTTGCAGCGCTTCTATGCGGTGTAGTTTCCATCACTGACGTATGGACCGTTACCGGTATCGTATGGAATGCCACTTTAGCTTTCGTGGCCATTATCCTCATCTCTCTTATACTTGACGATATTGGGTTCTTCGAGTGGTCGGCGCTTCATATGGCCCGTTTGGCCGGGGGCAACGGCGTTCTGATGTTCGTCTATATGGGGTTGTTGGGTGCGGCGGTTGCCGCTTTGTTCGCCAATGACGGCGCAGCTCTGATCATGACGCCTATCGTATTGGCTATGGTGAGAGCGTTGAAATTTGAAGAGAACAAGGTTCTGCCGTTCATTATGGCCAGCGGCTTTATTGCGGACACAACCTCGTTGCCGCTTGTCATCAGCAACCTGGTCAATATCGTGTCGGCCGATTATTTTGGAATCGGCTTTGCGGAATATGCGAGCCGGATGATCGTACCGAACCTCTTTTCGCTGCTTGCCAGCCTGCTTGTACTGTATCTGTATTTCCGCAAAAGCATACCCGAAGCCTATCGCTATGAGGACATCAAGAAGCCTCACGAGGCGATCAAAGATATCCGGTTGTTTCGATTATCATGGGTGATCCTGGGGGTGCTGCTGGCTGCCTATTTTCTAAGCGAGTTCATCGCTTTGCCTGTTTCGGTTATTGCGCTGGCCGCCGCTCTTACGTTTATTGCGGCCGCGCGGAAAAGTCCGCATATGGAAACGAAACGCATCGTCAAAGAGGCGCCATGGGCGGTCGTCATTTTCTCGATAGGGATGTACGTCGTCGTGTACGGACTCCGAAACGCCGGGTTGACGGATATATTGGGTGGACTTATACAAAGGATTGCCGATCAAGGCCTGTTTGCTTCTACAATAGGAATGGGGTTCATTGCCGCCCTGCTATCGTCCATGATGAACAACATGCCTACCGTCATGATTGATGCGTTGGCTATTCAGGGCACGAATACGACCGCTGTTATTCGGGAGTCGCTGATCTACGCGAATGTCATCGGTTCGGATCTTGGACCGAAAATCACACCGATCGGATCTTTGGCAACGCTGCTGTGGCTCCATGTTTTGTCCAAGAAAGGGGTCACCATTACATGGGGGTATTACTTTAAAATAGGCGTCTTGCTGACCGTTCCCACTTTGCTGATCACCTTAACAGGGCTTTATTTGTGGCTAAGCGTGATTTCGTAAGACTCGGTTGAACTTCAAATGTAATTCAAAAGGAGAGCTTATCATGGATAAAAAACGGGTTTACTTCTTATGCACAGGCAATTCTTGCCGCAGCCAAATGGCCGACGGGTTTCTGAAAGCGCTCGGCGGCCACAACTATGAGGTGAAAAGCGCCGGTTTGGAGGCACACGGCTTGAATCCGAGAGCGGTACAGGTCATGAAGGAAGCGAACGTCGACATTAGCGGGAATTCCTCCGATGTGATCGATCCCGAGCTGTTGAACAAGGCCGATTATGTCATTACGCTTTGCGGACATGCGGATGAGCATTGTCCCGTCATCTCGAATAAGCATGTTGTGAAATGGCACTGGGGCTTCGAGGATCCGGCTAAAGCGACGGGCACCGAGGAAGAGATCCTGGCCAAATTTCGTGAGGTTCGCGATGCCATCAAGGCGCGTGTGGAACAATTCGTCGCAACCGGTCAATAGCATAATGGTTTGTAGCCTGATTTAACGGCCCGGTTATGAAACCTTTACATCTTGGCATCGTATAAGTATCAAGTCCTTGCACGTGTTACCTTAACAATTAAATCTAACATTGTTTTTCGGAGGAGTCTGTCACCCTGGCCTTGCTATGTTCATTTTAGCGGCTATGGTTTGACAGGCTCTTTTTGTATTTTTTTCGTACTCCCACAAAGAATAAAAAATGAAAGGTGGAATCATCATGCTTATTTTTCAACTAGCCGTCATCTTGCTTGCCTCCAAAATCGCCGGAGACCTCAGCGTCAAGCTGGGACAACCCTCCGTGCTGGGCAAGCTTCTCATCGGTATCTTCTTAGGACCAAGCGTGCTTGGGATTATCACCAACACGGATATTTTGAAAGAAATCAGTCAAATCGGCGTTATCTTGCTGATGTTCATTGCAGGGCTGGAAACGGACACGGAAGAGTTCAAGCGTACCGGGAAAGCTTCAGCCTTCGTAGGGGTTAGCGGCATCGTTGTACCTTTTTCACTGGGGTATTTGGCCGGTATGACCATCGGTCTGGCTCCGACCGAGTCTATCTTCCTTGGACTGCTGCTCTCGGCTACAAGCGTGAGCATCTCCGTTCAAGCGTTGAAGGAAATGGGCAGATTAAAGTCGCGCGAAGGGACCACCATATTGGGCGCGGCCGTGATCGACGACATTCTCGTCGTTATTGCGCTCGCGTTTGTCATGAGCTTTGCAGGCGGCGATGTCCATCTGGGGACCGTCATTCTGAAGAAGGTTGCATTCTTCGCGGTGGCCATCCTTCTGGCTTGGAAAGTCGTTCCTTGGGTTCTGAAAAAATTCGCGCCCCTTCGCGTCACGGAGGCGGTCATTTCCGCAGGTTTAATGATTTGCTTTGTTTATGCGTATTTAGCAGAATATGCAGGCGTGGCCGCTATCATCGGAGCCTATATCGCCGGTGTTGCCATCAGCTTGACAAAATACAAGCATGAGATAACGGAAAAAGTCGAAACGATCGGCTACTCCATCTTCGTTCCCGTCTTCTTCACATCGATCGGTGTAACCGCTGAATTTAGCGGAATCGCACAGCATATCGGGCTCATTATCGGGCTAAGCCTGCTCGCCATAGCAACGAAGCTGGCCGGGTCGGCGATCGGAGCGAAATTAGCCGGATTTTCATGGAGGAGTTCCTTAGGGATTGGCGCAGCTATGGTATCCCGCGGAGAGGTTGCACTCATCATTGCGGCTATCGGTTTGGAAAGCAATCTGCTTCAACCCGAGTTGTTTTCTGTGATCGTCGTCGTCGTGCTGGTCACCACGATTGTGACTCCGCCCATGATGAAGCTGTTCTTCCATAAACCGGAGACCGGGAAGCAGCAGAAGCAGTAGGCCACGCCTTGACGAAACACCCGTATAGTTCCCTCTCCGGCAACGGATAATAACGGCAATCCGACAAGGAAAGAAGGGACGCCGATTGAGCCCCACGACGAAACGACCGCCGGCGAAAGGGACGATCACAATCGACGGCCAGGAGCTTACCGTGACGAATCCGGAGAAGCTGTTATGGCCGGAGAAGAACATTACGAAAGCGATGTATCTGGAGAAATTGGCACAGCTCGCCCCCTATTTGCTGAAATACTGCCGCGACCGGTATTTGACGACGATCCGCTTTCCGCACGGGTGGAACGACAAGTCGTTTTATCAAAAAAACGCCCCGGAGCCTACGCCCCATTTCGTGAAAACGGCGACGCTGGAGGACATTCGCTACGTGCATCTCGACTCGCTGCCGACCTTGCTGTGGCTCGGCAATCTCGCTTGTCTGGAGTTTCACCCGTCCTTCCACCGGATCGGCGAAAAGCTGCCGGTGGAATGGCTGATCGACATCGATCCGAGCCTTGATCCGGAGCCGCGCATTATGGAGGCTGCGGAGGTGATCGGGGACATTCTCGACAAGATGAACATCCGTTCCATCCCGAAGACGTCGGGCGCCACCGGCGTACAAATTTACGTGCCGATTCCGGCGGAGCGCGGATATACGTTCGAACAGCTGAGACGGATCGGCGCATTCGTCGCCCAGTATGCCGTTCAGAAGTATCCCGGGCTGTTCACCGTCGAGCGCCTGAAGAAGGATCGCGGGACGAAGATTTATATCGATTATTTGCAGCACTGGTACGGTAAAACGTTATCCGCCCCCTACACGCCGCGTGCCCGGCGGGATGCCACGGTCTCGACGCCGCTGGATTGGAGCGAAGTTCGGCTGCGCTGCGATCCGCGGGAATTTCATCTGTTGAACATCGTAGAACGGCTGCAGCAAAAGGGCGATCTGATCGCCGCCGTCCCTCCGCAAAGCCTGGACCACGTTCTCTCCATCCTGCCTCCTACATAAGCGGCGATAAGAGCCGCGCTACCACTTCCTTGCCTTTCTGATACCGGGAGCGTCTTTCGAACTGGTCCAGCTTCAGCTCCCGGCTATCCTTCAAATCCTGCAAGTAATCGGATTCGATACGCTGCAGCGTCTCCTTATCGAATAAAACCGCGTTCATTTCGAAATTGCTGTAGAAGCTGCGCATATCCATGTTGGCCGTGCCGACGGAGGCGAGCAGATGATCGATCAGGATCACTTTGGCATGAACGAATCCTTTGTGGTAAGCGTAGAAGCGAACCCCCGCTTGCATCAGTTCTTCCATAAACGATAACGAGGCGTAGTTAACGATCCGCGAATCGGGCTTCTTCGGATAAATGACGCGCACGTCGACGCCGCTGATGGCCGCCGTTTTCAACCCCATGATGATGCTGGCCTCCGGAATAAAATAAGGCGTCGTGATAAAGATCCGCTTCTTCGCTGTCGTAATCGCTCCGAAGTACATCTCCAGAACCGTGTCCCAATGAGCATCCGGGCCGCTGGACAAAATTTGCACCGGCTTCCGGCCGGCGCATTCGTGCTCGGGAAACAAGCCCGTATCGGTCAAACGATAGCCGCTGACGAAATGCCAGTCGGTCAAGAACGTATTCTGCAGCGCATAGACCGCATCCCCTTCGAATGCTATATGCGTATCGCGCCAAAACCCGAGCTTCGGATTGCCGCCCAAGTATTCATCCCCGATGTTCATGCCGCCCAGAAAACCCTTCAAGCCGTCGACCACGACGATTTTCCGGTGATTCCGGTAATTGATCCGCTTATCGAAGAAGGCGATCAACGCCGGCAAAAAGAAATACACCTCGCAGCCCGCTTGCTTCAGTTCACCAATGAATTTCTCGCTGAGCTGGTAGCTGCCGATTCCGTCGAATATGCACCGTACCTTAACGCCTTCGCGCGCTTTGCGCATCAGCACGTCTTGAAACTTCCGGCCTGTCGCGTCGTGCCGGATCGTATAAAATTCGAAATGGATGAAGCGCTCGGCCTTCTCCATCGCTTCCAGTATCGCCGGATAGGCGACTGACGCATTCGTCAGCACCTTCACTTCGTTGCGCATCATGATTTGCGAACCCGGCATGTTATTCAAGAGCGCGAACAACCGGGGCTCCTGCCGCCACCCTTGAAGCCGCTCCTCCTCAATCTCCACATCGAAGGGGATTTGCTTCTTCCCCATGTGCCGAATATCCTTTACGAGCCGAAGCCCTTTTCGTTTTACTTTTTTCCGCTGGGAATATTCAGTTGCCAAAAAATAATAGACAACGAACCCGATCACCGGAATAATGAACAAAACAAATAACCAGGCCATCGCCTTGGACGGGTGCCGGAACTCCCCTATGAGAATCGTCAAAATTTGAATGACAAACAGGACAAGTGCGATGACGAGCCAAAGCACCGCTTCACCTCCTCATACGGATGCAGGATACCGCTTCCTTCTTCAAAATTCTTTTCTAGCTTAACCACTCTCTGGATACCTGATTCCTCCCAAACCCCGGCTTTTTCTTTCTTATCCGGCTTTTTCCATCATCGCTGTCATAAATTTTTGAGTTTGGTGAAAAATATACCGGACATGGGAAAGGCAAAGCTTGGCTCTGTTACCGCGAGAAGGGAGGAAGCGTCATGGTGACGACGAGAGGCCGGAAGAAAAAGGAGAGCAGCGACGAGCACTCGCTTTTCAAAAAAGATTACCGATTCATCGACGAGCTGCGTTCCGTCCCGATCTCTTTGGAGCTCGAGGATAACAACCGATATTTGAAGGATTTGTTTGAGGACTGCTCCGACTTCGTCATTCGGGAATTTAAGCTCCAGGACAGTTTGAGAGCCATCCTCTTTTTCGTAGACGGGATGGCCAAGACGGAAGAAGTGCATGAAGCGATGAGGGCGCTCATGATTCTTGAGGGCGGAGAAAGCATCATCGATAACATTTCGGAGAAGGTGCTGCCCGTCTCCCAGCTTCAGAAGGCGGACAATTACGGAGATCTGCTGCTCTCGATTCTCGGCGGCGACACGGGCTTGATCGTCGACTGCAACAATCAGGCGCTGCTGCTCGGCATCCGGGGGATGGAGAAACGGTCGATCAACGAGCCGGAAACGGAATCCGTCGTACGCGGTCCGAAGGAAGGCTTCGTGGAAAATATCCGGACCAACACGTCGATGATTCGGCGCAAGCTGAAGACGCCTCATCTGAAGATGAAACCGATGATCATCGGACGGGAGAGCAACACCAACGTAATCGTCACCTATCTGGATGATTTGGCGAACCCGAAGATCGTGGAAGAAGTCATCGGGCGGCTGGAGAAAATCGACATCGATGCGGTTCTGGAATCCGGTTATTTGGAGGAATTCATTC
Organism: Paenibacillus sp. JCM 9796; assembly: GCF_055379675.1. Taxonomy (NCBI): domain Bacteria; kingdom Bacillati; phylum Bacillota; class Bacilli; order Caryophanales; family Paenibacillaceae; genus Paenibacillus; species Paenibacillus sp. JCM 9796. The sequence goes on from NZ_AP043723.1 coordinate 2,182,610, forward strand.
AAGATTCGGCTTACTCGCCATTTCCGCAGCTTCAATATACCGAGCGTCCCGACATGGTTGCCGGCGCCCTTCTGCAGGGCCGAGTCGGGATTATTGTCGACGGCACGCCATTCGTACTGCTCGTGCCGTTCATCTTCGCCGAAATTATGCAAGCGAGCGAGGATTATTACGAACGTTTCCAAATCGCCACCCTGGTCCGGTGGTTACGTTACTTCTTCCTGATGCTCTCTCTTCTTACGCCGGGGTTATACGTAGCCATTACGACCTACCATCAGGACTTGCTGCCGACAACGCTGCTGTTATCCGTTGCGGCGTCGCGCGAAGCAATCCCGTTCCCCGCCGTCGTGGAAGCTCTCATTATGGAAGTAACGTTCGAGGCGCTGCGGGAAGCCGGAATCCGTCTGCCCAAGACCATTGGCTCCGCCGTCTCGATCTTAGGCGCTCTGGTGGTCGGGCAAGCGGCGGTTCAGGCGGGCATCGTATCGGCGCCTATGGTTATCATCGTCTCGATCACGGGGATCGCTTCCTTCACCATCCCGCGCTTTAATGGTGCGATTGCGGTGCGCATGCTCCGCTTTCCCATCATTATCGCCGCCTCGTTGTTCGGCATGTACGGTATCATGACCTCCGTGCTGCTGATTATCGGCCATATGGCGTCCTTGCGTTCGTTCGGTATCCCTTATTTATCGCCGCTCGGTCCGCTCTCTTCTTCGGATCTGAAGGATATCGTCATCCGTGCGCCCTGGTGGGCGATGAAGAAGCGTCCGGCCTATCTGCCTGTACAAGACAGCCGGCGCATGAGTGACGACGTTGTGGATGAAATTATGGAGCAGTCCGGACAACGCGGGAAGCACGTCCGCCATGAGAATCATGGTCACGGAGAGGAGGATGAATCATGATTCGTACTTGGTCTCGATTCGGCTTGCTAGCCACAGCGATTCTCCTGCTGCCCGGCTGCTGGGACCGGACCGAAGTCAACGACCTGGCCTTCATCCTCTCTACCGCCCTCGACATCGAAAAGGACGGATCGATTCGGTACAGTGTCATGGTGCCGCTGCCGGGTTCGATGGGCGGGGCTACGGGGGGAGGCGGCGGCACCGCCGGCGATAAGAGCTACTATATCGATTCGGAGGTCGGCAAAACGTACCGCGAAGCGCAAGCCAAGCTGCAGAACCGCATGCCGCGCCGTATGTTTCTGGCGCATCGTCGGACGGTCTTGATTGGAGAACAATTAGCCAAAGCAGGCGTGTTCAAAGTATTTGACGCGACTCCCCGGTCGCCCGAAAGCCGGATGACCACCTATTTCATCGTCACCAAAGGTAAAGCCTACGAGCTGCTGCAGGCCAGCCCGCAGTTCGAACGATTTCCTTCGGAAGCGATTCGTGAATTGGCCAAATCGAAAGTGATTATCGACATGAACATGAAAGATTTTGCGCTGGCGCTCAGTTCGCCGGGCGGCGACCCCGTCGCCATCTATATGGGCGTCCGGGAATCCGAGAAAGGGACCAAGCCTTCCAAAGAAGTCGAAGTGCTCGGCTACAGCCAATTCCGCGGTGACAAGATGGTCGATACGTTGGAAGGGCGGGCAGCCGCGGGCTTAGCCTTGTTGAAAGAGCGGTTCGTTAACGTCTCCATTACGCTGCATGTGGAGAATACGGACATTACCGTTCGGATTTTTGAGGCCCACAGCGATGTGCAAGCAAGACTAGCCGGCAACCAATTGCAGTTCGACATCAATTTGATAACGAAAGCGAAGTTGTTGGAAAGCACGGGGACTCAAGACTTTACCCGGGCCGATCAGATCCATCTCATGGAGGCGCGGCTTGCCGAACAAATGAAAAAATCCGTTGAAGACACGTTAAAGCAGATGATCGACAACAATTGCGACTCGGCTCAGCTCGGGGCCTACGTATGGCGCGCCTATCCGAATTTGTGGACCGAGCGTTTCAAGAACGAATGGCCGAACGGCTTAAAGACTGCCAAATTTAACATTAAGGTGAAAAGCATCTTGTCGGAAACCGGATTGATTTACGATAACGTTACAAAATCGGAGGATGCAGAATGAACTTACAGTTCATGGTTCTTTTCCTCGTGCTGTCCCTTATCCTGATGTTTTTAAATTTGAAGCATTGGTCCACCCTCAAACGGGGGATGCGCAGGCTCTATTTTTTGCTGTACGCCATGACCTTCGGCTTGTACGCAGCTGTTCTTTTGGGATACAAGATCCCGATGCCGACCCAATTTTTCATCGCCCACGTTTCTCCGTGGATGTTCTCACTCATTCATGGTTAACAAGGCTTCCAGCTAAAGAGGGAGTGACAGGATGCCAGCCCAAATACAAATTATTAACCACCGGCAATTCGCCTGGTTAATCGCTTCGCTGCTCTCCGGAGGCGGATTGATCAGCATTCAACATGAGCTCATCCGACTAGGCAGAATCGACGCCTGGCTGACTTATTTGTTTCCGGGCTTATACGCACTGCTGATCGGGTTCGTCTTGACACAGTTGGCCCGACGATTTCCACAGAAGCATCTGTTCGAAATTACCACGATCGTATTCGGCCGATGGATCGGCACTTGCGCCAACCTGCTGATCCTCGTTCACTTATGGATGGTGCTTATGCGGGATTTGCGTGCGTTCGGGAAGTTCATCGGCACGATCCTTCTGCCGAACACTCCTCAAGAAATTCTTGTGCTGCTATTCGTGCTGCTGCTCGCCTTCTATGGAAGGACGAGCGTTGAAGTCGTAGGAAGGGTTAACGACTTGTTCTTCCCCTTCTTCTTCGTGCTGCTCTTGTCCATGCCGTTCTTGTTATCGAACGAATTGGACACGCAATTAATCCGGCCAGCCTTAACGGTCAAACCCGTCGAATACTTCTATGCCAACGTGCTCGGGATCGGCTGGTTCGGCGATATTCTGTTCGTCGGCGCTTTCCTGCATACGATCTGGAGCTCGAAGCAAATCCGTTCGGCGTTTCGTCACGGCACTCTCATCGCCACTTTCCTGCTGACGTTGTCTTTGCTTTTGCAGGTGCTTGTGCTCGGACCGGTCATCCCGGGCCATATGGTTTATCCGAACTATAGCTTGGTCCAACACATTCACATTACCGATTTTTTAGACCGCGTCGATCTGTTTATCCTTAGCATCTGGTATCCGATCACCGCGTGTAAAGATATTTTGCTCTACTTGGCGATGTTGACGGGCATCGCAAGCCTGTTGAAGGAACGGGATTATACGTCGATCAATTCGCCCGTCAGCTTGTTTTTGCTGCTGACTACGCTGCTCGCCTTCGACAGTGCGGCCGAGGTGTTCAGTTTCGGTAACTACAGCTCCCCTGTCATCATTCTCGGCTATCAACCGCTGCTGCTCGCCGCGCTGCTCTTGTTCATGCGCAAATACCCGGTGCGGGAGCTGCGCCTGGACCAGGCGCAGAGCGGGACGCCATCGCCCGGCAAGCAGCAGGAACAACCTGCGCAAGGCCGTTCCGACGCTACCACCAGCTCCCGGTTCATCAACCGGATCGAGTGCATCCGGCACTCCACCTGGATTACGGCCGGGAATGTGCTGCTGCTGTTGAGCGCATGCCTGGTATTCTTAGGCATCTGGCTCGGGATGACATACGCTGTCGTCGGAACGCTAAGCGGGATCGGTTACGCCATTTGCTTGGTCGGAGCGGTGGTAACCTCCCACATGGAAATGAGAGCGGCGAAGAAGTTCGTGGTTCGGCATTCGTCCCAGACATAACCCGGTGTCGTTACCCGATTCGTTCGACGCTGATGACCTGATTCAGAGGAATAAGCATCCGGAGCTCTTCTTCCTCTTCTTCCCGGGTAACGAGCAGCTCGATGAAATCGAAGCCCGTCCGGACAAGCTTCGCTTCGAACGTGCCGGCATAGGTCGTGCGGATGCTTGCAGCCGCTCCCGTTACTTTCAGCGAAGCGCCGAGCAGTACGATTTCCTGCATCGTACTCGGAACGAAATATTGGTTGTTGACGCGCATGAAGCGCTTGCCGACTTTCTGCAGCACGCCGGGCTCGCTGGCGAAGCCTTCGGCTTGCAGAGCGACCTCGAATTTTACATGCTGGGCGAGCCGCTCCTGTAAAGTCATGCGGCTTGTTCTTAAAAACGACAATGGAATTCCCTCCGTTCCCCTTCACATCACGTTCTAGTACAAATCTATGTGGGGGAAGCTTATTTCTTGACAACATACGTTCAATGCCATCTAATTGCCGCCCGCCGGCGGCCAACATACCGAAAGGAGTCGTCATGAATTTCAAGTGGTTTCAAAATAAGCTGACGTTCGTTATCATTCCCGAAGCGAACGGCAGCGTCGTTCGCCTCAAATTGGCCCGGGGTGTCGTATGTAGCGTGGCCGCCTCCGTCATGATCACGGTCGGAGCGGCTGCATTCCTCTACTTGCAGCATGCGCACACGGCCGCTTCAACGTTTCTGAAAACCAGCGAATTGAGCGGTCGAACGGCTAAGCTGGAGCAAGCGTTAACAAGCAAGAATCGAAGAATTGAAGAATTGCAGAACGACATCTACATGCTGTCGAAGCAAGCGGCCGAGGTTCATAGTCAAGTTGCGCAGATGAAGAAGCTCGAGGAGGATTTGCAGAAGCTGGCCCCTGTCAGCGCGGAGAAAAACGCGGAAAGCGGCGGCCTGCCTGCGGGCGAAGCCTCGACCGCAGGCACGGAGGCTGCCTCCGCCGCGCTCGGCATGGGAGGTCCGGCCGTCCCCGTCACCCATGAGGAAATCCGGCGCTTAGCGATGGCGACAGGGGCCGCCTACATGGCGCTGCAAAACGAAATGAACAAGCTGGAGACGAGCTTGTCCGATTCCAGACAGCAGTTGCAGGAAAAGCAAGAACGGCTGCGGAGGACGCCGACGTTATGGCCGACCGACTCTCGCATCGTCACTTCAAATTACGGCTATCGCCAGGATCCCTTCACAAAGAAGCTTAGCTTCCATCGCGGGGTCGATATCGCCGGCAAGCTGGACGACCCGGTCTACGCGGCGGGCGGCGGTGTCGTGCATGAGGTCGGCTACGATAAGCTCCACGGTCATAACGTCATCGTGGAGCATACGTCCGGGCTGCTTACGTGGTACATGCACTTGAACCGGGCGACTGTCCGTAAGGGCGACCTCGTGGACAAAGGCGACCCGATCGGCAAGCTCGGCACGACCGGGCGCAGCACCGGCCCGCACCTGCATTACGAAGTGCTGCTTGGCGGTAAAAGCACCGATCCGTCCGGCTATTTGCCGATGGAACGAACGAAAGAGGAGAAAACGAAATCATGATCGGATTATTCGGTAAACCGAGCAACCGCTCGCGCGGGAACGGCGCCGTCACTTTAATCAGCGAAGGCAGTCGGATGGAAGGTGTCATAACGTCTCAAGCCGATCTGCGGATCGAAGGCGAATTCATCGGCACCTTACATGCGAACGGCGAGGTGGCGATCGGCGAGAAGGGAGCCGTGAGCTGCAAGGAGCTTCGCACGCAGGACTTGATTGTCGCCGGACGATTGGACGGCTCCGTGCACGCGGAAGGCATGGTGCGCATCACCTCGACCGGAAAGCTAACCGGGCGCATCGCCGCCGGACAGCTTATCGTCGAGAAAGGGGCGGTATTCGAGGGACTGAGCGCGATGACCGGGCTGGAAGAAGCGCCGGCGGAGACCGGGAGCGGCGCTGCTGCTTCGGACGGACCGATACGGCTGGCCGGCGGTTCGGAGGCCGGGTAAGAAACCTGCTCGCATGGCTTCCCGGGCAGCACCCGCGGGCCGAATGAAACCCGGCAAAGATGCAACCTTGGGTACCCCATGCTATAATGGTTGGAAAAACGCGGATACGCGGGTAAAGCAGGAGAAAAGCCTATGACGAAGCAAATCATCCTTTTCGATATGGACGACACGCTAATTTACTGTAATAAATTTTTCGATTTAGTCATGGAACAGTTCGCCGATCAGATGGAAGCCTGGTTTCACGGGTACAAGCTGTCCATCGACGAGGTGAAGAAAAAGCAAGCGGAAATCGACCTGGAGCGCGTGCTGGTCGAAGGCTTCTCGCCGGATCATTTCCCCCAATCGTTCGTCGACACGTACGACTACTATTCCGACTTGACCGGGCGCCACAAAAGCGAAGCGGAAATCGAGAGGCTGATGGAGCTCGGCGCTTCGGTTTACGGCCACAGCATCGAGCCTTATCCTTATATGGAAGAAACGCTTCGCACCTTAACGGCCGAAGGCCATGAGCTGCATTTGTATACGGGCGGCGATCCGGCAATTCAAATGCGGAAGGTCAAGGAAGCCGGGCTGGAGCGTTATTTCGCCGCTCGGATACATATCACCCGTCACAAAAACACCGAGTTTTTGGACGGCTTGATCCGCTCGCACGGCTTCGACCGCAGCCGCACCTGGATGATCGGCAACTCGCTGCGTACGGACATTATTCCGGCGCTCACCTGCGGTATCCATGCCATCTTCATGCCGGCGGAGCTTGAATGGTCTTACAATCAAGTCGAGGTCAACGTGGCTCCGGTCGGCGCCTACTTCACTTTGTCCTCCCTGCATCTGATTCCCGAAACGATTCGGGATTACACTGCTGCCGCCCGGCAGGCCGAGGCTCCTAACGAGCCGGCTTGACCGGTTGCAGCATCTGCGAGGCTCTTCGCTTGGACACGTTAAACTCCGTCCAGGACGCAGAGCCTTCTTGTCGTTCCAGCCGATAGGTAAAGTTATGCAGCACACCCTCCACGGCGTCCAGCTCCGGGTGATTCTTCCGCAAGTCGACCAAGTGCGGCACCGCTTCGAAGCTCAACCCTCCTAAATAGCCTACGTCGATGACGCCGCTGTTCTCGTAACGCTTGATATTGTTCTGGGCGATCATCGCATCGATCCCCATGTAATTGATCAGGACGTAGGCAGCGAGCGCCGTTATCCCATAATATCGCAGCAACGGCAGCTTCTCCCGCCAAAGTTTCACTAAAGCGAGCACGAACAGCACGAGCAGGAATATCATGAACGCATGGACGAGCAGGCGGGTGACGGTATATCCATACGCTTCTTCGTACATAGAAAGACGCAAGTAGGCGGAGCTGAGCATAATGCCTGTGCAGCCTACCAGCAGCGCAAGCAGCGTGCGCAGCAGCGTCCATGCAAGCGGCCCCGGGCGGCGGACGCCGTATAGAAATGTAATCAGCACGGTTAAGTTGATCAGCGTCACGACGACGAGCTCGGCAAAGCCTTGGCGCGCATAGGAAGCGTATGTGACCCCTTCGGGCAATGCGGCTGCGCCTGCTCCCCCGCCTCCGCCGAAGAAATATGAAAACTGGACGAAGGCAAACAGCAAGTAAACGGCATTCAGCGCGATCAGCACGGTAGACGCGACCGTCGGATCCAGACGAAGATCGGACGGTGCTGCGGATGGAGCGGTCGCCTGAGAGACGGCGCCGTCCGAAGCGAGGACGTCCCATTCGACATTCGCGGACGGGACGCTTGCGGTCTTCGGCATATAGGGAGATGCCGGCCGGGCCGACGACCACAACTTCGGCTGCAGCAGCCCGGCGACGTAAGCGAACACGCCGACCGTTATGGCGCCAATCCACAACGCACGGAATAAGGTACGCCCCAGCTCTACGTCTTCAAACAAATTCGGCAGCCGGGCCAGCGATCGATCGAACATCGTATCGGCCGAGGCCAGCAGCCCGACCACTGCGGCGAGCAGCGGAACCGATAAAAGCAAGCCGAGCAGCACCTTCATCAGCGTCTTGGAGCGCCCGGCTTTCATCCTGACGGACATCCATCCGAACAGGACGGCAAAGGGCCTGGGGGCATAGAGCAGCGTCTGGACGAACACTTGCTCCAGCATGCGGACCCAGATCGGCGCTTTACCGCCCCGGCTGGTCAGCCAGGTTGTATGCAGCACGACAAGGAAAGGGATCGCAAGCGCATTTAAGACGGCAAACAGCATATTCGTATACAGCGCATACGTGAGCGCGAGCAGCCCGACCGGCAGGAGCAGCAGCAGCGACGGGTCCATTTTGCGTCCGATATGTCCTTGAGCCATTGTATAGAAGAGCAAGTAAAAACCTAACACAAATACCGGAACGGAAACGTCCCAGCTTCGATCATAAAAGAGATAGTGGTGGACAACTCCACAACCTAAGGAGGCGAGCAGCAGCTTCTTCTCGTTAAATCGTTCGTTCGAATGCAGTTTCACCGGCGGCGGCCCTCCTTGCAGGATGAAATATCGCGGGGACGACTTCAGCCTCCGGCTGCTTCGCACCTCTGAGCATTCGTAGAAGGTGACTTCCGAGCTCCCGCAATAACGGCTCGTTCAACAAATCCGACAACGCCGAAGCGCCCTGCCCGACCTGCTCGTGAACCTGATAGACGGCGCACAGTTCCCGCTCAAGCTGAGGCGAAAGCCCGAGTTGCTCCGCTAGTCCCCGATACGTCTCCGACGGGTCGGCATGAAAGCCTTCCAGCGCGCTAACACCGCACAGCCTACCGTAAGCGAGCTGGGCGACGGCCCAAACGGACAACGCCAGCGATCCTGTGTCTTCTGCAGTTCGCAGGTCCTTCTCCGCCTCCTGCAGCAATTGTTCTTCCCACGATAACGTTAGAAGCAAAGCATTCATCTAAAATTCCTCCCATCTATGGGTAATTTTATATATTCAGGGCGCAATAGGGATGTTCGTCTATATGAATCATTGTACCTTGTAAAACAGGAATAAAAATAGCAACTTTTGAAACATGAATTTCGTATTTTAATAAGACTGAATTGGAGGCGATCGTTTGCTATGAAGCTAGCCGCTCATTATATGCGTCTGCATGATCAATATCCGCACGCCGGGGTTCAGCATGAGCTCTCCGTCACCTTGAACGAGCTCGCCGAGGCGCTGGGCTGCTCCCCTCGCAATGCGCAGCTGCTGCTGAAAAAGATGCAGGACCTCGGATGGCTGGAATGGACGCCGAAGCGCGGGCGGAGCAACCGCTCGCTGCTGTCTTTCCGCGTTCCGGCCGAGGAGATCGCCCTCCTGCTCGCCAAGGAACTGGTGGAGCGCAAAGATTTGCGCGGTGCGTTGGAGCAGTTGAGCCTCTCGACGCTGGAGGGAACGGTGAAGGAAAGCTTCCACCGCTGGCTGAGCGGGTATTTCGGCATTACCAGCGAGGTGCTTGGCGACAAACGGCTGGATACGCTGCGCTTTCCGTTAACGCAGCCGCTGCAATCACTCGATCCCGCGACCATCCATTTCTCGACGGAGGCGCACCTTGTGCACCAGCTGTTCGACCCGCTCGTGCGGTACAACCGGCTCACACAAACGATCGAACCGCATCTCGCCCACGCCTGGGAGGTAAGCGCCGACCGGAAAATCTGGACGTTTCATCTGCGTAAAGGCGTGCTGTTTCATCACGGGCGGGAACTGACAGCGGAGGATGTGGCCTACACGTTCATCAGGCTGCAGCGCTTGTCCGAGGGCGCGCTGTACAGCTGGGTTCATCAACAGATCGAACGCGTCGACGTCGTCGATCCGATAACCGTCAGCGTGCGCTTAACCGAGCCGAACGAGCTGTTCCTGCAGTTTGCCGGCACGAACCGGGCGTCGATTGTGCCCGCCGATGCCTGCGAGGACAAGCAGGAGTCGTTCGCGCTGGCCCCTGTCGGCACGGGGCCGTTCAAGCTGACGCATCTCGACGAATCGTTGTGCATGCTGGAGGCATTCCCCTCCTATTTCCAAGGGCGGGCCCATTTGGACCGGGTGGAGCTGTGGCATATCCCGAATTTGCAAACGCAGGATTACGACCGAACGCTGGAAAGCTTCCAGGTCATCCATAATTTCCGGCTCCCCCTTGATGCGCCGAACCAATGGGAGCAGGTTCAACAGCAGGGCGCTACATGCCGGTTTCTAACCTTCAACCTGCTGAAGCAGGGGCCGATGAACGACCCGGCGCTGCGTGGACTCGTCATGGCCGCTTTGGACCGCGGCAAGCTGCTGGAGAGGCTTGGCGGCGACGCCATCTACACGGCCGACAGCTTCATCCGGTACGGCGAAGGCTTGTCTTCTCCGGTGGCGGAGCCGTATACCTATGAACCCGGACGGCTGAAGGCGCTCGTGAAGCGCAGCGACTACCAAGGCCAAAGGCTGCGCATCTGTACGATCATGCAGTACGAAGAAGACGCTTTGCTTGTGCAAGCGCTGCTGCAGGAAGCCGGCTTCGCCTGCGAGGTCAAGCTGCTGTCCGCACAGGCTTTCAAGAGCGAGCAGCGGCTGCACGCCGATCTGCTGCTGTTCTCCATCATGCTCGATAACGACGCTGAGCTGCGCTTGTTCGATCTCTACACCAGCATGCAGCGACATTTGGAGCCATCGCTTAAAAGCAGCGTCGCCGCCCTGCTCGGGCAAACGCTGCTGGAGCCCTCCCAATCGCGACGGGCTGAGCTGCTGCAGCGAGTGGAGTCGCTGCTGACGGCGAGACGGGTGCTTGGCTTTTTATACTTCAAGCGGCTGAAGACCGTGTATCACACTTCCGTAAAAGGCATTTCGCAGGGCGCCCTGGACTGGGTGCAGTTTAAAAACATCTGGTTCAAGCCATAGGCCAAGCCTCCTTCGCATACGATGGTAGGAAGAAAGCGCAACCGGAAGGAGCGAAGGAGAAGTGGCCAAATCGTCCGATCTGCTGTACAGGAACGATAAATACGGCTTTACGCTGCGTTTTCCGTCGTGGTGGCGGAATTATTGTGTCGTCAGTAAAAAAAAGCTGGACCCCGACTCGGAATACGAGCTGCATTTTCGGTTTAAGTATAAGGGAAACGTGTATGACGATATTTTCACGATACTGGTGTTCCGCATGACACAGGAGGACTGGCTGCGGCTCGGCTATGGGGATTCGCCCTTGTCTTTGATTGCGGCCCGCGACGGGCGCGTATTCGCCTATTTGACGCCGGAGGAGCTGCCGCATGAATTTATCAATCGCAAAACCGGCGATTACGATTACCGCAAGTACGGGACGCCCATCGGGCTGCTGAAGCGGATGGTCAACCGCGATGTGCCGCGTATTGTGCAGACGCTGCGATTTTCCTCCCGTGCGATTACGATGAAATCGACGCCTTACCGATCCAGTAAAGTGTGCAGCTGCCGGATCCCCCGCCGCAGGAGAAAACCGCGTCGTTAAGACCCAAGTTGATGCAAGTATTCCTTATAGGCTTATCAACGATAAAAGGGACATCCGTGAAGTCATCCGACTTTCAGGACATCCCTTTTCCAGTTATAGTGAAAACCATCGGCCAATGCCGGTATCTTCATAAGGCTTCGTCTTTTTGCGCCCGTGCGTTTCGGTACGGGAAGGAAGAAGAAGCGCGTCCTCCCTCATGAACGGTTCAACCTGGTTCTGAGGGGGCGACGGCTCCCCGGTTATAGAAGCCAGGTCGGACGCCTGGACGCCCGGACAACCGGCCCGCTCCAGCTTCTCCAGCCGGTCGGTCAGCCGATCGACGGTTTGCTCCAAACGCGCAATTTCCTTGTGCAATTGGGCAACCTCTTGAGCAAGCTGGCGCCCGACGTGATCGGCGTATCCCTGTTCGGCCTTCTCCTCTTCGGCGGGTAACAACGCCTGTAGTTCCTCAGGCGTCAACATCGTTCTCAATTCCTTGTGCACCTTCTCAGCCTCCTCGACTTCCGCGCCGCGATTGAATCTCATATCTGTCCGCTACATAAACTAAATGCAGGCCATCCCGATTCAAACATACGGAATCCACATGGAGACTGCCCGACAAACAACCCGCCTCCGACCGAAGGGAGACGGGTTAGACGCGTTGGCCCGATTAAGGCAAGTTGCTCGAGCCCATCAAATAACGGTCGACTTCGCGGGCCGCTTCCCGGCCTTCGTTGATCGCCCACACGACGAGGCTCTGGCCGCGCCGCATATCCCCGGCGGCGAACACGCCCTCGACGTTGGTCACAAAGCGGCCGTAAGCCGCTTTGGCGTTGCTCCGCTCGTCACGTTCAACGCCAAGCTGCTCAAGCACCGGATTCTCCGGACCGAGGAAGCCCATCGCGAGCAGCACGAGCTGCGCCGGATACACCTGTTCGCTGCCCGGCACCTCAACCGGCACGAACCGGCCTTGGTCGTCCTTCTTCCACTCGATCAGCACGGTGTGAAGTTCTTGGACATGTCCGTTCTCATCGCCGACGAACTTCTTCGTCGAGATCATATATTTACGCGGGTCCTCGCCCTGCACCGCCGCCGCCTCCTCTTGGCCGTAGTCGACCTTGAGCACCTTCGGCCATTCCGGCCACGGGTTGTTCGGTTGACGCTTTTCCGGCGGCTTCGGCATAATCTCGAACTGCGTCACGCTCGCACACTTATGGCGAATGGAGGTGCCGACGCAGTCCGTGCCGGTATCGCCGCCGCCGATGACGACGACATGCTTGCCTTCGGCCGAAATAAAAGCGCCGTCCTGATGTCCGGAGTCGAGCAAGCTCTTCGTATTCTTCGACAGGAATTCCATCGCCAGATGGATGCCCTTCAGCTCGCGGCCTTCGATCTTCAGGTCGCGGCCCAAGGTCGCTCCGCCGCACAAGACGACCGCGTCGTTCTCTTCCTTGAGCTTCGATGCCGGAAGGTCCTTGCCGATTTCCGTACCCGTTACGAAGGTAACGCCTTCGGCAGCAAGCAGCTCAACCCGGCGCTGCACGTATTTCTTATCCAGCTTCATGTTCGGGATGCCGTACATCAGCAAGCCGCCCGGACGGTCCGCGCGCTCGTACACCGTAACGGTGTGGCCGGCTTGGTTCAATTGCGCCGCGGCGGCGAGCCCGGACGGGCCTGAGCCGACGACGGCGACCTTCTTGCCGGTACGCGTCTTCGGCGGGTTCGGCACGACCCAGCCTTCGGCGAAGCCGCGGTCGATAATCGACTTCTCGATGTTTTTGATCGTCACCGGCGAGCCGTTCAGGCCGACCGTACAGGAGCCCTCGCAAGGCGCCGGACAGACGCGTCCCGTAAACTCGGGGAAGTTGTTCGTCTTATGCAGACGATCCAGCGCTTCCCGCCATTGCCCGCGATAGACGAGGTCGTTCCACTCGGGAATCAGGTTGTTGACCGGGCAGCCGGCGGCCATACCGCTGATGATTTTGCCCGTATGGCAGAACGGGATTCCGCAATCCATACAGCGTGCGCCCTGCTGCTGCAGCTTCTCTTCCGTCAAAGGGATGCTGAATTCCTGCCAATGCGCGATGCGCAGCAGAGGACCGTTGTCGATCGGGACCTCGCGCTCAAACTCCATAAAACCGGTAGGTTTACCCATTTCGATCGTTCCTCCTTTAGTTGCCGCTGACGCGCGAGACGTCTTTCATATTTTCCTCAAAAGCGACCAGCATCGCATCCTGCTGGGATAAGCCGGAACGCTTCACGCGCTCGATCGCTTCGAACATCCGCTTGTAATCCTTCGGAATGATCTTCACGAATTTCCACAAATAGTGCTCCCAATTGTGCAAAATACGGTGCGCCACAGCGCTGCCCGTATACGTCTCGTGGTGCTGGATCATGTTCTTCAGCTCTTCAGCCTCGTACACTTCCTCCACGTTCTCCAGCAGCACCATCTCCTTGTTGCACTGGTCGGCGAACGTCCCGTGCTCGTCAAGCACATAAGCGATGCCGCCCGACATGCCTGCCGCAAAGTTGCGCCCGGTCGGACCCAGCACCACGACACGGCCGCCTGTCATGTATTCGCAGCCGTGGTCGCCGACGCCTTCCACGACGGCGCGCACCCCGGAGTTGCGTACGCAGAAGCGTTCGCCCGCCATCCCGCGAATGTAAGCTTCCCCGTCCGTCGCCCCGTAGAACGCCACGTTCCCGATGATGATGTTGTCTTCGGCGATGAACGTCGATTTCTCCGATGGGAAAATGGCCAGCTTGCCGCCGGAAAGCCCCTTGCCGAAGTAATCGTTCGCGTCGCCCTCGAGCGAGAGCGTCATTCCGCCGGGCACGAAGGCGCCGAAACTTTGACCGGCCGAGCCGTTGAAGTGCAGCCGGATCGTGTCGTGCGGCAAGCCTTCCTTGCCGTAACGCCGGGTCACTTCGCTGCCGACGATCGTGCCGACGACGCGGTTCACGTTGTGCACCGGCACAATCGCATGCACTTTCTCCCGCCGTTCAAGCGCCGGTTCGCAGATCGCCATCAGCTCCTGCACATCGAGCGACCGGTCGAGTCCGTGATCCTGCTGCATGGAGCAGAAGCGACCGACCTCCTCCCCGACCTCCGGCTGATAGAGCAGCGGCGACAAATCGATGCCCTTCGCTTTCCAGTGCTGCACCGCTTGCTTCGTCTCCAAGATTTCGGTGTGCCCGACCATCTCTTCGATCGTGCGGAAGCCGAGCTCCGCCATCAGCTCGCGCGCGTCCTGCGCCACAAAATGCATGAAATTCACGACATGCTGCGGATCGCCGGCAAATCGTTTGCGCAGCTCCGGGTTTTGCGTGGCCACACCGACCGGGCACGTATCGAGATGACAGACGCGCATCATGATGCAGCCAAGCGCAATGAGCGGCGTCGTGGCGAAACCGAACTCCTCGGCACCCAGCAGCGCGGCGATCACAACATCACGGCCGGTCATCAGCTTACCGTCCGTCTCCACGGTAATCCGGCTGCGCAAATTGTTCAGCACAAGCGTCTGGTGCGTTTCGGCAAGGCCCAGCTCCCACGGCAAACCGGCATGGCGGATCGACGTTTGCGGCGAAGCGCCCGTACCCCCGTCGTAGCCGCTGATCAGCACGACGTCCGCTTTGCCTTTAGCCACCCCGGCGGCAATCGTGCCGACGCCCACTTCGGAGACGAGCTTCACACTGATGCGCGCCCGCGGATTGGCATTCTTCAGATCATGGATCAGCTCGGCCAAGTCCTCGATCGAATAAATATCGTGATGCGGCGGCGGCGAGATTAAGCCAACGCCCGGCGTCACGCCGCGCACTTCGGCGACCCACGGGTACACCTTGGAGCCCGGAAGCTGGCCGCCCTCGCCCGGCTTTGCGCCCTGCGCCATCTTGATTTGAATTTCGTCGGCATTGACCAGGTAGTGACTCGTCACGCCGAAGCGCCCCGACGCGACCTGCTTAATGGCGCTGCGCCGCAGGTCGCCGTTCCCGTCCGGCTGGAAGCGGTCCGGATGCTCCCCGCCTTCGCCCGTATTGCTCTTGCCGCCGATGCGGTTCATCGCGATCGCGAGACTTTCATGCGCTTCCTTGGATATCGAGCCGTACGACATCGCTCCTGTCTTGAAGCGCCTGAACATGGATTCGACGGATTCGACCTCCTCGATCGGCACCGGTTCGCGATTCGAACGGAACGAGAACAGCGAACGGAGCGACATATAACGCTCGTTCTCCTGATGAATCAGCTTCACGAAGCTTTTGTACATCGTATAATTGTTCGTACGCACCGCCGTCTGCAGCGCGTGAATGGTCTCGGGGTTATAGAGATGCTCCTCCCCGTTCTTGCGCCATTGCAGCTCGCCGCCCGTATCAAGCACCCGATCCACGCCCTCTTGCGGCGAGAAAGCGCGCCGGTGACGAAGCAGCGCCTCTTGCGCGATCGCCTCCAGGCCTATTCCGCCAACCGGCGTATACGTCCAAGTGAAGTAACGGTCGACTACGGAAGCGTCCAAACCGATCGCTTCGAAAATTTGTGCGCCGCGATACGACTGGATGGTCGAGATGCCCATCTTCGCCAGCACCTTCACAACGCCTTTGGTCGCCGCCTTCACGTAGTGGTAGACGGCTTTCTCGTAGGCAACGCCCTTCAGCAGCCCTTGATCGATCATGCCCTGAAGCGATTCGATCGCCATATACGGATTGATCCCGCCGGCCCCATACCCGAGCAGCAGCGCAAAGTGATGCACCTCGCGCGGTTCGCCCGATTCAACGAGCAGCCCTACTTTCGTACGCGTCCCTTCGCGGATCAAGTGGTGATGCAGCCCGGACACCGCGAGCAGCGCGGGAATCGCCGCCAGCTTCTCGTTCACGCCGCGATCCGACAAAATGAGCAGCGTCGCGCCGCCGGCAATCGCCTCATCCGCCGACACGAATAATGCCGCCAATGCCTTCTCCAGCCCCTCCGCGCCGTCCGCCGCCGGAAATACCATCGGCAGCGTTGCGGTTCGGAAGCCCTCCCGTCGGATATGACGCAGCTTCGCCAGCTCCGCATTCGTCAGAATCGGCGTTTCGATCCGGATTTGCCGGCAGCTCTCCGGCTTCGGATCGATCAGGCTGCCTTCCGGGCCGATTGTCGTGCCTTGAGCCGTAATGATTTCCTCGAAGTTCGCGTCAATCGGCGGATTCGTCACCTGCGCGAACAATTGTTTAAAGTAGCTGTACAAGAGCTGCGGCCGTTCGGACAACACCGCAAGCGGCGCGTCAAAGCCCATCGAGCCGATCGGATCGACACCGGTGCGCGCCATCGGCTCCAGCACCTTGCGCAATTGCTCAAACGTGTAGCCGAACGCCTGCTGACGCTGCAGCAGCGCTTCGCCGGCGGATACGCCGGGCACCTCCGGGGCCTCCGGCAGCTCGCTGAGCGAAACCAAATGTTCGTTCAGCCATTCGCGATACGGGTGCTCCCGCACGATCCGTTCCTTGATCTCCTCGTCCGCAATAATCCGGCCTTCCGTCGTATCGACGAGCAGCATGCGTCCCGGCTGGAGACGCTGCTTGGAGACGATGCGCTCCGGCGCCACCGGCAGCACGCCCGCTTCGGACGCGAGCACGACCCAGTCGTCCTTGGTGACATAGTAACGCGCCGGACGCAGGCCGTTGCGGTCAAGTACGGCGCCGATCGATCGACCGTCGGTGAACGAGATCGCGGCCGGGCCGTCCCACGGTTCCATGAGGCAGCTGTGGTATTCGTAAAACGCTTTCTTTTCGTCGCTCATCGTTTCGTGTTTAGACCACGGTTCCGGAATCATCATCATCGCCGCATGCGGCAGCGAGCGGCCGGAAAGCATTAGAAATTCCAAACAATTGTCGAACATCTGCGAGTCGGATCCGTCCGTGTCGATGATCGGCAAAATCGCATCGTAGTCGTCGCCGAACAGTTCCGTACGGCACACGGCCTGTCTGGCACGCATCCAGTTCACGTTGCCGCGAAGCGTATTGATCTCTCCATTGTGAATGAGGTAACGGTAAGGGTGTGCACGCTCCCAGCTGGGGAAGGTATTCGTGCTGAAACGGGAGTGAACCAGCGCCAAGGCCGATTCGAAGTCGGGGTCTTGCAATTCGATGTAGTAGCGGTCCACTTGCTCAGGGGTTAACATGCCTTTATATACGATCGTGCGGCTCGACAAGCTGGCGACATACAAGGCGCCGCCGCCCTCAAGGCGCCTTGCGCCGTTCTCGGAACTTTTGCGGATGACATACAGCTTCCGTTCGAAGGAGAGCTCCTCCGCCGCGTCCTCGGAAGCGCCGATAAAAATTTGCCTGACATACGGTTCGGAGCCCTTCGCCGAATCGCCGAGCGTTTCGTTGTTCGTCGGCACCGTTCTCCAGCCGAGCAGCCGCTGCCCCGCATCGCGGACCGCCTGCTCCACAAGCTGCTCACAGGCGATGCGAGTCTCCACCTCTTGCGGCAAATAGATCATCCCTACGCCGTAACGGCCTGCCGCCGGCAATTCGATTCCCTCCGTACCACAAGCCTTACGGAAATACTTATGCGGAATTTGCAATAAGATGCCCGCGCCGTCTCCCGTATTCGTTTCGCAACCTTGACCGCCGCGATGATCCAAATTGCAAAGCACGGTAAGCGCCGATGTCACAATATCGTGGGAGGGATAACCTTTCAGATGGGCGACGAAACCGATGCCGCAAGCGTCATGCTCTTGGGCCGGGTCGTAAAGACCTTGCTTCACGGGTAAACCTGTTCTGTTCATTCCTCGCGCTTTCCTCTCATCTACGGATTTTTTGTTGAATACTGTCCAGTCCGATGGGCATGGGTACGAAGCTGTCTAGGGGGATCGATGCGGAAGAATGGGAGCTTCTCCGCCGCGCCCAAACTGTGGAAATCTATGAACCATACAGATAATATGTCTTATATTAACATTCCATTCTTATTATAGCAATTTAAAAAAAGAGCGCTTTATTGTCTAAAATTTCATATATAATCTGATTATTTCTGACATTGCTCTCAACCAAAAAGAGGGATATGTAGATTTTTGACGAATGTTATTTGCATATCGTAATGCATGGAGGAAATGGTGGCATGGATGACCGGATTGCCCGCGATCGAATGCCTGAGAAGCTGCGGCAGGGCGAAAGCGTCAGCTTGGAAGGGATTCTTGTCGAATTGGCTTTAAAAAGCTTCACCAGCTCCCAGGCCGGAGCCGTTCTGCTGGATACGGACTGCAACCTGGTGCTCGCCGGAGATTCGCTTAGCCGACAGCTCGGGTACGGACCCGAAACGCTGCAGAAGATGAATTTGCAGTCGCTGCTCCACCCGGGAGAGCTTCTATTATGCATGCATCACTTGAGCCAGATGGTCGCCGGGCAATTGCCCCGTTACGAAGCGGAACTACGCTGGATACGGGCGGACGGAAGCACCGTGTGGTTAAATGTAAACGCCTACGGTCTGTACGGAGAGAATGCGCTGCCCTCTTATATTTATTTGCAAACGCAGGACATTTCAGAACGTAAAGGGCTCGAGGAATCGTTAACCGAAGCGCTCGTACGCATGACTTCATTAATGGAAATGATGACGGACGCCTACGTGATGCTCAACCGCAAAAACGAATTCGTATACGTGAACAGAGGCGCGGAGCTGCTGCTTGAGCACAACCGCGATGAACTGCTGAACCGGAGCCTGCACACCGTGCTGCCGGAATGGATCAACTCGGGGTTTTATAAGCAATGCCAGCGGGCGATGGATGATGCCGCTCCCGTTTATTTCACTTATTATTTCCAGATGCTTGACAAGTGGCTTGAGGTCAGCTGCCATCCGTCCAAGAATGGTTTGTCGATTTTTTTGCGCGATGTCACGGCGCTTAAGAACCAGGAAGAAACGCTGCGCGCAACCAAACAGCAGTTAAAATCCATGATCGAGCACGCGGCCGACAACATCTCGATTTTGGATGCCGATTTCCGGCTTATTCAAGTCAATAAAGCGTTCGTCGAGACGTTCGGTTACTCGAAGGAAGAGCTGCTGGGCGAACAGCCGCCGAATGTTCCGGACGAGCTGCTGATCGAATCGGAGCTGCTGTACCGCCAAGCGTTGCAGGGCAAGCAAATTTCCGGGTTCGAAACCAAGCGCCGTCGCAAGGACGGCGCCATGCTCGATCTCAGCTTGACGATATCCCCGGTTGTCGGCTCCGACAACGAGATTACCGGCATCTGCATCATCGGGCGAGATATCAGCGAGCATAAGAAAACCGAGGAGCTGCTGCGCAACTCGGAGAAATTATCCGTCGCCGGCCAACTGGCGGCAGGCGTGGCGCATGAAATCCGCAACCCGCTGACCTCGCTCAAAGGATTTACGCAGTTTATGAAAACAGGCGCTCATTATAAAGAGCAATATTTGGATATTATGATGTCCGAGCTGGACCGCATCGAACAAATCATCAATGAACTGCTGCTGCTGGCCAAGCCGCAAGCCGCCGCGTTCCAGCAGCGCCCGCTCTCGCCGATTCTCGTCCACGTCGTATCCTTGCTTGAATCGCAGGCAAATCTGAACAACATTCAGTTCGACACGCAAATTCACGGCGACCTGCCGTCCATTCATTGCGAAGAGAATCAATTGAAGCAAGTGTTTATTAATATTGTAAAAAATGCGATGGAAGCGATAACCGGCGGCGGCAGGATCCAAATCGCCGTGGAGCAAACCGACCCTCGCTATGTGACAGTCGTCTTCTCCGACAACGGTCCGGGCATCCCGGGCGACGTGCTCAAGCGGCTGGGCGAACCGTTCTTTACGACAAAGGAGAACGGCTCCGGCCTCGGACTTATGATCAGCCAAAAGATCATCACCGAGCATAACGGCCGTCTCGAAATCAAAAGCGAACCGGACCGGGGAACCGTCGTGAAAATTACGCTTCCCATTGGATAAACCTGCTTAAACCGCTCCTCTGTTCCCGACGGAAGAGCGGTTTTTGTCTGTGCGCGCCTTCCCCGTCGCCCGATGGAAGCCTGTCCCTTCGGATCATGCTTCCCCTCGAATGGCCGGCGGCCATTTCCTCGAAATTTGTCGAATTATCGTTTGTGTTACGTCGGGTCTTAGGGAATTTTCCCGAACGCTTCACCCATTTCAAAATCCAAACCCGTATGATATGATAGGTTGCGTCATTCTATCAAGCGGGGTGTAACTATCGCATGGCCCAATTGTATTTTAGATACGGCGCAATGAACAGCGGAAAATCGATAGAAATTTTGAAGGTAGCGCACAACTACGAGGAACAAAACAAATCCGTGCTTATTTTCACCTCGGCGGTCGATGACCGCGACGAAGTCGGCTATGTCTCCTCGCGCATCGGTTTGCGTCGCGAGGCCATTCCCATTTACGCGCATACGGACGTGTTCGCGTCGGTGCAAGCGAACGCCGCAGGCATTTCCTGCATCCTGGTCGACGAAGTGCAGTTTCTGGGCAAGGAGCAAATCATGCAGCTGGCGCGTATCGTCGATGAGCTGCGCATTCCCGTTATGGGCTTCGGGTTGAAAAACGACTTTCAGAACGAGCTGTTCGAGGGCAGCAAATATATGCTGCTGTACGCCGACAAAATTGAAGAAATGAAGACGATCTGCTGGTTTTGCGAGCGCAAGGCGACCATGAATCTCCGGGTCGATGCGCAAGGCAAACCGGTCTACACCGGCGAGCAAATTCAAATCGGCGGGAATGACGCCTATTACCCGGTATGCCGCAAATGTCACGCGAATCCGAAGCTTTAAGTCCGGCCTTATCCTTGCAGCCGCAGGATAAGGCTTTTTCATGTTCCAGGCTCACTTTGATTGAGAACGGCCCATTCGGTGTATTACTTAACTAGAGATTCACCGAGACAGGGAGAGATGGATATGAGCGGAATCGCTCTTCACGAGAAGCGGCTGCGGGCCGCTCAATTTCAATTTATTTTTCCGTTTTCCTTGGACCATAACTGTCAGGACAAGCTGGAACGCGAGCTGCTCACGGACGGCTTCGTTTCCTTCTCGCTGCAGCAGGAGGAGCTGGAAACCGCATTCTACGGCAGCGGTTGCGAAGTTTCCCACCGCCGGCTCGAGAAGTTCTTTCTTCCTTTCGCCAAAAATATGATTTTCCCCCGGCAGCCCGATGCACACGCCTTTCGGCGTTATTCCAAACGCATCGATTTGCCGTGCCGCATGACCGCGAATGAACACCATTGGCGCTTTCATCTGCATGCCGCGGACATGTTCGTTTGCCCCTTCGATATCGGCTTTCTGACCTTGCGGGTGGAATTGACGGATGGGGGCGAGCCTGCGTTCACGTTCTCGCAGGCGCTGGCGTTCGCCAGCCGGTTTCGCATGCTGCAAAGCATGAACGAGGCGGAGCGGAACATCCGCATCGGGGCGGCGGACTGCGAGTCCGAGGAAGTGGAGGACTTTATTTTCAAAACGGTCGTGCCGGCGTTGACACGGTTCCTGGACGAGTCGGACCTGGAAGAATCGTTCTTCGAGAAGCTCCCCTATTTTGTCGATGAGCGGATGTATGTGCAGGGCCTGCTTGCCTTCGAACGGCAGGAAGAAATCACGACGGTCGACGCTTACAGAGCCTCCCGGCTCGACGGCATGGACGATCGGGGCAGGCCTTACGTCAGCGCCTGCAACACCGCCTATATCGAACGTTTCTGCAGCGAGCGCATATACGACCGTTGGTCGCCGGAAACGTGGTATATGATTGAAGAGACGTCGTCCGTCTGTCTAACGAGACAATCCGGCCACCGGGTGAAGCAGCTCGTCAGCCATATATACGGCGAATACTATTACGCGCTGCTGATCAATCTTTTTCACAAAATTGTACTCCTCAAATTATCCAACCGTTACTCCCATGTGCAGATCGATAAGGACCCGGATAAAATCGAGAAGCTGATTCGCGATATTACGACGTTCTCGTCGAAAAATTTCTTTATAGAAGCGGTATCGCAGTCGCAAGGCAAAGACATGTACGTTCGGCTGCGCGAGCGTCTGGGGATCGAAACGTTGTACGGGGACGTGAAACGGACGCTGGACGATTTGTTCAAATACGAGGAAAACTTCGCTGCCAAACGCTCGAATTATTTGCTGCTCATCCTGACGATTTACACGGTCGTCAGCGGTATTTTCGGCATGAACCTGGTCGTCGAAGATTTGAAGGAGCCGACCGATCTAAGCCGTTTCGCAAACTATTCGGCGTTTCAGTACATGGCCTTGCTCGTAGCCATGACCGGCGTCGCCGTCGCCTTCGGTCTGGGCATCGTCACGATCGTGCGGCTTGTGCGGGAATGGCGCAAAAGCCGGCTTGAACGTTGACCGGGCCATGGGCAGCTGCTGACACGGGGTTCTACCAGCAGGTGAACAGCCATAAGCTAGAGCAGAATAACCCGAAACAAGGGACGGAGCGAATGCGTGCGATTCGCTCCGTCCCTTGTTTCTTCCCGCTCTCGCTTATCGCGATTCTTGAAGGACTTGTTCGAGACATTCGAGGAAAAAAATGTTCTCCTCCTCGGTGCCGATGCTAACCCGGATATGCCGCGGCAGCCCCCATATATCGCCGTAACGAACGATAACCCCTTTGGCCATCAGCGCCCGGAACAGTTCATGGGCGCGCGCTCCCAGCTCGACCAGCACAAAGTTGCTCATGCTCCGCGTATAGGCGAGCCCGAGCTGGTCCAAGCCTGCGTACAGCCGCTCCCTTCCCTGTGCGTTAAGCGCTCTCGAACGGAGCACATGCTCCTTGTCGGATAGCGCAGCCGCTGCTGCCGTCTGGGCAAGCGCGTTGACGTTGAAAGGCTCTTTCACCTGCATAATGCGGCGGATAATCGCTTCCGGCGCAGCGCCGAAGCCGACGCGAATTCCGGCCAGTCCGTATGCTTTGGAGAACGTTTGGAGCACAATCACCGGCCTCCCGGCCCGGACGAACTCCAATCCGTCGGTATAATCCTCCGCGGCTGTATAATGGCAATAAGCCGCATCGTACACGAGCAGGACGCCCTGCGGCAGCCCGGCCAGAAGACGCTCCAGCTCCTGCCGGGGCATGTAGGTGCCGGTCGGGTTGTTCGGGGAGCACAGCCAGACCAGCTTGGTCCGCTCGTTCACGGCGGCTAACAGCGAAGCGGCTTCATAGCGGAAGCCTTCGGCAAGCGGAACGGAGACAACGCGCGCATCCATCAGGTGCGCGCCGAATTCATATTCGCTGAACGTCGGGGAGGGCGCCACGATCTCGTCGCCGGGCTCGAGGAACGTTTCGGAGAGCAGCGTGATCAGCTCGTCCCCCCCGTTCGTCACAACCAGCTGCTCCGTCCGCAGCTGCAGCTCCTGCGCCAGCGCTTCCTTCAACAGCACCGACTGCGTGTCGGGATACCGGTGAATGTCCGGGAGCGCCGCTTGGATCGCCTCCAGCGCCCGGGGGGACGGACCGAGCGGATTTTCGTTGGAAGCGAGCTTAACGACGCGTTCGAGTCCAAGCTCCCGCTGCACCTCCCAAATCGGCTTGCCCGGCGAGTAAGGCTTCAAGCGGTCCAACACTTTGCGCGGCCGCACCTCGCCCTGTGCCGGCGCTTCTGCCTGCATTCGTTGATCGTTGTTCATAGCGTGATCGAGACTCCTTTTCGCACAATCTGCTTTATTGCTTTACTTCAATAAATAAATATTACATTAATGCGTTAATAAAGTAAAGCATTTGTTTATAGGCATACCCGGGAAGCAGGCAACAAACACGCAGCGAAAGCCTCCTGCATATGATGTACCATCCGGTACAAGCAAAGGAGGGACATCCATGATTCCGGTACGTCCCAGTTATAAGTTCGGCATCATCGGTTATTTGCTCGCTTGGTTCGTCGGCAGCTTTTGGTTCGGGGGACTCCTTAAAAGCGGCACGGTAACCTCCGTACTCGGCGTCCATATGGCCGGTTTGGAGCACTACGCTTATTACGCATTAGCCGGCGCCATCGGCGGCACGCTGTACGCTTTGCGCTTGCTGCATGAATATTACGATCAACTGACCGAGCGGTGGCTGGTCTGGTATTTGCTGCGCCCGATCAAATGCGCCGGGGCTTCCGTCATGACGATCGTGCTGTTTCAAAGCGGCATTATGCTGCTGCAAACGGGTAACAGCGTTTATGCCAAAATCGGCATTGCGTTCCTGGTCGGCTTCGGCTACGGCAAGCTGATGGATAAACTGAAGTCGCTCACCGAAGCGCTGTTCAACGGCTCCAAAGAGCAGACTCCGGACAACAAGCCACCCCAGTGATAAAAGCTTTGAAAAACCGTTCGGACGAACGGTTTTTCAAAGCTTTCGCCACGAAGCACCTGAACACGAGGGCCGCAACGCCGCTCACGCTTGGAGCATTGTGCGGTTGCGACCGCCGCCGTCCTTGACGTTCCGCTCTTCGACTCACGCTATTTTCAGCCTATCATGGCGTTATTCTCTCGGCTGACGACATCGCTTCGTCCTTCAAACCCGCGCGAAACCATACGTTCCTGTAATCGGCCCAACCCAGCGCATTAATTGTAACCCCCTCCAGCTCCTGCGGAAAAGAGGCGGTCTGCCGCCAGCGGTACCAAGGTACGACAAACCGCTCTTCGATAAGCTTGGTCTCGATCGCCCTCAGGTCGCGCAAGCGCCGCTCCCGGTTCGCGTGCCGAAGCGCATATGTAACCCGCTCCCCGACCTCCCGTTCGGTCGAGACGGGCAAGCAGCGCCGGACCGGGCCGCCCGGATTCGCCAGAATCGTAAGCAGCGTCCATTCGGCGTCTTCTCCGACGGGCTGCTCCAATAAGAAAAGATCGGCGCGGGCGAGCGTTTCCTCATCTAGCAGGCGTTCGTATTCGACCTGTTCGACCTCCGCGGCAATTCCAAATTCCACAAGTCTGCCTTCAAGCCATTCGGCGTCCCGTTCGTGGCCGGCCCCCGGGTAGGTCACAATGCGCAAGGGGCGATCCGGACGGACAACCGTTGTTGCCGGTTCGATTTGTTCAGTCGGTTCGGCCTGCCGGGCTCCAACGATCCATTCAGTCTGCATACGGCCGGTTAACTCCGTGCCCGTGCCCGTGCCCGTGCCCGTGCCCGTACCCGTACTCGTACTCGTGCTTGTACCTGCATCGGTGACTTTACCCGTATCCGAATATGGAGCCTGTCCATTTGCTTCTTCGTACCCGATGAACGTATCGGCGAAATCGCCGCGGTTGCCGCCCAGCTGCCGGACAAAGGCCGGATCGCGGAGCGCGCGAAAGATGCATGCTCTCATTGCCGGATCGTTCAGCGGACCGGGCTTGCCCAGGTTTAGGCACACGTATTTGCAGCCGCGGTCCATCCGCTCCACCTCGCGCCACCGAGGGCCGAGCGCCGCCTCCTCCCGCTCCCGATAATGGCGAAAATTCAACTCGCCCACTTCGTTATCGCCCTCAAGCCTAACGGCTCCGTCGTTCGATCGGATCGGCTGCCACCGCCACATCTCCACCCGGTCCACATGAGCCGGACGCAAGTAATAATCCGCGAACGCCTCCAGAATCAGGCCGCGGGCGTTGGGCCGTTTTAACCGAAACGGCCCCGTTCCGACCGGCAGCGAAGCAAAGTCGGCAGGCAGCTCCGCCGGCACAATCGACGCGGCCGGAGAAGCCAGCAGCGAGCCTAGATAGGGCGCAGGCGCATGCAAGCGGACCAGCAAACGATGCTCGTCCAAACATTCGATGCCGCTCACTACGGCGAACAACGAGGCGTATGGAGACCCGGCGTCCGGATCGGTAAGTCTGCGCAACGTAAACGCTGCATCCCTTGAGGTGAACGGCTTGCCGTGGTGAAAGCGGACGTGCTTCTGTAAATAAAAGACCCATCGGTCTCCGGCCTCGTTTCGCTCCGCCTCGTGAGCCAGGCCCGGTCGGAATCGCCCGGAAAGTTCGTCGTAGACGAGCAGCGTATCGAACAATTGCCGCAGGAGATGCAGCTCCGTTCGCCGGGTCGTGTAAGCCGGGTCCAGCGCGGCGGGAATCCGATAAGCCGGAAAACGCAGCACGCCTTCAGCGCTTGTTCCGCTCCCCGGCTGCAGGCGGTAACCGAAAGCCTCCCGCAGCAAAACGTCCATTCGGGCCGCGCCCTCGTCCGTAAAAGCCCCCCGTTCGGTCAATGCCATCACTTCTTGAAAGCGGCCTTCAGCCAGAAGCCGTTCCGTCTCCGCCGCCAGCATCGACTCCGGGTCGACCGCGAACGTCAGTCTGGAACGGTGACCGCGTCCTAACCCGGCGCGCCATTCGATCCACAGCCGCTCCCGCATACGTCGAAGCAGCAGCTTCACGTTCCGTTCCGAGCAATGCAGCAGCTGCGATAGCTCGGGAAGCGTCACCTCCGCCTGACGATCCGTCAACCGGAGCCGCAGGCCGCGATACAACTCCAGGTAATGTTCCTCCAGCCTCATACGCCGCTCAACTCCTTCACCGCCCTGCCAAGAAAAGGGGAAATTATTTACGTTTAGTTTACCCTTTTTGTACCCTTTTTTCTACGTACAATAAACCTTATCACTTCACGCAGAAAGCGGGTTTCGCCAATATGAACGATACACGACACGCGCCTATCGCGATCGCCTGGATTACGGGCGTCTGCTTGTTGGGCGACTCCATGCTGTACATTGTGCTGCCGGTCTACGGTATGCAGCAGTACGGACTGGATTCCTTCTGGCAAATCGGCCTCCTGCTGTCGGTCAACCGGCTGGTCCGGCTGCCGCTCGGTCCGTTGATCGGCTGGCTGTACGCCCGGATGCCCGTCCGCGTCGGCATCACCGCAGCCGTCGCAGCGGCCAGCCTGACCACATTGGCGTTCGGCCTGGGAAGCGGCTTTGCCCTGCTGCTCGCGGCACGCGCCTTATGGGGGGCCGCCTGGTCGCTGCTGCGGATCGGCGGTTACCTCGTCATCCTCGATGCGTCCGCCCCCGGCGGCGACAATCGCGGGCAACTGCTGGGCCGGTACAGCGGCATTATGGGCATGGGCAGCCTGGCCGGCATGCTGTTGGGTGGCATGCTGGCCGACGTGCTCGGCGTGCGCCTCGTCGCAGCGGTTCTCGGCGCTGTTATGCTGCTCGCTCTGCCGCTAGCTTGGCGCCGCTTGCCTGCGCGGGCCGCTCACAGCAAAGCTGGCGCGAAACAGCCCGAAACGCAGCCGCCCCAGCGAACGGCCGCCTCCCTGCGAAGCTCACGCTTTGCCGTGCTTACACTAAGCTCCGGCTTGGGGATGGGGTTCGTCTTCTTCGGCATCCTCCTGGCCGGGCTCAGCCCCCTGCTCGCCTCCCGCTTGCCGAATGGAACGGCGATCACGCTGTTTGGCGCAAGCTTGGGCGCCGCCTCCCTCGCCGGGATCGCGCAGGCGATCCGCTGGGGCTGGTCGCCGCTGCTCTCGCCGTGGATCGGCAAGCGCTCCGACGCCCTGCCCGACCGGCGCGGACTTTATGCCGCCGTGCTAGGCCTTGGCGCGGTCTCGTTCGCGCTGCTGGCCGCGCCGGTGCCGCTGCCGCTCTGGCTGCTCGCGCTGCTCGGCGTCATGCTGGCCAGCACCGCGATCACGACGCTGACCGACGCCATGGCTTCGGATGCAGCTGCAGGCCGATCCGCCGTTACCTTCATGACCACGTATACCGTCGTCATCGACGTCGGGGCCGCGCTTGGGCCGCTGGCCGCCGTCGGTCTGCTCGCTGCGCTCGGACCGGACGGCCTCAGCAGCGCCTGCGCAATCTGTTTGGCGCTGCTGACGGCGGCATGGCTTATTTTCGGCGGCAAGCGTGATGTGGTATAATGCCTGTCAAACACACGTTCGCTGGTTGAGAGGTCAGCCGGGCATCCTGCTCAGCGATTTTTAAGGGAAGTTCAGAAAGATGGGGAAGCGAGATGGAAAGAGGGAGCGAGGGAGATGCGCAAGATGGAGTTTGAAGCCAAGCTTCACCGACCGGAAGGAATCGGAACATGGACGTATGTGAAGGTGCCGTTTCAGGTGGAAAGCGTGTTCGGCGCCAAGGGCCAAGTCAAGGTCAAAGGAACCGTGAACGGCGTGCCTTACCGAAGCTCGGTCATGCCCCAGGGCGATGGCACACACTACTTGGTCGTGAAACGCGAGCTGAGGGAGGCTGCAGGAGCCGCATCCGGAGATACCGTGAAGGTATCTATGGAACGGGATACGGAAGAGCGAACGATCGAGGTGCCGGACGACTTGTCAGCCGCTCTGCGCCAGTATCCGGCAGCTGAGTCCAGGTTCGAGCAAGCTTCGTATTCCCATCGCAAGGAGTATGTCGACTGGATCGTCTCCGCCAAGAAACCGGAAACCCGTGCCGGCCGGATTGAGAAAGCGATCGGCATGCTCGCTGAAGGCAGAAGGCTGAAGGGCTAATCCGGGCAAGGCTGCCGGACGACGTAAACCGGAACGCGGGCTAAACGTTACCGGAGAAGGAGCAGCATATCGCCGGTGCCTGTTATTCCTTGAAGCTTTACAGGATCTGGCGCTGGTGAGGATTACACCCGCTTGATGATCTCGTTAACCGTGCTCAGCGGCAATCCGGTGTGCTGGCAAATGTCGATCAAGCTGGCTCCCGGATGCAGCTGCAGATAATGTTTGATCTGATGCGAAACCTCAATGTGTTTCTTCAAGCAATCTGTGCATAACGTTTCGAAACGGCCGGTTTGCAGTTTGCCGCACCCGCTGCAATTCGACAATTGCATATTATTAAAGCCCCCTCTTCGGACAAGCCGAATGTTGTTTTACAACATTCGCGGCCTTGTCGACGGTTGAGGGGGTTTCTTTTTGTAAAATATCGCTTTTTTTGCTATTTTTCTCATTTTAATCAAAGCTTGATTCCTTAGGCCTATGTATTCATGGTATAAAAGATCTAGGAATACATAATTAGGGGAGCGGTGTCGATGAGCGCGAAGGTTGTCGTATTGGGAGGCGGAGTCGCCGGTATGAGTGCGGCCCAGGAATTGGCGGAACGAGGGTTTGAGGTAGCCGTGTACGAGATGCGCAGGCTGCCCGGGGGTAAAGCCCGTTCCATGCCGGTGCCGGGAAGCGGTACGGAGGGACGGAAGGATTTGCCAGGAGAGCATGGATTCCGGTTTTTTCCGCGTTTCTATAAGCATATTGTCGATACGATGGAACGGATTCCTTACGGGGATAACGAGCAGGGCGTCGCCGGCAATTTAGTCGAAGGCACACGGCTCGGACTGGCTCGGGTGGACGGGCCTCCGGTGGAGTTTCTCACCGAGTTTCCACATTCCATTGAAGATGTGAAGGACGCATTCAAGTCGCTGTTCGACAATAATCTCGGACTGACCGATGAGGAGATCCGCCTGTACATGGAGCGCATCTGGCAGGTCATGACCAGCTCCGACGATCGCCGGCAGCAGCAGTACCAGAACATCCCGTGGTGGAGCTTTATCAACGCCGATGAGCAGTCGGCCCAGTTTCGCCGTGTATTCGCCGGGATGACGCGCATTCTGGTCGCAGCTAAAGCGCGGGAAGCCAACACCAGCACGGTCGGGGCCGTTGGCGCCCAAATTATGCTTGACATGGTCGTGCCCGGCGGCAGCGCGGATCGGCTGTTGGACGGACCGACGAACGAAGTGTGGCTTCACCCGTGGCTTGAGTATTTGCAAAGTCTCGGCGTCGACTACCATCTGGAAGCCAAGGTCGAGCGCATTCATTGCGAGAACGGCGTCATCAGCGGGGCGACGATTACGGAGAACGGGCAAACCTGCGAGGTGCAGGGGGATTATTACGTCGCGGCTTTCCCCGTTGAAGTGATGGCGCAATTTGTCACTGACGAGATGCTGCACGCCGACCCGACGCTCGACGGAATTCGGCAGCTGGCGGAAGATGTCGATTGGATGAACGGCATCCAGTTTTATTTGAAGCGGGACGTTCCGATCATCCACGGCCATATGATCTATATGGATTCGCCTTGGGCGCTGACCAGCGTGTCGCAGAAGCAATTTTGGCCTGATTTCGATTTGGCCGATTATGGCGACGGCATGGTTCAAGGCGTGTTGTCCGTGGACATTTCGGACTGGGAGGCACCGGGCGTCCTCTTCGGCAAACCCGCGAAGAGGTGCACGCGCGAAGAAGTGATGCAAGAAGTGTGGACGCAGCTGAAGCAAAGCTTGAACGTGAACGGGGCCGTCGTCCTGGAGGACGACAACGTGCATTCGTGGTTCCTCGACGAGGATGTGCATTTGCCGAATCCGGACGGGGTTGCGGTCAATTTGGAGCCGCTGCTTGTGAACAAGGTTTACACGTGGAATTTGCGCCCGCAGGCATACACCGCCATCCCCAACTTGTTCCTCGCCTCGGATTACGTGAAAACAAATACGGACCTCGCCACCATGGAAGGTGCGAACGAAGCCGCCCGGCGGGCCGTCAACGCGATTATCGAACGCTCCGGGCTCGATGTGCACAAGTGCAAAGTGTGGGAGATGTACCAGTTCCCTCTGCTGACGCCGTACCGAATCCACGACGAGTCACGGTTTAAGAAAGGGCTGCCGTGGGATGGTAAAATTTTCACCCCGATCGGGTAACCGGTAGGAGGACGAACGGGCCATGTCGAATTAGGGAGCTTGAGGTGAGGGGATGAAAGAAATCGTATTGGGCGCAGAGCAGCAATTTCAAAAGCTGCCTGTCGAGGTCGAGGTCGAACAACGTCCCTGCTTTCTTCTGAAAGACCGTGACGTTTACCGGCTCGTCTCCCGCAAATGCCCGCACGCCGGCCAGCTTGTCGACATCGAGGATGAAGAGTTGGTCTGCCCGATGCACGGCTGGTCTTTCGATCCGCATAAGGGCGCTTGTCTGAACGTACCTGCCCGCAGCTTGGCTGCTTATTCGGTCGTAGTCAGGGACGGGATGCTGATCGCTCAGGTGGATGGCTAACTTCGGAAGGCGCGCTTGGGATCGAGCTTGCGTACACTGTAACATCTCGGAAAAAGGAGATGTTGGTTGTGCCTACCTATCGTATCATTGTAGATCTTTCGGATCGAAAGCTGCACGTGTTAGAAGGGAACCGCGTTTATCGGACGTATCCGGTCGGCATCGGCACCATGTTGACCGGCACGCCCAGCGGCGAATTTACCATTATTAACAAAGAACCGAACCCCGGAGGGCCTTTTGGCGCCTACTGGCTAGGGTTATCGAAGCCGCATTACGGAATACACGGCACCAATAACCCTTCCTCCATCGGAAAACTGTCCTCCCACGGCTGCATCCGCATGCACAATGCAGATGTAATCGCGTTATCCAGGCTCGTCTTCGTGGGCGACCGCGTTACGATTCGTCCATAGTCCGCTCCGGAAATTACTTCACGTCTTTTGCGCTGACGCTTGTCCCCCAGTCGTTCTCCACGCCCAACTCCCGGTAAAACTGCGCCAGGAACGCCTCCATATACCGATGACGCTCTTCCGCGAGCTCACGGGCGGCCGTCGTGTTCATCTTCGTCTTCAGCTTCAACAGCTTCTCGTAAAAATGATTAATCGCCGTACTCGGCTGCTTGCGGTACTGCTCTTGACTCATCGAATCGCGCGGGCGGAGGTCCGGGTCGAAAATCAGCTGCCCTTTCCAGCCCGAATAGGCAAAGGTTCGCGCGATACCTACCGCACCCAACGCATCAAGCCTGTCCGCATCCTGAACGATACGTCCCTCCAGGGTAGACAATTGCCCCCCATGTCCGCCGTTGTAAGACATATTGGCGATGATGTCCATCACATGCAGGCGATCCGACTCAGCCGCGCCATTCTCGATCAGCCATGTATTCACTTTATCCAATCCGGCTTCCTTGCTCGGATTCAGCTTCTCGTCCGCGATGTCGTGCACGAGCGCGGCCAGCTCGCATAGGAAGGCATCCGCCTGTTCACGCTCTGCGAGCAGGCGTGCCGTGCGGGCCACCCGGGCCGTATGCTGCCAGTCGTGACCGCTGCTGTCTCGCCCCATTTCCTCCTGCGCATACGTTCGTGCGCGTTCCAGCAGTCGCTCTCGGTACGTTTCGTTCATTTCGTTCATCTCCCGTTCATCTTCCCTTCCTTCCATCAATCTCCGCCGCCACCGCTGCTGCTGCTTCCGGTATCTCCACCACCGCCGCCACTGCTGCTGCCGTTGTCTCCTCCACCCCAGCCGCTTCCGCCGCCGTCAGCCCCGCCGCCCCAACTGCCTGAATCGGTGGAGCGTCTCGAATCAAGGTCGCCCGAACCGCTATAATGATGATGATGACGGCGGGCCATGTCGTCGTCCAAAGACGACGACGCAGGCGGGAACATGAAGCTTTCCCCGCTGCGATGCCGCCTGCCCGGGCCGGATTGCCCGCTCCTTCTACCTATCGAGCTTACGATCACGACGATTGCGAACACCGCAAACAGGATAAAAATAATGCTCATGGATTCCGCCTCCTTCTGTACTTAGTATAGACTGCCGAAGCACGGAAAGAGTTTCGGACTTTTTACAAAAAAGGACAGCAGTCCCTTTATTTTGCGCAAAGCCTTTGAAATTGCCCAAGCAACGCACTATATTTCTTCTATATTTGCACCGGAAGGGGTGAAGAATTCCGTAGAAACGCAAAAAGCGCCTGTTACACAGACGTCGTTCGTGAGCAGGCGGGTGTGAAGATGGGTTCGACTGCCCATTTTCAATGGCTGCGCGGCATTCGCCCATCCAGCCGAATGCCCTGCGACATAGTATGATTATGTGTTAATGAGCTCACGCTCCACAACAACAACAACTCTAGAGGAGGAATGAACAATGGGTGGTTTCTCTTGTTCTTGCGGAGGTTTTACATCGACTGGTGTCATCTTGGTTCTCTTCATCTTGTTGGTAATCGTAAGCCGTGCATGGTTGATCTAATCTGACTAAAAGCACAAAACTACGGCCAAAGGGAAACCTTTGGCCGTTTGCATGTTACGGCGAAGACGTACATATGGTGGTAAGGTATAACTTTTGAGAGAGGTGAGGAGAATGCCTTCGGGTCACACAATCGACCGCAGCGAAGCGAAGGAGCTTTCGGTCAAGGATTGGATCTTGACGATGATCATTCTGGCCATTCCGATCGTCAACATCATCATGCTGTTCGTCTGGGGGTTCGGAGAAGGCACCAACCCGAACAAGCGAAACTATGCGAGAGCCGCCTTAATTATCGCCGCGATCGCGATCGTCCTTTATTTGATCTTCGCTATCGTGTTTTTCGTTGTGCTGAGCGCCTCGATGTCCATGTCATGACGAAGAGCCGGTCCTCCTCCAAGGGGAAGGCCGGCTCTTGAGCAAGTCTGGTCGTGGAAGTAATCCGAGTTGTTCAACCTATACGGCCGCTATTCATAGAGCGCCCCGGCCGTCGATCCGTCCGGATACACGATATGGGTATAAATATGCCGCTCTCCGTTATCCGCTCGGGACGTATACCACAAATCATAACGGTCTACTTGGCCTTCGCCGTTCCAACGAATGAACAGCTGTGCGTCCAAGTCTCCCCGCTTCAGTCCTTGCACGTCGGTCTCGTTCAAGCTCCCGAAGCGATAATCGGTCTTGGCTCCGAGATCATACCGCCAGATCTGCTGGCTCGAGCTATCGATCCACGTCACTTGAGACGGGTCGCCGAACCATCGCTTAACGTCCTTGCTCCCCATGCCCCGCTCCAACCTATACTGCGCAGCCCATACTTTCCGCTCGGCCTCCGTTCCGCCTACAGGCTCCTTCACGACGGATACGGTTCGCGTCTTCTGATCATAAGCGGCGCCCGCTCCAAGCTCTTCCGTCATCAAGCGCAGCGGCACATACGTATGCCCCTCGTAATTGAGCACCGTAAACCGGGACCCGATGTCACGGCTTTCGCCGTCGAATTGAAACTTGACCGGAAACAACAGCGCCCAAACCCCGTCTGCCGCATACAGCGTTGTGGAAGCGGTCAGCGCCGCACCGCACATCATGCCTAACAAGAACTTTTTCAAAGGCGTAAGCTCCTTTATTCTGATAGTCACCGATAGCTCTAGTATACATGACAACCAGAAAACGCGAAAACCGCCCGGCACAAGACCGGACGTCGCTTCGGAGTCCGGCGGTGCGCCGGGCGAGCTCCGACTTCTTATTTATTCAACCATTCGCAGCTGTCGGCACAATCGCAAAGCGCCTTCTTCACGGAACACCATGAACGCTTAGCGTAATAAATCGGCACTTCCTGATCCTTCGCCTGCTGCTTGATCACTTTGGTCAAATTGTGGTTGACGTAATCGGTCAGCACGAGCACCGCGTCAACCTTATCCGGAATACCTTTACGCACCATTTGGCACTTGCGACCCGACATATGCACCACATCATCAAATCCGATTTCCGCCAAATGTTCGGGCATATTGCCCAAATGATCGGCGCCTACGACCAATATCGACGGCATGCTCTAATCTCCCTTATCTATGTATTTATCATCAATGATAATCATTCTCAATTCCTTATAAATCAATGATAATGGTTCTCAACGATAATGTCAACCTTACCCGGCTTATTTTTCTAGACTCCCTGGATAATGGCCAAAAAGCCGCATCGCGGGAAATTCGCGATGCGGCGAGGACAGTCTCGTCACTTAGATGAAATAGAGAACGGCAAACAAGATGATGACCAGCAAAATATAGAGAACCAAAATAACGCCCGTTGTCGTAAAGTAACCGCCGCCCCATCCGAAGCCTGCACCCGCAGCACCCATTCGCGATCCACTCCCTCTGTTGAGTTAGCCGTGGGTCACTCTCCCGCGAACATGGTTCAATATATGTCCTGAGCGGGAATCGGTATGGACAATTAACGGGGGGTCTCTAAATAATGGCCCGTTTTATAAGAACAGAATGAGGTAAAATACAATCGCTAACACAAAACGGTAATACGCAAACCACGATAGGCTCAGTCGTTTAATGATGTTCAGGAAGGTCACCACGGCGATCATCGCGACGATGAAGGAAGCGGCCAGCCCTGTAACGAAAAGACCTAAGTCGTCCATGGACAACAAATCCCGGCTTTTGTATAAATCCAGGAAGGTCGCGGCGAACATGATCGGCACGGACACGATGAACGTAAACTCAGCTGCCGCCTTCTGGCTCGTCCCGAGCAATATCCCTCCGGAAATGGTCGAGCCCGAGCGTGAAAAACCCGGCCATAACGCTAAACATTGAAATAAGCCGATCCCGAACGCCTGCTTATATGTAATGTCGTCCATCGTCTCGGCCGTCACGCGCACGCGGGCCCGATCGGCTATAATAATCAGAATTCCTCCGGCCACCAGGCTTATGAGCACGGTTCCCGGTCCGAACAAATATTTCTTGACCAAATCGTGCAGCGCCAAGCCCACGACGACCGCGGGCAGCATGGCCAGCGCGATATGAATCAGGTTGACTCGACCGCTGTTCGAGAGGCTTCGCTTCAAGTTGAGAAAGCCGAAAAACCTCCGCCAATACAAGACAAATACGGCTAGAACGGCACCCAGTTGTACAACGATCTCGAACGTCTTCGCCTTTTCGCCCGTGAAACCAATCAAGTGCGCCGTCAAAATCATATGACCCGTCGAAGATACGGGCAAAAACTCCGTCAATCCTTCCACAATGCCCAGAATGACGGCCGACCAAAAGTCGTTCAATTTCCTCACACTCCCATATACTCTCTATTGTCCACCATTCCTCATTATAGAGGATCGGGAGTCAAGAGAGAAGCGGAAAAAGACGGCTGATCCCTGGTTGGCCATTTTGCCAAGCAAAACCGGAACAGCCGGACCATCAAGGCCCGGCTTGTCGAAGGTGGGATTAGAGCTTCATCCGCTGCAGGCGCAGCGCGTTCAGCACGACCGAGACGGAGCTGAGCGCCATGGCGGCTCCCGCGAGCCAAGGGGCGAGAAAGCCGCTTGCTGCGATCGGAATGCCAATCACGTTATAGGCGAGCGCCCAAAACAAGTTTTGGCGGATGTTGCTCATCGTTTTTTTACTTAAAAAGAAGGCGTCCGGAATACTGTTAAGATCGCCCCGCATCAACGTTACGTCAGCCGCTTCCATGGCGACGTCCGTTCCGGTTCCGATCGCCATGCCGATGTCCGCTGTCGCAAGCGCAGGCGCGTCATTGATGCCGTCGCCGACCATCGCCACCTTGCGGCCGGCGTCTTGCAGCTTGCGCACTTCGGCGGCTTTTCCTTCCGGCAGCACCTCGGCCAGCACCCGGTCGATACCGGCTTTCGCGGCAATCGCCCGAGCCGTCCGTTCGTTGTCGCCGGTGATCATCATGACTTCGATCCCGAGCGCCTGCAGGCGGGCAATCGCCTCTTTCGATGTCTCCTTGATCGTATCGGCGACGGCCACCATCCCTGCATAGGTACCGTCCACGGCGACCAGCATGGCGGTTTTGCCAGCCTCTTCAAGCATGCTCATCGTCTCAAGCGCCGCGCCGGGGCTAACGCCAAGCTGCGTCATAAGCTTCCGGGTGCCGATGGCAATCTGCTTGCCTTCCACCTCGGCGCGAATGCCGAAGCCGGGAATCGCCTCGAATTGCCCGGCTTCCGGCAGGGCAAGGCCCTGCTCTTGGACGCCTGCCACAATCGCCTCGGCTAGCGGGTGCTCGGAGTTGCGTTCCGCGGCGCCCACCCAACGCAAGAAGCTGGATGGGTCGATGCCTTCGGCAGGCAGCACGTCGGTCAATTCCGGTTTGCCCTTCGTTACCGTGCCCGTTTTGTCCAGGACGATCGTGTCGATTCTGTGCGTCGCCTCGAGGTGCTCGCCGCCCTTGAACAGGATGCCAAGCTCTGCGGAACGCCCTGAGCCGGCCATGATGGAAGTCGGCGTCGCTAGTCCCAGCGCGCAAGGGCAGGCAATGACGAGCACGGCGATCGCCTTCTCCAGCGCCCCGGCGAATTCGCCCGGTTCGACGAAGAAGAACCAGACGAGGAACGTGACGAGGGCGATCCCGACAACGATCGGCACGAAGATGCCGGAGATGACGTCCGCTACCCGTTGAATCGGCGCTTTGGAGCCCTGCGCTTCCTCGACGACTTTAATGATTTGCGCCAGTGCGGTTTCTTTGCCGACTTTTGTCGCCTGGATTTTAAGCATGCCGTTCTTGTTTAATGTAGCTCCGATGACACGGTCTTGGGCGCTTTTTTGCACGGGAATGCTTTCTCCCGTCAGCATCGATTCGTCGACGGAGGACGTTCCTTCAAGCACGAGGCCGTCCACCGGAATTTTCTCGCCCGGCTTCACGATGATCACGTCGCCGGCCATCACTTCGTCCACCGGGATTTCCAGCTCTTGCCCTTGGCGGAAGACAAGCGCCGTCTTGGCTTGCAGCCCCATCAAAGATTTAATCGCTTCGGAAGAACGTCCCTTGGCCAGCGCTTCGAACAGTTTGCCGAGCAATATTAACGTGATCAGGACGGAGCTTGTTTCATAGTACAACTCGACTTGATGCCCGTGAGCGTTCAACGATTGGACCGTAAGATAAAGGCTGTAAAAATAAGCCGCTGAAGTGCCCAACGCCACCAGCACGTCCATGTTGGCGCTGCCGTTGCGCAGCGCTTTGTAAGCGCCGGTATAAAACTGGCGGCCGATCGCGAATTGTACCGGTGTGGCCAGCGCGAGCTGGAACCACGGGTTCATGAACAGAGCCGGCACCCAGATGAAGGACGTGAAGGAGAAGTGACCGACCATCGCCCACAGTAAAGGCAGGGAAAGGAGGGCTGATACGAGCAGCTTCATCCGCATCTTGCGGATCGCCTGCTGCCGGTGGTCCCCGCTTTCCCGGGACTCTTGCTTCAGGGCGGCGGTGTAGCCTAGCTGCTCGACCTTGCGCACCATGTCGGTTATCGACACTTGGGCCGGATTGTACTCGATACGGGCGGTCTCGAGCGCCAGGTTCACATTCGCGCGAGTGACGCCGCCGAGCTTGCCGAGCCCTTTCTCGATGCGGGTCGCACAAGCCGCGCACGTCATGCCGCCGATTTGGAAATCGGCCGTTTCTTTGACGGTACCGTAACCAAGCGCCTCGATTTTTTGCTCCATATCCTGGAGCTTTATTTGATCCGGGTCATACGTGACCGACGCTTGTTCCAGTGCGAAATTGACGGTTGCTTCGGTGACGCCATCGAGCTTGCCGAGCCCCTTCTCAATCCGGTTGGCGCAAGCGGCGCAGGTCATCCCGGTAATTTGCAAAGTCGTCTGCTGCTGCGTTCCTGCCTGGTCGGTTTTCTCCATATCTCTGCTCTCCCCTACACACTTCCTGGCCTCTCTTGCAATCGCCGCTTTACATCCGGTTATGTCGATTCTGTTGTCGAGTTATAGGAAAGAGAGAGCACACCAAGTTAATACCCAGGTGCTCTCTTTCGCGCGATTCGTCGTTACACGACATCATAGCCTTGATCTTCAATCGCTTCTTTAATCGCGTTCAAGGAAACCTTGCTTTCGTCGAATTCGACGGTTACCGATTTGGCTGCAAGGTCTACTTTGCCGACAGCGCCCAAATTTTTCAGCGCTCCCTCGACGGAATTTACGCAATGGTTGCAGGACATGCCCTCTACTTTCAACGTAACGTTCGACATGCGGTATCCCTCCTTCGCTGATATTATTTCATTAATTTGTTAACCGTAATCAGGAGTTCGTCGATCACGTTGCTTTCGCCGGCTTCGATCCGCTCGATAACGCAGCTTTTCATATGGGCCGCGAGCAGCAGCTTGCCGACTCCATTTAAGGCCGCTTGCACCGCCGCGATTTGGTTCAGCACATCGTCGCAGTACGCATCCTTCTCGATCATGCCTTTAACGCCGCGAATCTGACCTTCAATGCGGTTCAATCTCGCAGTCAGGCTGGCCTTTTCTTTCTCGAAATGATGGCTCTTTCTTGCATCGTCCGGCGGGTAGCAGAGAGTATCGCTGCAGGACATCGGATCTTCGACTTCGTGAGAACTGTTCATCATGGTGGGCACCTCCTGTTCCGATACCGATATCATACAGTACCCCCCTACCCTATGTCAACGGTTTTATAAAGTCGTTTATTTGACTAAATCTCCTCCTTTTACTGAAAAATAAGGGCTGACGACATGCAGCTTATCGTCAGCCTCCTCCTTTTATTCAGATGATTCACGGCGGGCCGGAATGAGCTTCAGCAGCGCCTTCATGTCGGACGAATCGACCTTCCCGTCCTTATTCCAATCGCTGAGACTCTTCGCCTGCCCGATGACATACTCCAATGTCGCCGCGGCCCGAACCGAACTGTTCCGTTTACCGGACTCGACCGCCACCACGTGTACAGGAGTCGTATGCCCGATTGTCGGCTTGGCTGCCGGATTGTAAAGAAGCGACTCTCGTCCCGGTTCTGTTCCGTCCAGCGAGTAATAATAAGATATGCCGCTCACGGAAGGCAGCACAAGCTGAGATTGTTCGTTGAACGAAACGATCGGCGCAGCCGCCGTATCGGCTTCGAACACCCCGTACGTGGAGAAGTGCGAGATGTGCACCGTGACTTGACGGGTATCCGGATCGATGGATGTTGGTAAAGCTTCCCATTGTTTTGTCGATTCGTTGTAGTCGAATACTCCGACTTTGGATAAGTCCGCCGCGGCATTCACCGGCAAGGTAAGGGCAACGGTACTGCCCGGAGCCAGCGTTACGTTGGACAGTGAAATATGTGCCACGCTGCCTGCTACTTGCATGCCTGGTCTCATATCGTCCGTTGCGCCGGCGGTCACCAATACGGTTGCACCGCTGCCCACGCTGGCACCGGCCAAATTAAGGATGATGCCGCCGTTAAATACCATAGGCCGGTTGGTATCCGCAGTTACAGGCTCACCCATAGGATACGGGGCCCTTTTTACAACGGTAACCGTAAATAGTTGTTGAACGCTTGCCCCGCCCCGGCTAATCGTAGCCGTTAAGGTAACCGTCGCATCGCCCGCGCTGTAAGCCGGTCGATTCACCGTACCGTCATTACCGACCACCGCCGTATGGCTCGAACTCCATGAAATCGATGAACCTTGCGCTCCTGTCGCAGGTAACTGCATATTCGTCGTAATACCGCCCAGGTTATAGGACGTATGGATGAACTCCGTCAACTCGACTTTCGCTCTCTCTACGGCTGTCTGGTCTTCCGCCCCTGTCGGCTCCAGCTTCAGCACCTTCACCGCAAAAAGCTTCTCGCTGTATGCTCCGCCGCGGCTAATGACCGCTCTCAGCGTTACTAAAGCATCGCCCTGGCTGTACGACGGTCGCACGACGGTTCCATCCAGCGCGATAACCGAAGGTTGGCTCGAGCTCCACTGAATCGTTGTTCCTTGTACACCTGCGGATGGGAGGTACACGCTTGACGTCACGCTATCGATGTCCGTGTTCGCCTGGCGAAGCTCCAGCCAAGTTAAGGCATGATAGGCCGCGTTTACCGCGACGGCATCCGTGTCCGTCGCCAGTTCTTCCTCAAGAACGGTAAGGGTGAACGGCTGCAGGGCGCTCGCGTTGCCCCGTGTCAGCTTTGCCGTCAGCGTCACTGTAATGTCGCCCGAACCGTAGGCGGCTCTCGTGACCGTTCCGTTTGGTGAAATGACGGACGATGCGCTGGAGCTCCATGTAATCATCGTTCCCCTTGCGCCTTTCGTAGGGAGGGCGAGATTCGAAACCACTCGATCCGGCGCGCTGTTCCAGCCGCGGATCGACTCCCACGTCAGCGCCGCCTTCGCGGCTGCGACCGCCGCTTCATGGTCGGCCGTTGCCGGCTCGGCCTTCAGCACCGTTAACTCAAATGTCTTTGTCTGCCATGCGTTTCCTTTACGAATCGTCGCTGTCAACGTAACATTCGCGTTTGTCCCGTAAAAAGGCGGGCGATGGACGGTACCGTCCACGTCCACAACAGCGGTCTGATCGCTTTGCCATTCAATCGTCGTACCGTGCAAACCGATAACCGGCAAATGCACATTTTGCGTGACGCTCGCCAGACTCAAGTTATCGCTTTTAATTTCGTTTTCGTCTAATGCCGCTTTCGCTTCCAGCACCATATCCAGCGCGCTCAGCGCCGGACGCGCGATGCGAACGTCATAGTGCCTGGTCGTACCGTCCGTCGCCGTTGTTGTCAGATGAAGCGTCGAAACGCCCTTCGGAAGCGGATCGATCGTAATCGTGTTATCGTTCACCGTATAACTCAAAGCAGCCGGCGATGTATCGTGGACCCTAAACGAGCTGCTGCTGTCGCTCATGATAACCGACAGCATGACGCTTTCCGCCTCCACCTCTGCCGACCAAGCCGGGGGCGTCGTGCTTGCATCGTATTCGAAGTCGTTTTCCCCTACCCGAACCTTGGCGATATCCGCGTTGCCCGCCACTTCGGCCAGCAGGTAAGGATCGCCGGCAACGCCGCTGCCGGTCGTCTTGCTAACACTC
This sequence comes from Paenibacillus sp. JCM 9796, assembly GCF_055379675.1. Classification (NCBI taxonomy): domain Bacteria; kingdom Bacillati; phylum Bacillota; class Bacilli; order Caryophanales; family Paenibacillaceae; genus Paenibacillus; species Paenibacillus sp. JCM 9796. The sequence goes on from NZ_AP043723.1 coordinate 2,224,168, forward strand.
GGCTTCAAATACACAACCGGACGAACCGCGGACGGGGCGTCCGAGTAGCGTACATGGCCCAATGGATCTACGGCCAATATGAAATGAGCATTTTCGGACTCCGCCCGAATCGGATTCATCAGAAAATACGTGAACTCCGATTCGTAAGCGGACAGCTCCGCCTTGAGCGCTTCATACCGGTCAACCCCCAGCAGGCCTACATTCGCTACAACCTTACTTTCGAACGAGCTTCTCGTCATGTCGGCAAGCGGAGCTTCGTAATTTAGCAAATACAGGGTTTGATCGAAAGGATGACGCTGAACCAGGCTCTGATCGGCACCCAGCTCCCCCCAGAACATGTGGTTCAAATAATGGGCGATACTCCCTGGCTGCTCGGGCCGGAACACATAACCTTCCGCTTCTGCGCCCTCAAAGTACCATGAAGAACCGCTGACGCCCCAATGGCAAGTACCGTCATTGTCCGTCGAGTCAGGGCAGCCCGTATCGACCTCTTTCAACAAAAGCTCGCGGCGGTCTTTATCGACGACGATCCATTCTTTGGAGCCTAGAGACACGATATCTCCATTGTTGATGCCGATCAGCGGAGACGATTCACGGAAAACCGTCAGTCCGTATACGTTGTGATCGGCACCCTTGGAAACCGTAATCGTGATTTCGTTCGAGCCCGGCCTCAGCGAAGGCAGCATAATTCGACCGTTCGCATCCAGCACATCGGGCGATACCGAGAGAACGGCGTCTGGATCGTTCGTCTCGGGCGTCAAACTTAGGGTGCTTACATCGTTCGGCACCTGGATATAGTAATGCTGAGCCTCATCCGAAACTTCGGGAAAAACAGCGTAACCGCCGTCCACAGCCAACGAAGACAAGTTCAATTCGCTGCTGTACTGGATAGTTGCCGTATAAGGGTCGCTTTCGTTCCCCGCCCAGTCCGAAAATTTCAGATAAAGGGTGTGAACCGGATCACTCCCTCTGAGCAAATAATCAATCTGAGGCACATACGGGTAATTAGCCGTATGCTCAAATTCGGGATCCTCCGATACGATGACGCCGGACACGCCGGACCCCGTTCCATCCGTTGCGCTCAAATCCAAGGTTACCCGGCGGGAGAACGTCTTGGCCGCTCCGCCATTCACCGTAAAGCCGCCGGTCGGTTTCGTTTCGTCCATCTCATAGATAACGGGGAAATAGTCCAAAACCTGTTTTTGATCATCGGTGCTTACCCCAATCAGCAAAGGCTCTGCGCTTTGCCAGCTGTTGGCAATGCCCGCCGCGGGGCTAAATTCCAGCGATACCGGGCTGTCGGCTGCAATGATCTGATCCTTCGCAGGCGTTAAATAGTACACGCCGTTCCCATCCGATCCGATGTGCTGCAGCGCCGTATCATTTAACCGGACCGTTTCGGCCGCCTCGTTGCTTATATGGAACGGCACTTTCAAATAAATCCGGTTATGCTCGCTGATTTCGCTTCTCGCCGTATAGGTCAACCTATAGGCGACGTTCTGCGCACTTGCCGTCAGATTGGAGGCTGCCACGTTTAACGAGCTTGGCGCTATCGTACCGTAAGCGACAGCCGGAGTCGTGTCCTTGCTCGTCGTCACTTGAAATTGAACGCTGCCCATCGTCGGCGGGTTACGAAGAGCTCCTTGCTTCAAGACAACGTTAGCCGTCGAAGAAGCAGGCATCTCACCGAGCCAAATTTCCAGAACGTCCTCGTTCGAAGTGTTTGTCGTAAGGATGACGGCGCTGGCAGGAATGTCGTTCACCGTCACCGCAGGGAGGCCGCTCCAATAAATCCTGTTGTTTTCTTTGAAATTGAAAGTAAACCCTGGCGTCAGGGCCAAATAAATCTTATCTTCGTGCGTCAATGGCTCCGTAGGCGTAAAGGAGAGGCTCCATTCGGTCTCGTTATACACCCTTGCAGTTTCCGGCGACGCCGTTACGCTCAAATGATCAACAGCGCTCGGAGCAGCACGGTGTACCCGGATCGTATAGGACACATGCAGGTTGCCGTCATTCGAAGTCGTCGTGATGACGAATGTGTTGGATCCGCTTGTCAACGACAAATGGTAAGGGATGCCCGGTTCCATCGTTTCCGTACCTAAATGCAAAGTGATGGTCGACTGCAACATGCTATATGCGGTAATGTCGATGCTCTCCTGACCGTACGGGACGTCTACATCGAATTCAAAATGCGGATCGAAAGCATTGAGACGAGAAGTCAGATCTTCGGTTCCGACGATTAATCCGGTCAAAGACGGATTTTCCACGATGCTGACGGGTTCCGATTGCCTGTTTACCTTGAAGGCATACGTGCCCGCTCCCGGGTTGGTTAATCCGGCTGTCGGCAGCAGCGTGACATCATTCTGCTCGTGCGCTGCGATCGGCAAATCCGTACCCGTTCCGCCGGAAATCGAAGCAGCCGCGGATTTATCGGACACGGCCATCGGCAAAATCAACAGCAGCGCGAAGAAGAACGGCAGCAGCCACCTCATCCGCATCCGCGGCTTTCCTCTCTGCCGTATGTAATGAAACTCATCCCCAAACATGCGAGCTTGCTCCCTTCGGATCGATAAATAGTAGTATAATTATACCATAAAAGGAGAGATAGGGATTGACTTTCGAACTATTAACGGGCCGAATTGACCAAGCATATAAAGTTTTTCCCGGTGCCGCCCATGACGGCATTCCGTCCATCGCCCAAACCATTAACTGCGTCAAACTTTAATCCGATTAAGGATGAAAGGGGATGCCGGGCATAGCTTAACAGCTTGAATATTCATGTACGTTATGGTTACTGTAAATGATTGTTAAACAAATGAAACGTGTGCCCTCCGGCAAGAAACTCTCCATGGCGAACGGTACAAGCCGCTTCCGGGTTTCAAGGAAATCAGCCTCGAACGTCGAAGGATATAGCACGACCTTCCCGCAGCTGTTCCATCGGGTAAGCCGATGCCGGTTGCCGGTTTAACCGGTCGATGAATTGGAGGCTTGTAAGGATGAACCGTATGCTGCATTCCCTGGATTTATGGAAAGGTGACCGGTATTTGGCGCCGCTGGCCAGAGACGGTACGTACGAAAAAATAGAAATGCTCAGCCTGGATATCTTCGATACGCTGCTGCTGCGGGCGTGCGACCATCCTACCGACGTCTTCAGGAGAACGGCCGAACACGCGGTTTCGTCCGGCTCGTTGAAGCGGTCCGTCAGCCCGCACGAATTCCGCTCGATGCGCGGAACGGCCGAACGCCGGGCCCGGGATAAGCAGCTGCGGCTGCAAGGCCACGACGAGATTACATTGAGCGACATCTACGCCGAAATGCCAGCGCATCTCGGCCGTCCGGAGGAGGTTCTGCGCATCGAACTCGCCACGGAGGCCGAGACGTGTTATTTGAACCCGAACGTGGCCTCCCTGCTGCGTTGCTGCAAGGCTGCGGGCAAACGGATCGCCCTCCTGTCGGACATGTACTTGTCCTCGGAGCAGCTGCTGGACCTGCTGGCGGCGGCGGGGCTGGAGCGCACGGAGATCGACGTGCTGCTCGTCTCAGGAGAGCAGCGCCGGAATAAGTCGACGGGCGGCTTGTTCGAACGGCTGCTGGAGCTGTGCCCCGGCCTGTCGCGCGAAGCGATTGTACATATCGGGGACAACGAGCGGGCGGACGTGCGAGGCGCTGCGCTGCAGCGCATTCGCGCCATTCACTATGCGGTCGTGCCCGAGTCCTTCGACAGCGCTTACCATTGGGAGGCGGTCCGGCATCGCAACGTGCTGCCGCCGTTGAAATCGCTGCGCAAGCTGGCGGGGGTCAGTCAGCGTCAGCCGGAGACCGGGGCGCCTGCCGCTGCTGAGGCGGCAGCCTTTCACGAGATCGGCGCGGGGATGGCCGGTCCGTTCTTGACGGCGCTGTGCGACTGGGCGATTGACGTATGCATCGCGGAGAACCGCACGGAAGTGCATCCGCTGATGCGCGAAGGGGTGCTGCTCACACCTATGCTGGAGCAGGCTGCTCGTTCGCGCGGCATTCCGCTACGCGTTGTGCCGCTTTACGTATCGCGCCAAGCGACGTACTTGGCTTCGCTCAGGCGCTTCGACGAAGCCGAGCTTGAACGCTTGTTCCGTTCCGGCGACGCGAAGGTCGGCGAATTGCTGCAGAAGCTCGGCCTGGCCGAGGAGGCGCACGCGTTCGGGGAAGCGCTGGGCCTCTCGCTGCAGGAATGCCGCACGATGAAGGATGAGCAGGCCGGCACGCTGCTTGAGAAGCTGCGGCGGTTTCTGCTCGAAGCGCGAACACGCGCGAAAATCGACGCCGCCATCGCGCACCACCGGCAGCTGTTGTGCGATTACTTGAAGCAGACCTGCGAAACGCCGGAGCGTATGGTGACGTTGGATATCGGCTTTCACGGCAACATCAAAAAGTCGCTGCACGCCGCGTTGAAATACGGTCGCGTTCGTCCGGAACATCCGGAGCAATCGGAAGGCGCGGCATCGCGGGCCGGGGAAGATCCGCCGACGATTCATCTGCTTGCCGTCGGCGGCGCCGGAATCGGCGACCTGCTACTGGAGGGAATCGATATTCGTTCGTTCCTCGGCAGCTCGGGCGAGAATGAGGAGCTCGGCAAAGCGCTGGTGCGCAGTCCCGCCTTTCTCGAAGAATTGATGATGGGCGCCTTCGGCTCGACGACGGGATACGCGAGGGACGAGCAGGGCCGTGTACAGCCGCAGTTGGCGCACGTATCGCTTAGCGGGGAGGAGCTCGCCTATAAGCGCGCTTTTCAGGAGGGGGCTCTGGCATTTCAACGTTATTATTACGCGTGGAAAGCGGAACGCCCGGATTGCCGCCTGGCGCTGGGCGCCCGCGAATCCTTCAAACCGCTGCATCGGCTGATTGACATGCCGACGCCCCAAGAAGCCTCGCTGCTCGGCAATCTCCGGCATCAGGATAACCATTTCGGAACGTACACGCGCATATGCGAGCCGGTGGACGAGCGCTGGTTCGAGCACGGACGCCTGCATTTCCTCGATTACGGGAGCTATGACCCGTCGGTCGTTAACGTATACTGGCCTCAGGGCACGCTGACGCGGCGGCATCCGTATGAGCTGTACCTTCATCACCTCCGGCAGCAGGACGCGACAGGCTATCAAGGCTTGCTGCTCCGGATGTGTCTGGCGGCGAAGGAGCAAGGGGCAGCCGCCCTGCATCTGGTCGGATCGGGCGCTTTCCTGGAAGCCGCCAAACGCGCCGCCTTCCTGCACAAGCTCGCCATCGCCGAAATCGTCGATCCCCGGCGGGAGGAGAGCTGGGCCGCCTTCCTGCTTGCGGCGAAGCGTGCGGAGTCCAGCGGCGGGCGGCGGCATATTTGGCTGGCCTCGGTGTCCGAGGCCGAGGTCGTCGCGTGGCGCGAAGCGATCGCGCAAGCCGTTCGGGGGAGCGGCACGGGGGCAGGAACGTGGGAAGGAACGTGGGAAGGAACGTGGGAAGGAACGTGGGAAGGAACGGAAGCCGGATCGGGAGGCACAGCGGAAACCGGAACGACGATTGCCGATCCGTTCCTCGCGCCGGTGTTGACTCTCCTTACAGCGCCTCGACTTCCAGCTCGGACGTAAAAATCGTGCGCCCGTCCTGCTCGCTCCGCCCCTCGATATAAATCAGGCCCGCTTCCGCCAGCGCGGATGCGTCGCGGAAGAACGATATCGTATCGCCGGGCAGCGCTTCCTGGACATAGTTGACCTGGATCGACTTCACCCGGCAGCTTCGATATTGCTCGATGGAAAAACAATCGACGATGAAATCGACATACTTGGAGTTGTTCAGGTGGCCGTTAACGTCGATGTCGCTGATGCCGATCACCCGCTTGTAAACCGGCTCCGGCGTACCGGACGGCTTGATTTTGCCGAGTTTGCACAGGATGGCTCTCTTCGTCTCGAACGCCGGGAGATCGATCGCCACCGAGTCGGACTTCAAGAGCTCCCTCTTGTCGATGTCCAGCAGGACCCAGGTGGAAACCGCCCTCAGCAGGACGTTCCCCTCGTTGTCCATGACCGCATAATCCCGCTCGAACTCATATTTCTTCGGCGGCTGCGGCCAGGTCTCGATTCGAATCTCTTCATTCCACCGGGGGCGGCGCAGCAGCTCGACGCGGATGCGGGTTAATATCCACGCCGCATTCCGCTTGAGCTCGACAGCCTGAATACTCAAGCCGAGATGATCCGCATGTCTGCTTGCGATCTCTTGAAAAGCGTTGAATACGGCGCTCAGCTTCATGCTTTTTAGAAAATCGACATCACCCAAAGCAATACGGTACGTGTTCGTGTACACAGCGCGCTTCTCCATCTTCGATCCGTTCCCTTTCGTCAGGAAGCCCCGAATGCCTTCGATTCGGCCGCCTCGGTTTACTCGCCTGCCTGCAGCAAGCTTTCCGAAGCATACCGGACCGTTGTCCGTATGTCAACGGCCCTTGTCCCTATTTGTTTCCTCTCCCGAGAACCGCACACGCGGCAGAAATGTAACGCATTTGAAACATAGCGATGATATTCTCTTAACATTCATAGGTTATGATTTAGTTAACCCCCCTTTTTTCATATAGTAAGCTTTAGGCCCGCCGCGTGCGGGCCGTTTTCTTGCCCCCGGGAACGCAAACGACCGACTCCCGCCGGACGTACCGGAAACGACGGATATGGAAAACTTCCGCGAACGAAGGACTAAGATGCGATGGATACGCAAGTGAACGGATCATAAAAAAACGCCGCTCCATCCAGGAGTGACGTTAAATGAATGATTTTGTGTTAAATCGAAGCGGACTACCCGATCAAATGCCCGGTCGCATCAAACTTCCATTCCCGGGCGGCGCCGGTCGCTTCCATCATCGGATGAGCTTCTACCTCCGGAAGCAAGTTCTCCGAGACGAGAATGTCCTCCAAGGCCAGCGTATGCTTGATCCTGACGACCTTCACCTGATCGTATTCTCTTCTTCCCGCCGTGCAGACGGCTACGGATATGGCCTCTTCATCATTGTGAAGAACGAGGGGCAGCTTCCCTCCGCCTATTTCCATCGCGGTAATCACGTTCGTATACATGGTCGCAAAGTCGATTTGCTCCACAACCCGGCGTGTTGTAAAATCGGCCAGGCCGATGCCGACCGCGCTTCCTTTCGTTTCCTCCGTTAAGCCTCCGACTACAATTTTCCGGATCGCCGGGCCTTCCCCGAACGTCCTGCTCGCGCCGGAGCGCCCGATAATATTGGGGTCCATGCCGCTGCCGCTGATGTTTTTCCCGATTTCATCGACGATCAGAACATCGATGTCATTCAGCCAAAAGCGGGGCATCAACCGTTTCGCCTCGGCGAGCAATTGTTCTTCCCGGTGCGGAAGCTGCTCCTTCGGCACAAATTCAATATGCGCCGTTTCATGGTACGCATCTTCGACGATGCCCACGCCGCCAAGAATGGGCGTCCGCTCCATCATCAGCGCTCCGACAGCCGGCAGAAGGGTGCCGAAGCGTTCCATGCCGAATTTGTGCAAATAGCTGGCCCCTTTATGTTTGCCAAGGCCGATGCCGAGCATCTTGAGAATGCCGCTTTCGATCGGGCCCTTAAAGTCGGTATGGGGCTTAATCCGCGCAACGACGATAATACCGTCCGCCTGCTCGTAAGCGATTCGATCGAAGTGAACCTCCACACCGTCAAGCACGGTGCCCAGATAGACGGTATCCATCGAGGCCCGGACCGGCGCCCCCACATTCTCTTCGTGAATGCCATACCCGGCGAGCAGCCGCTCCTGGCCTTCCGCTCTTCCTCCGCCATGACTGCCCATGGCCGGAACGATGAAGGGCACCGCGCCCAGCTTCTTCAGTTCCTGAACGACTGCGCGGACAATGAGCGCGAGATTCTCGATCCCCCGGCTCCCGACGCCTACGGCAATTCGCATGCCGGGCGTAATTTTACCGCGAACGTCTTCTCTCCGGAACTGACCGCCGATGATTGCTTCCATGTCCTCCGGATCGATGCGCCGCGCATCGAACCGCTGTCTGACCGGAACCATCCGGGGCAGCCGGACAGGCTCCATCGCCGCAAGATTCACGCGCCCCAAGTTCAAGTGTATCCCTTCGCCCCGGCCGTCCGACGCACCATTCATAAAGCGGACTCCTCCCGAATCTTGATCGCTTTCAGCCTGTGCATGACAAAGCTGCGCCCCGGCTAGCGAAGCAAATTCGCCGGTTCTTTACCCGCGAACACATCAAGCAGCGCTTGCGCCGTAACCAGTCCTACCCGGCGGTACGTTTCAACCGTTTCGGCTGCCGTATGCGGCGTCGAAATCAGGTTGTCGAGTTGAAATAACGGATTATCCGCCGACACCGGCTCCTGCTCATATACGTCAATAGCCGCGCCTGCTATAGATCGCGTTTGCAACGCACGGTGAAGCGCCTTCTCATCGACAAGCGCACCCCGAGCCGTATTTACGAAAAACGCGGTTTTTTTCATCATCGAAAATTGCTCGTCGCTCATCATATGATACGTTTCTTTCAAGCTCGGCAGATGCATACTGACCACGTCGCTGCGCTTCAGCACATCATCCGAAGAAACCAGTTCAACCCCATATTCTTTCGCTTTATCTGCGTTCGGATATTTATCATAGGCGATGAGCTTCACATCGAAGCCCTGCAGCTTCTTCGCCGTCATCTGCGCGATATTGCCGAATCCCAGCAGCCCGACGGTTTTCCCCTGAATTTCCTCCCCCACATAGCGGTCCCAATACCCGCGTCTGGCGGACTGATGCAAGGCAGGGATGTTGCGGATCATGGACAAGATCAGCCCTACGGCCAGCTCGGCTACGGCGTTCGCGTTGCCTCCAGGCACGTTGGTCACCTGAATGCCGTACTCGCGCGCTTTGGCCAAATCGATGTTGTCGACGCCTACGCCGAAACGGGCGATCGCCTTCAGATTCGGCGCCAGCTTGAACACGGCTTCATCCCAGGTATCGACGCCTGCAATGACGCCGTCGATATCCGATACGAGAGGAACCAGCTCCTCGAACGTATGCGGACGTCCCACCCGGTTCTCGATGATTTCGCAGCCGCCCTCTTCCAGAAGACGCTTCGCTTCCGCGCACAGCGTCGAATAATTGGTCGCCGTAACCAGCACCTTGTTCAATCTTGTCATTATTTAACTCCTCCTACGGTCATGCCGCTAACCATATATTTTGAAGTGAACAGATACATGATGATGACCGGAATGGAAGCAATGATGGAACCGCCCATCAGCGGACCCCATGCAAAGACGTCACCCACGATCATGTCGGACAATCCGAGCGTAATCGTCTTGTCGACACTTTTGGTCACGACGACCAGCGCGTACAAGTATTCGCTCCAGCACAAGGTGAACGCGAAAATGAATGTAGCCGCAATCCCCGGAGCGGACAGCGGGAAGATGATGCTCAGCATCGTGCGGGCCCGTGTGCAGCCGTCGATCATCGCCGCCTCTTCGATTTCAACGGGAATCGATTTGAAGTACGAGATCAGCATCCAGGTCGCATACGGAATCGTAATGGTCGGATAGATCAGCATCAAACCAAAGATCGAATCATTCAATCCAATCGTGGAGACCAGCATGTACAGCGGAATGAACAGCACCGCCCGCGGCATTAAATAGGCATACAGAATGCCTTTGGAGATCATGGTGCGGCCCCGGAAGCGCAGCTTGGAGATCGCATAGGCCGCCAGCATGCTGACGACAATCGACAGAAAAGCAACGATCAGCGAGACCAGCAGGCTGTTCTTGATGTTGGTAAGAAAACCTTTCTCCATAATCAGCTTCACATAAGCCGACCACGTGAAATTTTTAGGCCAGAAGGATGGCGTCATATTATAGATTTCGCCTTGCGATTTGAAGGACGTATTCACCATCCAATAAAGCGGAAACAGCGCGCATATTAAGAGGACGGCCAGCGTGACGTAAACGACAATTTGTTTGCCGATCGATTTATTTTCCATGCGCATTCACCTACTCGTCGGACGAAAGCGAACGCTTCGTGACGAAGTTGATCAGCATGATCAACGGTGGCATCGTCAGAATGGCAATGGCAATCGCTTTCCCCAAGCTCATATTTAAAAATCCGATCGTATAGCTAAGTGTGGATAAAACCTGTGTTCCGTTGGATGGGCCTCCGCGTGTCAGCAGCCAAATGATTTCAAAGTCGTTAAGCGTCCAGATCGTCGTCATCACGGCAGCCAGCACCGTCACTTCCTTGACGGAAGGCAGCGTCATGTAGATGAACCGCTTGACCGCGCCCGCGCCGTCCAGCATCGCCGCTTCGTACATTTCCTTGGATACCGTCTGCAGACCCGCCAGAATGGCAATCCCCATGAACGGAATCCCTCTCCAGACGTTCACCAGAATAACCGAGAACATGGCAAGATCCGGGGTAGCCAGCCAGCCGACCGGAGCGCCGATCAGTCCGGTCTTCAGCAGCAGAAAATTCAGCACGCCGCCGACATCGGAATAAATCCACTGCCACGTAAATACCGACACGATGGTCGGAATCGTCCACGGGAGGAACAGCAGGACCCGGAACACATTGCGCAGCACGATTTTCTCATTCAAAACGAGTGCCATGATCATGCCGAATACCGTTTTGCCGATAACCGCCACGACCGTGAAGATGATCGTATTCCATACCGCTTTCCAGAACAACGAATCCTTCATGAGCTCGATATAGTTGCTCAAGCCGGTAAACGTTGCCGGTACGCCCACAACCTTATTCGTAAAGCTTAAGTACAGCGCCCAGCCGAACGGAAGGACCATAACGGCAAGTAAATAAATCAGCACGGGACTCATCAGCATATAGGCAAGTTTGTTGTCCGTATTCGTTCTCAAAGCTTATCCCCGCCTTACTTGTGAAGCTATGGAACGACCGCACTGCGCGATCATTCCATAGCGTGAAATGTAAAGATTACTTTTTGTTGTAAACTTCCTCAATCTTCGTGTGCAGATCCTTAACCGCCGTCTCAGGCGTATAATTCGGCTCCAGGAGCAGCTTCTGGAACGCGTCGTTCACGATGCGCAGGTTGAATATTTCTCCGGCCTTCGGATTGTACTCGCCCGGGAAGCCCAAGAAATTGAAGCCTTTGACCGACTCGACGAAAGCTTTATTCTTCTCTTCCTGCCAAACCGGCTCGGTCGTTAATTTGGTATAAACCGGTCCTGTCAACGGCGCGCCCTTCTCGATCCATGTTTTATACCAGTCGGCATTCAGCATGAACTCGACAAACTGCTTGGCCAGATCCTTGTTCTTGGAATCTTTGAAAATCCCCAGGTTGTTGCTGATTCCCGGAATGAAGGTTCCCTTCGGTCCTGCCGGATAAGTGGCGATCCCGGTTTTCTCATACAAATCCGGGTTATCCTTCTTAATGGTGGCCAAGGTGCTTCCGACGTTGAAAATCATCGCCGCCTGGCCGCTTAAATACGCTTTGTTGTTCCCGCTGTCATCCCATCCGAGCGCGCTCGGCGGCGTGCTCTTGTCCGTCAGGAAAATATCGCGGATAAATTTCGTCGCTTCGACCGATTCCGGCGAATTCACGATGACCGTCTTGCCGTCCTTCGTATCGAGGGAGCCGCCGTAGGACCAAATAATGCCGCGCGTCAGGAATTCCGCATCGGAGTTGCCTTTGCCGTAGCCCATGCCGGCGCCGTATACGCCTTTGCTCGGATCGGTTAACGCCTTGGCCATTTTTCTGAACTCTTCCCACGTTTTTGGAGGGGCGTCGAAGCCCGCGTTCTTCAGCAGATCTTTCCGATAGTAAAGCACCTGGGATTCCGTCCAGAACGGCACGGCGTATTGCTTGCCCTGGAACGTGACCGCCTTCTTCATGCTCTCCTGGATTTCGCCGTTCGTGCCCTCCAGCTTCTTGACCACGTCGCTCAAGTCCTCCAGCACGTCTTTGCCGTAGAACTGGCCGACCTCCTGGTAGCCGAAGTACGAAACGTCAGGGGTTGTTTTCGACTCGATCGCCGCGGACCATTTCGGATAAAAATCTTCATAAGCGATCAGCTCGATGTTTACGTTCACATTTTGGTCCACTCCGAACTGCTTGGCCCGTTCCAGAATCAGCTTGTTCTGATCCTCGAACAGCTGCTTTTTCATCCAAAAGGTCAAGGTTGGCTTCTGCCCGCCGCTTGCCGCGCTTCCGCTTCCTTCCTTGGTCGTCCCTGTTCCGGTTGTGCCGGCGCTTCCGCCGCTGCTGCAGCCCGCTGCAAGCGAAGCCATCAATGCGACGGCCACCGTTCTTGTCATCCATGTTTTCATACGAAGAAAGACCTCCCGTGGTAATCTCGTTTAGGCGGCTATCGCCTCTGCGCGATTAGCCCCTACATCCATAGTAAAGCGTTTACTTGCGCGTTAAAATGACAACAATTTAACCCCGATGGCACATTCTTAACGTGATCTGCGATTCGCTGCATGAAAAGGAAAAACTTTGCCAAAGACGAAGAAAAACCCGCCTTCTGAAGAAGGCGGGCTGCACGGAAGACGACCAGAGCTACTGGTCTTCGCCCTTGTCCAGGTTTAAGCGGAACTCCTGCGGAGTTACCGAATAGTACTTTTTAAACACCTTAATAAAATAGTTCGGATTTTGATACCCCAGCTGCAGCGCGATCTCATAGTTTTTCAACGCGGGGTTGGCAAGCATGGCGGCAGCCTGTTCCATCTTCAGCCGCAGTACGTAATCGCTTAGATTTTCCCCGGTTTCGAGCTTGTAAACACGCGATACATGAACCGGATGCATATACATATGATCCGCGATGGCCTGCAGCGAAACGTTCTCCACCAGATGCTTCTGCACAAAATGCTGGATTCTCCGCACGGCGTTCTCGCGCTCGTTCCTCGTTTCGTTCTCCATGCACTGCTGAAGCAGCCTGAACGATTGAAAGATCCATTGATGCAAAGCTGTGATCGAACGGCACGGCGTCAAACCGGCCACATCGGATAAAACCGGGCCAATCATATCGGCCAGCTCGCGCCCGTTTTTATGAGCGTAGGAGCTGAAGGAAGCGTAGATGGAGAAAAACACTTCCACCAGATGCTCGTGGGAATCCGCCCATTTCCGGTTTAGCTCCTCCCAGATCGCCGCTAACTTCTCCTCGGTCTGCTCCCAATTGCCGGACTCGAGCAAATGCACGAGCAGCGGGGGCTCGTAAAGCCGCTGCAGCGCATGTACCGGCATCTGCTCCATCTCGTCAGCGACATAAACTAACAGCCCGCTTTGACTGCCCACCCGTCTGCGGAGAGAGAACAAGCTGTCCTCGTACAGCCTCTTCACATCATGCGGGAACACCCCCCACTTGCTGATTAACGCCGAGACGGTCCCCTTCAAATAGTGGTTCACACTGAGCTGCAATTGGGAGGCCATCAGCCGGAGCTGGCCCGCCGCTTCTTCCATGAAGCGCTCGGCGGAAGCCTGCTCCGCCTTCTTCTCACCGGATAACGTCACCACGAATGCCAAATATCCATGTACGTCCTTGCATGACCAGAGCCGGAACCCGTCTTCGAATATTTCCTCCGCCATGTTCGCGACCGCGTATTCCATGAGAGATAAGCTGTATAGATCAAGCTCCGACAGCTGGCCTTCCATCCGGACGAGCAGCAGAGCGAACGGCTCCTCGCGCACAATGTCCATTTTCAGCATATCCAGCTTCTCCGCCAGGCGCGCAGCCGAATAGTTCATGCCCTGCAGCAGCTCATTCAACAATTCGCCCCTGAGCTTGGGGAGATTCTCCTCCAGGGTCTTGACCACCCGCTGGTAAGATTGATTCTCGTCTCGTTCCTTCTGCAGCGCTTCCACGGCGTTGCCAACCTTCAGCAGTACCTCTTCGTCGCTGATCGGCTTCAGCAAATACTCATAGGTATCGTGGGCAATCGCTTCCTGCGCATAGGAAAATTCCGCATGCCCCGAGAGCAGGATGCATTTGATCTTCTTCCAGCTGCGGCGAACCCGCGCGAGCAGCTCCAGCCCGTTCATGCCCGGCATCCGAATGTCGGTCATCATAATATCGATGGAATTCGTATTTAAAATCTCCAGCGCTTCACTGCCCGAATATGCCTTGAATACGGTTCCGATTCCAATCTCATGCCACGGAAGGGTGTCGGCCAGACTGTCGACGACGCTGGCCTCATCGTCGACGAGCAGCAACTGAAACATGTCTATTCCTCCTTGGATAAAGCGGTCTTGTCCTTCCAAATCAGTTCAACGCGAAATCCGTTTAGCGGCGATTGCGAGAAATATAAGCCGGACGTTCCTTCGTACATGTGAATCAACCGCTGATGAATGTTCCACAAGCCGCAGCCCGTTTCTTCTTCCAAAGGCTCGGCGACTCTTCGCTGCAGCTCCTCCAGCTTGTCCGCCGAAATACCGACGCCGTTATCGTCGACAATAATCTTGTTGATCCCGTTCACCCGTTCGCCCTTCACTTGAATCACGCCGAATTGAAGGCTGTTTTCTACCCCGTGGATCACCGCGTTTTCAACCAACGGTTGAATCAACAAGCGCGGAATCTCAAGCGTCTGCATCTCCTCCGGGATGTCGATTTCGTAGTGTAAGCGCTGTAAGCGGAGCGTCTGGATCATCAAGTAATTTTCGATCAGCTTGACTTCTTCCTTGAGCTTCGTCATCGTGCTCTCCAGCCTTGTCGTGTACCGGTAATATTCGCCCAGGTTCAGCGACATCGCCACCACCGCTTCCTTATCGCCCAGATTAGCCATGTTCTTGATATAAAATAAACAGTTGTACAAAAAGTGCGGATTGATTTGCGATTGCAGCTGCTTCAGCGTAGCTTCCCTCGAGCGGAGCGTTTCCTTATATACCTTCTCGATAAGCTCTTGAATCTTCTCCGCCATTTCGTTGAAGCTGATGAACAGAAAGTCGAATTCATTGTTCGGCTGCTGCTTGAGCCTGGCGGAATACTGGCCGTCCTTAATGCGCTGCACGCCCCGTATCAGCAGCTGAATGGGCCGCTGCACGTTTCGGTACAACAGCAGGGTAACCAGAAGACTCATCGCCGTCAGCAAGCCGATGGACGTATAAAATAAATTTCGGCTGGTAATGATGGGCGCGAAGATGCTTTCCAGCGGGACAATATCGACCAGATACCACCCGAGACTTTCGGAGCGAATATAATTGACGATATATTTCTGCTTGTTGAGCGATACGGTAATACTGCCGCTGTGCTGAAGCTCCTGACGGTCCAACTGCTCGACGACCCGGCCGACCAGCGTCCGGTCTGCCGTGTAGTTCAGGATCGGCTCCATCCCGGATTGATACAGGAAAGGCTCCCGCTTGTCCCCCTGCTTCAATAAATTCAGCATGTTCTTGATGTTATCATCCGTAAATCGAATCTCAATGTACAGGTTGGGAATATCCGATTCCTTGATTCGGGAAAAAAACGTTTGGTACATCCCGTAAGTAAGCGCGCTGCGATGCGACCACTTCTTCAACTCCGGATTCCGGAGATAGTTCTCGTCGTATTGGACCGAGTAATCGGTAGAGATGATCTCCTTGGAATCGAGCAAATATAAGATGATCTGATTGTTCCAGGCGCTTGTCGCAATTTGCATGTTCAGCATGTCGACAATCCGCATTTGCCGCTGCAGCTGAACGAGCGGCTTGCTCGTGTTCCGCCCGTCCAAATATTCTTTAATGCTGTAATCCCGACTGGCTGTCACCGAATATTTGGTTAATTGGTCGATCATCATCTCCATTTGGCTCATGAAGAAGGCAAGCCGGTTCCGGTTTCCTTCCTCCACCGTTTGGCGGACTACGTTAACGCTTACCTGATTCGAATACATGTACAAAAGAATAATCGGAATAAGCAAAGAAATGACGAGCGTGATGACTTTTCCGAACGTATTCATCGGCTCTTCTCCTTGTCGATGAGCGATTGAAAGCTGATGTTGGCCTTGTCCGCGGCGGCCTTGATATCTTCACCCAGCAAGCCCTGAATGACAATATCCCCGATGATCTCGCGGGCCTCGCCTACATTGATCACCTGCGGGCGGTCGTGCCCCACTCCGACCCGCATCGATTCCGTAACAACAGGAATATACGCAGCCGGAAACCCGGAAACGCCTTGAGGATCGTTCCATACCGACTGGCGGGCGCCGGGATTTCCCCGCTGCTGGGAATGCATCACGAGGTCTTTGCTCGTCGCCCACTGGATGAAGCTCCATGCCGCCTCCTTGCGGCCCGATGCGGCGCTCATCGCCAACCCCCAAGCGGTTATATTAAAAGGCTTGGCGCCGGCTTGTCCCGCAGGAAACATCGCATACCCGATCTTGTCGCCGATCGCCGATTGACCGGAATTGATGACATTGGTATAGATCGCACTGGCATCGGTATACAAAGCCGCTTTGCCTAACGCGAAAACGCCTGCGGCTTGCTGCCAGCCCATATTAAAGACACCGGGGGGCCCATAATTTTTCAACAACCGGATATATCGGGTCATCCCCCTGATCGCTTCCGGCGTATTGATCGCCGCAAGATCGTTCTTCTGAAAATCCCCGCCCTCGGAATAAAGGAAGGAGGAGAGCTGCGTAACCAAAGCGTTTCTTTGGCCCCTGGCTACAAAGCCGTAAACGCCACTGGCCGGATCGTGCAGCCGGCGTGCCGCCGCTTCAAGCTCATCCAGCGTCCGGGGAACGGCCAGCCCGGCCTGCTCGAATAAATCCTTCCGGTAATATAAAATTTGCTGCTCGGTAGACAGCGGGATCGAGGTTAACCGCCCCCCGGTTGTCGTCGAATCGATGGCCGATTGAAAGAAATCGTCAAAGTCATAGCCCGGATCTCTTCGTACGTATTCGTCCAAGGGCTGCAGCCATCCGTTCTTATCAAACAGCCTGAGCTCTTCCAGCGGGCGGATCATGAACACATCGGGACTTGAACTGCCCGCCGTAAGCTGGACCGAGAGCTTCTGGCTCAGCTGTTCATTGGTAAAGCTGAGCAGATCTACTTTAAGGCCGGTTTGGGCTTCAAATTCCGGAAGCAGGGACTTGATCGTATCCGCGGCCGCGCTGTTCCCCATATAGACCGTGATGCTTTGTCCGGTAAACGGGTTGCCTGCTGCAGGGCTAGTAGGATCCGAGACGTCACGGTCCGCGGCGGCGCTGCAGCCGATCACCGCACCTGCCGTCAGCAGCATGCAGCTAATTAGAGCGATCCGGCGAGTAGCCTTCATAGACATCGTACCTTTTGGCCTCCTAAACATGCTTACTATTCATTTTATGGGCTTTCTTAAATGAAAACGCCGCCCCCTAGGGAACGACGTTCGATTACAAGGAGCGGTCCGCTCTAGCTTCCGCCTTAGCCGCGCACCGGGCGTACTGCTCCGGATCGTTAAAGCTGAGCGCGAAATCGATGTCCAATCCGGCTGCGGCCAGCTCCTGTTCCGTCGCGAAGTCAGCCCCGATCTCATGCAGCCAGCGAATCAAGCCGGTGGAGCCCCCGCGGATTCGCGCTTCCACGGACGGCAGGCACGTTCTGCGGTACAGCCCGTGCAGCGGATGCGCCTGTTCCCCGGCGCACGGGATGACCGCCGGTGCAGTGCCCGCTTCGAGCCGCCGCAGCAGCCACGCCGCGACCCTTGACGAGACGAACGGCATGTCGCATCCGACGACCCAATGATAATCGTGCGACGAACCCGACAAAGCCGCATGCAGGCCGCTCATCGGCCCCTTATGCGGGATGATGTCGGCGATCAGCTCCGCGCCAGATCCGACCGCTGCAGCGTAAAGCTCCGGTTCGTTCGCGACGACGACGACGCTGTCGCAAACCTTATGCATCTCCGCAACCGTACGCCCGATCAGAGGCTGCCCGGCGATCGGCATCAGCCCTTTCGCCTGCCCCATACGCGTATTGAGACCGCCGGCCACGATGACGCCCTTCAACATACGGCGCTTCATCGCTTCTCCTCCTGCCCGCCCGCAATATCGAGCCCGAATTTGTCCGCAACGACGCGAAGCAGCGCCTCCGTGTCGTCGATCGCCACGATAGGCGTTCCCCCTGCATGGGGGGCGGCCTGCTCCGGAGCAAGCCATGCCGCGACGGCGATCGGATGGGATACCCGGCCGATCAACGCCAGATCCCCGGCTTCCCGGACGATCACGATTTTCGGGTAATCCTCGGACTTAAAGCCCTCCACCACCACGATATCCAGATGCGCCATCCGCTGTACCAGCTCGTTCAAGGCAAGCGGCCGCTGCTCCAGGATGAACGTCCGCCCTCCGCCGTCCGAGGTGATGGCCACGGCCTCCGCTCCCGCTTCGCGGTGCTGCCATGTATCCTTGCCCGGCAGGTCGATCTCGAAGTCGTGCGCATCGTGCTTGATCGTACCGACCGAATACCCTGCCGCGCGGAACAGGCGGATGAGACGGCACGTGAGTGTCGTTTTGCCCGTATTCTTATACCCGACGACTTGAAAAACCGCTTTCGTTGCCATCCGATTCCTCGTCCTTCCGCCTCTAGCCTAATAGCAGCACGTCGACCAAATCCCCCGGTTGAAGCCCGCTGCCTCCGGCCGGGATCACGATGAGCGCCGTCGTATCTTTAATGGAAATGAGGCTGCCCGATTGATTGTGCCGATGCGTGACCGCATATACTCGCCCTTCGGCAAAAGACAGCGTCCCCCGCACATAACGGGGATAGTTGTTCACCTTCGGAAACCCTTCGCCCAGCAGCGCACGGATGCGCTGCAGCGCCGGACCGGCCGTTCCCTGCATCGCCGCCAAGGCCGGACGCACGAACAGCTCGAACCCGACAAAACAAGCGCCCGGGTTGCCCGAAAGCGCGAAAATCAGCTTCCCGTACAACACGCCCGCACTGGTCGGACTGCCGGGGCGCATCGCCACCTTCGTAAACAGCGTCGTCCCCTCCCAGGAGACAAGCCAGTCGGCGAGCACGTCGTAATCCCCGACGGAAACGCCCCCGCTCGTAATAACGGCGTCGGCTTGCGCCAGCGCTTCAAGGATCGCGGCCCGCACATGCTCCAGCTCATCCGCGGCCGTCTCCAGCACGAGCGGGATGCCGCCCAACGCGCGCACCCGCTCGGCCAGCATCCAGGCGTTGCTGTTGCGGATTTTGCCCGGTTCCAGCGGCGCGTCCGCCGGCAGCAGCTCGGAGCCCGTGGACAGGATCGCGATCGTCGGACGGCGGTATACCGGCACTTCCGTGATGCCGAAGACGGCGAGCAGCGCAGTCTCGCCTGCGCCTATGACACGCCCTTCTTCCAGCAGCAGCTCCGCTTCGCCCACCTCCGAACCGATCCCGGACACGTTCGTGCCCGAAACAAGCGGCTTCATAACCGAGATGCAGGCCGCACCGTCCCGCTCGATCGTCTCCGTCATCTCAAACATGACGACCGTATCCGCTCCTTCGGGCAGCATGGCCCCGGTCATGATTCTCGACGTTTGGCCGCTGGCCACAGGGCGCTCCGGCACGCAGCCGCACGGGATGTGCTCGACGACCTCGAGCACGACGGGCGTGTCTCTGCTAGCCGCGGCGAGATCCGCCGCCCTTACCGCATAGCCGTCCATCCCCGACCGGCGGAAGGCCGGATACGGATGCGGTGCGGCGATCCGCGCCGCCACCCGTCGGCCGGACGCTTGCGCCAGTGGAACCGTCTCCGTCTCCAGCACGCGAACATGCGCTTGAATGCGGTTCAGCGCTTCTTCCACCTGAACGGTGTCCCGGTTGTATTTCCCGCTTAGGTTCGGCATCCTTCCGTTCCCCTCTTCGCTTTCTTCGACTTGTTAACAAAATTTTATCATTCCGCTTGGTAAAAGGACAGCGTTTATCGCACAAAATGTTGCCGGCGTATGCCGCTGCAAACATAGCGGAGCTGCGACGCTTGGTTAGCGTATCCTCCGCCCTTCGCTTTGCTTCTTTTCAACCCGGCTCGCCTTCCCTTTCTTCCCGGTCGCAGTATACATGCATCGCTTTTTGCAAGAAAGCGGCATACCCCGGCTTGTTCTTATCGAGGTTGGCGGTGAACCGACCATCGGTCTCGTACAAATCCCCGAGACCGCGGAAAATCTCCAACGTACAATCGTAAAAATGTTCGGTGATGTACTGCCTCAGCTCTCCCACGCCTTCCTGTACCTCCGGGTCGGCCGGGCCGCGCTCCATGGCGGCGATAATTTTCGCGTTGATGGCCTCGTTCCTTGCCGTTATTCGCGCCCAATCTTCCTTCGTGTACGCGTTGGTCCGTTTCTCGATCGCGTCCATCGTCGCATCGCCGTATGTTTGCCGCGCTTCCGCGGCGTACTTTTTCTTATGCTCCTCAATCGGCGTCATGTCGAAGCCCTCGAACAGTTCCTTGTCGCTCATTGCGCTCCCTCCTTCAATGGATTGGATCGTCCGGGTCACAGTGTCGATCATACCGTCAAGCCGCCGTTTCTTCTCCAGCAGCAGCTCCCGGTGCGCCTCGAGCGCGCTTTTCCGGTCAAAGCCGGGGCTATCCAGGATGGCTTTAATTTCGTTCAACGAGAACCCGATTTCACGGAAAAATAAAATTTGCTGCAGCCGTTCCATTTCCCGTTCCGTGTAGAAACGGTAGCCGGCCGAATTAACCGCCCCCGGCGTCAGCAGACCGATCTCATCGTAGTGATGCAGTGTGCGCACGCTCACCCCGGCGATCTCGGACACTTCCTTCACTTTATACGGCATCTCGTTCACCTCCCCCATTCATCGTAATCCATCACGCAACGTGAGGGTCAAGGATAAGAAAAAAGCAGAACCGTATTTCCGTATAGGAAATGCGTTCTGCTTGCTTCTTCGTCCAATCTTACTTAAACGCAGGCACAACCGCGCCATTGTATTTATCGTTAATAAACTTCTTCGTATCTTCGGAATTCAGCGCTTTCGCCAGCTTCTGGATCGCATCCGAATCCTTGTTGTCCGGACGGGAGACGAGAATGTTCACATACGGCGAATCCTGGCCTTCGATGAACAGCGCGTCCTTCGTCGGCACGAGCTTCGCTTCAAGCGCATAGTTCGTGTTGATGAGCGCCAGATCGACTTCACCGAGCACGCGCGGCAGCATAGCGGCCTCAAGCTCTTTAATGGTCAGCTTTTTCTTGTATTCGACGATATCCTTGACAGTCCCCTTGACGCCGACGCCGTCTTTCAGCTTGATCAGGTTGTTCTTCTCCAACAGCGCAAGCGCGCGGCCTCCGTTGGACGGGTCGTTCGGGATCGCGACGGTGGCGCCGTCTTTGAGCTCCTCGATTTTCTTAATCTTTTGCGAGTAAGCGCCGAACGGCTCGATGTGGACGCCGGTGACGGTGACGAGGTTCATGTTTTTATCCTTGTTGAACTGCTCCAGGTAAGGCGTATGCTGGAAGAAGTTGGCATCCAGCTGCTTTTCGAACACCTGTACGTTAGGCTGCACATAGTCGGTGAATTCTTTCACCTCGAGGTTAACGCCCTGCTCCTTCAGCTTGGCTTTGACCGAGTTCAAAATTTCAGCATGCGGCACAGCGGTTGCGCCGACCTTCAGTGTGACTTCTTTCTTCTCTCCGCCTGCGGCGCCCGCAGCGGGGGTGTTCGCGCTTGGCGCTGCTTCCTTCTGGCCGCAAGCGGCGATTGTGAAGGCGAGTACAGCGGATAATGCGGTAATCATGACTTTTTTCATTTCGAATTCCTCCCCATTTTTAACTGAACGATATCTATTTAGTAAATCCTTATTTCCGCTGGTATCTCCGCACGAGCCGGTCGCCCAGAGTTTGCAGGATTTGAACTAACGCGAGCAAAACGAGCACGGTGACGATCATCACCGTCGTTTGGAACCGCTGGTACCCGTAGCGAATCGCGAGATCGCCAAGACCGCCGCCTCCGATAACGCCCGACATCGCCGTGTAGGAGACGAGCGTCACGGCCGTGATCGTGATCGCCGCGATCAAGCCGGGACGGGCTTCAGGCAGCAGGACGCGGCTCACAATCTGTCCGTACGACGCACCCATCGCCTGCGCCGCTTCGATAACCCCGCGGTCGACTTCGCGCAGCGCCGTTTCGACGAGCCGCGCGAAGAAGGGCGCGGCTGCAATCACGAGCGGCGGGATTGAGCCGGGAACGCCGATCGAGGTGCCGACAAGCAGCTTCGTGAACGGAATCACCATGATCATCAGGATGATGAAGGGTACGGACCGCAGCACATTGACGACCAGCGAGAGCACGCCGTACACCGTCCCGTGCTGAAGCATCTGGCCGCGCGAGGTCAGAAAGAGCAGGATGCCCAGCGGCAGCCCGATCAGCACCGTGAAAACGGTAGACAGCCCGAGCATGGTCAGCGTATCGAGCGTGGCACGGCCGATCTCCGTCCAATCGAGCTCCATCAGCTTATCCATAGCGGATCACCTCCACATCGAGACCGCGGCTGCGCAGCAGGGCTACCGTCTCCTCCGCGTCCGCCCGGCCGCCTTGAATTTCGACCACCATCTGTCCGTATGGCGTGTCCTTGATCCGGGAAATCGTCCCCTGCAGAATAACGAGCGGCACGCTGGCCTCCCGCATCGTTTCATACAGAATCGGCGCATACGTCTGTTCGCCCAAATACGTGATCCGCACGATCGTCCGCTCGTGCGCCGGCGAAGAGGCGGCCTGCAGCGGCTCCGAGCTGTCCGACAGCTGCTCCACGAACTCGCGCGTCGTCGGATGCTGCGGCTTCAGGAACACATCGGTCACGGGCCCGAGCTCTACGATTTTACCGCCGTCGATCACCGCCACCCGGTCGCAGATGGAGCGGATCACGTGCATCTCGTGCGTGATGAGCACGATCGTAATATGCAGCTTGCGGTTAATATCGAGCAGCAGCGCCAGAATCGAATTCGTCGTCTGCGGGTCCAAGGCGGACGTCGCCTCATCGCACAGCAGCACCTTCGGACTCGTCGCGAGCGCACGGGCGATGCCGACCCGCTGCTTCTGCCCGCCGGACAGCTGCGCCGGGTATTTCGCGCCATGCTCTTCCAGCCCGACCAGCTGCAGCAGCTCGCGCACACGGCGCTCCACCGCGCCCGGCTGCTGCTTCGCGAGCCTTAACGGGAACGCGATGTTATCCGCAACGGTAGCGGAAGAAAGCAGATTGAAATGCTGAAAGATCATCCCGATCGAGCTGCGCTCCTGCTGCAGCCGCCGGCCGTTCAACGCCGTCATCTCTACCCCGTCGACGAATACTTGTCCGCCTGTCGGCTGCTCCAGCACGTTAATCGTGCGAATCAGCGTGCTCTTTCCGGCGCCGGAGTGCCCGATAATCCCGAAGATTTCGCCTTTATTGACCGTGAGATCGATATTCCGCAGCGCCGCAATGGAACGGTCGCCGACCTGGTAGGTTTTCGATACGTTGCTCAGTTGGATCATGTCTTGTCGCACCTCATATGTTAAAGCACTGGCGTATAATTCCTAAGGGTTTGGCTAAATGGTGCGCCGATCTCATAGAATTTATACGCGAAGGGTATCCCCCATGCCATATGGCCCTTGGGCCATTAAATCTTTGATATGATACTAGCAAATCAGCCACCTGTCAATAGCCTGGATTTTCCAACAACAGAAAAGACATTCCCGGGTACGAGAATGTCTCCGCTGTACGGATGACTTAATTCATACTAATTTAATAGGAATAGTGATATAATAGCACCGCGCATTTTCCCCTGTCAATAGACCGCTTTACCGCTGTTCCGCAGTTAACCGTTCATACAGGAAGTCCACGACGTGCTCCGCCTTCATCCGCTCCGTCATGCCTTCCAGCACGTGGCTCACATCCTTCACCCGCTCGGCAAAATCCTTCGCCGCCTCCGCATACGCCGGATCGTCGTGCAGCAAGTGCCGTACTATCCCGAGATACAGAGGCAGGGGCGTTGGAGCCCCGCCTACGGGGACCGGACGCAGCCGGGCGGGCAAACGCAGTCCGTCCACGGAAACGGCTTTTAGTAAAATGTGTAAATGATTTGTTACATAAATGAAATCTAATTTTCATCTGTCTTTAAGCTTCCCCGCCTATAATAGAACTCGACCCCCTTTTGATATATAAACTTTTAAGACCCGCAAGCCTTGCGCTCGCGGGTCTCTTTCTGTCTTGCCCACCTGCTCGTTCTCTGTGCTCTGTTGTTTTGTTGCCCTGCCCCTCTGTTTCTCTATTCCATCATTCCCCATGACGTCCTGGGCGAAGATCGCAACCCGACGATAGTCTTGATATAATGAACAGTAACTTACCACTGTGCAAAGGATGAGATAGCGGCGCATGGCATTCGGAATTAAACGAGAAGAATTGACGGCGTGGAAGGAAGCGGTGACGCGCGGGGAAATCGCTTATTTGACGCATTATTGGCTGGACCCGCGGTTTCCGGGCATTACGTCGGTGACCAAGGTAGGTAGTGCGGATCTCGAACGGCTCGAGGCATGGTGCCGCGGCAACGGCCTGAATCCCGCGTATATCCATAACCGCCCGCCCTATCCGCACTACGATCTGATCGGACCGAAACAGAAGGAAATATTGCGCCGGGAGCGGTTATGGGATCATTTGGAACGCTTTAAGCTGTTATAAACCAGACACGGGGCCGCGGCGGGGAGCAGGCGGCAAGAAAGGCAGCTCCGGCTCACTGTTCTTCGCTCGGCACAACCCTGGCCTTAATCGTGTCGAAAGGAACCGGTGTATAGTCCCAATGCTCGACGCTAACGTTGACGTACTGTGTCCCCTCGTACTTTTGCCCGTGGATGTGACCGTGAATGTTCACGTAGGGCATATGCTTGTTCATGTACATCGGCTCGTGGGACAGGAAGAAAAATCCGCCGTACACGATCGGATACTCGCTCACTTCATCGAACCCGGCGTCGAGCCACCAGCGGCGGCCGCGGCCCCGGTCGTGGTTGCCGAGAATCAGCACTTTGTACCCGTTAAGAGCGGACACGATCTGCTTCGTTTTCTCCATATTTAAGAACGAGAAATCGCCCAGATGAAACACCTGATCGTCCTTCCCCACCACAGCGTTCCACTTCTCCGTCATGACTCGCGTCATCTCTTCGCTACCGGTAAACGGCCTCGATTCGAAATCGATAATGTGCTTGTGGCCGAAGTGATGATCGGAGATCATAAATACGTTCGCCATCGTATCCCCCCTGTCGATCCTTAATACTGCCTCTAACTATCGGTTCCCTCATTCGATCCGGAATCGCATCGCAGCCCGGCACCGGTTACGCCCCTACCGGAGGCAGCTCCTCGCCCCGCTTGATTCGCTGCACGCCGTCCTCGCATACCCCGTACGGCTCCCAAGGGCAGCCGACGCAGATCCGCCCGATGTCGCCTGCCTCCATCGTCTCATCGACCGCGCCGCATACGTCGGCCCAGCTCATCTCGCGGCCGACCCGCAGCCCGAGCTTCTCCAGCACGCGCGAATCGCGATGCGCTACGCTCGTTTCTTCGCAGTGCGGGGGCTTGTCCTTCGGATATGCGGCGCAGATGTCGTCCGGCCCCTCCACCAGCACGACCCGCGTCTGCGGCTGTTCACGAAGCCGCTCATAGATCGCCGTCATGTTGGTGCAAAAGTCGGGCGAGTAGCCCATCCCCCGGTAGCCTAGCAAACATAATAAATGATGCCCTCGAAGTCGAATCATCCGGTGTCCCATCCTTCCCCTTACTTGCGGTCCGTAGTGTCATGAAACAACAGGCTGCCCCGCGGGCAGCCTGATCTTCTCTTACTTATATTGGCGCCAGTCGAGACCGCTGTTGTTCAGCAAATGATCAAAGTCGTTCTCGAGACGCTTCTCTTCGGCCTTGCGGGCTTCCGCCGCTTTTTGCTTGGCGGCTTCCTCGCGTTTAGCCGCTTCCGCTTTCATATCGTCCGCCTGCGCCTTCAGCTTGTTCACGATATCCGGATTCAGAAGATCCTTCAACGTGGCCGGTTTATCGGAAGTAGCCGGCTGAGCGGCGGATGTCGGCCGTTTTTTCTTGACCATATCCATCACCTCGGTTTCATCCACATTATAGCAGGTTTCACCGGGTCGCACTACTGCGCGGTCCCCCGGCAATGGTTCGCATTTACTTATTAAAAATACATCGCTTGCTAAAATATAGTGAATTCATTACTCTTAGATTTAGAACATGAATCGGAGGTGCGAACCATGAAACTCGGAATTTTGGATCAATGCCAAGTCGGCGAAGGACAAACCGCCGCGGATGCGTTGAAGGAAACGACGCGGCTGGCGCAAGAAGCGGACCGGCTCGGCTATGCCCGATACTGGGTATCCGAGCATCACGGCAGCAGGATGCTGGCCTTCTCCAGTCCGGAGGTGCTGATCGCTCACCTGGCCGCGGCGACCTCGCGCATCCGTGTGGGCTCGGGCGGCGTGATGCTGCCTCATTACAGCTCTTATAAAGTGGCGGAAAACTTCAAGCTGCTTGAGGCGCTTCATCCGAACCGCATCGATCTCGGACTCGGCCGCGCACCGGGAGGCATGCCGCTGGCGACGCGAGCGCTGCAGGAGCATAAATATGTAGACACGGACCGCTATCCCCAGCAAGTCGCCGATTTAACGGGGTTCTTATACGAATCGCTGCCTCCCGATCATCCGTACGCCAAATTGCAGGCGGCGCCTTCGATCGCAACCGCTCCCGACTTGTGGCTGCTCGGTTCAAGCGATGAGAGCGCCAAAATCGCGGCCCAACAGGGGACTGCCTACGGATTCGCGCAGTTCTTCGGCGCGCCCGGCGGGGAAGCGGCGATCCGGTATTACCGGGAGCACTTTCAACCGTCGGGCTTGAACGATCGTCCGCGAGCCCTTGCTGCGGTCCTGGTCGTATGCGCCGATACGGAGGACGAAGCGAACCGGTTGGCGACAAGCTCGGATCTGTTCTTCCTTCGCTTGGGCAGCGGCCTCGACCAGCATGCCTTCCCTTCCGTACAGACGGCTATGGACTATCCGTATACGGAATACGACCTGCTGCGCATTCGCGGGGCCCGTGAGCGCCGCTTCGTAGGCACGCCCGACCGCGTCAAGGCCCAACTGCTCGATTTTGCCGAGCGGTACGGCACCGATGAACTGATGATCGTCTCCCCGATTCACAACTTCGGCGCACGCGTACACTCCTACCGTCTGCTGGCCGACGCCTTCGGGCTTCCGCAGACGCCATGAACCGAACAAGCGACCGCTCCCCGATACAGACCGGGAACGGTCGCTTGCTCGATCTATCCGGTCCCGGCGACTTCCGCCCGGGATAACCGACTCTCTTTTAACCTGTGTATAACCTCGGTTGTGGATATGTTAATGAATGTACTAAAACCTATGCACAGGAAGATGAGATAGCCTGTTAGTAATGTGTATAAGCCTGTGAATAACGCAGGTCATTTCCTTGTCATGGATGCGGACGATCGTGTTGCCGCCGACCGGCAGCCGCCCCATGGACTGTTCACAGCTTCCTTACATTTCGGCTTGCTGGCCCGCATCCTGCTGCACCGCCGATTCCGGTTTGGCCTCCCGCCACGCCGGTACGCGCTTGCTGTTGTGCGCGCCGAGCATCATGCCGGTGCCGAGAGCGGTACATTCAAGCGGATGCTCGGCAATATGTACGGGAACCCCGGTCTCCTCGCGGATCCGTTCATCAATTCCTTCCAGCAGAGCGCCGCCTCCGCACAGCAGAATCCCCTGCTCCACCACATCCCCGGCAAGCTCGGGCGGGCACCGCTCCAACGTCGCGCGAATAGCTTCGACCAGCAGCTGCAGGAAATCATCCACCACCGTGTATATTTCCCGGGAGCTCAACTGGATCGAACGGGGCAATCCGTTAATCACATCCCGCCCCTTAATGCCGAGAGTACGTTCTTCGGAGGAAGCACGGGCCGTTCCGATTTGTTTCTTGATTTCTTCGGCCGTTCGTTCCCCGATCTCCAGGTTGTACTGCCGTTTCACATAATCCATAATATCTAGGTCAAGAGACATCCCCGCCCGGTTCACCGTATGGCTGGCCACAATGCCCCCGAGCGACAAGATGGCCACTTGACAGCTGCCTCCGCCAATATCGAGCACCAAATGACCGATCGGCTCGTCAATCGGAAGTCCTGCCCCGAGCGCAGCAGCCAGCGGTTCCTCGACCGCAATCGCCCGTTTGGCTCCCTTATGGACGATCGTTTCTTCAACGGCCCGCTTTTGCACATTGGTAATGCCGCAAGGCACGGAAATATATACTTGAGAGCTTCGCAGCAAAGACGAGCGGCCTTGTATTTTTTTGATAAAATGCTGAAGCATGCTGCTGGTCAGATCGAAATTGGCGATGACGCCATTCCTCAAGGGATAGGTGATGTCGACATGAGCGGGAGCTCGTCCGATCATCGCTTGCGCCTCCGCGCCTACGGCCAGCAATTCGCCGGTGCTTTGATGAAAGGCGACTACAGACGGTTCGCTCAGCACGATGCCTTTACCCTGCTCGAAGATCACCGTGTTTGACGTTCCTAAGTCAATACCGTATAACTTGTCAAATCGTTTAAACATGAAACTTCTCCTCCTTTATTGGAAACCCGATGCGCGATTTGGAGGTGGATCAGCCGGATCTTCTATAGTATTCTGCTTCACTTGCAAATTTGAGGGGGAACTAGCAAAAATCGTGAAAATCTTCAAATATTTTTGACAAAATACGACAGATCGTTTATTTTTAAATGATATAGAACTAAATACCTACGGCAAACTCGTTCGAAAGGCGGGGACGCAAAGCCACAGGTCTTCCGCAGTTTCTGCGATGATGGCTGGGTTGCAATTTAAGACACTACCTTTCGGTAGTGTTTTTTGCTTAGTGGGCGGTTTGTCATTCACAAGGTATGGATCAAAACTATCGTGGATGGGAGCAGCTATTTTGTTTACAAGAACTTCTTCACCTGTCGTTTCATTCTTTTACCTGGTCCTGTTGCTGGTCTTAGCTTGTTTGGGAAACATCATGAACCTGTCTCTATTTTATGGAGTCGACTTTATATTCGGCAGCATCTTTGTATGGCTCATCATGAAGCTCTATGGATTTAAATGGGGATTGATCGGGTCTATTCTCGCAAGCAGCGCTACCTTAATTTTATGGAATCATCCGTATGCTATGCTGGTCTTTATTGCAGAGACGATATTCGTCGGCCTCTTCTACCGGCAGAAGATCAGCAACTTCGTCTTCCTGGTCGCGTTGTTCTGGATCCTGCTGGGCATGCCGATGATCTGGTTATCCTATCATTATGGATTGCAGATGGACGCTACGGCTACGTTGACAGTTATGCTTAAGGATGCTGTCAACAGTATTTTAAATGCTTTGATTGCAAGCCTTATCCTCACTTATTTGAGGGCTCCCATGGGGACCGGTCGAACCTCCAAAAAAACGTCCCGTTCTTTGTACGATATTCTTTTTAACATTTTTGTCGCCTTAATCGTCTTTCCCCTGCTGCTTGTCATGATCATGGTGAGCCGAGAGGAGATTAAGAAAACCGATGCGGCGATTCAGGAAGCGGCGGAACGCCAATCGGAAATCATTGAGAACGATATCAGCAACTGGAGAAACGTTCATGTGTCGGCTGTCGAGCAATTTTCCAATCTCGCGGCTGAAACTGATCTGAACGATGCAGAGGCTCTGCAGAGGCTTACTGCTCATTTTAAACAAATTTTTCCTGATTTTCATAATATGTTCATCACCAATGCTGCAGGAACAACCGTAACCTTCTATCCCTTACATAATATGAACGGCCAACCTACGCTCGGTTTGAACTTCTCGGACAGGCTGTACTTTATGCAAAACAAAGAAAGCTTACAGCTTGTCATTTCCGATGTTTTCGCTGGAAGAGGCGGCGTGTCCGAACCCGTCGTAAATATCAGCGCTCCGATCATGAGCGGCCGGCAGTTCCAGGGCATTGCCGGCGGGGCCCTGGATCTCGGTTATATTAGCCAAAGAATTCAAGCACTCACAACATATACGAACATCCATGTTACCATCGTGGACCGCAACCGGCACGTGATCGCCAGCACCCGTTCCGCGAATGCCGTTATGCAGGAATATGACTGGAAAAAAGACGGCGAGATTCACGACTTGAAGGACGGCTTCTACTATTGGCTCCCCAAAAATATCAAAAATCCGATGAAACGGTGGGGAAACTCGTCATACATCAAGATCACGCCGTTATCAGGCCTTGGGGACTGGACCGTCATCGTGGAATCGTCGTTTGCGCCTTATCAGAACGGATTGTACAAGTCCTATATCAAAACACTTACGATCCTGTTGATTTGCGGACTGATCGCAATCATTACGTCCTTCTTCATCAGCCGTTCGATCGTAAGGCCGATCATTCGGTTAGCGCATACGACAACGGACTTACCCAATAAAATATTGGAGAAAAACGCCGTTCATTGGCCCAGCAGCCTATTGACCGAAATTACGATTCTCATTGCGAATTACCGGATCATGGCCGAGAGACTTCACTACATGTTTCGTGAAATTCAGCATCTTGCCTATTACGACCATTTAACAGGCCTTCCCAACCGGGTGCTGTTCAATCAGGAATTGGAAGTTTCGTTAGAGCAGAGTAAACGTAACGGGCAGACGGCAGCCATCCTTTTTATTGATTTTGATCGTTTTAAAGTGATTAACGATACCCTTGGACATCGGAACGGCGACCTTCTGCTGCAGCAAGTCGCGGAAAGGCTGAAAGGCAGCATCGAAAGCAATGATTTCCTCTCTCGTATGGGCGGAGACGAATTTACTGCGGTATTCCCGAACATGACCCGTGAACAAGCCGCCCAAGCCGCGCAAAGCATGCTTGATCTGTTTACCGCTCCTATCCTGATTAGCGGTCACGAAGTGTTCATCACCCCCAGTATCGGAATCAGCATGTATCCGGACGACGGGGAAGATCAGGAAACGCTTCTTAAGAATGCCGATCAAGCGATGTATGCCGCCAAAGACAAGGGCAAGAACATGTATCAATTTTATACGTCCGAAATGGATGAGGCTTCCTGCAATCAAATGACGCTGGAAACCATGATGCGTAAAGCGTTGGATCATGGCGAATTCGAGCTTTACTATCAGCCCAGAATGAATGTAAGGTCAGGAACGTTCAGCGGGCTGGAAGCCTTGATTCGCTGGAGACATGCGGAACGCGGCTGGATTCCTCCGACCGATTTTATTCCTCTGGCTGAAGAGACGGGGCTGATCAATCCGATCGGAGAGTGGGTTTTATATACGGCTTGCGCGCAAAATAAAGCTTGGCAGGATGCCGGATATCCGCCATTTTCCGTTTCCGTCAACCTGTCCGTCAGACAATTCCGGGAACAAAACCTTGTCGAGCTCATCCCCCGGGTACTGCGGGAATCCGGACTGAAGCCGCAATATCTGGAGCTGGAAATTACGGAGAACCTCAGTATGCATCATATGGAATATGTGCTGTCGATATTACATGAGATCAAAAGGTTGGGCGTCAAAATATCCATGGATGACTTCGGGACGGGCTATTCTTCGCTCAGCTATTTAAAAAAGTTTCCGATCGACCATCTTAAAATCGATCAATCCTTCATTCGGGATATCCAGGATCACAAGGAAGACCATTCGATTGTTAAAGCGATTATCGATATGGCGCACAGCCTTGGGATGATTGTCGTGGCGGAAGGCGTAGAAACAGAGGCTCAATCGGCCTTACTGCGCGAGATGAAGTGCGATGAGATTCAGGGCTATTTGATCAGTAAACCTAGTTCAGTAGAGGACATCGAGCACTTCCTGCAAACGGTCAAATTCTGATATCGCGACAAAATAAGAGGCAATCAACGCGTTTCCACATGATTGCCTCTTATTCATGAAGAGTTGGTTTAATCAGGCATGGCTTTTCTCTAAAGAAACATCGTCGGCAACGGTTCTTTGTTTGCTTACTTCGATACGCCGGATACGATGGCTATCCTTCTTTAAGACAACGAAGGTCAACCCGTCATAAGTCCAGGATGTGCCGACTTCGATATCCGGATTGGCCGCGAATAGCCATCCCCCGATGGTGTCAACGCCATCGTTCTCCAAATCGCTACCGAACAGGTCGTTCACTTCACTCAAAAGCACCTTGCCGTCTAAAATATATTTGTCATCCTCGATTTTTTCGATTTCCTTGGCTTCATCGGCATCGAATTCGTCACGAATTTCTCCCACAATCTCCTCAAGGATATCTTCCATGGTGATCAGTCCCGACGTACCGCCGTATTCATCCACGAGAATCGCAATGTGAACCCGTTCTTTTTGCATTTTGGCCAGCAGCGTATTGACTGGCATGTATTCGGGTACCGTAAGTACCGGATGGACCAATTTATTGAAATCGAATGAATCAGGATTGTTATCATAAAGCAGGAAAAAATGTTTGGTGTTCACTATTCCCACAATATTGTCCTTGCTGTCCTTCGCTATAGGAAACCGCGTGTATTGCTCGCGGCGAATGATTTCCAGGTTTTCCTTCAATGTATTATTCGTATACAGACAAATCATGTCCGTTCTCGGAACCATGATTTCTCTTGCCAGCATGTCATCGAAAGCGAAGATGCGGTTCACGTAACCGTACTCCGTTTTATTGATTTTCCCGCTTTGATAACTTTCCGAAACAATAATCTGAATCTCTTCTTCGGAGTGCGCTTCCTCATGTTCCTTGGCCGGCTTTAAACCGACCATACGAATGAGTGCATTGGCCGACCCGTTTAATAACCAGATGAACGGATACATGATTTTATAAAATAACATGATCGGTTTCGCGACCAGCAAACTGATTTGCTCCGCCTTCTGAATAGCTAACGTTTTCGGCGCCAGCTCGCCAAGCACGACGTGAATATAGGTCATCAGAACGAAAGCGACAAGGAAGGATATTAAGCTGCTTACTTCAGCCCCAAGACCGAACGCATCAAACAGCGGATGCAGCAATTTCTCAACGGTCGGTTCACCCAGCCATCCAAGTCCCAAAGCCGTAATCGTAATCCCCAATTGGCACGCGGAAAGATACCCGTCGAGATTACTTTGAACTTTTTGCACCGCGATCGCATTATTTCGTCCTTCCGAGACCAACTGGTCTACCCGGCTGCCCCGTAACTTAATAATGGCAAACTCCGTCGCGACGAAAAATGCGGTAAGCAAAATAAGAACGGCTACAAGAAACAAATTTAGGCCCATATCAACCTTCCTTAGTCTATAATATTAGGATCACTCACATTTGAGAGTTCTTATGAACTTATTATATATTACGTCTTATGAATAATAAAACGGTATATGGGGCTGAATTCACCCTGTTTACGTTCTTTTCGTATTAAAGTTAACCCTAACAGGCATTTTTCATTCATTATCTCCCTTTGACAAACTCATACGAAACGTTTTATGATGAGTTCAATTGAACTCATAAAGATTGAAATGATGTAGAAGGAGAAGTTTTCATGGAGACTTTCACATTAACGCGTAAAGAAATGGCGATTATCCTCCTCTCCTTGAAAGGAAGAGCTACCCGATCTCCCCTCACTGTTCTGCAGGAGGCATGGAAAAAAAACCACCAGGCGGACATGGAGCACGGCACATCCCTATCCGCTTTTCTTTCTACCCATCTTCCCCCCGTGCTTGAGAAAATGATCAAGCATAATCGGGTTGAAGGCTTTTCTTTGCAAGACATCGTCTCTCTTGGCAATCAAATCGAATATACCAATATGTCCATTACCTCGATGCAGAATTGGGTAAAACGAGATTTCAAGGATTTTTTAGGTTCTCCCAAAGTAGGCAAAAAATATTCGGTCGATCAAGCCGCCATGCTTTTTATCATAGACGATCTCAAGAACTGCCTGGATTTCGAATCCATCCGGAAGCTGTTTGAAATTATATTCCAGCAGCCTGACGACGAGACTGACGACCTGCTGGCGCCTGCTGACTTATATGCGACCTACTCCCGTCTGTTCGAAGAGCTTGATGCAAACAACGATCAGCTGCTCGACGTTCAAGGACATGACTCGGGCAAGCGCAACCATGACGCTTTAACGGAATCGACCATTCGCCAGAAGGCGAATCAATTTGCGTGCAGCATGGAACATTTGAACCCTCAGCAAAGGGAAGCCGTCCGAAACATGCTGATGATTGCCATGGTCTCTGTTCAGACCGCTTATTTCCACTCCTTGGCGAGAAGGTATTTAAACGCTACGTTATTTCTTCATAACTTGAATTAACCGAAACTTTACGCGATGACTCCGTATCTGCAAGCAGTAAGGAAAACACAAACATCCCGATCCGCTTGTTACCTGGCGGATCGGGATGTTTGTTTGGATAAGCTGTGAGCCGCTGCGGCTTGTATGCTCCGTATTAGGAACGAACCTTGTTTGTGACAACGCCCAACTGCGGACTGCGAATTTCGATCTTGTCTCCCGGCTGAATCTCAAACGGGCCTGCGGGTGTCCCCGTCAGAATAATATCCCCCTGCTCCAAGGTAATAATGGAAGAAAAATAAGCGAGGATACGGGCAAAAGAGAAGCCCATCTCGGAAGCGGACGCCGATTGCTTTAATTCTCCGTTCTGGTAACTTTCGATACGAATGGAAAGCGGATCGTCCACCTTAACGAATGTCCCGAGCGGGGTGAACGTATCATAAATTTTCCCTTCGCCCATCACCTTCGGACCGACGGCCGTTAAATCGTTGGCGATTGCGTACCCGCCAACCGCGGACAAATCGGCCATTTCCTCCTCGGTAACGTTACGCAAGGTACGGTTGACCAGCAGGGCAATTTCCACCTCTGCAATCACTTTCTCAGCCTGGCTCGGGATTTGAATCTCCTGACCGTCGCGTACAATCGTTGTCATCGGCTTCAGGAACAGATGAGGAACGTGATCCGGCGGGAAATTCTTCGCTTTCAGCAATGCCGGATAATGGGGCCCGATGCCGATTATTTTTGCCATGGTCTTGTCTCCTTTCATAAATCAGGAAAAAATCGAAATGAAAACCTCTTTAGGATACACTTATTCTTCGCCAGGCTGCAAATTTTTTTCAATATGGGCTACCGGGCCATCCCCTTCGTTGACTGATCCTTAAGCGTTGTCTACGGCAAATCGCTGAACTTCTTCCAGCGTCGGCAATGAACTTTGCGCGCCCGGGCGAGTGACCGTGATGGCCGCTACGATTTGCGCCTGCTTGACCGCCATATCGATATCCCGGTTCTTCACGTAGCTTGCCGTAAAGCCGCCGATGAAGCTATCTCCTGCAGCCGTCGTATCCTTTGCCTTCACTTGATGGGCCGGATACAGCTGGAAACGGTCTTTATCCACATAGCAGCACCCCTTGTCGCCCAGCGTGACCAGAACCGCTTTCACTCCTTTGGCCAGAAGGGACCGGGCCGCTTCCTGGAGACTACGTTCATCCGCAATCTCCATCCCGGATATTTCCGACAATTCATGTTCATTGGGGATCAGGATATCGACGTTCTTCAACATCTCTTCCTCCATGATTTTCGCTGGAGCCGGATTTAAAATGGTTGTTTTGCCGGCTTCCTTCGCCAATTGAAGGGCGCAGTTTACGGTTTCCATGGGAACTTCCAGCTGCAGCACGACCATCTCGCATTGTTCGATAACGTGTCTTTGGTTCCGGATATCGTCCGGCGTCAGGTCAAAGTTCGCCCCCGGGACGACAACGATATGGTTTTTCCCGCTTTGGTTCACCGTCACTAATGCGACTCCCGTTCTATTCGGAGAAGTTAGAATATGCCGGGCGTCTACATTACTTTCTTTCAAAGAATCGAGCAGGGCGGAAGCATAAGAATCCGCTCCGACTTTGCCGATCATACCGACCGAGGCCTGCAGCTTTCCGATCGCTACCGCTTGATTGGCGCCCTTGCCGCCGGCTATTTCCGAGAACCCTGTTCCCAGAATGGTCTGGCCTTCATGAGGCATTTCCTCGACATTGATCACAATGTCCATATTCAGACTTCCAATAACTACGATATTTGGATTCATAAGCTCGTGTCCTTTCTTGTTGAATCTCTCGGGATTAAGGTTACCTCTAATTCATGAACCTTATTTTCCACATCGACCCCATTGACTTTCTGAATAAGCAGCTTGGTTGCTAACGCGCCAAGTTCATAGATCGGCTGGGCGACGGTCGTGATTTCCGGTTCGACAGCCTCTGTCAGATGAATCCCGTCAAACC
This sequence comes from Paenibacillus sp. JCM 9796, assembly GCF_055379675.1. Classification (NCBI taxonomy): domain Bacteria; kingdom Bacillati; phylum Bacillota; class Bacilli; order Caryophanales; family Paenibacillaceae; genus Paenibacillus; species Paenibacillus sp. JCM 9796. The sequence goes on from NZ_AP043723.1 coordinate 2,260,329, forward strand.
CGCAAACAGCCACTTGCTCCGGTACCTTGATCCCCATCCGAAGCAGCGTCTTTAATACGCCTACCGCCATCAGGTCATTACCTACGAAAATCCCGTCGACATCCGGGTGCCGCTGCATTAACTCTTTCGCAGCAGACATTCCGCCGTCCAGACGAAAATTCCCCGGCACCATCAAGGTCGGCGTGTACCACCCAAAATCTTTAACCGTCTCCTCGTATCCTCTAAGCCGCTCTTTGGCCGTCAAGATCTCCTGCGGACCGTAGATATGCGCAATCTTCCTGGATCCCCTATCCAGTAAATGCCGGACGGCCATCCTGGCCCCTTCCAAATTGTTCGAACGAACAACGCTGCACGCTTCTCCAACAGGAGCACGATCCAGCACCACGAATGGGATCTTGTTGCTTCTCAAGCGGACGACGTCATCCCTTTGCAGCGTATGTGAAGAGAAAATAATGCCATCGACATACCGCTGCTTCAAAACCTCGATGTACGACTTCTCCTTGTCTCCCTGATCGTCCGAATTGCCAAAAAGTACGGTATACCCATACGCACGGGCCACATCCTCGACAGCTCTCGCCAATTCGGGGAAGAACGGGTTCGTTATATTCGGGAGTATTAGGGCGATCGTTCCCGTCTTTTTACTCGCCAGCCCTCTTGCAACAGCATTGGGTTCATACTGCAATTTCTGTATGGCCTGTTTCACCTTTTGTTCGGTTTCTTGATTCACATAGCCATTCTTGTTCAATACGCGGGATACCGTTGAAGCGGACACCCCGGATAATTTCGCTACATCCCGGATCGTTGTCACTGGCAGCCCCCTTTCCCAAACGGGTGCATGATAGCCCCAATAATATGAAACCGGTACCACATGAAGTAAAAATAGACCTCGACCAATCCAATCAAGGAAGAGCCGGAACTCGATTATTCGGCTTACACGGGTCATGAAACCGGTACCATACTTTATGTTTACGAGTATACGTTGGAATCATTTTACTGTCAACACCTATCCATGAGGCTGCCCATACCGCTGGTTTCCCTTAGGGAACCGGTACCACATCAACGGCACAAGCGGAAAATGAAAAAGCCACTTTCAACAAGTGGCTTACGGAAGTATTATTCAGGACGCTCCATGGCAAACATGGAGCCTAGCTTGGCATAATAATTACCTGCCATGCGACTGACCGGATTCAGCTTGCCGGGATCGATATAACCGTTCACATAGACGTCCTCCGCCAGGTGGAAGCGGACGACGCGAACGATCAGCAAATCGCAGGCGGGTTGACTGCCGGCACCGCCAAGCGGTATCGCTTGTTCGAGCAAGCATTCCATACGGATTTTGGCTTCCTTCACCCCCGGTACGCCGATCGTTTCACTGGCAACCGGCGTGAAGCCCGCCCTTGCAACTTCGCTCTCGAACGGGGGTAAATTGGCCGCCGTTTCATTCACTTGGCCGATGATCGATTCGTCCGTAATATGAATAACCAGGGCGCCGGCCTCAATCGCGTTCCTCGCCGTATCTTTCATCGCGCCTTGGTTCCGCTGAACAGCTACTGAGAGCATAGGCGGCTGGCTCGCTACAATCGAAAAGTAACTGAAAGGAGCCGCATTCAATACCCCGTCCTTCGATAGCGTAGTCACCAACGCGATCGGCCTGGGGACGATACTCCCGATCAACAGCTTATAATTGTCCCGCTCGCTCTGAGCGGCCGGATCTATAGATATCATCGTTATCTCCCGTCGATATCGGAATATTCGGTGAAGTGCTTGCGAAACCATAACGCGGCCGCGGCCGCTTCCGTAGACGTCAATTGATGTCCGTAACGCTCCCAATGTACCGTAACGGATGCGCCCGCTCCGCCGAGAAGCTCTTGAAGCTCTTCGGTTTCCCGCGCCGGACATATCGGATCATTAGTCCCGGCGCCGATAAAGACCGGAGAACCGGACAAATCCGGAATCGGAATCCCTCTCCGCGGAACCATCGGATGGTGGAGAATGGCGCCTTTCCAGGTGTGTTCATAATGGAAGAGCAGGCTGCCTGCGATATTCGCTCCATTGGAGTACCCTACCGCCACGAGATTGCCGCGGTCGAACCCATATTGACTTGCGGCCTGATCCAGAAAATCGTGCACTTCCTTCGTACGGAAGATCAAATCCTCCTCATCGAATACGCCTTCCGCCAAGCGCCGGAAAAAACGCGGCATCCCGTTTTCCAGCACATTGCCCCTAAGGCTGAGAACGGAGGACTCTGGCGCGATATGCTTGGCTAGCGGCAGCAGATCGCGTTCCGTTCCCCCGGTGCCGTGGAAAAGAACCAAGGTCGGCGCCTCTTGGCGGGTCCCCTTGTCAAAAATATGGTTCATTTCTGCTTCTCCTCCAATACCCGTACTTCGATCGGGAGCAGGTTCGCCTCAATTTGGGAACGATGCGGCTCAAACCACTCCGGCAGCATCAGCTTCTCGCCTAACGCGTCGGCAGGCTCATCTAAAGCAAATCCCGGCGGATCCGTAGCGATCTCGAACAGTATGCCCCCGGCCTCGCGGAAATAAAGCGCATTGAAATATTGGCGGTCTACGATAGGGGTCGGGCGATAACCATACTTCTCCACCGAATTTCTCCACTCCGCATGCTGCTCGAAATCGTGGGCCCGCCAAGCGATATGATGAACGGTTCCGGCGCCGTCGCTGCCTCCGTTCATGGCCGAGAGCGGCACATCGATAACGTTGCCGATATCGCCGAACGACCGGTAACGGGCATACGCGACATCTTCGGCGACCTTGCTCAAACCAAGCAAATGTTCCAACGCGTCCATCGTTCTCTTCGGGTTGACGCTGAATAGAACGGCGCCGCCAAAACCCTTGATCGCCTTATCAGCCGGAATGCCGCCGAACGACCAGCCGCTGTTCGGTCCCTCTTCACGTTCGACGAGTTCAAGGCCTAAGCCCTCATTGTCCGTGAATTGAAGGTAGTTCTCCGAGAACCGGGTTACTTTCTTAACCGGAACGCCGAAGCCTTCCAGACGACTCTCCCAGAAGCCTAGCGAGCCTTGCGGCACGACATATGTCGTTATGCCCACTTGGCCGCCTCCGATTCGTCCCCTGCGCGCTTGCGGCCAAGGAAAGAACGTGATAATGGTTCCGGGGCTTCCTGCTTCATTGCCGAAGTACAGGTGATACACTTCCGGAGCATCGAAGTTGATCGTTCTCTTCACCAAGCGAAGTCCGAGAACACCCGCGTAGAAATCGACGTTCGCCTGCGGATTGCTTGCAAATGCGGTAATGTGATGAATGCCAGCCGTTCTTAGCGTCATGTAAAGTCCTCCCTTAATTCATTAATTTCCCCTACTTGTTCCTATCCATCCATAGGCCGTACCCATCATGCCGGTTTAGTTCAGAAGTGCATCCAAAGAATACGAGCCCGCGCCAGTCAAGGCGACTGCGATGGCGACCGCAATCAGAACGAGCGGGTATTCATAACCGTTGGTTGTCGACCAAACGCCGTTCTTGCCGTGTACTTTGACAATCGCGCCAAGCATAGTCACGGTAATGAGCGCAGCGGCCAGCGGAGTAAACAGTCCTGCAGCAAGCAGTGCGCCTCCAAGCAGCTCCATCAGCCCGGCCAACACGGCCATCGTAACTCCCGGCTTAATTCCTACCGATTCCATCCATCCGCCCGTTCCTTTCGGGCCGTAACCGCCGAACCAGCCGAACAACTTCTGGGCTCCATGCCCGATAAACAATAATCCAACGACCAGACGAACCACTAATAATCCAAGAGACAACATGACAATGACCCTCCATATATTTTAATTTCAATAATCTTTAATTTAAGATATTAGGCAAAACTATCGAGCCACGCGTCTAGCCATCCTCCGCCCCTTTTCCCAGCTTCTTGAGCAGTTCGATCGCGGCTTGCTTTTCATCGGGCGACAGAGCCTTCATGAAGGAGTCGATCACCGCGGCATGCTTGGGAAAAATACGGTCAAACCATGCATTCCCCTCCTCCGTAATTTCCGCATAAATGACCCTTCGGTCCTCCTTGCACGGTACGCGTTTCAATAGTCCCTTCTTCTCCAGCTTGTCGATATTGTAGGTTATGCTTCCGCTTGTAATTAATATTTTTTCCCCGATTTGCTGTAAAGGAACTTTCCCCTTCGTATACAACAATTCAAGAATCGTAAATTCGGAAGAGGACAACCCGTATTGCTTCATATCTTTGACAGCCCGGTCCATAACGGTCTTGTATGCTTTGGAAAGTACAACGAACAGCTTCAGGGATCTCAAACTGGAATCATCCAGATGAATCGTCATTGAAATCACCTCCCCTTAATATCTTAATTTAAATTATCTTTAATTAAAGATATATGATTATTCCAATCATGTCAATACGTTCAGCAGAAGATTTTTGGACAGCAGCAGCGGAACACCTTCACTCCTTTTAACCGTACAACTCTTTTATTATGCGAAGCGCGCCAATGGTTTGTGTATATAGGTCCTGCTGGGCATCAGCCCAATCCGAAGAATTCATTCCTACATATACTGCTTTAGCCTAATTTAGAAAAGGAGTGAAATCGAATGGCGTTTATGCCTCCGCCTGGACCACCACCTGGATCGACTGGACAACAGGGACCAGTATTCCCCCCTCCACCTTTTGAACCACCCATTTCTGCTTTTGCTGTTGACCCCAGAGCGATTTCCCGTTGCTTGCATCGAAACACTTTTGTTTGGCTTACTAATGGGAACCGCTTCTGGTTTTATCCAATTTTTGTGGGAGGTTTTTCGGTTACTGGTTATTGGTGGACCGGTAGGTTTTGGATGCCCTTGGTACTTGGCTTTAGAGAAATTAGCTCATTTTCATGCTTTTAAATTTTCCTAACTTCTGCATTCTGTCCGTTTTGATTTGTAAAAACGATAAGTAACCTCTCCAATCAAGGAGCCGCGTGGCAGTAGCTGCTCCTTTTGGCTTGCTCACAAAAACTTTTGCACTTCATATTTTTCCCCGATTTGCTGCAAAGGAACTTTCCCCGTCCTATGCCTTGTACACTTATCTGAACGAAACAAATCCTTGGCGACTAAGGCATACGCCCGTGTCCAGATTGGAAATCCACCATATATATGTATTAACCTATAGAAAGAGGTGAGACCATGTCTCAGGCTGCTATTCCTAACCACACGATGACCTTGGATCAAACGGTACCTCTCTTGCTGGCTTCCATTGCTCAGGAGGAGTTTGCGCTTGCGTATATTATGAATGCAGAGGCAGAAAGATCGCAATTCCTAGTAGGAACTTTAACAACCAAGGCGGATGGCGCTGGCGCCAGCTTCTCGCCGACCGCTGTATCTTTATCCGACCTGCTTGCATTGAATGCCAGCGTGCGCAAAACCTTGCAGGATGTCATCAACAAAGACATGCTTCTGCACTACCGATTTGAGAATGTATTAAATCTCATTCAGGCAACGCCTAAAAATCGCTAATCGGGACATAACCAGCCAACCTATCGAATAGGAGGACACCCGGACCGGTTACCCTGAATGACTACAATACGTAATCTTGAGCATCCTATCATCAGTCAACAACCGGTGCCTCTGTCCTGCTCTTCCTGTTATCGATCGGACTTCGCCAAACCTCTTCACTCTCGGTCATCCACGGACTCGCGGAAGGGGCATGACCGGGAGCGAAAGCTGTAAGCAGCTTGCGCTTCTTTTCGTAGTAGCCCATAAGCTGAGTCATGGTGTACACCAGATATTCCTGCCGGGAATTACCGGGGGCTATATGGGGGATCAGGCTGCGCACATTCCCTTGAAGCATCTTTTCTTTGTCCGCATCCCATCGCAGCCCGTCTTCGCCAAACTCCGATTGATGCCGCAACAGAACATGGAGCTTCCGGTACAGTATGCCCTGAAGATCAGTTACAACATGCAGCAAGAAGGCTGAGGTAGCCTCTAATGTATTGATGCTGCTGGATTCAGGGCTTTGGAACTTTCGCTCCCCGGACACTTTCGCCAGCAAGGCGGCGGCGCCGAGCATGTGGAATACGGCATCTTCCATGGAAAGATGCGAACGGCAGCAGCTTTTGAAGCTATTCTGTATGCTGTTCAGCAACGCACTCGTCCCCTTTACTCTTCATCCCATTCTTCCTGAACTTCAATCTGCAAGACATCCTCCAGTTTCTTAAGCAGCAGCCATTCCTTCATGACAATCGTTTCCATCATGCGGTTAACGGATTGGTTGACGGCTACTATTTCTTTGCTTGAAATAAAAGAACTATCTTTATATTGCCCGACGAACATCTGTATTTTTTCAGCCTCGGCATGAATTAAATGCGATAATGCCGTTTCTTCTAATGCAATAGATGCCAACAGATCGATTACGACTTCTTCAAGCGAGGGCCTGAACTTTTCTTCAGGAATTTGCGGCATACTCACAGCAGTCATCCTCCTTGCATCATATGATTCAGTGTATGATGAAGGTGTTGTAGGCGTCACACGATTTATAAGATTGTCTATGCCCCGGAATCGGAGCATCACTTCTTCCGGATTTCAAGGACATGGCCGTTCGTATCCTCGAACAGGATATAATCCTTGCTGTCCTTATCCGGGTGGTCCAAGTAGTTAATCCGGATGATGCTGCCGGCCTTTTTCCACTCGGTCATAGTCCAGTCAACCTCTCCGTTCTTGCCTTTGGAATCGCTGGATGCCTTCCATCCGCTGCCCGCCATTTCCAGGTCATAGTAAGCTTTGGCCGCCACCAGATCTCCGTCATTCAAGACGTACGAAGCTTTGCCCGGACTGGCTTCCATGGACGGAAACCAGGGCAGGTCGAAAGTCTTCGGTTCAGCCTGAGAGCTCGGCCCGCAGCCGGATATAACGGTAACAAATGCGGAGATGATGAGATAGAACTTTTTCATAGATGAACACAACCCTTTCCATCGTTAATAATCTGGCAAACTTGATGATTTAAGATTTCTTTCTTCTACATTTCGTCTGTCATGGCGCCTTGCACGGTGGCCCGCGCGAACGGGAGCCCCTTGAGCTGCTGCAGATCCTTGGCCGTCCCGGTGACGACAACCCCCAGAATCCGGATATCCTGGACCGTAGGTTCGGACTTGCCGGCACGCAAGTAATCATACAGCTTCTGAAATTCTTCGCGGTATTTCCTGCTTACTCTCAATCCGTTCTGTACCGCGAGGATGAAATCTTTCTCGCTGCCGTCCCCTCCTTCCAAGCCGCGGTCTTCAGCCTTAAATCCGTACACCGCCCCCGCATGTTCGGGGGACTTCCGCTCATCAACCGATTGCTCATCATAAGCATCCACCCAGTACCACTGCGCATGTACACCGTTCGGAAGCATGCCCTTGATCTGCTCTACCGTGTAAGGTTTATCGAAAGATACGGCGATCTCCGCAACCTTGTTCTCCTTTCTGTCGAGCTTATCGACGTCCTGGGCTATATAGGGATAGGGATGAGAAGGCAAGTAAAACCGCAATTCCCTTTGCGCCGTCTCTGCATTGAAGCTAATATGAGCCTCCTCCAGTCTCTGCGTGTCACGTTCGATTGGAACGGGTCTATTTAATGGATGAAAGGTGTTCCACATCGAATATTCATACAAGCGGTCCTCCCATTTAACCGGCTGTCCTTCGATCAGCTTATAGCTGCGATACTGAACGGTATTTCGGAAGAGTCCCTCACTCACCGTGGTGCTCTGCATAACCTCCACATTGGGCTGGGTAATGCGCTTCATCACGGCGATATCCCGCTCCAGTTGGCCGCGGCTTACTTCATTTAGTAAATATCCTCTGGCTCCGACATATCCGGCTAACACGATCATCACGACCAACGCGGATATCCCGGCTTGTCTCCCTATGCTCTTTCTCTTCGCTTTCTTCAGCAGCCCGTCCATCCGATCGCTTCCCAGCTCAAATTGATCATCCGTGCTCATGTTGAACCCTCCTATATAGTTGCTGAAATTGCTGCCGCGCCCGATATAAAGACATTTTCACTACCTCTTCCGTGGTGCTGAACACTTCGGCCATTTCCTTATAACTAAAATCGCATTCGTATTTCAAAATCAGCATGTGCTTATACTTCGGGTTCATTTGCTCCATCGTGGCCTGAATGTCTTCTTTGCACTCGTGGTTCAACACCTCATCCTCCAAGGAACGCTTGCTTATGAACTCCAGCGTTTCTATAGGAATTTCCGCTCTTCTTTTTCTCTTCCGGACCAGATCGATGTACTGATTGTAAGCTACCCGAAACATCCATGGACCGAGACGGTCGCGATCCAGCTCATGAAGCAGGAGGATGACCTTACAGAGCGTATCTTGAACCACATCCTGAGCATCTTCATGGGATACGCCCATCTTCCTCAGATAGCGAAAGATGCTTGTTGCTTTTTCCTTCAATACATCATCTAATGAATCCACCTCATACCGTTCCTCCTTTCTGAGTAGAACACGAATGAAGCCCGTTTATGTTAACACCTTTTTGCAAAAAAAAGGAACCTGTTCGCCAGGATCACACTTAAGCGCAGGTAACGTCCAGCACAATAAGCCCGCTGATCGTTTCTCAGCAGGCCCCGCGAGTTCGCTTTATCCAGTTTTCCCCACTCATCGTATCTTTCGCATAAGCCTACAGCCGCGACTTTCGGATCACGTGGTGCATCACCTCCGAAAAAACCAGACCCATGGCGATCGCCCCCGACAACATGAAGGCTTTGGCTGCCAGCTGCACGGCTAAATCATACTGGTTCTCGACCACGTTCCGCATCGTATCATAAGCCAATCCGCCGGGAACTAACGGGATGATACCCGCCACGCTGAATACAGTGATGGGGGTTTTATACATCTTGGCAAAAAATTGGCTCGTCACCGCAACAAAAAAAGAGGCAATCATCGTGGCCAAGATCGGATCGGCGGGAACCTTCAGCAAGGAAATATATAACAGCCAGCCGAACATCCCGACAAAGCCGCACTGTACCAGCGTCCCCTTAGGAACATTGAAGAGGATTGCAAAGGCCGCCGAAGCAATGAAGCTCATCAAGAGCTGTTCGCCGATCATCCGATCCCCTCCCCGCTGTAAAAAGAAAGAACAAAGGCGATGCCGGCTCCAATCGCAAATGCGGTTAAGAACGCTTCCGCCCCTTTCGAAACCCCGGAAACAAAATGCCCGGCCATTAAATCCCGGACGGCATTGGTAATCAGAAGTCCCGGTACCAGCGGCATGACGGAGCCGATGATCATGTTATCCAAATCATGACCGAAACCTGTTCTCAAGAACAAATAGGCCGTCGAACCAATGATTAAAGACGCCAGAAACTCGGCGAAAAACTTAATCGGCACCCATCGGTGAAAATAGACCAGGAAGGAAAAGCCCGCTCCTCCGCATAGAAAAGTAGGGATAAAATCACCCCATGCCCCGCCAAACATGATTAAAAAGCAGGCGCTTGCCACGGCTGCCGCTGCGATTTTGAACCAAAGCGGATCCCCGGGGTTCGCCCCATCGATTTCTTCCAATAACCGATAGGCCTCCGTCACCGATAATTCCCCCTGGCTAATTTTTCGGGAAATGGCGTTCACGACCGTAACTTTACGCAAATCCGTTGAACGTTCGGATATTCGGATTAATCGGGTTGTCTGTTCCGGTCCGTCTATCGAAAATATAATCCCCGTCGGGGTTACAAAGCTGTGAGCATGCCGTACACCGAATGCATCTGCAACGCGTGTCATCGTATCTTCCACCCGGTACGTTTCCCCGCCGTTCTCCAGCATGATCTTGCCGGCCAATAAACAGACTTGCGCGATCTCATAGGTTGAATTGGATAGTTGATTCATTCGCCAGCTCTCCTGGACTACAGATACTTTCACGACTGAAGGGAAACCTGACCACGAACGTTGTTCCTTCCCTGCCTGATTGTTTGACTTCTAACCTGGCCCTGTGCCGTTCCGCAATGGAGCGGGACACGGCAAGCCCGAGGCCGGTCCCCGTTTCCTTCGTCGTGAAGAAAGGATTGAATATTTCTCTACGGACTTCAGGCGGGATTCCCTCACCTTCATCCGATATTTCTAAAATAATTTCTTCGGCCTCCGTATAAGTTTTGAAGGTTAAATGCCCGCCATGATTCATGGCTTCTATCGCATTCCGACTCAGGTTAAGCATCAATTGCCGAATCTCTTGTTCATCCAACATCAAATCGGGGATCGTCCCTAATGCGGCGATAATACATACATCCCCCTTACTAGCATCGGATTCGATTAAAGGCAGCATGTATTCAATGATGCTGTTTAGATTATGTTGTCGTTTCTCGATAAATTTATTATTCGCCAATGAAAGATATTGTGAAATGATGGCATTCGCCCGGTCCAGTTCACTAACCATTAAGAGGAACGTATCTTTATACGAACCCCAATCTTCTTTCTCCATCAGTAACTGCAGATATCCCTTCACCGTAGTCATCGGATTTCTTACTTCATGAGCAATACTTGCCGACATCGAACTAAGCAAATGATATGTATCGATATGAATTCCCGTTATATCCCGGCCGATCGCATAGATAAGCTGCGCTTCCCGATTGACTGAGCACGTCCATTGAATCCACTTGTAGGTTTGTTCCACATTCCGATAGCGGTTTAAGAAGGACACCGTCGCTTGTCCCCGGATGAGCTTCTGCACTTCCAACGTAGAATTATCCACATCGTCAGGATGAAGGCAAGCGAACACTTGTTCCAGTGAGGTCCATGATTCATTTTCCCCCAAAATTCTTGAAAACGAATGATTGACTTCGACAAGATTACCGTTGAAATCAATGATCATCATGATATCTAAAGATAAATCAAAGAAATCCCGAAAATGATCCACAAGATCCCCTCCGTTACCGAATTACAACTTCTGCAATTTTCCGCCGACACTATATATACCTAAAGAAAATACGATAAGGAATATGTTGATTTTCCCTTCGCTTTCATCATTCAATTATCAACCTTAATGATACTTGTTAACCGCATAAATGGTTTATGATCTATATGGTAAACGCCTATAATATATAAGCTCTATAAGGCGACCGGATACCGTTCCCGTAATGAAAGAGCCGAGGAAAACAGGGGGCAACCCCCGATTCCCGCTCGGCGCGTGAATAAGTTATGTAAGCTTGGGACAAAACGGTAATTTGCTGAGGTTATTTCGGATAACGACGGGGAAGGCTTCAAGCCTCCGCTACGGAATCCGTAACAAACCGGTTCACGATGGTTTGCAGGCGATGAGAGAGCTTCGCCAACTCCTCAACGGAGCTGTTAACCTTATCCATCATGAGTGCCTGTTGACCGGACTTCTCCGAATATTCCCGGGTCACTTCATTCACACCGGCCGAATAGTCCTCGATTCGTTTCATGGAAATGTCCATCTGCTCGCTGCCTGCAGCCATTTCCTCTATGCCTGCCGAGATGTCCTGGATCATGCCGTTGATTCTTTCGATCCAACCGTTCATTTGCCGGAACGCCTCTGAGACTTCGCCCACCTTCTGCTGCCCCTCATTCATTTCGAGGATCCAGGCCTGGCTGGATTGAAGAAGGCTTCCTGTATCCTCCTGGATGTAGGTAACAACGCTTCGCACGTGGTCTGCGGCACTTCGGCTATGCTCGGCCAGCTTACGCACCTCATGAGCAACTACAGCAAAGCCGCTGCCCGCTTCCCCGGCCCGTGCTGCTTCGATCGAAGCATTGAGCGCCAGCAGGTTCGTTTCTTCCGCTATATTTTTGATTGTGGCGATAACGGTGTCAATTTCTTTGGAGCGGTCGGCCAATTGCTCGATCTTGCTTTCGGTTTCCCGTGATTTTTGCTCGATGAGCTGCATTTTCTCCAAGGTACCCTTAACGGAGGTTTGTCCTTGATTGGACAGCATCTCCATATCCGAGGACAGGTTGCTGACTTCATCGATGCTCGCAGCCATCTGCTTCAACCCGGCGGACATTTCTTTAATCACAACGACATCCTCATGAACCTTCTCTTTTTGCTCCCTGGAGTGATCAGCCGCCCGTTCCAGGCCTCCGTAAATCTCCTGGGAAGATTGGGCTGTCGTCAATGCGTACTCCCGGATGCCATCGGATACATGAGAGAGCGTGCCGACCGTTTGCTTCGTTTGGGACACAATAGAGGCGACGCTTTCCCTCATAATCTCAAACCCGTTAGCCAGCAATCCAAGTTCATCCCTACGCTGGATCTCGACAGGTTGGGATAGATCCCCTTCCTCCACACGCTTAAATGCCTTCAAAAGCTGGCGGATAGGCTGGACGATCGAATACGTCAACACAAGTCCCATCACACTGAAAATAATAAGCGATACGACCATCAAAATGAGGGTGCTCCGCTTCACTTCCTGATGTTTATCAATCGAAGATAGATATTTGGACTCCGCTTGCTGTTGATTCGTCTTGAGCAGCTCCTGGAAGATTTCTTCAATCCCTTCTTCCTTGGCCAAGAGCTGCTTATCAAACATCGATTTGGCCTGCTCCATCTGATTTTGGTTCACGAGTTGAAACACATTGTTAACGGTCGGCTGGAACGATTCCCACAATGAGCTTAACAGCTGCAGCTCGTCCTTCTCACCCTGCGTTAAAGATCCGTTATCCAAAGCGCCCAGTTTTTCAGTCACACTTTTCGTTTCCAAATCGACTTTCTCCAATTGCTTCTTTCTTGAATCCGCATCCGTCACCAGCAAATAACTGCCTACGGCGGTGTTGATCCGATGAATCGAGCCGGAGAGCTCATTCAGCTGCTCAACCATGCTCAAATTATTTTCATAAATATCAACCAAATTGCTGTGAATCGTCTGTGTATTTCTCAAGGAACCGATATTAGCCACTATGAGAATGATTAAAAAAGCAATAAAACAAACAACAAATTTCACAGGAATTTTAAGATTATGAAACCATTTCATTTGAAGTTTGCCTCCTATATAGAAAACTGATAAAAGTTGAAACACTCATAGGCGGGCTCCCGAATGGGAAACCCGCCTGGAATCTACTACCCGCCGAACAAGTGAGGCAGGAACAAGGATACCTGAGGGAAGTACGTTATGATGATAAGCACAACAAGTAAAACTAAAAATTGCGGCAACAAAGGTCGAACCATTTGCGCCAAATTGACTTTCGCAATCGAAGAAGTCACGAATAAGCAAACGCCAAGCGGCGGTGTAATCATGCCGATCGTCAGGTTAACCACGATGATGACGCCCAAGTGAATCGGGTCAATGCCGGCTGCCAGAGCGATAGGCAGGAACAGCGGAGTAAAGATGGTCAACGCCGAGATCGTATCGATGAACGTTCCCGCAATCAGAAGTACAATGTTGATCAAAAGCAGGATTACCCACTGCTGATCCGAGATGCTGCTTACCAGCGCTCCGAGTTGATCCGGAATGTCGTGGAATGTAAGCAACCAAGTGAACAGCGTCGCATTGGCGATGACGAACAAGATCGTTGCCGAGCTGAGCGCGGAATCAAGCAGTACCTTCCGCAGCTTTTTGAAGTTCAGCTCCTTATAAACAAAGGACCCGATAATCAGCGCATAGATGACGGCGATGACACCGGACTCCGTCGCGGTAAACATCCCGGAACGGAAGCCGCCTATTATAATAACCGGGAGTAGCAGCGCCAGGAACGCATCCTTGAAGCCGGCAACAATCTCCTTGCGGGAAGCCATCTTATCCCGTCCGCGAATGTTGTTTTTCTTACCGTAATAGTACACATAGATCATGAGTACGGCAGCCATCAGAATCCCCGGTGCGACACCTGCCAGGAACAAATCGCCGATCGATACGCTGGCCATAACGCCGAACAAAATGAACGGGATCGACGGAGGAATAACGGGACCGATGGTGGAGGCCGAAGCGACGAGAGTCGCCGAGAATCGGCGGTCATACCCCTGCGATACCATGGCCGGAATCAAAATACCCCCGATGGCAGCTGCATCCGCTATCGCCGAACCGGAAATGGCGGAGAAGAACGTACAAGCCAGTACGGCGACCATGGCCAGACCCGCCGGCCAATGGCCGACAAGCAGCGACGCAAAATCGATGAGGCGCTTGGAGATGCCCCCCACCGTCATAATTTCACCCGCCAAAACAAACAAGGGAATAGCGACCAGCGTGAAAGAATCGATGCCGGAGAACGTTTTTTGGGCAATAATAACCAAATCCGTATCGGTCAGCCATAACCCGACCAGAGAGGTAATACCAAGTGCGAACGCAATGGGCACCCGAAGGAAAAAAAGTACGAACAATAAGCCTAGAAGCCAAATCATGCTACTTCGCCCCCTTGCCGTTTCCCGCGAACTTCTTGGGCAAACGCCTTAACCAAGTAATACAGCATCAGCACGCCGGAGATTGGCATGATGATATACATGTACATCAACGACACTTGAAGCGTCGGTGTCGTTTGCAATTTGGAGTTCATCGTGTGAACCCAGCCGTAATAGGTGAAGAACGCGACGAAAGCAATCGTAACCACATATCCGACAGCGGTCACCGCAGTGCGGATTTTCGGCGGAAGCTGATTAATTACGTCAACATTCAAATGACTGTGATATTTCGTGCCGAGCACGGCGCCGATAAAGGCCATATAAGCAAACGCAAAGCGTGTGACTTCCTCTGTCCAAGGCGTTGGAATTTTGAGTACAAACCGGAACAGCACTTGCAGAAAGGTAACAACGACAACAACGGCCAGACAGCTGCCGGCGATGATCTCGAGCCAATGACGAAGCCATTTCATAACGGGATGTCCCCCTCTCTTCTTAAAAAGAAGGATACCAAAGTATCCTTCTTTTTCTTTTTTTAACAAACGTTATCAGATTCGCTTACTTCGCAGCAGCTTTAATTTTTTCGATCAAATCTTGCGGTACTTTGTCAGCTACAGCCTTGGATACATCCTTCGTTACAGCTGTAAACGCTTCGGCATCCGGCTTCGTAATGTTGACGCCTTTCGTTTTCAGCTCTTCCAGAGATTTGGTTTCAGCATCGGCAAGCGTTTTACGTGCAGAGGCAGTCGCTGCTTGTACCGCTTCCTGGACCCATTGTTTCTGTTCGTCGTTCAAGGAATTCATAAACTTTTTGCTCGCAATAACAGCTGCCGGAGTATAGGTATGGTTCGTCAGCGCCAATTGCTTTTGAACCTCGTAGAACTTCATGGACATAATCGTGGCGATCGGATTCTCTTGGCCGTCGACAACCCCTTGCTCAAGCGCACTGTACAGCTCGTTAAAGTTAACAGGCGTCGGGTTAGCCTCTAAAGACTTCATAAACTCGTTCCATACCGGAGCCGGCTGAACGCGAATTTTCAAGCCTTTCATATCCTCCGGCTTCACAACCGCTTTATTTTTAGTTGTCACATTACGGAAACCGACTTCCCAGTATCCGAGGCCGACCATACCTTTTTCATCGACCTTCTTCAGTAAGGATTTCCCGATTTCACCATCCAGCACGCCGTACACATGCTCTTTGCCCTTGAAGAGGAACGGGATCCCGAAAACGTTCATTTCCGGCACGACATTGGCCAGGGAGCTGTCAGCAGCTAACGTCGTCATATCGATCGTGCCGTTCTGCACGCCTTCAACGGCGTCCTTTTCGGAGCCAAGCTTAGCGTTAGAGTAGATTTTAACCTCCATGGCGCCCTTGCTCTTTTCTTCCAGCGACTTTTTAAACGCTTCAGCCGCAATATTGTACTGGTGCGTGTCCGAGCCGGTATGAGCGAGCTTAAATGTCACTTTAGGCGAATTCGCCGTTTGATTCCCCGCTGCCGCATCCTTATTATCGGTGCTCGAACCAGAATTGGAGCCGCAGCCCGCCAGCAAACCAGCCATCAATGTAGCGCTCAGAACTATCAAACCTGCTTGTTTTTTCATTTTTCTCATCCTCCTGATTGGCATGTTTTTTTATGATTAATAAAGATCAAATCTCTGATCATCGAAAACAGGAATTCGTTTGCGGATTTCATCCACTTTGGCCAGATCGATGTCAATCACATAGACCTGCTCCGTGCCGTCGCCTTCGAGCAAAACCTCGCCCCACGGATCGATAACAAGAGAATTCCCCGGGAATGCAGTCTCACGGCTTGTCCCGCAGCGGTTAACGGCAATCATGTAAGATTGGTTCTCGATCGCCCTGGAAATGACGAGCGTTCTCCAATGGTCTACCCGTGCTGTCGGCCATTGGGCCGTATTGATGATCACTTTGGCACCTAAGGAAACCAGCTTGCGGAACAAGAGAGGAAACCGCAGATCGTAGCAAATCATCGTCCCGATACCCGTACCCTCATAATCAAACAGCCCGAAGCTATTGCCGGCCTTCAGATATTGATCCTCGTCCATCAGACGGAACAAGTGCACCTTGTCATACCGCAATACTTCATCGCCGTTCCGGTCGAAAACAAGCATCGTATTGGTGATGTCCCCGCTGCCTGAATCTTTATAAAGAACGCTTCCGCCCACAATCATGACGTTATGAGCTTTAGCGTAGGAGGAGAAGAGGGCTCTTGTCCTTTGACCGTCGGCATCCGCAAGGGCGTCGCCTTGTTCCAACGCATAGCCTGTGTTCCACATTTCCGGAAAAATAATGACATCCGGCGATTGAGCCATCGCTTCATCCAGGAAGCGCTCGACTTTCCGGTAATTCACTTCCGGCTCCCCGATTTGTACGTCCATCTGAACCAATGCGACCTTCATCGTTTAACCTCCTGTAATAACCGAATATTCGCCCCTCAAGCTCCGGCCCAGCACGGGATCGGATATTTCATATTCAAATTTGCTTCCGTATACGAACCCTTCCAAGGTCGGTACCGTTCCGGAGAAAAAGACGGTATGGGAAATGTCCGTATACCCGAACTCCTCTAATTTCTCTAACAATTTCGAGAATGGAAGCAGTGCAGTAAGGTCGTGCTCCTGATACAGCCGTCTTCCCCCTTCATCCGTGATCCAGGAACGAAGCACCAGTTGATCCCAATGATCCTCCACATCTTTAATTCTCCAGAATGTGGTGATGAAAGGCTTAGGACAGGCCGCTTTAGATTTAGCGATATCTTCTTTCTCGAGAAGACGATCCGTATGATCGCTGCCGATGGTCAGCAGCCAGTCGTCGCCGTCATGGTAAACCACATATTCCACTTCGCCGGATGTTTCCTTGCCGGGAACGGTAATCGTCTGCTCGTTTGTCAGTACGCTGATGTCTTGCGGATATAAAGCTGGAATGGTCGGTGGCGGAGCCACTCCGATCTCGGCAAGCTCATGAATATGCTCGTGCACCTTCTCGATATCTCTGCCCATGTAGCCCATAACAAGCACTTTTTGAACCACAGTCTCTTTCTTCGTCATGCTTCCGTCTTTTTCTTGAATGGTAATTGGATAAGTGCGCATTAATCTGTCTCCTTTTTGGACTTTAGGGAAGCTAGAACAGCCGTCCGTGTGTGTATGATATGTTCATGCATGGCTTGCTTAGCGAGCTCCACATCGCGCTTCTTCAATTGTTCGATAATCGCCCGATGCTCCTTCAAGGTTCTTTCCACCCGGTCTGTCGTATCCAACGCCACGATACCAAACCATCGCATTTGATCGCTTAATGTGTGCATAAGCTGGATTAATCGATCATTGCCCGTTAATTCAGCCATATGCATATGAAAATCTTTGTCCATCAAAATAAAGGATTGGTTATTCCCTGTGTGTCTTTCCTGCTGCACAAATATTTCTTCCAGCCGCTCGATGTGAGCGTCCGTGATCTTGGGGATCAGCAGCTCTACAACAAGGGCTTCATTGGCCCCCCGAAGCTGCAGCACTTCTTCGACGTCCTTCTCCACAATATGGCTGACGAAAACTCCCTTTCGCGGAACAGACTTCAACCACCCTTCCATCTCCAGCAGCTGGAGAGCCGCCCGAAGAGGGGTACGGCTAATCCCCAATTTCTCGGAGAGGTCCCGTTCGTAAAGGACATCCCCTTGAGCAATCACATGATTGATAATTGCATTCTTGATTTCATCATAAGCATGATCCCTAAAGGATTGGGGTTGTTGAATTTTCGTAAATTCCAAGGTTATGATCCCACCTTCAGATTGCAACTTGTAAGTATTTGAAATGCCACATCTGGTATGTGGTATACCAACCGGACCGAAAATAAGAACCGTATTACGCTGTGGCATCTTTCATTCGTTCGAATGAATAATGCTCTGCTTCGTTCCGAGTTGGATTGATACAAATATAACGGATGGCACATTTCGTGTCAATATAGTTATCATTTATTTTAGAAAAATACTACAGGAATCGTTTTCATTCCGTTATGACCATATAAATCAGAGTTTTTATGTTATATTACTTCACAAAAAAATAATTATGAATCTGCATTTCGAACTCATTTCGCGTAATAACGTACTTCAAACAGTTTACAACCGTTCGGAGTTATCCATGGACCGTGCTTCATTCCCGGCGGGCGGCAGGCCACCATGCCTTGCGTAAATTCCTGATTGAGCGTCAAATCAATCATGGATCCTTCGATGATGTAAATCTCCTCCCAATAATCATGAGCCTGCACACCGTTCGGAGACGTATCCGTTCCCGGAACATAGCTAAGAATTCGTGTAACCATTCCGTTATCCGGATCTCTAGCGATGATTCTTTCCGTTATTCCTTCGATTCCGCCGACTGGAAGTTCTTCGAATTCATGATAGTCGATAAATTCCCGTTCTGGTTTGGCCATCGTCTGGTTATCCTCCCGCCGCTGATCATGATGCTGGTATGTGGTATACCAGTTCGGAAATAACTAAACATTCAAAATTTCCAGAATCCTCTAATAGTAAATGCTGAAATCAGTATATCTTCCATTTTTAGTCATGTCAATACTTTTTATAACCGCTTACAAGGAGCGATTGGATACCTGTTTCCACCATGCCAGGCAGCCATGTTATCATTGTTTAAATGACCGTCCCTTTACCGGTAGACTGCTATCCATAGGCGATCGGCCGCCCCTTTGACTAGAAAGAGCGGCCGAAATGCCTGATATCCCCTGCGCGGTAACTTATGGCATCAGGTGGATACTTATTTCATCAATACGTAAACATCTTCATCATCCGCTTCGACGGGAAACCCTCTCAGCTTGACCGACGCATCCACCAGGTGATGGCCTGTTTTGAGATCGAATTCCCAGCCGTGCCAAGGACATCGCAAAATCTCTTGATCACGGCCGTGCTCGTATTCATATACCATCGAAGGCAGACGCGTCCCGGATACCCGGCCGACACAAATAGGTGCTGCCGCATGCGGGCAAACGTTGCGCCACGCATAATACTGGCCATCCACCAGGAAAATCCCCAGCTCCATCCCTTTAACCTCTACGATCAGTCTCCCTTTTTCACGGAGCTCTGCGACTTTGGCTACTGCGAATTTATTCATCCCGCTTCTCCCTCCGTGCCGGCTGCATCGACTGTTTGATCCAAACCGTACAGCTGAATGGCATTTTTGGCACCAATTTTTTCTCTTAGCTCGCGCGGAAACAAGGAGAGCACCATTTTCGGGTTATCGTAGTCCCAGTGCGGATAGTCGGAAGAATACATGATCATATCCTCGGCGCCGCTCATTTTAATAATTTGAACAAGGTGTTCGGGATCGGCAGGCTCCTCAATCGGCTGTGTCGTAAGTACTACATGCTTGCGGATGTATTCGGACGGCAGCTCCTTCAACCAGGGCACCGTATCCCGCAGCGCCTTGTAATTTTTATCCATACGCCACATCAAATGGGGAAGCCAGGAGATTCCCCCCTCGATGGCGACAAATTTCAACTTGGGGAACTTCTCGAAGACGCCTTCGCATACCAAGCTGTTCACTTGCGACATATAGTTAATTGGAATAATATTCTGCCATTCCATATAGCGGGTCGGGTATCCGGATGGCGTCGGAGGATACGAAGGACCGATTCCTTCGTTGCCCGGATGAATGGCTACCGGCAATCCGTGCCGTTCAGCCGCTTCGTAAATCGGATGGAAGAACCGCTGTCCGAGCAGTGTTCGCGACACGCTGCACATCATCACTTGAACGATATCGGGATGGCCGGCCAGCCGCTCGATTTCTTTGACTGCTGCGGCCGGGTCGGTATGGCTAACCAGAATCGAGCCTTTATAACGAGGGTCGGCTTTCAGCCAAACTTCATTCTGCCAATCGTTGTGAGCCGACGCTACGGCATTGGCGTAATCAGGATCGTAGTTTAAAGAAATGCCGATCATGGAAGCGTTCCCTGTCAAAATCGCATAATCGATTCCATACTTATCCATGTGGTGTTTCAATGCGAATACGGGGTCGCTGCCGGGTTTGCTGCCTATATCAGAGATGGCGTCCTTCCGGATATACCCGACGGAGCTCCATGGTTTTCCGCCAACGCCGATCCCGCTCTCTAACCATTGTTGATGAAATGCTTTTGGTAAAAAGGGAAGGAGATCTTGGGGACTGGAAAGATCATTGTGAAAGTCTGTATCAATCAATCGAGGGGCTACACCCATTTGTTTCACTGCTCCTTCTTCGTTATTGTTCATACGCTGGCGGCTTCACTGCGTTGTTCGGCCGCTCCAAGCCGCGAGTCCGTTGTGGTTTCGTCCCGTTGGATGTCCTTTTTTTTAGTGATTTCGACGATGCCGTTATCGGCGTCCACCTTGACCCAATCCCCCGTTTCAATCATATCCAGCGGGTCCTGATCCAGATCGGTCACTGTAGGCGCATGTGAAACTACGGTACCTAAGGCCGCCTTCGTCGTCATGATATTAAAAATCATGGCTTTAGGGGCCGCACCCACCATTCGCGCCATGTGAAAATAGGCGGACCAGCCGGAGGATCCCTTGGCCCCGGGGAATACAAGAACTTTATCCTTAAAGCTCTGGCCTTGCAGCTCATGCTGCAATTCAATAATCGTACCGGTCATCGGGTTGATGCCGCCCCAGCCTGAAATCGTATCCCGGGTCACCAGAGCCTCGCCTTCCGCGCAGCCGCCAACTACTTTTCTTCCATGCAATACGATCTTTGTCATCTCAGCCCTCCACTCCACTTGCCGGTTACAGCCGCATCTATGCAATCCTTCAGTGATCCAAACCAGCATTGTATCCCCATGATCGCCGGCAGGTAGTGGGCTTGCTTCGCCGAATCGGTTGCCACCACTTTCGTTCCGGGCGGTAACACTTGCCCAAGTGCAGGGCATGTATCGCTCATCAAGAAACCTCCGGCTTCGGTAATGATTTGGGTATAACCGTTCCGGTCCGCCAATTCCCGGATAGCCCTCGGCGTAAAAATCCACAGCTGCGTACCGCTGTTTACGCGTTTGCCTTTCAGCAGCTTGCAGATTTCCCAAATCTGCTCGATAGACGCGTGCGGGCAACCGAGCATAATAAAGTCTACATTCGTGTCTTTGGCCGAAACGTTCAAGCGATCATACGCCCTTTGCCGCTCCGCCTTTCCAAATTTGAAGGTGTACTGCGGCTTTCTCTTTCCTAAAGCATCTTCGATGGATTGCGCCTCAGCCGTTATTTTAGGGATATGATACATTTCAACTCCGCCCGATGACGCTGCAGAGGCTCCGAAATGCTTGATGCGATATGAATTTGGAACATGTCGGACGCCGCTAAGGACCGGTACCCGATCGCCCACGACCTCTCCGACATAGTACCCGAGCAGTCCCCAATCGGTCATGCTCTCGACTTCCCATTCGACTTCGACCAAGTCTGTAGCTAAACGATTCTCGTCGATATGGTATCCCCAGTATGGAATCCGGCCGGTCAGCATGGCAGCGCCCGTGCTTTCCCTTCCTTCACAATTCGTGCGGGCCCCGAGCACCGAGTTGATATAGATCACGGCGGAAGATTCCATCCACGCGCAGTGCTCTCCTTTCACCGGTATGTTCCCGACCTGATAAGGAGCGCAGGTGCTCATGAGCTGAATGCCGATCCCCGCGTTATATGCCTCGTGCTCCTTGATGGATTGTACTCTTTCAGGCGTACCCCCGAGCTGCTCCCAGTGGGCGGCATCAAAGCCGGTAATCAGCTGACAGGAGTGGGTTTTCACCATGGGAATTTCGACAGCCTCCTGACTGTCCAGATTGAATTCGGAGAATAAGGCGTCGAATCCATATTTAGCTGCATACTCCCGCATTAAGCCGCTCGAGGCGACTACCGTCGTGCTTACATTGCTGGTTTCCACCAGTTTTTCCGCTCCTAATGCCTCACCGTAACGTACAAGTAAATCCATTGCCTTTTGTACGGCACGACCATCCCGGCCATCGAGCATATATTTCTCTTCATCGCTCAATTTCATGGTGAACCTCCATTATTTCCTACAGTTTGAGCATGCCTAAATCCATGTACGCCGCTTCTTCCTTATGGAACAAGTGACTCGGTTGAACTGCGTTTATCGTTGCGCTCCAGGTTATCCCTCACTCGCTCATGCAGCGCATTGATGTCGATTTCATGCACGCTTCCCTCACCTGCAAGATCCAGCGCGTGAGCTGCGGCCGCTCCCATTGCAATGCACGGCCCCATTACGCGTACGCTTGAAAGGGCGGCTGTATCTGCGTCAATACAGCGTCCGGCAGCAACCAGGTTATCGACATCGGGGGGCGTCATGCTCCTGAGAGGCACATAATGAACATGGTCTTCGTCGAAAGTTTCCCATACATAACCCTCTAAATGGCTATGAAGCTCAATCGGCCAAGAGGTGCGCGCTACGGCATCGGGAAAGCGCGTACCCGCTCGCACCTCGTCAACTGTCAGCTGCTTGCTGCCGACAATCCAACGCGTTTGACGGATACCCGGCAGGCCGTAACCGCGGACGCGTGCCTGGCCGAACGCCAGAGGGAATTCCGTTTTCAAGAAATGAATGTACTTATCAGCCTGGGCCTTGCCCTGCAGTGCGCTGGCCGAGGCCGCCACCGGTTCAAGAGGTGTTTCCGTATGCGTCATGTTGACAAGGGCTGTACCACGTCCCGGGAAGGAGAATGCAAAGCCGTCTTTACGTCCAAGCCCGTACAACTCGCCCTTTTCTTTTTGATGTGCATACACTTCTTCTCTGGTTGGGTAATGGCTCTCATCCACACCTTCAAGCACGACCATCTGGGTACCGTACACCGAAACCTCGGCCGGTTCTTGGCAAGGCAGCCCTGCTTGCCAGGTTAGCGCTGCGTCACCCGTCGCATCGACAAAGCCGGTTGCAGTGAGATGGATGTCGCCGTAACGCGTGGAAAGATCAATCGAAGTAATGCGCCGTTCTTCACGTGTAACCTCCCTCAGAACAGCACCGAGAATGACCGTGATGCCGGCCGCTCGCACGGCCTCTTCAATCCACCTTGACAAAGCGATTTCGTCATACATGACGGAGTTCCATTCTCCCCAGCGATAATGCAATTTTCCGGCGGCGCCAAGATCCCGGATGATTTCGTCGGCAATCCCGTGCGTGAGCTGGTATCCGTTTTTTCCATTGGAGAACAGTCCGCAGAATATGCCGATGATCGAATTGACGGCCTGACCGCCCAGGGCTGGAAGCCCGTCGACCAAAACAACCTTGCGCCCAAGGCGCGCTGCCTCCAGCGCGGCCGAAATACCGGAGATTCCTGCGCCGACGACACAGATGTCCGCTGCTATTTCTTGTACAGGATTCGCATTGTTTTTCCGGACCACGCGTGTAGCTGTGCTTGCTTTTGCTCCTTCAATCATGTAAACACTCCTCCTGATTAGTTGTTAGGGTTAACTTCATGCCAACATTTTTGTAAACGCATACAACTTTGATATACACAAAAATTAACAAAAAATATTCGGTAATACAATTTGTTTTGCGTATACAATGTATTGTAAAAAACGATAGCTTCAGCAAACGCCTTAATTTCTCCGGCTGCCCATAACGAAAATAGTATTGGTACCGCATTTTAGATATTGTATACTTGTAGTAAATAGCCTCTAGCGTCTCCTGTACATCCGTAACAAGTCACAAATAATCATACGTAACGATTCACAATTCTAACGCTGCTTACGAGGGAGATACAATGGAAATTCATCAGTTGGAATACTTTCTGGCCGTGGAGAAATACAAAAACTTTTCTGCCGCCTCATTGGAAATCTCGATATCGCAGTCCACCTTGTCACAGCAGATCAAGAAACTGGAAGAGGAATTGGGCGTGAAATTGTTCGTGCGCCATCCGCGTTCAGTTCGTCTGACTCCCGCTGGAGAAGAGTTTCTCGTTCATGCACGAACCATCGTTGCGGAGATTAAACAATCCCTTGAAACGGTGCAGAAGTATACGAATTTTGATAAGGGGAATTTCAAAATCGGGGCATTTCCCCATGCTGAATATTTGGGGCTGAGCAAGATCATTATCGACTTCATCCGATGCTATCCAGGTATTCATGTAGAGGTTCACTCTGCCAGTACGGATGATTTGCTGAAGGAATTGCGTGAGAAAAAAATTCAGGCTGCGTTCATCAATTCACCCTTTACGGGCGATTATGACATTGATTTCAAGCCCTTGATGAGCGATCGGGTCGTCATGGTCGTATCGGCTTCCCATCCATTGGCCAAAGAAGAAAGCGTCGACCTTCGCGATCTGTCTCAAGAAAATTTCTTAATGGTGAAAACCAGTCCTTGGCTTCGCAATGCTTTGCTGCATGTGTGCAGCGAAGCCGGGTTTCAACCCAAAATCATTTTGGATTGCAGCCATGTGGAAACCATGCGGGGTTTTCTGGAGGAAGGCCTTGGTGTAACCTTACTGGGGAGCCGGGTTGCCCAGCGCTTCGTCAACTCCAAAACTTCGATTGTGCCCATTAAGCAAGTGCTTGAACGGCATAGCGGTCTCGCTATTCCGAAATACCCTTTCTCCAAGCCGCCGCTTGCTACGAATCTTTTCCGGAAATTCACCCTTGATGCGCTCTCTAAAGCCCCGAAATAGATGAACAGCCGGCGGATTCATAGCCGTCAAATCAAATGCACCCCTTAGAATATGGATTGGATTACCTTCGGATTTTTCCAATCTCTATTCTAAGGGGTGCGCCTGCATGGACCTATTTCCACGGCAGCAGCTTACGCTCCGCCCAGCCCAGTGTACGGTTAAACAAAAGTCCCCACACGGAAAGAATGACGATGCCGACCATCAAGTGTGTAGTCATCATCATATTGCCGTAATGCAGAATCATCGCACCGACACCCTTGTCGGCGGCAATCATCTCCGCTGAAATAAGCAGCAGCATGGTATAGCCTGCCGACAATTTTAACCCGGCAAAAATCATCGGCAGGGAAGCCGGCAGGATCACCTTACGAATCACATTAAGAGGCTTCGACCCGAAGGTCACCGCCGCTTTGATTAAAATCGGATCGACGTTTCTTACTCCGGAGTAGGTGTTGATGACGACAGGGAAAAATACGCCAACGGCAATGATTGTAATTTTCGGCGTTTCGCCGATGCCGAGCCATAGAATAAACAGCGGCAACAACGCGATCTTCGGGATGGGATAAAGCGAATAAATGATCGGTGTCAATATGGCGTCTATCCACCGGAAGAATCCGAGAAGAAGTCCTACGACAATGCCGATGCATACGCCTATAGCATAGCCTGAAGCTATCCGGTACAAGCTTGCCAGCACATTCTGGTGAATTTCCCCCGAAAGCAGCATGCCCCAGCCAGCTGTAACAATAGATATCGGCCCCGGTAAATACGACGATGACACGACCCCCAGACGGCTGAGCACTTCCCATACAACAAGAATTCCAAGTATCCCCAGCACCGAAACATATCCCGGTGTCTTTTTCTCCATAAAGGCTACGCGGTTACGGATAGCTTGCTTCGTAGACGGCGGAACGACTGGTCTGGAAACCGCTTGCTCCATCACTCGGCCTCCTTCAAGGCTTCTTGAGCGTCATGCCGAATAAGCTGCCAAATCTGATCCGCATAACGGTCAAATTCGACACGGTATTTTTCTTCATTACGCCCGGTTTTCGGCAGATCGATCGGAATAATACTCTTAATCTCTCCCGGCCGCCGTGACATCACAATAACCCGGTCAGCCAAATATACCGCTTCCTGGATGTTGTGTGTAACATAAAGCGTACTCAGCTTGGTACGGTTCCAAATCGACAGCAGCTCTTCCTGCATAATGGTACGTGTCTGTGCATCAAGCGCCGAGAACGGCTCATCCATCAGCAGCAGATCCGGTTCGACGGCCAGTGCCCTTGCGATCCCGGCCCGCTGCCTCATCCCGCCCGACAGCTGCTTCGGATACGCGGATTCGAACCCGCTCAGCCCGACCATCTCGATATACCGGCGTCCCTTTTCCCGCTGCTCCTCTTTGCTGGCCCCCCGCTCCTCCAGCCCGAACACTACGTTTTCGTAGACGGTTCGCCAAGGGAACAGCGCAATTTCCTGGAATACGATGGACAGGAGGGGCTCCTTGTTCCCCTTTACGCCCCCAAAATAAACTTCGCCCGAGCTCGGGCTCATCAGCCCACCGACAATATTTAGTAAGGTTGATTTGCCGCAGCCGCTTGGCCCGACCAATACGACAAATTCCTGCTCTGCTATCGTAAAATTGATGTTTTTCAGGGCCGTCACTTCTTGCTTGCGCGAGTCGATGAAGCGCTTTTCTACGTTTTCAACGATGATCTTCATGATTACTCCACCACCCTTTCAAGCTTATAGCTCCACATAATTAGATAGTTCGATTAGATTGTTGTCCGGATCGCGGAGATACACCGATTCCATGAGTCCCATTGCTCCCGGACGGGATATTGGGCCCAGCTCGATCGGAACGCCGCAGCTTTCCAAATGCTTGATCACTTCAGGCAGAGGCGTTTCCGCAATAAAGCACAGATCTCCGGCACCTGGTACCGTCACAGCCGCTTTGGGCTCAACTTCACTGCCTTGCTCGAATAAATTGATGCGATTTTTGCCGCATTGCAGATATTTCCTCGTTCCTCCCGCAAATATTCCCACTTCCATGCCTAATACGTGCTGATAAAATTCACAAGTGGCGGTTACGTCACGCACCGTCAATACAATATGATCCATACGATCAATTTTCACAGGACGTCCCTCCAATCTATGATGCCGGAATTACTTCCACGGCAGCAGCTTACGCTCCAGCCACTCGAGCAACCGGTTAAACGACAGTCCCAGTACGGACAAAAGCATGACGCCAACCATCAAATTCATGGTCATCATGAGGTTGCCGTAGCGCAGAATCATAGAGCCGACCCCGCTATTGGCGGCGATCATTTCCGAGGTAACCAGCAGCAGCAGTGAAATGGATGCGGACATTTTCAAACCGGCGAAAATCATGGGCAGCGAAGCCGGCAGGATCACCTTGCGAATCACATTGAAGGGCTTGGCGCCAAAGGTGACTGCGGCTTTTATCAGAATCGGATCGACGTTTTTCACGCCGGCATACGTATTGATTACGGCCGGAAAAAATACACCGATCGCAATAAGCGTTACTTTCGGCGTTTCGCCAATGCCGAGCCACATAATAAACAACGGCAGCAGCGCAATCTTCGGAATCGGGAAGATCGAGAATACGACCGGTGTCAGAACGGCATCCAGCCATCGGAAGAAGCCGAGAAGGAGTCCGATGATAATGCCGACGGACGCGCCGATTGCATAACCTGCGCCGATCCGGTACAAGCTCGCCAACAAATTTTGATGGATTTCCCCTGTCGTTAACATGCCCCAGCCCATTGCAACAATAGCGGTTGGCGCCGGCAGGTATAAGGCCGGTACCAATTCCATACGGCTTATGAGCTCCCAGACGATCAATATGCCAAGTATCCCCAGTACGGAAGCATATACCGGTGTTTTTTTGTCCAGAAAGGCTACCCGATTACGGATGGTTTGACGTGGCGCTGAAGCTGCTTGTTTCGATACTTGTTCCATCCTATTCAGCCTCCTTTAGCGCCGCTGACCGTCATCCGGTCAGCGGCCGGATCTTAATTGTTTCGTTTATCGCAGGCTTATTTCTCCAGTGTCTTTAACGCTGCATTGTACAATTCGGTATCCACGATTTCCTTGCTGTCCAGCGGCTTGGTAATCAATTTTTCTTTCAGATACCAGTCGATTTGCGTCTTGATGTCGTCCGCCGTCAGCTTGGCATCCCGATCCATATAAGGGAAAGATTCCCTTATAATTTCCTCCGGCTGCTCCGTATATTTGGCTACGATTTTTACGACTTCGTCATAGTTTTGGCCTTTGACCAATTGACCGTCCTTTTTAGTCAGTACGGCGTCATGATAATAGCGTGTCCCTTTGATGTAGGCCCTCATAAACCGTTCGGCTACATCCTTGTCGGCTGTAAATTTCGGCGAGGTCAGAATCGCCGTCGATTGGTAGCTCATCTCGTCCGCCACGTTAGCCAGAACTTTGCCGTACCCTTCCTTCAAGGTAATCGCAATGTTCGATGACAGAAGCATAACCGCGTCCACATTTTTACCCTTCAATGACTCCATTTGAGCTCTGGTCGAGTTCATCGAGATCAGTTCAATGTCCTTTAACGACATCCCGTGCTTCTCCAGAATATTTCCGATCATATAATGGCCTGCCGAACCTATCGAAGTAACGCCTACCTTTTTACCCTTTAAATCCTCAATTTTCGTAATGGGAGAGTCCTTGTGTATGACTACGGCCGATAGCTGATAGCCTTTCTCCTCTTTCCCCTTGTCGGCCACGATGGACATCTTTTGGCCTGCCGCTACCATGTTGTACAAGTCTGCGGTCAACCCGTTTGCAGCTACGTCGATGCTGTTCGATGCTAAAGCTACGTTAACAGCATTGGACGAATCGAACCATTTGTGCTGGACATCAAGATTTTCTTCCTTAAAAAAACCTTTCTCCATAGCGATATACAACGGGGCCCCGCCGGTCAGCTTCAGCAAGCCCAATAAAACGGTAGCCTGTTTCTTTTCAGCCGGTGAATTGGAAGCGGGCGAAGCGTTACCCTGATCCGCTTCCTTCTTCCCACAGCCAAAGAGCGCCGTGGCGAGGAACAAGAGTACAGCTAGTGCGAATATCGATTTTTTCTGCATGCGTGTCGGCCTCCAAATCATGTTGTTTGTAACCGTTATCATCTTAAAGCTACCAAAACTATGAGGTTATTGCAATTTGTTTAAGATACACGCTCCATGATTAAAGCGATAACGTTAGTTTTTTAACGTTTTCAATGCTTCATCCAGCAGTTCAGTATTCACGATATCCTTGACCTGCAGCGGCTTGGGCATCAATTTTTCCTTCGTATACCAGTCGATCTGTGTTTGGATATCGTCAACCATAAGCTTGCCGTCCCGATCCATATAAGGGAAAGACTCTCTAATAATATCTTCCGGCTGCTCCGTATATTTGGCCACGATCTTTACGACCTCGTCATAATTTTGTCCCTTTACCAATTGGCCGTCCTTTCTCATCAGAACTGCGTCGTGATAATACCGCATTCCTTTCACATATGCCCGTAAAAAGCGTACTGCCGCATCCTTATTTTCCGCGAACTTCGGTGAAATGAACGTCCCCGTCGATTGGTAGGTCATTTCATCCGCCACATTGGCCAGCACTCTGGCATACCCTTCTTTCAGCGCAACCGTAATGTTGGATGTATTCAGAATAATCGCATCCACATTTTTTCCTTTAAGGGCCTCCATCTGGCCTCGGGTCGTATTCATCGGAACCAGTTCAGCATCCTTCACGGTCATGCCGTGCTTCTCTAAAATACGAACCGACATATAATGGTTGGACGAACCGATCGTCGTTAACCCGATTTTTTTACCCTTTAAATCCTCGATCGTCTTGATTGGAGAATCTTTATGCACGAGTAAGGCTGACAGTTGATAACCCTTTTCTTCTTTACCTTTATCGGCCACGATCGATACCTTTTGACCGGCCGCTACCATATTATACAAGTCTGCGGTAAAACCGGCCGCTCCTACATCCACATTGTTGGACGCGACGGCCACGTTGACCGCATTGGATGAATCGAACCATTTGTAGTCAACGGTAATGCCTTCTTCTTTAAAAAAACCTTTTTCCGAAGCAAGGTATAAGGGCACACCGCCGGCCAGCTTCAGCAAACCTACAGATAATGTAATCGGTTTCACTTCAGCCGGTGGATTAGACGTTCCCGCCGCCTGTCCCTTGGTATCTGCTTGTACGGGCTCATTTTTACTACAGGCAACGAGTGCAGTACTGAGAAATAATATAAAGAGCATCGCTGATAGTGCATGTTTTTTCATTGTTTATTAACCCCTTCCGCGCTTTAAAGTAATATTTTTTCCTGTTCCTAGGCAAACCATGAACAAATGCGCGTCCTGCATCTCAATGATCTATAGTTATTCGGTGATACCCCCCCTTGAATGGTAACGGTTTCAATACGTTGCGAAGTTAGCAAACCGTTTATCTGAAAAGTAACAAATATAGGGAGGCATTACAATTTGTTTTGAATATACAAGGTATCGTAAATAGCGATAGCTTAAAGGAGAAATGGCACCATCCACACTTTTGTAACAGCCTGTCCATGTTCTTGCCAACCCGAATTTCCGGCAAAAGAAATGTCAGGTTGTATGGGAATCCCTACACCTTCAACAAGAAGGAACGGGACATCTCATACCGGTTTCCATATCCGTCAAGAGCTATCGTTGACAGCGTATTTTTACCCGGCTTTAACTCTTCCATCCCCAGGTGCCGCCGGAGCGTCAGACCAGATGGCAGGCCTGAGGCGTCGAATGTCCGGTTTTCCTCGAAGAAGAAAGTGGCCATAGGCAGCACCTTATCGTTCAAGTAAACGGCAAGGAGGGCCGGCCATCCATCGGAGTTTGGAACAAGACCCGGATAATGGAGCACAGCTTCCAGTACCCGATGTGAACCACCGTTACGGACCAGATGGAAGAAAATCAAGGGGGCGTTAGATCCGGGCACCGCCGGGTACAGCTGCCTCGGGTTCATCCTGAATTGATCGGTTAAGGCGTTCATTTCGCTCTTGAGACTATCGATTTCTTTTTCCTTGTTGAAGACAGGCACCACATAACGGACGAGAACCTCGAACAGTTGCCCAAAGTTAAACTGGTTCTCGAATGCCCGCATCACCTCATCAACAATTTTGGCGGAGGGGGGTCCGATACGTCCAAGCCGGACATTCTCCTTGAGCTTAAACGGCGGGAGTCCGGGAATGGGACTGGGAATTTCTATCGATACGGGGACTGTCAGGTCAAAACCAAGATTCGCCGATTGAATCTGCCGTGTCACATGTTCGCGAAGCTGGCTCGTAATCGTGCGCTTAAAAGCATCAAAATCCCCGTTGTTTCGAAACGCATCCAAGATCGGGCCCGGGTCAAAATCAATCGTCCGCAATGGACCCAGAACGGCCGGCAAAATCACTCGTTCGACGCCCGCTTTGACTGCATTCGTTAGTTCACGTTCGACGGCATCCCGAATCTGCGGCACCAAGGACAGGAAACCTAAAGCTCTTCTGGCCTCCACAAGGAACAGATTGGTTAATTGATCCAGAACGATGGTTCGAATGGGATTTTCCAGATATTCGCCAATTTTGTTAATCGCCTTCTGGAATTCCTTAATGAGGGCTTCCAGCTCTGCAAGGACTTTGTCAAGAACAACCTTAAAGATCATTTGCAGCAAATCCATCGAAATTTTGTTCATCCTCCCGAACAGCAGTGCCGCCAGTTCCTGCCCTATTTGTTCAAGTGCGTCCTGCTGCGGAACCCATTCAGGCCGCCGCAATTCATTCATAAAGGAGAGCGGCTGATAGCCTTCGAGAGGCGTTACAACTCTTTTTAGCAGCCCGAATATGCGGGCTTGGGAATCCTGTGGGAAAGGGCCGAGGTTGGCCCCGACGATCTTCAAGCTTTCTTCCAGCAGCGTATCCAACAGCTCGACCTCGGGGCCTCCGCCCATGCCTTTCAAAACATCCATGATGTCCGAGATTTGACCCGCTGCACGATTGAGGAGACTTGCCACATTTTGCTGTACCGCGGTAAGAACGGTTTCGATCAAGATCACCATATTCCGGCCGATCATGGTCAATAGAATCGAGGATAGGGCTTCCTGCACTTCCTGCTTGCCGGTTCCGCCTTGGAACCCCCGCAGCACCTCGGGGAGCACCGCTTCATTCATCAATTGCAGGGCGGGGAGCAGTGCATGGTCTAATAGAGCGGCAATCTCCGGATTTCCTCCCAGAGCCCGCCTCACTGCAGGAACGAGCTGCCCGGATAGCAAATTCCCGGCGAATGACTGGAACTCGGGAAGTATCGCTTGCAGTAGTTCCTGCGCCGACACGGGGGTGCTTCCCTGGAAAGAAAATAGAGAGGCGGCAATGGTTTGCGGCGTACCGGTGAAGGCAGCGCCGAACACGCGAAGAAACGCCGTCGTTTCTCCGGACTCCTGCAGCAGTAAAGCAAGCGGATTGCCCATAAGAAACGTGATCAAGTCTTCTTTCCGCAAGGCCTGTTCCGAACCTTGGTTCAGTTGGAGATTGATCCAGCTTCTGACGGATGCCGGAGGCTGTGCGGCGAGATTTCCTGTAAACGTGTACAGCGCAGTATCTGCGGAAATGTGCGCAGCTGCATCATGATTCAAGGTGACTGCGGACCATGCCATAGACAAGGTTTGCAGCCATTGCTGCCTCTTGTCTCCTTCCGGAAAGGAAGAAATCAGGTTTTCGCTTGCTTGTAATATTTCATCCCAATCCTCTTGCGCGAGCACGGGTTCAGCAGCCTTCCCGCTCAGAAGGTTAAGGAATTGGCGGCTTTGCTCCGTCTGGATATTAGCTTCCTGAAGCAGGACCCGGAATCGCTCTACCGCAAAAGAACTGACTTGCGACAGAATCCATCTTTGCGCCTCCTGGACCATCACTTGAACAGAGCGCTGCCTCCATTCATCTGCAGTCACCGTATTGGCGTCGGACAAAGCTTTACCGATTTCATAGGCAAGGCGAACGGCGATTTTTAACACCGCTTCTAGCGAAGCAAGATCGCGGATTGCCCCTGCCGATTGCTCCGCCGAGCGAACCAGTCCGGAAACGAGGACGTCCGATATCCGGGCCACCAGACGACGGGCTTCTGTCATCTTCAAATCGAGGACCACCCGATATCCTCCGCCGGCTTTGAAACCCATCCCCATTTCGAAAACCATCTGAAACCCGGGTTCTTTTACCTCGTCACTGCGAAACAAGGATCCGGTTACAACCAGATTGGCATACGCCATGACAGCTATCGCCGCCTGGGCGTACAAGGCTCCTTCGAGGGAAACTTCCTCCAGAAAAATATCCAGCAAGTTTCCGAAGAGCCCCTGCACTTCCGGACGCTGCTTCAGTAGCTTCAGCAGGTCTCCAACGGTCATATCCAGGCTGAGCCCGACACCGGCAGCCAGCCGCGCTATCGCTTGAAGCCGGATCGCGAGTCCCGCCTCCCTGAACATATTCAGGGGAGTCTGCGCTTGAGCTTGCACCGTCGCTTCCGCGCTTATATGGGACAAAAAGCGCACGCTTCCCCATTTTTTCATCAGGCTGAAATACGCAAAAGCGTTCGCATTTAAATCGAAGCCTCTCCTTGTGTTCAATGCCGAAGAAACAGCTTGATGCCCCTGTATATCACCCCAAGGCCGGGCTCCACTGAATGCTTTCCGAAAGATTTGTTTGTCCAGATCGATGGAGGGCAATACAATCAGCTCCTTGAAGGGTCAAATATTTTGTAAATAGTATGGAGGGGCCATGCTAAATATGCGTTATGATTGGCGGGGGATGATTCATCCGATGGGAGATGGGAGATGCGAGATGTGAGATGTCAGGTGAACCAAATAGCCCACCCGGGCATACTTTATGGGGATTATCCCTATGGAAGGACGTTGAAAATATGTACAATAACCCTTGGTATCCCGTCTTCTACGGAAACCCTTATTATGCGAACAGGTCGTTCATGCCCGTCTATCCCCAACCGGATGGATCTGCTCCTTATGGAGCCGGACTCTGGAATAGCCAGATTCCTATTTCGCGGCGGGAAGTCATTATTGAACATAACCGGGTCACGATTACGGGTCCTGCCGGGCAGCAGATCGCGGAGAGAATCAGGAACGCGAGCCCCCGCTGCGCCTTGGCCTTCTTGTTCAGATGTCCCAGTGACGGAGTAGGACCCGCTCAGCCCGGACAAATGCAGACGGACGGACCCCCTACGCCCGTCACCCCTGGACCGGAAACGATGCCGGTGATCCCGATGCCGTATCCGCCCTACCGTTATTAAATGACATAAGAAAACGGGCACCCTAAAGTGCCCGTTAGCCACCCATGCCCCTCTCGGGGCACCACAGAATAATGAAAATTGAGCTCATCCATTTTATACTATTCTTACTTTCCATCATGACGATCGCTTACCATTTGCTGACCCGGCAGGAAGACTACAAAGACTTAGGGGCGGATTACTTCGAGAAGCGACACCAAGACGCCATCGTCAGACAGACCGTTCGAAAGCTCGAGAACCTTGGCTTTACCGTAACATTGGCCACACCCGAAGCATTCTAATCCATCCCCACTCAGACTAAGAAAGAAGACGCAGCTTTTTTAAAAACCGTTTAAGCTGCGCCTAGTTTCGTGTTGTCTTGTTTGAACTTACGCTATAAGTTATTTTCAAGATAGTTGTAAGGTCATGCCCTAAGCCCTGCTATGGGAGCGCGGCTTAAGCGCGTGCTTCGTAAACTTCCTTCAAGCGGCTCCAGCTGAGCTGCCCGGTGGAGGCGACCACCGTATCCGCAATGGCCAGCGTCTCCGGATGGCCGACGCCGACGGATACCATATTCGCCGCATTCACAGCTTCAAGACCCGAGAAGGCGTCCTCGATGCCGATGCAGTTCTTCGGCCGTACGCCGAGCGCTTCGGCGGCTTTCAGAAATACTTCGGGATCAGGCTTGCCCCGTTCCAAAGCCCCGGCATCGACAATGTGGTCGAAATAATCCGTGATCGCCAAAGCTTGCAGGATGGCCTGCGCGTTCCGGCTGGCCGAGGCGACCGCCATCTTGATCCCGTTGCTCTTCAATTCCTCAAGCAGCTCGGGGATGCCCGGGAGCAGATGCTCGGGCCGGATCGTGCGAATGAGCTCCTGGTACCGGCTGTTCTTGCGGGCCATGAACTGTTCCTTCTCCGTCTCGGAGTAGGTACGGCTCGCTTGCTGCAGGATCAGCTCGAGCGACACTCTCCGGTCGACGCCCTTCAGATTCTCGTTATACGCCCGGTCGAACGGAATCCCGAGCTCGTCGGCGAGCTCTTTCCAGGCTTGGTAGTGGAACTCCGCCGTATCGGTCAGAACGCCGTCCAGATCGAAGATCACGGCTTCCAGCTGCCGGTTCGGCAAGCTGACCTTCCGATCGACACGCACCGCTTTCCCCACGTGGTGGATCGTCACAGGGATGCCCTCGACCAGCTCGTAGGTCGTTTGGTCTTTCCGGACGCTAACGGCCAGCACGCTTCCGCGGTACACCATACGGAACGTGTAGCTTGGCCAATTCGCAGGAATGACGGGTTCAAAATACAGCTCTCCGTCGTACTGTCTCATGCCGGCAAAACCGTTGACGATCATTAACCAGCCTCCGGCCATCGAAGCGGTATGAATGCCGTCCTTCACGTTCAAGTGGTAATCGTCCAGATCGACCCGCACCGTCTGCATGAAGTAATCGTACGCTTCATCCACATACCCGAGCTCGGCTCCTACAATCCCGTGAATGCACGCGGACAACGACGAATCGTGCGTGGTTAACGGCTCGTAGTACTTGTAATTCCGCTGCTTCTCCCAAGTCGTGAACCGGTTTCCCTGCAGGAACAAGGCCATGACCAAGTCGGCCTGCTTCAGCACCTGGTGCCGGTTGATGACGAGCGCATGATAATGCAGCATTAACGGATAGTTTTCTTTCGGCGTGCCTGCAAAATCCCACTTCGCCTTGGTCAGGAAGGTGTCGTCCTGGCCGATCAGCCCCTTCTCCCGGTGCACGTACATATGCTCGGCGGCCTTGGCCCAGCCTTCCACTTCTTCTTCCGTGAGACCCATCGCCTGCTGAAGCTGGGCCCAGCGCTCCGGCTGCTGCGCACGCAGTTCTGCCGCTACCTTCACGGCGTATTCCAGTTGGTCCTTCACCATCACATTGGTGTACGTGTTATTGTCAATGACGGTCGTGTATTCATCCGGGCCGGTTACACCATTGATGCAGAAGCCCCGTCCTTCGATCCAATCGCCCGCATCCGCAAAGAAGCGCGACGTTTCGAACAGCATTTCGGCCCCTTCCTGATATAGAAACGCTTGATCGCCGGTCGCTTCCACATACTTCTTGAGCGCATAGGCGATGTCCGCATTAATATGATACTGGGCGGTGCTGGCCGCATAGTAGGCCGACGTCTCCTCGCCGTCGATGGTACGCCAAGCGTAAAGCGCTCCGGCCTGGGACATCTCCGCGGCGCGATCTTTGGCCTTCGGCAAAATATGATGACGGTAGCGCAGCAGCTGCTTGGCGATATCCGGCTTCGTGTATAGGAAGAACGGCAGCATATACGTCTCGGTATCCCAGAAATAATGGCCGTCATAGCCTTCGCCGGTGATCCCTTTCGCGCCGATATTCGTCCTGCCGTCACGGCCTACCGACTGCAGCAAGTGGAAAGCGTTGAAGCGCAGCGCCTGCTGAAGCGCCTCGTCGCCTTCTACGAGGATATCGGCCGTTTGCCAGAATCCGTCCAGAACCTCGCGGTGCGCTTTAGCGATAGCGTCGA
Organism: Paenibacillus sp. JCM 9796; assembly: GCF_055379675.1. Classification (NCBI taxonomy): domain Bacteria; kingdom Bacillati; phylum Bacillota; class Bacilli; order Caryophanales; family Paenibacillaceae; genus Paenibacillus; species Paenibacillus sp. JCM 9796. Next base: position 2,297,089 of record NZ_AP043723.1, read on the forward strand.
ATTTGGCCTTCTTGGCATCCTCCAGCTCCCGGGTCGCCTTCTCCAGCAGCTCGGCTTCCGGGTAATCCTTGGAGGAATAGTACGTGATGTACTTCTCCAGCACGACCGTCCCGTTCGCCTCCGCCATTACGTGGAACCGCTTCTCCAGCCGCTGCCCTTCCAGCCGGGTGTCCAACCGGTACGGATGGCTCAATTGATGCTCCATGCCGCAAACGAGCGAGAACTTCGTCATCTGCGTCTGTTGAAGCAGAGCGCCGAACGTATGGTTCTCATACGATTCCTTCGTCTGCAGCACTTGTCCGCCGAAGGCCGAGCCGGCACGCGGATCCCCGGAGGCGATCTGGTTCGTCACCTCTCCGTTGATCGCCGAAACGAGCTGAAGCTCCCCGGAAAAATTAAGCGGAGTCACTTCGTAGCGGATCACCGCGAGATGCTTATTCGTGAAGGAAGCGAACCGTTCCGTCCGAATCCGGACGCGCTTACCGGTTGCGGTCTCCCATACGACCGTACGGGTCATCGTGCCTTTGCGCATATCCAGCCTGCGTTCATACTGCTCATGCTTGCCCGTAAACAGGCTGAATTTTTGTCCGTCCACATAAAGCTCGATGATTTTGCCGTCCGTCACGTTCAGCATGGTCTGATGGTATTTCGCAAAGCCGTATTGACGCCCCTTGCTGTAAGCGATCGGGGAGGAATCATAAAATCCGTTCAAGTAGGTACCGTGAAGCGAGGTCCCCTTCGGACCGTCATAGCCCTCCTCGAAGTTGCCTCTCATGCCGATGTATCCGTTGCCGACGGCAAACACCGTCTCGTCTCGTTGATTCGTCTCTGTATCGAAGGAGCTTTCCGTGATCGTCCACGGCTCGTAAGGATAGATGATATGACCTGTTCGCATCGGTTTCTCGCTGTCTCCTCTATGTTCTTCTTTAGTCTAACAGGACGCCGTCCTGACGAAGCTGCTGCTGCAGATCTTTCACATTCAATTCATGCGGGCTGACGCCCTGCTTCACCGCCATACCGGCTGCGGTTCCGGCCGCCTGCCCCGTCGCCATGCAGCTTGGGGAAAGACGCGTCGTCGCCAGCGCTTCGTGCGAAGTGGAGATGCAGCGGCCTCCCGCAAGCAAATTCGAAACCCCTTTGGCCAGCAGGCTGCGGTAAGGAATATCATAGGCGCCGTCGCCGGCGATCCAGGCCGCGGTGACGCCTTTGTTCTTCGGATCGTGGATATCGATCGGGTAGCCGCTGCGGGCAATGCAGTCCTCGAATCGGCGGCCTTCCGTCACATCCGAGATTTGCAGGCTGTACACGCCGTCCAGACGCCGCGTCTCGCGAATCCCGATCTGCGCGCCGACCTGCGAGATCGATGCTTTCTCAAACCCCGGGAGATGCTTGACCATAAAATCGGCGACCATCAGCACTTGCTTGCGGCCGAGCTCTTCCGCTTCCGTTAAATCCTCCACGCGGGTTCCGTCCAGCCCCTGCACACGCGTCGTATTGACCAGCACCTCGTCTTCGCCCGGACCGGTAAAGAAGAGCACCTGATCCCGGTTGATCGGCAGCGCCGCTTCCTTCCAGTGCTTGTAGAAGCCTTGAACCGCCGTCAGCGGCAATTGATCCAGCTCATCGATCGGCGTTTTCTTGTAAAACTCCTCCGGATGCTCGATCATGTACTGCTTGACCCGGGCCAGATCGACGCCGCGCATGCGAAACTTCATCGTCATCGGCTGGGTGAGCTGATCCTCATCCCGGCCTTTCAGAATCGGCGCACCGGCCAGGTAAGCGACATCCGCGTCGCCGCTCGTGTCGATGAACATCTTCGCTTTCACGTCGATCTTGCCGGATTTCGAGGTGAGCCGAACCGATTCGATCCGTTCGTCCTTCACCGTCACGTCGTCCACAAAGCTATGCAGCAGCAGCTTCACGCCGGCCTCGCGAAGCATATCCAGCACAAGCACCTTATAAATTTCCGGATCATACGGCGTGATCGTGCTGACGAACCCGCAAGTATCCCGAACGTGTCCCGGAGAGGCGTTCAGCGCCATCAGGCGGTCGATGATTTCTTGGGCGATCCCGGCGATCACCTGTTTCCCGTCCATCGTATGATAGGTCATCCAGGGATACACGAGCGCGATCGTCGACATCCCTCCCAAAAATCCGTATCTCTCGATGAGCAGCGTCCGCGCACCGCTTCGTCCGGCTGCAATGGCCGCGTTGATTCCTGCCGGCCCTCCGCCGACGACAACAATATCCGTTTCGATAGTTTGCATGTAGAAGCAGCTCCTTTTCGTATGCCTTATCCCTTAATTCCCGAGCTGGCGATCCCTTCGATAAACCATTTCTGGAATATCGACACAATGGCGATCAGCGGCAGCAGCGCGGAAACGGAAGCGGCCATAATTAACGTATAGTTCGTACTGTTCTCGTCCACGTAGTTCGTGAGCGCGAGCGGGATCGTATACAGTTTGTTGTCTCTAAGAAAAATAAGCGGATTCTCGTACTCGTTCCAGTGCCAGGTGAACGTAAGGATCAGCAGCGTCACTAGAGCGGGCTTGGTCAGCGGCAGCGAAATTTGCCAGAACATCCGCCAGTAGCCGGCGCCGTCCACCTTCGCAGCCTCCAGCAATTCATTCGGCAGCGTGCTGAAAAACTGACGCATGATGAACGTGCCAAGCACCGTGAACATGCCCGGCAGAATCAGCGACAAGTGCGTATTGAGCATGCCCAGCTTATCGAACAGGATAAACCGCGGCACCAGCAAAATCTGGCCGGGAATAATCATCGTGGCCAGGTAAAGGACGAATAAGAAATCACGTCCCTTGAATTTCAGCTTGGCGAAGGCAAACCCGGCGAGCGCGCTTGTAATGAGACATCCGCCTACCGTGATCGCGGTAATTTTGACGGAGTTCCAATAGTAGAGCAGGAACGGGTACTTGCCGAACCAAACCTCTTTGTAATTGTCGAGCACGAATCGCTCCGGAATCCAATCGATCGGGTATTTAAAAATATCAGCTGGCAGCTTGAAAGAAGATGAGATCATCCACAGGAAGGGCGTGACCATGACCACGGCCAACGCCGTGAAGATCACCGTCATGACCAGCTTCAGGCCGACCTCTCTCATTTTTAATGTCGTATTCATGGGATGTGCGCTCCTTTACCGGTTACTCGGAAGTTGTTAGAACTGATCTTGCCATTTTTTCTGTTCCCGCCACTGCAGCATGGTGATCACGAAGATAATCAGGAACAAGACCCAGGACATGGCGGCGGCGTAGCCCATTTCGTAATATTGGAACGCCTGAACGTAAATGTGATAGGCGAGCACCATCGTCGAGTTCAGCGGCCCCCCCTTGGTCATAACGGCCACGGCCGCGAATACCTGGAAGGTCGAGATGATCAGCGTCACGGCGATCAGGAAGCTCGTAGGCTTCAACATCGGAATCGTGATTTTGAAGAAGCTTTTCACGCCTGTAGCTCCGTCGATCGAAGCCGCTTCGTACAAATCCTTGGGCACCCCTTGAAGGCCGGCCATGTAGAGCACCATCGTATAGCCCGTATACGTCCATACGACCATGATGATGATCGCTGTCAGCGACCAATCGGGACTGGCGAGCCAGCCGGGCAAGTTCTCGACGCCTAACGAACGAAGCGCTCCGTTAATCGGTCCGTTCGCCGGGTTGTACATAACGCTCCACACGATCGAGATCGCTACGATACTGCTTACATAGGGCAGGAAGAACAACACGCGGAGGAAATTTTTCAAATAGACGAACTTGTTCAGAATGACCGCAATGACAAGACCGATAGCCATCGCCGCGGGCACCGTCACCGCCGTAAAGATGAAATTGTTTTTCAGGGACTGCAGGAAATACTCGTCGGTCATCAGCTTTTTGAAGTGCGCCAAGCCGACCCACTCGATGCCCGAGAAGCCCATCATGTAATCCCAGTCAATAAAGACCATGACCAGACTGAATAAAAGCGGAAACACGACAAATAAAAAGACCCCGAGAAAGTTAGGCAGGATAAACAGATAGCCCGCCAGATTCTCCTTGAAGTTTTGTTGGTTAAATCTACTTTTCACGTAAAGTCACCCTCTTTTCTTGATGCTCTCATTGTAAGAGACCCGGCCCCCGGACAGAATGGCGAAAGCTTTGCACTTTAAGGGTGATTCTTGGTTCGGGTCATGAGAAAAACGCCCCCATCCTAAGATAGGGGCGTTCGTCGGCACGCTTATGGGCGCAGCCTTATTTCTTCTCCGATTGAATAGCCTTGTCGGCGCGGGACTTCAAGGCTTCCATCGTTTTGTCGATGTCCTGCACGTTCATGAAGAACTTCTCGGATTCTTCCCGGAGAATCGTGTTCAGCTGCGGGAATGCGACCGAGTTGAACCGCGTTGCAAAGGTCAGGTTGCCCTTGATCAGCGCCGTCAACGATTCTTTATCAATGATCTTCTCATCTTGTCCGATGATCAGCTCTGTAATTTTGTTAAAGTCTGCTTTCTTGTTCGTCGGGATGCGTCCGCCGGCAACCATATCCATGTTGCCTTCCTGCAGGTACCAAGCCATGAACTTGAACGCCGCTTCCTTGTTGGCGCTGTTCTTGTTAATGGACATGAAGTCGTTCACACCGCCGTTGTTGACGTTCGTCCCCTTCGCAAACTGCGGAGTAGGAGCGAAAGCTACCGCGAAGTCGCGCGGATATTTGGCCGTGTCCTTGATCGTGCGGAGCATGTACGTGCCGCCGTAAACCATCGCGGCTTTGCCCGTCAGAAGCTCGTTCGCCGGATCCAGCTTGTTGGCTACGCCTTCCGCCCAAGGCACCATGGAGCCCTGGTCATACAACGCTTTTTGCAGCTCCAAGCCTTTTTTCACAGCAGGGTGGTTGAAGTTGGACAGCCCGTCCGCCGTATAGAAAGCATCCTTCGGCTGTACGGTCGCCAGCGCGAATTTGCTGATAAACAAGTCGGAGCCCGGCGTAATGAAGCTGCCCTTCCGTCCGTCCTTCGTCAGCTTTTGAGCCAGCGCTACATACTCGTCCCACGTCCACTCGGCAGGCACCTTGACACCGGCTTCATCAAGAGCTTTCTTGTTGATGACGATCATGTCGATAATCTTGTTCGCCGGCAAATAGTGGATTTGATCCTTGAATTTCTGGATGTTCTCCATGCCGATGATCTCTTCGACATTGAAATTTTCTTTCTTGATCAGCTCGTCAAGCGGAGCTGTCATGCTCGCATTCAGGCGGCGGTTCAGGTTGGCCTCCCCGTAGCTGACGAAAATATCCGGAGCGTCGGACTGCGTCATCAATGCCGTATCCAGCTTCGTATTGCCTGAATCGTCGTTGACGTAGCGAACATATTCCATTTGAATATCCGGATGGCTTTGGTTCCACTTGTCAATCACGGCTTTCGGCCCGTTCTCTTCCGGAACGGCGCCCCACATGCGCAGTTTCACCGCTTTCTTCTCGCCGTTTGCGCCGCTGTTCGCTTGCGTATCGGTATTGCTTCCGCAACCGCTAACAATTAAGGACGCGGACATGACAACGGCAGCCGTACCCATAACCCATTTTTTCATAGCTTGAACCCCTCCATGGTGTATGCTTTAGCTTTCGAACCTCAGCTTAACAAAGATGGACCTGCGGCAGAAGGGGTGATTCCTGCTAAAAACCGTCTCATTCTTGGTTGCTGCTTATTTACGGCCCAGCACCGTTTTGCGGTATTCCAGCGGATGAATGCCCTCCACTTTTTTAAATAGCTTGCTGAAATAGTTCGTATCGGTATACCCGACCTTCTCCGCAATCTCGTACACTTTGTAGTGCTGGTCCTTCAGCAGCTCCCTCGCTTTATCCATCCGGATCCGGGTTATGAAGTCCATGATGGTTTCCCCGGTTTCCCGTTTAAACAGCACGCTCAAATAGTTCTCCGTAAACCCGATTTCCTTAGCCAGCTCCGATACTTTCAGCGGTTCGTCGTAATGCTCGCGAATTCGCTGTACGACCGCTGCAATCTCCGGTCTCCACTGCTGCGTAGCCAGCGTCTTGTAATATTGAAAATATCCGCCTATCCATCCGCAAAACCACGCGTAAAGCTCCTCCAGCGTTTCGATCTGGCGAACGGCGTGCAGCGGATACCGGTTCCGGTGCGGAGGCACGGCGTATAAATCGCCTTTCAACGGGCGCAATCCGTGACCGAAAATGTGGACGAGCTCTACCCATTCCTCGCGCAGCATATCCGGGCTCCGGAAAGGCCCTTCGCGCAGGCTGTCCGTCCACCGGTCCAACAGCGCGAGCACCGCGGCTTCATCCTGCTTCTCAATCAGCTGTATCCATTGCTCTTGCGTCCATGGAACGTGTGTCTCCTGGGGACTCGCATATTGCAGCGAATCGAAAGCGATGATACCGCCCATTCCCCGGTAAAACCGGTGCTCCAGCGCTGTCTTGGCTTGGAGGTAACCGGTGTACAGCTCATCGGTCGACAGCAGCGAATCGGAGTAACCCACACTCACGGAAAGCTTCAGGAACGTGCGGACCGCCTCCTGCATTTCAAGCAGCATGTCCGCTTCCATATAATCGGTGATGACCGCAAACCGGCCGCCCTCGATTTCCACCAGCTCGCCGTCGTCGTATTTGCGCAGTATTTCGGTCAGAATGTTGGCCACGGTATAAGTCAGCAGCTTCTCGGACTGGAAATTATTTTCCTCCAGCACCTCCTCATAAGCGTCCAGCTGGAGGTTCACAATACGGTAAGGAGGGGTGAGCGCCGGTATGTGAAATTCCGCGAAGGTGGCCCGGATCTCCCCCGGCGTGCACTGCTTGGTCAGCAGATCCCTCATCCGTTTCTCTTTCACTTCCTTGCCGTACAAGTGTGCCTGCATCTCCAGCCGCGTCGCTGCCGTTGCGGTCAGCCGCTGCGCCTCAATCTCTTCCTTCAGCCGGACCAGCTTGGCCAAGAGCTCCTCAGGCTCCATGGTCAGCTTCAGGATATAATCGACAGCGCCCAGCCGCAGCGCCTTCTGGACGTATTCAAAATCGTTATGGCTGGAAAGAATCAGGCACTTGGCCGCTGGAAACTTTTCCTTGATGCGTTCGATCAGCTGCAACCCGTCACAACCGGGCATCCGAATGTCCGTCAGCACGATATCGCAAGGGGTCCGCTCCATGATCGCCAGAGCCTCATTCCCGTCCGAGGCTTCCCCGACGAGTCGAAACCCGTTATCCTCCCATGGAATGATTGTTTTCAATCCGATCCGGACCAAAATTTCGTCGTCCGCAATCAACACGTTAATCATGCTGCGCCGCCTCCTTTGCAAGCGGAAGAGTGACCGTCACGGTCGTCCCTTCACCGGGTACACTACTTAGGTGGAGCCCATGTCCGGGTCCGAAATGCATCGCGATCCGCTCGTGCACATTCCGGATGCCGATGCCGGTCGATTTGGCATGGGACGGCGCTCCGTCCGTGAACAGGCGTTCGAGCTGGTCAGGCTCCATCCCTTGTCCGTTATCGGAAATCGACAGCACCAGCTTGTCCCCTTCCTCATGGGCGGTGATGGAAACCTTCAGCGGGGTACGATTCCCGTGAATGATACTGTTCTCCACAATCGGCTGCAGCGTAAATTGAAGAATTCCGCAAGACATGAGCCGCTCCGGCACGTCGACGTGAACGTGAATGTTATCGTGAAAGCGCAGCTTTTGCAAATCCATATACATCTCCAGATGACTCAGCTCTTCACGCAGCGTCGTCCGCTCCCGATCCGCTCTCATCGAGATTTCAAGCAGCTTGCCAAGCTTTGTAATCATCTGGCTGACGTGCTGCGCCCCGGAAAGCATCGCTGACCACTTGATGGAATTCAGCGTATTGAACAGGAAATGGGGATTGATCTGCGCCTGGAGCGCTTGAAACCTCGCTTCCTCCTTGCGCCGCTGCTCCTCGGACAGCCTCAGGATCAGATCGTCGAGTCTTCCGACCATCTCATTGAAGCGCAAGCCAAGCTGAGACACCTCATCCGACCCGCGAACGGAAACCCGGGAGGAGAAGTCCCCTTGTCCAACCCGGTCCATCGAATGCAGCAGCCGCCCGATCCGTTTGGCAAACTGCAGCATCACAAGCGCAAACGCACACGTGAAAATCAAGAACCAAACAAGCAGCCAAAGCAGCGATTGATTTTTGATCTGTCCCAGACGCGATTGCAGCTCCTCTTCGGGGGCCAATTGCACCGCGGTCCACCCCAGATGCGGCATGAACGCCTCATTCAACGCAAAGCGCTGTCCTTCGGCTTGAATGCTTCGGTATTCCTCTTGGCGGGAAAGCGTGTCCGCCCGAAGGGCCAGACTCACGACCTCCTGCGGCAGATCAGGCCCCCGCTGGTCGAGCAGCTGCCCGTCCTTCTTGATCAGCAGCGTCGCCTGGTCTGTCCCCGGGGCATTCCCAGGGAGGATGCCCGTCCCCATCGGGGACGGCAGCCCAATCAACAAAAGCCCTGCCGCTTTGCCGTCCGAGCTGTCTTTAATCAGCCGGGACATCAGGAACAGCGAGCTCTCTTCCGCAGCCTGCGACGGAGGAAGGAGCGTTCCCTGATACGCGAGCTGCCAGTAGGGCCAGCCTTCTAATCGAAGAGTCTCCTGGACCCAGGCTTCCTTCTGGAGCTGCTCGTACAGCCCCGACTCCTCGGAACCGGGCGCTGTGGACAAGACATGTCCGCCAAAGTCCAGCAAAGCGACCACCGCATTGCTGTCGAGCAGAATGTCGCGAATATTCATCAGCTTCTTTTGAACCGACGTAAATCGCTGGAACGACGGATAATCGGTCATCCAGCCCTGCCGGTCTTTCATCTGCAAATAAGCAGCCACTTCGGTATCGTTGACGATCAAATGAGAGGCGTTGAGCATCCGCTCAGCCGTCCCGTCGATGCTGCTTGCCGTATGGCGAACCGCTTCCTGACGGCTCTGATTCACTTCGCGGCGCACGACCTCCTGGCTGGATACATATACGTTATAGATGATAATGGTGATAGGAATAAAGATGAGCAGGATAAAGGAAAGTATGATTTTTCCCCGAATTGAAGATAGCGGCGATTTTATCCACCGGAGCATGCAGGGTATCCTCCTCTCCGCGATTCACGTTAACGTGGTACGGGATCAACTTTGTAATATAGCATATCCTTCATTCGATGAAAATGAACATATCTTGGCGCTTTGAGGAAAATTCTTGCTAACCGTACCATAAACCGCAGCCCGTGCGGCCCATGTACCTTCTGAAACGCAAAGAAGTCCCGACGCATACATCGGGACATGCCGGCTGCCATTCGATTCATTAAAAATCGAAGTACGCGCTTCTCTTATGTTGGATAAGAACAAGATCTTCCGAATAGGTAGCGCCTTCCGATCTCGTACCGTCCACAAACTCGCCCTTAAAGGAGAGGAAGTTAAAGCTGCCATCCACGAAATACCGATTGTCGCAGATGAGCAATTTCTGGTGGGTCTGGCCGTACTTCATTTTGAATAAATCGCCGTACCTGCTAAACTTCTTGACCAAACTGGCGGCCAAGGGGACGGTTTCGTCCGGTTTTCCATATTGGCGGGAGGAGGGGTCGCTAATTCCGTACAAAATCTTAATGCGAACTCCCCGCTTCAGGGCTTCTTCCAGCATGCGAATAAAATCGGCGTCGACGACTTTTTTGGTAATCCAAGGGCTGATGATGTTGATTTCTTCCTTCGCCTCCTTCAAGGCAGCAAGGAAGATCTCGCGGATCTCGTGATTTTTAAGCGAACGCTGCTTGGGCAGCGCCCGTTCCTCTTTAATGGTGGCGATCACTTCTTTCTTAAGCGCAGCTACGATTTCTTTCATGTCCACTTCAGGCTTTGGACCGGGGGTCGCTTTCCTCTGCCTTTTTACCGGCTCAGGCTTCGGTCTTTCTGCCGGAGCCTTGCGCGTGATGCTGGCGGCGCGGGCAATCTTCGGCTTATGATCGCTTGCCAAATCGGCGAGCGCCTCTTCCAGCAACGCGATGCCGCTAACCTGCTGTAAACGCTGGACATGAACAGGCTCCAGGTTCAATCCTTGAATAAAGGTCCCGTCCAAATCAAAAAATTGAATCGATTCGTCCTGCTGCAGCTCCTCTAAGCCCACTTCCGATTCGATAAACTGCCTCGCCTGCAAGGCGTAATGCGCGTTGATCTCGAAGAAGGCCGGGAGCTCGATAAAGGGCTTGATCGCCTGCATATACATGCTTCGTCTCTCCGCCGCTTCCTTCGCAGAGGGCTTGCCGTACGTATCTAAGACGAAATAGATCGGTTTATTACCGTTCGTTTTACCGAATCCCTTCGCCTTCAGCTTCTCGATATAGTCGGTCAACATGTCCGTAGAACGGAAATATCCCCAGCTCATGTTTAGAATAATTAGCACCATGTCCGCGCCTGTAAGGTCCGGCAAACGGTAAAAGTCGACCTCTTCGTCTGAATCGGGATATGTAATTTGAGCCTCTTTATGTGTTGTCCATAAGTTAATGTTACCCATCAAGGCAAATTCAATCCCGTTTACTAAAGAAGCACGGGTCCACTGGATGCCTATCTCCTCGTAGCTATACGAAAGGGTTATATCCCCTATGGTCAATCCCTTTGCGCCAAGCTTCTCATGCAGCAAGTCCCGCAGATCGTTCGGATGCATCCGCCTGCCTTTCGGCGGATAGGTTTCTACGGGCAGCCCCTGATACTGGTGATGCGTGATCTGTAAGGCCGGCCGCTGCGAATGTTGGATAAGAATCCCATTGCCATGTATATTTTTATCCGGCAGCAGCCTATAGCCTAGCAGCGCATTCATGACTCTTGCCGTAGTTTCCTCTTCAACCCCCAGAACGGCGACTCTATAATTCGCTCCCGCTTCCATATATGCATATCCCCTCCGTGTGATTAGTACTGCAACCCCGTAATTTTGACAGCAGGGAAGGTCATGTCATCATCGAGAGCGGCTTGCTCCCGGAAGCCCCGGACATCCTCCACAATGGCGGCAGCCAAAAAAGCGAGGAAGCGACAACACCCATCCTTGAATGCCCGTCATAAATAACACTATAGGCCACAGTTTTACCAATCTTTTCACCCGCCACGAATAGTCGTCTGACCATGAGCTTTACTTCTACTATAGCAGATTTGCATAGTTCTGTGGGCGTAGTTCTTGAGACTAATAACGTGTGCATGAAAAAGCCGAGCGGAATCAGGATACAAGGTCTGAAACCAGCTCGGCTCTTGGCCATACTAAGCAAGCAAATCCGGAAATTAGAGGAAAAAAGCCCCTGATCGGAGCCCTCAAGTGCCTTACATGACAAAGATATAGAACACCGCCGCAAGCACGAAGCGATACAGCGCGAACCACTCCAATTTAAGCCGTTTGATCAGATTCAGGAACGTGACCACCGCGATCATCGCCACGATAAAGGCAGCAATGAAACCGATCAGGAACAGAATTAATGCATCTGCGGTTAACAACTCCCGGCTGTCGTACATGTCCAGCACCGTTGCGCCGAGCATGACCGGGACGGAGATGATGAACGTAAAGTCCGCGGCCGCTTTCTGGCTGGTGCCGAGCAGCAGCCCGCCCGATATCGTCGATCCCGATCTCGAGAACCCGGGCCAGAGCGCGAAGCATTGGAATAATCCGATGCCGAGCGCTTGCTTGTAGGTAATGTCGTCGGTATTCTCGGCGGTTACCTTTCGTCCGAGCCGTGCGGCTGCGATCATCAGGATGCCGCCGGCGACTAAACCGATCAGGACAGGAGCGGGTCCGAACAAATAGCGTTTGATGTAGTCTTTAAAGATCAGATAAACGATTAAAGCGGGAATCATGGCAATCATCATGTGAATCGCATTCAATTTGTTTTTGGCCGAGAAATTGAAGGTCAGAAGATCCTTTGCAATATCCATATACCTTGTCCAATACAGCACAAGGACGGCCATCACCGCTCCCAGCTGAATCACGATCTTGAACGTGGTCGCGGCACCTCCTTCAAAGCCCAGGAGAGCACCGGCCAAAATTAAGTGACCCGTAGACGAGACCGGGAGAAATTCCGTTAATCCTTCCACAATTCCTAATATAATGGCGCTAATCATTTCTGGCATTAATGAATGTCCGCCTTTCTGAAGTAGGTAAGGGTGGCAACGAATCCGATGATCGAGATAGCCCCAATGACCATATAAGAATATGCCGGCGGGTAAGCCTGCAGAAGCGTACCGTGCGCGATATCGAATGCGGCTGTCCAGGGGATCAATCCTTTATATTCCGAATTCGAGCCCATCACATTGATCAACGTGATGACGATGGTCGCGATAATCGTGGGCACATAGTTTTTCAGTACGATGGCGATCAGGATCAGGGGGGTCGACAGCATCGAGAGAAATGCGCCGGTAATCATAAATTTCCGCAAAGACTCCACGAGTAACGAGGCGCTTAACCCTTCGAACTGCCCGACTACGCCCAGCAGCAGCGTCAGCCCCCATGCAAGCAAACTCAGCAGCATGATCCACATGAACAAGAGGAGCATCTTGCTCAACATGAGGCTGGTCCTTGAGACGGGGATCGTTAACAGATTTTTCAGGGTATCCTCCATATATTCACGGTTAAAGAGATACGCGGTGACGACCCCATACAGGGGAACTCCTATTAATAACACCGTATACAAATGGGAATTGAACAACAGCTCCTGGAAAGGAATAACCCGCGTCGGTTCTTTCGTCTTGATATGGATATACGTGGAAACGACGACCATAAACGGCGCCACCGCAGCGCCGATCACGCTTAACAGAAACATCCTGGAGCGCTTCAGCTTCAAGAGCTCCGTATATAACAGATCAACCAATGACGCCGCCTCCCACCAACTTCGCAAAATAATCTTCCAGCCTGTCTTCGCTGAGCACGATCCTCGATACTTCAATATCGTGCTGCACCAACACTCGATTGATCTGCCCCTGCTGCCCCAGATGAGAATAGACGCGGATACGGCCTTCATCATGCACTTCATAGTCATGGATATGGAAGTGATTTTCCAGCAGCATGGCCGCTCTATTGTCGTTGGATACCTGGAACTCCACATATTTGCGATTGATTTGCCGGAGCTGATCCATCGCCATCTCCTCGAGAAGCTTCCCTTGATGAATAATGCCCATACGATCCGCCAGCTGTTCAATCTCCGATAAAATATGGCTGGAAATCAAGATCGTAATCTTTCTTTCTGCGGCCAGCGATTTAATGATCCTTCGCATCTCCTTGATGCCGATCGGGTCCAGTCCGTTCGTAGGCTCATCGAGGATCAGCAGCTCCGGATAATGGAGAAGCGCTCTCGCTATACCCAGCCGCTGCTTCATCCCCAGGGAATAGTTCCCCACCAGCTTCCTGGTTTCGTCCTGCAGTCCTACAACCTCCAGCGTTTCGTCAATCGCATGTTTCTTGTGGACACCCATAATTTTGGCATTAATCAGCAGGTTTTCCCTGGCCGTAAGGTTCCCATAAAACCCGGGCACTTCAACGATGGACCCGATTCTGCGTAAAATCTCCTTGTGCTTCGCGAACAGATTTTCCCCGAAAATTTCGATTTGACCGCTGGTCGGCTTGATCAAGCCGACCAGCATGCGGATCGTAGTCGTCTTGCCCGCACCGTTACGGCCGAGAAAGCCGTAGATTTCGCCTTGCCTCACCGTCATATTCACATGATCGACCGATTTCTGATTGCCGTAAATTTTAGTCAGATCGGTAGTTCGGATAACGACGCTTATGATATGAAACCTCCTTCTATTAGCTAATGGTTCCATTATAAGAGGAAGAGTTTAACTGCTTCTTATTTAATTTTTAACTGTTTCTTAAATGCAATGCCGAACGTCGTCTTGTCCCACGGTGTACTTTCCACCCCTATCCTGCCGCCATTCTTCTCTACCAGAGCTCTGGCAATGGCAAGCCCCAGTCCGCTGCCTCCGCCCGCCGGGTTCCTGGATGGATCGCTTCGGTACATTCTTTCGAACACATTCGCAAGATCGGCCTGGGGAATACCGGGGCCCCGATCCCAAACTAGCAGTTGGTATTCATGGGCGGTTTCTGCAAGCTCGATCCCCAATACGTTCCCGTCCTTTCCATAGCAGATGGCATTCTTGACGATATTGCCGATGATTCGCATCACGCTTAGACGATCTGCGAGGATAGGGCAATGCTCGTCCGGAATACGGACATGCAGCTCCATTCCCATTTTTTTCAGCTCCGGCAAAAATGCGATTAGCGATTCCCTGATGATTTCCGCAAAATCAAGAGCTTCCTCCAGTTGGGGCATTTCATCCGCATCCAGCTTCGCCATCGTAAATATTTCATCGATTAGTTCCTTCAAGCCGTTAGATTTCCTGGACAGGATAGCAAGGTATTCCTGTTTCTCTTGTTCGGAAATCGCGATCTCATCCTGCAAGGCATCTACATAGCCTATAATCGATGTAAGCGGAGTCCGGATATCATGCGAAATACTGGACAGCAGGCGTCTTCTTGCCGTCTGGGATTGGACCGCCGCGATTTGAACGTTCTCCAGCTGCTCGATTAATGCATTGACCGAAAAAATCACTTCATTCCATACCCGGTCGTCCTTGGCCAATAATCTTGTCTTCACATTCCCGGTCACAGCCCGCCTTAGCTCCGCAGTCATATGCTTGAGTCCGGTGCGGGAACGGAGCCTGATGAAGATAAGAAATCCCGTTGTCACGCCAAGCGCGGCAACTAACCCCCCGCTGAGCATCCCGGACGTAACGTCATGGAATTGCAGGATCGCCAGCCCGGCGATGACGATCAATTGAACGATAAGCAGCGAGATCTGCTCACGATGATACATCTGGATCACCTGTAAATTTGTATCCAATTCCCCAAACCGTTTGAATCCATTGCGGATTGGAGGGATCGGCTTCGATTTTCTTCCGGAGCTTTCGGATGTGCACCATCACCGTATTATCGTCTTCGATGTAATGGCTGTCCCACACATGGCGAAAGAGCTGTGTCTTGGTAAATACTTGTTCGGGGTGGGAAACGAAGAACTTCAGCAGTTCAAACTCTTTGGCCGTTAGCGCAATCTCTTCTCCGCCGACATGGACGGCGTATTTCTTAAGATCGACCGAGATGCCCTTGTACCTGATCATGGTTTTCTCTTGCGCGATCCCCTCGCTGCCCAGAATCAAAAATCTCCTCAGCAGCGCTTTCACTCTGGCGACCACTTCCCCTATGCTGAAAGGCTTGGTGATGTAATCATCCGCGCCTATGCCCAGGCCCAAAATTTTCTCGCTCTCCTGGTCCTTGGCGGTAAGCATCAGAATGGGAACGTTGGTTTGGTTTCGAAGTCTTCTGCACACCTCGATCCCGTCTATCTTGGGCATCATGAGATCCAATATGACAAGGTTATAGCTGTTGTTATCGAACAGACGAAGGGCTTCTTCTCCATTTACCGCAACATCTGCCCTGTATAACTCCCGCTCCAAATATTTCTTCAATAAATCGCTAATTCCCCGGTCATCCTCGGCTATGAGCACGCGAATGTCTTCCATACTTCACCTTCCTCTTTAACATTTCAATTCGCCCTACTCGCCCAATGATAGATTCATCGGATAGATCTCTTTGATTATAAACGCAAAAAAACAAAGATGGACACTTTTTTGAAAGTCGCCCACCCTTGTTCCTGTTTCAAAATGAAAGTCAATTAAACTGTAGATCGCTCGATAAGTCGAAAATCAAATTCCCGATATTCCGGTTCGGTTTTTTTCTTCGCGATTTGGTCGTGGACAATCCGAAACGCACAGCTTCCCATTTCCATAAGCTGATTATCTATTGTAGTCAGATCGAAAACTTCTGCGATGGGTTGATTATCAAACCCGATAATGGCAAGATCATTAGGCACTTCGATCCCGTTTTTCCTTGCTTCCATAATGATTCCTGCAGCAACCTGATCGCTGGTCACCAGGAGGGCGGTAGGCCTTTGTTCCATTGTTCTCAGTTTGTTTAACACCTCTACCCCATCTTCAATTCTATAGCTTTGATAAAACATCCATTCTTCCCGGAAAGGCTGATTTATGGAATGAAGCGCATCCTTGTACGCTTTCAAACGTGATTGACTGTTAGCGCCGCTATTTCTGCCTAAGCAAAGACCAATATATTGATGTCCCTTTTCAATTAAATAGTTGATACCGTATTTAAAACTGGTGTAGTGGTCGAGGTAGACCGAAGAAACGGGCGATTGATTGACATCCTCACATGCTACAATAGGTCCGTATCGGGTATAGGGTTCAATTTGCTCCAAGGGCATGCTTTTTGAACAAATAATGATGCCGTCAATTTGCTTCATTTTCAACATTTCCAAAACGGCTGTTTCATTGCATAACTCATAATTGGTCTGACATAATATTAATTGGTAATTCTCCTTGAAAGCTTCAGCTGAAATCCCTTCCATTAATCTGGAGAAATAGGCATGGTTAATAAACGGCATCATGACCCCGACCAGATTGGTCTTTCCCTTAATTAAATGAATAGCATTCATATTTCTGGTATATTCCAATTGCTCGATGGCATCGAATATAGCTTTCTTTTTATCTTCACTTACGTACGGCTGATTGTTTAATACACGTGAAACCGTAGAAATTGAAACATTAGCCAACTTGGCAATATGTTTAATATTGGCCATCTGACCTCCTCCTTGCTGTATGCTTCCACTAACGATTGCAGCTCTACTTAACCTTATTAAGTTTAAGCAGAGCTGCTCGGCTCCATTATTTGGGAATCACCATTTCTTCAATCCTAGCAGCTTCTCGCCTAACTCCGTAAGAACAGCCCGCTCGTATTTTTCCCGTTCCCAATTTCGGGGGTCTCCCGGAAACGCGAGTCCCTCCGGAGTCAATCTCTGATCCCAGGAAGCTATTCTCGAATGCAGTAACTCTTCATCATGCTCTTGTGCAGGGAACATGGAAATATATTGAGAAAGGCAGGGTTTGCTAGAAATGTTTTGACGAATGCCATGAGCCAATTTACTGTTAAATATAAGCAGATCGCCAGCTTTCATAACCAATTTCGTCGGAGTAAATCCGGTTGTATCCGGTTTATACGGATTCCTGTCTTTAGGCTGCGTTTTCACCCATTCGTCGAAATTTCGGTATAGCTCAGGAACGACTTGTAATCCTCCCATTTCTTCGTCCGTATCCACTAAGAAGAGAATACCCTGAACATTGACAGGAATAGGGTCCAACGCAGTGTTTACATCCCAATGGATAAACCCGTTCCACTCAAATCCCGGCTTAACAGGAAAATTGATGTTGCATCGATCAATGGTTACCCATAATTTTTCATCTCCCCATATATCCACGAATGACTCATACACCTTTTGCGACGTACGATTGTCCCATAGATACTGATGATGATACAACTCAACCATACCCGTGCCCTGCAGTTCTTTCATTTGAATTTCGCGCCGAGGCGGCGTATACCAAGTGGAAGGATCGCTCGGATTTTTTTCTTCAAATTCCCACATGAGGTCTACCATGCGATCGATTTGATTCTTTGGAATGACATCTTGAATAATGACATATCCGTTTTCATTCCAGAACTGCCAATCCTCTTCGCTAAGGACCTTCAGTGGTTCATTGTTTAAACGCTGATTGAATGGGGTGGTGATTTCAACCATGTTATTGACTTTATTATAAGGTTTCATTCGATAACCCTCCAAGTAATAAGAAGTTTTTTTCAATATTAGAAAGGACTCTTTTTTTGACAATTTACTGTACATTCAGGGTTGGTATTGGAGCGCTTGCAAGCTAGCTTACACTTATGTGCAAATTCGCACGAGGCTTGTAACTTGATCTCCGGATTCATCACATGCAGCAGCTCCTTATTTGGTTGTGCATGTTTATCGCAGGATCGGTTATGATCCATCCTGACTTACCTCCTAGTGTGACAAAGTAAGATACTGTCTGGCTGCTCCAACCGGCCGGTTATAGGTTTCGAGCTGCTGTATTTGTATCTTATTTTGTGAAAAGCATACCATGTCAAGAGCCTTTTATTGCTTTTTATCAAGCATCCAATGGCTTCCCTTCCCCTATAAAAATAGGGGTGCAAAGCGTTCCTTTGCTCCCCCTACGGTTATCTCTATTTTACGGCTCCCATACTTAAGCCCTTCACCATAAACCGCTGAAAAATAAAAGCGACCATGATAACCGGAATAATCCCCACCGTAACCGCTGAAGAAATTTCGCCCCATAAAATGGCATGCCCCGTCATAAATCTTTGCCCCGCCACGGTAAATGTTGTCGCATGCAAATCCGAGAATACAAGGGAGAAAAAGTATTCGTTCCAGCAAGCGGCGAACGTTAATACCGCTACCGCAATGATACCTGGAGCCGTCATTGGAAAAATGACGCTCGTCATGATCTTAAAAGTAGAGGCACCATCAAGCCCGGCAGCCTCATCAATTTCGTTCGGAAGTTCCCGTACGAATCCGCGAATAATCCAAATGGCGAGCGGCAGATTAAAACTTAAATAGATCAAAATGAGACCAAGCGGGGAGTCGACTAAACCGATAACACTAAACAACACATACGTAGGGATAATGAATACCGCCCCGGGCAGCATGCGTGTTGATAATAGCCAGAGCTCATACTTCTCGCCTCCGGTATTATGCCTAGCCATCGTGTAGGCCGCAGGAAATGCAATCATGATCGTAAGGATCGTACCAAAAACAGAAGTCAATATACTATTCTTCAAATAAAACCATACCGGGAAATTTGCATCCTGAAAAATTCGTTCATAATGCTCGATGATGGGTGCAAAGATCCACACGGGCGGTTGAGTGATGATTTGCTGGTTCGTCTTTAAAGAATTTAATAGTGTAAGTAGAATCGGGACATTGAAAACAAGGATAAAACCAGCTATGAGAACATATGCCCATCCATTCTTTCGTATCTCGTTCATGTTGTCTCCTTCTTGGCGGAAAGTGTGCGGCCCATCAATATTCGGAACATGATACGAACGGCCCACGATAGAAGCAGGAACAGAATAAAGGTGACGGCGCTCGCCTTGCCAAAATCTCCGCCTTGAAAAGCCGTTTGGTAAATATAAATGGATAAGGTCCCGAAGCCATCGGCTCCGCCTTTAATAATATAGAGATGGTCAAACGTTCTTATTAAATCCAGGGTACGAAAAATCATCGCTACGGCAAGTGCGGGACGTACCAATGGGAACGTAATCTTCCCAAACATTTGCCATGCGTTCGCTCCGTCGATCGTTGCCGCTTCATATACATCAGAGGGAACCGCTTGAAGGGCCGCGTAGACTAACAAAAAAATAAACGGCGTCCATTGCCACGTATCGATCAGAATAAGAACGATTTGTCCTAACACCCCTGTAAGGAGCGGATCTGAAATACCCAGCAGCGTTTGAATATAATAAGCTAAATTTCCCGTCAACGAATCAAAATGACCAAGATACATAATCCCCACCATCGCCGGAGCAATCATCATAGGGGTCAGGAGAAACGGGAACCAGAATTTCTTCCCGGCCGTACAACGATTAACAAGCAAAGCCAAGGCAAAGCCGAATACGGTTTCCAGCAATAAACAGCCTGCCAAATAAACGGCGCTGAAATTCAAGGTGCTCCAAAAATTCACATCCAGGAATAACCGGCTATAATTGTTCAGCCCGTTAAAGCGGGGTTCGTTAAAGTTATGAATGTTTACGTCCATAAGGCTAAAAAACAAATTAAAAACAAAAGGGTAGAACGTGACACCAAAAAGAATAACGGAAGCAGGTGCCAGCATGCTAATCCTTGCCAGTTTACTCATTTCATTTCACCCTGTTTCGTTTTCTCTAATTGAGTTTTCATATCTTTTTCCGCGCTGCTCAATGCTTCATCCACGGTTATGGCACCGCTCCAAGCAGCGTTTAACGCTTTATTCATGATGTTCGAGCTGATATAGGTCATTGGAAGGATGGGGGGTTCCGATTTTCCGTGCTTGTCTACCTCGTTTGCCAGGAAAGAATAGTAATCGCCATACACTTCTTTCACTTTATCGCTTTTAAATATAGATTGACGTGGAGTTGATCCCCC
This sequence comes from Paenibacillus sp. JCM 9796, assembly GCF_055379675.1. Lineage (NCBI taxonomy): Bacteria > Bacillati > Bacillota > Bacilli > Caryophanales > Paenibacillaceae > Paenibacillus > Paenibacillus sp. JCM 9796. The sequence goes on from NZ_AP043723.1 coordinate 2,317,170, forward strand.
TCTTAGCGTGTATTCCAGCCCCCCCTCTTTTCCAGAGAGGTAAGCGATAACTTGAAAAGCTTCACTTTTCTTCTTAGAGCTGGCATTGATGGCCAGTGTGATCGAATGAACATGGTAACTTCTCTTAATCGATCCGTCTTGTTGCTTGACGCCCGGAATTGGAGCATAACCGACTTTATCCGCTACCAACGGAGATTTATTTTTATTGGATAAATCAGCCCATGCCGCATTCCACTGCTGAATAAAGGCTACCTTCCCCGCTTGAAAAGCACCCAAAGTTTGCGGATACTCGTAGTTGGTATAGTCTGCCGGCACCCATTTATTTTTGACCAATTCGACGCCATACTGCGTCGCTTTCTGTCCAGCTTCATTGTTTATGCTTGGAGCGCCTTCTTTATCAAACAGCTCTCCACCGTATGCCCAGAATAGCTCTTCCCACATATGCATCGGTTCCGCAAATCCTGCCGCAGCGTATAACGTTGTACCGAATTGTGTCGGTGAATCCGAATTCGTGCTCTTGGAAAATTTTCTGGCCGCTTCCAACGCCTCGTCCCATGTTTGCGGAGGGACCGGAAGTAAATCTTTACGATAAAAGAGGACCGGTTCTGACATATCGACGGGAATGCCATATTGCTTCCCTTTATATTTCCCGGTATCCAGACCGGCTGTAATAAAGTCTTGGATGGCGAAATTCGAATCTTCAGCGATATAGCTATCTAAAGGTTCCAAGAAGCCCCCTTGTGCGTATTGGGGTACAAACCAGCTCATGGGATATACAATGTCGATAGTATCGTTTTTGGATAACAATTGACTTGTCAATTTGTCCGCGTACCCGTTCCTTCCGAGCAGTGAAAGATTAATCTTAATCCCCGTTTCTTTCGTCTTCGTTTTATTCCAGGCATCAACAACGGGTCGCATAGCTTCACCTTCAGGACCTTCCCACATCTGAAGATTAACAACCGTTTCCTTTGCGGAATTATGTCCAGAAGATGCCGGTTCAGGCTGGGGGCTGCACCCCGTCAAACCTAAACTAACGAATAAAGCCGAAATCAATAGTTTTTTTGCTTTCAATTCAAATTCCCCCTGTAATGAGTTGGTTTCAAATCATTTCTTCCTTTATTTTTGTAAGCGATTTCATTTTTGTTAGATCGATACGCGGCTGCCCGAATTTAGCTACCGGTGTTCCCACGGTATTAAATTCGCAGCAGCAGCGATGATCCCTATCCTAAGAAAAGACTATACGTTACCATGACTTCGAGCCCAGCAATTTTTCGCCTAATTCGGAAAGTACAGCCCGTTCGTATTTTACTTGTTCCCAGTTACGGGGATCTCCCGGAAACGCCATGCCGCTAGGCGGGATTCTGTCGCTCCAAGACAAGATTCTGGATTTTCTTAATGCTTCATTTTGCTCCTGTGCCGGGAACATCGATACGTACTGGGCGATACGCGGCTTCGTAGAATGATTCGGACGAATGCCATGTGCCAGCATGCTGTTGAAAATAAGCAGGTCCCCGGCCTTCGCCGTTATTTTCGTTGGGGTAAAGCCGGTTATGTCAGGTTTATGCGGGTCTCTGTCCGCAGGTTGAGTCTTCACCCACTCATGAAAATCCCGATACAGCTCGGGAATACATTGGAACCCTCCCATTTCGGCATCCGTATCCACCAGTGACAATACACCTTGAACATTGACTGGAATCGGATTCAAGGAAGTATTAACATCCCAGTGTATGAAACCTTTATATTCATGACCGGGTTTTAACGGGAGGTTGAGATTACATCTGTCGATGCTGGCCCACAGGTGTTCGGTTCCCCAAATATCAACGAAAGCGTTATATACCCGTTCATACGAACGGTTATCCCACAAATACTGATGGTTATACAGCTCAACCATGCCCGTATTGGCCAGCTCCTTCATCTGAATTTCGCGGCGTGGAGCCGTATACCAGGTTTCCGGATCGTTTGGATTTTTTTCTTCGAATTCCCAAATCAGGTTAACCAGCCGGTCGATATTTTCTTGTGGAACGGCATTAGGAATAATAACGTAACCATTGTCTTTCCAGAATTTCCAATCGTCTTCGCTCAGCACTCGCAAAGGTTCATTATTCGGACGTTGATTCAATTTAAAATCAGTTTCAAGAATATTATTCACTACATTTTCCTTTTTCATTTTACTGTCCTCCTAAGAGAAATTAAGATCGCCGTGCCTTACAAAATGAAGCGTAATTGATGAAAACGTTCTCAGGTCAAGAAGTTTTTTTCGTTTATTTAATCGCATTAACAGTCAAGCAGGCTTAATTGTTTTGTTTGTCAGGTTGTTCAAATAGAGCATTTATTTGTGAAATGTGTTCCGTATGCAGCGAGAAATTCAAGTCAGCGCAGCTTTCAGAAATTTGCTCCGGTCTCCTCGCGCCGATGATGACGGACGGAACCATATCCCAACGCAAAGCCCAGGCAATGACAAGCTGGCTTATGGAACAGCCATAGCTTTCGGCGATGGGACGGAGCTGTTCAACGGCTGCGAGACTTTTAGCTAATTGTTCCTGCTTAAAAATCTCTTCTTCGCTTCTCCAGTCTCCCTTCTCAAAATGCGCTACCCCTTTAAATTTCCCTGTCAGGATTCCTCTGCCTAGTATTTTATAGGGCAGAATCGAGATCTGACCCTTAGAAGCGTATGGAATCACTTCATTCTCGGGCGACCTCTCCAACAGACTGTATTCAATTTGATTCGAAACAAGGGGCAAATACTTGCCCGCTTCTTTCATCTCTTCCACAGAAAAATTGGATACACCCACGTAGCGAACTTTACCTTGATCTACTAATCTGCTTAATGCTTCCATCGTTTCTTCAAGCGGCGTCTCAGGATCCGGCCAGTGAAGCTGGTACAGGTCAATTCTATCTGTTTGCAGCCTTTTTAAACTGTCCTCACAAGCTTGCCTAATATAATCCGCTCGCAGGTTTTTTCGAAGATTCCCCTGATTGTCCCACTGCATGCCTACTTTGGTGGCTATAATCACATCGTCTTTATGGTGTTTAAAAACTTTCCCCAATAAGGTTTCTGCATACCCGAACCCATACATATCAGCGGTGTCAAAAAAATTAACGCCCCTATCCCGAGCATGAAAGAGGGTATGCAGAGATTGTTGTTCATCTGCCGAACCCATACCATGCCCGGAGATCGGCCACGTTCCAAAGCCTATTTCAGAAACCTTTAGTTCGGTTTTGTTGATATAATTGTAGTTCATTTCCCCTAGACCCCTTTCAATATCGTTTTTTTCCATAAAATAACGTAAGGTATGAAATGCTTTTCAGGTCAAGTTTCTTTTAAAACAAAGAACAGCAGTCCAGAACAATAAAAATCAGTTCCAGACTGCCGCTTGCTTTATTTTATTGAACGATTACCGTACAGCACATAATCGTTACAGCCTTTTTCCTATGCGCTAGGCATGCCTTACAGCTCCGCTTCGTACTTCTGTTCGCCTAAAGCCGGACATCGATGGGGAAGACAAAACTCCAACAGCGTTTTGCCCGTTATACAATTCTTTGTAATAACCGTTCAGCTCCATCAAATGCTTGTGATTGCCGCTTTCGACAATGCTCCCGTTTTTAACAACAAAAATCGTATCGGCTTCAAGCACCGTTGAGAGCCTGTGTGCGATCATAATGATCGTTTTTTCACGACCTATTTGATAAATCGATTTCTGGACGAGCTTTTCACTTTCATTATCGAGTGCGCTGGTTGCTTCGTCTAATAGAATCAGGGCCGGATCCTTTAAAAAGACGCGAGCGAGTGCAAGCCGCTGCTTCTGACCACCGGAAAGCTTAATGCCTCTTTCGCCGATTTCGGTATCATACCCGTTGGGTAAGGCACAAATAAAATCGTGAGCGAAGGCTTTCTTCGCTGCGGCAATCACCTCTTCATCCGCAGCGTCGAGCCTCGCCATTCGAATATTGTCTTTCACCGAAGAGCTGTATAAAAAGTTATCCTGTGTAACGATCCCCATCTGATTCCTTAGACTGGAAATCGAATAGTCCTTGATGTTAACGCCGTCGATAAGAATTTCTCCGCCGTCTGCATCATACATCCGGGTCAAAAGCTGTAAAATCGTACTTTTGCCGCCTCCGCTCTCGCCGACAAATGCGTAGGTCTTCCCTTTTTGAAGCGTGAAAGACAAGTCCTTGATCACCTTATCCTCATTATTGTAGGAGAAAGAAACCTGATGGAATGTAATGGAGTCCGTAAACTCTTTTAATTCATAAGGACGATCTTTTTCTTTGATGGTGACGGGAGTGTGTAAAAATTCGAACATCCTTTGCAGAGCAACGCTTCCTTCCGTGATCGCAGGAAAAGCTTGAACCAAGGCCGTGACGGGGCTTCTCATTCGATCTACATAGGCAAAGAAGGCAATTAAAGTTCCAAGGGTCAAACCGCCGTCTATGACGTATAAGCTGCCGACCAGCACAACAATAAACGGCGTCACATCGCTTAGAACGTTAACCGAAGCTAAGGATATCGCATTCATTCTGGCTTGATGATCCGTAAGACGTTCATAATGAATCAAGTGTTGATCGAGTTCTTCTTTATCCTTTCTTTCGGCTGAGAACAGTTTGGACCAAAAGGCTCCCTGGATTTTTTCAAATATAAATCCACTGAGAATTGAGCGATAGCTCATCATCTGGCGCGTAGTGGTTTTTAACCGCCTGGAAAGGAGGTGAGCGAGCGCAAATTGAATCCCGACCAGCAGAACGGCAAGCAAGGTTAACTTCATGTTCAAGGTAAGCATCACGCTGACGACGAAACCCAGCACAACCGTTTCGATCCAGATGTTGGAGAAGACAGCGGTCATGAACCCTCTTATTTTTTCGATATCGTCGAAGAGACGCGACCCGACTTCCCCGCTTTTATTCTCAGTAAAATACTTCGTATCCAGGGAATGAATTTTATGAAAAGCATCGGTACGCAGCGCCTTGATGATATTGTTATTGGCTTTATGCATGAAAAACTGCCTGACGTATTCCATCGGCCCGCGAATTAGGAAGAATACAACAAGCATAATAGCGGCAATGAGAAGTAATTGTTGTATCTTTGCTGCATAGGACAACGCTTCGTTCTGAAGTAATTCATCAAATAAATATTTAATAACCAAAGGTACGCAGAGCGGGATCAGAAACCGGAATAAACTGCCGACAAATCCTAATATATAAAGCTTCTTTTGTTTGCTGACATAGGGTAAAAAGTGGTTGAAGCTGCTCAAATGAATAACCCCCTCTACGGAATAAATTTATTCCCGACTCTTCGGTTCCTATAAATCTCCAACAGGTAAACAGCGAAGGTGAATACCAGCATCGTCAGGAAAACGGCTGTGGATATACCCACTATGCGCTTAAGTTCTTCGTTTCCTGTAAGCTCCAGGCAAACGGCCGCACAAAAACATAAGAGTAACCCGATCTGGCTGACAATCCCCATCCAATCCAATATTTGATCTCGCTTCATGGTCCCGCTCCTTATTCAAGTAGTTCTGTTGCGTATTTTTTCGTTAACACGATGCTGTTCCTATAAACATCTTATCGTGAAAGGAGACCGTGCAACGCGCAAACAATGACCAAGGCAGCGCAAAAGATTGCGGTCTGCACGCAAATGTTGAGGAACCGGCTCTGCAAAAAAATCCCCTCCGGCAGCAGCTTTGGAAAGCCGTGTGCCCGGAGGGGAAAACAGATACCTATCAAGTCCGTCGCCTAAGGCTCGCTTGCAGCGATTCAGCCATGCGGCATGGAGACTTTTTAACTTAGCGTCTTGCTGCGATGAGCACAGCACGGTAGCTTTCGCTTCAGAATGAATCGTCTGTCCATATAAACCGCGGCCAGAACAGCTACGGCTAAGGTTAGAAGCAGCGCTCCATAAGTTTCAATAGGGAACGGGTTGCCTTCAAGACGGAAATCGTCAGCCCGAAACTCAAGTCGTTTCACCGCATGTTTAGCGGTTAGAAGGTCCTCTTGCTTCGCTAAATCTTCAAGCTGAACCTCGAACAAAAATCGATTCGGGGAATCGGCATGAACGAACCGGAGTTCCATGGCATTGCCCCTCTCGTTCCAGCTTTTGATTTCCTCCGTTGCCCGTAATTTTGCCTCGGTGCCCGGAACGATCATTTTATCCAATTTCGGGAGATTGGACATCGTATGTCTGGCGATCACGTTCAAACCGTGTTTCGTCACAAGCGGCTGATCCGTTCTTGACACGGACAGAACTCTAGTCGTTCCGGAGTCGGAATAAATATCAAATACGGAAGCCACCGCCATTTCCCCCACACCGTCATACAGCAGCACGCCTGCCTTTGTCTTGTTCCACTGGAAAGCATTATTCAATACATAGGTTGCATAGCGGTAATCGAGATAAAATGGCTCTATTTTCGGGTTTTGAAGGAAGTGGTAAGAAGGATAATTCATTTCCTTCGCTACTTTTGCCGCCATCGGTTCGCCCAGCTTTTGTGAAATGACATAGAGAACGGCATCGATCCCTGACGATATGCCTGCCGAGGATATCATCTTATCGCCATTCGTCACATAACGCTGATCCCATTGCCAGTTTACTTCAGGATATTTCTTGGTAAGGATCCACTTCGTTTGCCAATGCGATGCTGCAATCTTCCCATTCAATAATCCGGTAGCGGCCAGATTGTCCGATCCGGCGCATATGCTTAACAGCGTAGTTTCCTTGTGCTTTAGTATCCATTCACGGACAGGTTCATATTTCTTCGGGTCCCCCATCGTCATGAAAGGGATCGCGATAATGTCGGCGCTTCTTCCCAGCAGTTCATCCAGCTCTTGAAAAGAGTAGTGCGGCACCACATCCAATCCGCCTGTCAGTGTCTTCACCTGATTGTCCGCAGCAACGGCATACACATTGTATGCGCCGGTCATCGAGAACATTTGGTACGGAATCGTGAAATCCAAGCCCTCCGTATTTTCATTCCCCAGCAAAACGGCAACCGTAGGTTTATTGGGATCATGTTCGGGTTTCTGCATTCCTTGCAGAGAAGGAACGGGTTCCTTGCGAACCGAGCCCCAGAACGCTTTCTGAGAACCCAAATATCCGAACGCGGCGACCCCGCCCACAAACACAGCGATCATACTTAGATAAACTCCGACTCGTAATAAAAACTTCAACATCCGGACCATCTCCTTCATGTTCCTTTTAAAATTCAAGATTTCATCGCAAATGATATCCCTTTCAATCATTCCCTAAATGCCGCGGACCTGCCCCTCGATCCGGTTCAATCGGGAGACGAGCGTCTTTGACGTTTCGTCCATTCATTCCACCCTGACGACAAAAGGTACTGTAATCAATTGGCCGTTCCGCTGGAATTGGGCCCATATTTTATAAATCCCGGCACCTGGGAAGCTGGTGACAAACCGCGCCTCCGGACCCTTCGCTTTCTCATCGACCGGGTGAACGTGCAGGTATTGCTCCGTGTCCTCGCTCAGTATGACCACATGGCCGACAGCGCCCAAATAGGGTTCCAAATCAGTTATAGGCTCCTGTGTATTCGCATCGGCAAGCTTGAAAGCCAATTCAACCTCCCCGCCGGTTTGCGGGTGATCGTTCTCAAGCGTTACCTGCACACCATCCTCAACCTTCGAATGCTCGCGATCGGGCTTAAGCGGTACGTTATTGGCGGAAGCCCCCTCTACCTTGATCCATTCCGTTCGGGTCGTCTTCCCCCCGCCGGCGGGAACATAGTCGGCTATAAGCTTGTAATCGCCGCCGGCAGGGAAAGTGGTCGCGATCTCGAACTCGCCGCTGCCCTTATACTCGGGATGAATATGATCGAAGTATGACAAATCTTTGCTGACGACGATCAAATGCAGCAGCTTCTCATGGTTGATCTCAAAATTTTGAACCGGTTCCTTCTTTTCGTCCTGTATGTGAATCCGCACCGTTGTTCTTTCCCCGGCCCGGGCATTCTCAGTAGACCACACCGCATCTGTTGCCATTGAAGCCTTACCGTCCTTATCGTTACCATGGCCATGCGAATCCTGCTTCTTTTCCTCCGTTGCCGCTTGATCGGCCTTCGGAGCGTTCTCTTGCTTCCCGAATCCATAACCTGCAAAGAACGACATGCCGACAAGCAAGATAACCAATACGAATTGCATCCTACCGTTCATACCTCTGTCTCCGTCCTTCACCGTTTTTTCCGCATCCTGCAATCGAAGGGCATTCAGTACGACGGACACCGAACTCAGCGCCATAGCCGTTCCGGCCAGCCATGGTTCGAGATAACCAAATGCCGCAATCGGTATGCCGATCACATTGTACGCAAGCGCCCAGAATAAATTTTGCCTAATATTGACCATCGTGTTCCTGCTCATGGAGATCGCGTCCGGAATGCTGTTCAGATCTCCGCGCATCAACGTCACGTCTGCCGACTCCATCGCTACGTCCGTTCCCGTTCCGATGGCCATACCGATATCCGCCGTCGCCAGCGCGGGAGCATCGTTGATCCCGTCTCCGACCATGGCTACTTTCTTGCCGGCCGCTTGCAGCTTCTTCACTTCGCTGGCTTTGCCTTCCGGAAGCACTCCAGCCAGAACTTGATCGATTCCGACCTGGCTTGCAATCGCCTTGGCCGTACGTTCATTATCACCGGTGATCATCACGACTTCGAGGCCAAGCTGCTTCATGCGAGCCACTGCTGATCTGGAGGTTTCCTTGACCGTATCCGCTACGGCCACGAGTCCGGCATATTTTCCGTCAACGGCAATAAGCATGGCGGTTTTTCCTTCGGATTCCAATCCGTTCATTTCCTCATAGGCATGCTCTACATTCACGCCGTGCTGCTCCATCAACTTCCGGGTCCCGATCAGCATTCCCTTACCCTCGACGATCGCCTTGATCCCGTAGCCCGGGATCGCCTGGAACGATTCGGCCCGCGGGATGGAAATGCCTTTCTTACGAATGCCTGCTACGATGGCCTCCGCAAGAGGGTGTTCAGAATTTTTTTCGGCTGCGCCAACCCAAGAGAGCAGCTGCGTTTCATGGAAGGCCCCCTCCACCCGAATATCCGTCAGTTCCGGTTTTCCTTTGGTTACCGTCCCGGTTTTGTCTAATACAATAGTCGAGACCGAGTAGGTATTCTCCAGGTGCTCCCCGCCTTTAAACAATATGCCGAGCTCGGCTGCACGCCCGGAGCCTGCCATAATCGATGTCGGTGTCGCAAGCCCTAATGCGCAAGGGCATGCAATGACGAGAACGGCGATCGCATTCTCCAGCGCTCCGGCGATATCCCCAGGCTCCAGGAAATACCATGCGAGGAAGGTTACCGCGGCGATACAAACGACGATCGGTACAAAGATCCCTGAAATCACATCCGCAACTCGCTGAATCGGCGCCTTGGAGCCTTGCGCTTCTTCCACGACTTTAATGATTTGGGCAAGCGCCGTCTCTTTCCCGACTTTGGTGGCCCGCACCCTTAGTACGCCGTCCTTGTTCAGTGTCGCCCCGAACACAGGGTCGCCGGTTCGCTTGCCGACCGGCAAACTTTCACCGGTCAGCATGGATTCGTCGACGGCGGCTTCCCCTTCTACGACGATGCCGTCCACCGGCACTTTCTCGCCGGGTTTTACGAGGAACATATCCCCTACGACTACGTTCTCTACCGGCATGCGAATTTCTTCGCCGCCGCGAATGACGAGGGCCGTCTTCGCTTGCAGCCCCATCAATGATTGTATGGCTTCCGATGAACGGCCTTTGGCCAGATGCTCAAACAGCTTGCCGAGCAGGATCAACGTAATCAGTACGGCGCTCGTTTCGTAGTATAGCTCTGACGGTTTGTCGCCGATTGTGACGTACAAGCTGTAAAAATACGCCGTCGATGTTCCTAACGCCACGAGCACATCCATGTTAGCGCCGCCGTTACGCAGCGCCTTGAATGCCCCGATATAGAACCTTCCTCCAATTAAGAACTGAATCGGGGTAGCCAGAGCGAATTGAAACCATGGATCCATGAAACGATCCGGAACCCAAATCCAGGACGTGAAAGAGAAATGCCCCACCATCGCCCACAATAAGGGAAGAGTCAACAGTACAGAAAAAAGGAGTATCCATTGTTGACGTCGAATTTCTTGCCGCCGGCGATCCTTGTCGCTCTTCAATTCGGATCGGAGCTCCGCCCGGTACCCCAATTGTTCAATTTTCTTGATGATCTCGGCGGCAGTAACCGTCGACGGAGCGTATTCTACATGCGCCGTTTCCATGGCAAGATTGACTGTCGCTTTGACGCCTTGCATTTTATTAAGCCCTTTCTCTATGCGGGCAGCACACGCGGCGCATGTCATTCCTGATATCGCAAGCGTTCGGCTCTCACTCATATTTCATCCTCCGCTCTTTACGATGTAACGGCAGTCCGAACGATGCTCTCGCGGCTGCCGGACAGCGGCCTCTTACGGCACTTTCACGACAAAGGATACCGTAAACACTTGATTGTCCCTTTGAAATTGCCCCCATACCTTATAGACCCCGCTCCGCGGAAACGTCGTCTCGAAGTAAGCATCCGGTCCCGTTGCCTGCCCTTCATCGGCATGGACATGTACATACCGCTCGCCGTCCTCCGACAAGATCACGACATGCCCGATCGCCCCTAAATAGGGCTCAAGGTCGGTAATCGGCTGATTCGTTTGTTCATCCGCGAGAGTAAAGGTAAGCTTCGACTCTTTTTTAGGTTCCAGTTGGTCAATGGATAAGGTTACCCGTTTCCCGTCGACGATTTTCTCCAAACTCGCATCCGGCACGACCGGTACCGGTTCGGCACGCTTCCCTTCGATCCGAACCCATTCCATTTTCGTCATCGAATCGCCGCCGGCAGGCTTGAAATCGGCAATCAGACGATATTCCCCGCCCGCGGGGAAGCCATTCTCGATCTCGAATACCCCGTCGCCTTTGTACTCGGGATGAATGTGATTGAAATAAGCTAAATCTTTGCCGATCACGATCAGATGCAGCAGCTTCTCGTGATTGAGCTCGAATTTGTCGATCCGCTCGCCGTCGTCCTTCTTGATTTCGATCCGAATCAGCGTCCCTTTCCCGGCCTCGGAAGCTTTCCCGTCGTCAAGGGTCCATACCGCTTTGACGTTGTCTGCCATTATTCGATTGCTTGCAACGGACACGTTCTCGTTCTCCCATGACGGTTCCGGCCCGCAAGCCGTAAGCAGTACAGACATTAATAATAGGAGCAGGATGCGTTTACTCATATCGTAGCGCCTCGCTTAAGCTGGTTTTTGCGGCTCTGGATGCCGGTGTGAAACTGGATACCAAACTAATGAAGATCCCGAACAAGCCGATGATGAGCAGGATGGTCCCGGAAACTCCGAATTGATAGGTTAATGAATGGATTTCCAGGAACGTTGAAGTGATGAATATCAGCAGAATTCCAAATGCGCAGCCGATCACCGTAGCGGCCAGCCCGATGCCGAAACCCTCCAATAAAACCATGCGGATCAATTGGCCGCGCATTACCCCAACCGCGCGCATCATGGCCAGTTCCCGAACACGCTCCATAATGTTCATCATCAGCGTATTCGTGATGCCGATTCCCGAGATCAAGATCGACAGAATCACAAGGAAGTTGATGACGCTGAATGAACCGGTATAGGTTGCGCCAATTACCGACACCCAGTCTTCCGGTCCGAACATTTCCTCGATCCTTACCCCGAATTGGTTGAAAATATTTTCCCTTAATTGCAGCGGCGTGATGTTCTCGTCCTTAAGAACAAGGGCATTTCTTTCATATTTGAGCCCGAAGCGGTCCCGGAAGCGGTCTTCGCTCACAAACGCTCCATAACCGCTATTCTTCATCGTCTCGACAACCGCAACCACTTTGAAGGATACCGGGCCTTGAAGCGTCTCCAGCGAGATGCTCTCTCCGATTTGGCCGCCCCATATCCCGTAAGAAATCTTATCCATAATGATCTCATCTTTATCCAGATCGTTGATGAGCCCGCTGTGCGATGTCCCCGAAACCGCGAACAGCGGGAAACGATCGATCCACTCCGCCCCGACGCCGTAAACAGGGAGTTTGCGTTTTTGGCCCTGCAGATTCCAGATAACGGATTGCAAAGGGTAGGTTACCGCATCAGCCACGCCTTCGGTCTTCTTTAACGACTCCAAATCCGTCTGTTCGATGTGATGAAACATAATATCCAGATTTCCGCCGTAGGAAGAATAAATGACTCTTTCGTAAGTCTGGATGAGGGCGGAGTTCAATGAGCTCATCAAGAGAATCATCGCGATCCCCAAACAAAGGATCACCGAGGTCATCGACGTACGACCCGGATTCCGGGTAAGATTGCGCGTCGCCACTTCACCGCTAAACCCGAACAGGAGACGATAGACCGGCCTTAACAAGACAACGAACATTCGGAACAGGTAGGGGAAGACTAGCGCAACACCGATCAACAATGGCAGGATCAGAAGCAAATGCTTGATAAAAAAGCTCGACAGAATCAGAAGCACGCCGATGATGCCTTGCCATTTATTGAGGGAAGCCTTCTCCGACCGATTTTCCTTTAACACCGCGATGACGCTCACTCGACCGGCTTGGCGGACCGGGTACAGGGAGGCGGCAATTGGCACCAACACGCCCGCAATGATGGATATAACAACCCCCTTTGAGAGCTCCATGCTTCCTTCGTCATGGACATTGAACAACATAAAGATGATGGTCTTTAAAAGATATGCGAGTCCATACCCGATGAACAAACCTGCCGCTGTTCCAATCAAGGAAAGCAGGAGCACCTCGAACAGAACAAAAGCTCGCAGCTGCTCGGGCGTATATCCAATCGTCTTCAGCGCGGCAAACTCTTTCTTTCGCTCATTAATGCTCACGTACAGGGAATTGAATATGACAAAGGCGCTTAATGCAATTCCAAGGCATCCGGCGATATATAACGCGAGAAAGAACGTATCCGCATCTTTGAATTGGGAATTGAAATCGATGACGACAGGCTGCATATAGATATTCTCGTAACGCTTTGCCAGTTCATCGATCTTCTGCTGCACAGCTATAACATCGGGTCCGGGAAGGGACTTAATTTGTACGCTCTCGATCTTTCCGGACAATCCGAACCAATCCTGCAGGACGGGGAGCGGGACGGCTACCGACCATGGATGATACTTGGCCATCGTCCAACTGGATGGTCCCATCAATTCAGCCGTATACTTGACGATGGCGGATATTTGAATCTTCCTGATTCCCTTGTCTGTTTCCAGAGAAATCGTATCGCCCACATCGGCTTTCCACACCTTCGCCGTTCGATCCGTGATGATGGCGCCGCCTGTAACCAAGCTTCCCTTGATCGTTTTAAAATTCGTAAGCGGTGTGTCCAAATGGCTGTATCCGCTCAGATCGACTCTTTTTTGAATAGCGGTTATTCCCTCTTCTTCTAAATACAGCTTTGTATTTTGTTTGAGTACGGCGACCGAAGCCGTGTCCCCAAGTTTCTGAACTTCTCTAAACACTTCTTCCGAGAAATAAGCTTCGGTCCCGAAAATCGAATAGTCCGCTTTGCCGAAGGCCGCTTTCAGGTAGAGGGGAAACGCCTGCTTCGCGGAATCGACGGAGGCGATGACCCCGAACGTAGAAGCGACCCCGATGACAATCGACATGACCGTCAACAGCGTTCGAAGCTTTCGGCGCATTAAATTACGCCATGCAATTTGCCAGAGATTCAATGAAATTCCGCCCCTTCCCATTCGCCTTGGACCACTTCTCCGTCCCGGAGCATGATGACCCGGTCCGCCGTTTTCGCTGCATGCCGGTCGTGTGTGACCATGACAACGGTAATCCGCTCTTCTTTACTCAATCGGGACAGCAGCTGCAGCACATCCTGACCGTTTTTCCGATCTAAATTCCCCGTAGGTTCGTCCGCCAGGATCAGGCCCGGCTTCATCGCAAGCGCTCTTGCGATCGCCACGCGCTGCTGCTGTCCGCCGCTCAGCTGTGATGGAAAGTTCGATGCTTTCCCTTCTAAATTGACCTCGCGGATCAATCGGTTGACGATCGAATCGATTTCCGCTTTCGGCGTTTTATTCGCCGCTAGAGAGAGCGCGATATTCTCCGCGACAGTCATCATGGGAAGCAGCTGGTAGTTTTGAAATACGAAGCCCACTTTCGTCCGGCGAAACAAGGTTCTATCTTTCTCGTTCAACTGATCCAGCCTGACCCCATCGACAGTGATGGTGCCGGAGGTCGGAAGGTCCAGGCCTCCGATCAATTGCAGCAGTGTACTCTTACCCGAGCCGCTGGGACCCATGATGGCAATGAATTCCCCTTTCTTAATGTGAATATCATTCTGCTTTAAAGCTGTGAAGCTGCCCGATTCCAAAGTAAACACTTTGGACACTTTCTCTAGTTTGATCATCGTTTGTCGTCCTCCTAATGGTCTGAGAATGAGTACCCTTGCTTGGTATGAGACCATCATAATACAGGTAATGAATGGCCAACGCGCAAACGATGCAAGCATCCCCGCAAAATTTTGCGGATTCCGCGCAAAACATGAGCCCTCTTTTCCACAAAACAAAAGACCGGTCTTTGACCGGCCTTCAATCATCGTTCGTATAAAATTAGTATAAATCTTCTGTTGGAAGAATCCCCAAACTTTTTGCCTTCTTAATGACCTCCACGCGCGAGCTGGCATGCAGCTTTTGGAAAAGCTCCGTCAAACTATATTCCAATGAGCGCTGGCTGATCATCAACGTTTTGGATATCTCTTTGTTGCTCTTGCCTTTAGCCAATTCCCGAAGCAGCTTATCTTCTTCTTGGGTGATCGTGGTTTCATCATGACCCATCTCCCCTTGCACAATAATCTCCTGACGCCTCAGCTGCTTAAGCAGCTGCATAGGGACAATGGCCTCTTTCCTTGCCGCGCAGCGAATGGCTTGGATGAGCTGTTCCCGGGTGGATGTTTTGGCAATGAAACCGGAAACGCCTGATTCCATGAGCAAATTGAAGTGCGGCGCGATTTCAAAGCCTGAATAAATGAGGATGACGGCATCAGGTACATACTCCAGAACTTTACGCGTCAAATCGGCGCCGTTCATATTCGGCATGTATAAATCGAACAGCATCACATCAAATTTTTTGAGACGAACCAAGTCAGGCACGCCATACACATCGGTTTCAATCGTGACATTCATGTTCGGCTCGGACTCGATCAGCATTTTCGTTCCCTCAACAACCGAACGATGATCGTCAACCAATAAGATCTCCATATCGTTCACCTTTAAGCTAAATTTTTGGAAAATGAATCGTTACGTGAAAACCTTGCTGTGGGGCTGACTGAAATTCCACTTTCCCTTCCAAGCTAAGCACCCTTTTTTCTATCCCGGCAATCCCCATATGCTGAAATGAGCCCTCGAAAGCGGATAAATCCATCCCGACCCCATCATCGGAATAAGAAAAATGAACATGATCTGCACGGCTGATCAGCGACATCGTTATCTTATTGGCCTTAGAGTGTTTGGAAGCATTGTTCAGTAATTCCTGAACGATTCGGTACATTCCGAGAATTTGCTCCTCGTTCAGTGAAACATTCAACGGATCAGCCGTGAATTCAATCTCATAATTGGAGAACATCCTCGTATACTCAAAGAGACTTTTTAACGATTCGACCAGTCCCATCTTTAGCAGGAACGGCGGCCGCAGCTCGTTGCAAGTAATTCGGATCTGATGAATGGCATCTAATAGACCCTCTTCAATCTGCATCAACTCACGATGTGCTTCCTTCTCGAAGGCTCCGGTAGAACGTAACGATTCCAGCCTGCGATACCAAATAATTAAATCCTGAAGCACCGAATCGTGCAAGTCGCTGGATAGCGAGGATCGTTCTTTTTCCGATAGTTTAAATAACAGTCTAAGCATCCATTTAGGCGTTTCGTTGGTCGTTACCAAGTCCTCAAGCCGCTTCATGAGGTCTTCAATCAAGTGAAGGTTATCGTAAAGGATGGTGACATAGTGAACAGCCGTCTCAAGCCATTCTTCCTCAATCCTAAGCAAGGGATGCTCCATTGCGATTCGTAAATAGACCGGCTGTTGCTTCTCGCCGATTTTAATCCAGGTATCATGCGGACTCATGATAGCAGCTTCCTGCCCCCTCGGCACTTCCTCGATGGAAACAGCAGTGACTTGCAGCACTGTCCTTACCTCATCGATGAGCCGATTCTCTAGCTCGGATACTTTCATGACGTTGGCCAGATCATTCGAGAGCCCATTTAAGCTTTGCTGGAGGAATTTATATCTTTCCTCCCTTTTGATTAACTCCCTCTCCTCTGTTTTTCGCTTCGTAATATCCTTTACAATACCATGAATACCATTTAAGTTCCCCGAAAGGAAGATAGGCACGAACGTGATACTTACAATTTTCTCACCTTGCTTCGCGTTATGGAGGCGGCATTCAATATCCCTTGGCATCCCCTGCTGCATCACCTCGAGAAGCGTTTCGTATACCAGCGGATGGTCTTCATCAAAAATCATTCCCATAAAGCAACGATCTGTCAGCTGGGATAACTCCATGCCGGTAATCAGTTCGAAAGCACGGTTGGCATTGACAAAATAAAATCGGTTCAGCTCAATAGAAAAGACCCCGTCCAAATTGTTTTCGAATAAAGACTTATACCTTTGTTCGCTCTCTTCCAATGCCAGCTCCGAACGCATTTTTTCAGTAATATCCAGAATGATACCGTCCAACCGTTCTACTGCTCCCGTATGGTCCAGCCAAGGATGGATGATCAGTCTTCCCCACCTCGTTTCTCCCTCCACATGGATGAATCGAAACGCTTGGCGAACCGGCAACCCCATATCCAGCTTCCTTTTCACTTCTCCCATTAGAACAGCATTATCCGCGGGGTGAATATGATCATGTAAACGAATCGGATTATCGATGAATTCACTCCTCGGTATTCCGGAAATCTTCTCCATACTTTCGGAACAGAACGTATAGCGGGTAAAATCTTTATCGGTTGACCAAACCGCAGCGTTTACATTATCCAGTATGTTCTCCAGCAGCTGCTCCGTCTTTTTACGCTCCGAGACATCCCTTGCAACAGCGACAACATACTTGACATCACCTTTGCCGTCCAACACGGGCTTTACCCGGGCTTCTATGTGTATCGTATGGCCCTCCGCATGTATGACCCGGTACTCCAAATTCACCGGCTGCTTCGATTGTAGAACATTCCAATAGTTGAATCGCACACGGTCGCGGTCTTCCGGATGAATAATATCGAACGCATCCATCCCTTCATATTCATCATTGTTGTAACCGGATAACGAGGTCATGGATGGGGACACGTAACGAACAATGGCTTGATTGTCAACCAGAACAATCGTATCCGATGTATTCTCCGCAATAATCCGGTATCTTTCTTCCCGTTCCTCCGCCTCGAACTCCACCCACTCTCCTCTCCTTGCCTCTTTTAATAAGACCGTGTAGGCAATCGGGAGATTGTCATCATTCAAAATAGGTGTCACAATGACATTCGGGTTTATTCCAGTCCCATCAGGGTGGATGGTGTTGTTATGGTACATTGGCGCATCGGAAAAGCCAAACCTGTTCTCAAAAACCTGATTGACCCAAAGGACACGATCTTCAAGATCAATAATATAGATGGGATCCGGCAAGTTCAGCAACAATTGCTGAGCCCCCCTGATTACGTCCTGATATTTTCCCATGGTTACTTTCTCCTTATTAACCGCTGTCATAAGTATCCTTCACATTTCACCTAAGCTCATTATAAATGATTTCTCCACCGTTTACCGCGCAAAAAAATAGGGAATGCCCGCAAATTATGCGGCTAGATAAAGAATATCTTCTAAAGCGTGGATAAACTTTTTAATTCCTTGGCTATCCGAGTTAAACTTCATTGTCTTGCTGCGCTTCCATTCCTTATCACTGCGGAACTTTTCAAATGGAATGCAAGCAGCGACATGAAAATCAAGAACCAATATCTATTCCAACATAGAAGGGGTAAAAGACAAGGGCCTCTGTTAAGTTCTTTAGACGGATGGAGAAAAATCCCCCGTTCTTCTGTTAAGTTCTTTGTTTCTACGGTAGGGTAAGACGGGGAATTACTTCCCCGGACTCCCCGTCAAACCGTGCATGCGGATTTCCCGCACACGGCTTTCCTTCGTCAGTTCCCCATCTTCAGGAGCGAGTCGTCTTCACCCGTCACCGGGCTGCATATTTCACACCTGAATTAGAAACGTGTGGTGAGTAGGTTTGTTAGAAATACCATGCCAGCTTCTTCCAACGCTTTGTTCGGGATAAGCCTGTTTGAAACCGTAGACTTCTTTTTCCGCATGAAAGCTCGTACTCTCATGCGTGACCATTCGTCTAGCCGCTGAAACTTGCTCTTTACGTTCCCAATCCCAAAGTAATTTCCAAATCCTCGCGACACTTCATTCAGCTTCTTGATCATTTCCTCAAGGTTGTTCCCTTGCTGCCTACGGGTGATCTTGCGGACTTTATCTTTGTACTTCTTTACTTTGGCGTCCGGCAAGATGAGATAATTCTTCCAGAAGTCGAACCCCAAGAAGCGGAACCCTTCGTCGAAATGCACCACTTTCGTTTTCTCCGGATGCATCCGCAGCCGCAGTTCTTCTTCCAGTATCGTCCTCGCCGCTCTATAGGCTTCTTCTGCCTGTTCCATTGTCTTGCAAAGAATGACGGCATCATCCGCATATCTGACCACGGCAAAGCCTCTCTCCTTCATTCCCCAGTCGAAATGATTCAAGTACAAATTCGCAAGCAGCGGACTGATGACACCACCTTGCGGGGACCCGACTTCCGTTTCATGGAACTGGCCATCTTCCATGACTCCCGCGGTAAGCCATCCGCGAATGAGCGTCAGCACTTTCCCGTCAGTTATTCGTTCACGTACCTTTTCCACCAGCATGTCATGCGGTATTTCATCGAAAAAGGACATGATGTCGAGGTCTACCACATAGTCGTATCCGCCGCGTTTTGCTCGCCGAATCGTATGAATCGCTTGGTGCGCGGAATATCCAGGTCTAAAGCCAAAGCTGTAGTAGTAGAAGTCCTGCTCGAAGATCGGCTCTATGATTTGGCGTACCGCCTGTTGGCATACGCGATCTCGAATGGTGGGAATACCGAGCGGTCTTTGCTTCCCGTTGTCCTTCTCAATGTAATGTCGCAGAACAGGGTCGGGCTCATAACGCCCTTGTTGTAGCAACCTTTGGAGCTCCCGTAGGTTCATACCCACATTCTTCTCGAACATTTCGATGCTTACTCCATCGATTCCGCCGCTTCCTTGGTTCTTCTTGACCGATAGCCACGCTTCGTACAGATTGTCCATTTGGTATACTTTGTCGATCAAGGAGTAGTATCTTCGTTTCGGTTTCATTGGTGTTTCACCACCTTTACCGCTACTCACCAAGCTGATCTTGTCCTTGCTACAAAGATCGATTCCTTGCTTGTTCAGCCCTTCGCGGCTGCGTATTAGGCTTTCGCCAATCGCTTCAACCTCGCAGTGCGTACTCAGGTCGCCAGCAGTCCTATGTCCTTTGACGTTCTTTCGCCATCGGCGGGACGCACCCTCTTGGCACTGCCCTTCTGTTTAAGGCGCTTACGATCTCCATTCACTCGAACTCACAGACTTTGACGAAGCACGTTCCCTTTGCCTCTGTCTTCCCTCTTTTGAAGTGGAAGCAGGTTATGCGACTCGCAGTTTTCAAAGCTTACAACCGCTTCAAAAAAAAATCCGCGCATACTCATCCGAGTTTTCCCCTCCAGTCTGTTACCAGCTTTCATCGGCTCGGACTTACTCGCTACTATGGAACGATCCGCCATCTCGCAGCCCGTCGGCTTGGCTTTCCCCTTTGGGTTATACCTCCCCTACCTTGCCCGCGTTTGCGTCAAGGAGACTACGAGACTTCCCTCGGTCATCTGCACATTCTGTTCCATCCATCCTGACCCTAATCACGTCGATGAGCCTTGCAGGTCATATCCCTTTCGTGCTTTCCTGCAAGATATGCGCATTCGCACAGGTTTCCCCGTTTTCTGGGCGGGTCACCCAACATCGCCGCCACCTCTGGTTCACCGCATTCCGGGCTGGACTTTGCCTGTAGGCCCTTCAGATTCTCCCTCGCGAGAGACACCCTGCCAGTCCTTCTCCTTCCGGAGGTAGGACCTCTGCTTCGGCTACGGCACTTTAAAGGGTAAAGTTACCGAGTGGATTTGAACCACCTAGATTGTGCGACTGTGAGGCGCACCAAAAAAAACCTGTCTTTTCGACAGGTTAAATAATCATCAAGCGTGCAGTGCCAAGAACATGGAGCGCCTCATTTCTGTTAAAGAGTCCAGGAGGGAATACCTGCTGGCTCTAAACTTATTCCGGGCGGTTGTTCCCTGAGAGGTCACTGCACAAAATATATATACGACTATGTGAGTTCAATTACTAACAGTACCTTATTATCTTTACGGAGAATGCCTGCAAGTATATGGTTTTACTCAGCAGCCATTGCGTCTGCTTTCGTTTTATGAACCGTACCAAATGGATGCTGAGGCGGGGCATAAATAGAATAAAGTTTAAGTGGTTTATTGCCCGTATTTATTAAATTGTGCCATTTACCAGCAGGTACCATGATTGCAAAATCATCATAAACTCTTTTTTCAAAATTTAAATTATCTTTAGTATCACCCATGCGAACTATACCTTGCCCCTCTTCAATACGCAAGAATTGGTCAACTGTGGGGTGAACTTCTAAACCGATGTCTTCTCCAACTTGGATACTCATCACAGTAACTTGTAAGTTATTTCCTGTCCATATGGCAGTGCGAAATGTACTGTTTTGCTTTGTAGCCTCGTTAATATTCACAACAAATGGTGCTCTTCCAAAATCTTTTAACTCAATTCTACTTTCCATATCTGATGACTGCCGATGACCAAATAGGTTTGTATGCTCTATTTCTTGTGGAATCGCCCAGTACACAGGCTGTCTTACATAGCTATACATTGGTACGTTAACGTAGTATGGATATGGATACATATACCCAGCGTAGTACATTTTGTTTGCTCATTCCCTTCACAGAAATATAAAATATGCTATTCACTATGGCTTGGGAATGTGCTTTTATTTCGCAATCAACGCGAATTGAGAGAACTGGTCCGTTACCGTCGAAGTCTGATTCAAGAACGATCTCGCGAACATAACCGCGTTCAAAAAGTTCTCGAAGGCGCCAACATCAAGCTGGCTTCCGTCGTCTCGGACATTATGGGCTCTCCAGTAGGGACATGCTTGAGGCCATGGTCGACGGCGAGACTGATCCGGAGAAACTTGCCGGCTTCGCACGCCGAACAATGAAGAAAAAGAAAGAAGAACTCGAGCTTGCGCTCCGGGGTAACATGAGCTCGCATCAACTTTCTTCATATTTTCAACGGGACTATACTTTTGATGATGCTCCATGAGGTCTGTCCCAAATAATTCTACACAGTGACGAACCATATCAAGCGCTGAGTGTCCTAATATTTGTTATACGTGAAAAATATCCCGTCCGTTTAAAATATAGAACTTAGTACTTTTCGATTCCTCACTTTTCGGCATAACTCAGGGAACTACAGCCGGTTGTTCTTCTTTAGACGCTTTTTGACTCGTCTTAAAGTCGATCGGCGCAATGCCTTCCGCGTGCCACACCGTGCCTCTTCGCTCGTACTCGAATAATCTTTCTACGGCATTAGCAATTTGGGGCCCTAACTCACGCTCAACCAAGTACAAGGCCACGTCAAGTCCCGAAGTCACGCCTCCCCCGCTCACGAAGCGAGGACCATCTTCAACGACTCTTGCATTCACCGGAATTGCACCGAGAGCTCCTAACGCAGCCATGCCTATTTGATTGGTAACTGCATGTCTATCTTTCAACAAACCATCCATAGCAAGCAGCAATGAACCTCCACATACTGTAGCCACAGTGATATTCTTATTTTCGAAAGCTCGTTTCATCATATCCGGCAAGCCTGTCTCGTTGGCCTGCCTTAATATATTCGCAATGGCATCTTCCGAATTTCCCGCCGGTTTACCCGAAGCTCCAGGCACCAAAATAATTCCCGAACGATTTGGGTCTAATGCGGCTTGCGCTTCGAGGGCGGGCCCATTCATACCGCTCGGAACTGAACGCTTACCCTCTGCGGATACCAATTCCACAGTAACTGCTCCTCCTGAGTACATTCCCGCGGCAGCGAATACTTCATATGGCGCTAATGCGTCCAGTAGATCGAAACCATCGAATAATACGATTTGAACATGCATACTTTTGTCCTCGAATATATCATTTTTCTCTTTTGGTTTCGCACTTACGGCAGAGGAAACTAGACTTAGAACTAGAACAAACGACATGAGTAATCCGAAAATTTTTTTCATCCTTATACCATTCCTTTCGCATAAGCGATATTTTTTATTCTTAATATGCAGGGATACCAGTACACTACAAATAGCGCGGAGGTTAGTGAGCCGCCTCACTTATGGGGAACAACAACCTATCTGGATTGACCGGTAGTTCTGATGATCACCTCAGGAATAACGAGCAGCAGCACAATGGAGCCGTAAACGCCAATTGTATAGCTGGTAGCGTAAACCAGACCGAATCCCTGATGAAAAAGGGAGGTGATGAGATGAATCAACATGTTCGTAAAACAAAAGGCGTAACTTCGGATCATCCAGTTCCGGTGCCGGATGATCCGTTTCTTTTTGATTTGAACGAACGCCACAATGGTTATAACCGGCCATATAATATTTAGCGCATTGAACCCCATACTGCTTATTTTTCCTCCGGTTGCGTAAGGAGCCATGTATCCGGAAGTCAGCACGACAAGAAGTACGGACACTAAATAAACATAGCCGTTAATGCGATGGAACTTGCGGCTTTTTTCAAAGATACGATTATAAAAGTTGAGTAGCCCGGACGCCATGGCGATGCAGGCAAATGCAACATGAACGTACATAACGTTTAACCAGACCGGGAGATTAAGCTCACGCTTAAGTCCGGTTTTCTCGCTCAAAAATCCCTCGGCCCCGGGGTCGATAATATAATTGTCCACCAAGGCAGAAAGGATAAATAGAATAGTGACACAGGCCAAAAGTCCGTATAATGTTTTCCCTTTCTTCATGAGATCCAACCCCCCCCCCGCGGCGCCTTATTTATTAACAATAGACAATTCTTGGTTAGGAAGCCCGTTTGCCAGTTAATTTGGATGCCGGCAGCACGCCGGCCTTGGCGATTCCAGTCATGTGATCCCCGTCGGCGGCAACTTCGAATTTCAGATTTAAGCGCATTGGTTTCGTAATTCGCAGCGACCAGGTAAGCTTGTTGTCCTGAAGTACGGAGTTCAAAAACTCGACCGTCTCATCCCCTTGTGTCGCCTTGCCTTGGATCGTCCCATTACTTGTTGATATTGAGAGCTTGACTTGCAATTTCCCAACCGGCGTAGCGATTGTCGTATCCCAATCCCCGTCGAAGACAGATGCCTGTGTGATTTCATGCAGGGTGCCGTAAGTCATCGCCGCTTTGTTCGCCGCGATGTTCAGTTCGGCACCCGTCAAGGACTTATAAGTGCTAGGCGCAATTCCTGTTTCTCGCCAAACCGTTCCCCTCCGTTCAAATTCGAACAACCGTTCTACCACGTGTGCGACACGTGGTCCAAGTTCACGTTCCAGCAGATACAGAGCTACATCGAGTCCCGAAGTTACGCCGCCGCCGGTAACCAAGTTGCCGTCGTCCACTACGCGTGCTGAGACGGGAATGGCCCCGGTTGCTCCAAGTAAATCCATGCCTAGATGATTCGTTACCGCCGGTCTGCCTTCTAGCAACCCTCCCATGGCCAGCAACAGTGAGCCGCCGCATACCGTGGCGACTACGTTGTCTTTTTGCCCAAGTGCCTGCCCAATCATACCGGTCAATTCTGTATTCATTGCCCGAGCTAGAATAGCCGGGATCGAATCCGGGCCATCTCCTTCGACGTCACCCGATGCGCCAGGCACGAGAATGATGTCCGCACGTTCCGGGTTCAGTCTGCCGCTCGCTTCAATTTTTAATCCGTTGATGCCGCTAGTCACGGATCTTTGCCCTTCCGCGGTGACGAATTCTACGCTTAATGCGTTTTCTGCATTCATTGCAGCGGCGCAAAAAACCTCGTAGGGTGCAATGGCATCCAAAAGGTCGAAGCCATCAAAAAGCACGATTTGAACCGTCAACATAAATAAATCCCCCTCCAAAGTCATTACGTCAGTTTAACTTGTGTCGGTCGTATCATGATGTCCATGAAATGATCCTTGAACCTACGAGTCGTTAAGGGAGCTTTATTTTGTCAGAAGATCTTTCAGCCTGTGATATTCCTTCTCGTTAAGTTCACCCTTAGCCATCCGGCTTTTTAGAATCAAAGCGATATCACAGTCCTTTTGATTAAAATCTCTGTAACGATTACGAATGGCATATATTCGCACCGCCACAAAACAAAAAAGTGTGAGACAAAATATAGCCCCGAATGGAAAAAAAGAGAAGCTGTCGTTTTCCAAGCCCATTTGAAAACCTCCTTCACATATAGAAGCATAACAAATGAATATCTCAAACCAAGTTGTAAAAAGGTCACAAAACAATAAACAATTCATCACAAAACATATGGTTTCGAGTGCTCTTGCAGAAAAAGTGATAAAATAGGGTGCAAAGGTGGGATATACATGAGTGTAATAAATACGATACTAGTTGTAGACGATGACCAAAGTATCGTTGAACTTTTGAGGGACTTTTTGGAGAACGAAAATTTTCATGTTATAACCGCTTGTGACACCGCACAAGCATGGGCCGTGTTCCAACAGAGTTCAATTCATTGTATTGTCCTTGACATCATGATGCCGGGACAAAATGGATTTGAGTTATGTCGCCGGATTCGGGCGGAGAGCAACGTTCCTATCCTTTTCTTGAGCGCTCGCAGCGATGATGTGGACAAGATTCGAGGGCTGACTCTCGGCGGCGATGATTATATCGTCAAAACCGCTTCACCCGGCGAGATCGTTGCCCGCGTAAAGGCTGTTCTACGACGCATCGGCACGCAGCAAACAAGCACGGTCAAGGTATTGGACTATGGCCGCCTCAAGCTCGATTTGTCCACAAGAGATGTGTTCGTAGACGGAAGGAGCGTCTCTCTCACGCCGAAGGAATATGAGTTGCTGCGATTGTTTGCGGAGCACCCGAGACAAGTATTTACCTATGACCAATTGCTCACGAAGTTCTGGGATGGTGTCGGCGATAAGCATACGATTCGCGTCCATCTGAGCCGTCTCCGCGAGAAGATCGAGCACGATCCGGATCAGCCACAATATTTGACCAACGTATGGGGCGTTGGTTATCGCTTCGAGGGCGTGTAACATGAGGAAGCTTCGTATTCGTACCTATGCCTTGCTCAGCTTGGTGCTCCTTCTGCTGCTGCCATGGGTTTTCTTTGTGGCGGCACACTTCATCACGACCCAATCGTTGCATATTGGAGAGGACCAGCCGAATTCGTACACGGTTCCCATGGTTGCTGCGTTCGCAGGACTGCTGCTCGCTTTCGTTATTGTAGGCGTTCGCATGCGAAGACTCCTTCTCATGCCCCTTGAGAGAATGAGCCAGGCAGCTCGGCAAATCGCTGCAGGCGATTGGGACGTTCAGCTGCCCCCGTCGACCATCAGAGAGATCGCCGAGGTTCGGGATGGATTTGAAGTCATGGTGAATGGACTGGAAAACTCGCACCGGAAGCAAGCGGAGCTTGAGGAGGAACGACGATTCGTTATCGCTGCCGTCGCGCATGACTTGCGGACACCTTTATTTGCCTTGCGCGGTTATTTGGACGGGCTCGAGCAAGGCATTGCACGAACGCCGGATCAAATCGCAAAGTATGTGGCTGTTTGCAAGGAGAAATCGTCTCAATTGGACCGGTTGGTTGAGGATCTCTTCACCTTTACGAAGATGGAGTATTTGGAAACAGAGCTAAGCGAGGACACCGCTGACTTTAACGATATTGTTCAGAAATCGATCGACAGCCTGGAGCCGAAAGCGCAGCAGAAGCACATCTCAATCGTCGCCCTTTACGTGCCGGATGGTTGTTTGATTAGAGCGGATTTGCACTTATTAGAGCGCGCGTTGAGCAATTTGTTGGATAATGCTGTAAGGTACACACCTGCTCATGGACGAATTCTCGTTCAATGCCGCCGGGAAGGAGATCGAGCATCGTTCACGATCCAAGATTCAGGGCCGGGCTTTGTGCCGGAGGAGCTCAAACGTATCTTTGAACCTCTCTATCGGGGAGAGCAGTCGAGAAATCGTGCGACGGGAGGAGCCGGATTAGGGCTAACCATATCACAGCGAATCATCCGCCAGCATGGAGGCGAGCTTGCTGGAGGTAACCACCCGAGTGGAGGCGCAATCCTCTCAGGCTGGATTCCTGCCGCTAACCGATAAGAAGACTGGAACCCAAAAATAACCGAAAGATGCAAAGGAAGGCTGCCGACATTGGGCAGCCTTCGCTGTTTAGGGTACATAACGGTGATAATAACCGCTGTTGAATCAAACTGCCCGTTCGTATTATGAGGTCAGCCAGTTTTGATATGCTCCCCTTTAGGTAGACAGGTGAAATAATAAAACCTATTTACCAAGGGGGGGGGTTTTTCATGTCCAAAATTAACGAGTACTGCGGGAAAGAGAAATTGGCTATATTGAAGGAACTTGAAGCGGGGCAAGGGTCACTAAGCGGGATAGCCTACAAATATAGTATTAACGTGAGTACTTTGAAAGACTGGCGACGTCGTTATGAACTGTACGGAGCTGAAGGGTTGGAATTTCGTTCAAAGAATACGAGCTATTCGGTCGAACTTAAACTACAAGCGGTTCAAGATTATCTTTCCGGGAAGTACTCACAACACGAAATCATAAGAAAATATAGCATTGCAAGCCGTACACAACTCAGGAACTGGATTAAAAAGTATAATAGTCATAGCGGTCTAAGATCGTATAAGAATGGAGGCATAGCCGCTATGACAAAGGGACGGACAACAACCTGGGAAGAACGGATCGACATCGTATTGTACTGCCTTTCTCAAAATCGCGATTATCATAAAGCAGCCGAAAAGTATCAGGTTTCTTATCAGCAAGTTTATCAATGGGTTAAGAAATATGATGCTGGGGCAGAAGATGCTCTCCAGGACCGACGTGGCAAAATAAACCAACAGAAGAATTAAGTGAAGCGGAACGGCAAAAGCTGGCCATGAAGAAGTTAGAAGCCGAGAACGAACGGCTGCGAGCGGAGAATGCCCTGTTAAAAAAGTTAGAGGAGTTCGAAAGGAGGCGTTTTTAAGTCGGGTACGTCAGGAGAACATCTACCTGTCCATTCAAGCCGTGCAGCAAAATACGGGTTTTAGTACTCAACTGCTGTGCAAAGTGGCAGGTATTCCCCGCTCAAGCTATTATAAGTGGTTAAATCGGGAACCCAGCTTCCAAGAGCAAGAAAATGAAAAACTGACGGATGCCATGATCTTGCTTTATGAGAAGGTGGACGGCATCTTTGGCTACCGCCAGTTAACCCTTCATTTAAGAAAACAGCTGGATCGTGCGATTAACCACAAGCGGATCTATCGCCTGATGAAACTGGCAGGCATCCAATCGGTCATTCGCAGGAAGAAAAAGAAATACGTTAAATCCACGCCTGAACAGATAGCGGAGAATCTGTTGAACCGAGAATTTACTGCCGAGAACTCGAATGAGAAATGGGTGACCGACGTAACCGAAATGAAGTACGGTAAGGGGCAGAAAGCTTACCTCAGCGCCATCTTAGATCTTCACGATAAGTCCATTGTGGCCTACGTACTTGGCCACTCCAACAACAATAACCTTGTTTTCACAACGGTGGATAGGGCATTGAAAGCCGCACCAGGAACATCGCCAATGTTGCATAGTGATCGAGGTTTTCAATATACGTCATGGGGCTTTAAAAGGCGCTTAGAAGCACACGAGATAACACAGAGTATGTCGAGGGTAGGCAAGTGCATTGATAATGGCCCCATGGAATCATTTTGGGGGACGCTCAAAAGCGAGAAATACTACCTCCACAAATACCAAACATTTGATGCATTAAAGAAAGATATCGATGATTACATTCATTTTTACAACTACGAGCGGTTGCAGAAGAAATTAAACAGCCTCAGCCCGATGGAAGCTCGAGCTAAGGCAGCTTAATCATTTTATTTTATTCCACTGTCTACTTGACGGGGGGCACTTCATTTTTACTGGTTGACCTCTTTTATCTTTAAAGGGTTTAGTACGGGTAGCCGGGGTAGAACGTAACTGCCCGTGGGGCTTTGACCCCGAGCTCTAAACTGTTCACCCCCTACTTGTAGAAACATGTTTGAGGCTGGTTGAGACACTGATCTCGAATAACAAGCGAAGCTATGTGTGTAATCAATTTTTACGCAAACTAAAAGGGAGCGCCGAATTTTCCCCTCGGGCTCCCTTCTAGATGTTCAATCATTTTGCTTATCGGTTCCACACATCTTTTAATGGTTCCATAGATCTTTATCACCGGACAAGGTGTTCAAAGAAAATAAAGTATTAGGCTGTCGCTGTTTTTTACACCAATTTACTGTATAGACCCTTTTTAATACTGATACTCAATATAACAGCAGATGCAGCCAGTAACCAATTATGACTCCAAATTGAATATACGCCGGAAGGCAGCAATAAACATTAAACCTAAAAAAATAATAGCTGGTTTAGCACCAAATTTTTTTCGAATAATACTTAAAACTACAATAAATAAAATAGCATGAAAAATTAACATTCCAACAAGACCTAGATATGCAACAATCATGTACACACCACCTAATTATGAAGGTTGATTATATTATAGCATTAACCTTTGATGGGACTTTATTTTCCCGCGAGTTTTTTAACAATATTTTCATAGTTGCTAACTTATATTTCAAATTACTGATTCCTACACATGATATTATTAAAGACGTATTTTGATGATTTGAGAAATCATTCAGATACTATACATAATTACAATCTAGAGCTTTATGATTGTGCAATTCAAGATGAAGCAATTAGAAATCATTTGTTGTCAAGGAATATTGAATTTGAAGACATTCAATCTTAACAGCTCATTTCTAGGAACGGTATCTTTAGTGTAGTGTTTATATATTGATACAATTTTTTTGCTCTAACTGTACTTTGTGTTTAGATACATCGCGGGGAACCGTATATATTGAAATCTCATAGCTTACGCTATCCTGCCCGTTAGCGCAACAAAGCTGCCGGTCATACACGCGGCAGCTGTCGGGCGGTAAATAACTTGGAAACCGATTTTGTTGATTTTATTGAATTTAATCTGAGGTGTTAAAAATTCCAAAAAACTGTAAAGTTGGATACCACTAATTATATCCCTTTCAACAAGGTTGGAAACTCCATTGTTGGTATCATAAGTCTTATTACATCCCGCTTCCAAGGCTTCTTACATGATTTGAGTAAAATGACCTCGGTGCCACACGCCTTAATTCGTTAACCTTATCGTTAAACCGACAACTTCCTAGCCTTTTACCACAACCGCAAGGACAGGGCCGTTTATTTGCAATATTCTTCTTCATCCCTAAGAGAGTCAGAGTTTCCACCACTTGCTTAGGATGTGTCAGACCTAATAAATCTAAATAATCATTTAATACGCCTTCTTCTCCATGTTTAAGCTCGCCAAAGATAAACTCCCCACCATACTGCAACTTGTGCGATACTGCATATAAATATGGTACCAAGCATTCCTCTGCATACGTATTTATTGTTGGGGATTTGTAGAGTTTCAATACGACTCTTAAAGGAGCTCCGAAACACAAAGTACCATCCCAGTTAACATGGTGCATGGAATCCCTTGGGATTTTCATCCCTAGTTCTTTAACTTTAGGTAACTCATATGGAAACTTTTCTGGTATATGTATCTCCAACTCATAACTGTCTTTAATACTTGGACCATCCTTATAACTTGCTTTAAATCTAAATGTCCCTCTGAGGGAAAGTAATGAACCCTTCATTGGGGCGAATGACATACCTGGGTAATCTCGTAAAAAGTCCTCTGCTCCATGCAAGATCATATTTGACACCTAAAATGAATGTTTCCATGGTTTAATTGGTTCCTGAATGTTATGCTCCTTGGTGGTTGGGGAGGTTATACCATCCAATCTAATTGTTCCTAATTTTTTTTCGAGTTCATCATTGTTCACTTTTACAGAGAACTTCTTATTGAAACTTTCACTTATAAACTTTGCATCATTTGAAGACGTGATGTTATGAAAATCTATTTGTGCTTGTCTCAACCACAGAAAGAAGTTCTGCTCAAGCTTCAAATATTCATACTCAGGCATTGCCCATCTATCTGCGAAGTCTTCCTCCGGATTAACTGGATTCGGCACTCGCGGGAATGTTGGATTCAACATCTTAGGCATTTTTTCTAGGATATTATTCAAAGCAGTAAAGATATCTGTCTCTCCATTATAGGCTCGAGCTGCCAATGTTGTGATAATTATTGAAATGGGTTTCGATTCATCATCACCGAACATAATATCCCTGTGCCTTTTTAGCATTTGAACACATCTTTGCAGAGGTGTTTTGTTTTTAGGCTCTTCGCCACTAGCGATGCTACCAGCCAAAATTAGCTCTACGAATTTCCAGAAAACCTTTGAAAATCGGACAAGGGAATTGGTATAGATGCTTCGCTCCACGTCCACCATCTGTTGCAGCATAAACAAGACTACAAATGGGCATACTGGTGCTGGACAAGGGAATTGGTTCAGGTGCGAGCGATGCGTGGCTCCATGCTGTTGCCAATTCTTTTCTTATTTCAAGGCGAAGTTCAGCTTTCCTGCCAATACGTAGACCATAGCGATGATGTTCTTTTCGGAGCGGTAGCCTCGGGCCTTCCGTTTGGCCGCTTGAAATAAGCTATTTACGCCTTCGAGCAGACCGTTTGTCAGTTTGGATGAAAACCATCGGACGACGCCATCGTAGTGGTTTTGCAGCATTTTGGCGACTTCGACCATTGGAGCCAGTCGACAACGCAGTCCCCACTGAATCCAGTCTTGCAGCACCATAGGTGCGATTGCAGCCGGATAGCGATAGATCTCCTGGAGGATCAGCCGCATCCGGTAGGCTTTGGCGGTATCCAGATCGCAGTCCTTCAGTTTCGCCATCGTTTCTTGTTGCGCAGCAGTCAGATTTTCCGGGTTTTTCAACCACATATATCGCGTGTCTTTTAGTTCTGCGCAGCTCTTCCGTTCGGTACGGCGCACTTCATCAACGGCTTCGTTTGCGGCCTGTATCACATGGAATTTGTCGAAGGTGATCGAGGCTTTTGGAAAGTTCTCCTCTGCACCTTTGATGAAGGCTGGCGACATATCCATGCAAACCTCGGTAATGTTTTCGGCTTTGCCGCCATGAGATTCCAGTTGCTTCTTACACTCGCTCCATGTGCTGGAATCTTTGCCCTTGGTCACGCAGATGACATTTTTCTGCTCCGGGTCCATGAATATGGTGATGTAGTTGTGACCACGTTTGGCCGATGTTTCGTCGGTATTGATCTTCGTCACATACGAGAGATCCTGTGCTGCGATGGCATTATCGACATAGTGATGGAGAATCCGCCACAAGCGTGTATCGTGCTCGCCTACAAATCGGCTGATGGCGTTCATCGGCATATCTTTAGCCAGTGCTATGATAAGCGCATCGAAGTGCAGGGTGAAATAGTGTTTCGGTTTGTCTAACGCCCAAGGCACGTTGACCCCAGTGATGGAATTACATTGGTCGCACTTGGTTCGGGGAAGCTCTGCATGAATATAGCAGGGATATTCGAAGAAATTCAGATGCCGCCATGTGCGGTCATGATTGGCAATATCTCGAACAGGTTGATTAGGGGCTCCGCACTTGGCACAAGGAAATAGCGCCCGCTGACGAAACTTCACATACACGTCCAACTGCTTGGCTTCCAGGCTGAAATCAACCCGATCGATATACCACGGCTCGGGAATATGAAGCAGTTCTTCCAACTGACCTTCCTTAAGATTTGCTACAAACATTTGAAAACACCTCATCCTCTACTGGTCTCTTAATTTCCAGTATTGACAGGTGTTCGCACTTTAAACAGCGAAGAAGCTGTTTTTATAAACTCTGTTATTATGCAGTTGACTTTTCCGCAATGCCATCAGATTCTGAATACTCTGGAAGTATTGCTGAAGTTTGACGTCTGAATAAACGTTAATAGTATCGATTTGGCGGCACTCCTCTAGTCCACCTGAATCGTCTGCTATGTAAATAATTGCATCAGACTCATACGTAAAGTAAACTACAATCCTCCATGCTCTATTAAACGCGGCCTGTTCAAACCATTGTTCACGAATTCCTTTAGAACAAGTAAATCGGTTTCCCTTAAAGGTAATACCTCGAGCTGTTACTTTTCCATAGGCTTTGCTCAATAAATTAATATTCATATCTAAACCTCCTTGAAAAGTTCGATTTATTAGAATTATATCCGTATTTGAATTTTATAATCATTTATCCGTCTTTGGATATTTAAAAATATAATAGTCCTTTCCCAATCTTCTCAGACCCGGGACCCGGATGCAGTGTTTTAGATGTAAACCATACTTCTAACTGTGGACCACGTCAGTTTTTTTTTATTATAAGAACGACTCGCAATCTGCCATCAATAATGTGCGCCTTCCGGCAACATTATCCACGTCTGCTCACCTCCGTGCCATCAAAATATCATTGTATTATTATATACGGAACATATGTTCGTTTTGAAAATGATAATTCATAACTACATAAATTGGGGCAGAACGGTGTTAAATAATATAGTTGTAATATTTTTCTAACGCTCGTATGATTAGCCTGTATGGAGGTGGATAGGGGTATTTAGTAGTGCATCGACAGGACTTTATGATCAAAAATCGGGAGGGATGTCAATAGCTTCACTATGCTTTTCAGCGATCCAATCGAACCAGGAGCCTCCCGATCGTCCTCCACTTTAACTTTGTCATCTTTTTCTTCTTGCTTTTCTTTACGCTCGATTGG
The DNA here is from genome assembly GCF_055379675.1 of Paenibacillus sp. JCM 9796. Lineage (NCBI taxonomy): Bacteria > Bacillati > Bacillota > Bacilli > Caryophanales > Paenibacillaceae > Paenibacillus > Paenibacillus sp. JCM 9796. Next base: position 2,350,308 of record NZ_AP043723.1, read on the forward strand.
CTCTTTTGCTACGTAGTCCGGATCCAGTCTTTTGAGATTCAGATTAATAATTTGCTTCGGAACACCTTCTGATTCCAAAATTTTCTTCTGATAGAGTGCAGTCTTTTGGATCGCTTCAACTACGTCAAGAGGTTCAAAAAAACCGCACCCCTCCTTATGCTTACTATCTATATCCTTGCCCACCGTTTTGAAGTATGCGGATCTCTTTGTTCCGGATGAAGAAGAAGCACCGACAAAAATGACCGGTGCCTTGCATTGAGGATCGATACAAAATCCTAATTAGCCCTGCTACAATTATTGGAAGCAAGATAACGAAAGCAAATCCGCCTAACAAAATATAAGCGGTTGGAATTTCAATATGTAACATACTTATACCCCTCTTTTGCGACTATGCGTCATATTTAATCAAACAACTGACCTTGAAATTGCCCATGATAATTGCTCTCCAGCCCCACTACAAAATCTAGGCTTTCGTGTATAGCGCGAGTCGGATCCCATTTCGGTTCCTTCGGAACCTGCCCCCGGTAGTTTCCAAACCTCCGCGGAGCGACAATGGCCGCCGTCAGGTCTACGCTATGCCAAGGAAACCTTAGCAAGTTTTGATCGCAAACGCCAAATCCATGGAAGTTTATACCTTCATATCGAGTGAAGACTTCGGACAGCAGCTCGTACCTTTTTTTCCACGAACCAATGGTTAGGATGCCACCTATACCAACGCACGGTGGATCGACCTTGGTAAGGATTTCGTCCAGAAAGGAAAACGGCGATGAGTCAATGTGCCAGATAGGCATCGGGCATACGCCTTCATCACAAAGAAATTTGAAATGCGCTGCAGATAACGCATCATTTCCACGGACATCCAGATTCGACCATGTAAAGAATTCTTTGCGATAACGTCTTAAGAAGCTAGAATACTCCTCGATGTCGATTGGGCAGTCATGCAGCTCCCAAGCCTTTACCTTCCCAAAACTAAATCCGTTCATCAATTGAAAGCCCCCGCTGTCGATAAAGAGCTTTTCAATTCCGTTCTCCGACCTATACCTTCGCCAATTATCGGTCCCCTGTTTTCGAAGGTACAAATAATTAAACATAGCCCACCTCGCTCCGCGTGAAGCAGCTAATGCGAGATCCCTTGGATGTGATTCGGTTCCGGAGAGCCAGACGCGTATGCCTAAAATCGTCAGACGATGCAGGCCCGTCCTGGTTACTATGACCCGTGAAATGTCGGCAAACATCTCGACAAGGCAACCAAAGAGTGCGAAGCTCATTCTGCAGAATCGTTCCACGTCTTTAATTATGCAAGTTCGCGTATAGTAGATATACGTTGCTGCCTTCACCAACCGCTTTCGCGAAATTTGGTTCGGCGAACTTGCCCTTTTCGGATTAAGCCACAAGTCTTCGTCATGCACCCGGATTACTTGGCTCCTTGATCCAGTTACCGATTGAATATACTGCCGGCGCCGCGCTTTCTTCAAAAAACTACGGACCCTCCGACTCGCCTCTGCTTGGTAGTCGAGCAAATGAACCATCCTTCCCTTTTTAGCATAAAAGGCCATGACGACAATCGCCACGGCCCCTAAAACCCTCATGCAGTAACTTCTAAATCCTCATCGACGATGATTAACCTACTGTGACGATAATTTATAATTTCTGCATCTTCGTCCTCCAGTTCAATAAACAGAAGCCGAAATAATTGGGTTATCTTTTTCGACATATACAACATCCTCCTTGCCCCCTCCTCCATAGGTGGGGGACTTAAAATACTCCCACCTTGGAGTTAAAGCAAAGATTCGTTTATAAACCGATGACAAGCCCTGGTGCGAGAAGTTCGCCAATCGTTTCCTCAAAGGAATTTGCTGCTTCAATCCGTCTGCGTAACTAGATAAAAACTGACATACACCTTTTGGATTCAAAAAATGAAAAGTGCTTTTTCCAATCGTGATTCTAAACCTACTTACGATCAGATTGACAGTTTTTTTCTCATCAGGGGGCATTTCTCGCATGTATTCTTTATCAAACGTTTTGCCATCTGGCATTCCTCCTAGACATAAAAAAATAGAACCGGCAATCAAGACCCGCTCCTTGTTCATTCAATATGGGATTACATTTGCTGCAGCATAGATAACCGTTCGATTACCTACTTGCGCGCTGAGTACCCTTTTGATCCAATAGAATCTCCTCCCTCGCATATGATTTCCTACGCAAAAAAAACTACGAATGACCAATCAACTAACAGGGATTTCCAATACCTTCGTCGAAGTATTATCTAGAGACTTTGATGGAGGTTTTTTCTAATGCCACTACCTAAAAATCGAATTATTCCCGAGAGAAAAATATATTATCGACCTGAGTTCGAATGCTGTTTACACTGTGGAACGAAATTGAAGAGAAGTCACACAGCCTGGAAGAAGAACATCTCCACATTAAACGGCGTTATTCAAGCTTGGAGTATGGCATACGCATGTCCAAATCCAAGTTGTGCATACCCCAAAACATACTATAAATCAGCAGAAGCAGACTCCTTGTGTATGAAACATACATCCTATGGTTTCGACGTATTGGCCCTTGTTGGACAACTACGCTTTAAGCATCACATGACGATCGGTGAAATTACTCAAGAACTGAATGAACGCGGCATATCTACTTCCGAACGCAACTCTCAAAGATTGTACGAGAGATACGTCACTTTATTACGCTCTAGTGTTACGGATCATGTGAAATCTGCTCTAATGCCAGTTGCTGAAGAACATGGTGGAATCATGATTTCCATGGACGGTGTTCAACCCGAGAAAGGCAATGAGACGCTTTACGTTGTTCGTGAAGTATTTAGTGGAACCATCCTCGTCGCAAAAAGCGTGAAGAGTAGCTCGTCAGAGGAACTGAAAGAGCTTATTCGGCCGGTCATCGATCTTGGCTTTCGCATCATCGGTATTGTCACAGATGGGCAGCAATCGATACGCCTTGCCATGGAGTCGCTCCTTCCGGAGGTACCCTACCAATACTGTCAATACCATTACTTAAAGGATATAGCGAAACCTGTCGTGGATCTCGATCGAAAGTTAAAAACAGGAATTAAGAAAAGTCTCCGCGGGATCCGTGAAATCGAAAGAAAATTAGATAAAGACGATTCACCAGAATCCGAGGTAGCTAAAGATTATTTAGCCGCGGTTCGTTCCGTGCTCCTAGAGGATGGAAATCCGCCGTTAGATTTACCTGGAGTTCGAATTTACGAAACCGCACAGACCATTCAGACATCGCTTCAAAACTGTCTGGATAAAAAAGGGGCCCTCCCTGCTTCAAGATGTTTTCAGAATATTCAACAAACTTAATGAGTTTAGCGAGCTATACAAAGAAGTTAAGCGCTGGGCGCAGCCGCTGCATCATGCAGCTAATATCTTGAATCCAGACGATGATCAAACAAGTGAATCTGTACGATTCCATTTTCAATGCCTGATGCAATGGTTAGAGCTAACATTTACAGAAGAAGCCGACCAACCGATGGTTTCTAATTTTAAGAGTTACACCAACGGATTCTGGAAAGGGCTTTTTACTTGTTATGACCACCCTCATGTTCCTCGAACCAACAATGACCACGAACGATTCTTTCGTCAAACCAAGACACGCCATCGACGTATGACGGGACTACGCAGCTGGAACGAATACATCGTTCGATCTGGAGAGTTTGTTGTATTCGTCGATGACGCACTCCGGCAACCTGATGTATTAAGCAGACTCCAAGGTGTTACCTATGAGGTTTTTCACGCTGAACGTAATCGTTGGTCAAAACGACTGGAAGAAGCCACGAAACGTCGTCGGTTTAGAAGCAACCCTGCAAAGTACCTTGAAAAAATAGAAAACAAGTATTGTGCGTTAATTGGTCTGTCGTAGAAAAAAAGCCCCAGCAGAGGGAATCCTTGGAAACAAGCAGACTACACCTGTTCTCATAAATTCCGCCACTAGGGCATTTGACTTCACGTAAGGTTAAAACAAGATTCTTAGTTAAATATACCACAACCCCCTCTCATATGGAATAGAATACCACGCATTTTTTCATTTATGCGTCTTATAACCTTTTACATTGAAGAAATCCTACCTGCTGCCTCTTCTGCTAGAAGTCTCTCAATGATCATCATATCTTCGTTTGTGCAGCGGTAGCCTTACCTTGTTACTTAATAAATTACAAGAACATCCTTTTGTAGTGATTTGCCATGTCTATGACCTTATCAAATTCAGCCTTAGCTTGTTCGAACGTACCGTCGACGAAGGCAATCGTCGGAATATATTCTTCCTTAAGCTGCCTCGGCTCGTACTGGCAGTATCCCAGTTCATGCACCCCAGTGCTGCCCCGGCTTGGTTCGGCTTCGAGCAGATGGGCGACCATTCTCGCGTATCGCCCTACCCAGCTAGGGTTTTTCAGAAATGGTCGACTTTGGAACGTGGGGAATATTGTAAGCAAGCCGTCGTACCAATTCTCGGCGGTGACCAAGACATCCGGTCTATCCTTCACAATTGCATTTTTCAAGCCCTTGAGTCCCTGACATACATCGAAATCCGGATCGTTCACCCAGTGATGGGCGGTATCCAGGAAGACGGAATCGAAGCCATATCGATCCATCAGACGAGTGACCTGCCGAGTCAACTCTGTTTGCCAGGAGGGAGCTCCCGGATTGAGCCAAGCCTGCCATCCGGTATCGTGAGATCGGCTCAAATCCCAATCCGGTACGTTGCCATGATATTGGTTTCGCGAAGCCGTTTTCATATTGGCATCTGTCCCGTACTGCGGGAAATTAGAGAACCAAGCATTCACGCAGTTGGCCCCGAACATCGGCATGATATGGACCCCCAGCTTTCGTGATTCCTCGCATAAACGCTGGAATCCTTCCTCCCCACCAAGGAGCGGATCCGGACGATAATCCCCGTATTGCCAGTAATACCGACCTTCCCAACCTGGTAAATAGGCCAAAATATTTTTGCCATCTGTACGCTCTGCGGCATAGCGGATAATCTCCAGCATTTGATCGTATGTGTTGAATATGTAACCGGACCAATGCATTCCATGCAGCGTGAGACAAAGCGAGATTTGCTTCGCCCAGGACGGCATATCGGTTCTGTCCTTCCAAGGTATTAAGCCGATACCGTTTGGAGACTCGGCAAACTCAAGATATTGGTTGAGGAATGCTGTTGGCTCTACATTGCGGCCAAGCACCCAGGCTGGAACGTCGATTTTATCGTCAAATTTGCTTGCGGACTCTTCGTGAATCAATTCGACCGTATAGGTACCTGTGTTTGCACCCATTTTTTCTGGATAAACCGCAAACCGCTTGTCCCTCACTTTATGATCTTGGCATTGAAACGCCAAGCAGCCATCCTTATCGATCTCACGCACAAAAAATGCAGGAATCTTCAAGTTATTCTCACGATGAATCCAATTATACGGGTAATGATAAATATCCCCAGCAGCACCCACGACATCTTCTTTTTCGGTGCTTGCATTGTACACCGCTATGGCATCCAATTCACGCACAAGCACCTTCACACAACGGATTTTATGAGAGGCCTCTGCCGATATTTTTAACACCAACTGCCCTTGATCATTAGTAACCGCTTGGAGTGTGAAGCGGCCTGGTTTCTGCTGCTGCTGACCGGCGAAGCTTAGCTCCTCACAAACCAGCTTCCAAGAGCCGTCCTCTTGCGTAAACTGTGTTTTTTCTGGATTTAAGCCATAAGTGTTTTCGAGTGTAATAATTTGAAAACTAAGTTTCCATCCGTCGAAATTGTAAATCGGATCTCTGAAATCAAAACTAAAAAATTGCAATTATTGTCATCCCCTCAATATTAAATGGCAGCTTTTTACTTGACAGCACCGTTCGTTAGGCCGCTGATGAAAAACCGCTGGAGAAACACAAACAAAATGATCATTGGCAAAAAGTTGATGATGGAACCTGAAGTTAGCAGTCCCCAATCGTTGCCGTACTGGCCAATAGCCATATTCGTCAACCCTATGTTCAGGGTTCGCATATCATCCGTTGTCGTGAATACCAGCGCGACAATATAATCGTTCCATGTTGTGTAGGCAGAATGTATCGCTACCGTTGCAAGCCCCGGCCAAGCGAGTGGAATCATCAGCTTAAAAAAGATTTGGAATTCCCCTGCCCCGTCGATCAATGCGGATTCACGTATGGCGTCCGGCACAGCGTCGAACGAATTAAGCATCATAAATACCGCCACCGGAAGATGGAAGGTGACATAAATGATAATGAGAGCAAGATAGGTATTTAGCAGATTGAGGCTCTTCATTATGGAAAACAGCGGAATTAACAGCGTCTGAAACGGAATCATGAGCGCTATTAGAATCAACAAAAGAAATATTTTGCTGAAAGGGATCTCAAGCTTGGAAAACCCATACCCTGCGAGCCCACCAACCAAAACGATGAGCAACACTGAAATGATTGTCAGTACGATTGTGTTGAACAAATACGTTTGAAACAAGCCGTTGTTCATGCCCCAGATTTCCTGATAATGCTCAAAGGTGATCGAGGACGGGATCCATTCCGGAGGAGTTTTAATAATTTCCTTTGACTTCTTCAGCGATGTGCTTAGCGTCCACGCGAACGGAAGAAGAAATAAGACAGAAAGTACGATATTGAATAAGTATTTGAATTTGTGCCGCTTCAATGTATCGAGAAAACGAATCAAAGCCATAAAGTCCCACCTTTAATAATTTACCGGATTCCGCAGTATACGCATTTGAATTAAACTTAATATAATTAGGATAAAGAGCAGAACGAAGGTCATCACCGAGCCATATCCCAGATGGAAATATTTGAATGACGTTTTATAAATCAAGTGAACGACGGTTGTCGTCGTGTTAGAAGGCCCGCCTTGAGTCATGATAACAAACTGCTCGAAAGCAAGCACCGAACCGATTACCGATAATATCAAAGCTAAGGCGAACGAAGGACGCAGCAAGGGAAGGGTAATATACCGAAGCACTTGCCAGCGGCGTGCGCCGTCCACATTAGCAGCCTCATAAATGTCCTGAGGTATAGATTGCAGTCCAGCGAGCAATATGATCATCGTAAAGCCCGAGGTTTTCCATGCGATCATAAGCACGATAGCCGGCAACGATGTGCTTGCATCGCCCATCCAAACAATAGGCTGCTGAATCAAGCCCCACTCCAGCAAATAGTAGTTCAGCAGACCATATAAGTCATTGTATATCCATAGCCAAACCAAGCTGGAGGACACCATAGAAATCACGACGGGTGTGAAATAAACGGAACGAAAGAAGATAATTCCCGGCAATCGTTTATTTATAAGGAGCGCTAGGCCAAAAGCAACAATAAAGATGAGCGGAGTTACCATAAGCGTATACTTCAGGGTGAACCATAAGGTACTCCAGTAAGTTTTATCCTTGAACAAATCGATGTAATTATCCAAACCAATAAACGTTTTTTCCCCCAGCACCGGCCAGTTATAAAAGGACATGATGAGGGAACGGATTAGTGGATAAATAAAAAAGATCAGATTCAACAAAACAGCAGGAAGTACGAATAGCAGATGGACTGGTTTGATGCGGATTTTAGTCATGTGTCCTCCACAGCAAGGAAAGGGGAGGTCTCTCCCCATTCCGTTGCATTATGTTTTATTTCTTTTGCAGGATGGCGTCCATGTCTGCAGCGGCTTTCGTGAACGCATCTTTAGCTGGTGTTTTACCTAGAAGCGCCGATTGAACGTTACTGAGAATCGGATCATATAGTTCATTGTACTTCGTGGTAAAAGGCGTTACCGCCACATCAAGTGACTGTGCGAACATCTTATACTTCGGTTCTTTATCGAAATAAGGATTGTTGTAGAAGTCCTTGCGTACCGGAATAGATCCATTTTTCGCGAACGTCTCGACCTGAACTTCTTTGGACAACGCGAACTCGATAAATTTCCACGCTTCTGGCAGCTGTTTTGAACCGGACGTGATTGCGATAAGCTCTCCTCCACCGAAGGAAGCGTGGCCTTTGCCCTCATTTTTCGGGATCATTCCGACACCGTACTCGATATTGGAAAACTTCAGATTCAAATCAGACACTCGGAAGTTACCATTGACCATCATGCTCGCCTTGCCAGACGTGAAGGCGTCAAAGGCTTGTTGGGACGTATAGGTCGGCGATCCAGGAGGAACCACTTTATCCTTATTGGTAAGGTCCGATAAAAATTGCAGCGCTTCGATCGCTTGAGACGAATTCACCATCGCCTTGGTACCATCTTTGTTGAGGAACTCCCCACCGTTGCCCCAAACGTAAGGCATGAAAGTAAACATGAGTGTACCGGCAGTACCACCGCCATACACGTATCCAAAACGGTCTTTATTCGTTAATTTTTTCGAGTACTCTTGAAGCTCCTTCCAGGTAACCGGCGGTTTTTCCGGATCAAGTCCTGCATCCCGGAAATGTGCCTTGTTGTAAATAAAAGCAGAGACGTCTGCGTTAAACGGTAAAGCGAACTGTTTGCCATCCTTCTGTCCCTGGTTCAGCATACTCTTGCTAAGCTGGTCCTTAAAGCTTAGACCATTATACTGCTGTGTGATATCTTTGAACGCACCAATTGATGAGTAATAGGGAGCCAGAACAAGATCAACGGATACGATATCCGGAACCGAATTGGACGATAACGCAGCGGTAAATTGCTGATTAAAGCTCTCGGTAGGAATCGATGTGACTTTGATTTCTACGCTTTTATTTTCCTCGTTGTATTTTTTAACTGCTGCTTCTAATAACCGGGCGCCATTCTCACGAGTCCACATCGTTACGACTTTTTTGGCTCCACCTGAATCCGGAGCAGCTTTCGCTCCGTCATTCACCTTTTCCCCACCATTCGTTGCGGCCGGTTGTCCGGAGCAACCGGTCAAAGCGAGTACGAACAAGCTGGCAAGCAGTGCTGCATTCACTAGTTTTTTTTGCATACATAAAACCTCCATTGATATATCTTTTGGGCATTTGGATTTGCTTGTTGAAAAGGATCTAAAAGCTCCCCGCTTCAATTACATCCCTGCCGATTCGATTAGCAACCGCTTACATAAGTACTTTAAGAGCGTCTCCTTATTGCAGTTCTCAAGTATATCGAAGATCGTATTTTCTTGTGTGCGAATCTCTTACCGCTCACATCAAGCAATATCTTAAAGGACGTTTTACCACAGTTCTTGCACATTGTACATATTTAGAAGCGGAGATGCACTCTCCGACTCGATATGGTATCAGTTTTTGATAATAGGCTGATACTACCATTGCACTCCAAAAACATCAATACGATAATCCGAGTTTTATATAAGAAGACGATTTACAAATTTCAACTTATTATCTTCGGTAAAAACTGACACACCCTTTTCAGCTCGATAACTACAAGGTTAGCGTTTACACTCCTAAAATGAGGAAAACTAACGATAACTCCCCCCTTTGATTCTGCTCCTTAGTTTACTAATGCTAACAATTTCAAGTATATTAATAATAGTGAATGTGAAACAGTATAATGTTGACCCAATTTTAGCACAATATGACACAATATAATTTAGGTGATAGACTTGAGTTATTTCCATTTTGAATCACCACCGTTACCTCATTTCGTCGCTTGTGGGGAAGCTACTTATGCGATTGGAAGAAGCCATGCCGAACGTTCAAACATCGGTGTGTTCGATATGATTTTCGTCACTCGTGGAAGCCTACTGATGATGGAAAGTGATACACAGTGGAGGACGGGACCGGGTGAATGTCTAATTTTGCGGCCCGATGGTTATCATTTTCAGTTGAATCCATGTGATGAAGAAACCCATTTTTATTGGCTTCATTTTCAAAGCATCGGCAAATGGATCGAAATACAAGAGCAGAATCGCGGCTTCTTAGGTGTGCAAAGCCATTTCATGCTTTCTTTTAATGTTTCGATACCCCGATATTGGAAATTGCTAAATCCGACCAATGCTTACGAGCAAATACGCAATCTACTCACATTAAAGGGCCAGCCTGCTTATTCGTCCCGTTGGGAAGAGCAAACCATTTTTCAAAAGCTGTTCTTTGATCTTCATATTGAACAAGAGCCTTTATCCTCCGCCGTCAGTAGATTGGCCGATGATACGGCCCGATATTTACGGCAAAATTCCCCAGAGCAAATTACTTACGAACAGCTCGGGAAAATTTTTAACTTTCATCCCTCCTACATCACGCGCTGTATGAAAAAAGTGTACGGTTGCACACCTGTGGAATATTTAACGATTGTTCGGCTCGACCAATCGAAAATTTTACTGCTTAATACCGATTTACCGATTGGGCGCATTGCCGAGGAAGTCGGCTTTCACAGCAGCTCCTACTTCACGAAATGCTTTTGCAAAGCCGAAAAAATTACCCCCCACAAATTTAGACAGCAATTCAGATATAAAGGCGGAAATTAGAGAATAACTCAAAAAATCCGCAAGCATCGACCGAGGTCGAGCTTGCGGATTTTTGTATAGTAATTATTGTGTTCGCGTTACTTTTGCACTACCGGGAATTCACCAATACGTAAACGGGCACTGCCATAAGGGACCAACTCCAGATCTACGACTGGCTGCGTCGGATCCAGCTTTGGCTGCATCGGCGGCGTTGCCGCGGAATGCATGTCAAAGCCCCAATTGGGCAGCAGTTGTCCTTTTAGTATTACGCGCACCGGGGCATTGGATGCCTGATAGGGTTGATAAGGTATTTCATCTTCACTGATGGTGATACGTGTGTCCGTCCCGTCAATTAGACCGTATTTCCAAGGAGAAGCTGGATATACCTCCCAATCACTGAAACGTTCCCGGTTGCGCATGCAAGTCCAGCTTTCGGTAATAGGCAGCACGTACACCAAAGGCCCTCTTTCCACGCTTGCCGCGAAGTTGCTGCGGCGAGATTGCTTTACTTCCATCGGAAGCGACAAGTCAATCTCGTCGCCGTCACCCCATTCGCGTTCGATGCGTGCATAACCATCCTTCGTGGTGAACGTTTGACTGCTTCCGTTGATCTTCAGGACGGCACCTTGGCACCAAGCTGGAACCCGCAGGTAAAGCGGGAATGTCTCGCTGCCCTGCAGCGAAAGCCGGATGTGAATGCTTTCTTTAAAGGGATAATCGGTGATCACCTCAGCAGTGATTTGCTTGCCGCTACCCGTCGTTGTACGAACGAAGCACGGTGCGTAAGCAACAGCAGCAATCCCGCCATCCTGTGTGGACATCCAAAGATGAGACACAAGCTTGGGCCAGCCTTGATGCATATTTGCTGTGCAGCATCCGAAATTCGGGGCTAGTCCGAACGTATTGGCATCATCCCGATTCACCCAGTTACGTTTGGCCACATTACACACAACCTGATTCACCTGCTGATCGTATTGATGTGAAGTCCAATCCGCCGAGATCGTAGCCGGCAGAGCGTTATAGGCAACTTTCTCCAAGGTGTCTCCGAATCTCCCGTCCCCAAGGATGCTGGCAACATGCTCCAAGCTGAACATGTACTCAACCACGGCGCATAGTTCGACCCCCTGGCTTGGATGGGTACCGGATAACCACTCATCGCCGGAGAACATCCCGTGGGCTTGCCCATGATACTTCATTAGGCTTTCCAGTCCTCTGTACACAGCCTCCCGGTGTTCCTCCTGTCCGGTCAACCGATAGAACAACGCCGGCGTTTTCAGTGCCATAGCCACATTCACTACATGTGTGCGATGATCGAACTTCCCTTCATATTTTCGCCAAAATGGGAAGTCATTGAAGATGCCTGGCCAATCCAACGTTTGCTTTCTTATTTTATCTGCAATCTGAAGCAGGAACTCTTCATTTGTCCGTTGATGCAACCAGAGTATGGACAGCATCAAATCTGCTCCGCGTGCTTGTGCCCAACCCTCTAGAGGCATCTGCTCGATCACCCCGTCAAGATACCGGAAAAACCGCGTTAAGAATGGAATGACCCGCTCATCACCGCTGGCTTCTTGATGCTGGGTCAGTACCTTCAGCATAATGGTAAAATGCCACCAGTCATGTCGTTTATTCACATCATTATTAACGGTCGTGATGTGATTGGGGCCAAACATGCCGTCTTCCCTTTGACTGGATAACGCCCATTCCACCCACTTCATGGCTTTGCGGATGAGTGTCTCATCTTCCAGTAAGTAGGCGAGCGGAAGAAGCCCGTCTACATAGTAAGGACCACGCTCCCAGCTTTCTCCTTTGCCGCCCAACCATCCATTGTCTGAACCGACGTCTTCCCAATGCTCCTCCAAATGTCCAGTTAGTCCATCTGCCTGTATGTTCAATTGGTTGCGAATCCACCCAGATGGTTTGATACTCCCCAGCGGCAAAGGGGTAAAAATCGGTTGTTTTAACATCATGCCATCCCATCCTCCCAAGAATATTGAAATCATGTCCCCCCACATTGTAGTGGATGCTAGGAGTGTCAAAAAACTACATTCCCAACTATTTTTAGTCCGATTTAAACCAACGAGCTGGATTTACAATCAAGATAATAAAGGTTACGATGAGGGGCGAAGTAGAATAATGCTAACGTTCCGATGAAGAAGGGGCCTGCTCACATGAACTCATTTCAATTGGTATGTCCGCCTTTGCCGCACTTTCTAATTTGTGGAGAAGATGTGTATGAAAGGGGACAGCGACATCCCAGCCGTCATTCCATTGGCGTGTTTGATTTGCTCGTGGTAACTCGCGGTTGCTTATATATTGGAGAAGAAGAACGCCAGTGGCGTTTAGAGGCCGGTACCTTCCTGCTGCTTCGCCCGGATCGATACCATTATGCGACACAAGGCTGTGAGGAGGAAACCCATTTTCACTGGCTGCATTTTCAACCGATGGGTGAATGGTCAGAGGTTCCAGAGGGGGCCGCTATTCCGCAGCCCTTCCCGGAAGAATCGCAGTTCGTTGCATTCATCCCCCGCTTTGGCCGACTGTCACTAGACAGCAGTGTTTATCAGCAGCTGGAGTCGTTACTTGGCATGGTGCGTCGTTCCAGTGTGCAGTGGAAGCATCAGATTGCTTTCCAGCAGCTGCTTCTGGCGTTGGGTCAGGACAAGTCGGACAGCCATACGTCTTCCGTTTACCGCATTGCCGAACAAACCGTCACCTACTTGCGGATGCATTACCGTGAGCCGTTTCGCAACGAACTGCTTGGAACGAGCCTACGCTTTCATCCGATGTACATCACTCGCTGCATGAAAATGGTGTACGACTGTACTCCGTTGGAGTACATCACAAGATACCGTATTGAACAGGCGAAGCGGATGCTTATGAATACGGATCTGCCAATCGGGCGAATTGCCGAGGAATCCGGATTTGAGACCTTTTCTTTTTTCAACAAATGCTTTCGTAGGACTACGGGTACCAGTCCGCGAGATTACCGCAAGCGAATGTGGACACCTGATTGATATTAATAACGATCAGGCGAATGAAGGAGTTTGGGACATCCCGTTATGTCTGTCCTTGTAGATGCTCTTTTATTTTTCTGTACAGAGTAGCGCGGTTAATGCCTAACCGTTTTGCAGTTCTGGACTGATTGTACTCCTCTTGCTCGAGTACCATGAGAATAATGTGTCTTTCAATTTCCTCCAGGGTCATATCTTTAGTTAAATCAGGGACAAGCTGGTTTCTAGGATTTATCGAGAATTGCTTATCAAGAATGGGCTTCGCAATTTCCATTGTAACGAACATCGAATTCGCCCTTTCAATTAATTCGCACAGGACGTGTTTTAGCTCCGTCAGGTTACCGGGCCAATGATAAGACTTTAATTTTTTAAGAACATCCGGCTTAAAGCCTATGACTTGCTTGTTTATCGTCATGCTAACTTCTGCAAGATACCAACGAATGATGTCATCCAGGTCTTCAATCCGTTCGCGCAGAGAGGGAATCGAGATACATTGCGGCCGCAATTGGTAGTAAAGCTCCATATGGAATCGGTTAGCGTGCACTTCCGAAAGTAAATCGATGGAGCTCGAAGTCACCAATCGGAAACGGGACGATTGATTTAGCAATATTTCGCTTAATTTCGACTGAGCTGTGAGTGGTAATTTACCTATTTCTTTAATGTAAAGCATTCCTTCGCGGGCCTTTTCAATTAACCCTTCCGTTTGCTGATTCTCTGTCCCGAAAAGGCGGTTAACCACTACTTCAGGTGGCGATACGAGATGCTCGTCAAAAGCAATAAAAGGGCCTCGATTAAATTGGGAGTTATGATATAAAGCCTTTGCGAGTACGCCTTTATTGGTGCCTGCCTCTCCACAAATAAGAACGGGTTTGCAAGCCCGATCCCACGCTTCTAAGTTACTCAAATCCCCCTCGGCTACTCTCAGCTTTTTCATGACCTGTTTAAGGGTTACTTTTCCTTCCGGCAATAAGGTGTCACCGTTTAGCTTTCGTCTCAGTATTCGCTCGAGATCTAAAATTTGCTCTGTCTCTTGCAAGGTAAAAATAAGTTCATCCTTTGAGGATGGGCATTTTTGAAGGATAAGCCATTTTTGATTCCAATTTATTAAACGATGCTTCCGGCTCGTGAGCCCGGCTAAGTCGTCCAACTGCCATTTTTCTAGCCACTCTTTCCATGTTAATTGGGTGATTGATTCTTTAGGTAGATTAAGTAATTCCTCCGTTTTATTATTAATCAGGATGATACGGTTATTGGAATCAATGATAAATATCCCTTGATTTAACTTATCCAGCAAGGATGAGAACCTGATATTTCCATCCTCGATCTGATTATAGAAATAATACAGGTCCGTAACTTTTTTTAAGGCACCATCAATAGCTTCCTTGCCTGATGCGATCATGACGGTTTGGATCCCTTTGGACTCGGCCAGAGAAGCCGTAAGCGCATCTCCGATAATAACTTCAACCCCCTGCCTAATGGCCTCCATGACCGCTTGCTCAAATTGTTCGAAAGTCTCAATTGTTTGCGCCAGCACCTCTATTTCCAATAACTCCGTTATCAGTTTGACATTTTGGAGCACGTTGGCGGAACCGATCATCCCCATTTTACCTTTAAATCCTTTAAGTATCGTAAGCGTGCGGAGTATGTCATAGCTTGTAATTTCTATCTCAATAACTGGAATTTGACTATGCTTCTTAAATAACTCAAAGGTTGCTCCTCGGCAAATGACGACATCATACCCGTGATACTCTACATGATTAAGAAGCTCCTCACCCCTTCGGATATTCCCAATCTCTACATCGATTCTAAAAGGGTAGTTTTCTCTTATATTAAGAATCATCTCTTTAAAGCCCTCATACGGTGCTATGACAAAACACTTAAACATATATGGTATCTCCTTTGTTTATTTCTAAAGCCGGCATTTTTACTGGATAAGTATATATTACAACCTTTTATATTTGTACATAACCATTGGAGGTCACTAATGTTTAATTTCAATAAAATTTTAGTACACTATGCTATATTTTGCATCACATCTCTCTTCTTAGCGTGTTGTATTATGAAACTTCGAAAAATATAATGATTTCAGATAGGCAAAACGAATGAGAAATTACATCCACTATATCGAAATGGGGAGATTAAATGAGCGGCAATCGCAAGGTTACGATGGGGCTTCTGTACGGTGATGCGACGGGTATAGGATCTGAATTGGTGGCAAAAGCCCTGCAAAATCAGGACTTATTTGAAGACGTTACTTGGGTATTAATTGGAGATGAGAGGGTCTTTCAATTAGGGGCGGAAATTGCTAATTGTTCGCTCCAATACAGAAAGATTGAGAGCATAGACCAGATCGACCCGAATGAAGAAACGACTTGGCTCATAGATACGGCAAACACCGATCCCCTTACGTTACCGTTAGGTAAACTTTCCGCTGAGTCCGGCAAAGCAACAGGCGATAACTTGACACTCGCAACTCGACTCGCCCAAAACAAGAAATTGGATGGTGTAGTTTACGCTCCATTAAATAAAGGCGCGCTTTATAAAGGCGGGTATCAATTTGAGGACGACATTCACTTACTTGCGTCGCTGTTTGACTATAAATCGGGTTTCGGTGAAGTCAACGTCCTAGAGGATTTATGGGTAACAAGAGTTACATCCCACATCCCCATGAAGGAAGTCGCGCAACATATTACTAAATCAAGAGTACTGGAAGTAATTCGGTTCGCGAATGTAATTCTCAAAAAAGCTGGTTTTACGAACCCGAGGATTGCAGTATCTGCATATAACCCACATGCAGGAGACAGTGGTTTGATTGGAATGGAAGAGATTGAGGAAATTATTCCTGCAGTTGAGGCTGCTCAACAAGAAGGACTTAACGTAGTAGGACCATTTCCAGCAGATACGATTTTCCTTCGTTTAAAGGAAAACCCGTTTGACTGTTTAGTATCCATGTACCATGATCAGGCACAGACGGGGATGAAGTTAATAGGATTCGATAAAGGTGTCACTGTAAACGGAGGACTTCCCGTTGTATTGGATACGCCTGCCCATGGAACGGCATTTGACATCGCCGGTAAAGGAGTAGCCAATCCTGGCGCTATGATCACTGCGATGAAATTGGCGGTTAAAATGGTTCGAGAATAAATCCCGGGGTCATGGCAAGGGCTATAAAAACATCTCCGGCCGCTTTTGGACCGGAGATGTTTTTACCCCTCGGAACTTCTGCGGAGCAATTCGAAAGCAACGAGGCCATGTTGTTTTTTCCGAAAAAATGAATAGAGGAGCCAAGAAACGGATGAGCGAATTAGGCATCATTGCCGATGACTTAACCGGGGCTTCCGACTCCGGTACGCAGTTTTCGCGGCTTGGCCGGAATGTGAAGGTTATCTGGGATATAGGCAGATTGGAGCAGTCACCGACCGGCCGAAGTGATTGTAAAAGCTTTGTCAGATCAGGTTGTTTATGAGAAGTGCAGACCTTTTGTGATTGGGGACATCAAACGGCTGCAAAAGGCGGAAGCTATATTGAAAGCGGGTTTGGTTATCCGTTCCATTCAGCCGCCGGATGACGCCGACTTCCGCTTCGGAACCGTGGACTGCCTGGATCTTGATCTGCTGCCTGTTGACCTGCCGTTCGGTGCAGTTTCCGCTGAGGCGGGGAACGCGGGGTTCTAATATTCGGTAACTGCGATGCCGCTTCCGGGGGTGACGACTCGACGGCAGCGCTGCTCTATATGCTTTATGGCTATAATGTACCAAAGGAAAAAATAACTCTTTTTCATTCTCGCGTGGATGGTCCCCCCGAAAATGAAGTCTTCTTCGGTTGGCCTGAAACCGAGTCGTATCTGGAATATCTTAGTCGTTACTTTGATTTGCCTCTTATTATTGCTTGGGGGAAAAGGGGTTTCTAAAACGAATTGAAGATAGGGGAATGTTTCCGGACAGTTCCGCGAGGTACTGTACATCTTATCTCAAGAGAGATGTGTACTTGAAATATGCGAGGACCAGGAGCGGAAACATTTTATGCGTTACTGGCGATGATAAGAAGCCTGCCATAAAGCTGTTGTTCCGACATGAGATGTTGCATTAATGTTTGCTCCTCGGTCTAGTACAAATTGTACTTCTTAAATATTCCCCCTTCTAGCTGCACCAACAATTGCGGGGCAATGTGAATCATTAAGTTCCGCTCCATTATTAATCAACAACTTTACTATTTCAAAGTCATATTCGCGAAATCCACACCAACAGTAATCTAAATATGTTCCAGTTCCTGGGGCTCAATAATTCAAATCGATCCCTGAAGAGATTAATGATTTAACAGCCACAATATCTTTATTTTTAAACGCATTTATCAACTCTTGATTCATCACTGAGTATTCACCATCCTAAGATTTATACCATACAAATGCAATATATTTGTAATAATTCCATCCTTACAATCATTATTCTGCCAGTTAGTTTAATAAAAAGAACGCTTCCCGCGCCTTCGCTTGGGCTACGTCCTCCTCATTACATTCCATTTCCAATTACCTATTATTGGACATACGCGAGTAGCATGTATTGCTTAAACAGGGGTCTCATCTTAACCTAAGCACTAAGAAAATACTTTATTTTCTCAGTCTAGAACTTTATTTTCTTCGAACATTTAGGAAAAGTAAGATTATCAGTTTTTTTTAGTCTAATGGTTTATTTTCTTTTACCACCATGAAGAAAATATTCTAGAATGACTTAGACGAACGGGCGGGGGGCAGGAAAAATAAAGAAGCACCCACATAAGCGAGTGCCTTGATAATGCTGTTATGGATTATAGGTAAATTTATTATAACCATTTTTACGATTACGAATATATTCGGACATTGCTGACTTTGATTCAGCCGTTTGCCCTCCTGATTGAGCTAAGATACCAACAGGATCAATGATCTGAGCTTCTTTAAAATTAACTGTTCCGATAGTAACACATAAAGGCTGTCCATTTGGATTTATTCGGATACCAAACAATAATTTTCCAATCATAAGACTATTATAGTATACTCTAATCCAGTGGTTTGATACAACACCATCAATGCCAAATTCTGCGCGTTGGTTTAGCTGCGCCACTTTATTTTTTCAGTCTTAGTACTTTAATTTCTTGGAACACCATTTTCTAAAGTGGACACCAGTATTATCAGGACTCCTTCGCCATCGCTACTGAGCCTAGTCAGTAGTTCTTAATCTCGCTTTCAACAGTGCAATCTCAATAATTTCCCTTTTATCATAATCATTAAGATTCCTAAAAACCTCAATTAATTTTTCTTCATAATAGTCGTCATATGTATCCCCATCATTCGAATCAACTCCGGTTAACAACCAGTTTAGGTTCACATTATATTGGGTTCTAATTGAAATTAGTGTTTCCGCAGACGGGTTACTATTTCCTTTTTCATTTTCACTCAGGTTACCTTGGGAAATCCCTATACTTTTCGCGAATTGAGATTGGTTCTGTTTGTTTTCTTTTCGGATACACTTTATTCTATATCCAATTTCATTCATACATCTCACCAGCTCTCTCTACAAAAATTAAAGAGGGTAGCCTTGGAATATTCCATCAGCTACCCTCTTCGATGTAGATAAAAAAGTTCACTTTCCGACTTTCTTAACTACTTTCCAACATTCTTTACTACTTTCCAACATTCTTTACTACTTTCCAACATTCTTTACTACTTTCCGACTTTTTGTCATCAGCCACTTTCTTTGACGGTGAATTCGGAACCGCCAATGACGGTGGCTTTTTGTTAATGCCACCGTCACTTTCTTAGCGATCGGTATTTGTCTATTGCCTAGCGGCATTAAAAAAACCTGCTCTGAGGAACAGGTTTCAAAAGATCGGCTGTACGCGGTATGTAGCCTTCCGGTGTAACCAGAACTTCGTATCGCCAAATTTCACGTACCATTCACTATCAACTTCCAGATTAGACGGGATGAAGAACTTTCCTACCTGAAACATCATCGCATCTCCGCAGTGTAGAGGGTAAAGCAACTCTGTGCCACTGTACACCCTCCATCGACGGGTTCCTTTATGGAACCGCATTTCGTATGCTTCCATCATCGCTTCACTGCTCCTTAAATTCCGTCAAGACGCGGCTTATGTGAACGGCATCAATCAATTTATCCTTCCGCAGAACAGCTTCGAGAAGGGCGGCTGTACATACGTTGTTCACCTCACGGCTAATTCCCCTCGTATGCGCATAGATCGCGTCCATCGCTTCGGTCGTAAACACCGGATGCGTGCTGCCAGCTACTTCAAGCTGGTGCCCAATGTAATCCCTCGTTTCTTGTAAAGATAGTCCTTCCAGGTGAAAGCGGATGTTCATCCGCTGGGTAATCGGCCGAAATATGCGAAGCTGTAGTGTCGCCTGCAGTTCCGGCTGCCCGATCAAAAGCAGCGCAAGCGGCGACACCGAATCCATATTAAAGTTCGTTAGGAATCTGACCTCCTGCAGCATATCGCCGGACAGAAGGTGTGCTTCATCAATTACAATAACGGTCACTTTCTGCTGGTTTTCATAGAGATCCCATACCAGGTGCTGAAACTGCCGCTTTGCTTCGCTGCGTAAAAATTTCGGTGTCAGCCCAAAGTGGTGAAGCAGTTCCCGGTAGAAGTCCCGGGGCTTCAGATTCGCGTCAGACAAGTAGAGGAACCGGTATTTGTTTGCATCGAGCTGGTCTTTTAGACAACGGACGGCTGTAGATTTTCCGCAGCCGATCTCGCCTGTGACACAGCCAATCGACCTTGTCATGACCATGTACTGCATCCGCGCAACGCACTCCTCAAAGCGCTGGGAGCGATGAAGGTGCCGGATCTCAATCTCCCTTGTAAACGGGTTTCGCTCCCATCCAAAGAAGCTTCGAATCATGGCTGTTTTACCTCCTTCATAGCGAGCGAAAGAGCCGCCCCTTGTGTTTCGCGATGCTGTCTCTTTTGTTCTTCAACCAGGAGCTCGACATAGTTCAGTCCCGTCTTGGGAGGCACCGGGTTGGCTGTTTCCATCTCAGACTTCTTTGGTTTTTGCTTCGGATCCCGGAGCTTCAGCGGTTTGGCATCCTCATAACGAACTTCATCTTTCCATACTTGGATCAAGCTCAGATCGTGCGGATCAAATCGGACCTGCACCTGGCTGCCGGCCAGCTTCGTTTCCACCTCGAACGTTTGCCCTAGTAACGAAATACAGCCGGTTTTATCCGCTTTGCGGGTTTCCTCGAGTAGAAAGACCTCCACGAGCTCATGCGGCGGGATTGTACGAATCGGGTGATCATCTTTCTGGTAGCGGTCGATCGGGCGCTGTTTGAAGCTGTTGTGAATTTTCTGGTGGTAAGCGATCTCGAGCCATGCAGAGAAAAACCGATTCAAGTCGGACAGCGTTCGAATCTTGTCTTGCTCGATCAAAGCGTAAGCTTCCGGGACAAAGCTTTGGTCAACGAACCGGAAGAACTTTTCTTGTTTTCCGCGTCCTTGGGGGCGGCCGGGCTTTGTGTGCTTGAGCTCCGTCCTTAGACGCCCGCAGATCCGCTCAAAGTGATGCGAGGAATAAATTGCACCATTGTCTACATAAATCGATTCGGGAACGCCGTGCTTCAGAATGGCCTTCTTTAAGCAGTCCTCGAGCCGGGCCACACGCTCCTCGAAGTAGAATTGCCCGTGTACGACAAACCGGGAATAATCGTCGATGAAGATGACCAGATAAGCCATTGCTTTTTTGCCCGGTTTATCCGGATGCGGCAAATGGAGCGTATGCTGTACATCACCTTGCCACATGGCGTTGCGGTGTGTTGCTTCAAATCGGCGAAACTCGCTCCAGCCACTGCTCATAAGCTGCTTTCGCGTCATGCCGTGGCGTCTGAGCTGTTTGCTAAGCGTACTTTCTTTCAGAACTCCCGGCTCTACGAACCGGGCGAGCTCCAAAATCGCGATGATCTGTCTGACGCTGCGGCCGGGATGCTCTTGCTTGAGGGCTTTCGCCTTCTCAAGCACATCGTCCGAAGTCTCTCTTGCTTGCAACTTATCTGCCCGTACCGAGGGAAGCAGAGCCTCCCAGCCACCTTCCCGGTAATCGTGGACATATCGTTCCAGCGTTCGTAAACTGATCCGCTTCTCCCGTCCGTCTGGCGTGTTGTACACGTGGCTTACAATGTCCCGCATTAAAGCCATTTGTTCGCCCGTCTCCAGTTTCCGGCTGACGAGCGGTGCGATCAAGCCATAACGAAAGTTGGCGATCGCCTGTCGTTCTTGTTCATTCATAACATTGTCTCCTCTCTATCCAGGTCTCAGACAGTATCCCATGGGCACGATGGTCTTGTGCAGGAGGCATATTTTGTGGGATTCGGGCCAAACCGCCAGAATGTTCCCTTTTTCGACAGGCGTCCATGCGGCGTTTGATGTTTTTCTGGATTTTGGCGGAGACGAAAAGGGGGGTTAGAGAAATTCAGCACCGGGCAGCCTTGAATTGAGCAGCGCAAAGACCCCTTGTCTCCAAGAATAGACAGGGAAGTAACAGGACAGGAGTTGCCTTAGCCAAATGAGGGTATCTGCGGGTTTTTTAGCTGCGCCTGGAGGATACATACGGAGAAGATCTCCTTCGACCCCCGCAGAGATAAGCTGCCCTGCGACCCATAAGGCGACAGAAGAAGCTATCCGGATGTGCCGCTTCCACCATCGCTTCATCGTACTATGGGAATAACGAAGAGCAGGCGTGGTTGTGGTTTTCCTCGCCTGTCGATACGAAAGCCCTTGGAATTTCCGGGTGATCGCCGCCTCCCGCACCCATGTCGCAAAACGGGCCCACGGTACCAAGAAATCTGGAAGAAGAGATATGGTTTTCCCGCAGTCAGGGCAGTAAAGCCGGTAAATGGGAATCCGGTAAAGGTTATGCTTCGTCGTCACCGACCGGTAGTAACGTCCGTGCTTATGAAGGGATCGCCCGCATGCTTCACAACAAAGCTCGATCTCAGGGGCTCGATCCTCGTACAAACGTAAATAGGCCTTGCAAGAACGTCCAAAATGGAGTATTTTATACATGAGTTTTGAGAGAAGTGTTCCCGGGGATCCTCGCCAAAGGTTCGGGAGCACTTTTTCTTTTTTTTAACTAAAATAGCCTAATCCTCCGTCATTGTACAGAAGGAATTAGGCTATTGGCGGTAAAACAATGGGGTAGCCGCCGCCATCCCGAATGGCAAATTGTTGCGCTTTTGCCGACAAATAATCCGGCGGCGAACAACTTTTTTACATAGGGACAAGGGGGCTGTGCCCCCTCTTCTCTTTACTCTACCGTTACACTCTTCGCCAAGTTACGCGGTTTATCCACATCATGGCCCAGCGCCAAGGACGCATAGTAGCTAAGCAGCTGCAGCGGCACAACAGTCAGCGCCGGTGCAAGCAGCGGGTGCGTCTGCGGAATCGCGAATACTTCGTCAACGGCTTTCGCCAGCTCGGTATCGCCTTCCATGTGGATGCCAAACACTTGAGCGCCGCGCGCTTTCACTTCCTTGATGTTGCTCACCGTTTTCTCAAACAGCGCGTCTTGCGTCGCTAAGGCGATAACCGGGATGCCTTCCTCGATCAGCGCGAGCGTACCGTGCTTCAATTCGCCGGCGGCATAAGCCTCCGAGTGAATGTACGAAATCTCTTTCAGCTTCAACGAGCCTTCCAGCGCTACCGCATAATCGAGCCCGCGGCCGATGAAGAACAAGCTGTGATGCGTCGAAATTTGCTCGGCTACTTCCTTGATCGCCTCGGATTGCTCCAGGATGCGCTCAACCTTCTCCGGAAGCTCCTGCAGTCCGCGGAGCACTTCCTCGATATAAGTCGCTTCTGCTGTTCCTAGCGTTTGAGCCAAGTATAGGCCGAACAGATAGAACCCGATCAATTGGGACGTATAAGCCTTGGTAGAAGCTACGGCAATCTCCGGACCGGCCCACGTAACAATCACATCGTCCGCCTCGCGCGCGACGGAGCTGCCCACTACGTTCGTGATGGCGACAACCCGAGCACCGCAGCGCTTCGCTTCACGAAGGGCTGCCAGTGTATCGGCCGTCTCACCGGACTGACTTACAACGATCACAAGCGTTTCCGGCGTAATGATCGGGGAGCGGTAGCGATACTCCGAAGCAACATCGGTTTCTACCGGAATGCGCGCCAAGTGTTCAATGACGGACTTCCCAACCAAGCCTGCATGATACGCCGTGCCGCAAGCTACAATGTGCACTTGACGAATCGAGCGAATTTGTTCCGGGGTCATCCCAATCTCCGGGAGTACAACCTTCGATGCGGCCGCATCGATCCGGGCTCCCATCGTATCGCGGTACGCCTTAGGCTGCTCGTAAATTTCTTTCAACATAAAGTGATCAAAACCGGCCTTTTCCGCCGTAACAATATCCCAATCGACATGAAATAATTCCCGGGAAATAAAATTGCCTTCCAACGTCATCAACGTAACGTCGTCTTTTGTCAGAAGAGCCATTTCCCCGTCGTTTAAAATATACACGTTGCGCGTGTATTCGAGAATGGCCGGGATGTCGGAACCGATGAAGTTCTCGCCTTCGCCCACACCGATAATCAACGGGCTGGACAAACGAACAGCGACCAATTTATCCGGCTCGTACTCGGTCAGCACGCCCAGTGCAAAAGCGCCTCTCATGCGCGTTACGGCCTTTTGCACCGCTTTAACGATATCGCCTTCGTACAAGCTCGCGATCAGGTGGGAAATAACCTCTGTGTCCGTTTCCGATACGAACACATGGCCTTTTGCCGTCAGTTCTTCTTTCAATTGCATATAATTTTCAATAATGCCGTTGTGTACGACCGAGAACTTGGACGAATTGTCCGTATGCGGATGCGAGTTCACATCCGACGGTTTGCCGTGCGTCGCCCAGCGGGTATGCCCGATGCCGATGTTGCCTTCGAGCGGCGCTTCATCGAGCTTCGATTCCAAATTGGCCAAGCGCCCCTTGGATTTCTTGATTTGCAGTCCGTCCTTCGTATAAACCGCCACACCAGCGGAGTCGTAACCGCGATATTCCAGTTTTTTCAAGCCGTCAATCAATATATTCTGGGAATTCCGTTTACCTACATAACCAACAATACCGCACATATGTCGTGATCCTCCTAATTTAGAAAAGCTCTATCGCCTTTCTTCGAAAGATGCACATATGTTTCCCACGGAAGCTTCAACTTCGTGCAGAAATAAAGCTTCATCCGCGCCCTTACAGCGCACAATATTCAGTTTTCAGCACGATCCAAAAAGCTTTCCGGCTCGGCTCTCTCGAAGATGGCGTCCCATGGAAAGAAGCTTTTCTTTCGTTTTCGATTTGTCGTTGATCCCGCCGAACATTTGTCTGTCCGGTCACCCGGACGATTTGTAGTTCGACTTACGGTTCGGATCGCACACCGGAAGGTCCCCGCCGAATGTTTCGAACACCTTCACCTCGTCAACTGGCCGAATTCAGCTGTCTTCCACCCGCTCCGCGTTGTCTGGGAAATAAGAGAAGTCCTCCTGACGGATGACTTAAGACCGATTCACAGGCAAGCTGAAAGCTGCTTCATTCCGCTCCAGTTCTGGCGCTTTATAGGGTTCCTGCCTCTGCCCACCTTTCTGTTTAGAATAAGACATAATCACATCTTATTCATTTTGACCGTAAAGTGCAACAAGTAATTTTCATTATGTTTTCAAAACACCGTCGCTTATGCAAAAATCCCCGGATGCCTGCATGAATCAGCCCCGGGGACCTCATGTTCGCTTGTTTGCCCTGCGTTATACCAGTTCGCGCTCGATCACGTCGGCAATTTGCTGTACGTACGCCTCGACCAGCTCTTTGTCCGGCCCTTCGGCCATGACGCGAATTAACGATTCCGTACCGGAAGGCCTGACGAGCACGCGGCCGTTGTCGCCAAGCTGCTCTTCCACTTTGGCGATCTCCGCTGCTACAGCGGCATTGTCCTTGAGCTTGCTCTTGTCGCCGACACGCACGTTCACGAGCTTCTGCGGATATTTACGCATAATCTGTTTCAGCTCGCTGAGCGGTTTGCCTGCTTGCACGAGCGTGTCCACCAGCTGAAGCGCCGTTAGAATGCCGTCTCCGGTCGTGTTATAGTCGAGGAAAATGACGTGACCCGACTGCTCGCCGCCAAGATTGTACCCGCCTTTACGCATTTCCTCCATGACGTAGCGGTCGCCGACGGCCGTCTTCGCCGCTTTCATGCCAACCGCTTCAATTCCTTTAAAAAAGCCGATGTTGCTCATCACCGTGGTGACGATGGTTTGCTCCTTCAGCTTACCGGCTTGGTTCAACGCATGCCCGCAAATGCTAAGGATGAAGTCGCCGTCAACCTCATCGCCCTTCTCGTCAATAGCGATTAAGCGATCGGCATCGCCGTCAAAGGCAAGCCCGATATGCGCCTTCTGCTCCACGACGATGCGCTGCAGCGCTTCCGGATGCGTCGATCCGCAGTTATCGTTGATGTTGCGTCCGTTCGGCTGCGCCCCTACCATGATGACTTCCGCGCCCAGTGCCTCGAACACTTTCGGCGCCAGCTCGTAAGCCGCGCCGTGTGCGCAATCGAGCGCCACACGAATGCCTTGGAAGGATGAACGAACCGTGGATTGGATATACTCCAAATAAGCAAACTTCGCTTCCGGATTGTCGGTCACCGTACCGATATCGCCTCCGGTTGGACGAGGAAGCTCGTCGAGCTCGGCATCCATCAGACGCTCGATTTCCAGCTCCGTCTCGTCAGACAGCTTGAAGCCGTCCGCGCCGAAAAACTTAATCCCGTTGTCTTCAACCGGGTTATGGCTGGCGGAGATCATCACACCTGCATCAGCCTTCAAAGCCCGCGTCAAATAAGCTACGCCCGGAGTCGAAATAACGCCTAAGCGGATCACATTCGCCCCGATGGACAGCAATCCCGCTACGAGCGAGGCCTCCAGCATAGGACCCGAAATACGCGTATCCAAGCCAATGACCACATTCGGCTTCTCCACTTGACCGGCCAGTACATACCCGCCGCAGCGGCCAATCTTGTAGGCAAGCTCCGGCGTCAGTTCCTGATTCGCTACGCCGCGCACGCCGTCCGTTCCAAAATATTTCCCCATTTGTTGTCCTCTCCCCCAAGCCAATACCTACTGTCAATACACTATTCTCATTATCTCTGATTCGTTACGGAGGGTCAAATTTCGACGCCGAGCCAGAATCATCCAAGCTCCTGTCGAAGCCCGTTGTTACTGGGTCGGCGACTACGGCGCGGCAGGTGTCGCCGCAGCCGGATTGACCGCTTCTGCTTTCGCACTGATTTCGACCGTTGCCTTGAAGTCCTGCGTCGGCCCCTTCTTCACGAAGGTCGGCAAGTTCCAAGTGACCGATACTTCATGCTTGCCCGGCGGCAAGTTGCTCACATCGAGAATGGCCTGCACATCCTGCGGCTTCAGCTTCTCGATGATCGAGGGCGCGCCTTCCACCGTCAAGTTGAGCTGACCTGACTCCGGCAGCACGACCTTCGTATTGAAGCCGTCATTCTGCCCGACGAACGATAACGGTATGGCCTCCAACGTTTTCGTCACCGACGGCACAATGCTCACATTGACTGTTACTTTATCCGGATCCAGCTGCTTCACGTCATTGCGCAGCGGAATCGTCAGCGTGAATTCCTCGTCCGCTTTCAAGTTCGTCAAGTCCACCTGCGGTCCTTCGTAAAACTCCATCCGATCCAGCACATTCTGCGCCCCGTAAACCGTTACCTTGTCGGTGCTTTGCCGTACAGAGGCTACACCAAACCCGCGCGGGGGCTCGCCGACCAGCTTGATCTGCAGCGGCACCAGCGTGAACGGACTCGTAATCGGCACTTCGACGTCCACGACTGCGGGACTGATCGTCGCCGTTTCGATGACATTGCCGTCTTTATCGAATGCCTGCAGCGTGGCATGTTTCGTTACGGCCGATGTCGCCTTCTCCACGTTCACATCAGCGCGAACCGAGTCCACTTTGTCATAGATGCGGCTCGGCACGGATACCGTCACCTGCTTCGGCTTCACAACCGGCTGCCCCGCTTTCAGGCCGACGCCCGGGATCCCCGTGACGTTAATCGTAACCGGCATCGATTTGTTCCCCTTCTCATCGATCACGACTCTCACCGTAGCCGGGGTTACTTTCACCGTCACATTCGACGGAAAGCCGACCGGTGTCAAGGGCAGCACATGCTCCCCTTTCCCCACCTTCGTCAGATCAAGCTCGACGGAGAAATTGCCGGTATTCATCACTTTCTTCAATACAGACTCACGCCCGGATAACGTGACCGTCACTTGGGGCGGATCGATCGATTCGACAAAGAACGTACTGTTGTCGTATTTCGGGGTCACCGAGACGTTCCCGATTTGCTGTTCGACGATCTCGAGACCGGTCGATCCCGTAACCGAGCCCCCGTCCATCCGGACGACCGCCCAGAGCAGAATGCCGATTGCCAGCGCCACAATTTTGATGACATTCGTATTGCGAAGCCACTGATCCATTAGTTTCGCCGCCTCCATTTCCACATGGAGCTTATCGCGCTCTTTTCCTTCGTCTTTGCCTTAGGCTTCAATTCCTCGAACATTTTCGATAACAAGGCATCTTCCTTAATATCCCGCAAAATGTGCCCGTTCATCGTCACCGATACTTGTCCCGTTTCCTCCGAGACGATAATGCACATCGCATCCGATACCTCACCCATCCCGATTGCCGCCCGGTGACGGGTCCCAAGCTCCTTGCTGATGAACGGATTCTCCGACAACGGCAAATAACAGCCGGCCGCCATCAACTGATGCCTGCGTATAATAACCGCACCGTCGTGCAGCGGCGTGTTCGGGATGAAAATGTTAATCAGCAGCTCCGAGCTGATGTGCGATTCGATCGCAATCCCCGACTCGATGTAATCGTTAAGCCCCGTCTCCCGCTCGAACACGATAAGCGCTCCGATTTTCCGCTTCGCCATGTAATCGATCGCTTTCAGCACCTCGTTAATCTTCCGGTTGACGTCCTGGTCTTCTTCCGGCGTCGACCGGCTGAACAGCTTGCCGCGCCCGAGCTGCTCGAGCGCGCGCCGAAGCTCGGGCTGGAAGATGATGATCACGCCGACGAGACCGAACGTGAACATCTGGTTCATCACCCACTGCAGCGTGTTCAATTTGAACCATGAGCTGAACGCCCACGTTACGACAACGACCAGAATCCCTTTCAACAACTGAATGGCCCTTGTTCCCCGTACGACCAGAATCAGTTTGTAGATCACATAACTCACAATTAATATATCAACGATATCTAAAATACGGATGTCCGTAATCCAATCCATCGCGTTAGCCCCCAAACCGTACCGCAGATGTTTGTCTCTCTAAGCGTGCTTCTTTATAATACCATATTTGCAACAAAAAACCCTCCCCTCTCTACAAGAGAACCGGGAGGATTACAGGAATGGGGTCGCATCATCTATTTAACGTCCGAGACTTGCGCAAGCCAGGCGTTCATTTTGTACCAAGCCCAACTGAATACTTCGTCGATTTGTTTGATTTGACCGGAGATGTGTGCGGTGGAAGCATAATTCACCGAACCGTCGATCACAACCACATTGCCTTTCACATCGCCGTCCACTTGCAATTTCCCGTTCTCCACCGTCAAATCGCCGGCCACTATACTGCCTGCCGGCACGTAAACCGTGTCCCCTTTGATGACAACCGATTGCAGATCCGGGCCTTTCACCGCCAGCACTTGATCGTCATTCCACGTCGATAGGAAGGACGAAAGCATCACCATGGCGAAGACCGCGGCAACCGACGCCGCCGGATGCTTGCGAATAAAGCGGTATAACGCATTGTGTCGTTTGACCGGGGGCAGCGCCCGCATAATCTTCTCGGTCAAATCGTCAGGTACGCTGGGCGGGGTCCAGGCGTGGACCAGCGCTTCCATCTTTTCGTACTCCTGCAGACGCGCCCGGCAATCCGCACATCCAAGCAAATGCTCCTTCAACTGCGAGGACTGAGCAGCGCTCAAGCCTCCGTCCAAGTATTCGTGCAACAAAGGGAGGGCTTCCTTGCAATCCATCTTGAGCCACTCCTTTCTTCTGTGTCCCTAATCCGTCGTGTAATACCATACGCAGCAGCAACGAAGTCGTTTCAAAAAAACTAAATCAGCGTTTCCAATTTTTTTCGCAAGTATTCCCGGCCCCGATGCAGTCTTGTCTTAATCGTCGTAACCGGCATCGACAGTGCCTCGCTGATCTCCTGTAGCGACAAATCCTGCAAGTACCGCAGCACGACGACCGCCTTATATTTCTCCGGCAGCGTATCGATCGAATCGCGAATTTGCGCCTGCGTCTCCGATAGCTCCACATGCTGGTCCGGCGTTTGATCGTTGCTCGCCAGCGTGGAATACCAGTCGTTGCCTTCTCCGTCGTTCATCTCTGCATCCAGCGAGTAAGTGATCTTCCTCTTGCGGAGCCTGTCAATGCACAGATTGGTGCCGATCCGGTAAATCCAGGTGGAGAACTTCTGCTGATCGTCATACCGCTCTAAATTTGTATACACTCGCAAAAACGTCTCCTGCACGATTTCCTCCGCTTCATGGCGGTTGTGCAGCATCCGGTATGCGAGATGATAAATTTTATCTTTATACAGCTCCACCAATTCGGCGAAAGCCGCTCGATCCCCGCCTCGGGCGAGCTTGGCGAGCCGGGTGTCCATATGATTCACCGATCTACCTCCACTCCGAACGTTGCCTCGTCTGAGCTCCAGGTCCGTTCAGATTGTTCAGGACGACGCCGTTCTTTCCGCGTTCACTATTCCTGTCAATATGCACAGCATACCAAACCACTATACCCCCTGTACAGTCTCATGCAAAAGAAAATACACCGACACGGCCGCAGCTGCCGCCGCCGCGGGCCTGTTCACGAAAAGCCACACTTCCGACATAATCATCAATACGGCGGTCAGGTAGCTAAGTTTCAGCCGGCGACGGATAACGATCGCGCCTATCGCACCGTCATCCAAATACATGGAAATAGCAGCACGTCGCCGGTGACACATCAAGCTTCGTCAAAGCGGTCTATACTATATGGTACACAGCATAGAAAGGCCGGGTGGCATGATGGAATCAAGCTCCCGGCCCTGTCGTATGTTATTTCAAAATGACGGGAGATCCTCCGTCGATCAACCCGTATTCCGCAAGCCGGCCGCAATGCCGTTAATAGTCAGCAGCACCTCGCGCAGCAGGAGCGGATCGTCTTCGCCGCCGTCCTCGCGCGTTGCGCGAAGCTCCGACAACAAGTCGACCTGCATGTAAGAGAGCGGGTCTACATAAGGATTACGAAGGCGAATCGACTCTTGGATAACCGGCACGTTATCGAGAATTTCCTGTTGTCCGGTAATTTGCAGGATCAAATCGGAGGTTCGCCGGTACTCCTCCTCGATCAGCTCATATATACGCTTCGCGACCTGCTGGTCCTTGATCATGCTGCCGTATTCCTTGGCAATCAACAGGTCCGCTTTCGCTAAAGCCATCTGCAAGTTGTCGATTAAGCCGCGGAAGAACGACCAGTTGTTATACATATCCTGCATGGTAGCCAAGTGTTCCGGCTTTTCCTGATAGTAGCTGTATAATCCGGTGCCGGCCGCATACCAGGCTGGCAGCAAATAACGGCACTGCGTCCATGCGAACACCCATGGGATCGCGCGTAAGTCTTCGAAACGATCGCTGTTCTTCCGTTTCGAAGGACGGGAACCGATGTTCAGCTCGCCGATCTCCGGCAGCGGCGTCGATTCCTTGAAGAACGACATGAAATCCGCATCGCGGAAAATCAAATCCTGATACTTCTGCTGCGCCTTCTCCGAGATCCCCCGCATAATGGATTCATACCGCTCCTCCGAAGCGTCTTGCTGCGGATTGCGGGCCCACAGCGCGCTCGTAATGAGCGCCGAGGTTGCCTGCTCCAAGCTGCGGTAGGCGATGCCTTTAATCGAATAACGGGACGAGAGCACTTCGCCCTGCTCCGTAATTTTGATCCCGCCGCCGACCGTGTCCGCCGGCTGGGCCAGGATGCTGCGGTTCAGCGGCATGCCGCCGCGACCGAGCGCTCCCCCGCGGCCGTGGAAGAACTTCAGCTTCACGTCGTATTTCTTCGCTGCGGCCGTGATGCTGCGGAGCGCTACGCGCAGCTCCCAGTTAGCGGTAATAACGCCGCCGTCCTTATTGCTGTCGGAATAGCCGAGCATAATTTCCTGCAGGTTGTTCCTGCTTGCCAGGCTTTTACGATACGCCGGAATTTGATACAGCGTGGACATAATGTCCGGCGCGGCATGCAGGTCGTCGATCGTCTCGAATAACGGTACGGACTGCAGCGTGCAGGTGACGGACCCGTCCGCTTCGTGCAGGTACAATCCCGCTTCTTTGGCGAACACCAGAACTTCAAGCAAATCGCTCGAGCCTTGGGTCATACTGATCAAGTAGCTGGAAATGCAAGCACGGCCGAATTCGGCTTGCGCCTTCTGAATGACGCGGTACACGTCCAGACACTCTTGCGTCGACTCGCTGTATTTGATATACGGCGATGTAATCGGCCGCGGCTCGTTCAACAGCGCTGTCAGCAGCTCGATCTTTTCCTGCTCCGACAGCGCGGCATAGTTCGGACAGATGCTCATGCCGGCTAAAATTTCCGTCATCGCCGACTCGTGCTCCTTGCTGTGCTGGCGCACGTCAAGAGTGGCCAGATGGAAGCCGAACAGCTCCACTTGGCGAATCAGTTTCTGTACATATGCATCGGCGATGAAATCTGCATAGTGATTGCGCAAGCTGCGCTCAATCACTTGCAAATCGGCCATGAATTGATCCGGATTCGTATATTTTTTCTTGTCCGCTATATTGGGGTTTCCGCTGTTGCGAATTTTCTCGATCATGAACCGCACCTTGATGCGGTAAGGCTCTTTCTCATTGCGCCAGCCTTCGTCGTTCGACAAATCTACCGTTTTACGGTCCTGCTCGATCGAGTCGAGAAGCTCGCCGGTCACTTCGACGATATTTTTGCTGAAGCTCATATGGGCCATCAGCTTTCGCAGCTCTTCCTCATATTTCTCGAGCGCCAGCTTGCGGTGCATGGTTAGGGTTTGCCACGTAATATCCGACGTCACGGAAGGATTGCCGTCCCGATCTCCGCCGATCCAGGAACCGAACTTGAGGAAGGTCGGCACGTGCCACGATTCCTCCGGATAATATTTCAACAGGCAGCGCTCCAACTCCTGATACACCTGCGGGAGCACGTCGAACAACGTCTCGTCAAAATAATAAAGTCCGTTGTTCACCTCGTCAATGACGGTCGGTTTGCGATCGCGCAATTCATCGGTCTGCCAGAGGGTGATGACTTCACCGAGCAACTGCTCGCGAAGCTGCTCCCGTTCACGGAATGTGAGATTCGGATTATCGAGCTCCTCCACGTCTTTGGCGATGCGTTGGTGAATGTCGAGCACGGCCCGTCTCGTCGCCTCCGTCGGATGCGCAGTCATCACCAGCTCGAGCGAAATGCCGGAGATCATCTCTTGCACTTCCGGGGCGGAGATGTTCAAGCTTTTCAACTCGCGCACGACGTCCTCGATCGACCCCGGCTGCACATTCTCGCCGGCGGTACGCTCATAATCGCGCTTACGGCGAATGCGGTGATTTTGCTCCGCTATATTGATTAATTGGAAATAAATCGCGAAGGCCCGAATCACCTGGTGGCGAATTTCCGGAGCCAGTCCGCTCACCGTTTCCTTTAATTCCTTGTACATTTCCGGCGTGTATTGGGCACGCAGAGCTTTACTCATCTCTCTGATTTTCTCTACGATGGTAAACAGCGTATTACCGCCCTGATGCACAAGCACCTCGCCCAAAATATGCCCCAAAAACCTTACGTCTCGGCGCAGCAAATTGTTGGACGTGTTTTTGTTGATAATTGCAGTTGAGTCCGACATGGTTTTCCTCCATCCTAAACAAGCAAGTCATAACCTCTATTTTAACACAACCCTGGACAAGCATGTAGTCCATTTATGCGCTAAAGCGAAAAAAACATCTTATTCCGATTCGGATTACCCGCACTCCCAAATTATTCGTTCTCCGATGATGACTTTGGAATGCTTACGGTCTTCAAGTTGCTTGGATAGGGTTACTTTCATGTTTTACCCATTCTCCCTGTTTATAACCACCGATCTTCGGTTTCATAAGTCCGTAGTGATTTCATATACGATGAACGCAGGGGGCTGCTATGCTGCGGGAATGTCTGTATCACGCGACTCGCAATAATTTGGGGTCATGCGTATGACGAGGAAACCGTCCACCTCCGGCTGCGGACGAAGCGCGGCGATGTCGAGGAAGCAGTGCTTATCGCGGGGGACAAGTCGAGTGGGATTTGACTTACATCGAGCAGAACATGACGCTCATCGCTTCGGATGCACGGTTCGATTACTGGGAAACCGCAGTAAAGCCCGCTTTTAAACGATTTTCCTACGGGTATCGGGTAAGTGCGGCCGATGAAACGGCATGGCTCGTGGAAACGGGTGTTCATGGTGAGCTGCCTGTCCCGTCTGGAGGCTATTATGACTTTCCGTGCCTAAATTAAACACGGTTCACCCGGAGGTCAAAGACTACTTGCTGGAAGGCGCTGATTATTGGATTCGCGAGGTCGGCATCGACGGCTGGCGTCTTGCTGTGGCCAACGAGATTGACCACCGGTTTTGGCGGGAATTTCGCACGAGGGTCAAGGATGCAAAGCCGGACGCGTTCATTGTCGGAGATGTGTGGAGCAATGGCTCGAGATGGCTTGGCGGCGATCAGTTCGACTCGGTGATAAACTATCCTTTCCGTTCTATAGCAATTGCGTTTCTCTCCGGCTCCGGGATGGACGGACAATTGTTCGCCGGCAGCATTAACGCCAGGAAATTTGACTTTCAAGTCCTGAGTCTGCATATCAAAGCGGATAAGCCTGAATATTATAGCACCTAAGTATTTTATGCCAATTATAATTTGGTATATTAACTTTCCATTTTCGGCAGCATGGAGGCAAACGTATCAGGAGTGGCCTCTAATGAAGCTGAGTGAAGCAAGCAAACGAAAGGGGATTTCGCAATCAAAGCATGGTCGGGAGATCCATGTTTCCTTGAAGCACTACCCAAACCTTGAATATGGGACACCTAATCCGACCGTGACAATAGCCCTTCATAATATGCGAGATTCTTAAAGTGGACCTTCGAACGATTGACGAGTGGAACGACCGTAGGCAACCGTCTTGACGGGCTGGTATTATCCCCTCGAAGAAGACTGGAATGTGGACAGCGGTGATGCGCTGCGCAAAAACGCCCGCGCGGCGGATATCGTAAAGGAAGCGACTCCCGCGAAGCTTCCACGGACGCCGCACGTGCTGCTGCATGGCGGAGAGAACAGAGAGCAGACGGTAGCGGCGCTTCCCGAGATTATCCGTTACTACAAGGCTCGGGGCTACCGTTTCGCGAAGCTTGACGCGGACGTAGAGCCGGTACAGTTCCGCTGTAGCCCCGGATCACTCGCAGTCCGGCCGATGACGGAGGAGCGGTTCGCTGGTCTGCTTTCGGAGGCGCGACAGGTCGCAGCGGCAAGGGAAGTCGGTACAGAGGTCCCTCTGATATCGGAGGGCTTGGAGACAGAGGGGCCGCCGCCTGCGGCTGGAGCGGCCAACGACCGGCTCCAAGGGCTCCTGTGGGCCCAAGCGGCGGTCGTGCTCGCGACGCCGGTTATCGTCGGGCTGTCTTCCTATACTGGATATCGCTCGCGATGAATATAGCCGGCTTCCCGCAGGTCATCGCCATTCCGTTTCTTCCGCTTCCCTAACGGCCCGTTTCCCGAGCTGGACAATCACCAAGTCCTCCATCGGAGGGTTGTGAAGGCCGAACCGTACGTCGCGGTATAAACGCTGCAGCGGATGAGATTGTGCAAGCCCGTGAGCGCCGACGATCCGCATCGCCTTGTCAACGACGGACTGCGCCGTCTGCAACGCGAACGCTTTGACCGCTGCCAGCTCCGGAATAAGCGTAGACGCCTCCGGTCTTCCCCGCAGCTCGTCCCAACGGGCGGCTATCGCGTATAAATAATGACGGCTCACGGATAGCTCCAAGTCAATCTGGCCCAACTGCTGCTCGACATTCGGCGCGTATAGAATAGCGTGCGGCAGCGAGTTCGGTTGATAGGCCTTGGCGAACTTCAGCGCTTCCTTGCGAGCGGCCAGCGCGATCCCCAAGTAACAAGCCGGGATGTGCAGCAGATACGGACTGGGAGACTGATGGTAAGCTTTCTTCGCTGTATAGACCAGCGCATCCTCCGGAACGGTCACATCTTCCAGGACGAGATCATGACTGGCAGTGCCCCGCATCCCGACCATCCGCCAAGTCGGATCGATCGACAGCCCAGCCGTTTCGCGCGGTACGAGGAATTCCGTCTCCGAATCGTCCAGCACAGCCGTTACGATAAAATAGTCGAGCACCGGCGACAGCGTCGTAAACGTCTTGCGGCCGTTCAACCGGTAAGCGCCGTCTGGCAGACGCTCCGCCGTCGTACGAGGCTTGCCGCCCCGTGCCGGACTGCCTGAATCCGCTTCGGTAGCAGCCCGGTTGACGAGCGCTCCGCGCTCGACCACGTCGCGGCACAGAGCGGCGTAGACTTCATCGTTCCAGGGGCGCTTCTCGTTGAGATCGAATATGACTCCAAGATGCCAGCCCATGCCCAGCGCGATCGCCGCATCGCCTTGTGCCAAGCGCTCCTGCAAAAGCACGAACTCGTACAAGGAGATATCGAGTCCGCCCCATTCGGAAGGAACAGTGTAAGCCGGGAAACCAGCCTTGCGCAGCGCATCGATGTGCGGGTAAGCGAAGCTGTTGCTCTCATCAGCTGCCTGGGCCCCTTCGATGAACGTATCGGCCAGTTCGCCGATCAGCGAGAACCGCTCCTCTTGCTCCGGCGTTCGTATAAACATCCGTTCTAGTCCACTCATATGACGTCAGCTCCAGTCGATTCGGTTGTGATTCTCATGATGCGATCCAACACCTTTTTCTCTAATTGGCTGAACACCGGATCCGCGGTCGTCCTTGGACGGGGCAGCGGATTCGCCAGATCCAGCGCGACCGCTCCGTCTTCGATCAGAATGATGCGATCCGCGAGATTGATCGCTTCCGTCACGTCATGCGTGACGAGCAGCGTCGTGAACCGCTGCTCCTGCCACAGCCGCTCGATCAAGTGCTGCATATCCAGTCGGGTTAGCGCATCAAGCGCGCCCAGAGGTTCGTCGAGCAGCAACAGACGGGGGTTGCGGATAAGCGCCCGGGCGAGGGCCACCCGCTGCTTCTGGCCGCCCGACAGAACGGAGGGCCACTCCTCGGCGCGGCCTTCCAGACCGACTTGCCGGAGCCGCGCTTCCGCCCGCTTCCGCCAATCTCCCCTCAAGCCGATGCCGACGTTGTCGATCACCTTTTTCCACGGAAGCAGTCTCGCCTCCTGGAACATAACCGTCGTGCCCGGCGATATTCCCGACAACGGCTCGCCATCGATGAACGCCAGACCCTCCGTTTGCCGCTCCAAACCGGCGATGAGCCGCAGCAGGGTGCTCTTGCCGCTTCCGCTGCGTCCGATGATAGCGACGAACTGTCCGGGCTCCAGTGAGAGATCCAGCCCGCGAAGCACTGCGGTGTCGTTAAAAACCTTGCCCAATTGCCGCAGCTCAATCTTCGCGCCCGACTTGCCGCGAGGCGCTTCCTCCGGGTAGACCGCTTCAGCTGAGATAGCCATATGCATCCCTCTTCCTTGGTTAGGGTTGATAAGCTGCATTCCAGCGCAGCAAACGTCGTTCGAGCAGCTTGGCCGCCAGATCGGCCACCTTGCCGAACAGCGCATATAGAATAATGCTGAGGATGATGATGTCGGCTTGCATGAATTCACGGGCATTCATGGCTAGGTAGCCGATGCCTTCATTTGTGGCGATCGTCTCGGCGACGATCAAGGTCAGCCACATGACGCCAAGCGCATAGCGCAATCCGACGAAGATCGAAGGCAGCGCGCCCGGCAGAAGGATGTGGAGGAAAATCTCCCAGGGCTTCAGTCCGTAGACATTGCCCATCTCGATATAATCGCCGCCAACGCTCCGGATGCCGTGATATGTATTGACGTAAACCGGGAACAGAACGCCGATCGCGACAAGAAATACTCTCGACGTTTCGCCGATCCCGATCCAGATGATGACGAGCGGAACGAGGGCCAGATGGGGGATGTTCCGAATCATCTGGATCGTCGTATCGAACAGCCTGTACGACGTCTTAAAGATCGCGTTGACAACACCGAGCAGGAAGCCGAGACCGCCGCCGATCAGCAAGCCGACCAGCGCCCTTTGCAGGCTGATGCCCATGTGATGCGACAACTGCCCCGAGGATAGCAGCTTCCAGCCGGCCTCGGCGATCGTCAGCGGCGACGGAAACAGCTTGGCAGATACGAATTGAAGCGAAGAAACAATTTGCCAAGCGATGACGATCAGGACCGGAACCAGCCAGGGGAGCATCACGTCCACCGCTATACGTCGGTAGTCCTGGCGATTTTGTCGCGAGTTCGGTTTCATGCAGATCCCTTCTTTCCGTTTATCGCATCGGTAAGTTTAAGTTCGGAATTAACCCTGATAGTAGTTTTCTTACTTGCTTACATTCGGCTTCCACGGCACGTCTACGGGCATCAGCTTGCTGACATCCAATTTTTCCGGAATCAGACCGATGCGGTAGAACGCGTCCGCCAGCTGCTGCTGGGGCGCGATG
This sequence comes from Paenibacillus sp. JCM 9796, assembly GCF_055379675.1. NCBI lineage: Bacteria > Bacillati > Bacillota > Bacilli > Caryophanales > Paenibacillaceae > Paenibacillus > Paenibacillus sp. JCM 9796. The sequence continues at coordinate 2,388,571 of NZ_AP043723.1, forward strand.
GTATCCCGCGTGATCGCTTCGACGCCGAACGTGCGCCGTCCGACCGCGGTGCGGATCGCCTGCTCGTCGATGCCGAGCTCCTGCGTCAGCAGCTTGACAACTTCCTCTTTGTTGCCGTTCGCCCACTTGTCGGAGACATCGGTTTCCTCGAGGATCATCTTGACCAGACCCGGGTACTTGCTTGTGAACTCACTGGTCGAATAGTAGAAGGTGCGGTTGGGCGAATAATCCGCGCCGTCGGTTAGCGTGACCGGCTTCAAGTCGTTTTGCACGGTGGCGAAGAAAGGATCCCAGGAACCCAAGGCATCAACCTGCTTCGTCTCGAATACGGCGCGTCCTTCGGAAGCGTCTTTGACGTACACATATTGGACGTCGTTGGCCTTCAAGCCGACTCTTTCCAGCGCCAGCACCGTCAGGTAGTGGTGGTTGCCCCCCTTGATGACAGCGACCTTCTTGCCCTTCAGATCCGTGATCGTTTGGATCGGCGAATCCTTGAGCACCATGATGCCCATACCTTCCGGGTTCGGCAGATCATTGCCCACGTAGACGAAGGTCTTGCCGCCCGCCTGAGCAAATACGCCTGAGCCGTCCGCCGCGTTGCCGTAGTCGATTTGGCCGGCAGCGAGAGCCTCCATGACGTTATTGCCGCCGGGGAAGACGTTCCATTCGACGGAAATGCCAAGATCTTTGAGCCGCTTATCGAGATTTCCGTGCGCTTTGAGGATGTTCAGCGTATTGCCTTTCTGATAGCCAATCCGGATGACCTTCGGATAGTTACTCGCCGGGGCGGATGCGCTTGGTGCGGTCGAAGCCGCAGGGGCTGTAGAAGCTGCCGATTGCGTATTCTTATCTCCTCCGCAGCCCGTCAGAGCGGTTACCAGCAGCAGGGCGGCGCCGGCAAGCAGCGAGGAAAAGCGGGATTTTTCGAAAATCGCCATTGCGATAAAAAGTCCATCGTGAATACACGCTCCTTATGAATGTAATGAGAAAGCTTGCCAATCCAACTCCGGGCTCGTCTCGCCGGACGCGAGTGTCGTGCCCAACGCTTCGCCGATCGCGCTGGCGAACTTGAAGCCGTGGCCCGAGCCGCCTCCGGCAAACCACAAGCCTGATCTCCCGGGGACTTCCCCGATCAGAAAACGTTCCCCAGGCGATCGCTCATACAAGCAGACCTGCCCGCTGCGCAAACGGCGGACGTCCGGGAGAAAACGATTCAGAGCGTAGCGCAGCTCTGATTCATCCTCGGCGTAAGCGCCGAAAGCCGGCAGCGGATTTCCATATACCGCCGTTACGCCACCGTCGTGGCGTCCGATCTTCAGACCACCGCCGTCCAGGTCCGGGAATCCGAAATACTCCTCATCCCCGCCATTATTGATAATAAATGCGGGCAGTTGCCCGCTTCCGTACTGTTCGCGGGGAGCTTCGAACCAACCGACCGCTTTGCGAATCGGCGTTACTGCCTCCAGTTGCGGAAGCAGTCTGCCGATCCAGGCTCCTCCGCTTGCCAATACCCGCTTGGCGTAATAATCTCCGCCCGTCGTCCGGATGACATAGCCATCCGGCGTCGCTTCAATCGACAGCGCCTCTGTATAGGGGAGCAGCCTCGCGCCATGCCGAAGTGCCAGCTCGCGGTAGACGCGAAGGATGCGCTCGCTGTGCAGTACGCCGGCATTCGGCTCATAGAGAGCTTCCATCGAATCGGGAACGAACAGACCTGGCCACTCTTCTCTTGCTTCTGCCGCGGTCAGCCGCCGGTGCGCGATGCCGAATTCGATGCAGCTCTCAAGCTTGCTTCGGATGAAGCGGGAGCTGATCGGACCGATACTGACGACTCCCGTACATTCGAACAACGGCCCCGAACTGAAATCCTGCTCCGTACGCAGGCTTGCATAGTCCTGCTCCAATTCATGCCAGAGAGCGTTAGCCCGCAGAGCCAGACGGACGTACGCGGCGCCCATCGTATAAGCCGCCCGGAATATCCGGGTTCCGCCATGGTGGCTGCCGAGGGTATGAGGCGGGTCGCCTGAGTCGATCATCAGAACGCGCGCACCCGCCTTGGCTGCGTAATATCCTGCGCTCATGCCGAACGATCCGGCCCCCGCCACGATCACGTCATAATCGGCATGCATGTTCATTCACCTCCGAGATGCCTCTTTACAGTTCTGATATTTAAAATTATAATTCCTATGTGAACACTTGGAAATAGCGCACTTTCTCGAAACCTGGTTTCCAAATAGATACCGATTTAGGAGGGGACGGCATGAGCTTGCCCAAAAAAACGTTCTTATGCGAAAAGGAATTGACGATATCGGTTATCAGCGGCAAATGGAAGCCAATGATTCTCTGGTACCTGGGTCAACAGGAAACAAGGCGGTTCTGCGAGCTGAAGAAGATGCTTCTGCCCGTCACGCAAAAAATATTAACGAACCAGCTACGGGAGCTGGAGGAAGACCTGCTGATTCACCGCGAAGTGTATCCGGTGTATCCAGCGAAAGTCGAGTATTCTCTCACCGAACACGGCAAATCGATTATCCCTATATTGGAAATGATGAAAAAGTGGGGCGACAACTACAAGCAGTCTGTCGTCGGCTACGAGGTGGAGATCAAGGACCCGAACTGGGAGCAGATTGCCGAGCAGTCTTAATCTCCGCCGATCTTGACGCTTTTTTCGCATTTGGATATTTAGGGAGGGTTATTGGCGGCCCGTACAACCAAATTGACCGGGTGCCGGATCCTTGACCTCGGCGTTCTACAGCGAGCTGCTGCCTTATTCGACGTCGATGGACAAGCACGCGAGTTTGAACCCAGGGTATCGTCTTCCCCGGCTGTCCATCGAGCGTCAACGGCGAGGACTCGCCGAAGGTCGATCCGGGTGTTTACGAGCTGGGCGTGCCGTTGCTCGATATCTGCTGCGGCATGCAGCTGATGTCGTACCAACTGGACGGTAAGGTCGAGTGTGCGGACAAGCGCGGGTACGGAAGAGCGGAAGGCGATTTCAAGCCGCACAGACGGCAGACGTGTATCTTTATTGACCACGGCCTGCTGCGCAATGGTGAAGCGGAAGGCGTCATGGAGACGTCTGTTTATCGGGGAGATCGATATGAAGGTCGTCAAGATCGTGCGCGACCGGTTGCTCGGCAAGCATGCCGGCGTATCCGATCCGGAGAACAAGCGCAAAATTACGGGCCACGAGTTCGTCTCCAACGTTTAAAATCCACTGATTTTATCCTCAAAGAAAGTTTGGCTCCCTGGAAAAACAAAAAAAACCTTCATCATACAAAGGTTTTTGGCGCTTAAAAGTATGGAGCGGGTGATGGGAATCGAACCCACGCTACCAGCTTGGAAGGCTGGAGTTCTACCATTGAACTACACCCGCATATTGCTTCAACATTGAAGTTAAAAAATGGTCGGGACGACACGATTTGAACATGCGACCCCCTGGTCCCAAACCAGGTGCTCTACCAAGCTGAGCTACGTCCCGTTGTAATAATCCTATGAATTGAAAATGGCGTGCCCTGAGAGATTCGAACTCCCGACCTTTTGATTCGTAGTCAAACGCTCTATCCGGCTGAGCTAAGGGCACATATACATGAGTGAAAAAAATGGAGCGGAAGACGGGATTCGAACCCGCGACCCTCGCCTTGGCAAGGCGATGCTCTACCCCTGAGCCACTTCCGCAACAATATGGTGCGCGTAGAGGGACTTGAACCCCCACGGTCTCCCGCCAGATCCTAAGTCTGGTGCGTCTGCCAATTCCGCCATACGCGCATGCGTGATCTTAATGGTGAGCCATGTAGGACTCGAACCTACGACACCCTGATTAAAAGTCAGGTGCTCTACCAACTGAGCTAATGGCTCACGCATGGCTGGGGATCTAGGATTCGAACCTAGGCATGACGGAGTCAAAGTCCGTTGCCTTACCGCTTGGCTAATCCCCATTGTGATAAAAGCTGGTGCCGCCGAGAGGACTTGAACCCCCAACCTACTGATTACAAGTCAGTTGCTCTACCAATTGAGCTACAGCGGCATGGTGGAGGCTGACGGGATCGAACCGCCGACCCTCTGCTTGTAAGGCAGATGCTCTCCCAGCTGAGCTAAGCCTCCATGATGGTGACCCGTAGGGGATTCGAACCCCTGTTACCTCCGTGAAAGGGAGGTGTCTTAACCCCTTGACCAACGGGCCTCGTGGAGCTTCCAACCGGGATCGAACCGGTGACCTCATCCTTACCATGGATGCACTCTACCTACTGAGCTATGGAAGCATGGCTCCCCGAACAGGACTCGAACCTGTGACAACTCGATTAACAGTCGAGTGCTCTACCAACTGAGCTATCAGGGAACGTTACGAATGATAATAAATTTACTTGCATCCGCTTGGCGACGTTCTACTCTCCCAGGACCCTGCGGTCCAAGTACCATCGACGCTGGAAGGCTTAACGTTCGTGTTCGGGATGGGTACGCGTGGTTCCCTTCCGCCATCATCACCAAACGGATGTTGATGCTTCTGCCGCGAAACATCAGATCTTGCCATTCAAGGCGGCTTGCACCTTGAAAACTGGATACGAAACTTAGCATGCTGAATGCTTTGACTTCACAATAGTGAAAATCTTTTTGGATAAGCCCTCGACCGATTAGTATTCGTCAGCTCCACACGTTGCCGCGCTTCCACCCCGAACCTATCAACCTCGTCGTCTACAAGGGGTCTTACGAATTGGGAAATCTCATCTTGAGGGGGGCTTCACGCTTAGATGCTTTCAGCGCTTATCCCGTCCGTACTTGGCTATCCAGCCGTGCTCCTGGCGGAACAACTGGTACACCAGCGGTACGTCCATCCCGGTCCTCTCGTACTAAGGACAGCTCCTCTCAAATTTCCTGCGCCCACGACAGATAGGGACCGAACTGTCTCACGACGTTCTGAACCCAGCTCGCGTACCGCTTTAATGGGCGAACAGCCCAACCCTTGGGACCTACTTCAGCCCCAGGATGCGATGAGCCGACATCGAGGTGCCAAACCTCCCCGTCGATGTGGACTCTTGGGGGAGATAAGCCTGTTATCCCCAGGGTAGCTTTTATCCGTTGAGCGATGGCCCTTCCATGCGGTACCACCGGATCACTAAGCCCGACTTTCGTCCCTGCTCGACCTGTTTGTCTCGCAGTCAAGCTCCCTTATGCCTTTGCACTCTTCGAATGATTTCCAACCATTCTGAGGGAACCTTGGGGCGCCTCCGTTACTCTTTAGGAGGCGACCGCCCCAGTCAAACTGCCCACCTGACACTGTCCCCGTACCGGTTCACGGTACCAGGTTAGAACTCCGATACGATCAGGGTGGTATCCCAACGGCGCCTCCACCCACGCTGGCGCGCAGGCTTCCCAGGCTCCCACCTATCCTGTACAGATCGTACCAAAGTCCAATATCAAGCTGCAGTAAAGCTCCATGGGGTCTTTCCGTCTTGTCGCGGGTAACCTGCATCTTCACAGGTATTAAAATTTCACCGGATCTCTCGTCGAGACAGCGCCCAAGTCGTTACGCCATTCGTGCGGGTCAGAATTTACCTGACAAGGAATTTCGCTACCTTAGGACCGTTATAGTTACGGCCGCCGTTTACTGGGGCTTCGGTTCACAGCTTCGGGTTGCCCCTAACCGCTCCCCTTAACCTTCCAGCACCGGGCAGGCGTCAGCCCGTATACTTCGCCTTGCGGCTTCGCACAGACCTGTGTTTTTGCTAAACAGTCGCTTGGGCCTTTTCACTGCGGCCCCCTCGGGCTATTCACCCTACCGAGGCACCCCTTCTCCCGAAGTTACGGGGTCATTTTGCCGAGTTCCTTAACGAGAGTTCTTCCGAGCGCCTTAGCATGCTCTGCTCGCCTACCTGTGTCGGTTTGCGGTACGGGCACCTTCTCCCTGGCTAGAGGCTTTTCTTGGCAGCCTGAACTCATGACCTTCGGTACTTAAATTTCCCTCCCCATCACAGCCCAGCCTTACGGTGTGCGGATTTGCCTGCACACCAGCCTCACTGCTTGGACGAGCATCCATCAGCTCGCGTCACTATCCTTCTGCGTCACCCCATTGCTCATAACGGTTCACGGTGGTACAGGAATTTCAACCTGTTGTCCTTCGACTACGCCTTTCGGCCTCGCCTTAGGTCCCGACTTACCCTGAGCGGACGAACCTTCCTCAGGAACCCTTAGGCTTACGGCGGATCAGATTCTCACTGATCTTTTCGTTACTCATACCGGCATTCTCACTTGTATGCAGTCCACCAGTCCTCACGATCCAGCTTCTACCCGCATACAACGCTCCCCTACCCCAGCGCAAGTAATTGCGCTCGTCATAGCTTCGGTGGTGTGTTTAGCCCCGTTACATTTTCGGCGCAGAGTCACTCGACCAGTGAGCTATTACGCACTCTTTCAATGGTGGCTGCTTCTAAGCCAACATCCTGGTTGTCTGTGCAACTCCACATCCTTTCCCACTTAACACACACTTGGGGACCTTAGCTGATGATCTGGGCTGTTTCCCTCTTGACAATGGATCTTAGCACTCACTGTCTGACTCCCGGGATAACGTCTGTGGCATTCAGAGTTTGACTGGACTTGGTAACCCTTGGCGGGCCCCGCACCCAATCAGTGCTTTACCTCCACGACGCATCTCCCGAGGCTAGCCCTAAAGCTATTTCGGGGAGAACCAGCTATCTCCGAGTTCGATTGGAATTTCTCCGCTACCCCCACCTCATCCCCGAATTTTTCAACATTCGTGGGTTCGGGCCTCCAGTGCGTGTTACCGCACCTTCACCCTGGACAGGGGTAGATCACACGGTTTCGGGTCTACGCCTACAAACTATTTCGCCCTATTCAGACTCGCTTTCGCTGCGGCTACGGCTTCTCACCTTAACCTTGCTTGCAAACGTAACTCGCCGGTTCATTCTACAAAAGGCACGCCATCACCCATGAACGGGCTCTGACTTCTTGTAAGCACACGGTTTCAGGTTCTTTTTCACTCCGCTCCCGCGGTTCTTTTCACCTTTCCCTCACGGTACTGCTTCACTATCGGTCACCAGGGAGTATTTAGCCTTGGCAGATGGTCCTGCCGGATTCAGACGGGGTTTCACGTGTCCCGCCCTACTCAGGATACGCCTAGGGTGTTCGCAGACTTTTGGTTACGGGGCTTTTACCCACTATGGCCGGCCTTTCCAGGCCTGTTCGCCTAACCTGCTGCACCCACGACGGCGTCCTACAACCCCAAGGAGCAAGCTCCTTGGTTTGGGCTAATCCGCTTTCGCTCGCCGCTACTGACGGAATCACTTTTGTTTTCTTTTCCTGAGGGTACTTAGATGTTTCAGTTCCCCTCGTATGCCTCCTATGCAGCTATGTATTCACTGCATGGTACGTGAGTATTACCTCACGCGGGTTCCCCCATTCGGACATCCCCGGATCAATGCCTGCTTACGGCTCCCCGAGGCGTTATCGTTGTTCGCCACGTCCTTCTTCGGCTCCTGGTGCCTAGGCATCCTCCGTGTGCTCTTTATAGCTTATCCAGCTATCACTTGTACGACCGAAGTCGTACCGGATTTTGTTTCAACATTTGTTGCTTTGTTTCGTTTATCCAGTTTTCAAGGAACAAACTTTACTGAAAGGCTATTGCGCCTTTCAAAACTAAACATCGAAGTGAGTGCTTCTGTATACAGCAGTGGTGCTGCTGTAGATTTGTCCGCCACCCTGCAGGTGACTTGGACTCCATAGAAAGGAGGTGATCCAGCCGCACCTTCCGATACGGCTACCTTGTTACGACTTCACCCCAATCATCTACCCCACCTTCGGCGGCTGGCTCCTTGCGGTTACCCCACCGACTTCGGGTGTTGTAAACTCTCGTGGTGTGACGGGCGGTGTGTACAAGACCCGGGAACGTATTCACCGCGGCATGCTGATCCGCGATTACTAGCAATTCCGACTTCATGCAGGCGAGTTGCAGCCTGCAATCCGAACTGAGACCGGCTTCTAAGGATTCGCTCCATCTCGCGACTTCGCTTCCCGTTGTACCGGCCATTGTAGTACGTGTGTAGCCCAGGTCATAAGGGGCATGATGATTTGACGTCATCCCCACCTTCCTCCGGTTTGTCACCGGCAGTCAACTTAGAGTGCCCAACTGAATGCTGGCAACTAAGTTCAAGGGTTGCGCTCGTTGCGGGACTTAACCCAACATCTCACGACACGAGCTGACGACAACCATGCACCACCTGTCTCCTCTGCCCCGAAGGGAAGGTACATCTCTGTACCGGTCAGAGGGATGTCAAGACCTGGTAAGGTTCTTCGCGTTGCTTCGAATTAAACCACATACTCCACTGCTTGTGCGGGTCCCCGTCAATTCCTTTGAGTTTCACTCTTGCGAGCGTACTCCCCAGGCGGAGTGCTTATTGTGTTTACTTCGGCACCAAGGGTATCGAAACCCCTAACACCTAGCACTCATCGTTTACGGCGTGGACTACCAGGGTATCTAATCCTGTTTGCTCCCCACGCTTTCGCGCCTCAGCGTCAGTTACAGTCCAGAAAGCCGCCTTCGCCACTGGTGTTCCTCCACATCTCTACGCATTTCACCGCTACACGTGGAATTCCGCTTTCCTCTCCTGCACTCAAGTCTCCCAGTTTTCAGTGCGAACCGGGGTTGAGCCCCGGGCTTAAACACCAAACTTAAAAGACCGCCTGCGCGCGCTTTACGCCCAATAATTCCGGACAACGCTTGCCCCCTACGTATTACCGCGGCTGCTGGCACGTAGTTAGCCGGGGCTTTCTTCTCAAGTACCGTCACCCTCAGAGCAGTTACTCTCCGAGGCGTTCTTCCTTGGCAACAGAGCTTTACGATCCGAAAACCTTCATCACTCACGCGGCGTTGCTCCGTCAGGCTTGCGCCCATTGCGGAAGATTCCCTACTGCTGCCTCCCGTAGGAGTCTGGGCCGTGTCTCAGTCCCAGTGTGGCCGATCACCCTCTCAGGTCGGCTACGCATCGTCGCCTTGGTGGGCCGTTACCCCACCAACTAGCTAATGCGCCGCAGGCCCATCCATAAGCCACAGGTTGCCCCGTGTTTCATGATTCCCCCATGCGGAGAAACCAGCTATCCGGTCTTAGCTACCGTTTCCGGTAGTTATCCCGATCTTACAGGCAGGTTGCCTACGTGTTACTCACCCGTCCGCCGCTAACCTATCCCGAAGGATAAGTCCGCTCGACTTGCATGTATTAGGCACGCCGCCAGCGTTCGTCCTGAGCCAGGATCAAACTCTCCATTAATGTAGAAAGCTGACTTGCTCATTGTTGAAGCTAGCTGAGATATTGCTATCTCTTATTTAAAGCACTCACTCGATGTTCAGTTTTCAAAGGGCAATTGACTGACAAAGCCGCGTCGTTACGCCATTTCTTCTTTGTCATATATTGTCGCTTCGTTTAGCGGCGACTTTTATAATATACCACATGTGCCTAGTCGATTGCAAGCATTATTTATTTTCCAGTTTCAACCGGATTTCATCATGCTTGCTTCCGATTCGACAACGAGTAATAAAATATCATATCCATCTGGATCATGTCAAGCCTAAGTCTAATGTTTCTTTAATGGTACATCCGATTCCGCGCATACCTGGAGATTTCCTTCGGAGAAGCCAGTCGTGCATACATTCTGAAAATAATTTTGTATCTGGACTCGATGGCAATCTTAATATCAGCATCGATTCGCTTATCATTCAAATCGAACAACATTTCGTCGAGTTCCTTGCGCAAGACGTAATCCAATTCTCTGCATTCGCGTTCGTTAAATAAAAATCCTAGCATGATTGAAGTTGGACTCCTTTCCCGAATCGGAAATCGTGAGACGCAAAAAAGGTATACCGCAATAGAGCTAAGACCAAGTGAGTCCCGGCGCCTATTGCAGCATACCATTACCTCAAAACGCCTCACTCGCTTTACTGTTATGCACAGTTTTGGGCATTTTTATGAGTGTAGGAATCGATATTTTTTAACCTTGAACAAGCGAGAACGTAATTGTGCTTTCAATGAGGGCTGCAATCAAAAGAGTAACTACAATGAGTATGCTCAAGGGAACGACTGTTCGGAAATAGATTTTAAATTGATCCGATACGAGCTTATTCCGAGTCGGACTTGCGAATGAAATGAGCCATTTGGCCGCCAAAATGCCGAAACGGAGCCCTAACGCACAGGCTACGATAATCGCAGGCAGCTCCAAAATCCCGTGAGGCAGAATACCTTTTACGGCGCTAAAGAGCGAGTCCTGCTGGGCTACATTAGCGGATACATAGCCTAACAAAATGCCGTTCATGACAAGCAAAAACAACGGATAGATTCCGAAAAATGCGCCGGTAACGATGACCAGCAGAGCCGCTCTGGCATTATTTAAGAAGATTGTCCAAAATAACGACAACTGTGCATTCGGTTGTTCGACCGCGTCCTGAGCAATTTTCTTAATCGCTTCGATGCCGAAATCGATCATAAATTGAAAGCGTCCCGGGTCGTACGCCCCCATCAACATCGATGCGAAAAACACTAGCGCTGAGGCAATCAAGTAGTGTTTCAGATTACCCAATTGCACCAAAGCTTGTTTAAAGTTCATTCGGAATCCTCCCTATCGGGCATAAGTTAGTGGTACGAGCATACATTTAGACTAAGAACGTAAACAAGCCTTTCTTTCGAACATGAATGGATAGGCAACGGGCAGAGGAGGCCAATCCGGTGAACTTCTTTTATGTTATGAACGGTAAAAAGTTGAAGCAAGCCCTCATCATTTGCGTCGCGGTCCTATTTGCGGCCGGCATTATTTACTCTGAGCGCGGGAATGTCTCGGTCTTCTCGCAAAACGAGCCTGCCGCGGTATACAACGTGCCTACAGAAAAGAAGCTCATCGCATTGACCTTTGATATCAGCTGGGGCGACAAACGGACCGAACCGATTCTGAAGGTATTGGAGGATAAAGGGGTGAAGAACGCCTCCTTCTTCTTATCCTCGCCCTGGAGCGAAAGCCATCCGGACATCGTGAAGCGTATCGTTAAGGCCGGATGGGAAATCGGCAGCCACGGTCATAAGCATGTGAATTACAGCAGCCTTAGCGATGAAGAGATCCGCACCCAAATCAAAACGGCTCATACTATTCTCAGCGAAGTAACCGAGAAAAATCCGAATTTAATCCGGTTGCCGAACGGCGACTTCGACAAGCGCGTGCTGCGTATTGCGAACGAGTTGAATTACACGGTTATTCAGTGGGATACCGATTCGCTCGATTGGAAAAACCCCGGTGTTGAAAACATTGTCAACCGTGTGGTTACGAAAGCACATCCCGGCGATATTGTACTTATGCATGCGAGCGATTCATGTAAAGAAACGCATGAAGCGCTGCCTGTTATTATCGACAAGCTTCGCGAAAAAGGTTACGAATTCGTCACCGTCAGTCAATTAATGAAGCAAACGCAAGTCGACAACAAGCCTCCGGTCGAAGATCAAACGATGAAACGCATCGATTAATGGACGAATTGACGAGCCGCTACTGCGGCTCTTTGCTTGTTTGCAATACTTTTTGCAGGATTAAGATTTGCCATGCATTACAAGCCAGCAGCGGGATAATCATAAAAATGGTTGAGGCCGCATCATCCTCGCGAATCGCAGGCAGAGCTTCCAGCGCCGTGACGACGATCATAAAAAACAAGGTCGGAATCCATGCCGACGGATTCGTCCACCTGACCTTGAACCAAGCGACAACGAACGAAACAACTGTAATAAATAGGGGAAGCCAGAGGTACGGTACGAATGATACTTCACCTTCCGCACTCGTATATCGCAAATAAACAAGGTCGATCAGTACGATGACAATCAGGATGATTTGCAGGTAATCCCATATCCACTTCTTGGGCATCATGCCCATAAAAATATACCGGACGATTAAGTAAGCGAAAAAGCCCATTTGACTGAGCACGCTAAAGGTCGCGCTGACCAATAAGGAAACAATGAGCGTGTGACTGATCGATTTGCCGCTTAACACCGCTTCCTGATCGGTCAACTGCATCGTAAGACCGGTAAGTGTTCCAACCACAACTCCGACAACCAGAGTTGTCCAGAACAAGTAAAACCATTTTCTTATCGTCACTTTCGTTTAACCTCCATCACTAGTCGTATCAACAGTTAATTCTACCAACGTTCACAATAAAATGCTAACGACATTTGTGTTAAATGAATACCTTGTGACGAATACTACGCTTAAACCAATTGAAGGGAGCTTGACCGGATGAGAACGCGACGTAGCCGTTACTTAATACCCGCTGTCCTGATCGCCGGCCTCTTGACAGCCTGTGGTTCGGATACTCAAGCTTCAGGCGCCAACGGAAATGCCTACAAAGACACCAAATCGATGGTTCTCGATATTTTAAAAACCGAAGACGGCCGAAAAGCCATTCAAGAAGCGACTATTCATGAGAACAGCAGACTGCAGCTGTTATCGGCCGGTGATACCCAGCAGCTGCAGTTGGCCGTTAAAGATGTGCTTGTCGATACGCAAAGCAACCAGTTTCTGCAAAACATGATCAGCGATCCGAAATTCGCCGGCCAATTCGCCAAAGCGATCGAAAAAGATACGAAGAAACTTCAAAAAGATCTGATGAAGGACCCCGAATATCAGAAGCAGATGCTTGATGCCATGAAAAGCCCGGATTTCGAAACGATGCTTTTGGATACGATGAAAACGACTCCCTACCGGACGCAAGTAAAGACAGTCATCCAGGAATCGCTGCAAAGCCCGCTGTTTCGGCTTGAGCTGATGGACTTGATGAAGAAGGTGCTTCAAGAGGAATCGATGCCGAAGCAGCAGGCACAACAAGCGGGCCAGAACGGCGGTGGTGGCGGCGGTAACAGCGGAGGTGGGGATGACGGCAAAGAAGAGCAAGGCGGCTCCGATGACCAAAAAGACGGTGAAGATGACTCTAACGATTCCGGAGGCCAGAAAAAAAAGCAGCAGCAATAACCTACGCGAAAAAGGATCGGCGGTTACGCCGATCCTTCTTTATTAATTCCATCGATAACACGGCCGGCAACTTCCAAATAGATACGTCCGGTTTCACTATTCGCTTTATATACGGACGGCGAGTAATCCGGTTCGGCTACATGGTTGTCCGGTACGCCGAGCGGGATTTGCGCCAACAGCGGGGCATGAAGCTCTTCCGCCAATTTTGCGCCGCCGCCGCGACCGAATACGTAATCCTTTTGTCCACAAGCACTACAGGAGTAGTAGGACATGTTCTCGACGATACCGAGAATTTGATGATTCGTATGCAGGGCCATAGCGCCCGCTCTGGCCGCTACGAAAGCAGCCGTCGCATGAGGCGTCGTCACGATGATCTCCTTGCTCTGCGGAATCATCTGGTGAACGTCGAGCGCTACATCTCCGGTACCCGGCGGCAAATCAAGCAGCAAGTAATCCAGTTCGCCCCACTCGACTTCATTGAAGAAGTTCCTCAGCATCTTGCCGAGCATCGGTCCGCGCCAAATGACCGGCGTGTTCTCCTCAACGAAAAATCCCATGGAAATGACCTTAACGCCAAAGCGTTCGACGGGAATGATTCGATTATCGACCAATTGCGGACGATCCTCGATGCCCATCATATCCGGTACGCTAAAGCCGTATATATCGGCATCAACTAGACCCACCTTCTTCCCGAGGCGAGCCAACGCTACCGCTAAATTAACGGTTACGGTTGATTTTCCGACACCGCCCTTTCCGCTGGCAATTGCGATGAATGTTACACCTGAATGCGGATCCAACACATTGACGCCGGGTGACGGGGTGTTAGGCGCCGCTGCAGGCTGTGACTGCTCGATGTGATCGTTCGCGGGACGCTTACGTTCCGCCTCGCTGCGTTCAAAGTCCGAGATCTGACGGAAGCGTAAATGCACATGGTCCGCTCCACTGCCTTTGAACGCCTGGGTGATTTGTTCTTGCAGGCGATTCTTATAAGCATCGTCCTCTACCGACAGAAGCACGGTAGCCGATACTTGGTTTTCCTTCACCATCATATCGCGAATAAAGTTCAATTCGACAAGCCCGAGTCCGAAAACAGGATCTCGCAGTTCGCTTGCCGATGCAAGTAATTGTTCTCTGGTCAGCACAGTGTCACCTCAGCCGTTCTATTCAAATTTAATGGATCGATACACTGAGGCTATTATACCACATTTTTATGGGCTTCCCACTTTTTCACCGGAATAGTAACGAATGATGCCTTGGTATATCGATGCGGCTACCTTCTTCTGATACGTCGGATCTCCAAGCTGTTTGGCTTCGGCCGGGTTGGAAAGGAATCCGACTTCTACTAGCGCGCTCGGGATTTTCATTGCTTTCAGCAAATAAATTTCCTTGTCCGCTTGTTTCGCGATCCGATCGGTATTTTTCAAATTTTTCTTAATCTCTTCCTGAATCAATGTGGCAAGGGTATGGTTATCCGCATGATTACCTCGATAAAAAAACGTTTGCGCCCCAGTCCATTTCGTCGAAGGGATGGCGTTCATATGTATACTGATGAACATATCAGCCTTTTGCTGTGAAATAAATTGTGCACGGTTCAGCAGGTCTTCGGTTTTTCTTTTGCTGTACCCTTTGGTTGAAGGATCGGCCAAGTCGCGATCGTCCTCTCGCGTCATGACCACTAACGCCCCCGCTTGTTGCAAATAATCGCGCAAGTTAAGCGTTATCGCCAGATTCACTTCCTTCTCCACCAAGCCTTCCTTACTGCTAGCGCCTCCGTCCGGTCCCCCATGTCCCGGGTCCAAGGCGATGATTTTGCCGGAAAGGGGCGTCGTCCAGTAGGTCCACGTTTTGCTTGCGGGCAGTTCATATGTAAACATAAATAGCATTAACGCCACTAGCAGCGCGGACATGACGATTTTCAGCCCGCTGTGCATGGTTAGCCAGACAACGACCCTCTTTCTTCTTCGGAACATGAAAAATCCACCTCGCCTTCCCATAGACTCTCTTTCATCTATATGGGACGAGGTGGACAATTATACCTTATGCTTATACCTGATACTCAGGCTCTTTCATGCCTTCGATCAGCACTTCCGCCACTTCCGGACGGGTGAACTGCGGCGGCGGACATTGACCGTCGCGCAGCAGCGCGCGAACCTTGGTACCGGAAAGATGCAGATGATCCGATGACGGATGCGGGCATGTTTTGCTGGAGGCCATGTTGCCGCACTTGGTGCAGAAGAAGCTATGTTCGAAGAACAAAGGAGTAATCCCAAGCTCTTCAGCCGTAAAGTTGCTGAAAATTTCCTGTGCTTCGTAGGTGCCGTAGTAATCGCCAACGCCGGCGTGGTCCCGGCCGACGATAAAGTGCGAGCACCCGTAGTTTTTGCGAACCATAGCATGGAAGATCGCTTCACGCGGTCCCGCATAGCGCATAGCGGCAGGGAACACACCCAAAAACACGCGGTCTTGCGGATAATAGTTTTCCAAGAGAACCAAGTAACTTTTCATCCGAATCTCAGCGGAAATATCATCGGACTTCGTTTCCCCGACTAGCGGATTCAGGAACAGCGCATCGACGATCTCCATGGCGCTTTTCTGAATGTATTCATGCGCCCGGTGAACCGGATTACGCGTTTGGAAACCGACAACCGTCTTCCAGCCTTTCTCTGCGAAAATACGGCGAGTTTCCGATGGATCGAAGTAAAAATCTTCGAACTTTTCCGGCTTCGGACGATTCAATACTTGAACCGGACCCCCGATATAAGTGGACGGCTTGGTGAAAAGCTTCTGCACGCCCGGATGAGCCGGGTCGTCGGTCTTGAAGACTTTGACCGCTTCGTGGTTCTGATCGACTTGGTAGATGCTCTCTACCTTAATGAGTCCGTACGTAATACCGTCAGATTCGCCTACAAGGGCAACCTCTTGGCCGATTTGCAGCGATGCAGCTTCCTTCTCATCTATGCCCAGCGTGATGGGGATGCTCCAAACCGTCCCGTCGGCCAGTCGCATGCGCTCTACGACCGAATGATAATCCTGCTCAACCATAAATCCGGTTAAGGGCGAAAAAGCACCGACACCGATCAAGTCCAGATCGGAAATAGCCCAAGTGTTAATGCGCAGCTGATGCAGTCCTGCCGCCCGGTTTAAAAGCTGTTCTCTTTCGCCGCCGTCTACAACACGATTAATCAACGTGCCGCCATGCGGTTGTATCGTTGTTCCCATGATTCCGCTTCCTCCTGCCGAATGATCGTTATTCTAAGTATACGTTATTTGTGCAGACCGCACTCGGTCTTCTCGAAGCCCGCCCAACGGCCTGCTCGCGGATCCTCGCCTGGCGCTACCGGTTTGGTGCAATGCTCGCAACCGATGCTAGGGTAGTTTTGGTCGTGCAGTTGGTTGTATATGATGTTGTTGGAGCGAATATAGTTCCATACGTCTTCAGAGGTCCAATCGGCCAGCGGGTTAAACTTCACCAGTCCGAACTTCACATCATATTCGACTTTCTTCGCATTCGCGCGTGTTGGCGCTTGATCGCGGCGAATGCCGGTGATCCAGGCGTCGTAGTTTTTCAAGATGTCCGTCAACGGTTCTACTTTACGAATGTTGCAGCATTGAGTCGGGTCGTTCTTCCAAAGTTGATCTCCATGCGCGGCAGCTTGCTCCTCAAGCGTCAGTTTCGGCAGTACTTGTACGAATTCAAGGCCGTAATGCTGCTGCAAACGGTCACGCGTTTCATAGGTCTCTTTGAAGTGCACATTCGTGTCCAGGTAGAAAATGTCCGTCTTCGGACTAACTTTTTGGAGCATGTCGACGAGGACGACGTCTTCAGCTCCGAAACTACAGGCTAAGGTGATATTCGGGAATCTTTCTACCGCCCAGGCTAAAAGTTCCTGTGGAGTCTTGTTCTCAAATTCTTCGGCAGCTTTAGTAATCAATGCTTCTTTTTCAAACAAATTCATAGTCTGATGAACCTCCCGCGAGATAATTCCGAGTATAATAATAAGATTTTAGTGATTTATTAATAATTATAATTGATACGGACTTTTTGTCAATTTAAAATTTTTGTACTTCGCCATTTTGCATCATATTAGGGATTTGCCTAAACGGTGCAAGATGGGATTGAAAAAAGCCTTTCCGATGAAGATAATCGGAAAGGCTTTGCTGTTGCAAATTAACGTTTCGAGAACTGAGGAGCGCGACGAGCGGCTTTCAAGCCGTACTTTTTACGCTCTTTCATACGAGGGTCGCGAGTCAGGAATCCGGCTCTTTTCAGAAGACCGCGGTATTCCGGATCTGCTTTCAAAAGCGCACGGGAAATTCCGTGACGGATCGCGCCGGCTTGTCCGGAGATCCCGCCGCCATGAGCAAGAACCAAAACGTCGTATTTCGACAACGTCTCTGTCAAGTTCAACGGTTGTTTTACGATCAGTTTCAATGTTTCCAAGCCGAAGTATTCGTCCAGCTCGCGTTTATTGATTACGATACGGCCTTCGCCCGGTACTAAACGTACGCGTGCTACCGAGTGCTTACGACGGCCGGTGCCATAATATTGTACTTGTGCCACAAGACAGTCCTCCCTTTATTAACCGCGAAGTTCCCAAACTTCAGGTTGTTGTGCTTGATGCGGATGTTCCGAACCGGCATATACGTTAAGCTTTGTTTTCAGACGGCTGCCCAAACGGTTTTTCGGAAGCATGCCGTGGATCGCCGACTCCAATACGCGCTCAGGCTTCGTATTCAGAAGCTCTTGTGCGGTAGCTACTTTCAAACCGCCCGGATACAGGGAGTGACGATAGTATTTTTTGTTTTGGAGCTTTTTGCCTGTCAGGTGAATTTTCTCAGCGTTGATGACAATAACGAAATCGCCAGTGTCCACATGCGGAGTAAATTCAGGTTTATGTTTGCCGCGCAAAATGGCAGCCGCTTCGCTGGCAAGACGGCCAAGCGTTTTGCCGGTCGCATCGATGATGTACCATTTGCGTTCTACTTCATTTGGCTTCGCCATATATGTGGTACGCATGTAAATGTTCCTCCTAGATCTATCTTCATCACATTCATTCATATACTTATTCATCGGTTTCAAGACCCGGGGCCGTGGGGTAGCCAGTCAAAGAAACACCATCTAATAATATACTATATCCCATCCAAGGAATCAAGTAATTATCGGCGAATCCTCATAAAAAACTTCCCACAGCATAAGACCGTGCGCCATTGCCGTCGGACCGGCCAAACCGCGATTTCTGGCTTCGAGAATCGCTTTCATGTGCGAAGCTTCCCGCTTGCCTTCACCGATCTGCATCAACGTCCCGACAATGATCCGAACCATATTGTATAAAAAACCGTTCCCGGTCAAATAAATATGGAACACGCTGGATTGCAGGTGCTTGTCCGCCTCTTCTGTCTCCAGCCGCGCTTCGTATATCGTTCGAATACGGCTCGGAGCCACCGTTCTGATAGAGCAGAAAGAAGTGAAATCATGCTCGCCCTCTACGTAGGTCAGCGCTTCTCTCATCGCGTCTATGCGAAGCGCTGTAGGGTGATAAAACTCCATATGACGTCTTAGCGGGTCCATATACTTACCGACGCGTATCGAATAACGATACGTTTTCCGCTTGGCCCATCTCCGGGAGTGAAAATCGTCCGCTACCTGCCTCGCATCCCAAACCCGTATATCATCCGGAAGTCTGGCATTAATGGCCATGCACCAACGGTTCAGCGGAATTTGGGAAGATGTTAGAAAGTTAAACACCTGTCCTCGTGCGTGCACCCCGGCATCCGTACGTCCGGATGCCGTTATTTTGACCTCTTCGCCCGCCAGTAAAGCAATGGCACGCTCAAGTCGGTCTTGTACCGTGTTTAGTCCTGGCTGCGATTGAAAGCCGTTGTAAGACGTTCCATCGTAGCTTACCGTCATGCAAATATTTCTCACGACGAGCCCTCCGTGAACTGGGACTGGAATCAAGGCGCACATACGTACAAAAAAAGGGTTTCATCAGAATCAAAAGATCCCGTCCACCCTTTCACAACCTTTTTCTCTTATGCCCGGTCAACCAGTTCCAAGTAAACCATAGGCGCAGCATCACCGCGACGCGGTCCAAGCTTCAGGATACGTGTGTATCCGCCTTGACGCTCAGCGTAGCGAGGAGCCAAATCGGAGAAAAGTTTTTGAATCGCGTCTTGATTTTCGTTCGCTTGTTCACGACGAACGAAAGTAGCGACTTGACGACGAGCGTGAAGATCTCCCCGTTTAGCCAACGTGATCAATTTTTCTGCGATCGAACGCAACTCTTTTGCTTTCGCTTCTGTCGTTTGAATGCGCTCATGTATAAATAAGTCGGTTACCAGGTCACGAAACAATGCTTTACGCGAGCTGGAGTCACGATTTAACTTTTTGTATGCAGCCATCTGTGCAACCTCCTTCTGTTAATCTTCCATTCTTAGTCCAAGTCCGAGCTCTTCGAGCTTTTCTTGAACTTCTTCGAGAGATTTGCGTCCCAAATTGCGGACCTTCATCATATCTTCTTCCGTTTTCGTAATCAATTCTTGTACCGTATTGATGCCGGCACGCTTCAGGCAGTTATAAGAACGAACGGACAGGTCGAGTTCCTCGATCGTCATCTCGAGTACTTTCTCCTTCTTGTCCTCTTCTTTCTCAACCATAATCTCGGCGTCTTTCGCTTCATCGGTCAGACCGACGAAGAGCATCAGATGCTCCGTCAAGATTTTGGCGCCCAAGCTTACCGCTTCTTCCGGTCGAATACTGCCGTCAGACCATACTTCAAGTGTGAGTTTGTCATAGTTGGTAACTTGGCCGACGCGCGTATTTTCTACGCTGTAATTGACACGAGTAATCGGAGTATAGATCGAATCGATCGGAATCACGCCGATCGGCTGATCCTCTCTCTTGTTCTTGTCTGCCGATACGTATCCGCGGCCGCGGTTCGCATGAATTCGCATGTGAAGCCGTGCATCGGAGGACAGCGTAGCAATGTGCAGATCCGGGTTTAAGATCTCCACATCGCTATCGCCGCGAATATCGCCAGCCACAACAGCCCCTTCACCTTCGGCGTCGATCTCAAGAACCTTTTCCTCATCGGAATGGATCTTAAGCGACAAGCCTTTAAGGTTCAGGATGATTTCCGTAACATCTTCCATGACACCCGGAACCGTGGAGAACTCGTGCAGGACGCCGTCGATTTGAACGGAATTAACCGCCGCACCCGGAAGGGAAGACAGCAATATTCTGCGTAATGAGTTGCCGAGCGTAGTTCCATAGCCTCTTTCCAAAGGTTCCACGACAAATTTGCCATATGTGCCGTCATCACTTAATGATACGGTTTCTATTTTCGGCTTTTCGATTTCGATCATTGTAAACCCTCCTTCAAACGTCGTTTCCTTCTGGATAACTTAAGACGCATAAAACGTGCAGTATACCTATCCAAATAGTATAGACACCATTTGGATATTTATACCACCCGGGCTTAGCGATCCTGGATTAGACACGACGACGTTTCGGAGGACGGCAACCGTTGTGAGGGATCGGAGTCACGTCTTTAATCAGGTTTACTTCAAGACCTGCAGCTTGAAGCGAACGAATCGCTGCTTCACGGCCTGCACCTGGTCCTTTAACCATGACCTCTACGGCCTTCATCCCATGCTCCATTGCCGCTTTCGCTGCAGACTCAGCTGCCATTTGTGCGGCGAACGGAGTGCTTTTACGGGAACCTTTAAAACCGAGGTTACCGGCGCTTGCCCAAGAAATCGCATTTCCGTGCGGGTCAGTGATGGTAACAATCGTGTTGTTGAATGTAGAGCGGATATGAGCTACTCCACTGTCGATATTTTTCCGATCGCGACGTTTCGTACGAACTACTTTTTTAGGTTTAGCCATTTTAAGCGTTACCCCCCTTTACTATTTTTTCTTATTCGCTACCGTACGACGAGGACCTTTACGCGTACGAGCATTTGTTTTAGTACGTTGACCGCGAACCGGCAAGCCGCGGCGGTGGCGAACGCCACGATAACATCCGATCTCAATCAGACGTTTGATGTTCAACGAGATTTCACGACGCAGGTCGCCTTCCACTTTCAGCGTTTTGTCGATAACCTCGCGGATTTTGCTCACTTCGTCTTCTGTCAGATCGCGAACGCGAGTGTCCGGATTGATACCGGTTTGAGCGACGATTTTCGCAGCCGTTGTGTTGCCGATCCCGAAGATGTAAGTCAAAGCGATGATCACGCGTTTGTCACGGGGTAAGTCTACACCAGCAATACGTGCCATTAAACGAGCACCTCCTTAGCCTTGTTTTTGTTTATGTTTCGGATTTTCGCAAATTACCATAACGTTGCCTTTGCGGCGAATGACTTTGCATTTTTCGCAAATCGGTTTGACCGACGGTCTAACCTTCATGGTGGTTACCTCCTCAAAGCTTTCCGTAAGGAAAGCTGCTTCGTAAGCATGGTCTTAGTTTTCCGCAGGAAAACTGACTTCGTAAGGATTTTGCTCAGCTTTCCGCGAGGAAAGCTGCTTCGTAAGCATATGGTTTAACTTCTCTTGCTACAAGTTCATCTATTTAAAACGATAGGTTATACGGCCTCTGGTCAAATCATACGGCGAAAGTTCAACCGTCACTTTGTCACCCGGCAAAATGCGGATAAAGTGCATTCTGATTTTTCCGGATACATGAGCAAGTATCTTATGACCGTTCTCCAGTTCTACCTTGAACATTGCATTCGGAAGAGGTTCAATCACTGTACCTTCAACTTCAATTACATCTTCTTTGGCCACAGTCATTCTCCTTTCTCTTGCGCATCGTGCGATAAATGGTTCACTGCCTGAGTCAAAGCAAATCGAAGCTTTCCGTTGGTAACTCGGCCCGTCTCGCGGAGACTGTCGGCCACTTCGGAGCTAATTGCCGGAAGAAGCTCGAGATGAATGAGATTTTTCTTCTTAGGTTCATCGAATTTCCGTTTGCCGCCGTCTGCAATCCACACGTATCGTTGGTCTACGACGCCGATTATGACGGCGTACTTCCCGGAATCCCGTCCCCGATTCACCCTTACGATTTGTCCGATATGAGGTTCATTCGTTGGTTCCATCCGCTTCTAAGCACCAGGCAACGTTAAAATCTCGTAACCGTCTTGCGTTATGGCGATGGTGTGTTCGAAATGTGCGCACAGTGTGCCATCCACCGTGACCACCGTCCAATTGTCTTCAAGCGTTCGGACGTAACGTTCACCCACATTAACCATCGGTTCGATCGCAAGCACCATCCCCGGCTTCAAGCGCGGTCCATGACCGGCGATGCCATAGTTCGGTATTTGCGGCTCCTCATGGAGCTCCGTTCCGATGCCGTGACCTACATACTCTCGAACAATCGAAAATCCTTCATTCTCTGCGCATCTTTGAATGGCATTGGATATCGTATACAGCCTGACGTCGGGTCCGGCTACTGCCAGCCCTGCGAACAACGAGCGTTCCGTGACGTCGAGCAATTTGCTCGCCGTTTCGGAGATCGTGCCGACGCCATATGTCCAGGCGGAATCGCCATGATATCCTTTATATTGAGCACCGATGTCGATACTGATGATGTCACCGTCTTTCAGCTTGCGCTGACCGGGAATACCGTGAACCAATTCATCATTCACCGAAGCGCAGATGCTTCCGGGAAAACCATTGTAGCCTTTAAAAGATGGAATTGCACCCTGACTGCGAATAAAGTTTTCTGCGATCTGATCGAGCTCTTTCGTTGTAATATCGGGCTGAATGGCTTTTTGCAGCAAACGATGCGTCTCGGCCACAATACGGCCCGCCTCGCGCATGAACTCCAGTTCAGCTGCTGATTTACAAATGATCATTACGCTTGCCCTCGCAATAGTGAACTGATTTGTGCAGTGACCGTGTTAATTTCTTGCTCACCGTTAACCTCACGCAATATTCCCTTGTTACGATAATACTCCAGAAGAGGAGCGGTTTTATTGATATACTCGTCCAAACGAGTCCCTACTTTTTCTTCGGTATCATCCGAACGCTGATACAATTCACCCGAACATTTGTCGCAAACATTGTCACGCGCAGGTGGGTTAAACAAGACATGATACGTTGCACCGCAAGATTTACAAATACGACGACCCGTCAAACGGGCGAGCAGCAAATCGCGATCGACCGCGAGGTTAATCACATGATCGATGCTTTTGCCAAGTTCCGCGGCAATCCCGTCAAGCGCTTCGGCTTGAGAGATCGTTCTCGGAAATCCGTCGAGTAAAAATCCTTTATCGCAATCTGGCTGAGACACTCGATCACGGACAATACCGATCGTGATCTCATCCGGTACAAGCAACCCTTGATCGACATACTTCTTAGCTTCGACGCCAAGCGGCGTTTCTTGCTTCATGGCAAGCCGGAATGCATCACCGGTGGAGATATGCGGAATCTGGAACTCATCAACGATTCGTTCCGCTTGCGTTCCTTTACCTGCACCAGGAGGCCCCATAAAGATGATATTCACCGTGACTTCCTCCCCCACTTGCATCGTTCGATGCTAACAGCACAATAGGTGCCGATAGCTCTCATCAAATTCGCGTTACCGTGAATTTCCTTCAACCCATGCGACGCCGATGAACGTTGGTTCGTCAGCGTCATAGGTATTATATGAGTTCACTATCAGAACCTATTTGCTATTTATTAATGAAGCCTTTGTAATGGCGTTTGATCAATTGGCTTTCGATGGTTTTCATCGTTTCCAAACCTACACCGACTACGATAAGTAAGGAAGTACCGCCAATTTGAACCGACTGCGGCAAACCGGCGATTGCGGCGAAAATCATCGGAATAATCGATACCGCGGCCAAGAACAACGCACCGGAAAGGGTGATTCGAGTCATCACTCGGGTAAAGTACACTTCCGTGTTTTTCCCCGGGCGAATGCCTGGAATGTATCCGCCGTTCTTTTTCATCTGCTCGGCCATTTGTACAGGGTTAAACTGCACGAACGTGTAGAAGTACGTAAAGCCGATAATCAGCAGAACGTACAGTACCATGCCGAGAGGTGCCGTATGGCTCAAGTTTGTAATGATCCATTCCGCGACGCCATTCCCTCTCCAAAAGCTTGCAATGGTTGGAGGGAATACAAGCAGCGACAACGCGAAGATGACGGGAATAACGCCCGCAGCATTCACTTTAAGCGGAATGTGCGTGGATTGTCCGCCGAACATTTTACGTCCGACTACGCGTTTAGCGTATTGAACAGGGATCTTACGAACTCCTTGCTGAACGAAAATGACACCGGCAATCAACGCGATAACGACGATGAGAATGATCAGCACCTTAAGAATATTAAGGAACAGCGCATCTCCGGCATCGGCAAATTGCGTTTGGTAAATTTGGCCGATACCTGTCGGAATCGCAGCGACAATACCCGCGAAGATGATAATGGAAATACCATTTCCAATGCCATTTTCGGTGATTTGTTCCCCTAACCACATCAGAAATGCTGTACCAGCCGTGAGCACGATGGCGATTAAAGCATATGTCGTGAAATTCGGGTTAATAACCAGACCCGTGTAAAGCCGGTTAAAACCGATCGCAAAACTAAATGCTTGTATAAGCCCTAACACGATGGTCCCGTAACGGGTAATTTGACTAAGCTTCTTGCGGCCCACTTCGCCTTCTTTGGCCCATTGGGTGAACGTCGGGATGACATCCATCGACAACAGCTGAACGATGATCGATGCCGTAATATACGGTGTAATCGTCATCGCGAAGATCGAAAATTGGAACAGCGCACCACCGGAGAAAGTGTTCAACAACGCGAACACTCCACTCGTGCTGGCTTGATCTTGAAGCTTTAGAATCTCTGTGTTGATGTTAGGTACCGGAATAAAAGCACCAATTCTGTAGACGATCAACACAAGCAGCGTGAACAGGATCCGTTTCCTCAGATCGTCTACTTTCATAATATTGGATATGGTACGGAACATTAAATCACCTCGGTTTTACCGCCGGCAGCTGTAATTTTCTCTACCGCAGATTGGGAGAATTTGCTCGCCTTTACATTCAGTTGAACCGTGATTTCGCCGTTTCCTAAAATTTTGATGCCGCTCAACGGGTTTTTAACAACGCCGGATTCCATCAAAAGCTCAGGAGTGACTTCCGTACCGCTTGCGAACTTGTTCAAGTCCTCAACGTTTACAGTTGCATACTCTTTGCGGAACTGGTTGGTAAATCCACGTTTTGGCAAGCGACGATAAAGCGGGTTTTGACCGCCCTCGAAACCAGGACGAACACCGCCGCCGGAACGAGCATTTTGACCCTTATGACCGCGAGTTGACGTTTTACCCATGCCGCTACCGATACCGCGGCCTACACGCTTACGGGATTGACGGGAACCAGGGACAGAAGTAAGTTCATGCAATTTCATCGTTTGCACCTCCTCTAGCTATATGTTCAAATCTTAAGCTTCGATTTCTTTAACTTCGACCAGGTGATTCACTTGGCTGACCATACCGCGGATTGCCGCATTGTCTGCTTGTGTTACCGATTGATGAAGTTTGCGAAGTCCAAGTGCCGCAACCGTACGACGTTGTGTCTCAGGACGGCCGATCAGACTGCGTTTGAGGGTAATTTGCAATTGCTTAGCCATGGTATCCCTCCTAACCTAAAAGTTCTTCTACGGTTTTACCGCGAAGCTTAGCAACATCTTCCGCACGCTTCAGGCGCTCTAAGCCTTCCAGGGTAGCGTTAACCATGTTGATGGAGTTCGAGGATCCAAGCGACTTCGTCAAGATGTCGCCTACGCCCGCCAGCTCAAGCACCGCACGAACCGGACCGCCTGCAATAACTCCTGTACCTTTGGAAGCAGGTTTCAAAAGAACTCTACCTGCGCCAAAATGTCCGGTCACCAGGTGAGGAATTGTTGTTCCGACGATAGGAACATGGATCAGGTTTTTCTTAGCATCTTCGATACCTTTACGAATCGCATCAGGTACCTCGGAAGCTTTACCGATTCCAGCGCCTACCCAACCTTTGCCATCGCCCACAACAACAAGTGCGCTAAAGCTAAAACGACGACCGCCTTTTACAACTTTAGCAACGCGGTTAATGTGAACGACTTTTTCAGTCAGCTCTAAAGTATTGGGATCAATACGCAAGTCTTTTACCTCCTTATGTGTAGATTGGTTTAGAATTCAAGACCTGCTTCGCGAGCAGCGTCTGCAAGTGCTTTAACACGACCATGGTACAAGTATCCGCCGCGGTCGAAAACGACCTTCACAACGCCGGCTTTTTTCGCACGTTCTGCGATTAAAGAACCGACTTTAGCTGCTGCGTCTACGTTGCCGCCGTTGCCGAGGCCTTCTTTCAGCTCTTTATCTTGTGTGGAAGCGGCAGCGATTGTTACGCCCTTCACATCGTCGATCAATTGAGCGTACATATGCTTGGAAGAACGGAAAATGTTGAGGCGTGGGCGCTCAGCCGTTCCTTGAATTTTCTTACGAACGCGAAGATGTCTTTTCAAACGCGCTTTGTTCTTGTCGCTTTTAGTAATCATTCGAGGTCACTCCTTTCGAGATCGATGTCGAAGCAATCGGTTCAGCTTAGACTCTTAAGCTGCCTTATTTCTTCTTACCGGCTTTACCTTCTTTACGAAGAATACGTTCGCCTTCGTACTTAATCCCTTTGCCTTTATACGGCTCAGGTTCACGTACGGAACGGATTTTAGCTGCGGTAGCACCGACCAGCTCTTTATCGATTCCTCTTACGATGATTTTCGTGTTGGTTGGCACTTCGAACTCAATGCCATTTGCCGGCTCGATTTCAACCGGGTGAGAGTAACCAACGTTCAAAACCAGCTTGTTGCCGGATTTGTTCGCACGGTAACCTACGCCAACGAGATCGAGATTTTTGACGAAACCGTCAGTTACCCCGCTCACCATGTTCTGAACGACGCTGCGCGTCGTACCATGAAGGGAGCGATGCAATTTATTGTCAGAAGGACGCTCTACGTTGATGACGTCTTCTTGAACACTTACTTTCATATCTTTGTGCAGTTCACGGCTCAAAGTTCCTTTCGGTCCTTTAACCGTAATCAATGTGTTGTCAAGTGTTACGTTAACTCCGCTAGGGATCGTGATTGGTTTGCGACCAATACGGGACATGTTGTGCACCTCCGTTCTTTAAAAATCGATATTACCAAACGTAGCAGATAACCTCTCCGCCAGCTTTCGATTGACGAGCTTCTTTATCTGTCATAACGCCCTTGGACGTCGAGAGAATCGCGATGCCGAGGCCGCCCAGTACGCGAGGTACTTCTTGGCTTTTCGCATAAACGCGAAGACCTGGTTTGCTGATTCTTTTCAATCCTGTGATAACACGCTCATTGTTGGAGCCGTATTTCAGGAACAAGCGAATGATACCTTGCTTGCTGTCTTCGATATATTCAGCGTCACGGATGAAGCCTTCCTTCTTGAGGATCTCAGCGATCTCGCGCTTGATCTTCGAAGCCGGAATTTCCACAGTCTCATGACGAACAACGTTAGCGTTGCGAATGCGTGTAAGCATATCTGCAATTGGATCGGACATAACCATGTGTTGTAAACCTCCTTCCCGAAACTTTGAGTTTTACCAGCTTGCTTTTTTAACGCCAGGAATTTGACCTTTGTATGCCAATTCGCGGAAGCAAATTCTGCAAATTTTGAATTTACGCAATACCGAATGGGGACGACCGCAGCGTTCGCAGCGCGTATATGCCTGCACTTTAAATTTCGGAGCACGCTGCTGCTTAATCTTCATCGAAGTTTTTGCCACTCTCGTTAACACCTCCATAGGTTCCAGTGAAACCCGTATCGTAAGCTAATTATTTCGCGAACGGCATGCCGAGCTGCGTCAGCAATTCGCGGGATTCTTCGTCTGTTTTCGCCGTTGTGACGATTACGATGTCCATACCGCGGACTTTGTCCACTTTGTCATACTCAACTTCAGGGAAAATGAGCTGCTCTTTCAAGCCAAGCGTGTAGTTACCGCGGCCGTCGAAAGCTTTCGTGGATACGCCGCGGAAGTCACGTACGCGCGGAAGGGCCACGTTGAACAGTTTGTCCAGGAAGTGATACATACGCTCGCCGCGCAGCGTTACTTTCACGCCGATTGGCATATTTTCACGCAGTTTAAAGCCTGCGATGGATTTTTTCGCTCTTGTGATAACCGGTTTTTGACCGGCGATCAACTGAAGATCGGAAACGGCGGTATCAAGCACTTTGGAGTTGGAAACCGCTTCGCCCACACCCATGTTGATAACCACTTTCTCGATTTTCGGAACTTGCATAACCGTGGTGTAGTTGAACTTTTGGATCAACGCTGGTGTAACTTCGTTCAGAAAACGATCTTTCATTCTTGCTGCCATGAGTTTGTGTACCTCCTTTCTTACCTTCTCAATTAATCGATAATCTCGCCGGATTTTTTCGCAACGCGAACTTTTTTACCGCTATCCAATACTTTGTAACCAATACGAGTCGGTTGGCCGCTTTTCGGATCAACCAGCATCACGTTGGAAACGTGAATTGGAGCCTCTTGCGTAAGAATTCCGCCTTGCGGATTTGCTTGCGAAGGTTTCGCATGTTTCTTGATCATGTTTACGCCCTCGACCAGCACGCGGTTTTGACGCGGGTAAGCTGCGATTACGCGGCCTTTCTTCCCTTTGTCTTTACCTGTGATAACAAAAACCGTGTCGTCTTTCTTGACGTGCAATTTATTGTTGTGGGACTCGAGTTTTTTCGGTTGTTTTGGCATTTGGATTTACACCTCCTACAGGCTTTCGTTAGAAAACCGCTTCGTAAGAAAAATCTTAGGCTTTCGATTGAAAGCCAGCATCTGTTTCGATCAATTAGATAACTTCAGGCGCCAGAGAAACGATTTTCATGAAGTCTCTGTCACGAAGTTCACGAGCTACCGGTCCAAAGATACGTGTGCCGCGCGGGCTCTTATCTTCTTTTACGATAACCGCTGCATTCTCGTCAAAGCTGATGTAGGATCCGTCCTTACGACGAGCACCGCGTCTCGTGCGTACCACTACAGCTTTAACAACGTCACCCTTTTTGACAACGCCGCCTGGTGTTGCTTCTTTCACCGAGCAGATGATCAAATCGCCAATGTTAGCTGTACGACGACCCGTACCACCCAACACACGGATACACATCAGCGACTTCGCACCAGAGTTGTCAGCTACGTTCAATCGAGTAAATGGTTGAATCATTGTGTATTCCCTCCTTCCGGAATTGATGCCAGATGCATATATTAAACGATAACCGCTTTTTCAACCACTTCAACCAATCTCCAACGTTTATCCTTGGAGAGCGGACGAGTTTCCATGATTTTTACAACATCGCCGATTTTAGCTTCGTTGTTCTCATCATGCGCTTTGAACTTTTTCGTATATTTAATGCGCTTGTGATACAAATCGTGTTTTTTGTAAGTTTCTACAGCAACAACGATGGTTTTATCCATTTTGTCGCTCACGACTTTGCCCACTTGCGTTTTACGCTCGTTGCGTTCAGCCATTGCGAGATCCTCCTCTCAAATTCATTAACTAGTGATTCCCAATTCTCTTTCACGCAAAACAGTCTTTGCCCGAGCAATCTCTTTGCGTACTTTTTGAATCTGTACGGGATTATCCAGTTGACCTGTAGCCAGTTGAAAACGGAGGTTAAAGAGTTGCTCTTTAAATCCGGCAATCTTTTGTTCGATCTCAGCAGTGGTTAAGTTGCGAAATTCACTAGCTTTCATTTGCTTCACCACCCAGTTCTTCTCTTTTCACAAACTTCGTCTTGATCGGCAGCTTGTGAGAGGCGAGACGCATAGCTTCACGGGCGATTTCTTCGCTAACGCCGGCAAGTTCGAACAGAACTTTACCTGGTTTTACGACTGCAACCCATTTCTCTACGTTACCTTTACCGCTACCCATCCGAACTTCAAGCGGCTTTTGGGTAATCGGTTTGGAAGGGAAAATTTTGATCCAAACTTTACCGCCCCGCTTAATATAACGAGTCATCGCGATACGGGCAGCTTCGATTTGACGGTTGGTTACCCAAGCCGGTTCCACAGCTTGCAAACCGTATTCGCCGAAATGTACTTCCTGACCGCCTTTTGCGCGACCGCTCATGCTGCCGCGGTGCTCTTTGCGGTGTTTTACACGTTTAGGAACTAACATGATTAGTTGCCTCCTTCCGTAGCAGCCTTTTTCTTAGCCGTTGGAAGAACTTCGCCACGATAGATCCAAACTTTTACGCCGATCCGTCCGTACGTGGTGTGAGCTTCAGCCGTTCCGTAGTCGATGTCCGCACGCAGCGTGTGCAGCGGCACCGTACCTTCGCTGTAGCCTTCCGTTCTGGCGATTTCCGCTCCGCCCAAACGACCGCTAACCGATGTTTTAATCCCTTTAGCGCCGGATCTCATTGATCTTTGAATCGCTTGTTTCAACGCACGACGGAACGATACGCGACGCTCCAATTGTTGTGCAATGCTCTCAGCGACCAGAATCGCATCCAGGTCAGGGGATTTTACTTCACTGATATTGATGTGTACTTTCTTGCCGTTCGTCAGCTTGGACAGGTAGGCGCGGATCACTTCTACTTCGGAACCGCCTTTACCGATAACCATACCTGGTTTCGCCGTATGAATCGTAACGTTCACGCGGTTAGCCGCACGCTCGATTTCGATGCGGGAAACGGCGGATTCTTTCAATTTTTGCTTCAAATATTCGCGAATTTTAACGTCTTCCATCAACAAATCGCCGAAATCTTTGCCGGCATACCATTTGGACTCCCAATCGCGAATAATACCGATTCTAAGTCCTACCGGGTTTACTTTTTGGCCCACACGTTGTCCCTCCTTATTTCTCAGATACCACTAATGTAATGTGGCTGGTACGTTTATTGATGCGGCTCGCACGACCCATAGCGCGAGGACGGAATCTCTTCAAAGTCGGTCCTTGATCGACAAACACTTGGGAAATCACCAGGCTGTTAGGATCCAGGGAGTAGTTATGCTCCGCATTCGCAACGGCCGAGTTCAGCAGCTTCTCGATGATCGGAGATGCCGACTTAGGCGTATGACGCAAAATTGCAATCGCTTCGCCCACTTGCTTGCCGCGGATCAAGTCAACCACGAGCTGAGCTTTACGGGGAGCAATGCGTACGTATCTTGCAATGGCTTTAGCTTGTTGCATGGATGTACCTCCTCTCGTTCACAAACTGAATCTATGTCACGTTCAATCTTAGCGTTTACCCGTTTTCTTATCGTCGTCGTGACCTTTGTACGTACGGGTTGGCGCGAATTCACCAAGCTTATGTCCTACCATATCTTCCGTTACATAAACCGGAACATGCTTTCTACCGTCATAAACGGCAAATGTGTGTCCGATGAATTGCGGGAAAATAGTGGAGCGGCGGGACCAAGTTTTGATCACTTGTTTCTTGGTTGCTGCATTCATGTCTTCCACTTTCTTCAAAAGATAGCCATCGATAAACGGCCCTTTTTTCAAACTGCGACCCATGCTTCGTTCCTCCCTTCTTTAAGCCAAACGGTAAGTCTATTACTTCGTACGGCGACGTACAATGTATTGGTTGGAAGCTTTGTTCTTCTTCCGTGTTTTGTATCCGAGCGTCGGTTTGCCCCATGGAGACATTGGAGATTTACGACCGATCGGGGAGCGGCCTTCACCACCACCGTGCGGGTGATCGTTCGGGTTCATGACGGAACCGCGAACTTCCGGTCTTTGACCGAGCCAACGGGAACGTCCTGCTTTACCGATTTTGACAAGTTCGTAATCTTCGTTACCTACGGAACCGACCGTTGCGCGGCAAACTTTGAGGATTTTTCTCATTTCGCCGGAAGACAAACGAATCGTTACGTATTGATCTTCTTTACCGAGCAACTGAGCTTCTGTACCAGCAGCGCGAACCAATTGGCCGCCTTTGCCAGGTTTCAACTCAATATTGTGGATAACCGTACCGACCGGGATATTCTCGAGCGGAAGCGCGTTACCTACTTTGATGTCTGCATCCGGACCGGATACGACTTGGTCGCCCACTTTCAAACCTTTAGGAGCGATGATGTAGCGTTTTTCGCCATCCACGTAATGGATCAGCGCGATGTTAGCGGAACGGTTCGGATCATACTCGATTGTAGCAACGCGACCTGGTATTCCATCTTTATTCCGTTTGAAATCGATAATGCGGTATTTACGCTTATGTCCGCCGCCTTGGTGACGAACCGTAATTTTACCTTGGTTGTTACGACCCGCTTTTTTGCTCAGAGGAGCCAAAAGCGATTTCTCCGGCGTCGATGTTGTGATTTCTTCGAATGTCGAAACCGACATCGCACGTCTGGCCGGGGACGTAGGCTTATATTTTTTGATTGGCACGTGGATTCCCTCCTTACTTCAAAAATTATGCTTTAGACGGACTCGAAAAATTCGAGTTCTTTGCTGTCTGGCGTAAGAGTAACAATCGCTTTTTTCCACTCGGACGTATATCCGGAGTAACGACCGTAACGCTTAGGCTTAGCCGGCATTCTCAATGTATTTACATTGGTTACTTTCACTTTGAAAATTTGCTCGATCGCTTGTTTGACTTCCGTTTTGTTGGAACGGATATCAACCTCGAACACATATTTCTTCTCAGCCATCATTTCGCTGGTACGTTCAGTAATGATCGGGCGCTTAATAATATCGCGAGGGTTTTTCATTACGCAAACACCTCCTCTACTTTTTGCACCGCATCTTTCGTAATGATCAGCTTGTCGTACACCATAACGTCAAGCACATTAATACCTTCAGCCGCGACAAACTTCACGCCTGGGATATTACGCGCGGACAACGCTACGTTCTCGTCATAAGCTGCCGTTACGACCAAAGCCTTACGTTCTACTTTCAAGTTGTTCAAGATCGCTGCGAAATCTTTCGTTTTTGGAGCTGCCAATTGAAGCTGATCCAATACGATAATCTCACTTGCCAGCACCTTGGAAGACAACGCGGATTTAATCGCCAGGCGACGTACTTTCTTTGGCAATTTGAACGAATAGCTGCGAGGTGTCGGTCCGAAAACGACGCCGCCGCCTTTCCATTGCGGAGAGCGGATACTACCTTGACGCGCACGACCCGTACCTTTTTGTTTCCAAGGCTTACGACCGCCGCCGCGAACTTCGGAACGCCCTTTAACTTTATGAGTTCCCATGCGAAGCGAAGCGCGTTGCAAAAGCACCGCCTGGTTTAACGCGTAAGCATGCGGTTCGATACCAAACACGCTATCCGCCAATTCCAATTCGCCAACTTGCGAACCACTAACATTAAATACTGCTACTTTTGGCATTTGTTATCCTCCTTTCTTGCTTTCTTACTTCTTCACCGTAGATTTAACGGTTACGAAGCTATTTTTAGGACCCGGAATGGAGCCTTTAATCAAGAGCACGTTACGCTCAGCATCGACTTTAACCACTTCAAGCTTCTGGATAGTTACAGTTTCCGTACCCATATGTCCTGGCAGGTTTTTACCCTTCGGAACACGGTTAGCTTGGATCGAACCCATGGAACCAGGACCGCGGTGATAACGGGAACCGTGAGCCATTGGACCTCTGGATTGGTTATGTCTTTTGATATTACCTTGGAACCCTTTACCTTTGGATGTTCCAGTTACATCAACGAATTCGCCTTCGGAGAATAGATCGGCTTTGATTTCCTGGCCAACTTCATAACCAGCAATCTCAATACCGCGAATCTCTTTAATGTAGCGCTTAGGTGTTGCTCCAGCTTTCTTCGCATGGCCCAACTCCGGTTTATTCGCTCTGTGTTCTTTCTTCTCTTCAAAACCGATTTGGATGGCTTCGTAACCGTCATTCTCCGCATCTTTCTTTTGCAGCACGGTGCAAGGACCTGCCTGGATTACGGTAACCGGTACAACCAATCCTTCGGGAGTAAACACTTGAGTCATCCCAAGTTTCTTACCTAAGATACCTTTAGTCATCGTTGACACCTCTTTTCCTCTCTTGCTTTAAGTTTATCCACAATGTGTATATTACAGTTTGATTTCGATGTCCACACCGGACGGCAGATCCAAACGCATCAACGCATCAACGGTTTGCGGCGTCGGATTGACGATATCGATCAAACGCTTATGCGTACGCATTTCGAATTGCTCGCGCGAATCTTTGTACTTGTGTACCGCGCGCAAGATCGTGATGATTTGCTTCTCGGTTGGAAGCGGAATCGGACCAGACACTCCAGCACCGGAACGCTTGGCTGTGTCCACAATTTTCTCAGCGGATTGATCCAAAACTCTGTGATCATAAGCCTTCAAACGAATACGAATCTTTTGCTTTGCCATAGTATTCCCTCCTTCTATCGCCCAATTTAGTATCGGACATACTCCGTGAAAATCTCCTGACGACCGCCCCTATGGCAAAGGAGCCGGGTGTGTCAGCAACCTCTCACATCATCGCAACGTCACAGACCAACGTTCACTATTATATTAAATATTGAAACAAAAAGCAAGAAGAAAAGCGACTTTTGCCTAAAAATAAATAATCCCTTCATCTATTTAGATGAAGGGATTGGAAACTGCAATTATTTTTGGATGGAAGCAACGGCACCGGCGCCAACTGTACGGCCGCCTTCGCGAATTGCGAAGCGAGTACCTTCTTCGATAGCGATTGGCGAGATCAGCTCAACCGTTACCGTGATGTTGTCGCCAGGCATAACCATCTCTGTGCCTTCCGGCAAGTTGATGATACCCGTAACGTCAGTTGTACGGAAGTAGAACTGCGGACGGTAACCTGTGAAGAAAGGCTTGTGACGGCCACCCTCTTCTTTAGTCAGAACGTAGATTTGAGCCGTGAAGTTCGTGTGAGGCTTAACCGAACCCGGTTTAGCCAATACTTGACCACGCTCGATATCTTTACGGTCTACACCGCGAAGCAATGCGCCAACGTTGTCGCCAGCTTGTGCGGAATCAAGCAATTTACGGAACATCTCTACGCCCGTAACAACGGATTTGCGAGTGTCTTCTTGAAGACCGATGATTTCGACCTCATCGCCGACTTTAATTACACCGCGCTCTACACGACCTGTAGCAACGGTACCACGACCAGTGATCGTGAACACGTCCTCTACCGGCATCAGGAAAGGCTTGTCTGTATCGCGCTCAGGCGTTGGGATGTAAGTGTCGATGTGCTCGAACAGCTCAACGATTTTGTCAGCCCAAGGACCGTCTGGGTTTTGAAGAGCTTCACGAGCTGCGCCGCGAACGATCGGAGTGTCGTCGCCAGGGAACTCATACTCGTTAAGAAGGTCGCGAACTTCCATTTCAACCAGTTCAAGCAACTCTTCGTCTTCAACCATGTCGCATTTGTTCAAGAATACGACGATGTAAGGCACGCCTACTTGGCGGGACAACAGGATGTGCTCGCGAGTTTGCGGCATAGGGCCGTCAGCTGCGGATACAACCAGGATCGCGCCGTCCATTTGTGCTGCGCCGGTGATCATGTTTTTAACATAGTCGGCGTGGCCTGGGCAGTCTACGTGTGCGTAGTGGCGGTTAGGCGTTTCATATTCAACGTGCGCAGTGGAGATCGTGATACCGCGCTCGCGCTCTTCTGGAGCTTTATCGATTTGGTCAAATGCTACAGCGGCACCGCCGTATTTTTTCGACAATACAGTTGTGATTGCCGCTGTCAACGTTGTTTTACCATGGTCAACGTGACCGATCGTACCAATGTTAACGTGCGGCTTATTGCGTTCAAATTTCGCTTTTGCCATGAGTGGATTGCCTCCTTAGATAATGGGATTTATATTAGGCACCTTTGTTTTTTGCGACGATTTCTTCCGCAATCGACTTAGGTACTTCTTCATAGTGCGAGATTTCCATCGAGTATACGCCACGGCCTTGCGTACGGGAACGCAAAGTTGTGGAGTAACCGAACATTTCGGACAAAGGCACCTTGGCACGAATGATTTGTGCGCCGAAACGCGCATCCATACCTTCGATACGCCCGCGGCGGGAGTTCAGGTCGCCCATAACGTCGCCCATGTACTCTTCCGGAACGGTAACTTCGACTTTCATGATCGGCTCAAGCAATACCGGTTTACACTTCTCAGCCGCTGCTTTAAGTGCCATCGAACCGGCAATCTTAAACGCCATCTCCGAGGAGTCGACGTCATGGTAAGATCCGTCAACGACGGTAGCTTTGATATCCACAAGCGGGAAGCCTGCGTATACGCCGTTTTTCATAGACTCTTCAATACCCGCTTGGATCGGAGCAACGAATTCCTTAGGAATCGATCCACCCACGATTTTGCTTTCGAACTGGAAGCCAGTTCCCGGCTCAAGCGGTTCGAACTCCACCCAACAATGTCCGTATTGACCACGGCCACCGGATTGGCGAACGAACTTGCCTTCGACTCTAGCCGGTTGACGGAACGTTTCACGGTAAGCAACCTGCGGTTTACCCACGTTAGTTTCTACCTTGAACTCGCGAAGCATACGGTCAACGATAATCTCAAGGTGAAGCTCACCCATACCGGAGATAATCGTTTGGCCTGTTTCTTCGTCCGTGTGTGCGCGGAAAGTCGGATCTTCCTCGGAGAGCTTGGCCAAAGCAACGCCCATTTTATCTTGGTCGGCTTTTGTTTTCGGCTCAACTGCGAGCTGGATAACCGGCTCTGGGAAGTTCATGGATTCGAGAACGACCGGGTTTTTCTCATCACACAGCGTATCGCCGGTAACGGTATCCTTCAAGCCTACGGCAGCTGCGATATCACCGGAGTAAACTTCGCTGATTTCTTGGCGGCTGTTCGCGTGCATTTGGAGAATACGGCCGATCCGCTCACGTTTGCCTTTCGTTGCGTTCAATACGTAGGAACCGGAGTTCAATACACCGGAATATACGCGGAAGAACGTCAATTTACCGACAAACGGATCCGTCATGATTTTGAACGCAAGTGCCGCAAACGGTTGATCGTCAGAGGATTTGCGAACAACTTCCGTACCGTCGTCCAGCGTACCTTTGATGTCCGGTACATCGAGTGGAGACGGCAGGTAATCAATAACTGCATCCAGCATCATTTGAACGCCTTTGTTACGGTAAGACGAGCCGCAGATGACCGGGAAGATACTAACGGAACAAACGCCTTTGCGCAATGCACCTTTAATTTCTTCGATCGTCAGCTCTTCGCCTTCGAGGTATTTCATCATAAGCTCTTCGTCCAGTTCTGCAACTTTCTCGACAAGCTCAGAGCGAAGCTCCTCGACTTTATCTGCGTATTCCGCAGGTACATCAGACTCAATAGGATCTTTACCCAAATCGTCTTTGTACACATAGGCTCTACGCTCGATCAAATCGATAACGCCTTTGAAATCATTCTCGGCACCGATCGGCAGTTGGATAGCAACTGCGTTCGCACCAAGCTTCGCGCGCATCGATTCGATAACTTGCAAGAAGTCTGCGCCGATGATGTCCATTTTATTGACATAAGCAATCCGTGGAACACCATAACGGTCCGCTTGTCTCCAAACGGTTTCCGATTGCGGCTCAACGCCTTCTTTGGCACTGAATACGCCTACTGCTCCGTCCAATACGCGGAGGGAACGCTCAACCTCAACTGTGAAGTCAACGTGTCCCGGGGTGTCGATAATATTGATGCGGTGATCTTTCCATTGAGCTGTTGTAGCAGCGGAAGTAATCGTGATTCCGCGCTCTTGCTCTTGCTCCATCCAGTCCATCGTAGCTGCACCTTCGTGAACTTCACCGATTTTGTGCACGCGGCCTGTATAGAACAAGATACGCTCAGTTGTAGTCGTCTTACCA
This sequence comes from Paenibacillus sp. JCM 9796, assembly GCF_055379675.1. NCBI lineage: Bacteria > Bacillati > Bacillota > Bacilli > Caryophanales > Paenibacillaceae > Paenibacillus > Paenibacillus sp. JCM 9796. Next base: position 2,426,417 of record NZ_AP043723.1, read on the forward strand.
GCATCGATATGCGCCATAATCCCGATGTTACGCGTATCTTTCAAGGAGAACTGTCTAGCCATCAGGTTGTCTCCTTCCTAAAAATAGGAATTGTATTTTACCAACGATAGTGTGCGAACGCTTTGTTGGCTTCAGCCATTTTGTGCGTATCTTCACGTTTTTTCACGGAAGCACCAGTGTTGTTGCTGGCATCCATGATTTCGGCCGCCAATCTTTCTTCCATCGTCTTCTCACCGCGAAGACGGGAGTAGTTGACGAGCCAACGAAGTCCCAAAGTGGAGCGGCGCTCCGGGCGAACTTCGATCGGCACTTGATAGTTGGCGCCCCCCACACGGCGAGCTTTGACTTCGAGGACAGGCATGATGTTCTTGATGGCTTGTTCAAACACTTCCATCGGATCTTTACCTGTACGCTCTTGAATCAGATTGAAGGCATTGTACAGAATAGATTGTGCTACTCCTCTTTTACCGTCAATCATGATGCGGTTGATCAAACGAGTAACCAACTTGCTGTTGTATACCGGATCTGGCAATACGTCTCTGCGAGTAACTGGACCTTTACGAGGCATAGTTATCCCCCTTTCTCAAAAAGTGCATTCGATTTTTTAAAATAAAAAATTACTTTTTCACTTTCGGGCGTTTCGCGCCGTACTTGGAACGAGCTTGCTTACGGTTGTTCACGCCTGCAGTATCGAGCGCGCCGCGAACGATGTGGTAACGTACCCCTGGAAGGTCTTTTACCCGACCGCCGCGGATCAGAACGACGCTGTGCTCTTGCAGGTTGTGTCCGATACCCGGGATGTAAGCTGTTACCTCAACACGGTTAGTCAAACGAACACGCGCATATTTACGAAGTGCGGAGTTCGGTTTTTTCGGTGTCATTGTACCTACACGAGTACATACACCGCGTTTTTGAGGGGAGCTGATATCCGTTTGCTCTCTTTTCAAAGCGTTGAAGCCTCTTTGAAGAGCTGGGGATTTGGATTTAACTACTTTCGCTTGGCGTCCTTTACGAACGAGCTGGTTAATTGTTGGCATTGTGGCCACCTCCTTCAAAATGAATGTTCTTCCGTTTTTTCAAGCCCACAGATCCAGGCGAATCGTAAATGAACATAGGAAACGTTTTTGCCCGGGAGTTTGTTGCATTTTCCCGAACAAAAACGTCGGCTCTTTATTCATTCACTACAGCCGCCATAGCGGCGCCTACTTCGATGCCACACGCTTTACCTAACATATTCATGGATTCCACGTAAGTGACTTTAACCCCCATTTTCTTGCAGAGGTTAACCATTTTTATCGTGATCCGCGGATCTGCATCTTTAGCAATAAAAACTTCCGTGGCCTCTCCTAGCTCCACCAGCTTCATCGCTTGCTTGGTGCCTATTGTCAATTTCGCAGCCTGCTTTACTTTATCGAGACTCAGGTTGAATCCCCTCCGAATGACAGGTGACGAGGCATGTAAAATGGCACACTTTGATATATTAGCACTTCGCTTATATCGTGTCAAGAATCGCCGCTCGCTTTCTCGCAATTTTTACAGATGGCAAGAAAGCAAACGGCGCATTTCAATTCATAATCTATTCAACAGTTACTGCTTCCGGCGCCTCGTCGGTCTGTTCATCCTCCGGCTCGGCATTCGGATCGGTGATCCGAATATTGCGGTAACGGCTCATTCCCGTACCTGCCGGAATCAGTTTGCCGATAATGACGTTCTCTTTCAAGCCGAGCAACTGGTCGACCTTCCCTTTGATGGCAGCGTCCGTAAGTACGCGAGTCGTCTCTTGGAAAGATGCGGCCGACAAGAAGGAGTCGGTTTCGAGCGACGCTTTCGTAATCCCGAGCAATACGGGTTTGGCTACAGCCGGTTCTTCGCCTGCAAAGAGCGCCACCTTGTTCGCTTCTTCATATTCATGAATATCGACGAACGAACCTGGAAGCAGCGTGGTATTACCGGCATCTACGATGCGAATTTTGCGCAGCATCTGACGGATCATAACCTCAACGTGCTTGTCGTTGATTTCTACCCCTTGATTCCGGTAAACGCGTTGAACCTCTTGCAGGATATAGTTTTGCACACCGCGAATCCCTTTGATGCGCAGCATTTCTTTCGGGTCGATGGAGCCTTCTGTCAGCTCGTCGCCGGCTTCTACGTTCTGGTTCACGGTCACGCGAATCCGAGAGCCGTACGGCACCGCATACGTTTTGGATTCGGCTTCGCCCTGCACTTCAATCTCGCGGCGGTCTTTCGCTTCGCGAATTTCCTTAACCACGCCGTCGATCTCCGAAATGATCGCTTGCCCCTTCGGATTCCGAGCCTCGAACAACTCCTGAATCCGTGGCAAACCTTGTGTAATATCGTCGCCGGCAACGCCGCCGGTATGGAACGTACGCATCGTGAGCTGGGTACCCGGTTCGCCGATGGATTGGGCGGCAATAATACCGACCGCTTCCCCGATTTCAACGTGTTGACCCGTAGCCAGGTTGCGTCCGTAACATTTTTTACATACGCCATGCTTGGAACGGCAGCTCAGTACGGAACGAATTTGAATACGTTCTACGTTCGCCGCGATGATTTTATCAGCGATCGAGGCTTCGATCAGCTCATTGCGGGATACCAGGATTTCGCCGGTTTGCGGATGGCGAACCGTTTCAAAGGAATAACGGCCTTCAATCCGGTCGTACAGATCTTCAATGATCTCTTTCCCGTCGCGAATCGTGCTGACCATGAAACCTTTGTCCGTACCGCAGTCTTCATCGCGAACGATAACGTCCTGCGCCACGTCGACTAGACGACGCGTCAGGTAACCGGAATCCGCCGTACGAAGCGCCGTATCCGCCAAACCTTTACGCGCTCCGTGCGTGGAGATAAAGTACTCCAAGACGGTCAGGCCTTCGCGGAAGTTCGATTTGATCGGCAACTCCATGATTTTACCCGACGGATTCGCCATCAGACCGCGCATACCGCCCAGCTGGGTGATCTGCGATTTGTTACCCCGTGCTTTGGATTCCACCATCATGTTGATGGAATTGTATTTGTCGAGCGATTTCATCAGAATATCGGTAATTTCGTCCTTCGCCTTGCTCCAGATCGCGATGACACGGTCATAACGCTCGTCATCGGTGATCAAACCGCGGCGGTACTGGTTCGTCACGACTTTGACTTTCTCGTCGGACTCAGCCAGAATCTGATCCTTCTCAGTAGGTACCGTAACGTCGGCTACCGCGATCGTAATCCCCGCACGCGTCGAGTACGTGAACCCAAGCTGTTTAATATTGTCGAGAATGATCGATGTTTGGGTCGTATGATATCGACGGAAGCATTCTGCGATGATCGTACCGAGGTAGTCTTTACCTACGGCTTTCGTCTCCGGCAGCTCTTCCATCTTGGCGCGGATGTCTCCGCCCTTCTCGAACACGAAATAGTTGTCGGATACACCGTTCAACAAGTTCGCTTTCGTCGCTTCGTTGATATACGGGAAATCTTTCGGATAAATCTCATTGAAAATGATTTTACCGACCGTAGTAATCAATATCGCTTCCTGCTGCTCTGGCGTAAAGCTGGTTTTACCCAGCGCTTTCGCCGGGATCGCAACACGGGCATGAAGCGAAGCGTCGCCGCGATGATACATCGACACCGCTTCCGCTACCGTACGAATGATCGTTAGTGAGCCCTTTGAGTTTTTGTTCTCCGTTGTCAGATAGAAGCTTCCGAGAACCATATCCTGCGAAGGCGTAACAACCGGCTTACCGTCTTTCGGGTTCAAGATGTTCCCGGACGCCAGCATCAGTACGCGGGCTTCGGCCTGCGCTTCCGCCGACAACGGCACGTGCACCGCCATTTGGTCGCCGTCGAAGTCGGCATTGTATGCCGTACAGACGAGCGGGTGAAGCTTAATGGCGCGGCCTTCGACCAGAATCGGTTCGAACGCCTGAATGCCCAAACGGTGAAGGGTAGGGGCGCGGTTCAACAGAACCGGATGCTCTTTAATGACTTCTTCGAGCACGTCCCAAACTTCCGGACTTACGCGTTCCACTTTGCGCTTCGCGCTCTTGATGTTATGCGCAAGACCTTTATTAACAAGCTCCTTCATGACGAAGGGCTTAAACAATTCAAGTGCCATTTCCTTAGGAAGACCGCACTGGTACATCTTCAGGCTCGGCCCAACTACGATAACGGAACGACCGGAATAGTCTACCCGTTTACCGAGCAGGTTTTGACGGAAACGTCCTTGCTTCCCTTTCAGCATATGACTGAGGGATTTCAACGGCCGGTTCCCCGGACCCGTTACCGGACGGCCGCGGCGGCCGTTGTCGATCAAAGCGTCAACGGCTTCCTGGAGCATCCGTTTCTCGTTCTGCACGATGATGTCCGGCGCGCCGAGATCGAGCAGACGCTTCAACCGGTTGTTCCGGTTAATCACGCGGCGATACAAATCGTTCAAGTCGGAGGTCGCAAAGCGGCCGCCGTCCAACTGAACCATCGGACGAAGCTCCGGCGGGATGACCGGCAGTACGTCGAGCACCATCCACTCCGGCATATTTTTGGAATTCCGGAACGCCTCCATGACTTCAAGACGCTTAATCGCACGGTTACGGCGTTGACCTTGGGCCGTCTTAAGCTCTTCCTTCAGCATATCGACTTCTTTCTCGATATCGATATCCTGCAGCAGCTTCTTAACGGCTTCCGCGCCCATACCGGCTTGGAAGGCGTAGCCGTATTTCTCGCGATAGCTGCGGTATTCCTTCTCAGACAACAGCTGTTTTTTCTCCAGCGGCGTATCACCCGGATCGGTGACCACATAGGAAGCGAAGTAAATGATTTCTTCCAAGGAACGCGGAGACATATCGAGCGCAAGCCCCATACGGCTAGGAATACCTTTGAAGTACCAAATATGCGATACCGGAGCGGCAAGTTCGATATGCCCCATCCGCTCGCGGCGAACTTTCTGGCGCGTCACTTCAACGCCGCAGCGATCGCACACGACCCCTTTGTAACGGACACGTTTGTACTTACCGCAATGACATTCCCAGTCCTTGGTCGGTCCGAAAATTTTCTCGCAAAACAGACCTTCTTTTTCCGGCTTCAAGGTTCTATAGTTGATTGTCTCCGGCTTCTTCACTTCGCCGCGGGACCACGAACGGATCTTGTCCGGGGAAGCCAAACCGATTTTCATGAACTCAAAATTGTTGACGTCGATCAAGGAGCAACCCTCCTCCATGTTTTGTCTGTCAAAACGCTATCGGACGCATGCGCCGTATCGATATGTGCCTTAGATGCCGGTTAGCACCCAAGGCACAATGCTTATTCTGCTGGCAGAGCTTACTCTACACCCATCTCTGCGCCTTCTAAATTCAAGTTCAGCTTGTCGCTTGTCACTTCGTCTTCGTCGTCCATTTCTTTCATTTCGATCTCTTCTTCGTTCTCGGAGAGAATCTTCACGTCCATCCCCAAGCTTTGAAGTTCCTTGATCAAAACCTTGAACGACTCCGGTACGCCAGGTTCCGGCACATTCTCGCCCTTGACGATCGATTCGTACGTTTTCACGCGGCCGACGACGTCATCGGATTTAACGGTCAATATTTCCTGCAGCGTATAGGCGGCACCATAGGCCTCAAGCGCCCATACTTCCATCTCCCCGAAACGCTGGCCGCCGAACTGGGCCTTACCGCCAAGCGGCTGTTGCGTAACGAGCGAGTATGGACCTGTGGAGCGCGCATGGATTTTATCGTCAACCATGTGCGCAAGCTTGATCATATACATGACGCCGACGGTAACTTCCCGTTCGAACGGATCGCCGGTGCGGCCGTCAAACAGAAGCGTCTTACCGTTGCGCTGCATGCCGGCTTCTTCCATCGTATCGAACACGTCGTATTCGCGAGCGCCGTCGAATACAGGCGTAGCGGTATGGATGCCGAGATATCTCGCAGCCATGCCCAAGTGAACCTCAAGAACTTGACCGATGTTCATCCGCGAAGGAACGCCGAGCGGGTTCAAAACAACTTCAACAGGCGTACCGTCCGGAAGGAACGGCATGTCCTCTTCCGGTAAGATGCGGGCAACGACACCTTTGTTACCGTGACGACCGGCCATCTTATCGCCCTCGGAAATTTTCCGTTTTTGGGCAATATAGACACGAACCAGTTGATTGACGCCCGGCGGCAGCTCGTCTCCGTTCTCGCGGGTAAACACCTTCACGTCAACGACGATACCGTCCGTACCATGCGGCACGCGGAGGGACGTGTCGCGAACTTCACGCGCCTTCTCGCCGAAGATCGCATGAAGCAAACGTTCTTCCGCCGTCAGCTCGGTCACGCCTTTCGGCGTTACTTTACCGACCAGGATATCGCCTGCGGCGATTTCCGCGCCGACACGGATAATTCCGCGTTCGTCAAGGTTCTTCAACGCATCTTCCCCGACGTTCGGGATATCGCGCGTAATTTCTTCCGGTCCGAGCTTCGTGTCACGCGCTTCGGATTCGTATTCTTCAATGTGAATGGAAGTATACACATCTTCCTTCACCAGTCGTTCGCTCAGCAAAATCGCATCCTCGTAGTTGTACCCTTCCCATGTCATGAAGGCTACGACCACGTTGCGGCCAAGCGCCAATTCGCCTTGTTCCGTCGAAGGCCCGTCGGCTAGAATGTCGCCGACACGGACTTGCTCGCCTTTATGGCAAATCGGACGTTGGTTGATGCAAGTCCCTTGGTTAGAACGTAAAAATTTATGCAATTTATGTTTAATGATATCGCCATTAACGACGCGGCCATCTACAATTTCCTGACGGCGCACCCAGATCTCGTTGGCGGAAACCTTCTCTACAACCCCGTTCACTTTAGAAACGATACATACACCGGAATCTTTCGCCGACTTATGCTCCATTCCCGTCCCGACGAGCGGCGCCTTCGGAATGAGCAAAGGTACGGCCTGACGCTGCATGTTCGATCCCATGAGGGCACGGTTCGAGTCATCGTTCTCCAAGAACGGAATGAGCGCCGTCGCGACGGATACGACCTGTTTCGGAGAAACGTCCATATAGTCGACGCGGTCTTTGGCAATTCTCAAGTTATCGTCTTTGTAACGAACAATGACCGTATCGTTGGCAAATTTGCCGTCTTCGGTCAGTTCGGCATTCGCCTGAGCGACAACGTAGTTATCCTCTTCATCGGCGGTCAAATACGAAATCTCATCCGTAACGACTCCCGTGTTGGGATCGACGCGACGATAAGGCGCCTCGATAAATCCAAACTCATTCACGCGCGCGAACGTCGACAAGGAGTTGATCAAACCGATGTTCGGACCCTCTGGCGTCTCGATCGGGCACATCCGTCCATAATGGGAGTGATGCACGTCGCGGACTTCAAAGCCTGCGCGCTCACGGGTCAAACCACCTGGTCCGAGAGCGGATAAGCGCCGTTTATGCGTCAGTTCGGCCAACGGATTCGTTTGGTCCATAAACTGGGACAACTGCGAGCTTCCGAAAAACTCTTTAATCGACGCAATGACCGGACGAATGTTGATCAGCTGCTGCGGGGTAATCGTGTTGACGTCTTGAATGGACATCCGTTCACGAACGACACGCTCCATCCGGGACAAACCGATCCGGAATTGGTTCTGGAGCAGCTCGCCTACGGAGCGGAGACGACGGTTCCCGAGATGGTCGATATCGTCGGTGCTGCCGATTCCATGCAGCAAGTCCATAAAGTAATTAATAGACGCAATGATGTCGGCAGGTGTAATGTGCTTGACGGTTTTGTCGATTTTACCGTTAGCAATCACTTTCACGACTTTGCCGTCTTCGATCGGCGAGTAAACATTGATGCACTGCAGCGGGATTCGATCATTCTCCACCACGCCATTCGTGATGTTGTACTCTTTGAAGCCTACGCTATCTTCCAGGAATGGAAGAATCGTGTCGAGCAATCGTCGATCGATCAACTGACCGGCTTCCGCAATGATTTCGCCTGTGCCCGGGTCAACGAGCGTTTCAGCTAAACGCTGATTGAACAAGCGATTTTTAATATGAAGCTTCTTATTAATTTTGTAACGGCCTACGTTAGCCAGATCGTATCGCTTCGGATCGAAGAAACGCGCGACCAGCAAGCTTCTGGCGTTATCGAGCGTAGGCGGCTCACCCGGACGAAGACGCTCATAAATTTCGATCAGAGCCTTGTCGGTAGAGTCCGTATTGTCTTTATCCAAGGTGTTGCGAATATATTCATCGTCGCCGAGCAAATCGATAATTTCCGCATCCGTTCCAAAGCCGAGTGCGCGAAGCAATACGGTAACCGGAATTTTCCGCGTACGATCGATCCGAACATAAATAATGTCCTTGGCATCCGTCTCGAGCTCGAGCCATGCGCCGCGGTTCGGAATGACTGTAGCCGTATAGGTTTTCTTCCCGTTTTTGTCGACCTTGGTGCTGAAATAGACGCTGGGGGATCGAACCAGCTGACTGACGATAACCCGTTCCGCACCGTTAATAATGAAAGTTCCCGTTTCGGTCATCAGAGGGAAGTCTCCCATGAACACTTCCTGTTCTTTAACCTCTCCGGTTTCTTTGTTGATCAGGCGCACTTTCACTCGAAGCGGCGCTGCGAAGGTCACATCACGTTCCTTGGACTCATCCACCGAATACTTCGGCTCTCCGAGAGAATAGTCGATAAATTCCAACACCAAATTCCCCGTAAAATCCTGAATCGGGGAAATATCTTGAAACATTTCGCGCAATCCCTCATCCAAAAACCATTGATATGATTTTTGTTGAATTTCAATAAGGTTTGGCACTTCCAAAACCTCATGAATCCGAGCGTAAGACCTGCGTTTACGTCGACCTAATTGAACAAGATGACCCGCCAACTTAGATTCACCCCTCATGTCTACTCAATAGAACAAAATAAAAGCCTCTGCGGGAAGCCTTCTCGACTCAAGCACTCGCGAAGTCAAACTTCTTGTAGAAGCTTCTAATCCTGATGCAAATTAATAGACCTTTTTTTCACTTCATTGTTACCACAATTTTCTACATACCTTGTAGGGTTTACGTAAAATCTAAACATTATACGTCAGATGTTTAAATTTTATTCAACCGAGGCATAAAAAACTTCTTGACATTTTAGTGAACTAAAGACAAATTACCCAATCATAATGCTGACATTTTACTATAATAACACAGTGCAAAATACAAGTCAACATAATTCCCATCATCGGCGAAAAACGGAAAGATGCGATTGCACCAGCTCGTTCTATCGCTATTTCGTCGCCTTGATGATCCAATAGCCGCGGTCCCGTTCCACTTCTTCCACTTGCGAAAAGAGAGATTCGAGCTTCGCGTAAGCCGAAGGCGCGCCCTGCTTCTTCTGAATGACGACCCATAGCGCCCCGCCTTCCAGCAAGGCTTCATGCGCCTGCGCGAATATGCGATGCACCGTCTCTTTTCCTGCACGAATCGGAGGATTCGTAAGCACCGCATCGAAAAACTGGCCTTTCACCGCGGCAAGCAGATCGCTTTGTACAATCGTCACATTGGCAATGCGGTTATGCTCCGCATTCCTTCTAGCCAAAGATATCGCTCGTTCGTTGATATCCAGCATCGTGACATGACCTTGCGCCGCGATCCAAGCAGCGGCTAGACCTATCGGCCCGTATCCGCATCCAACATCCAGCACTTTAGCTTGGGGCGTCAATTCAACCGTCTCCACGAGAAGCTTCGATCCGAAATCGACACCTTTTTTGGAAAATACGCCCGCATCCGTCATAAATACAAACTTATGCCCGCGCAGCGTCTCCTCAATCCGATGCAAATCGTGCTCTACACTTGGCTTAGACGTGTAATAGTGTTCCGCCATGCGCGAATCCTCCCATTCTTTTTTTGCAGACAAAAGCAAAACCCCTTGCAGAGGTCGTCCTCGAACAAGGGGTGCGTTTGGAAGTTAATTACTTCACTTCTACGGAAGCGCCTGCTTCTTCCAATTTTGCTTTTACAGCTTCTGCTTCTTCTTTAGATACTTTCTCTTTCAACGCTTTCGGAGCGTTGTCTACGAGATCTTTTGCTTCTTTCAAGCCGAGGCCTGTGATTTCGCGAACAACTTTGATAACGTTGATTTTGGATGCACCAGCGTTGTTCAAGATGACGTCGAATTCAGTTTGCTCTTCGACTGCTGCTGCGCCAGCGCCTGCAACGACAGCTACTGGAGCTGCTGCAGTTACGCCGAATTCTTCTTCGATTGCTTTAACCAGGTCGTTCAGTTCCAATACTGTCATGCCTTTAATGGCTTCCAAGATTTGCTCTTTGCTCATGGTTAAACCTCCATTATCTTAATTAAGATGTTTTAGTTTGTGGTCTTGCACAGGTACGGCTTGTATTACGCTTGCGCGCCGCCTTCTTGCTTCTCAGCGACAGCTTTAACCGCAAGGGCGAAGTTGCGCACTGGAGCTTGGAGCACGCTGAGCAACATGGACAGAAGACCTTCGCGGGAAGGCAGTTCAGCCAATGCTTTGATTTGATTGAAGTCTACAACTTTGCCTTCAACCACGCCTGCTTTAACTTCCAATTTATCGTTCTTCTTAGCAAAATCCGTCAGGATTTTGGCAGGAGCGATAATGTCGTCTTTGCTGAATGCAATTGCGGTAGGACCGCTCAAGAACGAGTCCAGTTCCGTCAATTCTGCAGTTGCTGTCGCGCGGCGTACCAACGTATTTTTCAATACTTGGAACTCAATGCCGGCTTCACGCAATTGTTTACGAAGCTCAGTCACTTGAGCTACGTTCAAACCGCGGTAGTCCGCAACAATCGCGCAGGAGCTTGCTTTCAGTTTTTCGGATACTTCCGTCACCTGAGCCGCTTTTTGCTCAATGATTTTTGCGTTTGCCATTTTTGCACCTCCTACAAGTTTTCGTCAGAAAACTGCTTCGAAAGCATCTGCCAAGTTTTCGATAGAAAACCGTAACCGTCTTCCTAAGCATTCTCCTTGTAACCCGAAACTTATCGTAAACATCGTCCGCACTAGCCGAGCGTCTGTCGAAAACATCTTCGCCTGAAAACGAAAATGCCTTCGCAGACAACGCGAAGGCATGATGATTCCCATATTCACTAGCCGTAAAGCTTCGAATATCGAACGTTTATCATAACACCTCGGCAGGAGATTAAGCTTGGAGCATCCAAGCACCTGCTGTCTACGGTAAGCATATTCACTTGTTATTGAACCTAATTAGGTTAGCACGCCTGACCTTGAAAGTCAACTGGCAAGCTGTTCCTTATCGTTGGTTCGCTACGTTGATGCGAGCGCTCGGACCCATCGTCGAGGATACCGCGATGTTCTTCAGGTATACCCCTTTGGCAGCTGCCGGTTTCGCTCTGTTCAACGCGTCGATCAGGGCTTTGAAGTTTTCTGCGAGCTTCTCGGCGTCGAAGGAAACTTTCCCGATCGGAGCATGGATTTGTCCGGCTTTATCCAGACGGTATTCGATTTTACCAGCCTTGATTTCCTGAACGGCTTTCGCTACGTCAAACGTAACAGTGCCCGCTTTAGGGTTAGGCATCAAACCTTTACCACCCAAGATACGACCGAGTTTACCGACTTCACTCATCATGTCCGGCGTAGCTACGCAGACATCGAAGTCGAACCAACCTTGTTGGATTTTATTGATCATGTCTTGATCGCCTACGAAATCAGCGCCAGCCGCTTCCGCTTCTTTAGCTTTTTCGCCTTTTGCGAATACAAGAACACGTTTGGTTTTACCTGTACCGTGAGGCAATACAACCACGCCGCGAACAGCTTGGTCTTGTTTTCTCGGGTCTACGCCCAAGCGCACAGCCACTTCGACGGTTTCGTCGAATTTGGCTACCGCCGTTTTCTTAACCAACTCGATAGCTTCGAGCGGCTCATAGAACGTGTCGGCGTTGATCAACTTGGAAGCTTCCAAGTATTTTTTGCCGTGTTTAGCCACTTTGCAGTCCTCCTATGTGGTATTAGCGGAATATCCTCCCACTGGTTGAAGTTCTCCTCCGACGAGGAAAACTTAAGCATGGCAGCCTTCGATTAGTCCTCGATGACTACGCCCATGCTGCGAGCCGTACCTTCGATCATACGCATAGCAGCCTCGACGGATGCAGCGTTCAGGTCAGGCATTTTTTGCTCGGCGATTTCGCGCACTTGCGAGCGTTTTACGGTTGCGACTTTCTTCTTGTTCGGTTCGCCGGATCCTTTTTCGATCTTTGCAGCTACGCGCAAAAGAACGGCAGCCGGAGGCGTTTTTGTCTCGAACGTGAAAGAACGGTCTTCGAAAACCGTGATTACGACCGGAATGATCAAACCTGCTTGATCTGCGGTACGAGCGTTGAACTCTTTGCAGAACGCCATGATGTTAACGCCTGCTTGACCGAGTGCCGGACCGATCGGCGGCGCCGGATTCGCTTTACCTGCTGGAACTTGCAGTTTTACCATTTTGATAACTTTTTTTGCCATTGTGTGACACCTCCTCGTTCGTAGTATGACAGACGATCATGTTACAGCTTTTCCACCTGATGGTAGTCAAGCTCCAACGGCGTTTCCCTGCCAAACATATTGACGTGCACCTTCAGCTTGCTTTTGTCGACCAGAATTTCTTCCACGGACCCAACGAAGTTGGCGAACGGACCGACCTTCACGCGAACCGTCTCTTTCAGTTCGAAATCGATCTTCGGTTTCGGTTCTTCCATGCCCATATGCTTGAGAATCGACTCTACTTCTTCAGGAAGCAAAGCCGTCGGTTTCGAACCGGAACCGGTCGACCCGACAAAGCCGGTAACGCCAGGCGTATTGCGCACAACATACCAGGAATCGTCCGTTTGGATCATCTCCACCAGTACGTATCCCGGGTATACTTTACGCATTACGGTCTTTTTCTTACCGTCTTTGTTCACAAGCTCTTCTTCCATAGGCACGAGCACGCGAAAGATCTTGTCCTTCATGTCCATGGATTCCACACGTTTTTCTAAATTGGCCTTCACCTTGTTTTCATACCCGGAATAGGTATGTACGACGTACCATCTTTTTTCCATTCCCATTAGCGCCACCAATCAGCCTGAATTATTGAAACACGAGGCGAAGCAGCTCAGAAATCCCTAAGTCCAGAACGTAGAAGTACACCGTCACGAAGATGACCGTAAACAACACGACCAGCGTGTAACTAATCAGCTCTTTACGGCTGGGCCATTTCACTTTTTTCAACTCGGACCAAGCGTCCCCAAAAAAAGAAAACGTGCTGCCGAATCCCTGCTTCACTTTAGCTAAAAAGGACACAACTACACCTCCAAAAAACTAGCGAGTTTCGCGATGAGCCGTTTGTTCATTGCAAAATTTGCAATATTTCTTGAGCTCCATGCGGTCAGGATGGTTGCGCTTATTTTTGGAAGACGTATAGTTTCTCTGCTTGCAGTTTGTGCACGCTAACGTGATGATCACCCGCATGATGTACACCTCCTACGGACCAGCCTTTGATTTACAACCTTATGCGACCAGCAAAAAAACGCCTACTCGTTTTAAGGCTACCTGAACACTTTAGCACACGGCATACTTCATGTCAAGGAAAAAGGATTGCACCTGTCATGCTCGTTATTACCAGTATGGACCGTCAACGGGGCTGTTAAACCACCCGCAGCGGTCAACGGCACAAAAAAGGGCACCTTCTCGGGTAGAGGAAAGGTGCCTACTTTATGCGTCGCGAACTTCCAAATATCTCTCCAATTTGCGTTTAACGCGCTGCAGGGCGTTGTCAATAGACTTGACATGGCGATCCAAATCTACAGCAATTTCTTGATAGGATCTTCCGTCCAAATACAGCATCAGCACTTTGCGCTCGAGATCGCTCAAAATCTCGCCCATCTTGTCTTCCAGACCGCTGAATTCCTCTTGATTAATAATCAGTTCTTCCGGATCGGATACGCGGGAACCGCAAATGACATCCAGCAACGTTCGATCTGAATCTTCATCGTAGATCGGCTTGTCCAAGGAAACGTAAGAGTTAAGTGGGATATGCTTCTGGCGGGTGGCTGTCTTGATAGCCGTGATGATCTGACGGGTAATGCAGAGCTCGGCAAATGCTTTGAAAGAGGCAAGCTTATCGCCGCGGAAGTCGCGAATGGACTTGTACAGCCCGATCATGCCTTCCTGTACGATATCTTCTCGATCGGCTCCGATCAAAAAATAAGATCGTGCCTTGGCGCGTACGAAGTTTCGATACTTGTTAATCAAGTATTCCAGCGCATCGCTATCGCCTTCGCGGACCGCTTCGACTACATCTTCGTCTGCCTTGAGGTCGTATTCGTACATTCTCAATTCTTTGAAGTCGACACTCACCACAATCCCTCCGGCCTGCGCTTGAAAGATAGGATTAGTATACATTATGTAACCTAACATCGTCAATAAAATTCGCGCTAGCAAAAGCTTCAAAGCCCACGGCGTTACGCTATTTTATCGCTCACGCCGCCAATCCTCGAGCCGTTTGCGCTGCTCGTCGCTTAAGCGGCTGTCGAACGTATTTCGCTTGGTTTCGGCCTCATCCTTGATCTTACGCCGGATTTCCTGACGCGCAAGGCGAACCTTCACCAGCAGCTCGCTGGCCGGAACCCGGTAGGCTCCCTTGCCGAAGATGACGTGCTGCTCGGTCATATCCGAAGTCGCTACATAAATCTGCTTACGCCGCCCGATATGGGTGACCACCAATCTTTCAATCAGCTCGTCCGCTGTTTCTTTCTCTTTCGTAAAATAGATGGGGAGCTTGCTCTGTGTGTATTTACCGCCCAGCCCGGGTACAAAGTAAGCATCAAAGACGAGAATGACCTTCATCCCGGAGTACGACTGGTATTCCGCCATGATCTGAATCAACCGGTCCCGCGCTTCTTCGAGCCGGATTTCCTTCAGCTTCTGCAGCTCCGGCCACGCTCCGATAATGTTGTACCCGTCCACAATCAAAATTTCTTGGATCATGCCGACCACCCGCCGAGATCAAACCGGCTGTGGCCGCTCACTGTGCCGCAAGCCGTTGGCGCACCACTTCGTACATAAAGACGGAAGCGGCAACCGACGCGTTCAGTGAATTGATTTGACCGAACATCGGCAGCTGCAGAAGAAAGTCGCACTTTTCCCGAATGAGCCGGCCGATGCCTTTGCCCTCGTTGCCGATCACGATCGCCAGCGGCAAATTTAAGTTCGTCTGGTAAAGCGGAGCCTTGGCGCCCACGTCCGCACCGGCGATCCAGACGCCCTGCTGCTTCAACTGCTCGATCGTCTGCGCCAAGTTCGTGACCCGCGCAACCGGCACGTATTCAACGGCGCCGGCCGATGTCTTGGAGACGGTCGCTGTCAATCCGACGGACCGCCGCTTCGGAATAATCACGCCATGTACGCCCGTGCAGTCGGCCGTCCGCAGAATCGAACCGAGATTGTGCGGATCTTCGATTTCGTCCAAAATGAGCAGGAACGGCGTCTCATTCTTCTCCGCCGCGCGCGCAAGCAAATCCTCGACGTCTACGTAGTCGTACGCAGCCACCTGCGCGACGACGCCCTGATGCTGAATGTCCCCGGCCATTTGATCCAGCTTCCGCTTATCGGCGAACTGGACGATAACCCCTTGCTGCTTAGCCTCCGCGATGATCGGCTGCGTCAGCTGTTTTTGCGCCTGCTCGGCCACCCATATTTTATTGATCGTGCGGCCGGAACGCAGCGCTTCCAACACGGAATGCTTGCCCCCAATGATTTCTTCCATGCAGGTCGTCCTCTCGTTATAGTTTAGATTTCTTGAGTTCAGCTTCTTCTTCCCGCTCCAACGACAAGTTCAGCAAGAACAGCAGCCGTTCCCAACGGCGCATGTAATATAAATAACCGATCAAGCATTCGAACGCGGTGCTGTGCCGGTATTCGAGCACGTCCGCGTTCTTCGCCTTCGTAGCGGACTTGGCGTTGCGGCCGCGCTTGACGATGTCCGTCTCCTCCTCCGTCAACAGAGGAAGCCACCGCGTTAACGATTTGGCCTGCGCTTTGGCCGATACGTACCGAGTCGCGAGCCGATGCAAATGATTCGGCTTGTGGTTCGTTTGCGACACCACATATTGCCGGATAAACACCTCGTACACGGCGTCTCCCATGTACGCGAGCACCAGAGGGTTCAACAGCCGCGGCTCGCGGGCCGGCGGAAACGCAAACAGGTTAACGCCGAATGGATCCGGTTCCGGTCCTGGATCACGTTTCGATTCAGTGTTACTTCTCAATTCACTTCCAACTTCAGGCTTCAACTCGTCTCGTCCGTTCCCCGTCATTTGCGCCGCCAACGAATGCCCTGAGCCGTATCTTCCAGCACGATGCCGCGTTCAGTCAATAGATCGCGAATTTCATCCGCACGAGCCCAGTTCTTGCTTTTGCGGGCTTCGGTACGGTCGGCGATCAGCTGCTCGATTTCTTCGTCAAGCAAATCGTCCGCTTCGGGCGCCAGAATGCCGAGCACATCGTCCATCGCCGCAAACTGCTGCAGCAAAAGCTCCAGCGTAGCCGCATTCACTTCCTCGCGGTTAGCGTAAGGGTTGGCCACATTGACTAATTCGAATACGGCGGTAATCGCATCCGGCGTATTGAAGTCGTCGTTCATTTTCGCTTCGAATTGCGCCTTCACGTCCTGAACCGCTGCTGCAATCGCGGGATCCGCTGCAGCGGGAGCGCCCCCCGTTTCCGCCGCTGCGGATTTCAGGCGATGCTTCAGCGCGGAGATACAGTTTTCAATGCGGGCTAAGCTGCCTTTGGCCTGCTCCACGGCCTCGTCGCTGAAATTGAGCGGGTTGCGGTAATGGCCCGACAGCATGAAATAACGAATGACTTGCGCGGGAATCGTCTTCAAGAGCTGGTGTACGGTTATGCCGTTGCCGAGCGATTTCGACATTTTCTCATTATTGATATTGACGAACCCGTTATGCATCCAGTAATTAGCCATCTGATGCCCGGTTAAACCTTCGGATTGCGCGATTTCGCATTCGTGGTGCGGGAATGTCAAATCCTGTCCCCCGCCGTGAATATCGATCGTCTCGCCCAAATATTTGCGAACCATGGCGGAACACTCGATGTGCCACCCGGGGCGGCCGTCGCCCCAAGGGCTCGACCAGCTGATTTCACCGGGCTTCGCCGCTTTCCAGAGCACGAAATCTTGCGGGTTCTCTTTGCGCTGATCGACATCGACACGGATACCGAACTGCAGTTCGTCGAGATTTTGCTGCGACAGCTTGCCGTATTCCGCAAACTTCGACGTGCGGAAGAATACGTCGCCTCCCGCTTCATAGGCAAGCCCTTTGGCTTCAAGGCCCGAGATGAACGCAATAATCTCGCCCATATTTTGGGTCACGCGCGGATGCACGGTCGCTTCACGAACGCCGAGCCCTTTCGTATCTTCATAATACTTCTGCACGAACAAGTCGGCTACTTCAGGAACCGTCGTTCCCATTTCTGCCGCCTTCTTAATCAGCTTATCGTCCACATCCGTAAAATTAACGACATACTTCACGTTGTACCCGATCGATTCGAGATATCGACGCACCACGTCGAAGAAGATGACCGGCCGTGCATTGCCGATATGAATATAGTCGTAAACCGTCGGCCCGCATACGTACATGTTTACTTGTCCCGCTGTGAGCGGCTTAAACTCATCCTTGTTGCGGGTTAACGTATTGTAAATCTTAAGCGTCATGAGATTCGCTTCCTCCGTTCTTTCGTTCCGATTCCAGGTGCGTCACTTTCGTTTTCAGTTCATCGACCTGCTCCTGCAGTTGGCGGAACATCTCGATGACCGGATCCGGCAAATTGTTGTGCTCCAGCCGTCCGACGCGCACCCCGTCCCGCTTCACGATCCGTCCCGGGATGCCGACCACCGTACTGTTCGGCGGCACTTCCGACAGCACGACCGCGTTCGAGCCGATCCTTGAATTTTCTCCGACCGTGAAGGAGCCCAGAACCTTGGCTCCGGCCGAGATGACGACATTGTTACCAAGTGTCGGATGCCGTTTGCCCTTCTCTTTCCCCGTACCCCCGAGCGTCACCCCGTGATACAGCAGCACGTCGTCCCCGATCTCGCACGTTTCCCCGATCACCACACCCATGCCGTGGTCGATGAAAAACCTTCTGCCGATCTTCGCCCCCGGATGAATCTCTATGCCTGTCATGAAGCGGCTGACTTGAGAAATGATTCGTGCGATCGTAAACCAGCGCTTCTTATAAAACCAATGCCCCACCCGGTGCGCCCATAGCGCATGCAAACCGGAGTAAGTAAATACAACCTCGAACCAGCCTCGCGCGGCAGGGTCATTCTCAAATATCGTATCGATGTCTTCTTTCATTCTGCTGAACATAGCTGGGACCCCACTTCCCCTGAACCTTGATAAAATGCCGCAATAACAAAAAACCCCTGCAGCCCGATTCGGCTGCAGAGGCGTTGTTCTTCGCGGTTCCACTCTGCTTGGTTGAACGAACCCGCAGCTTCGCGCGGCCCGTCACTCCCATCTTCATCGTTCGTATCGTGAACGCTACGGTAAAAACTACCCTGATGAGCGACAGCGGATAACCCTGGTCTCCGCTGAAAGTCAGATCGTCTTTACGGCTCCCGGGTGCACTTCCGCCGAATAAGGAATGGACAACTCGCAGCCGGCCGTCTAAGCCGGTCGTCCTCTCTGGGAATCCTCATATCTGCGTACTTTCCCGTTCGTCGCCGTTGGCATATGGTATTGTTTAAGATGTTAGCAGAAAACTAGACGCATTACAATAACTTCTTCAGACGTGCAAGCACGGTATCCCGGCCCAGAAGACGGATCGTCATATTCAGGTCCGGACCGTGCATTTGGCCGGTCAAAGCGACGCGGATCGTCATAAAGAGAGGTTTGCCTTTATAGCCGGTTTCCGTCTGGACCGCTTTGACCAAGGCTTTAATCGTGTCCACACTGAAGTCAGATGCGCCTTCCACCTGCTTCTGGAAGCTGCCGAGCACGATCGGGGCGTGTTCTTCGGCGAGCATAGCCTTCGCCTCGTCATCCAGCTGCACGTCCTCGCGGAAGAACAGCTCGGAGACCGGTACGATTTCCGCCGCGTACCGAAGTTGATCCTGATACAGCCCCACCAACGCGCGGACCCACTCGGCCTGTTCGTCGCTCAGCGTCGCGGGCAACCGTCCGGCCTGCTGCAGATGCGGCAGTGCGAGCGTTACGATTCTCTCCGGATCGGCTTTTTTAATATATAAATTATTCATCCAGTTAAGCTTATCCATATCGAACACGGCCGGGCTTTTGGACACGCGGTCCAAGTCGAACTGGGCAATCAGCTCGTCCTTGCTGAAAATTTCCTCTTCGCCTTTCGGGGACCAGCCCAACAGCGCGATAAAGTTCATCACCGCTTCCGGCAGGTAGCCGAGCGCTTTGTACTGCTCGATGAATTGAATGATCGACTCGTCGCGCTTGCTCATTTTCTTGCGGTCCTGGTTCAGAATGAGCGATAAATGCGCGAATTCCGGCGTCGGAAGTCCAAGCGCTTCGTACATCATAATTTGACGCGGCGTATTCGTCAGATGCTCCTCGCCGCGGATGACGAGCGTGATTTTCATCAAGTGATCGTCCAGGATCACGGCAAAGTTATAGGTCGGAATCCCGTCCGGGCGGACGATAATAAAGTCGCCGATACCCGCGGACTCGAACTCGACATGCTCCCGGATGCGATCTTCGAACGCAATCACTTTATTGGCCGGCACGCGAAAACGGATGGACGGCTTGCGCCCTTCGGCCCGGTAAGCTTCCGCTTGCTCCGCTGTCAAGTGACGGCATTTGCCCGAATACATCGGCATATGGCCGGCCGCTTCCTGCTCGGCGCGCTCCGCCTCCAGCTCGGCCTCCGTGCAGAAGCAAGGATAGGCGTTCCCTTCGCGCAGCAGCTGCTCCACGAACGGTTGATACAGATCGAGCCGTTCGGTCTGCCGGTAAGGCCCGTACGGTCCGCCGATGTCGACGCTCTCGTCCCAATCGATGCCGAGCCAGCGCAGGCCTTCCAACTGACTATCCACACCGGACTCCACGTGCCGACTCTGATCGGTATCCTCGAAGCGTATAATGAACTGCCCCTCATGCTTGCGGGCATATAAATAGTCGAACAATGCGGTACGGGCGCCCCCGATATGTAAATGTCCGGTCGGACTCGGCGCATACCTTACGCGAATATTTGCCATGACCCCATTCTCCTTCCGTCTCCCTTGAAACTAATACTCGTTATGATAGCACACCTTGAACCAGACAGACAATCGCCTGCGCGGCGATGCCTTCCCCTCGTCCGGTAAAGCCGAGCTGCTCGGTGGTCGTCGCCTTGACGTTCACCTGCGACGCTTCCGCGCCGAGCGCAGCGGCAATCCGTTCCACCATAGCCGGAATGTATGGAGCCATCTTCGGCTTCTGCGCGATGATCGTACAATCCGCGTTGCCGAGCCGATACCCCGCTTCCGTCGCCAGCTTCCATATGTGCAGCAGCAGCTTGTAGCTGTCCGCATCCTTGAATTCCGCATCCGTATCCGGAAAATGCTTGCCGATATCCCCCATCGCCAGAGCGCCGAGAATAGCGTCGCTTAACGCATGCAGCAGCACATCCGCATCGGAATGACCGAGCAGTCCTTTCTCATAAGGAATTTCGACGCCTCCGATGATGCATTTGCGGCCCTCGACCAATTGGTGCACATCAAACCCTTGCCCTACGCGAATCATTGGCTTCCCTCTCCCCTGACGTTTCGTAGTATCCACGCCGCCCAAGGCAAATCCTCCGGCGTCGTAATCTTAATGTTATAATAATCGCTTTCGACAACCGATACCTGCCGCCCGAGCCGTTCCACCAGCATCGCGTCGTCCGTACCCGTGAAGCCTTCTTCTCGCGCTTTCGCATGCGCCTCCAACAGCAAGGCAAGACGAAAAGCTTGCGGGGTTTGAATCGCCCACAAGCTGCTGCGGTCCGGCGTCGCCTCTATGACGCCTTCTCTGTTCACGATTTTGATCGTATCCTTCACCGGTACGGCAAGCACCGCCGCTTCCGTCAATTCGGCTTGCCGCAAGCAAGCCCGAACATGCGTTTCCGCTGCAAACGGGCGCACGCCATCGTGAACGAGCACCCATTCGACACGGTCCCCCAGCGCCGCCAGCCCTTGACAGACGGAATCTTGGCGTTCCTTCCCGCCTGCGAGGATTGTGGTTACTTTAGAGAGACCGTATGCCCTCACATATGACCGGCAGCGGTCTACATCGCCCGCTCCCGTCACCAGCACGATTTCGTCCACGAACGGCATCCGATCGAACGCCGATAATGTATGAACCAGAATCGGTTTGTCGTCTAACTGCAAATATTGTTTGCTTTCCCGCGTGCCCATGCGCGTACCTTTACCGGCCGCCACAATGACGACGCCAACGCCTGTGTTCAAACCGTCCACCTGCCCAAACCGTCTGGCGTTTTCCTCGCAGCCCGCATTCTCGCTTCATCTGCTTACCCTGGAAAAACGCATCCTCTCTATCATAACGCTTTAGAGCGCTTTTTCCAATAGTTTCGGTTTGGCGAAAATCATCCGGCCTGCCGACGTCTGCAGCACGCTTGTCACCAGCACATCCAGCGTCGTTCCGATAAAATCACGTCCGCCTTCCACGACAATCATCGTGCCGTCATCCAAATAAGCGACGCCTTGACCGTGCTCTTTACCGTCCTTAATCACCTGAACGAGAATCTCCTCGCCCGGCAGCACGACCGGCTTGACCGCATTGGCCAAGTCGTTAATGTTCAGCACCGAGACGCCCTGAAGCTCGCACACCTTATTCAGGTTGAAATCGTTCGTAATCACTTTGCCCTGCAGCACTTTCGCCAGCTTCACCAGCTTGCTGTCCACTTCGGAGATTTCTTCGAAGTCTCCTTCATAGATCAATACCTTAACGTCGAGCTCCTTTTGAATTTTGTTCAAAATATCAAGCCCTCGGCGTCCCCGGTTGCGCTTCAGCAAATCGGAGGAATCGGCAATATGCTGCAGTTCCTCCAGTACGAATTCGGGTATGACCAACGTCCCCTCAATAAAACCGGTCTTGCAGATGTCGGCGATTCGCCCATCGATGATGACGCTCGTATCTAAAATTTTGTGTTCCTCAAAACCTTTCACTTCACCAGGGGCCCGGCGTGTCCGATCCCCGGCGCGCTTTTCCAGCATAGCCACGAGCTCTTCTTTTTTGACCGTCCCCAGCCTATAGCCGGCGTACCCCAGCACGCCGATACACAGCATATGCAGGAGCGGATTGGAAAAGCCCGAGCGCTCAAGCGGCTGCAAGATCAGCGAAGACACGAGCAGTCCTACGCCCATACCGGTCGTACCGGCTAACAAATCGGTAACCGGCACGTGAGCGACACGCTCTTCTCCGCTGCGGATCATCCGCAGCAAATATGCGAGCGTCCATCCGCTTACGGAATAAAACACAAGCGCGCCGATCGCGAACATCCAAACGGCTTGTCCTTGGATCGTTTCTATCCCGATGACTGATGCTATGACTTCAAAAAAAGGTTTACCTAACGTATCACTCCACCCGTTCCCCAATGCTCCCCCGACGACGGCAAACAAGAGCTGGAACCATTTTTTCATCATAGTCTTCACCTCCATAAAATCCTATTTTGCATTCTAGTTACAATTATGAACCAAAAGCTCTCTGCCTAATCGTAGCCAAGGTAAGAAAATGCAAAAAAGCATTTATTTCCCTTTCGGAAAATAAATGCTTTTCATTTTCGCTTTGTTCCGTTTAGATGGCCGTGGTCTTGGACTCCGGCTCATCTACCGCTTTTTTTCGTTTGCGGCGGAGGAAGAAGAAGACTCGATCAACGTTTTTTTTTAGCCCGTACAGCGCATATAACAGCAGCGGTACGAAGATCATCTTGGATAAGGTACCCGGGAATTGAATCGCCAGGACGACGGCGGCAATCACGACGACCGGCGTAATCCAAATCGCCGCTTTCGGGATACCGATTTTCTTAAAGTTCGGATACTTCACGGTGCTGATCATTAAATAGGACAAGAGCAGCGTCGACAACGCAAGCACGATCGTATTCAGTTCTTGGTGAAACAGCGCAAGCGTACACAGAACGCCGCCTGCAGCTGGAATCGGCAAGCCGATAAAGTAACCCGGCGTTCCGGCAACTACATTGAAGCGAGCGAGACGCAAAGCCCCGCAAATGGGGAAGATGGCGGTGACGATCCAAGCGGCAGCTGCATTCAGCTCCGTGAAAGCGACGACATACATAATGAATGCCGGGGCAACGCCGAACGAGATGACATCGGACAACGAATCCAGTTCTTTGCCGAATTCGCTTTGCGCATTAAGCGCCCTTGCTACGCGACCGTCCAAACCGTCAAGCAGCATCGCCACGATCACCATGATAGCCGCAAGCTCAGGTTTATTGTTAAATACGGAGATAATCGCGATAATACCCAGAAAAAGATTCCCAATCGTGAACAGGTTCGGGAGAGATTTTGCTATCATGTATTTGATCCACCTCTGGTTTTACTGTGCCCCAATACCAATATGTATATGAGGCCACCTTATGATTGTATGCAAGTTAGATATGTCTGTCAATGAGTACCTGATCTTGGATACGCTTCAAGCCTTCTTTTATGGTCCGGGCCCGCACTTCGCCGATCCCGTCCACTTCATCCAGCTCATCGATGGTCGCCATCATAAGGTGCGGAAGCTGCCGGAAGCGTTCAATCAGATTATTGATGATAATCGACGGCAGCCGAGGAATTTTGTTCAACACGCGGTAGCCGCGCGGCGACACGATTTCTTCCGCGCCGGCGGAAATATGCGGATAGCCGAGCAATCTTGAGATCTGCGCATGATCGAGAATTTCATCGCTGGCAAGCCGTTTCAACTGTGCGAACACGTCCCTGACCTTCTCTTCGTTGCATTCCTTAATATAATCTTTGACGAGCAAATAAGCCTCGCGTTCTGTATTGCCTACCAATTCCTCGAGCTGCATGCTGATCAAACGCCCCTCGTTGCCGAGTTCGTTGATATATCGATTAATCTCCGCTTTAATCCGCAGCACCATTTCAATCCGTTGGATGACGCTGGTGACGTCGTGCAGCGTAACGAGCTCCTCGAATTCGGAAGCTCCCAGATTCGTCATATCCTGATCGAGCACAGACTTATATTTCTCAAGCGTTTGGATCGCCTGGTTGGCCTTCGTTAGTATGACGCCGATGTCCTTCAACGCATACCGAAGATTTCCTTGGTACAACGTAATGACATTACGCCGCTGGGAAATGGACACGACGAGCTTCGAGGTTTGCTTCGCTACCCGTTCGGCCGTACGATGCCGGATCCCGGTTTCCGAAGAGGAAATCGAGGAATCGGGGATAAGCTGCGTGTTGGCATACAAAATACGTTTCAAGTCCTCGCTGAGAATGATCGCGCCATCCATTTTAGCCAATTCATATAAATAATTCGGGGAAAAATCACAGTTAATGGAAAATCCCCCATCCACAATTTCCATGACCTCCGGACTGTAGCCGACTACGATCAACCCGCCCGTTTTGGCGCGCAGCACATTCTCGAGTCCGTCCCGAAACGGGGTGCCCGGCGACACCAGTTGCAATAATTGGCTCATTACGTCGCGTTTTAGATCTTCCTTGCTCAAAGATGTCCCTCCTGACGACTAAACTAAAGCGGCGGACAGCGCTTCCGCAACGGTCTGCACGCCAATGATTTCGATCCCCTTCGGGGGTGTCCAACCTTTTAAACTTTTCTGAGGCATAATGACCCGTTTGAAGCCAAGCTTCTGGGCTTCACGGACGCGCTGATCGACGCGGGACACGCCGCGCACTTCCCCGGTCAATCCCACTTCACCGAATACAACATCGAACGGCTGGGTAGGCTGATCGCGAAAACTTGATGCGATGCTGACGGCAACCGCCAAATCGACGGCCGGCTCATCCAGCTTCACCCCGCCCGCCACGTTCAGATATGCGTCTTGATTTTGGAGAAACATGCCCATCCGCTTCTCCAGTACGGCTATAATTAACGAGAGCCGGTTGTGATCATATCCGGTCGCCATACGCCTCGGGGACGGAAAGTTCGTCGTTGAAATCAACGCCTGCAGCTCCACAAGCACAGGCCGGGTCCCCTCCATGCTGGCGACGACCGTCGAGCCGGCAACGCCGAGCGGGCGCTCGGACAAGAACAGCTCGGACGGATTGTCGACTTCGACCAACCCGCTTTCGCGCATTTCGAAAATCCCGATTTCGTTCGTCGAGCCGAATCGATTCTTAACGGCCCGAAGCACCCGGTATGAATGATGCCGCTCTCCTTCAAAATACAGAACGCAATCGACCATATGTTCGAGGAGACGAGGCCCAGCGATAGCCCCTTCCTTAGTAACATGGCCAACAAGTACGGTTGCGATACCTTTAACCTTGGCGATCCGCATAAAATGCCCGGTGCACTCGCGAACTTGGGAGACGCTTCCCGGTGCTGACGCCACGGCCGGATGGTACACGGTCTGAATCGAATCGATAACGATAAAATCGGGCTGCACCTCTTCGATCGCCGCCTCGATAAATTCCACATTCGTCTCGCTCAGCACGAACAGAAGGGGCGATACCGCCTGCAGGCGATCCGCGCGCAGCTTGGTCTGCCGTACCGATTCCTCGCCCGAGATGTACAGCACCTTTAACATCTGCGCCGTGAGCTCATGCGAGGTTTGAAGCAGCAGCGTCGATTTCCCGATACCCGGATCGCCTCCGACCAAAATTAACGAGCCCGGCACCAAGCCTCCGCCGAGCACCCGGTTCAACTCCTTGTTCCGCGTGACAATCCTGGCTTCTTCACTGCTTTCTATGTCTATGATCGAAATCGCTTTTTCTTTCTTATTGGTAATCGAAGTGTGCGAGCCCCTGCTCTTGCTGACCGTCTCCACTTCTTCGACGAACGTATTCCATGCTTCACAGCCAGGACACTTGCCCAGCCATTTCGGCGATTCATACCCGCATTGCTGGCAATAAAATTTCGTTTTCGTTTTGCTCATATTTCTTCTCCCGACTTAAGTTCCATTACAAAGTTTACCATGCCTAAGAATCCTTGAAAACCCTTATAGCCTTGTCAGGCAAAATAAAAAAAGCTTTCGTCCAAAGCTGTATGCAAATAAAGAAAAAACCCGCTGCCGGTATACCCGACAGCGGGAAAATCTGTTTCCTAGGCTTCCGTGCCTACGCTTTGATTTCGTTGAACGACAAGTTCGCCATCCTTCTCATCAATCGTTAATGTATCGCCTTTCGAGATGTTTCCGCGAAGCAGCTCTTCGGACAAGCGGTCCTCGATATGCTTCTGAATGGCCCGGCGCAGCGGTCTGGCTCCAAAGCTTGGATCGAAGCCCTCTTTAGCCAAGAACGCCTTCGCGGAGTCCGTCAGCACGAAGTCGACGTCCTGCTCCTTAAGACGTTTACGCAGCTCGTCGGCCATCAAGGTTACGATTTGCGCGATATGCGTTTCGTCGAGCGAATGGAAGACGATGATTTCGTCGATCCGGTTCAAGAATTCCGGACGGAAGCTTTTCTTCAGCTCGCCCATCACTTTGTCTTTCATGTTATTGTAGTCTCTGCCCGCATCGTGCGCCGCGGTAAAGCCCAGCGTCGAATTTTTCTTAATGACGTCCGCGCCGACGTTGGAGGTCATAATAATCAACGTATTGCGGAAGTCGACCGTACGGCCTTTGGAATCGGTCAGACGGCCGTCCTCGAGCACTTGAAGCAGGATGTTGAACACTTCCGGGTGCGCCTTCTCGATCTCGTCGAGCAGGACAACCGAGTACGGCTTGCGGCGGACCTTCTCGGTCAACTGGCCGCCTTCCTCATAACCGACATATCCCGGAGGCGCGCCGACCAGACGGGATGTCGAGTGCTTCTCCATGTACTCGGACATGTCGATCCGGATTACCGCGTTCTCGTCGCCGAAGAGGGACTCGGCCAGCGCACGCGCCAGCTCTGTTTTCCCAACCCCGGTCGGGCCAAGGAAGATGAACGAGCCCATCGGGCGTTTCGGGTCTTTCAGACCGGCTCTCGCACGGCGGATCGCACGGCTGACGGCTTTCACCGCTTCGTCTTGACCGATAACGCGGTCATGCAGAATCGATTCCATTTTGAGCAGGCGTTCCGTTTCCTCTTCGGCCAATTTGACTACCGGGATGCCGGTCCAGCTGGCGACCACCTGTGCAATATCCTCCGGCGTTACCTCGGAATCGGTGCGGCCTTGCTTCTCTTTCCACTCGTTCTTCGTGGAATCGAGCTCTTCGCGCAGCTTTTGCTCGGTATCGCGGAGGGATGCCGCCTTCTCGAACTCTTGGCTTTGCACCGCAGCATCCTTCTCTTTGCGGATATCCTCGAGCCTATTTTCCATATTTTTCAAATCCGGCGGTACCGTGTATGAGCGAAGTCTTACTTTGGAGCTCGCTTCGTCAATCAAGTCGATTGCTTTGTCCGGTAAGAACCGGTCCGTAATGTAACGATCGGACAGTTTGACCGCTTGCTCAATGGCTTCGTCCGTAATTTTCACGCGGTGATGCGCTTCATAGCGATCGCGCAAACCGTGCAGGATTTGGATCGCTTCTTCCGGCGAAGGCTGATCGACCGTAATCGGCTGGAAGCGTCTTTCAAGCGCCGCGTCCTTCTCGATATATTTGCGATACTCGTCAAGCGTCGTCGCGCCGATGCATTGCAGCTCGCCGCGAGCCAGCGCCGGCTTCAGGATGTTGGAAGCGTCGATCGCGCCTTCTGCACCTCCTGCGCCGATGAGCGTATGCAGCTCGTCGATGAACAGAATGATGTTCCCGGCTTGACGAATTTCGTCCATGATTTTTTTAAGGCGATCTTCAAATTCACCGCGGTATTTCGTTCCGGCCACCACCGAACCCATGTCAAGGGTCATGACGCGTTTGTCTCGCAGTGTCTCCGGAATTTCATTAGCCACTATTTTTTGCGCGAGGCCTTCGGCAATCGCCGTTTTACCCACCCCGGGCTCCCCGATCAAGACCGGGTTGTTCTTGGTCCGGCGGCTCAGCACTTGGATGACGCGCTCAATCTCTTTGCTCCGGCCGATAACCGGATCCAGATTGCCTTCCTTCGCGTAAGCCGTCAAATCGCGCGCCAGGCCATCCAGCGTCGGCGTATTCACGTTAACGGGATTGCCGTGGCTCGGCGATACGACCTCGCTGCTGCCCAGCAGCTGCAGCACTTGCTGACGCGCCTTGTTAAGGCTGACGCCGAGGTTGTTAAGCACGCGCGCCGCCACGCCCTCGCCTTCGCGAATCAGGCCGAGCAGAATGTGTTCGGTGCCGACATACGTATGGCCGAGTTTGCGGGCTTCGTCCATCGACAGCTCAATTACCTTTTTCGCACGAGGCGTGTAGGCGATATTGGTAGGTTGTTCTTGACCGCGGCCGATGAGCGATTCGACTTCGTCTTGAATTTTCTCCAGGCCGAGGCCGAGCGCGATCAAAGCTTTAGCCGCGATCCCTTCGCCTTCGCGAATCAGTCCGAGTAAAATATGCTCGGTTCCGATATTGTTATGACCCAATCGGACTGCTTCCTCTTGAGCCAAAGAGAGCACTTTCTGCGCACGTTCCGTAAATCTGCCAAACATCATGAGTAACACCTCCAAGATTGGTATACATTTTATTTATGCTGCGTTATCCACAAGACGAGGCTTATCCTGATGTCAGCGAGCTTCATCCGATTCGGACATTTTATCCCGGATCAGCTGCGCTCTTCTAATGTCTCTTTCTTCAGGCGATAGCTTTTCTCCTGCTGTTTGCTGCAAAAAACCTGGTTGCGTCATCACCAGCAGTTCATTCAGAGCCTGAGGAGACACTTTCTTGATAAAGCCCATATCAATGCCTAGCCGCACATCTGAAAGCCGCTGGGCCGCTTCCTTGGAATCCATAATAGCCGCATACGATAAAATTCCGAAAGAACGGCTTACCCGGTCGAGCAGCTTCGCTCTGCTTTCTTGCGCCAGCTTTTGGCGTGCCGCCCGTTCATGCTCAATGATTTGCCGGACGACACTGTGCAGGTTATCGATAATTTCTTCTTCCGATTGACCCAGCGTAATTTGATTCGAAATTTGGAATAAATTGCCCAGTGCCTCGCTGCCTTCCCCGTACAGTCCTCTCACCGCCAGCCCCACCTGTGTGATGGCCGACAAAATCCGGTTAATTTGCTGCGTTAGCACAAGCGCCGGCAAATGAATCATGACCGAGGCTCGAATGCCGGTTCCCACGTTAGTCGGACAGCTTGTCATGTAGCCCCGTTTCTCATCAAACGCGTACTCCAGATGGCTTTCGAACAAATCGTCGATCTGATTCGCCAAGTCCCACGCTTCCTTAATCTGAAAACCGGGGCACAAGCATTGTATTCGAAGATGGTCCTCTTCATTCACCATGATGCTGATCGATTCATTGTCGGACAAAATGACCGCGCCGTTCCGCGACTCGTTAGCGAGCGCCGGACTGATCAAGTGTTTCTCCACGAGCACCCTTCGCTTCAACTCATCCAATTCGGACAACGGGAGCAGCGTAAACCGGCTGATCGTATCGAGTTCTTCGTTCCCAAGCACTTCGGATACTTTATCGAGCACTTCCTTGGATTGTTGGTTCGTCGCCAGCATAGGGAACGGGTACGCTCTCACGTTGCGGGCGATACGGATTCGGCTGCTGATGACGATATCCGAGTCCGGGCCATCTCCCTTCATCCAATCGCTTAACGCATTTTCCGTAAAGCGGTGCACTTCCGCCATTAGGAATCCTCCTCTCTATCGTCCATCGTTTAAGCTTCTGATATTTTTCGTTCCAATTCCCGAATTTGATCTCGAATCTTTGCCGCTTGCTCAAATTCTTCTTTCTCAATGCGCACAAGCAGTTCTTTCTTCAGCGAGTCGATTTCGCGTTTATATTGAATTAACCCGCCTGATCGTTTCGGAACCTTGCCCGTGTGCACAATATTGCCGTGAACCCGCTTGAACAACGGATCCAGTTTCTCTGTAAAATGCTTGTAACACTCGCTGCAGCCGAATCTTCCGACTTTGCTGAACTGACTGTACGTCAAGCCGCAGTGTTCGCAGCGTGTAGGTTGAATTTTAGAAGCAGACGCATTGTGCGAAGACGGCTCGAAATCAAGAAGCCCGCTCAGCAGGTTGTGGATTGAAAATCCGTTCGGAGTGCCCGGAATGAGCTCCCCCTTCTCTCTGGCGCATGTTTCGCAAATGTGAAATTCGGTTTTTTCGCCATTCAGTATTTTCGTAAAGTGAAGCGTCGCTTGTTTCTTTCCGCATTCCTGACAGATCAAG
Source organism: Paenibacillus sp. JCM 9796 (assembly GCF_055379675.1). Lineage (NCBI taxonomy): Bacteria > Bacillati > Bacillota > Bacilli > Caryophanales > Paenibacillaceae > Paenibacillus > Paenibacillus sp. JCM 9796. Next base: position 2,456,802 of record NZ_AP043723.1, read on the forward strand.
ACGGCCCCTCCTTCAGTTCATGAATTGAAGGTTAATTATTTGCCCAGCAGCGATATCAGCATCGCTTTCAACAGCTTGGCGCGAATTTCGTCCCGCAGCGGCAGCTTTAAGGCCAACACTTCACGGGCCATCGCCGCTTTCATCAAGCATGCTTCCCGCCGGGTAATGTACTTGCCTTCCTCGAGTTGATACAAGAGCCCTTCAGATGCGGTCTGGTCGATGTGCGTGCCTATATTCTGGAAAATAAAGTCGAGCACCGTACCCTGCGAATGCAGCCCGATTTTCTGAATGCGTATGTACCCTCCGCCGCCGCGCTTGCTTTCGACAACGTAACCTTTCTCCAAGGTAAAGCGGGTACTGATCACATAATTGATTTGCGATGGAACGCAATTGAATTGATCGGCCAGTTCATTGCGCTGGATCTCGACCACGCCGTCGGGGCTCTGCTGCAAAATTTGCTTCAGATACTGTTCAATGACTTCTGAAACATTGCGCATCCATTTGACCTCCACGACTAAAGTTGAAGAAAACGTCAAAGGTTTAGTCTTGTTTCTGACTTTGACTTTCTTTGACTTTAAAAACATTATAGCAGATTTACACAAGAATGCAACTATTCCCTAACGCCTTAAACCTCATGCGCTGATGCATATTCTGACCTCATTTCGGACCTCATCGATCTACAGTTATTATGTTTAAATTCAGTGGGATTATGTTTTCATTATTTACATGGCTCTCCACGATATACATCAAGGACTCAAATCGGCTATCCACATCTATTTCCGTCATCTGATTACCTGGGTGGTTCAACCTTCGATCCCCCCTCAGCAATACCCAGACTATGGGAAATCAACCACTACACCCCCTCGGCACCTTTAGCGGATAACACATATCCGTTCCAGACGGTGGCACAATACAGTGTATGAACGGCGTGGCAGCTTTGTCTACGTTGCTAATCTGACCGTAAGGAGTGAACCTATTTTGAAACGGATCTGCTACTTCGTCCTCACTGTGGCACTGGCCCTGGTTAGCCAGTTCTCGATCTCAGCCATTCCAGCCTATGCTGACGGACCCTATCATTTCGGATTTAAAAAAAGCGTAAACGGCCAGTTACCCTCCATCGATGAAGAAGGCTTTAAATCATTGCTGCAAAAATATGAAGCGATCTTCACCGGAGATACTTCCCAAAAAGAATTATATTTAACTTTTGATAACGGCTATGAGAATGGGTATACGTCCCGAATTCTGGACGTGCTGAAACAAAAGCAAGTGCCCGCCATTTTCTTTGTCACAGGCCACTACGTCACAAGTCAACCCGAGCTGCTGAAGCGGATGGTGCAAGAAGGTCATCTGATCGGTAATCATTCTTGGCATCATCCCGACATGAGTCAAATTTCTGCGGACCGCATTCGTGAGGAATTAACGAAGGTCAAGACAGAGGTTACCGCCGTAACAGGGCAACAGGAAATGCGATATTTACGTACCCCACGGGGTATATTTAACGAACGGACGTTGGATGTAAGCAAACAGCTCGGCTATATCAACGTATTCTGGTCGATCGCCTACAAGGATTGGGACACGAAGGATCAGAGAGGGGCGAAATACGCCTATGATAAAGTGACTTCGCAGCTTCATCCTGGAGCGGTTATCTTGCTTCATTCGATTTCCAAAGATAACACGGATGCGTTGGCCAGCATTATCGATGAAGCGCGTCGGCAAGGTTATGTGTTCAAAAGTTTGGGGGAAATGAGTGTTCGAACGCCTTAAGCAAGACAAGGAGCCAGCGAGAACGGGGCTGTATTACGCTCATGCTGGCTCTTTGTCTTTTTATTCATAGCTGAATCATGATGCGTGATCTCCGCTATTTGCGGTAAAATAAATAAAAGCCCGGTTGGATAAACTCCAAACGGACTTTTATGGATGCTTGGCGACGTTCTACTCTCCCAGGACCCTGCGGTCCAAGTACCATCGACGCTGGAAGGCTTAACGTTCGTGTTCGGGATGGGTACGCGTGGTTCCCTTCCGCCATCATCACCAAACGGATGTTGATGCTTCTGCCGCGAAACATCAGATCTTGCCATTCAAGGCGGCTTGCACCTTGAAAACTGGATACGAAACTCAGCATGCTGAATGCTTTGACTTCACTAAAGTGAAAGTCTTTTTTGGATAAGCCCTCGACCGATTAGTATTCGTCAGCTCCACACGTTGCCGCGCTTCCACCCCGAACCTATCAACCTCGTCGTCTACAAGGGGTCTTACATACTGGGAAATCTCATCTTGAGGGGGGCTTCACGCTTAGATGCTTTCAGCGCTTATCCCGTCCGTACTTGGCTATCCAGCCGTGCTCCTGGCGGAACAACTGGTACACCAGCGGTACGTCCATCCCGGTCCTCTCGTACTAAGGACAGCTCCTCTCAAATTTCCTGCGCCCACGACAGATAGGGACCGAACTGTCTCACGACGTTCTGAACCCAGCTCGCGTACCGCTTTAATGGGCGAACAGCCCAACCCTTGGGACCTACTTCAGCCCCAGGATGCGATGAGCCGACATCGAGGTGCCAAACCTCCCCGTCGATGTGGACTCTTGGGGGAGATAAGCCTGTTATCCCCAGGGTAGCTTTTATCCGTTGAGCGATGGCCCTTCCATGCGGTACCACCGGATCACTAAGCCCGACTTTCGTCCCTGCTCGACCTGTTTGTCTCGCAGTCAAGCTCCCTTATGCCTTTGCACTCTTCGAATGATTTCCAACCATTCTGAGGGAACCTTGGGGCGCCTCCGTTACTCTTTAGGAGGCGACCGCCCCAGTCAAACTGCCCACCTGACACTGTCCCCGTACCGGTTCACGGTACCAGGTTAGAACTCCGATACGATCAGGGTGGTATCCCAACGGCGCCTCCACCCACGCTGGCGCGCAGGCTTCCCAGGCTCCCACCTATCCTGTACAGATCGTACCAAAGTCCAATATCAAGCTGCAGTAAAGCTCCATGGGGTCTTTCCGTCTTGTCGCGGGTAACCTGCATCTTCACAGGTATTAAAATTTCACCGGATCTCTCGTCGAGACAGCGCCCAAGTCGTTACGCCATTCGTGCGGGTCAGAATTTACCTGACAAGGAATTTCGCTACCTTAGGACCGTTATAGTTACGGCCGCCGTTTACTGGGGCTTCGGTTCACAGCTTCGGGTTGCCCCTAACCGCTCCCCTTAACCTTCCAGCACCGGGCAGGCGTCAGCCCGTATACTTCGCCTTGCGGCTTCGCACAGACCTGTGTTTTTGCTAAACAGTCGCTTGGGCCTTTTCACTGCGGCCCCCTCGGGCTATTCACCCTACCGAGGCACCCCTTCTCCCGAAGTTACGGGGTCATTTTGCCGAGTTCCTTAACGAGAGTTCTTCCGAGCGCCTTAGCATGCTCTGCTCGCCTACCTGTGTCGGTTTGCGGTACGGGCACCTTCTCCCTGGCTAGAGGCTTTTCTTGGCAGCCTGAACTCATGACCTTCGGTACTTAAATTTCCCTCCCCATCACAGCCCAGCCTTACGGTGTGCGGATTTGCCTGCACACCAGCCTCACTGCTTGGACTGAGCAATCCATAGCCCAGCGTCACTATCCTTCTGCGTCACCCCATTGCTCATAACGGTTCACGGTGGTACAGGAATTTCAACCTGTTGTCCTTCGACTACGCCTTTCGGCCTCGCCTTAGGTCCCGACTTACCCTGAGCGGACGAACCTTCCTCAGGAACCCTTAGGCTTACGGCGGATCAGATTCTCACTGATCTTTTCGTTACTCATACCGGCATTCTCACTTGTATGCAGTCCACCAGTCCTCTCGATCCAGCTTCTACCCGCATACAACGCTCCCCTACCCCAGCGCAATTGCTTGCGCTCGTCATAGCTTCGGTGGTGTGTTTAGCCCCGTTACATTTTCGGCGCAGAGTCACTCGACCAGTGAGCTATTACGCACTCTTTCAATGGTGGCTGCTTCTAAGCCAACATCCTGGTTGTCTGTGCAACTCCACATCCTTTCCCACTTAACACACACTTGGGGACCTTAGCTGATGATCTGGGCTGTTTCCCTCTTGACAATGGATCTTAGCACTCACTGTCTGACTCCCGGGATAACGTCTGTGGCATTCAGAGTTTGACTGGACTTGGTAACCCTTGGCGGGCCCCGCACCCAATCAGTGCTTTACCTCCACGACGCATCTCCCGAGGCTAGCCCTAAAGCTATTTCGGGGAGAACCAGCTATCTCCGAGTTCGATTGGAATTTCTCCGCTACCCCCACCTCATCCCCGAATTTTTCAACATTCGTGGGTTCGGGCCTCCAGTGCGTGTTACCGCACCTTCACCCTGGACAGGGGTAGATCACACGGTTTCGGGTCTACGCCTACAAACTATTTCGCCCTATTCAGACTCGCTTTCGCTGCGGCTACGGCTTCTCACCTTAACCTTGCTTGCAAACGTAACTCGCCGGTTCATTCTACAAAAGGCACGCCATCACCCATGAACGGGCTCTGACTTCTTGTAAGCACACGGTTTCAGGTTCTTTTTCACTCCGCTCCCGCGGTTCTTTTCACCTTTCCCTCACGGTACTGCTTCACTATCGGTCACCAGGGAGTATTTAGCCTTGGCAGATGGTCCTGCCGGATTCAGACGGGGTTTCACGTGTCCCGCCCTACTCAGGATACGCCTAGGGTGTTCGCAGACTTTTGGTTACGGGGCTTTTACCCACTATGGCCGGCCTTTCCAGACCTGTTCGCCTAACCTGCTGCACCCATGACGGCGTCCTACAACCCCAAGGAGCAAGCTCCTTGGTTTGGGCTAATCCGCTTTCGCTCGCCGCTACTGACGGAATCACTTTTGTTTTCTTTTCCTGAGGGTACTTAGATGTTTCAGTTCCCCTCGTATGCCTCCTATGCAGCTATGTATTCACTGCATGGTACGTGAGTATTACCTCACGCGGGTTCCCCCATTCGGACATCCCCGGATCAATGCCTGCTTACGGCTCCCCGAGGCGTTATCGTTGTTCGCCACGTCCTTCTTCGGCTCCTGGTGCCTAGGCATCCTCCGTGTGCTCTTTATAGCTTATCCAGCTATCACATGTACGACCGAAGTCGTACCGGATTTTGATTCAGCATTGTTGCTTTGTTTCGTTTATCCAGTTTTCAAGGAACAAACTTTACTGAAAGGCTATTGCGCCTTTCAAAACTGAACATCGAAGTGAGTGCTTCTGTTACAGCAGTGGTGCTGCTGCAGATTTGTCCGCCACCCTGCAGGTGACATGGACTCCATAGAAAGGAGGTGATCCAGCCGCACCTTCCGATACGGCTACCTTGTTACGACTTCACCCCAATCATCTACCCCACCTTCGGCGGCTGGCTCCTTGCGGTTACCCCACCGACTTCGGGTGTTGTAAACTCTCGTGGTGTGACGGGCGGTGTGTACAAGACCCGGGAACGTATTCACCGCGGCATGCTGATCCGCGATTACTAGCAATTCCGACTTCATGCAGGCGAGTTGCAGCCTGCAATCCGAACTGAGACCGGCTTCTAAGGATTCGCTCCATCTCGCGACTTCGCTTCCCGTTGTACCGGCCATTGTAGTACGTGTGTAGCCCAGGTCATAAGGGGCATGATGATTTGACGTCATCCCCACCTTCCTCCGGTTTGTCACCGGCAGTCAACTTAGAGTGCCCAACTTAAGTGCTGGCAACTAAGTTCAAGGGTTGCGCTCGTTGCGGGACTTAACCCAACATCTCACGACACGAGCTGACGACAACCATGCACCACCTGTCTCCTCTGCCCCGAAGGGAAGGTACATCTCTGTACCGGTCAGAGGGATGTCAAGACCTGGTAAGGTTCTTCGCGTTGCTTCGAATTAAACCACATACTCCACTGCTTGTGCGGGTCCCCGTCAATTCCTTTGAGTTTCACTCTTGCGAGCGTACTCCCCAGGCGGAGTGCTTATTGTGTTTACTTCGGCACCAAGGGTATCGAAACCCCTAACACCTAGCACTCATCGTTTACGGCGTGGACTACCAGGGTATCTAATCCTGTTTGCTCCCCACGCTTTCGCGCCTCAGCGTCAGTTACAGTCCAGAAAGCCGCCTTCGCCACTGGTGTTCCTCCACATCTCTACGCATTTCACCGCTACACGTGGAATTCCGCTTTCCTCTCCTGCACTCAAGTCTCCCAGTTTTCAGTGCGAACCGGGGTTGAGCCCCGGGCTTAAACACCAAACTTAAAAGACCGCCTGCGCGCGCTTTACGCCCAATAATTCCGGACAACGCTTGCCCCCTACGTATTACCGCGGCTGCTGGCACGTAGTTAGCCGGGGCTTTCTTCTCAAGTACCGTCACCCTCAGAGCAGTTACTCTCCGAGGCGTTCTTCCTTGGCAACAGAGCTTTACGATCCGAAAACCTTCATCACTCACGCGGCGTTGCTCCGTCAGGCTTGCGCCCATTGCGGAAGATTCCCTACTGCTGCCTCCCGTAGGAGTCTGGGCCGTGTCTCAGTCCCAGTGTGGCCGATCACCCTCTCAGGTCGGCTACGCATCGTCGCCTTGGTGGGCCGTTACCCCACCAACTAGCTAATGCGCCGCAGGCCCATCCGTAAGCCACAGGTTGCCCCGTGTTTCATGATTCCCCCATGCGGAGAAACCAGCTATCCGGTCTTAGCTACCGTTTCCGGTAGTTATCCCGATCTTACAGGCAGGTTGCCTACGTGTTACTCACCCGTCCGCCGCTAACCATCCCCGAAGGAATGGTCCGCTCGACTTGCATGTATTAGGCACGCCGCCAGCGTTCGTCCTGAGCCAGGATCAAACTCTCCATTAATGTAGAAAGCTGACTTGCTCATTGTTGAAGCTAGCTGAGATATCGCTATCTCTTATTTAAAGCACTCACTCGATGTTCAGTTTTCAAAGGGCAATTTTCAGTCATTTTCGACTTCATTTTACATTTCCGTCAAAAGTGACTTTTATATAATATCACATCTGCCTACTGAATTGCAATAGTTATTTTTCAACTTTTAACTTGCAGTCCGTTAGTTCAGAAGCGACAAGGAGTAATATATCAAATCTGCAGCCGGAATGCAAGTGTTTTTTCGACAAAATAATTAAAAATGCTGAATCTGCGCAAAAAAAGCGCGCGGCCTGTGTCTAAGCCGCGCGCTTTTCTATATAAGGCTACTCCCCTTGCCGCTCGCGCATCAGCGGGAACAGCAAGACGTCCCGGATCGAAGGCGCATCAGTCAGCAGCATGACCAAGCGGTCGATCCCGATACCTAGTCCGCCAGTAGGCGGCATACCGTACTCCAGCGCGCGGATGAAATCTTCATCCATCTCATGCGCCTCGTCGTTCCCCTGCTCCTTCTCAACAAGCTGCGCTTCAAAACGCTCCCGTTGATCGATCGGATCGTTCAGTTCGGTAAACGCATTGGCATGCTCGCGCGCCACAATGAACAGCTCGAAGCGATCCGTGAACCGCGGGTCCTTGCTGCTTTTTTTCGCGAGCGGCGAAATCGCTACCGGATGTCCGGTAATAAACGTAGGCTGAATCAGGGTTTCTTCCACGAACGTTTCGAAGAACTGGTTCACAATATGACCGAACGTCATCATCGGCTCCACCGGAACCTTATGCTCTTTCGCCAAACGATGGGCTTCTTCGTCGCTCATCTCCACGCTAAAATCGACGCCTACCACTTCTTTAATCGCGTCGACCATCGTCACGCGGCGCCAAGGCGGAGCGAGATTAATCTCTTGACCTTGGTACGAGATCGTCGTCGAGCCGAGAACTTCCTGCGCGATATGCGCAATCATTTCTTCCGTCAACTTCATGATATCTTGGTAATCAGCATAGGCTTCGTACAGCTCGATCATTGTAAATTCCGGATTGTGACGCGTCGAAATACCCTCGTTCCGGTATACACGTCCGATTTCGTACACTTTCTCCATGCCGCCGACGATCAAACGTTTCAGATGGAGCTCAATAGCAATCCGCATGTAGAGCTGCATGTCCAATGCGTTATGATGCGTAATGAACGGCCGAGCCGCAGCCCCGCCTGCGATCGCGTGCAAAGTTGGAGTCTCGACCTCCAAATAGCCCCGGGAGTCCAAATAGCGCCGCATGGATTGAATGATTCTGGAACGGGTAATAAACGTTTGTTGAACGTCCTGATTCATGATCAAGTCCACATAGCGCTGACGGTAGCGCAGTTCGACATCCTTCAAGCCATGGTATTTCTCGGGCAACGGCAGCAGCGATTTCGACAATACTTCGACGGACTTCGCCTTAATCGAGAGTTCGCCCGTTTTTGTCTTGAATACGGTGCCGCGTACGCCGATTAAATCGCCGATATCGAGGAGATCGTAGGCTTTGTATGGCGTTTCGCCAACCGTATCCGCGCGGACATAGATTTGAATTTTACCCGTGATATCTTGAAGATGGGCAAAGCCGGCCTTGCCCATTTCGCGCTTCTGCATAATGCGTCCGGCAATGCTCACTTCGACGCCGAGCGCCTCCAGCTCTTCTTTGCTCTGGGACTCATAGGCTTTCACAATATCCGCCGCATGATGGGTGCGATCGAACTTTTGTCCGAACGGGTCGACTCCGAGCCCGCGCAGCTCGTCCAATTTGTTGCGTCTAATTTGAAGCAGTTCATTTAATTCCAATTCCACTGTCATCATCTTCGCTCCTTGCTTGTTGAATAACCGGAAGCCGGGAGCCGACGCGACAACAGCGGGGCACCCGGACTATAGGCAAAAAAGCTTCCCGTGGAAGCTTCTTGTCGTTACTTCAAATTTCACTTCTTAATATCGACGATTTCATACTGAATGACGCCTGCAGGAACGTTAACGTCCACGACGGCACCTTTACGTTTGCCTAGAATAGACTTGCCAACCGGGCTTTCGTTGGAGATTTTATTCTGAAAGGGATCGGATTCCGCCGTTCCTACGATCGAATACTCGACAATATCTCCAAATTCGAGGTCTTTCAAGATCACTCGGGAGCCGACGTTAACCGTATCGGTGTCGACTTCGTCGTTATTGATGATGCGCGCGTTGCGAAGCATCTTCTCTAACGTGATAATACGACCCTCAACGAACGCTTGCTCGTTCTTGGCATCTTCATACTCGGAGTTTTCGCTGATGTCTCCGTATCCGATAGCCACTTTAATCCGTTCTGCCACTTCGCGACGCTTGACGGATTTCAGATGTTCTAGCTCTTCTTCGAGCTTTTTTAAACCTTCCTGCGTGAGAATGACTTCTTTTTCACTCATTGCAACCTGTCTCCCGTCATGTGAAAGATTTTCATAAAGGAACCGCTAAATCGAATATGAGTTCACTGATTACTACTATATGAACGCGCAGGAACATCATGACTCCTGCCGACCTTGATGACTATTGACTGATTATATTTCAAGCCTATCTAAATGTCAATGTAAGCCATTTCGCGTCCATAACTCTCCATTTAGGGCCTTATTGCACCGTTGCAGCCCGGTCTTCCAGCGATTGTACGAAGTCGTTCAGCAGCTCTACCATGGCATCCCGCTTCGTCTGCTCCATAATCGCATCTTTGATCCGAGCGCCTCCATGCAAACCTTTCAAATACCAGGCCAGGTGCTTGCGCATCTCTTTCACGGCAACCGACTCGCCTTTCAACGCCGTCAATCGGTCCAAATGCAAAATTGCGATGCGGATTTTCTCTTGCGGGCTTGGTTCCGGCGGAAGCTCCCCGTTCGTCAAGTATTGAATCGTCCGATACAGCATCCAGGGGTTCCCGAGCGCCGCCCGGCCGATCATCACCCCGTCCACGCCGGTATGGTCGAGCATACGCTTCGCGTCTTCCGGCGTAAACACGTCCCCGTTGCCAATCACCGGAATCGAAACGGACGATTTAACTTCTTTAATGATATCCCAATTGGCTTGACCAGTATACATTTGCACCCGGGTGCGTCCGTGGACCGCAACCGCGGCGCCTCCGCCGTTCTCAACGGCCTTCGCGTTCTGCACTGCGTACACGTGCTCGTCGTCCCAGCCGATCCGCATCTTCACGGTAACCGGCTTGCTTACGGCCTTGGATACCGTAGACACCATCTGTTCGATTTTGCCGGGATCGAGAAGCCAACGGGCTCCGGCGTCGCATTTGGTGATTTTCGGCACGGGACAGCCCATGTTGATGTCGATGATGTCTGCGTTCGTATGCTCATCCACATACTTCGCCGCTTCCACCAACGTCTCCGTGTCGCCGCCGAAAATTTGCAGACTGAGCGGTTTCTCCCGCTCATCGACGAAGAGCATCTCCATCGTACGATGGTTACCGTGTAAAATCGCCTTATCGCTGACCATCTCTGCACAGACAAGGCCACAGCCGAATTCCTTCGCAATCAAGCGGAAGGCGGGATTGCAGACGCCGGCCATAGGAGCCAGCACGACCTTATTGGGCGCAGTAACATTACCGATTTGCAGCACTAGAGTTCACTCCTTCCTGATGAAAGCACTAGGCTCGATCGCTTCTTAAGGACGTCATGGCCGGAGCCAGCTCCTCGGGGTCGATGCCGAGCGTTTCGGATATTTTCAGAATGATCTTGGGATCCGCCTTGCGGGTTCCCCGTTCGATCGAACCGAGCACGGCAATGGATACGTCGAGCCGTTCGGCAAGTTCGTTTTGCGTGAAGCCTTTCAATTTACGAAAAGCGCGGATGCGCTGGGCTAGCATGTTTTTTTCCATAATAAAACGCCTTCCTTTCCTTCCACCAGCTCGAGCCGTTCGCGAAACGACTCGGCTCGAAGCGGTTCCCGTTGCGTCATCACATCGACAAGGGGCACCAGTACAAATGCCCGCTCCATCATCCGGGGGTGAGGTAAAATCAAATCCGGCCGATTCTGTACCCGGTCTCCAAAAAGCAGTAAATCCAAATCGATCGTCCGCGGCCCCCAGCGAATCTCCCGCTTGCGGCCAAGCTCGTGCTCCACCCGCAGCATCTCATGGAACAAAGCTTCCGGGCTTAACGTTGTGCTGACAGCGACGACCATGTTCAAGAAAGCCTCCTGCTCTACATATCCGACAGGTTCGGTTTCGTACAAACCGGAACATCCGGCGGCGACGATCTGCGGATGTTCCGTAAGCAGGCGAACTGCCTCCAGCAAGTAATGTTCCCGATCCCCGATGTTGGAGCCGAGACCGAGATAGGCGAGTTCCTGCGGCTCGCGCGTGTGCGCGTCCGTTTCGTTCATGCGTTATGCCCGCTTTCTGTGAATCTCCGCCGTAACGCCGTCAAAAAGAATAGCTACCGGCGGGTGGGGTTTCGTCACCCGAACTGTAATTGCATGTATACCAGTATAAGTTCGAAGCACCTCGGATGCAATATGTTCCGCAAGCGCTTCAATCAGTTTGAACGTTTTCTGTTCGACAATGGCTTTAACGAGCTCATGAACTTCGGCATAATTGACCGTGTCCTCAAGAGCGTCTGAATGACCGGGCTTGTCTAACGGCATGTACAGCTCCGCATCGACATAGTACCGCGCACCCAGCTTGTTCTCTTCCGCGTACACGCCGTGATAGCCATAAAAGGCCATCCCTTTCATGATGATTTTATCCAAAAGGAACGCGCCTCCTCCCCGTTTATGTTTCAACCTTGTGCCGTACGATAGCGTCCGTCATGTCGGCAACGCGGCGCATCGCCTGCACGTCGTGCACGCGTACGATTCCGCAGCCTTGCGCGATGCCCAGCGCAACCGTTGCCGCGGTCCCTTCGACGACGTCGTCCGCAGGGAGGTTCAGCGTCAACCGAATCATGCTTTTGCGGGAGGTGCCGAGCAGAACGGGGTAACCGAGAGCCCGAATGCGATGCAGCTCATTCATCAGCTGGAGATTCTGTTCGTACGATTTGGCGAAGCCGATGCCCGGGTCAAGGATGATCTGCTCATCCCGAATGCCCGCAGCCTGGGCCCGGCGGATCGTTTCCTGTAAATCAGCCAGCACGTCATGCATAAAATTAGCATACACCGCTTCCTTGCGATTATGCATCAGCACAATCGGGCAGTCAAACTCTACCGCCACCTTGGCCATCTCCGCGTCCCTCTGCAAGCCCCATATATCGTTCAGCATCGACGCACCGGCCAGCATCGCCTTCCTTGCGGTCTCGGCCTTGTAGGTATCGATGGAGATGGGCGCCCCAATGCCCGCTTCGCGGATGGCACGAATGACCGGCAGCACCCGGCGCTGCTCCTCCTCGGCGCTTACCGGCGCAAAGCCCGGACGTGTAGACTCGCCGCCAATATCAAGGATATCGGCGCCTTCGGCAATCATCTGCCTGGCGCGGGCAACCGCCGCTTCCGGTTCGATATACGCACCGCCGTCGGAGAAAGAATCCGGCGTCACGTTCAGAATGCCCATGACTAGCGTGCGGGCTCCGTAATCAAGCCGGACGGCGCCGGAAGCAATGGTTTTCGTTTTATTCATTTACCCACTCTCTCCCTTCTGAAACAACCCTATTTATGCTGTTCCGATAATGGCGCTGCAGCCGTTCGGTAACCGGCCCGACGCGGCCGCTGCCAAGTTTGAGACAATCGCCTGTTTCTTCGTACAGCTTCGTCACCGGAACAATCTCCTGGATCGAATTCGTCATGAACGCTTCGTCCGCTTCCGCCAGCTGCTCCCAGCCGAATCGGCCTTCTACGACATCGAACCCCAGCTCATGCGCAGAGGTAAGGATAAAGCGGCGCGTTATCCCCGGGAGCAAGCCCGTATCGACCGAAGGCGTATACAGCCGGCTTCCCCGGGCAAAGAAAAGATTGCTCACTAAGCCCTCGCACAGGTGGCCTTGTCCATCGAGGAACAGTCCCTCGGCTCCCGCTGCCCACGGGTAACGGCGCATTTCTTTCTTCGCCAGCAGGTTATTCATGTAATGCAGAGATTTCAAGCGAACGGCGCCCTCCGGCGTATTTCGCCGCAAGACAAGACGCTGCAGCGCTTTGCCCTCCCGGTGCAGCGCCGGATCAACGGGCGGCAGCGGCTTTACGTATATAACCTCGTTCGGCTTCTCATAAGCGCCGGCCGGCAGACCTAGCGCTTCAGGCCCAGCCGTTACCGTCAAACGAAAATAGGCATCGTGCAGTCCGTTGCTGCGGAGCAGCGCGTCGATACGCCGCTCAAGCGCAGCCCTGTCCGGCTTGTAGCGGATGTCGAGCTCGTCGCAGCCTTCCTGAAGCCGCTCCAAGTGCCAATCCAGCAAAAATGGCCGGCCTTCGTAGGTACGAAACGTCTCGAATAAACCCATGCCGTAAAGAAAGCCGTGGTCGTATACCGAGACCACGGCTTGACTTTCTTCGATCAGGCTACCGTTCCAGTCCATGATCATGCCCGGTTCACAACCGTCTCCTGCAGGAAATTCCGCAAAATTTGGTGCCCATAATCCGTAATGATGGATTCCGGATGGAACTGCACACCCTCAATCGGGTATTCCTTATGCCGCAGCCCCATAATTTCGCCTTCGGCCGTCTCCGCGCTGATCTCCAGGCAATCCGGCAGCGTTTCTTTCTTGACGATCAATGAATGATACCGGGTCGCGGTAAAAGGCGAAGGAAGGCCTTTAAATAACGTGCGGCCGTCATGAATAATCTGGGATGTCTTGCCGTGCATCAACCGCTCGGCGCGAATGACGTCCCCTCCGAAAATTTGTCCGATCGACTGGTGACCGAGACATACGCCCAAGATCGGAATTTTCCCCTTAAAGTGATCGATCAGCGACAAGCTGATCCCCGCTTCGTTCGGCGTGCAAGGACCCGGGGAAATAAGGATATGATCCGGCTTCAGCGCTTCGATGCCCGCAAGATCGATCTCGTCGTTACGGCGAACGACGATGTCCTGTCCGAGCTCGCCGAGGTACTGTACCAAGTTATACGTAAACGAATCGTAGTTGTCGATTACTAAAATCATCGCTCTTTACCTCCTGCGGCACATTGGCTCCGCTCACTGTATTGGATGGCCTTCCACATCGCTTTGGCTTTGTTCATAGCTTCCGTATATTCCCGTTCCGGCTGCGAGTCGATTACGATTCCTGCGCCGGCCTGTACGTAACCTATGCCGCCGGCTGCGACCAACGTGCGGATAATTATATTAAATTCCATATCGCCGTTATAGTCAATCCAACCCATGGAACCCGTATACGGTCCGCGCCGCACCGGCTCGAGCTCCTCGATGATTTCCATCGTGCGAATCTTCGGCGCGCCCGTTATCGTTCCTCCGGGAAATGCAGCGCCGATGACGTCAAAAGCATCTTTTCCGGGAGCAAGCCGCCCCTCCACCTCCGAGACGATGTGCATCACATGAGAGTAATATTCAATGACCATGAAGTCGCTGACTCGAACGGTTCCATATGCGGAGATGCGGCCGAGGTCGTTGCGCTCTAGATCGACGAGCATAATGTGCTCGGCCCGCTCCTTCTCATTATCGATCAGCTCGCCCGCCAGGCGGCGGTCTTCATCCGCATTCGCCCCCCGCGGGCGCGTGCCCGCGATCGGCCGCGTGCGGACGACGCCCCGCTCCAGCTGTACAAGCAGCTCGGGCGAACCCGAAACGAGCTGAAAGTCGGCGAAACGCAGCAGCCCCATGTAGGGAGACGGGTTAACCGCCCGCAGCCACTCGTAAATATCGTCCGGCGACGACCTGAGCAGTTGATGTTGACGCAAGGACAAGTTGACCTGGAAGACATCGCCCGCTCCGATATAATCGCGAATGCGGTCGACCGCCGCCATGAACGCTTCCCGCGAGAAGTCGGGCGTTACGCCCTGCATGGCCTCAAGGTCGATTTCCAGCCGGTCCTCCTCTATGCTGCGGCGCTTCCTGTCCAACTCAAGCGCGATTTCGGGTTGATGCCGACTTGCGTCGATACGGTCCCATTGCGCTTTCATCGCATCCACCGCTCGCGAAGCTTCGTCATAGCGCGCCTTCAGCCACGATTCGTCTTCCTGCCGTTCCCGTGGACAGTGGACATTATAAGCGCAATAGAGCTTGCTTTCCTGTTGATCGATAATCCACAGCTCGTCCATCCGCACGAATGCATAATCCGGGACCGGCAAATCGGCCGCCGCCCGATCGGGCAGCCGCTCGATTGTACGCACCACGTCATAGCCCCAGAAGCCGACGCACCCGCCAATCCATTTCGGCGCCCCATCGACTGCAGGCCCACGGAACGGAGCCATCCAACGTTTGACCAGCGCAAGCGGGTTGCCATGCAGGCGAAGCGGCTCCTTCCCTCGCTCGAGCACTGTCGCTTCCAGGCCGGTTCCCCGAATTTCGGATACGGGCTTCAGTCCGAGGAACGTATAACGTCCGCCCTTTCCGCTTTCCAGCACGAAGGATCCAGGCTCAGCCGCCTGCCACGCCGGGGCCCAGGAGATGACCGTTGGTTCCTGTATGGGGTAGCTTCGCACGTAAGGCAGCACCGAATAATCTTTCGCCCAAGCCTTCCAAGCCTCATAAGATGTCAGAATCATCCGCCATTCCGCCTTTACCGTTCGTTCCGATTGTGATATTGGGATTAGTATACTTGAAAACCGCTGTGAAAAAAAGAGGGCCTTCGCACCCATCAACAGGAAGAGCCCGCTCGTGAGGAGCGGGCTCGGGTTAAGCGTAAGGACTAATCTTCAAATTGATACAAAGGCGTGGACAAGTAACGTTCGCCGTTGCTCGGAACGATGGCTACGACACGTTTGCCTGCGCCCAGTTCTTTCGCCACTTTCAGAGCGGCATAGATCGCTGCGCCGGAAGAAATACCGCCAAGGATCCCTTCTTCTTTGGCTACACGGCGGGACGTCTCGAACGCATCTTCGTTCTCCACTTGAATGACGCCATCGTAAACGGAGGTGTTCAGAATATCCGGCACAAAACCGGCTCCGATTCCTTGGATTTTATGAGGACCTGGTTTACCGCCGGAAAGCACTGGAGATGCTGCCGGTTCTACCGCATAAATTTTGATGCCCGGGAAGTTTTCTTTCAGCACGCTGCCGGCGCCTGTGATCGTACCGCCCGTGCCGATGCCGGAGATGAACGCATCCAGCTTGCCGTCGTGGGCTTTGATCGCTTCGACGATTTCCGGACCGGTTGTCTCGCGGTGAATTTTCACGTTCGCTTGGTTTTTAAACTGCTGAGGCATGAAGTAGGACGGATTCTCAGCTTGAATTTCTTCAGCGCGCTTGATCGCGCCTTTCATACCTTCGGCCCCCGGCGTCAGAACGAGCTGTGCACCGTAAGCACGAAGCAGGTTGCGGCGCTCGATGGACATCGTTTCCGGCATAACCAGAATCGCTTTATAACCTTTCGCTGCAGCTACCAGAGCAAGCCCGATACCCGTGTTACCGCTGGTAGGCTCGACGATCGTGTCGCCCGGCTTGATGCGGCCTTCTTGCTCAGCCACCTCGATCATGCTGATCGCAATACGGTCTTTCACGCTAGCACCCGGGTTCTGGTACTCCAGCTTAACATAAATTTCCGCACTGCCCTCCGGCACGACACGGTTCAATTTGACAAGCGGCGTATCCCCAATCAAATCCGTAACGCTTTGAACTAATCTTGCCATTTGCGAATTCTCCTCCTCAAGAGCGGCTCAAAATATCCGAGTGTTTTGCTAGGTATTATATTTTCATATTATCAACCCCCGCCAAGGTTGTCAATATGAAAATTACATGGCATGGCTCAATACGTTCCGCTCACCTTGACGTTCCACTTTTCCCGCAAGCGCTGCATCGTTTCCTTCAAAGGCGGCGCTTCCCGCAGCGCCAATTCCTTGCGAACTTGCTCGCGTATCGCTTCCGGGCTGCCTTTGGACTGCACTTTACGCTCTTTGACCCGAACGATCACGAATTGTCCTTCGACTTCTACCGGTTTCGAAATTTGCCCTGTCTGGAGCGACTTGGCAGCTTTCATAATAGGAGCCGGCACGAACGGATCGTCCTCCTCAAACCATCCGAGATCGCCGCCGCTCCCTCGCGTCGCATCGTCGAGGGAACGCTCCTTGGCGACCTTGGCAAACTCCGTCCCTTTGGCCAAATCATTCAACGCACGCTGTGCCTGTTCCTTGCTCGCTGTCACGATCTGCTCCAACCGAAGCAGAACGGTCGCCTTAAATTCGTCGGGATGACTTGCGATATAATCATCCACGTCGGCGTCGTCGATGGCGATGCCTTGAATCGAAATCTTTTCCGTATAAAGCTTGTGACGGACGTCCTCATTCAATTGCTCACGCGTCAATCCAAGCTGTTCTTCCATCGCTTGATAAAATTCATTCTCGCTTTCGTAGCCTTGCTGCATCCGTTCTAGTTCCCGCTTGATTTCAGACTCGCTAACCTGAATGCCTAGCGTTTCCGCTTCCCTGCGAATGACCTCATGGTCAATCATTTGTTCGAGCGTCTCTTTGCCGTGTTTCTGAAGCAATTGTTGTTCCAAATCTCGCAGCGTAATATCTTTATCTCCGATGCTGGCAATCGTTAGCTCATGATCGGCCTTCGACGGTGGTTCGAGTATGGGATCCGCAGCGGGCTGAAGGAAGGAACGGGCCGTTAATACGGAGGAAAGGATGCCCACAGCGATCAGCAACACAGCGATCATTCCCCATAAAACCTTAACGTTTCGCATGTCCTATCCCCTCGAATGGTCACTCTCTATCTTCGGACAGACCTCTTCCGCCCCTCATCGCCTCTTAGATAGATTCAATCAGTTCGCTTAATTCGCTCCCGTTGAACCTATAGGTTTCATTGCAAAAGTGACAAGACACCTCTGCTTGCCCGTCCTCAGCCAGCAGTTGCTCCAGCTCGGAACGTCCCAGACTGATCAAGGTTTGCTCCACACGCTCTCGCGAACATTTGCATTGGAACTTGATATCGTCCCGACGTTCCAACACTTCCACATCGGGCAGCAGCGTCTTCAAAATCGACTCCAAGCTCTCGCCTTGATCGAGCAGCTTCGTAATTGGTGGCAGCTCCCCGAGCTGTTTCTCCAGCTGGGCGATCTCTTGACCGTCCAGGCCGGGAAGCAGCTGGATGATGAACCCTCCTGCAGTCTTCACGGTATAATCAACATCGACCAGCACGCCAAGCGCTACGGCCGACGGCGTCTGCTCGGATTGCGCGAAATAATAGGTGAAATCTTCGGCGAGTTCACCGGAAATTATCGGAATGCTTCCCCGGTAAGGCTCCTTTAAGCCTAAATCCTTGGTGATATACAAAAAACCGTCGGTGCCGACCGCACCGGCCACATCCAGCTTGCCGATCGCATTCAGCGGCAAGTCGACCTCCGGGTTATCCACGTAGCCCCGCACTTCGCCCTTGGCGTTCGCATCCGCTACGATTTGGCCGATCGGACCGCCGCCTTTGACTTGAACCGTCAGCTTCTCTTCGCCCTTCAGCATGGTCCCCATCATAAGCGCGGCCGTCACCGTTCGCCCCAAAGCCGCCGTTGCGGTCGGAGTCGTCTGGTGTCTGACCCGGAGCTCTTCCACGATATGCTTGGTCCGAACGGCAAATGCGCGCACCTTGCCGCCGAACGCCGTTCCTCGGATCAAATAATCTTCTTGCATAGGATCACATATTCCTTTCATAAATCAGTTGAAGCCCCTGTAAGGTTAACAGCGGGTTGACCAGCTCGATGGTACGCGATTCGCTTGCGATCAATTCGGCCAGACCTCCGGTCGCAATAACGCGGGGATCCTTGCCCGATTCCTGCTTGATCCGGTCGACAATGCCGTCCACTTGACCGGCAAAACCGTAAATGATACCGGCCTGCATGGAATTGACGGTGTTGCGCCCGACCACGTTTTTGGGCTTTACAAGCTCGATGCGAGGGAGCTTGGCGGCGCGCTGGTACAGCGCTTCCGTCGAAATGCCGATGCCCGGAGCGACCGCCCCCCCGATATATTGCCCGGATTCGTCGATATAATCAAACGTCGTCGCCGTACCGAAATCCACAACGATACAGGGAGGACCGTACAAGTCGATCGCTGCCACCGCGTTCACGATGCGGTCGGCACCCACTTCTTTCGGATTTTCATAACGAATGTTCAGTCCGGTTTTGATGCCGGGACCGACGACAAGCGGCGTTTTCTTTAAATATTTTAAACATAAATGCTCGAGTACAAACATCAGCGGCGGCACTACGGAAGAGATGATAACCCCCTCAACCTGGTCCAATTCGATGCCCGCATGCTGGAACAAATTGTACATCATGATCCCGTATTCGTCTGCAGTGGTCGAACGATTCGTGCTCAACCGCCAGTGATGCAGCAGCTGCTTCTCTTCGTAAATACCAAGCACGATATTGGTATTCCCCACGTCCACTACTAAAATCATGCGCGCTCCTCCTTCTGCCCCTTCTGTTCGTTCAAATCCAAGCTGATGTCGAGCGCTTGCACCGAGTAGGTCAATCGGCCGACGGAAATAACGTCAACGCCGGTTTCCGCAATGAGGCGCACGCTGTCAAGGCTGACGCTGCCCGACGCTTCTACCATGATATGCGGGGCCTGATTTTTAATGCGCCGCACCGCTTGCTCCATTTGCCCGGGCTCCATGTTGTCGAGCATGATGAGGTCCGGACCGGCTGCGAGCGCTTCCTCCAGCTGTTCGAAGCTCTCGACCTCGACTTCAATCTTCATCGTGTGCGGAATGTTGGCACGCGCGCTTTTAATGGCTTGCGCGATCCCTCCGGCGCCTTTAATATGATTATCTTTGATCATGACCGCATCATATAAGCCATACCGGTGATTATGGCCGCCGCCCACACGCACGGCGTACTTCTCCAGCATCCGATGGCCCGGCGTCGTTTTGCGCGTATCGACAAGCCGGGTCGGGAGCCCCTCCAATCGATCGACAAACTGCCGCGTGCGCGTCGCAATGCCCGACATCCGCTGCAATAAATTCAATGCCAGCCGTTCTCCAAGCAAAATGCTGCGCGTGCTGCCCTCAATCTCGGCCAGCACCGTTCCATGGCTGACAGCTTGTCCTTCGCCAGCCAGAGCCTTGAATCTCAAGGCGGGGTCTACGACGGCGAAAACCGCCTTCGCAACCGGCAGTCCGGCGACGATGCCCGTGTCCTTGACATGAATGATTCCTTTCGATTCCGAAGCTTCCGGAATCGTCGTCATCGTCGTGACGTCCCCCATCCCGATATCTTCTTCCAGCCAGGCTTTCAGGTTATGTTCCAAAGCCGTCCGATTCAACTCAAACATCGTCAATCCGTCCTTCCGTCGTTCCATTCACCCGGTTGAATACCGTATGTTTACGCCACAGCAAGTCATCGCGTTCGGGAAAATCTTCTCTGTAGTGTCCCCCGCGGCTTTCCTCCCTAATCAGGGCGGCTTGTGTTGTCAGAAGTGCACAAATAAGCAGATTCGCGAACTCATACTCCTCCCGTTTGGCTAAGGAGTTGTCGAAAATAGCCAGATGCCGCTTCAATTCTTCATACCCTTTGGCCAGTCCTTTGCCATTGCGTTTCAAGCCGGCGTAACGCAGCATCAGCTTCTGCAGCTTCAGCTTCTTCTCCACGACCGGTTGAATGGCTTGCCCCGTAGCACGCCCCCGCTCGCTAAGCACTGGCGTTTCCGTTATCTTATCCAGCTCGCGGATACGCTCTACAATCCGGCGTCCGAACACGATCGCCTCGGACAACGAATTGCTGGCCAGCCGATTGGCTCCGTGCACGCCGGTCGACGTGACTTCGCCGCAGGCGAACAGCCGTTTCACCGTCGTTTCGCCGTGCAAATCCGTCTCCACGCCCCCCATCATGTAATGGGCGGCCGGGGCGACCGGGATCCAGTCAGAGGATAAATCCAGGCCGAAGGTCAAACAAGTTTCATAGATCGTAGGAAAACGGTATTTAACCGTCTCCTCGGATTCGTGCGTAAAGTCAATGTAAACGAAGGTCGACTTCGTCAGCTCCATTTCGCTGACGATCGCACGCGCGACGATATCCCGCGGCGCCAGCTCCAGTTGAGGGTGGTAACGATCCATGAAGCGTTCTCCATTGATGTTGCGGAGAACCGCTCCCTCGCCCCGTACCGCTTCCGAGATCAGGAAACGCGGGGCGCCCGGATAACAAAGGGCCGTCGGATGAAATTGAATAAACTCCACATCGCGTATGTTAGCTCCGGCCCGGTAAGCGATGGCGATGCCGTCCCCGGTCGCAATGTCCGGGTTGGTCGTATAACGGAACAACTGCCCCGCTCCGCCGCTGCACAACACCGTGGCGTTAGCGCGTATGAATACTTTCTGCCCGTCAGGCTTCTGTACGAGAGCCCCGAAGCATTCGCCGTCCTGCGTAATGAGATCGATCACAAAATGATCGTCCCAAATTTCAATATTCGGGTCCTGCTTGGTCCGTTCGGACAACGCGCGTACGATCTCCGCGCCCGTCGCATCTCCTTGCGCATGCAAAATACGCCGCTGGCTGTGCGCACCTTCTTTCGTAAGGGCGTACCGGCCGTCCTCCATATCAAACTCGGTGCCCATCCGGATCAAATCTTTCACCCCGGCAGGGCCTTCGTGTACGAGAACGTCCACAGCCGAAGAGGAACATAAGCCCGCTCCGGCAATTAGCGTGTCTTGCCGATGATAAGCCGGAGAATCCTCATCGGAAATAACCGCGGCGATGCCTCCCTGTGCGTAACGTGTGTTGCTGTCCAGCAGCGATTTTTTCGTGACCATCAGCACTTTATGCGTTTCGGCGCTTCTAAGCGCGGTAAAAAGACCGGCGATGCCAGCGCCGATCACGATCACGTCAGTATATACGGTAGGAAGCTGCTGCAAATCGAAATTGACCATATAACGGGGGATCATGAGCCTCCACCTTCCTAACAAGAGAAGTAGCGCATGCTACTTGACCTGCAGCATGCGCTCCAAGGATGCACGGGCCTTATCGGCCACGTCTTGCGGTACGTATACTTGGGGACTGTTCGTCTCCAAACATTTAACCACTTTCTTCAAATTATTCACTTTCATATTCGGACAAACCAAGTATTTGGTGGCAAAATGAAATTGCTTATGCGGGCTGTCAAGGCGCAGCTGATACCCGGTGCCGTCTTCTGTGCCGACGATAAATTCCTGGCAATCGGATTCCTTGCAGTACTTGATAATGGCCGTCGTGCTGCCGACGAAATCACCCATTTTGACAACCTCCGGACGGCATTCGGGATGAACCACGAATTGGGCGTTCGGGTGCAGAGCTTTCATCTCCTCAACGTCTTTAACGGTCAGCATATCGTGAGTGTTGCAGTAGCCTTCCCAGATGATCATTTTCTTGTCCGTGAACTTGGATACGTAGTCGCCCAGATTCTTATCCGGTACCCAGATGATTTCATCGGAATCTACCGAGTTTATGACTTTGATGGCGTTAGCCGACGTACAGCAAATGTCCGTTTCGGACTTCACTTCGGCCGATGTATTGATGTACGCGACGACCTTGGCATTCGGATGCTGTTTCTTCAAGGCGCGAAGCCCGTCAACATTGACCATATCGGCCATCGGACAACCGGCGCGCTCATCGGGAATAATAACCGTCTTGCCCGGAGCCAAAATCTTAGCGCTTTCTCCCATAAAGTGTACACCGCAAAATACGATGACATCGGCATCCGTCGATGCGGCTTTTTGTGCAAGAAGGAACGAATCCCCGCGGAAATCGGCTACTTCTTGAATTTCATCCCGCTGATAATAATGGGCAAGTATAATGGCGTTACGCTCTTTCTTTAATTGAGCGATCCGTTCTTTCAGCTCGCGCTGCTGCTCGGCTTTGCGCTCCAGTGCCAGTGCTTCCATAACACACCTTCCTTTGCTTTCCTCTCGAATGTAAAGACCCCGAAATAGATGGTGAAAATGTTCACAAAGATAATAAAGATTTACACCTAATTTACACGCGGGGGCCCCGCCATGTCAATGTTTAAATACCTACAAAAAGAAACAAATATACGCTTCGGACACATCGCCTGTACGACTGCTTATCCCTCACGGCCAGTTTCTCGCTTATCAACGCTTTTTGCCTGATACAAAAAGGAAAAACCGGCACCTTTCGGCACCGGTTTGCGTGATATTATTGATCCTGCTCGTCATCCGAGCTTTTCTTCTCGATATCGAGCTTATTGGAGTCCGCAGCTTGGTCTTGGCTTTGGATGTTCACTTTGACATCATCGTTCTTGCCGTCAAGCGCCGGCTCCTCATCAGGAACCGCACCCAATTTGCCGCTGTCGATCAGTTCTTTAATTTGATCTTTCTCGAGCGTTTCTTTCTCGATCAACGTCTCGGCGATCAAACGAACTTGGTCGCTGTATTTGGTGAGAATCTGTTTGGCACGTTCGTAACAAGCGCGAATGATCGACTGCATTTCTTGATCGATCTCATAAGCGATCGCATCGCTATAGTTCTGTTCATGCCCGATATCGCGGCCGAGGAACACCTGGCCCTGCGTCGTACCGAACTGCATCGGTCCAAGCTTATCGCTCATCCCGAACTCGGTTATCATCCGACGAACGATGCCTGTAGCGCGCTGGAAGTCGCTGTACGCGCCGGTTCCGATTTCGCCGATGAACAACTCCTCGGAAACGCGTCCGGCCAACAAGCCGGTCACTTTGTCGAGCAGCTCGTTCTTCGTCTGCATCATCTTGTCTTCGCCTTCTTTAGGCAGCATCATCACGTACCCGCCCGCGCGTCCGCGCGGGATGATCGTAACTTTGTGCACCACATCGGCATGCTCGGCGTGAATCCCGACGATCGTATGACCCGCTTCGTGGAAAGCGACCATCCGCTTCTCGCGTTCGCTGATGATGCGGCTCTTCTTCTGCGTACCGACAACAACGCGGTCAAAAGCTTCGTCGATCTCATCCATGGAGATGTCTTTGCGATTGCGGCGGGCCGCAATGAGCGCAGATTCGTTCAAAAGGTTCTCCAAGTCCGCGCCGGAGAAGCCGGTTGTGTAACGAGCCAGCTGATCCAGCTTCACATCCTTGGCCAAAGGCTTGTTGCGCGCGTGTACCTTCAGCACCGCTTCGCGGCCCTTCACATCCGGACGGTCAACCGTGATTTGACGGTCGAAGCGTCCCGGACGAAGCAGCGCAGGGTCCAGGATGTCCGCACGGTTGGTAGCGGCAACGATGATAATGCCTTCGTTCGCTCCGAATCCGTCCATCTCTACGAGCAATTGGTTCAAGGTTTGTTCCCTCTCGTCATGACCGCCGCCGAGACCGGCGCCGCGCTGACGACCAACCGCATCGATTTCGTCTATAAATATGATACAAGGCGCATTCTTTTTGGCGTTCTCGAACAAATCGCGCACCCGGGACGCACCGACACCGACGAACATTTCGACGAAGTCGGAACCGCTGATGCTGAAGAACGGAACGCCGGCTTCGCCAGCCACCGCTCTGGCGAGCAACGTCTTACCCGTACCCGGAGGGCCTACGAGCAGCACCCCTTTCGGAATACGCGCCCCTACAGCCGCAAACTTGCGCGGGTCTTTCAAAAACTCTACGACTTCCACCAGTTCTTGCTTCTCTTCATCGGCTCCGGCCACGTCTTCGAAGGTGACGCGTTTCTTCTCTTCGTTGTAAAGCCTTGCCCGGCTCTTCCCGAAGTTCATCACCTTACCGCCGCCGCCCTGGGCTTGATTCAGAAGGAAAAAGAACAAGATGAAGATGATGACAAACGGAATAATGGAGGTGAGGAAACTAATCCATACGTTGTCCCCTTCCATCTTCTCGATAAATACGTTACTTGCGGGAATGTCGCTTTGCTCGATCAAGCGGAAGATGTTTCCGCTGCTCTCTTCATACGGCGCCCGGGCTTCGAAATTTTTCTTTTCCGGCGTATCCGCGTTCTTTAGCTTCCCCCTGACCAAATACGTCTGAGCATCATACTTGACGATGATCGATTCGACGTTCTTGTTCATCAAATGTTGTCGGAGTTCGCCATAGCTGACTACGGATTTCTGATCGTTCTGGGTGCTGATGAAATGGACGATTCCAACGGTGACCAAAAAGATGAGCAGATAAAAGCCTGTATTACGTATAATGCGATTCATCCCCTACCTCCTCTCAACAAACGGCAACTTTGTATATTGTACCACAGCAAGTCTCGGCATCTCAAGAAATGCTACGTGGAGTAAATCTCGGGCTTTAAAATGCCGACATAAGGCAAATTGCGGTACTTCTCCGCATAATCGAGGCCGTATCCGACAACGAATGCATCAGGGATGACAAAGCCTTTATAGTCTGCGTCCAAATCGGCCGTTCTACGCGCAGGCTTGTCAAAAAGTGCCGCGATGGTGATCGAAAGCGCATTGCGCCGTTCCAGCACGTCGATCAAGTAGCTAAGCGTCAAGCCGCTGTCGATGATGTCTTCAACGATGAGTACGTGGCGGCCTTCGACGGAGATATCCAGGTCTTTAATAATCTTGACGACTCCCGACGATTTGGTGGAATGTCCATAACTGGATACGGCCATAAAATCGATTTCGAGAGGGATCGTAATATTTTTAACCAGATCCGACATGAAAATAAACGCACCTTTCAGCACGCAAATGACGAGCGGATTCCGGCCTTCAAAATCTCGACTGATAATCTCTCCCATTTCCTTCACTTTGTCTTGAATTTGTTGCTCGCTGTACAGGATTTCTTGAACGTCGTTTTGCAAGAGAGGTCCTCCTACTGTTAGTTAAAATCGCATTGCCATTCGATATGCAGCTTGCGCCTGCCGTCCTCGCGGACTAAAGCCTGCGCCGATCTTCTCACGCCCGGCAGCCACAGAATTCGTCCTTCGGCATCGGTCACAACCGGTGTACGCTCCCGCAGGTAAGGCGGTACTTTCGCATCGATGAACATATCTTTCACTTTTTTCGAACCGTTTAACCCAAGCGGCGACATCCGGTCACCGGTTTGGCGGCTTCGAACCGATAAAGGAAAGGACATGTCCATAACGTCGAACACCGCTTCGCGGACGCCCAGGACTGACGGCATCGGGTCATCCGGCTCCAGCCAGCGAAACACCATCCGCGCGCCGGTTTCGGGTATGAATAACTCGGTCTGTCCCTCGCTTACATGGTAAGCGTACGGGGGGGGTGGTAACACCATCCTATGTATCATGACACGATCATATTCCCTGCGAAACGTGAGACGGGAATCGACATCCATGCGAACGCTTCCGGCCTTCGTCTGAAGGACGGCGTTCCGTAGTTGTTCGATCTGATGATAATCGACGGAATCCGGGTCCAGCGCAAGATAACTTAATATTAGTTTAATCAACCGCCTTTGTAAAGCGACGTGAACCCCGCCGAACCATTGGGCCGACCAAGCAACGGAACCGTTTTCTGCGTTCACAAATTGTTCGAAAAGCGCTCTCGTTTGCTGCGTGAGCAAGTCGTCCTCTTCCGCCGCCAATATCGCCAGACGGTTTAACGACTCGGGCAGCCGATCCTGGTAACGCGAAAGATACGGCAGTACCTCCAATCGGATTTGATTACGGAAATACTTCGTCTCCAGGTTGCTGCTGTCCGTTCTGAAAGTTAACCCGCGCTGCTCGCAGTACCGAATAAGCTCGGCCTTATATATACGTAACAAGGGCCGAACAAGTTCCAAATCTTCCGTCTCGGATCTCCGCAGCGGAATACCCGCCAAGCCGGAAGGGCCCGTACCTCGAAGCAGACGCATAAGCACCGTCTCGGCCTGATCGTCGGCGTGATGGGCCAATGCGATCCGCCCTGCCCCCGCTTCACGCGCAGCCTCGCGCAGGAAAGCATAGCGGAGTGCTCTGGCAGCGGCTTGCGCATTCGCCTTCGTTCCCGCCAAATAGCCGGGCATGTCCAGCACCTTCAAGTAAAAAGGCAGCCGTAACGAAGCGGCCAGCTCTCTCACGAACTCCGCTTCTTCGTCCGCCTCCCGTCCTCGAAACCCATGATTGACATGGGCCACCGATAACCCCCAACGATGGCGTTCGGATAACGCAAAAAGGAGATGCAGCAGCGCCACGGAATCGGGACCGCCCGATACCGCTACCACTACTCCGTCCCCCGCTTCAAGAAGCGACTCTTCATCAATGAATCGCTCCACCGTGGACATTAACGACCAAGCTGCATCCATACTGAATTTCCTTCCTTCTCTCCTTGGGCATGACTCAATGCAGCGAAAAATAGACGGCTGCCGCGAACAACATCAAGGATGCGGCAAAGCAAGCTTTAATCCATGCGCCGTGCTTATTCCGCTTGGTGACCGGCCGCGCAGCGAGCATGCTTTTGGCCCGCCAATCCGCAAGCGCCTGCTTAGACGTTTCGTATCGTCCGGTCAGCGCCTTGCGCAAAATCGGCTCCACGGAAGCAAGCGACTTGTTCGCCTTCAGCAGGTCGAGCAGCATGTCTACGGTGCGGTTCTGCGGAAGCATGGAAGCCGCTCTCGCAAACGTACGCTCGCGGTCGGCCACACCCAGCATTAACGCAGCGAACGAGAACAAATCATAGGCTTCGCTTGCCACCCGGGAACCGCCGCCCCAATACCCGCGGTCAAATACCTCCGTAAACTGTTTGACGGCACGCCCTTTGGCCGTGACGCCTCCGAAGTCGATTAACTCGACGTCACCGTATTCCGTTATGAGCATGTTCTCCGGCTTCAAGTCGCCGAACACGTAACCGCCTGCATGTAATTCGGTCAGCTTGCGCAGCAGATTGAGACCGATCAAATAAATCCACTCAATCCCTTTATCGCGAATAAAATCGTTTAACGATTTTCCTTTAATATATCGCATCACGCTGAACGGATAATCGACTCCGCTCCAGCAGAAATCGTCCGCTTCCAGCCAAAGCTGTTGAAACGAAGAGGCAGATTTCGACAACGCTTGTAACGCATTCACTTCGGATTGATGATCCAATGAATCGAAGCCCATCTTAAGGGCGAACTGCTGTTTGCCGCGGCGAACCAAATACACCTTGCCGTTGGCGCCTTCTCCGAGCAAGCGTTCGACTTGATACTGGTTCTTGTTCCATTTGCCTTGTATAACGGTTCCCGCCGCAAATGAGGGTTCAAACGATGTAGTCACTCCAGATCCCTTCCTCACGCGATCTTCCAAGACCGGTGATGTCGTGTACCTCCGACTTGGTCTCGTACCCATACTGTGTATCCCCGGTATTCCCGGCTACAAAATGAACGACTTTTAATAAGGCGGGCCCTGTGGGCGTCGTTCCCCTCATGTTTAATTTATAGAACAACCTGTTCAAATTTGCAAGATCGCGCGTCCAACCGAGGTCCATTTCGACCTCTTGGTCGCCTGATAGATTCGCCGGGAAGTGAAAGACGGATAACAAACTTTCGCCGGCCCGCGACTGCAGGCTGAGCTGCAAATCGTAAATCGCCTCTTTCACCGCCTGCAGCTTCGGCTTCATGCTCGCGCTCGCGTCGATCAGCAGTGCGACTTTCAGATCGGCTTTCTCCGACCAATCGTCGATCACGCGCACAACCTCGGAGCGTTCGTTCGGCGGCAGCGCTTCGAGCTTATCGTGTCCAAGGATGCTCCGCAGCTCAGCCCCGACAGCTTGCTGAACTGTCTGCACAACCGTTTTACGCGTCATCATCTGAACGGTTTGGGACAATTGGGCCGGTTTCACCAAGCGGCTGATCCCCCCGCCGGCCTGGGCAATCTCATGAATCTCGACGGCGCCGAGGTCGCCGATCTCCCCGGTGTCCGCAATGCCGACTACATGCACGACAATGCCTTCCGCCTTGGCATGGGCCGCGGCGATGACCGGGCTTATGCCGACATTCGAGCAGCCGTCCGTAATCAATATAATTTGTTTCATGTCGATCCCTCCTTTATATTATTCTTATTTTTTCCATTCGAGAGAATTCTAAACTGGTTTATATGCAGAAAACCGCTGGAGCAGCGAGGCTCCAGCGGTTTAGTTCGATATAGCACCATTCCTTAACTGACCGTCCTCGGACGTTCGATCCGCTCCATTCCCGGCGTCCGGAAGGTCGCCCACTCCGGCCTGAACTTATCGACGCGCGCGACCACCACCGTCATGTCGTCATAAATCTCCCCATGATGGTAACGCACGACCCGTTCGAGCAGGATGTCCGCGAATTCCTGCGGATGATCGGCGTCGATCTCGGTGATCATCCGTTTCATCCAGAGCTCCTTATTCACCGCGTGCCCCGGCGCATCGTAGATCCCGTCGGTCATCATGATTAAAATATCGCCGTGTTTCAACGGTACGCTGACCAAGTCCACGTCGATCTCTTGCAAGATGCCGACCGGCAAATTGTTGGCGGTCACCGGAAACACCTCGCTGCCGCGTTTAATGAAGCTGGGGGTCGACCCGATTTTCATAAACGTCGTGTTGGCGCTGTACTGATCGATCAGCGCAACGTCGACCGTCGCGAACACTTCATCGGACGAACGAAGCATCAACACAGAGTTAACCGATTTGATAGCGAGCTTCTCGTCCATGCCGGATTGCAGCAGCTGCTGCAGGATCGACAGCGCCGCGCTGCTCTCCGCCCGCGCCCGCTCTCCGTTGCCCATCCCGTCGCTGAGCGCTACCGCGAACTTTCCGTTGCCCAGCTCGATCGTGCTGAAGCTGTCCCCGGACAGGAGGTCGCCCCCCTTGGCCGCCCCCGCAATTCCGGTCTCCACCTCGTACTCTTTCGCCGATCCGAACAACACCGTGCTGTACCCGTCCTTCCGGTCAAGCGCCTGCTCGTTCTTCACGGCGATATGCTCGCCCACGATTTCCGACAGCAGCGGCGCGATAATTTTACGGCACTCGTCAAACCCGCGCGTGTATTGATGGATGATTTCGATCTCGACATTGCCCTCATCCAAGCTGATAATATCGATGCTGTGAATGGCCAGCCCGAGTTCTTCCAGAGCGCTTCGAATTTGCTCCTCTTGCATGAATAACTCTTGGCCTTCCCGCTTGATTTCCTTCGCCAGGTCCTCCATCACCTGGGAGACGCCGGACAACTGTTCAGCTACCAATTGACGGCTGTCGAGAATTTGTTTCTTCCAATGCTGATCGTTCTTATATAAATGGTATTGCTGCAGCATCACTTCGAGCACCTGGTCCGGTTTGACGCATATTTTCTTCCATCCCGGCTGAATATCCTTCCGTGTCATCGTCTCGCGAAGCTCGACCTCGGTCATCATGTCCGTCATATATTTATAGGTGTGGTAAAAACGTTCGTCCCAGCACTGCGTCCGCTTCCAGCAGGCGGAGCACGACTTCTCCGCGACGGAGTTCATGAAGTGGCCCACCTCCTCTTCTTTGCGCATCGGCTGGGTGTCCACGGTAATTTGTTTAAAGCTTCGGGACAACTGACGGAACACTTCGGAGAACTGCTCCACGCGATGCGCCGTCACATCGCGCACCCGCCTCGCGTAATCCTGCTGCGACTTGAGATTCTCCTGCGTACCCGGCACATATTTGGCCAAGGTTTGAATGACGCCTTTGGGGGTAAGAAGGAATAAAGCAACGGCAGCCACCGACTCCCAGGTCGAGCTCATAATATCGGCCTGGTTTCCGAGATACACCGATAAGATCGACGAGCCGAGCAGCATGCCGAAAGCAACGGCCATTCTATTGCCTTCCTTCAATAGACCGGCCAGCATGCCGGCGAAGGCAAGCAAGCTCATCTGGTAGATTGCGCTGGAATTGGCCAAGCTGAGGATCAGTCCGGTCACGACACCCACCGAAGCTCCGAGCGGAGCTCCTCCGACGAGCGCAAACAGCAGAATCAGGTAACGCGACAACACATGCTCCAGCGTCATCGGGCCCGCAATCCAACCGACCGTTCCCGTCATCACCGAAGCGAGCAAGATGATTAAACAAATAACCTCCTCGTTTTTTAAACTGTAGTTTTTACGCGTTAACGTAAAGACAGGCACCGCTTGCAAAAATATATGGGTCAAAATCAGGCTTAACAACGCCCCTACCCCGGTCATCATCAGCGTATACCAGCTAAGATTCTCCGACGCGAGGTGGGAGAACAGCCGTACGAAAAACGTAGTGGCAAACACCATTGCCGGCGCATAAGAGATGTCGGAGCGCTGGAAACGCTCGACGCCTTTTTGCAGCAGGAGGAACACGACCATCTCCGCGATCAGGTAGCCGGTATGCATCGGCTCCACCGAAAACAAACTCCCTCCCGCTATAAAAACTGCCGTCCACACGAGCAGCTCCCGCCGCAAAAAATACATGACGGCAAAAAAGGCGACCCCGAACGGTGCCAACTGATCGAGGATCATCGCCCGTCCGAGCAGAAATGCCATGAACAAGAGTAGAATCGACCATTTCCTTGCGACGACGGCTTGTACGAGCCGGTTCTCCACAAAAACGCCTTTTACCGAGTCGCCCATCCGCCGCATGCCATCCGAACCTGCTGAACTCATTCGTTGAAATATTTGCCTTTTTTGCATAATTGTTTAACACCACCCATATACTATTAGTGTTACTTAGTATATAGCGTGTCCAGCAGAAAGTTTGTCAGAATGAGGTAGTCCAGCCGATGTTTTTTCCGACAAAATGAGGGCACTTGCAAAACATGAAAGAAACACGTGTCAAATAGAATTGCAAGCGCTTACAATAACGTATGTTCGGTTTAACGTCACGATTTGTTCGGTTTTGTTCGTCCACGTATCGGCGGTATTTACAGGAGGACCTGTCGATTTGCGGGGACGGAAATGAAGATACGACAAAAGTAGTCCCGCTTTGCGAATGGGATGACGGATCGAGTAGGAGGAGGCGCCTAGCCTCCGTCCTCTCACACCACCGTACATGCGGGTCCGCATACGGCGGTTCCAAAAGGTTAACAAAGCTCTAAATAACGAGAAAGCAAACTTTTCAGCCCTTTCGCTTCCCAATAGGAAGCCGGAAGGGCGTTGTTTGTGTTTCGAGACATTTCCCACGACCCGCGCCTGGAATTCGCCATCATAAAGCAAGCCCATTCTGGAACGCCGAGTGCTCGGAGCTCGCGGATTCGGGTACGCACCCGTTTCCACTGCTTCCATAAGCACATACGCAATCTGCGTCGAATCCATTGGTCGAATTTCTCGCAGTGACCTTTCGCCGAGGCTAGTCGGAAGTAGCCGATCCAGCCGATGAGATAACGGTTCAACTGCAAAATCCGGTTTTCCATAGACATCGATCGCGCTCGGTTCGTCAGCTCCCGCACCTTCTCTTTGAATCGTGAGATGGTTTGTGGAGCTAATCGAATCGTCGCTTTCTTGTCCCTCAGGAAGCTAAAGCCGAGGAACTTACGGTTCCAAGGGCGGTCTACCGCGCTTTTCTCTCGATTCACTTTTAGTTTTAGTTTTCCTTCTACGAAGCGTGTTACCGACTCCATGACGCGTTCGCCCGCACGTTTACTGGCTACGAAGATATTACAGTCGTCCGCGTAGCGGACGAAACGCAATCCTCGTTTGGTTAGCTCTTTGTCCAAGTCATCCAGCAGGATGTTGGCTAAAAGCGGACTGAGCGGTCCACCCTGCGGCGTACCTTCTTCCGTCTTCTCGAGTACTCCATTCGCCATGACTCCTGCGTTTAGATAGGCACGGATCAGCTTCAGAACACGCTTGTCCGTCACTTTCCGCGCTACCCTTGCCATGAGCATGTCGTGGTTCACTCGGTCAAAGAACTTCGCCAAGTCCATGTCTACGACCCATCGAAAGCCTTCCTGGATGTAGTGCTGGGCTTGCTTTACCGCATCGTGCGCTCGCTTCCCGGGACGAAAGCCGTAGCTATGCCTCGAGAAGTCCACGTCAAAGATCGGATTCATTACTTGCAGAAGGGCTTGTTGGAGGAAACGGTCCATTACGGTCGGGATGCCGAGCAGCCTCACGCCGCCCCCGGGTTTGGGGATTTCCACCCGTTTGACGGGCATGGGTCTGTACGTTCCCGCAAGGAGTTCAGTTTTCGCCGTTTCCCAGTGTGTTTTCAGGTAAGCTTGTAGATGCGCTACCGTTACACTGTCCACACCGGGGGCTCCCCCGTTCTGCACCACTCGTTTGTAGGCGAGCCTGAGGTTATCTCCTCTGAGTATTTGCTCCAACAAGTCGTTATTCGCTTCGCGAGAGGAAGGGGCGGCTTGTGCCGACGAAGAACTCGGCGCTCCGGCATACCCTGACGGCTTCACCGCTTCTCTTTGCCGCGAGCTCTCTTGCGAGATATTCTGCTGTCTTTGCTCTTCATACGAACGCATCGGTTTCCTCTCTCCTTTCGGTTCAGCCCTTCCGGTTTCCGGCGTCCCGTACTCCCGTACTATGGCTTCTGCTGACTCCTGCGGATTCAGCGCGGCTTCTCAGCCGCGGTTACGAAGTGACTTCGCGTGTTCCGCAGGTCTCCCCAGATAAGAACGTCATCTTTCTGCCCGCAGCCACTGGAGTCTACAACGTTAGCTCTTGGCGACTTCGGATTTCGTCATGTATGGGTGACTCATCCAGCTAACCCTGCCTCAAATCCAGTTCGTGTACCTTGGCTCGTGCATTTGCCTCCAGCTTCCTTCAGATTCCGCCTCGCGGTGGACACCCTTGCTCTTGGCTAACGGTAGGCGTTCGCCAGCCCCCGTTCGGGACTCTCACCCTAGAGATGACGCCCATGCTGGGCGTACCATGACAGAATAAGACCCCGGGAGCGATCAACGCTTCCAGGGTCTTATTGTTTCTATAGCGGCAGAGGGGATCGAACCCCCGACCTTACGGGTATGAACCGTACGCTCTAGCCAGCTGAGCTATGCCGCCGCAACAAGCATGAGTATATAATAGTCAGGAAGCGCTTGTCAAGCGTTACAGGCTGCGAGTTGTTGGAAGTTGCATGCAAAAAAGCTGCCCGCGCCTGATCCTGCACGAACAGCTTTGATTATTTTAGAAGTAGGCTTCAGTTAATCCCGACGCGCACCGCGTCCGCCGCGCTTGCCCTCGGTATTCTTTTTGAGGGAAGAAATGCGGTCTTCGCTGTCTTTCAGGAAACGCGCCATTTTGTCTTCAAAGGTAAGTCGATTTACGGGAGGCTTACCGCCACGTCCCCCACGGTCGCCCCGATCGCCACGGTTAAAACCGCCACGGTCGCCACCGCCGCCGCCACCTTGTCTTTCGAAACGAGCGGGTCTTGTCGGAGGAGCGGCATCTACCGGTCGATCCACCGCTTGCTTGATGGACAGCCCGATCTTGCCGTCTTTGTCGACATTAATCACTTTCACGGTGACGATATCGCTCAGCTTAAGATGATCGTTGACATCTTTAACGTAGTTGTCCGCGATCTCCGAGATATGCACCAGTCCGGTAACTCCCTCGGATAGCTCAACGAACGCCCCAAAGTGAGTAATGCCCGTTACTTTGCCTTGCAGCTTGCTGCCCACTTCAATTGCCATAAAGTAAACTGTTCCTCCCTTAAATAGTTAAAAAACGAATAGAAAATGAAGCTACGCCGATTATAACGTACGCATCTCATACGGTCAACAAGGGTATGCGCAAAACGGGCATCCTACTTTTTGGCAGTTTGCGGCGTATAAAACAACGTCTCTCCCTCTTTTACATATTGTAGCTCTTTCCGGATGATTTGTTCCACGTATTCCGGATCGTTCAGTCTCGTAATCTCGCGCTGCGCATCGCTTTGAGCTTGCTTCGTTTCGTCCAGCTTCTGCTGCAGCATGCTCACTTTGTCCTTCCGATCGTTGATCTTTTCGGTTTGATTCCAGAGCGTGATGCCGGCCCAACTCAGAAAGCAAGTGAGAATCAGCATCACCAAGCGGCGCCGACGAATCGAGCCCTTATTATGGAGTTGCGGATGAGTTGCTTTAGAGACTGCCTGCAAGGTTCGAATCCTCCTAAATCGATCAAAAGAACCGGCGAACGAAGTTCGCTACGCTTTGACCCGTAGTCTTCACCCATGCGGGAAGCGGAAACCGAATCCACCTTCCAAGCGGCCTGAAGAGCCATAGCAGCATTTTCCACACAGGGTATACTAATTGTAACATAATTTTATAAAGGAAAATAGCGGTTGCAAGCAAAAATCCTAAAATGATCACAGTCAATCGATAGAGTCCGATTAACGGCTTGACTACAAGCAGCATGAACATGCTCCGCACTATTCTTGCCGTCGCCACCACGACGCGGATGGTAAACTTAATTACCCGTATCACCGTCCGGCTAAACAGCAAAAAGTAAATGATAATGCCGATGCCCAGACCCAGAAATATGAACGGGCGAACTTCCCCCCAATTGCTCTCGTACAGCAGCTTAAACACGATCAAGGTACCGATGAACCAGTACGCCAGATCCAAGACGGCTTTCAACCAAGCAGGCGCTTTCAGCTGGCCAGAAAGCACCCTGTATACGTCGAACAATCCGCCTAACGATAATCCGCCCGCACACATCATGCCGAGCGTTATGAATTGAATTTGTAACGTCACTTAAACAGCTTGCCCCACAGCCCTTTGGATTTGCCCTGCGCGTTTCCGTCCAAATAGGCCAGCTCGTTCACGTATCCTTCGATTGCCACCAAACCTTGATCCAGGCTCAAGTTTTTGATGTGCAAATTTTGACCCCTGATCATTAAATACCCGCTGTCC
The DNA here is from genome assembly GCF_055379675.1 of Paenibacillus sp. JCM 9796. Lineage (NCBI taxonomy): Bacteria > Bacillati > Bacillota > Bacilli > Caryophanales > Paenibacillaceae > Paenibacillus > Paenibacillus sp. JCM 9796. Next base: position 2,492,373 of record NZ_AP043723.1, read on the forward strand.
GTTTCAAGCAGAAACTCCTCGCTGTCGAAGCTCTCCACGTTCAAGACGCCGGATACTTCGAGCAGCTTCCGGTTTAACATCTTGATTTCCTGCCGTTTGACTTTGCCCGGTTGCTCTAACATGGGTTCGTCCCCCTCCTGAACGCTTTGGACGTACGCTTCCGTACACAAAGCTTGTTTACTATAAACGTATGGAGGGTGGACGAGGTTTAGAACCTATGAACGGATGGAATCCGCCGGTTCCCGGCAGTCCGGTACCCGTCATGCAAAAAAAAAGAGCCGGTCCCTGTCGTTTCCGACAAGGGACAGCCCTTTAACGAACACCGCTGTGAAACCGCCCGTTATAAAAATGAATCCGTTTCCTGCGCATTTCTTTCTTCCTTCAGCAGGGTGTACATCTTGGCCGCATCTTCCTTACGGGTCGATTCGGACAACAGTTCCACCCGTACGGTGACCAGCTTTTGGCCGAATTGAACGGTAAGCTCGTCGCCTACCTTCACCGTGCTGCTCGGTTTCGCTTCCCGGCCGTTGATCCAGACGCGTCCTTGTTCGGATACGTCCTTCGCGACCGTGCGCCGCTTAATCAGACGGGACAGCTTCAGAAACTTGTCAAGACGCATTACTTCACCGCTTCTTTAAGTTTGTTGCCGGCTTTGAACGCCGGAACTTTGGATTCCGGAATGGAGATTTCTACACCTGTTTGCGGGTTACGGCCCGTGCGGCCGGAACGCTTGCGAGTTTCGAACGTGCCGAAACCGATCAATTGTACTTTCTCGCCGCCTGCGAGCGCATCGGTTACTTCACCGAGGAAACTGTTCAAGACGGATTCAACATCTTTTTTGGTCAGTCCGCTTTTCTCTGCAATGCTATTGATCAAATCTGTTTTGTTCATGGTTTCTAAATCCTCCTCATAAAAATAACGCTGAACTTAATATTCTTTGCCCATCAGGGAAATCCTGCTAGACCGCTTATTTTTTCAGAACTTTTTTTGCTTCCTGCCATAAGTCTTCCATCTCTTGTAAATCAGTTTGGTCAAATGTTTTGCCTTTTAAACGAAGCTGCGATTCAATATAACCGAAGCGCGTCCGGAATTTACGATTGGCATCCGCCATCGCTTCTTCCGGCTCCACTTTGAGGAATCGGGCAAGGTTCACGACGGCGAACAGCAAGTCGCCGAGTTCCTCCTGCTGCTCCGTTCTCGTATATTCGCGAATCGCTTCCTTCACTTCCTCGAGCTCCGATTCGACGATCGGGAGCACTTCCTCCAGCGTCTTCCAGTCGAAGCCGACTTCCGCCGCTTTCTTCTGCAGCTTGTACGCCTTCAATAAACCGGGCAGATCGTTCGGAACGCCGGACAATACGGATTGCTGCGCCGGATCGATGCCCTTCTTGCGCTTCTCCTCGGCTTTGATCTGCTGCCAATTGCCGAGCGCTTCTTCCGCATTCTCGGCATCCAGCGTGCCGAACACGTGCGGATGACGGCGGATCAGCTTTTCGTTCAATTCCGCGATAACGTCGAAGACGGTGAATGAACCTTCATCCGCTTCGATTTGCGCATGGAGCATAACCTGCAGCAGCAGGTCTCCGAGTTCTTCGCGCAGGTGGTCCGGGTCGTCCTCATCGATCGTCTCCAGCACCTCGTAGGCTTCTTCAATAAGATTTCGCCGCAGCGACTTGTGGGTCTGCTCGCGATCCCACGGGCAGCCCTCCGGACTGCGGAGAATCTCCACGATTTCATGCAAACGGCTGAACGTGCGGCTGTGAACGTCTTCGCGTTCCGTGCGCGGCACCCAAACGAGCGACAGATTGCCGAAGCCTTCGATGCGGTCGAGCTCATACAGCGGCACCTCCCGCACCCGTTCTTCCCCGGCGACGCCGAGCGCATGGCCGACTGTAACCATGTAATCGTCGGGGTACAGCTCCATCAGCGTCAGCTTGACGTCCGATGCCGTGAACGTGTCGTACACTTGTCCGATGAGCGTATGCAGCTGCGGATTCAAGCTGTATCTGGACAGCGAGGTGGCGTCCAGCAGTTGAAAGCCCTCGATCGGGTCGAAGCCGAGCCGCATGAACGCTTGGTCGAGAAAGCTCTCGCCGCCCATCATGGTCAGCAGCACGCCTTCGCGGGAGCAACGTTCGCGGAGCAGCTGCACGGTCCGCTCCGCCACCATCGGATGACCGGGCACCGCGTACACGATTTCGCCGGCAGTCGTTTGCTGCGATTGGGCGATAAGCTCGGAGGCGATCGTTTCATACACTTCATCGAATCCCGCATTCGCTTCGTAGATGTGATCGAACGATTCGTATCGAATGTGGTGATGATCCAGCAGCGCGACCATCGGGTGCTCCTTGGTGCGCAAGTACAACGCACCGCCGCGGTTGCCGACGGCTTCGAGCTTGCGCCAGACGCCGAGCGTCAGCTGGTTTTCGTCACCGGTTCCGAGGCCGACGATGGTAATTTGCGGTTGAGCGGTCATTATCGCTGATTCCTCCTTGGTTGGGCGCGGCCGCGTGAACAGCTCGCCGGCCGCGTAAGTATGTAGAACGAGTGCGTACGCCCCGTGAACGTGCGAGTTTGCGTGGGGCGCAAGGGCAGCACGGCGATAAAGAGCAAAGCCGGGGCACCGCGTGTGGCAGGCAGCGCGTGGAGCGCAAGTGCAAAAGCCCGGGGCTCCGCGTGCGGCGGGCAGCGCGTGGAGCGCAAGCGCAAAAGCCCGGAGCTCCGCGTGCGGCGGGCACCGCGTGGAGCGCAAGCGCAAAAGCCCGGGGCACCGCGTGCGGCGGGCAGCGCGTGGAGCGCAAGTGCAAAAGCCCGGGGCTCGGCGTGTGGCAGGCAGCGCGTGGAGCGCAAGTGCAAAAGCCCGGGGCTCGGCGTACGGCGGGCAGCGCGTGGTGCCACAACGCAAAAGCCCAGGGCTCGGCGTGCGGCGGGCAGCGCGTGGAGCGCAAGTGCAAAAGCCCGGGGCTCGCGCTACCGCACCAGGCGCCAGCGCCGCAGCAGCGCAAGCGGTTTGCCGCGCAAGCGCGGGACGAGCGCGAGATCCTGCGCGGTGACGACGCGCAAGTAGAGCAGCGCGAGCGCATACGCGAGCCCGCCCACGGCGACGCCGCCGAGCGCGACGATCGCGGCCAGGCCCCGGGGGGGCATGGCCGCGAACAGTCGCGCGAGCAGCGGCGCAGCGCCGTGCGTCACGGCCAGCAGGCCGAGCGTCATGATGCCGATGCCCAGCATCGGCATCATGACGGCGCGGCCGCGCGGGGCCGTAACGCCTGCGGCGCGCAGCGCGTGCGCGAGCGCGAGCCCGGCCGCGAGCGCATAGGCGGCGACGGCGGCCCACGCGGCGCCGTCGATGCCGTAGCGCGGCACGAGCGCGGCGTTGAGCGCGAGCTTCGCCAGCGCGGCGGCGAGCAGGTAAAGCGCGGGCGCGCGGACGGCGCCGAGGCCCTGCAGCAGGCTGCTCGACACCAAGTTTACCGCCGACAGCACGGCAGTGAACGATAGCACGATCATCGCAGACGTCCCCGCGGAAGATTTATAGAACATCACGTTCAGCGGCTCAGCCAGCATCGCCAACCCGAACGATGCCGCCAGCCCGACGAGCCACGTCACGCGCAGCGCGTAACCGGCCCGGCTGCGTACCGCTTCCGCGTCGCCGCGATGCCGTGCTTCCGCCATGGCCGGCACAAGCGCGGCCGACATGGAGGCCGCGATCATCGTCACCAGCTGAACAAGCGGCAACCCGTGGTTGTACAGACCGTACTGAAACAAAGCGCCGGTTTCGTCCCAACCGGTTTGTCTAAGCAGGCGCGGCATCGTGAACGAATCGACGAGCCCCAGAATCGGCGTCGCAAGCGTTCCGAGGCAGAGCGGAATCGCATAGAGGGAAAGCCGCTTGGCGAGCGTCCAGTCGCTACGCCATCGGCCCCTCACCGTTAAGCCTTCCCCTGCCGCTTCAACCGCCGGCAAGCGATCCGTTTGCCGCGCCTTGCGCCAATACCACAGCATGGCGGCAAGACCGGCCGCCGCGCCCGCCACCGACCCGAACGTGGCGCCGGCGGCGATCAGCTCCGGACTGCCCCCGAGCCTGATCAAGGCGAGCAGCAGTCCGACCATGACAGCGACGCGCACCGCCTGCTCGATCACCTGCGACCAAGCCGTCGGCGCCATATCGCCGTAGCCTTGAAAATAACCGCGCAGCGCCGACATCACCGGCACGATCAGCAGCGCGAAGGAAACGCTGCGGATCGCGGCGGCAGCTTGCGCCGCCCCCATCCAATCTGCGAGGACATCCGCGCCCATATATAAAAGCAGAAAGAACAAAATACCGCTAGCCAGAAGCAGAACGGACGCGACACGCAGCACTTGCTTCGCTTGCGCGTTCCGGCCGTCGGCCGCATATTCGGACACGAACTTGGAGACGACGAGCGGGAATCCGGCGGTAGCCAGAAACAAAATAAGCGTATACAGCGGAAATACCGCATTATAAATACCGAACACCGCATCGCCCGCCATGTTCTGCAGCGGGATCTTTTGCAGCGTCCCGATCATCTTCGAAGCGACCGCAGCCAAACCGAGCATCGCCGCACCTTGCAGCAGCGACGTAGCGGCAGGCGAGGTTTTCCCCGCACCGCGACGCGGGTCGCTCGCCCGGGCACTCCAACCAGCGCCTGCACGCAGCCTTCCCTGCTCTTCCCTCCCCGGCTCCGCCGGTCCGGTTTCTTCATCGGCCCGCTCCGCTTCTCTACGCCCCGCTTGCTGCTTCATCCTCGTTCTCCTTGCCTCCCGTGCCTAGTCAACGCCAACATTATACCGCATTTACGCATCTTTTCCAAAACCGGACGGGCAACAAAAAAGCTTCCCGCTTCTCCCCGCCGCCGGGAAGAATTCAGGAAGCTTGTGCCCTAGCTGTCATCAATATCGTACGGACCATACGACTATCGGATTATTGCTCCATCTGTTTAGCCAAGAAGCCGGCCGCCGTCTCGGCCATTTTCAGCTCCATTTGACCCATCTTCACATTCTCGTCTTTGGTAAATAGGATGACCGATCCGATCGGATCGCCACCCGCAACGATCGGGGCGATGACGTAAGAACCGTAAGTATCCGGGGCGTCTTTACAAATTTCATAAGAGCCCGTGCTTGTTTCCATCGAAGCTTTGCGGCTTTCCATGCAGGTTTCGACCAGAGGCCCGACGGGTTTCTCCAAATAATCCTTCTTCGAACCGCCAGCAACGGCGATAATATTATCGCGATCAGATATCATGGTAATGTGATTGGTGCTTTCAAAGAGCGATTCGGCATATTCCTTGGCAAAATCCCCGAGTTCACCGATTGGAGAGTATTTCTTCAAAATAACCTCTCCGTCACGGTCCACGAAAATCTCAAGCGGGTCCCCTTCCCGGATACGCAGAGTACGGCGGATCTCCTTCGGGATCACAACCCTGCCAAGATCGTCGATACGACGAACGATTCCAGTTGCTTTCATAATTCTAGATGCCTCGCTTTCCTTGAAGAATGTGATACAATCTGGATTGCCCTTTGTATACAATGTAGGGAATTCGACTGCCCATAGTATTCTTCGATTCCCAGAGGGTTATGCACCTACCGCTTGACTGCCGGCTGCCTTACGCGCCTATGTACGGGCTGCCGCTGTTTACATTATGCCCCAAAAAAAGAAAACAAAACAGGGCGCCCTTTCGGGCGCCCTGGTAATGTTTACTTCTTCTCTTCCGCTTTCGGCGCATCTGCCGCCGGTGCCGGAGTCGGAGCTGGAGTGGCTTCCGGCTTCGGCATATTGTTCGTCTGAATCAAGCCCGGAAGCTCTTTCTCCAGAAATTCATAAATTTTCGCCTGCGCCGCTTCCGAGCGCAGTCCTGCTTTCACGTCGTCGAACGTTTTGCTCGAACGCGACTCGACTTTCATCACATGGTAGCCGTAACTCGTTTCCACCGGATCACTGATTTTGCCGATCGGCAGTTCAATGGCCGCCTTTTTAAATTCAGGCACCCATTGTCCGACTTCCGCATTCTCATACTTCCCGCCGGTTTCCTTCGAACCCGGGTCGTCGGAATATTCTTTAGCCAGCGCATCAAAATCCCCGCCGCCGTTCAGCTTGTCCTGCACTTCTTTCGCAAGCTTCAGGGCGTCTTCCTTCGTACGCTTTTCCGCCCCTGTCGCTGCATCGGTCGTGCCGACCAGAATGTGGCGCACGGTCGCGATCGTATAGGCGCTTGGATCCTGCGCCAATTTGTCGTCGTAAGCCTTTTTCACTTCGTCATCCGTCACTTTGCTTTCTGCGGACACGATCGTGACCAAGCTGTTGCCGATGAAATCCTGAATGTCCTTCTCCGTCACATTGGCATCCTTCAGCGCCTTTTCCATGCCGCCTTCCTGCATGCCGAGGTACGTCTTAATCTGTTCCATTTGCTCGCTGGCTTGCTTCGCGGCGTCGGCTTTCGCTTTCTCGTCCGCGCGGGCGCCGAGCACTTTGAAGGCGAGCAGCTGATTCATGATGTCTTGCTGGAATGCCGGATCGGTCTTAAACTGCGCGTATTGCGGGTAGAACATCATATTGATATTGACGAATTTATCAAATTCGCCTCGGGTCACGTTAACGCCGTCTTTCATAGCAATCAGCACATCGCCCGGGTTGCCCGTCGCAGCCGGAGCTGCCGGCGTTTCTACAGCCGGAGCCGGCGTCGCCGCTGGCGCTTCCTCTTTCTTGCCGCATCCCGCGGCTAACCCTACGACTATTACAAGCGCCATAAGAGCAGTCATTCTCCGGTATTTCTTCCTGTTATTTTGCTGCATTTTGTAGTTCTCCCTTCGATTTCAGCGCACGCTTGTATTGTACCAGAAACCTTTCAAGTAAATCGATGGATTGTTCTGGTGTCAGTCCCTTGCCTTTCGTTTCGATTACCATGTTCGGCCCGCTGACCAACCGTACGCGATTTTCGAACTCCTGCTGCAGCTTTGCCCACTCGGCTTCATTCAGATTACCGGTCTGATCCGCATGTAGACGAAGTTCATAATCGAGCCCCTTCTGCGTGATCGTCTCGATCGCATACTGCGCCCCGTATACTTTCAAACGCGCAGCGCGCAGCAGATTATGCACCGCATCCGGCAAATCGCCGAACCGGTCCACCAGCTCGTCATGCAGCTCGTTCGCTTCTTCAAGCGACTGCACAGCAGCAACCTTTTTGTAAATCTCGATCTTTTGCATGCTGTCGTAGATGTAATCGCCCGGAATGTAGGCGTCCAGCTGAATGTCCAGCTGCGTCGACCAGACCTTCGTTTCCGGTACGGCCTCGCCGCCGATCTCTTTCTTCCGCTTCTGAATCTCTTCGCCCAGCATTTGCGAATACAGATCGAACCCGACCGAAGCGATAAAGCCGGACTGCTCTGCGCCCAGCAAATTGCCCGCGCCGCGGATGGACAAATCTCTCATGGCAATTTTAAACCCTGACCCTAGTTCTGTAAACTCTTTTATCGCCTGCAGACGCTTCTCCGCCACTTCCGTCAACACTTTATCCCGTTGGTAGGTGAAATACGCGTAGGCGATCCGATTGGAGCGACCGACACGGCCGCGCAGCTGATACAGCTGGGACAAGCCCATTTTGTCCGCGTCATGGACCACCAGCGTGTTCACGTTCGGAATGTCGACGCCGGTCTCGATAATACTGGTGCTGACCAGCACGTCGTATTCGCCGTCGAGAAAATCGAGAATCGTTTTCTCCAGCTCCTGCTCCGACATTTGCCCGTGCGCTACCGTTACCCGCGCGTCCGGCACCAGCATCGAGATCTGCTCCGCCATTTGGGTAATGCCTTGAACCCGGTTGTACAAATAGTACACCTGTCCCTCGCGCGCCAGCTCCCGCTCAATCGCTTCCCGTACGAGCGAAGCGCTGTACTCCACCACATACGTTTGCACCGGGAAACGATTCTCCGGCGGCGTTTCAATGACCGACAAATCGCGTACGCCCAGCATGGACATATGCAGCGTCCGCGGAATCGGTGTCGCCGTCAGCGTCAGCACATCCACATTCGTCTTCAGCCGCTTCAGCTTTTCTTTGTGCGAGACCCCGAAACGCTGCTCCTCGTCTACGATGAGAAGGCCCAAATCCTTAAACTGCATATCCTTGGACAGCAGCCTATGTGTTCCGATGACGACGTCAACCGTACCGGCTTTAATACCCTTCATCGTATCCGTCTGCTCTTTCTTCGAACGGAATCGGCTTAGCACTTGAATGTTGAACGGATATCCGGAGAACCGCTCGCGGAACGTCTCGTAATGCTGCTGCGCGAGAATCGTAGTCGGCACGAGCACGGCCACCTGCTTCCCGTCAATGGCCGCTTTGAAGGCCGCGCGGATCGCCACTTCCGTTTTGCCATAACCGACGTCGCCGCACAACAAACGGTCCATCGGACGGGGCTTTTCCATGTCCTGCTTGATCTCTTCGATCGCCCGCAGCTGATCGGCCGTTTCCTCGTAAGGGAACATGCCCTCGAATTCCTGCTGGTAGGCGGTGTCGGGTGAAAACGCATACCCCGTCGTTGCCTGACGTTCCGCATACAGCTTGATGAGGTCATCGGCAATGTCTTGCACCGATGCGCGCGCTTTGGTTTTAACCCGGTTCCAATCGGAGCCGCCGAGTTTATACACTTTCGGCTCTTTGCCTTCCTCCGCGCCGACATATTTCTGAACGTGGTCGATCTGTTCAATCGGTACCGAGAGCTTGTCGCCTCCGGCGTATAAAATGTGCAAATAATCTTTATGAATGCCGCCTACTTCTAATGTTCCGATGCCTACGAATTTCCCGATTCCGTGGTTGACGTGAACGACGTAATCGCCGACCTTCAGCTCCTGGTAACTTTTGATCCGCTCGGCATTCTCGATCTTTTTGTCCACTTTGCGCGCTTTGCGCTGCTTCTGCGTGAACATCTCGCCTTCGGTAATGATGACCAAATGAATGCCCGGCAGCTCAAATCCCGTCTGCAGGTTGCCTTCCACGATCATCGGCTCTTCGATATGGTAGTCGTCGAGTACCCGCTTGATCCGCTCGACGCGCTCCGGTCCGCCCGCCAGCATCATCACTTTCGCGCCGGCCTTTTTCCAGCGTTCCATTTCGCTCTTCAGCAAATTCATTTGACCGTGGAAGTTTTGCATGACACGGCACATGAAGTTGATGATATTTTGCGGAACCGCGCCCGGCACTTGTCTCAGGAATAACGACAGGTACAGAGTCGGATACGGCTTGCGGTGAAGCAGCGTTTCATAGGGCTTCGACAATACCAGCTGCGGCATATATTTGCCGTCCGACAGCGACATCGTCATCCATTCCGCTTCGTCCTTCTCGAGCTGCTTTGCCGTTTCCAGCAGTCGCGCCGGTTCGTCGATGAGCAGCACCGTATCCTTAGGCATATAATCCAGCAGCGTTTGCCGCTCCGGAAACAGCAGGGACATATATTTGAACATCCCTTGAACATGCTGCCCCTGCCGCATCTGCTCGATTTCATGTCCGATGCCTTCGAGCAAACGGTCTTTGGCCGTACGATCGGTCATCTTGTTCAGTTGCTCCTGCAGCAGTTCATAGGCATGCTGCGCCGCTTTTTGTAAACGGTTTCGATCCGCTACAATCTCGCGACAAGGCACAATCGTGAGCTCCTGAAATTTATCCATCGAGCGCTGGTCCCCGGCATCGAAGGAACGAATGGAATCGACCTCCACGTCGAACAGCTCGATCCGGAACGGATGCGGCGATGTCAGCGGGAACAGGTCGACGATGCCGCCGCGGACACTCATCTCCCCTTTATTCTCGACACGCTCTACGCGCTCGTAGCCAAATTCCACCAAACGCTCAATCCATGACTCCAGCTCAACGGATTGTCCGACCTGGATCGTAAATCGGGCCGCCGCGATCGCTTCCTGGTTCGGCAGCAGCCGCCGCATCCCGGCGTACGGCACGACGACAATCCCGCGGAAGCCTGCGGCCAAGCGGGATAACGCGTCAATACGCTGCGCCAGCATCTCCGGACTTGCGATCGCCGCCTCCGCGGCCAGCAGTTCCTGCGCCGGGAACAACAGCACTTGTCCCGGAGGAACCAGCTCCACCAAGTCTTCGAACACCTTCTGTGCGGAAAACATATTATGCGTCACGACAAAAAGCGGCTGACGCAGTTCTTCATACAACGAAGCCAGCATCACCTGCCGCGAAGAACCGGTGAGACCGGCGACCAATTGCTCTCTCATACCCGACCGAATGCCCGAAACGATCGTCTGGAAATCGGAATCGGCCGAGAATGCTTGAATTAATGCCTGCAACACAGGACACCCCTCTCAACCACACTAAAAAAGCCTAGAGCGAGAATCGCTTTAGGCCGGTCCATGAACGAAAAGCAGGATCGCCGAAATGCGAAAAAACCCCTGTCGCGAGGACTGCATCGATACTGCCGATGCCGCCTGATGACTTATTGCAGAGGATTCGCGAGGAGCGAGAGCTCCGGATTGGCTTCCAGCGCTTCCTTGCAGTAATCGCATACCACCTTGACGGTGACATCCCCATTCGGGTTATACGATATTATATCTCTCCGCTCTTCGGGGGTCAAGAAATGGAAGCCGAGCTGAAACTCGTTCACTTCCCCTTGACGGATCTCCCCAATAAACGTTTGACAATGGCGGCAAATATAGGTGACGGCCATCCTTCCAACCTCCTTACGCTTTACGGAAAAAGCGTTATTTTCAACCAGTATGCCCAACTGGCGAGGAGATTAGCCCGGGTCCGTCTTAACCGTTGTATTTGGCCATCGTATTTTCAAAGGTATGCTCAAGCAGATGCTCCATCGCTTCACAGGTCTTATCGAGCAGCTGAGGCATCTTCGTCAATTCCTCTTTCGAAAATGTATGCAGCACGTATTCGGCGATATCCCGCCCCGGCGCCGGCCGCGAAATTCCCATGCGAATCCGCTGGAACGACTGAGTCCCGAGGTGCTGGATGGTTGACTTGATGCCGTTATGCCCGCCGGCGCTGCCTTGATAACGAAGCCGGATGCTGCCGAACGGCGTATCCAAGTCGTCGTAGACCACGATTAAATCTTCGACCGGCGCTTTATAAAAATCCATAAACGCGCGTATCGATTCGCCCGACAAGTTCATGAACGTCTGCGGCTTGAGCAAGTATACCTTCTGCCCTGCCACCACGCCTTCCCCCAGCAATGCCTTGCACTTGCTTTGCGTAATCTTAATGCCGTGCCGGTCGGCGAATCGGTCCAGCGCCATAAACCCGATGTTGTGCCGGGTCTGTTCATATTGTTTGCCCGGATTCCCGAGGCCCACAAACCATTTCAAAGCGATTTCTGCTCCCTTCTAGCGGCAACGCCTTCGTTCGCCCTTCATCGGCGTCTTCAAGCGTCTCTTCTCTAATGATAACCGAAAACGTCGTCCGCGCCAACTTAACATGGACCTATCCGACAGGATGTGACCAAAGTTCCTTCTTTTCGATCCCCCCTCTTTCCCCCCTTCGCCAAGTGGGGAGGACTCGGGCGCTTCGCCCCGAGACCCCGAAAGGGAGCGTACCTGCCACCGGGCCGTCGTTGAAGCGGCTGTAGGGCGTGGAGCGCTTTTCGTCCCCCTATTCCCGCGCCTTAACGGCGGGGAACGGGGGACACGCTGTCATGCGGCGTTCTTACCCGGTGTTGTGCCTGCGATCGAGCAAACTCCGGCAATCGAGCGCAAGACGACCATCCGAGCGTCGACTCGCCCCAGGCCTTTGGCCTGAGCTTACTTCAAGTGGGGCAGAGCGGGAGCACATCCCGCGCGTTTCACCTGCGCGCCCGTGCTCGAACTGAATTAACTCGAGTTCCCTGCCAGCGCGGCCTGCCTTTGCGTTAGTGCACGAGCACCATCAGTACGGCTGTACCCATAGTGCTAGAGCATGACTCCCGCAACCTCGGCCGCGCCTGTGCTCGTTATGCGACGCTCGGCTTCCCGGACAGCAAAAAACGTATCGATTCGCATCGATACGCTGGACTTCTCGCTTATACGGTCTCCTCGGATTTGGCGGCCGCTTCGGCCGGGGCATCCTCGGTTTTTGCGCCAGGCTCTTCGTCCACGGTTTCCGGCTCCGCTTTTTGCGGCGTCAGGATGGTGGCCAGGACGTCGTGCTCGTTGGTTTTGATTTCGATTCCAGCGGATAGCTGTAACGAGGAAACCAGCAAATTTTCGCCGATGCCCAAGGAGCTGACGTCCACTTCGATCACGCTCGGGATTTGTGTAGGCAAGCAGCGTATGTCGAGCTCATGAAGCTGAATTTGCAGAATGCCGCCCTCCTGGACGCCGATCGCCTCGCCGGTGTACTCTAATCGAACTGTAGTGTTAACCGGCTCATCCATGTTGATTTGATGGAAATCGACGTGCAGCAGCTGACGGTTAATCGCATCGCGTTGGATTTCATTGATCATCACCGGCTGTTTGCCGAGCTGCGGAACATCCAGTTCGATAATCGCATGCCGGTTTGCTTTGATCAGGGCAAGGAGCTCCTTTTGATCGATGGCAATGGATGTTTGGGGCACCTTTTTACCATAAACGACAGCCGGCACTTTACCTTCTGCGCGCAGACGGTTGCGGTCACCCTTCGTTCTGCCGCTGCGAGCTTCCGCCTTCAATGTTGTAGCCATAGGAATACCTCCTTCATTTGGGGACAAGCCCTAACTTCTACTACTTTACCCAAATGAAGGAGGTCTGAAACGTCTTTCCTCAAGAAAACGCTCCGCCCCGGCGGATCGCTATTCGTCTCCCATTCACGCCTCCAGAACAAATAGCGGAACTAGAGTTCGCTCATTGCTCCAAATCCGGCAATTTTCGCCGAAAAGGGGCAAATCAGATACCCTGGCTCCGCTATTTCCCTTCAAAGGGAGAATTATCGCTTAATAACACATCACCGTTCCGCTATTCGCAGAACAACAGGGAATCGATTAATCCCGCCGCGAATAACAACTCAATCGTCCGCTTCCCTAACCATGAACCGTAACTTCGACCTTTCCCCGGCTAACGCCAAGTCCGAACCGATCCGCCACCGCAGGGGATCGGCTGCCTTACGCCTGCCGCTACTGCTTCTTCGACGACGCCTTCTTGGCGGCGAATTTAGCACGCAGCTTATCGGCATAACCCGCCTTGTTCACCTGCCGCTCACGGGCGATCGCCAAATCCCCGGGCTCCACGTTGTTTGTAATGGTCGAACCGGCAACGACATAAGCGCCCTTGCCCACCTTTACCGGCGCAATCAGGTTCACATTGCTGCCGACGAAAGCGTCGTCTTCCACTTCCGTCACCTGTTTGTTGAAGCCGTCGTAGTTGACCGTGATGGCGCCGCAGCCGACATTGACGTTACGGCCGATTACCGCATCGCCGATGTAGCTCAAGTGGGACACCTTCGTATCGTCTCCGAGCTTGGCGTTCTTAATCTCGACAAAGTCGCCGACCTTCACGTTCTGACCGAGGTCCGCGCCCGGCCGCAAATAAGCGAACGGCCCGACCGAAGATCCCGCGCCGACGACCGCATCCTGAAGCACGGAATGCTTCACGGTCACTCCGGAGGCGAGGCTGCTGTCGGCGATATCAGCCTGCGGCCCGATAACGCAATCTTCGCCGATAACGGTGCTGCCGCGCAGCACGGAGCCCGGGTGCACGACCGTATCGGCACCGATCCGCACGTCGGCTTCAATATAAGTCGCAGACGGATCGATGATCGTAACGCCGTTCAACATATGCCCGCGGTTGATGCGCGCGCGCATCGCTTGCTCGGCCTCCGACAGCGCCAAGCGATCGTTCACTCCGATCGACTCGACCGCATCGTCCAGCACGTAACCCTCTACCCGTTCACCTTGACCATTCAGGATGCTAATGACGTCTGTAATATAATATTCGTTTTGCGAATTATCGTTCTTCACTTGCGCCAAAGCCGTGAACAGCTTGCGGTTGTCGAAGCAGTACGTGCCCGTGTTGATTTCCTGTACCCGGCGCTGCTCCGGCGAACAATCCTTGTCCTCCACAATCTTCGTCACATACCCCTGCTCGTCACGGATAATGCGGCCGTAGCCTTTCGGCTCCGCCACATTCGCCGTCAATATCGTAGCGGACGCCCCGCGCTCCTGATGAAGCCGGATCATCCCCTCCAGCGTTTCATTCGAGACGAGCGGCGTATCCCCGCAAATGACGATGGCAAGGCCTTCCTCATCGCCAAGCAGCGGCTTTGCCTGCAAGACGGCATGACCGGTCCCGAGCTGCTCTGCTTGCAGCGCATATTCGGCGCGTTCTCCCAAATAGGATTTCACCGCTTCCGCTCCATGCCCTACGATAACGACTGTACGCGATGTATTTAAATTTTCGAGGGTGGACACGACATGACCGACCATCGGTTTACCGCAAACCGGATGCAGTACTTTGTATAATTTCGATTTCATTCGCTTACCTTGGCCCGCTGCGAGCACAATGCCTATAATGTTCAAAACGATTCAACCCCTAATCCTTATAAAAAATAAATCCACATCATGTTATGCGAACGCTATGCACAAAGCGCAATGAAATAAATATGCCATAATCCCAATATAGCTCACTTACCTGTAAAAGAAAAGAGAGCCTGTCCGGCTCTCTTAAATTGTAAACGGTTAAGCACCTTCTTCAATAACTTCTTCTTCCGTAGCAGCACGATCATATTCAGCCAATACGGCGGCCTGAATTTTTTCACGTGTGGAAGAGGAAATCGGGTGTGCGATATCTCTGAATTCTCCGTCCGGAGTCCGTTTGCTAGGCATCGCTACGAACATCCCGTTATTACCGTCAATGACTCGAATGTCGTGAACGACAAATTCGTTATCGATGGTAATGGAAGCAATAGCTTTCATTCTGCCTTCGGAATTCACCCGGCGAAGTCTGACGTCAGTAATTTGCACCTCTGTGTTCACCACCTTTTTCCATCTAGAAGACTTGAGTAGTAATTCCACATTTTAGTGCAAATTCCTGCTGCCAAACTGAGATTTTTTCTCAATTTTATAAATACTTTATATATTGCAAATTATTCGACATTTACCGCGGCAATGAGCTCTATTTCGACAAGCACATCTTTCGGAAGACGCGCTACTTCAACCGTCGAACGAGCCGGCTTGTGGTCGCTGAAGTACGAAGCATAGATTTCATTCACCTGAGCGAACTGGTTCATGTCTTTGATGAATACGGTAGCCTTCACCACTTGACCGAACGACGAGCCCGCTGCGGCTAAGACCGCTTGCAAATTGCGAAACACTTGATGCGTTTGCTCGGCAATTCCGCCTTGCACGAGTTGGCCGTCCAGGCCGAGCGGAATTTGTCCCGATGTAAACAACAGATTGCCGAATTGAACGGCTTGCGAATACGGACCGATGGCGGCAGGCGCCTGATCGGTTGCAATGGTTTGTAACGCCATAATTTTCACTCCCCGCGAATTTCGCTTTCTTTAAAATAAGTACCTGGCACTACTTTAATTTGACGCGACTTCGGATCTACCACAGAAAGCTTGGCGAGCGAGATATAATCCTCCACCAGGTGCTCTTCCACCTCGCCGGACTCCACAAACACCCCTACGCCTTCCACCGTCGCTTTAAACTCTTGCAGCAAATCCATCATGCCCTGAATCGTTCCGCCTACGCGCATGAAATCGTCGATAATCAGTACTCTCGACTCCTCTTTCAAGGCGCGGCGGGCAAGCGACATCGTCTGAATGCGCTTATTGGACCCCGACACATAGTTGATGCTTACAACCGAGCCCTCCGTCACTTTACTGTCGCGACGAACGATGACCACCGGCAAATTTAAATAAGTGGCGGTCGCATAGGCGAGCGGAATCCCCTTGGTTTCCACGGTCATCACGATGTCGATGTCTCTCTTCGCGAACACGGACGCGAACAGCTTCCCGATTTCGTTCAAGATCATCGGCTGCCCGAGAATGTCGGACATGTACAAATAACCGCCGGGCAAGATGCGCTCGGGCTGTTCCAATTGACGGCACAGCTGGTGAATGAACTGCAGCGCGCCGGCCGCCGTCACTTTCGGTATGTACTGAACGCCTCCGGCTGCTCCCGCGAGCGTCTGCAGCTCGCCGAGGCCCTCCTCTTCGAACACTTCTTTAATAATCGCCAAGTCTTCGCTGATGGAAGATTTGGCCGAATTATAACGATCTGCGAATGTCGTTAATGGAATAAGCGTGTGGGGGCGAATAAGCAAGTATTGGGTCATCTCCACCAATCTTGCGCTTCTTTTTAATTTTTTCAAGAGTGACCCCCCTTTGGCCAGATGCAAAATAACGATCTGCTGAAAATCCGAATGTTATAATCAAAATATATCATCTTTATACGGGTTTAATCAAGATCATCCCGTTAAAATATTGTGACATTTATGTTATGTAACATTACACATTATCAAATTATGTCACTTAAAATTACATCAACATCACGTCAACAAGCGAACCGCATATACGTCTTTGCAAAAACCGCGGAGCCCATTGTAGATCCGAGGCACCTTCGCCTCCTTGGATACTAGCCCGAAGACGGTCGGCCCGCTCCCGGACATGAGCACACCGTCAGCTCCCAAGCGCACCATCACTTCCTTCAGTTGTTTGACTTCCGGGTACAGATCCAGCGTGACCTCCTCGAGCACATTGCCGAGACGGGCGCACAGCTCGTCGAACCGCTTCTCCCGAATCGCGTCCAGTACGCAGGCGGTTGAAGGATGGTTTTTGATTTCGGACGCTTTCAGCTTGCCGTAAATTTCCGAGGTGGACACATTAATCGGGGGCTTGGCCAGCACGACCCAGCACTGCGGAGGCGATTCGATCGGCTCCAGCTTCTCTCCGCGCCCCCGGGCAAGCGCCGTTCCTCCGGTTACGCAGAACGGCACGTCCGATCCCAGCTCGGCGCCAAGCCGCTGAAGCTCTTCGGTCCCTATGCCGAGCTTCCATAGCTTATTCAGGCCGCGCAGCGTCGCCGCCGCATCGCTGCTTCCCCCGGCCAACCCGGCGGATACCGGAATTTTTTTATCCAAATGAATATAAACGCCCTGCCTCACTTCGTAACGTTCCTTAATCAAACGCGCCGCTTGAAACGCTAAGTTCTTCTCATCGAGCGGTATGTAGCCTGCTTGACTGGAAATAATGATCGTATCCCGTGGAAGCTCCTGCATCTCGATACGATCGGCCAAATCCACCATCGTCATGACCATTTCGACTTCATGAAACCCGTCGGCCCGCTTGTACAACACATCCAGGGACAAATTGATTTTTGCCGGCGCTTTCTCGAACACTTTCATAACACACCTTCTTTACACCTGTCTGACTTTTCCTGCCATGAGGCCGAATGCCATTTATGTCATTTAACCTAATACTATACCAAAAAGGAGACAAAAAAAAGCTAAAGCCCGGGTTTCGCGCTTTAGCTTCATGTTTCGACCGTTCGTTATTGTCCTGTATATGGCGAATAGGAAGAGGCGTTCGCCGGAGTGCCGTGCGAAGCCGCGTAATACGGCACATTCTGCACCGGATATGAAGAAACGCCAGCTGCAAAGCCGGACGGTCCGAACGAGACCGGAGGCGGCACGGGCTGCTGCATAGCAGGACGATATGGCGTCTGAACCGCCTGCGCTTGCACCTGCGTCTGCCGGGCAAGCGTTTGCTCCGCGATCTGAATGGCCCGCTTCACCATATTGCCGGCATCCTTCGTGCGAATTCCGCCCCAACCTTCCCGCTGCACCGTTTCATAGAACCCTAAATCTTTGGCCAGCTCATATTTAAATTGTTCCGACATCACGCCTCTGCGGCTTCTACGCCCCATATCCGAAACCCTCCTTCAAAGGATGAATGTTCGAGTTATGAGGTTAGTATGCGCCCGCCGCAGCAAATTCATACGAATGCAACTTTACATCTCATCCGAACGTCTTAAAAAGCGAAAGGACGAATAAGCGCCGAGTCCGCAGCACACAGCGATTCACATGGATAGGGCTACTAAAGAAAAACGACTGACCACCTAACGATCAACCGTTCCTTATGTAACCTTATTGCTGTATTGTAATCCGTACTTCTCCGTCGTCGTTACATACTGTGACTTCGACAGATTCCGTCAGTATGTCCGCATAACTGTAAGAAACTCGCTTGAAGGTTTGCTGTTCTTGATCCAGCTTCACAATGAAAACGGAAGGGTAGGTTTCCTCCAAGACTCCGGAGCGTTCAACCGTCTTGCGGCGGCCACCATTCGCTCTAAGCATTATCTTCTGTCCGACATGAGGTTCCAAACAACGTTTGATCTCCAATAGCGCATTTTTAGCCATTGACTGCTACCACCTCTTTCCTTCTAGATTATTATAACGCAACATAGGTAGTATGTCAATTTAAGCGAAATATTATATCAGCGTCTTTGATTAGTTGTCAACGATTATTTTCCCTGATTTTATGCGGTTTTACGCTAGGCGCTTCCGTATTCGTTCACCAAATTGTCGAATAAAAAAGAAAAAGCACCATTTCGGCGCTTATTTCGGAGTGGCATATTGAATTTTCGGCACGCCTCTTCGGTAGCTTCCCAGCGATTCGATGCCCCCGATCCCTTCGAGACCGCTGTGCGTCAACCCGATGACATCGACTATGTTTACGGTTTCTTTGATCGGCGTATAAGCTACTTTCACCGCAATGCACAATGGATCAAGCGCATGGATCAAGACGCGGGCCGGCGAGCTGGCAAAGTTCGCTCCCGCCTGCAGCAGCGCTTCAAAGTGCGATTGGCAAGCGCCTGCGACGATCGTTAAGGCATCGAGACTTTTCTCGAACTGCCTGGCGGCTTGAACCGCATTTACGAAGTTATGCGAATTCTTGTAACTGCTAAGCTTGGTAATATCGCCTGCCGGCCGATGCTTTACAAAGCCGTCGTGCCCCGTTATGACCACAATGTCGGGGCGTACCAGCGGAAGCAGCCGATACACCGCATCGGCCATATTCGCCTCGGCTACGTAATACCCTTCGGCGGGAACCCGCAATTCACCGTATAAGTTCATGCACTTGCGCAAATAATTCGGATCGCCGTCCAAATGCAATACTTTGCCTGGCATTTCGAAGTAAACGGGATGTTTGGCCGGCTCCCCCGCCGGCCAGCCGGGCGGCCCTGTCGTCGCCGCCGCCAATCCGTTGCGCGGCATCGTGTCCATCCATTTCGGACGTGTAATTGCTTTATCGAGGTAAGGATCGAGCTGCGGCATCACTTCCAGATCGACAAGGGGTGCATCGGCCAAAAGCCTAAGCTCCACTCCCCGAAGAACCGCCAGCTGTTGCCGGATTTCTTGAATTTTAAAAACGATATCACCACCATACGACTTCCGAGTGACCAGGTCTCCCTGCTTCATGGCTGCATCGCCTCCCCGTCTATCGTATGGCGGTTCTAGGCATTTGGTGCAGACGTTTCGCCCAGGATCGTTATTTGGCGGTTCTTGCCGTCTTCAAGTAATCGGCTAAGCGGTGCGACAACTTTGCATACTCTTCGATCGACAGCGTCTCGCCGCGCCTCGAGGGTGCGATTCCCGCACCCAGCAGCAGACGTTCCAGATCGGGCTTCGATTCTTTATCGAAATATTTGGCCGCCAAGTTGTTGTAAATCGTCTTGCGGCGCTGCACGAAGCTGGCCTGCATGACGTCAAAGAAGAACGCCTCGTCTTCGACTTCCACCGCCGGCTTCTCTCGCACCTTGAGCTTGATGACCGCCGAGTCCACGTTCGGCTGCGGAATGAACACCGTTTGCGGCACGATCGCGACCACTTCCGGTTCGCAATAATACTGTACGGCGATGCTGAGCGAGCCGTATTCCTTGCCTCCGGGCTTTGCCGCCATTCGCTCGGCCACTTCCTTCTGGATCATGACGACAATGTTCTCGAGCGGCAGCCGCTCTTCCAGCAGCTTCATCAGGATCGGGGTCGTCACATAGTAAGGCAGGTTAGCGACAACGCTTACTTTCGATACGTCTTGAAACTTATCCTTGAACAACGCCTGCAGGTCCACCTTGAGTACGTCCCCGTGCACCACTTCGGCCTGCGGATAAGGCGCCAGCGTCTCCTCCAGCATCGGCAGCAGCCGCTGGTCGATCTCGACGGCTACGACTTTGCCCGCACGTTTAGCGAGCTGCTGGGTCAATGCCCCGATGCCCGGACCAATTTCGAGCGCGCCCTTCGTCTCGTCAAGCTCAGCGGCAGAGACAATGTTGTGAAGCACATTCTGATCGATCAGAAAATTTTGTCCGAGGCTTTTCTTGAGCACAAAGCCGTACTTCTGCATCAGTTCCTTGGTTCGCTTCGGCGAAGCGATATCCTCGGACGCTTGTCCGTAACCCGGTTCATTTCCGTTTCGACTCATGACGTGGCACCCTCTTTTTCATTCAATTCCCGACGGGCCGCTTCAAACTCCTCCCGGGAAATTTGAAACATGCGGCAGCGGTTATAAAATTGCTTCCCGTTGCAATAACCGATTCCGAGACGATTGCCCATCGCAAGTCTCCGGGCGGCCGCACGAGGATGCACGATCAGCCCGGCCTCCATCAGATCGTCCCATGTGATAGCCGACTCTTCGTTTCGACCGTCGGTCCTCACGTTGGCCAGTGCCGTGCGAATCGCTTCGACCGATGCGTTCTCGACGCCGATATCGCCCTTGCTTGTCGCCGCCTCCTGCGTCAGGAAGGCATGCTTCGCGCCGGGTACTTCCTTCGTAATAATTTTGCGAATACGCTCCCCGGCATGATCGGGATCCGTGAATACGATTACGCCCCGCCGTTCTTGCGCAAGCTTAATGCGTCGAATAACGTCCGCATTGATCGCCGAACCGCCCGTTTCGATGGTTTCCGCTTCTACCGCTCGCTTAATGGCTACCGTATCGTCCTTACCTTCCACTACGATAATTTCTTTAATCATGTGCACGTACCTTCCTTCGTGAACAAGAGAAAAAGAAGAGGGACGCCTCACGAGCACCTCTTCTTATCTGCCGATCTATATATAATGAATGTAGTCTTTCCGAATTGCAAGCGCCTAATCCGCCGACGGTTTTTTGGGACCGATAATGTATACCGTATAACCGCGCTTCGTACCGAAACGAGTTGCATAGTCACCGTTCTCGAAAAAGACGTCGATCTTGTTCCCTTTCACAGCGCTGCCTGTATCTTCGGCTCGGCGGAAGCCGACGCCCTCGATATAGACCCACCAGCCGATCGGGATCACTTTAGGATCGACTGCAATCGTGCGACCTTCCGTTACCTTCGCGCCCGAAGAAGTTACGCCGTATTGCGGATGACTTTCATCCTTGCCGGTGGATGACACCCCCGCCGAATAAGCGGTTAGCGTAACGTTTTTGATTACTTGCTTGTAGCCGAATTTGACGCCGTTCTTGGTCAACTCCTCGACGTTCGGCGATGAAGAGGACAGAACGACAACCGGATTTTTCGTCCCGACGGCCACAATGCGTTGTTTGCTCTCGGTTTGTACTTGCTGATCCACGACCTGCTCCGACACAAGCACGCCGTCTTCATACACTTTCTCCAGCTTCTTCACAAGGAGGCCCTTCTGACCTTCCTGCAATACTTGCTCTTTGCCCTTTAACAATTGGGGCTCGCTCTTGGTTACTGTATCGAATGCGATCGGTTCTTGCACATCTGCTGTTTCTTTCGTCACGCGGACAACCTTCAGTTCCGCATGAGGGCTTACTTCCGTTTCCTTAGCCGGAATGACTTTATCGAGCTCGCCCACAGGGACGTTCAAATCCTGC
Source organism: Paenibacillus sp. JCM 9796 (assembly GCF_055379675.1). Lineage (NCBI taxonomy): Bacteria > Bacillati > Bacillota > Bacilli > Caryophanales > Paenibacillaceae > Paenibacillus > Paenibacillus sp. JCM 9796. The sequence goes on from NZ_AP043723.1 coordinate 2,514,179, forward strand.
AGAGCGGCCTCTACCGTCTTGCCAACCGTGTAAACTGTCTTCGTCTCGCCGTCGGCGGTTAATTGCACCGGCGTCGTATGCGTGATCGCAATGCGGTCGCCCGATTTCACCTTTGCATCCAGCGCATGGGAAATACGGTCGTTCTCGCTTACTGCGATTCCTTGCTCATCCAGTACTCGTTGCAGTACCTCTTCCCGGGTTTGGAACGTGCGTTCCTGTCCGTCTACAACGATCGATACGCGCTTAATGGCCGTACCGTGCAACATCATCAAGAACATGAAAGTCATAGCGAATGAAATGAGAGCGATAATCGAAATCATACGCAAGTTTTCATGCGTCCATCGCAACGCGAAGGTCATGCTGGATGATCGTCTTACATGGGTTTGCCCTGGTGTTTCAGCGCCCACTTGTTCGGTCCTCCTTAAAGCCTCGCCATTCGAGTGTTATGCATGATAAGATTCTGACGCGACTATGGTAAATTGTTTGATTGCCATTACCAACGTTTGTGCTGCTGACATCAGAGTATCCACTTGCCTGCCGTATTCACCCCCCTCGGGTGTAAAGAGTAGCCAGCTTGGACACGAATCCCTTTTACGGGAAACACAAAAAAAGTCAGCGGAGAAGAGGAACCTTCCCGTGACTTTTCTCATTTTGTCCAAATGAAAATAAAAGCACACGACAATGCGTTACCTCTCTCTAGACGCTTACGAGGTTAGCTGACGGATTCGGACTTGAGAGTCGCCCTACCCCGGGACAGTTGCCCGCCCCAGAGATTCACCCCTAAAAAACACCTTGGCAATCATGAATGGACCGCCGCGATGTGGTTCCCCCGTTTTCCTTTCGGAAACTCAGCGATGTTGGAATTCTGGTAATCGTATGAAGTTATTATTGAGTGTACGACGCGAGGGGTTTGGTTGTAAAGTATACAAACGTATAAAAAAAGAACGGTTTTTACCCATTTTCGTTTAAATATACTCATTACATGAATAAAATACATCTATCTCTCATTCGCACGAACCGATTTAGCTGTTTTCTTTATTTTTCTCGATTCGCTATAAGTAACAGCGTTTATGCAAGCGTTTCCCAGAGCCCAACACACTCACTTTAAACGAAAAAGTTCCATCGCATTTCGAGTCGTCGCTTCGGCTAATTGCTCGATCGAAATGCCCTTGATTTCGGCCGCCGTTTCGGCGACAAGACGGACGTAAGCGGACTCGTTTCGCTTGCCCCGATATGGATGCGGAGTTAAATAAGGCGCATCGGTTTCAATCAAAAGCCGGTCCATCGGCACCTTCTCGAGTACCTCTTTCGGTTGCTTGGCATTTTTGAAAGTTACTGGGCCGCCGAAAGAAATGTAAAAATTCATATCGAGACACATTTTGGCCGTCTCCCAGCTGCCGGAGTAACAATGCATCACGCCGCCGACCTCCGCCGCTTTCTCCTCGCGCAGCGTTTGTACGACGTCTTGATGCGCATCGCGGTTATGGATCGCAATCGGCAGGCCGACCCTGCGGGCCAGACGAATTTGTTCGCGGAATACCCGATTCTGTACGTCTTTCGGCGACGTATCCCAATGGTAATCAAGCCCGATTTCGCCGATGGCAACCACTTTCTCGTGACGACACAACGATTCGATCCAGGCGAGATCTTCTTCCCTCATATCTTTGGCTTCCGTCGGATGCCAGCCCACCGTCGAGTAGATGAAATCGTACTGCTCAGCCAGCGCCAAGGAGCTTGGAATCGTCTCCCGATTAAATCCAATATTCACGATTCGACTTATTCCGTTGTCTCTTGCGCGCGCAATCACCTCGTGTCGGTCTTCATCGAATTGCGGCGCATTCAGGTGTGCATGTGTGTCGATTAGCATAACGTTTTCTCCTTCATCTTCTATATGTCGTTTAAGATCTTAGCAGCTTCCGAATTTCTTTATCCAAAGCTGGAAGATGTTTCAATACGAGTTCCTGCGGGTAATACAGGTGGTATTTTCCGTTCTGGATCCCGCTGATCGAACGCACGATTTCGGATTTTCGCGAGATTTCCGTCAACGTGTCGTGCGCATCGAGCAATAAAATCGGCAGTTTCTCATCCTGTTCGCCCGGCCGGTACACATCATAGGATTGATCGGACGGGAAATCGACTTCCAGGTAATAGGAGGGATCTAATCCTAGATTGCCCATTTTTTCACGAAGCCGTTCCAGCATGCCGACGTCCATAATTTCCAGCGTTACATATTTGAATAAACGCCGCTGCAAGAAGCGTGAGCACAAATCAGCCAACACCGCATCCTCTTCCATCGTCCATTGCATCAGCACCGTTTGCATCAACGCTTCATCCAGCAAATGGTATTCTTCCGTGGTCAGCCGATTGCCGAACAAGCTGGGCAGCGGTTCGAGCAGAAAGTGGAACGGATACCCTTCATCAAACAGTTGTTTGGCTCTTTGAAAAATTTTATGCAGGACGACTTCCGCGCTTCGGGTAACCGGATGGAAGTACACTTGCCAATACATCTGGTATCGGGACATCAAATAATCCTCAACGGCGTGCATCCCGCTTTCCTTAACTACGATATGTCCTTGATACGGCCGCATCACGCGCAAAATTCGCTCCAGATCGAAGGTGCCGTAATTTACGCCGGTGAAATAAGCATCGCGCAGCAGGTAATCCATCCGGTCCGCGTCCAGCTGACTCGAGACGAGGCTGACGACGATTTCTTGCTGGTACGTCTTGGCAATAACGCCCGCTACCTGCTGCGGGAACGTCGGAGAAACGCGTTTCAGCACTTCGTTGACTTCCGTGTTGCCGAGTACGATTCGGCATGACCAATCCTCATGGTGAGTCCCGAACGTTTTCTCAATCGAATGCGAGAAGGGACCGTGTCCGACATCATGCAGAAGCGCCGCGCACAAGCATAACAGACGTTCTTCTCTCGGCCAATCTTCATATTGATTACGCTCGAACTGCGAGATGATTTTGCGTGTTACTTCATAAACACCCAGCGAATGCGAGAACCGGCTATGCTCGGCGCCGTGAAAGGTGAGAAAACACGTTCCCAGCTGACGGATGCGGCGCAGCCGTTGAAATTCCCGGGTATTGATGAGATCCCAGATCGTCTGATCCTGCACATAGATATACTTGTGAACCGGATCTTTAAACACTTTTTCTTCTTCCATCGGTTGTTGCATGGTATCCCTCCTCGCAATTTGCAGGTTTTGATCGACAATATTCCGCCAAAACATTGAAAATTGTCGAATGTTGTCGATTTATTTATTCCAAATTTTTGTTTCGACACGGCGTATAGATTTACATTTTATGGATGTATAAAGAGACTTTTGGTAAGTAAAACCAACATTTTAGCTCTACTAGTAGCGTTATTCTATTCCATGTTATACTAATCTAGCAGCCAGGTCCATAAATTGTCACTTGGTGTTGCATTTTTAGGTTGACTATTTTGGGAATGGTTGGTATCATAGGTTTAAAGAATTATGTCGAAACATGACGATTATTTTCATTCCGCTTCGCATTCATTCTAAAATAAACAACTTCTGGAGAGGGGAATTTTATTATTATGATGAAATCAACTGGTATCGTAAGAAAAGTCGACGAACTTGGTCGTGTTGTTATTCCAATCGAATTGCGCAGAACGCTTGGCATTGGCGAGAAGGACGCTTTGGAAATTTATGTAGACGGCGAGCGCATCATGTTGAAGAAATATGAGCCGGCCTGTATCTTCTGCGGAAACGCCGAGAACGTCTCTTATTTCAAAGGAAAAATTGTTTGTCACGAATGTTTATCTGAAATGCCAATACCTGTGACAAAATAAAAAAAATAGGTTATAATATAAATAGCAATATTAACTATGGTAATTCTAACCTTTTTCATATCTCCTCTATATCCCTGATTCGAGCTTGCCCCGAATCAGGGTATTTTTTTGTGCCGATCAACCTTGATGCAGCAAATTATACAATTCGCGTTTCGGAACGCCGCGCTCCTGCGCAGCCCTCCTAAGCGCTTCCTTATGGTCCAGCCCGTCCGCTTCGTATCGGGCCACATGCTCCTCAGGCGAGAGGCCGGTCCACCACGCCGTCTCCTCCGGGATTCCCCCGTCACCCGCCCCGCCGCGAACGATGAAGCAGTATTCACCCTGCGGCGGATGGTCAACCAAATAGGCGAGGCATTCGCGGATCGTACCGCGGACGGCTTCCTCATATTTTTTCGTTAGCTCCCGGGTCAGGCAAACCTCCCGTTCTTCGCCAAGAACTTCCGCCATCCGCGTCAGCGTCTTCACAATCCGGTGAGGCGATTCATAACCGATCACTGTAGCCGCTTCCCGTCTCCAGGTGGCAAGCTCCTGTTCCATCGGTTTGGCGTCACGCGGCGGGAACCCGACGAACAGAAACCGCTCCGTCGGCAAGCCCGACATGATTAAAGCGGACAACGCCGCGTTCGCTCCCGGAATCGGGACCACCGCAATGCCCGCCTCAATCGCCAGTCTGGCTAAATCGGCCCCAGGGTCGCAAATGGCGGGCAGCCCCGCATCGCTCACCAGCGCGATATCGTCTCCGCTCTCCATGAGCCGGATGAGCTCCGGCCCGCTGGCATGTTTGTTATGCTCATGATAACTGACAAGCCGTGTGCTGATGTCGAAGTGCGTCAGCAGCTTGCGCGTCTGGCGCGTATCCTCCGCCGCGATCCACCGAACCTCCTGCAAAATCCGGACAGCCCGGTACGTCATGTCCTCGAGATTGCCGATCGGCGTGCCGACCAAGTACAGTTTTCCCTTGCCGGACTCGTTATTATAGCTTTTTTGAATGTTCACGCGCATCGATTCCTTCTATTAATAAGTGTCCGGATTATGATCCAGCGTCAGCCGACGACCAAAGTATACGTCCATCAGTTCGTCGCTGTATTCGTTCTGATTTTTGTAAACGATCAGCGGGGGCAGCGTGCGAATTTCCGGCTTCCCGTCGCGCATTCCCTCAATCAGCACCATGTTGGCTTCATGGTCCGCCCGCGGATGCACGAAACGAATCCGTTTCGGTTCCAGACGGTACTCCCGCATTAACGTACAAATTTCGACCAGCCGGCTCGGCCGATGCACCATCGCTACCTTGCCCCCGGTTCGGACCAGCCGGCTGCTGACACGAATGACGTCTTCCAACGTGCAGAACAGCTCATGGCGTGCGGCGGCTACATGCTCATTGATGTTTTGTTCGCCATTAGGAACAGGCAAATAGGGCGGATTGACCGTCACGGCATCGAACAGTCCGTGTCCAATCTCCTGAACGGCGCTGCGCAGGTCGCCCTGCCTGATATCGATTTGTGCGTCCAGCCGATTCAGCTTGACGTTCCGCTGCGCCATCTCTGCCAGCCGCGGCTGAATTTCAACGGCCGTAATGTGCGCCCGCGTTCGAGTCGTCAACAGCAACGGAATAACACCGTTCCCGGTGCAAAGATCGATCATACGCCCGCGAGTCGGTACCGAGCAAAACCTTGCGAGCAGCACCGCATCCAGGGAAAAGCTGAAAACATCCTCGCTTTGGATAATTTTCAAATCTTGCGTCAGCAAATCATCGATGCGCTCACGCTCATATACAGGTACGGATTGTTCCAAGTGACAACTCCTCTTTCTTCCAAAAAAACCGTAGAGAAGTCAATCCTCCCTACGGCTAGTGTTCTTATTTATTTAGAAACGACATGCAGAACAAACAATCGCCCTCGGTCCGTAAATGACCGTAGTTTACATTGCAAATATGAAAGCCTTCATGGTAAATCCGAGTTAAATTATCGAGACCTTCACCGGTAACCTCTTTTATCCTCGCCGCTTCCTCCTCCGAGGAAGCCGGATCCGCAAGAGCCGGTGCGGCATCTTTCTTTAACAGCTTGCGCAGCTGACTGTTTTCTATACCGAGTCGTTTGTTTTCTTCCAATAGCTCGATAATTTGTTGTTTGATTTGACCGAGCTCCGCATACAACGTGCCCACTTGCTCTTCCATTTGATCGATTTGAATGAAAATGTCCCTTTTCACCACGATTGCCATCACCTCAGAGAGAGCCGTTCCCTTATCCGTGATACTCCACCACATCATCTAATGGGAGATCCATCACTTTCTTAAGCTCAAACACTTGTACCTTCGCCATCCGTTCCGCCACATTCATCGATATCAGGCGGCCGTTGCCGAACGATGTAATCACTTCGCTACCTACACGGGGCAGATCGTCTTTGGCGCTTTCATAGTTATCGTGCTCGTACTTCAAGCAGCACATCAAGCGACCGCATAGACCGGATATTTTGGTCGGATTGAGCGACAAGTTCTGATCCTTCGCCATCTTGATCGATACCGGCTCGAAATCGCCAAGAAACGACGAACAGCATAAAATTCTGCCGCAAGGGCCGATGCCGCCGAGCATCTTCGCTTCATCGCGAACGCCAATTTGGCGAAGTTCGATCCGCGTACGAAACACACTGGCCAAATCTTTAACCAATTCCCTGAAATCGACACGGCCTTCCGCCGTAAAATAAAAGATGATTTTGTTGCGATCAAATGTATATTCAACGTCAACCAACTTCATCCGGAGCTGGTGATCCTTGATCTTGTCCTGGCAAATGGCAAACGCGTTCTTCGCCGCTAGTTTATTGTCCTCCACAAGCTTCGCGTCCTGATGGTCGGCGATGCGTATAACCTTCTTGAGCGGCAACACGACATCCGATTCGCCCACGGTTCTGCGACCGATGACGACTTTCCCGTATTCCACGCCGCGCGCCGTCTCCACGATAACTGCGCTATCTTGGTCGACCGGCAAATCGCTCGGGTCGAAGTAATAAATTTTACCCGCTTTCTTAAAGCGGACTCCCACAACAGAGAACAATCCTACACCCCCTTAAGCTGCATTATTATATGTTCCAGCGCAAGCTGGGGATTGGCATGAAACCGCAATCGTTTCTGAGTCTCAATCGCTTGATCCAGGCACGCGATCCAGTGTTGGGGCGGCCGGCTTAACGCCTCTTTGGCCATCCACTCCGTTTGGTCGGAGAAGACGATCCCTTCACGGCGGCCCGTACCCAGCTGGACCATGTCTTTGAGCCACAGAATCAGCATATCCAACCAAAGCGAAAGCCGATCGCCGAGCTCGCCTTTCGACAGCTTCTGTTGTGCGGTCAGAAGCGCGACAGGCAGCCGAGTCAAGCTTTCTCTAGTCAATTGTATCACTAGGTTTCGAATTTCTGCAAACCCATTTCCTTGAATCATTGCGCGCGCGGCTTGCGGTCCCGCCGCCAATCGGACGGCGATCTGGACGAGCACCGGGGAATGGCCTTCCTTCAGCAGCAAATCCTGCATTTGCTGACGCATCATCGGCACGAAAGGAACCCATTGCGAGCGCGAGCGTATCGTCGGCAGCAGCGCTTGCCCGTTATCCGTAATGAGTACCGCAACCACCTGCGACGATGGCTCTTCCAGAAATTTCAGCAGGCTGTTGGCCGCTTGCGTCGTCATTTTGTCCGCGTCTTCCAGCACGTACATCTTCAAGCCCGATACGGTGGACCGGTACGCAAACTGCTTCTGCAGCTCGCGGATTTGTTCGATTTTGATCGAGGCGCCGTCCGGCTTCAGCCAGTGGAGGTCCGGATGGTTGCCATGGGCCACTTTACGGCAGTCGAGGCATTCGCCGCAGGCATCGTCAGGCAGCACCTTGCAGTACAACGCCATCGCGAACGCTTTCGCCATTTCACGGCGTCCGGAGCCGCTCGGCCCGGTAAATATATAGGCATGCGACACTTTATCGGTTCGAATGCTGTTTTGCAGCATGCGCTTAACCCGTTCTTGTCCTACAATCGCTTGAAACGACATGACGCTCTTTGTTCCTTTCCCTATATCAAGCGAAATCCGCAGCCGTCGTTAATTAGAAAAATAAATTAATGAGCATGCCGCGAATTTCTCCAATCTTCTGCAGCAAATCAATGCGACCTTCTTCGGTCGACAGCATATCGTCGGCTAGCCCCAGCAGCTCCTGATCGACTTCTTCAAGCAGCTTATACCGCTTGGATCGGCCGCGCCTGTCCCATCCCCGCGTCTCGCGAAGCTGAACGCCGCGCCGCACCGTCTCCTCCAGAAAATGCTTCACCATCAGCTTGTACTGCCGAAGCTCGCGCACCGTCATCGACTTGGCCAAACGCTGGCCTTGCTGATCGATTTGAGCCAGCATGCGCTGAAGCTGTTCCCGGGTGGCCCGCTCGGATTGATGCTGCATCATGTCATGAAACGACTTTTGCTGAAGCTGCTGGGACGACGTATTCTCGTTGCGAATCCATTCACTGCCGACGGGACGCCATCCCGGGTTAATTTTCACGATGGGCGTACCTCTCTTCTAGAAGTGTTCAAAACGTTCGACCGGCAGCACGAAAACGGCGGCTCCTCCCACTTGAACCTCGACGGGGAACGGGATGTATGAATCGGTTGTTCCTCCCATCGGGGAAACCGGGGTTACCATCTGCTCCCTAATTTTGCAGTTAGCTTTAATGACTTGCAGCGCTTCGTTCACACGATCGTCTTCGGTCCCAATCAAAAACGTCGTGTTTCCGGCCCGAAGGAAGCCCCCCGTACTAGCCAGCTTCGTCGCACGAAACCCTGCTTTAATCAGCGCGTTCGATAAACGGTTGCTATCTTTATCCTGGACGACGGCAATCACCAATTTCATACATCCAGCCTCCTTTAACAAGGATTCTTATCCGCGTTCTCTATATATAATTAGACAAACCTTTGTTAAATTCCTTCTTATCTCATCATACTCGATTCCGCAGCGTTTGGTTCACGATTTGTCGGATCTGCTCCGCAACTTTATCGGGCGTTTGTTCCGCATCGATACGGCGGACGCGCTCCGGGTAACGCCGCAGCACTTCGCGATACCCCTCTCTTACAAGCTCGTGAAACCGCATCTCCTCGAGATCGAGACGGTTCACTTCCCGGCTCCAATCGGCGCGAATCCGGCCGAGGCCTACCTCCGGGCTAACATCCAGGAATAGAGTCAGATCGGGCATCCAATCCCCGATCGCAAAGCGATTCACTTCGAGCACTTCATCTACGCCGAGCCCGCGCGCATGCCCTTGATAGGCCAGGCTGCTGTCGATAAAACGGTCGCACACGACAACCTTGCCCGATTGCAGCGCGGGAATCACTTTTTCCGTTAAATGCTGACGGCGCGCCGCGGCGTAAAGCAGTGCTTCCGTACGCTTGTCCATGGCGGTGTTCTTCGTATCCAGCACGACCGCGCGGATTTGCTCGGCAATGGGAATCCCCCCGGGCTCACGTGTCGAAATCGTTTCATATCCGAGTTCCTCGACGGTACTCACTATAGCTTCGATGGCCGATGTTTTGCCTGCGCCCTCTCCGCCTTCCACCGTGATGAAATAACCTGTTTTCAACTTTATGTCCCCTGCCTGCTAAGTAAGATGATGGAGCCCGCTGTATACGTTACTTCGATGATACATAAACCGGCACCGTCTTTCGTCCCGACACATCATATCCTTGAAAACGAGCCCCTGCTGCGGCAAGACGCCTCAGTTCCGCCGACACTCGCTTTCCAATATACTCGCCCGGGTATAAGAGCGGAATTCCCGGCGGATACGGTACGATCATTTCGGCGGCTATCCTGCCCTCACAGCGCTCCAACGGTACGTGGCTTACGTCCGGCTCCTCCCTGTGCAGGGACTCTATCGTAAAAGAGACCGGCTGTCCGATCAGGTCTTGCCGCTCGTGCGGCGAATTTGAAGCCTCGGGGCAATCGTACGACTCGGATTGATGCCTCCCTATGTCGGGCTGGGCTCGCCCGTTTCCTTTGCTTGCCGCTAATCCGGCCTCGATGTCCTTCAGCGCTCCCAGCAACCGCTGCGCTTCTTGGTGCTGCCCGGTCAGACCGAAAGCGAGAACGACACGTTCCGGGTCAGCCATTTCCGCGTAACAGCCGCGGCGCTCCAACTGCTCCTTTAGCTCGAAACCGCTCAAGATTCCATAGGAATCCTCAAGCACCATTTTAAAAGGGTCACACCTCCTGCTCGTCCCGTTCGGTTCGACCGTTCGCCATCTTTGATTCTTTTGCAGTTCGATCTTCAGACTGTTAATAGCCTTTAACCCTTCATCTATAGCTTGAAACCCTTGCTCCTGCAGCCAGTCACGGCTCAAATCCAGGCTGCCCATGATCGGATAGGAAGGACTCGAGCTTTGCAGCATGGCAAGAGCTTGACGCAGAGCCTTCCGGTTGATCCGATCTCCCTGCACATGCAGCATCGAACCCATCGTCATCGCCGTCAGCATCTTATGCGTCGATTGCACGACCACATCCGCGCCTGCCGACAACGCCGAGAGCGGCAGCTCCGGGTGAAAGCCGAAGTGAGCGCCGTGCGCCTCATCGACGAGCAGCAGCTTGTCCTGCGCATGCAGCAGGTCGGCCAGCGGCCTCAAATCGGCGCTTACTCCGTAATAAGTAGGGCAGGTTACCAATAAGCCTTGGGCTTCGGGATACCGACGGAGCGCTTCTTCAACGTCCTGCCTTTGCAAGCCGGTAAACAGCCCGCTGGCCGGATCTTGCCGCGGCGTTATAAATACAGCCTTGATCCCCGCCAGCATCAGTCCGTGAATCACTGACTTGTGGGCATCCCGCTGTACAAGCAACAGCTCTCCGGGACGGCAGGCCGCTAAGATCGCCGCTTGATTGCCGACCGTGCTGCCGCCTACGAGAAAGAACGTCTCGTCCGCCCCGAAGCAGGACGCTGCCAGACGCTGCGCCTCTAGAATCGCCGCCTCGGGATGATGCAGGTCATCCGTTCCCGGGAGCTCCGTCACATCGAGAGCCAATATCGGCCCGTAATACGACGCGGCCTCCTCGTAAGCTTCCGCCTTGCCCTTATGTCCGGGTACATGAAAGCGGCTTGTATGTAAATGATCGTAAGTCCGCATGGCTTCAAATAACGGACGTTTCCGTTCCGACACGTGCGACACGCCTCATTTCTAACCAGAATCACATGGATAGCAGTATTGTACCAAACTAAAAAGCCCGCTTCCATCCCTTCTTGAGACAAAGGAGCTTTGGACACGGGCAAACCTACCGATTACGCATTCTTTTTATATAAAATTTGTTTCAGCTGATGAATAAAGAAAGGATACTTCACGTCGCTGACATCCGTTCGAACCATCTCCGTCTCGCACTCTTCGCAAATGAATTCAGTAATAATCATGATGCCGTTTGCCTTTTCTTGTCCGCAAATAATGCAAGAGGCTGTATAGTCGTTCTGCAACGATTCATTCATGCAGTGTTCACCTCTATTCTTCTTTTCTATCAGTATGTCCTATTCTCTCAAGAATAAACGGTTATGAACTATTTTTATGTCAAAAGAGCTCATCCGGTGCACCCTATCTTCAAATTTGTTGCTCCATGACCGATAATAGTAATACTGAAATATTAGTTAATCGGCGAGGATGAACGTGATACGATGAACAACGACCGGACCCTATCCAAAGATTCGACGATTTACAACTATCGTTTGTTACGTAGAGTTCACCACAAGGCCGTCCATCATTATGCTTACTGGCTGCTGACCGTTCTGGCTTGGATCTACGCGCTGCTACACATTGAACTGCTGTCTTTCGCCGTTGTCCTCTTCGGAATTCCGCTGGTGCATGCCGTATTTCTACACACCCTTCACCGCACGAAGGAAGGACAGGCTCCAAAGGCATGGCGCTGGTCGTTCCGAATGCCTTGGTTCGGGTATACCCCCGGCAATTACATCGCGCTGGCTAAAGTCCTCCGGCTTCATAATCAATTGTTTTGGATCGTCTTGTTAATTTTAGCTTGTTTCTATCCGTGGCTGTCGACCGATGTGCTGCTGTTTGCGATGTTTTATCACGTATGGCTGCTTCTGCCGCGCCTTATGATCATCTTTATATTTCGCAAATACAAGTCTAGCGGATTATTGAAAATCAATCCTCACGACACGTCCTGTTATACCCAATAATAGGACGTGTTTTTCTATTCCAGTATATAGCGTAAAACAAAGAACCCTAGCTCATCCATGAGGACTGGCTAGGGTTCTGTTATTCCCTGAAAACTGGATACGAAACTCAGCATGCTGAATGCTTTTATTGGGGCCCACGCAAAGTAATCGGAATCAGCTTCGTCAGCTTCACGTCACTTTGTGGGGATACCATATGCTTCCGAAGCAGTTTCCTTCGGAAACTTGTAGGATAAGCCCTCGACCGATTAGTATTCGTCAGCTCCACACGTTGCCGCGCTTCCACCCCGAACCTATCAACCTCGTCGTCTACAAGGGGTCTTACATACTGGGAAATCTCATCTTGAGGGGGGCTTCACGCTTAGATGCTTTCAGCGCTTATCCCGTCCGTACTTGGCTATCCAGCCGTGCTCCTGGCGGAACAACTGGTACACCAGCGGTACGTCCATCCCGGTCCTCTCGTACTAAGGACAGCTCCTCTCAAATTTCCTGCGCCCACGACAGATAGGGACCGAACTGTCTCACGACGTTCTGAACCCAGCTCGCGTACCGCTTTAATGGGCGAACAGCCCAACCCTTGGGACCTACTTCAGCCCCAGGATGCGATGAGCCGACATCGAGGTGCCAAACCTCCCCGTCGATGTGGACTCTTGGGGGAGATAAGCCTGTTATCCCCAGGGTAGCTTTTATCCGTTGAGCGATGGCCCTTCCATGCGGTACCACCGGATCACTAAGCCCGACTTTCGTCCCTGCTCGACCTGTTTGTCTCGCAGTCAAGCTCCCTTATGCCTTTGCACTCTTCGAATGATTTCCAACCATTCTGAGGGAACCTTGGGGCGCCTCCGTTACTCTTTAGGAGGCGACCGCCCCAGTCAAACTGCCCACCTGACACTGTCCCCGTACCGGTTCACGGTACCAGGTTAGAACTCCGATACGATCAGGGTGGTATCCCAACGGCGCCTCCACCCACGCTGGCGCGCAGGCTTCCCAGGCTCCCACCTATCCTGTACAGATCGTACCAAAGTCCAATATCAAGCTGCAGTAAAGCTCCATGGGGTCTTTCCGTCTTGTCGCGGGTAACCTGCATCTTCACAGGTATTAAAATTTCACCGGATCTCTCGTCGAGACAGCGCCCAAGTCGTTACGCCATTCGTGCGGGTCAGAATTTACCTGACAAGGAATTTCGCTACCTTAGGACCGTTATAGTTACGGCCGCCGTTTACTGGGGCTTCGGTTCACAGCTTCGGGTTGCCCCTAACCGCTCCCCTTAACCTTCCAGCACCGGGCAGGCGTCAGCCCGTATACTTCGCCTTGCGGCTTCGCACAGACCTGTGTTTTTGCTAAACAGTCGCTTGGGCCTTTTCACTGCGGCCCCCTCGGGCTATTCACCCTACCGAGGCACCCCTTCTCCCGAAGTTACGGGGTCATTTTGCCGAGTTCCTTAACGAGAGTTCTTCCGAGCGCCTTAGCATGCTCTGCTCGCCTACCTGTGTCGGTTTGCGGTACGGGCACCTTCTCCCTGGCTAGAGGCTTTTCTTGGCAGCCTGAACTCATGACCTTCGGTACTAAAATTTCCCTCCCCATCACAGCCCAGCCTTACGGTGTGCGGATTTGCCTGCACACCAGCCTCACTGCTTGGACTGAGCAATCCATAGCCCAGCGTCACTATCCTTCTGCGTCACCCCATCGCTCATAACGGTTCACGGTGGTACAGGAATTTCAACCTGTTGTCCTTCGACTACGCCTTTCGGCCTCGCCTTAGGTCCCGACTTACCCTGAGCGGACGAACCTTCCTCAGGAACCCTTAGGCTTACGGCGGATCAGATTCTCACTGATCTTTTCGTTACTCATACCGGCATTCTCACTTGTATGCAGTCCACCAGTCCTCACGATCCAGCTTCTACCCGCATACAACGCTCCCCTACCCCAGCGCAATCACTTGCGCTCGTCATAGCTTCGGTGGTGTGTTTAGCCCCGTTACATTTTCGGCGCAGAGTCACTCGACCAGTGAGCTATTACGCACTCTTTCAATGGTGGCTGCTTCTAAGCCAACATCCTGGTTGTCTGTGCAACTCCACATCCTTTCCCACTTAACACACACTTGGGGACCTTAGCTGATGATCTGGGCTGTTTCCCTCTTGACAATGGATCTTAGCACTCACTGTCTGACTCCCGGGATAACGTCTGTGGCATTCAGAGTTTGACTGGACTTGGTAACCCTTGGCGGGCCCCGCACCCAATCAGTGCTTTACCTCCACGACGCATCTCCCGAGGCTAGCCCTAAAGCTATTTCGGGGAGAACCAGCTATCTCCGAGTTCGATTGGAATTTCTCCGCTACCCCCACCTCATCCCCGAATTTTTCAACATTCGTGGGTTCGGGCCTCCAGTGCGTGTTACCGCACCTTCACCCTGGACAGGGGTAGATCACACGGTTTCGGGTCTACGCCTACAAACTATTTCGCCCTATTCAGACTCGCTTTCGCTGCGGCTACGGCTTCTCACCTTAACCTTGCTTGCAAACGTAACTCGCCGGTTCATTCTACAAAAGGCACGCCATCACCCTGTTGACGAACAAGTTCGCAACATAGGGCTCTGACTTCTTGTAAGCACACGGTTTCAGGTTCTTTTTCACTCCGCTCCCGCGGTTCTTTTCACCTTTCCCTCACGGTACTGCTTCACTATCGGTCACCAGGGAGTATTTAGCCTTGGCAGATGGTCCTGCCGGATTCAGACGGGGTTTCACGTGTCCCGCCCTACTCAGGATACGCCTAGGGTGTTCGCAGACTTTTGGTTACGGGGCTTTTACCCTCTATGGCCGGCCTTTCCAGACCTGTTCGCCTAACCTGCTGCACCCATGACGGCGTCCTACAACCCCAAGGAGCAAGCTCCTTGGTTTGGGCTAATCCGCTTTCGCTCGCCGCTACTGACGGAATCACTTTTGTTTTCTTTTCCTGAGGGTACTTAGATGTTTCAGTTCCCCTCGTATGCCTCCTATGCAGCTATGTATTCACTGCATGGTACGTGAGTATTACCTCACGCGGGTTCCCCCATTCGGACATCCCCGGATCAATGCCTGCTTACGGCTCCCCGAGGCGTTATCGTTGTTCGCCACGTCCTTCTTCGGCTCCTGGTGCCTAGGCATCCTCCGTGTGCTCTTTATAGCTTATCCAGCTATCACTTGTACGACCGAAGTCGCACCGGATTTTGATTCAGCATTTGTTGCTTTGTTTCGTTTATCCAGTTTTCAAGGAACAAGTTCTTGCTGCCGTTCAACCGGCAGGAAAGTCATCTTACCATAATGCCGATCGCTCGACAAGAGGTAGTTTTTGGTGGAGCCAAGCGGGATCGAACCGCTGACCTCCTGCTTGCAAGGCAGGCGCTCTCCCAGCTGAGCTATGGCCCCAAACATTATGAAATTTATGGTGGGCCCTAGTGGACTCGAACCACCGACCTCACCCTTATCAGGGGTGCGCTCTAACCAGCTGAGCTAAGGGCCCTCATGTTGACCTTATTCATCCACACAAGGTGGATTCGCTTGGCGACGTTCTACTCTCCCAGGACCCTGCGGTCCAAGTACCATCGACGCTGGAAGGCTTAACGTTCGTGTTCGGGATGGGTACGCGTGGTTCCCTTCCGCCATCATCACCAAACGAATCGGTTAGCGGGCTAACCGAGAAAGGCTATTGCGCCTTTCAAAACTAAACATCGAAGTGAGTGCTTCTGTATACAGCAGTGGTGCTGCTGCAGATTTGTCCGATGACCTACAGTCATCATGGACTCCATAGAAAGGAGGTGATCCAGCCGCACCTTCCGATACGGCTACCTTGTTACGACTTCACCCCAATCATCTACCCCACCTTCGGCGGCTGGCTCCTTGCGGTTACCCCACCGACTTCGGGTGTTGTAAACTCTCGTGGTGTGACGGGCGGTGTGTACAAGACCCGGGAACGTATTCACCGCGGCATGCTGATCCGCGATTACTAGCAATTCCGACTTCATGCAGGCGAGTTGCAGCCTGCAATCCGAACTGAGACCGGCTTCTAAGGATTCGCTCCATCTCGCGACTTCGCTTCCCGTTGTACCGGCCATTGTAGTACGTGTGTAGCCCAGGTCATAAGGGGCATGATGATTTGACGTCATCCCCACCTTCCTCCGGTTTGTCACCGGCAGTCAACTTAGAGTGCCCAACTGAATGCTGGCAACTAAGTTCAAGGGTTGCGCTCGTTGCGGGACTTAACCCAACATCTCACGACACGAGCTGACGACAACCATGCACCACCTGTCTCCTCTGCCCCGAAGGGAAGGTACATCTCTGTACCGGTCAGAGGGATGTCAAGACCTGGTAAGGTTCTTCGCGTTGCTTCGAATTAAACCACATACTCCACTGCTTGTGCGGGTCCCCGTCAATTCCTTTGAGTTTCACTCTTGCGAGCGTACTCCCCAGGCGGAGTGCTTATTGTGTTTACTTCGGCACCAAGGGTATCGAAACCCCTAACACCTAGCACTCATCGTTTACGGCGTGGACTACCAGGGTATCTAATCCTGTTTGCTCCCCACGCTTTCGCGCCTCAGCGTCAGTTACAGTCCAGAAAGCCGCCTTCGCCACTGGTGTTCCTCCACATCTCTACGCATTTCACCGCTACACGTGGAATTCCGCTTTCCTCTCCTGCACTCAAGTCTCCCAGTTTTCAGTGCGAACCGGGGTTGAGCCCCGGGCTTAAACACCAAACTTAAAAGACCGCCTGCGCGCGCTTTACGCCCAATAATTCCGGACAACGCTTGCCCCCTACGTATTACCGCGGCTGCTGGCACGTAGTTAGCCGGGGCTTTCTTCTCAAGTACCGTCACCCTCAGAGCAGTTACTCTCCGAGGCGTTCTTCCTTGGCAACAGAGCTTTACGATCCGAAAACCTTCATCACTCACGC
Organism: Paenibacillus sp. JCM 9796; assembly: GCF_055379675.1. Taxonomy (NCBI): domain Bacteria; kingdom Bacillati; phylum Bacillota; class Bacilli; order Caryophanales; family Paenibacillaceae; genus Paenibacillus; species Paenibacillus sp. JCM 9796. The sequence continues at coordinate 2,531,106 of NZ_AP043723.1, forward strand.
GGCGTTGCTCCGTCAGGCTTGCGCCCATTGCGGAAGATTCCCTACTGCTGCCTCCCGTAGGAGTCTGGGCCGTGTCTCAGTCCCAGTGTGGCCGATCACCCTCTCAGGTCGGCTACGCATCGTCGCCTTGGTGGGCCGTTACCCCACCAACTAGCTAATGCGCCGCAGGCCCATCCGTAAGCCACAGGTTGCCCCATGTTTCATGATTCCCCCATGCGGTGAAACCAGCTATCCGGTCTTAGCTACCGTTTCCGGTAGTTATCCCGATCTTACAGGCAGGTTGCCTACGTGTTACTCACCCGTCCGCCGCTCCAGGGGGTTTCCCGTAAGGGAACACCCCAAGCGCTCGACTTGCATGTATTAGGCACGCCGCCAGCGTTCGTCCTGAGCCAGGATCAAACTCTCCATTAATGTAGAAAGCTGACTTGCTCATTGTTGAAGCTAGCTGAGATATTGCTATCTCTTATTTAAAGCACTCACTCGATGTTCAGTTTTCAAAGGGCAATTGTCCGACAAAGCCGCGTCGTTACGCCATTTCTTCTTTGTCGTTTATTGTCGCTTCGTTTAGCGGCGACTTTATTAATATATCACATTTCACAACATTATTGCAAGCTTTTTTTAAAACTTTTGATTTGTGCTGCTTGCGATTATACGATGACCCAAAGTTTCAAGGCTGTTAAAACCGCCAAGCCCGGGATTCCCAGAATGCTCACGATCCCCACTGTCACCGCATTTAACGGAAGTTCGAAGTGTGTATAAGGGGTAAACAGATTCATAATATACAACAAAACAGCCGCAAACACAACATGTAAAGATAAGGCCCCCAGCCATTGAATGGCAAACCGGTTACGAAGCAGCAGCAGGGCCAGCAAGCCGCCCGAACCGATCATCAGCCCCCACAACAAATAAGCCTTCACGACGACCCCTCCCTCACGCGGCTGGCGCATACTTCGGCCGCCGAAATATGAATGTTTTTCGCCTGCTTGATCAGCATCTCGAATCGCTTCTCTGCAGCTTCCAGCGCATAGATGGCATAATCGATCTGCTCCTTCTCAACCGCATAGTGAAAGCGCCGTTCTGCAACCTCCCATTCCATATGAGCACGGCGTATTTCCTCGACAAGCTGCACACGCTCCTCAAAAAGCGCCGCCTGCTCCTCTTTTCTCTTTCCGTTCCCCCACCAGCTAAATCCACCCCGCCTGCTCCATTTCAGCACGCCGCCAGCCCCCTCACAGTTTGTCCTATAGTACATACATATCGAACAAACCAGCGGCTTAGAACCAAGAAAACCGTCCGAAACAAATTAGCCGGATCATCCTGCGCCGTGCACCCCCCAACGTTTCGAAGTACGCGCAGGGTTCCGCAAGCCGAAAAGTGCGGAAATTTCGATGGCGCAGGAGAAACAACAAAAAAAGCCTTACCGTTGCCGCGCAGCAGACCGAACCTGCCGCTAGCAAACCGTAAGACTTTTCTGAAACACGATTCAATTAAAGCTCCCTGCGACCTTCGAGCGCTTTGGTTAGCGTAACCTCGTCAGCGTATTCCAAATCTCCTCCAACCGGAAGTCCGTGGGCGATTCGAGTCACTTTAATGCCGAAGGGACGTACGAGTCGCGACAAATACATAGCCGTCGCTTCTCCTTCAATGTTCGGGTTGGTGGCCAAAATCAATTCCTGCACCCGCTCGTCACTCAGCCGCTTCAACAGATCGGCGATCCGGATCTCATCGGGACCGATCCCTTCCATGGGCGAAATCGCACCGTGCAAGACATGGTAATAACCGTTGAATTCCTTCGTACGCTCCATGGCGACCAGATCCTTCGGTTCCTGCACCACGCAAATGGTGGATACATCCCGGCTCTTATCCTGACAAATCCGGCAAGGATCCGTGTCCGTAATATTGCAGCATATCGAGCAGTAGTGCAGGTTTCGTTTGACGTTTACAAGCGCTTTGGCAAAATCGATCACATCGTCTTCTTTCATCCGAAGCACATGGAAAGCAAGACGCCCTGCCGTTTTCGGCCCAATGCCGGGCAGACGCGAGAATGAATCGATCAGCTTGGCTAACGGTTCCGGATAAAACAAAAGAGTTGCTCCTCACTCGTTGAAGTCAGTCCGAAAGGGGCAGATGCGATTAGAACAATCCCGGAATGTTCATGCCGCCTGTCAGTTTGGACATTTCTTTACCCGCCAGTTCTTCGGCTTTGGACATCGCGTCGTTAATGGCCGTCAACACCAAATCCTGCAGCATTTCGACATCGTCCGGGTCTACCGCTTCCGGCTTAATCGCAACGCCGATCACTTTCTTCTGTCCGTTCACCGTAACGGAGACAACACCGCCGCCGGCCGTACCTTCAATTGTTCGAGTAGCCAAATCTTCTTGAGCCTTAAGCATTTGTTCCTGCATTTTTTTTACTTGTTTCATCATTTGGTTCATGTTATTCATGTTTTATCGCTCCTTATTCGTCTTTAATTTTGACCAATTCGCCGAACAGTTGAATCGCCTCGCTGATCCACTCTTCCTTCACAGCACCGCCGGGACCTTCATCCTCGGGAATCAACTCCAGCACTTCCTTGGGAGCATCCGCAGACTTCGTTTGCTCCGTTGCCGCCTTCCAATCCTTAAGCATAACCGTCACCAGCCGATACGGCTGCCCGATCACTTCTTGAAACGCCTGCTCGATCAGCTGCTTGTTGGCCGGTCTCTCCGACGTTTCGCGATGCATAGCGCTCTTGAACGCAACAAGCAGATTCGTGTCCGAAAGACCTACCGGCTCTCCGTCTACAAGCCAGGCATGCACCGTTATTTTCAGTTCCTTCACCCGGCCGAGCACTTGGCTCCATTGCTGCGCCGCATGGCGGAACTCCGGCGAATCTATGCCGGCCACATAAGCATCCAGCTTCTCGATCGAGCGGCGCGAAACGGCCGGAGCCGGAGCCGATCTTCCTCCGCCACTCGAACCGCCGGCCGGGGCCGCGCCGCCCCCAGGCGCCACGCCCTGTTTCACGAGAGCAGCGAGCTGACTCTCCAATCGCTCGATCCGGCTCAAAAGCTGTCCGACCAAGGCGTCCTGCCGTTGAATCGTTTGGCCGTCGCCCGAACCCGCCGAAGCCGTATCGGCTCCGCCCTGACGTCCGGTAACGGGCGAGCCGCTGCACAGCTTCATCACGGCGACTTCCAGCAGGGTTTGCGGCTGTACGGAGTATTTCATTTCCGTCTGATAATAGTTTAGCGTATCAATCATTGCGATTAACGCTTCACCTGTGAAACGTTCCGCTACCGCAGTAAACCGTTTCACGTCCAAAATCCGTTCGGTGAGCGCTTCTGAATTCGGAACCATCTTGACCATCAACAGATCGCGGAAATAATAAATTAGATTTTCCATGCATTTGTCCGCGCTCTTGCCTTCTTGCATGAACGCGTCGATTAGAGCGAGCGCCGCACCGATGTCGCGATCTTGAATCGCTTGCGCCAGCTTCTCGAATTGGTCCGACGCCATGCCTCCCGTAATGGAGAGCACATCCTCGTAAGTGACACGTTCGCCGGAAAAGGCGATAATCTGATCCAGCAAACTGAGCGCATCGCGCATTCCGCCATCCGAGAGCCGCGCGATAAAGGCAAGCGCGTCCTCATCGATTGCGATTCCCTCTTTCGCGCACACTTGACGGAGCCGTTCAACTTGCTCTTCCAGCGCAACGCGGCGAAAGTCAAACCGTTGACAGCGGGAAATAATCGTCGCCGGCAGCCGATGCGGCTCGGTCGTCGCGAGAATAAACATCACATGAGCCGGCGGTTCTTCCAGCGTCTTCAGCAGCGCGTTAAACGCTTCCGTCGTCAGCATGTGCACCTCGTCGATAATATACACTTTCTGGCGCACTTCGGTCGGCGCGTATTTCACCTTATCGCGGATATCGCGAATTTCCTCGACGCCACGGTTGGACGCAGCATCGATCTCGACGACGTCCATCACGGCGCCTTCGGTTATGCGCAAACACGCTTCACAGCGGTTGCAAGGCTCGACGCCCGGACCATTCAAGCAGTTAACGGCTTTGGCGAGTATTTTCGCCGCACTCGTCTTCCCGGTTCCCCGGGGCCCGCTGAACAAATAAGCGTGACTGAACCGCCCTTCACGCAGCGAATTTTGCAAGGTTTGGACAATATGCTTCTGGCCGACCATGTCTTGGAACGACTGGGGTCTCCACGTACGATATAAGGCGATATGTGCCATCTTGCCCTCTCCAATGAATGTTTATCCCGTTCATTATACTACACTTGGATTTAGGTTTGAAGCAATCCCTCATGGAAAAGGGATGCTGACGGTGAAGGTGGTGCCGAAACCTTTGGATGAAACCCGGATATGCCCCCCAATGTCATGAATAATGCGTTGGCAAACCGACAACCCCAAGCCCGTCCCCTCCGCTTTGGTCGTAAAAAAGGGATCGAAGATTTTATCGATGACGTACATCGGAATCCCGGGACCGGTGTCGTGAATATCGACGCTTACCCGGCGCTCCTCCGGATCCATCTTCTCCGTTATGGTCAGATACCCGCCATCGCCCATCGCCTCAATACCGTTCTTGCATATGTTCAAAAACACTTGCTTCAAATGTTCGCGGTCCGCAATGACGCGCGGCAGGCCGTACACCGCTTCGTACTGTACCGTGACCTTATGTAAGATGGCTTCATTATTAATAATCGGCAGCAGCTCGCGTACCACCTGCGATACGTCGACCTCCTCGTAGGTCGCGTTCTTCGGCTTGCTCAAAAGCAAAAACTCGTTCACGAGCTCATTAATCCGGTTAATTTCCCTAAGCATCACGTCAGTATAGTCGCTTTCCCGAATCATACCCTGCTCTTGAAACGTCTTGCGGAACACCTGCAGGAACCCTTTAATGGAAGTAAGCGGATTGCGAATTTCATGGGCGGTACCGGCTGCAATTTGGCCGATCATCGCCAGTCGGTCGCTTCGCTGCACCTGCTCTTCCAGCGAACGCAGATTGGTCACATCCTTGAACATGATGCAAGCGCCGACAACCTGCCCCTGTTCGTCCCGAAGCACATTAGAGTCCACCAACAGCTCGTACCGCTCCTGATTGTTCGTCCAGGACACCGCTTGATTGCGCACGACCATGCCGTCCAAAATACGGGGGTCTACAATACGGTGCTCGGCGGGGAGATCCTTGAATACGTAGTCCATCGGCTTATGCAGCACATGCTCGCGCTGCAATCCCAACACCCGGCACGCCGTATCGCTGATGTCGATCAGTTGAAAATCAGTGTTCATCAAGATGACGCCCAAATTGACATCCTTCAAAAACATATCGGCGAAACGTTGAAGCAAGCTCAATTCCTGCCGCACGTTTTGCCACCCCCCATTATATAGGATCTGAAATCGACTGCTCTCCAAGCCCGTCATACCAACGTTCTCCAGTTAACTTTAGTATACATTCTCCTCTTTCCTTTATTTTCCTTCCCTGTAAGACAAAAAAACGTCATCAAGAGTCAAAATCGACCCCGACAACGTCATCGTTTATTTATTTCATAGCGAAAATAGTTAAACCGTGCACCTACTTCGATATTACGATCCAAGCGGAATTCTTATCGTCAGCTCAAGTTAGGCTTCCCTTCGGCACATGAAACATCCCGCTTACGGCTGCTTCCTTCCGGACCTGACCGGGTTCACGGGCATCCATTGCGAAGGACCCGACTCTCAACACCAACTTTAAGACCCAAACCTTACATCGCAATACCTCTAGAAGGCGTTCGACCCCGCTACAGCGGATTGCGGGTTACAGGGCACCGCTACCTCCCCGTCTAGCACGGCAAAATTAAGTATAGTCGAATCGCGGACAAATAGCAACCGTAGGGATTTATTTAGCAGTGACGGTAACCTCCGGGTCGTAACGAGGCGCTTCGGCCGCCAGCGTGCGCTGTACTTCCTCTCCCAAACGGCGCAGTTCCTCGCTTGAGGTTCCTGGCGGCGCCAAAAGCCGAATACGCGCGCTCGTCCCGTTCAAGCGAATCGATTCCACCGTTAACTGCGGATAGTGCGATTTTACCGCTGTTTCCATCACAAGCATATCCGATTGATACGTCCGATATCCGTTCGTTAGGGGCATGTTCGGATTGGCTTCGGTGATGCCCAGATAACCGTCCGCGGAGTGCGTTTTTACCTCCGGTGAAGCATTCTTTTTCTGGCAAGCGGTAAGGCCGGGCAGTACGAGAAGCAGCAGACAAAACCATAGAACCGTGATTTTCAACATATATAAAAACACCTCCTGCAGCGCTAAGATCTACAATCTTAGGATAGCCACAGAAGGTGCGCTTATGCTTGTAAGCGAATGGCAATGAATTAGATGCCGTATTTCTTTTTGAATTTATCGACGCGACCGCCGGCATCCAAGAATTTCTGCTTACCTGTGAAGAATGGGTGGCAAGCGGAGCAAATCTCTACGCGGAGGTTTTGCTTCAAGGATCCCGTTTCAAACGTGTTACCGCATGCGCAAGTAACCGTTGTTTGATAATATGTCGGATGAATCGCTGGTTTCATTGACCTTTCACCTCTTTTGCCCTGAAACACCATGTGAATCAGAGTTATCATAAATACACAAATTGCATTATACCATGTCCATTAGCTCCGCTGCAAGTGTTTCTTGCGCTTGTCCGTCAGCTCGCTGGGAATATGCGTGTAAGAACCAAGAACGACGCCCGGCAGCTCCTCGCGGAAGATCTCGAGCATCTGCTTCATGCCGTACCGTTCGCCTTGCGGCTGCGGGATAAGCTGCAAGTAGCTCTCCGGATCGATGTTCAAGTTCCGAAGCTGAATCAGCTTCAGATCGGTGCGCCGCACAAATTCAATCATCGCTTCCATCTCTTCCTCGCGGTCGGTAACCCCGGGGAAAATCAGGTAATTGATCGAAGTGACGACGCCTTTGTCCGCCGCGTAACGCAGCGATTTCTCCACGTTCTTGAGGGTATACCCCCGCGGCTTGTAGTAGGCGTTATAATGATCGTCCAAAGCGCTGATCGTGCTGACCCGCATCAGATCGAGCCCCGCATCGACGATACCGCGGATATGATCGGTCAAACCCGCGTTCGTGTTGATGTTGATATACCCGATATCCGTACGTCTGCGCACCTCGCGCATCGCTTCGATAATAATTTTCGCCTGCGTGGACGGTTCTCCCTCGCATCCTTGGCCGAAGCTGATGATGCTCTCAGGCGTCTTCAAGTGCTCCAGCATCACCTGCACAACTTCATCAACCGTCGGTTTGAAGTTCATGCGCGTTTGCGGTGCCGGAAACCCGCTATCCTCCGGCTGCTCGGAAATGCATCCGAAACAACCCGCATTACAGGAAAATGAGACCGGTACCGCTCCTTCCCAACGATTGAGGAACGTGTTGGAGGCGGTTAAACATTCGTAACCGAGCGCACAATTCGATAAGTGCTGATAAAGACGATTTTCCGGATAACGTGAAAGCAAGCTGTTCACTTGAACTTCCAACTCATCCGGATCGCAGTTGCGCGGATTCCACCGTTCGGGATCATCGCTTGCTTCCGCCGCTACATAGAACGTACCGTCCTTCCACACGACCGCCGAGTAACCGAAGAGCGGAAGCACCTTGCTCTTATCCGTCTTGGCGTAGCCCGGCAGCAGCAAGCGGGTAAACCCTTGCGGCAGCAGCGCGCCGACGGCGTTCACTTCGCCGGGCACAACCTCCATCGCGCCCGTCCGGGCATTCAGTCCGATCGGGCGGGTGTCCGGCAAGCTGACGAGTGTGGCCCCTTCCGGCAGCGGAATGAGCTCTTCTTCCAATAGTTCCGTCACGAGCTCGCCGTTCCGACCGAGTGCAATAAAGTCCGGGTGATCGTAAACGTGGCCGTCCGGTCCGGCATATACCAAATTCATCTTGCTGTCCCTCCTAGGAGACGGAGTGTTTCACGCGCCGGGAAGCGCCTCCGTTGCCGCCGGATCCGTTGCCATTCGTGGTGTCCAGCGTTTCCAAAAATTCTTGATTCGTTTTCGTGTCGGCGAACTTCTTGAGGAACGCCTCCGTATATTCATAGGAATCGTTCATGTTTTTGCGGATTGCCCATACTTTATCCAGCTCTTCCTTGGTCAACAGCATCTCTTCGCGGCGCGTGCCGGAACGACGAATGTCGATCGCCGGGAATACCCGGCGCTCCGCCAGCTTCCGATCCAAATGAAGCTCAAGGTTGCCGGTTCCTTTAAACTCCTCATAGATGACTTCGTCCATCCGGGAGCCCGTCTCGATAAGCGCCGTCGCAAGAATCGTCAGGCTTCCGCCCTCTTCGATATTACGGGCAGCCCCGAAGAAACGCTTCGGACGATGGAACGCCCCGGGATCGATACCCCCGGACAATGTGCGTCCTGTCGGAGGAACGACCAGATTGTACGCCCGCGCAAGACGGGTAATGCTATCCAGCAGGATGACGACGTCTTTCTTATGCTCCACCAAGCGGGTAGCTCGCTCCAACACAAGCTCTGCCACTTTAATATGATTTTCCGGCAGCTCGTCGAAGGTAGACGCAATGACCTCGCCTTTAACGGAACGCTGCATGTCGGTCACTTCCTCGGGCCGTTCATCAATCAATAACACGAAGAGTTCTACGTCCGGATGGTTGGTGGAAATGCTGTTGGCGATTTCTTTTAACAGCAGCGTTTTCCCTGCTTTCGGCGGCGCTACAATCAATCCGCGCTGTCCGAAGCCGACAGGAGCCAATAAATCCATCAAACGGGTGGAAAGTTTCGTAGGGGTCGTTTCCAAAACTAATTTCTTCTGCGGATAAAGTGGAGTGAGTGCGGGAAAGTGAAGCCGTTCCGCCGCCGTCTCCGGGTCTTCGCCGTTCACGGCTTCCACATGAAGGAGTCCGAAATACCGCTCGTTCTCTTTGGGCGGTCTGCATTTGCCGGACACCAAATCACCGGACCTCAGATCGAATCGGCGGATTTGCGAAGCCGAGATGTAAATATCCTCGGCACTCGGCAAATAGTTGATCGGCCGCAAGAAGCCGAAGCCTTCCTGCAGCACGTCCAGCACGCCTTGCATAAACATTAAACCGCTTTGTTCCGCTTGAGCGCGGAGAATGGCGAAGATCAATTCCTTCTTCTTCATTTGACCATAATAAGGAATTTGATACTTCTTGGCGAGCTTGTAAAGCTCGGTCAACTTCAGCGCCTCTAACTGCGCCAGATGCATATCCATAATTGTACCAACCACCAGCCTATTATAATTTCTATTATGTGAAAATATACTCTAGCCATGCCCAAAACATATCTCATCTATACCCGAAATCCAACTCTAGTCTTCTTGACGCCAAACTTCCGCGCCCAAATTTGATAGATTGGCAACCAAATGGTCGTACCCGCGATCGATGTACTCGACGCCTGTAATTTCGGTCGTTCCTTCAGATACGGTTAAACCCGCGATAACGAGCGCCGCGCCCGCCCGAAGATCGGTCGCTTTCACTTTCGCCGCGCTCAGCGGACTCCCTTCGATGATGGCGGAACGACCTTCCACTTTGATTTTGGCGCCCATACGCGCAAGCTCGGGTATATGCTTGAATCGGTTGGAATAGACAAAGTCGGACAATATACTAACGCCGCGCGTTTGCGTAAGCAAGCTGCTCATCGGCGACTGCAGATCTGTAGCGAAGCCCGGATACACGAGCGCCTTCACATCCACACTTTCATATTCCGGCTGGCCGACCACACGGATCGACTCGTCCATTTCGTAAATATGGACCCCCATTTCCTGTAACTTTGCCGTCAAGGCCTCTAAGTGTTTCGGAATTACATTGTCCACGATAACGTCGCCCCGTGTGGCGGCGGCCGCGATCATGTAAGTTCCCGCCTGTATCCGATCGGGAATGATCGAATGCCGGCAGCCGTGCATGCCATCCACGCCTTCAATACGGATGGTCTCGGTGCCCGCGCCTTTGATATTAGCCCCCATGGCATTCAAAAGTGTTGCTACATCTATGATTTCAGGCTCTTTTGCCGCGTTTTCGATAATAGTGACGCCTTTAGCCCGTGAGGCTGCCAGCATGATGTTGATCGTCGCGCCGACGCTGACGACGTCCAGATATATTTTCGCGCCGCGCAATTGCTTCGCGCGGATATGCAAAGCCCCATTCTCAGTCGTAACTTGTGCCCCCAGCGCCTCAAAACCTTTTATATGCTGATCGATCGGTCTTGGCTCGAAATTGCAGCCGCCCGGCAATCCAATCACCGCTTCGCCGAAGCGGCCCAGCAGCGCACCCATCAAATAATATGAAGCGCGCAATTTTTTTACGTTTCCGTTGGGCATATGCCTGGATACAAGCCGGCTCGGGTCAATAACCATTTGGTCCCCATCCCACCGAACCGTAGATCCCAATTCCTCGAGCAGCTCCGTATAAATGGCCACATCGCTGAGCGTAGGCAAGTTGTCCAAGGTTACTGCAGTTTCCGATAAAATCGCGGCCGGAATAAGCGCGATGGCGCTGTTCTTCGCTCCGCTGATTTGAACAGTTCCCCGCAGCGGGCGCCCGCCGGCGATCATCAATTTCTCCATTCGATGTCGTTCCTCCCACTTCCCACTTTAAAGCATAAAAAACAAAACAAAAGAGACATATCAACCTTGGTCGGACGGTAAGTATAGTGAATTACATAGGAAGAGAAGGGAAATACACCTCTGCCGGTGTATCTCCCGTATGTGTTTTAGGCTTGGTTGGAGCTGCCGAACAATACAATTTTGGATTTCACAACTTCAACCATAGCTTTGCGGGCAGGAGTGAGGTATTTACGAGGATCATACACTTTCGCATCTTTGTTCAATACATCGCGGATCGTTTGCGTACAAGCCACTTGATTCTCCGTGTTAACGTTGATTTTGCCAACGCCCGCTGCGATCGATTGCTTGATCATCTCATCCGGAACGCCGGAACCGCCGTGCAGGACAACCGGAACCGGAATGGCGCTGGCGACCTTCTCGATGATATCAAAACGGATGTTCGGCTCGCCCGCGTACATGCCGTGCGCCGTACCAACTGCGATTGCGAGGCAGTCTACGCCTGTTTCCTCGTAGAAACGGATCGCTTCTTCCGGCTTAGCCAGGTTCGCATCGGACTCATCTACGCTGATGTCATCCTCTACGCCGCCGATCGTGCCGAGCTCGCCTTCGACGGAAACGCCCATCGCGTGGGCCGCTTTCACGACTTCTTTGGTCAAGCGGATATTTTCTTCAAAGGAATAGTGGGATCCGTCGAACATGACAGAGCTGAAGCCCGCGCGGATACATTTCATCGCGACTTCAAAACTGCTGCCGTGGTCCAAATGAAGCGCGATCGGCAGCCCGGATTTCTTCGCCGCAGCTTCCGCAATCGCCACTGTAAATTCCATTCCCATATATTTCAGCGCTCCTTCGGATACGCCGAAAATAAACGGAGAATTCAGCTCTTGAGCTGCTTCCGTAATCGCTTGGGCAAACTCAAGGTTATTCATGTTAAATTGGCCAACGGCATATTTACCTGCTTTGGCTTTCGGTAGAAATTCATTCATTGAAACAAGTGGCATGGTGTTCTTCTCCTCCTTTTATATGTTGACCGTGCCAGAGAGCGATTCGCTCTCCTGTCATACTGCGCTATTATATCATAGATGGGGACAAACATTAAACATGAAATCCCCGATCGCGCACCTTTTGTGGCAGAAAAAAAGAGACCCTTCTCAGGATCCCACGGCGAATGAATTGTTATTAGGCGATCTTAACTGCTGGTTGACAGCCTGACGCAGTTCGTCGATGTCGAACGGTTTGGTGAAATGCATGATCGCGCCGAGGTCGGTCGCTTCCTTAATCATGTCGAGTTCTCCGTATGCCGTCATCATGATGACTTTAATTGAAGCGTCGATGCTCTTGATATGCTTCAGAATATCAAGGCCGTCCATACCAGGAATTTTCATATCCAACAAAACCAGATCGGGCGATACGTTTCTGACGATCTCGAGTGCAAGTTTACCGTTGGAAGCTTGATACGTTTCATATCCCTCGCTGCTAAATACTTCCATCAACAAAATGCGGATGCCGTTCTGATCATCGACGATGAGAAGCTTCTTCTTCATATGGTACCCTCCCATTTCCGTTTCCATAGGTCTGGAATTTCCGTCCCTGATTTGTCATTCTTTGTTTTGTATTCGCTACGCAAACATTGATTCCTGCCTGTGTACCGAAAAATGTTTTGAAAACTTTAACAAATCAAGCAACAATTTCAGATACGCCCTATGCATGCGGGAGTGCCGCCAAGTCAGAAGCCCTTATTAACGGGCTTGCTGATAGGCTGCTTGTACGAAATGTTTAAAGAGCGGCTGCGGACGGTTCGGCCTGGACGTAAACTCCGGATGGAACTGCACGGCCAGGAACCACGGATGATCCGGACATTCGACAATTTCGACGAGACGTCCGTCCGGGCTCGTGCCCGAAATGACAAGACCCGCCGCTTCGATGGAATCGCGGTACTCATTATTGAACTCGTAACGGTGACGATGGCGCTCATACACAAGCTCTTCGCCGTAACATTGCACGGCCAGCGAACCTTCCTTCAGCTTGCACGGGTACAGTCCGAGGCGCATCGTGCCGCCCAAGTCCTCGATGTCCTTCTGTTCCGGAAGCAGGTCAATGACCGGATACGGCGTCGTCGGATGAATCTCCGAGCTGTTCGCGCCTTCCAGCCCTAAGACCGAACGGGCGTATTCCACTACAGCCACTTGCATGCCGAGACAAATGCCGAAGAACGGAATTTTGTTCTGACGCGCATAACGGATCGCGGACACTTTACCTTCGATGCCGCGGTCTCCGAAGCCGCCCGGCACGAGAATGCCTTGAACGCCTGACAGCAGCTCGCCCACATTGTGATCAAACACTTCTTCGGCGTTAATCCAGCGAATCTTCACTTCGGTATCGGAAGCGATGCCGGCGTGGCCTAGCGATTCCACGATACTGAGGTAAGCGTCGTGCAGCGCCACGTACTTGCCGACGATGGCGATTTCGGTCGTCGTCTTGAGCGATTTGACGCGGCCGACGAGCTTCTCCCACTCCGTCATATCCGGCTCGTTCGTCGTCAGCTTCAGGTGGTTGACCACAATGTCATCCAGCCCCTGCTCGCGAAGCATGATCGGCACTTCATATAACGTTTCCGCGTCGATACATTCAATTACGGCGCCCGGGTCGACATCGCAGAATTGAGCCAGCTTGCGCTTCATGTCTTCGGCGAGCGGATGCTCGGTACGGCATACGATGACATGCGGCTGAATCCCGATGCTGCGCAATTCCTTAACGCTGTGCTGCGTCGGCTTCGTCTTCACTTCGCCCGCCGCTTTCAAATAAGGAATCAGCGTCACGTGAATGTACATCACGTTCTCGCGGCCGATATCGCTCTTGATTTGGCGAATAGCTTCCAGGAACGGCAAGCTCTCGATGTCGCCTACCGTACCCCCGATCTCGGTAATGACGACGTCGGAGTGCGCTTCGCGGCCGGCGCGGAATACCCGCTCTTTAATTTCGTTCGTAATGTGCGGGATGACCTGCACGGTACCGCCCAAATATTCGCCGCGGCGTTCCTTCGCAATGACGGACGAATAAATTTTACCCGTCGTCACGTTGCTGTTCTTGGACAGGTTAATATCGATGAAACGCTCATAGTGCCCGAGGTCGAGGTCAGTCTCCGCACCGTCGTCGGTTACGAACACTTCGCCGTGTTGATACGGACTCATCGTTCCCGGGTCGACGTTAATGTACGGGTCGAACTTCTGGATCGTGACCTTCAGCCCGCGGTTCTTCAGCAATCTGCCGAGCGAAGCGGCCGTAATTCCTTTACCCAACGAGGAAACGACGCCGCCCGTCACGAAAATATACTTGGTCATTATGTAAAACCTCCCTAGTTTAGCATGCCAAATTTGTCGTAAAAAAAAAGAAAAAGCCCCCGCTGTCGGCGGGGCACTTTTCATAGGAAAAGACCGTGTAGGTCTAAACGTCCATCTAAAGCCCAGAAAATAGTTTACTCTGAACGGTACACACTGTCAAGGACAACCGACAAATGGCAGATGATTACTTCCCGTCCTCGTCGTCGTCCGAATCGTTATCAGCTTCGTCCAACTCTTCTTCCTCATCGGACTCTTCTTCATCGATCGCCACTTCATCGAGCTCTTCTTCTACAATTTCTTCGTCCTCGAAAAATTCGGTCTCTTCTTCGATTTCTTCCTCCGTATCGAATTCGTCGCGAGGCGTATCGTAAGAATCGTATTCCTCTTCTTCGACAAACGTATCTTCTTCCTCGGCGAACAGATCCTCGTCGTCCAAATCGTCATCTTCATCGTTGATGATACGCGGACGTTTGCCGCTGCCCATGGAATCCTCGGATTTCTCGACCGGATACCAGCGCTTCAGCCCCCACAAGTTCGTTCCGACGCAGGCGAAGCGGCCGTCGATATTGATCTCAGTATATAGTTGAGCAATGACTTGCATCACTTCATCATCGGACAATCCTTTAATCTTGGCGATTTCCGCCATCAAATCCCGATAGTAATACGGCGTGTTCGCCGCTTTCAAGAGCTCGAACGCCAGATCCACCATTGGCATTTCTTTGGCTTGCTCCGCGCTCATTTTAAGCAGGTTCTGAGCACTCATTACAGGGCACATCCCTTCCGACATTATCAAACAGTTTCATCCGGCGGCTGGCCGCCTTCATACTAAAATATCCACTATCTCCAATAAGTAAACCTTATTTTATGTAAAAAAGCAACTGGTCTGCCGCAAGTCCCGCGCAAGTTTCCGGGTTATCCGTTACTAATGAAACAAAGGACCTCGCCGCTGAGCTGCCGGTCTGGACCGGAGGCTTCAGCAAGCGGGATCCTTCGTCCCGACTGTAACCCACAAAGGCGAGAGAGCGGCCCGTAACCGTTTCCGCGCTTTGACCCTATAGAAAACGGAGTTAAAGAACTCCCTCTCTAAATTATCGTATGTATCCGGCCAAACTTTGACACGGTTGGACACCCATTTATTTTTTATAGGAACATGCGTTTATACGCAAGGAAACGCCCCTACATAAAATAACGCATGGAATAGCCCTAAGTTGACGTCCAAAGCGCCTATGAATCTTCATTTTTCAACATCGCCTTCGGATGAAAATGCTTTGGCACGATTTTCATAGTAGGGGGGGATCGACTCTGGATCCATCGTCATTCGCCGAATGCCTGCATCAAGCCATGAAGGACACGGCAGAGCTTGAACGTCGGCACATTATCCGATTCGCGACCGCCCAAGATTACGACGCTTTCGCATGTCATATGAACCTCAAGTCGAAATCGTTTCCCCAGCTGCGCCAAGTCCGGCCGCTGCGCTTGATCCGAGCCATCTCCTGTCCGCTGAGCTCCGTGGACAGGATCGCGTCCACTCCCTTCGTTCAGTCGGTCGAAGCCGATGTGCGCATCCGCTTACACGCACGGGGCCCGAGCTCCGGCTCGTCTTCGCTGTACGCGGGCACACCGGCTGCCGCCGATCCGGAGGCCGTCAAGATCCCTTGGGGCATCCGCCATATCCGCGCCCCGGAAGTATGGTCGAAATCGAGAGGCGACCAAATCCGTATCGCCGTTATCGACACCGGCGCCGATTATTCGCACCCCGATCTGCGTCATTGCTTATCTCGGGGCATCAATGTGTTGAGCCACCAGCCGTACCCGATCGACGATAACGGCCACGGCACGCACATCGCCGGCACGATCGCCGCTTATACCAACCAACGCGGAATCGTAGGGGTTGCGCCGCAAGCGTTGATTCATCCGGTGAAAGCATTCGACAATCAAGGCGGCGCCTTCGTCTCCGACATCGTCAAAGGCATCGATTGGTGCGTGGCGAACGGCATGGATATCATCAACATGAGCTTTGGCATGAGAACGTACAGTAAAGCGCTTGAAGCTGCCGTGCTCAGCGCCTATCGGGCCGGCATCATCGTCATCGCGTCGTCCGGCAACGAAGGCAAGCGGGCCGAGATCGATTACCCCGCCCGCTTCCCCCAAGTCATTGCCGTCGGCGCCACGACCCGCCGCGGACGGATCGCCAGCTTCAGCAACGACGGCAAGCAAATCGACATTTATGCGCCGGGCGAGAACATTTATTCGACCTGGCTGCAAGGCAAGTACCGGGAGCTGAGCGGCACGTCGATGGCCACCTCGCACGTGACCGGCGTCGTAGCGCTGATGCTTTCCCTCAAGCCCGACCTCAAGCCGCTGCGCATTCGCATGCTGCTTCGCAAAAATGCGCGTCTGATCCTCAAGCCCGGCAAACGCGACTGCATCAAGGAGCTTCATGCGCTGCGCACAGTCAGCGCCTTATTCCGGAAAAAAAAATAATAATAGATCAACCGTGTGTTGGGGAGGCGGTCAACTCGATGGCGTAGTCGCCGGCCGCTTCACCCATAACCGTTAAGTTGTAAGCCCAGCGTAAGGTAACTGGCAGCGCCAGTCCTTCCGCCCGCTCGACGGACAAGCCGTGCGTGCGCGTCTCGATCTCCATTCGGCCGTGCGGCGTCTGCATGTACCCGATATGGCGGCGACCGGCGGCAATCGTCTGCTCGAAGCGCACGTCGCCGAACCGTACAATGCGGATTTCATCCGCTTTGACCTGCAGCGTCGTCACCGTATGGCCCATCTCCGCTTCCTCAGGCTCTTCGTACCGGATATAATAGTGGTCGCCCTTCGGGAACCATTCGCCGGTCATGTCGCGCACGATGCGTTCGCCCCCCAGCGTGCTTTGCAGGCGGATGCGGACCGCAATCTTCCCTGACCCGGCCGGCCCCTCTAGTTTGGTCATGTTCTTCATCTCTTTCGCAAAACGTATTCAACCGGGCGTTGTCTATTTGACCCAAGGTTATATAGACGGCTTACCCGGACAACCAGCTCCCGTCTTATATAACAAGGAACGATACGGATGTCAAGGTTCATTCGGGAAAACAAGTAAAACGAAATCTTATCTGCCGGGCAGCAAAAAGGAAACCTAAGCGGCCCCTGCTGCGTCTAACGTTGTACATGGTTTCATCACGATGCCGGAGGCCTATTCCTACATGATACCGAACCCCTCTCCCAGAAAGCGCAAGCTGACGAGAAGATCATTTTTGAAAAAGGCGGCTTTGACCGTGCTCGGCACGATGGCAATTCCGCCAACCGCCCTCGCTTACGCCCGTTACGCCGAGCCGAAATGGCTTGACATCGTACGCTTGAAGCTGGAAGCCCCGCGCTTGCCGCAGGCGCTGAACGGTTTAACCGTCGTCCAGTTCAGCGATACGCATCTGGGCTTTCATTATAACGCGGAAGACTTGGAGCGGTTGGCGGAGACGATCAACCGACTGAATCCCGATCTGGTCTGCTTCACGGGCGATCTCATCGATTACGCGATCGGCGCCGACGGCCCCGCCTACGCCGAAGCTTTAGGCAGGATGCAGGCCAAGCTCGGGAAATTCGCGGTGCTCGGCAATCACGATTATTTCAGCGGCCCGGCGAACGTCGCCAGGACGCTCGAAGCCGGCGGCTTCCGTACGCTGCGCAATGCCGCCTCCCGCGTGCAAAGCGAGAGCGGCATGTTCTGGGTAGCCGGTGTGGAAGATATGTGGCACGGCAAGCCGGATATTGGGAAAGCACTGGAAAAGGTACCGAAGGACGCATTCACGCTGCTGCTGTCGCATAGTCCGGATTTCGCGGACACGGCGGTACAGCACCCGGTCGATCTGCAGCTGTCCGGGCACAGTCACGGCGGTCAAGTGAGACTCCCGTTCTATGGGCATGTAGTGACGCCGAAATTCGGCAAAAAGTATGTCATCGGCGAATATGCGCTGGGCGCCAATCATTTCCGTTTATATGTCAACCGGGGCATTGGCGTTTCGCAGCATCCGATCCGGTTTCTATGCAGGCCTGAATTAACCTTCATTACTTTGCAGCGCGGGTAAGACGCACCTGCCCTGCGAACGGCTAAAGTCAATCCAAGATACAGCTCTCCAGCCCCATTTCCCTGTACGGCTTCTACGGGTCGCCCGACCAGCTCTACAAGCAAATCGGGCATGCCCCGAGCCGTCCAATCAACCCAGCGACGGCAATCGCATCAATGACCCCGTACATCGGCGAGCTGTCGATGGTCAAAGAACACCGCAAGCCGGCCGGCTGCAGCGTTCGGCTCCAACGAAACCAGCGCCGGAACACCCTCGGGACTGCAGTGTCTGCGGATCCGCTCGATCGGGGCATTGGCGGTTCGCTCAACCCGACGCACCCGAACCCCTTCGTCTCCGGGTACGTCTGTCAGCGTCACCTCGACCAAATCATGCGGCGGATTATGAGGCCCCTGGAATGTGACGACGCCAACGGTCACTTCATGTTCCCGGTTGCTGCGGTTCAACTGCCGAATTTGCAAAACACGCTCGCAGTAGAACGGTTCGCGGACACTTTGCATGAGCAAGGGCAGGTAGCGCACGATCAGCGTCTCTTCAAGCAGCTGCTCCTTCGTCTGCGATGACGGCTCATCAGCCGAAACGGACAGTGTGGCGGCAAGCAGCAGAAATCCCGACGTCAGCCCCAAGGCGACTCGCTTGATGATGGTGAACTCCCCCTTGACTCGATTTGGGGATATTATGGCCAACCCGCCGCAGCATCACTCAAGGGAAGGAGCAATCGCGCCGCAGCCCCGATGCTTGCCGGCCAAACGAAAAAAAGCCGGCCCCCCGCCCTAAGGCGTGAAGTCCGGCCGCAACTCTTGTTCAACCGCTGTGCAGCTGCTCTCGCTTACTTCACCAGACCCAGCAATATTTCGCGCATCAGCTTGCTGGCGACGATCTGTGTTTGCTCCGTCGGGTCGTAGGCGGGAGCCACTTCCACGATATCGGCGCCGACAAAGTTAAGCTCCGACGCAGCCATCGCATGAATGGCAGCGAGCAGTTCCTTCGACGTAATGCCGCCCGCTTCGGCGGTACCGGTGCCCGGTGCGCAGGACGGGTCAAGCACGTCGATGTCGATCGTCAGGTAAACGGGACGGCCGGCAAGCTCCGGCAGCACCTTTTTCAACGGCTCCAACACTTCGAACGGATAGAAATTGATATGCTCGCGCCCGAACTGGAACTCCTCGCGGGAGCCCGAGCGGATGCCGAATTGGTAAATATTCTTGCCGCCCATAAGCGCAGCCGCTTTGCGGACCGGCGTCGAGTGGGACAGCGGTTCGCCTTCATAGTGCTCACGCAGGTCGGCGTGCGCATCGATATGAATCAACGCAAGATCCGGGTACTTCTTGTACACTTCCTGGATGACCGGCCAAGAGACGAGATGCTCGCCGCCAAGACCGAACGGGAATTTGCCGTCCGCGAGCAGGCCGCTTACGTATTCGCCGATCACTTCCAGACTCCGTCCGGCGTTGCCGAACGGCAGCAGCAGATCGCCGGCGTCGAAATACGTAATATCCTCCAAGCTTTTATCGAGGTACGGGCTGTATTCCTCCAGACCGATCGACACTTCGCGGATGCGCGCCGGGCCGAACCGGGAACCGGGACGGAAGCTGACCGTATAGTCCATCGGCATGCCGTAAATGACGGCGCGGGAGGACGCATAATCGTCGGAGCTGAGAATAAAGACGTTACCGGAATATTTTTGATCGATTTTCATGTGGATTACGTCTCCCTCAGCCTATTTCGTCAAGTCTTCCACGAATTTCGGAAGCGCGAATGCCGCCTTGTGCAGGCGCGGCGTGTAGTATTTCGTATCGATCTCCGGAATGGCCGTTTCGTCAACAGCCAGCGGATCGTACTTCTTGCTGCCCATCGTGAACGTCCACAAACCGCTCGGGTATGTCGGAATATTCGCCACATACACGCGCACGATCGGGAAAATTTCCTTTACATCGCGATTGACGGTTTGGATCAAGTCCGCTTTGAACCAAGGGTTGTCCGTCTGTGCCACGAAAATGCCGTCTTCCTTCAGCGCGTCGAAGATGCCCTTGTAGAAGCCTTGCGTGAAGAGATTCACGGCTGGGCCAACCGGCTCGGTGGAATCGACCATGATGACGTCGTACGTGTTTTTGTGCTCGTGGATGTGCATGTAACCGTCGTTGACGATCACTTGCACGCGGGGGTTGTCCAATTCGCCGGCGATCGAAGGCAAGTATTGCTTCGAGTACTCGATGACTTTGCCGTCGATTTCGACAAGCACAGCCTTCTCCACTTCCGGGTGCTTCAGCACTTCGCGGATGACGCCGCCGTCGCCGCCGCCGACCACGAGCACGTGCTTCGGATTCGGGTGTGTGTACAGCGCCGGATGCGCCACCATTTCATGATAAACGAACTCGTCTTTAACCGTCGTCATCACCATGCCGTCGAGCACGAGCATTTTGCCCCATTCGGCAGTGTCGATCATCGCGAGATCTTGAAAATCGGTTTTCTCCGTAACCAGCGTTTCTTTAATTTTGGCGGTGATGCCGAAGTTCTCCGTTTGCTTCTCTGTATACCATAATTCCATTGCGCGCAAGCCACCTTTCTGAGTTAACGAACCGCGGGCCTTACATGTCAAATTGTATTATAGTAGATTACCCTGAAAATGCAAATACGAACGCGCTCCGGAACGGTAAATTTAAAAAAAATTAACGTTTTGGACACAGCCGGCTGAATACGTCTTTCTATGTTTTTCCATACTGGTTAATAGCACTTATCGTGAGCATCTTACCGCATCGCTCTTTCCGCAAGGAAGGAGCGGTCGCCAAGGAGGGTCAGCTATTGTCCGGGCAACGCATTACCGATGCCGACGAATTTCATCATAGTCGCAAAAAGGGACGCTTCCGCACGTTCCTGTCGTTCACCTTCACCTGCCTCATCCTCGGGGCCGCCTGCGGCATCGTGGGGCTGCTGTTCATGCGTTCGCAAGCGCTGCCCGTCTCCAAGATGGCGGCGGCCTCGGAGCTGTACGACGTGCACGGCAAGTTGATCGAAGCGTACGGAGGAGGCGGGAAAAACTCGCAAACCGTGCCGCTGCAGGAGATGGCGCCCAGCATCGTGGAGGCGACGCTGGCGATCGAGGACCGCAGCTTCTACGACCATTACGGCTTCGATCCGAAAGGGATCGCCCGCGCCGCAATCGTGAACCTGCAGCATATGTCCAAAGTGCAGGGCGCCGGCACGATTACGCAGCAGCTCGCGCGCAATATGTACTTGACCCATGAGCGGACATGGTCGCGCAAGCTGAAGGAGACGTATTATGCCGTGCAGATGGAGCTGCAGATGAGCAAGGATCAAATTTTGGAGCAATATTTAAATCAAATTTATTACGGCCATTCCACATACGGCATTCAATCGGCTTCCCAGCTTTTCTTCGGCAAGAGCGCCCACGATCTCACGTTGGCCGAGAGCGCGCTGCTGGCAGGCATTCCGAAGGGACCGCGCTATTATTCGCCTTATTATGACCTTGAGAATGCGCTCGGGCGTCAAAAGACGGTGCTGCAGACGATGGTCGAAGCCGGTTACATCACGCAGCAAGAAGCGGATAAGGCGGCGCGCGAGAAGCTCAAAATCATGCCGCTGGAGGCGAAGAAAACGACGGTGACCGCCCCCTACTTCCGCGACTACATTCGCAGTCAGGCGACCGAGCTGCTCGGCATCGAGGAAAAAGAATACGAAGATATGGGGCTGCGCATCTTTACCACGCTCGACTTGAATGCCCAGCAAATCGCGGAAGAAGTGATCCGCAAACAGCTGGAGCCTTACCCTGAGCTGCAAACCGCGCTCGTCTCGATCGATCCGCGCAACGGGTATGTAAAGGCGATGGTCGGCGGCCGCAGCTATGCGGACAACCAGTATAACCGGGCCTTCGCCAGTACTAGGCAGCCGGGCTCCTCGTTCAAGCCGATCGTCTATTTAACGGCGCTGAAGGAGAAGCAGTTCACCCCGGTCTCGCGTTTCAAAAGCGAACCGACCACGTTCACCTACGATCAAGGCCGCAAATCCTATACGCCGAGCAATTACGACGGCAAGTATTTCGATTGGATCGACATGCGGACGGCGATCGCCAAGTCGGACAATATTTTCGCCGTGCACACGGCGCTGGAAGCCGGACCGGACCGCGTCATCGACATGGCGCGCAGGATGGGCATCACGAGCCCGATGGAGCCGCTGCCGTCCCTTGCGCTGGGCGTGTTCCCGGTGAGCCCGTACGAGATGGCTTCCGCGTTCGGCATCTTCGCCAATCAAGGGGTGCGCGCTGCGCCGACGGCCATTCTGCGCATCGAGGACCGGCGCGGGCGGGTGCTGTACGAAGCGAGCCCTTCGGAGGAAACGATCATTGAGCCGGCCTACACGTACGTCATGACGCAGCTGATGGAGAGCGTGTTCGATCAGGGAGGCACGGGCAGCCGCGTGTCCAGCGTCCTGAAGCGTCCGGTCGCCGGCAAAACCGGCACAACCAACACGGACGCCTGGATGGTCGGGTATACGCCCGAGCTGTCGACGGCCGTCTGGGTCGGGTACGACAAGGACCGCAACATCGGTAATGTCGAATCGCACCTGGCGGCGCCGATCTTCGCCGAGTTCACGGAGCGGACTCTGGAATCCGTGCCTCCGAAGATGTTTCCGATTCCCGAGGGCGTGGTCAACGTCTACATTGATCCCGCAACAGGCAAGCTCGCCAACGACAGCTGCCCGAAATCGCGGATGGAAGCCTTCATCCAAGGCACGGAGCCGAAGGAATACTGCTCGCAGGAGCCGGTGAAGGACGAGCCGGTTAAGCAGGATCCGGGCAAAACCGGCGGCTCGTGGTGGAACGATTTGAAGCGCTGGTGGGCGAGCTGACAGCTGCAATGGCACGCAAGCAAGCGGAAGGCGGCAAGGGCAGACGGTTGAGGTTGATGCAGGCGCAGCTGTACAGACGCATTGGCGGACTGTTGATAGCCTGGACAGACCCCGCGCGCGTAAACAGGCGCAGGGTAGCGTTGGCAGAAGGTTGACGGCAGGTCAAACATAGGCGGCAAGAGGGGCTCCCGGCAAGCCGGATCGTTGATCCGTTTGCCCGAGGGGTCCTTTTCGTTTGAACGCTCGCCTTTCCGGTGATAACGACAGACGCGCGGCGGAAATAACGGAATTGTCCCGTGCTAGCGATCGCGCAGCCCCTCATGGATGTCAGGCGCATGGCCGCTTTGGCGCAGAAGGCCCGGCTTCGCCGGACAACACAAAAAGGCAGACCGAGAGGTCTGCCTTCCTGCTGTCCTAGTATATGATGCATATACTAGGCATTAGTATACATCGTTATGGATGGTGACACAATACCGTCACATAATGTACAAAAATTTAAGCAAGCGCCGTCTTTAGCGACTCGTCCGACCGTTCCCACATCCCCGGATCGTTCTCGATCAGCAGGTTTTTGAGCAGCGCCTTTTCCTTCTCTCCCAGATTGTCGACCATAATTTTGCGCTTGAGCGCATAGTCCATCCGGTTGACGTGATCGGCAAGAACTTTCCAGCCGCGGCGGTTGTCCGGATCGACGGTCATCTCGCAGGAGGTTACGCCGGCGTAATATTTGCCGTCCTCATGGAAGTCGACGGCCACCCAAACGATCCAGCAAGGCCGGCCGTTCGGCACTTCATCCTTGTTCGGCGAAAACTTGATTCCCTTCTCCACCCTGCTCTTCGCATGCAGCGCGCCTAAGTCCAAGTACGCCTCGTCTCCATCGATAATAACGCTGGACAATTGACTTAAATCAATCGAGCCCTGCCCGAAGCCGCGGTGCTTCGTTTCTTTTTTATTGACGATATTTAAAGCCGGCAGTTTCTTCTTCTCGCCAGACTCCGCATTCGCCTGTCCGCCGGCGCCCAAATCCTTTGTATCCACCGTTACATCCCCTTCCTTTCACTACCTTCATAGGTTTAACGTCTACCCGTCTTTCTTTTATTATCCATGAAACAGTGAGGCTTGACAATTTTTTGTTCATGGTTTCTTGTCCCGTTACATATACATGCCTTAGATGCTTGTCAACGGGGTGAAAATCGATGAGTAAACGACTCGGCAACCGACTTGCCATATGGGGCTGCGTGACGGTCCTCGCCTGCAGCAGCGCCCTGCTGCCAGGCGCGATTTTTTCGAACGAAATACGGACAGGCGATGCGGACGGAGGCTGGCAGCTGCCCTACAGCGCTGCCACTGCGGCTTCCGCCAGGCCGGACGCCTCTGCGCCGGGCCCTCTTGCCCTGAAGCCGGCCCGCACCGCGGGCGAGCATGCGCACGCGGTGGTCGCGGCGCCGGCCTGGCCGTCCGCCCGGGGGCAAGCGGACGGCTCGTCCACCGGCTTATTCTTGCCTGGCAGCGAAGCGCTGCCGGTCAGCGGGCGGGTTACCGAGCCTGCGGCGCCTCCGCCCGCGCCGCCGAGCTTGCCGGCGAGGCCGGTTGAGAAGCCTTCGCCCAGACCCTTGTCCAACCGCATCGTCGAATACCACCTGAACGCTGAGTTCGACGCCGAGGGCAAACTGATTCACGGCACCTCCTCCCTCACTTGGAAAAACCCCGGCAGTGTCCCGGTCCAGGATCTGTACTTCCACTTGTATCCGAATGCGTTCGAATCGAAAAAAACGACGTTCATGCAGGAGTCCGGCGGCAAGCTGCGCGAGGATGCAAGCACGGAAGACAACTACGGGAGCATGAAGCTCATTTCCATTCAAATGCTGAACGGGAATGAAACGGAGCTGACCGACCGGATCGAGTACGTGCAGCCGGACGACGGCAACGTTCATGACCGGACGCTCGTGAAGGTGCCGCTGCCGAAGGCTGTCGCCCCGGGCGAGCAGGTGACGCTGCTCACCTCGTTCACGGTGCAGCTGCCGCAAGTGTTTGCGCGTATGGGGTACGCCGGCGACTTCATGATGGCGGGGCAGTGGTACCCGAAAATCGCCGTCTATGAGCCCAAAGGAACGCGCGGGCAAGCGGAAGAAGGCTGGAATTTGCACCAGTATCACGGGAACTCCGAGTTTTATGCCGACTTCGGCATCTACAATGTGAAGCTGCGCGTGCCGGTGGGCTATACCGTGGCGGCGAGCGGATTCCCGACCAAACCTGTTGTGAACGACGGCAAGACGCGGCTCTATACCTTCTACGCCGACGACGTTCACGATTTCGCCTGGGCCGCCTCACCGAACTTCGTCTACTTCGAGGAGCCTTATGCCACCAAGGATTTGCCTGGCGTCCGGATCAAGCTGTATCTCGATCCGAAGCACGAGCATCTGAAAGCGCGTTATATGACGGCCGCGAAAAAAGCGCTCGCCCGCTATTCGGAATGGTACGGCAGCTATCCTTACTCGACACTGTCCATTGTCGTGCCTCCGGAGAACGGCAACGGCGCCGGCGGTATGGAGTATCCGACGCTCGTCACCGCTTGGGGAGCAGGCGAAGACAACCCGAGCCTTGAGCTCGAACGCGTCATCGTTCATGAGATCGGGCATCAGTTTTTTTACGGCATGGTAGCCAGCAACGAATTCGAGGAAGCCTGGCTGGACGAAGGGTTCACGTCCTACGCCGAAGATAGGCTGATGGAGAAAGAGTACGGCGTGCGTTCGAACCGTCTCGTCGAATCGAGCTACATCACCGCCCCTGCTTCACTCAAGCTGAACGCCTGGAACTATGCGGGGCACGGCAACTACGCCGAGAATGTCTATACCCGGGCCAAGCTCGTGCTGAAGGCGATAGAAGGGCAAGCGGGCCAGGAGACGATGAATAAAATTATGCGGACGTACTTCCAGCGCTGGAAGTTCAAGCATCCGTCCACCGAAGATTTTCAACGCACCGTGGAAGATGTGACGAAATCGAGCTGGAAAGAATTTTTCGATCAATATGTGTACGGCGGCATGATGGCCAATTATGAAGTGGCGGGGATCCAGACGAAGAAGATGACGGAGAACGGCCAAACGGTGTACGAGAACAGCGTCAAACTGCGCAAGCTCGGCGGCACCGTCCCGAGCGTCCCGGTTCGATTCCACTTTGCCGACGGCACGCAAATCGATAAGACATGGAACGGCTCTGAGAGCGAAATCATCTACAAGCTGACGCATGCCGCGACGCTCGACTGGGCGGCGATCGATCCGCAGCATACGATCGTGCTGGAAAACAAGCGGATTAACGGCTTTATGAAGACGAACGTGGATACGAAGCTGTCCGTCCGCTGGAATATGGGCATCGTTAAAATACTGGAGACCTTGTTCGGCTGGGTCGCGTGGTGAGGAGGGTTCGTACACATGTGGAATCGCGTTAAATCGGGCTGGTCGATCGCCTGGGGGCAGCCGTTCGCCGTCTTCACCTTATTTGTATACCATCTGGCTTGGGGTATCGCCCTCTACAAGCTGGTCCAGTCGGTTGTGTTGCCCTTGCTTCACCGCTACCCGACGGAGCTGTCGAAGGAAGCCGTGCAGCTGTTCTGGATTGAAAGCCAATTCCAGCTGATGAAGACAAACCTGATCGAGCCCTTCCTCTGGTGGGGACTAGCGCTGCTTGCGCTTCGGATGCTGCTGCATCCGTTGCTGAATGCCGGTGTCTACTACTCGCTTCAGAACCGTGACATGAACGCCGGCTACCGGTTCGTGGAAGGCATCCGCAGGCTGACGCTGCCCTATTTCGGATTCTACGCCGCTCAACTGCTGCTGACGCTGGCTCCGCTCGTATGGCTCGTACCGCTGGCCACCGAGCTGTTCGGCTCGCAAGTGTCCTACTCGGGGCTTGTGCGCGCGCTGCTGCCTGCACTTTCGGCGTTCGCAGTCTACCTGCTGCTCATCCAGCTCGTCTTCATGTACCTGCAGATCGGCAAAGCAAGCGGACGTTCGATGCTGTTCACCTGCCTCTTTATCGTCCGCCACCTGCCGGCAATCGTACTGGCCGCGCTTACCGTGCTCGGTCTGGGGCTTCTGGCGACGGCGGCCGTGATGGCGGCGTCCTTCTTCTGGGCCGGCTTCCTGGCCCTGCTCGCCGTCCAGGTGTTCCGCCTGGCGCAAATGTTCTTTAAAGTATGGGCGATCGGCACGCAATTCGCGCTTTGGACGGAGAAAGCGTAGCGGCGTGCGCGACGCACGGCGAAGAGGCCAAGGACGCAGCAGCGGCCTTGGCCTCGCTGCGCGATATCTCCCGATATCGGCAGTGCGGCCCAGCCGTGCGTGCGGACCGCAGCCGCCAACGACCCCAGCGCCCATCCGCAAACCGCGCCTTCGCCCCGCGCTTCCCTATCCATTACCCCTGCGCCTTCTCGAGCACAAGCCGAAGCTGCACTTGGATGTCATTCTGCGTGTCGAGCGCCACGGTGTGCGGATTTTTCATGCCGAAATCGGCGAACGTCACGACCGTACTGCCTTCCAGCCTCAGCTGCCCTTGCTCATACAAGGCCTCGCTCCGGAACGTCACGTCCTTCTTCCTGTCCTTCACTTGCAGCGTACCGCTCATTTGAAAACCGACTTTCTCGCCCTCCTTCCATGCCTGCGGCAGCTGGTCGAACGACTTGGCGGTGAACACCGCTTCCGGGAACTGCGCTGTGTCGAAATAATCTTTGCTCTTAATATGGTTGTCGCGCTGCGGATTTCCCGACTGCAGCGCACTCGTCTCGATTTTGCCTTCGGCCGTCGTCCTCGACGCATCGGCCGTGTTCAGCTCCCAGCTTCCCTGAGTCGGCGTCACGACAAAATTCACCGTCTCCTTCGACGTAGTAACGGAGAAATACACCTCCGATGCCGGCAGCACCGACCACTTCCCGTCGATCTGCTCCGCCTTGATGGCTTGTCCCGTCGCAGCGGCTCCGCCGACTGGCGCGGAGGCCGGAATGACCTCCTTCACCTCGATATGATTGCCGGCAAAATAATCGTACGCGCCGTAGGCCCCGGCTAGTAACACAACTGCGACTCCTGCGGAAAATGCGAGTGTTTTCGTTGTCATCAATACGCCTCCTTCAATTGTTAACACTACAATTCGTAGTGTAATTGTATAAAGAAAAATCCCTTAACGGGACCGATCCGCGATATGACTCGCTCAAACGCCACGGCTTCAACTTAAAGCAGCGACAAGAAAAACAAACCCGACAGGAAAACCACAACCGGCAGCGACACGATCGCCAGCTTTACCGGCAGTCCCAGCGAAGGCTCGCCTTGCGGATCGAGAATTTGCCGGATCCGGTAGTTAATCGAGGTATCTGCGAAAGAGACGTACGCGAAGTCCATCGAAGCGGTCCGCTCCCTCTTCTTCATCAGCTTCAACAAGGCGCTCCCCAAGCTCGCCGGCGATCCCATGACCGCCATCGCCTCGCGATCGGCCAATATCTCCCGCGCAATCTTATAATGATGGTAACACCAGCGCAGAATCGGGATATAACGCATGACCGAACAAGCGAGGTGCAGCAAGAACGTCTTCAGCGGATCTCGATGATTCCGGTGATACTGCTCGTGGTACACGACCGCTTCCAGCTCATCGCGATCGAGCAGCTTCAGCAATCCGGTCGATAAGATGATCTTCGGCCGGAACAATCCGAGCGTCAGCGCGATCGGCTCCGCGCACATGACGACCAGCAGATCAGGCTTGTCCGCGCTGAACCGGGCGTTCAGCTCCTGCGTCGACCGCTCATGCCGGGAAGCGAGCAGCTTCCGCCTCGACAAGCAGACTTGCTTCGCCCAGATCCAGAGGCTTAAGCCGAACGTAGAAGCGACCAGCACGCTAAGCAGCGGCGTCACCGAATCGAAGCCGAGCGCCTGCAGCAGACTGCTGCAAATTTCAAAGACGTTGAACCGAAGCGACCAGCCGAACAGAACATGAGCCGCATATAGCCCCATCTGGGCCCACACGATCAGCGCAAGGACGAACGCAGAAGCAAATAACATTCTAGACCGATTTTCCCACATGGCCTATCTTTCCTTTTTCAGGTCTTTAATTTTTTGTTCCAGCTTCTCGATCATCTCCGCATCGGCCTCTTCCAGCGCGTCGAGCATATGATTGACAACCAGCGGACCGAAATCTTCGAGCAGTTCGTGCGTAATTTCCCTCGATTGAATATCCAGAAAATGTTCTTTTGAATGCACCGGCTCGTACACCGACGCCCGCCCCGCCTGTTTCTTCGTGAGCACGCCTTTATCGACCAAGCGGTTCATCACGGTCATGACCGTATTGAAGTTCAAATGCTCATCCTGCTGCTCCAGCTTCTTCTGGACTTCTTTAATGGACTGATTCGGATGCGTCCACAGGATGTCCAGCACTTTCGACTCCAGCGGTCCGAAGAACCGTTTCAAGCCCTTCTCATAAAACTTGAAGCTATGAATTTTCATTTGCCACGCACCCCACACTACAAATTGTAGTGAAGCTATAAAGCGTTGTCAAATCCTCTCAATGAATCCGGGTCTTATACAGCTTTGTTCCATGGTCCTGGGTACCGTACCGATACTATCGGCCGCCCTCGTATGCGCAATCGCGAGCTTTCGAGGCGTTCCGACAATCGTTCACGAAGCACGTGTAAAAATTACGGAAGGCCCGGCTTCCGCATTTGTATGTATCCGCTTACAATGTCAATCTATCTAGTATACCCGCCCGGTTTCGTTTTAATCCCTGTATTTATTACAAGTTTGTGACAAAAGAAGGATATCGTCACTTTTGCTCGAATAACTGTACTTGGAAAATAAAACAGAAAATATTGCCGAATTTCTGCGCGCAGAAAACGGGGGAACCAGTTTTTGGGTGAATTGATCTCGCTTCAGAGTGATCATAGGGAACCTT
This sequence comes from Paenibacillus sp. JCM 9796, assembly GCF_055379675.1. Lineage (NCBI taxonomy): Bacteria > Bacillati > Bacillota > Bacilli > Caryophanales > Paenibacillaceae > Paenibacillus > Paenibacillus sp. JCM 9796. The sequence goes on from NZ_AP043723.1 coordinate 2,560,884, forward strand.
CAACCGAACCCTTCAGCTAACCTCGTAGGCTCTGGAAGGGGAAACTTCTTTGAAGAAGCTTGTCAGTTTTGTTTTTTCCGCAGCACTGTTTTGCACGATTTCGGTAGGCAGCGTATTTGCTGAAACCCCATTAAGCGCAGCGGTTAACGAAGGTTTAGGCTCTCCTTACAAATGGGCGGGCACAACAACCAACGGCTTCGACTGCTCCGGCTTCACTTCTTGGGTGTTCGACAAACTCGGCGTCGACCTGCCGCACTCCTCCAAGGGCCAAGCCCAGCTCGGCACCACGGTGGAGAAGAACGACCTCCGTCCCGGCGATCTTGTCTTTTTCAACACGGACGGCAAAGGCATCTCTCATGTCGGCGTATACGTAGGAGACGGCAAATTTTATCACTCCGCCACGAACGAAGGCGTTGTGATCACGAAGATGACCGATTCTTATTATGCGAAGCGTTATGTAACGGCCCGTCGCATCCTTTCGGATGATCAATATGGGCAGGTTATGACCGACGCCAAGTAACCATCGCTAAGACGTAAACGATTCACTTGTCTGGAAAGCCCTCGGCTTGAACCGACGATCCCGCACCTGCGTGCCGGTCGATTACGGGACAAGCCGCCAGGGCTTTCTGTCTTTTTATTCCGGGAAGGAGCCGCAGCCGCGGAGCCGTGATCCAAACAGCGAAAAAAAGCCGTTCTCCCCGTCGTTAGACGTGAAGAACGGCTCTTCTGGTTTAACCGAGCAAGCGATGCAGCGTGCTAATCACGCGTTCTTTCTGAATCGGCTTCACGATAAAATCTTTCGCGCCCAGGCTGATCGCTTCGATGACCAGCTTCTGCTGGCCCATTGCGGAGCACATCAGCACTTTGGCGTTGCGGTCGTACTTCATGATGTTTCGCAGCGCCTCGATACCGTCCATTTCGGGCATGGTGATGTCCATGGTAACCAAATCGGGCTTCAGCATCCAATATTTCTGGAGCGCCACAACGCCGTTCTCCGCTTCGCCGACGACCTCATGTCCCAGTTCTTTCAACATTCCACCGATGATCGCACGCATAAATGCCGCATCATCCACGACAAGCACCTTAGCCATTGGAATCGCCCCTTTTGTCCGAGTCTGCTGTACGCCGCTCTATGTTTTCGACCCAAATTTTCCAATTTTGTGATATACTCATATTATATAGGCTTCTAGACCTAATTCCGATTAAAATCCGACTAAAGTAGATCAATTCAGCTTTAACTCGTTCCTTTTTCCGATATATTTCAACAAAATTCGTAAAGCTCCGGAGAAGCAACGCTCGCAAGAAGCAGCCGGGGCCTTACCGTAGACAACAGAAGTCGAGCGAAGGGAGTAATCCGCACGTGGCTAACCGGAAGATCCTCATTGTGGAGGATGAGCCCGAGATTCGCAATTTACTTAACATCGCCCTTACGGATGACGGGTTCGACGTGTACGAAGCGACCGATATGCAAGAAGCGATTACGCAGTTCGACGCGGTCGAACCGGATTTGATTCTGCTGGACATCGGCCCCCCGGCAACCGCCGGCCTGGAGACGTGCGCGGAGCTCCGCAGCTATTCCAACGCCCCCATCGTGCTGATCAGCAGTCGAAGCGGCTCGAGCGACATTATTCAAGGATTAGAGCTTGGCGCCGACGATTATATCGTGAAGCCGTTCGACCCCGAGGTGCTCGTCGCCCGGGTGCACGCGAACTTGCGGCGCACCGCCATCTTTCGCAGAGATCGCAAGTGGGAGGCGAGTGCCCCCGCCAAGGATGACGTCATTGCATACGCCGGTCTCGAGATCGACCCGGTCCGCTTTCAAGTGCTGCTGGACGGCAAGCCGATCGCGCTTGTGACCAAAGAGTTTCAGCTGCTCGTCCATCTCGCACGCAACCCCGGGACCGTCTATACGCTGGAAGAGCTGTATGCCTCGGTTTGGGGAATGGAAAGTCACGGGAATACGCGTACGGTCATTGTCCATCTCAGCAATCTGCGCAAGAAGCTGGAGCCTCTCCCTACAAGGCCGACCTACATTCACAATATTCGCGGAGTAGGCTATAAATTCGATCCCAAATAACCGGTAAAGTCCGTCCTTTCGGACGATGAGGAGATTCCATCTCATGGTGAACGAGAAAATTTTGATCGTCGAAGATACGGAAGACATTCGCGATATACTCAGGCTCTACTTAGAGCCGCAAGGCTTCCAGGTCATGGAGGCAGGCAGCGGGGGCGAAGGGCTGGAGCGCTTCGAGCGGGATTCGCCCGACTTGGTTCTGCTGGACATCGTGCTGCCCGATATGGACGGTTACGAGCTGTGCCGCCGCATCCGCAGCGTATCGAAAGTGCCGGTTGTGTTTATTAGCTGCAACACGTCTTCAAGCGATATCATTCGCGGCCTCGAGCTCGGAGGCGACGACTACATCGAGAAGCCGTTCGATCCGGCTGTCGTCGTGGCCCGCATTCATGCCAGTTTGCGGAGAGTTCCTATCGCCCGTAATCGGCCGGAGCCCAAGCCCTCTGGCTCTGTGCAGACACCGGACATCATCGTCGTCGGCGAATTAGAAATCGAACCGGCTCTTCTCCGAATCAGGACGGGAGGGAAGGAAGCGGCTTTGACCGTGAAGGAAATGCAGCTGCTCGTTCATTTAGCCGCTCATCCGAACCGAGTCTTCCCCCCCGACCAGCTGTATAAAGAGGTGTGGGGGAGCGACAGCATCGGGGATACGCGCACCGTCTTCGTCCACATCAGCAGCATCCGCAAAAAAATCGAGCCCGATCCGGCCAATCCGAATTATGTGCTGAACATTCGCGGCGCGGGGTACTTGTTTAAAGGTTAGCCGGGGGATGTTTATTCGTTCTACGAGGCTTGGAACGCCAACAGCGTAATATCGTCGCGCTGAGCCTCGTCGCCCATATAGGTTTGGAATTCGTGCCAGAACAGGTCTGCCTGTTCACGCAACGGTGAATGCCCGTAACGGTCGAGCAGCTCGGTAAACCGGCGTTTGCCGAAGGCATACCCTTTCTCCCCGCCGCTTTGATCAAAGAAACCGTCGGTTGCCATATAACACGACGTACCCGGCTGCAGGCGCAGCTCATGCGACACGAACGGGTACTCCATCGGCGTCCGGCGGTAGCCGATGCTCTTGCGTCCGCCTTCCAGCACGCGCGTCCCTTGGCGGTCATCCCTCAAATACAAGGAGCATTTGGCCCCGGCAAAGCGCAGCAGCGTCCGGTCCTCGCTCAAATAACAAATTCCGATATCGAGCCCGTCGTCGGTTAAGCCATTCGGTTCGGTTTGGTTCAACGTCTTCTTGATCAGACGATTCAATTCGCCCAGAACGCGGGCCGGCTCCTCCGCATATCCTTCCTCCGCGACGCGGTCCAGCAGTGAAATGGCGAGCATGGTCATGAGCGCCCCGGGTACGCCATGCCCCGTACAGTCGCCAATCGCGATAAGCGTCCCGCCGGGTAGCGGCTTCACCCAGTGAAAGTCCCCGCCGACACCGTCTCTCGGCTTGTAGATCAATACGTGCTCCTTCGTAGCCGTCGTCCATTCCTGCGGGCGCAGCAGCAGCGATTCCTGAATGCGCTTCGCGTAATCGATGCTATCCATCATTTTCTCATTCCGTTCCGCCAGCTCCTGCGTCCGCTCCTTCACCTTCCGCTCAAGCTGCTGATTCATCTGCAGCGCCCGCTCATACGGATTGGCCAACCGGTGGGAAACATAATAGAACAAGAACAGGATCAACACGAACGAGATCAGTGAAACGGCAACCGTGTTCAGCTTAATGCGGCTGAGGAACGACACCGTCTCCTGCCGTTCGATTTGGAACAGCAGCTGCATGTTGGTAGAGGTCAGCGGGTAGCTGATCAGATCGGTCAGCTCGCCGTCCGGGTTCTGGAATTCCAGCGTCTGCGATACCGGACTGGCCTGCTCCAGCAGCTGCGAGACGATGTTCCCGTCCAGGAACGATCCGATCTGCTTGCCGTAATCCGACGTCTCCGCCGCCAATACGATCTCGCCCTTCGGGTCGATCAGCCACAAGCGGCTTGTTTCGCCGTACTTGAACTGCTGGAACTCCTTGGCCAGGTCCTCCAGGCTAAGCCCGACGCCGACGACGGCGAGCGGCCGGTCGCCGTCCTTCACAAGCGCATTCGTAAATACGAACGTTTGCCCACGCTCTTTGTTGTAGTCCAGGTTGACCTGAATGTCCTGCTTGGACGCGAGGAAATCGAAGAACCACCGATCCGCCTGCTCGTTCGGGCTGACCGACCCGAGCAGCTTGCCGTTCTCGCCCCAATACTTGCTCGTGCCTGCGCTTACGATGAACGAATTGCTGTAGCCGAACTGCCGCACGAGCGTCGTTAACCGCTGCAGCGAGCGCTCCTGGTACTCGCCTGCAGCCTCTCCATCCTGCAGCCACCGCCGCACATCGGGGTCGGCGGCCAGCACGAACGACGTTTCCTTCGCCCGATCGATTCGACCGTCCACCTTGGCTGCCATCGCCTGCGCGATGCTCGGCAAATCCTTCTCCTTCAGCTTCTTCACGACGCCCGATTCGGTAAACATATACACGATGGCGCCGATCAGCAGCATGGAGAAGATGATGACCAGACTTGCAAATCCGATAATACGCAGCGTTCCTTTGTCGTAATATTTCACCAGGCTCACGCCTCTTCTCTTAGAATGATCTCGAACGGCAGGTTCAAATCTTCCTTGAATTCTTCGGCGCACTCCTGTTCGCTGTCATTATCCGGACTGCAGTACCAAGCCAGACGGATGTTCTTCCCGCCCCTGTAAGCTTCGTCGAATTTCTCCAGCAGCATCATGAAGCACTTGGTGCTGCTGGTATTGATATAAGGCAATCTGAGCTCCAGCAGTACGGACTCCTCCGCGCTCACCCGCTCTAAATACCGGTCTATCCATTGCATGAGCGGCTCGTAGAACTTGAATGCATTCTCCGGATACGATTGTCCGCTTATGACTAAATGGTTCGTCTCCGTATCGAACTGAACCGCCGGCGTACTTTTCGTCGATTCGATTTGCAGGCCCATCAAAGTATCCAACTCAAACCACCGCCTTTAAGGTAAAGAACGACACGTGCTCGTCGATCGGAATTATGGAATACTCGAGCGGGTGCTTCACTTTCCGCGACATCTCGATCAACCCGATGCCGGCACCGAGCGCGTCCGGGCTGACCGTCTCGCGAAGCTTCGCTTTGTACAGCTGTTTCAGCTCCGTCTTGTCGAGCGAAACGATTTGATCCAACGTCTTGCGCAAGCAGAGGACATCGTCATTGGCAAGCAGGTTGCCCGAATGAATCACATGATTGTGCTCCGTCTTGCCGATCGTCACGACACTGGAGGAGGCGATTCTCTCGCCATGCGGACTCTTTTCCTGATGGCTGCAGTAATTCTTAATGTTCTGCGTCTGCTCGATAAAAATAGAAAAGACGTCGTGAATTTCGCTCGTCGGCCGCTCCGCATGCTCCAGATATTTTTTGACAGCCGCCCCGTACTCTTCAATCAGTCCTTGCGTCAGCTTCCCGGAGAAGCTGATCAGGATGCGGTTGCTCTGCAAAAAGCGCTGCACTTCATACAATTGATTGTTCATGACAAGCCTCCTTTAATCATAGAACGCGTTTGCCCGTCGACGGACGTTACGGATTCGGCGGGGATCAGGAAGAAGAAGGTGCTGCCCTCTCCCGCCCGGCTCGTCACGCCGATTTCGCCGCCGTGCTTCTGGATAATTTCCTTAGTAATGGCCAGTCCTAAGCCGGCCCCCTCAATGCCGTTAGCGCTAGCCCGCTTGCTCCGGTAGAATCGCTCGAATACATGCGGCACCTCTTCTTCGGCGATACCGATACCGGAATCCGATACCTTCACGAACCAATGTCCGAGCAGCGCTCCCTCGTATTTCGGTTGAAACTCGCTGCACAGCCGGATGCTTCCGCCCGCTTGGGTAAATTTCATCGCGTTCCGCAGCAAATTTTCGAACACTTGATCCAGCCGCACCGGATCGGCCCATACGATAACCGGGTCTGCACCCTCCCCGGGCATCTCCATGTCAAACGCAATCCCGGCCCGCTCGCAATCCGGCATAAACTTCCGTTCCACCGCACGTACGAAAGCGCCGATCTCGATACGCTGATGCTCAAAGTGATTTTGATTCGCCTGGAACGTCGACAGCAGGAACAAGTCCTTGATGAGATGGTTCACTGTCAACACCCGGTCGTAAATAAGCCGCATGTATTTCTCTTCCGGTTGAATAACGCCGTCGAGCAGCGCCTTCACATACCCCTGCACAGCCACCATCGGCGTTCCCAGCTCATGGGAAATGTCTGCAATGAGCCGCTGCCGCAGCTTCTCCAGATGCTTGAGGCTTTCGTTCGCCGTCTGGATCTCCTGCTCTTGCTCCTTCAGCTTTTTTCCTTGGATATCGCTGATGCGCGAAAGCTTAATGGTCGTCTTGAGAAGCTTCTCGTATTGTCCCGCCAACTCTTGATGCAGCTTGTACAGCTCTTTGCCGGAAAGCGCACGATCCCTTACTACCTCTTTCGCTTCTTCCGCGAGCCGCAGCTCTTCGGCAAACAAACGACTATAGCTCGTATCCCGGTCTTTCTGGGACAATCGACTCACCCCGACTCTCGATTCTCGCCTTCCATCCCCTTCATTATAGCGAAGTTTCCCGAATATTCTGGAGGCGTCTTGGTAAAATATAGGTCAAAGACGATTAAGATTTTTTGATTTTACCAGTTTTTGGGAAAAAGAAAGGCTCCCTCTGCAAGAGGGAACCTTTAATTAAGAGGACAGCCGGCCCTGCCAATGGGCCGCCCTGCGGAACGTAAACATCGCCATCAGCTCCAGCAAGAACATCGGGATCACCGCGACAAAGGCGAACATCCGGGATTCATCGGGGGCGTTCAGAGCGAAAGGAAGCGCGAGCAGCATCAGCCACTGTCCGCCCGTATACAGCCGCCTGCGGAAACGCAAGACGTGCGCTTCTGCAGGAAGGGCGCCATCGAAGGCATGTCTTTCCATGGCCGCGAAGGTTTGATGCATGAACAGCAGCTTCAGCAGCAGCAGCATACCGCCGAACGCGATCCAGCCCGGGGAGGGCGGGGCATCGGCGTGAAATCCGGACGGGCCCGGCCAAATCTCGGCCAACGAAACGACAGCCATCGCAGCGGCCCAACCGGCAGCTTTGCCATAAGTGGGGCGCACCGCGCCCAACCGCTGCAAGGCGAAGTACATCATTCCATACCCGATCACATCGGGCCATACATCGAAGTAGGCGATGCGGATATCCAGCAGCACAAGCAGCAGGCCCCATGACAGCTTGCGAAAGCTACTCGCCATGATGCTCAGCCCCCTTCCGGTCTTCGATCAGACGGCGGATCCCCTGCTTATCGGGTTCAGGCGCCTTGTAGAACGTCTGCGTCCAGTAACGGATGCCGGATGATGCCGAGCCTTCCGCGGGTTCCAGCCGCAGCCTCATCTCAGGCATATACGCCTCCATCCGCCGGGGATCATTCGGCTCGAAGCGGAACCATCCGTCAATGGTAACCGTCTCCCCGGTCTTCAGCTCAAACGGAACCGTTACCTCTTCGTGCATCGTCCGATGCACCGACATGTCAAATGCGTCGGCGATTCTCGAATGTAAGCTGAAGGCCACGGACTGCAGCCGCACATCCTGCTTCGCTGCGAGCGTATGGTGATGCTCGCCCGTGCTGCTGGAGGACGCCTGCACCGTTTCGAGCGGGAGACCTTGAGAATCCTCGGCAGGCGTAAATGTAATTTCCCCGATCGGCACCGTTTCACTCGGTCCGTCGCTATACCAGACGCGAAATTCACGGAACGTTCCAAGCGCTTCGGTCGGCAGTTGGCCTTCCTGCGGGATGAGCTCGAGACTGGCCTTATGCAGCCGGTAAGGTCCGTAATCCCCGTAGGTCGATGTGCCGCGAACATACCAATGGACTTGTTCCGAGATTTGCACGGTCACCAATTGCCTGCGCGAATCGCGATGCGTGACGTAGTATAAGTCCATAGGCCGCCCTGGAGAAGGCGTGAACGCATAATAATGGTTCAAAAAAACGATATCCGGCAGCTTATGCGCCAAATAGTACCCATAATTGCCCACCCATACGCAGGCGGTTGCCAGAACGGCGAGCAGCCACAATAAGAAGCTGTTCCTCCTCTTCAAATCGGCACCTACTTTCGATCGACGAAAGGCATAACTTCTACTTTAATCAATTAACGCTTTCTGTTGTATAAAAGTTACAGTAGAACATGCTGCAACCGTGGTTCCCTAACAGGAAAAGCCCCCCGGCCGCTCGAGCTGAGCTGCGGAGAGCTTGTACCTGCGTTATCGGTTCGCCGCTACGGCCTCAGGCCCGGCTTCCTTCGTAAGCGGCAGCTGCCGGCGCTTGCCCATCGTCTCAACGAATAGGCGCAGCACGTCCAGCATCCGTACGATGTCCTTCTCCTTCAAATGGCCGAGCGAAGCGATCTGCAGCCAATTACGCTCCAACAGATAGCCGCTTTCGAACTGCAGCGCGAAGCCTTGATCGAGCATCCGCTGCCCGAGCTCCCTGGACGACAACTCCTTGGGCAGCGCTATCGTCAGAATGTAGGGCGCCTGATGCTCCCTCGGGGCGAGCACACGTAACCCCATCTCCTCGACGGCGGAACGGATCGAGCGGTACCGACTTGCCGTATGCGCATAAGGCGCGTCCGTTTCGAAGGCGCGGAGCGCTGCGTCCAGCGCGGCCAGCAGGTTCGATGACTGTGAGAACGGGATGCCTGCGCTCTGCTCGTACGTGTCCACATCCATATACACAGGCAGCAGATCCTGGGCATCGCCGGAGACCCGCGGTTCATCCCCCTGGAAAACAAAACATAGTCCCGTATAAGCGCCCAGCGCTTTCCCGCTCACTCCGCTGGCCCAGCTTACACCCGACAAGTCGGTCGGCACCGCGCCCAGGCTGCTGACGCCGTCCACCGCCAGACGCATTCCGTACTCCCGGCAAACCTGCTTCAGCTGCGCTAAGTCATTCAACACGCCGGTCGATGTTTCGCCGTGCACCGCCCACAGCCACGCGTACTTCCCGCCAGCCGCCGCAGCGCGCACGCCTTCATAATGAAGCGGCTGTCCATACTCGCTCTCCAGCGTATCGAACGGCAGCGCCCACCGGCGCGCATGCACGGTGAGACGCCGGCCGAATTCGCCGTTGACGAGCACCAGCCCGCGGCCGCCGTACCGCTTCAGCTGCCCGGCGACCGCATCGTTCGCCAGCGTCCCGCTGCCGAGCATCAGGTGCACGGATGCGGCGTTCGACATGGCGCACAGCTTGCGGCGCACCTCCCCGTGCATACGCATGAACGCCTGCGAGCGGTGAGACAACGGCCTGGCCTGCATCGCCCGCTCTACCTCCGGCGCCACCTCGACGGGACCGGCCAGAAACTGGACGTCCCGCTTCATATACCTGTAAGCCCGCGACGCCTCATAGGACGCCCTGGTCAAATACATAGGCTGGTACCAAGCGCCCTCCCGCCCTACCAGCTCGGCGAACGGCAGGAAGCCGAGATGCCGGTACAAGTGCAGCTCGCGGGTCGTTCCCGAGATGATGCCCATATCGTAGTCCCCCCGCTCCAAGTAGCGGTCTAAGAAGCGGATCAGGCCGAACAACACCCGGCTGCGTCGATATGCCGGGTCGACGGCCAACAGCCGGATCTCGACCATCCGCTTCGGCTGAACGGGCAAAAACCGTTCGAACCGCTCGATTTTCGCATCCATCGAGAAGGGTCTCCGGTCCCGCACCGCCAGCATCCCGGCCAACCGTTCTCCGTCCATTGCGAGAAGATACGTATTCTCTGCATCGTATCTGTCGATTAATCGTCGCGCCTCGTTGGCTTCATGCTGCGGAATTTCTTCCACGAACGTTCTATAGTTGAGATGAGCGACAAGCTCCCGCTCTCGTTCCGTTTCCGCGATTTTATAAAGGATCGGCATCCGGATCAGCTCCGTTTCATCCATAGTTGTCTCACATTGTCCCGATGGGCGTTCACGATGACTGCCGCAACCGCCGCTCCGAGCAGCATCGGTCCCGTCTCCCAGTGGAAGAGCAGCCATAATAAAGGAAACGCGCTTACTCCAATAAGACCGGCTGGCGTCCAGGAACGCAGGACAACGACCAGCACGGCCGCCACTGCAAGCATCACGAGCCAAATTCTCCAATCAAGCAGCACGGCCCCTCCGCAAAAGACCGACATCCCCTTCCCTCCGCGAAAGGACAACCACACCGGGTACATATGCCCAAGCACCACGGCCAGCAGCGCCGCAAGGATGAACACGCTTGACGGTTCGATCCACTTCGCGCAGCCGACCACCCACGCTCCCTTGAGCGCATCTCCGGCGAAGGTGGCGATAAAGGCCCCCTTCCCGTAAATGCGACCGGCATTTCGCGCGCCCGGATTCCCGCTGCCGAGCGACCGCAAATCGCCTCCGTCCTTCAGACGTGCGATCCAATATCCCGTTAACACGCCGCCCAGGCCGTAGCTGAGCAGCAAATAAGCAATGGCAGCCCCCGGCGTCATGACGGCCCTCCTTTTATTCGTAACCTTTCCATGAATTGATTATAAAAAGGAATCCGGCCTTCGGGGAGTACTAACTTTGTGTAGTACCTTGCCTGTTGACGAATCTCAAAAGCTCCTGAACGGAGCGCTAAAACTGGAATTGTGCAATTGGGGCAATGCTGCTGCAAAACAAAGAGGGTTGTGACAGGGCGCCCGCCGGCGACCTGCCACAACCCTTACATTCATTAAATAGCCCAGAATTCTTTCTAAAGGACAACGATATTACTCCAGTAAGGAATAATGGATAATCGTATTCGAAAGCTGGCCAATCACCATCGAAACTCCACCGTGGGCAACTCCGAGCTCCCCCAAATCCGAGCAGTAAATTTCCACATTTCTCAAAAAACGCTCTGGAATCATTTCATTCAGCGTATTCCATATCGAGTTGATAAGCTTAGGACCAAGCAGAGCAAGAAGTCCACCGATACAGATCACCCTTGGATTATAAGCATTGATGACATTGGCCAGACCGATGCCTTGATAATGGCCAAGCTCGTGGACGGCGCTCGTTACTTTGGAATCCCCGGCATGGAGGGAATCAACAATTTCAGTGAAAGACAACTGCTGGGGGGTTGATTCCAGCAAGTCGTATAGCGCTTTAATAGAAGCATACATTTCCCAACATCCTCTGCTGCCGCAGGAGCACTTTTTACCGTTCATATGGATGGTGGAATGTCCTAGTCTTCCCGCGGTGCCAGTCGTTCCAGTAAACAGCTCTCCATTGTTGTATACGCCAACGGACAAGCCCCACGAGCTGGTCACGTAAACCAAATGGTCCACCGATTTGGAACGTCCGAAATGAACTTCTCCCAAAGCTCCGGCATATGGCGCAGGGTTAATATAAATCGGAAAATCAGGAATCTGTTTCGTAAGCTCACTCAGTAACGGAAAATCAATCCATTCCTGCAAGTTGGCGCTGTAATCCACGGCATCCGTTCTTATATTGTAATAGCCTTGAATGACAATCCCGACTCCTACAATGCCTAACTGGCGATGGGCATATGAGCTCCGCCGATTATACCACAACGGCTTTCGAAGATGTCGTCAAAGAAGTAGATCTGGTCGTCGATTCCGTTGGAGGAGATACCGAGAACAGGTCATGGGCCGTTCTGAAACAAGGCGCGATTCTCGTTTCTTTGACGCAGCCTCCGTCCCAAGAGAACGCTCAAAAGCATGGCATTACAGCTAAATTCAACACCAAGTTCCCAACTTACGAGAATCTGCAGACAATAGCACAATTGATTGCAGACGGTACGATCAAAGCAGAGATCGATTCCATATTCCCGCTAAGCCAAACTAACAAACCACTAGAGAAAAGCGAAGCAAGACATGGCCGCGGAAGAATTTTGCTGCGCATCAACTCATTCTGATTCAATTCCTAAATGCCATCCAAGCACAAAGACCCCCTTTATCGAGGGGGCCTTTAGCCGTTACTTATGATAAGGCTCGCCGCACATAATCTTGAAACTAAGCTCCCTCTATGGAGAATCGTTTTCCTCTTAGATACGCTTGTTTCCTTAGATTTTGAACGTTTTTCTTTCGTACAAGACAACCATTAGATGGGACAAGATTGTAGAAGATGAAAAATATGGGGGCGAAGAAAGCGCAAAAAGACATCCACCCTGACCACTCGTTTTAAAAAGTGGACATTCTGGAGATATATGGTCGCACCTTTGGATCTCCACATAGCCTCATGGCGGTCAACCCTCCCATGTCTCACAGAGTCTACGCTCCCACATTCCTTCATTCAACCTGTCCATGAGGTGGAGGTCGGATATGCTGCCCGACAGGATCTTCGTCCGTATGTTAGTTTTGTTCCGACTCATCCGTGCTTCAATTGTCTGTAACGTGGTTATTTACGTTCGTCTTCTATGAAAAAACGTGAAATCTAAGCTGCTACGACACTTCCATGAACCGTGGGATATCCTGCAACATCTTTTCTTCACTAAACCGATGCCCCTTTTTCAGGACACCAAAGAGAATTCGAATTAGCTTACCGCAAAGCGCAATGAGTGACTGCATTTTTTTCAATGGATTAGTTGGCCGTTTTGTATAGTACTGATGCAATACCTTAAAGGCACGATTCTTTGCCACCAGTGGCATCATGACGCGAAATAGCAGCGCTCGTAGTCGCTTACGACCGCGCTTCGTGATCTTCGTCTGTCCCCTGTGTTTGCCAGAGGTGTTTTCTTTTAGGTTTAAGCCCGCCAGCTTAATGATTTGCTTAGGGTGCCGGTAACGCTCGATATCGCCGACTTCAGCGAGGAAACCAGCTATGCTATCCCGACCAATTCCTTTAATGGCCATTAATTGCTTCACATGAGGGATTTGCTCCAGGAGCTCGTCCAGTTTTGCTTCAAGCTCTGCAAACTTACTTTCAAGCAACTCGTACTGTGTTAACAACAGCTTAAGCTCGAGCTTTGCTAATTCTGTACCTTCTCGTATGCCAACAGAACGACTTGCAGCTACTTTCAAACACCTCATACGTTCCATGCCGAGACCTCGCTTAGCCACCTCTCTAAGATGCCTTAGCAAGGCTTCCTCTGACTGAGCAACCAGTTCATGCGGCAACAAACAAAGACTCAGCATTTGGCGTGCGGACTTGCATTCCCAATCCTTAAACACCGTGAGGAACTCTGGAAAGTACCGATCCAACCAATTATGAACCCGGCCTTGCACCACTCGCAGGTCGGTCGACAGATGATCGCGAATTTTCATCGCTTCCCTTAGTTCGGCATATTTGCCTTGGAGAAGATTAGGTACGGCGTATCTTCCATCTTTGACAAGCTGTGCAATGACTTTGGCATCTTTAATGTCGTTCTTGGTCGGCGAATTGTCATCTAATTCTTTGCTTTTCTTCACGTGCAGCGGATTAACTACGCCGCATAAAACTTGTTGTTCTCCCAGGTAATACGCGAGGTTCAGCCAGTAATGACCGGTGGGTTCCATGCCAACTATGGCGTCCTTGAATCCTTGCTCCGTCGCAATTTTCCGGAACCATCTAACGAACATTTCAAAACCTTCTCGGTTATTCTCAAACGTAATTGGCCTCCCGAGCTCGACTCCGCGGTAGTCTTGCGCTCGGGCCACATGTTTGAATTTTGCGATGTCGACACCGACAATTAAGGTAGATGCAGTGATTTGAGTTATTCGCTCGTTTTGGGTAGAATTCATGATGTAATCTCCTTGGTTTGTTTTTGGATCCGGTCGCTGGCCAGCATCTGGGACCCACATACATCATACCAAGGAGTCTTTTTGTTTCTCAAACCTCGTATTTCATCTTAATAGGAATGCTGCCCGTTAGAATTCCTGTGAAACGAAAAATTTGGACTTTGAATAAAAAAGAGTGCCTCTGTAAGATAGGATTGCGCACGGGGTCATTGCCCCAAAAACCTATCATCATGGAGGTCACTCTACAATGAAGTTTAAGGCACAAGATAAACAAAATCAACTCATTGAAAACATTACCGCTACCCATATGGTTGTGGGTGTGGATATTGCCCAAGAGACTCATGTTGCCCGAGCAGTCAGCTATCGCGGCATCGCATTGGGATCACCAATCGACTTTGGGAATCATCACGAAGGTTTCCGTCTATTCGGCCGCTGGATTCAAGACTTGCTCAAGTCATACAAGTTAGACAAAGTCATCGTTGGCATGGAGCCTACGGGTCATTACTGGCTGTGTCTAGCCCAGTGGCTTCAAGGACAAGGGATTGAAGCCGTACTCGTCAATCCCCACCTGGTCAAAAAGAACAAGGAAAACCGCGACAACACTCCATCTAAAAGCGACCGCAAGGATGCCCTTGTCATTGCAGACATGATTAAGAATGGGTATTATTCTCCTGTTCGTTTTCATTCGGAAGCCTACGAGGAACTGCGAATTCTCATGGCTAATCGGGACACCGTTACCAAACGGCTCAACAGCGCTGTTAACCAGATTCATCGCTGGGTAGATATCGTGTTTCCGGAGCTGCGACAGGTCTTTAAGATCCTTACTTGTACCAGTGCCATTGCTACGCTCAGGCTCTTCCCGTTGCCTAAGGAAATAAGTCAGTTAACAACTGAACAGGTCCTTGCTCTAAAGCCCCATAATTACCTTTGAGTCTTTTATCCTTATCCAGTACAATATGAATGAACGAAAGTGGAGGGATCAAAGATGCAGCGCAAGAGTTACAGTATCGAATTTAAACAGCAGCTCATCCAAGAGGCCTTAGAAGCAGGCAATGCAAGTCAAGTTGCAAGACGACATGGAATAGACGGGAAAATGCTCGCTCGTTGGATTCGTCAATCGAAGCATGCAAACTGGAAAAACACATCACCAGAATCCAAAAAAGTTGCAGCCTACACTCCATCATCTAAAGAGTTTCAAGCATTAGAGCAGGAAAACGACAAATTGAAAAAGCTGTTGGGCGAGAAGGATCTGGAGATTGCGATTCTTCGTGATCTCGTAAAAAAGGTGAACCCCGCCTATCGGACAAAATAGAGATTGCCGACAAATGGATTGCGCGGGGATATAAAGCTGCAGTGGTGCTGCGAATCGTCGGCGTCAGTGAAGCGACATACTATTACCGTAAGAAACATTTCAAGCAAGAGCGAGTGTATAACGGCGGACGGCCGCTTCCCGGCTTTTCCTTGGATCATAAGCGGCGTCCCGTCAGCGACGAGCAGATCAAGGAATGGCTGCTGGAGCTTATTGCCGGGGAAGAAGCGACTTACGGTTACCGTAAATTAACCATATGCCTGAAACGACAGTATGGGCTGATCATTAACAAGAAAAAAGTATACCGGCTGTGTCAGGAACTGGGCATCCTGCAGCCACAACGTCGGAAGCGAATCCAATATCCCCGAAAGCTGGCGAACAACCGTGAGATCCGCGCTTCGAATCAGCTTTGGGAGATGGACGTGAAATACGGCTATATTGCAGCAGAGCAGCGTTTCTTTTTCTTGCTCAGCCTGATTGACGTCTACGACCGATCGATTATCGACTACCATATGGGCCTCTCTTGCGAAGGGAAGCATGCCGCGCAGATCCTGCAGAGAGCGTTATGGAAACGGCAGCTCTTTGAGAAAGATCAACTGCCAGTGGTTCGTACCGATAACGGCCCGCAATTTATCAGCCATGCTTTTGAAGAAGCATGCTTGGAGTATTGTGTAGAACATGAACGGATTCCTCCGAAAACGCCGAATAAAAATGCGCATATCGAAGCATTCCATGCCATTTTAGAACAAGAATGTCTTTCCAGACATGAATTTGAAAGTTATCAGGATGCATACCGCATCGTATCTGACTACCTCTTGTTTTATAATCAGCGGCGTATCCATGGCAGTTTGTATGATCTGTCCCCGCACGAGTTTCATCAAGCTATGCATAAGCAAGCCATAAAACCGCTTGTGATTAAGGTATGATGGATAAAGCCCTTTACATGGAGGGGTGGGGCATGATAGGCTTGTTAGCCTCGCGATGCATGTGTGATCCGCATCGCCCTATCGCGAAAAATCATGCCCCCTGGAGGCTCCATGTCAAGGGCGGTAACGACGTAAATCAATAAGAAATTACGAAATCGTGAGAATAAGGGTGTAAGACTCTAAAGTTACGGGTTTAAACCGCTTGCCGGTTGGAAGCAGTATGTGAAGCGTCATGCCGGAGTGAAGCGGGCAGAGCAGCTCATTGCACTAGCAAAGTGCAGTGTTGGCGCCACACAGGCACTACACGCATACAAACTTCATTTAGGTCATCTGCTTGAGGAATATGACTTGGCGCAGCGCCAGCTTGAACAGATCGAGCATGAACTCAATCTCATCCTAAAGCGTATTCCCTATGCCCAGAAGCTACTTGAAATTCAGGGGCTGAATGCAACCAGCTTGGCTGGTGTACTTGGAGAAACCGGTGACCTATGTGGGTATGTACATGGAAATGCCTTGTTACCTCTAAAGCCCCATAATTACCTTTGAGTCTTTTATCCTTATCCAGTACAATATGAATGAACGAAAGTGGAGGGATCAAAGATGCAGCGCAAGAGTTACAGTATCGAATTTAAACAGCAGCTCATCCAAGAGGCCTTAGAAGCAGGCAATGCAAGTCAAGTTGCAAGACGACATGGAATAGACGGGAAAATGCTCGCTCGTTGGATTCGTCAATCGAAGCATGCAAACTGGAAAAACACATCACCAGAATCCAAAAAAGTTGCAGCCTACACTCCATCATCTAAAGAGTTTCAAGCATTAGAGCAGGAAAACGACAAATTGAAAAAGCTGTTGGGCGAGAAGGATCTGGAGATTGCGATTCTTCGTGATCTCGTAAAAAAGGTGAACCCCGCCTATCGGACAAAATAGAGATTGCCGACAAATGGATTGCGCGGGGATATAAAGCTGCAGTGGTGCTGCGAATCGTCGGCGTCAGTGAAGCGACATACTATTACCGTAAGAAACATTTCAAGCAAGAGCGAGTGTATAACGGCGGACGGCCGCTTCCCGGCTTTTCCTTGGATCATAAGCGGCGTCCCGTCAGCGACGAGCAGATCAAGGAATGGCTGCTGGAGCTTATTGCCGGGGAAGAAGCGACTTACGGTTACCGTAAATTAACCATATGCCTGAAACGACAGTATGGGCTGATCATTAACAAGAAAAAAGTATACCGGCTGTGTCAGGAACTGGGCATCCTGCAGCCACAACGTCGGAAGCGAATCCAATATCCCCGAAAGCTGGCGAACAACCGTGAGATCCGCGCTTCGAATCAGCTTTGGGAGATGGACGTGAAATACGGCTATATTGCAGCAGAGCAGCGTTTCTTTTTCTTGCTCAGCCTGATTGACGTCTACGACCGATCGATTATCGACTACCATATGGGCCTCTCTTGCGAAGGGAAGCATGCCGCGCAGATCCTGCAGAGAGCGTTATGGAAACGGCAGCTCTTTGAGAAAGATCAACTGCCAGTGGTTCGTACCGATAACGGCCCGCAATTTATCAGCCATGCTTTTGAAGAAGCATGCTTGGAGTATTGTGTAGAACATGAACGGATTCCTCCGAAAACGCCGAATAAAAATGCGCATATCGAAGCATTCCATGCCATTTTAGAACAAGAATGTCTTTCCAGACATGAATTTGAAAGTTATCAGGATGCATACCGCATCGTATCTGACTACCTCTTGTTTTATAATCAGCGGCGTATCCATGGCAGTTTGTATGATCTGTCCCCGCACGAGTTTCATCAAGCTATGCATAAGCAAGCCATAAAACCGCTTGTGATTAAGGTATGATGGATAAAGCCCTTTACATGGAGGGGTGGGGCATGATAGGCTTGTTAGCCTCGCGATGCATGTGTGATCCGCATCGCCCTATCGCGAAAAATCATGCCCCCTGGAGGCTCCATGTCAAGGGCGGTAACGACGTAAATCAATAAGAAATTACGAAATCGTGAGAATAAGGGTGTAAGACTCTAAAGTTACGGGTTTAAACCGTTACGACATGCCGGGCTTAATTTGACTGAGGCGAGTTCCGGTAAGTGGCGTGGTAAAATGGCGCTTAGTAAGCGAGGCCGCCCACGTCTCCGGCGGTTTCTCTATCTAATGACGATGTGTATGGTCATGACCAATCCAGATGTTCGTGCCCTACACCATTTTAATGTTGAAGTAAAGAAGCTAAAAAAGATGAAATCGATCATGAAATTGTGTGGTAAAGTAGCCCGCATGCTTGTTGGGCTAGCTAAGAGCAGTGAATCTTACGACTCGACCAAAGTATTCCCGCAAGCAGCCTAAGTTTAATCCACCTCACCGACTCATGCATTCGCAGGATATCAAGAAGCACGGAGTATCGGAAGACATTAAGCAAAAGGGCTCTGACCCGTTCCGTTAGAAAGACCGACCTCCACCCCTTAGTAAGATGTGACGAAGGAATGAAAGGGCTTAGACCCGTTGAGACATGGGAGTGAAAATCGCTAGGGATACGTGGAGACGTGCACATATTGGAACGATATGGTGTTGGTTCCGACACCTTTGTTCCCGCATGTCTTTCTACTGTCCCCGGCTACCGGCTCCTCTGTATATTCTTTGACCTCACACTTAATACAGGGTGAAATCCTGCGAATTCATGAGTCTGAGTGAGGAAACTGAATCATTTCGAGGGAGCTTAGTACCTTTCTTCAAACAATACGTAGATTACCTTGTCCGCTTGGATTACCCAAATTTATAATTATTATAAATGCACAGAATTACCGCCGCCTAGCTTGAACTGCTACCCTCTATGTAGACATGGCATTAAAAAGCCGAAAAAGTCTACATAGGGGGTTGTTTTTTCATGTCCAAAAAAGGATCCAACCATCGTAAACATTCGCAGGAGTTTAAAGTAAGCCTTGTGGAGCAAGCATCTTAAAGAAGGCATATCCATAGAAATACTGGCTGTCCAGCACCAATTAGAACCATGGCTTATCCGTAGTTGGAGGACAATCTATATCGAGCATGGTGCGAGCGGCTTACAGCCTAAAGCGAAGGGCAGACCTAAGACGACCTTCACTTCCGAGATGGAACGATTACAGTACGAGAACGCGAAACTAAAATTGGAGATCGCGCAATTAAAAAAACTCCAAAATTATCTAAGGGGGGATGTCTAGTTCCAGTTCAAGTCATCACAAGAACTGCGTATGAATCCATCCGGGAACTGTCCTCCGAATTGAGCATAAACATGCTTTGTAACATGGCCGTGTGTCTCCAAGTCGGGTTATTACAAATGGCTTGCTCGAAGGGGAAAACCAAATCGTTGGCAGGTGGAGGAGCAGTCGCTTATGAAAAGAATCGAGGCGGTTCACTCCATCCGACCAAGCTTTGGCTACAGGCGTGTCACGGATCGACTTCGCAAGGATGGCTGGTGGACAAGTAAATAACGTGTACTCAAGGCCATGCAGCGGCTAGGAATTCAGGCAAGGCTTCGAAAAAAGCAAAACCACAGAGTAGGAACGGAGCATCATTCCGTCGGTAATGTCCTGAATCGGAACTTTACTGCTACACGCCCCATGGAAAAGATCGTTACCGATGTTACATACTTGTATAGTCGCGGTACCGTTCAATACTTGTCTGTCTTCCTTGATCTCTACAACAATGAGATTTTGGAACTTGAAGTCAGCGACAGGAACGATCTTGAGCTTGTCATACGTCCACTCCAAAGACTGCTTTCCACCAAAAAGAGCGATTTGGCCCCTGACGCAATCATACCAAGGAAATCAATACACTTCTATAGCCTACGGGCGCTTGCTCGAGCAACATGGAATTACACAGAGTATGTCTCGTAAAGGGACTCCTTTAGATAATGCCCCCGTCGAAAGCTTCTTTGGTTGGTTTAAGAATGAGCTGTACGTAGACTACCGCCCTAGGAGTCCAGAGGAACTACGGGAGGCTGTGTATGTTCATGCGCTCTTTCACAATAACGAAAGGCCTCAATCTAGATTAAAAAACAACGCACCCATTCCCTACAGGAATGAATGCGCTTAGCGGCTTTAATATCTCTGTCTACAAAGACTTGACCAGTTCAGCTTTGGCGGCTTTTTTGCACCCATTTTGAGAGGAGCGGGGTCTGTAAAATAAATCGTGTAACCTCTTAAACCGGGGAAAAATGGGCATACTTTTATCATAGAAAACCCGGTGGAGGTACGAAGACATGATCGAGAAGTTTTGGACCAAAAAGGATTTGCGTGAGTTTGTAAAAGAACACAACTTTCAATCGGTTGAACACATTCAAACAACCTTGAAGGAATTGTTTAAGGACGTACTTGAAGAGGCGCTCCAAGCTGAGTTGGATACGCAGCTAGCGTATGATCGTTACGATGCCAAAAGCAAAAAAACAAAGAACAGCCGCAATGGTTACAGCAAGAAAACCGTATCTTCGGAGTATGGGGACATTGAAATCCAAGTGCCTCGTGACCGCTTGGGCGAGTTTGATCCGGTTGTGGTGAAGAAGCATCAAACCAATGTCACAGGGATTGAAGACCAAATTGTGGCTCTCTATGCTAAGGGAGTAAGCACGCGAGATATTCAAGATCACCTGCTGAATCTGTATGGCGTTGAGGTTTCACCTACACTCATTTCAAACGTTACAAATAAAATTGTTCCCATCATTAAGGAATGGCAAAACCGGCCGCTACAAAACATCTACACGGTTGTCTTCTTGGACGCGATCCACTTTAAAGTAAAGCAGGACGGGCATATTGTAAACAAAGCGGCCTATATGGTCATTGGGATTGATCTGGAAGGCAATAAAGACGTACTCGGCATTTGGATTGGCGAGAATGAATCCGCCAAGTTCTGGCTCAGCGTACTGAATGATCTCAAGAATCGTGGAGTGCAGGACATTCTCATTGCCTGTGTAGACAACCTAACGGGCTTCACCCAGGCCATCTCTGCATGCTACCCGCAAACGGAGATTCAAAAATGTATCATTCATCAGATTCGAAACAGCACGCGATACGTATCCTACAAAGATCTCAAGAAGGTGACGGCTGACCTTAAACCCATTTACAAGGCGGCTACGGAAGAAGCTGCTCTGCTGGAGCTGGATCGTTTTGAAGAGACCTGGGGAAGTAAATATCCCCTGTTAGTGAAATCATGGAGGCAGAACTGGGATGAATTGTCGACTTTCTTCAAGTATCCTCCGGAACTTCGGAAGCTCATCTACACGACGAACATGATCGAAAGCTACCATCGGCAGCTTCGCAAAGTCACGAAAGGCAAGAGCATTTTTCCAACGGATGAATCGCTTTTAAAAATGTTATATCTTTCCACGATGGACGTACTAAAAAGGTGGACGGGCCGCGTGCAAAACTGGGGACAGATTTTGCTGCAACTCACGGTATACTATCCAGAACGCGTTCAAGTACGTTAAAAGCGGCTTTACTTGGAGGGGCAGGCATGATAGGCTGGATGCCGGTGCGAATTAGTCTTCAGCTATTCGCCCTTTCGCAAGGACATCATGCCTGCCGGAGGTTCCAAGTCAAGCCGCGGCTCACTGTTACTAGACTCGGGAAAGAGAGATTACACAAAATTATTGACAGACTCGAGGAGCGATTCGTATGTTAACAGCAGCACGCCTGCGACTGACTCCCGCTGCTATCACCTTGCACCATCCTACCGGGATTGTGGCTGAATCATGCTTTTGACCTTTCCACTCATTCAACAGCCACCTGACCCGATTGCCCCGCTGTGGCTGGCTCCGAGGCTGCTACAACTGTTTTCGTCGGGTTCTTGATTGCAAGCTGTTGAACGGAAAGCTCAAAAAGGGCCGCAACAGGTCACTCGTTCACCACCTGTCACAGCCCCCAAATCCGCATCCAGCGCGCCCTTTCCGCTTCTACTCCCGCCCGGTCACCACCGGATTCTCCTTGTAAGAAACCCAATCGCTCCAGCTGCCCGCGTACAGCTTCACATTCTTGATGCCCGCCTGCTGCAGCGCAATGATGTTCGGGCACGCCGTTACGCCGGAGCCGCAGTACACAACCACTTCCTGCGCTTCGCGCAGGTCACTGAAACGTTCCGCCTGCTCAGCCTCCGACTTCCACAGTCCGGCGGAGTCCAGGCTGTCTTTCCAGAAGCGCTGCTTCGCGCCCGGAATATGGCCGGCCACCGGATCGATCGTTTCCTCGATTCCTTCATACCGCCTGCTTTCGCGGGAATCGATCAGCACGGTGCCGGGACGTCCGATCCGCTCCTTCACCTGCTCCATCGACAGCACCAGCTCCGGGCGAAGCTGCGGCTTGAATACTGTCGGATGCTCTACCGGCGGCTCATCCGTAACCGGATAGCCCGCTTCCTTCCACCGCGTATAACCGCCATCCAGCAGGCTCACCCGGTCATGCCCCAAGTAGGTGAGCAGCCACCATAACCGCGATGCCATCGCCCCTCCTTGATCGTCGTAAGCGATAACGAGGGTGTTCCGGTCGATCCCGATTTGGCCGAGCTTAACTGCCAATTGATCCGGGTCCGGCAGCGGATGCCGCCCGCCGTGTACGTCTTTCGGCCCCGATAAATCCTGCTCCAAATCCAAATAAAAGGCCCCGGGAATATGATCGGCCGCATAGGCTTTGCGTCCGGCCTCCGGATTCCCCAATATGAATCGGCAATCCACAATAACCACTTGATCATCTGTACCGTGTTCGAACAACCACTCCTGGCTCACCACATGCTGCATGCCAATCACTTCCTTTATAGGGATGATTTCCTGTATGATATCAGTATACAACGGAACGGATCTCCGGCGAAAGCGGAACGGGCTGCGAAGCGCCGATCTTGCGGCTGAACAAGCCGATAGCGGAAACCGGCAGACCGCCGTTTCGTACGAAGGAGGCCGGCTGTTTGCCATGTCTGAACCCCTATACCGGATCGCCCCCCTGCTGCCGGAACATTGCCGCGAAATCTGCACCTGGCGGTATCCCGCCCCTTACGACATCTACGAATGGCGGCCGTGGGAGCTGATGGTTTCGCTGCAGGAAGAGTTCGCCGACCCCCGGCTGCGCGACGAACAATACCGCGCTGTGCTGGACCGGGAAGGAGAGCTGTGCGGGTTCGCTCAATTGTTCCCCATCGTCGGGGTTACGCGTCTAGGTCTGGGCTTGCATCCGGACCGATGCGGCGGCGGCAACGGGGCGGCATTCGTCAGGGCGATCGCCGAAGAAGCGCGACGTCTTCAACCGGAGCACGAGATCGATCTGGAGGTGCTCACGTGGAACGAGCGGGCGATTCGCGCTTATCGAAGCGCCTGTTTTGAAATTACAGACACGTATGAGCGTATGACGCCGAACGGCCCGGCTGCCTTTTACTGCATGGTTTGGCACGAACGCTGACGAAAGGGAGGGCTGATCTTGCACACGGAAGCGTTAAACCGGATCGCCGGTGTTCTGAACGAACACCGCATCGAATGGGGTCTCGGCGGCTCCTCCTTACTGGCCGTCTGCGGCTTGGACGAGCGGCCGAACGACATTGACCTGCTCGTAGCCGCGAACGATGTCGAGCGGGCGCATGAACTGCTTCGGCAGCAGGGCAGCTTCGCGGCGTTCGCGCCGAAGGAGCCGTTCTGCACGACGTACTTTTACCACTACACGATCTGCGGCGCCGAAGTCGACGTGATGGGGCTGTTCGGCATCCGGCATGAGAGCGGCACGTACCGCCTCGATTGGCGCAGGAACGAGGATGACCGCAGCATCAGCCTCCCCGAGGTCTCCTCCCCCATTCCGCTTACGCCTCTGGAGGAATGGTTCGTCGTCTACTTGCTGATTCCGGGCAAAAGCCCCAAGGCCGATCGCATCGAGCAGCATTGGCTTCAAGAGGGTCGTCTCCGCCCTCATCGACTGCGTCAGGCGTTAAGCCGGGAGCTGCCGATGCCCGTACGCGAGCGGATCGCTCGCGTTCTAGACCGGGGATGAGGGGGGGCTCTGCCAACGCCGCTTGCGGCGGAGGACGTGTTTGGCGGCACAGACAGGGATCAGCTCAGACTCGGCGCGCTCCGGCTCTACCGTCTCCACTCCCTTGCCCGGCGCCTCCGCTCCGGCCCGAGCAAATTCGGCGTTCCTATGCCCATTATCCATCGTTCATGGAAAGGGCAGTATATAAAAAAAGAGCAGGCAACAGCCGCCCTACTCTCCCTCTTGCGCCTCGCCGCGTACGGCCGCATACGCCGCATCGAAGCGACCGGCCGACTCCAGGTCGAGCTCAGTCAAACCGCCGGCGCTCCACGTCGTCAGCTTGAGCGTGACGACTTTATAATCGATGGCAATCAGCGGATGATGATTCGCCTCCTCGGCGATCCGCGCCACCTCCTGCACGAACGCGATCCCGTCCAGGAAAGCCCGGAACCGGTACCGCTTCACGATCCACTTCGTCTCCTCCAGCCCCCAGCCGGGCAGTTCGCCAAGCCGCGCTTTCACAAAGGCCTCATCCGCAAGCTTCGGCTTCATCATCCTTCGCCCCCTCACACCAAATGAATAATACGCGTAAACGAATCGCCGGTAGCGACGCGAATAATATGCCGCTTCGCATCGTGAGTGACGACACAATTGCCGACATGCATGGAACCCTCCGTGCCAAGACCGTAGAACAAATCGTCGGCAAGCGTTTTCATGCAAGCCTCGCGTTCCTCCGCCTCCAGTTCTCCCCAATCCTCCGCCGACATCTCGAGAAAATCGTGACAGCCGGAGGCCGACTGCAGCGCATCCGTAAAATCCGTGATGATATCCTTGTATTCTCTGCCGAACTTAACTCCCATGCCGCTTCATCCTTTCCTTGCCGAACCGCAGACGATTCCGCGGACTCCTTGTACTTATTGTACCTGTAAAGCGGATATCGCCGCAACGGGCGAGAACCGAATGCGCCCTTCCCGAGAAAAGGCGGCCCCCGCGCATTTGCATGCAAAATCTGGTACACTATAAGGATAGACAAAACGAGCGGAGGGCAACAGATGCTCAAGCTGCAGATTCCGAAAAATCGAATAAACGCGTTGGCCCGGTATCTGCGCGATCATTTTACCGTCGAGCGGCTCGACGGCGGCTGGGAAGATTTCCACAAGCGCCGCGTCGAGGATGCGGAACTTAAACACGGCATCGAAATTCATGCGCTGGTGCGCGAGGCGAAGGCGCATGAAGTGATTTTAAACCTCGAGGCGATCGACAAAAGCGAGTGCAGCTGCTCGGATGGCGATCATTGCAAGCATATAGCCGCGGTCGTCTTTGCGCTGTTCACGCCTCACGGCCGCCCGGAGCTGCTGCTGCAGCAATTGAAGCAGGCGATTCACGTTCGCACGAGGCAGCAGCAATCCAAACAGCAAACGAACGCCCGGGCCGCCGAGAAGCGGCAGGATCGGCTCGATCCGCCGACTCCGGACCAACCGCCGGGGTACTGGCAGCGGTTTTTCGACCAGCAATTTTACGGATTTTCGCTGAACCAGCAGCAATCGATCGAGTTGTTTCACAGTGCGGCGAAAGAATCGCTCAGGCCATACGGGAAGTCCTGGGAACGTCCGCTTCGGGAGCTTTACGCGCTTCATCTGATTGTGTTCATCATGCGGAAGATCGAGCAATTTTATATGGATACCAAGACATCCTATCTCTCCTACTATATCGAGACCGGCTGTAAAGCCGTAGCGCGCCAATGCCACGAGGACATGCAGCAGCTTATTCCGGAGATGGACATCGCCGGGATCGCCAAGAAATATCCGGCCTACTGGAAAGAGACGCTTGCGATGATCGCCGAGGCCGCGCTGACCGGCAAAGATTCGCCGTTGTCGTGGTCGACGGTCTATCGCGGCCTCTGGTGGCGGATGGCCGATGAGCGCGAGTGGCTGCGGGAGGAACGGGCACGGCTGCAGAAGCTGCTCACCGCCTCCGATCTGCCGGCACGCCGCAAAGATGCGCTGGTGCTTGCGGAGGCTCATTTTACCCTCATGGAGGAAGGAGACGGGGCCGCGCGCGAACGGATGGATCGGCTCGTCCGCCGGGAGCCGCGCGACTTCTTCATGTACCTGCACGCTTGTTATCAAGAGGAAGCCTGGGAGCGGATGCTCGCTTGGCTGCGCTGGCTCCTGCCTGTCATGCAGAAGGCGCAGCAGGAGGACTTGCGGCAGTTTTGCCACTACTGGATCGAGGCCGTGCAGCGGCAGACGAACGACGCCGAGTGGGTGCACGTGATGGTGGCGCTTCTGCCGCGAACCTACACGTTCTACACGACCTATCTGATGAAAGCCGGGCGCTATCGGGCATGGATCGACCTGCAGCTGGCCAACCGGGTGTCGCCGCTCAACTTGTACTCGCCCGACCTGCAAACGGTGGAGAATCACGATCCGGCACTTGTACTGCCGCTTTATCATCAGGCGGTCGAGCGTTGTATCGCAGAGAAAAATCGAACGGCCTACCAGAACGCCATGAGGCTGCTGAAAAAATTGAACGCCCTCTATAAAAAACTGGAGCGACCCGCGGTCTGGGAGGAATATATTTATCGCCTGGCCGTGAAATACTCGCGGCTGCGGGCGCTGCAGGAAGAGCTGCGGAAAGGAAAATGGATCCCATGACCGACACGACCGAGATCCGCGTACATATACGTTGGGCGCAGCAGGACGATTTCTTCATCTGGGGCACGCGTTACAACGGCGGCATCTACGATGCTTACGACTTGCGGGATTGGCTCTTCGCCTGGCATGAGCCATCATTCTACGGTACCTTCATCGAGGTGACGGAGTCGGCCCAAATAGAAGGCCTGCTGCTGCCCGCCTTAGAGGCGCTCGACTATTTGGCCGCGCCGGCTGTGGTGCAGCACCAGCGGCTAACGTTTACCCCCGAGCTGTCGGAGCTGTCCAAGCTCGCTCCTTATGTCAAGGACGCGCTCCGCGCCGGACGCTTTATGCCGGATTTCGCCAAATGGAAGAGCGGCGAGCTTGGCTGGAAGCTCGAGTTGCCGGAACACGCCGCCGCTTGGGCGGCCTCTCCGCTCGCCCAGCATTGGATGGAACGGCTCATTCCGCTCTGGATCGAAGCCGACGGCGTCATGCGCGAGCATCTCAACCGCCTCGAACGTTCGTTCCCGCTGTTCCGGCGGGGCCAAGAGTCCGTCGACGTCTGGATGGACGAAGAAGACTGGCTCGTGTCCATCGGCTGGCAGTCGGACGGCACGCCGTTCCGCACGTGCCTGAAGCTTGAGGAGCCGGCCAAGGCGGGCGGCGACTGGCCGCTGCGCGTCGTGCTGCAGGATCGCGGCGCCAAGGAGAACGTGATCGAGCTCGAGCCGAGCGCGATCCATACCTGGACGGCCGCAAGCGCAGCCGCAGACACCGCCGCGACGGCAGGCGCGACTGACGGCGCAGCAGCCGGCGCGCCCGCAAGCGCAGCAGCGGCCGAGCCCGCCCGGGCGGCTGCGTGGCCGCCAACCGATGCGGCGGCAAGCGCGCTGCCGGAGGCGTGGCGGCCGCATATCGGCCGCGCCGTGCGCGATGCGTCCAAGTGGACGCGGATGGTGCCGTGGCTGGCCGCAGAAGGCCAGACGCTGCGCGGCACGCTGACGCCGGACGAGGCGTGGGAGCTGCTGTCACAAGGCAGCCTGCGCTTGATGGAAGCCGGTTATTCCGTCTTCCTGCCGGCCTGGTGGGACCGGATTCGCAAATGGCGTCCGCGCCTCAAGGCGAAGATTAAATCGTCGGTCGGCAGCGGCCCGCAATCGATGCTCGGGTTGAACCAGCTCATGCAGTTCGACTGGAAAATCGCGCTGGGGGATCTCGAACTGACCGAGGACGAATTCCGCGAGCTGCTCGCTCAAAACCGCAAGCTCGTGCAAATTAACGGGCAATGGGTGCAGCTTGACCCGGTTCATCTGGCGCAGCTGCAGCAGGTCATGAATCAGGTGCAGAAGAAGCAGGGCCTCTCTCTGCGGGACGTGCTGGAGCTGCATCTGCTAGGGTCCTCCGAAGGCGAAGAAGACCTCGATTTTCATCGCTCGCTGAATATGGAAGTGGAGCTCAACGAGCAGCTGCAGGAGCTGGTCGATCTGCTGAATCATACGAAGCGCCCGCCGCTGCAAGAACCGCCGCTTTCGTTTCGCGGCACGCTGCGGCCTTATCAGATCGAAGGCATCTCCTGGCTGCTCTTCCTGCGGCAATGCGGCCTTGGCGGCTGCCTGGCCGACGATATGGGGCTCGGGAAAACGATCCAAATGATCACGTACCTGCTCCATCTGCGCGAGCAGCGCATCGCCGCCGAAGCGAACGGCCATGCGCCGGCCGCGGCCACGATGCCTACCCTGCTCATCTGTCCTACCTCGGTGCTCGGGAATTGGCAGAAAGAGCTGCAGCGCTTTGCGCCGGACCTGCGGGTTCACCTGCACTACGGTCCGAACCGCGCCAAGGGCGACGCGTTCATGGAGGCGTGCCTGGATTGCGACATCGTGCTGACGACGTACACCTTGTCACACCTGGATGAAACGGAGCTTGCCGCCATCGAATGGGAATCGATTTGCCTGGATGAAGCCCAGAACATCAAGAACGCCTACACGAAGCAGGCGTCCTCCATCCGTACGCTGCAAGGGCGGCACCGGATCGCGTTAACCGGGACGCCGATCGAGAACCGGTTGACCGAGCTGTGGTCGATATTCGACTTTTTGAACCCCGGTTATCTCGGCACGCTTCGGGAATTCACCCATCGGTACGTGAACGCCATCGAGCGGACGCAGGACGCCGAGCTGATCGCTAAAGTGCAGCGGCTTATTCGTCCGTTCCTGCTGCGCAGGGTCAAGAAGGATCCGTCCATCCAGCTCGATCTGCCGGATAAATACGAATACAAGTCGTACGTATCGTTGACGACGGAGCAAGCGAGCGTTTACGAGAACTACATCCGCGACATGTTCGAGCGGCTCGACAAGCTGACGGCCATGGAACGCCGGGGGCTGATCCTGGCCGCCTTGACGAAGCTGAAGCAAATTTGCAACCATCCCGGGCTGATCGAATCGGGGAAAGCGGCCCGCTTGTCATGGAGACACCGTTCGAACAAGGTCGAGCGGTTGATCGAGATGGTGCACGAGCTGAGGCAGGAAGGCGATAAATGTTTGATTTTTACACAGTTTGTCGAAACGGGGTACTTGCTGCAGCAGGCGCTCGGGGAAGAATTCGGGCGGCCGATTCCGTTCCTGCACGGCGGTACCGCCAAAGCCGACCGTGACCGGATGATCGAGGCGTTCCAAGAGAGCGAGGCGGACCATCCGGACGACGCGGGAATCTTCCTGCTTTCGCTGAAGGCGGGCGGGACGGGGCTGAACTTGACTGCAGCCAATCACGTCTTTCATTTTGACCGGTGGTGGAACCCCGCCGTCGAGAATCAGGCGACCGACCGGGCGTTCCGGATTGGCCAAACCCGCCACGTGCAGGTGCACAAATTTGTAACGCTGGGCACGCTGGAGGAGCGGATCGACGAGATGATCGACAAGAAGCTCGGGTTAAGCCAGCAAATCGTAGGCACCGGCGAGCAGTGGATTACCGAGCTGTCGACGGATGATCTGAAGGAGCTGTTCGCTTTGCGGAGCGAATGGGTCGATTAAAATGGCAGCGACCGGGCACGGGACTGTACCTTCGCCTGGTGCGCCCAGTTAAATCGTCAAATCAAAAAACAAATAACAGGCTCCGCCCAGCGGACACGAATAGGTCTGCATGGTCAGAGAGCTGTCAAGATCGGTATAAGGCTGTGACAGACATCCCTGCCGTTGGTGTTTCATTTGCAGCACGGTAGGGATGAAGTACGGCCGCCAGATCCAGTTGGATTCTTGATAACGAACATCTCGGCTCCAGCTCCCGTCCGCTTCGCGCGAGAAGTTCGAGGACACCTGAAACCCCTCTTCCTTGCAGATGTATATACGGACCACGTTCGCACCGACGTGCGGCAGCAGCTTGCCGATCAGCGCATCGGCGTCTGCCGATGAACGGATTTCTACGGAAGACGGCACCAGGCCGCTCAACCTTTCCGTTGCCGCGAACAAGCGGTGCTGGCGGTCCAGCTCGCTATGCGTAAACACGGCGATACTCTCCCGAAGCAGCCCTTCGTAAGCATCTTCCTGCTGCAGGTCCGCCTCAGCCTGCGAGAACAGATACCCTTGCACGTAGCGCGCCCCCACCTGCAGGGCATGATTCAAATCTCCCTTCGTTTCCACCCCCTCCACGAGCAGCGAAGCGCCCATTTGCGCGGCCAGAATGGAGAATGAGTTCAAGACGGCGTTGTATCCGTGGTCTACGGCGCTTTTTTTCAACAATTTTAAATCGATTTTCAGAATGTGCGGCTTCACACTGGCGATCCGATCGTAATTGCTGTAACCGCTGCCGATGTCATCGACTGCAATCAGACAGCCGGCCTCGCGGTACTGCCCGATCATCTCCGACAGCTCGTCGAGTCCGCCCGTGAAATCCTCCTCCGTAATTTCGATCACGATGCGCGAAGGATCCAGCCCGTGACGCCTCATCATCTGCAAGGTCGGCAGCTCTCGCTTCTCCCGGTATATGCGATGGATCCAGGACGGCTTAAGATTGATAAACAGTTTGGCATCGGAATCCGCATCCGCCATGCGCCCGATAGCCCGCGACCGAATAATCCGATCGATCCGCAAATGCTCGGCTTCACTGTACGACGTGTTCTGAAAAAAGGGGCCCAGGCTGCGTACTATGCCGGGACTGACCCGGCGCCCGAGCGCCTCATATCCGATAATGCGCTGCGTCTGCAAAGACAAGACCGGCTGGAAATAAGGAAACGTTTCGGCAGCAGGAGGTAACGGTGCTCGCAGATCCGGGTCGATCATACTCTTCATCCTCCATCACCCTCTGAATGTGTTATTTTATTTCACCAAATTATGATAGAGAATATAACATGCAATGATGATTACTAATTCTAAAGCAGCGGCGGCCGTCGTGCAATCAGGAGCTGCGCGTTGCTCCAAAATGAAGCAATCGCTACCCGAGAGGAATTCGCTGTACAATTGTCGAATAATGGGAGATGACTTTTTATTTTACCTCAGGGGTGGTTATGCAATGAATATACTCCGCTCCAAGATGCCTATTGTTTATTCGGCTATCATCGTCTGCCTCGTTACGATGGTCAGCGTATCCAGCTTCATTGCCTCCGCCAATACCGAAGCCAAGCTGGAGAACCTCGTCAGCGGAGTCATTCCCCTGAACAATCTGGCTGAACATCTGCTGGTCGACTTCATTCATATGGAGACGGGCTTGCGCGGGTACGAAATATCGGGCGACGACAAGTTCCTGGAGCCTTATCATGCCGGTAAGGCGCAACTTGAGCTCGATCTCCGCGCGCTGTCCGATTATCAACAACAATACGATCGTCTCGATACTGTGATGACCGTCGAGGCGCTTCCGTCGATCCGGCAGCTGCAAGATTATTACGCCGGGCAACTTGATTTGATAAGAGACGGCCGGAGAGACACCGCTCTACAGAGCGTATCGATCGGCAAGACGTATATGGACCGGTTTCGGGACGCACATGGTAAGGTGATGGACGAAATCGATCAAATCGCCCTCGACGCGCATCAATCGGCCCATAACGCCAAACGTCTGGCGCGCATTATCCTTGTGATCGGAGGCGCGGCCGACGCTATTGCCGTCATCCTCTCCGTCATTATCTTCAGACGCGCCGCCCGGGCCGAGAAGGCGCTGCGCCACAGCGAGGAGACGTACCGCTTCATGGCGGAGAGCCTGGAGACGCAGAACGAGGAAATCATCGCGCAGCAGGAAGAGCAAGAGTCGACGCTGGAGAAGCTGTCCGAGCGCGAACGCGAGCTGGAAGCCATTACCGGATATCAGGAAAAGCTGACCGGAGCTACACATTTGGACGCGTTCCTGAACACCTCCGTGCCCGCCCTGCTCGAAACGCTGCAGCTCGATGCCGCCATGCTCGTCGTCAATAAAGCGGCTTTGGACGAAGCTCGAGGCGGCCACAGCGACAGCGATAATCCTAGCGATACGGCGGGCAATCCTTTATTTGAAACGATTTACGCCATCGGCTACCCGTCCAGCCTTCCCGCTTCGCGTCAAAGCGAATTATACGGCACCGCTCGACGCGTTCTGCTGGAGAAGCGGATGCTGGAATCGGTCCGCAACGTGTCCGAGCAGGAACGCGGGTTCCACCTTGGCATTCGGCAAGCTGCCGATTATTATTTCCCGCTCCTGAACGACCGGCAGGAAAGCATCGGATTTCTGCTGTTGACCGGCTACCTTACGTCCTCCTCCAACCAGAAGGTACGCCTCGCTCAGGGCTTAATCCGCCAGTTCGGGCTCGCCTTTATGGCGCAGCAAACGAATGAGGCGCGCCGGCGGCAGAGTGTGAAGCTGGAGCAATTAAACGAACAACTGCAGCAAGAGAAGCGGATGATCGAGGAGCAGCGCGACTTGATCGAGAACATTTTGGAATCCGCGCACGAAGGCATGATCATGTGCGACAGGCATGGTCATATCCTATTTCTTAATCAGCGCATGAAAAACTTCCTCGACATCTCGCATGAGGTCGGGGAATCCATCGTCACGGCCATTCGAATTTGGAACGACACCCCGACGAGCGGCCAAATCTTGTCTTCCGTGGAAGGATTGCTGAGGGGCAGAACGGATAATATTACAGAACGCTTCTTCTATACGACCGACGACGGCCAGATGCGCCACGTCGAATTGTACGCCACGAAGATGGGCGATTCGTCCAAACGGCCCGATTCCGGCTTCCTCTTCGTCGTACGCGACCGTACGGAGGAAGAGAAAATCGACGAGATGAAGAACGAATTTATAAGCACCGTCTCGCATGAACTGCGAACGCCGCTTTCCAGCGTGCTGGGCTTCATCGAAATTATGCTGCATCGCCAGCTGACGCCGGAGAAGCAGCGCAAATATTTGCAAACCGTGTACAAGGAAGCGGGCCGTTTGTCCACGCTTATTAACGACTTCCTGGATTTGCAGCGGATGGAATCCGGCAAACAGGCCTATCATTTCGTTCCCGTCGAATTGGGCGCGCTGCTGCGGGAGGTCGCCGAGCCATGGAAGGCGGAGCAAACGCATGAAATCCGGCTGCACAGACCCGAACGGGAGGTGTGGGTGCGGGGCGACGCCGACCGGCTGATGCAGGTGGCGCACAATCTGATCAGCAACGCCGTCAAGTATTCTCCCCAAGCGAACCGTGTTGACATCACGATACGCGAGAACGGGAGTACCGTCAGCTTCGAGGTACAGGACTACGGGCTTGGCATACCGGAAGAAGCGAAGGGCAGCATGTTTACCAAATTTTTCCGCGTAGATAACTCCGACCGGCGGCAGATCGGCGGTACCGGCCTCGGTCTGTCTATCGTCCGCGAGATTATGGACGCCCATCAAGGCTCCATCCATTTCGAGTCGACGATGGGAGAGGGCAGCGTGTTCACCGTTACCTTGAACGCTTATCAGGTCGGAAATGCCGAAGGCAGTATTCTGCTGCTGGAAGACGATGACAATGCCGCCAAGCTGATTCAAGTCGCTTTGATGAAGCTGCAAATCCCGACGATTCACGTGCGCTCCGCCGAAGAAGGGCTTCTTGCGCTGGAACGCGTCGATCAATATCCGCCGCGGCTGTGCATCGTGGACATTCATTTAAAGGGGCCCCAATCGGGGTGGGATTTCCTGACCGAGCTGTACAGGCATCCCAAGTTTCACCGCACGCCGGTTATCGTCTCCACGGCGCTCGAGCCGCCGCACGACTATTACGAGAAGGATTCGGAGAAATATTTGCGCAAGCCGTTTACCGTAAATAAACTGCTTCAGGTCGCCGAGCATCTCATGTTTCATAACGATCGCCGCCCGGCATATATTTTCCCGCCGCAGGACGAAAGCCTTATTCGCAGCCGGCTGGCCCAGAGCGGCATCGAGATTGAATCGATTACGACAGGCAGCGATCATATCCAGATTGAACCGACGCTGAAGCAAGGCACGGTTTGACGCGCAGGTCAAATAGACGGTACGCATGTTCGTACCGTCTATTTGGGCATGTCCGGTGCGGCGGCTCGCCACATGCCTCGCTCAAAGCGGCACTCCGTCCGGGTTATCCAACGCCCCTGCCGGAAATCGCGGCCGCGAATGACAACGTGGTCCTGCTCCACACGTACGACCAGCCCCTCGCTTCGGTCGTCGGCGCTTCCGGAAGCTTCAGCCGGCCCCTCATATTCCGGGCGGCTGACCGATGACCCGGCTACGGACAATAGCCGGTCCGCGACGACAGTCCCGGACTGCCCAAGCCCCGCATGCGTATGGCCGGAGAACACAATCACCCGCGGATGCCGCGACAGTATGTCCCGAAGCTCGCGGTGCTGCACGACGCCGCGCCCGCGTCCGCTTCCGGCTACCGTATTCGGCAGCGGTTGATGCAGAAACACGAAGATCGGCTGTCCGGAAGGCTCCTCCGCCTGCAGCCGCCGCTCCAGCCAACGAAGCTGCTCCTCGCTAAGGAACGCATCTTCACCGTAAGACGGATCGGATAGCCGGTATCGCTCCGAACCCAGGAATAGAAACAAGCGATCGTGCAGGCTCCGTTCCCGGTACACCTTCGGTTGGCCGGTGAAGCGCAGAAACCGTCCGATGGCCGCCGCTTCCGTCTCTCCGTTCGGGAATCCTTTCGGCCGCCATTGCCGATTGGCCCCGTGCCACATCCGGTAAAACTCGTGATTGCCGAGCGTGAAGTGAATTTCGCCCGGATGCGGACGTTCGGATAACAGCCGCTGCAGCGTCCTATAGTCCTCCGGGTCGCCGTCGCCCAAATCGCCGTTCAGCACGAGCGCCTCCGCTTCAGGCGCCGCACCGTGCAAGTCGTCGAGCGCCCGCTCAAATTTCCGGATCGCCTGGCGATCCCAGCTCTGCACGTGAATGTCGCTTAGCACCGCGAAGGTCAGCGGCGATGAGCGGCCGGCCGCGGGCGGCGTGAGAGATCCGGGTGCAGCAGAATGCGCATTCGGGCCCGCAGCCCCAACCGGCCCCGCAGCCTCCCAAAGCTCGCCTGAGCGGCCGGCCGCCATGCTTCCGGCTGCGGGCTGTGCGCCCAACAGCCAGACGCAGACGGCCGCGCGAAGCAAGCTTCCAAGAAAACTCACAGCTCATCCCTCCCTTTCATCGATATGCCTCTAATATGCGATATTTCCCCAGTTTTTAGAACCGCTATAGGCATCCGCTGAAAAATCAGGGACGGTGACATTGGCCCAATCCGCTCCTGCACCCCCGACATAAGATGTATGGTGTGAAAGCACAAAACCACCTTAAGGAGGAAACAACAATGTCACATGTAGGTCACGGTTTCACTTCCACGGGCGTAATTCTGGTACTCTTCATTCTGCTGGTCATCGTCAGCCGCGCGTTTTTATATTGATAAATGCGGTTCGGGCCGTCACAGGCCTCGGGCCTTCTACCTAATCGGCCACAACAACGGTCAGGAAGATGTACGGAGCTCTACTGCGCAGCGCTCGATTGACCCCCCCCCAAAAAAGGCGTCCGGCTCATAAGAGCCGGACGCCTTTGCCTAGCGCTGCCGTAAATGTCTTCGCGCTAGCGGATGCGCGTATCGTTAAGCCGGAACTGATTGACGAGGTGCTCCAAGAACGCCGTAATCGATTCGACACGTTTGGACGTCAGCTTCACCTGCACCGTGTCCGAAATCAGCTCCTGGACATTCCCCTCGACTTCCCGGGAGATGACGCGGTTGTCTTTACTGATTTCGGCGATCCGCTCCATCAGCTTCACCACTTCGTCGATAACCTGCGTTTTCAACGAATCGTTGCTGGAGGCGCTGTTCAGCAGCTCGGAAGCGGCCGCCACGAGCAGACTCCCTTCTTCCACCACCTTGGTGCCTTCCCCCATCGAAATAAACGCCTGCTCCGCATTGGTGTAAATATGCTGTACCGTCTCATGGATTTCTTCCGTTGAACGCCGGGTCAAGTCGGCCAGCTTGCGGATCTCGGTAGCGACGACGGCAAAACCTTTGCCGTGCTCGCCGACGCGGGCGGCTTCAATGGCGGCGTTCAACGCCAGCAGGTTCGTCCTGGATGAAATTTCCTCAATAACCTGCAGTACGTTTTTAATTTGCTGGGTCGTTTCCATGAACGTCGAGATCGTCCGATTCGTTTCTTCGACCTTGGCGGAAATGTGCGCCATCTTGTCCCCGATCCGCTCGACCTCGTTCTGCGCGACGGCGATTTGACCCGAAGCGTTAGCCTCGATGACGCGCAGCGTCTCCTTCATCTCTTCAACCGCATCTTTTGCTTGGTCGATATCGCGCAGCTGCTTGCGAAGGCTGCCGATCATATCATTAATCTTGCCGCTCATTCGATCCGTCGATTCCGCCGTCGTATCCGTCGATTCGTTCAGCAGCCGCTGGCTCGACAGCACGTCGGCCGCCGCCCGTTTCACTTGAAGCATGACCCCCTCGAGCGAGTCGATCATGTTGTTGATCCACTTGGCCAGCTCCCGGGATTCGTCGCCTTGGAACATCTCCGGCTTCAGACGCTGCGTCAAGTCGCCCTTCCCTTCGGCGTTCATGCGGATAAACCGCTGAATCTGATGTAAATGCCTCGCAAGCGGCGCGCTTCCTTTGCCATAGATCACCCAGGCCGTCACCAAACCGATCGCCAGCTGCAGAAGCCCTGCGGCCGCTCCCGCAAGCCAGAACGGGACGTCCGCGCTTGCCGCCAGCCAACCGATCAGCCCTGCGGCGGCCACACAGCCCGACACGATCCAAGGCAGTTGAAGACGGAACATCCGCCAGTTCGTGCCCCGAACCCGGTATACTTCCTCCAAATCGCCTTCGCACATCATCCCCCAGAGGTCCGGGCAATGCGGCAGCCGGAACGTGACGCCTTTACCGATAACCGGAATGTGCCGATAGTCCGAATAACCGGGAAATTCAACGAATAAATTGCTGCCGTTCTTAATCGTGTTCGCTACGCCGGGATGAAGATCGCCGGTCGCCGGATCGGTAAACCGCAGCTCCAGCTCGGTATGCTCCTTCACCGTCACTTGGCCCCAATCCGTGGTGACGCCGTCCTTCAAATTTTCCCCGTGCGTAAACGTCCGGTCCTCGAACCGGCTGCGCGAAAGCGCCGTGCCGGGAGCGATGTGCGTCTGCAGCCCGGCGGAAGCCATGAACAAATAGTTATCGCCCGAGTCGGGGTACACGTGCCCGGATTCGCGTTGAATCAAATCGCCGATCACGTCGTTAGGCACGCGTCCGCACAAGGCGCCTCGCCATACGCCCGACTCGACGATCGGCACGATAAACAGCAGGGTCATGGCATCGTGAAATGACGAGGTGCTCGGTCCGATCTTCAGCGTCGTCGGGTCGCTGTAAGGGCCGAATAAGCATTTGCGCCCTTCCACTCCGGATCCGGCATAACTGAGCCCCAGACCAATCACGCTTTGCTCGCCATAGACCGTGGTACGATGTGCCGGATACGTGGAGTGGACCACTTCATTTTGTTCATTTAACAGAAAAATTTCAGAAAAATCCGGAGCCCGCTGACGCATCGAGGTGCAGTGATCTTCCCATTGCTCCGGCTCCGGCTGCCGCCACAGCGGCGTCTCCGACGCTGCGGAACCCTGCAGCAAAGCAAGCAAGCGGTCCAAATGTCCCCAATATTCATTAGCCCAATCAATCAACAACTCTTTGCGGGTAGAAGCGATGCCCTCGAAAATGTCCTCGACATCTTTCTTTAACCCGCGATTCAGACGATACGACCACCAAAGCGGAAGCCCTTTTTGAAAACCAAGCCAATCAAACATATGCACCCTCCAAATCCTCAACTAGAATGCTTTTCTCTGTATGTCATATATCATAACATAAATAATATAACTTTCGTCGCATTATATGTGAAATTTATACATAAAATTTTGTGTTTTCTTCCCCCTACCCAGACCTTTGACTCTGCCGCCCCTACACGCATAGTGCCTTGGAACCAAGAGCCCGCTGCATGCAAAGAACAGGACCCGGCGGTGCATGTTGCCGTGCACGACCAAGTCCTGTTCCCTGTTTGTTTTCGCTGTTTAAGCCTCAAAGCCGAGGTGCCGAATAAATCGTCGGAACCCTTCCCGGCCCCGTTCGCCGTACTTGTACACGCCCGCGTCGCGAAGCACGGCCTCGAACTTGCGGCCGACTTCCTCGCGCAGCGCCTGCTCCGCTTGCCCGCGGGACAGGCCTTTCCCGTATTTCGCCGCCAATTCGGCCAGCCACGGCGCATGCTTATGCAGCGGATGGCTTTCATCCCCCAGGATCCGCTCATCCAGCTCCGCTTCGCCCGTGAATAGAGCCGCCGCCTGCTCAAGCTCGTCCTTGAGGCGTCCCGGCAGTACGGCGAGCCCCATCACTTCGATCAGCCCGATGTTCTCCTTCTTGATATGGTGCAGCTCCCGATGCGGATGGAAAATGCCGTCAGGATGCGCTTCGCTGGTCCGGTTATTGCGAAGCACCAAGTCCAGCTCGTACTCCCCCGCTTCGTTGTTGCGCGCGATCGGCGTAATCGTGTTGTGCGGCACCCGCGTCCCGTCCGGCGCATCGCTGAAAGCGAGAATGTCACAGTCCGGATCGCTGTAAACGCGCCATGCGTCCAGAATCGCACCGGCCAGCTCCAGCAGCTGCACCCGGTCACGGCTTGATATGCGGAGGACCGACATCGGCCACTTCACCACGCCAAGCTTCACCCCGCCGTAGGACGGATGCCCGAACCGCTCTTCCACCGGGGCCAGCTCCATCGGAAACCGGTGCCGCCCGCCCTGAAAGTGATCGTGGCTCAAGATCGACCCGCCGACGATCGGCAAATCCGCATTGGACCCGACAAAATAATGCGGGAACCGCTCCACGAAATCGAGCAGCCGCTCGAACGTATGCCTCGAGATGATCATCGGACGATGCTCTTTATCGAAAATGATGCTGTGTTCGTTGTAATAGACGTAAGGCGAATATTGAAAACACCATGGTTCCCCGGTCAGCTCAAGCGGAATGACGCGCAGGTTTTGCCGAGCGGGATGATTGAGCCGGCCGGCATACCCGATGTTCTCGACACAGAGCAAGCACTTCGGATAGCGGCTTTGCTTCGCATTTTTGAGCATTGCGATTTCCTTCGGGTCCTTCTCCGGCTTGGACAAGTTTACCGTAATTTCCAGGCTGCCGAAATCGGTCGAGGCGAGCCAGTACAGATTCCTGCGAATGCGGTCCATACGAATATAGTTCGAGTCGATGCTCAGCCGGTAGAAATCGGCCGTCGCGCGCTCGATTCCGTCCCGCTCGGCCGTTGCCCAGAAGCGATGAATCAGCTCGGACGGGCGCGGCATGATAACGCCCATGATGCGGGCGTCCAGCAAATCGCGCAGCGTCGTGTTGTCGTCCTCGAGCATACCGGCTGCGGCTGCGTAGTCGAGCAGCGGCTCCAGCAGCTCGCTGACGTCTTCGCCGGGTGCAGCCGGCAGCTCCCCCGCAAACGGCTCGTCAAGACGCAGCAAGTCGAGCAGCCCGTTGCGCGCCGCATACAAGTCCGGCGGCTCCAGCAGCTTGCGCCGGAGGCCGAACTGCAGCAGCCGTTCCACATCGCAGGATGCCTTCCGGCGCAGCGCTTCGATCTCTTGTTCCCGTTCGTTTTGCATGTGCTCTACACCCCTAGGTAAAGTCTTAAAGCCCATCGCTTCACGGCCTCCTGGCGAAATAGCGGAGCTCCGATTAACTCCGGCACGGCACGGTATTTCCGGGTTTACAGCTTGCCCGCCCCCGGGCGCATTTCCAGCGCTCCCCGCGTCCGGACGTCTACGCCTCGTAGCCGGTCGGGCGGCTTTGGTGCCATGCCCACGCCGAAGCGATGATGCGCTCCAGCCGGTCGCGCTTTGGCCGCCAGCCGAGCTCCTCGCGCGTCCGTTCGGACGAGGCCACAAGCACCGCCGGATCTCCGGCGCGGCGCGCCTCCACGACCGCCGGGATCGGATGGCCGGTCACCTGCCGGGCAATCTCAATCACTTCCTTGACCGAGAAGCCTATGCCGTTGCCGAGGTTGTATATGCGGCTCTCGCCGCCCCGGAGCAGCTTCTTCACCGCCAAGATATGCGCGTCTGCAAGATCGGACACGTGGATATAATCACGGATGCACGTGCCGTCCGGCGTCGCGTAATCTTCGCCGAACACCGAGATGTGCGGGCGCTGGCCGAGCGCCACCTGAAGGATGATCGGCACCAGATGCGTCTCGGGATCGTGATCTTCCCCGATCCGCCCGCTTTCATGCGCGCCGGCCGCGTTAAAATAACGCAGCGATACGTACTTGATGCCGTGTGCGGCGTCAAACCACTTCATCATGTTCTCCATCGCCAGCTTCGTTTCGCCGTAAGCGTTCGTCGGCAGCGTGCGGTCCGTCTCGAGAATCGGAATGTTCTCCGGCTCGCCGTAGGCCGCCGCCGTAGAGGAGAAAACGATTTTGTTCACGCCGTGCTCGTTCATCTTCTCCAGCAGACACAAAGTGCCGTATACGTTATTGTGATAATACTTGGCCGGGTTCTGCATACTTTCCCCAACGAGCGAGTTCGCCGCAAAATGAATGACCGCGTCGATCGCGTTCTCCCGGAACACCGTGTCCAAGAAGTCCTTATCCCGGATATCCCCGACGTACAGCTTACCTCCGAGCACCGCCTCGCGATGGCCCTGTTCCAGGTTGTCGACGATCACAACCTCCTCGTTCTTCGCCAGCAGCTCTGCCACCGTATGCGAACCGATGTAGCCCGCGCCGCCTGTCACCAATACAGCCATGGTCCTCTTTGCCTCCTGCTTATTCGATTTCTTTCACGCCGTCCCCGATGTCACCTACGTAAAAGCTGGCTTTCAAACCGGTCTTGTCTTCATACAAACGGCCTACTTCATCGATAAACCGGTCAATGCTGTCCTCGTGGACCAGCGATACCGTGCAGCCGCCGAAGCCCGCGCCGGTCATCCGTGCGCCAAGCACGCCGGGCACCTGCCAAGCCGCCTCGACCATCGAGTCGAGCTCGAAGCCTGTCACTTCATACAAATCGCGCAGCGATTCGTGGGAACCGTTCATCAGTCGGCCGAACGCCGCCAAATCCCCACGCTCCAGCACTTCGATCGATTGCAGCACGCGATCGATCTCTTCCGCCACGTGGCGGGCGCGCCTCTTCACAACTTCGTCCGCAATCAAGTGCTGCGCTTCGTTGAACTGCGCGAGCGTGAGCTGTCCGAGCAGCGTGAGCTCGGGATACCTCGCCTGCAGGTCGCGCACCGCTTGCTCGCACTGCGAACGGCGCTCGTTGTAGGCCGAATCGACCAACCCGCGCTTTTTATTCGTATTGCCGATCACCAGCCTATACGCACCGCTTTGGAAAGGAACGTGCTTATATTCCAGCGTATCGCACATCAACAGCACCGCATGATCCTTCTTCCCCATCGCTACCGCGAATTGGTCCATAATGCCGCACTTCACGCCGATGAAGTCGTTCTCCGCCTTCTGAGCGAGCCGGGCGATCTGTACCTGATCCGTCGGCTGCCCCTCCATCGTCAGCAGACCGAAAGCCGTGACGACCTCGATCGAAGCCGAGGAGGAAAGACCGGCCCCGTTCGGAATCGCTCCGCTGAACAGGATGTCGTAGCCGCCGACCGCAACGCCGCGCTGCTGCAGCTCCCGGATCACGCCTTTCGGGTAGTTCATCCAGCCGTCCTCCGGGTTGTTCTCCAGCGATTGAATGGAAATATGTTGGTGTCGTTCAAAGTTGGTCGAGGCGAATCCGACAAGCTCGTCGTCCCGTTTGCGGAGCAGCATCGTCGTGCCGAACGTCAGCGCCGCCGGAAACACGTACCCTCCGTTATAATCGGTGTGCTCCCCGATCAAATTAACGCGCCCCGGCGCGTGAAACACACGGATCGGATGCGGATTTTCCGCCCCGTATAAAGCTACAAACCGTTCTTTTAACGCTTCAATATCGGCCATCGCGGCTCACCTCAGGCGATTAGAATAGGGTTGCTGTGCAAATTTCGCCGAATCGCGGCATACAATCTTGCATTCATTGTTTTTAAGTATAGCCAGGCCGGACGCGGGAAACTATGGAATGATGTCAGCTGGATATGGAAAAATGTTAGATTCCCATGGTATACTTACGGCGACATCGGAAGTCGGCCCTTGTCCGACTACCCTGAAGGAGGGATCGCGGTGGCCGCTTACGACAAACGCGCCGATAGCTACTACGTCGTATCCAACCCGAATGCGTCTCAGGAACACGGCGGTCTCGTCGTCCTATTCGCCGGCAACAGCCAGACAAAGCCCGGGCACAGGCCCGGGCCGAAGGTCGTCGATTACTATTTGTTTCATCACGTGCTGTCCGGGCGCGGAACATATATGTGCGCGGGGCAAACACATGAACTCGGCGCAGGCGACACGTTCCTGATCGAGCCCGGGACACTGATCCAATATATGGCAGACTACGATCGCCCGTGGCATTATCGCTGGATGGCCTTCGATGGCCCGGAAGCGGCGCGGATGCTTGCCGGGATCGGCCTCAGCTCGCTTCAGCCGATTGTGCGGACGGGCGGCAACCGCGGCATCGCGGCCTTGTTCCAGCAAGCGCAGGAAGCGTTCCAGGCGCGGACCCCCGGGGCTGGACTGAAAGCCACGGGCTGCCTGCATCTGCTGCTGGCCGAATTCGCCGAGACGCTGCAGCCCGCGGAGCCGCGTCTCCCGGACACGGCGACAGGCGGCGAACGAACGGTGCGGCAGGCGCTGCAGTACTTGTCGGCCCAATACGCGGAGCCGATTACCATCGAGCTGATGGCCGAGACGCTCGGCTACAATCGGGCCTACTTGTCCACCTTGTTCAAGGAGCATACCGGCGTCAGCCCCGTCACGTTCCTGCTCCGTCTGCGGCTTGACAAAGCGCGCCGCCTGCTGCGCGAGCGGCCCGAGCTCACCGTAGAGCAAATCGCCTCCTCGGTAGGCTTCCAAGATCCGCTTCACTTCTCTAAACAGTTCAAGCGCCAGTACCAGACGTCTCCTTCCGAGTACCGCCGCTCGCTCCTTTAGTCGGCGGCCCGGATCATCGCGGACATCTGCGCTTCCTGCCGATCAGCGCGCCCGGGGCCTCCGCGCGAAGCAGCCGCCGATCAAGCGGTTCACTTGACCAGCGGCAGCATGAAAGCGATGCACGCCCCTTGACCGAGCCGGCTTTGAGCCCAGATGCGGCCGCCGTGGAAATCGACGATTTCCTTGGCGATCGCAAGACCGAGACCGCTGCCGCCGCCGGACGTATTGCGCGACTTGTCCTTTTTATAGAAACGGTCGAAGATGTACGGCAAATCCTCGGGCGCAATGCCCGTTCCGTTATCCTGCACCTGCACCACGAGCGAATGCTCGTCCACGATAAAATGCAACTGGATCAGCCCGCCCTGCGGCGTATGCTTCACCGCGTTGTAGATGATGTTGGTCAGCACCTGATCGATCCGGTTGGTGTCGACCTTGACAAGTGCCGGCCGGCCGTCTCCCGGGTGCAGGATATACGAAGCGGTCTCGAAGCGAAGCCCGCCTCCGGCCAACTCCAGCTCGTACCGCTCGTCGAAAAAGCGGAACAGCTCGTCCGTGCTGACCGTATGAATGTCGAATTCCATCTGACGCGCTTCAAGCTTCGACAGCTGGAACAAATCCTGGATCAGCCGATTCAATCCGGTAATGCGGTTGTGGATCAGCTTCAAATATTTCTGCTGCTGCTCCTGCTGTACGACACCGTCCATCAACGCTTCGACATATCCTTGAATAAGCGTCATCGGAGTGCCGAGGTCGTGCGAGA
The DNA here is from genome assembly GCF_055379675.1 of Paenibacillus sp. JCM 9796. Lineage (NCBI taxonomy): Bacteria > Bacillati > Bacillota > Bacilli > Caryophanales > Paenibacillaceae > Paenibacillus > Paenibacillus sp. JCM 9796. The sequence goes on from NZ_AP043723.1 coordinate 2,604,831, forward strand.
TGTTGCTGAGCAGATGCCGCCGGGATGTCTCCATCCGGGCCAAATCCTCGTTCACCTGCCCCAGGCTGCGGTTGATCCGTTCCAGCTCAGCCGTGCGGTCGCGAATCTTCTGCTCCAGGCCCACGTTCATCTCGCGCATCTGCCGGGACAACGACTCCACCGAGGCGATAGCCTTCGTCGACCGGACGCTAAGCACGAACGAAGCCAGCATCGCGCCGGCGAATAAGCCGATGAACGCCACTTCCCCGGTATGGAGGTATTGAGGATCGAACCACTTTTTGACGGACACCGCCGCGATATATGCGGCGGTACCGAGGATGACGAAGGTCGCCCCTTCCCGCCCGCGATAGAGCGCTACAGCTAAGCAGAAGACGATATACACGCCGGAGACCATCGTCGCCAACTCGAAATACGGCACCATATAGGTCATCCAAGGGACGGGCAGTACGATGACAAGTACCGTGCACGTCATGCCGAGTCCGAACATCAGCCGAACGGCGGCGCGTTTCACTTCCTGCGGATAGAGCAGGTGCACGAACATGACGATCGCCGGAATGCTGAGGAAAAAGCAAACCGATTCGATCTTCTTCCCGACGAGCCAATCCAGATTCGGCATCCAGTAATAAATGACGCCTGCCTCCAGGAATGGCGCTCGAATGCCTACAAGCAGGCAAAACAATCCGAAATAAAACGATTCCCTTTCCTTCCTTCGCAGCAGATACAACACCATGTAGTGAATGCCCATGGCGAGCAGCCCGCCGACCATGATCGTCTCAATCGACAAATTCATCTGCAGCTCCGCATCGATCCGCTCAGGAAGCCCTAATATAGGGGAATCCTGCATGCCCCCGCTGAAGCAATGGAAATTGGACACCTGTACGACCAGCTCCAGCGTCGGACCCGGGGAGCCGATCAGCAGCGTCCGCGGCGAAAACTTTGGCTGCGAGCCGTTCGCATCCTTGCCGACCTGACCGACCTGCCCCAACAGCTCGCCGTTCACCCATACGGTATAGGCCGTTTCGACATAAGGCATTTTCAACGCATACGTTCTCGGTTTCCCATCCAGTGCGACCATCAGCCTATACGTGGCGTACCCGCTGCCGCTTGCTTTCCCTCCGTTCACGGCTGCACCGTTCCAGGCGCCAGGCACCCGGATATAAGAAGACTCCGGCCGTTCCCCGGCGTGAAGCTGATCAGGCGTCAGCAGAGCCCCCCAATAGAACTCCCACTCGCCCTCCAGCCGAACGTACGGCCCGCCTGCCCAGTCGTAGCCGCTCAGCGATAATTCGCCGCGATTCGCCTGTCCCGCATACTCGTTGGACGCGGCCATAGGCCGATAGCCGGATACCGACGTGAGCAGGGCAAACAAAAGTATGGAAATAAACACCCGAAACCATTTATAATAAAAGATGTTTCTGGAAATCGATACCACTTTCTTTCTTGTTGGTTATTGCCAATTCTGTCTATTATCGTATATGAAACCACAAGTTTTGGGAATGGGGAATTCAACAGCGGACGGCTATTTGGAGGAGAAACTCGATGTCTGGAGAAAAAATATTAATCGTAGACGACGAAACGGAAATTGTCGAATTAATTACACTTTATTTGGAAAAAGAGGGATACGAAGTATTAAGCTCCTCGAACGGAGCGGAAGCGGTCGAGATGGTGCAGGAGCACCGGCCCGATCTGGTCATCCTCGACATCTTGCTGCCCGAGCTGGACGGCATTGAAGTATGCCGCCAAATCCGTAAGCACTACACGACGCCGATTTTGTTCCTGAGCTGCAAGAGCGAAGACATGGACATCATTCTCGGCTTCAGCATCGGCGGCGACGATTACATGACGAAGCCGTTCAGCCCGGGTCAATTGGTCGCCCGGGTGAAGGCGCACCTGCGCCGCAGCCATCTGTTAGAGCAGCACAAGGAAGAAGCCCAATTTCTCTCGTTCCCCGGCCTTGAGATGGACTTGCTCAGCCGGACGGTCCGCGTGAACGGCCAGCTTGCGCCGCTCTCGTCGAAGGAGTTCGACCTGCTCCTGCATCTGGCCCGCACGCCGGGCAAAGTGCTGTCGCTGGAGCAGCTGTACAAAATGACCTGGGGCGTCGACAGCAACGGCGATACGCGCACCCTGCTTGTCCATATCAGCAACCTGCGCAAGAAGATCGAGCCGAATCCGGCCGATCCCCAATATATTTTGACCGTTCGCGGGATCGGCTACAAATTCAACCACTGATGCGGAATGCCCGGCAGTCGGGGATTACGGCGACCGGCTTGCCGCCAATCACCGCGAAGGCTCATGATCAATGCGGCGCAGCAATTCGGCCAATTCGTCCGGCGCCAGATCGCGCCACTTGCCTACCGGCAGGCCGCCAAGTTTAATGTTCATGATGCGCGTCCGCTTCAACCGGCGCACCTCGTACCCGAAGGCGGCGCACATGCGGCGAATTTGGCGGTTGAGCCCCTGCGTCAAGATGATGCGGAACGTCCGCTCGTCCATCCGGTGAACGACGCACGGCTTGGTAACGGTGCCTAAGATATGGACTCCGCCGGCCATCCCTTGCAGGAACGACGCCGTAATCGGCCGATCGACCGTGACGATGTATTCCTTCTCGTGCTCGTTCTCCGCGCGCAAAATTTTGTTGACGATGTCGCCGTCGTTCGTCATCAAGATCAGACCTTCCGAGTCCTTGTCCAGACGGCCGATCGGGAAGATCCGTTCGCGGTGTCCGACAAAATCGACGATATTGCCGCGTACGTGGCGCTCCGTCGTACTCGTGATGCCTACCGGCTTGTGCAGCGCTATATACACGGCCGGCTTCTTCGCACGGATCGGCCTGCCGTCGATGCGCACATCGTCGCCCTCGCCCACCTGGCTGCCCAGCTCCGCCTTAACGCCGTTGATCGTGATGCGCCCGGCCTCGACCAGCTTGTCCACTTCTCGTCTGGAACAAAGCCCGGTTTCGCTAATATATTTATTGATTCGCATACCGTAATCTCGCTTTCCGTTTTCGATCGATGATCTATTTATCTATCATACCATGGTTGTGGGGGAATGCTGGAATGACGTATCCGGCCAAAACCGTATTTTACTTCAGCTTTTACATGTTTGCGCTCAGCTTGACGCTGCTCTTGGCCCCGGGCCTGTTGTCCGGTCTGCTCGGCTATACGGCGGAGAGCTATATTTGGCTCCGGCTGATCGGCCTGTTCCTGCTGTACCTGGCGTTCGATTATTTCCAGGCGGCGCGGGAGAACATGCGCGGCTTCTTCTACCTGACCGTGTACACGCGGGCTTCGATCCTGTTGTTCATGATCGTCTTCGTGTCATTCGGCTGGCTGAAGCCGATTTTCGTTGCGCTTAGCCTGATCGACTTCAGCGGAGCGGTCTGGACGTGGAGAGCCTTGAAACGAACGGAACGTCATCGCTCTCGCCCGTCTGAACCCGTCAGGACCGCAGATGGCGCATAAGGCGAGCTCGCTGGCGGCCGCCCGCTACACCGTCCTCCGCTCCATCAGCCGGTAAGAAGCCCGTGTGTTTCGGCTTGGTCCGTGCGGCCGGTGACGCGATCGTGCAGCATCCGCGGGTACGGTCGTGACGGACACGCCGGCCGTGCGGGCGATCTGTTTGATGTTGGCCATAGCCAAGCCCCATGTAGAGCCGTTCTGCGAAAAAATCGCTTGACATGAAATGCATTTCACAAGATAAGCTGATTTTCGAAGCGCAAAGCGGCCAGACTCGCGGATGCGCTTCGCCAGGCGGCGGGACAGCGGGACAACGCTCGGCCTATAGACGATGGGGGAGCATTTTCAGGATGCCCGCTTCCGAGGCCAGGCGGGACGGCTGCCGCACAATGCCATCACCCGGAGGTGTATAAACCATGAACGAGACCATCGTATTTTTCGATATCGACGGCACGCTGCTTGACGAGCGCAACCGTCTGCCCCAAACGACCAAACAGGCCATCGGGCTGCTGCAGCGCAGCGGTATCCGAACCGCTATCGCAACCGGCCGGACGCCCAGTCAATTCGAGTGGATCCGCGAGGAGCTGAACATCGACACCTACGTGTCGGCCAACGGCCAATACGTCGTGTACGAAGGCCGTGAGATATACGCCCACCGGTTGCCGCCGGATCGGCTTCGCGACATGTGCGAATTCGCGGAGGAACGCGGACACTGTCTGGCGTTCAGCAGTCATGCGATGCTGTGCGCATCCCATGCGGCTCATCCGCTGATCGACGCCAGCTTCGGGGCGCTCAGCTTGGAATACCCGCCTGTCGATCCGCTCTTTTATACCCATTCCCCCGTATATCAAGCGTACCTGTTCTGCCCGGTGGAGGAAGAGCCGCTTTATACGGCCCGCTTCCCCGAATACCGGTATCACCGCTGGCACCGGTTAGCAGCCGACGTCATGCCCGCAGGCGGCTCGAAAGCAGTGGGCATTCAGAAGCTGCTGGAAGCGGTCGGCGCTGCGCCAGCCCAATGTTACGCCTTCGGCGACGGCTTGAACGATAAGGAAATGCTTGCTTGGGTAGGCACCGGCATCGCCATGGGCAACGCCTCCGACGAAGTGAAGGCCGTCGCCGACCGTGTCACCGCTACCAGTTCCGAAGACGGCATTTGGCACGGGTTAAAGCAAGTCGGTTTAATCTGATTGTTCATCATCATTATACTTGCTGTCCGGCCCGCCGTTCAATCGTACGCGACCGCAGCACCGACGGCCGGTCGGTTGACCGAAAGAGGCCGCTGCAGCAGCAACCGAACCATCGGGCTGACGCAGCGGCCTTACCTGTACCTGTACATCCAAGCTTATTTCACCGGTTTGACCGGTTTCCTGTCTTTGAAAAAAAGAACGGCGGCCCGTCGCGTAAGCCAGAACACGAACGCTTCGGAGACAAAGGTCCAATACCAGTCCCACAGACGGACGTACCGAATCAACAGCGTATATTTTTGGATCATATATTCGGCTATCGTCAATGCGGAACAGAACAGCACATAGTAGCCGATTCGCTTCCAGACCGGTGCGCCTTCCGGATACCGCGCAGTAAACAACGCGCACAGGACCGGCAGCGCCAAGTATTCGAAGATAAGGCTCGTTCGGTTAACTTGATGCAATTCCCGCACCGGGTATTCGATGAGCCCGAGCTCAACCACCAGCAGCCCCAAAATCCAAGCCGGCAGACCCGCAAATAGAAATACGAAATTCGCCTTTAATCGCTGTCCCTTCGGAATAAGCCAAATGATGCCAAATGAGATCATGACGACGGTAATTAATATTAAACGTTCCAGCCAATACATAGGACACCTAGCTTCTCAACGCTTCAAATTTCCCGTGAAACCAATTCACGTACCGATAGACGAGCGCATATTCCAGCCCTACGATTAGCGTCACCGTCAGGGCGTTGATCGACAAAAACCCCACGGTATTCGTATACCGGGAAAGCATCGATTTAAAAAAGCCCCATGGTTACCGCGAATATCGCGTAGTGCATCCATTTGCGGCTTCGTTCCCTCTTGTGAGGCGCCAGACCGGTCTCCGCTACTTATACTGTTGTCACCGCTCCGTCATTTTATTCAATTTTTTTGGAAATAAAATGAAGAGTGACTCGCGAATAATCCCGGTTTTTGGAAAAAATACAGGTATTTTGGCCCCTTTCTCCCCTAACCTGGTTTCATGCTTGTCCATGACGGGTAAATACAGGGTACTCGGTTCCACAGCGGTCCTCAGGGATCAAATGAGGGCGCCGAAGTTTCTATCGAAGGAGTGTTCCGTATGTCCCGTAAAAAAACGCTGCCGTCGATCGCCAAACCGTTTGCCCATGTGCACAGCATGCTCGCTGTTGTAGGCTTTACCGAATCGTCCGCTAAAGAAGGCACCGTCTACGAACTGTCGTTTCGCGACCCTGTGACATTGAAGGAATATCCGTTTCGCGTTTACGCGCATACCCTGGAGAACGGGATGACGCACATCAATTTGAACGAAGCGGCCTTTGCGGCCCGGGGCTATGTTCCCGATTCCGTGGCGGACGCAGCTGATGACATTATGCTCGATCTCGCGCAATATTTGGAGAATGGCCCGGTCAAGAAGAAGTCGGCGTCGACGTCGATTGAACACGCCATGAACGGGCAGATGGCAGGCAATGAGGAAGATGTCAAGCGACTGGGCCATGTGATGGCCAAGATGCCGACAAACGCCCAAGTGCGCGAGAATGGTATGATTCCCGACCCGATTCAGTAATAAGCATTGTTGTACACGCACGCCAAGAGCCTCCGCCGGATGGAATTCGGTTTCGGGGGCTCTTTTTGCAGTTCGTCCACCTGCACAAAAGTGTCGAAGCTTGCGAATACATTAAACAGACGCCTGAAACGTGCGTGGAACAGTTCAATTTTACGCCAGTATGGCGCATCACATATAGGGGGCAGATCTATGAAACCACCCCAGCAACCCGACTCAACGCCCCACACGGGCCAATTGCGGAATGACTCGCCGGCGCGAACGATGCGGGCGACCTGGCGCTCCGCCCGTGACAAGGACGCCGGTACCGCGGTGCAGGCCGAGGCAGCAACCGGGGCGCAGCGCGGCAAGGCGGCCCGGGCGGATGCGGGCGCGCCTCGCGACAGCGGCCCGGCCGAGGCGGGCGACGCTTCTATGGCCGGGTGGCAGAGGCCGCTCGCCAGCCCATACCATCCGATCCCTGTCGCCCCACGCAGACGGTACCGGCCATGGTTGTGGGCGGTCTTGTTCGGCCTGCTGCTTGGTGCGCTCGGTCTGGGGCTCGCTTCGGCCTGGATCAGCGGTCTCGATATCAGCAAGCTGGAGCATCCGCTGCCTGAAGCGAGCTTCGTGCTCGACGCAAGCGGCCAGCCGGTTTCCGAGCTCTCGTCGTCCAAAATCGAGCCGGTGCCGCTAGCGCAAATGCCGAAGCATTTGCAGCACGCGATCGTCGCGGTCGAGGATCGGCGCTTCTACGAGCACCGCGGCTACGATCTGCGATCGATCGCCCGCGCATTGATGCGCGATCTTCAATCCGGCTCTTTCGACGAAGGCGGCAGCACCATCACCCAACAGCTGGCCAAAAATATGTTCTTGTCCTCGGACAAAACGCTAACCCGTAAAATAAAAGAGCTCGGCTACGCCATAAAAATACACTTCGCCTACAGCAAGGACGAGATTCTCGAGCTGTATCTGAACAGCATTTATTTCGGTGAAGGACAGTGGGGCGTCGAGGGGGCCGCCCAGCATTATTTCGGGAAGCCGGTGAACAAGGTGACGCTGGCCGAAGCCGCGCTGCTCGCCGGGCTTCCGAAAGCCCCTTCCCGGTATTCACCGGTCAAGCATCCCGAGGAAGCATTGACACGACGAAATCTCGTATTGTCCTTAATGAAAGAGCAGCAGCTGATCGAAGCGGCCGATTACGGGCAAGCGGTTGCCGAACCGATCCGGCTGAAGGCGGAAAGCGGCGAATCGCTGAAGGGGAAATTTCCGGCGTTCGTCGATTATGTGATGGATGAAGCGGAAACGAAATACGGCTTCACCGAGCAGCAATTGCTGACGATGGGGCTGCGCATCCATACGACGATGGACCTCACTGTGCAGCAGTCGGCGGAAGCCGTATTCGCCCGGCAAGAGCTATTACCGGCAAGCCCGGATCAGAAGCTCGTCCAGGCGGCCGCCGTTGTGCTCGAGCCTGCCAGCGGCGCCGTGCGGGCTGTGATCGGCGGACGGGGCGAGCAGACGTACCGCGGCTTCAACCGCGCCACCGAGCTCAAGCGCCAGCCGGGCTCGACGTTCAAGCCGCTGGCCGTGTACGGACCCGCGCTGGAACACGGCTATACGCCCGACTCCATGCTCTTTGACGGCGAGCTCGATATCGGCGGCTACCGGCCGCGGGACTGGGACGGACAAACCCGCGGAGAAGTGTCCTTGCGCGAAGCCGTCACCCGCTCGTGGAACATTCCCGCCGTCTGGCTGCTGAACGAAATCGGCCTGAATACCGGGCTCGATTATTTGAGACGGTCGGGCATCACGCTGCCGGCTGCCGATAAGCATCTCAGCCTGGCGCTCGGGGGGCTGTCCGAAGGCGTCTCGCCGCTGCAGATGGCGCAGGCCTACGCCGCCATCGCCAACCAGGGCGTCATGCAGGAAGCGCATGCCATCACGCGCATCACCACCAAGGACGGCAAGCCCGTGATCGAGGCGCACCCGCAGCGGACGGACGTGACCGCGCCGGTCCATGCGTATACGCTGCGGACGCTGCTGCAGGAAGCCGTCACGTCCGGCACAGGCCAGGCCGCGCTGCTGAACGGGCGGCCAACCGCCGGCAAGACGGGAACAACCCAGCTGCCGGCGACGCAGGAGTTCGCCGCGGTAGGCCAGAACGGCGCCAAAGATGCATGGTTTGTCGGGTTTACACCCGAATTGGCGGCCGCTGTCTGGGTCGGGTACGACCAAACCGACCGCAACCATTACTTGACGACGTCGGGAGGGGCCGTGCCGGCGACGCTGTTCAAGGAAATGATGACCCGCGCTTTGCAAGGGGTGCCGGTGAAAGATTTTCCCGTACCGGAAGAAGTGCAGCGCGGCATCGAGCAGGCTCGCAAGCAAGCGGAGGATCAAGAGCGTGAAAGACAGAGAAAGTCGGAGGAAGATATAGAAAAGCCGGATAAACGTGACTACAGGTTTTTCGAGAATAAATACGACCGCAAAGAGGACAAGAAAAAAAACCGCAAGCACGACGACGATGACGATTAAGCCGCACTTCCTCCCGCATACCGAAAGCCCCTTACCCTTACGGCGAGGGGCTTTCGGTATGCCCCCGTCACCCGGCGGGAAACCTATTTGCGTTCCCTGTGGAACGGAATAACGAATCGAGGGAGGCCCCGTATGAAAATCGAAACGAACCGATACGAAGTTGCTTCGCTGCCGCAAACCGACGAAGCCGTTCGTATCATTCGGCAAGCCGAATCGAAGCTCGCCGAGCTGACCGGCGATGAGATTACGCTTATCGCTTATGCACACGCGGAAGGAGGCGAACGGCATGACGCATGACGACGCCCCGGCGGCGCATCCGCATGAACCTGCCGTCGCCCCTGGCATGAACACGCACGATCCGCTGGAGGAGAAGGCAACGGAACAAGAGGTGCGGCAGGGGGAGTCAACGCCGGTCACCAGGCTGTTCGTGGACCGTACGCCCGACGATTAATTCCCGCCACCGCCTACCCGAATGAGCCCGCCCGGTGACTCCCGGGCGGGCTCTCGTATTTGTCGCCAGCTTGGCTTGACTCCGTCAGCGAGCCTATTCCGCAAATAGCGGACTATGGCTCGCTATTCACATCTTCTTCCGGCCTGTCATCCGAACATCGTTCGAATAAGGCAACATCATTCCATTCTCTCCGCAGGACGCCTTCCCCCTCGCCCGATCAAGCGCCATCCCTCCACTTTCTGTGCAAGCGTCCCCGGCGCGGACAAACGGGCCGCCGCTTAGCCCGTCCCCCGCCGCCTTCTACACCCGCTCCCACCGGTTCGAGTGCTTCTGCAGCATCGGATGGGCCGAGTAAAATTCGCCGCTGCCACCGGCTATGAACATGCGCACTTTTTTGATCCACGGCTCGAAGCTCTCGTAACCGGCCAGCCTGCCGGCCATCGCTGCGCTCACATACACGAAGTACGGGGAGGCGTACTTTTCCTCCAGAAACCGGAAGGCCGTGTCCATCGGCGTATATTTCTTCCGCTTGCCTTCGAACCGCTCAATCGTCCAATCCACGCCCGATTCAGCCTCATCCAGCAAAGCTTCCAGCGCGTCCACACGCCGGTAGTAAGGCTCGACCGGCTCTTTCTCCATGCGGCGCACGGTCTCTTCATGCAGCGGATAAAACACCAGCTTCGCGATGCTCCGTTCTTCGGCCAACCGAAGAAGCGGCTGCAGCTCCTGCAGCGAATAGTCCGCGAAGCTGTCGTACACCCACAAGCTGCCGCGCTCCGATTCCCGCGACTTCGGGGGTTCGTAACCGAAAGGCACCTTCACGTTTTGCTTGGCCATCGCCATCATCCTCCTCGGGTTTCGAGCGTTGGGGATCTTTTTGGTTTAGTATACCATGCCAGGCATCCGGCATTCGCCTCCGAGCCGCGGCCCGCCCCGCCTTTGCCCGCAGTCAGGAAGCATATTTTGCAAGCAGGCTGCGCACGTTAATAATCGAAGTCCGATCCTATGGCGAGAAAGGAGGATCACGCCATGTCCGAGAACAAGAAGCATCAAGGCAACTACGAGGGCACCGCTTCCATGTCCGCCGAGAATCAAGATTTGGAGTTCGTCAACGATACCGTAGAAAATGTGAAAACCACGAAAAATTTACCCGGCGCGACGCAAAAGGAAAAGAAATAACCGCGCCCGGCCGTCCTGACGGCTGCACCGAAAACAACCGCAAAACGCCGCCCTTCGGGGCATGGCGTCTTGCGGTTGTTCGCCGTGCTTGCCGGCCTCGGCGGCATGGCCCGCTGGCTGCGCGGCCGCCTTCAGGCAGCCGGCTCACCGCCGGCTGCCGCCGGGGCTCCCAAGCTCCAGCCAGGCGTCCCGCACCGGCTGCCAGGCATCTCGCTTCGCTTCGAAGCTCATCGCCCGGGCCGGGCTGGACGACGGCAGCGTCCGGTACGTCCTGCCGTCGCCGGCCGGCAGCTTCGGGCGGACATGCCGCCGGAACAGCTCGGCCGCCGCGCTGCCGTTAAAAAACACATGCCGGATGCGCGGATGCATCCCGAACATCGCGGCGAAATCGTTCGCTTCCGGCTGGCGGATCGCCGCGTCCAGACTGCCCTCGCGCTCGCAGGTGCGCAGCACGTCCCACAGCGCCACGCCGCGCGATAGCGCGAACTGTACGCGCGCTTTATAGTCCGCATCCGGCTCGCCGCCGTCCAGCAGCGCATACAAGAGCCGCCAAAAATGATTGCGCGGATGCCCGTAATACTGGCCTGCCAGCAGCGAAGCTTCGCCAGGCATCGAGCCAAGGATCAGGAGACTCGACGCGTCGTCGGCGAAGGGCGCCAGCCCGGTAAGGCGGGGGCTCCCCAACTGGGCATGCGTCCGGTCCATGGCTCCGGGCTCGTCCCCGGCGGGGCCTTGCCGCGGCTGCCCGCTCCCGGCTTCGCCGCGTGCCGGTGACAGTTTCCCGATCCCGCTCTCCGCTTCGCCGTCTCCGCAATCCTTCACCCGAATCCCCTCCTTCCATCGGACTTTCAACAGATTTCAACAGACTTTCATCCGAGCTTCAACGGAGTTTCAACCGGCATCAAGCCTATCGTCCATCCGATGCTTCCAGCCCGCCCGCTTGACGCACTTTAGCCGGCCGCATCGGTAAGTTCAGCACCAGCAGCCCGACTACAAAAATCGCAGCGCCGCCCAATATGTACTCCGTAATCGGCTCCCGAAAAAATAAATACGACCATAAGATCGAAAACAATACGCCGCAATTGCTAATGATGACGGCTACCGGGAAAGAGACTACGCGGAGCGCCTGCGAGAACCAGTAAAAGCTGAGGCCCGTAATAACCCCGAGCAAGGCCAGCGCCAAGATGGGGTACAAGCCGACCGGGCCCGTTAAGGATGCCTGGAACGGAAGCGGAAGCGCCATCAGCAGCGAGCACCAGAGAAACACCGAGAAGTTCATGTTGCCCGCATCCATCTCCTTGATCAGCATCCGCTGGCTTAACACGTGAAACGCCGTTCCCAAGCCCGAAATCGCGTAAAGCACCGTCGTCCACGCCCCTCCCTGCAGCAGAAGCGCGAGCGGCAGCCCGTTCCAGCTGATCAGGAGCACTCCGGCAATACACAGAAGCGCTGCCGCCCAAGCCCGGACCGTCAGTTTCTCTTTTAGCCAAACGGCGGAAACGACCAGCAGAATGATGGTTTGTATCGGCGTCACCAAAATATTTCCGTAAGAATACCCGATAGATAACGCGATATTTTCAAAAAAATAATTGCAGCACTTCCCCGCCGCCCCCAGCCAAATCCACTTCATATCGAAACGAATTTTGATTGGATGCCTTTTGATCCACAGAAATCCGCCCAGGAACACAACGCCCAACGCGAACCGCATGAACGTAATCGTCATGCTATCCAGCATCATCGAGGCCGTCTTTACCAGTATACCGACGAAGCTCCACGACAGCGTCGCGAGCAGCAGCAGCACGTATCCCACGCCATAGCACCTCTTCCCACTTTAAGCAACAGCCTCATTGTAGCATATTTACTTCAGTCACCCCGCTGCTTTTCTTCGCCCGCCGCAATAAAAAGGAGCCGCCAAGGCTCCGGCCAACCGTATGAAATTCCCCTGCATGCGGAGCGCTCGCTATTCGCCGCAAACTTTGGATGTGTAACCGCAAAGTCGACGAATAAGATCCCCTCGCCTGCTTGCCTACAAAGCTCCGTCTTGTCCGGAATTTCTAGTCAACGCAGGCAGATCCGACGCCAAAGCGCGCTCCAAATACGGATCGGCATGCAGAAAATCCCGAAAACCGGCATACTCCGCCGCCAGCTTTGCCCCTTCGTCCGGCGAGAGCGCGGCGGCGTTCTTGACGGCGCGGATAAGCAAATTTTTGGGCGTGTGCTCCAGATCGATGAACTCCAGCAGCTGCGTCTTATAACCGGCCAGCTCCAGCAGCTTGGCGCGCATCGCATCGGTCGCCAGCGCAGCGAAACGCTCCTTCAGGATGCCGTGCTGCAGCAGCGGCGCGAGAGCCTCGCTCTTGACTTGACGGAACAGCTCGTGCTGGCAGCAGGGTACCGACAAAATAACGGACGCTCCCCAGCGGACCGCCTTGTCGAGCGCGGCATCGGTCGCCGTATCGCACGCATGCAGCGTAACGACCATATCGACTTGACGCAGCTCGTCATATTGGGCGATATCGCCCACCAGGAAGCGGAGCCGGTCGAAGCCGAGCTTGTCCGCCAATGCGCCGCAGAACGCGATTACATCCTCTTTCAGATCCAGGCCGACGATGCGCAAGTCCATTCCCCGCATCTCGTGCAGGAAGTGGTACAGCGCGAACGTCAAATACGATTTGCCGCAGCCGAAATCGATGATGTTCAAGGTTCGTCCTTGCGGCAGATGAGGCAGCACGTCGGCGATCATCTCGAGAAACCGGTTGATCTGCCGGAACTTGTCGTATTTCTTGGCCAGCACCTTGCCTTCGGCGTTCATAATGCCGAGCTCCACGAGAAACGGGATCTGCGTTCCCTCTTCGAGCACGTAGTTTTTCTTGCGATTATGCTCCGGCGGCCTTGCCGTATCGGCCTTCTTGGTCGGCGGCTTGCGCAGCACGGCCAGCTTGCCCTTCTTGCTGAGCAGCGCCTGATAATCCGCCTCGACCGCTTGCAGCAGCCCTTGCCTGAAGTCGTCCGTCAGCCACTGGACGAGCTTGCCGGTCGTTTCCGCCGGGGATACGTTCTCGTGCTTCACCTTCGGCCCGAAGAAGGCGCTGAACTGGTAATGCAGCTCCCCCTTCAGCATGACGGGCTTCACCGTCACCTTCGAGCAGCCGTCCGGCTCGTTGCGGCGGGGCTGGCTCAATGTCGCTTGAATTAGCGTGTTTTCTCTGACCAGACGGTCAACAATCTCATAAAGCTCCTGCATAGGCTGTCGTTATCTCCATTTCCGGATGTTCGTCGTTACTCATTATACCCCGGATGCCCTTCCTTCGAAAACTTCACGGTACAACAGTCCCCTCGTCAGCTTATTTCGTTGCCTGCTGGTGAGTCTGCCGTATGCAAACCCTGACATTCAAATTCCGGTTGGAGGCATCCCGTCCCTCTTGCAAAAAGTCCGCCTGCTTCCGCAGACGGACTTGTTTCGCGGCCTGCCTGCCTTCATGCAGGCGGGTCGGTTAAGTTTCGGTGTCCCCTAGCTGTACCGAGAGATCAATTCTTTCAATTTAGACGCGACCGTTTGCGCACCGTAACGCAGCTCGCTGCCCGGAATCGTCAAGCGGACGAAGCTCTCATCCAGCCCCAGCTCTTCGGCAAACATGCCGCGTAAGCCTCTTGCCCGGCGGTCGATTTGGAGGAACAGCTCCAAGTCGCCGCCTTTCGGGAAGAAGAGCACCTCCAGCTCATCAAGCTTCCCGCGGAAATGCGTCGTCGGCACGAATTCGAACTCCTGCACGAACGGCAGTCTTCCGCCGAGGCGCGGCGCATACTCGTTCTCCACCTCGCGCAAGCGGAAGCCGAGTACATCCAGCGCGTCCAGTACCGTTTGCATCTCCTGGCTCGGCGTCACTTGAATATAATCGCGGTCGGTCGGGTTGACAGCCATCTCGATATCCAATCCGGTTTCGACCCATACCGGCGCGTTGCGCAGCGTAACCGGGGTTTGCTCCGGCAAGCGGAAGCTGAACGGAATTTCTTTGCGCTCATCCGGCCGCAGCAGGAACGCGTCCGTCAGCAGAAACTTGCCGATTTCGGCTTCCCGTGTAACTTTATGGTCGTTTTCCTCTTTGACGTAGCTTGTTTTGATATACAAATAAATACGGTCGACCTGCTGCTCCGTGCTCCCGCCCTGTACGCGAACGACCCCGCTGATTGCACCGCCCACACTCACCTGCGACGAATCCAATTCCGTATCCACCTTGGCGGATCCAATTCCTACGCTTGCCAGCATTTTCTTAAAAAAAGACATCGAGCAAAGCCTCCTCATCGTATATATCGAACGGCTGCCGCATGGACTGCCGATGGCCAACCTTAAACGTTCATACGAGCCACCCAAAAGTTGGTTTCACCCTTTGCGGCAGACTGTGCGCTTACACTTTTTCCAGACGCGGTATCCTTTGCGAACCGAATTCAACAAAAAATCGGGAAACTCCACACGCCGCACCCAAGGAAAATAAAAGCGATAGTAGGCGCGCTTCAGATCGTCCCACATCTCGCACGGCTCTTCTTTCAAAAAATCCGAAACGTCGACCACTTTCCCCCGGCCGTCCTGCAGCATCACATTTTTCCCATGTACATCGTGGGGATTCAGCCCTTGCTTGCGCGCATATTTCAACGCTTCGTCGATATCCTCGATCACTTGTCTTGGAATCGGGATCCCCCGGCGCATGCAGTTATACAAGGTGATGCCCGTCAACCGGCGCAGCACCAGATACCCGGCCCCCGCATGCAGGCATTCCGAGTACGCCGGATGCCGGCCCAGCCGCCGGTACACTTCCGCTTCCTCTTCCAGCCCCGGACGCCCCGGCGCATATACTTTCACTACCCAATCGGGCCAAGCCGGATGCAGCAGCACAGCCGCGTAATTACCGACGCCAAGCGTCCGCCAAGGTCCGGGCACCTCATACACGGTGACCGGTTCATGCTCCCGCTCGCTCGCAATGCGCAGCCCGGGGAGCAGCTCCTGCTCAATGCACTCGATCAAGGCCGCATGCTGCATCCGGTTGTCCTGTTCTCCCGCACGTATGCGTTTGCCCTCCTTCATAAGCGTACGCGTCTTCCTTTCCCGCCAATCCGCCTGGCGCCGTTACACGAATATCGTTCCTGCTCATTGTATCATACGTGCGAAATCGGCGGCAGTATGAAATCGGTGTATGGCCCATCGGTTAACGCCCAAGCCCCTTTGTCGAACAAGGTTGTAAGCGCAACCAACATTTCGGAGGGGGCCTCGCGATAAGACCAAAGACCGTTCGGTTCGCCTTGTCCTGAGTAGGGTAAGACGGGGAATTACTTCCCCGGACTCCCCGTCAAACCGTGCATGCGGATTTCCCGCACACGGCTTTCCTTCGTCAGTTCCCCATCTTCAGGAGCGAGTCGTCTTCACCCGTCACCGGGCTGCATATTTCACACCTGAATTAGAAACGTGTGGTGAGTAGGTTTGTTAGAAATACCATGCCAGCTTCTTCCAACGCTTTGTTCGGGATAAGCCTGTTTGAAACCGTAGACTTCTTTTTCCGCATGAAAGCTCGTACTCTCATGCGTGACCATTCGTCTAGCCGCTGAAACTTGCTCTTTACGTTCCCAATCCCAAAGTAATTTCCAAATCCTCGCGACACTTCATTCAGCTTCTTGATCATTTCCTCAAGGTTGTTCCCTTGCTGCCTACGGGTGATCTTGCGGACTTTATCTTTGTACTTCTTTACTTTGGCGTCCGGCAAGATGAGATAATTCTTCCAGAAGTCGAACCCCAAGAAGCGGAACCCTTCGTCGAAATGCACCACTTTCGTTTTCTCCGGATGCATCCGCAGCCGCAGTTCTTCTTCCAGTATCGTCCTCGCCGCTCTATAGGCTTCTTCTGCCTGTTCCATTGTCTTGCAAAGAATGACGGCATCATCCGCATATCTGACCACGGCAAAGCCTCTCTCCTTCATTCCCCAGTCGAAATGATTCAAGTACAAATTCGCAAGCAGCGGACTGATGACACCACCTTGCGGGGACCCGACTTCCGTTTCATGGAACTGGCCATCTTCCATGACTCCCGCGGTAAGCCATCCGCGAATGAGCGTCAGCACTTTCCCGTCAGTTATTCGTTCACGTACCTTTTCCACCAGCATGTCATGCGGTATTTCATCGAAAAAGGACATGATGTCGAGGTCTACCACATAGTCGTATCCGCCGCGTTTTGCTCGCCGAATCGTATGAATCGCTTGGTGCGCGGAATATCCAGGTCTAAAGCCAAAGCTGTAGTAGTAGAAGTCCTGCTCGAAGATCGGCTCTATGATTTGGCGTACCGCCTGTTGGCATACGCGATCTCGAATGGTGGGAATACCGAGCGGTCTTTGCTTCCCGTTGTCCTTCTCAATGTAATGTCGCAGAACAGGGTCGGGCTCATAACGCCCTTGTTGTAGCAACCTTTGGAGCTCCCGTAGGTTCATACCCACATTCTTCTCGAACATTTCGATGCTTACTCCATCGATTCCGCCGCTTCCTTGGTTCTTCTTGACCGATAGCCACGCTTCGTACAGATTGTCCATTTGGTATACTTTGTCGATCAAGGAGTAGTATCTTCGTTTCGGTTTCATTGGTGTTTCACCACCTTTACCGCTACTCACCAAGCTGATCTTGTCCTTGCTACAAAGATCGATTCCTTGCTTGTTCAGCCCTTCGCGGCTGCGTATTAGGCTTTCGCCAATCGCTTCAACCTCGCAGTGCGTACTCAGGTCGCCAGCAGTCCTATGTCCTTTGACATTCTTTCGCCATCGGCGGGACGCACCCTCTTGGCACTGCCCTTCTGTTTAAGGCGCTTACGATCTCCATTCACTCGAACTCACAGACTTTGACGAAGCACGTTCCCTTTGCCTCTGTCTTCCCTCTTTTGAAGTGGAAGCAGGTTATGCGACTCGCAGTTTTCAAAGCTTACAACCGCTTCAAAAAAAAATCCGCGCATACTCATCCGAGTTTTCCCCTCCAGTCTGTTACCAGCTTTCATCGGCTCGGACTTACTCGCTACTATGGAACGATCCGCCATCTCGCAGCCCGTCGGCTTGGCTTTCCCCTTTGGGTTATACCTCCCCTACCTTGCCCGCGTTTGCGTCAAGGAGACTACGAGACTTCCCTCGATCATCTGCACATTCTGTTCCATCCATCCTGACCCTAATCACGTCGATGAGCCTTGCAGGTCATATCCCTTTCGTGCTTTCCTGCAAGATATGCGCATTCGCACAGGTTTCCCCGTTTTCTGGGCGGGTCACCCAACATCGCCGCCACCTCTGGTTCACCGCATTCCGGGCTGGACTTTGCCTGTAGGCCCTTCAGATTCTCCCTCGCGAGAGACACCCTGCCAGTCCTTCTCCTTCCGGAGGTAGGACCTCTGCTTCGGCTACGGCACTTTAAAGGGTAAAGTTACCGAGTGGATTTGAACCACCTAGATTGTGCGACTGTGAGGCGCACCAAAAAGCCGCCGCGGCGCAAAGCCGCGGCGGCGGTCTCTTGGTCGATGACGGCGACGGTACGCCGAAGCCTCAGGACTCAGGATTGCGAAGGCTTCACGCTTTGGAGCGCCGCTTGGTCCTCTGCGAGCGACTCTTGCGCCAGCTGCATCGGCTGCTCTGCGTGCTCATGGCCGACGGCTTGCGCAATGGAGCGCTGCGCTTTGTCGACAGCCGTCTCGGCCTGCTCGATCATCTGCGCGGTCGGATGGGACTGGGCTTGCGTGACGGCATGGTGAGCTTTCTCCACTGAATTTTGCGCTTGGGAAATCGGATTTTGCGATTGTAAGCTGGAATCGTATCTGGACATCTCACACGCCTCCTTTCCACATTAATCGCTGTTAATGTGGGACAATCGGCGGTGTTTTATGCGAGCTATGGAACAATCTGCGCTAGATGCATATGCGTTCCACGACAAATTCCGCATCTTCTCCCACCCCGCCCACCAGTGCGGAGCCGCGGGAATGCTGCCAGGGCAGCCCGACATAGTACAGTCCCGGATGGGCGCCGATCCCTCGCTTATGTACCGGAAGCCCCTGCGCATCCACGGCGCCCGGGATGCGGATCCAGGCGAAGTCCGGCCGAAAGCCCGTCGCCCAGACCACGTTCGCCGCGCGCTGCTCCGATCCGTCCTCGAACCGGATGATGTCGCCTTCGGCGCTGACGGTTCGAGGCATTAAGCGCACGTTCCCTCGCTTGAGACAGCGGGCAAGCTCTCGGCCGAATATGGGATCCTTCCGCTTCCGAAGCCAGTTCCCGATCCTCGAGTCCCGCGGTGCTCCCAGAATGCCGAGGGCGTCCATCCAGCCGAATACGCTTCGGCCGAGCACATCAAGCGGTATAAACTTGAGCGCGTGCGCCGCAGAGAATGCGACTTCTCGTCCGGATGCTGCGAGCTCCACGGCAATTTGGGCCCCGGAGTTGCCTCCGCCGACAACCAGCGCCGGCCCGGGCTGCAGCTGCTCCGGACGCCGGTAGACGCTGGAATGCAGCTGCACAACCGAGGCGGACAGTCCGCCCGCCAGCGGCGGCACGGCAGGTCGTTGAAAGGGCCCCGTCGCCACAACCACCTGATTGGCGGTAATTATGCCTTGATCGGTACGGATCTGATAGCGGGCGCCGGCGGTCTCAAGCGCTTGTACGGAGGTGCCAAGCTGAACCGGAAGGTCGAAGTCCGTCACATACGCCTGCAAATAATCGGCGATCTCGTCCTTCGAAGGGTAACCGTTCGGGTCCCCCTCCAAGCTTCTTCCCGGCAGGGCGCTGTACCATCGCGGCGTAAACAGCACGAGCGAATCATACCGATAACGCCACGCATCGCCGACCGCTTCGTTACGATCGATGCAAAGGAACGATATACCCCTTTTTTTCAAATAATAGGCAACCGCAAGTCCAGCTTGACCTGCTCCAATGACAGCCACATCCACCGACTTATTCATGCATGACCGCTCCTTCTTCTATGCTGCGTTATACCTTCAACTCTTCGTGTCGAATGGTCGAGTTTTCAATCTGAATCGTCGCATGCCCGATGCCGAACCGCTGCTCAATGAGTTGTATGGCCTGCTGCAGAATATGCTGGCCGTCCGCCTGATCCTCGACGACCATATGGCAGCTCAACGAATCGAGCCCAGAAGTAATCGTCCAGACGTGCAGGTCATGGACGTCGATAACGCCGGCAATGCCTTGCAGCGCCTGCTGAACGTCCGGCAAACGGATCCGCGAGGGCGTACCCTCCATCAAGATGTGCACCGTTTGGTTGATGACGCCCCAGGCGCCTTTCAAAATGAGCAGCGCGACGACGACGCTGATGATCGGATCGGCCGCGTACCAGCCGAACGCCCACATCACGAGCCCGGCGACGATCGCTCCGACCGACCCGAGCGCATCGCCGAGAATGTGCAGATAGGCGCTGCGCAAGTTCACATTCTCGTGCACGTTTCCCTTGCGCATCAGCGCCAGGGCGCTTAGTAAATTGGCGAGGAGGCCGATCGCGGCGATGCCCATCATCGTGCCGCTGGCGACCTGGGGCGGATCGAGGAGGCGTTCGTACGCTTCCCACATAATAATGCCGGCAATGACGAACAAGGTTACCCCGTTGAACAGCGCCGCCAAAATTTCAAAGCGATAAAAGCCGAATGTCTTCGCCGGGGAAGCCGGCTTGGCCGCGAAGCCGATAGCGATCAAGCTTAAGACAAGCGAGCTCGCGTCGCTCAACATATGCCCCGAATCGGACAATAGCGCCAAGCTGCCCGTCCACAAGCCGCCGAAAAACTCCAGCAGCATAATGCCCGCCGTAATTATCAGCGCGATGGTCAACCCTTGCTTATTGCCTTCGCGCCCGTGGTCATGGTGGCCGCCGATACCGTGGTGGTGACCGTGGTGATGGCCGCCGCCGTGGGCATGCCCGTGAGCGTGACTTTTCTCGTGCCGATGGTCGTGATTGTGTGCGTGATCGTTGTTGTGTTCATGGTTGTGTTCGTGATCCTGATCGTGTTTACACGCTTGATCGTTTGTATGATGGCCTTCCGGATCGTGACGGTGTTTCCCGTTAGCGTCTTCCTCCTGCCGGCACCCGTCGTTCGTTTTGCCGCTCGTCCCTCCGGACCGAGGAGAATGCTCATTGCCCATAAGATCAGCCTCCCTTGCTCCGTAGCTTCTGGTCACAGCATATGCAGAATCATTACCACTACATATGAGCATGTATTCATATATTATGATAAGAGGATATGGCTTCCCTGTCAAGATATACCTTCACATCCACGCTTGCAAAGAAGTATCCAGCTCCTCGCGCATGGATTCGGATCAAGTATTAAAAAATAGAAGTGGAGGTGCATCCTATGAAATCTACCCGTCTGTCCCTGCTGGCTTTGCTCATGGCCGCTATCCTTGTTCCGGAGCGGGCCGAGGCGACCCGCATACTTGAACCTTTCTTGCCGTCGTCCGTATCCGTAAGCCAGGAGCCGTCCTATGCGAAGTGGAGCCGCTTGGCCGTTCAGGAGGCTCAGAAGCGGCAATATCGCGTACTCGATTACCGGTACATCGGCCTCAAAGAACTGTCGCCTTACGCCGCGGAGCAGCAATTCAAACTGTGGGTGCAACAAAACGAAGAGCCGTTCTCCCTCTACGTCACCGTTCGCTACAACCCGAAAAGCGACAAGCTCATTCGGATCTCCACCAAAGAATCGCATCCTTAAGACGGCGGCATGCCCAATAGCCTGGCCATGGGCCAGGTTATTGGGCGTCTATGGAAGTCGCTCGCTCATTGACATGCACGGGCACACCTAAAACAAACCGAGCTGGCGCGGCGCAAGCGGCTCGGTCGGCATGCCGAGCAGCCGCATCAACTCCAACGCATTATGCGCGGCGTCTCCGCCGGAATTGTTGTTGAAGATGACGCAAATTTCCTTCGTCTGCTGCTGCAGACCGGTCAGATGCGCCTTCCACTCAAGCAGTTCGGACTCGCTGTAACGGTACAAATACCGCACTTCCCGCCAGTTTGGACCGCCGCCCTGATTCCAGTTGGCCGCGTTCCGGCCGTGCATCCGAACGATCGTCAGCGCGTCGTCGGTCGGCTGCAGCACCGTCGGGATGGACCCCACGCCGGCTTGAGGCTCGTCGCAAATACTATGGACCCAGCCTTCCTTCTTCATGAAGGCAAGCGTCTTCTCGCGCATGTCCGCCGTAAACCAGCTTTGATGGCGGAACTCTAGCGCCAGCGGGAGATCGCCCATCAGTCTTTTCGCTTGCCGGAGCAGCTCTACGTTCGTTCGCGTACAATCAAACCACGGGGGATACTGGAACAGCACGCAGGTCAGCTTACCCGCTTCGACCACCGGTCTTATCGATTCGCAGAAGGCGCGGAACATCGATGCCGCGTCCGGGTAAGGGATGCTGCCCCTCGCGTGTCCCGTCATTCCTTGATACGCCTTGATAACGAACGTGAAGTCGGGAGGCGTATCGCCGACCCAGCGCGCAAACTGGTCCGGCGATTGAACCGCATAGAACGAGCTGTCCACTTCGACGGTCCGGAAATAGCGGCTGTATACTTTTAGCTTATCCCGCGCTGCGGCGCCCTGTTCGTACAGCACGTCATGGTCGCCCCAGCCTGCAAGTCCGATTCGTATCATCGTTTCGCTCCTTTCCAAGGGCCCGCCCTCCGGTAACGGGACCGCCGTAATTAGCCGGATTCATCCGTCGCGTCATAACTTCTTCCTGCTCATATCGACGCTTGGGACCGATTCCATGTTCAGCGCATCCGGCTCCGCGCTATTTCGTAGTACTCTAGTAAGCAAAGGAGTGTGTATGTATCATGACGACCGATCCGATCCAGCCCTACCCGCATACCCCGGAATCCCGAGAAGCGCTGCTCGCCATGCTGAACGATATCGAGACTTGGGAGAAGAGCCAGAAAGACCTGTGGTTTTGGGAAAAAATCGGGCGCTTGCCCTTTCAGCTGCTCGACCGCTTAACGCCCCAAGCCATCCAGAAGAAACTGGCCCAGGCGATGGACGAAGTCGGCAGCTACGTGCAGAGCGGAGGCCGGTATCTCGTGTCGGAGAGCGGGGTTCTGAGCCGGCTTCAGGAAGAGCTTGCCGCATCCGATGAGGCTCGCGGAGAGGCGAAGGAAGCGCCGCTCACGCTCGCGGACGTTCCCGGCCTGCCGCTTGCGGTCATGAACCGCGCCGCGGCGAGCCTCACGCACAACCGCATAAAGCTGGCGACCGCACAGGGCGCGACTACCGGCTTCGGCGGCCTGTTCACGCTTGCCATCGATATTCCCGCCATCCTCGGGCTGTCGCTCAAGACCATCCAGGAAGTAGCCATGGTATACGGCTATGATCCGAAGGAGAAACCGGAGCGCGTTTTCGTCATCAAATGCTTGCAGTTCGCTTCCGCCGACATCGTCGGCAAAAAAGCGGTGCTCGAGGAGCTTGCCGACTACGGCAACGAAAGCCGCAAGCCCGAATCGCTCTCGCAGCTGCAGGGCTGGCGCGAGGTGGTCGCCGCCTACCGTGACAACTTCGGCTGGAAGAAGCTGTTCCAGCTCGTTCCGATCGCGGGCATGCTGTTCGGCGCGGTGCTCAACCGCAGCACCCTGCAGGACGTCGCAGAGGCGGCCACGATGCTGTACCGCAAGCGGCGCATACTGGAAAGGCTGCGGCAGCAACAATAACGATGATCTTGGACCGTCCGGACACCTGCCCGCGGACGGTCCTTCTCCGGTTGCGCAGCGGCCCCGCTGAAGGGCGGCAGAAGGCTCATGGATACTTTCAAATCGCGTACAGCCGTTCCGCTATGACCACGCGTCATCGTCCCTCCACTTGTGCGGCTTACATCATCCCCCCGCCCTCGCCCCGCACCGCCTTACTCCTGCGCGGCATACACCGCCGTCCGCTCCTGCGCCCATTCCGCGAACAAGCGATAATCGGCTTCCACTTGATGCGCGTAAGCCATCGACCAGTCGGCCGCATAATCGCAGAACGCCTCCACATCGTTCCCGATCGCAGCCGCGATCTCGTCCTCGCTGTGATAACGCATCAGCCCATGGTCCACATCCGCGTCCGCCCGGGCGTGCAGCTTCGCGGTGATCCGCCCCATGCAGTCCAGCACATCGAACAGCTCGTCGGCGTTAGCCAGCTTCTCAGCCTTCAGCTTCTTCTTATACGGCGATCGCTCGCGCGCGTAGAAGTGCCTGTCGTTCATCGTCATATACCCGAGGAACGGATCGGCTTCATGGTGCATCGCCTGCTGCGTCATCGTCACCCGCTTGCCCTGATGGCCGAAATAAGCCCAGAACGCCTCATGATACGGCAGAAAATAAGCCGGGACCGGTGTGCGCACTTCCTTCACCTCGATGACGTGATCGTCTGGAGCATGCTCGCCGCCTTCCCCTTCGATCAACACGTAGTACCGGTCGAGCCCGATGGAAGCTGTCCCGGAGCCATGCTTAAGCGCCACATCCTTGATCGCGTAGTAGCCATCCGGCCGCTTGGCTTGCTCGCTGATCGTCTGCAGGTAGCCGGGCCAAGCCGACTCCAGCATCCGGCGCTCCTCCGCGGTCGGAGCCACAAGCTCCGCGGATTTCGTGAAGCGGCGGGCGGAACGCGTCAATGTCGTAATGCCCTCCAGAAATTGCGAGGCCGCCCGCTTTTCCGACTTTTTCAACAGCTTGCGAATCGGGCCATGCGTATGCTCCTTATCGAAAACGAGCGTACGCGGATCTTCCTTCCGTTTGGCAAACCGCCGAATCTGCTTGTCGTATGCGCCCGCATAACGGACAATCGCTTCGTGCTCCTCTGCGGGCGTCAACCCCTTCATCCGGCATACGAGCGAGATGCTCACGGACATCCGCAATATATCGTACAGGTACGAGCCCAGGTACCCTTCGTCAAAATCGTTCACATCGTAAACAAACCGGCCGTGCTCGCTGCGGAATACGCCGAAATTTTCAAAATGCAGGTCGCCTTGTATCCATGTCGGACGATCGGCGGGCGTATGATAAGGGAACCACTCCCGGGTCGTATCGAAATAAAACAGGTAAGCGCTGCCGCGAAAAAAAGAAAAGGCGCTGCCCGCCATTTTGGCGTACTTTTGCCGGCGCCCCGCCTCTCCTATTTGCATCAACTGTCCGTCAAATTCGTCGAATACCCGCTGCAGCATATCTTTGCGCAGCCGCCCGTGCGTCTCTTGAACGCGAGCGATCAATCGTTCAATCGTCATGAACAGGCTCCCCTCCGTTTCAGGCTATCGTAGCCGATGCTTCATCCTGGTGTCAATGCAATGCGGCCATGCCGTCTCATGCTCGCAACCCCCGAATCCACGCATCCAGCCCCTGACCGGCGGCTTCCCGCCCACACCTACGAAACCGCCGGAGCTCCCGGCGGTTTCTGGCCTTACATAGCAGACCGCAGATTCCGGATTGCTTCTTCAATCGTATCCGTCAGGCGGTTGACGCTGGCGGTCAGCCGCTTCAGCTCGTCGCCTGCCGAAGCCAGTACGCCGGTTTGCTCGCGCAGTGCCCCTGTTTGCTCCTGCACGGCACGGCCGACGCCGTCCATGCTGCCGGCCACCGCCCACAGGGCGGCGACGACCCCTGCGATCCCCAGCAAAGCGACAAGCAGCCACAGCCAGCCATGCCGGTACCACGGCTTCCGGTAGGTTTGGCTGCGGATCGGAAGCGGGGCGTACGGGTGCGACGGTCGTCTCGTCTCGTGAAAATAGGTTGAATCCGGATGCCTCTCATATTCGAATGGCAGGTCTTCCTTGCCGGGCTGCCCGTTCGGTGTTTTATTCATAGTCAAGCGAATCCCTCCTCGGTAATAGCGTTCGCAACGGTACGGGAGTGTTAAACCGTTCGCAGGCCTCCTCCGTTTTTCAGGGGATGTGATGGAAAATTCAGGATTTCCTTTTTCCGTTTCACAAACCACGATTAGCCGGTACTCTTCATTCACCGCGTTGATTTTCATAGAAACCGGTTTCATCCGGATTCATACGGAAAAACATTATAATTGCCGCCGATTTTGTGTATTATAAGTAGTAATAGTTTTGGCATTTTTTCAGAGAAAGGTTGATACCACCGTGGAGACTACGAAACCGGCATCTGCTTCATCCACTAATTTCATTAAACAAATTGTGGCCGACGACCTGAAAACGGGGAAAGTCAGCGAAGTCGTCACCCGCTTCCCGCCGGAGCCTAACGGCTACCTGCATATCGGTCACGCCAAGTCGATCTGTTTGAACTTCGAGCTGGCCGACGAATTCGGCGGTCGGACGCATTTGCGTTTTGACGATACGAACCCGTTGAAGGAAGACACCGAGTATGTCGAATCGATCAAGGAAGATGTGAAATGGCTCGGCTTTGATTGGGAGAAGCTGTTTTTTGCTTCCGACTTTTTCGAGGAAATGTACGACCGGGCGGTACTGCTCATCAAGAAGGGCAAAGCCTATGTCTGCGATCTGACGGCGGATCAAATCCGGGAAACGCGCGGAACGCTGACCGAGCCCGGCCAAGAAAGTCCGTTCCGCAACCGCAGCGTGGAAGAAAACCTCGACCTGTTCCAGCGGATGCGCAGCGGGGAGTTCCCGAACGGCCAGAAGGTGCTGCGCGCCAAGATCGATATGTCCTCGCCGAACATCAATATGCGCGACCCGGTGCTGTACCGCATCTCCCATGCGCAGCATCATAATACCGGCGACAAGTGGTGCATTTATCCGATGTACGATTATGCTCACCCGCTGGAGGATGCGATCGAAGGCGTCACACATTCCATCTGTACGCTTGAGTTTGCCGACCACCGGCCTTTATACGATTGGGTCATCCGTGAATGCGAAATGGAGTGCGTCCCGCAGCAATACGAGTTCGGCCGCCTGAACATTACGAATACGGTCATGAGCAAAAGAAAGCTGAAGCTCCTCGTCGACGAGAAGGTTGTGGACGGCTGGGACGATCCCCGGATGCCGACGATCTCCGGCTTGCGCCGCAAAGGATACACGCCGGAAGCGATTCGCGAATTTTGCCGCGAGATCGGCGTCGTGAAGAGCAACAGCACCGTTGACGAGAAGATGCTCGAGCATTTCATCCGCGAGGACTTGAAGCTGAAGGCTCCCCGTACCATGGCTGTGCTGAACCCGCTGAAGGTGGTCATCACCAACTACCCGGAAGGGCAGACGGAAATGCTGGAGGCGGAAATTAACTCGGAGAACGAAGCGATGGGCGTTCGCCATATTCCGTTCTCGCGTGAAATTTATATCGAGCAGGACGATTTTATGGAGGAACCGGTGAAAGGCTACCATCGCCTGTTCCCGGGAAATGAAGTGCGCCTGAAGCACGCTTATTTCATCAAATGCGAGGAAGTCGTGAAGGATGCGGCGGGCCATGTGATCGAGCTGCGCTGTACGTACGATCCGGCAACGAAAAGCGGCAGCGGCTTTACCGGCCGCAAAGTGAAGGGCACGATTCATTGGGTCGAGGCCACGCAAGCGCGCCCGGCCGAATTCCGCCTGTACGAGCCGCTTATTTCCGATGCAACGGCCGGGGAAAGCGACGACTTCCTAAGCAACCTGAACCCGAACTCGCTGGAGACGGTGCACGGATTCGTGGAAGACAACATGAAGGATGCGAAGGCCCAGGACAAGTTCCAATTTTTCCGCCACGGCTACTTCAATGTCGATTCGAAGCACTCGGACGCAAACAAGCTCGTGTTCAACCGGATCGTCTCGCTGAAAAGTTCCTTCGATGTGAAGGGCAAATAATTTTTAACAAAACTTAATGCGTTGTTCCCCTTTCTGCGAAAGGGTTCCGGGCGTTCTTATGGAAGGTATACAAGCAGGGATCTTCACCAATCGTTCCATGAAACGGGAGAGTGGATTGCATGTTTATTCAGAGCATTGCCGCCTTTGAACAAGAATGGAAGCACGAGAGCGCCTCAACCTTGAAAATATTCCGTGCGCTGACGGACGCCTCGCTTGCACAGGAAGTAGCTCCGGGACACCGCAAGCTCGGTGAACTCGCCTGGCACATCGTGACGACGCTCCAGGAGATGATGTCGAGAACCGGCCTGAAGTTCGAATCACCGGACGAACACACGCCCCAGCCTTCGTCCGCCCAGGCGATCGCCGACGCTTACGAGCGGGCGAGCCAAGCGCTGCTTGAAGCGGTGCTCGGGCAATGGACAGACGCCTCGCTGCAGGAGCAGGTCAATCTGTACGGCGAACCGTGGCCGAACGGGGTGACGCTGCACATTCTCGTCAACCACGAGGTGCATCACCGCGCGCAGATGACCGTCCTGATGCGTCAAGCCGGCTTGAAGGTGCCAGGCGTTTACGGGCCTGCGAAGGAAGAATGGCAGCCGGCTGCGCAGTAAGCCGTGCTTCCGGGTAAGGAAAACTTGCAAATCACCAAAAAAACCAGCGCCGTTCCTCGGGAATCGGCGCTGGTTTTTTTGGTGAGTCAACGGCAGTACACCGCACGCGTCGCAAGAAAGCGGCGGGCATGGGCTTTCGCCCTTGCAAGCGGTGCCGTCCCGACGCAGCCGAGACACGGCCCGCTGCGCCGTCCTTCTCAGGAGACGCCCGCATCTCCGGGCCGCTGCCGGCGCATGCGGTTCGCTTCGCGAACCGCCAGCCATCCGGCTAAAGCCAGCGACAGCACGCCGTACCACAGCACCATCTGCCGCAGCCCGATCGTGTCGAGCAGCAGGCCGGTGCTGAGCAGCACGGCTTGAAACATGACGCGGTCGAGCATACTGCGGAACGAGAAGAAGCGGCCGTGGTACGCTTGGGGGACGTCCCGTTGAAACAACGTCGCAGCCGCAGGAAAGAAGCCGCCCACCGCGAAGCCGAATACACCGAAAGCGAGCAGCGACCACAGCTTCACATGCGCGAATACAAGCAGCAGCTCGGCTCCGGCGACGAACAGAGCGAACAGGAACAACCGGCTAAGAAGCGAACCTTTCCGGGCGAAGCGTTTCACCAGAAAGCCGGTGAGAATGATGCTGGTGCCTTCAACGGCGTACAGCCAGCTTTTGACCCCGGGATCGTGCTGCAGCTCGCTGATATTGATGACCATCAGGTTGAAGCCGCCGATAAACACCGTCGGGATGATCGTCAGCAGCAGCACCGTCAAGACCGTCGGCTGCGTGCGCAGCAGCGGTACGATCGCTTTAAAACCGCGCTCGGCCGGACCTTCCGCCCGTTCGTCCATGGCTTCAGCCTCCCGCTTCCCTGGACCCGCCGGAATCCCGTACTCCGCCGCTGCCGGCGTGTCCCGCTCGCGCACCTGCAGGAAGAAGGTAGAGACGAGCAGCAGCGCATATGCGGCCATCGCCAGCATGTACAGTCCATACAACGACATGACCGACAGCAGAAGTCCCGCCAGTGTCGTGCCCAGAATACGCGCCAGTGTGCCGGCATTCATATGCACGCCGTTCAGCGCCAGCAGATCCCGATCCGTCACGATCAGCGGAATAACGGACTGCAGCGCGGGGAAATAAAACGCCGCCGAGGCCTGCAGTGACACGAAGAACACGACCATCCAGCCGATCGACTCCTGCTGCAGGGCGATGAACATGAAGCAGACGCTGAGCATGCGGCCTGCACTTGCGTACAGCAGCACCCGTTTCTTCGAGACGGTATCGATCACCCGACCGGCCAGAGGGCCGAACGCGACGCCCGCCAGCAGCCCTGCAATCAAGATCAACGATTTCACAAAATCCGAAGGCACCCGCTGCTGCATAAACTCGAGATTGGCAATAATCGACATCCATAAGCCGAGTCCTGCGATAAATTCCCCTGTGAGCACGATCCATACGTTCCGGTTTCTCCACATGATATGTTCATCCGCCCTTCCATGACTGCCCGACCGCAAGTCTGTACGTCCTAGGGTACCATAAACTCCGCTCCGCAAAAAAGCCCCGACCCGCCGTTTACGCCAGGTAGGGACTTCCATGTCAAAAGGGATGCTTTGAAGAACGCTTCATGTCGCTATGAATTTTCTCTGTCGCCACGACCTGCTCCTCCGCCAGCCGCTTCACGACGGCATTGCGCTCTGCTAATAAGCGGCGCATGTACCGCTCCAGAAACCATGCGTCCGCCAACCAACCGAGCGGGCCGCAAGGCGACGTATAGTCGAACGTATCCGTCATCCGCGTCCCCTCTGCCTCGGGCATAAACGTATGCTCGTGGTAAAATCGCGCAAACGCCCCCTTCACCATCTCGTCGACGAACCGGTGCGGCTTGTCCATCTCTGTAATCTTAGCCGTCAATTGCTGACGCACGCCGAAGTGGACGGCCTCCCACGTCACGGTTTCGCCGAGCTCGATCAAACCGCTCGTCCTCCCGCCGATTGCCCGTTCTTGCGACCCCGACATAGACAGCATATGAACATCGATGCTGCGGGCCAAATCGAAGCAAAGCTCCGGTGGGGCTTCGATAAACAATTCCATCCGAATGACCGGCATTCCCCTTGCCACCTCTTTTCCTTACCCGACGTAAGGCGGAAGCCTGAAGGCGGCGATCCAGACGCACACCCGGCCCTCGTCTCTCCCGCGCCGGCTCGCGATAACGAAACGCCCTCCTCCTGACCGATCGGCCGACGGAAGAGGGCGCTTGCTCATTTCATATATTTAGACTCGACTTTTTTGCCAAGCAGCCACAAGAGACCGAACACGCCCAAAATAAGCGCGATTTTCCAAGGCTGCTTAAGAACGTCGGCCAAGTCGTTGCCCGCCAGCGAAACCAGAAAAATCATGACCCCTTTACCTAAGGCGGTCGCCGTGAAGAACGTATGGAACGGCATCCGCGATAACGCCGACACGACGGTGACGACAGCCGACGGCGTAAACGGGAAACAGGCAAGCAAGAACACCGAGGAAAAGCCGTGCTTCTCCAGCCAATGAATCAACTGGCCCGTTCTCGGCAGCTTCCGTTCCAACAGCCCGCGCAGCCGGCCTCCGAACGTCCGCACGACAGCAAATACACAGGACGCTCCGCCTACAACCCCAATCCACGAAAGCAGCACCCCTTCGCCCAATCCGTAAGCGTTGACATTGGCAATCAAGATCGCGACGAGCGGCAGCACCGGGAAAAACGACTCGACAAGCGGCGCCAGGATGCCCGGAATCGGACCGAGCGCCTCGTACTGCTTCAACCACCCCTGAATATCTTCCCATGTCAGCGCGGATATCGCTTGCGTCCACTCCATGCCCGTTACACGACCACCTTCTGCTTGTACTACTTTACAATATAGCCGAAATTCGCGCCGAATCAAAGAGGCGGGATGTTGCCCGGACAGGGCGTCACGTCAGGGTCAGCCGCCGGATCAATCGGTCCAGGCGGTCTTCCGGCTTATGAGAGTACGCCTGCCGTAAACCGCCGTTCGCCGCCCCGAATACAGGCTTGGCACGAATGCGGCGCACGGAGCGACTGCTCTGCCGCGTGAATCAGAGCTTCTCCGCGCTGCAGGCGAAGCCGCATGCGGCAGCGACTGCCATGGGCGGTCCGGACCCGCCTTCAGCATGCGCCAGACTCCCTTCCCGGGCATCCGCTCAGCTCGGCCGGTCCTGCAAACGCAGCTGCTGCGAAGCGAATTCGCGGTACAGCGGGTGCGAGGCGAACAGCTCGTCGTGCGTCCCGACGCCGGTGACCGTCCCCTTCTCGACAAAAACGATTCGATCGGCGTCAATGACCGTAGACAGCCGATGCGCGATCACAAGTGTCGTTCGGCCCCGCATCAAATTGTGCAACGCCTGCTGCACCACGATCTCCGACTTGCTGTCGAGGCTCGACGTCGCTTCGTCGAGCATCAAAATTTGCGGGTCGCGCAGCAGCGCGCGAGCGATCGCGATACGCTGGCGCTGGCCGCCCGACAGCTTGAGGCCGCGCTCCCCGACCTCCGTCTCGTAGCCGCCGGGCAGCTGGCCGATAAACTCGTCGGCATACGCCATCTGCGCTGCCCGGTCGAGCTCCTCCGGCGTCACTTCCCGATCCAGCCCGTAGCTTATATTCTCGCGAATCGTTCCCTCCACAAGCGGACTCTCTTGCGAGACGTACCCGATCCGGCTGCGCCACGAAGGCAGCGCGTACCGATCGATCGGAACCTCGCCCAGCTTAATCGTCCCCCCGGTCGGGCTGTAGAATCGCTCCAGCAGCGAGAACAGCGTCGTCTTGCCGCTCCCGCTCGGACCTACGATGGCTGTAACCTTGCCTGGCTCCGCCGTGAACGTCACCTGTTTAAGCACAGCTTCGCCGCCCTTGTAAGCGAATGACACGCCTTCCAGCACGATCGGCAGGTCGGCTCTTTCAAGCGGAAGCCCCAAGACGGACTCCTCTTCCGCCTCAAGCGTCTCGATGATGCGTTCGGTCGCCCCTTTCGCCTTCTGGAACTGTGTGAAAAACTGCGTAATCTGCGTCGTAGGCAGCACGATTTGGAACAAATACAGCAGGAAGGCCACCAGCGCTCCCGCCGTCAGCGCGCCGGACGATACCCGAAGGCCGCCGTAACCGATGATCAGCACGAACATCAGCATCATGACAAAGGACATGACCGGCGCGATCCCGGCCTGCACCTTACCTTCGCGGATGCCGTAACGGAGCAGCTTCAATATGCCGCTGCTCCCGTTCTCAAACTCCCGCGTTTCCGCGTTAGAGGCTTTCACCAAGCGAATTTCCGACAGCACACGGGTCAGTACGGACGTGAAATCGGCCGTCTCATCCTGCAGACCTTTGGAAATTTTGTACATTTGCCGGCCCAGCGGCACCAGGACGGCGGAAGCGAGCGGAAGCGCGATGAGCAGGAGCAGCGTCATTTTCCAATCCAGATAGAACAGCATCACGAGCGAGCCGACAATGGAGATGATGCCCGTGAAAAAGTTGGCCGAGTGCTCGGTGATCAGCCCCTTCAATACCCCGGTGTCGTTGGTCATACGGCTGATCGTTTCGCCCGTCTGGTGTTCGTCGTAGTAGGAAACAGGCAGCTTGAGCAGCTTCTGCCACAACCGGTGCCGCAGATTGGAGACGATTTGCTGGCCGATCCGGCTGAGCAAATACGTGGAAATGCCGGCTGTAACCGCCTGCGCGATGAAAGCGAGACCGATGCCGGCCATTTGCACGGCATTCAGGTTCGCGAGCGAGAAGTTATCGACTACATGCTTCGTCAGCAGGGGAATCACGAGTCCCGAGAGCGTCGTGACGAGATTGAGCGAAAGCGCCAGCGCGAGCAGCGTCTTGGACGGCTTCGTCTGTAGAATAAGCCGGACGAACGGTTTCCAGCCGGCTGTCGATGGAGAGGTTTCTTGTGTCATATAAAGGAAATTCCTCCTTCAGATCGGGTGCTGAATGGTGCGGCGCTCTTAGTTCGCCCGATGCTTCCAGTGTACCTGTGCGGCGTGAACGATATATGAACAAGGCGTGCCGTCTGTCCGGCAATCGGCAGCAGACTGTGCGCGGGCGCGGGTGGGTAAATGCTACTCCCCAGCATGCCATACTCGCGGTCGAAACACAAAACGCACGAACGTGCTTCTGCTTGTCCCTGATTCTAATCTTATATTGCCATCCGCCCCTAAATGTCCCATACTAGAGTTACTTATGAAATTAAAGTGGAGGTGCTGCTTTATGCAAATAGACGTCTACTCCGATATGGTGTGCCCTTGGTGCCGGATCGGCAAGCAAAACTTAAAGGACGCTTTGGCCGCATGGTCCGGCGGCAAGGAAGCGACGATTCGCGTCCGCTCGTTCCAGCTTGATCCGTCGCTGCCGCCCGAAGGACTTCCCTTCCACGACGCGATGGGCAAAAAGATGGGCGGTCCCGCCGGGGTAGCGCAGGTGACGGAGCGCGTCACGCAAGCGGGCGCGGCGGTGGGCGTCACCTTCCGCTTCGATCGGGTGACCCGGATGCCCAGCACGCTGCTGGCGCATCGGCTCGTCGCGCTGCTGCCGGAGGATCGGCAAGCTGCGCTCGTAGACGGGATCATGAAGGCCTACTTCGAGGATGGCCAGGATATCGCGCAGCTGGAGGTGCTGCTGGCTATCGCCGCAGCCCAGGGACATGCCCCCGAAACGCTGCGCAGCCGCCTGGAGCAAGGCGAAGGCGCCGAGCGGGTGAACGCCGATCAGGAAGAAGCGGCTCGCATCGGCGTTACCGGCGTTCCCTTCTTCGTGTTCGATAACAAGTACGCGCTCTCCGGCGCTTATCCCGCTGAGCAAATGATCAAGGTGATGGAGCAAATCGTCTCCGAAGCGCAAGGCTAAGCCGTTAGCCAGGCGCAGCCGTAAAACAAAAAAGCAGCCGTCGTTCCCGAAGGGAGGCTGCTTTTTTCCGTTATGAAAATCAAATCCCTTGGCCGACGATGCGCTAGCCCAAAATTTTGGAGATCGCTTCGCCTACCCGATCTTTCTGAAACGGCTTCACGATAAAATCCCTCGCCCCTGCTTGAATGGCCTGCAGAACCATCCCTTGCTGCCCCATTGCCGAGCACATGATGATTTTGGCGCCAGCGTCTATGCTCTTAATGTTCTTAACGGCTTCGATCCCGTCCATATCGGGCATTGTAATATCCATCGTCACCAGATCCGGGCGAAACTTCTCATAAGCCGCAATGGCTTCTATGCCGTTCTGCGCTTCGGCCACCACCTGGTGCCCGAACTCGGTTATCATCTGCTTCAGCATCATGCGCATGAAAGCTGCGTCATCCACGATCATAATGTTAGCCATCCGTTGTCTGCTCCTTCGAAATTAAAATGAACTGCCGATCAACAGCAGCCGGCAATCATGAGCGTAGGGTTGTCGGCTAATGAAACTTCTTGTCCCGTCGTCAGGTAGCGAACGACCGGCCGCTGCATATGATCGGTGATTTTCGTCACGATCGCGTTATCGCCGGTTTGCATCCGAATTTTCGTTCCTGGCGGGTACGAGGGAACGGCTCTTACGAAAGCCTTGACCACATCCGCGTTATAGTTGATGCTGCTCGTAGCCATGATGCGTTCCATCGCATCGTGAGGAGCCGCATCCTGCACCGAGATCAGGTTCTCGTACAGATTGCACACGCCGCAAATTTGCGCATACTCGTGAAAGGTTGCCCCGGAGATGCCGCGCGGGTATCCATGGCCGTCGAGGGTTTCATGATGTTGATACGCAATATGCGCCGACAGCAGACTGAATTCGCGAATGCCGCGGATCAGGTTGAAGCCGGCCTCGGGATGCCCCGTCTCTTGTTGCGCCGTCACTTTGCCGATATCGTGAAGCAAACAGCCTACCGCCAAATCGCGAAGCATCAGGTCGTTGTAACCGAGCGCCTTGCCGACCTGGAGCGCCAGCAAAGCCACGTTGACGGCATGAGCGTAAGGCTTCAGCTCTTCCGCAAGCGTTCTCGAAGGCACCGGGATAACGACCGGCCGGCTTTGAACTTCTCTGATCAGACGGCTGACGCCTGTCAGCACATTTCGGATGGGAAAAGCTTTTTTCGCCTTGACGGCGGCATAAGCCTCCTGCACGTTGTCGATGACATCCATCCAGGTGGGCATGTCCATCATTTCTTCCAAGGTGATCCCCTTGGACTCGGCGTCCTCAATGATCAATTGCTTGATGCCGACTTGGATCAGCTTCTCCAGATACCTCGGATGAATGGTGTTGTTGGCCGCAAGCAGCATGCGCCGCTTGTTGTCGTATACGGGCTGAGCCAGCATCATGGCTTGTTCGTTGTATTCGGTAATCGGGATAAATCTCATCAAGCTCACTTCCCTTTTCATCAAAGTCGATTGGTTTGTCCGATGCGCCGCCGTTGAAGTTCCTTACCGCTGCTCCTCGTTACTCGACCTTCAAAAAAGAAACTACCTCAGCCAAATATCAGGTAGTTTGTCGCGATCTAGCCTCGATGGCAGCCCAGCCGTCATAGCTTCCGCATTAGACCTGTGGCTTTGCGTCCTTATCTTTCAATAAGTTTGCCTTTACATAGGTTGTTAGAACTAATTTCCATATAAACTCTTAGCTCAGCATAGCACATACGAACTAATATTGTAAATAATGATCACTTTTTGTCGAAGTAGGGTAAGACGGGGAATTACTTCCCCGGACTCCCCGTCAAACCGTGCATGCGGATTTCCCGCACACGGCTTTCCTTCGTCAGTTCCCCATCTTCAGGAGCGAGTCGTCTTCACCCGTCACCGGGCTGCATATTTCACACCTGAATTAGAAACGTGTGGTGAGTAGGTTTGTTAGAAATACCATGCCAGCTTCTTCCAACGCTTTGTTCGGGATAAGCCTGTTTGAAACCGTAGACTTCTTTTTCCGCATGAAAGCTCGTACTCTCATGCGTGACCATTCGTCTAGCCGCTGAAACTTGCTCTTTACGTTCCCAATCCCAAAGTAATTTCCAAATCCTCGCGACACTTCATTCAGCTTCTTGATCATTTCCTCAAGGTTGTTCCCTTGCTGCCTACGGGTGATCTTGCGGACTTTATCTTTGTACTTCTTTACTTTGGCGTCCGGCAAGATGAGATAATTCTTCCAGAAGTCGAACCCCAAGAAGCGGAACCCTTCGTCGAAATGCACCACTTTCGTTTTCTCCGGATGCATCCGCAGCCGCAGTTCTTCTTCCAGTATCGTCCTCGCCGCTCTATAGGCTTCTTCTGCCTGTTCCATTGTCTTGCAAAGAATGACGGCATCATCCGCATATCTGACCACGGCAAAGCCTCTCTCCTTCATTCCCCAGTCGAAATGATTCAAGTACAAATTCGCAAGCAGCGGACTGATGACACCACCTTGCGGGGACCCGACTTCCGTTTCATGGAACTGGCCATCTTCCATGACTCCCGCGGTAAGCCATCCGCGAATGAGCGTCAGCACTTTCCCGTCAGTTATTCGTTCACGTACCTTTTCCACCAGCATGTCATGCGGTATTTCATCGAAAAAGGACATGATGTCGAGGTCTACCACATAGTCGTATCCGCCGCGTTTTGCTCGCCGAATCGTATGAATCGCTTGGTGCGCGGAATATCCAGGTCTAAAGCCAAAGCTGTAGTAGTAGAAGTCCTGCTCGAAGATCGGCTCTATGATTTGGCGTACCGCCTGTTGGCATACGCGATCTCGAATGGTGGGAATACCGAGCGGTCTTTGCTTCCCGTTGTCCTTCTCAATGTAATGTCGCAGAACAGGGTCGGGCTCATAACGCCCTTGTTGTAGCAACCTTTGGAGCTCCCGTAGGTTCATACCCACATTCTTCTCGAACATTTCGATGCTTACTCCATCGATTCCGCCGCTTCCTTGGTTCTTCTTGACCGATAGCCACGCTTCGTACAGATTGTCCATTTGGTATACTTTGTCGATCAAGGAGTAGTATCTTCGTTTCGGTTTCATTGGTGTTTCACCACCTTTACCGCTACTCACCAAGCTGATCTTGTCCTTGCTACAAAGATCGATTCCTTGCTTGTTCAGCCCTTCGCGGCTGCGTATTAGGCTTTCGCCAATCGCTTCAACCTCGCAGTGCGTACTCAGGTCGCCAGCAGTCCTATGTCCTTTGACGTTCTTTCGCCATCGGCGGGACGCACCCTCTTGGCACTGCCCTTCTGTTTAAGGCGCTTACGATCTCCATTCACTCGAACTCACAGACTTTGACGAAGCACGTTCCCTTTGCCTCTGTCTTCCCTCTTTTGAAGTGGAAGCAGGTTATGCGACTCGCAGTTTTCAAAGCTTACAACCGCTTCAAAAAAAAATCCGCGCATACTCATCCGAGTTTTCCCCTCCAGTCTGTTACCAGCTTTCATCGGCTCGGACTTACTCGCTACTATGGAACGATCCGCCATCTCGCAGCCCGTCGGCTTGGCTTTCCCCTTTGGGTTATACCTCCCCTACCTTGCCCGCGTTTGCGTCAAGGAGACTACGAGACTTCCCTCGGTCATCTGCACATTCTGTTCCATCCATCCTGACCCTAATCACGTCGATGAGCCTTGCAGGTCATATCCCTTTCGTGCTTTCCTGCAAGATATGCGCATTCGCACAGGTTTCCCCGTTTTCTGGGCGGGTCACCCAACATCGCCGCCACCTCTGGTTCACCGCATTCCGGGCTGGACTTTGCCTGTAGGCCCTTCAGATTCTCCCTCGCGAGAGACACCCTGCCAGTCCTTCTCCTTCCGGAGGTAGGACCTCTGCTTCGGCTACGGCACTTTAAAGGGTAAAGTTACCGAGTGGATTTGAACCACCTAGATTGTGCGACTGTGAGGCGCACCAAAAAAACCGCCCGAAGCGTCGGACGGTCCTGCCGTATAAAACTTATGCGTTCGCACTTTTGGTTTTTCTGCCTGGAGTCACGAATTATGTTGCGTTTCTGGCAATCGCCGGGTCAGGTATACTGCACCAAGTGGCTTACCATTTGGTCGACGAGGCTCTCGTGCACAGCGGCGTTGTTCATCAGCGGTTGGCGGGTGCGGATGAAGAAGCAGTTTTTCTTCGGGCGGTCCCGGTTCAGGCTCCGCCAGTGATGCTCCAGCTCCGCGCAGCGATCCTCCGAATCGGCAATATCGACCAGGAACACCACATGGTCGCTGTCAAGCTCGGACAGCTCCTGCACCGAAGCGACATCGAGAAAGCTCATGTTCCGGACAAGTGCCGGTGGCGTCACCTGCAGATCGTCGTAGAACAAATCTTTCATCTTCCGCATCTGCATGCCGAATACGCGAAACCCAAGACCCGAAGCGTTGACAAGCAGCACCGACTCGTCCCCGAGCCGTTTGCGCACCAGATAACGCGCATTCTCCGTCTTCACTTCGAAATAGGACAGCCAACGCTCGGCTACCGTCGATATGTCGAGCGCCCGGCTAATATCGAGCAGGCGTTCTTTCCAGGAATAACGCTTCCAGTCGAGCATGACGACCGGAGCGATGCGGGACAAGGCGCGATACACATCATCCGTTACCGGCGGGATGAAGATGAGCTCCGGCGCCTCCTCCGCTACCTTGCGCAGTCCCTCCTCCGGAGCTTCCCACCACCCGCGTTCCAGAACGAGATGGGGAGTAATGCCGAGCACGGACAGATCTCCGAGGAAGATCGGCGCCAGACAGGCGATCTTCCTTCTCGCCGACAACGCATATTCGGTCGGAGACATCCCCATATGCTTCTTGAACAACCGGCTGAAATAGTACTCGTCCGGATACCCGACCGAATGCGCCACATCAAGGATCGGAAGCGAGGAATCCGCGAGCAGCGACAAGGACATGTCGAGCCTGATTTTCGTCATGTATTTGTGCGGACTCAGCCCTGTATGGCGGCGGAACGCCTGATAAAACCGGCTCGATCCGACCCCCGACAAACGCGCGATCTCCTCCATATCGAAAGGATTGTTATACCGCTCCACCATATACTGACGTGTCTGCTCGACGTAATCCAGCAGCTCCGCCTCCGGCTGTTTCGGCTTTTGAATTGTCGTCATGTAGGCCGCGGCTAATCCGTACAGATGCGATTGCAGCTGATAATAATGAGCCGCGTCGTCGCCGGAGTCTCCGATGAAAACTTGAATCCAGCTCCGAACTTGAGGAATGCGGAAGCGGATCAGCTCCAGACGTTCCGCGAATATCGGCAGCGGTGAAGCCGGTAAGACGTGGAGCTTCTTCGGCACGCATTGGAAGCGGATGACGACCAGAGCGGCCGTATGATTGGCCGACAAGTTATCGAACGTGCATGCGCTGCCCGGAGGAATGAGGAACAAATCGCCGCCGAGCACGTTGCCCGAAAGCCGCTGACCGCGAGCGCGCAGCGTGACGCGAATCTTATCCTGCTGTACGAAGCCGAAGGCGTATTCGTCCCCTGTCGAGACATCCGCTTGCGAACGGCATGGGATTTTCAACTCTTCCGTGCTCATATATTCGAACAAAAGCTGGTGCAGTTGGGTGCTGTCGTACAACATTCTGCATTCACATCCTTCCGCGTACATAGAAAATAGTAGTGATAATAAAAATCATTGTCAACAAGCTGCTAAATGTTACCTGGAGGGGCAGAAGACATGGATCACGATCGGCACGACAGTTCGGAGCGATCCCTGGCCCCTCGGCCTCGGGCAGGCAAGGAACGCTTCTGCCCCGCTTCCGGCTCCCTATGTGTTATGATTGATCATACCTGCGCTCGAACAAGGAGACGATGCCGATGCGATGGAAGGCCCTATGCGCCTTGTTCCTTATCCTAGGTTCAGCGATGCTCGGAGGGTGCAGCGTGACACACTCCGTGTCTACCCCTGCCGTGAAGGAGCTGCGCCAAGATCTGCGGCAGCTGAGTCCATCGATGCAACGCGTTCACGTTACATTCACGCGCCCCAACCTGACCATCCGGGCCGACACGGCAGGGTTGCCGGACCCGGCTGTGCTCGAAGCGATGCTTGAGCGGGTGAAAGCTTTCGCCACTGTCGAGCACGTCAACGAAGCCGCCCGTTCCGTGAAGTGGGAGCTGGAAGTGTCCTGCGTTCACTTCACGGTGAACAGCGACGGCAACGCGGAGACGGCGGAAGCCGCCTACTTCGCCCGCTATTTCCGAACGTCCGACGCCTCCGACGATTCCCCGGACAACATCGAAGCCTATCGGACCTGGTACGAAATGAAGAAGCCGTAAGCGGAGCACGATGAAATCGGCTTCGCTTACGGCTGGCTGCGGGGCTCGCCCCCGTCAAACAGTAAAGCTTATTTGCCCAAGAACGAATTTAACATCCAAACGTGCTTCTCAAGCGCCGAGTGAATACCGAGCAGCAAATCGCCCGTCGTCTCGTCCTGAATCGATTCGGCGTATTCCATGCCCAGCTTCAATTCGCCGATAATCAGGCTGAAATCGTTCACGATCACCTCCACCATCTGTTCGGCCGATTCCTCTCCGGCTGCTTCCCGGACCGATGCGATTTCCAGACTCCCCGTCATCGTCGCGACCGGCTTGCCCCCTAAGGCGAGTAACCGCTCGGCCAGTGCGTCGACGTGCAGCCCAGCTTCTGTGTACAGTTCCTCGAACTTCGTATGCAGCGTAAAAAATTGCGGACCCTTCACATACCAATGATAGTTGTGCAGCTTTACATACAGTACCGTCCAGTTGGCAATTTGTTTGTTGATCATATCCGTCAGTTGGTTTCTCATTTAAAATTCCTCCTCTTATTTTTCAAATCGGCTTCTTAGATCGCAATGCCTCGCTCCGGCCGCTGCAGGACGGCACATGCCTTACAGGTACCCGTTACTTCCAGGAAAATACTGTGCGCCTGAAACCCCGGACTCACCTCGATGGACGGCAGGGGCAGCGCCCCCGTATAATCCGTCACCCTTCCGCATCGGACACAATACAGATGATGATGCGGAAGCACGTTCGTGTCGTAACGGGCGATTCCGGTTTGACGTACATAAAACTCCTTCAATAAGCCCAAATCGCGCAGCACCCGCATATTTTTGTAAATCGTCGTAATGCTGACGACCCTAGGATAATCGGCATAAATGGCTTCATATAATTCCTCGGCCGAAGGATGGGACAACCTGGCATACAGGTAATCCAAGATGAGTTCACGCTGCGCCGTCATCCGGATACCGGATGCTTTCAAGCGCTCGACCGCTTCTTCGATCGTCACGTTCATGGTATCCCGCCTTTCCATTCGCAATTGCTGTTACCCTCCCGGTGTCATACGGCTTTCCGATATCGATACCCCGTTCGTCGGCCAATGGCACACTTTATCCCGAATCGGCCCGGTAGAAATTACAGTGATCTGCAGCAGGCGAGCCTTGATTCGAAGTTAGTCCAGATTGTTGCGTGTTCATGGTTCCAACCTCCTTTTATATTTAGACTCAGTCTAAATATATAAATTGATAATACCATCGAATACCCGTCCGTTCATGAAGGAAAGATGATGTTTTCATGAAGATAGGATGAAGATCCTGCTAACAAGCGTTAGCGGACGATTACTCGTCCGCCAACCGGTAGCCGACACCGCGTACGGTGACAATATAGATCGGAGCCGCGGCGGGATCGCCGAGCTTTTTACGCAAGCTTTTGACATGCACGTCGACGACGTTGCTGCCGCCGAAATATTGACTGCCCCAGACGCGATCCATAATTTCCTCGCGGGTGAGAACGGCTCCGCCCTCCTGCATCAGCAGAAGCAGCAGCTCGAACTCTGTTTTCGTGACTTCGACGCGCTTGCCGCCGCGGGAAAGCGTCATCTTCTTCGGATCGAGGGTCAAATCCTTAAACGTGTAGACGGTGCTGTTACCATTAGCGGTTGCAACCGGCGTCGTCACGGCTTCGGCTTGCGCCGCCGACAGCAGCTCCTCCACCCACTGTACGGCATCGGAAAGCGGCATCGGCCAAACGATCGTTTCGGCATTGGCCAAATCCGCAGCCGGCGCATTCTCCTGCACGAGCCACAGGA
Organism: Paenibacillus sp. JCM 9796; assembly: GCF_055379675.1. Lineage (NCBI taxonomy): Bacteria > Bacillati > Bacillota > Bacilli > Caryophanales > Paenibacillaceae > Paenibacillus > Paenibacillus sp. JCM 9796. The sequence continues at coordinate 2,646,600 of NZ_AP043723.1, forward strand.
AGCGCGCGCGGCTGCGCGTATCGGCGACGGCCGCCTGCAGCTCGGCCAGCTCGCCCGCTTCCGCAGCCGCGGCGGCGTCAATGACGACCAGCTCGAGCGGCAGTCCGTCCATGACGGCCGGATCGAAGCGGTGAAAGACGAGCACATCCAGGCACCGCGCCGTCAGTTCGCCAACCAGTCCGCGCAGCCTCTCGGGGAACAGACTGATGACCGCAACCCGCTGCGTTTCGCTGCAATAAGCGCCAATGGCTGTTTCGACGGGTCGCCCCATCTTTTCTGCCGCTTGGCCCGGTGATTTGAACCCCGGATGCCCGATGTCCAGCGACGCCCGCTTCATGAATGAATTGTCGATTTTCTGCATGTCGGACACACCCCTTCGAACACCACGTGCGAATGATCGACCAAGTACGCCGTTTCCTGCTCGACCGCCTGAACCCAGGCGGCAGGCGTCTGGGCTAACACTTCATCGACGCGGCCGCATCGCTTGCATAAGATATGATGATGATCGTCGGTCCGGGCGTCATATCGGCTGGCCGCTTCCCCGAGCTTCAGCTCGCGAATCAACCCCATATCGGACAAATAGCGCAGGGAGTTATATACGGTGCCGTAAGCAAAGTTATGGCCTTTGTCACGCAGCCGTTCGATCACCTCCGCCGCCGTCGGGTGATCGTCGCTATGCTGCAATATGTCATAGATCGCTTTACGCTGCGTCGTTAAATTGAGCTTGGTCATTAGCGTTCATTCCCTCTGATTATATTTAGATTTAGTATAAATCCATAGTGAAATAAGGTCAATACACACCCGGCCGCGCGTGCCCCGCCACTGGCGCCGAACGCTGATCGCAGCGGCAGAAAGGCCATGCCCCATCAAGTCCGATCGACTTGAGAGCATGGCCTTTCTGCCGCGCATTTACTAGCGGGCACCCGCCGGACGGGCGCTGATGGTTTGCGGGCTTCTCTGCTTCACCTTCCGCCAATGAACCCGGGTCGAGGCCGGCAGATCTGCTAGCCTCTTGACTTTCTGTAATACATATAGGACCCGAGATAAGGGACGATCGTCGTCAAAGCGATGAGTCCGATGAAGAAACCGAATTTCACAGCGTCTGGCAGGAAAACGCTTAGCAGCAGAAGTACGCCGCCTGCCACAAATACTCTGCCGCTCAAATAGTGGGTTTTACGCCAAACCTCTTCGCTCGCAAGCGTCCAGGGGGTGCGGACGCCCATGAAATAATTCGTTTTGAACCGCGGCATATAGTTGCCCAGGACGATGAACACAATTCCTGCAAACGGCAGCGCAACATAGTTCATATTGAAGGTGAATCCGTATCCGTAAGCAATTGTAAAGGCATGCAGCACCAGCAGCCCGATCATAATCACATTCCGGATCACATTCACCGAAGACTGGAATTTGCCGTAGTTTTCTTTCTTCGGATCCAATTTCGGCAAATACGTAAGCAAGCTGTGGACAACGATCAAAATGCCAGGGACGAGAAACAAAGCAACCGCCTTGTGCGCATAGTTGTCCGGCTGTCCGTCAACGCCCCAATGAATCGGCATGAGATCCGGCCTCGACGGATACAGAACAATGCCGGCAACAATAGACGCCGCAAGAAGCAGCCAAATAAACCATGGTTTATTCATGATGATCCTTCCCTTCCGGTAGTTGTTGGAATTGCAGCACCCATTTCAACAAATCTTGAAATACCGTCGTGTTCAGCGAGTAGTAAATATGCTGGCCTTCACGTTCGTCCCGGACCAGATCCGCTTGCTTCAATAAACTCAGATGGTGGGAGATGCTCGGTTTCGTCATCTGAAATTGATTGGCGATCTCGCCGGCCGTCAAATCCTTTTCCTTCAGCAGGTCGAGGATTTTCCTTCGAGTCGGGTCGGATAACGCTTTAAAGGCTTGATTGATCGACATCGGCACACCTTCTCTTGCAATTTAAAGTTAAATATTTAGATAAATATCTAACTATCTAGCTGTTTTTAGTATACCTTTTGACGTCCAGCCTTGTCAATGCAATAAATGCCTACTCTTTTTCCCAACTCCGAATCCCCCGGCAACCCCCGACTTTATTCCTAATTTATGAGGAGATAAAAGGGGTTTTTGCGTAGAAAAGCGAATAGATAACAACATATGAAGCCAGTCACACAGGAGGTTCACATGAAACCGATGTTACGTTCATTGAAGCTGCTGCTCGTCTTTGGTATCGCCCTCGCTTTATTCGCAGTCGTTCCCGCCCCGGCCCAGGTCAAGGCGGAAACGTTCTATTACATCGCCTATCCGAAAGGAACCGTTGGCCTGAAGAAGCCGACCGTCGGGTTTGCCATAACGGACACCGAAGTCACGATGCTGCATGACATTTCGCTGAAGCTGGACGGTCAAGAGGTACAAGGAACGTTCGACCCGAAATCCATGTCCTACCGCTATACGCCGGCCGGCAACTTATCCGTCGGCGAGCATACCGTCAAAGTTTCCGTCAATTTCACGGGATACGAGCCGATCGAGCAGCAATGGACATTTACAGTTTCCCCGCTCGCCATCGATGAGCCTCCGTCCGACTACTCGGACAAGCAGCTGGAATTGGTGAAAGCCGTCAACGATTATCGGACCTTGTACGGCTTGCCGCCCTTGCAAATCAACCGCCATTTAACGATGGCCGCCAAGATGCACGCCGAATACCTGCACGTCAACCAGATCGACCCGAACAAAGTGTCCCTGCATGACCAAAGCAAGTCGGTGCCCGGATATACCGGCAGCACGCCGGGCGAACGCGCCGTCTATGCCGGTTATTACGAGGGAGTAGCCGAGGACGTATCCTATAACTACGGGACGCCTGTCGAATCCGTCGACGGACTGTTCGACGCCCCGTATCACCGCATTCCGTTCTTGTACGCAACCGTCAAGGAGGTCGGAGTTGCGGTCGCCGGTCCGATCGTCGTACTGGAATTCGGCTTTCAAGACGAGAACCAGATGGAGCTGCAGGTCACGCCTGCTCCCGGGGACAAATACGTCCCGGTTGCGTTCGAAGGCAATGAAGTCCCGGATCCGATCCGCATGCATACCGCTACCGCTTCGTATCCGGTCGGATATCCGATTCTGGCCCGGTTGACCGGCGCCGACCTGGAGGAAGTAACGCTGTTGGATGCCAAACTGACGGACGCCGCCGGTCAACCGGTCGAGCTGCTGCGCAATTCGCCGAAGAACGACAACCATCTGAAGCAGGAAGTGATTCTGACGCCGGTTAAGCCTCTGCAGCCGGATTCCGCCTATACGGCTTATGTGAAACTATCCGCCAGCCGCAATGGGACGGTCAGCACCTTCGAGCGGAAGTGGGATTTCCGGACGGAGCCCGTTCCAACTGTAGGCAAGGAGAAGCTTCACCAGGATGCCGCGGCTTACAAGAAGCTGGCAGAGCTTCAAGGCGACGCGGCGCACACGGTTTCCTTCGCGCTGAACGGAGACAAGTACGTGCTCGACGGCGTGACGTTTGATATGCATGTGGCCCCGGCCGTGGTCGACGGCTCTGCCTACTTGTGGGTACGCGATCTGGCTTCCGCCCTTGGCGCCGCGGTCACGTGGGATGACGCGCAGAAGGCGGCCATCTATACGAAGAAGGACCGAACGATCACCTTCTACACGACTCGCGGCGCGTATGCCGTCAACGGCCGGGAGTACGTAACCGGGACGGCCGCCAAGCTGATGAACGATCATACGATGATTCCGGTCCGGCTGCTGTCGGAGGTGCTCGGAGCTAAAGTCGAGTACGTGCCGGAGACGCACAGCGTCAGCATCCGGTACTAACCACAACAAACAAGACAAGACCCTCGCTGCAAAGCAGATGATGATCGCCATCCGCTTGCAGCGAGGGTTTTCTTTGTGGGCTTATTTGACGGCCGCTTTGGACCTTCGGTTTTATTCCTCGAGCTTAGGAGACGTTACTCAGCTCAAGCTCGTCTTCTTCGTCGCGGTTAAACGCTTCGCGGTTGAATTCGCCTTCGGCATTCGCTGCGACTTGCTTGACAGTTGGTAAACTTTCACTTTGGTTATTACTGATGTTTTCCGAACCCCGGTTATCACTTTTACCCATGTCTCAACCTACCTTCGGGCAAGATTATGAGACAATTATACCCCGCCGCTAGGACGGGGCACAATGACTAATGGGTGCGGCTACGTCGGGCCGCGCCTTCTCGAAGGATTTGTTCCGTCTTGATGAAATTCGCTTCTGTAGACGATACCCGTGCCAGTGTCATTACTGCGCCGATCCTCACCAAGTCCGGATCCTCGCTCCTCATCATATTCATGGCCGTATCTATTCCGGCGTGTGCCAGCTCCAAACACGCCTTCAGCCGGTTAATTTCAATCTGTAGCCATTCCATTTCACCCGACATATTCAACCGACATATTCAACCTCCATATTCACCCGTTTTGGGCTGTATTCGTCGATTTTGCTTCCGTGGAACAATTCAGTTTTCTGTACCATTCTCCATAGAGCCGAAGTCCGGTTTTCTCCTATTTTCTCCCGATTAATACCTAACCTTGTCCGAAAACCCCTCGGACATGTTCACAAAATCAGTTATTTTATGAACAAGTCAAAAAGGAGCTGCCGCGCAGCTCCTTACTTTTTTCAAGAATAGACTCGATTTAAAAGGAACTTTTTGAGACCTTTTATTTCTTTTTTAAATATTTAATTACAAAATATAGAATGATAATAATGATAATAAGAAATACAAGATTAATCAAAGGAGCGTAGGTTACTAGCCAGTTTGCCATGGTTTATTATGACCTGCTTTTTATCATTTTTTTATTACATTTAAATTTCTACATTATGACTTCCGTTGACTGGAACGGTTGCAATTTGCCCAACACCTCCTACAAAAACAAGAAAAGAGAGTTGACCAGAGGCGATTGAAATCCACTTACGCTGGTAATATGCCAAGTCCCAGCCCAAGAGCCATCAGCAACGTTGGTCAAAATATAATTCGAATACAGTAGCAAATCATATCCGGCCCCATCATATAAAACTGAACTAGTTTGCCCAGTTTTAGTATCGCCAATGGCATATGGGCTAATGTTATTCGTTTTATTTCGTTCAGGTGGAGGAGGTAGTTTGATGTTTTGGTTTAGCGCTTTTTCTGCCTGAGACTTAACTGAAGCCAATAGAGCATCCAACTCTTGAAGACTATCTAACTTAATTACAGCAGATCCTTCTGGAAGACTATTTAAATCTATATTTTGAACAGTTCCACCATAAGATTTTACTAGTTCCTCTGATGTTTTATATGGAAGACTACGTCCAGTAATATCTTGAGTTATGTAACGCTCAGCCTCAATATATTTAATTTCTCCTTGTGCGGCACTAACTCCTCCTACATTAATAGAAAAAAGTAATGTTGCTGAAATAATTGCACTAACTATAATGTAATCTATCAAACAAATTACCTAAAAATAGGTTTGTTTTATCTTTATTTGTAAAAAATCTCGTGAATTCGACAACTATTATCACACGGATTCTACAATCCCGATTTCGATAACGACTAGACATATGTACAAATCCCCTAATTTTGTACAGAAGTCCTTGCCGCTGCCGCCAATCCAACGGCAAAGACTCCCCTAAGTAACTAAATTATTCATTTTGTTACTCTAATTCCGAGTGGCCAAAATAGGAATTAAGCCAATCAGACAAAAGCAAAATTGATATCATAATCGCATTAAAAATCAGCACCATTTTCAATAGATCCATGTACTCACCCTATTCCGCAGGAGCCGTACCGTCACCCCTCCATTTTTAATTTCACTTGTTTGAGCAGCTTCTCCCCGCTGCAACCAGGACAAAGGATCGGCGCGGCAGCTCCCTTCGGATCGATCTCCCCGTAACCGGAACAGACCGGACAAAGAACGTAATCAAACTCGCTAAACTTGGGGTCATAGACCAGCAGCGAAGAGACTGTCGTACCCGTCGCGTTGACGGCAGTCCGCCCCATATCGACGACGGCGTCGATCGCCAGCGTCAAGCCGATCCCTTCGAGCGGCAAGCCGAGCGCAGTCAGCACGACCGTCGTCGAGATGGCGGCCGGTCCGGGAACCCCCGCCACGCCGACAGAAGAGATGACGCTGACAAGCACGATGAGAATGTAGTCGGATATATCCAGCGGTATGTTGTACATCTCACGCGGCTTGAAGTCCTGCGGAACGGCTTGGACTATGCCTGCCCCCGGATCGATCAACACCGCCACGATAACGCCGATCAGCGCGGCGATACCGGTCGTAGGAAGATGGATATCGTCTTGACGCCGATTTTGCGCAAATGACCGAGAATGGTCAGCGTCGTTATGCTGTTGATCACGAGCACGACGACGAGCGGGATGACCAGCATTCGCACCAGGTTCACATAAATGCTGCCGATCGTGCTGACACTCTTGAAGTCGAACTTGTATGAGTTAAAGAAAATCCCGGCGGCCAAACCGAGTCCGAGCGCGATCAATACCCGATAGCCGAAACCGAGCGTCTGCGGCCTAAAGCATAAGCAAGCCGATGACCGCCAAGGAAACCGCTAAAGAAACCCCGTTCGTCTGAAAAGCCGTGATCAGGTTGTTCTCCATGGGATCCAGCTCATTTATATATTGTCTATCCGAATAGGTTGATTTCGAATAAAACCGAGTTTACTCCCCGCTATACCGGATGTCCATGTAAAAAGTTGCCGTCGGCTCCGGCCTTGGATACCCGGCCTTCAACACGGGAACACTGGCATTTATGGACATAAATTTTCTCACCTTAATCCAAAAAAGCAACAACTTGATTTAGTTTTTCTAAAGCATTTGGGACAATTTTCAGCGTCGATGTCGGTTCTCCCGTACCACCGTAAATAAATGGATAGCGGAAAAGTCCTCGATCTACGATACAAGGCAAAGAAAGCACTATAGAGACACTGCCAACCGTGCAGCCGGTTATCTGTTGGACTTCTTTTGGAGTTGCCATTTTCAATTGATTGCATCCTAAAATTCCCGACACTTCTTCTAAATTTACACGCCCGCGACTTCCAGAAACTATCATCGCAAAGTAGCCTTTTTCTGACTTGAGAACTAATGTAGGTGCTGTCTGACCTGTTTCAATTCCAAAATAATCCGCACCTTCCAGTGCAGTACGAATCGGTTTTTCGTGATGAATCATTTCAAATTGAACTCCACTTTCTTGCAAAATGGTTCTTAAATTATCCATGAGGGTTCCCCCGTTTAGAAGGTCTTAAGCAAAGCAGCCGCTTGAAAAGACGATATTTTGTATCACGAATACGAAGCAATAACGTCCAGGAGGTAGCCATGAAGCGAATTTGGTCCATCTACGCCACAGATATGCGAAATGTCGGCCGCAACTGGGCCGCTTCGGTCATCGTCCTCGGACTGATATTCCTGCCTTCGCTCTACGCTTGGTTCAATATTCTGGCCTCGTGGGATCCCTATTCGAACACCGGCTCGCTCGCGATCGCCGTAGTCAATCAGGATCTGGGCACGACCGTCAACGGCCGCGAGCTGCACATCGGGGATGAAATCGTCGCCTCGCTGCGAGCCGATCACCGCATCGGCTGGACGTTCGTCGAAGCGGAGCAGGCGATGAAGGGCGTGCGACGCGGCGATTATTACGCCAGTCTGACGATTCCGCCGGACTTCTCCGAGCGTATCGCGTCCGTGCTGACCGAATCGCCGCGCAAAGCGGAGATCGTCTACGACGTCAACGAGAAAATCAACGCCATTGCTCCGAAGATTACGTCAAAGGGCGCCAGCGGCATTCTGGAAGAGGTCAGCCGCAGCTTCATCAAAACGGCGAACGGCGCCATCTTCGAAATCATGAATAAGGTCGGGCTCGAGCTGGAACGCGGACTGCCGACGATCGAAGCGGCGAAAACCGTCTTGTTCAGGGTAGAGGCGCTGCTTCCCGAAGTCGAACAGGCCGTCGGCACCGGACTTGCCGATATCGAGAAGGCGCAGGACATCGTGCGCCGAACGGAATCGTACTTGCCCGAAGTTGCCAAGCTGGCCGATACGGGTCAAGCCGTCACCGCCCAGCTCGGCCAATGGCTCGAACGAAGCGACGAGGCGCTCAATTCGCTGGCGCCCGGCATCAAGCACGATCTGTTCCTGCTGCAGCAGGCGGCGATCGCCACCGAGCAGCTGACCGGGCTGCTGCAGGACGCCAAACTCGATCCGGCGGCCTTACAGGCCGAGCTGGAACGCGTCAGGCATCGCTTGACGGTCGCCGGGGACGTGACCTCCCGCATGCTGACGCTGTTCGAGCGGCTGAACGGCCTGACCGGCGGCAAGGGCTCCGCGTGGGCCGCGGGAAAGCTGCAGCAGCTGCAAAGCAGCCTGCAGATGCAGACCGCGATCGTAGGCCGCATCGCGGACGCGATCGCCAAAGGCGCCAAGCCTGCGGATGCGCTTGTGAACGACTTGGCGCGCGTGTCCCGGGATGTCTCCGCGGTGCTGGGCGACGTGCTGGAGCGCTACGACGGCGAAATCGCCCCGGGCATCGCGGACGGCGTAGAACGCGCCAAAACGGCGGCGCGTAAGGCGCACGACGCGCTCATCGAGGCGCAGAGCAGCATGCCCGACGTGACGCGCATCGTAGGCGACGCCAGCCGCGGCTTGGCAACCGGGCGCGAGGAGCTGCTTGCCGTTCAACAAGCGCTGCCGCGCATCGGAGCGAAAATCAAGGAGCTGGCCGATCGGGTCCGCGCCTTCGAGCGGGAGGGAAATTTGGGCGAGATTTTGCGATTGCTGAAGCTGGATGCGCAGAAGGAGAGCGAATTTTTCGCCGAACCGGTCATTTTGAAAGAAAACAAATTGTTCCCGATTCCGAATTACGGCTCCGCCATGTCGCCCTTCTTCACGACGCTGTCGCTGTGGGTCGGCGCGCTGCTGCTCGTCTCGCTGCTGTTGGTGGACCTTCACGCCGGTGAGGCCGCCCCTTATACGAGCCGCGAGGTTTATTTAGGCCGCTACTTGACGTTTCTGACGTTCGCGCTGCCGCAATCCTTGTTCGTCACGCTCGGCGATCTGTACCTGCTGCACACGTACGCGGCCAATCCGTTCTGGTTCATTGCGTTCGGACTTGTGTTAAGCGCGTTGTTCATGCTGATCGTGTACACGCTTGTGTCGGTGTTCGGCAACGTCGGCAAGGCGATGTCCATCGTGCTGCTCGTGCTGCAGCTTGCCGGGTCGGGCGGCACCTTTCCGGTGCAGCTGACGCCGCCCTTTTTCCAAGCGATTCACCCGTTCCTACCGTTTACGTATGCGATCGGGCTGATGCGGGAAGCGGTCGGGGGTATATTGTGGGAGCTCGTGTTCGAAGACTTGCGGATGCTGGCGCTCTACGCCGCCATCGCCCTGCTGATCGGACTTGCGTTGAAGGAATGGATCAACGCCTCCTCGGCGAAGCTCGTGAATAAAGCCCGCGAAAGCAAGCTCATCCATTAATAAACGCGCTCCACGGGGATCAAAATCGTAAACGCCGGATCGGGGTCGTACGGATCCTGACGCATCGGGTACAGCTCGAAGTGAGTAAACGTTCCGGGCACGGTCCGGTAACCCTCGCGTTCGATCCAGGCGAATAAGCCGGTGTACGACCGTTCGATCTGCTGCCCTTTGCGGTGCTCCGTCTGGACATAGGTATGTGAAGGGACGGAGAGCCGGGTCATCCCGGACGGAACGTCCTCCGCCCGCTCGACCTCCACGGCCGCATAATGGGTGAAGCTGTCCCTTGTCGGCGTGACGTGATAAGACAGACCTAACAGCACGGCCGGGTCCGCGACATAGCGAATTTCGTTCAGTCTGCTCTGCAGCGCCCGTTGAAGCCCGCGTATCTCCCCGGCGCCCGCTTGCGCGAACGTGCCCTCCCAGCGCAGACCGACCGCTTGAAAAGCCGGACGCGTCACCAGCGTTTTGACTTGCGTCTGTTCCATAAGCACCCTCTCCTTGGCTTTCGTTCGGTTAAGCGTCTTGCGTCTGCGGGCTTCTCATCAGATATGGATAAAGCAGAATCAGTCCGGCGACATATAGCGCCAAAGCAAACAACGCGGGCAGCAGGTGCCAGAAATCGGTGTATCCGATACCGAGATGCACGCCGAAGCCCGCAATAAACCCGGGAGCCCCGCCCACAAGCAGCGTCTTCCACTGCCAACGCTCACCCTGCTGCAGGCCCCAGAGCGCCATAATAAGAAGCGCCAGCGCATCGGACAGCAGCGCTCCGCCGAAGCCGGCGCGATCATGCGCGATGAGCGGAATGAGATGCGGATTGGCCGCCTCAAGCTCGGCCGGCGTAACCTGCATGAACGCCAAATCCTCCGGCACGAACACCTGCGTCATGCCGACAACGGCGATCGTGATGCCGCCGGCTGCGAGGGCGAAGCCCAGTACGACGAAGCAAAGCTGCCCCCACATCGCCAGCCGCCACACGCGGTCATTGCGCCTGTTCACCGGCTTGCGGTAAGGCCGGTCCGGATTGTTCCGCATGGACAAGACGAACATCGGAAGCAGCGCCGCAGCCGCGATGGCATGAAGCGGATCGAAGTACCCGTAGCCCAAATATAAGAAAAAGCTCGAGAATCCGACGACGCCGGAAACCGCCAAAGCGGTTTTGCTCCAATGCAGCCCGTGCTGGAGTCCGTTCGCGGCGATTTGGTAATACAGGATGCCGATCGAGATCATCGTCCCCGCCAGCGTAATCCGGTCGTGCGACATGAAGTGCAGAAGGTTGGCGTTGATCCGCGACAATTCTTCGAGATCCATGCCTAAATACGCTTCGTCGTAAGGCAGCAGCACGGTCGTCGTCGCCACAAGCCACGCCAGAATACCGCCGAAGATCATCCCCAGCCCCAGCAGGCACATCCAGCCCCAATGCTTCCAGAACGACGGCGGCAACGGCTCGGGTTCCCCGCGGATTTTCTCGTAGAGAACCGCCTCGTTCACCCGCTTGGGCAAGCCCGGTCCGGCGTACACCAGACCGCTGTGCAGCAGCACGTAATCCGCCCCAGCCCGCATCAGGTCGACCGCATCCTGCGGCTCGTGCACCCCGCCCGCTGCTTTCACGGCAAATCCGTTCACGTCCCGGCTGCCCAACCGGTCGAAGCTTGAGCCGGGGCCGAGCACACGGCGGATCGCCCGAAGCTTCTCCAGCGCCGCCGCTTTGCACGCCTTGCCGATACGGACGCCGCCGCCAGCCGCGGGAAGCGCTTCCCCGACAACGATGCCCGCCCATGCCGATCGATCCAGCCGCTCCAGCAGCCGCTCCAACTGCTCGTTCGGGTAGTCGAGCGGAACATATAGAAACAGAGGCCGGCCGGCCTCCGCAGCGCCCGGGATGCGCTCCAGCAGCGCCAGCGCCTCCTCCGTCCCTTCGCAGTCCCGCAGCACATCGATGTAAAAGCCCGCCGCTCCAGCCTCGGCCAATCGCGCCCGCAGCAGCCGCAGCTCTTCGAGCGCCCGCTCGCCGCGGGTACCGGGCATCGGCGCGATGCGCACCAACTGCGGCAGCGTGTGCCCCGGTTTCGCGATTCGGCGGGCGGCCGCCTTCAGGCCGGGGTTCTCCGCGTACGCCGGATAGACGATCGATTCCGCGGCAGCCTCGCGCACAATCGGCTGGCCGCTGCGCACGGATGAAACGGTCACCGGGCCCACTTCCATGAAGCCGAAGCCGAACTGCGACATCGCCTTGTGAGCCGTCCCTTCCGGGTCCAAGCTGCCGGATAATCCGACAGGCGTTGGGAACGTTAGCGCGGTTACGCGGCTCTCCAGCAGCGGCGAAGGCTCCATATGCCCTAACGTGCGGATAACGAAGGCGCCTCCGGGCAACCGGCTCAGCCGCCCCATCGCGCGAAGCGTCAGCTCGCGTGCCAGCCGGGACGGGAGACGAAACAGCAGCGGGCGAAATATCGTTTGATACGACCAATCGGGCATGACGGCCACCTCTTTTTTCCGAGATCTAGTTAGAAACCGTAACCAACACATCATCCTTATACGTTCCATTTTAACAAATAACGGGAACGGCACAAAAAAGAAAATCGCTTGGGCTTCAAGATCGAACACCGCAACCTCGTACATTCCTTCTCCGTCTAGGGGTAAACGGATGGATTCCGCAGAAAAACCAGGTAGGCGATGCCGCGTCATGCCGTCAAATGGTTTCGCCGGCATCCGGCAGGGGCGAAGCTGAAGCATGGTTGCAGGAAAATTACGGCATACTGGTTGGTAGGTTGAAATAGGCTGCGGCCTAAAAAGGAGGGCTTCTTTTGCGGCAATGGCGTCACTTTTATCGACTTGGTCTTCTCTTGGGGTGCCTCGGTCTGGCAGGCGGGTGCACGGGCCCGCAGAACGACGTCCCGCCGCCTCCCGCCGCGACGCCCGACCCGATTCAAACACAAATCCAAAGGATGAACACCGACGAGAAGATCGGACAGCTGCTGCTGATTGGTCTGGAGGGGAGGACGCTGGACGCGCCGGTTCGCGAGCTGATTGCGAACCGGCATATCGGCGGAATCATTCTGTTTAAACGCAATGTCGGATCGCTGGAGCAAACCATCGGCCTTCTCAACGCCTTGAAGGCGGCGAACGGGTCGAATGCCGCTCCGCTCTTCTTAAGCGTCGATCAAGAGGGCGGCGCCGTCAGCCGGCTGCCTGCGGCCTTCGCGGCGCTGCCGGACAACCGTCACATCGGGCAGGCGAACAATCCTCAGCTGGCGAAGCGTATCGGGGAGCTGCTCGGGGAAGAACTGCGTTTGCTGGGGATGAACATGAATTACGCCCCGGTGCTCGACGTGGACAGCAACCCGGACAACCCGGTCATCGGTCCGCGATCCTATGGCGCCAGCGCCGCTCTCGTAGCCGACCTCGGCACGCAGGCGATGAAAGGCATGCAGGGGGCCGGCGTCGTGCCGGTCGTGAAACATTTTCCCGGTCACGGCGATACGGAGGTCGACTCGCATCTGGAGCTGCCGGTCGTAAGCAAGCCGCTCGAGGAGCTGCGCAAGCTGGAGCTGCTTCCGTTCCGGCGTGCGGTGCAAGAAGGCGCGGACGCGGTCATGGTCGCCCATCTGCTGATACCGGCACTGGATAACGCCGCCCCCGCCTCCTTCTCGGAGCCCGTTATCGACGGACTGCTTCGCCAGGAGCTCGGGTTTCAAGGCGTGGTCATGACCGACGATTTGACGATGGGCGCGATCACGAAACACTTCGACATCGGCGAAGCGGCCGTACGCACCATCCTGGCCGGCGGCGATCTGGTCATGGTCGCCCACGGCGCCGACCGCGCGCTGCACGTCCTCGATGCGCTGAAGCAGGCGGCGGCGGACGGCACGCTGACGGAGGAACGCCTGAATACGAGCGTCTCCCGCATTCTCGCACTAAAAAAGAAATACGGCCTCTCGGACAAAGCCGTCTCGACGCCCGACCCCGGCACGCTCAATGCGGCTATCCGCAAGCTGCTCGAAGCGAACAACCTCTGATCCGGGACTCCCTGAACCTGAAGAGCCCCGCACCCGAATGGGAGCGAGGCGCAGCGCGGGAGTATGGAGCCCGGGCCGGGAGTCAAAGCACGGGAACCGTCTTTTCTTCCGTTACGACTTGAGACGGATACTGATACACGCTGGCGTCGCGTTCGCATAAGCGGACCCACGCGTCTACACAGCCGGGGTCGAAATGCGTCCCCCGCCAATCCTTCAAGAACCGCATCGCTTCGCGATGGGACATGGCTTGCCGGTACGCGCGGTTCGACGTTAGCGCGTCATACACGTCGGCCACGGCCACAATGCGCGCCATCAGCGGAATCTGTTCGCCCCGCAGACGGTCGGGGTAGCCGCTGCCGTCCCATTTCTCATGATGCCAGCGGATGATGCCGAGCTCTTCTTGCATAAAACCGAGCGTACGGCACATCTCGTAGCCGCTCACCGGATGCAGCTCGATCACGCTTCGTTCCTCGGGCGTCAGCCGTCCCGGCTTGTTGAGAATCGCATCGGGAATATTGATCTTCCCGACGTCGTGGACGATCGTGCCCTGCGCCAGAGCGCGCAGCTCGTCCGGCCGAAGCTGAAGCTCCTCCGCCAGTTTCAGGGCATACATCGTGACCCGGAAATTGTGTCCGGCCGTATACGGATCCTTCTGTTCGGTAGCGGCCATAAGCACTTTCACGCTGGGCGAGATGCTGCCGGTAATCCGTTCGATCGGGTCGCTCGTGTACAAAGCGCGAATCGCATCGGCCAACGACCGGTTGGATGCATACTGGCGGATTAATCCGGCCACCATGACGATCATGGAAGCAAGCAGCAGGAAGTGGTACAGCCACCAGCTCGCGCGCCATATCTCGCCGGTCACCATAATGAGCTGGGCCACGATTAACCAGCCGGAGCTGTATACGATGGCGATTTGCAGCGGAAACCGCGAATACAAGTAAGATTGATAATAGCGGTACATGACGATCCCGTTCAAGGCGATCGTGAGGGCGACCATCGCCCCGTTCAGCGGATGGACGTTCAGCGGAATGAACGCGGCCGTGTGCGGAAACAGCATGCCTGTCACGCCCATGACGGCAAGCGCCGCCGTCCAAGCCGGAATAAGCCGTGACTGGTGCTTGGACAAAACCCTCACGAGACGATGATCGGTGGAGAATGCCGACAGCCACAGCCAGAAGGAGGCAAGCAAGACACTCATTTGCGCGGCTATGCCCGGCAGATTAGTGGCGTGAAGGATGAAATTGGGCGTCGACAAGCCATGAACCATAAACAACTCGGCTATGGAGACGAACGATAACGCCAAGAAGCTCACTTTAATATTCCGCAGCCGGCTGCCGGCGACGCCTACAGCGATAGCGATCACCAGAGCCAAGCAGGCTACAGCGCTGACGATATAGAAGTGCCCCCTCGGCATGGCGAAATGCCCGTCGATGGAAGCATGACTGCGTAACAGCAAATACGCCGCATACGGCAAGACGATGCCCGCCATAGGCCCTAAGAGGCTGCGATAACGCATGGAACGGTCTCCTTCCCCCTGCCAAAAGTCCCCAAGATTCTTGCCCTTATTCTAACATAAAGCGTTATATTCGAACATGCCCCGGCTTGCTGAAATGGCTTGTACAATTTCATTGCATTTACAACTTTTGCATCAAATCCGGGCATTATAGGGGTGGAGGTGTTGGCGTTGTCTTCTTATGTTTGCAGCGTGTGCAACGGTCTGGAGACGCTGGGAGGAAGCTGCCCGTCCTGCCGTCAAGCGGCGGAGGACCGCGGGAGGCTGAGCGATTATGACGATCCGTATTCACCTTACCGATCGATCGACGATATGAAGCTGACGAACGGCTTCGCCGATCTCGAACGGCATCAATGCGTCCATATGGCTTACTGTCCCGGCTGCGGCGCCACGTTTACCTTATCGGTGCAGGAGCAGGAGCGTTAGTGCGGGGAGGACAGGAGCAAGGCGGTCCGGTCAGGACGGACGATCCTTCGTCTCCCCTCGGCCGGGCACAAGAGGACAACTGTCCACCTTCCCGGCTGCCCGCGCCGTATGACCGAATGCCCGAAACGGCTTCCAACCCCCTTCATTCCCATCATCGAAAGCAGTCTGCGCAGCCATGAACCGGCTAGGAATCCAACCGCCGTATAGACGGACTGGAAACGCCGTGAACGGCAGCGGCACGAGCGAAGTGAGCGTCAGCTTCCACGAGACGAACACGGTCATCGGCACGAGCAGCATCGTCATCCGCAGATCATGCCCCATCAACCAAGACCGTATCAGGCCGCTCCACGACGAACGAGCCGCCGAACAGGTTGTGGCCCCAACCCTATGAAACCACGTACACGATAACGGTAATGCCGCCCAACTGCAGCAGCGCGCGGTTGGGGAATCCCATCATCTTCATCTTGAGGTCTCCCCTTTTCCGCTGATGAGTTAGCTTGGGTAATTATGTAAGATTTTATTGGAATGAAACCCCATGTCAATGGTTCCTGGGACGAACAATTGGTAATCATAATTTTTTACTTTTCAATTAATGCACCATTGGTTAATATATTTGTTGTTGCTATTAACAGGATTCTAATTTTATAGAAAGAAAGCAGGGTTAATGACGTGAAAAAAAGCAAGGTTTCTCCCTCTTTAGACAACCAGCCCGCATCTTCTGACCGCTTTAGCTCGTCCGGCTTTATTTTAACCGCCATCGGCAGCGCTGTCGGACTCGGCAACATGTGGAAGTTTCCCTATATTACCGGACAATACGGCGGGGCGGCCTTTTTCCTGCTTTTTATCGTGTGCTTGCTGCTTGTCGGCCTTCCGGTTCTGATCGCGGAAATGACGATCGGGCGCAGCGGACGCGGGAACGCCTCGTCGTCGTTCTTCCTCTTGTCGAAATCCAGAACATGGGGCGCTTTCGGCTTCGTTTCGGTATTCGCTTCGTTCATGATCATGACGTTCTACGCCGTCGTAGCCGGATGGACGATGCACTACGCAGCGCTGTCGTTCACCGACAGCTTATATGCGGACAACATGTATAAAGAGCGCTTCGTATCCTTCACCTCGGGGTACGTTCCGCTGTTCTGGCAAGCCGTCGTCATGATCATTACCGGCTGGGTTGTGGGCAAAGGGATTTCCGGCGGAATCGAGAAATTCAACAAAGTGCTGATTCCCGGACTCGTCATCCTCCTGCTTGGACTGATGATTCGTTCGCTTACGCTTCCGAACGCGATGGCCGGCGTCGAATTTTTCCTCAAGCCGGATTTTAGTAAATTGTCCGCTGAATCCGCCCTGGTGGCGTTAGGTCATGCCTTCTTTTCGTTATCGCTCGGGATGGGGATCATGATCACCTACGGCGCATACACGCATAGGAGTCAGTCGTTGAAGGGCGCTACACTGGCCATCGGAGCCGGGGATTTGATTTACGCATTCATCGCCGGGCTCATTATTTTCCCGACTTCGTTCGCCTTTGGCATTGAACCCTCGCAGGGGCCTGGACTCGTGTTTATGGCGCTGCCGGCCGCTTTCGCCGCGATGCCGTTCGGCCAGTTGTTCGGCGGGCTGTTCTTCGTGCTGTTAGCCATCGCTGCGCTGACGTCGGCCGTCTCCATTCTGGAAGTGCCGGTTGCTTATGCGATGGGCAAATGGAACTGGTCGCGCATCAAAGCCGCGACGCTGGTCTCGGCCGCTTGCTTTGTGCTCGGCGTTCCTTCCGCACTGTCGGCCGGCGCCATTCTCGGCGGCTTTACGATTGCGGGCAAGCCGATTATGGACCTGATCGAATACGTGGCGTCCAACGTGCTGCTCCCGTTCGGCGGCTTGGTCGTCACGCTCTTCGCCGGATATGTGTGGACAAAGTCCGCCAAGGAAGCGGGGCTCGACGGCTTCGGACACAAGCTGCTGATGTTCATGCTCCGCTACGTGTCGCCGCTGCTGACGCTGCTCGTCCTTCTGTATACGGCGGGCCTATTCGACCGGTTCTTTAATAAATAAAATGCGCAAGCTTAAAAGAACCGTCCGCCCGGACGGTTCTTTGACGTGCGTATTGGCCAAGCCCTGCGCGATCCATAGCGGAGCCTGATTGTGCGATGGATGGCTTGTCGCGCGTGTCACCGGCCGGCCTTGTTTATTGAGTCAGGGTCAGGTTCAGCTTAACTGTCAGCCGAATTGCCGCATGAACCGATCACGGAACCGTTGGCCCATCGCGTAGCATATTTCCCATAAATCAACGACAGGCTGACGGGTGAACGGCAGCGTGTGCATATATCCCGGCGGTCCGAACTCCGGTGTAAACGTCAATATCGGAAGTCCGGCGGATTGATGACGGGCGCAAATTTCGTCCCACCATTGCTCGTGCTTCAACAAAGCATATTTGTATTCAGGCGCACGGAAATCGGGCACCTGGGGCCCCTGCTCATAACCGACTCTGCCATGAATGTGGATGGCATGACGCATCGCGAGGGACAAGTTATCCGCTTGGTCCGGCAGCATGGACTCGCAGACACAGCACCAATGGCTGAAATCGGCTACAAGATGGAGGTCCGGCAAATCCCGAAGCAAGCGGGCCGTGCTCCATGGCGTAAACATCGCCCGGCCCCGATGGGTTTCGTGACCGATCGGAACGCCCAGCTGCCGTTCAAGCCGGATCGCATGCTCGAAGAAAACGAGCTGATCGTCGTACGGCATGGAGTCCTTCGCGCTATGAGAGTTGATTAATTGAGGCTTGAACGCAGCTGCCCGCTGCACTTGCTCTTCGAACGAAGCGATGTGATTCCCTTCCGTATACACTTGCACAATGAGCTCCAGCTGATACTGATCCAGCAGTTCTTTGAAGTGCGACTCGTCCTCGGGGGCGGGCACCGGGCATTCCACCCCGTTGTAACCGGCTTCCGCAATTTGCTTCAGCATCGAGTCCCAGCTTCCCGGCATCCCCCACACGGCTTTGTACATCTTCAATTCCATCGTCTGTTCACTCCCAATCCGGTATCAACACGCACCCGTTCACTCAGCGAGTGTACCTCTCCAGCTGCTGCGACGGATGTCAGTCGGTGTTTTTCCCGAGAAATTTTTAATCATTCTGGAAAGGTGGTACGTGCTCTTAAAGCCGGTTTGTTCCGCAATTTCATCTAACGTCAGGCCCGTGCTTTGCAGCAGCTCCAGGGCGCGGTCCGCTCTAACTTTCCATAAATAACGCATCGGCGTAACCCCTTCGTACTGATTAAAAAGCCGGATCAAGTATTCGGCGGATACATTCGAAATAGCCGCTAGCCGGTGCAGGGTTAACGGATCCTCATAGTTTTTGTGAATTTCCGCTTTGGCTCTTACGACAGAGGGGTGCTTCCCTTTCTCCAGCCATCCGTTCTGACTTTCCGTCTGGTACAGCATAATCGCCGCCACCGCCAGCGTACATCTCAGCTGATTCTGATTGTCCTGCGTCGAGCTATGGGTTAACGATTGTAAGGCGTCGGTCAAGTGATTCATCGTATCGGACAGCGGAATATATCTCGGCAGGCCCTCCAGCTTCTGTCCAATCTCCGGGTTAGACTCGTTAAGCTGAATATGAATCCAGCGGTGCCGGGTCTCCATATTGTCGGCAAAATAAAACATTTCACGATGACCCGGATGCAGCAAAGCCACGTACCCGGCGGGCACAAAATAGGCCTCATCATCGACATGGATATGTGCGTGTCCGGTATGGACAAGTACGAACTGCAGGTTCGGTTGAATACGCGGCCCCCAGCGCCCGCCAGGGGGATATATACTGGCGCCGGCCGTGGCGTTGTAGACCATGGACAGGAGCTCCCGGTTGTCTTCCCAGAAATTCACGGTCATCGCAGCGTTCCCCCTTCTGCTCCTGTAGTAAGGTTCATGTTTGAAGCAGACTCTTCAGCTTCACGTTAGCATTAGCCAAAGCGTCAAGCTCGGGGCTAGCCTGCCGCTCGATCAGCATTTCCCCGAAACGGATATCCTTCGCGATACCCGGGGATCCAATGCCGCTGACCGCGACCAGCCGCCCTTCACCGGACAGATGGAAGTAGAGCTTGCCTGCGGCGCCCATATCGCGTATAACGGTTTTCTCGCCGCTATCCGCCAGCCCCGTTACCTGCAGGGTGAGCTCGTATTGATCGGACCAGAACCAAGGGACGGCGGCATAAGGCTCGGCAGCGCCCAGCATATTCCTAGCGACATGCAGCCCTTGATCCTGCGCATTGCGCCACGCTTCAAGCCGGATGCGCTTGCCTCCATAGAGACGGTGCGGGAAGGAGCAGCAATCGCCCGCCGCGTAAATATCCGGATCGCTCGTGGCCAGCATCTCGTCGGCTCGTATGCCGTTCTCGATCTCAAGGCCGCATGCGGCAGCAAGCGTCGTCTCGGGAATTGCCCCGATTCCGGCAATAATTTCATCGCAAGCGACGATAGAACCGTCGGCAAGGACGATGCTGCGCTCATTGCCTGTGCGCTGTATACGGTCAATAGCGGTACCGAGCTTAAACCGGACGCCGGCCTCACGATGCCGCGCGTCGACGATGCGGGCAATGTCCTCGGGAACACCCCGCATCAGAATGCGCGGGCCGACCTCGATGAGGGTCACGGAGCAGCCCCTCTTCACAGCGCTTGCCGCAACCTCAAGTCCGATAAAACCGCCGCCGATGATAGCGATACGTTTACCGCTTTGCAGCCTTGCACGAAGCGCGAGCGCATCGGAGTAGGTGCGAAGATAGCTTACATGCGATGGATCAGAGCCTTCGACGGCAAATGGCCGCGGGCGCGCTCCCGTAGCCAGCAGCAAGCGCTCGTACCGGATTTGCCTTCCATCGGCAAGTACCGCGGAATGACGATCCCTGTCGATCCGCTCTACAGCCGTCCCGGACAAGAAGCGGATATCATGCCGGGCCAGCATCTCGTCGCTCAGAATAAACACCGGCGACGGCTCCTCCTCCGCAACCAGCTGCTCCTTGGAAAGCGGCGGGCGCTCATATGGCGCCCACTTTTCTTCCCCGATTAACGTAATGGACCCGGCCCATCCTTGCGTGCGCAGCTCGGCGGCCGCCCGCGCGCCGGCCTCGCCGGCCCCAACGATGACCATCCCCAGATCAGTCATAGCACACTCTCCTCAGTCGATCTTGACGAACACTTTATCGGCTTCAATTTGTACGGGATACGTTTTCAGAGCGACGCAAACCGGGGCGCGTTTCGGCTCGCCTGTCGTCACATCGAATCTGCCGTTATGCTTCGGACATTCGATCGTACTGCCCATCACAAGGCCGTCAGCCAAATG
This sequence comes from Paenibacillus sp. JCM 9796, assembly GCF_055379675.1. Lineage (NCBI taxonomy): Bacteria > Bacillati > Bacillota > Bacilli > Caryophanales > Paenibacillaceae > Paenibacillus > Paenibacillus sp. JCM 9796. Next base: position 2,667,360 of record NZ_AP043723.1, read on the forward strand.
AAATTTTTCATGCGTGCAATATCCGTCCGTCGCATAATACTCGTCTTTGTCCGTGCGATAGATGGCGAAGGTCCGATCTTCATGATCAAACCGGATGACGTCCTCATTATCGATATCGTTAACTCCACAGGTTTCGATCCAACCGTTAAGCGCCAAGAGCTATTCCTCCAGAAATTCAGTATTTAATGATGGGTATACCGCTTAACTTGCTTGCCGCCGTCCCTTTGCGAGCTAGCCGACCCGTTCCGGAGCCATCGTTCCCGTATCATGGCCGTACTTGTAGGGACGAGCGGTGCTTGGGAGAGATCGATCAATCGTGTAGGCAGGGTCTTTTCCTTGCTTGATCAGCGCGACGACCACGTCCTTGAGCGCCGCCGGGAAGCTGCGGGAAGCCGGCGGGCAATCGGCCTTGATCTCTTCATGCAGCTTAGCCAGCGCGTGGTAAGGAACCATCGGAAACATGTGATGCTCGATGTGATAGTTCATATTCCAATAAAGAAACCGAAGAACCGGGTTCATATAGATCGTGCGCGAGTTCAAGCGATGGTCAAGAACATCTTCATGAAGGCCCAAGTGCTGGGTCATCCCGAAGAGAAGCACGATAACCATGCCGTAAAAGGAAGGCAGGCCGATAAACATGGCGGGCAAAATGCTGCCCATTTGTATGCACAAGGCGATAACCGATAAATAGATGATCAGGTAAATACGGGCTTCCAGGAAGACTTTGCGGTACTCTGAAGTCGGAATATATTCCAGTTCCTCTTTATCCAGCTTGCCGAAGCAATGGAGGAAAAACTTGTAGAACTCGCGCGGTCCTCCGTATAAGTGAAAGATTTGCATGAAAATGATTTTCCAAATCGGCGGCCGCTCCATCACAATCTCAGGATCCCGGCCCACGATGATCGTATCGGTATGGTGGCGCGTGTGACTCCAACGCTTAGGCGTTGCCGACCTCAGGGCCATGAAGGAGGCGATCTGGTAAACGACTTCATTCATCCATGGCGTTTTGAAAGCGGTTCCATGACCGCACTCATGCCAGCGTGAATCGGAAGGCGTGGCGTATACGATGCCATAAAGCGCGAATGCGGGAATCGCCCACCACGTGCCCCAGCTGTAATAGGCCAGAACCCCTAAAGCGATAACCAAGCCGAACCAAATTAGCGTATCGCGTATGGCCGGCCCGTCCTTTCGCTTCATCAGCTCCTTCAGGCGTTGACGGGGTACCGGACTCGTATACCACTCGGCTGCTACGAGCCCTCTTTCGTACGCCCGCTGTTTCTCGGGACCGACGACACTGTAGTCTCTTCTGGTCTTTGTAGAAGACAACTTGACTCTCCTCCTCTTGATTTGGCTGCCAGGCTTGAGTCCGAATTGCCCGCGGCTGCAAGCCCCATATTTGAATTGATAATCACATCCTCAGAGTACATAATTTTACAGCTCATAGCAATGCATTGAATTGACATCGTTTTGTCTGAAATTGATAAGTTACCCAAACATCCTGAACATCCTTTCTGCCGGTGACGCTCATCCCCTGTTCTCTTAACGTTCCTTTAAACAGAGAAAGGCCCCGCTTCTCTATATGCAGAGAAGCAGGGCCTGCCCGATCGATGATTTTAGTACGCCAAGGTGAACAGTCCGTTGATGTGCGACAAGTAACGCACGTTGCTCGCTTCTTTCATCAACGTCGCCGGCAAGCCTTTCAATTTCGTTTGGTTGCCGCCGATTGTGCCGATTCCGTCTTTGCGGCCAAGGCTCGCGAGCGTTCCGGAGAATACCGGCTCGAACGACTGCATCGGCGCGCCATTATACGACGCGAAGATGTTGTAACCGATCGTTTCGCCCATTTGCCAAGCCAATTGCGCTGTCGGCGGGTATGGACGGCCTTCTTTGCCCATGACAACCGCGCTGTCGCCGGCCACGAATACGTCCGGATGCGACGTCGATTGGAGCGATTCGGTCACGGTTGCGCGGCCGCGGTTCACTTCGATGCCGCAGTTTGCGACAACCGAATTACCTTGAACGCCGCCCGTCCATACGAGCGTGCTTGTCTCGATGACGCTGCCGTCTTTCAACGAAACGGACGTCTCCGTCATTTCCGTAATCGCCACGCCGGTCAGGAACTGCACGCCGCGCTTTTGCAAGCTTGTTTGGGCGCGCTCGATCAATTCAGGCGCAAAGCCCATCAGAATCGAAGGGGCCGCTTCTACGCAGTACAACGAAACGTCGTTGAAATCGACGCCTTTCTTCTTACACAGACCCGGCAGCATATCGGCAAATTCGCCGACCAGCTCGATGCCGGTCAAGCCGCCGCCGCCTACGACGAACGTAACGTCCGCTTTGTTCTTCGATTGCTTGTAAGCTTCAACCCGCGCTTCAACGTGCGCACGCAGACGGTTCGCGTCGTTAACGGATTTCAGCGTGAAGCTGTGCTCCTGCAGGCCAGGAATGCCGAAGAACGCCGTTTCACTGCCGAGCGCGATGACAAGCGTGTCATACTCGTAGGTTTTACCGCTTTTCAGAAGCACGCGCTTCTCGTCGAGTCCGATCGTTTCGACCGTATCGATGCGCAGTTCGATGTTTTTACCGCGAAGCAGCTTCTCGAGCGGAAGCGCTACAGCTTGCTCGCTCAAGTTGCCTGCAGCCAAACGGTGCAGCTCGGTAATAATTTGGTGAGAAGGGAATCGGTTCACGACCGTGATAGTCGCTTCTTCCGCCGTCATATATTTACGCGCCGTCAGCGCGGTTAACAACCCGCCGTATCCGCCGCCTAGAATCAAAATTTGCTTCGACATAGTTATCCTCCGTCCGGTATTGATGCTTCTTAAGATTGACGCTGATTTTGCTGACGCTCTGCCGATACTTCCAGGAACGCTTGGGCAAAACGGAACATCTTCTGCACTTGCGGATCCTTCAGCATTTTAAGCAGACCGAACAAGCCGATAGTCGCCGTTTCCGCTTGCGCACGGTCGCTTGCTTCAATCGCCGTCGCGGCTACGCTCTTAACTTTCTCTTGGATCGGCTTCACGAATTCTTCCATGCCGCCCTTCAGATCGTCGATCAGGACGCGGTCGGTGGCCACATTTTGCACCAAATCGTACGTTTTCGTTAAAAGGGTTACCATTTCGGCCAGCTTCGGCAGGTTGTCGACCAACACCGTAAGCGACTGTTGGACCTCGGGCTTCATCAATTGATCGAGTACATCGAGTGATTCGCGCGAGATCGTTTGCGTTGTTTGTGACATAAGTAAACGTCCTCCTATACTTTGCATAGATGTCCCTTGTGCCGGCTGCCTGTTCTTTTCGAGCGATGGGAGGTTCGTCTTCTTCAAGCCGTCTCTCTGACAAGCTTATCGTCCATGAAGATCCATGACCATCCAATTGTAACATTTTTCACATGCTTGAGAATAAGGCAGTGCCTGAAAGGGAACGCTATATGGACTCTATTATACGACCATTCCCTTCATCTTTGAAAAGCCAATTTCCTACAATTGTGAACATTCTGTTAACACTAATTTCAAGCAGCCGATTCCTTTTTGAAAAAACAGCGCGGCCGCTGCTTCGCTCCCTGGACTCAGCCGCGACCGCACTTCAAACCTTACGCGTTTACCGAACGCTTGCGGCCGATCATGACCGCGTACAGCACAATCGCGCTGACGTTCGCGGCGGCAATGACAATCCCCATCGGGACAGTCGCTTCGCTGCCGCCCAGACCGACCAGCGGCGCCACCAATCCGCCGAAGATGAACGACAGCACGCCGAGCAGGGCTGAGGCCGTCCCCGCCGACTTCGCCTGATTGCGCATCGCCAGCGGGAACGACGCCGTTCCGACGATGCCGACGCACGAGACGACGATGAACAGCGGCGGCAGCACGGCGGCCAGCCCCGCTCCGGCGATAAGGCCGACGAGCAGGATAATCCCGCCGAGTGCGGCGAGCACGAGTCCGCTGACGAGCAGCGTCGTTTCCTTGATTTTACCGGCTAGTTTCCCTGTGACTTGGCTGGCAATAATGATGCCAAGTCCGTTTATGGCGAATATGAAGCTGAACGTTTGCTCCGAGACGCCGAACGCATTCTGAAGGACGAAGGGCGATCCGGCGATATAAGCGAACATGGCCGCGGTCACAAGCCCTTGCGAAAGCGCATAGCCCATAAACAGCCGGTCCTTCGCTATCGCGCGCATCGTCGACAGCGATTGCGCAATACCGCCTTGCGACCGGTGCTCGGGCTTCAAGGTTTCCGGCAGCGCGAAGAGGACGGCGATGAATACGAGCACCCCGATGAGCGACAGCACGAGGAACACGCCGCGCCACGACGTGAACTGCAGGAGCTGACCTCCCATAATCGGAGCCAGGATCGGAGCCGCACCGTTCACCAGCATCAGCAGCGCGAAAAACTTCGTCAGCTCCGTCCCCGCATAGAGGTCCCGGGCCACCGCCCGCGAGATGACGATACCCGCCGAGCCGGCCGCGCCTTGAATGAAACGCAGCGCGACGAACGCCCAGGCCGACGTGCTGAACATGCACAGCAACGAAGCTACGGTGTACAAGAGCAGCCCCGCCAGAAGCGGCCCCCGTCTGCCGCGCACGTCGCTGAGCGGCCCGGCAAGCAGCTGTCCGAGCGACAGCCCGAGCAGACAAGAGGTAAGGCTTAGCTGCGCCATCGAGGTGCTCGTGTGCAGGTCGCCTTCAAGCATGGGCAGCGCCGGCAGGTACATATCGAGCGATAACGGACCGAAAGCCGACAAAATGCCCAGCACAAAAGCGATCCAGATGCGCCTGGACCGGGCGGGCGCTTGAATAGCCGCAGATGATTTCATGAATGAATGCCTCCTTAATTCCGGACAGTAAACCTAATAACGGAACAGCCGTGCGCCATCTGAGCGGTTGGCGAATTTTCCGGCGGAAAATTGGCGTATAAGAAACCGGGGTGCGAAGTTTCCGTAACCGCAACCGCTAACGCTTCTTCTCCAGCTCCACGTTGTAGGCGCTTAAATATTGGCTGAGCCGCTGAATTTGATCGTCGAATTGCGCAATTTCCGATTCCGGCACCTTCGCAAAAATCAGATCCGCATGCTCGGCAAAATGCTCCCTCCACCGCAGCAGCTGCTCCATCCCCGGCCCGGTTAACCGCACGTACATGATACGCCGATCCTCCTCTGAACGTACGCGTTCGACCCACTGCTTCTCCTCCAGTTTATCGATAAGATTGGAAGCCGCGCCGATCGTAATGCCAAGTACGGTGGCAACGTCGTTAACCTTCAGCGAGTCTTCGTGTTCCAGCTTAAAAACGAGCGCCACGGCGGACGCGGGAACTTCCGCTTCCTGACTTAACAAGCACAGCGTCTGCTTCAGCCCGCGATCCAAATCAAGAAGGCTTCGCCACAAGCGGTTTATAGATTGAGAAGGCATGGATGCTTCACCTCAGAACGGTTCGAATATATTCCATCTTACATGAAACCGTCAGGAAAGGAAAAAGTTTCAGCGCGCGGCATTGACAACGAGACGCAAGCAAGTTATATTTTACCAAAAATACTTTCACAAGAATAGTATTTTTATAAAACAATTTCAGTTGGCTCAAGGAGGCTGTGCCTGTATGGAACGATTCAATCCTTCATTTCGAGAATCTCTGATCATCCCGCTTTGGAGCATCACGGTCATGTTGGTCGTCATGAATACAACGATGTTTAATGTCGCGCTGCCGACGGTCGCTCAAGCCCTGCATTTAACGGCTACCAGCGCTTCGTGGATCGTCACGGGATACTCCATTTTGTTTGCCATATCCTCCATCACCTACAGCCGCCTCTCGGACTTCATCCCGATTCGGACGCTGCTGACGCTCGGCTTGCTCCTGCTCGGTGGAGCGTCGATCGTCGGCATGCTGGCGACGAATTACTACATGCTGATGGCCGCCCGCCTGCTGCAGGCCGTCGGCGCCGCATCGGCGCCCGGTCTCGGCATCGTGCTCGTGACGCGTTACATTCCGGTCGAACGGCGCGGACGCTCGATGTCGGGCATCGTCTCCGCCGCTTCGTTCGGCTTTGGCTTCGGACCGATCGTCGGCGGGATACTGACGCAATACATCGGCTATTCCTCGCTGTTCGCAGTGACGGCGCTCGTCCTTCTGGCGCTTCCCGTCTTCCTGCGCCATATGCCCAAGCAAGCTGCGGCCCCCGTTCGATTTGACGGGTGGGGCGCGCTCTTCATCGGGGTCGGTGTAACGGGGCTGCTCCTGTACTTGACCGGACATCAATGGCTGCCTCTCGCGCTTGGCCTTGCTGCGCTCTTCGCGTTCTGGGTGCGCATTCAGCGCGTCGAGCACGCGTTCGTTCAGCCCGCCTTATTACGTAAACCTAAATACATGAGCTTGATCGCCATCAGTTTTGTCTCCTATGTACTGCACTTCTCCACCTTATTCCTGATGCCGGTCATCCTTACCCACTTATTCGGCAAAAGCTCTTCCGTCACCGGGCTGCTCATCTTTCCCGGGGCCATCTTGACCGCTCTCCTGTCTCCGCAGATCGGACGCTGGATCGACCGTCTGGGCAACGCTCCCGTCATGGTAAGCGCGCATGTCCTGCTGCTGCTATCCGCTGCCGGGTTCGCCCTGCTGTCCACGCAGTCGGCCTATTTCATCGGTGCCGCCTATCTCTTCATGAGCGTGTCGGTCTCGGCCATCGGCTCCAGCGTATCCAACGAGATGTCGCGCATTTTGGACAAAAGCGAGATTGGCGGGGGGATGGGGCTGTCGCAGCTCGCGCAATTTTTCGGCGGCGCGCTCGGCGTAGCCCTGACGAGCGCCTCGCTGGTTTGGCAAGCGGCGCGGCCGCTGGAGGCCGCCTATGCAGCCATCTTCTGGGTCATGCTCGCTGGTGCAGTTCTCTCTTTGCTGCTGTCCGTTCAATACGTGCGCGCCGGTCGCCGTAAACCGGCAGCAGCGCCGCTTGCCGCCTCCGAGTGATCCATGCGGCTGGTATGCTCATGAAAAATCCCCATAAAGCGAAACCATCCGTTATTCCGGATGTCCGCTTCATGGGGATCGCCTTGCTTAACCGAGGGCGATGTTATTGTTCTTGCTGCTGCCCGGTGTTGATGACGGCACAGCTTCCCGGATACCCGTCGTTCTGCATCGTTTCTTCCAAGTGCTCCCGCATCTCGCCGTCTCCCGGCAGGTCGGCTGCAAGCTTGGCCGGAGACTGATTAAACTCGACGTGACCCTTCGGTTTACGATCCGTCATTCGCCCTTCACTCCTTTTGGACTGTGTCAACTGCTCCGTAAAGCTGTATGCTCCCTGCCTAACCTGCAAACCGCAGGATAGCCTGGGCCCATACTTCCTTTACGGGAGGTATTGTTGCCCATAAGGCCGGAAATCATCACGTTCATCAGGCTGCGTATTGAGCCCGCCCAGGCCGGGAGGCCCTCCGCCGGTATCTCAGGCAAGATAATCGTTCTACCCGTGCCCAGCCCGGCAGGAATATTCCGTCGACATGTGGAAGTTAGGCCCTATACGATCTTGCCCATAACGACCGGCCTTCGCCCAACTTTTTTCGCTTGCTGTCACAGATTGCTCCTCCTCTCCGTCCTATGCTTGAACCGAATAAACGGAGGGGATTCCTATGAAAATGTATGATGCAGCTGTTATCGGCGGCGGTTTGGCGGGTCTCATCGCAGCAATCGATCTGGCGAGGGCCAAAAAGTCGGTCATCTTGTTGGAGAAGTCCAGCCGCGTCGGCGGCCGGGCCGTGTCGACCCGCAAGGACGGGGCCATTTTCAACCTTGGCGGCCATGCGCTTTACCCCGGCGGCGAAGCGTATCAAATCCTGCAGGAGCTGGGGGTCAAGCTTGAAGGCGGTTCGCCGCCGGCCAAAGGATTGGCTCTGTGGCGTGGACGCCTAACGACGTTGCCGGGCGATCCTGCCTCGCTGCTCGCCTCCAAGCTTCTCTCGTGGCCGGGCAAAATCGAATTGGGCCGCTTCATGTTAAAGCTCGGCAAGCTCGAGACTCACGCCCTTCCGAACATCGCCTTGCGGGACTGGGCCGAGCGGGAGATTCGCGACCCTATGGTGCGGCATTTGTTCTATGCGCTTTGCCGGACGTCCACCTACGTGCAAGACCCTGACCGCCAATCCGTCGGTCCCGTGCTTCGGCAAGTGCAGCGGTCTCTAAAAAGCGGCGTCCTGTACCTCAACGGAGGGTGGCAGCGGGTGGTCGATCAGCTTCACGATCTGGCCGTTCGCGCCGGGGTCACGGTGCTGAATAACAAGAACGTGACCGGCCTTTTGCAAGAGAACGGCGTCGTTCGGGGCCTTCAATGCACGGACGGCGAGCTCGTCTGCACGCCGAATGTGATCGCAACCGGCTCCCCTGCTGATACGTATCGGCTGCTCGGCGAGGCCGCCGAACGGACGGCGCTGCGGCGCTGGAAGAATGACGCGCGACCAGCCTCAGCCGCCTGCCTCGATCTCGGGCTGAATCGGCTGCCCGTGGCGGACCGGCATTTTGCCATCGGGCTGGATCAGCCGATCTTTTTCTCGCATCATTCGCGGGTGGCGAAGCTGAGCCATAACGGCACGCTGGTCATGCATCTGATCAAATACAACGGCAGCGGTGACAGCCATCCGCAAGCCGATGAACGGGCGCTGGAGCAGACGATGGATCTGCTGCACCCCGGTTGGCAGCAGGAGGTGGTCGCCCGCCAATATTTGCCGAACATCACGGTCGTGCACGACTATATGCATATCGGCCGCCAGGATTCGCAGCCCGGTCCAGCCGTATCGGAGGTGCGCGGACTGTATGTAGCCGGAGACTGGGCGAGCCATGGCGAAATGCTCGCCGATGCTGCGGCTGCCAGTGCCAGACGAGCGGCCTTGCGGTTGCTGAAGGACCTCGCCGCGACGGCGAATCACGCTATAACCATATAACGAACTGGCGCGGCGCTTGCTTCCAGGAGGCGGTAGGCGGCGAAGCTATGGAAGAGGAAGGGTGTTAGCTATGGAACCTGAGCACACGACCGAGCAATTGTATGCCGCCTACAAGCCTTTGTTATTTTCCCTGGCCTATCGGATGCTTGGCCGCGTCATGGATGCCGAGGATATCGTCCAGGAAGCTTTTCTTTCCTTGAACGGAGCCTTGCCCGAGCATGTGCGCCATCCGAAGGCGTATTTGTGCAAAATCGTCACCAACCGCTGCATCGATTTGCTCCGTTCGGCAAGCAAGCAGCGCGAAGCGTACGTAGGGCCTTGGCTGCCGGAGCCGCTTGTTGCGGAGGAGGACGGTTCCGGCTCCGGCTTAGGCGACCCGTCCCGCCACTATGTACAGAAGGAGTCCGTCTCCACCGCTTATTTGCTGCTGCTTCAGCAGCTCTCTTGGGTCGAGCGGGCCGTCTTCCTGCTGCGCGAGGTGCTGCAGTACGAGTACGACGAGATCGGCGAGATCGTCGGCAAGAGCGGCACAAACTGCCGGCAAATTTTTCATCGGGCCAAACGCAGCCTTGGTACGCATGCGGCGCCGGCCGCCGGGGACCTGCCCTCTACGGGCTCCGGCGTTCAACTGCACACTCCGGCCGCGGGGTCTGCAGCCGGCGGCCTGGTGGAGCAGTTCGTGACGGCGCTCGCCAGCGGCGATATGGCGAAGCTGCTGCGTCTCCTGTCCGAGGACGCCGCGCTCTACTCGGACGGAGGCGGCAAAGTCACCGCCGCGGTTCGCCCGATCTTGGGAGCGGAGCGCATCTCACGCTTCCTGGCAGGCCTTCTTGAGAAGGTGCAGGACGGCTTCTCCTATCGCTTCGCCGTCGTCAACGGGTATACCGGTATCGTCACCTACGTCCACGGGCGGCCGTTGAACGTCTTCTCGTTCCACGCCGAGAACGAACGGATCGAAGCGATCTATATCGTAGTCAATCCGGAGAAGCTGAAGCATGTGAAGTGAAGCGTGCGCAGCCAAAAAACCCCCATTGGACCCAAGTCCGACGGGGGTTAAATGTTATAGACGACTGCTCCGGCCGTCCGACCTAGCGGCCTTCCCGGCCTTCTACCCGACTTCCTTCCGCATGCGTCCGCTGAACTGGCTCTCGTACAGCTCGGCATAGAAGCCGCGCTGCGCCAACAGCTCCTCGTGCGTACCCTGCTCGATGACCGAGCCCTGGTTCATGACGAGGATCAGGTCGGCATGCCGAATCGTCGACAAACGGTGGGCGATGACGAAGCTCGTGCGCCCCTGCATCAGCTCGTTCATCGCTCGCTGAATGTGAATCTCCGTCCGCGAATCGACGCTGCTCGTCGCCTCATCGAGGAGGAGGATCGCCGGATCGGCGAGAATCGCCCGCGCGATGGTCAGCAGCTGCTTCTGGCCTTGCGAGATGTTCGACGCTTCCTCATTCAGCACGGTGTCGTAACCGTCCGGCAGCGTGCGGATGAAGTGGTCCGCATAGGCCGCTTTCGCCGCTTGCACGACCTCCTCATCCGTCGCTCCGGAACGGCCGTAGGCGATATTGTCGCGGATCGTGCCGTTGAACAGCCAAGTATCCTGCAGCACCATACCGAACAGCCCGCGAAGCTCGCTGCGCTGCATCTGCGTGATGTCGACGCCGTCAATCGTAATGCGTCCGCCGTTCAATTCGTAGAAGCGCATCAGAAGGTTGATGAGCGTCGTTTTGCCGGCGCCCGTCGGCCCGACGATGGCTACCGTTTGCCCGGACCGCACATCGATATTCATGTCCGCGATCAGCGGCGCATCGTCCTTGTAGCCGAACTTCACGTGCTCGAATCGGACGCGGCCCTTCGCCTGGGCGACGCTGCCGCCAGCCGCCTCCGCCACCTCTTCCGGCTCGTCGAGCAGCTCGAACACGCGTTCCGCCGCAGCAATCGTCGACTGGATGATGTTGGCGATTTGCGCCGTCTGGGTAATCGGCATCGAGAACTGCTTCGAATACGAGATAAACGCCTGCACGTCCCCGATCCGAATCGAGCCCCGCATGACGAGGAGCCCGCCCGCGACGCAGACGAGCACATAGCCGATGTTGCCGATAAAGTTCATCAGCGGCATGATTGTGCCCGAAATAAACTGCGCGCGCCAGCCCGCTTCATACAAGCGGTCGTTGACCGCATCAAACTGTGCGATCGACTTGCGCTCGTGACCGAACGCTTTCACGATCGGGTGTCCGGTGTACATTTCCTCCACATGTCCGTTCAGCTCGCCAAGCGACTGCTGCATCCCGCGGAAATGCTTCTGCGAACGCGGTGTCACCAGCCGGATCACCATAAAGCTGAGCGGCAGCGTCACGACGACGATCAGCGTCATCAGCGGGCTGATCGTCAGCATCATCACCACGACGCCGACGAGCGTTACGACCGAGGTGATCAGCTGGGTCAAGCTTTGCTGCAGTGTCGAGCTGATCGTATCGACGTCGTTGACGACACGGCTTAACGTTTCGCCGTGGGTGTGCGAATCGAAATATTTAAGCGGCAGACGGGCCAGCTTCCGATTGACCTCGGCACGCAGATCGTACACGACCTTCTGCGAGATGCCTGCCATCACATATTGCTGAATGTAGCTGAATAGCGTACTGACCACATAAAGACCGGCCAGCAGCAGGAGCAGGCTGCCGATAAACCCGAAGTCGATGCCTGCGCCAGGCACACCCTTCATCTTCGCCGTCATGCCTTCGAACAGCTTGGTTGTCGCGTCGCCCAAAATTTTCGGGCTGACGATGGAAAATACGGTGCTCAGCACCGCTGTGAGGAAGACGACCATGAGCGCCGTGCGATGCGGCTTGAGATAACCGATCAGCCGGCGCAGCGTGCCCTTGAAGTTTCTGGCCTTTTGCACGGGCATGCCCATGCCGGGGCCGCCGCGTCCGGGACCGAAGCCGAAGCCCTGAGCGGGACCGCCGGGTCTGCCGCCCATGCCGCCGGCTCCGCCTGAACCGCCGGCGCCTCCTTGAGAACGTTCGTGCGGACGCTCACTCATGCGATCTCCTCCTCCGATAGCTGCGAAGCTACAATTTCCCGGTACACGTCCGACGTCTGCAGCAGCTCGCGGTGCGTACCCATCCCGACGATTCTGCCTTCGTCGAGAACGATTATCCGGTCGGCGTCAATGACCGTGCTCACCCGCTGTGCGACAAGAATGACGCACGCATCCGCGGTTTCCGCCCGCAGGGCTTCGCGCAGCTTCGCATCGGTCTTGAAATCGAGCGCCGAGAAGCTGTCGTCGAACACATAGATGCCGGGTTTACGCACAAGCGCCCGCGCGATGGAGAGCCGCTGCTTTTGCCCGCCGGATACGTTGGCCCCCCCTTGCGAGATGGGCGAATCATAGCCGTCCTTCATGCCCCGGATGAACTCGGACGCCTGCGCAATTTCGGCGGCTCGGCGAACCTCTTCGTCCGTCGCCTGCTCCTTGCCGAAGCGGATGTTATCGGCAATCGTACCGGTAAACAGCAGCGCCTTCTGCGGCACAAGGCCGATCTGCGCCCGCAAGCTTTCCTGCGTCAGCTCGCGCACGTCGATGCCGCCGACGAGCACCTGCCCTTCCTCCACGTCATAGAAGCGCGGGATGAGGTGCACAAGCGTCGACTTGCCCGAACCGGTGCCGCCGATAATCGCTGTCACTTCGCCGGCGTGCGTCGCGAAGGAGATGTTCGAGAGCGCCTGCATCTCCGCGCCCGGATAGCGGAACGATACATTCCGGAATTCGACGGACGGTCTTGCCGAGCCCGCACTCCGCTTCCCTCCATCAGCATCCCGGATGTCAGGCATCATGCTCAGCACCTCGTTGATCCGGGCCGCCGAAGCGGACGCTCTCGGAATCATGATGAACATCATCGAAGCGAAGACGAGCGAGAACATGATTTGCCACGCATATTGGATGAAGGCGATAAGATCGCCTATCTGCATATGTCCGGCATCGATCCGAATACCGCCGAACCAGATAATCGCAATGCCGGCGAAATTAAGCACCAGCATCATCACCGGCATCATGAACGCCATAATGCGGTTCACTTGAATCGCCGTATTCGTCAAATCGCGATTGGCCCGGTCGAACCGCTCCTGTTCGTGACCGATCCGGTTGAACGAACGGATCACACGGATGCCGGTAAGATGCTCGCGCAGCACAAGGCTCAGCTTATCCAGCTTCGTCTGCACCGCTTTGAAGAGCGGACCGCCCTTGCGGAAGACAAGGAAAATGAATCCGGCCAGCACAGGCACGACAGAGATGATAACCATCGCCAGCGCAGCGTCCTTCGACAGCGCCATCACGATGCCGCCGATACACATCATCGGGGCCATGACCATCACGCGCATCATGATCGTCAGCACCTGGTTCAATTGCGTAATATCGTTCGTCGTCCGGGTAATGAGCGACGCCGTGCCGAGCCGATCGAATTCGCTTAACGAGAATCGCTCCACATGCCCGAACAGCCGGCTGCGCAAATCGCGGGCAAACCCGCTCGCCGACTTCGCGGACCACAGACTCGCCCCGACCGAGCACAAAGCGCCGCAGGCGGCGACCAGCAGCATCAACCCGCCGATGCGCCAAATATAAGGCGTGTCGCCTTGAACGACGCCGCGGTCGACGATGTCGGCCATCAGGGTAGGCAAATACAGCTCCGCGATCGATTGCAGGAACACGAGCAGCAGCACGAGCCCAACCTGCCGGCGATAAGGCCTTAGAAAACGAAGCAGTTTAATCATAGGTTCACCTTCACCTTCCTTCGAATCCGATTCTTCAGGAATCCGTCTCCCGCTCCTGCGGCGGTTCGGCGGCCTGCGCACGGTAGTATGAGGCAACATCGTCGAGCAATTCGATGAGCTGTAAGCTGCGTTCGTGGCCCAAGTGGTCGATCAGTCCCTTCATTCCCTCCAGCATCGCTTCTTCCGCCTGCTCGGTTTCCCGTCTTCCGGCTTCAGTCAGCCGAATGCGCACAGCTCTTCGATCGTCCGGATCGGCACCTCGCTCCAGCAGCCCTCTGGCTACGAGCAAGTTAACCGTCTGTGTGACGGTCGGCAAAGAAACGCGCAGAATGCCGCTGATCTCCGACATCTTCAAGCCGGGCGAGCCGGCCGACATCCCCCGGCGAATGGCAAACAGCAGCATCGTTTCGCTTCGCGTACAGCCTTCGGCCGGTCGCCGGCCGCTCCAGTTCATATGCCGCAGCTGACGGAAGGCGCGGATGAGCTCATGGGAAGTGGTGTATTCAGTAGTCAATCGCAACAGCCTCTTTTCGCCTCGAAAAATTTAACCGAAATATTTAGTTAGATAACCTAATTATATAGATATTAATTATTTACTGTCAACGCAATTCCGCGATGGGCATCGGAAGCGGCAGGAAGCACGCCGGGCAGCATCCGATGCCGCTCCAAACCGCCGTACGGCCCCGGCGTCCGATACCGCGATCAGCAAGCAGTATGCGGCATGCCCGCATCCCTTGCCCGTTCCGCTCATTCTTCTGAATAGCCGTATTCCTGCTCTTCCCGCCATAAGGCACATCTTATTCCAACTAACTTTATGTAAGCGAACCGCCGTGTTATACTCGAGAAAAGAATGAGTTCTCTCACCACACGCTTCAGGCGTATCCGAGAATGGAGGGCTGTTGATATGAACCAGATGTATATTCGACACACGGTAGGTAGCCGGCTGCTGTTGGATTCGGTGAAGCATAACGCCGATTTCGACATCCAGCCCGTTGACGGACAGTGGCAATTCGTCATCCGGCTTGCGGACGACAAGGTCGCTGAAGAAGTGCTTAAGTTCCGGGACGAGCTTAACCTGTTTGTCGTCGATGACGAGAAGCCGGACGTGAAGACCTGGTACTATTCCTCGGACGGACGGGTCGATTACGATAAGGCCGGACGCACCTTGACCATCATCGCCGACGCCAGACTCGATTATAACGTGTAGTCCGGTACGCAGCCGGACAAACGAAAAACAAAAAGGAAGGTGATCCCGGATGAGCAAGGAGCGCATTATTGAAGCTTACCGTTTCAGACACGCCTGCAAGGAGTTTGACGCTTCCCGCCGGATCCGTGAGGAGGACTTTCACTTCATTCTGGAGACCGGACGCCTTTCGCCAAGCTCCTTCGGCTTCGAGCCTTGGTCGTTGGTCGTGCTGCAAAATCCGCAAATCCGCGCAAAGCTTCTCCCCGTCACATGGGGCGGGCAGAAGCAAATTCCGACAGCCAGTCACCTCGTCCTTCTGTTGGCGAGAAACGCCTCTAGCCTGAGGCCAGACGCTCCCTATATTACTTCCATGCTGGAAGACGTGCGTAAAATCCCGCCAGAGCTCGTAACCGGCGCCCGCGATCGCTACCGGAAGTTTCTGGACAGCGATTTCAAGCTGAGCGGCAACGATCGGGCGATGTTTGAATGGGCGTGCCGGCAGTCGTATATCGCATTAGGCAACATGATGACGGCTGCAGCCCAGATCGGCATCGATTCATGCCCGATCGAAGGCTTCGACAAGGAGGCGGTAGAGACGCTGCTTCGGGCGGAAGGCGTTGTGACGGGCGACGATTTCGGTCTCGCCTGCATGGCGGCCTTCGGCTATCGTATCCGCGAACCGCGCGACAAGACCAGACGCCCTTTGGACCAAGTGGTGCGCTGGGTTTTGTAACTCGCGCAGCTTAAAGAGGGGCCGGCCTTTGTTTGAGGGCGGCCCCTCTTGGGCATGCATATTTGGTGCGCTTTCCACAGGCGGCTCCCCGCCAGCATCCGGCCGCTACGAGGACTTCACGATCCGAACCGCCGGTTCGTTCGGCCCGGCCGTGTCCCCTTCCGGATCGGGAAACAGCCGATCCATCCGGATCGCCGCGGCGTTCCGGTCTTTGAACGTCACATGGCTCCGCTTAAACCCGGTAGGCGACTCCAGGCCGCAAGAAGCAGCAAGCATAAAGACGCCTTCGCGCACCGTCGCCAAATAGTTGGCCGTCCGAAACCGCTTCTCCTGCACGACAAGTCCCTGCTTGAGCTCCGGCTTATGGCTCGTCACCCCGGTCGGGCATTCGTTCGTATTGCACTTGAGCGCATTAATACAGCCGATCGTATTCATCGCCGCCCGCGCGACGTTGATCAAATCCGCGCCGAACGCGAGCGCGATAGCCATCTTGTCGGCGGAGGCCAGCATGCCGCTGGCGAAAATTTTCACCCGGCCGCGAACGCCGTATTTGCGCAGCGTACTGTCGACGATCAGCAGTGCCGAATACAGCGGGAGCCCCAAAGAATCGGCCATCTCCATATACGTAGCGCCCGTTCCGCCCTCACCGCCGTCCACGGTCAAGAAGTCGGGCGAGCGGCCCGTGCTCCGCATATAGTCGGCCAGCTCCTCCACCGCCAGCTCGCTGCCCGCCACCAGCTTCACGCCGACCGGCTTGCCGGACAACGCGCGCAGCTTCTCGATGAAATCGAACAATGTCGGGATATCATGGAAGTCGGTAAAACGGTTCGGCGACTCCACATCTTGATCCCAATCCATCGGGATCCCGCGGATTCGGCGGATCATCGGCGTCAGCTTGCTCTTCGGCAGCTTGCCGCCGCGCACCTTCGCCCCCTGCGCCAGCTTCACTTCGATCAGCTTGACTTCCGGCCGCCCGGCCGTCTGCAGGAAAGCTTGTTCGTCGAACGTTCCATCCGCATCGACCCGGGAGCCGTTCTTGGCCGAACCGATCTGATAGATCAGATCCGTCTCCTTACGCTGCAAATAGCCGCGATCCACAAGCCGCTCAGCCGCGAGCACGTACGGATTGCGTTCCATGTCGAACACATCCATGGCGTCGTGCTCGATACCGCTCAAGTCCTTCATAATCTCAAAGGTCGACACGAGCAGCTTCCTGCCTACCAAGTCGTACACCTGAAGCTCCTCCGGTTGCTCCGGCCGGGGCAGCTTTCGGTCCCGCATCTCGTACACTTTGGACAAGTGATACGGCGACAGCCCGCCCTCTCCCGTATTCAACCAGGTGCCGGTTGCAATGGCAGCGCCTTGCGCCAGCGCCATCACCGCATGGTCGGACAACGAGCCGAAGCTCATCGCCGAGATGCCGATAAACCCTTGCGTCCGGTAAGGCTGCCGAACGTCGTTGCAGCCGCCGATGACAACGGCATCGCGCGCGTCAAGCAGCCAAGGCTTCGCCGACGTGAGATACCTTGTCTCCTTCCGGGAGACAAGCCCTTCCTTCACGATTTGATACTTATACGTGATCGAGATCGGGGACGACTGATCGACCGCGAGCTCATCCCCATTTTTAGGGAACATCGCGTTGTTCAAATAAAAGCCTTCCTGCGAGAAATCTTTACGCGAACCGAACCCGATGACGGTGGATCCGTATTTGCCCGCTTTGGCAATATACCCCTGCGTGTCCCGGTCGATCGGTCTGCCCTCTTTATCGCCCCAGATGAAATATTGGCGAAGCTCCGGGCCCAGCATTTCGAACACATACCGGAATCGGCCGATCACCGGATGCGTCCTCAGAATCGAATGCTGCTTCTGAATATATTTGTCCCATACATAGACCCCCGCTACCGTCAGCGGGAGCGCCAGAACGACGACCTTCGTCACGATATCGAGAATCGCCCACCATACATCGAACATTGTACCGCCTCATTTCCGTCTAAGATGCAACCTCATCTTTGAATGAAAACGTATACAACTTCTTCTGTTTCTTTCATTGCCGGCTCCTGACCAGGAGGTAGAGCATGATTGGGCGTTCGCCGACATGGGCTGCAGCGCCGCGCATTTCCACCCCTACCATCTTATTCCGGCATTCGAAAATTCGACTGGCGTTTCGCCCATTTCCCGGTATGAATCGCCGCGCGTCGGGAAGGCGAAGTCTGCGGCTGCCGTTCTTTGCGGCTCCACGGATCCGGCCTATCCCCCGGCCTCATCGCCAACAAAAAAACCGCGATCCCAAAGTTCGGACTGCGGTTATTATTCCAATATGAACTTTTCCTTCGCGTCTTATCGGAACGACTTGCGGTCCGCGTTCGAGTTGATAAGTGACGGGAGCATCCTGGTGTCGCTGACCATTGGAGATGCGCATAACGGGCAGCTCGGCTCGTGTTCGAACGCAAAGTTGTCCCGCATCCACCCCTTGCAGCCATCCATTGTACAAGACCAGATCGCGGTTTGCTCCGTAGGGATTTCCTCTAACGTCTTCTTACGAAAATTCATGAATACTCCCCCTTCTTATCCTTATCCGAAAAGAAAAACTGCTCTTAACAACCGTTAAGAGCAGCTAGGTTTCTTAGTAAACTTTAACGACGTTCTCAGCTTGCGGTCCGCGGTTGCCTTGAACCACATTGAATTGAACGCGTTGGCCTTCGTCCAAAGACTTGAAGCCTTCGCCTTGGATTGCGCTGAAGTGAACGAATACGTCGCTGCCGCCTTCAACTTCGATAAAGCCAAAACCTTTTTCTGCGTTAAACCATTTAACTGTACCTGTTTGCATTGTTTGTTGCCTCCAAAATTGTTTTTAACATGTTCATTTTTCCTATACGAAAAAAATTCACACATTGAAAAAAGTACCCTTCTAAACATGACACCTTTTTCAATATGCGAATTCCGGTTTCAAATTTTTCAATTACATACATCTTATCACAGCTGGAAGCAGAAAGCAAATACTATGATACTCCGTCCAAAGCAGAGGGATTCCCCGCCTGAAGGCTAGCTTCGAATACCGCCTTCGGTCCGTTTTCTCCTCGTCTTGCTTCCCCTAGAATAAAGACATGAACAACACCCGCGAAACCGGCCGCCGGCCGAATGAATCTTACCTGATCCCGAAAGGAGAACGAACCATGAATAGATTATACCGTTCCAGAACGGACAACAAAATGACGGGTCTTTGCGGAGGGATTGCCGATTGGCTCGGGCTTAACGCAACGCTCGTCCGGTTATTGGTCGTGATCGCCGCCTTCTGCAGCTTCGGAACGACGATGCTCCTATACTTTATCGTCAGCCTGGTAATCCCGAAAGCGCCATACGGCCCTAATCCTTACAACCAATCTTACACCACTTATTAAATTAAAGCGCGTCTGGACGAATATAACCGGCTGGCGGAGCAGTGCGAGAGGCAGGCGGTCGAGGCGTTGGCAGAAGAACGTACGGCGGAAGCCCGGCTGGCGCTGGAAACGCAGCTGCGCAGCGTACCGCCGACTCCCTAATAAAGACCGGACTGCCGGCTGGAACCTTGGCAAGCCCCCCTGCTTTGGCAGGGGGGCTTGCCTTGTTCTAGGAGTAGATGGCGCTGCCGCCTTCTTTAAACGCTTTGGCCTTCTCCTTCATCCCTTCTGCAACGGCCTGCTCATCCGTGAGCTTTTCTTGCTTGGCAAACTCGCGAATATCATGGGTGATCCTCATGCTGCAAAACTTCGGACCGCACATCGAGCAGAAATGGGCCGTCTTGGCCCCTTCGGCCGGTAACGTTTCATCGTGATATTCCATCGCTCTTTCCGGATCCAGCGACAGATGAAATTGATCTCTCCACCGGAACTCGAACCGGGCTTTGGATAAGGCGTTGTCCCTCTCCTGCGCGCCGGGATGGCCCTTGGCCAAATCCGCCGCATGCGCAGCGATTTTATAGGCGATGACCCCTTCGCGAACATCGTCCTTATTCGGAAGACCCAGATGCTCCTTCGGGGTCACGTAGCACAGCATCGCCGTACCGAACCAACCGATCATGGCCGCGCCGATAGCCGAAGTAATATGATCATAGCCGGGGGCGATGTCCGTCGTTAAAGGGCCCAAGGTGTAGAACGGGGCCTCCTTGCACACCTCCATCTGACGATCCACATTCTCCTTGATCTGATGCATCGGCACATGACCGGGCCCTTCCACCATCACCTGTACATCGTGCTTCCAGGCCAGCTGCGTTAACTCGCCTAGCGTCTCCAGCTCCGCAAACTGGGCCTCATCGTTCGCATCGGCAATGGACCCGGGACGCAGGCCGTCCCCGAGAGAAAAGGCTACATCATAAGCTTTCATAATTTCGCAAATCTCTTCAAAATGCGTATACAGGAAGTTTTCCTGGTGATGCGCCAGACACCACGCCGCCATGATGGAACCGCCGCGGGATACGATCCCGGTCACACGATTCGCGGTCATCGGTATATAACGCAGCAGCACGCCGGCATGAATCGTGAAATAGTCGACGCCCTGTTCCGCTTGCTCGATAAGCGTATCCCGGTAAATGTCCCAGCTTAAATCTTCCGCTTTGCCATGGACCTTCTCCAGCGCTTGATACAAGGGTACCGTTCCGACAGGCACGGGGGAGTTGCGGATAATCCATTCGCGGGTCGTATGTATTTGCTTGCCCGTCGACAAATCCATGATCGTGTCCGCCCCCCAACGGGTAGCCCACCGCATCTTCTCCACTTCCTCCTCGATCGAAGAAGCAACCGCCGAGTTCCCGATGTTCGCATTGATTTTCACCAAGAAGTTGCGGCCGATAATCATCGGCTCGCTTTCCGGATGGTTAATATTCGCCGGAATAATCGCCCGGCCGCAAGCGACCTCGCTGCGGACGAATTCCGGCGATACGTTCTCCCGAATCGCGATGTATTCCATTTCCGGCGTAACGATCCCTTGTCTGGCATAATGCATTTGGGTTACGTTGGCGCCCGGCTTCGCTCTTAACGGTTGGCGTTCCAGGCCTGGGAACCGCTCCGGACTGTCCGGCTGTCCCTGCTTGTAGCCGTTGTCTTCGGGCTTGACGGCGCGGCCTGCATAAGCTTCCGCATCGCCGCGCTGCAAGATCCAGTTCAACCGGTTCCGGGGCAAGCCCTTGCGGACGTCCGCGCTGTACGAGCTGTCCGTGTAGGGGCCGCTGCTATCATACACACGAACGGGGGGATTCTCCTGCTCGGTACCGCCGACGGCCGTCGGCGTTAACGTAATTTCCCGCATCGGAACTTGAATATCCTCGCGGGAGCCTTGCACATACACTTTCCTGCTTCCCGGTATAGACGATAAATTCGGGACGACTTCCACTTTCTTGTTTTCGCTTGCCATTTCATTTCCTCCTCGGATGAATGTGGAGCAAGCGGAGAATTCCTTGTATACGCCAAAAAAGACCGCAACGAAGAAGCGGTCTTTGTGTGTACAAAGGCTAAGTCTTTTCCTCCGCTGGCATTACCCAGATCAGGTATTACGGTCGATAGCATTAGGGCTACCCTCTCAGCCTGGCTCACCAAGCTCCCGTGTTTATTCGGTTGTCGTAACTATCATATTACAGATCGCCCGTAAAAATCAATCCATAGCTTTTCGGGAGTCTGCCTGTCGGGAACGTTGCTTTTATCGCCCTTGATGTAGTATTTTGGGTATGAAGGGCTTGTTCGCATGATCGATAGACCAGGACGATTCCCCTTCCATCCGGACAGGGTAGATATAAAGGAGATTATCGCCATGAAGCTCGATCCAAACACGGAAACACCTGCCGGTTCAGGCTCCGGCGAACCGGACAAGCATTTGCGCGTTCTCGTGATGACCGCAGTCGCTGCCGAGCGAGACGCGGTGCTGCGCGGGCTCCGCGGATCCGGCAGATTCGATGTCCTGCTGGCCGGTGTCGGCCCGGCTATGGCCGCCGCCCGTACGGCAAGGGCATTAGCCTCGGCCGAGTACGGCTTGGTCGTAAGCGCCGGGATCGGCGGCGGATTTATCGGCAGGGCTGAAGTGGGGTCCCTGGTGGTGGCGAATGAGATCGTAGCCGCCGACCTGGGCGCGCAAACCCCGGAAGGCTTCTGCAGCCTGGACGAGTTGGGCTTCGGCTCTTCCCGCATCCAGGTCGACCCCAGCCTGACGATCCGGGTAACGGAGGCGCTGCAGGCGGCCGGACAGCCGGTTTATGCAGGCCCCGTACTTACCGTATCGACGGTGACCGGAACGGCGGCGCGAGCCCTGGAGCTGGACGTCCGGGTGCCGGGGGCGACCGCCGAGGGGATGGAGGGGTTTGGTGTAGCTGCCGCCGCCCTCGACAGCGGCGTGCCGATCCTCGAAATCCGTGCCATCTCGAATGCGGTCGGTCCGCGTGACCGGACTGCCTGGCGTATCCAGGAAGCGCTGGACGCACTGGAAGCTGCAAGCACAGTATTACTGGAGGTGTTATGATGAACATTGCCTTTTCTCCTTGCCCCAACGACACGTTTGTTTTCCACGCCTGGGCGCACGGGCTGCTGCCCGGAGCTCCGAAGCTTGACGTCATGTACGCAGACATCGATATTACGAACACGCTGGCCGCCGGCCCGGACGGGCCGGAAGTGCTCAAGATCTCGTATGCGGCGCTGCCTTGGGTACTGTCCGATTACGCGCTGCTGCCGTGCGGGGGCGCACTTGGCAGAGGCTGCGGGCCCCTGGTGCTGACGGCCAATCCTGCAGTCAGCGCCAAAGGCCCGGCGGCCCTGAGCGGCCGGCGCGTAGCGGTACCGAGCGAGCGGTCAACCGCCTACCTGCTCTTCCGGCTATGGGCTGCTCAGCAAGTGCCGGGAGGCGTCGGCGAGATTGTGATTATGCCGTTTCACGAGATCATGCCGGCCGTACGCGATGGCGTGATCGATGCCGGTCTGGTGATCCACGAGGCGCGTTTCACCTATCCGTCGTACGGGCTCACTCTCCTGACCGACTTAGGCAGCTGGTGGGAGAGCGACACCAACCTGCCGATTCCGCTCGGGGCGATCGTCGCCAAGCGGTCGCTGGACCTGCAAGCGATCGCCGGCTGGATCCGCGCATCCGTCGAATACGCCTGGGCGCACCCGGAAGCGTCGCGCGATTACGTGCTAACCCACTCCCAGGAACTGGCCCCCGAAGTCGCCCAAGCGCACATCGACTTGTACGTGAACGAATTTACCGCGAATTTGGGAGACAGCGGATATGCCGCGGTGAATGCGCTGCTCAGCCGCGCCGCACAAGAAGGGCTGGTGCCGAAGATCGATCCGGCTGCCCTGCGGCTGCCGCAGGCATAACGGTCAGGTGGCGCCGGGTCTCACCTGCCGCTTATTTATAAAACACATTTCCATACTTGGAAACACGCGGCGGCTTTCCTGGCGAATGCCGCGTATTTCCGTCGTTTTCTCCGTTCTCGCGATCCATCGGGACAACGTCAACAATGGCGTCGGGATCGATGGAATGAATGAGGTCTCTCAGTGTCAGCTCTTCCAGCCTGTAGATGACCAATTGCAGCCTGTGCACGACCGCGCAATCCCCGCTTTGTATGCTTGCAAACCGTACCAGGTTACGCCCTGTCTCCCGTTTGACCGCTTCCTCCATGATATCCCCATGGCGGGTGTTAATCCGCATCATCCGATTCAACGACCGCACGTTCAGCAACCGATATCCTGCGATAAACGAAGTTGCCAGCACAATCGCATAAAAGACTGCATCGTATATCATCAGTTCATGTCTCACTTGGGTTCCTCCTCACCACATGGGCTAGAAGCTCCTTGACTCGACGCTTTTGTAACAGACTCGCATTCCTGCTGCTCCAGCTTTATCCCTTTTGTTTCTCACGGTTTAATCGGGATAGTTTAAATACGCGATCCAGGCCTTTGTATATCACTTTGGTTTCCTTCGTTAGCAGCGGCCCCAGCACCGCCAGAATCAATACGTACAGCGCCGCAAACGGCTGCACGATCGGCAGCAAGCCTCCCGCTTTGGCCAGGTTGGCCATAATAATTGAAAATTCGCCGCGCGCCACAATCGTGAGTCCGATATTCACAGACGCTTTCGGAGACAAGCCGGCGCTATGCCCGGCCCACATGCCTGCGGCGAAATTGCCGAGCAGCGTCAGCGCGACCGCGCCTAAAGACAGCCAGACGGCGCCGCCGAGCGAGAAGGGATCGATCGTCAGACCGAAGCTGAAGAAGAAGATCGCCCCGAAAAAATCGCGAAACGGTAAAATCAGATGCTCGATCCGCTTCATATGCTCGGTTTCGGCGAGCACCAGCCCGACGAGCAGCGCTCCGATCGCCTCCGCCACATGGATCGTTTCCGAGAACCCGGCGATAATGAACAGCCCGGCGAAAATGACGAGCAAGAACAGCTCATTCGAGCGAATATTCAACAGCCGGTTGAGCAGCGGAACCGCTTTGCGTCCGATGATCAGCACGAGCAGCATAAACCCGAGCGCGATGGACGCGGACAAGAGGACGCCTCCCAACGAGGAGGAGCCGCTGAGAACAAGACCGGAGACGACCGAGATGTAGATAGCGAGAAATACGTCCTCGAACATAATGATGCCGAGTATCATCTCCGTCTCCGGATTGGCCGTACGTTTCAGATCAACCAGCACCTTGGCCACGATCGCACTGGAGGAAATCGTCGTAATCCCCGCTACGATAAGCATCTCCAGAAAGGGAAGCCCCGCCACGAAGCCGAACAGGAGACCCAGCGTGAAATTGATCGCGATATAAATGGTACCGCCTACAGCGATGGACCGGCCCGATTTAATCAACCGCCCCACCGAAAACTCAAGCCCCAAATAAAAGAGCAGGAACAGAACGCCTATCCGGCCCAAAAAATCGATCAATGGCGCACTTTCTATAAACCTCAGATCAAAGTGCCACCACTCGAAGGAATGCGGGCCGACCGCCATGCCAACCAATATATAGAAGGGAATAACGGAGAAGCGCAGCTTGGCGGACAGCAGTCCGGCAAGCGCAATGAGCGCAATCGCCAACCCGATTTCAAATACGATGTAGTCCATAGGTCACTCACATCCATTCATTAGAATATTTTTGAAATGTTTCTGCTGCCTCCTTTCTCCCGCTACAACAAGCGTCGATTCCGCCTTTAGGACAACTTCGGGCCCCGGATTGATATGCTTGGATTGCTTCTCGACAACGGCGATAATGGTTGCGCCTGAAGTTTGACGCACGTTCAGCTCGCCTATGGTTTTGCCGACGCATTTGTACTCGGGCTCCACCCGATACCATTCAATAATAAGATCATCCAGCGCCATTTCCATCGTCTCCAGCGCCTTTGGCTTGTACGTCATCCCGCCAATAATGCCCGCGACTAACCGCGCTTCATCATCATCCAGCGTAACTAAAGAAATACTCTCGTCGGAGTCCTCGTAATCAAAATGGTAGCATTCCCGCCTGCCGTCATCATGGACGACGATCACCAGCTTGTCTCCCCCCCGTGTCGTGATTTGAAATTTTTTCCCGATTCCAGGGAGATCGCTTTCTCGAATTGTCATATCGATAACCCTCCTATATTTAATTTTCCCTATCCTTAATCCGATACGTACAGAACGTTTCGGCGCAAGGTCCATGGTATCGTTATCGCCTTATAGGGACAGTTTTCAGACAACAGCAAACAGACCCTACGCTGTCGTTTTTTAAACGAAGCAAGTGCGCGTTTGATTATCGCATTCCTTGAAAAATTGGGAAGATTCAGTTTACAGTTGAGCCCAGCACAAATAAACGTTCGGACATAACCGAAAAAATGGCTGTTCGTTCATGGAATGATCGCATGTCAGATTGTCAATAACCGACAGGGGCAGGAAGAAACAACTACACGAAGAGGGAGGTAAACTTAATGGGGGATAATAACAGCCGGGTTAAACGGCGCGCGATTTGCGGACGAAAGGAGACGCGGGCTTTCGGAAGCGCTCTCGAGGCGGCATTCTTCATAGCAAGCAGCAGAAAAGAGAAGGCAGAGATATGCCCTGCAAGCCGCAAGCCTTCGGTAGCCGAGGAGTGCTTCCGAACAGTCGCTTGGTTGGAGGTAAAAAATTCCATGCCATGAGACATTGAGGTGCGAGCCGATTCGCCGGCGCTTACCTCGAGACCGGGAGTCGGAGTAGCGAAAAGCATAAACACCATCATTAAAACTAAAGGAATCCAACGATTGGACGAGATATCACGCGAGAACATGCAAATACACCTCCTTTTCCGATGATTATAATGAAATTATACCATGTTTCAGCCTTAACATCCAGATTACTTGCGATTTAGGGCTGGCAAGTTTCCCCCATGCTGTATTAGGTATATATATTCACCAAACCATTTCCTCGTTCTGGATAAAGGCACACCTGCCTGAACATAATAAAGCCGATGATCCTCATATGCCATATTCTTGAACATGCGTGGTCAAATATGAACTCCAGGTGATGAATGATCATGTCCGTAACACTCGATGCCCTAAAACAACTCGTAGTGAACATGAATGATGCCGAAATCATAGAACGCCAAACCGGACAGGGTCATCCGGTGACACTTCTGTTCATTCGAACGTTAATCGATCAGGAGCGTTTGAATGAAGCCGTTATCGGACCGCTGAACGGCCGCTCTCACGACACGATCATCGGCAGTCTGGCGGCCCCCCGTGATGCGAAAATCACGGCTTTGAATGAGGCGAGGAAGCACCTTCTGCAAGGGTCCGTGCTCATCCATGACGGAATCCGGGACGAGTGGTGGGCCGTGCCGTTACCCAATCCGTTGGCCCGTTCCATCGAAACCTCCGAAACGGAAACCATTATATTCGGACCTAAAGACAGCTTCAGCGAACAATTGGAACAAAATATTACTTTAATTCGCAGGAGGCTTCCCTTAGCGGCGCTAAAAACGGAGACATATACGCTTGGTTCCCTAAGTCAAACAACGGTTGTCCTCATGTACATCGATGGATTGACCAACCCGGAATTCATATCCATAGCAAGAAATAAAATAACGGCGATCGACTTCGATCTTTTTCTGGATTCCTCCCATGTTGCCGCGTTCATGGAGGACCAGAATCACAGTTTGTTTCCGCAGTTTATGCAAACGGACCGGCCCGATTCCTGCGCGTATTCGCTTGGGCTGGGTAAACTTGTATTGCTGGTGAACAATACACCGTTTGCCTTAATCGCTCCGATTACCTTGTTCCATCTGTTTCAGTCCCCTGAGGACTACATTAACCGTTGGCTGGTGGCCAGTGCTTTGCGTTGTCTTCGATACTTTAGCTTCTTCCTGTCGATCACGCTGATTCCGATGTACGTTGCCTTAACGACGCACCACTATCAGATGCTTCCGCTGCAAATTCTTTTTGTCATCCTGGAATCGAGAAGCAAATTGCCGCTTACGCCGTTCTGGGAAGCGTTTCTGATGTTGGTTACGCTGGAAATTCTGAAAGAAGCCAGCTTGCGGATGCCGACCAAAACAAGTCAAACCCTTGGAGTGATCGGCGGTATCGTCATCGGACAAGCGGCGGTGCAAGCCGGCTTCGCCAGTCAGGTATTGATTGTTCTGATGGGTATTTCGGCCGTTGCCTCGTTCCTGGTTCCCAACTATCTGGTGACCAAATCAAGTTTGATCATTCAGTTCCTTTTTCTGGCGCTCGCGTCTTTATTGGGTATCCCCGGGATGGTGCTCGGTTCGACCGCAGTGCTTGCTCATCTGAATGGACTTACTTCCCTGAAACAACCTTATTTGGCGCCTGTATCCCCCTTTTACTGGAGAGAATGGATGGATCTTTTCATACGCGGTCCTTTGAGTTTCATGAATGTCCGTCCTGAATCTTTAAAGCCTTTATATAAATGGCGAAAACAGCCAAAGGAGAAAATAACTTGACGTCATCTTCACTATTCAATAAAACGTCTCCCTATGGCGGCGTATACGCCATGTTTCTGGTAAACCGGCTTCAAATGCTTTACTTCGTCCTGGTTATGCCTGCGTTTTTAGTTCATCCCTATATGATCTGGGCCATTATCGCCATGGGGTTATTATCGCAGGTTAATCTGATCATGCTCTCCAGATGGTTTGCTTCCGATCTTTCTGAACAGGGCTATGAAGGATTTGTGCTGCTTTTTGGCGAGCGGACGGTGCGTTTGCTTGCGATGGCAGGCCTATTGTTCATCTTGATCAAGATCACCGTTATCACGCAGGGCTACACCGATATTATTCATCAGTATATTTTTCCGTCGATGAACCGGAATTGGCTGATTCTTTTTCCCATCCTGATGAGTTTTTACTTGGCGGCTCAAGGCATGGAGAACATGATCCGCTTTATCATGATCGCTTGTTTAAGTACGTGCTGGATGGTTATCGTCTTTGTTCCCTTTTATTTTTCGCCGACTGCATCGCTGACCGATTTATATCCGCTGATCCCTGCAAGCGGGTCGGCATTTACATGGAAATCGCTGTTATTCATTTTGTCCGCCTTGTCAGGTCCGGAATATTTGATCCTGATAACCCCTTGGCTTAATCCGCGGCAGAAGACGCTGAAATATTTTACTGCTGCAAATGCATACACAATTTGGGAATATTTGTTTCTGTTTATCGGCGCGTTATTATTTTATGGTTCCCACTACTTGAGCACGATCAAGTTTCCGATTGTGAGTATGGGACGATACTTGCAATCCCCGGTTTTTGAGCGCGTGGACATCTTTCTGGTGTCGGTACATATGATTTACTTCATGTATGCGATGGCTCTCTTCTTGTTATTATGCTATGGGGCTGTGCGGATCATTGCAGGCAGAGTACACGCCAAGACCAGCCAGATCGGGCTTCTGTTAAGCGGTACGGCTGTACTTCTCTGTATGTTCGCGGTAAGCAATTGGTTTTGGGATGCAGGAACCGATCAGAACATGTGGCTCAGCCTGCAGAGCTGGTCAGGCGCATGTACGTATCTGCTCGCTCCCGCAGTCCTTCTGATAACCCTTAAACGAAAGAGGCGTGTCTAGCTATGCGGCATATCCAAAGGTGTGCGTTAATGGTCGTATTGAGCGGTTTGTTGCTGCTGACAGGATGCGCCCCGTTCGTGGAGAACAATATGATCGAGGAGCTTTCCCCTGTCATTTTCTGGTCGCTTGAGGATGCGGGTGAAGGGAAGCTGACGATCAGCACGCTGGTCCCGCCGCTGATCAGGGAAAGAAAGCGTATTCTCAGGCTGCAGGTCGATCTCATTAAACAAGGGGGAAAGGGATTTAATTTGCTTTATTACCGCGAATTGAAAGCCGGACAGCTTCGAATCCTGTTAATCCATGAAGACCTTGCCAAAAAAGGGATCAATTCGCTGCTTAACAACTTATTGACGGACCCCGATATTTCGCATCGCCTTTATCTGGTGATCATAAAAGGAAGCTTTGACGATTACATCAACAGTCAACTGCTAAAGCAAGAAAAACTTGATTATTTTCTTTACCGCATGCTCAAACATTACGAGAAAAAAAATCAAGGAGAGCTGACGATCGTCAATCTGCATCATTTCATGAAAAAGCTTTACTCTCCGTATTCGTACCCGACGCTGCCTGTCTTCAAGGTCAACAACGAAAATTTCACTTACGAAGGAACTGCTTTCTTCAAGCATGACAAGCTTATAGCAAACGTTAAACAAGCCGATGACCAAATTATCCAGCTCATTGGCAACAATCGTTACCTGAAATTCCTCCCCATACCGGAATTATCGGTCGCTGTAGGTCATATTCGCTCCAAGGTCAATACGCGAATCAATGAAGATCATTCGTCCATGTATATGCACGTCGATCTGAACGGCCGGATTGAGGAATACCGGGGGAATGAAAATATATTGGAACCCGGCCAATTAGCCGAGCTCAACCAGGAAATAAAGTCCTACCTGGAGAAACAGACTACAGCCCTGCTGAAAAAAATACAGCGCTGGAAAGTCGATCCCTTGCAGCTCGGGAATGTCACGCGAACCCCATTCTCGAAGGGCGTCCCTGAACAAGAATGGATGGATCAGTGGGAGAAAATGAAAATTTCCGTCACTTATGATCTTCACTTTCAGCCTTTGACCAATGTAAATCCATGAATGATACGGGTGCCGACTGGCAAATAATAGTATTCGGAAACTTTAATCCGAAAGGGGTATACCATTGAATCACGATAAGAAAAGCGAAACGAGCCCCAATCTCTCCGCAGCGAGCCAAACGCTGACGACCCGTCAGGGGCATCCGGTCACGGACAACCAGAACATCCGAACGGTTGGTAGCCGGGGGCCCAGTACGCTGGAAAATTACCATTACCTGGAGAAGATTACCCACTTTGACCGTGAACGCATTCCGGAGCGGGTCGTTCATGCGCGGGGAGCCGGAGCCCACGGTATTTTTGAGGCCTACGGGAAAGCCGGGGACGAGCCCATTGCGAAATACACCCGCGCCAAGCTGCTCCAGCAGCCGGGAAAACAAACCCCTGTCTTCGTCCGATTTTCTACGGTCATACATGGCACGCATTCGCCGGAGACGCTCCGCGATCCCCGCGGTTTTGCGGTTAAATTTTATACCGAAGACGGCAATTGGGATATGGTGGGCAATAACCTGAAGATCTTTTTTATCCGCGATCCGTTGAAATTTCCCGACATGATTCACGCCTTCAAGCCGGACCCCATTACGAATGTGCAGGATATGCAGCGCTTCTTCGATTTTGTATCGTTAAGTCCGGAAGCTACCCATATGATCACGTTTCTCTTTTCTCCATGGGGGATTCCCGCCAACTACCGGCAAATGCAGGG
This sequence comes from Paenibacillus sp. JCM 9796, assembly GCF_055379675.1. Taxonomy (NCBI): domain Bacteria; kingdom Bacillati; phylum Bacillota; class Bacilli; order Caryophanales; family Paenibacillaceae; genus Paenibacillus; species Paenibacillus sp. JCM 9796. The sequence continues at coordinate 2,697,786 of NZ_AP043723.1, forward strand.
CTCCGGCGTCAATACCTACAAGTGGGTAAATGAGGCTGGGGAAGCTGTGCTCGTGAAGTACCATTGGGAGCCGTTGAAGCAGGGAATTAAAAACCTGCTGCAGCCGGAGGCCAACGAGATTCAGGCGGTGAATTTCAACCATGCGACACTGGATCTGTACCAGGCCATCGAGCGGGGCGACTATCCGGAGTGGGAGCTTTGCGTTCAAATCATGAGCGACGACGAGCATCCCGAACTCGATTTTGATCCGCTGGATCCTACCAAGCTGTGGCCTGCCGATCAATTTCCTTTCCTGCCGGTAGGCAAGATGACGTTGAACCGCAACCCCGAGGACTATTTCACCGAAGTCGAACAGGCCGCATTCGGTACCGGCGTTCTGGTGGACGGGCTGGACTTCTCGGACGACAAGCTGCTGCAGGGGCGCACGTTCTCCTATTCCGATACCCAGCGGCACCGCGTAGGGACCAACTATTTGCAGCTTCCGATTAATGCGCCGAAGACACATGTCGCAACGAACCAGAGCGGCGGACAAATGCAGTATCGCCCGGACCGCGCCCCCGGACAAAACCCTCATGTGAACTACGAGCCCTCGTCCATGGGCGGTTTGCAGGAGGCGCCCAAGCGGGGCAAAGATCACGAGCCCTACTACGAAGCGAAGCTGGTCCGCCAGAAGATCGATCGGACGTGCGACTTCAAGCAGGCCGGCGAGACGTACCGGTCATTCGAGGATTGGGAACGGGATGAGCTCATTAACAATCTGGTCGATGCGCTCAGCATGTGCAAGAGCGATATCCGCGAGCGCATGATCCGTCATTTTACGGAAGCGGACGCCGACTACGGCCGGCGTGTGGCAGAAGGGTTAACCCGGGCCGATCAGATCAAAATCGAAAGCGGACAAACCGATCCTGAACAAGCTGTCAAGAAAGCGCAGCAAAAGGGACACGAAGCAGAGCCTTATTGAGAAGAACGCCGCAGGCATACGCCTGTGGCTGCTTGCTGTAACGGCAGATAATTGTAATGCGCGTGCATTTACAATATTTTCTCAAAACAATAGTAAGGCGTACTCCGGAAAGGAAATTGGACGGCTCCGGTATGCATATACCCGGCTCGTGTATACATCGCTAATGCCGTCTCATTCGCGGAGTACACATCCAGCCGGATGCTGGAGCATCCTTGCGTTAACGTATATTGCTCTGCAAATTGAAGCAGCTTCTTCCCGAGTCCCATTCCCTGATAATCCGGATGAACCGCAAGACGATGAATACAGGCTGCTTTTCCCTGACGATCTTGCCAGTTTACTTGTAAATATTTGGAGCTTTGCTTTTCATCCACGACGACCGCCGCAATGACGGCCCCATCCTGCTTCACCCCGAACAGGCAGCCGTTCTTGAGATCGTTATGAATGACGAACCGATTCGGATAGAAGCGGTCCCATTGATAAATACCGTTCTCTCTGAGGTGACTCGTAACCGCTTTGTACAAATGCATCACGCTCTTATGATCCTGACGCTGCAAGGCTGCAATATGCATAGCTACCCCCCGATTCTCTTCTTATTCCGACTGAAGCTTGATTTGTTCAAGACGCCGGGCAGATTTCTTCCGATAAACGACGGTCCATACAATAGCCGCGCCGACAAAACCATACAGCACGAAGTTGGACAAAGCCAGAAATTGCGAGGTGGTCAGTTGAAACACCAGGATCACACGGACAACCGACTCCAGAAGCAGCATGCCCCCCCAAACCAAGGTCATTAATCGCATGACAAACCGGAAATAATCATATTTCCAATTGTCGGAAATGTCCTTATTGAGAAATCGGACAACCAGGTAAAACATGAGCGGACGCTTGAACAAAAGAGAGCCCAGAAAGACGAGTCCAACCGCTCCCGTAATAAGCGACTCCCGAACCAGCAATATTTTCTCGCTTCCCCCGAAGGATACGAGTACAAGCGTCAGCACCAAAGTGAAAAGCATTAACGTCCCGAACGCATCCAGCTTCTTGTGCTTGATCAAATGAACGACGTTATCCGCGAGCGGCACTAGCGTTGCAATGGATAAGGCCGCTATACTGCTCATGTAATGGGATAACCATTCATAAATGGCCCAAGGTGCGAGACCGTTGATCAACAAGGCAAAAATGACGTATTTACGGGTGGACATTTCGTATCCCTTCCTTTTCCGAGCACTTATTTTTGTTGTATACCGACCGTCGGTATGTTATATATTCCATATTACAGACCGTCGGTCGGTATGTCAAGCGTTTTTGGAAGAAGTCTCTTCCGGGGCATCCCGATCATCTTCTGCATGTCCGTCCTATTGGATAGGCTTTGTGAATAGCATAGTATGGATAAACGTGTAAAGGGAGATTGTCCATGCTGACTTATGTGGTTCAACAAGGCGATTCGCTTTATCTCATCGCCAGACGGTTCGGAATTACCGTAGAGGCTTTAATGAAAGCGAATCGTCTGACTTCGTCCGTCCTTTACGTCGGCCAAACGTTGACTGTTCCTGTAGCTTTGCCGTTCATGTACCAAGTACAGCCGGGCGATTCGCTCTACTCGATTGCCCGGAGATTCAACACGACCGTAGATGCGATCATGGTCCTGAACAGCCTGACATCGGCATCGCTCTATGTGGGCCAAAGACTGCGAATTCCCGTCTATACCGAGGTGGTGGTCACGGTCGAAACGGCCAATGTGCGCAGCTATGCGGGGACGGGGTTCTCGGTCATCGCCCAAATGGACCGCGGCGCCCGTCTTCCTGTGACCGGGATTGCCGGCGATTGGGTTCGGGTTCGGCTATATAACAACAGGCCGGGCTGGATATTCCGCGACGTCGTCAACCTGGTTGCGCATGACGGCGAACGCCCGATCAAGGAAATATTGGGCTATTATACGGAAGAAGAAGGACCGACCTTGCCCAGCTCCCATCAGGTCTTCGTGCAGCAAAGCGCCCAGCTGTCCAATGTCGGGATGTTCCATTTCCGTATAAACAGGGAAAGCCCGACGCAAGTCGAGAAGTTTCCCGTGTTCGATGATTCTTATATGCGGCAAGAGGTCGAGTTCGGTCACCGCCACAATGTTAAAATGCTTGCCACCATTCATAACCTTCTATATGAACGGGGCAATCAGGAGGTCAATAAGGAAGTGGTCCGGCGGATGCTGGCCAGCTCCGATACCCGCAAAGGGTTTATCCAACATGTGATCCGTCTTCTGCAAACCTATAACTTCGACGGCGTGAATATCGACTTTGAAGATGTTCATTACGAGGACAGAGAATTGCTTAACTCGTTCTATCGGGAATTGGGCCGGGAATTAAAGCGTTTAGGGTATTATTATTCCGTCGCTGCCCCGTCACGCACTTCTGACGAACCGACCAATCCTTTCTCCGCTCCATTCAATTATGCGCTTCTTGGGGAAGTTGTCGATGAGCTGGTGGTCATGCTTTATAACGAGCACGGCTGGCCGGGAAGCGGCCCCGGTCCGGTCGTTTCCATCGGATGGATGGAAAGCGTCATCAAATATGCCTTAACGAAAATGCCGGGCCGAAAAATTACGGCTGCCGTTTCCGTATTCGGTTTTGATTTCAATTTGACGACCGGCCGGAATACGTATGCGACTTACGATATGGCGATGGACCTTGCGAAAAAATACAATAAAACCATCACTTTCGATCAAAAAACACAAACGCCTATGTTCGCTTATACGGATGAGTCCGGCAACGAGCATGAAGTATGGTTTGAGAATGCGGCGAGCATTCGCGCCAAGCTTCTGGCGGCCCAGCGCCTCGGCATCCGGGGAATCGCCCTTTGGCGGTTAGGGATGGAGGATCCCGATATATGGAGGATGATTGCAGACGAATTTGTCGTAGAGAAAAGTATTGCGCCTTGAGCAAACCCATTCACTCCCGCATCCAATACGGCAGCCAAACGTTTCCTTTTTCGGTATAATGAAAGGCGTATAGACGTGTTTTGTCATGGGGGGATGCCTGCGTGTTTAACGAACAAGAAAAAGAAGCCTTTTACAAAATCATTCACACGAGAAGAGACGTAAGAACCTTTTTAACCGATCCGATTCCTCCTGAAACGATCATGAATTTGCTTGATGCGGCACATCATGGCCCTTCGGTAGGCTTCATGCAGCCATGGAATTTTATTTTAATAACGAAGGAAGAGATTAAGGCAAGGCTGGCTTGGGCAGCCGATAAAGAAAGACGGGCGTTGGCCATCCATTACGAAGACGGCCGGCAGGACCAGTTTTTAAGCTTAAAGGTGGAAGGCATCAAGCAGGCGCCGCTGACCATCTGTGTCACGTGCGACCCCACTCGCGGAGGTTCCCATGTCTTAGGACGAAATTCGATCCCGGAAACCGACATCTTATCTACGGCTTGCGCCATACAGAACATGTGGCTGTCAGCCTGCGCCGAGGGTCTTGCTATGGGCTGGGTCAGCTTTTATAAAAAAGCCGACGTCCGTGATATTTTAAGTATTCCTCCCCACATCGAGCCTGTTGCTCTGCTATCCGTTGGATATACCGAGCATTATCCCTCCAAACCGATCCTGGAAGCAGCGAATTGGGAAAAAAGAAGAAGTCTTACCCATCTTATCTTTCACGAATCGTGGGGAACCGCCTGACTCGGCCGGCTAGGATCCCCTTCTCCCGGTGTGGACGGATAAAGCCGAAAAAAGGCAGGCGGGCTGTGCCCCCCTGCCTTTCCCTTATCGTTACGCTTGCTTAGAAGCTTCAATTTCAATCGTAAATTTAACCTCATCGCCGATGAGCACTCCGCCTGTTTCCAGGACAGCGTTATACGTTAAACCATAGTCGCTGCGTTTGAGTTTTCCTTGCCCGCTGAATCCGACTTTCTCATTCCCCCACGGATCTTTGCCCGCACCCTCGAATGTGACGGAGAACGTTTCGGAACGAGTTACGCCATGAAGCGTCAGATTGCCGGTCACATCGTATTCTCCATCGCCGGTTTTGGTGATTTGAGTAGATTGGAACGTCAATTTCGGGTGTTGCTCAATATCGAAGAAATCGGCCGAGCGCAAATGATTATCGCGGTCGTTATTGCGTGTATCAATGCTGCTTAAGTCGACCTGCAATTGAATATCGGCCGATGTGAGGTCTTCCGGATCGGCTTCAATCTGGGCCTCGAAGGAATGAAAGGCTCCTTTAACTTTAGCAATCATCATGTGTTTAATCGTGAAATCGATACTGCTGTGCGTGGGATCGACGTTCCATTTCGATTTAGCCATAGATATGATGCCTCCTAATGAAATTTACTTACTTTTAATTATCGGCTTATAATTTATTATCTTATAATCATTCTATTTGTTTATCCTGATTTTGTCAATCCTGTCTTGGAAAATTTTGTTTTGATCTCCTTCGGTTTCCTGACACTTGGCTTCTTGGCCGTGATCAGCGTCGCTTACAGCTCCATGCTGCGCTCGCCTTACTCGAACTTCCAGCAGCTTAAACTCAAGCTGCCGTATTGATAGCTTCGGTGCGATAAGCTCGCCCTTCGGTTCGGGTCGCCGGTTCCCATAGCCAGCAGTAAGGGGATAAAATGCTCCGGGGTCGGCACGGCTTCCCGGGCAAACGGCGCCAAGCGATCGTATTGAAATAGCGCCTCCAGATCCCATGCTTTCAGCTTGTCCTCCAGCCAGCCATCAAATTGCAAGGCCCAATCGTTGACACGGGACGATCCTCCCCACTCCAAGCGCCGCAAATTATGCACCGTTCCCCCGCTTCCGATCATCAATATATGTTTCTCCCGAAGGGAGGATAACGCTTTGCCGATCCGGTATTGCTCGGCATTCGACAAATGACGGTTGACGGAGAGCGCGATGACCGGGATATCGGCCGCCGGATAGAGCAGACGCAGGACGACCCAAGCGCCGTGATCCAATCCCCGGACGGTATCGATTCCGGCGGCAATGTTCTCTTGCCGGAGTAAATCTTGAATCTCGCTTGCAATCGCCGAATCGCCGGAAGCAGGATATTGAACTTCGTACAGCTCCTTTTGAAACCCGGAAAAGTCATAGATCGTATCATACGATTCGGCGCCGGAGATTTGTTGTTCTCTGCTCTCCCAGTGGGCGGAAAACAGGACGATGGCTCTTGGCTTCGGCAGCTCTGAAGCCAATTGCTTCAGAAAGGCCGTGTATTCATTCTGTTCCAACGCCAGCGACGGGGCGCCATGCGCAATAAAATAGGAAGGGATCACAGGTAAGCTCCTTATCGGTTATTGTTGGCATCTTGCAGCAGCCATAGCGTGAAATCTCTTCGATTATCGGAGGTCACCTCATGGGCGGCCGCATACGTTTTGTACGTGACATGGTTGGACAATCCGCGGAAATAGGCATGGTTCGCGTCGCCCAGCTGCTGCGGAAATACGGGATCATACTCGCCGTGGGAGATGAAGACGGACATATTCTTCACCGATTGATGCGGGTATTCGTGCTGCACGAAAGCCGGAATATATCCGTTTAAGGCAACGATCCCTTTCAACTGCTCTCCCATGACCAGCGCCAGCGACATGGAAAGAATCGCACCCTGGCTGAAACCGAGAAGGTAGCGGCGGCCAGGGTCAATGGCGTATTTATCGGTAGCGCAGCGGATAAAACGTTCCAGCTCCCGGATCGATCGATCAAAGTGTTCGCGAATCGGATTGCCGATGCTTTTAATATGGAAATAAGCATACCCGCTCCCTTGGGACAGATTTCCGCGGACGCCGATCACAATAAAATCATCCTTCAACCCGTCCAATAACCCCATCATGTTCTTCTCGTTAGAACCAAGTCCATGCAGGGCGAAAATGGCCGGATACTTCTTCTCGGGGTCATAGGAAGAAGGCAGCTGCACGTCATACCTATAGTCGATAGTCACGGAATCAATCTCCCTTCATTTGTATTCTTATAGAATACTTAGGTTCATATTTGTTAACTTTAAACTATCATGCGACGCTTGGAGTGTCAACCGTTTGTTTGATAATATGAATATTATATATTTACGACTAAACCAAGGGGCATTCATGATGAATATCGGAGCTACCATTCGCGCTATACGCAAACGTAAAAAACTAACCATTCCCCAGCTGTGCGCGGGAACCGGTCTATCCAAAGGGTTTATCAGCAATGTCGAAAATAATAAAACCTCTCCTTCCATCGCTACATTAGAGAGCATAGCCGCCTTTCTCAAAGTGCCTCTCCCTTATTTGCTGCTGCACGAAGAACAACGGATGCAGGTGACTCGAAAGGAAGAAAGGAAGCTTACCACAACCGGCAAACAAAAATTGAAGGTCGAGCATCTCTCGGCACAGGGAGGACTGCGCATGATGATCGTCGAATTCCCCCCGGGGGCAACGACCGGCGATAACATCCATGAGGGAGAAGAATGCCATTTCGTCTTGAAAGGAACCCTGCTGGCAGAGCAGGGCGAAGATTCAGCCGTACTGGAAGAAGGGGATTCGTTCAGCTGGAACGCCAGTGTCCCCCATAAAGTAACGAACACCGGCGAGGGTCCTGCGCTGGTGCTTATCTCCGTTTACAAGGAAGTGCATTCATATGAGGAGATGTAGCAGGTCGAATCGACAAAATTTACACTTTTCTGGAATATTGACATATCGGTATTCGACGATATAATGAAGCACATGGATCCTATTTTAATTTTTAAAGCTCTATCGAACGAAACGCGCCTGCAAATTCTTCATTGGTTGAAAGAACCGGAGAAATACTTTCCCTCCCAAGAAGGCGGTGACAGTAAGAAAATCGGGGTTTGTGTCAGCCACATTCAAGAGAAAGCGGGCTTATCCCAATCGACCGTTTCTCAGTATCTGTTAATGCTGCAGAGGGCCGGTTTGTTAGAAGTGAATCGCTACGGCCAGTGGACCTACTACAAGAGAAACGAAGCCGCCCTGCAACAGTTGTCTGCTTATATCCGGAATCAACTTTAATAAAGCATACCCAAGATACATGGCTGAATTTCTTCCGACTGGAAATTCAGCCATGTATATATTGCGTTTAATATATCTAAAAATTTAGATATGTAGATATGTGAGTTTGTAAATTCGTGGATGGGAGCGGGCGAATACAATGAATTCAATTGAACAAAATAGAGCTTATAAGCAAATGTATGCCAAAGATAAGCTCACCCTCGGTTTCTTTATCCCGATTGAAGCTCATAAAGGCCGTGACATTCCGACCATGGAAAACCAGGCTCAACTGGCTCGCCGCGCAGACGAGTTAGGCTTCTCCGCGCTCTGGTTTCGCGATGTTCTTCTGCATGATCCCTCTTTCGGCGATGCGGGCCATCTGTATGATATGTGGATTTATTTGACCTATATCGCTGCGGGCACCAACCAGATAGCGCTTGCCACCGGCAGCGTTGTATTGCCGCTTCATCCTCCGGCACGGGTTGCAAAAATGGCGGCTTCTTTAGATCAATTGTTTCAGCAGCGTTTGATCCTTGGCGTTTCGTCCGGAGACCGCATGTACGATTTTCCGGCTCTAGGCGTTTCTCATGCCGATCGATCCGAGCTCTTCCGGGAATCCTTTGCTTATTTGCAAAGGGTTATTTCGGAATCGTTCCCGATCATTTCCTCACCTCTCGGCGTCATGCAAGGAAATGTAAACCTGATTCCCAAACCGTCCGGAAGGGTGCCTACCTTCATTACGGGCTACAGCCAACAAACCATAGAATGGATTGCCGAGCATGGAGACGGATGGGTGTACTATCCCCGGAACGTGGCCAATCAGGCCCGGTCCATTGCGGAATGGCGCAGATGCATCGAAGAGAAAACACCCGGCGTGTTTAAACCGTTCTCCCAGTCGTTATTCATCGATCTGAGCGAGGATCCGGACGAAATGCCTACCCCGATTCATCTGGGGTACCGGCTAGGCAGGAACTTGCTGATTGAACTCTTGGAAAGCTTCCGGGAAATCGGGGTCAATCACGTCGCGCTCATTCTTTCCCTGGGGATCCGGCCGGCTGACGATGTGCTTGAAGAGCTTGGACAATTCGTCCTTCCCCACTTTCCCACCCATACGCATGAACACATGCATAGACCTTAGGAGGTAACGAAAGATGCTTATATCCATTTTGGATCTTGCCCCCATCGTTGTGAACGGTACAGCGGCAGATTCGTTCCGCAATACGCTTGATCTCGCGCAGCATGCCGAAAAGTGGGGCTATAACCGTTACTGGCTTGCCGAGCATCACAATATGCCGGGGATTGCCAGCTCGGCCACATCGCTGGTTATCGGCCATGTCGCAGCGGGCACCAAGAAGATCCGCGTAGGCTCCGGCGGCATCATGCTGCCCAATCATGCTCCTCTGGTCATTGCCGAGCAGTTCGGGACGCTGGAATCGCTCTACCCGGGCCGCATTGACCTGGGGCTCGGAAGAGCCCCGGGGTCCGATCAGCTTACAGCCCGGGCTCTGCGGCGCGGTCTGGGAAGCGACGGTCATGATTTCCCCGAGCTGCTAAGCGAGCTCCGGGCCTACTTGAACCCGGCAGCCGCCGACGCCCGTCCGATGGGCGTGCGCGCCATTCCCGGCGAAGGTCTGAATATCCCGATCTGGCTGCTCGGCTCCAGCGGCTTCAGCGCCCAGCTGGCCGGCCAGCTGGGCCTTCCCTTCGCCTTCGCCAGCCACTTCGCTCCGGATTATATCAAGCAGGCTTTAGAGCTGTACCGCAGCAATTTCCGTCCATCGGAAGCGCTGGATAAGCCTTACGTCATGATTGGCATTAACATCATTGCCGCGGACACGGACGAAGAGGCCCGTAAGCTGGCTACGTCACAGGAGCAGCAATTCCTGAACCTCATCCGCGGCGGCACCGGCCCCTTGAAGCCTCCGGTAGAAAGCATGGATGCTCTGTGGTCTGTCCATGAAGAAGCTATGGTTCGCAGACAATTGAGTTATACCATTGCCGGGAATAAAGAGACGATTCGGAAGGAATTGCCTGCTTACCTTCAAGCAACGCAGGCCGACGAATTGATCGTCGCCGGGCAAATTTATGATCATCAAGCCCGTTTGCGATCCTATGAAATTTTAGCCGAGGTCGTGCAATAACATAAACGTGACCTATATGAAGGACCTGGCCGAGTGGCCAGGTCCTTTGTTGTGCACATCCATGAATCAGACTTTCCCCGTGCCGGTTCTGCTCTCCGGAAGCGCCCGTTAAGGACGAATGCCCTCGCTGACCGGCGCCTGCTTGGGAAGCCACGTCTGCTCGAGCAGCAAGGCGGTCAAAATCCCCACCAGCACGCCGTTACTCATGATATACTGCAAGACCGTCGGCAATCCGGAGAAAACGGCTTGCGGCAAAAACATAACTCCTGTTCCAAGCGTAAGCGAAAGGCCAAGGATGGTCAGACGCCGTTGATCCAACGTTTCTTTCAGGACCGAGCTGATCCCAATCCCGACCATCTGTGAAAACAACGCCAGCATGGCTGCATTCGCAACGGGCTCGGGCAGCGTGGAGAGGAACGCGTATACGAACGGAAAAAAAGAAGCCGCGGCAAACGCCAGACAGGCGATAAAGAACGGAAGCATCCGGGTCTGACCGGTCGTGCGCACAAAGCCTGAAGAGACGGAAAAGGGAACGGTTGCTATCGTTGAAAATACGGACGCCAGGATTGTCGATACACCGCTGATCAATCCGCCCTTCTCTAAACGACCTTCACGGCCGACAGGTTGGCCTGTCATCTGCTCTCTTTCACTAAGAACCTGCCGCATAGAGGATACCGAAACGATGACACTGGAAACGAGTACAAGCGAGACCATGACCGAGGAAATGAACGTGCCTGCGTCCAGCCGCGGCAATCCCCATGCGAATAGATCCGGTAAGGATACAAGTGCCGTCGCCCGGGGCATACTTTCTCCCCCGTTCACCAGCACAAAGACCACCCACCCGGCAATCATCCCTGTGAGGACCGCATAGCTTTTCATCCAGCTTTTCCCCCAGATGGAGAGAGCCAGCACCAGGAGGAAGACGGAGAATGAAACGGCGACATCGCCCGGTTCAATCGGGGTCGACGTCCCGCTGAACCCTATCATTCCCTTTAACATGGCGCCGCTTAATTGAAAAGTGAGGATGATCAAGTAAACCCCGTTGACCAGAGGTGTAAATAACTTGAGCATCTTTTCCATCCAGCCCGCCGCCCCAAGGACCGCCAAAATCGTGCCCGCCAGCAGCATGGAGCCTTCCAGCAGCCGCAAGTTCTCCATGGGATCCTGTTGATTTAAGAAAGCCATCTGCCCCATTAAAACAAAAACCCCAACCCAGATGCCGGCCGGACCGTCAACGATAGGCAAGCGGTGACCTAACCATCCCCCCAATAAAGTCGATACCCCCACGACAAGGAACGTGCGCTGCATGAACCCGGAAATTTCATCGGCGGGCAGTTGATAGGCATGGCCGATGATGATCGGAAACGCTATAGATCCGGCAAGCAAAAACATAAACCATTGAATGGAGGCCATAGCCGTTCCCCATGATCCGTTTTTCATTCTTGATCTCCTCTTCTTCCTCTTCGTAATGGTAACCGAATCTTGACATTTATTCTCTAAGATTACTCTTACTCCCCCTGCAGCTCAAGATTTTTTTGGCATCCGCGTATAGGGATAAGTGCCCTTTTCCCGCATGCCGGCATATGATGCAGTATGTTAAGCGAAGGATCCATGGCTGTACGAAGCAGGGAGAGGCATAGATCCGGCGCGACAAAGCTCAACTTCACCGCGGGAGGAAAAACATGAATCAACAACAACTATCCGGACAGACCCCCCTGGCAGTACCCCCGTCTTACCAGCCGATGCAGCCGGGTCCGGCTCAACCGTCAATTTATCCTTGGCCTCGTCAAGACTACATCCTGTACGAGGACTACTTTCAAGACGTACGCGATCATGACTACTACTTTCATGATGATTATGTTCATGACTATTGGGATCAGCCGGAGCCTGCCTGGCACCATCCGTGGGATCATCACGAACACCGCTACTCTTGGTGGCATGACGGGCTGTGGCACGACAACCCCTACCCTCCATCCCTCTTGCCGGCTTATCCTGACTTTATCGATTAAAGAAAGCCGACACCCCTACTACGGGTGTCGGCTTGAGTCCTATCCAATATAGCGGCTAGTTTCCCTTGGATAACTAGCCGTGCAAACCTCCTTGCAGCCTTGGGCGATGCCGATACGGGCCGACTGCGATTTGGATCAGACTCGTTTTGCCTTGCGGCGTTAACCGGTAGATCTCATCGCACACAGCCGCATCAAAGGCGAGCAGCGGATGTCCTCCCATCCCGAGAGCGGATGCCGCAAGCAGTAACCGCTGCACGAGCATTCCCGCTTCCATCTGTTGGATGCGGTATCCTCTGTAGCCCAGTTCAGACTTGTAGTGCTCCTTGTCCCCCGATACGTGCAGGCAGAGCGGCACCTGGAACAGATTGACAATGTCTGGAGGCGTCCCCTGCAGCAGCCGGAACCGGTGGTCACCGGGACGTATGGGCCGCAGCGCATGAGCTGAGCGGTCATAGCGGTAAGCGCCATCCGGGACGCCTTCTACATGATGTAAACAGCCATGCAGCGATACCCGGGACTCCGGCGGCCGTCCATGCGCTCCATCCAAGTCGTTCCAATACGGGAAGGATGCCGTCGCCTCGTGAAGCAGCGCGGCTACTTGCAGCCGGCTTACCTTGGCCAACGCGAAATCCATCGCCGGCGAATACCGCTTTCGGCAAGCCGAAGCCAGATCATAGGACAATCGCTTCACAAGAGGCAAGGCCACCGCCCGATCCCCGCCCTCAGCGGTTCGTCCTTCCCCGACCTGCCGGAACGATTCCCTCGAATCCAGCCGGGACGCTTCATTCATGCGGATCAGCATCGGGTACTCCACCATTCTCCGCGACCGCACATAGTGGTCGTGCCGAACCGCAGGCAGCTCCTGGCCTAGTTGTGCGGCCGACCCCATCGTGCCTCCGTCGCTCCCGACCCCGAACCATGTGACCGCAGGCTCCACGGACAAAGGAATGACGGCGTACACGCTCTCCTCATTCTCGTTGAGCCCTATAAGATGGTTGACAGCCCGGTCGAGAAACTGGAAGTAAACCCCCGAAGCAAACTTGTAGCGTTTGGCCACCTCCAGCAGCTGCCCGATCAGCACGCCGGCATCCAGCCCTTGAAGGCGGTATGAGAAATTGTGGTATTTAAAAAAGTTTTTCCAATACATCGCCGACACAAAAACGGCGGCGAAACAAGCCGACACCTCGCAGCGGCCGCCAAGAGCCCGGGCCAGATACGAATCGAAATGTCCTTCGCGCAGCAAGACCAGGCGATGGTGCGCGGCATCGTAGTGGTATACCCCGGCAGGCAAATCGTCCAGTTTCAGATACACGTACAATTCATTGGCATACAGCCCCCCGCCGGACGGGGCAAACCGCCGGCAGGTTGAGCTCAGATCCGCGGATTGTTCCGCAGGATCCGACCAAAAGACGGATTGACTGAACTGCGTGAGTCCATAGGTGTACCAGAGGAAATGACCGATTTCGCGAAGAGCGGGCATCGAGGGCGATACCCGTCCCTCAAGCGTCAGCGGGATTTCAGCAGACAACGGGACCGTAGGCAGCCCCCGGTAGAGCTTATAGGCAAGCGGTGCGTCTTCCCAATCCACCTCCCAGTCCGCGGGTTTGTTCTGGTCGATGTCAACATGCAGATGGCGCAGAAAGGCATCCAGACTCATCTTTCCCTCCTACTCGCGTTTATGGAAACGGATGCGGATGCGGATTAAGCTGTTCAGGTGTGAGCGGCTGCTTCACATAGCCGAGTTCGGCCGGAACCCGCAGCACCCTTTCCAATCCTGTCAAGCGCGTCAAGTGATGTCCGAATGTCATCGGCAGCATGCCCGGTATCAGTACTTTCACACAGTGCAGTCCGTTTCGCCTCATCTCCGCCGTCGTCTGATTCACGACGATGACTTCGAGGTTCAAGCGGTTGAACACTTGAATCAAACTCATCAGATCATCAGTCAGATCGGCCCGTCTCTCCCTTGGCTTGAATTCCTCGTTAAAGGTTCGCAGCGGGCGCTTCTCATCGAGCAAAAAGTGCAGGCGTTCTTCCGCCTGCGGCAAACCGTACAGCATGGAGTGGTGTTCCATCTGCTGCACCAGGGACGAATCATGGAGCATTCGCGCATATTCCTCCCGGTTTGCCTCAAATTTCTCGTCCATCGTCCGCATCATACCGGCCAACTCGTAAATCGCGCCCTTCACCGCCCGGATCGGGTCCAGATGGGAGCCTGCTGCACAGATGAGGTTCAGCCCGGTTGGCTTCCTGTTTTTCGCCACGGCCCAGACGCTGGGGATCCCGTTCTCCATCGTCGCGTTAAATACATGCAGATCGAATCCCGCCACGGCCTGCACACGCTCGACCATCAACTGCAGCTCCTCGTCGTCCGCTGAACGAAGCTCGAGGCGCGGGAGCGGCAATTGCGCGTACCAGGTCAGCAAGAAGGAATCGCGCTCCACGATCTCCAAAATACCGTAAAATATAGCTTCCTCCAGGCTTCCGCCCAAGGCGCAGCCGTTGGAGGTTTCATAAACGAAGCCGTGTCCGCAGCCCAAGCTGTAATAGGAGAGCAGCTCCGGAACGAGAATCGGCCGTTCCTGCAGGAACGAATAGCCCCATACCCAGTCGATTTTACGATCGGGATGAAACGGCTTGAACGGAAACCTGGGACGCTCATACTGCGCCTTGTCGTGCACGCCAACCTGGAAAGGGTTGAGCGCTTGGTCCCGCAGACGGCTGAAGCTGTCGCGGATGACGGTCCGCTTGCCCCGGGGAGTAACGCCGCCGTAGCGCTCCAAAGCCTCCAGAACGGCGGTCAGCTCGCTTTCCGCATAGGAGTGCGTCCGGCCCGCCGAAACTTCATCGCCCGTGAACAGCGGCTGGTTCACCGTTACATCGGCAAACGGCGACACGAGATCTACCATTTTTCCGTTCAACAGGCCGGTCCGGTAATCCAAGTAGTCTTTGAGCAAAACTTGCTTCATTTCGTCCAGCGGACGGCAGCGGAAGCTGTCCGGGCTGCTCTTCGGATTAGGCTGCAGCGAAATGTGTGCAGCTTCCGGCGAATCGTCGGGCACTTGCCCGCAAACGGAACAAAGCGGGTTGGGCAGGAAGAAGTGAAGCGAGCTGCGCAGCGTTTTCAGGTTGATGGCATATACCTTGTCTCCCAGTAAGGCCGGTTCTCCCTGAAGCGCTCGCCGGGCTTCCGCCGCGAGCAGGTGAGCCGCCTGCAGCAGTCCTGTGCGAGACGCCCACGCATCGCGGCGGAAGCCCTCGTGCGCAGCCAAGCTTTGCCGCAGCTCCCACATTTCCTTGCGGTCGCGCCCCGCCATCAGATGCCGCATGTCGGCGCACTGCGAGCACCCGGGGATACCCGGGCGAACCAGCGGTCCGATGAGGCCCTCGCCGAAGTGGACGAAGCCCCGTAACCAGGCAATGCCGGCCGACCGGAACACCTCTTCGGCCTCATGATGCGCGGAGGGATGCCACGCATCATGCAGCAGCAACGCCAACTCGGCTGCTAGCGGGATGCCATCTCTCAAGCCTGTTTGACGAACGACCTGATATTGGGCGGACAACTCGCTGCATACATAGTCGGCCAACAGTCCATCTCCGACAACCGCGACGACAGCGCTCATTGATGCTCCTCCTCTCGCCATACCACGCCGAACGCACCCGCCAGCTCCTCTTCCCATAACGGTTCCGCCGTCAGCTCGAAGACTTCGAGCCGCTTCTGATTCCGCTTCAAGACCTGCAGGGCCGATTGCAATACCTTCGACTGCTCCCCGTCTTCACACGGGGAAATCACGAGGCTTTGCCGTGCGTTTCTTTCAGGCTGCAGGGATAACACCTCGACGGCTTGCGTCAGACGCGCCGCCGGATGTTGTACCTTCAGCAGCGCCTGCTGCAAGGCTTGCCGCAAGGCCAGCGTCGCATTCAACCCTGTACTGCCGTACCAGCGACCGCCCGTTCCGATCCACGCCACGGGGAATCCGCACAGTTCCTCCCCCAGCCCGATCATCGGTTCTCCTTGCAAGGTAGTCAACGCCTGTAAATAATACCGGCAGCGGTCATCCTCTACAGCACGAAGCCGCAGCGGAATGACCGTTGTCTGCCGCTCCTCTTGCCGCTTGCGCAGTTCCTCGTCCAAACGATGACGCAGCCCGCGGCTAACGCCTTCCGCGACAGTTGCCCCTGCTCCCACACCGACGAATTCATGCGGTTGCACAAGCTTACCCTCTGCCAGCGGCCGGACCATACGCGACAGATACGCTTCGATCCCGGCCAGCCCCGCTTCCCTTCGCGCTTCCTCATGCGTCAGTCCCGCAGCAATGATGTCCGGCAGCGGCATAACCGGCCCCTCCGAGAGCGGATCGGCCGGCCGGACGCGGCATAGCGCCAACGGCAGCTGCTTCAAGTCGCCCTCCTCCCAACTGTGGAAAATGCCCGATTGCGGCGATGTCAGCTGGTTAAAGAAAGGAAGCAAACCCCCGGATTCATCCCCGTCCTTGCTGTGTTCGAGCCGCACATCGAGATCTTGAACCCATTGGACGGCGGCACGTCCGGTCACCAGCGGATGGGGGACGAACGTATGCCAGCCGCCTTCCAGCGTCTCCAGATCAAGGAGGAAGAATTGATTGTACAATTCCGCTTCGGTCATGCCCGTAACCGTTTTAAACAGCTCAAACACAATGACATTCGCGAGCATCGCTCCCGCTACGGAAGAAAACGGGTGCAGCTGCGGGTCTTTGTCGATGGCGGACCGGTGTATCCGGCGCCAAGCCGACTCCCAGCACCCCTCGGAGTCCGGGTGCACCACAGGGCCGGCGAAACCGACCTGCTGCATACACATGGCGGGGAGAAACACCTTCTTCTCAGCTCGGCAAACCGCATGAAGAGCCCTCAGTTCCTCGGTATTGCCCTCCTCCGACACATACAGAATCGAATGAAACGGCTGCACGGCTTCGCGCCAGCCCTCTTGCAGGCCAACCTCTACAAGCGCCGCCTCGGGATCGGCTCTGCGGGCATGCGCCTCCAGTTCCGCCAACCGCCACCGGTGGGCCGGCTCCGACTTCGTGATCAGCACGTGGACCTTAGGCATGCCGGATTCGAACAACGCCGCAACGAGCGAGGCCAGGAAGGAACCTGAGCCGACCGCCAATACCGGGGCTTCCCGATAGGATTGGAAACGGTACGCGCCCGAATCGCCGAAATTGTCCAATAATTCAATTTGCGGGGCAAAGTTTTGGAGAACTTCGTCCGGCAATTGATGCGGGCGGTCTTGACTCACATCCCGGACAAAACCGTTTTCGTACATTTTTCCTGCGATTTCATACACCCGATCCCGATACGGTTCCGGTAATCCGTTCGTCAAATCGTCCAACGTGTACTTGCCGTTGAACACCGGGATCAGCTTCTCGATCCATTGATCGATCGTACTGCCTTCCAACTTGAACGAGCCTGAGTTATTTCGAAAATAGACATGGCCATCTGGATCAGGAAGAAAAAACGTATCCCCTTTCACTTTCAGACGCATAGAAGGATTCAAACCCGTCATTCCGCTCCTCCTTACCGCGAGCAGCTTTATAAGCTGTGCCCTCACGTTTTATCTTTATCTTATGTACGGCTTGTTGTCCCACTTGCCTAATCTTTTTCTTGTTGAGAAAAAACCCCTGCGAAACAAATGCATGGTCTGCGCAGGGGTTACCTTTTCTTCAATACCAGCCGCGGTTTCCTTCAGAAAACTAGCCTGCGAAACAACGGTGGGCACAACCGCCGCAGCCGCCGCAGCCGCCGCAGCCACCGCAGCCGCATCGGAAGCCGCCGCAGCCGCACCGGAAGCCGCCGCAGCCGCACCGGAAGCCGCCACAGCCACAACGGAAACCGCCGCAGCCGCATCGGAAGCCGCCTCCGCCGCACTGGAAGCCGCATAGTCGAGCCGGATCGTACTGGCCTTGGTACTCCATAGGTACCATCTCGCCTGCTTGGAATTCACTAATTTTCAATTGTTGAAGCTCTTTTTTGAAATCATCCATGATTTAACCTCCGAAAATTTAGTTTAGTTGGAGTTTTCCGCGTAACAGGAATGTGCAGGAAGCACGAGCTTTAGGCAAACGCACCATCCAACATATACTGCAACTTATGAACGAGGCTCCGCTCTTGTTACTGATTTTCTCCTTTTTCTTTGCAGCCCTTGGCCACATGCAGGCCCCATCCCGCTTCCATCGGCGAAGATTCCAAAGCTGCCTATACCTTCTTGCCCCGGAAGCTTCCCCGCATCATGGAAAAAACAAATAAGGCACCCTCAACAGGTGCCCCTACCGCTTACCGCACAATGAGAAATATATTTCCGCAGATTGCGCATCGGACCTGATATCCGAACGCCTTCATCCTTGTTCCCTTTCAAGGACGAAGGCTATTCCTTCAGTGTGTAGCCATTGATCTTCAAGTGAGCTTGAAACATCTCCGCTGCTGAAGGCAAGTTCTCTTTCGAAGGCCACGTGTCAACATCCCAAATTTGAGATTTGTTTAAAGCTCTGGAGCAATGGATAAAACATTCCTCCACCTCAACCACAACGCTAAGTAAAGGAGGCTCTTGGTTCGCGGGCCACTTTGGCATAACGTCAGCGGTTTTGACTACACAGGCACGTCCATTAATCCGCAGCACTTCATGGAGTCCGGGGATGAGAAAGAGAAGTCCGGCATGAGGGTTGGATAAAATGTTAAACATTGAATCCCCCCGTCTGTTGCCCGGTTTTTCGGGGATCATCAATCGACGCTCATCCAGAATGTGCACAAATCCCGGCTGATCCCCCCGGGGGGAAACGTCGCATTTCCCTTCTGCGCTGCTGGTCGAAATGAATACAAGTGGCGACATGGAGATGAAATCCTGGGTACGTTCATCTAACTGAGCAACACTTTTCTTTACAACCGCTTGGTGAGGCGTCCCTACCAGCTCTCTTAACTCGTTCTGCGAACGAATGGAAAGTTCAAAAATATCGCTACCGTCCATGGTTGAATTCCTCCGTCTTCTGGTCAAAAATGGTCATCGTCATCCGCCTTACTTCACTCTCATCAGCAAATACACAAAATACGGTGCGCTAACCATGGAAATGACCAGTCCGGCGGGAATCTCGGTGGGCGGCAAGGCGTTTTTTCCAATCGTATCCGCCAGCAGCAGGATGAGCGAGCCCAACAGCGCCGCTGTCGGCAGCAGCATCTGATGTCTGGGCCCGACAAGGCGGCGGGCGATATGGGGAGCGACGAGGCCCAGGAAGGAGATTCCTCCCCCGGCAGCCACACCGAGACCCGCCAGCGCCACCGCCAGCACGAGAAGGATGAGGCGCTCCCGGTCTGCACGAACACCGAGTCCCATCGCCACCGGACTGCCCAAATTTAATACATTAAGCGTATGAGCTTTATACAGCGTGTACGGAAGCAGCACCGTATACCAAGGCAGCAGCGCCCATACAAACGACCACTGCGTCGTCCACAAATCTCCCGACAGCCAGACCGCCGCTTTCATGAAGTCAAGCGGATTCAGCCTCAGCTGCAGGGCAATCAGGATAGCGCTCAGACCGGCGTTGATGCCTATCCCGACCAGAATGAGACGAGTGGCTTGAAGTCCGCGCTTCCAGGCAAATACGAAAATGAAAACTGCGGTCAATAAGGCCCCGGCAAAAGCAAAGAGCGGCAGCATGAACGTGCTTAGCGTGCTCAGCCCTCCGGTTGCAGTTTGAAACAAGGTGATATAAACGACGACCGCTAACCCCGCTCCCGCATTAATCCCCAGGATGCCGGGATCCGCCAGTTCGTTGCGCGCCGCGCTTTGCAAAATAGCCCCGGAAACCGCCATGCCGGCGCCAACGAGGAGCGCCAGCACGATGGAAGGCAGCCGAATGTGCAGCAGGATCAGCTGCTGTTTCTCGCTTCCGCTGCCGATGAGCGTCCGGAATACTTCGCCGGGTGACAGCGAAACGGCGCCGAGGTTCAGGCTGACTAAAGCGACAAGAAAGAGGAGCACCGCCAGCGCCAGCATCGTCCAACCAAATTTACCCGGCATGCTGTTCATGAGAACCGTCCCCCTTCTCTTCGGACTAAATACAGGAAGAACGGCACGCCCATGGCGGCTGTCACTACGCCAACCGGCGTTTCGTACGGCGGACTGATCATCCTTGCCCCTACATCGGCCAGCACCAGCAGAAAGCTGCCCAGCACGGCGGAAACCGGAAGCAGGAAGCGGTAGTCCGGCCCGACCAGCATTCGGCTGATATGAGGGACAACCAGTCCTACAAAGCCGACCGCCCCCGCTACGGCAACCGAGCTGCCCGTTAACAGCAGCACCGCGAAGACCCCGAGTATTTTAACCAGCATCACATGGATGCCCAGTCCCTTCGTCACTTCCACTCCCAGATTGAACAGCGTTAACGAGCGGGCGAGCAGGAGGGCCAGCGGAATGCCGATCGCACCGGCTGCCGCAAGCATCCGAACCGCCTTCCAATCGGTATTGGCCAATCCGCCGGCATACCAGAAGCTCATCTCTTTCGACACGTCAAAATGCAGCGCCATCACGGAAGTGAGCGAGCTCAGAAACATGCCGATCGCCACACCGGCAAGAGCCAGCTTGACCGGCGTAATCCCCCCTTTGGAGACGGAGGTAATCGTAAAAACAAAGAAGGCCGCGAGCCCCGCGCCGATCATCGAAGCGGCTGTCGCCCCAAGCGCCGAAACGCTCGGAAACAGCGTCATCGTGATCACGAGAGCGAACGCCGCCCCGTAAGAAACCCCTAGGAGCGAGGGCTCCGCGAGCGGGTTTCTTGTCATCGCCTGCATAATAGCGCCCGATATCGCGAAATAAGCGCCAATCAATATGGCCGTCAGGGCCCGCGGCAAACGGATTTCCCCGACGATTTGGTGAGTCGTATTACCGGCTTCATAATGAAACAAAGCCTCCCATACGGTTGCCAGCGTCAAGTTTTTCGTCCCGTAAACAAGAGAAAGGGCCAGCGCCAACAAGACACAAATGATGCCGACGGAAAACATCAAGCCGGTTCGCGCCCCCCGTCCCGCAGGTGCCTTGATTTGTCCGAACTGGTTCGTTGCCAATTACATTCAACCTTCCTAAACCGTTAATAGGGTACTGATGAGAATTATTATCATTATAAAAGTATGTAACGCTTGTTTCAATCACTTTCGCATAAAAGAGCCCGATTATGAAATTAATGGATGTTGACGATTATTTTGAGAATGGTTATCATTATCGTCGGAAACACATTCGAAGGAGGCCACTATGCTATTTCGCAAACAAACGATAGGATCGACCATTCTTATGATCTGCGCTTTATTCCTGCTGGCCGCATGCGGCAGCAATGACGGCAAGAGTACAAGCGTAAACGAGAGTAATAAACAGGCTGGAGCGGAATTGAAAGTAACGGACGCGATGGGCGAGGTGACCGTTCCCGCAGACGCCAAACGCATCCTCGCGCCGCACCTGGAAGATTCGCTGATAGCACTGGGGGTAAAGCCTGCGGCCCAATGGGCGATCGGCGCTACGGTGCTCGATTACCTGCAGACCGATTTGAAAGGCGTGCCTACAATCGGTTGGGATTTGCCGATCGAACAAACGATCGGAGCTGACCCGGACCTGATTATTTTCAGCTCGGCATCGGCTGTCCAAAACGGGCAGTACGAAAGCTATAAAAAAATTGCCCCGACTTATATTTATAAAGATGCGGATAGCGCTGACTGGCGGAAGCAGCTGCAGATCATGGGCCAGCTGCTCGGCAAAGATAAGGAAGCCGCCGATAAGTTGGCCAGTTACGATGCGAAAGCCAAGCAGGCCAAGGAGAAGATCAAGGCGGCAATCGGCGACCAGACAGCCGCGATTCTTTGGGTGATCGGCGACCAGTACTATCTGTTTGAGAATAACCGGTTTGCGGCGAACGTCCTGTTCGGTGACCTCGCGGTCGCTCAGCCGAAAATGATCCAACAACTGCCTGCGGCGGAGAACACCTGGAAACCGATTGCTCTTGAAGCATTGGCCGATCTCGATGCCGACCATCTGTTCCTTGCCAGCAAGCCGGAAGAAGCCGGTCTGGACAAACTGAAGCAGAGCGCGATTTACAAAGGACTCAAGGCGGTCAAAGGCGGTCACGTGTATGAGATGGCCGATCCGAGTCCCTGGACGATCAGCGGCCTCATAGCTAACGAAATCACGATGGATCATATCGTTAAAGCCTTAGTGAAATAACGAGGATCGTTACAAAGAAACTCCCGGCTGAGCATACCGTCGCTTGGCCGGGAGTTTTTCGATTATTTTTTGCAAAACCTCCCGCACGTTCTACCGGCAGGCTGCTACCTGCTTCTCTCCTGCGTACCTCTGATATAAGAGATCCAATACACGAGCGCAACGAATAGCGAACCTCCAACCGCATTGCCCAGAAAGACAGGAATGAAATTACTGCCCCAATCGGCCCAGCTGGCATGACCTGCAAAAATTGCAGCCGGAATGATAAACATATTCGCGACCACATGCTGAAAGCCTATAGCTACAAAACCCATGATTGGAAACCATATGGCCACAATCTTCCCTGTGACATCGTCGGCCGAATAGGAAAGCCAGACGGCCAGTCCGACCAGCCAATTGCACCCGATGCCGGATACAAACGCCTGAAGAAAAGTTTCACCCAGCTTCGCATCGACAATCGACAGCGTTTTCGCCAAGAATGGACCTTCGGCCGTTAACCCGACCACATGACCGAAAAGGAACGCTACACAAACAGCGCCCAGAAAGTTACTCACGGTGATCCAAAACCAATTCCGCAGAAGTTGACGAAATGAAGCTTGCCCGGCAAGCATCGCCATCGTTACCAGCATCATATTCCCGGTCAGGAGCTCCCCGCCGCCGACGATGGTAAGAACGAGACCTAACGGGAACACAGCCGCCCCTAGAAACCCGGACAAGCTCCCCCACTCCTTGGGCATGCTCCCGCTGACACGAATATCCAATAAAAAGCCTAAAGCGATAAATGCGCCGGCCAAAAAACCGAGGGACAACAGCGTTGGAAGGGGCAAACTTATTTTGCGCTTGCCTGCCTCGATGCTTAATTCCGCGACCCGTTGAGGAGTATTGTAAGCCATTGATTACCTCCGACCCTTATTCCCTGTTAGGTTTTCCCTATTTGGACTTGTTATTCCTGATTTTTTTTCACAAATTTGGAGTTGTTTTTTTGTAACAAAACTGTATACTTAACAAGCGGTGTAAATAATTGTTGCCGCATTCTTCATCCTGTGTAAAAATAATAAATAGTAGTTTCTTACTTGCCATAGGCTTGATATGAATTAATTTTATGAAGGTGGTTGAACAACAGTGAGTATTCTTCAAACGATGAGTCAAGAAGAAGTGAACGCAAGAGATTACGTTCAGGACGTATACGAAACCGTCGTCAAACGCAATCCTCATGAAAGCGAGTTTCATCAGGCAATCAAAGAAATCCTCGAATCCCTAATCCCCGTTATCGCCAAGCATCCGAAGTATAAGGAACATGGCATTCTGGAGAGAATCGTTGAACCGGAGCGATTGATCAGCTTCCGGGTACCTTGGGTAGACGACCAAGGGATTGTAAGAGTGAACCGCGGATTCCGCGTACAATTTAATAGCGCGATCGGGCCTTTCAAAGGCGGATTGAGATTCCACCCTTCCGTCAACGCCAGCATTATTAAATTCCTCGGATTCGAACAAATCTTTAAAAATTCCCTTACCGGCCAACCGATCGGCGGGGGCAAAGGCGGATCGGATTTCGATCCGAAGGGGAAATCCGATGGAGAAATTATGCGGTTTACCCAAAGCTTCATGACCGAATTGTTTAAATATATCGGCCCCGATACGGACGTGCCTGCCGGCGACATCGGCGTAGGCGCCAGAGAAATCGGGTACATGTTCGGCCAGTATAAACGAATCCGCGGTGGCAATGAAGCGGGCGTGCTGACAGGTAAAGGCATTGTATACGGCGGCAGCTTGGCACGTACGGAAGCTACCGGATACGGTACCGTTTATTTTGTTAATGAGATGTTGAAATCGAAGGGATTAAGCTTTGAGGGAAGCACGGTTGTCGTTTCCGGATCAGGCAACGTAGCGATTTACGCGATCCAAAAGGCCACCCAGTTAGGCGCAAAAGTCGTTGCATGCAGCGATTCTAACGGGTACGTCTATGACAAAAACGGAATCAATCTCGAGACGGTACAGAGATTGAAGGAAGTCGAAAGAAAACGCCTCAGCGAGTATGTGAAGGAGCATCCGGACGCGATCTACTCGGAAGGCTGCCAAAACATCTGGACGATTCCATGCGATATCGCGCTGCCTTGCGCTACGCAAAACGAAATCGATGAGACCTCCGCCAAAATATTGGTCTCGAACGGTGTTCAAGCCATCGGCGAAGGCGCCAACATGCCTTCCACGCTCGATGCCATCGACGTATTCTTAAAAGCCGGTGTGTTATTCGGACCCGCCAAAGCCGCCAATGCGGGTGGCGTAGCGGTTTCTGCGCTCGAAATGTCGCAAAACAGCATGAGATATTCGTGGTCCTTCCATGAAGTCGATGACAAGCTCCATCAAATTATGAAAAATATTTATAGAAACTCCGTCAACGCCGCTGAGGAATACGGTCATCCCGGTAATCTCGTGGTAGGCGCCAACATTGCCGGATTCCTTAAAGTCGCGGACTCTATGATCGCGCAAGGTGTCATCTAATCATGAACCAAGCACCTCTTCTGACGAAACGTTGGAAGAGGTGCTTTTTTTTTCCTATCCATGGGCAGTCGGGGCTTCCTGAACGAAAGAGGGGAATAATTCGGATGAAGCCGCGCATCCTAACCACATGAATGGAGGGAATGTAAAAAATGGATGCAGGGCCTGAAGATATGCTGTACATGAGAACATTAATAGCGAATGTCGTTTTTGTCGGAGAACCGGGGAGCGATGACTGGGTGTTGGTGGATGCGGGTGTCTATACGTTTGCCGATAATATTGCAGATACCGCGAAAAAACGGTTTCGTTCCGTTCAGCCGCGAGCCATTGTACTGACCCACGGACACTTTGATCATGTCGGGTCACTTGCAGATTTATTGGAGCTCTGGGACGTTCCGGTATATGCTCACGAAAAAGAACTCCCCTATCTTACGGGGAAGGCGGATTACCCCGAGCCTGATCCAACCGTCGGAGGCGGCTTGATGTCGCAAATATCGCCTCTTTATCCTCGTAAAGGCATCGATATCGGTCAGCGGGCTCAAGCGCTGCCGGATGATGGCAGCATCCCCGTGATGCCCGGCTGGCGATGGATTCACACGCCCGGACATACGGAGGGGCATGTTTCCTTATTCCGCGAATCGGACCGGACGCTCATAGCCGGGGATGCTTTTATTACAGTCAAGCAAGAATCAGCGCTCGCCGTCATCACGCAACGTGCAGAAATTCATGGACCTCCCGCTTATTTTACCGCGGAGTGGGACAAGGCCTGGGCATCCGTCAAACGCTTGGAAGCTCTCAAACCGCTCTTCGCCGTTACAGGACACGGCATCCCTATGTTCGGGGAAGAGCTTGAGCAGGGACTGGCCAGGCTGGCCCGCGATTTCGATAAGCTGGCGATTCCGGAGCATGGCCGATACGTCCATCATCCTGCTGAAGTATAACCTGGTTAGGCGTCCTTCAGAACAGCAGACGAGGCGTCCTTCTGCTTGGATAAGAACAGATTCAACAAAATAGCGGTCAAGGAACCGGATACGATGCCGTTTTGCATGAGCATTTTCGCAAAAGCCGGCAGTTGGTCGAACATTTGCGGCAGCGTCGCCGAGCCTAGGCCGACAGCGATGCTGCATGCGGCAATCAGCAGGTTGCCATCCTTGCGCAGATCAACTTCTGACAAAATCGAGATGCCCGAGGCCGCAACCGATCCGAACATGACGATCATCGCGCCGCCAAGCACGGCGCTGGGGATGACTGTCGTTAAAGCCGCCAGCTTAGGCAGCAGGCCCAAAATAACCATGATGCCTCCCGCAGCAAAAATAACATCCCGGGATTTAACGCGGGTCAGCGAGATCAGCCCGACATTTTGGGAGAAAGCCGTGTATGGAAATGCATTGAAAATTCCGCCGAGCATAATAGCAAGACCTTCGGAACGCAGGCCGTTCACAATCTGCTTCTTCTCGACCTTCTGTTCAGTCGCTTTCCCTACTGCAAAATAAACGCCGGTGGACTCCACCATACTGACAATATTGACGATAATCATCGTGAAAATAGCCGTGATGCTGATTTGGGGAACGCCGAAGTAGAACGGCTGCGCAATGCTAACCCACGACGCTTCCGCAACGGATGAGAAGTGAACGATACCCATGGCATACCCGGCAGCCGTTCCGGCCACCAAGCCTACGAGCACGGAAATGGAACGCAAAAATCCGGTAGCCAGACGGTTAACGATTAAAATAACGAGAAGCGTGCCTAGCGCAAGCAGCAAATGATGCAGCTGGCCGAAATCGGCGCTTCCCTGGCCGCCTGCCGCATTGTTCATCGCCACCGGAATTAAGGAAAGCCCGATAATCGTTACCACGGAGCCGGTCACAATCGTAGGGAAAAACCTTAGCATTTTGCCATATAGCGGTGCGGCCAAAACAACGAACAAGCCGGACAAAATAATGGCTCCGTACGCGGTAGCCAGATTCGAAGCGGAGGCAATCGCAATGATCGGGCCAACCGCAGTGAAGGTGCATCCCAAAATAACAGGCAGTCTGCTGCCAAAATACTTCGTTCCCATGACTTGTAATATCGTCGCGATCCCGCATGTAAATAAATCGGCTGCGATCAGATAAGCCATCTGGGTGCCGTTCAGCTTAAGCGCTCCACCCACAATCAGCGGCACGATGACAGCGCCCGCATACATCGCCAGCACGTGCTGAAAGCCCAGGGTAACCACTTTCTGTTTGCTTAACATCCTGCATTCTCCTTCATCTGATGGATTGACGTATCGTCTTCGTCTTCTACAAAGCGAACCTCACCTGGCGACATCGAGGCGATCCGGGCCAGGGCGTGAACGCGCACACCCTTTTGCTCCAGCAGGGCGCGACCTTCTTGAAAGCTTTTCTCAATCACACAGCCGACACCCAGCAGCTCCGCTCCCGCTTCTCTCACGATATCGACGAGCCCCACAAGAGCTGCGCCCGTAGCGAGAAAATCGTCCACAATCAGCACTTTATCGTTCGGGCCCAAGTATTTCTGAGAGACGCTGACCTGGTACGTCTCCTGCCGGGTGAATGAATGCACGGATGCCGCATACACATTCTCGGAGAGCGTGACGGCTTTCTTTTTCTTGGCATAAATAAAAGGAACGCCAAGCGCGATCCCCGCCGCCATCGCAAATTGAATACCGCTGGCTTCAATGGTCAGCACTTTGGTAATCGGCTCATTGGCAAATATCCGCCCGAATTCCCGCCCGATCTCCAGCGCCAGCTGCGTATCGACCTGATGATTCAAAAATGAATCGACTTTCAGCACCGTATCGGACAATATGAGTCCCTCTTGACGTATGCGCTCTTCAAGTAATTTCATGCTACATGTCCCGCTCCTTCTCCAAAATAACAAAAAGGACAGACTCCCTGAGCTATTTCTCTCAAGTGAAGCCTATCCTTCCGGGCTTTTATCCCTTATGGTGTAACACGTAAAGTGTCTGCATCACTCGGACCAGTCCTTCTTCCGCAAAGCAAAAGAAACGGAACCCTAGATGCGCTCTCACTCATAGTCGGACGATTACAATGGTCATCCGGTAGAAACTTATGGGCCATATCCCCAAAATTATACGAGTCGTTTGAAGTTATACCATGTTATAGTACACACTCTTCCCTGCGTTTTCAAGAGGGAATTTGACACAACACGACAATTTTCGCAATTCTCCTGGCTCAGCTAGCTCGCTTCTACAAAGAACTGTGCTTTATGCTGAGATTGAAGAAACAAGCAGCTGATTATACAATGAAGGGAGACATTCGGTTAAAGGGTGGGCCGCGCATGAATCAAGAGGAACGAATAAAAGCGATCGTGGATTATTTGAAACTGAATGCGAAGATCAGCATGGAAAAGCTTTGCTCCATGTATGGGGTTTCTTACGATACGGCTAGACGCGATTTGGTGAAAATGGAGCAGGATGGCTTAATCGTTCGTATCCGCGGAGGAGCTATGCTGCCTTCTCTAACTAAACATATTAGCAGCTACAAGGAGCGGTTGGGCGACACGGAAAACAAACGCTCCATCGCTTTTGCGGCAGCTTCGCTTATCCAGGACGGCGATTATCTGCTTATGGATACAGGCACCACAACGCAATATACGGCTGAATTTTTGACGACCCAAAATAACGTAATTGTGACCAATTCCATCGATATCGCAGCCATCCTGTGTGAGAAGCCTCAAACCACCACCCATCTGTTGGGCGGGCAATTGAATACTTGGCACCGCTACGCTTTCGGCCCTCGCGCCATCGAAATGCTAGCCGACATCAGAGTGGATAAACTTTTCCTCGGCACGTGCGGCATTTCGACCGAAGGCTTGTTCGCCCCTACGGTGGAGGAAGCCTACATGAAAAGAGAGATGATCAAAAGAGCAAACCAAATCATTGTGCTGGCCGATTCAGCCAAATTTGATAAGCATCTTTTCCACCGCGTATGCTCGTTCGACCCTATCGATATCCTGATCACGGACGCCGAACCGAAGCCGCCTTTCGATAAAATATTAACCGATTTCAACATTAAGCTTATGATCTCGCCGAGTTAGATCGGCAATGCGGCCTCACGCTCACAAACTGTGCGCGGTCTACGGAATTCTTGCAGGCGGCGGAGCTGAGAAAGCAAGCAGCGCCCCGATGGCCCAGAAGATGACCATCATCCATAGAATGGGGTTGTAATTCCCGATATGGTCGTAGGCCCACCCCAGCTGAATGGGGCCTAGTGCAGAACCGAAAACCATTGCGGTCGTTGTCACGCTGTTAATCTTCGCCAAATGCTTGCGGCCAAAGTAATTCGGCCATATGACGCTAAGAGGCGCATTCACCAACCCTTGACCGGCTCCCCATATCATGGCAAAGAGGTATATCATCGTTTCCGACTGCGCGGTAATCAGCAGAGCCGGGGTCAGCATGTTTAATCCAAAGGTTAAGCCGAGCATCGTGTGAACCCGGACGCGTTCCACAATAAAGCCCGCAAACAACGAGCATATGAAGCTGATCAAAGGAACGAAGCTTAAGATAAAGGCGGTTGTCATCCGATCGATCTGGTGTTCGTTCAAGATCGAGAAAATTTGGATGGTAATTCCGCCGTAGACCATAGCCGGTATCGCGGTGCAAACCAGTATAAACCAGAAGGCTCTTGTTCTCATGGCCTCCGATAACGTCCAAGAATCTTCGCCGGCAGAGCTGTGCGAAGATTCTTGATCCGAATCCGACGATGCATGATCCGGCAGCAACCCGACATCCTCCGGTTTATTTCGCACCCAATAAAAGGCTGCAGGAGCGAAACAGCATAATATGGCGGCTCCCAGCACCCTCCATGCCGTCTGCCAGCTATAGGCTTCAATCAACCAGTTATTCACTGGCGGAAAGACAGCCGCGCCCAGCAATCCTCCCAGACCGGCAAAACTTAAAGCCCGGCCTCTGCGCTTTACAAACCATTGGGAAACCAACGTATTTGGAATTAAAAACATCGATCCCTGTCCAAATAATCGTATCATCAAAAATCCGATAAAGAGAGTAACCGTACCTGCCGCAAAGCTGTTCCACAAACAAGCCAGTCCCAGCAAAACAGCAGTCCATGTCATCATCACTCTATGGCCGTAGCGATCGGTCAATTTGCCCACACCAAACAAAAGAATCCCGGCGATCATCGTTGCTAGCGAGTAAATGCTCGAAACCGTTGTTCGGTCCATATGGAATTGTGCCATATAAGACTCGATAAAGACAGCATTGGAATAGGCTTGGCCTGGTCCGGAGAAGAAGATGGCCCACCCGCTGATCAGCACGATGTACCACCCATAATAAATCGTTGTTTGTATAGGAACCAAGGGCATGCAGGTTCGTTTCGATACCATGTCATCGTTAGTAAGCGGCACAAAACTCCTCCTGCCTGTGACAAGCGTCAAACCGGATATACCGGATTTATTTAATACCGGACGTTGCAATTCCCTCGACGATATATCGCTGGAAAAATAAGAAGATGAAGAATACCGGTATAATGGACAGCACCGACATGGCAAACAACGAACCGAGCGCAGCCTCTCCGCCCGCATCAGTGAACATCCGAAGCGCAAGCGTCACCGTATATTTCTTCACGCTGCTAAGATAAAGAAGCTGGCTGAAAAAGTCGTTCCAAGTCCAAATAAATGTAAAAATCGTCGTGGTCACGATGGCCGGAGTGGTTAACGGCAAAATAATCCGCGTATAAATACTAATCGGTCCGCATCCGTCTACGGTTGCCGCTTTATCCAGCTCTCGCGGCAGGGAGCGAATAAATTGCACGGTAAGATACACGAAAAATCCTTCAACGGCAAAAAATTTCGGTACGACGATAGGAAGTATCGTATTGACCCATTCCAATTTATTGAAAATAATATATTGCGGAACAACCAGCACATGCATGGGAATCATCATCGTCATCAACATCAGGGCAAACATCGCTTTCTTCCCTTTGAACTCCAGCCGTGCAAAGGCATACGCCGCAAGCGAGCAGGATATGATATTGCCAACGACGGCCAGCCCGACCATAAGCAGAGAATTCATATAAAAGGTCGTGAACGTAGTGCCCGATGTACCTTTCCACCCTTTGATATAATTCGAAAGTGTCAGGTTTCTCGGCCAAAGGCTGTTATCTGTCAGAATGGTTTCCGTCGGTTTAAATGAACTGATGATCATCCATAGGATCGGGTACAGCATGATGATGAACCCTGCGATGATGAGTGCGTGAAGCAGCAGCTTTTGAACCTGAACCCTCATTGCCATTATATCTGTCACTCCTAATCGCCGTAATGAACCCATTTTTTCGAGGTAATAAAGATCAACCCTGTAAAGAAAGCAATGATGACGAGAAGCGCCCAGGCCATCGCGGAGGCGTAGCCCATCTGAAAGTTACCGAAGCCGTTCTGGTATAAATACAGCGTATAGAACAGTGTCGAATTCACAGGCCCACCCGTACCGTTACTGATAATATACGCCGGCGTGAAGGCTTGAAACGAACTGATGATCTGCATGATGGCATTAAACAATACGATAGGGGACAAGATCGGCAGTGTGACATGATAGAATTGACTCCACTTGCCTGCACCATCCAGGGAAGAAGCTTCATAATAGTCTGGCGGAATTTGCTTGAGCCCAGCCAGAAAGATAACCATCGGGGAACCAAACTGCCACACCTTGAGAAAAATAATCGACCAGATGGCATAATCGGGCGTGCCTACCCAGCTTGGCATATCGATTCCGATCAAACTCAACACTTGGTTGACGATACCGCGCTCCCCGAACACCTGCTGCCACAGAATGGCAATCGCTACACTTCCCCCGATCAACGAAGGCACATAATAAACCGCCCGGTAAAAACCGAGTGCCCGTATTCCCTTATTCAGCACCAGCGCCAAGAAAAGGGCGAAGGCCAGCTCTAGCGGCACGGCAACGAGCACATAAGTTACCGTAACCTTCAATGCTTGCAAATACTGCGGATCCTTGCCAAACATGGTCACATAGTTTTTCAATCCGATCCAATTCGGCGAGGACACGAAATTGTAGTTCGTAAATGAGAGATATAAGGAACTGAGAATCGGGATGGCGTTGAACACCAGCAGTCCGATCAACCAAGGTGCAAGAAAGAGGTATGGTAGGATCCATAACCATCGTTTGCTTTTCGAAATTATCGGCATGGCATGAAATCTCCTCTGTATGCGGCTGGAGCTCAGGGCGTTAGCTCCCCGAGCTCCAGCCCTATTAATGACTTATCAATGGACTTATCGGCCCAGAACCTGATTCGCCTGTGCGAAGAATTCGTCAACCGCTTGCGGAATGGTCTTCTTGCCGAACGCTATCGCTTCATTGTTAGATAGCAGCAGCTTCTGAACCGATGTGCTTCCGCCCGGCATGGTTGGATATGGCTTCGTGGTCGGCATCATTTCATTAACGAACGCGTATTCCTTCTCCTCCGGCTTGCCAAGCAGCGGCTTGATCACTTCCTGCATTTTCTTGGAGGCCTGCGGACCATGCTCTCCCTTAAAGATATTAGCCGCATCCGGATCGTTAACGACAAAGTTGATCAGTTTAGCCGCTTCCTTCGGATGCTTCGTTTTTGCGGAAATGCCCAGCGAAGCCACGATCAGTGGAATTTTCTTTTGCCCGTTCGGATCCATCGGATAACTGACGATGCCGAGCTCGTCTTTGGCGCTGCCTTGATAAATTTTCAGCTGATTGGAGCTTTTGGTGATCATCGCTACTTTGCCGCGCGCAAGCATCGACTGTTCCTGCGTTTTATCCCCTTGTTCCGATTGAATCGCCGGAGGCGGGGTTAAGCCGTCTTTTCGCATTTGATCCCAGAACGTAAACCAGTCCGTCAAATCCTGTTTATCTATACCAAGCCCGTTCTCGGTAAACACTGACTTGCCTCTTTGCTGAACGAAGAGCTCCAGAACCCTGTACACGCCGCCCTCATCCTCACTCGCCCAAGCATCCTTGCCCAGCGATTTTTGAAGCGCTTTCGCCGTAGCGACATAATCATCCCAGGTCCAGTTGTTTTTAGGCATGTCCAGACCGGCTTTTTTGAACATCTCCGTGTTATAGATGATCCCATTAATATTGTGCCCGAGGCTGATCGCATACAGCTTGCCATTTACTTTACCGCCGTCTACATCGACAGGGTCAAAATCGGAAACGTTGATATCCCCGGATGCGACTAGCGGATCCAATTCGAGCATCATATTGCGCTTTACAAAGTCGAATTGGAAGAAGCTGCTTGTCTGCAGCACATCCGGCGCATTACCTCCGGCCGCCTGTGTCGTGAATTTCTCCGCGTATTGGTTCTCCGTCGTGAATTCACGGGAAACTTTGATATTTGGATTTTTTTGTTCAAACAAGTCGAAAAGTTTATTCATTTTATCATGGCGCGCTTGACCTCCCCACCAGGCTACGCGCAGCTCCACTTTCTCGCCGCTATCGGATTTGTCCGTGCTCTTGTTGCTCGCTGCAGGATCGTCCTTCGCGTCTTGCGCTCCGCAGGCGGTTAACCCCAAAACCAACATAGCAGAAATGATGGGCATTACGACTTTTTTAGACTTCATTGACTTCCCCTCCATTTATATAATTGATGAGATGCCAGCCCCGCATTCAAACAATCGCCGGACCCTATCGGATTCACAAGCTTAGCTGTATGCGCTTTCAACATCTGGATAACGCCGCGTCACGATGCCTTCTACTTTGGCGCTGTAAACTGCCGCTCCATTTCATGCAGCTTTTCAACTCTCCGCCGGAACTCCTCTGCGGTGCTGAATTCAGCCTTCAAGAAACTTTCGAGCAGTTCCACGACGATGACAGGACCGATAATTTGTGCGCCTACGCACATCACATTGACATCATCGTGTTCCACACACTGATGCGCAGAATAAATATCGTGGCATACGGAAGCACGGATGCCCGGGATTTTGTTAGCCGCGATGCATGCCCCTACACCTGTACCGCATACCATAATGGCCCGTTCCGCCTCTCCCGAGAGGACTGCTGCACATACGGTGCGGGTAATATCCGGGAAATCGACGGGATTGCTGTCATACGATCCGAAATCCGTAACCTCATGACCCATTCTTTTTAAAGCTGTTACAACCGTTTCCTTTAATGGGAAACCAGCATGATCTCCTCCAACTGCAATTCTCATGTTCTCTTCCTCCAGTTATCTGCATCTGTCTTCATTCTCTAGTAAATTTTTTTACTGAACCAACGGTTTTATGTACAAAATGTGGTTAATCGTTTAAATGTGAGTGTGCAGAAAACCAACGAGAGTCCTTCGCGCCCGGCTTGCTTTGTGCCAGTCTTCAATATCATAAGCTCGATAGGACGTCTCTCAATTGGTCCGATGCATCGGGGAATTGTTGATCGACCTTGCATCCGCAGGAACGCCGGATGATCAACGTCGTATCCATATACATGATTTCCCGCTTCACTTGCCTGTCTTTAATTCTTGCCAGCATCAAGCTTGCCGCCTGTACGCCAAGCTGATAAGCGGGCTGCCTTACCGTTGTAATCGGCGGGTCTACGATATCCGCCCAGTCGGGATCGTCATATCCGAGAACCGCGATTTGATCGGGAATGCTGATACCGGATTCCTTCAAATATTTGTATGCCCCGAGTGTCATGGAGTTGTTGCATATAAATACGGCATCCGGCTTCGTTTCCTGTTCCATCAGTTCTTTCATCTTGTCGTAGCCGCTCTGGATGGTGAACATTCCTTCCTTCACCAGCTCATCGGATAGTGTGACGCTGTAATCCTCAAGCGCTCTCTTATAGCCAATTAAGCGATCTTTGCCCGTGCTAATGGAAGAAGGGCCTGTAATAACGGCGATTCTACCGTAACCATGCCGAATCAGATGCTCCGTGGCGGAATAAGCTCCCTGTATATTGTTCGTCATGATAACATCGGAATTCATAAATTCCGGACATCGGTTCAGAAATACAATCGGCACGCCCGACTTGTCCAGCGAACGGAAGTAATCGCCTGTGTTCCCGGCGGATGAAACGATCAGACCGTCCACCCTTTTGCCAATCAGCACTTCAAGATACTTACGCTCCTTCTCAACGGAAGAATCCGAGTTGCACAGCAGGATGTTATAGTTGCTCTTGGCAAGCTCTTCTTCGATCCCCCGCACGACAAGAGTCAGGAACGGGTTGGCGATATCTGAGATCAACAGCCCGATGATTCGGGATTCCTGCACGCGCAGACTCTTGGCTACAATGTTAGGCTGATAATTCAGTTCCTGTATCGCCGCCTGAATTTTGTCCATGACTTCTTCGCTTACATATTTTGTTCCGTTCAGCGCATTGGATACAGTAGCCGTGGAAACTCCAGCTAACTTTGCTACCTCTTTGAGCGTCGCCCTCTTCAATTCAGAGGTTTCACCTCCTTTTTAATCGTTTAACCGGATTATAAACCCGACTGGTTACATATGTCAATAGTGTTGTCCCAGCTAAGCACCATTCATTCACTTTTTATTTTTTTGTCGGCCGTGTTTTAACGGGCGCCTCGGTTATTGAAAGAAAACTACTCGTTTTTCCTGACTGCTTTTTTTAACCAGCTCAATCACCTTGATGGTATGCATGGCGTCGGTTGCGCTTACGGGCACCGGTTTGTTATCAACAATCGCGTCAACGATCCCTTCATAATAGGCTTCGTAGGCACCTGTCGCTGTTTCCACCTTTCCTTTCAACACTAGATCGCCTACGCCTACCGTTAATTCACCGTAGTATTCGGCTTGATCCTTGCCCCAGAGAGCATCTCCCGGCGCTTTTCCTTGCCTTAATAAACCTTCTTGCGAATCCAGACCATATTTAATAAAGCTGCCCTTACTGCCATGGATTTGAAATTTGGGGCCGCCGTTCTTCACGATCGAACTGGAATGCAGGATCACTCTCAATCTTTCATACCCTAGAACAATGTGAAAATAGTCGTCTACGACCGAATTTTCCCTTTGCGCGAATACATCCCCATAAATGGTTTCAGGCAGCCCAAAGAGGTGGAGCGCTTGATCGATCAAGTGCGAACCGAGATCATAGAGCATACCCGAGCCTTCGATATTTTGCTCTCTCCATCGATGGGTGACTTCAGGACGAAACCGGTCGTAATGTGCTTCGTAGGAATAAATTTCGCCTATAACCCCCGACTCCACACATTCCTTGATGGTAAGGAAATCATTGTCCCATCTTCTGTTTTGGAATACGCTTACTATTTTATTTTGCTCGGCCGCAATGCGAATTAGATCCTCTGCTTCCTGCGAATGGTTCACAAATGGTTTTTCTAACACTACATGTTTGCCCGATAATAAGGCTTGTTTGGCATAGGGATAATGCGTTGTGTTGGGCGTTGTGATGACAACAAGGTCAATGTCGGGGTCTGAAAATAGTTGTTCCACTTCTGCGACAACCTCAACATGAGGACAAATTTCATGTACCTTCTGGGCATTCGACGAAACAATTTTGGAAATTTCCAAACCTTTAATCGTTTTTATAATAGGCGCATGAAACGTGTGTCCGGATAGCCCGAACCCAATAATACCCACTTTTATTTTTTTCACGAAGCCCACCCTCTCCTCATAATTAAAATATGCAATAATCATACGTTAAATACTTAAATATCGCAAGATAATTTCAAGTTTTTGAATTAAAAATTTGAATCATTTAAGTATTAAACTTATAATCAAACTACATCATTATTTTTTGGAAGAGGTCTCAGCATGAATCAGGATGAAAGAACCCGCTCCATTCTTCAATATCTACAGGAACATCATAAAATTCAACTTGAAGATATTTGCGGGCTGTATGGGGTTTCGCGCGATACGGCAAGACGTGACTTGGTAAAATTGGAAGAAGAAGGCGAGGTCATTCGTATTCGGGGCGGAGCTATGCTGCCCACCCTTACGAAAAATATAAAGAGTTACCGGGAACGGTTACATGATGCCGACAACAAACGCGCGATTGGCCGCGTTGCGGCTACCCTTATTCAAGATGGGGACTATGTCCTCATGGATACGGCTACAACCATACAATATACCGCCGAATACATGTCTACGAAAAACAACGTGGTGGTAACCAACTCCATAGATATTGCCGGAATTTTATGCGACAAGCCTGACATAACCACGCATTTGCTAGGCGGCGAATTAAATGCCTGGCATCGGAATGTCTTCGGACCCCGCACGTTAGACATGTTATCTGATATTAAAGTAAATAAACTGATTGTCGGTGCGTGCGGCATTTCTTCCGACGGATTATCGGCGCCTTCTGTTGACGAGGCCTATGTAAAATTGGAAATGATAAAAAGAGCTGATCAAGTTATCGTATTAGCGGATGCATCCAAATTCGGTAAAAGCCTTTTTCATCGAATTTGCGACCTTGGGCAAATTCATGTTCTGATCACGGATCAGGAACCTGATCGTAAGATGAAAGATATTTTAATAACCCATCAAGTTGAAATTATGGTTATCCCTCCGGGAAGCTGACCGCACAAAGGGTCGGGGATTCCTGGTCCCCGACCCTTATCCAGTCCTTTGCTCCCGGTATGGCCACCTTGTCATGCTTGAACCTTAAAGCACATCTTGATCGCGTTGATCGCGGTTATCTGTCCCTTCTTTTACATGGTTATTTAATATGTTATCTTCCAGTACAGCAAATTTATCACCGTATTCTTTAATAATATGGTTTTCTCCCCAAGCGCATAGAGAGTCCAATATCGTTTTCAAACTCCAGCCGTACTCACTAAGCTCGTACTCCACTTTGGGCGGAATCTGATTGTAGATAATCCGATTTACAATCCCGTCCTGTTCCAACTCTCTCAATTGTTGAGTCAGCATTTTTTGCGTGATGCCCGGCATCAAACGCTTGAGATCGCTTGTTCGTTTTTTGCCGCGTGTTAAATGACAAAGGATTACACACTTCCATTTTCCCCCGATGACCTCCAGGGTCGCTTCCACTGATATGTTATATTTCTTCTTGACCACAAGGTATCCCCCCGGACCTATTTATAGGAACTTTTTAGTACCTATAGTACTGTTGAGTACCTATAATACTAAAAAGTACGTACTATTCATTTATGTGTACTTAACTCATAATAGCATTTACCGGCCGGTCGTTACCATACTATTAGGAGTGGAACAAATGACATTAGATAAAAAACGGAGTATATTGGCGCTCCTTGCGTTAGCGGCGAGTGCCTTTGCGATTGGAACAACCGAGTTTATCAGTGTGGGACTGCTCCCTCTCATCGCTGAAGACTTTCAAATATCCGCCTCGACTTCGGGATTAACCGTTACCTTATATGCTTTAGGGGTAACTTTGGGAGCCCCCATTCTAACGTCTCTGACGTCTAGTGTCTCGCGGAAATCATTACTGCTATGGATCATGATTGTATTTATTGCAGGCAACAGCCTGGCGGCCGCTGCGGATGGCATCGTCGTGCTGCTGATCGCGCGCGTGATCTCCGCGTTATCCCATGGTATATTTATGTCGATTGGTTCCACGATCGCAGCCGATCTCGTCCCTGAGAACCGCCGGGCCAGCGCAATATCGATCATGTTCTCCGGTCTTACCGTAGCCACTGTTACAGGGGTGCCCCTGGGAACCTTCATCGGACAACAATTCGGTTGGCGAGCTGCCTTTATCGCCATCGTTGCCGTCGGCATCCTGGCTCTCATCGCCAATCTGTTGTTGATTCCTTCCGATTTGCGCGCAGGAACCAAAGCGCTGCTTCGCGATCAGCTTAAACTGGTTACGAACGGACGATTGCTGCTCGCATTTGCCATTACTGCCTTGGGGTACGGCGGCACGTTTGTCGTCTTTACTTATTTATCCCCGCTGCTTCACGATATAACCGGATTCAAGGAAAAGACGGTAGTCGCCATTCTTCTCGGATACGGAATCGCCATCGCCATCGGCAACATGATCGGCGGGAAAGCCGCTAACCGCAAACCTGTCGCTGCCTTGTTCTATATGTTTGCTTTTCAATCCCTGGTGCTCTTCCTGTTAACGTTCACCGCTCCCTTTAAAACCGCCGGTCTGGTCACGATTTTCTTCATGGGGCTGTTAGCTTTTATGAACGTTCCCGGCTTGCAGGTGTATGTGGTTATGTTAG
Source organism: Paenibacillus sp. JCM 9796 (assembly GCF_055379675.1). Taxonomy (NCBI): domain Bacteria; kingdom Bacillati; phylum Bacillota; class Bacilli; order Caryophanales; family Paenibacillaceae; genus Paenibacillus; species Paenibacillus sp. JCM 9796. The sequence continues at coordinate 2,736,742 of NZ_AP043723.1, forward strand.
CTGAACGTTTTGCACCGAATGCGAAAGATGTAGCTTCTGCTGTCAATATTGCCGCGTTTAACGCAGGCATTGCGATCGGGGCGTATTTGGGCGGTATAGTTACGGATACGATCGGCCTTATTCATACAGCGTGGGTGGGAGCCGTGATGGTTCTGGGCGCTGTTATTTTGACGGGCTGGAGTCGTGCCTTGGAGAAAAAGGATGAAGCCGCAACCGGGCACAGCCCCGCTTAGGCGCTGCACTCGTGTTCACCGAAGCATGAGGTTCCCTGCGCTTGCTCAGGAGCTGCTGGAACCTTGAATCGCGAATATAACTGTAATCTAAAATTTAGGAGGCTATTTGGTTATGAAAAACCTGCAAGATACAACAACTCTGCACAACGGTATCCGCATGCCTTGGCTCGGGATCGGGGTATTTAAAGTCGAAGAGGGGGCTGAACTGGTACATGCTGTGAAATCAGCCATTCAACATGGTTATCGCAGCATCGATACAGCGGCTATTTATGAGAATGAACGAAGTGTCGGACAGGGAATTCATGAAGGCTTTCAGGAAGCTCATTTGTCCAGAGAAGACCTCTTCGTGACTTCTAAAGTTTGGAATGCCGATCTTGGATACGAATCAACACTTGCCGCCTACGAAGCAAGTCTAAATAAACTTGGATTGGCGTACCTCGATTTATACCTCATCCATTGGCCGGTGCAAGGTAAATATAAAGAGGCATGGAGAGCTTTGGAGACCCTATATAAAGAAGGGCGAGTCAAGGCAATCGGGGTAAGTAATTTCCAAATCCATCATCTTGAAGACTTAATGAAGGAAGCTGAAATTAAACCCATGGTGAACCAGGTGGAATTCCATCCGCTGTTAACTCAAAAGGAACTGCTGGAATTCTGCAAGAAGCAGAACATTCAGTTGGAAGCGTGGTCTCCGTTAAGGCAAGGTCAACTGTTAGATCATCCTGTGTTAAAAGAAATTGCGGAAAAACACGGCAAATCGGTTGCCCAAGTCATTCTGCGCTGGGATTTACAGCATGGCGTTGTCACGATTCCAAAGTCAACGAAAGAACATCGGATTATCGAGAACGCGGCCGTATTTGATTTTGAGCTAACCCTTGAAGATATAGCCCGGATTGATGGATTGAACCAGGACGATCGAGTGGGTCCGGATCCGGACAACTTTGATTTCTAAGTGAACAGGGTCCCACATGAAGAAGCCAACTCCCTTAACAGGAATTGGCTTCTTTAACGTGGCATGGTTCTATCATACAGTGGCGATACCCCGCATTTAGTGGTCAAAATCGCTCTTGGCAAAATAACCTGCCGCGTCAAACGCCATCTCTTCAGGCTCGCCAACAATTTCGATATGCGGAAGCTTGGCGACCTCCGGCAGCAGCACTTCCGATACGTAGGCATATTTCAAGTGGAGCGTATTAGGAATTCGGACAATGCGGGCCTGCTTTGGTTCAACGCCCCAAGTTGAGCGTAGAGCTACACGCAATGCCTCCCTGTCATTGTCCATGACGATGGGAATCATGGCACGATGCAGGAACGAGCTTGTTATCACATTTTCATTCATAGCCTGTAAATCGATTTTATGGAACAGCCGCCGTGTGGTCAGATCGGCAAGTCCGATGCCAAGCGCATTTCCGTGCGATGCCTCGCCGAGGTCGCTGGCGATAATATACTTGATCCGCGGACTGCTCGGTTCCTGCTCGCCCAATATCCGTATGCGGCCAATAATGTTCGTGTCCATACCCGTCCCGCTGTAACTTTTGCCTATCTCGTCAACTACCAATACGTCAATATCCTCAACCGGCAGACTGGGCATGAAACTCTTGGATATTCGCAACAGTTCCCTCTCACGAGCCGGAATGTTCTCCTTAGGAACCGCTTCGATGATCGCCGTTTGATCGAATGCATTCTCGACAATACCAACCCCGAACAGAACATTCAGCTGATCCAGCACGACCTGACCAACCTCAGGCATAATGTCCCGAATACCGTGAATCCCGTAGCTGTGCAGCAGCAGTGCCTGCTTGTGCTTACCGACGCCTATAGCGGCCATCTTGAGCAAACCGCTCTCGATCCATTGCGCCGATTTGAAATCGGTATGCATTTTGATCCTTCCGAGCAAAATAAGTCCGTCGCTTGCCAAAATATGATTATCGGCATGTACCGGCATCCCGCTTGGCGTCGTCCCAATTTGGGTCACATCCATGCAGGATAAAATAGGAGCCTCGCAGAACTCCTCCGTCACGCCGAGACTATGAAGAATTTCAATCTGGCCCTCGGCCGTAGCCCCGCCGTGGCTCCCCATGGTGGGAATAATGCGCGGTTCTGCACCCAAATCCCGCAGCGCTCTCGCAATGGAGCGGATCATCAAGGCAATATTGGCAATCCCGCGGCTGCCTGCGGTAATCGCGATTTTCATACCAGGCTTGACTTTATCGGCCAATCCTATCCGTTCCATCTGACGAAATACTTCTGCTTCAATGTCTTCTATTACCGGACCGGTAAAGGTTTGTTTAATCTTCACGAGCTTCGGCAATTCCATAGCGTATTCCTCCAAACCTATCTTTTTGGCGCCAGCTCCACAGCTTGTCGGACCGCTTCCTTTAAGCTTAATTCGTCAGCTATGCCTTTGCCTGCAATATCAAAGGCCGTACCATGGTCTACGCTGGTGCGGATAATCGGCAGACCGACCGTAATATTCACGCCGGCTTCAAGCCCGAGCACCTTAATCGGCCCATGTCCTTGATCGTGATACATCGCCACGACGATATCGAAATCCCCGCGCACGGCCCGGAAAAATAACGTATCCGCGGGCAGCGGTCCCTGCACGTTGATGTTCTCCGCTTTGGCCCGTTCCACCGCAGGCACAATCTTCTCTTCCTCTTCTCCATATCCGAACAAACCGTTCTCTCCGGCATGCGGATTAATTCCGCAAACGCAAATCCGGGGATCGGAATAGCCCGCTTTTCTCAGCGTGTCAGCAGCCATTCGAATAACCGAATATACCCGCTCCGGTGTAATCGATTTAACCGCGTCAATGATCCCGATGTGCGTCGTAACGTGAATGACCTTGAGCTTTGGGGAGCTCAGCATCATCGCATAGTCTTGGGTTCCGGTCAAATCGGCCAATATTTCCGTATGTCCGGGATACCGATGCCCGCCTTTATGTAAAGCCTCTTTGTTTAAAGGAGCCGTGCAAATCGCATCGATTAGCCCAAGACGCGCCAGTTCGATCGACTTCTCCAGAAAGCGGAACGCCGCATCCCCCGCTAACGGAGAAACTTGTCCATAAGGCAAATCGCCGGGAAGCAAGTCCATGTCCAGGCAGTAGACGACACCGGCTTCTCCGCTCGCTTCCTCTACCGAGGAGATCGAACGGACGCGAAGGCCGGTCTGCAAAAAACGTTCCGCCCGGGTTAAAAATTTAGCGTCCCCAATCACGATGGGGCGGCACTGTTCATGGATGTGCGGATCCTGCAGCGCCTTCATAATAATTTCGGGGCCTGCGCCTGCCGCATCCCCCATCGTAATCCCAATCGTCGGTCTATCCATCATATATTCCTCCCGCTGCTAAGTCCTTGTGCGCCGGTCTGACGGCAACCCCGCCGCCGCTCATCGGAGAATGCCCCAGGCTCCTGATGGCACGGGCCGCAATAAGCATCGAATGACGATGGCCAAAGGCGCCGGCTTTCGTCACTATAGGCATCGTCCATGCGCCCTCTGTCAAACAGAGCGGAAGCCCCTCTTCCACTTCATCGATGATCCGTAAGCTGCGGACACCCAGGTGCTTGCATGTGCGATAGGCGATGTCTCCACCGGTTAATACAGCTCCCGCTAGCGATCCTTGCGACATAATGGCCGCTGCCAGCTTGCCCATGCCGTCGGCAATCCGATCTCCCCCATCCATGCCGCCGATGCCAGACTCCTGCAAGAACGCTTGAACCTGATTGCGCTTGGCGGCGGATACATCCGTGGAGATCACTACGCTTTTACCGGAAGCGATGCACTGCTTCGCCTTGCTGCTTATCGTTTCGATTTCCAGCAGTCTGTCATTTCCTTTATCCCCGTTCGCTTCGTCCAGAAATATCAGGGGGTCGATCAACAATGACTCAAATCCATCCTGCTTCAGAGATTCAACCTGCCCGAGCGTCACGGCGCTGACGCTGCCGGCCATCACTAACACAGGAGGCCCCCCGCTGCCCTCCGTCGGCTGTACCGTCTGCAGCATCTGCCGAGGGTATTGCCCGGCCAGCGCCTCGGCAAGCCCTGCCGCTCCAACCCAGAGCACCCGCTGACCGGACAGTTCGGCGACAATCTGCTTGATATCGTCTTCCGTTGCGCTGTCAAAGACAAAAACGTTTTCTCCCGCACGCTGCAGCGCCTCGAGCTGGGACAACCACGCCCCGCTGCGAATCGTACTGATTCCGATCTCGCCGATCGAACAGTTCCACTGGCGTCTGATGATTTCGGAGACCTTCGAATGCGTAACCGGGAATTTGGGATCACGCGAGATCTCGCTATCTTCCAGCAGCTGCTGATGCACCAGTTGATAGCCGCCGACGGTTTTTCTTCCCTTCTGCGGATAAGCGGGAACCACGATCGCCGCCTTGAACAAGCCCGTTTCCATACATGCTTGAATTTCTTTACCGACATTGCCGCGCAAAGTGGAATCGATTTTTTTAAATACAATCTGATAGCTGCTCAAATCGATCGATTCGAGCAGCCGTCCCCATTTCCGGTAAGCCTCCTCCGGCGATAATGAGCGACTTTCCACATTAATTACACATGCCGTGCCTTCTGATGCAGGATCAGGTAGCTGGCAATCATCGATGCATACCACCGTAGGGATTCCGTGTTTAGCAAACTGAACGCCGGAATCGTTCGCCCCGGTCAGGTCGTCTGAAACAATTATGATGTTGTCCACTAGCCTCACCTCTGATTTTATTTCGATTGTATCAGCCGTAGTTACAATTATCAACATATATTTTCCTGTTTATTGTTTTATTTTTAAACAATTTCGCTATGCGAAAAGGCCAGCCGAATGCCGGCTGGCCTGATCCCGCGAAAATCCCCTCCAACTACACTGGATTCGTCTCCACCAGCGCTGTTTTCTTAAAGGGGATGCTCTCCTGCTTATGAACTGTTGTTTTTTGCAGCGGTAACCTTCCGCTACTCCTGGTTCAGTTTCCTCCATAGCGTTGTCCGGTTTATGCCTAACCGTTTGGCCGTCGTCGACTGATTGAAACCTTCCTGCTCCAGAACGATCCGAATAATATCCCGTTCGATCTCCTCCAGCGTCCGGTCTTTGCCGACCAACTGCCGCAATGCCCCCTCCGGAGCCGGGCGTTCGAAGATCGAGGCAAGAATCGGCTCGGCTTGCTGCATGGTCACAAACGAGCCGTCGCTGGATTCGATCAATACCTTAAGCACACGCTTTAATTCCAGCATATTTCCCGGCCAATGATAAGACTTCAGCAGCTTCATCACATCCGGCTTAATGCCCAAAACCTGCTTGCCCAACGATCGGTTCATTTCGGCCAAGTACCAGAACACCAGGTGATCCAGATCTTCGATGAAAGAACGAAGCGGAGGCATATGAATCATGTGCGGCTGCAGCAGAGTGAACAGCTGCCGGTCAAATTCATTCGCCCTGACCTTCTCCTCCAGATCGTCCGATGTGGAAACGATCAATCGGAACGGGGGAGTGAAACTATAAGCCCCCTCTCCCCGTCGGTTTGAAGCTTGCAGCATGGCAGCCAGCCTGCGCTGCGAAGGCAGCGGAACATACTCGATATTATGAATATACAGTGTCCCCGCTTCCGCTCTGAGTACAAGCGCATTCTCGTCGCTCTCGCCGCTATCCGAACCAAAGAGCAAGCGGCCTAGCTGATCGGAAGGAGTTAGATCGGCATACAGGACGACAAAGGGCCCTTTATGATAACCGCTGCGATTGTGCATCGCTTCGGCCAGCGACCGTTTCCCTGTGCCCGACTCTCCCACGATGACAATCGGATCGGCAAGCTCGCTCCACTGCTCCGCCCTATCCATGTAGGAAGCTTTAATAAAGTCCGTTTTCACAAAATGCTGGAATTGGCTCGCGGGCGGGGAGAAGAGGTCCTCCTCGGCACGCCGGAATTGCTGCTGCAGCAGCCGAATGTCTTCCTTCCGGTAAATGGTGTAGTTCATCCCCCCGTCCGCCATGGGCTTGCCGTAAATTAACAAGCCCTTATTGTAATGGGCCTTGCCGACAACCACTTGAACAAATTCTTCCCCCCTGTCAGCCTCCAGCGAGATTTGGGCCTGCGTTAGGAAGTCCCCCCATTTCATTCGCACAGCTTGCTCGGCGCTCACCCCGAAGATTTCGGCGGCCGTTTGGTTGTAAAACTGGATAGACCCATCCGCATGCACCCCGATCACGCCTTGTCCCATCGTATTTAGCAGTTGTTTGATAAAGGCCATTTCCTGATGTTTTTCAAGACGCGATAACACCGTTTCCTTGGCCCGTTCAAGTACTTCGAGGATAGCCTCACGGCCAGATGTGATCAGAATCGCCTTCAGTCCGTAGTTCTCCGAGGTAGCCACCGTAATCACGTCGCCAATCACAAGACTCACACCCTGCTCCTTGGCCTGCTGAACGGCACTGGCCGCCTGATCCTCGTGATGAATCACGAATTTCATCACCTGCATGTCCAACAGCTCCGCAATCGTGTCAACGCCATTCACAATGTTCGGAAAGCCGATAATGCCGACCTTACCGGGATATTCCTTAAGAAAAGTCAACGAGCGCAAAATATCATAACCGTTGACGGCAATTTCAATGACAGGGATGCGTACATGCTGACGAATCAGCTTAGCCGTTCCCCCGCGGCTTATAATAACGTCATATTTTTGCTGCTCCGCCGCCTTGGCGATCGTTAACCCCTGCTGCAGGTCGCCAACCTCGGCATGTATTTCATACGGAAGCTCTTCCGCCATATCTTCCAATAAATCCTTCAACCCTCTATAAGGTGCGATAATCAAAAATTTAAACATCAACGGCCCCCCATGCTCTCAAAAAGCAATGCCGCTTCGCCTATAACGAAGCAATTTTACACTCAATATGATGCAATATTCATCAGTTACATTATACACAAATCTTTATTTCTTGTCTTTCGTTAATTTAATGTATCATTTCGAAACACAATTTATGGCATACAATTATATAAGGCTTTCGTAACGGAAAGCCTTTCAAACTTGCCTTTATCAGCTCAAGTTTCCGTCATCACGCCGCCGTTCACGTGAAGCACCTGTCCCGTTACATAGGAGGAATCGTCCGATGCCAAATAAATGTAGGTCGGCGCAAGCTCGAACGGCTGTCCGGCGCGCTTCATGGGCGTTTCCAAACCGAACGTTTTTACATATTCGGCCGAATAGCTGGATACGATGAGCGGGGTCCAAATCGGGCCGGGTGCCACGGCATTGACCCGGATGCCCTTGCTGACCAATTGAAGCGACAGCGAACGGGTGAACGATACGACCGCGCCTTTGGTTGAAGAATAATCGATAAGTAAAGGGGCGCCTGCATAAGCGGTAACGGATGCCGTCGATATAATGGTGCTTCCAGGCTTCAAATAAGGAAGCGCGGCCTTCGTTAAGTAGAAATGGGGAAAAATGTTGGTACGGTACGTATCCTCAAGCTGCTCGTCGGAAATATCCAATATGCTTTCCTGGGGGAACTGGACCGCTTGGTTCAAAATAAGCACATCCAGCTTCCCGAAGCATTCCAATGTTCTTCCTACCGCTTCCGCGGAAAAAGCGGGCCGGCGCAAATCGCCTTCGATCAGCAGGCAGCGGCGCCCGTAACTCTCCACCATGCGCTTGGTCGCTTCGGCGTCTACGCGTTCATACAAGTAAACGATCGCCATATCCGCCCCTTCTTTGGCGAAGCCGATCGCGACGGCGCGGCCGATACCGCTGTCGCCTCCGGTAATCATGGCGATTTTCCCAGCCAACTTGCCGCTTCCCTTGTATTCGGGATTGTCGGATATGGGTGCCGGGTTCATCAAGTACTCCAAGCCTGGCTGTACGTCCTGATGCTGCGGCGGAAAAGTGATCGGCACCTGGCGGCAGCGTGATTCATAGCCGTAATAGGGATACATCGGAATCATGGCGAATCCTCCATTGCTTTTATAGTCAAAAGCAGAATATTCGCCCAGTCTCCGGTTGGTGCCCATCATGGTGTATTTTATTTTTGTGCCAATGAAGAACGCTTTTATGCCGATTCTATTCTGATGCGTTAATGATGATCGGCACGAAGCAATCGGCTAAGCGAGACGGGGAACACGCAAACTTTAAATATAATAAGTAAAATCGCCCGGCAGCACCCTTTTTAAGAACTGTTGTGTTCTTTCTTCTTTCGGATTTGTGAAAATTTCCTTAGGGGTCCCTTCTTCTACTATGACTCCGCCAGCCTTACAATTTGCCAATCAATATTCACCTAATAGTATAAGTGGACCGATTAGTCAACTATCTAATGTCCAACATTTAATAGGTGAAATGGATCTTGAATTAATGAAAGCAAGACATTTTTTATATAGCGTTGCAGAGGCCTACGATGATGTAACACAGAGGGATTATCTTTCAACCGAGCTTGGCGCCGCAAAACATGCCGTTACAAACTCCGCTTTCACTATTGTCGATAAAGCAATGAGACTCGTTGGAATCAAAAGTCTTCACCGTAATAATCCTCTGCAAAGATACTATCGAGATGTAAGAGCTGGTTTACATAATCCACCCATGGATAATGTAACTCTACAAAAAATAGCTTTAGCCGCAATCGAACAAGAGAAAGCAAAAGTTGCAGCCAAAGGCTGACCCGCTCGATCGAAGATTCTGCCCCACATTATTAATGCTTGCTTGCTTCCTTCCTGCATATATCACAGATCAGGTGTTAACGAACTTGCGGCTATCTCCGATAATACAAATTAGAGTTGCGTAATTCTCCTTTATCTCTGTACAATTGAAAAAACAGGTTTTTACGGTATCATTCAGCAAGCCCTAACATTCGTTTTCATTACATCTAGGAGGAAAAAGGGATGCGGCATACAAATGAGACTTTGGTGGGATTAAGGGGATTTCTTGCCCTTTCTGTAGTTATATACCACATTTATGTTTCTGCTGTTTTAGAAAAGTATATAATTGAAATTCCAAAGGAACATTTACTTTACTTAATAAATTATGCAGGTCCGATATCAGTAAATTTATTTTTTGTAATTAGCGGTTATTTGATTACAAAAAGTTTAATAAATAAAAGAACGATAGGAGAGTTTTTTCTTGATAGAATACTACGAATCTATCCCGTTTTTTTAACTATACATCTCATTATTTTTGCCGCAGGACCGATTATTGAATATAAATGGATGAGTGGCATTACTTTATCACAGTATATTCTCCACTTTTTTTCAAATTTATTTTTATTACCGGGTATGTTTCCTCTTCCTATTGCACAAATTGTGGCATGGTCACTGAGTTATGAATTTGTTTTTTATTTAATATCGGGGATTATTTTTTATGTCTACAGTAAATCGTTTATAAACAATTATTTGAAGTACACTTTCTATTTTTTTATGACACTTGTTTGCACAGCGATAATATATATGCATCCCAATACATTATTTTTTATTGTTGGTGTAGTGGCATTTTTTTGCGAAACAACAATCAGGAACTTGTATAAACCCGGAACAATATTTTATTTTAACGGCGCTATTTTTCTTGCTTTAATCTATTTATCATATACTTGGGAAAATATTAATATTTTCGTTCCCCTATCGTTAAGTTTTCTTTTTTTCCCATCCATAATAACGGAACATGGCTTCATGTCCAAACTTCTACGTAGCAGCTCATTTCTCTACTTAGGGAAAATTAGTTACAGTCTGTATATGTGGCACACTATGATTATGTTTCCGCTAAAAAAAATCATCCCGAAAATCGGCTTATATTTACAAAATTCTTCATCTGCATTTATTATTTATTTTGTTTTATGCATTGTGTTATCTATCATTGTTTCTCATTTATCCTATCAATACATAGAAATCAAACTGGCAAACTATTGTAAAGAGTTATGGAACAGGCAAAAGGAACGTACAAAAGATATTCTGATATCCCAGCAAAGATAGTGTACCTTGGCCCTTGCATCCGACTCCGGCTTCCTTCAAATTGCATCGATGGCATCCTTAGCCTTGGTTCGGTAGACTCTCGCGTCCCCCGTACAGGACTTCCATCCTAAAGATGACAAAAGCCGTGCTTTCGCTCTTTTTATGATCTCCCCGTTGGGGCTGTTTATCTGAGGAAAAGCCCTCGAACACAGCGAAATCATTCGGGACTGAGCCAGCTTCGAGCAAGAGCCTTTTAATAATCGGCGGTTATTCAAAGGCTTGCAAATTCCCTTTCAGGTAAACGTTGATCTATCGTCCGCAAAAGCAGTGTTCATTTGCATAGCGAGCAATGCGGTTGCCGCGAGGGGAGCCAAAATGCACTTTTGAGTTTCAAGGTTGGATTCCTCCGATTCATGATGAAAAGTCATGGGACTTGGGTACTGCAAGTTGATTATATGAATTCATACGTATTTATTCACCCTTTTCTGGTTTTGCAAGGGACCCGTTCACACGGCAACCCGCACCATCTTCCGCTATAGGCATATATCTATAAGATCAGGTGATGATCATGATTAACCAACAGTGGGAGGCTATATATGATGCAGTACCCTAATGGGCAGAATCCCCGTCAGCAGTCCCCTTATCGACAAGCGTTTTACCAGCTGCAAAATCCCGTTTCAAAAGAAATCCAGCCAATAGGCCAATATCAAATGATCTTCCATTGGAATCGATTGGATTGGAACTTTCCTGACTTAAAGATGAAACAGGATTTTGAAACCAATCAATATTGGAAAAAGGCGATGCCTGCCGGAGTAAAGGTCGACCAGCAAGGCCATTATTACGTTTCGGTGCCCCGCTGGGCTGATGGCATTCCTTCCACCATGAATCGAATCATAATCAAAGACGGGAAACCACTCTTGGAGGCTTTCCCGAGTTGGGAATGGAATCAAGCGGGCAATGTCCATGTTCTCCAATCCGTTCTAGGTTATGAAATTGATGAATATAACCGGATGTGGCTGCTGGATCAAGGAAAGATTGCCTACGCCCCTTCTCCGGAAGGGTCGCAGAAGCTGATCGTCTGGGATTTGAATACCAACCGGATGATCGACTCCATTATCATCCCGAATGAGATTGCGCCGTACCGGACTTCTTTTTTAAATGATGTGATCGTGGACAATAAGAATGGTTTTGTCTATATAACCGATTCTGGTTGCGGTTGGCCGGATCACCCGCTTGACGGCGGAATTATTGTGTATAACATGAGAACGAGAACGCTCAGACGGGTGCTCGATCGGCATTACAGTACACAGGATTTTCCCGATTTTCATTTTCAAATTGACTATAAGCCGGTATTCAAGGATAAACCTCTTCGAATCGGAGCTGACGGCATCGCCTTATCCGCGGATCGTTCCACGTTGTATTACTGCCAGGTCACAGGGCGCAATCTATATGCACTTGATACTTCGCTGTTAAGAAACTTTACTACGCCGTTAGAAGAAATCCGCAAGGCCGTGCGGGCCATTGGCAGCAAGCGCACGACCACCGATGGGATGCACGCGGATAATAAGGGAAATGTGTTCTACACCATGCTGGAAGGAAAGGGAGTAGGCATCTATACACCTTCCAGCCATACATTCCATGATTTTGTGTCTGACGACCGAATGCTATGGGTGGACGGGGTCGCTTTTGATCAAAAGGGCTCCATTATCTTCAACAGCAACCGCCTGCACGAGATGTTTGGGGGCTATGAGATGGATTGGACCTATCCCTATAACCTTATCATTTGGAAAGCATTTGTCGGCCATGGCGTCAAGTCGTACTTGTATGCCGATTGATAACCGATGAGCCTGGCTTCTACCGTGCAATGACATCCGTGCGAGGAACACGATAGACCGCGGCATTGCGGATACTATAGAGTTCCGTGGGATTCGCTATTCCTGTTTATGAGGAAAGGCTAACGCATAAAACATAAAAATCGCCCTCCACCTTGGTCGAGAAGCCAAGTTAGAGGGCGATTATCTGTTTGAAACCCGTTTTTGAAGGTGTAGTCTGTTCTACACCTCAGCTTTCAGAGCTGAAAATAATGGGTTTCTCCACAGTCCGACCATTACCATTCCACGGAGAATGGCTTCGATTTTTATATATTATTTGATTTTAAATTTCGAAGCAATTGTCATTACGATAAAAGATACTTGTCATCGATTTAAACCGTTAATCGGGGTCATTCCAGTAAAATCTATTCTTTTAAATCCATTATTACTCAGAAATTCAAATCCTTCGTTAATTGAGGTCTTCCATTATAGAAGAATATTCTATATAGTGCTTATTCCTTTCGAATCCCATCATGTCTAATTGATGAGAAATTTCATCTACATAAGAACTCGATATTATGATCAAGATTTCGTTTTTATCTTCATAGAGTAACTTTTCTGGAGGATAAATAGATGATTGTAAAAATGTTTGGTATTGTTTTAATTGATCATTATCGATATAGAACGCAACACTACCAACAGAGTTAATATATTTTGTAATTTCAACTCCGGCACTACCAGTCCAAATAATATTATTTTTTTATTAGTAATAATTGATAAGGGCTTCTTTAAGTCTAGCACTCTATCACTCCTTCATTATCTATAAGGCACTATTTCTATTGAAAAATATCCAATTCTACACCAAATGTTATCACATAATCGGCAAACATAAAATGAGTTAAATCTTGCGGTTACTAATTGGTGCGGTTCCCCCTTTGACCTTAAACATCTGAAACACCCAGTTCCACCAACAATATTTTTTACCAATACGGAAGCGGATCCCGTTATCTAAAATGACGACGATTGGAAGTTGATCTACGTCCACATGAGGATTAAATGGAATAGACGTGATATCTTGCTGCTGTACACCTTGCTTCCTCCTACTTCATTTTATGGACAAGAATACTATTATAGCCGTAAGTCGGAACAACAATCCCGATAGCAACTTATTAAATTTGAGAAGCCATAAATAAATGAGTAAACTATAGGTAATAAAGGAGGCGAATCAACATGGCCGATTCGGCGATCAACATGGAAATAGGAATAAGTACATTTTTGGAGACTACACCTGACCCGGTGACAGGAGAGGTCATCAGCCATGCCGAGCGGCTACGCAATGCGGTTGAGGAGATCGTACTGGCCGATCAGGTCGGACTGGATGTCTATGGAATTGGGGAGCATCATCGACCCGATTACGCAGGCGCCGCGCCCGCTGTTGTATTGGCGGCAGCGGCTGCCATGACCAAGCGGATAAAGCTTACGAGCGCTGTTACCGTGCTGTCCTCGGACGACCCGGTACGCGTGTATCAAGCTTTCTCCACCCTTGACGGCATTTCCAACGGCCGGGCCGAAATTATGGCGGGCCGGGGTTCGTTCATTGAATCCTTTCCGCTGTTCGGATACAGCCTAGATGATTATGACGAATTGTTCGAAGAAAAGCTGGAGCTGCTGCTAGCGATCCGCTCCTCGGAGAAGGTGTCTTGGCGCGGCGGTCATCGTCCCGCTATCCATAACCTTGGTGTCTATCCCCGGTCCGTGCAGAACCCGCTGCCCGTTTGGATCGCAAGCGGCGGGAATCCACAGTCTGCTGTTCGGGCAGGAATGCTGGGTCTTCCGATCGCATTCGCCATCATCGGGGGAATGCCCGAGAGTTTCGCGCCGTTAGTCGACCTCTATAAGAAGGCTGCCGCGAAGTCCGGGCACGATCCTGCCAAACTGCCGATTGCGACTCATTCCCACGGATTTGTCGGGGAAACAACCGAGCAGGCTGCCGATTTATTCTTCCCTCCCACACAAGCCCAAATGAACGTTATCGGGCGTGAGCGGGGTTGGGGCCAGCATTACAGCCGGGCAACTTATGATGCCGCACGCAGCCTTCGGGGCGCCCTCTACGTGGGTGATCCCGAATATGTGGCGGAAAAGATTATTCTACTGCGCAAAAACCTGGGGGTTACCCGTTTCTTTCTACATGTGAATGTCGGTACGATGCCGCACCGTGAAGTCCTGCGTGCCATCGAACTGCTCGGCACCAGGGTCGCACCAATCGTACGTAAGGAGCTTGCCCGAAGCGAGGCAAAGGAATAAGCAAATGGCGGGAATCCCCTCGCCTCCTAAACGAAAGGACGCTGACCGCGTGAGGTCAGCGTCTTTTTGCGTTTGCAGGCGGTATCAGGAGCATATGCAAATGGGGAGCTACCCCTTCTAGAGAACACACCTACTGCTGAGAATCTGTACTATCTATCACTTTGGTATATTTTATTTGAAGGCGACGAACGTTAAGTTTTTTCCTTTTAAGTATTTTATAATATCTGGAAGCGCCTCCACCGTGTTCTTGTCTTCATGCAGCACGTATACGCCCCCAGCAGCTTCGACCTGATGGAAGTATCGAATGATGTCCTCTGGCTTCTTCGCATTCCAGTCCTCCGGATCTCGATTCCACAGGAGGATCTTCATATTCTGCTTCCTGGCCGCGGAGACAAGTTCATCGTTAACCGCACCGTATGGGGGGCGGAACAAAGTAACGGCAGTATGCGTTAGGGATTCGACAACGCTGCTTGTCTTCGACAAATTTTCACTCTGATCCTGAGGGGCGGCTTTCGTCAGTACACTGTGATCCCAGGAATGATTCCCGATCGACATTCCATGCTCGCTCGTATAGGTAACGGCATCCGGATTGCGTTCCGCATTCTTCCCTACGAATAGAAATGTCGCCGCCACCTTGTGCTCCGTCAGAATGTCCACGATATTCTTCGTGAACGGGGAGGGCCCATCATCGAAGGTTAAGGCGACATATTTCTCCGGCAACCCGAAGAACTTCTTCTCTTCATCGATGTCGATGACTTCAAAGTCTATCTGCGCCTGATTGACGTTGGGCTGAATCGAGGCTTGTGTTAGGGCTGTTTGGTCTGCCACGACAGCCGCATGTGAGATATCGCCCTTGTGCATATCACTAATGGATGCGGGAACAATCGGTTCATTCGAATCATCCGTTGTTACCACTGCCTTCGCTACGCCGATTTGCTCGCTAAGTATACGTACGGAATCGTCCTTGCCCCCGGAAGCGATAGATAGAAAAGCCAGCAAGCCGACCATAACCGGGAGTAGATTCGCTATCCTCGGCACGCGTGCAGAGAATCGGCGTAGGAATTGGGATCGGCGCTGAGCGAATTTCTCTACCCCGCCATCCTGCCCTCCCTCGTCCATCGGAACGGGCGGAAGGTCTGTTTGCCTGATCCGCTTTATCTGACTTATGTATTCTTCGCTGCATGGAAAATACAGCGTATCCCGGGAGACGCCTGTGGTTCTGATTATGGCACTATAAAAGGTATTTCGGTAAGGATCCCACTTGGAGTAGGGAGAGAGTCGAATCCTGTTTCCATTCAATGGCCTCAACGCTTCAAGCCCAAGAAACGTAAACTCGTCTATATCGATCACATATGTAGCTTGCCTGTCCTCTTGGGTAACGACGACCTTGATTTGGTTTACACCATCGGAGGTCTTCCCAAGCGACAGCAGCTCCATCACCTGTGTACTGTATGTCTCCATACCCATCTTCGTCCTTCTCTTCTCAATCCCGACATGACCTTAATCGGTTGAAGCTCCATCAATCGGGCCTGCATTCGGTGCAAATGGAGACGTTAGCCGGTTAGTAAAATCATTTACAATATTAAGGAGATGCGTCTTCTCCTGACGAAGGGCATCGAATTTCTGTTTCATTTGGGAGAGCTCGGCTTCAAGCCTCCCGTTCTTCTCTTCAAGCTCGCTGATTCTCTTGTTCTTATCGGCAGTCGTCTCGTTGTGCTTCTGAAGCAAGCCCGCATAGTTCTGGCGTTCGAGCTCAATCACGCTTTTAAGCTCCTCGATCTCACCAGACAAGGTGGAATGGAGCTCTCGGTAGTCTTCCATCATCTGGTCGACCTTCAGATTCTTATCGGCCAGTCTCTGCTCCAGCTCCTGGATGCTCTTCTCGCGCTCCTCGATGACCTTGCCCAGGTTCTTCAAGTCCCTGTTCAATCGATCAATTTGTCCGTTCGAATGGCTTAGCCGATCCTGCAAATCGTTGTGGCTCATTTCGACATGCTGCTTGGCCTTAATCATCTGCTCTACGGCGAATACCAGATCGAGCGACCTTTTGTCCATATGGGCCTTATTTATCATAATAGAGCCTGAAGGCTCTTCACTCGCCTCGGATTTAGCTGAATTTACCGACACTTCCTCCTGTGGTTCTTCCAAGTCCCTCCTTATGCCGCGATCCCCTCGCGATTGTTGCTCCTCAAGGCCATTCTTCTTCTTTTGGAAAGGAGAAAACATAGACAACTCACCTTTTCTGAGAAAATATCGATTAATATCGAAAAAAGTTTCCTTAATTATAGATGAGTTTTCCAAATTTATATGCGGGTCTAAAGTACCGATTTATGCCTATTTCTAGGCTAAAAGGAGCGGTAGTATAGGAGGATATCAACGCTATCTCGCTAGATCCATAAAAATTAGGGAGTTGGAAATAAGAATGGAGACGGAAGGCTTACTCCGCCCGGTCTCCATTTTGCTTTAGAGTATCTAAAGTGGGCTAATCGCACTAGCCAAAGAAATCCAAAGTTTCGCCTCATTTATGGTACGGTTCTCCGCACTGTCTTTAACGGCAAGTTTTAGGGCCATCCTACAATGGATGGTTCACCTGAACGCCTTAAACGTCGTTAATTACTCCTTAGTAGCAGCAGCTAAAATCAAAATGCAAAATGGGGCTGTCCTTAGGGGATGGCCACTTGTCAGCTATGAAGGACTGTCTGGATGTTGAACCTAGAGCTGATCAGCCTGTGAATGTTTTTTCGCAGGCGCAAACCAACCGAGAAGGGCGATCGCAACCAACACACCATAGAAGATAAGGGTCCAGCCTGTGCTATGCGGGAAATGATGACCTAACACACCAATATCTTCATGGGCCAGGGTAATCACAGCGAGCTTCACACCGACCCATGCCACGATCGCGTAAGCCGTGGTCTCCAGTGCTGGACGCTGAGCAAGCAGCTTTACAAACCAAGTAGCCGCGTATTTGATTAGGACGAGCCCAGCGATTCCACCAAGCACAACAACGATGAATTGTCCTCCGTCCATACCGCCGAAGTCACGAAGCGGTGAGTCCGGGAGACCAAGTGCTAGAGCTACTGCAGCAAGAATGGAATCAATCGCAAAGGCGAGATCCGCAAGAGCAATTTTTCCTACGGTTGGCCAGAAGCCTTTTCCTGTAGCATCTTTTTTTATGTCCTCACGGATGTTCTCGTTTTCCTTGCCGAAACGCGCTTTGATTATGTGCTTTAACCCAAGGTATAGAAGATAAGCTGCTCCGATCGCCTGTATTTGCCAGACGTTCGCAATAAACGATATCGCAAACAGAGCGGCGAAGCGAAAAACAAAAGCCATAATGATCCCATAATTGATGGCTTTCTTCTTCTGGTCCTCCGGTAAATGCTTCGCGATAACCGCCAGAACAAGGGCATTATCCGCCGATAGCAAACCTTCCAATCCAATAAGAATCAGTAATGCCCATGCATACTCCAACCAAAGTGAATCCAACAGCACTTCTCCTCTCTATGTAAGAATGGTGATGACAAAGTTGTCGCTTACAACCTAAGTTCAATAGAGCCTAGGATTTCCCCGTGTTCACGGCTTTGATTGTACCGTTACTCCTTTTCACTCTCCTCAAGACCTTGAAGTAAATGCCTTTTCTTATTAGCTTGTCCGACTATAATATACCACTTTGAAGCTGTCAAGTAATGTCTCATTTCATTTTATTAATCGTATAAAGAACATTCTAATCAGATCGATGATTCCTACCGTCACTCAATTGAGAGATATCCTGACCTGAAGCTAAAGAAAAGCAGGAAAAAACTTGCCGTTACTTATGATACGGTTCACCGCGCGCGATCTTAAACGCGCGATACACTTGCTCCACCAGCACGAGCCGCATCAGCTGGTGGGGCAAGGTCATGCGCCCGAACGACAGCTTCAGGTCGGCGCGCGCCAACACCTCGGGGGCTAAGCCCAGCGAGCCCCCGATCACGAACGCCACGTGGCTGCGCCCGTACGTGGCCAGATCCTGCAGCTGCCGCGAGAGCTCCTCGCTCGACAGCGCACGTCCGTCGATGGCTAGCGCCACGACGAACGCATCGCTGCGCAATTGCGCGAGCAATCGCTCGCCTTCGCGATGCTTGACCTGCGCCTCTTCGGCGGCGCTCATCGATTCCGGTGCCTTCTCGTCGGGCACCTCCACCAGGTGCATCTTCGCGTAAGGCCCGAGCCGCTTCACATATTCCGCAATGCCCTGCACCAAGTACGCTTCCTTTAACTTGCCTACGGCCACAATCTGGATGTTCATCCGCCTAATCCACCGCTTTCACGTTTACTATACTTCTAGCTTCCTCGGGTTTTCTAATCTTGTTATCACTGATTTCCTAGGTTGCCCAGTTTACCTGGTATACCTGGTTAGCCTGGTTTTTCCTGGCCCCCTAGTCTCCTGGTGTCCTAGTCTCCTGGTCCCCTGGTCCCCCGGTCTCCTACTTTCCCTCGTTTTCCCGCTTTTTTCCCTTTCCCGCTCCCACCTCACCAACTGCTCCAGTTCCCTCACTATAACTGCTGCCCCAGCTTCCCTACTCATCCTAATCTCCTCTGCTCTTCCCGGACCCTCCTGCTCTTCCCACGCTCTTCTTCCTACCCATCACCGCATGCACCTTCATTCCCGCTTCCCGTCTTCCCATGCACCCTGCATCCCGACAGCCCCCAAAAAGTTCCACGTGCAACAAAAAAGAAGGTCGACCTTCCGACCCTCTCCCCGTAACTTCCCTATACGACTAAGAACCGCCCCGGACCGGAGCATCGTTCGCAGTGCTCCGGCGCCTGCCATTCGCTGAACTTCACTTGTTCCAAGTCCACGATATCCGGCGCATCCTCATACTCATCCACGAACATATCGATCGCAAGCTCTAAGTGTTCCTTACAAACCACATGCATCCACGAAACCCCTTTTTCTCTTCCCTAATCATACGAGCGCCGCCACAATCATCCCCGCACCCGTATTGAAACTGTATTACTAGTTTACCCCAATCGGGCCCAACTCACAACAGACGAACGCCGGACTCCGGCGAAAATGTCACCCGGCTCCGCACGCTTCCGCTCCCTGCTTCCCTCTACGTCCCGCACGAAGGAGGAACCCTCCCAAGGCAGAGGGTCCAGCTGCCCAAGTCGTCCTTAGCGCTCCTTCAGCTCCTCCAACGTCACCGATACCGTGTGCTTCTTGCCGCTGCGGTAATACGTGATCGACAGCTTCTCGCCGACCTTCTTCGCGCTATACATGTATTTGCGCAGCGACAGCGTGCTGTCAACCGGCTTGCCGTCGAGCTCGACGATAACATCGCTGCTCTTCAGCCCCGCACTCTTCGCCGGTCCGGTCACATCGATGACGAGTACGCCCTGTTTCACGTCCTTGGGCAGCTTCAGCTCTTCCGTCCCCTTGAATGCCTGCAAATCCTGCGTCACGACGCCAATATATGGCCGCTTGATCCGATGCTCCTTAATGAGCGTTTCGATAATCGACTTGGCTTCATTAATCGGGATGGCGAAGCCGAGCCCTTCCACGCCCATGTCCGCTACCTTCAACGTGTTGATGCCGACCACCTTGCCGTCGAGATTGACGAGCGCGCCCCCGCTGTTTCCGTGGTTAATGGCCGCATCCGTTTGAATCACGTCCATCTCCCAGTCGAACTCGCCTTCCCGTCCTAGCGAAACCGGGATCGTACGCTTCGGCCAGCTGATAATGCCCTTTGTCACGGTCGGCGCGTAGCCAAGCCCAAGCGGGTTACCGACGGCAATCGCCGTCTCCCCCGGCTGCAGGGCGTCCGAATCGCCGAACTCCGCGATTTCCTTAATCCCGTTGCCTTCCATTTCGAGCACAGCGAGATCGGTAATTTGATCGCGGCCGACCAAGGTCGCCTTGCGCTTCTCACCCGTCAACGTAATGACATCGAGCTGCGTAAACCCATCGACAACGTGATTGTTCGTAACAACCCGCACCTTATCGCCCGCCCGAGCGAAAATGACGCCCGAACCGAGCCCCATCGGCCCCCGGCCCGGAACCGCAGCGTCCGCTCCCTGCTCGCCTTCCGCAGTGGAGCCCAGAATGCTTACGACGGCCGGCCACACTTTCGCCGCAGCGCCGACCACCATATCGCTCGCCTGACGCTCGCCGGCCATATCCGGCCTCACCGCCCCGCCGGGTGGCGTCACGGCCATAGCGGCGACTGCTTCAGCCTGCGGCTGCGCTTCTCCGGCGTAGAACGCCAGGACGATAGCCAGCGTCACAAAGGCGCCGCCGGCAGCCGGGAGCATCCACACCGGAAGTCCGAACGGACCGCTTTTTGGCAAACGCCACGCTTCCCTGCGGGACATTTTCGTGGAATAAAAATCGTCATCAAATAAACTCACCGTCGCTGCCCCCTTGGTCCGCCAGTGACCTGCTGTGCGGCCCTTCCTGATGGTTACTTCTAAAGTGTACCCGATAATCTAGCACTCTGAAAAATGGAAATACTAGGAATAGTTTCGCCCGAACGAGACTAGAATAGAATCATAACCATTCCTGCTCAGGAAGGATGATTCCAATGACAACGAACCGTATTCATTCCCATCTCGACGAAATCGCGTGGATCGGCAAGCTGGCCGACCTTCAAGACCATCAATACCGCAGCACACTGCTGCTAAGCGCCCTAATGGAGCTGCTTCAAGAGAAGGGACTCTTAACCTTGCAGGAACTGACCGACAAGGCCCATGCCCTCGAGAAGCAGGATGCGGCCGGCCTTCCCGGCTCCGAATAGCTAATAGCTCCCCCTCACCTGACCGCAAGGTCCGCCATAACCGCTGGCGTCCAGAAGCATCTACTCCTCGCGCAGCCGATCCCACGCCGTCGCACGGTCGTGGTACGTATCCATCAGCTTGGGACGGTGGTCATCCGGCGCCAGTCGGTCCTCTACTATGTTATTCACGGTCAGCCTGGCCAAATCCATCAGATTGTGATCACGGCTTAAATGGGCCAAGTAGACCCGTTTCGTCCGCTCTGTCATCACATCCAGCAGCGCATGGCCAGCCGCTTCGTTCGACAAGTGCCCGACGTCGCTGAGGATGCGCCGCTTAATATTCCACGGATATCGGCCCATCCGCAGCATCTCGATGTCGTGATTCGATTCCAGCACGAGCACGTCGCTGTCTTGAATTTTCTCCTTCACCTTCGAGCTCATGTAGCCAAGGTCGGTGGCCACGCTCAATTTCTCTTCCTCGTGATAAAAGCAATACCCGACCGGCTCGGCCGCATCATGCGAGATGCCGTACGATTCCACCTGCAGCGAGCCGAATTCGCGCACCTCGCCGGTTTGCATCACGCACCGGTTCGCCTCCGCGATTTCGCCGATATGGCGGTCAAGCTCAGACCACGTCTTCTCATTTGCATATACAGGCAAATTATATTTCCGCGCCACAGCGCCCAAACCCTTAATATGATCCGCATGCTCATGCGTGACCAGAATAGCGTCGATCTCCGACAGCGACATGTCCCGCTCCTTCATGAGCTGATCGATCTTCTTGGCGCTCAAGCCGGCATCGATCAGCACCTTGCCTTCTTCCGTCGCGACAACCGTCGCATTGCCCGTCGAACCGCTCCCCAGAACCGTAAACCGTATTCCCATTTCCCTGCTCCTAACCCATGTTTGCCAACGTTTCAAGCTTATGATTTTTTATTCTGCGGCGGCTCCACCGCACCGTTAATCGCATGAATGAAATACAAATCGCCATTGCTCAGCGACACCCGCCACGTCGGCACCATATACAAGGTCTGCGAGTTATACACTTGGCCGTGGTACCCGAGCCGTACGCCCGTAATGACCGCCCCCGGCTGCAGATGATTCTCAATGAGGCTCCGCAGCGCAATATACGGCGAGATGACATTCTGCTCCTTCTGACTTCCCTCCGCCTGCACTTCCACGAACCCTTGGCGGTACGCGTTGACAATGCCGTTCTTCTCATACAGCTCGAGCTGCACCTCGAACATCGGCAGCGTACCGTACAGCTGATGGAAGACGTATGTACCGCCTCGGCTCATAGCCGGGTCGAACTGGTACGACTCCGTGTACGCGATGCCGGTTTTGGCCAGCATATCCTTGAACGTGCCCTTGTTGATCAGCGGGTCGAACTTGAACGGCGACGCCAGCGGAATCGGCTGATCCGGCGTATAATGCTCGTCGAACCGCGCCACAATCTCCCGCAGCTTCGGCACTTCCTTCGGAATGTCTGCGGGCACTTGAATATTGTTCAGCTTCAACAGCCGCTGCAGCTCCTCTGCCGCCTGCGCTTCCGGATTTCCCCCAAGTTCCAGCAGATCGGATCGGCTCGTGCCAAGCTGAACCGCCAGAATCACATTCAGCAGCAAAAAGGATAAAATCAGTATCGTCTTGGCCCGGCCCCAATCCATCCGCCTTCCCTCCTCTCCTTAGCGTCATCGTCCGCTACTCCAGAAACTCATACGTGCCGTCGTACAGCTCCATCGCCCACACCGGCATCAATTCGAGCGACTTGTCCGTAATTACAGGCCGATAAGCCGGGAACAAGGCGACGATCTGCGACTTCTTCGTATATTGCTCCAGCTTGGCATCGAGCGCCTCGCCGCCAACCAGCTCCAGCTCCCGCCGGGTCACGCTGCGCGTCTCCGGCGTAAGGGTCGAACGCTCGTAGCCGGAGACAATATCCTTTTGCAGCGTAATCTTGATAAACCCGAAATTCTCGTTCCGCGGATTAATCAACGGGTACGCCCCGTAATATTGACGGAACAGGTACGATTGACTGCCCGGCAGCAAACGCTCCGGCACCTTCTGTACGCCATACGTACCATTCCATCCGCCGTGCTGGTTAATGAACTGGACGGCGGCCAGCAGGTTGCCGAGGAAGTCGATTTTGTTGTCCGTAGACGGCGCCACCGGGTCGGAGTAGGTCATCCAGTGCTGCTCGCTCTTTAACTGCAGCCCCCGCTTGGAATCGGTATAAATTTCCGAGCCGTCCCGCTCCATCAAGTTTCGCGTTACCGCCGGGTCGACGAAGAACGTCCGTTTTAACTGATCGACCGTAAGCTGCGTGTAGGGCATCGTATAAGCCGTCATCGGGATCGGCTTTTGCGGCAAATAAAGGCTGCCGTTGAACGGCTTGTACGGAATGGCGGTACCGACCGCACCCAGGAAACGCTCCTCAATATCTTTCGTCGTAAAATCGGCCTTGGTCGCCTCGTATATCAAATTCGTCGTATCCGTAAACAGTATCGTACGTACTTCGTTCTCATTCTGGGCGAAAATCCAAATCCGCGTGATCACATCGTTATCCGGCGGCAAATCGCCCTTGATTTGCATGATGCGCTGCAGCACATTCAGCGGCAGTCCGTCGCGAAACCGGATCTCCACACCGGGCCGCTTGGCCGCAACATCGTCCCAATTCATGCCGAGCGCGCTGAGGTTGTTTTTGCGGAAGCCCTCTAAATTGCGCTGCTTGACCGTATCGAAAATTTCGGTATACGGCTCGGTTTGCGGATAAAATACCGTATGCTGCTGGTTGCCGAGATGAACGACGATATGATCGGGGAACAGCATCTCATCGAGCGACACCTGCGTGCCAAGCATCTCTGTCTTCACATATTCTTCCTGAATGACCGGCTGTTCCGGCTGCGGGTAACTGTAGGCGAGCAGATAGCTTTGCAGCAAGCTTAGCATGACGAGCAGCGTCAGAGCCGCTGTCTTCAATTTCTCCATCATCCGGCTGCCTCCTCTTGCAGGTAAGGGAGTGTGAAGGTCACTTTGGTCCCTTGACCGAGCTCAGAATCAAGCTGAATCGCGCCGCCGTGCGCTTTTACTATTTCCCGGGCAATCGATAGACCGAGTCCCGTCCCGCCCATCGCACGCGAACGGGCTTTGTCCACCCGATAAAACCGTTCGAAAATCCGGTTCAAATCCTTACGCGGAATGCCGATGCCGTCGTCCGACACCGACACCTCGAGACGCTCCCGCTCCGGACAGCCGGCATGAATATGAATGTGTCCGCCCTCCGGGGTATACTTGATCGAATTGGAGATGAGATTGTCGAGCACTTGTTCGATTCTGTCCCGATCGAGCATAATGCTGCGAACGTCCGGCTCCACCTGAATCGTAATCGCAATATTGCGCTGCTCCAGCTGAAACGAGAAGCGATCGGCCACTTCTTCCAGCATGTCCGTCACGTCGGTCAGCTCCTTCGTAATCATGACCTGCCTGGAATCAAGTCTGGACAGCTGCAGCAGATCGTTAACAAGCCGGATCATGCGCTCGGTCTCGTTGTGCGCCACATTGACGAACTTGCCCGCCAGCTGCGGCTCATCAAGCGCCCCGTCCTCGAGCGCTTCCAGGTAGCTTTTAATCGTCGTCAGCGGCGTCCGCAGCTCATGCGAGACGTTGGCTACGAATTCGCGGCGGATTTGCTCCAGCTTCTCCTGCCCCGTCACGTCCTGCAGCACGGCGATCGTACCGGCTGCACCGCGTCCCTTGCTGTGGAGCGTTGTGTAGGTCACGCGTACGAAGAGCGGATCCTCCTCCTCGTGAACGAACTGCAGCGTCGTTGAATGATCCTCGCTCGCCTCCAACTGGCGCACGATGTCCGGCGTAATGCCGAGCAGCTCGGCCAGGGGCATCCCTAGCGTCGTGTCTTCATTGACCTTCAAGATCTGCTTCGCGCGCCGATTAATGACGATCACACGGCCTTGGTCGTCGGAAGCGACCAAACCGTCGTTCATGTTGGATAAGATCGACGCTAGCTTCTCCTTCTCTTCCTCGTTCATCGTAAGAGCTTCCTGCAGCCGCTCCATCATGAAGTTAAACGTCTGTCCGAGCTGTCCGAGCTCGTCCTGCCCCATAATGCGCACCTTCTCGTCGAATCGCCCGTCCGCCACCGCGGTTGCTTGCTTCGTCAGCGCCTTGATCGGATTCGTGATCGTGGCCGACAGGATGACGCCGAGCACCGCCGTCAACCCGAGCGCGATTAACGTCCCGGAGATGAAAAACCGGGTAATCCGGTTCATCGTGTTATAAACCTCTTCCATCGAGGCGATAATGTAAACCGCGCCATAGATTTTGGCGCCCGAACCGATCGGCTTTGCAATGACCAGCTTACGCGCGCCGTCAAGATCCGTAAACATGCGCTGGTTGTCCTTAATGCCCTGCAGCGCCCGCGTCACTTCCGTTTGCGTGTTTTTACTCCCCACGACGGATTGGTTGTCTTCGTGCGACGTCGTCAGCACCACGCCATTCGCATCGATCACTTGAATCTCCGCTTGTCCGCTCGCGAACAAGCTGTTCACCACCTGATTCAAGTCCGTATACGTTCGCTTCGGTTCCCTGTCGCTTGCCTTGCCGGCCTCCTGATTCTGACTCTCCAACAAATACCCTTCGGCATATTGAGCCAGCAGCAGCGCCTGCGCGTTACGGTTATCGATAAAATCCTTCTTCAGCGACCCTTCCAGCGTCTGGATAAAATAAACCCCGATCAGCTGCATCGCAATCAGGATCAACAGCACGTAGATAATAATCAGCTTCGCCTGAATGGATTGAAAAAAACGGATGCTCTTCATCGGCCGCAGCACCGTCCGTCCACGTTTAATACCCGCCTGCGCCGGACTTCGAGTTCCGCATCATATAACCGAGCCCCCGGCGGGTGATGATATATTCCGGCCGGCTCGGGTCATCCTCCAGCTTCTCCCGCAGCCGACGAATCGTAACATCGACCGTTCGTACGTCGCCGAAGTATTCGAACCCCCAGACCGCTTGCAGCAAATGCTCGCGCGTCATCACTTTGCCGCTGTTGCGGGCCAAGTACTGCACGAGCTCGAATTCCCGGTGGGTCAGGTCGAGCGGCACTTCATCTTTATAAACGACATACATGTCGGTATCGATAAACAAGCTTTGGATACGCAGCCCTTGACGGACCGCCTCCTCAGGCGCATTGGCGCTAACCATCGCCGCCTTCTGCTGTCTACGTAGATGCGCCTTCACCCGGGCCAACAGCTCGCGCGTGCCGAACGGCTTCGTCACATAGTCGTCGGCTCCGAGCTCCAGACCGAGCACTTTATCGATTTCGTTGTCTTTGGCTGTCAGCATAATGATCGGCGTGTTCAGCTTCGCCCGCACATCGCGGCACACGTCCATGCCATCCTTCACCGGCAGCATCAAGTCAAGCAAAATCAAGTCCGGTTCCTCCGAATAGGCCAATTCCACCGCGGTGCCTCCGTCATAAGCGAGAATTACCTCATGACCTTCCTTTTCCAGGTTAAACTTCAAAATATCAGCAATCGGCTGCTCGTCGTCAACCACCAGTATTTTCGCCATCGAATCCTTCACCGCCTGTCTCATGCGATCTTGTTGAGCTAGGTATCTATTCTACCTATTTTAGCATAACTCTAAGCAAAAAGAGACATGGAGGCGCAGTATTTCCTGCACCTTCCATGCCCCCGATTTCTGTCTGGTCGCAACTTTCCCCCACTAACGGTTCAAAAACTTCAGCGGATTTTGCGGCGATTCATTCTTCTGAATTTCAAAATGCAAATGGACCCCGGTCGAATCTCCCGTACTGCCCATAATGCCGATTTTTTCGCCCTTCTCGACAATCGCGCCCTTGGTGACTAACAATTTGCTCATATGGCCATACAAGGTACGGTATCCGTTCAAATGATCGATAATAATATAATTGCCGTAATCGCTCTTCGTGCCGGCCGCCACGACTTTGCCGTTATCCGCCGCCAGAATGTTCTTATTTCCCGTAATATCGATTCCTTTGTGGAAAGCGCCCCACCGGGTACCGAACGTGCTCGTGATTGAAGCGGAAACGACCGGCCAGGCAAACTTGCCCGTACCCTCGCCTTTAATGACTTTCGTTCCCCGTTTAACGACCGCTTTGACCGGATTTTGTACAATATCCTCGCTAAGAACCTCTTCCTCTTCCAGCATGCCGTTCACCTTGGTGAGCTGCACGGTTACTTTCTTCATCCCGTTCCTGCCGGCAGCTATCGTCTCGGTTATACCGAGCTTCATACTATCGTCCTGCACATATTCCGTTTCGTACTGAATCTCTTGATTTTCAACGACTTTCTCCACCGTACGCACGGCCAGCGTCGGCTGCAGCACCGTCAGGTCGAGCTGCTGGCCTACCTTGATCATATCGTTCGAAATCGTAGGGTTATTCTGATAAATAACCTGCTTCGGAATATTCAGCTTCTTCGCAATGCAGGAGACGCAGTCGCCTTCCTCCACCGTATATTTCGTCGGCTGCACGTCGCCGGTTTCCAGCTTCTTCCGAAGCTCGTCGGGAGGGGTTAGCTCATCCGGATCGATCTTGATCTCCTTCAGGTCCACCTGCTGCACGAAATCGGCCTTCAGCAGCTCCGTTTGCACCGGAGCCTGTTTCGCATCAGCCGATAGTATGCCGACTTTGCCGGACTCTTTCTTCTGGCTAAGCGCGCTGACGGCGTTCGCTTTCAACTGTTCCAGCAGCTGCTTGGCCGCCGCTTCGTCCTTCAACACCCCCATCGGCTTGCCGTCCACCAACAGCTGTACGCCGACTGGATACGCCGTGAAATAGGGATTCAATCGATCCAGCGCCGCCTGATCGTCGGGCTGTTTGTTGAAAGCCTTTTCACGCTTTAATTCAATCCTAGGCTCGTTGACGACAACTCTGACATCCGATGTCATCTTCGTCAACTGATCTCGCTTCGCTTGCTTGAATTGTTCGACCTTGGCCGGATCGGAGACAGCCCCGACCGAATCCCCGTTCGCATATACTTCATAGTAATCAACCACACTGGCTTGTACGTACTGATGTCCGCTCCAGACCACCGCGATCATGAATCCGAAAGCAGCGGCCGACTTGACGACCAACCATTTATGTAGACGGATGCGTTCTTTTATCGTAACGTGCGTTTGCTTG
The DNA here is from genome assembly GCF_055379675.1 of Paenibacillus sp. JCM 9796. Taxonomy (NCBI): domain Bacteria; kingdom Bacillati; phylum Bacillota; class Bacilli; order Caryophanales; family Paenibacillaceae; genus Paenibacillus; species Paenibacillus sp. JCM 9796. Next base: position 2,764,936 of record NZ_AP043723.1, read on the forward strand.
GCGTCGTGATCCATTGGTTTCGTCCTAGAGTCCTCAGTCAAGCTGCTTGACCGACTCCCGGAGCCCTTTGTCCGAAGCTTGTCCAAAAGGTTCTTGAACCGATCCTTTCCCTTGAAAACTGTCATCTTTTTCTCCTTTTAAGCCGTTTTTTGCCGCATTCGAACCATCGTCGCTTTCTTTGCCCTGAAGAGCCGGAAAGCGCCGTACTCCCTTTAAGAGAACCTATACCCATGGTATCTCTGAACAAATACTGTTCTCGGGACTCTCTAGTTGACAATCGGCGCGTGAACTTCAAACCGCACCGCTTCAACTTAGGTTTGCTTACGACCTGCACATAAAAACACCTAAAATTGGAACAATAACCATATCCATATTAACAACACTAATAAATTTACCACAAGGACTCTACCTTTTTCAACAAAACTGCATACTATGTCAATTTTCAAGAGGGAATCATGGCAGGAGTGTGAAGGTAAGCGATGGAAACTTTAACAGCGGCGTTCCGCAGCCGGAGCGAGATGGAGCAAGCGGCGGACGCGCTTCGCAAGCAAGGCGTCATCCATCTTATGATGTGCCCGAACGGTGCCGGGAGCGATCATGCGTACCCGGAATGGGCCGGAGACTCCTTTCAATCCGGCCTCTCCGGCGGGCAAGACGAGGGGCTCTTGCAGCTCCTTGTCGAATCGTCACGACGAAGACAGGCCGAAGATACCATCAGCCGCTTCGGTGGAATCCTGTAAGAACGGCATAACGAAGAAAAACGCCCTGACGCTTTTCAAGAAGCGGTCAGGGCGTCTGTATGAGGGCCAGCAAATCGCGGTATTCCTCGGGTTTCAAATGCTTTTGCAGCAGCTGTTCCAGCTCCTTGATTTCGGCTGCGGTCAAGCCGTCCTCCATGAGCTGCGAAATCGTCTGCATGTCCTGCTGAGGAATGCGCGAAACAAGCAGCGAGAATACTTTGGCCTTATCCGCCTCCGACAGCTGCTCCTTCTTCTTCGTGAACTCCTCGCTCGACACGACGACTTTCCGGTCTTCCGCAGCGCCCGATTCGTCTCCGGACACGCCCTCCAGCTCCTTGACCGATTGCTGTCCCCAAACCGCAACCGCATCCTCCGGTACCCGGTACGGATCGGTCCGTTCCGCTTTGCCGGCGCTAGGTAAACCGGATTGGTTCTCCTTCGAGCCCGTTTCCGTCGAATCCGGGTTCACGTTCGCCGATACGGCCGCATCCTTTGGCTCATCCACAGCCATCACGTTCGTTCCGCCGCCCGCGCCGAACCCCACGGTTGTCGCGAACCGGTTGAAGAACGACCCCCACCCTATCTTCGCCGTCGCCGGACGCTGGATGTGCAGCTGCTCCAGCACCAGATCGACATACGTGTTTACGGCCATAAACGTTAATGCCACACAGCATATGGAGGTCACCGCAGCCGTAACCGCCAATTTCATCAACCACTTTAACCCTTTCAATTCAGCTCACTCCCATTCGCGCCCATAGCAGGTCTCTAAGCTCTAGTATTGACCTTTTTCTGGGAAACCAACCGGATTGCGTACAGAAACTGAGCTGTTGAACCTCTCCTGTTTTTCTAAGAAAGATAACATCCTCTGGTCGTGGGGCGGAAATCGAGGCGACAACCGAATAGATCGAGATAAAAAACAAAGGAACGGGCCGCTATTCGCCCGTTCCTTCTTCGACTTAATAAATCGGGGTAACCAGGTTCGTTTGCTCCCGGTTGCGGCCTACAGAGAAGATCGCGATCGGGATGCCGGTCAGCTCGGAAACACGCTCGATGTAACGGCGCGCATTCGTCGGCAGTTCATCCAAGCTGCGTACGGCGGACAAGTCTTCGTTCCAGCCCGGCAGCTCTTCGTATACCGCTTCGCATTCCGCCAGCATCTTCAGACTGGCCGGGTAATGCTCGATCACCTCGCCGCGGTATTTGTACGCCGTACAAATTTTCACCGTTTCAAGTCCAGCCAGCACATCCAGCGAGTTCAAGGACAAGCCGGTGATGCCGCTCACCCGGCGCGCATGACGCACGACGACGCTGTCGAACCAGCCGACGCGACGCGGACGGCCGGTTACCGTGCCGTATTCATGGCCCTTCTCGCGAATCCAGTCGCCGATCTCGTTGTTCAGCTCTGTCGGGAAAGGACCGTCGCCGACGCGAGTCGTGTACGATTTCGCCACGCCGATAACTTGATGAATCTTGGTCGGACCGACACCGGAACCGATACATACGCCGCCTGCCGACGGATTGGACGAAGTCACGAACGGATATGTGCCTTGGTCGATGTCGAGCATAACGCCTTGGGCGCCCTCGAACAGCACCTTCTTGTCGGCGTCGATCAAATCGTTCAGCACGACGGAGGTGTCCGTGACGTACGGACGCAGCTTCTCGGCGTAGCCGAGATACTCCTGGACGATCGAATCGGCATCGAGGCCTTTGGAGCCGTAAACTTGTTCGATCAATACATTTTTCTCCGCAACGAGAAGGCGAACCTTGCGTTCGAATTCCTCCGCATCGAGCAGATCCGCGATCCGGATGCCGTTCCGCGCTGCTTTATCCATATAACATGGGCCGATCCCTTTACGGGTCGTTCCAATTTTATTATCGCCCTTGCGCTCTTCTTCCAGACCGTCAAGCAGCAGGTGGTAGGGCATAATCACATGCGCACGATCGCTGAGGCGCAAGTTTTTCGTTGAGAACCCATTATCATGAATATATTGAATTTCCTCGAGCAGCGCGCCCGGGTTAATCACCATGCCATTGCCGATTACGCAAACTTTATCTTGATAAAAAATACCCGACGGAATCATCGTCAACTTATATTTCTTATCGTTAATAATAATCGTATGCCCCGCGTTGTTACCGCCTTGGTAACGAGCTACGACCTCTGCAGATTCTGCCAGAAAATCGGTAATTTTTCCTTTTCCTTCGTCTCCCCATTGGGTTCCGACAACCACTACCGTTGACATTCGCACTACCCCCGTGAGGTGGAAACCACCTATGATTTGCCCTGAAGGCGCATGACACCATGACTAGTTTAGCAGTACACTAAACCAAAGTCAATAAAAACGAACGATTTCGTATACTCAGAATACAACGTTCGGAAAATGTTCACCAAGCAGCCAACAGTTCATACTCCTGCCTGCTCCTATTCGGCTTCAGACCGCATCATGCCGGTTTACGGCCTGGGCCTTTGAACCCCAGTGGACGCCGAATAGCGCCGCGGACGGCAAAAAAGCCCCGGCTGTCGCCGAGGCCAATACGCATCGTTCGCCTTTACTCCCGCAAGCATACGACGAAAGGCGCGCATTAATACGCCACCGCCGGTTCTTGATGCGAACGGTCCAGGTTGACGAACTTGTTGAAGTTTTTCAGGAACGCCAGCTCGACCGTCCCGACCGGGCCGTTCCGCTGCTTGGCGATAATGATCTCGATGATGTTCTTCTTCTCCGACTCTTTGTCGTAGTAATCGTCCCGGTACAAGAACGCGACGATATCGGCATCCTGCTCGATCGAACCGGATTCCCGCAAGTCCGACATCATCGGACGCTTGTCCTGCCGCTGTTCCACGCCCCGGCTAAGCTGCGAGAGCGCGATAACCGGCACGTTCAGCTCACGCGCAATTTGCTTCAGCGTACGCGAAATTTCCGAAACTTCCTGCTGCCGGTTGTCGCCCTTGCCTCGGCCATGGATCAGCTGCAAGTAGTCGATCAGGATCATGCCGAGCCCTTTCTCCTTCTTGAGCCGTCTGCATTTGGCCCGAATGTCGGCCACCGTCACCGACGGCGAATCGTCGATGTAGATATTCGCCTCGGATAGTGAGCCGATCGCCATCGTCAGCTTCTCCCAATCTTCCGGCTCCAGGAAGCCTGTCCGCAGCCGCCCGGCGTCCACGTTCGCCTCGGCGCAAATCATCCGCTGTACGAGCTGGGCCGCCCCCATCTCGAGACTGAAGATGGCGACGGTCTCTTTCTCGCGGACGCCGATATTTTGCGCAATATTGAGCGCGAACGCCGTCTTACCTACAGAAGGACGGGCCGCTACGATAATCAAGTCGGAGCGTTGGAAGCCGGACGTCATCTTATCCAGGTCGACGAACCCCGATTTGACCCCGGTCGTACTGCCCTTCTGATTGAACAACGTTTCAACCTTATCGAACACTTCCATCAGCACGTCTTTGATAGCAATGAAACCCGAACCCGAACGGGCCTGGGAAATTTCCATGATACGCGCTTCGGCGTCGCTGAGCAGCATGCCGACTTCATCTTGTCCCGCGTAACCGTTCGAGACAATCTGCGTCGCAGCGCGAATCAAACGGCGAAGCATCGACTTCTCTTCGACGATCTGCGCGTAATAATCTACGTTAGCCGCCGTCGGCACCGCATTGGCGAGCTCCGACAAATAAGTGATTCCGCCCACTTCTTCCAGCTGCTGCTTATCCTGCAGCCGGGCCGTCAGCGTGACCAGGTCAACCGGCTCGTTCGCCTCGGCAATCTCGATCATCGCTTCATAGATGAGCTGGTGCGCGCCGCGATAGAAGTCTTCGTCCCTCACCCGCTCCATGGCCGTTACAAGCGCGTCCCCGTCAAGCAAAATCGCGCCGAGCACCGCCTGCTCGGCTTCCAGATTTTGCGGAGGTATGCGATCCATAAACAGATTCTCGTTCATCCGATGGTGTCCTCCCGTTTCCCATGCTTACCCAGGGGCAAGGAGCGGTGCCCTAGCCAGAGCCAGGGCTGGCGTTCCTCTCCCCTTAACGACAAAGAGCCGGCCCTATTGCACCGGCTCGCATTACGCGCAAATGCCGCCGGGGGCGGCCGTCCGTCGCTTCTCTAACGATCGACCACACTCCCGAACCAGCTAACACCCCATACCGTTTCCCCTACGATACGACGCTTACTCTTCGGTCACGTGCACCTTCAGCTTCCCGGTTACTTCCGGGTGCAGCTTCACGACTACTTCCGTGACGCCGAGCGTACGGATGGGGTCGTCCATCACGATCTTGCGCTTGTCTACTTTGATGCCGAGCTTCTCAAGACCTTCCGCCACCTGCTTGTTGGACACGGCGCCGAACAAGCGGCCGTCCGTGCCCGATTTCGCTTTCAATTGCACGGTAAGCTCGCCGAGTTTCCGGCCGAGCTCTTGAGCGTCGGCCTTCTCCTGCGCCTTTTTACGTTCTTCCGCTTTCTTCTGCTGATCCAGCACCTTCACAGCTGAATCGCTGGCCGGCGCCGCCAAATTTTGTTTAAATAAAAAATTAGTCGCATAGCCCTCGGAAACTTCTTTGATATCGCCTTTTTTGCCTTGGCCCTTAACATCTTTCAGTAAAATGACCTTCATTCGAAAAGCCCCTCCTCCGCGTGCATCTGATTTAAAATTTGCTTCAACCGCTGTGTGGCTTCCGCCACCGTGCCTTCCAATTGCGTGGCCGCGTTGGTCAAATGACCGCCGCCGCCCATCCGTTCCATCACGAGCTGTACATTCATCTGTCCGAGCGAACGGGCGCTGATGCCGATCAAGCCGTCCGGACGCTCGCTGATAACAAATGAAGCCATAATTCCCGTCATAGTTAACAATGTATCAGCAACTTGGGCAATGATCAACTGAGAATATTTACGTCCGGGCTCCGTGACGGCAAGCGCAACATGGTCGAAGATGACCACCGCATTCTTAATAATTTCGGACTTCTTAATATAGTGATCCAAATCTTCCTTCAACAGCCGTTGGATCAACGAGGAATCGGCCCCGTTCCGCCGCAAGTAAGAAGCCGCCTCGAACGTACGTGCGCCCGTCCGCAAGCTGAAGCTCTTCGTATCCACCACGATACCGGCGAGCAGCGCCGTCGCCTCCAACACGCCCATCGTAAGACGCTCATCAAAATAAGGCAGCAGCTCGGTCACAAGCTCGCACGTTGAGGATGCGTAAGGCTCCATATAGACGAGCGTCGCATCCTGAATGAACTCCTCGCTCCGGCGATGGTGATCGATGACCACTTTGCGCTGCGTCAACTGCAGCACCCTCGGCTCCGACGTCATCGTCGCCCGATGCGTATCGACGATAACCGCGAGCGACCGCGAAGTCGTGATCTGAATCGCCTGCTCCGGCGTAATAAACCAGCGGTTCAGCTTCTCGTCCTCATAGATCGCCTCCATCAGCTTCAGGATAGATGGATTGACGCCCTCAATCACGATATACCCTTCCTTATTGCTGACGTGCGCCATCTTCAGCACCCCGATCGCCGCCCCGATCGAGTCCATATCGGGCATCTTATGGCCCATGATGATCACGTTGTCGCTTTCCTTGATCAGATCGCGAAGCGCATGGGAGATCACCCTTGCCCGTACCCGCGTCCGCTTCTCGATCGCATTCGTACGTCCGCCGTAGAACGACAGCCGTTCCCCGACCTTCACCGCCGCCTGATCGCCGCCGCGGCCAAGCGCCATGTCAAGGCTCGTTTGCGTCCATAAACCGAGCTCGATGAGCGACCCCGCTCCCGACGCGATGCCGATGCTAAGCGTCATCGGCAGCTTGTTCTCGATGGTGATGTCCCGTACCTCGTCCAATATTTCAAATCGCGACTGTTCGAGCTTTTTTAACCCTTTATGATCCGCCACCAGGAAGTATCGATCGGAAGCCGTACGGCGGATGTAGATCTGATGCTTTTGCGCCCATTCGGTAATTTCCCCCGTCACTTTGGCCATCATAATGCTGCGCGTCTGGTCGTCCAGGCCCTGTGTCGCTTCGTCGAGATTATCCATCATGACGATGCCCATGGCGATCTGATCCTCTTCGTTGCGCAGCTGAAGCGTACGAAGAATCGTGATGTCCGTGAAATAAAGCAACCGCTCCTCCGGCTTGATCTGAACCTCATAAATATGCTTGTCGAGAGTCAGCTCCAGCTTCAGTTCCTTTTCCTTGCGGTTCTTCAGCCCGGGAAATTGCTCCAGCAGCGGCTCCCCGATCAGTGTATCCTTGCCGAGCATTCTGGCAACGAACGGATTATGCCATTCGATCGTCTTCTCTTCGTTGTACAGCAAGATGCCGACCGGCAGCTCGTGAATGACGTCGCTCCCCGCCTTCTTCACCCGATGGGACAGCGTGCTCACGTAATGCGTTAAATCCTGGCGAAACGCTCGTTCCGCCCGAAACGTGTAGTAGGCCAGAACGCCGCATACAACCAGGGCAACCACCCCAAGCTGCCAAACAAAGCAAGATATAGTGAGAATCAGAACAAGCAGCAGGGCAAATAGCCAATATACATGCATACCGTGCCATCGTTTCAACAGGAACTTCGGCATTTCATTCGCTCCAATCATGAATAATCGCACACGGCTGAGTTCTCCGCAGCCGAAGGCGACGCCGATGCACGCATATCGCGGCTCATAGGCGTTTCTACTCTTTGCGGGTTATACGATCACGGATAGGAAACGCTACATCGAACACGCCAATTAGGCTGAACAAAAAGAACAACGGAGGAAACAACAGCAACAGCGCGATTCCGACAATCGGCAGCGTCTTGTTCCAACGATTCATATGCGCAACGAAAAACAGAAAAGAAATCGCTTGAATCGCGAATGCCGTGCTAAGCAAGGGCAGCAAATTCAAGACTACCGTAAACAGCGTCGATTCCATATCTTTCGTGAACAGTTCAAGCACAAGGGCCACGACGTAGATCCAGATGAATGATTTAGGCAGCTTCCAGTCTTTGATCGGACGGAACGCCGGAACCGACTCTCCTAACCGCACCAGGACGCGCCGCGTCACCGCATGCGAGATAACGGCATACAAGAGAGAGAACGTGATCATATACATCGGCAGCATTTGCACCGATAAATGAACGATGGTATCGATATCGACCCCCATAAGGCTTTTCATCTGCGGGGAGTACAGGTTGAATGAATCGATCATGAACCGTTTCATCGCGCCTACCGGATTCAAACCGAACAGGTGCGCGACGACCAAGCTGATCAACAGTTCGATCAGCAGCGTTACGGCTCCTGCGTTCAATACGGAACGAGCGGGAGCACGCTTTTTATACAAATTGCCCATCTGAATAACCGGAGGCAGCAAGAAGAGAGAAACCGATACGAGCATCGCTCCGATCCATCCGATTAGCAGAAATGAGACCAAGACGTAAACGATCGCCAAACTGGCCAAATAGTGAATCAAGAACGACTTCGTCCCTAATCGCACATACAGCACGAGGACCGGCACCAGCAGGAAAAAGAACGTCACCAAGTTGAGCAACGGCGCCATAAGCGATAAAAGCAATACGATATAAACGATGCTCCAACCGAGCATTCGCGGCTTTTGTGTTTCTTCCAACCCTTTCACCTCTTACGCAAATGATCTTCCAAAGCGGAGATATCGCCATACCATTCTTCCAACTGATGTCCTTCCTCACGGTGCTTCTTCATCTTATCGGTCACCGCTTCGTCGAGACTGCGCATCGAGATGCCGAGCCGGCGCCCCAAAATGTAACTACAGGCCACGAGGCTGGCCAATCCGTCGATAATTTTATGATGGCTGCCTTCCCAAATCCCCTTTAACAAATGAGCCATTTGATCGACCAATTCGGTCTTTAGCCATTCGATAATTTTGGCCCGCTTGGCCAAATCGACATCCTTATCCATAAACGACATGCCGCTTCTCCCCTTACACCGGGCGCTTTTGTTAATTATACCACATATTCTATGCCTTTTGTTCCGACTGCCACAGCTTGAAACAATAATCAATGATTTCCCTGCGTCGGATAATTCCGATGAACACCTCATTATCGTCGATGACCGGCACATAGTTCTGATTGGTCGCCAGCGTAATCAAATCCTGCATCTGCTGGTCGATGCGTACCGGTTTGATCGCCATATGCTGCGGCACCTCGGTGAGCTGAACTTTATGCGCGTTGTCAAATCCGATTTCAGGTGAGCGCTTTAGCTTCCAGAGCAGATCGCCTTCCGTGATCGTCCCGGCGTATTTGCCATGCTCATCGACTAGCGGAACGGCCGAGTAGCGATGGTATTCCATCCGTTCCAACGCTTGCCGCATCGTAGAATGAGGGGATAAATAAATGACCTGATCCTTGGGTACTAAGAAAAAAGCGATATTCAATCGATCTCCCCAGCCTTTCTCTATCAATCGCGGACGCCGAAACCTCCGCCTGTTCATCATATCACGTTAGGCCCCTCGTTGAAAAATAACGGGAGCCATTCCGGCCCTTCATTTATGCCAATAATTTTCGCTCCCAGAAGCTGCCCGCTCCCTTTCTCTTGCCCTTCTGAAATTGCTTTCTGTGCGCTTCGCTTTGTACAATAAGGATCAGGAGATGATGTCATGTATCTATACACGGATCAAACGTACAGCGAGGTGGACTTTAGCCATAAAGATTTGCGGGAAGGCGAACTGCGCGGCTGTACGTTTACGAAGTGCCGGTTTCGCGGAACGCGGATGGAGGAGGTGCTCACGAGCGGCAGCCAATTTATCGATTGCGATTTTTCCGGCGCGGCCTTGAACGCCTCGACGCATGAACGGAGCGCATTTACCAACTGCCGGTTTCAAAGCGCCAACCTGTTCGTCGCCAAATTTCAGGAATGCAAAATGGTCGGCTCCGACTTTACCGAAGCGAATTTGGACGGCATTACCATCCTGCGGGGGGACTGGTCTTATACGAGCTTACGACTCGTTCAATTATCCAAACAGCAGCTTCGCGGCGTTCGATTCGTCGAAGCCGATCTGTACGACGCCAAGCTTGATAAAGCGGACCTGCGTGACGCGGACCTCACCCGGGCCCACTTGGCGAAAGCAAGGCTGCAGGGCGCCGACCTGCGGGGGGCCGTGCTCGACGGCGTTGATTTCAAGAGCTTCGATATCAAGGGCGCTCGGCTGGATACGGCGCAAGCCATTGCTTTCGCCCGCTCCTATGGGGCGAAAGTCGACTAATATGCAGCGACGACAAAAAGACAGTCGGTTTTCCGACTGTCTTTCGTTATACCAACGTTATTCCGTTGTGTATGGAAGCAAAGCCACTTGACGGGAGCGTTTGATCGCGATCGTCAAAGCGCGTTGATATTTCGCGGAAGTACCCGTTACACGACGAGGCAAAATTTTGCCGCGCTCGCTAATGAATTTCTTCAGCGTTTCGATATCTTTATAATCAATGTGCTTGATTTTGTTTACGGTGAAGTAACAAACTTTACGGCGCTTGCCGCCTTTTTTGCCACGACCGCTGAACTTTCTTTCGCCGCGCTCGCCGCGATCTTCAGAGCGTTCTCTTTTTTCGAATGCCATGTTGTTATCCTTCCTTTCTACGTTAGATTCATTCCAATCCGTTCCGTATTAGAACGGCAAATCATCATCGGAGATGTCAATCGGTCGACCGTCATCCTGGAACGGATCTTGGTTGTCGCGTGCTCCGCCGAAATTGCCACGGTTCCCGCCGTTGCCACTACCGCCGCCGCCATAATTTCCTCCGCCGCCCGTTGCCGGTCCGCCTTCTTCACGGTTAGCGCTGTTCGCCGATTCCAGGAAACGCACATTGTCAGCAATGATTTCCGTCACGTATACGCGCCGTCCTTCATTGTTGTCGTAGTTGCGCACTTGAATGCGGCCTTCCACAGCGGCCAAACGACCTTTGCGAAGATAATTCGCGCAAGTCTCCGCCAGTTGACGCCAAGTGACGACCGGGATAAAATCAGCTTCCCGCTGGCCCCCTTGGTTAGAGAAAGGTCGATCTACCGCAAGCGTAAACTGGGTTACAGCCACACCTGCCGGGGTATAGCGCAGTTCAGGGTCACGTGTCAGTCTTCCGATCAGAATTACACGATTCAACATCCGCATTCCCTCCCGGATTAGCCGTTACACGGCATAAATTAAGCTACGTCTTTAACGATCATGTAACGAATGATTTCGTCGGAAATCTTCATTACGCGGTCAAGCTCGCTCACAACGTCATTGTTTGCGTTGAAATGCACCAACACATAATGACCGTCACGGAACTTGTTGATCTCATACGCAAGACGGCGCTTACCCATCAGGTCATGCTTCGTAATTTCGCCACCGTTGTTGATGATGTTTTGGAACTTCTCCACCGTAGCCTGAACAGCTTCCTGCTCAAGATCAGGACGGATGATGTACATTACTTCATATTTGCGCATGTTGTCACCTCCTTTTGGACTATGGCCCCTGAATCGGCTTGTACCGTCAGAAGCAAGGAGCGAGGAATGAGAAAAGCTTAAGTCAAAACTCGCACCTAAATACTATAGCAAAAATGGTTCGGCAAAGCAAGCGGCATTCTTCGCCTAGAACCGACGTCTCTCTCCGACTTGGCAATAATTAAGCCTCATGGTTAGGGATTCGAACGGAAATTCTAATCTTACATCAACCAACAGGAGGTGACCACCTGTCATGGGTGAATGGAGTCAATTCCGTCCCGGCGATAAAGCCCCGAATGACGGCGAATATATGGAAGTCGGAGAAGATGCTTTCCACATGGGCATCAACGATCCGAAAATCATCAAGCTCAAGAAAGGCGAATCCTTTCCCGACACCAAAAATCATAACCGGAAATGGAAAAAAGTGTTCCGTGGTTAATTGCCAGGCCTCACCCCCGTTTGCGCTGCAGGCGGGGTTACCTTCAAGCTATTTCGGCAAAGGAGTTTTTCCTATGAAATATAAAATCACGGCGATCTGTACAATCATCGGGGCCGCCTTATGTTTAGTTCATTACATCGGTCATGAATACGACCCGGTTTACCTGCTGTTCTATGCCCTAAGCGTTCCGGCATGGTTCTATCCGATTTTTACATATACGGATGTGAATCCGCTGCTGCTCTACGTCTTAACTACCCTTTCCTGGGCCGCTATCGGGTATGTCATTGATCGTTTTTCCATCTACCGCCAAGTTCGGCACCGTTAATGAGCCATTGCGCTGCGTTGCCGTTTCTCTGTCTAAAGCAAAAAAGGCTGTGCGTCGACGCCAGTCTTTTTCTTGCTGTTTGCTGTTTTCTCCGGCAGCATCCTTTTTGCTTGCGAGCATGTTCCCCACAAGTGATTAGAAATGGATCGAATTTTGCTCAATTTCAAAGAAATCGGGAGCATGATGATACTTTTTCCGCTTACATAGAGATTGGCTAAATCGAGAACTTCTTCTTCTTTATGTATAATTTCATCTTATACACATCGGCCCCGACTTTTCTGAGAGTGGAAAGTCATTATTCTACATGTATAAGGAGGAGTACTAATTTTGAAAGGACAACTGAATACTACCTGGTTTTCCAACACGCGGAGCGACATTTTATCCGGTATCACGGTCGCGTTGGCTTTAATTCCGGAGGCGATTGCGTTCTCCATTATCGCAGGTGTGGACCCGATGGTTGGACTCTACGCTTCGTTCTGTATCGCGGTCATTATTGCTTTCGTTGGCGGAAGACCCGGGATGATATCCGCGGCTACAGGCGCTATGGCCTTGCTGATGGTGAATCTCGTCAAGGATCATGGGATCGAATACTTGTTTGCGGCTACCGTGCTCGCCGGCATCTTGCAAATCCTTATGGGATTGTTTCGGTTAGGGCAGCTCGTCACGTTCGTTCCCCATTCGGTTATGACCGGATTCGTCAATGCGCTCGCCATCCTGATCTTTATGGCACAGCTGACCCATTTCGTCGGACAAAGCTGGATCATGTATGCCTTGGTGGCGCTTACGCTCGTCATCATTTACGTGCTGCCGCGATTCACCAAAGCAGTTCCGTCCGCCTTGGCAGCCATTATTGTCGTATCAGTCCTTACAATCGGACTCGGCCTGGATGTGAATACGGTTGGCGACATGGGGCGCATTTCAAGCTCTTTGCCGGTCTTCCACATTCCGCAAGTTATGTTTTCATTGGATACGCTCCGGATTATTTTACCCTACTCCTTTTCGTTAGCTATCGTCGGTATTTTGGAATCGCTGCTTACCGCAACGATCATTGATGAGATGACCGATACAACCAGCGACAAGAATAGAGAAGTGAAAGGACAAGGCATCGCGAATATCGCCACCGGCTTTTTCGGCGGGATGGCCGGCTGTGCCATGATCGGGCAATCTGTAATAAACGTTAAATCCGGGGGCCGCACGAGATTGTCCACGTTAGTGGCCGGACTGTTTCTGCTCTTCCTCATTATCGTGCTGGGTGACGTCGTCAAGCAAATTCCGATGGCCGCGCTTGTCGGCGTTATGTTTATGGTATCGATCGGGACTTTTGACTGGGGCTACTTGCGCGAGATGAAGAAAATCCCGCGCACCGACACGTTCGTCATGATCGTCACGGTGGCGATTGTTGTTGCAACCCACGACTTATCCAAAGGCGTGTTTGCCGGCGTCGTGCTCAGTGCAGTCATATTTGCCTGGAAAATGGCCAAAATTCGCTCCGCCACTACTCTGCTGCCGGATGGCAGCATACTTTACAAGTTATCCGGCCAATTGTTCTTCGGGACGATGAATTCCTTCGTCGGTTTATTTCAATACCAGCAGGACCCGCATACGGTCCGGATCGATTTCTCCCAATCGCATGTATGGGATCACTCCGCCGTCACCGCCATCGGCAAAGTCGTTGCTAAATATGAACAACTGGATAAGAAAGTCGTCATTGTCGGATTAAATGAAGAAAGCCAGCGGCTCATTGACAAAGTCGGTCTAACCGCTTCATCCGGCGGACATTAAATCGAATAGGCGGAGTGTCAACCACCACCCCGCCCTCTCGCCTCATACTGGTCATACACGAAACCCGCACGCTCTGCCAACAAGAGTGTGCGGGTTTATGTTTGTGCTCGAGTTCATCCACAGTATCGCCTTAATGGAATATCTCTGTTGTATATCCACATGTGAATAACTTAACTTCCTAGACGAGCCCCTTTCCTATTCGATATTTATCCACATGTGGATATCTTTTTGATTTGGTTACAGCACAGCCCCCTTCCCCTCGGACGACACAGCTTATATTCCGCTTCCATGAAGTTTGACTCTTCCTTATTCCTCATTGGCTGCAGCATGATCTGTCTGCTCTTAGCTGCCATCACCTTTGTGCTTCTCGGGGTATTGTACCGCTTTATTTCGTCATCTTTCAACCTGGAGTTTCCCTATCCACCTTCAGACGCATCAGAGACGCGTTAGCGGCCCGCTTACGGGTTTATTCGCCCTTCTCAAGCAAATTATCAAACCGTACAAATATATTCCTTAGAACGCGCTTTATAGGCGTTTACAACCGTCCTCGATTGCCCCGCTCATGTCGTAAAAGGCCATCATCAACATACGAAAAAGCCCTTCTACGTTAATCCGTAGAAGGGCCGTAATTGTTAATGTAAGTGGCGGAAAGAGTGGGATTCGAACCCACGCACGGCGCGAGCCGCCTAGCTGATTTCGAGTCAGCCCCCTTGGGCCTCTTGGGTACCTTTCCGCATTTCCAAAAGGGACAAGTAATATAATAGCACAGCACTTAAGAAAAATGCAAGCCATTTTAATAACTTTTTTTAATCCAATGTTTCTTTAGCTGCATCCCCGTGATCTTCAACGGCCGTTGAACGAAGCACCTTCTTCAGCTTGCTTTCAAATTTCGCGCGAGGTACAAGCACGCTATGTTTGCAGCCCACGCATTTGATTCGAATATCCATCCCCATCCGGATAATCTCCATCTCGTTGGTGCCGCACGGATGCGGCTTCTTCATTTGTACGACATCGCCCAGCTGATATTGTTTTCTCTCCATTTAGGTTCCGGCCGCCTCCTTTCGTTGATACGTTACGACCTTGGGATATGGGATCTCAATTCCAGCGGCTTGAAATGCTTTCCTGATCGCCGCATTCAGCTCGCGGGATACGGCCACCTGCATGTTGGGCTTACATTCCCCCGTTACCCGCAAGGTCACCTCGGAAGCACCGAGCATATGTACCCCTAGTACCTCCGGCTCTTTCACCATATTTACGTTTGTTTCGTATACTTTATTTACCACTTCTTCCAATATACGCATCGCTTGATCGATGTCGGCTTCATAAGCGACAGATACATCAACAACGGCCAATGAGTTATACAGAGAGAAGTTCGTTACTTGATTGATCGTTCCGTTCGGTATAATATGTACCTCGCCTGTCCAACTCTTAAGACGCGTTACACGCAGTCCGATTTCCTCGACCGTACCTTTAAAAGCCCCGACTTGGATTACGTCCCCTACTGCAAACTGATCCTCGAAAATAATGAAAAAACCGGTAATCACATCTTTCACTAAACTCTGCGCACCGAATCCGATTGCAAGCCCGACAACGCCGGCGCCTGCCAGGACCGGGCCAAGATTGACGTTAAATTGGCTTAATATCATCAAGATCATGATGAAATTGACGACATACGTAACAATATTGCCGACCAGCTTGCCGATCGTCTTCGTACGCCGCGAGTCGAATTTCAACGGACTTTTTTCCCTGGCTGTCAATAAATGCTGAAGTCCTGAATTAGCCAATTTCACAACTAAACGTGCACCTATATAAATAAGAATGATTTTGAGAATGACCATGAATAAACCGATCCAAACTTCGGGATTGGATACATACTCCAGCAATTGGGTTTGCATGTGCATCCAGGTCTGCTTCCAATCCTTCAGAGCAGCTGCATCTGCTTGCAGCGATTGATGGATTTGAAACATAAGTAGCTCCCTCCTTGCTTAACTTATCGTAACATACATTCCATTCTTTTTGAAATAAATGCCTCGGATCTCAACCGACTCCGTTCGGATAATCTCCTGCACTTCGGCCAGCGCTTCAGCGGGAAATTCTAATGATAGCGCGCAGCCCGCCGTGATTTCTTTGGGAGTCGGACACATATCGTTCTCGATATTTGCGTATTCGAGCAGCATCTCCGCTCGCAATGCTTGCTGAGTCGAATCGAACGCCATCAGCATCATAGCAGCCGGCCTCCTTCTTGTTTAACCTTTTACTAGACTCGGTTGCTTCCCCCGTTACGGTCGATTCTTTTCCCAATACTACGTATAAAACGTTCCTACGATCCGTATACTAGTAACACTCTACTTATTCCAGATGTTGCTAGCCTTTCCAATCTTACTCCCCTAAGGAGGAACCTGTGATGAAACTGCCTTTTTCCAAAGAGCCATCCCCAGACAAATCGAAAGAGCAAGTCCCAGCTGCTGCCATAAAAGTCATGCATTCCGAATCCAACTGCATAGAGCTCTTATCTGAAGCCTTATTTAAATTCATACAATCGGTTCCCGCCCACCAACCGATCGTCATTGTTTGTGTGGGTACCGATCGTTCGACTGGAGATTCACTGGGCCCTCTCGTCGGCACTCATTTAAAGAAGCTTCAATCGGAAGGTATTCATCTTTACGGTACCCTGGATCATCCCGTACATGCCATGAATCTCAGCGAAACATTAACGACGATCTACCAGCATTTTAATAATCCGTTTATTATTGCAATCGATGCTTGTCTGGGACAATTGACAAGTGTCGGCTGTATTCAGCTCGGCGATGGTCCTGTCAAACCGGGCGCGGGCGTTAATAAAGAGCTGCCTCCGGTAGGCAATATGCATGTAACAGGCATCGTGAACGTAGGCGGCTTCATGGAATACTTCGTCTTGCAGAACACGCGCTTGAGCCTCGTCATGGCGATGTCAGAAACGATTTCCAAAGCGATACACGCGGCACTTCTTATGAGACAGCGCTGGGCCCCTATTCCTTTAGTAAAGATCGATTGATCGCTTCTTTTTCTTCGGGTGATAGCGTATATTTCGATTGTCCTTGCTCAATCGGTTTCGCATAAACATACGTTTGCTCCCGGTTATGTATTCCGCTTAATACGACTCCGTTCTTTTGTTCATCAACAAATGCAACTGAGAAGCTAAGATCGCTGCCGTTCTCTGCAAAAGCATTGTATCGATAAATACCGACATGCGATTTCATACGGTTAAGATGCTCGCGAATTCGCTGAACCGTTTGATCGGCAGCCTCACTGCTTCGTTTCAAATCATTGTATTTCTGCTGCAGATCAATAATAATCTCTTCCATGTTCATACTGCCGGTACCATTAAGCATGGCCGTATATTTTGTTCTCAGTTTATTCAGTTTGACCCATAGCGTGATGACGATGATCATAAATACAACCATGATTGCTGCAGCTGCTACGAATACAACCTCTACCGGAATAATCATCTTCGCTCCCCCATGTGTATGTTTACGACTGCATATGTGCAGCTATTTCTTTCACGGCATCGATCAATTGGTCGATCTCACCCTCTGTCGTAAAACAACCGACGCTTGCTCTCACAGCCCCTCGCTCCAATGTACCGGCTATTTGATGAGCCAGCGGAGTGCAGTGATAACCGGATCGAACCGCGATTCCGAAGGATTGATCGAGTATGAAAGCAATTTCCGATGAATCGGATTGCGCGACGGTGAACGATACAATTCCTGTCTTATTTTGTCCCAGTTCCGGACCTAAAATTTGAACCCCATCAATTCCCATGAGCCCACTCATTAAACGCTGTGTCAATTGCCACTCGTGCTGATGAATCTTCTCCACCGTTTCCTTCTGAATCCACTTGATACCTTCGACCAATCCGGCGATTCCCACTGTATTCTGCGTGCCAGCTTCATAACGATCGGGCCGGACGGTAGGCTGCTCGATTGCTTCTGACTGACTCCCTGTACCCCCATGAAGGAGCGGATCCAAATTAATGTCCGGATGAATATATAAGCCGCCAGTTCCTTGTGGTCCCAGCAGTCCCTTATGGCCGGGAAATGCCAGCATATCAATTCCCATCCGATTTACGTCAATATCGATAGTACCCGCGGTTTGTGCGGCATCTACCAGCAATTTCACTTGATGCTTACGGCAAATTTCAGCCATATCGGCAATTGGCAGGATGCTGCCAAGCAAATTCGAACTATGACTGCATACTACGAGCTTCGTTCTCGACGTTATTAGCGATACAAGATCGTCCGGGTTTAAGTTTCCTTGAGCATCCGTTTTCACATAGCTAACTTGTACACCTTTAGCTGCTTTCAAATATTCCAACGGACGACGAACAGAATTATGCTCGACCGCCGTGCAGATCACATGATCGCCCTCACGAACAAACCCTTTTATCGCCAGATTTAAAGCCATTGTCGTGTTCAATGCATAAGCGATATCGTTGGGATTTTTAATGTGGAACAGACGGGCCAACTGTTTTCTTCCTTCAAACAAAGTACGACTCGCCTTAACCGCTTTCTCGTGACTTCCTCTTCCCGGATTGGCCCCATACTCTTCCATGCACTCGACCATTGCCCGTACTACTTCCGGCGGTTTCGGCCATGACGATGCTGCATGATCCAAATAAATCGTCGACAAGTCCTCTCCTCCTCGATCTCCTGGTTTACCCTAATAACACAAATATAGCATACCTAGATGACCCTGACTTTATCAGGTTTGACCTGGTATGCTATATCATCGATTTGCTAAGACGTTTTCCCTTGTAACAGTTCGAGCAAACGATTCAGATCATCATTCGAGTAATATAACAATTCAATTTTACCTTTGTTATTGCTATGCCTGATTTTAACAGTGGTTCGATACATTTCTCTCAAATTTTCTTCAACTTGATCGATATAAGGATCTTTGCGTTTCGGTTTTTGTTTAGCCTTTTTCGTATCCGCTTTTTCTTCCAGTTTCTTCACTTCTTCTTCAAGCTCCCGAACGCTCCACTGTTCCTTGATCGCCGTATCGGCAAGCGCCTTAATTAGTTTCTTATCCTTTAAGGCCACAATAGCTTTCGCATGTCCCATGGATAATGTTCCACGTGAAACATATTGTTTAACCTCTTCGGGTAGCTGCAGCAAACGCAAAAAATTCGCAATATGAGACCGGCTCTTACCGACTTTTACTGAAAGCAGTTCTTGTGTTAAAGAAAATTGATCAATAAGAGCTTGATAAGCAATTGCAATTTCCATTGCGTTTAAATCTTCTCGCTGAACGTTCTCAATTAACGCAATTTCCATAACCTGCTGATCCGTGAATTTTTTAATTACAGCAGGAATCGTAGGCAAGCCTGAAACCTGAG
The DNA here is from genome assembly GCF_055379675.1 of Paenibacillus sp. JCM 9796. Classification (NCBI taxonomy): domain Bacteria; kingdom Bacillati; phylum Bacillota; class Bacilli; order Caryophanales; family Paenibacillaceae; genus Paenibacillus; species Paenibacillus sp. JCM 9796. Next base: position 2,784,017 of record NZ_AP043723.1, read on the forward strand.
AAGCACGATAACGCCGCTCCCCTGCTATAATCTCATAACCTTTCAAGACGCTTCGAACAATGATAGGTTGAATAACACCATGCTCTTTGATCGATGAAGCTAATTCCTGTATCGTTTCATCGTTAAAATTCCGTCTTGGCTGATATGGATTCGGTCTCAGCTGTGAAAGTGGAATTTCTACTACTTTATCGTCATCATTGATGCTTAGTGCCGGCAAAAGCGCATCCAGCCCTTTCCCTAATCCAGCTTTCTTATTCAAATTGCAATCACTTCCTTCGCCAGCTCCATGTACACTTCGGCGCCCTTCGATCGCGGATCGTAAGTAATGATCGACTGCCCGTGGCTCGGAGCTTCGCTTAATCTTACATTTCTAGGAATGATCGTTTGATAAACTTTTTGTTGGAAATATTTTTTCACTTCTTCAATCACTTGCATACCTAAATTAGTTCGGGCATCAAACATCGTCAGCAATACGCCTTCAATTTGCAAGGTCGTGTTCAAATGTTTCTGCACCAACCGTACCGTATTCAACAACTGGCTTAAACCTTCTAGCGCATAGTATTCACATTGAATAGGAATGATGACCGAATCGGCAGCCGTAAGGGAGTTCACCGTTAATATTCCGAGGGATGGAGGACAATCAATAAGAATATAATCGAATTGCTGTTTAACCAATTGCAACGATCTCTTCAAACGTACTTCCCTGGAAATGGTAGGTACCAGTTCGATTTCTGCTCCCGCTAATTGAATCGTCGCGGGAATGATCTTCAAATTTTCTATCGCCGTGTCAACCATTGCATCTTTCGGATGTACATCATTAATAAGCACATCGTAGATGCAATATTGAACATCCGCTTTGTTGACACCGATCCCACTAGTCGTGTTGCCTTGCGGATCAATATCCACAAGTAATACTTTTTTACCGAGAGACGCAAGTGATGCACCCAAATTAACGGACGTCGTCGTTTTGCCAACCCCACCCTTTTGGTTCGTGATGGCGATAATTTTAGACAAACCAATTCACCTCAAATAAATACTAGGATAGCCAAACATGTCACAACCGATTACGGTGAAAAAAAGATCATTGAAGAGTTGTGGGTACACTCCCCAATGATTCTACTTCGAACTATTCTATTTTATCGTTTCGGTATACGAATTACAATCTCATAGTGATCGTCGCGGTCATTCTCTTCCGTATTAATCGGCAATCCCGAAGACGTGACCATTTCGACCGATTGTCGGATTGTATTAAGCGCCAGACGAACGTCCTTCGAATACGAAATGCGTTTCGCTTTATTTTTGATTTTGTCCGCCTCTTTTAAGAAGGCAATTCTTGTTTCCGTTTGCTTAACATTCAATTCCTTGGCGATTATTTCTTCTAACACTTTGACTTGAAGCTCATCGCTATCGAGAGACAATAAAGCTCTTGCATGACGCTCCGTAATTTTACGCTCCATTAGCGCGACTTTCACTGATTCGCATAAATGCAGCAGCCTGATTTTGTTCGCAATCGTCGACTGACTTTTGCCAAGCCGCTGCGCTAAGCTCTCTTGTGTCAAGCTATGTAAGTCAATCAATTGTTGATAAGCGATAGCTTCCTCGATAGCGGTTAAGCCTTCCCGCTGCAGATTCTCGATCAAGGCGATAGATGCTGCTTGCGAATCGTTGAATTCGCGAATAATCGCCGGTATCGTTTCTAGACCGAGTTTCTTTACCGCACGCCAACGACGTTCCCCCGCGATCAATTCATACCGGTTGTTGCGGATCCTTAACACAATCGGCTGAATGACGCCATGAGTTCTGATCGTTTGACATAGCTCTTCTATACGCTCATCGTCAAAAACAGTCCGAGGTTGATATGGACTAGGATCGATGTCTTGGACAGGAACATTTTTCACTTCATCTGACGAAGCTTTTTCGCTAAAACCAAACAATTTCGAGATATGTTCCTTCATACCGATAACCACCCGATCTTTTTAACAAAAAATGAAAGGTCTCTGTCTAATAAATATTCTCCAGCCACTAGTCAAATTCCTGCTAATAAAAGAAAGAACTTTCTTGTATGATTCTACAAAAAAAATGAGAAGGCAATGGGTCGAAGCCATCCCTTATCATTGTTTCATCGTACAAAATGTTCCACGTGGAACACCTCATATAAGAGGAGACTTCAATGGCATTCCTGCTTTTCTCGGATAATTGCGTGGAGTAGGTCCCGTTTTCTCGATTAGTACCATGTGTCGGGACGACTCTTCCACCGGAAGCTCGAAATGATGCGTCTGAACCACCTGTCCGTGGAGTTCCCGAAGACTGCGTTTGGCTTCCTGCAATTCAGCCTGCACATCCTGCCCTTTCATAGCCGCGAACATACCGTTGGTCCGGGCAAAGGGCAAACAAAACTCATTTAATACAGCCAATTTGGCAACCGCTCTTGCTGTGACCAAATCGTAACGATCTCGATGCTCGGGAAGTCTGGAAATATCCTCGGCACGCCCATGAACGCAATGAACATCGGTCAATCCTAGTGAACCTGTAAGATGCTTCAGAAACTGAATGCGTTTATTCAATGAATCGACAATCGTCACCTTCAAATGAGGGAAAGCAATTTTTAAAGGAACGCTGGGGAAACCGGCCCCTGAGCCGATATCCGCCAGCGTAGCAATGTCGTTCATCGAAACAAAAAATGATAAAGAGAGAGAATCATAAAAATGTTTGATATAAACTTGTTCTCTCTCCGTAATGCCGGTCAAATTCATTCGCTCGTTCCAATCGATCAATTCCCGATAATACACCTCAAATTGATGCAGTTGATCATCGGACAGCGTAATGCCTTTAGCCATTAACAAATCAACAAAATGCAATTGAACTTGATCTTGTACGGTCATCGTTACCCTCTAGATGCAATGACTTTATTATAATGTTCCAAATGCACCAGCAAAATGGAAATATCGGCCGGTGTCACCCCGGATATACGGGATGCTTGACCGATTGATATCGGACGGATTTTAGCAAGCTTTTGCTTCGCTTCCGTTGCAATTCCATGAATATCTTCGTAGATGATATCGTCAGGAATACGCTTCTTCTCCATTTTACGAAGCCGTTCGACTTGTGCAAGCTGCTTCTCAATATAGCCGCTGTATTTGACCTGAATCTCTACCTGCTCCTTCATATCTTCCGTGAGCTCGACCGGAGACGGTGAAATCGAATGAATATGATCGTAAGTAATCTCAGGACGGCGAAGCAACGACAGCAAGTCGACCGAATTGTTTAATTCCGCGCTTCCCAGAGATTGCAACAATTGTTGAACCTCAGGGGTCGGCTTCGTTTTCGTCATTTTCAAACGTTCGATTTCTTCATTGACCCGCGCTACTTTGTCCAAATAACGTTGGTAGCGACCTTCCGGAATCAGCCCGATATCGTAACCGATTTGGGTTAACCGCAGGTCCGCATTATCATGGCGAAGCAGCAAGCGGTACTCCGCACGCGACGTTAAAAGCCGATACGGCTCGCTCGTCCCCTTCGTCACGAGATCATCGATCAGAACGCCAATATAAGCTTCCGAGCGGTCCAAGATGACGGGTTCTTTGCCAAGCACCTTGCGCGCAGCATTAATTCCCGCCATAATCCCTTGTCCAGCCGCTTCTTCATAACCCGATGTTCCGTTAATTTGACCCGCTGTAAAGAGGTTTTCCACCACCTTGGTTTCCAAGGAAGGCATCAACTGCGTCGGTATTACGGCGTCATACTCTATCGCATAGCCGGTACGCATCATCTCCACCTTCTCAAGTCCCGGAATCGAGCGCAAAATGCTGAGCTGCACGTCCTCCGGCATACTTGTGGAGAGGCCTTGCACATAATATTCCTTCGTATTGCGCCCTTCCGGCTCCAAGAAAATCTGATGCTTCGGCTTATCGCTGAACCGAACGATTTTATCTTCGATCGACGGGCAATAACGCGGGCCCGTTCCCTCGATTGCCCCCGAGAACATAGGAGCCCGGTGCAAATTATCATTTATAATTTGATGCGTTTGTTCCGACGTGTAAGTAAGCCAGCATGGCAGCTGGTTCGGAACTTCCTCCGTCGTATCGTAGGAGAAAAACTTCGGTTTCTCATCCCCGGGTTGAATCGTCGTCTTCGAGAAGTCGATCGTATCTTCATGCACCCGCGGCGGTGTTCCGGTTTTGAAACGAACAAGCTCCAGGCCGTGCTTTCGCAAATCCTCCGACAGCTTCACAGCCGGCTGCTGATTGTTCGGACCGGATTCGTACATCAGTTCGCCCATAATGATCTTGCCGCGCAAATAAGTACCGGTCGTCAGCACAACCGCTTTGCCGTAATACGCCGCTCCCGTTTTCGTAACAACGCCTTTACATACGCCATCCTCAACAATCAGTGTTTCGACCATGCCTTGACGAAGCGTCAAATGATCGGTTTTCTCGATCGTTTCCTTCATCGTATGCTGGTACAGAAACTTATCGGCCTGTGCGCGCAGCGCATGAACCGCAGGTCCCTTGCCTGTATTCAACATCCGCAGTTGAATATACGTCTTGTCGATGTTGCGCCCCATCTCTCCGCCCAGCGCATCGATTTCACGTACGACATGTCCTTTCGCCGGTCCTCCGATCGACGGATTGCACGGCATAAACGCAACCATATCCAAATTAATCGTCAAAAGCAAAGTTTCGCAGCCCATTCGTGCGGCGGCTAGCGCCGCTTCGCATCCGGCATGACCGGCACCGATAACAATAACATCATACTGACCTGCTGTGTAACTCATGCTGACTACCCCCTAACATTACTTATATTATTTCCCTAAGCAGAACTGTGAAAAAATTTGGTCGATCAGTGATTCGCTAACCGAATCCCCGATAATTTCACCGAGATGTTCCCATGCATTGCGGATGTCGATTTGGATCATATCGATCGGCACGAACGACTCGGCCGCTCCATAGGCTTCGGTTAAAGCCGCCTTGGCCAGCTTTAATAAATGAATATGCCGTGCGTTGCTGACGTACGTCAAATCGCTCGATTCGATCTGCCCGCTGAAAAACAAACCTCCGATCGCCTTCTCCAAATCGCTCACACCCTGATGCTCTAGCAGCGACATCCTGACTACACGCTCTTCCCCGAAAGCGTCGATGAGCACCTGCTCATCCAGACGCTGATCCAGGTCCAATTTATTAATAATGGCGATCACCTGCCGACCGGACAATTCCTCGATCATCGCCCGCTCTTCCGGCACCAGCTCTTCCGCACCGTTAAACACCAACAGGATCAAATCTGCATCGCCCAGCGCCTGGCGTGATTTCTCTACCCCAATCTTCTCGACAATATCGCTTGTCTCCCGGATGCCTGCGGTGTCAAGCAGCTTCAACGGAATGCCGTTCACGTGCACATATTCTTCCACCACATCGCGCGTCGTACCGGCGATATCGGTTACGATGGCGCGTTCTTCTTGTGCCAGCGTATTTAAAAGCGATGACTTCCCGACATTAGGACGCCCAATAATGGCGGTCGTCAGCCCTTCGCGCAATATTTTTCCCTGCTGCGCCGAAGCGAGAAGCCGCTCAATATCGTCTAACGCTTCCGTACATTTCGTTTTGATGAAGGCGTTGGTCAGCTCTTCCACATCGTGTTCAGGGTAATCGATATTCACTTCGATATGCGCCATCAACTCGACGAGACGGTGGCGGAGCTCCTTGATCCGTTTGGACAAGCTCCCCTCCGACTGCTTCAATGCGATCTTGAACGCCCGATCCGACTTCGCTCGAATGAGATCGATAACCGCTTCCGCCTGAGACAAGTCGATGCGCCCGTTCAGGAACGCCCGTTTCGTAAACTCGCCCGGCTCGGCCAATCTAGCGCCGTTCTCCAGCAGCAAATCGAGCACCTTGCGCACCGAGACGAAGCCGCCGTGGCAGCTGATCTCCACAACATCTTCCTTGGTAAAGGAACGCGGTGCCCGCATCACGGTAACGAGCACTTCTTCTATACGGGCCCCGCTCTCCGGTTCCCGAATGTGCCCGTAATGCACCGTATGCGTCGCAACGTCCGCCAGCTTTGACTTTCCGCTATAAACACGGTCGCTGATAGCAACGGCTTCGTCTCCGCTCACCCGGATAACCGCAATGCCTCCCTCACCCGAGGGCGTAGCGATCGCCGCTATGGTGTCCTGCATCATGTAAACCACACCTCATTCTCCAAACTTGCATATAACCTGATGCCAAGTATAAGTATGAACATTCATACTTCTTATCAGCTAAAGAAAAAGCAATGAGGTCATTCGAACATGACGTCATTGCAGCATAATTCAACGTAATACGATAACGACGCGACGATTCGGTTCGTCGCCGCGGCTAAATGTCCGCACTTTCGGATGTTGTTGCAGTTGGGCGTGGATGACCTTGCGCTCCTGAGGAGGCATCGGCTCCAACACCACTTCCTTCTTCGTTCGAATGACCCGTTCGGCCAAACGATTAGCCAGCTCCCGCAGCGTCTTCTTCCTGCGTTCGCGGAACTGTTCGGCGTCCAGAACGACGCGCAGATGATGATCGGAATAGCGATTGGCGACGATATTTACCAAATACTGAAGCGCATCCAGCGTCTGTCCCCGTCGACCGATCAGCATGCCAAGCTCTGCGCCGTGCATATGCAGCTCGAACCCATCCTTATCCTCTTTTTGCTCGATGCGTACATCAAGCTGCATCGTGCGAAGCACATCCTGCAAGAACAAGACAGCCTCTTCCATGGCATCGGGCAGCAGCTCCAGCTCTACCTTGGCATCACGCGCGCCAATCAGTCCGAACAACCCTTTGGCGGGCTGCTCCAGAACGTGAACCTTAACCCGATTTTCGGTTGTGCGGAGCTGCTCCAATCCGCTTGTAACAGCGATATCGATCGTTTTACCCGTTACCACGATTTTTTTCATCTCATCCGGCCACCCTTATTTTTTAGATCCGCCTGAACTCGGTTTCAACTCTGCAGAGTTTGCGCCTTTGCTGGGTTTTCCATAAATAAAATAAGTTTGTACAACGGTGAACAGGTTGCTGTATACCCAATACAGCGGAAGCGCCGATGCGAAATTCATCGCCATGACGAAGATCAACACCGGGAAGATAAACATCAAGCTCTGCATCTGCGGAGTCATTTGGGAGGACATCATCTTTTGCTGCAGGTAAGTCGTCAACGCAGCAAGAATCGGCAAAATGTAATATGGGTCCTTCTGTCCAAGCTGCATCCACAGGAACGAATGCGAGCCGATTTCAGGATTCCGCATAATCGCGTTGTACAGAGCGATCAGAATCGGCATTTGCACCAGAATCGGGAAGCAGCCCGCAAGCGGGTTGACGCCTTCCTTCTGGAACAGCTTCATCGTCTCTTCCTGAACTTTCTTCGGGTCGTCCTTATATTTAGCCTGAAGCTTCTTCAGCTCCGGTTGAACTTCCTGCATCCGTTTGGAGCTCTTATACTGCTTGAGCGTCAACGGCAATATGATCAATCGAATAATGATCGTCACGACGAGAATCGATAGACCGTATGATCCTCCCATCAGATCAGCGAACCAATCGAGCGTATCCGACAGCGGACCTACGAAATACTTGTCCCAAAATTTAGTGCGATCGAGCTGTGCATTCGCCGGGCTACACCCCGCCAGCAGCAGCAATGCCGTTAGAGGCATATATTTCAAAAGTCGACGCGTCAAAAGAACATCCTCCCAGCTTCATCTTTTCCAATAATAAACTATATCATATCTTCGGACACAAAGAAACTAATCCGCTTGTTTCGGTTCCCCATTGCGGCGAAGCAGAGAGGCTCTCTTCAGCACGTGAAATACGCTCTTTTCGATCTCGCGATACGACATCTCCACAACCGGCTTGCGCGCGATCAGGATCAGATCGTACCCTCCGGGAATTTTGGGCGCGTTCAGGCGGATAATTTCCTTCAATACGCGCCGGATCCGATTCCGGACGACCGCATTGCCCAGCTTCTTGCTCACGGATACGCCGAGACGGAACGACGCTTGCTGAGGCTGCGCTTTATAATATAGAACGAATTGATGATTCGCCGACGATTTCCCGTGTTTGTACACTTTATCGAAATATTCTCTTTTGGTCAGACGATTTTTCTTTTCCATCGAACATCTCTCCATTTAACGGTTACGGCCGCCTAAGCTTGTCATCATCGTTCCCTAGCCGGGTCTTCTCCATCATAAACAACAAAAAAGACCACCGGACAGTGGTCTTTCGTCTTATGCGCTTAACACTTTTCTTCCTTTTTGGCGGCGAGCTGCGAGAACTTTGCGTCCATTCTTCGTGCTCATTCTTTTACGGAAGCCATGAACTTTCTTGCGCTTTCTGACGTTCGGCTTAAATGTCGGTCTCATTCGGTCGTGCACCTCCTCAGACAAGGATTATTACCAATCCTCGAAAAATACCTTTCAACATTAAACCACTTTACGCTTCAAAAGTCAACTTAGGGTCGGAAAAAAAGTTATACACAGCTTCAGTAAAAAATTGCCGCGCCCCCCCTGTGAATAAAAAAAATCGGATTTTCTCCGAATTTGTCGAATTGCAAACAGGTTATAAACAATATCTTGTGCTGTTGATAACTTTTGTACACAAGGTATAGGGTATGTGGATAAATCGCAACATTCCATTGCGGAGCAGGGTCTTTTTTGTTATCATGAATATGTTTTCTCTTGTGGATACTCTTTATCGACAATAAAGTTATTAACAGCCTGTGGATATCTTTGTGAACAATTTACACGGATTATGTATAATTATAATGTCATAAATCTGTATATTGTGGACAATTCCGACAGCTTTCAATTTTTTTCTACAGCTTCGCCTGTTTCGCAGCAACGGTATTATTCTGAAGGAGTGAATAATTTGTGGAAAGCCATCCTAACGAACAATGGCAGCAAGTCCTTTCCATTTTGCAAAAAAGGGTGAGCAAACCCAGCTACGAAACGTGGCTGATCTCCACAAGGGCCGTCGTCTTTACCGATTCGACCGTCGTCATCTGTACCCCCAACAATTTTGCGCGTGACTGGTTGGAAAACCGGTACACGAAACATATTAAAGAAGCGGTTTACGATTACTCCGGCAAACAAATCGAGCTAAAATTCATTATTGAATCCGATGACGAGCCTGAAGAGTCAGGCGCCCCTTCCACACCTGTCACTCCCGCAGCGAAAGCCAAACCCATCGCCGAAGAGCCGTTTGCTCATATGATGAACCCGAAATATACGTTTGATACGTTCGTCATCGGCGCCGGCAACCGGTTCGCACATGCCGCTTCCCTCGCAGTGGCCGAAGCGCCGGCAAAAGCTTACAATCCGTTGTTCTTGTATGGCGGCGTGGGACTAGGAAAAACGCACTTGATGCACGCCATCGGCCATTACGTACTGGAGCATAATCCGAGCGCACGCGTCATGTACATCTCGTCCGAGAAGTTTACCAACGAGTTCATTAACGCGATCCGCGATAACCGCGGCGAGAGCTTCCGCAACAAGTACCGGAGCATTGACGTGCTCCTTATCGATGATATTCAGTTCCTGGCGGGAAAAGAACAGACGCAGGAAGAATTTTTCCACACGTTTAACGCGCTGCACGAGGAGCGGAAGCAGATCATCATCTCCAGCGATAGGCCGCCTAAAGAAATTCCGACGCTGGAAGAGCGGCTCAGATCCCGGTTCGAATGGGGCTTGATTACGGACATTCAGCCGCCGGATCTGGAGACCCGGATCGCCATTCTTCGTAAGAAGGCTAGAGCGGAGAATCTCGATATTCCGAACGAAGCGATGGTCTACATCGCCAACCAGATCGACACGAATATCCGTGAGCTGGAAGGCGCGTTGATCCGCGTCGTTGCCTATTCTTCGCTGATTAACGAGGACATTACGTCCCATCTGGCCGCTGAGGCGCTGAAGGATATTATCCCCAGCAGCCGGCCTCGAGTCATTACCATACAAGATATCCAGCAGAAGGTCGGCGAGTTTTACGGCTTGAAAATCGAGGATTTCAAAGCGAGGAAACGAACGAAGAGCGTCGCTTTTCCACGGCAAATCGCCATGTATTTAGCCCGCGAAATGACGGATTTCTCTCTGCCTAAGATCGGCGAGGCGTTCGGTGGACGCGACCATACGACCGTCATACACGCCCATGAGAAAATTTCCGAGGCGATCAAAGCCGACCAGGAATTATATAAAATTATTCAGAACCTTACCGAAAAAGTGAAAAACGTGACGTTGTAGACCTTTGATCGTTCCTATTTGTCGATAACTCACACCTGAATAACTTGAAGCCTATGCACAAACTATTCACATGTGGATAGGCTTTCTTTTTGCGTTGTTCACCCACATATCCACATATTCAGGCCCCCTACTACTACAACTAAATAAAAAAAACATGTAAAATAGATAAATACGCCCATTCAGACCATTCTAGAACCTGTAGGAGTGAAACTATGAAATTGACGGTACTGAAAGAATTTTTGAACGAATCCATCCAACATGTAAATAAAGCAATTTCGAATAAGACGACCATTCCCATTCTTACGGGGATCAAAATAGATGTGGATTCATCCGGCATGACGTTAACCGCGAGCGACACCGATATATCGATTCAAAGCTTTATTCCGATGGAAAAGAACGACTTGCAGGTCATCGATCTGAAACAATCGGGAAGCGTCGTGCTGCCTTCCAAATTTTTTGTCGAAATCATTCGAAAGCTGCCGGCGCAGCATGTGGAAATTGAAGTGAAGGAGCAATTTCAGACCATCATTCGTTCCGGTTCGTCTGAAATTCAACTGATGGGCTTGGATCCGGAAGAATATCCGATTATGCCGGGCATCGAAGAAAGCAAACGAATCCAGATTCCGAGCGACGTGCTGAAGACCATGATCAAGCAGACGTCGTTTGCCGTTTCGACAAGCGAGGCGACGCCCATTCTGACGGGAATCCTCTGGACGATCGCCAACGGTAAGCTGAAATTTATCGCTTGTGACCGGCATCGGCTGGCCAGCCGGGAGACGAGTATCGATACCGAGGAAGGATTTGTGTTAAACAACGTAGCCATATCCGGAAAAACCTTAAACGAGCTGTCCAAAATTTTGCCGGACCAAAATGTTCTTATTGACGTGGTGTTCGCGGATAATCAAGTATTGTTCAAAATGAGCTCGATCCTGTTCTATACCCGCATCCTGGACGGGACATATCCGGATACGTCGAAGCTCATTCCGCAATCGTACCAAACGCAGCTCGTCGTGCAGACGGATGATCTTGTCGATGCAATCGACCGCGCCTACCTGCTTTCGCGTGAAGATAAGAGCAACATTGTGAAGCTCGTGATGCGCGACGATCAGACGATCGAAATTTCTTCCAGTTCCTCCGAGCTCGGTAAAGTGACGGAAGACTTGACGACGATCCGTTTGACCGGCGAGCTGCTGCGGATTTCCTTTAACTCCAAATACATGCTCGATGCGCTTAAAGTGATGGACAGCGAACAAATTCATATCGGCTTTACGGGAGCCATGCAGCCGATCATCATCCGGCCGGACGAGAACGCATCGCTGCTGCAGCTCATTTTGCCGTATCGGACAACCGGCTAAAACGAAGGGACGACGGATCCATGAAACCAATTTCAATCCACACCGACTATATAACACTCGGACAATTTCTGAAGCTCTCGGATTGCATATCCACAGGTGGACAAGCCAAAAGCTTTCTGCAGGAAACCCCCATTACGATCAACGACGAGCCGGACAACCGCCGCGGGCGCAAGCTCGTCGCAGGCGATATCGTCAAAGTCCAGGGCTGCGGCGAATTTCAAGTCGTGAAGGGGTCCTAGGGAGGAGCCATTTTGCAATTAAAAACGTTGTCTGTCCAGCACTACCGCAACTACGAGCATATCGAATTCGCTACGGATCACATGGTGAACATCATTGTCGGCCCGAATGCGCAGGGCAAAACAAATTTGCTGGAATCGATCTTCGTTCTCGCTTTAACCAAATCCCACCGGACCAACCAAGACAAGGAATTGATCCGGTGGGACGAGAAAGCTGCTCTGCTGCATGCCGAGGTCGAGAAAAAGTACGGTACGTTCCAGCTTGATCTGACCATATCCCAGCAGGGCAAGCGTGCGAAGGTGAATGGGCTCGAGCAGCGCAAGCTGAGCAATTTCATCGGCTCCTTGAACGTGGTCATGTTCGCCCCCGAAGATCTTGAAATTGTAAAAGGTTCGCCGGGCGTGCGCCGCCGCTTTCTCGACATGGAAATCGGCCAAGTGCATCCGGCCTATTTGTACGACTTGTCCCAATACAACAAAATTTTAGTGCAGCGGAACAATTATCTGAAACAAACGTTCGGTTTTTCGGGTAAATTACCGTTATTGGACGTCTGGAACGAACAATTGGCGCAATTTGGTACTAAAATTATTAAAAAACGTCAAAGCTTTATAAAAAAGCTGCAAATCTGGGCCGAGAAGATTCATGCCGGCATCACGAACGGACAAGAACGGCTAAAAATCGCTTACGACAGCTCGCTGTCTTTAGCCGAAGACCAAGAAGAAGCTGTTTTATTTGACCATTTTATGATAAAGTTATCACAGACCAAAGATCAGGAATTGCGTCGCGGCGTCACCTTGGTCGGCCCGCATCGCGACGATTTGCGCTTTTATATCAACGATAAGGAAGTGCAAACGTTCGGTTCGCAAGGACAACAGCGAACGACGGCATTATCTTTGAAGCTGGCGGAGATAGAGCTCATTTGCGAAGAAGTGGGTGAATATCCGTTGTTGCTGCTGGATGATGTCCTGTCGGAGCTCGACCGGTACCGGCAGACGCAGTTGATCGAGACGTTTCAGCGCAAGGTGCAAACGTTTATTACAACGACCGGAATTGAAAGTATAGATTTGTCAAAACTGGAAAGTGCTTCCGTGATTCATGTTCGGGACGGGAGCTTCATATAGATCGATTTGCCGATAAGGAGTGGGATTCCTATGTTCATCCATCTGGGCGGAGAAAAGATTATCCGCGCATCGGAATTAATCGCCATTTTTGACTTATCCATTGAGAAATCATCCAAAGTATCGAAACAATTCGTGACCTACGCCAGCAAGGAGAAGCGCGTCGAAGTGATCGGCGAGGAAGAGAGCAAATCGCTCGTTGTGACGCAATCGAAGGTATATTATTCGCCGATTTCGTCGATGACGTTGAAGAAGCGGGCGCACCAATTGTTGACGACGTAGGTTCGCAGTTCAAGAAAAACGCAGTTTCAAGATTTTTTATCATGGAAAAGTGGGTGTCTGCATGTCTGTAAATCCGGGTACAGCCTATGATGAGAGTCAGATTCAGGTGCTTGAAGGTCTTGAAGCGGTACGCAAAAGACCAGGGATGTATATCGGGTCAACAAGCGCTCGAGGTCTTCACCATCTGGTATGGGAAGTCGTCGATAATAGTATAGACGAAGCGTTGGCCGGCTATTGCACGAAAATCGAAGTTATCGTACATCAAGACAACAGCGTCACCGTCATCGATAACGGGCGCGGCATTCCGGTCGGCGAACATCCGAAGATGAAGCGGTCGACCTTGGAGGTCGTGCTTACCGTGCTTCATGCGGGCGGAAAGTTCGGCGGCGAAGGCTATAAGGTGTCGGGCGGTTTGCACGGCGTCGGCGTATCGGTCGTTAACGCTTTATCCAAGAAGCTCGTCGTGCAAGTTAAACGCGAAGGCAAAATTTACGAGCAGGAATATCACCGCGGCGTTCCGCAGCAAGATCTGCAAGTGACCGGGGAAACGAGCGAGAGCGGGACACAGGTTACGTTCTGGCCGGACGAAGAAATATTCACCGAAACAAGAGAGTTCGATTTCGATACGCTGCAATCGCGTATTCGCGAACTCGCATTTTTGAACCGCGGCATTGAGATTATTCTTCGCGATGAGCGTACGGACGTCTCCCATACTTTCAAGTACGAAGGCGGGATTATTTCTTTCGTCGAATATTTGAACCGTACACGGGAAGCGCTCCATCAGCCTCCGATTTTTGTCGAGGGTGACAAAGACAATATCCATGTGGAAGTCGCTTTGCAGTATAACGACAGCTACTCGGAAAATATATATTCGTTTGCCAACAACATTAATACACATGAAGGCGGTACGCATGAATCCGGCTTCAAGAGCGCCTTAACCCGTATTCTCAACGACTATGCGCGCAAGAATAACGCCATTAAAGAAAGTGATGCGAATTTGTCAGGCGATGATGTGCGTGAAGGACTGACGGCTATTATTTCGGTCAAAATTCCGGAGCCGCAGTTCGAAGGCCAGACAAAGACAAAACTCGGCAACAGTGAAGTTCGGGGGATCGTGGAATCCCTTTTCGCTGAGAAATTCCAAGAGTTTATGGATGAGAACCCGGCCATCGCGAAGAAAATCGTGGAGAAAGGCCTGCAAGCCCAACGCGCCCGCGAAGCGGCTCGTAAAGCCCGTGAACTTACGCGGCGGAAGAGTGCGCTCGAAGTCAGCTCGCTGCCGGGCAAGCTTGCCGATTGTTCGTCCAAGGACGCCTCCATCAGCGAAGTGTATATCGTCGAAGGGGACTCTGCCGGCGGATCCGCCAAGCAGGGCCGCGACCGTCATTTCCAAGCGATTTTGCCGCTTCGCGGTAAAATTTTGAACGTAGAGAAGTCTCGTCTCGATAAAATTTTGTCCAATGCCGAAATTCGCGCGATCATAACAGCGCTCGGCACGGGTATCGGTGACGATTTTGACATTGCCAAAGCGCGTTACCATAAGATCATCATCATGACGGACGCCGACGTCGACGGCGCGCACATTCGTACGCTGCTGCTGACCTTCTTCTACCGCTACATGAGGAAAATTATCGAGGCCGGTTACGTTTATATCGCTCAACCGCCGCTCTACAAGCTGGAGCGCAATAAGACCATTCGTTATGCCTATAACGATCGTCAACGGGAAATGATTATGGCGGAATTCGGCGAGGGAGCCAAAGTCAACGTTCAGCGTTATAAAGGTCTCGGGGAGATGAATCCGGGCCAGCTGTGGGAAACGACGATGGACCCGGAAAGCCGCACACTGCTGCAGGTTAGCATCCAGGATGCTATCGAAGCGGACGTCGTGTTCGATACGCTGATGGGCGACAACGTCGAGCCTCGCCGTGATTTTATCCAGCAGCATGCGAAGTATGTCAAAAATCTGGACATCTAATTCGTATAAGTGGTGGCTATGCTTAGGAGATATGGCCTGCTGTGGCTGATTTCAATCTTGTCCGTTCTATTCTTGGCGCCCGGGTTCGTTCACTCGGGCGGTCCCTCAGTTTATTACACCGATAAGGTGGCTGTTTTAGCCTATCATCATATCGATGACGATCAACGTGGCGATGTGACCATTACGTCCAAACGGTTCCGCGAGCAGCTTCGCGATTTGAGGAATCGAGGATATCATTTCATAACGCTAAGAGAGTTTCGCTCCTTCATGAAGGGGGGCTCCATACCACCGAATTCGGTCTTGGTTACCTTTGACGACGGTTATGAGAGCTTTTATACGAAAGCCTTTCCCATTCTTAAAGAAATGCGCGTTCCGGCCGTTAATTTTGTCATTACGGAAGATTTGGATCATCCGGACCGGACATTAATTCCAACGCTCTCTCGCGAGCAAATACGGCGAATGATCAGCGAAATGAAAGAGATCGAAGTTGAATGCCACTCGGACAGCCTCCACGGCCGTACGCCGGACGGCGGGCCTTTGTTGACGACGAAGCTGCCGCTCGCCGAGGGCGGCTTTGAGTCGGACGAACAGTTCGAGCGCAGAATTGTCAGCGATACGCGGCGCAGCCTGGACAAGCTGAGCACGTTGAATGACGGCCCGATCGATGCCTATGCCTACCCGTTCGGGGCCTATAACCTTCGTTCGATCGAGCTATTGCGACAAGCCGGCATTCAATATGCATTTACGACGCAAAGCGGCATGGCCGAACGGGGGAACGACCCGTTCCAAATTCCGAGAATCAATGCAGGAAGTCCTTACGTTCGGATGAACTCATTAAATAATATGATTATACACAAGCTTTATCGGGCCTCGCCCTGACACCAAATCATTATCACCAAGCGGTTGCCCCGTAAAATTTGTAGGAGGTACACATGTCGGAAGAACCTCGTTCGCAGATTAAAGAAATCGATATCGGCTCTGAGATGCGCACGTCCTTTATGGATTATGCGATGAGCATTATCGTCAGCCGGGCGTTACCTGACGTTCGGGACGGACTAAAGCCGGTTCATCGCCGTATTTTGTATGCGATGTCGGAGCTTGGAATGTCACCTGACAAGCCGTATAAAAAATCGGCGCGGATTGTCGGCGAAGTCATCGGTAAATATCACCCGCACGGCGATTCGGCCGTATATGAGACGATGGTCCGGATGGCTCAGGACTTCTCCCTCCGTTATATGCTCGTCGACGGTCACGGGAACTTTGGTTCCATTGACGGCGACGCAGCGGCGGCTATGCGTTACACCGAAGCCCGTTTGTCCAAAATCGCGATGGAGCTTCTGCGCGATATCAATAAAGAGACGATTGATTTTGTTCCCAACTACGACGGCGAAGAGAGTGAACCGGCCGTATTGCCGGCCCGTTTCCCGAACCTGCTCGTCAACGGGCTGTCCGGAATTGCCGTCGGCATGGCCACTAATATTCCGCCGCACAATTTGACTGAAGTCATTAACGGCGTACAGCAGCTGATCGAGAATCCGGATATCAGTCCGCTTGATTTGATGCAGTCCATCAAAGGACCGGACTTCCCTACCGGCGGTTTCATCCTGGGCCGAGAAGGAATACGTCAAGCGTATGCGACAGGTCGCGGATCCGTGACGATGCGTGCGAAAGCGACGATTGAAGAATCGGGCAATAAAGCGCGCATTATCGTGTACGAACTGCCGTATCAAGTGAACAAAGCGCGCTTGATCGAGAAAATCGCAGAGCTCGTCCGCGAGAAGAAAATCGATGGCATCACCGACCTTCGCGACGAATCTGACCGCAATGGTATGCGTATTGTGATCGAGCTGCGTCGCGACGTCAATCCGAATGTCGTGTTGAACAACCTGTACAAACAAACCGCGATGCAGTCCAACTTCGGGATTATTATGCTGGCCCTGGTTAACGGCGAACCAAAAGTGCTTAATCTGCGGGACATGTTGTTCCACTATCTCGAGCACCAGAAAGTGGTTATTCGCCGCAGGACGGAATACGATTTGCGCAAAGCGGAAGCTCGCGCGCATATTCTGGAAGGACTGCGAATCGCGCTTGACCATCTGGACGAAGTCATTGCTTTGATTCGTGCTTCCCGTACGACCGATCAAGCGCGCGAAGGCTTGATGAACCGATTCGGATTGAGCCACGATCAAGCGCAAGCGATTTTGGATATGCGTTTACAGCGCTTGACTGGTTTGGAGCGCGAGAAAATCGAAGAAGAATACGCCGAGCTCCTGAAGAAAATTGCCGAGTATAAAGCAATTTTGGCCGATGAGAAGCTTGTGCTCGAAATCATCAGCAACGAGTTGAACGAAATCAAAGATAAATATGGCGATGACCGCCGCTCGGAAATTACGATCGGCGAAGAAAGCATCGAGGATGAGGATTTGATTCCGCAAACCGATGTCGTCATTACCATTACCCATACGGGTTATATTAAGCGACTCCCGGTTTCCACCTATCGCAGTCAGCGTCGAGGAGGTAAAGGAGTCATCGGGATGGATACGAAAGACAATGATTTTGTGGAGCATTTGTTCGTAACCAACTCCCACCACTACCTCATGTTCTTTACGGACAAAGGCAAGGTGTACCGGTTGAAGGCGTACGAAATTCCGGATCTTAGCCGTATGGCCCGCGGAACACCGATTATTAACCTGATTCAAATCGAACAGGGCGAGACGGTCAATGCCGTAATTCCGGTTGAAAGCTTTGACTCGGACAAATACCTGTTCTTCGCTACGAAGAACGGTCTTGTGAAGAAGACCCCGCTCGACGATTACGGCAATATTCGTAAAGTCGGCTTAATAGCAATAACGCTTCGCGAGGATGACGATTTGATCGGCGTTCGTCTGACGGATGGCAATCAATCGATCATCTTGGGTACGAAGCAAGGCATGTCCATTCACTTTCCGGAACAAGAAGTGCGTGCAATGGGACGATCTGCAACCGGGGTGAAAGGCATCCAGCTCGACGAAGACGACGTTGTGATCGATATGGACGTCGTTCAAGAAGACAACAGCGTTTTGATCGTAACTTCAAAAGGTTACGGCAAGAGGACGCCGGTTTCCGAGTACCGACTGCAATCTCGCGGCGGTAAAGGGATTAAGACGCTCAATGTAACGCCGAAGAACGGCCCTATCGTCGGTTTGAAGGTCGTTCAGGATGAGGAGGACCTCATGATCATTACCGCGCTGGGAACCGTTATACGTACCAGCATGGCGGGCATATCCTTAATGGGTCGCAATACACAAGGGGTTAGATTGATTAATATTCGCGATGAAGACGAAGTATCGACCGTCGCTCGGGTAGATAAGAGTGATGAAGTCTCTGAAGACGAGGATCAAGACGACGCCTTTAGCGAAGAAACGCCAAATGGTCCGGCTTCAGGTTCGGAAGGTACGGCCGAGGAATAAACGCTGCCACTATATTTTTACTCTTGCAAAGAATGGGGGCTTACATCCCCATTCTTTTTCGCTTATAATTACAGACATGGGTCTAAAGTATGATTTTTCCATACAAGGGTTAACCCAATGAAGCCAACTTGAAATTAAGGTGAGGGGATCCAATATGGCGACAGTTCCCGTGTCTCAGCTTAAAACCGGTGAGAAAATCAGCGAGAATGTGCTGACCAAGTTTAATAATGTTTTGTTTGCCAAGGGCAAAGTCGTGACGGAACGCGATATTGAAATATTAAAAGCGTTCTTAATTCCTTCCGTACAAATCGAACCTAAACATGCGGAAATCGAAAGCATGGGCGAAGATCCGTTCGCGGAAGAATCGAATAACAGCATTTTGCCGTTCTATGAGAACTACGATAAGATGCTGCAGCTGCTTCGCCGTGTTTTTAAAGTGGCCAACGCTGGCGGGCAAAATCTGCCGATTCTGGAGATCCGGACGACGTTGGAGGGTCTTATTAAACATATCGATTCCTACAACATTTTGACCTTTAGTCCCAAATCGTTTCAATTGCGTGATTTCATTCTTCACAACAGCATTATGGTCAGCTTGACGTCTTACTCTTTAGCCAAGTGGGCCGGAATGCAGGCCAAAGATCTGATGCCCGTCGCTTTGGGCGGATTGCTGCATGATATCGGAACGGCCAAGGTCGATGACGGAATTTTGTTTAAGCCAATGAAATTGAACAATGATGAATCCGAAGAAATAAAAAAACATACGATCATCGGATACAATCTTCTCAAGACCGTTCCTGCGATTAATGAAGGGGTGAAGCTTTGCGCTTTACAGCATCACGAGCGCGAGGACGGTTCCGGCTATCCGCTTGCCATACGCGGTGACAAGATTCACAGTTACTCGAAGCTTGTTGCCGTTGCGGATATGTTCCATGCCATGACGACCGACCGGTTTCACAAAAAAGGCATATCCCCTTACCTGGTTCTGGAACAGCTGCAGAATGAAGCTTTTGGCAAGCTGGATCCCGCCATGGTTCAGACGTTCATTACCAAGGTAACCTCGTTCCATAACGGAACGCTCGTGAAGCTGAGCGATAACCGTATCGGTGAAATTGTCTTTTCTGACCGGTCTCATCCGACAAGACCTTGGGTGAATGTGAACGGCAAAATTGTTAATTTGACAATCGAGCGCAGCTTGTACATTGAAGACGTTATTCAGAAGTAAGTAAAGTATAGCTTTCCTAAAGGACATGAAAAAAAGTCCGGTTAAGATGCTTGACTTAAGGAAATGGTTCATGATATATTAGTCTTCGCTGCTTCGGCGGCGAGGACTTTTTAGTTGAAACGCACTGTTGTTTCTCAGGTTTCGAAAAAAAAGTACTTGCAATCGAATAGGCAAATGTGATATATTGAAGAAGTCGCCGCTAAACAAGGCGGACGAATTGCCCTTTGAAAACTGAACATCGAGTGAGTGCTTTAAATAAGAGATAGCAATATCTCAGCTAGCTTCAACAATGAGCAAGTCAGCTTTCTACATTAATGGAGAGTTTGATCCTGGCTCAGGACGAACGCTGGCGGCGTGCCTAATACATGCAAGTCGAGCGCTTGGGGTGTTCCCTTACGGGAAACCCCCTGGAGCGGCGGACGGGTGAGTAACACGTAGGCAACCTGCCTGTAAGATCGGGATAACTACCGGAAACGGTAGCTAAGACCGGATAGCTGGTTTCTCCGCATGGGGGAATCATGAAACACGGGGCAACCTGTGGCTTATGGATGGGCCTGCGGCGCATTAGCTAGTTGGTGGGGTAACGGCCCACCAAGGCGACGATGCGTAGCCGACCTGAGAGGGTGATCGGCCACACTGGGACTGAGACACGGCCCAGACTCCTACGGGAGGCAGCAGTAGGGAATCTTCCGCAATGGGCGCAAGCCTGACGGAGCAACGCCGCGTGAGTGATGAAGGTTTTCGGATCGTAAAGCTCTGTTGCCAAGGAAGAACGCCTCGGAGAGTAACTGCTCTGAGGGTGACGGTACTTGAGAAGAAAGCCCCGGCTAACTACGTGCCAGCAGCCGCGGTAATACGTAGGGGGCAAGCGTTGTCCGGAATTATTGGGCGTAAAGCGCGCGCAGGCGGTCTTTTAAGTTTGGTGTTTAAGCCCGGGGCTCAACCCCGGTTCGCACTGAAAACTGGGAGACTTGAGTGCAGGAGAGGAAAGCGGAATTCCACGTGTAGCGGTGAAATGCGTAGAGATGTGGAGGAACACCAGTGGCGAAGGCGGCTTTCTGGACTGTAACTGACGCTGAGGCGCGAAAGCGTGGGGAGCAAACAGGATTAGATACCCTGGTAGTCCACGCCGTAAACGATGAGTGCTAGGTGTTAGGGGTTTCGATACCCTTGGTGCCGAAGTAAACACAATAAGCACTCCGCCTGGGGAGTACGCTCGCAAGAGTGAAACTCAAAGGAATTGACGGGGACCCGCACAAGCAGTGGAGTATGTGGTTTAATTCGAAGCAACGCGAAGAACCTTACCAGGTCTTGACATCCCTCTGACCGGTACAGAGATGTACCTTCCCTTCGGGGCAGAGGAGACAGGTGGTGCATGGTTGTCGTCAGCTCGTGTCGTGAGATGTTGGGTTAAGTCCCGCAACGAGCGCAACCCTTGAACTTAGTTGCCAGCATTCAGTTGGGCACTCTAAGTTGACTGCCGGTGACAAACCGGAGGAAGGTGGGGATGACGTCAAATCATCATGCCCCTTATGACCTGGGCTACACACGTACTACAATGGCCGGTACAACGGGAAGCGAAGTCGCGAGATGGAGCGAATCCTTAGAAGCCGGTCTCAGTTCGGATTGCAGGCTGCAACTCGCCTGCATGAAGTCGGAATTGCTAGTAATCGCGGATCAGCATGCCGCGGTGAATACGTTCCCGGGTCTTGTACACACCGCCCGTCACACCACGAGAGTTTACAACACCCGAAGTCGGTGGGGTAACCGCAAGGAGCCAGCCGCCGAAGGTGGGGTAGATGATTGGGGTGAAGTCGTAACAAGGTAGCCGTATCGGAAGGTGCGGCTGGATCACCTCCTTTCTATGGAGTCCGTGCCACCTGCAGGGTGGCGGACAAATCTACAGCAGCACCACTGCTGTAACAGAAGCACTCACTTCGATGTTCAGTTTTGAAAGGCGCAATAGCCTTTCCTGGTTAGCCCGCTAACCGATTCGTTTGGTGATGATGGCGGAAGGGAACCACGCGTACCCATCCCGAACACGAACGTTAAGCCTTCCAGCGTCGATGGTACTTGGACCGCAGGGTCCTGGGAGAGTAGAACGTCGCCAAGCAAGCCCACCACGGGTGGGCTTTTCTTATGAAACAAAATAGTTACTGAAAGCAAGACCTCGAGGGCCCTTAGCTCAGCTGGTTAGAGCGCACCCCTGATAAGGGTGAGGTCGGTGGTTCGAGTCCACTAGGGCCCACCAATAACTTCATACGTATGGGGCCATAGCTCAGCTGGGAGAGCGCCTGCCTTGCAAGCAGGAGGTCAGCGGTTCGATCCCGCTTGGCTCCACCAAATCTTACCTCTTGAAATAAGTAAGAGAGTATGATATGATTTTTTTCGTCGCTGATTTGATAGTGCGACAAAATTAGTCGATTTGTTCCTTGAAAACTGGATAAACGAAACAAAGCAACAAATGCTGAATCAAAATCCGGTATGACTTCGGTCGTACAAGTGATAGCTGGATAAGCTATAAAGAGCACACGGAGGATGCCTAGGCACCAGGAGCCGAAGAAGGACGTGGCGAACAACGATAACGCCTCGGGGAGCCGTAAGCAGGCATTGATCCGGGGATGTCCGAATGGGGGAACCCGCGTGAGGTAATACTCACGTACCATGCAGTGAATACATAGCTGCATAGGAGGCATACGAGGGGAACTGAAACATCTAAGTACCCTCAGGAAAAGAAAACAAAAGTGATTCCGTCAGTAGCGGCGAGCGAAAGCGGATTAGCCCAAACCAAGGAGCTTGCTCCTTGGGGTTGTAGGACGCCGTCATGGGTGCAGCAGGTTAGGCGAACAGGTCTGGAAAGGCCGGCCATAGAGGGTAAAAGCCCCGTAACCAAAAGTCTGCGAACACCCTAGGCGTATCCTGAGTAGGGCGGGACACGTGAAACCCCGTCTGAATCCGGCAGGACCATCTGCCAAGGCTAAATACTCCCTGGTGACCGATAGTGAAGCAGTACCGTGAGGGAAAGGTGAAAAGAACCGCGGGAGCGGAGTGAAAAAGAACCTGAAACCGTGTGCTTACAAGAAGTCAGAGCCCGTTAACGGGTGATGGCGTGCCTTTTGTAGAATGAACCGGCGAGTTACGTTTGCAAGCAAGGTTAAGGTGAGAAGCCGTAGCCGCAGCGAAAGCGAGTCTGAATAGGGCGAAATAGTTTGTAGGCGTAGACCCGAAACCGTGTGATCTACCCCTGTCCAGGGTGAAGGTGCGGTAACACGCACTGGAGGCCCGAACCCACGAATGTTGAAAAATTCGGGGATGAGGTGGGGGTAGCGGAGAAATTCCAATCGAACTCGGAGATAGCTGGTTCTCCCCGAAATAGCTTTAGGGCTAGCCTCGGGAGATGCGTCGTGGAGGTAAAGCACTGATTGGGTGCGGGGCCCGCCAAGGGTTACCAAGTCCAGTCAAACTCTGAATGCCACAGACGTTATCCCGGGAGTCAGACAGTGAGTGCTAAGATCCATTGTCAAGAGGGAAACAGCCCAGATCATCAGCTAAGGTCCCCAAGTGTGTGTTAAGTGGGAAAGGATGTGGAGTTGCACAGACAACCAGGATGTTGGCTTAGAAGCAGCCACCATTGAAAGAGTGCGTAATAGCTCACTGGTCGAGTGACTCTGCGCCGAAAATGTAACGGGGCTAAACACACCACCGAAGCTATGACGAGCGCAAGTGATTGCGCTGGGGTAGGGGAGCGTTGTATGCGGGTAGAAGCTGGATCGTGAGGACTGGTGGACTGCATACAAGTGAGAATGCCGGTATGAGTAACGAAAAGATCAGTGAGAATCTGATCCGCCGTAAGCCTAAGGGTTCCTGAGGAAGGTTCGTCCGCTCAGGGTAAGTCGGGACCTAAGGCGAGGCCGAAAGGCGTAGTCGAAGGACAACAGGTTGAAATTCCTGTACCACCGTGAACCGTTATGAGCGATGGGGTGACGCAGAAGGATAGTGACGCGAGCTGATGGATGCTCGTCCAAGCAGTGAGGCTGGTGTGTAGGCAAATCCGCACACCGTAAGGCTGGGCTGTGATGGGGAGGGAAATTTAAGTACCGAAGGTCATGAGTTCAGGCTGCCAAGAAAAGCCTCTAGCCAGGGAGAAGGTGCCCGTACCGCAAACCGACACAGGTAGGCGAGCAGAGCATGCTAAGGCGCTCGGAAGAACTCTCGTTAAGGAACTCGGCAAAATGACCCCGTAACTTCGGGAGAAGGGGTGCCTCGGTAGGGTGAATAGCCCGAGGGGGCCGCAGTGAAAAGGCCCAAGCGACTGTTTAGCAAAAACACAGGTCTGTGCGAAGCCGCAAGGCGAAGTATACGGGCTGACGCCTGCCCGGTGCTGGAAGGTTAAGGGGAGCGGTTAGGGGCAACCCGAAGCTGTGAACCGAAGCCCCAGTAAACGGCGGCCGTAACTATAACGGTCCTAAGGTAGCGAAATTCCTTGTCAGGTAAATTCTGACCCGCACGAATGGCGTAACGACTTGGGCGCTGTCTCGACGAGAGATCCGGTGAAATTTTAATACCTGTGAAGATGCAGGTTACCCGCGACAAGACGGAAAGACCCCATGGAGCTTTACTGCAGCTTGATATTGGACTTTGGTACGATCTGTACAGGATAGGTGGGAGCCTGGGAAGCCTGCGCGCCAGCGTGGGTGGAGGCGCCGTTGGGATACCACCCTGATCGTATCGGAGTTCTAACCTGGTACCGTGAACCGGTACGGGGACAGTGTCAGGTGGGCAGTTTGACTGGGGCGGTCGCCTCCTAAAGAGTAACGGAGGCGCCCCAAGGTTCCCTCAGAATGGTTGGAAATCATTCGAAGAGTGCAAAGGCATAAGGGAGCTTGACTGCGAGACAAACAGGTCGAGCAGGGACGAAAGTCGGGCTTAGTGATCCGGTGGTACCGCATGGAAGGGCCATCGCTCAACGGATAAAAGCTACCCTGGGGATAACAGGCTTATCTCCCCCAAGAGTCCACATCGACGGGGAGGTTTGGCACCTCGATGTCGGCTCATCGCATCCTGGGGCTGAAGTAGGTCCCAAGGGTTGGGCTGTTCGCCCATTAAAGCGGTACGCGAGCTGGGTTCAGAACGTCGTGAGACAGTTCGGTCCCTATCTGTCGTGGGCGCAGGAAATTTGAGAGGAGCTGTCCTTAGTACGAGAGGACCGGGATGGACGTACCGCTGGTGTACCAGTTGTTCCGCCAGGAGCACGGCTGGATAGCCAAGTACGGACGGGATAAGCGCTGAAAGCATCTAAGCGTGAAGCCCCCCTCAAGATGAGATTTCCCAGTATGTAAGACCCCTTGTAGACGACGAGGTTGATAGGTTCGGGGTGGAAGCGCGGCAACGTGTGGAGCTGACGAATACTAATCGGTCGAGGGCTTATCCAAAAAGACTTTTACTTTAGTGAAGTCAAAGCATTCAGCATGCTGAGTTTCGTATCCAGTTTTCAAGGTGCAAGCCGCCTTGAATGGCAAGATCTGATGTTTCGCGGCAGAAGCATCGACATCCGTTTGGTGATGATGGCGGAAGGGAACCACGCGTACCCATCCCGAACACGAACGTTAAGCCTTCCAGCGTCGATGGTACTTGGACCGCAGGGTCCTGGGAGAGTAGAACGTCGCCAAGCGGATTAAGAGTCTTTTTGGGTAGAATACTATCCAGGAGGGCTCTTTTATTTTATTTCAAATTGAAAATGGTTTGAAAATGGACACAGCTTTTTGCTTGACACCAAAAATGAGCTTTTGGTAAGATTGCAATAATATATTTCGGCAAGTATTCAATAAGGAGGATTTATTACGTGTGGGAGTCTAAGTTTGAAAAAGAAGGATTAACGTTTGATGACGTGTTGCTCGTACCGCGAAAGTCGAATGTTTTCGGTAAAGAGATTGATATCAGCACAGAACTGACAAGCAAGATTAAGCTCAATATCCCCTTCATCAGCTCTGCGATGGATACCGTTACGGAATCGAAGCTCGCAATAGCAATAGCTAGAGAAGGCGGAGTCGGAATCATTCACAAAAATATGCCGATCGCGCAGCAAGCGGAAGAAGTCGATCGTGTTAAGCGTTCGGAGAGCGGCGTAATTACAAATCCTTTTTATTTGACTCCAGAACATCATGTGTATGACGCGGAAGAGTTGATGGCCAAGTACCGCATCTCAGGCGTACCTGTTTGTGATGACAATAAAAGATTGGTCGGTATCCTGACCAACCGCGATCTTCGTTTTGTTCATGATTATTCCATCAAAATCAAAGATGTCATGACAAAGGACAACCTGGTCACGGCTCCGGTAGGCACTACGCTTCAGCAAGCGGAAGGCATCCTCCAAAGACATAAGATCGAGAAACTTCCTTTAGTCGATGATCAAATGATCCTTAAAGGTCTGATTACGATCAAAGACATCGAGAAAGCGATCCAGTTTCCGAATTCGGCTAAAGACGAGCATGGACGGTTACTCGTAGGTGCTGCAGTCGGCGTATCCAAAGACGTGTTAGAACGTACGGCGGCCTTGGTTGAAGCCGGTGCCGACTTAATCGTCGTGGACTCTGCACACGGCCATCACATTAATATCCTCAACACGGTGAGAGCCATTCGGGAGCAATACCCGGAGTTGACGATTATGGCAGGTAACGTAGCAACGGGTGATGGCACCCGGGATTTGATTGAAGCCGGGGCTAGTATCGTGAAGGTAGGTATCGGACCGGGCTCGATCTGTACGACGCGTGTCATTGCCGGTATCGGCGTACCGCAAATTACGGCCATCTACGATTGCGCCAGTGTAGCGCGCAGTTACAACGTACCAATTATCGCTGACGGCGGCATCAAGTACTCCGGCGACGTAACAAAAGCGATTGCCGCGGGCGCAAGTGCTGTGATGATCGGAAGTCTTTTTGCAGGAACGGAAGAAAGTCCGGGTGAATCGGAGATTTATCAGGGTCGCCGGTTTAAAGTATACCGCGGAATGGGCTCGCTCGGTGCGATGAAGGAAGGAAGTAAGGACCGGTATTTTCAAGAGAACGAAAGCAAGCTGGTTCCGGAAGGTATCGAAGGTCGGGTCGCTTATAAAGGACCGCTCGC
The DNA here is from genome assembly GCF_055379675.1 of Paenibacillus sp. JCM 9796. Lineage (NCBI taxonomy): Bacteria > Bacillati > Bacillota > Bacilli > Caryophanales > Paenibacillaceae > Paenibacillus > Paenibacillus sp. JCM 9796. The sequence continues at coordinate 2,811,029 of NZ_AP043723.1, forward strand.
AGACACATTGTATCAGCTAGTCGGCGGACTTCGTTCCGGAATGGGTTATTGCGGTTCCCCGAACATCCTTTCGTTGATCAATGATACGTCTTTCATTCGAATTACAGGCGCAGGGCTGCGCGAAAGCCACCCGCATGATGTGCATATTACGAAAGAAGCGCCTAACTATTCGTTATAAGAATTATATAGCCTATCAAAGGGACGGAAGCTGCGGCTTCCGTTTCTGTTTTTATTGGAAGGAACAAGCTTTTTTTACCTTATAAGTGGCTTGTGGTACAATTAAACTTGTTTTCTTATTTATTATTAAATCATAGGAGTGAGATGATTGTTTGTAAACGTAAAACGAATTTGTTCGGTTGTTGCTGTAGCCCTTTTCTTGAACACATCCCTTGCTCTCGTGCAGCCTCCTCAAGCGAGCGCCGCCGATACGAATACGGCCGACTTGCAGCTGAATGCGTCCTCGGCCATATTGATGGAGGCTAGTACGGGGCAAATCTTATATGAATATAATGCCGATAAGGCGCTGCCTCCTGCAAGTATGGCCAAGATGATGACCGAATACTTGGTAATGGATGCGATAGAAAGCGGTAAAATCAAAACGACGGATATGGTGAATACGACGCCTGCCGCGGCTGACGCGATCGGCTCGGGTCAGTTGCTCGCGTTGAACGAACAAGCGACCGTCGACAATATGTTTGCAGCCATGTCGATCTACTCCTCCAACGATGCCACGGTTGCTCTGGCTGAAGCGATTGCCGGTTCGGAAGAAAGCTTCGCGAAAATGATGAACGAGAAGGCGAAGGAGTTCGGATTGTCACCGGATGCGCATTTTATTAATTCGACGGGGTTGTCGCGCGCCGATATGGGCAAGTATGCTCCCAAAGAACTGCAGGGTGAGACGCTTCTAAGCGCCAAAGATGCCGCCCTGATTGCTTACCATCTTATCAACGACCACAAGAACCTGCTGGAATACACGAAGACGCCGGCTCGCAAATTCCGTGAGACGGACAAATCGCCTATGATCAACTGGAACTGGATGCTGGCGGATAATAAAAGCAATAAAAACTTTGCTAAATATGCGTATGAAGGTTTGGACGGGTTGAAAACGGGTCATACCGATGAGGCCGGCTACTGCTTCACCGGCACGGCCGAACGTAACGGCATGCGGTTGATCAGTGTGGTGATGGGCACAGGCCCGAAAGAAGAGGCGCGGTTTATCGAAACCCGTAAAGTGCTGGACTACGGTTTTAATAATTTTGCCCCGAAACAAGTACTAACGGCAAAAGCTGAAATAGATTCGTTGAAAACGGTCAATATTAAAAAAGGCGTGCAATTGGAAGTTCCTGTGGTGACGCAAACCGGACTCACGCTCATCGCGAAAAAAGGGACGCCGGACGATCAATTCAAAGTCACCGCCCAGGCCCTGGACGAATCGAAATTAACAGCGCCGATTGAGAAAGGCCAAGTGGTAGGTACGGCTAAAGTGACTTATGAAGGCAAAGAATACAACGTAAATTTAATCACCACGGAAGAGGTGGAGAAAGCCGGCTGGTTCCGGTTATTTTTCCGGGCGATTAAACAATTTTTCATCGATACGCTCTCCGGTGCCAAGAACGGTTAAAATCCGAGCGTATGGGTTGTACATTTAGAACAGTTCATGTAAAATATTTCTTTAGTTAGTTTGTCCTAAGTAAAGGAACGTGCCAACATAAAAGCAGAGTCTCGGGAGGAGTCGGACATGGAAACTGGAACATCTCGCGTTAAAAAAGGTATGGCCGAAATGCAAAAAGGCGGCGTCATCATGGACGTCATGAATGCAGAGCAAGCACGTATTGCAGAGGCGGCAGGCGCTTCAGCCGTTATGGCTTTGGAACGGGTGCCTTCGGATATTCGTGCAGCAGGCGGCGTTGCTCGTATGGCGGACCCGACGATCGTAGAAGAAGTTATGAAAGTTGTATCTATTCCCGTAATGGCCAAAGCGCGTATTGGGCATTTTGTCGAGGCGAAAGTGTTGGAATCGATGGGCGTCGACTATATCGACGAGAGCGAAGTGCTGACACCTGCTGACGAAGTGTTCCACATTAATAAAAAAGAATTTACCGTACCGTTCGTATGCGGCGCAAGAGATCTTGGCGAGGCGCTCCGTCGGATCGGCGAAGGAGCTTCCATGCTTCGTACGAAGGGCGAGCCGGGGACAGGAAACATTGTGGAAGCCGTTCGTCATATGCGCATGATTACGGGTCAAATTCGCAAAGTGCAGAGCTTGTCCAAAGACGAGCTGATGGCGGAAGCAAAAAACTTGGGCGCTCCTTACGAGCTGCTGCTGCAAGTACATGAAACCGGTCGTTTGCCGGTTGTAAACTTTGCCGCAGGCGGCGTGGCGACACCGGCCGATGCCGCATTGATGATGCACCTCGGTTCGGACGGCGTATTTGTCGGCTCCGGTATCTTCAAATCGGATAACCCGGAGAAGTTCGCGAAAGCGATTGTCGAAGCGACGACGCATTATACCGACTATGAGCTAATTGCCAACATTTCGAAAAACTTGGGTACGCCGATGAAAGGCATCGAAATTTCGAAGCTGCACGTGTCGGAACGTATGCAGGATCGCGGCTGGTAAACCGAGTATAACAGCCGCGGAAGGAAGAGGTTGAGCGACATGAAGATAGGTGTTTTGGCGTTGCAGGGCGCCGTCACCGAGCATATTCGGTTAATCGAGAAAGCCGGCGGTGAAGGCGTTATTGTGAAACGGACGGAGCAGCTTGACGACATCCAGGGGATCGTGATCCCCGGAGGCGAAAGCACTACGATCGGCAAGCTGATGCGCACATATCAATTTATCGAGGCCCTACGCGAATTTTCGCGGCAGGGCAAACCGATTTTCGGCACTTGTGCCGGTTTGATCGTGCTTGCGAATGATATTGTCGGGCAGGACGAGACTCATCTCGGGCTGATGGATATCCGGGTGGCTCGGAACGCTTTCGGTCGTCAGCGTGAGAGCTTCGAAACCGATTTGGATGTAAAAGGCATTGCTAAAGACGTACGCGCCGTATTCATCCGCGCCCCGTTAATTGAGCAAGTCGGGGATGGAGTGGAAGTTCTGGCTACCTATCAAGGTTCCATCGTAGCCGCAAGACAAGGACATCTGCTGGCCGCTTCGTTTCATCCGGAATTGACCGATGATGAACGCATGCATGGCTATTTTCTAGATATGGTACGTGAGACGAGGTAGGAGGGATCTCCTTGTTGGATGTTAAATTGCTGCGAAGCGATCTGGATCAAGTGAAGCAAGCGATGGCGAACCGGGGGAAAAACTTCGAGGAGCTTGATCGTTTCACAGCGCTCGATACGAAGCGCAGAGAGCTTTTGCAAGAAACGGAGCAATTGAAAAATCGCCGGAATGTTGTGTCTCAAGAAGTGGCGCAACTGAAGAAGGCGAAGGAAAACGCGGACCATCTGATCGAGGAGATGAAGGTCGTCGGAGACCGGATCAAATCACTGGATGAAGAAATTCGTGAGCTTGAAACGCAACTGGACGCGATCTTACTATCTATTCCGAATATTCCACAGAGCGACGTGCCGATCGGCTTCAGCGAAGAGGAGAACGTGGAGATTCGCCGTATAGGCGAGGTGCCTGCATTCTCTTATGAACCGAAGCCGCATTGGGAAGTAGCGCAGCAGCTGGGCATTCTAGATTTTGAAGCTGCGGCGAAAGTGACCGGCTCGCGCTTCGTGTTCTACAAGGGCTTAGGCGCCCGTCTAGAGCGCGCATTGTTTAACTTCATGATGGATCTGCATGCGGACAAGCATGGCTATCAGGAAGTGCTGCCGCCGCAAATCGTGAATCGCGATAGTTTGACGGGAACCGGACAGCTTCCGAAGTTTGCGGAGGACGTGTTCAAGCTCGAGGGGATGGATTATTACCTGATCCCAACCGCGGAAGTGCCGGTGACGAACTATCACCGTGACGATATTTTGTCGGTGGAAGAGCTGCCGAAATATTATGTGGCTTTGAGCGCTTGCTTCCGATCTGAGGCAGGTTCGGCCGGACGGGATACCCGCGGCTTGATTCGTCAGCATCAGTTCAACAAAGTGGAGCTGGTTAAGCTGACGACGCCGGAGAGTTCGAATGAGGAGCTCGAGAAGATGACGGCGGATGCCGAGAAGGTGCTGCAGCTGCTGCAGCTGCCATACCGCGTTCTCGTGCTTTGTACGGGCGATATCGGCTTTTCATCGACGAAGACGTACGATCTCGAAGTTTGGCTGCCTAGCAGCAATACGTACCGCGAGATTTCATCGTGCAGCAACATTCAGGATTTCCAGGCGCGTCGCGCTAATATTCGGTTCCGCCGCGAAGCAAAAGCAAAGCCGGAGTTCGTGCATACGCTGAACGGCTCGGGGCTTGCGGTAGGACGAACGGTAGCGGCTATTCTGGAGAACTACCAGCAGGAAGACGGCAGCGTGCTCATCCCTGAGGTGTTAAGGCCTTATATGGGCGGCATCGAACGCATCAGTAAAATTTAGCGCTTGAATCCGGTTTGGCAGTTGTGATACAATGCATCTGTCACCCGGAGAGGTGGTCGAGTGGTTTAAGGCAGCGGTCTTGAAAACCGCCGTGTTCGTGAGGGCACCGTGGGTTCGAATCCCACCCTCTCCGCCATTATTTTAAATAACAGGTATCTACGTGCCTACATAGATAGCAACAAGGTCATCGACTTCGTCGGTGGCCTTTTTAGACATTATAGAATTTATAAAATTTCGAGGTGGAAGCATGGTCTTCCGCCTTATTTCTGTTTTTGGTAAGGTTAGGGTATGGAGACGAACATCTTGAAACGAATCTTCTTTGATGAGCGAGGGCACTGGGATCGGTTTGTGGCAAAACATGGTGGCAAGCTGCGTGCCAATGTACGGAAGGAAGTAGAGAAGTTCCGTCGATGCGGGGATCCCAGAAACGGTTTTAAGCTGATGGTATGTGAAGGATGTCATGACCTACGGCTCGTTCCGTATCGTTGTAAAGGAAGATTCTGTACGACCTGTTCATGCGGAGAAACAGAGGAATGGGCACGTCTCCTGGAACAAGATGTATTCCAAGTCAACCATCGCCATGTCGTCTTCACGATCGACGAAGGATTATGGGAAATCTTTCTGCTCCATCGGGCAAAATTACTCAAAGAATTTATGGATGAAGCGGTACGCTTAGTCAAAGAACATTTTGAGAAGAAACATAAGGTAACTCCCGGAATCGTAGCCGGGTTGCATACGTTTGGGGCACGGCTTAACTTCAATCCTCATGTACATATGCTCGTAACGATGGGAGGAATGAAGAAGACCGGCGAGTGGAAAACATACGATTTTATTCCGTTCGAGATGCTGCGTAAGCAATGGCAGACGGTTGTTTTGAAGCTGATTCGTCGAAAGTTAAGTGAACAAGAGAAAAAGCAAGTGCAGTCCCGTTTGCAAAAAGCTTACTCGGAGAACGGAGAAGGCTTCTATGTGCATGCTCCGAAACAGAAAGGGAACGTCAAGCAGCAACTCGGATATATCGGGCGATACATGAGAAGACCAGCGATAGCGGTTAGCCGGATCGAAGCGTATGACGGAGAAAAGGTGACATTTCGTTACCGGGATAAGAATGACGGGGAAGAGAAGACCGAGACGATTTCGGTAGAAGAATTTATTGGTAGACTTGTACGGCATATTCCGGATGAAAACTTCAAAACGATCCGTTACTACGGGGTTTATTCGCGGCGGATCAAGAGCCTGTGCAAGAAGTTAGTCAGTGAGTGGCAAAAAGCCGCGAGAAGATGGATGGTCAAGGCAAAGCGGATATTAAAACGCAGAACGTGGAGTGAACGGATCAAGGAGCAGACGGGGAAGCCGCCATGTTGCCCAAAATGCGAAAGTTATTACGAATACAAGGGAGAAGCCTGCCTTGAGGATGGGAAGTTGAAGGTGAAGTACGCGGTGTGCTCCACCTCAAAGGCATGTCTGGAGAGGATGATTCGGGATGTCGCCGGTGTCAAAGAAACGAAAGGTAGCGAAGAAAAAGAAAAAGCCGCAAAGCGGGCTGCATAGCAAAGCGAAAGTAACCTACATCTGTCTTCAATGTCATACAACAGAAGAGATTCCGCTGAATGTCGTTCTAAATTTCGATGCGATGGATGATGGAGATCCAACAGTACCTCCGCAATTCCGCTGCGAAGAATGTGGAGGAGGCATGTACCCGGAATATTACAAAGGAATTCATGGTTACGAGTACAGGATTAGCGACGTAAGAAAATAAGCCGGATGTAGATTGTTCCCCGCACCCGGCTATTTTGCACGTATGAACTAAATCGTACGAACTAAAGGACGCCGTCAGGCGTTTTTCTTATATGTCTAGCGCTGCCGGGCACAGCGACTAGGAGTAGCTGTCGTCGAGTCGAGCGCCGAGCCCGATTAATCGTGGCGGTTCCTAATTTTTCAACGCCGGGTGAAGTATAGAGAGGTTGGAGAATCCGCATTTTATAGGTATGGAGGTGTTAATGACATCATGGCGAAATCGGATCAATTGCGGATCGATCAACAGGAGCTGGTTCAGGCATGGTCGCGGACGCTGCCAACCGTATTGAATGCTTCCGACCGGGCAGAAGTGTTCGCCGATGAAGCTGATTCCAATGTGCTTCGCGTTCATATCACAACGGCAGGGCGAAACGACTACAGCTTCGACTTTAAGTGTACGTATGTCGATTCGCGGGAAGTAAAGGTCGATCTGGTCGATGTGGAACGCGATGGCAACAATGTGGACGAGCGCACGGACGTGATCCAGACGTTAGTGGACGACTACGTAAGGCACATCCATGAATGCGCGCAGCAGCTTCATGCGCTGACGACGCGTTAAGAGGGAGGCATTGAACGATGACGAAAAATAAAAGCAACGTAGATAAAAATTTGCAGAACGTGGTTAAAGACCTCGAGCATATTGCCGTTACGAGTCATCAAGCGCAGCAGGTACAGCAGCAAACGAATGACCATCGCCATCAGGATGCGCTTAACCACGACAAGAAGCACGCCCATGCATCCGGTATCTCGGATATTCAATAAATCTAGAGGGGGCTGAATGATTATGCCTAAAGACATTCCGCAACCGGTAAACCCGCCGAGCGGCCAGGAGAATCAGAACGAACAGCGTCAACGGACCGGACCAAAGCCGGGCTCGAAGCGAATCAAAAACGAAAACCACAGCCGTCAAAATAACGGCGAAGGCTAAAAAAATCAGCCTCTTACCAACTAAAGCGCGGCCGCATCAAAGATATTCGATGCAAGCTGACGCTTTAGAGAGTAGGAGGCTGTTTTATTTGTGTGTGAGGGGCTTAGTTGTGAGAGAGCGTTAATTGTTTTTTTCGACGATTTGAAAGCATTCGTTGAGTAAAATTTGCGCCATGGCCTCATTATCCGTATACCCGTATAACAAAGCGCCGCCGGCGATGGCTTCGCAAACATCATCCATTAACGTGCAAATGGAAATCGAAAACTCATCATAAACGATGTAGAAAGTGTTTGCCGGCATCTCCATATCCACCTCGGGTTTATTTTTTCGAGATTTACCCCTTATTTTACCACGAGGTAATTAAAAAGAGAACAAGCAACCTTGAATTCTAATGTTTTTTTTAGCATATTTACGTAAAATATAATGATTTTTGCGAGAGGAGCATTTTATTCTAAAAAAGCGTAAAATAAATCATGTAAATTTGAAGGAGGATAGCGGATGATTATCTTGAAAACGAAGGAAGAGATGCTGAAAATGCGTAAAGCGGGTGCCATTCTATCAGCATGTCATAAAGAGATCGCAAAAATGATTCGTCCGGGAATAACAACACTCGCGATTAACGATTTTGCCGAGAAGTTCATTACGGATCATGGAGCGGAACAAGTGACGAAGGGGTTCAAAGGGTATCCCTTCGCTACCTGCGCTTCGGTTAATGACGTTATTGCGCACGGATTTCCGAATACAGAACCTCTTCAGGAAGGCGATATTGTCAAAATGGACATCGTCTGCCGTTACGACGGGTGGTGTGCCGATACGTGCCAAACGTACGCCGTCGGGAACCTTTCGCCGCAAGCGGCACGGCTGGTGCAGGTCACGCGGGAATGTCTGGAGCTCGCCATTCCTCAAGCCGTCGTCGGCAACAGGATCGGGGATGTAGTTCATGTCATTCAACAGCATGCGGAACGAGCAGGCTACTCGATTGTCCGCGATCTGGTCGCCCATGGGATCGGACGGTCGATGCACGAGGAGCCTTCCTTTCCGCATGCGGGGAAGCCGGGACGCGGCTTTCGGCTGCAAGAAGGCATGGTGTTCACCATCGAACCGATGGTGAACGCCGGTAAGCTGGAAATGTTCATTGATTTCGACGGGTGGACGGCACGTACGGTGGACGGCAGTTTATCGGCGCAATTCGAGCATACGGTTGCCATTACGAAAGACGGACCATGGGTGTTAACGGAGTAAGGAGAATGTAGAAAATTCGGAACTAAAAGAGCCCGCCGGCACGATCCAATCGCAGCTGCGGGCCCTTCTTCGTTTGTTAGGACGATGGGGAACAGTTATCCTTACGACGTTCGTTTGTCACTTCGTCGTTGTCATTTGCGGCTACACCGGTTGTCGTTACGGTTGCCGTCGCATCGGTCTTCACATCATTAATGCCTTCGTTGTTGTAAAGGTAAATTTCTTCCGTTTGATCCTGCTCATTGGCCATCCGTATCACCTCCGCCCTAGTGTTCCGCGGGGGGACGAGCCTTATGCGCCGGATGTAATGGACTTTACGTCCCCGAGAGGACTCGAACCTCTATCGGTCCTTTAGGAGAGGACTGCTCTATCCTGTTGAGCTACGGGGACTTGAAACAAAGTTATTATAACATACCGAAGGGCATGGAGGGAATCCAGACTAAGACAGCCGCATGAAAAAAATATAAACCATGCGCTTGCAGGGTTTTGTAAAGCTCGATTCGTCTAAGTAAACAGGAGAGGAGGGGGAGAACAATTACGGAAGAAGCTTGGATTGCGCGCTTGATGGCGGGCGACCGGGAAGCGTTCCGCGAGCTTGTCGACCGTTACGGCCGTTATTTGTTTCAAGCGGTGTACGGCGTGCTCCATTCGGTGAAAGACGCCGAAGACGTGATGCAGGAAGCGCTGATCAACATCTTTGCGGCTCTCCCCCAATACCGGCATCAAGGATTTAAATCATGGATTACACGCATAGCGGTCAATAAGGCGATCGATTATAAGCGATCGAAGGAACGCAAGAAGGAGCAGCTAACCTCCGATTGGGAGGAGCTTGAGCCGGTTGCGGCCAGAGTGGGCCCGAATACCGTCGAAGATACGTTGCTCGAACGGGAGAAGCGGGAGAGGGTGCGCAATTATGTGGACCAGCTGCCGGAGCATTACCGGGACGTCGTGTACGCCTTTTATATTGAGGAAAAATCGTATCAACAAATTGCACAGGAACAGCAGATTGCGTTAAAAACCGTAGAATCGAAGCTGTACCGGGCCAAACAATATTTGCGCAAAGCATGGAAGGAGGAGGATCGGGGATGATCCACATTTCGGAGGAAGCATGGCTGCTCTATATCAACGATGAGCTGTCAGCCGATGAGCGGGACCGCTGCGAGGATCATATGAAGGCATGCGACCACTGTTTGGAGCTTTATATGACCTGCCTGGACAAGGCCGCCGAGCGTCTGCCGCAGCCGGATATGCACACCTTGACGGAAATAACGATGCTGCGGTGGGACGAGCATCTTGAGCAGCAGGCGGATCGTTCACATGGACACGACGCTCATTTGCATCATAGCGCATACCGGCGAGCATGGACGCGGCACCCGATCTTCCATTATGCGGTGGCCGCGGCGGTTACGCTCTTATTGATGGGCTCGGGGGTGTTTCAAATTTTCACCCAGCAGGTGAATGCGCTGGATCCGAAATCGCATGCGGAGGCGGATTCCGTACCGTACCGTTCATTCAGCGACCAGCTGATGGACAAAACGATCGGGATGCTCGATGCCATTCAACCGAAACAAGAAGAGAGAGGGAAACGTGATGAATAGACATAAAAACCCTACTGTAGCATTCATGTTGTCTCTGATTCCGGGTCTAGGTCACTTGTACATGGGCCGCGCATTGAAAGGCGTTCTATTCGGTGGGGCCTTCTTGGGATCGTTGGTCATGACTTTATTCCTGCTATCGGAAAATATAGAAGAAGTGGCAGTCGCCACGCTGATCATTGCCTTTCTGATTTGGTTCGGCAGCCTCTTCGATATTGTGCGTACGATTGCTGCAGGACCGCCCTACCCGGCTCATGCCGAATGGGGATCCCCTAATCATGCCGGCAGCCGTTCCTATGGCCCTGAGCAAGCTTCTGAGCGGCCCTATGGGCCTGAAGCTATGCCGCGACACATGGAGCGGGAGCGGCCTTCGGAAGGGGAACCACCGCGATATGGCAGCGTGCCGCCGCAATATCCGTCCGGCAGCGTAAGCGATCGTCACTTTACGATACTTCTATCCTTCCTTCCGGGACTCGGACACTTCCAGCTCGGGCTGATGCAGCGCGGTCTCGCGTTCCTGGCGTTGTTCTTCGGTCTGGGGGTTGTAACGGTTTTTTTAACCGCGATGACGAATCAGGATGATTTCCTGGTCCTGCTGGGCGGGCTGCCGATTATTTGGCTCTATGGGTTATTCGACTGCGTCCAGCAGTTACACCGGAAGCAGCGGGGCGAGACGCTGGTTGATCGGACGATATTCGAAGATTTTCAGGACGGCCGCGAATCGGGCAAGAAAAACAAAACGATTGCGATGCTGCTGTCCATGTTTCCGGGAGCGGGACATATGTACCTGGGCCTGCAAAAACGGGGATTGCAGCTGATGGCGGCTTTTCTGTTCAGCGTTTATTTTATGGATGCGCTCCGGTTGTCGTTATTTTTGTTCTTGATTCCGATTCTATGGTTTTACAGCTTCTTCGACGCGCTGCAGCAGATCTCGAAATCCGGCAGGGAGCCGTTGACGGATGCACCCATCGTGGATTGGCTCGTCCACCGGCAGCGTTGGATCGGAATCGGATTGCTTGGTCTGGGTTTGTATTATTTGCTGGATCAGGTGCTGTTGAATATGCTTGATCTTTGGCTGCCGAGAGAAGTACGGTCGCGGGTGTTGAACTGGTACCATACCTATTTTCAAACCTTTATCGTTTCGGTACTGCTGATTGGCGGGGGGATACGCCTATTATGGGGCGGCAAGAAAGGGAAGCGGGGGGAGTAGATTGAGAAAATGGCGCGTAGGCACGTTGTCGATGGGGCTCACGCTGATCGGCTTCGGAGTCCTCCTGTTCTTATCGCAATGGCAGGGACTTGGCGCATTCACCAGCTTCATCCGCTGGTGGCCGATTGTCCTTGTGCTGCTTGGCCTGGAGATCCTCGCGTATGTGTTCATCGCCAAGAAAGAGAGCGAGGTCATCCGGTATGATTGGATGAGCGTCCTGTTCGTCGGGGTGTTGTTCGCCGGCTGTTTCATGTTTACGATGCTGACCGGTCTCGGGGTGACGGATGAAGTATGCAAACTCGTAGGCGAAGTCGAGGTCACGGCGGATTTGCCCGAACTGCAGGAACCGGTAAATCCGGCCATCCAAAAGCTGGTCGTGCAAACATCCGGCGAACCGGTTCGCATCGACAAAACGGCGGAGCGTTCCATGCACCTGTTCGGCACCTACCGAACCCGCGTACAGGAAGGAGACCGTCCGACGGTCGACAAGGAGCAATTCTACACGGTGCGAACGGTTGGCGACACGATGTATGTGCAGGTGAAGCGTCCTCCGGTCTACCGCGGCCTGAATTCGGTCTACCCGGAGATGTCTGTTACGTTAGTGCTACCGCAGGACGTGCAGGTTGAAGTGCAGGGCCCAAATAACGAATCGAACCCTGGCTAAGAGTCGAAAATATGGAATAATCCCCTTCGGGCTGCTATGTATGAAATAGAGCGGCACGAAGGGGATTTTATTTAGGACCCTGGCCTTAAGGAACCAGAACGGGAGGCTTCCGGTGATGGGTGCCCTGTTCATAAGCGTAGGCCAGTTTAATCAAGGTTGCTTCATCGAAGGCGCGGCCCAAAAATTCGATGCCGACCCCCAAGCCATCCGTCGTATAACCGGCCGGTACAGTGATAGCCGGGAAGCCGGAGAACGGGCTAACAAAATAGACTGAAGGGAGAGAGGGAAAACAACGGGAGAAGAGAGGGATATCGGAATTTGGGCATAAAAAAATTGCGGTTTACGCCGCAATTCGTAGTTCATATAGGATGGTCGAGACGACAGGATTTGAACCTGCGACCTCTTGGTCCCGAACCAAGCGCTCTACCAAGCTGAGCCACGTCTCGAACTTCTGAAACGATTATATTTTAGCATGGGTAAATAGGCGTTGTAAAGGGAATTAGGTTACGTCTTCCCCCTTAATCTACGGAAAAATTGGGTGAGCATGGAACTGCATTCTTCCTGCAGAACGCCTTGAATCACGTCGACGCGATGGTTAAATCTATCTTCCTGCAGCAGGTTCATCAGCGTCCCCGCGCAGCCGGCCTTTGGGTCCGGGGATGCGTAAATCACTTGCGGAATTCGCGCCTGGACGATCGCTCCGGCGCACATCGGACACGGCTCAAGGGTCACATAAAGCCGGCATTCCAGCAACCGCCAGGCGTCCAGCTGTTCGCTCGCTTGTTTAATCGCGATCAGTTCGGCGTGGGCAAGCGGATCTTTGGCCGTTTCCCGAACGTTATGACCGCGGCCGATAATGTCGCTGCCGCGAACAATGACCGCTCCGATCGGCACTTCGCGGATCGCTTCGGCTTTCCGCGCTTCTTCGATTGCCGCCCGCATAAAATACTCGTGTTCTTCTATGGCTATCAATCGTTACACCTCATTCATCATTAGTCATTCGTCGATTGCGGGTAAGAAAAACGAACAAGCATTCTTACTCACATGCTGTGGATAAGTATGTGGATAAAGAGGATTAATTTCTTATCCCCATTGTAGGTAAATCGCGCTTTTAGGGCAAGTCCGGGTGTGGATATATAAGTTATCCACAGAACGGTTAACATGTGAATAATTTTTTTACGGAAAAGCGCTGTTAATTTTTTGTGAAAAGTGTGAATATTCTTGAAGGGGATTTAGGAAACACCTATAATGAGATCAAGATGTGGGCATATGTACCCAAGTTCGGTGATGTGAAGTTTAGTTAAATAGTCGTTATCATTCATTTTTTTGACAAACTTGTCGAAAGGCAAGGACGCAAAGCTTAGGGTCTAAGATCTTCTTTATTGAGGATGACGACAGCCTGGCCGCCGATTGGGCGCACCGGTGAACAGACTGTAGTCTCGCATGTTGAGATGCAGCTTATTTTTTACGACGACATGAGAGCGAAAGGTGGTAACGAAGGTGATGAAGTCCGTTACGAGTGAAAAAATATCCTACGAGTTTACCCACGAAACGTATAGAAGCCCAAGCGGAATACTGCTGAACAGCCGGGTGGCGGTGGAGAAGCGGGATTTCGTTTCGACCGGCATTTTGACTTATGCCGAGGGTGATATTCTTGAAGTTGAGATTTCGGAATACAAGGCGTTCGAGCTTGGGGATACGGTTAAATTAACGGTCTATTCACCCGGCGGAATCTATACGTTCCAATCGACGGTCGTAGCTAAAGATCAAGGAGCGCTGATGGTTATCAACCCCCCTCAGAATCGGAGCCGGTTCGCCGAGAAGCGGGAGAACCCGCGGGTCGACGTCAAACATGACGGACACCTGCTCTCGATCCGCGAACCGAATGCGGAGCTCCAACTGTTGAAGGAGCATGTCGCGCTGGAGGTTCGAAATATTAGCATCAGCGGGCTCGGGTTTATTTTGCCGAGCGATATTGAGTTAAGCAAGCATGCTATGGCCGACGTTCGGCTGGACCTGGGCTTCGAGATGCCGTGCCAAGTCGAGATCATACGGTTGGATCCGGGAGAAACCGTAATCTATTACGGAGCGCGTTACATCGACATGCCAACGGACAAAGCCAATGCGCTGCGGGCGTTTGTGTTGAAAAAGCAAGTGGAAAACCATTTCAGTTCGAAACGGGACGATTTTAACAAACGTATATTCAAATAGAGGCCGGCAATGCCACGGACTTCTTGCAGGGCGCTCGCATATGCTGATCGTAAGGCAAGGATTCTCGTCGGATCGGCTGGGGACCCCAGCGCCCGAGACCTTCCGAAATGTCCGCAGGGTGGTGAGCACGGTGGCTTTTGTTATGAAATATGAGATCATTCCACGCTATTTGACGGGGCCGAGCCAGCGGCGTCCGAAGACGGCGTTAGCCCGCTGCCGGTTTATGGTGGCCCACGATACGGGAAATCCGGGGTCAACGGCCGCAGCGAATGTGTCTTATTTTGAAAATACCCGCAATGAAATGTCATCTTCCGCGCATCTGTTTGTGGACGATAAACAGATCATCGAGTGCATACCGTTCCTGACCGGACCGGCTGAGATTGCCTATCACGTCGTGTACAACGTAACGACCGATAACGCGCGTTACGGCGACGACGCTAACGACGCGGCGGGCGCGGTGGAGCTTTGTTACGGAGGCAGGATCAGCTTGACGGAATCTTACAAGCGGTACGTATGGGTCCTTGCGTATGCTTGTTACCGGTACGGACTAAACCCGGCTACCGATATCGTCGGGCACTATATGCTGGATCCGGCAAGGAGAAGCGATCCGCAGGAGCCGCTGCGGCTGCTCGGCAAGACGTTCCAGAGCTTCGTTCAGGACGTTGTGAACGAGTACCGGGCCAGCCTTGTGACGGAGCCCGCGCCGGAACCGCAGACACGAATTAGCGCGGAGGATGCGAACAAGATCATCGGCTTTCTATCAGCCTCCTATTTCACGGCAGAAGATCAGGCGGCCAAGGCGGAGTTCCACAGGCTGGCCAATGAGCTTCGCCGTATTTCGGGGCAGCCGCCGCAGTAACGCGCCCGTCACCATGCCCTCTTTCCGAATGGAAGGAGGGTTTTTCCCATAGGGAGATGACACGGGGCCTACTTTTGGGATATAATATAATGTCAGGATTTGAAATTCCGTTCAGAGCATAAGGAGCTGTTTATATATGAGTCTTTCTTGTGGAATCGTCGGTTTGCCGAATGTCGGTAAATCTACGTTGTTTAACGCCATTACACAGGCCGGTGCGGAGTCGGCTAACTATCCGTTCTGCACGATCGATCCGAATGTCGGCGTAGTGGAGGTGCCGGATGAGCGCTTGACCCGCTTGGCGGAAATCGTCGTGCCGAATCGCATCGTGCCTACGGCGTTCGAATTCGTCGATATTGCCGGATTGGTCAAGGGCGCAAGCCAAGGCGAGGGACTCGGCAATAAGTTCCTTGCCCACATCCGCGAGGTGGACGCCATCGTGCATGTCGTACGCTGTTTCCAAGACGAGAACATTACGCACGTTTCCGGAACGGTCGACCCGATCAGCGATATCGAGACGATCAACCTGGAACTGATTTTGGCGGACGTGGATTCGGTGGACAAAAGAATCGATCGCTCCCGGAAGAACATGAAGGGCGGCGACAAAAAATATGCGCAGGAAGTCGAGTGTCTGGAACGCATTAAGGAGGCGCTCTACAACGATAAGCCGGCGCGCAGCGTCGAGCTGAGTGATGAGGAGCGCTTGCTGATCCGCGACCTGCACCTGCTGACGATGAAGCCGGTGTTGTATGCGGCGAATGTCAGTGAGGCGGAGGTTGCGGACACGGACGGCAATCCGTATGTGCAGAAAGTGCGCGAATACGCGGCGCTCGAAGGCGCGGAAGTGGTTCCGATCAGCGCGAAGGTGGAATCGGAGATCGCTGAGCTGGAAGGCGAGGACAAGCAGATGTTTCTGGAGGAGCTGGGCCTTGCCGAATCCGGGTTGAACCGATTGATCCGTGCCGCTTACAGGCTGCTCGGGCTGTACACGTATTTTACGGCAGGGGTACAGGAAGTTCGCGCATGGACGATCCGCAAAGGAATGAAAGCGCCGCAGGCGGCAGGCGTAATCCATACCGATTTCGAACGCGGCTTTATCCGCGCTGAGGTTGTCGGCTACGATGATCTGATCGGTTCGGGCTCGATGAATGCTGCAAAGGAAAAAGGTTTGCTGCGCCTCGAGGGCAAAGAATATGTCGTTCAAGACGGCGACGTCATGCACTTCCGTTTCAACGTTTAGCTAGGCTAAGAGACGGTCCAAGTGCCTGCAGCCTTGGCGCGAGGAAGCGGGAAGATCAGCGGTGGTCGGCATGAAGAAGACGCCTGCTCGGAGCAATGGGTGTTGAAGGACAGGATGGTCGCTTAGTAAGGAAAAACGGGTTACGGAAAGAAAGGATGGATGACGAATGCTGGATCGGTTACAAGCTTTGGCTGACCGTTACGATAAGTTAAGCGAGTTGTTGTGCGACCCGGATGTCGCGTCGGATTCCAAGAAGCTTCGCGAGTATTCCAAGGAGCAGTCGGATCTGCAAGAGACGTATGAAGCTTATACAGAGTATAAGAGCGTTATGGAACAATATGAGGCGGCGCGGGCGATGCAGAACGAGAAGCTCGACGACGAGATGAAAGAGCTCGTCAAGATGGAGCTGGAAGAGCTGTCCGCGCGCAAGGACGAGCTGGAAGAGCGGATCAAGGTGTTGATGATGCCGAAGGATCCGAACGACGATAAGAATGTAATTGTAGAAATCCGCGGCGCGGCCGGCGGCGATGAAGCGGCTTTGTTCGCAGCCGATTTGTATCGGATGTATACCAAATTCGCGGACGCGCAAGGCTGGCGGACGGAAGTGCTGGATGTGAACATGAACGATCTCGGCGGGTTCAAAGAGATTATTTTCCTCGTGAACGGGAAGGGCGCTTACAGCAAACTGAAGTTCGAGAGCGGCGCACACCGGGTACAGCGCATACCGGCAACAGAGTCCGGTGGACGCATTCATACGTCGACGTCGACGGTTGCAGTGATGCCGGAGATGGAAGATTTCGACATCGAGATTCACGATAACGACATTCGCGTCGATACGTTCTGTTCGAGCGGAGCGGGCGGACAATCCGTCAATACGACGAAGTCGGCCGTTCGCGTCACGCATATCCCTACGGGCATCGTAGCGACCTGCCAGGACGGCAAGTCGCAAAACTCGAACAAAGAGAAGGCGCTGCAAGTGCTGCGCGCCCGTATCTATGACAAGATGCAGCAGGAAGAGATGGAGAAGTACGGCGCGGAGCGGAAAAGCAAGGTCGGCACCGGCGACCGTTCGGAGCGGATTCGCACGTACAACTTCCCGCAAAGCCGCGTGACCGATCATCGGATCGGCTTGACGCTGCACCGGCTGGACGCCGTATTGAACGGCGATATGGAAGAGATCGTTTCGGCGCTTACGATTGCGGCGCAAACGGATCAGATGGAAAAAGGAGAGTACGCCGGTGCTTGAGGAACGGCGTTTGACGATACGTGAAGCCTACTCGGAGGCTTCTTCTTTTTTGCGGCGGCACGGGGTGCGGGATCCGGAAGCGAACGCTGAACGTCTGCTTGAGCATGTGCTCGGGGAAAGCCGCAGCGGTATGCTGCTCCGATGGGGAGAAAAGTTCCCCGTGGAACAATTAGGAAATTGGAAGGCGCTTCTGGAGCGGAAAGCGGCCGGCGAACCGGTGCAATATATAATCGGGGAGCAGGAGTTTTATGGGCATGCTTTCGAAGTAACGCCTGCGGTGCTCATTCCGCGACCGGAGACGGAACTGCTCGTCGAGGAGGTGCTGCGTCTCGGACGGTTGCTTTGGAGTGCGGAGGCCGTGGATAGCGGGACAGGCTTGTTGAGGCATGCAGACGGGGCAGAGGAGCGAGAGGCCGTCCGCCACCGACCGACTGTATGCGATATCGGGACGGGAAGCGGAGCCATTGCCTTGACTTTAGCCGCAGCTTGCGCCGAATGGCGTGTGCTGGCATCCGATCTGTCGCCGGAGGCGCTTGCCGTTGCCCGGAGCAATGCGCTTCGTCTCGGCGTCGGCGAAAGAGTTACGTTCGCCGAAGGAGATCTATTGCGTCCGTGGATCGAGCGCCGTGAACGGATCGACATTCTCGTGTCCAATCCGCCGTACATTCCGGAAGGAGACGAACCGGGTCTGCAGCCGGAAGTCAGGCTGTACGAACCTCGAACCGCGCTGTACGGCGGGGAGGACGGTCTCGTGCTGTACAGGCGGATGACGGCCCAGCTGGCCGAGCTCGTTGCCTTGCCGCGGCTGGTCGGCTTTGAAGTCGGCTTCGGGCAAGCGCAAGCGGTCCGGGGGCTGCTCGAACAGGCCGGCGATTGGGACGACTTGTATGTCGTTCCCGACTTGGCCGGCATTGAACGGCACGTCATCGCGTATCGGAGTAACAATAAAATATAACGGATCGCCACGTTTAGACTCTCTTAAAGCCGGAAACACTAGAAACTAGATTCGATAGATTCGAAGTTGCTAGCGGTTCAGGCTTGGAGTATGAGAGAGGCGGCGATCGAAATGGTCAAACGGTTTGCGTGGAAACGGTATGCGTATGTGGGGTTCGCTTTGTTGATGCTTCTGATGTGCTGGGAGTCGAGCCGCGCGAATGCGATGCTCTTCACGGCGTCTAAAGCTGATGAAGCGGGCGCAAGCGTCATCCCGGCGGAGTCGATCCGCCTGCGCATCCTGGCCAATTCCGATGCGCCTGCCGACCAATGGATCAAACGCGAGGTCCGTGACGCCGTTATTGCGGAGATGTCCGGCTGGGTTCAACAACCCGACGGCCTGGAGGCGGCGCGCGAAACCATTCGCAAGCACTTGCCGGAGCTGGAAGCGGTAGTCGGTGAGACGCTGCAGCAGAACGGCTTTGACTATACGTATCAGGTGGAGCTTGGGCTCGTCCCGTTCCCGACGAAAATGTACGGCAATCAAGTATATCCGGCCGGCGATTACGAGGCGCTGCGCATATCGATCGGCGCCGCCGCCGGGCAAAATTGGTGGTGCGTGCTGTTCCCGCCGCTTTGCTTCGTCGATTCGGAGATGGTCGTCAAGAAACAAAATAAAGCCCATGCGGCAGCGTTTGACGACGAACCGGAACAGAAAGACAAGATGAGCGCGAGCAAGTCCGAAGCCGCCGGTGCGGAAAAAGGGAAAAGCGCAGGGAAAGAAGCGGCGAAAGCTTCCAAAACGGATGCTGCTGCAAAGCAGAACGCGGACGCGACTCAGCAAGCGGCGGAAACCGCGGAAACCGCAGAAAGCGCTAAGCCGGAAGTCCGATTTTTCCTCTGGGATATGATGAAGAAAGTCGCGTCGCTGTTTGCTTAATACGGGGTGCAGGTTACATCGGGAGGATGGAATTCGATGATGGAGACGAAGATATGGAAGACGGATGCGGCGCAGCCGGCCGCGCAGGCGCTGCAGGAAGCGGCGTCCTGGCTGCGGACCGGGCGAACGGTGGCGTTCCCGACGGAAACGGTCTACGGGCTCGGTGCGGATGCGCGCAATACGGAGGCCGTGTCCGCTATCTTTGCCGCCAAGGGCCGACCGTCTGACAATCCGCTGATTGTGCATATCGCCGACAGGTCTCAACTGGCCGAGCTGACCGCTCCGCCGGAGGAGGCCGTTTTGCGGTTGATGGACGCGTTCTGGCCGGGGCCGCTCACGATCGTGCTGCCGGCACGCCCGGGCGTGCTGTCGCCGCTCGTCACCGCCGGGCTGTCCAGCGTGGGCGTGCGCATGCCCGACCATCCGGTCGCGCTTGCGCTCATCGCCGCCGCCGGCTGCCCGGTCGCCGCGCCGAGCGCGAACCGCTCCGGGCGCCCGAGTCCGACGCAAGCGGCGCACGTGCTGCGCGACTTGGCCGGGCGCATCGACGGCGTCGTGGACGGCGGCACTGCAGGCGTCGGCCTTGAGTCCACCGTCGTCGAGCTGGCGGGCGACGCGCTGCACGTGCTGCGTCCGGGCGGCGTCACCGCAGGCGAGCTTCGCCGCGCGCTGCCTGCGGGCGTGCGCCTCGTGGAGGCGGTGGAGGCGCCCACCGCCCAAGAGACGCCGCGGGCGCCGGGCATGAAATATGCCCACTACGCGCCGCGTGGACAGCTCACGATCGTGCAGGGCGCCGATCGGCAGCAGGTGCTCGCGCGCATGCGGCGCGAGCTGGAGGCGGCGCACGCTCGCGGCGAACGCACGGGCGCGCTCGTCTTCGCTGAGCACGCGGATGCCGTGCAGGCCGACCATGCGGCCGTGTGCGGCCGCCTCTCCGACCTGGCGTCGATCGGGCGGGAGCTGTACGCGGCGCTCCGTTCGTTCGACGAGGCGGACGCCACGTTCATCGTGGCGGAGGCTTGTCCCGAGGAAGGGATTGGCGCCGCAGTCATGAACCGCCTGCGTAAAGCCGCAAGCGGCCGCATTTTACAAGTGTAAGGATCATGATGCTTCCTGCAGGAAGACATGTTTCCCCCTTGTCCCGCATAGGTTGGTTAGGAGTGGGACAGGGAGGTAGAAGGCATGGATTTGGCAGCACCGCTGTATTGGGGACAACTCGTGTCCACCGGCTTACTGGCGCTGGCCCTCGGATTGGATGCGCTATCGCTTGGCCTCGGCATTGGGATGAGAGGCATCCGCAAGCTGGATGTGTTGAAAATCAGTGTCGTGACCGCGCTCTTTCATATGGTCATGCCGCTGGCCGGCATGTGGACAGGCGGTTACTTGAGCGTGCTGCTCGGGAAAGTGGCGACGGTAGGCGGCGGTCTCCTGCTGGTGCTCCTTGGCGCACATATGGTGTACAGCGCGCTGCAGTCGAATGAAACGCGGGGCCACAACCACCGGAACTTTTGGGGATTGATGCTGTTCGCCTTCAGCGTTAGCATCGATTCGTTCTCCGTGGGCGTGTCGCTGGGGATGTTTGCCGGAGACGTGATGATGACGGTGCTGATGTTCGGCGCCGCCGGCGGTCTCATGTCGATCGCCGGATTGCTGCTCGGCCGGCGCGTGGGCGAGTGGACAGGCGAATACGGCGAGGCGCTGGGCGGCGTCATCTTGCTCGCCTTTGGCATTCATTTTTTGTTCTAAGCGCCTAGTTATCCATAATTGGGCGATTTTGAGGTAAACTAAGAAAGGCAGGACCATTCTTATCATAATGGATGAAGAAAGCGGGGAGAGAAGATGAACCGGATTTTGTTCGTATGTACAGGCAATACGTGCCGCAGTCCGATGGCGGAGGGGATCATGCGCAGCATATTGGCGGAAGCGGGGTTGTCCGACATCGAGGTTCGCTCGGCCGGCGTGTCGGCGTACCCGGGAACGCCGATCTCCGATCATGCCGCATCCGTGCTTTCCATGAAGGGCAGCAGCGGGCCGTCGGAATCGACGCTTCTGTCACAATCGCTGGTCGATTGGGCCGATTTGGTATTAACGATGACCTCCAGCCATAAAAGACATACGATCCAGCTGTACCCGGAAGCGGTCGATAAGGTGTATACGCTGAAAGAATATGTGCAGGATGACGCGGGAGCAGCGGTCAAAATCGCGGAAATCGAAACGCTGCTGACAGAGGTTCAGCTGAAGCAGGCGTTGTCCGAGCCGGTGACCGACGAGGAGCGCCGCCGTATCGAGGAACTGCAGCAAGAGGTGCCTTCGCACGATATCGCTGACCCGTATGGCGGCTCGCTTCGGATGTATCAGAGCGCAGCCCAAGAGATAGAGGAATGCTTAATCAAGCTGGCGGCGAAGCTGCGGGCGAACCGCTAACCGCCGGTCCGCTCTACGATTCGAAGCCGTAACAAGTTAGGCTTTACAGCCATCGCGGAATGGGATATGATAATTGTAACAACATCAGACCTGGTGTAACTGGCGACAAGTGGATTCAACCACGGTGGAGCATCGGGATATACGGCCGGTCGCCTGGGCAAAGAGCAGCATCACGCGGGATATCTCGCGTTGTGTCATGCTCTTTTTTCGTTTTTTTGCCGTCGCGTTTTGAGTTATAATGAAATGGACAATAGCGAGGAGGGCGAGAGAGATGAAAATTGCAATGGGTGCGGATCACGGCGGGTATCGGTTGAAGGATGTGATCAAGCCGTTCATTGAACAATTGGGTCACGAGGTCATCGACTACGGCTGCGATTGTTCCGATTCTGTCGATTATCCCGATTATGCGATTCCGGTCTGCGACGACGTGGTGTCGGGGAAAGCGGACAGAGGGATTCTGATCTGCGGCACCGGCATCGGGATGACCATTGCGGCGAATAAGGTGCCCGGCATCCGCTGTGCGCTTGTACATGATTTGTTCTCGGCGAAAGCGACGCGGGAGCATAACGATTCCAACGTGTTAGCAATGGGCGAACGCGTGATCGGTCCGGGGGTTGCCCTAGAGATTGTGAAAATTTGGCTGGAAACCGAATTTTCCAATGGAGAACGTCATAAGAACCGCGTCGGCAAAGTGAAGGCGCTTGAAGATAAATACGCGCTGCATCCGTAACCGGAGAGAGGGGCGCGACATGAACATTCCCAATATCGGACAAGATGCTTCCGCGGTTGCTCCGGATCTGACGATGGTCCGCTCGCAAGCGGAGACGATCCTGCGCGAGCTTGCCGCGGCAGGACACCTCGAGCCCGGACGGCTCTTGGTTATCGGGACAAGCACGAGCGAGGTGCTCGGACGGCATATCGGAACGTCGGGGAGCGAAGCGGTGGCCCGACAGTTGTACGAGGCGGTGGAAGCCGTGCGGGCGGACGCCGGGTTTTACCCGGTGTATCAGTGCTGCGAGCATTTGAACCGGGCGCTCGTCTTGGAGCGCGAGGCGATGGAGCGGTACGGCTTCGAGCAGGTAAGCGTCGTGCCGGTGCCGAAAGCCGGCGGGTCGATGGCTGCTTATGCTTATCGGCATTTACGGTCTGCCGTGGTCGTCGAGACGGTGCAGGCGCACGCGGGCGTCGATATCGGCGGGACGTTGATCGGGATGCACCTGAAGCGGGTGGCGGTTCCGTTCAAGCCGTCGGTGCGGCGGATCGGCGAAGCGTTCGTGCAGGCGGCGTTCACCCGTCCGAAGCTGATCGGGGGCGCCAGAGCGGTGTATGCGGCGGATATGCAGCAGCCTGCGAATGAAACCTGCGAATAAAGTAGAGAAACGACTCTGAATTTATATCTGACATCAACGGGAGGAACCTTATCATGGACTTTTTACGTAAACAAGATCCGAAAATCGTCGAAGCAATGAATCTGGAGCTCGGCCGTCAGCGCGATAAAATCGAGCTGATCGCTTCCGAGAACTTCGTGAGCCAAGCGGTGCTGGAAGCGATGGGTACCGTATTGACGAACAAATATGCGGAAGGCTACCCGAACAAGCGGTACTACGGCGGCTGCGAGTACGTCGATATCGTTGAAGATATCGCCCGCGACCGCGCGAAAGAGCTGTTCGGCGCCGAGCACGCTAACGTCCAGCCGCACTCCGGCGCGCAAGCCAACATGGCCGTATACCTGGCGGCTCTTCAACCCGGCGACACGGTTCTCGGCATGAACCTTGCGCATGGCGGTCACTTGACGCACGGCAGCCCGGTGAATGCCTCCGGCATTTTGTATAACTTCGTGGCGTATGGCGTTTCGGAGAAAGATTCCCGCATTGACTACGACGACGTCCGCAAAGCGGCGTTCAAACATAAGCCTCGTCTGATCGTAGCGGGCGCCAGCGCGTATCCGCGTACGATCGACTTTGAAGTGCTTGCGCAAATCGCGAACGATGTAGGCGCGCTGTTCATGGTTGACATGGCGCACATTGCCGGTCTCGTGGCGGCAGGCCTGCACCCGAATCCGGTGCCGCATGCGCACTTCGTGACGACGACGACGCACAAGACGCTCCGCGGTCCTCGGGGCGGCTTGATTCTGTGCCGCAAGCCGTGGGCGGCGGCGATCGATAAGGCTGTGTTCCCGGGCACGCAAGGCGGTCCTTTGATGCACGTCATCGCGTCGAAAGCGGTAGCGCTCGGCGAAGCGCTGCAGCCGGAATTCACGACTTACGCGCAGAACGTCGTGAACAACGCCAAAGTGTTGTCTGAAGGCTTGCTTGCCGAAGGCATCAACCTCGTGTCCGGCGGTACGGACAATCACTTGATGCTGATCGACCTGCGCAGCTTGAACATCTCGGGTAAAGACGCCGAGCACCTGCTCGACGAAGTCGGCGTGACATGCAACAAGAACGCGATTCCGTTCGACCCGACCAGCCCGTTCGTCACCAGCGGTATCCGCATCGGTACGCCGGCGGCGACTTCCCGCGGCATGGATCAAGAAGCGATGAAGACGATCGCGAAGATTATCGCATTGACTTTGAAAAACCCAACCGACGCCGCCGTACACGACCGAGTTCGCGGCATGGTGAAGGATTTGACAGCCCAATTCCCGCTGTATCCGGGCTTGAGCTACTAAGCGAATACGCACGGGGCCGTTATCCGGCCTGCCCAATAAAGACCGATTCTCGTCTGTCCGCGAGCGTCGGTCTTTATTTTTTGCCATTTATGCCGCAGCGGGAATCGGATGCCTGCTCTGGCGTAGTTCTCGGCTTCTCCCGGCAACCAGTGGAACTATACGCACACTTGCAGCGCCTCTCTTTACGAACCGGCCTCCAGCTTCTTATAATTGTCGCCGTATTTGGCTGCAAGCTGAGGACCGAAGTCGGCCTCGATTCTCAGCATCAGCACGTTGTGGTGATAGGCGTTCGTCAGCGTTTCAACGACGGCGGGGTGATCGGTCTCAAGCGCACTCGGCTTCATCGGTCCTCCGAAGCTTCCGAGCAGCGCGTACCGATGGTCGAACAACATGGTAAATTTACGCGGCTGCTCGGATGCAGGCTCATCGAACCGCCTATGGACGAGCACATGCTTCAGGCGGGTATTCACCTCGCCGAACGACATCAAGATGACGCGAACGCCTTTGTTCTCGGCGTAGACGAGCGCATCTTCCAGGCGCGGCAAGTCTTCGGACCCGATTTCGACGATGACGGAGGCCCGGGCGTTGGCCGTCATTCTTCGCGCCGCTTGCTCCAGCGCGTCTCCGCCTTCCCAATTGTAGAAGGACGGGGCCGTTCTCGGCGGAGTCCGCAGCTGATGAACCAAGCTGTCTGCCGCTTGCTCGAACTCCAGCCGCAGATGACCGACCAGCTGCTGGATCGGTACGGCGTCGTACCGGACCGGATCCCCTTCGATCATGCGGCATGCCCCTTTGTCAATTAAAGAACGCAAAGCCGCATACACGTTCGTACGGGAGACCGACACGCGTTTCGCCACTTCATAGCCGGATAGCTTCGATTGTTCATGAAGCGTCAAATAGCAGCGGGATTCCAAATCGGACAAGCCGATCTTTTTCAATAATTCCATAGGGACACCTGCTTCCTAATACTTGGGTGGTATGTCATAATACTGCCTATTCGGGAAGCTGTCGTCAAGCGGGCAAACCAACACGTACAACTGTTCCACGTGGATCAAATTCGGGGCAAATGTATATTTTTTACGACAGTTGGGATAAGTTCATGCACTTGTGGTATAATAGACGAGATTTGGCGAAAAAAGCTTATAAAAAGCGGTTTGTCGCGCATTTTTAGCGTTTTAGGGGGAAGCTTAGGCATGGGAAAAGTATTCGTTTGCGATCATCCGCTCATTCAGCACAAATTAACGTATATTCGGGATGAGAACACAACGACGAAAGATTTTCGAGAGCTTGTAGACGAAGTGGCGACTTTGATGGCTTATGAGATAACGAGAGATATTCCGCTTGAAAAGGTTGAGGTGCGTACGCCAGTGACTACGGCAGAGGGCCGTGTCATCTCCGGGCGGATGCTGGGATTGATTCCTATCCTGCGTGCCGGACTCGGCATGGTGGATGGCATCCTGAAGCTTGTGCCGGCTGCGAAAGTCGGGCATATCGGTTTGTATCGCGACCCGGATACACTCGAGCCGGTCGAATATTACGCGAAGCTGCCGACCGACGTTCAGGAGCGGGAGCTTATCGTGATCGACCCGATGCTTGCTACGGGGGGATCGGCCAATGCGGCGCTGACGGCGCTCAAGAACCGGGGCTGCACCCAGATAAAGCTGATGTGCCTGATTGCCGCGCCGGAGGGCGTTCAAGCCGTGCAGCAAGCGCATCCCGATGTCGACCTCTATGTGGCGGCCATTGACGATTATTTGAATGATCACGGGTATATCGTGCCCGGTTTAGGGGATGCCGGGGACCGTTTATTCGGCACGAAATAATTTTCGGTGGGGAAAGGGGAAGCCGTATCCATGAAAAAGACGAAAATCATTACGATTTTCGGGACTAGACCCGAAGCGATTAAGATGGCTCCGCTGGTGAAGGAGCTGGAGAAGCATTCGGAGCAGATCGAGTCGCTTGTTTGCGTAACAGCGCAGCATCGGCAAATGCTTGACCAGGTGCTCGACATTTTCAATATTAAACCGAACTACGATCTGGATGTCATGAAGGATCGTCAGACATTGAACGAGATTACAATCCGGGTGCTGCAAGGGCTTGATCCGGTGTTCAAGCAAGAGAAGCCCGATATGATTCTCGTTCACGGCGATACGCTGACCACCTTCCTTGCGAGTTATGCGGCGTTCCTGCATCAAATTCAAGTCGGCCACGTGGAAGCAGGTCTGCGTACCTGGAACAAGCTGTCTCCTTATCCGGAGGAAATGAACCGGCAGTTGACCGGCGTGCTGGCCGATCTGCACTTTGCGCCGACCGGCTGGTCTGCGGGCAACTTGCGGAAGGAGAACAAGCCGGAGGATCGGATTCATATTACCGGAAACACGGTGACGGACGTGTTCCAATACACGGTGCGGGAACAATTTGCGCATCCTGTGCTCGATTGGGCGGCCGGCAAGCGTCTTGTGCTGATGACGGCGCATCGCCGGGAATCGCAGGGAGAGCCGCACCGTCAGGTGTTCCGCGCAATAAGGCGCATCGCCGACGAGTTCGACGACATCGCGATCGTATATCCGGTGCATCCGAGCCCGGCCGTGAAGGAACCGGCCTACGAGCTGCTCAGCGGTCATGACCGGATTAAACTGATTGAACCGCTCGACGTGTTCGAGTTCCACAATTTTTATCCGCACGCGCATCTGATCTTGACGGACTCCGGCGGCTTACAGGAAGAAGCGCCTTCTTTCGGCGTGCCTGTCCTTGTGCTGCGGGAGACGACCGAGCGTCCGGAGGGCATCGAGGCGGGAACGCTCGAGCTGGTCGGTACGGATGAGACGAACGTGTACGAACGGACTAAAGCACTGCTGAGCAATGCGGACCTGTACGATCGCATGAGCCGTTCGGCGAATCCATATGGCGACGGCAAAGCGTCCGGACGCATCGTCGAAGCAATTTTATATCACTTCGGACAGCGCTCTGAAAGGCCGCAAACTTTCCAACCGTGACAATCTGATGACAAACGATACAGCATACAGTTGCACTGTTTGGTTTGAAATGCCGAAAACCCTTGTTCTATCGGGCTTTTTGTGATTTATGTCATAGATGATAAGCAAACTTGTCCAATTGACAAAGATCACTTTACTTAGATAAAATAAACTAGGATTTGGGTTAGAGTTACGAGTCGATCGACCAACCGGCTCAGTGTGTAGCTGTGTGAACGGTTGCAATCCTATGGGACGGCCGCAGGCAGGAGTCTTTTCCGGCGCACGTCCAAAAGGAAGGGTTATGAAACGGCAAAATTCCAATGACAATCCATGGCGTGCCGCTGCGCTCGTCAGCGCTCTGGGAGTTGATGTTGTTTTTTGTACGGCAGCCGGTTATTGGGTTGGGAGCTGGACCGGAACACATCTAGGCAGTCTGAAAGCTTGGGTTATCGGCGGGGTGCTGGTCGGGTTCGCGGTTGGAATCCTGACGTCCATACTGGTTGTGAAAAAGTTTCTGGAGGATAAGCCGTAGAGACATGAAGGACCAGTTGAAAGTAATCGCCCGCATCGCCTTATTCATGATTTCCGCCCTGCTGCTTGTCTGGGCCTTTTTGCCTGCGTACCGGACGTACGCTTCCGGATTCATCCTCGGAACATTGGCCAGCCTGACTAACGCCTGGCTGCTGATCCTGAAGATCGAAACGTTGTCCAAGCTCACCGAGCAGGAAGGAAGAAAGCGCGTGAATCTCGGGACGCTTTCCCGGATGTGCGTAGCTCTTCTGGCCGTCATGATCGCCGTGAAATACCCGCAGTTCAATCTCGTATTCACCATCGCTGGATTATTTTCGGTCCAATTGGCAACACTCCTGATGGGTTATCTTTTTATTAAAAAATAATCATGAAATTCTTGGAAAGGAGGAAAATATCAGATGCATCATTTTCCGGTGTGGCAAATTGGCGGGTTAAATATCGACCTCTCCACGTTTCTGGGGATTATCGTCTCCTGCTTGATTGTGTTCATCTTGGCGCGTTTGTCTGTGAGAAATTTATCCGTAACAAATCCGTCCAAAATGCAAAATTTCATGGAATGGGTCATTGAATTCGTGCATGGCATTATAGCGAGCACGATGCCTTTAAACCGAGTGAAGCCTTACGTTGCGCTTGGGATGACGATCATTATGTTCATATTTGTATCCAACCTGCTTGGACTGCCGTTCGGTCTTGTTTTCTCTTATACGGAGCCATTATCTTTTCTAGGCTATCCGATCATTACAGAGGAAATGATTCATAATGCGCATGGCGGGCACGGATACGAACTGGCTTGGTGGAAGTCACCTACAGCGGATGTCTCCGTTACCTTCGGCTTGGCGATCATCGTGTTCTTCCTGATTCATTATTTGGGATTGAAACAGAACACCAAGCATTACCTGAAACACTATTTCGAGCCGTTCTGGTTCTTCTTCCCGCTTAACGTTATCAAAGAGATTTCCAAGCCCCTTACGCTCGGTTTGCGTTTGTACGCGAACATTTTTGCGGGCGAGGTGTTGATTGCCACGATTTTGATGGCAGGTATTGCCGGAACGCCGCTCTTGATGGCATGGCAAGGCTTCAGTATTTTCGTCGGAGCCATTCAAGCGTTCCTGTTCACTATTCTCACCATGGTTTACATTTCGCAGGCTACCGTTCACGACGAGAGTCACGATAGCCACTAGCATGAAACTATAAAAACAAAATTATTGAGGAGGATTTTAAAATGGAATTTTTGGCAGCAGCATTAGCAATCGGTTTGGGTGCACTTGGCGCAGGTATCGGTAACGGTATGATCGTAAGCAAAACAGTTGAAGGGATCTCCCGTCAGCCTGAATTGCGCGGTACGTTGCAAACAACGATGTTTATCGGGGTCGGTATCGTAGAGGTTGTTCCGATCATCGGCGTCGTACTCGGATTCCTGATCTTCTTCGGTGCTTAATTCCATGACGATTAGGTTTGGCGCGGAAGGCCTGAGCCATCCACGCCTTCGTTTTGCCTAAAATGACTGAAAGGAGTGGCATAGATGAGTTGGCATTGGGAATCGTTCGTGTTTGCGATCATAGCATTTGTGGTGCTCTACTGGCTCCTCAATAAGTACGCCTTCGGACCTTTGTTCGGGATTATGGAAGAGCGCAGACGCATCGTCGCTGAGCAAATTTCGAAAACGGAGCAAGACCGCAAAGCGGCCGAAAGCTTGCTTGCGGAGCAAAAAGAAGCTATGCAGAACGTGCGTAAGGAAGCCCAGACTATTCTGGAGCAAGCCCGCGCGATGAGCAATAAACAAAGTCAGGACATTATCGATCAAGCGAAAGAGGAAGCGGTTCGTTTGAAAGAAGAGGCTGTCCGTGATATCGAGACGGAGAAAAATAAAGCTGTTGCTTCTTTGAGAAATGAAGTCAGCGCGATGTCCGTTCTCATCGCTTCCAAAATTATTGAGAAGCAAATCGATGAGAAATCGCAAGAAGAGCTGGTTGAACACTATCTGAAAGAAGTAGGGGGCAAGCAATGAGCAAGGATACTGTTGTAGCCAAAAGGTATGCAAAGGCCTTGTTCGAAATCGCCCGCGACCAAAATCGCATCAGTCCAATTGAAGAAGAGCTGCAGGCTGTTGTTTCGGCTCTGCGCAGCAATGAAGACTTCTACAAGCTGATCGTTCATCCGGGGCTTGCCGCTTCGGCCAAGAACGAGATCCTTCAACAAGTATTCGGCGCTCAATTGTCGGAGACGGTTTTGAACACGCTTATGCTTCTTGTCGACAAAGGCCGTGAGGAGCTGCTCGAAGCCTTGGTCGATTATTATTCGGCCATAGCGAATGAATCGCTGGGACAAGCGCGCGCGATCGTTTATACGCCGGTTGCTTTATCCGAGCAGGAACTTCAGCAAGTAGCCAGCACATTTTCCACATTGACAAGCAAACAAATCCGCGTGGAATCGGTTATTGATAAAAGCTTGCTAGGCGGCCTTCAAATCCGCGTCGGCGACCGTCTGTACGACGGCAGCTTGTCCGGCAAGCTCAAGCGTTTGGAAAGAACCTTGAATCAATCTCAAGCACTGTAGATAGGGGTGAGGATCGTTGAGTATCAAACCTGAAGAAATCAGCACATTGATTAAACAACAGATTGAGAACTATAAATCGGAAATTCAAGTCGTTGACGTTGGTACAGTCATTCAGGTCGGTGACGGTATCGCCCGCGCACACGGCTTGGAGAACGTCATGGCAGGTGAGCTGCTCGAGTTTTCCAACGGGGTTCTGGGCTATGCCTTTAACCTTGAGGAAAGCAACGTCGGTATCGTTATTCTCGGACCTTACACGGATATCCGTGAAGGCGATCCGGTGAAACGTACCGGCAGGATCATGGAGGTTCCGGTAGGCGAGGCGCTTCTCGGCCGCGTCGTGAACGCACTTGGTCAACCGGTTGACGGCAGAGGTCCAATCGAAACGACGACTTTCCGTCCGGTTGAATCTCCGGCACCAGGCGTTATGGCCCGTAAATCGGTTCATGAGCCTATGCAAACCGGTATTAAAGCTATCGACGCGATGATTCCTGTCGGCCGCGGTCAGCGCGAGTTGATCATCGGGGACCGTCAAACCGGTAAAACGTCGATCGCGATCGATACGATCATCAACCAAAAAGGCAACGGCGTGAAATGTATCTACGTTGCTATCGGTCAAAAACAATCGACGGTTGTCGGCGTTGTCGAGCAATTGCGTAAAGCAGGCGCTCTCGATTACACGATCGTCGTTACGGCTTCGGCTTCCGAGCCATCCCCGATGCTGTGGCTTGCTCCTTATGCGGGCTGCGCGATGGGTGAATACTTCATGTACAAAGGCGAGCACGTCCTGATCGTATACGACGACTTGACTAAACAAGCGGCTGCCTACCGTGAGCTGTCCTTGCTGCTTCGCCGTCCTCCGGGCCGGGAAGCATATCCGGGCGACGTGTTCTACTTGCACTCCCGTTTGCTGGAGCGCGCTGCGAAATTGAGCGACGAGCTGGGCGGAGGTTCCTTGACCGCGCTGCCGTTCATCGAAACGCAAGCGGGCGACGTCTCCGCTTACATTCCGACGAACGTGATCTCGATCACGGACGGACAGATCTTCCTTGAATCCGACTTGTTCTACTCCGGCCAACGTCCGGCGGTTAACGTCGGTATCTCGGTTTCCCGGGTAGGGGGTTCCGCTCAAACGAAAGCGATGAAAAAAGTTGCCGGTACACTCCGTGTCGACTTGGCTCAATACCGTGAGCTCGCGGCGTTCGCTCAGTTCGGATCGGACCTCGATAAAGCGACGCAAACTCGCTTGAACCGTGGTGTTCGTACGCTGGAAATTTTGAAACAAGGCGTAAACCAACCGTTGACGCTCGAAAGACAAGTAGCGTCCTTATACACGGTTGTTAAAGGCCACCTGGACGATATTCCGGTTCAAGACGTACGTCGTTTCGAAGAAGAATTCCTTTCTTTCCTCGATTCCAGCCGTGCGGAAATTTTGAACAGCATCCGCGACACGAAAGACTTGACTGCGGATAATGAAAAAGCATTGTCGGAAGCGATCCAACAATTCAAAAAAGGATTTGCTCCTTCGGCATAAACGATAGTACGGCAAGCTTGGAATCAATCTTTTCTACAGCAGGCTTCTCCTCCCGGTGAATGACCATCCAAGGCGACAACGCCAGGTGCCTCTTCCTCGCCGGGAAGGGCCTCGAAAGAGAGGTGAGCAAGTATGGCAAAAGGAATGCGCGAGATTAAGCGTCAAATCAAATCCACACAAAATACGAAGCAAATCACCCGGGCGATGGAAATGGTGGCGGCTGCGAACTTGAGAAGAGCGCAGCAATCGGCCGAATCCGCACGACCTTACGCGGATAAGCTGAAGGAAGTGGTCGGAAGCATCGCTGCAGGCACCAAGGGTGTGAAGCACCCGATGCTGCAAACCCGTGAAGTGAAAAAGACCGGCTATCTGGTCATCACATCGGACCGCGGGCTTGCCGGTGGTTATAATGCGAACGTATTGCGTAAAGTGGCCTCCGAAATTCGCGAGAACCACAAGTCGACGGACGAATACACCATTTTCGTCATCGGCCGTAAAGGTCGCGACTTCTTCAAGAAACGGAATATGCCGATCACGGATGAAGTCACCGGAGTTCCGGATTTGCCGAGCTTCGCGGACATTAAGTCGATCGCATACGCAGCCGTTGCGAAATTCGAGCAGGGTGAATACGACCAGTTGTTCCTGGTGTATAACCAGTTCAAGAACGCAATGACCCAAATTCCGACGATTAAGCGTCTCCTGCCTTTGGATGACGTGTCCGGAACGACGACGGCCAGTTACGAGTATGAACCGTCGCCGGAAGGCGTACTGGAAGTTCTGCTTCCTAAGTATGCTGAAACGCTTATTTACAGTGCGGTTCTGGAAGGAAAAGCAAGTGAGTTCGGTGCGCGGATGTCGGCTATGAACAGCGCGACCAAAAACGCAACGAAGATGATCAGCACGTACACGCTTGCTTACAACCGGGCGCGTCAAGCTTCGATCACGCAGGAGATTTCCGAGATCGTCGCAGGCGCGAACGCAAGCAGTTAAGCGGTGTAAATAAGACGAAGGCTTTGCTGGGCAAAGCTTGAAATAGGTTCAAGAAATGCTTACGAAGTCGTTTTGCTGAGGCAAAACAGAGTTAATGCTTACGATGCGGTTTTTGCTTACAGCAAAAACCTGGAGGAGGGAAAACATGAGCAAGGGGCGCGTTGTGAATATCACAGGGCCGGTCGTCGACATCGAGTTCGAGCGTGGGCACCTCCCTGAGATTCTTAATGCAATTCGAATTGAAACAAAAGCGCAAGACAACGGCGGGCAAGACATTAGCCTGACGGTTGAAGCGGCTGTTCACCTTGGCGACAACATGGTTCGCTGCGTTGCGATGTCTTCCACGGACGGATTGGTTCGCGGTGCGGAAGCTGTCGATACCGGCGCTGCGATTTCCGTACCTGTAGGGCCGGCTACGCTCGGCCGCGTGTTTAATGTACTGGGTGAGCCGATCGACGGAAATGCTACCGTAGACCGTACACTGACGAGCCCGATCCACAAATCGGCTCCTGCATTCGACAATTTGTCGACGAAAGCCGAAATCCTGGAAACGGGGATTAAAGTTATCGACCTGATGGCTCCTTATGCCAAGGGTGGTAAAATCGGTCTCTTCGGTGGTGCCGGTGTAGGTAAAACCGTAACAATGCAAGAGTTGATTCATAACATCGCGCAAGAGCACGGCGGTATCTCCGTATTCGCCGGCGTAGGCGAGAGAACTCGTGAAGGTAATGACCTTTACCACGAGATGAAGGAATCCGGCGTTATTTCGAAAACGGCGATGGTATTCGGCCAAATGAACGAGCCGCCGGGTGCGCGTCTTCGCGTAGCCTTGTCCGGCTTGACCATGGCGGAGTACTTCCGTGACGAGGAAGGCCGTGACGTTCTTCTGTTTATCGACAACATCTTCCGCTTTACTCAAGCGGGTTCCGAGGTTTCGGCCTTGCTGGGCCGTATGCCATCCGCGGTAGGTTACCAGCCGACGCTGGCAACCGAGATGGGTCAATTGCAAGAGCGGATCACCTCGACCAAAAAAGGTTCTGTT
Source organism: Paenibacillus sp. JCM 9796 (assembly GCF_055379675.1). Classification (NCBI taxonomy): domain Bacteria; kingdom Bacillati; phylum Bacillota; class Bacilli; order Caryophanales; family Paenibacillaceae; genus Paenibacillus; species Paenibacillus sp. JCM 9796. The sequence continues at coordinate 2,845,132 of NZ_AP043723.1, forward strand.
ACTTCCATCCAAGCGATCTACGTTCCGGCGGACGACTATACCGACCCGGCTCCGGCAACGGCATTTGCCCACTTGGATGCAACGACGAACTTGGAGCGCAGCATCGCGGCAGCGGGTATTTTCCCAGCCGTTGACCCGCTGGCTTCTTCTTCCCGTATCTTGACGCCGGAAATTCTTGGCGAAGAGCACTACGCGGTATCGCAAGGCGTAAAACAAATTTTGCAGCGCTATAAAGAGCTTCTCGATATCATCGCGATCTTGGGTATGGACGAGTTGTCCGATGAGGACAAATTGGTCGTACACCGCGCTCGTCGCTTGCGCCTGTTCTTGTCTCAGCCGCTTCACGTGGCCGAGGCGTTTAACGGGATCCCGGGCTTATACGTTCCGGTTAAAGACACGATCCGCAGCTTCCGTGCAATCTTGGACGGCCAATACGACCATCTTCCGGAGCCGGCGTTCCATAACGTCGGTACGATCGAAGACGCGGTCGAAAAAGCAAAAACACTGTAATTGAAACATCGTGCCTATGCCCACTCCCGTCTGGGGGCGGGCATAGGTATACATGAGGCTTACGAGGTGACATTCTGCCGAATGTCCTTAGTTATTGCTTACGAAGCGGTTTTCTGACGAAAACCCTTAGGAGGGGAATCCAAGTGAGCACATTCCTGCTGGAAATCGTAACTCCTGAGCGTAAAGTGTACGCCGAAGAGGTGAACATGATTATCGTAAAGGGAGTCGAAGGAGAGCTTGGTATTCTGCCGAATCACATTCCGCTGGTCACTCCGCTCAAAATCGCACCGATTACCGTAAAGAAGCAAGGGTCGAAAGACGAAATCCTCGCGGTGAACGGCGGTTTTATGGAAGTGCGCAAGGATAAGGTGGTTATACTGGCGGAAAGCGCCGAGCTGCCGGGACAAATCGACGTCGACCGGGCGAAAGCCGCTAAGGAACGCGCCGAGAAGCGTTTGAAAGACGCCAAGCAAGAAAATCTCGATTTCAAACGCGCCGAGCTGGCTTTACAGCGAGCTGTTAACCGGCTGGACGTTTCCGGAAAAAAATAAAAATGTGAGCTAAGCGGGGGAACGACAGTTCCCTCGCTTTTTCACTTTAATCCGAAAATAGGGATGATGGAATACTACCCGGTGTGTAAGAAACGAAGGCTTCGCATTTTTTTATAACGAATCTTAGATTGCGGGAATAACATATGTTGTGTGTCTAAACGGTTTGAGAACCGTTGGAATTGCTCAAAAATGTTAGACACCCCAAAAGCCATTTGATATAATTGGAAAGGCACATATTAACAATTTTTGTGGAAATAATAAGAAAGCTTTTGATCGAAGCCCTTGCGATGAGAAGACAGTCGTCATCGGCTGTAGCGCGGAAGTTCGACGCCGGGTTTCCGCAGAGCCGGATAAGGGCATAATGATACATAGGGAGGCGGTTCGTTCACGATGTACATGAACAATTACGTGGTCGTAGCGATTTTTCTCTTCTTAGGCGTGTTGCTTCCGATTGCAGCGCTTACAATTGGTCGATTATTAAGGCCGCACAAGCCGGTTGAAGAAAAATACACAACGTATGAAAGCGGTAACGAACCGGTTGGAGAAGGGCAAGTTCGCTTTAACATCCGCTACTATTTGTTTGCTCTGATGTTCGTCATTTTTGATGTGGAAACTGCATTTCTTTATCCTTGGGCCGTTGCATATAAGCAATTAGGCTTGTTTGCGCTTGTGGAGATGTGTATATTCGTTGCGCTGCTCATCATAGGTTTACTTTACGCCTGGAAGAAGAAGGTGCTGCAATGGACTTCAATTTAGAAAAAATTACTCCGGAAGAGCGTCAAGAAATGGAACGCACGGTGTTCATGACCACTTTGGAACAGGTCAAGGGCTGGGCGAGAAGCAACTCGCTGTGGCCGCTTACCTTTGGGCTCGCCTGTTGTGCGATAGAGATGATGGGCACAGGCGGCTCGCATTATGATTTGGACCGATTCGGCGTTATTTTCCGGACGTCTCCGCGGCAATCGGATGTGATGATCGTTGCCGGTACGGTAACGAAGAAGATGGCGCCGGTGCTGCGCCGGTTATACGAGCAAATGCCTGAGCCGAAATGGGTGATCGCGATGGGTTCCTGTGCGACGGCGGGCGGTCCGTACGTCAAATCGTATGCTGTGGTAAAGGGCGTCGACCAGATCGTTCCGGTAGACGTCTATATCCCTGGCTGTCCGCCGAATCCGGCCGCGCTGATCTACGGGATCAACAAGCTGCAGGAGAAAATACGCTATGAGGCGAAAACCGGTAAGCAGGTGACCAATCGATGAGTGAGGACCAAAAGCGCAATCGACCCGAAGCAGCCGGCACCGGTATGAGCGGTGAACCGCAAAAGGTAGAGGGCGCCGAAATCACCAAAACGGGCGGAGCGGGCGAGCCGCCGGGCGGGTACGCGGGTGCGAATCCACCTGCAGCGGAACAAGCCGAGGCGGAGAAGGCGGCCTCGACCGATGCGGATAAAGAGGCGAAGATCAGAGCGGCTGCAGAAGCCAGAGCCGCTAGAGCGGCTGAACGGGCGGCCAAAGCTGCCGAAGCAGGGGACGCCCCGGAGGCGGAGAAGGCAGCCCCGACGGATGAGGAGAAGGAAGCCAAGGCTAAGGCGGCTGCGGAGGCTAGAGCGGCTAGAGCCCGCGAACGGGCGGCTAAGACGGAAGCAGCGGCTCCGGATGCTCCCAAAGAACCGTCGCCGAATCAGCCGCTGCTCGATCGTTTCGTAACGATCCTGAAAGAGAATTTCGGTGAAGTGGTCGAGGAAGCTTTCATTAATGAAAAGGGCGGCCATCTCCCTTATGTGGTGCTCAAAGGCGAGGTTTGGCCGGAAGCCGCGCATCTGTTGAAAAATCATATGGAATTAAAATTAAATTATTTGCGCAACCTGTCCGGCGTTGATATGGAAACTCATATGGAAGTAGCGTATCATCTGATCTCGCTGGAAACGAAGCGGGAGTACTGCGTGAAGATCAAGACGAATCGGGAGACGCCATCGATTCCGTCCGTGACACCCGTTTGGCCGACGGCGAATTGGAATGAGCGCGAAGCCTACGATTTATTCGGAATCGATTTCCCGGGTCATCCCGACCTGCGACGTATCATGATGGCCGACGACTGGGTTGGCTATCCGCTGCGCAAAGATTATGAGCCGCTCGACCCGGAGGTGTAATGAAGCTTGGCCATTAGAACCGAAGAAATTTTATTGAATGTTGGGCCTCAGCATCCGAGTACGCACGGCGTTTTCCGAATTATCGTCAAGCTGGACGGCGAGATGATTACGGAAGCGATTCCGGTCATGGGCTATTTGCACCGTGGTACGGAGAAGCTGGCCGAGAACCTGACGTATACGCAAATCATTCCTTACACCGACCGAATGGATTACGTTTCCGCCATGACGAACAATTATGTACTCGTCAATGCGGTGGAGCGATTGATGGGGCTTGAAATCCCGGAGCGCGCCGAGTTTCTAAGGCTGATTGTGATGGAGCTTCAGCGTATCGCCAGCCATATGGTCTGGTGGGGAACGTACTTGCTCGATATCGGGGCCATGAGCCCTTTCCTGTACGCGTTCCGCGATCGGGAAATTATCATCAACCTATTTAACGAGCTTTGCGGCGCCCGCTTAACCTATAACTATATGCGCGTAGGCGGAGTGAAATGGGATGCACCGGAAGGCTGGATTCAGAAGGTGCGGGAATTCATTCCCTATATGCGTGATAAACTGAATGAGTATCATAATCTCGTGACCGGGAACGAGATTTTCTTGGCCCGGATTAAAGGAGTCGGCAAGTATGATGCCGAGACGGCGATCGCTTACGGGCTAAGCGGCGCGAATTTGCGCTGCACCGGGGTGAAGTGGGACTTACGGAAGGATCAGCCTTACAGCATCTATGATCGCTTCGAGTTCGACATACCGGTATCGACCAACGGCGATTGCTTCGATCGTTATAACCTGCGAATGGAGGAAGTCGTCCAGTCGCTCCGCATTTTGGAACAGGCGGTCGAGCAATTTCCGGAGGACGGTGAGATCATGGGCAAAGTGCCTCGTGTCCTGCGTCCGGCCGAAGGGGAAATTTACTCGGCGATCGAATCGCCCCGCGGCGAGATCGGCTGTTACATTATTTCCAAGGGCAAAGATAAGCCATACCGCTTAAAATTCCGCAGACCGTCGTTTGTCAATCTGCAAATTTTGCCTAAGCTGCTTGTCGGGGAAACGATGACGAATTTGATTACGATCCTCGGAGGCATTGATATCGTCGTCGGGGAGGTCGATTGTTAATGCCGGATTTATTGCAGCAGCCTTTAACATGGACGAACGCGGCCATTTTCTTTGCATGGGTCGTCGTGCTGCTTCTCGTCATTCTCGGCTTCGTGACCTACGCCATCTACTTTGAACGCAAAATCCTCGGATGGATGCAGCTGCGGATCGGACCGAACCGTACGGGCCCGCTCGGTCTGTTGCAAACGGTGGCGGACGTGTTCAAGCTGTTGATTAAAGAGGACACGATTCCGAGGAAGGCCGACCGCGAGTTGTTCATCCTTGCGCCGATCATTACGTTTATTCCGGCCTTTGTCGTCACGGCAGTCATCCCTTATTCGAGCACCCTGATCAGCAGCGATCTCAACGTCGGCGTCCTGTATTACGTGGCGCTGTCGGGAATCTCCACGATCGGCATCGTGCTTGGGGGCTGGGCGTCGAACAACAAATATGCGCTGCTTGGCGGCATGCGTTCCGCCGCGCAGATGATCAGCTACGAAATTCCGCTCGTCATCTCCGTCGTCGGCGTGATCATGATGACCGGCAGCATGAACTTGAATCGAATCGTAGAAGGCCAAGCCGGCGGCTTCTGGCATTGGAACTTCCTGCCGCAAATTGTCGGGTTCGCCGTATTCGTTGTGGCAGCCGTCTCCGAGTTAAACCGGACGCCTTTTGACTTGCCTGAGGCCGAATCTGAGCTTGTTGCGGGTTACCATGTTGAGTACAGCGGGTTCCGGTTCGCCTTTTTCATGCTGGCGGAGTATGTATATGTGTTTGCGATTTCCGGACTGACGACGACGCTCTTTCTGGGCGGATGGCATGCGCCGTTCACGTTCCTCGATTTTATTCCGGGAATCGTCTGGTTCTTGCTGAAGTTTTCACTCATCGTATTCGTACTCATCTGGATCCGGGGCACGCTGCCGCGGGTTCGGGTGGATCAACTGATGGGTCTCGGATGGCGGGTGCTGCTGCCGCTGGCGCTGCTGAACATTTTTGTGACGGCAATTTACATGGCGATTGCGATGTGACGAAACCGGCTGCCGTATTGATTGACGAAAGGGTGAATGTGAAATGAAAGGCATTGTAAAAGGCCTGGGCGTAACGTTGAAGAGCTTGACGCAGAAGAAAATCACGTACGCCTATCCGGACGTCCCGCTCGAAATGCCGGACCGGTTTCGAGGCATCCAGCACTTCGATCCGGAGAAATGTATCGTCTGCAATCAATGTGCGCGCATTTGTCCGACCGAGTGCATCAATCTGGTAGGTAAACCGAATCCCGACCCCGAGAAAAAAGGCAAGGTCATCGACACCTACGATATTAATTTTGAAATTTGCATCCTGTGCGATCTGTGTACCGAGGTTTGTCCGACGGAAGCGATCGTCATGACGAACAACTTCGAGCTGAGCACATACAGCCGCGACGATTTGTTCAAAAACCTGGAGTGGTTGAACGATAACAATTCGAACATACGTAAAGAAAATAACTCCGCGATGCCGAAGGGCGGTGCGAAGTAAATGCTATCCAACGTCGTGACTTTTTTATCCAGCGGTGAAAACCTGGTGTTCTTCGTGTGTGCGCTGCTGGCCATCGGCGGAGCGATCTTCATGCTCAGCTACACGAAAGTGGTGCACATGGTATTGGCGCTCGCGTTAACCTTCGTTAGCTTGGCCGGCTTGTACGTCGTGCTGCAGGCGGAATTTGTGGCCGTGGTCCAAATTCTTATCTACGCCGGGGCCATCTCGATTTTGATGATCTTCGGAATTATGATGACCAAGCACCACAACGAAGAAGAGGAGCCGAAGCGCCCTTGGCATAACGGGCTGTTGTTCATCGGGGCTGCGGGGTTGTTCGGGATCATCTTCTACGTCATCCAACGGACGGAGCTGCCGACCGGCGAGTTCCCGAAGGTGGAAGACAATACGATGGAAATCGGGAAGCTGCTCTTTAACCTTCACGTTCTGCCGTTTGAATTGATGTCGCTGCTGCTGACGGTAGCCTTCATCGGTGCGATCATCGTGGCGAAGAGGGAGGAGGATTAAGCATGGGAGCCAGCGGCTTAGCCACCCCTTATTTAACGCTTGCGGCCATCTTGTTTTGCATCGGGCTTTACGGAGCGTTGTCCAAGAAAAATGCCGTCATCGTCTTGCTGTCCATCGAGCTGATGCTTAATGCGGTCAACTTGAATTTGGTCGCATTCTCCAAGTTCGGGGCTCAGCCAAGTTTGACCGGTCAAATTTTCTCACTGTTCAACATTACCGTTGCCGCAGCCGAAGCGGCCGTCGGCATCGCAATTTTGATTGCGCTCTACCGCAATAAGGGAACAACGGATGTTGGGGATATGGATTCGCTGAAGCGATAGCGCAGGTTTGCCGTCGGCAAACGCGTAGAGGAGGATTTAAGCTCATGATATCGGCTTACTCGCAATACGCCTGGCTCATCCCGTTGTTTCCGCTGCTGTCGTTTTTGATCTTAACGGCGGCAGGACGCTCGCTGCGGGAAGTAGGCGCCTATATTAGCATTGTAGCCGTGTTCGCTTCGTTCGTGTTGTCCGTGCTGGTCTTCATGGAACGGATCGGGGGACACCTTGAAGGTTACACGTGGAACAAGCTGCAATGGATTAAGCTCGGCGACGTCGTCTTGACGATGGGCTTCGAGGTGACGAATCTCAATTCGCTCATGCTCGTGATCGTGACGCTTGTCAGCTTACTCGTCAATATTTATTCCAAAGGCTACATGCACGACGACGAACGGATCAACGTGTTCTTCGCCTATATCGCGTTATTTACGTTTTCGATGCTGGGACTCGTCATTTCCGAGAATCTCGTACAGCTCTACATATTTTGGGAACTCGTCGGCGTTTGTTCCTTCCTGCTTGTCGGCTTCTGGTATTTCAAGCCGGAAGCGCGCGCAGCGGCGAAGAAGGCGTTCATCGTTACCCGCGTCGGCGATGTCGGATTATTCATTGGCATTCTGCTGCTGTTCTGGGCGATGCCGGATCATGCGCTCGATTTCACTTCGATCAGCAACGCCTTCTCAAGCGGAAAAATTTCCGAGGAAATAGCGACGTGGATTGCCATTCTGATTTTTATCGGTGCGATGGGGAAATCGGGGCAGTTCCCGCTGCATACGTGGCTGCCGGACGCGATGGAAGGTCCTACGCCGATCAGTGCGCTCATTCACGCCGCGACGATGGTAGCGGCCGGCGTTTACTTGGTGGCGCGTACTTTCGATATTTTCACGGCAGCGCCTGCGGCTCTTACCGTCGTAGCGGTGGTCGGGGCGTTTACGGCGATTTTCGCGGCGACGATCGGCACCGCGCAGAACGATATAAAACGTATTCTCGCTTACTCGACGGTCAGTCAGCTCGGGTACATGATGATGGCGCTTGGGATCGGAACGGCGGCGGCTTACACGGCGGGGATTTTCCACTTGTTCACGCATGCTTTCTTCAAAGCGCTGCTGTTCCTCGGAGCGGGCAGCGTCATCCATGCCGTGCATACGCAGGACATTCACGAGATGGGCGGCGTAGGCCGCAAAATGAAAATCACGGCTTGGACATTCGCCATCGGCGCTTTGGCGCTTAGCGGCATCGTGCCGTTGTCCGGCTTCTGGTCGAAGGACGCGATCTTGACGGAGGCGTATAACACCGGACATTACGGATTGCTGATTGTCGGGCTGGCGGCTGCCTTCTTCACGGCATTCTATATGTCGAGATTGTTCTTCCTGGTGTTTTTCGGCAAATCGAGAAACCCGCACCGTCATGACGTTCACGAATCGCCGGGGACGATGACATTCCCGCTGATCGTACTCGCCGTATTAGCCGTCGCAGCGGGCTTCGTGTTCACACCGTTTAACCCGTGGTTAGGCGGGTGGCTGACCGGTCATGAAGCAGAAGAGCATGCATCCGCGCTCGTTATGATTTTATCTAACGTCGTCGGCTTGTTGGGCATCGGCTTCGGTTACCTGGTGTTCGTGAAACGATCGATTTCTTCAGCGTCGTTCGTGTCCTCGGCGCCTTGGCTGTATAGGCTGCTGAACCGCAAATATTACATTGACGAACTGTATCAAGCCGTATGGGTACGTCCGCTGGGGGCGATCGGACAGGTGCTGAATCTGTTCGACGTATACGTGGTGGATGGGGTCGTGCGCTTATCGACTTATGCCGTAACGGGTCTTGGCCGCCTCGGTTCCCGCTTGCAGAACGGGCAAGTGCAAACGTACGGTCTTGCGACGTTGCTCGGTTTGCTCGTCCTGATGCTTGTGATCGCGGGAAGGAGGTTCATCAACTTTGGATAATTTCCCGATTTTGTCGTTGATTACGTTCTCGCCGCTCATCGGTGTGCTGATCCTGCTGTTCATGCCTAAGCCGCAGGGCCAATGGATCAAAATTACGGCTATTGCCGTCACGCTTATTCCATTGATTTTGTCCGCATGGCTCTATGTGAAATTCAATTCGAATGTGGGCGGCATGCAGTTTAAAGAAGATCTGCCGTGGATTTCAATCCCGCTTGATAGAGAGACGCAGGGCTTAAGCCAAATGTCGGCCTACTTCCTGGAGTTCAAGTTCACGCTCGCGGTCGACGGGCTGTCGCTGCCGCTCGTGTTCCTGACGGCGCTTGTCTCCACGATGGCCGCTCTGGCTTCCGTGTACATCAAGAAGCGGTGGAAGTCGTACTTCATCTGGTTTCTGCTGCTCGAGATGGGGATGTTCGGCGTATTCATGGCGCAAGACCTGTTCTTGTTTTTCGCTTTCTTCGAATTGACGCTGGTGCCGATGTTCTTCCTGATCGGAATTTGGGGATACATGGACCGCGAACGGGCGGCCAACAAGTTCCTCATCTATAACGGCCTCGGCTCGGCGATTATGATCATCGCCTTTCTCATCTTGGTTAGTACGGCTGGCTTCACGCAAACGGCGGTGGAGAACGGCGTTACGATTCACTACTCCGGCGATCTCAACGTAATCACGGAAAACTTGTTTCAAAATGCCGACTCTTATGTCAATCAGAGCGATCTGGAAGGCAACGTATTTTTCTTAAGCGATACGATGAAATGGGCGCTGTTCCTCATGCTGCTCGTGGCGTTCGGCATCAAGCTGCCGCTCTTCCCGTTCCATACCTGGATGCTCAAGGTACATACGGAGGCGCCTCCGTCGATCGTCATGATTCACTCCGGCCTCTTGCTGAAAATGGGGGCGTACGGTTTAATCCGCTTCGGCATCCTGCTGTTCCCGGATCAAGCGGTGGCCTGGGGAACCGTGCTCGCCGTGCTGGGAATCGTCAATATTTTGTACGGCGCGGTGCTCGCCTTCGTGCAGAAGGAATTCAAGCTTGTGTTGGCCTACTCGAGTATTAGCCATATGGGCATCGTGCTTCTCGGGATTTCCGCATTCAACACGATCGGATTGGAAGGCGCGATCTTCCAGCTCGTTTCGCACGGCTTGATCTCGGCGTTGATGTTCCTGATCGTCGGCAGCATCTATGAGCGCACCCGTACAACGAAGCTGGATGAGCTCGGCGGACTGGCGAAGTCGGTGCCGTTCATCTCCGGCATCCTGCTTGTATCGGGTATGGCGTCGCTCGGGCTGCCGGGGCTGTCCGGCTTTATCAGCGAGTTTCTTGCTTTTGTAGGGCTGTTTGAATCGCACCCCATCTTGACGGCTGTCGGAGCGCTCGGCATCATTCTGGCCGCCGTGTACGTGCTGCGCGGGGTGCTCGGCATCACCTACGGTCCGTCCCGGACCGAGCTGCCTGCGATGCGAGACGCACGTTTCATCGAGGCGATTCCAATGATTACGCTCGTGGCGTTTATTGTAGTGCTCGGGATTTACCCGAGCGTACTGAGCGAGCCGCTGCATCAAACCGTCGTCGGTTTCGATCAATTCATTCGCAGCGTAACGAAGATGGGGGGTTAGACCGGTGGAACCAATACGTCTTCAACTCCAAGATCTCGGTCTGCTGGCACCGGAGCTGACGCTTGTCGTCGCTGCCGTCATTCTGTCGCTGCTCGATTTGCTGCTGCCTCGTCAAGCCGGCCGAACGTGGCTCGGTTGGTTGTCGCTGATCAGCATTGCGATATCGGCCGTATTCGTCGTCCTGTATCAGTTGAATCCGGCGGAACCGAAGCAGCTGCTTCTCTACAGCTACCGGATCGATGATTTTGCCAGCATCATCAAGCTGGTGCTGCTTGTGGGCGCCGGACTTGTAACGTTCATGAGCATCGGCTCGGTTCGGGAAGAGGAAGTGCCGCATGTCGGCGAATACTATTACTTGCTGCTGCCGGCCACGATCGGCGGTATGATCATGGCTTCGTCCGGCGAATTGATTACGCTGTTCGTCGGCCTTGAGCTGCTTAGCATCACATCCTACATCCTGGTCGCGATGCGGAAGAAAAATTGGCTGACTAACGAAGCCGCCTTTAAATATATCGTGCTGGGCGGCATTTCGTCCGCGGTCATCTTGTACGGCATGTCGTTCCTCTATGGAATGACCGGTTCGACGGTGATCCCGCAGATTAGCAGCGTGCTGGAGCGGAGCGGAGAGACGCTGCAGCCGATGATTTACTTGAGCTTCTTCCTGCTGCTGGCGGGCATCGGCTTTAAAGTAGCGGCAGCGCCGTTCCATATGTGGGCGCCGGACGTGTATCAGGGGTCTTTCACCCCGGTAACCGCATTCCTGGCCGTCGTCTCGAAAGCGGCCGCATTCGCGATCTTGTTCCGCGTCATGTATACTGTCTTCGCCTCGCCGGGCATCATGGGGACGCCGATTCACAGCGACTTTCTGCTGGGGATGATGGTGGTGGCGGCTGCGGCGATGATCGTCGGCAACTTCGTCGCGCTTCGCCAAACGAACTTGAAGCGCCTGCTCGCCTATTCAGGCATCGCTAACTCGGGCTACCTGCTTGTGCCGATCGCGGTTCAATTCTCGATCGTGCATTTCTCTAACTTTGCCGAATTTGTTTACTACCTGATCGCGTATCTGTTCATGAACATCGGGATGTTCGCCGTGTTGATGATCATCGAGCGCTCGACCGGAGAAGAAGATCTTAAAGGGTTCGCCGGCCTGTACTATCGCGCTCCGGGTATGGCGGTCGCCACCGTGCTGCTCGTCTTGTCCCTCGCGGGACTGCCGGTCTCGGCCGGCTTCTTCGGGAAGCTGTTCATCCTGCTGGGCGCGATGCAGACGCAGCATTACTGGCTGGGCGCGATCCTGATTGCGACGAGCGTCATTTCGTTCTACTACTATTTCGGCCTCATCCGCCAAATGTTCATGCGCAGCGACGACGCATCCGCACCGATTCGGCCGGCGCTTCCGCTGAGCATCACCATGTGGCTCTGCGCGGCTGCGAGCGTACTGCTCGGTCTGTTCCCGCAAGGCGTGCTGGCCTACATCGAGCAGATTTTCACGCTCACGCAAGATTTGTTTATGTTTAGTTAATAGCCGAGGGCTAAGCCCGCACTTCCGGAACGATCGTATCGATCCCGGGAATGCGGGCTTTTTTACGTACGTTTGAAGGGAGGAATGCGGGATGAAAAAGGAGCAGCGGAGGCTGCCCCAAATCGGTTAGCTGTATAGGAAGAAGAGTAGGACGAGGATGACGATCGCGATGAGGAGAATGTACACGTACCTGCCTTTGCGGGACGTTGTCGTATCATCGCTGTGGGGCCGAGAAGCTTCTGCCGCTTCGTTTGCCAGAGCTCCGCAGTACTTGCAGACCAGAGAACCTTCTTGCAGCTTTTCATTACAATGCGAACAAAAGGACACCGCCATCTGCATCACTCGCATTCATATGATTTATGGATTGCATAGCTAGCGTATGAAGGAACGGCCCCGGTAAATTCATATGTAAACTCGAACGGACAACCGGCCACGCATCTGAGGAACACGCGAAAAAAAATATCCAGTTGCACCCTCTAGCCATAACGCTTAGAATGGGATAATGAAGTGTGGCAGGTGAAAATCAGTACAAAGGATTTTGATGACGATGAACCCCAAAACGTTCAAACAAACCATGATCGCATCGTTCACAGGCCTTGCGATTTTCCTGACGTGCAGCGGGACGGTTTTTGCCGCTCAAGCGGACGACCCGTTCTTGACGAAGCAATCGAACCTGCAGCAAATTCATATGAGCGAAGCCTGGGACGTAACGCAAGAAAATACAGGCATGACGATTGCCATCGTCGATACAGGCGTCCAGTTGTCGCACCCGGATCTGAAGCCGAACCTGGTAAAAGGCGTCAATCTGATTCAGCCGTCGCTGCCGCCGGAAGACGACAACGGGCATGGGACGAACGTCGCCGGTATTATCGGCGCAGTCGGCAATAACGACCGCGGAGTCGCAGGCATGCTGTGGAAAACCCGCATGATGCCGATTAAGGCGCTCGAGGCGGATGGCTCGGGAGACGAGCAGAAGCTGGGTGAAGGAATCCGCTATGCCGTTGATCACGGGGCCAAAATCGTCGTGCTTTCCTTAGGGCTGAATAAATATTCGGCTTATTTAAGCGATATCGTCAAGTATGCGGAGGAGCGGGATGTGCTGCTGGTAGCCGCAACCGGAAACGAAGGTAACCGGGTTAAATATCCGGCTGCTTATCCGACAGTGCTCGCCGTAGGGGGAGTGACCGAGAACGGACAGATCGACCCCCGATCGAATACCGGTCTCGAAATCGACGTTGTGGCGCCGTGGAACGTATTTACGACGGGGCTCGGCGGCTCTTATGAGAACAAAGACGGCACCTCCATGGCTGCGCCGCAGGTGGCGGCAGCGGCAGCGCTTATCTGGGGGCGGAATCCGGAGATGAAGGCTTACCAAATTCGGCAGTGGATTCGTCAAACCGCCGATGATTTGGACGCCAGCGGGTGGGATTCCTCGACCGGGTACGGCAGTTTGCGCGTCGATCGGTTGTTGACCGAACCATTTTCCCTCGACATGTACGAACCGAATCAACGCAAGGATCAGGCGAAATCGATCTCTATCAGCAAAAAGACGGCTGCCGCCTTCGCCGGAGGATCGGATACCGATTGGTATTATATGGACGCGCCCTATGACGGGACGGTTAATGTTACCTTTGATATCGATCCGGGGCAGACGGTTAACATCCAGCACACGGACGCTTCCGGCGTCCTTACGAGCAAGTCGGCGCAGAACGGACAGACCGTTCCTTTTAAGGTGACGAAAGGACGCAGTTACATACAGCTTCAATTGAAAGATCGCAGTTTCAGTTCCATGGTTCCGTACCAATGGACCACTTCCTTCGAAACGTACCGCGATCCTTTTGAAGATAACGATAAACAGTATAAAGCCTATGTGCTCCCGGCCCGAAGTCAAACGATCAAAGGCACGTTCCATCAGTACCACGATGCCGATTGGTTTGAAATTCCGGTCGAGCAGTCCGGCTCTATTCGAGTGACGTTGTCGACCGATACGGCGCGGATCGACCCGGTCTTATTGGTGCAGAGACAAGGCGAGAGGTCGGTGACGGTAGATTCGGGCGACGACGGCGTGACGGAAAGCTACGAATTGTCGGAGGTGTTCCCGGGCAGCTACTATATCCGCGTAACGAACGTGAAGGAATACGAAAATCCGATCGTAGGCGAGTATACGCTGAAAATCGAGTACAATGCGAAGCTGATCGATCCGAATGAGCCGAATAACCGTTCCTATCAGGCGACGGCTGTTTCGCTCGGTATGCCATACAACGGCTTGCTCGATAAATCGAACGATATCGATTGGTATCAGTTCCGCATCGAAGAGGACAGCTATGTGCAGATCGTCGTCAGCGAAATTCCGTCGCAGGTCCAAATCTACATGACTTTATTCGACGGTACGTTGAAATCAATGGCCGGCTCGATGAACGACTTTGCGGATAACCAGAAATTATCCGGGCGCTTTGATCCCGGCACTTACTACGTGAAGCTCACTTCGAATCAACCGTTCGACAATCGGATGTATCAGCTGCTGGTCGATAGCAAGCCGCTCACTGGCGGGTATAGCGATATTCGCGGACATTGGGGGCAAGAGGCGATTGTCCGATTAACAAACCGCCAAATCATTAACGGTTATGATAATTACACGTTTCAACCGGATCGCCCGATTACACGAGCGGAAGCGACGGCCGTGCTGTCACGCGCGTTTCAACTGAACAAACTGCGGAGCATTGCGTATTCGGACTTAAGCAGCACGCATTGGGCTTACACTTATATCGCCCAAGCGGCGCAGGCCGGCGTGATCGAAGGCTACCCCGACCGTACGTTCGGGCCGGATCAACCCGTTACCCGGATGGAGATGACGGCGATGCTTGCGCGCAGCCTGAACAAGAGCGGCAAGCTCCGGGGACAGGCGCCTTTTTCCGATATCGAAGAAAATTATTGGGGCGCAGGTCTGTTGAAGCAGATGAAGGCGGAAGGTCTGGTCGGCGGCTACGACGATGGTACATTCCGGCCCGATCAACAAGCGACGCGAGCCGAATTCGTTCAGTTGCTTGCAGGGGCATTGCCGTAAGAGCGGGACGGCCCGGTTAACATGTGGTTCCAAAGACCGATTAATCCTGCAAGCTCCGGGGTAAACATGCAAGTAGAGACTCACTGTCAACCGATGAAGCAAATACGGGATGGTGAAGAGAACGAGAAAGCGAGCGTGGATTTCCAATGGACTATGTAGATCAAATGAACGCCTCCATCGGTATGAAGGGCATGCTGAATATTGTGCTTGTGCTTGTGTTAATCGGCGTTTCCTGGTGGTCACTGCAGGAATTGAAGCTTGATAGCTTGTTTAAGCGGCCTCGAAGCATGCAGGCCAAATTGCTGCAAATTTTGCTCTCCGTCGCGCTCGGTTATCAGGTTGCGCAGTTCGTGATCGATTACTTGGCCTGGTCGACGTGGTTCTCCGGAATCTTTTGAAATCCCGGGTATTCGAATAACCAAGGAGAATCTTGTCAACAATGGATAGTACAACCGTATTAAAATCAACCTTCGTCACGAATGCTATCGTGATCGATAAACGAAAACGTACAATGATACGCGGAGGGGGATCCAGATGAGCAAAATTATCGTCCGCGGCGGCAAGAAATTATCAGGCAGAGTGCGAATTCACGGCGCCAAGAATGCCGTGCTGCCGATTATCGCAGCCTCTTTACTGGGAATGGAAGGGGAGAGCGTCATCCATGATGCGCCTCCTTTGGATGACGTCTTGGTGATCAATAAGGTGCTTGAGAGTTTGGGCGTTGAAGTTGAATATAAACAGGAATCCATTCGCATCAATGCCGTCCGTCTTCAAACGTGTGAAGCTTCATATGAACTGGTGCGTAAAATGCGCGCTTCCTTCCTCGTCATGGGGCCGCTGCTGGCGCGGATGGGCCAAGCAAGAATTTCGCTGCCCGGCGGCTGCGCGATCGGAACCAGGCCGATCGATCAGCATCTGAAAGGATTCGAGGCCATGGGTGCGGAGATCGAGCTCGGCCAAGGGTACATTGAAGCGCGGATTAACGGCAGACTGAAGGGCGCCAAAATTTACTTGGACGTTGCGAGCGTTGGGGCGACCGAGAACATCATGATGGCGGCCACGCTTGCCGAAGGCACGACGCTGATCGAGAATGCGGCCAAGGAGCCTGAAATTGTAGACCTCGCCAATTACTTGAACGCCATGGGGGCCACGATTCGGGGAGCCGGAACGGGAACCATTCGCATCGACGGCGTTGAACGGCTGAGAGGTGCTGTTCATACGGTCATTCCGGATCGGATCGAAGCAGGTACATATATGATTGCTGCCGCAATCACGAACAGCGACTTATACATTGAAGGCGCGATTGGCGATCATCTGCGCCCGGTTATCTCCAAGATGCAGGAAATGGGCGTTCAAATCGATGAAGACGAGAACGGGCTGCGCGTGTACACCACCGATCGGCCGCTTCGTGCAGTGGACGTGAAGACGCTGCCGTACCCGGGATTCCCGACCGACATGCAGTCGCAAATGATGGCGCTATTGTTAACCGCAGACGGTACCAGCCTCGTAACGGAAACGGTGTTCGAAAACCGCTTCATGCACGTGGAGCAGATGACGAACATGAACGCGCAGATTAAGGTAGAGGGCCGGACTGCCGTCGTTAGCGGCGGTGTGAAACTGCAGGGCGCGAAAGTATGCGCCACCGACCTGCGCGCCGGAGCGGCATTGATACTGGCGGCGCTGGCCGCCGAAGGCGATACCGAGATTACAGGCGTTCACCATATCGACCGCGGGTATGTCGAGATTGCGGAGAAGCTCTCCCGGCTCGGGGCGGATATTAAACGGATGCCTATCGAATTGCCGGAAACGGAAAAGCAAAGGGAGCCTGATACCCTGCCGTTGTTTGTGGTGCAGCCGACTTTGGCTTGACCTATATTCATGACTGACGTGTGAACCGATTCTTTCAAGAAGAATCGGTTTTTTGCTGTGTCTGGGGGCGCTGTGCCGGCAGCTTTCCGGCCTTGAATCTTTCAATTCGCATGTGCGGAGGCGTCTCTTTCTTTAGGGTTCTATTCTATCTTTTGGCCTCATAAAATGAAAATACCTGCAGCACGGTTTAAGATGCAACAGAGGACGGAGGAGCGCGAGCCGATGATGAAGTACAAGCTTTCACGCACGCAGTCGAAATGGGCCCGCTGGTTCGCTTTGTGGTTGGCAGGGTTTTTATCTGTCATCGTGATCGTTCCTTGGCTGTTTGTACATACGCCTGGGGGAAAGCATGAATCGTCCCAAGCGGTCCGCCATGAAGGGAGCCCGCCCTCAGCTGAAGAAGCGGCCTCGATGCGGATTCCCGTCTACGTCAGCAGCAAACAAATGACCGATCGCATCGCGCTGGAAACTTACGTGCTTGGAGTTGTTGCCGCCGAGATGCCTGTCGAGTTCGAGCTGGAAGCGCTGAAGGCGCAGGCGATGGCTGCGCGCACGTATATCGTCCGCAGGGTGTTGAGCGGAGACAGGATCGAGGTCCCCGGCTCGGAGGCGGTGGTTACCGATACGACGGCGCATCAGGCCTATGTAAACGACGAGGAGCTAAGGCGCCGATGGGAGCCGGAGCTATATGCGACGAATATGGCCAAGCTGAGGCGGTCGGTCGAGGAGACGAAGGATATCGTGCTTACGTATGAGGGCCAGCCGATCGATGCGAGCTTCTTCTCTACCAGCAACGGGTACACGGAAAACTCGGAGGATTATTGGAACTTGAAATTGCCTTACCTGCGCAGCGTGGCGAGTCCTTGGGATGCGCAGCTATCGCCGCGCTACAAGGAAACCGTGACGTTCACGGACCGCGAGCTGCAGCGCAAGCTGGGACTCCCGGCAGCCGTACCGGTAACCGCCGGCGCGAAGACAGGGCTGAAAGTGATGGAGCGTAGCGCTGGTCATCGGATCAAGCGCCTGACTGTGGGCGGCAAATCTTTCACTGGCCGCGAGTTTCGCGAGAAACTAGGCTTGAACTCCAGCCAGTTCCAATGGAGCTATGCGAACGGGACATGGACATTTGTTACGTTCGGTTACGGTCACGGGGTCGGCATGAGCCAGTGGGGCGCCCACGGCATGGCGCGAGAAGGGCGGAAAGCGGAGGAGATCGTGAAGTATTTCTATACCGGCATCGACTTCGGCAAGGCCTCTACCTTATTGAAAGGAAAAAGTTTGTAAAAAGCTAGGTTTAGCCGCGTATAAATCTCGCAAATCCGGCAAGACTGGTTAGCGAGGTGATAATAGATGAATGATCAAAAGAAAGATGTACAAAAACAAGAAGCTCCTAAAACTATCGAAGGAGCGCAAGGCGGCAATACCTCATCCTGGAAAAGATTGCTCGGCAAAAAGTGGGTGTTTCCAGCAACGTACATGGCAGCAGCGGCAATCATCTTAACGTTAATGTGGGTGTACCAGGGTGCGGGCACGTTTAACTCCGACACCACGGTAGGGACTGACCCCGCAAAGACCGGGACCGTTACGGATAACGTATCCGGTTCTGACGCTGTCGCTACATCCGCAAAGCAAGAAACGTTGCAATGGCCGTTTAAAGACCGCAATGAGCTGGAAGTGATTCTCCCGTTCTTCGACAACAAAGCTTCGAACGAAGTGAGACAAGCGGCGATGGTGGAATACGGCGATACGTTCACTCCGCACATGGGAATGGATTTTGCCAAACATGACAACACAGCGTTTGACGTCATGGCCGTGATGAGCGGCAAGGTAACCGCGGTGCAGAAAGATCCGATCGTCGGCAACCTCATTGAGATTACGCACAGCAACGGTCTCGTATCGGTGTACCAAAGCCTGGCGGACGTGAAGGTCGCGAAAGACACGGAAGTGAAGAAAGGCGATGTCATCGCGATGGCGGGACGCAACGAACTTGAGAAAGAGCAAGGCGTACATCTTCACTTTGAGCTTCGCCAAGGTCAAGGCGGTCCGGCCTTGAATCCGGAGCAGCATATCGTTCAACCATAAGGAATGCAGGGGGACTTGAACCCCCTGCTTTTTTTTTTCGGAACGCTTGTCCGGGGGCTTCGCCGGCTCGTCCTTGAAAATAATTGTACATTCTAAGCTTGTCACAACCGTGAAACAAAGAATATAAGCGAACACCCCTCATATAATGTACCAAACTAACTCGAGTAGGGAGGCGAGGGGAGTGCACGATTACATCAAGGAGCGAACCATTAAGATCGGCCGTTGCCTGGTGGAAACCAAGCATACGGTTCGCACAATAGCCAAGGAGTTCGGTGTTTCCAAGAGCACGGTGCACAAGGATCTCACGGAGCGTCTGCCGGAAATCAATCCGGAGCTTGCCAATCAGGTCAAGCACATTCTGGAGTACCACAAGTCGATCCGTCACCTGCGCGGGGGAGAAGCGACGAAAATCAAGTATCGCAAAACGCGCAGCCCGAAATCGCAAGATAAGCTTGTGACGGTAAAGTAAACGCTCCCGGCGCGACGCGCCGAGGTGGGAAACCGCTGTACGGGCGAAGCCGAGTCACTGTCCTCTCTCCCGAACCAGCCCGCCCGTGAAGCGAGATTTGTCGAAAAACCATTTGCAAAAAAGAGGAATTTCCGATTTAACGTCGAAATTAATAGGAAACGTATATCATTCGTAGTGCCGCTTCTATTAATGAAGGATGGACGGTTGGTTAGGGAGGATAAGATTGGAATGTTAAGTAAGGATATCGGCATAGATCTGGGGACCGCTAACGTCCTGATTCATGTGAAAGGTCGGGGCGTGGTCCTGGATGAACCGTCCGTTGTCGCGATTGAAAGCGAGACAAAACGGGTGCTCGCCGTCGGCGAAGAGGCCCGCCGCATGGTGGGGCGGACGCCGGGTAACATCGTCGCCATTCGTCCGTTGAGAGACGGTGTTATCGCCGATTTCGAAATTACGGAAATGATGTTGAAGTACTTCATTCAAAAAGTTGGCGGAAGAAAGTGGTACAGCCATCCCCGCATTCTGATCTGCGCCCCGACGAACATTACGTCCGTCGAGCAGAAGGCCATACGGGAAGCTGCCGAGCGGAGCGGGGCGCGGGAGGTTTTTCTGGAGGAAGAACCCAAGGCTGCGGCGATCGGCGCCGGCATGGATATTTTTCAGCCGAGCGGCAACATGGTCGTCGATATCGGGGGAGGGACTACGGACGTCGCCGTGTTGTCTATGGGCGACATCGTCACCTCCTCCTCCATCAAGATCGCGGGGGACAAGTTCGACTCTTCCATCATGAAATATATTAAAAGCAAGTACAAGCTCCTGATCGGTGAACGGACAAGCGAGGATATCAAGATTAAGGTTGGAACGGTACATCCGGACGGCAAACGGGAAGAGATGGATATTCGCGGGCGGGATATGGTAAGCGGGCTGCCGTTGACCATTACCATCGACTCGAAGGAAATCCAGGAGGCGTTGTGGGAACCGGTATCCTCTATCGTAACGGCTGCGAAGACCGTATTGGAACGGACGCCGCCGGAGCTGTCGGCGGACATCATCGACCGTGGCGTCATCTTAACCGGCGGCGGGGCCATGCTGCATGGTATCGATCAATTGCTGGCGGACGAGCTCAAGGTCCCGGTTCTGATTGCCGAAGACCCGATGCACTGCGTCGTCAAAGGGACAGGCATCATGCTCGACAACCTGGATAAAGTAACCAAGCGTAAATTCTAGGGAGGTACGGACCCCGATGTTAAGAGGCTTGTATACCGCTGCTTCCGGCATGATCGCCCAGCAGCGCAAGCATGATATCGTGACGAACAACATCGCCAATATCAATACGCCAGGCTTTAAGGGTGGGACAGGTATCAACCGCTCTTTCCCCGAGCTGCTTATTGCTCGGGTGCGCAGCGGTAAGGACGAGCCCGGTTCAGCTACGGTCGGCCGGATCAACACCGGCGTCATGGCTGAAGAGAACGTCTCTCTTCATGCGCAAGGGGATGCGCAGGAGACGAATAATCCGTTCGATTTTGCGCTTGTTTCGAACATTGTAGTGCCCGGGGCCACGTTCGACAGCTCGGGTAAATATGTCGATGAGAACGGACAACGCATCATTCAACCGCAGGCGTTCTTCACGATTCTGAATGCCGAGGGAGAGGAACGGTACTCGCTGAACGGGAAGTTCTCGCTGGATGCGAACGGGCAAATGATCGATTCCGAGGGTCATCGGGTGCTTGGCCGCGACGGTCAGCCTATCGTGCTGGTAGAGCCGGGGACCCGGACCCCGATCACGAACTTTCGCGTCACGCAAACGGGCATATTTACGAACGTCGACGGACAACCCATTGCCGGGGAGAACGGAGACCCGATGGCGATGATGATTATGCGTATCGAGAATCCGAATGAACTGGTTCGCGAAGGGAACGGTCTGTATCGGTTAAGCAATCCCGATGAAGGCGGGTTCCGCCCGATAGATGCCGCCGACCAGGTCGAAGTGCGGCAAGGGTACGTGGAGCGTTCTAACGTCGACGCCGGTCAGTCCATGATCGACATGATGTCGGCATTGCGGGCGTATGAAGCGAACCAGAAGATGGTCCAATTTTATGATAAAAGCATGGAAAAAGCGGTTAACGAGATCGGGCGAATCTAGGATCCGCTGGACCTCCGCTTCCGGTTGGAGCCGGGCCTGACGCTTGATACGATTCAGGAGGATCACACATGAACAACTCGATGATTAATTCATCTGTTAGTATGCGTTCGATTCAGCAAAAGCTCGACTTGATCGCCAACAACATCGCCAACGTAAATACGACAGGCTATAAGCGCAAAGAAGCGTCCTTTCAGGACGTGCTTACTAGCGTGAAGCAGCAGCCCGGCAGCTTCCAGAAGGAAGGCCGTTTGACGCCGCTCGGCTATAATCAAGGCTGGGGGAGCAAGCTGGTTGAAGCGCATGTGAACATGGAGCAGGGCTCGCTGCAGGCGACGGACAACCCGCTGGATTTCGCGATCGAAGGCAATGGCTTGTTTGAGATCGCCGAGGTGACGCTCGATACGAATAACGTCCCGGTGACCACGACGCATTGGACGCGCAATGGGGCATTCGAAATTTCGCCTTCGATCGATCCTGAAGATCCGGACGGTTACTTGACGACCAAAGACGGGCATTACATCGTCGGCGCGGATAATAACCCGATTCGGGTGCCGAACAGCCACCGTATAGACGTTCAGCCGAATGGCGTAGTCTTGGCTTATAACGAAGTGGACAAGACCGCTATGCCGATCGAGATAGGACAGATCAAGACGGTTCGCGTCGTTCGCCCGCAGCTGCTTCAACAAGTCGGCGATAACCTGTATGGCTTAGCGGCCGACATCACGCCTCAGCAGCGGGAAGAAATTTTACAGACGGTCACCGCAGATAACAACAACATCGACCCGATCACGGTACGGCAAGGATTTATTGAGCAATCCAATGTCCGGTTAGCGGACGAAATGACCGAGCTGCTGACGATTCAGCGCACCTTCACCTTGAATTCTCGCGCGGTGACCTCAGCGGATCAAATGACGAATCTGGCCAACAATTTGCGCGTATAAGGGCCATACGTAAAGTGAGGTAGGGCGCTTGAGCGATAACCGACAAAAGGCGGCGCCCCCCACGAAACGATGGAAAAAAATAGTCATCGGCCTCATCCGATGGACTTGGATACCGATCGTATGCGTGGTGGCGCTTTTCATAGGACTTTCGATAGGGTATGTGTATATAGGCAAGCAGCCAATGAGCGAAGTGTTTGATTTGGCCACCTGGCGTCATTTGTTCGACCTGATTTTTGCTAGTACATAATACGGCGTGATGATTACGAAGACTCCCGATATGGGAGTTTTATTTTTTAGGTGATAAAGGTATAATGAATGGAATGGGAACACCAAGGCCTGATTGCTCATAGGGGGAACGAGTGTTGTGTGGAATTTGCCCAATGTTTTGACGCTATCCCGCTTTCTGCTGATTCCCGTTTATTGGTTTGTATTTGAGGCTGGATTCGTCAAAAGCGCTTTTTTTGTGCTGCTCGCCGCCGGTTTGACCGATGTATTGGACGGGTATATCGCCCGGAAGAACAACCTCGTAACACCTATCGGGAGCATGCTCGATCCGCTGGCCGACAAGGCGATGCTGATTGCGGTGATTTTATCGCTCGTTCTGTCCCATATGATTTCATGGGAGGCGGCGTTGGCGATGTTTTTACGGGATGCGGGTATGATCATTGGATCGGCCGTCTCTCACTTCCGCGGGAAGAAGACGGTGCCGGCGAACGCAATGGGTAAGCTGACGACGGTATTGTACTACTTGGCCATCCTGATGATTGTCTTTGAGCTGCCGTATGCGCAAGCCTATTTGTGGTTTGTGATCGTCGTTTCCCTTGTAACCTCGATCATCTACATCCTGCAGTTCAACTTGTTAAATAAACGAAGCGTCAGCTCATGACATCGCTGCTTTTCAATATAAAGAGCTTATGTGCGGGTTTGCTGCTTGCGCCGTAACCCTTAACATAAGCTCCCTTATATCAACCTTCATTACTGCAGATCATGAAGGGGACATCCGTTAGGGTATGTCGAACCTCGAATTATTATCCGAATGAACCGAAAATCGCTATGGAAGGAGCATCATCATGTTGAACGCCGAACAAGTGCAAGCTATTATTCCCCATCGGTACCCGTTCCTATTGGTAGATCGAATTTTGGAGGTCGAAGCCGGAGTTCGAGCTGTCGGTCTTAAGAACGTCACGATCAACGAACCGTTCTTTCAAGGTCATTTCCCGGGATATCCGGTCATGCCGGGCGTCCTTATTACGGAAGCGCTCGCTCAAGTCGGGGCTGTCGCCTTATTGCAAGCCGAAGCGAACCGAGGTAAAATCGGACTGCTTGCCGGCGTGGACGGCTTTCGTTTTCGGGATCAGGTGAAACCGGGGGACACGCTGCTGCTGGAGGTTGTCATTACCCGAATGAAGGGTGCGGTCGGCAAAGGGCAGGCAACCGCAAAGGTAGGGGATCGCGTGGTCGCGGAAGGTGAAATCATGTTCGCGCTAGCCGATAAAAATTGAGACCGATCATACTTTACATACATCGAATACATGGGTAGAGGGAGATGGGAGAACATGAGTACACAGACACGCGTACAGGAACAGTATGAATTGTGGTTGAACGATCAAGCGATTGACCAAGCAACGAAAGAGGAGCTTCGCTCCATTTCGGAAGACGCCAAAGAAATCGA
The DNA here is from genome assembly GCF_055379675.1 of Paenibacillus sp. JCM 9796. NCBI lineage: Bacteria > Bacillati > Bacillota > Bacilli > Caryophanales > Paenibacillaceae > Paenibacillus > Paenibacillus sp. JCM 9796. Next base: position 2,869,108 of record NZ_AP043723.1, read on the forward strand.
AGATCGATTCTATCGCGATCTGGAGTTCGGAACTGGGGGACTTCGCGGTGTCATCGGTGCGGGAACGAACCGGATGAACGCGTACACGGTCGCCAGGGCTACGCAGGGGTTGGCGCAATTTTTGTTGAAGTCGGACGCGGCTGCGCCTTCGGTTGTGATTGCTTATGACTCCCGGAATCAATCACCGGAGTTTGCGCTTGAAGCGGCGAAAGTGCTTGCCGGCAACGGGATCAAAGCGTACGTGTTCGAATCGCTCCGTACGACGCCGGAGCTTTCGTTCGCGGTCCGGTACCTGAAGGCCGACGCCGGGATCGTTATTACGGCCAGCCACAACCCGCCGGAATATAACGGCTATAAAGTATACGGCAACGACGGAGGACAGCTCGTCCCGGATCAGGCGGAACAAGTGATTGCCGAGATTCGCGGCGTTCAATCTTTCGCCGACGTGCAGCGCTTGTCCAGAGCGGAAGCGGAAAGACAAGGTCTCCTTCGATGGATCGGCGACGACGTCGACGCGGCGTATATTCGCGCCGTTACGTCGGTTAGCCTGAATCCGGAGCTTGTGCAGCGGATCAGCGATGATTTCCGCATTGTCTTTACGCCACTGCATGGGGCGGGCAACCTGTCAGTGCGTGCGGCGCTGGCCACCATCGGATTCAGCCAAGTGCATGTGGTGTCTGAGCAGGAGCTGCCGGATGCGAACTTCTCCACCGTGAAATCGCCGAATCCGGAAGAGCGCGAAGCGTTCACGCTGGCCATCCGGGAAGCGAAGAAAATTAACGCCGATATTATTATCGGCACGGACCCGGACTGCGACCGGATGGGGGCCGTTGTGAAGGACGCGCAAGGCGAATATTTCGTCTTATCGGGCAACCAATCGGGTGCGATTATGGTCGATTACCTGCTGCGGAGCCTGCAAGAGCGAGGCGAGCTGCCGGCGAACGGCGTTGTCGTCAAAACCATCGTGACGAGCGAGATGGGTGCGGTTGTCGCGCAAAACTATGGTGCCCAAGTCGTAAACACGCTAACGGGATTCAAGTACATCGGCGAAAAAATGACGCAATACGAACGGACAGGCGAGGCGCAGTTCTTGTTCGGTTACGAGGAGAGCTACGGTTACCTCGCGGGTACGTATGCGCGCGATAAGGATGCGGTCATCGCGTCCATGCTGATTTGTGAAGCGGCCGCTTATTACAAGAGTCAAGGAAAGACGCTATACGACGTGCTGCAGGAGCTTTACGGCAAGTACGGTTATTTCTTGGAGAAATTGGAGTCCCGTACCTTGAAGGGTAAAGACGGCGTAGAGAAAATCCAGTCGATTATGCAGGATTGGCGCGCGAATGCACCGGTTGAGCTCAACGGACTGCAGGTCGTGAAGGTCGAGGACTTCTCTCAAGGGCTGTACGGGCTGCCGGTAGAGAACGTCCTGAAGTATACGCTCGAGGACGATTCCTGGTTTTGCCTGCGTCCGTCGGGGACCGAGCCGAAAATTAAAGTGTATTTCGCCGTTCGCGGAACTTCCGGCGAGGGCGCTGCGAGTGCCATTCAAGGTCTCGTTCAAACCGTAATGTCCCGCGTCGATCAATTTCATTGATATAATTTGGGAGCTGACAGCGTGAAGGAAAGGTATTTGCGATTCAATCAACTGGCGATGAAAGGTTTGTGGTGGCTGGTCATCCTCGGGATGCTGGCCTCCCTTCCCGTGGCGTATGAACGACATCAGACGGAGCAGGGATCAGGACGAAATGTAGAAGTCGTCTTCGACTATCGGGATTTGCTTGAAATATCCGATACGCAGCCCGATCCCCGCAGGTTTATCGAAGAACAATTAAAGCTTCTTGGGCAGCATGGCGTTCGCTCGCTTGCGGTGTATGAATCGACATTGAACGAGCTGAAGCTGGGCCGCCGTATCGAAGTATTCTCTTCCCACGAAGCGACTGCGCTGACCCAAACGCCGATTTCTCCGAATGAGAATTTTACGTACATTTTATTCACGGAGAAGGAATCGGTCGGGCAGCTGCAGCAAACCATCACGGAAGCGTTCAGTGCGCAGAATGTGAAGCTTCGTCCGTGGAGCTACAAGAATCAACCGGGCATGATCATTGAGATGGGCATGGAAGAAGCGCTCATGCAAACGATGGACCCGGACTTGACCACGATGAAGAAGTTGAAAGATCAAGGGTTCTCGTTAGTCGTTCGGATGTCGAATCGCCGGCCTTTCCAAACGAACCCGATGGACAAGCTGCTGGGCGAGCTTCAGAAGCTCGGCGTCAAGTGGTTTATCGTAGACGGGGATGCGGTTCCTGGCTTTGTCAGTGCGGAAGATACGGTGAATTTGGATAAAATGGGCGAGATGATGCGCAAACATCGCATCGGTTTAGCCGCCATTGAAATGCAGAAGACGCCGCAAAAGGGCTTTAATGGACTGGCGAAGCGTATTCATCACAATGTCGTCCGTCTGCACTCCTTTACAGAAACGGACTCGACCAAGCTGACCGAGAACATTACGCCGGAAGAGATGGACGGACGGATTCAAGGCGTAGCTGACCGGTTGGTCCTGGCTGTGAAGGATCGCAACATTCGCATGATCTTTCTAAATGCGCGAGCCGTGAAGAGTGCTGAGAAAGGCAAGATCGTCAATCCTCTGGATGCCATGTATCAGGCGCTCGACAGGCAAGAAGACGGCGCGCTTCCGCGCATAGAGGCCGCCGGGTATAAATTCGGAACGGCGCAGAGCTTCCAGCTCGTCCACTCGAGTTGGCAGACGGTGGCCAAGCTTCTCTTGTGGCTTGGAGCGGTCGCGCTTATTGCGCTTACGATATCGTATTTTATTCCGGAGATTGCCTTAGCGGTATTTGTGCTTGGCATGATCGGATCGGCCGGACTGTTCGTGCTGAGCTCAAGCTTGTTTGCACAAGCCTTGGCGCTGGGGGCCGGAACGTGTGCGTCTTCGCTGGCCATCATGTTCGCACTCCAAGCGGCCCGGCGCCGGCGGGAGAAGCCGGTAGGGTCGCGTCTGGGTTTTGCGATAGGACTGCTGCTGCGCTCGTCGCTTATCTCGGTTATCGGGCTGTTGTTTATCGTCGGCTTGCTTAACCAAATTACGTATATGCTTGTACTGGAACAATTCCGCGGAGTCAGCCTGCTTCATCTGGCGCCAATCGCTATCGTGGGCATTTACTGGCTGCTCTTCCTGGAACCGATGAATTACAGGGAACGAATCAAGCGGACTCGGGCACTGTTATCCAAACATATCAGCGTGCTGTGGATCATCGCCGCCGCGCTGGTGGCTGCGGCCGGATTTTATTACTTATCCCGGACCGGGAATGAAGGCCAGGCGTCGGCCTTCGAGCGATACTTCCGCTCGTTCCTGGAGAACACGCTGGGCGTGCGTCCGCGTACCAAGGAATTCCTGATCGCGCATCCGCTCTTCTTATTAGGCGCTTATTTAAGCTATAAATACAGGAACGCGTTGATTCTGATCATGATTGGAGTCATCGGACAAGCGTCGATCGTCGATACGTTCGCGCATCTGCATACACCGCTTGTCATTTCCTCCATCCGTGTCGTATACGGGCTTGCGTTCGGCACCTTGATCGGGCTCGTTCTGATCGCGGTTTGGGAGATTGTTGTAAGGAGTTGGCGTCGTTGGGTACCCCGGTTAAACGAATCGTAATATCCGGCTACTACGGATTTAACAACAGTGGCGACGAAGCGGTGCTTCAATCGATTTTGCTTGCTTTGCAGGAACAAGGAGAACGACAGGGTGTGCGCCTGACCCCTGTCGTTTTGTCCGTCAATCCGGAATGGACCTCGAACACATACGGCGTGGAAGCCGTCCACCGTATGAGGATTCGTGACGTCTGGGGGGCTTTGCGCAGCGCCGATGGACTCATTAGCGGCGGCGGAAGCTTGCTGCAGGATGAAACGAGTCCGAAGACGATCCCTTACTATATCGCCGTTATCCGACTGGCCCAGTGGCTGGGCAAACCTGTGTTTATTTACGCGCAAGGCATCGGACCGGTTCACCGCAAGCTGTTCTATGGCTGGATTCGTTCCGCTTTCCGGCGTTCCGAGGCGATCACCGTGAGGGATGAGGAGTCCAAAGCACTGCTTGGCCGGATGGGAATTAGCGCGTCCAGCGTCGATGTCGTACCGGATCCGGTTATGGGGCTGTCGCTTCGCGGCGGCGGGCAACCGACTGAAACCAGGTCGCTCGCTGCGAATCCTGTAATTGGCGTTTCCGTCCGATTCTGGAACGAAGACCGATCCGAGCTGCACGCGGCAGCGGATGCGCTTAGAACGGTGTTGGAGCGAAGCGGGGCCAGCATTCGTTTTCTGCCGTTCCATCTGCCGGCGGACGAACAAGCCTCCTTGTATGTGCAAGACCTTCTAGGGGAAATCTATAAACACCGGATTTCGGTTGTCCGGAATGTCACGCATCCGCAGGATATGCTGGCGGAAGTGGCCTCCTGCGACATACTTCTCGGTATGAGGCTGCACGCCTTGATTTATGCGGCAGGCCGGTCCGTCCCGATGGTCGGGCTGTCCTACGATCCGAAGATCGATCAGTTCCTGAATCGACTCGGTATGAAATCGGCCGCGAATACGAAACAACCGAACGCGGACGCTTTAGCCGCGGAGATGCTTCGCCTTTTATCGGAGCGCGAGGCCTGGCGGCGGGAGAAGCAGCCAGCGATCGAGCGCTTGAAACAAGAAGCCCAACGTCCGGCTGAACGAATCGCTGCATTTTATGCGAAAGGACGTGGGAACGTATGAGTTTTCCCAAAGTGACCATATTCGGCGTGCCGATCTCTAAGATGAATATGAAGGAAACGGTCGCCTACTTAACGAAGATCATTGAGACGGGCAAGCCGCATCAAATTATTACCGCGAATCCGATCATGGTCATGACCGCACTGGAAGACCCGCGTTATATGACGATGATGAAGCAAGCCGAGCTTGTCGTTCCGGACGGAGCGGGCGTTGTATGGGCCGCAGGGTATGTGGGCAATCCGGTGGCTGAGCGCGTGGCGGGTTACGACCTGATGCATGAGCTCATGAAATTAGGCGAAACCCGCGGCTGGAAAGTATATATGGTCGGGGCTTCTCCGGATATTATAGAGGCGGCGGCCAATCGTTTGAAGCAGCTGTATCCGGCTCTGCAGTTGGTAGGCTTCAGGGACGGGTATTTTGGTGAAAAAGAGGACAGCCGCGTTATCGAGGCGATTCGGGCGCTCTCTCCCGACATCCTGCTCGTCGGACGTTCGGCGGATAAACAGGAGCCATGGATCGCGCAGCACAAAGAAGAGTTGGGCGTTCCGGTCATTATGGGCGTCGGCGGAAGCTTTGACGTCTTGTCCGGGAAGTTGAAGCGGGCGCCGGTCTTCTTCCAAAAGCTGCGCCTCGAATGGTTTTATCGCTTACTGCAGGAGCCGTGGCGGTACAAAAGGATGCTTGTTCTGCCGAAATTCGCTCTGAAAGTGATTCGCGAGAAGGAAACGGTGCAGAAACCTTGAATAAGCTATGAAAACATCCTGAAAACGCCCAAATTCACAAAAAATGCGTATGGAGTTTCTCCGGCCGCACGAGTATAATTTGAAGTGTTTGGGGTTTTCATAGAAAAAGGGGTTGTGACCATACAAATGACTTGGTTATACGTAATCGGTTTTGCCGTAGCTATGCTGATCGCGCTGCTGATGACACCGCTGGTGAAACGATTTGCCTTTTGGGTAGGAGCCGTCGATGCGCCGAATCACCGCAAGGTACATAGCCGTATCATGCCGCGTTTGGGCGGACTGGCGATTTTCATCGCATTCGTTGCCGCTTACTTCGTTGTATCGCCTGCGATGGACGCGCTGAAATCGGACGTCGTTTTTGGCCTGTTGGTGGGTGGAGCGATCGTCGTCGTGATCGGAGCGTTGGACGACCGCTTTGATTTATCGCCAAAGCTTAAGCTGCTCGGACAAATTTTGGCCGCAAGCGTTGTCGTTTATTCCGGCGTTGTAATCGATCTTGTCAACGTGCCGTTCGGCGACGGTGTTATTTCGCTCGAATGGTTGGCGGTGCCGTTAACGATCTTCTGGATCGTTGGCGTGACCAATGCGATCAATCTCATTGACGGTCTGGACGGTTTGTCCGCCGGCGTATCGGGAATCGCAACCTGCACGATACTTGTACTCGCCTTGATGATGGGGAATGTGACCGTGGTCTTGCTGTGTGCGGTCTTGCTAGGAAGCATCGGGGGATTCTTGTTCTACAACTTCCATCCGGCAAAAATTTTCATGGGCGATTCCGGCGCGTTGTTCCTCGGGTTTACGCTAGCTACGTTGTCCGTTCTGGGCTTTAAGCAAGCGACGGTCGTTTCACTGCTTGTACCGATCATGATTCTTGGCGTGCCATTGTCCGATACGTTCTTTGCCATTATGCGTCGCTGGGTGAATAACCTGCCCATTTCTGTCGCGGACAAAAGTCATTTGCATCACTGCCTGCTGCAGTTAGGATTCAGTCATCGCACAACGGTGCTGATCATTTACGGGATCTCCCTAGTGTTCGGAACGTCGGCGGTACTGCTTTCTTATATGTCCCAGCAGCAAACGCTGTGGGGAACGGTATTGCTCGTCACTGTGCTTCTGTGTATCTTGGTGTTAGGCGCGGAAGCGATAGGGATTATTAGTAAGACAAAGAAGCCGGTACTTCAGTTCTTGAACAAAGCCATGAAGACAATGCAATTGAATACGAAATCTCGAAATAATTAATTTTAATTCCTTAGCGAATCCCAGGCCTTCCGCGGCCTGGGATTTTTTTGTAGTTGGAATTTCAGTGCAAACCTAAATTTTTCTACTTCTTTAACCGATAAGTAAGGTACATGAGACTTTATACAGGGTTAGTGTGTCTAACCATGTAGAAATGCGTTGGAAGGAGGCACTTTCGGAACTGCTCAGACGTTCGTTATTACGTACCCATGCTTTGAATAACCAACATAACCATAAGCAAGCAAGGAGGAGATCAACTTGAAATGCCAGAACAACCGTGCGTTATCCGCATTACTTATTTTCGCCATGCTGCTAACGCTCTGGACGCCTCTTTCGGTAAGTGCGGCTGCGGTTTCCATCACCATCTCAAATTTGAATAACGTGTCGGCTCCGGTATCGGCGACTGACGATACCCCAAGCTCGGCGGCTACGGTGGATACGTTTACGACGAATCCCGTCACGGTGAGCGCCACTATTGCCGGAATACCGGATAACCAAGTCGCAGGCATTTACCTTCGGATTACGAATACGACAACGAAGAAGGTAACGGAAGACAAAGCCATTAAACCCGTTCAAAACGGCAGCGAAATTACATTTAATAATATTATGCTGTCGCAAGGCTTGAATAAAATCGAGATGAAACACGATTCCTTCGGATATACATCCGTACCAGGGTGGGCGAACTTCTCGGCGGCCTTGTCGATCAGTGACCTGAAATTGAACGATCAACAGCTTAACGACAACTCAACGGTGAAGAGAGCCGGTACGCTTGAGGCCATCACAGGTACAGCGACGAATGCCGATGAAATCGTCGTTTATTTGAATGGTACGGCGTATTATCCGGCCAGCTTTTCGCGCAACAAATTTACTTTTTATTTTAATACCGGGCGGATCAGCGACATGAATCTGGAAGCCGGTAATAACGAGCTTACTTTTGTTTCGAAGCAAGGCAACAATACGTACTCGTTAACTCGCAAGTTCTTATATGATGACGGCAAGGCCTATCCATATGACGCAGTCATTAAAGGATTGGGCGCAGCCACCTCCCCGTTAGAGCTGCTCTATCGTCCGACGATTGAAACCAACAACGTCAGTGACGTCGAACTTCGTTTGAAGCTGAAGTCCAATGTAACAACGTCTGTATACCAATACGAGTATGCCGATTTGTACATATCCGGTACGGCAGGGAAATATACTGTCCGTTATGATTTTGCGTCGAACGGGTTTACCAGTACGGGGACCGATCCCGATTTGAACAATGATACGGCGGGTGTGAACACGTTTCATTCGGAGACGCCGGATGGCCCCGATTTTTCCATTCATGATATAACCGTACAGTTGCCTGTCGCGACAGGAAGCTCCAACCAGATTTTTGAGGTTAATTATGTCGATGCCGATAACCGTCTTCCTTCTTTTAAAAGACAGTTCTTTTTCGATTTTGTTGATAAAGACCAACCGTATATTAATCAAGACGTGCAATTGTTTGTAGATGCGACGAAGACGGTTGCGCTGAACAAGCCGAACGGATTCACGCAAATCACCCGATTTCCAGCAAAATTGAAGGTCCTGACCAACAACTCGGCGGGTGTCCTGGTGAAAATCAACGGCCAGCCGTATGACGATATGGACGCGGCCACAGCCAATACAGGCGGCATCTATCCGGTTACTGCTGTAACTCCGGCTGCACCGGCGACTCATACCGGGGAGATGACGGTGACATTACAAGGAATTCCGGACGGATCCGCTCTTCTGGAAGTTGTTCCGTGCGCGGACGTCACATGCTCGGCACCAAGACTGGCTTCGACGAAAACCTATAATCTGCAAATCTCCTCTTCGCCGTTGCTGCTCTTGGACAACGTTTATAACGGTATGGTGATTACAGGTAAGGATCAACTGAAATGTACGGCCGCGGCTATGCTGGGGCAGGTGTGTATTTCCGGACGTATTATTAATAAAGCCTCGGCAACGATGGAGGCGACCCTTAATGGAGAGCCGTTAACGATAGACTATCCGAACAGCCCGGCTGACATTGAAACGTTCCGAATTTCCGGGGCGGGATTGAACGTCAACAACGTGCTCAACACCGACGGTAAAAAGACATTGACGTTCAAAGTGAAGGTCAATGGTCAAGAGGTTACATTCAAATACGAATTTTTCATTATTTCCGATAACGGTCCTACCATTACCTTGTTCGATCTGGACTACAATGTGAGCGATCCGCGCTTCGTCAAGAACGCTCAGAGCTACATTACGACAGCTACGCAGATTGATTTGATCGGTCGTGTCACGAACGGGTTGTCCCACAATGCTGTCATTGATGTAACCGTACAGCTGCCGGGCAAGTCGACGGAAATAGCGATAGCCAAAACCATTACGACCGTAACTCCGGCGAATGGAGATCCTGCGTATGACGATGTGCGCGTGAACGATTACACCTTTCCTGCAGATACCTACGGGGAGTTTATATTCAATTTGAGAGTCAAGGCTGCAAGCGGGTCCGAAGTGAAGCAGCAAATTCGTATTACGAAGGAACCGCAGCCTTACCGCATCATTGATCCGTTATCGCTGGGCAATTCTACGGGCTTCCAAGACCTTGTATTGATTAAAAACTCGGACGGCAAGGCGCAGCTGAATATCAACAAAAACTATCAGACGCTTCTGATTTATGCGGAGAAAGCAACACAAGTTCTCGTCGGCAAAGAAGAGGCGCTGGAGCAAAAGGCATATCCGGGCGTGTTCCGTTATGAAGTGACAAATTTAAAAGCAGGCAAAAACGAAATTAAATTCACTGTCGTACGCGGTACGAATCAACAGGCGGGTTCTATCGTGTTGAACAATACGAATACAGCTATTGAAGGTCTGCAATACAAAGCGAAAATGGGCACTTCGTTTAAAGTATTCGAGGGGGATGTCAGCTTAACGTTCCCTAAAGACACGAAACTGATTCGTAACGATCGTAATGATAAGTTCATTACATCCGAGCGGAGCCTTCTGTTTGCGATTGCCAGCACGGTTGACGGACGTGTCGAGAAAACAGAAACACCGGCGTTCAAAGATTTCTTGAATGAAACGACAGGACGGTTCAGACCGGCAAGTAAACGTTTCTGGATCGATGCCGGTACGATTGAGAATATTGCCGACGGCGATCCAAACAAAGAAGCGCTTATGACGCAAGCTTTGACCAAGGGCGGCGGCCGTTTGCCGACGGAACCGTCCGACATTAATTCAAGTGTAGGTCAATTCCAGAATCGCGATATCAATTATTTAGTCGTTCCAAGCAAACCGGGTACGCTTACTCTGAAATACGATGCCGTAATCCGTGACGATGCATGGCGTTATCTCACCGTGTATCAATATAATGTATTTGAGAATTTGAATGGGAGTCTCACGCCTTCAAGACCAAACGGAGAATGGCGCAATATCGGCGGCGTCGTGAATCCGAAGAACAACACGATTACCGTTCCGATCGATTCATTCGGCTACTTCCAGGTCATGTACATGGACAATGGTTTTGGCGATCTGGATACGGCTACGAACAAACACTGGGCGAAGCTTTATATTGAAGCTTTGTATTCCAAAGGCATTATGCGCAGCAAGGATACGGAACCGAACCGTTTCTTGCCGGATGAGTTTATTTCCCGGGGCGAATTCGTGCAGATGCTCGTTAATATCTTCGATCTGCCGTTAGAAAACCCGGATACACGTGTCGATACCGGGGATCGCACTTATAACGGCATGTTTATCGATGTTCCGCGCGGCAGCGACTTGAGAAGCGGCTTTGGCCTGTATGACTTTAAGCATATTGAAGCGGCTGCCCGTGCAGGTATTATTCGTGGCCAAGCCGGCAATATCTTCGGGCATGACCAATCGCTAACGCGGGCGCAAGCGGCTCTGATGATCGCAAGAGCGGCGGATTTGAAAATGAACTCCGATCTCACGAAAGCGTCCCAAGCGCTTCAGAAAGCTTATACCGACGGGGTTAACATTACGGATCCTGAGTTTGTTCCGGCTATTGAAGCTATCACGAAAGCAAAATTGATGGACGGAATTCCGAATGATTTGCTTGAGGGACAAAGCAAACAAACAGTCCGCTTTGACGCTGGCTCCAACATCACCAGAGCGCAAGCTGCAACTATCGCTTATCGTGTCCTGCAGCAGCAAAAGAAATTCCCGAAATAAGAAATCACGACAAGAAACTATCTTCGCTGCAAGCAGCTGCTGCAGACGAAGATAGTTTCGTTACATACAAGGGATGTCCAATGAGTATGGTGTATGGAAAATACTAAGTAATGACGAAAGTGATATATCGCGATATACTAAGTTTCGTAAGTGAGCGGCACACGAAATGATAGATAAAAGTGAAGCGAAGCTTGCGGGTTAAAAAAACGACAGAAAAACAAAAAAAGTTTTTCGAGAGGCGCAACTTTTTAAAAAACCTTGCGTTTAATACAGTGAATCACGCAAGGAACAAGGAAAGAGCATTAAACATTGGATAATATTCACAAAATTTGCTCTTTACCTTTGGTAGCATGTCAGTGTATAATGTTAAATGGCATGCGAGTCTCTAAGTAGGGACATTATTAGTGTTTACTAGTTTCTGCAAACTTATACGTTGCAGACTTAACTAAGTTAAAATCATTTTTGCTCTAAACTCTGGGAAGGGGGTGAATCGGCTAATGAGGGAAATGAGCTATAATTTATCTAAAGAAAACTCTCAACAACCGAAAGATATTCGAGGAGGAGAAAAAAAGGTTATGAAAAAAAGTTTATCTGCAATTTTGTCCTTGGCTATGGCATTCTCGATGTTTTCTTCCGTTGCGTTCGGCGCTGAAGCTGAAGCTAAGAAAACATCTGCTGACTTTGACGATCTGAAAGATCTGACAGCTGAACAAAAAGTAATTTTCGATGCAATGATCTCTGGCGGCATCTTCGACGGCGTGGGCGAAAAAACATTTGGTCTGAAAGACAAAATGAACCGCGCTCAATTCGCTAAAGTAGCAGCTTTGATCTTTGATCTGGAAGTTGACACTTCCTTGAAAACTTCCAGCTTCAGCGATGTTAAAGCAGAAGACCCAGCTAACGGCTACGCTCTTCCTTACATCGAAGCTTTGAAAGCTGCTGGCTTGACTGACGGTTATGCACCTGGTGAATACAATCCTGCTGGCGAAGTTACTAAACAAGAACTCGCAACTTTCCTGGTCCGCGGTCTTGGTTGGGAAGCTGAAGCAAAAGCAAGCGCTGGCGTAAGCGACAAAACAGTTTCCGACTGGGCTAAAGGTTACGTTGCAGTAGCAATCGAGAAAAAAATCTTGACTAGCGGCGAAGACGGTACTTTCGGTGGTACTTCCGCAGCTACTCGTGACTTGCTCGTGTTGTCTTCCTACGCTGCTGACAAACAATACGTTCCAGCTGGTAAAGTTAGCGTAACTGAAGCTAAAGCAACTGGCGTTAGACAAGTTACTGTAAACTTCAACAAACCAGTTGATACTGACAAAGCTCAAGTATCGCTGAAAAAAGGTAATGTTGCACTTGCTACAACAACTAAGTTCTCCGAAGATAAAAAATCCGCAGTCCTGACTTTGACTGATGTTAAAATCTCGGCTGGTTCTTACTCCGTAGCTCTTTCCGGTCTGGATGCAGCAGCTGTTGACAAAACAACTGCAGAGTTCACTGCAGAAGACGAGAAACTCGTGAAATTGAGCTTCGTTAACCCAAGTGAAAAAATCGCTAAGTCAAAGAGCGTAACCGTTAAAATCAAAGCAGAAAACCAATACGGTGAAAATGCTGAGATCAGCGGCGGTAGCTACACTGCATATGCTGCAGGTCAAGCTGTTACTGTAAAAAGAAATGAAGACACTGGGTTCCTTGAAATCGAATTGGATACCTACAACAAACCAAATGCTGGCGCTGACGCTACGTACACAAGTGAGTTGGACGTAATTCCGGTTAACATTTTCTTGACTCAATCTTCGATTTCTGCTCAAAAAACATTCAAAATTGGTACAGAGCCTTTGGTACAAAAAATCGAGTTGGGTACTGTTAAATATTCCGGTACGAAAACTTCTTTGACTGAACAAGGCGATGTTGCTGAAATTCCGGTAACTAGATACGACCAATACGGCGATATCATCAAGCTTGACAATACCAAGCTGGATAGTGCAGTAGTTGATCGCATGAAAGCTGACGTCATCATTACTCCATGGAGCGATGACGCACTGAAGTTTGAAAAAGCAGACACTGAGAAGAAAGACGTTTTGAAAATCAGCATGTCCAAAAACATTGACAAAGCTGGCGATTACACAGCAACTGTTTATGTTGGCGCAGCTTCTGCTACAACAACAATTGCCGTTAAATCTTCCAAAATTGCTACCAATGTTGATTTTGACACCTTCACTGGTTCGTTGGCAGTTGGCGATAAAGATAAATACATCCCAATTATTGCTTACGATGCAGACGGTAACAAATTGTCGACTGAGGACATCGTAGAAAACGCTAAAAACAAACGTTTCTCGATTTCCGTATCGGGTGCTACAATTCCAACAGGCGCTTTGGGCAACGGTAACGACGCTATCGTTCAATCCGGTGAGCACAAAGGTAAAATCAGACTTACTGAAGTTACATCTGCTAAAGGCGGTTCCGTCTATATCAACCTCGGAATCTACACAGCGAATGTTCAAGTGAGCAAACAACAACAATACACAGTACAAGATATTCGTAAAGCTGAAACAATTAAACTTGTAAGCAGCGAGCCGAAACATAAAGCTGTTGCAGGCGGCGAGTCCACTGTTAAGTGGGAAGTACGTGACCAATACGGCGAAAAACTTGACGCTTTGGATAGCAACAAAGGTGATTTCAAATTGAAAGTCAGCTTCGCTAACGTTACAGATTCGACTTATGTAGATATTAGCGGAGTGGCACTTGGAGATATCGCTTCTGATAACTTCGAAAGCTTCAACGGTAAAGAAATTAAGTTGACAGCTAAAGATCCAGGCGCATCTGCTCGAAAAACAAAATTGGTCGTTCAATTGTTTGGTAAAGCAGCCGATGGCACGCTTACTAACGAACTGAAAAAAGTAGAAAATGAAGTTGAAGTTCTTCCGAGCACAACTGATTTGAACTACACAGTTGCTGCTATCCCAGATCTTTTTGCATTAATTGACAGCAAGCTGGTTGATGCAAAATACTATGGCGAAGGCACAGATGTTCTCAAGAACGCTCTTGCACGCGAAATCAAAGTTACGGCTAAAGACAAATCCGGTAACGATGTTGCAATCCCATCCGGCCGCATTTTAGACGTAAGCTCTTCGAATAACTCCGTTGTTCAAGCAGTTTACAGAGACGGCAAAGCTATGGCTATCGGTAATAAAGCGGGCAGCGCTCAAATCACTGTTGCATACAAAACAGTTAAAGGCGAAACCAAAGATGTGGTTCTTAATGTGAACACTAAAACTGATGCAGTATCTGTTGCAACTCTTACAGCTGGTAACTCCAAAGTTAAAGTTGCAAGTAGTGATCTAACGGCAACGAAAGCTTATGACTTGATGGATCTGAAAGTTGTAGACAACTATGGCAATGAGTACACAAAAGATGAGATCTTTAACTTCAAGCAATTCACTGGCGTTATCTACACAATTAACTCCAGTGATGTAGAAGGTACTGGTACGGTATCTGTTGATGCTCAAGGAACTATTACTTACACAGGTAATGTTGATAAGTTCATCTTGAAAGCAACAACTGGTACGAAGTCTGTAACGACTACGGTTACTGTTACTCACTAATTGATGTACTGCTAAGTAAGCAATAAGAGAGACCCGAAAGGGTCTCTTTTATTTTAAGAACCTATCCAGAGGTGATTATATATGTTGAACACGTTCAAGAAAAAGTTAATGCTTTGTATGGTCCTGATCTGCACGAGCACCATATACATAGCCAATGCCAGCAGTTCTGACACGGCAGTAACACCAGGCTCAGTCAACGATCCTGTCATTACCAAAAGCTACTTCGATCAACAAATCGAGAAGAAAATTACAGAGGTCCTTGCGAATCATACAAGCAGCGGCGGTAAAGCGCCGGATCCTTCTGCTCAACCTGCTCCATCTACGACTAACCTCACTATCGTTGAACTCCAGCAATCGCAAGCTCTCTATGGCGGCTCAGGCACCGAAATCATTGTTCGAAGCGGCAAAGTACTCGTCACCAGCTCCGATGAAAGCGGTATCGCTGACGTTACCATAGGTAAAGATATTACGAATGGTGCACCGGTCGAGCTGAATCATTTGCTTATTGTTCCACGCGAAGGACGGGGAATTAAGCCGGACCCTAAAAACAAACAAGACATATTCGTCATGGTACGCGGAAGCTATTCCATCTTAAACGCCGACGGTACAAAAGCTACTCCATAATTTTACCCTTGCGACCAATCATTTATACGTTTGACTTCCTTCGGATCGGTCATACTAAACCCACATCCCGATGAAGGAGGCTTTCGATTATGTCGAAAACAAACAAGAAGGTCGTACCGGAGAGCGGAAAAGCGTTGGATATTCTGAAGTATGAAATTGCGGCCGAACTGGGGCTACCGGTAGGTAAACAGATGGCGAGCATGAATGTGGAGTTTGCGACAGAGCTTGGTTCAATTCCGTCCCAACAAGTGAAAGAGGATTATTGGGGGCATATCGCATCTCGTGATGCAGGCGCTGTCGGGGGAACGATTACTTCCCGCCTAATTAAAAAGGCCGAGGAAACGTTGTTCGGACTCTAGCTGGAAACAATTTAAAGCACTAATTGTTAATTTTTTTGAACAAGTCCCGAATTCATTGACAGTGTTGGACAAATCCAGTAACATACAGAATGAAGGTAAACATTAAAGAAACCTTTTCCACTCGGAAAAGGTTAATTTTTTGCATGTAGACTTATTCATTAATTAATACTAGCAGTAGGAGGTTGTTCTAATGTCCAATTCAACCGGTCGTCGCTTGTTTACATCCGAGTCCGTTACCGAAGGTCATCCGGATAAAATTTGCGACCAAATATCCGACTCCGTTCTGGATGCTTTTCTTGCTAATGACCCTAACGCGCGTGTTGCGTGCGAAGTTTCCGTTGCTACAGGTTTAGTGCTTGTGATCGGTGAAATTTCAAGCCGTTCGGAGTTTGTCGATATCCAATCGATCGCACGTCAAACGATTAAAGATATTGGCTATACGCGAGCTAAGTATGGTTTTGACTCGTCCACTTGCGCCGTGCTTGTTTCCTTAAATGAGCAGTCGCCTGACATCGCACAAGGGGTAGACCAAGCCCTCGAAGCACGCGAAGGTCAAATGTCGGACGATCAGATCGAAGCGATCGGAGCGGGCGACCAAGGGATGATGTTCGGTTTTGCAGTCAATGAAACTCCTGAATTGATGCCATTGCCGATTTCTCTTTCTCACCAATTGTCCCGCCGCTTGTCCGAAGTTCGCAAGAACGGTACGCTTGGCTACCTCCGTCCGGATGGTAAAACGCAAGTTACTGTCGAATACGATGGAGCAAAGCCGGTTCGTGTCGACACGATTGTCGTTTCTACCCAGCATGCGGAAGAAATTACGCTGGAGCGAATTCAAGCTGACATTAAAGAGCATGTCATCAAGCCGGTTGTACCGGAGCACTTGATCGATGCCGATACCAAATACTTCATCAACCCGACGGGGCGTTTCGTTATCGGTGGACCACAAGGGGATGCAGGTCTCACAGGCCGTAAAATTATCGTCGATACGTACGGCGGTTACGCTCGTCACGGCGGCGGCGCTTTCTCCGGTAAAGATCCGACGAAAGTTGACCGCTCCGGCGCATATGCAGCACGCTATGTTGCGAAGAACATTGTTGCCGCAGGTCTTGCCGACAAGTGCGAAGTACAGCTTGCCTACGCAATTGGTGTGGCTAAGCCGGTATCGATCTCCGTCGATACATTCGGTACAGGTACAGTGAGCGAAGAGAAGCTGGTCGAAATCGTTCGCAAAAACTTCGACCTGCGCCCTGCAGGCATTATCAAAATGCTCGACCTGCGTCGCCCGATTTACAAGCAAACGGCAGCCTACGGACATTTTGGCCGTACGGATATCGATTTGCCTTGGGAGCGTACCGACAAAGCGGAGCAGTTGAAAGCAGACGCACTGTAATATATCAGCGTTGATGATCTGTCTAAGCAAGACGATCCGATTTGATTCGGATCGTCTTTTTTGACTTTGTCGAATATTATACTATGCAATGAACGTAACTTTTCTCATAGAATAAGAGTCTAATAGAAAGGAGAGTGGAAATAGAGAGGAGATTAATAGCGTGATTTTGCACAAGAAGTGGCGAAAGTTGTCGTATGTCGTACTAGCAGCTAGCGTTATCCTATCATCTTGGTCAGCGACAACCGCTGCCTTTGCACAAAGCCAGCCTGTTCTAACGATGGTGAACCAAGAAATTTTAACATCAGGCGCTATATTGAAAAAATACACTTGGCAGACGACCCGTAACAATAAGGACGTAAAAGTGAACGCGAATGTAGTGGAAGTGGACTTGACGAATTCGAACGTTAAATTGGATGTGATGACGGGTACCAACAATCAGTTTACGAAAAAGCAGACCGTGCTCGGAATGGCTATAGAGACGAAAGCCGTAGCCGGGGTGAACGGAGATTTCTATAACACGCAGGCTGAAGGGGTACCGATGGGCCCGCAAATAAGTAACGGACAGCTTATGGCGACTCCGCCGTATTTACCGGGCTTTTACACATTCGCCCTCGATCAGAACAATAAACCGATTGTGGACTTATTTACTTTTAAAGGAAACATCATAGCGAAAGATGGAGCGAGCTATCCGCTTGGCGGGATTAATAAGACGTATTACTGGTTCGAGCCGGGCGGCGAGCATAGTCATATCGACGGCCTCTTCATGTACACGAATGCCTGGGGGCAGGTGGACCGCTCCAACGACGGTGTGACTTATCCGACCGAAGTGCTGGTGCAGAACGGCATCATCACGCAGATCCCGGAGAACGGCGTTGTGAATATGATTGCTCCCCAAGACGGGTATATTTTGCGCGCATCGGGCAAAGCGGCCGAGTTTGTGCGTGCCCACCTGAAGGTAGGAGATCCGATAAAGGCGGACTATGAAGTGCTTGCTCAGGACCCGAATACGAAGTACGACGTGACCAAGTTCAAAATGATGATCGGTGGCCACACGATTCTGGTGGACGGGGGCCAGCCCGCAAAGTTCTCGCGTGAAGTGGCGAGCTTGTGCTGCACCCGTTCCCGAACGGCGATCGGGTACTCGAAGGACGAGAAAACGGCTTATCTCATTACAGCCGATTACAGCGGCGAAAGCAAGGGCTTGAGTATGACCGAGCTGCAGCAGTTTATGATTCAGGTCGGCGTATGGAAGGGACTGAACCTCGACGGCGGCGGCTCTACGCAAATGGTCGCCAGACCGCTCGGCGAATTCGAGCCGGTGCTCGTCAACAAGACGGAAACCGGCATTCAACGGAAAGTTGTGAATGGTGTAGGCGTCTACTCCATTGCCCCTAAGGGGCAGGTAAAAGGTTTATTCGTTCAAGCCCCTAACGTATTGTTCCTCGGGGAACATTCGCCGCTTAGCACCAAAGCTTACGATGAATACTACAACCCGATGGAAGCGGGTACGATGACCGCCCAGTGGAGCGTCGCCGATCAGAGGGGTACATTTAAGGAAAACGTATTTACACCGACCAAGGCGGGTATGGCTAAAGTAACCGCCGTATCCGGCCAAGCAAGCTTTACGGCTGACGTGGAAGTTGCCGGAAGGAACCAAATCGCCAGTATGAAGATCATGACCGATAGCTTGGCTTTGTCCGAAGGCGAGACTTATAAAATTCCCGTAGTCGCGACAACCGTTTCGGGCAAAACGAGGGAGATTCCGGCGGAGCTCATCGAGTGGGAGGTTCTCGGCATTAAAGGTCAGGCGGCTAACGGGAAACTGACGGTTGAAAGCCTCAACGGCAGCACTGGCGCTCAACTGATCGCCCGTTATGACGGTTATAGCACGATGGCGACAATTCCGGTCGGGATCGACAAAACCTGGTATGACCTCGACAATTTTGCTGTCATGACGATGTCCGATCAGAAGCCCGCGGAAGTTAAAGCGTCCGTACAGATCAAGCCAAGCGAGACGAATAATAAGTACCTCGAGCTGCAGTATGATTTTACGCAGGGGACAGGCAACAAATGGGCTTATGCAACGCTGGATACCGGAGTGCTTATTGAAGGTCAGCCGCAAATGCTGAAGGTAAAAGTGAACGGTGACGAGAGCTTAAACTGGCTGCGGGCCGAAATTCTCGATAACAGCGGAAAAATCCATTACGTCGATTTGGCGCGCAATATTAACTGGAAGGGCTGGAAGCAGTTGACAGCCGACTTATCCGAATATAAAATGAATTATCCGATTCGTGTGAAAAGCTTGTATTTGGTTAATGAAGAAATCGGACAGGATGAACGGGCGGCGAAAGGCAGTATCGGAATCGACGATATCACCTTTACTTATCGCGGCAGCGTCCAGCAGCCGGCACAAAATTCGGTAGGGTTGACGATTAACAAGAAGGCGGTTACGGTGAACGGGAAAAGCCTGACTTTGGAGCAGGCGCCCTATATTACGGAAGGAAATACATTGATTCCGATTCGTTTCGTAACGGATGCGCTGGGCGGTACGGTTCGTTGGGACGAGAAGGAACGCAAAGTTACGGTCATCCGGGGAACCAAGATGATCGACCTATGGATCGATCAGAAAGACTTGCTAGTCAACGGTCAGCGCATCACAGCCGAGGTAGCGCCTGTCATTAAAAGTGATATAACTATGGTTCCACTCCGGATTTTATCCGAGAATTTGGGCTGGAAGGTGACTTGGGACGCTAAGACTCAGCAAATCACGATGCAATAATTAGTGCTTCAAGCTCTCACATTCTTTCGTGATTATGGTACTATATTGCTAGAACGAACGAGAAAAATGGCGAAGGAGCACTGTCCGGATGCAAGTCGACGTCTTTGACCGCGTCATCAAGAATGCCATTAATGTGATGGAGAACAGCAAGTACCAGGTATTTGAGATTTGTGAGAGTGTCCGGGCTGAGCGCGAAGCGCTTAACAATGAGCTGCAGCTTGTCATTGAAGAAACGAAGAAGATGATCGACACGGTGGATCGTTTTGAGGTCGATTACCGGCGGTCCCGCGTCCGATTGACGGAAGTCAGCCGCGATTTCAAACGATTCAATGAAGAAGATATTCGCGCCGCGTACGAAGCGGCTACTCAACTCCAGGCCCAATTGGCTATTCATAGGGAAAAGGAACTGCATTTAAAACATCGCCGCGATGATTTGCAGAAGCGAATCAAGAATGTAGATAAACAATTGGAGCGGGCGGAAACGTTAGTGTCTCAATTCGGCGTCGTTCTGGAGTATTTGTCAGGAGACCTGAACCAGGTGACGCGCATATTGGAATCCGCCAAGAACCGCCAACTATTGGGCTTGAAAATTATATTGGCACAGGAAGAAGAACGTAAGCGCATTGCCCGGGAAATTCATGACGGCCTGGCGCAAAATATGGCTAACATGGTGCTTCGTACGGAAATTACCGAGCGGATGTTGGCCAAGGAAGCCTATAACGCGGTAAGAAATGAATTAAGCGATCTGAAGCTAAGCGTGCGGAGCGGAATTGAAGAGGTTCGGAAAATCATCTTCAACCTCCGCCCCATGGCGCTTGACGATTTAGGCCTCGTGCCGACGCTTCGTAAATTCGTCCAGGATTACGAAGAGAAAGCGAAAATACGTACCAAGTTCGAAATGGTGGGTAAAGAAATTCGTCTGCCTTCGGGCATGGAGGTTGCGATCTATCGACTCGTGCAGGAGACGTTCTCTAATGTCCACAAGCACGCACAGGCTACTCATGTGACGCTCGAGCTGACCTTCCAACAGCAAATGGTCAAATTGACGGTGAGTGACAACGGCATGGGCTTTTCGACCGAAAACATAGATAAGAAGATTGCCAATGGCACACACTACGGATTGATGGGCATGCGGGAACGCGTAGAGCTTCTCGAAGGCAGAATGGATATTGAATCGACGGTGGGCGTAGGAACGAAAGTTTCCATGGTCATACCAATTAAATCGGATTCCAGAGAGGAGTAAGAATTATGGATATCATGGGCCATGTCAAGCGCCCGATAAAGCTGGTTCTTGCGGATGACCATCAGTTGTTTCGCGAGGGAGTTAAGCGGATTTTAAATATGGAGAGCGATTTGGAAGTCGTCGGCGAGTGCGGAGACGGTATTCAGGTTCTGGAATTATGCAATACGCTTCACCCGGACATCGTCCTGATGGACATCAACATGCCGGTCGAGAATGGCGTCGTCGCAACGGAGAAGCTGAAAGATATTTTTCCCGATATTAAGGTGATCATTCTCTCCATTCATGATGACGAAAGCTATGTGTTCGAGACGCTTCGTAAGGGAGCTTCCGGTTATTTGCTGAAGGACATGGAAGCAGAGTCGCTCATTAACGCGATTCGCTCGGTTGTCGCGGGACATGCCTACATTCACCCCAAAGTGACAGGCAAGCTGATCAATCAACTGCGCCGAATGACTTACTTGGACGAGCAAGGCGTCTCCGGTACCAGTACCGCGGCCAAGGAAGCCGGTGTGAAATATGTGCATATGGACAATAGCCCGCTGACGCGCCGTGAAGCGGAAGTGCTTCGTCTTATGGCGGAAGGCAAGAGCAATAAGATGATCGGCGAGTTTCTTTACATAAGCGAAAAGACGGTAAAAAACCATGTAAGCAGTATTCTGCAAAAGATGGAAGTCGATGATCGGACGCAAGCGGTCATTATCGCTATTAAGAACGGCTGGGTAACCCTGTAAGCTGCCGGACGACAGCAGTCTTTATTTAGATTCCCAAGGCACCAACCTCATGGAAGCGGCATATACTGCTCTTAAGGGAGGGAGCCGCTATGATGATAGGCTTGGTTTGGATCATGGGCTTTTACGCTGCGGGAATCGCAATCATCCATACGCTTCACTGGCGTTGGAAGCGGCACGGAAGCCATCGCATCACGCATTATGTGCTCCGAACGAGGAATAACGGACGCGATATTGAGTGGTATTTGAGGTCACTGCATTTGTTCTCCTGGATAAAGGGTAAATCGATCGAGGTGACACTTGCCGACGAAGGATCTACGGACGAGACGATCGCTATTGCCGAGCGGTTAAGCAAGGAACATCATCTGAACATTCATACGCGTGTGGAAGACAATTGGGACGAGTGGATGTTGAAGCACGAGCATGAGCAGATTGTGATTGTCCAGCTTAATCAAGCAGATGGTTTAGAAACCGCCTTCAAATATATGTGATCATCGGATAAAGGAGTAGCATGAAAGCATTCGTCTATTTGCTGGATAGTGCGAAAGAGAAGTCCTGGCACGTTTCTTTGGAACTGCGGGCGGATCGGGATCATTCGGTTCGGGTACACGGTCGAGATTTTCGTCTGCGTGTGCTGGAACCGTCTTTGTCATTCGGACAAGCCTACGCTCTTGTGAAGAGCTTGAACGGACGGAGGGGGGACGACTTGGCCGCGTTGCGGCGGGCAGCCGCCGGGTTAGGTTGGAAGGCTTCCGCTACGGACCACTGGAGACTTTGGTCTTGGCGTCCGCAAGCAAGCGATGAGGTGACCAAAACAGCTTGGATCGAAACGGATCGTCTAGTGTCGGCTTTAGCCCAGGGGGTCGAAGGAAGAAGCTTGTTGCTGGAGGAGCTGGAGGCGCTTCTGAAAGAGAAGTCCTGGGGGCAAGCAGAGTCTCATGCAGGCTTACCCTATTTGCTCCAACTGGCATGGCTGCAAAAGCGGTTGGCGCTCCACCCGGGTATACAGGCAGGGAACGTTCGTCACGCCCTGGGACTAGCCGGTTGGCGTAGGGCGCAGGCTCGCTGCCTGCGGTGCGGGAGCACAGGCATACAGGGGAAGCCTGAGGAAGCGGGGCTTGTTGTATGGTCGGGCTGTCCGTCGTGCGGGACCGATTGTCCGTATTGCGAGGGCTGTTTGACGATGGGCAGGGTTCGCTCTTGCAGCCCGCTGGTTCAGGGCATTCGAGCGACCGGAATGAAACGCGAGGTTAGTAAGGGTCCGCTACAGTTGAAGTCTAATACCGCTTACCTTGAATCATGGGGGCTAAGCCCGATACAAGCTGCCGCATCGGAGGAAGCATTGAGTTTTTTGAAAGCAAATAAATCCCTTACCAGTGAAAAAACGGGTATGAGCCGGTTTTTAATTTGGGCGGTCACCGGGGCGGGAAAAACCGAAATGATATTTCCGATGATCCAGTACACGGTCGAATCGCACGGCAAGGTGGCGGTCGTGACGCCGCGGAGGGATGTCGTTCTGGAGCTGAAGCCGCGGTTGGAGAAGGCATTCCCGCACATTCGTGTCGTCACGTTGTACGGCGGCAGTGAGCAGCGCTGGGAGCGAGGCGAGCTTACCTTGGCGACGACGCATCAGATGATGCGGTTTAAGGAAGCTTTCGATCTGGTTATCGTGGATGAGATCGATGCTTTTCCATATCACAACAATCCTATGCTGCTCTATGCGGTGGAACAAGTATGCTCGCCGGGCGGATCCTTTATCTTGCTATCCGCCACACCTCCCGAGGGGCTGCAGCAGCAGGTGCGCGCAGGCCTCCTGCCGCATGCCCGGGTACCTGCAAGATACCATAGGCGCCCGCTGCCCGAACCGGTATTGCTCCGATGTTCTCCGATAAAGCGATTGCTGCAGGAACAGCGGCTGCCGGCAGGTTTACAATCGGCGATTCAGAGGTCTCTGATTCGAGGCGCGCAAGTGTTTGTGTTTGTGCCGAATATCAAAACGGTTGATTCCTTTGTTACCTTGCTTCGTAGTGCGTTCCCGGGTTATGGAATAGAGGGGACGTCCTCGAGGGATGCTGAGCGCGCGGAGAAGGTGGTCTCCTTCCGTTCCGGGGCCACCCGGCTGCTGGTGACGACGACCATTCTGGAGCGAGGCGTGACGATTCCGAAATCCGATGTGTTTATTCTGGAGGCCGGGTCTTCCATGTTCGATGCCGCTTCGCTGGTCCAGATGGCCGGTAGAGCGGGACGCTCTGCGCAGGACCCGAACGGATTCGTTTATTTTGCCGCTGAGGAGAAAACAAAATCTCAGGTTCAGGCCGTCAAGCAGATTAAGGAGATGAATGCGTTAGCTCACAAAAGAGGATATATCGACTAGGGCGTTAGGAGGAGGATCTGGACATCATTCAACCGTGGAAAGAACGATGGTTTTCTTTATGGAAACGATGGGTGCGAGGTATGGAAGGGCAGCTCGGTCCGCGCGCGCGAACTTGCTTGGTATGCGGCAATGCGAGTAAAGGGAGCGTCTCGGCGCAGCTGCAGGTGTGCCGGTCCTGCGAGGCGGCAATCCCATGGATACGAAACGTACAGTGTGCGCGCTGCGGCCGGCACGAGCGCTGCCCGGACTGCACAAGGCGGGAGGAGACCTACTTCGTGCAAAACCGCAGCTGCGTTCGTTATGACGAACAGATGAAATCATGGCTGGCGCTGTACAAGTACCGTGGCAAAGAATCGCTCAAACGCGTGCTCGGAAATATGCTGGTCCACGCGTATCATCTGCATCGGCTCGCGCTCGAGCAAGAGGCTTGGCCAAAGCCCGATCAAGCCTATATGACCTTCGTTCCACTAAGCGAGGAGCGTTACGGGGAGCGGGGATTCAATCAGGCTGAGCAAATGGCTGTCGAAGTAAGCCGCTTGACCGGCATTCCGGTGCTTCCTCTACTCCGTCGTACCCGCCATACCGCGAAGCAAAGCTTTAAGGGCAGAGCGGACCGGTTGGACGATATGCAGGGAGTGTTTGAGTTGATTCCGGAGGCGGTCAGTCAACTGCTCTCGTACACTTGCACGCAGCGTACGCACCTCTACATTGTAGACGATGTATATACGACCGGAAGCACCTTGAACGAGTGTGCCCGGGTCATTCGCAAGTCCTTGCCCGTGCAGGTATTTGGTCTTACTTTTGCCAGATAAGACATGTGTGAATCTTACCACTTTTTCGAAAAAAGGAAGTGCATTGTCCTATTGTTTGAGCTAAACTAGGGGTATAGAGGTTGGCTTATAGACAAGGAGGTATGTCATGAGTCTGAATGTGGCAAACTGTTACCGGTGCGGTAAAATATATGTGAAAAACATGCACGGCCTATGTCCGAACTGCATCAAGGACATTGAAAGCCAGTATGAGAAATGTTTGAAATATCTCCGTGAATATCGGACATGCACGATCCATGAATTGAGCGAAGCAACGGAGGTACCGGTAAAGCAAATCACGAAGTTCATCCGTGAGGGCCGTATCTCCATTAAGAATAACCCGAATATGTCGTACAGCTGTGAGGTTTGCGGGACAGCTATAAAGGATCATACCATTTGCGATTCCTGCCGTACGCGGCTGGCGAAGGATGCGAGCAATATGATGGAAGACGATCAGCGAAAGAAAGAAAAGCAGGAGGGCAAAGTAACCTTCAATATTAAGGATCGATTACACGAGCGGCATCAATAAGGAATTGTCAATCACATATAAACTTTTCATCTCCCCCCACCGATAAAAGTAATAAAGCTTTTACTGGTGGGTTTTATTATTTGTATGGAATGTGAATGAGGTGATATTGATGAAAATCAATGGTAGCAACCCGGTCGGCGCAGTTAATCAATATAAGAAGAACCAAGAATCGCAGCAGGCCTCGACAGGCCAGAGGATAGGCAAGAAGAAAGATCAGGTGGAAATTTCGAGCGAAGCGAAGGAGCTTCTGGAGACGCGGGGGGCGAGCCCGGCTTCGAGAGAGAAGATTGAAGCTTTGACAAATTCGGTGTCGTCAGGGACGTATCATGTCGATGCGCGGACGCTTGCGGAGAAAATATTTCCTTTCCTTAAGTGATAAACAACGAGGGTGATGAGCATGGCATTTGAGGCATTGATACGAATTATGGCGGCACTGAACGATGTCCATCTCTCCTTGCTGGAATTAGCGGAATTGAAGAAAGCTGCGCTAATCCAAAATGACGTTGAGGCTTTAACGCAAATCGTCACGAAAGAAAATAAATGGATCAAGCAGATCGGAGAGCTTGACGCGGAACGGGTAGAGGCGATAGGCCAGTTCATGATCGAGAAGAATTTTAAGCCTAACAAGCGTGTAACCGTAAGCGATCTTACCAAGATCATCTTTGATGCCGAGGATAAGAAAAAGCTGATCGAGGCCCAGAGGCAATTGTTGAATACGATTCGAAAATTAAGAGAGCAAAATCAGTTGAATCAGCAATTGATTGAGCACTCGCTGGCGTTCGTCAACTATTCTTTGGACCTTATCGTAGGCCCGCCGGATGATGATGTCCTGTATCACAGGCCACAGCATCAGCCTTCCGGCTATAAACGTCCTGGACTTTTTGATACAAGAGCATAAGACGCGGTAGCGAAAGGGGTTTCATTTCATGCGTTCTACCTTTGGCGGGATTGAAATTGCAAAGCGCAGCTTGTTTACACAGCAGGCGGCTTTGACGACCACGGGTCATAATATTGCGAATGCGAATACGAAGGGATATTCCCGGCAAGTGGTCAATATGGTAGCTTCGCGTCCGATCGAATACCCGGGTCTCATGCGCAGTAATGTGCCTGGGCAAATGGGACAAGGTGTGGAATTCGACCACATCAAGAGGGTTAGGGAACGATTTTTGGACGATCAGTTTCATAATGAGAATAAAAATTTAGGCGATTGGTCCATCCGGAAGGATACGCTTGAGAAGCTGGAGGCGATTATTAACGAGCCTTCGGACACCGGGATACGCCAAACGATTGAAGGTTTCTGGAATGCATGGCAGGAATTGAGCAAGACGCCGGAAAATACGACCGCTCGCGTGCTTGTGAAAGAACGGGCGCTTGCCATGACGGATGCTTTCAATCATATGTCTCGTCAATTGAAGGATTTATCCGGTGACCTGACGCAGAACATCGAAGTGAAAGCAAGCGAGGCGAACCAGATTCTAACGCAGGTTTCACGTCTGAACGATGAAATTTACCGGATTGAGGGCCTGGGTAACGACGCTAACGACCTTCGCGATCAACGTGATCTGCTGATGGACAATCTCTCAAAAATTATGAATGTCTCTTATACCGAAGAAGACAGAGGCTATAACGTCAGGCTTGGAAATTTGCAACTGGTAAGCGGCAACCAAGTGTCGACCACATTTACAAGAGAGTCCTTGGAGGCTGCGGCCGTGTCGGGAGATTTGAACTCGGGCGAAGTGAACGGGATGATTCAATCCCGTGATTACTATGTTTCCAATTATCAATTTCAACTGGACAGTATGCTTAAGGTACTTGTTGAAGGCGAAGTCAAAGTGACCTTGCCCAAAGATATGGTCGTTCCGGAAGGAACCACGCTGAACATCGTAAACCCGGATGGCACAACGACGCCTAAAATATATACGGGGTTGATTGCAGACCGTACGCTTGGGGATAACGTGGATGTGATTGTCAACGGATTTAACGGTCTTCATCAACTCGGTTACGGGGGAAATTCACCTTTGAGATCCGGTACGGCTTTCTTTGCGCTTAAGCCTGGATATACCGAATTTAATGCGGAGAGCGTTACGATTAATTCCGTCATTTTGAATGACGTTGCCAATATTTCGTCCTCGGCACGGACCTACCTTGATGCAGGTCAAGAAACAGTGGTCAAAGGCAACAACGATATGGCCCTTCTTTTGGCTAATATGCGCACCAAGCGTATCAACTTTGACCCGAGCGCTACCGGAAGGCCGGTGCTGACCGACGGGACATTTGATGAATTTTACCGATCGATTGTCGGCGAGCTGGGCGTTCAGAGTCAGGAGGCTACGCGTCAGGCAGCAAATCAGCAGATTCTCGTAGATCAGGTTGAATCGCGCAGGCAAGCGGTCAGCGGTGTTTCGTTGGACGAAGAAATGGCGAATATGATCAAATATCAACATGCATACAGCGCCGCGGCGCGTTCCCTTACGACATTTGATGAAATGCTCGATAAAGTGATTAATGGCATGGGTGTGGTCGGCCGTTAATAAGTAACAAGGGGGAGGATCACTCATGACTACTCGGGTAACCCAAGGGATGTTAAATAATCAACTGCTTCGCAACATTAATACCAACTTGACCCGTATCAATAATCATCAGAATCAGCTATCAACCGGACGTCAAATCAATAAGGCCTCGGATGATCCGGTCGGTATTACTTTCTCTCTTCGTTATCGAAGCGAGCTTTCGGCGAACGATCAGTATGAGACTAATGTCGATGCAGCGGTGTCCTGGCTTGAATATACGGACACGATGCTGGCTCAGTCCGGAGAGGTGCTGCAGAGGGCTCGGGAGTTGACGGTCAAAGCGGCTACCGGGACGAACCCTCAACAAGCTCTGAACGCGATCAAGAGCGAAATCGACCAATT
Source organism: Paenibacillus sp. JCM 9796 (assembly GCF_055379675.1). Classification (NCBI taxonomy): domain Bacteria; kingdom Bacillati; phylum Bacillota; class Bacilli; order Caryophanales; family Paenibacillaceae; genus Paenibacillus; species Paenibacillus sp. JCM 9796. The sequence continues at coordinate 2,897,391 of NZ_AP043723.1, forward strand.
GAGAGCCCAGCTAGTTAACATCGGAAACAGCGAGTTTAATGGCAAGTACGTATTTAACGGCCAGTTGACCGATAAGGCGCCTTATGAAGAAGCGACTGCGGCGGGAGCTGCCGTGGACCACGGTGAAATCAAGTTCGAGATTGGCGTAGGCGTTCGAATTGCGGCGAATATGCCGGGTAACAAAGTGTTTGGCGAACCGTATGATCCGAACGATCCGGTTAAGCAAAATAACGATAACCTTTTCCGCGTGTTGGACGATCTTTCGAAGTCGCTGGAGGATGGCAGCATTCCCGGTATTGAGAATGCCTTAGGCCGCTTGGATACCCGTATGGATGTATTCCTCGAGGCTAGAGCGGATGTGGGAGCGAAGCTGAACCGGATTGAGCTTGCCCAGGCTCGAATTCAAGATATCAATACGAATCTTCAGACGCTCCAGTCGAAAACCGAAGATGCGGACATAGCCGAGGTGATCACGAACTTAAAAACAGATGAAAATGTGTATCAAGCCTCATTATCGGTAGGGTCGAAAATCATTAGTACCAGCTTGGTGGATTTCCTTCGCTAGGGGGGCTATTGGTGGATATTCCCAGAATTCAAATTAGGCAGGAATACGGAAAGCTGGGTATCGATGCCGATTTGGGACGGCAGCATATGAGGCAGCCGCGTGCCTCCTTGGAGATTACCACTTCTCGTCCGAAGCAAGATATTCGTGCGGGTGAGGGGAAGCTCTCGATTGATCAAAGCAGGGCTTTTGACGCCGTCGGACATGGGCCCTTTCTTACGGTCATGAATCGGATATATAGTCAATCCAAGGGCATTGCTTTACAAGGAATTGCGAAGATTGTAGCGGATGGCAACCGAATGGCGCAGATTACTAATCCTGCAAACGCATTTGCAGAAATCGCCCGTAATCAAGCGTTTGATTTTTTTGAATTTAAAATCATGGGCGAAGCTTCTTTCGACAACGTCGATGTAAAATACGATGCAGGACCGTTAGAGATTGAGACCAGCGAAGGGTCTGTAAACATAGAGACGCATCCTAATCGTCCGGAGTACAATTATTATAGAGGGAAACTGGATATTTATCTTGCACAGTATCCAAGCGTTGAGATTATACCTCCTCGGCTGGATGAGAGAATGTAATCCTATCCTTTCTAGCGCATAATAAAGCTGTAGACATTGGTTCTATGGCTTTTTCGTTTATACGGAAGATGAAATTCAGAAAGAACAGGAGATGCGTAGCATTGGTCAAGGTGGAAACAGTCTTATTTGGAGAGATCGAAATTCGTGACGATCAGATCATTCGCTTTCCGGGCGGCATTCCGGGATTTGAAGATCATGAGAAGTTTACGATTATTGAACCCGATCCGAGTGTACCTTTTTCTTATCTGCAATCGATCGAAGATCAAGAGCTTCATTTTATATTGGCAGACCCGTTTGTATTTTTTAAAAGCTATGAATTTGAGGTTCCTCGAGGTGTTCAAGAGGAGATTGAGATTGACAGCCCGGAGGTTTTGGCCATTAAATCCATTGTTTCGGTTCAAGATAAATTGGAGGAGGCGACGGCCAATCTGCTTGCTCCCATCGTGATTAATACGAAGAAAATGCTTGCTAAACAGGTGGTTCTTCACGATACGGTGTATACAACCAAGCATAAGCTATTTGAATTAGCTGTTTCGGAATAACTGCCAAAAGAGGTGATGAACCGTGCTAGTGCTTTCGCGTAAAAAGGGAGAGTCCATCATGATCGGGGACCAAATCGAGCTTGTTATCCTTGGTACCGAGGGGGAATCCGTTCGAGTCGGGATAAGAGCGCCAAAACACATTCAGGTATACCGTAAAGAGGTGCACTTAGCAATTAAGCAATCCAACGAAGAAGCATCCAAAAGTGCTGTGAACTTAGACGCTTTGAGCGCGCTCTTCAAGAAGCGGGACCAGTAACAAGGTTTTACATTCATCAACAAATTTTTTCTAAATTGCTATTAACATTTTAAAATCGACCTCCGATATAATACGTAGGGCCTAATTTTGAGAGGGCGGCCGACCTTATCAATAGGCACATAGATTCCACATGGATGTGGATGAAACTTACCTTCAGGGAGGAAGAATGAAATGAGAATTAACCACAACATTGCAGCATTGAACACACATCGTCAATTGGGTACGAACACGGTTGGCGCTAACAAATCTTTGGAGAAGCTGTCTTCCGGTCTTCGTATTAACCGTGCCGGCGACGACGCAGCAGGTCTTGCCATCTCCGAGAAAATGCGCGGCCAAATCCGCGGTTTGGACCAAGCTAGCCGCAACGCTCAAGACGGTATCTCCTTGATCCAAACGGCTGAGGGCGCATTGAACGAGACTCACAGCATTCTGCAACGTATGCGTGAACTTGCTGTTCAATCCTCCTCCGATACGAACACGGACCAAGACCGTAAAAACCTTCAAAACGAAATGGATCAGTTGACTAAAGAGATCGACCGTATCCGTGACACCACACAGTTCAACACGAAGAGTCTGCTGGACGGTAAATTGGCTTCTAAGCATGCGGCTTCCGGCGGTAATGTATCTGCAAACACAGCTATTAGCGGTGGTGCTTCTCCAATAGCGGCCACCACTGCATTCAGTGCGTTGACAGATGTCAACGGTAAGTCCCTGGGAATCAGCGGCGGCAGCACCATTCAAGTATCCTGGGTTTCCAGCGGCACCTTCCATACTGCGACCCTCAATGGTTCTGATACCTTTAGTACACTCGGGACAACACTGAGCGGCGCTACGGTTGGTGTTGATAGCAATAGTAATATCTCCCTTACTTCCAACACAGGTCTTGCCAATGCCATCCACGGGTTGACTCTTACTGTCAAGGACAGCAGCGGCAACATCAATTCGGCAGCTACTAAAGCATTGTCTTCCTTCACGGAAACTTCCGGTGCGTTCGACAAGCAAGTAAAAGACGGCAGCTTGCTGTTCCACATCGGTTCGAACACGGATGAGAATGTCTCCTTGGCCGTTAACGATATGGGCTCGACTGCACTTGGTGTGAAAGACCTGAAAATTGATAAGCAAGATAGAGCTAACGTAGCCATCAAAGCGATTGACGAAGCTACGCAGAAGGTATCTGCAGAGCGTTCCAAATTGGGAGCTATGCAAAACCGTCTGGAGCACACGATCAATAACTTGGGAACGGCATCCGAGAACTTGACGGCATCCGAATCCCGTATTCGCGATGTAGATATGGCGAAAGAGATGATGGACTTCACGAAGAACAACATCCTTACGCAAGCGGCTCAAGCTATGTTGGCACAAGCGAACCAACAACCACAAGGCGTTCTGCAGTTGTTGGGCTAATGAAAATTATTACCAAAGAGATCCTAGTATGGCTAGGATCTCTTTTTATATTCCGGATAATACCTCTAACATTTTGTTTTCAAAAATCCGATAATAGTAGCATCGAGCATTGCAAAATTTGATATAAAACGACGATAAAAGACATTTATGGGGGAGTCATGTTGGAACTGATATTTCAGGAGTTGAGTATTAATTATGACTCAAAGGCGGGATCCCTTAAAGCATTATTCCAAGATATGGAGCGCCTCCTAGCAGAAAGAAACTTGGTCTTGTATGGGATAAAAATTGACGATAAAGAAATATTTGACGATTACATACAACACTTAGAAGAAGAAGTTGGCCGGTATAGTACGATTAAACCTATGGTTGCTACCAGAAAAGAAATCAGGGATAATTTATTGCTCTCTACAGAGCAATATTTAATGCGGGCAAATCCGGCTCTAAAGCAAATGTCGTCGCAGTTCTACCGAGAGCCTTCGGAAGATACCTGGACACTGTTTCAGCAATGGTCTGAAGGGTTTGAATGGATACAGCGCATGCTAGAGAACATAACGATTTCTTGTCACCTGCCGATTGGTTGGGATCAATGCAAACAAACTTTTTTTGAAACTCACCCTTTTTTAGTTGATTTGGAACAAGCGATGGAACATGGGGATTGGACACTGGTTGGCGATATTTTAACCCATGAGATTTTGCCCCGATACGAATCTTTACATTTTCAAATAAGCATGATTATTGATCAAGAGGTTGTGCGTGATGATCTTAACTAAGAACATGAAGTGGCTGGAAGAAAATTTCTACGGGGCAATTGCTAAACTTCAAGAGCCTTCCGAGAATGAAGGTTCGTTTCATCTGGAATCCGCAAAAAATGGAATAAATACAGTTGTATATGGTGCTAATGGGCGGTCCATTTATTTACACAGCAAATACAATCCGCTAAATGAATCAGAACAGTTTATCAAACAATTTGAGCAACTGGACGAATTTGAGCATGTTTTTTTCTATGGAGTAGGGTTGGGGTACCATGTTGATTTGCTGTTAAAGAAATTTCCTCACTTAACGTTTACTTTATATGAGCCTGAATTTGAAGTTTTTCGTCTATATCTGTCTCAAAAGTCTCTTGCAGACTTACCGATTAAACGCCTGCGCAAAGTTTATATTGCTAGAGACGAGCAGGACCAAAGCATATTTATACGAGATTTCGTTTCTAGTGTAAGCGGTAAGACGTTGCTTGTAACTTTGCCAAGCTATGAGCAACTAAATCCAGTCCGTTATATGAGCTTTGTTAATCAGTTTAGAGAAGCTCTAAATCTTCAAATGTTTTCTTTTTCAGCCGATTTCAGGTTTGAAAAGCGATGGACCGTGAATTGCCTAAAAAATCTGCCTTACACTATAAAAACCCCCAACATTATTCAAGATTTTAAAGATAAGTTTAAGGATAAGCCGGCTATTGTTGTAGCGGCGGGTCCATCCTTAGAAGAGGATATTCCTACAATACGTTATATTAGGGAGAACGGTCTCGCTTATATATTTAGCGTAGGATCAGCCATAAAAGCGTTAATCGGACATGGTATATACCCGGATGCAGCGTGTACATATGATCCGATGCCGTGGAACCTCAATGTTTTTGAGGATGTAAGGAAACATCAAATTACCTCGATACCGTTGTTTTACGGAAGCAGTGTAGGATATGAAACTCTCGAACATTATCCTGGCCCGCTAGCTCATATGATTACGAGTCAGGATACTTTGGCCACGGTTTTTCTTAATCGAAACGATGGCAGGCCATTAGAGCAAGTGTCGGATGCACCAACGATTGCAGTAGTAGCTTTAGAACTGCTTCACAAATTAGGATGTAACCCGATTATTCTAGCTGGACAAAATTTGGCGTACAAAGGAGATCAGTTTTATTCCAAGGGTATCGGTTACGAATACAGACCGTCAAGTTTGACAGAAGAAGAGTTAGCGAATGCTAAATTGATTAAAGACGTACACGGTAATGATATTTATACTAGTCCTGGCTTTGATCGAATGAGAACTCATATGGAATCGGTAATCAGATTGCATGGCATGACTAATATTTATAATACGACAAAAGGCGGGGCCCATATTGAGGGAACCACCTTTATCACGATCGATGAGCTGGTAAAGGAACGATTGCAGCATAAGCAGGTTGTGACGGATTGGTATCAAAATAAACAAAGTTATTCGCTTCAACTCGTAGTAGAGAGAGTGCAATATATGGTTCAACAGCATGAGCGGGTTGGCGAAATTTTAGAATCTCTTGTGGCTGTTACGAAGACTCTAAAAAGTACGTACATTTTGTCTTCTCCCAATAAATTAGATAGAAAACTGGAAAATTTCGAATTGCTAATAAAGGATCTGGAGAATAACGCTTTTTACAATACTATCGTAAAGCCTATGAACCGACTTCAGAACGACTTATTAATAAGGGCGCTCGAGGCTAAGGCGGTACGGTTAGAGAAAAGTAAAGTGATTAAAGCCAAAGCCATCGCTGAACTATTTAAGCCTTATCTAGACGGATGTTTAGAAGATGTTCGAGAAGTAACACCGATGTTTAACGAAGTCACGGAAAATCTATTGAATCAATATGGAGCGGCAGTATGATCTATCATAATAAAAAAATACTTATCATCGGCGGTACAGGAACGATAGGCTATCATCTGACTAGGCGGTTATTACAAGACAATCCGAAGGTAATTCGTATTATTAGCCGTGATGAATTCAAGCAGTATCAAATGAATATTGATTTTCAGGATCAACAAGAAAAGCTGCGGTTTCTAATTGGAGATGTTAGGGATTATCAAAGAGTTTTACGGGCGATGGAAGATGTTGATTACGTGTTTCATCTTGCCGCGATGAAGCATGTGCCGGCCTGTGAATATAATCCGTTTGAGGCTGTTCAAACCAATGTGATTGGAACGCAGAATGTCATACAGGCGGCCATGCAGTCTGGCGTAAAGAAAGTACTGTTTACCAGCTCGGATAAGGCTATATCTCCAACTAATACTTATGGTGCGACCAAATTAACTGCAGAGCGATTAATATCCGCTGCAGAGTATCAAAAAGGCCCTAAATCAACGGTCTTCTCATCGGTGAGATTTGGGAATGTGATGGGATCTAGAGGATCGGTTATCCCTTTATTTAAAAAACAAATTCTTGAGAACAGATGTGTTACTGTAACGGACTTAAATATGGTTCGATATATGATGACTCCCTCTCAAGCCATCTCGTTACTGCTTAAAGCTAATGCATTAGCGAGTGGCGGAGAGGTGTTTGTTTTAAAAATGCCTGTAGTAAAGTTGTCTGATTTAGTAACTGTAATGATAGAAGAACTATGTGCGAAAAACAATCTTCCCGTACATGATATTAAAATCAATGAAATCGGCCTGCGGCCAGGGGAAAAGATGTATGAGGAATTAATGACGGAAGATGAGTCAAGAATTGCCCTTGAAAAAGCAGAGATGTATATCATTCCTTCGCTTTTTGCCGGAAAGCAATGGGGCAGTGGCAACATCGTTTCTAAACCAATGCCACAAGAGAATAGCTCTATTCCGCAAAATTTATTAAGAGACTGGCTCCTTACGGAAGTATTAATATAATCGGTTAATTTTGGGGGATGATTATGAAGGCAGTCATTTTAGCTGGAGGACTGGGAACCAGAATAAGTGAGGAGACATCCGTTCGTCCCAAGCCCATGGTGGAAGTAGGCGGAAAGCCTATACTATGGCATATCTTAAAGATTTATTCTTATTACGGGATAAATGATTTTATTATTTGTCTTGGTTACAAGGGATATCTAATTAAAGAATATTTCGCAAATTATTTTTTGCATATGTCTGACGTGACATTTGATATGAAAAATAATCGTATGGAAGTCCTTCAGAATAATTCAGAACCATGGAAAGTCACTTTGGTTGATACCGGAGAACAGTCTATGACAGGTGGGCGTCTCAAGAAAGTTAAGAAGTTTATCGGAGACGAAACTTTCTGTTTTACTTATGGAGATGGATTATCAAATGTTAATATAAGTGATTTAATACATTTCCATAAAAAACAAGCTACATTGGCAACCTTAACAGCCGTGCAACCCCCAGGCCGATTTGGGGCACTTGATTTCAGTGAAAACAAAATTACAAGTTTTCAGGAAAAGCCGAAAGGTGACGGTGCATGGATTAATGGAGGTTACTTTGTTCTTGAACCAGAGGTACTGGATCTTATTCCTAATGACATGACCGTATGGGAACAAGACCCGTTGGAAAAGTTATCCTCCAGCGGTCAATTATCTGCTTACAGACACAATGGGTTTTGGCAGCCCATGGATACTTTAAGAGACAAGATAAAACTTGAAGAGTTATGGAGTTCAAACCAAGCCCCTTGGAAATTATGGTAGGGATGGTGAGAGGGACAAATGCTAGACAAACAATTTTGGAATGGAAGACGGGTATTAGTTACAGGCCATACTGGCTTTAAGGGCTCATGGCTCTCGATTTTGCTCCTTTCATTAGGGGCTGACGTCATGGGTTATTCGAAACAACCTGCGGCAGAACCGAATATGTTTAACGTCTGTAGATTAAATGCTCTGATACCAACTGTAATTGGGGATATAGCAGACAATGATTTGTTGAGAAATACAATACAGTCATTTGAACCTGAGGTTGTGATTCATATGGCGGCACAACCCCTTGTTCGTGAATCGTATATTAATACCCTGGAAACCTATAGTGTAAATATTATGGGAACCGTGAATTTATTGGAGATCCTAAAGACTAGTAATCATTTAAAAGTTATTCTTAATGTAACCACTGACAAGTGTTATGAGAATAAAGAGTGGGTTTGGGGTTATAGGGAAGTAGACGCTCTAGGTGGACATGATCCATACTCGGCAAGTAAAGCTTGTTCGGATCTTATTACAACTTCGTACAGAAAATCTTTCTTTGCAGAGAGAGGTATAGGGGTAGCGACCGTTCGTGCCGGAAATGTGATAGGTGGGGGAGACTGGTCAACCGACAGATTGATTCCCGATTCTATAAAGGCATTAATAAAGGGAACCAAAATTATTATTAGAAATCCACATGCAGTTAGGCCGTGGCAGCACGTATTGGAACCATTATTCGGATACTTATTGTTAGCGGAGAAATTATATAAAGATGATCATAAATACTCAGGAGCCTGGAATTTCGGTCCAAGAGATTCTGATGTTATTTCTGTTGAGAACGTAGTTAGAAAGCTTTCTGAAAAATGGGGATCCGGCAGCTTTGAAATTCAAAATGATATAGAATTACATGAAGCAACTAATTTAAAGTTAGACTGTTCTAAGGCATCTATTATTCTTGACTGGACACCTGTTTGGGAGATAGACAAAGCCTTAGATAAAGTGGTTAATTGGACAACAGCTTGGATTGAAGGTAAAGACATGCATACCTATACACTGAGCCAAATAAATGAATATTTGATGGGAAGAAATAAGACGAACTAAATTCGGGAGTGAATTAGAGATGTCTGATGTTTTTGTAAGTTATAGAGATAGTTGTAGGGTATGTAAGAGTACGAATTTAAAGAAGTGGGTACATTTACCTCAAATGCCTATGACAGATGATCTTAGAAAGCAGGTCAACAAAGAGGTTTTTTTACATGATATCAACATTTATGTGTGTTTGGATTGCCAAGTTAGTCAGACACTTCATGATATTGATTACGGATCATACTATAAAGAATATTCATATACAGTTACAAAATCCGGTTTTGCGAATCAATTTATGCAGCAGCTTGCCACAAATACGATAGATAAGTTTAACCTCAAGCCAGGGTTGAAAGTAGTTGAAGTAGGTTCTGGTGATGGCAGTCAGCTTTTAGAATATAAAAAATTGGGCGCAAATGTATTTGGTTTTGAACCGTCAGAGCTGTTAACGGAGATTAGTAGGCAACGTGGAGTTCCGGTATATACGGGCCTTTTTGATAACGATGCAAGTAAGTATATCCCCAAAGAATTTTCAAGTGCTGACGTCATTCTTTTAACTTATACTTTTGACCATATTCCAAATCCGGTTGATTTTTTATTATCCGTAAAAGACATATTAAACCCTGATAACGGATTGCTCATTATCGAAGTTCACGACTTAGATCAAATCATAGCTAAGCGAGAATATTGCTTATTTGAGCATGAACATTCCGTTTATTTATCGTTGAAAACAATGGAACAACTACTAAAACGCTGTGGCTATAAGCTAATTACAGATAATTTAGTTCCTCTTCAAAGCAGAAGAGGAAATTCACTGCTGATCGTTGCGGCTAACGAAAACTCAAAAATTACTTATGAATCTGAAACTCAAGGTGTACATCAAACATTGGACGATCTCCATAGCTTCTCCAATCGATTAGAAACCGGGATAAAAGAGCTGGATCTTTTTATTGAACAAGAAATTAAAGCAAATAAAAAAATTGCTGGCTATGGGGCAGGTGGCCGCGGAGTTATGACGTTAGCTGCTTTAAATAATGCGAAATACTTGAAATATTTGTGCGATCAAAATCATAATTTTCATGGGAAGTTTACACCTAAAACGAACATTCCCGTTGTTCCGACAACCTTTCTGTCAGAACAGCCGGTTGATACTCTAATCGTATTTAGCTATGGATACATGGATGAAATATCAAAACATGTGAATTCACTTCCTAACCCTCCTAAGAGCATAGTATCTCTATTGGAGGTACTATGACAAGTAAAGCTGTTATAGTTACAGGGGCTACGGGCTTCATTGGTTCCTGGCTGGTAAAAAGTTTATTGAAAAAGGAATATAAGGTTGCTGTTATTACCCGAAAAGAAAGTAGTTTAGAGCGTTTGTCTAATCATAAGAATATTATATTAGTCCCAGGGAATTTAAATGATGTTAGTGGATGGTATAAACAGCTTTCCAATTTAGATTTAAATTTCAGGTGTTTTTTTCACCTAGCTTGGGATGGAGTTAGCAATCTAGAAAGAAACTCTATTCAACAGATGAATAATGTCCTTTACAGCCTCGAAACGTTACGATTGGCAAAGTCCTTAAACTGCACGAAGTGGATTGGTACAGGTTCTCAAGCTGAATACGGTCCTCTTAATAAGAAGATCAAAGAAACGGATGTTGCTCATCCGACAACAATGTACGGGGTTGCTAAATTGGCAACCTGCAATTCTTCGCAAATATTGGCAAGGGAAATAGGCATTGAGGCAGTATGGGTTAGAGTTTTCAGTACTTATGGACCATATGATAACAGTGGATGGTTATTAACAGATACCATAAAAACGATGCTTGATAATAAAACACCTGCGCTAACCCTGGGGGAACAGCTGTGGGATTATCTTTATGTTGAGGATGCTGCTGAAGCATTAGTAAATTTATCGGAATCTAATACAGCTTCAGGCGTTTATAATTTGGGTTCCGGCCAGAGCTTGCCTATAAGAAGCATTATGGAACAAGCAAGAAATTTAATAAACCCAAACCTATCACTTGGGTTTGGCCAAATTCCATATAGACAAGATCAAGTCATGCATTTAGAAGCGGACATTGAACGTATCACGAAGGACACAAGTTGGAGACCTAGGACTGAATTAAGAGTCGGTTTAGGCAACTTAATTAATAGCCTGAAAAAAATAATTGGAGTTGAGTATCAGTGAATTGTAGAATATGTGATTGGCATATGGAGCTATTCCTAAAGGTGCCTGATAGTGCGAGAGAAGTCTCGAAACTATATGATACACCAACGGCATCAAAGGGTGTAGATTTAGATTTATATAAATGCAACAGGTGTGGGCACTATCAAATCCCGGATGTTAATATTGACAGTTATTATGAAGAGTATCTCATGACAGCCAGTTACTCAGAGAAAATGCAAGATCATCAAAAAAAACAAGTGAATGAACTTTTCAAGTTATGTAAAGTGCCGGTCAATTTCTTGGAGATTGGCTGTGGGGATGGTAACTTCATGGATCACTCAAAAAATAAATTTTCTAACGTTGTCGGTGTTGAGCCGTCAAAAACATTTTTCTTTGAGTGCGAAAAAAAAGGACTTCAAGTAATAAATGAATATTTAACAAGAGATATAAAATTTAATTATTTATTTAATGCTTTTGTATCCCGACAGGTATTCGAACATTTACCTAACCCATTTGAAATTTTATCGGTTGCGTATGATTTAATGGATGATGATGCGGTGGGTTTAATTGAAGTTCCAAATGCTCAAAAAATGTTGTCGGAGGGCAGATATTTTGATTTGTTTTCGGATCACTTAAATTATTTTACATCTATGAGTTTATGCTACTTGGCTGAAAGAGCAAATTTTAATGTGATTAAAGTTCAAGAGAGTTTCCAAGACGATTATTTAGAGATTTACTTAAGGAAAAAAGAAAAGAAACCGAATTTAACCGAGAAAAGAGTGAATGACTTTAAGTATATTATTGATCATTCCAAGACATATAACCACATTTCTGCTTGGGGAGCCGGTGCAAAAGCACAAGCTATTCTAACCGTTATTGGTCAGGATTTAAATTTGAAACATATTTTTGATTCAGATCCTCATAAGCACAATAAATATATCTGTAATAGTTCGGCCCTAATCGTTACGCCAAGCTTCGAGGCCATTAATGACAATGAGCTAATTATTATTTTTGCTGTCTCGTATCAGGATGAAATCATCTCGCTATTAAGGAACAAATATATGTTTCAAGGAGATATTATGTGTTTGGGAGGTGAACCATGCATCTTAAAAATATCAGAGAATCCATTATTTATATGACCCACTATTCAAAATCGTCGCATGTCGGCACATGCTTATCGATAGTAGAAATTTTATACGTTCTTTACTTCAAAATAATGAAAGTAGATCCGGAGAATCCGCTAAAGCCGGATAGAGACAAATTCATATTAAGTAAGGGGCATGGAAGTGCTGCCCTATACTCCACTTTGGCGGAGAGGGGGTTTTTTTCGAAGGAAATTTTAAATCGGTATTATATCGATGATGGAATTTTACCGGGTCACCTCGATATGAAAGCTGTGCCTGGCATCGAGCTGTCAACGGGGTCTTTAGGTCATGGTTTATCTGTTGGTGTGGGAATGTCAATCGCCAACATGCTGGATAATAATCCCGGGAACATTTATGTTTTATTAGGCGACGGCGAATGTAATGAGGGAAGTGTTTGGGAAGCGGCTATGTTAGCGTCGCACAATAAATTGAATAATATTACAGCAATTATTGACTGCAATAAGCTGCAAGGCTTTGGAAACACCAAAGATATAATTATCCAGGAAAATCTAGCCGAAAGATGGAAGTCCTTTGGGTGGGATGTTCTTGAGGTCGATGGTCATTCCATATTTGACCTCGAAAGCTGCTTTAATCAACCGGCAACCATGAATCCAAAAGTCATTATTGCTCATACTGTAAAAGGCAAAGGTGTTAGTTTTATGGAAGATAAACTTGAATGGCATTATAAATCGCCCAATACTCAAGAATTAGAAAAAGCCCTGAAAGAGTTGAGCCGTGCATTATGAGAACTACCTTTCTAGATACATTAATGCAACAAGCCAGAATAGATGACAGAATCTATCTAATCACTCCAGATTTGGGGTTTTCTGTCCTAGAGAAATTCAGGGATGAGTTTCCTAAGCGGTTTTTAAATGCAGGGATTGCTGAACAAAACGCTGTAGGTGTTGCATCAGGCCTGGCCCTTTCAGGAAAAATTGTCTATGTTTACAGTATAGTGCCTTTCGTAACAATGAGATGCTTTGAGCAAATTCGTATTGATGTCGCTTATATGAATACTAATGTAAGACTGGTTGGAGTCGGGGCTGGGTTATCATATGGTCCGCAAGGCGCAACCCATCACGCTATAGAGGATATTGCAATTATGCGGGCGCTTCCTAATATGACGGTTTGCGCTCCGGGTGACCCATTGGAAGTTAGAGAACTGACTAATGCAAGCTTTTATCATCAAGGCCCTATGTATATTAGACTTGGTAAAAATAATGAGCCTCAAATACACAGTCCTGGCACTAAAATCTCTTTAGGAAAAGCGATTGAAGTAACAAAAGGTGATGATTTAGTTTTAATAACGACAAGCAATACGTTGGAATTGGGTTTGAAATGGGTCAAAGAATGGGACGAACAAAACGTAAAGGTCAGACTTATAAGTATGCCAACCGTAAAGCCAATTGATGTGGAAATGATTAATAAGATCATTGAAGAGGGACTTCCCATCCTAACTTTGGAAGAACATAACATTGTAGGAGGCCTAGGGAGCGCAGTTGCAGAGATTGTGGCAGAAAGTGAGAAGAAAATTAAGTTCAAGAGGATAGGGCTACCTGATGTGTATTCGCATTATGTCGGCAGTCAAGATTTCTTAAGAGAAAAACTTGGGTTAGTTAGACCTTCTATTTAAGAGTTGGAGGCACAAATGAAAAAACCGCTACTCACTATCATTATTCCTACTTATAATAGGGCGTCATTACTTGAAAAAGCGCTCAAATCTCTGTTGCCTCAGATTAAAGATCTGGAAGATGTGGAGCTTGTCGTTTCAGATAACGCGTCAACAGATCAAACGGAAGAAGTAGTTAGGCAAGCCCTTCAAACAGGAAGCTTTAAATATAATAGAAACAATGAAAATATGGGTGCCGTAGGAAATATATTTACAGCAATCGAAGAAATCGCAACAGGGGAATATTGTTGGGTTATAGGCGACGATGATATGGTGCGGCAAGGTAAGGTCAATAAGATAGTAGAGATCATTAAAGAAAATAAATTGATTGATTATTTTTTTATTAACTATTTTACAAAACAAATCAAAGAGAGAGACGACATTATTGATAATTTTAATTCAGCTTATACTCCTAGTTTGAAAGAGTGTTTGTCAAAAGATTTGACAGAAAAACAGCTAAATAATTGGGAGCATTTGCTGGGGATTGATACGGATTGGCCTTCTTATTTATTTACTGCCATCGTATCTAGTATCTTTAGAAGAACGACTTGGCTACAATATTCAAATTGTATTCAATTTGATAAAATAGCGGATAATCAATTTTCCAGATTGGATATGACCTATCCGCATTTAAAAATTGTTGCTATTTCCATGATTAACAAACCTGTTTATTATATTGGAGATCCCATCGTCTTATTAGGACAAGGGAGTCAAGAATGGTCAGGGCATTTGCCTAAAATATTATTACTAAGACTGAAAGATGTCATTGAACTTTATGAGGAAATAGGTGTTTCGGAAGAGTATCTTCATATTGTCCGTAATCATTATCTAAAGCAATGTGGAACTGTTTGTTTCAAACTCCTTGAAGAGTCTAACGATCCTTCTCACTTTAAAATGGTTATGGAAGCTATGCAATGGGCAAATGATAATAAAATATTTTTTAATTCATTTATTGAAGAGACAAGACATTTCGTTCAAAGATTAAAGACATACCAAGAATATCTGGTTGAGATGCTTGTATCAACGATAATAGCATATTCAGATAAAGATGATATCTCGATTGCTGTATGGGGAAGTGGAGAAATTTGCAGGTTGTTATACACGAGCTCAGACAACCTCGCACGTAAGGTCAAGGTAGTTATTGATAATAATAAGACCTTGCAAGGGACTGTATTTCAAAATAAGTTTATTATACGCTCTCCTGACTATTTAAAGGAAAACCATGTCGATATAATTGTTATTGCATCAATAAAATATGTTGATGAAATTATAGATCAAATCAGAAACCAATTAAATATAAATACAAGAATATTAAGTTTAAAAGGGTTCAGTTGAAAAACGATTATCGGGTGCAAAATATCCAGCAAAATTAGGAATCCCACTTAGGGGCTGAAAGTACACATGAGGGTCTTAATGTTTCGTACAGCACCAAAACCGATATGCCAGGCGGCGCTTGATTATTTGAAAAAGCATTATGTGGATGTGGAGATAGATTATATAGGGAACGTAGATTGGGATCGTGAAGAAAAGCCGTTCCGGAATTATTACTTATTGGAGTATACAGGCTTTTTGGATAAGAAGAAAATCCCCGGCCAATTGTTAGAAGAGCTTAGAGATAACAAATATGATCTGATCTTGCTCCCCTATAGCTTATATGGTTCAACCACATATAAAAACTTGCTGCGGATTGCCGATCAAATTAAGCCGCTTCATATTTTACAATACCATGACCATGGTCCGGAAAAGCTAAAAACAATAACGGAGCTAAGGATTCGTTTATGGATCCAATCCGTGATTTTTATACTAGCAGTAATTCCGGTATTTCTAATCACCCTTATTAACTATATCCGAGCACTTCTTGTAAAATATTATAATGCAAATCGGACAAGTCGCCCATTGAATTCTGTTCAGGTTATCGGAGGGACTACACGACTTCAAAAGGTTAGAGAAATCGTGCAACCGAACGATAACGGCGTTGTTAAGATTGGATGTATTGCAAGGTTGGATCCCATTAAAGGTCATCGTTATTTATTAGAGGCTGCTCAATTATTGATACAAGATCAACGTCAGTTTGAAATTTTACTAATAGGTGGAGGACCTGAGACTGAGTCTTTAAAATCTTTTTGTGAACAAAAATCCTTGACATCGTTTGTGCGATTTCTGGGGTTTCAAGCTGATATCAAACCTTTCCTAGAGCAATGTGATATTTTTGTATTGCCGTCTTTAAATGAAGCCATGCCCATTTCCTTAATTGAAGTTATGGCCGCGCAAAAACCATTGGTTGCAACAAAGACGGGAAGTATTCCCTACGTAATACAACATGGTCATAATGGCTTGTTAGTAAGTCCAGCTTCTTCTGTTGAACTGGCAGCGGCTCTCAAACGTTTAATGGATAATCCGGATGAAAGAGCTCAACTAGGAATGAATGCATACCGATATTATAGAGAGAATTTGTCACCGGATGTCTTTTGTAAAAAGCACATGGAGATTTACGAGACAGTTGTCGATGCACCTAATCGGCCTATCCGAACAATAGTGACCACAATCTTCGATATGACGATAGGAGGCTTGCAATCTTATATCGAATTACTGCAGACTTGCTCCAGTCATACGGGTTTTCAGGTACAGGTAATGTCTCTCGGGATGGTAAATTTAAACTTAAGAGTAATGCTATTAATTCATTTTCGCAAAATCTTTGCGGCCATATTTCCTAAAAGCGGGGAAATCGCTGCATTCACTTGTCGCCAAATGTTACTCCGTTATTTAATGTTGAAGATCTTGAGATCAGACCAAAAGCCGGATGTGGTCCACGTCCATGATGTCATGGGATACCATGCGTTGGCCCCACTATGCAGATGGTTTTCGGTACCTCTCATATTAACGAAACATGGGGACTTGGCTAAAGAAGTGGCGGCATATGAGAAAGTAGACAAAAATAGCTTTGTCTTTCAATACTTTGATTATTTGGAACATAAGGCTTATCGAGAAGCAAAGCACCTCGTAGTTGTTGACCAGGAGTCTAAAATCAGAATTGAGCGGAGTGAGAACTTCAAATCATGAAGGTTGTCCAAGCCTTTCCTTACCATGGGGTAACAGGTGTAGATCGTTACGTTTCTGTCTTAAATGGCGGGCTGCTTCAATTGGATTCCGACATAGAAATCATTAATTTAATATTTTGTTCTAGTCAAGAAGCAGTAAAACATAAAGAGATAGATCATCCAAGGGTTCATTATCGATTTATAGAATGTGATATGGGCATGAAGCTCAACTATGATCCTCTGAAAGATTGTTTTGCCGATTCAGTCATAACCTCTAAATTTGAGCATTTTTTAGATGCGGAAAAGCCGGATGTTATTAATTTTCAGCATCTATCCGACCTAGGCGTTTCATTACTGGGAGCAGCCAAAGAAAAAGGAGTTTCGACGGTGGTCACTTTACATGACTACTGGTCCATCTGTCCCAGAAGTTTTCTTATAAACTCGGATTTAAAATTGTGTGACGGTCCCAACCTTGGCGCAAGATGTATCCAGTGTTTCGATTCAGCCCATCAACATGTTGGAACTGAAGTAATGCCATTTGTAGCTAGATACCAATTTATCACAGACGCATTGGACAAGAAAGCAGATCTAATTGTGACTGTATCCGATGCTATAAGAAATAGATTATTACAAGAAGGGCTAAATGACAAGAAGGTTGTTTCCATCCATACATCTTTAGATTCTTTGGATAGAACAAGTTTGAAAATCAACCATGACAAGAACGGGGTTACCTTTGGATTTATTGGCAATTTGCTTGTACATAAAGGTCCCCATATTCTTCTAGAGGCATTTCGTCAATTGAATGATCCTCATTCAAGATTGGTCATTTATGGATCCATTGATCCGTTATATCGGCCAACTATTGAAAAAGTAATGGGCAGTATACCTAATGTTTTTTGGAAGGGCTCATATCAGTCCAACGAGCTAGAGGCCATTTTTGATGAAATAGATGTTCTGGTTGTTCCAACGATTTGTCCGGAACAGCCGCTAGTCATCCTAGAAGCACTCCAGTATCATACTCCGGTTATAGGGTCAAATTTGGGAGGCATTCCCGAAATGATTGGTCCGGAGTTCGGGGCTTTGTTTGAAGCGGGAAATATAGAACAGTTACTTTTGCTAATGAAAAAAATCACCGCTTCTCCTGAAATATTAACATCTTGGTCGAAACAAATTCCGGTATTGCCGTCGGTTGAGTCTTTTTGCAAGAAAGTATACGATTATTACAAAGCAACTGCACGGCGTCGTATTTCGCCAGGTGTTGTAAAATCGGATCACCTATCACTTCTAGGACCCCAAGATAAAGGCTTCCTAAGAAAACCAATGATACCAAGGCAAATCAAGCGTATAGAGGCGCATTTATATACTGTTGGTGCAAGAAAGGTAGCCATATTCGGTACTGGACAACTTGGACTAATGATCTATCGACATTTAGTTAACCGAGATGTGAAGATTATCAGTTTTATTGATAATGACCCTAAAAAATGGGACCAAGTCATTGATGGCATACCAGTAACGTCTCCGACCCAGATCACAGATATTGTCGGATTAGAAATGATAATTATCGTGTCAGATTGGGAGATAGAAATCATGGAGCAACTGGAGAGTATGGAATTGAATGTTCCAGTTATAGGGTTTTATAGCTACTAACTAGTTACCCCTGAAAAAGTCGGGCTATTTTGACAAAATAAAAAGGAATTCGGCACCTCAAAATGGAAATTGTTATTGTCCAGATAACAATCCATCCATCCCCGAGGGAAGAATTCCTTTGTTTAAGGAGTTCAACGCAGAGCCTCGGGAATCCTTCCTTGAGGTGATGAAAATGTTGAAACTTCGTGACGAGCAAATAACGATGTGGGATGCGATTCTTCCGGAAGCTGTTAGAACGCTGCCGGCCGAACTTGCCATCATCGATCGCTTGCTGGACGACGAAAAATTTCTTCAACCATTCGCGAAGCTGCATCCGAAAGGCAAGAAGAGCGGTCGCCCTACGCTGGCGATCGAGAAGTACATCCGTCTTATGGTCTTGAAACACAAATATAATTTGGGCTACGAGTCGCTCGTGAAGGAAGTTGGCGACAGCATCACCTGGCGAATGTTCTGCCGTATTGCCATCGATGAGAAGATGCCGGATCCGTCCACGCTCATCTATGCCCGCAAACGCTACGGCGATAAAATCGCCCAGGACATCAACGCTGCGCTTATCAAACAGTGTGAAGAAAAAGCGATTCTGAAAACCCGTAAATTCCGTACAGACACGACTGTCGTGGAATCCGACATTCATCACCCGACAGATGCTACGCTATTGCAGGATGGTGTGAAGGTCATCACGCGAATGATTCAGAAAATCCGCAAGGTCGCTTCCCACGCCGTTCAAGGCTTTGAAGATCGTACGGCTGAAGTTAAAGAAAAGATTCTGTCCATCGCCAAAGTACTGCGGCGTCGCACACGGGAATCGTGGGAAGAAGTTGACAAGATTACGCAAAGCGTAATCGAAGTAACCGACAGCGTCGTAAAGGGTGCACAAAGCGTCGTAGAAAAACTGCAAGACAAGGGCAAAACGGCCGTTCAGCAAAGCAAAGCAAAACTGTCGGCGGCGGTCGAGCTTACCGGGAAACTGCTGGAACAAGCCAGACAGGTCGTCTCCGGCAATCGTATCATCGCCGATCGTATCGTCAGCTTCTTTGACCCCGAAGCCAGGCCGATCAAGAAGGGCAAGCTAGCCAAAGGCACGGAGTTCGGATACAAGGTGCGAATCGACGAGACGGAAAGCGGCTTCGTCACCGGTTACGCCGTCTATGAGGGAAATCCCTCTGATGACGAATTGCTTGTTCCCGCCATAGAAGCACATATCAAGCAGTTCGGCAAAGCACCGCAGGCCGTAGCCACCGACCGCGGCTTCTCAAGCAAGAAGAATGAAGCAGCCATTACTGAACTTGGTGTAAAGCGAGCCAGCTTGCCGCGAAAGGGCAAGAAAGGCATTGCCCGCACGGAGTACGAAAACGAAAAATGGTTTAAGGACTTGCAGCGTTACCGTGCAGCCGGAGAAGCGAAGATTAGTCTTCTCAAGCGCAAGTACGGTTTGAACCGCAGCAGGTACCGGGGCTTTGCTGGCTCAAAATGCTGGGTCGGCTTCGGAATCCTGACCCACAATCTGCAAAGAGCAGCAAAAATGCTTCAAAACTAAGGTAGAAATAGAAATCCGGGGGAACCGACATCCACAAAACCACTCGGCTCCCCGAGACCATTTTTAAAATTGGACTTTTTCAGGAGCAACTAACTAGGAAACGAGTGGGGAAATATGACATCTGTTCAATGGTGGGACAAGCCGTTCGATGATTCGCTTTGGAAAAGAGATCGATACCTAAATACAATCATCGGCTATGTCAATAATATTAAAGTCTTGAGCTTAGATGTGTTTGATACACTCTTATTAAGAACTTGTGAGAAGCCTGTTGATGTCTTCTACCTGTTGGGACAGCAAGCCATTCAAATGCAACTTGTAAGAAATGGATTAACGGCAAAAGAGTTTCAAGAGATCCGTATATTAGCTGAGAGAAAGGCAAGATTCAGACTCAAAAAAGAAGCAGGGCATGACGAGGTAACTTTCGAGCAAATATATGAAATGTTACCGCAAAACATAGGCGATCGAGCTAAGATTATGAACCTCGAATTAGAAGTAGAAAGGCAAGTCTGCTATCTAAATCCTAATATCGAGTCACTAATTAAGAGTGTTAAAAAAAATGGAACCAAGATTGTTCTTCTATCGGATATGTATCTTTCCTCAGAGCAAATCAAGAGACTTATCAGTTCGTCAGGACTAGAAGAATCGTTGATTGACTTCATGTTCGTTTCCAATGAAGAGGGGGGGGGCAAGGCTAATGGGAACCTCTTTCATAAAATGGTGACGCGTTTTCCTAATGAAAATATCGATGCGTATCTACATATAGGGGATAGCGCAGATGCGGATGTATACGGGGCAATCCAGTTTGGTATCAAGGCTATTCACTATAAAGTAATACCATCTGATTTTGAAGGTGTTTTTGAATGGGAGAAAGTTCGACATCATGATATTTTGCCCCAATTACAATCGATTCGAAAGCTAGCTGGAGCAACATCGGCTGAATACCCAGAGGATGATCAATTTTGGTTTCGATTCGGGGCTGAAGTATATGGGCCTTTTTTAGCAGCCTATTGTGACTGGATACTGGATATTTGTGTTCAAGAGCGAAGAAAGGCCATTTATCCATTTCTCAGGGAGGGAATATTGCTTACCGGCATGCTCAAGAAGGCGGCGCAAATGCGGCGGCTTGATATAAAAATCGAACCTTTGTACGTTTCCAGACAAGCTACTTTTTTAGCGGGGCTGGATGCGTTCGATGAGGAGCATTTCGGTAATTTATTCGAGAGAAATCATTTTACTGTGGCGGATCTCATACGAATGCTTGAATTAGAAAAGGAACTGCAAGCTTACCTAGATTTTGCTCATATACCATTAAGTGAATCGGCAAAAATTGTTTTGTCGCAGGGCGGCAATTTGAAGCAGAGCTTGAAGAATGTACTGACAAGCTCGGTTGTGCAAGAGAAAATACGGGAAGTTATTGATAGAAGAAGAAATGATTTAGTTCAATACTTACAACAAACCTGTAATTCTTTTGACGGCATCGTGACCGTTGATTTAGGCTTTAAAGGAACAATCCAAAGATCTATAAATGCTGCATTGAAAATATCAGGCATTCCTTTCGATATAAGTCATCTTCTTGCCGTTGGCGGCGAAGAAACGAAGCATCATCTTCTAGCGGGGCTCGATATTCGTGGGTTTACGGGAAATAGTGGGGAAAACCACGATTTAATCAAGACTATTATGAGAAGTCCTGAATTTTTGGAAGAGTTGTTAATGGGTGAAATAGGCTCCACATTAGGTTATGAACAACACCAAGGTGCCTCAAAGCCAATATTAGGGAAATTAAAATATGGAGAAGAAGAAATTAGAAAAAAACAAATCTGTCAAGAAGGTGTAATGGCCTTTCAAGCTTATTGGTACTACTTAAAAGAGAAAAAATCACAACTGATGAAAATTCCAGACGCGTCAAACCGTGATTTTGCTAAACTTATTCATAGAGTTATTGACATGCCAACAGCCGAAGAGGCTCATCAATTTGGTGGTTTGACACATGATGATAACTTTGGAAGTGAGCATGCAAGCAGCATTTGCACAAAAGAAGATTTAGATTTATGTAATCGATTAGGGTCGGAGCATTTTTTAGAGCTAGGCCGCTTTGGATTTAAAGCTACTGAGGTTTACTGGCCTCAAGGTGTAGTCACACTATCTGACCCTGCTGTAATTTTTCGGCATTATTTGAAGCATAGCACTGCCCATGGATATCTTTACATGATGAGTCATCTTGTATCCAATCTTCGACAAGCCCATATTCATGAAATTACGATCTACGGGGCAGGTGATGTAGGACAATCATTACTGAAAATTGCCCGTTTAAATCAAATTAAAGTAGCTTACTTTGTAGATAGAAAACCTTCCCTTTGGGGACAGAAGATAGATGGAGTAGAAGTGATCTCGTTAACATCGGCTTTGTCAAAAAACATTAATGTTTTTGCAGTTGGCTCCCTTTCTTTTATTAGCGATATTATCATGGATATCAGAACAAAATTTCAAGATGTCGGTAGATCGCCGCAAATATTTAGCCTTCAAATAGGCAAGGAGGCCCAGGGATGAAGGAGCCATGCGTGAGCATCGTTATGCTTTGTTGGAACCGCAAAGAAGATGTGTACGAAAGCCTGCGGCGTATTCGTGAGATCGAATACGGAGCTTTAGAGGTCATTGTAGTAGACAACGGCTCAACGGATGGAACACAGACGATGGTAGAACAGGAATTTCCCGAAGCGCGATTAATTCGCATGTATAAGAACCTAGGGATCGAGGCTTATAACATTGGGTTTGAGAATGCAAGCGGTGAATATATCGTTATTCTAGATGATGATTCTTTTCCTGCTAAACAAGCTATCCGTCGAATGGTTGATAAATTTCAGAAAGATCCACAATTAGGCGTGGTAGCTTTCGACGTTCGAAATTACTTCAACTATGACGAAGTAAAAACGATGGAAGCGGAAAGTGGAGATGTTAACACGGCTGCAATCACAAAAGATTATCTGATGTCTTTTAACGGAGCTGGAGCTGGTGTTCGAAAAGATATATTTAAAGAAGTTGGGTTCTACCCTGAAGATTTTTTTCTTTATAATAATGAACTGGACGTCGCTTTCCGTATTTTAGACTTGAACTATAAGATCGAGTTTTTTTCAGATGTGGTTGCTTATCATAAATTCTCGCCACAAAATCGAGCGTCGTGGAGGGCGCCTTATTATTACACTAGAAACGCCTTTTGGATTGTGTGGAAGAACTATCCGATTAGAGCGGCTGTAAAACAGACTCTCAAGTTAATCTACGATTGTTTATATGCATCCATGGAGCAAAGAACAAATGTATATCTCAAAGCTTTAATTGCCGCCTTCAGTCAGTCGGACGCAATCCGAAATAAGCGAAAAGCTGTTCGGGCTGATATTGTTCAGCGCCTTCGGGTCCCCTTTGATGTCTTTTTTACGTTTTATCGGTAATCGAAAGGTGGTTGGTCAATCTGAAAAATGCTCTAATTATACGTTCGGCAAGCTTTCAACAACTGGATAAAAATTTTCCGGCGATAGAGGAGGCACTGCCCGATCATCGGTTTCAAATGTTAACTCATGAGCATGGTGTTAAGCTAGCCGAGAAATATAAATTGTTAAGTAAAATATATGTGTATCCTTATAAACAAAGCTTTTCTTTTTGGCGTCCAGTGCAAGAATTCAAAGATCAGAAATTTGATTGTGTCATCGTTCCGGTATCCAATTTGACAGGAGCAGGTTTTTTAAATGTACTTCTGTTTTCATTAACGATAAATGCTAAGAAACGCTATATTTGTAATCTCATCTCTGATTTGCGCCCAGTTAGCATGGTCTCCATTATCGGTATGGGAGCTCGCAGCTTATTGATTTCGGCTATTTCAGTGCTAGTTACGGTTCTGCTTGCGGTTCCGTTAACTATTGGGTTGCCGATGATGCTTAGAAGATTGAAGAAGAAATAAGGTTTAATGGAGGTCTCCCTATGTTCGACTATATCATCGTGGGTGCGGGTTTTTCCGGCTCAGTCATGGCAGAACGGATTGCCAATGAATTGAACAAGAAAGTACTTATCATTGAGAAACGTCGCCATATCGCCGGAAATGTCTACGATCGGTATGATGAATCGGGATTGCTCGTCCATCAATACGGGCCGCATATTTTTCATACAAGAGTTAAATATGTATGGGATTATCTGTCTCAATATACGGATTGGTATTTGTATCATCACCATGTTCTGGGAAGCGTTGACGGGAACAAGGCTCCTATTCCTTTTAACCTAAATACACTATATACGCTTCTGCCGACTCACACAGCGGCCAAGCTGGAAGACAAGCTTCTTCGAGCTTTCGGTTATAATGTGAAGGTGCCGATCCTGAAGCTGCGGAACACGGATGATGTGGACTTAAAATGGTTGGCGGAGTTCGTCTATGAGAAGGTGTTTTTGAACTACACCACCAAGCAGTGGGGAATGAGGCCTGAGGAGCTCGATCCCTTAGTTACTGGAAGAGTTCCCATTTATATCTCTAGGGATGACCGTTATTTCCAAGATGCTTACCAAGGCATGCCCCAAAAGGGCTATACGGCGATGTTCGAAAGGATGTTGGGCCATCCGAACATCAAGATCATGCTGAATACCGATTATAGGGAAGTGATCAAGGCTGATTGGGAACGGAAGGCTGTGACACTTTTTGGGGTGCCTTTTAGGGGCAAGGTTATTTTTACCGGAAAGATTGATGAGCTTTTTGATTACGAGTATGGGGAACTCCCGTATCGCTCGCTGCGTTTTCAGTTTGAAACGCTCCATCAAGAACGTTTTCAGAATGTCGGCACGGTTAACTACCCGAATGAGTATGATTTTACGCGAATTACCGAGTTTAAGCACTTAACCGGACAGCAGCATGGATATACAACCATCGTGAAAGAGTATCCGCAAGCCTATATCAAAGATGTGGAAGGGCAAAATATACCTTACTACCCGATCCCGCGCCCTGAAAATCAAGAAAGATATGAAAAGTATAGGGATAAAGCGAAGGAATTTGATCAATTCGTCTTGCTCGGACGACTTGCCGAGTACAAATATTATGATATGGATGCGTGCGTGGCTAGGGCATTGCGGTTGTTTGAAGAAAAAGTTAAAGGTGGAACCCAAGAATGAAGATTATTCTGATTATCCAGGCACGTATGGGGTCGACCCGACTGCCAGGAAAAATCTTAAAGCCTCTCGGGATGACCACGGTACTGGATTATGATGTAACACGCTGCAGACAAATCAACCAAGTGCAGGATGTCATCGTGGCTACCTCAACCTTAGAGCAGGATGAACCTATCGTAGAGTGGTGTGAAGAAAACGGAGTGACTTGCTTCCGTGGTTCTGAGGACGATGTGCTTTCCCGGTATTACGAATGCGCTAAAGCGTACGCACCCGATTATGTGATTCGAGTCACCAGCGATTGTCCATTTATCGATTATCACTTGGGAAATCAAGTGGTGCAGGTGATGGAAGAGAATCCCAGTGACATCGTACTGCTTCAAGGCGCCCTGCCGCGAGGCTTGGCCATTGAAATGGTTTCATTCCAAGCCTTAGAATACATGTATCATTACGGCAAAGAGCACCGGCATCGTGAACATGTGACGTACTACGCCTACGAATATCCGGAGCGGTTTAAAGCGGCTTACTGTAAGATACCCGAGTCCTTACAGCATCCAGAGCTTCGTATTACGCTAGATACTCCGGAAGATTATGAACTGCTTAAAGCTATTGCCAATCATTCTCAGGACAAGCTGATTTCTTCGCAAACGGTAGTACAATATTTACTCGCTAATCCGGATGTAGCGGCAATTAATGCCCATATCCAGCAGAAACCGGTCGTTTAGACAAGACAGGAGTATCTAGTTATGAAATATCGTTGTTTAAAAGAATCATTCTACCGTACTGGAGGATATGAAGCTGTTACGTTGCGGCAACAAGACATGCTGTCCATCAAGCAATGGAGAAATGAGCAAATGTCGGTATTGCGGCAAAGCAAGGTATTGACGGACGAAGATCAACAGTCTTATTATCAGCATGTCGTCCGACCCTCGTTTGATCAAGAACATCCTACTATCATTTTGTTCAGCTTCTTATTGGATGGAGAATGTATCGGATACGGCGGTTTAACGAATAACGATTGGATGTGCAAAAGAGCGGAGATTTCCTTCCTTTTAAATACGAACCGAATTATGGATAAAGCTGGGTACAGGAATGATTTTACCGCTTTTCTTGCGTTAATGAAGAAAGTAGCGTTTGAAGATCTCCATTTTAACAGGCTATTTACCGAAACATATGATATAAGACCACATCATGTGATGATTTTAGAAGAGAGCGGTTTTCAATATGAAGGACGGATGCGACAACATGCAGTAGTAGACGGTAAATTTGTCGATTCCTTACTACACGGCTGCTTAAAGGAGTTTAATCATGCTAACCGGTAAAAAGGTTTTTATCAGCGGCGGGGCCGGTGTAATAGGCCAAGAACTTGTGAAAAAACTGCTTCAGCGTGGA
The DNA here is from genome assembly GCF_055379675.1 of Paenibacillus sp. JCM 9796. NCBI lineage: Bacteria > Bacillati > Bacillota > Bacilli > Caryophanales > Paenibacillaceae > Paenibacillus > Paenibacillus sp. JCM 9796. Next base: position 2,923,954 of record NZ_AP043723.1, read on the forward strand.
GTTGAAGTCATGGTAGGGGATATAAAGCCTCGTCCACATGGTTGGGATTCGAGTATTATATACAGGCAAGGTGATTTAAATTATATCAGCTGTCAAGAGCTGCAACGGTTTCAGCCGGAATATGTATTTCACTTGGCTGCCACTTTCGAGCGTTCTGTAGAAACCTATGAATTTTGGAATGAAAATTATGAGCATAATGTCCGGCTTAGTCATCATTTGATGCACTGCTTAAAAGATATTCCGACGCTCCGAAAGGTTGTTTTTGCATCCAGTTATTTAATTTATAATCCTGCCACATATACGTTTCAGGAGCCTGCTTTCGAGGCTGTGAATCTGAAGGAGGAAGGAGAAATCTATCCGCGTAATCTTTGTGGTGTCGCCAAGCTTTTGCATGAGATGGAGCTGCAGTTTCTACACCATTTCCGCGGTACGTCCCTGCAAACCGTAAGCGCAAGGATTTATCGAAGCTACGGGAAAAATTCCCGCGACATCATATCTCGTTGGATTCGCGCTCTGCTGCAGGATGAGACGATTACCGTCTTCCGTAAAGAGGGGTTATTCGATTACATTTACGCAGAAGATGGCGCGGAGGGATTAATCCGCTTAGCCGAGAGCGATGCTGTAGGGATTGTTAACTTGGGCAGCGGGAGAGCGCGGCGGGTACAGGAAGTGCTGGATGTCCTTGCGCTGCATTTTCCTCACATGAAAGTAACCGAGGGTGATAGCGATATACCATATGAAGCCTCTCAGGCGGATATGAGTCTTTTCAAGAAATGGACCGGCTGGGCTCCCGAAAGACATCTAGAGGATACGATCCCGGAGATGATTGCTTATGAGCGTGATTGTAGCTCGTCTGAGGTACGCTCGGAGCAGTTCCGTATTCTGATTAGCAGTGTATCGAAAAAGATACCTCTGCTAAAGTCGGTCAACAAGGCGGTCCAAAAGCTGGGGTTGGAGACGCAGATCATTGGTGCCGATAACAATCCGAACTGTATCGGGAAACATTTCACCGATATGTTCTGGGAAATGCCACGGCTGGGTCAGCTTCCGGTGACTGAGTTAATTCGTTATTGTAACGAGCACGATGTCAAATGTATTATCCCGACTCGTGACGGCGAGTTATCATATTATGCGGAACATCAAAGCGAGCTTAAGCAGCATGGCATCCATGTTATGATATCGAAACCTGATACCGTACAAAAATGCTTGGATAAACAGCTTTTCTACGAAACGTTAAAAAATGCAGGGTTCCCGGCGATCCCTACTTCAACTTCAATAAAGGACATGGAAGCTGAAAAATATGTTGTAAAAGAGAGATTCGGCGCGGGCTCGGAAAGTTTGGGGCTTGACCTCAATAAAGAGATGGCGGTTTTGCATGCATTGAATCTAAAGCAGCCGATTTTTCAGCCTTTCATTATAGGGAAAGAGTATTCCATAGACCTGTACCGTGACAGAATGGGCCGTGTTAAGGGAACGATTGTCCGTTCGCGTGATTTAGTCGTTAATGGCGAATCGCAGATTACGAAGACCGAGAATAACCCTGAGTTGGAGAAGCTGGCCTATGATATAGCGGACCATCTTGGATTATATGGACATGCCGTACTCCAAGTGCTCGTAGATGAAAAGGGTATGCCGCATATCATTGAATGCAACACTAGATTCGGTGGAGCATCTACGCTTAGCGTAGAAGCGGGACTGGACAGTTTTTATTGGTTCTTACTGGAATCTGCAGGTGCTGATATTAGCGAATACCCGTTCTTACGTTCAAAAAAAGAGAAGCGGCTAATACGCTTCGCTGAGGATTTGATCGTATGACCGTAGTCGTGTTCGACTTGGATGACACGTTATATAAAGAGCTTACGTTTGTAGAGAGTGGGTTTAAAGCCGTTTCATTCGATTTGCATAATCGATTCGGTTTGAAGCCGGAAGAAACGTTTCAAACCATGTGGTTGGAATTGCAGAGGCACGGCAGGGGAAAAGTATTTAATTGTGTTCTTGCACGGTATGGTCTGGAGACGAAAGGGAACATCCTTCATTGCTTAAATATTTACCGTATGCATCGTCCTGATATTTCGCTATATGACGATGCCCGTCGTTGTCTTGAAGAACTGAAAGCCTATCCGATGTATATTGTGACGGACGGCAATAAGCTGGTTCAGCAAAGTAAATTACAAGCTTTGGGGCTTTATGATCATGAGTTTATTCGCCATTGTTATATCACGCGAAGGTACGGAATAAAGAATGAGAAGCCTTCTCCGCATTGTTTTATGAAAATATGTGAGAGAGAACAGGTTGATCCCAAGGATGTTGTATATATCGGAGATAACCCTAATAAAGATTTCGTGGGCATTAAACCTCTTGGTTTTCGTACTGTTCGCATTATAAGGGGTGCTTTTAGCGAGCTCATCAAGCCAAATGATTATGAAGCTGAACATCAAATCGAGAGCCTGGACGAATTGGCAAATTTATTAGGATTGAATGCATACAAAGATCCATTTGCTTGTTAAGGGAAGCGGAGGAATAAACATGTCGGAAATTACAATAGGCCATCGCAAAATCGGTTCCGGTTATCGGCCTTTCATTATAGCTGAAATGTCGGGAAATCATAATCAGTCGCTGGAGAGGGCATTGCAGATTGTAGAGGCCGCTGCGAAAGCAGGGGCCGATGCGTTGAAGCTGCAAACTTATACTGCCGAAACGATGACACTTGATATCAACGAGGGCGAATTTTTCATCGATGATCCCAACAGCTTGTGGAAAGGCAATTCTCTTTATACGTTATACCAACAGGCTTATACGCCTTGGGAGTGGCACGAGCCAATTTTTAAACGGTGCAAGGAACTCGGGATCATTTGCTTTAGTACCCCTTTTGATGAAACAGCTGTTGACTTTTTGGAAGAGCTTGATGTCCCATGTTACAAGATAGCTTCTTTTGAGAATGTAGATCTTCCTTTGATCCGTAAAGCGGCATCAACAGGAAAACCGTTAATTATTTCAACCGGAATGGCATCGATTGCAGAGCTTGACGAGATGGTACGTGCTGCCCGGGAAGCCGGTGGCGAACAGCTGGTTCTTCTCAAATGCACAAGCTCTTACCCGGCTACGCCGGAGGATTCGAATTTGTTGACCATACCTCATATGAAGCAGCTGTTCCAGTGCGAGGTAGGGGTGTCCGATCACACGTTTGGCATCGGGGCCCCTCTAGCAGGTATTGCACTGGGCGCAACCGTGATTGAGAAGCATTTCACACTTCGTCGCGCCGATGGCGGAGTAGATTCCGTTTTCTCCATGGAGCCGGAGGAGATGAATGCTTTAGTCGTAGAAAGTGAAAGGGCATGGCAATCTCTAGGCAAAGTACAGTATGGTCTTCAATCCAAAGAAGAGGGATCGCTCAAACATCGCCGCTCTCTTTATTTTGCCGAGGATCTCAAGCCTGGGGATGTCCTGACCAAAGATAATTTGCGAGTCATCCGTCCTGGTCTAGGTTTAGCGCCAAAGTATTATGACATCCTTCTGGGCCGTAAAGTTAATCGGGAGATTAAAAAGGGCGCTCCAGTTACATGGGACAGCATTTTATAGAGAAGGAGCTTTACACCTCTTGAAAACAATCGAAGAGCATCGCAGCATGGATGAGTTGTTTGATCGATTATTTCCAATCTGCCGAAGCATTACGGGTCCGGGATTGCGGGAGAGCTTGGAGATTTTAGGCGAATATTTACCCTTGGAACATTTTGGGCAACCAACAGGCAGTCCGGTATTTGATTGGCAAATTCCAAAGGAATGGCGTATTCGCGATGCATGGGTAAAAGGGCCGGATGGTTCCAAAATTATTGATTTCAAAGACAGTAATTTACATGTGTTGAATTATAGCGTTCCAATTGACCGGAGAATGAGCTTGGACGAATTGAAAAAGCATTTGTTTACAATCCCTCATATGCCTGAGGCCATTCCTTACGTTACTTCTTATTATAAAGAGAGATGGGGCTTTTGCCTTCCCCACCGGCTCATGGAGCAGTTGGAAGAGGGGATCTACCATGCATATATCGATAGTGATCATGTGGATGGCGAGTTGAACTTTGCTCATTCGATTTTGCCTGGAGAAAGCGATAGGGAAATTTTAATCAGCACGTATATATGCCATCCATCAATGGCTAATAATGAGCTCAGCGGTCCGGTGACAGCAGCCTTTCTTTACCGGAGACTGGCGTCTTGGCCGAGAAGAAGATTTACGTACAGGTTTGTGTTTGTCCCGGAAACGATCGGAAGCATCACGTACCTCCATCGTTTTGGGGCAAAACTCAAGGAGAGCCTATATTCTGGGTTAGTGCTAACGTGTTTGGGCGGTCTTGAGCACCCGTTAAGCTACAAAACATCCCGCCGCGGCAGTTCACCTGTGGATCAAGTGGTCGAGCATTTGTTCAGATTTGAATCGCTACAAGGGAATATTCGGTCTTTTACACCGATTAACGGCTCTGACGAACGTCAGTACTGCTCCCCAGGATTCAATCTTCCGGTAGGACAAATGTCCCGAATGGTGTACAATTGCTATCCGGGGTACCATAATTCCTGCGATACTAAAGAAGTCATGACAATTGAAGCCCTGCAGCAAAGTGTCGACGAGTTGGAAAGCGTATTGAAAGCTCTTGAGTTGAACGGATTTTATGTGAATCAGCGTCCGTTTGGAGAGGTGAAGCTGGACAAACACGACTTATACCCGGATTTGAATTTCCCTCTTAACGGAATTTACTCCAGCAATAACGTTGCCGATAATCGTATGCAGCTTGACCGGATACTGATGCTGCTAAACTATTGCGACGGTTGCTATTCTTTACTGGAGATTGCTGAGAAATGCAACTGCTCTCTAACAGATCTTGAACCCATTATAAACATGTTAATAGATAAACAATTATTGAAGGGTCCTTTCTTGGAGCCAAGAAATGAGATGATGACATGAAAGTCGTTTTTTTAACCGGCTCGCATCCAAGACATCTATATATAGCCCAAAAGCTGAAGGAAGCGGGTATGCTGCAGGGTCTTTTGATCGAAAACCGGGAGGACTTCGTTCCTGCCCCGCCGGAGGGATTGTCGGATCAAGACCGGGTCAACTTTATACGCCACTTCTCCGACCGTGAAGCAGCAGAGAGACGTTGGTTTGGACAGGCAGAGGGATTGGATTGGACCGATATTTCTCAGATGAATGTGACATCGGGTGAACTTAATTCCGAGAAGGTAGCCGATTGGGTACAATCTAATGGACCGGATATTGTAATCAGCTTTGGTGTTCACAAGATTGATGACGCTCTGCTGGCCAAATTTCCGGCGTATGCTTGGAATATTCATGGAGGGTTATCCCCATGGTATAGAGGCAGCATTACTTTATTCTGGCCTTTTTACTTTCTTCAGCCCAATTGGGCAGGCATGACGGTTCATTATCTCACTTCCAGCTTGGATGGAGGGGACATTGTCCATCACTCTGTCCCTGAATTATCGCAAGGCGATGGAATTCACGATGTGGCCTGTAAAGCTGTGAGGCAAGTGGCTGACGATATCGTGAAGCTGGTCGGGCTGCTGAGAAGCGGAGCAGACTTGCCTAAAGAACCGCAAAGATCAAACGGCAAGCTATTTTTATCAAAGGACTGGAAACCGCAGCATTTACGCTTGATCTACAATACCTTTAACAATGATATCGTAGACAAATATTTGGACGGAGAACTGGGGCATCAGGAGCCTCCATTAATTCGGGCCTTTTAAATATCGCGTGACACGGTAAAAGAAGAGAGGGAAAGCTGATGAACGTATTGGTCACAGGAGGCGCCGGATTTATCGGCCGGTGGGTCGTTAAACGATTATTGAACGACGGACATCAGGTTTCGGTATTGGACGATTTGTCCAACGGACGCGAAGATAACCTGGATGAGTTTCAAGGACATCCGGGGCTAGTCCAGTTTGTTATAGGCGATATCAAAAATCGGGGCTTGCTCGAAAAGCTTTTTGCCGAAGGACGCTTTGATGTTTGCTATCACCTGGGTGCATCGATCAATGTGCAAGATTCCATCGATGATCCGGAGACTACGTTCAATAACGATACAGTCGGAACCTTCTATGTGCTGGAAGAATGCCGGAAGCACACCGTAAAAGTTGTCTTTATGAGCACCTGCATGGTATACGATCGCTGCATGGATGATAAGGGGATTACCGAGCAGCATCCAATCAAGCCTGCTTCGCCTTATGCAGGGTCAAAAATCGCGGCGGAGAACATGGTTCTTTCCTATTACCATGCTTATGATTTGCCAACCGTGGTTATCCGCCCTTTCAATACGTACGGTCCGTTCCAGAAAACCGGCGGCGAAGGCGGCGTAGTAGCCATCTTCATCAAAAATACATTGGCCGGTAAAGACCTGCACATTTATGGAGATGGAACGCAAACCCGCGACCTGCTTTATGTGGAGGATTGTGCGCGTTTTGTCGTGGCGGCCGGATATTCAGGCCGGGTGAACGGGCAGATTGTGAATGCAGGCTTAGGCAGAGATATCACTATTAACCAACTGGCCAAGCTGATTGCAGAAGACGATGGAAAAATCAAGCATGTTACGCATATTCATCCGCAAAGCGAGATTCCCAAGCTGTTGTGCAACTATGACAAAGCGAAAGAGCTGTTAGGCTGGGAGCCGGAGGTTTCCTTAGAAGAAGGCATCCGCAGAACAGCGGAATGGATTCAAACAAGTCACCTGATGTAACGGGTGACTTTATTTTATCGAGGGAGGATGTATTCATGGAGAAGCTTGCGATACAGGGGGGTGTACCGGTTCGCTCCACCATGCTGGCTTACGGACAGCAGTGGATCGATGAGCGGGATATCGATGCTGTGGTCAGCGTGCTGCGCGGCCCTTTTATTACGCAAGGCCCTTACATCACGGAATTTGAAAAAGAAGTGGCATCGTATGCAGGAGCCCGATACGCCGTTGCCTTTTCCAGCGGTACAGCGGCACTGCATGGCGCGTGCTTCGCGGCGGGCATAGGGACCGGCGACGAAGTGATCACCACACCGATTACGTTTGTGGCCAGCAGCAACTGCGTCTTATATTGCGGCGGGACTCCGGTGTTCGCAGACATCGATCCGGCGACCTATAACATCGATCCTGAGGATATCAAGAGAAAAATTACTCCTCGCACCAAAGCGATTATTCCGGTGGACTTTACAGGGCAGCCTGTAGAGATTGAGGCCATTATGAATATAGCCCGGGAGCATGGGCTTTTGGTCATCCAGGATGCGGCACATTCGCTGGGTGCTGAGTATCAAAACAGAAAAATCGGCTCTTTCGCGGATATGACGATGTTCAGCTTTCACCCTGTCAAACACGTTACAACCGGTGAGGGAGGAGTCATTGTGACGGACCGGGAGGATTTGTACCGAAAGCTTCAGCTCTTCCGGAGTCATGGAATCACGAAAGATCCTTCCTTATTAACGCAGGATGAAGGGCCTTGGTATTATGAAATGCACGAACTGGGATATCACTATCGCTTAACAGATCTTCAGGCAGCCTTAGGCAGCTCACAAATGAAGAAGCTGGATGAATTTGTACGCAAGCGCAGGGAGATTGCCGCTTATTATCATGAAGCTTTTGCCAATTTGCCGGGTATTCGAATTCCTTATCAGGCTGCTTTCGCGAACTCAAGCTGGCATCTCTATATGCTTAGATTTGAGCGCGAGGCTTTTAAAGTAGACAGACAAGAACTCTTCCTGGCGCTCCGGGCGGAAAATATAGGCGTGCATGTGCACTACATTCCCGTGTATAAGCAGCCTTATTATCAAAGAATGGGCTACAGCTCCACGCATTGTCCTGAAGCCGAGGCCTTCTACCAAGAAGCGATTACGTTACCCATCTTCCCCAAGATGACACGTCAAGATGTGGAAGATGTGGTGCGGGCGGTCAAAAAAATATATCAACAATACGTTCAAATCTAAAATATTATGCGAAATCGCTCTAAAACAAATCCGTATTGTTTCCGATATAAATACTAACCGTATAACGGAAATGGGAGGGGATGTTGATGAGCGCTAATTTTTCAATAAACGGAACGCCCTCCAACGGAGGAGAACGGACATCGGTGGAAGGGCAGGCCCGAGTGAAATCAACGGATTTGCCAGCCGCTGCCGAAGCGTCATTATTGCCTGTAAACCTGCAATCCGCAAAAGATCTGAAATCAGCTGAGTTACGGGGAGAATATGTTTCAGTTAGCGACGAACAGTTGATTAAAGCAATCGACCGGGCGGTAAAAGCCATGCAAGGCCATTCCACATCGCTTGATTTTTCCGTACACGAGCAAACGAAGCGAATTATGGTAAAGGTGATTGACAAAGAGAACGGAAAGATATTGAGGGAGATCCCCCCTGAAAAAAACCTGGATTTTATCGCCAAGGTTTGGGAGATGGCCGGTATATTGATAGATGAACGGAGATAATCAAGGAAGGAAGGTGTGACTCATGATCAATCGCGTATCCGGTCTGGCCAGCGGCATAGATACGGAAGGCCTTATCAGTCAATTGATGCAGGCGAAGCGGGCTTCCGTAGATAAGCTTTATCAAAACAAACAAACGATACAGTGGCAGCGGGAAGCATACCGCGACATGAACACGAAGATTTACGATTTTAGGAATAATAAATTAAGCAGCTATCGTCTGGAGGGAACCTTTGCAGCCAAGACGGTAGACGTTGCCGGTAACGCTGCGGCTATTTCAGCGAAAGCTACCGGTAATGCCGTGAACGGAACGTTTAAAATTGAAGTCAAGGAAATGGCGACGGCTGCAAGCAATTACAGCGCCGGCGACATTCGGAAGACGGGGCAAAAGATAGATCCCACCTTGACACTCTCTACCCAAGTGGGGAAATTTGACGTTTTCGATCCGGGAGGCAACGAGTTTACGATCAACGGGACGAAAGTGAAGTTCGATCCGACGAAAGACTCCCTGAATGATGTCATCGACCGAATCAACAAAACAACGGATGTCAATGCGTTTTATGATAGCACTACAGGATTCGTATCGTTTGTGTCCAAAAACACGGGGCTTGTTAACAACCCGTCGGATCCTGCTTCAGATAGCGCAGCGCCAGGAACTAACCTTGGCGAGAGAATAACCTTCTCGGGCAATTTTTTAACCCAAAGTCTGAAAGTGGCCATGGGCGGTCCGAATGAGAAAGTTGCAGTCAATGCCAAAGTATCGATTAACGGGATGCCCGAGGGCTCCTATGCAAGCAATAAGATAACCGTAAATGGGGTAGAGGTTACATTACTTAAGAAGGATCCCGGCAATCCTGCCACATTAACTGTAGATACCGACACGAATAAAATCATGGATACAGTGAAAGCTTTCGTTAAAGACTACAACGATATCTTACAAACGCTTAACGATAAGCTTAATGAAGCCAGGTATAAAAGCTTTCAACCCCTCACAGATACCCAAAAGAAAGACATGAAAGAATCGGATATCACGCAATGGGAAGAAAAGGCCAAGAGTGGTATGCTCAAGAACGATGATATCCTCAGTAGAGCCGTTAGCACCATGCGGCTTGATGTGTTTTCTCAAGTCGAAACCGGAAGCAAGAAATATAAGACACTGGCTTCTATTGGTATTGAGACCGGAGAATACATAGAACGAGGAAAGCTGTATATCAAAGACGAAAGTAAATTAAAAGAAGCGATTGAAAAAGAGCCGGAGGCTATCATGGCCTTGTTTACTGCAACAGGAAACGGCGATTCGGATCAATCCGATGTCGGGATCGCCAAGAGGCTGTACGATCATGCGCAGCTTACGTTGAATGAAATGATCCAGAAAGCCGGGAGTCCCGGCAGCTTTGATACTGGTGCCAAAGATCAAAGCTACATCGGGAAAAAGCTGTATTTATTGGACAAGGACATTGATGTAGCCAATGAACGTATTAAAAATCAGGAAGACATGTATTATCGAAAGTTTACAGCCATGGAGGCCGTTATTAATAAATATAATTCCCAGTCCAGTTACTTATCCCAATTAAGCCAATAGATGAAATACAAGGGTCCAACCAGTTGTTAGGGAGGAACATCGATGATACCAGCACAGAATAAATATTTGGCGACAGCTGTACAAACGGCAACCCCAGCACAATTACTCATCATGTTATACGACGGCGCAATCCGGTTTTGTCGTCTGGGCATCCAGGGCATTAAGCAGAGGAAGTTCGACGATGTGAACTATAATTTATGCAAAGCTCAAGAGATTTTGAGAGAATTGGCCATGACAGCCAACCCGAATATGGAGATCTCTGAAAATTTGGTTAAACTTTATGATTACTTCGTATTTCGGCTGATCGAAGCCAATACTAAAAAAGTTGCAGAGCCGGCGGAAGAAGTGCTTGGATACTTAGTAGAATTAAAGGAAACGTGGGTTCAAGCCGCCAAGCTTGCCAGCGTCCAGGCAGCCGGTATTACTCATGGATAGGCTGTTAACGGAACTCGAGCAGCTGACCGAAGGCTTTATAGTCAAGCTCGATTCGGTAACGGAAGAAGAGTTTGATACGTTCGTAACGGAGCGGGGAAGAATTATTTATGAAATACAAGGCATTACAAATAGTGTAGAGCTGCGTCCTGATCATAAAGAGCAAATTCAACGTATACTTCGGTACGATGAATTGCTCTTAACCGCGATGCACAAGCTGAAATCAGAAGCCGGCGATGGCTTGAAGAAAATGGATGCCGCCCGACTGCAACGCAATGCGTATGAAACGAATTATTCGATGGAAAGTGCGTTTGTGGACAAGCGGAAGTAAGAACGGCTAATGGGGTATGGAGACCAAGTCCTTGTAAAGGGGCTTGGTTTTTTTAATTGAACAAACGGTTTCAGCATTGCGTCGCACCGCGAATTGCGTGTCATCGTTCGTATGGATGTAAGAAAAAACAAATCACCGACCCCTGTGGACAATGTGCATAACTCTGTTGATAACTTTGCGGAAAATGTCGGAAAACCGCGACAGGACAAGGTTTTTCGTTGTGAATAAATTGTAGAAATTTGTTAACCTCATGTTAATACACGAATTTTCTAAATATTTTGCTAACATGGTGGAACTTGGATTGACATGGATGTTGAGGGAGTGATATATTCGAAATGTAGGCTAAAGCTTGCAGTTATTTGATGATGAAGGGAATGTTTGGCATGCAAGGTAAAGTTAAATGGTTCAACGCAGAAAAAGGTTACGGTTTCATCGAGCGTGAAGACGGTGGCGACGTATTCGTACACTTCTCCGCTATCCAAACTGATGGATTCAAAACATTGGAAGAAGGCCAATCCGTTGAGTTTGATATCGTAGAGGGCGCACGTGGTCCTCAAGCAGCTAACGTCGTCAAGTTGTAATCATCCGCGGTCCGCAAGGCCGCTAGCATAGATGGTTATGGTTTTGGGGGAATGTAGCAGCGATAAGAAGAACACTCTGAAGAAATTCGGGGTGTTCTTTTTTTTGAAAGGGCTTTAATGAAGGGGTTTACTTATACTTTTAGTATGCACATAAAATTATTTAAATATTTTGTAAACTTTAATCGAGATTTTGCAGGATTTTTAATAGGCGAAGGGGAATATAGTATAGCGTAGGAATGAAAGGAGGAGTAGTACATGAAATTCAACATTCGTGGTGAAAACATCGAGGTAACGGAAGCATTAAGAGACCATGTTGAGAAAAAGCTGAGCAGGCTGGAAAGGTACATTGAAGCTCCCCCTACATCTGAAGTTCATGTAACGTTAAGCGTCGTTAAAGGCATGCAAACCGTGGAGGTCACGGTGCCGCTCACCGGGTTTATGCTGCGGGCGGAGGAGAAGCACGCCGATCTGTATGCGGCAGTCGATCTGGTCGTTGACAAGCTGGAACGTCAAATCCGCAAAGCGAAAACGAAGGCGAACCGCAAGGTGCGTCAAGCTGGAGGACTGAAGGATCTGTTCCGCTCCGGCTCCGAGCAGAGTGCGGCGGCGGTCCTTGATGAAGAGGAAGAATTCGAACTTGTCCGAACGAAGAGGTTTACGTTAAAGCCCATGGATATTGACGAAGCGATTCTCCAAATGAACATGGTTGGCCATAATTTCTTTGTTTTTGCAAATTCCGACACATCTCAAGTCAATGTTGTGTACAAGCGCAACGATGGCAAATACGGGCTCATCGAACCGGCGCTTTAATGCCGCTCTAACCCCATGCAAACAACCGAGCTTGCCTGATCGCTGAAGCGTGCATCTCTGGATGCCGCTCCCGTTCAGGCGGGCTCTTTTTTATCTTGGAAAGTTCGGGAAGCTCCAGCATCGAGGCGTACTGAAACTTTTTCGGGCCGCATGCGTTTAAAGGGTGTACTTCCATGCCAGAACTTTCAGAGCCGTTCTATGCTTGGGAGATAAAGACGTCGTAAGTAAATTGGGCGGGATGTGGGATACTAATCCAATGGTGTTAATTCCAGTGTTTTGTTGCGATGGCTGGCGCAAACTGCTACAATTTAGTCTATGGATTACGGTTCGATAAAGGAAGGGGATTAGCAGCATGCTAGGACTCGTGAAGAAGATTTTTGGGGATTCGAATGAACGTGAATTGAAACGGATGTGGAAAGCCGTTGAGTATATCAACTCGCTGGAGCCTAGCATTGAGGTGTTATCGGACCAGGAGCTACGGCACAAAACGGTAGAGTTTCGCGCACGGCTGGAAAAGGGCGAGGAACTCGACGACTTGCTGCCGGAGGCATTCGCCGTTGTTAGGGAGGCGTCCAAACGCGTACTCGGCAAGCGTCATTACGATGTGCAGCTGATCGGGGGCATGACGCTGCACGAAGGGCGCATTGCGGAGATGCGGACAGGGGAAGGTAAAACGCTGGTAGGCACCCTGCCGGTTTATTTGAATGCCCTGCTGGGCAAAGGCGTGCATGTAGTCACCGTCAATGACTACTTGGCGACGCGCGATAGCGCCGAGATGGGCAAAATATACGAATTTCTCGGGATGACCGTCGGGGTTAACCTGCCGCAGCTTTCGCATGCGGAAAAGCAGCAGGCTTATGCATGCGACGTTACGTACGGAACGAACAATGAATTCGGCTTCGACTACTTGCGCGACAACATGGTCGTGTATAAAGAGCAGATGGTGCAGCGGCCGCTTTATTATGCGGTCATTGACGAGGTGGACTCGATCCTCGTCGACGAAGCCCGGACACCTCTCATTATTTCCGGACAAGCCGCCAAGTCGACGGACTTGTACTACATGGCCGATCACTTCGTCAGCAAGCTGAAGGAAGAAGAGGATTATATCATCGACGTGAAGCTGCGCAGTGTGTCGCTGACCGAAGAAGGCGTGGCGAAAGCGGAGAAAGCGTTCGGCATCGAAAACTTGTTCGATCATGAGCATGTAACCTTGAACCACCATATTCAACAAGCGTTGAAAGCCCACGCAATTATGCGGCTGGACGTCGATTACGTCGTGCAGGAAGGCGAGATCGTCATCGTTGACGAATTTACAGGCCGCCTCATGGTCGGCCGTCGCTATAGCGAAGGTTTGCATCAGGCGATCGAAGCGAAGGAGAAGCTGCAGGTACAGAACGAGTCGATGACGCTGGCAACGATCACACTGCAGAATTACTTCCGGATGTACCGCAAGCTGTCGGGGATGACCGGTACGGCGAAGACGGAAGAAGAAGAGCTGAAGAAAATTTACGGCCTCGATGTCATTGTCGTGCCGACGAACCGGCCGATGATCCGTCAGGATTTGCCGGACGTTGTATACAAGTCGGTAGCCAGCAAATTTCGTGCGGTTGTGAACGAGATCGTGGAACGTCACAAAAAAAAGCAGCCGGTGCTGGTCGGTACGATTTCGATCGAGAACTCCGAACGCTTGTCCGAGATGCTGAAGAAAAAAGGCGTGCCGCATAAAGTTTTGAACGCCAAGTATCACGCTGAAGAAGCGGAGATCGTCTCCCGCGCCGGTCAACCGGGCGCCGTAACGATCGCCACCAACATGGCCGGCCGCGGTACGGACATCACGCTCGGCGAAGGAGTGGCGGAGCTCGGCGGTCTGCATATTATAGGTACGGAACGTCATGAAAGCCGACGGATCGACAACCAGCTGCGCGGTCGTGCCGGACGGCAAGGCGACCCGGGTTCTTCCCAGTTTTACTTGTCGCTGGAGGATGAGCTGATGCGCCGCTTCGGAGCCGAGAACATCATGGGCATGATGGATCGCCTTGGCTTCGAGGAAGATCAGCCGATCGAGAGCAAGCTGATCTCCAGGGCGATCGAATCCGCGCAGAAGCGGGTGGAAGGCAACAACTTCGATGTGCGGAAAGTGGTCCTGCAGTATGACGACGTGATGAATCAGCAGCGGGAAATTATTTACAAGCAGCGCCGCGAGGTCATTGAATCGGAAAATATCCGCGACATCGTGCTCGGCATGATGCTGCCGGTCATCGACCGGATCGTGGAAGCGCATTGCCCGGACGATCTGGTGCCGGAAGAGTGGGATTTGCAAGCGATTGTCGACTTCGGCAACGGTACGTTCCTTCATGAAGGCCAACTGACGGCTGATGAGCTGTGGGGCAAAGAGAAGGAAGATATTATTCAATACATCAAGGATTTGGTTACGCGTCTGTATGAAGAGCGGGAGAAGCAGATCGGCGAGGAGTTTTTCCGTGAATTCGAGAAGGTCGTGGTGCTTCGCGCCGTAGACAGCAAGTGGATGGACCATATTGATGCGATGGATCAACTGCGTCAAGGCATCCATCTCCGTGCATACGGCGGTACGGACCCGCTGCGTGAATACCAGTTCGAAGGCTACGAGATGTTCCAGGAGATGGTTCAGAGCATCCAGGAAGAAGTTGCGACGTACGTTATGAAGGCGCACGTGGAGACGAACCTGGTACGCGAAGCGGTCATCGATGAGCATGAGATTGCGACGAATGCCGAGCCTGCGGTCAAGAAGCCGATCGTCAACAAGGACGTTATTGGCCGCAACGATTTGTGTCCGTGCGGCAGCGGGAAGAAATATAAGCAGTGTCACGGCGTATAAGCCGCGATTGATGCAGCGAATAGAAAGGGGAGGTCGGGCCGTGGCTCCGGTCTCCTTTTTCCACGAGGACAAACAAAATTAAGCATAAGAGGTGCGATGAGATATGTTAGAAGCAGACGTGAAGCGGGATTTACAAGAAACGGCCAAACGATTGGCTGAGCTTAGGGGGTCTCTTTGACTTAGATCTGAAGCTGGAGCAAATTGCCGATTACGAAGAGAAGATGTCGGCGCCTGATTTCTGGGATGACAACGAAAAGGCGCAGAAGCTGATTGCCGAGATGAACGCCGTCAAGGGCGGTGTCGATCAGTTCCAGGCGCTTGCCAGCGAATATGAGGATCTCGAAGTGCTGGTCGAGCTGCTGCAGGAAGAGCAGGATGAGAGCATGGTTGGCGACATCACGTCGGGAATCGCCGCGCTGGTGAAGAAGCTTGAAGCGTTCGAGCTGCAGCTGCTGCTGAGCC
Organism: Paenibacillus sp. JCM 9796; assembly: GCF_055379675.1. Taxonomy (NCBI): domain Bacteria; kingdom Bacillati; phylum Bacillota; class Bacilli; order Caryophanales; family Paenibacillaceae; genus Paenibacillus; species Paenibacillus sp. JCM 9796. Next base: position 2,939,469 of record NZ_AP043723.1, read on the forward strand.
AGCCTTACGACAAGCTCGATGCGATTCTGGAGCTGCATCCGGGCGCGGGTGGCACCGAGTCGCAGGACTGGGCGGAGATGCTGCTGCGGATGTACCGTCGCTGGGCGGAGAAGCGGGACTTCAAGGTGGAAGTGCTTGATTATTTGCCCGGTGATGAAGCGGGGGTCAAGAGCGTGACGCTGCTGATTAAAGGTTACAACGCCTACGGTTACTTGAAGGCGGAGAAGGGCGTGCACAGGCTCGTAAGGATTTCGCCGTTCGACGCTTCAGGCAGGCGTCATACGTCGTTCGTGTCCTGCGATGTCATGCCGGAGATTGACGACGATGTCGAGGTCGAGATCCGAACCGAGGACCTTAAGGTGGATACGTACCGTTCCTCCGGTGCGGGCGGACAGCACATCAACACGACCGATTCGGCGGTGCGGATTACGCACATACCGACGGGGGTCGTCGTCAGCTGCCAAACGGAGCGTTCGCAGATCAAGAACCGCGAACGCGCGATGAAGATGCTGCGCTCGAAGCTGTACGAGAAGAAGATCGAGGAGCAGCAAAAGCATCTTGCGGAGATTCGCGGCGAAGTGTCCGATATCGCGTGGGGCAGCCAAATTCGTTCGTATGTCTTCCACCCGTACAGCATGGTGAAAGACCATCGGACGCAAGCGGAGACGGGCAACGTGGGCGCTGTTATGGACGGAGAGCTGGATATGTTCATCGACGCCTACTTGCGCCAGCAGATCGCGAAACCTTCGAAAGATAGCTAAGCGCAACATAATTTCGGGATACCCAGCTGATCCTACATGAAAGCAACCGCTTGGAATGGGCGATGTCGTCCGGCCTCCGAGGAAGGATAAAGCCGACGGGGCGGATGCTGACGTGTAGGATTTTTCGCGTGGAACGGGGTGACGACCTTGGAAAAACGAAGCGAACGGAAGAAAAGCAAGAAAGCGAAGAAGGACGAGTCGAACAACCGGCCGTGGGAAGAGCTCTCGGCCAATCCGGAGCTGGAAGCGGATGCACAGGCGGCTCCAGCCCAACCGCTCGGACCCAGAGCGGATCGTTTGCGGCGAAATCGCCGTAAAGGACGCCAAGCGCTTCGGGGCGGGTGGCGGAGGGCTTGGGAATTTATGCTGCTGGCGATCGGTTCTTCCATGATCGCTCTAAGCTTCAATCTGTTTTTTTATCCCAATCAGTTGGCTTCGGGCGGCGTAACGGGCATAAGCATTATCGTCCAAAAGCTGTTTGGCGTCGAGCCGGCATTTACGCAGTGGGGACTGAATATTCCCTTGTTTCTTATAGGGGTGCTGCTGCTGGGGCGAAACTTCGGGATCAAAACGGCAATCGGCTCCGTCCTTCTGCCGCTGCTGGTCCTTGTCACGCGGAACGTGCCTTCCCTCACAAGCAATGTGCTGCTGGCCAGTATATATGGGGGGATTCTGCTCGGGGTAGGCATTGGGCTTGTTTATCGGGGACGCGGCTCGACGGGCGGTTTTTCGGTGGCGGCGCAAGTTTTACATAAGTATACGGGAATCGGATTCGGGCTGTGCGTGGCGCTGCTCGACGGGGCGGTCATCGTCGCGGCAGGCATCTTCATTTCGCCGGAGAATGCGATGTATGCGTTAATTGGCTTGTTCGTCACCAGCAAAACGATCAATGTCGTGCAGTTGGGGCTAAGTTATTCGAAAGTGGCGTTTATTATTTCGGAGGCGGCCGAGGACATTCGCGAGGTGATTTTATACGAGCTGGACCGCGGTTTGACGAAATTGCATGCAACCGGCGGATACACCGGGGAGGCGCGTACGGTACTTATGGTCGTTGTCGGCCAAACGGAAGTGACCCGGTTGAAGGAGCTTGTACGGGCGGTCGATCCCGGCGCCTTCGTCATCTTGAGCGATACAAACGAAGTGCTCGGTGAAGGGTTCAAAATCGCGGGGCAGGCTTAACGAATGAATGAGGCGGCCATGGGTAAGAGTGGCTTGCGCCCTGCCGGACATTGGGTTACGATGAAAAAAGTTGGAAAAAAAGAAATTGAATTTTTATACCTTCGAATGTATAATAATACATAGTTTTTTAAGTGGAGGGACGGCTATGTCTACGAAATTAAGAGCGGCTATCGTCGGTTCGACCGGTTACGGCGGTGTGGAACTCATTCGCTTTTTACTTGCGCATCCTTATGTGGAAATCACTTCCGTGATCTCGTCGTCTGCCTCCGGGGCGCCGATTGCGGACGGATATCCGCATTTGAATCAGATCGTGACCGAGCGCCTGGACGGTATCGACATTGAGCTCATCCGCGGTAAAGCAGACGTTGTGTTTCTCGCAACGCCGCACGGCGTCAGCATCGACTTGTCGCCGAAGCTGCTGGATGCAGGGCTGAAGGTCATCGACTTGTCGGGCGATTTCCGTTTGAAGGACGGTCAGGTGTACGAGCAATGGTATAAGCATAAACCGGCGGAAGCGTCGTATTTAGATAGAGCGGTATACGGCTTGTGCGAGCTGTTCGGTGCAGACGTGCCCGGGGCGCAGTTCATCTCCAACCCGGGTTGCTACCCGACGGCGACCATTCTTGGGCTTGCTCCGCTTGCAGCCAAGCGTTGGATTGACTTGAAGTCGATCATTGTCGACGCGAAGTCGGGGGTGTCGGGCGCGGGGCGCGGACTCAGCCAAGTTGTGCATTACGCGGAAATTAATGAAAATTTTCTGGCTTATAAGGTGAACCGTCATCAGCATACGCCGGAAATCGAGCAAGCGATCGGACGTTTGGCCGGCGAAGAAGCGACGATTACGTTCACGACGCATTTGGTGCCGATGACGCGCGGCATTATGTCGACGATCTACGTGAACTTGAAGCAAGCGCGCAGCGAGGACGAAATTTTCGACTTGTTCCGGAGTTATTACGAGGGACGCTCGTTCGTGCGAATTCGCGACAAGGGCAAGTACCCGGGGACGAAAGAAGTGTTTGGCTCCAACTATTGTGATATCGGGCTTTCGCTCGATTCGCGTACAGGTCGCTTGACGATCATTTCCGTCATAGACAACATGGTTAAAGGGGCAGCCGGACAGGCGATTCAAAACTTGAACTTGATGATGGGCTGGGATGAAACGACGGGTCTGACGTTCACCCCGGTATATCCATAAACGCGGAGGACGGGGGAAGGACATGTCGACAGCGCAACATAATTTTGTGGTGGTGCCTGAAGGTTCGGTGACGACACCGAAAGGGTTTCAAGCAGGCGGACTGCACTGCGGTTTGAAAAAGACGGAGCGCCATGATCTGGGCGCGATTTATTGCGAGGTGCCGGCGAGCGCGGCGGGCGTGTACACGCTCAACCAGTTCCAAGCGGCTCCGCTGCGCGTGACGCAGGAGAGCATCGCGCAGGGAGGCAAGCTGCAAGCGATGCTGGTCAATAGCGGGAACGCGAACGCGTGCACCGGCCAGCAGGGCGAAGACGACGCCCGGGCGATGCGGGCTGCGGGCGCGAAGGCGTTCGGCGTTGCCGAGCATCTGGTCGGCGTAACGTCGACCGGCGTCATCGGCGAGCTGCTGCCGATGGACAAAGTGCTGGGCGGCATCGAGAAGCTGCGGGCGCAGGTGAAGGCTGACGGCGGAGACGATTTCTGTCAAGCGATCTTGACGACGGATCTGGTGAAGAAAGAATTGTGCGTGCAGCTCACCGTCGGCGGGCAAACGGTACATATCGCCGGAGCGGCCAAGGGCTCGGGCATGATTCATCCGAACATGGCGACGATGCTGGGGTTCATGACGACCGATGCGAACATCGAAAGCGCGCATCTCCAGAAGCTGCTGAATGATATTACGGATTCTACCTTCAATATGATTACGGTCGACGGGGACACGAGCACGAACGATATGGTCGTAGCGATGGCCAGCGGCTTGGCGGGCAACGATAGCTTGACGCCGGACCATCCGGACTGGGCGGCATTCGCCGCCGGCTTCAACTACGTCGGTGAATACCTCGCCAAAGCGATCGCACGCGACGGTGAAGGCGCAACGAAGCTGATCGAAGTGACGGTGGCGCATGCCGAATCCCGTGAAGCGGCCCGTGCCATCGCGAAGACCGTCATCGGCTCAAGCCTCGTGAAATCGGCATGCTTTGGCGCGGATGCCAACTGGGGCCGCATCATCGCAGCCGTCGGGCGCGCGGGCTATCCCGTCCAAACCGAGACGGTCGATATCCGCCTCGGCGATATTCCGGTGCTGGAGCAATCCCGCCCGGTGAAATTCGATGAGGAGCGCGCGGCCGAGTATCTCAAAGGCGAGCTCGTCCAAATTTACGTCGACCTGAACATGGGCGACGCCTCGGCGACAGCCTGGGGCTGCGACCTCACGTACGACTATGTGCGGATTAACGCCGCTTATCGGACTTAGGTTGTTGGATGTACTCGTTTGAGCATGTGGGGGCTGCGGCTTATCGCGGCCGTGGAAGGACTGTGCTTATCGAGGACGCGGCGAATCCGTCCAATGATAAGCAACCCCGTGCTCGAACTAAAGCTTCATAACGAAGGCATAACGCGGCTCCTTGCAGGCCGCCCGAACGATACACAAGAAGTAGCGCATAGCTCCCAGGCCCCCGTACCGGAAGAACGCCGACTGGTAAGCGTGCACCGGCACGGTGCGAGAAGCGATCCCACACACCGACGTCTCATCAACGGCGGCCACGTGGTAGTCACGTACTCTTTCGGGGGCTTGGGGCGAAGCGCGCAGGGTCCTCCGCCTTCGGGAAGGGGGAAAGAGGGGGATGCGAACATGTTTGTAATGAAATGCGGCGGCAGCACATTAGCGGCGCTGCCGGACGTCTTTTTCGAAGACTTGACCCGGCTGCAGGCCGAAGGCGAAATTCCCGTCATCGTGCATGGCGGCGGTCCGGCGATCTCGGACACGCTGGGCAAGCTGGGCATCGAGACGGAGTTCGTGAACGGGCTGCGCAAAACGAACGAGGCAGTGCTCGACGTCGTCGAGATGGTGCTGGCCGGGCAAATTAATAAACAGATCGTGCGCAACATTCAGCGCTTCGGCGCGAACGCGGTCGGCCTGTCCGGCGTGGACGGCCATCTCATTCAGGCGCAGCCTGTGGCGAACGCGCACGAAGTCGGACTCGTCGGCGACGTGACGCGTGTGAACGCCGAGCTCATTCAAGGCATTGTCGGCATGGGCTACATGCCGGTTATTGCGCCGGTTGGCATCGGAGCCGACGGCGGACAGCGGTACAACATCAACGCCGACACGGCGGCCGGAGCGGTCGCATCGCATCTCGGCGTGGAGCGGATGATCGTCGTCACCGACGTGCCGGGCATCCTGAAGACGGTGGATGGCGAGAAGCGGGTGCTGCCTTCCGCCACCGTGCGGGAAATCGACGAGATGATCGCAAGCGGCGATATTTACGGCGGGATGATCCCGAAAGTGCGTGCAGCCGTGCAGTGCATTCAAGGCGAGGTGCGCGAGGTTGTGATCGTGAACGGATCGGAGCCGCAAGTGTTAAGCAAAGTGCTGAAGGGCGAAGGCATCGGCACCCGCATCGTCAAAGCGTAGAGAAATTATTTTCACATATAAAGGAGTGAACGACATGGGAGAGGCTCAAAGCGCATTGTTTCCGAATTACGCCAGATATCCTTTTACGTTTGTGAAGGGGGAAGGCAGCCGGTTGTGGGATGAGAACGGCAAGGAGTACCTGGACCTGATGTGCGGCTTAGCCGTCACGAACCTCGGGCATGCGCCGAAGCAGGTGACCGAGCGCTTGAAGGAGCAGGTGGATACGCTCTGGCACACGAGCAACCTGTTCCACATCCCGGGGCAGGAGAGGCTGGCCCAGCTGCTTGTGGAGAACAGCTGCACAGACGCCGTCTTCTTCTGCAACAGCGGAGCGGAGGCGAACGAAGCGGCGATCAAGATCGCCCGCAGATACTATCAGAAGGTCATTAACCAGCGGGAGCGCTACGAGATCATCACCTTCAACATGTCGTTCCACGGACGGACTTTGGCTACGTTGACGGCAACCGGGCAGGATAAGGTGAAGGAAGGCTTCTCCCCGCTGCCGGAGGGTTTCGTATATGCGCCGTACAACGACGCGGATGCGGTGGAGAAGCTCATCACGGGGAAAACGTGCGCCATCATGCTGGAACTCGTCCAAGGCGAGGGCGGCGTTATCCCAGCCGATCCGGACTTCGTGAAGGCTGTAGCGAACCTGTGCGAGCGGCACGGCCTGCTCCTCATTCTGGATGAAATCCAAACCGGCATCGGCCGGACGGGCAAGCTGTTCGCTTACGAGCACTTCGGCATCGAGCCGGACCTCGTGACCTTGGCGAAAGGGCTGGGCAGCGGCATGCCGATCGGGGCGCTACTCGGGAAAGAGAAGCTGCGTACCGCTTTCGCGGCCGGCTCCCACGGGACGACGTTCGGCGGCAACTACTTGTCCACGGCGGCCGGATTGGCGACGCTGGAGACGATGCTGCAGGAGAACGTGTCGGAGCGTGCGGCTGAGATGGGCAGTTATATCATGAGCGAGTTGAAAAGCAGGCTCGCCGGCAATCCGCTCGTCGAGACGATCCGCGGACTGGGCATGCTGATCGGCATCCAATTGACGGGATCGGGCGCGGAGCTGATCAAGTCGATTCACGAGCAAGGCGTGCTTGTCGTGCCGGCCGGACCGAACGTCATTCGTTTGGCCCCGAGCCTGCTGATCTCCAAGGAAGACATCGACCGCGGACTGGACACGATCTGCCAGACGTTGGCGAAAGCGGCGGCGGCAGCGGTATAGAGGAGCCTGAACGTTTCAAGCAAAGCAGAATTGGCGATTACTTTGTGAAAGTGAAGGGAGCTGCATCCATGACGGAAACGGCAGAGCAGGAAGATATGGCGGTACAATTGAAGGGCCGCGATTTTATCGGGTTGGTGGACTATACGTCGGAGGAAATCCGGTATTTGATCGATTTGGCGATTGAGCTGAAGCGGAAGCAGAAAGCGGGAGAGACGTACCAGCCGTTGAAGGGCAAGACGCTGGGGATGATTTTCGAGAAGTCTTCGACGCGGACGCGGGTGTCTTTTGAAGTGGGCATGTACCAGCTGGGCGGCCATGCGCTGTTTCTGAGCAGGAACGACCTGCAGATCGGCCGCGGCGAAACGATTCACGATACGGCGCAGACAATGTCCCGGTACCTCGACGGCATCATGATCCGGACCTATGCGCACCGGACGGTCATCGAGCTGGCGCGCAACGCCACGGTCCCGGTCATCAACGGGCTGACGGATCTGTCCCACCCTTGTCAGGCGCTGGCGGACTACCAAACCGTGCTCGAAAAAAAGGGCCGCCTCGAAGGCCTCAAAGTGGCTTATATCGGAGACGGTAACAACATGGTGCACTCGCTCTTGATGGGCGCAGCCAAGCTGGGTATCAACTTTGCCGTAGCGACGCCGAAAGGCTACGAGCCGGACAACGAAGTGCTGGAGCTTTCGCGCGAAATGGCGGCTAAGACGGGCGCCGGCATTTATGTAGGCACCGATGCGAAAGAAGCGGTGGCGAACGCGGACGTCGTGTATACGGACGTGTGGGCGAGCATGGGCTTTGAAGCCGAGCAGAAGGAGCGGGAAATCGCGTTCAAGGATTACCAGGTGAACGAGGCGCTCGTGAAATACGCGAAACCGGATTACTTGTTCATGCACTGCCTGCCGGCGCACCGTGGGGAAGAAGTGTCGGAAGGTGTCATTGACGGCAAAAACTCGGTCATTTTCGATCAAGCGGAGAACCGGCTGCATGCCCAGAAAGCGGTTATGGCCGCTATTATGTAATCATCGCCGGAAGCCAGGCGCGTAAGGCATAAGCGAAAGCGTGAGGATAAATCAGAAGGAGAGCGGGAACGACATGGCAAAGCAAAAAATCGTATTGGCGTATTCGGGCGGGTTGGATACGTCCATCATCTTGAAATGGTTGAAGGAAACGTACGACGCAGAAATTATCGCCTTCACCGCCGATATCGGACAGAAGGATGAGCTCGACGGTCTTGAGGAAAAAGCGCTGAACACCGGCGCGTCTAAAGTATACATCGACGACCTGCGCGAAGAGTTCGCGCGCGACTTCATTTTCCCGATGTTCCAGGCGGGCGCCCTGTATGAAGGGCAGTACTTGCTTGGCACGAGCATTGCGCGTCCATTGATCGCGAAGCGGATGGTCGAGATCGCACGCGCGGAAGGCGCTACCGCCATCGCGCACGGGGCGACGGGCAAAGGCAACGACCAAGTGCGCTTCGAATTGACAGCCGCGGCTTTGACGCCGGATGTCGAAGTCATCGCGCCATGGCGGCTGGAAAATTTCCGCGAGGAGTTCCCGGGCCGCGCCGAAATGATCGCCTTCGCCGAGAAGCACGGCATTAACGTGACGGCTTCCGCCGCGAAGCCGTATTCGATGGACCGCAACCTGCTGCACATTAGCTACGAGAGCGGCGTGCTGGAGGATCCTTGGTTCGATCCGAGCGCGCCGGAGAACAAGGACATGTTCCTGCTCAGCGTCGATCCTGCGGATGCGCCGGACGAAGCGGAATACATCGAGCTTGAGTTCGAGCAAGGCAACTGCGTTGCGATCAACGGCGAGCGGATGATTCCGCTGCACATCATGGAGAAGCTGAACGAACTCGGCGGCAAGCACGGCGTGGGCCGCGTCGACATGGTCGAAAACCGCTTCGTCGGCATGAAGAGCCGCGGCGTGTACGAGACGCCGGGCGGGACGATCCTGTTCACCGCTCACCGTAAGATCGAGTCGATCACGATGGACCGCGAAGTGATGCACTTGCGCGACTCCTTGATTCCGAAATATGCTTCGCTCGTGTACAACGGCTTCTGGTACGCACCGGAGCGTCTGGCCATTCAAGCGCTGGTGACCGAGAGCCAGAAGAATGTAACGGGTACGGTTCGCTTGAAGCTGTTCAAGGGCAACGTCATCGGCGCCGGCGTGAAAAGCCCGGTCAGCTTGTACAACCCGCACATCGCGACGATGGAAGCCGATCCGACGAAAGCGTACGACCAAGGCGATGCCACAGGCTTTATTCGCCTCAATGCGCTCCGTTTGCGCGTAGCGGCTGGCGTCCATCAGAACGACGGGAAATAGGGGGCAATAATACGTGTCGAAGCTTTGGGGCGGACGATTTACGAAGAAAACCGACCAATTGGTCGAAGAATATACGGCTTCTATTTTGTTTGACAAGGAGTTGGCCGAGGAGGACGTGCAGGGCAGCATGGCGCACGTCACCATGCTCGGCAAATGCGGAATTCTGCCGGCGGACGATGTCGAGAAAATCAAAGACGGGCTTCTCAAGGTGCAAGGGATGATTCGCCGCGGCGAGCTCGAATTCTCGGTCAGCGATGAAGACATTCATATGAATATCGAGAAAGCGCTGATCGACGAAGTCGGTTCGGTCGGCGGCAAGCTGCATACGGGCCGGAGCCGGAACGACCAAGTGGCTACCGATATGCACCTGTGGCTGCGCAAGCGGGTCGTGGAATTCGTCGGACTGCTGAACAAAGTGCAGGAAGCGCTAATCGAGCAGGCGAAGAATAACCTGGATACGATCGTACCGGGGTATACCCACCTGCAGCGGGCGCAGCCGATTTTGTTCGCGCACCATCTACTCGCCTACGTGTCGATGTTCCAGCGCGACGCCGAGCGTTTGCAGGACAGCTACAAGCGCGTCAACGTCCTGCCGCTCGGAGCCGGGGCGCTGGCCGGGACGACGTTCCCGATCGACCGCCATTTTGTCGCTGAGCAGCTTGGGTTCGATCGCGTGTACGAGAACTCGCTCGATGCGGTGAGCGACCGGGATTTTATACTGGAGTTCCTGTCGAACGCTTCGATGATTATGATGCACTTGTCGCGGCTGAGCGAGGAATTTGTCATGTGGTCCAGCACGGAGTTCCGGTTTGTCGAATTGGACGACGCCTTCTGTACGGGCAGCAGCATCATGCCGCAGAAGAAAAATCCGGACGTTGCCGAGCTCGTGCGGGGCAAAACCGGTCGTGTGTACGGCAACCTGTTCGGACTGCTGACCGTGCTGAAGTCGCTGCCGCTCGCGTATAACAAGGACATGCAGGAAGACAAAGAAGGCATGTTCGACACCGTTCGCACGCTCCAGGGCGCGCTGCAGCTGTATGCGCCGATGATTGCGACGATGAAGGTGAATAAGGACCGGATGAGACAAGCCGTGAACCAGGATTTCTCCAATGCGACCGACATTGCGGACTATTTGGTTAACAAAGGCATGCCATTCCGTCAAGCGCATGAAGTGATCGGGAAAACGGTGCTCTACTGCATCCAAAACCACAAGTATTTGCTCGACCTGAAGCTGGAGGAGTATCACCAGTTCTCCAAGCTGTTCGATCAAGACATCTACCAGGTGCTCCAACCGGAGAGTGTCGTGAATGCGCGCAACGTGTACGGCGGAACGGCTACGGCGCAGGTGAGCGCGGCTGTCGAACGGGCGGAAGCGGCGCTTGCGGTCTCGACCGCTTGGTTTGATGAGTTTTACGCGAAAAGCAGATAAGTCGCGCCTGAAGTTATAAAGCGCAGAAAACCTGCGGAAGCGGTTCGGGTCTCTCGAAAGAGAGCGGAACCGCTTCCGCAGGTTTTTTTATTGATCGGTTTACAGGCTAGCGGCTGCCGTATGCATTAACGGAAGCTGGGCCCCTTTACGCCGTCCTCGACATAAGGGACGGGCGAATCTCCGGTAGGATGCGGGGACGAGCGATCCGCTCCGGAGCCGGAACCCGTATTGATCGCAATGACGGTCGGCTGTGCGGCATAGGTGTCTCTCGATATTTTCTCCCGGCCGATAATGTTCCCGTTCTTCTTCTGAATACGGTAAGTTTCGACAATGTAGCCGGGCTTTCCTTTGACGACGATTTCGCTTTTGCCTTTGCGCAGCGACGGGTTGTGCACATATTTTGTCGAAGGCTGCAAGGTGTCGACCGTTACGGATTCGACATCAAAGGTCGTATCGGGAGGTGTCTGCCCGAACAGCTTGACCTTCAGCTCGCTTCCGTCCGCATAGGTGCGGATCAACATATAGAAGTTCGTGCTGTTACGGAACTTGAAGTTGATATGGCCGCTGGCGAACGTCGCGTCTTGACCTAGCGGCACGTAGCTGACGGGCAGCGAATGGTTCCGCCGCTCAACAATCGTGAGTCCGGCGCGGAGCACGGCGTTGTACAGCGTCGACGAGACCTGGCAGATGCCTCCGCCGATGCCGGGGACGAGCTTGCCGTTGACGATGACCGGCGCCTCGCGGTAGCCGGCTGTTTTCTCCGTTTGTTCGATAAAGGGAGCGTAATCGAAGACGGCGCCGGGCGCGAGCAGGACGTCTTGCAGCGAGGCGGCTGTCGCTTGCACGTTATGCAGCCTACCTGCCGAGCCTGCGGCGGAACCGGCAGCCGGCGGGTAGCGGGTGGCGAATTCGCCGATTTTGCGCACAATGCCCTGCTGCTGCAGCGACTGGACCGTCACCGCCGGGTTCACCGTGCGCATCGGCACGTCCAGCGCGAGGGGCGGCGCGGAGGCCGCGTCGGCCACCTGCACCTCCCACGCGGGCAGCGCGGCAGCGAGCCGTTCCCCAAGCTGCGGCTCATCGATGCGCCGGGCCGGTTTTTCCGGCGCATAGTCGATCGTATCGTCCGGGCGGATGATCCGGACGGCGTCTTTCGGCTGTTCGCGGTACACGGGCGCGAACGCTTCCTGCAGCGCAGCTCCAAGCTTCTCTGGCGCAAGGGCCGGGCGAATCGCCCAGTCGCCCCCCCTTGCTTGCCAGCGCGCCCAGGCGCGGTGAAACAGCGAGCCTTCCCGCAGGCTTGCGATCCGCTGCCGCAGCGGTTGTTCGTCCAGCTCGATCCCCAGCTGCCCGAGCGTGAGCTGCGCGCTGCCGCCTCCGGTCCCGTCTGCCGGTGGTACTGACAGTTTCACGGACTGGCCGAGGAAAGCGGCTTTGCGCTGGCTCACTTGCGCATCGAACTCGGCGTACGTGATTCCGCCGACAGGCCAGTTTCCGAGATGAACGCCAGCAGGGATGCGGGAAGAGGAGCCGTAAGCGGCGAAAGCCGCGCAGCCGACCAAGGCCGTGGCTAAGACACCAATGGCAACAGGACCGAGTATTCGGTTCCAGGTATGCATAAGCGGGTCTCCTTTGTCCAAATAAGCTCGTACTTAAATAGTTTCAAATATATGCGAGTGTCGGACGAAACTTGCCACTGCCTGGATCGGGAGCCGACAGTTCCCCGCTGAATCGATGCGCTTTGACCGATCGTAAAGGCAAGCGTTGCTCCGAATGCGAAATGAATTGTGGCAATATGTAGAAATTCACAACAGACTAAAGGATTTTAGGCGTTTGTGTCGAACTATTAAAGGCTAGAAGTAAATTGTCGATAAGTGATGCCAAGATAAACGGCTGCGTCGTCCTTGTCTTGCAAGGAATTGCCCGTTTGTCAAAGCTGATGCGCGTTTAAGACTAAAACTTACATGGCGATCAGCTAAAAAAATCAGGATGTGATACCGTGATCGAAATGCAGGACGTTTGGAAGACGTATCCTGACGGCACCCATGCCCTTCGAGGCATTAACGTCAAGGTGGATCAAAGCGAATTCGTCTATGTCGTCGGTCCGTCAGGTGCGGGAAAATCGACTTTCATGAAATTAATTTATAGAGAAGAGCGTCCGAGCAAGGGCGCGATCTTCGTTAACGGTTTTAATCTGGAGAAGCTGAAGCAGCGTAAAATTCCGTTTGTTCGCCGCAATATCGGCGTTATTTTTCAGGACTTTCGCCTGCTGCCCAAGCTTACGGTGTACGAGAATATCGCCTTCGCGATGGAAGTGATCGAAGCGCCGAAGAAAATTATTAAGAAACGGACGCTCGAAGTGCTGGAGCTTGTCCGACTCAAGGACAAAGTAAACTCCTTGCCGACACAGCTGTCCGGCGGCGAACAGCAGCGCGTCGCTATTGCCCGGGCAATAGTCAATAATCCGTCCGTCATTATTGCGGACGAGCCAACCGGGAACCTGGATCCGGAAACGTCATGGGGCATTATGAAGCTGATGGAAGAAATTAACTTTCGCGGCACGACGATCGTCATGGCTACGCATAACAAAGAAATCGTAAACACGATGCGCAAGCGCGTCATTGCCATCGAATCGGGGAAAATCGCGCGCGATGAAGTGAGAGGTGAGTACGGCTATGAAGATTAGCACGGCCGGACGCCACCTTCGCGAAGGGACCAAGAATGTGCTGCGTAACGGCTGGATGTCGTTCGCGTCGATCAGCTCGATTACGATCTCCTTGTTTATATTAGGCGTATTTCTGCTGCTGTCGCTCAACGTGAATTTTTTGGCGCAACAAATCGAGCAGCAGGTCGAAATTCGCGTGTATTTGGAAGTAAATACGCCGCAGGATCAAATTGCACTTCTGCAGAATGAAATTGCTGCCATGCCGAAGGTCAATAAAGTGAAATTCGTGTCGAAGGAAGAAGGACTCGAGTATTTGCGCGAGAAGCTTGGGGAGAGCGGCAAACAGCTGCTTGAAGGCTTCAATGGCGACAACAATCCGTTGAACGATTCGTTTACCGTCGAGGTGTCGGAACCGCGAGAAGTAGCTGCGGTTGCCGGCGAAATTAACAAATTGAACGAAGGCAAGCCGGCCAAGCCGATCTACCGCGTCAGCTACGGCCAAGGCACCGTCGAAACGATGTTCAAGGTAACCACGATCGTTCGTAATGTCGGTCTTGTGCTTGTCGCGGCTTTGGCGTTGACGGCGATGTTCTTAATTTCCAATACAATTAAAATAACAATTGTCGCACGGCGCCGCGAAATATCCATCATGAAGCTGGTCGGGGCGACGAACTCGTTCATTCGCTGGCCGTTCTTTATCGAAGGAGCGCTGCTCGGCATTATCGGTTCGGTCATTCCGGTTGGCATCCTGTTGTACGGCTACTGGCAGATGATGCGGTCCATCCAGTTGGACTTGAATCTGCTTCTGATCAAGCTGCTGCCCTTCGATGATATCGCATGGAAGACGTCCGTGCTGCTGATCGGCATTGGCGTTATGATCGGCATTTGGGGAAGCGTGTTGTCGGTGCGTAAGTTTTTGAGAGTGTAAGCTTGAAAGACCAACTGTTGGGGAGGAACGGGTGTTGAAAAAGTCTTTTCTGCCGCTTGTCTTGTCCTTAAGCCTTATCGGAGCTACGATTGTGCCCCAGGCCGGGTTTGCATTGACCGCTTCGCAGCGCATTGAGCAGGAGCTTAACCAGCTGAAGAAAACGAAATCCGCCGTTCAGCAGAAGGTGAACGAGACGGAGAAGCAAATAACGCAAGTTACGAGGGAAAAGCAGCAAACGTCAAACGACATCAACGCGCTTCTCGACCAAATCGACAAAACGAATAAAAGCTTGAACGTATTGAACGATAAAGTGGCCGAAGTTTCGGCAACGCTGAAAGAAAACGCGAAACAGCTCGAAGAAGCCGAGACGCGGGTGACCTCCCGCGATCAGATGCTCCGGTCGCGGCTTCGTCTGATGTATATGAACGGGGTCGTTTCGTACGCGGATGTGCTGCTGAGCTCGACCAATTTCAGCGATTTTTTGGACAGGCTTGAAGCTTTGCGTTCTATCGTAAATCAGGACAAAAAGATTCTGGAAGCGAACAAGCGCGACCGCGCCACGATTGACGAGAAACGGATCGCGATTGAGAAACAGCTCGCCGAGGTTAAAAATTTGTATGCGGAGACTTCGGCGGTCAAGGCCGATCTTCTGGTCAAGGAGAAGGAGAAAGAAGTGAAGATCGCGAGCCTGACTCAGAAGGAGAAGGAGCTCGAGGATATCAGCGAGGAAGTAGAGGCACAGCTTGTTAAGGTGGCCAGCCAGGAGGCGGCCAAGCAGCGGGCGCTCCAAGAGGCCAAAGCGGCGGAGGCGGCTAAGTCGAAGGGCGCGAAGGCGGCGGGGCCGGTGTATACGTACAGCGGAGGGAAGTTTGGCTATCCGCTTCCTAAAGTCGTCAATATGTCATCAGATTTCGGAACCCGCAAGGATCCCTTTACAGGCAGATCGTCTTCGCATAACGGTATCGATTTTCCTTCTCCGGCAGGAACGAGCATTCTGGCAGCCGAGGACGGCGTCGTCATCGTCGCTTCCTGGTGGAGCGGATACGGGAATACGGTGATCATTGACCACGGCAAAGGAGTATGGACGCTGTATGGTCATATCCGTAACGACGGCATCGTCGTGGAGAAGGGCGACACGGTCAAGCGGGGCCAGAAGATCGCCGAGGTCGGTTCGACCGGACGTTCGACGGGGAATCACCTTCACTTTGAAGTGCGGATTAATGAATCTCCCGTCGATCCTAAACCTTATTTAAGATAACGGACGCTGTTCATAATTCGGCAGGGCTTGTCATAAACTAGAAAGACAAGTTATGTAAGAAGTGTGAATGGACAACCGGCTTTGACTGGCAAAGCAACGGTTGCACTAGGGATCAGCAAAGGCGGTGTGGGGAGAGGCATGGTTTTTAAGGGACGTACGGTATTGGCTTTTGTACTATTGTCGATGTTCGCAAGCAGCATCATGACGCTGACAATTGTGAACCCGTCGATCTTCGCCGCGGTGAAGAACGGGAACGGAGCGGCTGCTGCGGATGCGAAGTCCGGCTTAACCAGCAAGGATATCAACAAACTGGCGACGACGTATCAGCTGATCAACGGCAAGTACTTGAACGAGGTCGATCACGAGAAAATCGTGAATGGCGCCATCAACGGCATGCTGGCAACGCTGGAAGACCCGTTCACGGTGTACATGGATCAGAACGAAGCGAAGCAATTCGACGAGAATATCACCTCTTCCTTCCAGGGGATTGGAGCGGAGGTGACCTCGGAAGACGGCAAAGTGACGATCGTGACTCCGATCAAAGGTTCGCCGGCCGAGAAGGCGGGCTTACACGCCAATGACGTGATCGTTTCGGTCAACGGCGAGAAGTTGGACGGCTTGACGTTGAATCAGGCGATCATGAAAATCCGCGGTCCGAAAGGTACGCAGGCAAAGCTGGAAGTCGCTCGTGCGGGCGTGAGCGACCCGATCCAGGTGATCGTGGTGCGTGATGATATCGATGTGGAGACGGTATTCGGCGAGATGCTGCCGGGCAATATCGGGAAGATCGAGATCCGGCAGTTCTCGAGCAATACGTCGGCGCGCTTTAAGGAAGAGCTGGCCGCCCTGGAGAGCAAGGGAATGAAGGGCCTGATCATCGACGTGCGCAACGATCCGGGCGGTCTGCTATCGGCCGTCGTCGAAATCGTGGAGCCGTTCATACCGAAAGGCAAGACGATTGTACAAATCGAGAACCGTAAGGGTGTTCGGGAAGAAACGAAATCGGAGAACGGCACAGGCAAAAATTATCCGGTTTCCGTGCTGATTAATAAAGGCAGTGCGAGCGCCTCGGAAATATTGGCCGGCGCTTTGCACGATTCCGTCGGCAGCAAGCTGATCGGCGAAACGACGTTCGGCAAAGGCACGGTGCAGGTTACGTTCGAGCAGGAGATGGGCGACGGCAGTAACATTAAGATGACCGTGTACAAATGGTTGACGCCGAACGGCACATGGATTCACAAGAAGGGTATTGCTCCCGATCTGGCCGTCGAGCAGCCGGCTTACTTCAAAGCGGCCCCTCTGACGAAAAAAGAAACGTTGAAGCCCGATTCGAACAACGAAGACGTGAAAAACTTGCAGGTCATGCTGCAGGGGCTCGGCTTGAATCCGGAACGAACGGACGGGTACTACAGCGACAAGACGGCGCAAGCGGTCAAAACGTTCCAGCGGTCAAACGGCTTGCCGGTAACCGGCGAGGTTGATAAGGAGACGGCGAACAAGCTGGAGAAAGCGATTCTTGCAGCTATCCGCGATCCGAAGAACGATCTGCAGCTGAAGGCGGCGGTCGAGGCGATGCAGCAAGCGGTGAAATAACCGGATTGTCTGCCAATTTCAGGAGGGCGGCAGGAAATAGCCGGCCCTGCGTCGAAATGATTAAGAAGGCGGTTCCGAGTCGCTCGGAATTCGACCTTCTTTCTTTTTTGACCAGGGACTATTCTGATTCAGATCAAAGGAGCGCGCCATGGATTGGGTTCAGGCTTTAGGGTGGCAGGGGCTGCAAGCGATCGTACAGCTATTCCTGCATCCTTTTTATTATGTGGGCATCCTCTTTATTATTTTGCAATACCGCAGACAAATCGCGATGGAACGCAGGCTGTTCTCTACGAAGCTGCACGCTCTCCTGCCGGAGACGTGGCGAATCGTGTTATGGGGATGGGTCGGGGGGTTATGCGTCTCGGTATTGATGGCAGGTATCGGAGTAACGGTTCAACAGGAGGCGGTCTTGCTGTTATGGATCGTCTCGCTGCTGCTCGTTATCGTGCGCGTCAGATACTTATGCTGGGCGTATGCGGTCGGTGTCATCGGAATGCTTCAGGTGGTGCTGTCGGCGATCCCGGGTGTGAGGCAGTCGGATGACTGGGCTTGGCTGACGAAACCGCTCTTCGCGCTGGACATACCGGCCATGCTGGCGCTCGTTGCTATCTTGCATTTGGCCGAGGCGATCTACGTAAGGAAGCAAGGAACGCGGCTCGGCATGCCGATGTTTGTCGAGGGGAAGCGCGGAAGAATCGTCGGCGGTTACCAGCTGCAGGGCTTTTGGCCGATGGCGCTGTTTCTCGTCGTCCCGCTGCAGCAAGCGGCGGGCGGGCCTTTGCTTCCGTGGACGCCGCTGCTTGGGGGCGAGCTGTGGCAGAACGGCTGGACGATTGTGGGGTTTCCCGTCATGATCGGATTTACGGAGATGACAATCTCGCGATTGCCGAAGGACAAGGCGAGGATCGGTTCCAATTTACTGATCTTGTATGCGCTAATTTTACTGGGGCTGGCCGCTTTAAGCGCATGGCTGCCGGTGCTAACGTTCACGGCAAGCTTATTTGCGATTTTGCTCCATGAGGCGATGATTGTGTATAGCCGTTGGGATGAAGGCCGCCGCCGCCCGATTTATGTACACACGGACAAAGGGCTGAAAATATTAGCCGTGCTGCCGGGCAGTCCGGCCGAGGAGCTCGGCCTTAAAGCCGGTGAGATCGTCAGCAAGGTGAACGGGGTTCCGGTTCGCAGCAAGCAGGCGCTGCATCAGGCGATGCAGTTGAATCCGGCGTTCTGCCGATTGGAAGTGCTCGATGGGGCGCTGGAGAACCGCTTCTTGAAACGGGCGCTTTACTCGGGGGAGCATCATCAGCTCGGCATTATACTCGCTCCCGACCAAGATGTGCTGTACTATGTGGAGGAGAAGCAGGTATCGATTTGGGCATACTTGAGCCGCCGTTTGATCGGATTACTCCGCAATGAAAAAAATTCGAAGAGCATGTAAGGGGCAGGCGTCACGACAATCCGGACATTTCGGCACGGAATAGGGATTTCGTGATCGGCCCATGCGGATACCAGCCCAACGCCCGAACGTCGGGTTGCACAACGAGCCTGAGGCGAAAGCCCCAGGCTCGTTGCATAGATGGCGTTACCTTAGAACAACGATCTCAACGCGGCGGTTTTTCGCGCGATTCTCATCGCTGTTGTTTTCGGCCACCGGCCGGGTATCGGCATAAGACGTCGAGACGAACTTCTTCGGATCTAGCTGCGCGGTATAGACGAAGTAGCGCAGGACAGACAACGAACGCGCTTGCGATAATCCCCAGTTGTCTTTATACACGGAGCCGGTCGACAGCGGCAAATCATCCGTATGTCCTTCAATACTGATGACCGCGTGCAGAGTAGGAAACAAGCTTGCCAATTGGTTCAAGATCGGCAAGGCTCCCGGCTTCAGGTCGGCTTTCCCGAGATCGAATAGGAACAAGTCGTTCAAGGTGACCGCTACGCCGCGAGGCGTATTTGCCGCGGATATTTGCGCTTGCAGGTTGTTTTCCTGAATATAGGCCTGCACTTTCTGAAGCAGGTCTTCCAGCTGTTTTTCCCGCTGCTGCTGTTCTTCCTTCCCGGTCTCCGCGTTATCATTCTGTTCCTGCTCTGTCTTGTTGTCCTCGCCACCCGCGGACGGGTTTGCGGCACCCATGATGCCTTGGCCCTGCGGCATAATCGTATCGGCTTTCATGAATTCCATTTTCAACGCTTTCGCCAGCACTTCGTATTTCTGAACATCGATCTTGCTCATGGCATACATGATGATGAAGAAAATCAGGACGAGTGTAATAAAGTCCGCGTAGCTGAGCAGCCAGCGCTCGTGATTGGGAGGCGCGGCCTGCTTCTTTCTCCTATTCCTCGCCACCGGGTTCACCTGCGCTCTCGCCTTTAATGTGATCTTGAAGGAGGAAAGAACTCAACTTTTTCTTAATCAATTGCGGATTTTCACCCGCTTGCAGAGCTAGTATCCCTTCCAGCATCAATTCCATTTCGGCGACCTGCTCCGCGCTGCGAACTTTGATTTTGCTTGCAATTGGCAGCAAAATGAGGTTGGCGGAACCTACGCCGTACAAGGTGGCCGTAAAGGCGACTGCGATTGCCGGTCCCAAGCTTCCCGGGTCATCCAAATTGCCGAGCACATGAATCAAGCCCATTACCGTACCGATGATCCCCATGGTAGGGGAGTAACCGCCGGCGGCTTCGAACATTTTGGCCCAGCCTTCGTGGTGATTTTCAAGAGCGTCGATCTCCAGCTCCAAAATTTGGCGGGTCAGTTCGGGATCGGTCCCGTCGACCACCATCATCAAGCCGTCCCGCAGGAACGGATTCTCATTCTCTTGAGCACGCTGCTCCAGAGCGAGGACGCCTTCGCGTCTGGCTACGGTCGCCATATCGACGAGCTCCTCGATAACTTGCCCCGGGTCTTGTTTCTTCTCGCGAAAGGCCATGTTCAGCGCCTTGCCAATATCTTTAATTTGTTTTAACGGAAAGCTGACAAGCACGGCGCCGATCGTGCCGCCCGCTATAATCAGCATGGAGCTTGGGACGAAGAGCGCGGAAATATGTCCGCCATCCATCATATAACCGCCAATTAATCCTCCAATACCGATGATGATCCCGATGATTGTCATCAAATCCACTTTCGTTCCACCCCTAGAGATTCAAATATGAATAACGGCAGTCACCTGTCGCTTGTCATTGGAATATCCGTTCGGAATGAACGGAAGACGAATGGGTTCGTTTGCAACAGAAACGGAAAAAAGGTATAATGTATGGGAACAAATATTCCTATTACAGGAACGCAGTCGAACGGAGTCGAAGCTACGCACATAGATGGCCTACCTTTTTATCGGAATCCGGTAACCGAAACTTTAGAAGATTTCCACTCTTTTCATGAATGGGTGATGAGATGAGCGAAGTAACCATAAGCGATAAGAAGTTCCAGCTCGTATCGGACTATACGCCTCAAGGGGATCAGCCGAACGCGATCGAGATGCTGGTATCGAGCATCCGCTCGGGACAGAAGCACCAGACGCTGCTAGGTGCGACGGGAACGGGGAAGACGTTTACAGCCGCGCATGTCATTGCTCAACTGAACCGTCCGACGCTGCTGATCGCGCATAACAAAACCTTGGCCGCGCAGTTGTGCAGTGAGCTGAAGGAGTTTTTTCCACATAATGCAGTGGAATATTTCGTAAGCTATTACGATTATTACCAGCCGGAAGCGTACATTCCTTCCTCGGATACGTTCATCGAGAAGGATTCGAGCATCAACGACGAGATCGATAAGCTCCGCCACTCGGCGACCAGCTCGCTGTTCGAACGCCGCGACGTCATCGTAGTGGCTAGCGTGTCGTGCATCTACGGCCTCGGATCGCCGATGGAGTACCGCAATTTGCTGCTGTCGCTGCGGGTCGGAATGGAGCGTTCGCGCAACGACATTTTGCACCGGCTGATCGACATCCAGTACCAGCGCAACGATATGAACTTTATCCGCGGCACGTTCCGCGTCCGCGGCGACGTGATCGAAATCTTCCCGGCTTCGCGGGGGGAACAGGCGGTGCGCGTCGAGCTGTTCGGCGACGAGATCGAACGGATTACGGAAATCGATGTGCTGACCGGCGAAATCATTGGCGAACGCGACCATATTGCGATTTTCCCGGCCTCCCACTTCGTGACCCACGAGGATACGATGAAGGTGGCGCTCGTGAACATTGAGCGGGAGCTGGAGGAGCGGCTGGCCGAGCTGCGCGGACAGGGCAAGCTCTTGGAGGCGCAGCGGTTGGAACAACGCACCCGTTATGATATCGAGATGATGCAGGAGATGGGCTTTTGTTCGGGGATCGAGAACTACTCCGGACCGCTGACGTTCCGCGAACGCGGAGCGACTCCTTACACGCTGTTCGACTATTTCCCGGACGACATGCTGATCATGATCGACGAGTCGCATGTGACGCTGCCGCAAATCCGGGCGATGTACAACGGCGACCGCGCCAGGAAAGAAGTGCTGGTCGAGCACGGTTTCCGTCTGCCGTCGGCGCTGGATAACCGTCCGCTGCGCTTTGAGGAATTCGAGAAGAAAATCAACCAGATCGTGTATATCTCCGCGACGCCAGGCCCGTATGAGATCGAGAAGTGTCCGCAGATGGTGGAACAAATCATTCGCCCGACAGGATTGCTCGATCCGATCATCGAGGTGCGGCCGACGAAGGGACAAATCGACGATCTGCTCGGAGAAATCCAGGATCGCATCAAGAAGGACGAGCGGGTGCTGGTGACGACGCTGACGAAGAAGATGTCCGAGGATTTGACGGACTATTTTAAAGAGATCGGCGTCAAAGTGCGGTATTTGCACTCGGAAATCAAGACGTTCGAACGAATGCAAATTTTGCGTGACCTGCGTTTAGGCGTCTTCCATGTGCTGGTCGGGATCAACCTGCTGCGGGAAGGTCTCGACTTGCCCGAAGTCTCGTTGGTGGCGATTCTCGACGCCGACAAGGAAGGTTTCCTGCGCGCGGAGCGCTCGCTCATCCAGACGATCGGGCGCGCGGCGCGTAATGCGAACGGCCGGGTCATCATGTACGGCGACAAAATAACCGATTCGATGAACAAAGCGATTACCGAGACGAACCGGCGCCGCGCCATTCAATTGGCTTACAACGAAAAACACGGCATTACGCCGCAGACGATACAGAAGAAAGTGCGCGACGTCATCGAAGCGACAAAGGTTGCGGAGCAGAAGGCCGACTACTTGGCGGACGTCAAGGGAGCAAAGATGTCGAAGAAAGACCGTATGTCGTTGATCGAAAGATTGGAGCAAGAGATGAAGGAAGCCGCCAAAAACCTGCAGTTTGAACGTGCCGCAGAGCTGCGCGACGCCATTCTGGAGATGAAGGCCGAGCTGTAACGAAAGAGAGGATGGGAGAACGAGTGGCCAGAGACAATATCGTCATCAAGGGCGCCAGAGCCCACAATTTGAAAAATATCGATGTCACCATCCCGCGCGACAAATTCGTCGTGCTGACGGGCTTGAGCGGTTCCGGCAAATCGTCCTTGGCCTTCGATACGATCTACGCCGAAGGGCAGCGGCGGTATGTCGAATCGCTCTCGGCCTATGCGCGGCAGTTTCTTGGTCAAATGGATAAACCGGATGTCGATTCGATCGAAGGCTTGTCGCCGGCAATATCGATCGATCAGAAGACGACGAGCCGCAACCCTCGTTCAACCGTCGGTACGGTGACGGAAATTTATGATTACCTGCGCTTGCTGTTCGCACGTGTAGGGCGTCCGCATTGTCCGCAGCACGGTATCGAGATTACGTCGCAAACCGTTGAGCAGATGGTTGACCGGATTATGGAGTACCCGGAGCGGACGAGACTGCAAATTTTGGCGCCGCTCGTGTCGGGCCGGAAGGGCGAGCATTCGAAGCTGCTCGCCGACATTCAGAAGCAGGGCTTTGTCCGGGTCCGCGTGAATGGCGAAATTCGCGACTTGTCCGAAACGATCGAGCTTGAGAAGAACAAAAAGCATAACATTGAAGTGGTTGTCGACCGGATCGTCGTGAAGGACGACGTTCAGACGCGCTTGGCGGACTCGCTGGAGACCGCGTTGAAGCTGGCGGACGGTCGAGTGATCGTAGACGTCATGGAGAAGGAAGAACTGTTGTTCAGCCAAAACCTGGCTTGCCCCGAATGCGGATTCAGCATCGAGGAGCTGGCGCCGCGGATGTTTTCCTTCAACAGCCCGTTCGGGGCTTGTCCGGAGTGCGACGGTCTCGGACAGAAGATGATCGTTGACCCGGACCTGCTCGTTCCGAACCCGAAGCTCACGATTGAAGACGGTGCATTCGAAGCTTGGGCGGGCAGCACGTCGAACTACTACCCTCAGTTTCTGGCCGCGGTATGCGAGCACTATAACATCCCGCAGAACGTGCCGGTATCGGAGCTGACGAAAGAGCAGATGCAGAAGCTGCTGAACGGTACGGGCGGCGAGAAAGTGAAGTTCAAATACGAGAACGACTTCGGGCATAAGAAGGAAGCGATGGTCGCCTTCGAAGGCATCGTGAATAACTTGGAGCGCCGTTATCGCGAGACGTTCTCCGAAGGCATTCGCGAGCACATCGAGCAGTATATGAGCGCCAAGCCTTGCGCCAAGTGTAAAGGGCACCGTTTAAAGCCGGAGACGCTCGCCGTAACGATCAACGGCAAGAACATCGCGCACGTCACTTCGTTGTCGATCGGGGAGGCGCATGAATGGTTCGATTCGCTGACCTTGAACGAACGGGAGATGACGATCGCGCATTTGATTCTCAAAGAAATTAAATCGCGTCTCGGGTTTTTAGTTAACGTAGGGTTGGATTATTTAGCCATGAACCGGGCGGCTGGCACGTTGTCAGGAGGCGAGGCGCAGCGGATCAGGCTGGCGACGCAAATCGGTTCCAGTCTGATGGGTGTACTATACATTCTGGATGAGCCGAGCATCGGGCTTCACCAGCGCGACAATGACCGTCTGATTCAGACGCTCGAGCATATGCGCGACCTCGGCAATACGTTGATCGTCGTCGAGCATGACGAGGATACGATGCTGGCGGCTGATTATATCATCGATATCGGTCCTGGCGCGGGTATACACGGCGGGATGGTGATCGCCCAAGGCACGCCGCAGGAAGTTATGGAAGATGCGAATTCGCTCACCGGTCAATACTTGAGCGGTCGTAAGTTCATCCCGATCGCGGCAGAGCGCCGTAAGCCGGGCGACAAGTGGCTCGAAATCCGCGGAGCCAAAGAGAACAACCTGCGCGGCGTGAACGTGAAATTTCCGCTCGGCGTGTTCAGCTGTGTGACGGGAGTTTCCGGCTCGGGCAAGAGTACACTAATTAACGAGCTCCTGTATAAGACGCTTGCCAAAGAACTGAACGGGGCAAAGGTAAAGCCCGGCGAATATAAGGAATTTAGAGGCCTGGAGCATGTCGACAAAGTCATCGACATCGATCAATCGCCGATCGGGCGTACTCCACGTTCTAACCCGGCCACGTATACGGGCGTATTCGACGATATTCGCGATGTGTACTCGAATACAACCGAAGCGAAGGTGCGGGGTTATAAGAAGGGCCGTTTCAGCTTTAACGTGAAGGGCGGGCGCTGCGAAGCTTGTCGAGGCGACGGCATCATCAAAATCGAGATGCACTTCCTGCCGGATGTATACGTGCCTTGCGAGATTTGTAAGGGCAAACGTTACAACCGCGAGACGCTCGAAGTGAAATATAAAGGGAAGAGCATTGCGGAAGTGCTCGAGATGACCATTGAAGACGCCTGCGAGTTTTTCAAAAACATCCCGCGCATTCATCGCAAGCTGCAGACGCTGCTTGATGTGGGTCTCGGCTATATGAACTTGGGACAACCGGCGACGACACTCTCCGGCGGTGAAGCACAGCGCGTCAAGCTGGCGGCGGAACTGTATCGCCGCAGCACAGGGAAGACGATCTACATCTTGGATGAACCGACGACCGGCCTGCATATCGACGATATCGACCGTTTGTTGAAAGTGCTGCACCGGTTGGTAGAGAACGGAGACTCCGTATTGGTCATCGAACATAACCTGGATGTGATCAAGACCGCCGACTACATCATTGACTTGGGACCGGAAGGTGGAAGCCGCGGCGGCATGATTGTCGCTACGGGAACGCCGGAGGATATCGTGAAAGTAGAGGGCTCTTATACCGGCAAGTACTTAAAGCCGATCCTTGAGCGGGATAAGGCCCGATCCGAGGATTACTTCAAACGTCTGAAGGCGTTGGAGGATGCAGCGGTTTAGCAAAGCCACCTGTCTGTGGAAGGGACGGATTGAACGGCAACAGCCGGGCGATCCGTCCTTTATTCGCTTCTCTCGAAGGCTGGAACATGGTTGTTCCGCGCGGACGGAGATCGTCTGGACAAGGTATCCACATCTTAAGAAAAAGCACGGGCTCGCTTCCTAAGAAGCAAACCCGTGCTTTTTAACTAACGGTATTATACGTATGCGATTTCGGCAAGAATCGAAGTCAATTTTTCTTGGAAGGCTTGAACGCCGACACGACCGACGAATTGATGGAACGATTCTTCCGGACCGCGGTTTTCTTTGAAGAACAGGATTAATTGTTCCAGAACCGGACCTACTTGATCGCCTTTCACGCGGCCTTTCAACGTCTCGTTGAATTTTGCGCCAGGTCCAAGAATACCGCCAACCGATAGATCGAATGCATCGACCATGCCTTCCGGCGTCTTCACCAAAGCGCCCTGCAAACCGATATCGGCGATGTGCTTCTGACCGCATGCGTTCGGGCAGCCGATGAAGTGAATGCGCACTTCTTCATCGAGTTCAACATTTTTGTCCAAATATTCGGCAACGGCACGAGCCCGCTCTTTCGTCTCAACGACGGCCAAATTACAGAACTCGTTGCCCGTACAGGATACCGTGCGGCTCATGAAGTGTTTCGGGTTCGGCGTCAAGCGCTCCAGAACTTTGGCAGCCAACGCTTTATCGACGTTCTCGTCCTTAACTCCTGAAATAATGATGTTTTGCGATACGGTTGTCCGGATATGTCCGTCGCCGTAAGTATCGGCGATTTCGGCCAATTCGGATAACTCATCGCCGCTCAAGCGGCCAACCGGAACGCTAAGGCCGATATAGTTCAAGCCTTCTTGTTTTTGCTTGTGCACGCCATCGAAATAGGCTGCTGTCCAGCCAACGACTCGATCTTCGCCAAGCGAAGGCATTTCGCCGATGACTTCAACCAGCTTTTCTTTGAATTTCTCTGGACCCCAATCGGCTACGAGGAATTTCAGACGGGCATGATGGCGCTTCTCGCGGTAACCGTAATCACGGAAGATCGTTGTGACGCCGATCGCGACTTTCAATACTTCCTCTGGACGAACGAACAAGTCAAGTTTTTTCGCAAGGTGAGGCTTCGCGGACAAACCGCCGCCAACCCATGCATGGAAGCCAAGCACTTCTTGACCGTCAATCACTTTGGATGCCGGTGTAAATGCCAAGCATTGAATTTCGGCATGGCCGGAGTTATAAATATTAGAAGAAATGGACATTTTATATTTGCGCGGCAGATTTGAGAAATCACGGTTCAACAAGAAGAAATCGTTGACTTCGTTAACCAGCGCCGTTGTGTCGAAAAGCTCGTCTTTGTCGATACCGGCCAGCGGGTTGCCGACAATGGTACGCGGGCAGTCACCGCATGCTTCATAAGAATAGAGGCCGACTTTTTCCAGACGGTTGAAAATGTCCGGCAGCTGCTCGACAGTCAGCCAGTGGAATTGAATGGCTTGACGAGTCGTAACGTCCACCAGGTTGCGGCCGTAATCTCTGGCGATGTCCGCCATAGCGCGTGCTTGAGCGGTTGTCATGATACCGGAAGGCACGCGGACACGCATCATGAAGTGACCGTCTTTCGGCTTTTGCTCATAGACGCCAGCCCATTTAAACAGATTCATATCATCCGGGGTAATCGAGCTGTAACCCTCGTGAGCGTATTTTTCGATGATAGTGCGGATGACGTCAAGACCGTCTTTCTCCAACTTTACGAGTTCCATTTTGTTTAATTTGGACGTATCGGCCGCCCAAATAGCTTCATAGGCCATGGTGTATGCTCCTCCTTGACGTGTGGAAATAATTCCGATCAAACTGGTGTGAAAAATAAACTACACTTATAGTAACACTTTTAAGAGGTCGAGTAAATCGTTTGCGATGAACAACGCTATAACGATTTATTATAATTAATGCGGGTTTGTATTATACTTTGATCGACCCGGCGGGCCTTCAGAAAATGTTGACAATCTTGTTACATATCTATGGAATTCGCAGCTTTGGAAATATCGTTCCGGATAATTCGCTTGCAACTCGCAGCGAGTCAAGCTAAGATTAGTATAAGCATTTCTGTATATAGAAGGAGGTCTCTCCATGTTTTTGGCTGAAGAGGCAGCAAAAACCGCAAGCACATTTACTTGGTTCGATCCGTTCGTACTTCTGATTACGATCATTATCGCCATCGGTGTGCTCCGGCAGCTGGCAGCCCCTAAGAAAAATCTATTTGCCATCGGTTTCGGAGTAGTGGCGCTGCTAGTCTTTGGATTCATGGATTTTATCATGATCAAAGGCTGGATGGGGATGTAAGGCCCCCGATTCCATTCAAATAAGCGCGAAACCAACAAGAGGCTGTCCCAAAAGCAGAAATCTGCTTAAGGGCAGCCTCTTTCTTGTAGGCATCCTCGAAAATTTCAAACACAGCCAAGGCTGACTCGGCTTCTCTTGGAGCTTGGCTATTTGTTTAAAAAGTAAAACAAGGGGTATCCCTCAGCCATGTTCATGGCTTGATATGCTCCCCATACGGTAGACAGGTGAAATAATAAAACCTGTTACTGTAAGGGGAGCATTTTTCATGTCTATAAAAGAACGGACAGCCTCAGAGAAATTCGCCATCATTCAGGAAATCGAAACGGGTCGTATTAGCATTAAAAATGCAGTCAAAGATTTCGGCATTACCAAAACAACCATCGCCAAATGGCGTCGTCGGTATCGCTTGTATGGCAATGAAGGATTGGAGGTTCGCACCCGTAATCGCAGTTATTCTGCCGAGCTTAAACTCCAAGCCGTCAAAGACTATCTTGAAGGTGGATTATCGCAGTATCAGGTGATCGATAAGTACAAGATGGCCAGCCGAAATCAACTCTCGCGCTGGATAAAGAAGTATAATGGTCATAGTAGCTTAAGGGCTTATACAGGGGGAACAGCTATGACCAAGGGACGCTCGACAACATGGCAGGAGAGGATTGACATTGTCCTGTACTGCCTTGCAAATGGACAAGAGTATAAGAAAGCAGCGAATCATTTCCAGGTTTCCTATCAGCAAGTGTACGGATGGGTCAAGAAATATGAAGCAGGCCAAGAGGCTCTACGGGACGGAAGAGGGCGTACGAAGGCACCAGAGGAGCTAACCGATGCGGATCATCATAAGCTCGCCATGAAGAAGCTGGAGTACGAGAATGAACGACTCCGGGCGGAGAATGCTTTTCTAAAAAAGTTGCAGGAGTTCGAAAGGAGGCGTCCCTAAGCGCACTGCGACAAGAGAACGTCTACCTAGCTATCCAAGCCATTCAGCAAGCGGAGTCGCTCAGCATACAGCTTCTGTGCGAGGTTGCGGGGATTCCAAGGTCGAGCTATTACAAATGGCTTCATCGCGTTCCGAGTGTTCGCGAAGCAGAGAACCAGGAACTGACGGAAGTGATGATGTTCTTGTACGAGAAGGTTGAGGGCACCTTCGGCTACCGTCAGTTAACGCTGCATATGCGTCGCCAAACCAAGAGACCCATTAATCATAAGCGCGTGCAACGCCTGATGAAGATAAAGGGGATTCAGTCAGTGATCCGCAGAAAGAAAAAGAAGTATGAACGCTCTACACCGCAACAGGTGGCTGAAAATCTGCTTAATCGCAACTTCCAAGCGGACGTACCAAATCAGAAATGGGTAACCGACGTAACGGAATTCAAATACGGAAACGGTCAGAAGGCATATTTAAGCGCCATTCTCGACCTCCATGATAAATCCATTGTTTCCTATGTATTGGGGCACTCCAACAACAATCCTCTCGTCTTTAAGACGTTGAAATTGGCCCTGCGTGCCGCGCCTAAAAGCCGGCCAATGCTCCACAGCGACCGTGGTTTCCAGTACACGTCATTGCGCTTTAAGGAGATGTTGGATGAAGCTAAAATGAAACAGAGCATGTCCCGGGTAGGTTGCTGTATCGACAACGGCCCCATGGAATCATTCTGGGGAACGTTGAAATGCGAGAAATATTATTTGCATACCTACCGCAGCTTTGAGGCACTGAAAAAGGACATAGATGACTATATCCATTTTTACAATAACGAACGATTACAAGCAAAACTAAACGGCCTCAGTCCCATGGAATTCAGGACAAAGGCCGCTTAACTGATTTTTATTTTTTGTACTGTCTACTTGACGGGGTGCAGTTCAGCTTTGGGACAGCCCCTTGTTTTCTGCTGCTTACACCCACCACATTTGGCCGAGCGGTTCTTTGATCAGCACTTGCTGCAAGTTTTGGACCGCTTTGGTGAAGCCTTCTTCAACGGACATCAGGCCGTCTTCATGCTCGATGCTGACGACATAGTCGTAACCGACGAGGCGCAAAGCGCTGATGATGTCAGCCCAGGTTTTGATATCATGGCCATACCCGACGGTGCGGAACTGCCAAGCGCGGTCGAGCATATTCGTGTAAGGCTGCATATCAGTTAAGCCGTAGCGATTAACGTTGATCGGATCAATCGTCGTATCTTTCGCATGGAAGTGGTGAATCGCTCCGGCGCGGCCGAGAATTTGCACCGCCTGTACCGGATCTATACCCTGCCACCACATATGGCTCGGATCAAGGTTGGCGCCGATGACGTCGCCTGCCGCTTCACGCAGACGAAGCAAGGTAGCCGGTGTATGTACGGAAAAGCCTCCGTGCAGCTCCAAGCCGAATTTGATGCCGCGGTCGGAAGCGTATTTCCCCGTTTCCGTCCAGTACGGAATCACCTTGTTGGTCCATTGCCAATCCAAAATCTCTTGAAATTCAGGCGGCCAAGGGGCGACCGGCCAGTTCGGATATTTCGCGTCCTCGGAGTCGCCGGGACAACCGGAGAATGTGTTGACGACCGGCACTTCGAGCCGCTGCGCGAGGTCGACCGTTTTGATAATCGTATCATGGTAATCTTTGGCGACGGCTTTCTGCGGGTGCAGCGGGTTTCCGTGACAGCTCAGCGCGCTAATCGTTAGTCCGCGGGACTCAACTGCATGCTTGAATGCTTTCAGCTTGCTATCGTCCGAGAGCAGAACGTCCGGATCGCAGTGCGAATTGCCCGGCCAAGCGCCGGTGCCGATTTCGACCGCTTCAAGTCCTTGCGCGGCGATCAGATCGAGCGCTTCCTCCAGCGGTTTTTGTTGAAACAAGACCGTAAAAACCCCTAACTTCATAAGACACCTCCGAATGATGGAAATCTAAATGTACGCGTGTACAAACAACAATTCAACCAGAATTATACCATTAGTCGGCCTGGTCTTAAAGTGTCAGTTTTCGTGAACAAGGCAAGCCATCCGGTTCTATCAGACAGGATGGCGATTATCCCTAACAGTGTACCCAAAAGTAAGAACGGCTATCGGTCTTTGTCCGCCGATCAGCGCCATGACGATACCTGCAACGGAAACGGATTGCCAGAACAGCACGTAGTTTTGGAAGCTGTTAAGGTGCTGCAAAAGTGACTAAACACAAACAGACCGCCTGCATGTCGATGAATGGTGAAAATTTTGTCTAAAAGAGAATGAAAATCATTCTTAAATGGATCTTACGGAAGTGAATCCCTCCTGCCAGCATCAAATGATGATCTTCAACAAATGAAGAAAGTGAAGGAAGACAGGCTTCAAAACCGCTATCGAAAACTTTTTCGAAAGATTTTCGGTTTCGACAAAACGCTCGACAGTGTTCCCGTTACTTTGTAACACCTTTGACTTATAATGGAAAATGTCTTCGCAAAGGGCAGCTTAGATCATCACACTTTTTAAAGAGAGGGTGGTTCGTATAATAAGAATGAAGGACACACAAATCGTAGAAGCTGTTACAGGCACGTGGCTACGTTTCCCAAACAGCTTTAAAAAGTTTCATTGTTTAGTGGAGCTGCCCGACCAGCTGTCGTTGAACATTAATCTCAAGTCCGGCAGCGTACATATTCATAAGATGGATGGCAATAGCGTATACCAGCCGGTTGGCGAACTGATGCTTCAATTGAATGGAAATCAAGTTCAATGTGCGGTGCAATCTGCCGGGTTAGACTTAATTGAAAGACCGGAGCGGCAGGAGCGCCAAGAGCGCCAAGTGCGGCAGTCCGACGCCAGTTAAACGGGGAATAAATAAGAGTACGGAAAAACGAATAAAAAGCAGCGCTTCCGGATCGGTTGACGGTTCCGGAAGACGCTGCTTTTTATTGGCGTATCGTGCCTGGACGGGGTTACCACGGCCAGTTTGCCAAGCCGCGGTAAATCTTGTAGACGGCTTCGCTATTGCCGCTGTAGACGATGACGGCGGCCGTCACGAACAGCTGCGTCAACGCACAGCGACCGTAGAAGTAGGCGCGCGATACTTTGCGTTTGTTGACGGTCGTGTAGCCGAGCAAGTTTTCCAGCCCAAGCAGCAGCCCGTGGTAGACGCCCCACAGTACGTACAGCCAGCTGAACCCGTGCCACAGGCCGATCAGCACCATGACGAGCAGGGAGAGACCGGCTGCGGTCCATTTGGTCGGCGTTTGGCGCGAGACGAACATGAAGATGTGATCACGGAACCAGTCGCCCAGCGTGGCGTGCCAGTTGCGCCAATACTGCGTGAGCGTAGGCGATTGGAACGGCTTCTTGAAGTTCTCCGGGATGTTGTAGCCCATCAGTCGCCCGAAGCCGACGGCGATATCCGAGTACCCCGAGAAGTCGAAGAAGATGAGCGCGTAGAACCACACCATCAAGAACAGCGATTGGTGTGTGTGCAGCTCCTGCGCCGACACGTGATTGAACACGTCAGTCATCCAGGTGACCAGCACGATCTTTTTGAACATCCCCAAGATGATGCGCTTGACGTTCTCCTCGGTTTGCGCTGCGTCCACCTGATAGGGCTGTTTTGTATCGGCCATGAAATCGCGGAATTTCAAGATCGGGCCGGACGTGAAGGTCGGAATGAACAAAATATAGTTAAAATAGTCCAGCGCCTTAGTACGGGCTTCTTTCCCGATGAAGTACGCAAAGTAAAGGGCGTCGACCACCTTCAGAACGTTGTAAATCAGTCCGAGGGCTATGACGGCGTCGAACAGCGGATGCGTGAACAGCTCCATGCCGAACAGCCGGAGCGAGCAGACGGCTGCTACGTTGGCTGCGATGAGCAGCACGAACATGGTACGACGCCATCTCGTGGTCCGGCACAGCCAAAGAAACGCCAAGTAGTTCAAGGCGGTGTAAACGAGATAGAAGACGAACAGCTTCTGGCTAAAAACGAACAGAAAGCATAGATTGAACGCCAGCAGCAAGTATCGCTTGTTGCCCGGCCAGCGGCGGGTGAGCGCAAGCACCAGCACCATGCCGATGATGGCGATCACGGCGTTCATATTCAAGTACCACATGTATAATCCTCCAAGCGCGCGGGGCGCGGCTGCGTGCATTTCGGGAAGGCGCTGGTTGCAGACCGGAAGCTTGGACTGCCGCCCCCTCGGTTAGAAACCTTCGTAGATGAACAGCCCTTTGCCGGTAAAATAAACGAGCACCAAGACGAGCATGGCCAAGTACACAATCACTTCGATGATTTGGCGAGCGAATCGAGCCACGCGTCCACCTCCTTCGTAAACACGGGCGCGCCTTCTTGACGGCTCAAGTGAACCAAGTCGTGCATATATTTCGGATCGTACGCGGTCAGCAGATCGAGCGTCGGAACGCCGGCCGCCTGCAAGCGGGCGTTAACGTCCTGCTGCAGTCCCGGCATGTAACGGGGCAGCGCGTAATCGCGATTCCAAGGCATCCAGACGACCCGCAGCGGCAAGCTTTGGGATTGGGCATACCGGATGATCCAATCGAGCGCCGCCAGATTGTCCTTGTACTCGTGCTGCGAGACCCAGCCGAACCGGCGGTCGTAATCGGCCTCCTTGGCCTTCAGCTTGTCCGCTTCGATGCGGCCGAAGTACAGCTCTTTGTCAATCCAGCGGGGCTCGTAGCGGATCAGTTCGGCGGCGTCGAGCCGGGTGATGCCCTTGTAGAGCTGCCGGACGGCCTCCGTGCCCGAGTCGCGGAAGTAATCGCGGTATGCGTAGACGTACGGCTGGTACCACGGTTTGAACCACGGGTAGGTCGGGTCCGTCTCCAAAATATCGAGCATCGTATGAACGTCAATCCCGATGACGAGCTGGTCTTCGACGTGAAAGCGTCCTTGCTCGAGAATCGCCTTCAGATCGGTCAGCTTGCCATAGGACAAGCCCATCTCGATCAGCTTGGATCTGGAATCTTGCTCGATGTAAGCGCCGGTGACCGCCGAATTGCCGTAGAAGACCGGTCCGTGATTCTGCCACCCGTGATGATATAAAGTCTTGGTAAAGTCGTTTTTGTAAAAACGCCGCGACGTCACCATCGGATCCCAATACGAGATCAGGAGATCCGACAGCACGAAAGCGGCGAGCAGCAGAAGCACGAAGCTGTTTTTGCGTAACAGGGCAAATGTCTTTGACATCATAACGCGTTAGACCGATTTTAGCTGCCAAGCGTGATATTGCTCGCGGAACGCAGCCGGCCACTCAGACTCGTCCAGTCCGTATTGGGCCAGGAAAGCGAACGTCCACCGCTCGATACCGAAGCCGACGCAGCCGGTGACGGCGGGACGCTTGCCCGTTTTGATATTAAAGGCGTTGCCGAACGTATTGCTGTGGAAATTGACCGAGCTGCAGGCGATCGATTTCTTAATATGCGGAATGGTCAGTCTGAGCTCGTATTTCATCTCTTGATTGCGTTGGAACGAAGCCTTTACCTGGAAATCGTTCGTGAAGAACGGGTCGTTGGCGATTTCCATCACGCTGTCCACGTTCCATTCGACGGCCAGCTCTTTCAAATATTCGATAGCGCGAAGTCGGTTCTCCTTCACGAACTCCGGTTTGCCGACGAAGATGATCTCGCGCATGCTGAAGTCGAGCAAACGCCCGAAATCGGTATGGTTGCGCGATTCGAAGCGATGGCATTTGGAGATTGCCGTGACCACGACGCCATCGCCATCGAGCGTCTCGTTCTGCAGCCCTTCGTAGCAGTGGTAGCATGTCGAAGGGTTCATTGTAAACTTCGGCTTCGGCATGTTGGCGTTCAGATCCAGCGGCGCGTCGTGCTGCCAACCGCCGTTGTCGCGGACCGCTTGGGAGAACGCTTCGATGATGTCCAAATCCTCCCGCAGGTGAGTCAGAAAATGAATGTGCTCCGGGAACGAAGTGAAATGGTTCGTTTTGTTCAGCGAGTCGGCGTGAATGACGGCCGGATATTCTTCCGTGGTGACGCCTTCGAAGCGGCTGGCGATCTTGGACACGAAGCTGTAGTCGAAGAAGCGCATCAAGCTCGAGAACGGCTCGCGGAAGATGAACAGGCCCGGCTCCAGCACCTTGATGATCTTCTTGGCGGCGAGCTCGGCGATAATATCCTGCTCGTACGGGGTAACGGTTTTGTGTTCGAAAAGAATATTTTCCTTAAAGCCGAAGTCCCCTTGAGAGAAACGGTCGATCAGCTTGCGGACGCGATCTTCGATCGCGCCGTTGCCTTTCGGAGATTCGTGTACGATGCGAAGGGTCGTGCCTTCGAGCCGAATGTCCGAGATCGTCTCGTCAATGAACGAAGCAGCGTATTTCACTTGTCCGTGTTGGCTGGGGGCAAGGCCCTCCAGGGATACGATACATTCCACCTTGCGTTACCTCGCCTTCTTGAGATGAATGAACGATGCGATTTCCCGAACAGTGTTCATAGGATGCAGCATGAGATCTTGCGGCGTCACTTGGATGCCGTACGTCTTCTCAATATGCGCGATCAACGCGGTCGCGCCGATGGAATCGATAAAGCCGTAGTCGAACAGATGAACGTCAACCGTGAAGTCGTCGTCGTCATCGGCGATGTCGTAGCGGCTTTTGATATGCGATTCCAGCTCTTCAAGCAGTTCTTGCATGGGGAAGCCTCCTCAAGAATTGTAGCTTTAACGAAACAGGGACGTTGGAACGTTGGAACGTCAACAGTCGATTGTTGAATGATCGAACCATGATGCGCTATGGATGCGCCGATTTACCGGTCCTTGGAGCGGCGACCGATCAAGCGCCGGACTACGGCTCGCTCCAAGTAATCGTCAGCTCTACAGGGTCGCCGTAATGCGTGACCGTGTATGTGCCGTCTGCTGCGTCATGCCGAACGTCCGCATCCGGCCCTTCGATGACAAGCGGCTTCGCGCTTTGCAGCTTCACCTGCTGCATGCCTGCCGCGTCGAGCCGCAGCGTCCAGCGGCCCGGGGCCGCTTTCAGCACGTACGGCACGTTCACGCGCTGCATGTGCAGAGGCGCGGTGTCCGCCGCGGCCGTGTCCGGCTTGACGAAGCGCACTTCCGTCGGCCCCGGCGCGCCGAAGTAGAGTTTGCCGCCGCGCAGATCGCGCACGTCGGCGTGCGTCGTCGGCTGCCGGCCGGTGTACGCGCTGCCCGGCTCGACGACGAGGCCGAGCGTGCCGAGGTATTCCGCCGCCTGTTCAGGTACGGAAGCTGTGTCCGGCGTAGCCGTGAACCGCGGGTCGGCCGGCAGGCCGAGCATCCTGTTCAACCGCAGGGTCACGGCGTCCATCCAGGAGCGGTGCAGTTTCACATCGGTCGTCATCGCGTTCATGAACGTACGGGCCATTTGCGGTTCCGTCATAAAATTATAGTTATGCGCTGTGCGCAGCTCGTCCAAATATTGAACGAATTCCAGCAGCTCGTTCACGCGCAGCGGAAAATGGTACTCGATATGCTCGAAATAATCGATCGGCATGTCGTTCGCGACATAGGCTTCGAACAAGTCTTTCGTCGACGTGTTCGGGTCTGTCCGCAGCACGGGTGCCGGCGTGTAGAGCATCATCGGCTGCTTCAGATCCGGCGCGCCGCCGGAGTCGGTCATCAGGAAGGGCAGCCCCCAGTTGTATTCGACGCCGAGCCGCGGATCGGCTTTGATGAACGAAGGCTTGAAGCCGAAGTTAAACCAAATGTCCGCTTCCCGTTCGTTCGTAAACGTCTGCGTTCGCGCCGGGTTGTTGATGCGCCACGTATGCTGGTTCGTGCCGGTCTGTTTCCACGGGATGCCGAGCTTGTCGAACGCCTGCCGGTGCAGGGCGATTTCCTGCTTCTCCTGCGCGTCGCTTGTATATTGGTGAAAGAAAAGATGCGGGTACAACTCCAGTCGATGTTCCGCACTATAGTGAATAAACTCGGCGAGCTGTTCCTTGTAAGGAAAGCCGGGCTCGTCGATGGGATAAGGGGCGCTGAATTCGAGCTGCCCGACGACCAGGTCGTCCAAGCCGTCGCCGTTCAGATCCGCCCACAGCGGAACGGCGTTATGGCCGCCGACAAGCGCATGGTTGCCCAGCTGATTCACGGTCGCGCCTTCCACGACGCCGGCAGCGCGCCACGTCATGGCGCCTGCGGCGTCCGTCTGCTGCACGTAGACGCGCAGGTCGCCTTCCAGGCCGCCGACGACGAGGTCGGCGCGTCCGTCACCGTCCATGTCGCGGACGGACGGCGCAGCGAACGCCGCGGGCAGCCGGAACAGCGCCTGCCCGCGCCCGAACCCGGGCGCGCCGCCGGTCCCCCGCGCGCCGGCAAACAGCGTCACCGCACCATCGCCATCCCCGACCACAAGGTCGGGGATGCCGTCTCCGGTGACGTCACCGACGGCCGCCGCCAGCGGTGCAGCGGCGCGAATCGGCTGCCCGCCGCCAAGCAGCGGAGCGGGCGCGGTGAACCGGCCGTCGGCTGCGCCGTAAGCGACGGCGAGCGTGCCGTCGGCCCGGCCGATCAGCAGATCCGGCCGGCCGTCGGCGTTAAGATCGTACGCTGCGACACCGGCGCACGGACCGCCTGCGGTCAGCGGAGCGCCGCCGGTGTCGCGGAGCGGCTCGCGCGGACCGAAGCTGAGCGGCGGCGCCTGCCCTGCAGGGAGCGCCTGCGCCGGATGGGCCTCGCCGCCGGCCGTGAGGCCGGGGTACAGATACAATCCGCCGTCGCTGGAGCCGACGGCCAAATCGATCCGCCCGTCGCGGGTCAGATCGGCGAGCGCGGGTACCGCCCGCACCGGCTGCGTAATCGGATCGCCGAGCGACCGGTACTCCGGGTACGCGGCCAGCCGGATCGGAGCGCCGTCCGCCAGCAGCCGCGTGCCGCTGGAGTAGAACGAGTTCGGCGTTTCGCCGGCGAAGGCGGGCTTCGCGTTCGTTCCCGTGTTCAGATGAACGACGACGGATTCCTGCCAACGCCCCCACGTGAACGCGGAACGGACGAGCGAGAACGACGGGATCTGCTGATGTTTCTTCAGCAATTCCGCCCATTGGATGCCTTCCCCGTCGCGAATGGCCTCCATCGCCTCAAAATGATTCTGATGCGCCATCGCAGGCCGCCCATACGGGCCGAGCGTCTTCTTCACGCTGTAACCAAGCTTCAGCTTGGATATGTAAGCGGCGTATTCGGTGCGCATCAGCGCATTGCCCGCCGAGAACGTAAAATGAAAGTACGGTTCCACGGGAAGCTGGCTGCGGTCGAAATAAAGCGCGCCGGTCTTCGGCCGGATCGCGGCATTCTCTTCGGCGGCCAGCTTATCGAAGCCAAGCGCCGGATCCATGCCGCTGCTCAAGTCGTAGCCGGTTAAATAATAGCGGTTGGGCAGCAGCGTGCCGCTCAGGAAGACGGTGCCTTCTCCGTAGCGGTTCACCGTATACAGCGAGATGCCGTTCATCGCCACAAGCGTCTTGGCCGTTGAAGGCACCATGCCCTTGCCCCAAGAAAAACGGCTCAAGCTGCCGTCCGTATCATGACGGAAGAACGTATCGGCGAACGTGCGCAGCACCTGCTGAATGCCGAGCAAATCGGCATCGACGCCGGGATACGTCCACAGGGTGGCGCCTGCTGCTGTCGGGAGCGCCTCGCGATCGGGCGCAGGCACGTCCACCAGACGAGCCGCGCCGAGAAAGGCGGGCTCGAAATCGGCGGCGAACGCATTTTCAAGGAACAAATGCCCGCCCCCCCGAACGTAAGCCTCAAGCGACTGGCGCTGAGCATCCGTTAACGACCGGTGCAGGGACGGGTCCAGGTAAATCGTGTCGTAATCGTGCAGCTTTCGCGCCGATAAACGGGCGAGATCCTGCTTCTCGAGAACGAGCCCGGCCAGCAGCGATTGGCGCAGCTGGCCATATGCGGCCGGGTCGAACGCATCGCCCTGCGTCGCATACAGCATGCGCACCTCGAGCGTTTTGTCGCCGCCAAACAGAACAACAAGAAGAACCGCAAGCGGCAGCAGCCCGAGCGCGGTTACAACCAACTTGCGGAAAGGAGTACGTTTCAAAACAAATCCCTCATTAAGGCAGCTTGCAGGCGATCCGGCCCAGACGGCCGTGTCCGTAAGCAACAAATTGGGTGTTACCCCAGACATTATAGCACGGATGGCCGCCTTTGTTAACTTTCGCGGTCGTAGTCCGGGAAGCTGACGGCTACGCGGTTGCGGCCTTCGGCCTTCGCCCGGTACAGCGCTTTATCCGCATATTCGACAAGCTGCTCGGGGGTGCCGGCCGTATCGGGAACGATTGCAGTCAAACCGACGCTGACGGTCACGTGTTCCGCGATTTTCGTTTGCGCATGCGGGAGCGCCAGACGTTCGATGCGGGAACGAAACTCTTCGGCTAAGTGGAAGGCCTCCTGGAGCGATACGTTTTTCAGGACAGCGGCAAATTCCTCTCCGCCATAACGGGCGACAAAATGCCCGTGCTCGTGCAGCAGCCCGCTGGCGACGGCGGCAATGACGCGAAGCACCTCGTCTCCTCCCAGATGCCCGTAGTGATCGTTATAGTACTTGAAATAATCGACGTCGAATAAAAAGAAAGCCAGCGTCGATTCGCCGGCCGCTCCTTCGTTCCAAGCTTGCAGCAAATACTCGTCCAGCTTGCGGCGGTTCGGAATGCCGGTCAAGCCGTCGAGGTCGGACAGCTTTTGCAGCTTCCCCAGCGCGTCCTGCAGCTTTTTCTCGGTATTTTTACGGGCGGTGATGTCCCGAATGGTAATCAAATAGGCGCCTTCTTCTTGATAAACAATCGGAGAGACGGACAGCTCGACTTCGACCGTCGTTCCGTCCAAACGCAAAAACCGCTGCTCGATCAAGTCCGATTTCAGCGTTCCTGCCTTTATGGATTGCCAGTCCCGGTAGGCTTTCTCCAAGAGCGACGGATGGATGAAGTCGACAATCGGACGGTTTAAAATATCTTTCGGAGACGCGGCATGAAGCAGCTTCAAGCCTTTATCGTTGATGAACACGATGTTGCGGCCGGATATCGCCAGCGTAGCGTCCGGTGACGAAGCGATGAGGTGCCGGTATCGCTCCTCGCTTTCCTGCAGCTTCCGAATGGAGGCATGAGAACGGATGATATTTAGAAAAATGTATACCGACAGCAGTCCGACGCC
Organism: Paenibacillus sp. JCM 9796; assembly: GCF_055379675.1. Lineage (NCBI taxonomy): Bacteria > Bacillati > Bacillota > Bacilli > Caryophanales > Paenibacillaceae > Paenibacillus > Paenibacillus sp. JCM 9796. Next base: position 2,979,211 of record NZ_AP043723.1, read on the forward strand.
CGTGGAAACGAGCCATTGATTCGTCAGAACCAGAGGCGCTTTACTCAGATTGCCGGCCTGATTCAAGTTAATCAGAATGATGATGGAGATGCCGGTCATCGCGAAGACGTTCAACCCGAAGAAACGCAGCAGGGTAAGTCCTTTGCGTCCTGCCAGGAAGCCGCATACGACGGAGATCAGAAGCATCATGCCACCCGACGTGAAGGCGGCGAAAGAGGCGCCGAACAAGCCGATGCGTCCGCAAAGGATGAATACGCCTGCGATGATGGCCGGAATCGGCCCGCCCTGCAGGGCGGCGATGACCATAGGGATATGCCGCAGATCGGCGATGACGTCCGATTCCACGTGAATGCTGAAAATCATCAGCAGAACGCCCAGCAGCCCGAAGCAGATCCCCGCGAACACTTTTGTCGGCCAGGGAGAGTCCACGTGGAGCGGTCGTTCTTTGAACCATTGTCCTATAATAAAAAAGGAAGCGACGAGTATCGACGCGTTCGCAATAAAGTCTTTGAACATGATTGGCGGTCCTCCACCATTTTAAACTTGCTTTTACTATACAGGAATCTTTTGCCCATCATAACTGGTAATAAATGGGTGCCCTCCCGGTTAGAAGGGGCGCGGGATTTCCGCCGCTGCGATAGGTGAAGCGGGGGATGGGCAGTGCTGCTCCTGTATGTAATTCGTCATGTTTTGACATCTTTCCTTTAAGTTCGAGCATGAATTGATTAAAATTTGATCCTTTCGGATCAAAGAGCCGCAGGGGCGCCGAATGGTTTGCCGGGCCGCTTTCTGGTACACTAGAAAAAAAAGCGATGACCGGTAGCTGAATATAAACTGGCTGTACGGCTTGGAGGTAGGGATTTTATCATGCGGGACATACGTAAAACGGATATCGAGCTGCTCGCTCCGGCGGGGGATTGGGATTGCATGCGGGCGGCGGTGGCGAACGGAGCGGACGCCGTCTTTTTCGGGGTGGAGAAGTTTAACGCGCGGGCTCGGGCGAACAATTTTTATACGGACGAGCTTCCGGACATTATGTCGTTCTTGCACCGATACGGGGTCAAGGGGTATTTGACGTTTAACATTCTGGTGTTCGAAGAGGAATTGGATGATGCGCGGCTGCTGATCGAAGCTTGTATCGATGCAGGCGTCGATGCGGTTATCGTGCAGGATTTGGGGCTGGTGCGGTTGATTCGGGAGATCTCTCCGGACTTCCCGATTCACGGCTCGACCCAAATGACGATTACGTCGCCCGAAGCGGTGGAGTTTACGAAGCCGTACAATATGGAGATTGTGGTGCTCGGGCGTGAAAATAATTTGAAGCAAATCCGGCAGATCGGGGAGCAGGCGAAGCTGCCGATGGAAGTGTTCGTGCACGGAGCGTTATGCGTCTCGTATTCGGGACAGTGCTTGACTTCCGAAATGTGGGGCGGGCGCTCTGCGAACCGCGGCGAATGTGCCCAGGCCTGTCGACTGCCGTACGATTTAATGGTAGACGGGCAGCCGAAACCGATGGGCGATGTGGCGTACCTGCTGTCGCCCAAGGACTTGGCAGCCATTGAGCTGATCCCGGAATTGATCGAGGCGGGCGTGAAATCGTTCAAGATCGAAGGCCGGCTGAAAAGCCCGGAGTACGTGGCGAACGTCGTCGGCAAGTATCGCCGCGCGATCGACCGTTATTTCGACGGCGAGAACCCGCAGCCGACGAAGGAAGAGCTTCGCGAGCTGGAGCAAAGCTTCTCCCGCGGCTTTACGTACGGCTTCCTCAAAGGCACGAACAATAAACAGCTTGTCGAAGGCACGTATCCGAAAAGCCGGGGCGTTTACTTGGGCCGCGTCAAGCAGATCCTCCGCGACGGCGTGGTGTGCGAGCTTGAGGCGCCGTTGAAGCGGGGCGACGGCATCGTGTTCGACGCGGGCGACCCGACCAAGAAGGAAGAGGGCGGCCGGGTCTACGACCTGCGGCGCAAGGGCGCGAAGTTCGAGGGCGAGGCGCCGGGCGGCGTGATCGAGATTATTCCGGGGCGCAATGATGTTGACTTGAGCCGGGTGCATGTGGGCGACCGGATCTGGAAAACGAACGATCCGCATCTGGACAAGCGGCTGCGCCAGACGTACGAAACGGACAAGCCGTACCGCGTCTTTCCGGTGCGCGTGAAGGTGACCGGCGCGGCCGGACAGCCGCTGCGCAGCGTATGGACGGACACGGCCGCCGGGCACACGGTAACCGTCGAGTCCGAGCTTCCGCTCGTCCCGGCCGAGAAGCGGCCGATGGACGCCGCGCTGTTCGAAGAGCAGTTCGGGCGTCTTGGCGGTACGGTGTTCGCTTTGGAGTCGGTCGACGTCCACTTGAACGGCGACTTAATCTTGCCGATGCGCGAGCTGAATCAGATGCGCCGCCAAGCGGCGGAGCTGCTGCTCGCCGAGCGGGAGCGCCCGCGCGCTTATGTGAAGCGGTCGGTGGACGTTTATAGCGATACGCCTGCGGCGCCGGCGAAGCCGGCAACGCCGCAGGGCGGGAAGGCGCAGGCGCGGCTGACGGCGCTGTGCCGCAGCCTGCCGCAGGTGGAGGCGGCCGTTGAGACGAACGTCGATCTGATCTACGCCGACTTTGAATTCATCAAGCAGTTCCCGGCGGCTGTGGAAGCTTGCCGCCGGGCGGGCAAGCGGATTGCGCTTGCGACGCCGCGCATTCATATGCCCGGAGAGACGGGCTATTTCAAAAATTTTTTGAACCTCGGACCGGATGCGGTGCTGGTGCGCAACACGGGGGCGGTTTACTGGTTTATGCGGTATTTGGCGGAGCATCCGAACGAGCCGCAGCCGGAACTGATCGGCGACTTTTCTTTGAACGTGGCCAACCATAAGGCGGTGTCGCTGTTCTTGGATGCCGGGCTTTCGCGCGTGACGCCGTCTTACGACCTGAACATCCAACAGATGGTCGATCTGCTGCGCCGCAGCGAGACGTCGCGGCTCGAGATTGTCATTCATCAGCACATGCCGATGTTCCACACGGAGCATTGCGTGTACTGTACGTTCATGAGTCCCGGTACGGACTACACGAACTGCGGCCGCCCTTGCGAGGAGCATCGCGCTTCGCTGAAGGACCGCGTCGGCTTCTCGCATCCGGTGCGTGTGGACGAAGGATGCCGCAACACCGTGTACAACGCGATCGACCAATCGGGCGCGGAATACCTGGCGAATTTCATGGAGCTCGGCGTAGGCCGGTACCGCACAGAGTTTCTTGAAGAAACGCCGGAGAAGGTGCGCGAAGTGATCGGTTTGTACGAACGGGCGCTGCGGGGCGAGATTACGGGAACGACCGTTTGGAAGACGCTCAAATCGACGAACCAGCTCGGCGTGACGCGCGGACAGCTGGTGAAGTAAGCCGGCGGGGGCGGGCGCCAATAGCTTCTGCCCAGCTGCAATAACGGAATGATAGTGCCACATTCGGCCCGTTTCCGGGTTCTTCCATAAAATAGCGAAAATAGCGGAACAATGATGCTGGATTTGCCTCGAGATCAACCCTCACGGGTCGGGAGAAGGGCAATGGCGCACCAGAGTTCCGCTATTTTTATTAGTCGCCGCCTCCGCCGCATCCGGATGAACAGCTGGATGAGGAGCAGCCGGAAGACGAACCGCCGGACGAGGAGCCCCCGTCATCGCTCCCGCCGCCGCGGTCGTCATTCCATGAGCCGGAGCAGCCGCTGCTGCCGCATCCGGAGGAGCTCGAGGCTGCATGCTCCTGTTCCCGGCGGCGCGCCTCCTCCTCAGCGTAGTGCTGCGCCATCAAATCGTCGAAATCGCCGAGATCCGCCGCCGAGTATACGATGAGCGCCCCGGCCAAATACGGCATGTAGCTTGCGGAATCGTGCGCGGGTTTCTCGGCGGAGTAGACGGCGCCGGTCTCGGCGTCCGCCGCTTGCTCCTTGGCTTTGCGGATCAAGCGGGCGATCGTCTCCCCGATCTCGGGATAACGTTCAGCAGCCTTGCGGTTGAACAGGAGGTCAGCGAGCTCGGCCTCGTCCGCTTCCCGCAGTTCCTCCAGGCGCCCGCGGTCGAGCGGATACCGGAAGAACGGCGTCCAAATCCGTGAGGAGTACGGAGTCGGGATGAACAGATTCGCGTATACCCAGTCGAACCATGCCCGTCCCCCGGGATCCGGTTCTCCGCCGCTGTGCGGTGCGTGATGGATGACGGAGCCGACGAAAGCTTCGCTGAATCGATGGTATTCGCGGGTAAACATCAGCATTTCGTGCCAAATGTCGTCGACGGCCTCGCTGAACATCGGTACGTCCTTTAATATCGCCGTCATCAGAAAATATCGTTTTAATTCAAGGAACTTCCAGTTGAATTCGGACGTCGTCATTTGCGGGTGCTTTCGCTGCACACGTTCTCGGAGCATCGCCGGGAAATCCCCGGCAAGCGCCTGTTCGAGCCTTTCCACGGCCGGTCTCAGCGGAAGATCCGGCTGGATACCGAGCGCTTCGGGCAAAGGACCGTCTTCGTACAACGGCTGACGGCCGGGTCCTGACGTACCGCCGCGATGGCGTCGGCGCTGCGTTTGCCCGCGATTCAACAGGGCGATACTGACAAAGACGAGAATGCCGAACAGCAGGATGAGGATAGCGATGACCATGCAGTTCCTCCTTGCAAGGGATTGGATGTAGCTTCCATTATACCAAATGGCTTCGAGCTCTGCGACGAGTGCCGAAAGTTCACAAGTTAGACACATTTTTTTAAGCAAATTTTCAGCTTTGGTTAAGCTGGCATTATTGTTCCGCCCTTATCCTGTTGCTTGTGGTTAGACCGGCCTTAAGTTGGAAATGGCTGTAGGTAAAGGGCATATGAAGGATAGGTTTTAACGATGGGAGGTTTTGACGTGCTTGAGGTCAAACAGGTCAGCAAGTTGTATGAGAATCAAAGGGGCGTCCGTGACATCGATTTCTCGATGAGCCGGGGCGAGATCGTGGGGTTTCTGGGACCCAACGGTGCGGGCAAAACGACAACGATGCGCATGATCACCGGCTACTTGAACCCTTCGCGCGGATCGATTGCGATTGACGGATTGTCCATGGCGGATCATCCGAAAAAGGCGCGGCAAAAAATCGGTTATTTGCCGGAGACGCCGCCGCTTTACCCGGAAATGTCCGTGCTGTCGTATTTGAAATTCATCGCCGACCTACGGGATATTCCCGTACGGGAGCAGAAGCAGCGTATCAGCGAGGTGATCGGGCGCCTCGGCCTGCAGGGCCGGGAGCGGCAAATCATTCGCAGCCTGTCCAAGGGCTACAAGCAGCGGATCGGGCTTGCGCAGGCCATTCTGCACGGACCGGATCTGCTTGTGCTGGACGAACCGACCTCGGGCCTCGACCCGAAGCAGATTATTGAAATCCGCCAGCTTATCCGCGAGCTCGGGGAAAATCATACCGTGCTGCTGAGCACGCACATTTTGCCGGAAATCAACGCGCTCTGCAACCGGGTGCTCATTCTGCATCAGGGACGCATCGTGCTCGACGGACAGCCGGATCAATTGGCGAACTCGCTGAACGATACGTTCGAGGTGTCGCTGGAAGTGAAAGGTCCGCGCGAGACGGTGCTGGCCGAGCTTCGCGCAACGCCGGGCGTATCCTCGGTGCGTGAGCTGACATCCGAGGCCGAATCGCAGCCGGCCATAGCGGCGCCGCTTGAGGAGCGGGCAGGCGAAGCGGCTGCCGGGGAAGAAGCGACGGCTGAAGGTTCGACGTCTTTAGCGGACGGGTCCGGGTCTGAGTCGGGAACGGTGAAGGCCGTTGTCGCGGCGAGCGACCGGGAGGACATTCGCGAAGCGATCTTCTACCGGATGGCTGAGCGGAGACTGCCGATCCTGGCGATGAAGAAGGAGAGCCTCAGCCTGGAGGACATCTTCCTGAAGCTGACGACCGATGAGAAGCTGGACGATGCTGATGCCGGCTCCGATTCCAATTCCTTCGAAGTCGCCGAAGCCGAATCCGAAGAGAAGGAGGTGAACGCCCGTGCGTAGAACGATGGCCATGACCCGCAAAGAGCTGCAAATGTACTTTTATTCGCCGATCGCGTATGCGGCGTTCGCTTTCTTTTTCGTGATCGCGGGGTATTTCTTCAGCGCCAATTTCTTGTACCCGCCCTATGTGGTCGACGTGCGGCCGGTGTTCGGCAATGTGACGTTCGTGTTTCTGTTCATCATCCCGCTGCTGACGATGCGGCTCGTCTCCGATGAGCTGCGGCAGGGCACCGACGAGCTGCTGCTCACCTCGCCGGTCAGCATAACCGAGATCGTCGTCGGCAAGTATGCGTCGGCGCTGACCGTGCTGCTGATGCTGGTGGCGGGCAGCTTGCTGTATCCGCTTATCTTAAGCGCCTACGGCCCGCTCGATCAGCCGGTGCTGTGGCTGTCGTATTTGGCCATGTTCCTGGTCGGAGCGGCGATGATGGCGGTCGGCTTGTTCGCCTCTTCACTCTCGGCGCACCAGATGGTGTCGGGTATCGCGGCATTCGCCATCCTGCTCGTGTTCTGGACGATCGAGTGGCTCGGGGATACGGTAGGCGGGAAAGTCAAAGATTTTCTCGGCATGTTCTCCATCGTCAGCCGGGCCGCCGACCTGCAGAAGGGTGTGCTCGATTTCGCCGACGTGCTGTTCTACGTGACGTTCATTCTGGTGTTTCTGGTGCTTAGCATCCAAGTGCTGGAACGCAAGCGCTGGAGATAAACCGGGAAGGGGGAAGATGCGAAGTGAATAAATGGATCCGCGGAACGAATGCGACTGTATTGTCGCTGGCGGTTATCGGCATTTTTATCGTGCTGACGATCTTCTTGAATTCCGCCAAAAACATGCAGGTCGATTTGACGCAAAACAATAAATTTACGTTATCCGATCAAACGAAGCAAACGCTCAGCGCCCTGGATAAGGATATCCGGATCTTGTCGTTTACGACGACGGAGACGAATCCATATATGAAGCGCGAAGTGGTGGAGCTTGTGGAGGAGTACAAGAAGCGCAGCGGCAGGATTACGTTCGAAGAATACGATGCCGTCGCGAACCCTGCGGTCGCGAAGCAGTACGAAGTCGACCCGGCCGGGACGCTCGTGGTGCAGAGCGGGGAGCAGAAGAAGACGCTGCCTTTCTACGACATGTTCCTGCCGAGCCAACAAAATCCGAACGGCTACAGCTTCAGCGGCGAGGAGAAGCTGACGCAGGCGCTGGTGAATTTTAACGTTAAGGAGAAGCGGAAGCTGTATTTCCTGAGCGGGCATAATGAAATTCCGCTGACGCAGATGACGCTCTGGCGTTCGGGTCTGGAAAGCGCGAACTACGAGGTGAAAGAGCTCAACCTGCTGCGCGAAGGCAAAATTCCGGACGACGCCGAGATGCTCGTCATTGTCGGTCCGGAAACCGACCTGAGCGACAAGGAAGCGGAGCTCGTCAAGGCCTATATGGACGGCAAGGGCAAGCTGTACCTTGCGCTTGGCTTTAACCCGGACATGTCTTCGAAATGGAAAAATATCGACGCGCTTATGTCCGCCTACGGCATCAAGGACCAGCATGCGGTTGCGATCGAGCCGAAGCAAAGCGCCATGTACGATCCGCTTAGCATCGTGCCGGAGTACAGCGGCCATGAAATTACGCGGAAGCTGCAGGAATATAACCTGCTGACAGTCATGACGCTGGCGGTGACGTTGAAGGTCGACCAGCCGAATGCGGATTATCCGGCGACGGCCATTTTGTCTACGACGGATAAGGCCTACGGCGAGACCGACTTGAAGGCGCTCGCGGGACAAGGCACCAGCAAGAAGGACGCAGCCGACGTGGCGGGACCGCTCGAGCTCGGCTTTGTCGTGGAGAATAAGGAGAAGAAGCCGAAGGCGGTCGTGCTCGGCGGTTCGACATTCCTTGTCGATCGATACATCCAGCAGCAGGGCAACCGGGACTTCGCGCTGAACAGCGTCGGTTGGCTGCAGGAGCAGAAGGATCAAGTGACGATCCGGCCGCGGGAAGGCGACAACTTGTCGACGGCGCTCGTGACGGGCGAGCAGGCGAACATGATTTTCCTGGGTACCGTCGTAGTCTTCCCGCTGTTGTTCCTCCTGATCGGCGGCTTCATTTGGTGGAGGAGGAGAAAAGGATGAGACGGTTGATCCCGACGATCGTGTTGGTGGTACTGTGCATCGGGGGATTCTGGTATGCGTCGAGTCAAGATTTTTTTAAAGAGAAAACGCAAGAGGCGCCTGCCCTTGTAACGGTGAAGAAGGAAGAAGTGGCAAGCTATACAGTTAAGAACGGCGATACGGAAACGGTACTGGAGCGTAAGGACGGCGGATGGACGATGACGAAGCCGACCGCGCTTCCTCTGGACAGCAGCTCGGCGGACGCATGGGTGGATACGTTCGTTTCGGTGAAAAAGGATAAGGTCGTGACCGCTGCGGCAGCCGAACTGGAGCAGTTCGGCTTGGCCGCGCCGAAGCAGATGTTCACCGTGAAGCTGGTGGACGGAGGGGAACGGACGCTGGCCGTCGGCGACCTCGTCCCGGTCGGCGGCTCGTATTATGCGAAGCTCGGCGATGCGCCGGAGGTGTTCCAGCTCGCCGAGTCGACCGTGAAGTCGCTGGCGAAGCAGCCGGTCGATTTTATGGAGAAGCGGGCTGTGAAGGTCGAGTACGAGAAGGTACGCGAGTTGACCGTGGACTGGAAGGGCGCGGCTTGGACGTTAACGAAGACGGAGCCTGACAAGTCGTCGTTCGAATCCAAGTGGAAGCTCGGCGAACGCGAGTTGACCGGTACGGATGCGACCGGGTTCTTGGACCGGGCGGCGTCTTTGGTCACGGAGCAGCAGGCGAAGCGCGCATCCGAGGTGCAGGGGCTTGATCAGCCGGACCTGCGGATCGAGCTGAAGGTCGCCGGCGAAGCCGCAGGCGCGGAGACGACCGTCGCGTACGCGGGCAAGGCCGCGGGGGACGTCGTGTGGATCTCGCAGCAAGGCGGTGAATGGGCGTTTGCCGTACCGACGGCAGCCGTGCAGGAGCTGGCCGACAAGGCGAAGGCAGCGCCGTAAGGAGGCGGCGGGCGGGCTGCAAGTGCAGCTCCGGCGCATTCGCGGCGAAGTCCCCGCACGAAGGAAAGCGATCCGCCATTGCTTGTTCAGCAATAGGCCAAGGGTACAAGGCCGGCAAGGATACCTCAGGGTATGCTTGCCGGCCTTTGCTGTATCGACGGCGAACTCAAATGGGCTCATGCTGTGGGGGACGCCCCCGGTTCATGCACCGCGGTTAACGCCGGTAACTCTCGTCTCGGTACTACGGCTATACCCGCATTTGAACCGGCGCTGCACCGTCTTGGGGCCAGAGCTGGATGAGCCGGGAAAAACCTGAAGCCGGGACGGCAAAAAATCCCCGACCTTAGCCAAGTCAGGGATCTGGCTTAAGTAGCTCGGCTCCCGGCCCGGAACGCTTACTCCGTCGCCGTTTGCTGCAAGAGCGTTTGAGAAACCGCATGCGGGTACGATCTGATCTTCTCGTCTTCCAATAAGTCCAGCAGCCGGGCGCGCAGTTCCACGAACCTCGCGTCGGTCCGTCTGCGCGGACGCGGCAAATTGACGGTGACCGTTTCTTTGATCCGTCCGGGTCTGGGAGACATGACGACGATACGGTCCGCCATGTAGATCGCTTCCTCCACATCGTGCGTGACCAGCACGAAGGTGATGTTTTCTCGCTCCCAGATCCGGACGACTTCTTCCTGCATTTTTTGCCTCAGGATCGCGTCCAGTGCAGCGAAAGGCTCATCCATGAGCAGGATTCGCGGGTTCAGGCATAACGCGCGGGCGATGGCTACCCGTTGGCGCATGCCGCCGGAGAGCTGCTTCGGGTATAAATGAGCGGAATCGGCAAGTCCGAACTTCATTAAATATTGATCAAGGAGCTCCCGCTGACGACGGCGCGGAATACGTTTCATCGCCATGCCGAACCGGATGTTGCCGCGAACGGTGAGCCACGGAAAGAGCGCGTAATCCTGAAAAATAAAGCCGCGCTCGGTCGAAGGCCCTTTCACCGGCGAGCCGTCGATTTGGATCTCGCCTCCGGTCGGTTCCTCAATACCGGAGAGTAGTTTCAGCAGCGTACTTTTGCCGCATCCCGACGGACCGAGCAAACAAACAAACTCCGATTTGGCTATCGATAACTGAATATCCTGCAGCGCATGCACCGACTGGCTCGTCCCTGCCCCGTATTCTTTAAACACCTGCTTTAATTCGACAAACAAGGGCCATCACCCCGATCTTTTAGTTTGATAACTGAAGTCTTGCATCCTTCCATACCTTACTGCCAGCGAATAAGAAACCGTTCAACCGTCCGCACGAACGCCGACGATAAATAACCGAGCGCCCCGATCGTAAACATGCCGATAATCGACTCCTTGTAATCGAGCAGGTGATACGCCTGCCAGGTGGAATAGCCAATGCCCGTCTGACCGGACATCATTTCCCCTGTAATGACCCCCATCCATGACGCCCCGATGCCGACAGACAAGCCCGTGAATATTTCAGGTGCCATCGCAGGCAAATATACGCTCCAGACGGCCCGGACCGGACCGCAGCCCAGGCAGCGGGCGGCTTGCACCAGCGCCGGGGAAACACGCCTCGCTGCATCCCGCGAGCTGATCAGGATGGGAAAGAAAGCACCGATGAAGGTAATAAAAATAATGCTGCTTTCGATCGTGCGGAATAATAGCATCGCGACCGGCAAATAAGCAATGAGCGGAATCGGCCGGAACAGCTCCAGATTGGTGTACAGCGTATGGTTCGCAGTCCGTTTGAGGCCGATCCATAAGCCAAGAGGCACCGCCGTCGTGAAGCCGAGAGCGATGCCCGTCAGCACGCGGGATGTGCTGATCGCTATGTCCTGCCGATATTGGGGGGTAAACAAATTACGATACCATTCCGCCAGGATATCGATAGGGTCCGGCAGGTTGCCGAACTGGAGCGGCCAGTGGATGTTGACATCCACGGCCCATTTCCAGAGCAAAACGAAGGCGGCTACCGAAACGGCTCGAAGCAGCAGCCCAGGGACTTGCAGCCTGGTTTGTCTCATTTTAGTAAACCTTCCCTTGAATCCAGTCTCCCTGCAGCTCAGCGTCGGTCAAATACGTTCCACCGGTCGATTGGATCGCTTCCCTTAAATACGAATCGTCGACGAAAGCGTTTAGATCCAGCTTCTTCTGCAGCTTTCCGATGCTTGACAGAAACTCGATGCTTCCATTCAGCGTGTTCAAGTCTTTCTTGTAGACGGCCGCATCGAAACGGATGTTTTGCACCATTTTGACGCACACCTCATGCGGGAACTTGCTTTCTTCCTCAAAAATTTTAGCCGTCTCCTCCGGGTTATTCCGCGCAAACTCATGAGCCTCGTTCAGCGCCCTTAGAAAGGCGATGACATAAGCTTGGTTCGCCTTTGCCCAGTCCAGGTTGGCGACGACACCGGCCAAGTAATCGATTTGCGTCGCTTCGCCGAACTGCAGCACGGTGCCGATCCCTTTTTGCTGCATGAGGGTAGGGTAGGGTTCCCATGTGGAGTGAGCCGCAATTTTGTTCTGTTCGATGCTTTGCATCCCGACGGTTACCGATTGATCGACGACCGTCACTTGATCGACCAAGCCTTCCTTGCGGAGCGAATCGAGCAGCATACGGTGCGCACTGCTTCCGATCGGGGTCGATATGGTCTTGCCCTTCAAATCAGCGATTACCTTGATGTCGCTGCCCTTGGGCACGAGAATGGCCTGGTTGCGGCCTTGAACGCCTTTACCGTCGAATGCGAGGAAGACGGAATGGTAGTTCGGCTGCGTAATACCGAGAACCCCGTTCAGCAGAGAAGGCATGTCGCCGAGGAAAGAAATCTGGATTTTCCCGCCGTTCATGTTGTTGTTCAAGACCGAACCGGCAGGCGCGTCGAACCATTCCACCTTCACACGGCTGTCCGGCGCGACCTCCTTCAAGTGTTTTTCAAACAGTTTTTTGTTCTTTATAATGAGTGCTCCCCACGTCTGTGCCGTAGGAGATTGATACCCGATCGTCACAGTTGCCTCTTCCGCCTGTGCAGCGGAAGATCCCGCAGGGGCGGAAGAGGCGGTCTCGGACGTGCTGCCGGATGCTCCGCAAGCTTGCAGCAGAACGGACGCTAGGACCAGGACCAAGAGTAAGCTTACATTTCGGATACGATTCGACATGGGGATTCCCCGCCTTCCTAGTAGAAATCATAATTAATGAGATGATGTCGTTTGACCGATGGGTTTATCGGACCAAATAGGGGATATTCACGCGCACCGCATCAACCGGGCAGTCGGTTTGGCATGGGGTGCAGTACCAGCATTCGTCGTATTTCATATACGCTTTTCCGTCTTTGTCCAGTGCGAGAATGCCCATCGGGCATACCTGAACGCAGATATCACAGCCGATGCACTTATCCCGGTCGATGATGACGCTTGCTTCCACCCGTTGCGAAACGAAATTAGCTGACCGATTGCTCATGTTTACTCACTCCTTCTTCGGATGATGGTCGTTGGGGCTCGAATATATACGGCGGCAGATCACGCGTGGTCAGCTGCGTTTCGCCGTCAGCGCCTTTCTTCACAATGACTCGCTTCAGCCAGTTGGCATCGTCGCGCTCCGGATAATCGAGATAATAGTGGTAAAAGCCCCAGCGGCTTTCCTTGCGGAACAACGACGCTTTCGCCATAAGCTCGGCGCAGTCGACGATGCTGTGAATTTCAAGCGCTCTTCCGAGCTCGTGCGGATCGTTCGCGCCGAGCAGCTCCAGGTCGACGCGGCGGAAGTGCTCGATTTTCTCCAGGGCGATTTCCATCTTCGTCGTGGTCTTGGGCGGCATCAAATATTGGGTGACGATACGGCGGATCTTGTACTCCACCTGTTGATGCGGAACACCGTTCGGGTTCGCGCGCAGCCTTTCGATCCGCGCTCTTTCCGCCTCGATTTGCGACGGATCCGCGCCAAGCCGTTCCGTCTGTGCAGCATAGTTCGAAGCGTTCGTACCGGCGACTTTGCCGAAGGTCAGCGCACCGAGCAAATATTGATGGGGAACCGACGCCATATCTCCCGCCGCATACAGTCCTTCCATCGACGTTTCCGCTTCGTGATTGACGAGAACGCCGGAAGCGCTGTGACCGCTGCAGAGCCCTACTTCGGAGAAATGCAGCTCAACCATATCCGTCCTGTAGTCTTTGCCCCGTCCGGCATGGAAGCTGTCGCGGCTCGGCCGCTCGTTGTGGTGCAGGATCGATTCAATCTTGGAGATCGTCTCGTCGTCCAGGTGCGTCAGCTTGAGGAACAACGGCCATTCGCCTTTATTGGCCAGCTTCCACATATTCATGATCAGCTCGCCGCTCCAATAATCGCAGCCCGTTACCCGCTCGCCATTCACATTGGCGGTATAGCCGCCAAACGGACCGGCCACATAGGCACAGGCGGGGCCGTTATAATCTTTCATCGTCGGATTGATCTGATAGCACTCGATTCCGGTCAGCTCAGCTCCGGCATGATAAGCCATCGCGAATCCTTCGCCGGAGTTCGTCGGGTTCTCGTAGGTGCTGTACAGGTAGCCCGAATCGGTAAGACCCATACGTCCCGCCGCACCGGCCGTCAGGACGACGGCCTTCGCGTGTACGACCACGAGCTCGCCGGTCGTTACGTCTACGCCAAGTGCGCCGACTACGCGGTTACCCTGCGTCAGCAGTCTTGTCGCCATGACGCGGTTGACGACTTTGCAGCGCATCTGCTTTACCTTTTTGGCGAGAATCAGCTTTAAGTCGCTCGCTTTCGGCATCGGCAGAACATAACGCCCTTTCCGGTGCACACGGTAAACCTCATAATTGCCCTCGGCATCCTTCTCGAAATCGACCCCCCACGAATCGAGCTCCTTTACGATGTCGTAACATTCGGACGCTTGTCGGTAAACGGCCCGTTGATCGATAATGCCGTCGTTCGAGTCGGTAATTTCCCGCGTATATTCCTCGGGCGTGGCTTTCCCCGGAATGACGGCGTTGTTCAACCCGTCCATACCCATACTGATTGCTCCGCTCCGCCGGATATCGGCTTTGTCGAGAACAAGCACCTGTACGTCAGGATTCGCCTGCTTCGCCTTAATGGCGGCCATCGTTCCCGCCGTGCCGCCGCCGACAATCAACACATCGGTCGTATATTCCCTTGTCTGCATAACCTATTCTCCTCCCTCAATGCAAATAAGACACAGCGATCCTTTGGAGAAAGGCGCAGTGTCTCTGGTTAACCAGTTGACATCGGATTAATTCCTAGTGGTTTACTTTGTATTACACAACCCGAATGATAGCATCCCCCGATTGAGGGAGTCAATAAGGGGATGAACATTGAGCAGCAATAGACGATCAATGAGCAACAAAACCATTAAATGGAAATTTTACTCATCTTGATGCGAGGGGGGTCATTCGTTAAAATAAAATTATTCCAATTTGTATAATCGGATTTCACGGAAAAGGGGGCGTTCTTGTTGTTTCCCAAGGATAAAGGCTTCAGGCTGATTACTTTACAAGAGGCGATGAGCGTATTCGGTATTAGCCGCGCTACGATAGACCGCTGGCGCCGAAGCAAGCAGCTGCCGACCATCAAGATTGGCAAAGAAGTGTTCTTTGATCCCGACGAACTGCAGATGTGGATTAAATCCCACTCCGTATGCGGGGCTGCGGCGGACCGGCCGGAAAGCGCGCCTGCCGAGAGCCTGACCGTCTCCATCGGGTATCAGAGCGGAACGGCGCATATGTGGAGCCCGCTAATTATGAAGGAGCTTGGGTTCTTCGAAGAGGAGCTGCGCAAACAATTTCCGCATCGTCCTATTAAGGTCTTGTGGCATAATGCGGAGAACGGCCTGGAACTGGTGGAAGGCCTTATTTCGGGCTTGATCCAAATTGCCTCGCTCGGCGATTACCCGATACGCATCTGCAGCTCACTGGGGAAACTGCTGCCGAATTTTCAACCCGTACTGCTCGCCTTTGACGGAAAAACCCGGAATGGCAAAGGCATATCGGTCGTCGTTCCGTCAAACAGCATCATAAGAAAGCCGGATGATCTTGCGAACGTGACCATCTCGACCGTTGCCAATTCCAGCGCGGGCATGCGCCTGAATCGGCTTCTTACCTCGATCGGCGCAGCGGAACAAGAGCATCCTAACGTCATCCACCGGTCAATGAGCGAAAGCCTGACAGACATCGTCGATAGACGCGTCGGCGCCAGCGCAATGTGGGAGCCGTACTTGAGCCTGCTGCGGCACTGGGGCGCGGGCACGGTACTTTTTGAGGAAGGCATGTATGAGGACTATTTGACCGGCCTGGTGGCGGGCGAGCGATGGGCGGCCAACAACGAGGCTATCGTTATCGCTTATTTGAAGGCTCACGTTCGGGTGCACCAGCTGATGCGCAGCGAGCCTGCACGCGCCGCCAAGCGGGTGCAGGCATCGACCGGAATCCCTCAAACCGTTGCTTGGCGGGTGCTCTCGAACGTCCGCTGGGATGCAGCGGTTTACCCGCGAGATCTGAACACGCTGCAGAGGTTGGAGGAACGCTTTCCGGGAATGGCGCCGGAGCTTTACCCTATTCGTGCCAAGACCGATTACTTGAACATTGCTCTGGAGGAAATGGGTTTGCCCTCGATCGAAGCGTCTCCTCAAGGAACGGAATGGCCAAGGGAGCAAATGTATTGAGCGGGTGGCCATTCGTTCGGCTTCTTCTCTCCTCCTTGTAATCAAGAAGACGGCCTAACGATTAAGGTGGTTGAACCCTCATCCTTTTCTCCAAGCGGACGCGATGGTTCCGTTCCCGGAGGAAGGGGTGATTTTTTTATTCCCCCGATACATAATTTCCCACTGGCCGGACATCCTAATCTTGGTTGATTTAGAAGGTATAGTTTGTTTGCATCAACCGTAACAAAACGCGCCAGTCCTTGCAGCACAAGGGTGGCAAAGCCGTTTATCCTGGTCAACTGAGGAAAGGAGGACCCATCCATGTATAACCAACAACAATCCGTCAACTCGGTAAGCTCCAAGGAGCTGTCCTACATCTCCGATTGCCTGAAAAACGAAGAGCTGCTCGCCAAAATCGCCGTACAAGGCGTAGCGGAGAGCCAAAACCAACAGCTCAAGCAAAAGCTGGCGCAAATCGCGCAGGATCGTCTGCAAAACACCGACCAATTGTTAAGAACGCTGCAGCAGCATACACAAATGTCCCATTAAGGCATACATAGGAGGTCCGGCAAAGCATGTACCAGCAAAATCAAATGATCAACACGCAAGCGGGGCAAGCCCAAGCGCTTCACCTGCACTTGAATGAACAGGATGTCGCCAATCTCGTATTATCCGAATTGAAACGTACGGCGCGCGAGTATACGACGGCGGCGCTTGAAGCGACGCATCCGGCGATTCGCCAAATGTTCGCAAGCCTATCGCAAAAGACGCTGCAAGACCAGGCGGAGCTCTTTGACGTGCTGTCGCAGTTGGGCGGTTACGGCTCGATCAAGATGGCCACGCAGCTGGAAGTGCAGCAGGAGCTTTCGCAGCAAATTCAGAAAGCCGAGCAGCTGCAGGCGATTGTGCAGCAGGCGGTGCACGGTTCTTTCGCCGGCGGCGCTTATCAGCAGCCATTCGGACAACAACAGCCATCGTTCCAACCCTCGCAGCCATCGTACGCCCAGATGCCGGGCTATGCGGCAGGCTCGTCGCATTACAGCGGCATGCTCTCGTCGTCGGTCTCCGGGCAACAGAACCAAAGCCAGACGTCATCGGCCGGCTACAGTCAATCGCCGGCAGCTTCGAGCTTCGGCTCGTCCGTTCAAACGGGTTACGGCTACGGCGCATCTTCGGTAGAAGACTCGGAACACAACAATGTGAAATCTTCCGTTTCCGGCACGGACGTCTCTGATTATTACGCGACCAAGGCGTCGCAGGACTACACGAACGCGAGCGCCGGCGCCAAATACGGTTCGAACCAACAGGCATACGGCAGCCAAAACCAGCAGGAGCAAAGCTACGCTTCGACCGGCTACAACGCTTCGGCGACAGGACGCCAAGGCCAAAGCGCCACCGGTTACGGCTTCAACGGCTCCTCCGACGCGGCGACGAGCTCAAACGTGTCATCAAGCTCGAACGGTGTCCAGAACAAAGCGCAATCCGCGCAGCAGCAAGCGAACGCCAGTAAATACGTATTTTAAGGTGAGCAGCTTCTGGCTGAAAAATCCCCCGGCACAAGCCGGGGGACCCAGGCTATAATAGATAATTCATCGTATCCATCCGTTCCTGATGGTCCGATTCCAGCAGGAGCAGATCCTCTTCGGAACAATTTCGGTTTCTGCATATGGATTCCCCTTTTTTAAATCCGGAGCTACGGAATGCCTGAATGAGATAGCAAAAAATTCGCGGGGACCTCCTTTTTTGGGGGTGGCAGCTCCGCACCAGCATCGCCCCGCGTCAGGAAAAAGGCTCCACATGGCGCAGGAAAGTATACTTTTTCGTTTTTGACCCATAATACGAAAAAAACGCCATGACGGAAGGGGCCTCATTCCATGAGAACGATCCTGACCTTAGCGCTCGCCGCGGCGCTGCTTGCCGGTTGCCAGTCGCAAAGCGCCGGCGATGCCGCCGATATGAAAACGATGCAGAAGACGGTAGGGCGCGAGCGTCTCCTGCAAACGATCGGCCAAATTACGCCGCCCTCAATGGATAAAAGCGTGATGACCCAGTCCGACGAGCAAATCATCGGCTGGATCAAGCAAATCGACGATTGGACGCATCAAGTGCTGTCCTCCCCGGTTACCGGCGAAATGGACAAATACGCGATGGAAGAGATGCGGACCACACTCATGCAGGTGTATAACCGGGAGATGGCCGACCGGATGCTCGCCTACTTCTACCGGCGCGACGATCGTCTGGGAACGTATCAGGCGAACAGCACGAAGGCCATGCTCGGGCTGCGCAGCGAGTGGGGGAAATACGAGCTGAAGAAATCACAGCCCGACGCGAGCAAATACCGGGTCTCGCTCAGCGGGGCGAATGTGCAGCAGGATTTGGCCAAGTCGGTCATGCAGCACGAGTCGGAATACCTCATCGAGGGAGATCGATTGAGAATTACCGAGTTCAAAACCGTCTCATAACGGGACGGATTCACACGAAGCAGAACGGTCCGCGGAAGCGCGCCGGTCTGCTTTCTTTTTTGGGAGCAATTTGGTAAAATATACGAACGTATATTCTCTATTCGGTTCATTGACACGTCCTGCAGGGTAGCATAGACTACTTGTAGATGGAAGGACAGGAGGCTTTTGCTTTGCATTTGCAATTGGAGCAGTGGAGACACGTGTTTAAGCTGGACCCGGACCGTGAATTGTCCGATGAAGCGCTCGAGCGGATATGTCTGTCCGGCACCGATGCGGTTATGGTCGGGGGCTCGTCGGGCGTCACGTTCGACAACACCGTCGATTTGCTTGCCCGCATTCGCCGCTACGAGGTGCCGTGTGTGCTCGAAGTATCCGAGCAGGAGGCGATTGTGCCCGGGTTCGACTTGTTTCTGATTCCGATCGTGCTGAATGCGCGCAATCCGGAATGGATCGTCGGCCGTCAGCGGCAGGCGCTGCGAGAATATGGCGCCATTATGGATTGGTCGCAGATCGTGACCGAAGGCTACATTATTTTGAATGGCGATTCAACAGCGGCGCGGGTGACCGATGCCGAGGCGGAGCTCGATTTGAAGGACGTGGAGGCTTACGCACGCATGGCGGATCGTTTATTCCGCTGCCCGATCGTTTATATGGAATACAGCGGAATGTTCGGCAATATGGACGATGTGAAGCGGGTTCGCGGGCTGCTCGGCACGGCAAGGCTGTTTTACGGCGGCGGGGTGGATAGTCCGGAGAAAGCGGTCGAGGCGGCCCGGTCCGCACATACCGTCGTAGTCGGCAACGCCGTTTACCACGATTTGGAGCAGGCGCTGGCGACTGTGAAGGCGGTCAAGGAATCCGTGTAGAAAGGGCAGGTAAACGATGAACGAACCTATAGATATTTTCAAAGCGATAGAGAAGCTCAATCCGCAGCAGGCGCGGGCGGTCCAAGCGGTGGACGGGCCGTTGCTGATCATGGCGGGAGCCGGTTCCGGCAAGACGCGCGTGCTGACGCATCGGATCGCTTATCTGATAGCGACGCGCAAAGCGGCGCCCTGGAGCATTCTTGCCATTACGTTTACGAACAAGGCGGCTCGCGAGATGCAGGAGCGGGTCAGTGCGCTCGTTGGCCCGCAGGGGCAGGACATTTGGGTATCGACGTTCCACTCGATGTGCGTTCGTATATTGCGCAGAGACATTACGCGGCTCGATTTTTCATCGAATTTTACGATTCTCGACTCTGGCGATCAGCTGTCGGTCATCAAGAATTGTATGAAAGAGTTGAACATCGATTCGAAGAAATTCGAACCGAAGTCGATCCAGGCGGCGATCAGCAACGCCAAGAACGAACTGCTCACGCCGGAGCTGTTCGAACGGAAGATCGGCGACTACTTCGACGGCCTTGTGGCGAAAGTGTATACGCTGTATCAGAAGAAGCTGAAATTCAACAACTCGCTGGACTTCGACGACTTGATCATGATGACGATCGAACTGTTCAAGCAGGTGCCGGAAGTGCTCGATTTCTATCAAAACAAGTTCCAATATATCCACGTGGACGAGTATCAGGATACGAACCGCGCGCAATATATGCTGACCCGGATGCTGGCGGACAAGCACAAGCGCATTTGCGTCGTCGGCGACAGCGACCAGTCGATCTACCGCTGGCGGGGCGCGGACATCAGCAACATTCTCGATTTCGAGAAGGATTACCCGAACGCGACGACGATTCTGCTCGAGCAGAACTACCGTTCGACATCGACGATTTTGAATGCGGCGAACAAGATCATTGCCAACAACGCCGGACGCAAGCCGAAGAATTTGTGGACGGACAAGGGCGAAGGCGAGAAGATTCGCCTGTACCAAGCCGATTCGGAGCACGAAGAAGGATACTACATCACCGGTCAAATTCGTAAAAACGTGGAGAAGGGCCGACGCTTCAAGGACCACGCGATTTTATACCGGACGAACGCCCAGTCCCGGGTCATCGAGGAAATTCTCATCAAATCGGACATTCCCTATCAGATCGTCGGCGGCGTAAAGTTCTACGACCGTAAAGAAATCAAGGATATTTTGGCTTATTTGCGTCTGGTCTCCAATCCGGACGACGACATCAGCTTCGCGCGGATCGTCAACGTGCCTAAGCGCGGCATCGGCGATACGACCCTCGATAAGCTGGCGGCGGCTGCCGCCCAATACGGCGTATCCATGTTCGCGATGCTGGAGAACGTGGGCAGCTTGGACATCAGCGCCAGGACGCGGAGCGCGCTGACGGAATTCCGCGAGATGATCGAGAACTTGTATCGCATGGTCGATTATTTGTCGGTTACCGAATTAACGGAGAAAATGCTTGAAATGTCGGCGTATCGGGAAGAATTGAAGCGAGAAAACACGATCGAGTCGCAAGCCCGCCTCGAGAACATCGACGAGTTTCTGTCGGTGACCATGGACTTCGAGAAGCGCAATGAAGACAAGTCGCTTGTCTCTTTCTTGACCGATCTTGCGTTGATTGCCGATATCGATTCGATGAATGAGGATCCCGAAGCGGGCAAGCAGGGCGTCGTGCTGATGACCATGCACAGCGCCAAAGGCCTCGAGTTCCCCGTCGTCTTCATCGTCGGCCTCGAGGAAAGCGTCTTTCCGCATTCCCGGGCGCTGATGGACAACGAGGAGCTCGAGGAAGAGCGGCGGCTCGCTTACGTCGGCATCACCCGCGCCGAGGAAGAGCTCTACCTGACGTGCGCGCGGATGCGCACGCTGTTCGGCCGGACGGCGGCGAATGCGCCGTCCCGGTTCCTGCACGAGCTGCCGCAGGAACTCGTGGAGAACGCTCGCGCGGGCGGCGGCGCGTTCGCCCCGCGCAGCGGCAGCGGCGCCGCGTGGGAGCGCGGCGAGCGCCGTTTCGGCAGCGCCGGGGGCTTCGGCGGCACCGCAGGGACGTCTGGCGCGCGCCCCGCAGGCGCGCCCGTCAGCTTCCGCGCGGGCGGCGCGTCCGCGGCAGCTTCTTCGCCGGCCGCCGCGGCGCCGGCCAAGGTGCTTGACTTCGCCATGGGCGACAAAGTCAAGCACGGCAAGTGGGGCACGGGAACGATCGTGGCCATGAAGGGCTCGGGCGACGATACCGAGCTGCAGATCGCATTCCCGGCCCCGGTCGGCGTGAAGCGGCTGCTTGCCAAGTTCGCGCCGATCGAGAAAGCGTAATTTAACCCATGAGAGGACGGAACCCCAATGGCTTTGCCGATGCCGGATGCTTTGGAGACCATGCAGGCCCTTATCGAAGAGATCTCCAAACATAACTACCACTACTATACCCTTGACGAGCCGACTATCAGCGATGCGGAATGGGACGCGCTTTATGCGAAGCTGATGGAGCTTGAGGCGGAGACGGGCGTCGTGCTGCCGCATTCTCCGACGCAACGCATCGGGGGCGAGCTTCTGAAAGGCTTTGAGCCGCACAAGCATTTGGCGCGGTTGTGGAGCCTGGACAAGGCGCAGAACCATGAGGACCTGATGGCGTGGCATACGCGCGCTCAGAAGCTGGTCAATGACTATAACGCGAAGCATCCGGATGAACCCCTTCCTCCGCTTTCGTTCGTGGTGGAGTTGAAGTTCGACGGACTAACGTTGAATTTAACCTACGACGGAGGAGAACTCGTGCAGGCGGCGACCCGCGGCAACGGACAAGTGGGGGAAGGCATTCTGGCTCAAGTGAAGACAATTAAGTCGGTGCCTCTGCGCATTCCTTATACCGAGGGGATTCTTGAGGTGCAGGGCGAAGGCATAATGAACCTGTCGGTGCTTGAGAAATATAACGAGACGGCCGCGGAACCGCTCAAGAACGCCCGGAACGCGGCGGCCGGAGCGCTGCGCAACCTGAATCCGAAAGTAACGGCGGAGCGCCGTTTAAACGCCTATTTTTATAACGTCGGGTATTCGGACAACGTTCAATTCCGGGATCATCGGGAGATGGTCGAGTTTTTGCGCGCGAATCAGTTCAGGGTCAGCCCGCTCGTCGAGTTTTTGGATAGTATTGAAGCGGTTGAGGAAGAACTGCAGCGGATCGCTTCCATGCGGAACACGTTTGATTTTCTAATTGACGGCTTGGTGGTCAAAATCAATGACATGCGTACGCGCGAAGTGCTCGGCTATACCGATAAGTTCCCGCGCTGGGCGGTCGCTTATAAATTCGAGGCCGAAGAAGCGGTGACAACGCTGCTAGGGGTGCAATGGAACGTGGGCCGTACCGGCAAAGTGACGCCGCTTGCGCGCGTTGAGCCGGTCGATATTGCCGGGGTCACGGTGCAGAACTGCACGTTGAACAACATGGATGATATCGCCCGCAAAAACTTGACCCACGCACTCGGCAGTCTCATCTACATCCGTCGCTCGAACGACGTCATTCCCGAGATTCTCGGCAAGGTGACGGAGGACGCCGACGGTCAGGAGATTACGGCTCCTTCAGTCTGTCCGTCGTGCGGACATACGCTTGAGCTGCGGGGCGCACACTTGTTCTGTCCGAACCGGCTGGATTGCCGTCCGCAGCTGGTGGGCCGGATTACGCATTTCGCTTCGCGCGATGCGATGGATATCGAAACGTTCAGCGAGAAGACGGCGGAGCAGTTGTATGACGAGTTAAGCGTGCGCGACCCGTCCGACTTGTATGACTTGAAGTTCGATGACTTGGTCAAGCTCGACCGCTTCGGGACGAAGAAGGCGGAGAATCTGCTAGCCGCGCTTGAGAAAAGCAAGACACCGGACCTCGCGTCCTTCCTGTTCGCCCTGGGCATTCCGAACACCGGCAAAACGACTACCAAAGAGCTGGCCGACCATTACCGCAGCCTGGACAAGCTGATGGAGGCGACGGCGGAGGAATTGATGACGCTGCCGGATATCGGCGGAATCGTGGCGGACAGCATCGTTCGCTTCTTCCAGGACCCGGCTATGCGGCGCAGCATAGAGCGGATGCTGGCGGCAGGTGTCACTCCGATTGCGGAAGAAGCGCCGGCAGCCGTGGACGAGAGCAATCCGTTTTTCGGCAAAACGGTCGTCCTCACGGGCACGCTTACGACGATGAGCCGTGACGATGCGGCGAAGAGGCTGGAGAAGCTGGGGGCGAAGGTGACCGGCAGCGTCTCGAAGAAGACGGACATCGTCATTGCGGGCGAAAGCGCCGGCAGCAAGCTGACGAAAGCGCAAGAGCTCGGCATTCGGATCATTGACGATGAGCAGGAGCTCATTCGTCTGCTTGGCGAATGAGGAAGACATGGAGACGAGGAGACTTCTTTGTATCGGTGCAAGCGGACAAAGAGGTTCCTCGGTTTTTTTGTTTGTTGATTGGCCTGGGGCAGGCGGGGCCCCGAAACTTTTCTCATCGGGCGGTGAGATTTGGATATCTGACGACGGAACAACTCCTGTCTGGCGATGGAGCGAAGCGTTCGGGCAATTAGTAAACACGTAATAAAAATAAGGAGTTGCAATTTATCTATGACTTGTGATACATTATTGCTTGTCGCCGCAAACGGGTTAGATCGAAATCGAAGCCGAATGCGATGGCGGTAAAAAAATAACAGTTGCAAAGTTCGTCGAAAAATGATAATATATATTCTTGTCACGACAAAAAGTGCAGCCGTGATGAAAGCTCTTTGAAAACTGAACAAATGAGACAAATGTTATACATGAGATAGCAATATCTCAGCTAGCTTCAACAATGAGCAAGTCAGCTTTCTACATTAATGGAGAGTTTGATCCTGGCTCAGGACGAACGCTGGCGGCGTGCCTAATACATGCAAGTCGAGCGCTTGGGGTGTTCCCTTACGGGAAACCCCCTGGAGCGGCGGACGGGTGAGTAACACGTAGGCAACCTGCCTGTAAGATCGGGATAACTACCGGAAACGGTAGCTAAGACCGGATAGCTGGTTTCTCCGCATGGGGGAATCATGAAACATGGGGCAACCTGTGGCTTACGGATGGGCCTGCGGCGCATTAGCTAGTTGGTGGGGTAATGGCCCACCAAGGCGACGATGCGTAGCCGACCTGAGAGGGTGATCGGCCACACTGGGACTGAGACACGGCCCAGACTCCTACGGGAGGCAGCAGTAGGGAATCTTCCGCAATGGGCGCAAGCCTGACGGAGCAACGCCGCGTGAGTGATGAAGGTTTTCGGATCGTAAAGCTCTGTTGCCAAGGAAGAACGCCTCGGAGAGTAACTGCTCTGAGGGTGACGGTACTTGAGAAGAAAGCCCCGGCTAACTACGTGCCAGCAGCCGCGGTAATACGTAGGGGGCAAGCGTTGTCCGGAATTATTGGGCGTAAAGCGCGCGCAGGCGGTCTTTTAAGTTTGGTGTTTAAGCCCGGGGCTCAACCCCGGTTCGCACTGAAAACTGGGAGACTTGAGTGCAGGAGAGGAAAGCGGAATTCCACGTGTAGCGGTGAAATGCGTAGAGATGTGGAGGAATACCAGTGGCGAAGGCGGCTTTCTGGACTGTAACTGACGCTGAGGCGCGAAAGCGTGGGGAGCAAACAGGATTAGATACCCTGGTAGTCCACGCCGTAAACGATGAGTGCTAGGTGTTAGGGGTTTCGATACCCTTGGTGCCGAAGTAAACACAATAAGCACTCCGCCTGGGGAGTACGCTCGCAAGAGTGAAACTCAAAGGAATTGACGGGGACCCGCACAAGCAGTGGAGTATGTGGTTTAATTCGAAGCAACGCGAAGAACCTTACCAGGTCTTGACATCCCTCTGACCGGTACAGAGATGTACCTTCCCTTCGGGGCAGAGGAGACAGGTGGTGCATGGTTGTCGTCAGCTCGTGTCGTGAGATGTTGGGTTAAGTCCCGCAACGAGCGCAACCCTTGAACTTAGTTGCCAGCACTTAAGTTGGGCACTCTAAGTTGACTGCCGGTGACAAACCGGAGGAAGGTGGGGATGACGTCAAATCATCATGCCCCTTATGACCTGGGCTACACACGTACTACAATGGCCGGTACAACGGGAGGCGAAGTCGCGAGATGGAGCGAATCCTTAGAAGCCGGTCTCAGTTCGGATTGCAGGCTGCAACTCGCCTGCATGAAGTCGGAATTGCTAGTAATCGCGGATCAGCATGCCGCGGTGAATACGTTCCCGGGTCTTGTACACACCGCCCGTCACACCACGAGAGTTTACAACACCCGAAGTCGGTGGGGTAACCGCAAGGAGCCAGCCGCCGAAGGTGGGGTAGATGATTGGGGTGAAGTCGTAACAAGGTAGCCGTATCGGAAGGTGCGGCTGGATCACCTCCTTTCTATGGAGTCCATGTCACCTGCAGGGTGGCGGACAAATTTAAACATTTGATCTCATTTGTTCAGTTTTGATGGAGTTTTCCATCAAATTGGGGCCATAGCTCAGCTGGGAGAGCGCCTGCCTTGCAAGCAGGAGGTCAGCGGTTCGATCCCGCTTGGCTCCACCAAGAAAATTTTGTTGAACTTGTTCCTTGAAAACTGGATAAACGAAACAAAGCAACAATGCTGAATCAAAATCCGGTACGACTTCGGTCGTACAAGTGATAGCTGGATAAGCTATAAAGAGCACACGGAGGATGCCTAGGCACCAGGAGCCGAAGAAGGACGTGGCGAACAACGATAACGCCTCGGGGAGCCGTAAGCAGGCATTGATCCGGGGATGTCCGAATGGGGGAACCCGCGTGAGGTAATACTCACGTACCATGCAGTGAATACATAGCTGCATAGGAGGCATACGAGGGGAACTGAAACATCTAAGTACCCTCAGGAAAAGAAAACAAAAGTGATTCCGTCAGTAGCGGCGAGCGAAAGCGGATTAGCCCAAACCAAGGAGCTTGCTCCTTGGGGTTGTAGGACGCCGTCGTGGGTGCAGCAGGTTAGGCGAACAGGTCTGGAAAGGCCGGCCATAGAGGGTAAAAGCCACGTAACCAAAAGTCTGCGAACACCCTAGGCGTATCCTGAGTAGGGCGGGACACGTGAAACCCCGTCTGAATCCGGCAGGACCATCTGCCAAGGCTAAATACTCCCTGGTGACCGATAGTGAAGCAGTACCGTGAGGGAAAGGTGAAAAGAACCGCGGGAGCGGAGTGAAAAAGAACCTGAAACCGTGTGCTTACAAGAAGTCAGAGCCCGTTAACGGGTGATGGCGTGCCTTTTGTAGAATGAACCGGCGAGTTACGTTTGCAAGCAAGGTTAAGGTGAGAAGCCGTAGCCGCAGCGAAAGCGAGTCTGAATAGGGCGAAATAGTTTGTAGGCGTAGACCCGAAACCGTGTGATCTACCCCTGTCCAGGGTGAAGGTGCGGTAACACGCACTGGAGGCCCGAACCCACGAATGTTGAAAAATTCGGGGATGAGGTGGGGGTAGCGGAGAAATTCCAATCGAACTCGGAGATAGCTGGTTCTCCCCGAAATAGCTTTAGGGCTAGCCTCGGGAGATGCGTCGTGGAGGTAAAGCACTGATTGGGTGCGGGGCCCGCCAAGGGTTACCAAGTCCAGTCAAACTCTGAATGCCACAGACGTTATCCCGGGAGTCAGACAGTGAGTGCTAAGATCCATTGTCAAGAGGGAAACAGCCCAGATCATCAGCTAAGGTCCCCAAGTGTGTGTTAAGTGGGAAAGGATGTGGAGTTGCACAGACAACCAGGATGTTGGCTTAGAAGCAGCCACCATTGAAAGAGTGCGTAATAGCTCACTGGTCGAGTGACTCTGCGCCGAAAATGTAACGGGGCTAAACACACCACCGAAGCTATGACGAGCGCAAGCAATTGCGCTGGGGTAGGGGAGCGTTGTATGCGGGTAGAAGCTGGATCGTGAGGACTGGTGGACTGCATACAAGTGAGAATGCCGGTATGAGTAACGAAAAGATCAGTGAGAATCTGATCCGCCGTAAGCCTAAGGGTTCCTGAGGAAGGTTCGTCCGCTCAGGGTAAGTCGGGACCTAAGGCGAGGCCGAAAGGCGTAGTCGAAGGACAACAGGTTGAAATTCCTGTACCACCGTGAACCGTTATGAGCAATGGGGTGACGCAGAAGGATAGTGACGCGAGCTGATGGATGCTCGTCCAAGCAGTGAGGCTGGTGTGTAGGCAAATCCGCACACCGTAAGGCTGGGCTGTGATGGGGAGGGAAATTTTAGTACCGAAGGTCATGAGTTCAGGCTGCCAAGAAAAGCCTCTAGCCAGGGAGAAGGTGCCCGTACCGCAAACCGACACAGGTAGGCGAGCAGAGCATGCTAAGGCGCTCGGAAGAACTCTCGTTAAGGAACTCGGCAAAATGACCCCGTAACTTCGGGAGAAGGGGTGCCTCGGTAGGGTGAATAGCCCGAGGGGGCCGCAGTGAAAAGGCCCAAGCGACTGTTTAGCAAAAACACAGGTCTGTGCGAAGCCGCAAGGCGAAGTATACGGGCTGACGCCTGCCCGGTGCTGGAAGGTTAAGGGGAGCGGTTAGGGGCAACCCGAAGCTGTGAACCGAAGCCCCAGTAAACGGCGGCCGTAACTATAACGGTCCTAAGGTAGCGAAATTCCTTGTCAGGTAAATTCTGACCCGCACGAATGGCGTAACGACTTGGGCGCTGTCTCGACGAGAGATCCGGTGAAATTTTAATACCTGTGAAGATGCAGGTTACCCGCGACAAGACGGAAAGACCCCATGGAGCTTTACTGCAGCTTGATATTGGACTTTGGTACGATCTGTACAGGATAGGTGGGAGCCTGGGAAGCTTGCGCGCCAGCGTGGGTGGAGGCGCCGTTGGGATACCACCCTGATCGTATCGGAGTTCTAACCTGGTACCGTGAACCGGTACGGGGACAGTGTCAGGTGGGCAGTTTGACTGGGGCGGTCGCCTCCTAAAGAGTAACGGAGGCGCCCCAAGGTTCCCTCAGAATGGTTGGAAATCATTCGAAGAGTGCAAAGGCATAAGGGAGCTTGACTGCGAGACAAACAGGTCGAGCAGGGACGAAAGTCGGGCTTAGTGATCCGGTGGTACCGCATGGAAGGGCCATCGCTCAACGGATAAAAGCTACCCTGGGGATAACAGGCTTATCTCCCCCAAGAGTCCACATCGACGGGGAGGTTTGGCACCTCGATGTCGGCTCATCGCATCCTGGGGCTGAAGTAGGTCCCAAGGGTTGGGCTGTTCGCCCATTAAAGCGGTACGCGAGCTGGGTTCAGAACGTCGTGAGACAGTTCGGTCCCTATCTGTCGTGGGCGCAGGAAATTTGAGAGGAGCTGTCCTTAGTACGAGAGGACCGGGATGGACGTACCGCTGGTGTACCAGTTGTTCCGCCAGGAGCACGGCTGGATAGCCAAGTACGGACGGGATAAGCGCTGAAAGCATCTAAGCGTGAAGCCCCCCTCAAGATGAGATTTCCCAATTAGTAAGACCCCTTGTAGACGACGAGGTTGATAGGTTCGGGGTGGAAGCGCGGCAACGTGTGGAGCTGACGAATACTAATCGGTCGAGGGCTTATCCAAAAAGACTTTCACTTTAGTGAAGTCAAAGCATTCAGCATGCTAAGTTTCGTATCCAGTTTTCAGGGCGCAAGCTCTGTGCTTATGACGGTGTACAAGCTGTCGTATAGCTCATCTTGGAGAGATACCCAAGTGGCTCAAGGGGACCCTCTGCTAAGGGGTTAGACTGCGCAAGTGGTGCGAGGGTTCGAATCCCTCTCTCTCCGTTGCTTCACCCTCATGGATTGAGGGATGGGAACTGAAGGTTCATCGGAGCATAAGCTTCGTAAGCGAAACTTCGCAGACTCATTGATTGATATGGCGGCGTAGCTCAGCTGGCTAGAGCGTACGGTTCATACCCGTAAGGTCGGGGGTTCGATCCCCTCCGCCGCTACCAAAACAAGTTGAATGATTTAGACATTTTATGGTATGATTCGACTTGTGTGTACTTGTACATACTATGGAGGCTTAGCTCAGCTGGGAGAGCATCTGCCTTACAAGCAGAGGGTCGGCGGTTCGATCCCGTCAGCCTCCACCATACATACGCCGCTGTAGCTCAATTGGTAGAGCAACTGACTTGTAATCAGTAGGTTGGGGGTTCAAGTCCTCTCGGCGGCACCAGTTCTCTTTCATTGTGGAGCCGTGGTGTAGAGGCCTAACATGCCTGCCTGTCACGCAGGAGACCGCGGGTTCGAATCCCGTCGGCTCCGCCATGAATAACTTCATAACCCTACATATGGCTCGGTAGCTCAGTCGGTAGAGCAGAGGACTGAAAATCCTCGTGTCGGCGGTTCGATTCCGTCCCGAGCCACCATAGGCTTTTTTTAGCCGTCTTGGAGGCTTAGCGAAGTGGCCAAACGCAGCAGACTGTAAATCTGTTCTCTGACGAGTTCGGTGGTTCGAATCCATCAGCCTCCACCATTCATGTAAGAGCCATTAGCTCAGTTGGTAGAGCACCTGACTTTTAATCAGGGTGTCGTAGGTTCGAGTCCTACATGGCTCATCTTGTTACAAAGAAGAGATCTTCCATGAGAAGATCTCTTCTTTGTTTTGGCAACATTCCTTTTCTCTACTCACACGGATCGCCCCCCGTTCACAAGGACGAACCGTGTGGTTCTCATTGCAGTTCGAGCCTCGTACCGCTCTGCTTGATATAATCCGCCGTCCGAAGCGCGAGCGCCATGACGGTGTTCGTCGGATTACCGCCGCCTGAAGTGACGAAGGAGTTGGCACCGCAAAGAAACAGATTGGGGATGTCGTGACATTGTCCGTAACTGTTCACGACCGACGTCTCCGGGTTGTCTCCCATTCTGCAACCGCCCATCAGATGGGCGGTATCGGGAACAATGAATTCGACACGTCCGCCGGAGGCTTCAAGGATAGCGCTCATTGTACCGATAGCGTGTCGAATTAATCGCCGGTCATTCTCTCCATAACCGAATGTCACTTTAGCTCGCGGCTGGCCGTGAACATCCTTCTCTTCGCATAAGGTGATGCGGTTGGCTTCGTCTGGAAGCACTTCCCCGACCAACGTAACGCGTCCGTAGTAATTATAATCAAGCATCGCCTCGCGCAGCCGATTGCCCCAGACCGGTCCTCCGGCACCCCCGGATTTGGCGATGCCTTGAGCGAAGCCGAGCGGTCTGGCGCCGTGCGCATGCAAGGTATAGCCTCGAGCGAAGTCGCGGTCCGGCGACGTGCTATAAAAGTCCTGCGTCGATGCGAGCACGGGCGTGCCTTTATAGAGCCGCACTTCGTCGTCGAAACGGGCGTATACATCATGACTGCTGTGCGTCATGAACGCTTTGCCCACCCAACCGCTGCGGTTGGCGAGGCCTTCGGGATACTGGCCGTTGGCGGAATTGAGCAACAGCCGCGGGGTTTCGACGACATAGGTAGCTAATACGACGATGCGGGCCTTTTGCTCATAGGTATCGCCATGATGTACGAACGTAACACCGGTCACCCTACCGGTCGCATTCATATTCACCTGGGTCACGGTACAATCCGCAAGCACTTCTGCTCCCGCTTTCTCCGCTTTGGGGATGTGGACAATCAGCGTGCTGAATTTGGCGTTCGGCATACAGCCTTGATTGCAAAACCCGCGGTTGATGCAGGGCGGCCTGTCTTCAAACGGTGCGGATAAAATCGCGAGCGGCGTGACCGTCCAGCCGATGCCCAGCTTCTCGCAGCCGCGGGCAAACACTTGCGCATTCGGGCTGATCGGATCACGTTCCGGATACGGATACGGTCCACGGAACGGCCCCCAAGGGAAATATTTCGGGCCGGATACGGCAATGTCCCGCTCGATCTTCTCATAGTAGGGCTCCAGATCGGCATACCGGATCGGCCAATCCTCCCCGACGCCATCGAGCGTACGCGTCTGAAAGTCCGACTCGTGAAACCGCAGAAACACCCCGGTAAAATGCGTCGTACCGCCGCCAACCCCCCAGCCGGAGTTATTGTGACCCATTTCCAGCGGATCGGATCCGTCAACAACGCGCGTATCCTGCCAGCCCAACCGCTGCATCGCCAGCTCGTCACTCGCGAAATCATGCTGAGGGTCACGATAGGGCCCCGACTCCAGCACGACTACTTTCATACCGGCTTCGCTCAGCTCTTTGGCCAAGACGCCTCCGGCGGCGCCAGCGCCTACAATCAAGACGTCGACGGTTTCATCTCCATATCGCCTGTTCATGAGGGCTTACCTTCCTTTATCGGCTCCCAAGGGTCGGGCACATCCGGATTCATGCGTACATAACCGCGGGGATAGGCGGGCCCTCCGTATCCGATTTCCGACCAAACCTCCGGATGCGAGTAATAGCCGTCAATCGCAAGCGTCAACAGCTTTTGAAACCAAGCTTGCTGCGGGATAGACCTCCAAATATCGGGGGGAGAGCCGTCTCCTTGACTGATTGCATGCATAATCTGCTTCTTTTGCTCCTGATCCATATGAAAAAATCGTTTCGTATGTAGTCTCTGACAAGCCGAGTCGAGCGCTTGCAAGCCATTGCGCACGAGCGCCGGAGCCGGCGGTTCGCCAGGTTTACGCTGGCTTTCCTGACCGGAATTCATCTTGGTGTCAATATGATCGAGTACGAACTGTATGATCTCCGGCCGCTCGTCATCCAATAACAGGCAGCACCAAGCCCGCAAGTTTTCAGCTTCAACAGCCGTCAGGAAGGTATAGCCGCCGCCTGTCTGCAGGCGGTCAAGGACGATGCGCCGTGTGTGCTCATCCCATTCGTGCCGCTGACTCATAACGTCATAAGAGGGATAGCGGGTCAAACGTTTAATAGACATTCCTCTCTCACCTCCAGTAATAAGCAAGCAAGCCCAGTACGCTTAACGCGCTAAAGAGAAGCGGCAAAACGACCGGAGGCCCAGCCAGAAAGTTGCGCATCGAATAGCCGCCGACACGGACGCCGACGCCGTGAAAATGATAATAGAAACCGGCGGCTCCGATCATGACGCCCAGCCACATCAGTCCCGCAAAGCCCAGAAGCAGCAGGTGGCTGCGGTCGAAGACGAGCCACACGGCCGTCAGACTGAAGATAGGCGCCGCTAAGACGGGGGTCCACATCGATTTGTGATGGAAATTTTGCCGGTAATGCGACAGCGCCACTTGAATCCAAAGGACGAAGAAGGCAACGCCGACAAACAAATAAATGACACGGTCGAGCGACCAGCTTATCCAATCCATGATCATCGCCTCCATGGCTTCGTTTTATAGGCTCGGTGAAGCCGGTTTAGGAAAGGTCAACGCGCCATAAGGCAGACAGGCCGCTGCCGTAGGTCGTTGCGGGGACAGAAGCTCTTCGAGCAGCGAGTCCAGTGATTCGACGGGAGTAAATCCGAGCAGCTGCGTGACAGGTCGCGGCATAGCGGACAACAGATATACGCGATGGTGAGCAAGAATTTCGTCTATATGTAAAATTTTGTGCGCCCCCAATACGAAATGCGCCCTAAGCTGGGCTACCGTGTGTGAACGGTTATGCATCGTATCGAGCCAGGCTTGAAATTGCCCGTTACCGAGCATTTCGGAACATTCCGCCACGAGAATGATGGTCCCGCCCGGTTTCGTGAAGGCTGCGGCGTTACGCAGCGTTTTGACCGCTTGATACATATGCAGGTCCTTCGGATACCCGCCCGGCGAGGCGATCACAATATCATAAACGGGCGAAGCCGGCACTAGAAACCGCTCGGCAGCAAGCCTCATGCCCACTTGATGGGCTTTCACGATATCGCCGGCAACGGCGTCCAAGACATGACGGTCGTGGTCGACGATCACATTCAGCATGAAGTGGACCGGCACCAACCGCTGCGCTTCCTCTAAATCGCGATGGACGGGGTTGTCCGAGCTCCCGACGATGGCTTTGTGCGTAAGCGAGAGCGCGTGGTTGTGCTCAATGCAGCGCTTGGAGGCAACGCCGGGAACTAACGATTTGACGCCTCCGGATATGCCGACGAGCGAGTGCGGCTCGATATTCCCGATGACGATGCGCAGCGGTGAAGCCGCGACAAGGCGGTTAATTTCAACGGGCGTTCCCAGCGTCGTCGTCCCGATATAAACGCAATCTTCGGACAAGCAGGAATGATTATGTACCCGAACCCGCGTATAAACGGGATGGGAAACAAGCTCGCGCAGCTCCTCTTGCGTATGCCGCCGATGATAGCCTAGAGCGACGACCACATCGATGCGATCATCGGGGATCCCCGCCTCGTTCAATTCCTCTAACAGCGGCTCAAGCAGCAAGGGACTAGGGCATAGGCGCGTTCCGTCGGGAATTAAAATAACCGCCTCCGTCTTGCAGCGGGCAAGCCTGCGCAGCGGAGAGCTGCCGATCGGTGCATCGAGCGCGCGGCGAATTCGGGCTCTGGATTCCAGTTGAGATCCCGGATTTCTGGGAAGCCTATAGGTGACGGTGCGAAGCGTATGGCCCGAAGGGATCTGGAAGCTTACGGTCGTCTGGCCATAACGCAGCATGGGCATCTTCTGATTTCACCCCCTGCATGAAGTTAAAAGTGATGAAAGCAGTTCAATTTTTCCCCAATATCATAAAAAGTATCCTGTTTCCGGGAAATAAGGGATGTTTATACGGCCGCCCATCCGATCATAAGGAAATGAAATCGGGAATGGAGCCTTTGCTTCTTTTTTGTTTATGCTACAATAAGAGGATGTCGCCGGGAGTGGCGCCGAAATAGAGAAAACGTTTGCAACGTGACGCGGTTCGTCGGTACCGGTTGCAAATAAGGAGAGGGAGCCAAGGAATGGATTGGGAACTCGTACGTCAGCAAGTCGAAAGTGCGCTCGGTATACCTGTCAGCAGCGTCAAATGTTCAGTGGAAGAATGGTCCAAGCAGGTCGAGGAAAACGGCGGCGCCGTCTCCGGGGTGGACAAGAACGGCCAAGTTTATTTTTTGGTGCACAAAGAAGGGCAAGACGCGCTGCTTCTGCAAGTACCCGCCGGGTCGGTAACGCCCAAGGAACGGATGCTCCTTGGATTGCTGCTCGAAAACCGGAAACAGCAGGATAAAAAATCGGCTTCGCCAAGCGGTGAAGAGGAACGGAAAGCGGCATTGATCCGTGAATGGTTCAAAGGCCAGCAGGAACTCGGCTATACGCAAGCGGAGCTGCCGGATACGCTGGTGTCGCAATTATCGCTGTACGCAACGAAAATTCCGCTGCTGCTGTATGTCGATCAGATTACGTCGCGGCGCGCGCATTATACAGAGCTGAAGAAGCTGTTAGAGTCTTTCTTCGATGCGCCGCTTACACTGATTCCCCTCACGGATAAAGAATGGCTTATTCTCGGTCCGGAAAAAATATTGACGATGGACGGCGGGGACGATAAAGCCGATGCGTCCGACGAAACGCTGGAAGATCAGCTCGCCGCACTTGGTTACGGTCTTCACGAAATGCTGGAGAATGAATGGGTGGGTGAATGCCATCTTGCCGTTCATTACCCGATCCTTCCGGCCAAATCGTTATATGCCACCGTGCTTCAGCTGCGCGAGACGATCATGCTCGGTCGGACCTATCATATCGGCAGTAATATGCATATGCCTTGGGAGCTGCAGTTGGAGAAGCTCGTCCATATGCTTCCCGAAACGGAGAAGGCCAATTTTCTGGAGCGGGTGCTCAAGCGGCTTGATGTCGCTTTCGATCCGGAGACGATGACGACGCTTGAGCATTTTTTTCAGCTCGATTGCAATGTCAGCGAGACGGCCAAGAAGCTCTATATTCATCGGAATACGCTGCTTTATCGGCTGGATAAATTCAAACAGGAAACGGGATTGGACGTGCGGACGTTCAATCATGCGGTGCTTGTGAAGATCGCCTTGTTATTGTACAAAGTAACGAAAAGAAAGTGATTTTTTTGTGAAGATTGTGCATAGTCATCAACGGATCAGTAAGGTATGATGTAAGCATATTAAGAAGATATCAACTCGTAGGGGGAATTAATCATGGCAGGCGTACGTTTAAACCACATCGTAAAAAAATATCCGGGTGCAGCGGAAGCAACGGTTAAAGACTTCCATTTGGACATCAAAGATAAAGAGTTTCTCGTACTCGTAGGCGCTTCCGGCTGTGGTAAATCGACGACGCTTCGTATGATCGCAGGTTTGGAAGAAATCTCCGAGGGCGAATTGTACATCGGCGACCGTTTGGTGAACGACGTGGCTCCGAAAGACCGCGATATTGCAATGGTATTCCAATCCTACGCTTTGTATCCGCACATGAACGTGTATCAAAACATGGCTTTCGGTTTGAAGCTTCGCAAGTTCAAGAAAGCCGACATCGACGCTCGCGTTCGCGAAGCGGCGAAAATTCTCGACATCGAGCACCTGCTCGACCGTAAACCGAAAGCATTGTCCGGCGGTCAGCGCCAACGTGTTGCCTTGGGCCGCGCGATCGTTCGCGAACCGCAAGTGTTCCTGATGGACGAACCGCTTTCCAACCTGGATGCTAAACTTCGCGTACAGATGCGCGCTGAAATTACGAAACTGGTTAAACGGCTTGAAACGACAACCGTTTACGTCACGCATGACCAAACAGAAGCCATGACGATGGGCGATCGGATCGTCGTTATGGATAAAGGGGTTATCCAACAAGCAGCTACGCCGGAAGAGATTTACAACTTCCCTGTTAATATGTTCGTAGCGGGCTTCATTGGTTCCCCATCGATGAACTTCGTTAACGGCAGCTTTACTGAGCAAGGCGGACAGCTGCACTTCCGTACAACGGGTGTCGACGTTCAGCTGCCTGAAGGCAAAGCCAAAATTATCCGTGAAAAAGGTTACGCCAATAAAGAAGTCGTACTCGGCGTTCGTCCGGAAGATTTCCATGAAGAAGCGATCTTCATCGAGGCGTCCCCGAACTCGATCGTTAACGCTCACATCGAAGTGTCCGAGAACCTCGGTCATGAGATGATCCTTCACTTGAACGGTATCGGCAACTCCAACGTTGTTGCCCGCGTAGACAGCCGTTCCGGCTTCCACGAAGGGATGAACGTCAAATTGGCAATCGACATGAACAAAGTTCACTTCTTCGACAAAGAAACGACAGCTTCCATCCTGCTGAATGGCTAATGGAATCGTATAAATAAAAAACCAGCCGAAAGGCTGGTTTTTTATTTGAATGATAGCGATAAGCAAAGCGGGCGGCAGCGGTTGATTTATGCGGCCGATTCCTTTACGATGAGGATACTGGTATAAAAAGGAGACGAACGACCTTGCCTAAAAAAGTAAAAGTTTCGGATTTGGTAAGAGAGTTTCAACTTGAGATTATATGCGGCGATGAGGGCTTGAAGCGTCCGATCATGACTGCCGACCTATATCGACCCGGGCTGGAACTGGCCGGTTATTACGAGTTTCATCCGCATGACCGGGTACAGATTTTAGGAAAAACGGAGCTGACCTTCTTCGAAGGTCTGTCGCCGGAGGAACGCACGGAGCGGATGCACCGGCTTTGCGCTCCGGATGAAATCCCGTGCATCATCATCAGCCGCGGCCTGGAAGCGCCGATCGAGCTGCTGGCGGCTGCGAACGACTACCGGATTGCGGTGCTGCGGACGCCGATGGCGACGACGATTTTGGCAAGCCGCTTGACCGGGTTTTTGGAAAATCGTCTCGCACCGACAACGACGATTCACGGCGTTCTTGTGGACGTTTACGGTATCGGCATGCTGATCTCCGGTTCGAGCGGGATCGGGAAGAGCGAAACAGCGCTTGAGCTTGTGAAGCGCGGGCACCGCTTGATTGCGGACGATGCGGTGGAAATTCGCCAAACGGCCGACCACACGCTGATCGGGAACGCGCCGGAGCTGATTCGGTACTTATTGGAAATCCGCGGGATTGGTATTATTAATGTCATGACATTGTTCGGAGCCGGAGCGGTACGCACCGCGAAGAAAATTTCGGTTGTCTGTAAGCTGGAGAATTGGCAGCAGGACAAGCAATACGACCGATTGGGACTGGACGAAGAGAAGACCCGGATTATCGACACGGATCTTCCGCTCGTCACGATTCCTGTGCGTCCCGGGCGGAACTTGGCGGTCATTATCGAGGTGGCGGCGATGAATTACCGCTTGAAACGGATGGGCTATAATGCCGCGCTGCAATTTACGAACAAATTGACGGAATCGTTAAACGAGGATATGGACGACTTGGAATAATCCCATTGAACGGGGAGCGGTTCTCAGACCGTTGCTTCGTATAAGGAGAGAAGATAGCGCATGTTT
This sequence comes from Paenibacillus sp. JCM 9796, assembly GCF_055379675.1. Taxonomy (NCBI): domain Bacteria; kingdom Bacillati; phylum Bacillota; class Bacilli; order Caryophanales; family Paenibacillaceae; genus Paenibacillus; species Paenibacillus sp. JCM 9796. The sequence goes on from NZ_AP043723.1 coordinate 3,016,586, forward strand.
TTAGCTCTGAATCCGATCGCATTTTCACTTGGACCGCTGACGGTCCATTGGTATGGCATTATCCTGGGTGCGGCGGCGATGATGGGATTGTTGCTAGCGGTGCAAGAAGGCAAGCGGTTTGGCATTTCACCGGACTTTTTCATGGATTTGGTATTGATCGGCGTGCCTTCGGCCATCATCGGCGCGCGAATTTATTATGTCGCCTTTAAGTGGGAAGATTACAAGGATAATTTGATCGAAGTAGTCAAGATCTGGCATGGAGGCATCGCGATCTACGGCGCTTTGATCGGCGCAATCATCGCTGCTGTCATTTATGTACGGCGCAAAGGCTATTCGTTCTGGCGGATTGCGGACATTTGCGCGCCGGGGTTGATCATCGGACAGGCCATCGGGCGCTGGGGCAACTTCATGAACCAGGAAGCGCACGGTGGACCGGTAAATGAAGCGTTCTTACGGAACAATCTGCATCTGCCTGATTTTATCGTCAATCAGATGTTGATTGAGGGACAGTATTATCACCCGGCCTTCTTATACGAGTCATTGTGGAATTTAGCCGGACTTGTGATCCTGTTCGTACTGCGCCGTCAACGGTTCTTGCGGGCAGGCGAGTTGTTCTTCAGCTATTTCATTTGGTATTCGATCGGCCGCTTCTTCATTGAAGGGGTCCGGACGGACAGCCTGGATTTCACCGGACCGGAATGGTTGGTCTCCCTGATGCACAGCTTATGGTCGCCGATGCGCGCGATCGGGTTTGAGCCTGGGGTGATGACGTACGGCGGCAATGTGCGGATTTCGCAGCTGCTGGCCGTACTGATCGTTATTGCCGCGATCGTCGTGATCATCGTGCGGCGGAAGACAGGAGCGTCTGCAGAGCATTATTCCGATCCTATTCTACAGGTCGGTGCGGCAGCGGCGAGCGATACGACGACGGCGGTAAACGCCGAAGGAGCTCCGAATGAGGCGAAGCCGGGAGAGGCAGAGGAAACAAGATGAACATGAGACCAGCAAACGAAGGAGCAGAAGCATGATTCAAGCCGTACTGTTTGATTTGGATGGGACGATTCTCGATACGAATGAGCTGATCATTCAATCTTTTTTACATACGTTTGACTGGGACACGCCGGAGCCTGTAACGCGTGAGCGCATCATTCCCAACATGGGGCGGCCTTTGCACGAGCAGATGGCGGATTTCTCGGGGCGGGAGCAGGTGGAAGATTTGATCATGAAATACCGGGCTTTCAACATCAACCGGCATGATGAATTGGTCACGGCGTTTCCTCATGTGCCGGAAACGCTCGCCCAATTGCGTGAAGCGGGGGTGAAGCTCGGCGTCGTCACCAGTAAAATCCGGAAGACGACAGAGATGGGCCTGAAGCTGACCGGCATTATCGGTTATTTTGATTCGATTGTCACGGTCGAGGATGTAGAACAGCCGAAGCCGCACGGGGAAGGCATCTTAAGAGCGCTGCGCGAATTGGGTGTGGACGCCTCGAGCGCTTTGATGGTCGGCGACAGCCATTACGACATCGAGGCGGCCCGAAATGCGGGTGTCTCCCCGGTTGGGGTCGCCTGGTCGTTGAAAGGCGTCGAATATTTGCGCCGGTATGAGCCGGCCCACGTTATTGACGATATTCGCGAACTATTGCCGATTGCCGGCATAGGAGGAGAATCCAACGCTTGAGACAGACGGACCGATATCCGGTGGACGGGCCTAACTCGTTATGGCAAGTATACAGTACGATAAGCCGATGGAAGGCCATTCGTAACTTTATTTTTATCCAGATCGCCAGGTATGCGCCCTCCTTGCCTTTGAAACGGTGGATTTATCGCCGTATCTTAGGGATGAAAGTGGGGGAGCGTGCCTCTTTCGCTTTAATGGTCATGGTGGATGTATTCTTCCCGGAGAAGATCGAGGTGGGGGACAATACGATCATCGGATACAATTCGACGATCCTGACGCATGAGTATTTGATCAAGGAATACCGGCTCGGGCAGGTGAAGATCGGTTCCCATGTGATGATCGGAGCGAACAGCACCATACTGCCGGGCGTAACGATCGGGGATCATGCGATCATTGGGGCAGGCTCGGTCGTGCATAAGGACGTTGCGCCGTACAGCTTCGTCGCGGGCAATCCCCTGCGCGTAATACGAGAGGACGTCCGGGAGAGCGGGGAGTAAAACGATATCCGATTAGCTTAACAGGGGGCCTTCACACCGGTTTGAACGGGAATAACGAACGTAGTTCCGCTCTTGTCGGAAACGACGGTTTACAAGCAGAAATACCGTACCCGGGTTCCGCTCGGGCGTTCGGATGAAGCTCTGCAGACATACGGAGAACGTTCGTGTTATTCCATTGACGGAGTCTCGTTTCCATGGTAGACTAACGATTACATTCTTTATTTTGGTAGTATGGTAGCACATTAGCGAACTAAAGCAAAAATTACGAATAGTAGGGTGAAGACCGGTGTCCAAACCGAAAGTGTTCGAAAAGCCGACAGGCGTCAAAGATTATTTGCCCGAGGCGGCGGCCAAGCTGCGCAGCATTGAGTTCAAACTGATGCAGTGTTTGGAGCGCTGGGGTTACAGAGAGATCATTACTCCAACGTTGGAGTATTACGATACCGTAGGGGTAGCGAGCTCGACGGAAGATAAGAAGCTGTTCAAGCTGCTCGACCGTAACGGCACGACGCTCGTCATGCGCTCGGATATGACGGCGCCGATCGCGCGTGTCGTTTCGTCCTTGCTTCGTGAACATGCGTTTCCTCTTCGTTTGTCGTACCACGCGAACGTCTTTCGCGCGATTGAAGCGGAAGCGGGGCGGGATGCGGAATTTTTCCAGACTGGCGTTGAGCTCGTCGGCGATGCGTCAAGCGAGTCCGATGCGGAAGTGATCGCACTCGCGGTCGCTTGCTTGCAGGCGGCCGGGGTGAAGCCGTTCAAAATCGCGCTGGGTCATGTCGGTTTCCTGAACGGCTTGTTCCAGGAAACGCTGCGCGACCGTGCGGATGCGCAGACGCAGTTGAAGGACTGCTTGCTGAACCGCGATTACGTCGGTTATCGGGAAGCGCTCAAGACGATGGGCTTGCCGGCGGAGGTGCGGGAAGAGCTGGAGGGCATCCTTCGCTTGCGAGGGGGCCAAGAGATTTGCCGCCAAGCGCGTCAGTTAACCGACGATCCGGTAGCGCAGCAAGCGATCGCACATTTGTGCGAAGTGTGGGACGTGCTGGAGGCGTATGGCGTCAGCGAGCATGTGCTGATCGATTTGACCATGATCGGCGACTTTTCTTATTACACGGGCATGACCTTTGAAGGCTATGCGGCGGATCTCGGATTTCCGGTGTGCAGCGGCGGTCGTTATGACAACCTGCTGGCGCAGTTCGGCCGTCCGGCCCCGGCGACCGGCTTTGCGCTCAAGACGAACCGGATTCTTGAAGTGATCAGCAAGGAGGCTGCCGCAGAGACGTCGAACCGCGTGCTGATCGTTTATACGGCGGACAACCGGGAGCAGGCGCTAAGCCGGGCGGGAGAGCTGCGGATGGAGCGGCAAGCGCCGGTGGAGACGCTGCTCGCCCCGGACGGTCAGTATGAGAAAGAACAGCTGGTCGGCGGTTCGGTTCGCGTTCGGGGGATCGAATATCAGAGCGTCATTGAGTTTGTGAATTAAAGGAGCGGCGAGCCCATGCAGGAGTTATTGAAAGTAGCGATGCCCAAAGGGCGTATTTATAAGCAAGCTTCGAAGCTGTTCCGCGAGGCGGGCCTCGCGATTCCGGACGAAACGGACGAATCGCGGAAGCTGATTATCGCGGTGCCCGAAGCCAATATGGAGTTTATTATGGCGAAGCCCGTCGACGTTCCGACGTATGTGGAATACGGCGTAGCCGATATCGGCGTCGTCGGCAAGGACGTGCTGATGGAGGAAAACCGCGACGTTTACGAGCTGCTTGATCTCGGTATTGCCCGCTGCCGCATGTCGGTCATCGGCTTGCCGGATTGGAAGCCGGTGCTGAATCCGCGGGTGGCGACCAAGTATCCGAACGTCGCCTCGCAGTATTTTCGGGAGCGGGGACAGCAGGTGGAAGTGATCAAGCTGAACGGCTCCATCGAGCTGGCGCCGCTGATCGGGTTGGCCGACCGGATTGTCGATATGGTCGAAACGGGCAGCACGATTCGGGAAAACGGGCTCGCGGAGCACGAAGAGATTTTCTCGATTACGAGCCGGTTGATTGCGAACCGGGTAAGCTACCGGATGAAAAATAACGCTATACAAGCACTGTGCGACCGACTGCAGCCGGTCATCGCAGCGGCCTTGGCGGCGAAAGCATAGAAGGAGGTTGCCCTCAGATGAAACGGATGCCGGCATCGGAGTTTGCTTTGAAACGGGAAGTCGAGTACGGCTCGCCGGAGCAGAACGAGCGCGTACGGCTTATTATCGAAGAGGTCCGTCAAGACGGGGACGCGGCGCTGCGCAAGTTCGCCAAGCAGTTCGATCGCGCCGACGTGAGCGACCTCCGTGTCGCCGAAGCGGAGATCGAAGCGGCGTATCGTCAAGTGGATGACGAGTTCCTGACGGCGATTCGCGAAGCGGCCGTCAACATTCGCCGCTTTCACGAGAAGCAGCTGCGTACGTCGTGGATGGATTTGCAGCCGGACGGCAGCATCCTCGGGCAAGTGATGCGGCCTTTGCGGCGGGTCGGGCTGTATGTGCCAGGCGGTAAAGCGGCCTACCCGTCCTCGGTGCTGATGAACGCGATTCCGGCCCAGGTGGCGGGCGTACCGGAAATCGTCATGGTGACACCCCCGGCAACGGCGGGTATCGAAGGGATTAATCCGCACATCCTGGTGGCGGCAGCGGAAGCTGGCGTACGCGAAATTTATCGCGTCGGCGGCGCGCAGGCGGTGGCGGCGCTTGCTTACGGCACGGATTCGATCGCCCCGGTCGACAAAATCGTCGGTCCGGGCAACATTTACGTGGCGCTGGCGAAGCGATACGTGTTCGGCGCCGTCGATATCGACAGCATTGCCGGACCGAGCGAGATCGTTGTCCTCGCCGACGAGTCGGCGGATGCTGCCTATGTGGCGGCCGACCTGCTGTCGCAGGCGGAGCACGACGAGATGGCGTCGGCGATTCTGATTACGCCGTCGGAGGCGCTGGCGGAAGCGGTGCAGGCGGAAGTGCAGCGCCAGCTTGCCGAGCTGCCGCGGCGTGAAATCGCCGGGCAATCGGTGCGCGATTACGGCGCGATTCTGACCGTCGGCAGCCTCGAAGAAGGCGTAGACGCGGTAAATCGGCTCGCCCCGGAGCATCTGGAAATTCTCACGCGCGAGCCGTTCCAATATTTAAGCAAGATTGAGAATGCGGGCGCCATTTTCTTGGGTCCGTACAGCTCGGAGCCGGTCGGCGATTATTTTGCCGGTCCGAACCACGTGCTGCCGACGAACGGCACGGCGCGGTTTTCGTCGCCGCTGAACGTGGATCATTTTATGAAGAAGTCGAGCGTGATTTACTACAGTAAGGAAGCGCTGCTGCGCGACGGGGATAAGATTATCGCCTTGGCACGCCATGAAGGGCTGGAGGCGCATGCGCGCGCCATCGAAATTCGTTTGCAGAAAGAAGGGGACTCTCGTGGCTGAACAAAGACAAGGTCAACAACCGGGTGGACGCCGCTCGGAAGTGGCGCGCCGTACGAATGAAACCGACATCAGGCTTGCGTTTAACGTGGATGGAACCGGTGTGTCGGAGATCGAGACGGACGTGCCGTTCTTGAATCATATGCTCGACCTGTTTACGAAGCACGGCCAATTTGATTTGAAGGTGGATGCGAAGGGCGACGTCGAGATCGACGACCACCATACGGTGGAGGACATCGGCATTTGTCTCGGCCAAACGCTGCGAGAGGCGCTCGGCGACAAACGCGGCATCAAGCGCTACGCGAGCGTGTTTATTCCGATGGACGAGGCGCTGGCGCAGGTTGTCATCGACATTAGCAACCGCCCGCATTTCGAGTACCGCGCCGAGTATCCGTCGGCAACGGTAGGCAGCTTCACGACGGAGCTTGTGCACGAGTTTCTGTGGAAGTTCGCGCTTGAAGCGCGCATTACGCTGCACGTCATCGTGCACTACGGCCACAACACGCATCACATGATCGAGGCGGTGTTCAAAGCGTTGGGGCGTGCGCTCGACGAAGCGACGAGCATTGATCCGCGCGTACAAGGAGTGCCCTCCACGAAAGGGGTTCTGTAAGCCATGATCGCGATTATCGATTACGGAATGGGCAACCTGCACAGCGTTCGTTCGGCAGTCGAGCGGTTAGGTTATCAGGCGCTGATCACCTCGGACGAGCGCGAGCTGCTTGAAGCCGAGGGCGCGATTCTGCCCGGAGTCGGCGCGTTCGGCGATGCGATGGAGCATCTGCGCGCCTCGAGATTGGATGAGGCGACGGCGGCCTACGCGGCAAGCGGCAAGCCGCTGCTCGGCATCTGCCTCGGCATGCAGCTGCTGTTCAGCCGCAGCGAGGAGCACGGCGACCACGAAGGGCTGAATCTGCTGCCGGGTGATGTCGTGCGCTTCCGCGGCGATTACAAGGTGCCGCATATGGGCTGGAACAAGCTGTTGTTCCGCGCCGGCGACAGCCCGCTTTTTCGCGGTGTGGAGGAAGGTCACGTGTATTTCGTCCACTCCTTCCATGTGAAGCCGGAGCGGGAGAGCGATCTGCTGGCGACAACGGACTACCATCAGCAGGTGACGGCTATTGTCGGTCGCGGCAATGTGTACGGGATGCAGTTTCATCCGGAGAAAAGCGGCAGCGTCGGCATGCAGCTGCTTGATAACTTTCTGGGGTTGTGCGAGAAGAAACAAACGGTCTAAGCGGCCCCTTGAACTCTATATGTAGTGGAGGAAACGAATCATGTCTGCTTTTATCATTTATCCCGCCATCGACATCCGCGGAGGCAAGTGCGTTCGTCTGATTCAAGGCGACTATAATCAAGAGACGGTGTACAACGAGAATCCGCTTGAAGTGGCGAAGGCTTGGGAAGCCCAGGGAGCGAAATGGATCCACTTGGTCGATCTGGACGGCGCGAAAGCGGGTAAACCGGTGAACGACCAGCTGATCGGTGAAATCGCGCGTTCCGTCAGCGTTCCGGTTCAGGTCGGCGGAGGCATTCGCTCGGAAAGCGACGTCGACTATGTGCTGTCGCTCGGCGTGTCCCGCATCATCCTTGGCACGGCGGCGATTGAAGACCGCGACTTCGTCCGCCGCGTGCTGCAGAAGCACGGCGAGAAGATTGCGATCGGACTTGACGCCCGCGACGGTTACGTGGCGACACGCGGCTGGCTGGAGACGTCGACGGTCAAAGCCGACGAGCTGGCGGTCGAGTTGGCAAGGGAAGGCGCGCGCACGTTTATTTTCACCGATATTTCCCGCGACGGGATGATGGGCGGACCGAACGTAGAGGCGATTGTCAACCTGGCCAAAGTATCGGGTCAAACGGTCATCGCATCGGGCGGCGTCAGCCAATATGAAGATTTGCAAAAGCTGGCGGAGCATACGGACGAGGGCGTCGGCGGCGCGATCGTCGGCAAGGCGCTGTACACCGGCAGCATCAAGCTGGAGGAAGCGCACAGTCTGGTCTAACGGACCTATGCTCTCGTGCGCATTCCATACGAAAGGGGTACGGCTATGCTAGCCAAACGAATCATTCCCTGTCTTGACGTCAAGGACGGCCGGGTCGTCAAGGGTGTTAACTTTGTCAATTTGCGCGACGCCGGAGACCCGGTGGAGCTTGCTTCGATTTACGACCGCGAAGGCGCGGACGAGCTGGTTTTTCTCGATATCTCGGCTTCGCACGAAGGACGGGCGACGATGGTCGAGGTCGTGCAGAAGACGGCGGGGCAAATTACGATCCCGTTCACGGTCGGGGGCGGGATCGCAAGCGTGGACGATATGAAACGGCTGCTGCGCGCAGGCGCGGATAAGATCGGGATTAACACGGCGGCGGTGCGCAACCCGCAGCTCGTGTCCGACGGCGCGCGCCGGTTCGGTTCGCAGTGCATCGTCGTCGCTGTGGATGCCCGCTTCAACAAGGAGTGGGGCGAGTGGGAAGTGTTCACCCACGGCGGACGGAACGCCACGGGCATGAAGGCACTGGAATGGGTGAAAGAGGTGGAACGCCTCGGCGCCGGCGAAATTCTGCTGACTAGCATGGATGCCGACGGCACGAAGGACGGCTTTGATGTGCCGCTCACGAAGGCGGTGTCGGAGCTGCTGACGATTCCGGTTATCGCTTCCGGCGGAGCGGGGAAGAAGGAGCATTTTTACGAAGTATTCGCGGAAGGCAAGGCGGATGCGGGTCTGGCTGCAACGATTTTCCATTATAAAGAGATAACGATCGAAGAGGTTAAGGACGACCTCAAGGCTAAAGGAGTGGAAGTGCGATGAGCGAACGAAAAACGGCAACCAACCTGGAGGAGCTCCTAGCTGCGGTGCGCTTCGACGCGCACGGTCTCGTGCCGGCCATCGTGCAGGATGCAGTCAGCAAAGAAGTGCTGATGATGGCGTACATGAACCGGGAGTCGCTCGGCCAAACGTTGGAATCGGGCGAAACCTGGTTCTGGAGCCGTTCGCGCAGCGAGCTGTGGCATAAAGGAGCGACGAGCGGTAACATTCAGAAGGTGCGCTCGCTCCGGTACGACTGCGACGGCGACACCTTGCTCGTGCAGGTCGATCAAGCGGGCCCGGCTTGCCATACAGGCAGCTACAGCTGCTTCTATCATGACGCGAAGATCGGCGCGCTGGCGGCGGATGCGGCAACGGCGAACGAGTCCGACAAGCAGGACCGCTTCGCCATCTTGAACGCGCTCGAAGCGACCATTGCGCAGCGCGATGCCGAACGGCCCGAAGGCGCGTACACGACGTATTTGTTCGAGAAGGGCGTCGACAAAATTCTTAAGAAAGTCGGCGAAGAAGCGGCCGAAGTCATCATCGCAGCCAAAAATCGCGACAAAGACGAGCTGCGCTACGAAGCAAGCGATCTCATCTTCCACTTGATGGTGCTGCTGCGCGAGCAGAGGCTGCCGCTGGACGACGTGATGCGGGAACTGGATCGTCGTCATAATAAACAGAAATAAACGCCAGATTTTCAGGATAAGGAGCGTTTCTATGCGCATTGATTACCATACGCACCATGTGCGCTGCGGACATGCGTCGGGAGAGCTTGAGGAGTACGTGTTGAAGGGCATTGAGATCGGGCTCGTCCAGTTGGGGCTGTCCGATCACATGCCCTTGCTCCATGTCGACCCGGCCGCCTATCTTCCCGGCATGGCTATGCCGATGGAGGAATTACCGAATTATGTCGAAGAGGCGTTCCGACTGCAGGAGAAATACAAAGACCGTATCGACATCCGGGTCGGGATGGAGGGCGACTATATCGAAGGCTGGGAAGCCGAGATCGAGCGTCTTGTGAAGGCGTATCCATGGGATTACGTCATCGGCTCGGTTCATTTTCTGGGCGAATGGGACATTACGGACTACCGGCAAACCGATGGCTGGAAAGAACGCGACGCCTACGAAGTATACAAGCAATACTACGACGCCGTCGGCAAGGCTTGCCGAACCGGATTCTACGATTACATCGGCCATATCGACGTCATTAAGCGATTCGGCTTCAAGCCCGAGCAAAGCGTCGAACACCTCGAACGACAAGCGCTGGAGGCGGTCCGGGCGGCGGGCATGGCGATCGAATTGAATGCGTCGGGGCTGCGGATGCCGGTGAACGAGATGTTCCCGAGCCGGCGCATGCTGGAATACGCCCTGGAGCTTGGAATTCCGCTCACCATCGGCTCCGATGCGCATCAGCCGGAGCGGCTCGCCCAATATTTGGATCAAGCCGTCGATTTGTTGAAAAATGTCGGATTTAACGAATTAGCCACATTTAAGGGCCGGAAACGGACGATGGTGCCTATTGGTTTCGATTCTTTTCATGTATAATGAGGGAGTGGAAGCATTCTAAATTTTATGTAAACGCTCAAGACTTCCGAGTCTGGGCATCGTCAAACGAACCACGTAACAACAGAAAGCGGAGGTAACCATGTATACCGACAAATTGAAGATTTTCTCGGGTTCGTCCAACCCGAAACTGGCGGAGCGTATTTGTCAAGAGCTCGAAGTGCCGCTAGGTCAGATCAAACTTTCCCGATTTAAGAGCGGGGAAATTTACTGTCTTTACGAAGAGAGCATTCGTAACTGCGACGTGTTTCTCGTACAAACGTTCTCGCATCCGATTAACGAGCACTTCATGGAACTTCTCGTGATGATGGATGCGGCGAAACGGGCATCCGCGAGAACGATCAACCTTGTCGTTCCTTACTATGGTTATTCCCGCCAAGAGCGTAAAGCCGCGCCGCGCGAGCCGATTTCGGCCAAGCTGGTTGCGGATCTCCTGACGGCGGCGGGCGCCGACCGTGTGATCACGATCGACCTGCACGCTCCGGCGATTCAAGGCTTTTTCAACATCCCGGTGGATCATTTGACGGCGCTGGATTTGGTTAGTGATTATATTAAAGGTCTGAATATCGAAAATCCGATCATCGTATCGCCGGACGCTGGACGCGCTACGACGGCTGAGAATTTGGCCAACATTCTCGATGCGCCGTTCGCGATGATGATCAAGAAAAGACCCGCTCATAACGAAGCGGTTATTACGCACGTCATCGGGGACGTCGAGGGACGCACGCCGATCATTATCGAGGACCTGATCGATACGGGCACAACGATCGTGAATGTTGTCGAAGGTCTGAAAGAGCGCGGAGCCAAGGACGCTTATATCTGTGCTACGCATCCGGTGTTCTCCGGCCCGGCGCTGCAGCGTCTGGACCATCCGAACATTGCGGAGGTGGTAATTACGGACTCGATCGCGATTCCGGATGATCATTCCGCCCGGTTCAAGGTATTGTCCGTGTCCCACCTGCTCGCCGATGCGATCAACATTATCGTGTCGGGCGGCTCGCTCAGCTCCTTGTTCAAGTACGGCGGAGTATAAAACTTATCCTAAATGTTTTTTCCACACGTCTCCGGCTTTCAAAACCTACGGTTTTGGGCCGGATTGTGTTATAATTAGGAATCATTAGAATTCCGGGAAGCAACAGACGATAGCTAACGTCATTCGTTATTCGTATTCGGCGGTAAGCTCTACCGGACGGGTCACGGAGGTGCCTTAACCATGGAGAAGAAAAAACGTGTGCTGCCCCAGACCAGCACCAATGTCGTTCCGATGCAAATGGATGCCACGTTCTTTTTCGAAAAAGCCGTTCAATCCCTGGACCGTTATCATTACGATAAGGCATTGAAGTATTTTCGCCGGGCGGCCGAGTATGAGCCTGAAAATCCGGTCAACCATTGCAATTTGGCTGGGCTTTTGTCGGAAATGGGCAACTACGAGGAATCGAACCGCATTTTGCAGCATGTCCTGGATCAGATCGATCCGGCGATGACGGAATGTTATTTTTATATGGCCAACAATTTTGCCAATATGGAGAATTACGAGTCGGCCGAGAAGGCGATCGTTCATTATCTGGAGAACGATCCGACAGGGCAATTTCTCGAAGAGTCCGAAGAAATGATGGAGCTGCTGCGCCTGGAGCTCGATCGTCCTGCGAAGCTGACGACGATCAAGAGCCGGGAAGGCTTGTTCGAGCACGATCGCGCGCGCAGCATGCTGGAGGAAGGCAAGTTCTCCGAAGCGGTGCGGCTGCTGGAGACCATTATTCGCAACCATCCGGACTTCATTGCGGCGCGCAACAATTTGGCGCTCGCTTATTATTATATGGGTCATTTCGACCGATCGGTGCAGATGATTCGCGAGGTGCTCGAGCTGGAGCCCGGCAATCTGCATGCGCTTTGCAACCTGGCGATTTTCTACCAGCATTTCGGCGACCGCGAGAAGCTGGCGGGGCTGCTGGACATGCTGCGCAAGACGTATCCCTTCCATCAGGACCATGTGTTTAAACTGGCCACGACGATGGGTATATTAAGTGAACATGACAAAGCGTACCGGCTGTTCAAAAGGCTGTTAAAGACAGGCGAGGCCGGACCGGACCCTTGCTTGTTCCACTATGCGGCCGTAGCCGCATACAATACCGGCCGCTGGGACGAAGCGGAGCGGTTGTGGCGGCAAGCGGAGAAGAACGATCCGGGCTCGGATATTCCGAGATTTTATTTGAATATCTTGAACAAGCGTCGCGACGGCGATACGAAGGCTCAGGTGAGCTATCATTATCACCTGCCGTTCGAGGAACAGCTGCGCGGCATGGAGCGTAAGGAAGGCGGCCTGCCGGATCACTTGAAAAAAGATCCGCTCGTCCGTTCCTCGTTCTTCTGGGCGCTGCGGCACGGCGATACCGATACGAAGCTGCAGGTCATTCAGGCGTTTGGTCTTATTGCGGACGATGAAGTAAAGGATGCGCTGACGGAGTTTATTCTGGAGCCGGAGGAAGACGACTATTTGAAAAAGATGGCCGTGTTCGTCCTGCGCAGCATCGGGGTTAAAGATCCGCTGCCGGCGGTGCTGGAAGGCCGTTCGACGACCGTCGCACCGTCGCCGCATTCTCCGAGCCTGCCCGTATGGGACCGGAAATGGCAGCTGGTCATGGAATTGGCGCAGCGTGAAATGGCGCGGCGGTACGATATCGTACAGCAGTACGATTTACAGACCCTTTGGGTAGAATATTTAACGCGGGTATTTCCCGCCGTTCCGAAAATCGCAAAGGTGGAGGGCTGGGCCGCGGCGCTCGAATATTGGATCGCCCGGATGCACCGTCGTCCTGTCAGCTTTCAAGAGACAGCCGACCGTTATGGCGTTTCCGTGGCTACGGTCAGCAAGAACGCCAAGCTCATCGACGAGGCTTGCGGTTTACGCGAGAAAATGGACTCCATTTTCCGAAAGTTTTCCGGACTGGAAGCTCCATCCTAAAAAATAAGCGGGATCTGTAGGGAGGACACCTTCTATGTACAAATCAATCGTAATCGGAACCGGCCCGGCCGGTTTAACGGCAGCTATCTACTTGGCGCGCGCGAATCTGAACCCGCTCGTCATCGAAGGTCCTGAACCCGGCGGTCAATTGACCACGACGACGGAGGTCGAGAACTTCCCGGGTTTCCCCGAAGGCATTATGGGGCCGGAATTAATGGATAATATGCGCAAGCAGGCCGAACGTTTCGGCGCAGAATTCAAGACCGGCTGGGTCAACAAGGTCGATCTGTCGAAACGTCCGTTTAAGCTTAACGTCGAGGGCTTGGGCGATATTGAAGCGGAATCGCTGATTATCTCGACGGGCGCTTCGGCGAAGCTGCTCGGCATTAAGAACGAGAAGGAAAGCATGGGCCGCGGCGTCAGCACATGTGCCACATGCGACGGATTCTTCTTCCGCGGGAAGAAAATCGTCGTGGTCGGCGGCGGCGATTCGGCGATGGAAGAAGCGAATTTCCTGACGCGCTTCGCTACGCAAGTGACGCTGGTGCATCGCAGAGCAGAGCTGCGCGCTTCGAAGATCATGCAGGACCGCGCGCGCGAGAATTCGAAGATCTCGTGGAGCTTGAACCGGACTCCGCTTGAAGTCGTGTCGGGCGACAAGGGCGTTACCGGGTTGAAAGTGAAAAACAACGAGACCGGCCAGGAAGAAATCATTGAGACGGACGGCATTTTCGTCGCGATCGGCCATAAGCCGAACACGGATTTCCTTGAAGGTCAAATCGTTACGGATGAGGTCGGCTACATCTTGGTCAAGCCCGGCACTTCGATGACGAACGTTGAAGGCGTGTTCGCGTGCGGCGACGTGCAGGACAGCAAATACCGTCAAGCGATTACCGCGGCGGGAAGCGGATGTATGGCCGCGCTCGATTGTGAGAAGTTTCTGGAAGGACACATGGTGCACGACTGGAGCCAAACGCTCTAAAAGGCCGTCTGCATAAAGCGTGGAACAAACTTGTTCCACGTTTTTTCCCGTGGACTCTTCTTGACCTCCCGGGTGGGTTGCCTTATAGTTGGAACATGGAGCGCTCATCCTGAGCGGCTGGACAAGACCATAAAGCTCGAACACATACAAAGTTAGACGATGCGATTATTTATGAGGTGAGAAGACGGGTATGGGCGATCAAGTGTATTTGGGAGTCGATTTGGGAGGCACCGCGATTAAGGTAGGTTTGTGCGACGAACAGGGCAATCTGCTGCAAACGGACGAAGGGCCGACCGGAACCGAGCACGGTCCCGATGTAGTGCTGGAAAATATTGCGCAGTATGCGCGTAAACTTGTAACGGAATCCGCATATACATGGGATCAAGTGGCCGGAATCGGTGCCGGGATCGCGGGGTTTCTGGATATCCCGGAAGGCTTTGTCAAGCTATCTCCCAACCTGGGTTGGCGGAATGTGCCGGTCAAAAAAATTCTTGAAGAGAAGCTCGGCAAACCGGTCAAAATCGATAACGACGCGAACGTGGCCGCTCTTGGCGAAGCTTGGGCCGGCGCGGGCAGAGGCATCGCGAATATCGTATGCTACACGCTCGGAACGGGCGTAGGCGGCGGAATCATTATCAACGGCCGCATCTATCAAGGCTCGAACGGTATGGCCGGTGAGCTCGGTCATATGATCATCGTGCCGGATCTCGAAGCGATCGATTGCGGCTGCGGCAAGAAGGGCTGTCTCGAAACCGTATCTTCGGCGACGGGCATCATCCGTATGGGGAAAGAGGCCGTAGAGCGCGGGGAGCATACCTCGCTTGCGCTCGTGGAGAACATTATGGCCAAGGACGTGTTCGATGCTGCGAAAACCGGCGATGAGACGGCGCTTCGCATTATCAACCGCGCCGCTATGTACCTCGGCAAATCGATGGCCACCGTGTCTGTCGTGATCAACCCGCAGCGTTTCGTCGTAGGCGGGGGCGTGTCCAAAGCCGGCGACATTCTGTTCGATGCGATCCGCAAATATTACCGCGAGTGCACGCAGGAAACAGCGCAAGAGGGCGTGGACATCGTGCCGGCCATCCTCGGCAACGACGCCGGTATCGTTGGCGCCGCAGGTTTGAACCTGCGCGGCTAATCTTTGAAAGCAAGGTTCGCAGGTCAAAGCGCGAACCTTTCATATACTATAGCGAGGATTGCTGCGAGCGGCGACTGTTAACTAGCTGCGATTCGTGATCGGGAGGAGAAACACCCGGAAAGTTTACGTGGCTACTTTAAAATTCGGTCTTTACCCTGCTGCTTTTGTTCTTTAGAAACCGAATTTTAACTGAGCTTGGAGGGAGTTTCTCCGGACGCGGAAACCTGTCGCAAAGGTAGCTTGTCTCGCCTCCACGCAGCAAGTCCGAGCCTAACAAAGGAGTGCTACAGTCCCCATGGAAGAAATGCAAAGCCTAGGCAAGCTGGTCATCATTACCGGCATGTCGGGCGCGGGCAAAACGATCGCCGTGCAGAGCTTGGAGGATTTGGGCTTCTTTTGCGTAGATAACCTGCCTCCGGTGCTCATCCCGAAATTTGCCGAACTGATCGAGCAATCGAAGGGCCGCATCGGCAAAGTGGCGCTCGTGATCGACTTGCGCGGCCGCGAATTTTTTGATTCGTTGTCCGAGTCGCTGCGCTACTTGAACGAGAATTACACGTTAACGTACGAAATCTTATTTCTGGATGCGACCGATTCCGCACTTGTTCAGCGTTACAAGGAAAGCCGGCGGAAGCATCCGCTTGCGCCGAACGGAGCTCCGCTTGAAGGGATTCACCAAGAGCGGAAGCTGCTGGAGGAGCTGAAGGGACTTGCCACGCAAGTCATCGATACGAGCAGCTTGAAACCGGTGCAGCTTAAAGAACGTATTGTATCCAGGTTTACGAACCTCGAGACGGGCATCATCTCCATCAATGTGATCTCGTTCGGCTTTAAGTACGGCATTCCGATCGACGCCGATTTGATCTTTGATGTGCGCTTTTTGCCGAATCCGCATTATATCGATCACCTTCGCCCTAATACCGGCCAAGACCCGGACGTATATGAATACGTGATGAAATGGAACGAGACTCAGGATTTTTTGACGAAGCTGCTCGATATGCTTCATTTTTTGGTGCCGCAGTACAAAAAAGAAGGAAAGAGCCAAGTCGTTATCGGTATCGGCTGCACCGGAGGCAAGCACCGTTCGGTAGCGATCGCCGAATATCTCGGCAAGGTGATGGCTAACGGCGAGACGGAGATTGTCCGTGTGAGCCACCGGGATTCCGAGCGAGATCGGGTTGAGGTGAAACAATGAGCTCTGATCGGGAGAGCGCAGCCTATTTACCGCGAATCGTTGTGCTTGGCGGGGGCACCGGACTGTCGGTGATGCTGCGCGGGTTGAAGCAGAAGCCGATCGACATTACGGCGGTCGTTACCGTGGCGGACGACGGCGGCAGCTCCGGCATTTTGCGTTCGGAGCTGGAGATCATTCCTCCCGGCGATATCCGCAACGTGCTGACGGCGCTTGCGGACGTAGAGCCGCTGCTGGGCCAGCTGCTGGAATATCGATTTGATAAAGGCAATGGATTGGCAGGCCACAGCTTGGGCAACCTAATGCTGGCAGCGATGCGCGATATTACGGGCGACTTCGTGACCGGCGTGCGGGAGCTGAGCCGCGTGCTGGCCGTGCGCGGCCGCGTGCTTCCATCCTCGGACCAGGCGCTGGTGCTGCGGGCGGAGATGGAAGACGGCAGCATCATCGAAGGCGAATCGAAGATTCCGAAAGCCGGGGGCGTAATTCGCCGCGTTTCCATCGAACCGAAGGACGCGCGAGCTTTGCCGGAGGCGTTGGAAGCGCTTCGGGAGGCGGATGCCATCCTTGTCGGCCCCGGCAGCTTGTATACGAGCATTTTGCCGAATTTACTCGTACCGGAAATTACGAAGACGATTGTGGAATCGAAGGCGCTGAAGATGTTCATCTGCAATGTGATGACGCAGCCCGGCGAGACGGACGATTACAAAGTGAGCGATCATCTAAAGGCGGTTCGCGACCATGTCGGCGAAGATTTGTTCGATTACGTCATTGTCAACAACGGCGAAATTCCCGAGCAGGTGCAGGCGAGATATGCGGAGCAGGGCGCCAGGGTCGTTCGTCTCGATCTGGACGAGGTAACCAAGCAAGGGTACAAGATCATCGCCGACAAGCTTGTTTTGTTCCGCACGTATTTGCGTCATGATGCCGAGAGGTTAAGTCAGCACATTTATCAACTGGTGGAAAGCTGGATGTTCAAGAAGAGGTGATTTCTGTGTCCTTCGCCGCACAAACGAAAAAAGAGCTAACGCTCATGGAGTCCGACCGCTGCTGCGAACGGGCTGAGTTATCCGCACTGATTCGCATGAACGGTACCGTACAGCTGACAAGCCAAAAAATCGTGCTGGACATCTCGACGGAAAACGCCGCGATTGCCAGAAGAATTTATTCGCTGCTCAAAAAAACGTTTCATGTGCACACTGAGCTGCTTGTACGGAAAAAGATGCGGTTGAAAAAAAACAACGTATATATCGTGCGCGTACCGGTACAAGTACAGGATATCCTCAAGGAGCTGTACATCGTCTCCGAAGGATTCCACTTTACGGACGGCATCGAACCGGGCATCATTAAACGGAGCTGCTGTAAGCGCGCATACTTGCGCGGAGCGTTCCTGGCCGGAGGCTCGGTAAACAACCCGGAAGGCTCGTCGTACCATCTGGAGATTTACTCGATGTACGAGGAGCATTGCAAAGCGATCTGCAAGCTGGCCAACGAATTCGACCTGAACGCCCGCTGTATCGAACGGAAGAAAGGTTTCGTCTTGTACATCAAGGAAGGCGAGAAGATTATTGAGTTCTTAAGTCTGATCGGCGCGCATCAAGCGCTGCTGCGCTTCGAGGACGTCCGCATCATGAAAGACATGCGCAATTCGGTTAATCGGCTGGTTAACTGCGAAACGGCGAATTTAAACAAGACCATCGGCGCTGCAGTCAGGCAGATCGATAACATCCGGCTGCTGCAGAAGGAAGTCGGGCTTGAGAACTTGCCGGAGAAGCTGCGCGAAGTGGCCGAGATCCGCTTGAAGCATCCTGACATGAATTTGAAGGAAGTCGGCGATATGCTGAAAGGCCATGTAAGCAAATCGGGTGTCAACCATCGGTTGCGGAAGATCGACGAGATGGCGGAGAAGTTGCGAAAATAAGAACTTTAGCCGGTTCAAATATAGATTTTTTGTGGAAATCATCAAAAATTCTAGTGCAGAACGCCGAAAAATGCTATACTAGTTGAAAAATCGCATTTTTGCGATTACAGCTGTTTACCGCTGTAAGCAAGTCAGTCTACCGTTGCAATTTGTAAAAATAAAATTTATCTATAGGGTGATTTGCCCTTCATGGATGAGCTAATAAAAGTAGGGGGTATTGGTTGCATGTCGAGACGCCCAGTAGTCGTTAAGTTGAAAACAGGCCTTCATGCCAGACCGGCGGCACTTTTCGTACAGGAAGCAAACAAGTTCTCTTCCGAGATTTTCGTGGAGAAGGACGAGAAGAAAGTGAATGCCAAAAGCATCATGGGGATTATGAGCTTGGCCATCAGCACAGGGACCGAAGTTCACATAAGTGCCGAAGGTTCGGACGCAGAGCAGGCTGTAAACGCTTTAGTCACCTTGGTCAGCAAAGAGGAATTGGAGAACCAATAAGCAGAGTCGCAAGCTTCCGGGAGGAAGCTTCTTCCCTTCCGGGGATTGCGGTAATGGTATCGGTATTCGCGAATCACGGCAGTCTGTTTCAGATAGAACAGATTGCTGGAAGCGAACGACAGAGATGAATGCGCTTGCAATTTTCGTGCCTGCGGCAGACCGGTAAAGCGAGGCAGGATCGTTAGCGGAAATTTCGCTCGCGGCGTAATTGGTGGCATTTGTGCTCGTGGTCGCGTAGTGGGTAAACATGAACGGGAGGCCTCGATTTCCTGGAGGGGAGTCGAGGCTTTTGTATGTTTAAAATTGTACATTTCATGAACATCTGGCTAAACGGCGACTAATACTCGAAACACGCGGCAAATGGGGCGCAACCTTTTATAGGCAACTATCGTCTAAATTGTCGTCGTATATTGGTATCCTGAAACAGACAGAAGAGGAGAAGAAACAACACATGAGACGTATGAAACAGGAACTGGCCTTATTGCTGGTTTTCACACTATTGCTCGGGACGTTTGGCTTCAGCGCATCGGCTGCTGACAAGAAGGAATCTTCGGTATCGTCAGGGACGACGTACGTGCTGCTGTACTTAAATAAAGCGGAAGCGTTCTTGAATGGGGAGCAGGTCACGCTCGACGCCCCGGCAACGATTATCAAGGATAAAATGTTCGTTCCGGCGAAATTTCTGGGCGATGCGTTCGGCATGAAAGTCGAATGGAACGAGCA
This sequence comes from Paenibacillus sp. JCM 9796, assembly GCF_055379675.1. Taxonomy (NCBI): domain Bacteria; kingdom Bacillati; phylum Bacillota; class Bacilli; order Caryophanales; family Paenibacillaceae; genus Paenibacillus; species Paenibacillus sp. JCM 9796. The sequence continues at coordinate 3,036,006 of NZ_AP043723.1, forward strand.
GACGCGGATGATCGAGATGGAGACGCCGAACGCGCAAATTTTGCTCGACAGCGATAACAAATCCGTCTGGATCAACGGTTATTGGATGCGCTTTGACGACGCGGCGGCGATCGTGAACGGCCGCTTGATGGTCAAACTCACTTGGCTGGCGGATTACATGGGCGCCCGTTATACATACAACGACGAGCTTAAACGCGTCGAAGTGTTATATGTGAAGACGCCGCAAGGCATCTATATCCCGGATACCGGCAACTCCAAGCCGGTAGCCAAGTTCAGCTTCGGCAAGTCGGTCTACAAGATCGGAGAGCCGATCAAATACGTCGATTTGAGCTACGATCCCGATGCCGAGGGCATTGCGAAGTTCGACTGGAAGGGCCGCCAGGAAGCGATCTTCACGCCGGGCACCTATCCGGTGACCTTGACGGTAGAGGACATTCACGGGAACCGGAGCGAGCCCTACACGCGCTATCTGGTTATCGGCAAGGAGACCTATCTGAATGAGGTGGAGTATCCGATTTACCGCAGCCCGGTAGGCTCGTTCATCAAGACGAACTGGTCCGTACTGTGGAGCAATTTCCACGAGCTGCCGGAGCTGCCGAAGCAAGTGACGGAAGACAAATCGCGCAAGCTGCTTGTCAGCGACAGTCCCGAGACGTTCGAGCAGCAAGGGATTTTGTATCAGGATACGATCGAAGGCAAGGGTCGCCTGTACGCAGACCATATTAACGGTACGAACGAAAAAGTGACGATGGCGATACTCGCCAAAAATATGACGGATAAGCCGGTCACCGTCAGAACGACGAACAAAGGCGAAGTATGGCCTTCCGTATATGCGAACCTGATCGGAAACGAAGCGACAGTTGACTTCCTGCTCGGCGACCCGCTGAACGAGAAGCTGACGATTCCGCCGAATCAAACGTTCGTCTATAAACAAATGCCGGACTTCTATCCGGGTCAAGGCGTGAACCTGTTCTATGACGTCGAAACGGACGGACTGGTGCAGTTTTCGTTCATCGCCTCCAGCCAGATCTCGCAAAACTCGCTGACGTTACCGCTGCTTCCGTTCAACGGACACGTGCGCGGCTCGTTCCCGGTGTCCGAGGTGCAGTGGAACATCGACGCGACCACCTTCACGAGCCCGTCGAGGCTGATCGTCGGGGACGGGAAGATCGATCCGTTCCAGCCGGGCTACGATACGATTCGGATGCAGCAGGTGAACAACGACGGCAATTATGGGGTTGTGTACAAAATTCACGCCGATAAGCCGCGCAAAATGGCGGTTATGATTTTGCCAAAGGGCGGTGTCTTTAAAGGTCCGTTCAAAATCAACGGCGAAATTCGCCTTGTGCCGGAATCCGGCGTCATCACGGCGTTTGACGGCATGCAGATTCTGGCTAAAACGACGGGGACGGAAGAAGCGCTCGATATCGAGTTCAGCCCGCCGGCCGGTTCGGCGTTCCCCATCGATTTAATCTTCTACCCGCTCGACGAGCGTGAAACCAAGTAACGAACGAAGCCTCCCGGTTCTTTAGCGGAATCGGGAGGTTTTTTGGTGCGAATGGCGGGATGCCCGAAGCCTTAAGCACGATGGAGTGAGCGCGTCTTGATGTCCGCCGTCAGTCAACCGTCATCGAAACGTTATTCGATCCCGCGTAACCTTCGCGTCTCCTGAACCGTTATAGAAAACGAGCAGGTCAATTTTTGGAAACCAAGTAGGAGGCGCAGGTAACATGGGAATCGGACGGCATGCTCCGGAAAATTGGATGAGAGTGACAGGTTGGAGCTTATTTGCAATAGGCACGCTGTTTATACCTTATGTTCCCTGGTATATCTTGGGCGGGGTCCGCGAGGAAGAAATCGGAAGGTGGGGGTCCTTCGCCGTCATCGGCGGGCTTGTCGTCGGAGTCTGTACGCGGATGTACCGACTGGGCTCGCTTCCGGTGAAACGAGGCCTGCTGCTGCTTGGTATCGTCGGCATGGCTTTCGTCGTCTTGGGGCAGGTGCCCGCCTTGTTCAGCTGGCTGATGTACGGGGGCAGCTTCGTACGCCATTGGATGCCGTGGGAACGGATCGGGTTCGGGCTTGGCATGCTGCTGCACATCTGGCTGGCGGTCACGGCGTTAATGACGGCGGTCGTATCAGGCTATGCATTAACCGGCCGGATGGAGCCGGAGCTGCGGCTGAGGGCGAGGGAGGGTGCGATTTATTTCGCTCTACTCGCGGCAGTTATCGGGGGGTGGTGGGGCTGGGACCGCTATCAAAGCTCGCATTGGATCGCGCAAACGGTTCCGGCGGACGGAAGCTTGGAGGTTCCCCGCGATAGCGAGGTTCGGGTTGTGTGGAAGGGCCGGCACGACAGCATGGGCATGCGCGTTCGTTACGCAGATTCGCCGGATACACCGGTCCCGGGAGAGACCGCGGGTTCCGGCGGCGGTATGAGCTACAGGCCGGAGGGCGGCTTTGCTCCCGGAGCGCGTGTGCAGATCACCGTAGAGGCAGGGCGGCGTACGCATACGTTCACGTTCACTACGGCGTCGGAATAACCCTGCCGTCTTGCGATATGACAACAGCCCTGACCCCGCGGCAGGAGAGCCGTAGAGTCAGGGCTGTTACAGGTTTGGTTTAGATCCGCTCGATGACGTTGTCGATCAAGCCGTAGTTTTTCGCTTCTTCCGCGGACATGAAGTTGTCGCGGTCGGTGTCCTTCTCGATCCGCTCGAACGATTGTCCCGTGCGCTCCGCAAGGATCGTGTTCAACTTGTCGCGCATCTTCAGAATGCGCTTCGCGCGAATTTCGATGTCGCTCGCTTGGCCTTCCGCACCGCCGAGCGGCTGGTGGATCATGACTTCGCTGTTCGGCAGCGCATAGCGCTTGCCTTTGGCGCCTGCCGCCAGCAGGAAAGCACCCATCGAAGCGGCCATACCGACGCAGATCGTCGAAACGTCCGGCTTAATGAACTGCATCGTGTCATAAATCGCCATCCCCGAAGTGATCGAGCCGCCGGGACTGTTGATATACAGGCTAATGTCTTTGTCCGGGTCTTGTGCGGCCAGGAAAAGCAGTTGCGCGATGATCGAATTGGCTACAACGTCGTTGATTCCGCTACCGAGAAAAATAATCCGGTCCTTAAGCAGGCGCGAATAAATGTCATATGCGCGTTCCCCTCTTGCATCCGGTTCGACAACCATAGGAATAAAACTCATGTGCTGCAGCCTCCTTTTATAATTAAACTATATCCATCATAGCGGAAATTCAAACAAAGGTCAAGAAAGGTCAAACAAAGAGTAAAAAAAACAGCCATCACGTGAAGTTAGGGCTGATTGTCGTTAGTATAGATGGCGCGCCCGTAAGGAATCGAACCTTAATCTCAGGCTCCGGAGGCCTACGTCATATCCATTGGACCACGGGCGCGTATGATGTTGTGCAAGTCACAAAGAGTGACAGCAAAAGTTATTATAAGACATTCTCCAATGAATTGCAAGTCAAAGTTGATGTCTTTTTTTAGGCGGATATCTACTTGAATGTGGAATCAAATTGAATTATAATGGGAACATCTAAGTGAGAAGCTTAGTTCTTTTTTTGGGTCATGTGGGACTGAAAATGTATCACCGGGACAAAAAGAGTCCCAACAGAGAGCGATGTGAGATTCGAGGCCATGCGAGATATTCTGGATATTCAGAAGCAGCTTCTGCCCGACCTGCTCGAAACGATGAAAAAACGGTACACGATTCTACAGCACATTCTTATTTCGGGAGTCGTCGGACGCCGTACGCTGGCGGTTTCGATCGGATCGACCGAGCGGGTGCTGCGCGGTGAAGTCGATTTTCTCAAAGAACAGGGCTTGCTTCAGATCGATGCTTCGGGGATGCGAATCACCGATGCGGGCCGCGTTCTGCTCGAGAAGATCGAGCCGCTGGTCAAAGACGTATTCGGATTGACGGAGTGGGAAGAGCTCATTCGCGACCGATTCGGCTTGAAGCAGGTGGTGATCGTGCCGGGCGATTCGGAAGTTTCGCCGCATGCGAAGAAGGAACTGGGCCGCGCCGGCGCTTTGGTGGTGCGAAAGCTGGTTAAAGAAGATGAAGTCATCGCCGTTACGGGGGGCTCAACGATGGCGCAGGTGGCCGATCAGTTGAATGCTACGGCGTCGATGAAGAGCTGCTGGTTCGTCCCCGCACGAGGCGGACTTGGCGAAAGCGTGGAACTGCAGGCCAACACGGTGGCGGCTACGATGGCCAAGAAGGCCGGCGCCCGATACCGGCTGCTGCACGTGCCGGACCACTTGAATGAAGAGGCCTACCAATCGTTGATACAGGACGATCATATCGCCGAGATCATTCAGTTCATCCGCCGGGCAAGGATGGTCGTACACGGCATGGGAGATGCTATGGTCATGGCAAGACGCCGGAAGGTCGATCCGGAAACGACGAGCAGTTTGCAGCGCGAAGGAGCGCTCGCGGAGGCATTCGGCTACTACTTCGACCGCAGCGGCCGCATTTTGCACAAGATGCCTACGGTAGGTCTTCGCATCGAAGACATTCACGAGATGGATACGGTCATCGGCATCGCGGGCGGGAAGAGCAAGGGCGAGGCGATCGTCGCCGTTCTCCGCCACGGTCACGAGGATGTGCTCGTTACGGATGAGGCTGCCGCCGCTGAAATCGTAAGAAGCTTGACATCTTGACGGGTTTATACCTGTCTTGACATATATAAAAAGAAACCATATTTTAGGAGGAACTTTCTCATGGCAACGAAAATTGGTATTAACGGATTTGGACGTATCGGACGTAACGTGTTCCGCGCAGCGCTGAATAACCCTGAAGTTGAAGTCGTAGCCATCAACGACTTGACGGATGTTAAAACATTGGCTCACTTGCTGAAATATGACACGACGCACGGCAAATTGGACGCTACGGTGGAGTCGACGGAAGGCGCATTGATCGTGAACGGCAGAACGGTTAAAGTCTTTGCCGAGCGCAACCCGGAAAACCTGCCATGGGGAGCTAACGGCGTTGAAATCGTCGTTGAATCCACCGGTATTTTCACAGCTAAAGAGAAAGCCGAGCTTCACTTGAAAGGCGGCGCGAAGAAAGTTATCATCTCCGCACCTGCTACGAACGAAGACATCACGATCGTGCTTGGCGTTAACGAAGATAAATACGATCCTGCTGCACATACGATTATCTCCAACGCATCCTGCACAACGAACTGCTTGGCGCCATTTGCGAAAGTATTGAACGACACGTTCGGTATCGTAAAAGGGATGATGACGACGGTTCACTCCTACACGAACGATCAATCCGTGCTCGACCTGCCGCACAAAGACTTGCGCCGTGCACGTGCAGCTGCCGAGAACATCATTCCGTCCACGACCGGTGCAGCGAAAGCCGTTTCCCTCGTATTGCCTGAGCTGAAAGGCAAATTGAACGGTATGGCTATGCGCGTGCCAACACCTAACGTTTCCGTAACGGACCTCGTAGTTGAAGTCAGCAAAAACGTAACGGTTGATGAAGTTAACGCAGCTTTGAGAGAAGCGGCTAACGGCCCGCTGAAAGGTATCTTGAACTACACCGAAGAGCCGCTCGTATCCAGCGACTTCAACGGCGACCCTGCTTCCTCGACAATCGATGCGTTGTCCACGATGGTTGTCGGCGACAACATGGTGAAAGTTGTTTCCTGGTACGATAACGAGTGGGGCTACTCCAACCGCGTCGTGGATCTCGTTAGCTTCATCGCGAAAAAAGGTCTGTAAGATCGCTTGAAACCCATTGTGGTGATGAACTGAAACTCAAGTTCGACCAATAGCGCAGGGACGGCATTTGTCCGCTTCCGGCAAGCCGGTATCGGTTTGCACGGGAGCGGGCCAACGCGGAGTTCCCTAGCGGGAGGTGCGGGCGAGACGCAGATCATGACCACAATTTTTGTGTGCGGGTAAATGTGCCTAATTTGTGAACAGATAGGGAAAATTCGGATAGAGAGCGAAAATTAAAGAGAGAATGCGGGAAAGAATATCGAGTAATCAATCGGGAGGCGACGAGAAATGAACAAGAAAAGCGTGCGTGACGTCGAAGTTAGCGGAAAACGGGTATTTGTGCGGGTGGATTTCAACGTACCGCTGGAGAACGGCCACATTACCGACGATACGCGGATTCGTGAAACTTTGCCGACCATCAAGTATTTGACCGAGCGCGGCGCGAAAGTGATTCTGGCGAGCCACTTGGGCCGTCCGAAGGGACAAGTTGTAGAGGAGCTGCGCTTAACGCCGGCGGCCGCCCGTTTGTCCGAACTGCTCGGCAAGCCGGTTTTGAAAGCGGATGAAGCGATCGGCGACGCGGTCAAAGCGCAAGTCGCGGCGTTGAACGACGGCGACGTGCTGCTGCTTGAGAATGTTCGTTTCTACGCCGGTGAAGAGAAGAACGATCCGGAGCTGGCCAAGTCGTTTGCGGAGCTGGCCGACCTGTATGTGAACGACGCGTTCGGTGCTGCTCACCGCGCTCATGCTTCGACCGAAGGCATCGCGCATCACTTGCCGGCCGTTTCCGGCCTTCTGATGGAGAAGGAGCTCGATGTGCTCGGGAAAGCGTTGAACAATCCGGAGCGTCCTTTCACTGCGATCGTCGGAGGCGCGAAAGTCAAAGACAAGATCGACGTCATCAACAATCTGCTGAACATTGCCGACAACATCATTATCGGCGGCGGCTTGTCCTACACGTTCCTGAAGGCGCTTGGCAACGAGATCGGCAAATCGCTCGTCGATAACGAGAAGATTGATCTGGCGCTCAGCTTCATCAACAAAGCGAAGGAAAAAGGCGTGAACTTCCTGCTGCCGGACGACATCGTGGTCACCGACGAATTCAGCCCTACAGCGAACACGCGAATCGTATCGATCAGCGAAATTCCGGCGGACTGGGAAGGCATCGACATCGGGCCGAAAACGCGCGAGAAATATGCCAAGGTGATTGCCGAGTCCAAGCTGGTCGTGTGGAACGGACCGATGGGCGTATTCGAAATCGAACCGTTCTCGCACGGAACGCGTGCCGTGGCGGAAGCTTGCGCGACGACGAGCGCTTACACCGTTATCGGCGGCGGCGATTCGGCGGCGGCGGCCGAGAAGTTCCAATTGGCTGACAAGATGGATCATATCTCGACCGGCGGCGGCGCATCCCTCGAGTTTATGGAAGGCAAGGCGCTTCCGGGCGTCGTGGCTTTGAACGATAAGGAATAGCTTACGATAAGCAGATGAAGCTGTTTAAGGCAAATTTGGAAAGGGGCTCGGACATCGATGCGGAAACCGATTATTGCAGGCAACTGGAAAATGTTCAAAACGGTAAGCGAAGCCGTAGCATTCGTTAACGAGGTTAAAGGCAAAGCGGAGGTAGACGGCGTGGAGAGCGTCATTTGCGCTCCCTTCACGAACCTTCCGGCGTTGGTCGAAGCCGTGAAGGGCACGACGCTGAAAGTCGGCGCACAAAACCTGCATTTTGAAGACAACGGCGCTTACACGGGCGAAATCAGCGGCGTTATGCTGAAAGACCTCGGCGTAGATTACGTTATCATCGGGCACTCCGAGCGCCGCGCTTACTTCGCGGAAACTGACGAGACGGTGAACAAGAAGGTCCATGCCGCGTTCAAGCACGGCTTGACGCCGATCGTGTGCGTAGGCGAGAAGCTCGAAGAGCGCGAAGCCGGTCAAACGAAAGACGTGTGCAAAGTGCAAACGGAAGCGGCTTTTGCCGGTCTGAGCGCGGAGCAAGCAGCTCAAGTCGTGATCGCATACGAGCCGATCTGGGCGATCGGAACGGGCAAATCTTCTACGGCGGCCGATGCGCAGGACGTGATCGGTTACATCCGCGGCCTGGTCGAAGGTCTGTACGGCGCGGAAACGGCGGCAGCGGTCCGGATTCAATACGGCGGCAGCGTGAAGCCGAACAACATCGCCGAGTACATGAACGAAGCCGATATCGACGGTGCGCTCGTGGGCGGCGCCAGCTTGGAGCCGGCCTCTTACATCGCGCTGGTTGAGGGGGCCAAGTAAAATGGCCAGACCGAAACCGGTAGCGCTCATTATTTTGGATGGCTTCGGCCTGCGCGGCGACGTGCAGGGCAACGCTGTTGCCCAAGCGAAGAAGCCGAACTACGATCGGTATTGGAACCAATTCCCGCACACGACCTTGACGGCGTGCGGGGAAGCGGTCGGCCTGCCCGAGGGTCAGATGGGCAACTCGGAAGTCGGCCATTTGAACATTGGCGCGGGACGGATTGTGTACCAGGATTTGACCCGGATCTCCAAATCGATTCGCGACGGCGAGTTTTACGATAATGAAACGATTCTCGGCGCGATTCGTCACGCCAAGCAGAACGGCAAGAAGCTGCATCTTTACGGCTTGCTCTCCGACGGCGGCGTGCATAGCCATATCGCACACTTGTTCGCTTTGCTCGAAGCCTGCAAGAAAGAGCAGCTGGACGATGTGTACATTCATGCGTTTCTGGACGGCCGCGACGTAGCCCCGGACAGCGCCGCAAAGTACATGGAGCAGCTGCTTGCCAAAATCGCCGAGCTCGGCGTCGGCCGCATCGCGACCGTACAAGGCCGCTATTATGCGATGGACCGTGACAAGCGCTGGGAGCGGACAGAGAAGTCGTACCGTGCGATGGTATACGGCGACGGTCCGAAGTATGAAGATCCGATGAGAGCGATCACGGAATCGTACGAGCGTTCGGTGTTCGACGAATTCGTCATGCCGACGGTCATCGTGAAGCCGGACGGTACGCCGGTCGGACTCGTCGAATCCGGCGATGCGGTCGTGTTCTTCAATTTCCGCCCGGACCGGGCGATTCAATTGTCGCAAGTATTCACCAACAGCGATTTCCGCGGCTTCGACCGCGGCGATAAAGCGCCGACGGATCTGCACTACGTCTGCTTGACGCTGTTCAGCGAGACGGTCGGCGGTTACGTGGCGTATAAGCCGAAAAATCTCGACAATACGCTCGGCGAAGTGCTCGTACAGAACAACCTGAAGCAGCTTCGCATCGCCGAGACGGAGAAGTATCCGCACGTGACGTTCTTCTTCAGCGGCGGCCGGGATGTCGAGCTTCCGGGGGAAACCCGCATTCTGATCAAGTCGCCGGCGGTCGCCACCTACGACCTGAAGCCGGAGATGAGCGCTTACGAAGTCGCGGCGGCAGCGGTCGCCGAGATTGAAGCGGAGCGGCAGGACGTCATCATCTTGAACTTTGCCAATCCGGACATGGTCGGGCACTCGGGCCTGCTGGAGCCGACGGTGAAAGCGATCGAAGCGACAGACGATTGCCTCGGTCAAGTGGTCGAAGCGATTCTCGCCAAAGGCGGCGTTGCGCTGATTACGGCCGACCACGGCAACGCCGATGTCGTCACGAATCCGGACGGCTCGCGCAATACGGCGCACACGACGAATCCGGTGCCTTTCATTGTGACGGATAGTCATGTTACACTAAGGAACGATGGCATTTTGGCAGATATTGCCCCAACGGTCTTGGCGATTCTCGGCGTAGCGAAGCCGGAGGAAATGACCGGAACTTCGCTGATTGCTCAGCGTGTTTAATGACGCCGAAGCTTGATTAAAAATGATAAGGAGTGTTTAGAATCATGACAGTAATTTCTAATGTGTACGCTCGTGAAGTGCTTGACTCCCGCGGTAACCCGACGGTTGAAGTGGACGTGTATCTGGAGTCCGGCGCGCGCGGCCGCGCAATCGTTCCATCCGGCGCTTCTACCGGCGCTTACGAAGCTGTAGAGCTTCGCGACGGTGACAAATCCCGTTACCTTGGTAAAGGCGTGCTGAAAGCCGTTGAGAACGTGAACGACATCATCGCTCCGGAAATCATCGGCATGAACGCTTTGGACCAAGTTGGCATCGACCAGCGCATGATCCAGCTTGACGGCACTCCGAACAAAGGCAAGCTGGGCGCGAACGCGATCCTCGCGGTATCGATGGCGGTTGCCCGCGCAGCTGCCGAAGCTTTGGATATTCCTTTGTACGTTTACCTCGGCGGATTCAACGCGAAGACGCTCCCGGTTCCGATGATGAACATCATCAACGGCGGCGCGCATGCCGACAACAACGTAGACGTGCAAGAGTTCATGGTCTTGCCGGTAGGCGCTCCTACGTTTAAAGAAGCGCTTCGCACAGGCGCTGAAATCTTCCACAGCCTGAAATCGGTTCTGAAAGAAAAAGGCCTGAACACTGCTGTCGGCGACGAAGGCGGCTTCGCTCCGAACCTGGGTTCGAACGAAGAAGCGATTCAAACGATCATCACGGCGATCGAACGCGCAGGCTACAAGCCGGGTGTTGACGTATTCCTCGGCATGGACGTCGCTTCCACCGAGTTCTTTAAAGACGGCAAATACCACCTCGAAGGCGAAGGCAAATCCTTCACGTCCGCCGAGTGGGTCGATTTCTTGGCTGCTTGGGTCGACAAATACCCGATCATCACCATCGAAGACGGCTGCTCCGAAGACGACTGGGATGGCTGGAAGCTTCTGACCGAGAAGCTGGGCTCCAAAGTTCAGCTCGTCGGCGACGATCTGTTCGTGACAAACACCGAGCGTCTGTCCCAAGGTATTGAGAAAGGCATCGGTAACTCCATCCTGATCAAAGTGAACCAAATCGGTTCCTTGACCGAAACGTTCGACGCGATCGAAATGGCGAAGCGCGCCGGCTACACGGCGGTTATTTCCCACCGTTCCGGCGAAAGCGAAGACAGCACGATTGCCGACATCGCGGCAGCGACGAACGCAGGCCAAATCAAAACCGGTGCGCCTTCCCGTACGGACCGCGTAGCGAAATACAACCAATTGCTCCGCATCGAGGATCAATTGGCCGATGTCGCTCAATACGCAGGCAAATCCGCGTTCTACAACTTGAAAAACTTCAAATAATATATATAAATAAACTGTCAGGTAGAAGAGGTTTTGGACTTGGAGCTTTGCCGTCAGGCGAAGAGTAGTGTATGCACCGGAGAGTTTACGTGCCGCCTTTAAAAACGGATGATACCCGCAGCTTATTTCAAATCCAATCATCCGTTTTTAACAAAGGCCGGAGGGCATACAGCTGCTCGCAGCCGACAGGAGGCAGGCGCCTAGCCTCAACCTTGTTCACCTGACCAACCCCCGGAGGGAATCTTATGAGTAATCTGATAAAGACTGTACTGTTTCTTGTGGTATCGGCCTTTCTTACGCATTTGATTCCCTTCAGCGATTTTTTCCGCAATCTGGATACCATGATCCACGAATTCGGTCACGCTGTCGTCACGCTGGCGCTGTCCGGCAAGGTGATGTACATCGAGCTGTACGCCAACCACAGCGGCGTTACGTATTCGCAGGTATCGAGCAGATGGAGCTTAATTCCGATCTCGCTCGCGGGGTATGCGACAGCTTCGCTGTTTGCGCTATTGTTGTTCCGGCTCCGGTCGCGGGATAAAGAGCGCCTCGGGCTGCAGGTAATGACACTGCTTGCGGTGCTGTCTCTGGTGCTGTTCGTTCGGAATCCGGCCGGTATTTCGTGGCTGATCGGGTTCATCATTCTGAACGTGATCGTGCTGGCTATCGCTCCGCGATGGTTGCGGGATCTGTACTACTTGCTGCTGGCGTTCCTGACGCTGGAGGAATCGGTTTTCGGGCCGCTTTCGCTCATTATGTACGCGTGGAACGATCCGATGCGAGCAGGGGACGCCTCCAACTTGAGCGCGGTGACGCCGTTCCCGGCGATCGGCTGGGCCGTGCTGTTTACCGTCTTCTCGTTATGGTGCGCGGTCAAAGCGCTGAAGCTGTTCCTCCGCGGACGATCGTCTCATCGCGAAGGGAAGCCTCGCATCCAGCAACAGTTCGAACGTTGAACCTGACAAAAATACCGTTACGCTGCACATCCGTATGGACTGGATTTGTCAGCGTATTTTTTTTGTGGTATAATAAGCTTGCTGTCTATTTTCGGACAAGTTGTGATTGCTGCTCGTAGGAGGTGTGAAGATGGAAATTGCACTGAAAATTATTTTGGTGATTGCGTCGATTGGATTAATCGCGGCCGTATTGCTGCAGCCGGGCAAAAGCGCGGGATTATCCGGTGCCATCTCCGGGGGTGCGGAGCATTTGTTCGGGAAACAGAAGGCGCGCGGTCTGGAGCTGTTCTTGCAGCGTTTGACTATGGCGTTGGCCGTTGTTTTCTTTGTTTTGTCTCTGATCGTGGCGTACTTTGTAAAAACCGCTTAATCATAAAACAACGACAGCAGGGGAATATTACTCCTGCTGTTTTTTTTTCTCTCCGGACGGGTAATGAAGCGGAGGAGGCTTGAAAGATACGCTGGTCGTTCCGAGGAGCGCCGATTACATAGATAAGCATATGTCCTCGCCTTTCCGGCAGATCGCCTATTCCCCGGAATCCTCGCATGGACTGCTGCTGGACGACGAGCGGGAACGGGTTGGTGATGCATTCGGGATTTTTACTTACACTCGGTCAATACGGGCATGGGAACAAGCGGGCGGCAGGTTCCTCCACATAAATTAGAAAGAGAAGATAGGAGTGAGCGCCAATGATCACAAGAGAAGCATTGCTCGATTTTATGAAAGAAACGGCTTATAAGCCTATGACGTACCACGAGTTGGAGCAGCATTTTGAACTGGAGGATGCTCAGGCATTTAAAGAGTTCTTGAAGCTGCTGAACGATTTGGAAAATGAGGGCTTGATATTACGTACCCGGAACGATCGATACGGTATTCCGGAACGGATGAATTTACTGCGAGGCAAGCTGCAAGCGCATGCGAAAGGGTTCGGATTTCTGATCCCGGACGACCGGGAGCTTCCGGATGTGTACATTCACGCCAATGATATGGGAACTGCCATGAACGGCGACATTATTCTGGTCCGCGTCAACTCGAAGAGCGCGTCCGGCGGTCGTATGGAAGGCGAAGTCGTACGCGTAGTTAGCCGTGCCAATACGCAAATTGTCGGCTTGTTTAAGTCGTTGGAAGAGTATGCTTTCGTCATACCGGACGACAAGCGGGTCGTGCGGGATATTTTTATTCCGAAGGATGCGTTTAACGGAGCGATGGACGGGCACAAGGTCGTGGTGCGGATCGTGTCGTACCCGGAAGGCCGCGCTGCGGCACAGGGCGAAGTCATTGAAATTTTGGGGCATAAGAATGATCCGGGCATTGATATTTTGTCAATCATCCGGAAGCACGGCTTGCCGGAATCGTTCGCCGACGATGTGATGGACGAAGCGGCCGCCGCACCGGAGTCGATTACGGAGGAGGAGATCCGCAGTCAGGGACGGCGCGATCTGCGCGGCAAGCGGATTGTTACGATCGACGGCGAAGACGCCAAGGACTTGGACGATGCGGTGAACGTCGAGCGTTTGCCGAACGGCAACTACGTCCTGGGCGTTCATATCGCCGATGTGAGCTATTATGTGCGCGAGGGCTCGGCGCTTGATCAGGAGGCGTACAACCGCGGCTGCAGCGTGTATTTGGTGGACCGGGTCATTCCGATGCTGCCGCACCGGTTGTCGAACGGGATTTGCTCGTTGAATCCGCAGGTCGACCGGCTGACGATGTCCTGTGAGATGGAGTTCGATCAGGATGCGAATGTCGTCCGGCATGATATTTTCACGAGTGTGATCAAGACCAGCGAGCGAATGACGTATAAGAACGTACGTACGCTGCTTACGGAAGAAGCTCCGGAACCGGAGCTGCTCGAGAAGTACGGCTACCTGATGGACGACTTCCGGCTGATGGAAGAGCTCGCGATGAAGCTTCGGTCCAAGCGGATGCGGCGCGGCGCGATTGATTTTGATTTTCAAGAGTCGAAAATCCTGGTAGACGAGAACGGGAAGCCGACCGACATTATTAAGCGCGACCGTACGATCGCCGAGATGATCATCGAGGAGTTCATGCTGGCGGCGAATGAAACGGTGGCGGAGCATTTCTACTGGATGAAGGTGCCGTTCTTGTACCGGATTCACGAAGACCCGGACGGCGAGAAGCTGGCGCATTTCATGGAGTTTATTACGAACTTCGGGTATGTGGTGCGCGGCAAGGGCAATACGGTGCATCCGCGGGCGCTGCAGACGCTGCTGGAGGAAATCAAGGGTACGAAGGAAGAGACGGTTATCAGCACCGTGATGCTTCGTTCGATGAAGCAGGCGAAGTATGATGCCAATAGTCTGGGCCATTATGGCCTCGCGGCGGAGTTTTATTCACACTTCACTTCCCCGATCCGGCGGTACCCGGACCTGATCATCCATCGCGTCATTCGCGAGGTGCTGGAGAGCGGCGGCGTACTCAGCGACCAGCGTCACGAATACTTGGCATCGCGGATGGAAGATATCGCGCGGCAGTCGTCGGAGCGTGAGCGCGTCGCCGTAGATGCGGAACGCGAGACGGAGTCGCTGAAGAAGGCCGAGTTCATGCTCGACAAGGTCGGCGAGGAATTCGGCGGCATCATCAGCAGCGTGACCAGCTTCGGCATGTTCATCGAGCTGGACAATACCGTGGAAGGGCTTATCCGTCTGTCCGACTTAACGGACGACTACTACCACTACCACGATGCCCAGCACGCGCTGATCGGCGAGCGCACCTCGAAGATTTTCCGCCTTGGCGATGAGGTGAAGGTGCGTGTGTCGCGTGTGAACATGGATGAACGCACCATCGACTTCGAGATGGTGGACATGAAGCCGCGGCAGCAGAAGGTGAGCCTCGTTGACGCGCTGAAAGCGGTGCGCCAAGGCAAGCGGGGCGGCCGCGGCGCACGGGAAGGCTTGGCCGGGCGGGGAGGCGGCGAACGCACGGGCACCGGCGCAAGCGGCAAGCGCGGTCGCGGCGGCCGCGCGGGCGGTGCAGGAGCCGGCGGCGATAGCGGCTCGGCGCCCGGCGCGGGAGGCTCGCGCAGCGGCGGAAGCAGCCGCGGCAAAGGGCCGGGCGCCGCGAAGACGCGCGCGCTCGAGGCGACGGGCCGCTCGGCGGAGGGCGGCAGCGGGAAGCGCGGCGCGAGTGCCTTCGGCGCCGGTGGCGGCGCGGGCGGCGGCTTCGCCAAGAAGAAGCGCAAAAAGACCGTGAAGCACTAGGCGCCTCTTGATTTCCGGGGATGGAGTTTGGTACAATGGACTCCATCCCTTGGTTTGGTTTGGAGTCTTGATGGGAAGGAGCGGTGCTGCGACAATGGGCAAGAAAGCGGACGGGAAAGTGCTGGCGCAGAACAAGAAAGCGTCGCATGATTATTTTATAGAGGATACGTACGAATGCGGTTTGGTGTTGACCGGAACCGAGATCAAGTCGATCCGCCTCGGTAAAGCCAATATCGGCGATGCGTTCGCGTTGATCCGGAATGGCGAAGCGTTCATTCATAACATGCACATCAGCCCTTTCGAGCAAGGCAACCGCCACAACCCGAGCGATCCGACCAGGGCGCGCAAGCTGCTGCTGAAGAAACCGGAGATTCGCAAGCTGCTCGGTCTAGCCAAGCAGGAAGGCTACGCGCTGGTGCCGCTTAAGATCTACGTGCGCAACGGCTACGCCAAGCTGCTCATCGGCCTTGGCCGAGGGAAGAAGCAGTTCGACAAGCGGGAAACCGCCGCGAAGAAAGACGCCCAACGCGACATCCAACGTGCGCTTCGCGAGAAGCAGAAGGTTGCACGGTAGGCGGGCGCACAGTTACCAGCTTTACTGAGTGCTGGATTTGCTCCCAATAGGTTGGCCTTCCTTTTCAGAGCATGTGTGTTATAATAAGAGTACGCCAGAGGACATCAGCATCAATCAGATCTTATGAAGTCAGCACATCAACAGCTTTGTTGATAAACCTTTTTTCATAACTTCCTTGAATTCATGTTACATTGTTTCACTTTTAGGCTCCTTAACCGGAGCCTTCCTATGCGGGGACGTTCTTGGATTCGACGGGGATAGTTCGAGCATGGGTTGCGGGTAGTGGGGACGCGTCCACTTCATCAACGCTAAAGCCAATTAAATGGCAAACAACAACAAAACTACGCTTTCGCAGCTTAATAACCTGTGAGCGTGCTCCTACTCTGCATCGCCCATGTGCCGGGCTAGGGGCTCAACTTTAGTGGGATACGCTGTCTCATCTCCGCCTGCGGTGAGCTGAAGAAGACAATCAGGCTGACCCAACGCGTAGCCGGTTACGGGGCGACGCTCGGGTGACATCAAAACTGTGACTACACCCGTAGAAGCCTGTGTGGCGTTATCTTCGGACAGGGGTTCGACTCCCCTCGTCTCCATAAGTATTGTGAGAGAGCACCTGTTGAGGTGCTCTTTTTCATTTAAAGATTTTACGCTGAGGTTTGAAACGCAGCTACAAGGGGCTTTTGGGCGACCAAGTCCATTGGTCGATAAAGAAGCCCAGGGGGCGGCTTAAAACATCTTTTGAGGCTGCCCCTATTGATTTTAGAGTGAAAAGCCAGTCATAATCGTATCCCAAGCCCTATCTGAGCCTCTCCAATCCATTCCTGCGGGCACCTTGACCGAGCAGACATGCTTTAGTCCCCAGTCCTCATGGATCACATCATTGGTTGGCTGATAATGGTGATTTACTATCAATAATCTAAACGGCTTGTTTGCCGCTGAGCGTAAGGCAGCTTCTAGATGTCGCGCTTCAGCCTCTGAGGTTCGAATACGAACAAAGCAAATGGGGCCGTAGTTGATTATCTTCAAAAAACGGTTCACCCTGCGGGATAACTTTTCCTTAAACTGGGGATAAGGCACTCCCCACGGTGCCGTAAACGGAAAATCATGATACGATTCTATTTGATAAACCGTATCTTTAACGACATAATGATTATCGATAACACCGATAAGCTGGAGATTAGACCATTCCATAAAGGACTTGAAACGGGATTGCAAAATTTTGGCCAAGTCAGGAACGGACGGAGAGATAAACCAGTCGAGCGGGCCAGCGAATTGGCGAAGCCCCAGTCTTTGTAGCTGATGAGCGGTTTGGCAGGTGGACCCCAGACTAATGAAGGCCTTATATTTCCCTTTAGCCTCGTCCCATTTCAATAGCATCACCTCTGTTATGAGTCATTCCTCAAAACAGTATATGAATCACTATGTGTAAGGGATACGCAATCGAAGTATCTAATGATGGCCGGATTGTATTCTTGGTTTTGCTCTCAAAGGAGTTATTTTATGCATCATGCGGCTATGTATGTTATGAAGCACAGGTAACAAGTAAAAAGAAAGTGACATCAAAACTGTGACTACACCCGTAGAATCCTGTGTGGCGTTATCTTCGGAAGGGTTCGACTCCCCTCACCTCCATACTGCAAATCCACAACAGGGAGCTTAATGATAACTTCTACATGCTTTTCGTAGACGATTACCTTCTCCACATAGCTGCCGATGAACTTCTTGATCTTGGGAAGATCGCGGTTTGCGACGTGGGCTCCGAATTGAGAAAGCAGTTGTCGCAGAGTGTCCTCTGTGATGGCTGCTTTTTCGTTTTGCGACCGCACCTCAAGCAGCTTCTGCGCAAGGCCCAGCTTCTGCTTCTCCAACTCCTCCAGCTTGCTGATCAGCGTGGCGTTGGAAACACCGCTGGCTATCGCGTTGACGATGTTCGTGGACCTGCCAAGCTATAGTTCCCTTTTATACACCTTTGTCCGGATAAAACCATAATAATCCTTTGGACAAGGGGTTAACAACTTAGTAGGTTATTAAAGGTGCAGATACGTCCACAAGGAGCTTTTGATGGTACATCCACGTTTAGGATACGAAGGACAATCACTTTACAATACCCCGTTCTTGCAATTGGCGCTTAACCTCATTTCCGTTATTTGTTATGATTAGAGTAATACATTGAAATGTAGGGGCTGATCACAATAGATATCATTACAATTCTTACAAAATTGTTTGCAATCAAGAACGCCGTTAAAGGTTTGATTGTAGATCCTCTGAGAAAAGTAAATGCATTTCTTGATGAACATGACTACAAAGATGTCAAAGAGTTGTCTTACTTCTGGAAGCAGGGGAAGGTTCCATATGGGACTATTGTTAATTTATAAGGTTTGTTTTCAGAATATTTCCACACGTTTATACCATATACGTATACATCGTACATACCTGTAAGTGTATCTCATAGTATGGATAATGCCATTGTAGGAAGGGTAGGATGGAAATCAGCGCTGTTTCAACCGCCGGTTGAAACAACGCCTGAGGTCACATTCGATGGGAGAAGATTCAAATTGGGTTTTATATATCCCAATGATTTTAGTGGATTTAAATACGAATCTAAATTCAAACATATTCAAGAAGCAATCAATCAGAAGGAATCGTTTCTCCATATACCTGAGTCTGCAAAACCAATACCGATAATTTATCGAAGCGAGAAAACTATGAATACTGGCGATATATACAGTATGAAGGCTCAAGTAATCGAAATGCCTATGGATAAGTTAGCTTTAATAACTAACTTTGGAGGTTACATCGAGCCTATATACGAACGCAGTATTAACTTACTTTCACCTACTCAAAGGACAATTTGTTTATTAGTTGATAAAGAGCCTACAAATCTAAAGAGAAAAGACCAATACTCGCCAGAGTCTTTTCCGTTTTCCTTTTATGTTGAAGGTCATGTAAGTTACGCAAAAGAGCTAGCTAACAGGCTTGAAATAATCAATAATGCTGTCCCAAATCTCGCTGATAGAAGAGCCCCATTTAATAGTTTAAGTTTTACAGATACTCACATATACATCAAGCATGCTTCAGACAGACTTGGGGACCCAACAGAAAGAACCGCTTTTCTTACTAAAGGCGACACTAGAATTTTATTTCGTGAACCGAACATCATTGGCTTTTATGTTCCCGTTGATATGGATAAAGATATATATGGGGCTAGGATTTCAGAATTATCATCGACTATCAAAGAGTTTGACAGAAACATACAACGTAGTTCTGATTATAAAGCTAAGTTTCATGTTAATTTCATTTCCGACAAGCGGTTGATCAGCATGATGCACTTGCCTCGAGTATTAGAGTCAAGTGAAATTAAGTTAGTAATCAATGAGAATCCTCAATTTCAAGGAACAAGAGATTGGCTAGTAAGTAACGATTTATAAAGTGTCGATAAAAGTACTAAACACATGTACAAACCTACAATAATGAAGGTAGTTAAGCATTTAACACCGATATATCGAGTCGGGTACAAATGTCAATTCTATACTGGAGTCATGTTACCAATCATGCCACCTCCCCAAACAATCTCAGCATCACGCGGCGACGAATTGTGGAATTACTGATCCACGGTTCGTCTCCATATGTTAGATCCACAACCAATTGAACTGCACCCCATTTGTTGTAAGCGTCTAATAAGTTAGTGTATAGAAACCTCCCTCAGTCTTTGAGACAATTCCCTTAGTTGGAGTTTGTAGAGTTTTTCGACTTCGATCGAAAAACTCCAAAGGGAGGTTTGGAGTTGAATACCAGGGAAATTACTAACCAGTATCGATTAAACAAATGGACTGAGATTGTCCGAGAATGTCGCAGTAGTGGACAAACGATCTCTGCGTGGTGTGCTGATCATGACATTAATCCTAAAACCTATTATTATTGGTTGAGGCGCGTGCGCGCTGCCGCATGCGAAGCCCTCCCGTCACTTTATTCTCAAAACAACCCAATTGCCAATCCATTCGTACCCGTAAACATTCCAGTTTCTACAACTGGTACTGATTTTGGTGATCAAGAAGTATTGTCAGATATCGTAATACGTTTTGGCGCTGTAACACTGGAGATTCGGGGCAATGCATCAGCAACCTTGATCGAAAACACCTTGAGGGCATTGCAACATGTTCGGTGATATCTCAAAAGCGGAGAAAATCTACGGTGCCTGTGGGTATACCGACATGCGGAAGTCAATTGATGGACTTGCCGCAATCGTCCAGCAGAATTTTCAGTTAAACCCTTTCCAAAACAGTCTGTTTCTCTTTTGTGGCCGGCAACGTAATCGAATGAAAGCCCTCTGTTGGGAAGGAGATGGATTTGTCCTCCTTTACAAGCGACTGGAAAACGGAAGTTTTCAATGGCCAATGAATGCCGAAGCCGTTCGCTCCATCACCTACCAGGAATTTCGTTGGCTTCTGGAAGGCTTGTCCATAGATCAACCTAAGGCCGTAAAAAAACTCCATATTATGGCCTGTCTTTAACGGTGAAAAACCCCGAAAATGCGCATAATTACTGGGTTTTTCGGCATTTTTTATGCTATAATGGATACAGTAGAAAACGGTAAAGGAACTGTATTCATGAGCGCTGCGGAGCAGGTAAAAGTACTCGAAAAACGCATAGGCGAACTGGAACTGGAGAACAAACGGCTCCACGATACGGTTGAATATCTAACACGCAAACTCTTCGGCAGAAGTAACGAGAAGACATCGTCCCTTTCTTTGGGGCAGATGTCTCTTTTTGATGAAGCAGAAATCGAAGCGGATCCGACGGCGCCGGAGCCTAACCTTAAGGAGATACAAGGGTACCGGCGAAAGAAATTTCAAGGTCAGCGGATGGAACTCTTGAAGGATATTCCTCACGACAAACGCCTTTGCACCCTTGATAAACAAGACTGCTTTTGCGAAGCATGCAGCACCGCACTTGTATCGGTTGGCGAAGAGTTCGTCCGAACTGAAATCGAGTTCATTCCTGCCAAAGTCAGAGCCATCGATTATTACCGCGAAACCTTTGAGTGCCGTACCTGTCGTAAGAACGGGAAACCCTACATGGAAAAGTCACCCATGCCTTATCCGGTGATCCAGCACTCCATGGCTTCTCCTTCCACAGTGGCATGGGTCATGCATCAGAAATTCGTCAACGCCCTTCCCCTGTACCGTCAGGAAAAGGAGTGGCGGACACTGGGCGTAAACCTTAGCCGTGCGACCATGGCCAACTGGATTCAAGCTGCGTCCCGCGACTGGCTAGCTCCATTGGTGGGGCTCATGCATCAAAAACTCCTGCAGGAAAAGCATTTACATGCGGATGAAACCGTCGTTCAAGTCATGAATGAAGAGGGGCGGAAGAATACCACCGATTCCTATATGTGGGTATACAGCAGCGGCCAGCATGGCAAACACCCCATTCGAATCTTCGAGTACCAACCTGGCCGAAGTGGCAAATACCCTCAGAAATTCCTAAAGGGATTCAATGGGTACCTTCACTCGGATGCATACTCCGGATACACAAAGATTCCGGGTGTCACAAGATGCCTCTGTTGGACACATCTTCGAAGGAAATTCGTAGATTCCCTTCCGAAAGATATACAGAGCCCGGAAGCCACCCTTCCAAGCCAAGGCATTACATTCTGTAACAAACTTTTCGAGATTGAAAAAAAGCTTGAAGACCTTTCGAGCGAACAACGTAAATCTGAGCGTCTGGAACGAGAAAGACCCGTTTTGGAGGCTTTTTGGGTATGGATCGATTCCACCAAAGGTAAGGTGCTGCCCAAATCCAAACTAGGTGAAGCCTTGACCTATGCCCTAAATCATAAGGGAGAGTTTATGAATTATCTTCAGGATGGCAACTGCTCCATATCCAACAACCTTGCCGAAAACAGTATTCGACCCTTTACAATTGGAAGAAAAAACTGGCTCTTTATGCGGAAGTCCGAAAGGAGTGTATTTGTCAACTGAAAATCCGGCCACATAATCATTTAATTTCCGGCCATGCGGTACAAAAAATATGGCTACATGTAGCTCAGGCCAATTGCTGCTTCTGCAGCCATTCCTTAGTTTCTTTCATGCGATAGGAGTTCCCATTCATGTTGACGAGGTAGGACTGATGGGTCAATCGGTCGATCATCGCTGCGGTCATGATCGGATCCTGAAAGATCTCTCCCCAGCGTTCAAATGACAAATTCGTCGTGATGATCGTTGACTTCCGTCCTGCTCGAAGCGAAAGATGGGTAAACAGTAGCTCGGAACCCTCCTTATCGAATGAGATGTATCCCATCTCATCGGCAATGACCAGGTCATATTTCTCAAACCGGTTCTGAAACACTCGGAGTGTTTGCTCTGCCCGACACTCTTTGATGCGGTTCACAAGCAAAGGCACGGTAGTGAACCATACTTTGTAACCCTCCAAACAAGCTTTTAGACCGAGCCCAATAGCCACATGGGTTTTTCCGGTTCCTGGATTGCCGGCCAAGATGACGTTACGTCCTTCCGGAATAAACCCTAGCGTTTTGAGCAGTTTCAGTTTCTTTTGTGCGTCCTGAGGAAGCTCATCTACAGATAAATCCTCAAGATATTTCTTATGTGTGAATTCTGCCAGTCGGATTCGGTTGTACCGGGATGCCTCCCGTCGGGCATCGCATTCCTTCTCCAGCAACTGAGCCAGGAACTCTTCGTAGCAAACGTCCCGTTGGCTGGCCTCCCGCACGTACTCCTCCAGATGCTTCCGAATCATCGGAAGCCGTAGTTCCTTACTGTATTCCATAATCGCTTCTTTCCACGCCTTGCGCGGTGAATGACTCATGCAACGTCCTCCTTCGTTTCTAACGTATCGGTATGAAACAGATCATCGTACGCGCGCAATTGTTCGACCGATCGATCCGTGATCTCTTGACCGGTTTTGGAAAGCGTGGCATGAGCAACTACCATTTCCCGGTTCTTAGCACACAGCACTTTAATTTTATCCGTCGTGACATGGCTCGGATGGATACGCTGCAACGCCTCTATGGCCTGCTCTACCTCTGTGAAACCGACATCGTCGCGAATATATTGCAGTAGTTGTACAAAATCTCTCTCTCGTCTGGTATAATACATCTCGTAAATTGTTTTTATCTTTTGGGGAGCCTGATGCCACGCCGCGCTACCGGCGAATGCACCAGGTTTTTTCTTTAACGTTTCTAAATAATGATTCAGATCAAATCGCCACTCATGGCTGCCGGTCAGTCGCATATGCTCCGCCACCTGAATTTCCTGATGAAAGCAAACCACTCTCGTGGAGTAGACCTTGGTCATGATCGACTCGCCAACCAAATGATCCGGTACTGAATAACGATTCTGGTCCACCATGATCGTCGCATATTTGTCTACCCGTCCGTAGAGTACACGAGCGGCATCAAACGGGGGCATGGCAGGGAGAAGGAAAGAGCGTTCCTGTTCCAGTCGTTCGATCGCCGTCTGGCCGCTCAACTCGGTTTGCGGTTTTTGGTTGCGCCGTGTACATACCTGCTGCAGATATTGGTTCGCTTCCTCTAACGAGTCGAACTCGTCCCGAAAGGCGAATGCTTTTCGGCGTACGACCTCCACGCTGCGCTCCACATGACCTTTTTCATTGCCGCTGTGGATATTGCAAAAACGGTGCTGAAACCCATAATAAAGCGACAACTGCAGAAGACCTTGCGTCGGCTCCTTTCCCGTTCCAACGAACCGTTTGACCGCCACTTTCATGTTATCATATACCATCGTTCGATGTACGCCGCCAATATGCTGAAAAAACAAAGCATGTGCTTCCTGAAAGCATTCTGTCGTTTGTTTGGTAAACAAATACGCAAAACGGTAGTTCCCATAAGCGGATGTGAAAACCGCCATTTGAAAAGTTTGTAGTCTACCATTGATTTTAAGTTTCACTTCACCCCAATCGAATTCACAGATTTCCCCAGGTTCATACAGTGCCTTGATGAATGCTTCCTTGGGTTTGCGTTCCAAACCACGGATTGTTCGGAGAACCGTACTGTAGCTAATATCTACGCCTTCGGCTTCCAGTGCTTCGAAGATGTCCATTGCCTTCTTTTGTTGTTTGCGTTGCCCTTGGTTTCGCTTGATTTCATTCTCATTCAAATGCGCTTGGATTTTTTTTGCTATTTCATCGGTCAGTTTCCGATTCGGTCGGATTCCTACATTGTACTTGGGAGCGGTGGTCAGGGCATCAATTAATGCTTGAATATCTACTGAGTCGTTCCCCTCCGCCAACAACTGCCGTCTCCTTTCCTCATATTGGTGGATGTATTTTCCAACCGTTTCTCGATGAATCCCGGTCAATCTAGCAATTTCCCGGCGTGACCTTCCTTCATGGATGTGCATCATCAAAATCTTCTGCATAATATTCATCGTAATCATTCTCTCCCGGCACCCACTTGTCGATTTATTCTCCAAGTAGGTTTATCGGTTGTGGCCGGTTTTTCAATGATTACGGTGGCCTGTTTTTAAGTTATCATAGACAAAGGAGCTTGTGCGAGTGCCGCCGTTTACAGTATCATCGAAAGTGCTAAGGCAAATGGTCTTAATCCGTTTAAATATCTTCAATTCATCTTCAGCCAATTGCCGGGGGTTCAGTTTGGACAGCATCCGGAGTTTCTTGAAGATTACCTTCCCTGGAGCCCAGAAGTCCAGGAAGCCTGCCAATAGTGCAAAGCTCTGTTTACACGAGTTTTGCTCTTTTTTCTATCCACCGAGTTATTTGACGCTTACCATTTGTTAGACACAATCTAACAAGTGGGGTGTATTTCTATGGGGAAGTTTACAGAAGAGGAGAAGTATCAAGCCGTACAAGCCTATTTAGACGGCAAAGAATCCTTCAGGGAGTTAGGTGTACGCATCGGTGTGAACCATAAAGCTGTTGAAAAGTGGGTAGCCCTTTACCGAATGAATGGCATGGAAGGTTTGGCCAAGAGATATACAACCTACTCAAAAGCGTTTAAACTAGACGTACTGAATTTTATGAATGAGTCAGGGACGTCAGTTTTAGAAACAGCTGCTAGGTTTAACATTCCGGCACCTTCAACCATTCTGCAGTGGAAGAAGGTTCTTGAGCAGCGAGGTGAAGACGCCCTATTACCGAAGAAAAAGGGGCGTCCATCCATGAAGGAAGAAACGAAGAAAGCAACTCCAGCTGAAGGCTCTGTCGAAGCGCTACAAGCTGAATTAGAACGTCTACGAATGGAAAACGCCTACTTAAAAAAGTTGAATGCCTTAGTTCTAAGCAAGGAAAAATTACAAAGCAAGACAAAGTGTAAGTAATCTTTGAACTAAGGTTAGAATATCCCGTTACATCATTGCTTGAGTTGGCTCAAATTCCGCGTAGCACGTACTATTACTGGGTCAGCACCTTCGACCGCCCAGACAAAGACGCGGCCTTAAAAGCTCGTATTACAGCGATTTATCACGAACACAAGGGCCGCTATGGGTATCGTCGTATTACAGATGTGCTTCACAATGAAGATGAGTGTGTAAACCATAAGAAGGTGCAACGAATCATGCAGGAGCTTGGCTTAAAATCCGTCGTCCGTATGAAGAAATATCGTTCATATAAAGGGAATGTAGGTAAAATTGCGCCGAACATACTGGAGAGGAACTTCATCGCATCAAAACCGAACGAGAAGTGGGTAACAGATATTACGGAGTTCAAGCTATTTGGAGAGAAGCTGTATCTATCGCCAATGCTCGATTTGTTTAACGGCGAAGTCATCGCCTACTCAGTGAATTCCCGCCCCATCTACTCACTTGTTTCAAAGATGCTAGATAACGCGTTTAAACGATTGGATGATAAAGATGCCCTTCTTATTCATTCCGATCAGGGCTGCGTTATCAAATGCGTCAGTATCAGCAAGCATTTAAGGATCATGGGATCACACAGAGTATGTCACGCAAGGGAAACTGTTACGATAATGCAGTTATCGAAAGCTTCTTTGGCACATTAAAGTCCGAGTTCTTATACACGCAGGAATTTGAGAGTGTTGAGCAGTTTAAGGCAGAATTAGATCAATATATCACATACTACAATCACAAGCGGATTAAAGCAAAACTAAAGGGCATGAGCCCGGTACAGTACCGGACTCACGCCCTAGAAGTCGCCTAATAATATAGTGTCTAACTTTTGGGGGTCACATCAAATGAGGTTGTGGATTTTGCTTTTATATTGAGCAAGTTAGCATGAATAGATTAAGGATCTAACAAAACGCAAGAAATTTTATTTGAAGAAGAAAACTTAGCCATGCTCATTGTAGGCTGACTTTATACCCTGCTACCTGGTTTCTAGTGATTACTAAGTACTAAACTCGTGAATTAAATACCTAGCGATGACGATTTTAGTTCCCCAAACTGTTTTCGGAATGCGGGGCTTTTTTAATCCTTTTCTAGGAAAAACATTCCAAATAGTATAATATAGTTTTATTGAGACCTATATATCTATATCAGGGGGACGCGTCCGTGGGACCATTTGTCGAAGAAGTTTTTAAAGATTCAGGAGTACCTAAATATACGTTTGTCGAACCAAACGAATTACTAAATTAGTTGTATACCTTAGGACAAAAGGCAAAGGGCTAGTTGTCGAAGGTCCATCGGGTATTGGAAAAACATCCGGGATAAAGAAGGCAATCGAGAAATTGCAGCTTGAAGATACTGTGTTAGAACTTACTGCAAGAGACCCGGCACACTTAAACAGGATTGAGAACTTACCTAACGAAGGCTTTCGAGGAATTGTCATTGTCGATGACTTTCATAGATTAGATAACAATGTAAAAGAAGCAATAGCAGATTATATGAAGATTCTTGCAGATCGAGATGATGAAAACACTAAAATGGTTATCGTAGGTATTAATAAGGCCGGAGATTCTTTGGTAAAGTTCGCTAGTGACTTAAACAATAGAATTGATACTATAAGATTTAAGCCTGCGTTGCCTGAGCAAATTTTTAAATTAATTTCAACGGGAGAGTCAGTTCTAAATTTAGAGATCGATACTAAAGAAGAAATTTCTGTGGCAGCTCAAGGTAGTTTTCATATTGCCCAAATATTATGTAAGGAGCTATGTCTGCAAGCGGGAGTAATCGAAAAATGTGTTGATAAACAACGACTCTCAGTAAGTTTGGAACTTATAAAGCAGAATGTTTATGAGAACTTAGAACGGACATTTGCGGAGACAGCTCGCATATTTGCTACAGGACCTAAGATTCGTCGTGGAGGGCGCGCACCATATTTACATATTCTTAACTGGGTGGCCAAGAATTCGGAATGGACACTAGAACTTGATCTTGCAATTAGAGCAAACCCAAAACATCGCTCTAGCGTTGGTCAGGTTGTTGATAAAGGCAATTTAGCTAAGTTTTACAATAAGAAGAAACAAATGCTCGAAAAGGTTATTCATTTTGATCCTAATTCAAATATTATTGGAATTGAAGATCCCAAATTTTTGTTCTATTTAAGAAATATGGACTGGAACAACTTTTCGCGAAAAATTGGGTATCCTAATATTTCCTTTTCAACAATGTATGACATAGCATTATCATTTGCTGGTGAAGAAAGAGATGTGGCTAGCCTTCTTTTTGAGAAACTAAGTAAAGAAGAAATCTCAGTATTTTATGACAAAAATGAACAACATCGGATTCTTGCTGAAGATGTCGAAGAATATTTAGGTCCGATATATAGAAGTGAGGCTAGATTTATATTGGTCTTACTTTCAAAGAATTACCCTAGAAAAATTTGGACTAAATACGAATCGGATCAGTTTAAAGATAGATTTAATGGGGAAATTATACCAGTATGGTTTTCTGACGTATTACCGGGAATGTTTGATAAAACATCTTCTGTCGGAGGAGTTATAATTGACGTTTCAAAGAAAGTAGAGATGCAAGTAAGTGGAATTGTTGAAGATATTGTAAAGAAACTTTCCTAAGTAAGGATTCAAGATAGAATAGAGGGAGTTTCGTGATTAAGCGTTTGCCTCTGCTATAAAAATCATGAATAGTAAACTGCGGCAAACGACGGTTCGGAAAATCGAATCCTTGTCAAAATAAAAACACAACTGTTAAATGCCGGATAGGGGTTCAACATGGCTCTAGCCTGACCAATTGTTTTTATGGTTGGGCTTTTTATATGCTATACTTAATATAAAGAAGTACTACCTTTCGGAGGTGACGAGGATGCGTTGGGAAGAGGTTAGAGAGCAGTTTCCAGAAGAGTGGGTGGTCTGTGAAGCTTTGAAGTCTCGTTCAGAAGACGGCTACTGGTTCATTGAGGAAGTGGCACTTATTGATCGTTTTGACGATTCCGCAGTGGCAATGAAGCGCTATTATGAATTGCATCGGGAACAGCCTTATCGGGAGTATGGCTTTTTTCACACATCTCGTGAAACGCTGAAGCTCCGCGAGAAATGGGCGGGGGTAAGAGGGCCCAGATGAATATCGAAGTGAAATACGGGCTACCATTTGTGGAAGTTACGATTTGTTACCGGGGAGAAGAACTTCACTTGAAGCGTGTTTTGCTTGATACTGGTTCGGCGGGAACGATATTCAGCGCTGATGTAGTGGATGCCATCGGGGTTAAGGTTGAGCCTGGGGATGTTCTGAACAAGATCAGGGGTGTAGGAGGAGTAGAGGTCGTGTACTCCAAGTTTTTTGACTTGGTGAGGACAGGCGGAACTTCTCTGGAAGGCTTTGAAGTGGAGATTGGAGAAATGAATTACGGTATGGAGATAGACGGCATCCTGGGCTTTGATTTCATCCAAGCTGCTGGATTGGTGATCGATTCCAAAGAATTGAAGGTGGCAGCGCGGGTGTGAGCTATGTTACCTCCCCAAACAACTTCAGCATCACGCGGCGAAGTATTGTGGAATTGCCAAGCCACGCTTCGTCTCCATAAAATGCGAGAGCATCGACCAAAAGCGGTCGATGCTCTTTCGCGTTTATAGAGCGGATAAGGGAAGGCGAGAGCCCTGGGAGTTCAGACCGCATGCAACGGAGCAGAGCGGAGTGAGTACGGCATGGACATGTACCGCCAAGGTTGTCCCCTTTATTTGCGGTCAAGCTCGGCTTCGATGTGGGACGATTTGGAAGACTCGCCCATACGCCAGTAGACGAAGAAACTCACCGCAATACAGGCAGCCACATAGAAGTAGAAGAGCGACTCCATTCCAATGCTCTTGAACCACAATGCGATGAACTCCGCGGTCCCGCCGAACACCGCAACGGTGAGTCCGTACGGGAAGCCAACGCCAAGAGCGCGAACTTCTGTCGGGAAAAGCTCGGCTTTCACAATGGCATTGATGGAAGTATAACCGGTAACAATGATGAGACCAGCCAGCATGAGCAAGAAAGCACCCATAGGATTCTTCATGTTCTCCATGATAAAGAACAGTGGCGCTGTCAGCAAAGTACCGAGGATACCGAAACAGAGCAATAGCGGACGCCGTCCGATCCGGTCGGACAGCATGCCGGCGAGCGGCTGAAGTACGATAAATACCAGCAGGGCAATAAAGTTGATCCAGCTGACGACGTCCTTGGGGAGGCCTACAGAATTCACCATGAACTTTTGTAAATACGTTGTATAAGTATAGAAGGCGACGGTTCCGCCGAGCGTTAATCCGACCACGGTCAGCACCGCTTTAGGATGCTTCATCAGAGCTCGCATGGTCCCGGCGTTTGCCCTGCTTTCGGAGCCCATTTTGGAAAACTGTTCTGATTCGTCCATCGAGCGGCGCAGCCACAAGACAGCTAGTGCCCCCAGTGCTCCAATGATGAAAGGAATACGCCAGCCCCAGGCCTGCATTTCGGCTTCGCTGAGTAGTTGTTGGAGGATGATCTGGACGCCCAGCGCCACCAACTGGCCTCCAATAAGTGTGACGTATTGGAAGCTTGAGTAGAAGCCGCGGCGGCCTCTGCTGGCCATCTCGGACAAGTACGTTGCCGAGGTTCCATATTCTCCGCCTAGCGACAACCCTTGGAGTAATCGAGCGAGAACCAAAATAATGGGAGCCATTATGCCAATGGAGCTATAACTAGGGGTACAGGCAATGATCAGGGAACCACTGGCCATGACAGAGATGGAAAGCGTCAGCGCAGCACGGCGGCCATGACGGTCGGCGTATCGGCCCAGCAACAGGCTCCCTATCGGGCGCATTAAGAAGCCTACGGCAAAGATCGCCGCCGTGTTGAGGAGTTGGCTTGTCGGGTCTCCCTTAGGAAAGAACTGTGATGAGAAATAGACTGCGAATGCAGCATAAACGTACCAGTCGTACCATTCGATCAGATTTCCAACCGAACCTTTAAAGATGTTACCTGCAATACTTCCCTTCTTTGTCGACTCAACGGATTGAGACATTATTTAATTCCTCCTTCAGAAAGTAACCGCTTTCTTCGATGGGTGCATGTTGATTATTTTTTAAGCCTTTGCTTGCATCAATGATCGACCTTTCGAAGATTTGTGTAACGCTTACACCCGTCTAGTTGAAGTCATTAGAACTGTTCTTTATACTACAAAATAGTATCTTTCCCTTTTAATTATATCCATTAATTGTTTCCAAGTATTCAAAAATAGCAGCTGATTTGCCGTCTATTTATGCTGAAATGCAAAAAGGAGGAGGACGAGTGGATTTAACCATCCTGCTAAGGCTCTTTGAGAATGTAGTCGTAGTTGCTCTAATCTCTTTATTTATTGGTCAATTGAATTATTTTAGACTCTTGATTTATGGGAGAAATGGTTGGAAGCGAACCGTTATTCTTTCAGTAATATTTGGATTTTTATCCATTCTTGGAACAGAAAATGGCATTCAAATCGATGATGCATTGGCCAACACGAGGATTGTCGGTGCTGTGGTAGGAGGGCTTGTAGGAGGCCCTCTGGTTGGGATATTTTCCGGAATCATAGGAGGCATTCATAGGTATTCTATCGGTGGATTTACCGCCGCTGCCTGCGCCATCTCTACCGTACTTTGCGGCTTATTGGGAGGGCTAGCAGGGATCAAATACGATATGTTAAGAATGAAATGGCAGCACATCGTTCTGTTAGGGCTCACAGCGGAATTGATTCAAAAGATATTAGTGCTGCTCCTAGCCAAACCATTTGCAGCAGCGCTGGCATTGGAATTGAAAATAGCTATACCTACTACAAGTGTGACGATCTTGGGAGTGATGATTTTCATCAGGATTTTTATGAACATTAAACTTTTACAGGACCAATCCGGGGCTATTGCGGCTAATCTTGCCCTTAGTATTGCTAGCCGTACCCTCCCCCATCTTAGAACCGGTCTAAATGAAACGTCGGTGAAACAAACAGCAGAGATTATTCATGAAATTGCAAATGTCGATGCGGTCGTAATAACGGATTGTGATCAAACTTTAAGTATAGTAGGTGTTGGAAGTGACCGCGGTCTTCATGAAAAGGCGATTTATGCACAGGTAACAGAAGCCATCCTCAAACAAAATAAGATGAGGATCCTTTCTCTAGATAAAGAGTTTGCACATTTCCATCGTAATTTTCCCTTAAAATCAGCAGTAGGTGCAAAATTGGTTCATAACAGCAAACCGGTTGGAACATTGCAGATTTACTATAAAAATTCATTTAAAGAAACCCAAACCGACCTCAATCTTGTTGACGGACTAGCCAAGCTACTTTCGGTACAAATTGAACTTGCGGAGATAGAAAAGCAAACCAAAATGAGGCAGCAAGCGGAATTGAATGCATTGCAGGCACAAATTAAACCGCATTTTCTTTTTAACACGCTAAGCACCATCATGTCTTACTGCAGAACCAATCCTGAGCTTGCAAGAAACCTGCTGGGCAATTTGAGCGACATTTTCAGGCGAAATCTGAATAATAAAAACAACTTTAACAGTTTGAAAGAAGAGTTGGATGGTATAAAATCTTATTTGGAGATTGAGAAGGTCAGATTCGCAAACCGATTAAAGGTGACTATGGAAATTGACGAATCCTTATTGAATATGAAATTGCCAGTTCTAACCTTGCAGCCTATTATTGAGAACTCGATTCATCACGGTTTATTTCCAAAAATAAATAACTGCTTGTTATTTATTCGTGTTTGTAAAAACAGAAATCATGTACAAATCCGTGTTGAAGATAATGGAATCGGAATTAACGAGAAACGGTTAGCGGAAATTTTAAATCACCAAACAAAGGGAATAGGTTTTTCTAATATTCACCGTAGATTACAGTCTATATACGGGAAAGATTATGGTCTGCATATTAAAAGTGAACCGGGATCCGGTACGATCGTAACATTTGAAATTCCGATGACCGGTCTAAAAGAGGATGTGGTCTAACTTGTTTATAAAAACAATCATTGTGGATGATGAACCGGCTATTTGTTCCGAGTTGGCATTCCTGCTTCAAAAATATATAGATATTCAAATTGTCTCGATCCATCACAATCCCGTTGAAGCTCTTTCAAAAGTTATTCATGATGAGCCTGATCTGCTTTTTCTAGATATCCAAATGCCTGAGATGAATGGGTTAGATTTCGCGAAGCGTTTAAATCAAATGACCCATCCTCCGTTCATTATTTTTTCAACAGCTTTTTATGAACATGCGTTAGAAGCTTTTAATACGCCCGCTATAGCTTATCTTACAAAACCTATATCGGAATCCAGATTGGACGATGCCATCAAAAAAGTGAAATCTCTTCAAGCCAAGACAAAAATTAAATGGGAAAAAGCGCCGCCAATGCTCGAAGGTCGTATCTGTATACGGAAAAACAACATCATAAAACCGATTCAAGTAAGTGAAATCAGTTTTGCGTTTGTCAAAGACAAAGAATTATACATTTCCACTAAAGATTCTATAGAAAAAAGCGAATTGTCTCTAAATGAATTGGAATTGGTTTTAGATGAAACGGGTTATTTTTTTCGATCTCACCGAAATTATATTGTCAACCTAAACTTCATAACTGAAATCATCCCTTGGTTTAACAGTACGTATTTAGTAAAGATGAATGACGCCAATAGCACAAAGGTTCCAGTAAGCAGAGGAAAATTAAAAGAATTTAAAAGTATTATGAATCTATAACCGTCATCGATTATCATGCTCCCATAGGTGCCCCTATCTGCTTCGCGGCTTAACGATTGACCTCCGAATCAGGTCTGGGGATCAACATCACATATGGGAATTTTCTTGATTTGGTTAAGGAAAAATTTAAAAGCCGCACTTACGGACATCATGCAACCTCGCCAAACAGCATAACGCGGCGGCGGATCGTGGATTTACTGTGGCACGGCGCGTCTCCATATGCTAAATCCACAAAACAAAGAGGAGCTTTGTCACTAAAACAGGCAGGCTCCTTTTTGCGTTTCACGGTAACAGGACTTCAATAAGGGCGTTATAGACAGGAGTTTAGCTAAAATCGTCGAAATTCATAATGTAGGAAGAATAACCTCTTACATGATAAAGGAGATAGTCAGGTTGAGCATAAATATTGTAAAAGATTTTTTGCTGCAACTGGTGTTAATAGCTGTACTGATTTTTACCTATCAAATATTTTTTTCAGAGCGGTCTGGGAGGAACAAGTACGAAAAGTTTATTCTATCCGTTCTGTTTGGACTCTCCATCCTACTATGTATGTCCCTTCCTGTTGTCTTTTCCTCCGACTACCGTGTAGATCTAAGAATTATACCATTACTTTTAGGGACGTTATATGGTGGTTGGGGAACGGGAATATTCCTAAGTGTCCTTATCATCCTATACCGATTATGCGTTGGGGTCGATTTGGGATTGTATACGACAACTCTGACCCTCTTAATTAGCATGCCGGTGATTCTGCTATTCCAAAAGTTTTTCACAAAAGCAGAGAAGAAACAGCGGATACAAATTGCACTAATTTTATTGGTCTTCTATAGTCTTGTTGGAATAACATCAGTGTGGGTAATTAGAGGCTTATCATTCATGGCAGTCTTTCAGGTACATTTCATTCACATGATTATTAGCGTAGTGTCTGTGTTGTTCTTTACTTCTTTAAACGAAACGATAAAGGAAATGATCAGAAAGAATCAAAAGCTGCAATCAGAGGCCAAGGACGCGGAAATTGCTTTTTTGCGTTCCCAGATCAAGCCGCATTTCCTTTACAACGCCCTGAATTCGATAGCCGCACTGTGCAACGACGAACCTCATAAGGCAGAGGAATTGACGTTGGATCTTTCGAAGTATTTGAGAAGTGCCTTTGATTTCAATCAACTGGAGTCACTAACAACCATAGAGAATGAATTGGAGCTCGTCAAAGCGTATATCAATATCGAAAAGGCACGTTTTGGCGCCAGATTGTGTGTGGAGTATGACGTGGATGCGAATCCGGATATCCTGATTCCGCCGCTGATTCTTCAGCCTCTGGTGGAAAATGCTATAAGACACGGTCTGATGTCCAACTTACGAGGGGGAACAGTAACAATCTCCGTCAAACAGGCAGCAGATGCGGTGGTCAGCTTTGTCATAGAAGACAATGGATGCGGCATGAGCGAAATGAGAAGAGACGAAATAATGAAACCGGATGTGAAGAAAAGGGGCATAGGGCTAAGGAACATAAGTCAGCGCTTACAGCTTCTTTACGGAAAAAGCATTAGTGTTGAAAGTGCAGAAGGGGTAGGTACGAAGATTTTTTTCGACATTCCGGCCCGTCCAATCAAGCAGAGTGGAGGTTGAAGCATGCTGCGAGCCATGATCGTGGATGATGAAGAACTATCGGTGAAATGGTTGAAGAAGATCCTCTCCGATAGCGGCGATGTCGAAATATGTCAGGCATTTTTTAGCCCGTTGGAAGCTTACGAATATGTGAAAACCAATAAGATAGATATCGCATTTCTCGATATTTCCATGCCGGAAATTAACGGTATCTCGCTATCCAGCCTGTTGCTTGATCTCGATGCCACGATAGATGTGGTTTTTGTAACCGCTCATGACAATTATGCGATTCAAGCCTTCGAAGTGAGCGCGTTGGATTATCTTATGAAGCCCGTTACCGCCCAGCGGTTGGCAAAAACATTGGACAAGGTCAGAAGAAATAATCGGAGCGGGACAGCAGGGTCTTCGATGGAGGCTCTGCGGCGGGATCAGGATCAAGCTCCGGATACAGAACTGTCGCTGAAAGAAATATTAACCGAGCAGGAAACACGGATTTTACGGTTGATCGCGAAAGGTTTGTCGAACAAGGAAATCGCCGATCGCCTGCACATCACGGGAGAAACCGTAAAGTCGCATATAAAAAATGTGTACAGAAAGCTTGGAATCAACAATCGAGTACAAGCGCTGCAGCGTGCGGAACAATTGAAGATACGGTAGTGAGCTATGAGGATCGGCATATCTGTCAAATAGAGGTTGCGTTCCTTCATCAATTGGAAAAATGATCAATCTCAAAATGGAAAAGGCAACGGAGTACGCGAGCATTACTCCGTTGCCTTTTCTTGTATTTTCGAATCCATTATGTAGTCCCCTCTGCTTCTTTTTTCATTTGTAGATTCTTCTTATATTCGGACGGATAACATCCGACAATCTCTTTAAATAATTTAGTAAAATGTCTTGAACTAAAATAACCAACCTGCTCAGCAGCTTGCTGTACTTGTACCGACGGATCAGCTAACAATTCTTTCGCTTTCAACATCCTGAGCTTGGTTATATATTGCATAAATGTCGTTCCTGTACGTTTGTGAAAAAGACTGCTTAAATGATTGGGTGTAACATTAAACTCTTCTGCTACCTGACCTAACGTTAAATCCCCCGTATAGTGATTTTCTATATAAATAATCGTCTTGGTCACCAAATCAGGTGTGGTTCCTGCTTGTTTTATTTTTTTATCTAGAAGTTGTTCACCCAGGTTTCGAAGTGACTTAAACCAATCCTCTTCTTTAGTAGGAGTCAGCATCGGGGCATTGATGGAGCAGTTTAAAAATCGTGCAATGGCTAGTGAAGTTGTGATTGAAATCCGATCACGCTGTAAATCAAATATTTTAATGAATTGTTCAATGGTGTTCATATAACTCACATAATGTCTTTTGTGGTACTCATCTATCGCCTTGATTAAAGTGCGGCATAGCTCAGCAATCGCAGGCTGCGATTCAACTTCAAATAAATCGACTTTGTTCCAGCTACGGGAGATGCCCAGCGAACAGCGGAGATAGGCAATCTTATGAAGAGTTGTCACCTCATCCAGGAGCGATGTATAAGAATCACATTCATCAGATACTACCAGAGTAAATGCCAGGCCCGGCTCCTCAGCTTGTTTCACAAGCTCTGAATAAAAACAGAATAATTTCTCCAGCATCTCTGCACCCTGCAAAGTTGTGTATTTCCCCACCACAGCCCATTCTCCGCTTGGCAGAAGGATCGTAGCCAATTCTAAATCCTTATGAT
Source organism: Paenibacillus sp. JCM 9796 (assembly GCF_055379675.1). Taxonomy (NCBI): domain Bacteria; kingdom Bacillati; phylum Bacillota; class Bacilli; order Caryophanales; family Paenibacillaceae; genus Paenibacillus; species Paenibacillus sp. JCM 9796. The sequence goes on from NZ_AP043723.1 coordinate 3,072,092, forward strand.
AATACTGGGGCATCGTAGAGCTAATGGCAGTAAAGAACGGCTTAATGGATACCGATTTTTCTGCTTCAGGATAGCAACTGTCCATGTAAATAATCTGACATCGCATCCGACTGAACGGTTTATTATCGGATTCTCTTTCATCCCAGCTACGGATAAGTCCATGAAATAAGGAAAGCATGTCAGATTCGAAAAGCTTGTTATTTTCAATGATTTGGAGAAGTGTGGTTTGTCGTATTTTAGTTATCAGGGCTTGCACAGCCTGAATATCAACGGGCTTAAGCAGATAGTCGATAGCCTTTAATCGGAGCGCCTCTTTCGCATATTCAAAGTCGGCAAATCCCGTTAAAATGATCCATTGGGTATTGGGTGATAAAGGGGCTGCTTCTTGGATGGCTTCCAAGCCTGATTTGACAGGCATCCGGATGTCGACAAAAGCAGCCTCAGGCTTGACTCGATTAACAACATCTATGAGCTCCTGACCATTACGCGCTTCAAAGAGCTGTAGATCAGGGCATATTTCCAACAGGATAGATGACATGGCTTCTCTTGCTAATTCCTCATCATCGGAAATAACAATATTCATTGTGGTAGCTCCTCTTTATTAAGCGTTATCGTTATGTTAATGTAAGTACCATGCCCAATACGGCTATCCAATTGAAAATCGTATTTACCCGGAAATGCGAGCGCCAATCGTTCCTTTACATTGCTTAAACCAATGCTCTGATTATTAGATCGTTCAAGTGGTTTGAAACCGATACCATTATCAGCAATCCGTATGACAAACCTATCTTCGTCCGTAATTTTTGGGAGCATTTCGGCGCTTACCTCCACCAAACAAGGATGCTCACAAGGCTCCACACCGTGAATGATGGCGTTTTCCACCAATGGTTGGACTAGCAGCTTAGGGACACGGATATGCGCAATTTCGGGATCTAAGGTGATTTTAATCTCTAAACGATCACGGAAGCGCATGCTCATAAGCTCTCCGTATTTTTGAATAATGGAGAATTCCTCCTCTAAACTGCAGGTATCATGGGAGGTTAAGATGTAACGGAGCATCCCGCTTAACGATATGATGGCTCGTTCTAAATGGGCATGCTCACCTTTGCGGTTTAAACTTAATAATGCATTTAATGTGTTATAGAGAAAATGTGGATGAATTTGTGATTGAAAAGCGCGAAACTCGGCATTCTTAAGATTCAGCTTGGTACGATATTCTTTAATGATTAATTCATCCAATTGATAGATCATTCGGTTTAAAGCTGTTCCCAACTGAGCAATCTCATCTTGGCCTTGTATAGAAACCCTCTTCTTCATATTTCCGCGCTGAACGTGGCTCATGACACTGATCATTTCCTTGAACGGTGTTAAAAGGGTTCTGGAATAGGCAAAAAACAAAAAGAAGGTAAGCACAACACCACCAACTGCAAAAGAAGCCCCCATGATATGCATCCAACTGACCTTGGAGGCAAGCTCAGCTTTAGATAACCAAACGGTAATTTCCCATGAACTGATAGGTATTGTCCTTGAAACAGGTACATAGGAATGCTGTTTGTAAAGGATATTGGACGGGTTTTTCACAAATTGATGCAGCTCTTCCGGAGATAAGTAAGTATTAGAATAAACCAATCTATGATCCTTGTCAGTTATTGTAACAATGGAATTCACATTAAACGAAACTTGCCTTACGATTTTATCCAAAATGACTGTATCCGCATCAGCCATAATGACGGCGAGAGGCTGTTTGGAGTCAGGATCTTTTATTAATCGGGCTACAGAGAACACTTCAGGGACAGAATCAAGCTTTAAATAATCTTGCGGGTGGACATTAATGAAGGCAACTCTCCCGTTTGCTGTAACGGCTTCCCGATACCAATTTTGCTCAGTATATCGATAATCGGTGCGAGTTTCAGTTAGATAGGAGTCACTATCATTATAGTAGACAGAACCATCGATGGTTACGAGTAGTGTACCTAATATATCCTTACGTAAATTAACAAGCAATCTTGGAAGCGTATGGTACAAAGTATAGTCGGCTTTATACCTTGAATAATTATCAACGTCACTCTGTAATCCTCTGGCTTTTAGCATGAGAGAGCTCATTACCTCGTTGTTCGTGTAAGGAGAGACGGTCACTCGTTCCAAATCATCTAAATACGTTTGGATATTTTCGGTCAGGCCAACCAAGGTTGCTTCTGTGAGCTTCTCGGTTTCTTTCGTGATTATTTTGACATAATAAGAAGGCATAACAAAAGCGATAATGATAACAGGGAACAGGATAGTTAACGAATAGAGCAGAATTAGTTTCCCACGAATCGAGATATTTGGCTTATTCAGGCAGGACTACCCCTCCATGATTAATTGTGTGGTCGATTATACTGTAAATTGTAAAGGGTTGCAACAATAAATATGAGCGCCTGAAATCGTAGATTAGACACATATGTAAACCCTTACAATCGTGATAAGATTTACGCGTATAATAAATATATGATATGAGGTGGGTACATGTTAAAAAAATGGAAAGTATCTTTGGCGTTAACCCTAGTATCAGCTATAGCGATAAGCGGTTGTTCCCAGCGTCCCGAAACTCCTTCTGCTGCACCTTCGAGTGGAAAGGAAAGCAGTAACAGTAACAGTAACAGCAGTACCCCCAAGAAAACTTTATCCATGATGATGAATGTTGCAGACCAGCCTGTCCAAGATATGTATCGTCAAATAATCAATGATTTCACAAAAGAGAACCCGGATATCGCTGTGAATATTCAGTTCCCTGGTTCAGCATATGAAAATAACATGAAAGTTAAAATGGCGGCTAATGATCTTCCCGACATATTCGATACGCATGGTTGGGCACAGGTTCGTTATGGCGAATATTTGGCTGATCTCAGAGAAGAACCATGGGTAACACAATTGACCGATACGATTAAAAATGTTGTAACAGACAAGGCCGGCAAAGTGTACGCCTTGCCCATCAGTGAAGCCAAGGACGGCATTATGTACAATGTCGATATGCTCAAAAAATATAATGTGGAACCGCCTCAAACCTTCGATGAGCTAATAGCTGCAGCCGAAAAAATTAAAAAAGAAAGCGGTGGAAAAACAACACCTTTTTTCTTTTCAGGAATTGATGAAAGCACGATTGGCACCTATTTTGGATATTTCGCAAACGCTTTATTGATCAATCCTGCAACTAATTATGCAGATGACCTGTTAAATAATACGTTTGATTGGAATAAATGGACCGTGCTTCCGGAAAAGCTGTTAGATATCAAAAAGCGCGGACTGATAAATGAAGATTTCCTGACAGCAAAGCGAAGCGATCTACCTGGTGTATTTGCTGAAGAGAAAGTAGCATTTGTCATGCTGGCCCCATCATTCGTAGATGCTGTTCATAAATTGAAGCCGGATATGAAAGTTGGATTAATGCCAATTCCATCAATGTCGGCCAGTGAGAAACCGGCTTTTTCCGGTGGAGAACGGAACACCATGGGAGTATGGAAGGATTCCAAGAATATACCTGAGGCCAAGAAGCTGATGGCGTTCTTTGCCAAACCTGAGAATTTATCTAAAATTTCCAATATAACTAAGCTGCAGCCCGGGTTGAAGGGCGTTGCTTCGAAGCACGTATTAACGGAGTATTACGAGAAATATGCAAGCAATCGAGTATTACCTTATTTCGACAGGGTGTATTTGCCAAACGGAATGTGGAGCGTCATGTCTAAATCGGGTACAGAGCTGCTGTCGGGTCGGATCACTTCGAAGGAATATTCAGAGACCATGAAGCGGGAAGTGCAACGGCTGAAAAAAAATTAACGGAACACTAAAGGGGTGAGATAATGAACAAGGTTTCACCCCCCTCATTTCTTGCCTTGGTTAAGGAGCGATTAAATCTGGAAACTTTAGATCGTAAGATAGATGAAAGTAGAACGGCTACCCTTCGATTGCGTCGTTGGCGAAATTCTCCTTCTGCAATGAATTTGATGTACATTCCTGCGTTCCTGTTGTTTGTGCTGTTTATCTATTATCCATTTATTAAAGGGGTGATGATTTCTTTTACTAATTGGGATGGGTACTCACAGATGTATCGGTATATAGGGTTGGACAATTATAAAAGGATGCTTTCGGACCATAGGATAGGTACGGTAATTATGAATACTCTGATTTATGGAGTTGGAAGCACGATCCTACAGAATATCATAGGGTTAGCTTACGCCGTTTTATTAAACAGCTATATACGGGGAAAGACGCTTATTCGTACTATCGTCTATCTTCCGGTGATCGTCAGTCCCCTAATTATGGGTTATATCTGGTATTTCTTCTTTCAGTTTAATGGAGGAGCTCTTAACGATATTATTTTGTTGTTTCGTGATAAGCCGATCAATTTACTTGCTGACACTGAGCTTAATGTATGGATCATTACACTAGTGAACACCTATCAATTTCTGGGAGTTGCTATGATAATCTTCTTGGCCGGACTTCAATCTATTTCCAAGGAATATTATGAGGCGGCGGAGATAGACGGGGCTTCGGGATTCTCAAGATTTCGTAACATTACCCTTCCTCTGCTTGCGCCGGCCATTACCATTAACGTTGTGCTTAATTTAATCGGCGGATTGAAGTTGTTTGATGTTATAACAGCTTTAACCAACGGGGGTCCGGGCTATGCGTCTGCTTCATTATCTACAATGATTTATCAATTGTATTTCGCTCACCAGGATGCCGGCTACGCTGCAGCATTAGGTAACTTTATGTTTCTGCTTATTTCAATTATCGGTTTGACATCGTTGTATTATTTGCGCAGAAAGGAAATTTCCTTATGAAGCGTGCAAAGGCGCTATATACACTATTGGGTGCTCTCATAGGTCTCATTCATATTGTTCCTTTTTATGTGCTGATCACTACTTCATTTAAAGAAGAATTGGATACTAGCTCTAAATGGGTTATGCCGGGCTATCTTTTTTGGGATAACTTTACGAATGCATGGCAGCTCGCAGGTTTGGATCGAGCGTTTGTGAATACGGTAATTGTCACTGTGCTATCTATTGTTCTGATCTTGATTCTGGGTTCGTCAGCGGCTTTCCCGCTTGCCCGCCATCGAAGTGCACTAAACAAGTGGATGTACGGCTTTTTTGTAAGTGCTCTTATCGTCCCGCCGCTTACAATCCTGGTTCCTTTGTATAAGATGTTTGTCGATATTGGGGCCATGAATACGTATACAGGAATCGTGATTCTTCATGTTACCTTTCACCTCTCTATGGCCATCTTTTTGTTTACGGGTTTTATTAGTACGATTCCAAGAGAGTTGGACGAAGCCGCAATGATAGACGGGGCATCAAGGTTAGGCTTGTTTTTTCGGATTATCTTACCGGTACTCATGCCGATTACAGCAACGGTCATCATTATGAATGGTGTTTCGATCTGGAACGATTATCAGTTCTCGGTATTTTTTCTGCAAAAACTGGAATATAGAACGATCACCGTTGCCTTATCCGCATTTTTCGGAGAGAACAATTCAGATATCGGGTGGGTAGCCGCAGGTTCCTTATTAGCCGCTCTTCCCAGCATCTTACTATACTTGTTTTTGCAAAAATATTTCGTGGAAGGAATGACTTCCGGGGCTGTAAAAGGATAATAGATGATCAATTAGGTGATCAAAGCTATGAAGAAGGGGAAGCGGGAGCATGAAGAGAAAACCGTTAATGGGCTTAACATTAGGAGATGCAACAGGCATCGGATCGGAATTGGTTGCAAAATCTCTCCAATCCGGAGAAATCCGGCAACTGGCGACATGGGTTTTGGTCGGCGATGAACGTGTTTTTCAGCAAGGGCAAGCTATAGCAGGCGTATCCGTTTCTTATCAAAAAATAGATACGATCGATCAAATCGACAGCGAAGACCAAATTTATTTCATCGATTTGCAAAATTTGTCGACAGACTCGTACACGTTAGGCCAATTGTCAATAGATTCCGGTAAAGCAACGGGTGAAACATTGACGTTCGTACTGAAGCTGGCGCAGCAAAAAAAGTTGGACGGTTTCGTTTATGCTCCTATTAATAAGGAAGCGTTACATAGCGGTGGATTTCATTTTCAAGATGAGCTGCATTTTTTCGCTTCGCTTCTTGATTGCAAAGAAGGATTTAGTGAAATTAACGTCATGGGAGATCTTTGGTTTACGCGAATAACATCCCACGTACCGTTAAAAGAAGTCAGCAGCCTGATTAAGAAAGATCGTGTCGCCCGCATCATTCGTTTTGCACATGATACATTAATCAGCGTTGGATTCGATAATCCGCGAATCGCTGTAGCGGCTCTGAATCCGCATGCCGGCGATGGAGGACTGCTCGGCACGGAGGAAATTGACGAAATCAGCCCGGCCATTCATGAAGCCCGGGAGCAAGGGATTAACGTAGTAGGCCCTTATCCCGCAGACACCATTTTCTTGCGTTTACAAACAAAACCTTTTGATTGTTTGGTTAGTATGTATCACGATCAGGCTCAGACGGGGATGAAGTTATTGGGCTTTAACAAAGGCGTTACTGTCAGCGGAGGACTTCCTATCGCCATCGCTACACCTGCACACGGAACAGCTTTTGATATTGCAGGTAAAGGTATCTCTGACCCGGGTGCAACAGTTCAAGCCATGAAACTGGCCGTCAGATTAGCTGGATTCTAAAATTTTTACATAAAAGTAGGAGGCAAGAAACATGTCAAAGATTACTTTCCTAGGTGCAGGCAGTTCTGTATTTGCTAAAAATGTGTTGGGTGACTGCATGATGACTCCAGCGCTGCAAGGCTTTGAACTAGCCTTGTTCGATATCAATGAAGAACGCCTTAAAGATTCTGAGAACATGCTAAATAATTTAAAGCTTACCCTTGGAAGCACATGCGTTGTAAAAGCATATACAAACCGAAAAGATGCGCTCCGTGGGGCGAAGTACGTTGTCAATGCAATACAAGTTGGCGGCTACGATCCATGCACCATTACAGATTTTGAAATACCGAAGAAATACGGTTTGCAGCAAACGATAGGCGATACCTTAGGTATAGGGGGTATTTTTCGAAATCTCCGAACCATTCCGGTATTGCTCGATTTTGCCAAAGATATGAATGAGGTTTGCCCGGATGCATGGTTTCTCAATTATACGAATCCCATGGCGGTGCTGACCAATGCAATGACGACAACCAGTGGTGTAAAAACCGTTGGTTTGTGCCACAGTGTACAAAGATGCATACCAGACTTATTTGAGGCATTAGAGATGGAGAGTGAAGGGGTACAAACTAAAATCGCTGGCATTAACCACATGGCATGGTTGCTTGAAGTAACAAAAGACGGAGTGGATTTATATCCGGAAATCAAGCGCCGTGCCCGTGAGAAGCAAAAAGAAAAGCACGACGACATGGTTCGTTTTGAAATGATGTTCCGATTTGGATATTACGTTACGGAATCTTCCGAGCATAATGCGGAATATCACCCGTACTTTATCAAAAAAAACTATCCCGAGTTGATTGAGCGCTTCAATATTCCGATCGATGAGTACCTGCGCCGTTGCGAACGACAGATTGCAAGATGGGCAACCATGCGTGATGAGCTGGTGAATAACAAAGCTTTGAGCCACGTCCGGTCTCATGAATACGCATCTTATATGTTTGAGGCCATGGAAACAAACAAGCCGTTCAAAATCGGCGGAAATGTAAGGAATACGGGTTTGATTACGAATCTTCCGAAGGAAGCCATAGTCGAAGTTCCCTGCTTGGTAGATTCAAGCGGGATTACACCAACGTATATTGGGGATCTGCCTCAGCAGCTTGCTGCATTGAACCGCACCAATATCAATACGCAGCTGTTAACCTTGGAAGCTGCGAAAACAGGGAAAAAAGAGCATATTTATCATGCCGCGATGCTTGACCCGCATACGGCAGCGGAACTATCAATCGATGATATCGTAGCGATGTGTGATGATTTGATTGAAGCTCATGGGGATTGGTTACCTAAGTTTATATAAGTTTGGAAATGAAAAGAAGCCTTGCCACTGAAGTACGGTGGAACTGCACCCAAAAAGTTAGACGAAAATTTTATGTGGGCATGAGTTCGATATCGAATCGGACTCATGCCCTTTAATGTACGCCCAGCATGGGCGTCATCTCTACGGTGAAAGATTTCCTAACTGTTTGCAAGTAGTGTAGTGCGATTTTTTATGCATAATTATGTGGTGAAATATTTCACATGAATTGGCATGTTACAACAATGGTCGCTGGACGTATTTTTAAAAAATGCGAGTCGTGTTAAAATAACTTTGAATCCCCGATTGAGTGAGGAGCATTGCTGCCTCTTGAGTCAATCAGGGGTTCATTTTTTCTTTCTTAGACGTTTTCTTACGTTATCCGGTACTGTCCAGTTTTCTACAATTATTTGTCGTGCTTGCTGACGTGTAATGACCGTCCCGTCTACATCGCGTATTTCATAGGGGGTGTTCTCTTTTAGTACGTGTAAGACTCGTGAAGCCATTTTAGTCGCACATGTTGCTTTGACATGCTGGTTGCCTTTAAGTACCATCTGTTCGTAATAGTGTTTGGCGATTTGCGGATCCCATTGACGAGCGACATCAGCAGCGAGGTATAAAGCACGACGTATGCTTGGTGGACCGGCTTTCGTCATCTTGCCTCCCTTCCCCTCCATCATTCCGGATTCGGCTTGACCAGGAATCATACCTGTAAAGCTTCGGAAAGCTTCTGTAGAGGGAAACCGTCTCGGGTTGCAGATAATGGCAAACAGGACTGGTGCCAAGATTTTTCCGACCCCTGGGATTGTATCTAAGTTCCGTGAGGGATGGAGATGTTCGTACAGAGCATAGATCTTTTCGTTTAGCGTTTGGAGAAGCTGTTCTTCACGTTCAAGCATCTCAACTTCGTAAGCCATTTCAACACTCAGTGCATCAAAGTCCAAGAATTCTTGTTCCCCGTAAAGCTTATACGCGTCCATTAGAGCCGCGTAAACTTGCTCCGCAAGTCCAGCGTGCATAGGCTTATCGCTCCCCTTTAAGAGCGCGCCCGTTAGGCGACGAATTCCTAACCGTTTAACGCGAGCAGGATGAATGTAAAAGCAACTCCGCCTGCATTTCATTTCTAAAGAGGGGATGGACATGCGTTTTATTGGTTTGGATGTACATCAAAAATATGCGGAAGGATGTGAAATTGGACCGGACAAGAAAAAAAGACGTTTTCGGATAGCCAACACACGTGAATCTTGGGAGGAGTTCGCCAAAACCCTAGATTCCGAATCTCGTGTCGTGATGGAAGCTACCAGTAACGCCTTTTGGATTCATGATATCTTATCCGATTACCCCGTACAAGTTGTTATTGCAAACCCCCTGAAGACTCGTGCCATTGCTGAAGCGCGCGTAAAAACAGATGCCCTTGACGCGCAAATCTTAGCCCAACTTTTAGCCGCGGATTTTATTCCCGAAAGCTGGGTGCCTAGCAAGAGCGACTACCAACTCAGAATTCTCCTCAATCATCGTATACGACTGGCAAAGATCCGCACAATGCTAAAAAACAAGGTCCATGCAGCATTAATCCGTAACGGAGTTCACTCACCATGGAGCGACTTATTTGGGAAGAATGGACGGAAATATTTAGACAGTGTAGCTCTTCCTGCAACGGAGCAAATCGTTGTGAGCTCTTCGTTAAAGTTGCTGGATTTCGTACAACAAGAAATGACTGCGCTAGAGGCAGATTTGTTCTCAAGAGCCAAGGAGAACAACAATGTTCCGCTACTTATGGGTATACCGGGGATTTCAGTACTAAGTGCTTTGACCATCCTAGCGGAAGTCGGGGATATTTCTCCTAAGAAACTTGCTTGCTACGCAGGACTAGTCCCTTCTGTACATCAATCCGGCAAGACTCGCTACACCGGCAACATAACAAAAGAAGGGCGAACCACACTGCGCTGGATACTGGTACAATGTGCACAGCGTGCAATTCAGAGTAAAGGAAACTTCGCTCCTTTTATCTAGGATTAAAGGAGAAAAAAGGGCATAAGATTGCAATTGTTGCAACGGCTCGTAAGTTGCTCCATGTTATTTGGGCGGTATTGGTACGCCAAGAAGAGTACAGGGATCTTCGAAAGGACTTACTGGAAAGAAAGCTAAAAAAGATGCAAAAGCAAGCTAAGGGATATGAATTTGCTACAGATGAGCTTTTGCAAATATTAGATGACAGTGAGGATTTTGAAAGTGACGACACGTATTACTGGTTACAGGGGACTGGATAAGTCTCACCTGGCTTGCAGGGGAAATGATATAACCTAAGCCCGGCTTCGTCAAGGGAGATCGCCTTGACGAAGCCGAACTTAGGTTATGGTTGGTTAAAAGGCAAGCCAAAATAGGCTGGGTCAAAAAAACGGAAAAGGCCCGGTTAGCTTTGCTATTGTCATTTATCGTATTTCGGTATGCCTTTAAATAAATTCTCAAGAAGGTACTTGCATTTTTTCATAGGTGAGAGGACGGGGGCTAGCCGCCCCTCCTACTCGATTATGTTTTTGAGATGCTCTTTTTGTATGACTAAGCGTTATCCTAAGGTGGTAATATCAGCGTAACTTGTCAAGGAGATTATAATAGTAATATGTTTTTGATCTCTGCTTACCATCAGAAAATATGATCCTGCGCGATTCCAAAATGGATAAATATCTTCTGCAAGTGGCTTCTGAGATATCTGCTGTTGAGGAAATAGTATGAACCGTGAAGATGGGTTTCTGGTAAATGGCATCGATTAATTTTTTGACACCACTGCTGTTGATTAAAGATTGAGCCAAGTCTAAATCATGCTCATACAATCGGTTAACATCGTTGATTAGGCGGATATTTTTGTCCGCTTGGAGTATTATGGCTTCTAGGAAAAAGAGGATCCACTGATTCCAGTCGCCTTTATATCTTGTGTCATTAAGGAATCGATAATATTTATGCTTATCCCTTTCCAGAGCCTCACTTAAAAAGAAATTAGGATAATCAATAACTTTCTTACTGAACAAGTACAGAGGGATTAAAATACGGCCGATTCTCCCATTTCCATCAAGAAACGGGTGTATCGTTTCAAACTGTGCATGTATAACGGCAACTCGAATCAGTTCATCAAGTTGATCTTGAGGGTTATTAATATAGATTTCCAAATTATTCATATAGATGTCGACTAACTGTGGTTGCGGGGGAATGTAGGTTGCGGTTTCCATAGTGCATCCTTCGGGACCTATATAATTTTGGATTTTTCTATACTCACCAGGAGAACGGTTGCCCCCACGAACATCATTGGACATTAGTGTTACGTGCATTGCTTTAAAAAGTCTTGTCGAGATCGGCAAAACAGCCAATTTGTCCATTCCATCACGGAGTGCATGATAGTAGTTGAGTACTTCCTGAATATCCTTATTATTTTTTCTGCTTTGTGCTTCTACTTCAAGGACCTCATCAAGAGTGACTTGGGTACCTTCAATTTTAGTCGACTGCACGGCTTCATTGAGCATAACAGGATTTAGCAATAAATGGGAAGGTAGTTTAGTGTTTTGAAGTAATACTTGATACTGGGCGATCTTTTTGTTAGCTTGAATTAATTCCGAAATGAAACTTAATTGGTTGATTCGTTCGATTTTTAACGGTAAATTCTCAGGTGTGAATGGTGTTTTTGGCATCCCAAAACCTCACTTTCATAAGTGGTACAATATATTATTTACATCTTACCCTAATTGTGATTATAAATACAGGTAAAATAAAAAATAACAAACAAAAATATTGAAATTTGATTTTAATTTAGCCGATTTTGAATTTAGTAGGGGTAGATAAGAAGCGGGCGTAGGATTGCTAGGGTGACATCAAAACTGTGACTACACCCGTAGAAGCTTATGTGGCGTTATCTTCGGACAGGGGGTCGACTCCCCTCACCTCCGTATGTTAAAGGGGCTGTCCCACTTTGATATGCTCCCCATACGGTAGACAGGTGAAATATTAAAACCTGTTACTGTAAGGGGAGCATTTTCATGTCTATAAAAGAACGGACAGCCTCAGAGAAATTCGCCATCATTCAGGAAATCGAAACGGGTCGTATTAGCATTAAAACTGCAGTCAAAGATTTCGGCATTACCAAAACAACCATTGCCAAATGGCGTCGTCGGTATCGCTTGTATGGCTATGAAGGATTGGAGGTTCGCACCCGTAATCGCAGTTATTCTGCCGAGCTTAAACTCCAAGCCGTCAAAGACTATCTTGAAGGTGGATTATCGCAGTATCAGGTGATCGATAAGTACAAGATGGCCAGCCGAAATCAACTCTCGCGCTGGATAAAGAAGTATAATGGTCATAGTAGCTTAAGGGCTTATACAGGGGGAACAGCTATGACCAAGGGACGCTCGACAACATGGCAGGAGAGGATTGACATTGTCCTGTACTGCCTTGCAAATGGACAAGAGTATAAGAAAGCAGCGAATCATTTCCAGGTTTCCTATCAGCAAGTGTACGGATGGGTCAAGAAATATGAAGCAGGCGGCCAAGAGGCTCTACGGGACGGAAGAGGGCGTACGAAGGCACCAGAGGAGCTAACCGATGCGGATCATCATAAGCTCGCCATGAAGAAGCTGGAGTACGAGAATGAACGACTCCGGGCGGAGAATGCGGTTTAAACCCGTAACTTTAGAGTCTTACACCCTTATTCTCACGATTTCGTAATTTCTTATTGATTTACGTCGTTACCGCCCTTGACATGGAGCCTCCAGGGGGCATGATTTTTCGCGATAGGGCGATGCGGATCACACATGCATCGCGAGGCTAACAAGCCTATCATGCCCCACCCCTCCATGTAAAGGGCTTTATCCATCATACCTTAATCACAAGCGGTTTTATGGCTTGCTTATGCATAGCTTGATGAAACTCGTGCGGGGACAGATCATACAAACTGCCATGGATACGCCGCTGATTATAAAACAAGAGGTAGTCAGATACGATGCGGTATGCATCCTGATAACTTTCAAATTCATGTCTGGAAAGACATTCTTGTTCTAAAATGGCATGGAATGCTTCGATATGCGCATTTTTATTCGGCGTTTTCGGAGGAATCCGTTCATGTTCTACACAATACTCCAAGCATGCTTCTTCAAAAGCATGGCTGATAAATTGCGGGCCGTTATCGGTACGAACCACTGGCAGTTGATCTTTCTCAAAGAGCTGCCGTTTCCATAACGCTCTCTGCAGGATCTGCGCGGCATGCTTCCCTTCGCAAGAGAGGCCCATATGGTAGTCGATAATCGATCGGTCGTAGACGTCAATCAGGCTGAGCAAGAAAAAGAAACGCTGCTCTGCTGCAATATAGCCGTATTTCACGTCCATCTCCCAAAGCTGATTCGAAGCGCGGATCTCACGGTTGTTCGCCAGCTTTCGGGGATATTGGATTCGCTTCCGACGTTGTGGCTGCAGGATGCCCAGTTCCTGACACAGCCGGTATACTTTTTTCTTGTTAATGATCAGCCCATACTGTCGTTTCAGGCATATGGTTAATTTACGGTAACCGTAAGTCGCTTCTTCCCCGGCAATAAGCTCCAGCAGCCATTCCTTGATCTGCTCGTCGCTGACGGGACGCCGCTTATGATCCAAGGAAAAGCCGGGAAGCGGCCGTCCGCCGTTATACACTCGCTCTTGCTTGAAATGTTTCTTACGGTAATAGTATGTCGCTTCACTGACGCCGACGATTCGCAGCACCACTGCAGCTTTATATCCCCGCGCAATCCATTTGTCGGCAATCTCTATTTTGTCCGATAGGCGGGGTTCACCTTTTTTACGAGATCACGAAGAATCGCAATCTCCAGATCCTTCTCGCCCAACAGCTTTTTCAATTTGTCGTTTTCCTGCTCTAATGCTTGAAACTCTTTAGATGATGGAGTGTAGGCTGCAACTTTTTTGGATTCTGGTGATGTGTTTTTCCAGTTTGCATGCTTCGATTGACGAATCCAACGAGCGAGCATTTTCCCGTCTATTCCATGTCGTCTTGCAACTTGACTTGCATTGCCTGCTTCTAAGGCCTCTTGGATGAGCTGCTGTTTAAATTCGATACTGTAACTCTTGCGCTGCATCTTTGATCCCTCCACTTTCGTTCATTCATATTGTACTGGATAAGGATAAAAGACTCAAAGGTAATTATGGGGCTTTAGAGAATGCTTTTCTAAAAAAGTTGCAGGAGTTCGAAAGGAGGCGTCCCTAAGCGCACTGCGACAAGAGAACGTCTACCTAGCTATCCAAGCCATTCAGCAAGCGGAGTCGCTCAGCATACAGCTTCTGTGCGAGGTTGCGGGGATTCCAAGGTCGAGCTATTACAAATGGCTTCATCGCGTTCTGAGTGTTCGCGAAGCAGAGAACCAGGAACTGACGGAAGTGATGAAGTTCTTGTACGAGAAGGTTGAGGGCACCTTCGGCTACCGTCAGTTAACGCTGCATATGCGTCGCCAAACCAAGAGACCCATTAATCATAAGCGCGTGCAACGCCTGATGAAGATAAAGGGGATTCAGTCAGTGATCCGCAGAAAGAAAAAGAAGTATGAACGCTCTACACCGCAACAGGTGGCTGAAAATCTGCTTAATCGCAACTTCCAAGCGGACGTACCAAATCAGAAATGGGTAACCGACGTAACGGAATTCAAATACGGAAACGGTCAGAAGGCATATTTAAGCGCCATTCTCGACCTCCATGATAAATCCATTGTTTCCTATGTATTGGGGCACTCCAACAACAATCCTCTCGTCTTTAAGACGTTGAAATTGGCCCTGCGTGCCGCGCCTAAAAGCTGGCCAATGCTCCACAGCGACCGTGGTTTCCAGTACACGTCATTGCGCTTTAAGGAGATGTTGGATGAAGCTAAAATGAAACAGAGCATGTCCCGGGTAGGTTGCTGTATCGACAACGGCCCCATGGAATCATTCTGGGGAACGTTGAAATGCGAGAAATATTATTTGCATACCTACCGCAGCTTTGAGGCACTGAAAAAGGACATAGATGACTATATCCATTTTTACAATAACGAACGATTACAAGCAAAACTAAACGGCCTCAGTCCCATGGAATTCAGGACAAAGGCCGCTTAACTGATTTTTATTTTTTGTACTGTCTACTTGACGGGGTGCAGTTCATTTTGGGACAGCCCCTTTTGAATTTTTATAGCTTTTGGCGTGTCGCAGAAAATAGTAGATCTTCCTGGAACCCGATCTCACTAATGTATATGCAAATATTGCTTCTTATTTTACATAATTCGACAAAATATAGTAGAATATTTTGATAGAATAAGGGCTCAATTCCAAAGTTAGTGCTTGAGATTTCGGAACGTTTGTGTTATCGGCAATAACGTGCACGATTGCATTCAACGAGAAGACCCTGCACGTACCTAACTCGGTTGCGAGTGAAGTAATGTCTGCGCTGGAAAGCTTTCATTCGGTTATTTTTGCCTTCAACGGCAGCGTTGGTCCAGCGGCAACGATGGTAGTTGACGATCTCTTGACGCCAGTTCCGAATGGTTTTCAAACAAGCGGAGACAGCCGGATGTTCGAGCCGTTCCCCTTGTTTGAGCCAGTCATCTAATCGGATGTTCGCTACTTTCGCATCCGGCGAGCAGTCGTACCATTCGCTGAACGCTTCTTTCCAAGCATGCGCCTGCTGCAACAGAGGCGAATAACTCAGAATTTCCTTTAACTGTTGTTGCTGTTGGGCAGGCAGCGATGCCTGTGGCGGGTTGAGCAACCGATGCTTGGCTTTCAGATTGGCTTTCGCTCTGGGAGACAGTGTGCTTTGCACCGTTTTTCGGACGGCCTGAACAGCTTCCGTGACATACCGATGGACATGAAATCGGTCCGCAATCCGAATCGCTTCCGGAAAACATTCCTGAATCCAGGTATGGTAATAGGGTGCTAAATCCATTACCACGGCTCTCGGACGCAGCGCCAAAAACTCCGGATGCTGCCTCGCATACGCTCGAAGTTCTTCCAATGTACGGCCGGGTAAAATGTCAAGCAGCGTTTCGCCTCTTAAATTATGGATGCCTGTATTGTAGGTATGACCTTTTCGGATCGCGAAATCGTCTATCCCCAGTACCAGGTTCGAGGTATGAGCGGCATCTTGCCACACACGTTCCTGAAGACGCGCGCTTTCCGCCGCCAACCATTGTTGATGCTTGGTTTGGAGTGTGCTCGCGGGCATTTCATGAATTTCAGCGCTTTGTTTGACGGTAGCCGCCGTTGCCGTGCGAATGGCTTGCTTTTCAAAAGCGTGAGAGTACCGTTTGCCAGCGCCGACAAAGGCATACTGCCAGACGAAACCACATTGGCAATCATTACAGAACATCCGGATGGCAGGGGTTAGCACATAAATGGTTTTGTCAAATGCATCGCGATGACGAATTTTACGCATCCGGTTTTTACCTCTACGGATCACGGACTCTTTCGATCGACAGATCGGGCATGCCTGGGTATTCGAACAAGGAGAGACTTCGATATGAATCGTTCGTTCATCGATTTCCAAAACTTGTATCGCTTTAACCTCTGGTAAATCAAGCAAAAGATCGGTATACTGGTTGTGCATCTGTCATTCCTCGAAGTGGATTGGTAGCACAACCATTTTACGGAATGTACAGATGTTTTTCTATTCTGGGCCACTCAGCATAAGAAATCAGTTACTTTCAAGCACTATGTTTTGTGTAGAGCCAGAATAAGACTAGTACTTTTGTTTGTTATAGCAGTAATCGTGCAAGTTATAACCCTAAAATCAATTAGATTAGATTCACATAGAAAGAAAGTTCTAAAAAATACCTAATGATTGAATAGTGAACGGAGGATATAGTGTGGAGGAACTGAGCATTAGAACAATAATAAAAAATATGATCGAGGATTTTTCGAATGTTTCTAATGGGTTACTAGATATTACTAACAATGAGATGTATGCGGTAAATGCTGAAAAAGCGGTTTATGGAAAGGTATATGGAAAACCTAGTGCCCGATTAGCAACACTACTTAGTATTGATAGGGAAGCTCTGATCCTCTTTTCTGGTTACTCTAAACAGCAAATGAGAACAATTAATACCGTCTGCACTATTATTAAGAACTCCAGCGGGAGACTTGAGCCGACTGTTGCAATTGTTGTCCACTGTGACAATCAAGGAAATGCTAAGCTTAAAAAATGGGGGAGAGAAAATGGTGTATCAGTTCTCCCTGTTTATTATCACAAGGATAAATTCCCAAAAACAATTGAAGAGTTTGAAAACATGCTTTGTAGGGAACTCTTTTCATATGATTCATTTGACATTGTTGGGCCTGTTTCAGATGATCAACATTTTTATGGCCGGCGGGCTGAAGCGCAGGATTTGGCAAGGCAACTTCAAATGGGACAAATAAAATGTTGTTTGGGGATAAGAAAAGTTGGAAAAACTTCAATAGTCAATAGAGTTGTAGATGTATGTAGAGAACAACATGATTGCTATTTAGTAGTTGTGGATTGTTCCAATGACAGTGTCTGGTCCTGAGATCGCATCAATTGATGGTAGCGCTCGCAAAAACATTAAAGGAGATTAAAGGAATGCCAGAAGGCTATTCTCCTTTGATTGCATCTGATGAAGAAACAGACATGTTGACTGCTACCCAAATTCTATCTACAGAGATTGCTGGTTCGGATAAACCGATTATTTTTGTATTCGACGAGATTGATTATATTACACCAAGTAGCCCAACTACTCAATCGTGGATAAATGATTTTAATGAATTTTGGAGGAATTTTCGGGTTCTTTACCAAGAATCTGCAAGAATAAATAAGCGCTTCTCGATACTTATAAGTGGGGTTTCAAGTAAGTGGTTCCGAGTGGAGTCGATTGAAGGTGTTGAAAATGCGGCCTTGGCTTTTGTGCCAGAGGAGTATCTCCTTCCACTTCCTAGAGGGGCAAGTATTGCAATGATTCGTGAATTAGCTAGAGTGTCTGGATTGTATTTTGACGAAGTTAACGGGGACCCAATTGCTTCGGTTTGTTGCGATATACCATACTGGATTCGTAAAGCATGTTCATTTATACATCGCAGAATTGATATTCAAATGAGGCCAATAAAACCGGACGTACAAACCGTAAAAATTCACCTAGAGGAGTTTATTGAAGCAGAAGGTTCTATAATAGCTCAGGCTGCGTTAACACATCTTTTCCGGGTATACCCAGATTTGAAAGACCATGCTATGGAATGTTTCAAAGGGAATGTTGAATCAGTTCCGAAGTCTTATATTAATATTTTAACAAAGTATGGATTATTAAAAAAGCAGGGAGAGTCTTATAAACTTTCAGGTGAAATGTTTAATGAGGGCTTAGCCCTAGTTCTCGAAGAGGCAAAAATGGCTGAAGAGAAAATGAAAACAGGTCAAATCTATGATAAAGAACCAACTATAGACGAATGGTTACCCCAAAAAAACCTATTAGAAGAATGGTCCGACGAACTTGCTCTTATCGGCAAGCGGAGAAATCTTTTAGAGAAAAAACTAAGAGGAATTGTATTGAATTTTTTAAGGTTTGATTCGTTAATGGATAAGCAAAAACCATCAGTAAATGAAAGAATATTAAAAAGAATAGAGGAGAAAAAGAGAAAAGTTTTTATGTCTATTCCTCCAGATGAATTTATGGAAAAACTACTCTGGACTGAGTTAGTGACAATAATTGATAAAGAATGGTCCGTATTTGAAAGACTTTTTTCAGATAAAGCTCAATTTTCCCTAAATTCTTCAATAATAAATGATCGTTTTGATGCACATGCAAAGGACGCTGATTCAGCAGACTTGGCATTGTATCGTCGCTCATTAACTTGGTATGAAGAGAAAATTAGAGGTGCTTGAACTTCACGCGTCGGCGAATTGTGAATTTGCCAAGCCACGGTTCGTTTCCATAAAAAAGCGAGAGCATCGACCGATTGAACGGTCGATGCTCTTTCGCTTTTATTGGAGCGCGACCGCCCGGGGTAGTTCCAAAATCTGTATGACTACGCCCGCATTCATGCGATAAAGCCCGGCGCAATGGCCGGGCTTTTTTTACTGGCTAAATCTATCAATCCGGCTGCAATATGTGATATAGCTTGTCCAAGTCGACCGTTGCAGAACTATTATCAAATTGTAAGATTTCAATGCCTTCCCATAAACACTGCTTTTCTTGAATGCTTTGTATAAAGGTGTCCCAATTGCTGAATTTCCAAGCGTCTCTTTCCAGCGCGCGGGCTTGCATTCTTTCTTTCAATACTGAAAAATCAACGGTGACTTGCAGGACTAACGGTTTGACGTTCTGCCAGTCATACTTCTCTTTTAGCTCATGAATATAATTTCTGTTAGAAAAGTAGCCAAGGAAAGGGGCATCCAATACTACGGACCTGCCAAGTTGCAGGTTGTCATTGGCTATATCAAGCAAGCTTTGGTATTCAAGATCCATAACGACATCGCTGTAAAACGTGCAGCCGTCCCGCTCATGAGGCGAATACCCGTTCGATTCCAGGATGAGGCCGGTTAATTTGTTGCAAACCACATCTTTATCAAGATAACAACAATTGTACTTAGATGAGATCAGTTTACCGATAGTCGATTTTCCAGATCCCGCAGGACCAATCAAAAAAATGACGGTAGGTTCCAAGTTACGTTCCTCCAAGAAGTCATGTTAAAAGGCATCGGCGCTAATAAAGCGCTTCTTATTTATTGTTCGCATATGTGAACTTAATTCGTGATTGTGAATCGTTATATATAGAGTATATCAATTCCACTAAGTATTTCAATCCCGTTTTACACTTTTCATATAGAGAACATGCATAATGTTCCAGCAGAACTCCGTAGAAATATTTTTGAAGGAGGATATTGAATTCATCAGTGTTTCTATTTATAATTACGTTGAAAGTTCTAAATGGCGAAATTGATTCACATATGCGAACCGAATGTATATCATGATTCAAAAGGAGAGTCTATGGAAAAGTTTCGTATGAATAAATCGGCTGAGAGGGTGGTAGATCTTTTATACTTACTTGCTAATAGTGGTTCTTCCTTAACCCTGAATGAAATCTGTACGGGGTTAGGCCTCCCTAAAAGCAGTGGTTTTGAATTGGTGCAAACCTTGCTCTATAAAGGTTTTATAGAGATGGATGACGTACGGTTAAAAAGTTATCGTCTAGGGTTGGGTGCATTTGAAGTGGGCAGTAAGTATCTGTCCAACTTGGGACTTCCGCAGCGAGCAAGGCCTTTTCTGGAAGAATTAAACAAACAGACCGGCAGCACCGTTTTTCTGGGGATTGAAGACAAAGGTAAGATTGTTTACTTGGATAAAGCGGAAAATTACTCGGTCATGCGACCGACAGCCAAACTGGGTTCTCGACGATTCATGCACACTACAGGTCTTGGGAAAGCCTTGTTGGCAGCGTTTCCTACGGATAAGATTCAATACATCCTGGGTGATGGTGAAATTGAGGGGAAGACACCGTATTCGAAAGTGACTTTGCCGGATATTTTACAGGATATGAAGGAAATACGCGAACGAGGTTACTCGATTGATGACCGTGAAGATAATTTGGAGATGTATTGTATCGGTTCGGCCATATATGACCAATCGAATAATCCGGTTGCTGCGATTAGTGTGGCCAGCATCCGTTCTAACATGACGCCAGAGCGTGAAGAGATGATCGTGAAATTGGTCAAAGAAACGGCGTTGAAACTTTCTCGTCAGCTCGGTTACAGCGGCGAGAGGCTGTATATGGATCCTATGTAAGGTAAGCGGAAACGGATGGCATTATTCAAATGAAATATTAAACAACGTGGAGGACATACTATGTGGAGAAAGCTAGAGAACCTAAACAAGATTTATGAAAGCGGAATCGTCCTCATTATCCGTTCCGATAACGAACAGGAAGCGCTGGCTGTTGCGGAAGCTGCGATAGAAGGCGGAATTAAAGTACTGGAAATCACGATGAGTGTGCCGAATGCACTCCAAGTGATTCGCACGTTAGCTGACAAATATAGCGACGTTTTAATTGGCGCGGGTACGATTCTGGATGGCGAAACCGCCAGAGCGGCTATATTGGCGGGGGCTGAGCTTTTAGTAAGTCCGCAGCTGAATCCGGAAATGATCAAGATGGCCAATCGCTACCAGGCCATTACGATAAGCGGCGCTTTCACTCCGAAAGAGGTATTGGAAAGTATAGAAGCGGGTGCAGACATTGTGAAGCTATTCCCGGCCGAAGTAGTCGGACCGCAGTATATAAAAGCCGTCAAAGCTCCAGTACCGCAAGCTCCGATTGCACCGACAGGCGGAGTTACCCCACAGAATGTTCACGAATGGCTGCAAGCCGGCTGTGTAGGGGTCGGGGTAGGCAGCTATATTAGTAAAGCGGCGCAAAAGGATGGTGACTATCGCAAGGTTACGGCTGCTGCCAAAGAGTTTCTTCAGGCGGTTGCCGCAGCACGCTAGTCTTCCGATTCGACCTGAACCACATCAATAAAAGGAGGTGACCGGCTTGGATCATGCGAAAGAAAGCGGTTTAGTAAAAAATGCGGGATTTTGGACAGGTATTGTGTTGCTTATTTTCGCTTCCATTGTTTTTTGGCAATCCTTCTCTCTGAAATATTACACGGCTTTCGGACCTGGTCCCGGTATGTTTCCCAGATGGCTGAGCGGCATTCTGATCATTATTTCTATCGTTTATATCTGGCAATCGGTAAAAAAAGAAGTGTTCCAATTTAAAGATATTTTTCCCAAGGGTCGAGAGTTAGGAAATATTTTGTCCGTTCTGGCGTCGGTGGTTGTGTTTATGCTCATTGTGAATTTTACCGGCTTTATTATTGCAAGCACCGTATTGCTTTTTATTCTGCTTGTTCGCGAATATAAGTGGTATTCGGGGCTCGCCATCTCGGCAGTAACATCCATCATATTGTTTATAGTGTTCAAATCATTCTTTGATATTCCGCTTCCAGTCAACATGTTTGGATGGTAATAGGAGGAAGTAAATGGAATCTCTTATGCAATTGCTTGCAGGTTTCGAGACAGCGCTTACCTGGTGGAATTTGCTGTATTGCTTGATTGGCGTTACTGTAGGGATGTTTGTAGGCGTATTGCCCGGGCTTGGCCCCACAACGGCTACAGCCTTGCTGATTCCGGTAACCTTTGGGATGGAACCGGTTTCCGCCATTATTATGTTGGCCGGGATTTATTACGGCGGTATGTATGGAGGGACCGTCACTTCCGTTCTAATTAACACGCCCGGAGAGGCAGCATCCGTTATTACCTGCTTGGACGGCCATCCTTTGGCTAAGCAGGGAAGGGCAGGGGTTGCCCTTGGTGTGGCGGGGATCGGCTCCTTCATCGGAGGGACCGTATCGATCATCGGCCTGGCATTGATCGGCCCGGTCTTGGCGGACTTTGCCTTGCGGTTCGGTCCGCCGGAATTTTTCGCTCTGATGGTATTCGGTCTCATCATGGTCATTGGTTTAATGGGCAAGTCGCTCGTTCGGGGTTTGATTGCGGCGTTCATCGGGTTAACATTGTCTCTGGTCGGGATGGACCCTGTTTCCGGAGCGGTCCGGTTCACTTTCGGCGAGCCGTATTTAATGAACGGGTTTGATTTAGTCACTATCGCGATGGGCTTGTTCGGGCTCTCGGAGATCCTGCTTGGTATGGAGAACCTCACAAATTCGGAGAAACCGGCCAAAGTGAAAGGGCTTCTGCCCAGACGCGAAGAATGGAAACCGACGGTGAACTCTATAGGCCGGGGAACCGTGCTTGGATTTATAACGGGCTTGATCCCGGGCACGAACTCTGTCATCCCGGCTCTGCTTTCCTACTCATTGGAAAAGAAGATTGCCAAAGATCCTTCACGTTTCGGGAAAGGTGCAATCGAAGGTGTTGCCGGTCCTGAAACCGCCAACAATTCGTATTGCGGAGCAGCGCTTATTCCATTGTTCACGCTGGGAATTCCAAGCTCACCGACCATTGCGATCCTTTTGGGAGCTTTCATCATGCATGGGCTGACTCCAGGGCCAGTGCTGTTCCAGAATAACCCGGGCTTCGTCTGGGCGATTATCGCAAGTATGTTTATCGGCAATTTCTTTTTGCTGATCATGAATTTGCCTTTGGCGGGGATGTGGGCAAAAATTACGATGGTTCCTGCCAAGCTCCTGTATCCGATTATCCTGATCATTTCTGTACTAGGGGCATATACCGTCAATAACAGCCTCTGGGATGTTGGCGTCATGTTTGTTTTCGGCATCATCGGCTACGTCATGAAAAAACTCGACATTCCCATGGCACCCATTGTATTGACGTTTGTATTAAGCAAGCTCATGGAAAGCTCTTTATTGCAGTCGTATAAAATGTTTCATGGCAACTTGCTGGAGTTGTTTCAACGGCCGTTATCCGGCTCCTTGTTAGTCATTTCTCTTATTGTGCTAGTTCTTAGCGTCATCGCCGAAATCAGGAAAAAGAAATCCGGTTTTGCCGCGGATATCGAGATGTAACATGCATTAAACCATAAAAAACCTTCATGGGGGAACGAACAATGAAAAAAATCGCATTAATTGCAAGCTTGTCTTTAGGTTTGTTGGCTGGTTGTGGCACACAAGGTACACAGGGAACAGAGGGAACGCAAGGGGGACAAGCCTCACAAGCAGCATTCCCGGAAAAAGAAATTACGTTAGTTGTTCCATTCGCTGCAGGCGGCGCTTCAGACGCCACAGGCCGTATGGTTGCCAAGGGCATGGAGGAAAAACTTAAGAAGCCCGTAGTAATCGTAAATAAACCAGGCGGCACAGGCGGCGTAGGGATGTCCTTCGTTCAAGCCAGTCCCAAAGACGGATACACCATAGGATATGTTCCTGCGGAGTTCGCTATGCATAAACCATTAGGACTCTCTGATTTGGAGCCAAGCAAGTTCGATCTCATTGGGCAAGCAACGATGGTTCCTGCAGCCGTTACCGTTGCAGCAAACGCTCCTTATAACACGATTGAAGAGTTTATCGAATTCGCCAAGAAAAATCCGGAGCAAGTCAAAGTGGGCAATTCGGGATCAGGCTCCATATGGCACGTTGCCGCCAGCGCATTTGCCAATAAAACAGGCGTTAAATTCACCGATATTCCTTTTGATGGTGCTGCTCCCGCTGTAACCGCATTAATGGGAGGCCATGTCGATGCAGTCATGGTCGGCACCGGGGAAGTGAAAAGCGGGCTGGAAGCCAAGAAGCTGAAGGTTCTTGCCGTTATGACTGCTGAACGGGATAAAAATTTACCGGATGTCCCGACACTGAAGGAAAAAGGGATTGATGTTCAGTTTGCAGGATGGGGTGGATTTGTAGTGCCAAAAGGTACTCCGAATGAAGTGAAAACCGTGCTGGCTGACGCTTTGAAATATGCCGTTGAATCGGATGCGTTCAAAAAGTTTGCGGACGAACGGAGTATGCTCGCGATCTATAAAGGACCTGAAGATTTTGGCAAGTTTGCAGATGAACAATTCAAATATTTCTCTGAACTGATTCCTACTATGAAACTTAAGTAAATTAAGTTGAACCCCTTTCCAAATTGGAAGGGGGTTCTTTGCTGTACGCCCCGCTTGCAGCGTTCTTGTCGAAATCGCAAGCGGAGTCAGAGCCGCAGTTCGCGGGTTACGCCTGAAAAATTTGGTCGATATTCCTGATATCCTCGGGGGTCAGCGATACCTCTAGGGTTTTCAGGTTGTTAAGCACCTGCTCGGGTCTTTTCGCGCCGGGGATCAGCGCGTCGATCGAGTCGCGGGTAAGATACCAGGCGAGCACGACGTGTGCCACGTCCGCATGTTTGGCTTCCGCGATTTGACGGACCTGCTCCACCTTGTCCAGATTGCGGACAAATTCCTCGCCTTGGAACAGCGGGTTTTTGGCGCGGCTGTCCTCGAATTTCGAGTCCTTGTTGTATTTGCCGCCCAGCAGTCCGGCAGCCAGCGGGAAATAAGGGACGAACGAGATGCCGTTGGCTGCCGTATAGGGCAGGATTTCCTGCTCGACGCCGCGTTTGAACAGGTTGTATTCGCTTTGCAGCACGTCCACGTAGCCGTCCTTATTGGCTTCCTTCAGCTGTTCGATCGAGAAGTTGGATACGCCGATGGCGCGGATTTTCCCTTCATCCTTCAGCCGCTTCAATGCGCCCACGGCTTCGTCCTTAGGCGTATGCTCGTCGGGAAAGTGGATATAAAACAAATCGATATAGTCCGTTTGCAGCTGCTTCAGGCTGTTTTCGACCGCTTGCTTCAGGAAGGCGGGGGAGTTGTCCACCGTCATCTTGCCGTCGACCGGTTTGTGCGCGCCTTTGGTGGCGATAACGACATCTTCGCGGCGGCCCCGTTCTTTGAGCACTTCGCCGATCAATTGCTCCGAGCGTTCGGGACCGTATATGTAGGCCGTATCGATAAAGTTGATCCCGTTGCCGAGCGCGGTGCGCACCACTTCTTTTCCGGTTTCGACGCTAAGATTCGGAAACAGGTTATGGCCGCCAACCGCATTGGCGCCGAGCCCGATCGGATTGACGTACAGCCCGGTTTTCCCCAAACGTGTCTTTGTTCCCATGTTACCACTCATCTCCTTTTTTTGGAATATATTCATTATACCAAAAAGAAGAAAGAAAACCGAAACCGGAAGGCTGCCATCTATTAATGTTATATATAATAACATAATAAGTTATTTTCTTCTTGAGATTGCGCCGAAAATGATTATAATTGATGTTAATTAATGAAGAAAAAGAGGGTTTATGTTACTTTCTTGTAAGAAAGGGGCCTGGGATCACTGTGAACAACAGACTCGTACTGACACAAACCCAGAAGCTGGCGGTCACCGCCAACATGCAGCAAAGCCTGTATATTCTCCAAAGCTCCAATATGGAGCTGATCGAATTTATCAATCAGCAGGCCGATGAAAACCCTGTTTTGGAAGCCGATTTCGGGACGATGCTCCATAATCGGGGGGTAGCGGGGAGCTCCGCAGCTGCTCCGGAATACGATCCCATTGCGATGGTGGCGAACGCTGCCCCCACGCTGGAGCAGCATCTGCTTCGCCAGCTGAACTGTCTGACAGGCCTCCCTGCGGGAGTGTACGAGGCGGCGAAGTATATGATCGGCAATTTGGACGATAACGGCTATTTGGCGCTGCCGCTCGAGCAGGTCGCCGGGGATCTCGGAATCAGTCCGGCGATCGTCGACCTTGCCCTTAACCGGGTGCAGGAGCTGGACCCCGCCGGCGTAGGGGCGCGGAATTTGAGAGAATGCCTGCTTATTCAACTGCGGCTTACGCACGGAGTGGACAGTCTCGTTTACCGGCTCGTCGAGGGACATTTGGAGGATCTGGCGGCCAATCGTATCAAGCGGATCGCCAAGGAGCTGAGGGCCGATGCCGACGAGATCCGCGAGGCGGCCTGCCGGCTTACGGCGCTGGTTCCCCGCCCTGGGGCGATATTCCAAGCCGACAAGCCCCACTATGTGATACCGGACATCATCATCGAACAAAGGGAGGAAGGTTTCGATATTCGTGTCCGCTCGATATCCAAGTCCGTAAGGATCAACGGCTTTTACAAGGGAATGTCGGAGCTGGCGGCGGCGGGAGACCCGGAGCGGCAGTTTTTGAAGGAGAAGCTTTCTTCCGCCGAATGGCTTCTGAAATGCCTGTCCCAGCGCGAGAAGACGCTGCGGCTCGTGGCGGAAGCCGTCGTGGAAGCGCAGGCGGAGTTTTTCCGGACGGGAAAGGGCAGCCTGGCGCCCCTTTCGCTGAAGGAAGTCGCGGAGCGGATTGGCATGCACGAATCCACCGTCAGCCGTTCGGTTGCCGGGAAGTTCGCGCAGACGCCGAGGGGCATATTCGAGTTGAAATATTTTTTCGCATCGGGCGTTTATGCCTCGGAAGGGCCGGCCGTGTCGGCGGATCATATCAAGCGGAAAATCAAAGAGTTGATCCGGTTGGAAAACGCAGCCAAGCCCTTGTCCGACCAGCAGCTGGCGGAAGCTCTTCTGGCGGCCGGGCTCAGCATCTCCCGGAGAACCGTCGCCAAGTACAGGGAGGAGATGGGCATCGCCCCGTCGAGCCGGCGCGCGGCCCGCTCGTAATGTCTGCTCGGCGGCAGCGGCAAGGGGGGGCAGTTCATTCCTTGCCGATCTTGATTTGGTACTCCTCCAGCTTCCGGTACAGTGTAGTTCGCGAGATCCCAAGGCTCTTGGCCGTCCTGCTGATATTCCCCTTGTTTCTTATCAACGCCTGGATATACACATTCCGCTCGCTTTCCTCTCCCTTTTGCTTGATTTCCTTGATGTGGTCGAAGTTTTGGAACATTTCCGCGAGATTCGGCTGATTTCCGGGCTGTTCGTTCTGCAGGCTGTGCACAATGTACTGCGGCAGATGGATGACCTTGATATGGGGCGAACGGTCGGATAAATAAAACGCCCGTTCCATCACATTGTGCAGCTCCCGGATATTCCCCTGCCAGCTATAGTCCATCAGCACCTTGATGGCTTCCGGGGAAATCTCTTTTGCCGGGCGGCCGGTTTCGATCGACAGTTCCTCGATGAAATGGGCGGACAGCTCGGCGACATCGCCGATCCGTTCGCGCAGGGGCACGAGCTCGATGGTAAACACGTTCAGCCTGTAAAATAAATCGCTGCGGAACGACCCGTTATACGCGATTTCCTGGTTCAGGTTTTTGTTGGTTGCCGCAATGATGCGGACATCCACGGGAATCGGCTTGTGCCCTCCTACGCGGATCACTTCCTTCTCCTGAAGGACACGCAGCAGAGTGGCCTGAAGCTCGAACGGCATATCCCCGATTTCGTCGAGAAATAACGTTCCCCCGTTGGCGGCTTCGAACTTGCCGGCATTTCCCCCTTTTTTGGCCCCTGTAAAAGCTCCCTCCATATAACCGAACAATTCCGCATTGATCAGCTCTTTGGGAATAGCGGCGCAATTGATGGCGATAAAAGGCTTATCTCTTCTCGCGCTTTCATTATGAATGGCGCGGGCGAACAATTCCTTGCCTGTACCGCTTTCCCCGAGCAGCAGCACGTTGGCGTTCGTCTTCGCTGCGGATTTGGCCAGGGATACGGTCCGCAGGAAATTGCCGTCAGAGCCGATCAGCTCTTTGGTCGTAAGCTTGTTTTTGTCCCTCCGGCCGGGTGTGGCGCGATGGCCCAACTGTTTGAAGTAGACATAGTGAAACTCCGTTTTTTTGACGATCTGAATTTCGTATAAGCTGTCGGAGTCCTGCTTTCTCATCATGTAGTTCGCTTCCTCGCGGTTGTCCGAAGCAATATCCGACAGAGCCGAATGCACCAGATCGCGTTTTCTCGATAACAAATTCCGGCCCGCCTCGTTATGGAACGCGATTTTTCCTTTGCGCAGCACGAACAGGCTTTTGGAAAGCTGGTCGGACACATCCTGCATCATTTTCGATAAGGAAAAGTAGTCGTCGTGTTTGCGGGTAAGCTCGGCGCAGGCTGCGGCTAACCGGGACAAGCTTTCGAGCGGGTAACCGGCATCGTCTTCGCCGCCCTTTTTGATAAAGACGCCGAGCACCCCCATAGGGACGGTGTCCGCTTCGCTTTTGACAGGCAGCCCCGCGGAGGTCCAGGACGGCAGCCCCGGTATTTCCCGCAAATCGGCGCTTGTGTAAGACGGCGTATGCCCGGTCAAGGCCAGGCCGATGCCGGATTTGTCCAACGGATGGCGAATCCACTGGCTGCCGCCCAGGCGCAGCAGTCGGAGCAGTTCCGGGTCCGGCGGTGTCTCGTCCGGAAAAACGTCCAGCAGTACGCCCTCGGGATCGAAAAAGGCGAAGGTGAAGGGCAGAAATCCGGTGGCCTTTTTTAATTCCTTCAGCAGAAACTCGTTGCGCGTCAACCGCTTCTCCAGTACGTCCCGGAACAGCTCCTCCTGTCCGGCGTCCGTCTGCTTCTGTTCCGCTTCAAAGAACGGAACGGGAGGCAGGGGCGTCTCCGATTCCCACACGATTTGAAACCGGCCGCTGTTATCGACCCGGGCGATGCGGGAGTTTAGCCACAAATGCTGGTTTTTGTGGTCGACGACGATTTGCCCCTGGGGCGCATCGAGCTTGAGTCCGGCCAGGGTGCGGCGGATGGCGTCCGTGGACGCTTCCTTGGACCGGCGCAGCGCCTCAGCCAGCAAAAACACCGAGTTATAGGCGTTTTCCATCACCGAGCTTATCGTATCCGTGCCGTAGGTGCGCCTGTATTCCGAAACGAACTGCCGGTTGGCGGGATTGTCGATTGTATTAAAGTAAGGAAAGCTGGAGTAATGTCCTGCGGCATAGGAAGGCTGGATCGCGGAGATTTCGGTTTCCGCCGTAATCGAACTGGCGATCGGCTGCTTGAAGCCGTATTGGTAATGCTGCTGGTAAAAGGCCCCTGCGCTGTCGCCGACCAGCGTGGAGAAGATAACGTCGGGACTGGCTCGGCGGATGTCCTGCAGGTGCTGGCTGAACTTCGTGTCCCCCAGGGCGACATAGGTTTCGCCGATTATCGATCCCCCGCAGCTGTCAACCAGGTGCCGGATATACCGGTTCGTTTCCCGCGGATAAATGTAATCCGATCCGATCAGATAAAAGCTTTTGCCCAGATGTCCGATAATCCAGGGGATAAAATGCAGCAGCTGCTGGTTGGGGAGTGAACCGCAGTAGAAAATATTCCGGTGCTGCTCGGCTCCTTCATATAAGGTCGGATAGAAAAGCAGGGTGTCGTGTTTCTCCAATACAGGGATAGCCATTTTGCGGCAGGCCGACGTATATAAGCCGACAATGGCGGCGACCCGGTCGGATACGATCAGCTTTTCCGCCTTTTGGGCCGCGAGGCAAGGGTCAGACGCAATATCCTCCACAATCGGAATGAGCCGTTTGCCGTTGGCGCCGCCCTGTTCGTTGATTTGCCGGATCGCCAGCAGGCTGGCCTGATACTGCCCCCGTTCCGTAATCCCCGTAGGTCCTGTGAGGGAAAACAAAATACCCACCTTCAGTTCCCCGCCCTGCATGTTCATGTCACATAACGCCCCTTTTAGTTCGTAATAGGATATAACGCACTCTTGGTGTCCATGAAATGTAATAAAAGTGAAACACGGTAAAAAGCAACAATATTACAACGTGTCAGTTATTATAACACAACTTTTGTTCATTTTGTGTTCAATCCCTATTTTTTTTTAATTTCGGCGTGGAGAGGGGTTAAAATTAAATAAATATATAACCTTTAATGTAATGTATATTCCCGCATAAAAACTGTGTTTGGGAAGGTCGGCATCATTTTTTTTAATTTTTTTCAATTATTTCGATCGGTTGGCACAAGATTTGCTTATTAAATAGATCGAAAGCACAAATCGCCGTTTGTATCTAATCTGAGTGCGTAAGATTAGTTAACAAATCAGGGAAGGGGTTTGCAGTACGTTGTTAGAAAGGCTGGGCATAAAAAAGAAAATGGGAGTGGTACTTGTGAAAATGTTCAAAAAACAAACCGTATCGGCGCTTTTATCCATGATCCTGACATGTTCCGTCCTTGCGGGGTGCGCGGGAGGACAGAGCGGCACAGCCGCCACGAATACCGCAGCCGGCGGCGATGCGATCAAGGTGGGCGTCCTGTTCTCGTTGAGCGGCTCCCTGGCCGTAACGGAAAAAGGAATGGCGAACGCGGCCCTGCTTGCCATCGAGGAGATCAACAAAAACGGCGGCGTCAACGGAAAAACCATCGCCCCCGTACAGGAAGACTATGCCTCCGAGCCTTCCGGCGCCGCGACGAAGGCCAAGAAGCTGCTCCAGCAGGACAAGGTTACGGCGATCGTGGGCGGATACAGCTCCGCAAGCCGCCAGGCGATGCTGCCGATCGTCGAGCAGTACAAGGGCGTGCTCGTTTATCCGACCTACTATGAAGGCGAAGAATACTCCAAAAACATTATTTACACCGGCACCACACCCAATCAGCAGCTTCAGGATTTCGTTCCATGGCTGACCAAGAATGTAGGCAAAAAAGTTTATTTCATCGGTTCCGACTATGTATACCCGGTTGAAACCAACAAACAGGTAAAGGAGCTGCTGAAGCAAAACGGCGGCGAAGTGGTCGGCGAGCAGTACGTGCCGCTCGGCCAATCGGAATTCGCGTCCGTGATCAACAAAATCAAGGAAGCCAAGCCGGATGTGATTTTCTCCGATCTCGTCGGCGACAGCGTGGCCGCCTTCTATAAGCAGTACAAGAGCTACGGTTTGGACCCGGCCGTTATGCCGATCGCGAGTCCCGTTACCGCCGAATCGGAGATCGTATCGATGGGCGCCGACGTAGCGAAGGGGCACATCTCTTCGGCCGCTTATTTCCAAACGGTGGATACGCCGGAAAACAAAAAATTCGTCGATGCCTATCAGGCGAAATACGGCAAGACGGAGCCGATCACGCAGGTGATGGAAGCCTCCTACTTCTCGACGCTGCTGCTCGCCGAAGCTTTGAAAAAGGCGACGGATCTAACGAACTCCGAGACGATTATCAGCGCGTTTGCCGGACTTGAAATCAAAGCGCCGCAGGGAACGGTCAAAATCGATGCGGAAAACAACCACGCCTGGTTGAACTCGCGGATCGGTAAAATCAATGCGAGCGGCCAATTCGAAATCGTTCAAAGCACTACAGAGCCGATCTATCCCGAGCCTTGGGCCAAAGCTTTGTTCCCTAATCACGAAGAACCCTGGAAAAAGTAAAAGGGTGACGGACGGGGCGGAAAAGGAACATGCCTTTTCCGTACTCCCTTCCGAGCCGAAAGGAGGACAAGGATGGGCATCATGCAGCAGTTTGCCGACGGAATCAGCGTGGCGGGTATTTTATTGATCGTCGCCATCGGTTTGGGAATCACCTTCGGGGTGATGAAAATTATTAATATGGCTCATGGAGAGCTCATCATGATCGGAGCTTACACGACCTATATGATCTGCACGGTGGGGCATATGCCGTTTGTCGTCGGCATGATCGTCAGCTTTATTGTGACGGCGCTGGTCGGATTGCTGCTGGAAAAGTTTGTGCTGCGCCGTTTGTACGGGCGACCGATGGAAACCTTGCTCGCCACCTTCGGTATCTCCATTTTTCTTCAGCAGCTGATCCGGATGATCTTCGGTCCCGATGGTAAATCCGTGACCAGCCCGTTCCAGGGCGTGATGAACGTGGGGGACGTAGCCTTGCCGTATTACCGGCTGTTTATTGCAGGGATCGCCTTATTGATGGTGCTGGCCACAGCCTTCGCCATGTTCAGAACGAAGTTCGGCATCCAGCTCCGTTCCGTGTCGCAAAACCGGGATATGTGCGAATGCCTGGGCATCAACACCTCCCGTATCGACGCTTATACCTTCGCTTTCGGAGCGGGGCTGGCCGGACTGGCCGGGGCGATTCTGTCGCCGATCAAGAGTGTGTCGCCCACGATGGGCCTCGACTATATGATCGATTCTTTCATGGTCGTCGTGCTGGGCGGCGTAGGGTCTCTCATGGGCGCGGTGTTCGGCTCCGCCGCAATGGGCGAAAGCAACCAGCTGCTGACCACGTTTATGGGCGAAACCGGTGCGAAAATTGTCGTGTTCCTGCTCATTATTCTAGTCATTCGGTTTAAGCCGGAAGGTTTGTTCCGGATGGAAAGGAGGTAGAAGGCTGTGCCAACGAACAAATTCGGTCTCAACCATACTTTTGCGGCGCTGACTCTCGTATTCCTGGTCGTCTTTCCATTGTTCGCTTCGGAATTTCGCGTCGAGTTAATGGGAAAATTCATCGTGTTCATCCTGTTCGCCTTTTCATTGAACCTGATCTGGGGCTATACCGGGCTTTTGAGCCTGGGGCACGCCGTATTTTTCGGGCTCGGGGGTTATATGCTGGCCCTCGCTTACAGCTTGCAAAAAGGGATTCCGTCCTTTATGTCCCGCTTCAACATTACGGAAATTCCGCTGGTGATGAAGCCGCTGCAAAGCATTCCGATGGCGCTGATTCTCGGATTGGCGCTGCCGGCGGTGCTGGCGGCCCTCATAGGATTTTTCGTATTCAAGAGCAGGGTGAGCGGGGTGTACTTCTCCATCATTACGCTGGCGCTGGCCAAATTGTTTGAAATGCTGGTCATCAACCTGCAGGCCTATACGGGCGGCTTCAACGGATTGATGGGACTGCCGCGCTTTCCGATCAACGGCGAGCCGTTAAGTCTTACATCCTATTATTATGTCGTGCTGGCCGTCACGGTCCTGGCCTTTTTCTTCACCAGTTGGCTGGCCCAATCGCATTTCGGCAAAGTCATCAAGTCGATCCGCGAGGACGAGAGCCGCATCCGCTTCCTGAGCTACAATCCGGCGAACTATAAAATTTTCATCTTTACGGTTTCCGGACTGCTGGCGGGGCTGGCGGGCATGCTGTACGTGCCGATGAACGGCTTTATTTCGCCGCAGGATACGGGTATCGCGATGTCGACGGGCCTTGTGATCTGGCTGGCGATCGGCGGCAGAGGCACGCTGATGGGGCCGATCGTCGGGGTGTTCGTGGTCAACTGGCTGTCGAACCTGCTGTCCGAGCAGTATCCGACGCTATGGCAGCTGATTCTGGGCGCCGTGATGGTGCTGATCGTGCTGTTCCTGCCGAACGGCATCTACGGAACGCTGGAAAATTGGTGGAACGACCGGAGTTTACGCAAGAAGAGCGCGACAGTGGAAGAGCCCCTTCTTTACGGCAAGGGCGAAGTTCTATAAAGAAAGCCAGGTGGCAAACATGGGCGACAAAATACTCGAAACAATCGGGCTGACCGTGCAGTTCGGCGGGTTCAAGGCGATCTCCGATTTGAACTTTTCGGTGAACCAAGGCGAGCTGCGGGTCATTCTCGGGCCCAACGGGGCCGGCAAAACGACGCTGATGGATCTGATAACGGGCAAAACGAAGCCGACGTCGGGGCGGATCCTATACGACAACCACGAAATTTCCGGTATGGAGCCCTATCAGACGGCCAAGCTCGGCATCGGGCGGAAATTTCAGAACCCGCACGTGTTCGACAACATGACGGTGATGGAGAACATCGAGGTGGCGTTCCGGGGGTTCGACCGCGTATTTCAAGCCCTTTTCTATCAAAAGAAGGCGGACATCAAGGACCGCATCGAGCATATTTTGTCCACGATCGGTCTGAAGAGCAAAGCCGACCGGATGGCGGCCAATTTGTCACACGGCGAACGGCAGTGGCTGGAGATCGGCATGCTGCTCGCCCAGGACCCCAAGCTGATCATCCTGGATGAGCCGACCGCAGGCATGACGGCGGAGGAAACCTACAAAACCGGCGAGCTGATTCTGACGGTGTTCAAGGATCGTTCCGTTATCGTAGTCGAGCACGATATGGCGTTTGTCCGCCAAATTTCCAATATCGTCACCGTACTGCACCAGGGGAAGTTTCTGGCCGAGGGGCCGCTTGCCGAAATCGAGCAAAACGCGAAGGTGCAGGAGGTTTATTTGAAGGAGGATGCCCATGCTTAACGCTAACGCACTCCAAGTCTCATACGGAAAAAGCCGGGTGATCAACGGGGTAAGCCTCGAGGTAGGCAAGAGCGACAAGGTTTGCCTGATGGGGCGCAATGGAGTCGGCAAGACCACGTTGCTGAGAAGCCTGATCGGCCTGCTGGCCCCCAAGGAAGGCGCCATTACCTGGGAGGGCAAGGAAATAACCCGTACCCGGGCCAACGAGAGATCGCGGATGGGCATCGCCTATGTGCCGCAGGGCAGGGAAATTATCCCGATGCTGACGGTCAAGGAAAACCTGGAGCTTGGGGCCATGGCCCATCATCCCAAGGAAACCGCCCGGCTGATGGAAGAAATGCTGGAATATTTCCCGGCATTGAAGGAGCATTTGCCACGGAAAGGGGGTGTATTGTCAGGGGGACAGCAGCAGCAGCTTGCCATTGGCCGCGCTTTGATGTCCAAGCCGAAGGTTCTGTTTCTGGATGAACCGTCGGAGGGCATCCAACCGAATGTGGTCGCCGAAATCGCCAGAACGCTGAACCGGGTCCATGAGGAAAAGTCGCTTTCGGTTTTTATCGTCGAGCAGAATCTGGACTTCGCGTTCAAGATCGCCGAGAGGTTTTACGTCATGGAAAAAGGGCAGATCGTCAACTCGGGAAATACCCGGGAGGTTTCCACGGATACGATAAAAAAGTATTTAACCATCTGATTTTCAATTTTCATCAAATAAACCATACATGTGAGAGGAGATTTTACAATGAGACATGGGGACATTTCGAGCAGCGCAGATACGGTAGGGGTAGCGGTAGTCAACTATAAAATTCCACGTCTGCACACCAAGGAGGAGGTTCTGGAGAACGCGCGTAAAATTGCGGATATGGTCGTCGGCATGAAAAAGGGTCTGCCGGGCATGGATCTGGTTGTATTTCCGGAATACAGCACGATGGGCATCATGTATGACAACGACGAAATGTACGCTACAGCGGCGTCGATTCCCGGCGAAGAGACCGCTATTTTCTCGGAGGCTTGCCGAACAGCGGGCGTTTGGGGCGTGTTCTCCCTGACCGGCGAGAAGCACGAGAACCATCCGGAAAAAGCGCCTTACAACACGCTGATCCTGATGAACGACAAGGGCGAAATCGTGCAGAAGTACCGCAAATGCATTCCGTGGTGCCCGATCGAAGGCTGGTATCCGGGAGACACCACTTATGTGACCGAAGGGCCGAAGGGCATGAAAATCAGCCTGATCATTTGCGACGACGGCAACTATCCGGAAATTTGGCGCGATTGCGCGATGAAGGGCGCCGAGCTGATCGTCAGATGCCAGGGCTATATGTATCCGGCCAAGGACCAGCAAATCATGATGTCCAAATCGATGGCGTGGGCGAACAATGTGTATGTGGCTGTCGCCAACTGCACCGGCTTCGACGGCGTATATTCCTACTTCGGGCACTCCGCGCTGATCGGCTTTGACGGACGGACGCTCGGCGAGTGCGGGACGGAAGAATACGGCGTGCAGTTCGCCGAGTTGTCGGTATCGCAAATCCGCGATTTCCGCAAAAACTCGCAGTCCCAGAACCACCTGTTCAAGCTGCTTCACCGCGGATATACCGGCATGCTGAACTCCGGCGACGGCGAGCGCGGAATTGCCGACTGCCCGTTCGACTTCTACCGCACATGGGTGATGGACGCAGAGAAGGCGAGAGAAGACGTGGAGAAAATTACGCGCTCCACGCTGGGCACGGCCGAATGTCCGATCGAGGGCATTCCGAACGAAGGCAGGCTGCAGGAAGCGGGCAAGTAAGCCTCACGGTCATGAGGATAACGGAAGGGGCGGCTGCGCCAAGCGGCCGGTCCTTCCTGATCATGGCCGTCCTGTTTTATCTGAAAAGCCGGTTGGACCGGGCGAATGATAGGGTAAAAGGGGGAAACACCTTATGCCGTATATTAACGACAAGCTTCAGGACCTGGAACAAAAGCGTTCCGCTTCCCCCGGCACAGGCAACAAGACGCAAACCCGCTTCAGGTTCGATGTGGAGGACGTCATGGGCAAAATGCGCAGCCGGATTTACGGGCAGGAGCAGGCGATGGAATCGATCGAGAACATGCTCAAAATTGTCCGGTCCGATATCGCGGACCCTGACAAGCCGCTGTATGTCGGCCTGTTTCTCGGGCCTACCGGCGTGGGGAAAACGGAGATCGTGCGCACGCTCGCGGAAATTATTCACGGCTCCAAGGACGGGTTCTGCCGGGTGGACATGAACACGCTGGCCCAGGATCATTACGCCGCGGCCTTGACGGGCGCGCCCCCGGGCTATGTCGGGAGCAAGGAAGGCTCCACCATTCTGAATAAAGAGAAAATCGAGGGCAGCTTCAGCAAGCCGGGCATCGTGCTGTTCGATGAAATTGAAAAAGCGGGCCCCCAGGTGCTGCTGACGCTGCTCAATATTTTCGATAACGGCATCATGACGATTTCCAGCGGCGATAAAGTCATCGATTTCCGGAATACGATAATTTTCATGACGAGCAATATTGCCGCTTCGGATATTTACCGGTTTACCGACCGGCAGCTGTCGTCGGCCCCGGCGTTATTCTCGTATTACGCCAATCCGGCCAACTGGGTCCGCCGCGAGCAAAACCTGCTCGAGAGGATCGTGATGAGAAAGCTGGAAAGGTTCCTCAAGCCGGAGTTTATTAACCGGATTGACGATATCGTCATCTTCAACTGGCTGGCGCAGCCGACGCTGGAGAAGGTGACGGGCGTGTTGACGGAGCAGCTGAACCTCAGGCTTCGCAAGCACCGCTGCACCCTGCGGATAGACAATGCCGCCAGGGACTTTCTGGCCGAGCAAGGCTATAACAAGAAATTCGGGGCCCGGGCTTTGAAGCGGGCATTCCGGACGTACATCGAGGTGCCGCTGGCGGAGCTGTTGATGGAGCGGCCGCCGGGCGAAGCGCCGGGCGTGTATACCGCAAGCTACTCACCGGGCGGGGCGCATGTCGTTTTTCAGCATTCATCGGCTTCGGAGTGACACGCGGGGAGGAACGGCATGCGCGGCACATTGGATTTGGGCATTACCGCAAACCGGCGGAATCAAAGCTTTATTTCCCGGATGAACTACACCTTTCCTTTAAAAGTATTGCGGCCCTTCTATCTGGACGGGATCGGCACCGCCTACATCTATTTGCTGGATACGGCGGGAGGGATGCTGGCCGGAGACAGCCTGGATTACCGGATTCGCGTGGAGGACGGTGCCCGGCTTTACTTAACGAACGCCTCCGCCTCCAAGTCGTACGTGATGAACGGGGGCGGGGCGCAAGTGCATCAGTTTTTTTCCGTCGGACGGCAGGCCAGCATGGAGTTTTTTCCGGAGGAGGTCATGCTGTTCAAGGATACGACCCTGGAGACGGCTACCCGCATCGAGGCCGAGCGCGATTCGGTGTTCGCTTTCTGCGACATGTACGCGTGCGGGCGGAAGCATAAGGGCGAACGGTTCGAGTTCCGGAGTATGGGAAATCTGCTCGAAATCGTGATCGACGGCAAGCTGGCCGTCTGGGAAAAGTACCGTGTGGACGGGCATCGGCTGCAGTCGGGCCAGCCCGGTTACCTGGAGGAATATACCCATTGGGGCACTTTATACATGTACAGCAGCGAGACGGACGGCGCTATGCTGCAGACCGCCCGGGAATGCCTGGCCGGCATCGGCGAAGGCGGGGTGTGGGCGGGCTGCTCGCTTCATCCGAGCGGAGTGCTGACCGTGAAAGCTTTAAGCGCGGAATACGAGGCGGTCAAGGACTGCTTTCAACAAGTATGGGCGCAGCTGCGGCCCCGGATGCTGAAGGAGGCGCTGCCTTATATCCGCAAATAACAGACCGAACGCTTTGCTGACCTGGCTGCAGCTTGCCGGGGGCACCTTCCCGACAGGCAGCTTTAACCATTCCTACGGTCTGGAAACTTATATACAATCGGGGAGGGTGCGCAGTGCGGCGGATGTGGAAGCGATCCTGCTCGCCTATATGGATGTGTACATCCAAACCGATCTGATTTTCGTGAAGCAGGCGTATGAGGCGATCCGCAGGAACGATACGGAGGCTATCGAAACGCTGCAGTCTTATTACTCCGCAACCAAGCCGGCCAGCGAGCTGCACGCCGCCAGTCTGAAAACGGGACGATCCCTGCTGCTCGGCGTGAGAAATCTGTATGCGGGCCAAGCGCCCGAGTCTTTCGGCCGCTTGAAAGATCCCGCGATGATGTACCATTACGCTTTGGCTTACGGTCTTTCGGCCGCCATTATGGAGCTGCCCTTTCATGAAACGGCGCAAACCTATATGTACGCGGGACTGGCCTCGCTCGTGTCCGTAGCGACGCGAATTATCCCGCTCGGGCAAAACGAATCCCAGCTGGTTTTGTTCCGGCTCGGCCGGCGGCTCTCGGAGCTGGAGATCGATGATCAAGAGCTGACGCTGGAGAAGATGAACACCTTTTCACCGGGGCTGGAAATCGCCTCCATGGCCCATGAAACCTTATATACCCGGTTGTGCATGTCTTGATAAACAAATCTGACGAGGCGGTGATGCAAGGTGCATCTTACTCCGAGGGAGAACGAGAGACTGCTTATTTATACGGCTGCCGAACTGGCAAGAAGAAGACTGAAGAACGGCATCAAGCTGAACCATCCCGAAGCGGTTGCGGTCATTTGCGACGAGCTCCTGGAGCAGGCCCGGGAAGGGAAAAAGCGTCTGGCCGACGTCATTGCGTTCGGCTCCCGGATTTTGGCTCAGGAGGAAGTGCTGGAGGGCGTGGAGCAGCTGATCCCGATGATCCAGGTGGAAGGGATGTTCCCGGACGGTTCCAAGCTGATCACGGTTCACGATCCCATCCGTTTCTCCACCCGCAAGGAAATGAACGAGACGGCATATCTGACATTGTAACGGAGGTTGCGGACGATGCATGCAGAGCGATTCGAGATCGGCGCTATGATCTACAGGGAAGAACAAATCGAGCTTCGTCCCGGACGCAGAAGAATGGATATCCGGGTCCGGCATTGCGGGGATCGTCCTATCCAGGTCGGTTCCCACTTTCACTTTTTTGAAGTGAACAAGGTGCTGGAATTCGACCGGCGGCAGGCCTTCGGCATGCATCTTGACGTGCTGTCGGGGACGGCGGTCCGCTTCGAGCCGGGCGAGGAGAAGGATGTCAGGCTGGTAGCTTACGGCGGTGCGCAAAAGCTGATCGGCTTTAACGGATTGACGATGGGCGACCTGAACGACGAAGCGGTCAAGGAGGCCGCATACGGGCGTGCCGAAGGCCGGGGTTACATCAAGGAATGCCGGGACGACGGACAAGGGGGACGCCATGCGGATTAGCAGAAAGCATTACGGGGAGCTTTTCGGGCCGACGGCCGGGGACAAGCTGCGGCTGGCGGATACGGACCTGTGGATCGAAATCGAAAAGGATTACAACGCTCCCCATTATGGGGACGAAGCCGTATTCGGGGGCGGCAAGACGCTGCGCGACGGCATGGGGCAGTCGAGCATACCGAATGCCGAAGGAGCGCTCGACTTTGTCATTACCAATGTCATCGTGATGGACCCGATACTCGGCATCGTCAAGGGCGATATCGGGATCAAGGAAGGGAAAATCGTCGGCATCGGCAAAGCCGGCAATCCGAACACGATGGACATTACGCCGGGACTGATCGTCGGACCCGGTACCGATATCATTTCGGCCGATCCGGGCATGATCGCCACGCCGGGCGGCATCGATACGCATGTGCATTTCGATTCCGCGCAGCTCGTCGCGGAAGCTTTAAGCAGCGGCATTACGACGATGATCGGCGGCGGCACAGGGCCGAAGACGGTGGGCATCGAGGCGCCGGGGGCGTTCAATATCCAGCGGATGATCGCCGCTTTCGAAGCGTTTCCGATGAATATGGGCATGCTCGGCAAAGGCAACGCCAGCGAGAAAGCGGCGCTGATCGAGCAGATCGAAGGCGGCGCGATCGGTCTGAAAATTCACGAGGACTGGGGCAGCACGCTGGCCGTTATCGATACCTGCCTGCAGGTGGCCGACGAACTGGACTTTCAGGTGCAGATCCATACGGATACGTTAAACGAATCCGGGTTTGTCGACGATACGCTGGAGGCCATCGGCGGCCGAACGATTCACGCCTACCATGTGGAAGGGGCGGGAGGAGGCCACGCGCCCGACATCCTGAAAGTAGTCGGCTATCCGCACGTGATTCCGTCCTCCACCAATCCGACCAACCCGTTCACCGTCAACACAGTCGATGAGCATCAGGACATGATCATGGTCTGCCATCATTTGAATCCGGCAGTGCCGGAGGATGTGGCCTTCGCCGATTCGCGGGTTCGCGAGGAGACGATAGCGGCCGAAGACGTGCTCCACGATATGGGCGCGATCAGCATTATGGGCTCCGACTCCCAGGGAATGGGGCGGATCGGGGAAACCGTCCTGCGCGTCTGGCAGCTGGCCTCGAAGATGAAGCGTCAGCGCGGGCCGCTGCCGGAGGAGCAGGGGGAGAACGATAACTTTCGGGTTCTCCGCTATTTGGCCAAGTATACGATCAACCCGGCCACGGTGTTCGGCGTGCAGGATTACGTCGGCTCGCTGGAGCCGGGGAAGCTGGCCGATATCGTACTGTGGCGGCATACGTTTTTCGGCGCCAAGCCGGAGA
The DNA here is from genome assembly GCF_055379675.1 of Paenibacillus sp. JCM 9796. Lineage (NCBI taxonomy): Bacteria > Bacillati > Bacillota > Bacilli > Caryophanales > Paenibacillaceae > Paenibacillus > Paenibacillus sp. JCM 9796. The sequence continues at coordinate 3,113,299 of NZ_AP043723.1, forward strand.
CGATTATCAAGGGAGGCTTTATCGCCTGGTCGACGATGGGTGAGGCGAACGGTTCGCTGATGACCTGCCAGCCGATTATGTATCGTCCGCAGTACGGCGCTTTCGGCGGCAATCCGAACACCCTCTCGTATATTTTCGTGAACCGGGCCGCTTTGGATAAAGGCATCGCGCAGAAGCTCCCGGCTTCGGCGGGCAAGTTCGTGCCGGTTAAGAACACCCGGAATCTCGGCAAAAAGGATATGGTGCGCAACGATTATTGCCCGAATATCACCGTCGACCCCGAGCTGTACCGCGTGGAGATCGACGGGGAGCCGGTAACCTGCGAGCCGCTGGAGGAGGTTCCGCTGAGCAAGCTGTATTTTATTCGATGACATTGATTTCGACGAGCAGAAAAGAGGCGGACATCCATGATATGTACCGAAATATTGGGCAATTCCTTTGAGCTGGAGCTGGCGCAGGATAACGAAGAATTGTACGGATTCGAGATCGTGGCGTTGACGTGGGATGAATGCGCCAAGCGTATCCTGCGCAAGAATACCGATCTCGGCAAAGTGATCGGCATCTCCCTTCCGCTGCAAACGACGCTGCGGCACGGTGATATTTTATTCCGCGATGAGGAGCATACGGTGCTTGTTTTCGTTCAGCCCTGCGAGGTTCTGGTTATTTTCGCCGAATCGGTGCGGGAGCTGGGGACGCTTGCCTACGAGCTCGGAAACCGCCATCTGCCGCTGCAGGTTACCGAGAAGGGCGAGATCGTCGTCCTTCCGGACGATCCGACGGAGGCGCTGCTGACCAAGCTGGGCGCCCGCTATGAAAGGCAGAGCCGACGGTTCCAGCCGATTCCCAAGGGCGGCGGACACCATCACCACGATGATCGCACGGGCCACGGCAGCAGTCATGGACACAGTCACACGCATGCAGCCAGCCATGGTCACAGCCACCATCACGATCACAGTCATGCAGCCGGCCACGATCATGATCACGATCATCATCGAAACCGTGAAAACGGGCTTCGCGTCGGTTTCTGACGTGCAGGCGGCGCGGGTTTGGCCGAAAAAACAGCGGCCGAGAGGTGACAATCGGTGCAGGGCTGCGGCAGCCGCAGGCTTTCCGCGGGAAAGCCGCTTCGTAAGCTTGCGCTGCCCGTACCCGAGGTTTGTTCACCTCAATTTCCACACAGGAGGAGTTAGCATATGGGTTATATACGAGTCGGAATCGCCGGACCGGTCGGTTCGGGAAAAACAGCGCTTGCCGAGAAGCTGGCCCGTCATATGTCCGGGCAGTACAGCATGGCGGTCGTAACCAACGATATTTATACGAAAGAGGACGCGGAATTTCTGGTGCGCAGCGGTGTTTTGCCGGCCGAGCGTATTGTCGGCGTAGAGACGGGCGGCTGTCCGCATACGGCTATCCGCGAGGATGCATCGATGAATCTGGAAGCCATCGACGGTCTTGTCCGACGTTTCCCGGATGTGGAGATCATCCTGGTGGAAAGCGGCGGGGACAACCTGTCGGCGATCTTCAGCCCGGAGCTGGTGGACGCCTTCATCTATGTGATCGATGTGGCTGAAGGCGACAAAATCCCCCGCAAAGGCGGCCCGGGCATCACCCGGTCGGATCTGCTGGTCATCAACAAAATCGATTTGGCCCCTTATGTAGGCGCCGATCTGTCGGTCATGGACCGCGATTCGCGGAAAATGAGGGGAGAGCGTCCCTATATTTTTACGAACCTGAAAAGCGAGGAAGGATTAGAGCAGGTCATCGCGTGGATTCAAAAAGAGGTGCTGCTGGAGGGTTTGGCGGGCTAGGCCGAAGCACGGCGGCGCCCGGCGTTTCAAGATGGGCTTATCCTAATAAAGAAACCTCCACAAGTAAAACGTGGCATAGGACTCCCAATTCGTCCATCCGGAGGACAGCTTCAAAATTTCATCCTTCGTCGGTTTCTTCTCCGTCCCCAGTAGAAATTTGATGGCATTATGCAAGCCGACATCGTCAATCGGAAAGGCGGAAGGCATCCGAAGGCAGCGCATGAGTACATAATTGGCCGTCCATGGACCGATGCCTCGAATGGCGACAAGCTTTTTTTCGACCTTTTTGATGTCGCCTGCGTCGATCAGCATGTCACGGGTCAGCTGCCCTTCCGCCATCAGCTTGGCCACGCCGATCAAGTATTCGCATTTCTTGACCGTCATGCGCAGTACATCCAGATCTTCCACCGTTAGAGCTGCAATAACCTGCGGGGTGGGGAATATCCAGTAGGTTTCCCCTTCGCACTCCACGCGTCGGCCAAAATTCTCGACAACCCTCCTTTTCAGCGTGTACGCATAGGTCAGGTTGATTTGCTGTCCGATGATTCCCCAGCTGATCGCCTCGAACAAATCGGGAATGCCGACATTGCGCAGGCCGTAGAAGCGCTCCACCGCTTGTTTCAAGAGCCTATCGCGGCGCGCCATGCCGTAGAACGGAAGCAGATCCGTATCCAGATCAAACCAGTCCCTGACATAACGTGCGACCGCGGCCCGGACCCTCTGCTCCTTCGGGATCGTATCCCCCAAAAAACGGATGAGGATCGCACCGTCCTGATCCGCGCTTATTTCAACTACGGGCGTTTCCTGTTCCACCGGAATCGCTTTATACAGTCGCCGATCTTTCGTGTGAAACAAGCACTCGTTGGAGGCAGCCGCCAAATAGTTCAGATTTTCATCGAAGCTGAACTCGTTCGGCACGTGCAGCTTTAACTCACAGCCGTTATCTTCCCAGCAGCCTTGAGGCAAGCCGGCATCATGATGTTCCAATGTAATCCCCCATTCAACTCGGTATGCTCCCCCTTCTAGTTGTAACATAAAAAAGCAATTTCATAATTTCGTTATCTTGCTGTTCCATTCGGGCATACACCCACACGTTCACGATTGGGGGTATAATAAGGGGAACGGAGGTGAACGAAATGACGAACCCGGATTCACTCACGGACGAGATGTGGCAGGCTATTCTCAACAATGACGCATCTTACGACGGACAGTTTTTTTATGCGGTCAAGACAACAGGCATCTTTTGCCGGCCTTCCTGCCAATCCAAGCCGCCAAAGAAAGAAAATGTTCGTGTTTTCCAGCATGCTGACCACGCGGTCACCGGAAAATTCCGTCCCTGCAAGCGCTGCAAACCAACCGGCCGGCGTTTGCCGGATGAGGAGTGGGTAGCGATCGTCACCGCATTTATTGACAAGCATTATACAGAAGCATTGACGCTGGAGACATTGGCGGATATAAGCCATGGCAGTCCGTATCATTTGCACCGAACGTTCAAACGCATCAAAGGCATGACACCGGTTGCGTATATTCAGAACCAAAGAATAGAGAAAGCCAAGGAGCTATTACGCTCTACAGATAAAGCCGTCGCGGATATCGGAATAAGCGTGGGGCTGCACAATACTCCCTATTTCGTAACCTTATTTAAAAAGAAAACCGGGCATACGCCCACGAGTTATCGTCAATTCAAAAACCAAACTCCTGTGGAGGTGTTACCGCGTGGAAAGCAGCCTTAATTCGGCGATCTACTGGACGTTATTGACCTATGAAGACTGGAGGCTGCACGTTGCGGCCACACCGGAAGGGCTTTGTTACGTCGGATCGCCCAATCAACCTTTTGAAGCAATGGCCGACTGGATCTGCCTTCGCTTTCCCGGCCGCACGCTGGTTCAGCATGATGAAGAGTTGAAGCCTTATGGGAATGAACTCATCGAATATTTGCAGGGGAAACGCAGGAGCTTTTCCGTTCTATCCGATTTACGGGGAACCCCGTTTCAGGTGGCGGTGTGGAACGCGCTTGGCGAAATTCCGTACGGACAAACGGTGTCTTACTCGGATATTGCAACCCGCATCCGGAAGCCTGCTTCCGTACGTGCCGTTGGAGGAGCGATTGGCGCGAATCCCGTCCTGATCACCGTACCGTGTCATCGCGTAATCGGCAAGAATGGCGCCCTTACCGGTTATCGGGGCGGCATGGATATGAAGACAAAGCTTCTTCAACTCGAGCGTGAAGGTTCGCTTGTCGCAGGTGGTTTGCCGCCGCGTGCCTGATGGTCTCACCCAACGAATCGCAGATCTTAAAAGCAACATTTTTTCGGATGAATGCGTCTTTACCATAAAATGTATTCATTTGGAGGATTAAACGTGGCCCTAAAGTTGCTATCGGTTGTTTTCATTGTAATTGGAATCTCAATTCTATTCATGAGCCCTACATGGGGCGCGGATGCGGCGCTTTCCTATTTACAAAATGTTGGCGGTATGGAGCCGGCAAGATTGATTGCTTTACAAGATTCTTATTGTGCTTCCTTTCGAACAGCAGGGGCCATCTTGTTAAGCGCAGGAATAATCCGTCTATTATTTTGGAATTTGCCTGGACATCCCAAGCAAGATATGACGTAGTTTCGTGATACGGTTCTACTATCGCTCCGATCACCGAGGATAGGCTTTCCCGCATATTGATCTAGAGCTTTCTCACTTTGAGTAAGATGAAAGACGTCGTTGCTGTCAAGGTGGCGAACATTTCGATCGCCGCCCTCCAGATATTTTCATTGACAATATAATGACAGGGGTTATAAAATCCTTGTTAGTAATGATAATCATTATCATAAGAACAAAGCTTCCGGTATGTCAAACTAGCAGGGGGGAAATAAGAGAGAGTCAGGGAAGCCCATAATAAGATCGGCGACGGTACTGTCATGGCGGTACGCGTCACAGCGAAAGAGCTCTGAGTCTTCAGTAGGAGACGTCCCATGGGACCGATCTTGTTTGAAGACCTGGGCTTAAAGCCTGCCAAAGGATTCGATCAGCTCAGTAAGGACAAGGCCTATGAGCTGATTTCACAGGAAGTGCTTCCTGACTATGACGCCGATGCGATCTTCGTCGTTGTTAACAGAGATGATGGAGCCCAAAAGTTATACCAGCAAATCCAAAGCAGTCCCATTTGGCAAGGATTAAAGGCCGTCAAAGCAAACCACGTATATGCCATCCCCGATCAGCCATGGCTCGATTACTCAGCATTAGGCAGCAAAATGGCACTGGATGATGCGGAAAAAATGTTTGCGAAGTAACCCGCTCTTTGAGCGGGTTTTTCCGTGTTGCGCGCACTGCGCTGTACGCTATAAAAGCATCAGGTCGATGCTGTACGCCGTCTGACATACTCCTCCGGAGTCATACCGATGGTGGCTTTGAAATCTTTGATAAAATGCGATTGGTCGTGATAGCCGAGATCCATCGACAGCTTCGCCCAGTCGTGGTTTGGATGAAGATCCATCGTTTCTGCCGCATTTTGGAGCCGGTAAAGTTGAATGACCCATTTCGGGCTGACTCCGACATATTGATCGAAGAGGCGCTGCAGCGTTCTTTTGTTAAGACTGAACGCGGTACAAATGTGATCTACTTTAGTCATATCCCGTTCTTCGATGATCCGGTCGATGATTTGATTAATCAGCGTGATATGGGGATCCTTATCCGGAAGTTTCGGCCGAATAAAACGCTCGGCATGTTCGACCATCTTGGCTTCATCTTCCTGAGAAAGAATGGCGCTCTCTAACGTTTGGGCATCTACGTCTAACACGCTGCCGACGTCCATGGGATGTTGGGATAACCTCGACACCGGTTGTTTAATAAACGGATAGAATCCGCCCGGCTTGAATTTCACGCCTAACACGCACCCTTTTCCCTGGATGAGATAGGAGTACTTACTTTTTGCGGCGCCGTAGAAGGCTGTCCGATTCGGTTCGATCACCAAATTCACACAAGGATTCGGGACGACATCTTGCAAATACGGCTCCTGCCCTGTTAAATCCCAGCTGACGATCCAGAAGTGCTTGACGAAAAAACCAAGATCGCCGGAGGGCGCATAACGGGAAAGCTGGAATTTTTTTTCGCCTCCATTTAAATGCAATACGCCCATACTGGGCTTTGGGACATTTGAAATCACTTTCAGTCACTCCAGTCCATTGTTTTCGGGAAGAGGGTTCCGCCAGGATGAAGGATTTATCCGGTTGAGTTATGCCGGTCGGTTCTCTTGTCGCGTTTTTACAATACTTGCAGCCAAGTACGCAACTATAATCATCTTAGCACATATGAGCTGCCTATAGGCGGAACCGCGGACAAGACCAGGTAGGATCAGTTCAAATCACGAAGGAGTGGACAATGTGGAACTCAAATACGAATTTTATATCGATGCACAGCCCGAGGACGTATGGAACACGTTGGTGTCCCCGGAAGGAACGCGCAAAACCTTTTTCGGCAGCGTGATCAGGTCAACGTTCAAGGCAGGCGATGCCTTGGAGTATGTAGGTCCGGGCAACGATGGCGACGAAACCGTTCATGTATATGGCACGTTATTGGCTTACGAACCTCATCAAACGCTAAGTTTTATCGAACATCCCGGTCCGTCCTACTTTCCGAACCATGCAGAGCTTGAGTCTAGGGTAACGTTTACGCTGGAAACGGTGGGCCAATGTACCAAACTGACGTTGGTCAATGACCAGTGGTCAGCGAATCATCCTTCTTATCCTAATGCTCAATCGCATTGGTGGATGATCCTCAGCAACATCAAGACTTTTACCGAGACCGGAAGGACGCTGGACTTTGGTTGGTAAAGGAATATAACAGAACGCCGGTTTCCAAACAGGGAAACCGGCGTTCTGTTGTTAGGGGTCCGCAAGCGGGTTGCCAGGATCTTCGCTGCTGTTTAGAAGGAGCCGAATGGCACCGTTTGCGGTCCTATAAGAACATCTTGACGTTCTGACCATAAACTGGTAATATCCACTTGGTATTGTGTGAGCAAAGCTTGATCGTTTGTAATCATATTTTCCATTTATTAGAATACATATAGGCAGGCTTCGTTAATCCGATTGAATAAATCGGATTAATTGTCTATTTTCCGTATTATGAATGAAAGTGGTGATTGAATTGCATTCCGTAACAGCTCGCGTTCTTCAAATCATTAGAAGATCTAAAGATCCGCTATCCAAAACAGACATTGCTGCGGAATCAGGTCTATCCTTGTCGGCCGTTAACGATCATATTGAACGCTTGATCAGCGACAAATTAATCATCATTTCAGAGATCGGAAATTCGAGCGGAGGACGCAAACCACGGCTGTACGCTCTGAATAAAGACGCCGGGCATGTCATTTCTATTGAACTCGGGGCTTCCAGCGTACAGTTTGCCATCTGCGATTTCGACTGTAATCTGAAGTTCTCCGACCATGCTTCCATCGAGCTTGGTCAAGGTCCGGATGAAGTCCTGGAACAAATCTACAGGCGGATCAGCTCATTAATGGAAATGAACCGGATCTCTAAGACTTCGATTAAAGGGATTGGTATCGGTATTCCAAGTCCTGTAGAATTTATTTCCGGTCTGCCTATTTCTCCGCCGATTATGCCTGGATGGGACAGGTATCCCATCCGCGTCTTTTGGGCTAAATATTTTGACTGCCCGTGTTATGTCGATAACGACGTTAATATTATGGCCTTGGGCGAGCATGCTAAAGGGTTGAACTTTGAAGTCGATAATCTGATTTATATCAAGATTGGATCGGGAATCGGCGCCGGTATCATCAGTCACGGGCAGTTATACCGCGGCTCCAACGGAAGCGCAGGGGATATCGGCCATATTGACGTTGGCAGCGATGTGTTATGCTGGTGCGGAAACCGCGGCTGTCTGGAAGCTATCGCGGGAGGGAAAGCACTGACCGCAAAGGCGAAAGAGCTGGCTTCTTCCGGACACAGTTCGTTCCTTATGGAAGCGCTTAAAGAAAAGAACGACATTACGCTTAAAGATATAAGAGCCGCCATTCAACAGCCCGATCCCTTGTCCGTGGAATTAATTCGTGACAGCGGCGCGACGATTGGACGCGTTATCGCATCGTTAGTGAACTTCTTTAATCCATCCTTAATTTCGATCGGCGGCAGCGTGTCCGAGTTTGGGGATATTTTCCTCGCCTCGTTAAGACAGGGGGTATACCAGCGGTCGCTTCCGCTCGCCACGCGCGATCTTCGTATCAATAAGTCGACACTCGGGAGGCCGGCCGGGCTCATCGGCGGAGCGTTTATGACCATCAGCCAATTGATCGTCAACAGCAGGGACAGTGATACGGACACCGTCCTGGAACGGAAACAAAGTCACCTGTGAACCCGTCTGTGATCTTAAGCCTGATAAGCATGGTCAACGGACTTAGCTTCATCGTGCTGCGAGCCGAGTGCATACGTCCTACGAGCTGAGAATCCTTGTATGCAGGGTTCTCGGCTTTTTCATTTGGCCGCAGGTCGCTCAAGCGGGCTGGCCTTGCGATTGCACGTCGGTGATGGATAGGATGCTGCAGCCGGGAGAGCCCCGGGCTATGAATTGTATGTCTTTCTGTATATAATGAGAATAATTCTCAATATATACAGAAGGGCTGATCCCAATGAATAACGTCAAACACCTCTCTGAGCGACTTGCTTCTTATTTGTATAAATTGGAAGATATTAAACACGTCTATTCGGGTCATTCTTTATGTCAACAAGAGACATCCTTGTATACGATGATGTTAATTAAGGAAGCTGCCGGCAACCTTGTTATAGATGGACGAAGCTACCCCTTACATAGGCGAAAGGTATTCATCTTATCGCCGAATGCCGTCGTCCATCTTCATATTCTTTCGGATTCCCCGGTAGAGTTCTATCGGATCAGGTTTCACGCGCAGCAGGCGGCAGATGAGCGCCATTTCATGCCTGCGGAGCTGAACTGCCCGGATGAGTTCATCGTCACGCATTTTCATTTTCTAAGCGATATGGTTGTGGAGATGGATAAGAAAATGCGAAGCGGAAATATATGGGATGCGATGAAGGCGAATATCATTTTTCAAGAAATGCTGTGTTCCCTGTTCAAGGATGCCATTCATGCTCCCAAACCAAATGTGGATCAGGCGATTACCCTCACGCTCGATTATATGGAGCAAAATTACCCGACGGACATTACGCGCGAGAAGCTTGCCGAAATGGCCGGCATGAGCGCTGACTATTATTCGAAGGTGTTCAAGAAAAAAACCGGCAAAAGCCCGATCGAATATTTGACCGATATCCGAATCAATCAGGCCAAGCAATCGCTTGTGCTGACTCGCGACTCCTTTCGTTCGATCGCCCAAAGCGTCGGCTTCAGCGATGAATACTATTTCAGCCGCAAGTTCAAAGCGACGACAGGCCGCTCGCCAACCTCTTATGTGAATTCGATCAAATACTCGGGCAAGATCGCTTCGCTTAAACATCTGCTGACCGGGCATTTGGTTGCTCTCGGCATCGAGCCTTACGCCGCCGTGATTAATAGCGCTTACCCGGTTACTACCCGATTCCGCAGCACGATCGCTGTCGGCGACACCCAGCCGGACCTGGAGAAGCTGATGACCGCGCGGCCGGATTTAATCGTGACTTGCGAGTTTCGCGATTTTGAAAAATCCCAAAAAGAGAAAATGTATGAGCAAATCGCCCCGACGGTGACGCTTCCTTTTTTTCAAAACTGGCGAACCCATCTTCAGTCGATTGCCAAAATCGTCGGCAAAGAAAAGGAAGCTGAAGATTGGCTGGAGCGATACGAGAGAAAAGCGGACAGAATTCGAAAGCAAGTTCAGAGTAAAGTCGGAGATAAAACCATCTTAATCGTCGGAATCGGCGAAGGGAAAATGTGTGTGTACGGTCAGCGTAACATCGGGACGGTCCTTTACGGCGATTTGAAGCTGCCCGCTCCCAATGGAGTAGCGGATATCTCCCATTACAAGGAGATCACGCTGGACCAGCTAGCCCAGTTCGAAGCGGACCGAATCCTATTAACCAGCTATAAGCACCATGGCGAGACGTATGTGGATCAGGCGATCCGGAACGAAGTTAAGGCGCTGTTCGCCGATAAACAGTGGCTTGCTTTAAAGGCGGTTCGGAACGGGGCGGTGTCTTGTATGTATGATAGCCAGCATCTCTATACGTGCTATACCTCTCTGACGCATGATCTATTGCTGGATAAGGTGCACGAGCTGTTGATGTCGGATTCGTCCAAATAGCCGACTTAATTGTCCATTTCCATTGGGGCAAGCGCTCGTATAATTAGGAATGAGAATCAATATCAACACATTCGTGACCAATCCAGCACAAGAAAAGGGAGAGAGAAAGCCATGTTCAGGTCAAAAATAGGGTTATTTGCGCTAGCCACCTTGTTATTTATGCTGACGATCGTGGGCTGCGGCAAAGCGGAGAAGACGTCAGGGCCGACCGCGGCGACAGGAGCGCCCGCAGCGAAGGAAGCCGAAACGGGGGCTAATGAGGTTCGAACCATTAAGCACGTGATGGGAAGTACGGAAATAAAGGGTACGCCGACCAAAATCGTTACGCTATTTCAAGGAGGTACCGACGCTGTCGTTGCTTTCGGCCTTAAGCCGACAGGCGTAGTGGAAGCGAATGGGCAGCCTGTTTACGATTATTTGAAGAAAGATCTTGAAGGAGTTCCCCTGCTCGGGTTGGAAACTCAGCCGAACCTGGAGGCCATTTATAAGCTGAAGCCGGATGTCATTATTACGTCCAAGTTTCGGCATGAAGCGATCTACGATCAATTATCGAAAATTGCTCCTACGGTTATGGTAGACCAATTGTATGACTGGAAGGCAACCATACAGCTGGTCGGCCAAGTTGTGAACAACCCGCAGAAAGCTACGGAATTGTTGATGGCTTGGGATAAACGAGCGGCCGATTTTAAAGCGCAGATGGGCAGCCGACTGCCGATCAAGGCGGCGATCGGCAATTTCAGAGCGGATCATGCGCGGTTATATTACATGGGATTTGCCGGATTAATTTTGCGGGATCTTGGTTTTACGCGACCGAACGGCCACGAACAAGATATATGGGGCATTAAACTGAGCTCCAAAGAGAGCATACCGGACCTGAATGCGGATGTATTATTCATCTTCAACACCGGCACTGATGCGGCAGCCATTCAGAAAACATATGAGGAATGGACTGGCCATCCGCTATGGAAAAACCTTGACGCTTACAAAAAAAATCAAGTTTTTATCGTGAATGAGGTGAATTGGAACCTGGCTGGCGGGTATTTGTCTGCACATTTAATGCTGGATGAGCTTTATGACATATTCAAATTGCAGAAAGCAGCCAAATAACTGGAGGAATGTAAGGAGGAGCAGGATGTTATATCCTTTATCCTCCTTCTCTGCTTTACATTTCTTACATGAAAGAGTGAAGGGTATGTTTTGTTTTTTTAAGAACACGACCTCGAAAATAGGGGGCACGATAGGCATCCTCATCCTGTTGGCGGCTGCGTTTGTGTCCAGTATTGTTTGTGGCAGAACGTTCTTTCCATTAGACCTCGCGTTTGCCTCCGTGTTTCATTATGATCCAACCGTTACGGACCACCTCATCATTCATACCGAGCGTTTGCCGCGGGCTGTGATTGGAACTGTTGTCGGGGCAAGCTTGGCAGTTGCGGGTGCGCTGATGCAGGCTTTGACCCGAAATCCGCTGGCTTCTCCCAGTGTGTTCGGCATTAATGCGGGTGCCGTGTTTTTTGTCGTATTAGCGGTTATCTTCTTCTCGATCTCTTCCTTGGTTTCTTTAATGTGGTTAGCCTTTCTGGGTGCTTTTATTGCAGCCGTTATTGTTTATTTTCTTGGTTCTATTGGCAGGGACGGTTTAACCCCGATCAAAATCGTCCTCGCCGGTTCTGCAATAAGCGCTCTGTTCATGTCTTTAACGCAAGCTATTTTGGTATTGAATGAAGTCGGCATGCAAAATGTTTTGTTCTGGCTGGCCGGTTCGGTCAGCGGGCGCACGCTGGAAATGCTGCAGCCTGTATGGCCGCTCGTTGTTTTGGCAGGGCTTGTTTCCATGTCCATGGGAAAAGCCATCAATCTCTTGACTACGGGGGAAGACATTGCCAAAGGACTAGGGCAAAAAACGGTGTTAGTAAAATCGATGATGGGAATTCTTATTGTGGTTCTGGCAGGCTCTTCGGTCGCTATTGTCGGAGCCATAGGATTCATAGGGTTAGTCATTCCTCATATTGCCCGTGCTCTAGTGGGTAACGATTACAGATGGGTCATCCCCTTCTCCGCTCTATTGGGGGCCATATTGCTGTTGTCCGCCGATGTCGTGGCACGGCTCGTCATTTTGCCGCAAGAGGTGCCGATCGGCGTCATTACAGCGTTTATTGGAGTGCCTTTCTTTGTTTATATTGCCCGTAAGGGGGTTGCATGGAAATGAATCGGTATTTTACTTATCGCAGCAAACATGACCGGGTTCATTTCCAGATCCAGCAGAAATCGGCGTGGGTGATTAGCGGGCTTATGCTTCTGACGCTGGTGGCGGGCGTGGTGGGAATCGGTTTAGGAGATACGATGATCCATCCTCTGGATGTGTTAAGGACGATTCTGGGTTCCGGCTCCGGAGAGTATGACTTTATTGTGCATGTTCTGCGATTGCCGCGAGCTATGGTTGCGCTGCTTGTCGGAGCTGCTCTAGGCATCTCAGGCGCCATCCTGCAAGGCATCATTCGGAATCCGCTCGCTTCTCCGGATATTATCGGCATTACCGGAGGCGCATCTGTTGCTGCCGTTGCCTTTATCACTTATTTCGGCGGGCAAGTGAGCATCAAGTGGCTCCCGGCGGCTGCCATCATAGGGGCGATCCTCGTATCCCTGCTGATCTACCTGCCCGCTTGGAAGGGCGGAGTAACGGCGATTCGGCTTGTGCTCATCGGCATTGGGATAGCTGCCGCGATGAATGCCGCCACCACCTTGATGCTTGTCATGAGCTCGAGCTTTACGGCAGGCAAGGCGTATGTGTGGCTCACAGGCAGCGTGTATGGCGCTTCGTGGCAAGGGGTGTATACCGTTTTACCGGCGGTCGTTATATTGATTCCTCTCGTCTGGTATTTTGCAAGAAGCATGAATTCGCAAGAATTGGGAGATGATGTCGCTGCCGGACTGGGGGTTCCTGTCCAGAGGCACCGTTTTATGCTGCTAGTGTTAAGCGTAGTATTGGCCGGATTTGCTGTTTCTGTAGCGGGAGCGATCGGGTTCGTAGGCTTAATCGCGCCGCATATCGCCAGAAAATTAGTGGGCCGTCCGTTTGTCAGCCTGATGCTCGTATCCGCTTTAACCGGAAGCTTGCTCGTATTTACCGCTGATCTGATTGCACGGACGGCCTTTTATCCGCATGACGTTCCAGCGGGAATATTCACGGCTGGCGTTGGCGCGCCGTTCTTCATTTATCTGCTGTTCAAAAATCGGAACCAGTTTTGATGTGGAGAGGGAGCGATGGCCAATCTCGAGGCAAAATTTCGCAACGAATGTGGATGCTGCCGCAAGGGGGAAAAGGAAATGAACGATAGAATGCCGTCCTCGATGAAGCAAGAGGAATGGGATTATTTAGCCAACCATTTGCGCGTGACTACGGCAGAATCCGCTGACCGGACCTACTCCATATCCGCGCGTGATTTGGTAGACGAGCACAAGTGCGGCTTGTATTTAGACGGGTTAGCCAACCTTTACCGATCCCCGTCCAGAGCGATGACGGCTTCCCCGTTCGCCAAGAGGTATGCGTTTCTTATCGTTTCTCCCGGCTTGTATGCGATGACGATGTATAACCGGGGATTGGATTTGTCTATTGGAAACTGTCATGTCGAATCCTATTACCAAAAAACGACCTGGATGCCGAATATGCGTTTGGCCCATGTGAATGTGACACAGCCGGCAAGCGCCGGGCGCAATGCGTGGCGCGATCAAATACTATCCAGTATGTTTGCCGGGCATCTGGCACAAGTATGGCGTACTATTGCCAAGGCGAGTAACATTCCGAGGTCCATTTTGTGGGAGAACACGGCGATCTATGTGTATACGCTATACGAGAAGCGAATCCTGGAAGCGGCGGGTCGTCAGGAGCAGTTCCGTATGCAAGAGGATTTCGAATATTTAATTCGCGATGCGCCTGCGGGCTTGTTCGGGGAGAAGTATAATCCGTTTGCAAGATTTGACAGCCCGAAATGCATAGTCCCGGCTTCAGATCAACCGATCCGCATTCGGAAAACCTGCTGCTATTATTATATGATTTCCGACCATGAGAGCTATTGTCCCTCCTGTCCGAAAGTAAATTAAGGCCCTGCGGCAGGGCGGCAGGCGTCTTGCCGGTCCGTCACAGAACCTTGCGTATTCCTGTGACTCTAATCACACGGGCGGTACATCCTTTTGTTTATACTTGGTTCATATCAAGCAAACGCGAAAGCGAGGAGATCATCATGCTGCGTGTGGAAACGATTGAAACCATTAAATCGACGGTACCCGTGTTGGAGGTTCATGGGAAGGAGATTACCAAGCGCTTCTATCAAATGATGTTTACCCATCATCCTGAGCTGCTGAACGTATTTAATCACGCCAATCAGAATCAGGGCAGACAGCAAACTGCACTTGCCAACGCGGTGTATGCCGCGGCCGCCAATATAGACAAACTGGAGGCCATCCTTCCGGTCGTCAAGCAGATTGCACATAAGCATCGCAGTCTGGGTGTGAAAGCCGAGCATTATCCGATCGTCGGGCAGTATTTGCTCGCTGCGATCAAGGACGTACTGGGCGATGCGGCAACCGACGACATCTTACAGGCCTGGGCGGAGGCTTACGGCGTAATAGCCGACGTCTTCATGGGCATAGAGGCGGAGATGTACGAGAATGCCGAACGTCAGGAGGGCGGCTGGCCATCCTTCCGGGCGTTTCGGGTGGAGCGTAAAGTGAGGGAAAGTGAAGTGATCACTTCTTTTTACTTGGTGCCGGACGATGGTAAGGCGATCGCGGCCTTTGAACCGGGGCAATATGTGAGTGTAAAGATAGAAATTCCCGGGGAGTCCCATACCCATATCCGTCAGTACAGCCTCTCGGGAGCGCCGGGGCGCCCTTATTACCGGATTTCCGTGAAACGGGAGGATGCGATAGAGGGGCGGCCTGCAGGGAAGGTGTCCGTTTACTTGCATGAGCAGATCGAGGAAGGCGAGCTTCTTTGGCTTTCTGCGCCGGCCGGTGAGTTTACGCTGGATCGTACCGATACGCGGCCTGTTGTTCTGATTAGCGGCGGGGTCGGGTTGACGCCGATGATCAGCATGCTTGACACGCTGGTGGAAACGGATCCGAAGCGCCAGGTGACGTTCATCCATGCCGCCCGGAACGGGAATGTACACGCGATGAAGGCGCATGTGGAGGAAATCGCCGCCCAACACCCGCAGGTGTCGGTGTCTTGGTGCTATGAACAACCGACCGAACTCGATAAAGCGGAGGGCGCTTTCCAGAAGGAAGGATTTATCGATTTGCCCTGGCTGCAAACCGTCATACCGACCCGCGATGCCGGCTTCTATTTCTGCGGTCCCGTTCCGTTCATGAAAGCGTTGAACCGCGCGCTGAAGGACTGGGGGATTATGGCGTCGGATATTCATTATGAGTTTTTCGGTCCGGCCGGCGATCTGGAACAGCCCTCCGAAACGGCTGAGGCCGAAGTCAGCCGTCAGCGATAACGACCGATTAATTATCGGAGCTGGATTGAGCGCGCAGCAGCCGGTTCACCGTTTCACGGCGAAGGCCGATGAACTGGCCGATCTCGTCCTGCGTCAGCAGCTGGGTTAAGAAGGCGGGCGCAGCATAGGAGCGGAGCCATATTTGAAGCTTCCTGAGCCTCTCGGCGGGAGCGACTTCGGTTAATTGGTCGATCCGCTGCTGCATCATTCGAAGCTTCTCCTGCAGCTGCAAGGCGATGCTGCGGCATCGATCCGGGCTGCGCTCCAATTCCCGATACCATTCCGCCGCAGACAACACTTCGATCTCGCTTGTCATCAGTGCAATCGCCGTTCCATAGTACGGATTCGGGCTAATGAGAGAATGGTGCGGAATGACTTCATTCGGCACGATAATATTCACTAAGATCGTTGTACCGTCTTCGTGAACGCGAACAATTTTCAGCAGTCCGTTCTTCAGGTGATAAAGCGGTCCCGTTTCACCCTGACGAAATAAGGTTTCGCCCTTATGCAGAATCATAATATCCTCCCTAAATGACGAAGCGAAAGCCATTCCCACCAGGCGTTCGCTTTGTTTCATTATAGCATAGTTCGAAAGTCAGCTCCCTCCTACGATACCCCTGCATGTTTTGAAATCCGCGAAAATACGAGAGGCGGACAGGGAAATATTTGTGAAAGTCGGCATATGATATAACAGAACATGCAATATTTGTTGCGCCAAGGCTTGAAAACGCTTAAACATCAACTTGTTTGAACTCCACCATGAGACTCATGAGGGGGCGGCCTGATGTTCCATTATTTTAATCTTGTGGACCTGTTCCCAAGACCCGCGCTTCCTATAGACAGCAGGATAAGCATGAGCTGGAAGATATGTACACCTCCAAAGAGGGAAAGTCCATCAGGTTCACACACTGGCTGGTCGTATTGTTGTGGTATGCGGAGCAAGAGACTAACGGCTGGAAGGTCATGGTATTCCCGGTATCGGAGGAGAGGGTGTTCTGGACGGTGCCCCCGCTGTTTCATACGCTGGCGCCCTCCTCCTTCGAGAAAGCTTGGAAACTGTCCGAGGCTATACAAGCAAGCTGTCAGAGCGATCAGCTCACTTTGAAGTTCGTCCATCCGTATTGGGACAATTGGGCTGCAATCTAAGTTACCGTCAAGGAGGCAAGGGCATGCTCCACCTTATCGTTTGCATCAAGCAGGTCCCCGATAGCCGCGAAATCCGCATAGATCCTGTGAACAACACGTTAATCCGGCAGGGCGTTCCGAGTATCGTCAATTTTTACGATTTGCACGGGCTTGAAGAGGCGCTGCGCATCAAGGATGAGCATGGCGCCAGGGTTACAGTCGTCACCATGGGGCCGCCTCCGGCTGAGAAATCGCTCAAGGAATGCATTTCCCTGGGGGCCGATGAAGCGGTGCTTGTGACCGACCGTAAATTTGCCGGCGCGGATACGCTGGCGACCTCCTACGTGTTGGCCAAAACGATTGAAAAGGTAGAGCAGGAATGGGGGAAGGCGGATATTATTTTTTGCGGAAAGCAGACGTTGGACGGCGATACCGGACAGGTTGGCCCCGGCATTGCTTGCCGCCTGGATGTGGAGCAGCTTACGTATGTCGGCAAAGTGTCCGAAGTAGACCCTTCGGCGCGCAAAGTAACCGTGCACCGGTATTTGGAGGACGGCACCGAGGTGGTTCAGTCTGCCATGCCCGTGCTTGTCACCGCGTTGAAGGAGCTGAACACCATCCGCAGAGCTTCGCTGCCGGGGATGATCCGGGCTGCCCGATATAAGCCGACCGTATGGACAACGGCCGATTTTCCGGATTTGGAAGTGGCCAAGATTGGGCTGAAGGGGTCGCCAACGATCGTAAGTAAAACCTGGGTGCCCGAACTTCGCAAGATTAACGGGCAAGTCATAGGCGGCGATAAGCCGGAACAAATCTCAGAAGAGCTCATAGAGAAATTGTGGGGAAGCGATCTGCCGGAAAGATTAGGCTGGACTTCATAAAAAAGGAGGAGAAGCCGGTGTGCGCACGAAAAGAGACGGAACCAGCACCCGATTGGTCCGATTACCGGGGCGTGTTTGTTTATGTGGAACAGCGTGGAGGGGAAGCGAAGAAAGTTTCCTGGCAGCTGCTGGGCGAGGGGAAACGGCTCGCCAATAAGCTTGACGTCGATCTGATAGCGCTTGTTATCGGGGATGAAGTGGAGCATTTGGCCAGAGAAGCGATTTATTACGGAGCGGACAAAGTGTTCTTGTGCGAGGCGCCGGAGCTCAAAGCTTATCGAACCAGGCCGTACAGCCGGATTGCGATGAAGGTCATCGGCGAGGCCAAGCCTGAGATATGCTTGTTCGGGGCTACGGGCACCGGCCGGGATTTGGCTGGAGCCATCGCGACGCACCTGCCTACCGGCTTGACGGCCGATACGACCGAATTGGATGTCGAACCGCCGCCTTCCCGGCTCCTGCTGGCAAGCCGGCCGGCTTTCTCGGAGAAGATGATGGCGACTATTCTGTGCAAGCAATATCGCCCCCAGATGGCTACAGCCCGTGCCGGCGTGTTTCTGGCCTTGCCGCGCGACGTGTCCCGGCAAGGGGAAATCGTTCGGGTGGCAAATGGGATGAGCGAAGAACAAATGGCCACACAAGTGCTCGATTTCATTCAAGGGCAAGCAACGCTGAATTTGGAAGAAGCGGAGATCATTGTCGCCGGCGGCCGGGGATTAGGGGGGCCGGAGCCTTTCGCCATGCTGAAGGAACTGGCCGATGCTCTGGGAGGCGTAGTGGGCGCGTCGCGGGCGGCTGTTGACGCCGGCTGGATCAAGCATGCGCATCAGGTCGGACAAACCGGCTGTACGGTGAGGCCTAAGCTGTACTTTGCCATAGGCATTTCCGGGGCGGTTCAGCATACGGTGGGGATGTCGGGTTCGGAGGTGATCGTGGCGATTAATAAAGACCCGGAGGCGCCGATTTTTCAAACCGCTCATTACCGGATCGTCGGCGATTTGTTCAAAATCGTACCTGCCCTTACGGAGCAAGTGAAGAAGAAGCGGGCGGCGGGCATGCCTGGTAAAGCGGATCAGACCGGTTCTGCCAGCGTGAAACCGGAAGAAGCCTTGTTGTCGGAAAGGGGCGAGGGACGATGAATGAAAAGTTTGACGCGGTGGTCGTCGGCGCAGGTCCGGCCGGCGCGGCGGCGGCCTTGACGATGGCCAGGGCCGGTCTTTCGGTTGTTCTGCTGGAGCGGGGCGAGTTTCCCGGGGCGAAAAATATTTTTGGCGGCGTCTTGTACAGAAAAATGTTAGAGGATCTGATCCCCGAGTTTTGGACGGAAAAAGGGTTTCCGATGGAGCGGCAAATCGTGGAACAGCGGATTTGGATGATGAGTAAACAATCTGTCGTCACGTTCGGGCACCGGAATGAAGCTTACAAAGAGCCGTTCAACTGTTTTACCGGACTGCGGGTCAAGTTCGATCAATGGTTTGCCGACAAGGCGGTGCAGGCCGGGGCTATCCCGGTTTACCAGACGGTCGCAACCGAGTTCCTGAAGGAAGGAGACCGGGTTGTCGGAGTCAAGACGGACCGGGCCGACGGGAATCTTTACGCCGATGTCGTGGTCATCGCCGATGGGGTCAACTCGCTGCTCGGCAAATCGCTCGGCATCCATAAGGAATGGCGGCCCGATGAGGTGTCTCTGGCGGTGAAGGAAGTGATCGCCCTTCCCAGGGAGAAGATCGAAGACCGGTTTCAGGTGGAAGGGGACGAAGGGGTTACGATCGAGTTTATGGGCGAAACGTCACTGGGGATGGCCGGGCTGGGATTTTTGTATACCAACAAGGAGACGCTCTCCCTGGGCGTCGGGGTCATGGTCGATCAGCTGCGGGAGAAACGGATCAAGCCCTATGCCCTGCTGGAAGCGGCCAAACAGCACCCGATGATCCGCAAATTAATCCAGGGGGGAGAAGTCCTGGAATATTCGGGACATCTGATCCCCGAAGGCGGATACCATTCCATTCCGCCTCTGTCCGGAGACGGCTGGTGTATCGTCGGCGATGCCGCGCAGCTGATTAATTTCGTACATCGGGAAGGTACGAACCTCGCGATGACCTCGGGGCGGTTAGCGGGCGAAGCCATTGTCCAGGCCAGGGAGAAAGGCGACTATTCACGAGATACGCTAAAGGCATACGATGACAAGATCAGGAGCTCTTTCCTCGAGAAGGATCTGAAAAAATACAAAGGCATGCATCAGTTCCTGAAAGAGCAAGACCCGGAGCTGCTGTTCGACAAGCTGCCGCAGGCTCTAAATGAAGCCGCCTATCACATGTTTCTGGTGGATGGCGTATCCAAGGCGGATAAGCAAAAGCTAGCCGTTAAATTAATCAAAGATGCTGCCGGCGGAACGATGAATTTGATGAAATTAGGCTATAAAAGCTGGAGGGCGATGAATGGATGAGCGATTCCATATCCGACAAATTGTTTACGATCCGCTTCAAATGCGATGATGTGTCCCATTTGATCATCAAGGAGCATGCGAACTGTCTGCAATGCGTGAAGAAAGATTGCAATTATTTTTGTCCGGCCGATGTGTATGAATGGGAGAAGAAGCAAAAGATGACGACGGTCGCTTATGAAAACTGCATCGAATGCGGCACCTGTCGTATCGCCTGTCCTTACGACAACATTGAATGGGTTTATCCCAAGGGGGGACACGGCATCACCTACAAATTTGGCTGACCGCAGCGAGAGATCGTCATGGACTTGCACAATCAAATACGTGGACAAATAGGGACGGAACAAAAGCCGAAGGAGCAGTTTCCCGCTGCTTCTTTGGTTTTTGTTCCGTTGTTTTTTGACGCATGGCTTATCCTGTAACGGACGGCCGGGAGCTGATCGTTACCCGTCAAATATTTTTATCCATCGGCCGCATAGTTTCCATCGTCTTTTTTATGCTGTTTGCTGATGGAATGGATTATCATCTGGTTGCCTGGATATTGATGATTACGGCTGTTACCCAGTTGGTGCTTTATTACGGAATCGTGCAAAAAAATGTCAAATTGTGATTACATAACATCTTTCTTCCTAAAGTGAATCAAGCCCGCGCCCAGACTGAGCAAGAAGAGCAGCAGGGAGCTGGAGAACATGGCCGGGCTCCCCTGAAATTGGTTTAGCGTACCGTTAAGGGAAGCGACCATCGGGTACGTCCAGGGGTCGAATATCCAATATTTAGAGTTGGCCACAAGCAGGTTGGGCAGCGATAATCCCGCGGCGATTGCCAAAGGAATGCCCACTTGGGCGAACGTGACGCTCAACCAATATTGAATGGACATGATGGGCATAGCGGCCGCAAAAGCGAGAAGCATAGGAAGAAAAATCCGGTCATAAGGAATAGGTCCTTCCGCCTGAACGATGAATCCGCCCAATAGGATGCAGACGCACAGCATGCCTATGCTTAGGAACGTTAAAAAAACACCGATGGCAAATTTCATCAAATAGAAGGGCGCTCTGCCGATGGGCAAAGCTAAACACTGCTTCCAGCCATTATGGCTGTGTTCGATGCGCGCCATCATGACCATAAGCACAGCAATGAACAGGGGCAGCATAAGCGACGAATAAAAAATAAAGCTTTGTTCAATAAGGACGGTCCAGGCATCCCGCGTCCAAATATGCTTATACCTCATGAAGTTGGCCGTGCCTTGCGCTGAAATCAATACGGGCGTAAGCAGAACGAGCCACATCAATTTGGAGTGTCTTAATTTGCTCCATTCCGCCCTCAATAAGTGGGTCATTGAACCCCATCTCCTCTCATTCTCTCATTCACATCATGTCTTTGGATTGAAACTCCAGCATTCCCAGCGCAATGCCTCCGATGCCAAATCCTAACCCGCTAATCAGTGCAATGTTCTGATTGGTGTCCAGGAGCGGCAGCGCAGCAAGAGCGGAGGCATATGGCATGTACTGCGTCATTTCGGATTGCGCCAAAAAGAGTGCGCAAACACTTCCTGTAATGCCGATAGCGACTGGAATCATCGTATTTTTACATTTGGAACTAAGCCAGTGCTGTATGCTGGAGATACCCAGACCGGATACGAATAAGTACAGCCCGTACTCGCCGTAAAGAAGGATAGGAAACGGCTCCGGAAATCCGAAGATCAGCCCCGTAACCCATATCCCCGCCAGGAAGACAAGGATGGACATGCCGGTCAGCAGGATCAGAAGGAACCATTTGGTCAAATAAATGTGGGAACGTGCAACCGGCATACTGAGCAGCTGCTTCCATACATCGTCTTGAAACTCGCAGAAGTGGATCATAGCCGCGAGCAGGGTCACGCCGATGGGGAAGAAAAAAGACCATAAGAAAAAGATTTCGCGCATGGCAATTTCCCAGGACGTCATGGGAGCGAACTTCATCATAAGATAGTCGTAACGCAGAAACAAATTAACAAACAGCAATAGAACGACAAGCAGAGGGCCTGCTGTTGAAAGAATCCATACCATTTTCTTTTGTTTCTGACATTCGGACAAAAAAATAGCGCCCCATTTCACCAGCTTTCGCCCCCTCTTGTCATGTTCAAGAAAATATCTTCCAGCGATTCCTTGCTTTCGCTGAGATGAGATACCCGAAAGCCGGCCAGCACCAAATCCTGATTAATCGTGGAAATCCGTTCGCTCGGGGCGTCGATAAGCAAATGATCCCCATCCCGTTTCAAGGTGTAGCCAAGCCTGGACAACAAGGCGGCCGATTCTTCAACCGGCGCTGCGGCGACCCGGATGCCTGAATACCCTTTGCTCCTTAATTCGCTTAAGGAACCTTGAAATAGCAATTCACCCTTGTAAATAATGCCGACTTCGCTTGCCATAAGCTCGATTTCTTTTAAAATATGGCTGGAAACAAGCACTGTAATTCCTTGTTCAACAGGCAAGCGGGTTATCAATTCCCGGATTTCCTGGATACCGGCCGGATCCAAGCCGTTCGTAGGTTCATCTAATATCAGGAGCTCCGGATTGCCTAGCAAGGCCTGAGCGATGCCCAATCTTTGCTTCATCCCCAGCGAATAGGTCTTTACCTTCTTGTGCTGCCATTCCTGCAAGCGAACAATACCCAACACATGCCCGATATCACGTTTGGCTGCTCCGCGCAGCTTACGCACGATCTCCAAATTTTCATATCCGCTAAGATGACCGTAGTAGGATGGAGATTCTACCATGGAACCGACCTTGTTCAAAATTTCCAGGCGGTGCTTCCGAACATCCTTGCCGAATATAGAGATCGTTCCTTGTGTTGGCTGAATCAAGCCTAATAGCATGCGAATGGTAGTCGTTTTGCCTGCGCCGTTCGGGCCCAGGAAACCGTACACGCCACCGCGCTTCACCTTCAAATCAATGCCTTTCACTGGATAAAAGGACTTGAACGACTTGGATAAATGCTTCGTTTCCACTAAGAAACTCAAAAAAATCACGCTCCCTGTAGATATCGTACAGAGAGCATGATACGAGTTGGCGTTTAAGGCTGCTTTTAGCTTACCTTAAATCTGGCTTAATTGTTTGGGCAAACGTACGTTCAGGAGGGTGCCGCTGCCTGTATGGCTTTGTACGCCGATGGTACCGTGATGGGCCTCAATAATTTGCTTGGCAATGGCTAACCCGAGGCCGCTTCCTTCGTGATCCATCGTATTCGTACCTCTGTAATACCGCTCGAACAATCGGCTAATTTCTTGCTCCTGGATACCGTTGCCGGTATCCCTGATCTGAACAAACACTTCTCTGTCGGTAGATTGAATCTGAATGCGTACCTGGGCCGGGTACGGATTATGAATCAGCGCATTGCTAATCAGATTTTGAAAGGCGCGTCGCAGCAGCTTGGAGTCGCAGGCCAGGAATACGGGCGGGCCGTCCTTTTCAATCAGGATAGTCCTTGATTGAAATCGGGGATGGTTTAGCAAGAGTGTTTGCAGTCCTTCCAGCAATTGAACGATATTTTCTTCCTGCTTGTGGATCGGAAGGGTCTGATTTTTTAATTGAAACGTAAGCTTGAAATCTTGAAGCAGCTCCTCCATATACGCCGCTTGCCGGACGATGACCTTGGCGAATCCGATTTGTTCCCGTCGTTCCAAATCGTACTCCTCATCGGCAAGCAATTCCGAATAGCCTTTAATGGAAGACAAGGGCGTCTTCATGTCATGCGAAAGATTGGATACCCACTCTTCTCGAAGCTGGTCCGTTACTTTCCTGTGTTCGGCGAGGAAATAGAGCGTTTGCGACAAATGGTTGAGGCTGAGATACACGTTTTTATATAAACCCTTCGGCTTCAGGTTTACCTGATAGCGGCCTTCCGCCAGCTGCTTGATGCTTCCGATGATTAACCATACCGGGTTCGACAACCACCTGGAAAATAAATAACCTACGAGCACAATGGCGGCGATGGCTGTTCCCATAAATAAGAGCAGGCCCTTGTGCCACATCGTGAAAAACTGTTCGGGGCCGAAGTAAAACGTGAATTTCGAGATGGCCATTTCGGGAAACCCGATCAGATAGCTCCAATGGTAACCTTCTCGTTCGGTTCGCCCGGTAAACACCGTATATCCTCCTACGGAAAATTTATTCATGAAAACAATTTCACTAGGCGAATAGTGGCTCTGAGCGTGACCCGGCAAGTTGTAATGATAAGCTTCCGACCCATTCGTATCGAGGATTTGAATCCACGCTTGTTTTGAATCGAGCAGTTGCATGCCTTCGTCTGTCACATAGGGCAGGTGATCCCGAAACGCGATCTGACTTTCAAAATCAAGGACCAGCCGTTCGACACCCTGCAAGGTACGGTTGCCGCTGAAAAAAGGATTGAAGACAAAGTGCACGGCGGCTATGATGAGGATGACAAGAAGGATGGCCAGGGTGGAGATAGCCGTTAAAAATTGAAATATAATTTTCCACTTCATCAGCTTTCATCCTGCGGAAGCAATTTATAGCCAAGCCCTCTTACGGTTAGGATCAGCCTTGGATTCGCCGGGTCGTGTTCAAGCTTTTCGCGCAAATGATGAATGTGTACCATGACCGTATTGTCGTAACCGCTTAGCAGACTTTCTCCCCATACCGCTTCATACAATTCCGATTTGTTAAAAATGCGGGAGGGGTGCTTCGCCAAATAAACGAGAAGCTGGAATTCCTTCGCCGTCAATGGAACGAGGGCGCCATCTTTCCGCACCTCGCCCCTTTGCTCGTCGATCTGGACATTCCCGAAGACGCAAGGCTCCCGCTCAGACTGCCTGGAGTAGACGAGGCTTCTGCGGAGATGCGCTTTAATCCGATACGCAACTTCCTTTGGGCTGAAAGGCTTGGTGATATAATCGTCTCCGCCTAAAGCAAGGCCCACAATTTTATCGGTGTCGTCGTCTCTGGCGGACAAAAAGAAGATGGGGCATAAAGAAAATTGGCGTATTTGTTTACAGAGCGTAAACCCGTCCATGTCAGGGAGCATCACATCCAAAATAATCGCATCCGGCTTAACCTCCCGGCAGCGCTCAATTGCCGATATTCCCGAATATGCGTGATAGATATGCAGGAACCCTTCTTTCAACAGAACCGTTTCCAATAAATTAACGATATCGGGCTCATCGTCAACAATCAAGATTTTTAACGGTTTGAGATTAACCATTTCCACTGAAATTGTAAGCCTCCTCAATCTGCAGCTTGCCTTTCGGGTGACAGGAATATATGACCATTATAAGAACTAGTACATGCATGTACAATTTTATTTGATTTCATCATAGACGAAGCCCGATGATCCAGTCCTCATAATTGTGAGAAAAAGGAAATAAAATGGAGCGAGGGCTCCTGTTGTTGCGCTGAAAGTCAGATGATATGATACTCTTACATGCAGGCCGGTTTAAGGAGTTTCGCACTATGGATAATTTATTTTGTAAGCGGATTCTCGATAGCTTGCGATGGCGGGAGTTACAATTCATCAGAGTTATGGTATATAATATCACATGTGGATTGGATAGGACGCCATATATAGTTATATATGTAAAATAAGTGAAAACTTAGAAAAGAGATGCGGATACGGAAGGTTAACCGGCAGGAGGTGAACGAAGTGACAGCGGTCAATAAAAACCATCGCATGTTTGAACAAGTATTGCACCAATTCCGCGAGTATATTTCTTCGCGCAATTTGGCGGCAGGAGATAAGTTGATGACGGAACGTGAGATGGCGGCCTATTTGCAGGTGAGCAGATCTTCGGTGCGGGAAGCTTTACGGATCCTTGAAATGTTCGACGTCATTTATTCCAAACCGGGAGAGGGGACCATTCTTAAAACCCCCCATATCCCTAAAATATTGACGACGATGCTCCAATTTTTCACGATTCCTACGGAAACATCCATTGAATTGCTGGAATCGAGGAAGGTTCTTGAGGGTGGCGTTGCAAAGCTGGCGGCCAAACGCAGAAAAGAAGCTGATATCCGGCTGCTGCAAAATGCGGTGGAGCGTATGCGTTCGGCCAGTGATTTGCAGGCTCAAATCCAAGCGGACTTGGATTTCCATCTATTCCTTGCGAAAGCTGCCTACAATAATACGTTATCGGATATTTTGGTGCTCGTCTCCGATTTGGTAACGCCGAATCTGTACACCACACGTTTACAGACACAAGAGATCGCTGGAGTTAATGACGATTTTGCCCGTCAGCATCAGACGATCCTGCAGGCTGTTATTGACAAGAACGGGCATCGCGCGGCAGAGGAAATGGAAAGGCATATCGAGCATACGATTGATTTAATGAAGGCGTTGAATCGATTCCCTGCCGAATAAAAGAAGTATAACGATTTGTTGAACAGGAAAAGGCCGGAAGGCCTTTTTTGTTTTGGCTTCGATGTACATCGGGTGTATTTTAATTTAACATTAAGTGTTACTTATTTGCACGAAAAAAGGCGAAAAGGCGAGTTTTTTGTCCGGAATCTGTTATTTATGTTACAAAACATTACACAAAATGCTTTTCAAATCAAAAATATGGTGCTATAATAGCCTCAAGAAGTTGGTCGGACCAAATAAACGCTTTGCAGGATGATCTAATATCAACCGACAGAGCATTATCCACGCCATATTGGTCAGACCAATCAAAGATACAAAACGATATTTATAAGTTATATTGCGGTTTTATAGCTATATTGGTCAGACCAGAAAACGTTTTGTCGGGTTATGTAATATAATCTGACAATCGGCCTCGTGCACAGGGTTGGTCGGATCAAAGGCTCTTTATTATAAAAACGACTTTGGAGGTTATACCATGGCAGAACGAATCGTAGATCTCACGCTTGAAATTGAGGACAATATTCCGTCGCACAAGCTGTTCCAAAGCCCGATCATAACTTCGCATATGACTCATGAACAAACCATTCATCTGGGCTTGGGCGTTCCGGAAGATCCGATGACCTTCGCTACAAGCTATATCGGTACGCTGGATCACATCGGCACGCATGTTGACGCCTATGTACATGTCAAGCCGGGCGGGGATTCCATCGAACAGATGCCGCTGGATATGTTTTTTGGCAAGGCCGTATGCCTTGACCTGACGCATATTCCGGATCTTGGCGAAATAGATGTGGCCGATCTTGAAGAAGCGGAGAAAAAAGCCGGGGTTCGAATAGATGGTCATATCGTTCTGATCAATACGGGACTGCATAAGCGCCATTACCCGGACCGTAAAGTATGTTGGTCCAATCCGGGCTTAACGGCAGCCGCAACGCATTGGCTGGCCGATCGCGGCTCCAAGCTGCACGGTGTGGAAGGGCCTTCCACGGATCGTCCAAGCGACAACCTCTTTCCAAGCCATCGCGTTTGCCGCGACCGGGGCATCTCTCATTATGAATGGCTGGTGAATTTAGAAGAGCTGGTTGGAAAAGGCGAGTTTATGTTCTACGGACTGCCGCTGAAAGTGAAAGGCGGTACCGGATCTCCGGTTCGGGCCTATGCCGTAATTAACGAGTAACGGATCGGAATCTCCTTGACGCAAGAGTCGAACTGAAGGAGCCGTGTTGTGAATGAACATCGCGAAGATGACCGCTTTGGAAATACGGGCTGCCATTGGCAATAAACAACTATCGGCAGTCGAAGTTATGTCGGACACGCTGGAAAGAATGACGGCGCTGGAGCCTGCGCTGAACGCCTTTGTAACGGCGACGCCGGAGCTTGCCATGGAGGCGGCTAAGGCAGCGGATAAGGCAGTCATGGCCGGCGAACCGCTAGGGCGGCTGCAGGGCATTCCTCTTTCTGTCAAAGATTTAATTCATGTCGGCGGAGTTCGGACCACGTTCGGTTCCCGCACCCGGGCTACCCATATCGCGGAGGCTGATGCCCCCTCGGTTGAACGGGTCCGCGCTGCCGGCGCGGGTATAATAGGCAAAACGACGACAACCGAATTTGGCAGTAAGGCAGGAAGCGGTGACAGTCCGCTCACCGGCATTACATATAATCCATGGAACCTCGCCAAGTCGCCGGGCGGATCAAGCGCCGGCGCTGCGGCTTCCGTCGCCGCGGGGGTAACCCCGTTCGCGCTGGGGACGGATGGAGGCGGCTCCGTTCGTATTCCTTCCTCCCTTTGCGGACTTTTCGGCATCAAGGCGCAGTTTGGCCGGGTTCCGGTTTTCCCTACCAGCGCAACCCCGACTTTAGCTCATGTCGGCGTTCTGTCAAGGACGGTCCGGGATGCCGCTTTACTGCTGCAGACCGTCTCGGGTTACGACGGACGCGATCCGGCTAGCGTATCCGAGAGAACACCCGATTTCATAGCAGCCTGCGACATGCCTGTCCAAGGATTGCGCATCGCTTGGAGCCCGACGTTAGGTTACGCCAAGCCTACTGCCGAGGTGCGCATGATAACCGAGACGGCCGTACGGCGATTTGAAGACCTGGGCTGCTCCATCGAGCTGGTGGAGAACGTCATCGACGATCCGATTGATTTATGGATGGCCGATTTTTACGCAGGCATCGGCGTGACGCTTAAGGACGATTTGCAGCATCGCCGCGATCTCCTCGACCCCGCTTTGGCCGAAGTGCTGCAAGGCCGTCTTCACGAATCGGTTGACGCTTACTACACGAAGGTTTTCAGCAGGTACAGGCTGCGCGAGAAAGTACGGCAATTGTTCCAGCGCTATGATCTGCTCCTTACCCCGACGCTGCCGGTATCTTCGGTGGATGTCGGAATGAACGTGCCTCGGGAGCTGCCCGATCGCAACATGGTGTCCTGGTCCTACTATACCTATCCGTTTAACTTGACGGGGAATCCGGCTGCCTCGATTCCTTGCGGCTTTGATGCAAACGGGATGCCGGTAGGTCTTCAAATCGTGGCGGGCTTCAATCGCGAGGCGGATATACTGAGGGCTGCCGCAAGCTTCGAGGTCTCGAGCCCATGGGTCGATACTTACCCGATTGGTCGCAGCTTAATAAAAAAATAAGTTCGGTTGAAAGGGTGGTTTATGTGAAAAAAAGCAAAAGAAAAGGCGCGGGCTTGTTGGTTTCCTGCTTGGCAATGGCTTTGATCGTTTCCGCTTGCGGTTCCAGTTCTTCGTCAACCACAGCTTCCTCGGGCGGCTCCGCCCAAAGCGGTTCTGCGAAACCGATTAAAATCGGGGTTTCTACGGAAGCTACCGGAGGGTCAGCGGAAGCTTCGGTCAACATTTATCAAGGCGTGCAAATCGCAACGGACATGATCAATGAAAAGGGCGGAGTCAAGGGCCGCCCGATTGAATTGGTGGTTCGCGATACGGAGGAAAACCCTACGCGCGGAGTAAGTATTATCCGCGATTTCAGCCAAAAAGAAAACGTGCTGGCCGGGATCGGCGGATACTTCAGTACGGTGATGCTGGCGCAAACCCCGGTAATCAAAGAGGAGAAATTGCCCTTCGTCGTCGCGACATCGAACGTTCCCGAATCCGTCACGAACGGGATGCCGTGGACATTCGGCGTACGGATGAACGCGGAGGTTACGGCGAGATATGCTTTGAAATTTATGGAGAAAAACTTAAATGCCTCGAAAGTCGCCATTCTTCACGAGAGCGGCGGATACGGCAAAGGGGCAGTATCGGCCATGACCAAGGCGCTTGAAGAAGTGGGGAAAAAGCCGGTGGCCGTAGAGTCCTTTAACTTGAAGGATCAGGATATGACTGCGCAAGTCACGCGCGCTCGCGATGCGGGGGCCGATGTGATCTACTTGTTCGGCATCGGGGCGCCTAACGGATATGTGTTGAAATCGATGGATAAGATCGGTTGGAAGGTACCCGTGATCGGGGAGACCGGCATGGCCGCTCTCGGGGTCAATGAAGTCGGAGGGGCTCTGGCAACCGGAACCTTCGCGATCCAAACGGCGAATTTCACCAGCGAGCAAACCCGTGAGATGTCGAAACAATTTTTGGAAAGATTCAAAAGTAAATTCGGACATATTCCTACCACCTTCTCCGCGGCGGCCCAAGGCTTCGATGGAGCGATGCTGATTTTCAAAGCGCTTGAATCCGTTGACTTGACCGATGATGTCAAAAAAGACCGGGAAGCGTTAAAGGATGCGCTGGAAAATAACGCGGGGCCTTACAGCGGCGTCATTCGCGATTGGGACAAGGCGTTCAGCAAAGACAATCACGATGCGATCGATATCAACTCCTACGTGATGAATATGTGGAAAGACGGAGTTATCGTGAAATCCGATAAACAATAACGCTTGACATGATAAGGGGGCGGGCCTGTCCCGCCTCCTTAGCCAAGTGGATAAGTGAATGTCCGAAAAGGGGGAACACAGCCATGATGGAAGGGGCAGCGGCGACGCTGGTGCAGGTGCTGTTAAGCGGATTGGCGATAGGCAGCTTGTATGCGCTCATTGCTTTGGGATACAGCTTGACGTTCGTTGTGAATGGAACCGTAAATATGTCACAAGGTCAATTGGTCATGTTAGGCGGCATGTTAACGTATGCCTTCGTTGAAATAATGCACGTTCCTTTCTATCTATCTTTCTTGTTGGCCGGAATCGTTGTCGGCTTGCTCGGCATTATTATCGAGCGTTTTGCCATTCGAAAGTTTGCCAAAGATACCGCATCTGTGAACTGGGTGCTCAGCACCTTGGCCATCGGCATTATCATTCAGGATGTCGCCCATTTCATATGGGGGCCGAACGAGCATGTTGTCGCTTCCCCTGTCGGCGAAGACATCGTGCGCGTGCTCGGGGCCGGCGTGTATTGGAAGGAATTGATTTTAATTCCGGTGGTCGGCGTTTTTCTTATTTTCCTTACCTTCTTCTATCTCAAATCCCATTGGGGATTATGGCTGAGAGCTACGGCCGATAATCATACAGCCATCAATTTGATGGGGATCAACAGCAACTACATCGTGGCCATCGCCTACATTCTCAGCGGGATTCTGGCCGGACTCGGCGGGGGCATGATGTCTACGATTTATGCCGTTTCCGTCGCGGTGGGACTGCCGCTCGGGTTAAAGGCGATTGCCGTAGCGATGGTTTCCGGACTAAACAGCGCCAAGGGAATCGTCCTTACGGGACTGGGACTGGGCATCTCGGAATTGCTGGTTGCCACCTATGTCTCCCCCAATTTCCGGGAGATGATTATTTACCTGTTGGTGATTTTGATTCTGTTTGTTAAACCTACGGGATTGTTCGGCACCCGGACTGTGGTCAAAGTTTAGGAAGAGAGGGATGTAATGTGGAAGCAAACCTGCAAATTGAACTGGATAACAGGCGGGCCTTGTCAGGAAAGAACGTTGCCATCGGCTTGTTGTTCGCTCTGTTGGCCGTAGCCCCTCTTTTTCTGAGCAGTTATTATGTGAACCTTCTTTATATGGTGGGCGTTTTCGCCATTATCAGCATAGGGATGAATATCATAGTCGGATATTCGGGCATTGTTTCGATCGGCCATGCCGGATTGATGGCTGCCGGAGCTTATTCGGCCGCCTTTTTCAACACACACTTCGGAACCCCGTTCTGGATTACGGCGATGATCGGCATTGTGGTCAGTCTGATACTGGGCAGTATTCTTGCGATACCGACCATTCGCGCGGGCGGAGTTTATCTGTCCATGATCACCATCGCTTTTGGCGTCATCATCGATGAAATATTGATCCGGTGGGAATCCTTTTCCGGCGGTCCGTTAGGCATATCGGGCATAGCAAAACCGGCCATCGGCGCTTATCAATTCGGGTTAACGCAGGTGTATTATTTAGTATTGATCGTTGCCGCCGTCGCGATGGTGCTGGTCTATAACTTTAGACGTTCCGTATGGGGAAGAAGCCTGCTGGCTATTAAACAAAACGTGATTGCGGCGGAATCGCTTGGCATCAAGCCGTTCTACTATCAATATGTAGGGTTCGCCATCAGCGCGGTATTTGCCGGTTTGGCCGGGGCCATCTACGCGCATGCGAACAGCTTCATCAGTCCTGATATTTTTGGCTTTCATACTTCGATTCAATTGGTGTTGATCATTATTTTGGGAGGCGCCGGCACCGTATGGGGGCCTGTTCTCGGTTCGTTCATTATCGTGCTGCTTCCGGAGGTTCTGAACTTCGACCATTTGCGGCTTGCGGTTTACGGGTTATTAATGTTTGTGGTCCTTTACTTTTTGCCTAAGGGCATATCGGGTACGATCATTGATTATTTGGAAAAGAAAAAAACGCCCAAGGAAAATCGGGCTGCTTATGACGCCATACCGCTCGAGCAACTGCTGAACGTCAATGCCAATACCGCTTCCGGAACGCTGCTCAGCATTAACAATCTCAACAAACAATTTGGCGGGCTTCATGTCATTAAAGATCTTTCATTGGAGGTTCAGTCTTCGACGGTGTTGTCGCTTATTGGGCCCAATGGAGCCGGCAAGAGCACCGTTATTAATATGATATCCGGTTTCTATACGCCGACCTCCGGCGATATTTATTTAAACGGGAAAAAAATTGACGGATCTACTCCCCAAGAGATGCTGCACCAAGGCATTGCCCGGACGTTCCAGCACACTCGGTTGTTTGGCGAGTTGACGGTTCTTGAAAATATCATGATCGGCGTGGCCCAATCCCACAAACAACATTTGTTTTCGGCCTTGTTCCGCTCCGGCGGCATGCGCAAACAGGAGCAGCGGATTGCTGATCTGGCGCACGCCTACCTGGATCTGGCGGGATATAAGGGACTGCGCCACATCAAAGCGGCCAATCTGGCGTACGGGCACCAGCGCGTCGTCGAAATTGCCAGAGCGTTGGCGGCCAAACCGTCGCTGCTGCTGCTGGATGAACCGGCCGCCGGCTTGACGTCGGGAGAAATTGTTGAGCTTGAGCATGTCATTCGCAAGCTGAAAGAAGCCGGCCTGACGATCATCCTCATTGAACATCATATGGATTTCGTGTCGCGCATCTCGGATAAAGTGACCGTGATCGATTACGGAAGAAAGATCGCGGAAGGTAAAGCGGACGAAGTTCAGGATGATCCCAATGTCATTAAGGCTTATCTCGGAGAGGAGGAGACGGAACATGCTGACAGTCTCTGATCTTCATATGTATTATGGGAGCGTTCATGCGCTGAAGGGAGTAAGTCTCGAAGTAAATGAAGGGGAAGTCGTCGCCGTCATTGGTTCCAACGGAGCGGGCAAGACGACGCTGTTGAGCGCTATCCTCGGGATGGTGAAGCCCCGATCGGGACAAATTTCGTATTCGAACCAGGATATCACGTATATAACGGCTCATAAAACGGTAAACATGGGCATTTCCCTGGTACCCGAAGGAAGAGAAGTATTCAGCAGTATGACCGTTTATGAAAATCTTCGCTTAGGTTTGAAAAAACGGGTGGGACGGGTGAACCAGAAAGAATTCGACCGCGAGCTCGAACATATATTTTTCCGGTTTCCTCGTCTGAAAGAACGCATCGACCAATTGGCGGGAACGTTAAGCGGCGGCGAGCAGCAGATGATGGTGATCTCGCGCGCTTTAATCGGCAAGCCCAAGCTGCTGCTGCTGGATGAACCTTCGCTCGGATTGGCGCCCATTATCGTCAATGAAATTTTCGATATCATCAAGGGCTTGAAGCAAGACGGAATGACGATTATTTTGGTTGAGCAGATGGCCAATAAGGCGCTGTCGGTTGCCGACCGCGGTTATGTACTGGAGAACGGCCATATTGCCATGAGCGGAACAGCCAAAGAATTACGGGGCAACCGGGAAGTGGCCAAAGCCTACCTGGGTGTTTCCTAGGACGATTTGTTCATTCGTACATGAAGAGAGTGCCTTAACGGGCGCTCTTTTCGCTATATTCGGTTTATTTCATTGCTATAATCATTTTCATTGCTGTAGACTAAGAAAAGAGCGCATTAGCGGCCTACTTGAATGGAGATGAACCGATGGAAAGTATTAAGCGTTTTTTTGAAACATTAACGGTACGAAGATTTTTCATTCTGACCCTGATCGTTGTACTGTTATTTAGTATAAGGGATATGCTCAACCTGGTTTTGTTAACGTTCTTAATAGCTTACATCATGAACAGTCTGCAACATATGCTAACGAGAAAACTAAGCAAATACATCGCCATCAACAGCAAGTTCATTATTATTTTGCTTTATCTGGCTTTGGTCACCATCGTAGTGTTTGCGATCATTAACTATTTGCCGAAGGTCTTTGTTCAAATCAAACAGGTCAAAGATATGTTGATCGGCTTAACGAATATGCCCGTCCCCCAAGATGAAGTTTCCCAATATGTGTACAAAACATTGAAAGACTTGAATTTGCAGGCTTATGTCAAACAAGGCTTCGAATACATTCTAAGAATCAGCAATTGGGGAACGACCTTCGTGCTGGCGATCATTTTAAGCCTTGTCTTCATTCTTGAGAAAAACAGGGTCATCGCCTTTACTTCCAGGCTGAAAGAAAGCAAAATTTCTTGGCTGTATGAAGAGCTTGAGTATTTCGGCAAGAAATTCATTTTGTCCTTCGGGAAAGTCATCGAGGCGCAATTTCTTATTGCGATATTCAATACGATATTTACGGTGATCGGATTATGGATTCTAGGCTTTCCTTATTTGTTTGCGCTGTCGATCATGATCTTCCTGCTTAGTTTAATTCCCGTGGCGGGCTTTCTCATTTCATTACTTCCTTTATGTATTATCGGGTATAATATCGGCGGGCATCTGATGCTGATCTATGTGCTCTCGATGATCGCGGTGCTCCATTTCCTGGAGGGTTACTTCTTAAACCCGAAGCTGATGTCTTCGAAAATGAACCTCCCTATGTTCTATACGTTTATCGTTCTGATTTTCTCCGAGCATTACCTGGGAATCTGGGGCTTGATCGTCGGTATTCCGATCTTCGTCTTTTTATTGGACATCCTTGACATCGATACGACGAAGGGAGAGAACAAGACCAGTGCATGAGCAATGAGACCTTCCGGCCTTGCTTGTGTGCCTGTCGATTCTTTTATCTATCGTTACTTGGGTCAGACAAAAGTAATTCAAGCTTGCCCGGCGTCCGATTCGGGCGTGCTAGAAGGATATTCCTGGTTTGCATCGAAATAAGCTTTGCGTAAAGGAATGATTATTTCGAAGAAGGTGCGGGATATGGAGCATTTTACAATGGAGTCCATCTTTAATGCGATTGGGGAATTGTTCTCGGACGAAACCTCGATTGTTGTTGCCAATACTAAGGAGTACATCTATTACAGGCCCAGCAAAAGGATCGATCTGAAAATTAAGCCCGGCGATCCCATTAAGGAAGGGACGATTACGCATAAAGCATTGACAGGCAAACAAAAAGTATCCGAGTTCATTGACCGTGACATATTCGGAGTCCCTTATTACGGCATGGCGGTCCCCTTGATCCATGAAGGCAAGCTCGAGGGGTGCGTGTCTGCGATTTTCCCTACCCTGACGACGGGACAATCCGTTGTCACCGTGAAGTATCAGGACGGGTGGGTTCCGGTTCCTTTCCCGGAAGTGCTGTATCTGGAAGCAAGCGACCGCAAAACGTACGTCGTCACCGAGAAGCTTTCCGGCACCCATAAATACACGCTAAATGAATTTGACTTTCTGCTGCCGAGAGACTATTTTGTGCGCTGCCACCGTTCCTTTATCGTGAATGTAAACCACATTAAGGAAATCTACCCGGATACGCACTCCACGCTTGTGTTAATCATGAGGAACGGGACCAAGATCACGGTCAGTCAATCGTATATCCGCTATTTCCGGAAGCTGCTCGGTTTCTAATGGACTTTTACGGTTTCATTCGTCCATATACGTGTTCTGTCCGATTTTTTCCCTATTTCATCCGAAAATTCCTCTCCGCGGCCGATCATCGGTTAAAATGTGGCTAAACGACATATGAATGGGGGAAAACCCTTTGGAAAACGTTTTCAATCGCATTCGAAATCAACGTCTCCACGAGAAGGTCGTTTCTGCAGAAGAAGCCGCTTCCTGGATTAAAAACGGAATGACCTTGGGATTAAGCGGATTTACGCGGGCCGGAGATGCAAAAGCGGTTCCCATGGCGTTAGCGGAGCGTGCAAAAAGTGAAAAGCTTAAAGTTAATGTATATACGGGAGCTTCTCTTGGATCGGATATCGACAAGTTATTTGCCGAAGTCGGCTTGCTCCATAAACGTCTTCCTTTTCAAGCGGATCCGACGATGAGGCGGAAAATCAATCAAGGCGAGTTTTATTTCATAGATCAGCATTTATCCAAAACGTCGGAAATGGTGCGCGCTCAGGTGCTGGAGCCTATTGATTTCGCCATCGTGGAAGCGATTGCGATAACGGAAGACGGCATGATTATCCCGACGACATCCGTAGGCAACTCGATGGTGTTCGCGCAGCACGCGCGTTCCATTATTGTCGAAATCAACCTGGCGCAACCGCAGTCGCTGGAAGGACTTCATGATTTGTACGAACCGGGTAAACAAGGGGAGCGTTCCCCCATTCCCATCTCCAGGCCGGATGACCGGATCGGGACCTTGGGCATACCCGTCGACATGAGTAAAGTCCGGGGGATTGTGTTTACGAACCAGACCGATTCCCCTTCAACCATCACAGCGCCGGACAAGGACACGGAAACAATCGCCCGGCATTTAATCGCGTTTCTGCGTCAGGAAGTCCGCGCGGGACGATTAACGAACCGGCTGGCTCCTCTCCAGTCAGGGATCGGATCGGTTTCCAATGCGGTTTTTCATGGTTTGCTGCAATCGGAATTCACGGATCTGGAGGTATATTCCGAAGTATTGCAGGACGCCGTGTTCGATTTAATGGATGCGGGCAAGGTCCGGTTTGCCTCCTGTTGTTCGATTACGCTCTCGGCTCCGAAGATGGAGCAAGTGTTCCCGAATCTCGAGAAATACCGGGACCGGCTCATCCTGAGGCCGCAGGAGCTGTCCAATCATCCGGAGGTCATTCGCCGCATGGGTCTGATCGCCATCAATACGGCGTTGGAATTCGATATATACGGCAACGTGAATTCCACCCATGTGCTGGGGACGCAAATGATGAACGGCATCGGGGGCTCGGGAGACTTTGCGCGAAACGCCCGTATCTCGGTGTTCGTCACGAAATCGATCGCCAAAGACGGGAACATCTCGAGTATCGTGCCCTTTGTGTCCCATGTGGACCATACGGAGCACGATGTGGATGTGGTCGTCACCGAGCAAGGCTACGCCGATTTGCGCGGACTGGCGCCGAGAGAGCGTGCGGAGCTTATTATCGATCGCTGCGCCCATCCGCTGTACCGCGAAGCCTTACTGGACTATTATAAGGAAGCCCTTACGCGGGGAGGACAAACTCCGCATGTGCTGGAAAAGGCGCTGTCGTGGCATTCCAATTACAAGCAGTCGGGAACGATGCTTCAGAAAGTCTTGTCTTTATAAAGTGCGAAAACACAGACTTCGGGTCTGTGTTTTTTGCTGTGGGAAAATTTCCTAATCCATATTGTAAACGCTTTAATAATGGTGTATGATAATAACAAACGTTACCGGAAACGTTTCCGGTAACGTTTGCAGGCTGGATTCATAGATGGAGGTACGATTTTGGC
Source organism: Paenibacillus sp. JCM 9796 (assembly GCF_055379675.1). Classification (NCBI taxonomy): domain Bacteria; kingdom Bacillati; phylum Bacillota; class Bacilli; order Caryophanales; family Paenibacillaceae; genus Paenibacillus; species Paenibacillus sp. JCM 9796. The sequence goes on from NZ_AP043723.1 coordinate 3,150,884, forward strand.
TAACATCAAGGATATAGCAAAACATTTGGGTGTTTCAGTTTCTACAGTTTCCAGAGCGATGAACAATCATCCCGATGTACGCCAAGAAACCAAGCTGCAGGTTATGGAGGCGGTCCGTTATTTTAATTACCGGCCCAATGCGCTCGCCAAAGGCCTGATTCAGAAAAAAACGTTCACGATAGGGTTAATGGTCCCCGATCTGTCCGATCCGTTCCCTACGAGCCTGTCCAATGCCGTGGAAGAGACGTTGTTTGAACAGGGGTATCAGGTTGTATTCGGGAATGGGAACCGGAACTCGGAGAAGGAGAAACAATTTCTTCAAAGCGCCATCGAAAGACAATTCGACGGACTCATTCTGACCCCTGACTTCCTGGATGATGAATTTATTGAACTGTTGTCGAGTCTGGAAATACCGATTGTGTTCTTGAGAAGGAGACCTCCGGAAGGCCTGTCTATTCCGTATGTAGACGTAGACCATTACCAGGCGGCGACGGTTTCGATGAATTATTTGATTGAACTCGGACATCGGCAAATCGGCTTTATCGGAATGCCCCAAAGCTCTTTCATCGGTAATGAAAGACTGCGCGGATATACGGATGTCATGCGCAAGAACGGGCTGACGCCGGAAGCGGGCCATATGATCTTCGGAGGCCGCACGATTGAAAGCGGACGGGAAGCGATGGGCAAGCTGTTCGGGCACAATCCGGACTTGACCGCTGTCTTCGCAGCGAACGATTTGCTCGGGATTGGCGCTCTGGAATGGTTGGCGATGCATGATATTCCGGTTCCCGAGAAGGTGTCCGTCATCGGATTCGACAACCTGGAGTATGCCGGACTGTACTGGATTCAATTGACGACGATGGAACAGCCGCGCAGAGAGATGGGAAGAAGGGCGGCGCAGCTGCTGCTCCAAATGATAGCGGATAAAGAGTACACGCCCGAATCGGAATTGATGGAAGCCAGACTTGTTATTCGACGAACTTGCAAAGCGAGGCTGACCCCTTGAACAAAGTGTTGATCGTAACCGATATGGATGGCACATTGCTGGACCGTTCGCAGAACGTAAGCGAAGAAAATGCAAGGGCGATTAAGGAGTTCAAAGCCAGGGGAGGCTTGTTTACATTGGCCACCGGCCGAATGGAGTCGGCGGTCCTCCCCTATATTCGCCGGCTCGAGATTGACCTTCCCGTCATTCTCTACAATGGCGCCAAGATTTATTCGCCTGTCACCGGGAAGGTTCTTTATGAGAAGCGGCTCGTTATTCCCAAGGAAATTTGGAAGCGCTTTATTTCCGGTTTGTGCGACGAGTCGGCCATTCTTGTGTACCGCGAGAGCGACGTGTTTGCACCGGTGCGCAATGAGGTTCTGGAGATGCATGAACGCAAAGACGGCGTAAGATGCAAAGACATGAGGGAGGATTGGATCGATGATCCGATCACGAAGATCTTATTTATCGCACCGAGGGATAAACTGGAGCAATTCGAATCGCTGATCACGACAAGCGGAATCCGCTGCGAAATGGTTTATTCGGAAGCCAACTATTTAGAGCTGCTGCCGGAAGGCGCGACCAAAGGTGCCGCGCTTAGGGAACTGGTGCACATGCTGAGGATTGAAGGCTTGCATACGATTGCGGTTGGTGACAATGGCAACGACATCACGATGCTGCAACAAGCGGACCGCGGCATAGCGGTGGAGAATGCCAGCCAGCCTTTGAAAGAAGCGGCCGATGAACTGACGGTGCATCATGAGAATCACGCCATCCATGCGGTCATACACAAATTGATGCTTATGGAGAAAGAAGCTTAATAGCTTACAACATAAACCTAAATCAGGGGAGGCTTCACCTATGAAAAAAAGATTCAAGGCTGTCCAGCTTACCGCATTGACGCTTGCTGTACTCGGGATGACAGCATGCGGTTCATCTACGGCGGATCAACCGGCCGCCGGCGGCAGCGGGCAGAAGGCGTCTGAGGAAGCGAAGCAGCCGGCAGCGAAATCGTCGAAGCAATTGAAGATGTATACGGCTTATCCCGAAGAGGAAGCCATTAATTATGCTAACGAATTTGAGAAAGCGAGCGGAATTAAAGTCAAATTCGTCCGTTTGTCGGCAGGAGAGACGCTAGCCCGTTTGCAGGCGGAGAAAAATAACCCGCAGGCCAGCGTTTGGTATGGCGGCCCATCCGACACCTTCGTCGCGGCCTCCAAGGAAGGACTGCTCGATAAATACACACCGCAAGGCATCGATAAGCTGCCGAAGGAATACTTGGACAAAGACGGATTATGGACGCCGCTCTATGTCGGTCCTCTCGGGTTTGCCGTCAATACGGAATGGCTCAAGAAGAACAACGTGAAAGCGCCTGAATCGTGGGAGGATCTGCTGAAGCCGGAATTCAAGAAGAACATTTCCATTTCGCATCCCGGTTCCTCCGGCACGGCCTATACCGTAGTGGCCTCGCTGGTTCAGTTGATGGGCGAGGAGAAAGCCTTCGATTACTTGAAGAAGCTGGATGCGAATGTCCTGCAGTATACGAAGTCGGGATCGGCGCCGGCGAAGCAGGCGGGATTAGGCGAAGCGGCCGTGGGCATTTCCTTCTCGCATGACATTTTGAAACCCAAGTCGGAAGGTTACCCGATCACGCTTGTGTTCCCCAAAGAAGGAACCGGTTATGAAGTCGGGGCTGCGGCGTTGATCAAAGGCGGGCCGGCTGACGAGTTGGACAACGCGAAGAAGTTCATCGACTGGGCGATCAGCAAAGAAGCGCAAGGTTTGTACGAGACATACAAAACGTTCCGCCTGCCTGTAAATCCCGAAGCCAAAACTTCCGACGGCCTGACGACAATAAGCGAGCTGAAAGTGGTCAATTATGACGCTGTCTGGGCGGGACAACAACGGAAGGACCTTGTAACGAAGTTTAATGAAAAAATCAAAGGTGCGGATGCGGCAAAATAGAGGGAGGCTTGCAGCAGCCTCTCTTAAGGAAAGGGGGAAGGCCATTTGGCTAAGTTGGAACCAGCCGCAAACTTGAACAGGGCATCAACCACTTCGAAACTTACGTCAATCCTGCAGCAAATGTGGAAAGAGCCCTGGTTGCTGGGCCTCATCATTCTTATTTTCGTTTCCCTGTTTCTTTTTGCCGTGTATCCCATTTATCAGGTGTTCAAAATAACCTTGGTCAGCGATAAAGGGCTGGACTTTACGACCGTAGCGAAAACGCTGGGAAGCCGTTCATTCCTGCGGTCCTTTTGGAACAGCATGCAATTGGGCGTCATCGCGGCGCTGACCAGCTCTGTCATCGGATTCGTATTCGCCTATGCCAACACCCGAACCAGCATGAAAGGCAAGTCTTTCTTTCATCTGGTCGCGCTGCTGCCGATCATTTCGCCGCCATTTGTCATTGCGCTGTCGGTGATCCTTTTGTTCGGGCGTAACGGCCTCATCACGAGCGGCTTGTTCGGGTGGCAGGGCTCGAACGTGTATGGCTTGACCAGCTTGATTGTCATCCAGACGTTGTCCTTCTTCCCGATTGCTTACTTGAATTTAAAGGGCATTCTGGAGTCCATCGATACGGCGGTGGAGAATGCTGCATTGAATCTGGGCGCTTCCCGCCTGAAAGTATTTACAACGATAACGCTGCCCTTGGCCATTCCCGGAATTTTCAGCTCGCTGCTGCTCGTATTCATCAAGTCCATCGAGGATTTCGGCAATCCGATGGTGATCGCGGGCGATTATTCCACCCTCGCGGTGGAAGCTTATCTGCAAATTACCGGGATGTACGATTTGCGCGGGGGGGCCATTATGGCGGTCGCCATTCTGTTTCCGGCCATGACGACGTATTTCCTCCAAAAATATTGGATCAGCAAAAAATCGTATGTAACCGTAACCGGCAAACCGTCCCATACGGAAATGCCGATTCGGGAGAACTATATTGTCTGGCCGCTGTTCGCTTTTTGCGGGCTGATCACCGGCGCAATCCTCGTCTTTTACGGGACCGTCGTCTGGGGCGCCTTTGTCAAGATATGGGGAATCAACCATTCGATGACGCTGGACAACTTCAAATACGTGCTCTCCCGCGGTTTTGATTCGATTACGAACTCGCTGCTGCTTTCGGTCATTTCCACGCCGATTACGGCCCTGCTTGGCATGATCATCGCTTTTCTAATCATCCGCAAAAAGTTTATCGGCAAAAAGTGGATGGAAATCAGCTCCATGCTCACCTTTGCCGTACCCGGCACCGTCGTTGGGATCGGGTATATCCTGGCATTCAATGAAAAGCCGCTGCTGCTGACCGGTACGGCCGCGATCATCATCATCTGCTTGACGTTCCGCAATATGCCGGTCGGCATAGAGGGAGGCACGAACAGTCTCCGCCAAGTGGACCCGTCGATCGAAGAGGCATCGGCCATCCTGGGCGCGAACAGTTACACGACGTTCCGGAGAATAGCGCTGCCGCTGATGCGTCCGGCCTTGTTTTCCGCCCTCGTTTATTCGTTCGTGAAATCGATGACTTCGATCAGCGCCATCATTTTTCTCGTCTCTGTCAATTGGAACCTGATGACGGTCACAATCCTCTCTCAAGTCGAAGGGAGCCGCTTGGGGGTGGCCGCCGCTTATTGCGTCATCCTGATCGTTATCGTCATGGCGGCTCTCGGTATCTTGCAACTGCTGGTCAATCAACTCGGGTCGAAGAAGAGGAGGGCCTTCTGATATGCGCGCAATCGTGGAAACCGTTCCATCATCCAAAGTAACATTTGCCGGGATCGTCAAGCAGTTTCCCGGCCATTCGGGCGAAGAACCGGTCTATGCCGTCAACAAGGTGTCGCTGGATATCGAACCGGGACAGCTCGTTACGCTGCTTGGCCCGTCAGGCTGCGGCAAGACGACGACGCTGCGGATGCTGGCCGGATTTGAGACGCCTACAGCGGGAGAGATTTCGATCAATGGGCAGACCATTACCCATTTGCCGCCGAATAAGCGCGATGTGGGCATGGTCTTCCAGAGCTACGCGTTGTTTCCCCACATGACCGTATATGACAATGTCGCATACGGTTTGAGCATTAAGCCGATTCCGAAGTCACAGGTCAAAGAACGGGTAGACAAGGTGCTGGCCTTGATGCACTTGGACAAAATGAAAGACCGCCTGCCTTCGCTGCTGTCCGGCGGACAGCAGCAGCGCGTGGCGCTGGCGCGGGCAGTCGTTACCGAACCGAAGGTGCTGTTATTCGACGAGCCGCTGTCCAATCTGGACGCCAAGCTCCGCGAATATATGCGCGATGAACTGCGCAAAATCCAGCAGCGCCTCGGCATCACGAGCCTCTACGTCACGCACGATCAGGCGGAAGCGATGGCCATCTCGGATAAAGTCGTGATCATGAACAAAGGCGAGATCCAGCAGATCGGATCGCCCCGGAAAATTTATATGAGACCCTGCAATCAATTCGTGGCCAACTTTATGGGCAAGGCGAATTTCCTCAAGGCGATCGTCGAGCAATCGGACTCCCGCCATATCGGGTTGAACTTGCTGGGTCAAAGACTGGTCATTCCGAAGGACCCGATCTTTGAGGTCAAAGCGGGGGAACGGGTCGATTGCGTCATCCGGCCTGAATTTTGGAGCATCGATCCCGAAGGCAAGTTCCAGGGCACGGTGGAACGGGCGATTTACCTTGGGCCTTACGTCGAATATGAAGTCGCGTTAGGCGGGCAAACCGTGGTTGTAGTCGATTACATGCATCATTTACATGAGCCGAAAAGCGCGGGAGATCTGATCCGGCTTGGGCTGTCGGGCCAATCCATTACTCTGCTGCCGCCGGGTCAGGAGTAGGGAGGAGATCAATTTTGATCCAGAAAAGAGGAGGTTCTATTTGAACCATTTGGAGATCGCCAAGCGGATTGCCAGGGATGCCGGAGCCATGATCAAATCCCGTTTAGGGACTTCCTATGTGACGGATGAGAAAAGCTCAAGCTTTGACCTTGTCACGGAAATTGATCGGGCTTCCGAGCTGATGATCCGGCAGCGCATTGAGGAACAATATCCCGGGCATACCTTCTTGGGGGAGGAAGAGTCGTTCGGCAGCGGCGAGCGATTCGTTGGCAGGCTGGAGCAAGCGTCGGCTGAGCCGTTCCTATGGATTGTCGACCCGATCGACGGCACCAGCAACTTTGTCCATAACATGCCGGGGTTTACGGTGTCCATCGCTTTAGCTTGCCGGGGGGAGCTGACGGCAGGCGTCATCTATGACCCCTGCTCGGACGAAATGTATTGGGCCGCGAAGGGGCAGGGCGCATTCGTGAACGGGAAACGCATATCGGTGTCGAACGTGGACCGGTTGGAACAAACTTTACTTGGCACCGGCTTTCCGACGGATGAGCGGGCAAGAGCCGTGGGCGTGGAATGTCTGGGTGAATTGAGCGGGAAATGCAGGTCTATCCGGTCGTTAGGGTCAGCGGCCCTGCAATTGGCTTATGTCGCATCGGGCAAGCTCGGAGCCTACTGGGAATACGGGCTGAACGTGTGGGATACGGCAGCAGGGGTTATTCTCATTCAGGAGGCGGGAGGGACCGTGACGGATACGGCAGGTCGCCCCTTCGATTTATTCACGAAAAACATCGTCGCGAGCAATGGTTTCGTTCATCAGCCGATGCTGGCATGTATGCAGCCCGTCATCCATGCTTAACCGGCTAGTGGAGCGTTGGCAAATCGATCAGACAAGGGGTTCGGCCGAAGGTACTCGGTTCGGGCTCCTTTTTTGCATGAATTCCGGTATTTCTGGATACCGGCCCGGCGTACATGGATCCACCAGGATTTACCGGCATCCGGGCCTTGGTTATTGTAAAATACGTTTAGGGCGATGGGTTCTGTTTACGAATCCGATGCTTACAACCAGGGGGAGTGAAGTCCGGGTGTCGATGGCTCGATTTGGTGAAATATGATCGTGATTGGCTGGAGAGGGAAGGTTTAGGATGCCGCCTTAGGGGAAAAATACCGCAAATGAACGGATGAAGGAGATGGAGCCTGTGGCTAAAATCAGCCGGGAACAAATCGAAAATATAAAAAGTGCGAACGCCGGGCGTACCGTTACGCTTCCGGACGGAACCGTATTGCCCAGACTCGGTCAAGGCACTTGGTTTATCGGAGACGAGCCTTCCAAAAGGCAGGAAGAAATGAAAACCTTAAGACTCGGTGTGGAGCTTGGCATGAGCTTGATCGATACCGCGGAAATGTATGGTGACGGAAGATCCGAGTCGCTGGTCGGGGAAGCGATCGAAGGCATAAGGGATCGCGTATTTCTGGTTTCCAAGGTGTATCCGCATAATGCCGGACGGGGCCGAATAGCCAAAAGCTGTGAAGATAGCCTGAAACGATTAAAGACGGACCGCCTCGACCTGTACCTGCTTCACTGGAGAGGCAGCGTTCCTTTAAGCGAAACGATAGAAGGCATGGAAAGACTGGTTGAAGCGGGAAAAATACGGAGATGGGGCGTCTCGAACCTCGATACGGCCGATATGAAAGAGCTGTCCGCGTTGGCTAAAGGTTCGCATTGTGTAACGAATCAAGTACTCTATCACCTTGGTTCCCGCGGCATTGAATATGATTTGCTGCCTTGGCAAAGAGAACACCGTATGCCGATCATGGCCTACTGTCCTATGGCGCAGGCTGGATCTTTAAGAAAAGGGCTGGTGGAGAACGAAGTGGTCAAGGACATCGCCGATCGGCATCATATCAAGCCGTTGCAGCTTCTCTTGGCATGGTGTATCCGAAACGGAGATGCGATAGCCATACCTAAGGCATCGACGGAAGAGCATGTGCTTGAGAATGCGGCGGCAGGCCTCGTTCAGTTAACGGAAGAAGACTTGCAAAGACTGGATGCCGTCTTTCCCAAGCCCTCCAGAAAAGTTCCTCTCGATATTGTGTAAGGACAGCCATACAGCTTTAGGAGCGAGCGCGCTGACCGTTTGAGGTCAGCGCGCTTTCGTGTGGAACGGCCCGGAATGGTTATCCGTGACGGGGGCGTTGCTACCGTTCAAGGGTGGCCCGGTTCTTCGGCGGATTGTACTTCTTCTTATAGTAATTGGAGAACCCGATCAGTAAAGGAACGATAACGATCGTCGGTATAAACCACAGGATGGTGCTGACGGATTGGATATGCAGCAGCTTGGGAGCGCCGAATACGGTGAAGGCCGTAATGGTCGCGATACAACAGGTGAGCATGCCGGCAATATGCTCCATGACCCAATGCATTTTTAATCGGGGTGCCTTTAACCAATACAGAAGATGGGTTACGCCGAGGAAAATCCCGAGGAGCGGGAAGTATTGCAGCAAGGGGAAAGCAATTGTAAACCCGTAAATACTGATGCCGGCTCCGGAGAGCAATAACAGGATAGGGAACATCAAATCCCATACGTTGCGGTGCTTCTCCTGCCGCCGTTTAAAGCGAAGCACCCGAATGCCGTACCAGGCGCTGGCTCCGCTCAGGATCGAGATAAAGATTAAGAACCATGAGAACGAGATGCGGTCCTGATCGCTGGTCGGATCCAGGAAAATGCGAAAAATCCCCATATACAAAGCGCTAATGGAGACGATGGTCATCGCGTATACATAAATCCAGCCGATCCGATTATGCGTCTTTCCGCCCTTCTTCGTGACAATCGGGATCCAAAATATGAGTAACGCCAAAAAACCCGCAACAATATGTAGCCATCTGCTAAAGTGAAACGCTAGTTCCATCGAACCATCTCCTGTGAACGTATTGTGAGCACTTAAGAAATTATAACCAAAGTTATGGATATAATGGAAGAGAAAATTACCATGCTTACAATTGCAGGCAGCCCGGTCTGGAGGGGCTGAAATCCCCGATTGTCATCATTTCGGTGGAAAGCGAGCAGCAAGCTCTTGAGATCGCCAATTCGGTCGAATATGGATTGGCGGCAGCCATTTTTACTGAAAATCTATCCTCGGCTTACCGTATTGCCGATCAGGTGGAAAGCGGCATGGTGCATATCAACATGGCACGGCAAGCGCGGCCCATATGCCGTTTGGGGGCGTGAAGCAATCCGGCTTCGGCGCGTACTCGATCGGAAGCTCGAACAAAGAATTTTATACCGAGATGAAAGTGGTTTATTTCCAGTATTAAGCCGTTCATTTAACCTCGCTTATTGGCGTTGTTGATGATCGGGATTCCTGATTCGATGAGCTTATCCGGGCCGGCGGACTCGGGGGGGATACCGTGCTGACAACGATGTTTATCCACAGGGTTATACACAAAGCCCACAAGCGGCAATCGCTTGCTGTGCATAAGTTTTCATGTCGATATCAACATATCCACAGACATACAGATTTTCGTGAAAATTGGGCGATGATCGCTTCCGGCTCCGTTCATAAAAGCTTTGACCGTTAACTGGGTCAGGCTTTTTTTTACTCGCCATCGTATTTTTTTTCCCGCTATTCAATTCGATCCGGTTCAACGTATAATAAAATAACGCATTTTTTAACGAGTTCTTGAAAAGGAGCCTGGGATATGATCTCTTATTTGACCGAGGATAACCTCAAAGATTTGCTGGAACGTTACCGTAGCCTGGGGCCTCTCCCCGGTATACTTTTGACCTTCCTGAAATCTTTCATCCCGCCCTTGCCTACGATCGTCATTGTTGGCGTGAACGCTGCGGTGTACGGATTATGGCTCGGCTTCTTCTATTCCTGGCTCGGCATGGTGAGCGGCTGCCTGGTGACTTTCCAGCTCGTGCGCCGAATCTCCGGACATCCATACCTGGAGAAGTGGGCCCGCCGCCCGAAGGTGGAGCGAAGCATGAGATGGGTTCGCCGGAACGCGTTCGGTTATGTGTTTCTGTTAAGTTTGTTTCCCGTAGGCCCCTTCGTGGTCGTTAATATGGCGGCCGGCCTTGCAGGAATGCGGCTGCGTTCGTTCTTGATCGCGATCCTGTTCGGCAAAGCCATTATGGTGTTCTACGTTTCCTATATCGGTTACGACCTGGAGCGGTATATCCGCAATCCGGCGCAAATCGTCTACGTGCTGCTGTTTATCGGCGCTTCGTTATGGGCCAGCAAGAAGATCGAGGCTTACTATACGCGGGAACGGGGACAAGCCCGGAATCAGTCCCATCCAGATAAAGGATAATTATTTGTAACGTCGAATGTAAGAAATCAACACCATTAACTTGTGGACTAGCGGCAGGCGGGAGTGTGTAAGATGGCGATGGCATCGATTTCATTAACGGACCAAATTGACGTTTCGAATGGGGCGCACATCCTATATTTTTACGAATCTTATGAGGGCTACCTGAGCAATGCCGTGGCGTTTGTTCGTACCGGACTTCGGCAAGGGCAGGAAATCGTGCTTATCGATAGTCTCGACAACCAGCGGCTCATCTACGAGCGTTTAACCGATGTGATCGAAGAGAAGGAGTTCGAGCATATCCATTTTTTCGATCACCGGGAGTTTTACGGCAAGTACGGGGCGTTTCATGTAAAGCTGATCTTGGAAAGCCTGGAAGAGTTGTTCCAGCCCTTTGTCAATCGCCTGCTTACGGTGCGGTCTTGGGGTCATGTCTATTGGCAGGACCAGGCGGACATCCTGGAGCAGCTGCGGAAGTATGAGTGTCATTGCGATACGTCCTTGAGCGAGTGGGGGATTCTCGGAGTGTGCGTGTATGATGGGCGCCATGTGCCGGCCAACGTGCAGAACGAGATGCTGAAGAGCCATGAGTACGTCATGACCGATACCAGCTTGGCGAAATCGACCTTTTATAACCAAAAAGGAAAAACGGTGCTGTTCCCTTCGCTTGCCGTACATACCCAAATGCAATCGGAAGTCGATTTATACAAGCAGAAGCTGGAGTTTGCGCACGTCGTCTCGCACGAGGTTCGCAATCCCTTGACGGTGATTAAAGCTTACGCGACCTTGCTGCAGAACAGGGAAGAAGATCGGTCCGCCCAAGCGAAGCTGCAGGCGATCATCGATTATGTGGACGTTATCGATAATGAAATTACGCATATTATCAACACGGAACAGATGCTGTCGTCGGAATCGCTGTGGGTGAAATCGAAAATCGCGGTAGCGCCTATCGTTTGCGAGGTGCTGCCTATGATGGTAACGAAAGCCCGTACGCAAGCTATCGCGCTGCACAGCGAATGCAGTCTCGGCGGTGAGACGATACTCGGGAATGCGATCGGGTTGAAGCTTATCATCTCCAATCTGCTGAGCAATGCGATTAAATACAGTCATGAGGGCGGCACGGTTTGGTTCAAGGCCGGTGTTCAGGGGAAGCGAGTCGTGCTGGTCATACGCGACCAAGGCATCGGGATGAGCGAAGAACAGACCCGTAAGCTGTTCCGCAAGTATGAGAAAATGAACCATGAAAAAAGCGGCCAAGGGATCGGTTTGTTCATGGCGAAGCAATTGATCGACCATTTCGCCGGCGAAATCGAGATCGCGAGCGTTCTGTACCAAGGCACCGAGGTGACGGTTAGATTGCCGTTAAGCGAGGCTGCCTCGTAGCCGGTTCAATCCGGATAAGGCGCCTCGCCAGTCTAGGAACAGACACCTTCAGCTTACAGAAGCCCCCGGCGATGTTACATGGCACCGATGATGATGCCGGCCACCGCGTAATGAATCTCCGTCATATCCGGCATGCGTGCGAATCCCCTTTGGACTAATGATAAGTTTAGCTTGTATCTCCATTTACTGCGGCAGCAAAGAACCTTAACCCCGCGAAACATCAGCAGGGTTAAGGTTCTTCGTATGCAGCCTATATTCTAAACCGATCCAGCAAGCGCTGCAGTTCTTGAGAAGACGTTTGGAGCGTTTCGGCCGAGCGGAAAATGCGATGCATCGAAGCCAACTGCTCTTCATTGGCCGAGGCTACTTGCTGGAGGTGCCGGGTGGAATGACGGGAGATGCGGACCGTTTCCTCCATGGATGCGGATACTTGCTCGGTTCCGGCCGACATTTGCTCGGCGACGGCGGACACTTCCTGGATTTGCTCGGATACTTGACTGACAGCGCCTACGAGCATGGCGAAGATCGTCCCCACATTGCCCATCGCGACGGCGCCTTTGTCAACTTCCGAGGCATCCTGCTCGGTTCGGTCGACGGCGTTACGGCAGCTGCGCGTAATTTCCGCGACTAATCCGGCAATTTGCTTGGCTGCCTCGGTGGAGCCGTCGGCCAGCTTCTTCACCTCCAGGGCGACGACCTGAAAGCCACGGCCGTGCTCTCCGGCACGCGCCGCCTCAATGGAGGCGTTCAACGACAACAACCGGGTCTGTTCGGAGATGTCACGTATGACTTTGAGAATGCGGTCAATCTGAAGGGTTAATTCCGCCAGCTGCCGGATCGTCACCGACGTGCCGGCCACATTATCTTTAATCCGATTCATCTGCCGGATGGCGTCTTCGACAACAAGGCGGCCTTTATCCGATTGTTCGGCGGCGTGAGCGGCCGTCTCCGCAACGACGAACGAGGATTCGGCGATTTTTTGCACGCCGGCGGACATTTCATTCATCGCAGTGGAAGTTTCTTGCGCGGCTTGTACTTGAACTTCGGCCCCCGCCACGACTTCCTTGAAGGCCTGGGAGATCTTGTTCGTTAACTCCGTGCTTGACGTGCTGATCGCGTGTAACTGTTCGGAAGCGGACAAGGTCGTTCTGGAAACGTGCCTGCCCTCTTGTACAACCTGCAGGAACGAATCGGCGAGCGCATTGAAGGCGTTCATGACATATCTGAATTCGTCCTTCGTCTCCACGGGGACTCTGACCGTTAGGCGGCCTTCGCCCAATTGTTGCGAGACCTCGCCTAATTGCCGGATGCTTCGCTGCAAGGAAAGGGTAAAGGAGAAGAATAAATAAGCGATGAACAGGAGGACGATAACTACGGTCCAGAGCGAGAACGTCTTGGTCGCGTGATACTTCGCTATCCGCTGGTCCAGCTGCTGGACCAGCAGGCCCATCTCCTTCGCGTACAGGTTCTCGCTGGCGGTGACGGCCGCCTCATAGAGCGTTCGGACCTTCTCCGGCTCCACAATGATAAACGCATTGTTAATCAGCTGCACATGCAGCAGATCGTTAAACTGAACGACTGCATTCTCGCTTTCGCTCAATTCCTTCACGAGGGATTCGAGCAAAGCGGGCTCGGTTTTGGCTGCGGTTATGATGGATTTGGCAAGCGTCTTTTGATGCTTGTCGACTTCCCCGATCGCCAGGAGCAGCTCGTCTTTTTGCGCAGAGTTTGAGAAACGCGTCTTGCTGCTGACTTCCATGCCGATGGCCGCAGCTTGATTCAATTTGGCGAGCAGCGAAGGATAAGTGGAGGTTATGGAATCCATTAAGTAGTAGGAGCTGAGCTGTGGATCGAGAATCAGATTGGAGTTCACTTTGACCGTATCGATCAGCTGTACGAAGCGTTCATCCAGCTTCTTATGGGTTTCATCGGTTTTGGTCGGGCTGGAGCCGTCCGATACCGCTTTGAGCTCCCGCCAGCTTGCGGAGATGTCGGCGACGACTTCGGTCGCTTGCAGCTCGTCCTTGTATTGAAGCGCAAGCCGGTCCAGAGCTTCGAGGGAGCGCTCGATGCGGGCCTCCAGCTCTTGAAGTCTCTCCTTTGTCGGGGGTGTTCCGATGGTGTTCCCCAATGCCGCAAGGCGGTATTGTCCCAGATCGGTAAATAGACTCTCCAGCGGCTTGAGAAAAAGAGCCCCTTGTTTCTCCTGCTCCGCAAACCGGATATTCCGGTTCGCTTCGCCAGTCAACTGCAGCATCAAAATCACAATCGGAATGAAGAAGACGCTCCCGATCAAGATGAATTTATACAAATAACGCAGTCGGTTCATCACGAACATGCCGGGCACGAACAAACTTTGAAGGCTGGACGCCTTAAACGATGACTTCGATTTCATAGTCAAGCTCCCCCTGTCTTTTATGTCATAAAATATAACATACATATACCGGTCGAGGGAGTGTGGAACTAGAAAATTCGGACGAGTTTGTTTTTTTTAACAATAAAAGGTGCTGGATTTGTAATTTTATACAAAGGGCGGAGTAATCCCAGGTTATTAAGGTTAGGTAATATGACATATAAATGCAAAAACGGCTCTTTCCTTCGCAGGGAACCGCCAGCTGCACCAGACGAATGGCGTGTAAGCGCGAAGCGGAGCCCAATTGTCATGGAAATGCTTTCTTTGCAGGGAGGAATCGGCTTGAAGCTGTAGAACTAGTACGTTGAATGACCTGGTTAAAGGAGAGAAGCTGTATGAAATCGGTAACGGTTCAGGATTTGGTCGAGCGCTTCTCCTTGGAAGTGCTGGCGGGAAGCCATAAATTAAACGCCGTCATCCCCAAAGGGAGGGTGCACCGGCCGGGCCTTGAGTTTGTCGGGTATTTCGATTTTTTCCCGCATGCGCATGTGCAGGTGCTCGGAAGCAAAGAAATTACTTACTTGCATACGCTTAGCGAAGAAGAACGCAACCTGCACATCGGCAATATCGTGAAATATCACCCGCCTTGCTTTGTGGTTACCCGCAATCAGGAAGGGTTGAAATATTTGAAGAAGTATTGCGAGGAAGAAGGTATTCCGCTGCTCCGCACGCCGCTTCCGTCGTCCAGATTCATCGAGCTTGTCGACGCTTATCTGACCAAAGCTTTGGCGCAGGAGATTGCCGTGCACGGCGTATGCGTCAACGTGTCGGGCATCGGTATACTGCTGCGCGGCAAGTCCGGCGTCGGCAAGAGTGAAACTGCGCATACGCTCATTCGGAGGGGACACCGGCTGGTGGCCGATGACATCGTCGTTCTGAAGAAAATCGGACCCGAGACGATTCTCGGCACGCATAACGGCAAGACGAAGGAGTTCCTTGCCCTGCGCAGCATCGGGCTTATTAACGTTTCGCGACTGTACGGACGCAAGGCGTTCCAGGACGAGACGCGGATCGTGCTCGATATCGAGCTGACGAAATGGCAGGATCACGCGCTCAACAACGAGCTGGAGCTGGAGCCGAAGTTTACCGAGTACATGGATATCCGCATTCCGCATATCGAAATCCAACTGCAGCCCGGACGCGACGTGGCCGGATTGGTGGAGGCGGCAGCCAACAACTGGTACTTGCGTCAGCAGGGCTACAGCGCAGCCGAAGATTTCATGAAGCGGCTGCAAAGCGACGACTAGGCACGAACCGAGGAGGTTCGTGCCTTTTTTGTGCGCCACGCATGGCGACTAACTAGGCGGTGAAAGTCCGCTGTGGGGGTTTGTAGTTACCAACCACTAGCCAAGAGCAAGGGTGTCCATCGCGAGGTGGAATCTGAAGGAAGCTGGAGGCAAAATTCCGACCCGAGGAACACGAACATCATCAGGCATAAGGTATGGGATGAGCTTGCAAAACAAAGCGAAGTCCAATCAACTACACGGACGTACCATTGTAAATGATGCGGGTGCATGGAAGGAAAGTGAGTCGTCTTACCGTGGGAGGTCTCATGGACGTGAGGAGATGGACTTCGAATCACGGTTGAAACAAGATTTATCATGAGAAGTCAGCAGACGCCATAGTACCTTCTGCCGTCGACAGCAGAAGGGAAGGGCTGAACCTTAGGAGGTGATCATCAATGAATGTTACCAGAACAGGAGCAAAGGGCAGCCAACTTCGAAAAGAAGGCTCCACGCAGAAAGATAGTGCGGAACACGAAGGATATGCGGGAGTGCACATTCCTGAGAGGATAGCTGAAAAGGACGATGCCAACACAAGCAAGTCGGGGGATAAGTTGCTTGAGAAGATCGTGAGCCGAGACAACCTGAACGAAGCGTTCAAGCGAGTCAAAGCGAATAAGGGAACGCACGGAGTCGACGGGATGGGAGTAGATGAACTTCTACAATATCTCAGAGAAAACGGTGAAACCATCAAACAACAAATCCTGGACGGCAAATACCGTCCAAATCCCGTTCGACGGGTCGAAATCCCGAAAGAGAACGGAAAGAAAAGAAATCTGGGAATCCCAACGGTGGTGGACCGATTCATCCAGCAGGCTATTGCCCAAGTGTTGACACCGATCTGCGAAAAGCAATTTTCGGAGAACAGTTACGGCTTCCGCCCGAAACGGAAAGCACACGATGCGATCCGGAAAAGTCAGGTGAATATTGATGATGGCTATGAACATGTCGTCGACATGGATCTGGAGAAATACTTCGATACGGTCAACCAAAGTAAGCTGATCGAAGTGCTGTCTAGAACCATAAAGGACGGACGAGTCATATCGCTCATTCACAAATATCTGAAGGCTGGCGTGGTTGTTAAACACAAATTCGAAGAAACGGAACTCGGCGTGCCACAGGGAGGGAACCTAAGTCCAATCCTGAGCAACATCATGTTAAATGAATTGGATATGGAACTAGAGAAGAGAGGACATCGTTTCGTTCGTTATGCAGACGACATGCTCATCTTCTGCAAGAGCAGAAGGAGCGCGGAACGAACATTGACAAATATCCTCCCCTTCATCGAACAGAAATTGCTCCTCAGGGTGAATCGAGAAAAGACGGTTGTGGATGAAGCGAAAAGAATAAAGTTTCTTGGCTTCTCATTCTATAGCCGAAAGGGACAAACAAAGGTCAGGATACATCCTAAATCGATCTCCAAGATGAAAGCCAAAGTAAAAGAGCTGACGTCGAGAAGAAACGGTATGGGGAACGATGACCGGGCAATGAAACTCAAACGGTACATCACGGGGTGGGTGAACTACTTCAAGATTGCCGATATGAAGAAGTTGCTCCAAACGACGGACGAATGGATGCGAAGGCGAATTCGAATGATTTTCTGGAAACAATGGAAACGGGTGAGAACAAGATTCGATAGATTGAAGTCACTTGGAATCCATGATCAGAAGGCGTGGGAATACGCAAACACAAGAAAGGGCTATTGGCGAACGTCCAACAGCCCGATCCTCGCAACATCCCTCAACAACACCACAATTAAGAATCTGGGATTCCTATTCTTTTCAGATTATTACCGGCAAGTCACTGTGTAAACTTAGGAACCGCCGTATACCGAACGGTACGTACGGTGGTGTGGGAGGTCGGCTACTCAAATAATGAGTAGCCTCCTACCCGATTTGCAGCTTGGCGGTGTACGTCTCCGCCACCGCCAAGCGTCAGCGCATGGCGGTGGCCCGCACCATCGCCACGCCGCAGGCGGGCGCATTGTAGTCGCCGGCAAGGCCGCTTATGTGGACGACTGTTTTTTGACCACCGTAAAGTTATCCTCAAGCAGCAGCCAGTTTTGAGGAAAGCTCAAGCCCAGCTTCCAGTAGCTGACTCCCCGCAGCTCCAGCTCTTTCACTAAGTTGAATTTCGCCTGGATGGAACGCGCGTCCTCGAACCAGACGACGTGCTGTTTCCGGTTCGCATCCCAGTACGAAAAATGAGGCGCTTGTTCCTTCGCATCGTACTCGATCCGGGCCTTGTTAGCCCGGGCTAGACGGATGGCCTCCTGCGGGCTGACCGCTTTCGCATAGGCCCCGCCTGGAACGTAGGGCAGCGTCCAGTCGTAGCCGTATAGGTTTTGCCCCATCATAATTTTGGAGCCGGGCATTTCCGTGAGGGCGTATTCCAGGACCCGGCGCACCGGACCGATCGGGGAGACGGGCATCGGCGGGCCGCCGCTGTAGCCCCATTCGTACGTCATGATGATAACGAAATCGGCGATCTCGCCGTGGGCCTTGTAGTCATGGGCGGTGTACCACTCGCCGGTTTGGGCTGCGCTTGTTTTCGGGGCGAGGGCGGTCGAGATCAGGAACCCTTCGCGGTGAATCGCCTCGGCCGCCTTCCTCAGGAAGCGATTGTACGCCTCTTTGTCCTGCGGGCGCAGATGTTCGATGTCGAAATGAATGTCGCGGAAGTTCAGCCGTTTGGCGGTGGCGATGATGTTGGCGAGAAGCTTGCTCTGCAAGTCTTCGTTGTTCAGTACGGCTTCGCCGAGCTCGGCGCTGAACTGGTCTTTCTCGAGGTTCGTAACGACCATCATGAGCGTGACCTTCTGCTCGGCCGCGATTTGCGGCAGCTCGCCCAGCGGCGGCGCAAGGAGGGTGCCGTCCCGCTGAATGCGGAAGCTGAACGGGGCGAGGTACGTCAGATGCGGGGCGGTCTCGCGCGCCGCCTGGGTCAGGGCGGGGGAGACGCTGTCGCCCCGAGGCTCGATGTAGGCGTTGATTTCCGCCTGACGGCGAGGCGCCGGAGGAATATAGAGCCGCTGGCCGACGGTAAGCGGCTGGTTGACGCTGATCCCGTTGACGGCTGCGAGTCTTTCCGGCGTTATGCCGTACGTTCGGGCGATCTTAAACAGGCTGTCCCCTTGATGAACCCAATAATATTGGCCCACCATCGGGATGACGAGCGCCTGACCGACGACCAGCGTGCTGGCGGTGTCGATTTCGTTCGCTTCGGCGATCGTTTGCACGGGGACGCCATACGTTTGGGACAACTGATAGAGCGATTGTCCGGGTTGAATCACGTGAATTTGCATGCAACCTTCTCCTTTGAAGGAAAATCATCCTGCGGCGGCGCCGCAAAATGCGCTTGGTACAGCATATTCCACGCAGCAACCTTCCATGTCAACGTTAAACGTCCATAAGCATACGGGGTGTCGAAAACTGAAAGTTTGCTGAAATTTCGGAAGAAGTGAGGAAAAAGCTAAAGGTTCCTTCGGCGGCTGACGATAATAGATGAGGCGGGTTTACCAAATCGTGGAGAGGAGAAAACGCGAAAGATGAAGCAATTGCGTGTTCGCATGACCAGATTGTTAATGCTTCTGCTTGGATTTGTAGTGGCGACCAGCGCTTTTGGAAGCGTGAGCGTACGGGCGCAGGAACAAATATCGAGCCTGGTGCTGAATAAGAACGAGCTGTCCCTGGAAGTGGGGGCCACCGCGGCCTTAACGGCTACCGCCGTTTACGTTAGCGGCACGACGGAGAACGTTACTGTGAAGACGGAGTGGAATTCAGGAGATCCGGACGTGGCTTCGGTATACGCCGGTTCCGTGACCGCAAAGAAAGAAGGAAAGGCGGTTATCACCTCCACTTATATGGGCAAGACCGTCATTGTCAACGTGGACGTGACGAAGCGGGTCCGTTCTTTAATTAAAGATAAGCAGCTCATCGAGCTTCGGCAGGGACAATCGGAGCAGATCAAATTGACGGCTTATTACGACGACGGAACCTCCGAAGACGTAACGGCCAAATCCGATTGGAACATCGATAACGGTTCGATTGCGACGGTCGTCAATGGCAACGTGACGGGGCAAAGCTCCGGAAGCACGAGTATTACGGCCAAATATAACAATCAGCAGGTAACCGTGCCGGTCTATGTTGAGATCGTGAAACGGGTGGATCCGGAGAAAACGCAAGTCTCCTTGCTGTTGAACGAAACGGAATCCGTCAAGCTGTTCGCTACCTACCCGGACGGTTCGGTAGAGGATGTTTCGGATAAAGCGGACTGGGAGTCGGATGATGAGACGGTGGCCGACGTCATTAAAGGTAAAATCACCGGATACGGCCCGGGCCAAGCGACGATTAAAGCGGCTTACGGGACCAAGTCGACGACGATCAAGGTCGATGTCGATCAAGCCATGAAGATCGCCCTCGATCAGCAGAGCCTGTTCATGAAGAAGAATGCGACGGAGCAGCTGAAGCTGGTGGCGACTTATCCCGACGGGAGCTCGGAAGACATTACGGGCCGGGCGGAGTGGTCTTCGACCGACGAAGACGTCGTCTATGTCATCAAAGGGAAGCTTAGCGCCAATGAATCCGGGGAAGCGACCGTATCCGCGAAGTACGGGAACAAGACGGTGACGACGCGAGTTGATGTCGACGTACCGCGCAGACTGGAGCTGAGCAAGGAAGATCTTGCCTTGAAAACTGGAGAATCCGAGCAAGTCACCTTGCAAGCTACTTACGCGGACGGGACGGAAGAAGACGTCACCGGACAAGCCGAGTGGAAATCCGACAGCACCGGGACCGCGGATGTTTCGGGAGGGAAAATAACCGCCTATAAAGCCGGTCGGGCGACCATTACGGCGAAGTATGGCGGCAAGAGCGTGTCCCTGGACCTCTCGGTCGATGTGCCGACCAAGCTGGTTCCAAGCGTGAAGGCGGTCAACTTTCAAGCGGGTTCGTCCGAACAGGTGACGCTGAAAGCCGTCTATGCCGACGGACGCGAGGAAGACGTCACGTCCAGGGCGGAATGGTCAACTGCAGCGGCCGACATCGCCGAGGTTAAACGCGGTCTCATTACCGGCGTCGGCACCGGCGCTACGACGATTAAGGCGCAATTCGGGACAAGATCGATTGCGATTCCCGTATCGGTCGGCGTCTTGAAGACGTTAACGGCCGATAAGACGCTGTTGATCTTGAAGAAGCATGAGGCTTACACGATCAAGCTGACGGCAACGTATACGGATGGGACGAGCCTCGACGTTGTGCAGGACGCGCAATGGAGCACCTCGAACGCGAATGCGGCGACGGTCGAACAAGGCGTCATTACGGCTGAGGGCGCAGGCGAAGCCAAGGTTACCGGCAGCTTTGGCGGTAAATCCGTTACGGTGACGGTTCAAGTGGATACGGCTAACAAGCTGACGGCTGCGCCTTCCATGCTCGCTTTCGATTTGGGCGAAACGAAGGTCATTGCGCTGACCGCGACGGACGGAAGCGGAGTGAGCAAGAATGTCACCGCCGAGGCGGAATGGAAGTCCGGCGATGAGAAGGTCGTTCAAGTCGTGAACGGCGTTGTCACGCCGGTATCCCGCGGCAAGACGACCATTACGGCGGCCTTCGGGGGCAAGACGGTGTCGATTCCGGTGGAAATCGGGGTCGTTCAGTCGCTGGAAGTCGACAGGAAGTTCATTTCGACCAAGAAGGGGCAGTCGGTTCAAATTACGTTAACCGCTCTGCTGTCTGACGGCACGAAGAAGGATGTAACCGATCAGGGCGTATGGAGATCCAGCAGTTATAAAATAGTCGATGTAGCGGGCGGATGGGTTACGGCGGTCGATTCGGGAACGGCGACGGTACTTGTTTCGTTCGGGGGCAAAACCGTGAGCATTCCTGTAGAAGTCGACAAGCTTAAATATTTGAAGACGAATGAAGTTGCCGTGGAGATGAAGAAGGGCGAAACGCTGCAAATGAAAGCCGTCGCTACCTTCTTTGACGGAACCGAAGAGGATGTCACGGTCGAAGGGCTCTGGTCTTCCACGAACATTCGAATAGCGGACGTGAAAGACGGTACCATCAAGGCGACGGGCAAAGGAAAAGCGACCGTTACGGTCACCTACGCGAAGAAGAAAACGACAATTGTGGTGAATGTCGTCAACTAAGCAGGAAGAGGATCCGTTTTGTCTAAGCGGATCCTTTTGCCTTGCCATCCAGCAGGCGCTTGATTCCCAGGCCGAAGAAGACGCCGATGAAGGCGAACAGCATAGGCAGCCATACCGGTCCGAGCAGCACGCCCGCAATTCGGAAGTTCGGGGAGTACACCACGCCTACCGTAGCGAAGAAGGCGCAAAAGACGAACGGAAATGTGGCATTCGGCGATTTTCCTCCTCCGGCATGTTTGTACGCGTCCCAAATGCCGAACATGTATACGCAAGGATAAAACATCAGCCACTGATAGTCCGTATGCTCGATTGATAGCTGAATTCGGCCCTGAAAGCTCTCGATGATCGTTGTGTTCAGATTCGCCCCCATATTGATGGCGAACTCAAGCGCGATGAGGATGATACCTTTGAAGTACTGTCCATTTAGAAATTGGCCGAAACCGGGGAAGGCAATACACCAAAATAAAGATTCGAGAGGGATTTTTTTTGGCATAGAGACGCGTCTCGTACTTACAAACGTGCTAAAGCTTTACGGTCAACAGCGCTGGGCGGCTTCTCCAGCCATCGGTTATTCATCATAATCTCGGCTCCATTTTCGGCAAATTTACTAACTTCAAGCATCAGGCGGTAATAATTGGTGTTGATGTCGCGACGCATGCCGACACCTAACGCCAGTCCGTCCATCATCAAAAACATCCGAGTATAAGCGCTTGCGCTTGGCTTCGGTGCGGACGTCCTGTTCCTGAACCCCGCAGGCAGCGGATACCTAGACTCCTTTCTAAATTACCCCAAATAAACTTTCTTATCCCCCGGCGCAGTGTCAGAGCACCTGATTAGGCGGTTGCCCGGTTGAGGAAGATCATGGAACATGATAAAATAGGACGCAATCCTGCGCGGTTCGAAGAGCCTGAATCGGCGTGTGCGGATAAACATTCGTTTGCCGTCGCACAATAACCCGCGCATAACTTTCGGATAAAGGGCGTGAACACATGCTAAAAGAACCGTTACTCGCGCAATTAAACGATCAAATGAACTTCGAGTTTTATTCATCTCAAGTTTACTTGGCCATGGCTGCCTACTGCTCGTCGGAAAGCTTCGATGGGTTTGCGAATTTTTTCATCGTTCAAGCGGAGGAAGAGAAGTTCCACGCAATGAAAATTTTCCATTTTATCAATACGCTCGGCAAACGCGCGTTGGTAACCGGCATGCCTGACGTGCCAAACGAGTACACGTCGATGCTTGATACATTCGAACATGCCTTCGCCCACGAGCAGGAGGTCACGAAGCGCATCTACGCTTTATCGGATTCGGCCTGGAACGACCGCGAGCATGCGACGATCAACTTCCTGAAATGGTTTATCGACGAGCAGGTGGAGGAAGAAGCAACGTTCGATAGCATCATTCAGAAGCTGCGCCGCATCGATAAGGACAGCAACGCGTTCTACATGCTGGACGCCGAACTCGCCCAGCGCACGTTCACACCGCCCGCGGCCGGCGAAGCTTAAACGGTTCAATCAAGAGGCTGTTCCTCCAGCTTTCACTGAGGGGGCAGCCTCTTCGTTTGGCGGCTTGCGTTAGACAAGCCATGACGGCAAGCATCGGCCTCCGTTCTTTCTTTATATTTATCTTGCAAACGATTTCGCGATTGTGATAGATTTTAGTATACATGGAAATAATTGGTCAATTTATATGGGCGTGGGGAGAAACCAACGAATGAAAAAGCTCAGAACCATCCGCAACAAAGTGGTAAAAGCGACCGCAACCGCGGTTATCCTGGCGACGTTGTCGGCGCCTGCCGCTTACGCCGGAGCTGCCGAGGATCGCGGCGTCATCCCGGCCGTCATCGACAAAACGACATCCTCGGTGGTTGCCATCATCGGCAAGCCGACGGACAGCAAGAAGGTATGGCAATCGAGCCGTTACAATCTGGCGCACGGCACCGGGGTAGTCGTTCGAAGCAACGGATATATTTTAACGAATGCGCACGTGGTCAAAGATATGCATAACATAACGGTCGTCACTTCCGACGGCAAGTCCTATACGGGCAAGACGACCCATTACGACGAGGAGAGCGACTTGGCGCTCGTCAAGATCGAAGCGACCGGATTGTCCGCCGCCACGTTTGCCAGCCCGACCGACATTAAGGTCGGCGAGCCGGTCATGGCGATCGGCACGCCGCTGTCCTTCACGCTGCGCAATTCGGTTACGTATGGAATTGTCAGCGGCATGGAGCGTTCCGTGCAATCGAAATATCAGCTCATTCAAACCGATGCGGCGATCAACCCGGGCAACAGCGGCGGGGCGCTCGTCAACCTGAAGGGCGAAGTGATCGGCATTAATACGCTGAAGTACGTAGAGTACGGCGTCGACAGTCTGGGCTTCGCCATCCCGATCGATACGGTGCAGCACGTGCTCGACCACTTCTTTAAATACGGCAAGGTGAAACGTCCGTATCTTGGCGTCGAGCTTGGCGAGAGCTGGGAGGCGGTCGTCGGCATTCCGTCCGGCAACGGGCTGGAAGTGACGTATGTGGAGCCGGATTCACCGGCGGCGAAAGCGGGCGTGAAGCAGGGCGACGTCTTGATGGCGATCGAAGAAGCCAAGACAAGAACGCTTGTGGAATATAATGAGGCATTAAAGAAATTTTTGCCGGAGCAGAAGGTGAAGCTGAAGCTGCAGAACGCCGCCGGGCAGAAGGTCGCCGAATTGACGCTTGGCGAGGACGAGTCCAGCGCGACTTCGCCGGAGCAAGAGGCGGACGGCTCTTATATCGATGCGGACCAAGGCAAGACGCATATCGGCGACAGCCACTACGGCTGGTCAATGAAGTATCCGGCGGGACTGATCAAGGTTGATCAATCCTCCGACGGCGAAAGCGTATCGTTCGCCGATTCCAAGGGAGAGTTCGCGATCAACATCAACATCCAGGAGAAGCAAAGCGTCGATCTGTCGCCTCTTGGCCTGCTGCGCAAGCTGAGTGACAACCAATACGGCAACACCGTACTGGAGAAGCAATATGTCGAGCAGGAGCCGGACAACTATGCGAAATTAATCGGCAAACGCGAGTTCGGCGACCAGTTTTATCAGGTTCGGGCTTATCAGAAGGCTGATAAAATTTTCTACATCACACTGGCTGTCAAGAGCGGGGAACTGTACAACAACAGCTTCAAGCGCAACAGCTATAACGATTTGCTCGATTCGTTCGTGCTTTCGTATGACGCTGACAATGGCGGGCTCAAAGACATCTCCGTCTATCAGACCCAAGACACGGTTACGACGCCGTATGGTCTCATGTTCGACGTACCGGCGGAGTGGAGCGGCAGCGAATGGGGCGGGGGACTGACCTACCGAAGCGAGGACGAGGAGAAATCGTTATCGGTTCAAGTGACGTCAGCCGCTTCCGGCGATACGTTGAAGGCATGGGCTAACCGCGAGGAAAGCCGGTTTACGGATCGATATGTGGCCGACTACCGGAAGGTGAAGGGCGCTGAAGAGACCGAAATCGCCGACGTCGCCGCCATCGAGAACCGCTACTCCTATACGATGGGCGATAAATGGGAGCATATGCACGTCATTTACTTGATCAAAGACAAATACAAGTACGAATTGATAACGACCTACCCGGAGGACGCGAATCAAGAGGAAATGAATGAAGTGATAGCCGATTTGAAGAAATCGATCCATTTCCCGAAAGAAGCGACCAACCCTTCGCTCGGTTTTATCCAAGACGAAGACGATCTGCTCGACCTGAACAGAACATCGACATACACCAACGAAAAATACCGGTACTCCGTGAAAGCGCCGGAAGATTGGACCGGCGGTTACGACGACGAGAGCGGCTCGGATAGGAAGACGTTCCATTTCGAGGGCGGCAGCTTCACGATTACCGCCGACGATTCCAGCGACCTCCAGGACGAGGTGAACAGCTTGGAGCAGGACTACAAGAAAAGCGCCGAAACGGACGCCAACTACAAATACACGGTAACGGATGAGAAGCTGTTTGATACCGATGTGAAGAAATACGCGACGCAATACAAGAGCCGCAACGTGCCTTACACGCAGAACGAGTACGTGTTCGAGAAGCACGGCATTGTGTACACGGTCCGCTTGCGTCTGAATGATGCGGTCAAGACCGACGAACAGTGGAAGCGTCTGAACAATGCTTTTTTCACGATGCACTTCAAGGATAAATAAGCTTGGCATCTCTTTAATCGCACCTCGCTTGCCGGATGTCATCCGTTAAGCGAGGTGCGATTGTTTGATTTGAGGAGTGAAGCGGGCTGTACGGCTTGTACCCGATCGTTGCCCAGCGGCAACGCCGTGCGGCAAAATGACGGCGCTTGACGGAGGGCGGTTATTGTGCCCCTTGACAGACCGTCGGTCGGTATGTATACTGAACTTATTAACAAACCGACCGACGGTCTGTATCTGGGGCGGAAAAGACAAGTTTGTACGGTCAATCGGCGGCGCCCTGCGCGAACTTCACTTTAAAGGAGAGTATAAACCTATGTCCCCACGCTTCAACCCGTCAGTATGGCCATTGTCGCCTACTTCGTCTCGATGTTTGCGTTTCTCGGCGTATTGGCCGTTATGGACCAGCTTGAAAGGGTGCGAACGGAATACGCTTTTCTCGCTTCTATGAACGTTCTCGTCGGTCTCTGGCTCACTGCGGCTGTATTCGCCGCATACAAGCTGCTCGACCGCGGCCGGCCGTTCCGGCTCGGCTTCGCCGTACGCCGCAAGGATCTGGCCTTCGCCGCTGCGGCGGTAACGGCGTCGATGACGACCGCCATCGTCTTCGCCTTCGCGGCGGCAAGCCGGGAGCCCGGGCTAGGCACCGTGTTCCGGCTCGAGAAGCTGGGCGACACGGCCTTCCTGGGTGCCGCGGCGTACGGCTTCCTGGGCTGGCTCATCGCCTCCATGCAGGAAGAGGTGCTGAATCGCGGCTACATGTTCGCCAATCTGCACCGGCTGCGCCCGCTCGGGATGCTGCTCGCCGCCTCGTTCCTGTTCGCGCTGACGCATATCCCGACGAAAGGGCTGCACATGTACCCGCTGCTCATCCATTTCATCGGAGGCCTGTGTTACGGCTACGTCTACTTGAAGAGCGGCTCGCTCTGGATATCCTCCGCCGTGCATGCGGCGCATAACTGGGCGCTCGATCTATGGTTCAACGACGATTACGGCGTATCGCTCGTCTCGTTCGCCGTACCGCTGACGGATGGGACTAAGCTGTTGCAGCAAGCGCTGCTCGTGCTTCTCATCCTCGTGCTGACCTACGGGTTTTACGGCCGGAACGGCATCTGGACGCCGGCGGACAACTTGAACGCGCTATGGACGGCGGATCGTCATCGCCCCCACCCTCATCGGGGCGGGATTCGACAAGGTTCAGCGGCATCGGCCGACACGGCATTGTGAAAAACCGACCGTCGGTATATACTGGCTTTATATGTACTTCAGGCAGGAGGTCATTAACGTTATGGTTCAACCCTCGCCCGTAAGCGCGAGCTTTCAGCTCATTTTAGACACCGCTGAACAACTGATCCGGGAGAAAGGCTGCCGGCAAACGACGCTGCAGGACATCATCGACCGCTCCGGACTATCGAAGGGCGCCATCTACCATTACGTCTCCGGCAAAGACGAACTGTTCGGGTTAATTTTGAAATCGCGAATGGAAGAAGTGAACGTGAAGTTTTTCGAAACGGTAGCCGATCAACAGACGGCGAGCGTCAACCGGCCGCTGCAGACGATTGCCGAAGGAATGGCTCGCAGTGCCGAGCATCTGGACGTGTCCAACAAAATTTTCATCTATTTGCTCGGGCAAATGGACAACCCGAAGGTAGCCGGGCTCGTACGCGGCATTTACGAGCATACGTTAGCCACCTCCAGCAGGTGGATCGGCGTCGGTCAGGAGAACGGCGTCATTCCGCCGTCAGTAGATGCGCAGAAAATGGCTATGATGTTCGTCACTTTCTTATATGGCATGCGGGTGCAGAGCGTGATCGATCCGGAGCGCGATGCGCTGGCGCTTGGCGATATTTATCAGATGATGTTCCGTTCGCTTCAATAAAGGGATGGAACGATGAACCCAAAACCCCCTCCATCGTAACGTGAACGATAGAGGGGGTTTTTTTGGCGTTGCGCTATCCCGTCAACAGCGGCTCCGCCGCCAATGTCTTCGGCTCAAAGGGCAGACGAATCGTGAACGTCGTACCTTGACCTACGATGCTGTTCACTTGGATGCGGCCGCCGTGATTTTCGATGATATTGTAGCTGACCGTCAAGCCGAGGCCGGTCCCGTTTTCCTTCGTCGTAAAAAACGGCTCTCCCGGCTTCCGCAGCTTATCCTCCGGAATCCCCGGACCTTCGTCCCGTATCGCAATGGCGACGCCATCCGCGTCAGAATCGATGTCGATAGCGACGCGGCCGTCGACAGGCGTGACTTCGAGCGCATTTTGGATCAGGTTGATGAAGACCTGCTTGATTTGGTTCTCGTCGCAGTATATTTCCGTTTCGGCCGCCCGGCGCTGGAACTCGATCTCGATATTGTTCATGATCGCCCGAGTTTGCAAGAGGGCGACGATCTGCTCAATCGTATCGACCAGATTATATTTGCGGAATTGAACGTTGGGCGGCTTGGCCAACAGGAGCAGCTCGCCTACGATTTGCTCGATCCGGCGCAGCTCCTCTTCCATAATCGACAAGTAGTAATTTTTCTTCCTTACTTTGATCCATGCGCCCTGAACGTCAACGATCGATTTTCCTACGAAATCATAGAAGAAAAGCATTTTTGTATAAGTGCAGTTCTTTTTCTGCGGTGGTTGACCTGCAGGATCTCCCGACAGTTTTTACTTATATTATCCATCATAGGGATAAAAAAGGAAAAGTGGAATCTGTGGAGGAAGTGCGTCGCAATTTGGCAAGGATCAACAGAAGATGGAAAAACTTGACGATTTTTCATTGTCTTTTCGATCGGGACGGCTATAATGAAAGTAGATCCTAAAGCAGCGAAACAACTCTGAAATCGCAGTCGGCAAGAGCTTGATTCGCGACGAATCGGCGCATGCGCGATGACAGGAAACGACTTTTTGGAGGAACAAACGGATGACCCGACAAAGCAGCATACCTCTTACGAGCAAGTTCCATGTGCAGAACGGTTCGCATATTTTGTACTTTTACAACGATACGGAGAAATATATCAGCAATGCCGTTTCGTTTATTATTATGGGGATCAATCTGGATCAACGGGTTATTATCATCGATACGTCCGACCATTTTGAGAGGATGACAGAGGCGCTGCGGAAAGAAGTGACGGATGAACGTATCCGCCAGTACGTCCATTACATCAATCAAACCGAATTTTATGACATGCACGAGGATTTTCATTTCTCCCGGATCTTGTTGAATTTGAACCAAATTATCGCCCCCTACTTAGAAGATCAGGTCGATATGCGGCTGTGGGGGCAGGTGGGCTGGAAAGAGCAGCCGGACATGCCGGAGAAGATTCATGCTTATGAACATGGCTGTGACATTTCACTGAGCGGGCTGGGGTTTGTGACCGTTTGTGGGTATGATGCTTCGAACGTAAACGCGGCTGTTCTTTTGGAAGCTATGAAAACGCATCCATACTTGATGACCGATGACAAGCTGGTGTTGTCGAGTCTTTATAACCATAAATCGAATCATGCCGTGACTTATCCGGCGCTGGCCGTACAGAAGGAAATGGAATCGGAGATGGATTTGTACAGGCAGAAGCTTGATTTTGTCCATGTTGTCTCCCATGAGGTTCGTAATCCGCTGACGGTTATCAAGGCCTATTCCTCGCTGCTGATGAGCAAGGTTCAGGATCAGGAGGACCGCGACAAGCTGAAGGCGATTCGCGACTACGTTGCGTTGATCGATAATGAAATTTCCCATATCATCAGCACGGAGCAAATGCTGACCACCGACGCGCTTTGGCGGCGCAGGCTGACCGTCCCGAAGGAGCTGCTGCTGGACGTGATGGAGATTATGGAGGTCAAGGCGAGGACGCAAAATATCGCGCTGCACCACGAGATCCGGTTGAATGGGAGGGAGACGCTGCTGAGCAATGCGACGGGCTTTAAACTGATCGTGTCGAACATTATCAGCAATGCGATCAAATACAGCGACGAGGGCAAGCCGGTTGATTTCAAGGCGTATAGGGAGACCGGGCAGCTGGTGCTCGTCACGCAGGATTATGGCGTCGGCATGACGGATAACCAGCTCAGCCGATTGTTTCAAAAGTATGAGAAAACGAACGAGCAGCGAGGCGGACAGGGCATCGGACTGTTCATGGTCAAGCAGCTGGTGGAGCACCACCACGGCGATATTACCGTAGAGAGCCGTCTAGATGAGGGCACGAAGGTGACGGTCCGGCTGCCGATGCAAGGGTAGGCCAAGGTGCTCCGGGGGGCGTCGTTGTCGCGATCCGCTTACGCAAGCTATTCCCGCCTATAGCTGAACGATGATGCGTAATATCTTTCGTAGCGAGCCTGGACATTACTTAGGCAGTCCGCTTCGCTGCGTAAAGGGCCGGAGACGAACAGACGCCGTATCCGCTTCCAAGGTTCGGTGCAGCACCCAGTATAGCGAGATCGTGATGCAGGCGCCGAACAAGATGTCCGTTGCATAATGCGCGCCCATGACGATGCGGCTCAACGAGGTGCACGACGCCCACACAATGGCGCAGCCCCATGCCGCATAACGCCAATAGGCGCGGACGCCTGCGGCGGCGACATAGCCGGGCAGCAGCAGCATCGTCCAACTGTTGGCGGCATGGGCGGACGGGAAGGAGCGGTTGCCGTTCGGTCCTTGCGGCAAGTACCAGGCGGTGAAATTGGAATAATCGGGCAGCAGATCCCGGAAGCGGATGCGGCCCCACCCCCACTTCAACGCATGCACGGCGGCAAGCTCGGCCGCTACGAGCAGCAGCGAGAGCAGGGCGGCCCGTTCGAAGCGGGCAAGATACTCCGCCGACAAGCGGGCGAGCAGTCGCTGCACGAGCAGGGCAGCAGCCGCCACGGCCAGCAGCGAGAGCAGGGCGTGTAGGCCGGTCGGCTTCACATGAAAGGCCCGTTCTGCGGTCATGTGCAAGAGTGCGTAGCCGGCCGTCACATTCGCCGCGAGCAGGGGCAGCCGAAGCGTAAACGACAAGCCGTCTTTACGCAGGCGCGAACTAGCGAGCAGGAGGTGAGAACCGGCCCAAGCGAACAGAACGGCCGGATGCTCGCCGTAAACTTCAAAGAACCTGGCCCATTGCGAGCTTGTGTCCGCCAGCATCCGTGATAGATACAGGTCGTTCGGCCCCAGCAGTAAGGCCAGTCCTCCCCATAATGCCAGGAAAGCAAGCGGAGGCGGGGCGCTCCAAGATCGATTTCGATTGAACATGAGGTTATGGTCTCCTCGGGCGGATTTGGCTGGGCAACGATCGGGTATTTGTTATTTAGTATAAACGATGACCTTCGGGTAAAGTAAGTCCTTCTTGTATACGATTACCGGAAACGGTGCATAGTAAAAGTCAGCTGTACACCCGGCAAGCCGGCATCTACATGTACGGAGGTGATACGAATGACTTCGAGCCGAAACCATCAAGGCGCCCACGGCATCGGGCAGACGGAAGAGCAGTTGAACCGGCAAGCGCAGGCGGCAGAAGCGATCCAAGGCAAGAATGAAACGGATCAGAGCATTATCGCGGAAGCGAACCGCAGCGATTCGGAATTGGATGAAATCATCGAAAGCTAACCGGTCTCTCGGTAAGGGCACGGAAGGAAGGACCTTGAACGCAAGGTCCTTTTTGGCTTGGCAGGAACGGGCTTTTTCGGCTGCTTTCGTATACAATGGAAGCATTCCCGGCCGGTACGGCCGGCCAGAAGGAGCCGATGATGTTGGAGCCGCAAGCTCGTTATGTATATACATTCGCTTATCACGAGGACGAGGCCTCGTTATGCGCGCTGGAGCAGCGCGTTTGGTTCGGTGTGCAGGACGCCTCGCCCTGGATTGAAAGCGAACTCGGTTTGGACCCCAGCCGGAGTCCGTTCATGAAGCAGCGCCTCGACGTCATGTTCGAAGGAGCTGCGGTCGAAGAGGTCGCGGAGCGGGCGAGCGGGATCGATCTGAACGGCGATACGTTCAAGGTGATCTATGTGCCCGCAGATGAGCCGGCGGCTTACGAGGAGCGCCGCGCTCTGGAGCGACAGGTCGGGGCCCGGCTGCGCGGGAAGGCGGAGATGCGAACGCCGAAGCGGACGTTCGGCTTAGCCAAGCTGAAGCATCGCTGGGTCTTCGGCGAGCTGTCGGAGAACGCGGCGGTATGGCTGCGCCACAAGGATAGGCCGCGTCCGTACTCGACGGCGCTGAGCACTCGCGTGGCCCGGGCGATCGTGAATATCGCCGTTCCGCAGCCGGCGGGAGTCCGCGCCGTGGATCCGTGCTGCGGCATCGGTACGGTGCTGATCGAGGCGCTGTCGATGGGAATGGACATCGAAGGCTTCGATGTCAATCCGCTGGCGGTGCGGGGCGCACGCGAGAACCTTCGCCATTTCGGCTATCCGGACGTCGTCAAGCTGCGGGATATGCGCGAAGTGGAGGGCGGCTACGATACGGCGATTCTCGACCTGCCGTACAATTTGTGCTCGAAGCTGTCCGAGGACGAGCAGCTTGACCTGCTCCGCAGCGCCCGGCGAATGGCGCAGCGCGTAGTCGTAATCGCTATCGATCCGATCGAGCCGTCGATCCGGCTGGCCGGCTTAACGATTACGGACGGCTGCATCGTCAAGAAAGGCTCGTTCGCCCGCTATGTCACGGTATGCGAGCGATAACTAGTCGTCAGAAAACAGATAAGCCCGGGGATGAGCG
The DNA here is from genome assembly GCF_055379675.1 of Paenibacillus sp. JCM 9796. Lineage (NCBI taxonomy): Bacteria > Bacillati > Bacillota > Bacilli > Caryophanales > Paenibacillaceae > Paenibacillus > Paenibacillus sp. JCM 9796. The sequence continues at coordinate 3,183,114 of NZ_AP043723.1, forward strand.
CCCGCCCGTCCAAACGAATCCCGACCAAGTCACATATCCTGCACTATCGTGACCAGAGCTGAACGGGAGGGAAGTCTATGTGGATAGAGGTAGTAGCGGGCTGGCTCGCTGCGGGGCTTGCCGCTCTTGCCGTCTTGCTCCGGCTGTTGGAAGCAGGGTCAGACCAAGCGAAGCCATCGCCTGGCGAGATCGAGCTGCGCGGGGGAGACGGCGGCGATTCCGGGCAGGAGCGGCCGATGGCCAGCGGGCAGGAGGCCGACTAAAAGCTGAGCCGGTTCAGCCGGCCTGGCGCTCTAGTGGTGATAGCCGGACAGACCGATGCAGGTCTGTCCGGCTTTGGCATGCGCCTGAAGGAGAGGATGCCATAGCCGCTAGTAAAGGCCGTATAGAGATGCAGGATTTGGAAGGAAGGTCATGTAGAAGGACGGGGGGCCTAATGAGCCCGACGACAGACGAATGAGAACCAAGCAGAGAGAAATGATAAGAAGATCCTCTCATTAACGAGAGGCTCAATGAACAAATCGGAGATGGTTCCTGGACGTTTCAGGAATGTCTCCTCTTTTTTCTTGGGTTCGAAAGGTCTCCCTTGCAAAGATGTTTAAGCGTAGTTATTGATGTTTAGTTTTCGTTATTTCGGATCGGAAGGCGATCAGGTATGCTGAATCTTGTAAGAAAGCCTTTTCAAAACAGAGATGAAATAGGAGGTCTATTCATGAGAAAATCTTGGAGTCGTTGGATGGGCGTTAGCGCGTCCGTACTTGTAGCGGCAAGCTTGGCAGCAGGCTGCGGACAGCAGCAAGCAAGCGAAGCGCCGGAAGCTGCCAAGCCGGCCGCCAAACCTTTTGAAGGTAAAAATATTACACTGGTTACCGCGAACCATCCTTGGAACGATGCGATTAAGCCGCTCATTCCGGAGTTTGAAGCCGCAACCGGGATGAAAGTTAATGTACAGAGCTTCTTCGAAGACCAATTGACGCAAAAGCTGACCGTTCAGTTTACTTCCGGATCGGCTACCCCGGATGTGTTCATGTACCGTCCGCTTCAGGAAGGCAAGCTGTTCTATAAGAACGGCTGGGTTTCTCCGCTGGATGAATACCCGCAGAAGGATGCCAGTTATGATTTTGCCGATTTCTCCAAATCGGCCGTCGGCAGTGTGACGGTGGACGGGAAGCTGGCGGGTATTCCGATCATTACGGAGCAAGAGATTTTGTATTACCGCAAGGATCTGCTGCAAAAAGCGGGAATCGCCGTGCCGAAAACGATTGATGAGCTGGTGGCGGCCGTGAAGCAGCTGCACGATCCGAAGAACGAAATGTACGGCTTCGTTGCCCGCGGACAGCGCTCGCCGCTCGTCACGCAAGTGTCTTCCTTCCTGTACTCGGAAGGTGCGGACTTCTCGCAAGGGGACAAAGCGACGATCAATACGCCGGAAGCCATTAAGGCATTCACGACTTACGGAACGCTGCTTAAGGATTACGGTCCTCCGGGCGTACTGAATATGTCTTGGCCGCAAGCCTTCGGTATATTCGCACAAGGTAAAGTGGCGTTCCTCACGGATGCGAACTCGCTTTACAAGAACCTCACGGACGCGGAGAAATCGAAAGTGGCCGATCAAGTAGGCTTCGCGGTATTCCCGGGCGGCAAAGCCGGTTCCAAGCCGTATAACATCACTTCCTGGGGACTGGCAATGAATTCGAAGTCGGCTAACAAGGATGCCGCATGGGAGTTCATGAAATGGGCGACCAGCAAGGAAATCGTGTTGAAAACGCAGCAAAAAGGCAACCCTGGCGCACGCGCATCCGTTTGGGATAACCCTGAAGGCACGACCGGATTCCCGGCGGAACTGGTTACGGTCATCAAGGAAAGCGTGAAGGGCGGCGTAGACCATGACCGTCCGACGGTCATCAGCGTAGGAGAAGCCCGCGACGCTGTAGGTGAAATCGTACAGCGGGTTATGGCTGGCGAGACCAACCTTCAGGATACTGCGGATAAAGCAAACGCGGCGCTGCAAGCGATTATGGATAAAGACAAAAGCAAGTAATTTCCGCTCGGCTGTACATGAAGGGGGCCTCTATTGGCCCTCTTGATGTTACCGGCCATTGTGCAACAAAACGAAGGAAGGGTGGATTTTCATTATGCAGTACAGCTGGTTTGATCGACACTTGAAATGGATTTACACGCTTCCGGCCGTGTTGTTCGTCCTGCTTATGATGTTGTTCCCCATTATCTATACGGTGCGGATCAGCTTCTTCGAATGGAGCATGTCCGCTACGACGCCTCCGAAATGGGTCGGACTGGCCAATTATTACGCCTTGCTTCAGGATGAACGCTTCTGGCATGCCGTTGGCTCGACATTTTATTTTACCTTGGTGGCACTTGCTGCCGAAGTTATTCTCGGCGTTGCTATTGCTATGCTGCTTTCCCGCAATTTCATTGGTAAAAATCTGGTAAAAACCGTATTCCTGCTGCCTATGGTTGCGACGCCGGTCGCGATGGGTTTGGTTTGGATGCTGATCTACGAGCCGACGATCGGCGTCGCCAATATGATGCTGAAATCGCTTGGCTTCGAGCCTCTGCTGTGGCTAGCTTCACCGAGCCAGGTCATCCCTTCCCTCATTATCATCGACGTATGGGAGTGGACGCCGATGATCGCGCTGATCGTGATGGCGGGGATCGCGACACTGCCGAGCGATCCGTATGAAGCGGCAGATGTGGACGGAGCCAGCGCCTGGAGGAAATTCGTCTCCATTACGCTGCCGCTGCTGCGGCCGACGATCTTGGTTGCCACGATGCTGCGCTTGATCGATGTGCTGAAAACGTTCGATATTATCTACGCAACGACGCAGGGGGGACCTAACTTTGCCTCCGAAACGCTGAACCTGTACGGCTACGTACTGGGATTCCAGTACTTTAAGCTGGGTATGGCTTCCGCGCTGCTTGTCCTGTTCTTCCTGCTGGTGATGGGCTTGACGTTATTGATGATCTGGATGCGTAAACGATTGGAGGGAGCGAAATGAGGAAAAAACGGCGGTTGGGAGTGAACCTGCTTCTCTCGGCATTAACGTTTCTTGTATTGGTCGTGTTTGCCTTCCCGTTTCTGTGGATGCTGCTCGCCTCCTTCAAGACGCAGGCCCAGATAATGTCCAGCGATCATTTTTTTGCATTCACGGCGAGCGCTAAGAACTATGCCAGCGTGTTTAAGGAATATGACTTCTTGAAGTTTATCGTCAACAGCTTAATCGTGGCGCTCGGGTCCACGCTGCTCTCGCTGCTTCTCGGCTTGCCCGCGGCTTATGCGATTGCCAGACATCATCTGCATAAATTGGGGATGGTGATCCTGGTGGCGAGAATTATTCCGGGTATCACGTTCCTCATTCCGTGGTTTATTTTGTTCTCCAGCATCGGCATGGTCGATAGCTACACAGCGCTTATTTTGAGCCATATGCTGGTCGGCTTGCCTTTCATTATCTGGATTATGATTTCGTTCTTTGAAGCGCTCCCTACGGAAATTGAGGAAGCGGGCTTGATCGACGGATGTACGCACCACCAAGTATTTATGCGCATTATTTTACCGATCTCCGGCGCCGGCGTCATTACTTCGTCGCTGCTGTCGTTCATTTTCTCGTGGAATAACTTTATGTTCTCGATCATTCTGGCGGGCGACAAAACGAAGACGCTGCCGATTGCGGTATTTAACTTTATGTCCTATTCGGAAATCAACTGGGGCGCTCTCATGGCGGCCGCCTGCATCATCACGCTGCCCGTGCTGATTATCGCACTGCTCGCGCAGCGCTACATCGTAAGCGGTATGGCTGCCGGCGCAGTTAAGGGATAAAAGCCCTGGAAAGGCTTAAGGAGACGGGTCCATGAGAGTGTTTGTCGGTTTAGATATAGGCACAACAAGTACGAAGGCGGTTGCTTTCGGAGTGGACGGCGCCGTGGCGAGCGTCCACTCCGTTCCCTACCCGCTTATATGCGAAAGTCCGGGCTATGCGGAACAGGATCCCGGGCTCATCGTGGAGGCGGCAGCCGAAGCCGTCAGCCGTGTGACGGCGGACGTGCGCCTGTCTCATGGGGAGGTGGCGGCCGTATCTCTAAGCTCCGCGATGCACTCGCTGCTGGTCGTGGACGATTCGGGGCGTCCGCTTACCCGGCTCATGACCTGGGCCGACAATCGGAGCGCAGAGCAAGCGAAACGGATCGCCGCTTCAGGCGGGCTGGATATTTACAAGCGCACCGGTACTCCGATTCACGCGATGTCGCCGCTCTCCAAGCTGTTCTGGTTGAGGGAAAACCGGCCCGACCTTTACGAAAAAGCTGGCAAATTCGTTTCCATCAAGGAATATTTGCTGTACCGCCTGTTTGGACAGTTTGTCATCGATCATTCCTTGGCCTCTGCCACAGGACTTTACCGTCTCGGGGAAAGGGATTGGGACAAGGAACTGCTTCGCGATGCAGGCATCCGCCGGGATCAGCTTTCGGAGCTGCATCCGGTTACCTGCGTGATGACCGGACTGAATCCGGGCTACGCCAAGCGTATGGGTCTGTCCACGGATGTGCCGTTCGTGCTGGGAGCCAGTGACGGTGTGCTCGCGAATCTTGGAGTAGGGGCTATCGATCCGGGGGATTTGGCCGTGACGGTCGGAACAAGCGGTGCCGTACGAACCGTGGTCGACCGGCCTTTAACGAGCGATCGGCAGCAAACGTTCTGTTATGTGTTTGACGACCGCCATTGGGTGATTGGCGGAGGCACGAACAACGGCGGAATCGTTCTGGATTGGGTACAAACGGTGCTTCATTCGATACAGGGTCCGGACTCGGGGAAGTCTTCGCTCGAAGGGATGCTGCGCCAAGCGGAGAGGATTCCTCCTGGAGCCGAAGGGCTGCTCTTTCTTCCGTATTTATCCGGAGAACGCGCGCCGATCTGGAACCCGAATGCGCGCGGCGTATTCCTTGGCTTAAACTTGACCCATTCGGGCCCGCATCTGGCGCGGTCGGCGATGGAAGGGATGATGATGAGCCTCCTGTCGGTCGCTCTAGCGATGCATGATTTAACGGGCTTGAAGAACAAGGTGCTCGCCTCGGGCGGCTTCGCCCGCTCGCCGTTCCTGCTCCAGCTGCTTTCCGACGTATTCGGCTGTGATGTGGAGGTTCCGGCTTGTGCGGAAGCTTCAGCCTACGGAGCCGCTTTTCTTGGAATGATAGCTTTAGGGGAATACGGCGATATCCGCGACATCAAGTCCACGATTAATATGCGCGAAACGTATGTCCCTTGCTTGAAGCATCATCAAGTGTATACGGAACTGTATCGAATCTATGAACAAGCCTACGCCGGTCTGGGCGAAACGTTCGAGGCGATCACCGCCTTGCAGCATTCGCTTCAGGGCGCAGGATAAGGAGTGGGAAGGCAGACATGAAAGTCGGGCTGATTGGGCTTGGCAAGATGGGAAGCAACCTGGCGATGCAGCTGCTGGATAAAGGGCATCAGGTAGTCGGCTATGATCGCGACGCTTCGAACGCCGGCAAGCTGTTCGGGCATGCCGGGCTTGCGGTGGATTCGTTAGAGCAGCTGGTTTCTGCTTTAACGCCGCCGCGGCTCGTTTGGGTGATGGTGCCGCCGGGCGATCCGGTCAACGCCACGGTAACCCGGTTAACGGAGCTGCTTAGCGAGGGAGATACAATCGTCGATGGCGGCAATTCGCATTACAAAGACTCGATGCGGCTTGCTGAATTTTGTTGCGGGAAGGGCGTCCGTTTCCTGGATGCAGGGACCTCCGGGGGTATGGAAGGAGCTCGTCATGGCGCCTGCGTGATGGTTGGAGGCGACCGGCAGGCCTTTGAGGCGATAGAGCCATTGCTGGCCGATGTGTGCGTCCCGCATGGTTACCTGTATGCGGGGGCAAGCGGCAGCGGACATTTTCTAAAGATGGTGCATAACGGCATTGAGTATGGGATGATGCAGGCGATAGCCGAAGGGTTCGAGGTCTTGCACAAAAGCAGCTTTGATTTGAACCTGGCGGAAGTGGCGGGGCTCTGGTCGCATGGCTCGGTCATTCGGGGCTGGCTCATGGAATTGACGGCAAGAGCTTTGGACAAGGACGCCAAATTGGATCAAATCCAAGGGATTATGCATTCCTCGGGCGAGGGGAAATGGACCGTGGAGACGGCGCTGGAGCTTCAAGCCAGCACCCCGGTCATTGCTTTATCTTTGTTGATGCGATATCGTTCCTTGGAGACGGATGCTTTTCACGGCAAGGTCGTGGCTGCACTCCGCAATGAATTCGGCGGTCACGAGGTCGTTAAGCAGTAGAGTCGGAAGTGGCTAAGTTACTCCGCAGGAGGGGATCAGATGCCTTACAAATTGAATATTTTCAGCAAGATCCTGCTCCTGATCGCGCTGTTGCTTATTCCGATCCTGGTGCTTTACGGCATTTCCAACCGAACCGCAAACCGTGTCGTACAGGAACAAATCGAGTCTACGAATGTGAATCAGCTTTCATTTTTCCTGCATCAGCTTGATTCGCAAATTTCCAACCTGTCCATGTTCCCCGTCATTATGGGCAACGATCCCTACATTCGTGAATTTATCGATATGCAGGGAGCCCCGATCATGGACGTTCTGAAGGCGCAATCCCGCATTACGGCGAAGCTTGGCCTGCAAAGCGTGTCAAGCGGCTGGTATAACGATTTAACGATACTCCTTCCGGCTAATCAACAAACGGTTTCTTCGAGTATCTTTCTCGGAGGGGGCGACCGTTTGCAATGGAACCGGCCGATTCTTAAGCAATGGACTTATGTCGAGGACCGCCCGGGAGATCAGGCAACCGCCATGTTCGTCCGGGAGGTTAGCGAGCCGGCCAGAGCGGGACGGATTGAAGAAGCGGGGGCCGTGTATCAAGTCCGCTTCACCATTCGGAACATCACCGATATGCTCGATGTGTACAAGCTGGATAAGCATAGCGATCCGTTTCTCTTTCATCCGGCCTATCAAACGATATGGAACAGCGGCTCGAACAGGTCTCTTTCGGAGACGATCCGTACACGGTTAGGCGAGGCTCCCATGAACGCCGTCGGTCAAGTCAGACAAGAGATCGATGGGCAGGAGTACCTGATCAGTTATGTGCAATCCGAGCAGATCGGCTGGTATCTGGTCGACTACGTGCCGGTTCAGCAGATGCTGGCACCGATCACGCAAACGAGCCGGTTGTTTTATGTATCCGTCGGGCTTCTTCTGGTGATGAGTGTGCTGGCCGTCTTCCTGCTATACCGGAATGTGCAGATTCCGATCGTCCAGATGATTCGCAGCATGCAGCGCATGAAGCGGGGCGATTTAGCGGCAAGGATCGAGTACCGGTCCAAGAATGAATTCGATTATTTAATCCAGCGGTTCAATGAAATGGCGGAGCGGATCCAGCTGCTGGTGGAGGATGTGTACGTCGAGAAGATCCGGTCCAGGGAGGCGTCGCTGAAGCAGCTGCAATCGCAGATTAATCCGCATTTTCTCTATAATTCTTTATTTTTTATTATCAATTCGGCCGTCATGGAAGACCGCGATTCGGTTGTGAGGATGGCCCAAAATTTGGCAGACTATTGCCGCTACGCCACACGCGTGGAGAACCAGTCGGTCAAGCTCAGGGATGAGCTCGAATTGGTTAAGCATTATTTGAACATCCAAAATTTACGCATGCAGCGCCTCGACTATCATATCGAGGTTCCTGAGGAGATGTGGGATGAAGCCGTCCCGAGGCTGATTCTGCAGCCGCTCGTTGAGAATGCGATTGTCCACGGCATCGAGCATCGCATGGGCGGCGGGCGAATCACGATCACCGGCGAACAGGATGAGCTGCGCAATTATGTCGTGATTGAAGATAACGGAGCGGGCTTGACCGACCGGCAGCTGCAGCATCTTCACGCGCAGCTGCAGAAGCCGATGAGCGAGGACATCGGCTGCGGGACCTGGAATGTGCACCACCGGCTGTTTTATAAGTTCGGAGCGGGCTCCGGTTTGACGTTCCAGCACGGGACGGGCGGCGGGCTGCGAGTTACGGTTACTTGGAACAGGCAAGGCGCTTTGCCTGAAACGGCTCCGGTCTCTGAAGGAGGGTAAACGGTGGTTCAGCTCTTGCTTGTTGATGATGAAATTCACGTGGTGGAACGGTTTTCAAGCACGATCGACTGGATGTCCCTGGGGATCGAGCACGTATACAAAGCCTATTCCGGTCTTGAGGCGCTTGCGCTGCTTGAGCAATTCTCCATCGATATCGTGATTACCGATATCCGGATGCCGGGAATGTCGGGGCTGGAGCTGGTTGGGGAAATTCGCAATCGTTGGCCGAAAACCAAGTGCATCCTGCTGTCCGGGTACTCGGATTTTAATTACGCCAAAGAAGCGATCGTGCATCAAACGGAAGATTATTTGTTGAAGCCGGTCACCGAAGCCAATCTTGTCGAAACGGTTCAACGGGTGATGGGGAAGCTGCAAAGGGAGTGGGAAGAGATTACTTCCAAGCAGCGCTTGGCTTATGCCCTTAAAGAAAACCTGCCGCTGCTTCGGGGCAATCTGCTCCATGACCTGCTGCAAGGGCGCAAGCTGTCCCATGCGGCGCTGCTGGAAAAGATGCAAATGCTGGAGCTGTCCCATTATCTCGATCAATGCTTCACGCTTATGCTCGTTCGGCTCGAGGAATATTTCCTGCAATACGATGCTCACAGCTTGTCGCTGCTGGAATACGCGATCGGCAATATGGTCGAGGAGCTGTTCGGGGATAAATTCGACATTTGGTACACCAAGGATGCTCACGATTATTTGGCGTTCCTGCTGAAGCCCAAGCAGACATCCGATGAGGCGGACGACTCGACGTGGGTGGAGCGAACCGCGGCGCTGCTTCAGTCTGCCGTCAGCACCTATTTGAAGGGCAAAGTGTCCATTCTGGTGAGCGGGCAGGGGCGCTTCCCTGAAGATTTGGCCGGCTTGTATACCCGGTCGGTGGGGGCTTTCCGCAGGCGAATCGGCAGCGAGCATGAGCTGTTCATGCGCCTCGGGGACGCTCAGGCGCTGCCGGAAACGCAATCGCCGCAAAGCTTGTACGAGCCGCCTACGCTCATTCATTTGCTGGAAGCGGCCCGCTGGGACCGGATCGAAGAGAAGCTTCATCTGATTTTCGATGAATTGGAAACCGGCTACGGCGGCTCCCAGGAGCATGTGCTGGAGGCTTATTTCTCCATCGCATCCGCTTATGCCTACATCGCGCACAAGAACGGCAAGCAGCTGTTCGATTTAATCGGGAGCGATTATGACAAGATGACCGAAGGCCTTCCTTTTCGTTCCGTGAATCAATTGAAGGATTGGTCGCTTCGGACGCTGAAGCAGATCCGGCAGGATATGGATCAGGAGACGAAGGATTCCCGGTCGGTGCTGATCAAGCAAATTCAATGGTTTATCGATCAGCATATAGGCCAGGACGTTTCTCTCCAGACGATTGCCGATCATGTGTACTTGCATCCTGTCTATGTTTCAAAAATATATAAGCTGGAAACCGGCGACAACCTTAGCGATTATGTTCACCGGGTCCGGATGGATAAAGCGGAATTTCTGCTCAAGAACAGTCAGGAGAAAATTTACGAAATTGCCGCTCGGCTGGGCTATCAGCGGCCGCACTCGTTTAATCATGCGTTTAAGAAGCAGTTCGGCATTACGCCGCAGGAGTACCGGGATCAATTTAGCTAAAGGCTCCGGGCATGCCGCGCAGCCGATATTCCCCATATAGAGAAGAGGAGAGTCACAATGAAAATTACAAAATTAGAGCTGTTCAAGGTTCCGCCGAGATGGCTGTTTCTTAAGGTTGAGACCGATGAAGGCATTACCGGCTGGGGCGAGCCCGTCGTGGAAGGCAAGGCGGACACCGTCGCTGCGGCTGTAACGGAAATGAGCGAGTATTTGATCGGTCAAGATCCGATGCGGATCGAGGATTTGTTTCAGGTGCTTTATCGCGGAGGATTTTACCGGGGAGGACCGATTCTTTCCAGCGCGATCTCGGGGATCGAGCAAGCGTTGTGGGATATCAAAGGGAAATTCTACAATGCCCCCATCTACGATCTGCTGGGAGGGGCTTGCCGCGACCGGACGCGCGTTTATTCCTGGATCGGCGGAGACCGCCCGAGCGACGTGGGTGCAGCGGCTAAACAGCAGGTTGAAGCGGGCTTTACGGCTGTGAAGATGAATGCCACCGAAGAGATGCACTACATCGATTCGATTGGTAAAGTGGAAGCGGCGATCGCCCGTATCGCCGCCGTGCGCGAAGCGGTCGGGAAGGAAGTCGGCATCGGAATCGATTTCCACGGGCGCGTTCATAAGTCGATGGCCAAAATTATCGCCAAGGAGCTGGAGCCGTATCGTCCGATGTTCATTGAGGAGCCGGTACTGCCGGAAAATAACGAGGCGCTGAAGGAAATCGCCCGCTACACCTCCTGCCCGATCGCTACGGGCGAGAGAATGTATACGCGGTGGGGCTTTAAGGAACTGCTGGCACAAGGAATCGTCGACATTATTCAGCCGGACCTGTCGCATGCCGGAGGCATTCTGGAAACGCGGAAAATCGCTGCGATGGCAGAAGCTTACGACGTTGCCGTAGCTCCTCACTGTCCGCTCGGTCCGATCGCGCTTGCCGCTTGCCTGCAGCTCGATACGTGCTCGCCTAACGCCTTTATTCAAGAGCAAAGCCTGGGCATTCATTATAATCAAGGCAGCGATTTGTTGGATTATTTGAAGGATCCTTCCGTCTTCGCCTACCAGGACGGCTTTGTCCGAAATTTAACCGGACCGGGCTTAGGCATTGAGGTCAATGAAGAGAAAGTAAGAGAAATGGCGGCCATCGGCCACCAATGGCGGAATCCGGTCTGGAGGCAGGAGGACGGAACGGTCGCTGAATGGTAATAGAAGCAAGGCCAATACGATAAAAGAGAACCGCTTGGCGATGATGAAGCCAAGCGGTTTTTTGGCGAACCGGGGGAGGTGTGGCTACAGGTAGGTATACGCTGCAGCGGTTTTGAGGGATTCGCCGTTTTGGTGTACGCTAGGAATAGGAATTATTTCGATATCGGGCGACCGGAGGAAGACCCATGATCCGTTATTTACGCCAGGTGTACCAGGCTTGGATTGATTATCCGCTGCGTGCGGGACATCGACTGCAAGGACGCTATGAAATTGTCCGGTTTCTCGGCGAGGGAAGCTACGGGCTCGCTTATTTATCCACGGATCGGCAGACGGGGGAGCGGGTCGTCGTCAAGCAGTCGAAGCCGAGCAAGCGGGGTCTCGGCCGGAAGCTGCTGCGCCGGGAGCAGGAGGCGCTTCTCGCGCTGACGCACCCGAGCATTCCGAAGTGCCGCGGTCTGTTTGAGGACGGTAAGCGGTTATTTCTCGTCACCGATTGGATCGACGGCGCGACAGTGGAGGATCTCATTTTCGAACAGCAGCGGGGCTTCTCGGAATTAGAGAGCTTGGCGTTCATTGCGCGGCTGCTGCCGGTCGTCAGGTTCGTGCACGAGCGTGGCTGGGTTCATCTCGACCTTCGCATTCCGAACGTGATGGTGCGGGACGGGACTTACGTGCTGATCGACTTTGGACTGGCGCGGCGGATCGGAGATACGGAGGGGCTGGAACCATTCTCAAGCGAGGAGGAGGAGCGTCGGCGCCTGCCGGACGTGAAGAGCGATTGGTATGCGATCGGTCATTTTCTGTTATTCCTCTTGTACTCCGGTTATGAAGCGCAAGAAGGACAGCCTCCGGGCGAATGGCACGAAGAGCTGTCCTTATCGATGGCAACCGGGCGATTGCTCCGGCGGTTGCTGCGGCTGGATGAGGCTTATGAGAGCGACGCGGCGCTCATGCAGGATGTCGAAGCGGCGATAGCCGCCTTAACGTAACGGTCGAAACGTCAGGAACTGGAATGAAATTTCTTCTTGTAGTATTGGTGTCCGTAAGAATTGCCGCGACCGGAAGAGTACGACGACGAATGTTTGAGAGGGCCTGGACGATGGTAACGATTCGAGCTGCCGCCGCGGTAATGAGGACGTTTCGAATGCAGCACACTGTTTGCGATTTTGCGTAAAATATGCTTAAACATTACGTTTCCTCCTTTAGCTAATGATACCTGTAACTACGGAGCGGACGGTTGAAAGTTTCAGGAACGGTTCGATCTCCACCGTTTATTTGAGTCCGGGAAATCGCTTCTCCATCACTTGAAGCAGCTCCAGATAGCTGTCGCGGAGCTCCGTTATGGTAATCAGTTCAGGGGTGTTTCGAACTTCGTGTTCGGAATGCCCCTTTATGATGCCGTCAAGGCCGTTGTAATTAAATTGTAAATCTTTATAGGTCTGATCGAGCTTCTCCAGGATGACGCCGATTAACGGTTGGTATTGCTCCATAGCCTTGTCACTCCGTTCTTCTTAGACATTCGCTTGCATACTTGAACGTAACATATCCACACGCAGTGGCGCAAATAGGCTGTGGACCGGACGAAATATTTGTCGATTATACGCGAAAGCCTATGCGTCCCGAGAACCATTTTTTAACTTTCAGCATATTTTCAGCTGGTTTTAAGATTTCATGTTTACAATGTCTTAACATGAACTGCAAATATGTCCGCCGCGTGAGCGGGCCGATAGGAGAGTGATCTGGGTGCGTCCAACCGTGATACAAGGACGAACGAAGTCACCCCGTCCCGCCAAACGGCGAATGGTGAACCCCGTTATTGTAGCCGCGGCGCTGCTGATCGTGCCGGTGCTGCTGGTTGTCGGGATGGAAGTGCTTCACAGGGGGTCTCTGCATGAAACAGGGACCTGGATGGCGTCTCATCCGAAACTGGCGCTATTGAACGGGCTGCTGGCCATGCTTGTTTTCTTATTCCTGTACGGCTTGGTCGGGCGGCTGTTTATGGCCGCGGGCTTAAGCGTGCTGCTGCTTTCTATGGTCGCCTTAATCAGTTATTTCAAGAAAAAGCTGATCGGCGAGCCGTTTTTTCCATGGGATATTTTTTTGAATAAAGAAAGCATGAATATACTGCCGCTTGTGACGAGCAGGGAAGCCGTTCTGCGGCTTGCCCTCGTGTTCGGTACCGCTATCGCCTTGTTCGCGATCGGCAAGGCCATGCCGCGAATGTCGCCGCGATGGCTGACGCGTCTGACGTTAGTGGCGGTTTGCGGCTTCGGGCTTTACGCTTTCGGTACGCGGGCGGCATGGCTTAATGCGCTGGTGGATCGTGCCGGCATGAACGAGATCGTCTGGAATCAGCAGGAAAATTACGGGGAGAACGGGCTGGCGCTCGCGTTTACAATGAATGTCAAAAACACGATCGTGCCGCGGCCGCCTGGCTACAGTGAATCGGCCATGGCCGGCTTGGCCGACAGCTTGAATGAGCTGGTCGGCGCGCCTAAGGCAAAGGCCGCATCGCAAACGCAGAAGCCGAATGTGATCTTCATCATGAACGAAGCGTTCTGGGATCCGACGCTGCTCAAGAACGTAAAGTTCAGCGAAGACCCGCTGCCGACCGTTCATCGTCTGCAGAAGGAGATGACAAGCGGCTTCCTGCTGTCGCCGCAATTCGGAGGCGGCACCAGCAACGTGGAGTTCGAGATCCTGAGCGGCCAGTCGATGAGCTTCATGCCCGCGGGATCGGTTCCGTATCAGCAATATATCAGCAGGCCGCTGCCGAGCCTCGCGAGCTACTTCAAATCGCAAGGCTACGCCAGCACGGCCATCCATTCGTACGAGCGCTGGTTCTGGAACCGGGAGAACGTGTACCGGTACATGGGCTTCGATGAATTTATCAGCAAGGAGGGATTCGACAATCCTGTCAACAAAGGCGCTTTTATAGCCGATGACGAGGTGTCCCGCCGGATCATACAAGAAGTTGAAGAGAACGAAGAGCCGACGTTTATTTACGCGGTAACCATGCAAAATCACGGTCCTTACGACGATAACCGATACGGCGACAATCCGATCAAGACGGAAGGCTTGCAGACCGCCGAGGCCAAAAATACGTTGGAAACTTACGTGCAGGGCGCAAGCGATGCCGACCGCAGCCTGCAACTGCTGATCGATCACTTCGAGCAGTCGGATGAGCCGACGGTCATCGTGTTTTACGGTGACCATCTGCCGATGCTGGGGTACGATTACGACGTGTACGCGCAAGCGGGGTTCGTCTCGACCGGACGTTCCGAGCAGTGGTCGCTTGAAGAGTTGAAAAGCATGCATAGCGTTCCGTTCGTCATGTGGACGAACGAAGGGCTGCCGAAGGAGCACGTGCCGACGCTTAGCACCTCGTTCCTCGGCGCCTATGTGCTGAATCGCATCGGGCTGGAGCTGCCGGCCGCGTGGGCATACAACGCCGAACTGGCGCAAAAAACGCCGGGGCTGCTGCGCAATCTGGTCGTCGATTCGAGCGGTCAGCTGTATGCCGAGGTGCCGCCTTCCGTGCAGGAGGACGTCGAGATTTACCGCGAGCTTCAGTATGACGAGATGTTCGGCCACCAGTATGTGGCCAAATATTTGAGCGAACTGATGGCGGCGCGAGCCGCTCCTTCCTCGGGGGGCTGACCGGTAACTTTCAAGCAGCGGACAGCCGCCTTCCCGCCGGGGCGGGTCCGTCCTTTCTCTCCATGGTGCAAATGTGATACAATTTGCAAAAATCGGTCCGGTTCCAGACGAAGAGAATATCGGGAGCGAATCGGCAGGCAACTTGGGGGGAAGACCATGGATTTGCGTAAGTTCCGACTGGATGAACCGGCTCAGGGCACGTTTAGCGAAGAACGGGATGAATATGAGCGAGATTATGCGCGGCTGATCCAATCGCCGGCTTTTCGCCGGCTGCAGGGAAAGTCTCAAGTGTTCGGCGCCGGAACGGGAGACTATTACCGGACGCGGCTGACGCATTCGATCGAAGTTTCGCAAATTGCGCGGGAGACCGCGCGGCGCATGAACAAGCAGTATCCGTTCCTGGAGCGGAAGGAGCATCCGGGTTTGATTTTGGACCCGGCGGTCGTAGAATGCGCTTCGCTGGCCCATGATTTGGGTCATCCGCCGTTCGGGCATAAGGGTGAAGAGGTGCTCAACCATCTGCTCAAGGAGTCTTATGGGCTCGCTTACGAGGGGAACGCGCAAAACTACCGCATCCTGATGTTTCTGGAGAAGCGGGCGGGCAGCGGCAGCGGTCTGGATTTGACGGCGGCCGTGCTGCTCGGCATCAACAAATATCCGTACAGCCTCGAAGAACCCGGCCGTCTGAAGGGCGTGTACGGGATGGAATGGACGGACGGTATTCGCTATATTCGCGACCGCTGGAACATGCCTGTCGGCTGCTCGACGCTGGAGGCGCAGCTGATGGATTTGTGCGACGATATCGCCTACTCGACGCATGACATCGAAGATGGGATTCGCGCCGGTAAAATCCAGATGAACCGCACGTTCTTCGAGGACGACCGGTTGGTCGAGCATTTGGTCCAGGAGATTGTGAACGACCGGGGCAACTATGAGGTCGGCTGGGATCAGGTGGACATTCCGGACATGGTGAAACGGGTCTTGACCGACTATTTGGCCCAGTGGGAGACGATCTACGCGGCCTGCGACCGCGAAGCGTCGCGCACCCGGCGGGAGATGAAGGCGCGGTGGGTCAGCACGTTCGTCGGCAAGGTGGGGATCATCGACGATCCGGTCAAAGGCTGGAAGAAAGTGACGTTCGTGCATGAAGGCAGGCAGGATCTGGAACTCCACCGCACGATGGAGATTCTGAAGAAGCTGGCTTGGGTTACCCTGATTAAGGACTTCCGGGTACAGCGGCTGCAGAAGCGCAGCGAAATCATGATTCGCAGGCTGTGGGACAGCTTCATCGTTCCGGAGAACGGCCGGTTGATTTTGCCTCCGGACTGGTTGGAAAACTATGAGCGACACCAATCGAATTGGTCGTGGCCCCGGCTCGTCGCCGATTATATATCCGGCATGACGGATGCATACGCCGAGAAGGTGTACGCAGAGCTGTTCGCCAGCAAGTCGGGGTCCATCTACGAGATGGATTAATTCGGGGGCGTGAGGCCTTTTCGCCGCCTCTTCCGCATAGAATGTACAAGATGCATTCGCCGTAAGGGCGGAGGGGGGGATGGTGTTGATTTACATTCAGGGAGAACCGATATCGCCGTTTCATATCGTGTCGAGTGAGTTGGAGCAGAGTATTCTTCAGCAGAAGCAGCTGAGCCGGACGCCGTATTATTATGCGTCGTTCGAAGAGCTCCGCTTTGAGCTGCACGTGCGCGCAGCGATCGTGCATGCAGCGCTTATGCTGGGGGAAAGCGGAGCCGCGTTCGATACGTTTGAGAATTCGCGCTGCAACGAACGTTTCTGGACCCTTGATATGAAAGGCGGTTTTAGGTTGAAGCCTACGGTTCATCCGTCGGATGCGATCGAAGATATTTATATTCACGGTCACTTCTACGCATTCGAGTGTGCGATGGGGATCGTAGTCGTGCTGTACAAGGCGGTGCTCGATATTATCGGTCGGGAGCAGTTCGATCGATTTTTCGACCGCCTTTATCTATATTCATGGCATCACGATGCGGACTTGAAGCTGATCACGGTGCACGCCGAGGGGGAAGGGATTCCCGGGGACGTTCAGTATTTCAAGAATCCCGAGGTAGATCCCGAGTCGATGCAGTGGCAAGGCGTGAACGTCATCGTGATGCCGGGCGGCAGATACTTCGGGCATGGAACCGGCGTATCCAGTGCGTGGTTTATCATCCGCCTGCTCAACCGTTACCGGATTCCGGGAGCGCAGATCAGTGCTTATCTGATGGACGAAACGACGTTCCCCAATTTTAAATATTTGCACCAGCTGGCGAACGGTAACGCAGCCGGCTTAAGGGAACCGTTGTCAGCTGGACCGGGCACCATCATGGGGCCCGGGGGCTTGGCGCCGCCGGACGGTGGCGCAGGCGCTGGCTTCGGCGCTGCCAGAATCGGTCAGGGCTTTGGCGGCGAGGCCGCAATGGGCATGGGGCCAGCCTCGGACGGGGCCGGCACATTCACGCATACGTATCGGCTGGAAGCCCGGATTGGTTCGCGGACGCATTTATACGGATAAGCGGCGGGGCGGGCGAAGCTTGCTCCCGGATTCGAAGCGGGAAGCGTCCGCCTTTTTCCTCCGCGAGTACGAAGAGGCCGCGCGGGCCTTCACAACCGTGAACTTGCGTGCTTCGCGCTGCTCATCAGAAGGTAAACCATGGCGTACACCGCGAAGATGAACAAGCCGAACATACCGCAAAACAACAGCGCCTCCGGATGGAGGCTGTCGACCACGGACCGCCCGATCGAAGCGGGGTTCGTGAGCAAGTCCCAACAGTTCAACCGGTATTCGCGTCCCAGCAAGATGCCGTAAGCGCTCAAGAACGAGACGAGCGCGGCGCAAACCCAGGAGACCTGCGATGATGTCCGAACCCGAAGGATCGCGTGCCATTGGTGCATCGAAACGGCGCCCAGCAGCAGGCCGTTCCAAGCGAACAGCATGATGACCATAAAGTCGTTCCAATAGGAAAAACCGAGGCCGAGATGGCCTTCCGCTGTGTAATTGCTTTTCAAAATGGTTAAATGAATCATATCGGTTACGATATAAGGAGCATTTGGCAAAAACAGTATCCACACGATGCCGATAACGGTCAAGGCGAGCCGAGGGACGGATGTGGACCGCTCGTGCAGGATGGCGGCGACCGACGACAATACATAAGGAATCCAGGCCAAAAATAAGTTCCAGATCAAGAAATCGTAATACGTGTTCTGATTGAATAGGCGGAGCAGCGCGTACACGACGACGCAGACGACAGACAGCAGCGCCAAGCCCGCAAATCGTTTGCCGGATGCGAGTAGTTTCATTCTCATCGAATTCCTTTCCGTGTAGAAGTGACCTAAGCATACCATACCCGGAAACAGAGATACCAGAATTTACCTTCAAGATGCCAGGACGTGAAATATCTGGTATTGTAGGGGTAAGAACTTTTAACCTGTAGTCAGTGAAAGTCAGTGAATCCAAACAATGGGAACATGCAGGAGGCGTAACCATGTATACGAAAAATCAGCTTCCAGCTCCGGTACGCGCGTTAATTTTGGCAGGCGACCTGGGCGACGGACACCGGCAAGCCGCCCGTGCGCTGGCGCAAGGCTGCGGCAGGCCCGATTCTCCCGTGCAGGCCGAGGTTATCGATTATATGCAAGAGATCTACGCCCTCCTGCACCCAGTCATTCGATACTGCTTCTTGAAAGGTGTAGAGAAGGCTCCTTCGCTCTATGGCTACTTTTATCGCAAGTCCCGCATGAACGAAGAGATGTCGCTGTTCTCCAAATCGTTCTTGAAGCTGGGAATGTCTAAGCTTCTTGGGCTGCTGCGCGACCGTAAGCCGGATGTGGTGATCTGCACGTTCCCGCTGGCGTCGGCCGCCGTGTCGCTGCTAAAGGCGCAAGGACTTTCGTCCGTACCGCTCGTGACGGTAATTACGGACTATGCCGACCACGCGTTATGGGTGCAGCCGCATACCGACCTGTATTTGGTCGGCTCGGAGCATGTGGCCCAGGCGCTGTATCGCCGCGGCATTTCCAGCTCTTGCGTCAGCGTGACGGGCATTCCGATTCGGAAGAGCTTCTTCGAGCCCGGAGATAGGGAGACGTTCCGGCGGCAGCTCGGTCTGGACCCGCTCAAGCCGGTCGTCTTGGTCATGGGCGGCGGCTGCGGGCTGATGGGCAAGGATATGCGCGCCTTGCTGCGTTCGGAGGCGCTGCGGCTGCGGGCTCAGCTTGTGTTCGTCTGCGGCAGCAACGCGGCTGCCAAGCAGTCGCTCGAGGAGGAACTGGCGCTCAAGCCGACGCCCTCCGTTCGGATCGTGGGTTTCGTAGAGGATATTCACCGCTGGATGGGAGCGGCGGATATGCTGCTGACGAAGCCGGGCGGTTTGACGACGTCCGAGGCGGTGGCGATGAAGCTGCCGATGCTGCTGTATAAGCCCATTCCCGGCCAAGAGGAAGAAAATGCGGCGGTGCTTGAGGGGGCTGGCGTTGCGATTCGCGCGTCCAAGGAGCGTAAGCTGCTCGATCAGGTGCTCGAGCTTATCGATTCGCCCGGGCTGCTTGCGACCATGCGCCAGCAGGCGGAACGGTTTCGCTGCGAGCAGCCGACGCAGCGGGCGTGGGATGCGATGTTCCGGCTGCAGGCGGGACCGTATGAGGGCTCGCCCGCTTGGCCGGCGGTGGCATCCGTGCGGGAGTCTGTCAAGGAAGCTTGGTAGCCGTGCGGGCGTGAAGCGGTTAGGTCCCGCGCGGCGGACCCTGGAAGAAGGAGCCGATGGAAGTTCAGAAGGCCTGAATGTTGTTTCATCAACATCGGCGTGCTGATTACATTGGCGTTTCTGTTGAAACTGGACTATACATACATATTCCGCCGGTTCCGCGGGTTTGAACGTATTTCAGCAAGAGGGAGGTCTGCCGCTTTGGCAGGCTTGTTTGTATTTGGCGGCTGGTTTCACCGTCATCAAGTCCTTCCGCAAAAAATTGCCGATAACCCTGCTGGTAGTCAATTTGATTAACGCGATTCATCTTTCGATCTTCGGGTCGCTTTTCGATTTGGACATACACGACTAAGACATTCCCGTTCACCTTGCCGCTTGGCATCGTGTTGAGAAGACGCCCCTAACAGCATCATTCTGCTGTCGCAGCTGATCAGGGAACAGCACGAAGGACGTCTGAACGCAGAGGAGCTGCAATATTGGGCCGAAGAGGATCGGCCGGAACCGGATCGGAGGTGGATCGCTTTCCAGGTCCGGGAGTTGGCATTGCCGAGGGCAAGCAGCGGTTAATCTTCGAGGCGTTCCGCCAAGCGGACGGCTCCATCAGCCGGAAATACAGCGGCACCGGGCTCGGGCAGTCCATCAGCTTGGAGCTGGCGAAGCTGCTCGGCGGATACTTGTCCGTATTCAGCCGGGAGGGGCAAGGCAGTACGTTCATGCTATACTTGCCCTGATCAGCCTAGTGGAGCAACCCATGACTTCGTTTGAAGGCATGGGTTTTTTATGTCTTTTTACCAAGATATAAGGGGAGATGTAATATATATTAACTTTACTAAAGTAAGATGATGATGATAATATAGTTAAATAGATAAATATCAAAGGAGTGGATTCAGATATGAGTCAGCAAGTGGAAGTGAATACGGAAAACCGATTCTCCGCCGAGCAGTTTTTGACCTCGCGACGTTCGGTGCGTCAATACCGGAAAGGGTTGGTGCTGTCCGACGCCGAGCTGAACGAAATTCTGGAGCTCGCTTCGCGCGCTCCGTCATCGTGGAACTTACAGCACTGGCGTTACCTCGTAGTGCGCGAGCAAGCCAATAAAGAGAAGCTGCTGAAAATCGCGTTCGGTCAACAACAAGTGGCTGATGCCGCGGCTGTTATTATCGTGTTAGGCGATCTGGAAGCGAATAAGGTGACCTCGAAGGTGTACGAGAAAGCGGCGCCGGAAATTCGCGATTTGATGGTGAAGCAAGTCGACGGCGCTTATGCGAACAATCCGGGATTGGCCAGAGACGAGGCGATTCGCAACGCTTCGTTGGCCGCCATGCAGCTGATGCTGGCTGCCAAAGCGAAAGGGTATGATACGGTGCCAATGGGCGGATACAATAAGGATGCCCTAATCTCCGAATTCCAAATTCCCGACCGTTATGTGCCGGTTGTCATGATTCCGATCGGGAAAGCCGAGAAGGAAGGCCGGGCAACGGATCGATTGCCGCTCGAGCATCAAGTTATTCACGAGCGTTTCTAACTCTCCCCGTATCCCGACGAAAAAGCGAAGCCCCGCCGGCTCGCGTGGTTCGATATCCGAATCACGCGGCCGGTGGGGCTTATTTGACGTACCATCGCTGATACTGCTCCCTAACGTTATGCCGGCTAATCAGATGGCGGTGCAGCGAGCGGCTGGGAGCAAGCGCGTTCAACTCGATAATCTGCTTGTTCAGCTCGGACAAAAGCGCATCGATTTCCGGAGTCGCCGGGGTTTTATCCAAGAGCTGGATCACTTTAGCCATATTCGAACCGATTTCCTTCCTCAGCATGATCCACGGTGGATCTACATTCGCATTGCGCAGAATCGTATCCAGAACGTCGTCGGTAGGAACGACAAGAGGCTTCCCTATTCCCGCGAGGCGCTCCAAGCCCCCGTTCTGAACGAATTGCTCGTATGCGTCGTTGGCCCAGCCTTCCTTCTGCCGCTCGATCGAATCCATGGCGTCGCGGTTCTCGAGCACGTCTCTCGGCTGCCGTGCGGAGCGCGCTGCGTGTTCCTCTTTGTCCATGTCCATACCTCCCGTCCCTTGGTATCTCTAGCGTAATGATACCTGGGCTCCGGGTCAAGTGACAGGTTTTCAAACAACCTGCGGAACGGCGGAACTGGAATCGGGCAAGGGAGGGAGATCTTGGGAGAGTCGTCGCCTATTCATTTTTGTGCTAAAATATTAGATGGTAAAGCAATGATCCGTGACGGTATATTTACTTGGCGAAGAGGAGGCTCACGATGGAGCTGAATACGGTGTTTATTATGGTGATTGCAGCCGGGCTCATTCTATGGCGAAGAATGCGCGCAACCTCCCGTCCGGTTAAGGGCAAAGGCTATCGCTTGCTGCTGCCGCTTCTCTTCTTGGCGCTAGGCCTTACAGGGCTTCTGAATCCGGAGCTGCACCTTACCGTGAAGGAAGTCGTGCTATCGCTGCTGTGCGGGGCCGTTTTGTCCATTCCCATGATTCTAACCACGAACTACGAAAGGCGGGAGGACGGACTCATCTATCCGAAAAAAAGCGCCGCTTTCGTTGTTGCCCTCATCGGCTTGATCGCGCTCCGCTTGGGTTTGCGAAGCTATTTGTCCGGACTTGACCCGACGGAGCTGGCGATGCTGTTCTATTTAATCGCGGTTGCTTATGTCGTGCCTTGGCGGGTCGCCAGTTTTGTGAAGTTCCGCAAGCTGTATGCCCTGCGGCAAGCGGAATAGCGCCTTACGTGGGGCTGGAGGCAGGGACGGTCACCGTGTGAAACCTGAATCCGGCTTGCACGTAAATTCATGTTGCATATAAGAAAGGGGGGATGAACGATGGAATGGTCTATAGATCTTTCGGTGCTCATGCTGGTTCTCGGCTTGTCCGCGCTGCTCGTGCTGCCGCGTCCGGAATTGGCCCAAGTCCGGTTGCCTTACGGCTTGGTACAGCCGGTCGATTGTGCGCTTGTGCTGAAGTCGCATAACCGCTCGTTGAAAAGTTTGCGTACCGTATTCGTTCGTCGCAAAAGACCGCCCCGTTCCTCCGAATGCTCGGACTCTCCGTGCTCCCGGTCTGAATCGGTTAACGATTGACACGTTGAGCCTGTACGTCTCAGGACGGCCGGACAACGTTATTCCGTGCACCCTGAGGGTGCCGATTCATAGGGAGCGATGGGCTTATGTATACTTGGTTTCAACCGATCATCGCCGTGCTTGCACAGGCGTTATCTTATTTGCACACGTTTACTCACGATTGGGGAGTATCCATCATATTGCTGACGCTGGTTGTCAAAATGGCGCTGTTCCGTTTCAATCTCACCGCGGCACGTCAGCATATCCGCACGGCGGCCATGGGTCCGCATTTGAAAAAGCTGCAGCAAACGCATGCCGCCAACCCGAACCGGCTCATGCAGGAGTCCGGCAAGCTTTACCGCGAGCATGGCGTCAACCCGTTTGCGCAGATGGGCGGTGTCCTGCTGCAGCTCCCGGTTTTAAGCGCGATGTACGGATTGTTCCTGACGCACGGAAGCGCGATGAGTTCGCTGCTTGTTCCATGGGTGTCCCATTTGGCACTGGCGGACCCGCTGCACGTCCTGCCCGTCCTTACCGGTCTGATGACGTTCGTGGTCAGCCTGATTCCTTTGACGGAGACGGCCGGTCCTGCGCCGGGCAGCGGGAAACGCGCGATGCTCGGAATCGTGCTCATGCTGATTCCGCTGCTGGTAACGTGGAGAGCGCCGATCGCCCTCGGCCTGTACTGGATGGCCGGCTCTGCCTTCGGCTTGCTGGAGCGGCTGCTGTACCGCACGGCCTTCGGCAAGCGGCTACTGCATAAAGGGACGCCCGAGCCGGCTCAGGCGTCGTAACCCCCGCCCTGAACCGATGAGCGGCCGGGCTTGTACGGCATCGCTCATCGGTTCTAACGGGCAACCCGCCTTGGCGGCTTTTAACGGCTTGTTTGTGATTCCCTTCGCCGAGGGCATGCTAGGATGGGGACGCAGCCCCGACGGCGTTGACGAAGGGGACGCAAACAGGTAAGCTGTAGCTAAAAAGGAGGGATCGCCTTGGATTACCATCGCATTACAAATATCGCCGACCCGTATTTTCGGCAAATGCACGAACTGATGCAAACCGTGTTTCCACCGGAGGAAGTGCTGGCCTACGATCTGTGGGCGGAGCCGCTGCAGGATCCCGGAATCCGCGTGTTTGTAGCCATCTTGGACGGTCAGGTCGTCGGAGCGACCGAGTACCGCTACTATGCCGACATGCAGGTGGCGATGACGGACTTTACGATTATCGGTCGCGACGGTCTTGGCATCGGGCCGTTCTTGGCGCGCCGCCGGATGGCCGATCTTCGTCAGGTGGCAGCCGAGGCCGGAGGGAAGCTGAAGGGGATGTTCGCCGAAATTTATAACCCGGCGTTGTCCGAAGGGCTGGAGTTCGGCGGCGTGAAATCGATGAATGCTTACGTGCGCCGTGAAGTGCTGGCACATCTCGGCTACCTGAAGCTGGATCTCGATTATGTGCACCCTTCTTGGCAAATTGACGGCGAAGCCGTACACGGCCTGGACTTGTGCTTTATGCCGATCGACGACGCGGACGCGGATGCAGTTCCGGCTTCGCTGGTGGCCACGTTCCTGGAAACGTACTACGCAGTCTTGACCGAGAAGCCGGACGCTTGGTACCGTATGGTAAAAGGCCTGCACGAGCGCGACTCCGTTCGCTTGCTGCCGATCTAGAAGGGCGCTGCCCAAAGAAATGGAAATAGCGGAACAGGGGTATCTTATTTACGTCGAATCCGTGCTTGTAGCACGGCATTTCGAGGAATAAGGCATCCCTGTTCCGCTATTTTTGTACGGTTGCGGCGAAATGCCGAAATAGCGAATCGCTGTTCCGCTATTTCGGCGTCGGTCAAAGCTGCTCGCCTTGGCGCAGCGCGGCATCGGCTTGCTCAAGCTCGTCGAGCGCTTTCTCCAAGCCGTAGTTCAGAAGCAGCGTGCGGAACCCTTTGCCGTGGTTCGCCGCGAGCTTGGCGAGCCGCTCTTTGAGATCCTTGCGGATATATACGCTATCCTTCTCGTGCGTTTCGTTGCGTTTCTTTTTCTTCAAGCGTCTGCCTAGCAGGCGCTGCAGCCCGTCGTCCTTGCCCAAGGCCTGCGTACCCGCACCGGATTCATCAGCCGGCGAAGACGACGCGCTTACATTAGCGGGTGCCGCGTCGTTTGCCGGCTCCGCCGCCGGCAGGACCGCTTCCGCTTCGGTCTGCGCTTCGCTTGCGACCGGCGGCATAACCGCCGCTTCCTTGGTCAGCGCAGCGGTCTCCGGCGCACCGGCATCGGCCGACGGCGTCTCCGGTGCCTGAGCAGCCGCGTTCGCGGCCGGCTTGCGCGGTGAGGCCGCGCGGGTTCCGCGCCCCGGCGCACCGGCATCGGCCGACGGTGACTCCGGTGCCTGAGCAGCCGTGTCCGCGGCCGGCTTGCGTGGTGAGGCCGCGCGGGTTCTGCGCCTCGGCGCCCCGGCAACGGCCGACGGCGACTCCGGCGCCTGAGCAGCCGTGTCCGCGGCCGGCTTGCGCGGTGAGGCCGCGCGGGTTCTGCGCCTCGGCTCGCCGACATCGACAGACGGCGACTCCGGCGCCTGAGCAGCCGTGTCCGCAGCCGTGGCTTCGGTCTCCTGAGGCGCGTCGGAACTAACGGGCAGTTCTTTTCTTCTTCGCGGCATGGGCAAGAGCCTCCTTGGTTCATCGATAGTAAGCCTATTTTATCATAGTGCCCTTGCCGGAATATAGTGTCAGTCTGCGTCCTCCGGGACATGGAAGCTCTATTCGCCGGAATTGCCGCCGGCCAGTTCCCGTTTCGCCTTATGCAGCGCTTCGATCACCGTATCGAGCTCTTTCGGCGTCCAGTGCAGCGTCACGTAACGGGGACGGTATCCGCCGCTGCTCGTTTCCAGCATGACCGAGCTCTTCTCATGGTCCACGACAAGCGTCAATTGCTCCGATTCAAAAATCGTCTTCCAAGCCATAACTACCATCCTCCCGGCTGTATGCTACATATGACAGATTCCGTACGGTCGCAAAATTATCCTGCATCTCATTTAAATTTAACCTAGGATTTCGGTTGAAACCAACCGATGAACTCCAGCCCGTAGACCGAGCCGACGGCGAGCAGAACCGTCCATAACGCAAGGCTGACGGTCATCCACAGCAGGACCCAGCGCGGAGAAGAGCCGAAGGTAAGCGCGAGCAAGGCGGCGATATCCGTACCGACGATGGCGGGAGCGGTCAAAGCGAGCCCCGGAATCCCGTACCGTTCCCAGATGCGTTTGGCGCGGCGGTGTTTCTTCGATTCGGCGGTTGTACCGGCTGAAGTTGGAGTTGCGGTCTCCGCTGCCGTGCCGCCTGATTGCGCGGCGGCCAAAGCGGCTTTGCGCGCTCGGCGTTTCGTTCGCCAAGCCGTGAATTGACGGAAAAACAAGGCGATCAGCAGCACGGGGATCCAATTGCCGACGAAGCCGGTGACCGCTACAGCTGTCGGATTCAACCCCCAGGCAATGCCTAGCGGCACGACCAGGAATACTTCCAGCCAGGGCGCGGCTGCAAGCAGGAACAGGGCGGCGTACTGCCAGGCCGTTCCCCATTCCGGCGCATTCATTTCTAACATGTTTTATTCCTCCTCAAACTTGCCTGTGTTTCTTTTTCTACGCGGCTAACGGACGAAGGTTCCAGGAGGAGGACGCGGAACGGGAGTAGGTTCGTCGCAGGGAAAACGGTGCCCGCAAGGGAAAGCAGCGTACGGGAAGATGTTCGGTTTTCCTTTTGCCTATTTTTCGGTATAGTGAACGTAGGATGTTTTTCTGGAAAGGCAGGGGAGCCGCTATGGAGCAACAGCCGCTCGTATCGGTCGTTACGCCGACCTACAATCGGCCGGGGACGCTCAGCGAACTGCTGGAATCGTTGAGCAGGCAAACGTATAAACGGCTGCAAATCATTGTGGTGAACGACGCCGGGGATCCGATTGAGGAAGCGGTCGGTCTCTACCCCGAGCTCGATGTCACAATTGTGAATATGGAGAGCAACGGGAAGCATGTCGCAGCCCGGAACCGGGGGTTGTCTGAAGTCCGGGGGGCGTACATTTTGTTGTGCGACGATGACGATTTGCTGCTGCCGACGCACGTGGAGCGGATGGTGCGGGAGATCGAAGATTGCGATCTGGTTTATTCGGACGTGGAAATTTTCGACTATGTGGAGGAAGAGGGCGTCCGCCGGGCGACGAGCCGCTTTGTGTTTGCGTATGAGCATGATTTGGAGGCAATGCGCCGATGCTCGACATTCGTTTCTTCCGGCTGTCTGTATCGGCGCGAGCTGCACGACAGGCTCGGTCCGTTCGACGAGGGGGTCTATAATTACTGGGATTGGGATTTCATCTTGCGGGCATCGGCTCATTATCGGGTGAAAAGGGTGCCGGTCGCAAGCGTGCTGTATGCCTTCGGGCAAAGCGGCGGCAATATGTCGCGGGACGCCGGGTCCGATTCACGGCGCGATTATTTGAACAAGCTGTCGGTCAAGCACGGCCTGGGCGAGCTGCCGACGGAAAATTTCTTTACGCTGCTGGATAAGCCGGAGATGAAGGCGCGGCGTGCGGCCACGGACGTCTTGTGGGACGGGGAGCCGTTCGTTTCGCGTTGGGCGAGCCTGCGGCGTAAGGGCGAGGGGGAAGTTGAGGCGTGAGTTCATGGAATCCGGGTCCGGATATGCGGGTGGAGGAAATCTCCAGCATCCCGGTGTCCCGCCGTATGGCGGAGGCACGCGAGCTGCTGCGTAAATATTACGGATATCCCGATTTTCGGGAAGGGCAAAAGGCGGTTATCGCGAGCCTGCTCGAAGGGCGCGATACGCTCGGCATTATGCCGACCGGCGGCGGAAAGTCGATCTGTTACCAAATTCCCGCCCTGATGATGAGCGGAACGACGATCGTGATATCGCCGCTCATCTCGTTGATGAAGGATCAGGTGGACGGGCTCGACAGCATTGGCGTACCGGCCGCTTATATTAACAGCTCGCTGACCTATGCGCAGGTGGAAACGCGTATCCGCAAGGCGGCGCGCGGCGAATATAAGCTGCTCTATGTCGCTCCCGAGCGGCTCGAGTCGGAGCGTTTCCTCGATTTACTCGGCGAGCTGACCATTCCGATGGTCGCGGTCGACGAGGCGCATTGCGTGTCGCAGTGGGGACATGATTTTCGCCCGAGCTATATGCGGATCAGCGAGCTGGTGGCGCATCTGCCGGGGCGTCCGCAGCTGGCGGCGTTCACGGCGACGGCAACCGATCAGGTGCGTGAGGACATCGTCCGGCACCTGAAGCTGGAAGCGCCGGGGGTGTTCGTCACCGGCTTCGCCCGCGAGAACTTGTCGTTCACCGTGGTGAAGGGCGAGAACAAGCGCGACGTGCTGACCGGGTACATTCGCGCTCATGCGGGAGAAGCGGGGATCGTGTACGCGGCGACGCGCAAGGAAGTCGACCAGCTGTGCGAGTTTTTGAAAAAGCAGGGCGTGGCGGCCGGGAAATATCATGCGGGGATGACCGATAAAGAGCGCGCGGAGGCGCAGGAGCAATTTCTCTACGACGAAGTGCGCGTCATGTGCGCAAGCAATGCGTTCGGAATGGGTATCGACAAGTCGAATGTGCGGTATGTCATTCATTTCAATATGCCGAAAAACATGGAGGCTTATTACCAGGAGGCGGGCCGCGCCGGACGGGACGGGGAGCCGAGCGATTGCTTGCTGCTGTTCAGCCCGCAGGACATTCTGATCCAGAAGTTTCTGATCGAGCAGTCGGTTGCGAGTCCCGAGAGGCAGGCCCAGGAGTACCGCAGGCTGCAGCAGATGGCGGACTATTGCCATACGCCGCAATGTCTGCAGCGGTACATCGTCCGCTATTTCGGCGGGGAGCTGGAGCAGGATTGCGGACAGTGCAGCAACTGCTCAAGTCCAGATATGGAGATGACGGACATTACGCTGGAAGCGCAGCAGATTTTCTCCTGCGTACGGCGGATGCGGGAACGGTTCGGGGTGACGCTGGTCGCTTCGGTGCTCAAAGGGTCGAGGAACAAAAAGGTGCTCGATTTCGGCTTCGACGAGCTGAGCACTTATGGGTTGATGAAGCAGCGGACGGAGAAGGAAATCGTCGACCTGATCCAGCTGCTTGTCGCCGAAGGGTATTTGCAGCTGGCCGAAGGAAAGTTCCCGACCGTCAAGCTGTCGTCCAAGGCGGGCGCCGTACTGGCCGGGACGGAACGCGTCGTGCAGCGCATTCGGGTGAAACCTGCGGCGGCTGTCGTCCAGGACGCGGAGACGGAGCTGTTCGACGAGCTGCGCAAGCTGCGCTCGGAGATCGCGAAACGCGAGGGGATTCCGCCCTACATCGTTTTCCCGGACAGCACGCTGCGCGAGATGTGCGGCGTGAAGCCGACGAATCCGGCGGCCATGCTGAAGATCAAGGGCGTCGGCGAGGCGAAATTTTTCAAGTATGGGGCGTATTTTATCGAATTTTTCAAGCGGCATCTGGGGCAGTAGCGGGTAGGCCAAGGAGCGATCAGAATAGGAGGACGGTTGCAGGGTGGCGAAATCGAAATTTTATGTCGTCTGGGAAGGCAAGCAGCCCGGCGTTTACAAGACGTGGGCGGAATGCCAGGCGCAGACGAACGGATATCCGCAAGCGAAGTTCAAGTCTTACGAGAGCGAGGAAGAAGCGCGCAAGATGTTCGTAGCCGGCTGGAAGAAGGCGTTCAGCACGGCGGCGAAAGCGGCTTCGTCTGCAGGAGGCAAGGGCGGCGGCCGGGCATCCGGAGACGCAGTGGGAGCTGACGACGTCGGCGTGCCCGACCTCGACAGCCTGTCGGTCGACGTCGGCTGCAGCGGCAACCCCGGCATTGTGGAGTACAAAGGCGTATACACGCGCACAGGGGAGATCGTGTTTCAACACCCGCCGATCTCGAAAGGCACCAATAATATGGGCGAGTTTCTCGCGATTGTGCACGGGCTCGCCCATTTGAAGAAAATCGGCAGCGCGATGACGATCTACAGCGACTCGATGACGGCGATCAGTTGGGTGCGCAAGAAGGCGGCTGCCTCCACGCTGCCGCGCGACGCGTCGACCCGGGAAATTTGGGAGCTGGTTGACCGTGCGGAAGCTTGGCTGCGCAACAATACGTATTCGAATCCGATTGTGAAGTGGAATACGAAGGCGTGGGGCGAGATTAAGGCGGACTACGGGCGGAAGTAATGAGTTTAGGCTGACTCCAGCGCT
The DNA here is from genome assembly GCF_055379675.1 of Paenibacillus sp. JCM 9796. NCBI lineage: Bacteria > Bacillati > Bacillota > Bacilli > Caryophanales > Paenibacillaceae > Paenibacillus > Paenibacillus sp. JCM 9796. Next base: position 3,212,741 of record NZ_AP043723.1, read on the forward strand.
CGCAAATCAAGCCCAATAGCGGAACGAGGGTGCTTTATTTTGCGCTTGCGAGCCTAGTTAGAAAAATAGCGGAACCACGAGGTCTTATTTGTCTCTTTCCAGGGCGATCGCCGGGAAAGGGGGAATAGCGCATCGGTGTTCCGCTATTTGTTTTGTCTGCGCGAGAAGCTGGTAACGAAAGTGAATCGTTGTACCAGCGCGCGCTATTGCGCTCGCACTGTCTCAGTCAGCCATCCATCCGAGTCGCTTGCCCAGACTGCTGCAGCCAGCCAACCGAGTCGCGAGCCTCGGCTGCCGCCTGCGATTATTGCAGCGGTTCCACGCGCTCTTTCATATACACCGACGGCGAGGCGCCGGTCAACCGACGGAACGTGCGGTGGAAATACGACGTGTCGCAGTAACCTAAGTAGTCGGCGATATCGCCGACGGTCAGCTGTGAATGGCGCAGCATGTAGATCGCCGTCTTGATGCGCATCGCGTGCACGTAATCGCTGATGGTTTGCCCCGTTGTCAGGCGGAATAGGGTGGCTGCATAGTTGGGACTCTTGCCGATGGCGGCGGCGAGCTCGTCTTTGGTCACCTTTTCGCGGTAATGGTTCTTGATGTAAGCTTTCATCGCTTCGGCCTGGCGATGCTTGACGGAGGAACGCGGTCCGTGATCCCATTCGCGGTTGAGACGGGTCAGCATTTCGAGCAGCAGCGCGTGGCCCATCGCTTCGCGGTAAGGGAACTGCTCTGTCCACTCCTCCCACATCGTCTGGATACGGCCGAGCAGCAGGTCGGCTTGTGTCGAACGCAGGTGCAAGGGATGGGTGACCGCGGTGATCGGCAGCGCCAAACCGGTTTCAGTCGAGACGGCGAACGTTATGACGTACTTCTCGTGAGATAACGACGGGATGCTTTTACCGTAAAAGCTTGTTCCCGCCGGGATCAGGAGCACATCGCCTTTCTCCAGCAGCACCTTCTCGCCTTCAAGCCAATACACACACTTGCCGTAACCGACCAGAATAAAGGACCATAAGGCGTTTTCTTGTCCGCTTTCTTCAAACCAGGGCATCGTGCCGGCGTGGCGGGAGACCGATTTTACGCTTAACATGGGACGAACCTCCGTCTAATTGTGAATCGTGAGCCGCTTTTTTCCCCATGTGGAAGGTGCACGACTACACGCAAAAAGATGATACTATAATACACTTAGCGTACTATAATTCATAGTCACTTTCGAATGAGAGGGGTACAATGGCATCGACAATGTGAGCTTGATGCGGAGGGTATGAACGATGCCGAAGACAAAAATTGTATGTACGATGGGACCTGCCTGTGATCATGTCCCGATGTTGAAGCAAATGATTGAGGCGGGGATGAACGTAGCCCGCTTGAATATGGCGCACGGCGATTTGGACGAGCAGCGGGGGCGCATCGCGAAGGTGCGCCAGGCCGAACGGGAAACCGGGAAGCCGGTGGCGATTTTGTTGGATATTAAAGGTCCGGAAATTCGCATAGGCAAATTAAAGGACAGCTCTTATATGCTGGAAACGGGCGGGCGCTTGACGCTGACGACCGAGCCCATCGAAGGCGACGCACGGCGGATCGCGGTGAATTATGCCGAGCTGACGAAGGATGTAGGTCCGGGCTCGCGCATTTTGCTTGATGACGGGCTGATCGAGTTGAACGTGGAGTCGGTCGAAGGGACCGAGATTCATACCCGGATTATGAACGGGGGCGTCATCAAACCGCGCAAGGGCGTAAATTTGCCGGGGACGCATACGTCGCTGCCGGGGGTAACGGATCGGGACATCGAGCATATTCGCTTCGGTGTGGAGGAGGGCGTGGACATTATCGCCGCCTCCTTCGTGCGGAAGGCCGAGGATGTGTTGGAAATTCGCCGTTTGCTGGAGGAGCAGGGAGCGGGGCATATTCAGATCATCTCGAAGATCGAGAACGAAGAAGGCGTCGATGAATTGGATGCCATTCTCGCGGTCTCGGACGGGTTGATGGTGGCGCGCGGGGATCTCGGTGTCGAGGTGCCGGTGGAGGACGTGCCTCATATCCAGAAGATGATGATTCAAAAATGCAATATCGCCGGCAAGCCCGTCATCACCGCGACTCATATGCTGGACTCGATGCAGTCCAATCCCCGTCCGACGCGGGCGGAAGCGAGCGACGTCGCCAACGCCGTGCTTGACGGCACCGATGCGATCATGCTGTCCGGGGAGACGGCGGCCGGGAAATATCCGCTGGAATCGGTGCGGACGATGGCGTCGATCGCGCAGCGGATGGAAGCGTCGATCGATTATCGCGAGCAGTTCATCAAGCGGACGGCGCTCCATAGGACGGACGTGACAGAAGTGATCAGCCAAGCGGTCGTCAGCTCGTCGCTGGAGCTGGACGCAAAGGCGATCATCACGCCGACGGAAAGCGGCTTTACCGCGCGGATGGTATCGAAGTACCGCCCGAAGGCGCCGATCGTCGCCGTAGCGCCCAACGAGCAAATCCTGCGCCGGCTCAGCTTGGTATGGGGCGTGACGCCGGTGCAAGGTTATGAAGTAGCGTCGACGGACGAGATGTTCGAGTCAGCCATTCGCCACGGCAAGCAGTCGGGCGTCGTGCAGCCGGACGAGCTTGTGATCGTGTCCGCCGGCGTGCCGATCGGCAAGTCCGGATCGACGAACTTGATCAAAATCATGCACGCCGAGTAAAGCGGAATAAGGATAGCGCCGCTCCTGTGAAGGAGGGCGCTATTTTCGTGGTCGTGAAAGCACGGAGAACATCAAGTGGACGAATCGGGTTTCCCTGCAGGCGCAGCCGGCCGACAATGCCAAAACCGCCTACGGCACCATGTGCCGGGCGGTTCCTTGGCTGAGCCAGTCTATGTTGCTCACTCCGGTCTCGGCCGTTCCTTCGCTTCCTTCGTGCCGAAGTCCAGATGCATGCGCTTTTCCGTGTTGGCCTTGTTGTCCTTGTACATTTCGTTCTCCTGGCTTTCCAGCGCAAGGCTGGTCAGTTTCCATTCCGTCTGGCCGTTCACTGGATCATATGGAAACTCGTCGCCGCGCTTTAACGTTTCCTCGCGTCCCCATTCGTTCTCATAGATGCCGTCGGTCTCCACTTCTTCGCCCGAAACGGGCTCCATTCTTTTGTCTTCCGCCATAATTGCCAAAACCCTCCTTATACCTGATTCGGTCGTTAGTATACCCCCGCCCGCAAGGAAGTATGTCCATAGGAGACGGTCTTAACCCGAGGCTATTGTGCCCGGGCCCGAGCCGAGGTATGATGGTTCCATTCTTAAACTTAGAAGGGATTGTGCGGACGGGATATGGCTTTATGGGGGACGATAGTGAACGCGGCGGCGATAGTCGCAGGCAGCTTGCTGGGCATCGGAATAGGCCGGATGAGCGAAAGCGTGAAGCAGACGCTGATGCACGGCATCGGACTGGCGCTGGTGGTGCTTGGCTTGTCGATGGCACTGAAATCGGACAATTTTCTGCTGATCGTGATCAGTCTGACGATCGGCGGGTTAATCGGCGAAGGGCTGCGTCTGGAGCATAGGCTGCAGCAACTTGGCCAGGCGCTGGAGCGGGCGGTATACGCGGCGGAGAGCCGGCTGCCATCCCGGCGGCGGGGCGGGGAACGGCCGAAGGGGCGCCTTGCGGCCGGATTTGTGAACGCGACGCTGGTGTATGGCATCGGGGCTATGGCGATTCTCGGCTCGCTGGACAGCGGGCTGCGCGGCGACCACGTCATTTTGTACACGAAGGGGCTGATGGACGGCCTGCTGTCGGTTGTTTTCGCCTCGACGATGGGCATCGGAGTGTTGTTCTCCTCGCTGCCGATTTTCGTCTACCAAGGATCGATCGCGCTCGGCGCATCATGGATAGCATCGCTGCTGGATAAGGTTCTGCTGAATGAGATCATCGTGCAGTTGACCGCGGTCGGCGGCGTGCTGATTATCGGGGTCGGTATAAATTTGCTCGAGCTGCGCCGTATCCAAGTGGCCAATTTGCTGCCTGCCTTCATGGTTGCGGCGGCGGCGGTCGTAGTGCTGGGCGCGTTCCAATGAGCCGATCCTGAGCCGAGCCTGAGGCGGGAGGCGGCAACTTTTTCAAATAAAACGGTGGAGTATCAACCAAAATATGGGGTGTTTTACGCGTTTATCGATTACCTGGGGCGCTTTTTCCAGCCGGTTATCGGAATCTTAGACCCATTGATGAACGCTCAGCGCGCCGTCGTATCGGCGGAGAAGGTGTTCCATCTGCTCGATCTCGAAGGCGGCGAACCGGTGCGCGTCGAAGAGACGGACCGGCCTGCAGACACGTCGTGTTCGACAATGTCTCCTTCGCCTACAAATCGGGGGAGCCGGTGCTGAAGGGCATTTCATTCGAAGTGAGAAAGGGAGAAACCGTCGCGCTGGTCGGGCACACCGGATCGGGCAAAAGCTCGATCATGAATCTGCTGCTCGGCTTCTACGAGCCGTCGGGCGGTGAAATCCGGATCGACGGCCGCGAAATCGGCACGTTGTCCAAGCAGGCGCTGCGCAAGCATATGGGCACGGGTGCGGCGCGGCCCCGGGCGGCAGGAGCTGAACCGACGACGTCGTAGGGCAGAAGCGTACGTAACAGAAGAAGCCCCCCTTTTTGAATGTAAAGGGAGGCTTTTTTTCGTAACTACGGCTAGTCCATACTTTGAATCGCAAGCAGCAGCCCGTCGCGAAGGCGGATTGTTCCTGTTTGTTCCAGCAAGACATTGCTGATGCCTAGCGATTGCCCAATGGTGAGCGTCGCGTCAAGCAGCGGATATTGAAAGCCGTTCAGCGTAATGCCCGTCACCTCGAGACTGAGCGGCAGCAGCGAGACGTAGGTATGGCGCGTGCGGGCGAGCGTCAGCGGCATGGAGCCGTCGACGAGGTGCAGCTCGTTCGTTTCGTCGACGATGCGGCCGCGCACACCGGCTTCAAGCAGTACGCGCAGCAGGTGGATATTGGCCAGCGAATGGTCCCACCGCGATCCCAGCACGCCAAGCAGCACGACTTCGTCGGGCTTAGGGTCTTGTTGGGCGAGAACCCAGCGCAAGGCCATCTCCGTGTCCGTCCAGTCCTTCGCAATCGGGTCGCAAGCTTCAAACCGCCTGCTGCCTGTCCGGATGCGCATCAACTCCCCGGCGCTAACCGAGTCAAAGTCGCCTAGGGCCATATCCGGGCTAAACCCGCGATCTACCAGAAACAGGGCGCCCCGGTCCGCGCCGACCAGCACATCGCCTTCGCGTAATTCCGCGAGGGCCCAATCGCCGAGCTGCCCTCCGGAGCAAATGACATAACGCATTCATTTACCTCCTATATGATTTCCCCTAAAATTACGCCAAGCGTAGCGTTCTCTTCCGAATTCGTCAAGCCAAGCGTAAATCGGAGCTGTGATGAAGAGCAAGGACATTAATATCAATAATCATTAATCAGCTATAGTATAATCATTAATCTGCTAAAGTAAGGACACGCATGCCGATGAGAAAACCGCCTATGTCAGATAGGCGGTGATAGGCTGTCAGGAGGCAGCTTTGTTGATCAGGCGCAGCAGCACGACGATCGCTTCCGCACGGGTGGCGGATGCCTTCGGATGAAAAGCGCCGTCGGGAGAGCCGTTCATAAGACCGACGGCGTCTGCCAATCGAATGCTGCGGGCGGCCCATGGCGAGGCACTCGCTTCATCGCTGAACTTCGATGCTGACGGCAAAAGAATGTCGTTCAGCCTGATTTTCGTTCGGAAGCTGTACGCGCGCATCAGCATCGCCGCCATCTGCTCGCGTGTGATCGTTGCTTGCGGCGCGAAGGTGGCTTCGTCGATGCCTTCGATGAACCCGGCGGCCGCCGCTTTGCCAAGCTCGTAGCGATACCAGGCATCCCCGGGCACATCGGCGAACGAAAGGGTCCGGAGCTCCTGCAGCTCCATGGAGCGCGCCAGCAGCGCCGCGAACTCCGCACGCGTCACGGGCGCATCGGGCTCGAACTTGCCGTCGCCGACCCCGCTTGCGATGCGCTTGGTCGTCATGATCTCGATGCTGCTTTCCGCCCAATGGCCGGTCGTATCGCTGAATGACCGATCCTCGCCCATGACAGCGAAGAGGCCGAACGTATCGGAGCGGAACTCGTACCTGTTGCCGGGCTTCAGCTCGCCCCCGAGAAACTGCCAACGCTTCGAAGCTTCGTCATACCGGTAGGCCGCCAGCGAAGAAGCGTTGCGAACTTTCGCCGGATTCAGCTCCAGCGCGATATCAAGCGGATGGGATAACTGCGCCGTATAAGTACCGAACGACTCGAAGGTCAAGAGGAACGCGGCCGCCGCGTAACTGGCCGTAGGAGGCTTCTGCTCCCACTCCGTGCGACCGGATAATTCCAGCTTCCTCGAGGAGAGCCGGGCTCCGGTATCCTTCGATGCAGGGGGAACCGGACCCGGCTTAAGCACGACGTCCAGATCGTTCATGATCACATCCAGCGCTTTCCCGTTATAGCCGGCGGCTTTCCATAGATCGGGGGCCAGCTTGACCTCCAGCACGTGATGGTATTGGCCGCTAGCCGCATCGATAAAAACAAGCGGTTCATTCTTGGCCTCCAGAGCTGCTGCGTAAGGGTCCTTGACAATTTCGACTACGGCTTTGACTTGACCGTTCTGTTCCTTCAGCGTCTCCGTATTCGGCTTCGCAACCGGACTCGTGTTGTAGAAGCCGCTGTGTCCGGTTGGGGTTGATTTGACAAGGTTTTCGGCGCGTTTGATCGTGATGGTGTAAGTTTTCGAGCCGCCTGCTTGGGCGGAAACGATGACATTTAGCGTATTGGCAGTCCCGACTTCCAGAGGTGCATCGTTCGTATAAAGACCTCCGCTGGGCGTTGCCGTACCGTTAAACGATAATCGCGAGGAGGCGTCTTCCGTCCTGGCGATAGCGGTATAAAACTTAACAGGATGATCGACATACAGGGTATATTGGGTCACGCTGGGGTCGAAGGACGGATACAAGCGTCCCGTACTGAAAGATAGCGACTTTAAATTTCTTTCGCTGGAAGGAACACCTCGTATGATGTTCAGCCGATAGATCGAAATATCCCCGTCAAGAGCCGTTACGACGATCTCAAAGTAATTATTGCCGACGCTCAACGCGTTTTGGTTGCGAAATACGTTCGTGTTTTTTAACCAAAACGTATTGACCGATAAAGACGAGTTCGGGTCTCGCGGAATCACTTCCACTTCCACAAAGTCGGTTTCATAAGGCGCATGCAATAGGTAGTCATATTGCTCGGGACTAAAGGAAGGCTGCAGCGCCCCCGCACTGAACCTCAGACCGGCAAGCTTGCTGCTGTAGGTGCTTCCGCTCACGGTTGTTAATGCAGCTTCCTGCTGACTGGAAGCTGATGGAGCTCCCGAACCTGGATGTTCTTCGGCGCGGGCCCCTTCGCCATAAGCGCCTAGAAACAAAATCAACGCGAATAATACCCAGAAATGCTTTGGCAAGCCGGAAGTCCTCCTTTACTCCGTATCCTTTAATTCGTTTAAATATTGGCTTAAGGTCTTGTCTTCGCGAAATTCGCCTTGATAATAGACCGTTCCCTCGCTGTAAAGCTTGCCGAAGCCGTGTTTCAAGTCGTTTTTATAGCTTCCTTCATAGGAGAGATCTCCAAACTCGGTGTAAGCTCTACCGAAGCCGTCTTTCTTCCCGTCTTTAAAATTTCCCTGATAACGCAGCGTGCCGTGCATGTCGTAGATGCTGCCTTGTCCGTTCTTGAGATCGGCTGCGTATTTCCCGACATGCTTCATACCGTTCTCGTAGCCGGTGCCGTCGCCGCTGCGCAAGCCTTGAGCGAAGCCTCCCTCGTACACGAGGGTATTGTTCTCATACAGCTTGCCCATCCCCTCGCGCACACCCGCCATGAAATCTCCTTCATACACAAGCCAAGCCGTTCCTTGCTCCTTGTCGAGCGATTTCGGACCGCTATCGTTCTTATAATCGTGAAGCATCAGGACGGAGCCCACGCCGTCGGGGACCCCTTGTTTGAAATTCCCGTAATATTTGTAAACAGCCGTCTGCTCCGCAAGCTTGCCCGCGATATAGCGTCCTTCATACATGAGGAGCGAGGCTTGGCCTTCGAAGGAAGCTCCTGTAAACGCTTTGTCGTACGTATACGAACGTCCGATACCGCTCTTCTCGTTATGGTTCCATTCGCCGTCATAGACGAGCACGCCGTTCTCGTAACCGCGGCCCTGTCCCTGACGCAAGCCGTTTACGACTTGCCCTTCGTAGACGGGAGCTTCCTGCTCGTCGTAATATTTCCCCATCCCTGTCATCTCCCCAAGCACGAACTGACCCTCATAATACGTACGGTAGGCGTAAAGCGTCCCCCGTCCTGAAGCTGGCTGCAGCCCTCCTTGTTTGCTTAACTTACCGGTTCCGTTCGGGATTCCTTCGGTTGTGACGTCTCCGGAGTAGATCAGCTTTTGCCCCTCCATGGTTTTAACATCGTTTCGGTAGCGAACCTCCGTCATTTCCGTCGCTGGTTTTGAGGTTTTGGTCAGCTCACCCTTATCATTAGGCTCATACCAATCCAGATTTCCGATTCGGTAAGCATAGCCGCTTCCGTGTTTGCGGTCCTCGCTCCATTGGCCGACGTAAGCCAGCTTACCGTCCGGGGTATAGGATCTGCCCGTACCGGAGCGGAGGTTGTTATTCCATTGGCCGTCGTACGATTTCTTGTTGGCCTCGTCGTAGCTGACGCCATAGCCGTGTCTACGGTTTTGGCGGACTTCACCGGAATAGGTCATGGTGCCTTTGGCGTTGAAAATCTCCCCGTGTCCTTCCATCAAACCGTTTACCCATTCTCCCCGGTAGCGGATGACGGTGCGGGCATCGTAGAAGCTGCCTTGCCCTGTCTGATGCCCGTTCCGGAATTCTCCGATGTAGGAAGAGCCGTCCGGGTAATAGAAGGTGGCTTGACCGTGAGGTTTGTTCTTGACGAACCCGCCTTCGTACTGGAGGCGGCTATCGGTGTACAGCTTGCCGTAACCGTTCATTTGGTTCGTGTCGAATTCGCCCTCATACCACAGGACGCCGTCCACGAAAAGCTGGCCGAAGCCGTGCCGCAGGCCGTCTTTCGTTTCGCCTTCATAGCTAAGCCGCGTATAGCCATAGCTGAGCGTTTCTGAAATGGAGGCGGCGAGCGTCGATTTCACATATAAAGTAGCGGTGAGCGGACTCCACACGAGGTGTTGTCCGAGCGCTTCGGCAACCGGCTGTACGGGCAACCAAGTCGAGCCGTCCCGGATCAAGGAGGCATCGTCGAAGTTGAATACGTACCCGTCGATCAGCCAGGTTGTGCTGCCCGGTTTGTGGAGGACGGTTTGGCCCTCGATCGCAGCTTGAAGCGACTGTTCCTCGCTGTTCCAGGTAAGGTCATAGCCGAGTCGGGACAGAACAAGACGGGCGGGGGCGTATAAAGTGTTCCCGTGTAATCCCCCCCATAGAAAGGGCGTGTCGGCGGTCACGACGCTGCCGTTAATGACCAATTGGGGGGATGGAGCGACGGGGGCGGCGTAGGCGTTCCCGAAGTTGAAGGTAAGGCCGAAGACGTCAAGGGGTGAAATGACAACGGCGGCGGTTAACGATAGGACGGCAATCGTTTTGCGCAAGAAACTCTCTCCTTATTCTAGCAAGTCAATAGTCAGGTCGAAGGGATGTAGCACTGATTCTGCAGACATGGTTCTAAAGTCCGGCATGGGACTATTATATCAGCTATCAGCATTATAGAGTACGAAAGATTCCGGCATCGACTCTTTCCCGCGCAGCTGCAAAAATCCCCGTAAATCGTTACGATTCACGGGGATTATCGGGTAAGAAATGTCAGGTCTCGTTGCGACGCGTCATCTGCTGCCAGACGGAGCCCTCGGCGGCATGACCGCCTTCGATGCGTTCAAGCGCCATTCGGGCTTGCATGCGCACCTCGAATTCAGGATCGTCGGCTGCCGCCGCAAGAGCGGGCAATGCGCGTTCGTCGCCGACCTCATACAAGAAACGCGCCGCCCGCCAACGCACCAATTTGTTCGAGTCGCGCAAGGCGCCGATCATCGCATCCTGCGCAGCCGGATCGCCGAGATCGGATAAAGTATCGCCCGCGGTTCGTCTTACGGAAGGGGAAGCATCCTTAAGCGCCTGGTACAAATAGGGAAGCACGGATTCGTCCTTCAGGTCGCCTAAATAAACGGTCGCGAGACGACGGATAGCCGTTTGTTCATCCCGCAGCGCGAGAACCAGCAACGGCAGTGTGTCTGCGCCCGGTTTGATTTGTTGCAGGGCCGCATAGCGCTGCTTCCAATCCTCCGATTTCAACTGCCGCTCCGTTTCTGCAAAAGAAAGCGTTCTTCTCGCGGCCGCGGCTACTTCTTGCGCGCCTTCGGCGACGGGGCCTAGCGCGGCTTTGGCGACAAGCTCTTCCAGACGTGCGTCGTCGTAAGAAGCGTCGATTTCCTGCACGATGTCTTCCAGCACGTCGGCCAGTTCACCGTAACGCGTATCCCAGTCTTCAAGGGAGCGTTCTTTAATGAGATTCGGAGAAGCCGAAGCGGCCCGAACCGCCGCTTGAGAGAATCGTTCGGGCAAGGCCGCGCGTTTCTCTTCTCCGCCTGCCGATACGCGGATTTGCAGCGGAATGCCGCGAAAGTGCTGCAGCTTCACCGCAACTTCTCCATAAGACGTATCCGGAGAAGACGAAGCATCGACAGAAGCGAGCTCCGACCCGGCGCCGGGCGTAACTTCGCCCAGAAGCGCCCGGACATTCTCCAGGATTTGCTGCCAATCCCCTTTAGGGGTCCGGTCCAGAGCGATAAAGTCGCTGGCGCGGTATAGACCTCGGACGCCGTCGATCGCCAACAGCCGGTTATAAGGCTCCGGCGCAGTTGCAGCTTGATCTTTCGTATACGTCTGGCGTACGGACTCGGGCAATTTCTCCGAAACCGTTATTTTCATCGTGTTGGGACTTGGCGTCGGTTCGATAAATAAGATAGTCATGATGGGGAGGCCTCCTCATGCGTAATGCTTAAAAAAGACCGCTGACCCCGTATCCGGGTCATCGGTCTTTCTTAATATAGCAAGCTGGAACGCGAAAGTATCTTCTTTAAGGGCTCCGACCAGGAGCTTTTCTTAATTACGGTACTACCGGTTAATCCAGATCGAGCAAGTTGCGTTTTAAATAAGTCTCATCCAGCGTTTTGGTTAAGTCGAACACGGTATGCGCCAGGTCCAGATTCTCGAAAACGTGTTCACAGGAGTCTTTATAAGCCATTTCTTCATCATAGTGGGACATGTAGCGCTTGATGAGTTCAGGAGAATCTCCACGCTCTTGCTCACGGCGTTCGACCGTCTCGCGGTCGGCGTAAATGAAGATACGGACGATCTTGTCACCGTAAATCTTCTTCAACGCTTCCGCGCCAAACCGGTTAAGCACGAGGTAAACGGCACCGAATTTTTGCAGCTGTTCCGCGACGTCGGCCTCTTTAATCCCGTACCGGTTGCCGTCGATCTCGACGACCTCGATGAATTCGTTGTTGGCTTCAGCCGCTGCGAAAGTTTCACTCGAAACGAAGTGATAGTCCTGGCCGTCCATTTCGGACGGTCGGGGAGGGCGGGTCGTGTAGGAAATGACCTGCTTGATCCCTAGCGTATTGCCTGACATTTGAGCTACCGTTCTTCGACCGGCGCCGTTAGGGCCCGTAAAAACAAAAATGAGTTCTTTGTCTTTCAGTTCGTACATGGAAAGCCTCCTTCGTTAGTGAAGTGCAGTTTCTTTCCGATTACCTCATATTTCATATTACATGACTTCCGATCTGAGGTAAAGGTTGGCACCGGCGGCGCGTCCATTAACGCCCGCGCCGTCCCGGCTTCGCCCCGCTGCGCCCGCCGCTTTGCTGCGCCCCGGCTCTGGCGCCGGTCTCGCCGGCGTTCCTGCGCCCGCCGCTTTGCTGCGCCCCGGCTCTGGCGCCGGTCTCGCCGGCGTTCCTGCGCCCGCCGCTTCGCTGCGCCCCGGCTCTGGCGCCGGCCTCGCCGGCGTTCCTGCGCCCGCTGCTTTGCTGCGCTCCGGCTCTGGCGCCGGCCTCACCGGCGTTCCTGCGCCCGCTGCCCCGCTGCGCTCCGGCGCTGGCATCGGCCGCTCCGCCGCGGCCCTGCCTGCTAGCTCGCTGCCCTTGGGCTTCCTCGCGTTCCATCGCGTCGCCGCCAAAGGCAGACGCTCCGCCGCGTCGACCTTGTGCGCCCCGCGCGCTGCGTCCCGGGGCATCAGCCCGCCCGCGCCCGCCGCGTTCCGGAGCGCCTGCGGCTTCGCTTTGCCAGCCCGGCCCGCTGCGCACGGTCTCGCTGCCGCGTCCGCTCGCGCCGCGCTGCGTGCCCTGCGCCGCCCCGCGCCCGCGGCCTTGCCCGGCTCTGCCGCCGCCGCGGCCTTGCCCGGCTCTGCCGCCGCCGCGGCTCTGCCCGCGCGTCCCGTGCCCTTGGCGCTCTGCGCCGCCGCGTCCCGGCCGCTCCGCCGCTCCGCCAGCATCCGCCTGCTGCCCGCGGCCTGAGCGCTTGGACAGCGTCGCCTTAATTCCGCGCTCGATCAGCTCCAGATAAGCCCCGTCTCGCGGAGCGGCGAACGTCATCGCCTTGCCGGTCTGACCCGCTCGCCCGGTGCGGCCGATGCGGTGAATATAACTTTCCGCGTCATGCGGGATATCGTAGTTGATGACATGGGTAATGCCTTCCACATCCAGCCCGCGCGCAGCCACATCGGTGGCGACAAGCAGCTGAATTTTGGCGTCGCGGAACCGCTTCATCACCTGTTCGCGTTTGGCCTGCGTCAAATCCCCGTGCAGCTCATCGCAGGAATACCCTCGCTCGGCAAGCTCGGTACGCAGCTTGCTGGCCCGCAGCTTCGTCCGGCAAAAAACCATCGCGAGATACGGATTTTCTTCGTCAATAATTTTACATAACGCCTCGAACTTCCCGCGGTCTGTCGTTTGAATAACGACTTGTTCGATCTCATCCAGCGTCACGCGTTTCGCTTTCACTTCGATTTCAACAGGCGGCCGCATATATTCCTTGGCTAATTGCCGGATACGCGGAGGCATAGTGGCCGAGAATAATAGCGTTTGTCTCCTGGATGGGGTAACGGAGATAATTTCCTCCACTTCCGACAAGAAGCCCATATGCAGCATTTGGTCGGCTTCATCCAGCACCAGCATCGACAGCTTATGCAGTTTAACGGTGCCGCGGCGGATATGATCGAGCAAGCGGCCGGGCGTTGCAATTATAATATGTACGCTGCCCTCGAGCTTATGTATTTGTCTTTCCACGTCTTGTCCGCCGTAAGCCGATAGCACGCTCAGCTCTTTAAAGGCCGCCCAGCGCTTGACTTCATCCGTTATTTGAATCGCCAGCTCTCGGGTCGGCGTTACGATCAGCGCCTGCACGTTCGGGCTTTCGGGACGTACCGTTTCCAGCATCGGCAGGACGAAAGCGAGCGTTTTACCTGTTCCGGTTTGCGCCTGCGCAATCAGGTCGGCGCCTGAGAGAACGGCGGGGATGGCTTCCTTCTGGATAGGGGTGGGCTCAGCATACCCGAATTTGTGCAAAGCTTCGGCGAGGTTGTCCTCGATACCAAGAGCGGCGAATTCATTATTCTTCATTATAATATCTCCTATAGAACCGATTTGAATGCGCCCGATAGCGGCCGGTACGGCTGCTGCGGACCATTTCTGAAATAATTACTTCTTATTAATAAAGCATTCTACAGCAATCCTGTACAAAAAGAAACTGCACACGCCGCGCATCGGCCATGCATGTGCAGTCCGCTCGACGCGGCTAATATTCCCGTCCGTTGCCTTCCGCTTGATTCGGTATGGTCGGGGCCGTTCCGAAGGTAAGCTCCATCAGCTGGATGAATTGCGGTCGGTAGGGCTCCAGCGAACGCCCTTGCCAGCTCTCTTGAGCGATGCGGTTAAATTCATTGACAACCGTACGATTGGCGGAGATATACACGTCCGTCACACTAGGCTGCAGCGAACGAATCTTTTCAGCGATTTTTTGCTTGAACAGATGGGAGAGATGCTCGTGATGCATTTCCGTTTCGGCGCCGCTTCCCGTAATCAGCTGGTTCGGATCCGCATAGTCGTTCTCTGGGGTATAAGGATTATATAACCCTTTCACGATACCGTAATTATTGGTTTCGGTTCCTCTCACATCGCCGCCTCGCGTTCCGGTAGCTGTCATATCAATCGTTATGGCCGTATAAGCGGTGTTATCGCCCATCATGACGATCGCGCTGCTGACGCCGTCCATGGCGGCTACCTGATCGGACAGGTGCTGGTTCATCTCCAGCTTGGACACTTGATGCGTGACGGGAGCGTATTGCTGCTGGGTCTGATAAGCGCGGGACGTGTCCTGTCTCGGCATATCCCTTTTACTTCCATAGTTATTGGCGCTGTTGTAGTCGTACCAACTGAAGCAGCCGGTAACAATAAGGCAAAGCATCATTATGGCGGCCACGGATATCGATCGAAGAGTACGCAAACGAAAGCCCTCCTTCATGAATAGGAATCAGCGCATTGCAAACGATAGAATGCAGATTGTGTTCTGCTGGACGCGACTGCTGCTCCTTGACATTAGAATGGGTCTCCGAATGTGTTTTGATTCGCCTGTACGGGAGTCCAAAACATGCATAAACCGGCCGCTTTATGGAAATAACCTAATAGAACCGTATGTGAGGGTCTGCGCCATTCGAGAGGTCGGCCAAAACGCATTTTACAAAGAAGCCGAAAGCCTCGAAAAGCTTGATAAACCTAGACTTCCGAACGTTTTGTGAACTTTCCCAGATTCATTGACAAAAAACAGGGACGAATTTATAGTTATAATGGTAATTAGGTTCATTGACAAGATATGACCTATTTTGTTCGAAAAATACTTGCTTCATAAGGTGGGATTGATAAGATGATTCGATGGCAAAATCTGTGGCGTTTCATCCCTCTCTTCGGGTTGATGATGCTGCTGCTAACGGGGTGTGGGGACGATACGATTTCCGCCTTGAAGCCAAGGGGTCCGGTGGCCAGAGATCAGATGTTCCTGATGGAACTCAGCTTCGGGATCATGATTGCGGTCGTCGTTGTCGTGTTTGCGATTTATTTGTATGTCTTGGTTCGTTTTAGAAAGAAAAAAGGCGAGAAAGACATCATTCCGAAACAAGTGGAAGGCAGCCATACGCTGGAGATCATTTGGACGGTTATTCCGATTATCCTGCTCCTGGTTCTGGCGGTGCCGACGGTTCAATACACCTTCAAGGTGTTGGAGGACCACCGTGAAAACAAGGATGCGCTTACGGTCAAAGTAACGGCTCATGCTTTCTGGTGGCAGTTTGAATATCCGTCGCTGGGCATTTCCACGGCACAGGATCTGGTTATTCCAACGGGTAAGAAAATCGCTTTCGAACTAACTGCTTCCGATGTGAAACACTCCTTCTGGGTTCCTTCGCTCGGCGGTAAGATGGACACGAACCCGGGCTTGACGAACGTTTATTACTTGGAAGCCGACGATGCGGATACATTCTTGGGCAAATGTGCGGAGCTTTGCGGTGCGTCCCACTCCTTGATGGATTTCAAAGTCAAGTCGATGGAACCGGCTCAGTTCGATCAATGGGTTGCGAAGATGAAAGCGCCGGCGGCAATTCCTGCAGACGCCAAAGCCGGAGAGCAGATCTTTAAAGACAACTGCTTGTCCTGTCACGCGGTCAACGCGCAAGGGCTCGGCGCAGGACCGAACTTGAACGGTTTCGCTTCACGCGAGAAAATAGCCGGCATTATGCCGCATAACGAAGAGAGCTTGAAGCAATGGATCGCAGATCCCCAATCGGTGAAGCCGGGTGCGAAGATGCCTGCGTTTTCCGAAGGCGCGCCGAATGTAGCTAAAGCGCTTAAGGATCAAGAGATCAACGACTTGGTTAAATATTTGAATTCGCTGAAGTTGCCTCAGTAAACGAGCATCAGGGAAAAAGGAGGTTAAATACGTGGCTCACGCACACACGGTAAAACGGCACACCGGTCTGATGGACTGGCTGACGACGGTTGACCATAAAAAGATCGGTGTTCTGTATATGATCGCCGGCGGAATTTTCTTCTTACTGGGCGGAATCGAAGCGATTTTGATTCGTATTCAGTTGCTTTATCCGGATCAAAAGATTTTTATCGGCGATACGTTCAACCAATTAACAACCATGCATGGTACGACCATGATTTTCTTGGCGGCGATGCCGGTCATCTTCGCCTTTATGAATGCCATCGTTCCTTTGCAGATTGGGGCCCGGGACGTTGCGTTCCCGTTCGTAAACGCACTTGGTTTGTGGCTTTTCGTCTTCGGGGGCTTATTGCTCAATACGTCTTGGTTTTTGGGCGGCGCACCTGCCGCCGGCTGGACGGCTTACCCGCCGCTCTCCGGTATTGTAGATGCTACGGGGGCATTCAAGGGCGTTGACTTCTACGTGCTCGGTCTTCAGATTGCCGGTATCGGTACGCTGATCGGGGGGATCAACTTCCTGGTTACGATCATTAATATGCGTGCCCCGGGCATGACCTATATGAGAATGCCGATGTTCACTTGGGCATCGTTCATTACATCGTTGCTGATTTTGTTCGCTTTCCCTGCCATTACGGTCGGTCTTGTAGAATTGATGTTCGACCGGATTTTTGGCGGTGCTTTCTTTGATGTTGCGAAGGGCGGTAATCCGATTCTCTGGGAGCACATCTTCTGGATCTTCGGTCACCCTGAGGTTTATATCTTGATTTTGCCGGCTTTCGGTATTATTTCCGAGATCGTAGCTACATTCTCGCGTAAGCGTTTGTTCGGATACAGCTCCATGGTATTCGCAACGGCTTTGATCGGATTCCTGGGCTTCATGGTTTGGGCGCATCACATGTTTACAACGGGTATTGGCCCTGTCGGGGATGCCATATTCGGGGTTGCGACGATGGCGATCGCGATTCCGACCGGCGTCAAAATCTTTAACTGGCTGTTTACGCTGTGGGGTGGTCAAATTCGCTTTACAACAGCTAACATGTTCGCCACTTCGTTTATTCCGACGTTCACCATGGGTGGCGTAACGGGCGTTATGCTCGCCGTACCGGCGGCTGACTTCCAGTACCACGACACGTATTTCGTCGTTGCGCATTTCCACTACGTTATCGTAGGGGGCTTGGTTTTGGGCTTGTTCGCGGCTTCGTACTACTGGTGGCCGAAGATGTTTGGCCGCTTGTTGAACGAAACGCTGGGCAAAATCCACTTCTGGACATTTTTCATCGGCTTCCATATGACGTTCTTCCCGCAGCATTTCCTCGGCTTGATGGGGATGCCGCGCCGGGTGTTTACATTCCAGCCGGGCGTTGGCTTGGAACAAGGTAACTTTATCAGTACGATTGGCGCTTTCTTGATGGGTATCGGTATGATCGTGTTCCTGATCAATATCGCGGCTACTGCCAGAAAACCGATGAATGCAGGGTCAGACCCTTGGGATGCTCGTACGCTCGAGTGGACGATTCCGTCCCCGGCACCGGAATACAACTTCAAACAAACGCCTCTCGTACGCGGTTACGATGCGTTCTGGAAAGAGAAAATGGCGGGCAACAAAGAGATGACGCCGGCCGAGCCGCTGGGCTCGATTCATATGCCGTCGCCTTCGATTCTGCCTTTCCTGATGTCGCTCGGCTTGTTTATCGCCGGTTATGGCTTTATGTACCACATTTATATTGTAAGTATTCTCGGTATCGGGTTTACGCTCATATGTATGTTCTTCCGTTCCGTCTATGACGATCACGGCTTCCATATCGAGCCCGAAGAGTTAAACGATAAGGGGGTTAAGGCATGAGTGCAGCACATCATGAAGTAGGCGGTGCCCTGCCACCTCACGCGGAAACAGCAACCTTGGAAGGTAAGAATAAAGTTTTGGGCTTTTGGTTGTTCCTTGGCGGCGAATGCGTACTGTTCGGTACGTTGTTCGCTTCCTTCATCGCCCTCCGGAATCAAGTGCCGGACGGTCCGACGGCTCAGCATTTGTTCACGATGGATCTTGTTGCGATTTCAACGTTCATCCTGCTGACAAGCTCGTTGACCAGCGTATTTGCCACGATGGCGCTTCACCGCAATCAGTTCAAGAAGCTGCAAGCGTGGATGGCAGTAACCGTATTGCTCGGTCTGGCGTTCTTGGGTCTTGAAATTTACGAGTTTGTTCACTACGTGCACGAAGGCCACACGTTCTCGAAGAGCGCCTTCGCTACTTCGTTCTATACGTTGGTAGGGTTCCATGGAGCGCACGTTGCCTTCGGTGTGCTTTGGATTACCTTGTTGATTATTTCCGGGTTCAAAAAAGGTTTAACCGTGGTTACGGCGCCTAAGTATTACGTAGCCGGTTTGTACTGGCACTTTATCGACGTCGTTTGGGTATTCATCTTCACGGTCGTATACCTCCTCGGAAAGGTGGGTCCATAAGATGAGTAATCAGCACCAATCATCTTCGGCTGGAGATCATCGTCACCGTTTGGAAGGACCTCGAAACCATTACATTTCGTACATTGTTTCGATCGTGTTGACCATGCTGGCTTTCGCCGTGGTTCTGTACGGCGGTTTGGATCGCACGTTTATTATCTTCTTCCTTGTTGGTTTGGCCGTTGTCCAGGTCATTTTCCAGCTTGCTTATTGGATGCACATGAAGGATCGGGGCCACTTTTTCCCGATCATCGGGTTAGCATTCGGAACGTTTGTTGCACTTACAGCTGTTGCGGCCGGTGTTTACTGGCTCTGGTGGTAAGATAGAAGAGAGGCGGCTTGTCATTATTGAAAGCCCCTCTTTTTTAAAATACTTTGGGAAAAAATTCACGAATCAGACACAGACTCGAATTTGGGGCTACGCCCGAAAGGAGTTAACCGATATGGATTCCACTGTTTCCCATTCAGGACATGGAGCAGCGGGAACGTTTGCCGAGTTGTGGAGCCCAGGCCTGCTCCTGCTGCTGCTTGTTGTCGGTGTGTTGTATACGTTATGCGTTAACGCTTGGCGGCATCGGTTTGCGGACAGCGAACCCGTACCCCTCAAGCTGCAGCTGTACGGTTGGCTTGGTTTAATCCTATGGTATGCCGCGGAAGGAAGCCCGCTGGCCTATTACGGGCATCACTATTTTTTCAGTGTGCACATGTTTCAGCAGTCCATCTTGTATTTAATTATGCCGCCGCTCCTGCTGCTCGGCTTGCCGGGATGGCTTATGCGCTCCGCGATCCAAGGGGAAACGGCTAAGCGTGTCGTGTATATAATGACCAATCCCGTGCTTGCGTTGTTTTTGTTCAACTTTATTTTTTCGGTTTATCATATCCCGGTCGTGATGGATTGGTTGATGACTCATCCTACGATTCTCACGCTCTATAAGGCGGTCTTCTTGCTGTCGGCGTTTATGCTCTGGTTTCCTGTGTTTTGCCCGATGCCCGAGTACAGCCGGATGTCCGAGCTGAAGAGAATGGCGTACATTTTCATCAATGGGGTGCTGCTAACGCCCGCTTGTGCGCTCATTATTTTCGCCAAAGACCCGATGTACGCGATGTATTCGGCTGTGCCCGAGTATCATCTGCTGCTCCCGATGCTCGACGATCAGCAGTTGGGCGGAGTCATCATGAAAATCGTCCAGGAAATCGTTTACGGCATGGCACTCGGCTACACGTTCTACCGTTGGTACCGAAGGGAACGTAAACGCGAGGATGAGGAAGAGTTTGCGGACGATGATTATTATCCGGCGTCAGGGAATGTGAACCGAGCCTAAGCTATATCGAATAGATTGAGTTGCGAATGGTGGTGGACTAGTTTATGAAGCTTTCCGTTTTGCTGCCTACGATCAGTACGAGCTTTATCGTCATAAGCGCGATATTCGTTGCATTCGGATGGTATCATATTGTTAAGGGCAACCGGGATACGCATAAGAAGCTGATGTTGTGGGGCGCGGGCTTCGCGCTTGCCTTCTTTCTGATTTATGCGAGCCGCACGATTTTTGTCGGCAACACAAGCTTCGGCGGTCCGGAAGAGCTGAAGCTGGCGTATCATTTATTTTTGTTCTTCCATATAGCGCTGGCTACCGCTGCGGGCGTTTTCGGTATCGTAACGCTGCTGCATGCGTTTAATGAGCGTTTTGCCAAACATAAGAAAATCGGGCGCTGGACAGCCGTTATGTGGCTGTTGACTGCACCGACGGGCGTCGCGGTGTACACGCTGCTGTATGTGTTGTATCCGGGCGGCGAAACGAAACCGATGATCGATGCAATCTTCGGGCTATAAGCAGAAAGAAAGAAGACCTTCCTCAAGGGCAATTCGGGGAAGGTCTTCTTTCTTTGGTATAACAACATTATTTTAAAGCGCTGCCGCCGAACATAAAGCGGTATTCCCAGTGCTTGTTCTCGATACTATCGATCCGAACCCCGCCGGATTCCTTGGAGTATGTATGCAAAACTTTGCCTTCCCCTAGGTAAATGCCGACATGAGTGATGCGCTGATTGGCCTTGTTGGACGGGTATGACGATTTGCTGCTTCCGCGATACTCCATGAAGAACATCAGGTCGCCGGGCTTTAGGCTTTTCCAGTTCGTTGTCGTATTCCCAAGTGACTTGACATAGCTGCCTTGGGCGCGGGAATCGCTCGGGAGCGTCACGCCGGCACCTTCCTTGAAGGCTTGACGGACGAAGTCAGAGCAGTCGAAAGTACGGGTATTGGAACGGTCTGACCCATACTCGTAAGGGGTGCCCAAGTACTTCTTGCCAGCCGCGATTATTTTATCAATGGCTGCTGGCGTATTGCCCGTCGAGGGAGCTGTTGTCGACCCGCCGGAAGGCGTCTCGGAACTGATCGGAGAGGAGTCCGATACCCGGACGTATTTGCTGCTCGTTGAGATATAGCCGGTGCGGCCCTGGTCGTCTTGCACTTGATACCACCAGGCGTTGACTTTGGACAGGATGGTAACCTTTTCTCCGGCTTTGAGGTAACCGTATGCAGCTGAACTTGTATCAGGTTGTTTACGGAAGTTCACGCTGCTTGTAATCGTACCGGTGGCGGCGGCGTGGGCTTGATCGGCGTATGCGGCCAAGGACCCGACCGTAAACGTGGCGGCAAGGACAACGGCAACGATTTGCTTTTTCATAGAAATTCCCTCCTGCAGTTCTAGGTGTTGTGGTATGCATGTAAGTGCCGACGCTTCCGCGATTGCCGGGAATCGGCTTCGTTCGTGGGACGCGACAACAAGTTGACAACGGACGGCAGACCGTTCCACAATGGAATTATAGCCAGATGAAAGGGAGACAGGTGAACGTCAACGATGAATACATGGACATGGGGACCGCTTGTCCTCCATTACAACATGCTGCTGATCATGGGTGCGATTGCGGCGGGCTACGGCGCGCTGCACCTGCGGTTGCTTCGGAGATCCGATAGAGGCATTGTTACGTCGATTGCCGTCAATGCGCTGCTTGTGTGGGTGCTTGTCTGGAAATTAAGTTTGCTGCTGCTGGATTTTCGCGCTGTATTGGAAAATCCGATGTCGCTGCTTTATTTTAACGGCGGTCGGCGCGGAGTTTGGCTTGCTTGGCTGCTCTCGGCCGGATATGCAGCAATCGCTGCTGAGAAAAGAAAAATAGGCAGACCTGTTTATATCGATTCGTTAGCCGTCTCGGTTTTGGGGGGGTATGCGATATTTCATGCGCTGCATTTTATAATGAGCGGCTTTCAGCCGGTCACATCGGGCATCATTGGGGCGTTGGGCGCGGCAGCCGCCATCGTTTGGCTGCGTTCCCCTTTGCCGGAGACCCATCGCGCGTCGGTGCAGAGGCTGCTAGTCATTGCGATTGGCTGGGTGCTGATCATTACAGTGGCGAACGGCCTGTTTGACAAGCCGGGGGGGCCGCCTGCGGCGGGAACAGCGGAAGGAGTGCCCGGACTGGGCGTCGGACAGCAGGCCCCTGATTTCGAGCTAAAACTGCTGAATGGGGAAACCATCCGATTGTCGGATTACAGGGGCCAAACCGTGTTTGTTAATTTTTGGGCGACCTGGTGTCCGCCTTGTCAGGCGGAGATGCCGTATATGCAGCAATTTTACTCGGATTATGCAAGAGACGGCGTGGTGATTCTGGGCGTTAACGCGACGCATACCGAGGCTAGCGTACCGGTCGTTGCGGCGTGGGTTAAGGAATGGAAGATTACCTTCCCGATTGCGCTTGACACGACGGGGGGCGTGACGGATACTTACCGCGTGAATGCCTACCCGGCTACGTATGTCGTCGACCCCGGCGGCGTCATTCGGGAGAAGCATCCCGGGCCGATGAACGGTGATATGCTGATGTCGGCATGGGAGAAAATAACAAATAAAAGTGAAAAATGATTCTAATAGGGGTGCAAGCTCTTTTTCATTTGCATAAAAAACCTTACGCATGATACCATGAATCTATTGGCAGGTCATATATACGTTTTCGTGACATCACTTTTCAGTTGAAGGAAGGGAATCAGCGTGGCACAGACAAGTATTATTTTGCGTGTGGAGCTCAATCATGAGCAAGTAACGTTCGGAGATGTAGCTGCAACAATCAGTAAAGCAGGGGGAGACATCACCTCGATCGACGTTATTCGTCCCGGCAAGGAATCGTCGGTACGCGATATTACCGTCGATGTGGCGGAATCCGCCGAGTCGCAGGTGGTTGAAGCGTTGAAATCGCATGACGGGATCAAGCTGATTAACGTATCCGACCGTACGTTTCTCGTGCATCTAGGCGGGAAAATCAACATGCAGCCGAATCTGCCGATCAAAAACCGCGACGACTTGTCCCGTGTTTACACCCCTGGGGTGGCTAGAGTTTGTACCGCAATTCATGAAAATCCGAGAAAAGCTTACTCGCTTACGATAAAACGCAATACGGTAGCCGTCGTCACCGACGGAACGGCAGTGCTCGGACTGGGCGACATCGGTCCGCATGCAGCCGCGCCTGTCATGGAAGGGAAAGCGATGCTGTTCAAGCAGCTCGCCGGCGTCGATGCGTTCCCGATTTGTCTGGATACGAAGGATACGGAAGAAATTATTCGTACTATTAAAGCGATCAGCCCGATTTTCGGAGGCATTAACCTGGAGGATATCAGCTCTCCGCGATGCTTCGAGATCGAGACACGCCTGAACGAGGAGCTCGATATACCGGTGTTTCATGACGATCAGCACGGAACGGCTGTCGTCGTTATCGCGGGTTTGCTGAATGCCTTGAAAGTGGTCGGTAAACGAATCGAGAACGTCCGCGTTGTGGTCAACGGAATCGGAGCGGCAGGCGTATCGATCTGCAAAATGCTGCTCGCCGCAGGGGTGACGCGCTTGGTGCCTGTCGACCGCGAGGGTGCCATCGTTCACGGAGGCAGCTATCCTTACCCGATGTGGCAGTGGTTGGCCGACCAGCCGCAAGTCGAAGATAAGGCCGGAACGCTGAAGGACGTTATTCAAGACGCCGACGTGTTTATCGGTGTATCGCGGGGCGGTTTGCTGAACGAGGACGACATCAAGAAAATGAAGCCGGACAGCATCGTCTTCGCGATGGCGAATCCGGAACCGGAAATTGCGCCGGAGGAAGCGCTCCCGCATGTTCGTGTGTTTGCAACAGGCCGAAGCGACTATCCGAACCAAATCAATAACGTGCTCGTGTTCCCCGGTATTTTCCGTGGGGCGCTCGACTGCCGGGCACGGCGGATCAACGAGCCGATGAAGCTGGCGGCCGCCCGCGCAATCGCTTCGGTTGTTACCGAAGCGGAGCTGAACGAGCACTACATCATCCCGAGTATATTTAACGACAAGGTCGTGACGAAGGTTCGCCACGCAATTATCGAAGCCGCTATCCTAACCGGGGTGGCAAGACGGATTCCGCCGGATTTCCGGTAGGATCGTGCAGGAAGAGAGAAGGCGTGGCCCAAAGGGTAACCCCTTGATGAAGACAGTTTTTCAAGAATAAACGAATAACCCTCCAAAACCACTGTTAAAGTGGAGTTGGGGGGTTATTTTTTTAACTCGCGATACTACATCAATAGCGGATAGCCCGCAAGGCCAACTTGCGAAGAAACGCGTCGAACGCCCGTCCGCCCGGTCGGCTCCCGCCCGCTTCAGGGCATAAAGCCCTCTTGGCTCACGCGTATCCGCTGCGCCTCGAATCGCCGCGCGAGCTGCTCCCGCACGCGCAAGTACGCGCCGCGGTCGTACCACGCGTCGTACCCGTTCGCGCGATACAGCTCGCGCATACCAAGCCTCTCCGTCCGGCGCCCCTGGCTGCCGTCGCCCATAAAATAATCGTCGATCACCACGCGATCGACACCGGTTTCCGCCAGCCGGTCGGCCAGCCCGTCGCTGCACGGCAGCACGGGCGACACGGCGGCCTGCGTCGGCACCCCCGCCTCGGCGAGCCGCCGCAAGGCCGCGAATCGGGCGGCAATCGGCGGCGCCGCCGGCGTGAACAGCTTCCGGACCGACTCCATGTCGGTCTCAATGGTCAGGCTGACGCGGACGCGGGGCCCGAGCCGCCGCAGCACGTCGATATCTCGCGTGACCAACGGGCTGCGCGTCTGCACCATCACGAAGGCGAGCTCCTCGGGCGGGGATGCCGCCATGACCTCCAGCCAAGACCGCGTCAGACAGGCGCGGAACTCCTCAGGCTGGTAGGGGTCCGTCGCGGACGACATGAATACCGTAACCGGTTTTTTGCGTCCGGCACGCTTCAGCTCCCGGCTCAACAAGCTGGCTGTATTTGCTTTTACGTCCACCCAATCGCCCCAAGGCGAGCCGCGAAATTTCGCGACCGGCATCTCCCGCACATAGCAGTATGAGCAAGCGAAGGCACAGCCTACATACGGATTTAACGTGTGCGTGTACCCGCTTAAGAAGCCCGATGCGGGAAGGAGCAGCCGCTTGGGCGCTGTGACTTTGATGGATTTTTGACGGGACATAAGCTTCAGCACGAATCCTTTCCGAATGACTGTTGGAGCCGGTGGCCGCTTCAGAGGCTGCGCGCCAATAGAGAAACCCGATTCTCCGCCGCTGCAGCAGCATGGAAAACCGGGTCAGATGTGTGCTATTAGTCAGTGGAGCCGGTCGGCATCACTTCCGGGGAAGTCAGCTTGTCGTAGAACTCCGTAAATTTGTCCTTGTCGTCGCTGGAGCGAATGGCCATCGCGGCACGCGGGTGATCGTTCAGGACGCCGGCGATCATGTAAGGGATGATGTAACCCCACTCCCATTTCTCGCGCATCGAAATCATGTGTTTCTCGATAATGCCGAGCACCGGACGAAGATCGTATTTCGGGTTTTTCAAGTAGCTGACGAGCAGTTCAGTCGGACAGTTGCCCGCTGCGCGACCCATTCCGTAGACGGACGTGTCGAGGAACTCGACGCCTTTGCTCGCACCCGTGATCGTGTTGGAGAACGCCAGCTGCATGTTGTTGTGCATGTGCAGGCCGAGCTTCTTGTTCGGAAGCAGTCGTTGGAATTTGGACACCAGGTAGTCGATGTCTTTGTGATCCATGCTGCCGTAGGAGTCGACGACGTACACGACATCGACCGGGCTTTTGGCGATTTCTTCGAACGCTTCGTTCAGATCATTCTCCATCACATGCGAAAGCGCCATGATGTTGATCGTCGTTTCATAGCCGTAGTCGTGGAATTTTTGCACCAGATCGAGCGCTTTGTCCACATCTTTAATGTAACAAGCGACGCGGATCAGATCCAACATGCTTTGATCGCGCGGGAGAATATCCTTCTCATCTACACGGCCGATATCGACCAACGCGGAAAGCTTCGTACTGGTTTTTTGGGGGATGACTTCCTTCAGGAAATCCTCGTTAAGGAAGCGCCAAGGGCCGGCATCGGCACCTTTCAGCAATTTGGCCGAGTTTTTGTAACCAATTTCCATATATTCGACGCCGGCTTCGCTTAGACCCTGGTACATGTCCTTCACGAATTGGACGCTAAAGTCCCAGTTATTCACTAAACCGCCGTCGCGGATCGTACAATCCAAAATTTTGTGGTGTGTGTCGCGTGTCATCAAAATTACCCCTCTCCAAATTAACAAGTGCTCGCTGACATCTTTCGGGCTTTTAAGCTTTTTAGCTTTTAAGCGGTAAAGTGTTTTATTAATTACTAATTTTACACAGTTTTTTGTATTTGTCAATCATAACAAATTCCAGAACGAGTGGCAATTTCCTTATATATTGAAAAATCAGTCGCCCAACCGTTGTGCAAGGCGACCTGCTATGAAATATTTTGAATCAACAGATACGTAAAGTATCAAATTCTAATATAATATACAAATGGTATCTATAATGAGAGGGAGGAGGAACGCTTTTTCAGGAAGTTCACTAAGAATAAGATCATTGATTCGGGAGGATCCAAGTACATTCGTAAAATCGCATCGTTTACCTTATTCGTCATGTTGTTCGTCATGATCGTCCCGTTCGCTGCTTGGGGCGCCGGACCGGTCGCTTCAACCGAGGCCGCGTCCTTGCTCGTGCAGGATCAGGACGAGCCGGTATGGCCGAAACCGCTCACGTATTTGGATTTAGGCGACTCGCTCGCAGCCGGGGATGACGCCGCCGCAAAAAAATGAATTTGCGCCGCAGCAGAACGCTTCAAGGGCTCAAGCGGCCGTGCTGCTGAAGCGGCTTTTGACCGGACTGGAATTCGTCAACTAGGCAGCAGGCGGCAGCCGTCATACCCAAAAAGGCGTTTCATCCTAGGGATAAAGCGCCTTTTTTTGATCCTAGGGATGCTTAATGATCTCAATACGGCCGATCAGCGGCAGCGGCTTCATATCCCCGTTGATCGCATTCATCATCCCGATCACGCAGAATACGAGGCACACGAGGTGGGCTAAAGGCACGAGCAGCAAATTGAGCAGAGGAATAAGTCCCAGTAAGATGTTGCAAGCGATCAAGGCGAGCAGCAGCATAAGGCCTTGATTGGCGTGATACATCGCAAAGCGTGAATGGTTCGCGGCGAGCAGCGGCACAAAAAACAACAGATAAGCGATAGCGGCAACGGCCTTGTTGGCCCGCACATCTTCCGGCGTCGGAGAGGGGGAGCCTTGCGGCGGCGTCTGTCCGGGGTCAGACATCGGTGGAACACCTCCTTTCTCAGGTCTGGATGCGGAAGAGCTTCCCAGATTAGCCGCTACCATCTTATGCCGATAGCCGTTCGAGTATGTTCGCCTTTCCGAGGAATAACCGTAAAGCGATGGGGCAACCTAAATCCAGCCATATCCAAGAAAGGAACGAGGCACACATGACCCACACCCCGATCTTTTTTCAATTCGAGACGAACCAGGAAGCTTATATGGCGCTTGATACGCTGGAGGAGCTTGGCTACAAGGTCAGCCTGCATACGGAGACGAAGAGCCCCGTTCTGCACGTCATCGTCGATCGCAATGATCTGACGTCGGCTCTCGAAGTCGCGCAAGCTCACGGCGGTCGGCTGCTGGAGGGGCAAGCATCTCCGTCCGAGATTTCGACGTATGCCATGGCATACGATCCGGACGGGCTCATTCCGATTCCCGCCCACTTCGTGAACGAGGTTGAACCGGATGAAGCCGAGGTTCATTTATCCGCCTCGGCTTACTCGAACCGCTCGAGCGGCGCCTACAAGGATGAGCACGCGAAATTCGACCCGTCCGGGGAAGATTACGACGGCTTCGACGCGGGTATTCATTTATAGTGGATTAGGCCAAAACCGTTGGACAAGTCCCACAACATTTGACCGGGAAAACAAAGTTGCCCTGCGCCTATTTTTATTAGCTCGGAAAACACTGTTTCTCTAGACCCACACCTCATTCGTTTGCTATGATGGGTTGGGACTTCGGGAATGATAGGGTTTTTCAATAGAGGATGGAGGGAAACGCTGTGGATTCCTATGATTCTTTGAAAGAGGGCGAAAAGGGCGCGTGGCTTAGTATCGTCGCCTATGTTTTTTTGTCCGCTTTTAAAATAACCATAGGTTATATGACCGGTTCGGAAGCGCTCGCGGCGGACGGAATTAACAATACGACGGATATCGTCGTTTCACTGGCGGTGCTGATCGGGCTTCGCATTTCCCGGAAGCCGCCGGATCGCGATCATCCGTATGGGCATAAACGGGCGGAGACGATCGCTTCGCTCATCGCTTCGTTTATTATGGCAGCAGCAGGCCTGCAGGTTGTCTTGCAAGCGGGCCGCAGCTTCTTCGCCGATGAGCGCACGGCGCCGGACATGCTGGCCGCCTGGGTAGCTCTGGCTTGCGCCGCCGTCATGTGGGGCGTGTACGTTTACAATTACCGGTTGGCCAAACGGATCGAGAACCAATCGCTGATGGCCGCTGCGCAGGACAATCGTTCCGACGCGCTCGTCAGTATAGGCGCCGCCGTCGGCATCATCGGATCGCGGCTTGGCTTTCCGGTACTCGATGCAGTAGCGGCGCTGATCGTCGGTCTTATTATTTTGAAAACGGCTTGGGAAGTGTTCTCCCATGCATCGCATACGTTGACGGACGGCTTCGACGACCAGCGGCTGAAGGTGTTCAAGCAGACCGTCAAGACAACGCCGGGCGTCAAGCGCATTAAGGATATCCGCGCCCGCATTCACGGCAACAGCGTGCTGCTTGACGTGGTCGTCGAGGTAAGCGCCGAATTGTCCGTCGGCGAAAGCCACGATATCAGCGATGAAATCGAACGGCGGATGCTCAGAGAGCATCGGGTGAACAATGTGCATGTGCATATCGAGCCTTTCGAAGAGCAAGAAAAAAACGGCAACCAACCTTATCGATAAGGGGTCGCCGTTTTTTTATGAGCAGCGCTTAAACAGAACGCGGTGCGGCAGGACAAGCGGATGCGCTTCTGGCGAAGGCGGCGGCCGGAAAACGAGTGCGCAGTTCCGCGCCCGCGATGCCGACGATCAACGACCTCGCAGCCGCCGTGAAGCTGTGAAACTGTGAAACTAACTCCTTGCAAATTCCGCTGCGCTTTTCCCTGCCGTATACCCGGTTGTGAATGCCGCCGTGATGTTGTAGCCGCCGGTATAGCCGTGAATGTCCAGCACTTCGCCGCAAAAGTACAGCCCAAGCTTCAGCTTTGACTGCATCGTCCGCGGATCGACCTCCTTCAGGTTGACGCCGCCGCCGGTGACGAAAGCTTCTTCAAGCGATAGCGTGCCGTTCACTTCCACGGGAAACGCCTTCAGCAGCTTCGCCATATCCATCCATGGCTGCTTCGGAATGTTATCGAACGTGACGTCTTCCTTAATACCCGCCCGTTCGAGCACGAAAGGAACGAGCCGTTCCGGGAGGAGCGGTTTCAAGACGTTCTTGGCCGCTTTCTTCGGCTCGTGCCGGGCCAGCCGATACGTATCGGCGTACACCTCATCCACGCTCTTATCGGGAAACAAATCGATCGTCAGCCGCACGCTCGGGATGTTAAACTGCTTCTTCGCCTTCACGACGAACTGGCTGCAGCGCAGCGCGGCCGGGCCGGACAAGCCGAAGTGGGTGAACAGCAGGTCGCCTTCGTGTTCGACGATTTTCTTCCCCTTCGGAGTCCAGACCGATAACGTAATGCCGCGCAGCGATAGCCCTTGCAGCTCCTTGCTGCGAATCCACGGTTCATTCGACGTTAGCGGCACTTCCGTCGGATACAGCTCGGTGATCGTATGACCGGCGGCCTCTGCCCAAGGGTATCCGTCGCCGGTCGAGCCGGTTTGCGGCACCGACTTGCCCCCGGTGGCGATAATGACGGCGCGTCCGTTAATCCGTTCGCCGGTGGTCAATTCGACGCCCCATGCGCGCTCCTCATCGTACAACACCCGGCGAACCGGGCTGTTGACACGAATGGAGACGCCTTGATGGCGCACGCGATTCACAAGCGCATCCACCACGGTCTTGGCCTTGTCGCTCACCGGGAACATGCGCCCGCGGTCTTCCTCCTTCAAGCGGATGCCCATCCCTTCGAAGAAGGCGATGATGTCGCGATTGCTGAATGTCGCAAGAGCGCTATGCAGGAAGCGTCCGTTGCCCGGAATATGCTTGATCAGTTCATCCGGCTCTTTGGCATTCGTCACATTGCAGCGGCCTCCGCCGGAAATTCCGAGCTTGCGCCCCAGTTTATCCCCTTTGTCCACCAACAAAACCTTTGCACCGTGCTCGCTTGCAGCCACGCTGGCCATCAATCCGGCTGAGCCTCCGCCGATTACAATTACGTCATAAGCCATTCGTTATGCTCCTATATGGTTTCATTTGTTTTCATTGTACCGTATTTTTTTCCGACAAAAATAGTGATATTCCTGCAACGTGCTTTGACATTTTCTATAGCAGACTTCCATTATAATCGTTGTGCCAACCCTTGTAAAAAAGGAGGTTTGATCGTACCATGAATGCATCGAACGCGTTTCAAGCAGGCTCACGTGAGGTAAACCGCCACTCGGGCAGAACGCAGTTGGACGACATGGAGAAGCGCATCCTGCAGCTGGGCGTCAAAAACCGGAGATTGATGAGGGACATCATGCAGAACGCCGAGGCGCTTCGAGCGACAAAAGAGGCGGTTATGATCAGTAAAACGCACATGCATCAACTGTGGCAGCAATTGAACGAGCTGCGCATTCTTCATCAATGCCCCTATCCATAGCCGAGTCCGGTCGTGAGAAAAAACGAGGTCCGAAGAATCGGCCTCGTTTTTTTAAATGTATTTATGATTATGCCGTTTGCGGCTGGGCTTGCAAGCTGCGGACGGTCAGGCGGGCGATACGCAAGTCGTCCGTTTCCTCGATGGTGAACTCGTAAAGATCCTCGTACAGTACCGATTGCCCGCGCTTCGGCGGAATTTCAACTTGCGCGTAGATCCAACCGCCGATCGTATCGTAGTCCTCGGATTGGATTTCGAGTCCGAGATGGTCGTTGACCTCGTCGATCAACGTACGACCGTCGATGGAGAACGTTGAATCGTCTTTCTTCTCGATGCTCGGCCGTTCGTCCGGGTCGAATTCGTCTTGAATTTCGCCGACGATTTCTTCCAAAATATCTTCAATCGTCACCATACCGGCCGTGCCGCCGTATTCGTCGATCAGCAGCGCGATTTGCACCTTCTTGCGCTGCATTAGCTTCAGCAGGTTGCTGATCGGCATCGAGTCGGGCACCTTGGTCATCGGCCTGAGGATGGTCCGAATATCGTCTAATCCATTCTGCGCCTTGAGCAGATCTTTAATGTGCACGAAACCGATAATATTGTCCTTATCGGGATCGCAGACCGGATACCGTGTACGCATTTCCTTGAGCGCGATCTCCATATTATCTTCGAACGGAAGATTGGCGTAAAGACAGCCCATGTCGGTACGCGGAATCATGATTTCGCGTGCGTTCGTCTCGGTAAATTCGAATATATTATCAAACAGCGTAAGCTCTGTGTTGTCGATAAATCCGCTTTTGTGACTTTCTTTCATGAGGACGCGTATTTCATCCTCGGTGTGAGCCGATTCGTGGTCGTTCGTCGGTTCGATCCCGACGAGCCGCAGCATCCAGTTGGATACGCCGTTCAGCAGCCAAATAAAAGGGAACATCAGCTTGTAGAAAAGAATAAGCGGGATGGCGGTCCACAAGGTAACCTTCTCCGATTGCCGAATCGCATACGTTTTCGGAAATTGTTCGCCAAGTGTAATGTGGAAGGCGGTAATCACCGAGAAGGCGATAATGAACGAAAC
Source organism: Paenibacillus sp. JCM 9796 (assembly GCF_055379675.1). NCBI lineage: Bacteria > Bacillati > Bacillota > Bacilli > Caryophanales > Paenibacillaceae > Paenibacillus > Paenibacillus sp. JCM 9796. The sequence continues at coordinate 3,244,524 of NZ_AP043723.1, forward strand.
CGCATGCATGGCGACGGGGCTCAAGCCCAGCCAATCCTTGAGGATAGGCTCCAACACTTTGGATATGGTCGGTTCGCCGACCCACCCCAGCACGAGGGACGTCAGCGTAATACCGAGCTGGCAGGCGGATAAATACGCGTTCAGGTTGCCCGTGATCGTCTTGGCGATGCGGGCGCTTAAATGGCCGCTTTGGGCAAGCGTATCGATACGGGTGTTACGAACTTTGATGATAGCGAACTCAGCGGCCACGAAGAAGCCGTTGAGCGCAATTAAAACAACAATTAAAACCGCGTTAATCAATAAAGGTAACGGGTCACTACTCAATCATTCCCTATCCCCTGAGTCAGGCGGATAGGTACACCTCCCTTAAACGATCAATTAAAAATAATAAATAAAGCTTATAGTTCATTATATCGGAATGGAAGAACCCGCTCAAACCGAAGGTCTGGCCTTGAGGGTGCACGTCAACGTGCTGCGCCCCTACTCTGCATTCGTAATGCCTGATTTCAACCCTATTGACGCGAATTTGCGTGATTTTGTGCGAAAACCGGTTTCGGCCCGTCTACTTTACCGGGGACTGCCTTGAAATTGGCACGACAGGTGACTGATGGAACAAAGCTTCAGAGGAAATACCACTTGCAATATTTTTTAAATTATAGTATGATAATGATTAGCTTTATTAACCTCAATTACCCCCATCAGAATCGAATTCCTCATTTACTCGATTGTTTCCGCTCAAGAAGATTCGGAATGTGTCCCTGATAAGGAACGTAGGAAGTACGTGACAGGTAATCTGATTCACACTGGCGCGGTCTTCGGAGCCGCAAGGATGGAAGAGAGGCAGGGCTTTCATTGTTTTAGTTACAAGCGTTGAGATTCACAATAGGGGTAACCTGTTTTGCATATACAGCCTAGTTTTGCAAAGTTTATACAGGATAAAGTGTTTACAAAGAAAAGGGCTTCGTTCAGATTGAAAGTCGGCGAGGTCCTTTTTGTCGTTCGTTTCTTTGATCTGCTTTAGCGGAAGCGGGCGGTTTGGAATCATAGCTGCAAACGCGATTGTTAAATTGTTCCTCGGGGATTGAAGCATAGGGTCACTTTACATTGTGCCATACTTTAGGTAATACCGGTTTTCTTCAACCGTGGATTTGATTGTTTTTGTTAGAGCTCATGCATACTAAGAATTCGAAGCAAAGGAGATAACATGCGATGGCGCAGCCGGATAAAACGCATAGCCGCGATTCCAAGGAGCAAGTTAAACAAGCCAGCCAAATAAACGAAGCGGATCAAGCCGGAGGCACGGACAAGAAACTGAACGGACCGAATCGTCCTTCTATCTAATTCCGTTCTCCAGAAGGAGGGTGTTCGATGAGCGACAAGTCGGAAGAGTCTTACGATAACGTCGAAACGGATATCAACTATAACCGCAAGAACGATCCGAAGCTGGATCCGTTCGAGATAAACTTCAAGCCCGAGTTCAAGTCGGAGCGCGGGCCTCGCGAAGCGTTCGTGAACGAACACGGCGTCTTGATCGGAGATCACGAATACGAATCGGTCGAATCGCCGCTCGAGCAATGGAATGAAGACGTCGATCCGGCGGTCATGTCCGGTGACGAATGGGTGCACCCTTATAAAGACATAGGCTTCCAAACGAAGGAAAACCGCGACTTGTTCGAAGAAGGCATCGTTCCGCAAGGCTACCCCTTCATGCATTCGGATAAAGACGTCGCCTATAAATCGTTTCAAAGCGGCGAGGCGGATTCGAAAGAGAAGGGAAGCAAACGAAGCAAGTCATGAAGTGCGGCGGGTTTTACACGGCACCATGATCGATTTCGGGGGAATGGCATGAGGAATAGGCTTTGCTTTCAACCCGCGAGCCGAGTATAATGGGGACATCCGATAGTTCATATACCTTTATGTTAGGAAAAGGAGTGAAACACCTATGTCCATGTCATTCGAAAGCTTTATGCGCGACTCGGTTCAGCCGATGCGCGATGATTTAACCCGAATCGGCGTACAAGAGCTTCGTACCCCCGAGGAAGTAACCGAAGCGTTGGAAAATAAAACAGGCACGACCCTTATCGTCGTCAACTCCGTCTGCGGCTGTGCGGCAGGCCAGTGCCGTCCGGGCGTAGCGAAGGCGCTTCAGCACGAAGTGAAGCCGGACCGGTTGTTTACCGTATTTGCCGGACAAGATAAAGAAGCAACGGCGAAAGCGCGCGAGTACTTCGCACCGTATCCGCCGTCGTCGCCGTCTATCGCCTTGATGAAGGACGGACAGCTTGTTCATTTCATCCAGCGTCATCAGATCGAAGATCGTTCCGCCGATATGATTGCGGGCGACTTGATCAACGCATTCGAAACCTATTGCAAATAATAGCGCGCTCCCAAACTCCCTTCGACTCGCTTCGGCGTCGTCGACGGGAGTTTTTGTATATGGTATAATCCGGTACAACGAAAGCGTAACATTCGGACTCCGAAGAGTCGAAGAGGAGAGGTGCTGTTGGGATGAGTTTGCAGCAGGATATAATTGCCAAACTCGGCGTGAAGCCGGTGATCGACACGGATGAAGAGATTCGCCGCCGGGTCGAATTTCTGAAGGAATACGTTGTGAAATCCGGGGTAGACGGACTTCTGATTGCGATCAGCGGAGGCATCGACAGCGCGGTAGCGGCAGGCTTGTGTAAGATCGCGACGGACGAGCTGACGGCGGAGAAGGGAAGGGAGTTCAAGACGGTCGGCGTGTTCCAGCCTTATGGGGAGCAGGTCGACATCTCGGACAGCTATGCGGTGGCCGATGCGTTCCAGCTGAAGTACCGGGTGGAGACGAACATTGAAGAAGCCGTGAATGAAATTGCCTTGGAAGCCGAGTACGGCTTGAAGTCAATCGGCGTGCACCGCCACTTGAGCCGCGGAGGCAAAGGGAACGTGAAGGCGAGAACGCGCATGGTCGTGCAGTATGCGCTGGCGTTCGAGCTGAACCTGCTCGTGGTCGGGACCGACCACGCGTCCGAGGCGATTACCGGCTTCTTCACGAAGTACGGGGACGGCGCCGTGGACATTACGCCGCTCAGCACGCTGAACAAGCGGCAGGTGCGCCAGCTCGCGCAGAAGCTCGGCGTTCCGCAGAGCGTACTGGACAAAGCGCCGACCGCCGGATTATGGGAAGGGCAGACGGACGAAGCGGAGCTCGGCATCAGTTACGACGATAACAGCGATTATCTCGAAGGCAAAACGATTTCGCCGGAAGCGCAGGATAAATTGGAGCGGCAATATATAAAGACGGAGCATAAACGCGCTCCGATTCCGGGTATTTAATGAAGCAAACACCGTACATTCGGGCCAGTGTTCCCGAGCGTACGGTGTTTTGCTTTTCGAGCGGCTGATTTGCCGGGCTCATTCGCCGGCGCTGGGCAGCACGCGGCGCAGCACGCGGAACGTTCGCTCGACGATGTCGTCGATTTGCGCTTTCGTCGTGCAGAGCGGCAGCCAGTAGTAAATCGTATCCCCAAGCGGGCGGAGAAAGAGACCTTCATTCAAGCCTTCCAAATAAATATGAAAGCCCATGCGGTCTTCAAGGGCATAACGGGCGCCGAGCGCCGCGTCCTTGTACAGGTCGAAAGCGGCAACCATGCCGAGCGTACGCAGATGGGCGACACCTTGGAACGCTTGGAACCTGAGGACGCGCTCGCTCAGATGCGCGGACACCTCCTCCACATGCTCCAGCACGAGTTCGTCTTCCAGGATTTGCAGCGATTCGAGCGCAGCGGCGGCCGACAGCGGATTGCCCGTGAAGCTGTGTCCATGCGTGAACGTCTTCAGCTTCGCATAATCATCGTAGAACGCATCAAATACGGCTGCGGTCGTCATCGTCACAGAGAGCGGGAGCACGCCCGCTGTCAGCCCCTTGGACAAGCACATGAAATCCGGCGATATTCCGGCATGGTTGCAGCCGAACATGCGTCCGGTGCGTCCGAAGCCGACGGCCACTTCATCGGCGATCAGATGGACGTCGTACTCGCTGCAGAGCTGTCTTAATCCTTGCAGGTACGAGGCTGCGTACATGATCATGCCGCCGGCGGCTTGCAGCATCGGCTCAACGATGATGGCCGCAATCTGATCGGCCGATGCGGCGAACAGCGCGCGAACGGCCTTGAGCGCCGCGGCTGCGCTGGCTTCCGCGTCGCCGTTCGGGTCGTTGCGCGGGTCGGGCGAGGGCACGCCGAACGCGGCAAACAAGAGCGGGCGAAAGACTGAGAAATATTGATCGACGCTGCCGACGCTGACGGCGCCGATCGTATCGCCGTGATAGCTGTTCTCCACGAACGCAAACTTCGTTTTACCGGCGCAGCCCGATTGCTGCCAATATTGGAACGACATCTTGAGCGCGACCTCGACCGAAGTGGAGCCGTTGTCGGAATAGAACACCTTGTCCAGACCTTTCGGGGTAACCTGCACGAGTCGTTCGGCGAGCTCGATGCCGGGGCGGTGCGTCAAGCCGGCGAACATGACATGATCGGCCTGGCGCAGCTGCTTCTCAATCGCTTCCCGGATGCGGGGATGGGCATGGCCGTGAACGTTTACCCACCACGACGAATTGGTGTCGTAATAACGGTTGCCGTCCGCATCGAACAAATAGACGCCTTCCGCTTTCTCGATGAGTATCGGATCGCGCTCGGCGTAATCTTTCATTTGGGTGAACGGGTGCCAGACGTAGCGGCGGTCCGCTTGCAGCAGCCGTTCTTTTTCCTTCGGATCCATCACACGGCTCCTCCTTGAACTTCGCTTTCGGATCGGATACGATAAAGCCAATCCACATTGTACCATTGGAAGTCCGGAAATGAGAAGAGGAGGAGACGTTCGATGATTATCGGAATCGGCACCGATCTGCTGGAAATCGCACGGGTGCGGACGATCCTGGAGCAGAGCTCGGGCGCTCGCTTTCTGGAGCGGGTACTGACCTCGCGGGAGCGGGAGCTGGCGCACGCCCGCAAGGGCCGGCTGGCGGAATTTACGGCCGGCCGTTTCGCCGCCAAGGAAGCGGTGGTGAAAGCGCTCGGCTGCGGCATCGGCAAGCAGGTGTCGCTGCAGGACATCGAGGTGCTGCCGGACGACAAGGGCAAGCCGCTTTGCCGGATCTCGGACGCCGCGTGGGACCGGCTGTATCCGGCGGGTTCGGGGCCGTCCGCAGCGGACCTCGTGATCCATCTCAGCATCACGCACTCGGAGTCGGCGGCGATGGCGTATGCCGTGGTGGAGCGGATAACCTAAAATCCCGGATGGCGGACGGGCCGGCATTCGGGATTTTGAAGGGTGAAGCTTATTGAAGCCAGGCTTCTTATTTCTTCTCCGCCAACCACTCGGCCAGCGCGCTGATTTCTTCCGGCTTCAGCTTGCCGTGAAAGCCCGGCATGCCGTTGCCGCCGTTCTCGATTTGCTTCACGATTTGCTCCTTGCTTAAGCGGGCCCCAACCTGCTTCAGGTTCGTTTTCGGCCCGACCCGGCCTTCCAGGTTGCTGGCATGACAGGACAAGCATGACTGCTTGTATACCGCTTGCACGGCTTCCGAGGCGCCGGCCATCGCTTCTTCCGCCGTGGCGGCATTCCCCGACTTGCCGCCGCCGAACGGCTCGGGACTGTTTTTCGACGCGCAGCCCGACAAGAGGCTGACAGCCAGCACTGCCGCTAGCGCGGCTGCTTGCATTCTTGATGGTTTGAGCTTCATTGGTTGACCCATCCCCTTTTCCATATGTGAATCATGACGCCTAGCGCCACCATACCCGCCCCGCCGAATGCGTCGATCAGGACGGGCGCATACCCAGGGTAACTCCAGCCGATCGTCAGCGCGACGGCGAACTGCCATAGGCTTAAATAAACAACCGGCCGTCCGAGCGAGCGGCTTAACCCCGCGTATACAATCGCAAGCAGCAGCCCTTTGCCGATATACCCGTCCAACGGATCGATCCAGCCGAATCGGGCAAGAGCGAATAGAACGCCCATGACGACCGGAACTGCCGCGATGACGATTACCCCGGGCGTTGAAGGGACAGGCCGGTTCTTCCGGCGCCGATAATAGAGGACCCATCCCGTTAGCGTAACGGCGATGGCCGTGATGACGATTTGGGCTGCTCCGGGCTGGAGGAACTGCTGCAGGAACGTGAGAGCGGCCGATGCAATCCATGCCAAGCCCCATATGTACAAGTAAACGGCATAAGGAACCGCATCGCTTCTCGCATCCGACAGAGCCTTGGGATCGGCGTGTCTGCCTTCGGCGTTACCGCCCTTGGATAGTTTGTCTGCGGCTGCGCCTGCTTGGCCCATAGTTCCGTTCACCTCTCTTCATGAATGGATGTATCATTATGATTTGAGCGTACACGTTCGGAGACGCCAAGTCAAACGTACGGAAGAAGGGGAATGTAACGCCTTTGCTAAGCCAATATTATCGTTTTTACTCGTTTGGCGAATATCGTATAATAGATAGATAGTGAAGCCGAGCAAAGGAGACAACATGGATCGATCAACGCAAAAACATTACTTTTCCACCGAGCTGTTATCGTGGTACCGGCGTCATAAGCGGGATTTGCCTTGGCGCCGCAGCCGGAATCCTTATTATATCTGGGTATCGGAAATTATGCTGCAGCAAACCCGGGTCGACACGGTTATCCCGTATTTCAACCGGTTTATCGATAAATTTCCTACGGTGCAGGCGCTTGCGGAAGCGCCGGAGGATGAGGTGCTGAAGGCGTGGGAAGGCCTTGGCTACTATTCCCGTGCGCGCAACCTGCAAAGCGCCGTGCGCGAAGTGAATGAACGGTACGGCGGCGTCGTGCCGGATACGAAGGACGATATCGCCTCGCTGAAGGGCGTCGGTCCTTACACGACCGGAGCGATTCTCAGCATCGCGTACAATAAGCCGGAGCCGGCGGTTGACGGCAACGTCATGCGCGTGCTCTCGCGCTACTTCCTGATCGAGGACGACATCATGAAGCCGAAAACCCGCGTCCGCATGGAAGCTTTGGCGCAGGAGCTTATCCCGGAAGGCGCCGCCGGTGATTTCAACCAAGCGCTGATGGAGCTCGGCGCGCTTGTCTGTACGCCGAAGTCGCCTCACTGCCTGACCTGTCCGGTCTTGGCGCATTGCGACGGGCGGGCGGCCGGCATGGAGGAGACGCTGCCGGTCAAGACGAAGGCGAAGCCTCCGCGCCCGGAATCGCGCGCCGCCGTGCTGATCGAAGGCGCCGGCCGGCAGGCCGGCAAGGTATTGATCCGGCAGCGCCCGCAGGACGGACTGCTCGCCCGCATGTGGGAGCTTCCGCATACGGCGCTGCTGCCGGGCGCTCGGACGGGCGAAGCGGGACTGCCGACTGCGCATGCGGCGCTGAACGCGCACCTGGCCGGAGACGGGATCGGGCTGGAGGCGCTTGCCTGGGTCATGGAGGCCGAGCACACATTCAGCCATATTCATTGGAATATGGACGTGTATGCCGCCCGGCTGGACGCGTCGCCGGTATTCGGCGAGGCCGGGCCGCTGCTGCCGTCGCATTATCGCTGGATCGGCCGGGAGGACATGGCCGAGCACGCGTTTCCGAACGTATTCATCCGGATTCTGAACGCATATTTTTCCGGAGAGTGCGCCTCTTCCTGAGGACGCGCCAAAGACCGCCCGGCCTCGGACGGTCTTTATTTAATGAATCATCTTTTTCAGACCTTCCACATCGCGGACGAAGATGAACTTTTTGTCGATCGTAATAATATGATCCTCCTGCAGCTCCTGCAGCACTTTCGTAACGGACTCGCGTACGGTGCCGACCATATTGGCCAGCTGCTGATGCGTCAGTTTCATGTTGATGAAGGTACCGTTCGTTTTGGGCTGGCCGTATTGCTCCGACAATCGGAAGATCGTTTTGATGATGCGGGACCGTACGTCGAGGAAGGTTAGATCGTAGATTTGTTCGTTGGTCTTGCGCAACCGCTCCATCGTGACTTCCAACAGGCGCAAACAAAGCTTGGGGGTTCTTTCCATGAAGTGGTAAAATTCAGAACGGACAAGCGTGTAAATCGAGCAGTTGTCCATCGTTTCCGCCGTAGCGGAGCGCTGAAGACCTTTTTGAATCAGCGACATCTCGCCGAAGAAATCGCCCCCGCGAAACAAGGATAGAATAATTTCCTTGGCGTTATCGATCCGATACACTTTCACAACACCGCTCTGGATTAAGAAGAATTCCTCGCCTGCGTCCCCTTCAAAAAACAAGATTGTTCCCTTCTTGTACTTTCGTTCGACAAATAAAGGCGCGATCGTCTCAAGTTCGGCTGCCGATAAATCTTGAAACAAGGGCACATGACGCAGGAGAGAGATCAGTTTACTCATGAACCTCACTCTTTTCCTAAAACTGGATGATTGATTAATATGACTAGATTATAGCGCGGAAATCCTTATTATACCAGCGCATCTTCGCCATACCGGTAAGGCGGGTGTTGAAAATCTCATTATTTGACATAAAAAAGACATGGACTCGGATAAACCGAAATCCATGTCTTTCTTCATATCGCGGCAGGTGTTACTTCACAGCAGCTTCGTAACGTTTGCCGACTTCTTCCCAGTTTACAACGTTCCAGAAAGCGGCGATGTAATCAGGGCGTTTGTTTTGATATTTCAAGTAGTACGCGTGCTCCCATACGTCCAGACCGAGGATCGGCGTTTCGCCTTCCATAATCGGGCTGTCTTGGTTCGGCAAGCTGTACACTTTCAATTTGCCTTCTTTAGTTACAGCGAGGAATGCCCAGCCGGAACCGAAACGTGTCGCGCCCGCTTTGGCGAAATCCTCTTTGAATTTTTCGAAGCCGCCGAGTTCGTTGTTGATCGCGTCAGCCAGCTTGCCGCTTGGAGCGCCGCCGCCGTTCGGGCCGATCGTCTCCCAGAAGAGGGAGTGGTTCGCGTGGCCGCCGCCGTTGTTGCGGACTGCCGTACGGATAGCTTCCGGTACGCTGTTCAGATCGGCGATCAAGGCTTCAATGCTTTTGGATTGCAGATCGGGATGGCCTTCCAGCGCAGCGTTCAGGTTCGTAACGTATGCATTGTGGTGACGATCGTGGTGAATCATCATGGTCATTTCATCGATGTGCGGTTCAAGTGCGTTGTTCGCGTAAGGCAGTGCTGGTAATTGATGTGCCATTGTCTAATCTACCTCCTAAGAATATAAGACTTCCAATATTTATTATCGCTTATTTACTATATAAAATCAACATTTATGTATATTAAGTGTTTGTACAAACATTACGGGCGCCGGTCATGCTCGTGGCCGCGACGTTCGATTTCGTGAATGATTTGACTGAGCATCGCGCTGCCCTGCGCGTTCAGCCAAGGGGACAAATCGCTCATCACCCGTTGATGATAGTGAAGCTCTTGCGAACTCCAGGCATTCATATTCATATCGTTCAACTCATGAATTCGCCGAACGTCGGTGTCCGTGTGGTTTGATAGCGGGGTCATGTTAGTACCTCCTTCCGTATCCAAAGTTTACCGAAATTATCGTTTCCGCAGGAGTTCCTTTTTATGCATAAGGGAACCGAAAGAAGGGCGGGGGCGGATGAAGTGCCGCCGTCCGGGCGTTAGCCCCCGCTGGACGAAGACGAGCTGCCGATGCCGCCGTGGGAACCGGAGCTGCCGGATGAGATGCCGCTGCTTGAACCGGTCGCAGGGCCGGCAATAGAGGAAGAGGACGAGCTAACGCCGGATGCCGAGGGAGCCGGACCGGTTGAGCTTGAACCGGAGCTCGTATATGAACTTGAACTCGTATTCGAGCTTGAACTCGAGTTTGAAGCGGAGCCCGTGCTTGAAGCTGAACTTGAAGGAGAACTGTCTTTGACGGAAAAGCTTCCGGTCCGGCTGCTTGTCGCCGGCTGCTGAGTTGTTCCTGAGGAGGAACTGCCGGACGGCGCCGGCTTCGAAGCCGATGCTGCCGCCGAAGCGTTCGCCGATTGGGGCGCAGCTCCCGGCGTCATCATCGACGGCTTGGTTGTCGCCTGAGCGGAGCGGTGGTAATAAGGCGTCGACCCGACGTAATAGATCGAGCTATCGTTGTCATAGTCGACCCAGCCGTTCCCGTCGTCACACCGGCCGTCATCGTCATCGTCCGCGCAATAGTTGTCCGGGAGAGCGGCCCCCGCTCCGCCCGCCGGATTGCTTACGGATGCAACGGCCCCGCTGCCGGCCGGGACGGCCGGGTGATTGACATCCGTGCAGCCGACGCTTGCGGTAAGTGCGGCGGTCGCTACGAAGAGACGTAACATTTTTTTGCCACGGGCGGGTGGTACTGCTGGTACTGCTTGATTGTTGTTGCTCACTAGGTATCGCTCCATTCCCGTCAGTCTCTGTACCCTTACATACGTTGGGAGCGTGCCGATTGTTTCAGGGGCGGTATTTTCTAAAATTTTCTATAAAACTTGTAAAATACCATTTTCTTTCATTGCGAATCCACTAGACCGATTCTATACTCGAATTATGGAAACTTTTGCGTAAAGGTCAAGCTTTTGGAGGAGGAAGTGGAAGATGGGAACACGCAGAACGGCGTGGTTTAGCGCTGGCATGGCTGCGGTCTTGGCGGTGTCCTCGCTAGGGTGGTTGGGGCCCGGGGGCGCCTACGGGCAAGCGATGGCGGCGGCGCCATCTGTCCAGCAGACTGCCGGAACGGCGATGGAGCATTCATTACATCATATACAGCCGGGAAAGGTGCTCGTTAAATACAAGGAGCGGCTACCCGCCGCAACAAGATTGTCGATGACGGCTTTACGCGCAAATCCTTACGTGGAAGTCGAAGTGGGCGAAGATCAGAGCGTCCCTGAAGCGGTCGCGGAATTATCCCGCAACCCCGAAGTGGAATATGTGGAACCGGTTTATTTATTCCGTTTGATGGATCGGGCGGCGACGCAGGATGCTGAACAAGAGGAAGGCGCAGCTACGCCCGAGCAGCCGCCGGTACCGGCGCCGGGAGCGGGAATAGATCAAGGAGTCTCTGACGGCGCGGTGCAGCCCATAACGAGCTTGATGCCTAACGACCCGCTGCTGGTGAAAGGGGATCAATGGGGCTACACGGTGACGGACATGACTTATGGCTGGCGCAGGGTAGAGGAGTCGTTACGGGACGATATCAAGATTGCCGTTATCGATTCAGGCGTCGACGCGAATCATCCCGATTTGGCGGGCAGCGTACTGCCCGGATATAACGCGGTCAATAACAATGCCGATACGCGTGATAACTACGGTCACGGTACGATGGTGGCCGGGATCGCCGCCGCCTTGGTCGACAACGGCCTGGGAATCGCAGGTTCCGCCGGCGGTGCGAAAATATTGCCCGTTCAAGTCGGGCAATGGCAGGGCAAGGATTATGTGATTCCGAGCGACGCCCTGACCGAAGGCATATACTGGGCGGTAAACGCCGGTGCGGATATCATCAACTTAAGTCTCGGCATGGACGGGTATAGCCGCGCGGTTAGCGATGCGATCCATTTCGCGCTTAGCCGGAATGTCGTTGTCGTCGCTGCCGCCGGTAACGAGAGCAATCATTGGCTCCCTAAGGAGCAAGGGAATTTGGATAATAAGACGCCCAGAGCTTTCAGCCGCACGACGTTTCCGGCGAATATGGACGGCGTCATCGCTGTCGGATCCGTAACGAGGTTGAATGACGGAAGCTTTGTGCTCTCGGACTTTTCGAACGTGGTCGATAACCTCGCTACGGTTGCTCCCGGAACGGGCATTTACTCCACGAAGATGAACGGCGATTACGCCGTAGGAGACGGCACCTCGTTCTCGGCTCCGTTCGTCTCCGGTTTAGCTGCGCTGCTCGTCGCACAAGACCGGCAGCTTACGCCAAGGGACGTGCTCCGTATTATTAAGGACAGCAGCGCCAAGGTGCCGATCGCACATCCTGTCTATGAAGGACTTCCCTTGGATGCGTTCTATATCGGCGGCGGCCTTCTGCATGCCGGCCGTGCTTTCACGCTTCCGAGGCTAAAGGTCGAAGCGGTCAAGGGCTCAACGGTTAACGGGTTCACCGATTACGGGGTGACGGTCCTGGCGTTAGACGATAGAGGGCAGCCGCTTACCGATGTTACCGGGAAGGTCACGCTTCAAGTCCAACACGTCACTCGCCTTGGCGGCGGGGGGAATACGGTGCTGGACATGGTCTACGGCAAGGCGCGGACGAATGTCAGCGGCCAGGCTTCGGACGATTACTATGATCTCAGTTTGTCCGCGACGGGGTCCGATTTCATCGGCTCGGCGCCCGTGACCTTCCTGCGCCGGCCTGCAGCGCCTAAGGCTTCGCTGGCGGCAGGCGCCTATGTCGGCGGGCAGAAGGTCGAGCTGAGTACGGATGTGCAGGGCGCGACGATTTATTACGCGACGAGCGAGGCGAATAGTTGGCCGCCCGCAACGGAATACACCGGCCCGATTACCGTCGGGGCCAGCACGACGATAACGGCCGTGACCGTCAAAAGCGGGGTGATGAGCGAAGCGGCGTCGTTCGCGTATACGATCACGCCGTCCGGCGGAGGCGGCCTGGTTGGCGGCGGAGGCTTCATTCCGCCGACCCAGCCTGGGGTAGCTCCAGTCAAGGAAAGCGTGCTTACCGTGAAGCCCGATAAAGACAAGCTGCTCGAACAGCTGAAATCCGGTAAAGAGAAACGGGTGACGATCGATGCAACAAGCGATCAAGCCGTTAGCCGGGTTGAGGTCGAGGTACCCGGCGAAGTGTGGAGCAAAGCATCCGCTTCCGAGACGTCGATCGTCATCGAAACCGATCAGGCCACGCTTACCGTACCGGCCCGCGCCATAGCGCTCACGTCGGCGACGGCAGCGGTCCGAGTATCCGCGGGTTTCTCCGGGGTGGCATCGGACAAGCCGGCGTACGCATTGCTCGCTTCGGCGGTGTTCGATTTGCAGGTGTACGCGGGAGAGCGGACGATAACGACGTTCGCGGAACCGGTCACGGCGGAGTTTAAATACGATGCCGCCAAAATCGCCGATCCGAGTAAAGCGGCCGTATTCTACTACAACCCGGCGGACCGACGCTGGGAATATGTCGGCGGCGAGACCGCGCACGGCTCGGCGAAAGTGCAACTGCAGCACTTCTCCCGGTACGCCGTGATGGAGTGGAACCGGACTTTTGCGGATATTCAAGGACACTGGGCGCAGACAGCCATCGAACGGATGGCGGCCAGACAGATCGCCGACGGGATGACCGAGGCGGACTTCGCGCCGGAGGCGACCCTCACGCGTGCGCAATTTGCCGCGCTGCTGACCCGGAGCCTCCGGATACATACCGGTACAGGCGACTTTCCGTTCCATGACGTGCCGCAAGACGCATGGTATCGCGAAGCCGTATCCAAGGCGCTTGCTGCGGGCCTCGTCAGCGGCGTGAGCGATACGGAATTTGCGCCGGAGCAGTCGATCACGCGGGAGCAGATGGCGGTCATGCTGATGAACGCCTACGCCTACGCCCGCGCTCACGATTACGCGAACGGTACAGCTACCGGTCCGGAATCAACGGCATGGGATACGCCGTCACGCTTCAATGACGGGGCGGATATCAGCCGTTGGGCGCTGGAAGCCGTAAAGCGTGCAGTAGGGAACGGGCTGCTTGAGGGGAACCCGGACGGGACGTTCGGGCCGCGCAGCCAAGCCACGCGCGCCCAGGCGATTACGGTGTTGAGCCGTTTGCTCGACCGGCTGGATCAAGGATTTTTATAAAAAACGCCGAAACGCGAGTTGTCTTGCGTTTCGGCGTTTTTTTGAATTTTAAGTGTTCAACTTCAACCTATGCGAAAAATTAAGGTTATAATAAGGGGAAAAACTTGCCAAGATTATGCGGCGAAGGACGTTATAACGTATGCGAGCTATCGCTTTCCTCTTTTCGTTTATCCTCACATCGCTTCTATTCGCGGTCCCGGCGTTTGCAGCGGAACAGGCTTCCAGAGATGCTGCCGTCACGGATGCCGCGAGCTGGTCCTTTCACGATCAGGACGTGTACACGCTGGACGGGCCGTGGACGTTCTATTGGAGGCAGCTGCTGGAGCCCCGCGATTTTGCGGATCAGGCGGCGAACCGGGCCTCAGCTGCTGCGCCCTCATCCGCAACCGTGAAGCTCCCTCATATATGGGGCACCAGCACGGGAGAAGGCTCCGGCCGAGGGGGGAGACAAGCCGCTCCCGATAGACAAGGTTATGCGACTTACCGGCTTCTTCTCCAATTAAATGATGCGGAGCGCGATACCGTCAAGGCGCTCTATGTACCGGCGGCGGCCTCGGCGTACAAGCTTTGGATCAACGGGGAGCTGAAGGCGCAGAGCGGCGAGGTGGGCACGCAGCGCGAGACGATGAAACCCAAAAATTACGCCCGGGTCATCTACTTCCAGGCTCTGGGCGGCAGCAACGAGATTATCATTCAAGTGTCGAATTTCGTGCAGCGTAAAGGGGGGCTTTGGACCAGCCTTTATGTCGGCAGTCCGGAAGCCATCACTTATAAACGTGAGTTTAATCTTGTTTCCCAGCTTGTTATTTCGATCGTGCTGCTGACCTTGGGCGGGTATCATTTGGCGCTTTTCCTTCTGCGGAAGCTCGATCACCTCAGCTTGCTTATTAGTCTGGTCTGCGTGCTGCTCGCTATACGTTCGATGCTGCTCGGGGACACCCTGCTCGTTCGACTTTTCCCGGACATCCCGTGGGAGCTGGCGGTGAAGGCCGAGTATTTGGCGCCCTATATCGGCATACCGATCTTCGCCCTGTTCGTTAACTTGCTGTACCCGCAGGATATGCTGCGCCGGTTGACACAATGGATCGTGGCAGTAGGATTTGCGTTTGCGCTGGTCGTGCTCTTGTTTCCGGCGCGGGTGTTTACGTATACGATGGTGTCGTTTCAAGTATACAGCGTGCTTGTGTTCACTTATTTGCTGGTTGTTTTCTTCAGAGCGGCGTATCGGCGGCGGGAGGGCGCAATGCTGAACGGTTTGGCTTCCATCGTCATGTTTTTGGCCGTTTTGAACGACATCCTGTACTATAACGCCGTGCTCCATTCTATCGACTTCGCGCCGTACGGCGTCGTCGTGTTCATTTTCGTGCAGACGTTGATCGTTGCGTTAAAATTTTCAAACGCTTATTATAAAGTGGAAAAGGTGTCCGGCGAATTATTGTCGCTAAATGCGACGCTGGAAGACCGAATCAAGGTACGGACACAGGAGCTCGAAAGAAGCTATGAAAAACTGAAGGAAGCAAACGGCCATTTGAAGCAGGCCGAATCGTCGAGGCAGCGGCTGCTCGCGAACATCTCCCATGAGCTGGGAACGCCGATGACTGCGGTGCAGGGGTATTTGAAAGCGATGCTGGACGGGATTATCCGAACGGATGAGCGTCATTATTTACAGATGATTTACGATAAAGTGGTGCTTGTCAGCCGGCTGGTGCAGGATTTGTTCGATTTGTCGAAACTGGAAGCGGGCAAGGCCAAGTTTCATTTTACTTATGTGACGGTGGAGGACCTGTTCCTTGAATATTTCGGCAGATACAGGCTGGATGTGGAGAACAGGGGTCTGCGATTTGAACTGGTCCCGCCTGAGAGCGGAGAGTCGCCATCCGTGCCCATCGTGTCGATCGATCCGTTTCGAATCCAACAGGTAACCGGCAACATGATTTATAACGCATTGAAATTTACACCGGAGGGCGGTTCGGTCAGCATTCGAGGGGAGCTTGCGGCAACCCCCGGCGACCCGGCCAAGGGCGAATTGATCGTCTCCATCGTGGACAGCGGCGTCGGCATTGAGCCGTCTGTGTTGCTCCACGTGTTCGACCGGTTTGTGAAAGGCTCGGGGGAACAGACCGGGAGGGCGGGCGAAGGATCAGGACTGGGCCTTGCCATTGCCAAAGAAATCATAAACATTCATGGCGGTAAGGTCGAAGCGGACAGCAAGCTGAATGAGGGATCGACATTCCGCTTTACGCTGCCGGTTGAATTTTTGCATATGGAGGTGGGCTGACGTGTCGGGTCATCGTATTTTGCTTGTGGAGGACGATAAGGAAATTAGCGGACTGATTCAATTGTACTTGAGTTCGCACGGGTACGAGGTGCAGTCGGCAAGAGACGGCATCGAAGGACTGAAGCAATTCGAGATGACGGCGCCGGACTTGGTCATGCTGGATATCGGGCTGCCGGGGATGAACGGCTTGGAAATATGCGAGAATATCCGGAAGGTATCCAATGTGCCGATTTTGTTTATTAGCTGCAACACGGAGAATGAGGACATTATTCATGGCTTAGGACTAGGGGCGGACGATTATATTACGAAGCCGTTCGATCCGAAAGTGATGGT
This sequence comes from Paenibacillus sp. JCM 9796, assembly GCF_055379675.1. Lineage (NCBI taxonomy): Bacteria > Bacillati > Bacillota > Bacilli > Caryophanales > Paenibacillaceae > Paenibacillus > Paenibacillus sp. JCM 9796. The sequence continues at coordinate 3,260,882 of NZ_AP043723.1, forward strand.
GGCCCGCGTGGAAGCGAACTTGCGGCGGGCGCCGATTTTTCATCGGGTGGCCGTACCGGCTCGCGGCGATTTCCGTAAGCTTTCGTTCGGCGGGCTGGAGATCGACTTGTCCGATTATACGGTGCGCTTGAACGGGAATCCGGTGAGCATATCAACCAAGGAAATGCAAATTTTGTTGTTCCTGGCCCAGCACCCCGACCGTGTGTTTAAGGCTGAAGACCTGTATCGTCACGTGTGGGGGGCCGAGAGCTATTCCGATACGCGTACCGTGGTTGTACACATCAGCAGCCTGCGCAAAAAAATCGAAGCGAACCCGTCCGACCCGGTATTCATACAAAATATCCGCGGGTACGGCTATAAATTCAATTCGCAGCCGAACCCCGGCGAGAGCCTGTAACGCGGGATGCGGTGTATAAGATCAGTCTCCCGTCTGCAGAGGAGACTATTTTTTGCGTGATCATCCCCGGCGGTATTGCACACGGAAGAAGAAAATAAGCTGCAGTATATGACAATAATTGGACACAATTGATCATAATTCCTTAAAAACGCTTTCTATTAAGCGCTTTCAAGAGTATTTGTAAAAAAACTTAAGAAAATGAAGGTTTTTTTTAATTTTCAGAAGGATTTTTGCATTATTTGTCGTAATTTATAAGGTACCATTTGAATGGTAGGGAGAGTGCAGCATGCTTGTTACTTCGTATCAGGTTCGTTCGTTTCAACTTTCGGATTCTGTTGCTGTCACGGAATTATTCAGGAATGTGATGTCGGATGATTGTTACGATGAGACGATGGCGGCTTTCGCCAGGCAATTGTCCTGGGATAGCGAGCTCATCCTCGTTGCCGAAGAAGAACAGAAGATCGTCGGCGTTATTGTCGGAACGATTGATAAACAGCAAGCCTACTATTACCGAATCGCCGTCGGGCAAGAGTATCAGCGCCGCGGCATCGGGCAAGCGTTGATCGAGGCGCTCCGCCAGCGTTTTGTCGGGCGCAAGGTGCACCGCATTATGGTTACGGTCGACGTACATAATGAAGTGGTGCTGCCGGTGTACGAGAAAGCCGGTTACGGTTCGGACGACTTCTCCAGAAACCCGCATCGGTTAAGTATCGTGAACGGTTAAGAAAGAATTCTCTTTTTATATGGTAAACAAGCATGACACGAGGCGCCAGCCTTCGCGGTTGTGCTTTTTTTGTGCCTCGCGGGGCTGTACTCTTGAAAGCCGTCCTGCATACGTTTATGCTAGTAGCAAGAGACGGAGCATGGCCTTGGACCGCCCCCAAGCGCCTGCCGGCCGATACCGAAGGCAGAAGGGTTGGACCTCATGGAAACTTTTCCTACTTATATCATCAAAAGTTTTAAACATGACGGGCATCTGCATCGGATGTGGCTTGAAAACTGGCGGGTGCCCGAACGGCTGCTGCATCATGGCCACCGGGAGCAAGGGATGTACGTGCTGATCAACAGCCAGACGAAAATAGTCGAAGCCGACGGTAAAGAATGGGTCAGCCGCATTCCGGGCGTTTCGTTCTTCGTCCCGGGCGAATGGTTTAACATTGTGGCTTTAATGGAAGAGCAGGGGATACGCTATTATTGCAATATCGCCTCGCCTCCTTACGTGAACGGACGCGTAATTACGTACATCGATTACGACTTGGACGTAATTCGTTTGCCCGCGGGCGACATCCATGTGGTCGATCAAGAGGAATACGAGCGTCATAAACAAATGTATCATTATTCGGCTATCGTCGATACGAAGGTGAAGCAGGGGCTTCACGATTTACTCGCACGCGTGCGGGGAGGCGAGCCGCCTTTTCAAGACGATCTGGTCAACATGTATTACCAGAAATGGCTGGAACGGAGATCGGAGGGGTAGGATGCGGCTGTTTCCAACCAAGAAGGTCGACGTTTTGATGTCGGACGAGTCAGCGGAGACTCATTCGGGTCAAGGATGGCCGCGCGAAATGTGGGAATGGTTCAAAATGATGGCCGTCGCCCTCATTCTCGTTGTGCTCGTTCACCAGTATTTGTTTCATGTCTCCGCTGTCAGAGGCAATTCGATGCAGCCTACGCTCGAAGAAGGGGAATGGCTGTTCATTAATAAAACGCTTCGCTATGCGGGTTCGCTCCAGCGAGGGGACATCGTCGTGCTGCGGGAACCGGCCGATGCGGAGGAAGGGCCAACGTATCTCGTCAAGCGGGTGGTGGCCGTTGCGGGAGATGAAGTGCATATTCGGCGCGGTAAACTGTATGTGAACGGCAAGGAGGCGGATGAGCCTTATACCGAGACCTCCATCCAGGACGGCCGGTTTGAACCGCTGACTGTTGCGGATGGTTACGTGTTCGTGATGGGCGACAACCGCCGCCGTTATGCCAGCAACGATAGCCGCAGCTTCGGCGCCGTTCCGTTATCGCTTGTCGAAGGGCGGGCGGAATGGATCGTTTGGCCGATTCGGCAATGGAGGAATTTGTAATGGGAACGGAAACGACCCGGACGGACGTTATCAATTGGGCGCTTCTGAAAGAAGAGCTGCGGAACGAGGCTTCGCGGCTCGGCGTGGATCGGATCGGGTTCGCGAGCGCAGAACCGTTCGAGGAATTAAAGACGATATTGGTGCAGCATCGGCAGAAGGGGTACGAGTCCGGCTTCGAGGAACCCGACTTGGACAAGCGCGTCAATCCGGCGTTATCGCTCGAAGCGCCGCGCTCGATCGTTTCGATTGCGGTTGCCTACCCTTCGAAGCTGAAGTCGCCTCCGCGCTCAGAGCCGGGCGCCTATCGGGGCATGTTATCCCGCTCGGCATGGGGGCTTGATTATCACCATGTGCTGCGCAGCCGCCTTGAGCGCATCGAGGCGTGGCTGAAGGAACGTGTGCCGGGTGCCCGGACGGTCAGTATGGTCGATACCGGGGCGTTGGTCGACCGGGCGGTCGCTGAACGGGCGGGCATCGGTTGGGTCGGTAAAAATTGCTCGGTCATCACGCCGGACTGGGGCTCCTGGGTGTATTTGGGCGAGCTCGTCACCAATATCCCGTTCCCGCCGGACGTACCGGTGACTGAATCCTGCGGCGACTGCACGATCTGCATCGACGCATGTCCCACGGGAGCGCTCGTCGGACCGGGACAGCTGAACGCGCAGCGCTGCATCTCCTTCGTCACACAGACGAAAGGTCTGATTGAAGACGATGAGATGAAACGAAAAATCGGCAATCGCTTATACGGCTGCGATACGTGCCAGATCGTATGCCCGAAAAATAAAGGTATCCATGCCGACCATCATCCGGAGATGACCCCGGATCCGGAGCAGGTCAAACCGCTGCTGAAATCGCTGTTGTTTTTGTCCAACCGCGAGTTCAAGGAACGCTTCGGCAGCAGTGCGGCTTCTTGGCGGGGAAAGAAGCCGATTCAACGCAACGCCGTGCTGGCGCTTGGCAATTTCCGCGATGCAAGCAGCGTACCGGAGCTGGCTCAGCTGCTGCAGCGGGACGAGCGGCCGGAGATTCGCGGCTCGGCCGCATGGTCGCTAGGGCGCATCGGCGGTCCTGCGGCACAGGAGGCGCTGGAGGAAGCGTCGCGGCATGAGCAGGATGAGGCCGTTCTCCGGGAGATCGGCAAGGCGCTGGCCCGTGAGAGGGCGGAAGGAGCAGGTGAAGCAGCGTATGATGACAACCATCGGATATGAAGAAATCGAATCTCCGATCGGCCGGCTCACCTTGGGCTGGAGCGGCGCTTTATGCCAGATCGAGTTCGGGGCGTTCGAGCCGAACCGGTCGAAGCTGGAGGCGTGGTCGTCCCGCTGGTTCGGAACGACGCGTTGGGAACGAAATCCGTCATTGTTAAAGGAAGTGGCAGCTCAGCTGGACGCCTATTTTTCAGGAAAGCTGCAGCGCTTCACGATTCCGCTGGATTTGCGCGGGACTCCGTTCCAGCGCCAGGTGTGGCAGGCGCTGCAATCGATCCCGTATGCGCAGGTTTGCGCGTATAAGGACATCGCCGAACGGATCGGAGCGCCCAAAGCCGTCCGGGCGGTTGGCGGCGCGAACAACCGCAATCCGGTGCCGATTATTGTGCCGTGTCATCGCGTTATCGGCGCATCCGGTTCCATGGTCGGTTATGGCGGAGGACTGGACATCAAGACGTACCTGCTGCGGCACGAGGGCTATCGCTTGGAAGGAGCGGCATTATGAGATATGTGCATATAGATAATGTGGAGTCAGGTCAATATTTGGGGAAGACGATCTTCTCGGCGAACGGGGCTGTGCTGCTTTCCGAAAGCGTACAGTTGACCGTATACATGATCACCACGCTGAAGAGAATCGGCGTCACGATGGTCTATGTGAAAGACAAGCAGTTTGAAGACATCGAAATTCCGGAGATCATTTCGGAGGAAACGAAACGGGCCGTCATGCAGCGGATGGGCGAAACGTTCGATTCGATTCGTTCCGGCAAAGATTTCAACACCAAATATTTGTACCAAAGCGTCGATCCTTTGCTCGAAGAAATCATGGCGAATAAAGAGGTGCTTGTGCAGCTCTCGGATATTCGGACGAAAGACAATGACATGTATATACATGCCGTTAATGTATGTATGATGTCCGTGCTCATCGGCATCAATATGGGGTTGTCCACCGTTCAACTGCGAGAGATGGCCATCGGGGCGCTGCTGCACGACGTCGGTAAGCTGGAGCTTATCACCGAGGATGAAGCGGCCGATCCGCGCAAGCACCACTCGTGGCGGGGCTTCGAAGTGTTGAAGCATAAGCGGGAGCTGAGCTTGTTGATCGCGCATGTGGCCTTTCAGCATCATGAGACGATCGACGGCGAAGGGATGCCGCGCCGGCTGAGCGGAGATGAAATTCATCTGTACGCCAAGATTGTGGCGGTGGCCAATACCTACGACAACCTGCTGTTCGATTTAACGGAAGGGCGTCGTATGCTGCCGCATGACGCCTGCGAGCGGATGATGGCGTTCGCCGGGAAGAAGCTGGACCATGAAGCGGTCGTCCACTTCCTGCGCACAGTGTCCGTCTACCCGACCGGTACGTCGGTACGGCTGTCGACGAAAGAGACGGGTGTCGTGGTCGGCCAGCATCGCGGGTTGCCGGGGCGTCCCATCGTACGGGTGGTCAAGAACGTGTCGGATGAGCTTGAGGTGAAGGAAGTGGACCTGGCGAAGCATACGACGGTATTCATCGAAGGCGTACAAATGTGAGGTCCAGATGTCATTTGTCACCCGAAGCGGGACATGTTATGATGAAGTGATGACATTCAACAACGCCTGAGGTGAGAAGAAATCATGTGGTACGCGATTACGGCCGTTATCGCCTTGATTGCAGGCGGAGCGGCGGGCTTTTTCATCGGTGTATCCTATTTGCGCAAGCAGCTGGAGAAAATGCAGAGCGATCCTGCCATGCTGCAGCAGATGGCCAAACAAATGGGGTACAACCTCGATAAGAAGCAAATGCAAAAAATGCAGCAAATGATGAAAAATCAAAAGTTTCGTCCCTAGTTTGAGCCCCAAGGACGATCGTGCGGGCATTCTCCCTTGAACCCCGCAGCTGGCGGACGAAGAAGGAGGAGTATGCGATGCCGGCTAAAGAATACAAGAACGGTCGGGTTGCCGACAACCGGGAGCAAATCGAACATCATATTCGAGAAATTTTACGTTTGATCGGCGAGGACGTAGACCGCGAAGGGCTGCTGGATACCCCGGCAAGGGTAACCCGGATGTATGAAGAAATTTTTGCAGGTTACGATGCCGACACGAGAGAAATATTGGGCGTTGCGTTCGACGAGAAGCACGAAGAGCTGGTCATTGTAAAAGATATCGTGTATTACAGTCAATGCGAACACCATATGGCGCCTTTTTTCGGCAAAGTACACATCGGTTATATCCCGAGCGGTAAAATTGCGGGTCTAAGCAAATTCGCCCGGCTCGTCGAGGCCGTGACGCGGCGTTTGCAAGTACAGGAACGCATTACGTCCGAGATTGCGGACATCATCGTAGACGTGCTGGAGCCGCACGGCTGCATGGTCGTTGTCGAAGGCGAGCATCTGTGCATGTGCGCCCGTGGCGTCAAGAAGCCGGGCAGCAAGACGGTTACGTCGGCCGTACGCGGTTTGTTCCGGACCGATGCGCCGGCGCGCGCGGAGTTTTTAGCGCTCATTAAGGGCTAGTAAGCATACCCGAACGATGCAAAGGCTTTACAAGCGCTATCCCGCTTGTAAGGCCTTTTTGCTGTGCGCCCGGCATGGGCGATAACTTGGCGGTGAAAGTCCGCTACAGGCTTGGCAGTAGGAACTGTTAGCCAAAGGCAAGGGTGTCCGCCGCGAGGCGGAATCTGAAGGAAGCCGGAGGCAAACCCTCGGTCTGACGAACAGAAATCACATAGAAGGCATGATGAGGCGGACGAGCTTGCAGTACAAAGCGAAGTCCAATACTGCCCGAATCTCATCATGTAGATGTGGCAGATGGATGAGGGGAAAGTTATCGCTCTTACCCGGGGAGATCTCACAGACGTCAAGTAGACCATTCGAAAGGCGGAGTAAAGCTTGCTGTGAGAAGTCAGCAGAGGCCATACTACCGGAAATTTTTTTTTCGGGAAGGGCCGAACAATCGTAAGCCTCAAGTACATGCAGGAAGGAGAACCGATACGATGAAAGCAGAATACCGAAAGGGCTGCCCGCAAAGGGATAGTGTGGAACACGAAGAGTATGCAGGAGCGCGGAGTATCGGAGCTCGGGAAAGCAGAGAAAGAGACAGTGCAACAGACCTGCTGGAGAGGATACTGGGCAGGGACAACCTAAACAGAGCCTACAAGCGGGTCAAAAGCAATCACGGAGCGCCAGGAATCGACGGAATGACCGTCGAGGCGGCACTACCGTGGTTGCGGGAACATAGAGACGAACTCTTGCAAAGCATTCGGGAAGGAAGATACAGGCCAAGCCCTGTGCGGCGCAAGGAAATCCCCAAACCGGATGGAAGCGGAGTGCGAAAACTTGGCATTCCCACCGTAGTGGACCGTGTGATCCAGCAAGCCATTGCCCAACAGTTGCAACCGCTGTTCGAACCGCTTTTCTCGGAGGGTAGCTATGGCTACCGCCCCGGACGGAGTGCGCAGCAAGCGATCCAGAACGTGAAAGCTTATACGGAGCAGGGGCACGGCTATGCCGTAGAAATCGACCTCTCGAAGTATTTCGACACCTTGAACCACGAACTGCTGATGAACTTGCTGCGCAAGCAAATCCGTGACAAGCGAGTAACCGATCTGATTAAGAAGTATCTCAAAAGCGGAGTCATGGAAAACGGAGTGCGACGTGAGACCGAAGAAGGTTCACCGCAAGGCGGCCCGCTATCGCCGCTACTCGCCAATATCTACCTGAACGAGTTTGATCAGGAGATGAAACGCCGAGGCGTAGTGGTCATACGCTATGCGGATGACATCGTCGTGCTGGCGAAGAGCAAACGGGCAGCAACGCGGCTTCTGGAATCCTGTAGGGCGTACTTGGAGAACAAGCTAAAACTCAAACTGAATGCGCAGAAAAGCAAGGTCGTCAGCGTAGTGGCTCGGAAACATTTCAAATTCCTTGGCTTTGCTCTGGGGAAGAACGGAAGCGGGATATATATCCGTGTTCATTCACAATCTCTCGCAAAAGCGAAGAAGAAGCTGAAAGAACTAACGAGTCGGAGTCAAGGCAGGAATGTTCGACAGGTCATGGAGGACGTAAAGGTCTATATTCGCGGCTGGATCGGTCACTTCTACGTGGCTGACATGAAACGGATTCTGCAAAGCTGGAACGAGTGGCTGAGAAGACGATTCCGCATGTACATCTGGAAACAATGGAAGAAGCCGAAAACAAAGGTACAAAACCTGCGCAAGTTGGGGATACCGGAGTGGCAGGCTTACCAGTGGGGAAATACTCGTCTGGGATACTGGCGCGTGGCCGGAAGCCCAGTGCTGTCTCGTTCCATAACAAACGAAAAGCTCGTACAGGCAGGGTATTATGACTTCCCTGCCCAATACGAGCGTCTTCGTAACTTGCACTCAAGCGGTTGAACCGCCGTATACCGAACGGTACGTACGGTGGTGTGAGAGGTCGGCTACTCAACTAATGGGTAGCCTCCTACTCGATTGAGCGTCAAGTCGGCGGCCATTGCAGCGTGCTTGCGGCGGCGAAGCGTTCGTTCACATGCTGCCAATTCACGGTGTTCCACCACGCCTCGATGTATTTGGCGCGCTCGTTCTGGTATTTGAGGTAATACGCATGCTCCCATACGTCGAGCGGCAGGAGCGGAATCACATCCCATTGCGACAGGTTCTGATGCTTCTCCGCTTGCAAAATCTCCAACCGGTGGCTGCGCGGGCTCCAGACAAGGATCGCCCAACCGCCGCCTTCCACTTTATCTGCCGCGGCACTAAACTGCTTCTGGAAGGCTTCGAAGCTGCCGAACGACTTTTTGATTTCGGCAGCGATCGGGCCGGTCGCTTTGCCGCCCCCGCCGGGCTTCATGACATTCCAGAAAATAGTGTGCAAGTAATGGCCGGCGCCGTTAAAGGCGAGCTCTCGTTCCCAATGCTTCACTAATGCGAAGTCTCCGGACTCACGGGCGCGGGCCAGCATCTTCTCCGCAGTGTTCAATCCATCCACGTAACTCTTATGATGCTTGTCGTGATGCAGCCTCATGGTTTCGGCGTCGATATAAGGCTCCAAGGCATTGTAAGCGTAAGGCAAGGGAGGCAGCTTATGTCCGCCGATCGGCACCGGCTTCTGGGAACCGGTTGGCCGGAGGCCCATCGACCATGCTCCTTCTTGCGTTGCCGGCGCCCCGGCGCCAGGCTCGTCGAAGAGCTCTCTGTGCCCGGTCGGAAGAAGGTCGGCCTGCTCCTCGGCCGCTGGCCGCTGTAGCGGCTGAATCGGAGTCCCGTAGTCCCCGTAATCGTCATGCGGCGGCAAGCTCCAGCCGGGGTGCGGCAAGTACTGAACGGCGTGCAGGACGCCGAGGAAATATTCGGATTCCCGAATAATATGCATGACAACCGTGCGAACGACCGGATCCGCTTTGACCGGCGCGCTCTTGTCGAGCAGCAGGAACAACTGCTGGACGAATGCCTGGGATTGCGCTGCAGACGTCTGCAGCAGCTCGTTTACTTTCGCATCCGTGTAGGGCGGGATGTGCGCCGGGCTGCGGATGATCGCTTCGATCCACTGACCTGCGGCGGCTTCCGTCCGGGCGAATACGCTTTCCCATTGTTCAAGCAGCTGGATATAGGGCGGCTCCAGCGTCGGCACAAGTTCGCGAATGACAACGGTGTGCTCCTTCTCTTGCATTTTCCAGAAACGGATCTCCTCCAGCACCCGCAAAGGCATAAGAGCCCCGTACACATACAGCATAAACAAAAAACCTCCTCGGATATGCCTCGTCGCCCCATCGTTCATAGACGAACGGAGGGCTTCAAGACTATTGTATTCGAGGAGGCTTGTGCGTTATGTTAAACAGCATTACCGGGAAGTGCCGAATTTGATCGGGTCGGCAGGCGCCGTCGACAACGACTTCAGGAAGCCGGTCGTCATTTGCAAATATGTTTTCTTATGAGCCCGATAGATCAATTCGTGTCCGTCGTCCTCAAGCAGCCACAAGGACGAACCGGAATCTGCGCGCTGCTTGGTGAAGATGCCCTGGATCATTTCGTAGGGCGCCCTGACGTCTTTCTTGCTGTGGATGAAGAAGATCGGAATCGAATAGGCGGTTTCTTTGACCTTCTGGTACGGAATTTGATTCAAGCTGACGCCGTTGATGATAGGAAAAAACATATGCACGAGCGATTGAGAAATTTTCGGCACATTAGCGGCTTGTTTCATATTGTGGTACAACGTTTCCGGCTCCAGCACGAACGTGCTGTCAAGGATCATGCCGTCGATATCTTTGGATTGCAGAGAAGCTTGCAGAGCCGTTCCGGCACCCATGGAGAATCCCCATATGTACACACGTTCGGCTCCCCGGTCTTTCGCATACTTTACGGCGCCAAGCAGTTCCTGCGATTCGCGCAGTCCGCCGGTGACGTTCCATTGAGGCTGCACGTACCCGTAATCGAACATCAGGACGCTATAGCCGAGCCGATGCGCTGCCTTGGCCAGGTCATAGAGGGGGACCCATATTTCTTCGCGGTTCCCGCCGTAGCCATGAGAGAAGACGATGGTTTGCCGCTGGATATCGGTGCCGGCCAGACGGCTGACCGCAGGTATATACCAGCCGGAAAGCTCTGACGATTCGTTCAGGCTGGGGAACGTGACGTCTTCGTACGACGCGCCGAACGCCGCAGAAGGATTGGAGCTGAGCGGGTCGATATGCGGTCGCGCCAGCGTCCAAGCGATATAAGCATGAAACGCCATGCCCAGGCTGAACAACAGCAGTAGAACGGATAAGAGCGCAAGAAGCCAGCCTTTGCGGCGGCGGATATATGGCAATGATTTGGAAGCGATTTCAACACTGCCGGAATTTAGAGGTACCGGTGTGAAAGAGTCGGGTTTCAAGAGGTTCCCCCCCATTTCTCGGAGATGACTGTTAGCAAAGCTGACAGGGATGGGCTGCGTAACCGGAGCTCCATACTTATATTTTTATATTAAGCTGGAGGCGTACATGTCGTCAATATTGCGCGAAAAATGTTAACATTCTGTAATCTTGCTGTAATAGAAAGAACCCAGTAGGAAAATATAAAAAGATGGAGTATAATAGATTTCAACTAGTGAAACCGGTTTTCGGGGAGTGGGAAATGGATGGAAGATGGTAAATTAACGGTTCGCGCTGTAGAACGTGCGTTAGATATATTGCTTTGTTTTACCCAAGCGGAGGATTTAAGCCTAACGGAGATCGCCGGTCGGGTCGGGCTGCATAAAAGCACCGTGCATCGGCTGCTTGCCTCCCTGGAGGGGAAAGGCTTCGTTATCCGCGACCCCGCCTCCGAGCGGTATCGGCTCGGCTTCAGCATTTGGGAGCTGTCGGCGAATTTGACGCATAGCGACGACCCTGCGCTCATCCTGCTGCCGGAGATGGAGCGGCTTCGCGACCAGATCGGCGAGACGGTCAGCTTGTATGTCCGCGACGGCATGGAGCGTGTGCGTGTGCAGGCCGTGCAGAGCAATCAGGCGATCCGCCGTGTCGCGCCGATCGGAGCCCGCCTGCCGCTGTACGTCGGCGCGTCGAGCAAAATTCTCGTCGCCTTCGCCGAAAGCGACGAGCAGCAGGCGCTGCTGCGCCATCCGACATGGCCGCCTGCCGCGGCCTCCGAATCGTATTTGCAGCAGCTGAGCGAAGTGCGCACACTCGGCTACGCCACGAGTGTGGAGGAGCGCGAGCCCGGCGCCGCCGCCGTATCCGCGCCAATCTTCGACCGCGCCCAGCGGCTGGTCGCCGCACTGGCCGTATCCGGCCCCTCCAACCGGTTGACGGTGGAGAAGATGAAGGAGCAGGCGCCGCTTCTGATGGAAACCGCCCGGCGGATGGGGAAGATGCTGAAGTAACTTGCGATAGCTTTCTGGCAGGGATCGGAGCTCACGGCTCTATCCGTATAAATAATAAAGAGGCAGCCCATCGGGCTGCCTCTTTATTTGCTAATGTCGTTTTACGCCATGATCTGACGCAAGACGGTTTGCAGGATACCGCCGTTGCGGTAGTATTCCACGTCCACGTAGCTGTCCAGACGAGCAAGCGTCTCGAAGCTGAACGTTGTACCGTCTTCACGCGTAGCGTTGACAGTTACTTTCTGACCCGGCTGCACATCGTTGGAGAGGCCCACGATGTCGAACGTTTCACGGCCGGTGATGCCAAGCGATTTCCAGCTTTGGCCTTCGACGAATTGCAGCGGCAGCACGCCCATACCGACGAGGTTGGAGCGGTGAATCCGCTCAAAGCTTTCGGCGATAACGGCTTTGATGCCCAAGAGGAACGTACCTTTAGCCGCCCAGTCGCGGGAGGAGCCGGTGCCGTACTCTTTGCCTGCAATAACGACAAGGTTCGTGCCTTGCTCTTGATATTTCATGGAAGCATCGTAGATCGACATGACTTCGCCTGTCGGCAAGTAAGTCGTTACGCCGCCCTCGGTGCCCGGAGCCACTTGGTTCCGAATCCGGATGTTCGCGAACGTACCGCGCATCATCACTTCATGGTTACCGCGGCGGGAGCCGTACGAGTTGAAGTCTTCTTTCTTCACGCCGTGCTCGAGCAGGTATTTACCTGCCGGGCTGTCGACCTTGATGTTACCGGCCGGCGAGATGTGGTCCGTCGTAACGGAGTCGCCCATCAGCGCCAACGTTTTCGCGCCGCGGATATCGGCAATGTCGCTCAGCTCGGAGCTGAGATTCGTGAAGAACGGCGGGTTGGCGATGTACGTGGACTCATCCCAGGAGTACAGGTCGCCTTCCGGCACTTCGATCGCGTTGAAGCGCGGGTTGGAACGGAATACATCCGCATATTTTGCACGATACATCTCAGGGCTCATCGCGGATTTGATCGCTTCCTGAATTTCTTGCGAAGACGGCCAGATGTCTTTCAGGTAAACCGGCTCGTTCTTCTGATCGTAACCGATCGGCTCGTTCGCCAAGTCGATATTGACCGTACCGGCGATTGCGTAGGCAACGACGAGCGGCGGCGAAGCCAGGTAGTTGGCTTTCACTTGCGCGTGAACGCGGCCTTCAAAGTTCCGGTTACCGGACAATACGGCGGCTACCGTCATATCGTTGTCGGCGATCGCTTTGCTGACTTCGTCCGGAAGCGGACCGGAGTTCCCGATGCAAGTCGCGCAGCCGTAACCGGCAACGTGGAAGCCGAGCGCTTCGAGCGGCTCGATCAAGCCCGCTTTGGTCAGGTACTCGGTGACAACCAAGGAGCCAGGCGTCAAGCTGCTTTTGACGTAGCCCGGTTTACGCAAACCAAGGGCTACCGCTTTCTTCGCAACGAGGCCGGCGCCGATCATTACGCTTGGGTTCGATGTATTGGTACAGGACGTGATAGCCGCAATGACGACGGCGCCTGTGCCCATTTTGCTGACTTCGCCGTTCGGATGAGGTACCTCGACGACTTCGCTGATTTTCTCGTCCGACAGGCCGTATCCGCCTTTGTCGATCGGTGTGCGGATGATGCTGTTGAACGATTCTTTCATGTTCGTCAATTCGACGCGGTCTTGCGGACGTTTCGGACCGGCAAGGCTCGGTACGACGGAAGCGAGGTCAAGCTCGATCACGTCGCTGAATACCGGATCCGGCGTTGCGTCCGTGCGGAACATGCCTTGCGCTTTATAGTAAGCTTCGACCAATGCAATTTGGTTCTCGTCGCGGCCTGTGCTTCTCAAGTAGTTCAAGGATTCAGCGTCAACCGGGAAGAAACCGATGGTTGCGCCGTATTCCGGTGCCATGTTCGCAACGGTTGCGCGGTCGGCCAGGCTGATGTTGGACAAACCAGGGCCGTAGAACTCGACGAACTTGCCGACAACGCCTTTCTTGCGGAGCATTTGCGTGACGGTCAACGCAAGGTCGGTCGCCGTAGCGCCTTCTGCGAGCGTACCCGTTAATTTGAATCCGATAACTTCAGGCGTTATGAAGTACAGAGGTTGTCCGAGCATGCCGGCTTCGGCTTCGATACCGCCGACGCCCCAACCTACGACACCAATGCCGTTGATCATCGTCGTATGTGAGTCTGTACCGACCAGGGAATCCGGATAAACGAACGTTTCGCCGTCAACCGTTTTGGTAGCGGCTACGGATGCCAAGTACTCCAAGTTGACTTGGTGAACGATCCCCGTATCCGGCGGAACCGCACGGAAGTTGTCGAACGCCGTTTGCGCCCAACGCAGGAAACGGTAGCGTTCTTCATTGCGCTCGAACTCGATTTTTTCGTTGAATTCCAAAGCGTCTTTCGAACCGAAAGCATCAACCATAACGGAGTGGTCGATAACGAGATCTACCGGTACAAGCGGATTGATTCGTTTCGGGTCTCCGCCTGCGCGCTTCATTGTATCTCTCATAGCCGCAAGGTCAACGACAACCGGTACGCCTGTAAAGTCCTGAAGCACGATACGTGCGGGAATGAACGGGATTTCTTTGTTGGCGTCGCGCTCCACGGCCCAGTTTGCGATTTGTTTAACGTGCTCGGACGTAATCGCTTTTCCGTCTAATTGACGAATAGCCGCTTCGAGAAGCACTTTAATGGAGAAAGGCAGGTTATTGATCTTGCCGTGGCCCTGCTCTTCAAACGCCGGCAAGCTGTAGTAGTTGTACGTTTGGCTGCCTACGTTCAGCTGCTTGCGGACCGAGTATTGGTCTTTGTTAGACATGATGGCATTTCCTCCTTAAATCATCTTTAATAAAGCTGCGTGCGCTAAGTTTCACGTTATGAAACTTAATTTCACAAATTAGCCTTGCTTACAGTATACATGCTGCGGCCCCTCTTCGTAAAGGTTGTTTTGAATCATTTTTGCTTGTTTCGAGGCATACGATGGGAATGAATGCTTACTTTCGGGTTCAACGATCATACGCTCGCCTTATCAAGTCTCTTCTATTAGGAAAGGGGTTTGGAAACCATGTCTTGGAGAACGACCCTTTATGAATATGTACATCACCGGAATCAAATGGAACTTGATTATTCCGTCGACCCGCTGCTTCCCTTCGTGCAGGACACCGCCTTCCTGCAACGGCAGCATATACAGCTGACCCGGCGCGCGGAAAGCGACCGCGACCGCAAGCTCGTTCCGGTTAAATGCGAGACGCGGCTCGTGATCGACCGGGTTTCGGAGCAGCCCGAGCACACGGTTGCGGAAGTGACGCTGAAGCGAACACAGTTCGGGCGAATCCGGGAAACCGTTCATGAAGAGCGTCGTATCGAGAAGGAGCGCCTCATCCTGCTCGCCGATTCGGACGGCTGGTCGATCTCCAGGATCGAAGCTTTGCGGACGGAGCAGGCTCTCCGTCTTCGTCCTGCGGCTCCTGGCGCGTGGCTTGAGGCCGAAGACGACGGCTCGTCCTTCGACTACATGCGCGCGCCTTCCGTTCCGTTTCTGAATCGCGATATGATCCCCGAATGGCCTAACGCCGTAGCGCGGGCCGTATATAATCGATATGCTGCGGCCTTTTATGCCGATTTATGGTGGGACAAAGAGAATCCCGCTTTTTTGACGTTTGAAGTCGACTGCACCAATTATGTGTCTCAATGCCTCTTTGCAGGCGGAGCGCCTATGAACTATACTGGTAAAAGGGATTCGGGCTGGTGGTACAAAGGCCGTGCCGGCGGACAAGAGCTGTGGAGTTTCAGCTGGTCCGTCGCCAACAGCTTGCCTTTTTATTTGCTGACGAGCCGACGCGGTCTGCGCGGGCAAGAGGTTTTTGCTCCGCAGGACCTCGACATCGGCGATTGCATCAGCTATGACTGGGACGGCAACGGCCGATTCCAGCACAGCACCGTCGTCACGGCTAAGGACGCGAACGGCATGCCGCTCGTCAACGCCCATACGATAAGCAGCAAGCACCGGTATTGGAGCTACACCGATTCCCATGCATGGACGGAACGAACGCGATATCGCTTCATCCATATTGCCGATTCGTTGTAGCCTTTGGAGACAAGACGTCCTACCTAGGTTTCGCTTTTATGCCGATGACCATGCAAATTATTTATATTGAAACCCGTCATGATGGTTCCACTTACATCATTATTTAAAGATGCGATCCGGAGGTTCTTATGAGCGACAAAATTCGAGTAGGCTTAATTTATGGGGGGAAATCGGGAGAGCATGAGGTATCCTTGCAAACCGCCCTTGCCGTCATCAAGGCGTTCGACCTGAATAAATATGAGGTCACCCCCTTTTACATAACGAAAACCGGCGAATGGCGCGCCGGGACGCAACTAACGGGGCCGGTGGAAACGGTGCAGGCGCTTACGTTCGACGGTCCCTCCGCATCGACCGGCGCTTTTGCGCTCCAGCCGATTTTCGGTTCGATTCAGCAGGCGCAACCCCGAACAACAGCGGCGACGGATACGGCCGGCCAAGCGGGTAAACCGTTCGATGTCATTTTCCCGCTGCTTCATGGCACATTCGGCGAGGACGGCACGATTCAAGGATTGCTCGAAATGGCCAATATCGCCTATGTAGGAACCGGGGTGCTTGCTTCTTCCGTCGGTATGGACAAAGTGATGATGAAGCGTGTATTCGCGCAAGAGGGCTTGCCGCAGTGCGTGTTCCGTCATTTCACTAAGACGCAATGGGAGAAAGATAACGCCTTCTTCCTCATGGAGATCGAAGTGTCCATCGGGTACCCTTGCTTCGTGAAGCCGGCCAACCTGGGATCGAGCGTCGGGATCAGCAAGGCGCGTACGCGCGAAGAGCTGATTGAAGCGGTCAACCTGGCGTTCCTTTACGACCGTAAAGTCATCGTAGAGGAGTTCATCAACGCCCGTGAAGTTGAGGTGGCGGTGCTCGGCAATGACGAACCGCAGGCTTCCGTCGTAGGAGAGATCGTATCCTCGAACGAATTTTATGATTATAAAGCCAAGTATATCGACGGCAAATCGTCGATGATTATTCCTGCCGAAATTCCGCGGGAGACGTCGGACCAAATTCGCGAGCTGGCCATTCGCGCGTTCCTTTCCGTTGACGGTTCCGGTTTGTCGCGGGTCGACTTTTTCCTGCGCAAAGAAGATGGCGCGGTGTTCATTAATGAAATTAATACGATGCCAGGCTTTACCCCTTACAGTATGTACCCGCTCTTGTGGCGGGAAAGCGGCAAGCCGTACGGCGAACTGCTGGACGATTTGATTCAGCTGGCGCTTCAGCGCCATGCCGACAAGCAGCGTCTTCAGTATTCGTTTGACGTCTAATTCCTCCGCACTTGCTTTCTGCCGAAAGCATCCATTATGCTTAGGCTACATGCAGGTATTAGGGCGAAAGGAGCGGACTAATGGGTTTTCAAACCGAGTTCAATTCCGTATGCAAGTTCAAATCGGAGCAGGAACTGTACGAACTTCTGGAATACGGCCGAGGTAAAATGGTCAAAAGCGGCTTCCGCGTCTTTCCGACCGGCCAGAAGGTCATCGCGTATACGCCGGATAACCGGGCGATTGCCATTGTGAAGATCTTGGCCTCGATTGCGGAAATCAACTTTCAAGGCGAAGAAGTGACGCAAGTGGAGATGGAGCTTGTGCGCAAGCTGAACGATGAGGAAGCTCGCGTGCAGACGGCGCTCGCGCACGAAATGTTTTTCGGCTCCAGAGAGCAAGGATAACTTTGGGAAACACCTCTTACCGGATCGGTAAAGGGGTGTTTCGTTTTTTTAACGCGGGCAACGTTGGGTAAGCTATATTTCAAACAGGAGCGTGATACTGGCATGTTAGTGCGTCTCGGCTATGTCGCCATGTCGGTGGCCGTCAAGAATGCCTCCCCGTCCAAAACGATGACCTACGCCAACTTCTCCAAACTGGATGATCGCGCAGCCGCCTTGCGCAAGCTGGAACGCATTGCCGGAGAGAACATTCAAAATACGCTGCGGTTGCTAAAGCATAACAGGGCTCACGATATCGAGATGTACCGGTGCTCCTCCAAGCTCATTCCCCTGATTGGTCATGAGGAGCTCGGCGATTGGGACCCGATCGGTCGTCTTGCCGATAATTTCGCGGAAGTCGGCCGTTATGCGATTCGGCATGGAATGCGGATCAGTTTTCATCCGGATCACTTTACCGTGCTCAGTACGCCGCGCAAAGACGTGCTGCAAAAATCTTACGCCGATCTGGAGCGCCACGTACAAGTCTTGGAAGCGATGGGACTGGACGCCTCTGCTAAATGCAACATTCATATCGGCGGCACCTACGGCAGCAAAGAAACAGCCGGGGGCCGTTTTATTCAAAATTTCGCCGCCATGTCCGAACGGATTCGCGAAAGAATTACGCTTGAGAACGACGACAAGACCTTCAACGCGCTTGAAACCTTGGAGATTGCCGAAGCCGTTGGGGTGCCGATGGTGCTGGACATCCACCACGATCAAGTGAATCCTTGCGGCCAAGAGGCGAAGTCGCTGTGGCCGCGGATCAGGCAGACCTGGAGCGGCTGCAAAGCCCAGCGCGATCCCGAGTCGGCAGCTGAGCCTGAGGAGCTGCCCCCGAAGGTTCACATCTCCAGTCCGAGAAGCGAGACAGATCCGCGCGGCCATGCCGACTATATCGAAACTCCGGTACTGCTCGCTTTCCTCCGCGCCGTGGCCCCGGTCACGCCGCGCCTCGATGTTATGCTGGAAGCGAAAATGAAAGACGACGCCCTGATGCAGCTCATGATTGCGGTGCGGGACGAGCCTGACGTAACCATTCGTACGCAAGCCTCGTTTGAGCTTTAGCGGCAGCATTTTCCGACAAAAAGCGCTCTTGAAATATTAGCTGAAATGAAGTACTTTGAGTAGGAAGAATGAGTACGAGCTTTATTTTTGGTGTAGAGAGGGGAACGGAATTTATGAGTTTGGTTGCAGGGAAAAACATCGTCGTCATGGGAGTCGCCAACGACCGCAGCATCGCATGGGCCATTGCCCAGTCCTTAGCCGCCCAAGGGGCAAATTTAGTGTTTACATATGAAAATGAACGGGTGGAGGAACGGGTACGCAAGCTGGCGGATACGATTCCGAACGCCGTCATCATGCCTTGCAACGTCACCGTCGACGAAGATATCGACCGGCTGGCCGAGTCGCTGCGCGGCCAATTCGGCGTGCTGCACGGTATTGTACATAGCATCGCTTTTGCCAAAACGGAAGAACTGGAAGGCCTGTTCGTAGGCACGTCGCGTGAAGGCTTCGCACTGGCTCACGATATCAGTGCCTATTCGCTCGTAGCCGTCGCTCAAAGGCTTCATCCTCTGATGACCGAAGGTGGCAGCATTATGACCATGACGTACCTCGGCGCGGAGCGCGCGATGAAAAATTACAACGTCATGGGCGTAGCCAAAGCGGCTCTTGAAGCCAGCGTACGTTATTTGGCCAACGACCTCGGCCAGTTCAACATTCGCGTCAATGCGATTTCCGCCGGACCGATTCGGACGCTGGCAGCGAAGGGCATTAAGGATTTCAATTCCATCCTGCGTACCGTCGAGGAGAAAGCTCCGCTGCGCCGTACGACCGATGTGGCGGAAGTCGGAGATACCGCGTTGTTCTTGATGAGTCATCTGTCCCGCGGCATTACGGGCGAAGTGATTTATGTGGACAGCGGTTATCATATTGTTGGCGTATAACCACCGATCAAGAACATGACAACCATCCGTAGCGAGTGACGTCCCGGGTGGTTTTTCCATTTGGACACAATTCCTTAACGTTTAGGCGAAACGACGTAGCCTTTTGAACGTATTTTCTCTATACTGTACATATTAGCTTGGGCTACCCAACGAATTGCAAAGGAATGATGGTTCATGCTGAATCAGGATACGACGTTCACCGTCGGAAGTAAAAGCTTTACCGCGGTAGCGATTAATACCGCCTCCAAGACCGGAGAATGGATTCAAAGCAAACTCGGCGATTTCAACACCTTACATACAAAGTACTCTCCGCATGATCTTGTGACGGAAGTGGATAAGGGCGCGGAGTTGATGATTCGGAAGTTGATTCATACGCATTTTCCAAGCCACGCTATATTGGGCGAGGAGGGCGTCGAACCCGGGCCGGAGGCGTCCAAAGCGGCGCTGGCCCAAGTAAGCGACGAGGAGTATTTGTGGATCATCGATCCGCTGGATGGTACGACGAATTTCGTACACGGCTTCCCGTTCTTCTCCGTATCTATCGCGCTTGCTTATCGTGGCGAGGTTATTGTGGGCGTGGTGTATAACCCGGTGCACAACGAGCTCTTTGTTGCGGAGAAGGGGAAGGGCGCTTATCTTCGCGGTAAAAGAATGCATGTTTCGTCAGAGACCGCGCTTCGCGATAGCTTGATTGCAACAGGCTTCCCGGCCGATCGCAAAGTCGCACTGGCCCACAACTTGAAGGGCGTTCAAGCCGTCAGCCCTTATGTACGCAATCTTCGTGTTGCGGGCTCGGCTGCGCTGCATATGGCTTATGTGGCGGCGGGTAGACTCAGCGGCTTCTGGGAAATCGGCCTGAATGCATGGGATATGGCTGCCGGAGCGCTGCTGATTCAGGAGTCCGGGGGGCGTGTGACGGATACGCTCGGCAACCCGTATCACTTGGGAGTCAGACATGTTCTAGCTACGAACGGACATATTCATGAGGAATTGGCTCATCATCTAGGAACCGCAGAGGCGACGGGATTATAGTTGAAAAAGGTAGGGAGGCCTTCGGGCCTCCCATTTTCTTGAACCGTTTTCTTCCCGGAAGGGGACCCGTCGGAGCCTTGTGTATCTCGATTCATTGATTTAAAAATCCGAGGGAGTAAGTGTTGCAATTGTTAATGGAGTGTGATATATTGTTCTTCCGGCCGATTGACCGGCAGGCGAAAACAGTCGATATGATGTCGATTGAGAAAAGTTTTTTTAAAAAAAAGACTTGCAATCGCCTGAATGGATATGATATATTATAAAGGTCGCTTTTGACGAGTTTGTAAAAACAAGTCGAAAAAACGACGGAAGGTTGACTATTGTCGAACTTCAAAATTGCCCTTTGAAAACTGAACATCGAGTGAGTGCTTTAAATAAGAGATAGCGATATCTCAGCTAGCTTCAACAATGAGCAAGTCAGCTTTCTACATTAATGGAGAGTTTGATCCTGGCTCAGGACGAACGCTGGCGGCGTGCCTAATACATGCAAGTCGAGCGGACTTATCCTTCGGGATAGGTTAGCGGCGGACGGGTGAGTAACACGTAGGCAACCTGCCTGTAAGATCGGGATAACTACCGGAAACGGTAGCTAAGACCGGATAGCTGGTTTCACCGCATGGGGGAATCATGAAACACGGGGCAACCTGTGGCTTACGGATGGGCCTGCGGCGCATTAGCTAGTTGGTGGGGTAATGGCCCACCAAGGCGACGATGCGTAGCCGACCTGAGAGGGTGATCGGCCACACTGGGACTGAGACACGGCCCAGACTCCTACGGGAGGCAGCAGTAGGGAATCTTCCGCAATGGGCGCAAGCCTGACGGAGCAACGCCGCGTGAGTGATGAAGGTTTTCGGATCGTAAAGCTCTGTTGCCAAGGAAGAACGCCTCGGAGAGTAACTGCTCTGAGGGTGACGGTACTTGAGAAGAAAGCCCCGGCTAACTACGTGCCAGCAGCCGCGGTAATACGTAGGGGGCAAGCGTTGTCCGGAATTATTGGGCGTAAAGCGCGCGCAGGCGGTCTTTTAAGTTTGGTGTTTAAGCCCGGGGCTCAACCCCGGTTCGCACTGAAAACTGGGAGACTTGAGTGCAGGAGAGGAAAGCGGAATTCCACGTGTAGCGGTGAAATGCGTAGAGATGTGGAGGAACACCAGTGGCGAAGGCGGCTTTCTGGACTGTAACTGACGCTGAGGCGCGAAAGCGTGGGGAGCAAACAGGATTAGATACCCTGGTAGTCCACGCCGTAAACGATGAGTGCTAGGTGTTAGGGGTTTCGATACCCTTGGTGCCGAAGTAAACACAATAAGCACTCCGCCTGGGGAGTACGCTCGCAAGAGTGAAACTCAAAGGAATTGACGGGGACCCGCACAAGCAGTGGAGTATGTGGTTTAATTCGAAGCAACGCGAAGAACCTTACCAGGTCTTGACATCCCTCTGACCGGTACAGAGATGTACCTTCCCTTCGGGGCAGAGGAGACAGGTGGTGCATGGTTGTCGTCAGCTCGTGTCGTGAGATGTTGGGTTAAGTCCCGCAACGAGCGCAACCCTTGAACTTAGTTGCCAGCACTTAAGTTGGGCACTCTAAGTTGACTGCCGGTGACAAACCGGAGGAAGGTGGGGATGACGTCAAATCATCATGCCCCTTATGACCTGGGCTACACACGTACTACAATGGCCGGTACAACGGGAAGCGAAGTCGCGAGATGGAGCGAATCCTTAGAAGCCGGTCTCAGTTCGGATTGCAGGCTGCAACTCGCCTGCATGAAGTCGGAATTGCTAGTAATCGCGGATCAGCATGCCGCGGTGAATACGTTCCCGGGTCTTGTACACACCGCCCGTCACACCACGAGAGTTTACAACACCCGAAGTCGGTGGGGTAACCGCAAGGAGCCAGCCGCCGAAGGTGGGGTAGATGATTGGGGTGAAGTCGTAACAAGGTAGCCGTATCGGAAGGTGCGGCTGGATCACCTCCTTTCTATGGAGTCCATGATGACTGTAGGTCATCGGACAAATCTACAGCAGCACCACTGCTGTAACAGAAGCACTCACTTCGATGTTTAGTTTTGAAAGGCGCAATAGCCTTTCAGTAAAGTTTGTTCCTTGAAAACTGGATAAACGAAACAAAGCAACAATGCTGAAACAAAATCCGGTGCGACTTCGGTCGTACAAGTGATAGCTGGATAAGCTATAAAGAGCACACGGAGGATGCCTAGGCACCAGGAGCCGAAGAAGGACGTGGCGAACAACGATAACGCCTCGGGGAGCCGTAAGCAGGCATTGATCCGGGGATGTCCGAATGGGGGAACCCGCGTGAGGTAATACTCACGTACCATGCAGTGAATACATAGCTGCATAGGAGGCATACGAGGGGAACTGAAACATCTAAGTACCCTCAGGAAAAGAAAACAAAAGTGATTCCGTCAGTAGCGGCGAGCGAAAGCGGATTAGCCCAAACCAAGGAGCTTGCTCCTTGGGGTTGTAGGACGCCGTCATGGGTGCAGCAGATTAGGCGAACAGGTCTGGAAAGGCCGGCCATAGAGGGTAAAAGCCCCGTAACCAAAAGTCTGCGAACACCCTAGGCGTATCCTGAGTAGGGCGGGACACGTGAAACCCCGTCTGAATCCGGCAGGACCATCTGCCAAGGCTAAATACTCCCTGGTGACCGATAGTGAAGCAGTACCGTGAGGGAAAGGTGAAAAGAACCGCGGGAGCGGAGTGAAAAAGAACCTGAAACCGTGTGCTTACAAGAAGTCAGAGCCCGTTCATGGGTGATGGCGTGCCTTTTGTAGAATGAACCGGCGAGTTACGTTTGCAAGCAAGGTTAAGGTGAGAAGCCGTAGCCGCAGCGAAAGCGAGTCTGAATAGGGCGAAATAGTTTGTAGGCGTAGACCCGAAACCGTGTGATCTACCCCTGTCCAGGGTGAAGGTGCGGTAACACGCACTGGAGGCCCGAACCCACGAATGTTGAAAAATTCGGGGATGAGGTGGGGGTAGCGGAGAAATTCCAATCGAACTCGGAGATAGCTGGTTCTCCCCGAAATAGCTTTAGGGCTAGCCTCGGGAGATGCGTCGTGGAGGTAAAGCACTGATTGGGTGCGGGGCCCGCCAAGGGTTACCAAGTCCAGTCAAACTCTGAATGCCACAGACGTTATCCCGGGAGTCAGACAGTGAGTGCTAAGATCCATTGTCAAGAGGGAAACAGCCCAGATCATCAGCTAAGGTCCCCAAGTGTGTGTTAAGTGGGAAAGGATGTGGAGTTGCACAGACAACCAGGATGTTGGCTTAGAAGCAGCCATCATTGAAAGAGTGCGTAATAGCTCACTGGTCGAGTGACTCTGCGCCGAAAATGTAACGGGGCTAAACACACCACCGAAGCTATGACGAGCGCAATTACTTGCGCTGGGGTAGGGGAGCGTTGTATGCGGGTAGAAGCTGGATCGTGAGGACTGGTGGACTGCATACAAGTGAGAATGCCGGTATGAGTAACGAAAAGATCAGTGAGAATCTGATCCGCCGTAAGCCTAAGGGTTCCTGAGGAAGGTTCGTCCGCTCAGGGTAAGTCGGGACCTAAGGCGAGGCCGAAAGGCGTAGTCGAAGGACAACAGGTTGAAATTCCTGTACCACCGTGAACCGTTATGAGCAATGGGGTGACGCAGAAGGATAGTGACGCGAGCTGATGGATGCTCGTCCAAGCAGTGAGGCTGGTGTGCAGGCAAATCCGCACACCGTAAGGCTGGGCTGTGATGGGGAGGGAAATTTAAGTACCGAAGGTCATGAGTTCAGGCTGCCAAGAAAAGCCTCTAGCCAGGGAGAAGGTGCCCGTACCGCAAACCGACACAGGTAGGCGAGCAGAGCATGCTAAGGCGCTCGGAAGAACTCTCGTTAAGGAACTCGGCAAAATGACCCCGTAACTTCGGGAGAAGGGGTGCCTCGGTAGGGTGAATAGCCCGAGGGGGCCGCAGTGAAAAGGCCCAAGCGACTGTTTAGCAAAAACACAGGTCTGTGCGAAGCCGCAAGGCGAAGTATACGGGCTGACGCCTGCCCGGTGCTGGAAGGTTAAGGGGAGCGGTTAGGGGCAACCCGAAGCTGTGAACCGAAGCCCCAGTAAACGGCGGCCGTAACTATAACGGTCCTAAGGTAGCGAAATTCCTTGTCAGGTAAATTCTGACCCGCACGAATGGCGTAACGACTTGGGCGCTGTCTCGACGAGAGATCCGGTGAAATTTTAATACCTGTGAAGATGCAGGTTACCCGCGACAAGACGGAAAGACCCCATGGAGCTTTACTGCAGCTTGATATTGGACTTTGGTACGATCTGTACAGGATAGGTGGGAGCCTGGGAAGCCTGCGCGCCAGCGTGGGTGGAGGCGCCGTTGGGATACCACCCTGATCGTATCGGAGTTCTAACCTGGTACCGTGAACCGGTACGGGGACAGTGTCAGGTGGGCAGTTTGACTGGGGCGGTCGCCTCCTAAAGAGTAACGGAGGCGCCCCAAGGTTCCCTCAGAATGGTTGGAAATCATTCGAAGAGTGCAAAGGCATAAGGGAGCTTGACTGCGAGACAAACAGGTCGAGCAGGGACGAAAGTCGGGCTTAGTGATCCGGTGGTACCGCATGGAAGGGCCATCGCTCAACGGATAAAAGCTACCCTGGGGATAACAGGCTTATCTCCCCCAAGAGTCCACATCGACGGGGAGGTTTGGCACCTCGATGTCGGCTCATCGCATCCTGGGGCTGAAGTAGGTCCCAAGGGTTGGGCTGTTCGCCCATTAAAGCGGTACGCGAGCTGGGTTCAGAACGTCGTGAGACAGTTCGGTCCCTATCTGTCGTGGGCGCAGGAAATTTGAGAGGAGCTGTCCTTAGTACGAGAGGACCGGGATGGACGTACCGCTGGTGTACCAGTTGTTCCGCCAGGAGCACGGCTGGATAGCCAAGTACGGACGGGATAAGCGCTGAAAGCATCTAAGCGTGAAGCCCCCCTCAAGATGAGATTTCCCAATTCGTAAGACCCCTTGTAGACGACGAGGTTGATAGGTTCGGGGTGGAAGCGCGGCAACGTGTGGAGCTGACGAATACTAATCGGTCGAGGGCTTATCCAAAAAGATTTTCACTATTGTGAAGTCAAAGCATTCAGCATGCTAAGTTTCGTATCCAGTTTTCAAGGTGCAAGCCGCCTTGAATGGCAAGATCTGATGTTTCGCGGCAGAAGCATCAACATCCGTTTGGTGATGATGGCGGAAGGGAACCACGCGTACCCATCCCGAACACGAACGTTAAGCCTTCCAGCGTCGATGGTACTTGGACCGCAGGGTCCTGGGAGAGTAGAACGTCGCCAAGCGGATGCATGACACCATGACTCCATTCGATAACATTCCCTGATAGCTCAGTTGGTAGAGCACTCGACTGTTAATCGAGTTGTCACAGGTTCGAGTCCTGTTCGGGGAGCCACTCTTATTTTGGAGAGGTGTCCGAGTTGGCCGAAGGAGCACGATTGGAAATCGTGTAGGCGTCACAAGCGTCTCGAGGGTTCGAATCCCTCTCTCTCCGTAGAACTGCAGAATAAGTATTCGCAAGGCCCGTTGGTCAAGGGGTTAAGACACCTCCCTTTCACGGAGGTAACAGGGGTTCGAATCCCCTACGGGTCACCAGCATGGAGGCTTAGCTCAGCTGGGAGAGCATCTGCCTTACAAGCAGAGGGTCGGCGGTTCGATCCCGTCAGCCTCCACCATGATTGCTTTTTGTTTAATGACGCGGGGTGGAGCAGCCCGGTAGCTCGTCGGGCTCATAACCCGAAGGCCGCAGGTTCAAATCCTGCCCCCGCAACCAATTTTCTTTCGAGGTATGAACCTCGAGAGCGAATAACTTAGTGTGGAGCCGTGGTGTAGAGGCCTAACATGCCTGCCTGTCACGCAGGAGACCGCGGGTTCGAATCCCGTCGGCTCCGCCATTATTTGTTAAGCATAGTCTGAACTATAATATAATCGGTACATCGGATAGCTCGATGATAACCGAAATTTTGTTTTGCGCCGTCGTAGCTCAGCGGTAGAGCAACGCACTCGTAATGCGTAGGTCGGAGGTTCGATTCCTCTCGACGGCACCAGTAGTTTTTAGCCTGTGGCGGTCGTGGCGAAGTGGCTAACGCATCGGATTGTGGCTCCGACATTCGAGGGTTCAATTCCCTTCGATCGCCCCACTACATATTGGGGATTAGCCAAGCGGTAAGGCAACGGACTTTGACTCCGTCATGCCTAGGTTCGAATCCTAGATCCCCAGTTTATTGATTTCTTTGGGTAGCTGTAAGAGCCATTAGCTCAGTTGGTAGAGCACCTGACTTTTAATCAGGGTGTCGTAGGTTCGAGTCCTACATGGCTCACCATTTTGTTTCACTTATTAGGTATGCGGAAGTGGCTCAGGGGTAGAGCATCGCCTTGCCAAGGCGAGGGTCGCGGGTTCGAATCCCGTCTTCCGCTCCATAAACGAATCAGTCACAACCTCGTACTTGATTCGAAAGATGTTTCATGTTTTAATTGATCTCAGTTGTGATTATTATGCGGAAGTGGCTCAGGGGTAGAGCATCGCCTTGCCAAGGCGAGGGTCGCGGGTTCGAATCCCGTCTTCCGCTCCATCTAGACTTGCCGGTATGGCGGAATTGGCAGACGCGCGCGACTCAAAATCGTGAGGGAAACCGTGGGGGTTCAAGTCCCTCTACCGGCACTTAAACTATCGGGACGTAGCTCAGCTTGGTAGAGCACCTGGTTTGGGACCAGGGGGTCGCATGTTCGAATCGTGTCGTCCCGACCATTCATTTAAGCGGGTGTAGTTCAATGGTAGAACTCCAGCCTTCCAAGCTGGTAGCGTGGGTTCGATTCCCATCACCCGCTCCATCAAGTTCCAGTAGCTCAGCTGGATAGAGCAACGGCCTTCTAAGCCGTCGGTCGGGGGTTCGAATCCCTCCTGGGACGCCATTTCATCAACATCGCTTATTATAAGCGTTACGAATCATAAACGTTGTAAATGATCGGATAACCAACTCCACCAAATTAGTTAACGCTAATTTGGTGGAGTTTTTTATTGTTTTCATGGTTACTTGCTTTATTGTACCTTAAGTTCCGCGTTTGGCATCAAGACCGATTCAAGTTGGACCCATGTAAGGGGATGCCGAACACTGTGGAACGATTTTCCTTGATTCCGGGGAAAGGGCAGTGTACAATACGTTTAGTATTAACGTTAACCTTAAATTAAAATTAAAGGTTAACGTAAGTGAATGGAGTACAGGATGAGAAAAGGTCTTTTTGTAACAGGTACGGACACGAATGTAGGAAAGACATGGGTGACGGCGGCCCTGGCAGCCTATACGTTCCGAAAGCTCGGGGGACTTCCGAGCCCAGTAGAAATTTGGAAGCCGGTGCAATCCGGGGTACAACTGGGCGATCCGGATGCCGATAGCTTTCGGCTCGCGTACGGGAGCGGATTGCCGCAAACGGAGCCGGAGACAGTCACGATTACCTTGCGGGAGCCTTTGGCGCCTTGGGTAGCCGCAGAACGGGAAGGAAAGACGATTGGATGGGCCGCGCTTGAGTCGGAAGGACGGAGGCGAATGACGGAAGGCGGACCGCTGCTGGTGGAAGGGGCTGGCGGCTTGTTAGTTCCACTAACCGGGGACCGTACGGTTGCGGATTTGGCGCTGGCGCTGGGGCTCCCGCTGCTCATTGTGGCCCGCGCCACGCTCGGGACGGTCAATCACACGCTGATGACGATCGAGTGTGCCCGAAGCCGCGGCTTGGATGTAGCCGGGGTGATACTCAACGGATATGAGGAAGAGAACGATACATCGCTGGTGGACAACGTTCGCATGATTGAAAGGTTCGGCGGCACCTCCGTGTGGGCGACGCTGCCGTGGATGCCGATGGAGCGAATGCTTTCGAACCCGATCGAATGGGGTAAATGGCGGCACGTGTGGACCGAGCTATTAGAGGAGCGTTTGCGCTGGAACGAAATCGGGCGCTTTTTTGAAGGGGAACCGATGGTTTAAGGTTGTTAAGAATTCGAATGTTGAGGGGATATCGAAATGATACAGGTACAAACGGATTGGAACGAACTGGCCGATAAGGCGATTCGGGGCGAGCTGCTGACGATGGAGGAAGGCTTATCCGTACTGGAGGCGGATGATGACGAGCTGCTAGCGATGATGCAGGCTGCTTTTAGGGTAAGGCGGCATTTCTACGGAAAAAAGGTGAAGCTGAATTTGATCATTAACGCCAAGAGCGGATTATGTCCCGAAGACTGCGGTTATTGCTCGCAATCCATCGTGTCGAAGGCCGGGATAACGAAATATCCGCTGCTGGATAAGAAGACCCTTGTAGACGGCGCACGCAAAGCGATGGAGCTGAAGGTCGGGACCTATTGTATTGTCGCTAGCGGACGAGGGCCGACGGGTAAGGAACTGGATCAGGTGGTCGAAGCGGTTCGAGAAATTAAGTCCGAGATGCCGATGAAGATATGCGCCTGTTTAGGGATTTTGAGCGAGGAGCAGGCATTGCGGCTGAAAGAGGCCGGGGTGGACCGCTACAACCACAATTTAAACACGAGCAAGCAAAATTTCGCCAATATTACGACAACTCATACATATGACGATCGTGTAGATACGGTGGAGAAGGCGAAAGGGGCTGGCATGTCGCCGTGTTCCGGCTGTATTATCGGGATGGGGGAATCGAACGAGGAGATCGTGGAGATGGCTTACGCGCTGCGTGAGCTCGATGCGGATTCGATCCCGATCAACTTTTTGAATCCGATCCCGGGTACGCCGCTTGCGGACACCCGGGAACTGAATCCGCGTAAATGCTTGAAGGTATTGGCATTGATGCGTTTTATAAATCCTGCGAAAGAGATTCGGGTAGCCGGTGGACGGGAAGTGAATTTGCGTTCGCTGCAAGCATTAGGGCTGTATGCAGCCAATTCGGTGTTTGTGGGCGATTACTTAACGACGGAAGGCCAAGAAGCGACGGCCGACCATCAGATGATTGAAGATCTCGGGTTCGAGATCGAGCTGTGTGCCCTGTAGGGATCGCCCGAATGAGCAGAGCGGCGTTGGAATGGATGCAAAAGGAACTGGCTTCTTACGAGGAACAAGGGCGCTTGCGCACTTTAGCGGAATGTGAGCCGCTGGAGACAGGTTGGCTGCGGAGGAACGGAGTCCGGATGCTGAATCTCGCCTCCAACGACTACTTGAGTCTGGGAAGCGAAGGCGACGATCTACATGAACCGGAGCAGAGCGCTGCGTCGGATGGCCGGGAGACGGAGAGAGCCCGCAGAAGTACGGGATCGACCGCCTCGCGGTTAATTGTCGGCAATCATCCGGAGTATACGGCGTTCGAAGAAGAATTTGCGGCTTACAAAGGAACGGAGAGCTGTTTGTTGTTCGGCAGCGGATACTTGGCTAATGTCGGCGTGATCCCGGCGCTTGTCGGACGTCATGACGTCGTGTTCGGCGATCGGCTGAACCACGCGAGCCTTGTCGATGGGATCGTGCTTAGCCGCGCCGAGCATAAGCGATACCGGCATCGCGATCTGGATCAGCTGGAGACGATGCTGCGGAGCACCCCGGCAGGCCGGAAAAAGCTGATCGTCACCGATTCGATCTTCAGTATGGACGGAACGGTGGCGCCGCTGTGCGAGCTCGTTTGGCTGAAGGACCGTTACGGCGCTATGCTGATGGTTGATGAGGCGCACAGCGGCGGTTTGTACGGCGAGGAAGGCCAGGGTCTGGTACACGCGCTTGGGCTCTCCGGGCAGGTGGAGGTGCAAATGGGCACGTTCAGCAAAGCGTACGGCGTTTACGGCGCCTATGTAGCCGGCGAACACCTGTTGAAGTCCTATCTGGTGAATGCGGCGCGCAGCTTCATTTATACGACAGCCCTCCCGCCGGACCTTGTAGCCACGATTCGTAGACAGTGGCGGCGTGTGCGGCAGGAAAGCTGGCGCCGACGGGTGCTGCAGGAGAAGGCGGCGATGTTTCGATCGATACTGCGGCAGCACGGGCTGGATACGGGGCAAAGCGAATGCCACATTGTTCCTGTTATCATCGGCGGGAACGAGGAGACATTGCGTATGGCGGAGCGTCTGCAGCTGGCCGGCATTGCCGCTGTGGCGATTCGTCCGCCTAGCGTCCCGGAGGGGACAGCCCGGATACGTTTTACGATCATGGCGGGACACCGGGACGAGGATTTGAGATGGGCGGCCAATCAAATCGTAAAATGCCGTGAACAGGCGGGAGGGGCATGAGGATGGATTCGGCGGAAAGACGTGATCGGCGCGTCTTGTGGATTCATGGTTGGGGTATGTCCCCTCATGTATGGAAGCCGATATCGGGACGGCTAGCGAAAGATACCGAATGGTCTCATCACGAATTCTCATACGCCGGATGCCGGGACGTATCCTCCTTATTCGAAGCACTCGAGCATCGGATAGCGGAGCTGCGGCCCGAGGCAGTGGTTGCCTGGTCGATGGGCGGCTTGCTGCTGCTGGATTGGCTAACCCGTCGCTATCGTGATTCGGATGGCGGAAGCGATTGTAAGCCGGGGGCGCATTCGGAATTAAGGAAACTTGTCTTGATCGGGGCGACCCTGCAGTTCACGGATGCTGATCGCTCCCGAGGGTGGCCTCTGCGAGTGCTGGAGCGGATGCAGGCGAGACTCCGTACACAACCGGAAGACGTGCTTCGACAGTTTGCCGCTTCGATGTTTACGGAAGCGGAACGGGAGGAAGGGAGCGCCCCGGAGCGGCTGCTGCAGCCGGATACGGATATGTCGGCGGAAGGGCTGCAGGCGGGCCTTTCCTATCTGGCCGCGGCGACGGTACGGGAAGCATGGTCCGACGAGCTGCTCCCGCGGCTGGCAGCCGGCTCCCTGCGCGTGCTCTGGATACACGGGGAGTACGATCCTGTGTGTCCGATCGGGGCCATGCCGGAGGACGCGGATGGCTTGGAACGGGTAGTTATGAGAGCGGGGCATGCTCCATTCTTGACGCAACAGGCAGCATTTTATGAGCGGTTGAGGGGATTTCTGAATGACAACGATAAGGGTGGATAAAAACCGGGTGAAACGTCACTTCGATCGCTATGCGGACGACTACGACCGGAATGCGCTTGTACAAATCGGCATGGGAGAGCGGTTATTGGAGCTGATCGAACAGCGAATTTCCCCGGATCGGGTAGGACATATCCTGGAAATAGGCTGCGGCACCGGCAGATTGACTGCTTCGCTGTTGACACGGTTTCCTAAGGCCCGCGTGTATGCGGTCGATCTTGCGCCGCAAATGGTAAGGCTGACGCTGGAGCGCTGTTCGGCGGAAGCGGAGGCGGGTAGACTGGTCGTGGTATCGGCGGATGCGGAAGGGCTGACAGCGGAGCATTTCAGAGAACTCCGGCTCCCGGAACAGGCAGATTTGATCGTTTCGAGCGCGACGGTCCAATGGTTCAACGAGCCTGCTGATACGATGCGGGCTTGGCTTCGTATGCTGAAGCCGGAGGGAGTCCTTGCGTTCGCGACGTTCGGACCGCGAACGTTTCACGAGCTGCACGATTCGTTTACGGCAGCGGCGGAATCGCTTCAGGCGGCGGGGCGGCGGCGAGGGCAGCATTTTCTCAGCTTG
Source organism: Paenibacillus sp. JCM 9796 (assembly GCF_055379675.1). Classification (NCBI taxonomy): domain Bacteria; kingdom Bacillati; phylum Bacillota; class Bacilli; order Caryophanales; family Paenibacillaceae; genus Paenibacillus; species Paenibacillus sp. JCM 9796. The sequence goes on from NZ_AP043723.1 coordinate 3,292,805, forward strand.
AGCGATTGGGAGTCGCTGCTGGATGGCGCTTCGGAGGAGGTCACACGTGCGTTTAATGGCGAAGAGACGATGTACGAGCTGCATTTCCGCGACGTTCGCAGCTTCTTGTACAGCGTGAAGAAAACAGGCGCAGGCAATGCCAATCAAGAGCCGGCGGGTGGCGGCGGAATTAGCCGTAAGCTGCTCGCGGCCATGGAGAAAGCATACGTGGAACGTTACAGGGAGCCTGAAGGCATTCGGGCGACGTATCATTTGCTGTACGGCCTGTTCGGGAAAGGCTGATTTTTTATGGCGCGAGTCTGGCAAAATACCCTGATTTCACGTATAATAAGGTCAAGCAAGGGCTCCGGAAGGAGCTTTATAAAGATAAAAATTTAAACGTTTAAACAGGGAGTGGCGAGTGGTGAGCAGTTTGTTTGATTTGACGGGAAAAGTAGCCTTGGTGACCGGAGGCGCCGTAGGCTTGGGCGGAGGTATCTCGCTCGGCTTGGCGAAGGCGGGAGCAGATGTTGCGATTGTGACCAGCAACGATCGTTCACGCGAAGTGCAGCAGCAGATCGAGGCCATGGGCCGCAAGGTACACACGATCGTCGCTAATCTGATGGATGAAAGCGCGCTCGAAGGCATCGTTCAAGAAACGCTATCCGTGTTCGGCAAAATCGATATATTGGTGAACAATTCGGGAATTGTCCGTCGTACGCCGGCAGCCGACCACGCTGCGAGCGATTGGCACGACGTGTTGAATTTGAACCTGAATGCGGCATTCTTCCTTTCCCAGCTCGTCGGCCGCGAGATGATCAAGCAGGGTTCGGGCAAAATTATTAATATCGCGTCGATGCTAAGCTTCCAGGGCGGTATCAACGTACCGGGATATACCGCATCCAAGCATGCGATTGCCGGTGTAACCAAAGCGCTGGCGAACGAATGGGCCAGCAAAGGCGTTCAAGTGAACGCGATTGCCCCCGGTTACATGTCGACTGACAATACCGTGGCGCTGCGTGCGGATGAAGAGCGGAGCGCGCAAATTCTGGTTCGAATTCCGGCTGGGCGTTGGGGAACGGCAGAAGATATGGAAGGGCCTGTCGTCTTCCTTGCCTCGAAAGCGTCTAATTATATGAGCGGTCACATATTGTGCGTGGACGGAGGATGGATGACAAGATAATGAATATGAACAGGTCTACCCAACAAGAACAAATGTTTGTGCCGGAAATTGTCACATTCGGAGAAACGATGGCCTTAATGCTGCCGGAAGACGTTAAAGGCATCGAATATTCCTCTCACTTCCAATCGTTGTTCGGCGGTGCGGAAAGCAATGTCGCGATCGGCGTAGCCAGGCTCGGACATCGCGTTGGCTGGTTCGGCCGGCTCGGCAAAGACCCGCTCGGCCGGATGATTGTGAAGAAAATCCGCGGCGAGGGCGTCGACGTGTCGCGTGCCGAGCTGACGACAGAAGCGCCGACAGGGCTGATGCTGCGCGAAATCATTTCCGGCAAAACGTCGGTATACTACTACCGCAAAGGCTCGGCGGCCAGCCTGATGAAGCCGGAGCAGTTGGACGAATCGTATATCAGCCAAGCCCAGTATTTACACGTCACGGGAATTACGATGGCTTTGAGCGAAAGTGCCCGCGAGACCCTGAAAGAATCGGTTCGCCTCGCCAAGAAGAATGGCGTGAAGGTATGCTTCGACCCGAATTTGCGCTTGAAGCTGTGGTCGCTGGAAGAAGCCCGTGGCGCATTGCTGGAGATGGCGCAGGAAGCGGATTACTTTTTGCCGGGGCTTGATGAGTTAAAGCTGCTGTATGCGACGGAAAGCTTTGACGAAATTATCGGCAAGCTGCGCGAGCTGCCGGGCGTGTCGATCGTCAAAGGCGGCGAAGACGTCACGTATATCGTCGATAAGACGAGCGTGACGGAAGTGCCATATTTCAAAGCCGAGCGTATCGTCGACACTGTGGGCGCGGGCGACGGCTTTTGCGCCGGATTTATCGCCGGGCTGCTGAAAAATTACAGCTTGGCCGAAGCAGTGCGGCTCGGAAACCTGATCGGTTGTATGGTCGTTCAGAACGAGGGCGACTGGGAAGGGATTCCGACCTGGGAGCAGGTCGAAGCGTTCTTGAACAATGAGAAGCATGTGGAACGGTAGGTAGAACGGCAAGTCGGGAGAACGAAGCTTAACCGTAAGCAGGAAGCCTATAAAGAACGAAACTATAGGGAACGAAATTTGAAGGACGGAGACTCCAGATGAAAAAAATTAAACTGCTGCAGCAAATCGTAGAAGGAGGCGTCGTCGCGGTGCTTCGCGGCGATACGCCGGATGAAGTGGTGGAAATGGCCGAGCAGGCGATCGCCGGAGGCATTAAGGTGATCGAGGTAACGATGACCGTTCCGTTCGCGCTGCAAGCGATTGAGAAGCTGGCCAAAACGTATTCGAGCACGACAAGCGACCCGTCCAAATACGCGATTATCGGCGTCGGTACGGTGCTTGATCCGGAAACCGCGCGCGTCGCCATCTTGAGCGGTTCGGAGTTTGTTGTCGGTCCGTCGTTCAACCCGGATACGGTGACACTGTGCAATCGGTACCGCGTACCGGTGATGCCTGGCGTTATGACGATCCAAGAGATCCAGCAGGCGCTTGAGCTGGGTGTTGATGTCGTGAAACTATTCCCGGGCAACTTATACTCCCCGGGGATGATCAAGGCCATCAAGGGACCGCTGCCGCAGGCGAATATTATGCCGACAGGAGGCGTTTCATTGAGCAACCTCGGTGAATGGATTAAAGCCGGCGCTGTTGCTGTCGGCATCGGCTCGGATTTGACGAGCGATGCGGTGAAGGCGGGCGACTACAGCCTCGTGGCGAAGAAGGCCGCGCAGTACATCGACGCTTTCCGTGCGGCTAAGGCGTAGACACAAGCGACGGCAAAGGGATTTGCCGAAGCAAGCGGGTGCAGTAAAAGTAAACAAGCAGGAAGTTTGAACCGTGGTGACGGTTTCGAGCTCCCTGCTTTTTTGTGTTATAAAAAAAATCCCTCAGCTTTCATAGCCTGAGGGATGGATAGGGTTATGGCAACGTCCTATTCTGTTGCGACCGATTGATCGGCTTGTAAACCGACTGGTGCGATACGAACGAAGCTTGTTTCCAGGTTGTTCAGCAAATGATCCACCTTCGCCGCGGCTTCCGTTTGACCGGAGTTCGCCAGCTCAGTGCGGTAAGCGCCGAGCAGCTCGTTCAAATCTTTGATGCTTTGTGGGCCGATTGGTTCGATTTTTACTTTCGCGCCTTTGGCAATACGACGTTCGATCGCAGCTTCATCGAGACCCATCTCCGGCACGAGGCGCTGGTAAATCACGCCGCCGGTCATCCCTGCGCAAATCCAAGGACCCGGATCGCCCATGACGACGGCGCGGCCGTTGGTCATGTACTCGAACGCAAAGCCTTTCAGGTTGGCGCGGGCGGCAAGACCGCCGAGCTCGTCTTTCAACGGCGTCGTAATTTCTCCGCCGAAGACAACGTCGGCGCCGGAGAACCGGATGCAGGCACGGGTGTCCGCATTGCCTTGAATCAGGAACAAGCCGCTTTGCGCGCCGTATCCGAACGATTTACCGACGGAACCGTTGATGAATTGGTTGTGCTTGCCCGGTGCTTTCAGGATGGCGACTTTACCGCCGAGCGCCATTTTGCCTACGCCGTCTTCCGCACCGCCGTGTACCGTAATGTCGACTCCGCGAGCGTTGAAGGCGCCCAAACCGTTACCCGGTACGGAGCCTTCCGTAATCGCGATGTTGACCGGAGGCAGTTCGTCGTAGCTTCCGTCGAAACGGTCGCGTACGCGATGGCTCGCATAACGGCTGCCGAGAATCCGGGATTCGGCATCGATGTTGCTCCAAGTGCGGTTCACCGGAGCGTCGAAGGAGACGGATTCCGGGAACAAGTCGAGTCCTTCTGCGCCTGCCGCGATACGGATATCGGACGATACCGCAGCCGCCACTTGCGCTCGCGCTTCTTGCGCAGCAGCGAAGGAGAGCGGAGCCGGACGAAGCAGATCGGACAGATCGATGCGATCCAGATGGCTTACTTGTTTCAGCAGGTCGGAACGGCCGACCAGCTCTTGAGCGTCTTTGAAGCCGAGCTGTGCGACGATTTCGCGAATTTCTTCGCCGATGCCGCCGAACAGACGAATGAGCGATTCAACCGCCGTTTCGTATACGCGAGGAACGAAGCGGCGCAGGCCTTTCTCTTCGGCTTCCTCAAGCGAATCGATTTGTGTGGCGATACCGACATGACAGGTGTCGAGATGACAGCCGCGGCAAGTCGTACAACCGATCGATTGCATCGCGATGGAACCGAAGCCGACGCGGTTGGCGCCGAGCATGAACATTTTGACCACGTCCACACCGGATTTCATACCGCCGTCCGACCACAATTCCACCTGGTGGCGAAGACCGGCGTCGATCAAGGCGAGGTGCGCCAGCTTCGTACCGATTTCGGTCGGCAAGCCGACGTGTGTGATCGAGTGAATCCGGGCCGCGCCCGTACCGCCGTCGAAGCCGGACAACGTAATGACGTCTGCGCCTGCTTTCGCAACGCCGACAGCGATCGTGCCGACACCCGGAACGACAGGAATTTTGACGATAATTTTCGCTTTGCGGCCGCTTGCTTCCTTCAGCTCGGAGATGATTTGCGCCAAATCCTCGATCGAGTAAATATCGTGGTTGTTGGACGGCGAAATCAGGTCGGAACCGATGGTTGCATTACGGGCAAGAGCGATTTTGGCCGTTACTTTGGAGCCCGGCAGGTGACCGCCTTCGCCCGGCTTCGCGCCCTGGCCGATTTTAATCTCAAGGAACGCTACGGCGTTCGCGAGCTCAACGTTCACACCGAAGCGTCCGGATGCGACTTGCGCGCCGCGCGTCCGTTTGTAACGTCCGAGCATATCCTTGATCTCGCCGCCCTCGCCGTTCATGGTAACCATGTTCAGTCGCTCGCCCGCTTCCGCGTAAGCGCGGAAGGCTGTTTCGTTCTGTGAGCCGAACGACATGGACGAGATCAGGATCGGCAGATCGTGGCCGCCGATGCCGATGTTGACTTGCGAAGGATCCAGCGGCTTGCGCCCTTCGGCGTATGCTTTCTCCATATCGAAATCCGCAACGTGACGGATGGAAATCGGATTTTTCTTCTCTTCTTCGCGAAGCTTGTCACGGTAGTCGCTGTAAGGCGCCGCGCCGGAGGCTGCGTCGCCGAGCGCTTTCCACATGCGCTGGAAGAAACGGAAGTTCTTCGCCGCTTTCGCTTTCGGGTTGGCGAAATCGTTGTAACGGGCTTCGGCGTCCGCTTCAAGCTCGGCAAAGCCGGTGCCTGCTTTGTCGCTGCCCAAGTAGTTGACGATGTCGAGCACTTCCGCCAGTTCCGGCTTCAAGCCGATCGACGAGAAGAAACGGGTGTAACCGCGCAGCTCATGCGTACCGATCGTGGAGATGACTTTCTCCAGACCTTTCATCAAAGCGGTGAATACTTTGCGAGCGGCCGGCGCACCGTTCTTGGCGGATGCCGTCGCGAACATCAAATAAGGAGACAATACATCCGCACCGAGTCCACAGGCTACGGCGATGTCATGCAGGCTGCGAATCGCGGCGCTGCGCAGCACAAGCGTCGTCTGGCGGCGAAGGTTGTCGCCATAGCCGAGCTTCTCGCCGCGAAGCGCGATATCGACCCTGGATACCGCAAGGTGCGGATCCATCCACAGGCGGTTGTTCTGATGCGCCTGGCTGTCGTCCAGGATAAGCAAGGCTGCGCCGTTCTTAACGGCGGTTACGGCATCAGCGGCAAGCTGATCCAATGCGGCTTGCAGCGAGGTGCCGCGGGCGAATGTCGTCGACAGCGTCGCTACGGCATTGCCGCCTTGCGCTGCGAACATTGCCTTTAATTGCTCGAAGCTAGGCTGCTTCAGCTCGGTAAGAGAATCTACGCCGTTGCTGCCTTCCAGCACGACCGGATACAGCAACTCCATGCGCAGGCGGCTATCCGGCTGTCCGTATACTTTCGGACGGGGACCAACGACGATGCGCGTGGAGAAATGCTCCATCTCGCGGTCACGGTCAATCGCCGGGTTGGTGACAACCGCGACGCTCTCTTTAATATAATCGGGAATGTTCACGCGCTCCCAAGCCAGCGCCGCATGAGGGCTGTCATGACCCAGGGAACGGATCGGCTCCGCGCCGGTTTCGGCGGTCGATTCGATCATCTGGATCCCGTCGCGATCCCAGCCGAAGGCGCTGTACAGCGAATCGGTAGGCGTAACGTCGGCGGATTGCTCAGCTTCGACAGCCGGAATTTCGTTATTCAAATGTTTGCGAAGGCCTTCAAAGCCGATGCGTTGTTTAGCGCGTTCCAAGACAATGCTCTGCACTTCATGGTAAGGAATCACCTGCACATGCTCGCCCGGCGTCAGGACGACGCCGATTTTCTCGCCCGGGGCGATCGGCTTCGGCTCGGCCACCATTTCGCCGACCGTAATTACGCCTTGCTCGGAAGAGAAATAGAGGGACGTGTCGCTTTCGACCATCCATACCGGACGAAGACCGAGCGCGTCTACGCTGAAAATGCACTCGTTGCCGTAACGCGATACGATGCCGGCCGGCCCTTGAGCATAGTGGCCCCATGCTTGGCGATAATAAACATACAGATCCTGCATTTCCGGACGGAACTGCTTCATCTCGTTCAAGATCGGAGGGAATACGATTTCCATCGCCTCGAACAAGCTGATGCCGGAACGGTGAATGAACGTTTCAATCGTCCGGTTCATGTCCTGGGAGTCGGAGCCGCCGTCTACGAGCGGAACACCGACCATGTCGGCTTCCAGACGCATCTTCTTCACCGTGTTGATCTCGCCGTTGTGCCCGAGAAGCGAGAACGGCTGCACGCGGAAGAAGCTGGATTGCGTATTAGTCGAATACCGGTTGTGTCCGATCGTTACTTGCGCCGCGAACAGCGGGTCGCGAGTGTCGTTATAATATTTGGGAAGAATGCTGGCCGCGCCCATCACTTTATAGGCGGCCGTCACGTTGCTGAGCGTGGCGACGTGCACGTTATACTTGGCTTCGATCGCTACGTGAAGTTCGAACAATTGATCGGCGACCTTCACTTCCTGCTTGTCGCAAAGTCCGGCGATTTGCCAGAAGGTTGGCTCGTCGTTACGGCCGTTCGGACCGAGCACGCTGCTGTCCACTTGATTTTCTTGCTCGAGCAAGATGTTTACTTGGAATTGCGCGAACAATTCGCGGATGCCCTTCTGCATATCGGCAACAGAAATGTCCAACTTACGCGGAACGAAGATATGACCGACGGAGAAACGTTCATCGTAAGCGAGCTTGCCGTCCAAACCGGCATCCGTCAGCTTCTTTTCCCACAGTGCGCGGGGAATATCGGTCAAAATCCCGCAACCGTCGCCTTCACCGTTAATAAACCCGGAGCGGTGCTCCATTTTAACGAGAGCGTCGATCGTCTTTTGAATGTTATCGCGGGATGGATACCCGTCTTTCTCTACAATACAAATGATACCGCAGCTGTCATGTTCCGTAGCGAGCAAATTCTGAAAGCGGCCCTCATCGCGCATTACTTGGTTCATTCTCGTGGTCAGCAGGCTGACCTTCACCTCCCATTAATTTTGTTGCCAGCATTCGTTCTGAATAAGAAGGCTTGTCATGCATTGAAAAAGAAAGCGGACAACCGAGCGGCAGAAACAAATGAATAAATATACATTTATACTGCATAAATGAGGTGTTCGGCGCTTTCTCAATCCACTGGAAGATAGACTCAACAGGGCAATAATAAAAAAATAAATGTGCCCACGTCCACACAATGAGCGCATATCTTCTGGGCTATCACGGCAAAAACCTCACATCTGGTGTTACATTTAGCCGATTTTTTTGAATTGCAAAGTAGTAATAGAATACCACGAAATCGAATGTGAGACAATAGAACATTGCACCTTTCGACAAGATGTAAGCGTTATCTATTTTGCATAATTGGTGAATAAAGGGAAATTTCAGATAAAATTAAAAAATCGATTAAAAACGAACGAACTATTATCGTAGACTGATAATAGTTCGTGATTTGGGTGATAAATGGAATTTATTGTGAAGCCTGCCGGCGCTGCGTTTGCGCCATCGCTTCAAAAGCGCGATCCGCTGCTTCCAGGGTTGCACGGACATGATCTTCCGTATGGGCCGTCGTCAAAAACCATGCTTCGTACTTCGATGGCGCCAGACATATGCCTTGCTCAAGCATGAGTCTGAAAAATAGGGCGAACTGTTCGCCGTCCGTATCCTGAGCCTCATCGTAGTTCGTCACGGGGTGGGCGCAAAAGTGCGTCGACAACGCACCGCGAATGCGGTTCACGGTTAACGCGATGCCATGTGCGTCGGCAGCTTGAGCGAGTCCGTCTCCGAGCATTGCGCCCAAGCGGTCGAGCCGCTCGTAAGTGCCCGGCTCTTGCAGCGCTTCGAGGCAGGCGATGCCCGCCGAGATCGAAGCCGGGTTACCGGCCATCGTGCCCGCTTGATAAGCGGGTCCGAGCGGTGCGACCTGCGACATGATCTCGGCGCGGCCGCCGTAAGCGCCGATCGGAAGGCCGCCGCCGATAATTTTGCCCAGCGCGGTCAGGTCGGGCTCCACGGCGGCGAGATCGGTCCCCTCCGGTAAGCCCGCAAACGTCTGCGCCGCTCCGTAATGGAAGCGGAACGCTGTGATGACCTCGTCATAGATGACGAGGGAGCCGTTGCGGCGTGCTGCGGCGCATAATCCTTCGAGGAAGCCGGGCTTTGGCATAACCATCCCGAAATTGCCGACGATGGGCTCGACCATGACGGCAGCGACGTCGCTGCCCCAGCGGGAAAGAGCTTCTTCCAGCGCCGGCACGTCGTTGAACGGTACGGTAATCACCTCGTGCGCGATGCTGTTCGGAATGCCCGCACTATCCGGAATGCCGAGCGTGGAAGGTCCGGAGCCGGCGGCCACGAGCACCAAATCGGAATGTCCATGGTAACATCCGGCGAACTTGATGATTTTATTCCGTCCGGTGTAGGCGCGCGCGACGCGAATGGTTGTCATGACGGCTTCGGTGCCGGAGTTGACGAATCGAACCTTGTCCATGGAAGGGATAGCTTGTTTCAACATCCGGGCGAAGGTAATTTCCAGTTCCGTCGGCGTCCCGTATAACGTGCCGTTCTCGGCGGCGCGGCAGATGGCGGCGGTCACGTGCGGATGCGCGTGACCCAGAATGATCGGCCCGTAAGCGGCCAAGTAGTCGATGTATCGGTTATCGTCCGCGTCCCAGAAATAAGCGCCTTGCCCGCGCTTCATAAAGACGGGGGCGCCGCCGCCTACCGCCTTGAACGAACGGGACGGGCTGTTGACGCCGCCGACGATGTGCTCGAGCGCCTCACGGTATAATTCTTCCGAATGCGGACGTCCGGCTGTTTGCTTGAACAAGTTCGGTTCATTACTAGTTGACATGATGAATTCGGGAGCCTCCTTAATGGGAACAGGTTATTGTTCATGTAAATCGACCTGCAGGATTGATTACAGTGTAGTGACGGCATGACCTGCAATCCGGATGCGATCGCTGCCGGGTGACAGGCACGCCCGGCAGCGCCGCGTGGATAGCTGGCCGTGAAACGGCTTGCCCATAGAAGCATCGATAACATGGATGCTTGGCATGCGCCAAACCTCCGATCGGTAAAGTTTGAATTATTATATCGAAATAAGCCGCACAATCCAAGGTAAACTGTTCCGAGGACGCAAAACCATACCGCTATAGGCGCGCGCAGCCGGGCCGAGTGAAGAATAGCGGAACTATCATGCGCTTCGGCTGTAGGAGCGAGCCATACAAAAAACCAGGGCTCTAAGGCCCCGGTCAGGTATTCCGATCCTGCTATTTCTTCGACGCGCTGCTGCTGCCGGCAGCTTTCGCTGCTTCCTGCGTCGTATTTTTCTCCGCTGGCGCGAACGGGTCGCGGTCTTCAAACACGGCTTTGACGAACTGCTGCAGCTTCTGGGTGTTCGCCGTGATCACTTCCGCGCCGCCTACGCGCTTCTCGACTAGCAGCTCTGTCGGAGGAATTTGCTCGCTGGACATGCCCTCGGTTTTCGCCTCGATGGCGAGCGTCCCCAGCTTCAGCATGTCGGTCGTGGTCAAATTCGTCTCGATGTACGGATCGATGCTGTTAAGAATCTTCGGCATGCGGATAAGCGAGCCGGTCGTTTGCATTTTTTGGGCGACCGCCGTCATAAACTTACGTTGGCGCTCCGTCCGCGAGAAGTCGCTGAGCGCGTCATGGCGGAACCGGACATATTGCAGGGCGGTTTTGCCGTTTAACTGCTGCACGCCTTTTTTCAAATTAATATCGAACTCGGGCTCCTCGGAGTCCCGGTACTTCATGTCCTTCTCGACTTCGAGCTCGATGCCGCCGATCGCGTCGACCAACGCGATAAAACCTTGGAAATCGGTGTATACATAATATTGAATCGGAATACCGAGCAGATCGCTGACGGTTTTCATCGCCAGGTTCGGACCGCCCGTAGCGACCGCGGTATTAATCCGGTCGTTGCCGTGACCGGGCACTTTCACATAAGTGTCCCGAAGAATCGAGAACAGGTACGCCTTCTTCGTCACCGGATCGATCGAGGCGACCATCATCGAATCGGAACGCGGAATTTCGTTCTTCTTCAAGCCTCGCGAATCTCCGCCTAAGATCAGAACGTTCACCCGCTGTTTGCCTTCCCATTTGGGAGGCGCATAGGCTTCGGCTCCTCCCGTCTTCTTTGCCGTGAAGCCCGAAAATTTTGTCGTTTCCGGCGTACTTTGGATGTTCTTAGCAAAGGTAAGGAAGCCGTATGTATAATAACCGATAGCGATGAGTAAAAGAACAAGAATGCCTGTAAAAAACCATTTGATCTTGCGTGCCATGGAAAAATCGATCCTTTCCTGTAGTTTCGGTCGCTTTTCCTCTTCTTGCGGTTCGTGTATCATATACGGGTATAGCTTGTGAAAATTTCTCTTCATTATACCGGGTTTCGCTGTAAAGCTGCAAGCTTCGGCAATTTCTGACAGGAGGCTAACATTCCAATGTCGCTCGCTATAGACGTGCATGAGCTGCGCAAAGAATTTAAGGTGCAGAAGAATCGCGAAGGGCTGCAAGGTGCTCTTCGTGATTTGTTTAAACGAGAGTACACCCAGGTTCGTGCGGTTAAAGACATCAGCTTTCAAATTCCTCAAGGGGAGATTTGCGGCTACATCGGGGAGAACGGTGCAGGGAAATCGACGACGATTAAAATGCTGACCGGCATCCTCGTTCCGACGTCCGGCGATATTCGCGTCAACGGCTACGTCCCTTATCAAGAAAGAGAGGCGTTCGTCCGCGGCATCGGCGTCGTGTTCGGCCAGCGCAGCCAGCTCTGGTGGGACCTGGGCGTGGTCGAATCGTTCCAGCTGCTTAAAAAAGTGTACCGCGTTCCGGACAACGATTACCGGATTCGGATGGATGAGCTCATCGACAGGCTCCAGCTCGGCGATCTGCTGAACCGTCCTGTGCGAAAGCTCAGCCTCGGGCAGCGGATGCGCTGTGAGCTGGCGGCTTCGCTTATTCACAATCCGTCCATCCTGTTTCTGGATGAACCGACGATCGGCCTTGATATTGTCGTGAAAACCGAAATCCGCGAATTCCTCAAATCGCTAAACAGCCGGTTCGGTACGACCATTCTGCTGACAACGCATGATTTGCAGGATATCGAAGCGCTATGCTCCAGAGTTATCATGCTCGACGACGGCAACATCATTTATGACGGCGGTCTCGAGGAATTAAAGGAACGCTGGGGGAAAGGCAAAGAAGCTGCGTTCCGCTTCGCCCAACCCGTCACGCTTGATCAGTTAGAGCTGCTGACCGCCGGACTGGACGTCCAATGGAAGCTTGAGAACGAGCTGACCGCCAAAGTGTGGATTCCGCATCAGTTGGCGAACGTATCGGAGCTTCTCGGCCGCGTGGTCGGAGTGGTCAACATCGAGGATATCAAAATATTCGAAACGAATACCGACGACATTGTCCGCGAGATCTACAAATCCGGTTCTTCGGAAGTAAAGCGTGAATGGACCCGGGAACGGGAAGGGGCCGTTCATGCTTAACGCGTATTTGTATATTATCCGGATACGCTTCCTGATGATGCTCGCCTACCGGGTCAACTACTTTAGCGGGATCATTATCTATGCGTTGAATATCGGAGCATACTACTTCCTGTGGAAAGCGATATACGGGAGCAAAGAGGTGCTGGGGGGCATGACGCTTACCCAGATGACGACGTATGTCGCGATCGGCTGGATGGCACGGGCGTTCTATTTCAACAATCTCGACCGGGATATTGCGAACGAAATCAAAGACGGCAGTTTGGCCATTCAGTTCATTCGTCCTTATAATTATATGGTTGTCAAAATGATGCAGGGTCTCGGCGAAGGCTTGTTCCGTTTATTGATGCTGTCCACGCCGGGCATGATTCTGGCGTCGCTGTTGTTTCCCGTGCAGCTGCCGACCGATCCGAAGCTGTGGGCGGTTTATTTGTTCATGCTGCTGCTCAGCTTCCTGATTAATTCACAGATCAATATTATGACCGGGTTAGGCGCGTTTTTTCTTGAAAACAACGAGGGCTTGATGCGGATGAAGCGAGTGGCGGTCGACTTGTTCTCCGGACTCGTCGTGCCGATGACTTTTTTCCCCGGTTGGGCAGAGAGCGTCTTGCGGTTTTTGCCGTTCCAGGCGATTACGTATTTGCCCGGCCGGGTGATTACGGGAGCGGTAACGGGCGATGCCGTGTATCACGGCTTGCTGATCCAGGCGGGATGGTTTGTGCTGCTGTTAGTGCCGCTTTACTTCCTTTGGCGAAGCGCAAGGTCGCGTCTGTTCGTACAGGGAGGGTGAGGGACGAATGTTCTATGCAGGGCTGATTCTGGGTTATTTGAAAAACTATTTCAAAACGCGTCTTACGTATCGTTCCGACTTCTGGATCGAGCTGTTGTCGGATTTGATGTTTAACGGACTGAATTTAATTTTCATTCTGATCATGTTTACGCATACCGAACTGATCGGGGAATGGAATGAGCAGCAGGTGCTGTTCATTTACGGTTATTTTATGATGGCATCAGGCTTGTTTAACACTTTCTTTAATTTGTGGAATTTTAGCGAGCGCTACATCGTCAAGGGGGAAATGGACAGGGTGCTGACGCGCCCGGCGTATAATCTGGTCCAGCTGGTGCTGGAAAATATGGACCCGCCGTCCTTATTCAGCTCCCTGGTCGGGTTCCTCATCATGGCATATACCTGGACGCAGCTGGGCCTTGGCTTCACGTGGTCGGATCCGTTCGTGCTGGTGCTGCTGGTCGTCGGCTCGGTTATGATTTATGCCGGCATTTACATTTTCTTCTCGGCGCTGTCCTTTTTCTCGGACGCTCCAACCGGGATTACCGCGCTGCTCTACAATCTGCAAAACTATGGGCGGTATCCGATGACGATCTACAACGCCGTCATGAAGTTTACGCTGACGTGGGTGCTTCCGTTCGGCTTCGTCGGGTTTTATCCGTCCGCCTATTTCCTGGACCGGGCGAATTGGGGCGGCTTCGCGCTGCTCACCCCGGTTGTCGGGGCCGTCTTCTTCGTTACCGGCGTTTGTGTCTGGAATTACGGCGTGAAGCGGTACCGCGGGGCGGGATCGTAAACGCCATCTGTTCAAGGCCGGGCGTGTAATCCTGGGGCGATTCCGCCAAGCTAATGATGAAAGAGGCCAAGAAGTACGTGGCGTTCGATAGGAGTCAGGCCGTTACGCTTGTCAAAGCGGATGGCCAAAATGTATAATGCGGCGCAAAACCTAGTACCGTCAGGAGAGGAATTCAATGGCAGAATTGCAGATCGGACAAGTGGTTCCCGACTTTACCTTAACGGCAGGCAGCGGGGAAACCGTTACGCTCAGCCAGTTCCGCGGCCGCAAGGTCGTGCTTTATTTTTACCCGAAAGATATGACGCCGACGTGCACGGAGCAATCGTGCCAATTCCGCGATTATAACGAACAGTTCGCCAAGACCGGTACGGTCGTGCTGGGCATCAGTCCGGACGACCTGAAGGCGCATCAGAAGTTTGCGGCGAAATACGAGCTGCCGTTTCCGCTGCTGTCCGATCCGGATCATCAAGTGGCCGAGAAGTACGGGGTCTGGGCGCTGAAGAAGCTGTACGGCCGCGAGTATATGGGCATTGTCCGCTCGACGTTCCTCATCGACGAAGAGGGGCGGCTTGTGCGGGAATGGCGCAAGGTGAGGGTCAAAGGCCATGTGGAGCAGGTGCTGCAAGCGGTGAAGGAAACGGTGTAACGGAAGAGAGAGCCGGTATTACTCTGTAAGATTAGCTTTAGAGGTTTTTACTTGTAAATTAATGTGTTGTATAGAATGTTACACGTTTAACATTATAGAAGCGAAAACTGATGGTATTGATACCAAAGTTTTCACTTACGAGGAGTCGCTGTAGGGGAGTTTCACCCAAGAATGTCCATTGAAGCAATAGCGAGGACCATCATTTCATTAATTGACGGCATTACCTGCGATGCGATGCAAATGGATATCCAACAATTACAGATCGATAGCCAGATAGAAGTGATCATCTTTTATTTGCAAAATGTGCTTGGAGTGAAAGAAGAGGAACTTGCTTAAGAGACACAACAGCATCGCTGTGTTCGGCATCGGCTAGTCGAGCGGAGGCTGGGCCTGCTGCAGCATGTTTCCACGCAGGGTGATACGCCGCGAAACTTCGCGCTGACGCCGGACGGCCGGTTCTTGGCGGCGCCAATCCGAACACCGGCTCCATCTGACCTACAAAGTGCGCGCTTGACGGGACGCTGGAGCCGACAGGTCATTCAATTGGAGCGCCAAGCCGGTTTGTATCTGATTCCGGTAAACGGCAGCCTGTCGAGCCGGAGCCTGTCTAAAGAAGCGCGAATCCGTCAACACTGGGAAGGCAAGCAAATTTTTCGGGAGAGTGAGAAACATGCTGCCTTTTCAAGTTCGGATGGCCGAGTTGTGGACGCTTCACCAAAGCCGGGAATTAACGACCGATGAGTCGAATGAGTTGACGATGTGCCTGCAGGCGAATGCGAACTATGCCCGCAAGCTGAGCGAGCTGCACAATTACATCTACGCAGCGTCGCTGGTCGGCGACAAGACATGGATGGATGAGCTGAATACGAGAGCGGCCCTCATCGATCAGGAGTTCCAGCTTCATCTTGCCGCGTGGAAGAATAGCAGGTTTGGCAAAGGTCAGCCGGGGCAGCCGTAAGGGGTACGGCGGTCGCAGGCGCATCTACGCAAAGAACAAGTATGCATGAAACCGCAGGGAGGCCGAGGCCTTTCTGCGGTTTTTTGGCGCGGGAGCGGGGCGACGGGGGCCTTAGTGCAGGTTCGGCATTCCTTGGAACAATGGGCGGTAGTGAAAAGGCCGCGAACCCGGCAACACGGGTAGAGCTGGTACGAAATAGCAGAACGCTGGATAGCTTATTCCGCCGTTTTCGACGTGTAGACGGTCCTCGGTGGCGCTCGAATAATAAGGCTCTGAAGGTTCGTTATTTTTCGATGATGCGGGGAAGGAGGGACAATAGCGGATCATAGTTCCTCTATGCGCTCCTCGAAGCAAACCGGTAGGACGAACTGGCCGGAGGCGCCCATAATCACAAGAGGCAATCTAGCGAAGTTTCGCGGCGCACAGGTCTAAGTGCTAGGCTCCCTCCATATATTCTAGTAAAACGAAAGCCCATAGAATATACGGAGGGATTCAAATGAAGCGGGTAACATCGGCTGAACGCACCAGCAGTAGAAACAGTATCTTGCATTCTTTCTTGACCGGAATACTGGTCCTCGCCATATGGCTATCGGCCGCCCCGCAAACGTTCGCCGCCGCCCCGCTGACCGCCAAGGAGGCGGACGAGGTGTTCGCCTCGCTCTCCTCCGGTAAACGTGTAGAAGCGGAAGAGATGTCGTACCGAAAGCCGGAAGAGCCGACCGTCTACTTGACGTTCGACGACGGACCGAGCGCCTTTACGCCGCAGGTGCTGGATGTCTTGAAGGAGGAAGAGGTGCGGGCCACCTTCTTCGTCTTGGGCGAGCAGGCCGAAGCCAGACCCCATGTCGTGAAACGAATCGTGGAGGAAGGGCATGCGATCGGGAACCATTCGTATAACCATGTATATAAAGAGCTGTACTCGAATTTCGGAGCGTACTGGGAGCAGCTGCAGCGAACGGAACAAATTTTGTTCGATGCGACGGGCGTTAGAACGCCGCTCGTACGTGCTCCGGGGGGAACGGCTGGCAACTTTGATGCGTTTTACTTTTATTTGTTGAACCGCGGCGGATATTCCGTCTTCGATTGGACGATCGACAGCGAGGATGCGCGCAAGGCGGGTGCGACCGCGGAGGACATCGCGCATACGGTGGCCCAAGGTCCGTTCCGGCACGAGGTGACCGTCTTGATGCATGACGGACCGGGTCATGAGCAAACTTTGAAAGCGCTGCCGAAAATTATCAAATTGTTTAAAGATCAAGGCTACCGGTTCGCTCCGCTTTCGACGGAAGTGAAGCCGGCGCAGTTTGGCGTGAGCAAAGCCAAATGGCAGCGTGGAACGTCGTGGAGCGCCTTTCAACAGCAGCTGCAGGCGGTGGAGGAGCACCGCCCGGTTTGGGCGGCAGCCGGGAGCGTGGCGGAAGAAGCGGGCGCAGGCTCGGAAGTGAAACCGGCCCCTGAGACGGCGCTGGCCTCCGGGGGGATTGCAGCGGGAGGCCCTGACCAGTTGCGTCTTCGGACGGACTATACGACCGTGGATTTCCGGCGGGACGGCTTCCTCTTTCGGGAAGAGCGGTTCATTGTTCCACTGCGGGAGCTCGTCCAGCCGCTGGGAGCGGAGGTAGTATGGGAGCCGGGCGCGCGGACGGCGGTCGTTCGATACGGGAGCTCCCGGACGGAGTACGATTTAGCGAACTGCGAGCTGCGGGTTTATCGGGAGCAGCCGCAATGGGACCCTTCCGGGCATGAAGCTGTGACCGTCATCCCTCTGCCTGAAATGGAGCTGCGAGAGGGCTCGTTATATGTGCCGCTGCGCAGCGCGCTGGAGCTGCTCGGCGCGCAGATCGTCGCTTACGAGCCGGAGACGGACGGGCATCCCGCCACGGTCCGGGCCACCTTCCGGCAAGGCTTGCCGCTCGAACTGGGGCGGCTGTGGGCGGCTGCGGCGAAGCGTTCGGTTCCCGTCTAAAATCTCTGAAATTCGGCAATACTGGATTCATAGGATTCCAAGTCTATGAAGACTATGAGCCGCATTTTAGGAGGTTATAAACATGATGTCGTCCTCATCCGTAACGGATTCTCCCGAAGCTTTGCTTGGGCGTATCGTATATCAAGTGGAAAAAGTGATTGTCGGCAAACGGGACGTGATCGAGAAGCTGCTCGTCGCCCTGCTGGCCGGCGGTCATGTTCTGCTCGAAGACGTGCCCGGCGTCGGTAAAACGATGCTCGTCCGTGCCTTGGCGCGTACGATCGATTGCGGGTTTACACGCATTCAATGTACGCCCGACCTGCTGCCCTCGGATTTGACGGGGGTATCGATTTATAATCAACGGACAGCCGAATTTGAATTTCGGCCGGGTCCACTGCTCGCGCCGATCGTATTGGCCGACGAGCTGAACCGGACGTCGCCGCGAACCCAGGCGGCTTTGCTGGAAGCGATGGAGGAGAAGCGGGTGACGGTCGACGGGACGACGTATCCGCTGCCGGAGCCGTTCTTTCTGCTCGCGACGCAAAATCCGATCGATTTCGAAGGGACGTTCCCGCTGCCGGAGGCGCAGCTGGACCGGTTTCTCCTCAAGCTGCGATTGGGGTATCCCGAGCCGCGCGACGAGGTGGAGATGCTGAACCGGATGGAGGATGCGTTTCCGCTCACGCACATTCGGACGGTCGTGCTGCAGGAGGAGTTCGCCCAGCTGCAAAAACAAGTGCGTGCCGTGCACGTCGACGAGACGATCAAGCAATATATCGTGCAGCTGACGACGGCGACCCGTCAACATCCGGATATCGCCCTCGGGGCCAGTCCGCGGGCGTCGATCGCGCTGATGCGCGCCGCCCAGGCGGAAGCGTTCCGCTGCGGACGCGGTTTCGTGATTCCCGACGATATTAAATCGCTCTGCGTCCCGGTGCTTGCGCATCGGATCATGCTCGGAGCGAATGCCTCCATGGCCGGGAAGAGCGCCGACACGGTGATGGGCGACCTGCTGGCGGCGACGCCGGTGCCGGTTCGCCGCCATGCGGCCGGTTGAGAGGCGATCCGCGATGCGAAGCTTAATCGGACTTGTCGTGATTGGAGCGGCCGCCGGCGTCTGGGCGGCGACTTGGGGCGGCCGCACGGCCTGGTTCGCGCTGGGGGTGGCCGTCTTGCTGTGGATCTACGGGCTGCTAGTCTACCTGTCCGTTCGTCGGGGAGTCCGGGTGGAGCGGTTGTTTCTGGGTCCGGAACATACGTTCTCTAATCTAGGGGCCAGAGAAACGAAGCCGGTTGAAGCCGGGTTGCTCTATGTATTTACGGGGGAATCGCTCAGCTTCGCGTATCGGGTATCGCTGCCTGCGCGCGGTCTGCCCGGCGTCTGGCTGCGTTTCGAGGAGCGCTGGGTGCATACCGGCACCGGCGAAGCTGTGACGCTGTGCGCTTACGCGCCGGCGGGCTTCCGCGGCGAGGCGCGCTTGACCAGCCGGCTGGCGGGGCTAGGCCGGGGCGTCTATGCCGCCGCCGAGCGGACGGTCACCGCCGGCGACGCCTTCGGGCTGCTGCGCGTGCAGCGGCGCAGCCCGGCCGAGGGGCAGCTGCTCGTGCTGCCCCGGCTGCTGCCGGCGGCGGCCGATCCCGGCGCCGCCTTCGAAGAAGCGCGGCGAGGCAAACGCCCGCCGAACGGCGCAAGCGTGCCGCAGGTGATCGGCACGCGGCCTTACGCGCCAGTGGATCCGCTCCGCCGGATCCACTGGCGCAGCAGCGCGCGCACCGGCGAGCTGCGCGCGAAGGAGCTCGAGCTGCCTGCCATCGGGCGGCAGCTCATCGGCTTGGACGCGGCCGGAGCCGGGAGCAGCACGGGAGACGCCCTGTGGGCGGATCCCGCGCTGACGGCGGCGGCGGAGGCCGCGGCAGGTCTCGCCCTGCGCGCGCTCGAGCAGGGCTTGCGCGTGCGCCTGGCCGTGAGCGACGGCCGGGGCGGCAGCGTCGAAGCGCAAGGCCGCGGGCGCTTGCGCGATGTGCTGGCGCTGCTCGCAGCGGTGCCTCAGGGCGATCCTCGCCCGCAGGCGTTCGCCGAGCTGGCGCTGCGCGAAGCGCTTGCTGCCGGCGGCGGAGCCGTCACGCTGGTGACGGCCCGCGCAGACGCGCAGCTGATCCCTGTGCTGCGCCGGCTGCCGGGACGGGCGGTGCAGCTCGTGTACGTGCAAGGCCCGTGGTCGCGCGGTAGCGCTGCCGCGGTGGAGTCGTGGCTGCAGCAGCTGGAGGCGCTCGGCTGCCGCGTGACCGTTGTGAGCGCGCTAGCTGTGTCCTCCGCACCGCAGATAGGAGGTGACGGTTATGCCGCATCGGGACATTGACCGTCTGGCGGCGGGAGGGGGAGCGGGACAATTGCCGCATGTGGAGAACGCCTCCCCGACCACTGCGCTCGCTTCCGCGATGCCTGCCGCTCCGTCTGCATCGGTGGGGTTTTCCGGCTATTCGCCGGGCCTAACGCCGCAGGCAGCGTACGTCTCCCCTGCAAGAGCGCTCGCCTCCACGATACCTGCCGGTCCCGCCGCTGCGGACCGGGACCCGGGCTTCGCGGGCCAAACGCAGTCTGAGCCGCGCACTTCGTGGGGCGAGGATGCCCTGCTGAGCTTGCTGCTGCTGCTGCTGCTGCTCGAATGGCTGTACCCGCTCGGCCGATTAGCCGAGGTCACCGAGCTTTATTCCATTGCTCCCTTCGTTTGGACGTTCTCGCTGTTCGTTCTGATCGATTCGTTTCGTCCGTCCGCCTGGGCGGTTTGGCCGCTGAAAGCCGCGGGGATCGTGCTGTTCACCGCTTGGCTGCACCACGGTCAAGCCTTTCCGAACGCGGAGGAATGGGCGATCTGGGGCCGGGAGCTGGCAATCGATTGGAGCGAGGGACTGCAGGGCCGCTTAGGGGCGTGGGAGCCTGCGACGCGAACGCTGCTGTTCACGACCGGCTGGGCGTTCTTCATCTCGGTCGTGCAATCGCTTGTGCTCGATCGCCGTTCCATGTTTTGGCTGGTGCTGATGACGCTGGCGGTTCCGATCTTGATGCAAACGGCGTTCGGGTTGGATGCATTAGGGTCCGTTTGCCGCTGCCTGGCTATCGGTCTGCTGCTTCAATTGCTTCTGCAGCCCGGACGTTTGCGGCGCTGGCTTGCGGAGACGGGGACGCCGCCCGCGGCAGGGGGGGCGCCTGCGGACAGCCGCACGGTGCCGATCGCCGCTCAGGGCGTCTGGATGCCCGGTCTGCTGCTGCTTGCCGCCAGCCTCGCAGCCGGCGGTCTGGGCGTGCTGCTTCATCCGCAGCAGGCCCAGCCGCCCGATTGGTTGGCGTACATGCGGACGTGGGAAGAACATCTGGCAAACGGGTACCGTGCCGGCGCCTCCGATGCGGTGGCCCGCACAGGCTACGGAGCGGACGACAGCCTGCTCGGGCTGCCCTTGCGCGCCGATCCCGGCGTGGCTTTCACGGCGGTTACCGAGCGTCTGACCTATTGGCGCGGCGAAGCCAAGAGCCGTTATACGGGGCAAGGCTGGACGGAGCCTGAACCGACGATGCTCCAATCCCGCTTGGGCGAACCGACGCCGGAACTGGCGGCTTCGTCCGCCTATACAGCCGTTATCCAGGAGGTGGCGTTAGCCGATTCGACGTTGAACCGCTTCCTGCTTGCGGGAGGGACGATCACCCGCGTCGACGCCTTGCAAACCGCACGGGGACAAGCCATCCCGGTCGATTGGGTGTGGAAGCAGGCGGAGACGGACCGATATGTGATGCCGGCGTTAACGGACCCGCTGTCGTTCTATCGTCTCGAAGCCCGCGTGCTGACCGACCGTTCGATGCTGCAGCGCGATGCGGGAACCGATTATCCCGCCGCCGTCCGCGAACGGTTCCTGCAGCTGCCTGAAGCGCTGCCGGAACGCGTCCGCGGGCTGGCGCGTCAAATTACGCAGCAGGCCGAGACGCCTTATGCGAAAGCCGACGCCATTGAGCGGTACTTGCGCGAGCATTACGCGTACCGCACGGACAATACGCGGCCCGCCGCGACCGGGGAGGACCTGGTTGACCGCTTCTTGTTCGAGCAGCGCGCCGGATACTGCGATCACTTCTCAACGGCGATGGTCGTGCTGCTGCGCGCTTCCGGCGTTCCCGCTCGCTGGGTGAAGGGGTTTACGCCCGGCGAAGTCGTCGCGTCGGAGAAGTTGGACGATAGGACACGATACAACGTGCAGGTGCGGCAGCAAGACGCCCATGCTTGGGTGGAGGTGTATTTCCCGACGGCCGGCTGGGCGCCCTTCGAGCCGACCCCCGGCTTTAACGGAGAAAGCGTGCCGCCGACCCCGCACACCGGGACAGCTGGGGCCGGGACGGAGGGACAGCCGTCTTCGAACCGCTGGACGGCCGGTGCCGCAGAGCGTATGCAAGCGGCGTACCGTGACCTGGCCGCCTCGCTGGACATACTCGGCGGACGCGCGAAGGCTGCTTGGGGCGGTGTCTCGGCCCGGCTTACCCGGCCGACGCTCGCCGCTGCCGCGGTCATAGCCGGCACCGGCGCACTCTTGGCGCTCGGCCTTACAGCCGGCAGCCGGCAGCTTCGCACCGCTGCCGCCGAGCAGGCGCGGCCCGCTGCGGCACCGTCCGGCAGCGCGGGCTTGCTGCATGGCTTGCGCCGGTTGTCCGCCCATCGCCTGGGTGAACGGTTCTGGCGCCGGCTGCAGCGGACCTACGGCCCGGCGGCGCCTGCGCAAACGCTGCGCGAATACGCCGCTTCGCGCGCCTGCCTCAGCGAGGCTCACCGGCAGGCGCTGGTCCGTTTCACGCGGCTGCTCGAAGCGCAGCGCTACGCCGATCCTTATGCGTCGTCGCCGGCCCCCGTCTCCAGACAGGCGCTGCGGGACGCTTGGCTGCAGCTGCGGCGCAGCCGCAAAGCGTAGTCGCCGCAAGAGTCCGTCCGCTGCATCGGGACGGGCTTTTTTCATTTTTCGCCATCATGCGACAAAACGGTCAGACAAAGCATTGCCCTTTATCCGGTGTAAGCTTATAATAGGTGTCATTGAAAAATGAACGCTTATTGCAGGAGGAACGTACAAACCATGGACAAGCCGAATGAAATTATTGTGGTGCTCGATTTTGGCGGGCAGTACAACCAGTTGATCGCACGCCGTATCCGCGACTTGGGCGTATACAGCGAGCTGCTGCCGTTCAATACACCGGCCGACAAAATCAAAGCGCTGCAGCCTCGGGGCATCATCTTCTCAGGCGGTCCCGCCAGCGTGTACGGGGAAGCTTCTCCGCTGGTCGACCCGGCCGTATATGACCTCGGGGTGCCGATTCTCGGCATTTGTTACGGGATGCAGATGATGGCCCATCAGTTGGAGGGTAAGGTGGAGCCGGCTTCGAAGCGCGAGTACGGCAAAGCCGAAGTCGATTTCACGGATGCTTGCGGACTCGTGCACGGGCTCGATAAGAAGCAAACCGTATGGATGAGTCACAGCGACCTTGTCGTGCAGACGCCGGAAGGCTTCGTCGTCGACGCGAGCACCGAGCATGCGCCTATCGCGGCCATGAGTCATCCGGAGAAGAAGATGTTCGCCGTTCAATTCCATCCGGAAGTGCGCCATTCCGTCTACGGCAACGAAATGATTCGTAATTTCCTGTACCATGTATGCGGGTGCGAGGGAACGTGGAGCATGACGACCTTCATTGAGGACACGATTCAAGAAATCCGCGAACAAGTCGGGGACCAAAAGGTGCTGTGCGCCCTGAGCGGCGGGGTCGATTCGTCCGTGGTGGCGATGCTGATTCACAAAGCGATCGGCGATCAGCTGACGTGTATGTTTATCGACCACGGCTTGCTGCGCAAAGGCGAGGCGGAGAGCGTGATGGATACGTTCGTCGGCAAATTCGATATGAAAGTCGTCAAAATCGATGCCCGCGAGCGATTCCTGGGCAAATTGGCCGGCGTCGACGATCCGGAACAGAAGCGTAAAATCATCGGCACGGAATTCATTCGCGTCTTCGAAGAGGAGTCGGGGAAATTCGACGACTTCGCGTTCTTGGCGCAAGGCACGCTGTATACGGATATCGTGGAAAGCGGTACGGCTACGGCACAAACGATCAAATCGCATCACAACGTCGGCGGATTGCCGGAAGATATGAAGTTCAAGCTGGTGGAGCCGCTCAAAGCGCTGTTCAAGGACGAGGTGCGTAAGGTCGGCGAAGAGTGCGGACTGCCGGCGGCCATCGTGTGGCGTCAGCCGTTCCCGGGTCCGGGACTGGCCATCCGCGTGCTTGGCGAAGTGACGGAGGAGAAGCTGACGATCGTTCGCGAATCGGATGCGATTCTGCGCGACGAAATCGCCAAAGCCGGTCTCGACCGCGAGATTTGGCAATATTTCACGGCGCTGCCGAACATGAAGAGCGTCGGCGTTATGGGTGACGCCCGTACGTATTCGTATACGGTCGGCATCCGTGCAGTAACCTCCATTGACGGCATGACGGCCGACTGGGCTCGTATTCCATGGGATGTGCTGGAGAAAATTTCGGTCCGTATCGTCAACGAAGTTGACAACGTCAACCGGATCGTGTATGACATCACCTCCAAACCTCCAGCGACGATTGAGTGGGAATAAACGAAAGAAGGCTCGTTCTCGCGACATACGAGAGCGGGCTTTTTGTTAGGTCGAATGCCGAACGATAGCGTTGAGAAAAATGTCGAATGTTCGGTAATTTTGGTTGACAGCAGTGACATCACTTTTTATAATGAATACAGGAATTGAAGAGAATAACCGTTTCGTATAATCCCGGGAATCGGCCCGGGAGTTTCTACGAGGTCACCGTAAATGATCTGGCTACGAACAAGAAAGCACGTGTTTCGCGGAATCCCGCGGAGCCTTTTTTCTTGTGAGCCCGGACCGTCAGGTACCCGGGCTTTTCGTCGTTGTTTTCGAAAACACTCTTTCCGAGGGGGATTTTGGAAAAAATGGATCGTTTGTTTAAGCTAAAAGAGAACGGCACTACAGTTCGTACCGAAGTGATGGCCGGGCTAACCACGTTCATGACGATGGCGTATATTTTGGCCGTCAATCCGAACATTCTTAGCGCATTCGGCTCCGGCGCGACGGGAATGGACTGGACGGCCGTGTTTTTGGCAACCGCGATTGCCGCAGGCGTCATTACGATCTGTATGGGGCTCTTCGTGAATTTTCCTGTCGCCTTGGCGCCGGGGATGGGGTTGAATGCCTATTTTGCGACGGTGATCCTGGCTTCGGGCGGCACGTTTACGTACCAGATGGGCTTGACGGCCGTTTTTATTTCGGGCTTGATTTTCATCGTATTGACGGTGACGAAGGTGCGGCAGATGCTGATCGTCGCAGTGCCGGACAGCTTGAAGCACGCGATTACGGTCGGAATCGGGCTGTTTATCGCGATCATCGGATTGAAGAACAGCGGGCTGCTGACCGTTGCGGTCGAAACGCTGAACGATGTGCCGAAAGGCAAATATACCGATCTGCTCTCCTTTGAGACGGTCTTCCATATCGGCAGCATGCATAACGTCAACGTGCTGCTCTGCATCATCGGACTTGCATTGATCTCGATTTTGATAGTGCTGCAGGTGCGCGGCGCGATTTTGTTCGGCATCCTGCTGACGACGGTAGTGGGCATGTTCATGCATAATCCGGACGGTACGCCGGTTGTCAATTTGGCCACGCTCGGCAGCGAGAAGACGACCTGGGTGCCGGACCTTAGCAAGCTGGCCTTTGCTGAATTCGATTTTGCAGGGATTATGAATGCAGGGATTATTTCCGTCATCTTGACGTTTACATTTGTGGAGCTGTTCGATACATTCGGAACGCTCGTCGGTACGGCGAACCGTGCCGGATTCATGAAAGACAAAGTCGAAGGCCAGAAACGCGTCGGCAAAGCGATGATGGTGGATGCGATCGGCGTCAGCGGCGGGGCCTTGGTCGGTACGAGCACCGTGACGGCTTTCGTCGAAAGTGCTGCGGGGGTCGCCGAAGGCGGACGCACCGGCTTGACGGCGGTGACGACGGGCGTCTGCTTCTTGCTCGCCTTGTTCCTTGCCCCGATTGCCGCGCTTATTCCGGGTTCCGCGACAGCGGCGGCGCTTATTATTGTCGGCGTGCTGATGATGCAATCGGTTCGCGAGATCGACTTTCAAGATTTGGTTTACGGCATTCCGGCGTTCTTCACTGTCGCGTTCATGCCCTTCACGTACAACATCGCCAACGGGATTTCGTTCGGGATCGTCAGTTATGTCTTGCTGGCCACCGTCGCGAAACTGAGCGGCAAAGGCCAATATAAAGTCCATTGGCTGATGTGGGTGCTGGCGGTGCTGATCGTGCTGCGTTATATGTTTATCACGGAGTAGCAGACTCCAGCCTGCCATTTGCGTAAAGGCTTCGGTGTCCGGCATGAACCGGGCATCGGGGCTTTTTTAATAATTAGCTCTGTTAAAGGTTCATGTTGTAACACACCTGTTCGTTGAACAAGGAGCATGATCAAATTTCTGCTAAGTTAAGCGGTCTAACAAATAAATGGTATAAGGAGTTACTAAAAAGACAGCTGTATAGAGACCTGGGGTATATGTTTTTAGTAACCATGTTTGCAAGACGTGGGCTACATTGTGTATGAGTACAAATATCAAGAAGGAAAGATATAAAATCGAACTCCATAAACTTTCTAAGTTTTGGATTTTAATGAAAGTAATTATAGACATCGTTAAGAATATAAAAACATCTCTCTTCGCAAAGGAATAAGAATTAACGTTCCAAAATTGCCAAATCTTTTTGCTTATCCGGTTGCTGTTACCCGTTATTCTGCTTTCCGTTCTTTTCGCCCATTTTTCAACAGCTATAATTTCCTCAAAATCATGAAGCATAAATATTACTACGAATAACCATATAGCATTATATAGCTCAAGCTGAAACATGATATTTTTCTCCTCTGCTTATAGTTGGGATATAAATTTGCGGGGATTTCCATTAAACTTCGATAGTGCATCCGCTTTATCCTTTGTTAAACCTATTAATGATTCTTGGCACTAAAGATTTCTACCGACCAGGAGCTGATCACATCATGACAACGAAAAAAGTGCTTGCCCTGACCATGCTAGCGTTACTGCTGTTTTCATCTGCTTCCTATGCCCACCCGGGCCGAACCGACTCGAACGGGGGGCATACATGCCGGACAAATTGTGAGAAGTGGGGCCTTGAATACGGCGAGTACCATTATCATAACGGAGGGGGGAGCAGCAGCTCGTCAGACACGGATTCGACGCTTACGCCTGCACCGAATTCGGCGCCTCCGGCTCCGAAAGAAAAGATTCCGGACGAATCGGTAACCGTACAATTGCCTCTGTTCGACCTTTACGTAAACGGACAGCAAATAGTCAACGACGCCACGGAATACCCTGTTATCTTATACAACGATATCACCTATTTTCCAATGACCTGGAACTACACGCAAGCTTTGGCTCTGGAAACAAAGTGGGATGCGGAAGTCGGGTTTGTCGTTCGGAAAACGGATAACGAAGCCGGGGCTTTGGATTTGGATTGGGGTACGCCTTCCTCCAAGCTGTACGCGAAACTGCCCGCCTTTAACGTTTACGTAAACGATGCGTGGATCGATAACGCTAAGGAACCGTATCCGATTCTTGTTCTGAACGACATTACGTATTTTCCGATGACATGGAAGTTTGCCGTGGAGGAGTTAGGGTTGACGATGAAGTTCGAGAACGACGCTTTCTATATCTCGAAATAATCGGGCGCTGTTTTTTCCCGAATGACGCATTGACATTCCATCCGGCGCATACTATAATGACTAACAAATCAAAACGCAATGATCGGGAACAGTAACCGCCATACCTATTCAGAGAGCTGCGGGTCGGTGCAACGCAGTTGGGGAGCACGGTGAAACTCGCCCGGGAGCGGCAAAGCCAAGAGCCAGCATGCAAGCGCGCATGACTAAGAAGGCGGTAAGCTTTGACGGTTCGCCACCGTGATCCGGCTTTGAGCGGACTTCGCCTGCGCCTAGGGCAGAGGAGTCAACAAGAGTGGTACCGCGACGGGAACAGCCTGTCGTCTCTTTGATAGAGACGGCGGGCTTTTTTATTTTCCCAGCCGGGAGTCTCTACATGAAATAGTCAGAAACGCGAAGAACGGGAACAGTAAAGCGAACCGATCGGACAGAGAGCTGCGGGGTGGTGCGACGCAGTCGGCGGAAGCTTGAAGCTCGCCCGGGAGCGGCGGAATTGATGGGAATGGAACCGTACCCGGATGGGGCGGCCGGAGCCCGTAGATTTCGACGGAGACGTCTCCGTGATCAACATTCGAGGTGGAAGCAGCCTCATGCCGGTAGTGCACGACCGCATGGACGCAGCTTCAAGAAGAGTGGTACCGCGGCAAGCTTACAGCCTGTCGTCTCTTGATAGACAAGAGACGATGGGCTTTTTTATTGTGCGCCCGGCATGGGCGATAACTTGGCGGTGAAAGTCCGCTACAGGCTTGGCAGTAGGAACTGTTAGCCAAAGGCAAGGGTGTCCGCCGCGAGGCGGAATCTGAAGGAAGCCGGAGGCAAACCCTCGGTCTGACGAACAGAAATCACATAGAAGGCATGATGAGGCGGACGAGCTTGCAGTACAAAGCGAAGTCCAATACTGCCCGAATCTCATCATGTAGATGTGGCAGATGGATGAGGGGAAAGTTATCGCTCTTACCCGGGGAGATCTCACAGACGTCAAGTAGACCATTCGAAAGGCGGAGTAAAGCTTGCTGTGAGAAGTCAGCAGAGGCCATACTACCGGAAATTTTTTTTTTTCGGGAAGGGCCGAACAATCGTAAGCCTCAAGTACATGCAGGAAGGAGAACCGATACGATGAAAGCAGAATACCGAAAGGGCTGCCCGCAAAGGGATAGTGTGGAACACGAAGAGTATGCAGGAGCGCGGAGTATCGGAGCTCGGGAAAGCAGAGAAAGAGACAGTGCAACAGACCTGCTGGAGAGGATACTGGGCAGGGACAACCTAAACAGAGCCTACAAGCGGGTCAAAAGCAATCACGGAGCGCCAGGAATCGACGGAATGACCGTCGAGGCGGCACTACCGTGGTTGCGGGAACATAGAGACGAACTCTTGCAAAGCATTCGGGAAGGAAGATACAGGCCAAGCCCTGTGCGGCGCAAGGAAATCCCCAAACCGGATGGAAGCGGAGTGCGAAAACTTGGCATTCCCACCGTAGTGGACCGTGTGATCCAGCAAGCCATTGCCCAACAGTTGCAACCGCTGTTCGAACCGCTTTTCTCGGAGGGTAGCTATGGCTACCGCCCCGGACGGAGTGCGCAGCAAGCGATCCAGAACGTGAAAGCTTATACGGAGCAGGGGCACGGCTATGCCGTAGAAATCGACCTCTCGAAGTATTTCGACACCTTGAACCACGAACTGCTGATGAACTTGCTGCGCAAGCAAATCCGTGACAAGCGAGTAACCGATCTGATTAAGAAGTATCTCAAAAGCGGAGTCATGGAAAACGGAGTGCGACGTGAGACCGAAGAAGGTTCACCGCAAGGCGGCCCGCTATCGCCGCTACTCGCCAATATCTACCTGAACGAGTTTGATCAGGAGATGAAACGCCGAGGCGTAGTGGTCATACGCTATGCGGATGACATCGTCGTGCTGGCGAAGAGCAAACGGGCAGCAACGCGGCTTCTGGAATCCTGTAGGGCGTACTTGGAGAACAAGCTAAAACTCAAACTGAATGCGCAGAAAAGCAAGGTCGTCAGCGTAGTGGCTCGGAAACATTTCAAATTCCTTGGCTTTGCTCTGGGGAAGAACGGAAGCGGGATATATATCCGTGTTCATTCACAATCTCTCGCAAAAGCGAAGAAGAAGCTGAAAGAACTAACGAGTCGGAGTCAAGGCAGGAATGTTCGACAGGTCATGGAGGACGTAAAGGTCTATATTCGCGGCTGGATCGGTCACTTCTACGTGGCTGACATGAAACGGATTCTGCAAAGCTGGAACGAGTGGCTGAGAAGACGATTCCGCATGTACATCTGGAAACAATGGAAGAAGCCGAAAACAAAGGTACAAAACCTGCGCAAGTTGGGGATACCGGAGTGGCAGGCTTACCAGTGGGGAAATACTCGTCTGGGATACTGGCGCGTGGCCGGAAGCCCAGTGCTGTCTCGTTCCATAACAAACGAAAAGCTCGTACAGGCAGGGTATTATGACTTCCCTGCCCAATACGAGCGTCTTCGTAACTTGCACTCAAGCGGTTGAACCGCCGTATACCGAACGGTACGTACGGTGGTGTGAGAGGTCGGCTACTCAACTAATGGGTAGCCTCCTACTCGATTGGAGGAACACACATTCTTAAGGAGGATGAACGATCATGGAACACAACTATACAGCTCACGGTCAAGATATTCAAGGTACGGAGAAAGAAGGCATCAGGCGCATCACGATTTTCGATACGACGCTGCGGGACGGGGAGCAGGCGCCGGGCGCGACGCTCGCGCCGGAGCAAAAAATCGTCATTGCCCGACAGCTGGCCAAACTGGGCGTAGACGTCATTGAGCCGGGCTTTCCGATCTCGAGCCCGGGCGACTTCGCCGCGGTGCAGCAAATTTCCCGCGAGCTGCAGGGTGTGGAAATATGCGGCTTCGCCAGGGCGGTGAAGGCGGATATCGACGCCGCCGTCCAGGCGACGCAGGATGCGCAGCGCCGGAGGCTGCATATGTTCTTGTCTTCGTCGAACATCCACCTGGACTTCCAGCTGCGTAAAACGCGGGAGCAAGTCGTCGCCCTTGCCCGGGAGATGGTGGCGTACGGCAGGCAATTTGTCGGAGAACTGGAATTTTCGCCGATGGATGCGACGCGGACGGGCGACGAGTTTCTGTTCGAGGTGATCGAGGCGGTGATCGAGGAAGGCGCCACGATTATCAACATTCCGGACACGGTCGGTTATGCGCTGCCGGAGGAGTACGGCGCGATGTTCACACGCGTGATGAAGAGCGTGCGCGGCGCCGACCGCGTCAGGTTCAGCGCGCATTGTCACAACGATTTGGGGTTGGCGGTCGCGAACAGCCTGGCGGCGATCAAGGCCGGCGTCAGCCAAGTCGAGGTCACGGTGAACGGCGTTGGCGAGCGGGCGGGCAATTGTTCGCTCGAGGAGCTGGTGATGGCGCTGGATACGAGGAAAAGCGCGATGGGCGCCGAAACCGGCGTGCGGCCGGAGCATATTTTCGCTACGTCGCAAATGGTCAGCCGTGCGATGAGCTTCCCGATCGCCTTCAATAAACCGATCGTCGGCCGCAACGCCTTCCAGCACGAAGCGGGCATTCATCAGGACGGCTTGCTGAAGAACCGCAGCACTTACGAGATCATGGATCCCGAGTCGCTGGGCATTCCGCGCAGCATGATTATTTTGGGCAAGCATTCAGGCCGCCACGCGATCAAGCACCGGGTCAGCGAATTGGGCGTCGAGCTGGATGCGGAGCAAATGGAAAGCTTCTACAACGCCTTCAAGGAGTTGGCCGACCGGCAGAAGGTGGTCCACGATCATCAGCTCCTGGAGCTGGTCGGAGCTGCGGTTAACCGTATGCTGGAGCCGTTCACGCTCGTCTCGACCCAACTGGTAACCGGCGACGCCGGACACCGGGTCGCTTCCTGCACGATCCGCAATGAGGAGACGGGACGCGAGAAGGTGTACACCGGTACGGGCGAAGGACCGGTAGAGGCTGTCGTCGCCGGGATCAAGCAGGCGCTGCCGTTTGAAGCCGAATTCGCCGATTTGGAGCTGTACTCGCTGTCGTCCGGCGAAGAGGCCAGCGGCGAAGCGATCGTGACGGTGCGGGCGAACGGTCAAACGTATCGCGGGGTTTCGGCACAGCGCGATATTTTGATGGCTGCGGCACATGCGTTTATGGCGGCCTGCAACCAAGCGGCGCGCGACGAACGGCAGCGGAAAATTCCGGCGCAAGGGAACGGAGCTGCGGAAGAGGTCGAAATTACGATTCCGTAAATTTGCACCAAAAGTAAATATTTCCGCTGCTGCTGGATCGTGGATACAAAAACGGGTGATAGAGACTGTGGACAAAAGTTATCCACAGTCTCTGTGCATATTGTGGGTAAGTTTAGGAAATCGCGTCATGACGGGAAATGTACATTTTCGGTTTTCCACGGGTGCCGTGCATAACTTTCGCACATCATTTCTGTGGATAATGTGCATAAGTCTGTGGATGAAATAAAAAAGGCCGATTTTTCTAGAGAAAGTGACATTTTTTTCTGGGGATATCCTTGTGGATATTTCCGTCATTTTTCTTCGTTATGCACACGCTGGATCAGGTGAATTATTTGGAGAAAAGTGCCAGAGGCCGCGGTTGATTCCGGGTTCGCTTTGAGTCCGTTTTTTCGCAATATGGAGCCGACCCTGCACTGTGGTTATGTACCTTTGCTCCCTATCCGGAAAAGTCGAAACGTATCGGTTGTGTCGTTCTTCCGTTCTTTATGGCGTTCGGCATGTTGTTATCGACAGGGAACGCGGAAAAACCGACATCGAATCGCAGCGATCAAGGCGTTCCGACATCCAGGAATGCCTCATCGCTGCTCTTCTGTATGCGCTGTCTCTTATCGAGGGGCAGTTTCTGGCGAAGAGGGCGAAACGCCTTAATGGAAGACATCGTGCCCGATCAGCCAGTCCAGCCGCTGCAACTGCAAGCCGGGCGGCATGGCGCGGAGTATCCGGTTGCGTATGGCGATCGCCGCCGGATGCTCCAGCTGGACGAGCCGTCCCATCCGCCGCGAATCACGTACAACACGGGTCGTGCGCGGGAGTCTGCTGCGTTCGTAAGCGGTTAGCGCTTGAGGCACATCGGGGTCCGCCTCCGCCAAGGCGCGTGCCAGCACCAGCGCATCCTCCATCGCCTGAGCGCCGCCCTGCCCGAGATTGGGCAGCATCGGATGAGCGGCGTCGCCAAGCAGCGTGACGCGTCCTTCGCTCCAGCGCGGGAGCGGAGTCCGGTCGAAGACGTCGTGCGAGAGGACGGCTGTTTCGTCCGTCGCTTCGACCAGCGCTTCGACCGGAGACGCCCAGCCGCGCAAATGCGCGAGCACCGCCGGCTTTCGCCGGCCGGGCGGGACGGTGAAGCCTTCGGGTGCGTTCACGGCGGCGAACCAGAAGATGTCCCCGCGGCCGATCGGCGTGGCGCCGAACCGCATGCCGGGACCCCATGCTTCGAAGCCTTCGCCGACGTCGCCCGCGATGCGCGCTTCCGGAAACCGGCAAATGCCGCGGAAGGCGGTGAACCCGGCGTAGCGCAGCGGGGTATGGCCGAACAATGCCCGGCGCACGGTGGAATGCAAGCCGTCGGCCCCGATCAGCAGGGCACCGGTCGCGGTTTCCCCATTCTCAAAATGCGCCGTCACGTTCCGCTCCGTTTGCTCGAATCGCACCAATCGCCGTCCATAAATGATCGTATCGACGGGCAGCAGCGCGATCAGCACGGCATGGAGGTCGGCCCGATGGATCATCCAGCTCTCCGAGCCGAACCGTCTGGCTTGCTCCTCGACCGGGAGACGGGTGATCCGCTTGCCGTCCCAAGTGCGGATCAAGCCCTGCCGAACTGGCGAGCCTTGAGCGCGGACGGCATCCCCGGCCCCAAGCCGGTCCAGCGCCTTCATGGCGTTGGCGGCCAGAACGATGCCGGCGCCTGCGCCGGTGCGGGAGTCTGCTTTTTCGCATACGCAGCATTCCCAGCCTTGCATGTGCAGCGCCCGGGCAGCGGCCAATCCGCCGATACCGCCGCCGATGATCAACGCCTTCTTATTACGGTGTTTATCCGCTTCATCGAACAAGTTGCGTCCCTCCTCTAACGATTGGCAAATGAGATGAATGGCAAAGGTTCCAGCCTGTAGGGTTGTCCCGCCGGTTCGACCCGATTCCGCCCCGATGTGAAGAAAGGCGCCCTCCCAGGCGCCCTTCCTTACATGATTACACGCAATGACACTTATGATTACGACTCCGCCAGCTGCTCCCACTGTTCATAACAGGTTGCCAGCTCGCTGCGCTTGGATTCCATGGCTGTATTCTTTTGCTGCACGAGCACGTAATCGTTGTACACCTCGGGCAGGGCCAGCTCGCTTTCCAGCTCGGAAATTTCATTCTCCAGCCGGGCGATTTGCTCCTCGAGCTGCTCGAGCTTGCGCTGACGGCTGCGTTCCTCGCGTTTGGCCTGCTTATTCGCCTCATAGCCGTTCGCCGGGGCCGCCTGTGCGCTGGCGGACGAACCCGCGGCGCTTTCCGCGCCTTTGCTTGTTCCGCCGCGCTTTGCCGCCTCCTGCGCCAGCCGCTCCTGCTCGATTTCGGCGAGCTCCTGCTTTTTCTCGACATAATCGTCATAGTTGCCCAGGTAGACGGTGACCCCGTCAGGGGCGAGCTCGAGCATGCTTTCGGCCATTTTGTTGAGGAAATACCGGTCATGCGAAATGAAAAGCAGCGTCCCTTCGTAATCGATCAACGCCGATTCCAATACTTCCTTCGAATACAAGTCCAGATGGTTGGTCGGCTCGTCGAGAATGAGCACGTTCGCTTTCAGAAGCATCAGCTTGGCTAGCGCAACCCGGGCCTTCTCGCCGCCGCTGAGCGATCCGACTTTCTTGAAGACGTCCTCGCCGCTAAACAGAAAATTGCCGAGCACCGTGCGAATCCGCGCTTCCTCTAAATGAGGGAACGCGTTCCATACCTCCTCGAGCACGGTATGGTTCGGATTGAGGCCGGTTTGTTCCTGATCATAATACCCGATCTTAACGTTAGTTCCCCACTGATAGGTGCCCCGGTCGGGTTGATGCTGGCCGATGAGCGTTTTGAGCAGCGTCGTTTTGCCGATCCCGTTCGGACCGATCAATGCCGCCGTGTCGCCTCGCCGCAGCTGAAACGTGACATTGCGCACCAGCGGATTTCGCCCGTCATAAGACACGCTTAGACCGCGGACGTCGAGCACTTCGCGGCCTGTCTGCGCTTCGATCTCAAAGGCGAAGCTGGCTCTCTTGAGATCTCCGAGCGGCTTGTCCAGCCGTTCGATTTTCTCAAGCGCCTTGCGGCGGCTTTGGGCCCGTTTCGTTGTGGACGCGCGCACAATATTCCGCTGTACGAATTCTTCCATCTTGGCGATTTCATCCTGCTGCTTTTCATATTGTTTCAATTGAATCTCGTAGTCCGCTTCTTTCAGCTCGATGTACCGCGAGTAATTGCCGGTGTACCGTTTGGACGAGTTGCGCTCGATTTCATAGATGGCATCGACCAGCGCGTCCAGGAAGTAACGGTCGTGAGACACGACCAGAATTGCCCCGGGGTAGGAGCGGAGGTATTGCTCCAGCCACGTCAGCGTCGGAATGTCCAGATGGTTGGTCGGCTCGTCGAGCAGCAGCAGATCCGGCGCTTCGAGCAGCATCTTGGCCAGCGCCAGCCGCGTCTTCTGACCGCCGCTTAACGCCTGAACGGGGGTGTCGGCATTCATGCTGCCGAAGCCCATACCGTTCAGCACGCCCCGCACCTTCGCTTCGATCTCATAGCCGCCCTTGGCGCGGAACGCGTCGGACAGCTCGGCGTAACGCCGCATCGTGTCCTCCGTTTTTTTCTCGTCGGCGAGCACGTCGGGTTCGGACATGCGCGCTTCCAGGCGGCGAATCTCTTCCTCCATCTCCAGCATGCCCGCAAACACGCTCATCAGCTCGTTCCAGATGGAACGATCCGAGGCGAGACCGGTGTTTTGCCGCAAGTAGCCGATTTTCGTTTCCTTCGCTTTAAAAATGTTGCCCTCATCATACGACAGCTCGCCGGCAATGATCTGCAGCAGCGTCGATTTCCCCGCCCCGTTCACCCCGACAAGGCCGATGCGTTCGCGGGCTTCGATCTGCAGCGTTATATTGGAAAGCACGGTCGTAACGCCGTAGCTTTTGGTAATCCCCGATACTTGCAAAAGCATAATTCTGAAGCCTCCCAGCTTGTATATGCGTTCATTTACGTTTCTTTTTCGCGGTTTTACGACTATAAGTGTAGCATATTCGCTCCGTTTTTTCGATTTCCTTCCGTTTACCCGGCGGCTTGTCCGATTCCTGGGGAGTCCCTTCTACGGCTGCAGTCGAAGAACAGGGAGCGGCCTGCTTTTTTTTATTGCTTATTTATTGTAAACTGGTGAAAATGGATGTTTCTTAACAAAACGGAACTTGTTCCTTCTGGAGCAAGTGTTGAATTGCCTGTTGAAAAGAGGCCGGTCATGAACATTAAAGAGAGAAAAATCAAGCTTCGGCGGGAGGCCGAGGCGGTGCGGGCCGCCATCGGGGAGGACGAGCGTCAGGCCAAATCCGAGGCGATCAGCCGCAAGCTGATGGCCCGTCTGGAAGAGCTTCTGCAGCCGGATCCGTCTGTCCGCCGCAAGCCGACCCTGCTGACGTATATGCCGGTCAAGACAGAGGTCGACGTAACGCCCGTGCTGGAAGCGTGCTGGAAACGGCCTTGGCGGGTAGTTGTCCCGAAGATCGTGACTGCGCATAAGCAGCTTAAACTATATGAAATTAAATCCTACGCCGATTTGGAGCGGGGCACTTGGGGAATTCGCGAGCCGGTGGCTAAGGCGCCGCAGCTGTTCGATATTCGGCAAATCGACGTCGTGATTGTGCCTGGACTCGCCTTTGACTTAAACATGGGGCGGCTCGGGTATGGCGGCGGCTTCTATGACCGTTTCATACAGCAGTATGTGCGCACCGGTCTGCCGAAGCCGTACATTGTGGCGCCGGCCTTCGAAGAGCAAATCATCGACGAGGTGCCGATGGGACTGTTCGATTTTCGCATTAACGAGCTGGTGACCGAGTCGCGGCGTTATGTGGAGGGAGGGGCGATTGTCCTTGACTAAACGGGAAGAAGATCAAGAGACGGCGAAAGACGCTGCGCTATCGCCGCTGACGCATTTCAACGAGCAAGGACGTGCGCGCATGGTCGATGTATCGGACAAGTCCGAAACGACCCGCACAGCGACCGCGCGGACGACGGTGACGATGCGTCCCGAGACGCTGCAGCTGATCCTGCAAGGACGGATCGGCAAAGGCGATGTAATGGGCGTCGCCCAGGTGGCGGCGATCATGGCGGCTAAGAAAACGTCGGACTGGATTCCGATGTGTCATCCGCTATTTTTAACCGGGGTCAATGTCGAGTTCGACAACAACGGGGAAACCGAGCTTTATATTGAAGCGACCGTTCGTACGAAGGGGCAGACCGGGGTGGAAATGGAGGCGCTCACCGCCGTGTCCGCCGCCGCGCTTACGGTGTACGACATGTGCAAAGCCGCCGAGAAATCGATGCAGATCGGTCCGACCCTGCTGGTCAGCAAAACGGGCGGAAAAAGCGGCGATTACCTACATACATCATCTTAATGTCAAAGTCGGGATTTGAAACGAATCAGGGGGAGGAGCAGGCTTATGCGCTGGAAAGTGGCGATCTTGACGGCAAGCGACCGCGGTTCACGCGGAGAACGGGAAGACACTAGTGCGCAGGTCATTCGGGAATTAATCGAAGAGGAGATGAACGGCGAAATCATCGAGTATCGGATCGTGCCGGATGAGAAGGATGAAATTATGGCCGCCTTGATCGAGATGACCGATTACTTTAAAGCCGATCTGATTCTAACGACGGGCGGAACCGGTTTGGCACTCCGGGATGTGACGCCGGAAGCGACGCTGGAAGTGATTGACCGGCAGGTGCCGGGACTCGCGGAAGCGATGCGGCTGTATTCCATGCAGAAGACGCGTCGGGCCATGCTGTCCCGAGCCGTCTGCGGCATCCGCGGGAAGTCGCTCATCGTGAATTTACCGGGCGCCCCGAAGGGCGTGTCCGAGAACTTATCCGCCGTGATGGACCAGCTGCCTCATGCGCTTTCGATTTTAACAGGACGCGAGGGGGATCATGGCTATGAAGCCTGATTCGATGATGGAAGAAGTCGAGGTTGAGAAAGCGGTCGGGCTGGTGCTTGCCCATGATCTTACGCAGATCATTCCTGGTCAATTCAAGGGGCGGTTGTTCAAGAAGGGCCATGTTATCCGCGAAGAGGACATTCCGGCGCTGCTCAGCATTGGCAAAGAGCATATTTATACGTTGAAGCTGCAAGCCGGGTATTTGCACGAGGACGAAGCGGCCCTTCGGCTGGCGCAAGCGGCCCAAGGGCCTAACGTGGAATTGACGGAGCCGCACGAAGGGAAAATTACGTTAAAGTCGACGATCCACGGGCTGGTCAAAATCGATCAGGCGCGCATCGACGCGGTGAATGACATCGATCAGGTGATCATGTCGACGATTCGCACGAACGCCGTCGTCAAGCCGGGGCAAGCGCTGATGGGCACGCGGGTCATTCCGCTCGTGATCGAAGAAGCGAAGGTGGAGCAGGCGGAGCGGGCGGCCGCTTCGGCCGCGTTCCCGCTTGTCGAGGTGAAGCCTTTCCGGCCGCTGCGCGTGGGCCTGATTACGACGGGGAGCGAAGTGTTCAAAGGCCGTATTCAAGATAAATTCGGACCGGTCGTACGGGAGAAGCTAGCGGCGCTCGGTTCGGAGGTTATCGAGCAGCGCTTGGCGCCGGATGAGAGTGAGACGATCGCGCGTGAGATTCTGCGGTTTCTGCGTGAGGATCGCGCCGACTTGATCCTGCTGACCGGCGGCATGTCCGTCGATCCCGACGACCGCACGCCGGGTGCGATCAAGCAGGCGGGAACCGATATTGTCAGCTACGGGACGCCGATGCTGCCCGGCTCCATGCTGCTCGTCGGTTATTTGGAGGGGGTGCCGGTGATGGGGCTCCCCGGCTGCGTCATGCACGATCCGCATACGTCGTTCGATGTGCTGCTGCCGCGGATTTGCGCCGGTGAAACGATTACGCGCCGGGACATTACCGAGCTCGGTTACGGCGGTTTGCACCATTGCTGACACAGGCGTGTCTGGCGCCATAGGGCTTTGAAATTTGGAGGAAAGGTCGAGAGGCCATGTTTGGGAATATCGGATTTTCTGAGTTTTTGCTGATCGCCGTCATCGCACTTATTGTATTCGGACCGGCGAAACTGCCGGAGATCGGCCGCTCGCTCGGCCGTGCGATTCGCGAATTTAAGCAAGGGGCGCAAAATCTGTTGAACGACGAGCCGGAGCAGGCGCAGCGTAAAGACGTGACGCCGTCGCAGCATGAGGCTGCCACTGAACCGCCGCAGCCCGTCGAAAAGCCCGCGGCATCGGCATCCGAATCTGCGCCGAGCGGCGACGCCACCCCGCCGCGCATTGCCGCCGATTCCCGCAGCAATCCGCGCCGGTTGCCGGATTGAGCGGTGCGTAAACGTTAAAGGCAGGTGTAACGATGAGTCAAGAAGAGGGCATGAGTCTTGTCGAGCATTTAACCGAGCTTCGCAAGCGGATTATATGGGTCGTCGTCGTGCTGATCGTCGGGATGGCGATCGGGCTGTTCACGGCGAAGCCGTTAATTACATATTTAAAAACGATCCCCCCTGCGAACACGATTAATTGGAACGTGTTTTCCCCGTGGGATTCCATTAAGATGTATATGAATTTTGCATTGGCCACAGGGCTTTTGATTACCCTTCCGTTTACGCTGCTGCAAATTTGGGGATTTCTGAAGCCCGGTTTGCGGGAAGTGGAGCGCAAAGCGTCGCTCATTTTCGTGCCGTTTGCCTTTCTCATGTTTCTGATCGGATTGGCTTTCGGGTATTTCGTCGTATTTCGCATGGCCTTCCTGTTCACGACCTCGATCGCGCAAAGCTTGCAGCTAAGCGAAACTTATGGGATCGCGCAATATTTCTCCTTCATGTTTAATATCCTGATTCCGATCGCGCTCGTGTTCGAGCTGCCGATTGTCGTGATGTTTTTGACCAAGATTCGTCTGCTGAACCCGAAGCTGCTGAAAAAAGTGCGCCGCTTCGCCTACTTGATCCTCGTTGTCGTCGCTACGATGATTACGCCGCCGGATGCTTTGTCCGCCATTGTCGTCGCCTTGCCGATGATTATACTGTACGAGTTCAGCGTGTATTTATCGTCGCTGATTTATCGCAAGCAGCAGCTCCAAGATCAAGCGTGGGAAGCGGAGAGCGCGCTTAAGCCTGTCGAATGACAGGCTTTTTTGTTGTTTGCTGTCGGTATATTTTAAAAGACCCCAGGAGACAATGATGAAGGTGCAAAAATGTTGTAAAACTACTTGCAAAATGAGTGCGAAGTGAGTATCATAAGAATTGTTGTTAGCACTAATGAGGTTCGAGTGCTAATAAAAAACTCAGTACCATATTTCAAAGGAGGCTATTTTCTCATGATCAAACCGTTGGGTGATCGCGTAGTTATCGAAGCCATCGCTAAGGAGGAAACGACAGCAAGCGGTATCGTACTGCCGGACACGGCGAAAGAAAAGCCGCAAGAGGGTAAAGTCGTAGCAGTCGGCAGCGGTGCACTCAAAGACGGCGTTCGCGTTCCGCTTGAGCTGCAAGAAGGCGATCGCGTGATTTTCTCCAAATACGCAGGTACAGAAATTAAATTTGAAGGCCGCGAGCTGCTCATCATGCGTGAGAGCGACGTCCTTGCCATCTTGTAGGACAAGTTCGAAAGCGCCTCGTCATATACTTAAGTTTGGCTCCACTACTTAGGAAAATATCCGAATCGTTAACCATAAACATTTTCCAATCGGGAGGGTATACTCATGGCTAAAGAAATTAAATTTAGTGAAGAAGCACGTCGTTCGATGCTTCGCGGGGTTGACGCTTTGGCGAACGCCGTAAAAGTTACATTGGGACCGAAAGGACGCAACGTCGTTCTTGAGAAAAAATTCGGCAGCCCGCTGATCACCAATGACGGCGTGACGATCGCCAAAGAAATCGAACTCGAAGACGCGTTCGAGAACATGGGCGCACAGCTCGTTAAAGAAGTTGCTACGAAAACGAACGACGTTGCCGGCGACGGTACGACAACCGCTACGGTTCTTGCACAAGCGATGATCCGCGAAGGGTTGAAAAACGTAACGGCAGGCGCTAACCCGATGGTTATCCGCAAAGGGATCGAAAAAGCGGTTAAAGCGGCTGTCAGCGAGCTTGCCAGCATCGCAAAACCGATCGAAGGCAAACAATCCATCGCTCAAGTTGCTGCGATCTCCGCTGCTGACGATGAAGTCGGCCAATTGATCGCCGAAGCTATGGAAAAAGTGGGCAAAGACGGCGTTATCACCGTAGAAGAGTCCAAAGGCTTCGCAACCGAGCTGGAAGTCGTTGAAGGTATGCAATTCGACCGCGGCTACATCTCTCCTTACATGATTACGGATACGGATAAAATGGAAGCCGTTCTGGAAAATCCATATATCTTGATCACCGATAAAAAAATCACGAACATTCAAGAGATCCTGCCTGTGCTTGAGAAAGTCGTTCAATCCGGCAAGCAGCTCTTGATCATCGCAGAAGACGTAGAAGGCGAAGCTTTGGCAACGCTGGTTGTGAACCGTCTTCGCGGTACGTTCACTTGCGTAGCGGTTAAAGCTCCTGGCTTCGGCGATCGCCGCAAAGCGATGCTGGGTGATATCGCAGCTTTGACTGGCGGTCAAGTGATTACCGAAGAGCTCGGCCTGGAATTGAAATCGACGACTCCGGACCAACTCGGTTCCGCTCGCCAAATCCGCGTGACGAAAGAAAACACGATCATCGTGGACGGCGCTGGCGACAAGAAGGATATCGGCACTCGCGTATCGCAAATTCGCGCACAACTGGAAGAAACAACTTCCGAGTTCGATAAAGAAAAACTGCAAGAGCGTTTGGCTAAATTGGCCGGCGGCGTAGCGGTTGTTAAAGTCGGCGCAGCTACCGAAACTGAGCTGAAAGAGCGCAAGCTTCGCATCGAAGACGCTCTGAACGCAACTCGCGCTGCCGTTGAAGAAGGTATCGTTGCAGGCGGCGGTACAGCGCTTGTGAACGTCTACGCAGCTGTATCGGCTGTGAAGGCTGACGGCGACGAGCAAACGGGCGTGAACATCGTTCTGCGCGCTCTGGAAGAGCCTGTTCGCACAATCGCAGCTAACGCGGGTCAAGAAGGCTCCGTTATCGTTGAGCGCCTGAAGAAAGAATCCGTAGGCATCGGCTACAACGCCGCTACCGGCGAATGGGTCAACATGATCGAAGCCGGTATCGTCGACCCTGCGAAAGTAACGCGCTCCGCGTTGCAAAACGCTGCGTCCGTCGCTTCGATGTTCTTGACAACCGAAGCTGTGATCGCAGACAAACCGGAAAAAGACAAACCTGCTATGCCTGATATGGGCGGCATGGGTGGTATGGGCGGCATGGGCGGATTCTAATCCGACCTGCCTGCTCTCGAGAAGCAGCATCCTTTATGGGGTGCTGCTTCTTTGCGTTGTGGGACTGGGGGCGGCGGCGGAAAACTGCGGCGCCTGCATCTAAATCGACGTAAATATTGTGATATAATTAGACTTATTTTGCAGCGATGGTTGGAACGGGAGGACAAGGATGCATGAGCGAACGTGGAACGAGTGGGTGAAGCTTGCCTATCGTTATTTCAGTTACCCTATACTGCAGCAGGGCTGGAAGCTTTATAGCAAGGGCTTGATCTTTGATTGTTATGACGAGGGCGGTATGGTTGGCGGTACTGTAGGGAGCCGAGCTTACGGTAATGGCGGCAGCGGCGATGCGAAGCTGGTGAAGGACGGTTTTCAGACAAGCACCTGCACGTGCCAGAGGGGAGCCTCTTGTGAGCATCTGGCGGCCCTCGCCTTCTTGTTTTTGGAAGAGGATCTGGCATTCGATGCCTATAAGCTTTTGATGCCGGGAGGCAGCGGATGGGGGGCCAAGTCTGTGGTTACGCCGGCCTTCGACGAGCGGCGGCAAGTCGCTGCGTCGGAAGCGGCTCTTGCCGTCGCCCAGAGTGCGGCTGGGAAGGCGCCCTTGAAGGCTGCCGCGCCCAGCCCCAATTCTAACACGGAGTATTGGTATCGTTATTTCGAGAGTACCTTTCCTGTCGAACATTATTCGAATCTTCGAGCCATTCAAGGGATGTACGATCATGTGACGGGTAAGCTGATGAGACTTGCCGGGGCGGACTGGAAGCCGACACTTCGCTTGCTATACGAGCTTCAGGTGCTTTTGTTCGTGATGCAGCTTGCGGATCAGGTTGTCGCTAATCGCAATCGGTACCTCGGTTATTACGATAGCTATGCGGCAGCGGAAAGCGGACAGGAGATCGCCGAAAGGTGCTGCGACAGATTAGTCGAACTATTGGGCGAGATCGATACGGACGAGGCTAACCGACTGTACGAGGATCGGCTTCAGAGCATGGCCGATTATTTGGCTGCGCACGCTTTTCCGGCGTTTTCCGGCCCGATCCCCTGGTCCTATGTGTACACGTCCACCTGGTGGGGTCTGCTCTGGAGGCAGGATCGGGTTGACCGGGAGAAAACGCGTCTGAACCGGGCGCTGCGAAGCGATTCGCTAGCACCGAAACAAGCGGATCAATACATTCTGGCGTCGCTCGGATTTGATGTGCATGACAGGCAGGATGAGGCGGCGATGCGGAAAGCGGAGCAATTGAACCATAAATCTCCTATGCTGTTTTATCCTTACCTGCATGGCTTCGCAGCGGAACGGCAATGGGAACGGATGATGATCTGGTTGGAGTGGATGGTTCCATTCGTCCCCATGATTCGATATGGAGCGGAGGAATCGTATTTCTCTCTCTGGGCTACGGTTCTTCCGCACGTGGACGCGGAAGATCGATGGAAACGCGCCGTCATGGCCTTAATCCCGCGCAGTATGCCGTATTATTCGGCCTACTTGCTGCAGCGCGAACGGTTTCAAGAGTGGGTCGACATCCATATGGCCCTCGGGATTACGCCGCTCGATCTGCGCGTCAGCGATTATAAGCCGGTGGAGACAAACCGCAAGGATTTGCTGCTCCCCTGGTTTCATCACGGCATAGAACGCTTCATTGCCGAGAAAAACCGGGATTCTTACAAGAAGGCGGTGCGTTTGATGAAAAGGCTGGAATCGCTGTACCGCCGCTTGAAGAAGCAGGATCAATGGGAACGTTACTTGTCTCATGTCAGCGTCAAGTATTCGCGACTCCGGGCCTTTCAGCAGGAGCTGGGCAAGCTGAAGAAAGAGGGGGATGCGTAATGTTGGATCTTGATGCCGTCATGGTGGAGGGGGAACAGCTGGAGAGCGGCGAATGGCTGTTGTGGGAAGAGTCGGAGCTGTCTTTGTCCGGTTCGCAGCTACGGATGAGGCTGTTTTCGTGGCACCCCCGCAGCCTCTATGGAACGCTGCTCCGGGAAGGAACCGGCTTCCGCGGGGAGTCGTTGGTCCTGTCGCCTTATGATGCGCTGGATTACTTCGCGGCTCCCGGAAATTCGCTCCATCTGCCTGTTGAGTGGTCGGATAAGCTCAAGCTGGCGCAGCAGGCGGCAAGCTTGCTGCGTGAGGCGTTGGTCCATGGCTGGTACGCGCCGGAAGCGAGCGCGTGGCAGGAGGGTAAGCGGGAGTGGAAGCCGCTGCTGCCTGATAAACAGCAGGAGCTGTATGCAAAGCTGCACGAGGAGCTGCTGGCGGAGGGAATTGACGCATCGCGCTGGTTCACGCAGGCCGTGGAGGAGCTGCTCGTCAGCGAGCCCGCTGTTCGCGAGGCCTGGGACAAGCTTTGTGAGGAACAGCCGTTATTGACGGCTGCGCCGTTCGCCGAGGAGAAGGTTCCTTCCGCTCTTGCGCTCGATGAAGAGGAATGGTTGACCGCCGTTAGCTGGAAGAAGGACGAGATTCCTTTTCGCATCTGCCTTCAATTGGTCGAGCCGAACATGGATTCGGAAGGGGACGATGCCGGAAACTCGGAGGACTCCTTCTGGACGCTGCGTATGCTGCTTCAGGAC
Source organism: Paenibacillus sp. JCM 9796 (assembly GCF_055379675.1). Taxonomy (NCBI): domain Bacteria; kingdom Bacillati; phylum Bacillota; class Bacilli; order Caryophanales; family Paenibacillaceae; genus Paenibacillus; species Paenibacillus sp. JCM 9796. Next base: position 3,337,106 of record NZ_AP043723.1, read on the forward strand.
AAGCTTGACCCGAATATGATGGTGGAAGGGGAGTTGGACGGGAAAACTGTCCGTGCGCTTGCTGAAGGTTTTGCAGGCCGCATTCCCTTCGCTTGGGAGAAGCTTGTTGAACGTAAGCTGGGGACTTTGTTCGAACGGGCGGAAAGACTCGTACCCGAGCTGTTTGAGCAGCGTTCGCCCGGCGAGGACAGGCTGCCAGGACGGCTGACGGATGAGGCGGCGTGGCGTTTTCTGAATGAGGATAGCTTGAAGCTGCTGCAGGCAGGCTTTTCCGTCTTTCTGCCTGTTTGGTGGGAGGAGCTGCGGCGCTCACAGCCTCGGTTGAAGGCTCAGTTGAAGTCGTCGGTCGGTTCCAGAAGCGAATCGTTCTTCGGCGCCGACCAGCTGATGAAATTCGATTGGAAGGTCGCCGTCGGGGAGCTAGATTTCTCCGAGGAGGAATTCGCCCGCCTGACGGCGGAGAAGAAGCGTCTTCTCTATATCCGCGGCCGCTGGATTCAATTAGACCCGGCCTTCGTTGCGGCGGTGCGTCAGGCGATGAAGCGAGTCGGCAAGCAAGGCCTGTCGTTCCGGGAGGTGCTGGAGCTGCATTTGCTCGGAGCGGGTCGCGGGGACAATGGTACGGTCGATGCGGAGCAGCAGGAGGCTGAAACGACGGAGCTTCGCATCGAGGTGGAGCTTAACAGCCATATGGCAAAGCTGATCGGACGCTTGCAGCATATGAGCCGCATCCCGATCGTAGAGCCGCCGGTTACGCTCCAGGCGGGCCTGCGCAATTACCAGAAGGCAGGCGTGTCGTGGCTGCTGTTCCTGCGCCAGTTCGGCTTGGGCGCATGTCTTGCCGACGATATGGGTCTCGGCAAAACGATCCAGTTTATTGCGTACCTGCTCCACGCCCGGAACGGGACGGTGAGCTTGGCCGGGGCGAGGTCGCATGACCGTGCCGCTGCGAAGCAGGCCCCTGCGCTTCTCATCTGCCCGACCTCGGTGCTCGGCAACTGGCAGAAGGAGCTGGAACGGTTTGCCCCTACGCTGCGCGTCTATTTGCATTACGGTCCGCAGCGGGCTAAGGGCGAAGCTTTCATCGAGGCTGTGAGCGGCTTTGATCTCGTTCTCACCTCGTACAATTTGGCTCAGCTGGACGAAGCTGAATGCTCTTCCGTCGTCTGGGACGTCATCGGCCTGGACGAGGCGCAGAACATCAAGAACGTGCATACGAAGCAGTCGGCCGCCATCCGCCGCTTCGACGCGCTCCACCGGATTGCCCTGACGGGAACGCCGATCGAGAACCGGTTGACTGAGCTGTGGTCGATTTTTGATTTTATGAATCCGGGGTATTTGGGCAGCTTGAGCGCGTTTACTCACAAGTACGTGAATCCGATTGAAAAAGGCGGCGATCCCGAACTGGTGGAGCAGGTGCAAAAGCTGATTCGACCGTTCCTGCTGCGCCGCGTGAAGAAGGACCCGGCGATCCAGCTCGACCTGCCGGATAAAACCGAGACGAAGGCGTACGTTTCCTTGACGCTGGAGCAGGCCAGCCTTTACGAGAACGTCGTCCAAGACTTGATGAATCGTATTGATTCCTTAACCGGTATGGAGAAAAAAGGGCTCATTCTGGCCACACTCACGAAGCTGAAGCAAATTTGCAACCATCCCGCACTGTTCCTGAAGGAGCCTGAGCCGGGACCCGCAACCTGGGAGGACCGGTCCGGTAAGGTGGAGCGCCTTCTGGAGCTCGTTCATGAGCTTCGGGATGAAGGCGACAGCTGCCTGATTTTCACCCAGTTCGTGGGGATGGGCCATATGCTGAAGGCGATCCTGGAGCGGGAGCTGGGCGGGACCGTTTACTTCCTGCACGGAGGCGTTCCGAAGAAGCAGCGCGATGCGATGATTGCGCGGTTTCAGGGAGAGGCGGCCGCATCGGCCGGGAAGCCGATAGGCGCTGGAGTGGAAGCTGCAGAGGCAGGGAAGCGACCGGGAGCTGGTGCCGAAACAGGGGGAGGCATCTTTATCCTCTCGCTGAAGGCGGGAGGAACGGGACTCAATCTGACGGCGGCCAACCACGTCTTCCACTTCGACCGTTGGTGGAATCCTGCTGTAGAGAACCAGGCCACCGACCGCGCCTTCCGTATTGGACAAACCCAAAACGTGCAGGTGCACAAGTTCATCACCCTCGGCACGTTAGAGGAACGCATCGATGAGATGATCGAGCGCAAGCTCGGCCTTAGTCAGCAAATCGTCGGAGCCGGCGAAAATTGGGTCACAGAGATGACCACAGATGAGCTGCGGGACATGTTCGCCCTGCGCCGCGAATGGATTGGCAAGTAGCGGGGGAAAAAGACAGCGAATGATGAATAGCATGAGAGAAATAGCTTGCGGAAACGGCTTATCGCCCGTGGAATGACAGATTAGCGGCAATGGGCTGCGTACACGATAGGAGGCTCAATACCAACAATGTCCAAACGTAAACGCGAACGGATGAAGGAAAAGGAACGCCGGCATCAACGCAAGGGTGCACCCCAGCTAACCGTCATCGAAGGAGCACAAGCTGGCACTGCCGCCGCTGTGACAGCGGGAAGCGGCGGAGTCCCCGCTCCTGAGGCGAGTAGCCCGCAGGAGCGGCCAACCGCACCCGCCAGCCCCGCTTCGGCGCAGCAGGCGGACGCAAGCGCGGTCCCAAGGCGCCGCGGACGTCAGCCGAAGACGCAGGTCGACACGGCGTCAGCCGGTGCGACCGCAAGCAGCAGCGGTGACGCAGCAGCGTCGCCGGCCGCGGCCGGCGTTCCGGCGCCAGCCAAGGGCCGCGGCACCAGCGCGCGCGGCAAGGTCCGCTCCAAGGCTGCGCCGGAAGCGAACGCGGCCGAAGGCGCGGGGGCGAGCCCACACATCGGCGGTATGTCTCCCGCCTGGCAGCAGCTGTACGCAGCCGTAAGCCGGGTGGCCCGGCGGGAGGACTAAAAGAAAGGAGCTATTCCGTCGGAATAGCTCCTTTCTTATTTATTTGAGATTCACTAAAAATTGAACTTCATTCTTCTCATTCGGATCCGCTGCGACCAGCTTGTCGTAAACCGCTTGGTCGTTCTTGCCCTGCTTTTGCAGCGCGGCCAGGTACCATCTGGTGTTCTGGCGAGTAAAGGCATCTGCAAGGTTATCGCTGACTCCTATGCGGAGCATGTTCTCGGATTCCGGATATTTCTTTTGTAAGTAATAAATTTGTCCAAGTGAGAAGCCCATTTGAGGGGTCAAACTAAATTCATTCCCTTGCAACTGCTCTTTAGGCAGGCTGGCTAGCGCTTGTTTTTGCGATTCGAATCGATGATAAAGCTCAATTGCCTTGGACCAGTATTGCTCTTGACTTTGCTGATCCCGCTTCTCGAAGGCTTGTGCCCCGAGCCGGGTGGCCAGATCGATGGCCCTCTCATATAAGGCTACTTTCCACGGGAAGTTGTCAATTTGTTCATTTGCCAGGTTTAATGCCTCTTGTTGGTTATCCTTCAACAAATAGCTTTGAATCTTTCGTTCAATCAAAAAATAATCGAAAGGTTCTTTTTCCCTTGCTTGATCGATCAAGGATACGGCTTCCTTATAATAGTTCTCATCCTTGGACTGCGCGTATACTTGAAATAAAATCGCTACTTTCTGAAGCACGTATTCCGGATGGTTCGGATGTTTATCTAGCGCTTGGTTCAAAGGTGTAACGATTTGATTAAAATCGGTACTTCCCGATTTGAGCAAACTTGTAGCTTCTAAATAATTTCGGCTGGCGTTAACGAGCTGTATTGCGTTAAAGAAAAGAACCAGCGATATAACGGCAAACAATGAGGGGGCTACCCATTTCATTTTAGCTGCTCGTTCTGCAAAGTTAGACTTAACTTCGCTCCACTCAACGGAGGCCATGGCACCTAAGCTCAAGAACAATACGATGCCTAGATAAACGAAACTTAGATCAAAATCAAGAATGCTGTGTATCAGTAACGACACCGTGAAGATGAAGAATACCAAGCGTAGCGGTTCCATATCTTCGTTTCTAATGAAATATCGAACAAAACAATATAAGATAAAACCTAAAAAAGCAATAAATATAACTAATCCTAACCAGCCGACCTCGACCAAATACTGCAAGAAGAAATTATGTGCCTGTCTACTGACATAAGGGTTATTTTGATACTTCTCATACAAGGCTGACCACGCACCGCCACCTGCACCGATGATGGGATAATCGGATGACAGCTTAATGGAGTCTTTGTAGAACGTTCCGCGTTCAAGAACACTATTCTGTGCGAAGTTAATATTTTCAATCCGTTGTTTAATATTTTCTGGGAAAATGTTAAGCAACCCGGAATTTCCGAATAATAAGAAAATGCTGATGACGCCTAACAATGCAACCCCGAGCGGGAAATAGGCTCTTGCAAAGCGCTGTTGATCTAAACGTGTGACGTTGTCCTCAAGGATTGGTTTAACAAATCTTTGAACAAATACTATTAGTAGTGTAAGGGCAACAGATGCCGATATAAGGTACAACCATCCTCGATTTGCGAGTTCATGACTAAAAGAGGACCATTGCGTCACGCCGATATCGGTGATTGGAGTAAGGACAATCAGGCTGACAGCCGTGACGAGCGCCGAGTAGATGAGCATTAGGATTTGTTTGCCTGGCTTCATCAAGAGGATCACAATCAGATATACAACCGGAAATACGACAAGTGCTCCGCGAGAGAGTGTGAGAATGAACGAAACAAAAATGGGTACCAGCATTATTCCATGGTAGATAGTGGTGACATATTTTTTGGAAACCGTGGTTAAGTAAAGCCCCATTAACAATACAGCGATCAAGAAGGCGCCGTATGCATTGCCGTATTGAAAAACAGAGGTAAGTCGGGTACCATTTCCATCAGACATAATGACGTCTTGATAGAAGGGCATTGCCGGCATTTCGGATGCAAACCATTTGACCAGGGAATATGCAGTTTCTTTGTGACCGAACCAGTTCATAATACCGAATAACACAATAAGGTAGCTGGTCGATGCCAAAATATGTACGAGTACTTTCAAGCCATGCCGATATTTAAGCAAAAAATAGCCCGCTAAAAAGAACGACGCATAGATGCATTGTATCAGAATCATATTGCCGGAAGAGTAACTCGAAGCTGCGTTAATCTTCGATAACACATAGCTTAAAGGAATAAGCCAAACAGCCAATAAAGAGATACTCGACCAGTACCTAAAGCTGAATTTATAGAAAAAGGCGATTGCTGTAAGTAACAGCAACAGGGAGGACCAGATTAACGTCGTATAGATCGGACCTTCAAAGGTAGAGGAGTTTCCGTTGAATAACGCTTTTTGGAATGGAGCCCAAATTAATAAAACAAGTATAAGTCCGCCCATTCCCCAGAATAGTAGGGAGTTTCTATCGGTTGAATCCAAGGTATCCTTCTTTTTTCCTGTATAGGGGATATAGCTCCCTTTTTTGCCACTCATATTTACTCTCCTTTTATTCTAAATTACGACATCTTTCATCTTATCATAAAGTATGTTTATTGGGTACATGAAGGCTTATTTAGGGTTCTAAAAAACTATTTTATATAAAAAAAGGAAATACTGTTCTTGAAGCTGGCTTTTATATTATCGCTTTGATAGAATATTTTTTAGCTCACAATATTTGCTGGAGGCAAAAAATCTTGGATAAGAAAGTAAAAAAAGCTATTATTCCTGCTGCTGGCTTAGGAACAAGATTCCTCCCAGCAACCAAAGCAATGCCTAAAGAAATGCTTCCCATTGTAGATAAACCGACAATTCAGTATATTGTTGAGGAAGCAGTGGAATCCGGTATCGAAGATATCATAATTGTTACAGGTAAGGGAAAACGTGCAATAGAGGACCATTTCGATAATTATTTTGAACTTGAGCAGAATTTATTGTCTAAAGGTAAATTAGATCTACTTATCGAAGTACAAAAACCGTCTAAAATGGTCGATATTCACTATATTCGGCAAAAAGAACCTAGAGGCTTAGGACATGCTGTATGGTGTGCACGGAAATTCATTGGGAATGAACCATTCGCAGTTCTCTTAGGTGATGATATCGTTCAGGCGGAGAAGCCTTGCTTGCAACAAATGGTTGAGTTATATAACGAGTATCAGGCCTCAATAATAGGTATACAACCTGTTTCTTATGATGATGTATCCAGATACGGTATAATTGAAGGAACACCAAAAAATGATAAATTATATACGATTAGTAATTTGATAGAGAAGCCAGCGAAAGAAAATGCACCGACTAATTTAGCGATAATGGGACGTTACATTCTAGCCCCAGAGATTTTTGATATTTTAGAAACACAAGAAGAGGGCAAATCGGGAGAAATTCAACTAACAGATGCAATCAATAAACTAGCAAATATTCAAAATGTGTTTGGGTATCATTTTGATGGAAAAAGATTCGATGTTGGAGAAAAAATAGGTTTCATCAAAACCACATTAGATTTTGCTTTGAAAAGAGAAGATTTACGGGCAGAGATTCTACACTATTTAGAATTAGTATTAGTACGAGAAAATGCTTGACATTTTGTTGGGAAAAACGGGGTGATGAAAATGGCATCAGAAAGAATGACAGACAGTTCAACGGATTATGTTGAGTTAATGTTTCACTGGCACAGGTACCTTGCTGCTTCTACTCTAGCTTCTAACAAAGTAGTGCTAGATATAGCATGTGGAGAGGGTTACGGCTCTAGTTGTTTAGCCGAAAGTGCAAAAGAGGTAATTGCTGTCGATATAGATGAAAACACGGTGATTCGTGCAAAAAGCAACTATGGTAAAGAGAATATTCGTTTTCTAGTGGGGAGTGCTACTAGGATACCTTGTGCTGATAGATCTATTGATTTAGTTGTTTCGTTCGAAACGATCGAACACCTCTCTAAGCAAGATCAATTGATTTTTTTAAAGGAAATAAGCAGAGTTCTGAAAGATGATGGTCAGTTAATTATCTCAACCCCTGATAGGAATAGAACCGCCTTAATGGATGGAAATAACCCTTATCATATTAATGAACTGAATTTTACAGAATTCAGAGATTTATTGAGTAGTACATTCAAGCACACAAACTTCTATAAACAAGAAGTTAACCTTGCTAGTTTTATTTGGGGGACAGAGAACGAGAATAATAAGACTTACAAAATTGAAATAAATAATTACGGAAGTATGCCTACTACTAAGGAACTTAACCTTCATCTTTATGTACTGGCCGTTTGTGGGAAGATGAAACAGGAAGTCGAATTAGATAGTTTTTGCTATGATATAAATCGTAGTCCAATAGAAACATTGTGGAGTAAGTTAGAAAAAAACAGCACTGTAAACGAAAGTAAGAATGAAAATAAATTTTTGAAAGAAAAAGTTGAGTTATTAACTACTAAGAATGAAGTGTTAATTAAAGAAAATGAGATATTTGGCATGAAAATGGAATTATTAGTCAAGGAAAAAAATGACCTTTTGCATCAAGGTAATCAATTGCTAGATCAGTATAGGAAAATAAAAGAAGAGCTTGGACAAAACGAACAGCATCTAAAGAAAATGGAAGAGAAGATAAACCATCTAACAGAAGATAAAGAACAGTATAGAAAAAAAATAACCCTCCTACTAGATGATAAAGAGGTACTGAAAAAAATTAATATTGATCTTGTTAAAGACAAGGAATTCTATAGAAAGCAAATCGAATTAGTTCAGAGTGCTAGTTATCAAGACAAACAGAGTATATTGAACCTATCAAATCAATTAAATGAAATTTATGGTATGAGAACTTGGAAAATGATTAACTTATATAGGTCTGTAATGGACAAAACATTGTTAGGTGCTGTTCTTAGAAAACTTCGTAACGCGGGATTATATTTAGTTGGGAAGAGAGGAAATTAAATCTTGAAGATCTGGATGTTAACAACCGAGTTTCCTCCATTTTATGGTGGTGGTATCAGTACCTACTGTGTCAATACAGTAAAGATGTTATCCGAGAATAATCATGAAATAACAGTTATCTTACCCGACAGTAATCTTGACGCACCATGTTTATTAGAAACGGTTGAGAATTATAAATTATTTAGATTTAAACCTGGCATAAAGGAAATCTACAAAAGTCTTGGTTATATGGCCGCACTTAGTTATGATTTCGCCGATTGCGTTGAAGATTTAATTGAACAAGTCGGAGAACCGGATATTATTGAATCACAGGAATATTCAGCCATAGCGTATTTTCTACTTCAAAGAAAAAAACAATTGAACCCTAAACTGTTGCATGTTCCTATTGTGCTAAATCTCCACAGTCCAAAATTTATCATTGATGAAGTAGGACAAGCTTCAATATATAAGTTTCCGGATTATTGGATTGGAGAAATGGAAAGGTTTTCTTTAAAAGCAGCGGATATGTTAATATCACCCAGTCAATTTTTGATCGATGAATTATCAAAACGTTTGGATGGAGAACTAGCTAATTATAAGATTGTTCCTAATCCATATCAAAGCAAAGAGTTTCACAATGATACTATTTATTTAAGTGAAGAAATGGTTTATTTTGGGAGAGTTCAATATTTAAAAGGTTTAGATCAATTGCTCAAAAGACTATCTTTATTCTGGGATAAAGGACTAAAGATACCGCTGAGAGTTATAGGCGGAGACTCTTTCTTTCCTCCTAAAAACAGTTATTATATAGAATTCTTAAGTAAAAAATATAAAAAATATGTCGATCAAAATTTAATAAGATTTGAAGGCATTTTTTCACCGGAAGAAGCACATAAAATAATTCAAACCGCAAAAGTAGTTTTTGTTCCTTCCCTTTTCGAAAATTTCCCATACGCAGTTGTAGAGGCGATGAGTCTAAAAAAAGTTGTATTTACCACCATTTATGGGGGTCAAAGGGAAATAATTACAGATGGATACGATGGGTTTCTGTTTTCATACGAAGATGACTCGTTTAGGGAGAAATTTGAAGGATTTCTAAAATTAACCGATAATGAGATTAATATTTTAGGAGAACGAGCGAAGAAACGCATTGAAGAAATTTGCAATTATAACACTATCCACTCACAGAAAATCAATGCTTGGAGTATCGCTATTAAGAATAGAACCCATATCTCAAAGGAATATCCCTTTATTCGTTCTATAGAGCGTAAAGATCAACCTACTTATGATGGTGAATCAGGTTTATTAAGTATTGTTATACCTTATTACAACATGGGTAATTGGATAAAAGAAACTTTGGATAGCTTAATCAATATTAATTATGTTCATTCAGAGATTATTTTAGTAAATGACGGTAGTAACGATCCGTTTAGCATTGAGCTTCTCAACGATCTTGAGGTAACTTATCCTATTAAGATTGTTCACAAACTCAATGGAGGCCTATCTAGCGCAAGAAACGAAGGAGTAAAGTATGCCAAAGGTGAGTATTTAGCATTCTTAGATGCGGATGATTTAGTTCATCCGAATTATTATTCTAAAGCAATAGAGATTCTGAGAAATTATAATAATGTTAGTTTTGTCGGAGCTTGGGCTCAATATTTTGAGGGATCAGATAGTATATGGCCAACTTGGAATCCAGAACCCCCCTTTTTCTTTATGAGAAATACAATAAATACTAGTGGCTTGGTTTATAAAAGGGACGATTTTCGGAAATATGGGCTTAATGATCCAGATATGATTTATGGGATGGAAGATTATGAAAGCGCCATTCGCATGGTCAAAAATGGTTGTAGAGGGGTTGTGATATCGGAACCATATTTTATATACAGAATTAGACCAGATTCTATGTCTAGACAATTTAATTTTGATAATCAAATGTATCTATATCGTTTAATAACGGAAAAACATAAAGATGTATTGGAAAAATATGGGCCTGATATTTTTAATATTGTGAATTCTAATGGTCCAAGCCATTTATATGATAATCCTACTTGGAACCTACCTCCAGTTGGGTTTGTTAATTCCAATAATGAAATAAGTCAGGTTAATTTTGATAATTCTATGGATATTCCTGCAGAGCTAAAACAAAAATTGTTTCAGTTATGGCGCAGCAAAAAATTTAAGAAGATGCTCAAACTTGGATTTAAGCTAAAGTTGGATAGGTTTTTTTAATAATCATCTTTATTAATATAAGCAGTTTTGTGAGGTAATAGTATGTTAAAGAAAACCCAATTATTTTATCAGTTGGTTAATCTTCTCGCAGTTCGGGATGTTAAAGTCAGATATCAACTTTCTATTTTAGGTTTGTATTGGGCGGTATTGAATCCTTTTTTGATGGCTCTAGTTTGGGGATTTGTTTTCAATCAAATTTTCAGATCTCAAGGTATAGCAGGTGTTCCTTACTTAGTATTTCTATTTTGTGGAATAACTTTTTGGAATTTTTTTTCCAACTCTTTGACAAGTGCAGTCAACAGTTTAGTTGGTAATGCTTCTATGCTTTCTAAGGTATCATTTCCCCGTTTGATCTTACCAACAGCGTCTGTCGTTGCTCGATTAGTAGATTTCCTTTTTTCTTTTTTAGTACTTGCAGTATTAATGATTTATTACAAAGTGCCAGTAGGAATTTCGATCCTATGGCTACCCGTACTTTTATTTTTTCATGTATTATTTACATTGGGTTTAGCTTATATTATATCTGCTGTCAATGTATTTTATCGAGATGTTAGTCAAATTATTAGCATTATTTTAATGTTATGGATGTATGTATCTCCTGTACTGTATACGTTAGAACAAATTCCTGAAGATATACGATCATATTTTATTTTTAATCCGATTGGGCAACTAGTATATATGGAAGTTAATTCTTTATTAGGTGGAGTAGGGCCTAATCTACATTCATTATTAATTGCAAGCAGTTTCTCCATAATAGTTTTTTTTGTAGGAATATTGGTGTTTAAACATTATGAGGACTCGTTTGCGGAGGTTATGTAAGATGATGATTGAAGTTAATCAACTCTGGAAAAAATTTAGTGTAAATTCGGGAAGTGCGAGCTCATTATCTCAGGTTTTCTCTATCTGGAGTAAGGACAACAAGCATATAAAAAAAAACAATATAAAAGAATTTTGGGCACTAAAGGATATTAGTTTTAATGTTAATAAGGGTGAAAGCTTAGGTATTATCGGTTCAAATGGATCAGGTAAGAGCACATTGCTAAAATTACTAACAGGAATTATGAAACCTACTAAAGGAAGTTTAAAAATTAATGGGAAAATCTCGGCGTTAATTGAATTAGGAGCAGGATTCCATCCTGATTTCTCTGGTAGAGATAATGTTATTATGAATGGTATGATGCTAGGAATGACAAAAAACGAGATTTTAAATAAGATGGATGAAGTAGTTGATTTCGCCGAGCTTGAATCCTTCATTGATACTCCTGTCAAATATTATTCATCTGGTATGCAAGCAAGATTGGGTTTTTCAGTAGCCACTTCAGTTAATCCAGAAATATTGATAATTGATGAAGTGCTTGCAGTAGGAGATGCTGAATTCCAGAAAAAGTGCAGAAAAAGAATTCAAGCTATGCTCGATAAAGGGATTACTTTATTATTAGTGTCTCATGGAACTGGTGATGTTGAGAGTATTTGTCAGAAAGCTCTGTGGATTAATAAAGGCAATATGGTCATGCTTGGAGATTCAAAGGAAGTTTTAAAACAATACTTAGGAGAATAATCTTAAAGGTGTGAAAATTTTGGATAATAAGAAGAATTTATTATGCATTTCAACCATTGATTGGGATTTTCTTTGGCAAAGGCATCATATTATGATGAGTGTTTTTTCGCAGCATTATAATATTTTTTTCGTTGAAAATATGGGATTTAGAAATCCGAAATTAAATGACTTAGGTAGAATCTTTAAAAAAATCAGTAGAAAAAAAACAAATTCGTATAAAAATCCTACGCCTAATAATTTAAAAATTATTAAACCATTGGTCCTTCCACCTAATGGTTTTTTTTTCAGACTGTTAAATGATTTAATTTTTATTCCCGCTCTGAATAGACATTTACAAAAACGAGGGCTTACAAAAGCAGACCTTGCCATTATTTATTTACCATCTCATACAACAGTAAAACTCTTGGACTTAGTTGGTCCTGAAAAAGTTTTGTTTGACTATGTTGCCAATTTTGAAGGGCATCCGGGCAAACCAAAAGATTATAATATAGTAGAGGAAAAGCTTTTTAATAAAAGTGATATTGTTATTGCTGATTCTCATTATTTATATGAAAAAATCAGAAATAAGCATGATAAAGTCTATGAAATTCATCAAGGCGTAAATGCTAAGTTATTTAACCGAGCGTTTAGAGAGAACAAAAAATATAAATCGGTTTGTTTTTTTGGGGCAATTGATGACCGATTTGATTGGGGAATTATTGATGCTTTAAAGAATGCTGGAGCCGAAATAAAATTAATAGGAAGTGCAAAATCAGACATTCCAGATGGTTATGATGTCATGGGTCCATTTAATCCAGAAGAATTAGTACTTGAGTTAGAAAAAGTAGATGTTCTGATAATACCTTACATCATAAATGAGTTTACCAAAGGAATTATGCCTGCGAAAATATTTGAATGTATGGCTACAGGTAAACCAACGATTGTTACAGCATTGCCTTCTTATAATAAATATAGCGATGTATTATATATATGTAGTAATAAAGAAGAAGTTGTAGAGACGTTCCATCATTTAAATCTTACTGAGACTCCTGATATTGTATATAGAAGAATGGATTATGCTAGAGAATACTCTCTAGAAAATAATATTAATAACATAATTGAATTAGTTGAAGGTGTTAATAGAAATGAACAGAGTTAATTTAGTTCATATTATTGAGAGTTGTAGTGGAGGATCTTTAGAATACTTAATTCAAATTTGTAACTTTCTCAATGAGTCCCAAAAATGGGATATACATATCATTTATTCACGTAGAATAGATACACCTCTTAATTTTAAAAGCAGGTTTCAGGAAAATATAACTTTTCATGAAGTATTCCTTAAAAGGGAAATATCAATAACATCGGATATACGGGGTATTGTTCAAATTAATAAAATATTGAAGCAAATAAACCCTGAAATTATTCATCTGCATTCTTCAAAAGCAGGGTTCCTTGGAAGAATATGTGCGTTAAAATATCAAAAGAAAATAATATATACCCCGCATGGTTTCTCTTTCATGAGGAAAGATATTAGTACACTAAAAAAAATATTTTTTTGGATGTTAGAATTTATTGCTGCCCGAATAGGTAATCATCAATTTTTGGTTGGTTCAGTACAAGAATATAAGTATGCATTAAAATTAGCCCCAAATTCAAGAGTGACATTAATTAAGAATTCAGTACAAATTCCTCAGTTTGAAAAAATAATTAAGGACAATTTTGAGAAAATTAAATTAATAACTGTAGGGAGATTGACTGAAGCAAAAAATCCAGAATTAATTCTCGATATTATTCAATTATTGAAAGAAAAATACAATAATTTTGAATTTATTTGGGTGGGAGATGGAGAATTACGGGGATATATTGAACAACAAGCGGTATCGAGACAAATTAATATTTTAGTTACTGGTTGGAAGGATAAAAATCAACTTAATGAAATTCTTAAAAATTCAGATATCTATCTACAGGGCTCTAAATGGGAAGCGTTACCTTTATCATTATTAGAAGCAATGTCTTTTTCGCTACCTGTAGTTGTATCAGATATTCCTGCTCATAGCGATATAATTGAAAAGGGAATTACGGGTTTTCTTGCGTCTGACCCAGAAGAATTTGTCAACCATATAATATGGCTTATTCAAGATCCACAATTAAGAGTAGAAATTGGTGAGAATGCAAGAAATGAGGTAATAAATCATTATTCATCAGATCAATTTAACAAAAAGTTGTATGAATATTATGTAGGGGTTGTTAAGTTAACTCTTGCATGATGAAACAGCCCCTTAAACCGGATAGGATAAAGGGGCTTGTTTGCCGCCAAATTCTATGACGGTAATTATGCGGACTTTCGCCGCTCCCGATGTCGGCTCCTTTTTACAAATTCAACCGACAATAGCCTAAACCCTTCTGTACAATGACGGGGGATTAGGCTATTCTTGTCTTTAAAAAAGAAAATGCTCCCGGCCTTAGGCGAGGCACCCGGGAGCATCAACTTAGCCTGGGTGAACGTCAAATAGGCCCCACCTAGTAGTCAGATGGAAGCCCGTGTATGATGGATGAAGATTAGGGTGTACGGCAGGAGTCGGGCAGGGACTGCGACCACGGCATCAAGCGCTCCAACGCATTCGACGCTTCAAGATCCGCAAGCTGCGGCAGTTGCTCGAACAGGTATATGAGGTATCGGAACGGATCCAACCCGTTTTCCTTCGCCGTCTCGATCACGCTGTAGATCGCCGAGCTAGCCTTAGCTCCTCGAGGTGTATTTGCAAACAGCCAGTTTTTGCGTCCGATGACAAACGGTTTGATCGACCGCTCGCTGCGGTTGTTGTCGATCTCCAGGCGTCCGTCCTTGAGGAATGCCGTCAGCTTATCCCATTGGTTGAGACTGTAGGCAATCGCTTGGCCGATCAAACTTTTGGGCATCGTTCGGGACTTCTGTTGACGTAGCCACGTCTGGTACGCTTCCAGCACCGGACGGCTTTGTGCTTCCCGGACCTTGTGCCGTTCTTCCGGCGTAGATTCCTTCAGTTCCCGTTCAATCGCAAAAAGCTGATTACAATACGCGAGCCCCTGAGCTGCGACGGTTGCCGGATTGCCTTTGGCCTCCGGCGCAGCTTTCAGCGCTTCATCATACTTGCGCCGCGCATGTGCCCAGCAGCCCACCAGTGTCACATTCTTGACTTTGTGGTAGCCGGCGTAACCGTCTACATGCAGATAGCCGGTAAATCCTGCAAGGAAGTCTCGGGGATGTTCGCCGCTGCGTGTCCGCTGGTAGTCGTAGATCAGAGCTGGCGGTACGCCTCGACCGGTCCGATACAACCACAGATACGACATCGACTCCGCTGACTTCCCCGGCTCCCGAAGCACCTGCAATGTCGTCTCATCTGCATGCAACATGTCCTGTTTCTGCAGATGGCGCTTCATCTCCGCCACAACCGGTAGCAGCCATTGCTCCGCGCCGTAAATCGTCCAGTTCGCCATCGTTTGTCGGGATAGCGCATAGCCAAGTCGTGAAAATTGCTGCTCCTGCCGGTACAAGGGCAGGCCGTCCACATATTTTTGGCACATCACATACGCCATCGCAGACGGCGAGGCCAAGCTGCCCGGATACACCGGCTTAGGCATCGGTGCCGTGACGATGGGCGTTTGCAGTTCATGGCGTTCGCAGTGGCGGCAGGCATAAACCTGCCGTACATGCCGAACCACCTTTACCTGTGGCGGCACCACGGCGATTTCGCTGCGCGTCTCCGTCGTCATCTCATGCAATGCTCCGCCGCAGCAGGTGCAAACCTGCTCGTCTTCTGCAAGCTCGTAGGTCACCGTTTCCACGGGCAGATCCGACAGATCCGCCTCGCGTTTTCCGACCGATTTGCGGCGCTCGTAGGTGACTTTCTCCATCTCGGGCTTTTGCCCTTTAGGCGTTGCCAATACTTCGGCTTCGTTGAAGAGGTTCAGTTCTAGTTGATCCGGATTGGTCTTCTCGCTGGATGCGCCGAAGCGCTTGTGCTGGGCCAGGCGAAACTGTTCCTCGTACCATTTGAGTTTGGCCGACAATTCCTCATTTTGTTGTTCCAACTTGGCATTTTGCTGTTGGAATTCTTCCAGGGTCATGGATTCCACATTCGTTTTCATAGGATATGATTTCGACAGATCCAAGGGGATTTCCTGCTTAGATCGCCACTTCAGGGGATACGGGCTTATGAGCATGCCGTTGCGAGAGGGCAAGGCCATCCAAGAGCCAGCGCAATTCCCGTTGGGTCAAGCAGAGGGGAGATGGGCCTGCTGCGGGCCACTGAAACGTTCCCCGTTCCAGTCGGCGATAGTAGAGCCAGAAACCCGCATGATCCCACTGGAGGATTTTGAGTTTGTCCCGTTTGCGATTGCAGAACACAAACAGGGCCGAGGAGAACGGGTTCAGTGCAAACTGCTCCTGGACGAGGGCGGCCAGACCGTCAATGGATTTTCGCATGTCTGTCGAGCCGCAGGCCAAGTAAACCTGTGAAGTCCCGGTCAAATTTAACATTCGGACCCTAGTGCCGCTACCACGTCACGAAGAAGTTGCGGTTCGAAGCCGGGTCGAATGCCAATCCGAGCGGATCCGACCTGTACCCACACCGATTCATGAACGGGCTCTGGTGTGATAGCTACGGCGCGAAATGTTGTAGATCGCGCTTGATTTTGACGATTTTGGGCTTTATATAGCCAATATTTCAACTGATGCACCGTCAGGTTTTGTTCCGCGCACCAGACCTTCATCGTTTGCCCGCTTGCCTGATAGGTTGCAATATGTTTGGCCCACACTTCCTGCAGTGTTTGTTCCATTCAAATCCATCCCTTCTCTCGTGTGATGGATTCATTGTGACAGGGTTTGCTTTTTATGAACAGGTGTGCTCCGTTTGACGCTTACTAGCCTGGAATTGGATACAGAATGGTACATCCAATTGGGGGAGACAAGATTCTGGTTACATCGTAAATCCGAATACAAAGTGAGATCGTTATTCTAAACCTGCTTACGAAACGACTGTCAATGAACGTGGTTAATGACAAGGGGCTGAAGATGGGTACTAGTTTTTCTGGCTATTGCGTTTAAGCTTAGTTAGTGCGTAAAGAAGTAATATAGGAGTTATGATGTTTGTTGCGAAAGTGTATCGCAAATGTTGCGCTGGTATAATCGGAAATAAGCTTACTAAGTTAAATATGACAGGTAGTAACAATATTATATAATGATATTTTTTATGCGAAAATGATAGAACAGCCACTGAAATTATTGATATCAAAGCATAGAATCCAGCTCTCCAAAAGAACCAGCTGTATTCTCTTTTTTCTGTGATTTCCAATAAATTTAATACTTTTTCCTTAACATCTGTTAATAAAGTACCTTGTTTTATATCATAATTATTAGGATCAATCGTCTTATGATAATAGTTATATCCAGTTTTGGGTTGCTCTATTTGCCAAGTTAATGAAGCAGCTGCTGTAACATGTTTTATAACTGTGTATGGGTGTTTTTTTAAGAGTCCTAACCAAACATGAATAAACTGTGTTGAAAATGTCTTATCTAGAAAAATATTCTTATTCTTTTCAAACTCTTCGTTAAATACCATTTGTTCGACGCTATATACATAGTATTTATTAACCCAATAATCGAAAGGCATAATTTTTTCAAGAACTTGTTTTTGTTCCTCATTCGCGGAGCTGGGGTCTTCTTTCACAACCGCACCAATCTGATGTACCATTGGATAATATTTTGCAGATACTTCCCCAGGTTTTGCATCTAAAAGACTACTTAATAATGGGTTAAGGATGATTAGCAGGGCAATGAATCCTACTAGTAATTTTAATGGAATCATTATTTTTTCTTTTTTATAATAAATAAATAAGGCGAAGACTGTAACAACTGCAGGCAGAATTCCATTATGTCTAAAAGTTGCAACAGCCGCTAAAGTCACAACAAGTAAAATCAAGTAGTACTTATTGTTTAATAGAGCCTTATTTTCAATTATATTAATTAATATAATTGTCAGAAGCATTAAAAAAAGGCTGTAAGGTATATCCTTGTTTAATAATATTAGTTGCATTCCAGTGACAGGAACGATGAGAAAAAATGAAACAAGTAATATTAATGAGCTATTACTTGTCCCTATTTTTTTAAAAGTATAAATTCCATAGAATAGTATTGAAGTGAAAAAGAAAATTTGAAATAAACTTATAACTGCTGGACTTTCCCAAATTTTTAATAATATAGCCATATAAGCAGTATGAACAATAGGATGATGGTTATCATAATTACCTTTATAAATCTGATCCCATTGAGCAAAAGTATCTGCATTCATGATGCCTGGGTAAAATAGAATCCATAAAAAAATCCATGAAAAGAAACTGGCAGTTATTACGAAAATTAATTGTGACTTACTTGTAATTAACTTACGAAAAAACCTAATAATAAAATAGAGGAGCAATGAAAATATAAAACATAGAACGTATACTGAGATTAGAAGACTCACAAGAAATGTAACTATATTTTTTGGGGATATTTTATTTTCATAGAGATTAATAATTAATTGTTTATTAAAATAAATTTGAGTAGTGCCCTTAATATTTATTGATTTTATGGTGGCTTTCTCTACATTAGCATATAAATCAATGTTTTCATTAACATTATTATGTATGAGTTTAACAACACCACTCCACTTGCTTTCTAAGAAAGTAATGTTTACTTTCTCAGCATGTCCAGTCCACTCAATTGTAGCCGGAAAAATACTTTGAGCCACAGGTAAATTATTTATTAAGTGCCAATTGGCATCGACTATGACATTATCAGATAATTCCCCGTCTTTCTTAATTAAAGGATCAATACCCGCAATCCAAACTTGATTTGCCTGTGATTCTGGATTTTTCTCTCCAGTAGCAATAATTTTTATTGAAGTAACGGGACTGTTTTGTAAACTAACATTTACTCCTAGGCTTATAACCAGAGATAATAATATAATTGTTACAAGCAAAGTTTTTTTATAATTAATTATATGAAAAGCTTCTTTTTGCTTAGAGAAAAAAAATGTAGATAATAAAAACAACCCAGTAATAACAAGCAATGTAAAAAACAAGGATGGTTCTCTGAAGTAATACAGAAAAGATAATATTAAAATCGTATTGATAGTGTAGAATGTGAATTTTGTATTGAGTTTTCTTATCATATTGCCCTCCGAAGGTTATTGCTCCTTTTAATAAATGATTTTTTAGACATTCTGATTTTCAATTTGAAGTATAACATCCTTTTGAATTTTAATGAACAATAAAATAGATTAATAATATAGTATATACATGTATTTAATGGGGATTTATTTATTATAGAGATGTGATAAATTTTTTCTGGAAATCATGCCCATTACAATACAATATGGCAAGATATCGCTTAGTATTATATGATATAGTGAAGAGTGGTTGTGTGTTAACTAAATTAAGGAGTTCGAATCGGTGAGGTGAGTGAAGTTGATCCGACGAAGCCAAGGCTTTTTATCTCAAATATATGCTTTAACTGACTTTGTGTGTATACAGATAGTGTTCATATTCTCATGGTGGCTCAAGTTTAAGAGTGGTTTGATTCCATATGAAACCCCCTTACCTGTAGAAAATTACGCACTATGGAGTATCGTATACGCCTGTCTTGTGGTGGGGATTGGGTACATATCTAACTTTTATACACCCAAGCGGAAGAAGCGATTTTCCTATGAGCTTTTTACCATTGTTCAAGTTTATACGATTAGTTTATTGATTTTGCTTAGTTTACTCTTTATCATTAAAGAACTGGATGTTTCTCGTTCTTATCTTTTCTTATTTCTCGTAAATAACATATTGCTCGTAAGCTTTTACAGATATGTTCTCAAATCGTCATTGAAGCGTCTCAGGGAAAAGGGCTTTAACAAGCAGTTTCTACTCATCTTAGGTGCAGGGACCTTAGGCAAAAGCTTTTACCAAAATCTTCTTCAACACCCAGAGCTCGGGTACGAGGTAGTCGGTTTTCTCGATGATTTTCAACAAAGGCATGAAGTCGACTTTAAAAGCTATAAACCGATCTTAGGCCGAATTAATGATCTGGAACGAATCTTAAGTTCATCCCTGATCGATGAAGTTATCATAGCGCTACCGCTTAATGCCCATCAGAAATATGGCTGGATCATTAACATTTGTGAAAAAGTCGGTGTAAAAACACTGATTATTCCGGACTATTACGATTATCTGCCATCGCGTCCGTATTTCGATAACTTTGCGGGTATGCCTCTGATCAATGTGCGCGATATCCCGCTTGATGATTTCCGGAATCGATTTTTCAAACGTGCTTTTGATATAGTTTTTGCATCAGCAGCTATTCTTATGACATCGCCTTTGCTTATTTTGATTGCCATAGGGATAAAGCTAACATCGCCCGGACCGGTTATTTTTAAACAAGAGCGTGTCGGATTAAATCGACGAAACTTTATGATGTATAAATTCAGATCCATGAAAGTACAGAGTGAAGCCTCATCGGATACGAAATGGACGACAGAAGATGATCCACGAAAGACAAAGTTCGGCTCTTTCTTACGTAAAACTAGTCTTGATGAGCTGCCGCAGTTTTTCAATGTGTTGATTGGCCATATGAGTGTGGTTGGCCCGCGGCCGGAGAGACCTTATTTCGTCGAACAATTCAAAGAAGAAATTCCGAAGTATATGGTTAAGCATCATATTAGGCCTGGAATTACGGGATGGGCGCAATCCAATGGACTGCGCGGGGATACGTCGATTGAAGATCGGATTAAGTACGATATCTTTTATATAGAAAACTGGACTTTTTTGTTTGATATCAAGATCATCTGGAAAACCATTATCAATGGATTCATCAATAAAAATGCGTATTAACTCCTATAACCGGCCGGTTATAGGAGTTTTTATGTACGCCCAGCATGGGTGTCATCTCTAGGGTGAGAGTCCCGAACGGGGGCTGGCGAACGCCTACCGTTAGCCAAGAGCAAGGGTGTCAGCCGCGAGGCTGAATCTGAAGGAAGCTGGAGGCAAAAGCACGAGCCAAGGTACACGAACTCAATTTGAGGCAGGGTTAGTCGGATGAGTCACCATAGCATGACGAATCCTAAGTCGCCAAAGGCTAATTCTGTAAACTTGAGTGGCTGCGGGTCTCGATGGTGAACCGAATTAAGGAACTCAATCGCTGCCTTATGGGCTGGATCGGATACTTTCGCCTAGCATCCGCAAAGACTCACTGCGTGAGGCTAGATGAATGGATTCGCCGTAGACTCCGTATGTGTACATGGAAGCAGTGGAAACTGCCACGCACTAGATTGAGAAGCCCTTGGCGTTCCTGATTGAGCAGCAAGAATGATGGCAAATTCACGCCTTGGTTACTGGGAAATGTCCCGAAACATAAATAATGCCTTCAACCTTTCCTACTGGAAAGATCAAGGGCTACTTAGTCTAACGATTCGGTATCTGGAAATCCGTTGGCCTTTAGGAACCGCCGTATGCGGACCCGCATGTACGGTGGTGTGAGAGGTCAGGGGCTAGTCGCCCCTATCTACTCGATTTCCTCCCCCAACTTTGTCCGCATAATCGTCCAAGTCCCCACATAGACATGTTATCAAGTTGGACAATGACAATGTGGTGGAGGGATGAGAGCAATGCGGCGATTTAAATGGACGGTAGCTCTGACGTTGTGCTTGAGCTTGGTGCTTTCGGGATGCGGATTACTTGGGAAGAAGGATGCAGGCTCGGTTGTAAGGGAATTGGACAGTATCGTCAACAAGCTGGATAGCTATCATGCCGAAGGCACGATGACGCTGAATACGGGGACGGAGCCGCAGGAGTATTCGGTTGAAGTTTGCTATATGGCGGAGTCGTACTACCGGATCGCGCTGACGAATGCGAAGAAGGACATCACCCAGATTGTGCTGCGCAACGATGACGGGGTGTTCGTGCTGACGCCGCATTTGAACAAAAGCTTCCGTTTCCAGAGCGATTGGCCGGAGAATCAAGGACAGGTGTACTTGTACCAGTCGCTCGTGCAAAGCATTCTGATGGATAACGAGCGTCAATTTACGACGGACGATAAATCGTATGTGTTCGACGTAGCCGCGAACTACCAGAACGGATCGCTAGCCCGCCAGAAGGTGTGGCTGGATAAGAAAAACTATGCACCACAGCATGTGGAAGTGTCCGACACGAATAATAATGTCATGGTTGTTGTTAAATTCGAGAAGTTTGAATTCGGCACGAAGTTCGAAAAGGACCAATTTGATATGCAACGCAACATGACGGGCTGGGATATGAAGACGCTGCCGACGCTGGGTCATGACCATGAAGGAGATAAAGCTGGAGCAGCCGATACGAAAGGTACGGATAAGGCTGTTAACGGGCAAGCAACCGGCGATAAAGCAGCAAGCGGAGCTCAAGGATCCGACAGTAAGGCAAGCAGCGGTCAAGCGGGCAGCGCGAATGGTAAAACGACGGATAAATCGGCTGCTGCAGGCAATACCAATAAGCAGCAATCGTTCGGGATCATCGAACCGAATTACATCCCGAGCGGTGTAAAGAAGCAGGATACAACCGAACTGAAGCTTGGCGAAGAGAAGGCGGTCATGCTGCGCTACTCCGGTAAGTACAACTACTCGTTGATCGAGTCGCGTCCTCAGGAGAAAACGGTGTCTATTTTGCCGGGGGATATTCTGGATCTGGGCTTTACGCTGGGCGTAGTGACGGGCGACGATAAGAAGACGTTGACTTGGACGTATGACGGTGTGGAGTTCCGTTTGTCCACGGGCGACTTGCCTGTGACGGAGATGATTAAGGTGGCTCAAGCGGTACAAGGAGAAATGGGTAAGTAAGAGCTCAAAAACTGAACTGCACCCCGTCAAGTAGACAGTACAAAAAAATAAAAATCAGTTACGCGGCCTTAGTCCTAAATTCCATTGGACTAAGGCCGTCTAGTTTAGCCTGCAACCGTTCGTAATTGTAAAAGCGGATGTAGGCGTCAATGTCCCTTTCTAGCTTCTCAAAGGTAGGGTACATATGCAGATAATACTTTTCACATTTTAAAGTTCCCCAGAAAGATTCCATTGGACCATTATCGATGCATCGTCCAACACGGGACATGCTCTGGGTCATATTGTTCTTGTCTAAGATCCCTTTGAAGTCCAGTGAGGTATATTGGAAGCCACGGTCGCTATGAAGCATGGGCTTGCTTCCTGGAGCCGCTTGCAAGGCCAGTTTTAACGTCTGGAATACAAGTGGATTGTTGTTGGAACGCCCGAATACGTAAGAAACGATTGTTTTGTCATGTAGATCAAGAATGGCGCTTAAATACGCTTTCTGGCCATTACCGTATTTGAATTCCGTCACATCGGTTACCCACTTCTCATTGGGGGCATCTGCATGGAATTTGCGGTTTAGCACGTTCTCAGTGACCTGCTGCGGAGTGGAATGTGCATATCTCTTTTTCTTCCTGCGGATGACGGACTGGATTCCCTTTACTTTCATTAGGCGGTGCACGCGCTTATGATTTATCGTTTTTCCAGTTTGGCGACGCATGTGCAGAGTCAATTGACGGTACCCAAAGATACGCTCTACTTTCTCATAAATAGACATCATAACATGCGTCAGTTGCTCATTCTCCTGCTCTCGAGAACCAGGCTTGCGATTTAGCCACTTGTAATAGCTGGAGCGCGGGATTCCTGCCACTTCACACAGAAGCTGAATGCTGATTGATGCTTCTTCCCGAAGCGCTTGAATGGCAAGGTAGAGGTTCTCTTGACGATACTGGCTTAGCTTCGCCTCCTTTGAAAATCCTGTAACTTTTTTAAGAACGCATTTTCCGCCCGAAGTCGCTCCATTTCATATTCTAGCTTCTTTATCTCCAGCTTCTGACGATCCGCTTCTGTTAGCTCCTCCGGCGCCTTCTTTCGTCCCCGGCCATCCTTTAACGCATCCTGACCACCATACTCGAACTTTTTCACCCATTGGTACAATTGCTGGTAGGAGACCTTAAACTGATCTGCCGTCTTCTGGTAGTCGTGCTGATGTGCAAGACAATATTGAACCATGTCGATTCGTTCCTGCCAAGTCGTAGAACGCCCCTTCGTCATCGCTTTCGCTCCCCCTGAATAAGCTTTTAAGCTGCTATGACGATTATACTGCTTAATCCAGTTGGAAAGTTGTGTTCGACTTGCAATCTTGTATTTATCGATGACCTGATATTGGGACAATCCCCCATAGAGGTAATCCTTCACCGCTTGAAGCTTAAGCTCAGCACTGTAGCTTCGATTATGAGTTCGACGCTCTAGCCCTTCATAACCATACACCTTATAACGACGCCGCCATTTCGCCAAGGTCGTTTTGGTAGTGCCGTATTTCTTCGCCGCATCCTTAATGCCGATCCACACTTGCTATTTCACTAAGGATAGCGAGCTTTTCCGCTGTACAATATTTTTCTTTAAGCATGAAAATGCTCCCCTTACAGTAGCAGGTTTTATTATTTCACCTGTCTACCGTATGGGGAGCATATCACCTTTTGGGACAGCCCCTGTTTTTGCTTTACACGCGGGCATATTGTTTGGGCAATCTTTATATTGAAAAAATAGTCGAAAGAAGTGATAATTAGAATGCTTATTCAAAGGTGTATTAGACACAAGATGGGTTGGTGGCAGCGGAATGACAATTTTTTTACTTGTGCTGGCTATGGTTTTTAATATTTCCGCCCAGTTTTTTCTTAAACAGTCCGTAACAGGCATAAGGTTCGAGCATGTGAATATAAGCTTTTTCGTTAAGCTCCTAAGTAACTCATACGTTTGGTTGGGTGCGATTATGTATGGAGCCAGTTTTATTCTCTATATTATGGCCTTATCAAGAGGGGAGTTAAGCCGAATCTCTCCAGTTTCTCAGGGACTAACGACCATAGGTATCGTCGCTTTATCTTTTCTGTTTTTTCATGAGCCGCTAACTTCCTTTAAGATTATTGGTTTGTTACTAATAATAATCGGATCTATCATTATCTTCTTGTAAGAGGTATAAAATGTTAAAAAAATATGATTACGTGATTTTTGGTGCCGGAATATTTGGGTTATATGCATCCTTAACTTTAGCTCAACGAGGAAAGAGTGTTGCATTAGTTGAGTTTGATGCGGAGCCCATGCAGAGAGCTAGTTTTATAAATCAAGCCAGGGTTCATAATGGTTATCATTATCCCAGAAGCGTTTCCACTGCGGTAAAATCTGCGAATTATTACCGCAGATTCAGTCAAGATTTTTCGTTTGCAGTTAACAAGCAATTCCGCAAGGTATATGCGATTTCCTCACATGATTCTCTAACTAACGCCGAGCAGTTTGTAAAGTTTTGTGAATATGTTGACATTCCAATTGAGGAGATCAACTCCAAACATATCTTTAACACAGGCATGGTTGAAGCGGCCTTTGATACTCTTGAGTTTTCGTATGACGCTAATAAAATTAGATCGTATTTTGTAGAAAAGTTAAAGGAATTTAGTAAAGTGGATGTGCTCTATGGCCAGCAGCTCACCCAAACAGAAGTGGTCGCAGACGAGTACAAACTGATTTTCAAAGATGGTCGGATCATGCTTTCACCGTTTGTAGTCAATGCCACATACGCTAGCTTAAACCAAATCTTGAATTTATTTAACTATGAAATGTTTAAAATCAAATATGAGATTTGTGAGGTCATTTTAACTCAAGCTAATAGCTTTTTGAAGGATACAGGCGTGACCATCATGGACGGCCCGTTTTTCTCGGCGATGCCGTTTGGTTTAAGCGGAACACATTCCTTAACATCGGTAGGGCACACGCCTCATTTGACCTCGACTGACAAGCTGCCCAGTTTCGATTGCCAGCAAAGAAATGCACACTGCTTCCCCAGCTCTTTACAGAACTGCAATACATGCATGGAGAAACCGACATCTGCTTGGGTGAAGATGTACCAATTATTTAAAAAATACATGAATCCCAAGATGGATGTTCAGTATAAAGAATCGTTGTTTGCCGTAAAGACAATCATGGCCGAGGCCGAAATCGATGATTCCAGACCAACGATTATAAAATCGTTTTCCAATCAACCTACTTTTATTTCTGTGATGTCAGGAAAGTTTAATACGATATATGATTTGGAGGAGGCCTTGCATTGAAAGAGAAAGTATTTGTCTCCGTTGTATTATATGCTTGTAACGACGAAGAGACAGTGGGAAACGCTCTGTTCGAAATAGATCAGGTTATGCATCAACATTATGAAAATTATGAGATTATTCTTGTAAATGATGGGAGTCATGATCGGACGCTTGACCGTGCACGCAGTGCGACAGAGGGATTGAGAGGAACCATATCGATTATAAATTTGTCAAGAAAACATGGTACTGAACGAGCAATGACCGCAGGTTTAAACAAAAGTATGGGGGATTTCGTATTTGAAATCGATTCGACATCGTTTGATTTCCCTATCGAGATTATTCCTGCTCTTCAAAAAAAAGCAAAAGAAGGGTTCGATATTGTTACAGCAAGCTCGCATAAGACGTCTGTAAATTCATTGCTATTCTACAAATTTGTTAATAAAATGTCTTACCTTAACTTGGATCTTTCGACAGAAAGCATTAGACTAGTCAGCAGAAGAGCTTTAAATGCAATGCTTAATCTACGGGAGAAGGTCAGATATCGCAAAGCCCTATACGCTTTTACCGGATTTGCAAAAGCAAAAATTCAGTATGATAGCATCATAAAAAGAGGCCAGAGAAAGCTAAACCGGGAGAACATCACGTTAGCTCTAGACGTTATTGTTTCTTTTTCTAATTTTGGATTGAAACTGGCTCATTATTTATCGTTGTTATTTTTTTTATTCTCTATTTTTATGGGAGCCTACGCTTTATACAACTACTTGTATAATAAAGATATTGTAGAGGGGTGGACAACGCTCATGATCCTCATCTCTACAGGTTTCGCCGGTTTGTTTTTCATTATAGGTATGTTAGGAGAGTATATCTCAAGAATCTTAATTGAAACCCAAAACCGGCCGTTATACAGCACGAAATCGACGGAACTTTATAGGGAGAAATTGAGAGTAGCGGTAACAGAACAGGCCGGGCAAGAGGTGGCCTCGACTAAATAAGGATGGTGAAAAACATGAAAGCCCTTATTGGATATACAGGATATGTAGGATCTACTTTGTTAGCTCAAGCACAGTTTGATGATCTTTATAATTCTAAAAATATTTCTGAAATAAGAGGTAAGTCATATAGTCTCGTCATATGTGCCGGGGCCCCGGCTGTAAAGTGGAAGGCGAATCAAAATCCAGAAGAAGATCTAGCCAATATTAATATGCTGATCAGCCATTTGAAAGAAGTTAAAGCAGACAAGTTTATTTTGATCTCAACTGTCGATGTTTATCAGAAGCCTGATCTAGTCAATGAAAGTACCGTAATTAACCCCCAAGAAACGGATCCCTATGGAAAGCATAGGTTTTTTCTGGAACAATTTGTAGAGAGTAATTTCAAAGATTCTCTTATCATCAGGCTTCCCGGTTTGTTTGGTAAAGGATTGAAGAAGAACTTTATATACGATCTAATTCATGATAATTGCCTACATCTTACTCATCGAGACAGTGTGTTTCAATTTTACGATATGAGTGATTTGTGGGACCATATCAATGTCTGCATCAAAATGGACCTAAAGTTAGTGAACTTTTCTCCTGAACCCGTCACAGCTTCAGAGTTAGCTCATCAAAGTGCGGACTGCGAATTTACTAACGTGACGGATAAACCCCCTGTTTATTACGATATGAGAAGTCTGTATAATCATGTATTTCACGCGGACCCTTCCGGCGAATATATGTATCCCAAACAAGTTGTTTTTAATAAAATTAGACAATTTATTAAACAAGAACTCATACAGAAGGAAAACGGAGCAGCCAAATGAAGCTTTCTATATCTAATATCGCCTGGGATTTAAGTGAAGAAAATAAGGTCATGGACATTATGCGTTCATATAATTTGAACGGAATTGAAATTGCTCCTACGAAACTTTGGGAAATTCCGATTGATTTATCCGACCAGACCATTACTGATTATTTGAAGAAGACTGAATCATTCGGACTTCGTATCGTCGCTATGCAATCCCTTCTGTTTAACCGAAATGATCTTTGTATATTTGCGGATCAAGACTCCCGAGAAAAGACGTATGAGTACCTGTGCGGCATGATACAACTTGCGGCACGTATCGGCGCTAAGAATTTAGTGTTCGGATCACCAAAAAATCGAAAAACAGAAGGTTTAAATCTAAATAGTTGCTTCCAGATAGCAACCGATTTTTTTTATAGACTTGGTCAATTTGCCGAACAAAATAATGTCGTATTCTGTATTGAACCCAATCCTTCTCACTATGGATGTGACTTTGTGACGAATACCAAAGAGGGTATCGAATTAGTGAAAGAAGTTAATCATAAGGGATTCAGACTACATCTGGACACAGCGGCTATGACTTTAAATGAAGAGTCGTATGCACATTCAATCGAGGCAAGTATTCCGTACTTGTCCCATTTTCATATTAGCGAACCCTTTCTAGAATTAATTGGTTCGGCAAATACCAATCACGCTTCGGTGTCAGATGCTCTAAAGGGTAGTGGGTATGATAAGTGGATATCTATAGAAATGAAAAATAACTTATTAGCTGATAATGTCATTGCCGTTGAACGGGCGTTGGATTTTGTAACAAGAAGCTATATGAAATAGTAGGGGGATCCCATGAATTTTAATGAGTGGCAAGTTCCTAAATATGAGATCACGGAGCTCAATTCTAAAGCATCCAAGTACTGTGTTTGTATTCCTGTTATCAACGAAGGAGAGAAAATTCGCAAGCAACTTGATAAAATATCAAAACTTGCGAATATTGTTGATGTTATCATATTGGATGGCGGAAGCACGGATGGTTCGTTGGAGATTGATTTCTTGAAGAAAAGCAAGGTGAGAGTGCTGCTTACCAAAAAGGATAGCGGCAAGCTAAGCGCCCAGTTAAGAATGGGCTTCTCTTATGCCTTATCTCAAGGCTATGAGGGGATTATTACAGTTGATGGTAACAATAAGGATAGTGTGGAATCCATTCCTTCCTTCGTTCAGAAACTGGAAGAGGGGTATGATTTTGTACAGGGATCAAGGTATGTTCCGGGCGGGTTAGAAATTAACACACCACTTTCGCGGAAGCTGGCAATTAAGCTCATTCATGCTCCGGTTATATCGTTCATTTCACGTTTTAAATATACGGATACTACAAACGGCTTTAGGGCTCATTCTAGAGCGTTTTTGATGGATCCCCGACTGCAGCCTTTCAGAAATATCTTTCAAACGTACGAGCTGCTGGCCTACTTATCCGTAAAGGCACCAAGGTTAGGATACAAAGTGAAAGAAATCCCTGTAACAAGACAATATCCTAGCGGAGGGAAAATACCGACTAAAATAAGTCCTATTCGTGGGAATACGCTGCTGATGAAAATACTTGTAGATCTGTTCTTGAATAAATATGATCCACCATCAACAAATAATCAAAATCCTGACAACTCCAAAGGTATAGCGAATTAAGTGGGCGAATCCCACTTTTTTTGTCTTTTGCAAAATTCTAGTCTAGGCTGTTTTGGGGAAGGAGGATAAGTAGGTCATGAAGATTTTGTCACGATCATAAAGTAGTAGTAAGTTGGATAGGAGTATGGGTCATGAAGAAAGAGTCTCCCCAATAAGGCTTAGATACACGCATTGTTCCAGCGAAGCAAACCTTGTTTCGTTTGAGAGTGTGTGGCAAAAGCTCTTCTGCAAGCTCGGAACGAATCCCTGTAACCTCAGCACGAACCTCTGTAACTTCCGAACGGACATCTGCAAGCTCGGACCGCACCTGCTTCACATCCGACTTAATCTCCCGCATTTCATCAAGGATCAAGTGCAGCACTTGTTCGCTCAATGTGTTCTGTTTGCTAATGTAATCATTATACCGTATTTGTGATACAGCAGTAAACACGAAGGTCCGATTTGTTAGCTCATTAAGCAAGGAGTCGGTTCCATCTCAGTCAGTTGTCAGGGTTCTGTTTGTTGACAGCCGGGAGTAGTCGGATTAACATAGGTAGGGTCAAAGAGGCAGAAGAAGGTGGAATATGTGGATTCTTTTTATAGACCTACACGCGTAGAAATAAGTTTAGATGCGCTGCGTCACAACCTGGAGGCGTTCCGGGCGGTGCTGCCTGCACATGTGCGGATGATGGCGGTCGTGAAAGCGGACGCTTATGGGCACGGGGCGGTTGAGGTGTGCCGCGAGGCGCTGCAGGATGGCGTGGAGTACATCGCCGTCGCTTTTCTCGATGAAGGGTTGGAGCTGCGAAGAGCGGGCATTACGGCACCGATGCTGGTGCTGGGCTATACGCCTCCGGAAGGGCTTGTGACGGCCTGGGAGCACGATATTACGCTAAATGTATATACGGATGAAATATTGGACGCCTGGGAGCGGCTGCAGCCCGCTGAATCCGCCGCCAGGCCGCTGAAGATACATGTTAAACTGGATTCCGGTATGAATCGTCTCGGGATTGGTCCGGAGGACGAGGCGATCCGTTTTATTGAACGGGCGAGACGGACGGCGGGGATCGAGGTCGAAGGTTTGTTCACGCATTACGCTTGCGCTGACGAAACGGACAAAAGCCATACGTTTGGACAGTACGCGAAGTTTGCGCGGGTCGTGGAACATTTCCGCGGTCAAGGGTTCGAATTTCCGCTTGTACATGCGGGCAACAGCGCCGCGGCGATTGATTTGCCGGAATATACGTTCAATATGGTGCGCTTAGGCATCGGCATGTACGGCTTGTATCCGTCCGAGGAAGTGAATAAACAGCAGGTCGCTCTCCAGCCGGTGCTGAGCATCAAGACAGGCGTAGCGATGGTGAAGCAGGTGCCTGCCGGCGAGGGCGTCAGCTACGGGGCGATCTACCGGACGAGCGGCGAGGAGACGATCGCGACGCTGCCGATCGGGTATGCGGACGGGTACTCGCGGATGCTGACCGGGAAGGCCGAGGTGCTCATACGGGGACGCCGGGTGCCGGTCGTGGGCCGGATTTGTATGGATCAGTGCATGGTAAACGCGACGGGTATTGCCGATATTTCGATGGAAGAAGAGGTTGTAATCCTAGGAGCTCAAGGCAGCGAGAGGATCACGGCAGAGGAGCACGCAAGCTGGCTCGGTACAATTAACTACGAAATCGTCTGTATGATCTCCCACCGCGTCCCGCGGGTGTATGTGAAGGACGGGCGGGTCGTAAGGTCGGTGAATCCGCTGCTCAGGCATATGTGGGAACGGGAAGCCTAAGCGGGCGGATGGGCTGCAAATGCCGCATCATCCCTATCGGCACTAGCGCTCGTTCATGGGCTTGGCCGACAGCGAGCGGCAAAATTCGCAGCATGAACGCTAGAAATAGGTACTGGTGACAATTTCCACTCTATTTTTTGCATGCCATTGAGAGGATTTTCTTGTTTTTCCGCGAATATGTATAGCACATACTCATGTGATTATCGGGGGTATAGCATAATTGATATACTTGGCGCATATATTGGTCTTGTATATTTTTTCTGGAAGATTGCCATAATGGAAATAAGCTTTTGGTATGTCTCTTGGGGGTGCATGAACAGGTGGCCAATGCTCATAACACGAAGCGCATCATGATCAGTCTGCCGGATTATTTACTGGAGGAAGTCGACCATCTGGTCGAGAAGGAGAACTCCAACCGCAGCGAATTTATCCGTCAGGCCATGAAACTTTACCTTGTCGAACGCAAGAAAAGACACTTGCGCGAGTCGATGCAGCGTGGGTACATGGAAATGGCGAAAATTAACCTTAACATGGCCTCGGAAGCATTTCAGGCGGAGGAAGAAGCGGATCATACGCTTGACCGTCTGGTTAGCGGGGTGTAGCGAGTGATTGTCAAACGTGGCGATGTTTTTTTCGCGGATCTTTCCCCGGTTGTTGGTTCGGAGCAGGGGGGCATTCGGCCTGTTCTGATTATTCAGAATGATATCGGCAATCGCTTCAGTCCCACGGTGATCGTGGCGGCGATTACGGCGCAGATTCAGAAGGCCAAGCTGCCGACGCACGTGGAGATTGACGCGGAAGCGCACGGTTTTGACAGGGACTCGGTCATTCTGCTGGAACAAATCAGGACGATTGATAAACAGCGTCTAACGGACAAAATTACGCACTTGGATGAAGAAACCATGCGCAAGGTCGATGAAGCTTTGCAGATTAGCGTCGGACTAATCGAGTTTTAAAACAGCGTATGAAGCGGGGGCGTACAGGGGCCCTCGTTTTTTCGTATGTCGGGAGGAGTCGTACGGATGGCCAAAGAGCAAACGATTCAAACGGAACAGCAGGAGGAGCGTCAAGCCTTCGAATTGACAGCGGAGATGAAGGCTGCGATTCAGGAACGCATCCTGAAGCAGATTGCGGCGGAGCTCCAGATCGGAAGCGGACGCGTCAAAACGACGGTCGGTCTGCTTGACGAGGGGAACACGATTCCTTTTATCGCGCGGTACCGGAAGGAAATGACGGGGGAGCTCGATGAGAATCAGCTGCGGGACATTGAAGAGAGGCTGACGTATCTCCGCAACTTGGAGAATCGGAAGCTGGAGGTTATCCGGCTTATTGACGAGCAAGGGAAGCTGACGGGCGAGCTGCGTTCGGCAATCGAACAAGCTGTGAAGCTTCAGGAGGTCGAGGATCTGTACCGCCCTTACCGGCAAAAGCGTAAAACCCGCGCCAGCGTCGCCAAGGAAAAAGGGCTGGAGCCGCTCGCCCAGTGGATCGTGTCGCAGCCTAGGCAGGGCGATATGCTGACGGAAGCCTCGAAGTACATAAATTCGGACAAAGGCGTTCAAACGGCCGAGGAAGCCGTTCAGGGCGCGATGGACATTATAGCGGAGCAAGTGGCCGACGACGCCAAAATTCGCGCATGGGTGCGCAAGTATACGTTTGATCAGGGCATCCTGCGCTCGGAGGCGAAGAATGCCGAGCTGGAGTCGGTGTACGAGATGTATTACAGCTACCAGGAGCCGGTCCGCAAGCTGCCACCGCATCGCATTCTGGCGATTAATCGCGGGGAGCGGGAGGACGTGCTGAAAGTAACGCTGGAGGTGCCGGTAGAACGTATTCACGACTACATTGGCAAACAGCTGTTGAAGGGACCCTCCATTGTACGCGATACGCTTGCGGCGGTGGTCGAGGATGCTTATAAGCGGCTGCTGGCTCCCTCCATTGAGCGCGAGGTGCGGGGTGAGATGACCGAGAAGGCTGAGGAGAAAGCGATCGAGGTGTTCGCGGAAAACTTGCGGAACCTTCTGCTGCAGCCTCCGGTGAAGGGGAAGGTCGTGCTTGGCGTGGACCCGGCGTTCCGGACGGGCTGTAAGCTGGCTGTCGTCGACGATACCGGCAAAATGCTTGAGATCGCGGTCACGTACCCGACGCCTCCGAATAATAAAGTCGCCGAAGCGAAGGCGGTCTTCAAACGATTGATCGACGCGTACGGCGTAGAACTGATCGTCATCGGCAACGGGACGGCTTCGCGGGAAACGGAGCAGTTCGTCGCCGGGTTGATCGGAGAGATCAAGCAGCGCAAGCTGGCCTACTTGATCGTGAACGAGGCGGGGGCAAGCGTGTACTCGGCTTCCAAGCTGGCCCAGTCGGAGTTTCCCGATCTGGACGTGGCTGAACGGAGCGCCATATCGATCGCCCGCCGGGTACAGGATCCGCTCGCGGAGCTTGTGAAGATCGAGCCGAAAGCGATCGGCGTCGGGCAGTACCAGCATGACGTGTCGCAGAAGCGTCTGGAGGAAAGCTTGACGTTCGTCGTCGAGTCGGCGGTGAACCATGTCGGCGTCGACGTCAACACGGCGTCGCCTTCGCTGCTGTCGTACGTCTCGGGGATTAACAGTACGCTGGCGAAGAACATCGTGAAGTACCGCGATGAGAACGGGAAATTCGAGAACCGGCAGCAGTTGCAAAAAGTCCCTCGCCTCGGCGCCAAGGCGTTCGAGCAGTGCGTCGGCTTCCTGCGTATTCCGGACGGGGCTAACCCGCTCGATAATACGCCGATTCATCCGGAGTCGTACGCGGTGGTGGACCGGCTTTTCAAGGAGCTGAAGCTGGAGCTGGCGAAGCTGGGCAGCGAGGAGCTGAAGTCGATGCTGCAGCGGCTGGAGCCGGAGGAGCTGGCAACGAAGCTGGGTGTCGGGGTTCCGACGCTGCGGGATATTTTGGACTCGCTGCTGCGTCCGGGTCGCGATCCCCGGGAGGAGCTGGAGGCGCCGATTTTCCGCACCGACGTGCTGCAGCTCGAGGATTTGACGCCGGGCATGGAGCTGAAGGGTACCGTGCGCAATGTCATTGACTTCGGCGCATTCGTGGATATCGGGATCAAGAACGACGGGCTGGTACACATCTCCCAGATGAGCAACTCGTACGTGAAGCATCCGATGGATGTCGTCTCGGTTGGCGACGTCGTCACCGTCTGGGTGCTGAATATCGATACGAAAAAAGGCCGCGTCGGGCTTACGATGAAAAAGCCTTAAGTGGCATAAAATAGAGCATAGGCCGGAACAAGGGAAAATGGAGGCAAGTTCCCTTAAGTCTGGCATATGCTCTATTTGACGGTTGGCGTGTTTGTTGATGTTAAGGTTGAAAGTTGGATGCGGACGAATCGGATTCGGATTTACGGGTGCGGTAAAAATACCAGCAGTCGTTAAGCAATCGAATTTGCCGCCGGTTTTTGTTGTAAAACGCACGCATCAGTTGGTTGCAAAGCCATTGTGGCAAGCCCATCAGCCCCTTCCCTCTAACTGCTATACGACTAACATATGGGCGAGAGGGCTATGGGGTGCAGGTCCTCATGATTAGGCGAGTTCTTCTTCCTCTTCGTACCATTGCTCCAGCTGAGCCTGGAGGGCGCGAATTTCCGTGAGGAGGGATACGAGCGGGTATTGTTTCTCTTGCTGCTGCAGAGCGGCGAACGTTTGCTCAAGCCGATTGATGTAATCCAGGCCGTGCTGCAGCTCGTAGCCGGGACGTACAATTTCTAGCCCTTCAAACTCTGCGATAAAGTACGGAAGCGCGGGAATGCCGGATACCGTTAATTTGTCTAGCTCTTTATGTAAGCGTTGGTTCAGCGCTGCGAGCTGGTACATATGAGTGGAAGGCATTTCCACGAATTCCAGCTGTTCATTTCTTTGCAGCAGGGCGTATTTTTTATTGGACATGAAGTTTAATCTCTCCTATCGTATAGCGAATCGCGTGTCGGGCAAATTTATGAAGATTCCTACTTGACAGTTTAGCCTAACCTGCGGTTACAATTCAAGTGAATGCATATGTATAGAGAAGAACGTAGGGGTGGGAACATGGGAAATGGATGACCGGCAGCTGCAGCAGTGGGTCGAACAAATTTCGCTGTCGTCGTTTGGACGTCCTTTTGAGCATAAGGCGAGGTTTAACCGCAGGTTGAGGGCGACCGGCGGGAGGTACTTCACACGCAGCCACGATATCGAGATCAGTTGGCACCAGTATGAGCAATTCGGCATGCAGGATGTGGAGAAAATCATTAAGCACGAGCTGTGCCATTATCACTTGCATTTGCTCGGGTCCGGGTATCAGCACCGCGACGACGAATTTAAACAGCTGCTCACGCTTGTAGGCGGGACGCGGTATTGCCAATCGCTGCCGTCTGCCTTACAGCGGAAGGAGCCTTATCGATATAAGCTTGTTTGCGTCGATTGCAGGGCCGAATATTTGCGCAAGCGGAAGACCGATCCGCGGCGGTTTGTGTGCGGTCACTGTAAGGGAAAATTGAAGCTGCTGGCGCTTGACTTGAGCAAACATTCATGATAAATTAACAATTGTCGTTCCCTGATAGCTCAGTTGGTAGAGCACTCGACTGTTAATCGAGTTGTCACAGGTTCGAGTCCTGTTCGGGGAGCCATTATTCTTGGAGAGATACCCAAGTGGCTCAAGGGGACCCTCTGCTAAGGGGTTAGACTGCGTAAGTGGTGCGAGGGTTCGAATCCCTCTCTCTCCGTAAGATTGCAAAAACAACCGCCTAATAAGGCGGTTGTTTTTGCGTTTGGAGAGGCCGGAGGAATTCGAACCCCGAGAGAAGGGCGCCGATGCACGGAACCTCGCCCGCTGCACAGCGGCAAGTTCATCGCTTGTCCGCCTGACCATTGGCGGCGATGAGGATGAGCTCGCCCGTTCACGATATCGAAGCCCAAGTCTTGCAAGAACGCAGGCATGTCGTGTACGCTAGAGTCGTAAACCATACGTTAGATGTCGGAGGGTGAGCAAGTGGCGGTACTGGTAACGGGCGGTGCGGGATATATCGGGACTCATACGTGTGTGGAACTATTGAACAACGGATATGACATTATCGTCGTCGATAACTTCGATAACAGTAAGCCGGAGTCGCTGAAGCGCGTGAGAGAAATTACGGGGAAAGACTTCAAACAGGTGCAGGCCGACCTATTGGACCGAGACCGGCTTGAGGCGATTTTTCAGGACAATCGGATCGAGGCGGTCATTCATTTTGCCGGGCTGAAGGCCGTAGGGGAGTCGGTGCGTCTTCCTCTGAAATATTATCACAACAACATTACCGGCACGCTGCTGTTGGCCGAAGTGATGCAGAAGCACGGCGTGAAGAAAATAGTCTTCAGCTCATCGGCGACGGTATACGGCATGCCGGAGCGGGTACCGATCGACGAGGAGATGCCTTTGGGAGCTACGAATCCGTACGGTCGGACGAAGCTGATGATCGAGGACATCCTTCGCGACATATACATCTCCGACCCTGAGTGGAGCATTGCGCTGCTTCGTTATTTTAATCCGATCGGGGCTCACGCCAGCGGACGCATCGGAGAGGACCCGAACGGGATCCCCAATAATCTGATGCCTTACGTGACGCAAGTGGCAGTAGGCAAGCTGAAAGAACTGCAAGTATTCGGCAACGATTACCCGACTCCGGACGGAACCGGCGTGCGCGACTACATCCACGTGGTCGATTTGGCGCTTGGTCATGTGAAGGCGGTGGAGAGCGTTCTCTCCAGTACGGGTGTTGAAGCATACAACCTCGGTACCGGCAATGGGTACAGCGTGCTTGAGATGGTGCGGGCCATGGAACTGGCTGCGGGGAGAACAATTCCTTACCGTATCGTAGACCGCAGGCCCGGCGATGTGGCGGTATGTTACGCCAATCCTGTCAAAGCCCGGGAGAAGCTGGGCTGGTCGGCGGAACGGGGATTGGCGCAAATGTGCGAGGATGCCTGGCGCTGGCAGCAGCAAAACCCCGACGGATACGGAAAATAAGCGCATGATGGAAAAGACCTGCCGGCATACCACGCTTGTGCCTGGCAGGTTTTGCAGTTCGCCAAACAGATGAACCGAGGCAGCGATTTTTTTGAAAAAAAGGTATTGCCAACCCTAAACCTATTCGCTATAATAACACTTGTCGCTTTTAAGCATGGCCCGTTGGTCAAGGGGTTAAGACACCTCCCTTTCACGGAGGTAACAGGGGTTCGAATCCCCTACGGGTCATACTATGCGCGGTTGTGGTGGAATGGCAGACACGCTATCTTGAGGGGGTAGTGGGCGTACGCTCGTGGAGGTTCGAGTCCTCTCAACCGCATTGAAGCATCAAATCGATGAAAGCAAGTCCGATTTCCAGAGCTGGAAGTCAGACTTGCTTTTTTGTTATAGACGCTGCCATTTGGGGGAAGATAACCGCAAGCTTAATTTGGGAAGCCGAGAGGAGAGGTTAACGATGCAGCAAACCGAGCTGCTGGAAGATCAAATAGCGGGCGTGCTGGCGGCGAATCGAATCTGCTCGTTCGGAACGGTAGACGGAAACAAGCCGATGGTACGCTATATGGCGTTATTCCATGAGGGGCTTACGCTTTACTTGGCGACGAACAGCAAAACCGATAAAGTGGACGAGCTTCAAAACAACCCGAATGTTCACGTTCTGGTCGGGTATGACGGCAAACGTTCTTCGGACATCCTCCAAATTCAGGCAAGGGCCGAGATTTGCAAGGATAACGCATTGCGGGAGCGGCTCTGGAATGAGTCGTTTAAAGCATGGTTTCAAGGCCCTCATGATCCGGACTATGTCATACTGGAAATCAAGCCGGAACGTATCGAATACAACAGCGCGAATGCCGAGCCTCGAGTATGGCAAAAATAACCGCAACCAAGCGGCAGCGGCAACGATTTTACAGGAGCTCCGCTGCTTGCCCGAAGCCAACCGCTCCCACTTTACTCTTCTGTGCGAAAGAAGTATAATGGGATCTATATTCGCGGTTGTGGTGGAATGGCAGACACGCTATCTTGAGGGGGTAGTGGGCTTCGCCCGTGGAGGTTCGAGTCCTCTCAACCGCATACCAGCTTTACAAGAGCCTTCGCTGTTACGAGCGAGGGCTCTTTTTTTATTATAGATACTTTACTTGTACATCGTAAGTAAAGTATCTATAATAATAAGCGTATGACAAGTAACCAAGAGGAGGTGACAAGCAATGGCTCAATGTGCCTGTGGAAACACGCAAAACGCCCAAGGTCAATGCGATGGTTCGCATGCTAAGAAAGACAAATAAGGACCTGTAAGCGACGT
Organism: Paenibacillus sp. JCM 9796; assembly: GCF_055379675.1. Taxonomy (NCBI): domain Bacteria; kingdom Bacillati; phylum Bacillota; class Bacilli; order Caryophanales; family Paenibacillaceae; genus Paenibacillus; species Paenibacillus sp. JCM 9796. Next base: position 3,375,449 of record NZ_AP043723.1, read on the forward strand.
TTTGTGTCGAAGCGATCGACCAAACAGCAACAACCGGGAACTTCCGCAGCGGCCGCTGCCGGAAGTTTATTGGCTTTACGCGGCGTTCCGACGTACGGTATACTTTCGGTATCATACACTTGTTCCAACAAATGCTGAAGAAGGACCGTGATCCGATGCAAGTCAACGCAGCACTGAACGCAGCGGCCGGCCGCGACGCTTTGAAGCAAGCGGTAGGCATCGCCCTGCTCGGCAAATTGAAAGACATGCAGACGGCACAAACCGCAACGCTGCTGCAAGATTTTGCCGCGGCGCAGCATCCGTATTTGGGCAAAAGCCTAGATATTCGAGCTTGATCAACGTACATATCGAAATACGCTCATGAGGGAAACCTGTGCGGGCGGCTTGGCTCCATAGAGCGAAGCCGCCCGGCAGGTTTTTTCGTTCGGCGGACGGGCCTTTACAACATCTTAACCTGCAAACCGCGGCAGACCGATTGCAATCGGTCCATTGTCGTCGGATAATGACATCTGAAGGATAACGAGAAGATCCTAGGGAGGCCTGAGCCATGGTTGAAAACTGCAACGAACAAACATTGCGTCCGCTCATCATCGGACACCGCGGGGCCGCGGGGGAAGCGCCGGAGAATACGCTCGCCTCGTTCGAGCTTGCCGTAAGGCAAGGGGCGGACGCGGTCGAACTCGACGTGCATCTTACGGCGGACGGCGAGCTGGTCGTCTGTCATGATCACACCGTGAACCGCACGACCGACGGGCAAGGGCGAATCGATCAAATGACCGTCGAACAAATAAAGCGGCTGGACGCCGGGCGCTGGTATGACGAGAGATTCCGCGGAGAGCGGATTCCGCTGCTGTCCGAAGTGTTTGCGGCCCTGCCCGCGAATGTGATGATCAACGTTGAGGTGAAATGCGGGTACAGCGATAAGCTGTCCGGGCGGCTGGCGGAGCTTCTAGCCGGGTTCGGCCGGCTGGAGACGACGGTGGTCTCGTCCTTTTCCCATAAGGTGCTGTACCGGCTGAAGCAGCGTGAGCCGGCGATTCGCGTCGGGCTGCTGTATGTAGCGGATCTGGTGCGTCACTCTGTGCTTGCTGAAACGGCCGGAATGGACGTCTATTCCCTTCACCCGCAATATCAAGCCATCGGGCCGGAGGATGTGGCGGAGGCGCAGCGTCACGGGCTTCGGGTATATCCGTTCACGATTAACGAGCCCGAGCATTTGCGGCAAGCGGTGCAAGCCGGCTGTTCGGGGATCATTACGGATTTTCCGGCGCGGCTGAAGGCGATGCTGGGTTAAACTCGGGACATGCCCCCGTTCTAATGACGATATTCCTTGAAGAGGTAACAATTCTTGCCCGTCTGACCGATATACGTTAAGAGACGGGAGGTAACGTTGATGATGAACAAAACACGCAACATCCGGACCCGCGGACTGGCTTGTCTGCTGTCCTTCGCTCTGTTGTTCATGCTGTTTCCGATGCGCTCGCTCCACGCCGAGAGCCGTTACTCTGATGTCGGCGCGAGTTACGGATGGGCGACGAGCTCGATCACGTTGATGTCGAACAAACAAATATTGACCGGATACCCCGACGGCCGATTCCGCCCGGAGAAAGCGGTAAGCAAAGCGGAATGGACGGCCATGGTATACCGTCTCTTCGATAAATACCGGCCGAATGCGACGGCGACAGGGCTGAAGAAGGTCGGCTTCTTCGCGGACGTGACTTCCCTGCATTGGGCGTCCAAGCCCATCTCCGACGTGTACGACGCTTCGTTCCAGATCGGCGGTTACGGAGTAAACCGTGACGGTCAGCTGGCCTTCATGCCGGACATGCCGATGTCGCGGCTGCAGCTGGCGCAGATGTTATACGCGTTCTTCGGCGGGAAGCTGATGAACGACCGGATGAGCGACAATGACGTGTGTGCCGTTGTGCTGGACTTTAAAGATATTCCGGCAACCTTATATACGGACCCGGAGGCGTATGCATTCGCCAAAAACGACGGCAGGTATGATGCCAACGGCTGGATGTATGCGGAAGAGAACAGCGTGTACAAGACGCTGTTCATGGGCAAAGGCTCCAGCGACTGCACGCTCGGCGATGATCCGTTATCCAATGTGCAGGCGAAGGCGCTGGCCGGGTTAAAGTCTAACGGCATCATGACGCCGAACGATGACGGATATTTCCGGCCGAAGGAAGCGGTGAGCCGTGCGGAAGCGGTCGTTATTCTGGACCGGATTTATCATTATTTAAAAAATAACCAATGGCTATCCCTTTACTCGACGGTCGATCTTAGTGTAACTGGGCCCGATAACAGCGGAGGAGCGGCAGCTCCCGGCTCCCCGTCTGCGAATACGCCGGGAGGCTCATTCAACTACAACCCGAATCCGGGTGCGGCCTTCCCGTCGACGGATCGACCGCCGGGCTCGCAGGAATGGATGGACCGGTCGAACGTGCGAGTGACCGATTATTTTGACGATAAGGGCGTTATCGTGAAAAATATTGCAGTGAACGGGGAAATCGAGACAGCGGTTCAGCCCGGAGGCACCAAATATTTGACCGTCGATTTGAAGTCCAAAGAAGCCGTCGATTTGTACGTGATCGTGGACGGACGGATCGGTTTCGTGAGGAAGGAAGAGCTGCCTCTCACGATGACGGTCGGCAGCGCGCAGCTCGTCGGCATCCGTTCGCAGCTCCGCGACACGAGCTTGAAGAAGTACGGCGATTACACTGCGACGTTATCGGTTCAGCTGTCGGACAAAGAACCGGAGAGCAAGAAGAAAAAATAAACGGCCGCCTAGTAAAAAGGCTTCCTGTCCCGCCAATGGGAAAGGAAGCCTTGAATCTTTTTATTGCAGCAGATGTTTATGGGCGGTGTAATCGATTTGCTTCTTCTCCAAGAAGGAGATCAAGCTCTTGTAATCGCGCCGCGGCGTCGCCAGAATGTATCCCTTGATGCAGTGCTCGCGCGTGACGGCTGTCGCCTTCTCGTTCAGTGCGACTTCGCCGATCTTCGCGGCGATGGAATGCTTGGCGATATCGCGGAACGGTGCCGGGACGGGCTCGACGAGCACATCGAGGAATGCTTTGGATTCGTCGGTCCACAGGTGGCGGGACGCTTCCACGTAATGGTTCTGCCAATCGAGCTTGGACTTGCCGTCGGCCATCGGCAGCACCTTGAAAAATTTGCGGAACATGAAATATCCGCCTACCGACATCGAGAAAATCAACACGAACACCCAAAAAAATATAAACCACATAAACCCCTGATTCGGGGAGCTGCTCATCGCGTATAACATGAATATCGTCACCTCACTCCACATTATACCGCAACTTGCCTGTCAGGAAAATGAAAATCCCGGAAGAAGCCTCCCTTTCCTAGATTTCTTGCGGCAATCCTAGTAAAATAGATAAAAGCTAAGAAAGGGAGTGGATCGCGAACATGGTTAAAATCGGATCGCACGTATCGTTTTCAGATAAAGGGCTGCGGGGCGCGGCCAAAGAAGCCGCGAGCTACGGCTCGGGCACGTTCATGATCTATACCGGGGCGCCGCAGAACACGCGGCGCAAGCCCATCGAGGATCAATATATCGAAGAAGGCAAAGCGCTTATGGAAGAGCACGGTATCGGTGAAATTATCGTGCACGCTCCGTACATCATCAACCTTGGCTCTTATAAAGAAGACACGTTCGAGCTGGCCGTCCGCTTCCTGCAGGAGGAAATCCGCCGCACGGATTATCTTGGGGTGAAGCAGATTGTGCTGCATCCGGGAGCCTACACGGACAAGGATGCCGAGTACGGTATCGCGCGGATCGCGGAGGGCTTGAACGAGGTGCTGGCGGGCATCAAGGATACGGGCGTGAACATCGCGCTGGAAACGATGGCCGGCAAAGGCACCGAGATCGGACGCAGCTTCGAGGAGCTGGCCACCATTATGGAGAAGGTGGAACGCAACGACCGGCTGACCGTTTGCCTGGACACGTGTCACGTGAACGACGCGGGATACGACATTGTGAGCGATCTGGATGGGGTGCTGGAGGAGTTTGACCGCGTGGTCGGACTGGACAAACTGGCCGTCATCCATTTGAACGACAGCAAAAACCCGCGCGGCGCGGGCAAGGACCGTCATGCCCCGGTTGGCGCGGGCTGGATCGGCTTCAAGGCGATGTACAACATCGTCCATCACGAGAAGCTGAACCACCTGCCGTTCATTCTGGAGACGCCGTGGATCGGCAAGGAGGACAGCTCGCAGCGTCCGATGTATGAGGCGGAGATCGCCTTGCTCAGCGGCACCGTGCAGCAGCGCTTTGGGGATGGCTTCTTGTCGGATGTGGAGAAGCTGGACCATTTCTTCAAGAAGCAGGACCTCGACTCCCGCCAATTCGTGCTGCAGACGTGGGAGTTGCTGAAAACGGACGCGAAAGCGAAAAAGGCGGACGGCCGCGAGCCGATGGAGCGTCTGTACGATTTAATCGCCGCGGACAACTTGTTCCCGGACTTGTCGGAGGAGCAAGTAAACCACCGTCTGACGGCGTGGTTTGCCGGCGAACACTTATTGGCTTCCGTCTAAGACGGATCGCTTATATAGATCATTTTTGAAGGCTCAACAGTAAAAGGAGAAGAGAGTTTCATGGTTCCCAAATTGAATCCCAAAACCAAGAGCGCCGAAGTAAACCGCGCCCGCATGCTGGTGTCCTGCCCGGACCGTCCCGGCATCGTGGCGGCGGTATCGCGATTCTTATTTGAATACGGCGCCAACATTATTCAGTCCGATCAATACACGATGGATCCGGCTGAGGGCGGGTTGTTCTTTATCCGCATCGAATTCGATCTCGACAATTTGGACCAGCGCCGCGCCCAATTGAAGGCGGACTTCGCCAAAGTGGCGGAGGAATTTCAAATGTCTTGGAGCATTACCGGGGCGAAACGGAAGAAGCGGCTCGCCATTTTCGTCTCCAAGGAAGACCACTGCTTGCTGGAGCTGCTGTGGCATTGGCAGTCCGGCGATTTGGATGCGGACATTGCGATGGTAATCAGCAATCATAACGATATGCGCGAGCTGGTCGAGCCGCTGGGTATTCCGTATTACCATATCCCGGTGACGGCCGATACGAAGGCGGAAGCGGAGCGTCGCCAGCTGGAGCTGGTGACGGGGCAGGTCGATGCGATCATTCTCGCGCGGTACATGCAGATCATTTCGCCAAAATTCATCGAGTACTTTCCGAATAAGATCATTAACATTCACCATTCCTTCCTGCCGGCGTTCGTCGGCGGCAAGCCTTACGCGCAGGCGCACAACCGCGGCGTGAAGATCATCGGGGCGACCGCGCATTACGTCACGGAAGAGCTGGACGGCGGACCGATCATTGAGCAGGACGTTCAACGCGTCAGCCATCGCGATAACGTGGACGACTTGAAGCGGATCGGGCGTCACATCGAGCGTGCCGTGCTCGCGAAAGCTGTAAATTGGCACGTGGAAGACCGCATTATCGTACATCATAATAAAACGGTCGTATTTAATTAAAATGACGGCATGCAAAAGGTTCTGTTTTCCTGCGGGGGAACGGAACCTTTTTGCATGCCGTCATGTTCGCGTTTTGAGGCATCCCGAAAGCCGGGGCCGTATAGTATGCAAAAAAAGAAGCTGCAGGACACGGGCTTACGGGTGCGAGCGGCCGAATAAAGCCGTAGGAACCTGTGCTGATCGGACTGCGGTTGCTACGGCTTCTCTTAGTTCGAGCTGCGGATTTTCTCCGCCGACAGGTCGGTCGTGTTTAAGGCGGGGTACGGGGTGGAGTGTACGAAGGTTTTGTTTTTACCTGTCCGTTTGGCCGCGTATAAGGAGGCGTCGGCGCCCTTGAACAGCGCTTCTTTCCCTTTGCCCTTCATGTATTCCTGCAGCCCGATGCTGATGGTCGCAGCTTTGGAATCGAGCTCGGGGTGCAGCGTAACGTATAGCTTATGCCGGATTTGCTCGACGAGGCGGTAAGCTTCATCGAGCGTTTTCTCGGTGAAGATCACGGCGAATTCCTCCCCCCCGTAACGGGCGACGAAGTCGTTCGGCGTAACCGTTTCTTTAATAATGCTTGCAACGCGTATCAGAATGATGTCTCCGACCCAATGGCCGTAGGTGTCGTTAATTCTCTTGAAATTATCGATGTCCAAAATCGCGAGCTGCAGCGAAAGATCGTTAAGCTCGTTCTGCTCGATCAATTTTTCCAGATATTCATGAAACGTCTTGTGGTTGTACAGCTCCGTAAGCGCATCGATTTTGGAAAGCGTGTCCATAATAATGTTCTTGACCAGCAGTTCCTGCTTCGCTTCCGTGGCGTGCTTGAGGTTGTCCAGCAGTTCGATGCCGCTGCTCGTGATGGATAGCGCGATAACGGTCGTTCCCGTGTATAAGAACAGGATTCCAATCATATGCACCGGCTGCATCGTGAGGCGCAGCGGAGTGCTGACCCCGTACAAGACGCCGAATGAGAGCAGCACGAGAGCGAACGCGATTAAGATGGTTTGTTTATTAAAGGATAGAACGGATGTTAAAATCGGAAAGATAAAGATGGCGGGTACGATTCCGATTGACGGATTCATGAGAATGATGGACGAGGCGTACAAAATTCCGGTTGAAACCAGCAGCCAATCGCTCTGAGCGTGCCGGTAGCGGTACAGCCATTCAACGATCCCCGTGGCGATTGTGAGTAAAAGGGCATGCAGGGCGAGCGGTGCAATGATTTCCCGGGGGCTCATGTCGTGCTGGATGCGCTGAATGGAAAATTCCAGGATCACGGTCAGAAGGATGGTGATCCAATACAGATTGAGCATCTTTCGATACGTATGACGCGTATTGGCCAGTTCCAACAATATATGATTCATAGATCGACTCCCATGCAAACGTAGTACAGCGGACCCATTTCCAAGGTTGAAAAAAGCGGCTAGTCCTAATTTTCTATTTCGACAATAATACAGTAAATCCTTTGCGTAATTTTATTAATTTTTATCCGTTAAGATTTCGGGATGAAGGTTGATTGGATATGGCAAACTGAAAGAGACAATGGTACAATAAGGGATATTTGAAATGCGCCGGACATGTACGTACAAGTTGGCACTGCGTACTGTAAAGACGTGATCGGCCAGATCTTGCTGCAACCATGCCAAGCCGCTTCACCACATTGCAGCAAGAAAATAATGGAGTGGAGGATACTCATGACCGTTTCAAACAAGACAATCGATCAACTATCGGTGGATACGATCCGTACACTTTCCATCGACGCCATTGAAAAAGCGAAATCCGGCCATCCCGGCATGCCGATGGGCGCCGCTCCGATGGGTTACGAGCTGTTCGCGAAGCTGATGAAACATAATCCGGACGCACCGACGTGGGTGAACCGCGACCGTTTCGTCCTCTCTGCGGGCCACGGCTCGATGCTGCTATACAGCTTGCTGCATCTCTCGGGTTACGATTTATCGATGGATGAGTTGAAAAACTTCCGCCAATGGGGCAGCCGCACGCCGGGTCACCCGGAAGTGGGACATACCCCCGGTGTCGACGCAACGACGGGTCCGCTCGGACAAGGCTTCGGGATGGCGGTCGGGATGGCGATGGCTGAGGCGCATCTGGCTGCTGTTTATAACCGTGATCAATTCCAGGTGATCGACCATTATACATACGCGATTTGCGGAGACGGCGATCTGATGGAGGGCCTCTCCTCGGAAGCCGCTTCGCTCGCGGGCCATTTGAAGCTCGGGAAACTGATCGTGCTGTACGATTCGAACGATATTTCGCTCGACGGCGAATTGAACCTTTCGTTCTCCGAGAACGTCGCCCGGCGGTTCGATGGTTACGGCTGGCAAGTGCTGCGCGTCGAGGACGGCAACGACCTCGGAGCGATTCATCAGGCGGTGCTGGACGCGCAAGCGGACTACCGTCCGACGTTGATCGAAGTGAAGACGGTAATCGGCTACGGCAGCCCGAACAAAGCGGGGAAAGGCGGCCATGTCGGTCCGCACGGCTCGCCGCTCGGCGTAGACGAAGTGGCGCTGACGAAGAAAGCGTACGGCTGGGACGAAACGCATCACTTCCATGTGCCGGATGAAGTAAGGGCGCATTTTGCGGATGTGAAGAGGCGCAACGTCTCGCAGTACGAAGCGTGGAACGAACAGTTTGCCGCCTATGCGAAGGCTTATCCGGAGCTGGCGAAGCAGTTCCAGGACGCCGTGAACGGCGATTTGCCGGAAGGCTGGGACGAAGGCATCCCGGCGGATATCCCGGCGGATAAAGGCACGCGTACGGCTTCCGGCATCGTGCTGAATGCGATCGCGCAGCGCGTACCGTCACTCATCGGCGGTTCGGCGGACCTCGAGTCGTCGACCATGACGCACATGAAAGGCCTCGGCATGCTGACGCCGAAAGATTACAGCGGGCGCAACGTGTACTTCGGCGTGCGCGAGTTTGGTATGGGCGCAGCGGTAAACGGGATGCTGCTGCACGGCGGCTTGAAAGTGTTCGGCGGCACGTTCTTCGTGTTCTCCGACTACTTGCGTCCGGCGATTCGTCTGGCATCGATCATGGACGTGCCGGCGATCTACGTCTTCACGCACGACAGCATCGGTGTCGGCGAAGACGGTCCGACGCACGAGCCGATCGAGCAGCTGGCGGCGCTTCGCGTCATTCCGGGCATCACCGTCATCCGTCCGGCAGACGGCAGCGAAACGGCGGCGGCATGGAAATACGCGGTAGCGAACAAACGCGGCCCGGTCGCCCTCATCTTCTCCCGCCAAGCGGCGGCGAAGCTGGAAGGCTCCGAGAACGGCGCGCTTGAGCGCGGCGCTTATGTATTGGCCGAAGCGCCCGGCGGCAAGCCGCAGGCGCAAATCATCGCTACCGGCACGGAGGTGCAGCTGGCCGTTGCGGCGCAGAAGCAGCTGGCCGAAGAGGGCATACCGGTGCGCGTCATCAGCATGCCGAGCTGGGAATTGTTCGATAAGCAATCGCAAGAGTATCAAGATTCGGTCATCCTGCCTGACGTCAAAGCGCGCTTGGCGGTTGAGATGGGTCATCCGTTCGGCTGGGACCGTTACGTCGGCGATCAAGGCAGCGTGCTCGGCATCGATAAATTCGGCGCTTCCGCTCCGGGACCGATCGTCATCCGCGAATACGGCTTTACGGTCGAGAACGTGGTGGCACGCGTCAAACAATTGTTGAAATAGAAGGAGATTCGTTCCCATGTCGCAATTTGAACAAGTGACCGTCGTCACGAAAGCCAACGTATATTTCGACGGCAAGGTAACCAGCCGCACGGTGATTTTCGCCGACGGCACGAAGAAAACGCTCGGCATCATGCTGCCGGGCGAATATGAATTCGGCACCGATGTGAAGGAGATCATGGAGATTCAAGCCGGCGAACTGAGGGTACTGCTGCCGGGCGCTTCCGAGTGGCTCGAAATCAACGGTACGGCTGAATTTACCGTACCGAAAGGCGAGAAGTTCAAGCTGGACGTACGCACGGTTACGGACTACATCTGCTCTTACGTTCACGAATAAGCCTGCTTCCAGAAGAAAACCCCGGCGGCCGCTTTCTCCAAGAGAGAAGGGCGATAGCCGGGGTTTTTGCCGCAGCGCGAGGCTGCGCTTCAAGCCGCTTGCGCTATTCAGACTTGCTGCGTATGTATTCTTCGATCTTCAGGCGTACGTAAGGAGGCAGACCGGACAACATGCAGCCGTAAAGGAACTGATCCTGGTCCTGGTCGATACGGATGATGCGCGCCGTTACAGGCGGCAGATCGGCTTCCTGCGGGAAGTGGATCACGATGAACATGTCGCGGGCCAGCGGGAAGGAGCTCAGGATGCGTATGCCGCTCTCGGATAGGTCGACCAGCGTACCTTCGATCAGCTGCCCCGAGAACGAGCCTTCCTGCTCCCATTGATACACGGACAGGTGCAGCTTGATATTCAGCCGCACACGGGCATTGCGGCGCCGTTCCGCAGCTTCCAGCTCCGGGGTTCCCTTGTTCGTCGCTTGCACCTGCAGGTGCATCCATTCCTCATAACATTGAATAATGGAGCTAAGGTCGTGCTCGCCGAGGCCCCGGGCCAGACCCATCTGGAAAATATCCGTGGCGCTGTGCAGCATAGGCGCGGGCATTTGGAAGCTGTCGGCTACCTTGCCGGCCAAGAGCAGATCCTTCAGCATCCATTGCAGCGAGAATTGGCTGCTGAAGTCGCGCTGCAGAATTTTGGGCCCTTTCATTTCGGCTTGTCTGCTGTTAGCGGCGCCTGCCTGTACGACGTCGAGAAATTGCTCGGGCGCGAGTCCGGCCTTGGCCGCGATGGACAAGCCTTCCATCAAAGCCAGCGCGTTAATGCCGACCATCGTATTGTGCGCCAGCTTCGTGTACGAGCCGGAGCCCGAAGGACCCATATACATGATCTTGGCGCCCATCGCCTCAAACACGGGGCGCCGCTGCTCAAGCACCTCTTGCTGGCCGCCGACCATGAAGACGAGCGTGCCGCTCTCTGCGGCGGGTTGGCTGCCCGTGACGGGCGCGTCGAGAAAGTCAACGAGATGCGTAGCGAGCTCGTCGTATAATTTCCGGCTCGTTTCCGGGGAAACCGTGCTGCAGTCGATGACGGTTTGTCCCGGCCGCAGGCCGTGCACGATGCCGTTCTCGCCGAACACGGCGTCAAGGACGACTTGGTCGGTGCTCAGCATCGTGATGACGACGTCGGCCCCTCTGGCCGCTCCGGCGGGGCTTGCGGCGATTTCGGCGCCCAACGCCGCAAGGTCTTGCGCTTTGTCAACACTGCGGTTGTAGACGACGACTTCAAATCCTTTTTTCAACAGGTTCGCGGCCATAGGCTTACCCATGGTGCCGAGACCGATAAATCCGATCGTTGTCATTGGCAATCCCTCCTGTATACATTTTAGCATCTGGAGGGAAACCTGTGAATGTTCTCTTGCGTTACCGAAGGCAGATCAAGTATTCTATTTCTATAGGGATTTACGAAAATTACAGTTACATAACGAAGGTTCGGATCGGAGGAAACGAAATTAATGACGGCTAAACTGCAATTTGATTTCAGCAAAGCATTAGATTTCATCGGACGCCATGAGGTGGACTACCTGGCGGGGGCGGTGGCAACAGCCCACGAGCAGCTGCACAACGGAACGGGAGCAGGAAACGATTTCCTGGGTTGGATCGATCTGCCGGTGAACTACGATAAGGAAGAATTCGCCCGCATTCAGCAAGCGGCAAAGCGCATTCAGTCGAATTCCGACGCGCTGGTCGTCGTTGGAATCGGCGGCTCTTACTTGGGCGCGCGTGCGGCCATCGAGAGCTTGTCCCACAGCTTCTACAACCTGCTGCCGAAGGATAAACGGAAGACGCCGGAAATTTATTTCGTCGGCCAGAACATCAGCTCGACCTATGTTACGCACCTGCTGCAGCTGTTGGAAGGTAAAGACATTTCCGTGAACGTCATTTCCAAATCCGGCACGACGACGGAGCCGGCGATCGCTTTCCGGATTTTCCGCGAGCTGCTGGAGAAGAAATATGGCAAGGAAGGCGCGCGCGAGCGGATTTATGCGACGACCGACCAAGCGAAGGGCGCGCTGAAGAAGCTGGCGACCGAAGAAGGGTACGAAACGTTCGTCATTCCGGACGATGTCGGCGGACGGTACTCCGTGCTGACGGCGGTAGGTCTCCTGCCGATTGCAACGGCCGGCATCGACATCGAATCGATGATGCGCGGCGCAGCTGACGCCCGTGAGGCGTATGCGAACCCGAATTTGGCCGAGAACGAAGCTTACCAATATGCAGCGGTGCGCAATGCGCTGTACCGTAAGGGCAAGACGACGGAGATTCTTGTGAACTACGAGCCGTCGCTGCACTTCGTTTCCGAGTGGTGGAAGCAGCTTTACGGCGAGAGCGAAGGCAAGGATAACAAAGGCATTTTCCCGGCTGCGGTCGACTTCTCCACAGACCTGCATTCAATGGGACAATTCGTTCAAGAAGGAACACGGAATCTGTTCGAAACCGTCATTCAAGTAAAGGAAGTGTCGGAACAAATCGTCATCGGAACCGATGCGCAGGATTTGGACGGACTGAACTTCCTTAGCGGCCAGACGATGGATTTCGTCAATAAAAAAGCGTTCGAAGGCACAATGCTGGCGCATACCGACGGCGGGGTGCCGAACCTGATCGTTACGCTGCCGGATTTGACGCCATATACGTTCGGCTATATGGTCTACTTCTTTGAAAAAGCTTGCGGTATCAGCGGTTACTTGCTCGGCGTTAACCCGTTCGACCAACCCGGTGTGGAAGCATATAAGAGAAACATGTTCGCCCTTCTGGGCAAACCTGGTTATGAGAAGGAAAAGGCGGAGCTGGAAGCCAGACTCGGCAAGTAAGCCGGACGCTGGACGAAGCGGCAAAACAAAGCGGTTCACCCTGCCGGGTGATCGCTTTTTTTGCAAGCAATGTGCCGCAAGGCCCGCTTACGTGTGGAAGGAGGCGGCCTGAACCCGCATGTTGATGCAATATCGAACGGTGAAACGACTGGGCACTGCCGAGATCGTCATCAAGAAGTCCCGCTTTATCGGATTTGCCAAACCGGTGCACGATGAAGCGGAAGCCGTTGCTTTTATCGAGAGCATTAAGAAGGAGCATTGGAACGCTACCCATAACTGCTCGGCCTATTTGATCGGGGAACGCGATGAGATTCAGAAGGCGTCTGACGATGGGGAGCCGAGCGGGACGGCGGGTAAGCCGATTCTGGAGGTTATCAAGAACCAGGGTCTGAAAAATGTGGCCGTTGTCGTCACCCGTTATTTCGGCGGGATTTTGCTCGGCGCAGGCGGTTTAGTCCGGGCCTACACCGACGGAGCGGTCGCCGGACTGGCCGCGGCGGAGCAGGTATATAAGGTGCTTCACCGGGAAGTGCGGGTGACAATCGATTACACGTGGCTCGGCAAGGTGGAGAACGAGCTGCGCGGCCGCGGGATGATGATGGAAGAGACCGAGTTTACGGATAAAGTGACCTTGCGCTGTTTGCCGCTTGCGAAGGATGCCGATCACTTCATGGCATGGATGATCGACCTGACGCAAGGGCAAGGTGAAATTCAAGAAGGTGAAAGTCGATACGTCGAGCACGCCGAGCTTCCTGCATAGGAGGCCGGCGGCTTGTAGTATATATCATTCATTTCATATGGGCCTAACTATAATGGGAGTTGAAACCACGTGGCACGAAAAGCAGTTGAGCAGGAGCTAAGCCGCCAACGTATTTTGGATGAGGCACGCCATTTGTTTGTCAAACACGGCTATCATGCTTTAACGATGCGAAGCATCGCAAAGTCGATGGGCTACAGTCACGGCGCATTGTATTATCATTTTAGCGAGAAAGCGGAATTGTTCTACGCCCTGGTTACGGAGGACTTCCGGATGCTGCTGGAACGGCAGAAGGACATGCTTCGCCGCACCCGGCTGGGCGATATGGCGCAGCTTGAGAAGCTGATGCTGGAATTCATCAAGTTCGGTTTGGACAATCCGAATCATTACGAGATTATGTTTATGATCAAGGATCAGGAGCTGCAGCGCTATTCACGAACCGAACAAGCGCAGTGCCTGGACTTGTTTGCTACCGTGGTACGGTCGGTCGTTGCCCGCCAAAAAGACGATAAGAAAATGTACAGTTTGCCTTGGAGCTTGTTCATGTCGATGCACGGATTCATTTCGTATAATATTCATTACAATCAAACGTTCGAAGACGTCCGCAAGTTGGCAGAGCAGCATGTCAAATATTTGTGCGTGGGGCTGCGAGGGTGAACATCCTATAGAAGCGGCAACCGAAGAACTTTTGCAGCCCCACGCTTCAGTGCAGTAAAGTATATTTGCCTGTTCGCTTTGGAACTCATCTTTCTCGAGACGCTTACCCGCGTATAAACTTTAACAGACAAGTGCGTTCGCGCGGCCCGTCGAACTCGCAGAAGTAAATGCCCTGCCAGCGTCCCAAGACTAGCCTTGAGCCTGCAACCAATACGGTTTGCGAAGAGCCGACGGTCATGGCCTTCAGGTGGGAAGCGGTGTTGCCTTCCGCATGGCGGTATTTCGGATGCTCCCACGGGTAAACTTCGTCCAGGCGCATCAGTACGTCGTGCCGGACGTCCGGGTCTGCATTCTCTTGTATCGCAATGCCCGCCGTCGTATGCGGCGAATAAATGACGGCGATGCCGTCTTCCATTTGTTCCTGCTTCAGCAGGTCATGGACTTGGCGCGTGATGTCGATCATTTCGCTGTGCGCGTTCGTCCGCAGGTGCAGCTTATGGATCATAGCGGTTCCCCCTCTGTAAGGTAACGTCGTTAAACATTATATTACACAAGGCGCGGACGCTCCAAACATGGTACAATAAGTGGCGATACGGAAAAGTAGGCGGGAGGGAGACGCGAAAGATGGATCTTACGAAAAACACATTGGAAAATACCGATTTCATGATCGAGGAAATCAAAAAGAAGCTGCGTATGGCTTCCGGAGCGGCCTTGAAGGCCGTGTCGTTGAACGATACGCAATATGAAGATTTGCGTGACATTTACGACATGGTGGCCGGTAAAAACCAATTCAGCATCAGTGAAATAGAAGCGATTACAACCGAGCTCGGCCGGCTCCGCCGCTAACGGAAGGAGCCAGGCGCCAACCCGGTCCGGAAGATCGACAACGGGGGTAAGTACACATCTTGCCGGCTAAGCGGGACGACCGTACAATCAGATGAGACGAAGGCCTCGTACAATATATCGTTAACGCCAAACCGCCTGCGGCTTGGCCTGACGATCTTATTGGAGGTGGGTGAAGATGCACAAGGCAGTTGGCAAGCAAGAAGTCGCCAAGCTGGTGGGGAAATCCATTTATGCGGTTAAGAAGGACGGTTCAGTCGTTAGCGGCAAGCTGGTTCAAGTAAGCGGCGGCGAGCTGCGCGTTGCAGTTGGCGGCGGTAAAGACAAGAAGGTACGGACTTCTGCGGTGATTCCACTCGTTTTGTTCGATCTGCTCGCAATCGGTACAGCTCCATTCGCTGGCGGCTTCGGAGGCTTCGGAGGTGGCTTCGGAGGTGGTTTCGGAGGCGGCTTCGGAGGCGGGTTCTCGGAATTCGGATTTGGCGGACCGTTTATTTGGTAACATGCATCATTCCAAGACAAAGACCCATTCGCGTTTGTACAGGCGCGAACGGGTCTTTGTCTGTTAGCGGATGAATCAGAGCACTGCGGCCTCGGTCCGCATATATTTGCCGATAAATGCAGTCATTGTGCGCTGATAAGTCGTCTGATCGACCTGGTAAGATTTGCCGTGACCGGCGTTCTCGACGATGAGCAGTTCCTTCTCGCTGCGGCAGTTCTCGTATAAAGTGTGAACCATCTTGCAGGGAACGAACCTATCCGCGGCTCCATGGATGAACAGAATCGGCACCCTCGCTTTGCGCACCTGAACGAGCGCGGAAGCTTCGTCGAAGGCATAACCCGCCCGTATTTTCGTCAGAAGACTGGTACTCTGGAGCAACGGGAAACGGGGCAGACGATACATGCGCTGCAGTTGGTAGCCAAGCTCGTCTTTGGCGGACGTATACGAGCTGTCGGCGATCACCGCCTTCACTTGATCGGGCAGCGGCTCTCCACTGGCCATCAACACCGTAGCTGCGCCCATCGATACGCCGTGCAGTATAATAGCCGATCGATCCCCGGCATGCCCTACGATGTAATCGATCCATTTCAAGTAATCCCGGCGTTCCAGCCACCCGAATCCGATGACGTTACCTTCGCTGCGCCCATGGCCTCGATGATCGGGCATCAGCACGTTAAACCCGAGCTGCTCATGATAGTATTTCGCGAAAGCACCCATCTGCTTCGCATGGCCCGAATAGCCGTGGGCCAAAATCACGGTATGGGCTGCAGACGCGCCGGCTTCCAAATAATAGCCGCGGAGCTTTAGCCCGTCGTCCGATACAATCTCCACCTCCCGAAAAGACTGCGCCTCGATCCAGGCTTGAGTTTCGGGAGCGAGAAAAGGTTGATCGGATCTCAGATCCGGGGTCTTGGCGAGAAAAGCTTTCGCGTTGCGGACTACGGCCTTGTTGTAAAAGTAAAAGCTGGCGGCGATGTCGGCTAATACCATAAATGCGATAATAACGATCAAGGCGCTTAGCAACGTACGTTATCCCTTTCCTTCTTACTCAAACAACGACTTGTACCGGCCGTACCCTTCGCGCTCCAGATCCTCCTTCGGAATGAAGCGCAGTGCAGCGGAATTAATGCAGTACCGCAGGCCGCCAAACTCCCTAGGTCCGTCGTTGAACACGTGGCCGAGATGCGAATCCGCTTTGCGGCTGCGAACCTCGGTGCGGATCATGAAATGGCTGTAATCTTGCTTTTCCTCGATTATCCCGCCCGAGAGCGGCTTCGAGAAGCTGGGCCAGCCGCAAGCGGAATCGAACTTGTCGCGCGAGCTGAACAACGGTTCGCCGGAAACGATATCGACGTACAAGCCTTCGCGGTGGTTATCCCAGTATTCGTTGCGGAAGGCCGGTTCGGTGCCGTTCTCCTGCGTTACCTTCCACTGCATCGGGGTGAGCCGTTCCAGCAGGTCGGCTTTATCCTGGTCGGTGCTCCAGTGCGTCTTCAGGAAATCGTCGCGCCCGGAGCCGCGCCGGTACATCTTGTACCGCAGCGGATTTTTCTTGTGGTAGTCCTGATGGTATTCTTCCGCCGGATAGAACGTGCCGGCCGGCTCGATCGGCGTCACGATCGGGCGGTCGAATCGGCCGCTCTCCTGCAGCTGCCGTTTGGACGCTTCGGCCGCTTGACGCTGAGCTTCGGTATGGTAGAAGATGGCTGTTCGATACGAGGAGCCCCGGTCGCAAAACTGGCCGCCCGCATCTGTCGGGTCAATCTGCTGCCAGAACAGCTCCAGCAGCTCTTCATAAGGAAAAACGTCGGGCTCGAACGTGATTTGCACGGCTTCCGCATGGCCCGTCGTATCGGTGCACACTTCCTGGTAAGTCGGGTTTGTCGTGTGGCCCCCGGTATAGCCTGAAACGATGCTGACGATGCCCGGCCGTTCCTCGAACGGAGATACCATGCACCAGAAGCATCCGCCGGCGAAAGTGGCCAGTTCGGTTTTGGTTGACAACATGTTCGTTCACCTCGCAGTTGATATTGATTATTCAATCCTTCCATTATAGCTCAATCTGTCAGAAGGTTCACCCGTTAGCTCTGCACGGGGCGATTACCCGAACCGCTTTCCGTTGACGTAGTAGCTGTCTTCTTGATAGGCGACAAAAGCGATTTCCGCCTCCGAGATACCGACGGTCTTCAAATGGGCGTCCACCGCTTGGGCGAAACGGTCGCGAACTTCTTGACCGCGCTCGAACCATGCGACTTCGATGAATGGAAACGAAGGCACCAATTCGCCGTCGAAGACGCCGGTCGTCTGGAGACACTCGATCGTAAAGTTGTCCGTCCCGCAGTCGCATACGCGGGCCAGCTCGTCGACGAGCGGACGGCTAATGGCGCGTACGAATTCCGCAGGGATGCCGCGTGTGATAAGATGGGGCATGAGTCCACGCTCCTTGTTAGGTGGTAGTATTCCTTCTATTGTAACAGAGAGGCGAGGAGCGTCTCAATGGGCGGCGATGCAGCGGCAGTTCGGGTAGGAGTATGGCATGTAGGCGAAGAGGCTCTCCGAAGGTCCGTTGACCGAAGGACAGCCTCTTGGCTTATCTGCTTTTGATTAAAAGTTGAACGGCTTCCGCCACTACTTTGCTTGTATCTCCGCCGGTTTCCTTCTCGTCGAGGATGCATTGTTCCAGGTTTTTGGCAACGATGCAGGCAATAGCTTTATCGGCGGCGTTTCGGATTGCAGAGATTTGAGCGACAACTTCCTTACAATGCTTCTCTTCTTCCATCATATTTAATACGCCGCGAACTTGTCCTTCCAGCCGCCGCATACGCTTCTTCAGATCGTCGTCATAATTCATAGCGATCCCAATCCTCCTATGACCCAAACCCGTGCCAGTATAAGTATTATTATGCCGGATTTGTCTGGTTTGCACAATAGAGCGGCTGGAATTTCATCACGTTAAATAAACAGGTTTACTTTCGCATCTGCGGCTTGTTTTGAATAGCGCCTTATCGTTCCGCTCTGGCCGGAGGCCATACGATGACGCCCTACAATATCGGCGAAAGCAGTCTCGCACAAGGCTCGCGAAACTTATGAAGCAGCGATCGCCTCTCGTAGGCCGTAAGAGTCAGCCATCTGCTGTGCAGCATGTCGTTCTCGAACGTCTCCTTCAGTTTGACCGCCGTTTCGGTATCGTAGATGAACGCGTTCACTTCGAAGTTCAGCTTGAAGCTGCGGATGTCGATGTTGGCCGTACCGACCGTCGCGATTTTGCCGTCGGTCACGATCGTTTTGGCGTGGAGGAAGCCTTTTTCATACAGATAACATTGCACGCCGCATTGCAGCAGCTCGCCGATATAAGAGAACGACGCCCAATAAACCAGCTTGTGGTCCGGCTTGCTCGGAATCATGATCTTGACGTCGACCCCCGAGAGGGCTGCCATTTTCAAAGCGGTGATGAGGCTTTCGTCCGGAATGAAGTAAGGGGTCTGGATGTAGATGTGCTCCTTGGCGTTGACGATCATCTTGAGGTAGGCGTTCTTGATCTGCTGCCATTCCGAGTCCGGCCCGCTGGAGACGATCTGCATCCCGACACGGCCCGGATGCTGCCCTAGCGGGAAGTAGCGCGGTTCGATCAGCACCTGATCGCCCGTCGCAATTCCCCAATCGAGGAAGAACAGCGCCTGCATGTGGAGCACCGAACCGCCTGCCAGCTTCAGGTGTGTGTCCCGCCAATAGCCGAACCGTCGGCTCAGCCCGAGGTATTCATTCCCGACGTTAAAACCGCCGACGTACCCGATCTGTCCGTCGATGATGACGAGCTTGCGGTGGTTGCGGTAGTTGACCCGCAGGTTCACATAAGGAATGCGGGAAGGGAAGAAGGCAGCAACGCTGCCTCCGGCCTCTCGCAGGTTGTGAAAGAAGCGGCGCGGCAGCGAGGAGCAGCCGATATCGTCATAGAGCAGGCGGACTTGAACGCCTTGCCGCGCTTTTTCCGTCAGCGCATCCACGAGTCTTTGCCCCAGGCTGTCATTGCGAATGATGAAGTACATGATATGCACGTGATCCTTCGCTTCCCGGATATCCCGCAGCAGCGCGTCGAATTTCTCATTGCCGTCGGTAAAAATTTCCACTTCGTTATCCTGAGTGTACAACGCATAAGCGCTCGATAAATTCATATAAATCATATCCTGGTAGTCGGCGGTGTCCGGATCGTGATAGGGAATCCGGTTCATCCGCAAATCTTCCTTCTGCTGCTCGACGAGCGTATCTACGATCCGCCGTTTGTCGTCCTTCAGTCGGTAAATCTTCCGGCGGCTCAAGTTTTGGCCGAGAATCAAGTACAGAATGAAGCCGACGCCCGGCAGGAAGAGCAATACCATCATCCAGGCCCACGTGACGCCTACGTTGCGCCGCTCGAGAAAGATGACGGCTATCGCCAGCATGACGTTCAGTATGGAAATGACGGAATACCCGTTCTTGATAATATCCATGAGCGGTCAGCCCCTCGACTATGAATGATATACGCCTGTGAAACATGTCCACTCCTCATAATAATACAATTTATTCGAAAGTGAAACGACGCCGGATGCGTTATGAAGATTTCCAGCCGCTCATCAAATGTTTCTGATACTTGGAACGGGATTATCGTGAGACGGACGGCGGCAAAGTTATTTGGCCGGACGGGTGTCAGGAAATGATTGTCCATTATGGGGCAAGCTATGTGTCGGAAGGAGGCTGAAGGCTGGATCGATCCGGCAGACGCAGGATGTCGCATTTATACAAGACGAGCAGGTAGTCCCGTGATAGAGTGGGGATATGCAGACACCATAAAGGGAGGAATCGCGATGATTCGTAAAATTGCAACAGCAGCCGTTTATGTAGAGGATCAGCAAAAAGCGAAGACGTTCTGGACGGAAAAGGTCGGCTTCGAGCTCGTTCGCGAAATGTCGATGGGTCCGGGCGGCAGCTGGCTTGAAGTAGCGCCGAAAGGAGCGGAAACGGCGCTGGTTATATACCCGCGGACGATGATGAAAAACTGGCAGGAGCTGAAGCCTTCGCTCGTATTCGAATGCGCCGACATCGATGCTACGTATCAGGCGATGAAAGCGAACGGCGTTCATTTTGAAGCGGAGCCGAACAAGATGCAGTGGGGCACATTCGCTATTTTCCATGACGAGGACGGCCATTCGTTCGTGTTGAGGGGGTAATGCGGCCGCCGTCCGCCACGGATAAGAACAACACAACAGCTGCTTATTTCCCGATGTTTAGCCCGATGATTTCACGTACTTCTCCTGACGCAAGCGGAACGCCGACCACGTATCGTCAATGGAGATCAAGGAGACGCCAATGTAACCGGCTTGCTGTAAAATTTCCCAGCCGCTGTCACGCGTGATGTCGGATTTCAGCTTCGAGCTTTTTTTCGGGTAGGCGACCCAGAAGATAGCGGCGTCTTTCAGCTTCGGCAGTACGTCCGGCGCGAGACGCTGCAGCTCGGCCTGATTGCGGGCGAACATCAACAGCAAGTCGGCTTCACCGGCAAGCTCGTCCATGACCTCCGCGTCATCCGGCAATTCCTCCGCGGGTAAAGCAAACCCGTCCGGCGCGTTCACGACGGCGATCCGGTGGCCGGGTTTAATCAACAGCTTTTTGACAAGACCCACACGATTCATCCTCTCATCGATATTTCTTGCTATTTGTTTACTCGATATCGGCCGGGTACACGAGCCCGATTTGCGCCCTTGCCTCGTCCATGATTCGCATCGCGGCCAAGGAAACGGCATGGGAGTTGATTGCAGACTCGCGCTCACCGCTGCGAATGAGCCGGATAAATTCCTCGATCTCGTAGAACATCGTATGCTGCGCTGAGGGGCGCGTCACGTCTTCGATCACGCCGTTCCGGTAGCGGAGCTCCACCTTCTCGGGTTGGTTGATCTTGTCGATCACCAGACTGCCGTCTTCGCCGTGTATTTCGGAGGGCAGTGCAGAGCTGGTGATCTTGGAGTACATGACCACCGCGTCCATGTCCGGGTACGAGAGCAGAATGCTGCCCGCGCCGTCGACGCCGGAGTCCAGCATCACGCCGGTTGCTTGAATGCTCTTCGGAGCGCCGAAGAGGGCGACCAACGGATACAGGCAATAAATTCCCAAATCCATTAAAGCTCCGTTGGAGAAGGTCGGATTGAACGCGTTCAGGACGGTTCCGTTCCGGTAAGCGTCATAACGGGATGAATATTGGCAGTAGCTTGCAAAATAACGGCGGACTTGTCCGATTCTGGATACGTTGGTGCGAATCGCGGAGAAATTCGGAAGCAGCGTAGTTTTCAACGCTTCCATCAGAACGATGCCGCTCCGCTGTGCCGCTGCGATCATCGCTTCGAGCTCCTTCGCATTGGAGGCGATCGGCTTCTCGCACAGGACATGCTTGCCGCCGTCCATAAGGACGATCGCTTGCTTAGCGTGGAACGAATTCGGGCTCGCGATATAGACGGCATCGATCGAATCGCTTGCAGCCATTGCCTCGATATCGGTAAACACGGTGGCGGCTCCCCACTTGGCGGCGAATTCGCGGGCCCGCTCCTCCGTTCGCGAATACACCGCCGTTAACGTAAAATGCTCGGCGGCTTGCGCCGCTTTCAGGAACTCTTCGGTAATCCAGTTGGTTCCGATAATGCCAAATCTAATCATCAGTTATTCCTCTTTCTTCTTATGATTTCGATCGTCAGTCTGACTGCCACGAGCTTTTGCGCGAACTGATTTTTGCGCTCTTTTCCGTTATTCGCTGGCCAAGCTCTTCCTCCTGCAAGATGCCGTCCTGCCCGTGCTTCGTCCCCCAGGTCAAAGCGGAAAAAAATATTATGAACAAACTGCCGATGGTGATAACTTCAACAAAGCCGACTTCTTGACCGGCTTTAATTTTATAGATGGCAAATCACAACCAAGGCAGCGATCCCCGTGATCATGGCGACGATTTTTCGAGTATGCATGATTAGTTCTTTCCCTCCGCGAAAAATAATTCATCTACCGTAACTCCTAAATGTTTGGCAAGATCAAAAGCAAGCTGTAGGCTCGGGTCGTATTTGTTGTTTTCAATAGCGTTGATCGTCTGACGGCTAACCGCGCACAGTTCAGCTAATCGTCCTTGTGAAATTGGTGTGTCAAACATGTTTTACAGCAAGGGCGGAAAGGTTCGTTATGGAGAACCGTTATCCTCGCCATGAACGATTCACTTTTACTTCCAATATAGACAATATGTATAAAAAATAACGATTTGAGCGTCACAAAGGTCTAAGCCAACCGAAGTGGATGGTCATATATTGATACCATCTTACAAAAGAGGTGATCCAATTTAATGGCCAATAGGTTTGTTAGACTTTCTCTTTTCTCGGGCTTTAACTTTACTGGGCGACGCATCGACTTTAGGCGCGGAGGCGTGGCGGTTCGAGATTTGGGAGCATTCCGTTTTAACAATGTCCTGTCCAGCTTCCGACTCCGAAATATCGCGATTCCGAGACAAGTCACGCTTATTTTGTTCTCGCGCACAAACTTCCGAGGGGCGTTCCGCGTATTTCGGGGATCCCGGAACGTAGCGGACTTAAGAAATTTTAATTTTAACAATGTAACATCCTCGTTCATTCTGGTTGGCCGCAGACTTACGAATAACGAGATTCAATTCCTTCGGAGGACGGGAAATCTGCCTGCTGACATCTTGGTGATCAACCAGTAATACAAAGGCCGGAAGGACGCATAAGCGTCCTTCTTTTAGCTGCTGCGGGCCTGAATCCTCCAGCTGCGTTGCAGTTACTGGGGAGAAGCGTTTCGGAAAGGACTTAGAAATGCCTTGGGGATGTCTGTTTCAAATCGCATCGGTTCACCCTTGGTGGGATGGAGGAAAGCTAATACCCGTGCGTGAAGTCCGAGTCGCCCGATCGCTTTTGATTTTGAGCCATATTTTTTATCGCCTACGATGGGATGCCCGATATCCTGCATGTGGACACGAATTTGGTTTTTTCGTCCCGTTTCGAGATGGACCTCCAGTAAGGAAAAGTTTCGGTTGGATTGCAGCACTTTGTAGTGGGTCACAGCGTATTGTCCGTCATTAGGAACAGGACTGGAGTACATTTTTAATGTGCTGCTTTCTTTCAACCACGACGAAACGGTGCCTTCCGTTTTCTTTACCGCTCCTTCTACAAGGGCAATGTAGGTGCGCTCCTGGACCATATCCTGCCACGAGTTTTGAAGAAGTTGCTGAACATGCTCGCTTTTGGCGAACATCATGACGCCGGAAGTATCCCGGTCTAACCGATGCACGATAAATATTCGATTTTGGGGATTGTCCGTACGAACGTGGGTCATGAGCTGCCGATAGGCGGTCATTTCGATCTCTTGGGGAGAAGCAATCGACAGCAAACCGGCCTCCTTCTGAATCACGATGATATCCTCATCCTCGTGCATAATGGTAAGCCCGATGATGGCTGGTTTTTCCGGCAGCCTATCCTTTCGAATCGTTACGGTTTGTCCGGGGCGAAGCGGGAAATTGTAGGCCGTCACGACCTGACCGTCAACCGATATTTGGCCGCGCGCGAGCAAAGATTTAACGGAATTGCGGCCGAGATGGGATATCTTCAATAAAAAAGGCAGCAGCTCTGCCGGTTCTTTGACGGTGTATACTTTGGTTTTAGCCTGGCTTCCGTCTGAATGCTTCTGTCTCTTGCTCATGCGGGATACCTCCTTGTCCACCGCTTGCGGGGACGCTGCGACTTTCGGAGGCGTTGTCTTTCTATTCATGCCATTCGCTCCGTTTCGTGTCATGGTTGCTACTACTATATCATGACCCCGTTCGTTTGCGAAATGAAATGCGCGCCGGCGACCGGATTTTGGAATGTGCATCTGAAGCAGGCCCGAGGAACTCTTCATTTCAGCGTACAAAAACTGGTCGCTACCCCGCCCGCGGTAATGGTCAGAATAGACAGCAGGAACGTTTCGGCCGACAGCAGCAGTCCTCCAAGGCAAATAATCAGGCCATCGACAATAAAAATAAGGACGCCTACATTTAATGAAACCAGCTTCGAAAAATACTGTGCGAGCAAATCCGTTCCCCCGGTGCTGATCCCGTTCCTCAACATGATTCCGATTCCGGTTCCTACGATAAACCCGCCGATCACAGAGCTGCTGAAAGATGTCAACTCAATATAGTACAGGAAATGATAATGAAGCGGAGCCAGCAAATCGATAAAAATAGACGATACCAATAGGCCGTAGAGGCTGGTATAAAATATTTCGCGGTAATAAAACCAGGCTAATACAAAAATGGGGATGCTGCACATGAACATAACAACCCCCACTTTGGCGCCGGACAAGTAGTTAATAATGAGGGCAATTCCAATGAGTCCGCCATTCAACACCATAAAAGGCATCAGAAAAAAGTTAATGCCGATTGAAATCAGTACACTTCCGAAAAGTAAAGCGGAAATTTTTTGTGCGGACAAACAAACCAACTCCCAGATCAGGCATGTCTGATTTATATGCAATTTCCAGGAAAACAATCCCAGTTCCCGGTAACACTTCCCGCAGCTCACACGTATATTGAGCTATACTCGGTAAAGGGGAATTCAAAATGGATGGGTTCAATCCACATGTCTATGGCCCAGGCTATGCTGTTCACAGACCTCCGTTTGCTTTTAGGCCGCCCAACGTACAACACTTTCAGCAATCGGCACAAAGCTTTATAACTCCGACCCAGGAGCTTCATGCCTTGCTGCATGCCATTGTATATCAAGAGGGATTCGCCAAGAAAGTAATGGATGCAAGTCAAGCAAGCCAAACGGACAAGGTCCGTGCGTTAATTCAGTCTGTTGGGGTACATGCTCCCTTTAAAGTACGTTATAACCCGACTGGCATCCATGTGACCTTACTCCCCCGGAATGCTCAAGTCTGCTTCAGTATTGAACTGGGCTTATGCTGGTGAGTGCTTGCAAGTCAAATACAAAAAAGCGCTGCTCCTTTGGATAGGGAGCAACGCTTTTTTCTTTATTACATGTGTTTATCCGGAACGTGTTCCTTAGGAACCAATTGGTAAATATCCCCCGATTCCATCGTGTCGATCAGACGGTCGAGCCACAGATAATAAGCGATGGCTTGATTGATTTTCTCGATATCCGATCGGAGATAGTCCTGCAAAACCTCTTCCTCCGGATGTTTGGCCGACAGCTCGTTTAATTCCGAAAGCGACTTTCGGAGAGCAAGAAGATTCAGTTCCACAGCTTTGCGCCATTTAATAACGAAAAAGTCGGCAAAGGTTTGATGCCAGTCTCTTTCCACTTCATACTGGTCTTTCCGCGAGCCTTTTTCCCAAACTTTATTGACCATATTGAGATCGACCAGCGTGCGAATTCCTGTACTCATGCTGGTTTTACTCATTTCCATGGCCTCTCCCATTTCGTCGAGGGTCATCGGTTTATTCTGAAAAAACATTAACCCGTAGAGTAATCCGGTAGAAAGAGTAATTCCGTATAAATCCATATTTTTGCCGATTGATTCAATAATGCGTTTGCGCGCTTTTTGAATCGACTGTTCATGCGCTGCAGAGATGCCAGTCAATTCGTTAATCACTTCACCCACTCCTCTGTCGGTGTCCATCCAAGCTGAATGCTGATTCTGATTGTAGCCTTATTGTAAGAAACAATGATTACAAAGTAAAGGATGGGATTGAAAAGGATACGGGAGGAAAAGGGAGGAACCTGGAGCAAACTATTTGTACAGTTTTTACAGAACAAACTATATAAACGAATATAACGGTTGACACTGGCTTTATTTTTGCATTAGACTTGGTACAGAACTGGAAATGAATTGGAATGGGGGTGTCACCTTGGCTATCATTGAAGTTACAGACCTGACTAAAGTGTTTGGAAACGATCCGCAAAGCGTATTGACGTATCTCGATCAGGGTTGGAGCAAAGAAAAAATATACAAAGAAACGCGGCATACGGTAGGCGTAAATCGGGTTCATTTCTCCGTCCAACCGGGCGAAATCTTCGTCATTATGGGATTGTCGGGAAGCGGTAAATCAACGTTAGTCCGGTTGTTGAATCGGCTTATCGAACCGACACAAGGCCGTATCCTTATTCAAGGCAAAGATATCATGAAGATGAATCAAGAACAGCTTAGACAGGTTAGGCGAAATCAAATAAGCATGGTTTTTCAGAAGTTCGCGCTGTTTCCGCACCGGACTGTACTTGAAAATGTAGAGTTTGGATTAGAGGTCCAGGGGATAGAGAAAACGGAACGACAAAAAAAGGCCTCGGAAGCTTTGCAGCTGGTTGGACTCCAGTCATGGGCCAATAGCTATCCGGATCAGTTGAGCGGCGGTATGCAGCAGCGTGTCGGTCTTGCCAGAGCTTTGGCTAATGATCCGGATATTTTGCTAATGGATGAAGCATTCAGTGCGCTTGATCCGCTCATTCGTAAAGACATGCAGGATGAGCTGCTCGATTTACAGGAAAAAATGAAAAAAACGATTATTTTCATTACACATGATCTGGATGAAGCGCTTCGTATCGGTGATCGTATAGCGTTAATGAAGGACGGGGCGGTTGTACAAATCGGCTCACCTGAAGAAATCATGATCAATCCCGCGAATGAATACGTGGAACGGTTTGTCGAGGATGTGGATTTGTCCAAAGTTCTTACGGCATCCCATGTGATGCGAAGACCGGAGACAATCGGCCTGGACCGGGGGCCGAGGGTTGCTTTGCAATTAATGCGAGAGAGCGGCATATCGAATCTTTTTGTCGTGGACCGAAGCAAGAGGCTGCTGGGCGTCATTACCGCTGAGCATGCATCGGAAGCGGTGCGCGAAGGCAAAAGCCTGGAGGATATCGTCATCAGGGACACGCCTACAGTTGCGCCCGATGTCTTGCTTAACGATTTGTTCGATATATGCGGGACGTCCAAATACCCCGTAGGCGTGGTGAATGAAGCGGGCCGGATTATGGGGGTCATTGTTCGCGGCGCTGTTCTTGGGGCGTTGGCAGGCCACGCTTTGCCGAAGGAGGTAAGCGCGAATGACCATACCTAAGCTGCCGCTGGATGAATGGATTGAAAGCATCGTCAACGGTTTGGAGGACAGATTATCTGTTCTGTTTGATATCTTCTCCACGGTTATTGAAGGCATCGTTGATTTCTTTTCCTTCCTTTTCCTGCTTCCGCCCTCATTATTGATGGTGGTCATTCTAGCCGCTGTCGCCTACTGGTTTGCCAGCACTTCTCTTGCTGTATTTACTTTGCTGGGTCTCTTCTTAATCGATAATTTGGGTTATTGGGAACATACCATGGATACGTTGGCACTGGTTATGACTTCCGCCACGATTTCCATTATCCTCGGTGTGCCCTTGGGCATTCTGTGTGCCCGGGATAACAAGATTCAGAATCTGCTGACGCCTGTATTGGATTTCATGCAGACCATGCCGGCATTCGTTTATTTGATTCCGGCCGTAACCTTTTTCGGTCTTGGTGTAGTGCCGGGGGTTATCGCTTCGGTTATTTTCGCTGTCCCGCCTACGATTCGGCTGACGAATTTGGGCATACGCCAAGTGCCGCACGATTTAATAGAAGCCGGGGAAGCATTCGGATCAACGCCTAATCAAAAGCTGTTTAAGATTCAGCTGCCGCTCGCGGTTCCCTCCATCATGGCCGGTATCAACCAAACGATTATGCTGGCTCTATCGATGGTTGTTATTTCCTCGATGATTGGAGCGCAGGGGATTGGTGCGGATGTGTATCGCGCAGTTACCCAAATTAAAACCGGACAAGGTTTTGAAGCGGGTTTATGTATTGTTATTCTTGCTATTTTGCTGGATCGATTATCGCAGCATTTGGTCAAAAGAAAGCAGAAAAGGAGAGGGTAATATGTCGAATCCATCCAAATTAATGAAGGTGCTTGCGGTTATTGGCATTTCGAGTGTCGTTGCCCTGACGGGATGCGGGAAGGAATCGTCGACCGCTTCCTCCGAGTTTATAGGGGATCAGGTGGACTACAAAATCATCGGCATTGATCCCGGCGCAGGTCTCATGAAGTCTACGGAAAAAGCTTTGAAGGAATACGATTTGAAGGATTGGAAGCTTGTGGAGGGCTCCGGTGCAGCGATGGCCGCAGCGTTGGATAAAGCTTACAAAGATAAAAAACCGATCATCGTGACAGGATGGACCCCGCATTGGAAATTCGCCAAATACGAGCTGAAATATTTAGCAGATCCTAAAGGCGTGTACGGGGGCGATGAGCAAATTCATACGATTGCAAGAAACGGGTTAAAAGATGATCATCCGTCCGCTCACGCTTTGCTGGACAGGTTCGAGTGGTCGCCCGACGATATGGCGAAAGTCATGGTAGCCATACAAGAGGGGAAAAAACCGGAGCAAGCGGCTGCTGATTGGATTAAAGACAACGGTGCGAAGGTAGACGAGTGGGTAAAAGATATTCCAAAGGCAGAAGGGAAGACGCTTAAGCTTGCGTATGTAGCGTGGGATTCCGAGATTGCAAGCACGAATGTTGTGAAACAAGTGCTCGAAAGCAAGTTAGGTTATAAGGTCGAAATGCTGCAGGTGGAGGCCGGACCGATGTGGGCCGGAATTGCGGGCGGCGATGCCGACGCCATTGTAGCTGCCTGGCTGCCGACCACCCATAAAGATTACTATGACAAGTATCAAGGCAAATTCGAAGATTTGGGCCCGAATTTGAACGGTACGAAAATCGGCCTTGTCGTTCCTTCTTATATGAATATTGATTCCATAGAGGATTTGAAAAAGAAATAAAAGGCTTTTGCGCGCCTCGCGCCTATTGAACAAGATGATGGAGCAAGCGCTGCTGCCCTATGTATTTGGGTGCAGCGCTTTTTTGCGGGTTGCGGTGTGAAAGGTATGTTCCTTAGGGAGGAATTTTTGCATGTTTTTTGGTGAACCTGCAAAAGATAAGATGCCATACCGCATACCCTGAAAAAAGAGATTTTAACGAAACGTTGATATTCGTCTAATCTTGTCTTAATGTTCGCGCTGTATGATAAAGGTAAGTATTCACAAAGGGAAGGACGTTGGAACAACTATGATTTTATATCAAATGGCCAAACGGCTTGAGGAACGAAACCGGCTCCAGCACACGATCGAGCAAAGCGGCGGAGACGTGGATGCGCTCGTTACGCAGAAGGAGCTGGTGGAAGAGCAGCTGATGTCGCAAGCAAATATTTGGACCGAAACCGGGCAGGATGCATTTATGCTCGATGCGGTAACTCCGAATACGGATTGGATGCAGCCGGGAGGCGGCTTGTATGAATAAGGAAAATGGACGAAGGGTTCCATTTTCTTTTTTTTGTGTTCATACGTGTTTCCGTGTAGAATAAGGATACTTTACACCACTCGTCCGCGAGAATAAAGAGGTTCTGTATATATCATGAAAAGCATTGTATTATCCACATTAAACGCCAAATATATCCATACGTCACTAGCCCTGAGGTACTTGAAATCGTTCAGCCAGCAGGACTTCCCGGACATCCAAATCGCCGAGTACACGATTAAAGATCCCGCGATGAACATTGTCTCGGACCTGTATCGGCGCGAACCGGCGGTCATCGGCTTTTCCTGTTACATCTGGAACATCGAGGAGACGATTGTCGTCATCGGCATGCTGAAGAAAATTATGCCGGAGGTCGTCATCGTGCTCGGGGGTCCGGAGGTTTCTTACGATACGGAGTATTGGATGAAACGGCTGCCGGAAGTGGATTATATCGTCATGGGCGAAGGCGAGGAAACCTTCCACCATCTATTGACGGAGCTTCAAGGGGACCGCGCGTTCTACAGCGTATTTGGCCTCGCTTATCGCAAAGAAGACCGCGTCATCCTGAATGCGCCGCGGCCGAAGCTGGTGCTCGACCAGATCCCGACGCCGCATCGGTTTGCCGAGGATGTGCCGAGCTTGGCGAACCGTGTCGTATATTTCGAGACGAGCCGGGGCTGTCCGTTCAGCTGCCAGTTCTGTTTGTCGTCGATCGAAGTCGGCGTGCGTTATTTTGACGTGGAACGGACGAAGAGCGATTTGCTTTACTTGATTGAATCCGGAGCGAAGCTGATCAAATTCGTCGATCGTACGTTTAATATTAAACGCGACTATGCGATGGACATGTTCGAGTTTCTTATTCACAATCATCAGGGCTGCGTCTTCCAGTTCGAGATTACGGCTGACATCATGCGTCCCGAGGTGCTTGATTATTTGGCGGAGCATGCGCCGCCGGGCGTCTTCCGCTTCGAGATCGGCGTGCAGTCCACCAATGACCTGACGAACAGCCTCGTCAAGCGCCGGCAAAATTTCAGCAAGCTGACCCGCACGGTCACGAAGGTGAAGGAGAGCGGCAAAATCGATCAGCATCTCGATTTGATCGCGGGGCTGCCTGAGGAAGATTACGATTCGTTCCGCAAAACATTCAACGACGTATTTGCCCTCGGGCCGGAAGAGCTGCAGCTCGGCTTCTTGAAAATGCTGCGCGGCACCGGGATGCGGCATGATGCCGACAAATACGGCTACAAATACATGGATCACGCACCGTATGAAATTCTCGGCAACAACATCCTGCCGTTCTCCGACCTGGTGCGGATCAAGCGGGTGGAGGACGTGCTGGAGAAGTACTGGAACGCTCACCGGATGGATCACACGGTGAACTATTTGATTAAGCGGGAATTTACGTCCGCCTTCGATTTTTTCCAGGAGTTCGGGGATTATTGGGAGGAGCGGGGCTGGCAAAAAATCGGCCACCAGCTCGAGGATTTATTCACCCGGCTGCATGCATTTCTGAAGCATCGGGGGACGGAGGGACTCGAGGTGATCGAGGGTCTGATGAAGCTCGATTATTTCCTGAACCACAAGTACAAGCCGCGAAAAATCTGGTGGGATTTCTCGCTCGATAAAGCCGCGCAGGCGGAATATCTGCGGGCGCTCGCCGAGCGTCCCGAAGCCGTATCGTCACGATTCGCCGCGCTTGGAATCGGGGAGAAGGAGCTGCACAAGCACGTCATGATTGAAGTGCTGCCGTTCCGCCTCGACCGATATTTGCAAGAGGGCGTGCTGGACCGGTCGAGCGATCAGCTGCTGATCGTCTATTTTCCCCCGGACGCGTCGCTCAAGCCGCAGCCGTTCACGCTGTCGCTGGAGCCGGCCGGGGCTTAACCGGCAAGTTCGCAAGAGGCCAAGAGGCGCCCTGTCAGGGGCGCTTTTTTGGGTTTTCATGCGCTCAAACGGATAACAGCGAAACGACGGCGGTAAAGGCGCAAGGGTACAAAAAAACCGTCCGGCCCACACAGCCGAACGGTTGAATTTAAGGCAAATAGCTGCGCAGCACGGTCATGCTGCCCGCGAGTGCGTAGTCGCCCAAGTTCGCCGGGAGCAAGAAGCATTCGCCGGCTTTCACGGCGAGTTCGCCGTCTGCCCAGCGGATTGCGCCCGTTCCTTCGCAGACGATATGGATGACGAAGCTGTCCGGCACGGTTTGCAGGCTCCATTCGCCTTCGACTCGGCCTTTTTCGGTGATGAAGAAAGGGGATTGGACGAGGGTTAGCCATTGCTGCGGTCCGCTCAGCTCCGTCTTCATATAAGTCGCGCCGGATCCTTCATAGGCGATAACGTTCAACGAATCTTCAATATGCAGCTCTCGCGGCTTGCCGTCCAATCCGAGCCGGTCGTAATCGTACAGCCGGTAGGTGCTGTCGGAGTTTTGCTGAATTTCCGCGACCAGTACGCCGGCGCCGAGAGCGTGCACCGTACCGGCCGGAATGTAGAAGCTGTCCCCGGCTTCGACGGAAATTTCATGGAGGCAGTCCATGATCCGGTTGTCTGCAATCGCTGCCGCCAACTGTTCGCGGGTGACGCCTTCTTGTAAGCCGTATATGATTTTGGCGCCCGGTTTGGCGTCCAGGATGTACCACATTTCGGTTTTGCCGAGTTCGCCTTGCGGCAGACGCTCGTAATGATCGTTCGGATGAACCTGCACCGACAAGTCGTCCTGACAATCCAGCAGCTTGATCAGCAGCGGGAAGCGGCCGTTTTTCTCGGAGAAGCCTTTGCTCCCGAACAGCGTTTTCCCGTATAACTCGCGAATTCGATCCAGTCCGAGCCCGGCCAGCTCGCCGTTCGCGACCGTTGTCGTGCCGTTCGGGTGATCGCCGATCATCCAGCCTTCGCCGATAGGACCTTCGGGCAGCGCTAAGCCGAATTGCTCCAAGGCTCGCCCGCCCCACACTCTGTTTTTAAACTCCGGATTGCATTTCAACGGGTATGGTTTCATGGTTTTGCGCGCTCCCTACTTTCGTGTCTCTTGAATCCTCTCACTTCTTGAAAATTATATCAATTCAAGCGGGAATGCGCTATAGCGCGAGAGACCGTCTATACAAAGAAAGCATCCCGCTTTTGGATCAAAAGGGGATGTTTCGGGTATACAAGACTATCTTTTTTCAATAGCGATGACATAAGGCGGGCGGTTGCGTTGGTTCAGGAATCGGTAGGTGAGCACCTGGTAGTCCGCTTGCGGCAGGGCGGCCGCCCAAGCTTCCACGGCTTCGGCTTCTTCTGGTCCGCCCGGGTGCCCCGTGTACAGCACGATCGTGATGATGCCGCCGCGGCGCAGCAGTCCGGCCGCAGCCTGCAGCGCGGCAAGCGTGGAGTCGGGCAGCGTGACGGTGCCGTGATCGTGTCCCGGCAAATAGCCGAGGTTGAACGCCACGGCGGCGATCCGTCCGTGGTGCTCTACGGGAATGGCATCGGCCAGCTCCGCATGGCTGCGGAGAACGAGCTCCACCCGGTGCCCCGGCACTTCTTGCGCGCAGCGTGCCGCGGTGCATGCGATCGCTGTTTCTTGAATATCGAAGGCGTACACGATGCCCTCCATGCCGACTTGCTTGGCCAGAAACACCGTGTCCACGCCGTTGCCGGCGGTGGCATCGATGACCGTTTCGCCGGCCTGTACGCGTTCTTCCATTAATTTATGCGCGAAACTAAGAATAGAGATGAATCCCAAGGACGAACGACTTCCTTTCCTGCATCAGTGTTCAGTCGTACAAGTTCTTAAGTATAGTCGCTTATTTCTTCACTTATTTCTTCACGGTCAGCCAAGCGGCCAACGTTTCCACTTCTTCTTCGCTTAAGGTTTCCTTGAAGCCGGGCATATCGCTGCTGCCTTCTCGAATCTGTTCCACGAGCTGCGCTTTCGATTTCCGTCCGCCGACCTTCGACAGGCTGGGGCCGACGTTTCCTTGCAATTGATCGCCGTGGCAGGCGAGGCAATTATCTTTGTAGAGCGGCTGGGCCTGCGCCGACACATCGGCAGCCGCGGGCTCCGCCATCGCGGGCTCGCGCGGCTTCGCCGGGGCGGCGAAGCCGCTGCTGCCGGAGCCGGAACCCGGCTCCGAGGTTGCTACCGCCGGCGCCGTCACCTTGCCTGGTGCAACCGGCGCTCGCTGCGGCTCGGCCTCCGCCTGCGCAGCGAACACCTGCGCGCCGCCCGGCTTCGCCGCGGGCGCTCCGGGCATAGCCGCCGCCGGGCTGCTGCCGGCGGCTCCAGCGCTTGCGCCGCCGCCGGTGCCCGCGGGCGCGCCTGTTGCCCCCTGCGGGGCAACAGGCGCAGCCTTCGGCGGCGGCAACAGGGGCGCACCCGTCCCGCTGCTATCGGCGGCGGGTGCGGCAGCTTGCGGAGCCGCCGGCCGGACCGGCTCCGAGCTGCAGCCGGTCGCGGCCAGCAGCGCGACCCCGAGCAGCAGAGCGGCGTTAGAGCGCTGCGGAATGGTTCTCATCGTCAAGCCCCCTCACATTCTGGAATCGTCGTCTTCCTACGAGGATCGAGGCTCGCTCGCGGGGAACGGTCGGTTCATGCCGAAGTCCACTTTTTCCCTTGCCAAGTGTCCCGGCGAACCAGTTCTTGGTCGAATGCGTTCAGCACTTCCCACTTCTTCAGGCTCCACATCGGACCGATCAACAAGTCGCGCGGCGCATCCCCGGTAAGCCGGTGAACGATCATGTCGGGCGGAAGCAGCTCCAGCGTGTCGACGACCAGGCTCACGTACTCATCTTTCTCGAGGAATTGCAGCAGCCCGGCTTCGTACTGCTTAACCATCGGCGTTTTGCGCATCAGATGGAGCAGATGAATTTTAATCCCTTGCACGTCCATATGCGCCACTTGCCGGCCGGTTTCCAGCATCATCTCGTGTGTCTCCTGCGGCAGCCCGTATATAATGTGGGCGCAAACGCGGATGCCGCGCGCCCGCAGCTTGGCGACGGCGTCCAGGTAGCAGGCGGTGTCGTGCGCGCGGTTGATGAGTTCGGACGTGCGTTCGTGCACGGTTTGCAGCCCCATCTCGACCCAGAGGTACGTCCGCTCGTTCAGCTCGGCCAAATAGTCGATCACATCGTCCGGCAAGCAGTCCGGCCGAGTGGCGATCGACAGCCCGACAACCCCGGGCTGCTGCAAGATCGCTTCATAATACTCACGGAGCTCTTCGACGGGAGCGTACGTATTCGTATAGGCTTGAAAATAACCGATATATTGCGCTTCCGGCCATTTCTGATGCTGCAGGTCGCGAATTTTGTTAAATTGCGTCACGAGGTCGTCGCGGCGGCTGCCGGCGAAATCGCCCGAGCCGCGGGCGCTGCAGAACGTGCACCCGCCGGTCGCAATGGTTCCGTCCCGATTGGGGCACGTAAAACCGGCGTCGAGCATCACTTTGAACACTTTGGTGCCGAATTGCCGGCGCATTTCGTAATTCCATGTATGAAACCGTTTATCTCCCCATAAACGGGGTCCGGTTGATTCCGTTGCTTGCATGGCGTATGGACTCCTTCAAATTCAGGTTGCTGCGAGCACGATGGCTCTCAATCATTTTACAAAAAACAGGGCGGAAAAGCGAACTTTCCCTTGACAATAGCCCCCTTGTCCCGAATCGGATAACAAGAAGCGCCGAGGTTCATCCTATGGTTGCAGGGCGGCTAACCAACTTTCGATTGGAGAAGGGAGATTTCTCACATCATGAACAAGTTCGGTAAAACAGTGCTTGCGTTAGCGTTGACGACTGCATTAGGTTTCGGAGGTCAGGCGTTCGCCGAGACAGCTGCTACCGGTACAACCGGAACTACCGGTACGTCGGGCACGTATGGAACTTACAACACCAACGGGACATACGGCACCGGAGCGACTAGCGCCACGGGCAGGGTTAACCCGACTACGACGGGCACGGCCGGCTACGGCCCTTCGACACCGGGCACAAGCACGACCGGAACGACAACCACGACGGGAACCGGCTACAACGACAACATGCTCGACCGCATGAACACTTACCCGAATACCGCCGATCGCACCGGCTACGGGTATGGAGGCAATTACAGTACGCTCTCGTACCGGACGAACACGGCGAACAACGCAACCACGGCGAACGGCAGCAATTGGGGATGGTTGGGCCTCCTGGGTCTTCTCGGATTAGCGGGCATGCGCGGACGCAGCAGGGACGAGGATGTAGACCGTGCGAAGTAAAGTATAAAGACGGAAAGCCAGCCTTCACGCACCGACTGCGGCCGAACCTTAAGCGAACGAACGATCGCCCGGGTTCGGTCTTTTCATTGCCGGTATTATTGAGTATAATCGACAAAGGAAAACGGCTGTCCCGGGTTTCAGAACAGGACGCGCGTAAATTGCGGTTGGAGGAAAATCGAGTATGCGGCTAAGAGGACGTAAAGGAATAAAAGAAGCGCTGGAGGCTCAGCCCGAGCTGGTTGTTTTGGAACCGCAGGCTCATAAGGGCCGTTGGCGGGAAGTGTTCGGCAATGACCGTCCGATTCATGTGGAGCTCGGCATGGGCAAAGGAAAGTTTATCAGCGAGCTAAGCGCGCTCAACCCGCAAACGAATTACATAGGCATCGACATGTACGACGAATTGATTCGCAGAGGCAGCGAGAAAGCACGCGATTCCCGTGAGGTTCATGGCGGCGACTTGTCGAATTTGCGGCTCGTTCGTTTCAATATCGAATATTTGGAGGACATCTTCGAGAGTGGTGAGCTGGACCGCATCTATTTGAACTTCAGCGACCCGTGGCCGAAAAAGAAGCACGCGCGCCGTCGGCTGACGCATGCCGCTTTTGTCCGTAAATACGAGAAAGTCCTGAACGATAACGGCGAAATTCATTTCAAGACGGATTCCCGCAGCTTGTTCGAATTTTCTTTGAACTCGTTCGCCGATCTCGGACTGAGGATGCGCAATATTTCGCTCGATCTGCATGCCGAAGGGCCGCGCACCGATCTGGTGATGACGGAATACGAGACGAAATTTTTCGAGCGGGGGATGCCGATTCACCGGGTGGAAGTCGTGATCGGCGAGAAGGCGCTGGCCGCTCATGTGAAGCGATTGGCGGAGGAAGACGAGGCGGGGGCTGAACCGGAAGGAAACGCGAACTAACTCCTGCGGCAATAATAACGGAACGATCTCGCGTCTATTTGGTTGAATGACGGTTCGCCCGTTTTCGTTCCGATGGTACCTTACCGGTCCGCTATATTTCACCGGGCTTCGTTATAAGCCCTCCATCTTACTTTCGTTATGACATTGGCGGAGCTTGGCTCCGCGCGAGAAAGCCCTGACCCCCGGTCAGGGCTTTTCGGCTATGAAGACTTGGTCCAGCAGCCGGCAGCCGCCAGCTGATCGATGATCACGCGCGAACAATCCATCGGACGGTAAGCGGCTGCGCTGGTTCCGCGCGCTTCACGTCTATGCCGCATGACCGGATATTGCTCCGCCAGCATGTCAAACCAACGATTGACGGTTTCCGGCGAGCGTATCGGTTCCCCGAGCCCCTGCTGAATGAAATATTGAAGGTTTTCCTCTTCCTGGCCCGGGATCGGCTCGTAGAACAGCATCGGGATTCCCTTCGCCATAGCTTCCGTGCATGTCATGCCTCCCGGTTTGGTGATCAGCAAGTCAGACACGTCCATCCATTTGTCGATTTCATGGGTAAAACCGAGCAGGCGCACATGGGGATGTCGAAACCGCTCATCTGCGAGCAGCGCAGCTTTGGCTTTCTCGTTGCTGCCGAGGCAAATAACGAGCTGTATGTCCTCCCGCCGCTGCACGAGATGATCGAGGAACGCTTTTCCCTTCATTAATCCCCAACCGCCGCCCATCACGAGCACCGTCGGCATGGCCTTTAGCCCGAAGCGAGCGCGCAGCTCGTCGCGGTTGTGCGCCTTCCAGAAATTCGGGTGCACCGGAATGCCGGTCACCTGAACCGAATCGGCCGGTACGCCGCGGCTAAGCAAGGTTTGCTTGGCGTCCTCAGTGGGCACCAGGTAGGTGTTCACTTCACGGCTTACCCATGCCCCGTGAACGTCGTAATCGGTAATGACCGTACATAAAGGAACGTCGAGACCGATTCGTTTCAGACGGGAAACGACCGCGCTGGGGAACGGGTGCGTACACACGATCGTATCGGGACGCAGCTGACGGATGACGGCTGCCGCCTGTGCGTAAAAAATGCGGTGCAAGGCGAGCTGTGTCATGCGGTTCAGCGATTTTTTGTAACGCGACCTGTACACCATCCCATACAGTCTGGGCTGGGTGGATACCGTCTTCCGGTACGCCGTAAATACCCAAGGAGCCAGCATCGGGTGTAAAAACTTCCCGAGCTCCAGCACGCGGGTTTGAATATCCGGCGCAAGCAGGCGCAAACTTCGGGCCAGCGCGTGCGCCGCTTGCGTATGTCCCGCCCCGAAGCCTTCGGATAACAATAGAACCCTCTTTTTACGCATTGGCGAATTCCCTCCACCGGGTACCTTGTGATTTAGGCTTGCCTTCCATGGGGTTTGCTTCCTACAGCACGGCTACAGCCGAGACGGCGGTTACGGTTCCGATCAAGCTGCCGGCCAGACAATCGGAAGGATAGTGCAGGCCCAAATAAATACGTGAAACGCCGACCAAAGCGGCGACCGGCAGGAACAGTGCGAACGTCCACGGGCCGATAAACATCAGCGGTACCAGAACGGAGAATACCGCCGTCGTATGGCCGGAAGGAAAAGAGTGGTCGGTCAGCGGATTTTTGCAGGCGCGGGTATCGGGAAGGACGAGATAAGGGCGCAATCTGGGGTATTTCTTCTTAATAATAGCCACGGGCAAATGACTCACGGCCAGCGCCGCGCAGCTCTGAATGCCGGCCGTTCTCCAATCGCCGCCGGTGAATAGGGCAATGGACAACGCGGTGACGATCATGACCGTCGCGCCTCCGATATGGGTAAAGGCATTAAAGAATAAGTCAAGCACGTCGTGCTGAATACGCTGATTCACAAAACAAAACATCCGTTTTTCATGATGCTGCAGCCAAGTTACGACACGGCTCAAGAGTTATCGCCTCCTGCTGTGGAATTAGCTTTCGTCATGCGCTTACTTTTATTGTAGCTGTCAATTGTTAATGGAGTATCAACGGAAAGAATAGAAAAAATTAATGTTGCATTGACGCCCCGTTAACAATGTTTGGATAAGATAGCTTGTGAAACTTGCCGCTTGTAACGTATCCCTTAATACGGCCGGCCAACCCGAAAGTTTCCTTATGCAGCTGCTTCCCGCCTCGTGAACGTCTTCAGCCGGGTAGACTGTACGGCGTGCCATACGGTCCATTGTATTCTTCAGCCGCCGGTTTCGTCTCACCGTAAACCGCCGATGCCGATTGCAGTTTCGACAAAACCCCGGTTTATGCTTCCAATGTCAGTTTTGTCTCAGGTAATCCGCCAACGTGTATGACGGTTTCGACAAAACCCGGCTTATGCTTCCGATGTAGTTTTGTCTCACGTCATCTGCTAACGCGGATTACTGTTTCAACAAAACTTGGAGGAGGTTAATTATGAGAGTAGCCCTGTTTACGGATACGTATGTGCCGGATGTGAACGGTGTTGCGCAAACGCTCGGTCGATGGGTGAATTACTTGGAAACGCGCGGGGTGGAGTGCATGGTGTTTGCGCCGTTAAGTCACTCGGCTGCCGAAACGAATCAACGGATGGTGGAACGATTTTACAGTATCCCTTTTTTATTGTATCCGGAGTGCCGAATGGCTATCCCGGACCCGATGAATCTGAAGAAAACGCTCAGAGCTTTTGCCCCCGATCTGATTCATTTGGCGACACCCTTCAACCTGGGGCTGGTCGGGCTGCATTACGCGAAGCGGCATCACATACCCGTGGTAGCGTCCTACCACACTCACTTCGACCAGTATCTCGCTTACTATAAACTGCAATGGATGGAGCCGATCCTGTGGAAATACATGCTTTGGTTCCATCAGGACTGTCAACGCATTTACGTTCCTTCCCGTTCCGCAAAGAAACATTTGGAGGAAAAAGGGCTCAATTTCGTAGAGATTTGGTCCCGCGGCGTCGATGTGCAGCGCTTTCATCCGTTCGCGGATCGAAAGGAAGTGCTTGCCGCCCGCAACCTTTCTCCGGGTAAGTTCGTCATGTTATATGTTGGAAGACTGGCTCCCGAGAAGAGCGTCGACGTGTTGATGCGCACTTTCGAATCGTTGCCGGCACACATGCGGGCCTGTTCGCACTTGATCATAGCTGGCGACGGGCCGCTGCTAAAGCCGCTTACGGAGCAGTATGGAGGTGATCCCGACATAACGTTTACCG
Organism: Paenibacillus sp. JCM 9796; assembly: GCF_055379675.1. NCBI lineage: Bacteria > Bacillati > Bacillota > Bacilli > Caryophanales > Paenibacillaceae > Paenibacillus > Paenibacillus sp. JCM 9796. The sequence continues at coordinate 3,415,285 of NZ_AP043723.1, forward strand.
GCTTTCAGCAAGGCTAGGCGCTGAGCGATCTCTATGCCGCGGCCGATGTGTTCGTGTTTCCTTCTGCAACCGAAACGTTCGGTAACGTCATCCTCGAAGCGATGGCTTCCGGGACGCCGGTTGTCGGAGCGAACGCCGGAGGCGTGGCCGACAATATCGAGCACGGCCGAACCGGCTTGTTGTGCGCTCCCGGCCAAGTTTCGGAATTTGTCGAAGCGGCGCACAAAATTTTCACGGACCGCTCTTTTGCGCAAAAACTTGCCGCGGCCGGACGAACCTATAGCATGAAGCAATCGTGGGACGCGATTTTCGCCGGATTGTACGACAGCTGCCGGAAGGTGGCGGAAGCGTCGTTACGATCGCGTGAGGAGAAAGACGTCGTATTGAAATAGTTTGTACCCCGGCATCTTCAGCGTGAAGAAAAATATTTCCAAATGCAGCTTATAAAAAGTTTGAAAAACGATGAAAATAAGACGTAAAAAGATGGATGGCGAAGAACCTGAGCGGAATTGCGGAGCTTTTTCCCCGAAATGACAGAGATCTGACTTAATCAAGCGGCATTGCGCTTTTGACAAATCGGACCAAAGAGAGGAAAATCATATTCGGCGACCCACGCATTCCTGATCACGCCATCGAATCCGTATTAAAAGCGAAAACTAGAAAAGAAAGACAAAAGGGGTACATACAAAAAAAGGGGGATGTTTCATGTTGGACAGTATCCTGCTAGGCCTCCAAATTTTATTGGCTGTAATCGGAGGCTATCAGCTGCTTCTGTCGTTTTTCGGTTGGTATCGTCGTAAGAACAAGGCCAACCACGCGCCGCAAAAATCGTTTGCCGTACTCGTCGCTGCGCACAATGAGGAGCAGGTTGTCGGGGCGCTCATTGAGAATCTGAAGACGCTCGACTACCCTAAGGAACTGTACGATATTTTCGTTATTTGCGATAATTGCTCCGACAATACGGCGCAGATCGCCCGCGATATGGGCGTACACGCTTGCGAACGGAAAAATCCGAAGCTGCGAGGCAAAGGGTATGCCATTGAGTGGATGCTGAAGGAGCTTTGGAAAATGCCGCGTCAATACGACGCGATTGTCATGTTCGACGCCGACAATCTGGTGAACCCGGATTACTTGACACATATGAACAACGACCTGTGCAACGGCTCCAAAGTGATCCAGGCGTATCTCGATACGAAAAATCCGCATGACTCCTGGATCACCGCGGCTTATGCGATCACGTATTGGTATTGCAACCGCTTGTGGCAGCTGCCGCGGACAAATCTGGGGCTTGCCAACTACTTGGGCGGTACAGGCATGTGCTTTGAAACGAACTTGCTTAAAGAGATGGGCTGGGGCGCAACAAGCCTCGTAGAAGACTTGGAATTTACGATGCGCTGCGTCATGCGCGGCGTGAATCCGACATTCAACTACGATGCCAAAGTGTACGACGAGAAGCCACTGACCTTCAAGGCCTCCGCGCGTCAGCGCCTGCGCTGGATGCAAGGCCACTTCGACGTCGCGCGCCGTTACTTCCTCCCGCTGTTCTGGTCGGGGGTTAAGGAGAGAAGCTGGGCCAAGATTGATACGGCGGTTTACGCGCTGAACGTTTACAACGTCTTTATCGGCTCGATATTGACGATCGTGCTGTGGATTAACTTGATTGTTCCGAATTTCGAGAAGTTTACGTCGCTTTACGAAATGGCGCCGTTGATGTTCGCTATTTACTCCGTTCTGTCCTACGGTCAGTTCGTTACGGCGATCGTGCTTGAGAAAGCGCCGCTTAAGACTTACAAGTATTTGATCACGTTCCCGGTTTATTTGCTTTCCTGGTGGCCGATCACGGTTTACGCCTTCTTCACGCAGAACAATAAGCAGTGGAGCCATACGGAGCACACCCGTGTCATCCGGCTGGAAGAAGTGCAGAGCAAGCAGGCGGGATAGCTGTAAATGGGACATTGACTTTACCCAAGAACTTGTGATATATTGTTTTGGTGCGAAGAAGAAGCGCCCGCTTCTCACCTGCCCGACTAAGGTTGGCTGGTTATGAATGAGAGTGAATGGCATGAATGACTGATTATGCAATCGGTTCGTTCGATCACTTGAACCTAAACCGACGTGGGCGCTAAGCGCCTACGTCTTTTTTATATAATCCTTTGGAGGTGGCAGGTTATTAGTACAGAGCACATGATTAATGATGACATTCGGGCGAGAGAAGTTCGACTGATTGGGGCAGACGGGGAACAACTGGGCATTAAGCCGATTCGTGAAGCGCTGCAAATTGCGCAGGATCTGAATCTGGATTTGGTGAACGTTGCTCCTACGGCGAAACCGCCGGTATGCCGCATTATGGACTACGGGAAATTCCGCTATGAAACGCAGAAGAAAGAGAAGGAAGCCCGTAAGAACCAAAAAATCGTGGAACTCAAAGAAATTCGCTTGAGCGCTACGATTGACGAACACGATTTCCAGACGAAGCTGCGCAACGTCACGAAGTTCTTGAGTGATGGCGATAAAGTGAAGCTTTCCGTTCGATTCCGCGGACGTGAGATCGCTCACGCCGAGATCGGCCAGCGCCAGCTGGAACGGATGGCAGCCGAAGTGGAAGAGCTGTGCGTGATCGAGCGCAGGCCGAAGCTGGAAGGCCGAAGCATGATCATGATCTTGTCGCCGAAGCAGCAGCAATAAACTTCATTCTTTAAGGAGGAACACCCCATGCCAAAAATGAAAACACACAGCAGCCTGAAAGGCCGTTTCAAGATTACAGGTACCGGTAAAGTGAAACGTTACAAAGCTTACAAAAACCACCTGCTGTCGGGCAAATCCGGCCGCCAAAAGCGCGTGCTCGGAACGAACCCGGTCATGGCTCCTGGCGATGTAAGACGCCTGAAGCAGCAGCTTGCTAACATCAAAGGTTAATTGTCAAATTACGATTCGTTTCGTTATCCATAAACAACATTCTTGGAGGTAGATTGTCATGGCAAGAGTAAAAGGCGGCTTTATCCGCACTCGTCGTCGCAAGAAGATTTTGAAGCTTGCTAAAGGTTATTTCGGTTCGAAACATAGATTATTTAAAACAGCTAAAGAGCAGGTTATGAAATCCCTGCTGTACGCATACCGTGACCGTCGTCAGAAAAAACGCGACTTCCGCAAATTGTGGATCGTCCGGATCAACGCGGCTGCTCGACAAAACGGCCTGTCCTACAGCAAATTGATGCATGGCCTGAAACTTGCTGGCGTAGAAGTAAACCGCAAAATGCTTGCTGACCTCGCGGTTAACGATATCAGTGCGTTCAACTCGCTCGCCGAAACCGCTAAACAAAAGGTTAACGCTTAAAGATCAAACATTAAAACCCATGGAGCGCGCTCTGCTGTTCAGCAGAGTGCACTCCATGGGTTTTTTGTGTTATTACCTGGGGCAAGCCAGACTGATGCCGGCGAGCGAAGGATGGAGCATCCGACGCACGCCGGCACCTTGCGCATGGCTTCATGCCTTCGTTGTAAGGTTCCTTTCCGTTCACCTGCCGGGAACGGGCACGCTGAACTGAGCTTCAGGCACCCAGCGATTGCGGGCAAAGTCACGGCCCCGCACCTCCACCCGGTCTGCGAAGACGCGAACGAATAACCCTTCGCTATCTTCGGGCGCCGTCTCCGTTTCGCCTCCCTTCCCGTCATCCGTTAAAGGATGACCTACGGAGGAGGTGTTGATCATGGTAAATTGATCCCATCTCATCGTATACGGCGTTTTCAATTCCCAGTGCGTGTGGCTTGAGAAGAAAATAACCTGCGGGTATTTCGACAAAATCGATTTGAGCTCGGTATAGGCCACGACCCCGCGATTCAGCCCGCTGCCGGCTACCGTGTAAGGAAGCGGCTGATGCAAGAACACGAAGATCGGATTGCCGGAACCGTCCTCCTCGTGGAGCTTCTCGTCCAACCAATGCAGCTGCTTCGCAGAAAGAACAGCATCCTCTCCATTACCCGGAGCGGATTGCCGGTATTGTTCCGAACCGAGCACGATAAACCGGTATCCTGCAATGATCCGCTCGAAATAGAGGTTCTCGGCGTTGGAGAATTGCAGGAAGCGCGTCTGGGACGTCTGCTCCGTTTCGCCATTGGGGAAGCTTGCCGGCTTCCATCGGCCCTGATCGTCATGCCAGGCTTTATAGTATTCGTGATTTCCAATCGCATACAAGAGCTTGTCCGGAAGCGGAGCAGTTTCCAGAATGTTCCGGAAAGCTTCATAATCCTCGGGTAAGCCGTCGGTCATGTCGCCGTTTAAGATGATGGCTTCCGCATTCGGATCTAGGTTATGCAGATCGCTTAAAGCGGCGCTTAACTTCTGATGGGACGACTCGTCTTCAGCGCGGACGTGCGCATCGCTGAGCACAGAGAATGTGAGCAGCGGCTGGTCTGACGGCGGCGACTTCGGTACGGGCTTCAATACCCGTCCGGCAGCCGGTGCAGGTGCGGCTTGCTGAACGGAAGCCGATGCTTGGGGCGAAGCGGCTTGAAGGTCGGACGGAAGGTTCGCTACAAGCAGAACGCTCAAGGCGGAAATGAGGATCAGAGCAGCGAGAATCGACAAGAGGGGCTTGCGCAACTTCAATCACTCCCTTCAAGTTTAACGGTACAGGTACGTCTTTTTACCCGGCCTGTCCATGATTGACAACCTCTAACGACAACTTTCGCAGAATACCTTTCGTTCGCAACCGGCGGTTTTTGCCCGTAGGCGCGAAGCAAGGCCGAAATCGATTCTTCTTGACGAAGTCCTCGATTCGTCATATAATACATTAAAGTACAAAACAGCAGTTAACAGCTGTGAAGAGGACGAAGTGCTAAGGGCCCTTATGTTCAGAGAGCATTTGGATTTGCTGAAACCAATGCCATAATCCCTTATCTACGAGCTCACCTCGGAGCTGTTTTCCTGAAAAGTGCGGCTATGCCAAGCTGCAGCTAGTAGGGAAAATCGGATTGGCACTCGTTATTGTGCCGAGGGTAAGCGTAACGTTTGCTAGCAACGTTCATTACCTGCTAAGGTTATTTGCCGTGAGGCATTTAACAAATTTGGGTGGTACCACGGAAGATCAACCCCTTTCGTCCCGTCAGGCGCATTTGCGTTTGGGGGCGAGAGGGGTTTTTTGCTTATTTTACAAGCGTCGTCCTAAATCTAGAGAAGGAGGCCCAACCCATGATCTTACAAACCACACAAAAGTCTAAAGAGCAGCTTCGCGAAGAGCTGTTGAAGCCAGATGTCATCACCGGATCGGAAATGCTGTTGCGCAGCTTGCTGCTGGAAGGTGTCGATTGCGTCTTCGGTTATCCGGGTGGAGCGGTTTTATATATTTATGATGCGATGCACGGCAATCCCGATTTCAATCATTTGCTGACGCGTCACGAGCAGGGAGCCATTCATGCGGCGGACGGTTACGCCCGTTCGACCGGTAAGGTCGGCGTCTGTATCGCCACGAGCGGGCCGGGAGCGACGAACCTCGTTACGGGGATCGCCACCGCGTATATGGATTCGGTGCCGCTCGTCGTCATTACCGGCAATGTCGCGACGACGGTGATTGGAACGGATGCGTTCCAGGAAGCGGATATTACCGGCATCACGATGCCGATTACGAAGCACAGCTACTTGGTGCGCGATGTGAAGGATCTGCCCCGCATTATTAAAGAAGCGTTCCATATCGCATCGACAGGGCGCAAAGGTCCGGTGCTGATCGATATTCCGAAGGATGTCTCCAACGCGGCGGCCCCGTTCTCGTATCCGGACAAGGTGGATATTCGCGGCTATCATCCGACGGTGCAGCCGAACAAGCTGCAGGTCGACCGGATGCTGGAAGCCATCGCAGCGAGCGAACGCCCGATGATTATTGCCGGCGGCGGTGTTGTATATGCGAATGCGGCGGAAGAGCTGATGGAATTCGTGCGCAAAACGCGCATCCCGGTTACCACAACGCTGCTCGGCTTGGGCGGATTCCCGAGCGCCGACGATTTGTGGCTCGGCATGCCGGGCATGCACGGCACGTATGCGGCTAATATGGCGCTGCAAAACTGCGACCTGCTGATCGGCATCGGCGCCCGCTTTGACGACCGCGTGACGATGAAGGTGGACGGCTTCGCGCCGAAAGCGAAGAAGATCGTGCACATTGACGTCGATCCGGCGGAGATCGGCAAAATCGTCGAGACAGCCATTCCGGTAGTCGGCGACATCAAAGCCGTTCTGCAGCTGGCCAACCAGAAGGCGAAAGCGGCAAAGTCGGAGAGCTGGATCGCGGAAGTGATAGAGCTGAAGCGGAACAATCCGCTCAAGTACAACGACTCTGAGACTGAGCTGAAGCCGCAGTATGTGATCGAGATGATTCATGAGACGACGAAAGGCGATGCGATCGTCACAACGGACGTCGGCCAGCATCAGATGTGGGCCGCGCAGTTCTACAAATTCAACAAGCCGCGTTCGTGGATCACTTCGGGCGGCCTGGGCACGATGGGCTTCGGATTCCCGTCGGCGATCGGCGCGCAAGTAGCGAATCCTGACCGGTTGGTCGTCTCGATCAACGGCGACGGCGGGATGCAAATGTGCTCGCAGGAGCTGGCGATTTGCGCCATTAACAAAATTCCGGTGAAAATCGTCGTCATCAATAACCAAGTGCTCGGTATGGTTCGCCAGTGGCAGGAAATCATCTACGATAATCGCTACAGCCATATCGACTTGGCCGGCAGCCCGGATTTCGTGAAGCTGGCGGAAGCTTACGGCGTGAAGGGCCTTCGCGCTACGAACAAGGAAGAAGCGCGCCGCGCTTGGCAGGAAGCGCTCGATACCCCGGGTCCGGTTCTCGTCGAATTCGTCGTTCGGAAGCACGAGAACGTGTTCCCGATGGTAACGCAAGGCTCGACGATAGATCAAATGATACTGGGGGATTCGGAATGACACGCAAACACACCATTTCCGTTCTAGTGAATAACCAGCCCGGTGTGCTGCAGCGCGTATCCGGCCTGTTCGGCCGCCGGGGTTTCAATATCGAGAGCATTACAGTCGGGGAATCGGAGGAGAACGGTCTCTCGCGCATGGTCATCGTCACGACTGGAGACGATCATACGTTGGAGCAGGTTTCCAAGCAGCTGTATAAGCTGATCGACGTCATCAAGGTCGTCGATCTGAGCTCCAATCCGATGGTCGCCCGCGAGCTCGCGCTCATCAAAGTGAATGCCGAGCCGAATATGCGGCCCGAAATTCTCGGCGTCGTCGAGACGTTCCGCGCAGCGGTCGTCGACATCGGCCCGAACTCGCTGATCGTGCAGGTCGTCGGCGATTCCGAGAAAATCGACGCGATGACCGAGCTGCTTAAGCCTTACGGCATTAAGGAATTATCCCGCACGGGCGTAACCGCGATGATTCGCGGTATGGTGAAGTAACCCAAAACATAGTACAATGTTCCTGTGAGTGGGATCTCAAGCGGATGACCTTTCCTACGGACAGAAGCCCGCAGGCCGGTGGTGCGTTTGAGCACCCACTCACAGGGTTTTAAATTAAAGGAGGAGCTATTATACCATGGCAGTAACTACGTATTATGAAAAAGATGCAGACCTGAACGTTCTGAAAGGCAAAACGATTGCGATTATCGGCTACGGAAGCCAAGGCCACGCTCAGGCGCAAAACTTGCGCGACAGCGGCTTGAAAGTTATTATCGGTCTTCGCCAAGGTAAATCCTTCGAACAAGCGAAAAACGACGGTTTTGACGTGTACTCGGTAGCAGAAGCTACGAAATTGGCCGACATCGTACAAATCTTGATGCCGGACGAGACGCAAGCTCGCGTATATAAAAGCGAAATCGAACCGAACCTGAAGCATGGCGCAGCGATCATGTTCTCCCATGGTTTCAACGTTCATTTCGGGCAAATCAATCCGTCCGCGGATAAAGACGTATTCCTCGTCGCTCCGAAATCTCCAGGTCACATGGTTCGCCGTGTATACGTGGAAGGCTTTGGCGTACCTGGTCTGATCGCCGTTCACCAAGATGCAACCGGCCAAGCGAAAGAAATCGGCCTTGCTTATGCAAAAGGAATCGGCTGCACACGCGCAGGCGTTATCGAAACGTCCTTCCGCGAAGAAACCGAAACCGACTTGTTCGGCGAGCAAGCCGTACTTTGCGGCGGCGCGTCCGCACTCGTGAAAGCGGGCTTCGAAACGTTGGTAGAGGCAGGCTACGCTCCAGAGATGGCTTACTTCGAGTGTTTGCACGAGCTGAAGCTGATCGTTGACCTGATGTACGAGGGCGGCCTCGCAACGATGAGACATTCGATCTCCAATACGGCTGAGTACGGTGACTATGTAACCGGTCCTCGCATCATCACGGAAGAAACGAAGAAAGAAATGAAGCGCGTACTGTCCGATATCCAACAAGGTAAATTCGCTCGCGACTTCATCCTGGAGAACCAATCCGGCAACGCATTCATGACGGCTACCCGTCGCCTGGAGTCCGAGCATCCATTGGAGCAAGTCGGTTCCCAGCTGCGTGAAATGATGCACTGGATCAAGAAGTAGTTTTTACGCTAGTCAGCGGTTTACATGTCAGCACTGTATAAGGTCGGCTTGATGACGTCAGGCGGGACGAACCGGAAGCGCCGGGCGTTCCGCACGTTTCGAGCCGTACCTTTTTCTGCTTTAAGTAAGTATTCCATATTTCGGTAAAGCGTAGGTGAAACCGGCATGAGAAAAATTTATATTTTCGATACATCGCTGCGTGACGGCGAGCAATCTCCAGGCGTCAACCTGAACATTCAGGAGAAGGTGGAAATTGCTTTGCAGCTCGAGAAGCTTGGCGTAGACCGCATCGAAGCCGGCTTCCCGGCAGCATCCCCCGGCGATCTGGCTGCCGTTAACGCGGTGGCCAGAGCCGTCAAGAATGCATCTGTCATCGGGTTGTCCCGCTCGCGCGAGCAGGACATCGAAGCCGTGCGTGAGGCGCTTCAAGGCGCGGAGGATCCATGTATTCACCTGTTCCTGGCGACCAGCCCCATTCACCGCAAGCATAAGCTGAGAATGGAGAAGCATCAGGTGTTGGAAGCGGCTGAAGCGGCGATCAAGTATGCCAGGAAATATTTCAGCAAAATCGAGTTTTCGGCCGAGGATGCAGGGCGTACCGAGCTTGATTTCCTCTGCGAGGTAACCGATCTGGCGATCCGCTCCGGCGCGACGGTCGTGAACATCCCCGATACGGTCGGGTACATGACCCCGTATGAGTACGGCAACATTTTCAAGACGTTGAAGGAAACCGTACCGGGCATCGAGAAGATCCAGCTTAGCGCTCATTGTCACGATGACCTCGGGATGGCTACGGTGAACGCCTTGGCGGCGATTTTGAACGGTGCGGATCAGATCGAGGGCACCATCAACGGCATCGGCGAGCGCGCCGGCAACACGGCGATCGAAGAGGTGGCGTTGGCGCTCGAGACGCGTCAGGAGTACTTCCAGGCGAAGACAACGCTGACGTTATCCGAGATTGCGCGTACGAGCCGCTTGGTCAGCAAGCTGACCGGCATGGTCGTGCCGGGGAACAAGGCGATTGTCGGCGCCAACGCCTTCGCGCACGAATCGGGCATTCATCAGGACGGCGTGCTGAAGGAGAAGACGACCTACGAGATCATGTCTCCGGAGAAGATCGGGCTGAAGGGCGGCAAGCTGCCGCTGGGTAAGCTGTCCGGCCGTCACGCGTTCCGCGAGAAGCTGGTGGAGCTTGGTTACAGCTTGAACGACGAACAGCTCAATACGGCGTTCGGGAAGTTTAAGGCATTGGCCGATAAGAAGAAGCAGGTCACTGACGAAGACATCCTGGCGCTGGTCGAGGAGAAGTTGATCGAGACGCCGGAAGTGTTCGCGCTCGAGATGATCCAAGTGTCGTACGGGAACCAATCCACGCCGACCGCAACGGTGCGGATTCGTACGCTGGAAGGCCAGACGCTGGATGAAGCGGCAGTTGGCAACGGCTCTGTCGACGCGATCTACAATGCGATCGATAAAGCGACGAAGGAAGACGTTGAGCTTGACGACTACTCGATCCAATCCGTGACGCAAGGCAAGGACGCCCTCGGCGAGGTGCATGTCGTGCTGAAGCAGGGCGATTATTCCGTACAGGGCCGCGGCGTGAGCACAGACATCCTCGAAGCGAGCGCGCGCGCCTATGTGGATGCGATCAACCGTTTGATTGACAAACGCAAAACGCCTGCACGCGGACGCAACAACGTATCGACGGTTTAACGCAAAAACGACTGACATTTAAATGTCAGTCGTTTTTTTTATGCTCAGAAGGCGAATAATCGGAAGTGTGTCTTACGGTTGAACGGCAACCGATTGTAACTTTTCGATGGCGCGGTTCAGCCGCTCGAACGCCGTTTTCATTTCTTCGTAGTCTGTATGCGTAAAATTGAGTCGCATCGAATTCGTTTGCGGCTCGTCGGCATAGAAGCTGACGCCCGGTACGAAAGCGACGCCTTCCTCGACGGCGAACTTCATCAGTTCGGCGGTATCGATGTGCTGTGGCATCTCCACCCAGATGAACATGCCGCCTTTCGGCTCAACCCACTTTACACCATCCCAATTTTGCGCTTTCAACAGATCGATCATCTGGTGCATCCGGATCTCGTACTGCGTACGAATCAGATCAATGTGACCGTAAATGTCGAAGCTTTCGAAAATTTGGTGGATCGCCTGCTGGTCCATGGTGCTCGAATGCAGGTCGGCCGCTTGTTTAGCGCGCGCCATATGGCGGATGACTTCTTTATCGCCGACGACCCAGCCGGTACGCAGCGCAGGGGCGACGATTTTGGAGAAGGTGCTCGTGTAAATGACCGGATTGCCGTCCGCCTCGCCGCCCAGCGAGAAGATGGAAGGCAAGGGCTCGCCTTTGCCGAAACGCAGCTCTCCGTATGGATCGTCCTCCAGAATGAGCACGTTGTTGCGCTTACAGATGTCCAGCGTATGCTGCCGGCGTTCGATGCTCCAGGCTTTTCCTGTCGGGTTGGCGAACGTCGGGATGACGTACACGAACTTCGGCTGATGCAGCTTGATTTTGCGTTCCAAATCTTCCGGGTTCATGCCGTCCGTGTCGCAGTCCACCGATACAAGCCGCGCTTTATGCGATTGAAACACTTGAATGGCGGCCAAATACGTCGGCTTCTCTACCAGAATGACGTCGCCCGGGTCGACATAAATTTTCGTCAGCAGGTCGATTGCTTGCTGAGAGCCGGTTGTAAGCAGCATGTTGTCGATGCCGGCATGAATGCCTTTGCGCGCCAAATGCTTGGAAATGCTTTCCCGTAAAGGGGTGAAGCCTTCCGTTAATCCGTATTGCAGTACGCTGTTGCCTTGCTCGAACACGCGCGCGAACGCGTCTCGTACGGCATCCAGCGGAAAGTATTGCTCATTCGGCAAACCGCCGGCGAGCGAAATGATCGAGCGTCCTTGCGTGAGCTTCAGAATCTCACGAACGGCGGACGATTTGAAGCTGTCGATCGTCTCCGAGAAGCGATAATTCATGGGAATGGACTCCTTTAACAGCGGGCAGTTATGTCGCGCTTTATAGTTGTATTGAATCTATTAAATTTATTTTAATCCTTTGCAACTAGGATGACAACCTTCAAATCGGTCCCGAGGATCAACCTATAGGTATATAGTCAATGCCTATGAAGATGATAGATTTTATATCTTTGTAAACAGCGGATAAATATGCTACAACTGAACTAATGAACCCCAATGAAATGAGGAGTGGAACGAATGGCAGATGTAAAGAAAATCGCCGTCATCGCAGGCGACGGGATCGGTCCCGAAGTTGTGGCGGAAGCGATTAAAGTGATGAAGAAGACAGAGGAGCTGTTCGGCTACCGTTTTGAATTCGAGCACGGTCTGTTCGGCGGAATCGCGATCGATGAGAAAGGCACTCCGCTGCCGCAAGAGACGCTGGACATCTGTAAAAATTCCGACGCTGTGCTGCTCGGCGCAGTCGGAGGTCCGAAATGGGACAATAACCCGAAAGAACTTCGCCCCGAAACGGGCTTGCTCGGCATTCGTAAAGCACTCGGTTTATTCTCGAACATTCGCCCGGCGAACGTGTTCGATTGCTTGAAAGACGCTTCGACCTTGAAACCGGAAGTACTCGAGGGCACCGACCTGATTGTGGTGCGCGAGCTGACCGGCGGCATCTACTTCGGAGAGAAGTTCCGCCGCGAAGGCGCGCAAGGCCAGGAAGCCGTCGATACGTGCGTGTATAACGTGACAGAAGTGGAGCGTATCGTGCGCCAAGCGTTCGAAATTGCCCAAACCCGCCGCAAGAAGCTTGCTTCGGTCGACAAAGCGAACGTGCTTGAGACTTCCCGCCTGTGGCGTGAAGTGGTTAACCGGATTGCGCCGGAATATCCGGATGTCGAGCTTGAGCATGTGCTCGTGGACAACTGCGCGATGCAGCTGCTGCGCCGTCCGTCCAGCTTCGACGTCATCGTGACGGAGAACATGTTCGGAGATATTCTTAGTGACGAAGCGGCTATGCTGACCGGTTCGATCGGGATGTTGTCTTCCGCTTCCCTTGGCGAAGGCGCCTTCGGCTTGTACGAGCCGGTACACGGCTCTGCGCCGGATATTGCGGGACAAGGCATCTCGAACCCGATCGCGACCATCTTGTCCGTCGCCTTGATGTACCGCCTTACGTTCGGATACCATGACGCGGCGGAAGCGATCGAGCGCGCCGTGAAAGAAGTGCTTGATGCAGGTCACCGTACAGGCGACATCGCTGTCGATAAGAGCAAAGCCATCGGTACCGTAGCGATGGGCGATTTGATCGTGAACGCAATCCGTAAATAAGCTTGCTAGTTAATAAACTATAACCGGGTATACAGTTAAACTCTTGGGAAATACTCTTTCTTAAGAGTTTTTCTTTGTCAGTCCAGTCAAAAAGGGATAAGAGACCGACAATTTTGTACAAAATGTGACAGTTTATAATGATTATCATGAAGTAATTGCTTTAATCTTGACTTTGCTATTGTCGAATGATAGGATTTAAAGTGTGATAATCATTATCAATAAATTACAACAAGGAGGATATTATACACATGTCTGAACGTTTAGTAGGTAAACCGGCTCCTGATTTCACGATGGAAACAGTTCTGGGCGATGGCTCCGATTTCGGTAAAGTCTCTCTTTCCGATTACAAGGGCAAATGGCTCGTCTTGTTCTTCTATCCGCTCGACTTCACTTTCGTTTGCCCGACAGAAATTACGGCGATCAGCGATGCGGCGCCTCAGTTCAAAGCTGTGAACGCTGAAATCCTTGGCGTATCGGTTGACAGCAAACATTCCCATCGCGCATGGATCAACACACCAGTGGACCAAAACGGTCTTGGTAAGCTGAACTTCCCGCTTGCATCCGATCTGACGAAATCCGTAGCCCGTGACTACGGTGTATTGATCGAAGAAGAAGGTATCGCGCTTCGCGGCTTGTTCATCATCAATCCGGAAGGCGAATTGCAATACCAAGTCGTTCACCATAACAATGTAGGCCGCAGCGTTGAAGAAACGCTCCGCGTACTCGAAGCTTTGCAATCCGGCGGTTTGTGCCCTGTTGGTTGGAAAAAAGGGGACAAGCACTTGGTGGCGAAATAATCGGATTTTTCCGACCCTTATACCCCTCAGTCTGCCTACCCGGGCAGGCTCTGGGGTTTTTCCACGCTATATGAGCTTAAGAAGGTTAAGAAGGAGAGCGATCGATGGAAATCATCCAAGGACTGAAATACAGCGAAAATCACGAATGGGTACGCCTTGAAGGAAACCGCGCGGTTGTCGGGTTAACTGATTTTGCGCAGGAGGAGTTCGGCGTCATCGTGTTTATTGAGCTCCCGGAAGTGGGGGAGACGCTGCGCGCGGGAGAACCGTTCGGCAGTATGGAATCGGTGAAAACGGTTACTGAACTGTACGCGCCGGTATCCGGTAAGGTGATCGACATCAATCGGAAGTTGAACGAGAACCCGGGCCTTATCAACATGTCACCCTACGGGCAGGGTTGGGTGTTAGTCGTCGAGGTGAGCGATCCGGCCGAATTGGACAAGCTCTGGGACGCAGCGAAGTACGAACAAACTTATGCCCACGAATAAACGGACAACCTTGCTTCGTCGGGGTTGTTTTTCTCTTGAGATATAGCGATTTTCCTCGAAAGGGCTCCGATCAGGAGCTTTTCTTATGAGAATGGCCGCAAGTCTGCCGAATCAATCCCCCATCCACGTGCCTGAAGGAGCGGCGTCGGCGCCCCGACAGAGCGCCGACGCCTGTGTATCCCCGGCTGTTTCGCTAGCGGCTGATTGCGGTTCGTTTCAACAGACGCTGGATCGAACGATTCGCTTCGTGCAAGATGACGTCTTTGTTGATCGTTCGCATCTTTCCGTTCTCCATGATGATCTTGCCGTTAATAATGGTCGTTTCGACGTCGGCTCTGGTGGCGGAGTAGACGATCCGGGAGATCGGATCGACATCGAAGGACGGGTACATGTGGAAGTTGTTCAGGTTCAAGATCGCCATGTCGGCTTTCTTGCCGAGTTCCAAGCTTCCGATCTGCTTCTCCAAGCCGACGGCCCGGGCTCCGCCAATGGTAGCCATACGAAAGACGCTACGGGCGTTCATGGCCGTCGGGCCGTGAACGGGCTTCTGAATAAGCGCGGCCAGCCGCATCTCGTTAAACATATCCAGATTGTTGTTGCACGGAGCCCCGTCGGCGCCCAGGCTTAAGGAAATATCAAGTTCCAGCATCCCCGGCGTATCGGCAATACCGGACGCCAACTTCAGATTGGAGCCGGGACAATGGCTGACGTGCACGCCTCTCTCACGGATAATCCGCTTCTCTTCCGCATCCAGCCAGATGCAGTGCGCCAGTATCAACCGTTCGTTCGCCAGACCTAAGTGATCGAGGTAGACGACATTACGCATGCCGGTTTCTGCCTGTACGATTTGAATCTCATGCTGATTCTCCGAAGCATGGGTGTGCACCTTCGCCTCATACTGCGCCGAGAGCTTCTGAACCTCCCGTAACAAGGCTTCGGTGCATGAGATGACGAATCTCGGGGAGAACGCGTACTGGATGCGGCCGTTATCGAAGCCGTTCCACTTCTCCAGCAAATCGACGCTTTGTTGGAGGGAGTTCCAGGTATTCTCTTGCAAAGGTAAAGGGACCTCATCTCCCTTATCCATCATGACCTTCCCGGATAAGGCGCGAATTCCGCTTTCGGCAATCGCTTGAAACGCATAGTCCGTATGATGGACCGTCTCCATATCGACAATGGTTGTCGTGCCGCTTTGGATCAACTCGCCAATGCCGAGCATGGCCGAATAATAGATGGATTCCTGATCGTGAGCGGCTTCCAGCGGCCAAATCCGCTTTTTTAACCAATCGAGCAGCTCCAGATCGTCGGCTTTGCCTCGGAAGAGCGTTTGGCACAGGTGGATATGCGTTTGGACGAAGCCGGGAATGACGGTTCTACCTGTTGCGTCAATGATCGTCTCATCCGGTATCGGTTGTAAGTCGGGCCCGATGGCGTGAATGAGGTCGTCCTGAATCCGGACGTCTCCGGTTACAATGTCCTCGCGTGCATTCATCGTCACGATTTGCGCATTCTTGATCAGCAAGCTTCCCATGACTGACTCCTCCGTTTGATATGAAAATGAAGAGCTCAACTTCCTTTGAATGCAAAAAAGCTACGAAAAAAATACGCACAACGTGCCTATTTATTTCGCAGCTAGAAATGTACGGTTTCCAGTAAACGAAAAGGGGATACTTATTCGCTTACCTCGAATTGTAATTCATAGGCATATACATGTCAATATGTGTTATGTAAAATAACATTTATATTATTGAACTTAAGAACTAACATGCTTCTTAAACAATCAAGAGATAGAAACATCGGAAATGATGAAAAAAAGAGATGTTCATGTTATTTTAAATGACATTTAAATTGCAAGCGGCTAAGGGGCTAGAGCTGGCTCGAATTGAGGAATAGCGGAACAGCGTTGCTTTATTCCATGAAGTTCAAGGCTGCGATCGTCTCACATGCAAGCGAACTTTTGTTCTGTTATGTGTGGTTTGAGCAGCTCCGGAGCAGGAGACCCGAGCTCTGCCTGCCCGGAACTGCCCGTTATTCTGTACTTATTTCGAAGCTGCGAGCAGCTTCTTGTACTTCTCGGTATACTTCACGACGGCGAGCACGTAGGTCGCATGCGACCAAGTGAGCGGGGCGACCGAGACCGGATCGCCATTGAACGGATCGAGCTGTTCCGGCAAAATACCGCTTTCCATCGCGTGCTGGACGACCCATTCGAGTGTCTTGCGCGGCGATTCGAGATCGGCGAGCGTCTTGGCGTATTCGATTTCCCACTCTGCGATCCACAGCGTACAAATGATCCACGGGTTGCCCGGGATATTCTCGATATCGGAAGAACGCTGGAAGTAATAGTCGTGGTAGTAGCGGGCGACGCCGCCGACATCGGTTTTGATGGTTAAGCGATCGCGGTTCGCCCGCATCGTGCTGACGACGCGGGGGTCGTCGGCCGGCAGGACGCCAAACTCGAAGATGCCGTAAACGCTGCTCTCGTAAGTACGATCCTTGACCCATTGTCCGTTCTCGAGGTACAAGCCGCGGACGAACCGGCCTTCCTCTTCGTCCCATAGATGCTTCAGGATGCCGTTCTTGATCTTCTCGGCGGTATGGCGGTACCGGTTGGAGCGTTCTTCGTCGCCGAACAGGCTGCAGAAGTTGGCCGCGGCGATCAACCCGCCGTACACCGCCGACGCGGTGAACGTATAAATGCCGTACCGTTCCTCCCACAGGTCGTAGCTCGGCTTGGGCAGGGACAAGTCATGCTCCAGATAGCTGGACATGAACCGCGCCGCGCGCCGGATAAGCGTCCGGTACAGGGACTGCGGCAGCTCGATCACCTCGTGGCGGACGTAATCCTGCCACAGTGCGAACAAGACGAGCGCGGTTTCGTCCTCCTGGATCGGCAGCTGCATTTTGCCTCCGTTCAGATAAGGGTGCCAGCTGGACCCCACAGTACCGTCCGGGTTATATTTATGATGCAGGTAGCCTTCCGGAGACAGCGCATTCGCGCAGAAATGGAAGAACGGCGTAATCATCCCCTGGTACCCGGCCATCGTCATGGCGTACGCGATCAGCGCGCCGTCCCGCGGCCACATGTAGCTGTAATGATCGCGGTTCGATTGCATGATTTCCGAGTCGTTAGCCGCGATAATCGCGCCATTGACGTCGGTTTGGGTCCGGACGATCAGCAGGCTTTGTTTGTACATGCGGATACAAGCTTCGGTCAGGTTGCCGTAATCGCGTTCCGACTTGTTGACCCAGCGCTGCCAGTAGATGATGGCCCGCTCCAGCAGTTTGTCGGGGTGGCTCTCTTTCACATAAGCGTCGAGCTTCTTCACTTCTTCAAGGTCTTTCCCTGCGCTCATCCAATAGTAGAGCGATTCGTCCGCGTTCGGCGCCACGTGCGCACGCAGGGAGATCGTGCTGTCGACGGAGCCTTGCGCGATAGCGTTCCCGGACAAGTGGCCGTCCTCGGCGTCGCGCCATGTGCCTTCGGCGTTATAAAATCGTTTGACGCCGGTCGTATATTGATACAATCCTTCGCTGCCGGTCAGGCCGTTGAACATGAAGTAGCGGTCTTTTTTATAATGAAACACGGTGTTGTTCAGAGGATAGTATGCGGCGGTATCGCCGACTTCGGTTTCGTTAATGACCAAGTCTTGATTGAAGAACAGCCGGATTTCGCGGACCTTATCCCAATGGTTATGGACTCGGATGCGTTTCAAGTAAACGTCTTCGCGTTGGTGTACCCCGTCGTTGATCAGCAGCGTGACACCCAGATGATAATGCGATGCCCGGACTTCCGTGACAAGCGAGTCCTCGACATAGGAAGGCTCGATATTCCATTCGGGATCGGAAAGCCAGGTGAAACTGCCGTCCACCCATAAGCCGACGCGGCATTGATAACCGCCGATGTGGTTCAATTGCCCTACATAAGGGTAGTACAGATCGCGCATGAAGGTGTTGCGATCCAAGTTGATTAAAAACTTGCCGTTCCCGATGACAAGATGTCTGGGCAATGCATCCACATCCTTCTCTATCCAGAATGCTATCTTCATACTTTAGAGTACCGTTTTCTGGCAAGTGGGTCAATCCATGAAAATGAATGAAAACGGATACTGGCGCACTTTTTTTGCGATAATAAAAGATGATCTTACTAGAATCACATCCTAATTATTACCAAAATTAAATAGTGATAGTCTAAAAAAAATAATCTCCCGCTGGGCAAGGGAGATTATGTACTTGATCCGCCGTCTACGCTTGAGGGGGAAATACCGTCTTCGTGGCCGCCATTCGCATGATCATGTCGTACCGGTTGGGAGATTGCAGCAGCATCTGATACTGGTCGGGGGCGACGTCAAGGCAGGTGTACGTCTGACCCGTGTAATACTGAATATGCATTTGCGAGGCTTGGTCATCATACTGCACGAACGGAATTTGCTTGGAGCCGATCGAAATTAATTGCACAAGCGATTCTCTCCTTTCGGGGACGCGGGGGTTAAGTGGGAAAAATCCGACTGCGCCAGTAGGAACGGCAGCGGATTTTCCGAAGACGAAGCCTTTATTTAGATATGTATGCCGCTTGCATGAAGTTTAGAATACGTTTGCGGCACCGCTCTACAAGTGCGAATACAGCGGCGTCCTAATCGCCGAGCACTAGCAGGATAGAGGCGGCTAAGCGGTGCATAACGAGTGCCGGGGTACCGATGATCCGGAGTTTTCCTTTACGCGATTGATCATAAACCCGAAACCTCACTTCATACAGTTGGAATAAGCGTTAATTTTCCCAAAATCGTGCGGTATGATACGCAACCAATATTTAGCATATGGCGTTTTTCGGGGAAAAGAGGATTTTTGACACATTTGGTCGAATAACTTTAAGGATGGTCGGACTCCCGAAGGGGAACACGGCCTGTGTTACAGCTGCTGCATCGCAGCGGATGCCCGGTTGTCAACACCGTACAACGCAGTATCGCAATTTACGATGTCGGTTGTCACTTAGATGCAAAACTGGAGGCGAATGTGAATGAGCTTTTGCTGCGGCGCCAGCATGTTGGGGACTAAGGGGACGTTAAAACATATAAGAACGCAGATTCACAATGTGCCTCTGTTGTTTTGTCCGGTTTGCCACCGGGTAGAAGTGCATCATCTGGTGGAGAACGAATACGAAATATTGGCCGAATATGCGCATGGGGACGGAGCTCCGGAAGTTGATTTCGGCGAGTATGTGGAGAACCGCGATCAAGCCGAATTGTTCGAGAACTGCGTGAACCACGAGGATGAAGAACCGCTCGATGTGGTGCGCAGCCAAATCGACATGGCGCTCGACCTGCTCACGGTCGCCAAGGAAATCGGCGATGACGAATGGGAGCGGCAACTGAAGAAGCGGTTGAACGTCTTGAGCCAGCGTCGAAACAAGCTGAAAAGTAAAAAAACGATGCGCGGCATGTCCTGATCTTTACGACCCGACGAAACGTCCCTCCACCACGCGCTTTCTCCTCTTCATCCCAACCGGTTCTCGGGGAGAAGCAGCGTGATCGGCAACATGACGATGTGCCCGGAATCCGTTCCGGTCCAGCGTTCGTCACGCTGCCGGGAGGGACGTTTTTTTCATAAATATTCCTGTAAGAATCCAGGGGGAGCTCGTCTGCTGTACCCCCGTAATCGTATAGAGGGTAGCGAAAAATTTAGTGTGAGGTGGAACGGTTGCTGCTTGTTTTATTTAAAAGATTTTTAGGAAAACGTCAATCACACCACACGGAGCCGGAGAAACTGCAAACTCCGGAAGAGATTGTCATTCGAATTCAAGAAGGTGATCTGCGCCTACGCAACCAATTTATAACCGATTATCAGCCATATGTTGCGAAGGTCACAAGCCGATTTTGCAAACGTTACGTCGATCCTGCGAGGGACGACGAATTCAGCATCGCGCTAGGTGCTTTCAACGAGGCCATCAATCAGTTTTCGCCGCAGGCGGGCCGTTCGTTTCTAGGGTTCTCGGAGCAAGTCATCCGCCGGAGGCTGATCGATTATGTGCGTAAAGAGCAGCGTTTTGCCGGGCAAATTCCTTATAGCACGTTCGAGGTGGAGGACGAGGAGGAACATACGGTCAACCCGGTCGAAATTCACCAAGCGATCGAGCAGTTTGAGAAACAGAAAGGCATGGAAGAACGGCGAAGCGAGATCGTCGATCTGAGCCGCTCCTTGTCGGACTTTGGTATCAAATTTGACGAGCTGGTGGAGGCTTCACCCAAGCATGACGATTCGCGGCAAGCTTTATTCGGGATCGCCAAGAAACTGTCCGACGACGCAGACTTGATGCGGCTCATGCTGCAAAAGCGCATGCTGCCGATTAAAGAACTGTTGGATCAGGTAAACGTCTCCCGCAAAACATTGGAACGTAATCGGAAATTCATTATCGCCGTCGCTCTGATATTTAACGGACCGTACCCGTATTTGAAAGACTATTTACATATCAGAGATGAGGCTTAAAGGAAGGGGGGGACGTATATGCATAAAGGAATCGTCATGGAAATGACGGACAGGCACATTGTGGTGATGCGGTCCGACGGCAAGTTCGACCGTATTTCCCGTAAAACGAGAGCCTGTGAAATCGGGGAAGAGATCGTCTATGCGAGTTCCGGCATCAACTGGCGAAGTCCCTCGGTAGCGGGAAGATCCGCCATTGCGGCGGCCGTCATTTTTTGCCTGGTGCTGTTCGCAAGCTTTAACGGCAAGCTCGGCAGTCCTGAGGTTGTCGCCTACATATCGATGGACATCAATCCGAGCGTCGAGATGGGCATCGACATCGACGAGAACGTGCTGGAGCTTCGGGGCTTGAATGAAGATGGGATAGCCTTGGTCGAATCGCTCGAGTATAAGGGGAAAAAGCTTGAGCAAGTGACCGAAGGCTTGCTGGATAAGGCCGAGCAGAAGGCGCTCGCCGGGGGCGAGGCGGAAATCGTCATTACCAGCACCGTCGTGCAGGAGGGCAGCAAGGTGAACGACGAATCGCTCGCGGCCAAGCTGAAGCAGCAGGTGACCAAGCACATTGAAACGACACACCCGCAGCAGGCGAAGTCTTATCAAATAGCCGCTTTTGCGGCACCGGCGGAAGTTCGCGAGGCGGCCAATCAGAACGGTGTCTCGACGGGGAAATATTCCGTTTATTTGAATGCAAAGAACAGCGGGGCGGACGTGACGCTGGAGGAGCTGAAGAAGGAATCGGTGCTGAAAATTTCCAAATCGAAGCCGGATATAGCCCAATCGATTCGACTGAATCAACTGCCGACGAAGGCCGATTTGAAGCAGCTCGTGAAGCAGGAAAAAGCGGGCGAGCTGGATAAAAAGGTGGCGGAGAAGAAAACGGAAACCGGCTCCGGCAAAGGAACAACGTCGAACGGCAGGAACGGTTGGACGACGAACGGCTCTTCCGATAAATCGGGACCGGTGATGTCCGGCGGCAAAAACGGTTCTTCCGGCAGCGGCAATAAAGACGATGCCAAGAGAAACGGTACGACCGGCAAATCGTCCAACGATCGCGACGACGACCGTGACGACGATCGCGACGATGATCGCAAGGGCACGAACGTGAAGCCGTCGACCGGTGTAACGAAGCCGGTATCGTCCGGGTCGGGCTCAAATAAGGGCGACGACAGGAAAGACAACAACCCAAACAATAAAGAGCAAGCAAAGAAGGATGATGAGCGTCGGCGCGAAGAAGCCCGGCGCCTCGAAGATTTAAAGAAGCAGACGGAAGAGAGGAAGAAGAAGCAGGAAGAAGAACGGAATCAGCAGGAAGAAGCGCGGAAGAAGCAAGAGGAAGAACGCAAGAAACAGCAAGAGGAAGCGCGCGAGAAGCAGGAAGAAGCCCGGAAAAAGTTGGAGGATGAACGCAAGAAGCTGGAAGAGGAAGCACGCAGGAAGCAGGAAGATGCCAGGAAGAGGCAAGAAGAAGCGAAGAAGAATCAGGAGCAGAATAGCAATTCCTCCACGTCGGACGATTCCAGGAACAGGGACCGTGATAACAATGACGATTAAACGTCATCTCCTTGCGCTGCCGATGGGTGCCTATCAGCCATCCTTGCCGTGACACGGCAGGGAGCGATGCGTGTACGGCAGGGGGGCGCTTGAAGAAAGAGAACCGTATTCGGCTGTTGATTCAGGCCGGGTGCGGTTTTTTTGAAGCTATCGGCAAAACCGCCTTGGCAAGAGGCAAGTTGGATGATACGGACACCCGGGGACGGGTGTTTTTTCGCGCAGGTTTGAACTATAATGATCAAAGAGCTTATGGACCAAGGGACCAGGGGAGGGAAACGGACGTCATGCGTTATTCCATATTCGGCAAGACGGGCTATCGGGTATCTTCGCTCGGTTTTGGAGCGATGAATTTGCCGGGAGTTCCGCTGGAGCAAGCGCGGGAAGCGTTAAACTATGCGCTCGATCAAGGGATTAATTATATCGATACAGCGGCGGGCTACCGCAACAGCGAGGAAATTATCGGGGAATGCATTTCACACCGACGGTCGGAGTACTTTTTGGCTACCAAGACATCGAAGCGGGATTACAAGACGGCGAAGGAAGAGATCGAGCGAAGCCTGGTGCGAATGAAGACCGATTGTATCGATCTTTTGCAAATCCATTATGTGAATAAGGTGGAGGAATATCAGGCGGCCATGGCCGAAGAAGGCGCTTACCGGGCGGCGCTGGAGATGAAAGAGAAGGGGTACATCCGGCATATCGGCATTACCGGGCACCGGCCCGATTTGTTGGCCAGGTGGATTAAGAAGGAGCAGTTCGATCAAGTGTTGTTCCATCTGAATTTGGCGCAGCCGTTCGCGTTGGATGAGCTGATTCCGGAGTTAACCCGTCTGAATATGGGGAAAACGGCCATGAAGCCGCTGTCGGGCGGTTTTATTCAACCCGTGGCGAAGGCGATACGCTACCCGTTCAGCCAAGATGTTCACGTGATCCTGTCCGGGATGGTCAGCAAGGCCGAGGTCGAAGAGAATATCGCGGCGATGCGCGAAGAAGTGGGGCACGCGGAGCGTGCCGAGCTGGAGCGGCTGGCGGCTGACCTGGGCGGGCATAACTGCCGGCGCTGCAATTATTGCTCTTGTCCGGTGGAGATCGCGATTCCGGACATTATGATTTCCAGTCAAATCCGCAAGACGTTCGGCCTGCTGCCGAAGGGCGACGGATTTTATCAGAACAATAAGGAAAAGATTTTATCGTGCGCCGACCACGAGCCCTGTAAGGAGAAGCCCTTGTGCGAGCCGATGTGTCCTTACCATCTGCCGATGCGCGAGGTCGTCATGGGGGCTGCCGATTATTACAAGGTGAGCGGAATGGCTTAAGTATGGGCGTAACGATTAGAAGATGCAAGCGCACGAGCTGCGGCAGGAAAAGAAACCGGGAAGTCGTGCGACCTACATAACGGTCGGAGGAAGGTGTGAGCGGATATGGATGCGTTCGAGCGCTATGTGACGCAGGAGTTACGACTGCGTATCGTATTAGCCGATGCAGGTGTAGAAGCAAGTGCGGGAGCGGATGGAAGTGTGGCGGCAGACGGGACAAGCGAAAGCGAGGGAATCCCGGCAGGAGCAGCGGCAAGCGCCGGCACGGATGCGCTCGTGCTGTTCGTCACCCGCGAGGCTTTGGCCGCGGGGACGTGGGCGGCGGAGGCCGGCATGGCCGTGCCGGCCGCGCTGGTGCAAGCGGTCCGCGCCTCGCAGGAGCGCGGACGATTCTCGGCCGGCCTCGGGGAGACCGAGGCCTTGCCGACGCTAGGCCTGATGCGCGGCTATCAGGCCCTGCTGCTCTGCGGGCTTGGCGAAGCCGCCCGCGTGAGCACCGACGCCTGGCGCGACGCTGGCGTCTATGCGGCCCGCGCCGCGCTCGGCCAAAGGCTCGAGCGCCTCGCGGCGCCGCTGCCGCGCGCCGATACGCGCGCGGGGCTGTGCGAGCGCGTGCAGGCGCTCGCGGAAGGGCTCTGGCTCGGCGGCTACCGCATGCCGAGCTATAGCGCGGCGGCGGCCGCGGAAGCGCCGCCGCTGCAAAGCGTGGCGCTGCTGCCCGCAGGCAGCGCCGAGCCTTCCGCGCGCGCCGAGCTTGCGCGCGCCATCGAAGCCGCGCGTGCGACCGCGCTGGCGGTGTACACGGCGCGCGACCTGACGAACCTGCCCGGGAACTACCTCGGGCCGGAGGAGCTCGCGCGCGCAGCTCAAAGCTTGGCCGCCCGCTACGGCCTCGAATGTACCGTGCTCGACGAGCGGGGCATTCGCGAGCACGGGATGGGCGGGCTCGCAGCGGTCGGCCAAGGCAGCGTCAACCCGCCGCGCATGATCGCGGTCCGCTACCGCGGAGCCTCATCGCCGGAGGCGGGCGTGCTGGGCCTCGTCGGGAAAGGCATCACCTTCGATACCGGCGGAATCTCGCTCAAGAAGCCCGACGGGATGGAAGAAATGATCAGCGACATGGGCGGGGCCGCCGTCCTGCTGGGGCTGATCCATGTGCTGGGGCGGTTGAAACCGCCGATGGATGTCGTCATGGTCATTCCGACCGCCGAGAACATGCCGTCCGGAGCGGCTTTCAAGCCGGGCGACATCGTGAAGCTGATGGACGGACAAACGGT
This sequence comes from Paenibacillus sp. JCM 9796, assembly GCF_055379675.1. Classification (NCBI taxonomy): domain Bacteria; kingdom Bacillati; phylum Bacillota; class Bacilli; order Caryophanales; family Paenibacillaceae; genus Paenibacillus; species Paenibacillus sp. JCM 9796. The sequence goes on from NZ_AP043723.1 coordinate 3,440,047, forward strand.
GGAAGTATTGAATACGGACGCGGAAGGGCGGATCGTGCTGGCGGACGGCGTGTTGTATGCGAAAAAGCTGGGCGCTACGCGCCTGATCGACGTGGCTACCTTGACCGGGGCCGTGTTGGTCAGCTTCGCGGATGTCGCGACGGGCGCGGTGACGAATGATGACGCCCTGCTTCAAGAGGTGCTCGCGAACGCGCAGGAAGCGGGCGAGAAAATATGGCCGCTGCCGAACTATCCGGAGTACCGGGACATGCTCAAGAGCCGCGTAGCCGACATCAAGAACGCCACCGGCCGCGACCTCTGGGCGGGCTGTATTACGGCGGGTTTGTTCATCGGGCATTTCGCCGGGGAAACCCCCTGGGTTCACCTCGATACGGGAGGCACGGCCTGGCTGTGGAGCGAGCGGGGCACCGAGCCGGCAGGAGGCACCGGGGCGACGGTACGCACACTGGCCAGGCTGCTGGGCAAGTCGTAACGAAAGTTCATCCGGTTCCGCCTAGCGAAAAAAGCAGATGATTCGCCCGGTTGGTTACCCGAAGGCGGTCATCTGCTTTCATGTATTAAGCCTGCATCTGCTTGCTGCCAGATGTCACGGGAACGGCATTTGCCATTTGCCGGACGGCCATCTCCTCGAGATCGCCCAAACGAATCGTCAGTCGCGTCACTTCGTCGGTCGTGACGGATAGTCCTGCGGTCCGTTCGGCAAGCTGCTTGAGGTCGATGCCGATCCATCCCGGCTTGCTCGGGTGCGCCGACAAGTCATAAGACAGTACCGGAAGTCCGGCGTCTGCAGCTTTACCGGGTTTCATGTTCGTTTCAGGAGCTTCCTCCCGCTTGAGGCTGTCCAAGTGAAAATAAAGCTTGCCGGCCTTCCGCCACCGGACGAAACCGGGGTCGAACGAGATCGTTACCTTGCCGTTCACGCCTCCCGAATGGACGCGAAGGCTGACCCGCTTGCGATGCTTGGGACGAATATATTGATGCCGTTCGATATCGGGCAGCCAGATGACGATCAGGATCGGCAAGGCGCTGGCGGCATACAAGTAAACCGTTGATTCGTAATAGACGGCCAAACCGAGCAGTACCGCGAACGCGACGAGCGAGGCGGCGAAAAGCCGGGTTTTCATTCTATGCATAGTGAAATCCCCCAGAAGTAAGGTACGGATCAGGCGAAAGCGGTGGGATCGCCAACCTTTATATTACCATAACGCTTGGTCCCTTGAAAGTCGCTTGGTGCTGGAGGTTTTATCAAATTTTGGTGAAGGAGGGGTTCGGATGAAACCAAGGATCGGCATCGTCGGTCTGGGCGATATCGCCCAAAAGGTATACATGCCGCTGCTTTCGGCAAACGATAATGTCGATATCGTCGGCTTGTCAAGCCGCAATCCGGCCACAGTCGAACGGATCGGCGCGCAGTATCGGATACCGGGGCGTTTTGCCTCGGTCGAGCATTTGCTGAAGGAAGCCAAGCCGGATATCGTGTTCGTGCACAGTCCGACGGAAACGCATGAGGATATCGTCATGTCTTGTCTGCAAGCGGGCGCGCACGTCTACGTGGATAAGCCGTTATCCTATGATTTGCAGGCCTCGCAGCGGATGGCAGACTACGCCCTCGATCATAACTTGCTGCTGGCCGTCGGCTTTAATCGCCGGTTTGCTCCACTCTATACGGAGGCCAGGCGTTGGCTGGCGCAAACTGGCGGCTTTGACGCAGTTACCGTCTCGAAACACCGCACCAAGCTGCAAAATCAATGCGCCCGGCATACGCTTTACGACGATCTGATCCATATGCTCGATCTGCTGTTGTGGCTAGGCGGGGACGCTTTCAAGGTCGGATCGTACTTGGAGCGTACGGATGCCGAAGGCAGGCTGGTGCTTGGCTCGGGCACGCTGCTGTTCGGACAGGGGAATGCGGACTCGGCAGGCAGCGCCGATGGGGCGATCGCCCATTTCGGGATGGCGCGGCTGGCGGGAGCCGACCTGGAGAAGCTGGAACTGCATGGCGGCGGACGTTCCGCCGAGGTCCTGAACATGGAGAGAGCGGTTTGGATGGAGCGAGGCGAAGCCCCCCGCGAGCAAACGTTCGGCAGCTGGGACACCATTTTATACCGAAGAGGGTTTGCCGGCGTCGTCCAGCATGTGCTTGATTCGCTTGCCGATCCCGGCAGCTGCACGGTTCGGGCCGACCGGGTTCTTCCGGCGCACCGGCTCGTTGAGGCGCTTCATCCTGGCGCTTAATGGACCGCATGGTCAAACTTGCCTGATACGGTTATACTATATGTAATATGTAATACTCCCCAATGTTAAGGAGGTTGATCATTAACATGGCAAACGAAACCAAATTCACAAATGACAATATCGCCGACCGCGTTCCCCCGGGCCAAACGCTAACCGACGGCTTTCCCGTTCTGCACTACGGCAGCGTTCCGTATTACAATGATATGAGCAAATGGGATTTGCGCCTATTCGGACTGGTGGAAGAGGAAGTTACTTTAAGCTATAAACAATTTCTGGCGCTGCCGATGCGCGAGTTCCATAATGACATTCACTGCGTAACGACGTGGTCGAAGCTCGACAACGTCTGGGAAGGCGTCTCGGTCGCGACAATCATGGAACTGGTTAAGCTGAAGCCGGAAGCGAAATACGTGATGCTGCACGCCGAGCACGGCTGGACGACGAATTTGCCGCTGGACGATTTCTTGCGCGACACGACGTTCCTTGGCATCCGCCACAACGGCCAGCTGCTGACGCCCGAGCATGGGGCTCCCGTGCGCGCGGTCGTTCCGCATCTTTACTTCTGGAAGAGCGCGAAGTGGCTGCGCGGCATCGAATTTATGGAGAAAGACAAGCCGGGCTTTTGGGAACGGAACGGGTATCACATGTATGGCGATCCCTTCAAGGAGCAGCGCTACGATTTCGATTAAAGGTATACTTAGAAGAAACTCACTCGGTTACACAGAACTGAGCGTGAGTTTTTTGATTAAGGGATTTAAGTAAAGGAATAGTTGGGGACGTAAAGGGGACGTGAATAAATCACGTCCCCATATGTATGTATCGTGGATAGAAAATCAGCAGCAATAGCAAAACTTATAGTGGCACTAAACCGAATGGGATTATTTTAGATTTAGATATCCCACAAGAATCTGATTTCTAAAGCTTTCCTTCGATATCGGCATCGCATATAACCCCGATCTCGTAATCCGTGACATCGAAGGGATTGTCGTCGCTCCGCTGGAGCGCGTCGATACGAAGAAACTACTGGAACAAGCTTATCAAGTAAAGATCGCATCCAACAATTTGGACGAGACGTTGTGGCTGCAAGAGCACACGGTAACCTCTAACGTCTACGGTGACCGATATTTATCAACTAATGCAGCCATCGCAGCTACACAAAACCGGAAGACACAGCTTGAGCTAACCAAGAAAATTGAAGTGACGTACTCGGAAGCGAATCAAGCATTACAGGCCTACACCGAGGAGGCGCGAAACGTAGAGGATTTGCGGGTCGATCTTCGTAGAATGGAAATTCGTTACAAGGTAGGCGCGGTTTCCAAGCATGAGGTGAACGCTTTCGGTTTGAAGCTGAAGCAATCCGAGGCGGAGAGAGACATCGCTGCATTGAAATTTTATGCGATGCAGGAAAAGGCTGAGGCGATGAAGAAAGGCTTTATTTCTTAATTCCGCATCATGACCATTCTTATAGGTTGTTTAACTTTCGATAGTGGGGCCATACGAGGCTGCCGCGGGATTAATCGGTGGCCTTGTAAATCGATTGGGGTACTCTGATGATTTTATTATTCATGCATATATAGATCTTTCATGCGAAACGACACTAGGCTGCCTACACTTTCGGAAGCCTGTTCAGGTCTACCAATAAAAGCATGCTAACATAACCAGTAAAACGGGGTATCCTCTGTAATAGATTTAAAGCAAACCTACCAAATAACCCTCTAAAGCTGCCATCGCGAAGGGTTGTTTTCAACGGGAATAAGCTATGTGAAAATCTTTTTACTAGCTAATATCGTGTATAGTCCAGTGGACAAGCTTATTCGCACATGTGACCAGGGCCACTTTATGAGGCTTTCTTACATTCCAACGGGTACTTTAACTAATGCTCGGAGATCCGTTTAAAGAACAAAGGTATGATTTTGACTAAAAAGAAGACCGGCCAGGATATTGAATCCCAATCGGTCACCTATTAAAATCCAGTTCGGATAAAACCGAAGTGGGCGCACTCGACCTGTAAAGGTTCAGAATTGCTGCGAGCTGAATAGTACTTTGGGACAAAAAAAAGGAACGCACCTTAGGCAAGTGGTATTATCCCCTTACGGTAGACAGTGAAAAAAGAGTTCATGTTATGATGGACTCAACACTGTTGACCGGGGGGATTTTTTATGGCAAAAAAGGGACAAGCACCCTCCTGTTCTGTTCCCCAATACATTAAATCGGGAGTTCTCAGCAGCGGCGGTAAAACGCAAGTTAGTGACCGGTATTACCTATGTTCGTGTAGGACACGATTTCCTCTACCTGTCAGCCATTCTGGATCTATACAACAACGAGATCATTGCCTGGAGATTGGGACAACGTAACGACCTAGAGCTCGTGTTAGACACGGTGAGAGCGGTTGAAGCACCAGGAGCACTCCTGCACTCGGATCAAGGCTTTCAATACACCACGAAGGCTTACACGAAACTACTTGCAGACCAAAAGCTTGAAGGCAGCCACTCCAGACGTGGAAATTGCTTTGATAACGCATGCATCGAATCTTTCTTCTCGCATCTAAAGACAGAAAAGCTCCATCTCTCTAAACCCAATAATGAAGCTGAGGCTGAGCGTTTAATTGCCGAATATGTGACGTACTACAACCATGAACGGTTCCAGAAAAAATTAGGCGACCGCTACCCAGTTGAATTCAGGGAGGCAATCGCCGCTTAATTACCTCTTTTTTTAATTGTCTACTTGACGGGGATAAGACCAAAGTGCGAACCCTTTTTTTGTTGCTCTATTAGCCCTCCACGTGAAGCATTGCCACCGAGCTCCAAGAAAAGGGCCCATTCAACCGGCATAAGGCCAGAAATTTTTTGTAACATACATATGACATGATGTTGGATGCGGCAAGCCGGATGGTAGAATGGCTCACCGCGCTGGAGCTATGGGGACTTGAGGGCTTAGAAAGATGCGCGCAGTCCGCAAATATTTGCGGGGATGCATGCATCGTTTGCGCGTTCACCTGTCTCTTCCTTGTTTATGATGGTAACAAAGGGATTGGTGATATCCATGGGAGGTATCTTAGAATGATAGAAAAAGATGTAATTATTATCGGTGGCGGTCAGGCAGGGTTATCCATGGGATATTATTTACAAAAAAATCAGTGTGATTTTGTCATTCTCGATGCAAAAGCACGTTCCGGCGACAGTTGGAGAAATCGCTATGATTCTTTGTTTTTATTCACACCGCGAATGTATAACAGCTTACCTGGTTTAGCCTTTCCGGGCCGACCGGATGGTCTTCCTACTAAAGATGAGGCTGCGGACTATTTGGAACTTTACGCCCAGCATTATTCTCTTCCCATTGTGTTCAATACTACCGTTACCTTATTGAAGAAAATACAAAATGGCTTTTACCTCCGGAGCAGTCAAGGAGACGAATTTGCAGCTAATCAAGTGGTTATTGCTACAGGTCCTTTTCAAAAGCCTTTTATACCTACGTTTTCTCAAGGCTTTAATAAACATATATACCAGGTGCATTCTTCTATTTACCGTAACCCTACCGAATTACGTTCGGGTTCTGTGTTGGTCATAGGGGCTGGAAATTCCGGAGCACAAATTGCTGTTGAGCTAGCTAAGCAGCATGAAGTAACCATATCTATAGGCCATAAAATGAGTTTCAAGCCACTTTACCTCTTACGTAAAAGTATTTTTTGGTATTTTAACAAAATTGGTTTGCTGGGAGCGGATATTCATACGAAAAGGGCATCCTGGCTTAAGAAAAAGCCGGAACAAATTTATGGTTTGGAGTTAAAGAATCTCCTGAGTGCTAAAACCGTTGCGATGAAGCCTCGAGCCGTTAGTGCAGAAGGGGAAACAATACGATTCGAAGACGGTTCTTCCATTCAAGCTAATAACGTGATCTGGGCGACAGGTTTTCGGCCCGATTATAGTTGGGTTGACGTTGATGGCCTTTTAGATTCGAACGGATTTCCACAGCATGAAAGAGGTGTCAGTCCTATAGATGGATTATACTTTTTGGGGCTGCCATGGCAATCTCGTCGGGGGTCGGCACTGATGGGCTGGGTTGGCCAAGATGCTGAGTATCTTATGGGTGATATGATAAAAAACCAAAGATCTGCAATAAAGTTTGTTGGAATCCTGAACACATAACGTACGTTGTCTGTGAAAAATACAAAGACAGCTGGAGGTACATGTATGGCAAAAATCGATACCGTGACATTACACCCATCAAATCATAGTCGCCCCAATCCTATACTATTTGTCCATGGCGCTTTCCATGGCGCTTGGGCGTGGGAAGAATACTTTCTGCCCTATTTCGCTGACAAAGGGTACGAGGTTCACGCACTCAACTGGAGAGGGCATGGAAAAAGCGCCGGGCGAGAACGACTGCGGTGGAATCGGATTACCGATTATGTTGAAGATGTTACTGAGGTAGCGTCTTCCCTGAAACAGCCGCCGATCATTGTGGGTCATTCGATGGGCGGGTACGTCGTTCAAAAGTATTTAGAGCATCATCATGCTCCATGTGGTATTCTGCTAGCTTCAGCACCACCTGGAGGCACGAAGAAAACTACGGTAAAGACCGCTCTCCAGAATCCAGGCAAGCTGCTGAAAACATTAATTACCGGACGAGTAAATCTTTACAACAATGAAGCTGGAGCGGTCCAAGCATTTTTCTCGGCCAGTATGCCGCCGGAACAGCTCAAGCGATACGTCAGCAATTTGCAGGACGAGTCGCTCCGGGCCTTTTTGGAGATGGCTCGAATGCCGGTGCAGACACAGAAAATCAAGACTCCCATGCTGGTTCTCGGTGCAGCGAACGACTTCTTCATAGATGCTGATGAGATGCAGGAAACGGCGCACGCTTATGGCACAAAGCCGGAAATTTTCGCTAATATGGCGCACGATATGATGTTGGAGGCTGGTTGGAAACTTGTGGCAAATCGGATGGTAGAATGGCTGACAGTGCAAAAGCTCTAACGACTTCAAAGCTTAAAACATGTAGACACGGCATACAGTTAATCGTGAAAGGGATGAACAAATTGTTTAGTTTAGTTTGGGTGCTATGTATCACAGCAGTAGCTATAATAGGTTTTTTTATGTATACGCGTTTAGTGCCGCTGAAAGGTTTGAGAAACTATAATGCAATTGATTTTGAGAAAGAGATTGAACGCAGTTCTAATCATGTGCTTATAGACGTTAGAGAAAAAACAGAATATAGTAAAGGCTTTATTCCTGGGGCTGTAAATATCCCTTTGTCGGAATTAAAACGACGCCTAGACGAAGTTCCAAAGAACAGAGAGATTTTGTTGTATTGCCGCGGGGGGATGCGGAGCAAGCAGGCGGCATTCTTTTTAAAGAAAAACGGTTATTCGAAGATATCACAATTACAAGGCGGTATACTTTCGTGGAAAGGAAGCATACAGCAATTGTCTTAACCATACTCTCTCCGAGGGTACGAAGTGCCTGACAACACAGGAAACATGGGAACGAGCGACGTCACGCTGTACGCGAAGTGGATGGCGAGGATCAAAAGGGTCGGCTGTCCAAGCGCGTTGCAAAGCATTAAATTAGGATAGAAGTTACGCCGCTCCCAGAACTTCTTCAGCATCACATATACGGTCAGTCACTAACCCTGTTTACCTCTGCATAAAATACCAGCCTTTGTGCACATGTTAATAAAAAATAGCACAAGAAGCACACAATGGCCCTACAACCCTTCTTCTTTTTCCGATTGAACTTCACTTCGTCGGGAATAGGAATGAGGACATTAGGGCCTTTTCGTTCTTGTAATCCATATTACAGAGCAGCCTTCAGTGATGTTCTATAGTAAAAATAGACACTTAATTTTAGAAAATAGGTGTGTGGAAAGCTGGATCAAGAGAGGGGCGCCTGAACTCAACAATACGTAAGTATAGGCGGTGAGTCCGATGAAAATAACGATTTATACAAGCGATCACTGCTCTGCATGCCGGAAAGCGATTCAATTTTTTCAAGAAACGGGTATGCCTTATCATCAACTGGATGTGGGCTATAACAAGGGGAATTTTGATGAAATGCTTAGGCTTGGCGGAATTGCTACGCCGTTGATTATTGTGGGTACCCAAACCTTCCATACGTTCGATCCGCAGAAAATAAAGGAGGCACTGCTAAGACATGATGGATAAGCTATGGTATTTATCTAGAATCAGCATTTTTGAGGCGCTTCCCGAGGAAGATTTGAAGGAGCTTGACCAAATGGCACCCATGACTCATTTTAACGCTCTACCCAAAGGAACATTAATTCAGACCCCGGACACTTATCGTGACGGTCTGTTTTTTATCAAAGAGGGAAAGCTTCGTTTATATAAAATCAATGCTGAAGGAAAGCAGTTCACCGTTGGAATCCTGGGTAAGGGAAACATGTTTGGAGAGATCGACACGTTCTCGTTCGGCACAAAGGGAATCTATATTGAAACCATGGAAGAAACGTTGATTTGTTCCGTTCTAAAGGAGCATTTTGAGAATTTCTTAGCGAAGAGGCCCCAGTTAGCCATGAGATTCTTAACGGAATTAAGCAGCATGCTTAGGGATAGAGATGAGATGTTGGAAAAGCTGGCTCTTGGAGATGTGAGAGAACGAATTCTCCATTTGCTGCTCAAGCTTTCGGAGAAGTTTGGAGTTGAGGATGAAGGACTGGTAAAAATAGACTTGGCCTTAACTCATCAAGAAGTTGCCAATATGATCGGTGCGACGCGAGAGGCAGTCACTGTTATATTAAATGAACTTATGAAAGAAGGAATGATTCGAACCGGAAGGAAAACTATTTCAATCCACCAAAGGAAGGTTAAAGCGTGTCTTGAATTCGGCTGTAAGGAATAAGAAAATGGATGATCCGAAGTTCTGAGAATTCGGGGAGTCCATTACTTATCTTTTGTAAGATACATTACAGAAGGAAGCGGATGATTGGGGTAAGATGGTCTCATCTTACAGAAAGGAGTCGAGTATCATGGGAGCTGGTTCAACTGCCCATCGTTGAATATAGATAAAGAACCGGAACTTGCTATGGATGAAAAAATTGGAGCAATCAAACATATAATAAGGGAGGAACTACCGATGAAAAAAATCGCGATTATTGTACATGCTTCAGAAGCTGAATTGGGACGGGCGCTGCACTCGCTTTTATACGCAAAGGAATTGCATGAAGCGGGGCATGAGGTGAAGGTATTTTTTGATGGTGCCGGTACGGTATGGGTTAAAAAGTTTGAGGATCCTGCCAGTGACTTCAACCCGCTGTATAAAGCTGTTAAAAACCTTGGCCTCATCGCAGGGGTGTGCGAATATTGTGCTCATGCATTCGGTGTCAAAGATGAAGTGCGAGCGTCGGGTTTGACCACAATGGGGGAACGGGACGGACACCTAAGTGTTGCGCAGTTCATTGCTGATGATTATCAAATCATGACTCTGTAAAAAATTACAAAAAGATCGCCAAGCCTGAAGCCCGAAGTTTTCAGTGCTTGCGATCTTTTGTTTTTTTGTTCGTTTTTGTTCGGTCACCAAATATGGCATTTTAATATAGGTATCTCTATCAAACCTATCCGGCTGCACAGAAAGGCTGCAAGATTCATGGAATATATACAACCGGGAAGCAGGCAATATGCAAGCGCCATAATCGCGCTCTTTTTAGGCTGTTTTTGTCACATTTGCGGAGCTCTACAGCACACAACCCCTGATTCCGGTGCTGACGAAGGAATTTGGGGTATCGCCGGCCACCGCGAGCAGCGGATCACATCGATCGAAGTAATATCTCCACCCAGCCTGCTGATGACGGCAGCTGTATCTCCGAAGCTTATTTTCTCGTGATCGAGCTCGATCCGCATAATGACACTAGTTTTTGCCACACGTATTCAAAGCCTTCCTTTCCGGTGATCAATGGGTTCGCTGAAGGTTAACAACGGCATAAGCACGAGCGGCGGTCTCCTTAGCAAGCTGCGCACTTAGACCTGTATGTGTCGCAGGATTGAGAATCTTCTTGATTACATCGGGCGGAACGTGTCCAGTAACCCGAGAATCTTTGGACAGCACGTCATAGAATGTGATGGCCGCACCGCTTGTCGCCACATGATGAGCCGCCTCATGAACGACTTCATGGGCGACTTGACGTCCGATCGTATCGGCCAGAGTCATCATCACCGCTTCAGCATTAATGAGACCGCCGGACAGCTCCAAGTTCCGTTTCATATGCTCAGGGTAAATCTCAAGTCCAACAAGCACGCTATATATAGCCTTGAGAATATCGCCAGCCAGCACCGCGCTTAGTTCCACCGCATTTTGCATAATGGCAAACCGGGCACCGTCCACTTCATGCGAATGGATCATAGCTTCCAAGGCGACGGGTACCATGGATCGAATCTGAGCCGATTTAGTGACGACCTCCATACATTTCTTTGCATTTTTTTTTTGCGGCATCGTCGAACTGCCGACGTCTCCTTCCGGAAGCCGTTCGCTAACCTCTCCAAACTCCGTCGCCATCAAGCGAGACACTTCTTCGGCAATCGCGGTCAAGGTAGCGGCGATCATACCAAGAAGCAGTACAAACTCAGCAAAGGGATCCGCAATGTTGCGGGCAGGCACCGGCATCGGATTAAGGCTCAACCGCCGCGCTACACCTGCCTGTACGGCCGGTCCCATATCCCCCAAGCTGGCAAATGTGCCGGCAGCGCCACCGGTCATGGATATAAATAGGCGCGGCCCCAGCTGTTCCATCCGTTCCAAATGCCGCAGCATCACATCGGTCCAAGAAGCCGTTTTGAATCCGAACGTAATCGGTACCGCCTGCTGCCAATGAGTACGTCCCGCCATGAGCGTATCAGCGGTCTTCTCGCCTAACACAGCCAAAGCTTCAATGACATCGCACATTTGATTCTTTAATACGGCCACAGCGGAACGGTATCCGAGAACATCGCCGGTCTGCTCAATGTTTTGGGAGGTAGCGCCCCAATGCACAAACCCTCCTTCAGGCTCCCCGACAACGCGGGACAGCTCGGAGACAATCGGCATCATAAAGTGACCCGTTTTGGCTTGATCGGCTTCTAGTCGTTCTATATCCATTAATTCTACTTTGGCAGCTTCCGCTATTTTGTCAGCGGCCGATTGGGGAATGATTCCAAGCTCAGCTTGCGCCAATGCCAATGCAGCTTCCACGTCCAAATATCGTTGAAGACGCGATCGAAGGGAGAATATGTTTTGCATTAAGTTGCCGCGGTTAGGTTCCATCGTACAATTCCTCCAATTTGGTTGAATCAACAGTCTCTTTAGCTTAGTAATAAGACAAGAGGGATAATGGATATCCCCCTTGTCGGAAAAGTTATTTAGATTCGGCTCCCTTGTTCTTCAAGTACCACTCGGTAGCCTCTTGAATGACCTTGTCTCCGCCGCGCTTTTTCCAATCCTCAACGAACTTGTCGAAGCTATCGAGCGGATCGCGACCGGTTACGATTTTGGCCGCGGTCTCCATCCATAGACCAGTAAACTGAAGTTCAGGATTGGATGCGAGTGTCGGCGGAATCGGCATATCCAGGCCGTCATTTACCCGGCCTTCGGCTGCAGCGATTTTCATGGCGGCTGGAACGTATTGCCCGTTCTCGCGGTTCTTCATGAACTCCTGGTCGTGGATATTGCTCGGCCCAATCCATCGCAGCCATTGAAGATGCATCTGTTCCCTGTCCGATTCGGCTTTCGTGCTGATCGGCTTAGGCATTTTCTTGCCATTCTCTACCGTATAATCTTCGCCCTCAAGCCCGTAATTCAAGAATGCTTGGGCTTCATCGGATAAGAACCATTCCAGGAACTTCAACACTTGCTCCGGATGTTTATTCGTCTTCGGGATCACCCAGGTGGACAGAGGATCCACTACCGATCCGATCAAGTTGCCGCCTTTTCCATCCGGTCCGGTAGGAGCAGGAATGTTGATGAACTCAACAGGAGGAGTCAGCCTCTTGTAACCCGTAGCTGTCTTGTCCGGATACTCGGTAGCGTGAATCCACATGCCGACCCGCTGAGTATTCTCGATCTTAGCTACCCAATCCGTAGATGTATTGACAAAGACCTCATTATCGATCAGTTTTTCTTGATACATTTGCTGATGCAGCTTCAATGCGTCCTTCATCTCCGGACGAATAAAGTTAGGAACGAGCTGATTATTAACAAACTTCCATCCTTCCGGGCTAACGTCGTAAGCACCAAAGAATACATATCCGAAATCAAAATTTTTCCGCCCAATAAAAGGAATTTCATCTGCTTTTCCATTCCCGTTCGGATCCTTGTCTCTAAATGCACGGAGCACATTCAAGTACTCGTCTACGGTTTTCGGAACCTGCAGTCCGAGCTTATCCATCCAATCTTTACGGATATAGACAATTCGGTTGTTTGGTACCGGTGCCTCGCGTGGAATTGCATATATTTTTCCGTCTTTACTCACGAGCGACGAATTCCACAGGTCTTTATTAATTTTCGTCTTCAATCCAGGCGCGTGCTTATCGATCAAATCATTAAGCTCATAGAAAACGCCGTTATTGATAGCCGCCGAGATCTCGGGGGAGGTAATCCCGTTCACGGCCTGAATGGCATCCGGCAAATCGCCTGACGCAAACATCAGATTAAGCTTTTTGGAATAGTCGGCTTGGTTTATTGCTTCGATCCGAACATCAGTTTTCGACAGCTCGCGCAGTTTCTTCACATATTTGTCTTCGTTAAGGTTCGGGGAAGACGTCACATACGGCATATTCCGATCCCCGATGGCAAGTTTGATAGTCGGTAGTGCAGCGGGACTTGTATCTGTCTTGTCGGCACATGCGGCGAGCAAGCTTCCGGTTAAAGAAAGACAAGTCAAAGCTGTAATCGATTTCCTATTCATCGAATAAAATCCCCCTATAGTTTTTGAGATTAGGTAACTATCCTTTCACCGATCCGATCATGGCGCCCTTTACAAAATGCTTTTGTATAAATGGGTAGATCAGCATGATAGGTATGGTTGCTACGATAATCGTAGCCATCTTAATGCCTTCCGCCGATGATAAAGAAGTAAGGATATCGCTGGCATTATCCTGAGTAACCAATTGTCTTACTTTCACTTGAAGCGGGAACAAGCCAGGATCGCGCAAGTACATCATCGCCGCATAATAACCGTTCCAGTTGGAGACGGCATAGAACAATCCGATCGTTGTCATAACAGGCATGGACAGGGGCAATACGATGCTCCAGAACGTACGGTATTCATTGCAGCCGTCGATCTTTGCCGCCTCCGTCAACCCGTCCGGAATATTTTGAAAGAACGAAATCATAATTAATAGATTAAAACCGCTGATTAGCGATGGAATCATGACGGCCCACAGCGTGTTCAGCATTCCTAAAGACTTAACGAGCAAATACGAAGGAATAATCGGAGCCGTAAAAATCATCGTGAACAAGACAATAAGGAGAATCGTCGATCTTCCCTTTAGCTCGCGTCGGGCTAACCCATACGCCATTAAGGATGTAAATATCAGGTTAAGCGCAGTGCCCAAGACCGTAATATAGACCGTAATGCCGAATGATTTCCAGAAGCCTAAGTTCTTGATAACAGCCCGGTAGTTCTCGAGCGTAAAGTCAACAGGGAGGAGCGTGACTTCCCCTTGCAAAATCGCATTCCCGCCGCTGAACGACCCTGCTGCAATATTAAGGAAAGGCAGCAGCACCATCAGGGAAACAAGTGAAAGAAATATATAATTGCACGCTTCAAACCATTTCAGAGATGGATTGACTTTTCTCACACACACCCATCCTCCTAGTAAATTGAATCTCCAGTTGTTTTCTTGCTTATTGTGTTTGCTCCTAATATGAGAACAAGACCCACGATGGATTTGAACAATCCGATTGCGGTCGTATAGCTGTATTGTCCGTTGAGCAAACCCACATCATAAATGTAAGTATCCAGAATATCGCCTGTTTCGCGTACAAGAGGGTTCAGCAATACATAAATTTGCTCGAAGCCAAGATCGAGGATATGACCTATCTTGAGCAGCAGCAGCACCATGATTGTCGGTAACAATGACGGTATGGTGACACTGAACACTTGCCTCAGCTTCCCTGCGCCATCGACCTCTGCTGCTTCGTATAATTCAGGGTTGATCCCTGTCAACGCAGCCAAGTAAATGATCGTACCCCAGCCGACTTCTTTCCAAATTCCCGAGACCACTACAATACTGCGAAAATACTCCGGCTTTTGCATAAAAAACACGCTTTCCAGCCCGAACATATTGAGAATATGATTGACTAGACCTGTTTCCGGCGACAGCAAGGTCATCATCATACCGCCTAAAATAACCCAGGACAAAAAATGAGGTACGTATAATACGGTCTGCATGACCCGTTTGAATGCGACCTTACGAATCTCATTCAATAAAAGCGCAAGAATGAGCGGCGCCGGGAATCCAAATACGATCTGATACAAGCTGATAAGCAGCGTATTGCGCAGCACCCGGTAAAACTCGGGGTAGCTAAACAGGCGTACAAAATGCTCTAATCCGACAAAATCACTACCACTAATTCCTTTGAAAGGCGTGTAATTCTGGAATGCGATAATACTGCCGGCTAAAGGGATGTACTTGAAGATGACAAAAAACAATAAGCCGGGTATGATCATGGAGTAAATTTGCCAATTTTTCATAAAATAATTAGACCCTTTAACCATCTTTTCGGCCTCCTTCCTCTGATGTGCTCTCATTGTAAACGCCATAAGGAGAAAGGTACATGTGCTTAGCGAGGTCCAAGTTGTCATTTTTTCGCCTATTATTCCAGATTAGGCTCGTTTAGCCGCGCACGATAGTCCTTAGGGGAATAACCGTAAACCTTTTTGAACGTTTTTGTAAAATGAGCGTAATCCGCATATCCGCACTGGAACGCCACTTCGTACATTTTGCAGGAAGGGTCTGACAGAAGTGATTTTGCCTGCTCCATCCGGAGTCTAGTCACATAATGGGTGAAGTTCATTCCTATTGCTTGCTTGATGCATTCGCTTGTATAAGAGACGGACAAATGAAGCTCATCGGCAACGGATTGCAGCGTCAAATTCTCATTATAGATATGTTGTTGAATATAGGCCAAAGCCTTCTTCATCGTCAGAGCGATGCCGTGACTTCTGAAATCCGCCATCCGCAGCATCCAATTGCTAATCTGCTTACGGACTTGTCCCCGAAGCATCTCCATGGACTCTTCCTCAGAGAAGGAACAGGACGCCGGCGCGACATCCTTAAGATCAGGAGCGATTAAGATCAGCTCTTTATTGGCAAATGCAAGCAAATCGGCATAAAAGGATTTGTACATATGCAAATCCTCGCCATAACAGTCGTTTAAATAGCTGCTAACCTCGTCTAGAAGGGTAAGGATCGCCACTCCATCCATGTCTCTCAGCAGCAGAGACAAACGCTCCCCCTGCTGTCTGCAATACCAAAGAAATTCCTGGCGCTGCTCCTGTATGTGCTTTTGGCGGCTTAGCTTAAGCGCGATTTGTTCCAGCTTGAGCTTCAGCTGCTCCGGTACAATCGGCTTGAGCAAATAATCCTTGACTCCATAACGTATAGCTCTCTGGGCATACTCGAATTCTCCATACCCGGTTAAAATGATGACATCGGTCTGATGACCCGCATCGCGCAGCGCCGCTATTAAATTCAGTCCGTCCATAACCGGCATGCGGATATCGGTAATGAGCAAATCCACGGAGTTCTCCTTCATATATTCCAGCGCATCGCGGCCATTGGAGGAAGCCTCCATCACTTCAAATAAGCCGGTCCTCTCCACAATCATCTTCAAGCTCTTCTTTATCAAGGTCTCATCATCTGCAACAATCGCTTTAAGCATCCCAATTCCCTCCATCTATGATCGGCAAATGAATTTCCAGCGATGTTCCCTTATCCGTCGAGTTCAAGATCGTAAGTCCGTAAGGCGCCCCAAAGCTCAATCGCAGCCTTTGGTGAACGTTCCATAACCCGATGTGTCCCCATCGTTTCTCTTCGTTCCAGTCATTTCCCGGCAATTGGGATTCGGCATCTTCTTCCGACCGGAAAGCTTGGTTAAGCTTGTCCATAACTGCGGAATCCATGCCTCCCCCTTTGTCCATGATGACAAGACGGTAGCCTATCAACGTTCTTTCGCCCGCTAGAGCAATAAACTCGGGATAAAGCTCATGCTTTTCGTACGCGTGGCGAAACACATTTTCAACTAAAGGCTGAAGAATAAGGCGCAGCGCCTGGACCTGAGGCAGATCGCTCCATGAGAATTGCATGTCGACGATCAAATGCTCGAACCGCTCTTTTTGGATGTCCAAATAGGTTTGCACATTCTGCATCTCATCGTGTAGCGATATTTTCGCATCTCCGCTTGTAATGCTATAACGGAATAAAGAAGCAAGCGAAATGGCCATGCGGCTGATCGGCATGACGTTCTCCAAGATCGCGTAAGAATTGATGACCTCCAGTGTGTTGTATAGAAAATGAGGATTAATTTGCGCCTGCATCGATTTCAGCATCGTCTCCCGTTGTTTGATCGTGAGCTCTTTCTCCCGCAGCTCGGAAGCATGGATCTCATCGATCGATCTTTGCAGCTTTTCAACCATCTGATTAAAGCTTTCATACAGCTCGCCCAGCTCATCGTGATTTCCCGGCGGCACATGCGCGCGAACGGACATATCTCCGCTTCCGGTCCGTTTCATCAGTCTTTTCAGGTTGGAAACCGAATTTGTCAGATTAAGTGCGAAGCCTCCTATAAAAAACAACGAAACGAGGGTAACCGCGATCAAGATGATGACTGTCAGATTACGCAGGGCAAACAAGTCGCCGGTCAGCTCTTGAAGAGGAACCTCGGATACTAGAGTCCAATCCGTCAACGGGGAATGCTCAAAGACGATCAGCTTTTGCCCCCCCGAATCGTTTACAATGAGCGATCCTTGTTCCTTCTTCCGTACATTCTCGTCATACCATTCCGGCACCGCCTTGCCGATCTGGTTATGAGCCGGGTGAAGCACGACTTCTCCCTCTTTGTTTGCAATCCACGTAATACCGGTTTCACTTAAGCCGAGCTTATTAATAAACGCTGATATTTCGTTAAGACGAAGGTCGATCAGCATCAAGCCTTTTATTTCGTATGTATGGGCATCCGTAAATCTTCTGCTGATCGACATAATAGGCATCCCATTCTCCCAATGGATGCGGTTAAACTTAATGTTCTGCTGCCCTGTCGGCTCAAGCTGGCTCATATCGCGGTTTCCGAACCCTTCCAGGGTATCGGCTATATTAGAAACGATCATCCCTTTATCAGATATTATCGATAGACCGTACACTTCTTTCTTCCCGTATAAGACTTGATTGATGATTTGGTTCTGGATTTGCTGTGTTAGGGAAAGCCGCTCGTAAACATCGTTTGTCGTAATTTTCATGAAATCTTGAATAAGCGGATGGGCGATTAACGGGAAGGTCGTTCGTTCCAACTCGCCGAAATAATAATTTAAGTAGCCGTTCGCTTGCTGGATCGATTTCCTCGCGGAAGCAATCGCATTCTCTTCGATCAACTGAGTTGAACGGTGATACCAAATGTAACCAAATAGCATAAAGGGAAGAAGAAAGAAAATGAAAAATAATAAGACAAGCTTGACTCTTATCGTTCTGATTCTGAATTTGAATAAATGCATGGTAGACCTCCCGAACCTTTAAATAGACTCTCGGCATTCGCCGAGCCTTGCGGTGCAAGGTTTTTCCTCACCCCGCAAGACCTCGTTCCTCCCACTTTTCGTGGGGGGATTATTTATATTCACCTCATCTGAATTGGAAAAAAGATAAGGAATTTAAGAGCATCGGCGTAAGCGGGGGACGCTGTGGAGCAAGAGGTGTGCCCTCGGTCGCTCTTGAAATCGGGAATCCTCTATTCGACCTTTGCGGTCGATTCCCGATTTCAAAGGCGAACGCTTCGCTCCTGCAACACACCTATTCCCCTCCGCTATCCAGTCGGCCAATATCGCACATTAAATTCGAGCTTTTTGCGATGTCCGGGAAACCGGACAAGACAAGGTCTAAGAAATAAGCGAAAATAATCTTTACCCCAAAAATCAGCGAAAAACGTAGGACTTCAGGCGTAAAAGTAGGCCGGGTCCGAAAATCCACCCCAGCCCCTCGATGCGGTAATAAATAGTAAACAGGCGAGCCTGTCCATGGTAAAATTGTAATTGTCGAGAAAACAATTTTCCAATGAGAGGGATCGCCTGCAATGGCAATTATACCACAACTGAAACTATTTGAGTGGACGGAGATTCAAACGCCCGGAGACTTGGAACGTCTGAGTCTTGTACTTGAATATATGCCGGACGAGGAACTCATGAAGGCGCTGGGAAGAGAGGAGCGCCTAAGGGATGAACTGCCGATGAAAAAAAAACGCGATTATTGTACATGCTTCAGACGCTGAATTGGGACGGGCGCTGCACTCGCTTTTATACGCAAAGGGATTGCATGAAGCGGGGCATGAGGTGAAGGTATTTTTTGATGGTGCCGGTACGGTATGGGTTAAAAAGTTTGAGGATCCTGCCAGTGACTTCAACCCGCTGTACAAAGCTGTTAAAAACCTTGGCCTCATCGCAGGGGTGTGCGAATATTGTGCTCATGCATTCGGTGTCAAAGATGAAGTGCGAGCGTCGGGTTTGACCACAATGGGGGAACGGGACGGACATCTAAGTGTTGCGCAGTTCATTGCTGATGATTATCAAAATCATGACTCTGTAAAAAATTACAAAAAGATCGCCAAGCCTGAAGCCCGAAGTTTTCAGTGCTTGCGATCTTTTGTTTTCTTGTTCGTTTTTGTTCGGCCACCAAATATGGTATTTTAATATAGGTATCTCTATCAAACCTATCCGGCTGCACAGAAAGGCTGCAAGATTCATGGAATATATACAACCGGGAAGCAGGCAATATGCAAGCGCCATAATCGCGCTCTTTTTAGGAAGTTTTGTCACATTTGCGGAGCTCTACAGCACACAACCCCTGATTCCGGTGCTGACGAAGGAATTTGGGGTATCGCCGGCCACCGCAAGCTTGACGCTGTCGGTTAGCACCGGATTTCTCGCATTTTTTCTGTTTATCGTCTCCCTTTTCTCCGACCGGCTGAAGCGGAAAAGAACGATGACCTTCGCTTTGCTGCTGTCAGGACTGCTTTCGGTCGGGGCGGCTTTGTGCCATCGGCTCGAGCCGCTGCTGGTGATTCGTGCTCTGCAAGGTATCGTATTGGCCGGCTTTCCATCCATAGCAATGGCCTATATCAGTGAGGAATTTCATTCAAGCCGCTTGGGGACCGTCATCGGTATTTATATAAGCGGGACGAGTGTAGGCGGCATGGCGGGCCGTTTGGTTGTCGGGGCTTTGTCCGATTATTTCACTTGGCATGTTGCGATCGGGATGCTTGGGGTCATCAGCTTGACGTTCGGAGGTTTATTCTGGATTCTGTTGCCCGAGTCCAAATACCAAACCTCGAACGTGAAGTCACGGCGGAGCATCCATGTATTCCGGCTGCTGAAGGATCGAAGGCTGCTCGCTCTGTACACGATCAGTTTCCTGCTGATGGGTGCTTTTGTTTCCCTGTTTAACTTTATCAGCTTTCCCTTGCTGGCTCCTCCTTATGAATTAAGCCAGACGTTAGTAAGCTCCATATTCGTTGTCTATTTGATGGGTACGTTAAGCTCGGCCTGGATGGGCAAGCTTACCGACCGCATGCCTCATTCCAAGGTGATCGCGATAGCCATTGCCCTCATGCTGACCGGGGCGTGTGTGACGATATGCATGCCGCTGTTGCTTAAAATCATAGGGGTTTCCCTATTCACCTTTGGATTTTTCGGCGCCCATTCCGTAGCGAGCGGCTGGGTCGGAAAGCTGGCCGCGCCAGATCAGAAGGCTCAAGCCTCGTCGATATACCTGTTGTTTTATTATGCAGGCTCCAGTATGATGAGTCCGATAGGCGGATTGGTATGGAGTCGATTCGGGTGGTCGGGGCTGGTCGGTTATACCGGATTATTACTGCTTATTGCCGGTACTTTGAGCGTAGTCGTGTCTCGCAGCCATAGGGCGGCCGCAAGGCAGCATAAAGCCGAATTGGGGTAGCTCCGATTCCGGCAGCCGCGGATAAGCTGCTTTATTCACTGATTACGCAAAAGGAGCTAATCCTATGGATTAGCTCCTTTTGCGTAAAAATTTTGTATAAGGCTTAGACCGGTTTGGCTACACTGTTCTTGATGGAATTTGTTCCTTCCGCCGCTTGTTCGGCCGATTCGGGATGTCCGCCCGGGTGGAATTCGTTTTCCGATTTGGCGACGATGACGGTTGCTACGCCGTTGCCGATCAGATTCGTAATGGCGCGCGCTTCCGACATGAACCGGTCGACGCCGAGGAGCAATGCCATACCCGCCAGAGGGATGGAAGGAAAGGCGGCCAAGGTGGCAGCCAGCGTGATGAATCCCGAACCCGTAACGCCTGCAGCGCCTTTAGAGGTCACCATCAGGATGCCAAGCAGCGTAAGCTGCTGCCAGATGGTCATCTCCACACCGGAAGCCTGGGCGACAAACATGGCTGCCATAGACAGGTAGATGGCGGTGCCATCCAGATTGAACGAGTAGCCGGTTGGAACGACAAGTCCGACTACCGATTTGGAACAGCCGTATTTCTCGAGCTTATCCATCATGCGCGGCAGCGCCGACTCGGAAGAAGAGGTGCCGAGCACCAGCATGATTTCTTCTTTAATGAAGGCGATAAATTTGAAAATGCTGAAGCCGTATGCTCTGGCGATCAAGCCGAGAACGACGATAATGAACAAGGCCATCGTGATATAAACCGAACCCATCAGCTTTCCAAGAGACGTAAGAGATCCAATCCCGAACTTGCCGATCGTGTACGACATGGCGCCGAAGGCGGCAATCGGGGACACCTTCATGACCATGTTCACGACACCGAAGAAGGCTTGCGAAAGCTTATCGAATAATTGAATGATCGGCTGGGCTTTCTCGCCCATAGCCGTCATAGACAGACCGAACAGGATCGCAAAGAACAGAATCGGCAGCAGATCCCCGCCGGCCATGGCGGCGACGACATTATCAGGTACGACGCCAACAAGAAAGTCGACAATGCCGTGATTGGCTTCGGCCGCTTTGGCATACTTGGAGATGTCGCCGGTTGCCTTGGATGCATCGATCCCGGCCCCCGGTTTGATCAGGTTGACGACGACAAGACCGATCCCAAGCGCGATCGTCGTTACGATTTCGAAATATAAAAGCGCTTTCCCGCCGATGCGACCGACTTTCTTCATATCCCCCATGTTTGCGATCCCGTGCACAACGGTGAAAAATACAATGGGAGCAATAACCATTTTAATCATTTTGATAAAGATATCGCCGAGGACTTTCAATTTTTCGCCCGTAGCGGGGAAGAAATGTCCAAGGAGAATACCGAGTATGATGGCAATGACGACTTGAACGGTCAAGTTCTTCAAATTGATTCGAAACTTCATGGGACACAGCCTCACTTTCATTTTCTGAAAACGTTTTATTTCGTGTCCCAAGTGTATAAAAGAAGACGGATCAAAACAAGAATACGGTCATATTGTTTGTTTAGTTCGTTTTGGTCATGGAATTTCTTTCATCAAATCGCTCCCGATGATGTCGGCGAACTCTTGGTACAAGGACTCGAATCGCTGTCTCCAAAGCGCTTTATCCGCATCTGAAAGGGTCGTCACCTCGATCGACTGATTTTGAGCTGGCGTTTGCAGCCGGTTCTCGTGTGACAAGGCTTCACGGTTATTCCAATCCGAGGTTTCCGCTAACGCTTCCTTAAGAAGCTGCTGTACATCGGGAGGAAGATCCTCCCAGAACCGTTTGTTGAAGGTGACGATATAGCCAAGATAACTGTGGTTGCTGATGGTAATAAAGCGTTGAACCTGGTACAGCCGCTTGCTGAGAATATTGGAAATGGTGTTCTCCTGTCCATCGACCTTGCCGTTCTTCAGACTGCGGTAGATTTCATTAAAAGGGGTGCTGATCGTCGATGCCCCCAGCGCTTCAAACTGCCGCTTTAACACCGGGCTGGGCTGAATTCGGAATTTCAAGCCTTGAAAGTCTTCAGGCGTCCGCAGCTGGCGGACGTTGTTGGTGACTTGCCGGAAGCCGTTATGCCAGAAGGCCGCTCCTTTCATGCCGTGTGGCTCCAGCGTCGCGAGCAGCCTTTCGCCCAGTACCCCTTGCAGGGCGCGCTCCACTTCCTGTTGATTCCGAAAAGCGAACGGCAGATCCATCACCAGCCATGCGGGATCAATCACGTTCATATTGGAGAACGACGGAGCGATCATTTGAACGTCGTCATGCTGAAGGGCGGTGATTTCGTTGTCTTCCGCATACAGCATCCCGTTCGGGAATACCTGAACTTCGACCCGGTCTTGCGACTTCTCTTCGACAAGCTCGGCAAAATGCGCCGCGGCGAGCCCTTTGGGCGTATTCTCGGCGACGACATGGCTGAATTTGATCACGATTCGGTCTTTAAGACCGGTGTGCTCGTCATCGTACGGCAGCTCGCCTCCGATATCGGGTTGAAACCCGATCAGATAGGCGGCAAGCAAGCCAAGCACAAGAAAAATGCCGATTCCCGCAACAGTTTTTATGGGGGCTCACCTCCTGGTTGCTATTTCAGCCCTATTATTTCACAATGAAATAGAAAAATAAACCGTGCGAAAGGACGGGGAACTCTTGCATCGGCTTCGCATCTATTGGAAAATCATGCTGCTCTCGTTCGGGCTGGTCCTATTCTCCCTTCTGATCGGCGGAATCGTTCTGATCGGAAGCCTCACCCGGCTCAAGGAGGATGAACTGAAACACCGGCTGACGATTACGGCTCAAACGGTCGCTAACCTGCCGAACGTCGTGGACAGCATTGGCCGTCCCGATGCTGCGATCCATATTGCGCCAGTAGCGGACAAGATCCGGATATTGAATAATGTGGCCTATATAAGCGTCGTTGACATGAACCGGAAGCGGCTGTCCCATCCGTTATCGAGTCGCATCGGCGGAATATTCGCCGCAGAAGAGGACGATCCCGCATTCGCCGAGCACACCTATGTCTCCAAAGTACGAAGCGAAGCGGGCGTCGGTCTTCGAGCGTTCGTGCCGGTCATGAATGCCGCGCACGAGCAGGTAGGGGTTGCTGTAGCGGGAGGCTTGCTGCCGGGCGTGGATGAGCTGATCGGCCAAGAGAAGCGTTCGGTCGTCGTTACCTCACTGCTGTCGCTGCTGTTCGGTATTTTTGGCTCTGTACTGCTGGCCCGCCATATCAAGCGGCAGATGTTCAATCTGGAGCCGCAGGAAATCGCCGGTATGTTTCGGGAACGTACGGCGGCGTTCCAGGCGATGCACGAGGGGGTTATTGCCATCGACCGCGGCGGAGCCATCACGATTTTCAATGAGCGCGCCAAACAAATTTTCGGTATAAGCGACGATGTGACCGGAAGGCCGATCGGCGATGTCATTCCGGAAACGCGGCTGATGGAGGTGCTCGATTCGGGTCAGCCGGAACTGGGCAGAGAGCTGAAATTCGGAGCGGCTATCCTGTGGAGCAACCAGATTCCGATCCGCGAGCAGGGTCATACGGTCGGGGCCATCGGAATCTTTCAGGATCGGACCGAAGTGACGAGGATGGCCGAAGAACTGACAGGCGTCCGTGAGTTTGTTCATGCTCTGCGCGCGCAAAATCATGAGTATATGAACAAAATACACACGGCGGCGGGACTGATTCAGCTCGGCAAGCAGGAGGAGGCGCTCAACTACTTGTTCGAAATCGCCGAGCAGCAGGAGGAGATCACCCGGTTTCTGCAGCAGCACTTCGACGATGACGGCGTGGCTGGACTGCTGCTGGGCAAAATCAGCCGCGGCAAGGAGCTGGGCATCGAGATCAGGATCGATCCGAACAGCAGGCTGGAGCGCTTTCCAAAATTGCTGGACCGTCATGATTTCGTACTGCTGCTCGGCAACCTGATCGAAAATGCCTTCGATGCGCTTGTCGCTTTGGACGCTGAACATAAAGAAGTGTACATCAGCATCGAGCAAAATGATGAACTGCTGTCCATAGCTGTCGAGGACAACGGATGCGGCATGTCGAAAGAAACGATGGACCGCATGCTGGAACGCGGTTTTTCCACCAAGGAGGGGGAGAACCGCGGTATGGGCCTGTATTTGTTGAACGATATTGTAACGAAAGGGAACGGCAAGTTAACATGTGAATCGGCGGTCGGTTTGGGCACATCGATGGAAATTATTTTTCCGATGAAAGGTGGGGCAAGTGTCTGTGATGAGTAACACAGAGAAACCGCATTTT
The DNA here is from genome assembly GCF_055379675.1 of Paenibacillus sp. JCM 9796. Taxonomy (NCBI): domain Bacteria; kingdom Bacillati; phylum Bacillota; class Bacilli; order Caryophanales; family Paenibacillaceae; genus Paenibacillus; species Paenibacillus sp. JCM 9796. The sequence goes on from NZ_AP043723.1 coordinate 3,464,672, forward strand.
CGGGTGCTGCTGATTGAAGACGATCCTATGGTGCAGGAAGTGAACCGCCAGTTTGTAGAGCAGGTGGACGGGTTCCAAGTTGTAGGTACGGCAGCCAACGGTCTGGAAGGTCTTAAGCTGATCGAGCAGCTTAAGCCGGATCTAGTCTTTCTTGACATCTTCATGCCGTCGCTTGACGGGATCGCCACCCTGCAGCGCCTCCGTTCCAGCATGCTGCCTGTCGATGTGATCGTCGTGACGGCTGCGAAGGATACGGAGACGGTGCGTACGATGATGCGCAATGGCGCGTTCGATTATATCATTAAACCTTTCAAGATGGAGCGGGTTCGGCAAACGCTGGAACGATACCGTGCACAGCAAATGGCGCTTAGACCGGGGGAATCGGTAACGCAGGATCAGTTGGATGACCTTCTGATCAGCGGTGAAACCGCGAATGAAGCGGGGGCGAAGGAAGCTCCGGTTGATGATGTGCAAGTCCCGTCCGACGATCTGCCTAAAGGGCTTAATGCTGCGACGCTTAAGCAGGTGCTCAGCGTGATGAAGCTTCAGGGCGGCCGACTGTCTGCGGAGGAAACCGCGGCAGGAGTAGGCATCTCCCGGGTAACCGCCAGACGGTATTTGGAATTTCTGGAGAAACGCGGGATCGTGCGTCTTGAGGTGCATTATGGCGGCTTAGGCCGTCCCGTCAATCGATACGAATTGCAGCGCGATCCCAACAACCCCAAGTAATTGTCTTGGTAGGACTCTTGACGCGTATAAAGCCAATACGGAGCATCATGCCTGCTCGGCCTTTATTCGGAGCGTAGGAAGACTTGATGGCATTGTGGTTGATATTGAAATCTAGCGGCTTCACGATGGATCCCCCGGGCGAGACTTTGAGTCTGGCCTTTTGTTGTTCCCGCTCCATGCCCCTGTCGGTCGGGAGCTTTTTTTATTTGGGGCTAGATTCCTATTGAGTTTTGGACGGGAATAACAACGATGTGGAAGGCAAGATGTTCGGTAATCAGCGATTTCCGCAATGTCGTTCTGTAGATGTTGTGAAAAAACAGGGAGAAAGTAAAGGTGAAGGCTATGATGAGGACAGCCACCCATGTTCCTTCGCCGCCAAGATATAAACGGTAGATGATGAACTCAAGGAGAAGAAGAAGACCTGTTTGGATACCCCCAAACACCAGCCCAAAAAACATAATGACATAACGGATGTCAAAGAAAACGCCGTTTACCACACTGGAAGCAAAGGTCATGTAGAGCAGCAAACAGATAGAGCTTGTCAGGAGAATGAAGGCGAAACTCGGCAATGTTCTTCGCGAACAAACCAGGAAACAGCGGCAGCCCGCTTGTGCAAAAAATCACAGATGGATCGCTATGCGATCGATACAATAGAAACATGAGAAACGTCAAACCGCGCTTCAAATGAGGGAGGGGTTAAAGTGAGCGCCGACTTGCAGCAAATCAAGGAGCAAACGGATTCTAGGTCCATACCGGAACAGCCTAACCAAGAAACGGAATTTAAGGGCACGTTTGTCAGCGTCATGGCGCTGGGTGCATTTGTGGTGTTGATGTGGCTGGCGGTTTTCATCCTGTTCATCGTTCGACAATAACGAAATAAAGAAAGAAGGAAAGCCGATGCACATTCATCGTTTGGAGAAAATCTGGCTCACATTCGGGTTAGCCATGCTGTTTGTATTTCTCGGTATTTTGGGCATATCCGCTTTTGCCATGGGCGCTCAGCCACCCAGCCCGCACCGTCATATGATTGATCCGACCCGGGTACAGGAAACCGCCCCGTTCGATGCGCCGGGCATCAAGCAGGTTGCGGATGGCGAATACGAGGCTGTGATGATTGCTTACGCATTCGGATATTCCCCGAACAAAATGGAAGTGCCAGCCGGGTCTACGGTTCATTTTACGATTACCAGCCCGGACGTGATCCACGGCTTTGAAATCCCGGGGACCAACGTGAACATGATGGTGATTCCGGGGGAGGTCAGTCAAATTTCCCACAAATTTACGAAGCCGGGCGAGTATCTCATCCTGTGCAATGAATATTGCGGCACCGGTCATGAATATATGAATACCGTCATTGTCGTGAAATAAGCGATTTCAAAAGGGAAGGGAATGCCATGAATTCAAATCAATCGCAATCATTCAACCGTAGAGACGGGGCGCTTGTCGTCGCCCATATTGTGTTTGCTTTCGTGGCGCTGCTGCTTGGAGGCATTGCCGGTTTGCTGCAAAGCGTCGTGCGCGGAGGGATGTATACGCTGCCTGGAGGCATCGGCTATTATCAGCTTCTCACCGCCCACGGCGTGCTGATGGCGCTTGTCTTTACCACTTATTTTATTATCGGCTTCCTGTATTCGGGAGTTTCCAAGACGATGGGCGGCGAGCTGCTCCCCCTAACGCACCGGCTTGGCTGGGCGGGGTTTGTCCTCATGTCGCTCGGCACACTGATCGACGTAGTCATGATTTTGTTGAATAAAGCAAGCGTGTTATATACGTTTTACGCGCCGCTTAAAGCTTCTCCGTACTTTTACATCGGTTTAGCTTTGGTGGTGGTAGGCAGCTGGCTCAGCGGCTTCGGCATTTTCTATCATTACATGTATTGGAAAAAAACGCATCGCGGCAAGCTATCGCCGCTGTTCGGATTTATGGCGGTCTGCACCATGCTGCTCTGGCAAATTGCGACGATCGGCGTGGCGGTCGAGGTTCTCGTTCAGCTGATCCCCTGGTCGTTCGGCTGGACGGAAAAAATCAATGTCATGCTCAGCCGCACCTTGTTCTGGTATTTCGGTCATCCGCTCGTTTATTTTTGGCTGCTGCCCGCCTATATTTGCTGGTATGTGATCATTCCCAAAATCATCGGCGGCAAAATATTCAGCGACGCCTTGGCGAGAATGTCGTTCATCCTGCTTCTGCTGTTCTCCATTCCGGTCGGTTTTCACCATCAATTGACGGAGCCGGGCATCAGCCCGCTGTGGAAATTCATCCAGGTCGTCCTCACGTTCATGGTCGTCGTACCGTCGCTCATGACCGCTTTCTCCCTGTTCGCTTCCTTTGAGTCGGCCGGCAGGGCTAAGGGTGCCCGCGGTTTGTTCGGCTGGGTGAAGCTGCTTCCCTGGAAAGATGTTCGCTTCTTCGCGCCCTTCATGGGCATGCTGGTCTTTATTCCGGCAGGGGCGGGCGGCATTGTGAATGCAAGCAATCAGATGAATGTGGTCGTGCACAATACGCTGTGGGTGACGGGACACTTTCATTTGACGGTGGCGACCAGCGTAGCGCTGACGTTCTTCGGCATTACGTACTGGCTTATCCCGGCCGTCACCAACCGGCTGCTGACACCGCGGATCAACAGGCTGGGAATAATTCAGACGGTAATCTGGTGCGTCGGCATGTTATTCATGTCGGGCGCGATGCACACCGTAGGTCTGTTGGGTTCGCCAAGGCGAACGGCCTATACGACGTATGGGGACCATCCGGATGCGGTGCTGTGGATGCCCTACTATGCGGCGATGGCGATCGGAGGCATCATCCTGTTCATCGCGCTGGCGTTGATGATATATAATGTTGTGGCTCTGCTGCGCGCTCCCAAAGGATACACAGAGTATCCGATCGGCGAGGCGGCGGAACCGGAAGAAGCGACTCCGCGGTATTTAGAGCGCTGGAAAGTGTGGATTGCTCTAACGGTTGTGCTCATTTTATTCGCTTATACGATTCCCGTGATGGATATGTTCGGTCATGCGAGCACGCAATCACCGGGTTATGTGACGTGGTAATAGATTCTCATTAAAATATGCAGGGATGAAGCCGCTCAGGGAAGCGGCTTTTTTCATGGCCGCAGGCGTGTGATATACGTCACACTTTTTAAGCAATTAATATTTTATGCTAATGAATATGAATTAGATGAATGCTGACTTGGGGGATGAGCGCATGGAAGGTTTATCGGGTCGACGCAAAGAGCAGCTGGACTACATCGGCATAACGGCCGATGATTTATTGCTTCTGCAAAATAAAAAAGCGGAATTTTCAAAAGTCGTAAACGTACTGGTGGACGAGCTCTATGAACGCATTATGCGTCAGCCCGAACTTAGGCGAATTATTGAAGCCCATAGCACAATCGATCGGCTTAAAGAGACGCAGAGATGGTACTTTCTCTCTCTGACGGAGGGGAAGATCGACGAGTCTTTTATCAACAGGAGACTTTTTATCGGCGGGGTGCACTCCAGCATCGGGTTAACGACACAGTGGTATCTGGGAACCTACATGCTTTATTTGGATCTCGCCACAGCCCATTTCCAGCATGTGCTTCCGGACGAATGGCTGCCGGTTATTCAAGCCGTTACCAAGATGTTTAATTTTGATTCGCAGCTGGTGCTTGAAGCTTATGAGGCCGGAGAGAAGCAAAAAGTGGAAAAGCTTGCCGAAGAACGCGGACATCTCCTGGTAGGAATAAACGCTGCCGTGCAAGATCTGGCCTCGATGATGGTTGAACTAAGCGGGAGTACTCAATCGGTGGCGGAAACGGCAATCCGTACCGCGGAATCGCAGGAAAAGTCACTGGACACCGTGTATGAGCTGACTCAGGAAATTGAATATATTCATCATATGGGCTCGCTTATGGAAGAGATATCCTCCCAGACGCAGCTGCTTGGGCTTAACGCGGCCATTGAAGCCGCCCGCGCCGGCGAGCAGGGTCGCGGCTTTGAAGTCGTCGCCAATGAAATCCGTAAGCTCGCCGCGAAATCCAAAGAAGCCCTTGTACAAATCCATGCCAAGCTTGACATCATACTGCGCTTGCTGCAAGAAGTCAAATTGGAGTCGGAGCAGACGACCCATCAGGCACAAACGCAGGCCGCCAGCTCCGAAGAGCTGTCATCGTTCGTTCAAATGATTGAAAAAGTAACGGCGGAGCTGGATCAACTGAATCCTTAAGCAAGCTTGGCACATCGGGGCGTAACCTATATACTGGAAATTGTAAACAAGCATAACGGACCTGAAGTTGGGGAGACTGTTCATCATCTTGAAGAAAGTGACGTGTTGGGATTGGAACAAAAATATGTAAGGGAAACAAGATGCTTCAAAATTTCCAGAGTATTTCCGCCCGATGTAAACAATCATAATACGATGTTCGGCGGCAAATTAATGTCTCAAATCGATGATATTGCTTCCATATCGGCCTCCAAGCTGTGCCGGGTTACTGCAGTTACGGCCTCGATGGATTCGGTGGATTTCTTGTTTCCGATCCGGCCAACGGACAGCGTGGCGTTAGAGTCTTTTGTTACATGGACAGGCCGGACCTCGATGGAAATATTCGTTAAAGTCATTACGGAGGATTTGCGCACCGGAGAACGAAATATAGCCGCCACGTCCTTCATAACTTTTGTCGGGCTGGACGAAAACAATAAGCCCGTTCAAGTTCCCCAGATCGTCCCTGAGACTGAGGAAGAAAAGAAATTGTTCGAGACGGCGGCCCACCGGGCGGAAATGCGCAAAATTCGAAGGGAAGAGAGCAAGAAGTTCGCCGATTATTTGATCACGAACTATCCTTGGGAATAAAGGACGGCTTCAGGACTGCCGAATACCGAATCTAGACCGCGTGTCGTATGGACGACAAGCGGTTTTTGTTTTTTTTATACCTAAAAAATGGCCGGGACAATATATGTTACGTCACTGTATAAGCCTTATTTCTGAGGATAAAATAGCTCTGTTGAACAGGAGGTGATGAACATGTCTCAACACGGCTTGGCGCCGCATGAATCGATGGAAATTCATGAGATGCTCAATTTTAAAACGATTTGCATGACGAAATCGAAAATGATGCAGGGATTGGTGTTCAATAAAGACCTCAAAGCATTGATGCAAAAAGATGTAGATCAATCGATTAAAGCTATTCAACAGCTTCAAGGCCTGTATGCCAAATTCCCGATTCAATAATTGGAGGTGCCTCGATTATGGAAGATTATTTAGATCCCCGAAACGCCGAGGGGATGCCCGATCAAGCCGATTCGCTGTTTGCGCTTGACTTCTTGCTCTCCGCCAAAAACGGGGTAAGAAACTGCGCCATTGCATTAACGGAAGCCATAACCCCCGAAGTCAGAACCGTATTGAAGAATCAATTGAACGAAGCTCTTGCGCTGCATGACGAAATCAGCCGGCTGATGATACATAATGGCTGGCTGCATCCGTACGATGTCAACGAACAATTCCCGATCGATCTGAAAGCCGCCCAGACCACGGTTCAAATCGCCCAAATGAAGCTCTTTCCCGAAGATACCTCTCGACTCGGCTTATTCGCGACACCAGACAAATAATAGGGAGGAACAACAATCACATGAAAGCCGTCACCTTTCAAGGCATTAAAAATGTCGAAGTCAAAGAGGTTCAAGACCCCAAAATCGAAAAAGCAGACGATATGATCGTCAGGCTGACAACGACAGCCATATGCGGATCGGATTTGCACCTGATTCACGGCATGATCCCCAATTTGCCTACGGATTATGTGATCGGTCATGAGCCGATGGGGATTGTTGAGGAAACGGGTCCGGGAGTAACCAAACTCAAAAAAGGCGACCGGGTTATCATCCCGTTCAATATCGCCTGCGGCGAATGCTTTTACTGCAAGCACCAGCTGGAAAGTCAGTGCGATAACTCCAATAAAAACGGAGATATGGGAGCCTACTTCGGGTATTCCGGAACGACGGGCGGGTATCCCGGAGGGCAAGCGCAGTATTTGAGGGTCCCTTACGCCAACTTCACGTCCTTCAAGGTTCCGGAAGGCTCGGAGGTGGAGGATGAGAAATTGGTGTTGTTGGCCGACGCCATGTCGACGGCTTATTGGAGCATAGACAATGCCGGGGTGAAAGACGGGGATACCGTGATCGTCCTTGGCTGCGGCCCGGTCGGATTGCTTGCACAAAAGTTCGCTTGGCTGAAAGGGGCGAAGAGGGTAATTGCCGTCGATTACGTCGATTACCGGCTGGAGCACGCCAAGCGGACGAATAAAGTGGAAACGGTCAATTTCGAACAGGAAGAAAACATCGGAAATCATCTGAAGGAAATAACCCAGGGCGGGGCGGACGTTGTCATCGACTGTGTCGGCATGAGCGGAAAGATGAGCCCCATGGAGTTTCTTGCATCGGGTTTAAAGCTTCATGGCGGTGCAATGGGTGCAATTGTAATCGCTTCTCAAGCTGTACGAAAAGGCGGAACGATTCAAATCACAGGGGTGTACGGGGCGAGGTACAATGGCTTCCCGCTGGGCGATATTTTCCAGCGCAACGTGAACATCCGAACAGGGCAAGCGCCGGTTATCCACTATATGCCTTATCTGTATAACTTGATCGCTGAAGGTAAGGTCGATCCCGCCGATGTCATTACCCATGTGCTGCCGTTGGAGCAAGCGAAGCACGGATATGAAGTTTTCGACACCAGAACGGATGGCTGCATTAAAGTCGTTCTGAAACCTTAAGCGGTTTGAAACCTGGGGAAGTCCGCTGCACGACCAAGCATAGGAGGCTGTGAAAAGATGAATAATAGGTTCGGGTTACATGAAACGCTGGAGCTTCATGAAATTGCCTCATTCAAAACCGTCTGCTTGACGAAGTCCGTAACGATGCAGAGGTTGGTATCAGATCCGGCGTTGAACGATATCTTGCAGCAAGACGTCCAGTCATCAACCAGACAGATTCAGGAGTTAAACGATCTGTTATCCCAAGCGATCAGGTAGGAGGCGAGTTAATGAACACGATTCTTGAGCATTTAACGGGAATGAATACGATGACCGATCAAGTCATTGCGACGGATTTTCTTATAGCGGCCAAAAACAGCGTCATCACGTATGCCTTGGCTCTTACAGAAACCGCGACTCCTGAAATTAAGGATGTCTTACGCAGACAGCTGGAGGAAGCGATTCTTACTCACGAACAAATTTCCAATTATATGGTGCAGAATGGCTTGTATCATCCATATGAAGTGAAGGAGCAGCTTCAGCTCGATATGACGAATATTCAGACGGCTTTAAATCTTGTATCCCAATAGGACGAACAAACACCCACCGATAAGCTTAACGGTGGGTAATTGACGTCACTTGCAAATCTATCAATCTCTTATGCAAAAACATAGATGATTAGCACATCGCTGCTAAAAGTGTGGTATAATGCGAATGGAATGCCGAAACCTTCACAATAACTTACATAATCGGCACATACAGGATGCAATCTAATTTGATGAACCGGAGTTTTGACGATGCGGGAATTGAATGTGGAACCAGTTAGAGCGGTGGAGCGTGCCATCCAAATTTTAAATTGCTTCAGCTTTGAGCGGCCGGATCAATCCATCGAAGAAATTATTAGAAAAACAAAATTGGCCAAAGCGACGGTCTATCGGCTGCTGTGGACGCTGGAACGAAATGGACTTATTCATTATGATCCGAAAGAGAACACGTATCGTCTCGGCTATAAATCGCTGGAATACGGGGGGATTGTTCTAGAGCATCTGGATATCCACCGGGAAGCTGCACATTACCTGCAGGATTTACAGGAACTAACCGGTCATTCTGCGGTGCTGGCGGTTCCCCAGGGTGAAACGCTCCAGTATCTCATGAGGTTTGACAGCGACGAGGGCTTCCAGCCCCGAAACTTTATAGGCCGAAGGCGTATCCTCCATAACGGAGCCCTCGGAATCGTCCTGCTGGCTTATATGGAGCCGGAATTTGTACGCGATCTTCTCCGCCGTTACCCGCTCGAAGCTTTTACGCCGGATACCATGACGGATCATGCACGTTTTATCCAGCGTCTGGAGGACATTCGGAAAGAAGGCTTCTTTGTGGATGCGGGGGAAACTTTCAGCGGTTTTACGGCCATCGCTGTTCCTGTATTTGATAGCAAAGAAAAAGCGATAGCGGCCATCGGCGTTTCCGGATCCAGCTTCAAGATGGAAGGGGAAGCAAGAGAACGATTAATCCATCTGACGAAAGAGACCGCCCTGAAAATATCGCTGCGGATGGGCTACATCATTAAATAAAATCGATCACTCCGGGAGGGGTGATTTTTTGTTTTTCGGAATGAATATTGAACAAACGAAAAGAGATTTTTAAATTGACATGTGCAATGAAATTGGATATATTTGAAATATCAGATCACTTGATGATTCGCCAATTCACTAGATGAATCAGAGTAGAGGATATTGTATTCTCGTCCATGATCAGCTATACGGAATTCATAATGGAGATGTCCTTCATTCCTCGTCTAGTGTCATGTTTCACAATAGTGGAACCGCTTACTATTAGGTTTGAAAGCGCTTTTTTTAAATTCGGGCAAGGAGGTAGAGGTTCAGATGACAAGAAATACGTTAGACAAAAAAACGCTCGAGGTTTTAAAGCAAAAAATGTCGGAAGGTTTGCTGCCGCAGTGGGTCTTAACGGATCCGGAAATTTACCAGTTGGAACTTCAAAAGGTGTTCGGGCGTACGTGGCAGTTTTTGGCACATGAATCGGAATTCAAAGAGCCGGGCAGTTATGTAACGCGGTGGATGGTTAACGATCCTGTATTGCTCGTTAAAAACAGCGCAGGGGAGATCAAGGCTTTTCTCAACTCCTGTACACATCGGGGAACACATTTATGTACAGCCGATTTCGGGAAAAAGAAAACGTTTACATGTGCTTATCATGGATGGAGCTATAACACGGATGGCGAATTGATCGGAATTGTAGCCGGAGACAAGGTGTACGGAGAAGAGATGGACAAAAGCGAGTGGGGCCTTCGTCCGATTCCTAAGGTAGCCATGTATCAAGGCATGATTTTCGGAAACCTGGATCCTGACGCCATCTCACTGGAAGAATATTTAGGCGATATGAAATGGTACTTCGACATGCTGCTCGGCAGAAGCGACGGCGGCATGGAAGTCCGGGGAGTTCCGCAACGCTGGGTAGCCCAAGCCAACTGGAAGAGCACAAGCGAAAATTTCTCTGCCGATCCGTATCACGTGCAGACGGCGCACCGCTCAACGGTGGAGATGGGAATCAGTCCCAAAGATCCTTTATATGCAGGATATGGCCATCAAGTCGTTATGGAGCACGGGCACGGCATTAACGTGATCACGTCCGCTACAGGCCGATCCATCCATCGCTATCAGTCAACGCCTGAATCGATGTGGCCGATGTTCGAGCGAAACTTGACTCCCGAGCAAGCGGACATCTTATCCAGAACGACCGTCTTTGTAGGGGGCGTCTACCCGAATCTTTCCTTCGTCAGCCCTATTCACGGAACGGAAGGACATTTGCACAACTACTTGAATTTCCGGGTTTGGAGGCCGCTGGGACCCGATAAAGTGGAAGTTTGGTGCTGGTTTATGATCGATAAGGCCGCGCCGGAAGATTACAAGCAGGAAGCGTATAAAGGCTATATCGGTTCCTTCGGCACTTCCGGTACTTTGGAGCAGGACGATACCGAGATATGGGCCCGCGTCGTTCAAGCCAGTAAGGGATTGATGGTCAGAGATAAAGAACTGAGCTACAACAATGTCAGCAATTATCTCATGGGATTCGGTCATGTGGACCCTGATCCGTCCTTCCCGGGACCCGGCGTCGCTTATCCGACCTGCTACATTGACGCCATATCCAGAAGTATGCACGAGTATTGGCTGGAACTCATTACGAAAGATATAAATGATTCTGAGGAGGGTTGCTAATGAACCCGCAATTGCACTACGAAATTAGCAGATTTCTCCAAGACGAAGCCTATTTGCTGGATCATCGGAAATATAAAGAATGGTTAGAATTGCTGGCCGATGACCTCATTTACCGGATGCCCGTCCGTGTGACGACCGAAGAACGGGGCGGCTCCAATATCGTCGATGAGATGACGCATTTGGAAGAAACGAAGAAGTCGCTGACCACCAGGGTGAACAGGTTGTATACGACTTCGGCTTGGGTTGAAAATCCGGCGCCGCGGCAGCGGCATTTTATTAGTAACATCACGGTCGATCCCGGTCTTCAGCCCGACGAATACAAGGTTCGAAGCTACTTTTTATTCCACCGGAGCCGGGGCTCGGATATTGAAACCGAGAAGATGTTCGGAGAGCGGGAAGATGTGATACGCAAAGAGAATGGAGAATGGAAGCTTGCGTCGCGAACCATTTATCCGGATCAGGCTGTTTTAGGAGTTATGAATCTTAGTATGTTTTTGTAAAACAATTATAAAAACGCTTACAGCTGTTTGGAATAATAACCATATAAGGGAGCGACGAAAATATGACACGTTACGAGGATTTGAACCAAAGCTATATCAATGGCCAGTGGACGGAAGGCTCTAGTGAACGGACCTACGATATTTTGAATCCTTACGATAATTCCGTTGTGACATCTGTACGTTTAGCGTCGGTCAAACAGCTGCAAGAAGCATTTGAAGGTGCGAAGCAAGCCCAGAAGGAATGGGCGAAATCTTCCGCGGAACAAAGAAAAGAAGTCATTCATAAGGCCATCGAATATTTACAAGCGAATCGGGAGTCGATTACTGCCGTGATTAGCCGGGAAACGGGCGGCACCGTTCTAAAAGCCAACGTGGAACTGCATCTGGCTATAGAAGTGATGGAAGAAGCGATTCGTCTTGCCGATGAAATTTATAAGGTTAGGGAAGTTCCGTCCGGTATCGAAGGCAAGGTCAATCATATTCACCGTCTTCCTTTGGGCGTGATTTCCTCCATATCTCCGTTTAACTTCCCTATGAACTTATCTATGCGCACCATTGCGCCGGCTATTGCCTTGGGGAACAGCGTCGTGCATAAGCCTGATATTCAGGTTGGCTTGACGGGCGGTTCCATTATCGCGAAAGCGTTCGAGCATGCAGGTCTTCCTGACGGCGTGCTGCAAGTGATTTTGACCGACCTGACCGAAATCGGAGACGAAATGCTTACGAATCCGCATGCCCAAATGATCAGTTTCACCGGTTCGACGGCGGTTGGAAGACACATTGGCGAGATTGCGGGCCGGAACCTAAAGCGTGTTGCCCTTGAGCTTGGAGGGAACAGCCCGTTCGTCGTTTTATCGGATGCGGATGTAGACCGGGCTGTGGACGCCGCGGTCTTCGGGAAATTCATTCATCAGGGCCAAATTTGTATGATTATTAATCGAATGATTATCCATAAGGATAAGTACGATGAGTTCGTCCAGAAGTTTGTGGAACGCGCCAAAGCTCTTCCTTACGGCGATCCGAGCGATCCGAAGACCGTTATCGGTCCTCTAGTCAATGAGCGTCAGCTTCAGAAAGCGCTTCAAGTGATTGAGGAAGCCAAACGTGACGGCGTGAAGATCGCATTGGAAGGAAAACGTGAGGGCAATGTTCTGACTCCCTATGTATTTACGGAAGTCGATAATTCCAGTAATCTTGCGCAATCCGAGCTGTTCGCACCGATCGCTACCATGATTAAAGCGGAAACGGACGAAGAAGCGATTAGACTGGCAAGCGATACGGCCTATGGTTTAAGCTCGGCGATCTTTACGTCCGATCTGGCCAAAGGAGAAGAGCTTGCCCTGCAAATCGATAGCGGTATGACGCATATTAACGACCAGACGGTGAACGACAGCCCTAATATTCCGTTCGGAGGAAATAAGGCAAGCGGGCTCGGCAGATTCGGGAATCCGTGGATTGTCGAGGAGTTTACCATCACCAAATGGGTTTCCATCCAAAATACCTATCGTCATTTCCCGTTCTAATTTCATTCCTTTCCATCGCTAACATAAATAAAGGTATCCGGGGTTTGTTCCAGATGAACTTACTCCGGATGCCTTTTTTTATTATTTTGAGCGTCATTTTTATGAACGAATGAGTCCCGAGGCATGAGGGAATGCTTCATAGTAGGAGAACAGCGGCCGATCCCGAAGGTGATCGGGAAACGGCCGCTGCCTGTAACGTGTTTGTCTGATTGCTTATTAGTTAGCAATAAATTCTTGCACCCAATAATTATTATAATAGCCAACGCCAATTTTCGTGAAGTTTGGACTCAAAATATTTTTACGATGACCGGAGCTGTTCATCCAGGCCTTCATGACTTCTTGCGGACTTTTCTGTCCCATAGCTATATTCTCGCCGGCATACGTGTACCGGATGCCGTACGATTTCATCATATCAAATGGGGAACCATAAGTTGGTGAAGTATGGCTAAAGTACTTGTTATTGTTCATGTCTTTTGCTTTATCCAGCGCCATGGCCGACAAGGCTTTGTCATAAACTAATGGCTTCAGACCGGCTTTCGCACGTTCCTGATTGACCAAGGCAACGACTTGATCGGCATAAGAGGATTGAGCCGAGGTCGGCGTTGTTGTTCCTTTCGCAGCGCCAGGAACGTTCAATACCATGCCCGGCCAGATAATATTCGGGTTAGCCACCTGAGGATTTTGCCTGATCAGGGTGCTGAGCGGTATTCCATACTGCTTGGAAATCGTCCACATCGTATCCTGGCCTTTAACCGTGTACGTAGCGGCTGAAGCAGCCCCTGCCCCAACGATCATGCTTAAAGCAATCACGCCAGTCATAGCGGTTTTCTTGAAGTGCTTCACAACTATCTCTCCTTTTTATGGCCTACGAGGTTAGCTGACGGATTCGGGTCAAAGAGTAATCACCCTGCCATGAATATGGCTTCACCCCAAGTAAAGAGGTTCCCCCGCGCTTCCTTAAGGAAAGCTTCGGCCTTGATTCGATTGCTCAGTAAGATCGGCTGCTGCCAGCGTCTCTTCCGAGGCCGTTCCATTCTATCATAGCTTCTCTATCAGGTTCACCCCACAATTGTTTCCATCTCCAAGAAAGCTGAAGAGAAAAGCGGACAACACGCAGAACTTCCCGTTTCTACAAAGCTTGAAAGCATAGCAAAATACTATAGAAGGTTTGAAGATTGTATATTAATGTCATATATGTGTCATGTATTCGCAATAATATACCACTAAATAGATAAAATCCGAACAATCCGAGGCAATATTGGCATGAATGTTAATATTTTATGTTAATAATATTGACATAACATACTTTCATGTCATAAAATACATACATGGCTTACCGTTAATTATGAAAGTTAATCAAGGATTTCGGATTCATTTATTTTAGTTAAAGTGAGGTTGACGCGTATGGAATTGGGAATGAATGCGATTTGGGTCATGCTGGGTGCTATTTTAGTTATTTTCATGCAAAGCGGGTTTGTCATGCTGGAAGCCGGGTCGACCCGGATGAAGAACGCCGGCCACATCGCCGGAAAAACGATCTTTACGCTCGGCATCGTCTCGTTGGTTTTTTGGGCGGCAGGTTACGCATTGATATTCGGATCGCAAGGTAATGCGTGGATCGGTTGGGGCGATTACTTCGGCTTCGATGTTAAGGAGGTTCCGGAAGGCAGCACGGTAGCCCCGACGGTCATGTTTATTTTCCAGTTGGCGTTTGCTGCGATATCGATGTCCGTAGCATGGGGAGGGTTTGCAGAAAGAGCGAAGCTTTCCGTGTATCTGGTATTCGCCGTCTTGTTCTCCATTGTCGTCTATCCCGTTATTGCCCACTGGATTTGGGGCGGCGGTTGGCTGGCTGAGCACGGCAAGCAAGATTTCGCCGGATCGACGGTTGTCCATCTGACCGGCGCGATGGCTGCTTTGGCAGCCACCCTCTTGTTGAAACCGCGGCTCGGCAAATATAACAAGAACGGTACTCCGAACGATATGCCGGGGCACAATCAGGTATTTACCACACTCGGCGTGATGCTGCTGTGGGTGGGCTGGTTCGGTTTTAATGCAAGCAGTACGATTGCGGTCGGCGACGGAAGCTTCTTCGGTTTTGTCGCGATCAATACGCAGCTCGCCGCGGCTGCCGGCGCTATTGCCGCACTATTGATTGCTTGGGCTGTTAATGGCAAGGCGGATATCTCCGTGATGTTGAATGGCGCCTTGGCCGGTTTAGTCGCGATTACGGCTTCCTGCGCATTCGTTGAGTCTTGGGCGGCTATCGTCATCGGTCTGGTTGCCGGTATCGTCGTCTTTGCAAGTATGCGGATGTTTGAAAAGCTTCGTATCGACGATCCGATTTACGCGCTTTCCGCTCACGGGACGGCCGGTGTTTGGGGAACGCTCTCCAACGGTTTATTCGCCACGCCGGAATTGGCGGAGAAAGTCGGAGTTGGTAAAGCCGGCCTGTTCTACGGCGGCGGGTTCGAGCAATTGGGGGTTCAGGCTCTTGGGGTGCTGGTTTGCGGAGCCTTTGCTTTTGTTGCATCGTACGTCATTCTTTCCGTGATGAAGGCTGTTATCGGATTGCGTGTCACGGAAGAAGAAGAGACGATCGGCCTTGACTTGAGTGAGCATGGCACTTACGGCTATCCGGAACAATTGAAAGCTCAATCCGACAAGCGTGTCATTCCGCAAATGAACCAATCGGTATAATGATGTAAAACAAGGGCTGTTCCTCAAGTGAACTGCACCCCGTCAAGTAGACAATACAAAAAATAAAAATCAGTTAAGCGGTCTTGGTTCTGAATTCCATCGGACTGAGGCCGTTTAATTTTGCTTGCAATCGCTCGTAATTGTAAAAATGAATATAGTCATCAATGTCCTTTTTGAGTTCTTCAAAGGTACGGTAGGTATGTAAATAATACTTCTCACATTTCAGGGTACCCCAGAAGGATTCCATCGGACCATTATCTATGCACCGCCCAACTCGGGACATGCTTTGGGTAAGATTGTTGTCGTCCAAGATCTTCTTAAAACTCAATGAGGTGTATTGATACCCTCGGTCGCTATGAAGCATGGGTGTGCTTCCTGGCGCGCCTTGCAAGGCCAATTTTAACGTCTGGAATACGATTGGATTGTTGTTGGAATGCCCTAATACATACGAGACAATCGTTTTATCATGAAGATCAAGTATGGCGCTTAAATAAGCTTTTTGCCCGTTACCGTATTTGAATTCCGTTACATCCGTGACCCACTTCTCATTAGGCACTTCTGCCCGGAACTTGCGATTCAACAAATTCTCAGCTACCTGTTGAGGAGTCGATCGGACATATTTCTTTTTCTTCCTGCGGATGACCGACTGGATTCCCTTAAGCCTCATCAGGCGCAGTACACGCTTATGGTTAATCCTTTGCTTGGTCTTTTGACGCATATGGAGAGTTAATTGACGGTACCCGAAGATCTTCTCAACCTTCTCATACAAAACCATCATGACATCCGTGAGATGTTGGTTCTCCAGTTCACGTGGGCTGGGTTTGCGACTCAGCCATTTGTAATAGCTTGACCGCGGGATCTGTGCAATGTCACACAGAAGCTTCACGCTGAATGACCCTTCTTGCTGGACGGCTTCAATGGCAAGGTAGACATTCTCCTGGCGGTGTTGGCTTAGCGACGCCTCCTCTCGAATTCCTGTAACTTTTTTAAGAAGGCATTCTCCGCCCGGAGCCGCTCGTTCTCATACTCCAGCTTCTTCATCGCGAGTTTGTGGTGGTCCGCCTCGGTTAATTCCTCAGGCGTCTTCGTTCTCCCACGACCATCCTGTAAAGCATCCTGACCACCAGCTTCGTACTTCTTTACCCATCCATATACTTGCTGGTAAGAAACTTGAAACTGATTCGCCGTCTTGTTAAAGTCGCGGTTATGATTAAGACAATACAAGACGATATCGATTCGTTCCTGCACAGTGGTTGTTCGACCCTTCGTCATAGCTCTCGATCCTCCGTTATATGCTTTGAGGTTGCTATGACCATTATACTTCTGAATCCAGCGGGAGAGTTGGTTTCGACTAGCGATCTTGTACTTGTCGATAATCTGGTACTGTGATAATCCTCCATAGAGATAATCCTTGACCGCTTGAAGTTTAAGCTCCGCGGAATAACTTCGATTACGGATTCGAATCTCTAACCCTTTATACCCATAAACCTCATAACGACGCCGCCATTTTGCCAAGGTCGTTTTTGAAATACTGTATTTTTTTGTTGCAGCTTTAACGCTAATATGACCGCATTCAATTTCTTGCAAGATGGCAAATTTCTGCGACGCACTATGTTCTGATTTAGACATGAAAAATGCTCCCCTTACAGTAACAGGTTTTATTATTTCACCTGTCTACCGTATGGGGAGCATATCATAGTCATCCTGGATGACGGAGGGGCAGCCCTTTTTTTTCAGCTCACTGGCCTTTGGTTAACGGTATAAGTTTCCTGTCATAGGAAATCCTATCGCTAGAGCTTTATGGGATTGGAAATCCATCATGACAAGGCGGCGATAAAGGATGAAGGAGCAAACGTTCTCCATACAGATTAACGACAAGAACTATAGCTGCTCCCCGAATCAAAGTATTTTGGAAGTAGCCAAAGCCCACGAATACTACATTCCTCATGTCTGTTATCATACAAATTTGGGGGCCATACAATCGTGCGATACCTGTATGGTGGAAGTGGACGGTGTCTTGCAGCGGGCTTGTGCGACGGCAGCCAAGCCGGGAATGAAGGTTAACAGCGTGTCCGACCGGGCTAAAGAAGCCCAGTTGGAGGCTATGCAGCGGATTCTGCATAATCATGAGCTGTATTGCACGGTTTGCGATAATAACAACGGCAATTGTACGGTTCATAATACGGCGGAATATCTTCAAGTCGAGCATCAGAAGTATGAATTTACTCCTAAGCCGTATCCTCCGGACAACTCTCATCCGTTTTACCGCTATGAGCCGGATCAATGCATTCTGTGCGGACGGTGTGTCGAGGCTTGTCAGGATCTTCAAGTGAATGAAACGTTGACGATCGACTGGAGTCTCGAAAGACCAAGAGTTTTATGGGATAACGGAGTCCCCATCGATAAGTCCTCCTGCGTTTCCTGCGGACACTGTGTTACCGTATGTCCGTGCAACGCGCTTATGGAGAAAACGATGCTGGGAGAGGCTGGATATTTGACGGGAATTCCGGATGACATTCTAATGCCGATGATTGACCTTACCAAAGAGGTTGAGCCCGGATATCAGGAAATCTTCGCGATATCGGAAGTGGAAGCGGCGATGAGAAAATCCCGCATCAAGCGGACGAAAACGGTGTGCACCTATTGCGGCGTCGGGTGCAGCTTTGAGGTGTGGACCAAAGACCGTAAAATTCTCAAAATCGAGCCGCAGGAGGAAGCGCCGGTGAACGGTATTTCAACCTGTATCAAGGGTAAATTCGGATGGGATTTTGTGAATAGCGAAGAACGGCTGACCAAGCCCTTAATCCGGCAGGGGGACCGGTTCGTCGAAGCCACGTGGGATGAGGCGCTCACGTTGATCGCACAGAAATTAACGGCCATAAAGGATACGCACGGTGCCGACTCGATCGGTTATATTGCGTCATCCAAATGCAGCAACGAAGAGAACTATATTTTCCAGAAATTTGCCCGGGCTGTCATGGGAAGCAACAATGTCGACAACTGTTCGCGATATTGTCAGTCTCCGGCAACGGCGGGACTGATGCGCACGGTTGGAATCGGAGGCGATTCGGGCACGATCCGTGATATTGCGAGTGCCTCGTTAGTGATGGTGATCGGTGCCAATCCGGCGGAATCTCATCCCGTATTGGCAACGCGCGTTAAGCGTGCCCACAAGCTGCATGGCCAAAAGCTGGCGGTGATCGATCTTAGGAAACACGAATTGGCGGAAAGGGCGGATGTCTTCCTAAGGCCTAAGCCGGGGTCGGATTTGGTTTGGCTGTCCGCGGTTACCAAATATATCATCGATCAAGGCTGGGCGGACCGGGCATTCTTGGAGAAACGGGTGAACGGTCTTGAAGAATACGTTCGATCGCTTGAGCCGTATACGCTGGAATATGCGGAGGAACGAACGGGCCTAACCCGGGAAGAGCTGGTGCAGCTGGCCGTGATGATCCATGAAGCCGAATCGGTTTGCGCATTATGGGCTATGGGGGTCACCCAGCATATGGGGGCGACGGATACAAGCACGGCGATCAGCAATTTACTGTTGATTACCGGAAATTACGGCCGACCCGGTACAGGGGCTTATCCGCTGCGGGGACATAACAATGTGCAGGGGGCTTGCGATTTCGGCACGATGCCTGCCTGGTTTCCGGGTTATGAAGCGGTGCAGGACGAGAATGTCCGAGCCCGGTATGAAAAGGCTTGGGGCGTGAAGCTTCCCGAACATCCCGGATTGAACAACCACCAGATGATTGAAAGCATCCATGACGGTAAGCTAAAAGCGATGTATTTATTCGGGGAAGATATGGCCCTTGTCGATTCCAACTCGAATCATGTACATGCCGCTTTCGAGAAGCTTGATTTCTTCGTCGTGCAGGACATCTTCTTCTCGAAGACGGCCCAGTTCGCCGATGTCATCCTGCCGGCTGCGCCGAGTCTGGAGAAGGACGGAACGTTCACGAACACGGAACGGCGGATTCAGCGCTTTTACAAGGTGTTCGAGCCGCTTGGGGAATCGAAGCCCGATTGGGAAATTATCCAGGAGGTTGCGGCCCGGCTTGGTGCGCAATGGAGCTACACGCATCCGGGTGAAATCATGGCGGAGGCGGCTGCGCTGGCGCCTGTATTTGCCGGAGTCAGCTATGAGCGGCTGGAAGGCTGGAGCAGCTTGCTGTGGCCGGTTGCGGCAAGCGGGGTCGATACGCCGTTGCTCTTTACCGAACGGTTTAATATGCCGGAAGGAAAGGCGAGGCTGTTTCCGGTGGCGTGGACGCCGCCGTTTGAACCTGGGGAAGAATTCGATTTGCATTTGAACAACGGACGCATACTCGAGCATTTTCATGAAGGCAATATGACCTACAAATCGAAAGGAATTTCGCATAAGGTGCCGAGCGAGTGGCTGGAGGTATCCCCGGAACTTGCTGAGGAGCGCGGAATTGAGAGCGGAGCGTTAGTGCGTCTCACCTCCCCGTATGGCGAAGTTAAGGTCAAGGTAGAAGTAACGGACCGGGTGAAAGGCAACGAATTATATTTGACGATGAATTCATTCGCCGATGATTCGGCTGTAAACCGTCTGACAAGCAGTTACCATGATCGGGTCACCCATACGCCGAGCTTTAAAGAAATGAGCGTGAAGATGGAGGTCTTGAAGCCTAAGGGGGAGCGGCCGCTGCCGCGCGTGAACCATCGCTTTGGAAACCGCGTACCGCAAATCGGGGTGAAGGTTGAGGAGAAATGGAAGCGGGCTGACTATATTCCGATTCCCGAACTTATCGATGGGGGGGAGACGCATGGCCAGAGCGATTACGGACATTGATAAGCCGGTACCGGATCGGGAGGAAGAAACGGCGCAAGCGATCCGGCACATGATGAAGGAAGCGGCGAACCGTACCGAACCGCTTGTGAAAGTAATGAGTATCCTGGATGAGTTAAACCGGCTGGGCATTCTGGACGCGGTCGAGGGTTTGTTAAAAAACAGCAAGCAAATTGCCGCTATCGGCATGGAGCAGATGAATAAACCCGGCGCTCATCGGATGATCAAGAATGGAATGGGAGCCGTGCAATTGTTAACCCAATTGGATCCGGCCAAGCTCGGGGCGATCCTGCAAGGCTTAAGCGAAGGGGTAAATCAAGCGGTACGACCGGAACCGGACCCCAAACAAGGGTTATGGGGGATCGTTCAATCCTTGCGCAAACCCGAAGTGCGGGTCTCCTTGTCCATGATGATGGGCTTTTTGCAGGGAATGGGGAAGGGATTGAGCAAGAAGTCGCCTTGACATCAACGCCCGACATGAAGGACGCGTTAAGAAGAGAGAAGGGAGGAAGTCCGTATGCCGATGGTTTGTGAGGTTTGCGGAGTTGAAGAAGAGGCGGAAGGCGCCACGCTGCAGGCTCATCTTCACCTATGTGCCGATTGCCGGAAGGACCGGCAGCAGCCCGAATGGTTCGTTCCGACGCATGAAGACAACTAAAGGAGCCGGCTGCTAAATATACCGCTAAGGTATATGCAGAAACGAATATTTTCGGGTGAAATAGCCGCAGGCGTGAAACAAACGAGCCTGACCCGCAGGGACATGCGGGTCAGGCTCGGCAGAAGCTAAAATTTAAACTTAGCGGATACTTGGTGCAATTGATCCGCGATCCGGGACAGGGAGGAGGTCGTCGTTGCGATTTCCTCCATAGCCGTCAGCTGCTCTTGGGCGATGAGCGCGACATGATGCGTGCTTTCATACGATTGCTTGGCAATGTGGGCCATCTCCGTTACGGAAGCGGCTACTTCTTCGCCGCTGGCCTGCATCTGCTGCGAAGACGCGGCCAGTTCTTGAATTTGCTTGGATAAATGTTCGGCCGCCGACACGATCTGCTTGAAGTTGGCGCCGGCTTCCTGGATCGATCGGGTGCCTTCATGGATTTCGCTAAGCCCTGCATTCATGGCAGTAACGGCTTGCCCGGAATCCGATTGGATGGCTTGAACCAGCTCGGCGATTCGGGCGGCGGATTGATTGGACTGCTCGGCTAATTTCTTAACCTCGTTGGCCACTACGGCAAAGCCTCTCCCTTGTTCGCCGGCGCGGGCCGCTTCGATGGAAGCGTTGAGCGACAACAAGCCGGTTTGCGAGGCGATGTCTCGTATGATGGTGACGATTTCTCCGATTTCGGCGGAACGTTCATTCAACCGGTATAATTGAGCTGCGCTTTGTTCGACCGTGCGGTTTAGGGAGCTCATCTTCCGGATCGCTCCCTGTATGTTCTCATTTCCTTGCGCGGCCTGATCCGACGTTTCCATCGCCAGCTCGGATACGAAGCCCGACGTTTCCGCGACGCGCTGAATGCCGCCCGACATCTCTTCCATGGCTCTGCTGGCCTCTTCGGAACCTCTCATCTGATGCTCGGCGCGGGCGGAGGTTTCCTGCATGGCAACAGACACCTGATTGGCGGAGTGCGAGGTTTCCTCCGCTCCCGCAGACAGCTGCTGGGCGGATGCGGCGACTAGCCCGGATGCATCCTGGATTTGACGAACCATCTCTCTGAAGTTATGTATCATGCCGTGAAGGGAGCGGACTAAATCTCCGATTTCATCGCGATTTTTAATATGAAACGCCTGGATATTCAAGTCGCCTGAGGCCAGCTGCTCCATCGCTTTGGACACTCGCCGAACCGGTTTGGATATGTGCAGGGACATGAGGTGAGCGAGCAGCATAGCGATCAATCCGGCTGCCGCAACAAGAATGACGGAGGTGACAATGCTTTTGGCATAAAGCTCGTCGGCCGACTTGCTGGCATGTAACGCCCCGTCATGATTCAATTGGACCAACTTGTCCATATCCAGCTTCATGCTTTTATAAACCTGCTGCGATTCCTGAATTAACCGGATAATTGAATCTCCATCTTTCTGGGCCCCGCTGACCAGGTTCACTTTCGCGGAATACTGTACGAACTGCGTATGGAGGGAAATGTAATCGCTCCAGGACGTTTTCATTTTGACCAATAAATCAAGTTCCTCGGCGGTCGTATTTTTCTTTTCGTAAGTCTGAAATTGCTGGTCGATCTCTTTAATCGTTTGACTGACTTGATCGTTGATCGATTGTTTGGCGGATGGGTCGGGTTCGATCAGGCTTTGCGTTTCCAAGGCCAACACGTGCTCCATTAAATAATTGATATGATTGATGATTTCAACGCCAACCATCCAGTGCTTGGTAATCTCCGTTGTTTTCTGGCTGACGTTTCTTATTCCCGCAGTGGTAAACCAGGCAAGCACACACATCAAAATGAGAATGGCGATAAAGCTGGCGTACAATTTCTTTCCGACGGTCAATTGGATGGAGTTAAACCAGGTTTTCATAAATGCAGGGCTCCTTTGTATGGGTTAATAAACATGAGCGGCGAACAATCGTTCAAACGGCATAATGTCGATTAGAGGACATGGCTTACATTTATGGCGGATAGCGTTAATTATTGCGTAATATCGTTCTCTATATGTAAATGACGTTTCCTATATGTGAACATATAGGATTTTAGCATGGTACCGTAAGGCAACGCAACGTAAATTATAGGACCATAGTTTCGGTTGTGGAGACGGTTTGGGTTGATTCTGTCCGAAACGAAAACGGCTGCCCTGCGCGCGGTTTGAACAAAACCGCGAACAGGACAGCCATTTTTCTCATTTGTTCCGATATCCGAGTTGAAACGAAATATCACGCGTGGTCTCCACGACGAGCTGAATGAAGGTGTCCAGGGACGGGTTTACGCGATCCGTAGGTCCGATCAGGCTGATGGAAGCATTCACGGTGCCGTCCGCATCGTAGATGGGGGCCGCGATACCCGTTACGCCTACGTTTCGCATATTGGAGCTTATTTCATAGCCTTGCTCGCGTATCCGTTTAAGCCGCTCCATGACCTCCTCCGGTTCCTTCAGGGAATAGGGAGTGAAGGTGCGGATTTTCTCTTGCAGGACGTTCCCGATAAACGCCTCATCCTGGAAAGCGAGTATAGCCCGTGCGGCGGAGGTTGCGTAGAGGGGGAAACGCCGGTAGGCCTCTACATTGAAACGGATCGGATGGAGGGAATCGATTTTTTCAACGTAGATGGCGTCCAGCTGGTCCCTTATACAAAGACAAACCAGCTCCTGGGTCGTTTCGGCAAGCCGCTGCAGGAACGGTTTGGTGAAGTCGGCCAAATTATGATTTTTAATCACTTTATTCCCGAGCTCTAACAAGGTATAGCCGAGGGCATACTGTTTATTGGCCGGATTTTGCTTAATGAAGCCTTCGCTTTCCAGCGTCATGAGCAGTTTATGTACGGCCCCTTTAGAAAGCTGGAGCTGCCGGCTCAGTTCGCTGACGCCCATTTCTTTCTCGGAATCGAGAAATAGCTTCAATAGCCTGCAACTGTTTTTAACAGAAGAAAGGTGGTTGTCCATGCTTGATCTAAACTCCTTATTTGGGGAAAGCGAAGCCTCTTGCGGGTTTTAAAAGTTAGTGTATCACAAAAGGTAACGCTTTCCTAGATAAATGACGACGTGGCAGAAAAGATGACATCGACTAAATTTTTTATTGCATTCTTTTGTATTGGCGTGATAATATTTTAATATACTTTTCACATATAGTAAACATCGTTCATGTATAGTGAACGAAAAACCGACTCTCAAGGAGGATTCTTATGAAAAAGTGGGGAAGAATTTTGTCGATTGCAGCATTGTGCGGCACTATGCTTGCGGGATGCGGTTCTACGGCGGAACAACCGAAAGGTGATGCCGGAGCGTCGACAACGAATGAACCGGCAGCGCTTCAACCTGAGAAGCAGCTTGTTGTCGCAGGTAACGGTGCTACCGTAGAGCAATTAATGAAGGACGAGATCTTTAAAAAATTTAACCAGAAATATCCGGATGTCAAGCTGACTTACGTTTCCGGCGTCTCCACCGAAATTGTAGCGAAGGTCAAAGCGCAGAAGGCTTCTCCGCAAATTGACGTGACGATCGTCGAAGGCGGGGAGCAGGAGGCCGGTCGTGTTGAAGGTTTATGGGAAGCGCTCTCGGATAAAGATATCCCGAATATGAAGAAGGTCGGCGAAGATCTCAAGGTGAAGGATAACAGCGGGGTAGCCGTTAACTTCACGCCGATGGGCATCTCGTACAACGCGGAGCTTGTCAAAGCGAAGGGCTTGCCGGTGCCGGAATCGTGGAATGACCTCGCGAAGCCGGAGATGAAGGGCAATGTGACGTTAGCTGAGGTTTCCAGTAACTTTGGCCGCTCGGCGCTGATTATGCTTGCCTACGCTAACGGCGGTTCGGAGAAAAATATGGACGCGGGCTTCGAGAAGCTGCAAACGATCGCGGGTTACATGCCGACGTTCGCTAAGAGCGCCGCGCAATTGCAGCAAAATCTGCAGAACAAGACGGCGGCTTACACCGCCTGGACGATGGCCAGAAGCTTGGTGCAGAAAGACGCCGGTCTGGATCTCCAGTTTGTCATTCCTAAAGAAGGTTCCAACCTCGTTCCTAACGTGGCGACCATTGTCAAAGGGGCTAAAAACCCGAATGCGTCGAAGCTGTTCATTGATTTCTTGTTGACGGATGAAGTGCAAACCATGTACGGCGAGAAGCTGTACTATAACCCGGCGACTGCCGTGAAGCTGCCTGACGATATCGCGAAGAAGCTGAGCTTTGACCGCAGCAAGGTCGTGAAGTTCGATTTGGAGGTCGTAGGCAGCAAGACGCCGGAATGGCTTGACCGCTTTAACAAAGAAGTAGCTCCTAAAGTCGGAAAATAGGTGATCCCCGTGGCCAAAAGCATCGATGTAGAATTGCTCAATGTACAGAAAAAATTTGGTTCCAACGTGGTTGTAGACAACTTTAATCTGCAGGTCGAGAAGGGCGAATGCGTCTCCTTTCTCGGCCCGTCCGGGTGCGGAAAGACGACGACGCTGAACATGATCGCCGGCTTCCTGGAGCCCGATCAAGGCGACCTGCTGATTAAAGGCAAACGGATGAACGGCGTACCGTCCAACAAGCGTGACCTGGGGATGGTCTTCCAGACGTATTCTCTTTTCCCTCACATGACGGTAGCCGAGAATGTCGGCTATGGTTTGAAGCTCCGCAAGGTAGCTAAGGCGGAAATTGCCGAGCGCGTCGGCAAGGTGCTGGAGCTGGTTAAGCTGCCTCATGTAGCGGACCGTTATCCGAAGCAGCTGTCCGGCGGTCAGCGTCAGCGGATCGCCATTGCGAGGGCGCTTGTTACCGAGCCGTCGCTGCTGCTGCTCGATGAGCCGCTTAGCAACCTGGACGCCAAGCTCCGGGAGGAGCTGCGCGATGAGCTGAAGAGGCTGCAGCAAGAAATCGGCGTCACGACGATTTTCGTTACCCATGATCAGGAAGAAGCCTTGTATTTGTCGAGCCGGATTGTCGTGCTTGACCACGGCAAGGTGGAGCAGATCGGTACGCCTTGGGAAATTTACAACCGGCCGGCGTCTGAATTTGTGCATACCTTTATCGGCAAGTCCAATCGGATGCAAGGCGTCGTCGAGCAGGTTCAAGGCGATACGCTCGTGTTGAAGACGGCATCGGGCTTTACGCTGCAAGCGCCATCGCGCGAGCGCCGTTTTTCCATCGGAGAGCCGGTCTCGATTTACGTCAGACCCGAGAAAATTCACTTGCAAACCGCAGATGCCCGGGCGGAGAGCAATAATGAAGTGCAGGGCCGCGTGAAGCTGACCTCGTTCCTCGGGGCCTATACCGAATGCGAGGTTGAGGTGGGCCATGACGTCCTTACCTTCCGCATCGAAACCGCGGAGCAGGAAGCATCCTTGGCGGCCGGCCAAACCGTCAACCTGAACTGGAAGTCGGAAGATGTATTTGTATTCTCCGGGCAGGTGAAGGAACAATGAGCGAGGGACGCAACCGTTCGACGCGAGCCGCGGCTTTGCTGCTTGCCCCCGGGATGGCGGTAGTGCTGGGCGTTTTCCTGCTTCCGATGCTCTATATCCTGATTCTCAGTTTCCAGGATAAGCATGAGGCCTTTTCATTGGAAAATTACCTGCTGTTTGTGCAGGATCCGTATTATGTTCAAATTTTATGGCGGACGATTAAAATGAGTCTGTTAACGGTGCTGGCCTGTTTCCTGCTGGGCTACCCGGTAGCCATGTTTATGGCGCAGACGACGGGGAAGATGAGGGGGATCATCACCTTCCTGATTATTTCCCCGCATCTGGTCAGCGTCGTCATCCGAAATTTCGGATGGGTCGTCATTCTTGGGGAGAAGGGCTGGATCAATACGACGCTCCTGCAGCTTGGACTGATCCAGGAGCCCTTGAAGCTGCTGTATAACGAGCTGGGCGTCGTTATCGGCTTGACCGACTCGTTCATTGTGTACATGATCTTGGCGATTTCGACGAGCCTTTATCAAATTGACGGTTCCTTGTATAAGGCAGCAAGCATTCTGGGCGCCAGCAGGCTGCGCACGTTCTTTACCGTTACTTTACCGCTCTCGCTGCCGGGCATGGTCGCCGGCACGACGCTTGTCTTCAGTCTGTCCATGAGCGCATTCGTAACGCCGGCCCTGATGGGCGGTACGTCCGTGAAGGTGCTTCCGGTCATTACGTATGAGAAGGTCATGGCCCAGCTCAATTGGCCGCTCGGAGCGGCGCTGGCCTTTCTGCTGCTTGGCTCCACGATCGCATTAGTGACGCTGTTTACCCGGCTGGTGGAGACGAAGCGTTATAAAGAGGTGTTCTCTTCATGAGCAGAAAAATAACGCCGTTAGGCGTGATCACGTTTTTCGTCGTATTTTTTATCATTTCGCCGCTGCTGGTCATTATTCCGACCTCTCTCACGTCCGTTAAATATTTATCGTTTCCGCCTGTCGGGTTCTCCTTCATGTGGTACGAAAAAATATTCGATCGGCCGGAGTTTATCGATTCGTTCCTGTTCAGCCTGCAGCTTGCGGCTTTAACGGCTGTCATTTCCACCATCATCGGAACGCTGGCAGGGCTTGCTTTGCACAAGTACAAATTCCGCGGCAGCAGCGTCATCAACGGTCTGCTGCTTTCGCCGCTGACCGTTCCCGCGCTTATCATCGGGATCGCGGTACTGTTGTTTTTTACGCGGATGGGACTGGCCGGTACATTCTTGGGCTTGCTGCTGGCGCACGTGCTGATTTCGATTCCGTATGTCGTGCGTCTTGTCTTAACGGGGCTCAGCTCGTTCGACTATACGCTGGAGCGTGCGGCTTATATTTTGGGGGCCAAACCGTTTCACGTGTTCAGGGACATCACCCTGCCATTGCTGAAGCCGGCCATCATGTCGGGAATGATATTTGCCTTCCTGACTTCGTTCGATAACGTGACCGTGTCGCTGTTCCTGATCTCGCCGTCCAATACGACGCTGCCGCTTGCCATCTTCAGCTACATGCAGGAGACGCTTGATCCGCTTGTCGCGTCGATATCGTCGGTCGTCATTTTGTTGAGTCTTGTGTTTATTATTCTCTTGGAGCGCGTATATGGTCTGGACCGGTTGTTCGGTTCCAATTCGCAATCCCATTAACGGAGCTGCATTACTATCATGTTAACTTCACTTACAGAGCAGATCGAATCCTATTTGCCTGAGCTGCTGCAACTATTGGAGGAGAGCGTCAATATCGATTCTCCCTCCCGAAGCAAAGTGCAAAACGATCGTATGGCCGATTGGTATGCGGCACAGTTTACACGCTTGACCGGGGGGCGCGTCCAGCGCGTTCCTCATCCGATTGCCGGAGATCGCCTGCTGTGCGAGGTAGGACATGGACCTAAGCAAATTCTTCTGGTAGGTCATTATGATACGGTATGGCCGCTCGGCGAGGCGGAACGCCGGCCGTTTCGCATCGAGAACGGGAATGCCTACGGTCCCGGTGTGTACGATATGAAAACGGGTCTGCTGCAGGCCATATTCGCCTTGAAGGCGCTGCAGGATACAGGAAGCTTCCCTGAAGACAAACGGGTCGTGCTGCTGCTGAACAGCGACGAGGAAATCGGCAGCCCGAATTCCCGTGAGTTTATCGAGAACGCGGCGCGCCAATCGGCGGCCGCTTTCGTATTGGAGCCGCCTATGGAGCCTGCCGGCGCATTGAAAACCGCCCGGAAGGGCAGCGGCCGGTATAAGCTGCAGGTGAAAGGCAGATCCGCCCATGCCGGCGTTAATCCGCAAGCAGGGGTGTCGGCTATTGAAGAGCTGGCCCGCCACATTCAGCGGCTGCACGGCATGACCGATTATTCCCTCGGAACCACCTTGAATGTCGGTGTCATTCAAGGTGGGATCGGCGCCAACGTGGTGGCCGATTATGCCGAGGCCGAAATCGATGTGCGGGTGGCTACGCTGGACGAGGCGAGACGGATCGAAGCGGTATTCGCCTCGTTGGCTCCCAGTCTGCCGGGCGCGGAGCTGTCCGTCTCGGGCGGCATGACGCGTCCTCCGATGGAGCGGTCGGAGGCGGCGGGGGCGTTGTATGCGCTGGCCCGCGAAATTGCGCAGAGCGAGCTGGCCGTCTCCCTGGAGGAGACATCGACCGGCGGCGTCAGCGACGGCAACTTCATAGCGGCCGTCGGCACACCGACTCTCGATGGTCTGGGCGCCCGCGGTGATCACGCGCATTCACCCTTGGAATATGTGCGGATCGGCGAGATTCCGCAGCGAACCGCCTTGCTTGCGCGATTGATCGCGCGCTGCTGAGCCGCGGTTAAATAGGATCGATAAAAAGCCCCGAAGAGGATTCTTCGGGGCTTTGCTCTTGAGGAAGGAGCGGAGCTTAATGTACCGGTTCCGGTATGCGCTCGCAAATGGTTCGGCCGATCGCCAAAGAAGCGGTCGCCGCCGGCGAGGGAGCGTTCAGGATATGAATGGAACGCGGATTGCTCACGATCATGAAGTCATCCACCAGTTTTCCATCCTTCGTAAGCGCCTGCGCCCTGACCCCGTTCTCCGATTTAACCAAATCGTCTTCCCGGATTTCGGGTATTAACCGTTGAAGACTGCGGACGAACACTTTTTTGCTCCAAGAACGGGCCATTTCTTTCCAGCCTTCGCCGATGTTCTGCCGGGCAATTTTCCAAAAGGCAGGATACATCATGACTTCAGTAAAATCTTTAAAGTTAAAATCGGATTTGCGATAACCTTCCCGTTTAAAGCTTAACACGGCGTTTGGACCCGCATGGACATGGCCGTCGATCATACGGGTAAAGTGAACGCCCAGGAAAGGGAAATTCGGATTGGGCACCGGGTAGATCAAATGCTTAACCAAATGATGTTTTTCAGGCGTTAACTCATAATATTCGCCGCGAAAAGGCACGATTTTCATACCGGGCTTGAGTCCTTGGTTGGCGGCGATGCGATCGCAGTGCAGTCCCGCGCAATTGATCAGATAGCGGGTATGGAACGTTTGGGCTGAGCATTCGACTTGAATGCGGTCCGGACCCTCTACGATGTTTTCCACTTTGGTGCTTAAATGAATGTCTCCTCCTTGCTCCCGAATGACTTTGGCAAGCGCTTCCGCAACAGACTTGTATTTGACGATGCCGGCTGCTTTCACGTGAATCGCTCTTATTCCGTAGGCGTGGGGTTCAATTTCTTTGAGCTGACCGGAATCGATCATGGACACATCCAGTTTATTCTCAAGAGCGCGCGTATATAGACGGTTCAGCAGCGGCAGCTCCTCTTGCTCGGTCGCCACAATGACTTTGCCGCACATCTCGTAAGGAATATGATGCCGGTCGCAGAAAGCGCGCAGCAGCTCGCCTCCTTCTTTGGACAGATTGGCTTTCAAACTTCCGGGTTTGTAATAAATGCCGGAATGAATGACTCCGCTATTATGGCCTGTTTGATGAAAGGCAAGGGTGCTTTCCTTTTCAATGACGGCGATTTTGGCTTGCGGATATTTTTGAATGAGGGAATAGCAGGTGGAGAGACCGACGATACCGCCACCGATAATGAGATAATCGTACATTTTTTTATCACCTTTCTCTTGAGCAATAAGTATAAACTTGTAATACAATTATAGCGTTCATGTCATACAAATTAAATAAAAATTATTCATGGATTGCATATGGACATTTTGTGAATCTTATTGTATTCTTTTATTGCTTGGAAAAATAGGGGTAAAAAAAGAATATGGTCTTCAAGATCACGAAAATTTGTAATAACAATTTGTAGTACAAATATGATACAAGTTAGCCGAATTTACAATTCTCAAACAGAAAAGCGGTGGTTTTAAAGTATGCGGGTTGATCTCTTGTTTCAGGGCTTTCCAGGCCGTTCGAGTCGCGGGTTTCTTGGATGGAGCAGCTCCGTATTGATTCGACAGGAGGGGAAGTCGCCCATTCTGTTTGATACGGTGGGATTCAACGAGCGCGGCGCGCTTTTAACCAGATTACAAGAGCTAGGCGTGAACAGAGAGGATATAGGGACGGTTTTATTAAGTCACTTTCATTTTGATCACGCTGTCAATTACCCTCTTTTTCCTAATGCGACCTTTTATTTGCATGAAGAAGAAGTAACGCATATCGAGAACAATGGAGAAGCCGATCTTGCCGTTCCTGCCGAGATGTATCCGGCGCTGAGAGATTCCGGGAGATTATCGCTATTGTCCGGCAAATCGGGTGTCGTCGAAGGACTGAACTGGATCCATACCCCGGGCCATACGCCGGGACTGTACTCGATCCTTCTGGACTATCAAGGGAAAAAATGGGCGCTCGTATCCGACACCGTCAAGAACATATCCGAATTGATCACCGGTGAAGTTGCCATGACATGGGACGATGCAAGAAGCAGGGAGAGCATTAACGCCGTCAAACAATGGGCGGACATTGTCGTTCCGGGCCATGACCGGTTGCTGGAGATCCGAAGAACCGGACAGCAGGTCGAAGTCGTGCCCTTAAATGAAAGCGTTATAGATATTATCGTTCCGTGGAAGGACGAGAAATTCTCTATAAAGATTTAAGACAAGAGAAGGTGAGATTCATGAACCATTTGAAGGGTGCTATCGACATTCACGTTCATTCCAGTCCGAGCATCTTTCCCAGATCGGTCAATGATTTGGAGCTGGCGGAACAAGCGAAAAAGGCGGGGATGCGCGCGATTGTATTAAAGGCGCACGAAGAATCGACGGTTTCCAGAGCGAAACTGGTCAGTAAAGTGATCGACGGAATCGAGGTTTACGGTTCCCTTGTTCTGAATGAGTATGTGGGAGGTCTTAACCCTTATGCCGTTGATATGGCGATTCAACAAGGCGCCAAATTGATCTGGATGCCCACAGGATCGGCCAAACATCATCTTGAGCATTACGGGGGAAAGAGCGACTACAAGGAAATGAAATCGACGATTCGTTTATTGCCCCAGAAAGGGATTACGGTTCTTGCGGAAGACGGCCGCTTGCTTCCCGTCGTCTATGACATTATCGATTTAATTAAGGGCAGCGGGGCCGTATTGGCTACGGGTCATTTATCCCCTCTGGAAACCCGGATTGTCGTGGAAGCAGCCGTTTCACGAGGGGTTGAGAAGGTGCTTGTCGCCCATCCCGATTTGAAAATTAATAAGATGGACCTGTCTCTCCAAATTGAATTAGTGAAAATGGGCGCTTATGTAGAGAAGTCCATGTTAACGTTGATGCCGCTGTGGAAATCGATCGAGCCGGATGAGCTTGTTCAAGGCATTCGTCAGATCGGGCTTGATAAATGCATCCTGCAAACCGATTTTGGCCAAGCGAATCATCCGACGCCTGCGGAAGGGTATAACCATTTCATACAAATCTTGCTGGAGCACGGTTTGACGGAAAAAGAGGTTGAACAAATGGCCTGTTCCAACCCGGCCGAATTAATCGGGCTAACTTAAATACAAGTAAAGGGAGGATCAAACAAATGGCTCAAGTACAAGTATCGAATAAGCCATGGTATAAAGAGGTCACGAAAAACCAATGGAGAGCCTTGATTGCGGCAAGCTCCGGCTGGGCTCTGGATGCGATGGACGTCATGCTGTACTCCATGGTTCTTGTTCATGTGATGGCGGATTTACAGATGGACAAAACGACCGGCGGTTTTTTGGCAACGCTTACTTTGTTGAGTTCTGCCGTAGGCGGCATATTATTCGGCATGGTAGCAGACCGATACGGGCGTACCAAATCATTAATGCTAAGTATTTTCGTTTATTCGATCTTTACTTTCCTGTGCGGATTTTCTGAAACGGTTACGCAACTGGCTGTATTCCGTTTGCTGCTTGGCATTGGTATGGGTGGAGAATGGGTTGCCGGAGCGGCGTTAATTACAGAAACCTGGGATGCGAAGCATCGCGGTAAAGCTATGGGGTTTGTGCAAAGCGCTTGGGCCATCGGCTATGCGTTTGCCGCAATCGTAGCGGGCCTTATCTCTCCCTTGTGGGGCTGGAGAGGTGTTTTTTTCTTCGGTATTATCCCGGCTTTAGTCGCCATCTGGATTCGAAAAGGAACGAAAGAACCGGAAATATGGGAAAAAATGAAACAAGAATCTTCCAAAGTAAAACAAGCCAAGCCTAAATTGCTGGAGCTATTTTCGAGTAAAATTATTCGTTGGACCATGTTGGGCGCTGCTTTAAGCGTTTGCGCGCAATTCGGTTACTGGGGCTTATTTACCTGGATTCCGTCCTACTTGGGGACGCCGATCGATAAAGGCGGAGCCGGACTTGATATTCTCAAATCAACGACCTGGATTGTGATCATGCAAACGGGAGCCTGGTTCGGTTACGTAACATTCGGCTTTTTGGCCGATAAGATCGGACGGAGGAAGACATTTATCCTGTTTTTCGTCATGGCGGCCCTTCTGGTGCCCGTCTACGGGATGACGCATGATGCCACCTCTCTCTTATTGTTGGGACCTTTCGTCGCTTTCTTTGGGTCCGGGTATTTCAGCGGTTTCGGATCGGTTCTGGCCGAATTGTTCCCGACAGAAATTCGCGCAACCGGACAAGGCTTCTGTTATAATTTCGGACGCGGCATTGCTGCGACGGCTCCTACGGTAGTAGGTTTTATGGCGACAAGCATAGGGTTAGGCGCCGCGTTCGGCTTCCTTGCCATCGCCTTTGCGCTGGCTGCGCTGCTCGTCATAGCCTTCTTGCCTGAAACCAAGGGCAAGGTGTTGAACTAAGGCGCAAAACCTTCGCGCCCCCATATCCGAATAGGTCATGAATCCTAAAGTTCATTATGGGGGATCAACCCATAATGAACTTTTATTTTCAGGAGAACCTTTCATTGGGAGTGCGGCGACGCTTGTTGAGCTGCACGTAACCCGTACAAAGGATTCCGGCCTGAGATGTCGAAGTTATGGTCGTTCCGTTTGAGGGGCGCATAAGTTAATTTGTATTACAATATTCAGAGTTTTTCGGGACGAACTGAACGATTTGAAGCGAATCAATGGCATAATCTCGCAATTTATTTGACTTTATGCAACAAAAACCTTAATATTTGTAATACAAGTTAATACAATAAAAAGGAATTGGAGAACCAGATGTCTAAAGAAAAACTTTCGCAAATCATCTCTCGTGACTTGTTAAATATGATTGAGTCGGGAAAGTTCCCGCCGGGTTCGAAATTACCGACGGAGATGGAACTGGCGGCACATTTTGGCGTAAGCCGAATTCCTATACGGGAAGCGTTGAGTGTGCTTCGCGCAGCCGGTGTGATTAACTCGCGACAGGGCGGAGGAAGCTTTGTAGAAGAAAGAATCGGTTCGCCTATATTAAATAATCTCCGGATTGAGAACGATGATGCGGAGTGGATCAAATATTTATTTGAAATGAGAAAAATTTTAGAGCCTGAGGCTGCTTATTATGCTGCGTTGAGACGAACCCCCGAACAATTGGAACGAATGAGGCAGGCGCTTCAATGGCTGGAGGTTGAGCTTGCCGATGACAGCAAAATTGGAATGGAGCCCGATATGGAGTTCCACCGGTCGATCTTCTTAGCCACGCACAATCCGGTCATGATCCA
Organism: Paenibacillus sp. JCM 9796; assembly: GCF_055379675.1. NCBI lineage: Bacteria > Bacillati > Bacillota > Bacilli > Caryophanales > Paenibacillaceae > Paenibacillus > Paenibacillus sp. JCM 9796. The sequence goes on from NZ_AP043723.1 coordinate 3,499,058, forward strand.
GGCGATGGAGAACTTATCCTCCCTTTACGAGAGATCGTTAAAAATAACGCTCCAGTCCAATTTGGGTTTAAAAAAGAAACGGAAAGCCGTCTATAAAGAACATCAGGACATTTTATTAGCCATCGAAATGGAAGAACCGGAATTGGCCAAAATTCAGTGCGCCATTCATCTCAAGAATGCAGAGAAAAAGTTAAGCCTGTTCTTCTAAACAATCGGCAAAAGGAGGAAATCATGAAATCCATGACCGCTATTCATATCCAAGAGATTGCAAGCATCGTTCAAACCGGCAGAGTGCTGACGGATGAGAGCGATCGTTTCAGTTATTCTTTTGACGGCTCGTTTGGGACCTATCTTCCGGATATCGTCATACAAACGAAAAGTGTGGAAGAATTAGCGGAGCTGGTGAAATACGCCAATCGCGAGAAAATTCCCGTCTACCCGCGCGGTCAAGCGACCAGCTTAAGCGGCGGGCCTCTTCCGGTGAAGGGCGGTATGGTCATCGATTTATCCGTCATGGACGATCTGCTCGAGATTGATGAGGAAGATTTAGTCGCTGTCGTATCTCCGGGCGTGTTGACAGCCCATATTCATAAAGCGGCTGAAGCCAAAGGCCTGATGTACCCGCCTGACCCGAGCAGCTCCCATGTATCTACAATAGGAGGCAACTTGGCTGAGAATTCCGGAGGGCCGCGCGGATTGAAGTACGGCGTGACCAAGGACTACGTGATCGGGCTTGAAATGATTACGCCGCAAGGCGAAATCATTCGCACGGGAGGAAGAACGGTTAAAAATGTAACGGGGTATGATTTAACCAAGCTTATCGTTGGCTCGGAAGGCACCCTTGGTATTATTACAAAGGCGATTTTGCGCCTCATTCCGAAAACTCCCGCATCCGAAACCGTTATGGCTGTCTTTGACAGCCTGGTTGACGCAGGTAAAGCGATCTCGCAGATTTTATCCTCCGGCATACTGCCTTCCAAAATGGAGCTGATGGATCAGGCTTCTATGGTGGCCGTAGAGAACTACCAGCCGTCCGGCTTACCCCTGGATGCGGATGCGATGATCCTCATTGAACTTGACGGTCATCCTATGGCGGTGCGCGATGAGGCTGAACAAGTCTCAAAGGTATGCAAGGCGGCAGGAGCGAGGGAAGTGCGCGTTCCGCAAACGAAGGAAGAACAGGAAGACGTATGGAAGGCGAGAAAGCTCGTTTCTCCGGCTATTGCGAGGATCAAGCCGACCAAAATTTCAGAGGATGCGACCGTCCCCCGCAGCAAAATACCGGAAATGTGCCGCAGGCTGCAGCAGATTAAGGAAAAGTACCGGCTGCACCTTGTTGTTTTCGGTCATGCCGGGGACGGAAACCTGCATCCCAATATCATTGCCGACAAATCGGATAAAGAAGAAATGCTGCGCGTAGAGCAGGCGGTTGCCGAAATATTCGAAGCGGCCGTTGAGCTGGGCGGAACGTTATCGGGAGAACATGGCATCGGCACCATGAAAGCGCCTTTTATGGAGATGGAGCTGGGTGCGGCCGGCCTGGACATGATGAAGCGAATTAAGGAAGCGTGGGATCCGAACAACATTATGAATCCCGGCAAAATATTTCCCGAGCCCGGGCAAAAGTTGGTGTTGAGCGAATGAGTGACAACCTTGCGGCATTACGTAAAGAATTAAACTATGAGAAAACGAACCAATGCGTTCAATGCGGATATTGTTTGCCTGTCTGCCCGACTTATCTGACCATGGGTAAGGAAACGCATTCCCCGCGCGGACGGATTAATTTGGTGAAAATGGCCGGGGAGGGCAGGATAACGGACCTCTCTGTTTTAGAGGAGCCGCTCGATTTATGTCTGGGCTGCCGGGCTTGTGAAACCGTATGTCCCACAGGCGTAGAATACGGCGCCATTCTCGAATCCGCGCGCGCGGCCGTTACCCGTCGAAAAAAGCATTCTTTACCCGTCAAAATTTTGCGCAACACGTTGTTGAAGAAAGTTTTTCCCAGCCGTAAGGCGATGAATCTGATTGGCAATGCGATGTGGATCTATGAGAAGAGCGGCGCCCAAAAGCTGGCCAGAAAAAGCGGATTGACGAAAATGGCGCCCGCTCACTTAGGCGAATTCGAGGCGATCACATCGCCGGCGGTATCCCCTTGGGAACGGTCCAGTCTCCCTGCCTATACACCCGCTAAAGGAAGCAAAAAATATACCGTAGCGTTCTTTGTCGGCTGCGTTATGGACGCCATGTTCAGAAAAATTAATCAGCTGTCCATCCAGCTCCTTGCCGAGGTTGGCTGCGATGTCATCGTGGTTGAGAACCAAACCTGCTGCGGCGCGCTGCATGCCCATACGGGAGAAATGGAAGAAAGTAAAAGGCTGGCGAAAAGAAATATCGATGCGTTTGAACAAGCGGAGGCCGCCGATTTTATAGTCAACAACGCGGGCGGCTGCGGCGGGATGATGGTGGAATACGATCATTTGCTGGCCGATCAACCGCAATGGGCGGAACGGGCGCAAAGGTTTGCTCGGAAAACGAGAGATATATCCCAGATTCTTGCCTTATGTGGAGGAATTAAAGGAAAAGAACGGCCCGCTGAAAGGGTTACGTATCAGCGGTCTTGCCACATGACCAACGTTCAGCGTGTAACCCGGGAGCCGGTTCAATTGATTCGACAATTACCCAACGTCGAATTAGTCGAGATGAAAGAGGCGGATATGTGCTGCGGATCAGCCGGAATTTATAATATGGTTCATTACGAGGCCTCGATGGACATATTGGATCTCAAAATGGAACATGTCAAAGATACAAAGGCTACGACGATTGTCACTACCAATCCAGGCTGCCTGCTTCAGATGAAAGTAGGCATCGAGCGTGAAAATTTGGGAGGCAGCATGCGTGCGGTCCACCTGGTAGAGTACTTGGCGGAAGCCTATGGATTGAACGTGTAACCCAAGACAAGGATTATATACCTTTACCGCCGTTTATCGGGGTAGAGGTATTTTTTTATGACCGGCAAAGGCCTGTTACCCCTTAGCTGGCTGCCTTCATCCCATAACGGCAATTATAGACGCTCGGTTGAGCAAAAATCATCCGTAAGATCCCGAAAACCGAATCCCGCATTCATGCTGATAAAAGATTCGTCCTTGACTTCAATGAGATCGATGCTCTCCCGCTTGGCCAAGCGATTGCACAACTATATGCAGCTTCATCCGGAGCTTGCGAAAGATAAGGAGCTGCAGACGATCGTACAAAACGCGGATGTCGCGTCTACGGAAGCGAAAGCAGCGGACGACGGGCAAAAACAACAAGTCCAACGTATGAAAGCTTGGTTGGATAGCCAGTCCCGGTTTGCTGACGGCCTGCATCAATACGGTGACAAGCTGTCGCAAGCCGCTGAAAGCAGCCGGCAGCTTGCGGCTGGATTAGGACTGGCTTCGGCAGGAATGGACAAGTGGCAAGAAGGCTTTCAGAAGCTGAACGGCGGGATCGCGTCCTTGGCGGACGGGAGCAGGCAGCTGCAAACCGGCACCGTGCCGCTGGCCCAAGGCATGCTGCAGCTAGTAGACGGCAGCGGGGAATTATCGAAGAGCCTTGCGGCCGCAGCGCAGGAGACATCCGGCGTACATGCAAGCGACTCTTTGCTGAGCATGTTTTCCCGACCGGTGCAATTGAAGGAGAATCCAATCAATGCAGTGCCGAATTACGGTACGGCGATGGCTCCGTACTTTTTGGTGCTCGGATTATTTGTAGGCGGATTGATCGCGTCGAATATTATTCCGTTTAACCGAAAGGCGCATCAAGGAGTAGCGGGCGGCATCCTTCACCTGCATGACCTGTATTTTCATGCTGGTCGCGCTTTTTGGATCGCTTGGCCGCCTGGCGGCGATCTTTCTCTTAATTACGCAGCTTGCATCCTCGGGAGGAACCTTTCCGCTGCAACTGGCGCCTTCTTTTATTCAGTATGTAAGCAAGCTATTGCCGATGACTTATGCCGTGCAAGGCTTCCGCAGCGTAATTTCGACTGGAGATTGGAGTCAATATTGGCATAATACCGGAGCTTTGCTGGGATATATTCTGGTATTTGTAATCGTGGCCTGGTGCCTGATCGCAGCGAGCAATGAGAATAGGGTAACGGCTCAACCTGCCGGAGAGAGCGGCTAATTGATTAAAATAATCGTTTCTTTACAGCCCGGAGTGGCATATACTAACCTTAATGCTAAGGAAGAGTTTGCCTAAAAGGAGTCCGGTATCTCATGATTCGAAATTCGCCTTATGTGCTGCTTGTTATGGCCGCTTGTATTTGGGGAGGCAACTTTGTTGCCGGCAAAGCGCTTGTCACGCACATTCCGCCGCTGACGCTTGCCACTGTACGCTGGTGCATCGCCTTCCTGTGTCTGCTCCCTTTCCTGGGCAAGGAGGCATGGTCGCTGCGAGCCGAATTTCGTCGTCACTGGAAAATGATTGTTTTTCTTTCCGCGACCGGCGTAGCGGGTTTTAATACGTTAACGTATGTGGCCGTACAATTTACCAGTTCGATTAACGCCTCCTTAATGAATTCGGCAACTCCGATTATGGTCGTGATGTTGACTTGGTTGATGATCAAAGAGAAAATCGCCTGGTCTGCTTTTCCAGGGGTCCTTATTTCGATGGCGGGCGTATGTTGGATTATCGGTCGGGGCAGCTTGGAAGCCCTGACGGCGCTATCCTTTAATAAAGGCGATCTGTATATGCTGCTGGCCATTTTCATGTGGTCCTTGTACTCGGTCGGTATGAAAAGAGCGGCCGGGCTTTTTCCGGCGACTCCCTTCTTGCTGGTGCAGGTCGCGGCAGCTTTGCTGCTCTTGATCCCGCTCTCCGCCGTTGAACTGGTCATGCTCTCGCCTGAAATCGACTGGAGTCCGTCTTCGATTGTCGGGCTGCTGTATATCGGCTTGTTCGCTTCCATCGTCGCCTTTCTATCGTGGAATCGCGCCATTGAATTAGCCGGTCCGCAGCGCTGCGCCGGGTTTCTTAATCTGATTCCTTTGTTCAGCGCCATATTTGCGACGGCTTTTACAGGAGAATCCATTCATTTATATCATCTGCTGGGCACCGTGTTGATCGTTACAGGCGTGTATCTTACGAATCGCGCAATCAAGCATCAGCAAATTCGAGGCAGGCCGAAGGTAGGCGAATACGCAATGACGAAGAACCCTTGATGGATCAAGGGTTCTTTTATGTGCGACGGGCAGTCGTGTCACTAGCGCAATGGCGCTATGAGCTATCTATTAAAGGCGGCGGCAACGATACCGTAGGTAAAAACGAGCCAAGAGCCGAGAACGATACTTTTCTCGAAGGTGAAAGTCCTTCCTCAAGAGTTCTGGTACAGCTTGAGAAACCTAATCTAGGGCAAGGATTGCGAGGTGCTTGTCTGAAGGAGATGCGGGATGTCGAGAGACCCGTAGGTGGATGAGCAGACCCAAATGCGAAAGCGTGAAGCACGAAGCGGCGGGGTAAGTCGGCGACTGTGCGTAAATAACGGGAAGCCTGCGGAACGGCAAACCGTTGCTCAAGGAGCCAGACGAGCAGCGGTGGCTTATCATGTGAAGGTGCTGGGTATGTTCAGAAGGAAGACACGATGACCCCGTGAGATTCTCTGTCCTCCCTGTAAAGGATGGCTATCTATAAGGCTTCGCCGAAGTGGTACCCATGTCAGAGAATTCAGACGTTCTCATAGTACGGAAGTAGGCAGACGACCAAACGTCTGCTGAACGGAAGGGGAACGACCTCGTGGACGAACACTTGAATGTAGCGTCGAACAACCGTAACGATACCGCGGTAAGAACGAACGGAATGGACGCAATGAAAGGTGAGAGATAGACTTGAATCAGGAATTAAAGCTAAAATGGCACAGCATCTACGGACAGATTCTGTTTGAAAGACGACTTCATGAAGCATGGAAACAAGTAAAAGAAAACAAGGGAGCAGGAGGTATCGACGGGGTAACGTTGGAGGCGTACGAGAAGAAACTGGAACACAATCTCACCATGCTCCTGAACAAACTCAGAGCCAGAGAATACGTACCTTCTCCGGTCCGAAGACGTTACATACCGAAGAAAAACGGAAAACTACGACCGCTTGGAATTCCAAACATCGAAGATCGAATCGTACAACAAGCTATAGTCAATGTACTACAGCCGAAGTGCGAAGAATCCATCTTTCATCGATGGTCATGCGGATACCGCCCAAACTATGGAGCAAAACGGGTAGCCCAAATCATCCTATGGAACATTGAAACGGATCATCATTACATCTATGACTGTGACATACGGAGCTTTTTCGATAAAATCCCGCACAAGAATCTCATACGTGTGCTGACGAAATATATAGCCGATGGAACTGTCTTAGATATGATCTGGAAATGGCTGAAGGCAGGATATATGGAGGAAGGGAAATACCACGAGGTAGATTCCGGCACTCCACAGGGTGGCGTGGTGTCGCCGTTGCTTGCGAATCTGTATCTAAACGAGCTGGATTGGAAACTAGAGGAACATGGCATACGGTTCGTACGTTATGCCGATGACTTCTTGCTCTTCGCCAAAACAGAAGAGGAAATTAAGAAAGCCGCGGAGATCACCCAAGCAATGCTACAAGAGCTAGGACTCGAAGTGGCTATGGAGAAAACGAAGACGGTTAACTTCAAGGACGACGACTTCGACTTTCTTGGCTTCACCTTCGAGCATTGGCGAGAACGCAAGAAGGACGGCAAGCGATACTTCATAGCGAAGCCAAAGGATAGCACGTGGAAGGACTTCAAACAAAAGATCAAAGTGAAAACGAAGAAGACCTTGACACTGAACAAAAAGGCATGGTTGGAACGAGTAAACCCCATCGTTCGGGGGAAAGTAAACTACTTCCTAAACTTGTACCATGCGATGGAGGAAAACAAGAAATACGGACAAGAAAGCCGTTGCTTCGTAAATGCCTGTCGAAACAACCTACTCGACATCGACGGCTATATCCGCCAGAGATTGAGAGTTGCCATGATCCACAAGCATCCGAGTCAGAGAAAAGGACATGCGATGAAAACCAAATGGAACAACGAGTTCTTTGCCCGAATAGGGCTAGTCCCTGCCCATTGGCTGTACATTCATGAGCAGTACGGTTACTCCCTTGAAGAATATCTAGACTACATGAAGCGGCGTCAAACAGTTAAACAAGAACGTAAAGTACAGAAAGCAAAAGAATGCGGTGAAGAGTATTACACTCCCGACCGCGTCCGCAAGATGCAGTATTCCCAGAGATTAGCGACATTCTGAATTCAAGTTGAATCACGTTGGTGAGCCGTATGCCTTAGTAGGGCACGTACGGTTCGATAAGGGGGAAACCATGAGAGTGGTTTCCCTACTTTATTTCGACTGCGTGCGACCAAGAAACAGGGGTATTATTTTTATGGCGAATTTGTTAAAATATTGAAGCGGGTTACGCATCTTTACGGGGGGGTGAACGACAGCGGGGAACATGTTGATCGCAAAAATGAAAGCGCTAACAGTAAGGCAGTTTAAAATTCTTCATCATACGAGGTGATGACAATGGGGACCCGTTTATTATCGGAGCATTTAATTAAAAATCGTTTTCCTCACATCAGATATGTAAGGATCCATTCGCAGGGTAAAAATACGGCTACGATCTATGCGTGGAACAACGACCTGGATTTGCCTGATAAGGAGATAGGCAGCTTGAAGCAGTTTGCTTCCGGTCACTTGCTTCCGCACGTTTGCTTTAAAGTAAAATCCTACAACATGGTCCAAAACGATAAAGTTCCGCAAGTACATGAACTGCCGGCACCCATTGTTCAAGCTGCTATGAACAGAAGCCTGGATCAACATGGAATCACCGCGGTCATGAACCGCATGTTTCCTTATGGCAGTCTGACCTTTGACAGGTACGATTCCATTAGCGGCACCATTCATTTTGCTTTCCACGCCAACACCCCCGTTAACGATATAGAGAAGGAACGGATTCGGCAGTATCTTTATGAAGTGATTCCCTTGGGCTCAGCCTGTGAAGTGGCCTATTGCTGAGGGCGACGGCAAGGAGAGAACGGAAACTTCTCAGGAGAAGCGGAGCTTTACTGTGCAGCAACAAGCCGTGAACGTAAAGTTTGCCGCATTCATGGATAACGATACGAAACGATAAGTGTTCAGCGGAGCTGAACACTTTCTTTATATGCTCGCAAGGGCTCCCGGTCATGAGCATTGATAAATGTTGTCCGGTTTGATCTTTCACAATCGAGCAGCGGTTGACGACGGATTTGTTTGGTGATATGATGTTAATCAAACGATTCAATCAATTGATTGAATCTAGCGATTTGAGAAAAAGGGGCATACGCGAATGACGGATACATTGCTTAAGGAGCAAGATCAACGAATTGCCATTGTAGGGGGAGGCCCTGTCGGACTTGCGCTTTCCCTTATTCTGGCGCGGTACCAGGTGCCTACGATTATACTGGAATCCCGCAGCGGGCCGACACCGCGGCATGAGTCGCGCGCTATTGTATGGATGCCCCGAGGATTGGAGCTGCTTGAATGGCTGGGGTTGAAGGAAGCTTTCGACCAAGCGGCTGTTTTCAGAACGGCGCATGACTTCCGGGGTCCGCGGGGCAAGCTGCTGAGCCTTTCGTTTCAAGATTTGGCCAGCCCCTACGGCTATACGGCACAGCTTCCGCAGCACGATACGGAGGCTCTGCTGGAGAGAGCCGCCAAACACACGGGCATGGTGGAAATTCGCCGTAATCATCGGGTCGTTGAAGTGGGGGAAACGGAAGGGCGGGCAGCTATTACAGTTGAGGGTCCGGACGGTCCATACGTTCTCCATGCGCCGTGGGCAGTGGGCGCGGACGGTGCGAGAAGCATGGTCCGGAAATCGCTTGGCATCGGAACGAAGTGGCGGGATTATGGAACAGACTCCGCTGTGGCGGATTTTGAGATGGAAACGGATCTGCCCAAGGAGATATCGAGCATTGTGCTTGATCCGGCTAGACCCTATGGTTTCTTCTATTTCGGAGAAGGCACCTGGCGGTTCATTTACCGGCTTAATCCTGGGGAAGACCGCAAGGAGATGACCGAGGAAGCAGCCGTTACATCTTTGCTTCGACGGGTGAAGCCGGACGTTTCGATCAAACGCTTCCTATGGGCCAGCGCCTTCAGGTTGGGGCAAGGTCAAAGCGATGCGTACCGGAAGGGGAGATGGCTGCTTGTCGGGGACGCTGCGCACGCTATGGGTCCCTCCGCGGGAGCGGGCATGATGATCGGCTTGCTCGGAGCGTGGAGACTGGGCTGGAGACTGGCGCAGGTGTATAATGGAAGTCTGATGACGGATGCGCTGCTGCGCGATTATGAAGTGGAACAGCGCGCCGGTTCGGACGAGGTTCAGGGGGCGAACGCCATAATTTTCAAGAATATGGCGCTGTCGAATCCGGTCTTGGCCAATTTGCGTTCTATAGGGCTGCGAGCCGCATCGCTGGTTCCTTCCGCCGCCAAAGGGATGACGGAAAAGGAAGCGCTGCTGAAGCAAATTCTTCCGGTCAACCGCTCGGCGGATCACAAGGTTGAAGGTCCGTGGAAGCCGCTCGATTCGTTCGGGTGCTGGGTAGCCGGTAAACGGATTCCTTTTCGGGGGAAAGCAGCTAAGCTTCTTCTCCCCGACAGGCTGGAACATACGCTGATGTCCATCGGTTTGAAGGATGAGGCGATGGAGCGCCGCAAGGCCGGCTTGTTCGTCCATAAAGCTCCGGTGCCGATCGTGGAAGAGGTGAGCCTGATCGGCCAAACCTCGGAATACCGGGTCCAGGACGCTCAAAGAATCGTGTTTGCGCTGGTTCGCCCCGATCAGCACATAGCCGGCCTCTACGAAATGAAAGAGTGACAAGGAGGAATTGTACCGTGGGACCGAAAGAGCTGATTATTCAAACCGCTCTCGAAATCATCGGGCAGGAAGGGATTCAGAAGATCACCACCCGGGAAGTGGCGAGACGGACAAATATGAATAATGCCGCGCTCAATTATCATTTCGGTACGAAGGAGAATCTGATCCGGCAGGCCATGGAATTTTTCATCCGGACGCTTGGCGGCGCCTACGTCCTGCTGGAGCAGGCAAACCGGAGTCCTTCCGAAAGACTGCTTGCTTTTTTGAAAAAATTTGCGGAAATTTCCGTTCTGTATCCCGGGGTTACGAAAAGCCTGGTCAGCCAGATGATGTTTGCCGAGGAAGCGAATCCCGCATTAGCGGAATCGCAGAAGAGAGGGATTACGGCTTTTACCGATAGTTTGAAGCAGGTTACGGGCATCCAAGGGGAGCCCGAGCTTCAGCAGCTCGGGCTCCAGCTCATGGCTGCCGTCATTTATCCCGTACTGCTGCACAAGCAGCTTCCGGATTTATACGGTATCGATTATGCGCGGCAGGAGGAGCGGGAGGCGTATATCGAGCGGCTGTTCCGCCAATATGTTCCATCATAGGGATAGCCGGACCGAGTGGGCGGCTCAGGATGGCCTACTCGCGTCACGGTCCTTGGGGAATATCCCGGAATACAAAGAACGCCCTCCCGATTTCCTTGTGGGAAGCGGGAGGGCGGGAAGGGCGGGGGTTTGTCACTCCCGCCTATTCGATTATGAGTTTCGGGCCTCTTGGGCGGACGTCCATAAAGCTTCGATTTCCTCCAGCGATTTCCCCTTCGTCTCGGGTACGACGCGCCAGGTGAACAAGAACGTGAACAAGGACATGAAGCCGAAAATCCAGAAAGTAATCGCCGGGCCTGCGGAATTCAGCATGGGCGGGAACGATTGAGAAACGACGTAATCCGCCGCCCAGAGCGCCATAGCCGCGATAGCCGTAGCTTTCCCGCGGATGCGGTTCGGGAAGATTTCGGACAAAACGACCCAGACGACCGGTCCGAGCGATATGGCGAAGGAGGCCACGTACAGCAAAATAAAGATAAGCACCAGCGGGCCGGAAGTATGACCCGTTTGGAAAGCGAAGCCTATGACAACGAGGCATAGCGTCATCAAGGACGAGCCGACGAGCAGCAGCGCTTTGCGGCCTACCTTATCGATGAGCCACAGGGCCAAGATGGTGAACAGGAAATTGATCAACCCGACCAGAATGGTCTGGATCAACGAGGCGTTCGTGCCGGCGCCCGTTTCCTTGAATATTTCCGGAGCGTAATACATGACCGCGTTAATTCCTGTAACTTGCTGAAGGATCGCCAGCCCCACGCCTACGATCAACGCGATCCGCAGCCCGGGATTGAGCAATTGCCGGATCGAGCCGTTTTCCTGCTTGAACGATTCCTTGATATCCAATACTTCTTGTCTGGCCAGTTCATCGCCGTGAATCTTCAATAGAATCGGCAGCGCTTCTGCCGGCCTTCCTTGCTTGATCAGCCATCTGGGGCTTTCCGGCACGAAGAAGAGCAGCGCCAGGAACAGGAGGCCGGGAACGGCGCCTACGGCGAACATCCAGCGCCAGCCGGTGGCAATGTCCCAGGCGTCGTCTCCGGAACCGGCAATCCACAAATTTACGAAATAAGTAAGGAAGATACCGGTGACGATGGCCAGCTGGTTTAGAGCGACCAGACGCCCCCGGTATTTGGCGGGAGCGATTTCCGCGTTATAGAGCGGGCATAGGGTGGAGGTAATGCCTATGCCGATTCCGCCGAGGATACGGGCCATAATATAGGCGGAGAACGTATCCGGAATGGCCGAGCCGACGGAGCCTATGATAAACAGGATCGCCGCAGTGATCAATACTTTTTTCCGGCCGAATCTGTCGCTTAACATACCGGACATGGCGGCGCCTACAATACAGCCGATAATGAGACTGGAGACGGCCCAGCCGACTTCCACCTGATTTAATTGAAAGCGGTGTTCCATAAAGCCGATGGCTCCCGACACCACAGCTGTGTCAAATCCGAATAATAAACCGCCCAAAGCGGCTACAATCGAAACAAGCGTAACAAACTTCATGCTCACTTGTTCTTGGTGCCTGTTGATCGTTAGTTCCAACTTCATTTCTCCCTTCCGTTCTCGCGCCAGCTTACCGGTTGTTCCGTGCATCGTCCGGTAAGAAGGCTTCTTTCGATCAGAACGAGGTTCATTATATCATGTGAATCTGGGGACCCAGACGGCAATCTTCTTCACTTATCAGTGTTCTTCCCGCATTTAATTCGCACTATCCGCAATTTGCTTCCCGATGATCAAATAACTAGCACATTCTTGTCTGCCCATCACAAAAAAGTCCATGCCGTGAAGGCATGGACTCGCGCGCCGCCCTATTTGATTTGGCTGCGATACTCGGTAGGGGTAACGCCGGTGACTTTTTTGAACACCCGGCTAAAATAGTTCGGATCCTTGTAACCGACCTCGTAGCATACTTCCTTGAGGCTCAGCTGCTCGGAGGCGATCAGCGCTTTGGCCTTATCGATCCGCAAGCCGGTGACAAAGTCGATGAACGTCTCTCCCACCTGCTGCTTGAAAATTTTGCTGAAGTAGTGCGGATTCAGGTGGACGAAGTCCGCCACCTCCTCGAGCGATACCTCCTCGGTGAATCTTTCCCGAATATAGCTCTTGGCCCGGTCAAGGACGGTTAAGGTTTGCTCCTCGCGTTCTTCGCGAATGCGCTGCAGGGCGGAGATGACGTAGGATCGTTGATCGCCTCCCCCGGTTAAGGACGGCTTCTCCGGTTCCGGGACGATTCCGTCCGCTCCTTGCTTCAGCTCGTCGAAGTGGCACACCTTGCCGCCGATCTCGAAATAGGTGGACGCAAACACCGCTTCAAAGTAAGACTTGCGCAAGCCGTCCGCACCGTTCCGGGTCGACCCGATGCCGACCGAGACTGCAAAGCCTGCTTGCCGTTCCGCCAAAGCGCACAGCTTCTCCCCGTACCGTTTAACGTCTTCTTTCCAATCGTCTTCCCGGGCTCCGGGCGGTTTCCGCAAGAAAATCGCCATGTGCCGGTCGATCACCGAGCTGACGATGCAGGCCGATCCGTGCGTCTTGGCAAAGCTGCGGATGTTATCGTACATTTTTTTCTTGTCCGGGGTGTAGAAGTGTTCCGGGAAGGCGACCACGATCGCGCAGCCTTGATCGAGAGGGAAGCCGAGCCATTCGGACAGCTGCTCGGGACCGGCGTCCACCATGTGATCGACCATGAACATCAAGGCAAGCTCATTTTCCACCAGGGGCAGCAGTTGGGAGACTTGATGCCTGAGCTCCAGTTCATCGGCGCGCTTGCGTTTCTCCTGGTCCAGTTCCCGGACCAGCTGCTCCAGCGTGCCGACCAGCTGCTCCCGCTTAGCCGGTTTGACGATGTACTCTTTCACGCCGAGCGAAAGCGCCTCCTTGGCATAAGCAAAATAATCATAGGCCGTCACCAGCACGAATTTCGTATCCGGAAGACGTTCTTTGATTTCCCGTATAGCCGCCAAGCCTTGGATGCCCGGCATATTGACATCCATCATGACGATATGCGGACGATGCTCCTCCGCGCGTTCAATCGCCGTCCGCCCGTTCTCCGCATGGATCACCTGGAACGTTCCCGGCATCATGCGCTGAACGATCCATTCCAGTCCTTCGCGCTCCAGCGCCTCGTCATCCGCGATCATCAGCCGGTACATGCAGGGGTTCGACCTCCTTTCCAGAGGGAATTACAATCGTAATCGTTGTTCCTTTTCCGGGCTCGCTGTCAATGTCCACAAGGTCGCTGCGTCCGTAGAACAGCTGCAGCCGCTTGAACACATTTCTTGTGCCGAGCCCCGTGGAATGCTTGTTGTCCGTTCCGGCCTCCAGCCGCAGCAAGGCTTGGCGAACTTCCTCGCGCATTCCGCCGCCGTTGTCGGACAGCGCGATGCGCACGCCCTCCGGAACATGCCCAATCTCCAAACGGATGACAGCTCCTTGCTCCATGCCCTCAATGCCATGCACGAACGCATTTTCCACCAGCGGCTGAAGCGTTAGCGCCGGTACAGGCACTTGCAAGGCGTCCGGTTCGATATCCAACTCGAACCGGACGCGGTCGCGGAAGCGGGCCTGTTGAATCGTAAAGTATTCCTGAACGTGCGCAAGCTCATCCCGCAGCGTAACCGGCTGGTCCAGCTTGCGCAAATTGTACCGCAGCAGGTTCGACATCGATACGATCAGATCGCTGGTCCTCTCCGCGCCTTCCAGCAGCGCCAGCTTGGAGAGGACATTCAACGTATTAAATAGAAAGTGGGGATTGATCTGGCTTTGCAGCGCTTGAAGCTCCAATTCCTTGACGAGCCGGTCCTTCTCCAGACTTTCCTTATCCTTCTCGATCAAGGCCTTCAGATTGGTGGACATTTGCCCGAAGGCCGCGGACAATAGGCCAAGCTCATCATCCGACCGCCGCGGAGGGGGGAGCGGCTCCAGGTCGAGGTTCCCCCGGGACATGCGTCCGGCCATATCGACCAGCCGGCTGACAGGGCCGGTAATGCTGCGGGAAATCCAGACGGCCAGCACGACGCTCATCAGCGTATTGATGACGAGTACGGCTGCGCCCAGGCGGTTCATGCGTTCCGTTTCAAGTTGAATTTGCTTGTAGACCGGCCGGTAGGAGCCAAGCTCCAAATCGACAAGACGCTGCCCTTCCTCGCGGATATAAGCGGTTGTTTTCTCCGCTTCCTCGTAATGGGCCAGCGCGGCGCGTGCGCCTTGAGCTTCCGCCGCGGCGCGCGCGGCCTGTTCCTGCTCCATGAGGGTGTCCAGCATATGGACGTAGCTCGTCAGCGAGGACGCTTGCAGCGAGGAGCTCGTGCTCCGGGCAAGCCCCGCGCGCAGCTCCTGCAGCTTGGCTTGCGCTTGCTCCAGCTCGGCGCCGCCGCTTCCGCCCGGATTGAGCAAATAGGCGTGAAGCAGCCGGAGATTATCTTCCGCCGTTTGGGCGGATTGATTGTACAGCAGGATGCGGTCCATCATGACGCCGTAGCTCATCTGCACGATTTTCCCGCTCTCAAACAAGAAGAAGGTCACCGAGTTGACGAGCAGAACCAGCAACGGAATAAATACCAGCAGCTTCGTTCGAATCGTCATCGGCAGCCTTCCCCGGCGCCGACCGTACTGCGGTCAAGCACAGCGGTAGCGGTAAAATGCTGCGGCTGCGGCGTCTTTCCGTGAAAATAATCGTGCAGCAGCGATATGGCCTCATACCCCATCTCGCGGGGCTGCTGCACAAGGGTCGACGCAATCTTGCATTGCTTGATGCCTTCGACCGTTTCCGCCAAGTCGTCAAATGCGAAGATGCGCAGCCCTGTTGGGCCAACGCGCCCGGCGGCTTCCAGTATCCCGACACCATCCAGGGCGCTGAACCCGACCATATACCCGACCTGCGGGTGATGGGTCAGGATGTCTTCCGCTTGCCCGGCGGCCTGGAGACGAGAAATGTTCGACGAACGGACAGCGACGACGGTAAGCTCCGGATAACGGCTGATTACCGAATCGAAGCCCGCGAGTCGAAGCTTTTGATTATCGGCCTGCTCATTGCCGACCAGCACCCCGATTCGGCCTTCGCTTCCCGCAGCTTGGACGACCAGCTGGCCCATTTTTTTCCCCGCTTCCAGATTGTCCGAGCCGACGTAGGACAGCCGGCGGCTCCCGGGCTCGTCCGTGTCTACCGTAATGACGGGAATTCCTTGCCCGGCGGCTTTATCGATCAATTGCCGATACAGCGGGTCATTGATGCCTTGCACCAACACCGCATCGGCTTTTGCGGCTATCGTTTTCTCCAGCAGCTTGATCTGCTCGGCCGGATTGATCCGGAACGGTCCGGTATATTCCAGAAGCATTCCGTACTCGGCGGACGCCTCCCGCGCTCCTTGCTCGACGGACCGCCAGAACGGATTATCCAGCTCCTGGGAGATCAGCACGACATGGCGCTTCGCATCGCCGCCCGCTCTGCCTTCTTTCAAGGGCTGGACCAGCTCGCGAATGCGCAGCGCGGAGAACAAGAACTGCAGCAGCAAGCAGGCAAATACGATAAAAAGGATAGCGATTCCGAGGTTCCATTTCCGATTTGACACGCTTCAGCTCAGCTCCTTTGGCGACGTTCCGACGTAGGCTTATTATACAAGAACGGCGAAAGAAACCCAAAGAAGGACAGGCTTAGGGGCTGCCCGTGTACGGAAGCATGATCATGGGTCGCAATCTTCCATTTTCTGTTATAATATAGACAGACAATCAGTGAAAGCCAGGGGAGGCATACAGGTGGAGCAGTTAACGCTGCTGCTCTTTGAGCGGATGGGCCTTTTATTGTTGATTACGTTTATCCTTACCCGTATTCCGCAATTTCGTTACTTGCTCGATCGGAGAATGGACTGGAAGACAGGGGTGACGTTTTCTCTGTTTTTTGGGTTGGTCAGCATAGGGGGGACGTATGCCGGAGTCACGATCGGGGAGGAGGGAATCGGCTCCTATTTTTTCGCGGCATCTCTCGGTCCCGATGAAGCTATGGCGGATTCGGCCTTGATCGGCATTGTGATGGCCGGCCTTCTTGGCGGCGTCGCCGTAGGTACGGGAGCCGGGATTCTATCCGGCGTTCACGCCTATTGGATGGGGGGGCTGACAGGCGCCGCCGAGGCGTGGTCAACGCCGGTTATAGGTCTCCTTGCCGGTTTAGTGGCCCGTTTTTTTGCCGAAGAACGAGTGATAGCTCCGGTGAAGGCTTTGTTTATCAGCGTGTTCGCGCCGGTTCTGCAAATGGGCGTCATTCTCATCGCCACGGAATCTTCGGCATCCGCGATCCGCATGGTGAACCTGATCGGGGTTCCGATGGTCGTCGCCAATAGTATCGGGGTCGGCATCTTCGTCGCCATGATATTGGCTGTCTTGAGGGAGGAAGAGCGGGCGTCGGCCTCGGAAACCCAACGCGCGCTTCATATCGCCGAGATGGCGCTTCCTTATCTCAAGCAGGGGTTAACTTTCGAAACGGCGGAAGCGACGGCGAACATACTCCGCCGCGAGCTTCGCGCCAACGCGGTAGCGGTCACGGATACGGAAGAAATACTCGCTCATGTCGGTATTGGGACGACAAGTCTCTTTCAAGGGGAGCGTATCAAGACCGAATTGTCCCGCAAGGCGATCCAGACCGGAGAAATTCAAATCGCCAAAGCCAAGGAGCACATTCAGCCGCAGCACCCTGCTCTGGGCGCGGCCATTATCGTTCCGTTCCGGAACGGGGGACAGGTTGCCGGGTTGATCAAGCTGTATTACCATAGCGTGAGGCAGATCCGTCCGGTGGAGGAGGCCTTTGCCAAGGGCCTCAGCAAGCTGATCTCGATTCAGCTCGACATCGCGATGGCGGAGGAGCTCCGGGGGTTGATGAAGGATGCGGAGCTTAAAGCGCTGCAAGCGCAAATCAATCCTCACTTTTTGTTCAATACCTTGAATGCCATCGTTACGTTGATCCGGGTAAACCCCGACGCGGCCAGACGGGTTACGGTTCAGCTCGGCAGCTACATGCGAATGAATTTAACCATGACCCAATCCCCGCTCGTTCCGCTCTACAAGGAGCTTGAGCATCTGCAGACGTATCTCGGGATCGTTCATATCCGGTTTGAGGACCGCCTTTCCGTGAAGTGCGTCTGCGAGCCGGGGCTGGAGGCCGTCGCCATTCCGCCGTCTACGCTTCAGCCTCTGGTGGAGAACAGCATTCACCACGGCTTGAAGGGCAGGACCGGTCAGGGTGAGATTCTCGCTGCGCTGCGCCGCGGCGGGGACGGGGTTCAGGTAACCGTAGAGGATAACGGAAGCGGGTTTCCTGCCGGGCTGTTGGACAAATTAGGCCAGGTCCCGGCGCACGGCACGGAGAGCACGGGCCTCGGCTTATATAACGTGAACAGGCGGCTGATCAACCTGTTCGGGCCGGGATCCAGACTGAGATTCAGCAACCGGCCGGAGGGCGGAGCCCGCATTGAGTTTACGATTCCCTATCAAGCTGATGAAAGGCGTGAATCGACGAATGAAAGTCATGATAGCTGAAGATGAACGGTTGGCGCGGGAAGAACTGACCTACTTATTGTCCCGGGAACACGATGTCGAGCTTCTTCCGTTCGCAACGAATGGCGCCGAGCTGCTGGAGCTGGCGGGCATGCACAAGCCGGATGTCGTATTTCTGGATATCCACATGCCGGGGCTGGATGGGGTACAAACGGCGCAAAGCCTCATGCAGGTCGAGCCGCGGCCTTTCATCGTCTTTGCGACGGCTTATGAGCAATATGCCTTAGAAGCGTTCCGGCTGGAGGCCGTCGATTATTTGCTGAAGCCTTATGATGAGGAGCGCCTTCGGCAAGCCTTGCAGCGCATACGCAGCAGGCTGGCGGCCTCCGGAGAGGTCGCGGGCCCTTCCGCTGCCGGCGCAGCGCCTGCCGCCGCGGAAGGCGTCAAGACGCTCGCGTCATCGATCAAACCGAAATTGTTGATCGATGACGGGAGTCGTATGATCGTGGTCGAGCCTATGAAGGTAGGCTTTGCCGTCAAAGAAGAGAAGCTGACGCAGATTCACATGGCCGACGGGCAGGTGCATGCGACGCGACAAACGCTTCAGGAATTGGAAGAAAAGCTGACGGGGTACTCTTTTTTTCGGCCGCATCGCAGTTATTTGGTCAATGTAGAATTTATCGATGAGATCGAACCGTGGTTTAACGGCGCTTATAACGTCATTCTGAAGGACGCGAAGCGCAGCCGAATTCCTTTATCGCGGGTGGCGGCCAAAGAGTTGATCAAACGGCTGCAGGGGGAGTAGCAGGCCTGCGGCCATCGTTCGTTTAGGGCCGTTTTTTATGAATTTGAGGATGGCATTCTGACATTTCGCGCCGAAAAGCTCTCCGGGGCGTGCTTTCCATGCTAAACTAATAAAGCGCTTACAAATAGCGTAAATAGGGCAGCGGAGGCGATCCTAACCGATGGGGACATTGGAAATGAAAGAAATTATACCTCCCGATGGGGGGCAGCATCATCTGAAAAATTATGAATCCGTATACGGAACATTCCGGTTTGAGGATGTACATGCGGATTTCAGCTGGCACACAACCGGTAAAGTCAACATGGCCTATGAATTGATCGACCGCCATACGACGGGACCCCGGAAAAATAAAACGGCGCTCTTGTATGCAGACGATCACCGCCGCGAATCGTATACGTTCGAAGACCTTCGGAAGCTATCCAATCGATTCGGGCATTTGCTTCAAAGACTGGGCGTAAGCAAAGGAGACCGCGTCTTCTTCTTCATGCCGCGATCGCCTGAAGTCTACATCGGGATGCTCGGCGCGTTCAAAATCGGCGCGGTCGTCGGCCCGCTGTTCGAGGCCTTCATGGAAGGCGCCGTGACCGACCGGCTTGCGGATGCCGAGGCTGCGGTGCTGGTGACGACCGCAGCTTTGAAGGAGCGTGTGCCGCGCGGGAAGCTGCCGAATCTGCGCCATTTGATCATCGTGGACGAGCAGCCGGAATATGCCGCGGGCGAAGTGAATTTCAAGCAGGCGATGGCCGAATCGGAGGAGGAGCTGGAGCTGGCCTGGGGCTCGCTCGAAGACCCGATGATCCTTCACTATACGTCCGGCTCTACCGGGAAGCCGAAAGGCGTGCTGCACGTTCAAGGCGCCATGATCCAGCATTATATTACAGGCAAATGGGTGCTTGATTTGCAGGAAGACGACATTTATTGGTGTACGGCGGACCCGGGATGGGTGACGGGAACCTCCTATGGAATTTTTGCGCCCTGGCTGAACGGGGCGACGAATTTGGTTCGCGGAGGAAGATTCTCCGCTGACGGCTGGTACCGGACGCTCCAAGACTATGGGGTCACGGTTTGGTACAGCGCTCCGACGGCGTTTCGCATGCTGATGTCCGCCGGGGACGAACTGACGGCCAAGTACAGCTTCGGCAGACTGCGGCACGTGCTCTCGGTCGGAGAGCCGCTGAATCCGGAGGTCATCCGATGGGGGCTTAAAGTTTACGGCAAGCGCATTCATGATACTTGGTGGATGACGGAAACCGGAGCTCACATGATCGTCAATCTGCCATGTATGGACATCAGGCCGGGCTCGATGGGCAAGCCGTTCCCGGGGATCGAGGCCGCGATTGTAGACAATCAGGGGAATGTGCTTCCTCCTAATTCGCTGGGGAATTTGGCCGTCAAAACCGGCTGGCCGTCCATGATGCGGCAAATTTGGAACAACCCCGCCAAGTATGACGAATATTTCTCCGTCCCCGGCTGGTATATATCGGGGGATTCCGCTTACATGGATGAGGACGGTTACTTCTGGTTTCAAGGGCGGGTGGACGATGTGATCAATACATCGGGCGAGCGTGTCGGTCCTTTCGAGGTGGAGAGCAAGCTCGTCGAGCATCCGGCGGTGGCGGAAGCGGGAGTGATCGGCAAGCCGGACCCGCTGCGGGGGGAAATCATCAAGGCGTTCATTGCGCTGCGCGAGGGCTATGCGCCATCTGACGAGCTGCTGGATCACATTCGGTTGTTTGTGAAAACCGGGCTTTCCGCTCATGCGGCTCCGCGGGAGTTCGAAGTGCTGGAGAAGCTGCCCAAAACCCGTTCCGGAAAAATTATGCGCCGGGTTCTGAAAGCGAAAGAGCTTGGGCTTCCTACGGGCGATTTGTCGACAATCGAGGACTAATCTATAGGAGGGGAATACAACCATGAAAGAACAATCCCACAATCCTTACAGTGAAATTGTAAGATCCGATTCTTTTCAAAGGCTGATGGCCAAGAAAAAACGATTTATTTTACCGATGTCGGTCTTCTTCCTGGTGTTCTATTTCGTCCTTCCGATCATGACCTCGTATTCGAAAGTGCTGAATGAGAAGGCGTTCGGTTCGATCACTTGGGCTTGGGTATTTGCTTCCGCGCAATTTATTATGACTTGGGTCTTGTGCTCTCTGTATACCCGCAAAGCCGTCGAGTTTGATGAATTGGCGGAGAAAATCAAAGAAGATTCGAAAACAAGCCTACGAAAGGCGGGATGATCCATGAATACGGCATTTCTCCTCTTTTTGGTCATCGTAGCGGGAACGTTGGTCATTACGTATTACGCGGCCAAAAAGACGAAGACCGCCAGCGAGTTTTATACCGCGGGGGGCGGATTAACGGGTTGGCAGAACGGTCTTGCCATAGCGGGCGATTACATGTCCGCCGCTTCATTCCTGGGCATTGCCGGGATGGTCGCGCTTTTCGGGTTCGACGGTTTTTTCTACAGCATCGGCTTTCTGGTCGCCTATCTCGTCGTGCTTTATTTGATCGCCGAGCCGCTGCGCAATTTAGGCAAGTATACGATGGCGGATATGATCGCGGCCCGATTCGACGATAAGAAAGTTCGGGGCGTCGCGGCGCTCAATTCGATTACGATTTCCATCTTTTATATGATCGCCCAATTGGTTGGAGCCGGCGCCTTGATCAAGCTCCTCCTTGGGTTGGACTATACGACCTCCGTCTTGATCGTCGGTGCGCTGATGACGGTATATGTCGTATTCGGCGGCATGACGGCCACCAGCTGGGTGCAGATCATTAAGTGTGTGCTCCTCATGGCAGGCACGCTCATTATTTCGCTGATCGTGTTCGCCAAATTCAATTTCAATGTCCTGTATATGTTCGAGCAGATGGCTACGGTCACGCCGCTGAAGGAGGCGTTCTTAAATCCGGGCAACAAGTTTACGAACGGACTGGACACGATCTCGCTCAATCTGGCGCTCGTTCTCGGCACGGCGGGACTGCCGCATATTCTCATCCGCTTCTTTACCGTGAAAGACGCCCCGACCGCAAGGAAGTCCGTGGTCGTCGCCACCTGGATTATCGGCGTGTTTTATGTGATGACGATTTTCCTCGGGTTCGGCGCAGCTGCTTTTGTAGGAAACGATGTGATTGTGCAGGCGAACGCCGCCGGCAACATGGCGGCTCCGCTGCTGGCCAAGGCGCTTGGTGGAGACTTCCTGTTCGCCTTCGTATCGGCTGTGGCCTTCGCGACCATACTGGCCGTAGTCGCCGGCCTCGTCCTCTCGGCGGCATCCGCGTTCGCTCATGACTTCTACGGGCATATCGTACGTAAGGGGAAGGCGACGGAGAAGGAGCAGGTGAAGGCCGCGAAGCTGGCTTCCATCGGCGTGGCGCTGATTTCCATCGTGCTGGCGTTATTCGCCCAAAAGCTCAACGTAGCGTTCCTGGTGGCACTCGCTTTCGCCGTCGCCGCAAGCGCCAATCTGCCCGTGCTCGTGTTTACCGTGTTCTGGCGGAGATTCAATACGGCCGGCGCTGTGACGGGGATGCTCGTAGGCTTGATCAGCGCGCTGGCGTTGGTGGCGATCAGCCCCAACGTATGGGACCCGGTGGCCGGCAAGGCGGTTCTCGTCGGCAATCCGCTCATTTCGCTCACGAATCCCGGCATTATCTCGATACCGCTCGGTTTCCTTGGAGCCTATGCAGGCACCATGCTCTCGTCCAAGCGCAACGATGCGAAGTACGATGAGATCTTGGTGAAGGCCAATACAGGCATGCAGGAAGCAGGTTAATACAAACTTCACAGACAACGGCGTCCCTCTTTACCGAGGGACGCCGTTGTTTGGCGTTGCTGCAAGGTGAAGGCTTCATCTAACCGCCATCATTCGTTCATTAATTGTTCATACACGGTCTATATACTGGCAGAAGAATCCAAAACGAGAGGTTGAAGATGGAGATGAGCGGAGGGCCATATGCTGCGGCAACAACAAAATCGGATAAACCGATTTTGGAGCTTGTGAATGTAACCAAAACCTATGGAAGCCGGGAAGTCGTACGCGGACTTTCACTGGACGTCTACCCGGGTGAGGTATTCGGTTTCTTGGGTCCGAACGGCGCCGGGAAGACGACGACCATTCGAATGCTGGTCGGATTAATTGCCTTATCGGCCGGAGAGATCAAAATAAACGGGTTCAGTATCCGGCATCAGAAAAAGCAAGCGTTGAAATTCGTCGGTTCGATCGTGGAGAACCCGGAAATGTACAAATATATGTCCGGGTACAAAAACCTGCTGCATTTCGCGCGCATGATTCCGGGCATTACGAAGCACAGGATCCAAGAAATGGTCGAATTGGTCGGATTGGAAGACCGGATCCATGACAAAGTAAAAACGTATTCGCTCGGGATGCGCCAACGGCTTGGCGTAGCGCAAGCGCTGCTTCACAAGCCGTCCCTTCTCGTTCTGGACGAACCGACGAACGGGCTGGACCCTGCCGGAATCCGCGAGCTTCGCGATTATTTGAAAGTGCTGGCTCATGTGGAAGGGACGGCTATTATCGTTTCGAGTCATCTGTTGTCCGAGATGGAGCTCATGTGTGACCGCGCAGCCATCATTCAAAACGGAGCGTTGGTGGAAATTCAATCGCTTGCGGAGGTCAAGGAAGCGGACGAAGTGCTGAACGTCTTCTTCGAGGTTGATAAGCCGAAGTATGGAGCCGAGCAAGTGATGGGAATGTCGTCCGAATTCGTCAGGGAGGTTCATCCGAACGGCTTCTCGGTGAAAGCCTTGAAGGAGAGCATCCCTCTCATTACCGACCGGTTAGTTGGCACGGGTGTGAAGGTATATGCCATTTCGAAGCGTGGAAAATCGCTCGAAGACAAATTTTTGGAAATCACAAGGAGGGGAGCCCGTGATGCATCTGCTGTCGCTCGTTCGTAATGAACATATGAAAATCTTTAGCCGTTTTCGCACGTGGAGCTTCATGGTGCTGCTCGTGCTGTTGACGCTGCTGCCACTGTTTCTTCAGAACAAGGCGCCGCAGGAGGGCAACTGGCAGACGCAGCTGGAACAGGAGAATATCCAGCTTCAGAAGACGGTCGGCGACCCGGAAATGCCTCAGTCGGAGGTGCAATCGCTTCGAAACAAGATCATGGTGAACGAATACCGGATAGCCCATAGCATCAAGCCTTACAACTCGGTATGGGGAACGGTCAACGAATTGTCGGTATACATCGCGGTCGTCACGTTTTTTACCGTTATCGTCACGTCGGATGCCGTGGCCGGCGAGTTCTCCGCGGGAACGATCAAGATGCTGTTAACGAGACCGGTCAGCCGCTCCAAGGTGCTGCTTTCCAAATATTTGGCCTCCTTTTGTTTCGGCCTGATCCTGCTATGCCTGTTGTTTGCGGCCTCTTTCATCATCGGCTCGGTCGCGCACGGATTCGAAGGCGTTTCGGACCCGTACTTGTATGTGAAAGACGGCGCCGTCCATGAAGGCTCCATGGTTCTTCATTCGATGAGCACCTATGGGCTGAAATCGGTCAATTTGTTGATGCTCGTGACGCTCGCCTTTATGATTTCCGCCGTATTCCGCAGCGTGAACATGGCGGTCGCGATCTCGATTCTGCTGCTCTTTACGGGAAATCTAATCGTGTTCGTACTCAGCAAATTCGAATGGGTGAAATATGTGCTGTTCGCCAACACCGACTTAACGAAGTATTTGGACGGCGGGGTTCCGATGGAAGGGATGAGCATGAACTTCTCCTTAGCCGTGCTTGCCGCATACTTTGTGCTCTTTAACGCGGTGTCCTGGACGGTATTTGCAAAGAGAGACGTGGCCGCGTAGCTTTCCCAAATAGGCGAACACGAACAAGGCGCGATATGCTACGATATAAGCCGATGGAATAATTAGGAGGCTTATCCGATGATTAAAATCATGGTAGTCGATGACGATCCTTATATCCGGGAGCTCATCCGGCTTTACTTGAAGAATGAAGATTACGGCATTATGGAAGCGGAGGACGGGGAGGAGGCGCTGCGCCTGCTCTCCGAAGCTTCCGTAGGCCTTGTCATTCTCGATATTATGATGCCGAAGATGGACGGCTGGGAGCTATGCCGGACCATTCGCAGCCATTACGATTTGCCCGTTCTGATGATTTCGGCCAAATCGGAAACGGTAGACAAAATCAAAGGCTTTCAGGTCGGCACAGACGATTATTTGGCCAAGCCGTTCGACCCGGTGGAGATGATCATGCGCGTGAAAGCCTTGTTGAAGAGATACAAGGTTTCTACGGCCAGCGTGATCCGTTTCGGCGAATTGGAAATCGACGGGCCGCTGCACGAGGTCCGGGTTAATAAAGAAAAGATGCACCTGCCGCCCAAGGAGTTCGATATTTTATTCAAATTGGCTAACTATCCGAACAAAATTTTTACGAGAGGCGACCTGATCGAACAAATCTGGGGCAGCGATTTCGACGGGGATGAACGAACGGTTGATGTTCATATCAAACGGTTGAGGGACAAATTCGACGATCTTGCGCCATCCGTGAAAATCGTGACCGTACGCGGACTCGGCTACCGGATCGAGGTCGCTCATGTTTAAGTCGCTTTACGCCAAGGTCATTTTACTTTTCCTTGCCATCGTCGTATCCATATTAGGGCTTGGATATTACGTGATCAGCACCTACTTGGGCAACTATTTGCGCGATCGCGTACAGGAGGAAATGCACCGGGTGGCGGTTTCCTCCATCCATTTGTATAACGAAATGACGGATGAGTCGTTCACGCTGGTGCTGAAGGGCTTTTTTCTGCCGAAAAGCTATTTTTTGAATATATACCGCTTCGACGGCGGGCAGCCTGTTCTCGTCCCGATGGGCAGTAACGCGACAATCGATGTAGACCCTTCGATCGTCAGGGCGATGTTTCTGAACAAGCAGGAATACCACGGACCCGCGTATCCGCATTACGATCCGAAGGATATGTCCCTTACGGTGCTAGGCGTTCCCTTTGATCATAACGGACAGCCTTATGCGATTTTGCTCCAGCAGGACTTCACCAATTCCGTGAAATTCCAAATTAACTTGACGATCGTTCTGCTTATTTTCTTGCTTATCGGCAGCGTTCTGCTCTTTTTTGTATCGACCAAACATCTGATGAAACCGCTTAGGGAAATGGTGAGGGCGACCCGGAAAGTGTCCAAGGGAGACTTTGAGGTTAAAGTAGCCGCTACACGCAAGGATGAAGTGGGGATGCTGGCTTTTCATTTTAACCGCATGGCGGGGGAACTGAAGCAGATCGAGCAGATGCGCAGGGATTTTGTATCGAACGTATCTCATGAAATCCAATCGCCGCTTACTTCGATTCGCGGCTTCTCCAATGCGCTGAAGAACGGTCTCGTGCAGGAGGAGGACCGGGTGCGCTACTATACCATTATCCATGACGAAAGCGAGCGGCTATCCCGGCTGTGCGATAATTTGTTAAAGCTGGCTTCGCTGGAATCGGACCATCATCCCTTCGTGCTCCTCACCTACCCCCTGGACGAGCAGCTTCGCAAAGTGATTATAGCCAGTGAGCCGCTATGGGCGCGTAAAGAGATCGACATCCGGATACAATTGGAGCCTGCGGTCATCACAGCCGACCAGGACCAACTGTTTCAGGTATGGAAAAACCTGCTCGATAACAGCATCAAGTTTACTCCGCAAGGAGGAACGGTCGTCGTGTCCTTGACCAGGGCCGGGAAACAAGTCCGTGTCAGCTTCATGGATAGCGGGCCGGGTATTCCGGCGGATGAAATCGATAAAATATTCGACCGGTTTTATAAAGCGGACAAGTCGCGGAACCGCAAACGGGAGGGGAACGGGCTGGGCCTGGCCATCTCCAAGCGTATCGTCGACCTTCACAAGGGCGAGATTCATGCCCAAAATAACGAAACCGGCGCGGTGTTTATCGTAACCGTACCGGTGAAGCCCTAGTGTGAGGAGGAAAAAAGATGATGAAACCGGCCGTGCTTTGTTTACTTGGCATCGTTTGTTTATTGTCAGGTATGGCCGCCAGGAACCTGTGGACATGGTCTCCCCTCGTTGGCTGGGCTCTTGCCCTGATCTTTATTTTCGGGGCGATCTTCACAGCGGTTAAGAACAACAAGTCAACGCGGAAGTAGATGCGGATGGATAGCGGTAGTGAAAATCCCCTGACAAACACTTATCTGTTTGTCAGGGGATTTGTTTCGATTACGGCGATGTGGACGGCTGCTGAGCCGAATTGTCCTCCGGCTGCGCCGCCCTTGCCTTGATCAGCTCCTGCTGGGCCAGCTGCTCGATGTTTTGCAGCGCTCGATCCACCGAAATTTTATTTTGCATAAGCGCTTCGATCTCCTGATTGGCCGCTTTGTCGAAGGCTGCATAAAAACTTATCGGCACACCCGTAAAGTCGCCGGTATTTTTGTCGCTGGGCTTGAGTTTATAGAAGGATTCCAGACTGCGGCCGTTCTTTTCTTTCATATATGCAGGTCGCGATAACAGCTCGAATGCGGATTTGGATAGCGTTTTGGCCAGTTCGTCGCTGTTGATGTATTCCACCAGCTCCCAGGCGGCGGATTGGGCGTCGGAGTCTTCGCTAATGCTCACGATCTGGTTGATGTAGAAGCTCGAGGACTGATCGGGATTGGCCGGATCGACGGGTTCGGTAACGGCCTCCCATTGGACCGGCTTCAAGCTTTTGACATTTTGCGCGGCCTGTTCCATGGAGGTGATCATGTAATAACCCCCAAGGGTCATCGCCGCTTTTCCGGCAATGAACGGATTTTGCGTATAGATGGTTTCGGGTTTATTCTCGTCGAAAGTCGGTTTGGCCGGCGGACGAACGGAACCGGATTTATAAGCGTCCACCGCGCTCTGGAGCGTTTTTTTCCAGCCCTCCGATTTCATGTTTACGATGGTTTTGTCGTCCGGATGAATCATTTGCAGCCCTTGCGTCAAGCCGATATCGTAGACAAGCTCGAAGTAGCCGCTTGCCGGTCCCATCCCGTAACCGCTGGAGGCGTAGCCGTAAATCCGCTGATCGCCCTGCTGGTCTGTCGGGAACCGTTTCGCTAACTGAAGCACTTCGTCCCACGTCATTTGATCGGTTGGATACGCAACGC
Source organism: Paenibacillus sp. JCM 9796 (assembly GCF_055379675.1). Lineage (NCBI taxonomy): Bacteria > Bacillati > Bacillota > Bacilli > Caryophanales > Paenibacillaceae > Paenibacillus > Paenibacillus sp. JCM 9796. The sequence continues at coordinate 3,526,966 of NZ_AP043723.1, forward strand.
CGTAACGGTCGAACAGGTCTTTGTTGTAAAAGAGCGCGCGTCCGCCAAAGCTGGGCGCCAGACCGTAGAGGCTGCCGTTTCCTTTGGATTTCAGCAGCTCTACGACCGTCGGATGCAGGTTTTCAATATCGAATCCAGTCTGCTTCACAATCGGGTCGAGCTGCAGCAGCCGCCCGTCTCCGGAAAGGCGCTGATATTGCTCCGCATTCAGGAAGAGCACATCCGGCTTTTGCTCTTTAATCAACTGATCGAACGCTTCTTTCGACGGATTGCCGGACATCATCAAGGGCATCATGGAGACCACTTCCACCTCGATGTTCGGATGCTTAACGCTGAAGGCGGAGCCGTACAGCATGTTGAAGGCCTGATCATTGTAAAACAGCACCTTGATTTTGGCTGTTTCCTCCTTGCCCAGCGGGGTAAACCCGGAGCCGGTTTGCTTCGCCGCCATATCCGGGCTGCAGCCGGCCGCGCCGAACGCCAACAGAAGCGACAGTGCAGGTAATGCTAACGTCTTTGTGTTCAATGGATGTTCCTCTCCCTTTCTCAAGTAAACTCGCTTTGAACCAGCGTAAGCGATTGTTGTGAATATCCCATGTCGAAAGCATGAATAACCGATGAACATCACAAAAAATGACTTTACAAACTCAGTATAACAGTGTTATATGTAATTATAACAATGTTATAGCGTGTCGTGATTCCCAGAAGTCAGACACAGCCGGGAAGGAAGAAGGACCGGATGCCTACGTCCAATCAGCGCGATAAGACCGGCCAAGACACCAGAGCCAGGATTTTGGAAACGGCGAAACGATTATTTTTACATGCGGGCTATCACAACGTGTCCATGCGGACGCTGGCGAAGGAAGCCGGCCTCTCAACGGGGCCGCTTTACTTCCATTTTCAGAATAAATCGGAAGTCTTTTACGCCATCTGCTCGGAAGGCCTCGATTTATTGCAGGCGGAGGTTGCCCGGGCGGCGGCGGCTCCACTGCCTAACGCTTTGAGGCTTCGGGAAATTTTCCTTGCTTTTCAACATTTTTATACGCGTGAACCGCTGTATAGCCAGATCATCCGCATGTCGTTCAATCCGATGTCGGGCATCGATTTCACCGATCGGCAGCGGGAGGCCTTGTTTGCCAAAAAGCTGGCGTACATGCGCTCCATGGAAGAGGTCATTCGCGACGGCATCGGGAAAGGAGAGCTGCAAAATATCGACCCGATCCGGTTCATGCTCGTTCTCTACGCGCTGGGCGACGGTATTTTTAATGCCAATGAAATGGGTGATCTACAGTATTTCGGCATCACGGTGGAGGAACTGATAAATGAAGCGTCCCGTCTTACTTATACGGGTATCGTTAGAAACCATGGGGGAGATGAGTGAATGGTATTCGTATGGATCGCGCTAGGTCTGGTCATCATCGCGGTGGCGGGGCTGCTGCTTTATCGGGCTTACCTGCAGCGGCGGATCAGGAATCAAAGCAAGCGGTTGATAGCGGCTGGAGGAATAAGCTCGGTCGAGGAGGTCCGGTTGGGCGGCTTAAAGCAGTACGTCCTGATCCAGGCCGAAGATGCAAGCAAGCCTGTCTTGCTGGTGCTGCACGGGGGACCGGGTATGCCGGTTCCCGGCGTAGGCTGCCGCGGTGTCGACTGGGTGTTCAATCTATCGACGGCGGAATTGATCAAGCACTTTACGGTCGTGTTCTGGGATCAGCGGGGTACGGGCAAAACGTACGCTGCCGAAACGCCGGCATCCTCCATGAACATGGAGCAGTTTCTGACTGACGCGAGTGAACTGACGGATTGGCTGCGGGCGCGCTTCCAGACGGACAAAATTTTTCTTTCCGGGGTGTCCTGGGGTTCGATTATCGGGATTCAATTGGCACACCGTTACCCGGATAAATTCCATGCCTATATCGGCATTGCGCAGATTGTGAATTGGGCGGAGAGCGACCAAATCGCCTATGAGTGGCTGCTGGGGCGGGCCCAGGAAACGAATAACGCCAAGGCGCTAGCCGAATTGAAGGCGATGGGCTTACCGCCTTACACCGAAGACATCGCGAAGTGGAACCAGCTTCGCAAATGGTTGTTCATGCTGGGCGGTTTAATCTACGAGGACGGACAAATTCGCCATCCCGGCATGCCTTATCTATTTAAAACGCTGCTCGCATCTCCGGATTACAAGATCGGGGATGTGATCCGAACGTTCACTAAAGGGATGAAGCTTTCTTATTCCCCGCAAATGCTGGCCGACTTCGGCAGTTATGATGCCTTGTCCGGCATCCGCAGGCTTGACATGCCGGTTTGCTTTTTCCATAGCCTGCATGACAGAACGATATCGGGCAAGCTGCTCCAGCAGTTTTACGAACGATTGGAAGCTCCTCAAGGCAAGCATCTGACGTGGCTTGAACAGTCCGCCCACATCTACAGTCCGGCTGACTCCCGGTTGGTGGAAAAAGGCGTTATCGAGTTTAAAACCAATTTGCATGTATAATTGGAATCAGGTGTATCCGTAACCTGGAAAGGAAGCTTGCTATGAATAGCTACGTTGATCAGGAAACGGGAGTGTTCCCGTCCGTATGTTCGTTGGATTGTCCGGACCAGTGCGGTCTGCTGATTCATAAAGAAGCGGGTAAAATCGTGAAAATCGAGGGCGATCCGGCACATCCTGTCACGCAAGGGGCGATCTGCAACAAAGTGCGCCATATGGCCGAGCGTATTTACGATCCGAACCGTCTGCGCTATCCGTTGAAACGTACGGGGAAGAAGGGGGAGCGCCGTTTCGAGCGCATCTCGTGGGAAGAGGCCATCGATACGATTACTACCCGGTGGAAACGCCTCATAGCCGCGGAAGGGGCGGAAGCGATTCTTCCGTACAGCTTTTACGGCAACATGGGAATGCTCGGGACGGAAGGCATGGACCGCCGGTTTTTCCACCGGTTAGGCGCCAGCCGATTGCTGTATACGATCTGCCAAGCCGCGGGTACGGAAGGGTACGGCTACACGATGGGAGGCAGCTTCGGCATCGATCCGGAGGATACCGTCCACTCGAAGCTGATCATCATGTGGGGAATCAATGCGGTCAGCACGAACATGCATCAGGTGATGCTGGCGGAGAAGGCCCGCAAGAACGGGGCGACCGTTGTAGTCATCGATGTGCACAAGAACCAAACCGGCCGGTGGGCCGACTGGTTTATCCCGGTATTGCCGGGGACGGATGCGGCGCTGGCCCTGGGCATCATGCACATTCTGTTCGCCGAGCAGCTGGTGGACGAAGCCTTTCTCCGTGAGTACACCGTGGGGCACGAGGAGCTTCGGCAGCATGTGCGGCAGTATGAACCGGCCGTCGTCTCCTCGATTACGGGAGTTCCGAAGGAAGATCTTTACCGGCTTGCCCGGTTGTACGGGCAAACCTCGCCGTCCTTCATCCGGATCGGCAACGGGCCGCAGCATCACGATAACGGCGGGATGTGCATCCGGACGATCTCGTGTCTGCCGGCGCTGACCGGACAATGGCTCAAGAAGGGCGGAGGCGCGATCAAAGGAAACAGCGGCTATCTGGCGCATCATGCGTCGGCGCTGCAGCGTCCGGATTTGTTAAGGAAGCCGACGCGGCGGATTAACATGAATGAGCTCGGCAGCGCCTTGCTGGAGCTGGAGCCTCCGATTCGCTCGCTGTATGTATATAATTCCAATCCGGCCGTGGTCGCTCCGCATGCGAACAAGGTGAGACAAGGGCTGCAGCGGGAAGATCTGTTTACGGTGGTCCATGATCTGTTCCTGACGGAAACGGCGGCGTATGCGGATATCGTGCTGCCGGCCACGTCGTCGCTGGAGAATACGGACTTCTACCGTTCTTACTGGCATCACTATGTGCAGCTGCAGCGGCCGGTGATCAAACCCTATGCCGAAAGCAAATCGAATGTGGATGTGTTCCGTCTGTTGGCGCAGGCGATGGGCTTCGAGGAACCGGCGTTTCAGGATACGGAAGAAGAGATGATCCGGCAGGCGTTGGACCATCCCGGCAATCCGCATCTGGCCGACGTTACCTACGAGACGTTGGCGGAGAAGCAGTTCGTGAAGGGAAGGGTGAAGCCGCTATTGCCGGGCAAGCTGCCGACGCCAAGCGGGAAGATCGAGCTGTATTCCAGGACGATGGAGCGCCGGGGGTTTCCGCCTCTGCCTACGTACACACCGCTTGCCGGAGACGGCGACCTGCCGTTCTTGTTCATTCCGGCGCCGAACCATAACTTTCTCAATTCCACGTTCGCGCATAACGAGAAGCATGTCCGCCTGGAGAAAGCTCCAAAATTGCATATGAATGAGGCGGATGCTGCGGCTCTCGGTATTACGACCGGAGATTGCGTCCGTCTCTGGAATGACCGGGGGGAATGCGAGCTCATGGCGATCGCGGGCGAGGACGTCCTGCCGGGCGTCGTCGTCACTCAAGGGCTATGGGCGGACTCGCCGGGAAGCAAGACGCTCGTCAACGCGCTGACCCCTGACCGTCTGGCGGATATGGGGGGAGGGGCCGTCTTTTTCTCGGGGCGGGTGAACGTGGAGAAGGTACAGTACGGGAAGTGAACGGGCCTGACGCTGTTCGACACGGCCTCCTCCGGCAGCCGCAGCCGGGGAGGCTTTTTTCTTTCCATCCCAAGGACCCGACGGAAGTGAAGTCCGCCGAGTCCTTTTTGGTATGCTCCGCCGAAGCCATTCATGAATTTATCGAACAGCTCTTGTTTTTTACGCTACTTGTTCTTCACGCTCGGGTTCGCCGTCCCACGCCATGGCCGATTGGCTTGGAGCTAAGCGTCTATAAGGGGATCAATGTTCCCAATACGTTCACAAGCACATTTTTCGCGTCGTTTCGACATTTGCTATACTATTGTAGATGAATGAAATGAACGGAGGGACGACGACAGATGGCCGAGTCGCGGAAACTGATGGAAGAAGCCGAACAATTCGTGCGAACGTGTTACGCGGAGCTGAACAAGACGCCGGGAGAGACGGCTGAGCGCATCGAGGAGATCAGACAAGCGGTCGACGCAACGGGGGGTTACGAGCATACGCCCGAGGAGCTGCGGCATGGCGCCAAGATGGCTTGGCGCAACAGCAACCGGTGCATCGGGCGGCTGTTCTGGGAGTCGCTCGAAGTTTTCGACGCCAGACATATCGATACGGAGGCGGACATGGCGGAGACGTTATTCCGTTATATGGCGTTCGCTGCCAACAGCGGGAAAATTCGTCCCGCGATCACGATCTTCAAGCCGGAAACCGAGCCGGGGCGGGGGGCGCGAATATGGAATCATCAGCTTATCCGGTATGCGGGGTACGAGACGGAGCGCGGCATGGTCGGAGACCCGGCTTCGGCGTCGCTGACCCGATGCTGCCTGGAGCTGGGCTGGAAGGGGGAAGGCACCCCTTACGACGTGCTGCCGCTGGTGCTGAGCATGGACGGGCGTCCTCCGCGCTTATTCCCGATTCCGAAGGAGCTTGTGCTGGAGGTCCCGATTACGCATCCGGAGTATCCGGCGATGGCCGGGCTGGGGCTGAAGTGGTACGGAGTGCCGATGGTATCGGATATGCGGCTCGACATCGGCGGCCTATCGTACACGGCAGCGCCGTTCAACGGCTGGTATATGGGCACGGAAATCGGGGCGCGCAATTTGGCCGATCCGCAGCGCTACGACATGCTGCCTCGGGTCGCGGCCGTCATGGGGCTCGACACGACCCGAGAATCGTCGCTGTGGCGGGATAAGGCGCTCGTCGAGCTCAACGTGGCGGTGCTGGATTCGTACAAGCGGCAGGGCGTCACGATTGTCGACCATCACACGGCGGCTTCGCAGTTCCGGCGCTTTGAAGAGCTGGAGGCGAAGCGTGGACGGCAGACGACCGGGGACTGGACCTGGCTGATCCCGCCGATGTCCCCGGCGACGACGCATGTGTTTCACAGCCATTACGAGAATCGGGTGGAAATGCCGAATTTTTTTTACCAGGAGCGAGTTTATGAAACGAGCGGAGGAACCGGCCATGCACGAGAAAGCGGAACGCATCAAACGAATGAAACTACCCGGCGAGGTGTCCAAGCCGGGCTTTGAGCATCGGCTGCCGCCGGGCCAAGTGTGGACGGACCGGTTTCCGATTTTACATGAGGGCGCGGTGCCGGCGTACGACTTGGCGACATGGAGCTTGCGCATGTTCGGCGAGTTGAAGGAAGAGAAGACGCTTACGCACCGGGACCTCATGGCGCTGCCGCAAACGCGGATCACCTGCGACATCCACTGTGTCACCCGCTGGTCCAAAGCGGATACGGTATGGGAAGGCGTCTTGGTCCGGGACGTGCTGGGCCTGCTGGACGTGAACCCCGAAGCGGGTTACGTGATGGTGCACGCCGACCACGACTACGAAACGAATGTGCCGCTGAAGGATCTGCTCGGCGATCAGGCGATGCTGGCGCACAGCTATGACGGCAAGCCGCTGACGCCGAAGCACGGCTGGCCGTTTCGCCTGCTCGTGCCGCATCTGTATTTCTGGAAGAGCGCCAAGTGGGTGCGCGGCTTCGAGTTTATGAAGGAAGACCGGACCGGCTTCTGGGAAAACAACGGGTTTCATAACGAAGCCGATCCGTTCAAGGAAGAACGGTTCTCCGGGGAGCCGCTGCCGCTGCCGGAGGACGAGTGGGTACATAAGGATTTCGATTGAAAGCCGTCCTCCGGGACGGTTTTTCTTTTGTTGCAGGACCTGCTCTACTACGTTGCGTCATTCGATCCGATGACATGGAGCCGCGTCCCCTTGCTGCGAGCCGAGGACCAACCGGCCCCGAATCGTATGCTTCTCAAAATTGTTCCCCGTTCATAAATATACATCAGCAATATACTTCATGATAGCTGATGGGGGGGCGTAAATGAGGGGAAAGCTTGAATTGTTGTCGCTCTTGCAGTTGCTTGAAGATGAAATAATGGCTTTAACGCATGGTTCCCAAGCGTGCGGCGGCGGTTACAACCTTCTCCGAACTAAATTGGATGAGCTGTGCGAGTTTATGGTTAGGGACGAAACCATACGACAATGGAAGGTTTGGGGACGTGATAAAGAAATTCAAAATCAAGCGGAGCGATTAAGGAAAGCCTCCGTAGAAGCCCTTTGCAATGTAGAAAAATATGTATCCCAATCCATCTCGCTTGAGGAATGGGGAGCAAGCCCGTATTTAAACCACCTATTCCACTCGGTGAAGGGAGAATGGCAAAGCTTTGGTATGGACGGCCGCTCGAAATTGCTTTTTATCGGAGCGGGGGCGCTGCCCATTTCGGTTCTTACCTTTGCCAAGGAGTTCGGTTCGACAGCATTGGGAATTGATATTGACCCCGCAACCGTAGGGTTAGCCAATCGTCGGCTAAAGCTTACGGACTGGAGACGCTCGTTCGTTTCTCAGACGAGAAATTAAGCGGCCTCGCCTTTCGGCGGGAGGCGACTCATATCATGATCGCTTCGCTGGTCAAGAACAAGCACGAGGTGCTGAAGCAATTAAAAGAAACAACCAGGGACGATGTCGAAATTATGGTAAGATTCGGGAACGGAGTGAAGTCCATCTTTAATTATCCGTTTGAATACGGGTTAACCAGAGACTGGTTAACGGTTCAAATCATCGAGTCAAACCCGATCTACGACACGGTTATACTTCATAAATCGGCGTCACAAGTCGGGAAGGCGGTCCTGGCCTGAATCGAACGATTCAAACGGTCACGGAAACCGAATATTTCAACATAACAATGATTATCATTATCAATGTTGGGTATACTATCGGATGTAGACGAAAAAGAGGCAACCTTATACAAGGTCGCCCCAAAAGAAGTTACAGCTTAGATTCAAACGTTTTGCAGTCGGTTTCTTCGGAGTTGTTGGCTTGCTTTCCGCGATGACTGACGACATAGATCGAGGAAGCGTTACACTTGTTGCCTGCAGCCCAGTACTTACAGGAGTTCACTTCGCATAATACATCTTGTGCCATGGTTTCACCTCCTTTGTTACATAGTGTGGGTTCAGTAGCTAGCAAAATATACATAGGACATGAAAAAAAGGATAGAAGTACCGGAACGGATCCGGTGCCTCTATCCTTTTTCGTTGTTTCAACGGCAACGATCTGCCGCAACTTGATCGCTAGATTTAGGAGTCATCTGACATATTAATTTTAAAGAGTATAACCCACTTTGCGTTTTTCAGAGATTCAGGCGTAAAATCGATCGTTCTCATGCTGTTTTCATTCGTTGCCTGCATCCCCCAAACGGCAGCCTCCTCGTTGTCGGGAACATCTATAGGCTTGCCCAAAGTGACCGGCATCTTTGATGTGTGCTTCACAGGGGAATCAATCCGAAACTGAGTGCTGGAGGACCCATCCTCATGAATGATGGCTACTGTGGCCATGTAATGGGTTCCTTCTTTGTCAGTATCCAGCTCTTTCATCGAAACTATGAATTCACCGTCAAACGTTCTTTGTTCTTCACTTCGCAACAATGTGCTGAATTCCCCAATGGTCTGTTTTTTCACCCCGTTCTCCCATATTTCAGCGGTTGCCCTAATCGATTTCTGATCTCCTTTATAGTTTAGTTTCACCGCTCCTGACATGGGTCCCATAAAGGGCTGGAACTTTTTGGCGTCACCTTCAAATACATTTACAGGCTTCACATGGAGTAAGTCGCGTTTTACCTCTTGTGATTTCGTGCAGGAGGACAAAACAGAGATGGAAATAAGGAAAGAACAAACCATTAGAAATGCCCGCATAGTTACCCCCCCAGGATGAAAGGAATTTTTCATCGATCTAATCTCCGATCCTAATCTTTACAACGCTATCTTATCTCAAACGCATTACCCATCAGCAATGTTGCTGGACGGATTCACAAAAGCGGGAAACCGAACGCACGATCGAACCCATGGGATTGTTCCTGAAAGCATGGCAATTTCCCCAAAGAAAAACTGCATAGAAATAAATTCTACGCAGTTCTTTTTAAACTCTTAGGTAATACTTTGTCAACAGCCTCTTGGTGTAAGGAACTTTTCAAGAACGATCATTTATGAAACCAGATCATCCGCTACCTGATTAATTTGTTCGATCTCAAGTAAAATCGTCGCCAGTTCTTGAGGGGTTGAGTAAAACGGCGAATGGTCCGTATTTAGAGTGTAGACGCTTTCACAGGGAGTTGCAGCGTACATATTTTTTTGACACCAGTTCGTTATCGCTTGATCACGCAGGCACTCAATGTAATAACGCGGAACTTGACCAAACCGCTCGTCCGTCAGACTTAACTTTGTTGCTAAAACTTCCAAAGCTTGAGCATCCAATAAAGATTTCGCACGCTCTGCATCAGCATGTTCAGAACAGCCGTAAAAAATCTCTTTTATTTTTGCCTCGTTAACGGTTGCGTAACTGCCGTCACTGGATACGATCATATTAGATGCTACCAGAGCCCCGGCATCCGTTTGAATCACATCTACCATGGATTCTCCATTTCTAATCAAGAATGCGGTTACATAAACGAGTGCTTTTATTTGCTTCGGACGATATTCGGCGCTTTGCGTGATGGCCATACCACCCATGCTGTGTCCAACAAGGATAACAGGTTCGTCTGCTTCATCAATAACGGAACAAATTTTATCCGTATAGCTCTTAAGTGAAATTTGTGAAACGGGTGTTTGATCAGAACCATGTCCCGGTAAATCAATAGCGTGAACGGTATGACCCTTTTGCTCGAGTAAAGGAACAATCTTCTCCCAGCACCATGCTCCATGCCAGGCTCCATGTACGAGTACGTATGTAGACAATGTGATCACCTCTATTTATTATTAATCATTATCATATTATGACGAAATGAAAAATAACGAAATAGACTTGTTGCAGTATAAACAACAACAGGGATATATTTTAGATTGCGCGAAATGAGTTGACCCACAAATTTTGTTCAACTCCCGCGGATAACGCCGGCTTCTTCAGACGTCTCTTGCCTAAGGAGCCATTATATAAAATAGGTTTCGTGTAGTATGATAGGAGAACAACAGATTCTGATCAAAGGGGCAGGAATAACAGATGAACAGCGGAAGCGAACAGGGAAACCAACGAAACGGGAGTGCCGAGGAAGCAAGACGTCTGCTGGCGGCGAATCCGGATCTCGTGTTTGACGAGCGGATCCGGATCGATATCGGGACGAAGGATGCGGATTTCTGGTTGAAATTCGCTTCGGAATGGGGCGGAGCGTTGTACTTGCTCGATGAAACGAACAAGAAGCGGCACGAGAACGGCCTGATAGATCCGACGTCTTACGAATATGCGCGGCGCACCTACAGACTCGGACTGATTACGTTAAGCGAGCTTTATGACAAGCTGAAAGCGTGGAATGGCGGCGACGAGCGGGCCGAGCCGTACGTCTACGCGATGAATTCCCTCGATTGCTTCTTCGTTCCGGCGTACCTGGAGGATTTCAGCCGGGTGCAGCCGTCGCTGAAACCGGCATGCGACGAGGCCGTCGGGCGTATTCTTACGCAGCTGGCCGGGAAAGCGGACCTTGAAGACGTGAGCGAAGCGCTGAATGCGATGGTCGGCCAGTATATCCGTCACATGCACGAATACGCGGCCGGCTGATAAAAGGCGTTCTTCGGCGGACCGTTATCCGACCGGTTCGGACGGAAAAACGTGCTGTTCCTTTCGATTCTTCGGTACGGTGCCTCTAGCGCAGCTGCTGCCATCGGACTGTAAGCTGAACGAAGGGGAGGCGCAGCAGGAGCGGCTGCCGCTTTCCCCGAGCCGGCTGCATTTTACCTGGGGGCATGAAATATGAGACAATACTGGCAAATGAACATTTTCACAGCAAGGGAGCCAGATGAAATGAGAAGTCGAATCCCCGTTTTTGTTCTGATCTTGCTCGCTTATTTGGGACTGAGCGCTTTCATCGGATGGAGCGGCCTGCAGTATTGGAACGTTGTCATGCCCGCAGCCCCCGACGCGTTGTTTATATTCGTGTACGCGCTGCTGGCTTTCTCGTATTTGATCGCGATGCTGGCCCGCCGCGCGATGCCGTACGCGTTGTACAAAGCGCTCAAGGTTATCGGTTCCTATGGAATTGGGTTGTTGTTCTACGCGGTTCTGCTCGTGCCGCTCGCCGATCTGACGGCCTGGCTGCTCATCTTAACGGGAACCGATGCCTCGGTTGCCGTCACCGTCGTCGGCTCCGCCGTACTGGCCGTCATGGCGGTGCTGCTGCTGGTCGGCTCCTGGAACGCGTGGAATCCTATCGTCCGCCGTTACGACATCGAGATCGCGAAGCCGGGCGGAGGGCGCAAGGAGCTGCGCATTGCCGCCGCCTCGGATCTGCACCTCGGCACGATGGTCGGCAAACGGCATCTCTCCCGGCTGACGGAGCGGGTGGCATCGCTTGCGCCGGATCTCATTCTGCTGCCGGGGGATGTGCTCGACGACAGCATAGAGCCTTTCGTACGCGAAAATATGGCTGAGGTGATGAGCGGGCTGCGCGCTCCCCTCGGCGTGTACGCCGTGCTCGGCAACCACGAATATATCGGCGGCCATATCGCCGAGTATGTGGAGCGGATGCGGGCGATCGGCATCGACGTACTGCTCGATCGCGTCGTGGAGCTCGAGGACGGTCTGTATGTCGCCGGGCGCAAAGACCACGCCGTAGAGAGCTTCACGAACGAAGGACGGCTTACCGTCGATGCGCTGCTGGAAAGCTCGAACGTGGATCGGTCCAAGCCGATTATACTGATGGATCATCAGCCGCATCAACTCGGCGCAGCCGCCGAAGCGGGCATCGACTTGATGCTGTCCGGGCACACGCACCGCGGCCAAATGATGCCGAACCATTTGATTACACGGCGCCTTTTCGAACTAGATTGGGGTTATTTGCGCAAAGGCGTCATGCATGCGATCGTCTCCTCGGGCTTCGGTTCATGGGGACCGCCGCTGCGTATCGGAAGCCGATCCGAGCTGCTGGACATTCGAGTTACCTTCCAAGGGTAATTCATCTGAATGCAGGTATACGTCTCAAAAATGGTGACCGGATCACGACCGGCCCTGCGACTGTCTGGCTGGACACTCGCAGGGCTCCTCGTGCTGTTCGCCAGAAGATGGACACGATCGCCGCAATCGCAAACAGGGGCGGCTTTACGATTCGTCAAAATTCGGGAGGAAACGCCGGGCATCATACATCCTGCAAAAAACGCTTTCAATTTTCGACAAAGCATGCTATAAAAGAACTAGACATCACCTAAAATTTAGGCAAACCATATGAAAATATGGGACGCAAAACTACAGGGGCTACGCGCCATTCGCCGCATGCCAGCCAGTTGCCGTTTTCCGTTTATGGGGAATGAACCGATCAGCCCTCCGTAACTGAATGAGGCATCACAGCACTCGATTCGGAGGTAAGAGACATGTTTTATTTTCTTCTTTCCCTCAGTTTGTTTTTAACTCCTGTTTTCATCCTATTCTATATGGCTGTTGAAACGCTGCAGCGTAACAAGCGTGACCGGTTGAACCAATGCGCCTCACTGTTTTTCTTCTCCGCCATGCTTATGTTGTTCGGCAATTTTATGACCAGCTTATTCACGGTTCCTTTTTCGGGCAAGATAAGCTACTTGTTTATTTATCTCCCCGCGTTTGCGGCGATGTGTTTGCTCATCCGGTTTTGTGCGCTGCTGAGCGAGCGGGACCGGGCGATGAGCCGCCCCTTGTTGCTCATTCTTTGCTATGCGCCGCTCCTCTCGGGCCTATCGACCTTGCTCTTTCCGCAGTGGTCCTACATCGAGATCGCTGAGATCGGGGGATGGCGTTATCATGAGGTCAGTCCGCTGTTAATGGGGGTGACGGTCGTGACGGCCGTGTACACGATGGGGCTGTCGCTCTATTTGGTCGGCGCCGGTCTGCGCGAAGCGGCTGCTCTTCAATTGAAGCTCAAGCGCAAGCAACTGCAGATGGTGATGTGGGGGGTTGGTCTCGGAGGAGCATGGGCGGTGCTGCTTGCCTCTCATAAGCGATTTTCTATCGTGCCGGACGATCTGTGGATGCCCGATCTTAGCATGTTCGGCGTTTTGATTTATGCGTTTTTCATGCGGTATGCGATGATGAAGTATGATTTCCTGCTTTCTATCGAACGTAAGATATTGTGCGAAATGTCGCCGGTGTCGATTCTGATCGTGGACCGGAACGGTATCATCCGGGAAACCAATGCCCAGACGGAGGCGATGCTGGGACCCTTGCACCAGGAGCCGGCAATGCGCCGGCTGGATGAATGGTTGACCCCGTGCGAGGAGGACGCTGCGAAGCCGGCAGAGGATTCGCAGCGCGAAGCACTGTATAGAGGAGAATATGCGGTTCACAACAGGCAAGGCGACATCAGGTTCGTTCGCGCCGACAGCGAATTCATCTATACCGCCGGGGAGCGGTTTCAATGCGTCGCTTTATTGGATATTACGGAAACGAAGCTGGCAGAAGCGAAAAATCGGCATTTGGCGTACCACGATTCATTGACGGACCTGCCGAACCGGTTTATGTTCCAGCAGCGGCTCCAAGAGTCATTATCCGCCGTCAAGCATCATCAAGGATCAATTGCCGTCATTCTTATCGGTTTGGACGGATTCAAGAAAGTGAATGATTCGCAAGGCCATCATGTCGGAGATTTGTTGCTGCAGCATGTGGCCGATATTTTGCTGAAGAGAGCGGCGCTCGACGCGACCGTCTTCCGTTTAGGCGGAGACGAGTTTGCGATGATCGTGCCGCATTCGGAGAGCCAGGCTTCTATTTCCGAGCTTTGCCACGACATTTTCGAGGGATTTCAGGCGCCGTTCTTGTATAAGGATAAGTCCTATTATATTTCCGCCAGCGTGGGCGTCTCTCTCTTCCCCGAGCACGGGCAACAGGCGGAACAATTGCTGCAGTTTGCGGATTTAGCGATGTACCATGCGAAGCAATCGGGAAGGAACCGGTACGTGTTGTATGATCCTTTCATTCATCGGGAAGAGCAGGAGCGGTTCCGCATGGACGGCTGGATTCGCAAAGGGCTGAAACAAGGGGAGTTTGCGCTTCATTACCAGCCGCAGGTCGATATGGAGAGCGGGCGTGTGACCGGAGCGGAAGCCTTGATTCGCTGGCACCACCCGGAGGAGGGATTGATCCCGCCCAACGAATTTATTCCGCTGGCGGAAGAATCGGGCACGATTGTCGATATCGGCTACTGGGTGCTGGACACCGCCTGCGAGCAGCTGCGGAAGTGGATGGAAGCCGGGTATGCGCCGCTCTGCATATCGATTAATTTGTCGGCCAAGCAGTTCCTTGATCCGAAGTTTCCGGATGTGCTGGCCGATACGCTGAATCGGACCGGCATCGAGCCTTCGCTGCTCTGTCTGGAGATTACGGAGCGCACGGCGATGCTCGACAAGGGGGGCTGCGCCGACATTTGCCGGGAAATCATGTCGTTCGGCGTCAAGCTGTCGATCGATGATTTCGGTACAGGGTATTCGTCGTTGGTTTTGCTGAAGCAGCTGCCAGTTCACTCGATCAAGATTGACCGCTCGTTCGTCATAGAGCTGGAGACCAACGACAGTGACCGGGCGATTATTATTGCGATGATCGCGATGTCCCACAACTTAGGCAAGAAGGTGGTTGCCGAAGGGGTGGAGGAGCTCGGCCAGTGGAACATGCTGGCACGGCTGGGCTGCGACGAAGTGCAGGGGTATTTCGTCAGCCGTCCGCTGCCGGCCGACGAGTTTGTTCGCTTTCTGGCGAGGGAACGACAGCAAGGGATCAGCGTGATGTCCCCTGCCTATCACATGCATAAGTAGAAGCAGCGGCGATGTCCGGTTTGGCGTTCTTTCCGAATCCAATCCCGGAAGGGGCGAAAGCCAAATAACCGTTCAGCCCAGAGGGCCGAACGGTTATTTCTGCTGCAAGGCTTCGCCGGGCGTAACGGATGAGGCCTTCCGGCGAAACATCCAAATGATCCCCAGGCACAGCGTCAGACAGATGCCTCCGCACAGCATAAAGGCGCCGCTTGCACCGTAACGGTCGGCCGCATACCCGGCGAAGAAGTTGCCGATCGGCGTCGAACCGGCGAAGACGAGCGAGTAGATGCTCATCACGCGCGCGCGGTACTCGTCTTTCGCGTGTATCTGGAGCGTTGAGTTGCTGTTTGTCGCGAACAGAATGTTGAATACGCCGGTGACGGCCAGACACAAGCCGGCGATCAGAGGCGAATGGGTGAGTCCGATCAGCAGCAGGAAGACGGACAGCAGCACGGAGCTGATCAGGATGAGCTTGCGGCGCGGGCCCTTCTTACTCATGAACGACATCGCAAGCGCCCCGCCGAACGAGCCGACGCCGAGGCACGACATGAGCAGCCCGTACATCTGCTCCTTCATCATCAGGACGTCCTTCGTGAATACGGGAATGAGCACGGCGAAATTGTAGGCGAGCGTTCCGACGACGGTTACCATCATCAGCGTCTGCAGCAGCACTTGATCTCCCCGGATATAAACCAGACCGTCTTTAATCTCATTCCACACCCCGATGTTCTGTTTTTTCTCCCGCACATACGGGACCGCCTCAATCTGCAGCAAACCGTATATGACGGCGATAAAACTTAGCCCGTTCAACAGAAAGCACCAGGCCGGCCCGAGCAGCGCCATCATCGTCGCACCGATTGCCGGTCCGAGAATTCGCGCCAGGTTGAACGTCATCGAATTCAAGGCGATCGCATTCATCAGATCGTCCTTCCCGACGATCTCGATATTGAACGCCTGCCGCGTCGGCATATCGAACGTGTTCGTCAGGCCAAGCAGCAGGGCGAGCACCATGACGTAGCCGTACCGGACCGTATCGGTAAAGACGAGTGCGGACAGCGTCAGCGCGAGCAGCATCGACATGCTCTGCGTCACCAGCAAAATCCGCTTTTTCGGAAACTTGTCGATCACGACGCCTGCGAACAGGGACAGGCATGTGAAGGGCAGGAATTGGATCGTGCCGATCAGACCGAGCAGGAAAGGCGATCCCGTCAATGTCAGCACGAGCCATGCTTGCCCGATGTTCTGCATCCACGTTCCGACGAGCGAGACGCATTGCCCCATCCAAAAATATCGATAATTCCGATGCGTCAGCGCGTGAAAATGATTATTGACGAGCCGAGCGCCAGCTAGCTTTACATTCAAGACCTGTCACCTGCCTCCTGATGTTCGGATGATTCCGGTTGTAAGCGGCTGCTATCTTTCGTAAACCGGGCGGCGTTATGGCCCATCTTGTCGAGCAGCGCGATTGCCGCTTCCTTCTCCTCCTCCGTGAAGCCGGAGGTGAGCAGGCTTCGCCAATCGGCCAATACGCTGCGCACCTCGTCTTTAATTTCAAGCGCCTTCGGGGTTAGAAATACCCGGTAAAAGCGTTTATCGTCATCCCTCACCTCGCGGCTTACATAGCCTTGTTCTTCCAGCTTCTTCAACGCTTTGGCCGTCGTGCCTTTATCTATCATCAAATAATCGGAGAGCTCTTCCTGACTCAAGCCGTCTTGTTTATACAGCGCGCTGAGGAACATATACTGGCCTTTCCCGATATCGTGCTCCTTCAACCGGCTGCCGATGTACATTTGGCCTGTACGGTACAGCAGCGAAATCAAGCGGGAAATCGTATATTTATGATCCGGCATCGGAATCCTCCTCGTGTTTAAATAATCAGTTGCAAATGCCACTATAAATAAGTATAAATCCTAACGGTTGCTCTTGCAACGGTTCTTTTGCCATGATGAGCCATCGCCCGAATGGATGAAAACGGGGAGAAATCCGGTCCGAACGACAGGCGTTTGCTGGAGGAGGTCCGGCGAGCTCCGCTTCGCCGCGAGCGTGTACAAGCGTCGGCCGGATGCTTTTCATACGGTTCGCCCCAGGTCGTTTGTTGTTGAGAGCGTGAATATGACGCGGAAATTTGCCAAAGTTGTTGCCATTTTGTAATATTATTTTAAGCTTATTTTAATCATCGTAATTTATCCTATTAAGTAAGTAAGCGCATGGCGCAGTACCGCTAGATTTTTTGATAGATGGGACGGTGTTAGGGATGAAGGTTTTTGTTAACTTTCAAAACAAACAAATCCCGGTCTTCGCCGACAACTTGAATAAGAAAACGCTCAAGCTGCTAAGAGCGGCCCTCGACAAAAAGGTGGAAACCGGAAGAAACGCATTGCAAAAATGCTTGCAAACCTTAATCAGCATCGAAGTTGTCGGATGCGAAGCTATCCTGCATTCCTTCAACGAAAGAGATTCGCTTGCTCTGTCCCTCTATTAGAGGGACTTTTTTCTTTAATTCGGTTACGGCTGAAGCGTATGTAAGTTATATAGGAGGTTGCGTCCTGCATACCACCCTGATCGGGAGCGTGATACGCATGGGTAAAATGGGAATAGCGTTGCAGCTTTATACGCTTCGGGGAGAAGCGGAGGCCGATTTTCGCGGCATGCTGCGTAAAGTGGCGGAGCTCGGTTTCGAAGGCGTAGAATTTGCGGGTTACGGCGGTGTGCCTGCCGAGGAGATGAATGCGCTGTTACAGGAGCTCGGCCTGCGGGCGGTCGGCGGCCATGTCGGCTTACAGCGTCTGCAGTCCGGCCTGCAGGGCGAGATCGATTATTTGAAAGCGATCGGCGGCAAATACATCATATGCCCGTATGTGTCCCCGGATACGAACGAAGAAGGCTGGAAATCGGTGATTGCCGAGCTGCAAGCGTACGGGGAGGAAGTGCGGAGGCAAGGGTTGGCGTTCGGTTATCACAACCACGAGTTCGAGTTCGAAGCGAAGCTCGGACCCTCGCTCATTTTCGATGCGATCTTTGAATCGACGTCGCCGGAGACGCTGCTGGTGGAGATGGATGTGTGCTGGGTGATGCGTGGCGGCCAAGATCCGCTTGCCTATATCCGCAAATATGCAGGGCGGCTGCCGCTGATTCATTTGAAGGATTTTAAATACGAGGGCGACGGGGTTCAGACGCTGGAGCTCGGCCAAGGCATCGTTCCGTTGAATGACGTCATCGAGGCGGCCTCGGAAACCGGCGTGGAATGGCTGATTGTCGAGCAGGATCATTGTCAGAATCCGCCGCTGGTGAGCGTGGCCAACAGCCTGAACTGGCTGAAGCAGCACGATGTGCAGCAGGCGTAATTAGATGTGGATTTCCGGCGAAGAAGACTTGCGTTCCGTGAACGTCATTCTGGCCGCGTTGGAATCCCAGACGGCGGGTATCGTCGTTTCGCTATAGGTATGGCAAAGGCAGCCATCGTTCTTCGAGGAGAACGATGGCTGCCTTTGTTGGCCGGAGAAACGGGCTGTTCCGCTAGTTTCGCGTATCCTTAGGCTCGGACCGGGCTTGCAGCCGGATGTACTGCCGCAGCATGGCTGCCCGCCAAGGGACGATCATGCCAAACGCAAGAATGAAGAAGAGAGCGCCTGTTTGCGGAATCGAAACGAAACGTTCGATGTACTCGTGAAGTCCCAGCCGAAGCGCGAGCAGGATCAGCAGCACCAGAGCGAACGATTTGGAGCGTTTGACGTAGATGCCGCCGCTGCGCCGTTCCAGCCTGGAGCTGCGGATGAGCGGATAGGAGAACAGCAGCAGACCGGCGAGGAACGCGCTTCCGGCCCATGCCAGCGGAATGCGGAAGAAAGGCAGGGCGAACATCAGAAAGCCGGTGCTCATCCCGATGGGCGGCATGACGATGCTTGACACGGTGATCGGCTTGCTTCCGGCGCGCGAGCGGACGAAGACGGCGAGCAGCGCCATCACCACCATGCCGGCGCTGGCGAAGGTGTGCAGTTGGATGGTGCCGAAGTGAATCAACGTATACAGCCTCCCGGTTGAATCGTCTGATTGACATGATTATACCACCGGCAGGAAGCCGATTCTACTTCATGCCCTTCTACGTCCAGCCCTCTGCATAACCTTCCGCAAGCAAGCCGCCGTAAGGCTCCAGCCAGCGACCAGTGAGCGCAAACAGCGGCTCCGGGTTGCGATTCGTATAATAGGCGTCCAGCGCCGCGAGCAGCTCGCGGCTCTGTTCGAGGCTGTGCCGCTCCAGCTCGCGGTACAGCCATTTGCCGTCGCCGAGCCAGCAGCCGGCGCTGCGCAGCGCGAAGGAAGCGAGCTGCAGCGTAAGCTTGGCGACAATGAACAAGCACTCCGCGTCGCTGCGGTCGCCCGACAAGTCGGCGAGCGATTCGCCGATCTCGTATCGGGCCCGGTCAAGCTCTTGCACGGACCAGGGGAAAGGCCCGGCTGCCAAGGCGTCTCTCGCTTCGCTCACAATGTCGCGTATAGCGTCTTCTCCCTTCAATGCCTGACCGCAGGCGCACATGCGCAGCATGGAAGGGATGGCGCTGTCAATCGCTTGGTCGAAGAAGTAGCGGTACGAATCGCGGGTCATGACGAACGCTTCGATGATCCAGCCGAATGCGCGGTACGTTCGCCGGAATGGTCCTTCCTGCGACTCGTCGAATACGATCAAGTCCAAGTCGGAGGCGGAGGTTTCGCCGCCTTGCACGACGCTGCCGGCCAGCAGCGCCGCTTCGCAGTTCGGGAAATACGTATCGATACAACGTCCGGCCGCTTCCATGCCGTTCATTCTCACAGGAATCACGCTCGATTCACGTTTATTTTTCGGCGCGTATAAGCGCGTAGCCCAGACGGTCCCGATGTGCGTCGATGAGCTCGTCGTGCCGAAGCGAAAGCTGCCATAGCGCCGGATCCATGATCGCTTCGTGGTCCATCATTTGATGAAGATCCGGATGCTGCATTTGATCTCTGCTCAAGTGCTCCTCAAAAAGCGACCGATCCACCAGCTCGAAGCGTTCGTATCCGGCCGCGCTTAAGGCCGACAACCATTCCTCTTCGTTAAATAAGCCGCCGAACTCGAAGAAATCGCGCAACATTTGGCTGTCGCTTTCCTTTAGTCCTGCCAAGGCCAGCACCTCGCGGTCGTATAGCGTTCCGCCCGGACGCAGCACCCTGTAGTATTCCGCCAACGCCTCGGGGATGTGTGTGAAATTGGTCACCGATTCGGCAAGCACAACGTCGAAGGTCTCGTCCGGAAACGGAAGCGCCGTAACGCTGCCTTCCACCCAATCGACATGCAGCTGCTCGGAGGCGGAGCGAGCCGCTGCTTTGACAAGCATCTCGGGCCGCAGATCGAGTCCGGTAACCGCAAACCCTTGCCGCGCCAAATAACAAGCGGTCCGTCCCGTCCCGCAGCCGACCTCGAGGATCCGGCTTCCCGGAGGAAGGGGATAACGTTGCATTTGATCGAGCGTCGCGGAGAATCCGCCGGGATGTGCGCTCCCTACGCCAAGGCGCGTCAGCATATCCAAGTATCGCATAGCTTCACCCCTTCTCAGTAAACTTAACTCCATGTATTTTATGTAGGATTGGAAGAATGGTTATAGGTGGATGCTCCGTTCCGCTACTTTCTTTCTTTAATGACTATGACAGTTCCTGTCAGGGATAGCGGTTAAAGTGTATGAAGAAGTGCAAGTAATGTTTGGCTATAACCAAACTTACCGCTCTTTTCACCGGGATGATGTGATATTATGGGTTTTCGGATAGGGAGGGAGAGAAATCAGATGTTGGATTCAAGCGCGCAAAGCGCAGGGGATAAGGCCGTGTACCCCGCACTCGACGTGCGGAGAACGGCGCCATGGATCATGTTCATTATTTTTTTCGCGGTGTTGAACGAGACGGTATTCAACGTTTCGATGCCGAGCATCGCGGAGCAGTACGGATTAACGCCTTCGGGGGTCAGCTGGGTATCCACGACGTTCATCATTTTTTTCGCCATCGGCTCGGTTATTTACGGGAAGCTGTCGGATATTTTTAGTCTGAAGAAGCTGATCGTCATCGGCATCGTCATTTATAATGTCGGGTCGTTGCTCGGCTATGTGTGCCAATTCTCCTACCCGCTGGTCGTTTTGTTCCGGGCGGTGCAGGGAGCCGGCGCCTCGGCGATACCGGCGTTGATCATGGTTCTGATCGCGCGGTATTTCTCGATGGAAGACAGGGGGAAAGTATTCGGTATTTTGAATTCGACGGTCGCCTTTGCGGTCGGGATCGGCCCGGTCATCGGCGGTTTCGTGTCATCCTCCCTGCACTGGTCTTACTTGTTCCTCATTCCTGTCTTTACATTAATTTCGCTGCCGTTCTTCAACCGGACGCTGCCGAGCCAAGGGGCGAAGCCGGGGAAGGTGGATGTGGCAGGAGCGGTCTTGATTGCTTTGGGAGTCGCCGCGCTTATCTTATTTTCCACGGAGTCGCACTGGTATTGGCTGCTCGCTTGCGTCGGCCTGCTCGGTTGGTTCACGCTGCATATTCGTCGCACGAAAGAACCGTTCATCGAGCCTTCTTTATTCAAA
The DNA here is from genome assembly GCF_055379675.1 of Paenibacillus sp. JCM 9796. Taxonomy (NCBI): domain Bacteria; kingdom Bacillati; phylum Bacillota; class Bacilli; order Caryophanales; family Paenibacillaceae; genus Paenibacillus; species Paenibacillus sp. JCM 9796. The sequence goes on from NZ_AP043723.1 coordinate 3,548,382, forward strand.
AACGTGTTGTTCCGAAACGGTTTGATCGTAGCGTTTATTATCTTTTGCACGGTCATGGGCATTATGTACGCCGTTCCGTTCATGCTGGATAGCGTGAAAGGACTCAGCGCCAATCAAGTCGGTTGGGTGCTGTTCCCGGGTGCGATCAGCGCGGTGCTGTTCGGGCCGATCGGCGGAAGCCTGGCGGACAAGCGCGGCAATCCGTTCGTCGTGTCGATCGGCATCCTGCTGCTGATCGCCAGCCTTGTGCTGATCTCAAGCTTCGTCGGATTCAACGCGTGGCTGATTTCCGGCGCCATGGTGCTGACCTACATCGGGCTATCCTTTATCCAAACGGCTATCGCCAACAGCGTGTCGCGGACGCTAACGATGGAGGAAACCGGGGTCGGCATGGGATTGTTCAATCTCGTAGGCTTTATTTCGGGCGCCGTCGGGATGGCGCTGGTCGGGCGGGTGCTTGCAGAGAATATGTTCCAATTCAAGCTGAATCCGTTCGTCTGGGAGTCCAAGGCGTGGATGTACAGCAATCTGATGCTTCTATCCGCGCTGGTCATTGTTTTAGGCGCCTTGTTGTACTACCGCAGCTACGGCCGCGCCGCCAAAGTCGGATCATAACGGCCCCTGGGAACCGGAGCAAGCGAAAGAACCGTCTGCGATCACTTCATCGCAGACGGTTCTTTCGGTATATGCCGGTTTTGGCTCACATCCAGCATCAATAGCAGAAGAATTGCTCCACACGCCGCAAATCGAGGCCGAAATAAATCCAGCGCCCGAACGGACCGAATCCGTACCAGCGGAAACCGGCCAAGGAATTTCGTCCGACGAAGGTCAAATAGGCCCAATACTGCTCGCCGTTTTGCTGCCAAATGTATACGAACCGGAACAAGCAGCGGCGTATCCCTCCGGGATCGACCGCGAACAGCTGCTGGCCGCTTTGCTGCGGGATGAACGATGGCGGCGGGCTCTGCGGGGCTCCCGTCGGAGGGCCGCCCGGCCCCTGCCCCGGGAAGCCGCCGGGCCCCTGCCCGGGGAAACCGCCGGGCCCCTGCCCGGGGAAACCGCCGGGCCCCTGCCCCGGGAAACCGCCGGGCCCCTGCCCGGGGAAGCCGCCCGGCCCCTGCCCTGGGAAGCCGCCGGGCCCCTGCCCTGGGAAGCCGCCGGGCCCCTGCCCTGGGAAGCCGCCGGGCCCCTGCCCCGGGAAGCCGCCAGGCCCCTGCCCTGGGAAGCCGCCGGGCCCCTGCCCCGGGAAGCCGCCAGGTCCCTGCCCTGGGAAGCCGCCGGGTCCGCCCGGCGTCCCGGGAAAAAGACCGCGGTCCGGATCTCCGTTCGTAGGTTTAACCATTGTAAATCTCCCCTCTGCTAGTAAGTTGCTATCGGATAGGCTGATGCCTAATAGAAACCTTACCCAACTATATGTAGCAATACTGCAAAGGTGAACAAGAAAAAAGAAGAGGCTTGTCGCTTTTCGCCTCTTCTTGTCCGTCCGAACCGCGCGCCTTTCGCTAAACGGTTTGGAGTATGAATTTATCCACGACGTGTTTGACGCCGTCCTCATTGTTGCTGAGCGTCACGTAATCGGCGATCTCCTTCAACGGGTCGACGGCGTTGGCCATGGCCACGCCAAGACCGGCCGCCTCCAGCATTTCACGGTCGTTCCAGCTGTCGCCTATGGCGATGACTTTCTCCAAATCGAAGCCGAAATGGCCGGCCAGATGAGCCAACGCATGTCCTTTCGTTCCTTCCGCGTGAACGATCTCCAGAAAATGTGGCTTCGATTTCGTAATGTGCACCTGCTGCCCCAACAACCCGCGCAGCTCGGCGGCGACGCTGTCCAGCTTGTCGGGCTCGTCGATCACCAGAAGCTTGTTCGACGGCTTGCCGGCCAAGGATCGGAAATCCGGTTCGACGATGAAAGGGACCTTGGATAACGAGGCATACGCTTCCGCCTTTTCGTTACGCTCTTTCACGTATAATTGGTCGTCCACATACAACTGCAGATGCAGTCCGTTGCGCTCGCAATAATCGAAAATGAGCTGCGCGGCGGAAGCCGGCACACAGCGCTCGTACAAGACGTTGCCGTCTATCGCGTTTTTCACAAGCGAGCCTTGATAAGTGATCAACGGTACGTTCAGACCGAGCTGTTCGGCGATCGATCGGGCGGACGCATACATGCGGCCGGTAGCGAGCGTTACGACAACGCCGCTGGCTATGGCTGCGGCAAGCGCTTTCTTCGTGCCTTCGGTTACTTGTTTGTCATCGTTGATCAAGGTGTCGTCAATGTCGATCGCGATCATTTTATAGTTCATGATTCGTCCACTCCCGTGCTTCAAATTGTTCTTATTATAACGGAAGGGCACGGGTTTGAAAACCTTGACTCCCGGCCATCGCCGCAGAGTTCCGTGAGCGTGGAGCAACCGCGCAGGAATTTGAATGTGCTTATAGTATTTTTTTTCTCAAGGGATTGAAGCTGCGAAAAAAAGTGCTATCATGCTTGGAAGGTAGCGAATTAGCGAAGCTTGGGCTGGAAAAAAAGTATGGTTGCCGCTAATCGCCAAATCAATTACCTTATGAATGTGACATTGCCAAGGAGGTATAAGATGCCTGGAAAAGAAAGAGGTCGAAAAGGAGTCAAGGCGCTGCTTGTCTTGGTTTGTTTTACGGCTTCCGTACTGAGCGCATGCACAAGCAACGAAAACGGGATGAACAAAGGAGGAAAAGAACAAAATCCGGACAAGCCGCTTGAGGTAAGCATCATGACTACGTTCCGCGGTGCAGAACCCCCTTTGAAGGACAATCCGATATGGATAGAGCTGGAAAACAAGCTGAACGTCAAGCTGAACATAACGTGGTATTCTCCAAATAATTACTTGGATAAAATGAACGTGACCCTGGCTTCCGGAGATTTGCCGGATTTGCTGTTGATCGAAAACCCGTTCGCGCCGAACGTTGTTAGCGCGGTGAAACAAGGGGTTTTCTGGGATTTAACGGACATCGTTACCCATTACCCTAATTTGATGGCAGCTCCGAAAGATTCCTGGGAAAATATTAAAATCGAAAATAAAATTTACGGCATTACCCGCGCGCGTCCCACGGTGGGCCAGTATGGAATTCCAATCGTTCGTAAGGATTGGCTCGATAAGCTGAATCTTGAAGTTCCGGAAACGATGGACGATTTGTATCAAGTCATGAAAGCGTTCACCGAACAAGATCCTGACGGCAACGGGTTAAGAGATACTCCCGGGTTTGTCGGGATGGTGGAAGCCGATAACATGGGTTATTTTACTTGGGCTCGCGACGTATTTAATCATGCCAACGGTTGGAAAGTAGACGGCGACCAAATCATTCATCCCGATCTGCTGCCCGGGACCCGGGAAGCGCTGCTATGGTGGAATAAAGCCTACACCGAAGGTCTGGTGAACCCCGATTTTGCCGTCATGAAGCTTTCCCGGATGAAAGATCAGCTGAAGGCGGGAAAAGGAGGCGTCTTTTCCTCCGCCGTCATCCAGGACTGGATTCTGCTAAGAGATTTGCGGAAAGTTGAACCGAAAGCCGATTATTATCCATTAAACTATGTACAGGGTCCCGGGGGCAGATTTGTCGGACGGGATACGGGCCATTTCGGTATGTATGCGATTTCAAAAAGGGTGCCGGAATCCAAAATGAAGCAAATATTGAGCATGATGGATAAAGGAGCTACGGATGAAATCGCCAACATCGCGAACTTCGGCATGGAGGGCATTCATTACAACGTCGTGAACGGGATGAAGGTTTCCACGGAGCAAGCGGTTAAGGATAACGTATCCTTGGAAGTCTTCGGACAAGTGTTCACAACGAACGACAAGTATGCGTTAAGAGCTTTCGCTACGGGCATTCCGAAGGATTTGTACGAAAGAAACAAACTTACGCTCGATGAACGGGAGAAGTACAGCGTGGCCAACCCGGCGGCAAATCTTATTTCCGAAACCGGAGATAAGTACATGCCGGAAGTTAACAAAAAATCCCAGGATCTGAAGACGAAGATTATTATGGGAACCGAGCCGATTGAAGCTTGGGATCAATTCGTTCAAAAGCTGAAAGCCGATGCTAACTTTCAGAAATATATCCAGGAAATGAATGAAGCATACAAAAAGTCCCGAGGGAAGTAAGCGCAGCAAAAATTAGGATAACTCATAAGGTGGGCGTTCGAATGTTTGAAGCAGCAGCACAAGAATTAGGTTTGAAATTTGCCGGGGATATCCATACGGATGTTTTTGTTATGGGAGGGGGGTTCGCGGGCATAGGGGCAGCCGTTGGGGCGGCGAAGAGCGGAGCAGAGGTTTTGCTTATTGAAAAATACGGATTTCTAGGCGGCATGGCTACCGCCGCGGCCGTGAGCACCATTTGCGGAGCTTACTCGGCCGACAAGCAAAAAAAGATTATAGGCGGTATTCGAGATGAACTCTTCGATGAGTTGAGAGCGCTTGGCGGGGTACAAGAAGGCGTCGATTTCGGGCAGCATCGCGCCGATACATGCGACCATCACTTGTTGAAATATGCCATCGATCGGGTGTTGTTGAATTACAGCAATATCCATCTATTATTACACACTCAAGTGATTGGGGTTAAGCAAGAACACGCGAAGATCCAGTATGCGATTATTACGAATAAAGAAGGGATCTTTCGGGTATTTTCAAAAAATTATATCGATTGTACCGGCGATGCGGATATTGTCGCTCTGGCCGGCGCCCCTTATGTAATCGGGAATGAAAAGGGACAGATTCAGGCGGCGACCACCGTGTTCAAAATGGGGGACGTAAAGGTTCAGGAAGCCAAAACGATTACGCGGCAAGCATTTAAGGACAAGGTTCAACAAAGCATCGATGACGGCGAATACGATTTATTTCGGACTGCCGGCGTATTTATGGAGTCGGCTGTGGGCGACTCCGTCATTTGCAACATGAACTGGATATCCGATTTTTCTTCATTGAACGCCAAGGAAATGACGTATGCGGAAATCGAAGGAAGGAGGTCGAGTATTGAATACAGTAAATTTTTGAAAGATAAGATTCCAGGGTTCGGCAGTGCCCATTTGAGTGAAATCGCTACGCAAATCGGCATCAGGGAGTCAAGGAGGATCATTGCCGATTTTGTTCTGACCGAAGAGCATGTCATGCAGGGTGCGTCCTTCGAAGACGCGATTTGTTGGGGAGCATGGCCTGTCGAATACCACGATGCCCGAGAGAACAAAACGATAAAAAAATATTTGGAACATGATTACCAAATTCCTTATCGAACCTTAATTCCCCGAAACGTAAACAATCTGCTTGTCGCCGGAAGATCCATCTCGACGACGCATTATGCCAATGCCTCCACCAGGGTCATGGCGCAATGCATGGCGATAGGTCATGCCGCAGGCGTAGCGTGCGCATTAAGCGGTAAGCAGAATGTGCCCCCGAAAGATATAGATATAGCGGGCTTGCAAAAGCAATTACGCGATCAAGGCGCCATCATTTAATCATCCCATAGCGATTATAGGAGGAATATTCAATGAAATTGCATAGCCAAGGAAAGTTTTTGAAAAAGGGAATCGTTTTTACGGCAATCGCAAGCATGCTTATGATTACCGCTTGTTCTGCGAACGGCTCTGAGCCGAAGTATCCTACCAAGTCTATCGAGGGCATCGTGCCGTTCGGAGCGGGCGGAGGAACCGATCTCGTTTCGCGCGCCATAGCCACGGTTGCCGAGAAGAAGCTGGGCCAGGGGATTGCGATCACGAACAAGCCCGGCGCAACCGCCACGGTAGGTACGCAGTACGTTTATGATAAAAAGGCGGACGGCTACACCTTGCTGTTCTCAGCGGAAAATCCCGGCATCTACGGCGTGCTGCAGCTTTCGGAGCGGGGGTTTCATGAATTTTATCCGGTCAACATCATGGGGCGCGGTATAGCCACGATCACCGTACCGAAAGATTCCAAATATAAAACGCTGAATGATCTGATACAGGATGCGAAAACGAATCCGGGCAAAGTTAAAATGGGTTCGAGCGGCCCCGGGGGACTTTCATTCATGGTCACCACGATGATCAATTCCATCTCCGATACCAAATTCAACATGGTTCCGTTTGACGGCGACGGCCCGATTCTCACGGCGCTGCTCGGCAATCATATTGACGTGTCGGTCGTAGCTTTGTCGGCGGCGATCGAAAATGCGAAAGCCGGAAAGGTACGCGTGCTTGCCGTTGTTAACGATGAGAAGGTGAAGGAACTGCCGGACGTGCCGGCGATTACGGAAACGTTGCCGGATATGAAGAAGTTTCTTCCGTGGGGACCGTTTTATGGCGCTTGGGTGAAAAAGGATACCCCTGACTCTGTTAAACAAAGTTTGGTGAAAGCGTTCTCGGAAGCGCAGAAGGATCCCGAATTCCTGAAACTGCTGGAGAAAATGGCCGTGGTACCTATGGGAATCTCCGGCGATGAAGCAGAGAAGTTCTGGCGCGACTGGCAGTCAACCTCCGCTTGGCTATTGCAGGATGCCGGCGCGGCTAAAGTAAGCCCTGAAACATTGAAAATTCCCAGGAAACAATAATCGTTCCTATCGATTATAGGAAGCATGCGATCGCATGTTCGATGGGCAGCCGTGGGCAAGCAGGAGACCGTTCTCCCTATTGCCCGGCTGGAGGAAACATGGAATGAAAGGAGGATACCCTATGTTGTCAGACCGTATCGGCGGGCTGATCAGTATCGTCTTCGGCGGCATATCGGTGTCGGAAGCCATACGTTTATATCCCGAGCGTGTAAGTACGTTTGTCGGGGATTACCTATTGCCCGGAGTTGTAGGCGCAGGTTTGATCTTACTCGGCCTGCTCATGCTCTTCGCGAAAGGGGAGCGCTTCAAGGTAGAGTTCCCCGAATCTAAAATCATGCGCGGGATGCTCCTCGTCGTAGGCATCATGTTTGTTTATTGGATTTTACTTCAATTTTTAGGGTATACCCTTAGCACGTTCGTCGTTTCCATAGCTTTATTTAGGGTCATCGGCTCCTACAATTTGCTTAGATCGGCGATTTATTCGACCATTCAAGTAGCGGTCATTTACCTGATTTTTGTTTATTGGCTCAGAATGCCGTTCCCTGAGGGAATTTTAAATTTTTAGGCTAAGGGAGTAAAGGTTAAGATGGAAGCAATAAACTTGCTGTTAGACGGCTTTTCAGAAGCCCTTTCGCCTATGAACCTCATGATGGCCATGTGGGGGGCTATAATCGGTACATTAGTCGGCATGCTGCCGGGGCTTGGACCTACATCCACCATTGCTATTTTGCTTCCGTTCACAACGATACTCGGACCTACAGAAGGCATCATTATGTTGGCCGGCGTTTATTACGGCGCTATGTATGGCGGCTCTACCACCGCAATCCTGCTTAATATTCCGGGGGAAGTTTCCGCAGTCCCGACCTGCCTGGACGGTTATCCGCTTGCCAAACAGGGCCGTGGCGGACCTGCGCTCGGTATTTCCGCCATAGCTTCTTTTGTTGCCGGAACGATGGGGGTCATCGGCCTCGTATTTTTTGCACCGATGCTTGCCGATCAAGCGTTAAAATTCGGCCCTCCCGAATATTTTGCGCTCATGGTATTAGCGCTTACCGTTATTGTTAACTTGTCCGGCAACTCTTTGAAAAAAGGGTTGATCATGGGACTTTTCGGTTATTTGCTCTCCATGGGAGGGATGGGGCTGACCGGAGGAAAGATGCGCTTCAGCTTCGGTTTCGAACCGTTAACGGCAGGTATTGACATGATCAGCGTTGTCATTGGCCTGTTTGCTATCACCGAAGTGATCAAAGGAATGGAAGAAAACACAAAAACGATCGCGATTCAAAAAATCGGCAATATTTATCCGAAATGGTCGGAATTGCGCCAAACGTCTAATTCGATGCTCAGGGGAGGCTTGGTTGGTTTCTTCCTCGGTCTGCTCCCGGGGTGTTCCGCAGCCGTTACAACCTTCCTGGCTTATGACTTGGAAAAGAAAGTGTCCAAAACTCCCGAAAGATTCGGTCACGGGGCCATGGAAGGGGTCGCCTCTCCCGAAGCGGCCAACAATGCAACGAGTTCATCGGGCTTTATCCCGCTTTTTGCGCTGGGGATCCCCAGTTCCACGCCGCTCGCCGTATTGCTGGCGGGTCTGATGATTAACGGACTTACGCCTGGGCCCACCCTGTTTGAAGAGCACGGACCCTTTGTTTGGACGATCATTGCAAGTATGTTTGTCGGGAATGTGATGCTGCTTGTATTAAACTTGCCTTTAGTCGGGCTGTGGGCCAAATTAACGCGGATTCCTTATGGAATCATGGCTCCCATTATTTTGATTCTTAGCGTGATCGGGGCATATTCCATCAATAACAGCATGTTCGATGTATTTGTATCGCTCCTGTTTGGCGTGATCGGATATATCTTTCATAAATATCGTTGGCCTGTCGTTCCGCTGCTTTTATGCTTTGTGTTAGGACCGATGTTCGAGAAGTCCTTTATTCAGTCCATGGCTATGTCATCCGGCAGCTTCAGCATTTTCTTCGAGCGGCCGATCTCGTTGACCATTATGCTGCTTTCCCTGGTGCTTTTCGCATTCTCCATCGTGATGATCAAGCGAACCAAAGCACGGGTCAAGGCTGCTGTTGGCGCTGACGTTGACATTGCTGAATAAAGCCGGAATACGGCTTCATTGGAATGCTGCGGCTTGGCAGCTTATGATTGATCATGCCGGCTCCGTAAGTTAGTATGATATTGGAGCTTCCAAGCGGCAGCAGACTTCAGCTTTTCTAACAAACCAATGGAGACGAAGCATAGTGCATAGACTCATTAACAGGATGACGTCATACAAAAGTGTTGCGATGCGTAAAGGCAATTTGTACAAAAAAATATTGATCATTATCCTTATCATCACTTGTTTCCCGGCCGCCTTGATCGGTCTAAGCTTTTACTTTATCGGCACCGAGCAAATCGAGAACGAATTGATGCAAACCCATCGGAGTCAGCTGGAGAAGGATCGGGAACGAATTGAAGAACAGCTTGCGCATATCGAGCTGACCGCTTCCCAATGGGCGCTCAATCCGCAGTTTGACGAAAAACTCAAAGATATCGATTTCTACAAGCAATTCCTGGTCACGCAAGAGCTCTATAAGTCATTATCGATTATTAAAGGTTCAAGCACGTTGATCGATCAGGTTTATCTGTATGTGGACGGGCAGCGTTTGCTCGTTTCCGAGGACGAAGGAATCATACAGCTGACCGAGGAAAACAACCACATCTATCATACGTTGCTGCAGGATAACCGGTCAATTCTATGGACGAAAGCAGCCATCCGCAAAGCGGGCACATCCTTGTCTTTAGTCCATGCATTGCCCAGATTCGGTGCGCTCATCATTACTTTAAACGAGTCCAAATTCAATGATATGGTCAGTGAACTGACCGTTGATAAGAAAGGGTCCTCCTTTATTATCAAGGAAAACGGAGAATGGGTAACGACGGGAATGGACGGTGTGCAAGCGCCAAGCGATCAGGCCGTTTTTTTAGGCAACGAAGTGCTCAAGCGAAGTACGGAGGCCGATTCGTTTATCCTGAAGTGGAACAAGGAAGATTATTCGGTTTCCTACGGGAAGTTTTCCAGAGCGAATTCCACCTGGATTTATATTACGGCTACACCGGTTTCCCAATTAATCGCTCCCGTGCTTTTAATGTCGAGAATGATCCTGGTTGTAAGCGGGGTCGGCATTGCGACCGCCATTTTTCTGTCCTGGTTCGGCTCGGTGCGCCTATACAGCCCGATTCATCATCTGGTCAACATGTTCCGGGAAACCGGTTCCGGGAAGCACGGCGGAGAAGCGGACGAGTTTTCTTTCATCAAGAACCAGTGGCAGCAGCTGATACACGAAAGCCATTACTTGCAATTCCGTATCGAAGAGCAGTCGTCCATGCTAAGAGAAGGCTTCTTATTGCAGCTCGTTCAAGGGCATTTGTATTCGTTTACAGAAAAAGAACTGCGGGATCGCATGATTGACTTCGGCTGGAACGTCGATGAGAAATGCTTTTCCATCATGGTTGTACAACTGGTTGGCTTCTTTAACTCTCCGGGCAATTTTCTGGAAAAGGATAGACAACTGATTACGTTTGCCGCAGCCAACATTATCGAAGAATTAGCCTGCAGTAAATTGGATGCTCCTGCCGTCATTAACTTTCAGGATTTAACGATCGGACTGATGGTTGCTTTTCCGGCGGAGAAGCATTGGCGCCAATTCAAGAGCGAGCTGTTTAAATTAGCCGATGAAATCACCGCGACGCTGAATGCGCTTTTGAAATTGAATGTGATCATCAGCATCGGGAAATCGACCGATTTGATCGGTGAAATTCCGAACGTGCTGCAGGAAGTCAGACAAACGCTGCCATTTCGTACTTTGGAGGAAAACAATCAGGTACTGGACATGGATGAATTCCTGCCTCCCATGACCAATGCCTCCTATTATCCGTTTCAACTTGAAAAGGAGATTCATTCTGCGGTTCGCCGCGGAGACGGGGAGGAAGCGGGCAGACTCATCGGTCAATTTTTCGAAGATATGAGGGACCATCGGACGACCGAGTTTGCTCTTTTACAGTCGGCGTTATATTTGTTGGGCAGTATACTTCAGACGATCATTCAAATCGGGTTTAATCCTCATCATCTTTACAAGGGAGAAAATTTATTCGAGCAACTGGTCAAAAAGCGGGAGCAGGATGAAATCCACGTATGGTTCAACGATAAAGTGCTCGCGCCCTTCGCCAAGGAATATTCGGAAACGCAGGATTCACAATTAAAGTCTTTCGTAAAAAGTGCGATTGATACGATTGATACATGTTATATGAACGATATCTCGTTGGAAGTATGCGCGGATCAGCTGGGCATTCACCCCGTCCGCTTAAGCAAGGGCTTTAAGCAAATTGTCGGGACGACGTTTATCGATTTTTTGACCAAGGTTAGAATCGACAAATCGAAAGAACTGCTCAGATCCACGGATTGGAAGATTCATGATATCGCCAAGCAGGTGGGCTATAATCCTTCTTATTTCAATAAAATTTTTCGCAAGCATGAAGGCATGACGGCAAGCGAATACCGCAGCTTATGCAAGGGTGAGCATTAGAAAAAGGAACAGTGATGTCATGACGAGCAATCAAACCAAATGGACAGGGCTATTAGGGTATCCCGTCGAGCACTCCATGTCTGCGGTTATGCAAAATGCGGCGTATCAAGCTTTGGGCTTACCTTATCAGTACGTGTCTTTCCCGGTTCCGCCGAATGAGTTAAAAGACGCGATTTCCGGAATTAAAGCGCTTGGATTCCGGGGAGTTAACGTCACGATTCCGCATAAAGTTGCGGTTATGGAGCTGCTCGATGAGGTTGACGACTTGGCGCGCGATATCGGCGCTGTAAACACCATCTCCTTAGACCGGGGCCGCCTGATCGGATTTAATACGGATGGAACCGGATATATTCAGTCGTTACAGGAAGATTGCGGCATCGATGTATCCGGGTTGAATGTGCTTGTGCTCGGGGCAGGAGGAGCTGCGCGCTCCGTTACGGCCGCGCTGGCGCGTGCGGGAGTCGGACGGCTGCATATTTTCGACCCGCGGCCCGACTGCTCGCACAGCTTGGCGAAGCAGTTGGCCTTGCGGGTGGAGGCCGAAGCGGTAACGGATACGGTTATGGAGAAGAGAGGGCTGGCCGACATCGATTTATTGATCAATGCAACTCCGGTAGGGATGTACCCTCATGTGAACCATATGCCTCTGGCTCCGTCACTGCTGCATCCGGGATTGACCGTAAGCGATATCATATACAATCCCTACGAGACGGCCTTGATTAAGGAGGCGCAAAAAATCGGCGCTAATGTGCATCGGGGCGTAGGCATGCTTGTTCATCAAGGGGCTTTGTCTTTCCGATTATGGACGGGTCAGCAGGCGCCGAGCGATGTGATGAGAAACGCCGTGCTTAACCAATTGAGCATCGAGGTTAGGGAAGCATGAATCGGACGATTCCGTTTATGAAGACATGAATATCAGGAGGAGGAATCCGCTTGAAGATAAGCGTATGCACTTCGGGATTTAAAGATTGGCCCATCGAAAAAGTGTTGGAGTGGGCGCATCCGCTTGGGTTTGATGGGATCGAGCTGTGGATGGGGCACATTGAAAGGTACCAGGAGGAACATGGCCCGTTGGATAAGTTATACGCCCGATTGCAGGAGTACGGACTCGAGGTTCCCGCTATTAGCGGATACACCACGTTCTCGGGCGGGTTTTCAGGCGAGAAGGATTTGAAGCAGGAGTTCAAAGCCATGAACCGCTTGCTTGATGTGGCCAGGCAGCTGAAGTGCCCCTTGATTCGTACGTTTGTAGGGCACATCTCATCGCGACGCGCGTCGCCGGAGCAATGGGGGCAAATCGTGCGCGACGTGAAGAAAGTCATGTCCATGGCCGATCAATATGAAATCGATATCGCCGTGGAAGTTCATTATGATACGTTCGCCGACAACACGGAATCCGTGCAAACGCTGATTCGGGAAGTGGATCACCCCCGGCTGCAGCTCGTTTTTGACGGAGCCAACCTGAATGTGGAACGGATTGATCAAATGGATGCATTGCCCATTTTATATCCTTTGGTAAAGCATGTGCATTTGAAAAACTACAAATGGGATCATTCGAACTGGTACAAGAGCACCCCGGTACCTATTTTTGAAGGCGACATTGATAATCGGACGCTGATTAAGGAGCTTGAACGGCGGGGGTACCCACACTATATTTCCTTCGAATATTTTGGGGAGAAGAAGGAAGCGAACATCAAGGGTTCGCTGCAAAACTGGAATGAGCGGCAGCCTGCTGCAACGGAATGTGAATAACTTCAATCCCGATATTAGCGAGACACCTGGCCAGCGCTTAGCCGGGTGTTTTTTTCTTGGTATGGACAAATAACGAGAAGCAGCTCGGGCGCGTACGTCTTCTGAACCGGTACAATAAAAAATAATCGGTCCTGTACTCATTGTTAATAATCGTAATAATTACATTTACAAATAGTAATAATTACGTTTATAATGAGGTTTGTGTCGACATAAAACCAGAATGAGAACGATAGCATAGAAAGGAAGAAACCGTTCTTGAGTACATGGATGTTCAATTCCAAACGCACACTTGTTCTTCTGTATGCATGCTTGCTAGTTGTTGTTATCGCGCTGGCCGGCTGCAGCCAGAAGGAGCAGCTTCCCGGGAATGCCCAACCGGCTTCAGATAGCGGCGGTAAGGCTGGGAACGCATCTGACAAAGTTAAACAAGCAACGCTGATTTATCATTTTAAAAGCAGCAGTCTTGATCCTGCCAATGACTATATTGTGTTGAAGGCAGGGGTTGTTGAAACGCTGGTCCGTCTGGACGAGAAGCTGGAGGTTCAGCCATGGCTGGCGACAAAGTGGGAGACCAAGGACAATAAGACCTGGAAGTTCACCATTCGCGACGGCGTATCGTTCCAAGACGGACTGAAATTGGATGCGACAGCCGTCAAGGCATCGCTGGAACGTTCAATCGCTGCGAGCAAGTCGCTGAAAGGCGCGCTGAAGATCGCTTCCATGGCAGCGGCCGGGCAGGAATTGACCCTTGTGACAAGTGAGCCGCATCCTGCCCTACTCTCGGAATTGATCAATCCTTACTCGGCCATTATTAGTGTGGAAGCCGAGAAGAAAATGGGAACGCAAGCCTTCAACGCGGCCCCGGTCGGTACGGGACCCTTTAAGGTGAAGAAATTTACGCCGAACGTGGAGATTTTATTAGAACGTTACGACGGTTACTGGGATGGGGCTGCCAAGTTGAACGAAGTCGCATTTAAGTTCAATGAGGACGGTAATGTCAGAGCGCTGGCGCTGCAGTCGAAGGAAGCCGATATTGCCACCCAGATTCCGGCCGAAAGCGTTGCTTCCGTACAAAAGGACAGTGCCTTAACCGTCGAAACGATAGCAGGACTTCGCGTCCATTTCCTGCTCTTCAACCCGAGTCGGGAAGCCGTGAAGGATGTAAAGGTCCGCAAGGCGCTGGACATGCTGCTGAACCGTGAAAGCATCGCCAAAAACATCATGCTCGGGAATGCTACACCGGCCAACGGACCTTTCAACACACGTCTTCCTTTTGGCAGCCAAGATCCGGTCCAGAAGCTGGATATAGAGGGAGCGAAGAAGCTGTTGGAAGAAGCGGGGTACACCGCGGGAGCTAACGGGAAGCTGGCGAAGGACGGCAAGCCGCTGACGCTGGAAATCGTGACTTACAAAGCTCGTCCCGAATTGCCGCTTATCGCGCAGCTGCTGCAGTCGGATGCGGCGAAAGCCGGGGTTACGATCAACATTCAAACCGTAGAGAACATCGACACCTTTTTACGCGAGAACAAGAATTGGGATATGGTTACCTTCAGCAACTTGTCCGCGCCCCGCGGCGACGGGGGCTATTTCCTGAACTCGGCATTGATGCCGGGGGGATCGCTGAATGCGGGGAATATCAGCATTGAGAAGTTGACTGCGGTTATTACACGTCTTAACGCGACTAGCGATGTGCAACAGCGCAACGAAATCACGCAGGAAGCATTAGCCATTATCAAGGAAGAAGTTCCGCATGCTTATGCGGTTTATCCCAATGTCATCGTGGGCCTCAACAAGCGAATTACCGACTGGAAGCCGGGTGCGGAAGAGTACTATATCGTGACCCATAAGATGGATGTGAAGTAATGTGCTGAGACTGGTCAAAGCGCGGATGCTGCAATTGGTTGTCGTCCTGTTTATATTATCGCTGGTGACGTTTTCCTTGATGAAGCTCGCGCCCGGGGATCCTGTCCTTCGGTTATTACGGGCGGACGAAGTTCATGTAACGCAAGCCGATGAAGCCGCGCTCCGGGAGGAGCTCGGCCTCAACCGGCCAATATACGTGCAATATTTGGAATGGATGTCTAATTTGCTCAGGCTTGATTTTGGAGATTCGTTAATTAAGGGGAAGCCGGTTTTGGACGAAATGGCGGATCGTCTCCCCGCAACCGTGCAGCTAACGATGGGCGGTTTAGCGGTCATGCTCCTCCTTGCCGTGCCTCTCGGCATGCTGGCTTCGAAATTTCCGGGCGGTCTTCCCGATCAATTGGGACGAATATTTGCGCTTATTGGCGCTTCCATGCCGCTATTCTGGGTTGGTCTCATCATGATTTATATCTTTGCCTTCAAACTGCAATGGTTCCCCACAATGGGACACGGCGGCTGGCGTGAATTCGTTCTTCCTTCCGTCTCGCTTGGTTTCGGATTGGCGGCGGTACATGCGCGCTTGCTGCGCTCCGGCATGCTCGACAGCTTGTCCCAGGAATATATACGCGCGGGGCGGGCAAGAGGCATTTCGGAGTGGCGTATATTTTTCCGGCATGCGCTGCGTGCAGCCCTCATCCCGGTATTGACGGTATTTGGCATGACTTTCGGCAGTTTGGTTGCAGGCTCGGTTGTCATCGAGACCTTGTTCTCTTGGCCAGGCTTGGGAAGTATGGCGGTTGAAGCCATATTCCAGCGGGATTATCCGTTGGTTCAGGGATATCTGATGCTGTGCGGAGCCTTTATTATTATCATAAATCTGGTCGTCGACCTGATCTATGGCATCCTTGATCCCCGGATTCGCCTGCACAAGGGGGGAACGGCATGAACGGTTCTGGTTCTGCAGCGGTCCCATTCACTCGGCATGCCCGTCCCACGGTATTCGGAAGCATGCTGCGCGATCCGATGGTTATGACCGGCATGAGCATTTTGCTTGCCGTGCTGATCTTAACGCTGGCGGGTCCTTTTCTTATTGCGAACGATCCGGTCACCGTAAACATGTCGGAGCGGCTCCTTCCGCCCAGCTGGGAATACCCTCTCGGCACGGACCATTTGGGCAGATGCCTCTTCACCAGACTCGTGACGGGAGCGGAAACGACGCTTGGCATCTCGGCGCTTATCATCGTGATGGTGATGCTGATCGGCATTCCGTCAGGATTGTTATCCGGTTATATCGGCGGCCGCGTCGATGCCCTCCTGATGCGGATCGTCGACGGGATGAGCGTTCTGCCAGACTTTATGCTGGTCATCGCCATATCCGGGTTTCTGGGCCCCAATCTCCAAAACATGATTATAGCCATCGTGCTGATCAACTGGATCGGGTATGCAAGAGTGGTTAGAAGTATCGTACTATCCGAGCGGGAGAAGGAATATGTATGGGCGGCTCGCGTCGCCGGTTGCAGCATGTGGACGATCCTGAGACGGCATTTGCTGCCGCAAATCATTCCGCCGGTTCTGGTTTTTGGGGCATTGGATATCGGCAAAACCATTTTGGTCATTTCCGGGTTGTCCTACCTGGGCCTGGGCGCCCAGCCTCCGTCACCGGAATGGGGGGCTATGTTGAACGATGGACGCACATATTTTCAGACGGCTCCTCAACTGATGATCTATCCGGGCGTCGCGATTATGCTGGTCGTCATTTCCCTGAATTTGATCGGAGAAGGGCTGAGGGACATCCTTGATGTTCGCGGCCAATAGTTTTTGGCTTAACAAACGGAAAGGAGGCGGCATATGCAACTGCTTGAACGTCAAGCAAGCGGGGTCAGGGAAGAGGACGGAAGCTTGCAATCTTTCGAAGCGCCGGTTTCCCCGACAAATCCCGTCCTGCAATTGAACGGGTTGACCGTCCAGATTAGACATAAAACCGGTGTCGATTCCATTATTCAGGATATATCGTTTGACATCCATCCGGGGGAAACGGTCGCTCTGGTTGGGGAAAGCGGCAGCGGGAAAAGTGTGACGGCCGGAGCCATCCTGGGGTTACTGCCGAAATCCATGCATGTGGCGGCCGGACAGATTTTGTTTCAGGGCGAAGACATTGTGCAGTGGCCGACCCCAAAGCGGAGAAAACTGTGCGGCAGTCATATCGGGTACGTATTTCAAGACTATCAGGGAAGCTTCACGCCCTTTATGAAAATGGGGAGCCAGTTGGTGGAGACGCTTCGCACGCATCGCAAACAATCGTATAAGCAGGCGAAAGCGGCGGCCCTGGCATGTCTCGAGCAGGTTGGCCTGCCGGCGGAACGCGCGTTTGACAGCTATCCGTTCCAATTGAGCGGCGGGCAGCTTCAGCGGGCCGCATTGGCAGCGGGCATGATGCTTCAGCCTGCGCTTCTGATCGCGGATGAACCGACTACTGCGCTTGATGTGCTGACGGGTGAACGAGTTCTCGATCTGCTTGACCGGATGCAGCGTCAGATCGGCTGCGCCGTTCTGTTCATCTCGCACGATTTGCATCACGTCATGAAGCGGGCGGATAACGTTGCGGTCATGCGCAGCGGCATGATCGTCGAAAGGGGGGCGTCGTCGGCGATTCATGGACGCGCCAAGCATCCGTACACGCGAATGTTATTGAATGCGAAGCCGCTTCTTTCGGAAATCCCGCCGGACTTCGACCTGGAAGACGATGAACACCTATTTGAGTCCATGCACCGGGCAGGAGGGGGACCGGTATGAATGAACTGATGAGCGTCGAGGGGATCAGCAAAACATACACGGGTAACGGCCGTAAGATTGCCGCTTTGCAAGGCGTTTCGCTGCATATCGGAGAAGGAGAATGTCTTGGCATCGTTGGCGAAAGCGGCAGCGGGAAGAGCACGCTAGGGCGGCTTTTGCTTGCTCTGGAACGGCCGGACGAGGGGGATATCAGGTTTCAGGGTGTGTCCCTCACAGGATTGAAAGGCAAAGCGTTACGCACAATGAGACAGCATATTCAGGTTGTCTTCCAGGATCCCACCGCATCGCTGAACGGGCGGCTTCCCATCTGGCGTTCCGTCATGGAGCCGCTCGATAATTTCCCCAGCGTGATTCCTCCGTTCCTCGCCGATACGAGGAAATCCCGAAGAGAGACAGCCGCCAAGCTGCTGGAGATGGTCGGTCTGCATCGGGATTATGTGGAGCGATATCCGCATGAGCTGAGCGGCGGGCAGAGACAGCGCGTCGCGATCGCACGCGGAATCAGTTTGAACCCGAAGCTGCTCATTTGCGATGAACCGACCTCCAGTCTGGACGTATCGGTGCAAGCCCAAATCCTGAAGCTGCTGAAGAGCCTGCAGGTTAAGCTCGGGATGTCCTATTTGTTCATTTCTCACGATATAACGGCTGTTCGAATGATCAGCAACCGGATCATCGTGATGAAAGAGGGACAAATTGTGGACCGGTTCCAAAGCGATCAGATCACTAGCGAAGACCGGCACGCCTACACGCGTTTGTTGATTTCCGCTGCCGGGTAACCGGTAAAATAAAATCTTAGTCGAGGGTAAATGAAAAACGGCGTCATTTTTGCAATGCTATCTTCCCTTATTTTTAGCGTGATGAATGCACTGGTTAAAGAAGTCAGTTCTACGATTCCTTCATCGAAGGTTGCCTTCTTCCGAGGGTTGATCGGCACGGTCATAATCTGGTTCATGATGCGCCATAGCGAGGTTGCTTTCTCAAGGCGCGGGATTTCTATGCTCGTCTTGCGGGGCGTGCTTGGCGCGCTTTATTTAATTGCCTATTTTTATACCATTTCCAAAATCCCGCTTACGGACGCCAGCATATTGGCGCATTTGTCGCCGATCTTTGTCATCATCATGTCGGCCATTTTCCTGAAGGAGAACATATCCGGGAAGATCGCGCTGATTTTACCGATCATATTCATCGGCGCGCTGTTGTTGGTCAAGCCGTTCGACTACTCCAGCTACTCGGTTTACGCTTTTGTCGGTGTTTTGAGCGCGATGCTGGCTGCAGCTGTATTTAACCAAAGCGTTCACCCATGAGAAAGCCGTTGTCGTGGAGGTCACCCGCTATATCGGGATTGTCTATAATGCGATGCGGGGCTTTCTGTTTTGGGGCGAAGTTCCGGGCATTGTCACAATAGCAGGAGGCGTCCTGATTGTGGCCGGTTGTATGGCGTTGTCCAGGGTGGAGCCTGCTTAAGAGTTGAACCATCGAAAAGTCGTCCGTTATTGCGGACACAAACGCCAAGGAATCGCTCCCATATCAAAAAGAACGCATAGGTATCATGATAGATTCCGTAACAGAAGTCGAAGCTTACAATAGGGTGTCAGCTCTTCACAGTTGATTCGAACATTCCGAGCAGAATTAATCGGAGTTGGCTTTCAAGTTTCAGAGATTATGAATATAATAAGAGATGGTAGTGAGGTGGACAGAACGACTTTTGAAAAAATAGAGGGACTTGATCAAGGGAAAATTAAATGCCTTCGTCACGGCGCAAAGTTCTATCTTATGAGGTGAATAATGAAAGCTTATTTAGATCTTCTTAGGGATGTTTTAGATCATGGAATAAAGAAGGATGATCGCACGGGTACAGGGACGATTTCCGTTTTTGGTAGACAGATGCGAATGAATCTTAAAGAAGGCTTCCCGCTCCTGACTACAAAGAAGCTTCATATCAAATCCATCGTTCATGAACTGTTGTGGTTTTTAAGCGGAAGTACGAATGTAAAGTATTTACGTGACCATGGTGTGACGATATGGGACGAATGGGCTGACGAAGAAGGAAATCTCGGTCGAGTCTATGGCGCTCAGTGGAGAACGTGGCAAGCGCCAAACGGTCAAGTTATGGATCAGATCTCAAAGTTGATTCATCAAATAAAGACTAATCCCGATTCTCGCAGACACTTGGTTAGTGCATGGAACGTTGCAGAAGTGGAGAACATGGCATTACCGCCTTGTCACTATGCGTTTCAATTCTATGTTGCAAATGGCCGACTATCCTGCATGTTCCAAATGCGATCGGTTGATACTTTTTTTTTCGGTAGTAAAAAATATTGATGAAGACAGGAGGGAATTGATATAAAAGTTGTGGGTGTAGCCCAAGCGGGAGCGTCCAGAAGTAGGAAACGGTAATTTGTAAATCTTCAAAATAAACCAGTGATCAATCGGAATTATTTTAATATCATCTAATAGTAGCGTACTAAAATATTATGTTACAGCATACGACACATGTGGAGTGTTGCTCACTGTTGGTAAGGAAGGACTAATAGTTGAGATGTATTGGCGGATAAGATTAAAGGGTGGGGAGAAATCCCTACTCTTTTTTACTTATATACGGAAATGTAAGCAGAAATTTCGTGCTCCTACTTTGGAAAATATGGTAGGATTATGTCGAATGAATAAATTTGGATATTGTTATTAGAAGCTCAATTATAGTGAGAGTTTTTAGAAATCAGCTATTTTGAGTTATTATTCTAGGGGAGAGGGATAGCTGAATGCAATCAAAAACTACTCAAGAAGCTATTATCGTGCTAAAAGAATCTATAAAAGAATTAGAAAGTTCCAAGGCTAGTGTACTTGTTGGTATTCAAAAGTTATTGAGAGTATCAAAAATGATCAACGATGAGAGTTGTATTATTTGGTGCGAAATTCAAATGGGAAATACTAAGTATATTAAACCTCTGGAGAACTATATTGAAATATTAGTTGCAACGAATAAGAGCAAAACTAAGATTAATATAAAGAAGTTAACAGAAGTTAGAGAAGAACTAAAAAAATTGGAAGTAGATATAGATGAACATTGCTCACTTGAAGAGCTAAATGTAAAAGCAAATAAATCAGGTGGGGGATACATAAATATCGGATTTATAGAGGAGAGATATAACGATCTTGTAAGAACAAAGAAAGGTAATGATGGTACTTTCTATAAAAACAATTTAAATAATCATTTGAATTATGTCAGAAAGACAGCACATGAAAAAGCATCCTTATTGTACAATACGCTCGCTTTTTCTGACGCTCCACAATCAGCTTTTGATATTTTGAAAATTGCTATTGATGATAAATTACTTGATATTAACCCTGAACTCGCAGAGAAATTAATGCAGGCATTTAAATCAGTGTCTACTGATAATCCAGAGGAGTGGTCACATGCCCTAACTTCTTGTAGAAGACTCATAGAAAATTTAGCTGATGAATTATCTCCTGCAACAGATGAACTATACAATGGGCGCTCTTTAGGAAGAAATCAATATATAAATAGAGTATGGGCTTTTATGGATAAATCCATTTCAAGTGAAAGTAATAGAGATCTAGCTAAGACTCATGTCGATTTTGTTGGTAGTTATCTACAAAGATTGCATAAGTTGACCAATAAAGGTGTCCACGCTCAGCTATCTAGAGCGGAAGCTATTAAGGCTGTTTTTCACATTTATTTAATTTGCGCTAGTATTCTTGAATATCATGATGAACCCCAAAAAGGAGTATCGGAGAAAATGAATATTCACACAGCATCACTTGATGAACTTGAGGCTGTTCTAGATATTAATAGAAATATGGCAAAAGAAATTGTGAAAATGCGTGTAGCTAAAGGACGTTTAAGTTTGGATGATATAAGTACTATTAAAGGTGTTGGTGCAAAAACAATAAGCAAATTTCAAGATACTGTTAGCTTTGACTGATAAGCCAATCTAAACATCCCATATAATTGATATAATGATATTCCTTGGTCAAGTCTATGGAGTTGTCAATAAAAGTGCAGTTTGAAAACACACTCATGTAGAAATCCAGTTACGCAGCTGCTTGTGACAGCATTCTTTCGCGATAAATAACTGGCGGCCAGCCCCCTGGATTAGAGGTGTAGATCCGCCGTCTGTTGTAGTAGACCATGATGTATCTGAAGATGATCGATTTAATATAGGCCATCGGATAGCGCTCCGTGTTGATCTTGTATAGCTTCTCTTTCTTAAGCGTAGCAAAAAAGCTTTCCATCCTTGCGTTATCATAGCAACGCCCTGTGCCACTCATGCTTTGAATGGCGTCACGTTTAGCCAGGCTCTCCCGGAAAGCATGGCTCGTGAACTGGCTGCCTCTATCGCTATGGTAAATCATTCCGCGAGCGTTTCTCGCTTTACAGGCGTTCTCAAAGGCTTGGATGCAAAGCTCCTTGCGCATGTTGTCGTCCATGGCGAGGCCCACGATCTCTCCGTTGTAACAATCCAGTACAGCGGACAGATATAGCTTGCCGTCTGAACAAGGAACTTCGGTGATATCCGATAGCCACTTTTGGTTGGGTGCTGAGGATCTGAAGTCTCTCTGGATCAGGTTCTCGCTCTTTTGAGCTTCGGCATCCTCGCGTGTAACGCCGTTTGGATGACGCTTGGCTTTCTTCAGCAGGCCGTGCCTTTTCATAATTCGATAGACGGTGCTGTAGCTGGTCGTGATCTCTATTTGTGACAGCGCCAGTAGAATACGCTGGACACCGTAATTACTATTGTCTTCATGTTCACCGATGATTTCTTTGATTTTGACCAGAAGGCGTTGCTGCCGCTCCTGTTTCGGTGTGGGCTTCAAGCTACGGTAATAGCCCGATTCGCTGACAGCAAGTACTTCGCACATCTCCTTGACGGTCCATCGATCCCGTCGTTTACGGATGTAAACATAGAGCTGGCATGCCTTTACCGCTTCCGGTCTTTTGCGAAAAAACCGAGTGCGTCCTTGAGAATTTCATTCGCGCGGCGCAACTCGCCAATTTCTCTTTCTAATTCGATTTCACGCGCAGTCTTATCGGCAGATGCATAAGCGCGTCCGCTCCCGATATGCGCTCCGTCGCCGTGCAGGGTTCTTCGCTTTCTCCATTCCTGCAAGGTATAGTAGGATACGCCTAACTGCTCGGCAGCCTTCTTTGGTCCAATCTCATCGCTCAATCGTACTGCTTCTTCTTTGAATGCTTTGTCGTACCGATTCATTGTATCTCGTCCCCTCGTCAGCTTTCATTTTATTTCATACGAGGGTGTTTTTCGACTGCATTTTTATAGTAGCACTCCACTATGCATGTGGATTGTTACTCACTGTTAGTCAGGAAAGACTAATAGTTGAGGTGTATTGGCGTAGCAGAGAGTAACATCATCTCTGCTTTTTTTCTTACTGTATATAATATGGTAAAATATTCACTATAAAATTGCAGGGGGTTATTAAGACATGGTAAGTGAGGAAGATATTCCTAAGGTATTTATTTCGTATTGTTGGACATCGGATCAACATAAAAATTGGGTTCGTGTTCTAGCAGAAAAGCTAATCTCTGAAACTGGTGTATTTGTTATTTTGACCAATGGGATCTTGAGATAGGACATGATAGATTTCATTTCATGGAAGATAGTATCAGGAAAGCTGATAAGGTATTAGTTATTTGTGATAAAAAATATTGCGAGAGAGCTAATGATAGAGCCGGGGGAGTTGGGACTGAGACTAGAATAATTACTCCTGAAGTCTATGGAAGTACTAAGCAAGATAAGTTCATTCCGATTGCTTTGGAACTTAAAGAGAATGGTGATTATTTACTCCCAGACTTCATGAACAGTCGGTTGGCTCTAGCAATGATTAAAGAAGAAGATTTCGAGAGTAACTATAAGCAATTAGAAAGGTTGATATGGCAAGAGCCATTATTGAAGCCACCAGTAAGAGGGAATAAGCCTGTTTTTGATTCGAGGAATGCTGACGAAGTGAATTTATCTAAGATCAGACCATTGTTAAATCAGCTTAATGAAGAACGAGTGATTTGGTTACTTCCGCGAGGTTTTTTACATTATACAGATATTACATATCAAAGCCATGACTCTTGGGCTGTAGTAGTTTACTACTATAACTATGATGGCGAGAGTATACACGGCACTCATTACCACGAATCATATTCGAGAAGATGGGACGATAAGATAGAATCCCAATATAGTAAACTTTGCCCCGATGATCAGCAGGGATTTTTCTTCGTTGGAGCCCGAATCTTGAGAAATCGACATTCGGGTAAATAATGCTTCCCAAGCTGTGATAGAGGTTAAAGGAAGAGCTGCCGCTTCCGCGAAATTCAAGGAAGTTGGTTTGCGCCCTACAATCCGTTCATCAACCAGATGGTATTCACTGTTTCCGCCTTGTCGTGTAATGCTGCCCGCATAAAAAACTTCATCCCCCGGACGGAACAACGAGCAGTCCGGTCCCGCCTCTTCAACAATTCCTGCAACATCCCAACCTAAAATTTTAGGAACTTCTTCAACTCTGTCTTTAGGCGCACGTACCTTAGTGTCAACCGGATTGACCGATATGGCGATAACTTTGACCAAAATGTCACGACCGGTCGCTCTTGGTTTCTCCACAACTACATCTACTAAGCTTTCTGGATTTTCAATTGGAAGGTATCGGGTTAGTCCTACCGCCTTCATTGTAGCCATAATAAACCACAATCCTTTCCTTACTAGTATACCCTTTGTAAGGTAATGTTTAAAATACTGTTAGCCGTTACAAACAGCGCGGGGAACCATACGGAGAAGAGGGAATATCACATGCTTATTTCTAACCATTTAATATGGTAGTAATTAATTGCGCTCCCTCAGTATGATTTAATTTCACACGAATGCTCGCTTATTCGCAGGATTTCACCCTTGTTGAAAATAGTTAACGGATTTTATGTAGACTGAGACCGTTGGACCAGCGTTGTGAAGGCATGCAGGAATAGAGGCGAGCAAAGATTCACCTATTTTATTCCATATGTTGCACGCATTCTCCACACAGCCTTTGTAGGTTTTCGCTCCCATGTCTCAACGGGTCTAAGCCCTTTCATTCCTCGTCATACCTATCCAAAGGGTGGAGGCCGGTCTTTCTAACGGAACGGGTCGGTGCCCTATTGCGCAACGCATCCGGTACTCCGTGCTTTCTTTGAAATCCTGCGAATAAGCCAATAATCGATTAACCGGACAACATAATTCCAAGAGAGCTTACAATCAGGCTGCGGTCAAAGCTGCGGTCTGTACTTTATCTGGACGGTAGGCATCGCCTGCGCGTGCCATTGCCACCAAGATGCGAGCCAGTTTTCATAATCGACCTCATTTTCTTTAGTTTCTTAACATGAACATTGTGCTTGTGCATGGCTTTGAATTCCGAATTATTCATCACAAGGCTTATGGTCATCATAAATAGAAAGCGTTTAAGGCGGGGACGTCCGCGCTTGCTCAAAACCAACCAATTCTTAAGGCTACGAAGACAGGATGTTCTACATCATATGAACTTGTTTGTCTTAAGGGTTGTATCTCCAAAAGGCATCGTACGTAAGATCCTCTCTTCATATAAATATACTTAGGGTAGTAAATGAATACCTAAACGAAAGAGATGATTCGAGCGAATACTTATTTCTTAAGGATCAAGTAAAAGCGTTAGGCCTTCGTCAACTCCAAAAAATTTTAGCGATGTATCAAGTGAATTCCCGTCAATTACGACAGACATTTGTTTCAGAATTGATAAGGTTGAATTACACAATGTCTGAAATTTCTAGTTTAATGTATGGCAACGATGTTATAGTTAAAAACCTTGATTCGTTATATAATGATATTTAATAATGTCTTACGCCGCGGCGAAGAAAGTATCTGCAGAGGTGAACAATGAAAGCATATCTAGATTTACTTAGTGATGTACTAGAACATGGCGTTCGTAAAGAGGATCGAACCGGAACAGGCACCATTTCCGTTTTTGGAAGACAAATGAGAATCAATTTAGCTGAAGGCTTTCCACTGCTGACAACAAAAAAATTGCATATTAAATCAATCGTACATGAACTCCTGTGGTTCTTAAGCGGTAGTACGAATGTTAAATATCTGCGTGAGAATGGTGTTACCATTTGGGACGAATGGGCCGATGAGGAGGGCAATCTTGGTCGAGTCTACGGTGCTCAGTGGAGGACCTGGCACGCCCCTAATGGTAAAATCATTGATCAAATAACGAATGTCATAAATCAAATAAAGACCAATCCCGATTCCCGTAGGCATTTGGTCAGTGCTTGGAATGTCGCAGAGGTAGACCAGATGGCTTTACCTCCTTGTCATTATGCTTTTCAATTTTATGTAGCTGACGGCCGGCTGTCCTGTATGTTCCAAATGCGGTCTGTTGATTCCTTCTTGGGACTTCCATTTAACTTGGCATCATATGCACTCCTAACTCATATGGTGGCGGAGCAGTGTGGTCTTGAAGTGGGTGACCTGATTTGGACTGGCGGTGATGTGCATATCTACTTAAATCATATTGAGCAGGTTCAATTGCAGTTAACAAGAGAGCCGTATCCTTTACCCAAACTTGTTATTAAACGTAAGCCAGACTCCATTTTTGATTATAAATTCGATGATTTTGAGTTTGAAGGATATCAGTCCCATCCTGGTATTAAGGCACCAATCGCAATATGAATAGTGCAACAGAAATGGAACTTTATGAATCGTCATAAAAAGTTTTTCCAGTAGATTTTGCCAGTTCAAAGAGGCGTATGGCTGCGCTTCTTTTTTTGTTTAGAAATAATACATGAACAAACAGGACTCCTATATGCATGTAGTTGATGTAAGGAATCGAATCATCATTCAACGAGTTACACGAAGTCGCCGGCGTTTATTTAAGCTGCTGGTAGCGCAGGGATATTTCTTTGGCTGCCTGCAGCACGTGTTTGGTCAGTAACGGTATGTTGTCCGGGGTGATGCGCTGGGCTGGTCCGGGCATGCTCACGGTTGCGACGACTTGCCCCTTGGCATTCCGGATCGGAGCGGCAATCGAGGTTATTCCCTCGTGCAACTCCCCTATGCTTACGGCATATCCTTGTTCCCTGACCTTGCGCAGTAACGCATGCATCAGATGGGCCTCCGTTATGGTTGTTTTTGTGTAGCGCTTTAATCCCTTGTTTATAATACGGTCTACGACTTCTTTCGGCTGATAGGCCAGAAAAACTTGGCCCGAGCTGGTGCAGTGGGCGGGGACCCTGCTGCCGATCTCGGAAAGCGCGGGAATGAAGTCCAGGCCGCCCACGATACGATTGAGAAAGATCACTTCATCCCCCCGAAAAATACCGAAAAGGACAGACTCCTTCGTCTTCTTTCCCAATTCGTGCAAGACAGGTAAGGCCGCTTGATGGACGGGCATCGTCGATGTGAGGACATTGCTTAATGCCAGAATCGAGATGCCGAGACGATACTGATTCGTATTCTTGTCCTTGGCGATAAAGCCTTCGCTTGCCAATGTCGTGACCAAACGGTGAACGGTGCTCTTGGCGATTCCGAGTTTGTCCGATAGCTCGCTAATCCCGAGCTCCGCTTCCTCCACCGAAAATACATTCAGCAGCCGTATTGCGTTTTGAACAGAGCTGAGCCGTTCGTCTTCTGGAGACTTCATCGTCATTTCCTCCTTCATCATGCACATCTGGTAAAGTCGAAGCTGAATTATTTCGCATTTGTTTAATATAGAAGAAAACTATAGTTTTAAAACAAGGAGTCAAATGCTATCATACATGTCAGGGGCAACAAAAGAAATGGCTTTCTGTAACCGCTTTATTAATGAAAGAATAAGCCAATTGAGAGGAGCTTCAACATGTCACAATCGATTACAGGCAACCCATCTCCGGCAGCGAATGTACTGGCGGATCGTGTAGAAACCGGCTTAAATAAAAAATATACCACGGCTACCGCATTTATGGAAGCGCTTCACGAGGCCGGCGTATCTTGCATTTTTGCGAATTTAGGGAGCGATCACCCTGCAATTATCGAAGAATGGGCGCAGGCTCAATTGCAAAACAAGGACTATCCCCGCATCATTATCTGCCCGCACGAGTTCGTCGCATTGAGTGCCGCACATACTTATGCGCAAATTAGCGGAAAACCGCAGGCGGTGTTTGTCCACGTGGAATGCGGTACACAAAATCTTGGCGGAGCCGTGCATAATGCGGCGAAAGGAAGAGTACCCGTCCTTATTTTTGCCGGGGCATCCCCCTATACCCAGGAAGGCGAGCTTGTCGGAAGCCGGAATGAACATATTCATTGGATTCAAGACGTGTTTGATCAACGCGGCATTGTAAGGCAGTACATGAAATACGATAATGAAATTCGCACGGGGAAAAATGTGAAGCAGCTTGTCCACAGGGCGATACAAATAGCGGAAAGCGATCCGAAAGGACCGGTTTATTTAGTGGCCCCGCGTGAAGTGCTGGAGGAAGAGACCCAACCGATTTCCAGCCGTCGAAGTGAATGGGAACCGTTGTCCCCGAGCGCGATTCACCCCGCTATGGTACCCGAAATCGCGAACGATCTGCTGAAAGCGAAAAAACCGCTTATCATAACTACCTATTTAGGAAGAAATCCGGAAGCGGTTGATGAACTTGTGAAATTTAGCGAGCGATTGGCCATCCCGGTACTGGAGTCGGCGCCCTATTATTTGAACTTTCCTGGAGATCATCCGTTGCAGGTCGGCTATCAATGGAACAAGCCGGGCCAAAACCCGATTCTTGCCGAGGCTGATCTGATCCTTGTTCTGGACAGTGATGTGCCTTGGATGCCGCTTCATAATAAACCGTCCAAGGATTGCACGATTTACTACATCGATATCGATCCGTTGAAAGAGAAAACGCCTTTGTGGTATATCCCGTCCAAAAGATCTTATAAAGCCGATTCTTTTGTGGCCCTGCAGCAATTGAACGCCTATTTGGATACGGTACGCGACCAGATCGATGACAAAGCCGTACAGGAGCGTTATCAACAATTTACGGAGATTCATAACCGGCAGCGGGAAGAATGGAACCGTCTGGAGCAGCTGAGCGACAGCTCCGTCATTACTCCGGAGTATTTGACAGCGTGCATTCGGGAAGCCATTGACGAGGATACGATTGTACTGTTTGAAACCATTACGAATTATGAGACCGTCAGCAAGCATTTGCCCCGCACGAAACCCGGTACGATTTTTGGAAGCGGTGCAAGCTCTTTAGGATGGCATGGCGGAGGAGCGATCGGCGCCAAGCTGGCGGCTCCTGATCAAACTATCGTCAGTCTTACGGGAGACGGCTCTTATATTTTCAGCAATCCGACACCCGTTCACTGGGTTTCCAAGAAATACAATACGCCGTTTCTGACCGTCATTTATAACAATCATGGATGGGGAGCGCCCCGAATGTCTACGCTCGGCGTCCATCCACAAGGAATTGCCAGTCAGACGGATCAATTTTGGGTCAATTTCGATCCAACGGCCGAATTGGCTAAAGTAGCTGAAGCGGCAGGCGGGGCTTATGCGAGAGTCGTTGAAAAACCTGGCGAATTGATGGAAGCGATCGTGAGCGCTTTGCAAATCGTAAGAGAAGGTCGATCCGCTGTACTTGATGTACGTTTGCCTCAGGTTTCCAAGCAGAGCACGAATTAGGATCCATGGCACTTGTGTAACGACCCTATGGAGGGAACTCGATGAAAAATATATCCAAGTTGTTAAATAACTCCTTGAATATTATGATTGCGCTTTCGCTGGCGTTCATGTGCTTCCTGGTTTTTGGCAATGTGGTATTGCGCTATGCGTTTAACTCAGGAATTACATGGTCTGAGGAAATGTCGCGCTTCTTGTTTGTGTGGATGATATTTCTGGGTTCAATCGGGGCGCTGAAGGATAAGCAGCACCTCGGGGTAGAGATGCTGGTCAAGAAGCTGCCGCCCACGGGAAAGAAGATCGTGTACACCATAAGCAATGTGTTGATTCTCTTTGCATTGTGGCTGATTTTTGAAGGCAGCTGGAAAATGGCCCTGCTCAACCAGGACAGTAAAGCTCCTGCTACCGGATTGCCTATGATCTATTTATACGGTGTCGGTATGATCATGAGCGTGGCGATGGCCATTGTTGTTCTTGTTCATTTGTACCAGGCGTTTTTTCAAAAAGATGCGATTCATGAGCTTACTCGCCTGAAGGAATCGGAAGAAGAAATGCTCGGGGGAATTTATGATCAGGGACAGAGTCTACCGGGAGGAAACCGATCATGACCATTACCATCTTCCTTGGTTCGCTGATGGGGGCTATGGCTTTAGGCATGCCCATCGCGTTTGCCTTATTGATCAGCGGTGTCGCTTTAATGCTCCTTCTGGGCATGTTTGACAGCCAAATCATTGCCCAGAATTTGTTTGACGGGGCGAACAGCTTCCCGCTCATGGCCGTCCCCTTCTTTATCCTCGCGGGTGAATTGATGAATGCGGGGGGAATTTCGAATCGTATTATCAATTCCGCCTTGTCTTTTGTCGGACATATTCGAGGGGGGTTAGGCTATGTAGCCATCATCGGCAGTGTCATATTTGCCGGTTTATCCGGATCGGCTTTGGCGGATACAGCCGCACTTGGCGCGATATTGATCCCGATGATGGTAAAGGCCGGTTACGACAGAAACCGTTCAACCGGTTTGATTGCAGCGGGCGGGATTATCGCGCCGATTATCCCGCCGAGCATTCCGCTGATCATCTTCGGGGTTACGAGCGGCGTATCGATTACCAAGCTCTTTCTGGCAGGCATAGTCCCGGGGATTCTGATTGCCGTAGGGCTGGTCATTACCTGGACCATTATCGTTCGCAAAGATAAGGTCGACGTGCTGCCCCGCAGCTCCTTCAAGGAAAAATGGCAGGCGACGAAACAAGCCTTTTGGGCGCTCCTGCTGCCGCTTATCATTATCGGAGGGCTGCGCGGCGGAGTGTTCACCCCAACCGAGGCAGCGGTCGTCGCCGCATTTTACGCCTTATTTGTCGGCCTGGTCATCTACCGTGAATTGAAAATCGAAAATTTGTACCATATCCTCGTGACTTCCGCCAAAACGACGAGTGTGGTCATGTTCCTGGTTGCCGCATCCATGGTGTCGGCATGGCTGATTACGGTAGCCGATATCCCGGCTCTTATCACGGATTTACTGGGTCCGTTTGTTGAAAACAAGCTGGTGCTGCTCCTGTTGATTAACTTATTGGTTTTACTGGTTGGAACAGCTATGGATTTAACGCCTACCATTCTCATTTTGACGCCGGTTCTGATGCCGATTATTGAAATGGCCGGAATTGACCCGGTTTATTTCGGGATTCTCTTCGTGCTCAACAATTGCATTGGTTTGCTGACTCCGCCGGTAGGGGCCGTATTGAACGTTGCATGCGGTGTAGGGAAAATCGAAATGGAAGATATCATGAAGGGGATTTGGCCTTTCTTGCTCGTTGAAGTGCTGATTCTGCTTTTATTGATCCTGTTCCCGTCTTTGGTTACCGTTCCGCTGCAATGGATGACTTCCTAAAAAAACTGATGAAATGAGGGGTTGCTGTGAAAAAGTGGGGGAGAAATGTAGTTGTCGGTTCGATTGTGTCCTGCTTGTTTGTTCTTACAGCTTGCGGCAGCAGTGGAAATAGCGGGGCGAACGGGTCATCAACGCCCGCTTCAAGCCAAACCGCCGGAACCAAGAACATCCAATCGCGTGTCATGAAGGCCGGGATTGTTAGCCCTAAAGGCCATCCGCAAGCCCTGGGTTTGGATAAATTCGCCGAAATCGTCGAAAAAAACAGCGGCGGAAAAATGAAAATTCAGAAATTCAATGACGGAACGCTTGGCGACGATAAAAAAATGATGGAGGCGTTGCAGGGCGGTCTGCAAGAAATAGCCGTAATCACCACGCCGCCGGTATTCGGAACGATCAAAGAATTTGGCATATTCGATTTCCCGTTAGTCTTCAAGAATGAGAAAGAAGCCGATGCCATCATGGACGGGCCTATCGGCAAAAAATTGCTGGATAAATTACCGGCGCATAATCTGGTCGGGCTTGCGTACTGGGAAAACGGGTTCCGCAGCATCACCAACAGCAAGCATCCGATTCAAAAGGCCGACGATTTAAAGGGCTTAAAGATTCGCACATTGCCGAACCAAATTCATTTGGAAGCCTTTAAAACCTGGGGCTCCAATCCGACGCCTATGGTATTCGCTGAAGTATTCGCAGCCTTGGAGAGCAAAGCGATTGACGGACAGGAAAATTCATTAGCCGTTATTGAATCGCACAAGCTGTATGAAGTGCAAAAGTATTTAAGCATCACGAATCATCTGTATGCTCCGTTCGTATTTCTTGTCAGCAAGAAGTACTGGGATCAATTATCGGATGAGGAGAAGAAGATTATACAGGATGCCGTTGCCGAATCGACGAAATTCCAGCGGGAAACCAATCGGTCCATGGCTAAGAAAACGTTGGAAAATTTAAAGAGCAAAGGCATGCAGGTCAATGAAATGCCGGCTGAAGAAGTAGCCAAAATGCAGGAAGTGACGAAGCCTCTCATTGATAAATTTTCGAAGGATGTCGGCGAAGATCTGGTGAAAGAGCTGTTCAGCGAGCTGGAGAAATTGAGAAAATAAGCGTCATGGGTGAATAATTGTACGTGATTGAGTTATAGGGGCAAGAGAGGTGCTGGAATGAAAATTGCAATTGCAGGCGCAGGCGCAATGGGATGCCGCTTTGGCTCGATGCTGTATGAGTCCGGGCAATCCGTGACCTTGGTGGACAACTGGCGCGAGCATGTGGAAGAAATCCGGAACAACGGCCTGCGCGTGATCCATGAGGGCGGAACGTCTGCATTTCCGCTGCAGGCCACAACAGATCCTGCCACAGTCGGAGTCGCCGATCTCGTGATTATATTCACCAAAGCGATGCATACGAAAACCGTTATCGTCAATATGCTGCCTATCATCGGACCGCACACCCAGGTGCTGACTTTGCAAAATGGGTTGGGCAATGTGGAAGCCATTACCGCTCATGTCCCTCGAGAACGTGTGATTGCCGGCGTTACCAATTTCGGTACCGAGCTGGTCGCGCCCGGAGTAATTCGTGCGCTTGGTTCAGGGGAAACCAGCATGATGCGCGTAGACGGACAAATCACCGAAGAGTTTCTATTGATTTGCGATAGGCTGAACAAGAGCGGTCTGCATGTAAAAATCGAACCGGACGTTATGAAAATTATTTGGAAAAAAGTCGCTTTTAACGCAGTATATAACCCTCTTGCCGCACTAACCCGATTGAAGACATTGGATATCGGCCGTTATGAGAAGTTTGACCGGCTCGCCTATGGCATCATAGATGAGGTCGTTGCTGTGGCGAAAGCGGAAAACGTCGATATCGATAGGGAGGACATTTATACATCGGTGCAAAGTGTGCTTACGCCGGAAATGTCGGGCGAGCATCTTACATCGATGCTGCAGGATGTGCTGGCCAAACGAGAAACGGAAATCGCTTTTCTCAACGGGGCGATTGCGGATAAAGCGGCACAATACGGCATTGCAGTTCCCTACAACACGCTGCTCAGTCATCTCATCCGCATGCTGGAAACCACCTATTCCAAACAAGTCGAAGTTCTTAGATGAGGGGAGTAATCGCAAATGACACGTTATGAAGAGTTAAATCGGAGTTTTATTAACGGCCAATGGACAGAAGGCAGGAGTGACCGAACTTACGATATATTAAATCCATACGATGGTTCAACTGTTGCTTCCGTTCGTTTAGCGACAGCAGCGCAGCTTCAAGAAGCGTTTGAAACGGCGAAGAAAGCGCAGAGGGAATGGGCCCAAACTTCTGCGGATGAAAGGAAAGAGATCCTGCATAAGGCAGCCGAATATTTAAAAGCGGACCGTGAAGCGATCGTGGATGTCATTGTTCGCGAAACGGGTGGAAGCGTCTTAAAAGCGAACGTGGAGCACCATCTTGCTTTGGAAGTGCTAGAGGAAGCCATTCATTTTGCGGACGAAATTTATAAGGTGAGAGAAGTTCCTGCTGCGATCGAAGGAAAGGTCAATCATATTCATC
This sequence comes from Paenibacillus sp. JCM 9796, assembly GCF_055379675.1. Taxonomy (NCBI): domain Bacteria; kingdom Bacillati; phylum Bacillota; class Bacilli; order Caryophanales; family Paenibacillaceae; genus Paenibacillus; species Paenibacillus sp. JCM 9796. Next base: position 3,582,033 of record NZ_AP043723.1, read on the forward strand.
GGCTGCCTCTAGGCGTTATCGCATCGATTTCACCTTTCAACTTCCCGTTGAACTTATCGATGAGAACCATTGCACCGGCTATTGCCTTGGGGAACAGCGTCGTACACAAACCCGATATTCAAGTGGGCTTAACCGGAGGCTCTATCATCGCCAAGGCATTCGAGCATGCCGGGCTGCCTGCAGGCGTATTGAATGTTATTTTAACGGATATAACGGAAATTGGAGACGGCATGTTAACGAATCCGCACGCCCAATTGATCAGTTTCACAGGCTCGACGGCGGTGGGAAGACACATTGGTGAAATCGCCGGCAGAAACTTAAAGCGTGTCGCACTTGAGCTTGGAGGAAACAGTCCGTTTGTGGTGTTGTCCGATGCCGACGTCGATCGCGCGGTGGATGCGGCTGTCTTCGGGAAGTTCATTCATCAAGGACAAATTTGCATGATTATTAACCGGTTTATTATCCACAAGGATAAATATGAGGAATTTGTGCAGAAGTTTGTCGAACGGGCCAAGGCAATTCCTTATGGCGACCCAAGAGATCCCAAGACCGTTATCGGTCCTCTCATTAATGAGCGGCAGCTTGAAAAAGCGATCAACGTTATTGAAGAAGCCAAACGTGAAGGGGCGAAGGTTGCCCTGGAAGGGGAACGTATCGGCAACGTACTGACGCCCTATGTATTTACGGAAGTGAGCAACTCCAGCAAACTTGCCCAAACCGAGCTGTTCGCGCCTATCGCAACGATGATTAGAGCCGATACGGACGAAGAAGCCATCCGGATGGCGAACGATACGGAATACGGCTTAAGCTCGGCCATCTTTACGAGTGATTTGGCAAAGGGAGAAGAGCTGGCCCTGCAAATCGACAGCGGCATGACGCATGTTAACGACCAAACCGTGAATGACAGCCCGACGATTCCATTCGGAGGCAACAAAGCAAGCGGTTTAGGCCGGTTTGGGAATCCGTGGATTGTAGAGGAGTTTACCGTTACCAAATGGGTCTCGGTCCAACAAACTTACCGCAAGTATCCGTTCTAAATCCAAACAAGGCGACCGTTTCACGTCATGAACGTGAAGCGGTCGCCTTGTTTGTGCGGGCGGCTGCCGTTCTGAAGCCTGTCTAAGCGTAATGGCCCAATTTGCTGGAAATCTCATTCGCAGCGCTCTTGAGAATGCCAACCGCATGCGGAATATCGAAGTTCCGGATGTGCTCGGTCGGCCCCACAATACTAAGGGCGGCAATCACTCCTCCGGTGTAATCCCGCACAGGCACCCCGATGCTTGCAACCCCCTCGTGTATTTCATCCAGGCATATGGCGTACCCTCGACTGCGAACCTCCGCTAGATGCTGTTTAAACTGTTCAGAGTCGGTAATGGAGTTAGGGCCATAGGGCTGCAGGCGTTCGGCTATTTCCGCAATCATGTCCTCCTTCTGATAGGCGAGAAGAACTTTTCCTGTTCCGGTGCAGGATGCGGGGTTTCGGTTGCCGACCAAGGAGAGCAGGAGATCCGGATGCTTGATTTCCACTTTCTGAAGGTAGGCGACATCGGTGCCTTCCAATATGCCGATAAAGGCGCTCTCGCCCAATTGCTTCGCCAGATTCTCCAGGACAGGAAGCGCAATTCGATGAATTTCCATCTGGGTTGTAATAATACCGGTGTAACGCAGCAGGGCAAGACCAAGACGGTACTTGGACTTGGGGCCTTTTTCCAATAGGCCGTCGGCGGTAAGGAACGTCATAAGATGATAGACGGTGCTTTTATTCAATCCGAGCAGCCTGGCTATTTCGGTTACTCCCAGTTCGGGACGTTCCAAGGAGAACAAACGCAAGATGCGCATCGCATTTTTGACGGAATGGAGCGTGTAATCTTTTTTGTTAAGCGCTTTCATATAACCTCCAACACAATGAGCGGTAGTGGGCTTGCCCCTTACTTTTAGTATAACACGGCACCGGGAGGACTTGAAGGCGAAGATTTCCGTACACTTTCAAATGTGATATGATGGATAACAATTAAAATGCCCAAAATCATTGTGGTTAAACATTAAATGGGTTAGGGGAAATATAGGCAGGACGGAAGGAGTGTTGGCGGATGACGATTTCTTATATTTTGGCGATGGACGAGGCCCGGGGGATTGGGGTTGACAACCGGTTGCCCTGGCATTTACCGGCTGACCTGGCCTATTTTCGCAAGAAGACAACGGGGTCTACCATCTTAATGGGACGTAAAACGTATGATTCGATCGGTAAACCGCTGCCGAAGCGCACGAACGTTATTTTGACGCGGGACGCATCGTTTCAGGCCGAAGGCTGTACGGTCATCCGCTCGGTGGAGGAAGCTGCTCAAGTGTACGGACGCGGCGGCCGCAACGAGGAAGAAGAGCTGTTCGTCATCGGCGGAGCCGAAGTGTTTCAGCTGCTGATGCCGTACGCGGATCGGCTGTATATCACGGAAATTGCGCACCGTTTTGAGGCGGATACGTTCTTCCCGGAGCTCGAGCCGCTGGAGTGGCGTGAAGTTTCGCGCGAGCGGGGCGTCAAGGATGAGAAAAATCCCTACGATTATGATTTTGTCGTATACGAGCGCGTAAGGAAGCCGTAGGTTGCGCGGGCAGGGTGCCCCATGGAGGAATGAAAATGTCGGTTTTCGCGCATCTTAAAGGCTGAACGTACACATTGGAGCCGAGAGGAAGATGCCGACATGACCGAAGTGAACCAGCATCAAATGCCGCTGCGCCACGTCATCGACAACACCGAGAAGGCCATTCAAGTTGCCAAAGATGCGGAAATGGCCGTCAGACACGCCCAATTGGAGTCGAACCCGCACAAGGTGCAGGCTGCTTTGGCCGAGATGGAAGCCGCACAGCATGCGCTGCATAAAGCGCAGGGGCAGATGGTCGCCAAAGATAACGACCATCATCACCAAGAGCTTGCGCAGGTGCAGGATCAATTGACGCAAGCGATACAAAGTCTGGATGTTACCGCTTCGAACACACATCAGCCGAAGCAAGTCCGTTAAAAGCGGTACCGGTTCAAACCAAAAAACAGCTGGAGGTTGGCTTCATGCCATACTGTCCAAGCTGTTTTTTTGCCGTACATTTACTTGCGGCCGCGTCCCTGACCTTGCCAGCCGCCTTGCCCTTGACCATGTACTTGCCCATACTCCTGCCCATGCCCGCCGTATCCGCCATGTCCGTAATAATGTTCGTGTCCGCCATAGTGGTGGTGCGGATGGTAGTGGTACGGATGGTAGTGGTGCGGATGGTAGTGGTACGGATGGTAGTGGTGCGGATGGTAATGGTGTTGTGGATGATGGTACGGATATTGTGAACCGGACCAGCTTCTCTCCTGATCTTGAATTTGCGGATAACCGCTGGAAGAACGCGTATTTGCTGGCATAAGTCATTCTCTCCCTCGCTGTGTGAGTGTGCTGATTACGTAATAAGTATATGACGAACACACAGAAGGGTGTGCAGGTGCCTTAGCAATTGGGCTGATTTTTTACAAGGACTCGATGTGCTGGCGCAGCACAAGCAGAGCGAGCGTCATCAGCATGCTGATTTTTTCGGGATCTATTATGAATCCGAATCCTTCATGGACCGCAGCGCCTTCAGCGGATAGAACGTTCCCCGCCAATAAATGCCGCCTTGGCGCAAAGTCAATCCGACCGAGCGGACGACGACATAGGTTAACAGCAGGACGGCGGCAGGCAGAGCGATCGTTTCGATGCCGCTTCCGCCGGTCATGGCGCGAATCAACAGCAAGTAAACGACGACCATCAGCGCCGCAGACAAGGCGAACGTCCAGGCGCTCCAGCCGGGAAGCAGCAGCCACGCGATCCACGGGAAGAAGAACAAGCCGAGCTGGCCGCAAACCCCCAGCGCCGCTTTCCACAAACGGTAGCCGAAGCCGGAAAATAAATTTTTCTCCAGCCCGCGGACGGCGTCGTGCAGGGTGGCATACCATTCGACCTCAATATGGTCCGCTCCCGAGGCGAGCCGCTGCCGCAATCGGGCGCGTTTCACCAGTCGTCCGAGCTGCAAGTCGTCGTCTGGCCGCATGGCCAACGCCTTGTGTGTGCCGATTCGCTCGTAAGCGTGCCGAGTAATCAAGTTGAAGGCCCCGATGCCCATGCCGTGCTTGTGCTGAAAATCGTCGTTAGAGCGCCAAGGACGCACATACAAGCCGAGCGTAAAGAAGAAATATTGCACGAACGCCTTCAGCCAAAAGCCCCGCATCCGCATTCGGGGAGCCAGCGTCAGATGATCGGCTTGCTCCTCCTGCAAATAATGAACCGCGTCGGAAACCGTGTTCGGGGCAAACTTGACATCGGCGTCGGTAAACAGCAAGTATTTGCCGCGAGCCTGGGCGTAGCCTTGATACAGCGCGTGGTTTTTCCCGATCCAGCCGGACGGGAGCGATGTAATATGAATGATGCGTACCGGTATGTGAAGATCGCCGCGGTTCTCGGACCAGCGCCTGAGCTCGTCCAGCTTGCGGCCGGTGCTGTCGCGGGAGCGGTCGTTCACGGCGATAATCTCGATTCGCGGATAGGTTTGATCGAGCAGATGCTTCACCGTATCGGCAATCGTTGACTCTTCCTCCTTCGCGGCGATGATGATCGATACGAGCGGTGGAAGGGAGGGCGCCTGCTTGTCCGCCGACCGCTTAGGCTGCGCCGGTATAGTCGGATGACCCGCGTAACGGGGCAGCTTGAACATCCATCGCCGGGCACGAAGCACGTCCAGCAGCATGAAGAGCCAGTAGCCAAGCGCTGCTAAGGCCAAGCCTTCCGTGAAATTCATGGTTCACCTTCATTCTGTACTCGGTTTTCAGAAAATTATAGCATGCCTGGATCAGGCGCAACAAATGCTGCGGGGCGTTGTCCAGTCGCCTGATGCTGCCATATAATAAAAGAATGAAGATTCGGCAGCTAGAATCGGGTGAGGGGGAATGGCGATGGGGGGAGATACGGCGCAGCCGTTATTTCGGAAAAAGGTAAGGGCGGACGAACTGCCTGAGTTTCTGCGGTTGATCCGGCAGCAGGGGGTGACGACGCTTGACCTGTTGTTTCTTTGTATTGGAACGGATCGCTCGACTGGGGATGCGCTCGGGCCTCTCATCGGCTCGATGCTGGAGGAGTCCGGCTACCGGCATGTGATCGGAACGCTTGCGCATCCTCTGGATGCGAGCAATCTGTTCGAGCGTCTCCATGAAATACCGCCGGGCAAAGTGGCGATCGCTATCGATGCCTGTCTTGGGCAGGCGTCCTCGTTAGGATGGTACCAGGTATCGAACCGACCGATCGCACCGGGCAAATCTGTCGGCAAGCAGCTGCCCCTGCTGGGCACGTATTCGATAGCCGGGATCGTGAACATGGATGCCGGGCAGAAGTACGCCATCTTGCAGAGCACGTCCCTGAACCGGGTGATGAATATGGCCCGAGAAGTGACGGCGGCGATTCGCGCCGTATTTCCTCTTCCTTCAGAATCGGAAGGCAAGCATAAGGAGGAGCGTTCATGAGAGGAATGGGCGCAGGCGGATCGAGACACGATCTGCAGGAGCGCGGCCAGGCGGAGCTCAAGGACGTGCCGTTGTCCCGCATATACGGACTGTTCCGCAAGTACAGGGGGCAGTTGACAGCGATCGTGCTGCTGGCGCTGGTCGGCGGCGTGATCGGTCTCATCCCCCCGCTCGTGATGCGGGAGATCATCGATCATGCGCTGCCGGAAGGCAATAAAACGGGACTGCTCGTCATGGTCGGTCTGCTCGTGCTGCTGCCGCTCGCGAGCGGGCTGCTCGGCGTTTGGCAAAACCATCAGAACACGAAGGTCGCTCAAGGCGTTATGCGCGATTTACGGCAGTCGCTGTTCGCCAATCTGCAGCGGCAATCGCTGGGGTTCTTTACCGACGCGAAAGCGGGCGAGATCATCCAGCGGCTGACCGGGGACGTACAGGCGGTGCAGAACGTCGTCTCCACGCTCGTCGTCTCGGCGGTAACGCAATCCGCGATCGTGCTGACGAGTGTCGGCATTTTGTTCGCGCTGGATTGGCAGCTGGCGATCTTGGCGACGGTCATCCTGCCGTTGTTCCTGCTGCCGGTTCGGCAAGTGTCGGCGATCCGCAAGCGGCTCCGCATCGAGACGCAGCGCGTGCGGGGCGATATGTCCGCCCGTCTGGGCGAAATCTTCGGCGTGTCGGGCGCGCTGCTGACCCGCATCTTTCAGCAGGAGCCGCAGCAGCAGCGGCAGTTCTCCGAGCTGAACGAACGGGTTATGCAGCTGGAGCTTCGGCTCAATTTGGTCGGGCGCTGGTTCGGGATGGTCATCGGGGTGCTGGGGCCGCTCGGAACCGCCCTGATTTATTTGTACGGCGGCTGGAAGGTGATCGAGGGAACGATGACGATCGGCAGCATCGTCGCCTTCGCTGCTTACCTCGGCATGCTATACGGACCGGTCGCCACGCTGCTCAATTTGCGGGTGGAGCTGGGAACGGTGCTCGGCGTGTTCCAACGGCTGTTCGAGTACGAGGATGTGGTTCCCGAAATTAGCGATCGTGAAGGCGCCGAGCCGCTTCGGGAGGTGGAAGGCCGCATCGAATATTGCGGCGTCTCCTATGCTTATCAGCCGGGACAATATGCGCTGCAGGACGTGACTTTCAGCGCGAATCCGGGCGAAGTGACGGCAATCGTCGGGCCGAGCGGCGCGGGCAAGTCGACGCTGATCGGACTGATTGCGCGGTTATACGATCCGACCGAAGGGGCTGTTACCATCGACGGTCGCGATATCCGGGACGTCACGCTCCACAGCTTGCGGAAACAAATGGCTTTCGTGACTCAAGAGTCGTTCCTGTTTCACGATACGGTACGTCAAAATCTGCTCTTTGCGAAGCCCGAAGCCTCGCAGGAAGAAATCGAGGAGGCCTGTAGACAGGCCTATATCCATGAGGTCATCTCCGCCTTGCCGCAAGGCTACGATACGATGGTTGGCGAGCGGGGGCACCGGCTCTCCGGCGGCGAACGCCAGCGGCTGTCGATTGCCCGCGCGATCTTGAAGGACCCGCGCATCCTTATCCTCGACGAAGCGACTTCGCATCTCGATTCGGCTTCGGAAGCATTCGTGCAGGCGGCGCTTGACGAGCTGATGCGCGGGCGGACGACGCTCGTCATCGCACACCGGCTGTCGACAATTTTGACCGCCGACCGCATCGTAGTCATGGAGGCGGGGCGTATCGCGGAGACCGGAAGACATGCCGGGCTGCTTGCGGCGGATGGGCTGTACGCGAAGCTGTACCGCACGCAATTCGCCAAAGCCGGGGCTGATGCTGAAGCGGAGATGCGCGCTTCTACCGCCAAGTCACGGTAGAAGCTGATTGCGGCATGGCACCGCGGAACGAACACATAACGAAAAGCGGAACCGGATGCAGGATCACAGTTCCGCTTTTCGTTATGCCGTCATTTTCAGGCCGATAAGGCCGACCAGAATGGCGATCAAAAAACCGATCCGCAGCAAATCGCGCGGTTCCCCGAGAAACAGCATGCCGATCACAACCGTACCGACGGCGCCGATACCGGTCCAGACGGCGTAAGCGGTGCCCATCGGCAGCGTTTTGATCGCGAGCGACAGGAAATAGAAGCTGACGATCATGCCGGCTGCCGTCAGGATGCTTGGCGTCAGCCGCGTCCACCCGTTCGTATATTTTAACCCGATGGCCCAAAAAACCTCCATCAATCCGGCAATCACCAAATAAACCCAAGCCATGGTGCTTATCTCCCCTCTAGATGATGTTCGCTTGCATAATGCCTTTCCAAAATATGGACCACACGGCATCGATCCGCTGTTGCCAGTCATCGCGCCGGTAATAATATTGCTGCAAGAACATGCCGTCCAGCAGGCAGTAGAACGAAGCGATCAGATCGTCGACAGGCTCCCGGCGAAGCAGGCCGGAACGCATGCCTTCCTCGAAAATATTGCCCAGCGCTTCGTCCAGCAGCCGTTCCGATAAGGCGAATTGCTCGCGCAGCTTGTCCTGCAGCGGCGCGGGCGGGAACAGCAGAGCCACCTTCAAGAAGGTCACTTGCTCCTGACCAAGCAAATAGCTGCGGCTTGCATCCTGAAACAGCGTACGCAGCTTCTCCTCTACGCCCCGGTCTTGCAAATCCCCGATCAACTGCTTCATCCGGCGCGTATGCTCCTGAAGACAGTCTTCGAAGACGGCTATGAACAAGTCGTCTTTGCTTTTATAGTGAGCGTAGATGGAAGGCGTTCTGATACCGACGGCGGCTGCGATTTCTGACAGCGGAACACCGTCGTACCCGCTTCGCGCAAATAGCTGCAGCGCGGCCTCTCTTATTTTACCGGCAGTCATCCTGCCCCCTCCTTCCTAACTAACGATAATTAGGCAATGCCGATTATACAAGGTTTCCACTCTAAAGTAAAGGGATACAAGCCGTCCCATTCTTTTCACATAACGAGGTTCGTCCGCATATATAATGGATATTACCCTCTTGGTGTCATCATCCGATCGCCTGGTAAAGGAGCAATGCGTATGCGTCAAATTCATCATATCAACCTTAAGGACGAAAGCGGGCGCATTTACTGCTGCTTGCGAAATAAAGTGGTGAAGTTCGACGAGAAGCAGCGGCATGATTTTTGCGGGGGCTGCAGTATGTTTGCCGGCGAAGCGGGCGGGTTGGGCGTCGAGTGCGTCTGGGAGGATTTACGCCCGGTAAGCGATCCGCACACGGCCCAAGACCCTGCAGCTGAATGGCGCAGCAATCAAATCAAGCACATTTGGCCTGCCGACCATTTGGCTACCTGTATCGTTAACACGACGTGATACCCTGCGTAAAAAAAAGGGTTTCGACAATACGTGTCGAAAAAATAAGGAGAGGTTGAGCGCCGAATTAATCGGACCGCACACCTCTCCATTTGTTTTATAAGAGCAGATCCCATAGCTGCTTGCCGATCAACAACGACGTGACCCCGATAAAGAGGGGCTTTACATAAGTCGAGCCTTTGCGGATAGCAAGCTGCGAACCGACGTAAGCCCCGACGATCATAGACAAGCCCATAGGCAGTCCGTAGCCGATATGCACCGACTTTAACAGAAAGAAGGAGGCGAGGCTTGCGATGTTGCTTGCAAAGTTCAATACTTTGGCGTTCGCCGATGCGCCGACAAAATCGTAACCGATCATGAGAAACAGGAACAGCAGAAACGAGCCGGTTCCGGGTCCGAAGAAGCCGTCGTAAAACCCGAGCGCGAACGCGCAGGCGGCAAGTCCTGTGCGGCGGAGCGGCGTCATCGGCTTCAAGCTGCCCGAGCCGTTCCAGTTCTTCTTGACTAACGTATAGATTAATATGACGATTAGCAAGCCCACGACAAGCGGCCGGAGAAAGTCGGAAGGCAGCAGATGCACCGTGTAGGTGCCAAGCGCCGCGCCGACGAACGATAGCGGAAACAGAAGCAGCGAAATCTTTTTATGTATTTTCCCTGAACGAAAAAAAGAGACGGTGCTCGTCAGCGACGACAGCGTCCCGCCGAGCTTGTTGGTGCCGAGCACGAGACCGGGCGGCAATCCGGTGAGCATCAGCGCAGGCACGGAGATGAGCCCGCCGCCGCCAACGACCGAATCGATGAATGCAGCTACAAATCCAGCCGCGATCAGAAACAGGAGCATGTCTAAAGCCGGCCATTCCATCTAGCGACTCTCCTTTTTTTCACACAATAGATTCAGTATAGTCAACCAGCCGTTATTTCTCAATGAAAACTTATCATGCGATAGTAGGAAAGGAGTTGACCGATGGTTCGTGCTGCACGGCAACAAACGTTGAAACAAAAATTGCGTATGTGGTATGCCGTCCTTATTCTCGTTCTCGGCTTATCGGTCGTGCTGGCCTACTTCTTCACTACGCAGCGGCAGGCCAGAGAGGTCGCGCACCGCGAATTGGGAAATCAGCTGACGCTGCAGGCGATGATGATCGAGAACTGGTTGCGGGAGCGGATGAGCGATATTCGGCAAATGTCAGAGACGCAAGCCGTCCAGAAGCTGCAGAAGGACGGGATACGCCGCAATTTCGAAAGCTTCATCCGGCAGCAGCACGAGTTTGAGAGGCTCGTGTTCGTTAATAAGAACGGTGAAATGGAACTAGACACGTCATCGACGTCAGGCGCGTTGGTTGCGGATCGGGAATATTTTAAAGCCGCTCAGCAGGGGAATTCGTATATGTCTGACGTGATGATCGGCAGATTGTCCGGTAAACCGATTCTGGCCTTCTCGTACCCGACTTATGACGAGCATGGCAGCTGGTCCGGATTGATCTTCGGCTCGGTAAGGCTGCCGACGCTGCAGCATGTTATACATACACTCGACAACGATAATGCGGAGTTTTATGTGCTCGACTGGCAGGGGACGCTGATTACGGCACCGGAGGACTTGCAGCTGGATCCTCAGCAGAACGTCAAGATCGATACGGAAATCGTCGAACGCGCGCGCGGCGGAATAAGCAGCGGGGCTTCGTATCTCAATTATCGGAACGAACGCGTATACGGCGAATATCGCTTGGTGGGAGGGGGACGCTGGATCATTATCGGCGAGATCGGCCGCCATGATTTGTTCGCCAATATATACAACACGATGTTCGTGGTGAGCGCGATCATCGTGATTTTCCTGATCGTCAGCTACAGCGGCATCAAAATTTTGACAAGGCGCATCGAACGGCCGCTTGCGCTCCTGCTGGAAGGCACGAAACATCTCAAGGAAGGCGGCTTCGATTACCGCATCGAGGCGTCGTCGTTCCGTCAAGCGCCCGTCGAGCTGCGCGAGCTGTGCGATACGTTCAACCTGATGTCCGGTAAGCTGGAGTCGAATGTGAGGCTTCTGGAGGAATACGCGCTGCTGGATCCGCTGACCGGATTGCACAACCGCCGCTACATGATGCAAACCGGCGGGCAGCTGCTGCTTGGCGCGCTGGCTTCGGGGAAAACCTGTACCGTACTGATGGTGGATATCGATTACTTCAAGCAGGTGAACGACACGTACGGCCATCTGATGGGCGACCTTGTGCTTCGGTATGTCGCGACCCGCATACGCGAAGCTTGCGGGAGCGGCGATATAGCGGTGCGATACGGCGGGGAAGAGTTTATGATCCTCTCCCTGCAGTCGGACGAGGAACACGGCCGCACGTTGGCGGAGAAGCTGCGTACATCTGTCGCTTCCATTCCGTTCGAGGAGCAGGGACTGCGCATTCCATTGACCCTAAGCATAGGCGGGGTGACGAAGCGCGAAGCGGTCGAGGACGGAGACGGCACCGAGATCCTCTGGAAACTGATCCGGGTTGGCGATCAAGCGCTGTACGACGCCAAACGAAGCGGCCGGAACCGTGTGGCGTGGAGGGCTGCACACGAGTAGGCGTGTGCCCATGGAGAAAGTCGCGGTCCACAGCGGAAGGAATCGAGCGGTTGAATAAGCCAGGGAATAGGCGAACAGGTGAGTGAGCGGGAGAACCGGGCGACCGGACGAAGGAGCGGCCGGATGGCCGGCTAACCGGGGGACACGCTCCGGCTTCATGGCAGACGGCTTCATGGCAGACGTTGCGGGGGCCGGTATGGTTGTTGACGGAGTTTGTTGTGTTTACCGGCCCGGCATGAAATAATACGGATAACTAAACGATGAAACGCCAAAGGGGGAGAAGCGGGATGTCGAAAATTGCGGTTGTGGCCGGCGCTACAGGACTGGTCGGGGGTGAGCTTGTCCGCTTGCTGCTGGAGCATGCGGGGTACGATCATGTAGTGACGCTCGGGCGGCGGCAGACGGGACTGCAGCACCCTAGGCTGACGGAACGAACCGTTTTGTTCGATCGGCTGGAGGAGGGGACGGACCAGCTGCTGCAGGGCGCGGACGTGTTCTGCGCACTGGGGACGACGATCAGGAAGGCGGGGAGCGAGGCGGCTTTCCGCCAAGTCGAATACGAGTACCCCTTGGCGCTGGGAAGAGCGGCATTGCGGGACGGGGCCGCCCGGTTTCTGATGGTGTCCTCCATCGGTGCGAACCGGGAGTCGAGCTTCTTCTACCTGCGGGTTAAAGGGGATATCGAGCAGGCTTTAGCGGAGCTGAAGCTGCCGGAGCTTGCGATTTTCCGCCCTTCGCAGCTGCTGGGCGAACGCAAGGAAGCCCGGCCCGCGGAGCGGTTGGCCGGGGTGCTGGTTAAGCCGCTCGGCAAGCTGCTGATCGGCCGGTTGGCCAAGTATCGCGCGATCGAAGCGCGGACGGTGGCCTTGGCCATGGTCCGCGCTGCGCAGCGGGGAACGCCCGGCGTCCGCATCTACGAGTCGAACGAGATCGCGGCGCTGGCTGCCGGGACATAGCGCATCATCTTCCGTTATACCCCGGCGGCAGCCGAAAAAAAGACCTGGCGCGCCAGGTCTTTTTTGAATCAGCCTCAACCTCCGAACGAATCCCGAAACGCGCGAGCCAGCACTTCCCGCTCCACGCCGTAGATTTCAGCCACCTCGCCGCATACGTGTTCGTTGAACCAATCGGCAAGCAGCTTCCGATTGCTACCGTTCTCGGCGATATAGGGCAAGTTTGCCAGCACCTTCTTGAAATAGACGTCGTCGGCTCGGTCGATTTGCTCCGCTGTGATGTGACGGCCGACTTTTTTGCGCGCGCGATACAATTCCCGGCTGCAAGTGCGGCGAATTTGCCGAACCGAAGGCAGCGGCTGCTGATGCTTCATTTTATTCCCCGGCTGCATAGGCCCCTGTCACTCTCCTTCCTGCTTACATCGTATGCGGAAGGGCGGGCGGGCGTACCGCCGGGTAAACGGAGCCGGAGCGGCTTACCGCTGCGGCCTGCTGAGCTTGCTACTTATCCACGACCAAATAGCCGATCATCGGGCCGTTGTGCGCGATATCCGGATGCGTCAAACAGACAATGCGGTAAATGCCGGCCTCGTCGGCGCGGAAGCTGACGACGGTCTCCTCGCCTTTCTTGACCTCCCCTTTAACGTTCAGCCCCTCGATCACGAACGGATGGCTGGCGCCGTTGACGCCGAAGATGCTGAGCCGGACGTTGTCGCCTTTTTTGACATAAATCGTTCCGGGATCCCAGCGGTAAGCTTCGATCGTCCTGCCGTTCGGGCCGATTGACTTGAACTCTCCGGTAACGAGCTGAACGGTCCGTACGGCGGAGGTGGAGGCCGGAGCCATCGCCTCGCGCAGCTCGTCACGCTGCAAGAACAAATACGCCGCTCCGCCCAGCAGCAGGGCGGCGGCTCCAAGCTTGAACGCGCGTATTTGTTTGGAGCTAAGCACAATAAATTTGGTCATAGGAATCACCTGCATCTCAAGGTTTGTACCTTGAGTGTATGCAGCGGCTTGTCTGAACATGTCCGGGCTTGGCCTGAAAGCTTGCTGCGTTCTAGCCCGCCGCTTTCGGAAGTGCTTTGGACTCCGCCAACAGCGCGAGTCCGTACACGAGCAGGAAGACGAGCATGATGACGGCCGAAGCGCGGTACATGATTGCGTAACCGACGCCGGCTGCGATGCTGCCGAGCAGGAGGGAACCGAAAGCGATGCCGAGATCGATGGAGTTGTAAAAAGCCGCGTTCGCCGCGCCCCGCATCTCCGGACGCACCGATTTGACCATCCAGGCTTGCAGCGAAGGCTGCAGCATGCCGTAACCAAGGCCGTATGCGGCTGCGGAAAGGAGCAAGCCTGCGATGCCTGCGGTGTACGATAGGCAGATGAGGCCGGCGATAACCAGCAGCGCGGCAGGCGGCAGCACGGCGCGATGTCCTTTAAGGTCGAACAGCTTCCCCGCTATCGGACGGATCAGCACGATGGCCGCGGCGTTGGTGAGAAAAAACCAGCCGACGTTGGCCAGATGCGCTTCCTTGCCGAACAGCGCCAAGAAGCTGATCAAGCCGCCGTAGGTAAAGGAAAGCATCATGCTGAGCAGGAAAGGGACGGCCAGCGTTTTGCTGATTTTGCGCCGCGGCTTTGGTGCGATGCGAACGGCCGCGCTGGTAGCGCTTGTTGTGGTCGAAGGGCCGGTCGAGCCGCTCGGCACGCGTCTAGTGCGGATGCCGAAGGTTAGCGGCAGGATGAGGGCGCCGAGCACGGTCGAGACGAACACCAACGTGCCGAATCCGTAGGCGTCGAGCAGCCACAGGCCGATCACCGGAGCGAGCGCCATGGATAAGCCGGTCGAGAGGCCGAAATAGCCCATGCCTTCGCCGATGCGCTTCAAAGGGATGACATCCGATGCCATCGTCCCGTAAACGGTGCTGGTCATCCCGAAGCCGACGCCGTAAAGAACCCGAATCGCCAGAAACAAAGCAAAAGCTCCCGCAGCGTAAAAGCTTGCCGTCGATAAAATATAAAGCCCCAGCCCGATCAGAACGATCCAGGTGCGCTGGGACCCCTTGGTAAGTGCGCGTCCGGCAAATAAGCGGGCGACGATCGCCGAGAGCGCAAACAGGCTGATCACGAGGCTGACCGCCCATTGATCGGCTCCGAACGCGTCGGACACATAAGCGGGCAGGGCGGGAGTAATCATTTGCAAATTCAAATAAAGCAGCAAATTGCTGACCGTCAGCAGGATGAAATCCCGGGTCCACAGCTTGGCGGCAGGTGGTTCTTGTTGTACATTCATGGTGGTTAGGCCTCCTGTTGTTGATGCAGCGCGTCAAGCTGTCGATGCAGCTGCAGGTGCGTTTCGCGGAACCGGGCAAGATCTTCGGCATCAAGGCCGGCAAAAATTTCCGCCAGCGTCGCTTTCTCGAGCGGCAGCAGCACGTCAAGTCGTTCCCGGCCGAGCGGGGTCAAATAGACGAGGAACGACCGGCGGTCCGCTGCGCTCATTTCTTTATGGACAAGCCCCTTGCGAATGAGGCAGTCGAGAATGCGGGCCGTCGTCGGCTGATCTTTCACCGTGCGCGCGGCGATTTCCTTCTGGCTGATCCCGTCCTGCTCAGCCAACCGGCAAAGCACCGAAAACTGTTCCGTCGTAATGTCGTATTCTTTAAACCGCGCGGCGAGGATGCCGACCATCTTGCGGTACGTTTGCCCGATCAAAAAGCCCATCGACAGAGTCGGATTCTCAGATGACAAAGCTGTACACCTCCTCCCATATAAATAATTGCTATGACAATTATATGTGTAACAATCGAAAATGTAAATAGCCCTGCTTCCCGAAGGCGAAGCAGGGCTATTCGCGCGGTGCGCCGTTACCGCCACCGCTGCGGATACGGCCGCCGCAGGAGGCGGTGAAACGCCCAGGCAACGGCGACGATCAGCGCGGACCCGAGCAAAGCGGGGGTCCAGAGGAAGCTCCATGCGGCGCCTCCCAGCATGACGACGAGCGGATCGGCGCCGGCGGGCGGGTGCAGCGTCCGGGTCAGCTGCATCAGCGTGATGGCAAGTCCGACGCCGAGTGCGGCCGACCAGGCGTGGAAACCGACCGTATGCTGCAGCGCCAGCCCGATCGCGGTGCTGAGCAGGTGACCGCCGACGATGCTGCGCGGCTGCGCCAAGGGGCTGCCCGGCAGTGCGAAAGCGAGCACGCACGAAGCGCCAAGCGGCGCCATCAGCAGCAGAGCGCCGCTCCATGCGCCGAGCTGTACGATGGCGAAGATGGCGGCGAAAGCGCCGAGGCCTGGCGCGAGGAAGGCGAGCGCTCGACGCAAGGGCGAGCTTTTGGAAGTGGAAGCGTCAGAGGCAGAGGTAGTCATGCAGCAGGCTCCTTTACGAATCGAGTCGGATAGGTTTGAAACGATGATACGTTTATGCTAGCATGAGACAGATGGATTTGAATAACGAATGATTATGATATCTGGTATTTGTAAATTCGATGGGTAAACGAGGTGGGCGGATGTTGCTGGACCGGTTGGAGGGGCGTTTTTTTCGCACGTTTATCGCGGTGTTGGAGGAGCGCAGTATAAGTAAAGCGGCGGCAAGGCTGGGCTATGTGCAGTCTACCGTAACGACGCAAGTCCGGCTGCTCGAGGAAAGCGTCGGACAGCGGTTGTTCGATCGGCTTCCCCGCGGGGTCGAACCGACTGAGGCGGGGCGTAAGCTGGAGGCGTATGCGTACCGGTTTTTGCAGCTCGGCGCGGAGCTGGAAGAAGGCTTGGCGGAGCACGGCGAGCCGCGCGGCGTCGTACGCTTGCAGGTGTTGGAGTCGTTCGGGGCGTCTTATTTATGGGACGCGCTGCAATCCTTTTTCATCAAGTATCCGCACATCGACGTCCAGATCGCTGCCGGATTTCAGGCGGACACGCTCGAGGCGCTGCGCGACCGTCGCATCGATCTGGGACTCATTCCGGGACTGGGGGAGGGAGGATGGACTGATATGGAGTTTGAACCGGTCGCCCGCGACGAGCTCATCTGGGTGGCCTCGCCGGAACGAGCCGAGCGGATTCGGGCCAAGGGGTGGGGAGGGGCGGCGGACGCCCGGCTGGTCGGGTTCGGCAGCCGCTGCATGTACACGTCCGAGGCGGAGTCGCTATTGAGCGGGGAAGCCGCCCGTGCGATGGGGCGCGCCGAGTTTGCTTCGCTGGATATGATCAAGCAAGCGGTGCGCAGCGGCTGGGGGATCGCTTTCGTTCCCCGTTCCGGGGTGAGTCGGGAGCTGGCCGCCGGGACGCTATCGGCGTGCGCTCCGCTCGGGAAGAAGGAGATCACACACGGGCTCGTGCATCTGAAACAGCGAACGCCGCGTCGTCCCGTGAATTTGCTGCGCGCCCATATCGCGGGCTGCGGTCTGAACAGGCTTATGATAGAATAAGATAGGCTTGAGAGAGACAAGAGCGGCAAGCTAACCTATATTTCGGAAAATCATAGGGAGAGGAAGAGGCTGTGAGGTCATGAGTGAGCTATTGCATAACTTGATTACTACGGCGCTTCATTTTATTGAAGGGCTGGGCGTATGGGGCATTCTGCTCGGACTCGCCCTGGAGGTCATCCCGAGTGAGATTGTGCTCGCCTACGGCGGTTTCCTGGTGTCCCGCGGCCAAGTGTCGCTGGTCGGCGCCATTGTATTCGGCACGATCGGCTGCATGCTGCAGCAATTGATCTTGTATGGGCTCGGACGTTACGGCGGTCGTCCGGTGCTTGACAAATTCGGCAAGTATTTGCATCTGAAGAAAAAACATCTCGATATTGCGGAAAATTGGTTTAACCGATACGGGCCCGGTATGGTCTTCCTGGCGCGCTTCGTGCCGGTGCTGCGTCAAGCGATTTCGATTCCCGCCGGAATGGCGCGGATGCCGGTTTGGAAGTTTCTGTTTTTCACGCTGCTGGGGACCATTCCATGGGCGATTTTGTTTGTCTATTTAGGACAGGCGCTTGGCGACAATTGGGAACAGATCGATGAAGTGGCCGCTCCTTATGTGAAGCCTTCGTTATATGGGGCGATCGCGCTTGCCTTGCTTTATTTTGTTTGGAAATGGCTCATTCGCCGGGCGGCGCGTCGTCGTGAGGGGAGCGGGACGGCTCCGGCTGCACCGGCTAAAGAACTCAGCGATGGAGAGCATGCCACAGCTCATCAATTGAAGTACATCGGAGGCGAATACCGCATCCTTCACGGCCTCCGGGTCAAGGGCGGCGGCTCGCAGCAGCAGATCGGCCATATTGTCATCGGGCCCAACGGCGTCTTTCATATCGAATCGAATCATGCATCGGGCGAGATTCGATTCGACGAGAGCAGTCTCGGCCGGGCGCAAACGAATGCACTTCGCGACGGCACCGGCGAGGCCGGCAGACAAGATCCGACGGTGCATTTGTACCGGCACGAGCGCGTCTTGAAAGAACTGCTGAAGGAGCATAAGCTGCGTGCGGACGTCGTGGGCATCGTCTGCTTCACCCATCCGGACAGTCAGTTGATCGGCTCAAGTCCCGCCTTTGCGACGTTGAAAGCGGACAGGCTCGTGCAGCATATTAAGACCTATCGCCCGACCCGGACGCTCAGTCCGGCAGACGTCGCTTCCATCGAACGCCTGATTACCGAAAACAGCCAGTAAGAGGCGTTCTCCGGGTTCCCTCGCTCCCAGCGATTTTACGCAGATCATTTGGAGCAAGGGAACTTTTTTTGGTACAATAATCCATAGCAACACCTAATCAAGGAGGATGAAGCCGAGATGAGCAAAAATTTGAGCAGCAAGCTGCGCAAAGGATTGTCGCCCGAGCAGTTTATAAGCGGGATGACGAAAAACCAGGAGAAGTTCAAAGAGTGGTACGACGCGTTCACGTGGGAGAACGAGGCGGACAAAGAGTTTTTCGAATCGCTCAACAACCGTGACGATTTGCACTGCCTGATTTTGGCGGCCGATTGGTGCGGCGACGTTGTACGCAACGTGCCTGCAGTATTCCGCGCGCTTGAAATTTCCGGCATTCCGACCGAGGTGCTGATTAAAGAAGAGCATCCGGACGTGATGGCCGACTTCCTGACGATGGGCGGCGAAGCGATTCCGATCGTCATTTTTACCGATTTCAGCGGGTTCGTGCTCGGCCATTGGGGACCGCGTCCGGCGCACGTGCAAGCGGTTATGAACAAGTTCAAGCAGGAAAACCCGGACCGTGAAGCCCCGGATTATCAAGATAAAATCAAAGTCGCGCGCGAAGAGATGGTCCGCCAGTACGGTGAAGGCACCGGTTACCAGACGGTCATCGTGAAAGAGCTTCGCGAGCTGCTGTCCACGTTCTAAGGCGCCGGCTATGGAACAAAAACCGGTTTTGAAGGTGGAAGCATTCTCGCTTGGACCGCTGCAGACGAATGCCTATCTGCTCACCGTTCCCGGCGTGAACAAGGGCGTCGTCATCGACCCCGGAATGAACCCCGGACCGCTGTTGAAACGGATCGGCGATCTGGAGATCGAGGCGATTCTGCTGACGCACGCCCACTTCGATCATATCGGAGGCGTGGACGAACTGCGGCACAGCAAAGGCTGTCCGGTCTATCTGCACGATGCGGAGAGCGACTGGCTCACCGATCCGAAGCGGAACGGCTCGGCGCGGTGGCCCGAGCTTGGCGCGCCGATTACGACCGATCCGGCCGAGCACGGGCTTGACGACGGCCAGCGGCTGACGCTGCTGGAAGGAGTTACCTTCCAGGTGTTCCATACGCCGGGCCATTCGCCGGGCAGCGTCAGCTTCCTGTACGGCAACCAGCTGTTCGGTGGCGACGTGCTGTTCAAGCTGTCCGTCGGCCGCACCGATTTGCCGGGCGGCAGTCAGCGCGACCTGATGGATTCGATCCATGGCAAGCTGTTCGATCTGCCGGACGATACGATCGTCTACCCGGGACACGGCCCGAAGACGACGATCGGTTACGAGCGGGAGCATAACCCGTACGTATAGATAAGGCAACAAGAACCCCTTCCTTCGAGGGGTTCTTTTCGGTTTGTAAACCGGGGGAGACGAGAGGAGGGTCCGCCTGCCTTCTGCCGTTCTGCCGTTCTGCCGCTCTGCCGCTCGCAGCGGTCCGAACAACTGTTGCTGACGAGTTCCGGGGCGCCCGAACCCTCCTGTTTGGCGATGCCGAGGCAAGCGGGCGGTATGCGCCCTTCACGCCGCCCGCCGGTTCCTGCGGTTTGCCCGATTTGGCAGTTTCGGCGCAGGGCGGGAGTCCAATTTTCCAGACATGGGTGAATACCGTGATCCGCAAACGTGGAAGGCCATAGACTGATGATGTGTTCGAGAGGAACACCTGACTATGACGGTCCGCCCGGACCTGGACCACCGCCTGCATGCATTCACGGCGGCTCCGCCAAATATTACGGAGGTGTTTATCCTATGGAAAAGTATCAACCGTTCGCTATGCCGGCCCCAATGCCAGCTCCAATGCCAGCTCCGATGCCTATGGCCGTTTCTCCGGTCGAAATGCCGGAGCCGATGTACGGCGCTCCGATCAACGTTCATTATGAAGAAGTTAACATTTACGCGCCGAAGAAACACCACCACCATCATCATCACGGAGGCCTGTGGCCGTCTACCGCGATCATCCTGGTGCTGTACATCCTGCTCGTCATCGTTCTCCGCAGCTCGTTCCGCGGTTGACCCCGCCGGCTGACGGCGGTTTGGCCTTAAGAGCGGCCTGCTGCTGAAGCCAAGGTCACAAGGCTCCCTGCGTTAGATCTTCGGGGAGCCTTGCGGAAGGCCTTGGCCGATAGGTCCGGGTTCTATCTATGCCCTTCCATGAACGCCTTCCCCTTATGCCTGTTTTGCCCCCAGGAAAAAGCTTGAAAACATCGTTGACAAAGAAATTTCTCCCGCCTATAATTTAAACAAACGTTTAATTTAAACAAATGTTTAAGTTAAACATCCTATACATAGATAAGGGAGAGATTGTCATGCTGCAAGCGTTACAAGCTTATTTTAAAAAGCCCGCAACCGTCATCGGTATTGCTACTGCCATGATGTTCCAAATCATTTTCAGCCTGATTTGGATGACTGGATACAACGGAGTAACCGATAACGTCAACCAGTTGAAAATTGCTGTCGTCAACGAAGACCCCGCAATGGGGGCCAACATTGTCGAACAGCTTGCCGGCAGCCTGCCTTTCCAGCTCGTGAAAGAGAGTTCGCTCGACCAAGCCCAAGACAAGCTGAACGAGCGTGAAGTGCAGATGGTGCTTCACCTGCCCGCCGACCTCTCCAAGCAGCTGCAGGCGCAAGGACAGCAGGCCGAAATCCGGTACGTCATTAACGAATCGAATCCTGCGTTGATCAAAAGCATGATGCAAAGCGTAGCATCCGGCGTAACCGCCGCCGTTAATAAAGAAGCGACGGTCGCAGGCGCGGAAGCGGTGTTGAAGCAGGCGAAAGTTCCGGCACCGCAAGCGCAGGCAATCGCTCAAGGCATTTCCGATAAAGTGAAGTCGAACATTGCCTATACGAACACGGTTCAAGGCATGAACAACCAAATGGTGCCGATGATGATGGTGCTCGCGTCTTTCGTTGGCGCCATGATTATGGGGATGAACGTGCAGCAGGCCACGATGCAGCTCGGGCCGGACTTTTCCCGATGGAGCAAATTCGGCGCGCGCGTCGTGATTAACCTCGCATCCTCCGTCGTTATTGCCTTGATCGGCACGTCCCTGGTTGTCGCGATGGGCGGGCAGCACGCCGGCGGATTTGTTTCCGTATGGCTGTTTCAGGCGCTGTTTCTCATGACGTTCATGTTCTTCTCGCAGATGTTCCTGATCATTTTCGGGATGGCCGGCATGTTGTTTAATATCGCGATGTTATCCGTGCAGCTCGTATCGTCCGGCGCCATGGTGCCGCGAGAATTGCTCGGAAGCTTCTATCACAGCTTCAGCCAGTACTTGCCGGCGACCTATGCGGTGGAGGGCGGCATGAACTTGCTGTTCGGCGGTCCGAGCGCGGCCGGGGATGCGGGAGCGCTTGCCTGCATTCTCCTCGTGTGCGCCGCGGCCGGCTTGCTTGCCACCGGCTTGCGTAAAGAAAGCAACAAGCCGAACGAGGCGGCTGTAAAGACCGGCGAACCGGTTCCCGCTCGCTAAGGATACCGCTTCAGGCCTTGCGATTCGTGTCCATTCGTTCCATAATGAAGAAACAACTGTCCCCAGAGAAGGAGAATGCGGCATGGCTGCAGCCGAATCCGAAATGAAAATGCGTATCCTGCTCGCCGCCAAAAAGCTGTTTGCCAAACAGGGCTTTGACGGCACGAGCGTTAGACAAATATGCGAGGAAGCCGGTGCGAACGTCGCGCTCGTCTCGTATTATTTCGGCGGGAAGGAGAACGTGTTTCGGGCGCTGTTCGAGAACTTTTTTCCCGGCCAACGGATGTCGGAATACGAGACGCTGTTGAAAGATCCCGTGGAAGGGCTTCGGCTGCTCGTCACCGAGGTGATCATGTTCGGCATGGAGGATATCGAGTTCAGCACGATTTTACAGCAGGAGCTGGAGATGCGCTCGGCGCGCACCGAGATCGTGACTTCCTTCACGGCGCCGATTTGGCGTAAAGCGCGCGAGCTGCTGGAGCAAGGCCGTGCGCAGGGCGTCTTTCAGTTCGATTCGTTGGACCATGCCTGGATGTTCGTCATGGGAGCGGCGTTAGCTCATAAAAAAATTATCAACTACGCCTCCATGCTGTCGGAAAGCGAACTCGATCCGGAACAGACGGCCAGTCAGACGGTCAAATACATTTTCGCGGCGTTTCGCCCCAGCGGGACATCCGCCTAAGCCAAACCGGGCTTTTACCGCATAAGATACAGCATCCGACAATCCGAATAAGCGAAGGGTGATGGATATGGTGAGCAGGTTGCCGGGCTTAATCCGGAACGTGAACGAAGGATTGGATGAACTGCTGGTTGCGATGGATAAAGTCCATACGATCTGGCAATCGGCCGAGCAGATGTCCCCGGTCTTCAAGCAGCTGGCTAACGTGGTGGCCGACGTTCAAGCGGCCGTCGCCAGACCGAAGAAGAAGGCGGTACGACTAAGCCGTACGAATGGACGTAAGCGTCGAAGCGGCCGTTCCCGCGTGCCGCGGTATTAACACGTAGTAAGGCATTGGCGCGATAGCGGCAGATGGATAAGGAGATGGGCGTTTGCCCATCTCCTTATTTTTGTGCCCGTAGAACGGCAGCGCGCCAAAGAGGTGAGTACATCAACATTTTCACCCCAAACGATCAATTTTTTCCGCTTACGGCGCATGAAGCGAAGTGTTAAGATGAAAATAAAACCCAATATTTGGGATATTGGGCAAACGTTTACATCATGTTGTATGCGCATACCAAATCTCGCGTTTGCACGGGTTCTGAACCCTTTAATGCTTGTCGGTTATGCGCCAAAGGGGCCATTAACGCCCTTCTTTCCCGCCACGCTTCGATCCTGCTGCGAAAGGACCGGAAGCGGGTTGCGTGTACGGCCCGCCCGATCGGACAAGAAGACCCGCACCAACCGGTATCTACGCGGTTAGCCATGCCGCGCCTGGATATAAACGTACATAAAGGAGGTTCATGAAGTCATGTCATTCCTGCAAAGCAATCGCAGCCTGAGAGGGGTTGCCGTCCTGACGATCGCGCTTATGCTGTTTCAGGCGCTGTTCGGACTGACGGTCGGTCCAGCGAGGGCGGCAGCAGCCATTACCGCCGACGAGCTGACGGATCAGCCGGGAGGGACGACGAAGTGGGTGGTCGTCGGAAGCTTCCAGGGCTGGTCGAACGATTCGGCAGAGACTCGGATGAAACATTTGGTAGGGGACTTCTACCAGTATTCCCGCGTGTTCGAAGCAGGCAGCTACGAATTCAAGCTGGTGCGAAGCGGCACCTGGGACGGATTCAGCCACAACGGCAACAATTTTTCCTTCTCGCTTGCCGAGACGACGAAGGTTAACTTTTACATCAACGAAGCCATCGGCGAGGCTCGCATTTCGCTGCCGGACGTGCAGGGGCTGACGCAGTATGTGCCTGCGCTCTCACAAGCCCAGTGGCCGAGGCTGGTGGGCAATCTGCAAACGCTGTGGGGCGAGAGCGAGTGGTCTCCAAGCGAGGCGAAGCAATTTTTCGTCGATTATAACTTTAACGGCACCGTGTACAAGCTCCAACGCACGTTCCCGGCCGGTTCGTACGAAGCCAAAGTTAATTTCAGCGACAGCTGGAACGGCAACGATTACGGCGCTAACGGCCAAAATGTTAAACTCGTCACGATCGACCCGGCGGAGGTCACCTTCACGATCGACTATGCTGCGGCGAACAAAACGCTGACGCACGATTACGTGCCCAAGGAAGGCACTTTCGACGGCGACATCCAGAAGGATCAGCTCGCCTTCGACAGCCGCTCGGTTACTTACAAAAAGCCGTTCGGCGCCATTGCCGCCGGCGAGCAGGACGTGACGCTGCGGATGGCCGCCAAGCGCGATGACGTGCAGACGGCGAAAGCCGAGCTGACCGCGCCCGACGGGCTCTCGACCTCGTATGCGATGCGGCGGGTGACAAGCGTTGAAGACAAGGACTATTTTGAAATCACCGTTCCGAAAAGCGCTTTCGCCGGTAAAATCGGAATCTGGGGTTATAAGTTCATTCTTATCGACGGTTCGACCAAAACGGAGTATGGCGACGACGGCAGCCGCGGCGGAGCCGGTGCGGTCAGCGACGAAGGCGCAATCCCTTACGACTTGACCGTTTACGATCCGCATTACCGCACGCCGGATTGGATCAAGCATGCGGTCGTCTATCAAATTTTCCCGGACCGTTTCTTTGACGGGAGCGAGGCGAACAACCGGGCGAAGCTGCTGGACGGCGCGCGCGGAGCGAACCGTCCGGAGTATGCGACGAGCAAGAACGGCCAGAAGCTGCAGTACTTCGACGGCGGCGTGGGCAGCGATCCGGCGGCCGATCAAGTATGGGGCGAGTGGTCCGACATGCCGGAAAATCCGGACCGCCTCAAGCCGGAGAACGCGCCTTACTATCCGGACGCGAGGTCCGACGGCGCGTGGACGAATGAATTTTACGGCGGCGACATTCAAGGCATCCTGCAGAAGCTTCAATACTTAAAGTCGCTCGGCATTACGGCGGTGTACTTGAACCCGGTCGCTTGGGCCGCATCCAACCATAAATACGATGCCACCGATTATAAGCACCTCGATCCGATGTTCGGGGAGCCGGTATACGTTATACCGGGTGATCCGAAGTCCGGGCTCGATTATGTGAAGACGCGCGAAGCGTCCGATCAGGTGTTTCAAAACTTTACGAAAGCGGCCCGCGAGGCCGGCATTAAAGTCATCAACGACGGCGTGTTTAACCATGTCGGCGACGATTCGATTTATTTCGACAGGTATGAGAAATACCCGGAGATCGGGGCCTACGAATATTGGGCGAAGGTGTACGACAAGATGAACGGCGAAGGGAAAGCGCGGGCCGACGCGGAAGCGGAGGTGCGGGCTTCCTTCACAAGCCGCATCAATCCGATGACAGGCGCGAACTACAGCTGGCCGGACGATTTCCGGTACGTCAGCTGGTTTACCGTCTTGAACGAGAAAGTGAAAAACCGGGATGACGACGGGCTTCACTATAAATATGACGCTTGGTGGGGCTACGACTCGCTGCCGGTTATGGATGCGAAAGAGCCGCAAACGACGCCTACGGAGTATTTGCCGGCGGATACGTTGTCCATTCCGGGACAGCATGAGTGGAATAACATCGATTACCGCGATCATGTGATCGGGTACGATCTTACCGGGCGTTCCGATGCGTCCGCACAGCAGCAGATGCAGGCCGTCGGCTCGCAGCGCTGGCTGTGGATGGGGACGACAGGCTGGCGGCTGGACGTAGCCCCGGACGTATCCGGAGGCACGTGGGCGAAGTTCCGCCAGGCGGTTAAATCCACCGCCGGACGCACGGACGCGAATGGCAGCAAGATCGAAGATCCCGTGCTGATCGGCGAAGAGTGGGGCGTGGCGACGCGTTATTTGCTGGGCGACCAGTTCGACTCGGTGATGAATTACCGGTTCCGCGGAGCGATCCAAAACTTCATCGCTTCCGGTAACGCGGACAATTTGAATCAGGCTTTGGAGTCGATTCGAGAGGATTACCCGCGGGAAGCGTGGCAGGCGATGATGAACCTTGTGGGCTCGCATGACACGACGCGCTCGATTACGAAGTACGACCATCCGGAGTGGGAGGAGGAGCACCTGGCGATGGCGCCGGAAGCGAGCGCTAACGCGTTGAAGCAGCAGGGGCTGACCGCTATTTTCCAGATGGGCTATCCAGGGGCTCCGACGATCTATTACGGCGACGAGGTTGGCGTAACGGGGACGAAGGACCCGGATTCCCGCCGGGCGTTCCCTTGGGAACGCGTGACGGCCGAGGGAGACGGCGGTTTTAAGGGCAATGGAGCGTACCAAGAGCTGTTCGGGATCTATCAAAAGGCGGCGCAGATCCGAAACAGCGAATCCGTCTTCCGCACCGGCGAAATCATGACGGCTTACGCCAAGGACGATGTGATCGCTTATGCCCGCAAAAATGAAGCGAAAGGCGCGATGCTGGTCATCAACCGCAGCCATGCGGAACGCACGATCGAGGCCGACGTGGCCGGGTTTCTGCCGAACGGATTGGTCCTGAGCGACCGCCTGCACGGTCAAGTGGAGAGCACGGTGACCGGCGGGAAGCTGACGCTCACGATTCCGGCCCAAACCGGCCTGATGATGGTGTCGACGGTTAATCTGCAAATGGTGCCGCAGGTAACCGGCGTGACGGCGCAAGGGCAAGACGGACGCGTCGAAATCGGGTGGTCGGCGGTGCCGGGCGCTGAAAGCTACCAAGTGTATCGCGCCGCCATCGAGGGCGGATCGCTCACCATGGTCGGCACGGCGAACGGACTCGCGTATACCGACGTGAACGTTACCAATGGGACCAAATATTACTACGCGGTGACCGCGAAGATCGGCGCCGGCGAAAGCTTCCTAAGCGAAATGTCGGCCGCCACGCCGGCTTACACGATTACGGGCGTCGATACGCCGTCTGCGGTGACGAATGCGGTGTATCTTGGCGTCGGGAAGACGACCGGTAAAATTACGGTTGATCTGAGCGTCAGCGGTCTCACCGATAATCCGGTATACGCCGGCAAAGAGGCGCCGAACTTGATTGCGCGGCTCGGCTATTACAAGGACGGCGCCGATCCGGCGGACGCTCTGGAGACAAAGCTCCGTTACGAAGCCGATAACGGCGGCGCGAAGACGTATTGGGCGTCGTTCGAACCGACGGAATCCGGGGAATACCGTTATTTTGCGAAAGCTTCGACCGATAACGGGGAACGCTTTACCGTTTCGCCTACGGTGACGCTGCAGGTTTATGCCGATCCATACGACGTCGTGCCGCCGTCGGCGCCGGTATTGGCTGACTTCACGGTGGAGTCGAACCGGGCGCATGTGAAATGGACGGCTTCGGATGCGACGGCGGCGGGTTACGAGGTGTACCGGAAGTCCGTGACGGATGCGGTTTACCGGAAGATCGCGACGCTGGATGCGGCAGCGACGAGCTACATCGATTATACGGTCAGCAACGATACGGCGTATACGTATCAAGTGGCTGCTTACGATTTGGCTTACAATCGGGCGTTCTCCGACGAAAAATCGGTCACCCCGCGCCTGGTCATGGTGGATGTGACGCTGCGTTTGCAAATACCGGGCTACACGCCGACGAGCGACGATATTTATTTGGCGGGCAGCTTGAACGGATGGAATGCCAGCGGCACGAAGCTGCAGGTGCCGAGCGGAGCGACGGACCGCAATGTCGTTGAATATTCGTTCAAAATGATGGCCGGCAAAACGATCGAGTACAAATATACGCGCGGCTCCTGGGATACCGAGGCGTTTACGAGCCACAGCCGTGTGGCGAACGATACGTCCGATTACGGCAACTGGGCGTACAGCTCCACCGATACGAACATGAAGCTGACCATTGCGAATCAGGGCGATAATCGAATGACCGTCAACGACTACGTCCTGCGCTGGGTCGATATGCCGATGATGATTTCGATGCCGCGCATATCGTACGGGGACGATATCGTATTCTCGACGGCGGAAGAGAACGTGAAGCTGAAGGCGGTCGTACCTTATGGGGTGGCTTTCACGATTAACGATCAACCGATTGAGCAGGGGGCGATGGATGCCTACGGGAACGTGGAAATTCCGGCGCTTGCGCTGAAGCAGGGCTTGAATGAGTTCGTGCTGCACATCGAACCGACAGAAGCGACGCTCAATCTGCCTTGGTATACGGACAAAGGGCGTAAAAGCCAGGCGACGAAAACGATCAACATGAAGGTGACGCGTACGTCGGGAACGACACCGGGGCCGGGTAACGGCGGACAAAACCCCGATACAGGCGATGACGATGGAGGAACCGGCGGGGCCGTTAGCGGTAGTGTCGGCAGCCCTAACCAACAAGGCGGCGAGCGGAAGATGGTTGGCGAAGAAGCGCTCCGCGGCGGAACCGATCGGGTAACCGTAGAGCTTGGAGCGAAGCAGAACGAAGTGCTGCTTCCGGCGACAGCGGCCGACGTGGTCGGTACGAAGCTGCTGGAGATCAAGAGCGGGAACGTATCGCTGCTGCTGCCTCCGGCTTTGCTGAAGGAGCTGCAGCGGCTGATTCCGACGACGGACTTAGCGGCGGGCGCGAATATATGGATCCAAGTGAAGGAAGTG
Source organism: Paenibacillus sp. JCM 9796 (assembly GCF_055379675.1). Lineage (NCBI taxonomy): Bacteria > Bacillati > Bacillota > Bacilli > Caryophanales > Paenibacillaceae > Paenibacillus > Paenibacillus sp. JCM 9796. Next base: position 3,610,199 of record NZ_AP043723.1, read on the forward strand.
GATGCGGCGTCCGCGAATGCGCAGGTCGCACAAGGCGCGTCGGGGTCGGGCGCCGACGTGAAGCTGGCGGGCAAGGTGTACGCTTTCGGGCTGTCAGTGGTGACGAAGGACGGCAAGGCTCTGACCCTCGAACGGTTCGAGCAGCCGGTGACACTGGTGTTCGATGTGGATCCTGCCGCGGATAAGAAGCTTGCCGGGATCTATTACATCGACGATCGGGGCCGTCTCGAGTATATCGGCGGTGCTTGGGAGAACGGACGGCTGAAGGCCGACGCGTACCATTTCAGCAGCTACGCGGTGCTTGAATATGACAAGTCGTTTGACGATTTGAGCGCGGAGCATTGGGCGGCCGGTACGATTCGGGAGCTGGCGGCGAAACATGTGATTGACGGGGTGAGCGATCGTCTGTTTGCTCCGGAACAGCCTGTTACCCGCGCCCAATTTGCAGCCATGCTCGTACGGGCATTAGGAGTAAGCCCCGCCAAAGATGCATCCGCTGTACCGTTTAAGGATGTTGACCGTGCAGCCTGGTACGCTTCGAGCGTAGCTGCCGCCTATAGCCGCGGTCTCGTGAGCGGGCGGGACGAAGCGGTGTTTGCGCCGGACGAACAAATTACGCGGGAAGAGATGGCGGTCATGATCGTCCGCGCTTATGAAGCGACAACGGACGCGAAAGCGCCGGAAGCGGACGCTGGTGAAGCATCGTTCCTGGATGCGAAGCTTATCAGCCCGTGGGCGGCCGCTTCTGTGCAAGCCGGTGCGGCGCTCTCGCTGCTCGAGGGCCGGGCTGACGGCGTGTACGATCCGCAGGGCACGACAACCCGCGCCGAGAGCGCGCAGGCGCTGTGGAATTTACGGAATCGATAGCTGCGATTGCGGCGAGTCGTCTATAGCGAACGAAGCCGTGAGCGGATCAGCAACGGTAGCCCGAATTCAAAAATCCCCCGTCCGAGCCTTAGGGCCCGACGGGGGATTTTTGTGCGGTTTCCTATCTAAACTTACTTGCTCACCGTCTTGTTGTACGTGCCGATCTTGCCGCTGATTTCCTTGGCGGCGCCCTCGAGCGCTTCCTTCGGCTGCTTTTTGCCGTTGAGCGCTTCTTCGATGGCGCCTTCGGTCAATTGGCGGGCTTCCGGGAATACGCCCATGACCGCGCCTTGCGTCGCTAAATTCGCTTTCGTCGCGTGCAGCTGGTCGACGGCCGTTTGGAATTGCGGGTACTTCGTCAGGTTGTCTTTGACGATTTGCTCGTCATACGCTTTTTTCGTAATCGGGAAGTAGCCGGTGTTCACGTGCCAATACGCCTGCTGCTTCGCATCAGCCAAAAATTTGATAAACTCCCAAGCGCCCTGCTGTTCGGCTTCGGAACGGTTGTTCAAAATGTACAGGCTGGCGCCGCCGACGATCACCCCGCCGTCCTTCGCGCCGGACGGCTTCGGCAGGAAGCCGGTGCCGACTTGGAACTTCCCTTCGGCGGAATTGACGATGCCGCGCAAGGAAGCGGTAGAGTCCAGTGTCATCGCAATTTGACCGGCGGCGAACGCTTTTTTCGTATCGTCGGTTTTGCGGCCGAGATTCAGCATCGTTTTGTCGTCGACCATCTGCTTCCACCAGGCAAGCGTCTTGACCCCGGCGTCTCCGGCAAGCAGCGATTCCGTAGCCAGGCTCGTACGTCCGTTGCCGTTGTTCAGCAGCTCTGCGCCTTGGTTCGCGAAGAACTGCTCCATGAACCAGCCGTAGATCGCGAACGATCCGCCCGCTTTGCCGTCCTTCGTCAGCTTCTTCGCCGCATCGGCGAGCTCTTCATACGTGGCCGGCGGTTTCTCCGGATCGAGCCCTGCAGCCTTGAACATATCCTTGTTGTAGTAGAGGATCGGGTTGGACGTGTTGAACGGCATCGAATACAGCTTGCCGTCGACCCGGTAGTAATTCAAGATATTTTCTTCCAGTGAAGAAACGTCATATTTATCTTTATCGATAAAAGTTTGCACAGGAGTAATCGCTTTGGAGTCGATCATGAAACGGCTGCCGATTTCGTACACTTGGATGAGCGCCGGACCGCTTTTGGAATCCATGGACGCTTTCATTTTGTTCAAGCTTTCATCGTAAGTGCCTTGGAATACCGCTTCGACGACGACGTTTTTCTGCGAAGCGTTAAAGTCGGAGACCAGCTTGTCCGCCGCTTTGCCCAGCTCGCCGCCCATCGAATGCCACCAGACGACTTTAACCGGCTGGTTTGTTGGAGCCGCATCCTTCTTTGTGCTATCGGCTGCGGGTTTTTCGGAATTCGTTGCCGTTCCCCCGGAAGGTGCCGTCGTGCCGCCACAAGCCGCCGTCAGCGCCATCATGCCGGAGAGCACAAGGGGCAGCGTCGTTTTCGCGTTCAGAAGCTTCATAATGATTGTTTCTCTCCTTTTATAAGCTTTTATATAGAGGACGGGGGTTCGGATGGGAACCCGTCGCGCTATTTCACCGAGATCGTGCGCCTGTCAGCCTTTCAACGCGCCGGCGGTCATCCCGCCGACAAGCTGCTTCAATCCGAGCGCCAGCAGCAGCAGCGAAGGCAGCAGCACCATGACGACACCGGCGAGCACCAGGTTCCACGAGGTCATCTCTTCGAATTGCAGCATGCTGATGCCGATTTGCACCGTGCGTCTTTCCACGCCGTTCGTGACGAGCAGCGGCCATAAGTACATGTTCCAATGCGTTAAAAAGGAGTACACGCCAAGCGTCGCCAGCGCCGGTTTGGACAAGGGAAGCACGAGCATCGCAAAGCTGCGCAGATGGCCGCAGCCGTCGATTTTGGCCGCCTCGAACAATTCCTTGGGCAGTTGAAGGAACCATTGGCGCAGCAGGAACGTGCCGAACGCCGTTGCGAGGAAGGGGACGATCAGCGCTTGATACGTATCGAGCCAGCCCCAGCTTTTGACCGTGAGGTAGTTCGGAATGATCGTCACTTCCCACGGAATCATCATCGTCGATAAGAACAAGGTGAACAGCAGCGCTTTTCCGTAAAAGCGCAAGTACGCGAACGCGTAAGCGGCCAGACTTGCGGTGAGCAGCTGTCCGATCATGATCGCGCTGGAAACGAGAAAGCTGTTGAGAATGAAGCTTCCGACGGGAATAAGCGCCAGGGCTTCTGTGAAATTCGCCAGGTTGAGGCCGCTCGGCAGCAGCCGGGGCGGGTACGCGACCGATTCGGAATCCGTCATCATGGAGGCGGAGAACGTGTACGCGATCGGGAAAATCACAACCGCTGCGGCAGCGGACAACAGCCCGTAGGACAATAGCCGATGAAAGACGCGCTGTATCATTGATAATGCACCTTCTTTTCAAAAAACCTGAATTGGACGACGGTTAAAATTAAAATGATCACAAACAGCACCAGCGCCTGCGCGCTGCCGATCCCGAACCGGAAGTTGACGAACGCATCGCGGTAAATGTTGAATACGATGACGTCCGTGCTGTTCATCGGACCGCCTTTGGTCAGGAGGTGAATTTGACCGAACGATTGAAAAGCACCGATTACAGAGACGATGGCCGTAAAAAATAACGTAGGCGATACAAGCGGCAGGGTAATGCGGACGAAGGTACGAAGCGGACCGGAACCGTCGATTTTCGCGCTGTCGTATATTTCTTCAGGCACGCTCTGCAAACCGCTCAGCAGCACGATGTAGGTGAAGCCGAGGTTCATCCAAACGGTCATGATCGAGACGGAAACCAACGCCCAAGCCGGATCGGACAGCCACCGGACAGGCTCGAGGTCAAGCAGGGTCAGGAAGTAATTCAGCATGCCGAGCGTCGGGTGGTACAGCATCATCCAGATGACGGAGCCCGTGCCGACCGATATCGCGACCGGAAGGGAGAAGACGAAGCGGAACGCCTTTATGCCGCACAGCTTCTGATGGGAGAGAGCGGCCAGCAGCAGAGCGACCGCGATGCCTGTAGGAACCGTCAGCAAAGTGAAGGAGAGGGTCACCTTCAAGCTTGAGTAAAACAGCTCGGACGAAAACAGTTCTTTGAAGTTGTCCAAGCCGGCAAATGCGGCCACGCGTCCGCGCGGATCGGTTAACTGGAAACTGAGATAGACCGACTTCAGCAAAGGGTAAAACAGAAAAACTGCGAACAGCGCAAGCGAAGGAGCCAGAAAAACGTAGGCGAGCGCATTCTCCTTGAAGGCAAGGGCGCGAGCACTGTGCCGCTTGCTGGCGGCCGATATCGATTGCCGGCGGATCGACCTGCGCATCATCGCATCATTTTCCGATAAAGACATGACGGTACCTCCTAGCGAACTGGTTGGAACGTTCTAAGTATAACGAGCGTGTGTTAACGATAAATCAGAGGGATGTAAATGTTTTATGGAGCGGCGCCAAAGATTTACATGTTCTTAACCAAATTTCGACGGAATTTCAGCTTGCTTTTCTGGGAAATTTATGATAATTTATTAACAAAATCCATATGATGTGTGCGGAAGAACCGCCTGATCCATGCTTTAGCTGCGTGGATGGGGCGGTTTTTTGTCATGGCCCGATAGGAGGTGAAGCCGTGGAGGGACAGCCGCAAGGTTTGACAAAAGGGGACATTTTGGCCGGGAGATATCGAATCGCGTCGGCGATCGGCAGCGGCGGGATGAGCCGTGTGCTGCTGGCCGAGGATTTGAAGCTGACCGGCAAACGTTGGGCGGTCAAGGAGATGTACGCCGGTCTTGAAGGGCCTCGGCGATCTGCGCTTCGTCAGGCGATGCTGCTTGAAGCGGAAACGATGAGCCGGCTTGCGCATCCGAGTCTTCCGGATATCGTCGATGTCGTACCGGTCAATGCAGGCGGATTTCTGTACCTCGTGATGGATTTTATCGAAGGGGAGACGCTGGAGGAGCGGTTCTCCCGGCAAGGCAGCCGGATGGAAGCGGGACAGGTCGTTCAGCTTGCCATGCAGCTGTGCGGTCTGCTCGATTATTTGCACTCGATCCGGCCGGAGCCGGTCATCCACCGCGATCTGAAGCCGTCCAATCTGATGATCGATCCGAGCGGGCGGGTGCGGTTGATCGATTTTGGCACGGCCCGCCGCTACAAGCCCGAGAGGACGGCGGATACGGTGAACCTCGGCACGATAGGGTTCGCCGCGCCGGAGCAGTTCGACGGCCGCCAAAGCGATCCGCGTACCGATTTGTATGGCTTGGGCGCGCTGATGTATTACCTGCTGAGCGGCGGCATTCACTACACGGCGCAGCGGATGCCGGAGCGGAGCTTGCCGGCGGATTTGGCGCCGGTCGTGCTCAAGCTGCTGCGCGCCAGCCCCGCCGAGCGGTACGCGGACGCCCGCGAGACGGAGGCGGCGCTGCGCGATTGGCTGGCGGCGCAGCGCAGGCAGGCACCGCCGGCGCCGGGGCCTGCGCCATCCGCCGGCGGTGCGGGCTGGGCGCCGCCGCACGTCGTCGCGGTCGGCGGCTTGTACGCCGGCGCCGGCGCGACGTTCATTGCGCTGGCGCTGGCCCAGGCGCTGCACGAGCGCGGCGTGGCGCACGCCGTGATCGAGCCGCCTTCGCCGCGCGCGGAGCTGGCCGCGCTGTTGTTCGCGGATCAGCACGCGCCGCCGCATTACCGCTACTATGACGAAGACGGCGGCGGGCTGCGGCCCGAGGGGCCGGCCTGGGAGCGGGGGCAGACGTTGTGGCTGCCCTCATCGGCAGCGTCCGGGGCAGCCGCTGCCGATGAGGGGGCTTCCGCCTTCGCTGACGCGGGCGCTTGGTTGAAGCTGTTTCATGCGGTGCGGCGGCCGATCCTGATCGTCGATATCGGCGATCGCTGGGAACAACCGGAGACGCGTTCGTTATTGGAAACGGCGACCGACGTCATTTATGTCGTCGACCCGCTCGTCCACAAGCTTCAATTATCCGCGAGCAGACGGCGTTTGCAATTTTTGCTGGACGAAGTCCGGCCGGGACGCCGGTTGTACGGCTTTGCCAACAAATGCTTGCCGCGCGCGGAGCAGGCGGCCTGGCTGCGGCTGCTCCCGGAACGTCCGGGCTGTCTCGTGCCTGCGGTCGATTTTGCGGGCGTTGCGGAGAGCGGGTGGAGAGGGCGCTTGCCGGTTGAGCATCCGATCGTGACGCAAGCCGTGCTGGCTTGGGTGGAGCGCTGGCTCCCGTCAGAGCTTAAACCGGTGCGCCGGTCGGCTTCCCCGTCGCTTGTGCCGAGATTCCTTCGCCGCCTGCTGGCGCTGGACCCATGATAAATCGTAAAGGGAGGAGGAGCTTGCGATGTTTCGTTCCCGTTGGAAAAAAGTAAGGCGGAGCTTGCTGCAGGAATTGAAATGGCCGCAGCGCTTTCGCTACGCCTAATGCCGTGAGTTAGTGGATGCGTGTAGCAGACGTCTTGAGGCAGGAAGGGGGAGTCATTTGCAAAAACCATGGATCGGCGGCTTGCTCGGCTTGTTGCTGATGGCTTGTTCGGTCGGCGGGTACTGGTATTTCATGAAACATACGGAGGTCGAGATGCAGTCGATGGAAACGATAAAGCCCGTTCGTCTGCTGCAGAGCGGACAGGTGATCGAGGCAAGCATGCTGAGAACCGTCCGCATCGCTCAAGCGGCGCATCATCCGCAAGCCGTCACGAATCCGCAATTCGTGCTAGGCCAAACCGTAACGGTTCCGATCGACAGCGACGAGGAGCTGCTGCCGTGGAAATTGACGGATACGCGCATGACGCCGTTGAACGACGAACGTTATTTTAGCTTTAAAACGGACGCGACTGTCAATGTCAACAATATGGTACGGCGCGGCGATCGAGTCGATGTATGGGTCGAATTCGAATCGCCCAGAGCGATTGCGGACCCGTCAGGTGTAATCACCGGCGTGGGGGCGGTCAAAATTATTGAACAGTTGCCGGTAGCGGCGGTCAAAACGGCGGAAGGCCAGGAGGTCGTCGATGGCGGGACGCTCGATCCGATCATTCCCTCGGCGAAAGCCGCGCTGCAGGAGACGCGCTCCAAGCCGAACGGGAAGCCGGAGCTCAACACGTATATCATGAGCGATGAGGTGTATGAGGCTTATGTGATCGGCGGCACCGGAGGCCGCATCAAGCTGGCGCTGCCGGATTTGACGACCCGGATGACGGGCGGAGGCAAAGTGACCGAGCTTTATACGCGCCTGAAGGAGGCGGACGCGTTCTCGCCGGAACCGCAAGCGGCGGCAGTACGCCCGAAGGTCGCGCTGTCCGAAGCGCCGAAGCAGGAGCCTTCTGCGCAACCGGCTCAACGCGCGCAACCGTCGCAAGCGCGAACACAGGAGGTGAAACCCTAACGATGAGAACCTTGATCGCATATCCGGACAGCGAGACGCCGGAGCAAGGGCTGGAACGGGAGCAGGCTTGGTCAGTCGCGCCGGATAAAGTGACGGGGCGGGAAGCGATGTTCTCCCGGCTCGCCGAACCCTATGATGCCATCGCTGTCCATAGCGGTATCGGATATGACGCCTATCCCTGGGATTGGATGCCGGCCCTGCGCCGACTGCAGCCTCAGGCGCGAATTATGGTGGCGCTCGATGAGACGGTTTCCGACTCGTTTATGATGGAAGCGATTTGCCGGCTTGCCGATGCGTTGTCCTTTGCTGTCCTGCCGGCCGGTATAGAGGGCCGGAGTAGGATCGAGGCCTTCGTCTCGTTTCTGCAGGGCGAAGCTGTCCGCGAATCGTACCGGCAGGAGCCGGGCGCTGTGAACGGAGCGGTCGTGACCGTGTGGGGGGCAGCAAGCAAGGACGGCGCGACGACTGTTGCGTTGAATACGGCGCTGGCGCTCGCTTCGCGCGGCGGGATTCGCGTCGGTTTGATCGACGCTAATCTGCGCAATCCGGAAGTGAAGGCGCGCCTGAATGTGAACGACCCCGGCATGGCCTCGTTTGTCATTCGCTCCAAGCTGCAGACGCAGCGGCTGCGGCCGGAAGAGCTGGTCGGCGCTTGCATTCGTTACCGGCAGCGGCTGCCGCTTTACATTTTGCCCGGATCTCCGAGGCGGGACACGGCGCAGGACGTGACGCCGGAGATGATGACCCATCTGATCGCGGCGGCGCGTCAAGCTTTCGATGTAACATTCATCGACGTCAACAGTTATCCGGATAATGCGGCTACGATTTGTGCCGTGCGGGAAGCGGATCACCGCTGGCTCGTCACGCAAAACCGGTATGCGTCTTATCGGACAAGCTGGGGCGAATGGTACGCTTGCTTTTGGTCGTACTGCGGGCTTGCGCCCAAAGACGTATCGCTCATCGTGAATCGGTCGTATGACGGGGACAGGCCGGAGCGGATCGCCGATTATTTGGGTATGCGTCTGGCGGCCGCCGTACCGAACGTGCCCGGAGGATTGGGACTCGCCAGCGCCGACGAAGGCGTTCCGCTGTACGATCGGCCGGGCGCCGAACCATTCACCGCCAGTATTGATGGACTCGCAGCGCAGCTGGACGGGCAGGACGAAGCTATGTCGGCGGGTGCCGCACCCGTAACGGCTGTACGTCCGAAAATAAGCTGGCTCCATCGGTTCGCGGCGAAGTTCGGCTAGAGACTGGAGAGGAGGAGCGAAGAACATGTCGAGCGGGTGGATGAATAACGATGCCGAAGGTGCTGTCGGGCCGCCAGAACCGCAAGGATCGGGAACCGAAATGCGGTACTCGGTGCGCCCGCGCGTCAGGTTCGACGCAGCGCGGTACGTGAAGGAGCTGACGCAAGCGGGGCAGCACTTCGTAAGGAACGGCCTTGTGGCAAACCCGGCAAACGCAGCAGCGGCGGAAACCCGCCGAGAACGGAGGCTCCCGCTAAAGGCTGCCGCCGCATTGATCTATGAGCATTTGACGGAACGCTCCAAAACGGATCAGCCGCTGTATGAAGACATTATCCAAGCCGGCCTCGGCGAGCCGATGGCGCAGTGGCGCATGAAGGCGGTTATTGAGACGCTGCTGGTCGAATACCGCTTGCATGTCGAACCGTCGACGCTAATCGCGCCCTTAACGCCGACCGAATGCATCTTTGCCGAAACGTGCGGCGCCGGCTTGATCGAGGATTTGTACCGGCTGCCCGATGTGGAGGAAGTGCAGGTGATCGGCGCCGATATATTTTTATTGAAAGGAGGTCGGATGGAGCGGCATTCCCGGACGTTCTCCTCGCTTGAAGACGTCCTGCGGCTGCAGGACCGGCTGGCGCTCTGCGGGAAAAAGCCGATTAACGAACGGAAGCCGTTCGTTCAATCGTACATGTGGAACCGGTCGCGACTCGTCATGACTCGTCCGCCGTATTCCGACGTGCCGAGCATTCATATTCGCAATTTCATCGTCAAGGACGTTACGCTCTCGCAATTGGTCGGTCTGCAAACGTTGAATGAGCCGATGGCCGAACTGCTGCGGCTGCTCGTTCGGCATCATGCCAGCCTGCTGATCGGAGGCGGCACCGCAACCGGAAAAACGACGTTTTTATTCGCACTGGCCGGTGAAATTCCCGAATCGGAACGGATCCGGACCTTGGAGAAGGAGTTCGAGGTGGCGCTGCGCGAGCGGCTGCGGGGGAAGCGAAACATTTTGGCGGTACGGGAAGTGGAGGACATCCAGCTTTCCATGGAAGAGTCGTTCAAGCCGCTGCTGGTCATGAGTCCGCATTGGGTCATCGTCGGCGAGGCTAAAGGGGCCGAAGTGGCGCAAATGGTGCAGGGCGCGCTGCGCGGACACGATATGATGGGGACGATGCATACGAAGTACCGCGATTCATTCGTCAGCGACGTGGTCGATATGATCAAGCAAGACGGCCGTCATCACGATGCGGGGGATGCGATGCGGCGGGTGGCGAGAGCGTTTAACGTGCTCATCTTCTTGCGCCTTGTGAATGTAGCAGGCCGGCCCGTTCGGGTCGTCACCGAGATCACCGAGCTTTCGGTGAATGAGAATCAAGAGGTATGCGTCCGCCCGCTCGTCGAGTGGGATTATGCGGCGCAGACGTGGCGGTTTACCGGACAACGGTTCAGTAAATCGCTGACCGATCACTTGCTTGCGGGCGGAGCGCAGCCCGGCGATTTTCAAGCCTTGGGGGTGTGGGACGAATGAACGATTCGCTGGTCTGGTATGCGGCGGCGAAAAACATGCTGCTCGGTAGCTGGGCCGCCGGTTCGCTGGCGGTTACGATATGGCTGCAGCGGCGGCTAACCGCCGTCTGGGATTACCGCCGTCGGCATCCGGCGTTGTATCGCTCTGCCTCGCAGTCGTCGCGGCTGCAGCGGCTGCTTCTTGCCAAGCCGGTTCGCCATCTGAGGGAGGAGCTGGATTTGGCCGGACTTAGCCTGGGGGCGGAGACTGTCATCACCGGCATGCTGCTGCTTGGGCTGGTCGGCTTGTTCGGCTCGGATGCGCTGTTGCAAACGACTTCCCGGCATATCGCATTAGGCGATGCGGGGTTGAGCGAAGTTCATGTATGGCCCTTGAGCGCCGTCGTGTCGCTAATAGCCGGTTCGATCCCGTACATCCTGATCCGGTTTCGCGTGCAGCGCAAGCGTCAAAGAATTGCGCTGCGGATGATCATGGTCGTGCAAAATATAATCGGACACTATCGGCCGCGGTTGACGCTCGCCGAGGTGATAGCGGGCTGCTCGCTGACGATGCCGGACGAGGTCCGCGGAGAGTGGCGCCGCCTGGAGCTCGCCCTGCATATGAAGTCGATCGACGAAGCGTTGTATGAGTTTGCCGAGCGGGTGGACAACGAATGGGCGCATGACCTGACGGATCTGCTGCTGATCGGGGTTCATTACGGAACCGATATGACGGAATCGCTTCACCACTTGGTCGGCAAGATGCAGACGTCCAAACGGCACGAAGAAAATCGGCTGGCCATGATTACGGTATATCGGATCGGCACTACGTTTATGGTCTTTTTCGCTTTTTTTATTATCGGATTTAATGTGTACGCCGATCCGCACAACTACCGTCATTATTTTGTTGACCCTGTGGGGAAAACGCTGCTGCTTCTTTCGTTCGCTGTCATGTTCGTCTCGATGCTGCTGGTCATTCGTTCGGGCCGCCGGGCTTTCTGAAATTCGCGTGCGGGAAGGAGGTGAACAATGAACGGGCTTGGAGGATATGGTTGGCTGGGCATGTTTGCAGTGGGCAGCGCCATGCTTTCCTTTACGCTGGCGGGTACGATACGGATCGGACGGACAAGCCGGCTCGCGTTTATGCTGGAACGGCTCCGGGAACGGGAACGCTTGAGCCGGTTAACGCCGCGCGAGGCGGAGAAGCGATCCGCCAAAGAGCGGGCTTTTCTCGAGAAAGCCCGTTTGGCCGGGGTTTCCGCGCAATGGAGCTTTGCCCGCTATAGACAGCTCCAAGGTCTGCTTGGCGCCACGTTGGCAGGCTTGCTGGGGATGGCGTATATGGCTGCCGAACGAATTTCGGGTACGGCGTTTTCATTTCCCCCGGATGCTGGTCTGGTGGTTAAGCTTATTCTAGGTTTCGGGGCCGGGTGGTCGCTGCCTCATGTTGGGCTGCTGGCGGCGGGGCATTCCCGTAAGGCGAGGCTGCTGATGGAGATTGCCAAGCTCTCTCATCGCTTGTCCGTTTGCGTGAGCGAACGAGCCGATATTCGGGAGCTGCTGCTTCGCGCAGGCCGGCCGCTCGTGCTGCTCAAGCCTTACTTGCAGGAGCTCGCCGTCCTTTGGGGAAAGGACCGCGGGACTGCGATAAGGCGGTTTCGCGATGGGGTCGGGATTTCCGAGGCGTATCCGCTTGTGAATGCTTTAGAGGCGATTCGCCGGGCGGATTCGCATGAGGTGGCTAAAGTATTGAAGGAGCAAACCGCAGGCATTGAGGCGACGCTATCGGCTGAAATTAATCGTAAGCTGGAGAATGCGCCGATTTGGATCAGCTTCTACATCATGGTGCCGTTTGCCGTCATCGTGCTGCTGTTTTTGTACCCGTGGCTGGTATCGATTTCAGAGCAGTTAAGGACGAGCTTTCAAGGATAAGGAGCTTGTCTGAAGAAGGGGGGAAATCCGGTTTGTCCAAGCTCGTGATTGCCGTGCTTGTCACCGTGCTGCTCGGCGGCACCGCGTTATATGTCGTCGGGAGCCAGCTGGCGCCTGCTGCGGGAACGGCTGGAACGCAAACCCGGGCACGCATTGAAGCAGCGTTTCAATAAGATTTCATGAAGAAAGGGTGCAGAAAGTATGGGGAAATTGGTCATTGCGTGTTTGCTTACCGTATTGCTGGGAGGGGCGGCGATGTTTGTCGCCGGCACTCGAATCGGGCCCGCCGTCGGCTCCAAAGGCGGCAGCATCAATACGAGCATCACGACGGCTACGGTCAATCAGACGAACGGCAACGTGACCGCAACGGCGCCTTAAGATGAGTAAAATCGTAATCTTATGCCTGATGGTCGTCTTCATTTTCGGCATTTGTACGTATGTGTTCCGACCGGGCGCCGGCGGGCTTCAGGACGAGGTGCGGAACGGCCACGACACGATGACCATGAAAATCCGCAGCTTCGATTACGTAACGAATTGACGGAGGTGAAGTGTAATATTCGGCGGAGTCCTCCCTTATTGGAGAAAAGAGAAACGGTCGGAAAGCCGGGGGGCGAACGAACATATGAACCGCATGCGTCACGCACAGAGTTCGAATAGCGCGGTTGAGTTCGCGTTCGGGGTATGGCGGGACGAGCGGGGCATGGCCAACGTGCTCGTAACGTTGTTTGTGATGCCGCTGCTGTTATTTCTGTCCTTCGCTATCGTTCCTTTCTTCGTGTACGCGATGAAAGCGAACCATCTTCATACGTTAGCCAACCATGCATTGAAGGAGGCGGAGGCCGTCGGATACGTCAGCCCGGACATTCGAAACCGCTTAACCGCTCGCCTTGCCGAGCTCGGCATGGAGGGCGTGAACTTGAACGGAACGATATATCCTTCCTACGCCGGCAGCACCGGTTCGCTCGTGCTGCGCAGCGCGGCCGATCCGGTCGTGAAGCTCGTCGTCACCTATCCGGCGCCGAATGTCACCCGCATGCTGCGCGCGGTCGGCGGGGGAGCGAGTCCGTCCGAGCATGAAGGCTTTTATCGCCTGGAATTGTATGGCCAAAGCGAAGCATATGAGTAGCCGGTCTGCGGTAGGCGCGAATGCACCGGGGGTGCTGCGCTTTTGGAACGACGAGCAGGGCGGCTTGCATCTGGTGCTGTTCGCTTTGCTCGGGGTGGCCGCCGCCTCGTTCCTGTGGGTCGTCGCCTGGAATTGGCTGCTTCACGGGCACAGCCTGAGCCGAGCGAAGCCGCTGCTCGATCATGCCGTACGCGCCGCCTCGCTTCAGCTCGATCCCGGCGAAGCGGCTCTAGGCAGGCTCGTTTGGGACGAAGCCGCGGGCAGAGATCATTTTCTCCGTTATTTACGGTTGAATTTCAAGCTGAACGGCGATCTGACGCCTCAGCCGGGCAGTCCGCTCGAATCCGCTCCTGTCGTACACCGGCTGGAATTCGTCACGCATTCGACTTATCCCTACGAGCTGGTCCGGTCGGTTACGGTGCGCGAAGGCGGCAATCTTCAAACGACGCGAAACGTCCGCGTCACGATCTACGGTCCGTCCGTTGTAGCCGTTGTCGAGCTGGAGCGCTCGCTGCTCGGGCTCGGCCGAAAGGAGCCGATCGTCCTTAGCAGCGTCGCAAGCGTCCGGTTCCGATAGGCGTCCGTCTCCTTTGACATGACCGTGATACAGCGTGTAAGGTTAGAGCATGCATGATGAAACGGTACATACGGGAGGCAGGAGTATGAGCGAATACAAACAGAGGGTGGGACGGCTGCAGCACAAGCTGCAGACCGGCGGTTTCGACGGCATGGTCGTCACGCAAAATGTCGATTTGTATTATTTGGCGGGCTCGATGCAAACGGGGTATTTGATCGTCCCTGCTTCGGGAGATCCGAAGTTTTTCGTTCGCCGCAGCGTCGCGCGCGCAGAGGAAGAATCGGCTTGGCCGGTTGAGCCGCTCGGCTCGCTGCGCGAGTTTGCCGGACAGCTGGGAGCTGCGTTTCCGGATCTTGCCGCCACCACCGGCCGGAGTCCGGTCAAGCTGGCCGCCGAATTCGACGTGCTGCCCGTGCAGCTCTTCCAGAGGCTGCAGCAATCCTTGGCGCACGTGGAGTGGAAGGACGGATCGGCGCTGATTCGCGAAACCCGGATGATCAAATCGCCGTTTGAAATCGAAGCGATTCGCAGCGCCGCCCGCGTGATTAACGACGCATTCGAGGATGCGTTTGGCTGGTTGAAGCCGGGAATGACCGAGCTCGAAGCGATGAGCCGCATGGAGTACTTTGTTCGCGAACGCGGCCATATCGGGATCATGCGCCTGCGCGGGTACAACCAGGAAGTCATTACGGGGATGCTCGGGGCCGGCGACGCTGCGGCGACGCCCACCTATTTCGACGGTCCGGCGGGCGGGCTCGGCCTGTCTGCTGCGAGTCCGCAAAGCTCCAGCCGCCGCCCGTTCGAGACGAACGAACCGATCTTGATGGATGTCGGCTGCTGCATCGGCGGTTACGTCATCGACCAAACGCGTACCGTCGTATTCGGTTCGCTGCCGGACGACCTGGCCTACGCTTATGACGCGTCCGAGCGCATCCTTCGCAGCGCCGAAGGGCTGCTGCGCCCCGGCACCGTCTGCGAGCAGCTGTACGCCGAGTCGCTGCGGCTCGCAGACGATGCCGGCCTGGCCGACCATTATATGGGCTATGGCAGAGATCAAGTGAAGTTCCTCGGCCACGGCATCGGGCTCGAGGTCGACGAACTTCCGGTACTCGCGCGCGGGTTCAACTATCCGCTCGAGGCGGGGATGGTAATTGCCGTCGAGCCGAAATTTACGTTTCCCGGCAGGGGCGTCGTCGGCATTGAGAACAGCTATGCGATTACGACGGACGGCTTCGAGAAGCTGACGATTTCCCGCGAAGGCCTTATCCGGCTATAAGCTGGATAAGGGCGGTAGGGCGGCGTAGTCACGTATCGCGAATGCCGCCCCGCGGATTCCCGCAGTACGGTCTAATGCCGGGGATGTCCTCCGCCGGGCCGCTTGAATCCGATACATCGATTTATACGATTGTCGGCTTCCTGATGCACAACAGGCCGTACCGTCCCTTCACCGGGCGGTACGGCTTTTCCATGCGTGCTTCGCCAGTGCGGCAAGCCGCTTCCCGCCGCTTCACGAAGCAGTCGGCCGGTCTCCCGGATCCAATCAAGCGAACCTCCGTTAGCTCTCACCCGTTATCTTCCGGCGATCAAGCCGCCGCGCTCCAAAGCCCAGTAAGCGGCCAAGCCGAGCACGAGCAGTGATCCGGCGATCGTAACCGTCCGCCGCGCTTTTTCGGTTCGGGCGAGCTTCAGCCAAGCCGGCAGAAGGAGGGCGACCACGCCCAGCTGTCCGGCTTCCACGCCGACATTAAAGCTGACGAGTGAGCTGTTGAAATAGGCCCGCGGCAGTCCGACTTCCTCAAGCGCTCCGGCAAAGCCGACACCGTGAATGAGTCCGAAGCCAAGCGTCAGCAGGAGGCGGCGGCGCAAGCCGGGGCGAGTCATCCCCAAGTTTTCGGCGGCGACGTAACAGATGCTGAGCGCAATCGCGGTCTCGACCCCAATCGGAGGCAGAGACAACAACCCGACGGCAGCCAGTATCAGCGTCGCGCTGTGAGCCGCTGTGAAGGCCGTGACTATCCATGCCGCGTCCGCCCAGCGCTGTACGGCAAGCAGCAGGGAGAACAAAAACAGCAAATGGTCGTACCCGGTCCATATGTGCAGGACACCCAGCTTGAAATAGGTCCATAGGACCGTACCCCATCCTGCCGGGTGAAGCGCCGCATACGCGTACGTTCGATGCTCCCTGTCCAGCACCGCTTGGTCGAGGTCGTCCCCTTGTTCGATCAGCGCGAAATTCAGATGAAGCGGATCGACGTCATCGAATAACAATCCGTATTCGATCGTGAACCCGCTGACCGGCGCGTCCGTCTCGAATCGCATCCGGAAGGTGACGCCGGAGACAGCGTCCTTTTCCGCCGGCTCCATCTCCTTCAACGTCATTCGCATCGGCTCAGCCTGCTGGATCAAACGAACATGCTCGCTCAGGTAGCTTGTCAACTGCTCGCGCCGCTCGTTCAAGTCATTACCCAGAACACGCCCGTTTCCGTCGACATCGAATCCGAGCAGGCTTTGCTCCGGCACGAACAACTCGTAATCGACGGCGTTCAAACCGACGTTCAGGTACGAATAACCATTGTTCAGCGGATGGGCGTAGACCGTGTCTCTATCGTTGCTTACCCCCCAAAAAAATGATATGATTAATAGAATTAAGAATAGCAACCGACAACCCTTGTAGGCCGGATTCATGATACACCTCTCAATGAATATGCTATGAAACTAGTTATCCCATATACCAACACTACCATGAATCAAGAGGGCTAAGGCCGGATTTGCGAAGGGGGAACGACCATGCTGCGTTTAGGGCAAAAAGTAATCATTATCGGGGACAGCTTTGAACAAAATTTGCCTATCGGCGAATACGGATATATCATCGCATACGATCGCAATGCGGATAATGTGTTTGATTACGTCGTACGCGTACCGAAGACGAACAAGCATCACTTCGTGCCTGGCGACGATGTCGAACTGGAAGAAGTGCTGCTTGCGCAGGAAGCCGACCGCATTGAACGCGAAGCGCTGATTGATTTTGCGCTTGCAACGAAGAACGAAGGGCTGTTCCGACGCATCATGAACGGAGACAGCGAGGAAGCGCCGGCGGAGTCGAACAAGGACGTACAGTCCAATCAAGACTTCATTCGGCAAATTCATCTGAAGGCGTGGATTTAACCGTAATCGAGCGTGGCAAAGGCCGGATTCCGCCAAGGAGTCCGGCTTCTTTTTGCGATTCTTACAGCCCGGCAGCCAGCGTATGACCGGGCAACGGCTCAGGAAGCGGCTTCCCTGGCAGGTAACCTTGCGCCAGATGAATCCCCGCCAGCTTGCAGTTTTACGCGAAATCGGTTCCTCCATTATATCAACTGCAGCATCGCTTGCACACGCCGTATCTGTAATTGAGTTAAAAAGGCAACTAAGCTATAATAGTAGGAATGATTAGACAAGAAGCGAGGTGCAGAGGATGAGTATCACCATCAAAGATGTGGAGCATGTAGCGGCGCTGGCCCGTTTGGAGCTGAGCGAACAAGATAAGGAACGGTTCGCCGGACAGCTGAGCGCCATCTTGAAATATGCGGAGCAGCTGAACCAGCTCGATACCGACGATGTCGAGCCGACCAGTCATGCGATGCCTCTTGTGAACGTGATGCGGGAAGATACGGTCAGGCCGTCTTTGCCGATTGACAAAGTGCTGCTGAACGCGCCGGACGAAGAGGACGGACAAATTAAAGTACCGGCGGTGCTGGAATAATTAGCTTCATTGAAGGGAGGATATCCGCTTGTCGTTGTTGAATTTGCGTTTGCAGGACGTACATAACAAGCTTCATGCCAAAGAAATTTCCGTAACCGATGTGGTGGATGAATCGTATCGGCGCATCGCTCAGGTGGAAGATAAGGTCAAGGCGTTCCTTGCGCTGGATGAGGAGAGAGCCCGCGCAACGGCGAAGACCCTCGACGCGCGGCTGGGGACCGACGATTCCAAAGGCCTGCTGTTCGGCCTGCCGATCGGTGTGAAAGATAACATTGTGACCGAAGGGCTCACGACGACGTGCGCCAGTCAATTTCTCAAAAATTATAACCCGATATATGACGCCACCGTGGTGAAAAAGCTGCAGCAAGCCGAAGCCGTCACGATCGGCAAGCTGAATATGGACGAGTTCGCGATGGGCGGATCCAACGAAAACTCGAGCTTCCATCCGACCTATAACCCGTGGAATCCGGATTATGTGCCCGGCGGCTCCAGCGGCGGTTCCGCTGCGGCGGTCGCAGCGGGCGAAGTGTTCTTCTCGCTTGGCTCGGACACCGGCGGTTCGATTCGCCAACCGGCGTCTTACTGCGGCGTCGTCGGGATGAAGCCGACCTACGGCCTCGTTTCGCGATTCGGGCTCGTCGCTTTTGCATCGTCGCTCGACCAAATCGGACCCTTGACGAAGAACGTCGAGGACAGCGCCTACCTGCTTCAGGCGATCGCCGGACACGACCCGATGGATTCGACTTCGCTCGACGTCGACGTGCCCGACTATCTCAGCGCGCTTACCGGCGACGTCCAAGGCCTCCGAATCGCCGTACCTAAGGAGTATCTCGGACAAGGCATCGATCCGAAGGTGAAAGATGCCGTGCTCACGGCGCTTAAAACACTCGAAGGTCTCGGCGCTATCGTAGAAGAGGTATCGCTGCCGCACTCGGAATATGCGGTCGCGGCCTACTATTTGCTTGCTTCCTCGGAAGCCTCCTCGAACCTGGCAAGGTTCGACGGCGTTCGTTACGGCGTTCGGGCGGACAACCCGAAGAACCTGCTGGACGTCTACCTCAAATCCCGCAGCGAAGGCTTCGGCGATGAAGTGAAACGCCGGATCATGCTCGGCACGTACGCGCTCAGTTCCGGTTATTACGACGCTTATTATTTGAAGGCGCAAAAGGTGCGCACGCTCATCAAACGCGACTTCGAACAAGTATTCGAGAAATACGACGTCGTCATCGGACCGACGGCGCCGACGCCTGCCTTCCGCATAGGCTCGCAGCACGGCGACCCGTTGACGATGTATTTGAACGATATTTTGACGATCCCTGTCAACTTAGCCGGTCTTCCGGCAATCAGCGTACCGTGCGGGTTTGCGGACGGATTGCCGATCGGACTGCAGGTGATCGGCAAGGCGCTCGACGAATCGACGATTCTGCGCGTGGCGCACGCTTACGAGCAGCATACCGATTTCCATAAGCAGCGCCCGCAGCTTTAATGAAAGGAGCGACCTCACGTGACAGCGGCAACCGATAAAAAGTATGAAACCGTCATCGGCCTCGAAGTGCACGTCGAACTGCACACGAAGTCCAAAATATTTTGCGGCTGCTCCACCTCTTTTGGAGCTCCGCCTAACACGCACACGTGCCCGATTTGTCTCGGTCATCCGGGCGTGCTGCCCGTATTGAATAAGCAAGCGCTGGAATATGCGATGAAAGCGTCCATGGCGCTGAACTGCCAAGTGGCGACAGAAAGCAAATTCGACCGGAAAAATTACTTCTATCCCGATTCGCCCAAAGCGTACCAAATATCCCAGTACGATAAACCGGTCGGCGAACACGGCTGGATCGAAATCGAAGTGGGCGGCGAAACGAAGCGGATCGGCATTACCCGCGTTCACTTGGAGGAAGACGCCGGCAAGCTGACGCACGTTGACGGCGGGTATGCCTCCCTCGTCGATTTCAACCGTGTCGGTACGCCGCTTATCGAGATCGTCTCCGAGCCGGATCTCCGCTCTCCGGAGGAAGCTCGCGCCTATTTGGAGAAGATCAAGGCGATCATGCAATACTGCGACGTCTCCGATGTGAAGATGGAGGAAGGGTCGCTGCGCTGCGACGCCAACATCAGCCTTCGTCCTTATGGGCAAGAGCAGTTCGGCACGAAGGCCGAACTCAAGAACATGAACTCTTTCCGCGGCGTACAGCGCGGTCTCGAGTATGAAGAATGGCGCCAAGCGGACGTGCTTGACGGCGGCGGCCAAGTCGTGCAGGAGACGCGCCGCTGGGATGAGGCGCAGGGCAAGACGCTCCCGATGCGAGGCAAAGAGCAGGCGCACGACTACCGCTATTTCCCGGACCCGGATCTCGTGGCCGTGTACATCGATGACGAGTGGAAGGAACGAGTCCGGGCTTCGATTCCGGAGCTGCCGGATGCGCGGAAGAAACGGTACGTCGCGGAGTATGCCTTGCCAAGCTACGACGCGGAAGTCATTACCGCATCCATGAAGCTGGCCGACTTCTTCGAGGAGAGTCTGAAATACACCAAAGACGCTAAAGCGGTGTCCAACTGGATCATGGGCGATCTGCTCGGTTATTTGAACGCGAACGGCCTGGAGATTACCGATGTGCAAATCACGGGCAAAAGTCTTGGCGAAATGATCGGTCTCATCGAGAAAGGAACGATCAGCAGCAAAATTGCCAAAACCGTATTTAAGTCGATGCTCGAAACCGGGAAAGATCCGCAGACCATCGTCGAAGAGCAGGGCCTCGTGCAAATCAGCGACGAAGGCGCCATAGCCGCAGTTGTCGATCAGATCGTCAGCAATAATCCGCAGTCCGTCGCCGACTTTAAAGCCGGCAAGGACAAGGCAGTCGGCTTCCTCGTCGGTCAGGTCATGAAGGAAACCAAAGGAAAGGCGAATCCCGGATTGGTCAATAAGTTAATCCTGGATCGCCTTAACCGTTAATCTGTATACATTAACATATTCAAGGCCGTCTGCCCGTGCGCAGACGGCCTTTTTCCATGCCGTAAAGGGCCGTGCCTTCTAGGGACGGGAACCCTTGCCCCGCTGTCTCTGACCTGGGTATAAAGCCCTCATGCATCCGTTCTCCCCTTGCGAAGGGGAACAGGTTCTGATAATATGCATCCAACGGAAAGGTGGGACGCGATGATCGATCCGATTGATTTGAACGATATGCCGCAGGTGCTTCAACTTCTGGAGCTTCAGCAGATTGCTTATCGCATCGAGGCTGAGCTTGTCGGTTTTGAAGAAATTCCGCCGCTGTTCGATTCGCCCCAGTCGCTGCGAGACTCGCAAGAATCGTTCTTCGGTTACTTCGAGGAAGGCCGACTGGTGGGGGCCGTCGCCTGCAGGCAAAGCGCTAAAGAGCTTACGATTTGCCGGATGATGGTGCATCCGGATTTTTTCCGGCGGGGTATCGCGGGCGCGCTTTTACGGCATATCGAATCATTTGCGGTCCCTGGGGGGATCATGACCGTCTCGACGGGAACGAATAATACGCCGGCGGTTAACCTATACGAGAAACATGGCTTCGAGCCCGTGCATGTGCAGCTGCTTGCCCCCGGCATTACGATGACGAAGTTTATGAAGTGCGTGGACTCGTGACCTCCGGACTCATTGCCCCTTCATGCCGGGTGCATCCTGTTCGTGGCGGGAGATCCTATTTTTTCGCTGCATGTTATTTTTGGGGAAAAGGTCAAGTTCTAAAATTATTCGTAATAAAATAGTGTTCAACGGCCAGACCGTCAGAGGAGGGGTTACACGATGCAAGACCCTTGGACGATAGATACGTTTCACATCACGCTTCGACTGGTGCTTGCCTTGCTGCTCGGCGGAGTCATCGGCTTCGAACGGGAGCGGAGCAGCCGCGCGGCGGGCTTGCGCACGCATATTCTCGTTTGTTTAGGCTCGACCTTGGTGATGCTGCTGTCCATGTATGGCTTCGCCGATTTTGCCCGGCTGGACAACGTGCGCTTGGACCCGGCCCGCTTGGCGGCTCAAGTGATCAGCGGGATAGGCTTTCTCGGCGCGGGCACGATTCTTTATACGGGTAAATCGATTACCGGTCTGACGACGGCGGCTTCGTTATGGGTCGTCGCGGCGATGGGTTTAGCCATTGGCGCAGGGTTTTATTATGCGGCGGGGTTGGCCTGCTTTTTCGCACTGATTAGCTTATTCGTACTTAATCTGGTTGAGAAACGATATATGCACCATAGAAAAGTGCGCAGTCTGAAGCTGGAAGCTGCGGACATTCCAAGCTTGCTGGGACGGGTTACGCAGCTTCTGGGCAGCAAAGGCTGCGATATTCAAAAGCTATCCGTAGAAGAAGCGCCTGTCGACGCGGACGAGGCTGCGCGGATTCTCATCACGCTTTCGGTTCGTTTATCCAAGGGTGCCAAGGTGTCTGAGATGATCGAAGAGCTTCTGCGGCTGGAAGGCGTGCGCTCTGTGTCTCTGGACTAACCCGACGAAAAGACGATTCCGTTTTTTTGAAAAAATGAAGGGGACTTTCATGATCCTTCGTCTAAGAATTCGAGAAACATAACCGAGGCGGTGAAACGATGGGAAGCATGACGGATGAACAACTGGTCGACCTGATCCGTCAAGGCGATGATGCGGCGTACCGCATTCTGATGGAACGCTATCAGGATTATGTGTATACGCTGATTTACCGCATGGTCGAACATCGGGAAACCGCGGAGGACTTGACGCAAGAAGTATTTCTGAAGCTATTCCGAGGGGTGGAGCGTTTTCGCGGGGATTCTCAGCTGAAGACTTGGATTTATCGGTTAACGGTCAATTTAGTGACGGATTACCGCAGATCCCAGAAGCGCAAACCTTACGAAGCCATCATGGATAAAGTGAAAGGCTGGTTCGGAGACCGGAAAGAAGAACCGGAGGCCAAGACGCTTTTGAAAGAAGAGCAGCAGACGATACAGAAGCTGCTTGCCGATTTGCCGGACAAATACAAGCTGGTGATGTACTTGTACCATTATAAGCAGTTGTCCTACCAAGAGATTGCGGGCGTAACCGGTTTACCGATCAAGACAATCGAAACGAGACTTTACCGCGGGAAATCGATGCTCAAAGAAAAATGGTTGGAGGTGGGCGGGCATGACAGGCATACATCCAAAAGATCACGAGCTGTTACATTATCTGAATAATCGCTGCCCTGAGCTGGAGACGAGAAGGATCCGGCGTCATCTGAACGACTGCTCTTTTTGCAGAGAACGGCTTTCCGCGTTTCTGGACGTGGAGCTCGCGCTTAACGAGCTTCCGCTAATATCCGCGCCTGCCGGCATGTCCGAGCGGGTGCTGCAAGCGCTGAAGACCGATGCCCGTTCGGGAGACGGCAGCTCGTCCCTCAGCCCGTCTGACCGGGTTTTTCGCTCGGAAGCCGCCCGTAAGCCGAAGCGAAGCTCGGAGCTGATGAACGGGATGGTTGCTATCGCGGCGACTTACCTGTTTATCGCAACCGGCATTATCGGCAAAATCACTTCATTTAGCGCGGACGGCCTGGAATCCGGCGTACGTAACGGTGCCATTCAACTATATCAAGCCGTCGAGACGGTTTCACGACATCTGCTTTCGTAAGGGGGATCAAATGATGGAAGAGCAAACCAACAACATAAGCAAGCCGGAGCAAGATCGCGAGGACGAGTTCCTTCGAGAAAGGATGGAGCGATGGGGGCAATCGAGCAAGCCGCTCTATGATCCGTTCGTACCGCGGCGCCCGCGCAAAAACAAGTGGATTTCCGGCATTCTTTCGTTTCTGATTCCCGGTACCGGTCAGTTGTACTTAGGTTTGATGCAGCGTGGACTCGGAATCATGGTGCTGTTTATGCTGGATATTTTTGCGATCGTTTATTTTTCGATTGGCGTAAGCATCCCTTTAATCGTTTTGTTTTCGCTACTGCTCCCCGTCGTGTATTTCTATAATATCTTTGACGCTTTACAGCAGACCGATCGCGTGAATGGGTGGGGCGGACCTGGCGATTTGCAGGGGCAGACCGGCTTCGATCCTTTGACCTCGGCGGTAGAGAAGCCGTCTACGAAGTGGGGCAAAGGCAACAATTTCGGATATTTGCTTATCATGGCCGGTGTGATTTTGTTTTTGGCTGCGGGCAAGCCGGCATGGCTTGACTCGGTATTCGACTTTTTGGGCTCGACGTTCGGGGCTTTGATATTGATCGGGATTGGACTTGCTTTGTTTTTCAAAGAATCGATGAAAAAATAGGGAGTGTTCCGCATGTTAAAAGTAGGCCGCTACACCGCAGCCCTCATTCTCGTGCTTGTCGGAGGCGCCGTCATCGCCGATAAACTGACGGATGCAGGGCTCGCGAGCCGGCTGCTGGATTGGTGGCCGGCCTTGTTCATTATGCTGGGACTGGAATATATTTTTTACAACATGAGGTACGGTGACGGGAGCCGCCCGCTGCGTCTCGATATCGGCGGTCTGGTCTTTGCGGTAGTCGTTTCCGCCGTCGTACTGTTCAGTACGCAAACCACCGACATTTTTAAGCGGTTTGAAGGTTTGAAAGGCTTTGAAGGCATTCATATCGGCGACGTGATCGAAGGTTTCCGCGACGGCAAGCGATTTGACAAAGGCGTCACGAAAATCCCGATGCCATCCGATGTTGACAATGTGAAGATCGACAATACGAACGGGAACATCATGGTGAAGCCCGGAAGCGTAGACCAAGTCGAGATTGATCTGACCGTCTACGTGAATACGGACTCTGACAGCGAGGCCCAGGAAATCGCCGAAGCCTCGACCATCGAACATACGCTGAACGGCAGTACGCTGGATATTCGCACCGTGCCTAAAGAATATGGCACCGGCTTCATCGGCAAGCGTAAACCGCGTATGGATTTGACGATCACCGTGCCTTCGCATCACCCGACCAGCATGTCGCTGTATTTGAAGAACGGAATAATTGAAGCGGCTCAGCTCCCGATCAAACAATCGTTCTCTGCCGAATCGACGAATGGCCGGATTGTGATTACCGAGTTGGAGGGCGAGATTCACCTGAAAACGACGAACGGTGAAGTGAAATCCGCAAAAACACGCGGCGAAATTTCGCTGGAAACGACCAACGGCCGTCTGGAGTTAACCGATCATCGCGGGGACGCGCGACTGGAATCGAACAACGGCGAGCTTGTCGTCAACCGGCATACGGGCGGGCTGGAGGCGGAGACGACCAACGGCTCGATCTCGGCAGACGGCGCGTTCAAGCAATTGAAGACGGAAACGACGAACGGTAAGGTTCATATCGTCTCTTCGCAGGTCGAAGGCGATTGGGACGTGAAGACTTCTCACGGCGATATTGAATTAAAGCTACCGAGAAGCGGCAATTACCGGGTGAATGGTGAAGCAGACCAGGGTACAGTCCATACCGACCTGCCGCTTACCGTGGAGAAGAAGACGATTCACGGAACGATCGGCAGCGGCGCACATACCATTCATATCGAAACGAACAGTTCCCTATCCGTCAAAGCGTCCGATTGACAATTAGGTGAAAACACGGGTAAAATAAAGTGATACAGATTTCCTTGGTTGATCGGAACGTATAAGTTGCTGTACTTCTACCCTCGCATCACCAGGGCAGCGCGCCGGTCTTTTGGATGGGATGGCGTATCGGTTTATCTTGGGTTGGGCGGTGAACACAATGAATGCATTGGGGCAAGCGCTTCATAAGCTGAAGACGATGGGAGTACGGATGACGCCGCAGCGTCACGCCATTCTTTCCTATTTGCTGAATACGATGACGCATCCGACGGCGGATGAAATATACAAAGCTCTATCTCCTCAGTTTCCCAGCATGAGCGTAGCGACGGTGTATAACAATTTGAAGGTGTTCCTCGAAGCGGGATTAGTTCGTGAAATGACGTATGGCGATAATTCCAGCCGGTTCGATGCAGATCTGTCGGATCATTATCATGCGCTTTGCGAATCATGCGGCAAGCTGGTTGATTTTGCCTATAAGCCGCTTGATGAGCTGGAGCGGGCAGCCGGGGAGATGACCGGATTTCGCGTAAAGAGCCATCGGGTGGAAGTTTACGGCATTTGCTCCGAGTGCGCTATGAAGACAACATGATAGTTTACTAGAATTACGGTATAATGGACGTGTTCGGTTTCCGCCGGTAAGGCAGGAAACGAATGCGTCCTTTTTTTTACAACCCGACCGCACACAGGAGTGAAACTATGGATTCGAAATTTCCACCGGCCGGGGGAACCCGCAGCAATAAGAACCGCACAATAAGGTGGCTGTTATTCATGTTGGCTATCGGCTGCGCACTCATCCTCGGCACTTATTATTGGGCGGTCTATGTCCCGAATCGGCAGCATGTGCAGCCCGACTTTCAAGGAAATCCGAAACCCGTCTTTTATCAGGGAGGGATGATGAAAGACCCGGCTATCGGCAGCAAGGAATCGCTGAAGCTGTCTTTTGAAACCGTTCGAGAACGGATCGATTCAACCCTCGTTTATGAGCAAAAAACGGAGTCCACCATCATCACGACGCAAAATAAAGTGGTTCGGCTGCGAACGAGTGAATTGACCGGTTTGATTAACGAAAAGTCGTTTACGCTGAAGTTCCCGCTGGAGAAATCGAATGGCAAGCTATACTTGCCGATAGAACCGTTGAAAGATTTGTACCAGATCGATTTGCGCGAATCGGCCGAATCGGGCGCGGTTCTCCTGTTTAAAGAAGGAGAGACCATCCGCTGGTTTAAAACAGTCGCTTATGACGGGAAGCCCGATAAGACGATTGACATGCGGCGCAGCCCATCGATCAAAGCTCCGATTTTGGCCGATTTGAGGCAGCAGGAGAGCGTGATCGTATGGGGAGAAGAAGGCGATTGGTATCGCGTTCAGCTTGTTAGCGGCTATACAGGCTACGTACGCAAGGAGCAATTGGCTGCTGACCGCGAGGAGACCGTACCGGCCAAAGCGCCTGAACCGGCTTTTATGCCGAAGCAGCCGATTACCGGTAAAATCAACGTGACCTGGGAGCACGTCGTCAGTAAAAATCCGGACACATCCAAAATTCCGGCAATGCCCGGACTCGATGTCGTCAGTCCGACCTGGTTTCACTTGCAGGACGGCGACGGCAATTTGCAAAATTTGGCCGACCCCGCCTACGTGAAATGGGCGAAGTCCAGAGGCTACCAGGTGTGGGCGCTGTTCAGCAATGGCTTTGATCCGAAACGGACGACAGAAGCTTTATCCACTTACGACAAGCGGATGAAGATGACGAAGCAGCTGCTGAGCTTTGCTCAAATGTATGGCCTGCAGGGGATTAACATCGACTTCGAGAATGTCGACCTGGACGACAAGCAGAACCTTGTTCAATTCGTTCGGGAAATGACGCCGCTTCTGCATGAACAAGGTCTCGTCGTCTCTATAGATGTGACGCCGCGCTCAGGCAGCGAAATGTGGTCGATGTTTTACGACCGGAAGGCGCTGATCGAATCGGTCGATTATATGATGCTGATGGCGTACGACGAGCATTGGGCGAGCAGTCCGAAAGCGGGTTCCGTCGCGTCCTTGCCCTGGGTAGAAAGCTCGATCCAAGGCCTGCTGAAAGAGGATAAAATCCCGCCCTCCAAGCTGATTCTCGGCATTCCCTTTTATTCTCGCGTATGGACGGAAGGCGTGAAGGACGGCAAGACGACCGTCAGCTCCAGGGCCGTATTTATGGAGATGCCCCAGCGGATTATGCGCGAACAGAAGATCGAAGCGAAATTTGACGAGGAGTCCGGACAAAATTACTTGGAGTTTACGGAAGAAGGCAAGCCCGCAAAAATTTGGATTGAAGACGAAACGAGCGTTCGGGCGAGAATCGCACTCGTTAAAAAGTATGATCTGGCCGGCGTCGCTTCATGGCGCAGAGGATTTGAAGTGCCGGAAGCCTGGAAATGGGTGAATGAGGAATTGAAGTAAGATAGCCTGACAAAAAAAGCGGCTTGTCCCTCGCCCTGAGCGAAGGTCAGCCGCTTTTTCGTTTAGGCTCGACACTACGTAGTCGTCGTGCGTTCTTCTTTTGATACGGTATCGGTTACACCGACAACGGGCTCGTCGTTTTCTTTGGGCGCGTGAGCCGGGTCCAAAGAAAGGATCGTTTTACAAAACATGCATCGATCCGTTTTGCCGATAATTTTCGTCGCTTTGCCGCATTCCGGACAAACGACGACGACAGCGCTTGTGGACATCATACCGGCCGCGAAATAGATGCCCATGCTGACCAGCATCATGATTGCGCCGATCACCATTCCGACCGCGGCGAAAAACCGCCCGGCCGTCCCCCATTCGAAAACGATACCCGCCAAGCCCAGAATCATAAGCGCCATGCCGCCCATCGTAAGCAGCAATCCCCATAATCGGAACTCGTTAGCCTTACTGGATTTGAATCGCACGATACGTCACTTCTTTCGCTTAAGAATTGTGAGTTTTGTCACAAAAAAATGCAGGAAATTGAGGATTCATGTAGAAATACATAAGAATATAGAACATAACGATCAATTCATGCTTCTTTTAAGTCAGGGGGCTTTTTTCTACTCATGGAATCGTTAAAACACCAGTGTTTACAAAGATTCCGGCACGATGCCACCGTCCTTAGCGTGCTTGCGGTTGATCATCAGTCGCTATATTCAGCTGTAACCGACGGCTTTGATTATCTGATACTCGTCGTCAGCAGTCAAGTCGATCGTGCGCATCAACAAATTCATTATATAAAAGACAAGTTGCGTATACAAGAAAGATGGATCACTCCCGAGTCGCTCGACGAATTGATCCTGCACGGCGAGCAGCGCAATTTCATTTTCTGGATCTTAAAAGGGGAGATACTTTTGGATCGCGAAACGTATCTGGAGAGTCTGCGTCATCGGATGCTGGAGTTCCCTGCCGAATTAAGGGAGCATAAGCTGCTGATCGAGTTTTCCAAGTTTTTGCGCAGTTACACGCAGAGCAAAGACTATTTGGCGGAAGAACACCTTCTTGACGCTTACAACATTATACTGGAAGCGCTGCACCATTGGGCGCGCATCGTGATTGTCGAAGCGGGCTACCACCCGGAGGTGACGGTCTGGAGCCAGGTGAGAATGATCAATCCCGGCGTATACAAGCTGTATGAGGAGCTTACCTTGAGCAAAGAGACACTGAAGCAGCGGGTCGAATTAGTACTGCTGGCATGTGAGTTTTCCGTCATGTCCAAAATGCAGCGCTGCTGTAAGCCGCTGCTCAATTTACTTGCCAGCCGCGAGGAAGCTTGGAGTGTGCAAGAGCTGCAGCAGTCGCCGGGGCTGTCCGACGTCAGGAACGAACTTCCTCTGCTGTTGAATAAACTCGTCAAGAAATCGCTCGCCAAAGAGGTTGTAGTGACGGCCGATCCCGAACTGAAATTGCTGGAGCTGCGATATCGGGATGTCAGAGGTGTCAAAAACCAGGTGATATGATATAATGATAGACAATCGAATAGCCACTAGGGGAGCCTCAAGATGCGGGGCTGAGATAAAGAAGCTTTCTTTGACCCTTGGAACCTGACTCGGCGGCCCGCGCCATTTCGTGCGGACGTCACTGGATGATGCCAGCGTAGGGAAGTGGACGAATGCATGAGCGATCATTCGGCATTTGGTCATGAAGTCAACCTGCACAGGTTGGCTTTTTTTGCTTGAGCCGGGCAAAAATCGGAGGAGGGACACCGTTGAAGTTGGTCGTTAACGGAGAAGTGCGCGAGGTAAGCGGCGTGGCGACGGTCGCGGAGCTGCTCGGTTTTTTTAAGTTGCAGCACAAAATATTAGTCGTCGAACTAAACCGTGTAATTATTGAACGGCATCAGTATGAAAGCACACCCTTACAGGAAGGCGATCAATTGGAAATCGTTCATTTTGTGGGTGGCGGTTAAGTCTTCATGAGCTTGAGTTAAACCATCGTACTAGAATCGTACTAGAAAAGGAGAAAGAATAACATGACTGACCTGTTGAAAATCGGTCCCTATGAGTTTAAATCGCGTTTGCTGCTTGGCACGGGCAAGTTTACGTCGCTGGACATTCAGGCGGATGCAGTTCGGGCTTCGGAAGCCGAGTTGCTCACATTCGCGATTCGCCGTCTGCCGATAGACAATCCGGAAGCACCTAATTTTCTAGAAACGCTTGATCTGAGGAAATTCAGACTGCTTCCGAATACGGCAGGAGCTTACACCGTCGATGAAGCGGTGAGAATTGCCCGTTTAGCCAAAGCGTCCGGACTATGCGATATGATCAAGGTTGAAGTCATCGGCGATCCGAGAACGCTCCTTCCCGATCCTGTAGGCACTCTGGAAGCGACCAAGATATTAGTAGAAGAAGGTTTTATCGTGCTGCCTTACACGTCGGACGATCCAATCTTGGCAAGAAAGCTTCAAGAAGCGGGTGCCGCTGCGGTCATGCCGGGCGCTTCTCCAATAGGTTCGGGCCAAGGGATTGTGAACCCGGGCAACCTGCGGTTTATTATTGAAGAAGCGAAGGTGCCGATTATTGTCGATGCGGGCATCGGCGGTCCGGCGGATGCTGCGCTTGCGATGGAATTGGGCGCCGACGGTGTGTTATTGAATACGGCCGTGGCCGGCGCGGCTAACCCTGCTTTAATGGCTGAAGCATTTAAGCTTGCCGTTGAAGCCGGACGCAAAGGTTTTTTGGCCGGACGAATACCTAAGAAGCGGTATGCATCAGCCAGCAGTCCGGTTGAAGGCATGATCGAATAGGAGTGGGAAGGGGCTGCGCAGGACTGCCTGCCCCTTCTTTTTAAGACAGAAAAAAAATTTGGCTACTAGCTTGACTTTCGACTTAGGCATATGTTAAATTAATTCTCGCCGCTTAAAAGGACTTATCTTTTAAGAAGGTGAGAAGCAAGCAGTGAAGAATTGGAAATAAAAAATGCTTGCATTGAGTTAGGTGAATGTGGTATATTATAAAAGTCGCCGCTAAACGAAGCGACAATAAATGACAAAGAAGAAATGGCGTGAGAACGCGGCTTTGTCGGACAATTGCCCTTTGAAAACTGAACATCGAGTGAGTGCCTTAAATAAGAGATAGCAATATCTCAGCTAGCTTCAACAATGAGCAAGTCAGCTTTCTACTTTAATGGAGAGTTTGATCCTGGCTCAGGACGAACGCTGGCGGCGTGCCTAATACATGCAAGTCGAGCGGACCATTCCTTCGGGGATGGTTAGCGGCGGACGGGTGAGTAACACGTAGGCAACCTGCCTGTAAGATCGGGATAACTACCGGAAACGGTAGCTAAGACCGGATAGCTGGTTTCTCCGCATGGGGGAATCATGAAACATGGGGCAACCTATGGCTTACGGATGGGCCTGCGGCGCATTAGCTAGTTGGTGGGGTAATGGCCCACCAAGGCGACGATGCGTAGCCGACCTGAGAGGGTGATCGGCCACACTGGGACTGAGACACGGCCCAGACTCCTACGGGAGGCAGCAGTAGGGAATCTTCCGCAATGGGCGCAAGCCTGACGGAGCAACGCCGCGTGAGTGATGAAGGTTTTCGGATCGTAAAGCTCTGTTGCCAAGGAAGAACGCCTCGGAGAGTAACTGCTCTGAGGGTGACGGTACTTGAGAAGAAAGCCCCGGCTAACTACGTGCCAGCAGCCGCGGTAATACGTAGGGGGCAAGCGTTGTCCGGAATTATTGGGCGTAAAGCGCGCGCAGGCGGTCTTTTAAGTTTGGTGTTTAAGCCCGGGGCTCAACCCCGGTTCGCACTGAAAACTGGGAGACTTGAGTGCAGGAGAGGAAAGCGGAATTCCACGTGTAGCGGTGAAATGCGTAGAGATGTGGAGGAACACCAGTGGCGAAGGCGGCTTTCTGGACTGTAACTGACGCTGAGGCGCGAAAGCGTGGGGAGCAAACAGGATTAGATACCCTGGTAGTCCACGCCGTAAACGATGAGTGCTAGGTGTTAGGGGTTTCGATACCCTTGGTGCCGAAGTAAACACAATAAGCACTCCGCCTGGGGAGTACGCTCGCAAGAGTGAAACTCAAAGGAATTGACGGGGACCCGCACAAGCAGTGGAGTATGTGGTTTAATTCGAAGCAACGCGAAGAACCTTACCAGGTCTTGACATCCCTCTGACCGGTACAGAGATGTACCTTCCCTTCGGGGCAGAGGAGACAGGTGGTGCATGGTTGTCGTCAGCTCGTGTCGTGAGATGTTGGGTTAAGTCCCGCAACGAGCGCAACCCTTGAACTTAGTTGCCAGCATTCAGTTGGGCACTCTAAGTTGACTGCCGGTGACAAACCGGAGGAAGGTGGGGATGACGTCAAATCATCATGCCCCTTATGACCTGGGCTACACACGTACTACAATGGCCGGTACAACGGGAGGCGAAGTCGCGAGATGGAGCGAATCCTTAGAAGCCGGTCTCAGTTCGGATTGCAGGCTGCAACTCGCCTGCATGAAGTCGGAATTGCTAGTAATCGCGGATCAGCATGCCGCGGTGAATACGTTCCCGGGTCTTGTACACACCGCCCGTCACACCACGAGAGTTTACAACACCCGAAGTCGGTGGGGTAACCGCAAGGAGCCAGCCGCCGAAGGTGGGGTAGATGATTGGGGTGAAGTCGTAACAAGGTAGCCGTATCGGAAGGTGCGGCTGGATCACCTCCTTTCTATGGAGTCCATGTCACCTGCAGGGTGGCGGACAAATCTACAGCAGCACCACTGCTGTATACAGAAGCACTCATTTCGATGTTTAGTTTTGAAAGGCGCAATAGCCTTTCTCGGTTAGTCCGCTAACCGATTCGTTTGGTGATGATGGCGGAAGGGAACCACGCGTACCCATCCCGAACACGAACGTTAAGCCTTCCAGCGTCGATGGTACTTGGACCGCAGGGTCCTGGGAGAGTAGAACGTCGCCAAGCGAATCCACCTTGTGTGGATGAATAAGGTCAACATGAGGGCCCTTAGCTCAGCTGGTTAGAGCGCACCCCTGATAAGGGTGAGGTCGGTGGTTCGAGTCCACTAGGGCCCACCATAAATTTCATAATGTTTGGGGCCATAGCTCAGCTGGGAGAGCGCCTGCCTTGCAAGCAGGAGGTCAGCGGTTCGATCCCGCTTGGCTCCACCAAAAACTACCTCTTGTCGAGCGATCGGCATTATGGTAAGATGACTTTCCTGCCGGTTGAACGGCAGCAAGAACTTGTTCCTTGAAAACTGGATAAACGAAACAAAGCAACAAATGCTGAATCAAAATCCGGTACGACTTCGGTCGTACAAGTGATAGCTGGATAAGCTATAAAGAGCACACGGAGGATGCCTAGGCACCAGGAGCCGAAGAAGGACGTGGCGAACAACGATAACGCCTCGGGGAGCCGTAAGCAGGCATTGATCCGGGGATGTCCGAATGGGGGAACCCGCGTGAGGTAATACTCACGTACCATGCAGTGAATACATAGCTGCATAGGAGGCATACGAGGGGAACTGAAACATCTAAGTACCCTCAGGAAAAGAAAACAAAAGTGATTCCGTCAGTAGCGGCGAGCGAAAGCGGATTAGCCCAAACCAAGGAGCTTGCTCCTTGGGGTTGTAGGACGCCGTCGTGGGTGCAGCAGGTTAGGCGAACAGGTCTGGAAAGGCCGGCCATAGAGGGTAAAAGCCCCGTAACCAAAAGTCTGCGAACACCCTAGGCGTATCCTGAGTAGGGCGGGACACGTGAAACCCCGTCTGAATCCGGCAGGACCATCTGCCAAGGCTAAATACTCCCTGGTGACCGATAGTGAAGCAGTACCGTGAGGGAAAGGTGAAAAGAACCGCGGGAGCGGAGTGAAAAAGAACCTGAAACCGTGTGCTTACAAGAAGTCAGAGCCCGTTCATGGGTGATGGCGTGCCTTTTGTAGAATGAACCGGCGAGTTACGTTTGCAAGCAAGGTTAAGGTGAGAAGCCGTAGCCGCAGCGAAAGCGAGTCTGAATAGGGCGAAATAGTTTGTAGGCGTAGACCCGAAACCGTGTGATCTACCCCTGTCCAGGGTGAAGGTGCGGTAACACGCACTGGAGGCCCGAACCCACGAATGTTGAAAAATTCGGGGATGAGGTGGGGGTAGCGGAGAAATTCCAATCGAACTCGGAGATAGCTGGTTCTCCCCGAAATAGCTTTAGGGCTAGCCTCGGGAGATGCGTCGTGGAGGTAAAGCACTGATTGGGTGCGGGGCCCGCCAAGGGTTACCAAGTCCAGTCAAACTCTGAATGCCACAGACGTTATCCCGGGAGTCAGACAGTGAGTGCTAAGATCCATTGTCAAGAGGGAAACAGCCCAGATCATCAGCTAAGGTCCCCAAGTGTGTGTTAAGTGGGAAAGGATGTGGAGTTGCACAGACAACCAGGATGTTGGCTTAGAAGCAGCCACCATTGAAAGAGTGCGTAATAGCTCACTGGTCGAGTGACTCTGCGCCGAAAATGTAACGGGGCTAAACACACCACCGAAGCTATGAGTCAGCATCGTGTTCACTGCGTCTTTGAGGTCATGTTTGGCCACGGGACATTCGCCAGATTCAACGACTAAAGTTGATGAAAGAATCTGGCTAAATGTCTCCAGGGGCTAAACATCCTACTTCGAAGCTGGAGTGAACACGATGCGGGCAGTAGGGGAGCGTTGTATGCGGGTAGAAGCTGGATCGTGAGGACTGGTGGACTGCATACAAGTGAGAATGCCGGTATGAGTAACGAAAAGATCAGTGAGAATCTGATCCGCCGTAAGCCTAAGGGTTCCTGAGGAAGGTTCGTCCGCTCAGGGTAAGTCGGGACCTAAGGCGAGGCCGAAAGGCGTAGTCGAAGGACAACAGGTTGAAATTCCTGTACCACCGTGAACCGTTATGAGCAATGGGGTGACGCAGAAGGATAGTGACGCGAGCTGATGGATGCTCGTCCAAGCAGTGAGGCTGGTGTGCAGGCAAATCCGCACACCGTAAGGCTGGGCTGTGATGGGGAGGGAAATTTAAGTACCGAAGGTCATGAGTTCAGGCTGCCAAGAAAAGCCTCTAGCCAGGGAGAAGGTGCCCGTACCGCAAACCGACACAGGTAGGCGAGCAGAGCATGCTAAGGCGCTCGGAAGAACTCTCGTTAAGGAACTCGGCAAAATGACCCCGTAACTTCGGGAGAAGGGGTGCCTCGGTAGGGTGAATAGCCCGAGGGGGCCGCAGTGAAAAGGCCCAAGCGACTGTTTAGCAAAAACACAGGTCTGTGCGAAGCCGCAAGGCGAAGTATACGGGCTGACGCCTGCCCGGTGCTGGAAGGTTAAGGGGAGCGGTTAGGGGTAACCCGAAGCTGTGAACCGAAGCCCCAGTAAACGGCGGCCGTAACTATAACGGTCCTAAGGTAGCGAAATTCCTTGTCAGGTAAATTCTGACCCGCACGAATGGCGTAACGACTTGGGCGCTGTCTCGACGAGAGATCCGGTGAAATTTTAATACCTGTGAAGATGCAGGTTACCCGCGACAAGACGGAAAGACCCCATGGAGCTTTACTGCAGCTTGATATTGGACTTTGGTACGATCTGTACAGGATAGGTGGGAGCCTGGGAAGCCTGCGCGCCAGCGTGGGTGGAGGCGCCGTTGGGATACCACCCTGATCGTATCGGAGTTCTAACCTGGTACCGTGAACCGGTACGGGGACAGTGTCAGGTGGGCAGTTTGACTGGGGCGGTCGCCTCCTAAAGAGTAACGGAGGCGCCCCAAGGTTCCCTCAGAATGGTTGGAAATCATTCGAAGAGTGCAAAGGCATAAGGGAGCTTGACTGCGAGACAAACAGGTCGAGCAGGGACGAAAGTCGGGCTTAGTGATCCGGTGGTACCGCATGGAAGGGCCATCGCTCAACGGATAAAAGCTACCCTGGGGATAACAGGCTTATCTCCCCCAAGAGTCCACATCGACGGGGAGGTTTGGCACCTCGATGTCGGCTCATCGCATCCTGGGGCTGAAGTAGGTCCCAAGGGTTGGGCTGTTCGCCCATTAAAGCGGTACGCGAGCTGGGTTCAGAACGTCGTGAGACAGTTCGGTCCCTATCTGTCGTGGGCGCAGGAAATTTGAGAGGAGCTGTCCTTAGTACGAGAGGACCGGGATGGACGTACCGCTGGTGTACCAGTTGTTCCGCCAGGAGCACGGCTGGATAGCCAAGTACGGACGGGATAAGCGCTGAAAGCATCTAAGCGTGAAGCCCCCCTCAAGATGAGATTTCCCAATTAGTAAGACCCCTTGTAGACGACGAGGTTGATAGGTTCGGGGTGGAAGCGCGGCAACGTGTGGAGCTGACGAATACTAATCGGTCGAGGGCTTATCCAAAAAAGACTTTCACTTTAGTGAAGTCAAAGCATTCAGCATGCTGAGTTTCGTATCCAGTTTTCAGGGCGTAAGCTCTGAAGTAATATTCCCCGATAGCTCAGTTGGTAGAGCACTCGACTGTTAATCGAGTTGTCACAGGTTCGAGTCCTGTTCGGGGAGCCATATGGAGAGGTGTCCGAGTTGGCCGAAGGAGCACGATTGGAAATCGTGTAGGCGTCACAAGCGTCTCGAGGGTTCGAATCCCTCTCTCTCCGTAGAACTGCAGAATAAGTATTCGCAAGGCCCGTTGGTCAAGGGGTTAAGACACCTCCCTTTCACGGAGGTAACAGGGGTTCGAATCCCCTACGGGTCACCATTATGGAGGCTTAGCTCAGCTGGGAGAGCATCTGCCTTACAAGCAGAGGGTCGGCGGTTCGATCCCGTCAGCCTCCACCATAATTGCTTTTTGTTTAACGACGCGGGGTGGAGCAGCCCGGTAGCTCGTCGGGCTCATAACCCGAAGGCCGCAGGTTCAAATCCTGCCCCCGCAACCAAATTCATCTCGGAGATCATAGCTTCGATATTGAATACATAGTGTGGAGCCGTGGTGTAGAGGCCTAACATGCCTGCCTGTCACGCAGGAGACCGCGGGTTCGAATCCCGTCGGCTCCGCCATTATTTAAACTATGAATGGATTTGTAAGGTTAGGCTCGGTAGCTCAGTCGGTAGAGCAGAGGACTGAAAATCCTCGTGTCGGCGGTTCGATTCCGTCCCGAGCCACCATTATGCCGCTGTAGCTCAATTGGTAGAGCAACTGACTTGTAATCAGTAGGTTGGGGGTTCAAGTCCTCTCGGCGGCACCACAGTTTCATATGGAGGCTTAGCGAAGTGGCCAAACGCAGCAGACTGTAAATCTGTTCTCTGACGAGTTCGGTGGTTCGAATCCATCAGCCTCCACCATTTTCATAGGGGCATAGTTTAAAGGTAGAACAAAGGTCTCCAAAACCTTTGGTGTGGGTTCGATTCCTGCTGCCCCTGCCAAACAAATTTCATATGGCGGTCGTGGCGAAGGGGTTAACGCACTGGTCTGTGGCTCCAGCATTCGTGGGTTCAAGTCCCATCGATCGCCCCATTTTTCTAAACTCACATTGGGGATTAGCCAAGCGGTAAGGCAACGGACTTTGACTCCGTCATGCCTAGGTTCGAATCCTAGATCCCCAGTTTCATTCTTGCGGAAGTGGCTCAGTGGTAGAGCATCGCCTTGCCAAGGCGAGGGTCGCGGGTTCGAGTCCCGTCTTCCGCTCCAATTTTATAGCTGTGTGGCGCCATAGCCAAGTGGTAAGGCAGAGCTCTGCAAAAGCTTTACCCCCAGTTCGAGTCTGGGTGGCGCCTCCAATCTTACGCCGGAGTGGCGGAATCGGCAGACGCACAGGACTTAAAATCCTGCGGTAGGTGACTACCGTACCAGTTCAAGTCTGGTCTTCGGCACCACTCCAATCTAATTGTTTTATGTGCCCTTAGCTCAGCTGGATAGAGCGTTTGACTACGAATCAAAAGGTCAGGAGTTCGAATCTCTTAGGGCACGCCACCAGCCGGTATGGCGGAATTGGCAGACGCGCGCGACTCAAAATCGTGAGGGAAACCGTGGGGGTTCAAGTCCCTCTACCGGCATCAAAGCATAGAGAGCGAATTATTCGCTCTCTATGCTTTTTTTTATATGTGTTTTTCTTTTATTTTCCTTTCGGGACGTTAAGCAATTCCGGTAAAGTGACAAGACGATAACCTTGGCCTTGTAACTTCTCGATAACATGAGGCAATGCGCGAACGGTGCCGCTTAAATCTTGGGTAGAGCCACCCCCGGAATGTTGAAGAACGATTGAACCGGCTTTGGTGTGATGCAAGATATTGGAAGTCACTTGAGGCTCATTTAATTGCTTCCAGTCCATCGAATCAACGTTCCAATTGACAACAAGGTAACCACGATCCGAAGTCCATAGAAGTTGATTCTCGCTGATTTCACCGTAGGGTGGACGGATTAGTCTCGGTCTGTAGCCAATTAAGCTGTGCAAGGTGTCTTGCGTTTGCAGAATCTGATGCTGAAAGGATTGCTCGTCCAGTTTGGTGAACAGCGGATGCGAATAGGAATGATTGCCGATAACATGTCCTTCATTGACGATGCGTTTCACGACTTCCGGATGCTTCTCGGCTTGTGAACCGACAATGAAGAAGGTCGCCTGCACGTGATATTTTTTCAAAATATCGAGCACTTGGGGGGTAAACTTAAGATCAGGCGCATCGTCAAAGGTAAGAGCGACTTTTTTACCGGTCGAAGAACCGCGTAATCGTAAAAGCTGGGGATACTTTTTTACAAGCTGAGAGAGCGTTAGACGCTGGTTTTGCGCCGCAGCCGTCGTGTGGTTCGTTTGTTTCTGTTTACCGGTTTTGGCGGATACGGTTTTTGGCGGAGCTTGCGTCTTAGCTGCCTTCTTAGGGACAACCTGCTGCTGGGCAGGCGCCGGGACGGTTTCCGTATGAACTTCCGGTGTCGGCTTAACGGGCGCAGCAGGGACTTTGTCGGGAATGGACGGAGTCAAGCTTTCGATTCGTGTATGGGGGGACGATGTGGAACCCGTATTTCGTGTTGAAGGTGTATCGTTGGACGCCTGGGCCTGTTTTGAATTCCCTTGACTTGTCCAAGGGGACGCTTGCGGTGTTGTATGAGGATGGGGTTGTGCCGAACAGGACGTCAACGCGATGCTGAGCATCGTCGTCCAAGCGAGATTCATTCCTATACGAGGATACACGGTGCCTCCCCCTTATCCATAAAGTTATCTTAGTGTTGGATAGGAGGAGGAGAATTATGCGGTGTTGTTAGATGATGTTGAGGCCTTCGAGGATCATTTTGGAAGCGATCAATACGAAGGAGATGCGTAGCACCCATAGCAGTTTCTTGCTGCTTAGACGGCTGGCGATTTGAGCGCCTAACCAACCGCCGAGCACCGCCGTAGGAGCCAGGCAAAGGACCATCCATAGGTCCACCTCTCCAAGACTCAGCTTCGTCACGGTGCCCATCACCGAAGATAGCAAAATCACGAACATCGAAGTGGCGGTAGCGACATGCGGCGGATAACGAAACAGGAGTACCATGGCCGGAACGAACAACGAGCCTCCGCCGATTCCGAACAGACCTGAAATAAAGCCGACGGCCGAGCCGATGGCCAGTGCTGGAATCAGGCTGTAACCGTACTCGAACGTTTGTCCTGAAGCATCTATGTAAGTGCGCTGAACGCTCCAGCGGACATTGATCGGTTTGATATAATCACGAAGGATGAGCAGTATGGCCATGAACATCATAAAGAAACCGAAGTACAACTGAAACGATTGCGCATCAACGAATTGCGTCACGTAGGAGCCCAGCATGGCTGCGGGCCCGCATGTCATGAAATAAAGCAAGCCGCTTCTAAAATCCACGCGCTTCTGCTTCAAGAATGCTAAGGTTGAAGAAAGCGCGGTAAATATAAGTACGGCAAGCGAAGTGCCGACCGCCGTGGAGACGGATATCGTCTGCCCGACGAACAATGGGCCTAAATAAACGAGTGCAGGCACAATAATAATACCGCCGCCGAGACCGACAAGGCTACCGAAGGTAGCTGCGATCAGGCCGACGGCGGTAAAAAACAAAAAGCTCATGAGATAACCTTCCTCCATGTTAATATTTAATGTAAATAAATATTAACATAGAAACGATGAAGTTCAATCCTGGGCGTTCAAAATATCGCTGAGCAACTGTTTGTTCGGCAAGTAGTGACTCGATTGAATGAAGCGTATTGTGCGCGTTTTGGCTCGCATGACGATCGAGTGGGTCTCCGCACGGTGATCGTTCGTATAGCGCACGCCGCTTAGAAATTCGCCTGGGGTAATGCCGGTAGCCGCAAAGATAACGTCCCCGTTACCGACCATATCGTCCATGCTCAATATTTTGTACGGATCGTCAATGCCCATCTCGCGGCAGCGGGTGATTTCTTCCTCGTTGCCCGGCATGAGTCTGCCGATCAGCTCGCCACCGAGACAACGCAGCGCAGCGGCGGCGAGCACGCCCTCGGGAGCTCCTCCGGAACCGACGTACAAATCGATGCCCGATTCAGACAGAGCAGGTGCCATTGCTCCCGCGACGTCGCCGTCGCTCAGAAATTTAATGCGCACGCCAACGCGGCGCAGTGTATGAATACGTTCACGGTGCCGATCACGATCCAAGATCATGACGGTTAAATTGCTCAATGGCTTGCCTAACAAGTCGGCGGCGCGTTCCAAGGTTGTCTCGAGTGGATCGTCGAGACTTAATTTACCGGCTAATGCCGGTCCGACGGCCAGCTTCTCCATATACATATCCGGAGCGTGAAGCAGCTGCCCCTTGCCCGCAATGGCGATGACTGCCAAGGCGTTGTTTAAACCTTTGGCAACGAGCTCTGTGCCCTCAAGCGGATCCACCGCGACGTCGACCTCCGGTCCTTGTCCGTTGCCGACTGCTTCTCCGATATAAAGCATCGGGGCTTCGTCCATTTCCCCTTCACCAATAACGACGGTTCCACGGATGGAAACGGAATCGAACATGGCGCGCATGGCCGTCGTAGCGGCGCCGTCAGCCTGATTTTTATCTCCACGGCCCATCCAGCTTGCCGCCGATAGCGCCGCGAGCTCGGTGACGCGAACGATTTCCAATGCCAATTCTCTTTCCATCTGCTCTCACTCCCTGAATATGAATGGTACATTTAATCTGAATATAGTATAATGAATAACTATATAGTACGCAATAATTATTCGAGAAGCGCGATAATATTGCGACAATAAGGACGTAGACTCAAAACGGTTCTTTGAGAAAGAGACTAATTTTGATACAATCATATGGAAAAGATGCGGATAAGAGCTGGCGAAACAAGGAGGGACCGGTCATCGAACTGAGTGCGCGCCAATTACAGATCGTTGAATTAGTGAAAGCGAATGCGCCGATTACCGGCGAACAAATAGCGGAAATGCTCGGGTTAAGCCGACCGACGCTGCGCTCTGACCTGGCGCTGCTTGTTATGCTGGGGCTGGTTGACGCCAAGCCGAAGGTCGGATACACGCCAGGTTCATCGGTGAATACGGGATCACAGGCTTCACGCAAGCTGCTGGGGCTGAAAGTGCGGGACGTTCAGGCGATTCCTGTTGTTGTCCGGGACCAGGCGTCGGTGCACGATGCGGTTGTGGCGTTGTTTCTGGAGAATGTCGGCAGCTTGATTGTAGTCGGGGAGGACGGTTGTTTGTCCGGCATCATTTCCCGTAAGGATCTGTTGAAATTTACGTTCGGCAACGCCAGCGCTTCTTCCATGCCGGTGAGTATGGTCATGACGCGAGAGCCCAATGTCATTCATGTAACGCCGGAGGAATCGGTGATCGATGCGGCGAACAAAATGATTCACCACCAAGTCGACAGCTTGCCGGTGGTCGTGCCGGTGAAAAGCGAAGAGGCGGGCGGGCGGACCCGTTGGGAAGTAGTAGGACGCGTGACAAAAACGATTATGACGAAAATATTGCTGGATTTGGCCATAGACCGCTAATCATGATCTGAAAAATAAGGAGAAGGAACCGAATGAGGGAAGAACAACATTATGAAATTACGATTTGCTCTGATTCGGTTGGGGAAACGGCAGAAGCCGTCGTCAGAGCGACGATCCGGCAGTTCGATGCTCATCAGGTAAGGACGAAGCGGATCGGCCATATTAAGAAGGAAGATGAAGTGCGCGCCATCGTCGAAGAAGCGGCGCATCGGGGCGGATTCATTGCGTATACGCTCGTGCAGCCCGAGCTCAGGGAAACGATGAAGGAAGAAGCGCTCCGGCTCGGCGTACGCGCCGTGGACATTATGGGGCCGATGATGGAAGCGTTCGTCGATACGTTCAACGACGCGCCGAAGCGAGAGCCGGGGCTGCTGCACCGGCTCGACGAGGATTATTTCCGCCGCGTGGAAGCGGTCGAGTTTGCAGTGAAGTGCGACGATGGCCGGGATACAAGCTCGCTGTTGAAGGCGAACCTGGTGCTGATCGGGGTTTCGCGGACATCGAAGACGCCACTGAGCATTTTTCTGGCGCATAAGGGCATCAAGGTATCGAATTTACCGTTGGTGCCGGAAGTGAAGCCGCCCAAGGAGCTGTTTCTCGTTCCCGGCAGCCGGATCGTCGGACTCACGATGGACGCCGAGAAGTTGTACAAGATTCGGACTGAGCGGCTGAAGGCGGTCGGCCTGCCGTTCGGAGCGAAGTATGCGACGATGGAACGGATCGATGAGGAACTGCAATACGCGCAAACGCTAATGAAGCAAGTGGGCAGTCTGATCATTAATGTGACCGATAAGGCAATCGAGGAAACAGCGGGCATTATTATGGGTTATTTAAATTAATTCCGAAGGCTTGGACCGTGAAGGTCCGAGCCTTTTTGCATGCTTCGAAGGCGCTCTTGAGCGACAAGCGAACTCATAAGCCGACGGGACGCCGCATGCCGCAAATCGGAGGGTGGCCCTTATACATGAAAAACCCCCTGAAAGCTACTTAGTAGCTTTACAGGGGGTTTTTCGGCATTAAGAGATTAGATGATGAGTGCACGTAAAACGATTACGAGCAAGATGAACAATACAAGAATTACACCAGTTGTTGTAAAAAATCCGACTGCGCTCATGTGACATCCCCCTTTCAGAAGTCATATTATACTATATGGCCTTTATATAATTTTGGTATGGACTTATGACCGAGACAGGAAAAAAGCAGTTAATTCCGCGGGAGAACAGGGCCGGAGATGCTCGCGCAAAGCTCGCTGCTACTGACTTACATCCAATTGACTAGCATTTTATTCATGGTAGAAACATGGAATTTCCCGATATTCTGGGTTACAATGGCAGCAGCATGTCTTTTGTCTTTTACTTAGGCGCATACGTAAGACGCAAGTATATGAGGATTGCCTCGATTAAACGAGAAAATGAGTTTTCAAGATTGCATGAAACGGATGGACCGAACGTACAGCAAGCGGGAGAACGCTCGGCCGCGAGGCAATCAGCCGGACTGGAATGCGTTTTTTGCAGCCGGGTTAAAAAGTAGAGACCACGAGGAAAAGAAAGGTAGTTGTGCGATGAGTGAACAGCCGGTGATTCGCAATATCCCCAAGGAGCAGTTTCAAGAGTCGATGGATTTGTCTGCTTTCGCTTTTCAGTATGTACTGACAGAGGAAGACCGTTATCATCGCGAAGCTTTGATGCGCACCGAGGAGCTGTGGGGCGCTTATGTGGATGGCCGCTTGGCGGCCAAGCTGACGATCCACGGCTTCGAAACCTGGATGCATGGCAAGAAATTCGCCCTGGGCGGCATCGCAGGCGTTGCCACTTGGCCGGAGTACCGGCGGGGCGGGCTTGTGACGAAGCTGCTGGCGCATGCGTTGATGACCATGAAGGAACAGGGACAGACACTGTCGTTCCTATACCCGTTTCAATTCCCTTTCTACCGGAAGTTCGGCTGGGAAATGTGCGCGGAGCAGAAAATATACGATATCCCGGCGGCGCTGCTCCCCCATTGGCCGGCCGGCACAGGGAAGATCGTACGTACCGGCGGGCAGCGTGAGCTGTTGGAGCCGGTGTACACAGCCTATGCCGAGCGATACAACGGGATGCTGGTCCGGGAGGAGGGCTGGTGGGAGTATCGCGTATTCCGAAATAAGCCGGGGACGGCAGCCGTGTACTACGACTCTTCGGGGCGTGCTGCAGGATATGTGATGTATCAGGTGAAGGAGCGGGTATTGAAGGTGCACGAGCTTGTATATCTCGATCACCAAGCTCGGACGGCGCTATGGCGGTTTCTGGCCGATCACGATTCGATGATCGATCGTCTCACGCTGTCAGCTCCGGCCGAGGACGATCTGGCGTTCCTGCTCGACCATCCGCGCATCAAGCAGGAGCTCTCGCCTACATTTATGGCCAGAATCGTCGATGTGCCCGCGTTTTTGGCAAAATTTCCGTTCGCCTCCGGTGTGGAAAGCACACTGCTGCTGCGCGTCGAGGACACGCATGCCGCGTGGAACAACGGGGTGTGGCGGCTCTCTGTGGACGAGTCCGGGACGGCTGTCGTGCGGGAAGCGGACAGCGCGTCGTCAGGATGCCTCCCGTTCGCGTCCTGCAGCATTCAAACGCTGGCTGTGCTGATGCTCGGTTACCGGCGCCCGGCCTTATTGCATGAGATCGGCAGGCTGCAGGGCACGGCGGAAGCGGTGGAAACGCTGGAACGGCTT
Source organism: Paenibacillus sp. JCM 9796 (assembly GCF_055379675.1). Classification (NCBI taxonomy): domain Bacteria; kingdom Bacillati; phylum Bacillota; class Bacilli; order Caryophanales; family Paenibacillaceae; genus Paenibacillus; species Paenibacillus sp. JCM 9796. The sequence continues at coordinate 3,654,249 of NZ_AP043723.1, forward strand.
ATTCCGCCGCGCCCGGTGTATTTGGCGGATAACTTTTAAATGAAACCTCAGCACCCTTATTGGGGATGCTGAGGTTTTTTAGTTGCGGCTGCCGAATCCGCCAGTCGGGCAGTTCACTGGACTTTAGTCGAGTTTCAAAACCCGCCGCTGGTTCGTTTTGGGTGGAGCGGTTTTTCCCTAGAATAAAGACATAAGCAAACGAGAAACAAACGAAAGGCGGTGAAACGAATTCATGAGAATGAATAAACATACCGGACTCGCGGTGCTGTTGATTTTCTTCGGAGCGCTGATCCTGCTGAACAAGACGGGTTTTCACATCGGGCATCATGTCATGAGCATCCTATTCCCCGCAGCTATGGTCGGCCTCGGATTCGTCGGACTGAAGAACGGTAAGAGCATTATCGGCTGGATCTTGATCGGTATCGGCGGTTTGATTCTGCTCGGCAAGCTGTCCGGATTGATCGGATTGCTGGTGGCGATCGGATTGATCGGTTACGGTGTCTCGATGCTGCGCTGCAAAAAATCGGTTTACTAACACACATAACGAATCCTAGAAGAAAAGGTGGTTGAACGAAGCATGAGTTTAGGCAAACGATTCCGTGACATCACGGTCGCCCATTTCAATGAGATGCTGGAAAATTCGGAAGACCCGGTTCGCTTGATCGATAAATATTTGGCTTCGCAGTCGGAGCAGATCCGCGAATCGGAGAAGCTGCTGCAGCAATGTTTAAGCCACGCCGCGTCGCTCCGCCATCAGTACGCGGCAGCCGAGCAGCTGAAGGAGCGCCGCGAGCAGCAAGCGATGCTGGCGCTGCGTGCCGGCGAGGATGAAGTCGCCCGGATGGCGCTGCAGGAGAAGATGGCGCAGGAAGAGAAAGCGGCGCAGTACAAAGCCTTGTATGAGCAAAGCAAACTGGGCATCGTCGAGCTCGAGGAGCAAGTGCAGCAATTAAAAGCCGATTTCGATGAAATCGCATCGAAACGGAGCTATTATATCGCCAGACTGGAATCTGTCCGGCTGCAGCAGCGCATGAACGAACGAATGCGTTCGATGGGCGCAGGACCGTCGCCACGCATGTTCGAACGATTGGAAGAGCGCGTATCCGACATGGAACTGACGGCGAGAACGCTTCGCGAGGTTCGCGGCCATGTCCGTGACGCATGGACTGCCGCCAGCGGCGCCGCTTCGCAAGCGCTGGACCAAGAACTCGCAAAACTTCGCAGTAAACTGCAACAGGAGGGCTGGAATCGACCATGACGAAATTATACCGTTCCCGAACCGATCGTAAGATTACCGGCTTATGCGGAGGTCTTGCAGAAACGCTGGGATTCGATGCGACGCTGCTTCGTCTCCTGGTGGTCATCACGACGCTGTTCTCCGGCGGAGTCGTCATCGGCATCTATGTATTGGCGGCGCTGGTGATCCCGAGCGAGCCTTGGCACGGCGGGCCTCACGGTCCAGGTCCCGGCTACGGCGGAGGGGCGAATCCGTATGGCGGCAAGTGGGATCATCAATTCTGCAGCTGGAAAGATTGGAAGCGCGCCGAGAGGCACTACCGTAAAGCGCAGCGTTACGGCTGGGGCAGCCCGCAGCAAGCGGGAGGTTACGAAGCCGAGTATGCGGCAAGCCAAGCGCAAGCGGCGGGCACGGCCGGCAGCGACCTTGACGATATGATGAAAGACATCGAGAAAAAAGCGATGTGGAAAGAAATTGAAGAACTCCGCGCCAAAGTCGCGCAATACGAAAAACAACAACAAAACCAAACTAAAGGAGAGATATAATCATGGGAGTATTTTCCAGAATTAAAGATATGACGAAAGCGTCGCTGCACGAGCTGTTGGATAAGGTCGAAGATCCGATCATTATGCTGAACCAATATATCCGCGACATGGAAGAGGAAATCGCACAGGCCGAAGTGACGGTCGCCCGTCAAATCGCCAGTGAACGTAAGCTGAAGGAACGTCTGGATGAAGCGGTTCGTCTGACGGCGCAATTCGAAGCGCAAGCGAAGGAAGCGCTCAAGAACGATCAGGAGCTGGCGGCACGCCAAGCACTCGAGCAAAAGCTGTATCACGAAGGGAAAATTACCGAATACACCGAGCTGCATGAGCAGGCCAAGGGGCAAGCGGCCGAGCTGGTACAACAGCTGCATGAAATGAAAGATTCGTTCTATCAAATGCGCAACAAGCGCAGCGAGCTGATTTCCCGCGCACAGCTGGCCAAGGCTAAGAAGCAAATGGCCGAAGTGACGGCGAACAACGTTATCGAAGGCGGCAGTGCCGTGAAGGGCTTCCGCCGCATGGAAGAGAAAATCATGACGCTCGAAGTGGAGGCGGAGATCGCACGCAAGCCTTTTGTCGGCACGGCCTCTTATACGGGTTCGGCTTACGGTCTTGGCGCGAACGTCGATCCGGCGAAACAGCAAAAGCTCGACGAGCAGTTGAACCTTCTGAAAGAAAAAATTTCTTCCGAGCCTAAATAAGCATTCGCAGCAGCCGTGAAAATGCTAGTGGAGCGAACCCGGCAGTTATGATATGCTAGGTAGGGCAAAAGCCATGGAGGGCCATTATGCAGCCGCTATGGCTTTTGTTTCACGCTATCAACTAGACCGACGAAAGGGGGCGGCGCACATGTACCGTAAACGAAACCGCAATATCGCACTCGTTTTGATCGGAGCGGGCATTTTTTTGTTGGCGCACGATCACATGAGCTTCATCACGGTGGTCGCCCTCTTTTTACTGTTATTCGGCGTGTATAAAGTTCGTTCGGGAACCGGGCGCAAAGGGTATGTGCTGATGATTATCGGCCTGCTGCTGCTCTTGGGCGGAAATATGCCGCTCGTGATTGCGGTCGTGCTGATTTCTCTAGGATTTTTTTATCACAAATCACGAAAGATAGACCGGGACGATCGTCATTACCGGAAGCAAAGCATCATCGACAGCATTCGTTGGGGCCGAGATCCCTGGATGCTGCGCGATATGTCGATTTGGAACGTGCTTGGCGAGATTCATATGGATTTGACGTATGCGATACCCGAGCAGAAGGAGACGACCATCGTCCTGCAGGGCGTGATCGGGGACATCGATTTCATCGTGCCGGAGGATGTCGGGGTATCCGTGACGGCTTCTGTGCTTTTCGGTCAAACGAGCATCGGGTATGATAAGGAAGCGGGCGTGCTGAACAAGCTCGTATGGCAGTCGCCGAACTATTGGACGGCGGATCGTCAAGTGAAGATCGAAATGTCTTATGTCATTGCGGATATCGATATCAAAATCGTGTAGCGTGGAGGAAGCGGCATGGACGGACATGAGAAACGTCTGACCAACATGATATGGCGAAGTATGGCGGAGTCCATCGGGCTCAGCCTTATTTTGTTTGCCGTTATCGTGTACTTTCTCCAGGCGAACGGGTATATTCGTCCTTTTGAGTCGTGGAAAGAAGGCGTGAGCCTCAGTTTGACGTTGATCTCCATTACGATCATCCTCGGCGGCTCTTACGGGCTGTGGTACTCTACGCGTATCAACCGCAGGCTCGAACAGCTTCGGGAAGTGATGCTGCTGCTGGAAAAAGGAAACTTGAGCCGCGCGGTGCCGCAGTTAGGCGAGGACGAGATCGGACGCCTCGGGGAGCAGCTTAATCAAATAACGAAGAAATGGGAAGAGCAGGTCTCTTCGCTGCAGCGGCTGTCCAACAACAACGCCCAATTGGCGCAAAAGGCTAAATATTCGGCTATCGTCGAGGAAAGGCAGAGGCTGGCACGCGAACTGCACGATGCGGTCAGCCAGCAGCTGTTCGCAATCTCGATGACGGCGACGGCGGTCGGGCGGACGCTGGATAAAGATTTCGACAAAGCGCAGCGGCAGATCCATCTTATTGAAGAGATGGCGTCGGTTGCCCAATCGGAGATGCGCGCGCTGCTGCTGCATTTGCGGCCCGTTCACCTGGAGGGCAAGCGCTTGTCGGAGGGACTGGTCGAGCTGATGCAGGAGCTCGCGGCGAAAGTGCCGATGGAGATGGATTGGGAGCTGTCGGACGATATTAAGCTGCCCAAGGGCATCGAGGACCATCTGTTCCGGATCGCCCAGGAAGCGATGTCGAATGCGCTGCGCCACTCGAAGGCGACGAAGCTTGAAGTACGGCTCACGCAGCCTTCCGCCGATGCGGTGCGGCTGCTGATCCGGGATAATGGCGTCGGCTTCGATTTGGATATGAGGAAGCAAGCGTCCTATGGTATAGTTACGATGAATGAACGCGTGAACGAAATCGGCGGCTCGATGAATTTATTGACGGCGCCGGGCAAAGGCACGCGGATCGAGATCAGAATTCCGATTATGGCGGAGGGAGGGACTCAGAATGGAAGAGACGACGATTAAAGTGCTGCTAGTCGACGACCATGAGATGGTGCGGATCGGGCTAGCGGCCGTGCTCGGTACGGAAGACGATATCGAGGTGGTGGGCGAGGCAAGCAGCGGTCAGGAAGGCATTCGGCTGGCGCTCGAATACCGTCCTGATGTGGTGCTGATGGATTTGGTGATGGACGGGATGGACGGGATCGAAACGACGCGCCGTCTGCTGGAGCAGCACCCGGATTGTAAAGTGATCGTGCTGACGAGCTTTATCGACGACGAGAAAATTTATCCGGTCATAGAAGCGGGAGCGTTCAGCTATTTGCTCAAAACGTCGCGCGCGGCAGAAATCGCCCAAGCTATCCGGTCGGCCGTTAAAGGGCAGTCGGTGCTTGAATCACAAGTCGCTTCCAAACTGATGAACCGGTTCCGGCAGCCGAAGCAGGCGGCGATGCCGCACGAGGAGCTGACCGATCGCGAGATGGAAGTGCTGCGGCTGATCGCTTCGGGCAAATCGAACCAGGATGTCGCAGACGAGCTGTTCATCGGCGTGAAAACGGTGAAGTTTCATGTGACGAATATACTCGCTAAGCTCGGCGTCGAGGATCGGACTCAAGCGGCCATCTATGCGTTTAAGCAGGGCTTGGTGGAATAGCAAACACACAAAAATCCCCGTATCCGTCAGCGCGGAGGCTGCAGGAACGGGGATTTGCTGTTGGCTTAAGCGGCGCGGCGATCTTCGAACTGATCGCCGAACATCGTTTTCAGGAGCAATCTCTCGACGGAGAGCAACTGGCTGCCGCTGAAGGCAAGTGCTGCAGACATGGCCAGCAGTACGATTTCAAGCTCATATCCGGCCGCTTGAGCACTGCCCGTAAAGCCTGCGGCAAGCTTTACTTTAAACAGGGCGACCAGCATAATGATCGTGAACAGCGCGGAAATGATTCGGGTTCCAAGTCCGAGGATCACCGCGAAGCCGCCGATCAGCTCGACCAAAGCGACCACATAGGCCATGAAGCCAGGGAGACTGATGCTTTCGAACCAGCCGGAAACATTGGCGATGCCTCCGGCAAATTTCAAGTAACCGTGGATCATGAAGGTGAGGCCCAAGCCTATGCGTAAAATGAGTTGTCCGATTTCGACATTTCTATTCATGACTGTTTCTCTCCCTTAGGATTAAAATTCAAGGCTCAAATAACTGAGCGTGCCCAAATCGTAGCTGCGGTGAATGACCGACGGCTTTCTTTGCGGATTTCCGCTGCCCCATGCGATGTAGAAGGGCACGAAATGCTCCGCGCGCGGAACAGCGAGGCGGGCGTGAGGGGCTTGCGCGGCATAGTCGAACAGCGCTTCCTGATCGTCTTGCTCCAGGCGTCCGAGCAGCCACTCGTCGAATTCGACAGCCCAAGGCTCGGGTGTCGTTTGGCCCCACTTGATGATGCGAAGGTTATGCACGGTGACACCGCTGCCGATCACGAGGATGTCTTCGTCGCCTAGGCCGCGGAGCGCTTCACCGATCCGGTATTGCTCGCGGGGCGCGGTGTACGGATTGACCGAAACCTGTACGACCGGTATGTCAGCTTCGGGGTACATCCGGTGCAGCAGCGTCCAGGAGCCGTGGTCGAGGCCGCGCGTCGTGTCGGTTTGTACGGCGATGCCGTTCTTCTCCAGCCGCTCCTTCACGTTCGCAGCAACGATGGAGGAGCCTCTGGCTAAATAACGAATCTTGTACAGTTCGTCGGGGAAGCCGTAGAAATCGTAGATGGTGTCGTATACGTCGTCCGACGAGGAAATCGTCGTCACTTCAGTTTCCCAATGCGCGGTGAAAATAACGATAGCTTTCGGACGGATGCGCTGGGCCAGTTGAGCGAGAAATGCGGCGTATTCGGTTTGCTCGATGGCCAGCATCGGTGAACCGTGGGCTAAAAATAACGATGGTACCATTAAGGGGACCTCCTTCAAGTGCGTTCGTTTTAGGTTACTTTATGTAAGTTAGTTTAAGATAATAACTTAAATATGTCAAGTAACTAATTAATGAAGTTTAACTATATAATTTTTAGTTTATTTCGGTTATACTAGTACTAAGAGTGAGGTGAAGCCTTATGAACGAGTCGACGTTATGTCCCCGGATGGAAAAAGCGTCGCAAATCCTCAGTAAACGGTGGGCCGTGCTCATCATTTATCAGCTGCTTTCGGGCCGTCAGCGGTTTTGCACGATTGAAGCGGCATTGCCCATCAGCGGAAGACTGCTGTCCGAAAGGCTAAAGGATTTGGAGCAGGAAGGAATCGTGTTACGGGAAGTATTCCCGGAAACGCCGGTTCGCATCGAATATTCATTAACGGAGAAGGGGCGCGCCCTGGAACCTGTCATTCGCGGTATTGAAGCGTGGTCGATAGATTGGGTAAAATGAGACAAGATGCGGCCGGTAACCATGTTGCATAACAATAGGAAGCCCTGACGGAACAAATGCCGTCGGGGCTTCTGTATTTCTTAAGATTTCTTTAGAAGTGAATGCTTTCCAGCCGCTCATTCGTCATATTACTTAGAGGACGAATGCGTTCTTTGCGGCTTGGAGAGGAGATGACTTGCCGAAAATGAAAGGCTTGGCTGCACAGAATCGACACCAACCGACGAAACGGCTGTCGTTCGGGGAGAAGGCGGAAGTATTGAAGCGTTACGAGGTATACAGTTATCAAATTGCGCATTATTTGCTGCAGCGGGAGGACGCCGCGAGACGGGCAGCCGAGAACACGCTGCTTTCCTTATATCAATCCGACGATTTCTTTATGGAGGCTGAAGCGGATAAAGCCGACCGTGTGAAAAAGGAGACGATCCGGCATGCGCTGCGCGTGCGCCAAGCGGCGGCAGGGGCGACAGGCGCCTGACGGAGCGTCCCGCCTCTGATCGCGAGGCGGGCGCAAGGGCTCTCCTTACCTGGACACATCCAACAGCGTGCCGGTTAGCGGCACGGATAAATACGTCTGCAAGCCGCTGTCCGGGCTGACCGTGTAGCTGCTGAACGCGCGGTATTCGTCCTGCTGCCGGTCAATCAGGCTCGACGCGGCGAGCGATTGCAGACGGTCAGCCGCTGCTGCCAGCCGATCGGCGAAGCCGCCGCTGCCGGTCAGCGTGCCGGCAACGACGTCCGGCTGCCGCTGCAATTGCTCGGCGAGTAGTTCCGCATCGATTCGCAGCGAGCCGTCCGGCTGGCGGACGATGCCGATGCGCTCCAGGTCGCCGAACGGGAGGCGGGACGCCCATTTGCGGACAGCCGGCTTTAACAGGCTGCCGGCATCGCTTAAAGCGCCGGACAGTCGATTGAATCCCTCGACCATATGCTCGGCGGCTTCCGGCAAGCCGTCAGGTTCCGTCGTGGTCGCGGCTTGTTTGGCCGCCTCGACGGCTTGTTCGGCTTTCCCGGCCGCGGTCAACACGTTCGCGAGATCGGCGGCCGTCCTTCGCGCGAATTGCTCGAATCGATGTTGGGGCCAAAGCATAACGGGCAAGCCCGGCGGTTTCGGCTTCACCGAGCCGACGGCTTTGGACTGCGACTGTTCGTACGCATACCACTGGGCATGCACCTCATACGGGCGGAATACTCGTGTAATTGGTGGTGTAATCATGTCCGGCCCCCCTATCCCTCCAGATGCTTATTTCCATTATAAACCATTGGCGCTTTGCTCGTAAATCATTTCACTTGACACCGGCCGAGTAATTGGAGTAACATAAAAAATCAAATTTCGGTCAAAAGGAGCTCGTTCGGATGAATGCGGTACAAGTGATCGTGATAGCGGGCGTGTTGGTGATTTGTGTTGCGTTCCTGCGATTCGTAGGCAAAAAGTATAAAAAATAAACGGGTCGTCCGCCCTAACCTTTCTTCCGTTCCCTACATACGATGGAGGAAAAGCTTCAGCTAGGGAAAGGCGGTTTGACGGATGATCCGCAAACGAATTCCTCGGCGCGACGACGGCGTGATTTATCAGCTTGTCCAGAAAGAGCTGCTACCTTTCGCCAAACAGACGCTACCGAGCGCTCGAGTCAGTCGATCTCTTCTGCGAAAGCGGCTGAGCCAGGGCGTGACGTACGTGGAAACAACGGCCGGACGCGTTCCGGTCGGATTTATCGCGCTAATAGCAGACCGCGAACGGTTGTCGGTCGATATGCTCGCAGTCGATCCCCGGTATCAGGGAAAGGGGATTGGCAAACGTTTAATGTTATACGTGGAACGGAAGGCGCAGGAATTGGGACTGCCCGAAGTGACCCTGTGGGTCGACGAAGCGAACGGGCGGGCCCGGGGCTTCTATGAACGGTTAGGGTACACGTCGATTTATTACGATCCGCATATGCGTTGTTTCTTGATGAGGAAGTCAATGTAATGAAAAACCAAGTCTGCCGTTCGCTTCGCTTGCGAGCCTCGGAGACTTGGTTTTTTGCAATTAAGCGAGTGTGAATAACAGCCCAACCAGTCCAATGTCGAGAACGACTCGGCGGCCGTGCTGAAGAACGGAAACGGGATACGCCGGGTAAGGGGAGGGGCCGAACGGATGAGCGGATGCCTGCGCGATATGCTCGGCGGCGGTTCCTTTCCCGGCTCTTTTGCCGGAAGCGGGGGCTTTCTTCTTCGGCGAGCGTCGGCTGCTCCTGGTTGGGCCGGAAGCTGGAGCGACCGCCTCTTCTTCGTCGTAACTGAGAATTAGCTCGCCTTTCTTGACGCCGATCAGCGTCCCGAAGATTTCGGTACCGTTCTTCAAAATCACGCAGACCGGCTTGCCGTAATGCGGCCTGCACCCCGCTTCGCCAATCGGATAGATCGGTTTCATGCGTACATTCACCTCCGTCATGGCTTGCTGGAAGCCTACACTTCAGACTATGCGGCTTTTGTACCGCTGTCCTAGACGAATGCCCGGGGGCGACTGCCTATTTTTGCGGGCGCGGGGTATACAATCTATGGATTCCGGCCATGCTGGTCAATAGATTGATAGATTCGGAACAAAAGGACGGGATATGCGATGCGGAAGTTCGGGATGATGGCTCTGCTGGCGTTGGCGGCAATCGGATGTTTGGCGGTACTGCGCACGCAGGCGGCGCTGCCGGCGGCGGGAACGGCGGGCAAGGCAGGGGCCTATGCCGACATCATCAAGCTCTTGACGACCGCGAAGCAAGTCATGGATCCTGCAGCAACCGTCAAGCTGACGATGAAAAAGACAGGCGCTTACCTCCCCGTATCCGGCGAAGCCGATCTGCTCGCCGACGGGCAATTGTGGAGCGAACGGCTTGGCATGACTCCAGCCGCCGCCCTCACAGAGCAGCAAGGGCACGCCGTATACCGCCAGGAGGGTGCAGCGGGCGGCTGCAAGCAGACGCTGCTGCTTACCTCGCTGAATGCCGGCGAGTTTTACGCGATCGTGAAGACGGAATGTGAGACGCTCCCTGCGGCCGGAGCCGCGGAAGCGGTCGCTCTCCAGCAGCGATTGGACGCCGCTGTAGAGGGGCTGGAATGGGATGCCTCATGGAACGTAATGGTGCAGGGCGGCCTTGCCGACCCGAGCGCGCAAGGCGCGGAAGCCGCGCTCCGCACGGTGGAGCGGGAGCTGGCAGCGAAGGCGGAGGAGCGTTACGAGGACAGAGGCACGGTCAGCGTCTCGTACGCGTCGCCGGAGCTGAACGAATTCGTCTGGAGCGGCGATCGGAAGCTTCATCTGCAGGCGGCCCTGCGCTGCGATTCGCAATCGGGCGACTGGCGGCTGACGCTCGGCACACCTGTCATTACGACAGAGTATTGAAACTCGTTCTCATTTTGGTTATGCTAAAGGGAAAAGCAGGATAGGCGTTTTTTCCACCCTATATACTAAGAGAAAGAATGAGGGAAATTATGACGAATGCTGTGTTTTTAATTTTTGGAGCGACTGGGGATTTGGCTCGTCGTAAGCTGTTCCCGGCTTTCTACAGTTTATACCGCGAGCGGAAGCTGGGCGATAAATTCGCCGTCGTCGGCCTCGCACGCCGTCCGCGTTCCAATGCGGAATTCCGTCAAGACGTGCTGGATTCGATCAAAGAGTTCGCGCGCTACAATGTAACGAAGGACGAGCAGTGGGAGTCCTTCGCCGAGCATTTCGAATACATGTCGCTCGACATCAACAACGTGGAAGGGTTTCGCGAGCTGCGCAGCCTGACCGATAAGCTCGACGCCAAATTCGAAATCGGCGGCAACCGGTTATCGTACCTGGCGCTGTCGCCGGAACTGTTCGGCAGCGTGTCGCATAACCTGAAGGCCGGTGGCCTGCAGGAAACCGGCGGCTGGCACCGGCTGGTCATCGAGAAGCCGTTCGGCTACGACTTGAAATCCGCCGAGAAGCTGAACGCCGAAATCCGCCAAGTGTTCGATGAGAAGGATATTTACCGCATTGACCACTACCTCGGAAAAGAAATGGTGCAGAATATCAACGTGGTTCGGTTCGCGAATGCGTTCTTCGAGCCGCTGTGGAACAATAAATATATTGCCAACATTCAAATTACGCTGAGCGAAACGGTCGGGGTGGAAGAGCGCGGCGGTTACTACGACCGTTCCGGCGCACTGCGCGACATGGGTCAGAATCATATGCTCCAAATGCTTGCGATCATGGCCATGGAGCCCCCGGGACGGATGCACCCGGAAAGTATCCGGGACGAGAAGGTGAAGGTACTTCGCAGCTTGCGGGGATTTGAATCGTCCGATGAGGTGCGCGCCCATACCGTCCGCGGTCAATATGCGGCAGGAACGCTGAAAGGACAGGCGCTCCCCGGTTACCGCGAGGAGGACAAAGTAAATCCGCATTCGAATACCGAAACGTATTTTGCCGCGCGCGTGTTCGTGGATAATTTCCGATGGGCCGGCGTGCCGTTCTACATTCGTACAGGCAAGCGGCTTCCCGTGAAAACGACTGAAGTTGTGGTCGAGTTCAAGAATGTGCCGAATAATGTATATTTGGCCAAGAAGCACAAGCTGGAGCCGAACCTGCTCGTGTTCCGCGTCAACCCGATGGAAGGCATTTATTTCAAAATGAACGCCAAACAACCGGGCTCGGAGGGCACGATCGTGCCGGTGGCGATGGACTTCTGCCAAAGCTGCCAAGTCGGCTTGAATACTCCGGAAGCGTATGAGCGTCTATTGCATGACGCCGCCCGCGGAGACTCCACCTACTTCACTCGTTGGGATGAAGTGGCGCTCGCCTGGAAGTACGTCGACCAGATTGCGCAAGCATGGAGCGAACGGTCCGATGACCTGCAGTCGTACCCGGCCGGCACATGGGGACCGGAACGCGGCCGGAAGCTGGTCGAAGAAGACGGTTTCCGCTGGTGGCCGGTCAACGGTCAAGACGAAGGCGAAGTGGCTTGGGAATTCGTACAGCGTTAAGCAAGCAGCGCCACAACGGAAATGAACTTGTCCGAGGCCGGTGGAGCGCCGGACCCGGACATAGGGGTTCGTACGGAAGCCCTTGGAGCTCTCCAGATACCCGGGGAGACGCCGGCGCGGACATTTTTGCTACAGTATAAACGAAGGACAGGCTGTCAGGCTGCGGGGAAGCTTCGCGCCGGGCAGTCTCTTTTTTTCATTTCGTGAAGTATGTTATGATGGAGAGTAAGTGTTGACGTTAGGTAAGGGGGGTTCTGCGTGTCCAGACGCGCTTTTATCGGGTGGATGCTCGCCATGCTCGCTCTGATTGCGACGGCGCTCGCTGGGCTCGTCAAGCTGCTGCAGAAGGTTGTTGCCACGCAAGAAGCGTCCAGAGCGCCGGGAGCCGCGAAAGGTACGGTGGACGCCCCTCAAACGGGCAAGCCGGAGCTGCAAGCGGGGGGCGATCCGAATGCGCCGCTGTTTTCGTTGATGGTGCTGAGCGATTTGCATGTTTCGGAAGCCGATCCGCATACGATCCGGAATTTGAAGAAAGCGCTCGAAGACATTCAGGAGCTCGGGGGGCCGGTTGACGCGATCGCGCTTACGGGCGACTTGACCGAGTACGGCAGCGAGAAAGAGTATAAGGGGCTAAGCAAGCTGCTATCGGCGTACAAGCTGCCGCCTCTGTACGCTAACATGGGCAACCACGATTACTATGACGTTTGGATTGATCGATTCGGCCGATTTAATAAAGATACGATGCCGAACGGCAAAACCGATTGGCAGTCGCGCGAGCGGTTTCAAGCGTTCTTCGGCTTGTCTAAGCCGTACCATGACGTGTGGGTGCAGGGACATCACGTCATTCTGCTGTCGCAGGAAACGTATGTGCAGGAGAAACCGGAGGTCGGCGAGGGCGCTTGGTATTCCGAGGAGCAGCTCGCCTGGCTGGAGGAGCGTCTGGCCGCACACAAGGACGGCAAGCCGGTGTTCATTATGACGCATCAGCCGCTTCCGCCAGCAGGCCGCGACGGCAAAACGCATCAGCTGATTCCTGCGAATCGTTTTCGTGAAATATTGAAGCCTTATAAGAACGTATTCGTATTCTGCGGGCACAGTCATCAGGATTTTCAAGGGACTATTGAACATTATGTGAGGGAAAGCTTTCATTATTTTCATAATTCATCGGTCGGCCGCGTCATGAACCGCAAATACGAGACCGTGGATAAAGAGAAGTCGCAAGGCTTGTATGTGCAAGTGTATCGGGATCGCGTCACGCTTCGCGGCCGGGATTTCACCGGGAAGCAATGGCTGAAGGAAGCCGATTGGACGGTTCCACTGACGAAGGCGTAAGAAACATCTGTAACTTTGCGAAATGAGGAAGGAATTACATTCGACATGAGTACCGATAATCAAGGAAAAATAGCGGAGGAAGTCCGCAAACGCCGGACGTTCGCGATCATCTCTCACCCGGATGCCGGGAAAACGACATTAACCGAGAAGCTGCTCTTATTCGGGGGAGCGATTCGGCTGGCCGGTACGGTCAAAGGGCGCAAAGCGAGCCGCCACGCGACAAGCGACTGGATGGAGATCGAGAAGCAGCGCGGAATCTCCGTCACTTCGTCCGTGATGCAGTTCGATTATGAGGGTCATCGCGTCAACATTCTGGATACGCCGGGTCACCAGGACTTCAGCGAAGACACGTACCGGACGCTGACGGCGGCGGACAGCGCGGTCATGCTGATCGATTCGGCCAAAGGGGTCGAGGCCCAGACGAAGAAGCTGTTCCAGGTGTGCCGGAAGCGGGGCATTCCGATCTTTACGTTCATTAACAAGATGGACCGCGAAGGGCGCAATCCGTTTGAGCTGCTCGAGGAGCTGGAGAACCTGCTCGGCATTCGCTCTTATCCGATGAACTGGCCGATTGGCTCGGGCAAACAATTCAGCGGCGTGTACGACCGGAAGCTGACGCAGGTCGAGCTGTTCCAGGGCGATGATCACCGTGAAATTCAGGTTCAGCCTGTCAGCGGTTACGACGATCCGATCGTGAAGGAGATTGCGGGCGAATTTTTCTACGAGCAGCTCGTGCAGGATTTGGAGCTGCTCGATGTTGCGGGCGACGAGTTCGATATGGAGAAGGTGCGTACCGGCGAACTGACCCCGGTATTCTTCGGGAGCGCGATCAACAACTTCGGGGTGCAGACGTTCCTGGAAAACTTCCTGCAGCTTGCACCGATACCGACATCGCGCAAAAGCAACGTAGGCGAGATCGACCCGCTGAATGAGAAATTTTCGGGCTACATTTTCAAAATTCAAGCGAACATGAACCCGGCGCACCGTGATCGGATCGCCTTCCTCCGCATTTGCTCAGGCAAATTCGAGCGCGGGATGAGCGTCAAGCACGTGCGGGTCGGTAAAGACATCAAGCTGTCGCAGCCGCAGCAATTTCTCGCACAGGACCGCGATATCGTCGAGGATGCGTACCCCGGCGACATTATCGGGCTGTTCGACCCGGGCATCTTCCGCATCGGCGATACGCTGAGCCAGACCCCGGGACTGGAGTTCGACGAGCTGCCGACGTTCTCGCCGGAGCTGTTCTCGAAGGTGACGGTCAAGAACGCCTTGAAGCACAAGCAGTTCCAAAAAGGCGTGGATCAGCTGACGGAGGAAGGCACGATTCAAGTGTTCAAAACAATCGGCTTCGAGGATCTGATCCTCGGCGTCGTCGGGCAGCTCCAGTTCGAGGTGTTCGAGTACCGGATGAAAGGCGAGTACGGGGTTGACGTACAGCTCTCCCGCATGACGTATCAGTTCGCTCGCTGGCTCGTCGGCGACGATATCGATCCGGGCAAATTCCGGATCAATTCGCAGCTCGTGAAGGACAAGAAGGACAACTATGTAGCGCTGTTCGAGAACGAGTATGCGCTTCGTACGGCGATGGAGAAAAATCCGAATTTGAAGTTTTTGGAGACGGCCCCGTAAGGGACGGCGTATCTGCCAAAACCTTTCGTCCCCCGCTGCTTTAAGAGCGGTTGGCGAAAGGTTTTTTTGGTTTATCCGGGGGGCTGGGCAGGACCGACTCAGACGGCCGTAACGTACTGTCAAGCATATTGATAGTGTAGCAGGGCAAGCGGTGAAGAGGGACCTGAGCGGACGATTGAGGTTGACAGTGCGGGCCGCGCGAGAGATAATGAGCGCAACTGGCGTAGCGCGATAAAGAACGGGGGTGGTCTACATCGTAACCCGCAAAGAAGTCGCCATACTGGCGGGGGTCTCGGAAGCAACGGTCTCCCGGGTATTCAACGGGGTCGGACCGATGAGGGAGAAGACGAAGCAGCGCGTACTGGAAGCGGCCGAGACGCTCAATTATCATCCGAACGCGATTGCCCAAAACTTCGCCAGAAGGCGCAGCGGGAACATCGGCGTCGTGCTTCCGTATGTGCCCAAAGTGCATATTTTTTCGACTTATTATTTTGCCGAGGTGCTTAGCGGCATCGGGGAGCAGGCGAGGAACTCCGGCTACGACATGCTGTTAATGTTCCGTACTCCCGGCGAGGAGAACGATTACAGCCGGTTGTTCCGATCGCACAAGGTGGATGCTTGTATTCTGCTAGGCGCCACGGATACGGCGCAGGAACGGGCGGAGCTTGCCAAGCTGCACGAGAACGGATTTCCTTATTGCGTGGTGAATCAGCATTTTCCGGGAGCCGAATTTAATCTGGTGGATGCCGATCATGTGGAGGGGAGCTATCAGGCGGTTCGACATTTGATTGCAGGGAACTGCCGGCATATCGCCTTCTTGAACGGCTCCGTTCAGTATTCGAACAGCGGGGACCGGTGGTTGGGGTATCTTCGAGCGATGAAGGAAGCAGGCCTGCTGGAAGCGCATGTGAACATCCCTGCCGAGATGCCGGCCGGCTTGTATTACGAAGGCAATTACAGCCGGACAAGCGGGTACAAAGCCGCCTCGGCTATGGCGCCGCATATGGAGCGGATCGATGCGGTATTCGCTTCCAACGACCGGATGGCGATCGGGTTGATACAAGGGCTGCGGGAGCATGGGTTTCAGCCCGGACGGGATTATGCGATTATCGGGTACGACGATTCGGATGCAGCCCGCGTGACCGATCCTCCGCTCTCCAGTGTGGCCGTTCCTTTCTTCGAAATGGGACGGATCGCGGCCGAACAAGTGATCGGCCGCCTGAACGCGGACGATAACGTGCGGATGAAACCAATCGGGGTGAAGCTCGATACCCGGCTTGTCGTCCGCCGTTCGTGCCGGCTTGAGGGAACGCGGTTCTAAACGCATAGAGCCCGGCTTTGCCGCAACGGCGAAAGTCGGGCTGCATCCATTCCCGGCAAGAGCTATATCCGGCTAGGCCAAGTGCTCTTTTAACGTTGAGATGAGTTGGGTCTGCACTTCGGTTTCGCTGTTCTTCCAAATGATTTCAAACAGCACTCCGAGGCCTGGGAGCACGCGTTCTTCCCCGTCGATCGAATCCTCGATCACCCCCATCAGCTCCTCGTTCGATTTATCGTGCATCCGTTGTACGATGGCTTGTCTCAAGTTCAAATTCATGCCCGCCCTCCGCTTTTCGTTCGATTTCACTTTCATTAATATGCTCCGAATCGTTCGGATTCATGCCTTTTTCAGCAGGACGTTGAACGATTGGACTTCGGTTTGCATTTATATTTATAATGAAAGTAAGGCTCAGGTTTAGATTCAGAATCGCACGGTGGAGGCGGAAACGCATGAAAAAACAATTTGCTGTTATCGGCATGGGACGCTTCGGTTCCAGCGTAGCTGTGACGTTATCCAACCTTGGTTTTGAAGTATTGGCCATTGACAGCAGCGAACAGCGTATACAAGAGGTCGCTAACCTCGTGACTCACGTGGTGCAGGCCGATTCGACGGACGAGGAAGCGCTCCGTTCCTTGGGCTTGCGCAATTTCGACGTTGTCGTGGTGGCGATCGGCCAAGACATTCAGGCGAGCATTCTGACAACCATTATTGTGAAGGAAATCGGGGTCCCGCGCTTAATTGTGAAGGCCCAAACCGAGCTTCAAGGCAAGGTACTGCGCAAGGTCGGGGCGGACAAGGTGATTTATCCCGAACGGGACATGGGACAACGCGTGGCCCATCATCTGATTTCATCCAATATTATCGATCATATCGAAATTTCCGAAGATTACAGCATTGTTGAAATTGCGGCCTCGGGAAGGATGATCGGGCGCAGCTTGCGGCAGCTGGATATTCGGGCCAAATATGGCTGCAACGTCATGGCGATCAAAACCGGAGAGAAAATGAATATTGCGCCGCATGCCGAAGATTTAATTCAAGCGAATGACATACTCGTCATTGTCGGCAAAAATACCGACCTGCAGCATTTTGAAAAGACGTTCGCGGAATAGAGGTTGCTCGAATTGACATCATATTATGAACAAAACGCTGCCGCGGCAGACACGATCCGTTCGGCGCAAAACCCGCGCGTGAAACAGTGGGCGGAACTGTTAAGCCGCAAAGGGCGGGATAAAATCGGCCGCTTCATGATCGAAGGGCTCCATTTGGTGGAGGAGGCTTTGAGCTCCGAGTCGATGCCGGAGACGCTAGTGTATACGGCGGAAAGGTTCGACGTCGTTTCGCCGCTCCTGCGGAAGGCGAAAGCGGCGGGAGTCGAGTGCGTCCCCGTGACGGAACAGGTGCTGGCGAAGTGCACTGACACTCAGACGCCGCAGCCTGTATTCGCCGTCGTTCCCAAGCTGCCATGGCGGCCGGCGGACTTGATGAAGGCCAGCTTGCCGGACGGGCTCGTTGTCGTCATCGACGGCATTCAAGATCCCGGCAACTTGGGGACGATCATTCGCAGCGCGGACGCTGTCGGCGCAACGGGCGTATTGCTTGGCAAAGGCACGGTCGATTTGTACAATCCGAAAACCGTGCGCTCCACGATGGGATCGCTCTTCCATCTTCCGATTGCGCAGGGCGATCTCGGGGAATGGCTGCCGCAAGCCGCGGCCGCCGGCATTCAAGTGGCGAGTACGAGCCTGGCGGGCGCTGTTCCGCTCTATGACTGCGACTTCCGGCCGCCGACCTGGTTCGTGATCGGCAACGAAGGCCAGGGCGTGTCGCCCGAAGTCGACCGGCTGGCGTCGCAGCGCGTGCTTATTCCGATGGCCGGAAGGGCCGAGTCGTTGAATGCTGCGATGGCGGCGACGGTTGTGCTGTTTGAGGCGATGCGGCAGCGGCTGGGGTAAGTGAACGATTATTCTGTTGTTGTGAGTTGTAATTCAGTTTGGCACTGATTGGAACGTTGTTTGTCACGGGTTTGGAACGTAGATTTGTCATAAGTAAGATAGCCCGATGAGTCAAAAAACCTTGATTTGTCGGGCTATTTTTTGTCATCATTAGTGAAAATACGATTAAGGTACGGTGCTGTATGATTGGGGATATAATTTGTGTTCTAAGAAAAACTAAACAGATTAAATCAAGTTGAATTTGCTGCTTCGCTTGGTATATCACAAGGCAATTTTTAAGTGAGATCGAAAAGGGGAAAAGTAAACCTTCAGCGGAAACGCTAATGGCGTTAAGAAGAACTTAAAATCAGGACGGTTTTAATAGGTCTGAAGTACCAAACATGAAAATACATATTGTGCGAATTCGAATTTTTTGTTAGACTTGTATCACAAGTTACAAGATTGGTGGTGGATAATAATTATAAAGGCCATTGAAAAGCAAAATGTGGTAGATGAGGTTTATGATCAGATCAAAAGCAACATTATCACCGCAAAATGGAAGCCTGGCGACAAGATACCGTCTGAAAACGAACTGTGCCAAATGTTTAATGTCAGCCGCGTTAGTGTCAGAAGCGCTATTCAAAAGCTAAGGGCTGTCGGTATCATTACCACGCACCATGGAAAGGGCTCCTTTGTGTCTCCTTCCATAAATGAAAGCATTCTCAATAGCTTCATCCCTGTCATGAACTTAAGCGAACAAGAATTTTTGGACATGATGGAATTTCGTGAGACGATTGAGTTCAAGTGTATTGATTTGGCCGTTGAGAGGGCGGAGGAGAAGGATATTCAGCAAATCGGTCAAGCCTTGCAGAAAATGATTGCGAACAAAGATGACTTTGTAAAATATTCCCAGAGCGATCTGGAATTTCACTTCGCAATTGTAAGGGCTTCCAAAAACGAGTTGTTCCTCAAACTTATGAATGCAGTTAAGGATGCGTACTATTACTATCTCGAAGAGTTAAATCGCGTCTTTGGGGTTAACGAAGAAAGCCTGCAGGGGCATATTGCCCAGTATGAAGCAATCCGTAATAAAGACGCAGGAAAAGCGAAAGAGCTGATCGCTATCGGGATGGAAGAGAACCGCCGAAAAATCGCGCAATTAAAAAATCATTTTTGATTTTTTTCTTTATACTTGTATGACATGATATGTGTTATGACTTTACCTGAATTTGGTTTTAAGCGGTCCGCTGCCTGTTCCTACATAAAGGCAACCCCGTTTTGAACAAATAAATGACAACAAGTTGGAGGGTAAACTATGAAATTGAAAAGCATTACTACAGCAACTCTCACCTTGGCCTTAACCGCAAGCATGATCGGTTGTTCGTCAAAAGCGGAGAATTCCGATTCGGGAGCGGCGGGAACAGGATCTAAGCAAACTACTTTGACCATTATGTCCGCTGTCCAAACGGAAAAACCCGGGGGAGACATTGAGAAGCAAATAGCGGAAGCTTATATGAAAGAGCACCCGAATGTAAAAATTGAATTCATGGGTGTATCGATGAACGACATGTACAAAAAGATATCTGTACTTGCCGCTGCCAATCAAATGCCGGACGTCTTTACAAACACGCCGGAATTTATGTACAACGTTTATCAAATGAATGCCACGGAGGATTTGAGCAAGCTCCTCGGGGTGGATTATCTGAAGGAATTTTATTCGAATGTCATTGAGGAATCCAGCATAGACGGCAAGCTGCAGTTCATTCCTTGGACCTCGACGCCTCAAGCATTGATTTATCGGGGAGACTTGTTCGAGAAGGAAGGGCTGAAGGCTCCGGAAACTTGGGACGATTTTCTCGCTGCGGCTCAAAAGCTTACAAAGGATACTAACGGCGACGGCAAACCGGATCAATGGGGCTTCGCTATGATCGGTACCCGCAATACATCTGGAGGAACCCGCTTCCTGCCTGTGCTTCGCTCTTTCGGCGCGGAAGAAGTCCGCAAAGATGCGAACGGCAAATGGGTAACTGATTTGGACACTGCGAAAGCTAAGGATGCCCTGCAATTTTATACCGATCTGAACAATAAATACGGTGTGGTTCCTCCGGGCGTAACGGAAACCGGCTTCCCGGAAGCGGCCAGCATGCTCGCCTCCGGTAAAGCGGCCATGCTGATCAGCGGACCGAATGCTCTCGGCACCATCATCTCGCAAAATCCGGATATGAAAGGAAAACTGTACAGCGCTCCTATACCGATGAAAGAAAAGCACTCTGCAACATTCGGGCTGCTGGGATATTCCATTTCGGCAACAAGCAAAAACAAGGAAGTGGCTGCAGATTACCTGAAGTATCTCCTTAACAATGAAAATGCACTGAAATTCACTGAAGCAACCGGCCCGCTGCCGACTAAAGCCCAATTGGCATCAAGCCCGTCGCTGAGCGCTCCGGATAAGGCCGGATTCGTAAAAGCGCTGCAGTACGCTTATCATGCACCGACCATTTCTACGTATTCGCAATTCTATGATATCGTAGCCGAATCTTATCAAGTCCTCTTGGCTTCGAATTCGAAAGTAACGGCTGACGAAGCCATGAAAAAAGCGGCTGCACGTGCAAATGAATTGATTGCAAAAGAAGGCAAGTAAGCATACAAATTACACCGATGGCTTTCTGAAGAAGGGAGTTCCTTCTTCAGAAAGCTGGCGGCATCATGAAAAGAAAGGAGGGGGGACAGTGAAGAACGCAATCGTCAAAAAAGAGTGGTGGGCCGCATATGGTTTCATTTTGCCGGCTGCCATTACGCTCTTGTTGTTGGTTACGTATCCTCTACTGTATGGCGCATACATTAGCTTTTTTAATACCAATTTGGTCAACAAATGGGACTTTGTTGCACTGAACAATTATGTAAGCATTTTTTCAAACATTCAGTTTGTCGGAAATATTGTAGTCACGTTGAAATATACGTTGTTTACCGTTATCGGTCACTTCGCGATCGGACTTGTGCTTGGGCTCATACTGAATATGAAGTTGCCGGGCATAACAATTTTTCGGACAATTCTAATCCTCCCTTGGCTGCTCCCGGAAGTAGTAGTCGGATTGTTGTGGAAGTGGTTGTTCAACCCGATGTACGGCCTCTTCAACGATATCCTGATGCGTCTTCATGTGATTGATAGTCCGGTTTCCTGGTTGGGTGACGCATCTTACGCTTTTATCGCGATCGTCATCGTTTGCGTATGGAAGGGTTACCCGATGGTTATGATGATGGTCCTCGCCGGGCTTCAGTCGATATCGCAGGACACGTATGAAGCGGCCAAGATCGATGGCTGTAATCGGGTTCAGTCGTTCCGTTACGTCACGCTGCCCGGTCTGCTTCCGGTGCTCGTGGTCACACTGATCCTTGATACCGTCTGGTGGTTCAAACACTTCACCATGATTTGGCTGCTGACGGAGGGGGGCCCGGGGGACGCCACAAACGTTGTCAGCATCGATATTTTCAAGCAAGCCTTCCAGTTCTTCGATTTTGGCAAAGCTGCGGCAATGGCAGTGATCGTGTTCTTTGTGTGCTTCTTAATCGGATTTTTATACAGGAGGCTGTTCGGCAATGACAACGACTAATGGAAACGGACGCTTGTTCAACCTGCTCATGTATCTAATATTGGCAATTGCTTCCTTATGCGTATTGGTTCCGACGTTGTGGATGCTGTCGACAGCACTCAAGCCGATGGATGAAGTTATGGTTACTCCGCCCAGATGGATCCCGGAACACATCACTTTTGAAGCTTTCTCTCGAATTTGGAAGGATTATCCGTTCGGTACTTATTTCTACAATAGTATTATCGTTGTGCTGGTTTCTACCGGAATCTCCCTAGTATTCTCCGCACTGGCAGGATACGGGGCATCTCGCTTTCAATTCCGCGGGAAGGGGGCGTTCCTGACCTTTTTGCTCGTTACGCAAATGTTTCCGTCTATCATGCTGCTGATTCCGTTCTATAAGGTTTTGAAAACGCTTGGTCTGGTAGACACCCATTGGGGTTTGATTTTGGTGTACATCTCATTTTCAGTCCCGTTCTGCACATGGTTAATGCTTGGCTTTTTTCAAGGGATACCTAAGGAGCTGGATGAGGCGGCGAAAATCGACGGATGCGGCCGGGTCCGCACGTTTGTGCAGATTATTCTTCCCTTGTCGTTACCCGGCTTGGCGGCTACGGCGATTTACTCATTCATCGTAGGTTGGAACGAATACATGTTTGCGTTTATTTTGACGACCTCAGAGAAGATGAAAACTTTGCCGATCGGCATCGGTCAATTGAACGGGTTTTATAAGATTGTGTGGAACGATTTGATGGCGGCTTCCATTGTATCAAGCTTGCCCCTAATCATCCTGTTTATTTTCCTGCAAAAGTATTTTATCAGCAGTCTGACGGCAGGAGCCGTAAAACAATAGAGTATGTTCGGATAGGAGCAGCGAAGATGATTACTATACGCGATGTGAAAACGATACTGACTGCCCCGGAGGGAATCAACCTGGTGGTGGTCAAAGTCGAAACGTCGGAACCCGGCTTGTATGGCTTGGGATGCGCTACGTTTACCCAAAGATATTTGACTGTTGCCTCAGCTATCGAGGATTACTTAAAGCCTTTTCTAATCGGAAAAGACGTACACCGTATCGAGGATATTTGGCAGACTGCGATGGTAAGCGGCTATTGGCGCAATGGTCCGGAGTTTAACAATGCTCTTTCGGGCGTCGATATGGCGTTATGGGATATAAAAGGGAAAATTGCCGGTTTACCGGTGTATCAGCTGCTTGGCGGCAAATGCCGCGAAGGCGCTGCAATATACAAGCATGCTGACGGATCGTGCAAAGAAGAGGTAGAAGAAAATGTAAGGTCTTATATGGAACAGGGCGTCCGTTATGTGCGCTGTCAGATGGGGCTATATGGCGGTCGGGACCAAAAAATTATCAAACCTGAGAACGCATTGGACGGCGTTTATTACGATCCGAAGGCTTATATGAGAGGGATCGTCGAATTGTTCGAGCACTTGCGTGGCAAGCTTGGCTGGGAAATCGAATTTTTGCACGATGTTCATGAACGGCTGTCTCCTATAGACGCGGTCGCGTTCGCTAAGCAGATGGAACCATTCCGGCTGTTTTATCTGGAGGACGCGCTGCCACCGGAACAAATCGAATGGTATCGCACGATTCGTCAGCATACGGTGACTCCAATCGCCATGGGGGAACTGTTTAACAATCCGAATGAATGGCTTCCGCTTATGTCCAATCGCTTGATTGACTTTATCCGTGTGCACGTTAGCCAAGTAGGCGGAATAACTCCGGTTAAAAAAATGACGTCCATGGCAGAGGCTTTCGGCATCCGCACTGCGTGGCACGGGCCGGGAGATGTTTCTCCGGTAGGTCATGCCGCAAACGTGCATTTGGACATAAGCAGCATCAATTTCGGTATTCAGGAGTGGAACGGATTCAAGGAAGAAGTTTACGAAGTATTCTCCGGATGCCCCGTAGAAAAAGACGGATATGTATATCCGAATGACCTTCCAGGACTCGGCATCGATATCGATGAAGAAAAAGCAAAGAAGTATCCGTGTACGAACGTACTTCCAAAATGGACGTTGGCCCGTTTGCCGGACGGGACATCGGCACGTCCGTGACTCGATTAGACTTGAGTGGATTCAATGCTTAAACGGTGATACCCGTTAATGCTATCACGCAGACCATGCCAATGGTCTGTTTTTTTTGAATTGATGCTTGTGGCCTCCCGGGATTCCTAATAACATCGGCATGAAATTTATTTTCTCACGTCAATTTCAAACTCCAGTTTATTACGCTCCCTCAATATGATTCAGTTTCCTCACTGAGACTCATGAATTCGCAGGATTTCACCCTGTGTAAGATGAGAGAAGAGAGTCACACGGAGGAGCCGGTGGCTAGATCCGTAGAAAGGGCATGCGAGAACAAAGGTATGGTGTCCAACACCCAAGTTGTTCCATATTGTGCACGTCTCCACGTAGCCCTAGCGATTCTCGCTCCCATGTCTCAACGGGTCTATGCCCTTACATGCTTCGTCACATCTAACTAAGGGGTGGAGGTCGGTTTTTCTAACGGAACGGGTCCATTTTGCGCAACATATCCCGATAGGTGGGGAGGTTCCATGCCGACGATGACTTTGGTCAACTTGTAAGACTTGAGCAGATCTTGAATCCAACGACCGAACAGTTGAAAGCCCTCGTCATGGTTGCCGAACTCCAGCGGCGATCCCAGTGCAATTCCCCAATAGCTGACCGAACGAGCAACGTGAGCCTCCTGGGCAATATCTACACCGACAACCAAATGCAAAGAGCAAGTGTTTTCAATGAGTTGATTTTGCTTGTCCTGGGCCTTAGTGTGGTACTAAAAAAAGATAGTACTTGTAGGATATTGGTAAATTATTTAAATTATAAGTAGTTCAAGTATTAACCAAAAATGGTTGCTATGGAGGATAAACGCATATGAATCATCAAAAATATCAAAGAAGGAATACACCTGCTTTTACAGCTGTATCTTACTTCGCTTTTGCAGCAGGATTGTTTTTATTTGCAATTGGGGTTTATAACGCGGATTGGCAGCTTAATGTCAAAGGGTACTATATCCTTTGTGTGGTTCTCATAACGATGACCTGTATTGTGGTGCAGAAGGTTGCCCGAGACAACGCAGAAGACAAATTTTTGCAGCAAGATAACCCAAAGCATAAAATGCGTAATACGACAGCCTTTACTGGCATGTCATATATCGGTTTATTGATTGGCTATGTAATGTTCTTTATTGGACTATATAATGCGCCCTTTGAATTGAACGTCAAAGGATACTACATTGCCGTGGTTCTCCTTATCTCGTACAGCGCTATCGGTGTGCAGAAAGTTATCCGCGACAACGTTGAGGACAAAGAGATCCTTGGGGACCTGGAGTTTAATCGTAATCCTCAAGACACGATATAGTTAAGCTGCCTTTAAGGCATGAGTTCGGTACTGTACTGGGCTCATGCCTTTTAGTTTTGTCTTAATTCGTTTGTGATTATAGTAGTTGATGTATTTTTCTAGTTCCACTTTGAATGGTTCAATACTCTCAAATTCCTGTGTGTATAAGAATTCGGATTTTAAGATGTTAAGAAACCTTTCGATACAACGCAAAAGAGAACGTTCTTCTCTATCAAGCTAATGGAGTAGAGGTTCAATCAGATAAGCGACCCGGAAGCGAAGACTATCGCTTGGGGTGCGCAAACTCCGTCCTGTTAATTGCTCGCACTTGTCCAATCGGTAGATAACGGTATTTCGATGAACAAAAAGCTGTTTGGCGGTTTCAGCGATTTGGCAATGATTCTCATAAAAGACCATCAGTGTTCTCATCAGTTCTTTTCGTTCTTTTTCCTCCAGTCCTTTCAGATCTTGAAAGGTGTCCAAGTAAAATTTCTTCAACTCTCCTATGGGAACCATTCGTAATAAATCCGCCAATTCTTTAATGTGATTGAATTGGACAAACATCCTTTTCTTACTGAGATATCCGGTTTGCAGGGCATCGAACGCTTCTTTGTAGGTGACGGAAATATCCAAGAGCTTTTGCACGGGATTACCAACTCCGAAGGAGACGGCAATCTGAGTCCTCTTATAGATCTCATCGGCAATCTTTTTTAATAGCTCCGCCAGTTCCATTTCCGTTTCTTGAAGATAAGGCTCATTCGGATTATAGGAAAGGATGACAACAAACAGGTCGTTTTTCGTGAAAATGACAAAGGGCGTTCCATGATCCGTAAATCCTTTTTTAATTAATTGATAGAGTTCCTCGCGCTCCGTAAATCTGCTGTCTTCAAGCGAAGCGGGGTTTATGCCGTTTGATTCCGCCGGCGCGTCTTTTTTGGCTGCGATACACAAAGAGGTGCTGTGTTCGTTTAGACCGTATCTTTTTCCCCGATGAATCACTTCCTGTTCGGAGGTTACGAACCCTTCCACCAAATCCGAAAAAAATTCATTCTTGTACCTTCTTGAGCGTTCCTTTACCGCCTGCTGTTTCAGCATTTCGAAGCTGATCACGTTGGCCGCTTGCTCCATTGCCATTAAGGGATGTTTATTGGTTGGCGGATTGTCAATGAACGAAATCAGGAATCCTTGAGGCTGATAGGTTTGAATAGGGTGAACGGCTACGTTTCGGCATGGTGAATCGGCATCCGCCACCAAGGACAAAGATTGGGTGGAGCGGGTGGCCGGCAAGGCCGTTAATGCATGCTGGATGACGGGCAGCAACGCCATATAAGGTGCGCTTTGAAAATGTCGGGATGAAGAAATGAGCTCCAGTTTATGATTTAACAGCAGTGTAGGGGAATCCAGCAACTTGGAGAGCTCTTGCACAATCTCCGGAATGCTTTTTCCCTCCAGCACGATACTGGTGAAATGTCTGTGGCTTTCTAAAGCGTATCGCAGCTCGTCGGCACTTTTTTCGAGAATATAGCTGAGCGACTGGTTCATAATTTCTCCAAGAGAAAAATCCAGAGGAAGCTCAATGATGGGAAAGTTCAGCTTATTGGCGACTTCTACAACACGAATAGGGATTGCCGGTAAAAAGCGCTTCGTCTTGATCATGAGTCCGGCGCAGCCGACATTGGCCATATTGGAGACCAGAGATTCCAGTGCTTCCGGACGATCCTTTATGACATATGCCGTGGTTAGCAGCAGCTCCTGAGGTTTTAAAAAGTCGATAATATCCGGAGCGTCCATCATGTTGACAGAATAGACGATGCGGTTCAACCCCTCTTCCCCGGCGATTACTCTGGATGTGGACAAGCAGGGAATTTTCAGAAGATCCGCTAATATCATGGACAACCTCTCCTTCATTACATTATGCGTGATATAATTTAACAAAAATATATCACATAGGGCGGATTTTGTGCAATATGAACAAAGGGGATTTTAATTTTGTTTATTCTGTATGATGAATAAGTCAAATAAATTCATTATAATCTGTTATATAAACAAACAATATATGTGATATAAAGTCACGTTAAATGGTTGGAAGGAGAGAAAGAGAGTATGAATTCGCAAACGCAAACTGAGATATTAAAGAGGCCCTTTTACAAAGGACTATTTTTTCAGATTATTGCATCGATCGTCGCGGGTATTTTAGTGGGCTATTTTTGGCCGACCATTGGCATTGCCCTGAAGCCGCTAGGCGATGGCTTCATCAAACTGATCAAAATGATCATTGCACCGCTTGTTTTTGGAGTTGTTGTCGTTGGTATTGCCAAGGTCGGTGACATAAAAGCGGTCGGAAGAATGGGAGGAAAAACGATCCTCTACTTCGAAATCGTAACGACCATCGCGCTGATCATAGGCATGGTAGTTGCAAACTTGATGAATCCCGGTGCAGGAATGAATGTCAATACCGCTACCCTATCAACGGATGCAGTCACCAAAGCGACCAAGGGCTCGCAGCTTCCCAGCACGACGGATTTCTTCCTGAATATGATCCCGGAAAGCGCCATCGGAGCGTTCGCAAACAATTCGATATTGCAAGTATTGCTAATATCTTGTTTGTGCGGTTTTGCAATCATCCATATTGGCGGACGGACGTCGGAGGTTCTGGTCGATTTCCTCGAACATGCCAACAAAGTCATGTTTCAAATTATGGGCTATATCATGAAGCTTACGGCGCTAGCGACATTCGGCGCATTGGCCTTCGCGGTCAGCCAGTACGGGATTAACACGCTCCTTTCATTCGGTAAACTGTTTATTGCCATGACCGTCGCATGTGTTGCCTTTCTCATTATATTAGCCATCATCATGCGGGCATACGTTGGTCTCAGTCTCTGGAAACTAATTCTCTACGTCCGGGAGGAGATTCTTCTCGCGTTCGCAACAGGTTCGACGGAAGCGGTCATGCCGCAGCTGATGAATAAGTTCGAGCACGCCGGCTGCAACCGCGCCGTTGTCGGACTGGTGGTGCCTACAGGATATTCGTTCAATCTGGACGGGGCCTCAATCTATTTATCGCTGGCACTGGTTTTTCTCGCCCAAGCGACCGGCACTCATTT
Source organism: Paenibacillus sp. JCM 9796 (assembly GCF_055379675.1). Lineage (NCBI taxonomy): Bacteria > Bacillati > Bacillota > Bacilli > Caryophanales > Paenibacillaceae > Paenibacillus > Paenibacillus sp. JCM 9796. The sequence goes on from NZ_AP043723.1 coordinate 3,682,272, forward strand.
GAGCATTGCCGAGCAGCTTGTGCTTCTGGGAGTTCTGCTGTTAACGTCCAAGGGGATGGCCGGAATACCGGGGTCCGCATTTGTTGCACTGTCAGCAACCGCGGCGGCAACAGGCTCCATACCAATGGCCGCAGTCGCCCTGATGCTTGCGCCTGACCGATTCATGGGAAATTATCGGACAACAGTCAATATTATTGGGTATGCTGTCGCCACCTTCGTCGTTGCGCGTTGGGAGGGCTTGCTTAATAAGCATCAGGCGGAAAACGTGCTTGACGGCAGACTTGCGTATGCTCTCGGCGAAACTAACCTTGCCGATGCAACTAAGAAGCAAGCGTTCTGACCCGGCATATCATGTGAAAAAAGAGGGGATGAAAACTCCCATGAAAGATTTTGGTTTCATTCACGAGCTGGTAGAACAATCCTTGTGTTAAGTATTACAGCAGACCGGTAAATGAGCCGGATCTGCTGTTTCGTTTGCAGTTATTGCAAATCCTGTACCATCTATCAGACGAACGTATCGTACAAGAAACCCGCACGCAGGCTGGCACAGCCGGAACAAAGTCCGCTCGACGTACGGCGGGATGCGGCAAAGCGTCTGCTTCGCGTTGTGGTCAAGCGGCATCCGAAGCTCGAGAAGAAGCTGCTGCCTGACCATGAAGGCTCGGTGAGCGAATAACTGAATCTTGCCAAACAGATCGTCGAGGACGAGCGACTGCTGTCGCACAAAGGGATGAAGTCAGCCATCGATCCTCTCCCAGCCGTAGTAGCATTATGGACGGATTCTAACCATTTTCATCATCTGAGGTGCGGCGCTGCATGTATGGCTAACGGGCATAAAATGGTGGACAACGGAAAATGACATGCAAGCCGGCAACGGCTGCATGTCATTTTTCTTTACAGAAAACGGGCTGCCAAGGTACCCGGCCCATTAAAGTCGTGGAAAAACGCTATCGTGGATTCCGCTTGCTATGGAGCATACATTCCAAGGGGATAACAGGGGGGGTCATACGCGTTATGGTCATCGCCAGGCGTTAGGCAGCTGCCTCATCAGCAGTCTATCCATGCATGAAAATAGCGCCGATGACCAGAGAAGCCACAATCCCCCAGATCGGATTCAGCCCCAAATATTGCACCGAAATAAAAAAAAGGGCTGCAATCAAAAAAGGCAGAAAAGAAAACATCCCGCTTCCTTTTTGAAAAGCAAACTTCGCAAAATCAAACGCCAACATGGCCAACATGACAAAAATGACCGGTTGAATCCCTTTGATCATACCCTTAATATAAATATTGCTCTGCAATTTATACATCACATTCACGAGCAAAACCATGAGCAGTGCGGTCGGCAGCACGACGGCTCCGACCGCAACAACAGCACCGCTCCATCCCGCAACCTTGAATCCGATATAGGCCGCAAGCTTGGTTGCGATAGGACCCGGAAGCGCATTGCCGAATGCAAGCGCTTGTCCGAATTCCTCGTTTCCCATCCAGCCAAACCGGTTCACCACTTCATTCTGGTACAAGGGAATAATCGACGGGCCTCCGCCATACCCCAGCATAGTCGATCTCCCAAAAGCGATAAATAAATCCAACAGCGTCTTGATCATCCTGCTCCTTCATTCCTTTCATTGCCGAACTTTACCAACCGATGGCAAGACCATCTCCTCGGGGATCGGCGGCGCCGTACATAACCCCGTTCGTATCGATACAGATTCCTTGGGCCTGGCCTACTATACCGTCCCAACCGGACACGAGTTCCACGCGATGCCCCCACTGCATGAGCTTCTCCGCGGCCGATTGCAAATTCCGGTTTTCCATTTTCAGCGAATCGCTCGCTTGACCCCAAGTCCGCCCATACACCCAACGCGGCAAAGCGATCGCTTCTTGAATCGTGCAGCCATAATCCAAAACACCGGTCAATATGGATAACTGTGTTTGCGGCTGCCCTTCGCCGCCCTGGGTTCCAAGTAATAAGTATGGCTTTTCCCCGCGCAGCACCATCCCCGGCATCAACGTATGAAAGGTGCGTTTGTTCGGAAGCAAGGCGTTGGGGTGCTCTGCATCCAGCGAAAAAAATGAACCTCTATTTTGCAAAATCACACCTGTGCCCTCCGGAACGTAGGCCGACCCGAAATCATAGTATAAGCTTTGGATGAAAGAGACCGCGTTCCCCTCATCGTCCACGACAGCGGCATAAGCGGTATCCTGCCCCATGGGCGAAGATAGAAAAGGGCTGGCTTCCATGGGCGTTAATGTTATTTGCTCGCTTAATTGCCTTGCGAAATCTTTTGACAACAGTTGGTCTACAGGAATATGCGCAAAATCCGGATCCGTCAAGTAACGATCCCGATATTGAAATGCCTTTTTGACGACCTCCACCATCAGGTGATAAAATGCGGCCGAATCTCGCGGAATGCCTGCCAGGTCAAAATGCTCCAATATATTCATCATGAGCAGCAGTGAAAATCCTTGGGAGTTCGGCGGCATTTGGTAAATCCGGTCGCCTTTGTACGTTGTCGACAACGGCTCGACCCAATCGCTTCGATGGGAGAGGAAATCTTCTTCAGTCAGAAGCCCCCCGTCAGCCCGAATGGCCAGGACCATAGCTTCCATGAACGGCCCTTTATAAAAAGCATCTCTTCCTTCCTTCATCAGAAGACGCAAGGTCGCCGCCAATTCGGATTGAACGAGACGGGAACCCTCGCTTTTTAATCGGCCTCCATCCATAAATACTTCCTTCAGAGTCTTATCCTCGCGGATCCATTGCTCGTCTTTACACATCCAGCGATACAGATCTCTGGAAACCGGAAAGCCTTGTTCGGCATATTGGACAGCCGGGGCAATAAGCTTATCCCAAGGCAGTCGGCCAAATCGGGTCCACACCTCCCACCAGGCATCGACCATACCGGGTACCGTTATGGCGCTCAGAACACCGCGATCGGGAATACGGGATAACCCTTTATCCTTAAACAGGGAAGAAGAGACCTCCCGGCCGGAACGGCCGCTTCCGTTAAGACCGATGACCTTTCGATCTTTCGCCGAATACATTAAGAAAAAGCTATCGCCCCCGATTCCCGTCATGTGAGGATAGACTACGGCCAAGGTTGCGCTAACCGCAACCGCAGCGTCAAAAGCGTTCCCTCCCTCGCGCAGGACGAAGCTTCCGACGGTGCTGGCCATATAATGCGGGGAAGCGACCATACCTTGATGCCCCATCGGCATGATGTTATTCAACAGGAACCTCTCCTTCCCGATAAACCTGGAGTGCTGCCTGAACGCCTGCAGCTGCATGGATTGGCACACCGAAGCAGATCATGACGGCCTCTAAAGCGCCGAGCAGATGCAGCACATTTTTCTTTCTGCAGCTAAATCCCATCGTACCGATCCGCCATATTTTCCCCTTTAACGGGCCGAAAGAGCTGGCAATTTCAATTCCGAACTGCTCCAGCAGCATGGCTCTCACCGCTTCGCCATCGATACCTTCAGGAATCCGGATACAGGTAACCATAGGCAATTTGCATTTCGGGTCTCCGTACAGCTGCAGCCCCATGCTTTGAATTCCTGCCATTAAAGCCTTCTCGTTTAGTGCATGTCTCGCAAAACGAACTTCCAGGCCTTCTTCCAAAACAATTCTTAACCCTTCCCTGAGTGCGTAAAGCATGGATGTCGCTTCCGTATGGTGATTCAATCGGGCGGGGCTCCAATAATCCTGGAGCTGGCTCAAATCGAAATAATTGCTTCGAATCGCAGTTCCTGCCGAAAGGGTCTGGGACATCGGATCGCGTAACCCTTTCTCGATTGTTTTTCTTCGTAAAATTTTCGCTTCCGCACGGCTGTTATAGGTGAGCGGGGACATGCCCGAAGGCACGGAAAGACATTTTTGCGTTCCTCCGATGACCACATCAAGCCCCCAGGCGTCGGTCTCAACCGGTGTTCCCCCAATCGTGGCCACAGCATCAACGACCAGCAAAATATCGAGTTCCCTGCACACCTTACCAATGTCCGCAAGCGGCTGCATACGTCCCGTAGAGGTTTCACCGTGCACGATCGCAACGAGCTTCGGCTTTTCCCGGTGAATGGCCCGTATCACTTCTTCCGGATCGAATACGCTTCCCCATTCCGTTTCCAGAGTCGCTATTTCCGCGCCGCAGCGCTCGGCAATTTCCATAAGCAAATACCCGAATCGTCCGTAAATCGGTATAAGCACTTTATCCCCGGGTTCAATTAAACTGGTTAATGCCGCTTCAATTCCCGAGCGGGAGGTCCCGTCAACGGGATATGCCCACTGATTGGAGGTTTGAAACACCTGACGAAGCATCCCCATCGTCTCGTTCATTAAATCGGTGAATTCAGGATCAAATTGGCCCAGGATCGGAAAGGACATTGCTCTGAGAACCCTGGGGTCCACTTCCACAGGACCGGGTGTCATGATCGTACGCAGGGACGGGGACAAATCCTTATACATTTTCATATTTCCTCCTCCTTATAGCCCAGCAGATATAATAATTCGATCAACACGGCGGTGCCGACGGCCAAATCTGCGGGAGACGTGTATTCTTGTGGGGAATGGCTGATCCCCAAATGGCTTGGAACAAAAATAAGGGCCGACGGGCAGATGTGTTGAAACATTTGAGCATCGTGTCCTGCGCCACTGGCCATGCTAAGGTGAGAAATATCATGGCTTTTGCAAATCCGCTCAATCTTTGCAGACAACCCTTTGTCCATGTTTACGGGCGAAGCATTCATCCATAAATGGGTTTGGACATGAAGCTCCTGCTCTTCAGCAATTTTTCTGAATTCCGTTAAAAACCGATGACAAAACGTTTCTAAAACGGTGGCATCCGGATGCCGTACATCTACTGTAAAAATGACCTTCTCCGGTATCACATTCGCAACATTGGGCTTGACCTCAAACCGGCCTACCGTCGCCACCAAAGGCGCTCCCTGTTCCCTTGCGGCATTCAGCAAATATTGAGTCATCCCGCTAGCTCCGCCCAAAGCATCCTTTCTCCACATCATAGGCGTAGTCCCGGCATGGTTCGCTTCTCCCGTTACTTCGATCGTGTAGCGTCTTTGTCCCACAATGGCCTCGACAATCCCGATATTCAAGTTCTTTCTTTCCAGAACGATGCCTTGCTCCACATGAAGTTCAATAAACGCGCCGATATCTTGACGGCGGCTGTCCCGTAACGTACCGGAACCGAAGCCTGCAGCTTCCATCGCTTCGCGAAAAGAAATGCCGTTCTCATCGGTCAATAAGGCGATTTCTTCAACATGTCTGCGGCCCGTAATGCTCCCCGAGCCCCAGTAGGTCATCGGAAACCGGCTCCCTTCTTCTTCGCACAAGGAAACGACCTCCAGACTCCGCTTCGGCATGCCGAAATGTTGCTTCAAAAATTTCAGGGCAATCACGCCTGCCGCAATACCGAAGGTGCCATCGTACATCCCGCCGTTTTTGACAGTATCCACATGCGAGCCCGTCATAATCGACGTCTTGTTCGTTTCCGTTCCCGGCAGTTTTCCAAACAGATTGCCTACCCAATCGAAGGAAGCCTCCAAACCTGCTTGTTCCATTGCAGCAGCTAAAGCAAGCTGGGCATCCCGCCAAGCTTCCGAGTACAACAGGCGCGTGACGCCCCCTTCTTCCTGCTTTCCAAAAGAACCCATCCAGAGCATGAATTCTTCGATTTCTTCAGTAATGCTTTCTATGATTTCGCATTTGTCATGCAGCGAGAATGTGACTTTACCCTCCATAACGGTTCCTCCCAGTGACCCTTGGCACAGCGCCACACGCGTTTGCCGGCCTGATCTTTAGTTTGGTGTAATGTTTCGTTACATCTCGTATTTTTTATCCAAATTATAAGGGTTGGGTCAAAGGAAAGTCATTGTTCAATATATCTAATAATGATATTTATTTTTAGCTATAATATCCTAATTCGGGAAAAGAGAAGTGGAAGCAAGCTAGAAGTAGATTCTGCATAACCCATTGTTGAGCACTTGGAGGATTTCGCAATCATGATGCGATTGAGAGGGATAAGTTAGTTTTGCAGGCCTAAAACTCTCAATAACTATGCAAAAAAAGCCTGATTTTATCAGGCTTTTTTCACGTATCTTTCTCATACGGTTTGTATCAAATTATGGGATAAAATAATCCGGATTCGAGAATTCGTTTTATGATAAAGGCATCCCCTTGTCATTAGAGGAAGCGGATGACGGCGATTCGGATGGTTTGGGCCGGTTGCTGGCCGTCCTGTTAATTTCGGCTAGCGGAGTCTTGTACATGTTTAGTAAAGGAGAGGAAGTGAAAGTAATATCCGTTACACAGGCAGATCTGGTCCAATACGTCCAGGCAACCGGCAAGGTGAAGCCGAAAGATGAGCGTAAGTTTTATGCCCGGACAAATGGAAAACTGCTTCATGTATACATAAAGGCCGGGGATAAAGTAAGAGAGAAGCAAGTGCTTGCAGAGATTGATCCTTCCGATACCCAGTTCAAGCTGCAGCAGCTCGAACTTCAGCTCGAGCAAGTGCAGGCTGATTGGAATAAAATGCAGGAAGGACCAAAGCCGGAGGAAGTGAAACTACAAGAAGAGAGCATTCATCAGGGAGAAATAAAATTAGCTATGATAACAAGGGAATGGAATAAATTGAGGAATGATTATGATACAGGTACAGCACTTAACACGCAATTACAGCAAAAAGAAGATGAAATGAAGCTGGCCCAATCTGCTTTAAATGCCGCCCCAAATAATCTTGCCTTAATACAACAAGGACCAAGCCTGATAGACAGAACTAAGTACGACGCGAAAGTAAAAGAGATTCAACTTCAACAGGAACAACTGGAAAAGGATCTTTTGAATATGCAGGTTGTATCCAATAGGAGTGGAACCGTTATAGATTTGACAGTACAGGAGGGTCAAATTGTAGAAAGGGGCAGGGAGCTGCTGACCTTAGCGGATCTTTCACAAATAGAGATCATATCCGATGTTAAGGAAGTACAAATATCTCAAATCTTTATGAATCAAGCAGCCGTTATTGAGGGCTCTGCTCTTGGTGAAGAGCAATACAAGGCACGCGTCATCAAAATGACCCCTATTGCCAAGGCGTCTCAAGATAACCAGGGCAAAAAAGCTGTCGTCGCTGTCACATTGTCCTTGGACGAAAGCACCGCTAAGCTGCTTCCCGGATACAAGGTGGATGTTAACTTTGTAAGCGGCCGAACTGAATCCGCTTTGCAAGTACCTTACGCCGCCGTGAAGCAAAACGACGACGGAACAAGCTATGTATGGACGGCACAAGGAACAAGGGCAGTCCGAACTCCTATTGAGACAGGCATCAAAAATGAGGCTTTTATCGAAGTGAAAAAGGGACTTGAAGCAGGTAGTCTGGTTATCGTAAATGTACCTGACTCGCTAAGAGATCAACAGAAAATTGCTGTGACTCCATTAATTAGTCGTGTTTCTGCTATCCCGGTTGGAATAGGCTATATACAATAGGGTCTAGCCTGCCAGCCATGGCGGGCTTATTTGTTTTGCAAAATGAAAATGATACAGCTTTTATTTCTACCCTTATGATAAAAATTACTTATACTAAATCATAAAAACTAAATATTTGGATTATGATTATGCCCGTATTACACTTATAAGCAGATAAACTTATTCCTACTGTGGAGGTTAAAAATATGGCCGATGAAAAATTTTTAACTTACGATGTGGTTGTTGTAGGGGCAGGGAATGCCGCATTATGTGCCGGTATATCAGCTAAAGAAAATGGATCGAAAGTATTGATACTTGAAAAGGGTCCGATTCAAAAGCGGGGAGGTAATTCCTTTTTCACGGATGGTGCTATACGTACTGCCTATCGTGATCTGGAGGAACTGAGGGAGGTGCTTCCCGGAATAACGGATGAAGAAGCAGCGAGAATTTATATGCCTGTCTACAATGAAGAAGATTATTACAATGATTTGATGAGGGTAACAGAAGGAAAAAGTGATCCCCAATTAGCCAAACAACTAGTATCCCAATCCATGAAAGTGATTAAATGGCTGTACGAAAATGGAGTAATTTTCGAGCTTAACGAAAATCAATCTTTTGAGAAAGATGGCAAAACACACTTCTGGGGCGGCCTTCCGTTGAAAACCAAAAATAAAGGCGTGGGACTTGTTGCCCAATTGAACGAGCGCGTGGCAGAGCTCGGAATCGATGTGTGGTACGAATCACGTGCCATCAAGCTGGAGATGGAAAATCATCAAGTAACAGCCATTCAAATCGAACAACCGGAAGGCATTGTAACGGTGCGTACGGGTAGTGTTATTTTGGCCTGCGGCGGATTTGAGGCAAACCAAACGATGCGTTCCGAGCATCTTGGCTCCCAATGGGATGCAGCAATTGTCAGAGGCTCCGAATATAATACTGGAGACGGGCTTAAGATAGCGTTAGAAGCCGGAGCTCAGGCTTACGGCGACTGGTCTGGATGTCATTCGATCGGAACTGACCTTAACGCACCTAAAGTAGGAGATTTCACGAAGCCGGGAGACATCTTCAAAAAGTCCTCTTTTCCGCTAGGACTCATCTTTAATAATGAGGGGAATAGATTCGTGGATGAGGGCGCGGATTTTAGAAACTATACGTATGCGAAATATGGACGGGAAGTCTTAAAACAGCCGGGCCACATGGCCTATCAGATTTTCGATGCGCAGGTGCACCCCATGCTTCGCAAGGAGTATTTCCTAGAGGAAGCCACCTTCTTTAAAGCGGATAGCCTGGAACAATTAGCGGACCTTATTAAAATAGATAAGGAGCAATTCCTCCAAACGATCGAGGCATACAATCAAGCCGTGCAGGAAGGCGATTATAATCCTACAGTGAAGGACGGTAAAGGAACAAAGGGCATTACGCCCCCGAAATCTAATTGGGCGCTGCGTATGGACCAGGGACCTTTCTATGCGTTTCCCGTTACTTGCGGCATTACATTTACCTTTGGCGGTGTGCATGTGAATCCGACCGGCGAGGTGCTGGACAAAGAGGGTGCACCTATTTCCGGGCTCTATGCAGCAGGTGAAATGGTTGGCGGTTTATTCTATGAAAATTATCCCGGCGGATCCGGCCTGATGTCAGGTGCCGTTTTCGGCAAATTCGCGGGAGCCTCCGCAAGCCGTTATGTAAGGGGAAAAACGAAAGATATCGTTAACCAATAACGTTTTCAATAAAGATTTTTTTTCAATAAAGATAGTTCAACTGCCAGCGCAGTGAGGACTATTTTTATTTTATCCGCCAGTCAACGAAGGAGTGACGGGAAAGATGAAGGCCAAAGTGGTCTCGCTCGATAAAATTTCCGATCGCATGAAAAGTTTAATTCGAAGTAAGCTGCACGCCGATTTTGAAATCGTGTTTTGTGAAAATGACCGCGACGTGCACAACCATATTTCTTCGGCTAACGTACTCATTACTTTTACAAGAGGCATTTCTAAGGAATGGATGGAACAAGCCGAAACCTGCCGGTTTATTCAAAAATTAGGTGCCGGAGTAAACAACATTGATCTTGAAACCGCTTCGAACAGAGGGATTCCCGTAAGTATGACAAAGGGGGGAAATGCCCGGTCGGTGGCGGAACATGCCGTTGCTTTGATGATGATGGTCTTCAAGCAAATGAATATCGCCCATAACGAAATTGTAAACAAGGGCAGCTGGTTAAAGACAGAACTGCGGGATCGGTCCTATGAGCTGTCTCACAAAAAAGTGGGCTTGGTTGGTTTTGGTGCCATTGGAAAGGAGGTCGCTAAGCTATTGCAGGGGTTTGATTGTGATATTCGCTATTTCGATGTGTACCGTCTGACCGACGAACAGGAGTTACAGAATAACGTTCGTTATATGGAACTGGACCAGCTTCTGGCTGAGTCCGATGTCGTCTCCCTGCATACGCCGCTAAATGAGCAGACGTACCATTTGATCAACGAACACAAACTTAAATTAATGAAGCCGGCATCCATTCTCATCAATACCTGCAGAGGCGGGATCGTGGATGAGGAGGCCTTGTATAGATGTTTACTCGACGAGCACATTCTCGGTGCCGGTCTCGATGTGTTCGAGCAGGAGCCGATAGAACGAGGACATCCTTTTACTACATTGACCAATATGGTGCTCACGCCGCACATCGGAGGGGGAACCGTGGAGGCGATGCATAACGTGCTGGATAAAGCGTGCCGCCATATCAATCATTTTCATCAGCACGGGTCATTTTACGATGAGAAGGATATCGTTAATCTATCAGCGCTAACTCTAAAGGATCAATGAAATGGGGGGAAAGCAATGGAGGCGATAGAGTACAAATAATCCGGGGAGTTGAAAAGTACCGATGATCTATCAAATTCCTTATGGAAAAGGATTACTGCATTTTGAGTTGGAAGTTCCTGTCGCTGAGCTGGCTGTGAAATCTTTGGCCCAAGTATTAGACGAAAGGGAAGAGGTCCGGAAAGCGGTCCGCAGCCCGATTGGAAGTGAGCGCTTGGCCGATCTTGCAGCAGGCAAAAAGAACGCAGTCATTGTGATCAATGACATTACAAGACCGACTCCAACTAAATTATTAGTGGAGGAAATTACAAAAGAGTTAAACGAAGGCGGGATCCCGGATACATCGATTACTTTGCTTGTTGCAACTGGGAACCATCGCCCGAACACGAATGAAGAACTTCATGAGATGGTAGGGTATGAAAATTTCCAAAGATTTTTAATAGTCAATCACAACGCATCGGATCCTTCCCAACTGGTTTACCTCGGGCAAACAAGAAGAGGTTTGGACATCGAAGTCAACCGTTTGGTAGTAGAAGCGGATTTGACGATTATTACGGGAATTATCACTCCACATCAAACGGCTGGTTTTAGCGGCGGCAGAAAAAGTATCGTGCCGGGTGTAGCCGGCGTGACAAGCCTGCTGCAGCATCATTCTTTTCCAATACGTTCGGAAGAACCCGTTATGGGAATTACCGAAAACAACAGGTTTCATGAGGAAGCCGTCGAGGCCGCGAGAACCGTAGGCGTTGATTTCATCGTTAATGTTGTCAAAAATCATCGCGGGGAAATTGTAGCTGCTGTTGCCGGTGATCTGGAAGAAGCTCATGAAGCCGGAGTAACGATTTGCAGACAGGCTTGGGAATTGGAAGTGCCTCATCTATATGACATTACCATTGTTTCTCCCGGAGGATATCCCAAAGATTTTGACATGCATCAATCGCAAAAAGCTCTCGCATCTGCTGAAATCATAACGAAACCCGGCGGCTCGATTATTTTGGTTGCTGAATGTCCGGATGGTATAGGATCGTTTGGGAAATTATTGATAGAGTCAAGAGATCCGCAGGAAGTGATCGATCGGTTTAAGCAGTCCGGCTTTGACAACCATAACCATTCTTCGAAAGCTTATATGTATGCCCGTGCCTTACTCAAGCATAATGTCTACTTTATATCGCATCATTTGGATCCGTCACAATTGAAAACTATGTTTTTCTATCCCTCGAAGTCTATCGAACAGGCATTTCAAAGTGCGAAAATGAAATGTTCCGCTCCACCGACTGTAGCCGTCCTGCCTTACGCAGTAGATTGTCTGTTAAAGGTAAGACAGTGAAACATGACATGTTAACATCGAATTTTTTTATATATAAACAAAGAATAAATGTATTTTTTTTATTCTCCATAGGGTGCTACCATAATTGTATGAACAAATTTACCCAATGGAGGTAAGGCTATGTACGATTTTGGCCAAATTCATAAAATTCCAGCCGTCATCATGAGGGGGGGAACCAGCAAAGGTTTGGTACTGAGAAATTCAGATCTTCCTTGGGATCCTGCATTGCGGGATGAAGTCATTATACGATTATACGGTACTCCTGACATTAATCAAATTGATGGGCTTGGCGGAGGTACGCCTCTGCAAAGCAAACTCGCACTGGTCGGACGCCCCTCACATCCGGATGCGGATATTGATTATACATTTGGTCAAGTCAGCCTGAAGAGCAAAAGAATTGATTATAACGTAACTTGTGGGAATTTCGTTACTGCTGTAGGCTTGTATGCTGCAGAGGAGGGCTACGTGGAATTGAAGGAGCCCACCACTCACGTCCATATCTATAATACGAATACGAATAAAATCATAGTTGCGGAAATACCGGTCAAGAACGGGCAAATCCAATATGAGGGTGATTATGTAATTGACGGCGTTTCCGGAGCATCATCGAGAATCATGATCAACTTTTTGGACTCGGGCGGTGGATTTACCGGCAGAACTCTTCCCACTGGAAATCCAGTTGATCTAGTCCAACTTAAAGATGGGCGGGATTTTCAAGTCACGATTATTGACTGTGCGAATGTTGTGATTTTTGTTCGGGCGACAGATCTGGGGCTGAAGGGTATTGAGTCAGAAACAGAAATTAACGGTCATCCACACCTGCTGGACACATTGGAACACATTAGGGTGGAATGTGGACTATTAATTGGCGTTATAAAGGAGGAAGACCGGGCAGCAGTGTCCCCGTCGACTCATGCGCTTCCCAAAATAGCCTTAGTCTCCTCATCGAGTGAATATACCACAAATAAAAACAAGCTGATCCAGGAAACCGAAGTCGATATCGTATCCCGTTACATTTCGATGGGGTCGCTGCACAGGGCCTATGCGGTCAGTGGTGCGATGGCTCTCGCCACGGCTACCAAAATCCCTGATACGATTCCTAATCAATTATTTTCTTCGCCTAACCCGGAGGTAAAGATTGGCCATCCGTCCGGAATCCTAGAAGTGGAATCCGTTGTCGTACAAGACGGTAATAACTGGAGAGTGACAAGGGCCGCGAATGGACGGACGGCCAGAAGATTAATGGAGGGCTATGCCCATGTTCCAGCCGCACTGCTTCGAAGCTGGATGCCGGGGGATGCACAAGTAAAAGAAGGAATTTGTGAATAATTGTCTAAATGTTGAAATAATAGTAAATTTGCAGTGAAAGCCCAAAACCGGAAAAGGAAGTGATGAGGAACAGAGAAAGGAAAGCGCTATCATTCGGTTTGAATCTACTGCTTTGAAATGAAGAGCAGATCAAGCTATTTCCATCGCACAAAGGTGCCAAGAGGGAGGGAATGAACTTCGATGAATGCTGAAAATTATCCCGATGTGATCCGTCTATTACAAAATCATCGATCCGTACGTAAATTCATAAATAAAGAAATTGCTGAATCCGATTTGGAGCACATCATTAGGTCGGCCCAAGCAGCTTCCTCATCAAGCCACGGCCAATCTTATTCGATTATTAGGGTGACCGATCCTAAGAAGAGAAGTAAATTGTCAGTGTATGCCGGCAATCAAACTCACGTGAAAACCTGCGCTGAGTTCCTCGTTTTCTGTGCAGACTTATATCGGTTGGAACAGATCTCGCTTCTCAGCGGGGTGGATATGGCCGAATCGCTGGATACTACAGAGATGTTTCTGATTTCAACGATCGATGCCGCGCTCGCAGCGCAAAATACCGCTGTTTCCGCTGAAGCGCTTGGATTTGGGATTGTTTATACCGGAGGGCTGCGAAATTATCCCTATGAAGTAACGCAACTGTTGAACTTACCGAGGCGGGTTTACCCGGTTTTTGGGATGTGTATCGGCTATCCCGAGGAAATCCCGGAAAAAAAGCCCCGGCTTCCTTTGAAAGCGTTTTATTTTGAAAATGAGTATAAACGAATCGAAGATACGTCCCTACATATTCGAAAATATGACGAAGTGATGAAACAATATTATCTCAACAGGACCGAAGGCAGCCGATCTGAGACTTGGACAGAAACGCAAACCATGAAACGCAAGCCATCCCGAAGATTGTTCATGAAGTCCTTTTTAAAGGAACAAGGCTTTCTTCTTAGATGAGACTCCCCATAACGACGGTTACCGGTATTTCTAATACATTTATGAGGTTAGGGAGGTAATTGGTTTGAAGAAAAAAATTCAAAAAGCGGTTTCTCCTATCTTTATTTTATTTCTGGTACTGGCACTTGCGGCCTGCGGTGCACAGAGATCGACCCATTCGACGGAAGTGATGTCGAAGGATACCGGTTCAGCCAATAAAGCGGATGATTACCCTCACAAAGCCATCAACTTGGTAGTTCCTTTCACAGCCGGGTCTCCCGGCGATGTGTTCTCCAGAACCTTTGGCAAGATTGCCGAGAAATACCTCGGACAATCCCTCGTTATCGTCAATAAAGAGGGCGGAAGCGGCGCAATCGGCGTAACGCATATGTTAGCGCAGCCGGCTGATGGTTACACCATTGTTTATCACTCTTCGACCTTTGCCTACACAATGGCAGCGGGCCAAGTCTCTCTTAAATCGAAGGATATCCTTCCCATCGCAACGATCAACGCGGATTATCAAACTGTGGCCGTAAAGAAAGACAGCCCATTTACAACATTTGAGGAGCTGGTGAAATTCGCCAAGGAAAATCCCGGTAAGCTGAAGTTTTCCGGCTCGACGGTTAAAGGAACCAATCATGTACTCGCTTTAAAAATATTCAAAGAGGCTGGAATTCAAGCGAGCTATATTCCTTATGACGGGGGAAACAAGTCGGTGCTTGCACTGTTAGGAGGAAATGTGGATGTCCTGGTAGGATCCAGTTCGGTTGTGAATGCGCAGGTCGATTCCGGTGACCTTCGTTTGTTAGCCGTGAGCAGCGGTGAGCGGGCTCCGAACCGTAAAGACGTTCCTACCTTGAAAGAGCTCGGTCTCACGAAAATCGCAGATGAAAATATATGGAGAGGTTTCTTCGGAAAGCCGGGCATTCCCAAAGAGAGACTGGAAAAATTGGAAAAGGCGTTTGAACAGGCCATGAAGGATCCGGAGTGGCAGGAATATCAGAAAAAAGAAAACCAAATCGACTTTTACAAGAACAGCGCCGATTTCGCCAAATACTTTGAACAATTTATGAAAGATGGGGAAGAAGTATTCAAAGGCTTGCCCAACTAATTGAAAGGGGGATTAGCACAGGCTGATTCCCCAACCATTACATGGCAACGGAGGCGTAGGGATGGGCTATAAATTAGCAACTTATATATCTTTGCTTTTTTTCATCGGCATTGGAGCGTTTTTTTTCATCTCCTCTCAAACATTGCCCAAGTCATCCAGCGGGCAAATCGGGCCGGCCTACTTTCCCGGCATAGTGAGTGTCCTTCTCATTCTGTGCTGTATCCTCAGCTTTTTTACGACAATGAAGAAAAATGACCAACACATCCCGCTGCCTAATCTTCGCTATATCATTTGGACGATAGTACTGTCCGCCTTATTTACAGCTGTTTGGGAATGGATGGGCTTGTTTTACATCGTATCGTTTGTTTTTCTTGCCATTCTCATATATTTGTACGATCAAGCCAAACCTTCTTTTATAAAAGTATGTAAAGCCATGGGTATTTCACTGCTAATGGTGCTGCTGGTGTATGGAACTTTTGAACTTCTATTGGGCATCACCTTCTAAAAACCGGGTATGGAGGTTCGTATATGGAGTTTTTTTCCTTTGATTTCTCCCTTCTGTTTACTTGGGGAAATATGTTCGCCATTATTTTTGGCGCCATATTCGGGTTATTTATCGGAGTTCTACCAGGACTCGGACCCACGGTTGGCATCGCTCTGCTATTACCGCTTACCTACAATATGGACCCGTTGGCTTCTATTCTCATGCTGGTATCCCTCTATCAATCCGCTGAATATGGGGGTTCCATTTCGTCTATTGTACTAGGCATACCGGGTAATGCCGCGGCTGTCGCGACAACACTTGACGGCAACGCCATGGCGAAACAAGGATTTCCAGGCAAGGCGTTAGGCTATTCTTTAACCTCATCCACCATCGGGGGATTATTCGGAACCTTAATATTGATGGTGCTGGCCATCCCTTTAACCAAACTGACCATCAAGTTTGCCGACCCGGAATTTTTCTTAATCGGGGTTTTAGGACTCGTATGCATTATCAGTTTAAGCTCGAAGGATGCGATGAAAAGCGCTGTATCCGTACTGCTGGGGCTGCTTCTCGGCATGATCGGCATGGATGTCTTTACGGGATCTCAAAGATTTACAATGGGAAGCATGGATTTGATGGAAGGACTCTCGATGATTGCCATGCTGACGGGGATGTTCGCCATTTCGGAAGTATTGTCGATGTTGACAGATGATCTGAATAAGCGCTACGTAACAGACAACCAGAATTTGAAGACGAATTTAACATGGAAGGAGTATAAATCGGTCAATAAAAGTGTATGGAAGGGATCGATTATCGGAACTCTGGCGGGGATTATCCCGGGATTAGGAGCGGGTCCGGCTTCGTGGCTTGCCTACACGGATGCTAAAAGATCTTCGAAAAATCCGGAAAAATTCGGGAAGGGGGAACCGAATGGAATTGCCGCCCCTGAAGCAGCCAACAATGCGGTTGTGGGCGGAGCCTTAATTCCCTTATTAACGTTGGGGATTCCTGGGTCAGCCGCTACAGCCGTGATTTTATCCGCATTTATGATTCACGGCATTCAACCCGGCCCGCAGGTGTTTAAGAATGATCCCAATCTGATCTACGGGATTTTCTGGGGATTTCTGGTTGCGACGATTGCGATGTATTATTTGGGCAAATGGACTACGTCCTTGTGGGCTAGAACGTTAACCATTCCAAACTATATTTTGATTCCGATCATCCTTTTTGCAGCTTTGATCGGTGCTTTTGCCGCGAGGGGCTCCCTTTTTGATGTGTGGGTTACGATCATCGTCGGTGTGGTCAGCTTCTTTATTTTAAAGCTGGATTATTCTTTCCCCGCGTTCATATTGGCATTCGTGCTTGGCCCGATGCTGGAGAAAAGCTTAAGGCGCTCATTGATGTTATCTGATGGCAGTTACAGCATTTTTGTCTCCAGAGGGTACTCCATCGTCCTTGTAGGCTTGATAGCCCTTCTTGTAGGCAACATGCTTTTTCAATTTTTGAAAAAGAGATCTGTTAAAAAAGAAGACATTTCAATATAGAGGCGGGTGAACAGGAACATGGCAGCTCATTACCAAATGCTAATCAAGGGACGCTGGGTGGACAGCTCAACCAAGGAACGTTTCCCGTCGATCAATCCGTTCAATCAAGAAGTTTGGTCGGAGATTCCACAAGCTTCGGAAGAGGATGTGAACGAAGCGATCGAAGCGGCGCGTACAACGTTTGATACGTCCTGGAAACATGTAAACGGTTTAGAGAGAGCCCGATTGTTAATGAAATTCGCTGATCTATTAGACGAAGATGCGGAGCGAATGGCCGCACTGGAGACAACCGATAACGGCAAAGTGATTCGCGAAACAACAAATCAGATGCATTTTGCCGCTAGAAACTATCGTTTCTTCGCAGGTTACGCCGACAAATTATATGGCGAAGTCATTCCGCTCGATAATCCGATGATGTTCGACTATACCCTAAGGGAAGCCGTCGGCGTAGTCGTTCTTATCACCTCGTGGAACTCGCCTATTGCCATATTGGCCAACAAGCTTGCGCCGGCCCTGGCTGCAGGGAACACGGTTGTGATTAAGCCCTCTGAGCACACAAGCGCCACTACATTAGAGCTGGGTAAGCTGATTCAAAAGGCCGGTTTTCCGGATGGTGTGGTGAATATCGTCACAGGGGACGGCAGGGTAGGAAATTACTTAACGCAGCACCCGGGCGTAAACAAGATCAGCTTTACCGGCGGGACGGAAACCGGTAAGCTCATTTCCCGCAATGCAAGCCAGAATTTGATTCCGGTAACCCTTGAACTCGGAGGGAAATCCCCTAATATCATTTTCGACGATGCGGATATTCATGCGGCTGTAATCGGAGCGGTAGCGGGCATCTATGGCGCAAGCGGCCAAACCTGCATTGCCGGATCGCGTCTGCTTGTACAGCACTCCGTTTACGATGAAGTGATTCAAAAGATTGTGGACAAAGCAAAAACGATTCGATTAGGCAATCCTATAGATCCGTTAACGGAAATGGGCCCGGCCGCGAATAAGCCTCAGTATGATCGGATTCTCGGGATGATCAGCAAGGGGAAAGACGAGGGAGCAAAATTAGTTTATGGAGGCCATGCAGTAACCGATCATGAGCTGAAGAACGGCTATTTTATTGCCCCCGCGATATTCATCGATGTTGATAATAAAAGTACGATTGCGCAGGAAGAAATTTTTGGACCCGTTCTGTCTGTTATTCCATTCACAGATCAAGACGAAGCTGTACAGATTGCCAATGACAGCAAGTATGGCTTGGCATCCGGGATATGGACGTCCAATGTGAAGCGGGTTCACCGGTTAGCCAGACAAATTCAGGCGGGAACCGTTTGGGTGAATACATATAGGACATCGGCAGCTCAAGCTCCGTTCGGAGGGGTAAAATTGAGCGGCCATGGGAGAGAAAGAGGCTGGCATGCGCTGTTGGAATACACGCAGATCAAGAATATCATGTTGAATTTATCCGACGATACGCGGGATCCGTTCTCGATACAAATGTGAGCTCAGAATAGTGGAGAGGTGACGAGTTTGAAATTAGGAGAAGCGATTACCAGGAAATTAGGAAATTCAGGAATCAATACGGTGTTCGGCCTTCCTGGAGGGGGAAGCAGTTCCGATTTGCTATGTTATATGGGTGATCTTGATATGGAATTTGTACTGACTCAGAACGAAACTACAGCCGCCATTATGGCAAGTGTGTACGGCGAGGTCACCGGTAAGCCAGGCGTATGCCTTTCTGACCTCGGGCCGGGAGCCTTATCTATGTCAACGGGTATTGCGTACGCCTTATTGGACCGTGCGCCGTTAATCTCATTGAGTGACAGATATGGTCACGATAGCGTAGATTACGCGCTGCGGCAAAAGGTGTCCCACATTGAGGCTTTTAAACCGCTAACCAAGCTCGCCAGCAGCCTGTCGGTTTCCAATTGGAGCAGCATGTTAAATAGAGGATACACTGTCTCCATGACTCCCAAGAGAGGGCCTGTACACTTCGACGTTCCGAATGACATCATTAACAAGGATGTCGACGAAGACACCGGCAGCTTCTGCCGTGATGCTTATCGGCTGACGGCTGATGAGGCCAGCTTGAAAGCTGCGGCCGCTCTCATTAAAAAAGCTAAATTCCCCGTTGCTATTGTGGGTCTAAGCATTAATACAGGTAATGGGGAACAGTACGAACATTTAAAAGCGTTTATCGAACAATTTGGCATTCCAACATTTAAAACAGCTAAGGCTAAAGGGTCTTTAAGTGATTATCATGAACTGTCGCTAGGTGTATTCATGGGCGGAAGACTCGAGACTTCCATCATGGATAAATGTGATTTGATTGTTGGAATTGGTCTTGACCCTGTTGAACTGCTGCCTAAGAAATGGCGGTACACGCAGCCCGTTGTCTACATAAGCAATGATTCAAATGATCAAGAAATGTACCGTGCCGTTGTGGAAGCGGTGGGGGACATTGGAAATACCTTACATTCCATTCGTGAATATATGACGGACTGCAGTAATCAATGGAAGCTGGATGAAGTAGCCAGCTATCGTAATCTGGTAAGAGTGACCTTAGAGACATCGGGTCCTGCTCTCACCGCAGACAAGGTCATCATGATCTCGCAGGAGGAACTGCCCAAGGATGTTTTGATGACCGCCGACGTTGGAGCCAGCAAGCTGCTGGTTATTGAATTGTGGGAGTCGATGAACCCGCAGTCCTTTTTTATCTCAAACGGATTGGCAACTATGGGCTTTGGGCTGCCTGCTGCAATGGCTCTGCAGCATGTTTATCCCAATAAGGTGGTCGCTTCTCTAACCGGTGATGGGGGATTCATGATGCGATTGCCGGAAATCGCCACCGCTGTGCAAAACAAATGGCCTGTGATTTCAATTATATTCTCCGACCGCAGGTTGAGCCTGATGGATGTTAAGCAGGTTAAGAAAGGCTACAGCAAGCCGTTTGGTACCGAGTTTGTGGCACCGGATTACGTCAAATTTGCCGAAAGTTTAGGAGCTAACGGGTGGAGCGCCGAGACGGAAGACGAGCTCAGATTGGCTATCCGTCAGGCACTTGCCTCCACTAACGGCATGCCTTCCATCATAGAAGCTAAGATTGATCCGTCGACCTATCACGAACAGTTTGAAGCGATTCGAGAACTATAGAGGTTAAAAGGGGATGAAAACTAGTGAGTGCTCAGGACGCTGTAAAAAAATTGGCCGTTTTAGGCGATTATGAAAAGGTCTTCCCTACTTCGCCTTATGCGAACCCATGTAGGGAGCGGGGGTTTGAAATCACGTTCTCACACGATCCGGTTACAGAAGCCGAAGCCGTGGAATTGATGCGGGAGGCCGATGTCGTTGTTCTCGTTCGAGAGAGGGTTCCCCTTCCTGACCATGTCTTGAAGCAACTGCCACGGCTGAAGGCCATCTCGCAGGCCGGTACCGGAGTGTCTCATATTGACCTGGATGCAGTGAACCAAAGAGGGATTCAAGTATTCACCTCGCCGGGCCTGTCCATTTCGTCTGTTGCGGAACTGACAATCGGTATGATGATCGCCTGTTCACGACAATTCCCGGTTCATCAGGCTCATTTAAAAGAAGGAAACTGGATCCAAACGCCGGGGTTTGAATTAAAAGGAAAGCGGCTTGGTCTGCTGGGCTTCGGCAAAATTGCCAAAGAGGTGGCGAAAATTGCCTCCGCCCTCGGTATGGAAGTGACAGCTTGGCGCCCGACGGGGATCAAGGGGGATGAAAATTCCTATGGAGTTCAGGTGTTAGAGCTCGATGAGCTCCTTGGAACTTCGGATGTGGTTTCCGTCCATCTCCGTCTCGTTCCTGCTTTAAAAGGTTTGTTGAATAGGGAGAGACTTCGCCAACTAAAGCAGGGAAGTATAGTTATCAATACTTCAAGAGGTGCCCTTGTCGATACCGAAGCGCTTGTTGGCTTATTAAAGTCAGGACATCTTCGAGGTGCGGGAATCGATACGTTTGAAGAAGAACCGCTGAAGTCTAATCCGTTTGCGGACTGCCCGAATGTTGTGCTGACCCCTCATATCGGTTATGTAACGTGGGACGTTCTTCAGCGCTTCGCGGACGAGTCGCTGAAGAATATCATTACCTTTAATGATAACGGCATTTGAGAGGATACACCCGGCGCCGGCGCTTTATTACTCTACAGGATGTTCCGAAGCATCACCCAGAACATGGCATGATTCTTTCTTTATAAAATCTACAAAGGCTTTCACTACCGAAAGCTCCAATGTAATGTCGCGGTTAATCATCCAGGTTTTTCTAAGGATAGGCTTGTTGTCTGACGAATGTAAATTTATGGTGTGTAAAGAGTCGTGATCACTTAGAATGATGCCCGGTATGATCGCATAACCCATACCATGCTTAACAAGTTCTACACAAGTGTCTATTCGATCTACTTCCATAGTGATAAGCGGAGGCTGATTATAATGAGCTTGCCACCATTTGTAAATGGAGTCTTTTAAGTGCGAATCGGTTTTATAATTGATTCTCGGAAGATTGGGCAAATCTTGCAAATGGATTGGGTTCGTAGAAGCAATGCAGAGGGGCTCCTCATACAACAAATGTATTTGTTCATGCCAATTGTTCTCACCACGCACGATTCCAATATGCACTTCATCTCTGTATAAGAAATTTACAACCTCTGAACTCCAGCCTGTTTTGACGTGGATTTCAATTTCGGGATAAATCTCTAGAAATTGTTTTAATAAAATCGGCAGACGGTACCTGGCAAAGTTACTTGAAACGCCGAGCCGCAGCGTCCCTCGAACTTGATCGTTCATATTTTGGACCATTTCCTTGGTCTTTCGCAATTCAAGCAGCATCTTTTCAGCATATTCTACCATGCTCTCTCCTTGCGGGGTAAACTCAACCCCCTTTTTACCTCGCGAAACCATTTGGGCACCGAACTGTTTTTCAATATTTTGTATGCGGTACGTTAAAGCCGGTTGAGAGATGTAAAGGAGCTCTGCTGCTTTGGAGATGCTTTTTTTCTCATAAAGGGTTTTAATAATGAGCCAGTCTTTCTCGTCCATGAGTACCTCCGAATATAATAGATAAAAATTATCGAAATTTAAAATATCTCACAATCATACTTATAATTATAAATTGTACTACAGTTAAATTGGGAATCAAAGTAAATTAGCGCTCATTAAGGAAATTTATATAGATAGGAAGTCGGTGAGAAGCTTTTGGTGTTTTTTATGGTCTCGCTCATGGCTCATTGGCATAGCTATTACTTTATTAATGGTTTCTTTGCAAAAATGTATGGGCAGGTGCTCTCTAATCGGGAACTCTTTTCCTCTTATTTTCCATTGCTGGGGGAACAAATGGGGGTAAATTCGGTCGAATGAAGCTGTTAACCAGGTCGTTATACATTAGCGGCGTAATTTACTTATTAACCCCTTTATCACCCTGGATCACAGTGTTGGTTGTGTTTGTCGGAATCATTTATGGATAAGTTCAACCGGTGAAAGGACAGACGAATGATTACATTCGGCCTGTCCTTTTTTAATCCTACTATGTATGGCCTCGATTCCTTTCAACGTCTTATCAGGGCATACATCGCCCGGTATGTAGATATTGGAAATATTAGTATTTTTTGAAGAGAATCGATAAATTCATCGATAGCTTTTTGGATATACGGGAATTTCTCTATGTCTCCCGTCCTGTAGGCAAGATAAGTTCCATTTAGTCACGGGATAAGGTAAAATGGTACGACGATAGCCAGATGGGAGTGGGAACAGTGGGTAATGATGAAATGATTTTAACGCGAGAGGGCTTGGCGAAATTAGAGGAGGAACTCCGCGAGCTTAAAACCGTCAAGCGTAAAGAATTAGCTGAGCGGCTGAAAGTAGCGATTAGTTACGGTGATCTCAAGGAAAACAGCGAATATCATTCGGCTAAGGATGATCAGGCATTTATGGAAACAAGGATCCTGACGCTTGAGCGCATGTTAAAAAAAGCCAAGGTAGTGGATGAGGCCAGCATGAGCTTGAACCACGTAAGCATAGGTTCTGTAGTGATCCTAAATGATATCGAATTCGCTGAGAAGATTGAATACCGTATTGTTGGTCCGGCCGAAGCCAATGTGGCGGATAACAAAATCTCATACGAAAGTCCGCTCGGGAAAGAGCTCTTGGGCAAAAAAGTAGGTGACATCATTAACGTGAACGCTCCGATGGGTATCCTGCAATATGAGCTGCTTGAAATTAAGGGGAGCTAAAAGCGGGAAGTGGTCAAAAATTGGCGTTAATAGGAAACGAGAGTATAATATAGTGATGACGCGGGCTGCCGGTTTCTCGATCGGCAGCCTTGCTGTGCTGCCGGGCAGATTCATGTTAATAAACAATAACACGCTATGCAACAATAGTCTCAAGATTACGTCATTAATACAGGGTTGGGTAAAAACATTTTATGGGAATGGATGATTTGCATGAAGTATGAAGACATGACTTTTGAAGAAATGAGAAATGATCTGATCAGGACGGCCAAAAGAGGATATTCCTTTCCGCTTGCCGGAGCACTATTCATGATTGTGGTGACTATTCTAGCTCAATTTTTAGAAGAAGACATTTTAAAAATGGTTTGGTTGTTTGGCATGGGGAGTATATTTCCATTAGGCGTATTGCTTGGTAAAATGCTTGGTTTTGATGTCATGTGTAAAAGTCCTCTTGGAGTGTTGGGTGGACTGGTTGGCGGGATTCAAGGATTATTCTTGCCTGTCTGGATATTTGCATACGTGCATAACCCCGAATATTTGCCATTCTTTATCGGTGTGTTGGGCGGTGCTCATTTCCTGCCGTATTTCTTGATTTATCGTAGTAAAGCCTACTTATTCATGGCAGTAGCTACCGTCATCGTTTCGGTTATATTTGGTGCCATATTTGTTGAAAATTCATATTTTACAACGCCAATAGCGATCGCATGCGTCTATTTCATTTCTTTTTTTTGGATTCAAAATGAAAACCGGAGGGACCATATATAAAGGGTATGGCTTGATGACACAAACGGCCGCCGGCTTCAAAGCCAAGCGGCCGTGCTGATGTATTCGGTCATCACACCGCACCTTACTTAATTTCTTCCAGAAATTCCTCCAGATTGTCCCAAGTCGAGGCTATACCTTCGAGCATTCCCATATCCATTACGGTCTTGAGTGCGTCGGCCGATGCGTATTGAGCGTGGCTGATCAGTTTCGTCTTGCCTTCATGTTCGACGAAGGTCATCGTGACCAGCGTCTCCGGCATTCCCTCAACTATATTGCCTTCCGCATCGGAGAACGAGTCGACGTAGACAATCCGCTCTGGCTCTACAATTTCGTGGTAGACTGCTTTGCCCCAAGATTCCTGGCCGTAATATTCCTGGCTCTCGTCTGTGCACTTCATACAGAAATGCCATACCCCGCCCGGACGGAAGTCGATGTTGCAAACCGTAAGCGGCCAGCCTTTCGGTCCAAACCAGCGTTTTAAGTGTTCAGCTTCCGAAAAAGGCTTCTTCGACGATTAAAATAATACTACCCGTGAATACTGGAAAATAATAGACCCAGTAGAAACGGAGTGTTTTCAAATGTTCATAGAAATAAAGGACCTGGAGGCCATATTTCATATCCCTGAGCCGTGGTATATCGATCGTTGTCAATTTGACGAAAAGCTGAAGCAATTAGATGTGTACTTGAAGTTTCGCGAGGGAGCTTTGTTTATATGTGCAGGGTGTAACACAGAAGCCCAACCCATAAAGGATATTGCGGATTATGATCAGGTCTGGCGTCATTTGAATTTCGCTGAATATCCGATTTACTTTCATGCAGAGCACCCGCGAACGATTTGCGGCAAATGCAATAGCATTCTAAGAGTAAACGTGCCATGGGCGATCAAACCCCGTGCGGGATTTACCACACTGTTTGATGCATGGATTATCGCAATGGCCAAGGACATGCCGATGAATGCGGTTAGTCGCATCGTGAAGGAAACCGATAAGCGTCTTTGGCGGATTCTGTACCATTACGTGGATAACGCAATTGCCGTCCAGGATTTGTCTCACGTCACGAAAATCAGCACCGATGAAACCTCAGCGAAACGAGGTCAAGACTATATCACCATCTTTATGGATCCTGAAGGCCGTAATGTCATTCACGTCACCAAAGGCAAGGACGCTGCAACATGGGGGGAATGCAAAAAACACTTGGAAGCCCACGGAGGCGATGCCGAGAAAGTCACCGAAGTGTGCATGGATATGTCCCCCGCGTTCATAAAGGGAGCCACAGAGAACTTTCCGAAAGCTTCCATTACCTTCGATAGATTTCATGTCATTAAAGCGGCGAATGAAGCCGTAGATGAAGTGAGACGTACAGAAAGCAAACGGACAGAAGAATTAAAAAACACGCGATACATCTGGTTGAAAAACGAAACCAATTTGACGAAAGCCCAGAAAGAAACGTTGGACAAACTCAAAGATTGCGAACTGGATACAGCTAAGGCGTACCGGATGCGTCTGATTTTGCAGGAAGTGTTTCGTTACCCCGCCTCCATTGCTCCTGACGTGATGAAGGACTGGATCAGATGGGGGTTACGCTGCCGTCTGGAACCGATGGTAGAGGTCGCAAAGATGCTGCAAAGTCACTTTGACGGTATCGTTCGCTGGTTCTCCTCAAAGCTAAACAACGGATTGCTCGAAGGCATCAACAGCCTTTTTCAAGCGGCAAAGCGTAAAGCCCGCGGCTATCGTTCATATGAGAACATGATCGCCATGGTGTACCTGCTTGCTGGTAAACTGGATTTTTCCCTAAAACGTTAAAAAAGAATCGGCAGCAGTCTGGAGCCACGCATCGCTCGCAACTGAACCAATTCCCTTGTCCAGCTACCAGTCTGTCCACTTCCGGCATACCTATACGTCAGCAGGAGGTGAACGGGGAGCGAAGCAACCTGAACTAATTCCCTTGTCCGATTTTCAAAGATTTACTGGAAATTGGTATGACTCTCAATGCTTCATATTACTGCTAGCGTCGAAGAGCCCGAAAAAGCCTTAAACACGAGCTCACGCGGCGCATCGAATACGCGCTCCAGTACCAGAACATGATCTTCTACTTTCGATATCATTTTATTTGTCGTCAATTCATTTTCCTCCTAAATAATGAATTATGCAGTTGCACAATTGCTCCCAGCTGCGCTACAAAGCCGTATCCCCGTTATTACTTTCCTTGCAATTCACGTAAATAATCGTCCAAGCGGTCGAATCTATCCTCCCATAGGGTTCGAAAGGAATCAATCCACTCATCCAGTTCTAAGAAGGGCTGTGGCTGCAGTTTATAGATGCGGCGATTCGCGCTTGGATGCACCTCAACGAGCCCGGAATCACCAAGTACACGTAGATGTTTAGATACCTGCGGCTGACGGAGCCCGAGTCGTTCGGCTATTTCTCCTACAGTGAGGGGACCGTCACGCAAAAGCTCGACGATGTGTAATCGGTTGGGCTCGGCAAGTGCACTCAATGTTGTCATGTTCACGCCCATATAACGTATCTCCTTTCCATTTGAATATACACTTATAGGAATATTCCCTATAACGTTTGTCCACTGTCCACTGTAATGATTTGACCTGTCATTGCTTCTTGTTCCAAGGCTGCGCAGATAAATTTAGCGATATCTTCAGGTGTTGAAACTCGCTGCAGCAGAAGATTAGGAGCCAGCCTCTTCATTTGTTCCTCCCTTCCAGCCCACCATCTTGTCGCGACGGCTCCTGGAACAACACAGTTGACTCTAATATCCGGAGCTAAGGCGCGTGCTAACGATTTCGTAAGACCGTGAACTGCCGCTTTGGATACGGCGTATGGAAGAGAGGATCCTAATCCTGTTTGTCCGGCTATACTGCCGAGATTGACTATCGCTCCTTGTTTATTCATTTTCATGAAAGGGGCTGCAGCTCGCGCGCAGTGATACATTCCTTTGACATTAACATCATAAAGCTCGTCCCATACTTCTTCCGTTGCCGCTTCCAGATCATCAAACGGGATATGCCGTGTAATGCTGGCATTATTCACAAGCAAATCAATTCTCCCAAATTGCTGCACCAATTTATCAACCATTTCCCTTACTTCCTTGTCTTGAGAAACGTCGGCTTGTATGGCTATTGCGCACCCACCTTTTATATTGATGATTTGTGCTGTTTCTTCCGCATCGGCTTTAGAGCGCGAATAGTTCACGGCGACGGTTGCCCCCCGCTCAGCAAGCGCGAGACAAGTAGCGCGGCCAATCCCTGTACCACCGCCGGTAACAAGAGCCACTTTGTTTTTTAAATTCATATGTAGTCATCTCCTTTTGCTACACTCTGATGTAAATGATTGTATATTGCCATTTCGAATTTGTATAATTGAATAAATTGATCGATAGGTTCAAAAAAAATGAACTCGGAGCTAGGAGAACTACGATGGATCTTAAAACATTAAAAACCTTTCAAATGATTGTGAAGTACGGTAGTTTTATCCGTGCAGCTGATGCAATGAATTATGTACAATCTACCGTCACGATGCAAATCCAAAAGCTTGAATCCGAATTGGGCGTTCAGCTTATCGAACGCGGAAAAAAGATCCGGTTAACAGAAGCCGGAAGACTGTTCTACGACCAGAGTTTGCAAATTGTAAAGAATATGGAACAATTACAAACGAACTTGTCGGATTTACAATTAGGCGAAAGGGGGAATATCCGTTTAGGGGTGACGGAGCCAACTGCCAGTTATCGATTACCTGGTATCTTAGAGAGATTTTTATCACAATTTCCGAAAATTCGTATCTCTCTGGACTTTGCAAACACGCCAACATTGAGCGAGCGGCTTCTCAAAGGGGATGTTGATTTGGCTCTTTGTTCGGCACCGGATCTGGGTTCCGATCTCTATTTTGAACCCTTATTTAAGGAAGAGTTTGTGGTCTTGATGCCGGAGAACCATCCACTTGCCCAAAAAGCGGTTATTACGCCGGATGATATTCGGGGACATCGTCTGCTCATCACGTCAGAAACCTGTCCGTACCGCAGAAAACTTGAGATGGTACTGCAGGAATCAGGGAACGTTCCAATAGACACGATGGAGATTGGCAGTATGACAGCTTTGAAATATTATGTCGAAAGCGGACTAGGTATTGCCCTTGTGCCAGAGATTGTTTTGAAACCGGTTCCTACAGGAACTACGATACGGGCTATGAGCGGCAGTCTTATATACATGACTTTCGGCATTCTTTCCAAGCCATCGGAATATCCGTTGAAACGGGCAAGCTCAAAGCTTTACCAATTTCTCAAGCAAGAACTTCTTGAACAATCCCCCAATGGACTCATACGGTGAACCGTAGCACAAGTCATTGAGTTAACGGTTAACGATAGTCCAATACCGAGAGGGCTATTAGAGCTCAGCACATTATTAGATAAGTACGAACTATTTCAACAGAGGTTAGAAGACCTCGACTCAAAGATGGACAAACTTCTCGTCCAAATTCCTGGTGTTGAGCAAATGTTAGTAATTTAGTAAATTACTAATTTAGTAAATTACTAATTTAGTAAACGGAAAGAAGGAAACAAAATGAAAATACCTACTACATTAAAACATAAACCTGTTGTCGTTTCTGAAAACTATGATCAGGTTGACGGCCGATTCGCCGGGAATACGGATGCGAAAGGTCTTTCCTTGGGATTAGCTCAGTGGAACGATAGGGGAAAGGTCGATATTTCTGCGAAAGTATGGAGATACACGGGGGAAAAATGGTCGCGGCAATCCGAGGAACTCCCACTCCATCGCGTTCTTGATTTGTCTATTCTGATTTGCCGATCCTTGGCGTATTTCCGCGAAGCCTACAGGTACGAGCATTTATATGATCCACAAAATCCTGTCATAGACCGGGTTGGTCTGCAGGGGGATGCCATGACTGTAGCAGTATGTACAGAGAATGATAAAATTCACGAAGATATCAAACTGTTCAGTCAAGCACTGAGTGATGAGGATGAGTTGATCGGGGAAAGGCTGCGCACATTATCAAGAATGTTAAAGGATATGGGATATTAAGGAGAGAATTACATGGATAAGAATAAGCGTAAGGAACTTCTGGAAGTATACACAAGCAGCTTAAGACCTACATGGGTGTAATACAAATAACAAATAAGGTCAACGGCAAAATTTATGTAGATAGCTATCCCAACCTAAAAAACAAATGGGTGACCATTAAAGGTCAATTGGAAATGGGGAGGTTCGCAAACTCCCAGTTACAAAAAGATTGGAAGGAACTAGGGGCAGAAGCTTTCACCTACGAGGAGTTGGAGAAAAAGGAAGCCGACGAAGTTATCGACATGCGCTGGGAACTTAAGCAAATGGAAAAGCCGTGGCTGGAGAAATTGCAGCCCTACGGGGACAGAGGATACAATAAGTTGCCAAGAAAATGATAAACGCTAACAGAGTACCCATTTTTTATTAATGACCTATCATCGAAAGGAGAGTGTTTCTATGAAGTTTTCTCCTAGGAGAGATCTCTGGCTATCAATCGTGATTTGGTCGAGTATCCTTGTGCTGCTTATCAGTGGTCTATCTCCTTTTTTCAAAGAAGGAGCGGGAATCATTGGTGGAACTTTAATCTTTCTTCTCTGCTATTCAATGGCTGGCTTTTTAGCCTGGCTATGGACTGCGACATACTACGTGCTAAATGAAAGTGACTTGTTTATTCGGACTGGACCGGTAACCCAATCTATTCCTTTCGAGAGTATCGCCAAAGTAAAGCCGATTCGATCGTGGATGGCAAGTGCGGCTACCTCTAGCCGCAGAATTGAAATTAATTATGGCAGCTATGATTATATCCATATATCACCCCTAGATGAAGAAGCTTTTTTGACGGAGTTAAAGAAGCGATGTCCTCATTTGCACATGGAGACACGTTAAGCCTTCTGTGCTGAATAGCAGGCTGTCATGTTAATAACGAAAAAGAATGGATGGCCTACGGAAATTCAATGGTAAAGACTTGATCTCTACGATATCATTCGTACACTTTGTAGATTCTGATCTCGATAAAGATTTGCTGACGATTATTGCGGAAAACGTTAGCACAATAAATGCCGGCGGCTGAAGCTGCCGGCAATTTAAATATACACCCATGTTTGTGTCGCGGCGCTGTGATACAAACTTCATTCGATCCCAAAACCGGACAATCCAAGGAAGTCAATATAGTCTTGGATCATGCCCGAAATGGGGGGATGAAATACGTAGTCGAAGAAGAAGAGAAGAATAACCGGAAGATAGCCACTGACGAATAGATAGAAAGCGCATGCTCTCACAGGGGTTTACCCTTAACGACATGCGCTTTCTTACATTATTATTAACTACTATTCGTCAATACGTGCTCGACAGGTTTCAGGACTAGTTTGCGTTCTAAGCTGCTGTTATAACTGTGGACTCCAATTTTGTTTCTGTATGACTAGTTCCATTATCCATGCTCTTCCTCCTTTCGCTTGTACAGGCTAATAGGCTTCGTTGCCGCAAAAATAATAATCGACTTCCATTACCTCAGTTTAGTAAAATAAATAGTATAGCCTCTAAAAGCTGAACGAACAGATACGAGAGCTCAATAAAGCTCTGGAGAAGGCTGCCGACAGCAATGGATCGGCAGCCTTCTCCGCTAACGGTGCAGCTTAGTAGAGTAATGGTTATCGGATTTGGATTGTCAATATCAAT
The DNA here is from genome assembly GCF_055379675.1 of Paenibacillus sp. JCM 9796. Classification (NCBI taxonomy): domain Bacteria; kingdom Bacillati; phylum Bacillota; class Bacilli; order Caryophanales; family Paenibacillaceae; genus Paenibacillus; species Paenibacillus sp. JCM 9796. Next base: position 3,712,979 of record NZ_AP043723.1, read on the forward strand.
GTATGTTATCATGAAATTAAACGATGAAAAAATTAAAAGCTAAGCTTATACTTGGAGGGAATACTCATTAATAACGTCGTCCGGAATGATGCAATGACCATGTTGAAGAAAACGAGCCGTACTTTTTATATTCCGATAAGTCAATTGGATTTAGGATTAAGGGAGGCTGTAACATCTGCCTATCTGTGTATGCGGGCTATAGATGAAATCGAGGATCATGATGAACTCGCAGACCCATTGAAAGTGGAACTATTACTCGGGATACACGAGGCATTCCAATCCCCGCATATTATCAAAGCAACACAAAAAATACTATCGCCGTATGGGGCCGTATTACCGGCAGTTACCAGGCAACTCGATGAGTGGGTGATGCTATGTCCGACCTCCGGAGCCCCAATCGTATATCGTTACATCGCAAAGATGTCGTTACAAATGGCCGAATGGGTTCAGAACGGGTGGAGCATTCATACGGAAGAGGATTTGGACCGCTATACCTATAGTGTAGCTGGTATGGTTGGAGAAATGTTATCTGAACTATGGTTGTGGCATGACGGGACGCAATCCGATCTAACGAAGGCGGTTGCCTTCGGAAGAGGACTGCAGGCGGTCAATATCCTCCGAAATCGAGAGGAAGATCTTAAACGTGGCGTTGACTTCTTTCCTGACGGCTGGGGATTCAAGGAGATGCAGCAATACACACGTCGCAATTTACAACTTGCCGACTCTTATATCGCAGATCTGAAGGAAGGTCCGGCGTTGAAATTTTGCAAGATACCATTAGCGCTAGCTCATGCTACGGTAAACCTCATCGCTGTCGGAGGAAACAAATTAACGAGAGATGCGGTTCTAAAAATTGTGAGTCGTGTGACTGGATAACCGATTGTCCATATGTAGACGTAAATAAGAAGGGGCTGTCCTTAAACTCTGGCTGGCCTAATAATACGAAAAAACAAACGCATAAGCAGTTGCACTTTGGAAGAAAACAGCAAGGCGAGCGCAAACGGGGCAGTCCCTATGAATTTTTCATTTTATCTATAGTCTCATTTGTAGACCATGAAGCACTGGCAATCATACGAAAATTTATTTTTGCGGCCTTATCCCCATCCAAGTCGTTTATTTTTGCGGAAGCTGTGGCATCGTGAACCACTGCCACTTCAAATCCCTGTTCGATGAGTTCGCGCATATGAGATTCAATGCACAGATTCCCTGACATACCTGCAAGAATGACGCGGGTAATTCCCTGTTTTCGCAGCTGCAAAACCAAGTCATTGGCTTCAGGTCCGAAAATTTTATGCGGACTTGTGATGACGGTTTGGCCATCTTCAATATAGGGCTTATATTTATCCAGAAAGTCGGCACCAGAACCTTTAAAGCCTTCAATCGATAATGGGCCTTTTCGTTGATACATGTGGATACCGTGCATCAAATGTTCCATAGCTCCCCCAAACATCCATTTTTGGTCATAGGGATAATAGTAATGAGGGGACACAAACACTTTAAACTTGTTTTCCTTTGCTGTTTTTAATAATAATTCAATGTTCTCAATCGTATGATTTTCAGCAACGCTGTCTTTTACTAAATTCCAGGCTACACCTTTTGGGCTTAAAAAGTCATTTTGCGGATCTGTGAGCACCAAAGCGGTATTGGTTTGAGTCACTTTCATTCCCGGTGATGGAAGTGGTACGGTTTGCGCTGCTGCAACATTTGGATGAAAACCATAAAGATCAACATTGACAAATAACGAAAACACAAAGAAACACGGTACAATTTTTCTCATGAGGATCTCCTTTCATTGATACACGCACATATTATGTGCTTTATTCAATGGTTTATCCAAAATTCAACAGGGGACAGAGGTTGATGGGAAAACAACTCATTTTGTTCACGAACGGGAATCGAGAGCACCAGAACGGTGCTTCGGTTCCCGTTCCTTCTTTCTCAACTAAAGGGCAGTTATCGGCAGGGAAGTACACGATCAGAGGAAACCGGGAGGCGGCTTTGAAACTTTTGAGGCTCATGCTGCGTTAACCTTTCAAAGGAGCTGAGAAGCATGAGAAAACGGAAAGGGTTTCTTATTCTCGCTTTGCTTTGCATGGCGATGCTAGTGGCAGCATGCGGTCAGGAAAGCGGTTCTGCGGACCCCGCAGCGAATCAGGTATCCGAACAGGAGACGCCAGCGGTCAAGGTGGTTGACAAGGGGAGCATCATACAAAAGGAAGGGAGCCGTTGGTTAATCACAGCCTATGTTGAAAAAAACGGCGCCCCCTATATCGATGCCTTCTGGTTTACCGTAAACGAGCGGACGGTGCTCCAGAACAGCGGCGGCCGTAACGTTTCGCCTGAGAGTATGCCGGTCGGCGCACAAGTGGAAGCGTGGCATGCAGGGGCAGTCAAAGAATCGTACCCGGCACAGACCGTTGCCGCCAAAATCATCATGCATGATCATACGAAGGAGGTGCCCGAAGGCATGATCGGTCAAACGGACGCCGTGCAAGCCGCCCTGCAATCGCAAACCGGGCCGACCGCCGCATGGGCTGTCAAAACCGCCTCGCTGGATGCGGAGAACGGCTACTGGAACGTAGAACTCGTCCAACACGAAACCGTCGATCAACCCGTCACTATACAAATTGACGCCCGCTCCGGCCAAACCGTCCCGATTCCTGTGGCGGCAAACGATGCCTTCCGCGTATTTTCGCCCCTGCCGGGGACAAAAGTCGGCCCCACCTTCACGGTCGAAGGCGAAGCCCGCGTATTCGAAGCCGCATTTAGCTGGACGTTGGAAGACGGACACACTATTTTAGCCGAAGGGCACGAAATGGCCGAAGAGGGCGCCCCGGCATGGGGCCGTTTCCACTTCGACGTCAGCTATGAGAAAGCTTCGCAGCCCAACATGATGTTAATCCTGTACATTCACAGCGCCAAAGACGGAGGCGCCGGGCATGAGTTGATCGTTCCTTTGAAAGTTCCCGAGGAGCGCATCAATTATACGGTTGAGTGATAGTAACTGAGATCGATAAATCGGCAAATTGACGGAAGTGGGCCGGACCCGGGGAGTACATCCCAGAAGCAATGAGTCGGAACATAGAATGGGGAGGAGGGTGCTGAACCCTCCTCTTTTGCCGTCTCGAATGGGAGGCTGGTTAGGGAGAAGAGCCTCATGCTTCTGTTCGCAAAAAAAAGCTTGTCTTACCACTAACGGTCAGACAAGCTTTCGAGAATTACCGTTTAAAACACCTTCGTTGTCCAGGATTCACAGTTCCATGTATCTGTAACGACATCGCGATAAAATTCCGGTTCGTGGGAGATCAGCAGGATGCTGCCTTTGTACGCCTTAAGGGCACGCTTCAGCTCATCCTTGGCATCCACATCCAAATGGTTGGTCGGCTCATCGAGCACGAGCAGGTTCGTTTCGCGGTTGATCAGCTTGCAGAGGCGCACCTTCGCCTTCTCGCCGCCGCTAAGCACGGCAATTTTGCTCTCGATATGCTTGGTCGTGAGCCCGCACTTGGCCAGCGCCGCGCGCACTTCGAACTGCGAGAAAGAAGGGAATTCGTTCCATACTTCCTCGATGCATGTGTTATAGTTGGCATCCTTCGTTTCCTGCTCGAAGTAACCAATGTTCAGGTTCTCTCCGAGCTGAACGGAGCCGGACAAAGCCTTGATTTCGCCTAAGATACTCCTCAGCAGCGTCGTTTTACCGATCCCGTTCGCACCCACAAGCGCGATCTTTTGACCGCGTTCCATACGGAGGTTAAGCGGCCTTGACAAGGGACTGTCATAACCGATGACGAGATCCTTGGCTTCGAAAATCAGCTTGCCGGACGTTCTCGCTTCCTTGAAGTTGAACTGTGGCTTCGGTTTTTCCTTAGCGAGCTCGATAACTTCCATCTTGTCGAGCTTCTTTTGTCTGGACATCGCCATATTCCGCGTCGCGACACTCGCTTTGTTCCGGGCCACGAAGTCTTTCAAATCGGCAATCTCCTGCTGTTGGCGCTTATAGGCGGATTCCAGCTGTTGCTTTTTCATTTCATAGACCTGCTGGAAGTGGTCGTAATCGCCAACATAGCGGTTTAGCTCCTGGTTCTCCATATGATAGATCAGGTTGATGACGCTGTTAAGGAACGGAATGTCGTGTGAAATTAGAATGAATGCATTCTCGTACTCTTGCAGGTAGCGCTTCAACCAATCGATATGCTGTTCATCGAGATAGTTCGTCGGCTCGTCGAGGAGCAGGATGTCCGGCTTTTCGAGCAGCAGCTTCGCCAGCAATACCTTCGTCCGTTGACCGCCGCTAAGGTCGTTGACGTCCTTATCCAGTCCGATATCGGTAAGTCCCAGTCCGCGGGCGGTTTCTTCAATTTTGGCGTCGATCATGTAAAAATCCTGATTCGTCAACGTATCCTGAATCGTTCCGACATCCTCGAGCAGCTGCTCAAGCTCCTCCGGAGATACCTCGCCCATCTTGGCGTACATGTCGTTCATCTCTTGTTCCATATCAAACAAGTATTGGAAGGCTCCCTTTAGGACGTCGCGGATCGTCATGCCCTTACTGAGCGCCGCATGCTGATCGAGATATCCAACGCGCATGCGCTTGGACCATTCGATCTTCCCGTCATCCGGCTGGAGCTTGCCCGTAATGATGTTCATGAAGGTGGATTTGCCTTCGCCGTTGGCGCCGATAAGTCCGATGTGCTCGCCCTTGAGCAGGCGGAAGGATACATCGTTGAAGATGGCGCGGTCTCCAAAGCCATGGCTTAGTCTTTCTACGTTTAATATGCTCATGAATGACACCTTTTCCTTTAAACTTTATTATCGCTTTATTATAAGCGTTAAGGTGCGGATAACTCAATGTGGGAGACGATGTAAAAACCTTAATATAAAGAGTCTATTTCGTGTTACGCAAGCGAGTTTTACCAAGATAATTTTTTACGTAAAAAAATGAATAATGAACATAGTTGAAACTGAATGTCATGTTATTGATTATGTTTTTTACGTAAAAAACGTTGGAATGATCAAAATAAATAGAAAAACAGCCTAATAAGAAGAGGAAAAATATAAATTTCTTTAAATTACGCGGAAAAAATTGCGTAAATTATATAGACGAACAAGTATGTTTTATGGTATAAAAGACATATGAACTCATTTATTTGCGCAAATCACCTATGATTACCCTTAAATGTTAGGAAATGAGGTGTGTTGAGAGTCGAAGCCGAATAATTGATACGATTTTTTACGTAAATAATAAAATTGGTGAGTGACGATGAAGATAAAAGACATCGCAGCAAAAGCAGGAGTTTCGGTCGCCACAGTATCGCATGTGGTCAACAAAACAAGATATGTAAGTGCAGAATTAACGGAACGAGTGCTGGCTGTCATAAATGAATCGGAAGGTCAGCCTAACTTTGTATTACGAAATATGAAAGCCCTTCATTCAGATGTGATTTTATGTCTGGTGGAGAATGTAGAGGATTATTTTTACGTCAATATCATTAAAGGGATAAAAAGCAAAGCGGTTGAGTTCGGCTATCATGTGGTGATATTAAACTCGCAGAACAAAGGTTCGATACGTGATTATATAAGGCTGGAGAAACCTTGCGGCATCATCCTGGTACCTGACAAGAACAGTAATGAAGACGTATTCAAGATGAGGGAATTGAGCACGCCGACCGTATTCATCAATCATCTTGAAAGCGATTCAAAAACTGGCAATGTCGTGATTAATTATTATGAGAACGCCTACAAGGCTGCGCATCATGTCATAAAAAGCGGACATGAAAGGGTTTGTTATATTCATGAGCTGAAGGATGGCTATACGCACCGTCAAATGCTCAACGGATATAAAGATGCGCTGCGAAACAACGGCATTCCGTTTGATCCGGCGCTTGTCATCGGCGTTGGCGCCTATGATCAATTTGATAAACAGATGATGGACAAAATCTTTACAGACGAAAATCGGCCGACCGCAGTGCTCAGCGCAGATAAAAATGCGACGTTGGAGCTGTTAAGATTATTCAACAGCAACAATATAAAGTGTCCCGATGATATTTCGCTGGTCAGCTTTAACGAGTTCGAGCTGAGTCATTTGCTTCAGCCCGCTCTGACGACCGCTGCGTTTGACCCTGTAGAGATTGGCATGAAAAGTGTTGAGAAGCTAAATGACAAGTTAAAGGGTTCGGAGGATAGCGCGGAGGACACGATCGTTCCCAGCAGGCTGAGGGTAAGAAATTCCACGCAGTGCATTGGCAGAGGGCCGCTTGGGGAAAAAGCGGAAAGTCCCGAAGTTTTGCAACTGAGTCCTTTTGAGATGGAACAGATTAAAGCAGGTTCCTATACGGCAGCCATTTCTTTTCACTATTCAGGCATTGCTTGGGCAAGGCTGCATGAAAAAGGGATCAAGGACGTTTTTGCGGAGTTGGGTGTAAAAGTTCTTGCCGTTATGGATGCGCACTTTGATCCTGAACTTCAAATCAAGCAGCATGCAAGTATTTTAACGATGAATCCCGATGTTCTGATCAGTATTCCCGCCGATGAGATTTTGACGGTTCAAAGCTACAGGGAAGTTGTCGCTGCAGGAACGAAGCTTGTTCTGATTGATAATGTGCCGAATGGGTTTACCCGCGACGATTATGTGACCTGCGTCTCAGTCAATCAGAGGGAGAACGGTCAAATTGCGGGCAGAATCCTTGGCGAACATTTAACCAAAAATAAGAAGAAAAAAATCGGATTAATCATGCACGGCGCCTCTTTCTTTGCCACAAAGCAAAGAGATATGGCCGTAGAGCAGGTGTTGCGCGAGGAGTTCCCCGAACTGGAAATCGTAGCGATCGAAAATTTCATCAACGAAAAGAAAGCCTTCGACAAGTGCTACGAGATGATCCGAAGCCATCCTGAAATCGAAGGACTATATGTATCGTGGGAAGGCCCGGCGTTGGAAGCGTTAGCCGCTTTACGCGAATTGAACCGCGAAGACATCAGTATTGTAACGGCGGACTTGGATCATGAGGGAGCTATGAACATCGCGATGGGCGGGCCGATCAAGGGGCTCAGCGCTCAGCGGCCTTATGAGCAGGGAAGAGCGATGGCTCTAGCGGCCGCTAATGCGTTAATCGGCAAAAAAATCCCGTCATTTATCGGGATTACGCCTTATCGAATCACGGCCGACAACCTGTTGACCGGGTGGCAGGAAGTATTGCGTGAAAGACCTCCCGCTGCATTGGTCAATGCAATGAAAAGCAATAAAACAGTCTGACGAAATATGGATTTAAGGAGGAGTTATTTATGGCTGTCAATATCAACAGAAGAGATTATAGCCTCGGCGGACCGGAGGATAAGCGGGCGCAGGAGAAAGGGATTGCGTCGGCCGAATGGTACGCTTCCCCGATTCCCCGCCAAAAGATGAAGGAGCTCATGAAGCGTAAGGACGGACCGGCCATCCGGGATACGATCATCTGGTTTGCTTTGCTGGGCATCCTCGGCTATCTGGCATACCTTTCCTGGGGGACATGGTGGGCAATTCCGGCATTCGCAGCGTACGGTGCCGTGTATGCGCTGCCAGGGAACTCGCGTTGGCATGAGGCCAGTCATGGAACCATGTTCAAAACGCCTTGGATGAACGAAGTGATTTATCAGATCGCTTCATTCATGAACCTGTTCCCGGCGACGCCTTGGCGCTGGAGCCATGCCCGCCATCATACCGACACCTATATTGTTGGCCGTGATCCCGAGATCCATGCCCCAAGACCACCGGTTTGGCGAGTGTTGGCGGCGGAATTGTTTCGCTTGATAGGCGGAGTGATCGACCTGAAAAGAGTCTTGCTGCATGCCTTCGGTAAGATGGATAAAGAGGAACTGGAGTATATTCCTGCATCCGAGTTCAAGAAAGCGTATTGGGAAGCTCGTGTATGGATACTTATCTTTTTGGCGGTAATAGCGGCTTGTATTTACACGGGAAGCATACTGCCGGCCATGTTTATCGTTCTTCCAACCTTTTACGGCTTCTACGCCGTTATGATTGTCGCCTGGACGCAGCATTTGGGGCTTAATGAAGATGTTCTGGATCACCGCCTGAATACACGTACGGTTTATATGAATCCGATTATCCGATTCCTTTACTGCAACATGAACTATCACATCGAGCATCATATGTTTCCAATGGTTCCTTATCATGCCCTTCCCAAGCTTCATGAAGAGATGAAGGGGGACTGCCCGCCGGCAAGCCCGAGTCTCTGGGCGGCTCTCATGGAAGTTTTCACGGCGCTTCGGAAGCAGCGTAAAGATCCTACTTATACCATCGTGCGCAAGCTACCCGAAACCGCGCGTCCGTATAAATATGGTCCGGCACCCTATGGAACGGTAGCTCCTGACGCGACGCTCATGCGGAAAGCGGAGTAAGCAGGAAAGCATCGCAGGGACCAAACTTAAATTTCTCCATCAAGGAGACTCTTGAATGACGGCATTGAAAGCGCTTAATAGTCCGCGGCAATGCAGGCGGCTTATCGTTCCTCGCATTGCCCGGCTGTCATTCGCACTGCAGCAGTTCAAACCTACAAGCGATTACATGATGGAGGTACTTAATGAATAACGAAGGCTGGATTAAAACATGTGCTGTTGAAGATATCGATGTAGAAGATGTTGTTCGATTTGATCATGGCGACCGAACCTACGCGCTTTATCGTAATGCCAAAGGGGACTGCTTCGCGACCGACGGGCATTGCACGCATGAGAAGGTTCATCTGGCGGACGGCCTGGTGATGGGAAATCTCATCGAATGTCCGAAGCATAACGGCCGACTTGATTTCACAACCGGTGAAGCCAAGCGGGCCCCAATTTGTGACGCGATTAAGACGTATCCCGTTAAGATTGACGCGGGTATGCTCTTCATCAAAGTCGATTGAGGGGGATCGTCATGAACGAAGCTGGCATGGTTATTATCGGGGCAGGCGAAGCCGGAGCGCGTGCGGCTGTCGAACTGCGGACGCAGGGCTGGAGCGGACCTATCACGCTAATCGGTGAAGAGAAGCATGCGCCTTACGAGCGTCCTCCTCTTTCAAAAAATTTGCTGCTGGGCGAAGATGAACCGTCGCCGATTTTCATCCTGAACGATGAGTTGCTGTTACAGCACGGCATTACATTCCTGTCCGGCTGCATGGCCGTAGAGATCGACAGAAATAACCGTGCCGTTATTCTTGAAGACGGACGGCAACTCCCGTACGACCGGCTGCTGCTTGCTACAGGGGCCCGCCCGCGCAAGTACGCGTTAGAAGGCTCCGAGAACGCGGATGTGCTCTACCTGCGGACGTTTTCCGACGCACTGTCGCTTCGTTCGCGTTTGCAGCCCGGGACTCATGTTGCGGTCATCGGCGGCGGATTCATCGGACTTGAAGCCGCGGCGAGCGCTGTTGAGCGAGGCTGTACCGTGTCGCTCATCGAACTGGGCCCGCGCATTCTGACGCGGGGTGTGCCCAAGGAAATCGCCGACATCGTGGAAGCCCGTCATCGTGCCGCCGGCGTCGATTTCAAATTGGGCGTTACCATCGACAGCATAGCAAACAACGGCGGCCGTCAGGCTATCGTTCTTGCCGACGGGACCTCGATCGAATGCGACTCTATTATTATCGGGATCGGCGCTGTTCCGGAGATAACGCTGGCTGCCGGTTGCGGGCTGGAGATCGAGAATGGAATACGGGTTGACGAGAGGCTCCAAACAAGCGATCCGTATATTTTTGCCGCCGGGGACTGCTGCTCCTTCCCGCATGCTTTATATGACGGCCGACGAATTCGGCTTGAGTCCTGGCGCAATGCCCAGGATCAAGGTTCACTTGCGGCTCGTAACATGATGGGCGCAGGGGAAGCTTATACAGTCGTACCGTGGTTCTGGTCCGATCAGTACGAACAAACGCTGCAAGTGGCCGGTTTGACGGACTTTGGCGAAATCATGGTAAGCCGCAATATCGGCGAAGACGGCAAGTTCTTTTTCCATCTTACCTCTGACGGACGGTTAGTCGCGGCCAGCGCTGTTGGGCCGATCTCTAAAATTGCCAAGGACATCCGTTTCGCTGAAATGCTCATTCAACAGCAAGCGAGACCTGATCTGAACGATTTGGAAAACCCTGACGTGAAGCTGAAAGCGCTTCTAAAGGATCTGGTGAGGCCATGATGAAAATAAAAAGCATCAAATCGCTCTGGGGGATGGAAGGTTCTCTGGAGAGCCAGTTCGAGCAGATTGCCGCCGCAGGCTTCCATGGAATTGAATCCCCCGTACCAAGCCAACTGGCCATTACCGGTGGAGTGAACGTGGAAGAGAAGCGGTTCCGCAGTCTGCTGGAGCAATACAAGCTCGATTATGTTTCGATGGTGTTCACAGAGGGCCCCGATCATGCGGAATCGTTTCGCCGGCAGACGGAACAAGCGGCGGCACTTGCCCCGATCATGATCAATTCACATAGCGCCAAAGACGCAATGCCGTTTGACGAACAGGCGGCATTTTTCGAAAAAGCGCTCGCCGTCGAGCAGAGATTGGGCATTCCGGTCGGACACGAAACACACCGGGGACGAGCCATGTTTACGCCTTGGACGACAGCGGCTCTCCTCCGGGAATTCCCGGAATTGAAGCTGACGGCCGATTTTAGTCACTGGGTATGCGTGTGTGAATCGCTGCTGCAAGATCAGAAGGAATCCCTGGAGATGGCTTTCCAGCGGACTATACATGTTCACTCGCGGGTCGGATATGCGCAAGGACCGCAAGTTCCCCATCCCGCGGCTCCCGAATACAAGACGGAACTGAGCGCGCATGAAGACTGGTGGAAGCAGATTATTCAAGCGCGAGCAAATAGCGGCAGGCCGCTCACGTTCACGCCGGAATTCGGACCGCCGGATTACATGCCGAGACTGCCGTTCACGGGCCAGCCGGTGGCGGATTTGTGGCAAGTCTGCTTATGGATGAAGGAGCGGTTTGAAAAGCTGATCGCATAGTAACAGCGGAGTCAATGGAAGCCTATGAATGAACGCGTTTAATGATCCCGGGGAGGTTTTGAAATGAAATTGGGTTACCAAACAAATACATGGGGCGGTGTAGTCGGACATCCCGCAGGTGTAACCTCCGTCAAAGATCTTTATTACTTGGCCAACGGTTCGACCGAGCAGGCACTTCGGGATATAGCGGCCGCAGGATACAAGGGCATCGAGCTGTTTGACGGAAATTTGATGCAGTATGAGAATCGCCCGGACGAATTTCGCCAGCTGTTGAAAAGTCTGGACCTGGCAGTGGTAGGGGTGTATACCGGGGCGAATTTTATTTTCAAAGATATTCTGGAAGAAGAGTTTGACAAAATCGAGAAGGTTGCCAAACTGGCTGCTGAGTTCGGCACGGAGCATCTTGTGTTTGGAGGAGGCGCCGTACGGGCGGGCGGCATTCAGGAATCGGACTATGAGCAGTTGGCACAGTCTTTGGAGCGGGGCGCGAAAATTGCGGAAAAATACGGATTGGTGCCAAGCTACCACCCGCATTTAGGCACATGTGTGCAGGGACCGGATCAGCTCGACAAAATTATGGGGCTGACTTCGATTGCATTATGCCCGGATACGGCCCATATCGAAGCGGGTGGCGGAGATCCCGTAGCCGTGATTAAAAAATATGTGGATCGAATCAAATATGTGCATTTCAAGGATTACAAGTCCGGCGCTTTCTTACCGCTTGGAGAAGGCAACCAGAATTTCGCGGAGATGGTATCCATCTTGCGTGAAGCGAACTATGAAGGCTGGATCACGGTGGAGCTCGACAGCTACGAGGATCCATTCAAGGGCGCGCAGATTAGTAAAGCCTACTTGAAAGAGCGTTTAAACATCGGGTAATCCCGGTTTCTATTCGTAAGTCATCATAACAAAGGAGATTACACCGTGCGTAAACTGAACATAGCAATGATCGGCGGAGGCTTCATGGGGAAGGCACATTCAATCGCTTATGCGGGAATGCCGATGTTTTTTTGGCCGGCGCCTGCGCTTCCTCAGCGTAAAACCGTCGTGGATATAAACGAAGAAATGGCAAAAGCCGCCGCCGAGCGTTATGGATTCGAATCTTATTCGACCGACTGGAGAAGCGTGGTAGAAGACCCGGCTATCGACATTATCGATATTGTGACGCCGAATGACTCGCATGCCGAGATCGCCATTGCGGCTGCGAAAGCCGGCAAGCATATTATTTGTGAAAAGCCGCTTGCCCGTACCGCAGAAGAATCAAAACGGATGCTGGATGCCGTCAAGGAAGCAGGCGTGAAGCATATGGTGGCCTTCAACTATCGACGCACCCCTGCAATCGCACTGGCAAAGAAATATATCGAAGAAGGCTCGATCGGTAAAATTTTGAATTTCCGCGGAACGTATCTTCAGGATTGGTCGGCGGATCCGAATTCGCCTCTCTCCTGGAGGTTCCGGAAATCGGTTGCCGGTTCCGGGGCGCTCGGCGATATCGCAACGCACGTTATCGATATGGCGCGTTACCTGGTCGGGGACATCAGCGAAGTATTGGCAACGTCCCAAACCTGGATCAAGGAACGTCCGGTTCAATCCGGCTCTGTTGACAAGCTTGGTACGGTGAAGGCCGGAAGCGATGTGAGGAAGGAAGCGGTAGACGTAGACGATGAAGTGAGCGCGCTTCTCCGATTCGATAACGGCGCCATCGGCAGCATAGAAGCAACACGCAATGCGTGGGGCCGGAATAACTTTATTACGTTTGAAATCCATGGCGAGCTGGGTTCCATCTGTTTTAACTATGAGCGCAGGGATGAACTGCAAGTATGCTTCTCCAGCGATCCGGAAGACAGAAGAGGGTTCCGCACCGTTTATACGGGGCCGGCTCATCCGTATGGCGAAGCACTGTGGCCGATTCCCGCCTTGGGCATTGGTTACACAGAAACCAAAATCATTGAAGCGCATGACTTTATTTCTTCCATCGTAAACGATACGGAAGTGTCTCCGAATTTCGAGGACGGTTATCGGATTGCGGTTATCAGTGATGCCATCCTGGAATCTGCCAATACTGAAAAATGGGTGAAGATCGTTTACATGTAGATTTTGCATAAGAAGGATAGCGTTCGGGACGGTCGCCCGTCCCGAGGTCATCCTAAAAAGGAGTACTTCGAATGGAAACGCCAATGCTGGAAATGCACCAAATCTCCAAATCATTTAATGGAATTAAAGTACTCGATCAAGTTCATTTCGAATTGAGAAAGGGCGAGGTTCATGCCCTGATGGGCGGTAATGGGGCCGGGAAATCGACCTTAATGAAGATTTTGACGGGCGTATATGAGTTGGATGCGGGCAGCATACATTTGGACGGTGCCGAAGTTCAAATCAAAACGCCTAATGATGCGGAGAAACAAGGGATTTCCATGATCTTTCAGGAGTTCAGTCTTATTCCCACGTTAACCGTCGCTCAAAACATATATATCGGGAGAGAACCAAGAACGGCATGGGGTTTTATTGATGACAAGAAATGCGTTCAAATGGCTGCGCAGCTGCTGGAGGAATTGAACGTTGATATCAAACCGAATGACCTGGTGGCTGATCTGGGCGTCGGGTACTGGCAGATGACGGAAATTGCCAAGGCGTTAGCCAAGGAAACGAAAATTTTGATCATGGACGAGCCCACATCTTCTTTAACGAAACGGGAAACGGAAATATTGTTCGACTTTATTGGGGGATTGAAACGGAAGGGCTATTCCATTATATACATTTCCCACCGGATGGAAGAGATATTCCAGATTTGCGACAGAATTACGATCATGGGCGACGGGCGTCACATTATCACAGCAGATACGAATGAGTTGGATATGGACAGCGTCATTCAGCACATCGCGGGTAAAAACCTGGATAAGTTTGAATGGAAGCAGCGCAAACAACCGGCCAGCCACAAGGTTATCCTTCAAGTTAAAAATTTGAAAACAAACGATCGGGTGAACGGTATAGATTTTGAATTGAAGCATGGAGAAATTGTGGGAATCGCCGGTTTGATGGGAAGCGGTCGAAGCGAAACCTTGCGGGCGCTGTTCGGAATCGATTCGATCACCGAAGGTGAAATTCATATAAAAGGAAAGAAAGTCGCTATACGGTCGCCAAAAGACGCCATCCATAACGGACTTGCTTTAGTGCCTGAGGATCGAAGGGTTCAAGGGTTGGTGCTGGATCATGAAGTGAAAGATAATATTTTGCTTCCGTCCCTTTCCAAGATTACGAATGTGCTTGTCAACGATAGGAAGGGAAACCAAATGTCCGAAGAATGGGTCAAAAAATTAAACATTAAAACCGACTCCATTTATAAGAAATCGCGTTTGCTGTCAGGCGGGAATCAACAAAAAATCGTTTTTGCCAAATGGTTGGCCAATTCGCCGGAAATCATCATGCTTGACGAACCGACTATCGGGATCGATATCCGGGCCAAAACGGAAATTATCGATATGGTTCGTGATTTAGCCGATGAAGGAAAGAGCATTCTGCTTGTATCTTCGGAAATGACGGAACTTTTGGCCGTAAGCGACCGGATCCTTGTGTTTCATGAAGGAAAAGTCGTCAAACAATTTATGCGCGAGGAAATCAATTCGGAGGAGAATTTGCAGCATGCAATCCAAGGCTTCTAACCCGGGGATTCAGGGTTTTAATTGGCGGCAATATATTGTTTATATCGCTTTTGTAGGCGTTTTCATTTACTTCTCAATCACGTTAAGCTCTGACGGATTTTTGTCGGCGAACAACCTGTTGAATATTATTCGCCAGACGGCGATCATATCCATCATGGCCGTGGCGATGACTTTTGTGATGAGTGCTGCGGAAATCGATCTGTCTATCGGTTCCATAGCGGCTCTATCTTCATTAACGTCGGCCATGGCGTTGGAAGCTGGATTCGGTATTCCGGGGGCGATCATAGCCGGCCTGGGGACGGGGTTCATTATCGGTTTAATTAACGGTTTGCTGGTGACCAAGGTCATTATCCCTTCTTTCCTGGTCACGCTCGGGATGATGGGGATAGCCAAAGGAATGGCGATGTGGATCACGAATACGGCGCCTGTGCCGATCATTGACAAAACGTTTGTGTATTTCTTCGGATCTGGCGATGTCGGAAGCGTGCCGATTCTGTTGATCTGGACTGTGGCGATCGTTTTTATCGGGCATGTGATATTGCGTAAAACCGCATTCGGCAGAAGAACGCTGGCCACAGGCGGAAATCAAAGCGCAGCAAAGTTCTCGGGTGTGAACGTTGCCAGAACAAAACTGTACGTGATGATCGGATCGGGCGTGCTTGCAGGACTTGCCGGCATGCTGTATGCGGGAAGGATGCATTCCGGACGCTACACCTTCGGCGAAGGAGACGAACTATCCGTCATTGCAGCCGTTATTTTAGGAGGCACCAGTTTATTTGGAGGCGTAGGTACGGTTATCGGCACGGTCATTGGGTCGCTTATGATTGGAACGGTCAACAACGGTTTGATCATTATGGGACTGGATGTCAGCCAGCAAATGATCGTAAAGGGACTCATTATTATCCTCGCTGTGGCTTTCGGACGTAAAGCGATCAGTAAGTAATCAAGGAAGGATTGCTCATGAGAAAAATAAAAGCAGCGATACTGGGAGCCGGTTTTATCGGACAAGCGCACATTGAAGCGGTCAGACGGCTCAGTTTTGCCGAAGTCGTTGCGATCGCGCAAAGCGGTCAGGACAAAGCCGAGCAAAGCGCAAAATTACTAAATGTCCCAAAAGCCTATGGCAATTATATGGACTTATTGAAAGACCCGGAAATTGATGTGATCCATAATTGTACGCCGAATTATTTGCATTACGAGATTAATAAGCAAATTTTATTGCATGGAAAGCATCTGCTCTCGGAGAAGCCGCTCACGCTGACAAGCGAAGAGGCCAAGGAACTGTACCATTTGGCGAAAGAAAAAAATCTGGTTAGCGGAATCAATTTCAATTACAGACAGTTCCCCATGGTTCAGCACCTTCGCGGTATGGTGAGGGACAATGAGCTGGGCGATATCCGTATTGTCCGCGGCAATTACTTGCAGGATTGGTTATTGTACGATACGGACTATAACTGGCGGCTGGAGCCCGAGTACGGCGGAAAAACAAGGGCCATCGGTGACATCGGCTCCCACTTATTCGACCTGACGCAGTACGTAACAGGAATGAAAATTACGGAAGTCATGGCCGATACGGCGATTATGATCCCTCAACGCTACAAACCGCTAAAAGAAAAGCAAACTTTCCAAAACGGCGGAAAGGAAAATGCCAGTCTGGTTGATGTCAGTACGGAAGATTATTGCTCCGTATTGGTCAAATTCGATAATGGGTCAAGAGGCGTTTTTACGGTCTCCCAAGTATCCGCAGGGAGCAAGAATGCCCTGGTTTTGAATATAGACGGCTCTGTCGCTTCCGGCACCTGGAAGCAGGAAGAACCGTTCCGTCTGACCATAAGGTACCGGGATAAACCAAGTGAAACCGTATTGAGAGACCCCGGCCTCGTGAAGAAAGAGGTGCTTCCGTTCCTTCATTACCCGGGCGGGCATGAAGAGGGATGGACGGAAAGCCTGAAAAACATGATGCAGAACTTTTACGATGCCGTAGAAGGGAAAATGACCCATTCTGATTCCGTTGCTTCCTTCGCGGAAGGTTATCAAATCATGCTTATCATCGATGCCATCGTCAAAAGCGCTAAAACGGGCACTTGGGAAAAGGTTGAGAGCATTTCTTGACCAGGTACGCATGAAAGGGGGAATGCCGCCCAAAAGTACAGCGTTTTCTTGCAAGGGCAACAAGCTTGAAGGGAATCTGGCTTCATCGGTGTGTGTTTGCAACTAAATTTCATGTAGAAGAGGGGTTATCGAAAATGAAAAAATTATTTTCCGCATGCTTTGTATTCATTTTGATGTTCAGCATCGTCTTATCCGGATGTGGAAGCAGCAGCAGCAAGGGAACCGGCAGCGAAGCAAACAGCAATACGCCGGCGGCCACGCCACCGGCAGCAACCACTACTCCTGACGGTCCAGTGACTATTAATCAGAGCCTTCCCGATAAAGAGATTTTAAGTAAAGGTCCGAATGGAGAAAGCGCCATCTCCGCCAAAACGCTGAAGCTGACTCCGGAAGAATTGGCGAAAATCAAAGAAGGAAAATACAAAGCAGCCGTTGCCCTGCACTATGCCGGCAACGACTGGTCGACTGCGCAGGTCAAAGGGCTCAAGGATACATTTGCCAAGATGGGTATCGAAGTGATTGCGCAAACGGACGCTAACTTTAAACCGGAAAAACAAGTATCCGATATTGAGACTATATTGACCAAAAAACCGAACATCCTCATCAGTATTCCCGTTGATCCTGTCTCCACCGCAGAAGCGTTTAAAAAAGCTGCTGCCGCGGGCGTGAAGCTGGTATTTATGGATAATAAACCGAACGGTTTGGAGCACGGTAAAGATTATGTCAGTGTAGTTTCCGCGGATAACTATGGAAACGGCGTTGAAGCGGCCAATCTTATGGCCAAGGCGCTTGGTGAAAAAGGAGATATCGGCGTTATTTTCCACGATGCGGATTTCTTCGTAACCAAACAAAGAACGGAAGCTTTTGAGAAAACGATCAAAGAAAAATATCCGAACATCAAGATCGTCGATCGCGGCGGTATTGCAGGACCCAATGACGGCGAGAAAGTGGCTTCTGCGATGCTGACTAAAAACCCGAATTTGAAAGGGATCTTTGTCGTATGGGATGCTCCTGCGGAAGGGGCCCTGGCAGCTGCACGCTCGGCAGGCAAAAATGATCTGGTCATCACTACTATTGATTTGGGCACGAACGTTGCGCTTAATATCGCACAAGGCGACATGGTCAAAGGTCTCGGCGCACAATTACCTTACGACCAAGGCGTTGCCGAAGCCATTCTGGCCGCTTATTCCTTGCTTGGCAAAGAAACGCCTCCATATGTTGCCGTACCTGCCCTTGCCGTATCGAAAGAAAATATTCTGGAATCCTGGAAAACCGTCTACCAAGTCGATGCACCAAAAACGATTCAAGACGCTGCCAAGAAGTAATTGGATGCAGTCAAGACTGGATTCCCTCTGATTGCTTAGCGACCAGTAAGGAGAGGATACCATGGAATTAATGGAAGGCATGCGGGTTGTCGTCGTCAAAGCAACAGGCGAGTTAAGGTCGTATGAAATGGTTACAGTCGTCGACATCAAGGGTGATGAGGTCGTCGTAGGCGATATGACAGGGGATTTGCACAACGTGCGGATAGACAATATCCAGATCTTAACTCCTGATCCTGATCATCACTAAACCCGATATTCAAAACCGGTAAAGAAATGCTGTAAGCATGAACAAGGGACTTCCCGATGGCGGGAAGTCCCTTGTTCATTTTCATAAGATACAAAGAACAGATATGCCTAGAGAACGATTCTATTTAATCATACTTGTCCTCGTCGATTCTGCTCTTATGTTCAAGGATAAGTTCGGCCTCGGTTTCAAAGTTCAAATGGAGCGGCTCCGGAAGCAGATCGAGAATATGCTTGATCAGAGGCAGCTCTGCCAATTCCTCGAGTGTCTGCGGTCGTTGATCTAACCCGTAAACCCACTCGCGTACAGCATCGATAAACTTATAGAAAGAAGCTTCAAATTCATCCGCAGTCGATTCCGCTTCATCGTTTTCCGACCCCGCCATAGACTTCCAGTTTTTTAAAGCCGCTTCTAACGTCTGCTCGACTTTCGCGTCCATCCTGTAACCTCCCGATAAGGATATCTGTGTTCTTCATGTTCGCTTTGATCTATTATACCAGCCTTATGCAGGATCAGCTAAAACGCCTCGCTGCCGCCGGCAACATCGCATCAAAGCAAGCTGCAACAATAGGCGTGCATCAGGTTATGATAAGAGATGATAATGAGAATCATTATTGACAAATGAACTGAAATCGAAATACAATTAAAGTCTTACGAATCGGGATAATTGGTCTCTCCAAGTTTTATTGACACTCCGTGTAACGCTAATTATTATACGTTCCTTATTTCTTATACCTGCTTGCCAATTCCAAAGCATGACATTGAAGGAGGATATACAATGACCCGCTTATTTACCAAACAGCTGGACGTAGCTTATGATGACCGGCTGATTGTTGAAGGATTGAATTTATCCATTCCGAATGGAAAAATTACAGCCCTCGTGGGCGCCAACGGCTCCGGCAAGTCGACCATTCTTAAATCTATGGCGCGGATTATGAAGCCCAAGGGCGGGCAAATTTTCCTGGACGGCAAATCGATTCATCAGCAGACGACTAAGGATGTAGCGAAGCAGCTTGCCATCCTGCCGCAAAATCCGACGGCCCCTGACGGGCTGACTGTGCAGGAACTCGTCTCTTATGGACGGTTTCCGCATCAGAAGGGGTTCGGCTCGCTGAGCAAGGAGGACAAAGAGGTTATTCATTGGGCAGTCGAAGTGACGGGCATGGGGGATTTTGCAGACCGACCTGTCGATCAGTTATCCGGCGGACAGA
>NZ_AP043723.1:3737500-5658185 GCF_055379675.1 Paenibacillus sp. JCM 9796
GTAAACGGCGGCCGTAACTATAACGGTCCTAAGGTAGCGAAATTCCTTGTCAGGTAAATTCTGACCCGCACGAATGGCGTAACGACTTGGGCGCTGTCTCGACGAGAGATCCGGTGAAATTTTAATACCTGTGAAGATGCAGGTTACCCGCGACAAGACGGAAAGACCCCATGGAGCTTTACTGCAGCTTGATATTGGACTTTGGTACGATCTGTACAGGATAGGTGGGAGCCTGGGAAGCCTGCGCGCCAGCGTGGGTGGAGGCGCCGTTGGGATACCACCCTGATCGTATCGGAGTTCTAACCTGGTACCGTGAACCGGTACGGGGACAGTGTCAGGTGGGCAGTTTGACTGGGGCGGTCGCCTCCTAAAGAGTAACGGAGGCGCCCCAAGGTTCCCTCAGAATGGTTGGAAATCATTCGAAGAGTGCAAAGGCATAAGGGAGCTTGACTGCGAGACAAACAGGTCGAGCAGGGACGAAAGTCGGGCTTAGTGATCCGGTGGTACCGCATGGAAGGGCCATCGCTCAACGGATAAAAGCTACCCTGGGGATAACAGGCTTATCTCCCCCAAGAGTCCACATCGACGGGGAGGTTTGGCACCTCGATGTCGGCTCATCGCATCCTGGGGCTGAAGTAGGTCCCAAGGGTTGGGCTGTTCGCCCATTAAAGCGGTACGCGAGCTGGGTTCAGAACGTCGTGAGACAGTTCGGTCCCTATCTGTCGTGGGCGCAGGAAATTTGAGAGGAGCTGTCCTTAGTACGAGAGGACCGGGATGGACGTACCGCTGGTGTACCAGTTGTTCCGCCAGGAGCACGGCTGGATAGCCAAGTACGGACGGGATAAGCGCTGAAAGCATCTAAGCGTGAAGCCCCCCTCAAGATGAGATTTCCCAATTCGTAAGACCCCTTGTAGACGACGAGGTTGATAGGTTCGGGGTGGAAGCGCGGCAACGTGTGGAGCTGACGAATACTAATCGGTCGAGGGCTTATCCAAAAGACTTTCACTTTGGTGAAGTCAAAGCATTCAGCATGCTGAGTTTCGTATCCAGTTTTCAAGGTGCAAGCCGCCTTGAATGGCAAGATCTGATGTTTCGCGGCAGAAGCATCAACATCCGTTTGGTGATGATGGCGGAAGGGAACCACGCGTACCCATCCCGAACACGAACGTTAAGCCTTCCAGCGTCGATGGTACTTGGACCGCAGGGTCCCGGGAGAGTAGAACGTCGCCAAGCAAGCTCACCTTGGGTGAGCTTTTTCTATGAAAGTAACTTCAGCAAGCAGTGGGGATTAGCCAAGCGGTAAGGCAACGGACTTTGACTCCGTCATGCCTAGGTTCGAATCCTAGATCCCCAGCCATTGCCATGTGCCCTTAGCTCAGCCGGATAGAGCGTTTGACTACGAATCAAAAGGTCGGGAGTTCGAATCTCTCAGGGCACGCCATTCATCTTCACCGAGTTACAAAGTGTGCTGAGATTTAGATTCGAACGTTAGAGTTCGTCGGAGCTGCGCTTCGAAAGCATTCGCTTCGCAGTCGGCTAAAAGCCGCATCTCTCAGGGCACGCCATTCATCTTCACCGAGTTACAAAGTGTGCTCCAACAGGCCATTTTATCCCGGGACGTAGCTCAGCTTGGTAGAGCACCTGGTTTGGGACCAGGGGGTCGCATGTTCGAATCGTGTCGTCCCGACCATATGCGTATGTAGTTCAATGGAAGAATTCCAGCCTTCTGAGCTGGCGGCATGGGTTCGATTCCCGTCAAACGCTTATCGATCCGTAGAGATCAGTGTACGAAGAGTGAAAAACGAAAGCCCTTCATCATCCGGGCTTTCGTTTTTTGTTTATGCCGGGGAGAGAGCCGGGATCCTATTAGAAGGAGATGCTATAATAGTCTTGTAAGTGTCCTAACCATGTGATGCGGCATTTGATTTAGTTGAAAGGGTTTGTCGGATATGAAAGCAAGTGACGATTTTTTTACCCGAAACATCAAACAAAACGGAGTTTCTTTAAATAACGTCCAGAAGCAGGCAGTTCTTCAAACGGAGGGAGCCTTGCTTCTTCTGGCCTCTCCGGGATCCGGGAAAACGACCACGGTCATCATGCGGATCGGCTACCTCATTGAAGAGAAGGGAGTTGTCCCGTCCCGCATTAAGGCGATTACATTCAGCCGCGCGTCAGCGGCGGATATGAAAGAGCGGTTTAAACGTTTTTTCCCTGATCTTCCGCCGGTTGATTTTTCTACGATTCACAGCATGGCCTTCGAGGTCGTTCGGGAGCATTTCCGTAAAACGAGGACGGCCTATCAAATCATTGAAGGCGACATCAGCTTGGAAGAACTGGGCGATTTGGATTCCGATAGTCCGCCTTTACATAAGAAGTTTATTTTACGGCATTTGTATAAAACGATCGCCCGCGAAAACATCACCGATGATCAAATGGACGAGCTCACCACCTACATTAGCTTCATCAAGAACAAAATGATTCCTGAAGACGAATGGTCGAACGTTCCATGTAATGTGAAGGAAGCGGGGCGAATCCTGTGGGAATATGAGACTTATAAACGGTTAGGCTCGAGCAAGCTGCTGATTGATTACGACGATATGCTGACCATCGCGAACGAGGTGTTGGAGAGGGATCGGGAGCTGCTGCGCAAATATCAGCAAAGGTACGATTATGTGCTGACCGATGAAAGTCAGGACACGTCGATGGTACAGCACGCCATTGTCGAGAAGCTGGTAAGGGAACATGGCAATCTGTGTGTCGTAGCCGACGATGATCAATCCATTTACAGCTGGAGAGGCGCGGAGCCTGCCTATTTGCTTAACTTCAGGCAAGTGTACCCGAATGCCGTTACGCTCTTCATGGAGCAAAACTACAGGTCATCGCAACATATTGTGAAAGCGGCCAACCAATTCATAAAACGAAACAAAAATCGGTACGATAAGAACATGTTTACTCACAACTCATCGCATAAGCCGATCCGAATCAGGAGCTTTGCCGATTACCCTTATCAGACGAAATACTTGGTCCAGGAAATCCAAAAGGTTGAAAGTCTTCGCGATGTGGCGGTGCTGTATCGAAATCATTCCTCTTCCATTCCTTTGATGAACGAATTTGACCGCGCGGGGATTCCCTTTTATATGAAGGATGCTGACATTCGTTTTTTCTCTCATTGGGTCGTGAAAGACATCTTGAACTTCATGCGAATGACCTTTACGGACAAGCGCGTTGATATTATGGAAGAAATTCATACCAAGCTTAACGGGTATATTACCAAGCAGCAGATGGCGGTACTGAAGGGAATCGACAATAACGAATCCGTCTTTGATAATTTGCTGAACTACGTCCCGCTGCAAGATTATCAGCGTAAACAGGTGCAGGAAGTCAAAGAAACCTTGCAACAGATGAAAGGCATGCCGCCGCTTGAGGCAATCCGGGTAATTCGAAACCGGCTTGGCTACGAGAAAGCCATCGACAAGATGTGTGAAAGGCTGGGATTCAGCAAGGAATACTTGACCGGTATTCTGAACACGCTGGAAGCGATCGCGGATACGCTCGAAACGATGGAGGATTTTGCGAAGCGGTTGAAGCACTTGGCGTCTCTGATGAAAAGCTCAAAGTCCAATAAGGACCACAATGCGGTGACCTTCTCCACCCTTCACAGTGCAAAAGGTCTGGAGTTCGAGCGGGTATATATGATCGATCTGATCGACGGCATCCTGCCTGCTTCCGCGGACATGGAGAAAAAGGCCGGAGGGAATCAGGCCCTCTTGGAGGAAGCCGTCCGTTTATTCTACGTCGGCATGACCCGGGCGAAAAGGGAACTGGAGCTGCTTACGTATCAAAAAAGGGATGGCGAAAAAGTAAAAGAATCTCCGTTTGTTGCGGACGTTCGCAGCATCGTCACGCCCGACAAGCCGCTGCCCAAACAGGAAGCGTCCGTCCAGGCAAATACGGTAAAGCCCGCGGTTCCCTTCAACCCGAATGCGATAACGAGCGCGGCTCAACTGAAAATAGGGCTGACGGTTCAGCACCGGTCTTGGGGGCGGGGGGAAATCGTCCAGCTGTCGGGGGAACGAATGGACATTCGCTTTCAGGCCGAGGTTAAGAAGCTTTCAGTTAAAGCTTGCTTGGACATGGGGCTCCTGGAGCCGGGATGAATCTTTACAATCTCTTCGCATGCGGATGACATTCCGGAAACAATGCGCTGGTAAAGTAAAAATAGAAATGTGAGTTCCTTATACGAACCGAATAGACAAGGGTAGGAGACAAGGAGAAAACCCTTCATTGCAGCAATTGGATGAGTCGTCAAGTAAAGACTCTCCGGTTTCGTTTGCTGGATGAAGGGTTTTTTTGTGCTTTCCGAAACTGTGTGCGGGAGGGGTGGTAAGGCCGCCGCGCTTTGATGAACAAGCAGTCTGACCAAGGATGAAAGGGATGAGGGAAATGAACAGGTATAGGAAGTTGTTCCATATGTGGATCATCGTCGCTTTATTAAGCGGCATGCTCCAGCTTAGCGTGCTGCCAGAGCAAGCTCAAGCGGCAGACGCGGGAAGAAAAACGCTCGACGTGAACAAAACGCGGCATGCTCCTGTCATTGACGGCAAGCTCGATGAATCCATCTGGAGCATCAATGAGCGTTTGGACAGACGGATAGGAGAAGGGGGGTTCCAGGAATCCCGCTTTGGCCTACTGTGGGATAACCGTTATTTATATATCGGCGTGAAGTCCGATGACGCGAATTTGATTCATAATGGCTCCGGGTATTGGTTCGAGCAGGATGGCGTGAACATTTTTCTGGATCCGACACAGCATCAGTCTGCGCCGTTTGCCGAGGGCGACATGCAGATCGGCTTGATGTATCAGCCGGGAACGACGACGCCGAAGCTGCAATTCGGGGCTGCGCTGAGCAATCACAGCGGCAAGGATGAGAAGAAGATATTAAGGGCGATTCAAACGACAGCTTCCGGCTGGTCGCTTGAAGTGGCGGTTCCTTGGGACATGCTTCATTTTGACCCTATGCTGAACAAGCGGCTCGGTTTGGAGATCGGCACAACCGACCGGTACGGCGACGATACAAGCCAGCAGCGGACAAGCTATTGGAGCGCCTATAACTCCAGCTCGTTCTGGAACGATACGAGCGGCTACGGTGTCGTGACGCTTGTAGACGGCAGCCCGGTTTCGGGGGATGTGAATCCTGTTCTTCTTCAGGAACATTTCGACGGCTATGCGGCAGGCAGCCTTCCTCCCGGCTGGATCTCGGATGTGAACAGCGGCAGCAGTCCGTTTACGGTTGTGCAGGATACCTACGGTAACGGGAGAATGGAGTTTGACGGGAAAGCATCGGGGAAGCAGGCCCGGGTCATCGCGCCCGTTCAATGGGACAATTATGAGATTGAAGCGGACATGAGATTCGAAGGCGTGGTGAATGCCCAAAGATGGGCGGCGCTCATGTTCCGGGTGCCTACTAACGGCAAGGTCCCTTACGATCAAATGGCTGTCCGGCAGAACGGCACTTATGAAATCGCTTATCGGAAGCCGGATGGAAACTGGTTTTCACCGACGCCGATTACCGGCATGTGGAAGCCGCTGACGTTAAATGAGGATTACACCTTGAAAGTCAGAGTCTTCGGGAACAACGTCAAGGAATATATAAAAGCGAAAACCGATGCCGACTTTACGCTTTTGACGGACCAAACGTTAGGGTCAGATGTGCTCTTGGAAAAAGGCAAAATCGGCTTTCAAGCCGATCAAAGCAAGGTTTCGTTCGACAACTTGAAGGTAACCCGAATCACGGCCGACAACCTGTATATGACGCTGCCGCCTACGATGGAGGCTCTGTCTGGCGCGGTCAATGTAACGGCCAGTGTATACTACTCCGACGGGATTACCGAAGCGGTGCCTTCGGGGATGCTCAAATTGTATGCATCGGATGAGAGTGTCATTAAAATCGTAAACAATCAAATCCTTCCGCTCAAATCAGGTAAAGCGAAAGTGACGGCGATCTACGCCGATGCCGAATGGTCGCAGGAAATAACGGTAACGCCTTCTGCAGTCGGGGCCAAAGTAGTATCGCTTCAGCACGAGAGCGGCTATGTGCTGTCAGCCGCTGCGGGTCAACCGATCGAGCTCGACTCGATAACGCTGCGTGCGGACTACAGCGATTTTACATCGGGGCTGATGAAGGGGAGCGAGGTAAACTGGACTTCCGCCGATCCCGCTGTCGTGATTCATAACGGCACAATGAAGGTACAACAAAAAGGCGTGTATACCGTAACCGCGGAAAAAGATGGTGTCCAAGTGCCTATACGGGTCGCTGCCAAGAATGCCGGCGACAGCGATTATGTGCTCTATGAAGAAAATTTTGACGCGCTTGCGAACGGAACGCTGCCGCAAGGCTGGACAAGAAAACAAGGGACAACTGCCGGCGCGGCGGCCGTGAATAACGGCGCATTTGAAATCGATGCAAGCGCGGCTCCCGACAACCCTTCGAGAGTACTGCTTCCCGATTATTTAGGGGCCTACGGCAATTACAAGATCGAAGCCGACATTACGCATCTGGCGGCCAATAACACAGCGAGATGGAATTCCATCATGTACAGAATTCAGAACGATAATTACCCGTATTACCAGATGGCGGTCAGGCAGGATGCGACGGCGGCCAACGGCGTCGAATTTGCGGAGCGGACGCCTGCCAATGCTTGGAACGTCATGGAAAAAGGATCGTACACAGAAGCTATCAATCCGAATAAGCTGTACCATTACACGATACTAGCCTATGGAAACCGGGTGCAGGAATGGATCGGCAGCCAGCTTGTTATCGATACCGACCGGGCAACCAGCTATGCGAAGGGAAGAATCGGACTTCAAGCCGACGGAAGTAAAATGAAAGTGGACAATATCCGGGTCACTCTGCTGCAAACTCCGCTTCCGGCTATCGTGGATCCGTCGGACCGGTTCGTTCAGGTGACGGAGCCGGATACGAAAATCGCGATGGCGCCTACGGTAGTGGCGGAGATCACAAGTCTGGAGAACTTGGCCGGCTTCACCGGTCCTACCTTGCCGGCAACGGTCATTCTGCATGTGAACAGCGACCTGAAGGTGACCAATCCGACGGGCGAGAAGGAAATCGGCAGTCTCGATTCGGTTCTCGGCACGATTGGAACGAGGATGATTCCTGCCTTTTACGTGAAGGATGAGCTCTCCGTTGAGCGGTTGACGGAGTATTTAAAGAGCATCGGACTTGAAGACGCCTTTGTTGTTTCGAATAACGGAGTTTTGATCAAAAAAGCGAGAACCGCTTATCCGATCATTCGCGGTATCGTCGATTTTACATCGGAGACGAATGGGTCCGAAGATCGATTGATCGATATCCGCAGACAAACGACGGCCAGCTTGGCCAAGATCGCGCTTCTGCCGCAGAGCGCCGCAACGCCTGACAATGTGAACTACCTTCAACAGCGGATGGTCTCGATCTGGACCAAGGAAACGGCGAATGCGGCTGACGAGAGCATCGCGATGCATCGTCTGATTACGGCCGGAGTGAACGGGATTGTCACCGACTCGCCGGATAAGGCGTTCGACGCATTCAAGGTATATACCCATGACTTGACGCTGATCCGCAAGCCGTATATGATCGGCCATCGCGGATTGCCGACCAAAGCTCCCGAGAATACGATAGAAAGCAACCTTCTGGCGATTCAGGCGGGCGCTGATTTTATCGAGAACGACATGTATCTTTCCAAAGACGGGCATTTGGTTATCGTACACGATACCGATTTGACCCGCACGACGAACGGATCCGGGAATGCGGAAAATTACACGCTTGCGGAATTGAAGGCGCTCAATGCCAACAAGCCGATGCCGGCGGGCTACCCTGACGTGAAGATTCCGACCCTGGAGGAGCAGATCGATCTGGCCAAAGTGCACGGGAGAATGATTATGGCCGAGATCAAGACAAGCACCCCTAACGCTGTCGGCACCTACGTCCGGGTAATTAGGGAACAGGATGCCGAGGCGCTGATCGATACGATGTCTTTTCATGCCAGTCAACTGAAATTGATGGCTCAGCTGATGCCGGAGATGCCGCTGGGTTTACTGGTCAGTGCCGGTACGGTCAAGCAAGCCGATACGCAAAAATCTTTGCGCGATGCGCTCATGCTTGTCCAGCCGCTGAATGCTACTTTTAATACGGGCTATGACAGGGAGCTGAACAAAAACTTCCTGGAGGCCGCGAAGCACCGGGGGTTGATCGTATCCCCATGGACCTACAATAACAAAAATGATTTCATCAACATCTTTAAAAGCGGCGTCTATGGCATTACGACCGACTATGCGGACTGGGCCTCAGACTGGGCGGCTGCGCTCAAACCGGTGAATGACAAGTTCGTCCTGCAGCAGAACGAAACCATTCCGTTATCGTCCTATATCGTAACCTTTAAGGGTGAACAAAAGGATGTTCAGCCTGACATCGTATTGTTGGACGGACTGGATACGGTAGAAGCGAACGGCAGCATGCTTACAGCGAAGAAGCCCGGCAGAGCGCATGCCTTGCTTCGCTACTCGTTTGTTATCGACGACAACAATAAGTACGACCTCTATACGCAGCCGGTTCTCATTCATGTGGAGTCCCATAATGCCGATCTGGCAGGGTTAGAGGTGAGCGCGGGCACCTTAACGCCGGCATTTGCTCCGGATACGACAGCGTATCAATGGACGGTTGGCCGCAGCGTAAGCACAATCCGGGTAACGCCAACGGCCGCCGATGCCTGGGCGACGTTGAAAGTGAATGGTGTCCCGACCGTAAGCGGCGCGGTATACGAGGCGGCGCTCAAGTATGGAATGAACCGGATTGCGATTCAAGTGACGGCGGACGACAACACGACGACCAAAGAGTATGTGCTGAGCGTACTCCGGCCCCAGCCTGACTACGAATCGAGCGGCGGAACTTCGTCGCCTGCTCCGTCTGCCGGCGCTCCATCAACCGGCGATGGCATTCGTGTCAAAGAAGAAGACGGCAGAAAAATCGCACAAACTACAGTCGACGACGCGGCGATTCGAGCCGCCGTGAACGGAGCCGGCCAAGGCAGCATTACGCTGCAGGCCGTGGAAGAAGGCGAAGACATCGATCAAGCGTTGATTTCGTTAACTCCGTCAGCGCTTCAAGTCCTTCAGTCACAGCAAGCGGGCAGCACCGTCGTGTTCAAGACGAATCTGGGTGCATGGCAGCTTCCACTGGAGCAAATCGATGTCAGGGCATGGGCGACCAGGCTGGAAGTATCGCCGGACAAGCTCCATGTAACCGTCCGGATGACCAAGGATGACAAGGCTAAATCGGCTGCCGAAGCGAACGGCTTGCAGGTGCTCGCCTCCATCGAATTCAAGTTAACGGCGGCGGCGGAGAATGGAAGCAGCAGTGAAATCTCAAGCTTTAGCCGGTATGTGCCCAGAACGATGAAGCTGAACGGGCCGGTGAATGAACAGACGCTGGCAGCTGTGCGGGTTGAAACCGATGCGAACGGAAACACCGTGTATCAGCCGGTTCCGTTTGCTCTTGCGGATGGCGAAGCGGCTCTGTACAGCAGGTCCAACAGCACCTATATGCTTCTGGACCGCCGTGTAACCTTTAGCGATTTGAGCGGGCATTGGGCTAAACAGGATGTAGAGAGAATGGCCGCCAAATGGATTGTTCAAGGTGTCGATGACGACAAATTCGCGCCGGACCGGGAAGTCACGCGCGCCGAATTTGCCGCGCTGCTCGTGAGATCGCTGGGGCTGGCCGCCGCAGCTCCGGCAGGCGCAACGTTCAAGGACGTCAAGCCGGGGGACTGGTTCGCGAGCGCGGTAAATACCGCGGCCGCTAACGGGCTCGTCACCGGTTACGAAGACGATACCTTCCGCCCCTACGGCTATATCTCGAGGCAGGAAATGGCCGTCATGATTTACCGGACCATGCAGTTTGCCGGTTATCGCGCAGCAGCTCCGGCTGCCGGCAACGCCTCTTTCTCCGATGAATCGGAGATTGCTGCTTGGGCGAGGGAAGCGACGGCCAAACTCGCGGGCCTGCAAATGGTGAACGGCGTGTCAGCGAATCGTTTCGCGCCGGAAAACACGGGAACGAGAGCGGAAAGCGCGGTGCTGCTGAGCAGAATGCTTCGTTCCATCGATTTCTCCAATTAACGTAAGACAGATAGCTGTCCCCACCACGTTTGAATATGGTGGGGACTTTTGAATATTAACACTCCGCAAACAATCGAAGGGTATAGTGGTAGTAAGCAAGCCTTGGAGGTGCACACGCATGAGCAATTATCCGATCATCGCTTCGGTTACGAAAGAGGAGCAAATTTCGAAAGTGCTGGAAAGCAGCGTCACGCGCGTGAATTTAATGGCAGGACATATCGGCAATCTGGAATCGATTATTCAACACATTCATGAAACAGGGAAACAGGTTTACGTCCATTTGGAGATGGTTTCGGGTTTGGGCAGGGATGCGCATACCGTCGAATATTTGGCAGCGAAGTTCAAGGTGGACGGCATCGTAACGACGAAGTCGAACGCGGTCGCTGCGGCCAGGCAGGCGGGCATCAGAAGCATTCAGCGCATCTTTGCCATTGACACTGCGGCCGTTCAAACGGCTGTTCGAATGATTGCGGGATCACATCCGGATGAGGTCGAGCTTATGCCCGGGTTAATGCCGAGGGTCATTCGCGAGCTGAAGAACACGATCAAGCAGCCGCTGATTGTCGGGGGATTGATCCGTTACGAGGAGGAAATCAGGGCTGCGCTGGAAAGCGGTGCAGATTTTATTTCCAGCGGTGATCCGTCCATGTGGAAGCACCCATTTGCACGCTGAAATTTACAAAACCTATGAACGGATTTTATCGTCCCTTGACAAAACTGCCTTATACTAAGTTTATATCGAACATATTTGCTGGTTACGATGGGTTGAGAACAGGAGAAAACCCTTGTTCAGTAAAATGTAAAAAAAAAGCCGGGGCATCTGTGCGATGTGTCCGATGACGCTTATTTTACATTTACGGACAAGGGTTATTTTTATTGGAAAGAGGTAGAGCGGTGACAGAACAGGGGACGCATCAGAAGAACGGGTTCCAGCCTTGCACAGGGGATGGCGCCAAGGAAGAAGGGCGGGTAAAGAAGCGCCCCGCCGGTTTGAATCAATTCGAAGGTTATTTGTTCGATCTGGACGGCACTGTGTATGCCGGCAATTCGATACTGCCGGGCGTGCTGCCTACGCTGAACAGGCTTCGCGAACAGGAGAAATCGCTGCTGTTCGTGACGAATACGACGATTCGTACCATCGAAGAGGTGCAGCAGCGGCTTGAACAGCTCGGAGTCGCATGCAGCGAGGATGAAATTATGACGGCGCTCAGCGTGGCCGGGCTGTACTTCCGGGAGCATGAGCCGGGCGCCAAGGTGTTCATGATCGGCGAGCGGGCCATGAAGCTGGAGCTGGAGCGGTACGGCGTGGAGACGACCGAGGACGCGCTGAGCGCGACGCATGTGCTGGTCGGATTGGACAGGCAGTTTACGTATGACAAGCTGACTCAAGGCATGAATGCCCTTCGCAATGGGGCGCTGCTCCTTGCAGCCAACCCGGACCCGTTCTGCCCGATCGACGACGGAGCGATTCCGGATACGTGGTCGCTGGTGAAGGCGCTGGAGACGGCGAGCTCACGCGAGACGTTCAAAGTGATCGGCAAGCCTTCCGCCTATTATGCGGAAAAGGCGTTCGAGAAGCTGTCTGTCGACCCCGGACGGTGTCTGATGGTCGGAGACCGGATCGAAACCGACATCCGCTTCGGCAAAGCGAGCGGCATGTATACGGCGCTTGTTCTGACAGGAGCCGATTCGCGCAAAGACATCATGCTGACGGGCGTCGAGCCGGATTACGTACTCGCTTCGTTAAGTGAAATTATCGGTGAACAGCGGCTATATACCGGAAGAAGCGGTACCAGCTGATACGCTGCATCAGAGGATTGTCCGAGCTGGATCATACCGGCAGTAACCTTCATTAGGCGAAGGATCTACATAAAACAGAAATTTAGGGAGGAATTTATCTATGAAAAAAGTATTGCTATCCGTGCTTGCGACAACATTCGTCCTGTCGGCTTGCGGCCAAGGAACAGCCGACAAGCCTGCAGCGCAGAACGGGAACGCAAGCTCAAGTCCGGCCGAAACGGCCAAAGCCGCCGATAAGCCGGTAGACGTGCAGTTTTATTTTCCGGTAGCCGTCGGCGGTCCGATCACGAAGCTGATCGATAAATTGGCCGACGATTTCCACAAGGAAAATCCGAACATTACCGTGAAGCCGGTCTACGGCGGCAGCTACCAGGATACGATGACGAAAGTCGCGACGGCTGTGCAGGGCGGTAATTCGCCGGATATCGCGGTCCTCTTGTCTACCGACTTATACAGCCTGCTCTCGATGAATGCGATCGAAGACTTGACGCCGCGGTTTTCCAAAGATTATTTTAACGGCTTCTATGAAGCGTTCATGGGCAACACCAAGTCCGGCGATACCGTATGGAGCGTTCCGTTCCAGCGCAGTACGATCGTGATGTACTACAACAAGGATCTGTTTAAGAAAGCGGGACTCGATCCGGACAAGGCGCCTGCCAACTGGAACGAGCTGAAGGAAGCCGCCAGCAAGCTGACGGTCAAAGACGCATCCGGTAAAGTGACGCAGTGGGGCATTGAAATTCCAAGCACCGGCTATCAATACTGGATGCTGCAGGCGATGTCGCTGCAAACAGGCACGAACATCATGTCGAACGACGGCAAGAAGGTCTATTTCAATAAACCGGAAGTGCAGGAAGCGCTGCAGTTCTACACGGACCTCGGACGCAAGGATAAAGTCATGCCCGAAGGCACATTGGAATGGGCGACCGTACCGTCCGATTTTATCAGCGGCAAAACCGCGATGATGTTCCATACGACAGGCAATCTAACGAAAGTGAAGACGGATGCGAAATTCAATTTCGGCGTAGCTTTCCTGCCGGCTAATAAGCAATACGGGTCTCCGACAGGAGGCGGCAATCTGTACGTGTTCAAAAACATTCCGGAAGAGCGCAAGGCAGCAGCGGTGAAATTTATCGAGTTTCTGACGAAACCGGAGCGGGTAGCCCAATGGTCGATCGATACGGGGTATGTCGGAACGACGAAGGCTTCCTATGAAACCGATTTGCTGAAAAATTACGTGAAAGATTTCCCGCAGGCGGCTGTGGCGAGAGATCAGCTGCAGTATGCGGACAGCGAACTGTCGACGTACCAAAACGGGCAAGTGACCAAGCTGTTTAACGACAATATTCAGGCTGTGCTGCTCGGTAAAATGACGCCTAAAGAAGCGCTCGATAAATCCCAGCAGCAGGCTGACGAAATTCTGAAAAGCTTCCAGAAGTAGCAGTCAATCACAGCCGAAACGGACGGGATTATCACGGCATAGGTGCCGAAGTAATCCCGTCCGTTAGGCAGTCGCGAACAAGCAGGACGTAGAAAAAGGGGGATTCGAATGATACAACGCGCGCCGGGCGCCAAACGAAAAATCAACTGGAGAGAGAACGGCTTCGCTTACGCGCTGCTTCTTCCTTCGCTTGTGTTTCTGGCTTTGTTTACCTTCTATCCGACGATTAAATCGGTGTATGTAAGCTTCTACAGCTCGAATTTGTCCGAAAGGAAGTTCGTCGGCTTCGACCAATATGTACAGGTGTTTCAGGATGATGTGTTTATGAAGGCGCTCGCCAACAATTTACTGCTCGTTCTTGGCACTGTGCCGGTAAGTATTTTGCTGGCGCTCTATCTGGCGGTTTGGATCAACAATAAGCTGAAGGGGACAAGTCTGCTGCGCGCGGCGTTTTTTTATCCGACCTTTATACCGATGATTGCGATCGCCAACATCTGGCTGTTTATCTATACGCCCGACTACGGATTGTTGGATAAATTTATCGGTGTCTTCGGCTTGACGGGGTACAATTGGCTGGGCGATCCGGATTGGGTCATGCTGTCGATGATCGTCATGATCATCTGGAAGGAAGCGGGGTTTTTCATGATCTTTTATTTGGCAGGACTGCAGAACTTGCCGAGGGAAGTGTACGAAGCTGCGGAAATGGAAGGCGCGAGTGCCTTCCAGGCTTTTCGCAAGATCACCTTTCCGCTCTTGATGCCGACAACGCTGTTCGTCATGGTGATTGCCACAACGAACTCCTTTAAATTGGTCGACCACTTATACATCATGACAAAGGGAGGCCCCAATAACGCGAGCAATTTGCTGCTGTACCATATTTATGAGACGGCGTTCAGCTTTTGGGATATGGGCAAGGCGTCCGTGCTGACTGTCGTGCTTCTCGTTATTTTGCTTGTTATTTCCGTTTTCAATTACGCCTATCTGGACAAACGGATCCATTACTAGGAAGAAGAAAGGAGTTCTTCTATGGTGGCACGAGCGATCAACCGTTCCATTATCGTCTTGTTGGGGATGGCCTTTCTGGTTCCGCTGGTTTGGACCGTTGTCACATCGTTTACTCCCTCAAGCGAAGTCATCACAAGAATCAATCCGTTCGCGATAGAACATCCGACGTTTGCCAATTATATATCGGCATGGACGACCATTCCGTTTCTTCGGTACTACTCGAACACGATTTTGATCGTTACCGGCATTTTGGCGGTGCAGCTGATTACGGTTACGCTGGCTGCTTACGCGTTTGCACGGTTGCGTTTTATCGGACAGGGCGTCGTCTTTATTCTCTTCTTGACGCAGATCATGATTCCGCCGGACATTCTGATTTTCCCGAATTATTCAACGATGAAAGAGCTCGGCTTGATTGATAACAAGCTGGCAATTATGCTGCCTTATTGGGCTTCCTCGTTCGGCGTGTTTCTGCTGCGGCAGACGTTCAAGCAAATTCCGCTTGATTTGGACGATGCGTCTAAGGCGGACGGAGCCAAATGGTGGCAAACGCTGTGGCATGTATATTTGCCCTCGGCGAAACCGACTTATATCGCATTCGGGCTCATCTCGGTCAGTACGCACTGGAGCAATTTCATGTGGCCGCTTATCGTAACCGACTCGGTGGAAACCCGGCCGCTGACCGTCGGCATCGCCATATTCGCCCAATCGTTCGAGACGGGAGCCCAGTGGGGAACCGTAACGGCGGCGACGCTGCTGGTTATCCTGCCGCTGCTGCTCGTATTTTTCGTCTTCCAGCGTCAGTTTGTCGAGAGCTTCATGCATTCCGGATTAAAGTAAAAGAACGAAACATGAGAAGAGGGATGGAAGGATGATCGGGATGAATTGGAATCGTAACACGCCATGGGTATTTGCCCATAGGGGGGCGTCAGGGGAAGCGCCGGAAAATACGCTCGCTTCATTCCGGCAGGCGATCCTGCAGCAATGCGATGTCATCGAGCTGGATATTCATTTGACAAGCGACGGGCATGTCGTCGTCTGTCACGATGAAACGCTCGACCGTACGACGGACCGGAGCGGAGCGATTGCAGAGCTGACGCTGGAGGAAATCCGCCGGGCGGATGCCGGTTCCTGGTTTGACCCGGCTTTTGCAGGCGAACGAATTCCGCTGCTGCAGGAAGTGCTGGAGCTGGTGCCGGCTGAGATCGGCTTAAATATAGAGCTGAAGATGAGCTGCGGCGGAAGATTGGAAGAGGCGGCGATCAAGCTTCTCCGCGAGAACGGACGGCTCGCTTCCGTGCTGTTCTCCTCCTACGATCACAAGCTGCTGCACCGGATCAAGCAGCAGGCGCCTGAAGCGCGCATCAGTCTCGTTTACGACTTCAAGCCGCTTCATCCGCTCTCGCTTATCCGTGATTTCGGGCTGGATTTCGGGCTGGATGTGTTCGCCGTGTCGCTGTATCACGGGATGGTGGAACAGGAAGACGTCGAGGCCATTCGCAAGCATGGCAAGCATGTCATCGTGTGGACGGTCAATCAGGAGCCTGCGATGCGCCGGATGCTGGATTGCGGGGTTTCCGGCATCATCACCGATCACCCTGCCCTGTTGAAAAGTTAGGAGCATGGATAAGCACGAAAGTAGCTAGTGCCTGGTAACAGCGTAAACTTGCGCATGTTGCTCAGGCGCCGGCTTTTTTTTATTTTTCAAAGTCCGCGGTAGTTAAAAGTGATGGTCTAATGCCGCCCCTTATGGTAAATTAATTACAATTTATATCTTCCCAAAAAAAGGAGGATTGTCGGATGACCAACCCGAGAATCGACAACGGGTATTCGGAACATCAAGCTCGGAAGCCCGTCGGTCAAACGTCGTCGGTCGGCTTCCAGGTGGGGGTTCGAAGAACGCTGCCGCTGTCCCAAGAGCAGGCATGGCGCTTGCTTACGTCGCCGGAGGGCTTATCCTGGTGGCTGGGCGGGCTGTCCGCCTTGCAGCTGGAACCCGGGCAGCGTTTCTTCTCCAAAGAAGGCACGTCCGGCGAGCTGCGGATCGTAAAGCCGCTCGAACAGCTCCGGTTGTCGTGGCAGCGAGCAGGTTGGGAGCAAGCTTCGACTTTGCAAATTCGTTTACTGGCTGCGGCCGGCGGCAGGACGACGATCAGCTTTCATCAAGAAAAGCTGAAGGATGCGAATGTGCGGGAACAGATGAAGCTGTATTGGGAAGAGGTGCTGGCAAGGCTTACGGAGAAGGCTAAGGCGAAGTAAATCACGAGCGGTGAGCTTTGTGAATCACGAGGATGGTCGACCTTCGACTCGATCGGGTATGCTGAAATCCGGCTCGCCTAAACCTAGTAAACAATTTCGGAGGTACGACAACATGACCGTTGGGAACGGAGCCGGGGCTGAAAAACGCCGACTGAGTCAACTTTACTTTTTGTACTACGCCGCTGTCGGCATCTACATGCCGTACTTGGCGCTATATTTGCAGCAATCGGGCATGAACGGGGTGGCGATCGGCAGCACCATGGGGCTGCTGCCCGTCATTGGGGTCATCTCTCCGCTGTTTTGGGGGTGGCTGTCGGACAGATGGGGGAAAACCGTCGCCGTGATGGCCATTCTTCTGGGCGGAGCGGCCTTCTCGCTGATTCTCTTTATGAGCATGCGGCAGCTTCTGCTGACCGTGGCCGTTTTAGTGCTGATTACGCTGTTCATTAACGCCTATCCGTCCCTGTTGGACGGGATGACGCTATCTTACCTGCAAACCGCCTCCGGGCAGTACGGCCGGCTCCGGGTGTGGGGCTCGGTCGGTTACGGCGTCGGCGGGATGATCGCCACCGCCGTACTGTGGCGGCTGCCGATGGGAAGCTTGTTCCTGACTGCGGCGTTGATTCTGCTGCTCGGGATAGCCGTAACCTTGAGGCTGAAGACCGCCTCACCGTCTTCCGCCGACAGAACCGGCCGAGCTCAAGGCCCCCGAGGACTGGGTTCGGCACCGTTCGTCTTGTTTCTGCTGATGGCGTTTCTGCTGCAGGTGGCAAACAGCTTCTACGGCTCGTTCTTCGGCATTTACATTCACGACGTCGGGGGAACGCAAAGCGCGATCGGCATCGCCAACGTCATCAGCTCGGTCTGCGAGCTTCCGTTCTTTTATTACGCCTCCACGGTCGTTGCGCGCTTCGGCGCCTTAAGGACGCTATCCGCAGCCGGGCTGCTGTATGCCCTGCGGTGGGGCTTGCTCGGGGCGTTCCCCGGGATGGCGACGGCTTACAGTACGCAGCTGCTGCACGGCTGCACCTTCTGCTTGTATTTCGCTGCGGCCATGGATTACATCGCGCGCTCGATACCGGAGCGTTCCCGAACGACCGGCATTGCCGTCTTCACAGCCGTCATCGCCTTGGCGGGTATTCTCGGCAACGTGATGAACGGCTTTTTGTATGATTACCAGGGCTTGCTGTCGATGCCCTATGCGTCGTCCTTGTTCGCTGTGCTCGCCGGGAGCGGCTTCATCGGGCTGGAACGGCACGAGGCGCGTTTACGGGCTCGAGGCTCCTTATCGTGACTGTGTTTGGATAGACCGGCAGCGGGAGCGTACGGCTGCGCGCTGCCGTGTGCCCGGCATCGTCCGCTTCCAAACGATGGGGAGTATGGGCGCAGGAATGCCGGATGGCCCCCGGGCCGAGGCTGGAAAGCCTGATTGTCCGTATTCCAACCGGGGCGGGGGGGTAGCCCGCCTGCGCACAGCTCCTGCTGACCGTTGGAGCGGACGTTATCCGGTAGGGAGGAAGGCGACCGCAACTGATTTCCATCCGGAAGGCGGAAAAAAAGGATTGTCGAAAGCAAATAAATGTAGTAATATCAGATTAAGCGCTTAACCCGGATGGGAACGGCGCTTGAACCAATAGAGGTGAAGCGCTTAACCCAATAAAAAAGTTTCATGTAGAAGGGAGTTTCACGATTTATGAGCACGATTCGTCTTACGATGGCACAAGCCTTGCTCCGGTTTTTGGATGCCCAGTACGTTTCGATGGACGGGGTTGAAACGAAGTTCGTGCAAGGCGTGATGGGAATCTTCGGTCACGGCAACGTAACAGGGCTCGGTGAAGCGCTCGAACGCAGCGCCGGCGCCTTAACGTATGTACAAGGCAAAAACGAGCAAGGCATGGTTCATGCTGCAACCGCTTTCGCGAAGCAGCGCAACCGCCGCCAAATTTACGCCTGCACGTCTTCGATCGGCCCCGGGGCTTTAAACATGGTCACGGCGGCGGCTACTGCCACGGTCAACCGCATCCCGGTGCTGCTGCTGCCCGGCGATAATTTCGCGACCCGCCAGCCGGACCCGGTTCTGCAGCAGCTGGAGGTGGCCGGCGATTATACCGTCTCGGCGAACGATCCGTTCAAGCCGGTCAGCAAATATTGGGACCGGATTACACGTCCCGAGCAGCTGCTGACGGCCGGGCCGAACGCGATGCGCGTGTTGACCGACCCGGCCGAGACAGGCGCGGTGACGCTTGCCCTGCCGCAGGATGTACAGGCGGAAGCTTACGATTACCCGCTGTCGTTCTTCGCGAAGCGGGTGCATTATATCGACCGGCGGCCGCCGGCTCCGGATGCGGTGAAGCGTGCGGCGGAGCTGGTGCGCGGCAAGCGCAAGCCGCTGCTGATCGCCGGCGGCGGCGTGCTGTACGCGTCCGCGACGGCGGAGCTGGCGGCATTCGCCGAGGCGTTCGGCATTCCGGTAGCCGAGACGCAGGCGGGCAAAAGTTCGCTGCCGTGGAATCATCCGCTGAACGTCGGAGCGATCGGCGTAACCGGCACGCTGGCCGCCAACCGCCTGGCGCAGGAGGCGGATCTCATTATCGGCGTCGGCACGCGGTATTCCGATTTTACGACGTCGTCGAAATCGGCGTTCAGGAACCCGGAAGTGCAGTTCGTCAACGTGAACGTCAGCGGCTTCGATTCGGCGAAGCTGAACGGGGTCGC
This sequence comes from Paenibacillus sp. JCM 9796, assembly GCF_055379675.1. Lineage (NCBI taxonomy): Bacteria > Bacillati > Bacillota > Bacilli > Caryophanales > Paenibacillaceae > Paenibacillus > Paenibacillus sp. JCM 9796. The sequence continues at coordinate 3,756,894 of NZ_AP043723.1, forward strand.
GTTGACCGCCGATGCGAAGGAAGCGCTCCGCGCGCTGCACGAAGCGCTGGCGGCGTCGGCCTACCGCAGCGGTTACGCCGAAGGGGACATTGCGGCGCAGAAGGCGCAATGGGACGGGGAGGTCGACCGCTTGTACGCGGCGGAGCACGAAGCGGGCTTGGCGCAAACCCGGGCGCTCGGCGTGATCAACGAGACGATCGAGCCGACCTCGGTCATCGTATGCGCGGCAGGGAGCTTGCCCGGCGATCTGCACCGGCTGTGGCGGCCGGTTGAGCCGAAGACCTATCACATGGAATACGGCTTCTCCTGCATGGGCTACGAGATTGCCGGTGCATTCGGCGCGGCGCTCGCCGAGCCGGACCGTGAGGTGTACGCTATCGTGGGCGACGGCAGTTACCTGATGCTGCACTCCGAGCTCGTCACCAGTCTGCAGGAAGGACGCAAAATCACGGTGCTGCTGTTCGATAACCACGGTTTCCAGTGTATCCATAACTTGCAGCGGGGCCACGGCAGCGACGGCTTCGGCAATGAATTCCGCTACCGCTCTAACGAAACGGGCCGGCTGACGGGCGGCTACCTGCCGATCGACTTTACGGCGCATGCGCGCAGCTTGGGGGCGAAGGCTTACAAGGCGACGACGCCGGAAGAGCTGAAGGACGCACTGCTGCGGGCAAAAGGTGAAACCGTCACGACGCTGATCGAAATTCCCGTCGTACCGGGCACGAACACGGACGGGTATGAGTCGTGGTGGAACGTCGGCGTGCCGGAAGTGTCCGTCAGCGACAAGGTGAAGCAAGCAAGCGAACGCATGAATGCGCGTATTCAAGCGGTTAAACTCATATAACGGAAAAGGGGGAGTCCGGGCATGCCGAATCCTGAGCAACAGCAAAAGCCAGTGCTGCCTTTTAAGCTGGGCATTCATCCGATCAACTGGGTCGGCGAGGACGTGAAAGAGCACGGCGCGGATACGACATATGAACAAATTTTGGACGAAATCGCGGCGCTTGGTTTAACCGGGACGGAGATGGGGCGCAAATATCCGACCGATCCGGAGGTATTAAAGGCGGAGCTGTCCCGACGGGGCATCAGGCTCGTATCGCAGTGGAAGTCGGTGCTGTTCTCCGACCCGTCCTACCGCGAGAGCGAGCTGCAAGCGTACCGGAAACACGTCGAGTTTCTGAAAGAAATGGGCAGTCAAGTCATCAGCACGTGCGAGATCGGAGGATCGCTGCATTTCGATCCGCGCCGTACGCCGAACGAGAAGGAAGTGCTTCGGCTGGACGAGGCCGGCTGGCAGAGCCTTGCGGAAGGGTTGAACGCCGCCGGTGCCATCGCCAGGGAGTATGGCCTTAAGCTGACGTATCATCATCATGGCGGAACCGTGGTGGAGCAGCCGGAAGAGATCGACCGGCTGATGGAGCTGACCGATCCGGAGCTCGTGTACTTGCTGTTCGATACCGGCCACGCCTACTACGGCGGGGCGGACCCGCTGGAGGTGCTGCGCAAGTATTACGACCGGATCGCATACATTCACCTGAAGGATATCCGGCAGGAGGTGCTCGATCAGGCAAGGGCCGAGCAGGCGGATTTCGTCACCTGTATCCGCAAGGGCGTATTTACCGTTCCGGGCGACGGCTGCCTTGACTTTACCCCGATCTTCCGGGAACTGCTGTCCCGCGGGTACGACGGCTGGGCGATGCTCGAAGGCGAGCAGGACCCCGTCGTGCATCCGGCTTACGAATATGCGAAGAAGGCGATCGCGCATATCGAATCTCTTATTTCCAAGGAAAGAAGGTAGCGAAGCGATGACCTATGTCACATTTCCGGCGGAGAAGCCGCTGGACTTTGTCGCCATCGGGCGGCTCTGCATCGACTTAAATGCGAACGAAATTAACCGTCCGATGGAAGAGACGACGACATTCACGAAATACGTCGGCGGTTCGCCGGCCAACATTACGATCGGGATGGCGCGGTTCGGGCTCCGCACGGCATTTATCGGGAAGATCGCGGACGATCAAATGGGCCGCTTCATCGCCGATTACTTGCAGCGCAACCGGATCGAGACGTCGAACGTCGTCACGGACCGGACCGGGGCGGTGACGGGGCTTGCTTTTACGGAGATTAAAAGCCCGACCGACTGCAGCATCCTGATGTACCGCGATAACGTGGCCGACCTCAAGCTGACGCCGGACGAGGTGAGCGAAGAGCTGATCGCCCGGTCGAAGGTGCTGCTGATCTCGGGGACGGCGCTCGCCCAGAGCCCGTCGCGGGAAGCGGTGTTCCAGGCGCTGCATTATGCCAAGAAACACGGCGCGGTCATCGTCTTCGACCTGGACTATCGGCCTTACACGTGGACTTCGCCGGAAGAAACGGCCGTCTACTATAACCTCGCCGCCGAGAAATGCGACATCCTGCTCGGCACGCGCGAGGAGTTCGATATGATGGAGCGGTTCGATGCGAATCCGGAGCACAGCGACGCCGTGACGGCGGGCAAATGGTTTGATTACTCGGCCAAAATCGTCATCATCAAACACGGCAAGGAAGGCTCCATCGCCTATACGCAGGATGGTGTCGGCCATCGGGCACAAAGCTATCCGGCTCGCGTCGTCAAAACCTTCGGGGCGGGCGACTCGTACGCGGCCGGGTTCCTGTACGGCGTCATGCAGGGCTGGACGCTCGAGAAGAGCATGGCCTTCGGCAGTGCGTCAGCCTGCATCGTGATCTCCAGCCACAGCTGCTCCGACGCCATGCCGACAGCCGAGCAGGTGCACGACTATATCGAACGCTGCAACCGCGGTGAAGTGACGGCTTCTTAAGCTTCTGATAACGAACGGCAACCTAACGAGCGAAAGGGGATTTTTTTTCCATGACCATTACGTTAAAAAACTGGATCGGCGGCGTCTGGGTCGAATCCGCATCCGCCAAAACCGAGCCCGTCTATAATCCGGCTACCGAAGAGGTGCTTGCTTACGTACCGCTTTCCACGAAAGAAGACGTGGACCGCGCCGTACAAAATTCGAAGGAAGCGTTCGCTGTATGGAGCCGAACGCCGGTTCCGCGCCGCGCCCGCATTTTGTTCAAGTACCAGCAGCTGCTGGTCGATCATTGGGAAGAGCTGGCGCAGCTTGTGACGAAGGAGAACGGCAAAAGCTATACGGAAGCGTACGGCGAAGTGCTGCGGGGCATCGAGTGCGTGGAGTTCGCGGCAGGCGCCCCGAACCTGATGATGGGCAAGCAGCTTCCCGATATCGCGTCCAATCTGGAGTCGGGCATGTACCGGTATCCGGTAGGCGTCGTCGCGGGGATTACTCCCTTCAACTTCCCGATGATGGTGCCGTGCTGGATGTTCCCGCTCGCGATCGCCTGCGGCAACACGTTCGTGCTGAAGCCGTCGGAGCGCACGCCGCTGCTGGCTAACCGGCTCGCGGAGCTGTTCCAGGAAGCCGGACTTCCGGAAGGCGTGCTCAACATCGTACATGGCGCGCATGACGTCGTAAACGGGGTCCTCGAGCACCCGGACGTTCGCGCGGTATCCTTCGTCGGCTCCCAGCCGGTCGCAGAGTATGTGTACAAAACCGCATCCGCTCACGGCAAACGCGTTCAGGCGCTGGCAGGCGCCAAAAACCACTCGATCGTCATGCCGGACGCCGATCTCGATCTGACGGTGAAAGAGATCATCAACGCGTCGTTCGGCTCTGCGGGCGAGCGCTGCATGGCGTGCTCCGTCGTTGTCGCGGTCGGCGAGATCGGCGATACGCTGGTGAACCGGCTTGTCGAAGCGGCTAATGCCATCACCATCGGCAACGGCCTGGACGAAGGCGTATTCCTGGGGCCGGTCATTCGCGGACCGCACAAGCAGCGGACGATCGGATATATCGAGACCGGCGTGAACGAAGGCGCGCTGCTGGTTCGCGACGGCCGTCAGGACGCCGCTTGTCACACAGAGGGCTACTTCGTCGGACCGACGATTTTCGATCAGGTGTCGGACGAGATGAAAATATGGCAGGATGAGATCTTCGCACCGGTGTTGTCGGTCGTGCGCGTCGCTACGTTGGATGAAGCGATTGAGCTGGCCAACCGTTCGGACTTTGCCAACGGGGCCTGCCTGTTCACGAAGAACGGCAGCCATGTTCGCCAGTTCCGCGAAACGATCGATGCGGGGATGCTCGGCGTCAACCTCGGCGTTCCTGCCCCGATGGCGTTCTTCCCGTTCTCCGGTTGGAAAAAGTCGTTCTACGGCGATTTGCACGCCAACGGCACCGACGGCGTGGAATTTTATACCCGTAAGAAAATGTTGACGGCCCGCTGGTAAGTCCAGTGACCTTAGCCCGCATGAAGGAGAGAACATTATGGCACTCGTCTCGATGAAGCAGATGCTGCTTGGCGCCTTGGAAGGCGGCTATGCGGTCGGGCAGTTTAATTTAAATAACCTGGAGTTTACGCAAGCGATTTTGCAGGCCGCCCAGGAGGAGCGGGCGCCGGTCATCCTGGGCGTCAGCGAGGCGTACATCCCTTACATGGGGGGCCTCCCCTGCATTGTGGGGATGGTCAAGTCGCTGATCGACCATTACGGGGTCACCGTACCGGTCGCGCTGCATCTGGACCACGGCTCGACGTACGAGCTGTGCCTGCGTGCGCTGCATGCCGGATTCACGTCGGTCATGATCGATGCGTCACACCATTCGCTCGAGCATAACATCGACGTGACGCAGCGCGTCACGCAGGCGGCGCATGCGCTGGGAGCTACGGTGGAAGCGGAGCTCGGCCGGATTACCGGACGCGAGGACGACCTGGTCGTCGACGAAGCGGAAGGCATGTACGCCGTGCCGGACGAGTGCGCGCGCCTTGTACGCGAGACGGGCATCGACTGTCTCGCCCCGGCGCTCGGCTCGGTGCACGGCCCGTACCGCGGACAGCCGAAGCTCGGCTTCGAGCGGATGGGCGTCATCCAGCGCATGACGGGGGTGCCGCTCGTGCTGCACGGCGGAAGCGGACTGCCGGATGAGGAAATCCGGCAGGCGATCTCGCTCGGCACGTGCAAGATCAACGTCAATACCGACAATCAAATGGCGTGTACGGCGGCGATCCGGGCCTTTCTGAATGAACGACCCGATGCGTATGATCCGCGAAACTATTTGATTCCGGCGCGGGAGGCGATCAAATCTTCCGTTATCGCCAAGATGCGTTTATTCGGCAGTTCAGGGCAAGCAGGTAAGCAGGCTAAGCAGGTTAATTGAGAGGAGACCTATCGTGAACAAGATCAGAATCGGAATTATCGGCGCAGGCCGAATCGGCAAAATTCATGCCGACAATTTGCTAAGGCTGCCGCAAGCGGAAATTGCGGCTGTCAGCGATCTATTCGCCGGCCCGGAATTGGAAGCATGGGCGGCGGATCGCGGCATCGCGCGCGTGACGAAAGACAGCGGCGACATTATTGCCGACCCGCAGATCGATGCAATCTTCATCTGCTCGACGACCGATACGCATGTGCCTTTAATCAAGCAGGCGGCGCAGGCGGGCAAGCACATCTTTTGCGAGAAGCCGGTCAGCATGGATATTCATCAAACGGTGGAGGCGCTGGAGGCGGTCCGGCAAGCGGGCGTGAAGCTGCAAATCGGCTTTAACCGCCGCTTCGACCATAACTTCAAACGCGTACGCGAGCACGTGCAGGGCGGTACGATCGGCGATCCGCATATTGTGAAAATTACGTCCCGCGATCCGAATCCGCCGCATCCCGATTACATTAAAGTATCCGGCGGCATTTTCATGGATATGATGATCCACGACTTCGACATGGCCCGCTACGTATCCGGCAGCGAGGTGGAGGAAGTGTATGCGCAGGGCAACGTGCTGATCAACCCGGTGATCGGCGAGCTTGGTGACCTCGACACCGCGATTGTGACGCTGCGCTTTGCGAACGGTGCGCTCGGCGTCATCGACAACAGCCGCCAGGCTGTGTACGGCTATGATCAACGGGTGGAAGTTTTCGGCTCGAAGGGCAGCGTTGCGGTATCCAACGACCATCCGAATACGGCGGAAATCAGCACGGCGGAAGGAATTGTCCGCGACAAGCCGCTGCACTTCTTCCTCGAGCGCTACAACGCGGCTTATATCGAAGAGACGCAGCTGTTTATCGAGAGCTTGACGAACGGCAGCCCGCTGATCGTGGACGGGAATGACGGCTTGCAGGCGGAGCTGATCGCACTCTCGGCCAAGCTGTCCTACAAGCTGGGGCGTCCGGTGAAGACGGCCGAGGCGATCGGGCTCCTGGAATCGGAGCAATTGAAGGAAACGGTTTAAGGAAACGGTTTAACGAAAGAAAGGAGAGGCGAACATGTCGAAGCTGATCGTAAAACCGGAACAGACGCCGGATCGGGAAGGCGTGGTACTGAACATCACCCCGGAGTCGGCGCAGTGGGACTATGTCGGCTTTCAGGTGGTGCGTTTGGCGGAAGGCCAGACGCTCCGCCGGGAAACCGGCAGCATGGAAGTGTGCCTGGTGCTGCTGAGCGGCATCGCAGACGTTGCAACGGCGCATGAAGCATGGCCGGGTATCGGTCGGAGAATGAGCGTGTTTGAGAAAACGCCGCCGTATTCGGTTTACGTGCCGAACGACGACCGCTACGAGGTGACTGCGCGGACGGCGGTCGAGCTGGCCGTCTGCGAGGCGCCGGGCCGGGGCGGGCACGCCGCCCGTTTAATCGCGCCGGAGCAAGTCGGTGTGGAAATGCGCGGGTACGGGTCCATCGAGCGGCAGGTTCATAATATTTTGCCAGAGCAGGAGCCGGCGGACAGTCTCTTGGTGGTGGAAGTGTTCACTCCGAGCGGACACTGGTCCAGCTACCCGCCGCATAAGCACGACCGGGATGCGCTGCCGGACGAATCGCTGCTGGAGGAGACTTATTATTTCCGCGTACAGCCCGAGCAAGGCTTTGCGGTTCAGCGGGTGTACACGGACGACCGTTCGCTTGACGAGACGCTCATCGTCCAGGACGGGCAAGCGGTGCTCGTGCCGAAAGGTTACCATCCGGTATCCGCTCCTCCGGGCTACGAGGTGTATTACTTGAACGTCATGGCCGGACCGACGCGAGTGTGGAAATTTCATAACGACCCCGACCACGCTTGGATCATGACGAAGCCACGTACCTAGACGGGCACGCAAAGCGGTTGCATGTTGTTCTCCTTCTGCGCATAATAGAAGGAAATCCGACAAGCGGGGAATCCACATGAAAGCAACCATATACGACGTCGCGCGCGAAGCCGGCGTGTCGATAGCGGCCGTATCGCAAGTCATCAACGGCAAGGGCAAGATCAGCGAGGAACGGCGGGCTGAAATTATGCGCGTGATGGAGCGGCTGAACTACCAGCCGAGTGTCATTGCCGCCGCCCTGACGGGCAAAAAGACCTACACCCTCGGGCTGCTCGTGCCCGATATTTCCAACCCGTTCTTCGCCGAGATTGCGCGGGCGGTCGAGGATCAAGGACACAGTCTCGGCTACAGCCTTGTTATTTGCAGCACGGACAACAAGGATGAGCGCGTGGAACGTTATTTATCGCTGCTGCAGCAAAAAAGCGTTGACGGCATGATCATCGGAACCGGGATGGACAACAAGGAAATGCTGAAGCCGCTGCTTGAGAATTCGATCCCGATCGCGATGATCGCCCGGGAAATGCCCGGTCACGACGTGCAGACGGTGATCACGGACGACTTCGCCGGCGGCCGTCTTGCCGCGGAGCATCTGCTGGGGCTCGGCCATACCCGGCTGGCCGTGCTTGCCGAGCAGCTCAAGGTAAGCAGCAGCCGGGAGCGGATTCGCGGCTTCCGGCAGCGGCTGGCGGAGGCCGGCATCGATTTGCCGGACGATCGGGTGCTTGCAAGCGGCGACGCCCTGGTCAAGGACGGCAAGCGCAAAGCGACGGAGCTGCTGCAGCGGGCGGAACGTCCGACGGCGATTTTTTGCTGCAACGATCTGCTTGCAATCGGTGCGCTGCAGGCGGCGAAGGAGCTCGGGCTCCGCGTGCCGGAGCAGCTGTCCATTGTCGGCTTCGACAATACGATATTGGCGACGGTCACAGAGCCTCCGCTGACAACGGTTTCCCAGCCGACCGAGGAGATGGGCAAGCTGGCCGTCGATTTGCTGCTCAGCCAGCTGAAGAAGGAAGAGGGCGGCTCAAGGCGAACGGTGCTGCAGCCTGAGCTCGTGACCCGGCGATCGACGGCCGCGCCTTCGAACGAATAACGGGCGCGCGGGTTATCGCGCGAGCAGGCACGGAATCGGACAATACCGCAGGTCGTGGTTCCGCTATTGCGCTAGTGTGCCGCCGAGCCCCCGCTTGCGCAATCGACTTGCTGCCCGCTCCATTGGCGGCCGCAGCGTATATAACCAAGAAGGGTTGGGGATGCTCCCCAACCCTTCTTGGTTTATTCGATTACATGCGCCGCTCCACGCTCCCGTTGCCCGTCGTTCACTCCAGGTGAGTTGCAAGGTGCTACTGCCAATGTGTTACAATGAAAACAGTGGAACAGAATGTAACAGAGTATGGATCGGATAGGTGGGGGAGCGAGCATGAGTGACGGGCTTCAAGGTTTTCTAACGAAACACGAGCAAATTATGGATCATATCGAAAATTTGTCAGCGGGCACCCGCATTTCCGTACGGAAAATCGCCCAAATGCTTGAAGTGAGTGAAGGCACGGCCTACCGTGCTATCAAGGAAGCGGAAAATTTGGGGCTCGTCACGACGAAAGAGCGAATCGGGACGATCCGTGTCGATAAGAAGGAGCGGCAGCATTTTGATAAATTAACGTTCGCGGAGGTCGTCAACATCGTGGACGGAGAGGTGCTCGGGGGCGCCGCCGGGCTGCATAAGCCGCTGAACAAATTCGTTATCGGCGCCATGCAGCTTGAAGCGATGAAGCGTTATATCGAGCCGGACAATCTGCTGATCGTGGGCAACCGGAGCCAGGCCCAGCTGTATGCGCTCGGGCAAGGGGCGGGCGTTCTCGTGACGGGCGGCTTTCATGCGGATGAAGAGGCCCGGAAGCTGGCGGACGAGCTGGAGCTGCCGATCATATCGAGCAGCTATGATACGTTTACGGTGGCGACTATGATTAACCGCGCCATTTACGATCGTCTGATCAAGAAAAAAATTCTTCTCGTCCAGGACATCATCCGTACGGACAGCCCGGTGTACTCGCTGCGCGTCACAGATACGGTCAACGATATGCAGAAGCTGGTCGACGAACACGGGCACACGCGTTTTCCCGTCGTGGATGAGTTTAACCGCCCGGTCGGCATTATTACGACGAAGGATGTGCTGCGTGCGCAGCCGGAGCAGAAGGTTCACGCCTACATGACGAAAAATCCGCTGACCATCAGCGCCAATACTTCCGTCGCCTCGGTGAGCCATACGATGATTTGGGAAGGCATCGAATTGATTCCGGTGATCGATCATAACCGCAAGATGATCGGCGTGATCAGCCGTAAGGACGTGCTGAAAGCGATGCAGTATATCCAAACCCAGCCGCAGAACGGCGAGACGATCGAAGATCTCATCTGGTCCGGATTCGAGAAGGTTCGTCAGCCCGACGGCAGGCCCTGCTTCCGCGGCACCGTCACCGCCCGCATGACCAACTATGCGGGGATGGTGTCGGAAGGCGTATTAACGACACTGATGAATCAGGCGGCGTTGCGGACGGTACGCGACCAGAACCGGGGCAACTTGATTCTGGACAGTTCCTCGAACTATTTCCTGCTGCCGATTCCGATCGACAGCACCATTGAAATTTTCCCGATGATCATTGAGTTCAGCCGCAGGTTTTGTAAGATCGAGGTAGAGATTTATCACGAGGGCAAGCGAATGGCCAAGTCGATGTTCACGGCGCGTTTGATGGACCAGGTATAGGCTGAAGACCGGGGGCTGCGAAGAGGAATGGGGGAGCGGGGATGCGGTATTACGGGATCGTCATCGCGGCGATAGGCATCGATCAGGCGACGAAGCTCTGGGTGCGCTTCCATATGCACTTGGGCGAAACCTTGGTCATCTGGCAGGACGTGCTTCACTTTACGTATTATCGCAACAGCGGAGCGGCAGGAAGCACCTTCCAGGGCTATGGCCGTTATTTTATTATTCCGGCCGTGCTGTTCGTTCTTTACATGGCTTATGCCCGCAAGCAGGGGCAGCTCAAGAACGGTATGGCCGAGGCGGGAGCCGCGCTTCTCGTCGGCGGCGCGATCGGCAACGCGATCGACCGGGCGGTGTTCGGATGGGTGACCGATTTTGTGGATAACGGCCGCGGGATATTAAACTTGGCCGATATCGCAATTCAAGTCGGCGTCCTGCTGCTCTTGGCCGATGCCGTGCGGGATTTCATTGTGAGTCGCCGAGGACGTAAGAGCAATCCTCTAACGTAAGGCTCGTCATCCGATGAAGGCTGGACGATACCCGGACATGATGGGCGGGCGAGGCGCAGCGCAAGGAAAGATTGGCATAATGCTGAAAGTGGAGGGAATTCTAAGGGAAAACCGGCAAAGCGCAGGTGAATCTCTTGAACGTTACCGCTGTTCCCTTTCAAGCTAAAGCAAACATGCTCTTATACGCGGCGATTCTGTTTCTGGTGGAATTCGTGCGCGGCGCTTTTCTCATTTCCTTCCTGCCTGCATACGGCGTTCATCGGCTGGGCTTGTCGACGGCCGGCGTCGGCATTGCGGTGTCCGTACACTATGTCACGGATACGCTGATCAAATGCGGCGCCGGGTATTTGCTTGACCGCTTCTCGCTTCGGCTGATCGCCCCGATCGGGCTTGCATGCTCGCTCGCCGGTCTCCTCATGATGCTGGCTGCCCCTGCGTTATGGCTGCTGGCTCTCGCCGCGGCCCTGTTCGGCGTCGGCATATCGCCGGTATGGCTCGGCGGTTTAAGCCGGGTCGATTCGAAGCGGCGGGCGTCGCACATGGGCGTCATCTATACGTGCTGGCTGGCGGGACTTGGTTCAGGCCCCGTCGCGATCAATTTCCTGCTTGACCGCAGCTATACGGCCGCGTATTGGCTGATGATCGGCTTGTGGGGCGCCGCGCTCGTCTTGTCGCTTTGGCTCGGCGCCGCCGGTCAAGACCAGGTAACCGGGCAGCTTTCGCTCCGGCGGCAGCTTTCCTTGCTGGGGGAGCGGCTGCGCGCGATGAAGGCGCTGCTGCCCGGGATGATGATGCAGACGACCGCAGCAGGCATGCTCGTTCCCGTCATGCCCGGGTTTGCCGCATCGAACCTCGGTCTGAGCTACTCGCAGTATTCGTTGGTGCTCATTGCCGGAGGCGGCCTGACGATGCTGGGCTTAATTCCGATGGGGAAGCTATCCGACCGTTTCGGGAAACGCTGGTTTATCGTGCTCGGCTATTCCGCCTTTGCCCTGGCGCTTCTCGGATTGACTTTAACCCGCTCCCTCGGCATGGCCGTGCTGGTCGCTTCGGTGCTGGGGATTTCGTATGCAGCGGTGCTCCCCGCCTGGAACGCGGTGCTTGCCCAATACGTGCCGAAGGAGCAAAAAGGGCTGGGCTGGGGGCTTTTCTCCAGCGTGGAAGGCATCGGGGTCATGATCGGTCCGGTCCTGGGCGGATGGATCGCCGACCGGTTCAGCCCCGCCATGAGCGTGCTGACCAGCGCCGGTATACTCGGCCTGCTCGCCCTGTATTATTTGTTCGTGCTGTTCGGCGCGCTGAAGCTGAAGATGGAGGCTTGAAGGCGTCCGTCCGTCAAATAGCGGAACGGCAGTCGTTCACTCGTTTCGAAGCCTTGGCGACAACCGCTGGATCCGCCCCTCCATGTCCGCGCGCTGTACCTTCCCCATCGCCCCCGTCGAGGCATCACGGCCGACCGCATCTCCCGCCCCCGTGGAGGCATCATGGCCGACCGACCGCGTCCCACCGCAGCCCGTCGAGGCCACCGCACCCACCCCCTGCACCCTTTTCGCTTATTTTAGAAGATAATTCTGCCCGGTGTCCTCAGCTCCGCAAACTAAACGCCATTTTGAAATTAATTCAACAAAGCACATCGGAAAAGAGGCGTTGAAATACACGGCCTCTTCGCAGCATAAGCTGATTTTATAGGATATATTTAGAGAAGTGATAGGAAACCCGGCGAAAGTTTATTCCAAATCGAAATAAAGTGGAGTATAATAGAGTCAACAACACGATGAGCCATCGTTGTAAGGGGGCGGGCTATATGACAACGGGTCGACTTCGCCTATTAGGGCAATTATTTTATACGTTTCTGCGAATGGGTCCCGTCACGTTCGGCGGCGGTTATGCGATGATTCCCGTTATCGAGCGGGAGGTGACGGTCAAGCGCCGATGGATCGAAGAGCATGAGATGTCCGAGGTGCTATCCGTTTCCGGATCGGCCCCGGGGGGCATCGGCGTGAACGCTGCGGCGTTCATCGGTTACCGGCTGGCCGGAATGCCGGGAGCGGCATCCGCTATCGTAGGCATCACGCTGCCGACGTTTATCATTGCGATACTGCTAAGCGCCGGGTACGCCGTCTTCGGCGGTTATGCGAAGATCGAAGCGGCACTGCAGGGCATTCATGCTGCCGTGTTCGGTCTCATTCTTGTTGCCGCCTACAGAATGGGCCGCAACGCCGTTTACGACATGACGACGTTTCTATCCGCGGTCTGTACCGTCGTGCTGCTGATTTCCGCATCGATCCATCCTTTATTTCTGATCGCTTCGGGCATTTGGGCAGGCATCTCTTTCGTTATCGTGAAACAAAAGCTGGGCATGGTCGTTCGTCTGAACAAAGACGCGGATACCGGGGCGGAAGCGGATGGAAGCTCTGCGCCTAAAGTACCGGCTTACGCCGATTATTACATTGCCGACGGCATCTGAATGTGAGGTGAAGCGCCATGCTATGGAGCTTATTTGTTTCGTTTTTCAAAATCGGCCTCATGTCGTTCGGCGGCGGTTATGCGATGGTTCCGATCATTCAGCATGAGGTTGAAGCGAACGGCTGGCTGAGCGCCGCTGCGTTCGCCGAAACGGTCTCCCTGGCCGGCATGGCGCCGGGACCGATGGCAACGAATTGCGCTACGCTGGTCGGCTTGAAGACGGCGGGCCTCCCCGGCGCAATCGCGTCTACGGGGGGCATGGTGCTGCCTTCGCTGCTCGTGGTCGTGACGATTGCGGCGTTCTTTTTCAAATTCCATCGGCATGCGTGGGTGCGGGCGTCCTTCTACGGGCTCCGTCCCGTCGTCACGGGCTTGATTCTGTACGCTGCGCTGCGGTTCGGGGTGGTCGAAGCGGTCAGCCCGCTGTGGAGCTGGCACACCTTCGGCTCAATCCTTATTGCGGGCGGCGTGATTGTCGGCATCTTGAAGTACAAGATGCATCCCGCGGCCATTCTGGTCTTGTCGGGCTTGGTCGGCATAGCGTTCTTCAGCTAGACCCCGCTGACCGCCGCCTGCCTCCGCCGCCACGTTGAAAAGAAGCGGCGTCTCCTTTATGATCAGGGTATCGGATGGAGCATAAAGGAGGGAGGGCCATGACCAAAATTCTCGTTGTCGACGACGATCCCCATATTCGAAGGCTGATCAAGGCCACCTTGCAGGGCGAAGGCTTCACGCTGCTGGAGGCGGAGAACGGCCGTCAAGCGCTGGACGCCTTGGCGCGCACAACCGTCGATTTGGTCGTGATGGATATTATGATGCCGCACATGGACGGCTGGGAGCTATGCCAGGAAATTCGGGCGTATGATGCCGATTTGCCGCTGCTGATGGTCACGGCAAAGGCCGAGTCCGCCGACAAAGTGAAAGGCTTTCGGCTTGGAACGGACGATTACTTGACCAAGCCTTTCGATCCGATGGAGCTTATGATGCGGGTCAAAGCGCTGCTGAAGCGGTATCGGATCAGCACGTCGCCGGTCATTCGTCTGGGCGGACTGGAGATGAACCGCAACAGCTACGAGGTCCTGTGCCTGGGAGAGCGGATGGAGCTCCCGCCCAAAGAGTTCGAGCTGCTGTTCAAGCTCGTTTCTTACCCGAACCAAATATTTACGCGTAACCAATTGATCGAACAAATATGGGGCATTGATTACGAAGGAGACGACCGGACGGTCGACGTTCATATCAAGCGGCTGCGGGAGCGCCTGCCGGAAGCGGGGACGGGCCTCAGCATCAAGACGATTCGCGGGCTGGGGTACAAGCTGGAGGTGCGGCCGTGATCCGGTCGCTGTACTTGCGCGTGGTGCTGACGTTCTTGCTGGCGGTCACGTTCGGGCTGATCGTGGCCTTTTTTGCGACGACGTATGTGTATCGGGATCGGATCGAACTGGGGATCGAAGAGGAAATGGTCAATACGGCGCAGGATATTGCCGAAACTTATCGGCTTATGGGGACTTCCGCCGCGGATAAGTATATGGGTGAGCGCCATTGGGTGAAGGCGTACTCGATCACGATCGTCGATGACGAAGGCGGGCGAAAAACGTACGGGGCTCGCCGGGACGGGGAGACGATCCCGGACGAAGCCGTCCGGTCGGTGCTGAACGGCGGTATTTATCGCGGCGACGGTCCGCCCTTTCACCGGACGATCGGGTATCCGCTGCAAACCGGCACGTCCAGGCATGCGGTTTTCGTCCAGGCAGCGCGGACCGAGCAATTGAACGATTTGAGGAAAATTGTGCTGACGTCGCTCCTGATCGAGCTCGGGGTCGGCAGCTTGTTTATATTAATTGCCGCGCGCTATTTGGTTCAGCCGCTCAAGCTGATGACGGTGGCGACCCGGCGTATTGCGAAAGGAAACTTTAACATCCGTTTAAACTGGGGCAAAAGAAAGGACGAGCTCGGCGAGCTGGCCCGCAGCTTCAGCGATATGGCCGAGGAGCTGAAGCAGCTTGAGCAGATGCGACGGGACTTCGTCTCCAACGTCTCGCACGAAATCCAGTCCCCGCTGACGTCGATTTCCGGCTTTTCCAAGCTTATCCGCGATCCGGGCATGCCCGCCAACGAGCGAAACCAGTATTTGGATATCATCGAGACGGAGTCGTTGCGCCTTTCCCGGCTTAGCGAAAATTTGCTGAAGCTCGCGTCCCTCGAGTCGGAGCACCACCCGTTTCACCCGGTCACGTTCGATTTGGACGAGCAGCTGCGGCGGGTCGTCGTGGCGCTGGAGCCGCAATGGTCGGCGAAGGAGCTGGAGCTCGAGCTGGAACTGCCGCGGGTCAAAATTACCGGGGACCCCGATCAGCTGAACCAGGTGTGGATCAACTTATTCGGCAACGCCGTTAAATTTACGCCCCGGGAAGGGCGGGTTTCCATCAGGCTCGAGGCGTTAACCGATCGCGTGAAGGTCGTGATAGCGGATACGGGCATAGGGATTAAGGAAGAAGATCTGGAGCCTATTTTCACACGGTTCTATAAAGCGGACCGCGCCCGGCAGCGCGAGCTTGGCGGCAGCGGGCTGGGGCTGTCGATCGTGCGTAAAATCGTCGAGCTTCACCAAGGCTCGGTCGAAGTCCAAAGCCAGCCGGGACAGGGCGCCACATTTATCGTCACGTTGCCGAGCGTGCCCGCAGCTTCCAAAAGCATGTAAACTACCGGTTTGAACCGGACCAAGGACGGTTGTCTGAAGCGAAGCGTTTGGCTCGCCTCGGGCAAACGTCTTTTTTGCGTTTCTGATTGTACCTCCGTTCATACTGCGTTCATATTCGCTTCGTATAGTAGGCAGGACGCCAATTTACAGGAAACGTTCAGGTTAAGGAATGAGGGGAGTGCAGGAATGAATCGAATCACGCAATTTTCTATGAAAAACGTTTCCGCTTTGTTTATCATCATGCTTCTCTTATTCGGCAGCGGGATCTATGCGTCCGGCGAGCTGAAAAAGGAAAACATGCCGGATATCTCGTTCCCCGTCGTTGTGGTGACGACGCAATATGCGGGCGCGCCGAAGGACGTCATGGATGAAATCACGGATCCGATCGAGGAAAAGCTCGCGGGTGTCGAGGACATCGACTCGATGAGCTCGACGTCGAGCGACAACAACTCCATGATTATCATCATGTTTAAGCAGGACGTCGATATCGACAAGAAGAAGCAGGACATCGAAAGCTTACTTACGGAAGTGCGGCTGCCGGCTTCGGCGAGCACGCCCAAGGCTTCCACCTTTGGAGCCTCTTCCATGGCATCCAATTACTTAGTCGTATACGCAGACAACGGAATGAGTCAGACGGAGCTCGACAAGGTGTACCGGGATACGATCGAGCCGGGGCTGGAAAGCATCAAAGGGCTCGACCATATGGACGTCATCGGGGCTCGCGATACGAGCTTGGATATCGAGCTCGATGCCGGTGCGCTTGCGGCCTTCGGCCTGTCGCCTTCGCAAGTCAGCAATGCGATCAGCGCCGCCGTAACGAAAAGTCCGATCGGCAGCGTCAAGCTGAACGGCAACGACAAGATGGCGCGCGTGACCGGCGACATCGACACCTTGTATGCGCTGGAGCAGCTCGAAATCGTGACCGGCAAGGGAGATATCGTCAAGCTGTCGCAAGTGGCGAAAGTCAAGGCGATTACCGAGTCCGACTTCAAAGGACGGTTGGACGGCAAGCCGGCGATTGGGCTCATCTTGTACAAGGCAGGCAGCGCCAACGCGGTCGATTTCTCGGACGACATCCACAACCAGCTCGAAAGCTGGCATCAGACGCTGCCGAATGTCGTGTTCAAGAGCACCTACGACAGCGCGGATCAGATCAGGGACTCGATCAACGGCATGCTGAAGGAAGGCATCGTCGGGGCTCTGCTTGCCTCGCTAATGATTCTCGTGTTTTTGCGCAACGTGCGTATGACCTTGATCGTGCTGGTGTCCATTCCTCTATCGATCCTGATCACGCTGCTGCTGATGTGGCAGTTCGATTTGACCTTAAACACGATGACGCTGGGCGGGATGTTTATCGCCGTCGGACGGGTCGTAGACGATGCGATCGTCGTCATCGAGAACATTTACGCCTCGCTGGAGAAGGCGCAGGCCCGGAACGAATCCGTCATTGCGCTTGCCACGAAGCAGGTTTCGATGGCTATTACGTCCTCAACGCTCGCCACCGTCGGCGTATTTGCGCCGATGGGGATGGTAAGCGGAATTGTGGGCGCCGTTTTCCGGCCTTTCGCCATCACGCTGGCCTGCGCGCTCCTGGCCTCGTTAGTAGTCGCCGTAACCGTCATTCCGATGCTGGCGAAAATATTGGTGCTGCGCGGCGCGAAAAACGTGAAGGCGCATGACGAAACGAAGCCAAGCCGTTTCACCTCGTTCTATGAGAACGTGCTGAAGTGGACGCTTATGAACCGGATCAAGACGCTGCTCATCTCCGGTTTGCTGTTTGTCGTTACGCTGGCCGCTACGATTCCGATGCTGAACGTGTCGTTCCTGCCCAGTAGCGAGGCCTCGAGAACGATGTACTTCTCTCTGAAGTTTCCGTATGAGACGTCCTTCGAGGCGACCGACGAGAAAACCAGAGAGCTGGAGAACATGCTGATGGAAACGAAGGACAGCCGCGGAGAACCCGTCTTCAAATTCGTCGAGGGACTTGTCGGATACAGCGGCAACGACGATGAACGGACCCCGTACGCTTCCCAAATTTATTTGGAAGTGAACGAGAATGTTGATCCGGACAAGGTGAAGGAGCAGGTGAAAGCCTTCATTGTCTCCGAGCTGCCGCAAGGCTCCGAGGTTGAGCCGCGTTCACTCGGCAACGACTTCGGCGGAACGACCACGGACTTCTCGTATTCGCTCAAGGGCGAAGATCAGGACCAACTGGTGAAAGCGGCCGCGCTGGTCAAGGAAAAGCTCCATACGTTCCCTGAATTGAGCGAAATCGAAGACAACCTGAGCGATGCGAAAACCGAGGTCGAAATCGCAGTCGATCAGAAAAAGGCGAGAGCTTACGGTCTGACGGCCGCAAGTGTGCGCGATACCGCCCGCGCTTGGATTCAGAAGCAAAGCATTGGCGACCTCAAGCTGGATAACGAGACGTACACGACGACCGTTTCGCTCGATAAATCCGACAAAGATACGCTTGAGAAGCTCGGCAACCTCCCGCTGACCGGGGTTAACGGAACCACCGTCTATTTGAAGGAAATCGCCAAAGTCAGCGAGATTCAATCGGCGGCGGCGCTCACACGCGAAGATCAGCAGCAGCTCGTGAAGGTGACGGCCAAAATTAATGCCGACAACAAAAACGGCGTCAGCCAACAAGTGACCACGGCGCTGAACGCGCTTGAGCTGCCTGACGGGGTATCCCGCGAAGTAAAAGGGGTTTCGGCCGACATTAACGAAAGCTTCTCGCAGCTGTTTATGGCCATGGGTGTAGCCGTTTGCGTCGTGTACCTGATCATGGTGCTCGCCTTCGGGAACGCAGGTGCGCCGTTCGCGATCTTGTTCTCGCTGCCGCTTGCGGCGATCGGCGGCCTGCTCGGACTTGTGCTGACGGGCGAAGCGCTGAACGTTACGTCGATGATCGGCTTTATGATGCTGATCGGAATTGTGGTCACGAACGCGATCGTGCTGATCGACCGGGCGCAGCAATTGCGCGAGGAAGGGTATACGGTGCGGCAGGCGCTGCTTGAAGCGGGGAAAGTTCGCTTGCGTCCGATCATCATGACGGCGGGTGCGACGATTATGGCCTTGATCCCGCTGGCGCTCGGCTTGTCCGGCGAAGGGGCTTTGATCGGCAAGGGGCTTGGCGTCGTCGTGATTGGGGGCTTAACGACTTCGACGATTTTGACGCTGGTCGTCGTGCCGGTTGTGTATGAAATGATCGAAGGGCTCAAGAACCGGGTATCGCGCAGGTTCAACCGTACGAAGAAGGTCCAGGAGCCTCCGGCGAAAGCGCTCGAGATGTAGAGTCAGGCATCGATCGAACAGACATAGAGATAGAGAAGGTTGAGGAGGCCAAGAGATGAGAAAGGTTAGTGCGGACAACAATAGAGCGTTGAAAAGTCGCTCCGTCGGCGTGCTGGTCGTTGCAGCGGCGATTGCCGTTACGGCGGTCGGCTGCTCCGTTCCGGGGCAAGGAGCGGGTGCGGCGGAAGCGCAGCTCCAGGTACGGGCGGTCCGAACGGAGGCGGTCGTGAAACACGACATCGGACAACCTGTCGAGCAAGTCGCTGACGTTGTGGCGCTGAACGTGTTGGATATCCTGCCGAAGGCAAGCGGCGAGGTGCTGGAAGTGCTGCGCAAGCGCGGCGAGTTCGTGGAGAAGGGCGATGTGCTGTTTCGGATCGACAGCCGCGATGCGGAGTCGGCGAAGCGGAAGAGCGAGCTGGCGCTCAGCAGCGCGCTGGAATCGCTGCAGAAGGCGAAGGACGACCGGGTCAACAACCGCAAGGATTTGGCCGATGCGGTGACGCGGGCGGAAGTGGCACTGAACAATGCGGAGCAGGATTACAATAAAATGCGCAACGATTTCGACGCCGGGAAAGTGACGCAGCATCAGGTTGATCAGTCCAAGCAGCAGGTGGATAACGCGCGGATGAGCTTGGAGTCGGCACGGAGCAAGCTGGCGGCGAACGACAATTCCAATACGATCGCTTCGATCGAGACGCAGGCGGAATCGGCGCGTATTTCCCTGGAAGACGCGACGCGGAATTTGGACAATTACAGCGTGAAGGCGCCGGCGAGCGGGCTCCTGACCGATTTTAACGTCGTGGCGGGACAGACGGTTTCGATGAATGGGGGCAAGGTCGGCCAAGTGCAGCAGATCGATCCGGTCAAAATCAAAACCGAGCTGTCGGAAACGAATTACCAGCTGGTGAAAAACAAGCAGCAGCTTACGTATTACAGCCCGGACGCTCCGGACAAAAAAGGGACCGCCGCCATCAGCTACCTGGCGCCGGTCATGAGCGCCCAGAACAAGACGTTCACGCTGGAACTCGAGGTGCCGAACGCAGACGGCGCGCTCCAGCCAGGCGCCCGCGTCATGGTTCAGCTGACATCGGATGCCGAGCAGCAAGTCGTTGCCGTTCCGACCTTAAGCATCGTGCGCGAAGAGTCCGCGACGTACGTATTTGTACAGCAAGGCGATCAATACCAGAAGCGCCAAGTCAAGCTCGGCCGCATTAACGGCTCCTATCAAGAGGTGCTGGAAGGCGTGAAAGAAGGCGATCAGCTGGTCGTCACAGGACAACACACGTTGAAGGACGGACAACAGGCAGACACTTCCAAATCATAAAGCGAGGAGAGAAATCTAGCATGAGAAAAAGAACCCCTTGGAAAACCGGCATAACCGCCGCGGCGCTTGCCGCGATCCTGGTGCAAGCCAGCGTTCCCGCGCTGGCCGCAGACGCGCAGACTTCCGTCGTATCCGCTCCTTCCGTTAATTACGGCTTGACGAGCGACATCCGCGCCGCATTGAAAGGCGTCTCCGTCGAATCGACGGCGCAAGGCTTGCAGCTGGCGGCCGTCGTCCGGCTATATAATGGCGGAACCGTCCAAAACCGCGTGCCCGAGCATGAGCTTCGCATACGTCAAGCGGACGGCTTGACGTATACGCTAAAGCCCAGCGCCACGAACAAAACGGCGCTGCAGCCGAAGGAGATCGGCGAGCTCGTCTATATGGCTACCGTCGACAGCAAGGCCGAGTTCAAGCCTGCCGACCTGTCTTTGGTGAATGTGAACGAATACACGTATCCGAAGCAGGAAACGACGCTGCTGACGCTGCCGGCCGCAGACCAGGTATGGTACGGGGCGGGCTCGGAGAACGGGCGGCAGCGCGAATCGCTCGCCTGGGGGACAACCTTCCGCATCCCCGGTTTAAACTCGGAGCTGGTGTATACGCCGGTCGGCTTGTCCAAGCAAAGCACGGCCCAGGGGAACGCAGATGTCGTCACTTTGCTGGTTGAGAACCCGGGCGTCGGCAAAGAGACGGTGCCGAGCTTCCGTATCGACGGCCGCGCGGCCGCAAAGACGTATACGGGCGCTTTCACGGACAAGCAGCCCGTCGTTGTGGAAGCCGGCGCGAAGGCGTACGTACATATCGCGATTCCGTACGAGAACGGCTCCGCACTGACGGAATTGTTCGTCATGACGACGGATACGTTTACGCAAGCGGGTAACCCGGCGACGCAGATTGCCATCGATACAGGGCGGCTGAAGCTGGCATTGCCGGACGGAGGGCAGGCTGACCGTCTTCCTGACGCTTATACGCTCGGAACCCCGATTGCCTTCGATCCGCTGACGAAGGTCGTCGATGCGCAAACGGAAGTATCGCTGATGGAGCTGCATTTGCACGAAAATCCCGACGAAGGCTACCAGACGGTTGTCGGCAAGTTCAAGATTACGAACAAGGGCAGTATACCGGCGGCGCTGCCGGCGTTCCAGACGCAGCTCGTGAGCGGCACGGGCGCAACTTATGCCGGATCGAGGCAAGCCAATGTTGCGGAGACGCTTAATCCGGGTCTGAGCTACGTGATCAGCTACTCGTTTAACGTGCCGCAGTCGGAGAAAGGTGACGCACTGACGCTGAAGCTGCTCGATGCGCAAACCGCTTCGCCGTACGTAAGCACAGCGGCTTCGTTAGCGACGTCGGTACAGCAGGAGACGATCGAAGAGCGTCTCGACCTGTATCCGTTCGACGTTAAGCTGAACTACTACACGATCTCCGCCGCGACGACAGGCGCGCAGACGATTGCGTACACGTATAAAGTGCTGCTTGATCTCGATATCGCGCAAGCGGAGGACGTGGTCGCCGACGCCAATTCTTCGAAGCTGCGGTTTGAGGTCGTCGATACGCTGGGTCGCATTCTGGGCTCTACGGACGGCGTGTTCACGGGCACGAACAAGCTGGTAAGCGGCAGACAAACCTTGACGTTCGCCAACATCAAGAGCGAGCAGCTTGAGTTCCCGGTAACCGTGAACGTGTACGAAGTCATCCAAACGCCGGGCGGCGAAGCGAAACGTCTGCTCAAGACGCTGCGTTAAGCTGCGCATAGGATGAAACGGACGGACGAAAGCCACGGCCGTTGGCATACCGCCTGAGGCAGTGGCCGGAAGAGCGTGCGTTTGGCAATTCTCGACATGAAATGCTATACTCTAGACAAATTTATGTCACCCGAGTTGAAGGGAAGGAGTTGACCATTGTCATGAGTGGAAAGGCCAAATATACCGCAGGGGTCTCATTGATTGTTATGTTCATCGGCTTTGTAGCCACGATTCCGTGGGATTCGATTGCCTGGGTGCGGTTCATACAGAGCGGATTCGAAGCGGGCCTGGTTGGAGGACTGGCTGATTGGTTCGCCGTCACGGCATTGTTCCGGCATCCGCTCGGTATCCCGATTCCGCATACGGCGCTGCTTCCGAAAAATCGCGAGCGTGTGACGCAGGCGCTGATTTCCATCGTAGAGAACGAGCTGCTCAGCAAGGAGAGCTTGACCCGGAAGCTGGAATCGCTGCAGATCGGCCGTCGGCTGCTCGAGCTGATCGAGCGGAAGCTCGGCACGACGGAAGCGAAAGCGGCGCTGATCCGCTTGATCGAGACGGTGCTGGAGCAAATTCCGTGGGACGAAGCGGCTCGTTTGGCGGATCGGGAAATCAGGCGGCAGGCCGGCTCGTTGAACGTGCCGGAGCTGCTGCAAACCGGCGTAAGCTATGCCATCGAGCGGCAATACGACGAGAAAGCGGTGAATGGGCTGCTTGATGTCGTATACGATCTGGTCAGCCGGACGGACACGCGAGACTGGCTGGGCGCGCTTGCCGTGAACGCCGTTTCGCAGATGAACACGGGAGGCTTTATGTCGTTCGCGATGAACGCATTCGCGGGGTTTGTCAGCGAGGAGAAGCTGGGAGGGATCATTCAGGAACAGCTGCTGCGGGAAATCGTCCGGTTGAAGAACGGGCAGGATTCGAACCGCCGGTGGATCGTGGGCGAGCTGCGCGCCTATGCCCAGTCGTTCGGTAAGAGCGAGGAGCAGCGCGAAGCGCTTGAGGCGTGGAAGACCGAGCTGCTCGGCGGCCTGGATTTAACCGATAAGGCGGCGCAGGCGCTCGGCGATATCCGCGGACGTCTCGCAGTTTTTATCCGCGAAGAACGGTTTGCGGACGAATACTTGATTCCGTATTTAATCCGTGCGATCCACAACCTTAAAGCGGATTCGGACAGCATGCAGACCATGGAGCAATTCATCCGCTCGGGACTGACTCAGTGGATCGGCGAAAATCACCACCAAATCGGGAAGCTGATCAAGGAGAACGTCGACCGCTTCGATAACGCGACCCTGATCGAAATGATGGAAGACAAGATCGGACAAGATTTGCAGTGGATTCGCGTGAACGGGGCGATTTGCGGGTTCTTCATCGGGCTTATTTTGGCGGCCATTCAAGAGTTCGTCTAAAGCTGCGGCGAGCCTGGGGCTGTTAACGCCGGTGCCGCTTGCATGTCCGCTCCGTGCGTCCGACCGCCCGGCAATAATGTCAACCTCGCTGATAAAGACCATGTATTCCAACAAACACCGCCGCCGCGATCGCCTCGCTTGCCGTACCGGTATTCGTTTACCGCCGTCATACCCGAGGCCGCGGCGGCTTTTCCGTTTCCGCTTCATCGGAGGAGGGCTGGCGGATAGTTTGAATACCATATGGGGGTATGGTATTATTGGCTTGAGGTGAACGATGATGAAAACCAAACCACGTACGATTTTTATCGCGGCGGCTCTCGTGACCGTTTTGCTTCTTGCGGGCTGCGGGACTGGAGGCAAGCAGACGGCGGCTGATCACGGCGGACAAGCGGAGCCGACAACCGGCGGCGGGCACGCAGGGCACGATAGCCATGCGAGCGGCGGCAGCTCAGAGAGCTCCGCTGCGTTGCAGGCGGAATGGAAGCTGTCGAAGGAAAAGCCCGCGGCAGGCGAGACGGCGCAGGTTACAGTACAAATTCGTGATGCGGACGGCAAGCCCGTCGAGAAGTTCGATGTCAACCATGAGAAGCTCATGCATCTGATCGTCGTCAGCAAGGACTTGTCTCACTTTGCACATCTGCATCCGGATTACAGGCAGAACGGTTTGTTCCAAGCGGACGTCCCATTTCCTACGGACGGCGAATACAAGCTGATCGCGGACTTTATTCCGGCGGGAGGGACTGCACGGACCGAGACCCATTGGGTTGCCGCAGGCAGCGGAGCGGGATCGCCGTCGGCGTTGCAGCCTGATGCGAGCCTGGTCAAGACCGTGGACGGCAAGGAAGTGGCGCTGACCTTCGACAAGCTGAAGGCCGGGCAAGAGACGACGATGACGTTTACGATCAAGGACGCCCAGTCCAAGGCTCCGATTACGAACTTGCAGCCGTACCTTGGCGCTGTCGGTCACGTTGTCGTCATTAGCGGCGACGCGGAGCAGTACCTTCACAATCATCCGCTGGATGAAAGTGCGAAGGGGCCGAATGCGGCTTTCGCTACGACGTTCCCGAAGGCGGGTTTGTATAAAATTTGGGGCCAGTTCCAGCACGAAGGGCGCGTATTCACGGTGCCGTTCACGATAAACGTACCGTAAGCAGAGCGAGCTTGATCGGTTTGCGCCGTTTTCTGCTATAATGGAAATCAAGCGGAAGCTTGTACTGTGCGGAAAAGGGCGGTGATACCCGTGATAAACAAGCTGCAGGACCAGTGCGATGAGACATGCGAGGGAACATTGCATATCGCCGAGCTGAAGCAGCAGCTCATCTCCGAATCGACGGCGGCGGGGCTGGCGGATATTTTCAAGGCGCTGGGGGACCCGACCCGGGTCAAAATCATTCATACGCTGCTGCAGCAGGAACTCTGCGTCCATGATTTGACGCTTGTGCTGGAGATGGGGCAATCGGCTGTCTCCCATCAGCTCAGGTATTTGCGCAATTTGCGAATCGTCAAGCGCCGCAAGGTCGGCAAGACGGTGTTTTATTCGCTCGACGACGAGCATATCGAACAAATTTTTGTCCAGATGCTGCAGCACATGAAGCACGAGTAAGCCCGCCGAAGGCGGGCTCTTCTTTTTTACGGCCTGGCCGCATATGCTGGTAGAAGCATAGGCCGTCCGCGGCCGGGAAAGGGGGAACCCCGGTGCTGTTGAGGCGCAGATGGAGAAGCGGTCCCTCGGGCAAGAGCAAGCTGCGGCGTCATATCGCAATCGTTAGTGTCGTGCTGCTCCTGCTCATGATTCAATTTTATATGTACATTGATCGAAGCCTGGTGCCTCCGCTCGTGCATTTGGCTACGGTGCGCATGAAGCAGGTGGCTACCGAATCGATTAATGCAGCCATATCGGACCGCATCGCGCAAAATACGAACTTCGAGAAACTAATCGATTGGAAGACGGACCGGAACGGTAAAATTACAGGTTTTATGCTGAACTACGCCGAGCATATGAGAATATCAGCGGACACGATTCAAATCGTACAGAAGCGGTTGGACGAAATCGGGGAGCTGCCGGATCACATTCCGCTCGGGCAGGCGATGAAAAGCCCGATTCTCGCTTCCTTCGGGCCGGAAATTCCGATTAGACTCGTACCGGCGGCTGCGGCGAAGGTAGACTTGAACACCCGCTACCAGAACGCCGGGATCAACATGATCTTAGTGGAAGTGTACATTAAAGTCCGCGTGGAGGTAACCGTCATCATCCCGTTCGATTCGCAAACGGAGGTGGTGGAGACGGAGCTGCCGGTCTCGTATTCGCTTGTCGTCGGCGATGTGCCGACGTATTATTTCGACGGCAAAGGCAACCCGCTCGGACAGACCAACCCGATGCCGCCCGGCGTCGCGTTGCCGGAGTTGAACATGCAGCCGGGCAAGGGGATGCCATCGAAGGAAGAGGCCGCGGCGGAGGGATAACCGTCCGGAGAAGAGCGAGTGAAGGGGCTGTGCGCAAAACCGGTTTTGGAATTTCGAAGTCCCATGCCAAAGAACCTTCATCTCCACGTTGACCGTGGTTATGAAGGTTCTTTGCTTTGTCTTGTCCGGCCCGGGTTCGGTTGCAGTCTTTCGATTCTTTACGCGGACGGAACGGCTTACTTCTTGCGGCGCAGACGCTCTTCGCGTTCCCACTTCCGCAAATAGGGATACGGGTCGAACGACCAGTCCGTCAGTCCGTTATCCCGATACAACCCGTAGTGCAGATGGGGAGGGAATTTTCCGGAGGTGCCGGGCTTGCCGTAGCCGGAGCTGCCGACCCAGCCAATGACTTGTCCGGGTTTCACGACTTCCCCTTCCTTCACTTCTTTTTTGTTAAACCCGGACAAATGGGCGAAGTAATGATATACATTATTTAAATCACGAATACCGATCCGCCAGCCGCCGTACGGATTCCAGCCCATCACTTCGACGATGCCGTAGGTGGCGCTTCGCACAGGTACGCCGTAACCCGCGAACAAATCGGTCCCTTCGTGGATCCTGTACCCGCCCCAGCCGCGGCTCGCTCCCCAGGTGCTGCGGTACGCATAATCGCTGCTGAGCGGCATGACGAAGCGATGTTCGTGCAGGTCCAACGTATCGAATTTGGCGTAAATCCGGGCAAATTGCTGGATCCGCTGTACACTGCGCGAGTTCTGATAATAATCCCACAAGCCGATGCGCAGGTCTTCATCCGAGCTGCCGCGCTTTAATAAGAAGGTTGCCATGGCATGCAGCCGGTCCAGATCGTTCGAACGGTCGGCGAGGTTATCCCCGGAACCGTCTTTGCCCATGCCTCCGAACAAGATAATGCTCTGCGGGTTCCGGTCTTCGTGATCGGGATTCAGCATGCCGCCCCACTGCAAATCCGTAAAATAAATCGCGACCGTTCCGTCCGGGGCCGGTCTTTTTTTGGCAAGATTGATCGTTCGTTCGTATTGATCCACAGCAGCCAGGTAATACCAGGGGATTCCAGTCAACGCGCTTGTTTTGTCAAAAAGGTCTTTTCGCTCTGCAAATACGGCCTTCATATTCGCCACAGCTTTGTTTTTGGCTGTATTGGTAGCCGGAGGCGCCGCTGCATGCGCAGATGAGCCCGGATCGAAATTCCATACCGCAGTTGCGAGTAAGGTGCTGCACATCCACATTGAGAACTTCCGCGTTAAAGATGCTGCCATTAAAATAGCTACCTCCTAATCACGTACGGTGAAGCTCTACGCTCGCTTCAATAACGTTAGCTTGTGCCGCGGATTGTCTTTTTATCCCGCAATAAGTTTGATATGATGCTATGGGAGGGATGCGCATATGTCTTTTAATCACCGGGACGAGCATGTGGACGACGGGATGCTGCTGCTGCAGGCGAATTTGGACGATATGAACCCGGAGTGGTGCTCCTACATTACCGACTTGCTGCTGGAAGCGGGAGCTAACGACGTTTACTGGATTCCGATTATTATGAAAAAGGGACGTCCCGGCGTGATGCTGAACGTTTTCGTGGATGAATGCAAAACTGGAGACATGGAAGCCATTATTTTCGCCGAGACGACGACGCTCGGGCTTCGATATATGCGGGCCAGCTGTCATAGGCTCGGCCGCGAGTTTATCGCCGTGGATACGCGGTGGGGGACGGTGCAGGTGAAGGCCGGCTTTCATCAGGGTAAGATGGTGCAGTTCGCCCCAGAATTCAAGGAGTGCGAGCAGGCGGCGAGGAAGCATCAGGTGCCGCTAAAGCAGGTGTATGACGAGGTGCGCCGTTTGTTTCTGGAAACGTACGGGGAATAAGCTTGAAGCTTTTCCCATAAGTTAGGGGATAGCGAATCCGCTCTCGGTTCCCTGACGGGAACGAAGGAGGAAGTGGAACAAACACGAACAGGCTGAGGCAGCCTGTTCGTGTTTGTTTTAGGCGCGGACGCCTTGCCCCTTATCTTTCCCGCAATCGGCCGGATCAGACTTCAGAGCCTTTGCCCACTAATGCTGGTGAGAATTCAGGCGTTGCGTGGAATCTCCGTTCACCCCATTGCCCGCCCGGGCTGCGCCAAGAACAGGGCCGCTCTCGTGCAATTTATGAGGGGGGTCTTGGGGATGGTCCCGGTGCAGGTGCATGCGCACCTGTTCTTGATGATGCTCGTGATGGTGATGATGATCATGCTCGTGCTCGTGTTTGGCGTTGTGTCCGTCATGATCATGCTGATGATGCTCATGATGATGGTGATGATCGTCATGACTATGGCGGTGATGCCCGTGGTCATGATCATGCTGATGGTGGTGCTCGTGATGATGGTGGTTATGCCCGTGCTCGTGATGGATCTCATCGTGGTGCACGCGCCACTTGTTCAGGTAAGGGTCCGCTTGTCCGACGACCGCACGCAGTACGTTCGGCTGATTCGGCAAGTCGCGGGTGCCCGCGCCGTAACCGATCGATTCCACGATCATCGGCGGAAGGCCTTTGGCGAATTCGTCCACCACTCCAGCGATAATACCGGCGCCGGTCGGCGTCGTCATTTCGAGCGAATAGGCGGTCGGCGCGATCGGCAGCCCGCGCATCATTTCGAGAGTGGCGGGAGCGGGCACGGGATAAATGCCGTGATCGCAATGGACCGTGCCAGAGCCAAGCGGAACGGCGGAAGACAATATTTTCTCGATGCCGAGCGAGTCGACAGCCAGCGCTACGCCAACAACATCGGCGATGGAATCGATGGCGCCCACTTCGTGAAAATGCACGCGATCGATCGGAATATCGTGAATTTTGGCCTCGGCGATGGCGATTTTCTCGAAGATGGCAAGGCTCAGCTTGACCGTTCGCTCCGAAAACCCGGCTTGTTCGATGATGCTGACGATTTCAGAATAATGGCGATGATGCTTGGGAGGCGTATGCGGATCGAGCAGCACGTCCAGCTTTAGTGCGGAGATGCCGCGTTTGTTCACCCGCTTCCATTCAAGCGTAAATGGCTCCACTTGAATTTTGCGCAATTCTTCTTCAATATAATGGCGATCCGCCCCGGCGTCGACCAAGGCTCCTAACGTCATATCGCCGCTGATGCCGGAGAAGCAGTCCAAGTATAAAATTTTCATCGGTCATCCCTCTTTGTCTGGTTCTTTATGATCAAGGCTGCGTTGTAACCGGCGCCAAATCCGTTGTCGATATTCACGACCGAGATGCCGGGCGCGCAGGCGTTCAGCATGGAAAGCAGAGCGGCCACGCCTTGGAAGCTGGCGCCGTAGCCGATGCTTGTCGGCACGGCGATGACCGGCACGGCGACAAGACCGCCGAGCACGCTGGCCAGCGCGCCTTCCATCCCGGCGACGACGACGACAGCGTCGGCCCCTCGAATAAGCGGGAGCCGGCGGAATAGCCGGTGAATGCCGGCAACCCCGACATCGTAGACGCGCTCCACGCGGGTGCCGAAGCATTCGGCGGTCACGGCAGCTTCTTCGGCGACAGGCACGTCGCTCGTTCCTGCGCAGACAACCGCGATGTAAGGCGCCGCGCCGGAAGCGTCCGGCGTTTGTCCGCCGCGCAGCCACGTTAAGGCGCGCGCTTCGGCGCGGTAGACCGCGCCCGGGAACCGCTCCAGCACGGCGGCTGCTTTGTCTGCGCTAACGCGGGTGGCGAGCACCCGATCGCTATGCGCGGACAGCCGCTCCATAATGGCTGCAATCTGCTCCGCGGACTTGCCTTCACCGTAAATGACCTCGGGAAACCCCGTCCGTTCAGCCCGGTGCAAATCAAGCTGCGCGTAGCCTAGCGTATCGTCGATACCGGGCACTCCCGGCGCTTGCCCCAAGACCGCTTCGCGCGCGTCCGTCTGTCGGCCGGCATGCGCTGCTGCGCCCGCCGGCCGCTCCGCCGAAAGCTGCTCGCGTTCTTCCTCTAGCAGCCGTTTCGCTTCCGCGACGTCCAGATCGCCGGACTGAACCAGCTTCAATATATGATCCATGTTCATCATATGAGCAAATCCTCCCCGGGAAACACTCATCTTAGTGTAGCATATTTCGAAATCGAACGAAATTCGCGGGATGGATTGTTGCGCCATTCATGATATAATAACTTCAATAAACATTATTAGTAATGTTCGGATTCCAGCAGAGGAAAGTAGGGATAACGATGGCGACACCGTCGATTGAGCGAAAACCGGAATGGTTAAAAATTAAATTAGCCAACGGCGATTCTTATAAAGAACTGAAAAATATGATGCGCACCAAAACGCTCCACACCGTATGCGAAGAAGCCAAATGTCCAAATATTCACGAATGCTGGGCGAACCGGACGGCGACGTTTATGATCCTGGGGGACATTTGTACGCGGGCTTGCCGATTTTGCGCCGTCAAAACAGGCTTGCCGACCGAGCTGGACTTGCAGGAGCCGGAACGGGTAGCCGAGGCTGCCGAGCAAATGGGCCTTCGCCACGTCGTAGTGACATCCGTTGCAAGAGACGACTTGAAGGACGGCGGAGCCTCCATCTTCGCCGCAACGATTCGAGCGCTGCGCGCGCGTCTGCCGTTATCCGGCGTCGAAGTGCTGATCCCGGATTTTCAGGGGGATGAGGAAGCGCTGCGGACGGTACTTGAAGCGAAACCGAACATTTTGAATCATAACGTGGAGACGGTGGAGCGGTTGTCCGATAAAGTAAGAGCGAAGGCAAAATACGGCCGCTCGCTCGAGCTGCTGGAACGGTCGAAGCGAATCGCGCCGGACATCCCGACCAAGTCGAGCATTATGCTGGGCGTCGGTGAAACGTGGGACGAGATCCTGCGGACGATGGACGATTTGCGCGCCATCAACTGCGACATCATGACCATCGGCCAATATTTGCAGCCGAGCCCGCAGCATTTGCCCGTGACGACCTATTACACGCCCGAGCAATTCGCCGAGTTGAAGGCGGAAGGCATGAAGCGCGGATTCAGCCATGTGGAGTCCGGCCCGCTTGTACGCAGTTCATATCACGCCCATGATCAGGTCAAATCAGCCCAGCAGTCGTAACCTTAAGGAGGCACGCTCCGTGATCCAAATTTCCAACAAAACCTATGAAGTGTTCGTCGATCATAAGAACGGCTGGCGTCCCGAGGCGTTCCGCGAGCGGTATAGCGAAGTGCTGGACCGGTACGATTACATTGTCGGGGACTGGGGATACAGCCAGCTTCGGCTGCGTGGTTTTTTCAAAGACAACCATCCGAAAGCGACGAAGGACACGGTCATCTCCACGATTGAAGATTACTTAAACGAATATTGCAACTTTGGCTGCGCTTATTTCATCCTTGAGAAAACCGGAACCCGGGAAATCCCTCCGTCGGAGCAAGGCGGCGATGAAGAAGGGGCGGCGCAAGAGGAAGGGGAACCGGCACAGGACGCCGGCGAGCAGCAGTCTGTTCCGGCCGGGCAGGAGCGCAGGGAGCAAGCGCCGACGCGGCATAACACGCACGCTGCCCGCGCCGAGACGAAGCAGGAGCATGCGCGTTCGTCCTCTCCAGGCGGCGGCCGCAATCACGGCCGAGGACAGCAGCAGGAATCGTCCGGCAAGCAAGGCGGTTCGCATCAAGGAACTTCTAAGCCGCAAAGCGGTTCTCATTTCCGCGGGAAAGACGGCAAGCCGGGGGCGTCGAAAGGCCCGAACGCGCAAGGCTCGCCGCGCAATGACCGTAACGATCGACCTGATCGCAGCGACCGTCAGGACCGCAACGAGCAAGGGGGACGTGCGCAAGGCGGCAACAACCAGGGCCAGGGTCAAGGTAACCAGGGTCAAGGTAACCAGGGTCAAGGTAACAAGTCGAACCGCAATCACGGCCATCACAGCCAGAAGCCGAAGCCGGAATCGTCCCGCGTGTAGGCTGAAAATCATGCAAGAAGCCCCGCCAATCGGCGGGGCTTCTTGCATGATTTAGATCATGTCGTATCCAATAAACGCCTCACGAACGCGGCTCCAGAACGGGAACGGGCGGAAGCGGGCGAACTTTACTTTTTTTCCGGCGGCTACCATGCTTCGGATCGACACAATATCATTGCGCTGCATGTATACATGATCGAGCGAGAGCACAATATTTTGCCGGGGGCGGGGATAAATGTCGCAATGGTGATGCTTCGGCAGCAGGATCGGCGAGCCGAGCGTCCGGAAGACACGGTTGTTGATGGAGGCGATTTCCGCGATCTGAATCGTGTCGAGCGACGGATGGATGATGGCGCCCCCGAGACTTTTATTGTAAGCGGTGCTGCCCGACGGAGTCGAGATGCAGATGCCGTCGCCGCGGAACGTTTCGAGCAGCTCGTCGTTGATGTGCAGCTCGGCCACCAAGGTGGCATCGACGCCCTTCAACGTAAATTCGTTCAGCGCCAGCTCGGTCTCAATGCCCTGCTGTGTCGTGATTTGAATTTCCACCAGCGGGTATTTGACCACCCTCAAATCGTTCTGCCGGGCGCTTTCTCCCATCAACTGCGCAAGCAGTTCGACCTCGTCCGGCTTCCAATCGGCGAAAAATCCGAGACGCCCCGTATGTATACCGACAAACGCGATATGATCGAGCTGTTCTTTGTACCGATGGAAGGCGTGAAGCAGCGTGCCGTCTCCGCCGATCGAGAGGACGATATCCGGATTCGTTTCCTCGTGAACCAATCCGTTCCGCTGTATGAGATCGTGAAACGTATTCATCAATTGGATCGAGACTTCGTCGCCGCGGTGAACCACATTGTATTTCAACTGGTTGTCCTCCTCAAGGCTTTCGTTAGAAAGCCACTTCGTAAGCATAAGCAAGGCTTTCGTTAGAAAGCCACTTCGTAAGCATAAGCAAGGCTTTCGTCATAAAGCCGCATCGTAAGCATAGCTCCATCCATCATAATCAATCTTGTCAAATAATACAATGCCGCCCCCGTCAAAAGGGGCGGCATGCCGGGAACGGCCCGGCGCTGCAGCCACTCCTTTTAAACCGATTCGCCGCACTTCGGGCAATAACGATAGCTGGCTTCGATTTTATCGCCGCAATACGGGCAGAAGCTTTTGCCTCCGCTGTCTGCGCTTCGATCCGCTGATTCATTTCCCCTTGACGCCCGTGGGGGGCGTCCCGCGAACCGATCCAGCGGATCGGGCTCGCGGTCGGCATCGACGATGTCAAAAGTCGACATGCGATTGCGGCCGGTCGCGTTCTTGAAGTGGTAGACGGCTTGCACGATGCCGAATCCGATAAAGACGAACCCGAACAGCGGAAAGACGATACCGACAAGCGGAAACGGCGCATCGCGAGTGATCGAGAACGCCATAATCGTCCAGAATATACCGAAGATAACGGCAAACAAGCTGCCGGCTGCTCCCATCGCGGAAGGGCCGCGTCCCGGTTTTATGCTTTTCATCGTATCGCCCCAATCGCTGGAAATCGTATCCTTCGGTTTTACATACGGATGTTGCCGCCGCAAAGTTGCAATCCTGACAGAAACGCGCAGCAAGAAGAAGCCGCCCCGGGATAACAGGACGGCTTCCTATCGGCTAATACGCTTTGACCAAGGGCAGCTCGAAGCGGTGGGTGAAATTGGCGCTTACCGGATGAACGCGTACGGAAAAGTGCGAGCCGTGGCGGAGATGCGACGGAATGACCGCACGGTAAACGATCGTGTTCTCGTTAAGATGACGGGTCGGCTCCATGACGACGACGACCTGCCGCCAGCCATCGGGCTGTTCTTCGTAATAGACGAGCTCTACGGCCGTGTCGCGGTACCACATCGGCCCGAAGTGCACCGTGGCGGTGGCTTCCTTTGTCGGCGCCATGCTCGGGACGGGCTGCCTGCCGGTCGTAAGGCCGTCGTTAACCTCGAGCACGCGGACGTGCTGCCAATTGCTCCGCACAAACTTCTTATAGTCGGCGACCTTTGTCGCCTCCTCGTAATGGTTGCTTACGAAACGCTGCGTCCGCACAAGCGAGGGAACATAGGTGCCGTTCGTATAATCCATCACCATCCGGTCCGTATTGTAGACCGGCGACAAGGTGCGGATCGAATGCTTCATCCGATCGACCCACGGGGACGGGAACTCGCCCTGACTGTAATAAAGCGGCACGATTTCATGCTCCAGGACGTGGTACAACGACTGTGTATTTTCCCGATCTTGCGTCTCCGGGTCCGACTTGTCATTGGAATGGATGCTCCAGCCGTTGGTGCCGTCGTAACCTTCCTCCCACCAGCCGTCCAGCACGCTGAAATTGAGAACGCCGTTCATCGCTGCCTTCTGGCCGCTGGTACCGCTGGCTTCGTACGGGCGGCGCGGGTTGTTCAACCAGACGTCGACGCCCTGGACAAGGACGCGGGCGAGGTTGATATCGTAATTTTCCAGGATGACGATTTTGCCGCGGAATCGATCCATCTGCGACACTTGATAAATGTCCCGGATCATGTCCTGTCCGGGCTGATCGGCCGGATGCGCCTTCCCGGCGAATATGAACTGCAAGGGGCGCTCGGGATTGTTGACGAGCCGGTCCAACCGGTTCAAATCGTTAAACAGGAGACGGGCCCGTTTATAGGTCGCAAACCGGCGCGCGAACCCGACGGTCAGCGCTTGCTCGGACAAATAGCCGTCCACTTCCGCAAGCTTATCGGCGGGTAGGCTGCTGCGTCTGCGCTGTTCGCGAAGGTTGTCGCGCGCCAGCCCGATCAGCCTCTTCTTCAACCCGCTGTGAATGTTCCAGAGCGACTCGTTGGGCACGATCTGCAGCGAGCTCCACATGTCCGGGTCGGTCTGATGCTGCTGCCAGCCGCCGGGAAAAAAGCGGTTAAATAGCGCCTTCAGCTCCGGAGCCAGCCACGTGTTCAGATGCACGCCATTCGTAATGTGCCCGATCGGCACTTCATTCACATCAATGTCCCCGTGGAACTCCCGGAACATCTCGCGGGACACATGCCCGTGCAGCTTGCTGACGCCATTGCGCAGCGCAGCGGTGTTCATCGCAAGATGCGTCATATTGAAAGCCTGCTTGCGCTCGTCGAATCCGAGACGGGTGAAATCGTGCCGGAAGCCCGGATAGTCCGCAAACAGCTTGCTGAAATAGTAGTCGAACATCGGAAGCGGGAACGCGTCGTGTCCGGCCGGCACCGGCGTATGCGTAGTGAAGACGGTGCCGGCGCGAACGACCTCGAGCGCCACGTGGAAGGGCAGCCCCTGATCCAACTGTTCCCGCAGCCGTTCGAAAGAGAGGAACGCCGCATGGCCTTCATTGATATGATACGCCCCGGTCGGGATTCCAAGCGCCCGCAGCGCCCGGATGCCGCCTACGCCAAGGAGCACCTCCTGCGCGATCCGGATATCCTGGTTACCGCCGTACAGCTGTCCGGTCAGCTCGCGGTCCCAGGGACTGTTATCTGGCAGATCGGCGTCGAGCAAATAGACAGGTATGCGGCCCACCTGGACTTGCCAAACCTTTAGACGCACCGTACGGTCCGCCACCGGTACCGTGATGTACAGCTCCTCGGGAGCCGTTTCAGTCGCAGCGTCCGGGGATGACGACGGCTCCTCGCATTCCTGCGAGGACTCGGAATCGAGCGCATACGCCGGGCCGATCGGCAGCTTCATGAAGTCGTAGACGACGTTCTCGGCTTGTTGTCCGCCCCGGTTATCGATTTTTTGATTGAAATAACCTTTCTTATACAACAGGCCGATGCCGACGAGCGGCACACCCAAATCGCTTGCCGATTTGCAATGATCCCCGGCAAGCACGCCGAGCCCCCCGGAGTAGATCGGCAGCAATTCGTGAAAGCCGAATTCCGCCGAGAAGTAAGCGACCGCTTGATGAACGTGCTGCGGGTATTGCCGCTCGAACCAGGTCTGCCTCTCCATATAGTCGTCGTACTGCTGGATAACCGCCTGGTAGCGCCTTAGGAAATCGCCATTCCCGGCGAGCCGTTCCAGCTTTTCGTTCGGAGCCTCGATGAGCAGACGCATAGGGTTGTGCTGACACTGGTCCCACAAGGTCGCATCGATCTCGGCAAACAGCGACTTGGCGCTGTCGTTCCAGCTGTACCACAGGTTGTGAGCAAGCTCGGATAATCGGACAAGGGCCGCAGGCAGCGGGATTTGACGTGCACGGAACAACGTATGCATCAGGTCACCTCAATCTAAATTTTGGATATACCGTATGAACTTAAGTTCGGATCCGCTTCATACATCTTCGGGCGAAGAGGAAGCAGGCGGACAGCAGCAGCATGATGACAAGGGAAACCGTAAAAGCCGTCAGCGCCGCCGGCAGCGTATGCCGGAACCAGGTCGCGAGCGGCTGCGTCACGTCTACGGTGGAGTAAGCGGACGGCTCGAACGTCGCGGGAACGGCGGCCAGCGGCTCCCAGAGGAGCAGGACCAGGGCGGCCGCCAGCAAGCCGTGCACGAACCGCGCGAATAAGAACGGCGTGTAGCGAAACGGCGTGCGGTGAAGCACGCTGACGATTTGCGCATGAACGGACAGCCCTGCCCACGAGAGCACCCAGGCCGCAATCGCCGCTTTGTACATGGGCGGAATGCCGATTGCGCTGCCGGCCTCTTTGGCTCCTAGCGTCACCTCGAAAAATCCGTTCACGACGGCTTCTGCCAAGACGGAGGGAATGCCTGCGCCCTGCAGCACGGTTTGCACCCCCGTATAAATGAACGACATCACGCCTGCGGACGCCAGTACTTCCATGACGACGGAGAAAAACACGACCAAGCCTCCGATGACGAACGATAATTGGAGACCCGAGGATAAAGCTTGCGTCAGCATGACGCCAAGCGTTCGTCCGTCCTGCAATCTAGCCGTGTGCATCGCCCGAAACGATTGCTTCCATATACCTATCCGACTGACCTTGGGGGCTTTTGCCTCCCGGATCTGAACGCCATGACCCGCCCTCGGCTTGCCATGAAACCGCATCATCAAACCGACGAGAACGGCTGAGCCGTAATGGGCGGCGGCGAGCAGCCCGGCAAGCGACGGGCTGTGAAAGAAGCCGACCGATACGGCGCCGATCAGAAAGATCGGATCCGACGACGTCGTAAACGCGACAAGCCGTTCGCCTTCCTCGCGGGTAACGATACGCTGATCCCACAGCTGGCTCGTCAGCCGGGCGCCGATCGGATACCCGGAGGCAAAACCCATCGCCATCACGAAGCCCCCGATCCCGGGCACGCGAAATAGCGGCCGCATCATCGGATCGAGCAGCGTCCCGAAGAAATGCACAATGCCGATGCCGAGCATCATCTCGGAGATGACGAAGAACGGAAACAGTGCGGGAAAGAGCACATCCCACCAGATGGCAATGCCCTTGATGGACGCCCGAAAAGACGGTTCCGGAAAGATCAGCATCATACTGGCTAACAGGACGGCGGCGAGTGCGGCGAGCTGCAGGCCGGGATTTGTTTTGCGCAAAAAAGTCACTTCCTCTCCAAAGAGCCTGTCATTCTGGTATATGACGAGCTTCCCGGAGACATGCTCCTGAATGGAAGATATAGGCATGCAAAAATTAAAGAGAGTGCTTTCAAAAATGCTGTTTGTTTATTTTTTTTATGGTACAATGGTACTAATATGAGAATGGGAGTGATCCTTATGATGGGCGTTATTGCTGGAATTCTCGTATGTGCATTTGTATATGTCATCAGGGAGACCTTAATGACCTCTGGTGAAGAAGACGCCTAAGTTGAAACGGCCGTTGCTGTGTTTACCGGTCAACGCGCCGAGTGGGATAGGATTCGAATGACGATGCTAAAGCGCATGCATTAGCATCTTTTTTTGTTGACTGACATCGCGCCCCCTTTGTAAGACAAGGACGGTGCCGCCGATTATCTTAGGGTTAAGGAGCTGATTGCTTTGACGCATGAACGAGAATCGATGACGATATATGAAGCGATGGGCGGGGTGGAAGGCATTCGCCGAATCGTCGAAGCCTTCTATCCGAAGGTTCAGGCCCACCCGCTGATCGGCCCGTTATTTCCTGACAATATTAGGCCGGTGATGGAGAGGCAAACTTTATTTTT
Organism: Paenibacillus sp. JCM 9796; assembly: GCF_055379675.1. Classification (NCBI taxonomy): domain Bacteria; kingdom Bacillati; phylum Bacillota; class Bacilli; order Caryophanales; family Paenibacillaceae; genus Paenibacillus; species Paenibacillus sp. JCM 9796. The sequence goes on from NZ_AP043723.1 coordinate 3,794,742, forward strand.
AAGTCAATTTTTCGGCGGACCGCCGCTGTATTCGGAACAATACGGCCATCCGATGATGCGCGCCCGCCACCTCCCTTTCCCCATTACCGAAGAGCGAGCGGAAGCGTGGCTCGGCTGCATGGCGTTAGCGCTTGAAGAAACCGGCATGGAGCCGCAGCTGCGGCGCGCCGTGCTGGAACGGCTGAAGGGGCCTGCCTATCATTTTGTGAACAGCTGAATGTCATATGCCGATTAAAGGAAGTGTATGAAATGATGGAGCCTCTATTCCAAGCAAAAGTCCAATGCCCCCAGTGCGATGCGGAATTCAGAACGTCTCGGGTAAGGCCGAGCTTCAAGAAGTCGATCAAGTCCGACACGGACTTTTGCCTGCATTATAAAGATCTGAATCCCGATTATTACGTCGTGCGGATTTGTCCGTTTTGCGGCTTCGCCGGCACCGAAAATTCGAAGGAGCACCTCACGCTTCAGCAGAAGAACGCTTTTAAGGAGAAGATCGGCGCCAAGTGGTCGTACAAAGACTGCGGCGGCGAACGTCAATGGGATGATGCATTATATGCTTTTAAGCTGGCGCTCGTATGCGCGCAGGCGGTGAATGAAAAAGGGCGGGTCACCGCCTCATTGCTCCACCATATTGCCTGGTTGTATCGGCATCAGGGAAACGAGGAGCAGGAGAAACGGTTCCTTCAATACGCGCTTGAGGAGTATATCCGGACGTTTGAGACGGAAGCTTCCGAGATGAACAACGCCAGGCTCATGTATTTAATCGGAGAGCTGCATCGGCGCTTGAAAAATTTCAATCAAGCGGTCAAGTGGTTCGCACGCGTCGTGAACGACAAACAGATTATGGATGCCGGCATGATTCGGGCTTGCCGGGAGCAGTGGCAGGCCGTACGGGAGGAAATGCAGGAGCAAAAGCTTCAGCTGGAAGAAGATGTCCAAGAATTATAGACTCCGTATGTAAGCTGCACTAACAAACAAACGCTTAAAGGGAATTCGCTGCCGGGCCGGGGAGGCGGGAAACGAATTTGCTTTAAGCGTTTTGTTATGCCATTTGCAGGAATTAGCGCCCGCTTGTCTGCTGTTATGTCGATTTCGGGCGGTCGCCGCGGCGAAGCGGCCGGCTCGCCAGCAAATAGTCCGAATCGGCATCGACGAGTGTCAGCCGATTGCGGCAGCAGGGGAATACGAGCAGCTTCTTGACGCGGTCTTGAAGCTCCTGCATGTCCCTCGCTTTAAGCGGCAGCAGGACGTTCTCCGCTTGGCAGAACGGGCAGTTTTGCACGTAGATGTCCTGACCGAACCGGTCGTAAGGCCATGTATTTTCGAAAGGTATCATCGTTTTCGGTTACTCCGATTTCGGCTTTTCTTGAGCTTCGGCGGCGGTGCCGGTTTTGCTATCCGCTTCCGCAGATTTGGCCAGCTCGGCCAGCTTTTGCAGCAAAATATGCTGCGGCATATGCATCAGGTGCTCCAGCGGCACGTTCAACTGTTTGGCCAGCTTTTGTGCCGTTTCCGGAGAAATTTGCAGCGGTCTCATCTTCCGAAATCAACTCCCATTCGTACATCTATAGTCTCCATTTAAACATATCCAGGACCTGCATTCAACAAGAAACCATCCCGGAAGGGCGGGGGCCTGCGCCTCTTGACGCACCCGTCCGAACAATAGAGCTCCATTTGGGCTGGACGTCAAATTATGGTTTAATGGAAAAAGAAGTATATCCCTTATTGGAAGGTGCGGTGTTCACTCATGCAAAGTCCTTTGCCTCAAACCTGGGATTTGGAGCGTTTTTTTGCCGGAGGCAGTCAATCGGAGGCGTTTGCCCGCTTTCTGCGTCAGCTGGAGACGAATATCGCGGCGCTGCGTACCGCGCTGAAGGAGCTGCGCGTGCCGAACACGGCCGAGGAAGCGACGGCGCTGCTGCCGACGCTTGCGCTGCTGCAGAAAGCGGCGCTCGCATTGCGCGAAGCGGACTCGTTCACGGCCTGCTTGGCCGCCGCTAACCAGAACGATAAGACGGCCGTCATGCTGGCAGGTAAAGTGAAGGCGATTGGGGCGGAGTACGCCTCCGCGCAAACGCATTTCGACGACCTGCTGACGCGTATAGGGGAGGAGGCCTGGCAGGCATTGCTGGCGCATCCGGAAACGGCGGAAATCCGTTATCCGCTCGTAGAGCGCAAGCTGCTTGCGGCCGACAAGCTGCCGCCGGAGCAGGAGGCGCTTGTCAACGATTTGGCCGTTGACGGGTATCACGGCTGGGGCGAGTCGTATAACACGACCGTCAGCAAGTTCCGCGTTCCGTATGAGGAGAACGGCGAAGTGCTTCAGCTGTCGGCCGGTCAGGCGGCCAACCGGATGCACAGCCCCGACCGGAAGGTGCGGCAGAAGCTGTTCCGTTCATGGGAGGAGCAGTGGGCCGAGCATGCGGATTATTGCGCCGACGCGCTGAATCATTTGGGCGGGTTCCGGCTGAAGCTGTACGAGCGCCGAGGCTGGGAGGACATTCACAAGGAGCCGCTTGCGATCAACCGGATGACGAAGGAAACGCTCGATGCGATGTGGGGCGTCATCGAGGGCGGTAAAGATATCTTCGTCCGTTATCTGGAGCGGAAAGCGAAGCTGCTCGGCATTCCGAAGCTGAGCTGGTACGATGTCGACGCGCCAGTCGGCGAAGGCAGCCTGGAGTTCAGCTATGATGAAGGCGCCCAGCTGATCGTCGAGCAGTTCCGCCGCTTCAGCCCGCGGATGGCTGATTTTGCGGAGAGGGCGTTCGAGAACCGCTGGATCGAAGCGGAGGATCGTCCCGGCAAGCGGCCGGGCGGGTTTTGTACGTCGTTCCCGATCGCCGAAGAAACCCGGATCTTCATGACTTACGCCGGCACGGCCTCCAATGTGGCGACGCTGGCGCATGAGCTGGGCCACGGGTACCACCAGCACGTCATGAACGATTTGCCGGCGCTTGCACAGGAGTACGCGATGAACGTGGCCGAGACGGCCTCGACGTTCGCGGAGATGGTCGTCGCCGACGCGGCGGTGAAGGCCGCGTCAAGCGAGGCTGAGCGGATTACGCTGCTGGAGGATAAAATACAGCGATCCGTCGCGTTCTATATGAACATCCATGCGCGATTTATATTCGAGACGAATTTCTACGAGGAGCGGCGCCGGGGGCTGGTCGGGATCGAGCGCTTGAACGAGCTGATGACGGCGGCGCAGAAGCAGGCGTTTTGTGAGGCACTCGAGGAATATCATCCTCATTTTTGGGCGTCGAAGCTGCATTTTTACATCACCGAGGTACCGTTCTACAATTTCCCGTATACGTTCGGTTATATGTTCAGCACCGGCTTGTACGCCGAGGCGCTCCGCCGGGGAGCTGCGTTCGAGGACCAGTATGTGGCGCTCCTGCGCGATACCGGCCGGATGACCGTGGAAGAGCTGGCGCGTAAACATTTGGGCGTCGACCTGACGAAGCCGGACTTCTGGCAGCAGGCGCTGGATCTGTCGGTCGCCGACGTGCATGAATTTCTGCGCTTGACGGAATAAGACCGTTCGACCGTTCGACCGTTCGGTGTACAAGGAAAGAGGCTGACCCTGCGGCAGATGATAATCTGCGGGGGTCAGCCTCTTTCACATGGCCGTTTCTTATGTACTAGAGCTTGAAGATGCTCATCGTGAGCTGCAGCTGCGTCACCAGCCGTGTCATTTCTTCCGACTGGGCCACGATGGCTTGCACGGCGCCGATCTGATCCTTCATGGAGGCGGACACTTGCTCCGTCCCGGCGGCTGATTGCTCCGTGATTGCCGATATGTTCTCCATCGTCGCCGAGATTTGTTGGGCGCCGGCCAGCATCTGCTCGCTTTCGCGCGCGAACTTTGAAATTTGCTCGCTGATGAAGGATACGCTGCTTACGATTTCTCCGAATACCGTTTCCGTCTCGGAAATCAGCTGGGTTTGCTCTTGCACGATCTTTTCGTTTTGCGCCATGGACGAGAGCGCTTCCTGGATGCCTTGCTCAATGCTGCGCACCAAGCCGAACACCTCTTGGGTCGAGGTCGTCGACTCTTCGGCAAGCTTCCGGACTTCTTGGGCGACGACGGCGAAGCCTCTGCCATGCTCGCCTGCCCGTGCCGCTTCGATAGAGGCGTTCAAGGACAGCAGGTTCGTCTGCTCGGCGATTTCCGAAATGGACGCGGTGATGGTGGAAATTCCTTTCGTCAGCTCGGCCAGCGAGTTGATCGTGTTCGAGACGTTGGCGGTCGCTTCGACGTTCTTGCGGACGCCGTCGCTTTGCGTTTCGACGGATTGCAGACCTTTATTGACCAGCTCCAGCATTTGGCCGGAGCGCGCATTCATTTCCCGCGTCGATTCCGTGTAGCTGGTTACTTTATGCTCGATGTCCTTCGTGGCGGCAGAAACCTCACTGATTTCCTCGGAAATTTGATTGGCCCCGGCTGCAAGCTCGTTGGCTGCGATCGCGGCTTCTTCGAGCACCGCTTTCATTTTCTCATTCTTGTAAAAGATGTCCCGGCTGGAATCCGACACGTGTTTCGACGCTTTACCGGTATCCTTCAAAATTTCGCGCAGCTTCTCCGTCATCCGGTTGAACGAATTCGCCAGCTCGCCCAGCGCATCGTTCGATTGAATGTGAATTTTCGACGTGAAGTCGCCCTTGGAGATGCTAATCGCGGCGCGGGAAATATCGCTGATCGGTTCTGTAAGCGTTCTTTCCAGGAATCGGATAAAAGGAAAACTTAACCCGGCCAGCAGAAATAGTAAAATAAGCCCCCAGAGCATACTTGACGAGGATTGAAAAATGAAAAACAGCATAGCGATGGAGTAAACGGCAACGATGGCGTAGCACCCAAGCTGGAGCTTGTTCTTAAACGATAAGCCTGAAAATCTGTTCATACCCGAACGACCCCTTCAATCTGTTCTGGGATCAACGACTCATACAAGGCGATTAATCCTACGGGCAATTATACCACTGCTTGTAAGTTTTGGTCTATAGGGTTGGAAGAAAGGGGTTTCGATAGGCCTACATGCATAGCGAAAAAAGTGAATTTTTGTTGATATTTTGATTTTATTGTCCTATAATAGGGCTACATCAGGATATACATAATATTCCATTAATTCAAAAAGAAGGGATGATGCTTTTGATTTTGGAGAAGGTTTCGTTAGCGCGGCAGTTGGACCTGGTGTTTCGGGAATTAAAGGAAGAGCTTGCGCATTTGACGTCGGGCACCGTATTCGTGCAAATTCGCAACAACATGGTAGGAAAGTTCGGGGTCAGGCACTTTCCCTTGGAAAGTAGAGGAAGCGAACTCAAGAAAGCGGACCGGGGACTGACCGAAAGCCACCAGCACTCCTTTCGTCAGACGGCCCTTGAGTCGTTAAAGCTGAAAAAATGGTCGCACGGCGAAATCCAGTTCGAGTTCGCGATGCGGCAAAACTTGTTATGCACAAGCGTCACGTTCGAATCGAATTATAATATGGCGAATCTTGTCAATCCCGACAAAAACGGCAATACCGATTGATCAGCACTTATACCTCATTTATAGTAGGATGGGCCTTTGGCGTTGATGCCGGAGGCTTATTTCACTTTTACGGATTCCATCCTGCGCTTAGACGGGAGCGGTGGAAATCGTTTATAATGAACAATACCGGCCTCGGACAATCGGGGCGGCCGCACATGGAAAAGCGGTTCCGCGAGGGAACCGCCCCGTTAAGTATTCGAGGTACTGCATTATCGAGTGAACTTGCCGGCCAACTGCTGCTCGGCGATTTGAACCAGACGACGTGTGATGTGGCCACCAATAGCCCCGGTGTCGCGAGTAGCCATGAAACCATAGTACCCGTCTTGAGGAATTTGGATGCCCAGCTCTTGAGCAACTTCATACTTCAGTTGGTCCAAAGCTTGGGAAGCTTGAGGTACGACCAAAGCGTTGCTGCTGCGGGATTGTCCTGCGCCCATCGATATCACCTCCGTTCTTGAAGGTAGTATGTACCAAAGCAATAATTATACTCTTTGAAAAAAATTGGTAAATGTGTCCACCGGGTGAAAAGGAGAACCGCCATGGCATTTTCATTAACTTACCGCAACTGGTCGTTTGACGCCGGCCTGCAGATCGTTCACGCCGACGTCCGGCTCGACATCGACGGTGAAACCGTGATCGATGAGCCTTTATGTCTGGACGTCGGACTGCCGGCCCTGCTCTTGAGCGCTTTGGAGAACGTGGAACCGGACCGCTGGGCCGGGGTGGACGCGTGGACGAAGGTTCCGTTCTTTATTTGCGGCTGCGGCGATCCGGAATGCCGGGCGTTCTCGTTCGTCGTCATCCACCGAAGCGAGCGGGAGCTGGAATTGACGGAAGTGGAGGAGCGGCAAGGCGGAGCCCCGCGCCGGGTAGCGTCTTATACGGTGGATAAGGCGGAGTACGTTCGGCAGGTACGGGATATCGCCGAAACGTTCCTGAGCTTCGTGGAGCCGCTCGACTACCGCCCTTTGTACAAAGACACCGTCCCCACGGTTCGCCGATTGTTGGATGAGTTGTCTTTGAAATATTCGACATAGTCGTTTATAACCCGTCCGCGACGGTAAGGTCCGGCATCCAGCGGCGCATATGGGCGGCCACTTCTTTAAAGACGCGGGGCGCGTCCTTTAATTCCTCTTCCGTCACGGAGGCCAGCGGAACGACACGATAACCGCGCCACCGCTTGAAGCGGATGTAAGTGGGCAGGAATGTGACGTTCTCGACGACGATGCGGCTGCCTATCGAACCGGCCTCTGGCCCCGGCCCCGGTACCTTTCGGAGGTCCGCGCTCAAGATGCCGCCGATTCGCGTATGCGGGTCGGATTGCTTCTGAGCGGCGATAAAATTGCCGAGCGAGTAGACGACCAGGCTTCGTCCGCCGTTACGGCCGTTGTCGATCCACTCGAGCGGCTGCAGCACATGCGGATGATGGCCGAGGATCAAGTCCGCGCCGGACACGGCGGCCAGTTTGGCCAGGCGCTTCTGCTCGTCGTTCGGCAGCCGCTGATATTCGACGCCGAAGTGCAGGCTGACGACGACGGCATCGGCCAGCCGCTTCGCTTCGCGAATTTCGGCGGTCAGGACGCCCGGCTCCAGCCGGTGCACGAGATGGGATTTGCCTGGCGGTGAAGGAATGCCGTTGGTGCCGTAGGTATATGATAGAAACGCCAGCTTCAAGCCGTTCCGTTTCACGAGCCGCATACGCCGCCGATCGTTGACGCTCTCGCTCGCTCCCGCGTACTCGACCTGCAAGTCCCGCCAGTGCCCGATCGCTTGCAGCACAGCCTTCTCGCCGCGATCGAGCGTATGGTTGTTGGCCATCGTAACGACATCGACGCCGGCATCCCGGAGAGCGTCGGCTGTCTCGAACGGGCTGTTGAACGTCGGGTAATCGGACAAGCCGATGCCGATCCCGCCGGTGATGCTCTCTTGATTGGCGACAGTCACGTGCGCCGCCGCGAGCGCAGGACGGACTTTCTCGAACATCGGCCGAAAGTCGAAGCCGGTCTTTGTGCGGGCGTCGTCATAAATGGAGCGGTGAATCAAGACATCGCCGATGGCGGCGATCGACGCTTTCTGCTCCGGCTGCGGGCAGGGAGGGCCGGAGCGCAGCCGGGGTACTTCGTACGCCGCTCCTGGAACGGCTTGCCGGACGGCAGTCGGGTGAACGTCGGGGCTGGCGGCGGAACCGCTTAACGATGCAAGCAAGATGACCGCCGCTATAGCGCCGGACAGACAACGTGTCACGCAGGATTCGCCTCCCTTGTCATAACTTCACCGGTACCCTTACTATTCACTGGAATGAATGCGATTATGAAGCGTGGAAAATGTTTGAACACCGAAACCTTTTAACCGCGCCGTTCGTTAAAAATGACAAAGCCTCCGATCGACGGAAAGCGAGGAGATGTTAGTGATGGAAGCGCGCAAGGTATATGTTCGCGACAACTTTTTGTCCAGAGGGGAAACGGACATCACGGATGAACGGGAGCGGAAAATCGGCACGCTCGACCTGCACGGCATGTTTCAATCCGGCGTAACGGTCCAGAGTTTCTCAGATGGGTTAACGTCGTATAGCGGAAAATTCCGGGCTTTCTCCAATACGTGGCTCGTGTTTAACGGAGGGGACCAAGAAATCGGCACGTTAAAAGCGAAGTTCACTTTTTTTACCAAACGGTATGTATATGATAGCGATACGCACGGGACGTTCTATATCGAATCCCCCGCCTTCTCGCGGGAATATACGGTGAAGACGGAGAGGGAGCAGCTGGCCGCCGAATTCCGCCGCGTGGACGGGATGTTCGGGGCCGGGGCGTTCGAGCTGACCAACGACTCGACGCTGCCGATGGAAGAACTGATTGTCGTCGTCATGGGCGTTCATGCGATTCAAAAAAGGCAAAGCGCCGCCTCCACATAAGACAGCGAAGGAAAAAGGCTCCGGCAACGCTTAACGCGCTGCCGGAGCCTTTTGGCTTGCTGCAGAAGTTCAGGCGGGTGACCCTCCATTAAGCGCCGAAATTCATGTTCGGGTAAACGTAGGGTGTCTTCGCCGGTTCGGCTTTGGCTACCTTCTCGACCTTCAGCACCATGATCTCGACGTCGTTGAATTTCGTCTTCTCCAGGGTGCCGGTGACCGTGACCCAGGTGTCTGCGGCGAATGTTTTGGCGCGGTCGTACTCGGCAAGCACGCCGAACGGTGCGGCATCCGCGGAGCAGCATTGAATGGAAAAGCGCCCGATGACAAACTGGTTGTCTTTCATATCCTCTTGCCGGTAGACGAAACCGGTCAGCTGCATTTTTTTGCTGATGAAGGCATCCAGGTAAAGGTCCACCGAGGTGAGCGTCTCGATAAACCATTCTTCCTGGACGGTAATCTGATCGGAAGCGTACAGCTTCTTCGCGAAATCGGCGTACTGCTTCGTGAACTTATCCGATGGAAACAACGCATCGAGAGAACCGGAGGCTCCTTTGGCCGGCGGTTGCGCCGGCGGCGGATTGTCCGCGCCTGGCGCGGCTGCGTTGGAGGACGAGAGACCTGCCTCCGGAGGCTCGCTTTCTTTCTTCACGGCGCTGGCGCTGCTGAGGTTCATGCCTTTCTTCGCGGCCAAGCTGCTGCCCAGCGACGTATCCGGAAGCAAGAACCCGAGCAGCAGCGGCAGGAGGAAGAGGCCGTATACAACCGTGTTCTTGAGAATGGAGCGCGACGGCGTATGATCGTGCCCGCAGTCGCAATCCGGCTCATGCGTACTGCGGAACGTGCGTACCGCCTGATAGCCTTGGTACACAGCCACGGCGTAGAGCGCCAGGGAGGACCATTTGACGTAATCCACCATGCGGGGCGCGATGTAGAGCAAAATTCGATCGCTGTGCACGAGATATGCGATATAACCGGCAAAGCCGAATAAGATGAGCGCTTTAATGGTATGGTGAAAGCTGAGCAGACGTGGACTCATAATAGGACACCTCACTGGAAAAAGATACGTTCGAACAGCAGCGAGCCGATTAACGTCACGATTACGAGCAGCCCGGTCAGCAGAAGCACGAACTTGGCGCGGAAGGCGGACAGAAGCATGAGCGTGCTTTTCATATCGAGCATCGGTCCGAAGACAAGAAAGGTCAACAGCGACCCTGCCGAGAACGTCGTGGCGAACGACGAGGCGACGAAGGCGTCGGACGTCGAGCAGAGCGACAGCACATAGGCAAAGCCCATCATGAACAGATGCGAGCTAACCGTTCCTTCCCCGATCGAAACCAGGCTTTCCCGGGACATGAACGTTTGAATCAGGGCTGTCAGCATGGCGCCGAAAATCAAATATTTGCCCATGTCGAAAAATTCGTCCGATGCGTGCCCAAGCACGCCGGACAAGCGGCCTCGCCATCCGGGACCGTGAGCATGCGTATGGCTGTGATCATGCGTATGGCCGTGATCATGCCCATGCGCTGTATGATGATGATGCGTATGCCCATATTCGTGCCCGTGTTCATGCGCGTGATTGTGCGTGTGCACAGGCGCGGCACCGTATTTCAAGCCGGCCCGCAGCGGATTGGTGCGGACGAAACGGTACACGAGCAGCCCGATCGTGGCGGCGACGAGAAAAGCGAGCGCCATGCGCGAGTAGGCGATTTCGGGACGCGTACGGAACGCCATGAAGGTGGAGGCGTATACGACCGGATTAATAATCGGACCGGCGAGGATGAAGACGACGGCCGTATATACGGGCATGCCCTTGAGAATCAGGCGGCGTATGACCGGGATCATCCCGCATTCGCACAGCGGAAAGACGATGCCGAGCGCGCAGGCGAACAGAACGCCGAGCACCGGATTTTTGGGCACCCATTTGCGGATCGTTTGCTCGGAAACGAACATTTGCAGCAGGGCGGAAACCAGGACGCCGAGGAGGACGAACGGCAGCGCCTCGAGCACGATGCTGATGAACAGCGTCTTAAAGTTTTGAAGCTCCTCCGAGCCGATCCACGACAAGTCGGGCGGCTGTTTTTGCCTGAAAATAAGGATGAACATGATGATGCATAAAACGGCGAGAACGTTAGTGGCCAGTCGTTGAATAGTCGTTTGCAAAGCACGGTCTCTCCTTCTTTTTCGTAATTATTATTATAGCGTATGCACTGCGGAATGAATATAGGACAAGTTTTTGGTCAAAAAGTGATCTTGACATGCCGCATGCCGTTCGGTACAATGACGTCTAATAAGCGATGACGGGAATAAGTAGGCGGCAGGCACGCTTTGCAGAGAGCCGGTGGCAGGTGCGAACCGGCAGGCGGCGGTCGTTCGAATGGATCCTCGAGCTGAACGGTGGAACAGGCGTCAAACCCGGGCCCGGGCTTAGGAGTCGGGCGCTGCATTATACCGTTACGGTCACTCCCCGTTACAGGAGATCAAGGCTCTTGTCGATCGCCGATTCGCGGCTGATGCGGCAACGGGCGAATTAGGGTGGCACCACGGTCTCTCGTCCCTTGCGGCGGGAGGCCTTTTTGTTTTGCAGTCGGACCGGAAGAAGAGAAGTTTCCATGATCAAGGAGGAAGAAGAACATGTCCAAATTACGAGTGCTGTCGGGGATGCAGCCCAGTGGGCAGTTGACGCTGGGCAACTATATCGGAGCCTTGAAAAATTATGTGAAGCTGCAGATCACCCATGATTGCTACTTTATGGTGGTCGATCTGCATGCAATTACGGTTCCGCAGGAACCGGCGGCGTTGAAAGAGCAGTCGGAGTCGGTCGCGGCGCTGTATTTGGCGGCTGGCATCGATCCGAAAGCGGCAACGGTCTTCCTGCAATCGACGGTGTCCGCTCATGCGGAGCTTGGATGGTTGATGACGACGCTCACCTATATGGGCGAGCTGGAGCGGATGACGCAATTTAAAGACAAGTCGGCCGGCAAAGAATCCGTCGGTGCGGGCTTGTTCACGTATCCTTCGTTGATGGCGGCCGACATTCTGTTGTACAATGCCGATCTCGTGCCGGTGGGCGACGATCAGAAGCAGCATCTGGAGCTGACGCGCGACCTGGCGCAGCGGTTCAACGGCAAGTTTGGCGAGACGTTCAAAATTCCGCAGGGCTACATCCCGGAAGTCGGGGCGCGTGTCATGTCGCTTGACGATGCCTCCAAGAAGATGAGCAAGAGCAATCCGAATGCCGGCAGCTACATCGCGCTGCTCGATGCGCCGGACGTTGTACGCAAGAAAATTAGCCGGGCGGTAACGGACTCGGGGCGCGAAGTGAAATTCGATCCGGCGAACAAGCCGGAGGTGAGCAACCTGATCAGCATTTACACACAGGTGGCTGATAAAACGATTGCCGAAGTCGAGGCGCTTTACGAAGGACAAGGCTACGGGCCGTTTAAAAAAGACCTGGCCGAGGCTGTCGTGACGGTGCTGGAGCCGCTGCAGCAGCGCTATCGCGAGATCCGGGAATCCGGCGAGCTGCACCGCATCCTGGCCGAAGGGAAGGAGCGGGCCGCCGAGCAGGCGGAACGGATGCTGAAGGAAGTCAAAACGAAGATGGGCTTTGTCGTTCTTTGAAACGACAAAAGAGCTTGTCCGACGGTGTGATCGTTCACCCGGAGGACAAGCTCTTTTTTATGTATCGATCCGTCAGCGTTCTTCTTGCTGCCGGCCTTCGCGCCGTCTCCGCTGTCTGGCCTTCACGATAAAGCCGGATCCTATAAAGAATAGGGCGATTATGCCGGTCAATACGGCCATCCATGGTCGGCCTGCAGCGATAAAGTAGCTGACCGTTGTCAGCAGCGCGGTCCCGACAAGGGCATAAATCAGCGCAAGAGTTTTGTTCATAAGGGTTCAAATCCGCCTTTGCTCCATAAAATTTGAAACTCGAAAGGTTTTTTCATAAAGGTGCGTATAGTTTCTTACAGCGGGCACATAATAAGTTTGCAAGCTTGCAAATACATCAAAGACATCATTCAATTGAAAGGAGTGCTGAACATGGGTGCAGGTCAATCCCGCAGCAGCAACGCTCTGGTCGTACCACAAGCTTCACAGGCATTGGATCAATTAAAGTATGAGGTAGCTCAAGAATTGGGCATCCAAATCCCGCAAGACGGCTACTACGGTTACATGGCATCTCGCGACACCGGTGCGATCGGCGGTCACATCACTCGTCGCTTGGTCCAAATCGCCGAGCAAGCAATCGCGGGTCAAACTCGCTAATTGCAGACGGCATTCTTAGCATCAGCGTAGTATCGACATAAGCTCAGGGAGCCAATCTCCTTGGGCTTTTTCATCATATATGGCGAACAAGTCCGCTGAAAGAAGCGGAGCATGAGCCTGAAGGGTGGCGCATGTCCGCTGGCGGGTTAAGGCCCGGTTAATTCATATCGACGCGCAGCTTCTTCTCCAGCCGGGTATCGTTCACCCAGCCGACATAAGAATCGAGCGTTTCAAACGATTTGTCCATCCGCAGCACCGCTACGAAAGGATACTGCTTGCGATGCCGGTAGCGCACATCGGCCCAGCGTACCTCGTAGCCCCAGCCGTGCTCCTTGACGTCGGCGCAGGCAAACGAGGTAAAGTAAAGGAAGGAGGCGATATTCGGATGCGCTTTGGAAGCTTCTACCGCCGGATGGCAATCGCATTTGACGTGATCGACCCACTTGATCCGGCCGTTGCGATATTCGCCCAGGCTGAACGTCGTGTCGTTCTTTTGTTTCACGACCTGCCAATGATACAGATGGACGGTAGGGATTAACGTGTACTTGTCGCCGGGCGCGTACTCGGGATCCTGACGGTACAAGGTGGACTCCAGCCGGTGATGATGCCACGAGCGCCACGCGTAATAAACGGCTATCAATCCGTATAACAACGGGAAAGCGACCGCCGGGTCCACCAACCTCATCGACCAGAGGAAGATGGCGACCACATGCGCCAAAAAGATAAACGGATCGAAAATATGAATGATATTCCATGACACCCATCGCTCCGAGAAGGGACGAAGCGCTTGCGTTCCGTACGTATTGAACAAGTCGGTAAATACGTGGAATGCAACGGCGATGAACACCCACATCGTGACATGCAGCATAGGCAATCCGTCGAAGAAAAGCCAGAGCGCGCCGGAGATGGCTGCCGTCCAAAGGAAAAGCGCAGGCAGCGAATGGGAGATCCCGCGATGATTTTTAATGTAAACGGCATTGTTCTTCAAACGAAGCAGCGTATCCGCATCGGGCGCTTGCGAGCCCGCGACGGTTCCGATCAAGACCGCCGTCGCAACGACGGGATCTGCGGCTACGACAGGATCAATATAAGCGAGCCCTGCCAGTCCTAGCCCGATGACGAGATGGGTACCGGTGTCCATGGACTTACCTCCTGAAAAGCGTATTTCTTCCATAATGTGATTTGCAGTCCATTACTAGTAGTGTATCATTTTCTTGAACAAAATAAAGGTGGCGAGGGTGAAAAAAGTGTGTATCGTTTTTGTCGAGTATCGGATTGAAAAAGAGTACCGTACTTCTTATTTAACGTGGGCGGCCGTTTTGAAACAACAGTTCGAACAAATGGACGTTTATGAGGGGGCTGAACAGCCCGGTTTGTTCGTTGAAATTTGGAACGGGTTGAGCGATGAAGCTTACGCGGCTATGAAAGCGGCCCGGACCGGAACGATAACGCCGGGCCTGCCCGATGAGACGGAAGAAGGTCGCTTGTGGCGCCGCATAGACCCTTGGATCGCCGGCGGCCGCGGGAAAGTCCATATATGGAAGTTCACGAGGATCACCCATTAGGACGAAACCTTTCGTTTGCTCGAAGCTTATGATCCAGCTATATTCAAGCGATTCGAAAACGGTATAGGTATTTGATCGATTTGGCAGTCGTGCCGGCGAAAATAAAGAAACAGCGGAATCCCCCCAAATAGGGGATCCGCTGTTTCCGGCTTAACCATGTATGTTTTTTTAAAGAGTCAGCTTTATCGGCCGGTCGGGCCTCCTCCGAACGGATACGTGTAATTAAGTTCTTCGTCGAAGGTGATGTAGTCGAGGTTAACCATGAGGAGCAGGTACCGCATGCCTGTGGTCGGGTCGCTGATGATGATGTGGTCGCGGCCGGCGGCTTCCAGGCGACCCCTGAACACTTTTGCGTTCCATTCGGAGTTATTCTCGAACGTCATATAGATGGTGGCTACCTTGCCAAGGTTTAATCGCAGAATGTTCTCGATGAACGATTGCTCGAGCGGGAGCAAGCCGTGCGCTGCCTGGGACTGCGGGGACATGCCCGGCAAGGTCGAACCGCTTGGGATGGTCGCGCCCATGGGTGCGATCGGTTGAGTCGGGCCCGGGCCCGGCGAATACATCGGGTAGCCGTAAGCATTGGTGTTCGGGCGGTAAGCTTGATTGTACATAATTTTCGAAAAACCTCCTTTGGGGTTAACGCCTGATAGGTGCATTGAACGCCTGGGCACATGCTGCCTGCAGGGGGGAAGAAACCGTGCTTCTGCTAGCGTCCGGTGTTCGGTTGGTTGCGCCGGGCCGAACTGGCGCCGGGTGGAACTGACATACCAAAGAGAATGACTTGCCGGATCATAACGCTCGCCGCTGGTCGCTCGCTGCATCTAGGCTTTCGCACATAATTTATACTATGTGATAGGCGGATGTTTGTTGACGGGTGGGGGTTGTATTTTTTTGTAAACGGCAAAAACCGTAAAGCCTGTGGCTTTACGGTTCTCAGAGCAGTCGGTTAGAAATCGAAATTGTCTGGATCCGGTCCGAATCGGCGGTCTTGATTCAATCCGTCCAAACGGGTCATATCTTCGTCGGTAAGCGCGAAGTCGAAAAGATCGGCATTCTCCTGAATCCGGTGTTTCGTAACGGATTTCGGGATGGTGACAATGCCGTGCTGGAGATCCCAGTGAAGGATGATTTGCGCCGGCGATTTTCCATACTTGCCGGCAAGCTCGGTCAGCAGCGGCAGGTCGAGGTTGCCCTGCATCAACGGGCTCCAGGCCTCCAGTTGAATACGCTGCTTTTGGCAAAAACGGCGAAGCTCCAACTGCTGCAGCAGCGGGTGGAATTCAACCTGATTGACGGCCGGCACAACTCCGCTGTCGTCGATGAGGTCCTGCAGGTGATGGACTTGGAAGTTGCTGACGCCGATCGCGCGTACATAGCCTTCGTCGCGCAGCTTGATCAGCGCTTTCCAGGTTTCTTTGTATTTGCCTTTGACCGGCCAATGTATCAAATATAAATCGATGGTTTCAAGCTGTAATTTGCGCCGGCTTTCCTCGAAGGCGCGCAGCGTCGATTCGAAGCCTTGATCCGCGTTCCATACTTTGGTCGTGACGAACAATTGTTCCCTCGGGATGCCTGAGGCTTTCAGGGCTTGGCCGACTCCGGCTTCGTTGCCGTAAGAGGCTGCCGTGTCAATAGAGCGGTATCCCGCTGCAAGCGCGTCGGTGACGGCTTGAACGACCTCATCCCCATCCTTCGTTTTCCATACGCCCAGGCCGAGCCAAGGCATGGTTACCCCGTTGTTAAGCGTGGTGGCGTCATGGATTTGCTTCAAGGTTGTCATCGTGAATCGCTCCCTCTATATGGATATTTTTGGGTTATGTAATCCATTTTTATGATAACACAAGAGACGGGGAACGCCAAAGCGAGCCTGTTTTTGCTTACAGGCTCGGGGCGGATGGCTCCCTTCGTTATACAACCAGGTGTTTGCGCACCATCTCTTCGCTTAATTGCGAAGGATCGCCTTCGGCCACAATGACGCCTTTATCGAGAACGTAATAATAATCGGCGATGCTTGTCGCGAACGTTAGACTCTGTTCCACCAGCAGCACGGACGTATTCCCGATTTTCTTGATCGCTTCGATGGCGCGCTCGATATCCTGAACGATAGAGGGCTGGATGCCTTCCATCGGTTCGTCGAGCAGCAGCAGCCTCGGCTCGGCAGCAAGGGCGCGGGCGATCGCAAGCTGCTGCTGTTGGCCGCCGCTCAAATCACCGCCCTTCCGGTGAAGCATTTCCCGGAGAATGGGAAAATTCTCGAAGACAGAATCGGGAATGCCGGCTTTGCGCAGCTTGGAAGGCGCGGCTTCCAGGCCAAGCAGCAAATTTTCTTCAATCGTCAGCTGGGGGAAAATGTCCCGGCCCTGCGGGACGTAGCCGATGCCGGCCTTGGCGCGCAGATCGGGTGAAAATCGCGTTATGTCTTGGCCTGCATAGGAGATGCTGCCGCTTCGCGGCTTGATCAGGCCTATGATCGTTTTCATCGTCGTTGTTTTGCCGACGCCGTTACGGCCCATCAAACATACGACTTGGCCGGGTTTTACCTGCAGCGTGACTTGCCGCAGAATCATGCTCTCCCCGTATCCGGCTTCCAGCGCTTGCAGGCGCAGCCCGGCATTTACGCCGCTATCCTTCGTCATGTCGTTCCGTCCTCCTCCCTAAGTAAACCTCGGCGACTTTATCGTCGTTCTGAATCTCCTCCATCGTGCCTTCCCGCAAAGTGGCGCCCTCATGCATAACCGTTACGATTTGGGCGAACTGACGCACGAATTCCATGTCGTGCTCGACGACAACGACTGTCTGGCTTCGGCTGATCCGCTGCAGCAGCTCGCCGGTTTTCCCGGTCTCGCTGTCTGTCATGCCGGCGGCCGGTTCATCGAGCAGCAGCAGCTCCGGCTCCTGACTCAGCAGCATGCCGATTTCAAGCCACTGCTTCTCCCCATGCGAGAGCGAGCCGGCCGCCGCCGTCTCCTTATGCGCGAGTCCGACCATCTCTAAATAATGCCGGATGCGGGCCCGCTGCTGGGGGGGCGACGAAGTGAACAGAGCGCCGAAGATACCGCGCTTTTGTTTGACAGCGAGCAGCATGTTTTCGTAAACGGATAGGGTGGAGAAGATGGAGGGAGCTTGGAATTTGCGTCCGATGCCCAGCTGTGCGATTTGATGCTCCTGGTGGCGGGCCAGGTCGATCTTGTCCTTGAACTTAACGCTGCCCTTCGACGGCTTCACCTTGCCGCAGAGCACGTCGAGAAGGGTCGTCTTGCCGGCGCCGTTCGGACCGATCAAAAAGCGCAGTTCCCCCGGAGCGAGCAGCAGATTCAGTCCGCGAATCGCTTTAAAGCCGCTGAAGCTGACTTCCAGGTTTTCGATGCGAATGAGGGGGGAGGCTGCTTCTGTACGCGGTGACGTTAGAGGTTGGATCATGGGTGAGGCCTCCTTCTTATCAGGTGTTGTTGGGCTCAGTGCCTGCCGTTGCGGCGAGCGATGCGCTGCTTCGCGGGGAAGCGGGTGACGATGTGGTCTTCTTCCGGCGCTTCAACAGATCGTGGATCGACCCGACAATGCCCTTCGGCAAAAACATCGTCACAACAATGAACATCGCGCCGATCAGAATCGGCCACCAGTCCGGATACGCTTCGCTGAACGTTGTTTTGGCGCTGTTCGTCAGGATGGTTCCGATTATGGCACCGAAGATGGTGGCCCGGCCGCCGACGGCGACCCACAGCACCATTTCAATAGAAGGGACGATGCCCATCTGTGCAGGAGAGATGATGCCTTCATGCAGCACGAACATGACGCCGGCCAGCCCGGCGAGCGCGGCGGACACGCAATAGATGAACACTTTATAAGCGACGGGGTTGTAGCCGAGGAACCGTACCCGGTTCTCTGAGTCGCGAATGGCGATTAAGATGTTGCCGAGCTTGCCGGACGTCAGCCACAGGCAAAAGCAAATGACGAGCCCGACGAGCACGACCGTCACGTAATAAAATAGGGTTTTGGTCGCAGGATCGCCCACGGGCATTCCGAGAAACGTGCTGAAGCTCGTCAAGCCGTTCGACCCTCCGGTATACCCCTGCTGGCCGACGAATAAGGTGACGGTGATGATGACGAGCGCTTGCGACAGGATGGAGAAAAAGGAGCCCCGGATGCGATTGCGGAACGTGAGATAACCGAGGAAGAGGGCGACCAGCGTAGGCACGGCTATGGCCAGCAGCAGGGCCGCTCCGGCGGAATGAAAGGGCGCCCAAAACCAGGGCAGCTTCTCCACGCCGCTCCATGACATGAAGTCCGGCAGCCCGCCATCGGAGGCGACGAGCTTCAGGTGCATCGCCATGCAGTAGGCGCCCAGCCCGAAGTAAACGCCATGGCCGAGACTCAGGATTCCGGTATAGCCCCAGATCAGATCGAGCCCCATGGCCAGGATGGCGAATGCCAGAAATTTGCCCAACAGACCGAGCCTGAATTCGGACAACGCCATAGGGGCCAAGCATAAAAGAGCGATTAAAATCACGGTGGCAATCGCTTTGGTTTGGGTACTGCCTAACGTCAGTTTCATGCGTCATACACTCCTTCTGCGGTTTAATCCAGCGCACGCGACTTCATCGTGACGAGCCCGGCCGGCTTCCATTGCAGGAACGCGATAATCAGGGTAAACACGATGACTTTGCCGAGCGTGGCGCTCGTCGAGTATTCGAAGGCGGTGTTCAGGACACCGATGCCGAGCGCGCCGACGACCGTGCCGACGATTTTGCCGATGCCTCCGAGCACGACGACCATGAACGCGTCTACAATATAATAGGTGCCGATCGAAGGGCCGATCGGACCGAGCAGCGTCAAGGCGCAGCCGGCGATGCCGGCGAGTCCCGAACCGAGCCCAAAGCCGAGCGCATCCACGCGTTTGGTGGAAATGCCGACGCACGCGGCCATCGAACGGTTCTGCATGACGGCCTGCATGTTGCGTCCGTTACGGGTGTGGTACAAGAACCAATAAAGGCCGATGATGCACAGGGCGGCTAAGGCGATAATGAACAGCCGCTTGTAAGGCAGGATGAGCTCGGCCGTGACGGTCCAGCCGCCTTCGAGCCAGCTTGGCGCTTTGACGGCGACGTTAGGCGCTCCGAAGATCGAGCGTGCAAGCTGCTGCAGTACAAGACTGACGCCCCAAGTGGCGAGCAGGCTGTCGAGCGGGCGGCCGTAGAGGAAACGGATCAGCGTTTTTTCCAGTATCCAACCGATCAGGCCCGCCGCGAGGAACGAGACGGCGAGCGAGACGGCAAAATAATAGCCGAATGCCGAGGCGGGCACATATTTTTGAAACGCCAGCTGGATCATGTAGGCCATATAGGCGCCGATCATCAGGAACTCGCCGTGCGCCATGTTGATCACATTCATCAGACCGAACGTAATGGCCAGCCCGAGTGCGATGAGCAGCAAAATCGAGCTGAGGGAAATGCCGTTAAACAACTGAAGCAGCAAAATGCTCATGGCAGGTTCGCCTCCTTGTTTGGGAGTCAAGCTGTAAAGGTGAGGTTGAAGGAAAGGGACCGCCCGAAGGCAGTCCCGCGTCCAGAAATACGTTCAGTTCTACGATGTGCAGCGTGATTATTTCTTGGTCACTTCCGCGCCCCAAGGATACGTGGTGAGGAACGGATCCGGCTTCACCGGCTGGCCCGAGTTCCAAACTTCTTTAAATTGGCCGTCGGCTTGCACCTGGCCGATCCGTACCGTTTTGAATACATGCTGATTGTCGCCGTCAATTTTCACTTTGCCGCCCGGTGCG
Source organism: Paenibacillus sp. JCM 9796 (assembly GCF_055379675.1). NCBI lineage: Bacteria > Bacillati > Bacillota > Bacilli > Caryophanales > Paenibacillaceae > Paenibacillus > Paenibacillus sp. JCM 9796. Next base: position 3,814,793 of record NZ_AP043723.1, read on the forward strand.
TTGAATTCGAGGCCCTTGGCAGCTTCTTTCACCTTGTCAACCTCGAAGGAACCGGCTTTCTTAACGGCCTCCGCCCACAGGTATACGCCGAAGTATCCGGCTTCGATCGGGTCGTCGGTTACGCGGTCCTGGCCATATTTCGCTTTGTAGGCTTCAACGAATTTTCGGTTCTCCGGCGTATCGGTCGTTTGGTAATAGTTCCATGCTGCGTAATGTCCTTCGAGCACGGAGGCGCCGATACCGCGGATTTCTTCTTCCGCCACGCTGACGGACAAGGTCGTCAGGTCGCTTGCGCTGATGCCGGCATCCTTCAATTGTTTGAAGAAGGCGACGTTGCTGTCTCCGTTCAACGTGTTGAAGACGATGTCCGGCTTTTCCTTCTTGATTTTGCTGATGATCGTGTTGTAGTCGGTATGGCCGAGCGGCGTGTATTCCTCGGCGATCAGGGTGCCGCCTTCGGCTTTCAGCTGCTCTTTAATAATCTTGTTTGCCGTGCGCGGGAAGACATAGTCGGAGCCGAGGAGGAAAAATGTTTTGCCTTTATTCTGCAAGAGCCATGTGACGGCCGGTACAATTTGTTGGTTCGTCGTAGCGCCGGTGTAGAAGATGTTCGGAGATGCTTCCAGACCTTCGTACTGGACCGGGTAGAAGAACAGGCCTTTGTTCTGTTCGACGACGGGGAGAACCGCTTTCCGGCTTGACGACGTCCACCCGCCGAAGATCACTGCTGCTTTGTCTTTTTGAAGCAGCTTTTTCGTCTTCTCTGCAAAAGTCGGCCAGTCAGACGCGCCGTCTTCAACGATCGGCTTGATTTGTTTGCCGAGCACACCGCCGGCTTTATTGATTTCCTCGATGGCGAGCAAAGTCGCATCTCGAACGGATACTTCGCTGATGGACATGGTGCCGGTCAACGAGTGCAGCACGCCGACGGGCACGGTGCCGGCGTCCCCGTCTTTCGGGGCTTCGGTCATGGTCGCTGTTGGGGTTTCGGAGCCCGAGGTGGCGGCCGGCGTTGTCTGGCTTGCGCATCCGGCAAGCAGCGCCGTCCATGCAAGCGCTCCTGCCATAAGTACGGTTAAGCTTTGTCTTTGTTTTTGTCTTTGTTTTTGGTTTCTCAATTCATCCACTCCCCTACTATTTGGAAATTGGTGATCACACGATTATCATAGTGACATCCGGAAATTATGTCAATATATATTACATACAAAAAATAATCGACTAAATTCACTTTGTATCTGACCTGATACTGACGTTATCATTAGGATTTTCGGTTAAAATTAGAGATAACCTCCTTTTTCAGCTCTTTTTATGTTATATTAAATGACATAAATTGTTTACAAACGTAATAAGCGCGAATATAATAAAACCTAATCTCATCCTCATTATTCGTGTTTTGGAGGTGCACCGATGTTTTTGACGGAAAGGGAGAAAGAAAAACTGCTCATCACGGTCGCTGCGGATTTGGCACGGCGGCGTCTGGAACGGGGCGTTAAGCTGAATTATCCCGAGAGCGTAGCTTTGATTACGTCCGAGCTGATGGAGGGGGCCCGGAGCGGTATGTCGGTGGCGGCCTTGATGCAGTTCGGAACAACGGTATTAAAGGCGGAACAAGTGATGGAGGGCGTGCCCGACATGATTCATGAAGTGCAGGTGGAGGCGACGTTCCCGGACGGAACGAAGCTGGTGACCGTGCACCAGCCGATCAAATTTTAAAGGCGTAATACGTTCATCGAAACGGAGGGGGAGATTCCAATGATACCTGGCGAATTTCGGGTTCGTGAGGGCAGCCTGGCGATCAATGCCGGGAAAGCGGAAGCTGTGATCACCGTCGTCAATATCGGCGACCGACCGATTCAGGTCGGCTCGCATTATCATTTTTTCGAAATAAACCGGGGGCTTCGCTTCGATCGGGAGAAAGCTTACGGCATGCGGTTGAACATTCCGGCCGGTACCGCCGTCCGTTTTGAACCGGGCGAAGAGAAGGAGATCGTGCTCGTCGAGCTAGGGGGCGAACGACTTTCGTTCGGTTTAAACGGATTGTCCGCCGGCAGCGTGCGCCGCGGAAAGCTGCCGGAACCGGTGCGCATCCGGTTGGCCGAATGGGAGGATGGCATCTAGATGGCGTCGATAGACCGTAAAGCGTATGCGCTCATGTTCGGACCGACTGTGGGGGATGCGATCCGACTCGCGGATACCGACCTGTGGGCGGAGATAGAGAAGGACTTCACTGTATACGGCGAAGAGTGTAAATTCGGCGGCGGCAAAGTGATTCGCGACGGGATGGGGCAATCAAGCCGGCACACCCGGGATCAGGGCGTACTCGATACGCTCATTACGAACGCGGTCGTGATCGATTACACCGGCATTTATAAAGCGGATATCGGCATAAAGGACGGCCTCATCGTCGGGATCGGCAAGGCGGGCAATCCCGACGTCATGGACGGCGTCAATCCGAATATGATTGTCGGCGCATCGACCGAGGTGATTGCGGGCGAAGGGAAAATCATTACCGCCGGCGGGATCGATACGCACATTCATTATATATGTCCGCAGCAGATCGAAACGGCGCTGGCTTCAGGGGTGACGACGATGATCGGCGGCGGCACCGGTCCCGCGGCGGGCACGAACGCGACCACTTGTACGCCGGGCGCTTGGCACATTCATCGGATGCTGGAAGCGGCGGAGGCGTTCCCGATGAATCTCGGCTTTACCGGCAAAGGGAACGCCTCGTTCCCCGAACCGCTGGCCGAACAGGTTGAAGCGGGAGCGATCGGATTGAAGCTTCATGAGGACTGGGGGACGACGCCTGCGGCGATTGACGCTTGCTTAGGCGTTGCCGACCGTTACGATGTACAGGTCGCCATTCATACGGATACGCTGAATGAGTCGGGCTTCGTGGAAGACACGATACGGGCGATCGGCGGCCGGACGATTCATACGTACCATACGGAAGGAGCGGGCGGCGGGCATGCGCCCGACATCATCCGGATCGCGTCGGAGCTGAACGTGCTGCCGTCCTCGACGAATCCGACCCGGCCCTATACCGTGAACACGGTAGAGGAGCACTTGGATATGCTGATGGTTTGCCATCATCTGGATAGCCGCATACCGGAAGACGTGGCCTTCGCCGACTCGCGCATCCGGCCGGAAACGATCGCCGCAGAGGACATTCTGCACGACCTGGGCGTGTTTAGCATGCTCAGCTCGGATTCGCAAGCGATGGGGCGCGTAGGCGAAGTGATCATCCGTACGTGGCAAACGGCGGATAAGATGAAAAAGCAGCGCGGTTACTTGCCTGCGCCGGAAGAGGATGCGGCGGTCACGCAAGCCCACGATAATTTCCGGATCAAGCGGTATGTGGCCAAATATACGATCAACCCGGCCATCACCCACGGCATTTCGCATCTCGTCGGCTCGGTGGAGGTCGGCAAAGTGGCCGATCTCGTCGTTTGGTCGCCGGCCTTCTTCGGGGTGAAGCCCGACCTGGTCGTGAAAAGCGGCTTGATCGCCTACGCCCAGATGGGCGACCCGAACGCCTCCATTCCGACGCCGCAGCCGGTGTTCGGACGGCCGATGTTCGGCGCGTTCGGCATGGCGCTGAAGCACAGCATCACGTTCGTATCGCAAGCCGCTTTCGATGCCGGCGTACACAAGAAGCTCGGGCTTAACAAGCGGGTGGAGCCGGTCAAGGGCTGCCGGACTGTTAAGAAGAAGGATATGATTCATAATGATCAGACGCCTTCGATTGAGGTGGACCCGGAAACGTACGAAGTGAAGGTGGACGGGGCGTCGATCACGTGCGAACCGGCGAGCGTGCTGCCGATGGCGCAGCGTTACTTCTTATTTTAAGGAGGCTGTACAAGGATGAATTCGGGCGGAGGATATTCCTGGCTGGCCTACTCGCAGCTGCTCGATTCAGCGCTGCCGATCGGAGGCTTCTCCCATTCCTTCGGACTCGAAACGCTCGTTCAGGAAGGCCGGGTGATGACTCCGGGCCACCTGCGTGAATTTATTGAAGCGATGCTGTACTGTAGCTGGTCCGCTGTCGACGCGCTTGCCGTCAAGGCGGTTTACGAATGGTCGCCGGCGTCAAGGTGGGACGATTTGTGGAGCTTGGACCGGATGCAGCATATGCAGCGGCCGGCGCTGGAGACGAGGGAAGGCACGGTCAAAATGGGCCGCAGGCTGTTTCAGCTGGCGCGGTCGATGTACCCGGACCTTGAGTGGGAGCCGCTTGCCACCGCAATACGGGACGCCCGATGTCCCGGCACGCATCCGCTGATCCACGGCTGGATCGCGCGGCAGCTTGGCGTACCGCTGACTATGGCGGCGGAGGGGTACTTGTACCAATGCGCCCTCACGGCAGTGAACAGCGGCCTCCGGCTCATGTCGCTCGGCCAAACCGAAGGGCAAAAGCTGCTCGCCTCGCTGATGCCGGCGATCGCCGGGTCATGGAGGCAAGCGTCGATATTAGACCCGTTGGAGGATGGTTACAGCAGCGTGCCACTAATCGAGATTGCCATGATGCGTCATGAAGGTTTATATTCACGATTGTTTATGTCATAAAACATTATCGTAAATAGAATTTAATCCTATCAATAATGAAGGAGGAATGGTGCGAAATGTGTCAAGGAGGAGCTCATCACCACCAACAATGGGAGGCGCCGAATATTGAAGGAGACCGTCCGATGCGAATCGGCATCGGAGGCCCTGTAGGTTCCGGTAAAACGGCGCTTGTCGAAAGACTCGCCCGCAAGCTGAACGACAAATACAGCATTGCGGTCATTACCAACGATATTTATACGAAAGAGGATGCGCGTATTCTGATTCATTCGGGAGCACTGCCTCCGGAGCGTATTATCGGCGTAGAGACGGGCGGCTGCCCGCATACGGCGATCCGCGAAGACGCCTCGATGAACTTCGAAGCGATTGAGGAGCTTGAGCGCCGTTTCCAGGAGCTTGACATCATCTTTATCGAAAGCGGAGGCGATAATCTGGCGGCGGCGTTCAGTCCGGAATTGGTGGATCGCTTCATCTATATTATCGACGTGGCGCAGGGCGAGAAGATTCCGCGCAAGGGCGGTCCCGGCATTATGCGCTCCGACATGCTGATTATCAACAAAATCGACTTGGCTCCGCACGTCGGCGCGTCCCTGCAGGTCATGGAGGAGGATACGATCCGCATGCGCGGCGACAAGCCGTTCGTTTTCTCGAACTTGTTCAACGGTCAGGGACTCGACGATATCGTGGCATGGATCGAACACGAATACAGCCATGTCTAAAGTCAGCGGCACGATTTCCGCGGATATTGTCTGTGCGAACGGAAGCACGCAGCTTCGGCGGCACGCGCAGACGTATCCGTTGAAAATCGCCAAAACGTTCCCGTTCCCGGGCAACCAGCTCGGCATTTATGTTATGGACGCTTCACCGGGCATCATGGCCGGGGATTGCTACGAGCTGGAATGGCGAATCGGGGAAACCGCCGATGTGCTGATCACGAACCAGTCGTATACGAAGGTGCATCCGCCCCGTGACGGTGAGAACGCCGTAAGCGAACAGCGGCAGCGTCTGCACCTCGGCAAGGACGCTTACGTCGAATATATGCCGGAACCGCTCATGTTGTATCGGGACGCGACGCTGATCAGTGACACCGCGGTTGAGATGGAGCGGGGCTCGACCCTGATGCTTAGCGAGCTCACTTGCCCCGGCCGGACGCATCGCGGCGAACGTTTCCATTATGAGAAGCTTCGCAGCCGGTTCACCGTCGCCTATGACGGGGAAATGATTTACCAAGCGAAGCAGCAAATCGTCCCGAAGGAGGGGAGGGTCGGCGTTATTCCGCGATGGCACAGCTTTACGCATCTCGGCATGTTTTATTTGTTCTCGGAGCGGGCGGATGCGGCCGTTGTGGAGGAGCTGCGGCAGCATTTATCGGAATTCGCCGCCAAATTCCCCGAGCTGTATGTCGGCGTCAGTTTGACGTACCGCTACGGCTTGGCCGTCTTCGTCTTAGGTCGGCGCGTGTTCGAGCTGCAGCAGCTGCTGCATGCGGCCTGGCTGTTTGTGCGGCAGCGGCTGTTCGACCGTCAGGCATTTGTCATTCCGAAATGACTTTCTTCTATAAAAATAGATCAGGTCTAGAATGAATCGGGTAATCAGCCATAAGTGAATTTGGCAAGCGCCGCAGCCCGCGGTCGCTTGTTTTTTTTGCGCATTCGACAATATTTTGAACACCGTGCCCGGTTTGTTGTCAAACGACCCTTGGGTTGCTATTATAAAGGGGACATGTAAAAGCGTGGACAAATCGCAACAACGCTTGTTCGATTTTTCACACAAGGAGGTTCACAAATTGAAAGAGCAGGCAAGCCTGGAGCTTCATGTCGAAACGGCCGCAGCGGCAGAATCGACGGCAAGTGCACCGGTAAGTTGGAAAGACTTCTATCAACTGATCAAACCCGGTCTTATTTTCTCCAACTCACTTACAGCCTTGGGTGGATTTTGGGTAGCGTCCGGCTGGCAAATTGATTGGTTGAAGCTGATTTATATGCTGCTAGGAACCGCGCTCGTGATGGCATCGGGCACGGTATTGAATAACTACTTGGACCGCGATCTGGACGCGAAGATGGAGCGTACGAAGAAGCGCGCCTTGGCGAGCGGACGCATTTCCCCGCAGGTGGTGCTCGGGTATGGCATCGTGCTCGGCGTGGCCGGTTTGGCGGTGTTATGGTTTTTGGTCGGCAGTCCGTTATCGACGCTGCTTGGGCTGATCGGATTGTTCCTGTACGTGTGGGTGTATACCGCCTGGTTTAAACGGACTTCCGTATGGAGCACGTTCGTCGGCAGCTTCTCCGGCGCGGTGCCTCCGATCATCGGCTACTGCGCGGTGCAGCAGCAGTTTGACATGGGGGCGCTTATCCTATTCGGTATCTTGTTCCTGTGGCAGCCGCCGCACTTCTGGGCGCTCGGCATCCGCCGCATGGAGGAGTACCGTGCGGCAGGCTTTCCGCTGCTGCCGGTCGTTCAAGGCATTTACCCGACCAAGATGGCCATGATCCGTTACATTGTGCTGCTTGTGCCGGTTTCGCTGCTGCTGTACGTGTTCGACTATGTCGGTGAATTGTACTTTTACGCTGCGGTGCTGATGGGGCTGTACTGGGCATTCCTCAGCTTGAAAGGCTTTAAAGCCAAAGACGATATGCAATGGGCCAAAAAGATGTTTATCTTCTCCGTTAACTACTTGATGTTTTTATTCATCATCATGATGATCAGCACGACGTCGACGACGTTGCTGCCGTAATCATATACTTTCGAACGATCCCACGCCTCGCTTACGGGCTGGGATTGTTTTATGAAGAGAGGGGCTTACAGATGCCGAAAAATTCATTTAAGATTGTCGTGATTGTGCTGCTGCTCGGCTTGATCGGAACGTTCAGTTACATGCTGTTGAAAGGTCCGGAGGAGCAGACGATGGACGTCTTGCGCAAAGCGCCCGACTTCAAACTGCAAAATCTGGACGGCAAAGAGGTCACCTTAGCCGATACGGCGGGGAAAGCGAAGCTTGTATATTTCTTCTTCTCCACGTGTCCAGACGTATGCCCGCCGTCGACGTATACGCTGTCGAAAATTCAGGACATTCTTAAGGAGAAAGGCGTATTCGGCACGAAAACGGCATTACTGTCGATCACTTTCGATCCGACGAAAGATACGCCGGAACGGCTGAAAGAATTCGCCGACCGTTATCATCCGGATTATAACGGCTGGTATTTCCTGCGCGGTGAAGAGAAAGCGACTGTGGAACTGGCCGAGAAGTTCGGCGTTATGGTAGCCAAAGATCCGAAAGCAGATACCTGGACCCACAGCAACTTGTTCCTGCTCGTAGACGGCAAAGGCGATCTGCGAACGTACTATACGGCCGCTGACGAGAACTTGGACGTGGAGAAAGTGGCAGCTGATTTGATTAAAATCAGCAAAGAAAAATAGCTTGCTTCGGAGGCTCGCGCCAGCATGAACGTTTTTACGCATATTTTATTGAATAACGTTATTCCTTTAACGATTATGATTGTGCTGGGGATTTGGTTGTATCGAGCTTTCCGACTGGATATTAAGACATTGTCCAAGCTGAACTTTTATTTATTTTCTCCGGCTATCGTCTTCAAAATGTTATATGAATCGCAACTTTCGTTAGCGCTAATCGGGCAAACGCTGCTGTTTTTCTCTCTATTCTTCGCCGCCATGTACATGCTGATCGAAATCGTCATCCGCGTGCGGAGATATGAAGGCGGCATGGTACCGGCGATGCGGAACAGCGTCATCTTTTACAACAGCGCCAACTATGCGATTCCGCTCAACCAGCTCGTGTTTGTCGGCGATGCGTTCACGCTGTCGGTTCAAATCATTATCATGATGATGCAGAGTCTTATTCCGAACACGTACGGCATTTATTCGGTGAGCAGTGCGACCAATAAGAACGATAGCAAGGCGACGATGCGCACGATCCTGACGATGCCCGTCATCTATGTGATTCCGGTTGCCTTCCTGCTGCGCGGACTGGAGGTGCCGATTCCGGACCCGGTATATACGCCGATCAACTATATCTCGAACGCGTTCATCGCAACCGCCCTGCTCACGCTAGGCGTACAGCTGGGCAGCATGAAATGGAAGCTGAATTTCTCGGACGTCATGCTGTCCAATGTGCTTCGGCTGTGCATCGGTCCGGCGGTCGGATTTGCCATCGTCAAGCTGCTCGGCATCGACGGCGTCATGGCGCAAGCGCTTGTGCTTTCCTGTGCGGTGCCAACTTCGTTAAGCAGTGTGCTGCTTGCGGTAGAGTACGATAATGAACCGGAATTTTCGTCTCAGGTTGTTTTTTCTTCGACGATCTTCAGTATTTTTACCGTCACGCTTGTCATTTATTTAATGAAATTCATCGCATAAACGGACTTAAAACTTCTCAAAGGTCGGGAGCACGGGCGGATATAAGATATATTCCTCGAGCCCGGCCTTTTCTAACTGTTGAATTAAATATTCGTCCGGCGTACCTTCGACGCCTGCGTAGCCGCGGCGGGTATAAATTTGTTCGGCGTCCGGGAACGTATCCCGCAGGATACCTCTTATTTTCTTGCCGGAAGAGTCATTATCGGTGAATATATAGACGTCCCGGGTGCCGACCGATTTCTTTAGCTCTTCCAGGCGGTCGGTATTTAAAGAACCGAAGGTACACACGATCAGAATATCGTCCGTTAGCAGCCGTTTCAGACGGCTCTTGTCGTTTTTTCCTTCGACAATAATGGCAATCGGCATACTCGTTCCTCGCATTCCGTCTTATTTTATGTACGCTTTAGTTGTAGTATATCCCCTATTACTGTCCGATCCAACCTGTTCCTGTACATATTTCCCAGGAAATTGTCGAAGGCCCAGCGGGCGATGAGGCGGCAGGGAAGCGCATGACGACACGGGCCGTTTGGCTTTTATGAAGTTTGTCGATGCACAAATACGTGTTGTTAAACGATGAATAAATAACAGCCCCGGCCGCTTCCGTTATGGAAGCGCCGGGGCTGTTCGTACGTACAAGATCGATTCTTATTCGTTAATGAAGTTCGCCTTCACAAGCAGGCGCTTCAGCATGGCGGCCGACTGCGCACGGGTCGCATCCTGGCGAGCGCCGAGCGTATCGCTCGTCATGCCGTCGATGATCCCGGCGTAAATGGCGACGGCCAGTTCATGCTGCGCCCAGACGATGGTGCCGGAGTCCTTGAACTTCGCGAGCAGCGCCGCTTGTTCGGTCGGCGTTACATCCGGCTTCGCTTTCGCATAGGCCAGAGCGCGGACGACCATGGCGGCCAGTTCTTCGCGGTTAATCGTGGCATTCGGACGGAATGTGCCGTCTTCGTAGCCGTCGATCAGCTTCGCGGCTGCTGCGGTTCCGACGACGCCGGCGAACCAATCGCTTGCGGCCACGTCCTGGAACGATCCGGCGCTGCCGGACGGCTCAAGACCGAGCGCACGGACGACCAAAGCCGCAAATTCGGCGCGGGTGATACTGCGCTCCGGTTGGAAAGACGTATCGGTTACGCCGTCCACGACGAGCTTGTTTGCAAGCAGTTCCACGTAAGGCTGCGCCCAGTGCCCGCTGATGTCGGCGAAGCTCTTGTCGAGCTGAATGACGGCGTACAAGCTGCTGCCGTTACGCTTCAGCGTCGCCTGCTTATCTGTGAATAGCGTAGGAACGAAGCTCAGCTTCCCGGTGGCCGGGTTGTACAGAACTCCGGTCGCCCTGGAGAGATTCTTGCTTCCGCTTAACGGGAGCACACGGCTGAGGTAATGACTGCCGAAATCCGGAGCTGCGGTTTTGCCGTCTTTGCCGACGCCGACGATGTTGAAGTCGACCGGCTGGGCAAGCACCGAGCCGCCCAACTGCTTCGCTGCGGCGTCCACCGCGCTGCTGGTTGCCGTATCGGCCTTGGCAATCGTAATTTTCACCGTCAGCTCGCTGACGGTGACTGCAACCTTCGCGGCCAGGTCGCTTAGCTTCAAGACGTGCAGCGGAATGTTATACGTGCCGTTCGCATTCGTCACCTTCAACAGCTTGTCAGTATCGGAAGCGAAGCTCTCTAACGCTTTGGCCGGAATGGAGACGCTGTCTCCGCTCAAGTTCAGCGTAACGGTGTCGTACTTTTCGAACGAGCTCTTCAAGGTATCGGCATTGACGCTTCCGTCGGCGCCGACTTGAATCGATTCAGAGCCGGTGGAAGGAGAACCGCCTCCGCCTGCGCAGCAGCCACCGCCGCCTCCGGAGTTGCCCGGATCTGTCGTCAAGTATACGGATTGATAGACGGAATCCGCCACGTTAAAGCCGGTTCCTTTCGGTCCGTATACTTGGACGTAATCGAAGGTGCTTACGTTATTGAGGGTAAATCCATAGTTGTACACGCCGTCGTACACGGTGTATGTAGCGGTCGTAACGCCCAAGTAGTTTCCGCTCGGATCATAGAAATAAACGGACGGCGTTACGGAGGAGCTGTACACATCGGAATATACGGTTCCGGTGACCGTGCCGTTCTTATAAGTCAAATCCTTAAAACCAGTACCCGCGTAGGCCAAAACCGGCAATACAAACGATAACATCATCATAAGAACGGTAAAGTGTGCCGTCTTCTGTAGAACAGAAGGCTTCATTCGCAATTCACTCCTTTCTGCTTGATCTGGTAATCGAACGGGGTCTGTGCGATATTCATGATGAGATGGGTCGGACAAAACTAGTCACCTCCTTCGTTTAAGAAATTCCACCAGAAGAGTTCGGCACGAACATCCAATTTATGTCCGTACTGCCAAATCATGTTTCAGCTTCATCGGGTAGTCCTATGGAGATTACCCAAGCTTGTCTGGTCCGAAACACGGTGGTTTCTCCTTAACGGAGGCCATTTACATAAGGTTGCGGGATTTACCATAATTTGTACTTTTGGCCTATCCGTTTGCGACCATCTTCTCATGTGACAAAAAAAGCCGCCCGGAACCGGGCGAAAGACCGGTTCATGGACGGCGAGGCTTGCGGCCGCGGATTAAGATGTGCGGGACGGTGTCAGAATCGCCCGGAACGGAACCATCGATAAGGCGACCATCAGGAACGCGAATGCGATAAAATAAGGAGACATGATGTCGCGTACATGTCCCGAGACGATCGGGCCGATAAAGGCCCCTACCGAATACGATATCGATAAAAACGAGAACGTGCGTCCGTACCGGCTGGCACTTGTGACCCCGGCAAGAAAAGAAGCGATTGCGGGGAAAATAACGCCTTTCGCCATCCCGATCAGGAACAGCGAAACCGACATCGGAAGCGGCCAATGCACCGACATGCCGAAGAAAGTGAACGCGAGCGCCAAGCTCCCGAACGATACGCGCCAGACCGGCGATACCCGGTTTAAGAATAACAAGCTGAGCGTCACTAGCGATCCTAAGCTGACCAAGGAGAAAAATATGCCGGAGGTCATAATCGAGCTGTGCGTCTCTTTCATCAGCGGCAGCTCGAAGAACAGAATGCCCTGGGAGCAGGAGAGAGCCAGCGGGATGCAGAAAAACAGCCATGGAATCGTACCCGATCCGGCGGCGGTCTCAAGCTCTGAAGCGTCATTCGAAGACGCCGTATGGTGCGCGTCCGACGCTTTTGAGGGCTCCGCGAACGCGGCCATCCTGGGAGCCGGGCTTTCTTTGACGAAGATAGAGGCCAGTACGCCCGTGGTGATTAAGCCCCATCCCAAATAAACGAACGACTGTTCGAAGCCGAAGCGGGCCACCAAATAAGCGCCGGCCGCCGGGCTCATGACGGACGCCAGCGTATGCACCATTCCGTTGCCGGACATCAATTTGCCTTGGTGGACGCGGTCCTTGGCGATTTTCGCCAGCATGGATAAACAAGCCGGAGACAGAAAGGCAAGGACGAACCCGCTGAACGAGCGGATAATCAGAAGCTGCCACGGGTCGGTGACCCGGGATTGAATCAAGAGAAGCACTCCTGCTACAATCAGGCTGAAGAGAATAAATTTTTTGCTGCCGAAGCGATCGACGCCGTATCCGGCGATCAAGTTGCCCGGTAGATGCGTAATGGAATAGACGCCGAGAATGAGGCCGATGAACGAAGGGGCGGCGCCCAAGGACACGGCGAACGGCGACAAAATCGGATACTGCGCGTGCAGATCGAAAATCGCGACGAACATAAACAAATAAAGCCATATAGCGGTTTTCATCCTATCACCCCGAGGTTCTCTAATCCCGCAACGGTTACAGCGGGTACTGCCGATGTTCGTTGCCGGCTTATTCATACAAGCTCTTTATACGTTTACGCCGGGCTCGGCCAAGTTAGTACAACAGTTGGAAAACTCCTCAATAATTGAACGGGTTAACGATTAGCCCGATTAACGGTTTGCAACCCTAACAGAAAGGGGCGACGGCCAAATGGAAGGTTTCATGTGGGTGCTGCTGATCGCCGTGCTGGTCGTTTCGGCGCTTCGGTTGAAAAGAACGCGCAAGGGCACCGGGCACAAGGATCGTTCTGACGAGATCCGGCGAAAGCTCGCCGAGCTGCGAAAAAAAAGAGATGAAGAGTAGAGACCAGCTGTTGTATGATGGGGAAAGCGGCTAGTTTAGCCGCACATGGGATTGAAGGAGGGGGAGAGCGGATGGACTTTATCATGAATTTTTTACAGGACCGGTGGTACGTCATCGTGGGTGCGCTCGTCGTCCTGTTCATCGTCGTCAACCTGGTGAAGACGGTGATGAAATGGATTCTCGTGCTGGCTGTGTTAGCGGGGCTGTTCTACTACGGGGCGAATTATAAAGATCAACTGCTTGAATTCGGCACGACGGTGGGGGCGCAAGCGGCAGCGGAAGTGAAGGCCCAGTTGGCCCGAACGTTCAGCGAAGAAATCAAAGAGGCCAAGTACGCGGCGAATCCCGACGGATCGTTCACGGTTACGACGAAAAGCATCAAGCTCGAAGGCAAAGCCGGCGAGGGCGATGTGAAGGTGACGTTTATGAACCAGACCTTCACGGTCAAAATGGATGATGTTATCAAAGGCTTGATTGACCAAGCGAAAAAGAACGCGGGTTTGTAATGGAGGGAGCCGCGCTTGACATCAACCGGGCCGGGTAGGAAGGAGGAGGAGGTATGGGCGATACGGACTTGCTAAGGACGGCGATGTCGCTCAACGCCGTCACGCTGCTTATTGCTGCAGTATTTTTCTTTTCCGTCATACAAGGATTGTTTCGCGGCGCTTCCTCTTCGGCCAAGCATTTGGCGCTGATGGTGACGGAGGGCGCCGTTACACTTGTCAGCTTGTTCCTCGCGTGGATGCTGACGAACGGGATGTCGCCGAAAGTACAGGCTTGGCTCGTCGGCTTGAATATTACCATTCCGTCCGAGGAGCTCGGTTTTTGGGAGCAGTTCTATTATACCGTCGTGACGGGGCTGCGGGATTTCTCGCTGCTGCGGAACAGTGTGCTCTTCGTGGTCGGCTACGGTCTGATCAAACAGCTCGTCTACCGGCTGATCGATCCCGTTGTGGACGGTTGGCTGTCCGCTCGCGGCGACCGTTTGCCGCGATCCGGGGAAAGCGGAGGCGCGCCGACGGTATTCAGCAGCCTGCTGGGCGGCGGTATCGGCGGGGTGACGGGGCTCGGCCGGGGCCTTGTCCTGGTTGCCGCTCTGTTCATTTTCACGACGCTGTTTCCGCAAACGCCTGTGGCGGGTTACATTCAAGCGTCCTCGTTATACCAGAAAGGCGCCAAGGAAGTCATTCAGCCGGTAACCGGCGATTTTCTGGCCAATCAGCTGCCTGTTTTTACCCGTGCGGTAGAGCAGGAGTTCAGCAACATTTTACAGCGCAAATACGAGGTGCTCGACGCCCGGATCGCGCCGGATATCGCGCAGGCGGCCCGGCAGGTGACAGCCAAGGCGAAAACCGACGAGGAGAAGGCGAAGCTGCTCTACCGCTGGGTCGGCACGCGGGTCTCGTACGACTGGGACAAAGTCAAGCTTTACGAGGAACAGCGCATCTGGAAGGAGCAGACGCCCGAGGATACATTCAGTACGAGAAAAGGCGTCTGCATCGACTTCTCCAGGCTGTATGCCGTCATGGCCCGTTCCGTCGGGCTCGATGTGAAGGTTGTGACCGGACTTGGCTACGACGGCCGGGGCGGTTACGGACCGCATGCCTGGAACGAGGTATACTTGTCCGAGAAGAAAGCTTGGGTGCCACTCGATTCCACATGGGTCGCCAGCGGCGGCAATTGGTTCAATCCGCCGAACTTCAACGATACGCATATTAAGGAGGCGTAACGTCTCCGTTTCCTGGCCGAAGGATCGCGAACAGCGGTCTTCCGGCTTTTTTATGGTTTTTTTGGCCGGCGATCCATGGCAAGAAGCTTTTCTTCTCCGGTTCGGTTTGTGGTAAACTGGTAACAACGATCGATTGAAAAAAGGTGGTAAAGACGTGCTGAACAAACCGTTAACGGCCTATAAAGCCGTATTTTTTGATGTAGGCGATACGCTGCTGACAATACCGGCGGCGAGCGCGATCCTGCACCGGCACTTGGCTTCCCGTTCGCTGCATCGCGGGGAAGAGCAAGTCGGTGAACTTTTTACCGAGGCGTTTCGTCTATTGTATTATGGAAAGCCTTCGGACGCGTTCGAAGCTTGTTCGCCCGAATCCGACCGTTTGTTCTGGATGAAGGTGTACCACTATATTTTGCAGAAGCTCGGCGTGGAGGAAGAGAAATGGACGGAGGAGCAAATCCATGCCTGCTGTCATGAACTGTATGACCTGTTTACGTCGCCGGAACATTATGCGCTGTTCGAGGACGTCATCGAGACGATGGCGGAGCTGCAGCGAAGAGGGCTGCGCCTCGGCATCATTTCGAATTTTGCCCCGACGCTGAAGTCAATTTTGGCGGATAAAGGGATTTTGGATTTCTTCGAGCCGGTCATCGTCTCGACGGAAGTCGGGCTGGAGAAGCCGGACCCGGCGATTTTCCGGCTCGCGTTGGAGCGTGCGGGGCTTGAAGCCGCAGATGTGCTGTATGTCGGCGACCATGACCGGAACGATATTTGGGCGCCGGCGCAAGCGGGCATCGATGCGGTGAAGATCAAGCGTTACGACTACCATACGGGCGAAGGCATTCATTCGCTGCGACAATTGCTTGTGTCTTAACGAAAGGAGCAGCTTTACCTCATGAAAAAACCGATCGGCATGGAAGACCCGACGAAGCAGGAGGCCAGCAAGCGCCGGAATTTTACGCTTCGGATCAATGTGTTCTTTTTCTTTACGTTTTTCTTGTTCTCTGTCCTGATCGTGCGGCTGGCGATGCTCCAATTCGTCGAAGGCAAGGAACTGCTGGCAGAGAAGAACGATATCAACAATGCGAACACGCCGATTCCGCCGATCCGCGGCAATATTTTCGACCGGCAAAGCGCGCCGCTCGCCTCGACGACGTCGTCGCAATCGCTCTATTTCCGCGTCGAGCAGAAGCAGCCGAAGGAGGAAGTCGTCGCGCTGGCTAAGCGGCTGGCCGACATCTTTGCCACGCACGGCCGCCCGACCGCTGCCCCCTTATCGGCCGCCGACATCATCAAGGAGATGGACGTCGGTTACGACCTGGAGATGAAGGAGACGGAGACGAAGCCGAGCTACTTCTCGGTGCCGCGGCGGATCAAGGCGGATTTGACGCAGGCCGAGATGGCCTTCATCCTGGAGCACCGCGACGAGCTGAAATGGCTGGAAATCACCGAGGAGAGCATCCGCAGCTATGACCCGGTCAAGCCGGTGGCGGTGCAGCTGGTTGGCTATATGCGTCCGTTCTCCCAGGCGCGGGAGCCGAAGTACGGGATCGAATTCTATAAAGACAAAACCAATACCAAGGGTTACATGGATACCGAATATGTCGGCTATGACGGGATTGAGCTGATGTATCAGGAAGAGCTGCGCGGCAAGAACGGCGTCAAGTCGTACCCGGTCAACGCCGCCCACAAAATCATCGGTCAAGTCGAAATTACGAAGCCGCAGAAGGGCAACAATCTGTATTTGACGATCGATAAAAATGTGCAGAGCATCACGGAAACGGCCATCATGGATCACCTTGCTTATTTAAAAAGCCCGGCGGTTCGCAACGATCCGTATATCGGCAGAGGCAAGAACGCGGTGGCCGGGTATGCCGTCGCCATCGAGGTGGAAACCGGGAAGGTCGTTACGATGGCCAGCATGCCGGACTATAACCCGGGCGTATGGGCGGGCGGAATTCCGAAATCGGAGTACGACCGGATCCAGTCGTTCATCAATAACGGCACGATTACGACCGCTTACCCGGATTATCCGGCCGAGGAGATCAAGTATCATCCAACCTCCATCGTGTATATGGGTTCCGTCGTGAAGCCGCTCTCGGTGTTGATCGGATTGAAGGAAGGCTTGTTCGGGGTCAACACGATCTATCAAGACACAGGGACGTTCTATTACGGGAAAGACAACAACGCGAAGCTGTCCAACTCCGACACCCGGGCTTGGGGACCGATTAATGCGACGAAAGCGATCCAGTACTCGTCCAATACGTTCATGTCGGCGATGATCGGCAACGAGCTGTACGGCCGGAAACGGGAGAAGGCGGTCGATATTTGGGATTCGTATTTGGCGAAGTTCGGACTCGGCGTATTGACCGGAAGCGGTCTGCCGAAGGAATCGCCGGGGATCAGCGAATACAAAACGAATACGAAAGAGTCGATCCAGCAGCGCATGGTGTTCGCTTCCTGGGGCCAGAACGAGAAGTACACGACGCTCCAGCTTGCGCAGTATGCGACGACATTGGCGACAAGGGGCGAAAGACTGAAGCCGCTGCTCGTCGATCGGATCGAGACTTACGACGGAGAACCGTTACAGCAGTTTAACGAGAAAGTGGTGCTCGACAAGACGGATTTCTCGAAGGAATATTGGGATGCTGTATTTAAAGGAATGAAAGAAGTGAAAGTGAACGGCTTCGACGACTTCCCGTACACCCTCGCCCGCAAAACGGGAACGTCGACGCAGAAGGTCGCCGGCAACAAAGACGTCGACAACGCGGTGTTTATCGCGTTCGCGCCATTGGAGAAGCCGAAGCTCGCCGTTGCGGTCGTCGTGCCGGAAGGCGGGTACGGCGCTTACGGCGCCGCTCCGATCGCGCGCAAAATTTTCGATGCGTACGATTACTATTACGGGCTCGACGGCGTTCCGAAGAAGTCGGCAGGCACGAACGGCGCCGCAGGCGCAGTGACGCCGACTCCGGCGCCATAGTTACATTTACCCATAGCGGAACTATGAAGCGTTATTCCCTCTTTTTAGCCGCCCAGTCGCGGTTGGAGTGGAAATAGCGAACCGTAGTTCCGCTATTTTTGTTGAGC
The DNA here is from genome assembly GCF_055379675.1 of Paenibacillus sp. JCM 9796. Classification (NCBI taxonomy): domain Bacteria; kingdom Bacillati; phylum Bacillota; class Bacilli; order Caryophanales; family Paenibacillaceae; genus Paenibacillus; species Paenibacillus sp. JCM 9796. The sequence goes on from NZ_AP043723.1 coordinate 3,832,710, forward strand.
CAGCGCCGACAGGACCGACAGGACCGACAGACGAAATAGTAAATTAAAGTTCCGCTATTTACATAATTACAGGGGTTGGTCTGCGGGTATGCGGCAGGCTGGGTGATTTCATTAAAATAAATGTTGCACTAAGGAAACATTATTGTATATAATAAAAATATAGTCTGGTGGGAAAGAAAAGTTGTCGAGACCAACAAATGAGGTCTAAGACAACTTTAGGCACCATATAGATCAAGACATAATACCATGAAAAGAGTAGGAGTGAGTTACTTTGAAAACGGACCATACAATGCTTAACAGCAAGGGGCTGCCGTCTTCATTGAAGCGGTTCATCATGACGATCATCTTTCTGGGGATCGCGGCCATGGCCGCAGCATGCGGAAACACGGCAAGTCCGACAAATTCGGCGGGCAACGAAGTCATCAAAGTGACGGCGACGATTGGCATGATCAGCGATATCGTGAAGCAGGTCGGCGGCGAGCACGTAGAGGTGACCGGATTGATGAAACCCGGCGTCGATCCTCACTTGTACAAAGCGTCCCAAGGCGACATTCGCAAGCTGGAGGACGCCCAGATCATTTTCTACAACGGGTTGCATCTGGAAGGCAAAATGACGGAAATCTTCGAGAACATGGAGAAGCAAAAAACGACGGTAGCTGTGACCAAAAACATCCCGGAATCAAGTTTGCACCTGGTGGACGACGGCTCCGGCTCGCATGACCCGCACGTTTGGTTCGACGTCAAGCTGTGGATCAGCGCAACCGAGACGGTGCAAACCGAGCTGGCGAAGTTCGACCCGGCGCATGCGGATGACTATAAGAAAAATGCGGACGCTTATATCGCCCAGTTAAAGGAGCTCGATGAGTACGCAGCGAAGCAAATCGCTTCCATCCCGGAAGGACAGCGGGTGCTCGTGACGGCGCATGACGCCTTCGGCTATTTCGGCAAAGCATACGGAATTAAAGTGATGGGCTTGCAGGGCATCAGCACCGCGTCCGAATACGGCTCCAAGGATGTCAGCGACCTGCGCGATTTCCTCGTGACGAATAAGATCAAAGCGGTGTTCGTCGAATCGAGCGTGCCGAAGAAATCGATCGAGGCGGTCATTCAGGGCGCAGCGAAGCAAGGGCATGACGTGAAGATCGGCGGGGAGCTGTTCTCCGACGCGATGGGTGAGGAAGGAACGCCGGAAGGCACGTACCTCGGCATGGTGCGGCACAATGTGGATACCATCGTTAAGGCGTTGAAATAATCGTTTGGCTGCTTGGTTAAAGATGAAACAGGGATCGGGAGAAGGAGTGAGATTCCATGGTTAAACAAGAGATTGTATCCCCCTTATCGGTGCAAGGGCTGACCGTTGCCTATCAGAAGAAGCCGGTGCTGCGAGACGTCACGTTCACGGTGCCCGAAGGCAAGCTCATCGGCATTATCGGGCCGAACGGCGCGGGCAAATCGACCTTGATCAAGGCTGCGCTAGGCTTGATTCCGCGTGTGACAGGCGAGGTGACGATTTTCGGCAGGCCGTATGAGCAGCAGCGCAAGGCTATCGGGTATGTGCCTCAACGGGAGTCGGTAGACTGGGACTTCCCGACGAGCGCGCTCGACGTTGTCATGATGGGCCGTTACGGCCATCTGGGCTGGTTCAAGCGGCCGGGCGCCAGAGAACGGGAGATGGCGATGGATTGTCTGGAGAAGGTCGGCATGGCCGATTTCGCCGGCCGTCAAATCAGTCAGCTGTCGGGCGGACAGCAGCAGCGCATCTTCCTTGCCCGGGCGCTTGCACAGGATGCGCGGCTGTATTTCATGGATGAACCGTTCGTCGGGGTCGATGCGGCGACGGAGAAAGCGATCATTACACTGTTGAACGAGTTGAAAAAGCAGGGCAAAACAGTGCTGGTCGTTCACCACGACCTGGCAACGGTGAAGGAATATTTCGACTGGATTATGCTGCTTAACGTCGAGCTCATGGGCATCGGGCCGACGGATGATTGGTTTACGAAAGACAACTTACAAAAGACGTACGGCGGACGACTCGCGCTGCTTCACAGCGATGAAGACGCCGTGATCGTCAGCTCGAGGTGATCGCGATGTTCGCGTATTTATTCGATATGCTGCGCGATCCGAACGCGCAGTGGATTCTGCTCGGCAGCATGCTGCTCGGCTTGAGCAGCGGAGTGCTCGGCAGCTTCGCCTACTTGCGCAAGCAAAGCCTGATGGGCGACGCGCTGGCGCACGCCGCACTGCCGGGCGTCTGCATCGCCTTCATGCTGACCGGCTCGAAGTCCATCTTCTTCTTCCTGATCGGCGCCGCGGCGGCAGGGCTCATCGCGACGTTCGGGATCGGTTACGTGACGAGGCATTCCCGGATTAAACAGGATTCGGCGCTGGGCATCGTGCTGTCGGTATTTTTTGGCGTCGGGATCGTGCTCTTAACGAAAATTCAACACGGCGGGAGCGGCAATCAGAGCGGGCTCGACAAGTTTTTGTTCGGGCAGGCGGCTTCGATGGTGCTCTCCGATGTTATTACGATGGCGGTAGTCGCCTTAATCCTCGTCATCCTATGCGGGCTGCTCTTCAAAGAATTCAAGCTGCTCAGCTTCGACCCGGGGTTTGCCAAAGGGATCGGTTTGCCGGTCGCGGCGCTCGACCAGTTTATGATGTTCCTGATCGTCGTCGCCGTCGTTGTCGGCATTCAAGCGGTCGGCGTCGTGCTCATGTCGGCGCTGTTGATCACTCCGGCCGTCTCGGCCCGCTACTGGACCGAGAAGCTCGGCGTGATGGTCGTCCTGTCCGGCATCTTCGGCGCAATCAGCGGCTTTGTCGGCACGCTCGTCAGCGGCCTCGGCAGCAACCTGCCGACCGGTCCGCTCAGCGTGCTCGCGGCCACGGCGCTCTTCATCGTTTCCGTGCTGTTCGCGCCTAAGAGAGGGCTCGCGGCCAAGGTGCTGGAACGGCTGGCGGTGAAGCGCACCGTTCTGCGCGACATGCAGCGCCAAGTGCAAGTTCAGAGTGTACGGCAGCCGGCGCACGGCACACGGGAGGAGGGGGGACTATGAACGACTTCTGGATTATACTGACAGCCTCGCTCGTCGCTTGTTCGTGCAGTCTGCTCGGCTGTTTTCTCGTCCTGCGGCGGATGGCGATGATCGGCGACGCGATCAGCCACTCCGTGCTGCCGGGGATCGTTATCGCCTTCTTAATCAGCGGCTCGCGCGACTCCTTCTTCATGATGCTGGGCGCTTCGGTGATCGGTTTGCTGACCGTTTTCCTGATTCAATGGTTCAACCAGAGCGGCGTCCAGTCCGATGCGTCCATCGGCGTCGTATTCACAGCGTTGTTCGCTTTGGGGGTTCTGCTCGTCAGCGTGTTCACCCGCCAAGTTGACCTGGACCTTGACTGCGTCTTGTACGGGGAGATCATTCAAGTGCCGTGGGAAACCATTCAAGCGTTCGGTATCGATATCGGACCGAAGGCGGTCTGGGCGCTCGGCCTCGTGCTGACGGTCAGCTTGCTCGTAATCGGATTGTTCTATAAGCAATTTAAAATTTGCGCGTTCGACCCGGCCATGGCGGCAGCGGTAGGCATTCCCGTCGCGCTGTTCCACTACTTGCTGATGGGGCTGGTCTCCGTTACGACGGTTGCCTCGTTCGAGAGCGTCGGGGCGATCCTCGTCGTCGGCATGCTGGTCGTCCCGGCGGCGACGGCGTACCTGTTGACCGAGAAACTCAGCCTCATGATCGTGTACAGCATGATCGTCGGCGTGCTCAGCGCGGTGCTCGGCTACGGGATGGCAACGCTGCTCGACGCTTCGATCGCGGGCTGCATGATTACGGTTGCCGGCGTCTTGTTCGTCGCGGCGTTCCTGCTGTCCCCGTCGCACGGTATCGTCTGGCGCAAGCTGAAACAGCGCACCCAGTCGAAACGGCTTGCCGCGTAAGCGAAGCGCAGACGGTAAAGAAAAAGCATCCTGAACCGGACCCTGGAAGGAAGGCGTACACCCGCCGCCCAAGGTTCGGATCGGATGTTTTTTTTGTGGGCGCATCGGAGGGCCCGAAGCTGCCGCCAGGGGACAACCGATTTCCAGATAACCGCGAAACTATGCTATACTGTTATATCGGACATTTTTTTCGCGGATTGTGATACGCGGTAAGAGGAGGACTTTAGACGAATGTGCGGAATTACCGGCGTTATGTATTTTGAAGACCGTGAGCCGTCTCCCGAATTATTGAAGAGCATGACGGATTGCATCGTGCATCGGGGACCGGACGATATTGGATTTTGGAGCGATAACCGGATCGGATTGGGCTTTCGCCGCTTGTCGATCATCGATTTGAAGGAAGGGCATCAACCGCTCGCCAACGAAGACGATACCGTCTGGATCGCATTTAACGGCGAGATTTATAATTATAAGTATTTGCGGGATTCGCTGCAGAGCAAGGGGCATCAGTTCAAGACGCATACGGATACGGAAGTCATCGTCCATCTTTATGAGGAATACGGCGAAGCCTGCGTGGAGAAGCTGCGCGGGATGTTCGGTTTTGTCATTTGGGACCGGCGTAAAAGGCTGCTGTTCGGGGCGCGCGACCATTTCGGCATCAAACCGTTTTATTACTATCACGACGGCTCGCGGTTTTTGTTCGGCTCGGAAATCAAGAGCTTGCTGGCTGCCGGCGTGGAGCGTTCGATTCATCGCGAGAGCCTGCTGAACTACTTGACGTTCCAATATGTGCCGGAGCCGGATACGATGTTTGACGGCATCCGCAAGCTGCCGCCGGGCCACACCGTAACGGTGACCTACGACGGGCAAATGTCGATCCGCCAATACTGGGATCCGATGCTCGCGCCGGAGGAACGCTCGTTCGAGGACTGTGTGGAGCAAATCCGCTCGACGCTTCAGGATTCGGTCATCCATCATATGCAGAGCGACGTGGAGCGGGGCTGTTTCTTGTCCAGCGGCATCGATTCGACGGCCATCGCGACGCTGATGCGTTCGATCGAGCCGATCCGCACGTTCTCCGTCGGTTTTGAGGGTGCCAACAACGAAACGGTGATCGCCCGTCAGACGGCGAATGCGATCGATACGGAGCATTACGATAAAATCATTACGGAAGCCGATTATTTCGCGACACTGCCCAAAGCGGTGTGGCATCAGGACGAGCCGGTTGCCGATCCTTCGGCGATTGCGCTGTATCACGTGGCTCAGCTTGCGCGCGAGCATGTGACCGTCGTGCTGTCGGGTGAAGGCGCTGACGAGCTGTTCGGCGGTTACCGGATCTATAACGAGCCGAACTCGCTGGCCCCGATCGAACGGCTGCCGCATGGCGTGAAACGGATGCTGCACGCGTTGGCGCGGGTGCTGCCGGAGGGCTTCAAGGGCCGCAACTACTTGCTGCGCGGGACAACGCCGCTCGAGCAGCGTTTCCTCGGCAACGCGAAAATTTTCACCGAGGAGATGAAGGCCGACATCGTTCGCGCCGATCGCGAGCTGCTGCGCTCTTACCGCAATCCGCTTGAGGTAGCGAAAGTATTTTATGACAGAAGCAAGCATCTTGATCCGGTGTCGCGGATGCAGTACATCGACATGAACCTGTGGCTGCCGGGCGATATTCTGATGAAGGCGGACAAAATGACGATGGCCCACTCGCTCGAGCTGCGCGTACCGTTCCTGGACGTGGAGCTGTATGAGGTGGCGCGCCGTATACCCGCCAAGTACCGGATTGCGCAGGGGACGACGAAATACGTGTTCCGTAAGGCGATGGAGGGGATCATCCCCGACTTTATTTTGAACCGGCCGAAGCTCGGGTTTCCGGTGCCGATGCGCGATTGGATGAAGGGTCCGCGGGGGCAGCAAATCGTGGAGCAGATCGAGGGCAGCGGCATTGAAGAGTACATTCGTCTGGACACCGTGCGTTCCATGCTGAACGCGCACCGCAGCGGACAAGGGGACTACGCCCGCCGCATTTGGACGATCTACATGTTCGCGCTTTGGCATATGACCTATATGAACGAACAGAAGCAGCCTTCGCTCGCTTATGCGCTGTAAGGAAGGACGATCTGGGATAAAGGAGAGGTACGAATGAGTCGATACCGGATGATTGCACTCGACATGGACGGCACCATGCTGACGGAGGAGAAGACGATTTCCGCCGAAACCCGCGCGGCCATACTCGCGGCCGAAGATGCGGGGATCAAGGTGGTGTTCGCGACCGGACGCGGGATCCAGAATGCGCTGCCTTACGCGGTGGAGCTCGGCTTGACCTCTCCGCTCGTCACCGTCAACGGAGGCGAGGTCTGGAAGGCGCCGGGCGAGCTGCTCGAGCGGCACCCGATGCAGGCGGATGAAGTGCGCCGCATGCACCAGCTGGCGATTCAGTACGATCCCTGGTACTGGGCGTACAGCGTCGGCGATGTGTTTAATAAGGAGACGTGGGACGGGGTCGGCGATATCGATGCGCGGACGTGGCTGAAGTTCGGCTATTATACGGAGAATCTCGAGGTGCTGGGTACGATCCGGCAGCAGCTGGAATCGTGGGACCTGTTCGAGATCACCAATTCGCACCCGTGCAATATCGAGATGAACCCGAAGGGCGTCAATAAAGCGAGCGGCCTGCGCCGGTTGTGCGAGCTTTACGGCTTCGACATGTCGCAGGTGATTGCGATGGGCGACAGCTTGAACGACGTGTCGATGATCCGCGAAGCGGGTCTTGGCGTCGCTATGGGCAATGCGCAGGACGAAGTGAAGAAGCTCGCCGACACCGTCACGCTTACGAACGAGGAGCACGGAGTCGCACGCATCATCCGCGAATATGCATTGGGCGGTAACGCCGGCATTTAAGCGGGCGTCGCCGGGCTTTACAAGAAAGCGTAGCGAAAGGAGTGAGGCTGCATGGTGCTGGCAGCTTGGTCGATTATCGTCCTCTTGTTCGTCATCGGCATGGCCGGCGCGGTGTACCCGATACTGCCGGGGGCGCTGGCCATCTACGGTGCGTTCTTCGTATACGGGTTTATGCTCGGCTTCGAACCGTTCGGCTTCTGGTTCTGGCTGATCCAGACGTCCATCGTGGCCGTGCTCATGATTGCCGATTATCTCGTGAACGCGCTTGGCGTCAAGAAGTTCGGCGGCACCCGCGCCTCTGTGATCGGCAGCACGATCGGCCTGATTGCAGGACCGTTCGTCATTCCGGGAGTCGGGCTCATTGTAGGACCGTTTCTCGGGGCCGTCCTCGGCGAGCTGATCGTCGGCACCCCTTGGAAGCAGGCGCTGCGTGCCGGAGTCGGGGCGTTGGTCGGCTTTTTCTCCAGCCTGGTAGTCAAATTCGGCTTTCAGCTGCTGATGATCGCGCTGTTCGTCGTTTGGGTTGTGCGCTATGCGTAAGTACGGCCAGAAACGGGGCCATAGCGCGCCGTTGTTCACCGTCGTTCCGTTATTGAAATAAGGCACTTTGGAAGAAGACCGCCGGAGCTTGGTTCGGGCGGTTTTTCTTCGGTTGATAAGGGAGAAGGGAAACGCCTGTGTCTAAAGTCGGAAAAGATTCGCTAGTCAAAGGTACGCTTATATTAACGTTAGCCGCATTGGTGGCGCGGGCGCTCGGCGTCGTGCAGCGCATTCCGCTCGTTTACCTGCTCGGCGATATCGGCATGGCGGCATACGGAATCGCCTTCAATTTGTACTCCGTGCTGCTCGTTGTGGCAACGGCCGGTATTCCGAGCGCGCTGAGCAAAATGATCTCCGAGCGCACCTCGCTCGGACGCCACGAGGAGGCCAACCGGATTTACAAGGCGGCCTTGCTGTTCGCCCTGGCGGCGGGCGTCGTGATGACGGTGCTGATGTATGCCGCCGCGCCTTACTTCGCGGAAAGCATCGTCAACCCGCAGGCGGCGCTGCCGATTCGCGCGATTGCGCCGGCGCTGCTGCTGTTCCCGCTGATTGCCATCATGCGCGGTTATTTTCAAGGCCGCCGGATGATGATGCCGAACGGCATTTCGCAAATTATCGAACAAATATTCCGCGTCGCCACCTCGGTGGCGCTGGCGTATTTGCTGCTCGGCCACAGCCTGGACGCCGCTGTCGCCGGCGCTTCGTTCGGCGGCGTGATGGGCAGTATCGCGGCGGCGGCCGTGATGCTGTATTACGCGCTCCGGCTGAAGCGCAGCGACCGCAGCGAGCGAATGGCCGTTGTGCCGGCCGCTCAGGCGGCAGCGGAATCGGGCGCGAACGCGGCGGCGGCCGCCTCGGCGTCAGCGCCGCTTGCGTTCCGCGCGATCTACGGCCAGCTGTTCAAGCTGTCGGTACCGATCGTCATCTTCTCGATGACGGTGACGCTCATCTATACGATCGATTCTTCGATCGTGACGCTGCTGTTGAAGGACCGGTTCGGGGAGGAGCCGGCCCGTGAAATACTCGGGATCTTAACCGGACGGGCCCAGTCGCTTGCCGGCATCCCGATCATTCTGGCCGTCGCGCTCAGCCAATCGATCGTCCCGATCATCTCGGCGGCTTACTCGCAGAAGGACATGAAGCAGGTGTCCGAGCAGACGGCCAAGGTGCTTCAGCTTTCGCTGCTCTCCGGCCTGCCGATGGTGCTGCTGATCGCGCTTGCCGCCCGCCCGCTGAACGGCTTCATATTCGGCAATGTGACGGGATCGGAGATCGTGGAGACGTATGCCGGTCCGGTCATTGCCATGCTGACGGTAACCGCCATCTTCCAAATTGTCATGCAGACGTCCGGCGCGGTACTGATGGGCATGGGGCGGATGAGGACGCTTGTGCTCGCGGTGATCGTCGGCATCGCCGCCAAACTCGCCGTCAGCTTTGCGCTTGCGCCGCTTTTCGGCATCTACGGCATTATCGCGGCGACGGCGCTTTGCTTTATCATCATGACGGCGATCATTGTCCGCGTGCTTCGCCAGAACGTGAGCTTCCGCATCTTCGGCGGAAAGCGCTGGATCGGGCTGATCGGCTCAACGGCGCTAATCGCAGTCATCGGCATCCTGCTCGATCAAGCGTGCCGCCTCTACGTGACACCGTTCGCCTCGGTTCGGCTCAACGATATGGTGCAGTCGATCGTCATCTGCGCGATCGTCGGCGCAGCCTATCCGCTGCTGCTGTTTGCGACGCGCGTCCTGAGGCTGCAAGATTTGCAGCAGGCGCCAGGTCCGCTGCGCAAGCTGGCGGGTCCGCTGCTGTCGCGGTTAGACCGGTCGAAGAAGCGGCAAGGCGGCTCGTAAAGCCTGAGTAAAACCTGAGTAAAACCGCTAAGCTAGAACGGCATATACCCCAATCCACGCCTGCTCGAAAGAGGGTGAAGGATTGGGGTATTGGTGTTGGGCGAACGGTGCCCAGCCTGCGCGCCGCTTCTCAAACAAGCAAGTCCCCCGCGAGCACGGTCATCTCGATCTTCTTCAACCCGAAGCCGTTTGCCTGCGTCATCTCGAACGAGAACGGCGCCGGGATGCTGCTTAAATAACCGAGCACGGCGATATCCGTGAACCAGTCTCCGGGCTCCGTGGGGGCGATCGGCCGGTCCGGCCACGCCTCCGCGAGACCCGGACTGTACAGGGGCGCGGCTCCTGGCTTTAGCCGCAGGCCGTCCAGCTTCTCCTGCAGCTGTCCGCGCTTCACCGGCGGACCGTGCCGCACCGACGCGAACAGCTGCGGCCAATAATCCGCGCGCGACCCTGTGTGCCGCCGCTCGCAGGCAAAGCGCACGGCCCCCTCGTGCACGGCCGGAATGCCGAACAAGATCGCGTACAGCGATTTGCCCACCTCGATACGCTCCCGCAAGCTGCTGAAGCTTTCCAGGATCAGGCCGGCCAACCGGCAATCGGCTGCATACCGGTACGGGAACACAACCTGGTTCAGCTGCAGCAGCGACTGTGCCTGGAAGAAGAACGTATCGACCACTTGCTGCAGGAACGAAGCGTTGCGCACGACCCGCTCCTCAATATGCTGCTGCTCGTTGATAATGAGTCCGACCGTCAAGAGAGCGGACTCCCGCCGTTCCCAGAAATGCTCCCACAACGGGCGCATGAAGCGCGATACCCCGAAGGCGGGGAGCAGGTGAAACAGCGGCCTGCGATGCCTTAGGCTGGCCTCATATAGCAGCAGCTGCGGATAAGCGTCGCGAAAAATAAGCGCGTTCGCCCGTTCCAGGAATCGGAACACCCACTCCCGCTGATCTTCGCTTAACAGGTAGGGGAGAAACTCGCCGCGAAGATCGGTCATGCTCCAGCCTCCGTTGCGCGACACCATATGCGCGAGGAATGCCCAGTGCAGCTCCGGGTGCTCGCGGTACATCCTCAGGTAGGCGGTCGTCCGCGTCAAGTTGTTCCGGTTATGCGCATCGCGCTCCGCGGCCAGGCGCGCCGTCAGCTGCCGCTCCCACGGGCTGACGGCGGCTTCGTCCCAGGCCTCGGCCGAGGCGGCCCCGTCCTTGCCCGCAAGCGACAGCTTCCAGGCATAGCGCCGCTTCAAAGCGTCGAGCGAAGGCCGGTTCAGCTCGATCCGGTGGGCGGCCGCGAGCAGCGGCTCCTCGTGCTGCACGCTGTGCGCCTTGCCTTTGAACCAATGCCAAAGCTCATGAGGCAGATCGGCCAGCTTATGCAGCAGATCGGTTCCGCTCCAGCGGTATTTATCACGATTCATCCCGTTCCTCCTTTCCTGCCGATGGGAAGCTGTTACAATTTGTATATTTTCGCAGGCGAGTGCAACGTTTCCAAATAAAAAGCGTATAAAATGTAGCACGGCCCCGAACTTATTTACATATTTCAGGAGGTAAGAATGAAGAAGAAACATTGGAGCGCCAAACTAAGTCTCATGCTGATCGCCCTTGTGATCGTACTGGCCGGTTGTCAACCGGTAGGCTCGGTCGACGTCAGCAAAGTCATGTCCAACCTGTTTACCGTTAAATCTTCGGAAGGCGCATCAAGTGTAACCTTGGAGCTGACAGCGGATCCCGCCGCATCCATAACGCCGGAAGAGAAGCGCGCGATCGAGCTGTTGAACGGCTTCAAGGTAGAAGTTACCGAGATGAAGCAGCAAAGCCCGACCGAGCTTTCCGCGAAAGGCTCGCTCGCTTACGCGAACGTGAAAATTCCGTTTCACCTGGTCTTATCCGACATGATCTATACGATTCAAATCGAAGGCGCGAAGAAGCCGATCGTCATTGGCAACAGCGCCGCAATAGGCGCAGGTTCCGCTCTTCCGACGACGCCGGAACTGCAGAAGCAGATCGAGCAGCTCGGTCAGAAGGCCGTAGAGGCGATGCCGAAGTTCAGCTCGTTCTTCACGAGCAACTTCCCGAACCCGAAGACGATCTCCGCGGAGGCAGCGAACGTAACCGTGAACGGAGAAGCGCTGCAGCTGCAGAAGCTTCACGTTGAGTTGAAGGGCAGCGAGCTGGTCGGGCTGATCAAGGGTTTCCTGACCAATGTTCTGAAAGATGAGGAAGGCCTTAAGCAATTTATCGCCGCGCTGTATGATGTATATGCGCCGTTCTTGAAGGAAATGGTCAAAGCCGGCAGTGCGAACGCCGAAGGCGACACAGGCGCGCTCGATTCGATCATGCCTTTCCTGGAGAATAAAACATTAGCTGTCGAATTCATCTATACGTTCCTGAAAAGCAATTTGGAACAAGTCGTAGCGAGCTTTGATCAATCGCTGAACAGCTTGCCTAAGAACGAAGACGGCAAGTCGGTACAGGACTTGCTGAACGACAACCAATCGTTGACGATGGATCTGTATGTAGACGCGGAGAACGTAACCCGCAAGTCGACAAGCGTATTGCTGCTCACGCTGCCGGATTCGGCCAAGCATGGACTCAAGTCGATTAAAGTGACCTCCAGCGGCGAAGTATGGAACGTCAACAAACCGGTGACGATCGATCCTATCGATACAACCGGCGGAGTCGTGGAGTGGATGAACAAATCCGGACGCCTGACATCGAGCAAGCTCGTCGCCTCGCTCGATCCGAAGTCGGACCTCTACAAGCTGTTGAAGGACGAACTGAACATCACGAAGAAAGAAGTAAATCTGACCGTCTCTTCCGAAGTCAGCATCATTCCAGGCCTGACGCCGTTCAACGATCAAGGGACCGTGATGGTTCCGGCGCGCTTCGTCGCCGAGCAGCTCGACGCCGACGTCGAATGGGATGCGGCCAAGCAGCAAGTCACGATCACTGACCCGCTTAGCGGCAACGTAACCGTTCTGACGATCAACAGCACGCAGGCAAGCGTGAACGGACAGTTGCAAACGCTGGAGAAAGCCGCAGTTATCGTCGAAGGCTCAACGTACATTCCGGTGCGTTTCGTCGCGGAGAGCATGAACGCTAAGGTTGGCTGGACGCAAGAAACGCAAACGGTCGGCATCGTCCGCGAATAACGAGCTTTACCCGTTACATTTTCCCAATATGGGGACCAACATGCATAAGCCCCCGAACGTTGTCCGCCAAGGATCGTTCGGGGGCTTTGCCGCATGCGCGGGGGCAAGCGCTTTATTCGGTTGTCGGGTTGTCGTCTGCGCTGGAGGCCGGCTCTTTCGGAGCTGAGGCGGGCGGGCGCGGCGATAGGTGTCTTCCGGCTCGGGAAGCCGCGTCCCGCAGCAAATATTCGATGTGGCTGTTTACGCTGCGGAATTCGTCCGCGGCCCATCGCTCAAGCACCTCGTATAACTTCGGATCCAGCCGCAGAGGGAAATTTTTCTTCGCGGCCATAACGGACTGCGCCTTCTAGTACAAGCTTCCCGTATTGATGACGGGATTGGCGGAACGATCGGATACGATGGCGACGAGCAGGTTGTTGATCATCGCGGCTTTGCGTTCCTCGTCGAGCTCGATGACGCCCTCTCGCTGAAGCTGGGAGATAGCGAGCTGCACCATGCCGACCGCGCCTTCCACAATCTTCGAGCGGGCGGCGATAATAGCGGCCGCTTGCTGGCGCTGCAGCATCGCGCTGGCGATTTCGGTAGAGTACGCCAGATGCGTCAGACGCGCCTCCATCACTTCCACGCCGGCAACGGACAGCCGTTCCTGCAGCTCGCGGGCCAGTTCCGCAGCGACTTCGTCGGAATTGCCCCGCAGCGAGTAGCCGCCGTCTTCGAACGTGTCGTACGGATATTTGTTAGCCACGTGACGGAGCGCCGTCTCGCTTTGAATTTCCACGAACTGCTCATAATTGTCGACGTCGAATGACGCTTTCGCCGAATCGACGACGCGGAAGACGACGACGGCGGCGATTTCGATCGGGTTGCCTTCGATATCGTTGACTTTCAGCTTGGCGCTGTTGAAGTTGCGAACCCGCAAGGACACTTTCTTCCGAACGGAGAACGGGATGGTCATCCAGATGCCGCTTCGGCGAATCGTACCGGAGTAGCTGCCGAAGAAGGTGACGACCATCGCTTGATTCGGCTGGACGATCGTCAAGGACGAAAGCAGCGCGATGGAGAACAGAGCAAGCACAATGGCGAGAGCCGGCCATTCTTTATCGATGAGCAGCAGCGTGCCGATCACATCGACGGCAACGAGCCCAAGCAAACCGACGAATCCGTTAATCACCCAAGGTTTTTTTTCCTGCATGAACAAACACTCCTTTTCGTCATTCATTTAAATATTGTTTTGATACTGTTATGATATCACTTTTAGGAATTAATGTAAATCCATAAATAATGGATACTCTTTTCTCTTCCAGAAAGGCACCCCGGCTCATTGACAGACGCCTTGTCGAATGCTATAAGTGGGGTAAGTTCCATTTCTGATATTAAGAATAGGCGGTGTTTCCTATGGAGAAAGTGACGACTGAACAGCGATTTCAAGAAATCATCGGCGGTTCCAAACCGACCGTTGCCGTTTTTAAAGCCACATGGTGCAAGGACTGCCATTTCATCGAACCATTCATGCCGGAAGTTGAAGAAGCTTACGCCGACCGGCTGCAATTTATCCACGTGGACCGCGATGAGATGCCTGACTTGTGCAGCGAGCTGAATATTTTAGGCATTCCGAGCTTTATCGCTTTCAGGAACGGCCAGGAGCTGATCCGCTTTGTGAGCAAGCTGCGCAAAACGCGGGAAGAAATCGAACAGTTTCTGGATCGCGCGGTTGAAGTTGCGAATACGCTCGCTCCCTGACCGACGGATGGAGAATGCCCGGGACGGATCGCTTCCGCCTGGGCTTTTCTTCTTTCATCGCTTTGTAACAATTCCGCGTGGAATTGCCCCCTGATTATCGTTATAATGTTAATGAAACGTTCGTCGGTGTCCGATTATGTCGAGAAATAACGAACAAGAAGCGGGTGAAAGCGGATGAAGATGGAGCGAAGAATGAAGGCTTTATCATTGGCCAGTATGCTCGGCATGTTCTTGATTCTGGTCATGGGCGCGTTAGTGACCAAGACGGAATCCGGGCGAGGCTGCGGAGACGATTGGCCGTTATGCAACGGCAAATTCGTTCCGGCCTATACAATCGAATCTTTTATTGAATACAGTCACCGGTTTGTTGTCGGCGTCGTCGGGATCATTTTGCTCGCGACAACGATTCTTGTGTTTTTATACAGCAAGCGCAAGGACGCCAAGTGGTATGTCGGCGGCGCGATGTTCTTCACGCTGCTGCAGGCGGTTCTTGGAGCGCTTGCCGTCTTGTGGCCGCAATCGTCGGCCGTGCTCGCGCTGCATTTCGGATTTTCGCTGATGTCTTTCGCGTTTACGCTGCTCTTGTATTTGGTCTTTACCAAATATGGCGAAGCGATGCACCGCGGAGACGGTACGCGTCTAAGCCGGGGCGTCCGGATGTCGGTCTGGTTCGTGCTGATTTACAGCTATGTGGTCGTTTATTTGGGCGCATTCGTCCGCCATACGGAGTCGGTCGGCGGTTGTATCGGCTGGCCGCTCTGCAACGGTCAGGTGATCCCGGAATTTACCGGATCGACGGGCATCGTATTTGCTCACCGGGTGGCGGCGGCGGTGCTCGGTCTCGTCATCTTGGCGCTGTTCCTGTTCGTCCGTTCTCAAGCACAGCCGGACAGCAGCGTTTACCAAGCGGCCAAGCTGTCGCTGATCTTCGTCACGCTGCAAATTGCAAGCGGCGCGTTCGTCACGCTGTCGATCGGGTACGAAATTTACTTGCTGGCCAGCTTGCTGCATGCCGTGCTGATCTCCTGTTTATTCGGAATCCTCTGTTACTTCGGCATTACTTCCCTCCATACGGAGGAGCACAACGTTCAGGCTTACGCAGCTCCAAGGCTGCCGTAAGCCTTCTTCTTCATCTACATACTTAGAAAGTGAAGGGAGCAAGGCACACGCATGCGATTTTCCAACCTGCGCGCTTTTTTGGAGGCGCTTCGCCAAGAGAATCAACTGAAGGTGATTTCGGCACCGGTCGACCCGAATCTGGAGCTCGCGGAAATTCACCGCCGCGTCATTGAAGAGGAAGGGCCCGCCCTGCTGTTCACGCATGTAAAAGGAGCCTCCTTTCCCGTCGTTACAAACTTGTTCGGGACGAGCCGCCGCGTTGATCTTGCGTTCGGTCCGCGTCCGGAGCAGTTGATGAAGCAAATTGTCGGCGCGATGGATACGCTGCTGCCGCCGACGCCGAAGGCGCTGTGGGAGCAGCGTCAGCTTATTCTCGATTTGCTCAAAATCGGCACCAAAGGCGTCGGCCGGGAGGCTGCGCCGATCCTGCAGCATTGCCGCACCGAAGCGCCTCTTGCCGGCTTGCCGGTTCTGACGTCATGGCAGGAGGACGGCGGTCCGTTCGTGACGCTGCCGCTTGTATACACGGAGCATCCGGTTACGAAGCACCATAACCTCGGCATGTACCGGATGCAGGTGTACGATCCGCAGACGACGGGCATGCACTGGCAAATCCATAAAGGCGGAGGCTTCCATTACCATGAAGCCGAGCTGCGTAACGAACCGCTGCCGGTTACGGTGTTCCTGGGCGGCCCGCCGGCCTTGATCGCCTCGGCGATCGCGCCCGTGCCCGAGCATCTGCCGGAGCTGCTGCTCACTTCGCTGATGCTCGGCCAGAAGCTGCCGCTTGTGGACAATCCGCGGGGCGGACACCGGCTGATCGCTGAGGCCGAGTTCGCCATCGTCGGCAAGGTGGCGCCGCATGTGCGCAGGCCGGAAGGTCCGTTCGGCGATCACTTCGGCTATTACTCGCTTGTGCACGATTTCCCGGTCTTCGATGTGAGCCATGTATGGCACCGCAAGGACGCCATCTACCCGGCTACGATCGTCGGCAAGCCGCGGCAGGAAGACTATTACCTCGGTGAATATTTGCAGCGCCTGCTGGCGCCGGCGTTCCCGATGGCGATGCCCGGCGTGAAGGAACTGTGGGCGTACGCGGAAACCGGCGTGCATCCGCTGGCTGCCGCCATCGTGCGCGAAAGCTACAGCCGCGAGGCGCTGGCTACGGCGTTCCGCATCTTCGGGGAAGGCCAGCTGACGCTGACCAAGTTCCTGATCGTGACCAATCAGCACGTCGATCTAAGCAACTTCCCGCAGCTGCTGGAAACGGTGCTGGAACGATTCGATCCGGCCACGGATCTGTTCATCTTCAATCACACGGCGCACGATACGCTTGATTATACCGGCGACCGGCTCAATCACGGCAGCAAAGCGGTGCTGCTCGGCGTCGGCGAGCCGAAGCGCAAGCTGCCCGCCGTCTACGAAAGCGGGCAGCTGCCGGGCATTCACAGCGCGGTTCCATACTGCCGCGGCTGTTTAGTCGTCGCCGGCGCTTCGTTCGCGGACGACCCCGAGCTGGCCGCCCGCCTCGTTCGCGACGCCGGCGAGCAGCTGCGCGATTGGCCGCTCGTCGTGCTCGTCGACGACACGGCGATCGCCTCCGGGCAAACGCCGTTCCTGTGGACGGTGTTTACCCGGTTCAATCCGGCGGCGGATATGTATGCCGACGCCGAGCTGAGACGGCACCATATCGGGTACCGGGTGCCGATCGTCATCGACGCCCGGATGAAGCCGGGCTATCCGGACGAGCTGTTCCCGCGCGAGGATATCGTTGAATTGGTTGACTCGCGGTGGAACGAATATTTTGCTTAAGCCAAATCAACGACGAGGCCGGGAGAGATCCCGGCCTCGTCGTTTTTCAATTCGGCTCGCTGCTTTAATCCGTTCCATCAAGCCCGTTTGATGGTTTTCAGCCTAATCATGGGGTATAATAATAGTTATATCTTACGCGATGATGGAGATAAAACCATGTTGAGAGCTTTATTCGGCGAACCGCCGCGCAAGGACGAAGGGCTTCTGCTGGAAGCCAATCAAGCCATACGCAACTATTTGCAAGTCCTCTCGCGCATCCCCGGTGACCGGCAGACACCGCATGAGCGGCGCTTCGTCATCTGGAGCGAAAACTTCCTGCGTGCGCTGGACGAGCTGGAGCAGAGCGAGTATGCCGCGATTCTGTACGGAAGCCGGGTCAATTCGGATTACGTCGATCAGATGCAGCCCGGGGAGACGCACGAGTACCATCGTCATCTGTACTATTACCGCAACGCGCTGATCCGCCTGTTTGCCATTCTCGATAAACTCGGACATTTTCTGAACGAACGATTTGTACTGCAGACCGAGCGCGTCAAATCCCGTTTTTCCTATTTTACCGTACTCCGCAATATGCATCAGAACGGGCTGCACACGGATTTGGAGCAGCAGTTGTATGAGCTAAAGATAAAGTATAAAGAACCGGTCGACCGTCTGCGCAACAAGCGCAACATGGAGATTCATACGATTAACGCCGATCTGCTCGACGATTTGATGAAAGCGGAGGAGAGCAGACGCGGAGAACGGCTGCGTCCCGAGACGGAAGAGATCAAAGCCAATCTTGACGATCTGCGCGAAGGCTGCGAAATGGCCATGAAAGCCGTAACGACCGCATTCCGTTACATTGCCAGGCATCCGGCCGCGACTGCAGCGCCAAAGTCTGCGCCTACTTCCAGAGCGGGCGGACGGCGCGCCGGGCGTTGAAATCGCATCCCGCCATCCACTATACTTGAGGAAGAACTGGAAGCGGGGAGGAACGGAGCATGCAGCCTATGCGGAAAACCGCACTCATTACCGGAAGCGCCAAGGGACTTGGCAAGATGACCGCGCTTCTGCTTGCTGAGCAAGGCGTCGACCTGCTCGTCAACTACGTCAACAGTGCGCAGGAAGCCGAGGAGCTGTGCGCGCGAATTCGCAGCCTGGGCGTAGAAGGTTACGCCGTTCAAGGGGACGTAGCAAAGCCTGCGGACCGGGAACGTCTTGTCTCGGAAGCCGTCAACCGCTTCGGCAAAATTGACATTCTGATCAACAACGCCGGTCCGTTCATTCGCGAGCGCCGCTTGTTTCGGGATTACGACGCATCGGAGATCGAAGGATTGATGCAGGGGAATTTGCTCGGCGTCATGCATCTGGACCATCTGGTTCTGCCGATGATGCGGCAGCGTCAATGGGGGCGCATCATCCACTTCGGCTTCGGTCACGCCTCGGAGGCGCGAGGCTGGCCGCACCGAGCCGTATACGCCGCCGCGAAGGTAGGCCTCGTCTCGTTCACGAAGACGATCGCCGTCGAAGAAGCGGCCAGCGGCATTACGGTCAATATGATATGCCCGGGGGATATTCGCGGCGCGAACAAGGAGCGGACGATCGACGAAGTGGAGCATCTGCATGACGACGAATCGCCTAGGGGACGTCCGGGAACCGGAGAAGACATCGCCCGCGTAATCGCCTTCTTGTGCGAGGAACGGTCGGACTTCTTAACCGGCAACATTATCGACGTCTCGGGGGGGCTTGATCCGATACGAGCGATCGTCGGCAGCGGCGCGAAGACGAAAGCGAGCGCAGAGGCGGGTACGAACGCCTGAAAGGCAAGAAAGGGCCGACCCCCGGAGGGTCGACCCTTTCTTGCTTGGCAAGTGCAATTAGAACACCTGTACAACCTCTTGCACGCCTTCCACTTCTTCAAGCAGCGCGCGCTCGATGCCGGCTTTCAACGTAATCGTCGAGCTCGGGCAGCTTCCGCATGCACCCATCAATCTTAGCTTAACGATGCCATCTTCCACGTCTACGAGTTCCACGTCACCGCCGTCGCGCTGCAGGAATGGACGAAGTTTATCTAAAACTTCAAGCACTTCGTCATACATAGTGCTTTGCTGCGTACTCTCACTCATTTGCATCATCTCCCTTCTATCCTTTATTATATTACAATCGTTTGAAAATTAAAATGGCTATAAGGTGGGGAAGCGTCCATGAGACCGATCATAGAATTTTGCACAAACAATATGCATCACGGCACAGATAAGCTGATGAAGGCGCTGGAAAGCAACCCCGAGTACGACGTGATCGAGTATGGCTGTCTGGGGAATTGCGGCGAGTGTTACTTGTTCCCGTTCGCCCTGGTGAACGGCGAGATCGTCGCAGCCGAGACGGCCGAAGGATTAGACGAAGCGATTCAAGCGAAAATAAAAGAGATCGAAGCGATGTTCGATCTCTTGGGGGAATAAAACTATCCGAAATGGCGCTTGGACATCCAGAGCACGCCGCTTTTAATCGCTCGCGGCATCATGCCGAGCATGACGGTGCGTTTGCCCATCATACCGAAGCCGGCCTTCTTGCCGAGCGACCCGAGAACTCCCTTGAGCTTGATTTTACCGAGCCGGGGAGTTTCGTTTTTCCATACCGCTTGTAATACTTCGGCAACTTGCTCGCCTTGGGCTTCGGCGGCCTGACCGCTCGGGGAGAAGGGGAGCGACGCACAATCGCCGACGATGTAAATCTCTTGATAGTCGGGCAGTTGATGGTATTCGTTAATGATTAGCCGTCCTTGCGCATCTTTAGGCAGATTTAACTGTTGCACGATCGGGCTCGGTTGAATGCCTGCCGTCCATATGGTGATGTCCGTTTGGATGATCTCATCGCCGTTATACAAGAGGCCGCCCTCCAGACGGGAGAGCGAGACGTGCGAGCGCAGCTCGATGTCATGCTCCAGCATCCACTCGCTTACGTAGCGCTGCACCTTCTGCGGGAACGGAGACAGGACGCTTGCGCCGCGGTCCAGAATGCGGATATTCAGATCGGGCCTGCTTTCCCGGAGCTCGGCCGCCATCTCCACGCCGCTGAGGCCGCCTCCGACGATTGTAACTTGACCGTAGGGGGCAGTATCGTTGGCGCCTTGATACGTTTTTCGGGTGGCGGACAACGTCTGGATGCTGTTCGAGAACTCTTTCGCGCCGGTAATGTTGTGGTACTTATCGACGCAGCCGAGCGCGATGACAAGCCAGTCGTACGAGAGCGGATCGTCGTTCTCGAAGTGCACGAGCTTCGACTCCGGATCGACGGACGTCACTTCCCCGTACTTCAAAATCAGCCGCGGATCGACCGGAAACTGGACGCGTATGTCTTTATCGGACACGGTTCCCGCCGCAAGCGCGTAGTATTCGGTTTTCAACCCTTGATACGGCATGCGGTCGATCAGGATCATGACCGTATCAGACGGCAAATCCCCCTCGAGCAATGTTTTGGCGACGGTCAAACCGCCGTATCCTCCGCCTAAAATGACAAGTTTTTTCATAACAACGGCAAACCCTTTCTCACATGCATTTTATTCGTAAACCTTGATCTCGTTGTAGAACGTGTCGCGTTCAACCGCAATTCGTCCCGCTCCTTGGATCAAGTAAACCAGCTCGTCCCGGGTCAATCCTTCAGGGGAAGTGGCTCCCGCCGAATGGCTGATCCGTTCTTGAATGATCGTGCCGTGCGCATCGGACGCCCCGAAGGCGAAGGCGATTTGCGTCAGCTGTGTGCCGAGATTGATAAAATAAGCTTTCACATGCTGAATGTTGTCCAGCATCAAACGGCTGATGGCGATCGTTCGCAAGTTATCGTAAGCGGAGACGCGGCGTTTCAAACCCGCATCGACGTTGGCCGGCTGCACGGAGTTCGGGATGAATACCATGAACCCGCCCGTTTCGTCCTGAAGCTCGCGTAAATACATCAAGTGGCGGATGCGTTCCTCGAACGTTTCGATGGAACCGAACAGCATCGTCGCGTGCGTTTTCAACCCGAGCTTATGCGCAGTCCGGTGCACTTCGAGCCACTGATCGGTAGAGGCCTTGTCGACGAGGTGCATCTTCTTGCGGTAGCGTTCGGACAGAATTTCCGCTCCGCCGCCCGGCATCGTGCCCAGCCCGGCGTCGATCAGCGTTTGCAGCACCTCTTTATAGCTTAGTCCGCTTAGACGGGAGAAAAACTCGATTTCCGCCGCCGTATGCGCTTTGATCGTGACGTCCGGGTAACGCTGCTTGAGACCCCGGATGCAGTCTACATAGTATTGGAAAGGTACGTTCGGGTTATGCCCGCCCGTAATGTGAAACTCGCGCATGCCGGGATGGTAATGCTTGTCGATATAGGCGAACATTTCTTCAGGCGTTAACGTATAGGCGCCCGGCTGGCCTTCGTCTCTCCGAAAATGACAGAATGCACAGTGCTCTTCGCATACGTTCGTAAAATAGAGACTCATGTTATCGACAAAATACACTTTCTTGCCGTTCTTGCGCAGGTTCACTTTGCCCGCCAATTGTCCGATCGTTAACAAATCGTCGGATTCGTAGAGGAACACGCCGTCCTCTAACGTCAGGCGCTCGCCGTGCTCTACTTTCTCAGCAATTTCGGCCATGCGCAATTCGGGGTTGCTGATTGCGGATTTCAATCGAATCCACCTCCGTAAACTGGATAGGCGCCCTTGGCCGTAGGCTCAAGGGCGCATGCTGATCACACATCATATATAAGATATCCTTATAACACAAATAAGGTTGAACAATACACCCTATTATAAACCTCCTGTTCGGGCTGGGCAATACATGGTTTCGACAAAAATGTTTCAGTAAACCAAGGTTGATTATTCCCATGGGAGTAAATGTCACGATTACCATAAAATTTTATTTCAGTAAAGTGGAAAAACCTAAAATTTGGTATTTCAATTAGCCGCCAAATCTAGTATACTTTAGCATTGTCGGATTTCTTACTAAAACGATTTTTCTAAGAGGGGACGGTGCGATGATGCTGATTTCTGTTTCACAAGAGCAGTACCTGGCGCTTTCCCGGGAAATCGAGAGCGTTCGCGAACGGATGGTTCAATTGGGCAGTGAGCTCGGTTTGATGCATCCCGAGGTTCATCTGTGCAGCCAACAATTGGACGTGCTGTTGTTACGTTATTACGAAATTGATAAAATAAGAAGAAGCGGCGGGCAGGGAACAAAATCCCTTGAGGTGTCGGCTTCAAAAGAGTATACTTTATGTTAGAACCGATTTAATCGTAAGGGAGGCTGAATTCATATGATTACAATCAGCGAAACAGCTAGCGATAAAATTAAAGAAATGCTCGCGGCGGAGGAGTCGTCCAACTTGTTCCTGCGCATTGGCGTAAAATCCGGAGGCTGCAGCGGCTTTTCCTATGGAATGGGCTTTGACGATAACCAGAAGGAAGACGATAAAGTGATGGACATCCACGGATTGAAGGTGGTTGTCGACGCAGAAAGCTCCAAGTATTTGTACGGTGTCGAGATCGACTTCCAGGATGCCGGCATGGGCGGCGGCTTCACCATCAACAACCCGAATGCGGTAGCGACGTGCGGGTGCGGCTCCAGCTTCCGTACGAAAGAGGAAGATGCGGTACTGGCACAGCCTTGCGAGGATTAATCGCGGGAGCGGTGCGGGTTCTGATTCTGATCAATAGTTGATTACGGGTTGCGGATTGCACACCTCCTGACGTTAGTTCTACGGAACCTACGTCAGGAGGTTTTTCGTTATGTCCACGCTCCAGATTCTCTCAATATGATTTCTTCGGAAATAACGTTGGGAGTTTTTTTATTTTGGCGATTAACGCTGCGGTAGATAACGAAGAAGGTGAATAACTACGGTGGCTAAACGGAATTATCCACATGTGGATAAGCAGATTCGGCGCGTTATCAAGCCACTTATCCACGTCATCCACAACAGGGAAGGTTACTTCCATTTACCGCACAGATTTCCGATTTTACCATGAACATTAGCCTTACGTAAACTTAAAAAAACCAATCCAATTTCGGTGCTTGTACATTCGTATTCTATCGATTCGCCGATACCACTATCTAATAATTAAATATAATATAGTATTCTCTCATATTCAGGAGGTGATAGTATGTCGAAGATCACTACGAAACCGTTTGTTGTTCCCCGGATTACGGCTAGTGGACTGCCTATCGATAGTCTTGTTATTAATCTAAGAAACCTGGAAGATCAGGCGATGAGAGTTTGTGCTACGGTTAATCGATATTTCTCATACATGGAAACCGAAGGGGAGGTTCTTTACAAAGAAGAGGTCTTGCTGAGTCCGCATAGTGGTACAACTCATCTGGTCTACGGGTTCCATGCATCTGACAACCTTAGAGTTGTTGTGGAAGGGGATGTAAAGGATCCTGAGGGAGCAGGCACTGGAGTTGAAGTTTGGCTTGTGATCGGAAACAATGGCGTACCTTTTGAACCTGGCAGCTTATATCGGCATAGCGATTTTATTGAACTATACGATTGACATTCGTGGTTCATAAAAAAGAAGCCTTTCGGTAAAAGTCCCGAAAGGTTTCTTAACGCCCGCGTCAGCTCATTTCGCTTGCGGAGGGTCGGTATTCATATTCGTGTAATTGAGCAGTACGGTCAAATAACCGAGAACAACGTACAGCAGGGTCAGCATCCAGTCGAAATGATACAGGAACGGATACAAAATAAACCAAACGCCGCACAGCAAGCTGATCCAATTCGGCCATGAAGACCACCCGGTTCTGCCGCGGGCGAGCAGCGAGGAAACCGCTTGAAGCAGCCCGAACAGCACGCCGGCAAGGACGGCGCCGGACGTATCGGTAAAGCTTGCCCACCAAGGTGCTGTGAGCCAGAGGACGCCGATCATCGCCGTGAATCCGTTGCGAAAGGCCATCGCGTTCACCACCCCGATCCGTAATAAGAGCCGGCTGGAAAGCTAGCTCTTATTACATGATATGCAAGCGGTTACATGATAGTTCGGATTAATGGCGCATGGGGCCAACACTTTGTTAGCGGGAGACGAGCACCCGAATACCTTGAATGACGTTGTAGATCGTAACGGCTGCATACAGAACGCCGCAAAGTACTAGCGCGATAATAAAACCGCTGAAGGTCGGCAGCGTAAAGACGGCGATCAACAAAAACAATAAAGAGGCGAAAGGCAAAATATGCGAGACGAACGCCGCTTTCGCATGATGCTTCACTTCCGGGTCATCGGTAATGAAGTAAATAACGATCGGGATAATGAACCCCGCGAAGAAAATGCTGAAATAGCATAAGGCCGAAATGAGTTTACGCGTTTCCAAGAGAACAGCCCCTTCCATCCGTAAAAGCTATTACGCAATACGCAGAACCGTAAATACGGTTTCGAGTCAAATGGGAAATTAAACCAAAGTTGATAAAATTTTTTTATTGCATGCACGTCCGGTTTCATTGTGTATAACTTTGTCCACATGACCCGGCGCAGTATTATCCATTTTTCTACAGTTATTAACAAGATGCACACAGGTTGTGCACATATTGATGTGGATAACGGAACGCTTGTTCTAATTTTTGAACCGTGTTACTATAATTTTACTTTAAAGAATCAAGGTGATTGAGATGAAATTGATCAGTAATGAAATATTGGTGGATTCATACTTCAAAGCGCTCGATCTAAAATTGGAAAAAGAATTTGTCGAACTGCTGCTGGAAGAAATACATCGTCGCGAACTTAACCTGGATTATTACCGGGAAGGGGACGCGCAGGTTTCATGACCTGAACTTTCTTTCTCTCCCCTATCGGATAGTAGCCCTCATACTCCAAAAAAACCCCTCCTTCGCCGCTAAAGCGTAAGCAGGGGTTATTTGTCGCTAGCGAGAACAATTGCCCTGAAAAACCGGCATTACCTCTTCATATTCGAGCTGTGCCCCGGGGACAGCTTCGCGGTCGGGTCGATGTACACCTTCGCGTTATTGATCGCAGTCGGCGCTTCGCCGAAGCCTACGGCAATAAGCTTCAGCTTGCCTGGGTATGTGGTGATGTCGCCCGCGGCGAAAATGCCCGGTATGCTCGTTTCCATACGGGAGTCGACGACGATCGAGCCGTTGTCGATTTCCAGTCCCCATTCGGCAATCGGTCCGAGGGAGGAAACGAATCCGAAATTGACGATAACCGCGTCAACGTCGATGACAGTTTCCACACCGCTCTTGATATCGGCCAGCGTAACTTGGGTAATCGTATCTTCGCCGTGAAGCGCCTTAATTTCTGTCGGCGTTACGACGTTGACTTTCGAATTCATCAGGTTTTCAACGCTGTGCTCGTGAGCGCGGAACTTATCGCGACGGTGAATAAGCGTTACCTGCTCGGCGATCGGTTCCAGCATGAGCGCCCAGTCCACTGCGGAATCGCCTCCGCCGCTGATCAAGACTTTTTGGCCTTTGAAGCGGTTAAGGTCGCTGACAAAGTAGTGCAAGTTTTTCTTCTCGTATTTGGCGGCCTCAGGCAATTCCAGTCTGCGCGGCTCGAACGCTCCGACGCCTCCTGTAATGATAACGGCTTTGGACTGATGTACGCCTTTGTCGGTCGTAACTTCAAACAAACGCTCGTCTTTCTTCTCCACGGATAGCACTTTCTCTTCCAGGCAAATTTGGATGTCGGAGAAATGCTTCATCTGCTCGTCCAGATTGTTGACGAGCTCCTGAGCCGTTACTTTCGGAAAGCCGGCCACATCGTAGATGTATTTTTCCGGGTAAAGCGCGGCGAGCTGTCCGCCGAGCTGCGGCATACTCTCGATTAATTTGACGGATGCTTGGCGCATGCCGCCGTAGAACGAAGCGAACATGCCTGCCGGACCGCCGCCGACGATAATAATGTCAACAATTCCGCTACTCATTACAATAAGCACCTCCGGTACGATATGTATCCATTCTATTATAAACGTACGCTCTTTCCATGAAAATATGAAAGCATAGCGTATTTAGATTAAATTAATTAATGGTATTCATAACCTTTCCGTATAATTTCAATTCCGGCGGGAAAAAACGAGAGAGGAAACAATCGGGGGAATCCCTTTCTTAAGATGGCGAAAAAGGGGCGATTTTAATCAAAATAATACTTGCTATTTCAAGCGTATCATTATATCATTTCTTTTGAATTGGTTAAATTTGTTGTTGCATAAACACTTGAAACGCTTATATTTTGACTAACTGATGCCAAAAATAAAATTAAAATCACATTCCGGCATAGATTGTGTAATTTTTCACAAAGAATTTTGGTCAAACTTATAAAGAAATATAGAAAATACGCGAGGATGGAAGGGATAGAGCCATGAGTCGAATTCCAAGGATTGTCATTTTGGGTGCAGGTTACGGCGGTATTGTGACGGCGATCCGGCTGCAGAAGGAACTCAACTATAACGAGGCGGACGTAACGCTGGTAAATAAGCATGATTACCATTACATTACCACGCATCTGCACATGCCGGCTGCCGGCACGGATAATCCGGAAAATGCACGTGTCAGCATCTTAAAGTTGATCGACGAGTTCAAAATCGATTTTGTGAAATCGACAGTCGTTCAAATTCGCCCGCAAGAGAAGAAAGTTATTCTCGAAGAAGGCACGTTGTCCTACGACTACCTGGTTATCGGTCTCGGTGGGGAGCCGGAAACGTTCGGCATTCCCGGCTTGAAGGAATACGCGATGAACATCCGCTCGATCAACAGCGTTCGTTTCATTCGCGAGCATATCGAATATCAGTTCGCCAAATTCAAGCGCGAGCCTTCCCGTACGGATTACTTGACATTCGTCGTCGGCGGAGCAGGCTTCACAGGCATTGAATTCGTCGGCGAGCTGGCCGATCGCATTCCGGAGCTCTGTAAGGAGTTTGACATCGATCCGTCTCTCGTGAACATTTATAATATTGAAGCGGCTCCAACAGCTTTGCCGGGCTTCGACCCGGAACTGGTCGAGTATGCGATGAACGTTCTGAAGAACAAAGGCGTTACGTTCAAAATTGCCACGGCGATTAAAGAATGCACACCGGAAGGCGTCGTTCTGGCGACCGGCGAAGAGATCAAATCGGCCACCATCATCTGGACCGGCGGTATCCGCGGCAACCACATGCTGGAGGAAGCCGGTTTCGAAACGATGCGCGGCCGCATCAAAGTAGACGACACGCTTCGCATCCCGGGCCATGAGAACATCTACGTGCTCGGCGATTGCTCGATCGTGATGAGTCCGGAAGGCCGTCCTTATCCGCCGACCGCGCAAATTTCGATGCAGCAGGCGGAAGTGTGCGCGCACAATCTTGTTGCGCAAATTCGCAATTCCGAGCTGCAGAAGTTCGAGTACAAGCCGAAAGGCACCGTGGCCTCGCTCGGCCGCGGCGAAGCGATCGGCATCGTCGGCTCGCGCAAAATTAAAGGCGGTGTCGCGGCCGTGATGAAGAAGGTTATCGATCTTCGCTACCTGTACATTATCGGCGGCATCCCGCTCGTCCTGAAGAAAGGCCGTTTCTAAACGATGCGTCACTGCAGTGTGCAGGTTCGCGGGCTGCTGACCCGCGAGGAGCTCGACCGGTACAACGCCTTGATCGATGTCGGCCATTATCTGGAGACGCAAGACCGCTATGATCTGGTGGCGACGGTTCAGAAGGAGATCGACATTCTGATCCTGCCGGCCATTGAACGGTTGAAGGAGAAGTCTCGTCAACGCGACCGCGATACCGAGGAGTATTTGCGTCGCAAAGCGCTGGAGCAGGAACTCGCGAAGCTTGCCGAGGAAGACGACGACTAGAAGCCCAAAAAACCTTGCCTGACACGGCTGCTGCAGCCGTATAGGCAAGGTTTTTTTGCGTAACCCGGGAAAGCAGCTCAAGCTCGGGGCGGCGAACCCGCCGCGGCGGCGCCTGGGGCCCGGAGCTTCGCCAAGGGGCGCCGGCTTATAACTTCAGCATGGCGGAAGTCTTATCCGTATCGAGCAGGTTGCCGATGTAGAAGTCGCCGAAGTCGCCAAAGCGGGCGCTCGTTTCGTCAAAGCGCATTTCGGTGACGATCTTCTTGAACTGCAGCGCATCGTCGGCGAACAACGTGACGCCCCATTCCCAATCGTCGAGGCCGATGGAGCCGCCGATAATTTGTTTGACTTTGCCGGCGTACGTGCGGCCGATCGTGCCGTGGCCGCGCATGAAGGAACGGCGCTCTTCGGTGCTGAGCATGTACCAGTTATCGTTGCCTTCACGGCGCTTGTTCATCGGATAGAAGCAGATGTGCTTCGCTTTCGGCAGGATGGGCTTCAAGCGGGCGACGATGTCCGGATCCTGCATCGGATCCGTACCCGGTTTAGCCATGTAACCGCCGAGTTCGACGACCGATACGTAGGAATAGGTCGGAATGGTCACTTGAGCGAACATCGATTTGTTAAACTCGTTCTCGAGCTCGTTCAGCTCTTCCAGCGTTTCGCGCAGGTGCATGAAGACGAAGTCGGCTTTCTGCCCGACGATGGAGTAGAACGCTGTGCTTCCGAGCTTCTGATCCTCGGTGCTCTGATATTGCTTCAGCAAGGACAACAGCTCGTCCTCGGCGCGGTTTCTTTCTTGCGCGGTCAAGCTTTTCCAGACGTTCCAATCGATGGCGCGGAAGTCATGCAGGCAGTACCAGCCTTCCAACGTATGTACGGCTTCACTCATGGATCTCTCTCTCCTCATGATATTGATTTTCACTTCGATTCTTTTGCTTGTTTCATTGTAGCTAAAGATGCGGGAAAGGGCAAATGCACCAAGGCTGGGGGCTAAACGGTGACAAAGTGTTCACATTCCCGGGACGAGGGCGCCCTTTACCGTCCTGCGCTTTTGATTATAATAGAAAGTAGACGAAGGTATGAGAAGAAGGAGTTGTCTGCATTGCTGCAATTGATTATCGCTACCGTGCTGCTGTTCGTGCTGTTCTTCGGAATCGGGTTTATTCTCAACATGCTGCTGAAGACGACTTGGTTTCCCATTTACGGATATATCGTACTTGTGATCGGTCTTGTGTTGTATTGGGGTTGGGGGACAGGCTCGCTTTCGCAAAATATCGCCGAGTATACGTTTGTCGATTATATCTCGGCATTAGGCGGATTGGCGGGCGCCATCCTGAGCGGTTCGACGATCAAGTCGCTGCGTCAGAAAGGCTTCAAGATGTTCTGAGGAAACGGAGGAAGGCTCCCGGTACGCCGGCGAAGCCTTCTTTTTCTTCTACACCGTTGTCGATTGCTGTGGTAAAATGAAGATTAAGACTTTAGCAACACGGATGGAGTTTTGTATGCATGCGAATTACGAATATGCTTCACTTTTCCGAGTATCACCGGTTTGTCGTTAACCGCGACTTTGCCTTAAGCAGTCTCGATTACAAGGTGCTGACCTCGATGTACCAGCCGATGGTCGGCGCTTTTGCCCTTAGCGTTTATTATACATTGTATCACCAGCTGCCTGCCGATCAAGTGGGCTTCTCGCCGATCGAGCAGCAGCGGAAGCTGTTTCTGACGATGGAGATCGAGGCCGGAGAGCGCGGGCGTAAATGGTTTATCGAGCAAACCTCCAAGCTGGAGGCTGTCGGTCTGCTTCGCACGTCACGCCGCTTTGCGGCCGCTTCGGAGGACTATTTGTACGAGTATCAGCTGTTCGAACCGCTGACGCCGGGGGAGTTTTTCAAAAACCACCATCTCACGCTGCTGCTTCGCGATAAAGTCGGAAAGTATGCCGTTTTTGCGCTGCGGGACGAATTTATGCTGCCCGAAGCGGACGAGCTGAAGCAGGCGAACGCCGAAAATTTATCGGTGCCGTTCTACGAGCTGTTCCGGCTAAACACGCAGGTCGTCGATCAGGAGCTGGAGCAGGCTTTCTTCGAATCGGCCGCAGCCACGACTGACCAGACGAAGCCGGAAGTGACGTACAAAGGGTTCACGTATGCGGAAATCATCATGCATTTTCCGAGGGAGTCGTTCAACCGGGAATATGTCGAGCGGTTGAAATACGAGCCCGAGCAGATGGCGACGATCAATTTCGTAGCGAAAAAGTACAGCCTCTACCTAACCGACATCTGCCGGCTGCTGGACGAGGACGGCGTATTCGACGAAGCGGGCACGCTCGCGCTCGAGCTGCTGCAGCATAAAGCGAACCAAGTATTCCGTCAAGATAAGAAACGAACGGAAGATAGGGTAAGGTGGATGGCCAAGCTGCCCGGCAAGGCCGATGCGGAAGGTGAAGAGAAGGTGGAAGGGGCCGGTTCGAAGGATAAGCCGGTCGAGATGGAATTTTACCTGGACGTGCCGGATTTGTTTCAAGGAGAGTGCAACCAGCATCAGTATAATTACATTTTGCGGAACGAGCCGTACATGTTTTTGCTGGAGAAAATTTTTTCTAAAGGCACGGTGCCGGACGGGCTGCTCGATACGCTGGCGAAGGTCGAGCTGAATTACGGTTTGCATGAAGAAGTGATCAACGTCCTTATTCATTATATTTATGTCACCAAACGTTCCTGGTCGAAAAAATATATGGAAGCGATCGTCACCGACATGCTGGGGAAACAGGTCGGATCGTTCGAGCAAGCCGTTCGTTACGTGCGCGAGCAAATGGCGTACAGCGAGAAAAAAACGGCTCAGGGCACGCAGGGCGCCTATCGCGGAGGCAGCGGAGGTACGGCCAAGTCCGGCCGTGGCGGCGCAAGGCAGAAGCCGCTCATTCCGATCGTGCCGGATTCGGCCCCGAGCAAGCCGCGTTCGGATGAGGAGCGGGAGGCGCTGCGCCGGAAAGCGCAGCAGCTGGACGGACAAAGGTAGCGGCTGCCGGGGACTGAGTGAGAGAACCGGAGAAGAGAAACAGGTACTTCATGGGGGAGGTGCTTCGCGTTGGAATCGCTAGGGGAGCTGCTGCGCGGCTCGCAGGGCCGGCAGCTGTTGAAGCAAGCGGAAGAGAAGCTGCGCGAGGTTGCGGCCGATCCGCTGATCGTGAAGCTGCGGAGCAAGTATCCGCAGCTCGATAACCAGACGATCAAGCTGAATTTAAACAAGCTGCATCAATATGTGAAGGAATACAATAATTGTACGAATTGTCCGGGGCTTGACCGCTGCCCGAACGATCTCGAAGGCCATTACACGATGCTCCAGGTGGAGCCGGGGGATGACTGGACGCGCGTCTACGATCATAAGGTGGCGTGCAAGAAGTTTTTGGCGAAGTCGACGCAGGATGCGGTTCGCAGCCGGATCCGAAGCTTTTATGTGGATGAACGCGCGCTTTCCCAAGGGTATTCGTCGCTGGAGATTCTGGACAAGGATCCGCAGCGGGAGGAAGCGGTCGGGCAAGTGATGGATTATATTTTGAACGTGCGTACGAAAGGGCTGCCGCAGACGGGCTTGTACTTGGCCGGCCATTTCGGCACCGGGAAGACGTTCCTGATGTGTTACATGCTCTACGAGCTGGCGAAGGACGGCTATACCGGCGCAATTGTGTATATGCCGGATTTTGCCGAGGATTTGAAGTCGATGTTCCAGGACCCGCTGAAGCTGAAGGAAACGATCGACATCCTGAAAGAAACCGACCTGCTCGTGTTCGACGACATCGGCGCGGAAAATTTAAATCCGTGGCTGCGCGATCATGTGATGGGTGCGATTCTGAACTACCGGATGAACCGGAAGCCGACCTTCTTCACGTCGAATCACGATCTGGACGCGCTGGAGAAGCATTTCAGCTTTACGAGCAAGGACGGGGACGAGGAGTATAAGGGCCGGCGCATTATGGACCGGATTCGGCCTTTCGTCGATGTGGTGATGGTGAACGGGTATAACAAGCGGGGATCGAAATAAAGGAATAGGCAGGGAGTACGGGGCGCAGCAAGGACCGCACGCACCACAGACCGCGGACGGGCCTCGCGCACAAAAAAATACCTGCCGCCTCATCCGGCAGCAGGTATCGCCTTACCCAATCGTTACTTCGCAACCAGCGTGATGACTGTGGCTACGATCGCGATTAAAAACAAAACGCCGAAGAAAACCCCGAAGCCCAACGCGACATCGATCAAGTCATTGCGCTCTTCTTCATATACGTGCAATTCCGGATGTTTCGGATCGTTACTCATTTCAGTTCCTCCTTGTCGCTTCGTGCGGCCCGAAGAAGGGCTCTTCAGGAACGTCCGATCGCACACCGCGAGACTTATCGTAATTATATAGGCCTAGTATACCCAACTTCGCAGATGATTGTAAAGGATGCGAAAGTGACAATTATGCAAACTTTGGTTCGGTTGAAAAGTGAAAGCAATGTGGTATACTTTACATGTTGACATTATCCGCGAAAGGAGAATTCCCATCATGGCTATTGTAAATGTGACTGATCAATCCTTCACCGGTGAAGTGGAAGGATCCGGTACGGTTCTCGTAGATTTCTGGGCTCCCTGGTGCGGTCCTTGCAAAATGATCGCTCCGGTCCTGGAAGAGCTGGATAAAGAACTCGGCGACAACGTGAAGATCGCGAAGGTGAACGTGGACGACAATCCGGAATCCGCTTCGCGCTTTGGCGTTATGAGTATCCCGACCTTGATCGTCTTCAAAGACGGTCAACCGGTGGACAAGGTCGTCGGCTTCCAATCGAAAGACGCGTTGAAGAACGTATTGGGCCGCCATCAATAATTTGGCAGTCTGACGATGACGTGAGAAAAAGCTCTTTTTCTGCTATGCTGAAAAAGAGCTTTTTTTTGTTGCCTGCGAAAGGAGAGAATGGCATGTCGGACACGCATGGGGAATGGAATCCGCAGGACCGGAAGAAGACGCTGGAAGCGATCAAAACGAAGCTTTCGCTCGTTCCGGAGCTGCCGGGCTGTTACTTGATGAAGAACCGCGAAGGCACGATCATTTATGTCGGCAAAGCGAAAATATTGCGCAACCGGCTGAGGACTTATTTTACGGGCAGTCATACGGCGAAGACGCAGCTGCTGGTGAGCGAAATCGTCGATTTCGAGTATATCGTGACCGCCAGCAACATGGAAGCGCTCATCCTGGAGTGCAATCTGATCAAGAAGTACGTCCCGAGGTACAATGTACTCCTGAAGGACGATAAATCTTTTCCCTATATAAAAATTACGCACGAGCGGCATCCGAAGCTCGAAGTGACGCGGCGGGTGCATAAGGACAAGGCGAAATATTTCGGCCCGTATCCGAATGCGTACGCCGCTCAGGAAACGAAGAAGCTGCTGGACCGGTTGTACCCGCTGCGCAAGTGCAATACGCTGCCGGATAAGGTATGCCTGTACTACCACTTGGGCCAGTGTATCGCACCCTGTGAGTTCGAGGTCGAGCAGGAGACGTACGATAAGATGGTCGGGGAGATCGCGCGCTTTTTGAACGGCGGCCACGACGAGATCAAGGAGGACCTGAAGCGCAAAATGCAGGAAGCGGCCGAGGAGCTGAACTTCGAACGGGCCAAGGAGCTGCGGGATCAAATTGTGCACATCGACGCCGTCATGGAGAAGCAGAAGATTACGACGAACGATAAGATGGACCGCGACGTATTCGGCTTTGCCGTCGACAAAGGGTGGATGTGTGTCCAGATTCTATATATGCGCCAAGGGAAGCTTATCGAGCGGCATGCGACGATGTTCCCTTACTATGGCGAAGCGTATGACGATTTCACCTCGTTCGTGACCCAGTATTACAGCGATAACCCGGCGCTGCCGAAGGAAATTTTCCTGCCGCCGAATCCGGCGGAGGAACGTCCGGCCGCTGTGGAGACGCCTGCGGCGGGCGCAGGCGCGGAGCAGGGAACGCCTGTGCCGGAGGAGACGGCCGCGGCCGAGACGAAATCCGACGTCAAGGATGCGCTCGAAAGCTGGCTGAAGGTGCGGGTGCATATGCCCCGCCGCGGCTTGAAGAAGAACATGGTTGAGATGGCGAGCGACAACGCGCGCGTGGCGCTTGAAGAGAAGTTTAAGCTGATCGAACGGGATGCCGAGCGGACGATCAAGGCCGTTGAAAATTTGGGCCAATACCTCGGTACGGGCACGATCCATCGCATCGAAGCGTTCGACAACTCGAACATCCAGGGAAGCGACCCGGTGTCGGCGATGGTCGTGTTCACGGACGGCAAGCCGGACCGCAAGGAATACCGCAAGTACAAAATCAAGACGGTGCAGGGACCGGACGATTACGAGACGATGCGTGAGGTCGTCAGACGCCGCTACGAGCGTGTGTTGAAGGAAGGACTGAAGATGCCCGACCTGATCGTCATCGACGGCGGCAGGGGCCATCTGGCGGCTGCAGTGGACGTGCTCGAGAACGAGCTCGGTTTGCATTTGCCGGTATGCGGTCTGGTCAAAGACGCCAAGCACAAGACGGCCCAGCTGTTAATGGGCGATCCGCCCGAAGTGGTGCCATTGCCGCGCGACAGTCAGGAATTTTATTTGCTGCAGCGCATCCAGGACGAGGTGCATCGCTTCGCCATCACGTTCCACCGCGAGACGCGCGCCAAGTCGATGACCGTATCGACGCTCGATTCGATCACGGGCATCGGCGAGAAGCGGCGCAAGGCGCTCTTGAAGCACTTCGGCTCGTTGAAAAAAATAAAAGAGGCTCAAGTCGAAGACTTCAAGCCTCTCGGTATCGGGGAAAAGCTGGCGCAGCACATTCTCGCTTCCTTGAACCGCCCCGCCGAAGGAGCCGAAGCCGGGCCCGGCGCAAGCGATAGCGCCGACCCGATTACGGATGGCGCAGCGGCGGATTCGACGGGGATCGAGGCCTGAAGCGCCCGTGCAGCCTGTGCAGCAGCCAACCGACGACAGCCGGCGCGAAGAAGTACGCGAGGCCGACGGCGGCTTGCCTG
This sequence comes from Paenibacillus sp. JCM 9796, assembly GCF_055379675.1. Classification (NCBI taxonomy): domain Bacteria; kingdom Bacillati; phylum Bacillota; class Bacilli; order Caryophanales; family Paenibacillaceae; genus Paenibacillus; species Paenibacillus sp. JCM 9796. The sequence goes on from NZ_AP043723.1 coordinate 3,867,591, forward strand.
TCGTCGCCGCTGTACATCAGCGAGAAGCCCATCAGGATGCTGTCCATCGCCGCGTGGGCGAACAGGGCGGTCAGGAAGCCGTACCGCAAGTACGCGTAACCGAACACGATGCCGATGACCGACACCTCTACAAGCCGGGTGTACACCGGGTATACCGGGTACTGGGTGTGACTCATCGCCCAGATGACGCTAGGCACAAGCACCGCCACGAAAGGACGGCGTGTCAGCTTTAGCATAAGCGACACGCCGAGCACCCGGTAGACGGCTTCCTCGGAGATGGCTGCAGACCAGGCCAGCAGCGGAAACCATTCGGGGTGCAGCATATTGTACACCGAATCGGTCGGGTCGTTCACGGCCCAGACGTCGAACAGCTCGGTGGCGGCGAAGAACAACGCCTGCTGGATGCCGAGAATGAACAGGGCGATCACATATCCGCTGCTCATCGCCTGCTTCACTTGCCCGCCAAAGTCCGCATCACGCCATACGGCCCACGGGCGCTCGCCCCGGTCAAGCGTCAGCCGGCTTCCGGCAACCAGGGCGAAGTAAGAGGACAACGCCATCAGCGCCACATAGATGTTGCTGATCCACAAGTACAACACCGCATCCGGCCCCGAAGGACCGCTGCCGTGCATCGTACGGAAGGCGGGCATCAGATTGTAGTTATTGCTCACATAGATCGCCAGGAACACGATCGACAGCAGCGCGCCGCGCGCGAAGTCGATCTGTTTGCGCTGCCGTACGACGAGGATCAAGGCGGCGAGCGCCATCAGCAGCGATGCGAACAAGCTGATCCGCGTCATCAGAGCGGACCGCTCGTCCTGCATCTGCTGCCAGAGCGTGAAGCTTTCCGGCGGCGGGAATGCCGGGCGGAACGACACCGCTTGCCCGTTCGCCGTCTGCACGTGCAGCTCCAGCGGGGCTTCGCCGATCCGCTCCGTCTTGCTGACGAATACGAATTCGCCGGGCGGGCGTTTGTCCGCAGCGCTGCCAGCCAGTGTGAACGCAGCCGGATCGAAGCCCATATCGCGGACGGCGCTTACGGCGATCGAGGACGCATCCGTTTCCGCCGCCGGCCGCGCTTCGGTTTTGGCCGTCGGCGCTTTCGAAGCGCTATAGCTGATCACCTGACGGTTGTTGAAGTTGACCCCGATGTAATAGGTGGCTTGCCCATCGCGGATTTCCACTTCGTAATAATCGATTGGATAACGCTTCTCGAACCGCTTTCGATACTCTTCCTCCAAGCCTTCCTTCTGGATGTACCCGCTGCGAACCGTGTTCGATTGAAACAACGTATCCGCCGTGCGGCCGGGCGAGAGCCCGAATTTGTGATCGGCGAAGGCGATCGCGAGGTCGGCCGCTTCCGCTTTACTAATGGCAGGCGCCGCCTGTGCTTCCCCGTCAAGATCGTTGTGGTCCTGAATCAGCGGGGCGAGATAAGATAGCCCGAAGTACAGCAGAAGACCGATGACCGCCAGCCATAAGGGGGGACGAGAACCTTTGTTGGGCATGACACACTCCTTATCCGGTAAATCGTAACAGCTTATCTTAATCGTATTCTCCGTTATGGCCATCCATGCTAATAGGGTAATCTCATGATATCACGAGAAACCGCCGGAAAAAACAAGCAAGGAGAAGACTTCACCGTTTGAGAGCGCTGTCATGTATCGTAATGTTCCGAAAATCCTTCCTTTTCCGCCAAATAGAGCTTTGTACTTCGTTCCAAAGAACCTTATAATTCATATCAATTGAATAAGAAGCCGAATTTCTTCAAGAAAACGGGGGAACCATGAATCATAGGGGTGAATTCCGTGCAGGGCCGGGTAACGGGCCGCATGGATAGGGGGCCTGTATACCCGAATCCGTCAGCTAACCTCGTAGGCTTGTGTTACAGGAACCTTGGATGGCACTGGGTTTCCCGTGTCTTTTTTTTGTTGTTCATAAAAAGTTGAGAAGGTGCAGGTTCAGGATGAAATCCAAATCGAAAAAAATCGAGCTTACCCCGCCGCAAATTTTGGTCATCGGGTTCGCCTTGATCATACTGGCGGGCGCCGGCTTGTTAACGCTCCCGGTGTCAGCGGCGTCCGGGGTGCCGACGCCTTTCCTGGACGCGTTGTTCACGGCGACCTCGGCGACCTGTGTGACCGGTCTGGCCGTAGTCGATACAGGCACTCATTGGTCTTTATTCGGCAAGATTGTCATTATTTCGTTGATTCAGGTCGGCGGTCTCGGGTTCATGACCATGGCCACCCTGTTCGCCTTCGCCTTGAATAAGCGGCTTTCGCTGAAAGAACGGCTCATTCTTCAAGAAGCGATGAATCAGGGCAGCATGGAAGGCATCGTGCGCTTAATCCGTAAAGTTCTGGTGTACTCGTTGACGATCGAGTTCACAGCGGCTGTCATCTTCGCCATCCGGTGGTCGTTCGATTTAGGTCCGGTGCGTGCGCTGGGGTATGGGGTGTTTCATGCGATCTCGTTCTTTAACAACGCCGGGTTCGATCTGTTCGGTCCGATTACCGGCCAGTTCTCCAGCATTACGGCTTACGCGGACGATTATGTGATCAATATCGTCTCCATGGCGTTGATTATATTAGGAGGGATCGGGTTTGTCGTCCTGTCCGACTTGATGGAGTACAAGCAGCGCCGCCGGCTGTCGCTCCATTCCAAGGTCGTGTTGAGCGCGAGCGGCATTCTGATCCTGGTCGGCGCCATCGTCATCTTCATCTTTGAATTTACGAATCCGAAGACGCTTGCCACGCTTAACTGGAACGGTAAAATACTGGCTTCGTTCTTTCAATCGGTCTCCCCTCGAACGGCCGGCGCGAACAGCATCGACATCGCGGGCATGAGGCAGGCGACGCAGTTTTTCATTATTGTTCTCATGTTCATCGGGGCGTCCCCGGGATCGACGGGTGGCGGGATCAAGACGACGACGTTCACGACGCTGATCGGGGCGATTATCGCGATGATCCGGGGGAAAGAGGATATCGTGCTGTTCCATAACCGGCTCGGCAAAGACCGGATTCTTAAAGCGATTACGTTAACCATGATCGCCTTGTTCTGGGTCATCCTCGTCACCATGCTGCTGTCCACGACGGAAGATCACAATTTCCTGATGATTTTGTTCGAAGCGACGTCGGCTTTCGGCACGGTCGGACTGTCGATGGGGCTCACGCCCGATTTGACCACGTTCGGCAAGTTGATGATCGCCCTTACGATGTTTATCGGCCGGCTCGGTCCGTTGACGCTCGCGTATGCGCTCGGTCCGAAGGCAGAGAAAGAGCTGTTCAGATACCCGGAAGGGAAAATTACGATTGGATAGGGAGAGGCATTCGATGAAACGCAGTCAGTACGCGGTAATCGGACTCGGCCGTTTCGGCTCGAGTCTGGCAAAGGAGCTCATACAGCTCGGTTATGAAGTAATGGGGATCGATATGGACGAGGAAGCGGTAGAAGAAATGAGCGAAGAGCTCACGCACGTCGTCGTTGCGGATTCGACGGACGAAGATGTCATTCGTTCGCTTGGGATCCGGAATTTTGATTGCGTGATCGTAGCGATCGGCAACGATATTCAAGCCAGCATCCTGACGACGATCCTCTTGAAGGATATCGGGGTGAAGATGGTTGTGGCCAAGGCGTTGTCCGAGCTGCACGGGAAGGTGCTGCATAAGATCGGCGTCGACCGGGTCATTTTCCCGGAACGGGATATGGGCATTCGCGTCGCGCATCAGCTGGTTTCCCCGAATCTGCTCGATTATATCGAGCTGTCGAAGGAGTACACGATCGCCGAGCTGGCCGTTCCGAAGTGTTTGGACGGTCTGTCGTTGAAGGAGCTTGATACCCGGGCTCGTTATGGCTGCAGCGTCGTCGCTATCAATAAGAAGCATGGCGACGTGATCATCGCGCCGACGGCTACCGATACCGTAGACGAGAAGGACGTCATGGTCATCATTGGCACGAACGAACAGATCGAGCATTTCGAGAACACTTTGGTTCGTTAAGGCTTTGTTAGACGATCGACCGTTATGTTTATATAGGAAGGAGCCGCGGAGAGTTGGAGAATGCCGTACTTATCGAGCATGTCATCTTTTTAATCGTTTCCGTCTTATTTCTGGGCATGATTTTCGGAAAAGCGGCGAATTGGCTGAAACTGCCGGACGTCGCTCTCTTTTTGGCCGCAGGCATGATCGTCGGTCAAGGGCTGCACCTGATTCACGAGCCGAGCAGCACGTTCACGAATCAATTCATCTTAACCGTCGGTTCCGCGCTCATCTTATTCGACGGGGGGCGCAACATCCGGCTGTCGGGCCTTCGCCAGGTATGGGTCACCCTTACCTTGCTAAGCGTGCCGGGCGTGCTGATTACGTGCGCGGTCGTCGCTTTCGCCGCCCATTACCTGCTGGGGATCCCGTTCATGTATGCGGTGCTGCTTGGGGCGATTATTTCGTCGACCGACCCGGCGACGCTGATCCCCGTCTTCAAGCAAGTGAAGATCCGGAGCAAAGTACGGGAAACGGTGGAAAGCGAATCCGCCTTCAACGACGCAACCGGCTCGATCCTCACCTTCTCGGTGCTCGGCGCGATTACGGGCGGACAGGCGATATCGCTTTCCTCAAGCGTGCTCGAGTTTCTGCAAACGGCGCTCGGCGGCATCGCGGTCGGCATCGGCGTCGGGTTCGGGCTGGCGTTCATCACGGCGCACCTGAGGCTCGGATGGCTGCGCGATTACACCACGATCGCCCTCGTCGTTACCGCGCTTGGGGCCTACTGGCTGGGCGACGCGCTGCATGTGAGCGGATTTATGGCGACGTTCACGGCCGGACTGATTTGGGGGAACAGCGATTTGTTCAAGCTCCACATGGACGACAAGCTGCAGGAAATGGGCCACTTTACCGAAAATATGACGGTGCTGATGCGCATGCTTATTTTCATTCTGCTCGGAAGCCAGGTAAACTTCGGCATTATCTTCGAACACTTGTGGCCGAGCCTCGGTGTCATTGCGGTATTCATGCTGATCGCAAGGCCGCTTACCGTGCTGGCCTCCGCGCTTCCGGACCGGAAGGCCAAGTGGGAGCGGAACGAGATTGTATTTATGTTCTGGGTGCGGGAGACGGGCGTCATTCCCGCCGCGCTGTCGGGTATGGTAGCCGGGATGGGCATCGCGCATGCGGACATCATCTCGTCCGTTACGTTCCTGGCGGTGCTGCTCACGATCCTGCTCCAGGCGAGCACGACGGCTTATGCCGCGCGCAAGCTGGGGCTCGAGGAGAAGTGAGCCTGGAGGGTCAACGGTAATGCTTCACCGCCAGGTCGATAAACCGCCGGATCGGCGCTTCGAGAGCGGCTTCCTCCGTATATAGGAGCGAAGTCGTTCTTTTCGTTTGCTCCAGCTCGGGGACGAAACGAACGGTCAGCTCATTGTTGCCGACCAGCGGATGGCGCAGGTACGATTCCGGGAGCAGCGTGGCTGTCTGGCACGTCGCGACGAGGCGGACGATCGCTTCGAACGAATCGATCTCCATCTTCACATCCGGATGGACGCCGCAGCGATGGAACATTTCGTCCATCAGTACGCGATACCATGTCCCGCGGGAGAATAAGATCATCGGCAGCTCGTGCAAATCGTGAACGGTCAAGCCGGCGTGATCGGCATAAGGGTGTGCGGCGGGGAGCACCAGACAGAGATGATCGTCGAACAGCGGGACGCTGACGAGGCCGGGGTCGTCGATTTGCGAGGCGACAAGACCGATGTCGACTTTTTTCTCCTTGACGAGCGGGACGACCTCGTGCGTTTTGCCGGTGACGGCTTTAATATCGGTATGCGGATGCTCGCGTGTATAAATGGTGATCAAATCGGGCAAGGTGGATTGCAGGGTGGTCAGACTGGCGCCGATGACGATGCTGGCCGGTTTCGTCGCGGAACGGAACGCGCGCAGCGAATCGTGCAGCTTCCGCTCCAGACGCTGCTGATCGAGCGCATATTCGTAACAGACCTCGCCGGCGCGCGTCAGCTCGAGCCGCTTGCCTTTACGGCGGAACAGCTCGACGCCAAGCTCCTGCTCCAGCTTCATGATTTTGCGCGAAAGGGCGGGCTGCGAGATGTTCAGCAATTGTGACGCTTTATTCAAGCTTTGCTGCTGCACGACCGTGACGAACATGTCGAATTGTTCCATAGTTATTCCTTTCTATATGCACTGTAGTTATAAGAGATTATAAGAAATCGGCACTTCCATTATAAGCGAAATAAGAGTAGGATGTATATGTCACGGATTGTTCACAATAATTACCGTGAACCGTATACAAGACTGTCGATTCATGGAAAATAGTTGTATCGTTTTGTGTTGACGCTCTCAGGCGTCGGGAGTACAATGGGTAATGGTTTTCACGAAGGCCGTGGCAAGCCTAATTTTAGGGGGGAACGAAGGGTAATGTTCAAGAACTCGTACTTTTCACGAAAGCTCCATTCCTTACTGGGGGTTATTCCGGTCGGGTTTTTCCTGATCGAACACCTGCTGACGAACTACTCGGCAGCGAAGGGCGGACCCGAGAGCTTTCTTGAGCACGTCGAATGGCTGCACAGTTTGCCGCTCGTATTGGCGCTCGAAATTTTCGGCATTTGGATTCCGCTGGCGTATCACGCGATTTACGGTTTGTATGTCGCCTACACGGCGCGAAATAACGTAAATAACTACGGCTATTTCCGCAACGTGATGTTCTTCTTGCAGCGCGTGACCGGTGTGGTTACGTTCCTGTTCGTGGCGTGGCACTTTTTCCAAACCCGTTTTCAAATTGCGATCGGCAGCGTCGAGCAAATGGAGATCGGCTCGCATATGCACCAAATCGCATCGAATCCGGTTTACTTCGTATTGTATGTAATCGGCGTCATCGCCGCTGTGTTCCACTTCAGCAACGGCATGTGGTCGTTCCTGGTCAGCTGGGGCATTACGGTCGGTCCGCGCGCGCAGCGTGTGTCGACTTACGTTTGGATGGGCGTTTTCGTGGTGATGTCCGCTATGTTCATTATGTCGCTGACGGCATTCTTGGATCCAGCGTTTCAGCATGTAACGTCAGTAACGAAAGGTTAAGGGGGATCGGACAATCATGGCGAATTCGAAAGTTATCGTAGTCGGTGGGGGCCTTGCAGGCTTGATGGCCACCATTAAAGCTGCAGAAGCCGGAGTCCATGTCGACTTGTTCTCTCTGGTTCCTGTTAAACGTTCTCACTCCGTCTGTGCTCAAGGGGGCATCAACGGCGCCGTTAACACAAAAGGCGAAGGCGATTCTCCCTGGGAGCACTTTGACGACTCTGTATACGGTGGCGACTTCCTTGCCAACCAACCGCCGGTTAAAGCGATGTGCGAAGCCGCGCCGGGCATCATTCACTTAATGGACCGGATGGGCGTTATGTTTAACCGTACCCCGGAAGGCTTGCTTGACTTCCGCCGCTTCGGGGGCACGAAGCATCACCGTACGGCGTTCGCCGGCGCCACGACAGGCCAGCAGCTCTTGTACGCGCTCGACGAGCAAGTACGCCGCTGGGAAACGGCCGGCCTCGTGAAGAAATACGAGCACTGGGAATTCCTCGGCGCGATTCTGGACGACGACGGCGTATGCCGCGGTATTGCCGGACAAGATCTGCGCAGCATGGAAGTCAATACGTTCGCTGCGGATGCGGTTATTTTGGCGACGGGCGGTCCCGGGATCATTTTCGGGAAAACGACGAACTCGGTTATCAATACGGGTACGGCAGCCAGTGCCGTATATCAGCAAGGCGTATATTATGCGAACGGCGAATTCATTCAGATTCACCCGACGGCGATTCCCGGGGACGACAAGCTGCGTCTGATGAGCGAATCGGCTCGCGGTGAAGGCGGACGAGTATGGACGTACAAGGACGGGAAGCCTTGGTATTTCCTCGAAGAGAAATATCCGGCTTACGGAAACCTGGTTCCGCGCGATATCGCGACTCGCGAAATTTTCGCTGTCTGCGTCGACATGAAGCTCGGCGTCAACGGCGAGAACATGGTTTACCTCGACTTGTCGCATAAAGATCCGAAGGAGCTCGACGTCAAGCTGGGCGGTATTATCGAGATCTACGAGAAATTCATGGGAGACGATCCGCGTAAAATCCCGATGAAGATTTTCCCGGCCGTTCACTATTCGATGGGCGGTATGTGGGTCGACTACAACCAGATGACGAACATTCCGGGCTTGTTCGCCGCAGGCGAGTGCGAGTACCAGTACCACGGCGCGAACCGTCTGGGCGCGAACTCCTTGCTCTCCGCGATCTACGGCGGTATGGTGGCCGGTCCGAAAGCGATCGAGTACATCAAAGGGTTGGATAAGCATGCGGAGGACATTTCCTCGACCGTTTACGAACGTTATGCGAAGCTGCACACCGAGAAGTACGAAAGCATCCTGAAAATGAACGGTACGGAAAATGCGTACGTGCTTGGCAAAGAGCTCGGCGAATGGATGACCAACAACATGACGGTCGTTCGCTACAACAAAAACCTGGAGCAAACGATCGATAAAATCAACGAGCTGAAGCAGCGCTACAAAAACATTAACATCAACGACTCGGCTCGCTTCAACAACCCGGGCGTCGCTTATACGCGTCAATTGTGGAACATGCTGGAGCTCGCGCACGCGATGACGCTTGGCGGACTTCTTCGTAACGAGAGCCGCGGCGCGCACTACAAGCCGGAGTTCCCGGAACGTAACGACGAGGAGTTCTTGAAGACGACGAAGGCGAAATGGACGGCCGACGGCCCGCAAATCGAGTGGGAAGATGTCGACGTCTCCTTGATCGCGCCGCGTAAACGTGACTACACAACCGACAAGAAGAAGGGAGGTCATTGATCATGGCCGAAGCAACCGCGACAGCAAACAAAAAGATTAAGTTTATCGTCACCCGTCAGGACTCAGCGGAAAGCAAGCCGTATACGGAAGAGTTCGAGGTTCCATACCGTCCGAACATGAACGTGATCAGCGCTCTGATGGAGGTACAGCGGAATCCCGTGAATGCCAAAGGCGACAAAACGACGCCGGTGTGCTGGGAATCGAACTGTTTGGAAGAAGTATGCGGAGCTTGCTCCATGGTCATTAACGGAAAGCCGCGCCAAGCTTGCAGCGCGCTTGTCGACAAGCTGGAGCAGCCGATCCGGATCGCTCCGATGAGCACCTTCCCGGTCGTCCGCGACCTGGTCATCAACCGTGAGCGCATGTTCTCGGCTTTGAAGAAAGTGAAAGCGTGGATTCCGATCGACGGTACGTACGATCTCGGACCGGGACCGCGGATGGCGGAGTCCAAGCGTCAATGGGCCTATGAGCTGTCCAAATGTATGACTTGCGGCGTGTGCCTGGAATCCTGTCCGAATGTGAACGACAAGACGACGTTCATCGGACCGGCTGCCATTTCGCAAGTACGGTTGTTCAACGCTCACCCGACGGGCGAGATGAACGCTCACGAGCGTCTGGAAGCGCTGATGGAAGACGGCGGCATCGAAGGCTGCGGCAACTCGCAGAACTGCGTGCGCTCCTGCCCGAAAGGCATTCCGCTTACGACTTCGATCGCGGCGATGAATCTCGACACGACGAAGCATCTGTTCAAGAAATGGCTCAGCATGTAATTACCTTACGCCGAACTTGATACAATGATGAAGGCTCCCTACCTTGCGCTTGGCGCGGTAGGGAGCCTTTTTGTGATTGAAGGACTAGCTGTGCACCAATTCTTTCGTCTGCAGCTGCAGTGGCGGCGGCACGAGCCAGCCCTTGGCTTTGTTCATGCGCAGCAGCTTGCTGCTGAGGCCGGTCTTGGTTTGATGATACTTCGTAAATAACATGCCAATATCCTCGCGAATGGCTTGACCGATGATTTGGCTGCACATGTTTAATCCGATGATCAGATCGACGCTCAATGAGGCGGATATTTCCTGATCGGTGAAACGAGCGCCTGCCGGAATGTCTTCCAGATTCGCTTTCGGCTTCTCCGGCGGCGACGGCGGGGGGGTGATGCCGTTCTTGATTAACAGTGCATCGCAGTCATCGATTTCTTTAGCCGCGACATCGATTAATTCCTTCATGAATTCTCTTAAATCCGAATCACCGGCGTGATTACGCAGCGTATGGTAACCGGTTGAAGCTAGCTTTGTCTGCGAGCTGAATGCCCACAAAGCATAAATTTCACCATAATGCATAGGCTCGTGTTTCGGATTTCCGTCTAAGATTCCCATATCGATTCTCCTTCGCATGGTGATGAAGTTCCTCGTGTAGTATGTACGGAGAACCGACGATCTATCTTCCCTTACCGTAGGAATTATTGGCGTCTTGCGTCCTGCATATCTTCCGGTGTTTGGTGACAAAACATGAAGGCATACTCTGCAACTCATATTGTTCTAACGGATGGAGGGAAGCTCGATGCGCAAAGGCAAAAACAAAAGCATGAATCAAACCATGCAGTCGATGGCCGATCACTCGAATCAGGCGGTGGAAAGCAAAGCTTACACCATGCCGACCTATCACAAGGACAAGCATGAGCCGAATAGACCGTCGATATAACGATGGTCTTGTTCAGCCGTTTCGCCAGAGGGCGGAACGGTTTTTTTCTTATCCGCTGCATTGACGCGTCCAATGGATTGGCGGTAAAATGAAAAGATTAAACGCTTAAATCGATTATTTTTATTCTATGAAAGTTTTGAGCAGGGAGAGGGAAACGCGGCATGAGTAAAAAGCGGCAAATCACCATCGTCGATATCGCCGAAGCGGCTGGAGTATCCATTGCTACGGTTTCTAACGTGTTGAACAGGCGCAATGTGCCGATGACGCCGGAAACGATCCGTAAAGTGGAACAGACGGCGGAACAGCTCGGCTACCGCCGCAACGTTATGGCCGCCAGTCTAAGCCGGAAGAAGTCGTATGAGCTCGGCATGCTCGTGCCTGTCTTCGGCGGATATCACGGGCAGTTTGCCGAAGAAATGCAGCGTATGGCGCATGGGTACGGGTACCATTTGTCCGTTTTTTCGGCAGCGGGGTTCGATCCGGAGATAGAGAAGCGCCACCTGGATGTGCTGCTGCAGCGCCGGGTGGACGGGCTCATCTGCCACGGGCTGGCGATGTCGCAGGAAGCGACCCGCCATCTGGTGGGCGAAGGGACGCCGCTTGTTTTGTTTAATGCGTGGGGATGGCCGAACGACATCGCCGTCGGGGCCGTGAACCTCGATTTTGTCGATGGCTGTGACGAGGCTGTGAGACATCTGTATGAGCAGGGCTGCCGAACGATTGTGTATTTGGCCAAAACAAGCTTGTACGCTACCGATCTTCAACGAAGAGCGGGCTTTCGAAACGGGCTTTCGAAGCTGCCTGAACCGGTGCCGTACGACATGATCGATTCGGATGAGGTGGAGACGATCGACCAGGCGTTGGAACAAGTGGAGAGACTCTGGAATCGAGAAGCTCCGGTCGGCATTCTTGGGTTCGACGATGTGATTTCGCTGGCATTCATGTCCGCCGTACAACGGCGGGGGTACCGGGTGCCGGAGGATTTTCGGATTGCCGGCATCAATAACGATCCGGTGACGACGGTGTGCCACCCGATGCTGACGTCGCTCGATATCCCGTATGCGCTGCAGGCTGAAATGACCATGATGCTGATGCTTGAGGCGCTTGGCGATACGAGAGCGCTGAAGCAATCTCCGGCTGATGAGGCGCGGAAGCTTAAACGTATCGGCCATGAAATTCAAATTCCGCTCCGCCTGATTGCGCGGAGATCGAGCATTGCGGAAGCGCTCGAATAAAGACGCCTTGCCTCTCCGGTCACCACAGTTCGTGGGGGTCAGGTGAGGCAAGGCGTCTTGACGTCTTCTAGAAGACAGGACCGATACTCCGGGTCTGCTTCTGCTCCTTGGCCAGCATAAATTGCTTGCCGTATTCGCCGTGCGGGTGGATGCCCGCATGCTCCATCTGGATCGTCGTGTGCTCGATGCCGTACTTGTTCTTCAGCGTCTCGTTGATGGCGAGGATGATGCAGAACGGCTGGATGCTGTCGTCGATAAAGACGTGCGCCGTGAGGGAATAATGATCCGAGGACACGGCCCACAGATGCATCTCGTGCACATCTTCGACACCTTCCACGGCAGCGATGGCTGCCCGGATTTCATCCAGATCGAAGCGCTCCGGCACCGATTCCATCAGGACGAGGTACGATTCCTTAATGATTTTCGCACCGCCGGTGAAGATGATGCCGCCGATGACAATGCTGATAATCGGGTCGAACCAAGGCAATCCGGTATAATAAATGAGTACGGCAGAAACAATAACTCCAATGGAGCTTAGCAAATCTCCGATAAAATGCCATAAAGCGCTTTTCACGTTCAAATTTTCCTCTTCCTTCATACTGCGGCTGAGCACTAGCGTCAGGACGAGGTTGACTGTCAGCCCGATGGAGGCAATGATCAGCATGAGCTTGAGATCGATCGGCTCCGGGTTCATAAATCGCCGTATCCCTTCGATACAGATGCCGATCGAAATGATGGCCAGCGCCAGACCGTTGAGGAACGAAGCGATAATCTCAAAACGGAGGAAGCCGAACGTATATTTGGCGTTTGGCTGTCTCGTCGCCATATAGATGGCAACCATGCTCAATCCGAGAGCGAGCACGTCTGAGATCATATGCGCGGAATCGGAGAGCAGGGCGAGCGAATTGGACAGCAGTCCGCCAATGACTTCAACGATGGTGAAGAATAAAGTTAAACTCAGCGTGATCCACAGCGTTTTCTTGGAACGGCTTTGTTTCTTCGCATGGTCGAGATGGTGATAATCGTACATCCGAATCACCCTTTCTGTAAGGTAAGTCCTTGATTGGATTATACGTCAAGGTCGAAATTTTGGCAAATACTTTAATTGATATCGATTTTAAGCCTTTTGAGACTAATTATCGGTATCAAGTTAGCGTTTTCTTTGATTTTGATAATATTTCTCGATTTTATGATATTGATTCTCATTCCGGCATATAACGCTTTCAATTTTGTTACATAATTGAAATATATCTGTTACGTGTTTAACATGTTATCCGTGTATTATAGATAGCAAGACCCCCTTTTTAATATATACACCCTTAGATCCGCCCCGTTGGCGGGTCTCTTTTTTTGTCTGTATGTCTAGGAGCCCTTGTCCCATAGGGGCCCCCGTGGCCAGCTTTTCCTCTTTAATCATGAAGGAACGAATGTACTGTTCAAATTGTGGCATGCAAGTCCTAGAAGGCGCTAAGTTTTGTTCTTCTTGCGGAGCGAAGTTGATAGTATCAGATGAAGGGCGACCTATCGATACAACAGATGTGGAGGCTCCGCAAGTATCTATTACAAAGCTTGAAGAAGATCGCTTGCTCAAAATGGCTTAGCGGCTACGCGCGGCACAAAGGCTAAAATTATTCAGCGTGCATTAACGCTTTGCTTAACATCATTGTTGTGTATCTGGTCTTTAGACTATTCAAGGTTATCGGTGATGATGTTCGGAACGGCTTTGTATCACGCATTCCTTCTGGCCGTCGTATTCGGCAAAGTGTTATTTTTCAACGTAAATACGTTGTATCAAGATGCGGTGGCAACTCAGCAGTGTATCGATTTTGCTGATTGCTCCGATAAGAAGAAGATTTAATAAGCCTCTAGCAGCAAGCGGGACAACAAGCGAGGCCAGTCAGGCATGAGCAGGAAGACTATAGTTGGTATGATCTGTGCAATTGTTTTGTTGGTCGAAGTTGTTATTTACATACTGGAGACATTGCTTTCGGACAATTCTAATTCAATTCGTAAGGCCTGCGAGAAGGCGCATCAACTCGAACATCAGCAGACGAACTATAATCTTGGTACACATTGTTCTTGGTGACAGCTATAACTGGGGCTGTTACAATAATGACTATTCCTAATAAGAGAATTCGGCATTAGTCGGCATGATATTCCAAAATTAAGCATTTTGACCTATAATCGAATATAGGCATAAGAGCAGGGTGTTGCCTCAGTAGGCGCACCTTTTTCATTTAATAGACTAAAATGAGAGTTGGTTGGTCGGTAGATGAAAGAATTACTCAAACACCCAATAGTAGCTGGGGCAATTACCTTTTTTATCGGAGCTGCAATAACATCCCACTTTACCCCGTCTACAATATCGCTCGTGTAGGAATTAAAATCTGGTTCTTGACTAATGATGAGCTTCTTAACTGAGGGTTGGTATCTCTCGACCTACAGTAACAAGTACAACTTCCTGTTCCAATTTGCAAAGAATGTAATGGATACTTAGTAATGAATGAGGGCTCGTATGGGATTGAGCTTTTAACATGTGAGAATTGCGGTTTTAGAAAAACAATTGAGAGTGGGTTCCATGCATACCGAGAGAAGATTAGAAGAGAAATTGTTAGGAAAATTCGAACTGACCAATGGAAAGACAAGGAAATAGGGGGTTAAAGAACCAATGGCTAGAACTTACTACGCAGAAGGAAGACAACTCGCATATGTCTTGAGAGGCTTGTTTATTATTGGTGGGCTTACTTTGTACTTCAACATCCCAGGATTGCATTGGGGATTCTTCTTTGGCATACTCATCGGTTCAATCATAGTTGCGGATATCATAGGAGCTATCTGGACTCGGAAAAGACGAACCGAGAAAAAGCAGAAACCCAAAACATCGATTAAGAAGGCTGCTCAGACAAACATAAGACGGACTTCAAAGGGATGTAGAACTGATGAGATCATCCTTACCAGCAGGTTGGATGACCTATCTGGAGCTGAGTTTGAGCGTCTACTTGCTCTTTACTTCCGTGATCAGGGCTACACAGTAAAAGAAGTAGGTGTAGGCGGTAATGATGGTGGAGTTGATCTTGTGATCGTTGATGGTCGCGGGGAGAAAACAGCCGTCCAAGCCAAATGCTATGCAGACCATAATCTAGTACCTGTAATGACAGTGCGTGAACTTGTGGCGGCGAAGAGGAATCATGATTGTATATTATCGTTGCTTATCACTACATCTGATCTTACACCTCCTGCCAAGAAGGAAGCAGAGCAATTCAAAGTCGATTATTGGCATGGAGCCTTAGTCGAGCAAAAGCTAAGAGCATGGGGGAAATGGCAACCGAGCAAGAAACCGCGTCCCATAGAGAAGAGAACTGAGACGGTAGCAAAGTCAGAGGTAGCAATAGCTCGGAAGGAAGCAGCGGCAACAACCTCAGTGACATGCAAGTGTGGTTCTCCTATGGTAAGAAGGAAGAGTAAGCACGGGGAAGAGTTTCTCGGTTGTACCAAGTTTCCTGGTTGTAGACAAACAAGATCGTTATAAGGTAGAAGGGAGAAATCATTGGCAATGTCAGCTAACACTAAATGAAAGAGAGCGTAAAAATGGATTCATTAATACAACTAATAGTAGAGTTACTTCCCGATAAAGGGTCAGATTTTGTAGTGGCTGGCTTGTTGGCAATTATAGGTTTTTTTATAAAGGGATACTTGGACAAAAGGAAGAGTGAAAAGGAATCTAGGGAGTCAGCGGCAAAGAAGAATGAAGAAACGGAAAAGAAGATCAAAGAGATTATAGATGCAATGTCTCCCAAATATCTAAGTATTCCAAGGGATATAATTATGCATACCTATTCTTACAACTTCATTAACGAACATGTTGATGAAAATGGTTTTAAGGAGAGTCCATATTACAAAGATACCTTAGAAATGAAGAGACTAACCGAAATGAGAATGATGGACGATATTGAGGAAATTCTGTCCTTATCCACGAGTGGGATTGATGGTAATTATGCTGAAACGAAGAATGTGATCCAACGCAACCAGAATACGCTTAAGAATTTGAAAAACGTATTGAAAGCCAAATCTGATGATGACCTGAAAGTCAAGTTTCTTGGAGACATCAACAAACAATTATCAGATGATTATCAAAAACTAATGAATGAATACTGGAAATTGGCAAAAAAATGATTGGTCGCTTGGGCCTGGAATCATCTACGATAGTGACAGAATCTATGGTACAAGAGAAAGCTTCATTACTCAAGGCCATCTTAATGGCCTCACATGGATGAGTCTGTGAACTGCTTTGCTATAAAAAACAGCACAAATATTATAGGAAAATCCAATTTGCCGACCACACAGTATGACTATCAGAAAGGAAATTTCGCATGAAGATAGAAATTGCTGAATCCCTAATGCTGTCCTGGTTAAGACACGCTAAGAATTGTCAGGTTGTGCAATTGAACTGGAAACCTTCTGTTAGGTCATGGGAGTTATTCAACGAAACTGAAGTCGAACAGATAATGGTGGCGACCGACCATGCCCGCCCCTCCATGTAAAGGGCTTTGTCCATCAGTCATACCTTAATCACAAGCGGCTTTACGGTTTGCTGACGTGCAGCTTGATGAAACTCCTGCGGGGATAGATCATACAAACTGCCATGAATCCGCCGCTGACTCTCAAATTCATGCCTGGAGAGGCACTCTTGTTCTAAAATGGCATGAAATGCTTCGACATGCGCATTTTTATTCGGCGTTTTCCGAGGAATCCGTTCATGCTCTACACGATACTCCAGGCACGCTTCCTCAAAAGCATGGCTGATGAATTGCGGGCCGTTATCGGTACGAACCACTGGCAACTGATCTTTCTCAAAGAGTTGTCGTTTCCATAGTGCCCTCTGCAGGATCTGCGCGGCATGCTTCCCTTCGCAAGAGAGGCCCATGTGGTAGTCGATAATCGATCGGTCGTAGACGTCAATCAGGCTGAGCAAGAAAAAGAAACGCTGCTGTGCTGCAATGTAGCCGTATTTGACGTCCATCTCCCAAAGCTGATTCGAAGCGCAGATCTCACGATTGTTCGCCAGCTTTCGGGGATATTGGATTCGCTTCCGGCGTTGTGGCTGCAGGATGCCCAGTTCCTGACACAGTCGGTATACTTTTTTCTTATTAATGATCAGCCCATACTGTCGTTTCAGACATAGGGTTAGTTTACGATAACCGTATGTGGCTTCTTCCCCGGAAATAAGTTCCATCAGCCATTCCTTGATCTGCTCATCGCTGACGGGATGCTGCTTATGATCCAAGGAAAAGCCGGGAATTGGTCTTCCGCCGTTATACACTCGCTCTTGCTTGAAATGCTTCTTCCGGTAATAGTACGTCGCTTCACTGACGCCGACGATTCGCAGCACCATTGCAGCTTTACACCCCCGCGCAATCCACTTGTCGGCGATCTCTATTTTGTCCGATAGGCGGGGTTCACCTTTTTTACGAGATCACGAAGAATCGCAATCTCCAAATCCTTCTCGCCCAACAGCTTTTTCAATTTGTCGTTTTCATGCTCTAACGCTTGAAACTCTTTGGGTGATGGGGTGTAGGCTGCAACTTTTTTGGATTCTGGTGATGCGTTTTTCCAGCCTGTCTGCTTCGATTGACGAATCCAGCGGGATAGCATTTTCCCGTCGATTCCATGTCGTCTTGCAACTTGGCTTGCGTTGCCTGCTTCTAAGGCTTCTTGGATGAGCTGCTGTTTAAATTCTATGCTGTAACTCTTGCGCTGCATCTTTGATCCCTCCACTTTTGTTAATTCATATTGTAGTGGATAAGAAGAATAGACTCAAAGGTAATTTCGGGGCTTTAGAGATTGCTTTAGGAGTCGCATTGGGATCAGCATTCGGGTTGCTTTTGGATAACCTTGCTCTAGGCATGGGAGTTGGGATTGCGATAGGAGCAGGAATTGGGGCGTCTATGGAAAAAAAGAAGAAGTAACGTAGAATATTTTCCCACTTGCTTGCCTCACTAACCGTTTTGGCACCTGCACGACGCGCGCGCAAACGCGCTGTTAGCGTGCGCTGTACAACAGGCAAGCTTCGCTTTATAACAAAAGGGACGGTCTCCCCAAGGTCTCAGACCTTGGGGAACCGTCCCAGCTAGGTTATGCAGCTTCATTCACGATTACTTTTTTACCCTTCATCTTCAAGATAACCGGAACGGCCACCCAAAGAAGGGCGATGAGAAGGAAAATCAAGGATGCAGGTCTTGTTACAAACACGCTGTAATCGCCATTGGAGATGGTCAGAGCTCTGCGCAAATTATTTTCAATCATCGGCCCCAAGACCAGACCAAGAACGAGAGGGGCCATCGGGTAGTCTTGTTTGGTCATGAAATAGCCGAATATCCCGAAACCGATCAAGACGAACAGATCGAACGTCGCAAGCTGAACCGCGTATACGCCAAAGAACGAAATAGCCACAATCATCGGGATCAAATATTTGGGCGGCGTTTCAATAATCTTGGCGAACACCTTAACGAGCGGCATATTCAAAATTAGTAGCATCAAGTTGCCGATAAACATACTGGCAATGAGTCCCCAAGCGATCGTCGGATGCTCGGAGAATAATAACGGACCCGGCTGAACGTTATACATAATAAGCGCGCCCATCAGAACCGCCGTAGTTCCCGTACCCGGAATCCCTAATGTTAGTAAGGGAATCATCGCACCGCCGGAAGCCGCGTTATTAGCCGATTCGGGTCCGGCTACGCCTTCGATGGCGCCTTTACCGAACTTTTCCGGGTTCTTGCTGATCTTTTTCTCTAAAAGATAGGAAAGAAACGAAGCTAAGGTGGCGCCTGATCCAGGCACGATGCCTTTAAAGAAGCCTAAGAATGAACCGCGGAGGATGGGGCCTACGCTATCCTTCAAATCCTGCTTGGTCGGAAAAATCCGGTTGATTCTGGCAATTTCGCCATTGTTGCTTTCTCTCTCCAGGATCGTTTTGAATACTTCCCCTAGGGCGAACACGCCCACGGCAACCGTCAAGAATTCGAACCCTTGAAAAAGCTCAGGCAGGTCGAACGTGAACCGGGCTACGCCGGATATCGTATCCATTCCGATCGTAGCGAGCAATAGTCCCAAGGTCGTCATGATCAGCGCCTTCGTGACGGATTTGCCGGCCAGACCGCTAAGAGCGGATAGCCCTAGAATCATTAAGGAAAAATGCTCGGCAGGCCCGAGCTTTAAGGCAAGATTAGAGAGCGGCTCAGCCAGGATGACCAAACCAATGAGTGAAATGATCCCGGCTACAAAAGATCCGATCGCCGAAATCGACAAAGCGGCTCCCGCTCTTCCTTGCTTGGCCATAGGATATCCGTCGAGCACAGTTGCTACGGATGAGGATTCACCTGGCGTATTGAGCAGAATCGAAGTCGTTGAACCCCCGTACATCGCCCCATAGTAAACGCCTGCCAATAAGATAATGGAGCTGGCCGCCGCTTCTTCGGGTCTCACGCCGACCATCTTGGCGAAATTTTAACAGTAACATGGATAAAGTTACGAAAGAAGCCGGTTAGTTCGTCAACGGCTTCTTTTTTTGCATACAAAAAGTTTGAAATCAAATAAATTTACACCCTGCTAAAATAGTTGGAATATTCAGAACCCTAATCCCGAGCTAAAATGAGAGCGTAACCAAAACAATCCGTGTCAGGTCGGAAACCCCGAAGCGGTTGCCTGGCAAGCAGGCGGCAAGCCAAACAACCTAAATCGATTGAGGAGGAACACGCTATGCAAAGAAACGGAAAAGTAAGACTTCCCAAAGGAAAAAAAGTCGCGGTAAACATCGGCTGTGACTTTGATGCACAATCGATCTGGATCGGTTCTTTCAATCGCACATCTCCGGCCTATATGTCCCGCGGCGAATTCGGAGCCGAAGTGGGCGCTCCAAGATTGCTTAAACTGTTTGATAAATATGGAATCAAAACGACCTGGTGCATTCCGGGCCACACCGTGGATACGTTCACCGACATTTGCAAAGAAGTGGTCGCGCGTGGCCATGAAGTGGCTCATCACGGTTATGTACATGAGAATCCGACGCCGCTTAGCTATGAGGAAGAAGAAAAAGTGATGCAGATGGGTCTTGAATCGCTTGCCAGAATAGGCGTCAAACCGCGCGGCTACCGGTCCCCTTATTGGGATTTCAGTCCGAATACGCTGGGGATTCTGGAGAAATACGGGTTTAAATATGACAGCAGCCTGATGGGTAACGATCTGCATCCCTACTGGCCGAGAACGGTTGAAGTGAACGCGGATAAAGCCAATGTGTTTCAAGCGGAGAGCAAAGTGCTGGAAATCCCCGTGTCCTGGTACCTCGACGATTTCCCTCAAATGGAGTACCTGACAGGCGGACAAGAAGGGCAAAGGCCTACGCAAGACA
This sequence comes from Paenibacillus sp. JCM 9796, assembly GCF_055379675.1. NCBI lineage: Bacteria > Bacillati > Bacillota > Bacilli > Caryophanales > Paenibacillaceae > Paenibacillus > Paenibacillus sp. JCM 9796. Next base: position 3,887,790 of record NZ_AP043723.1, read on the forward strand.
TATTTGACCGTTGGGCCTCCATATACGATTATGCTTGCGATCAGGAAGAAGGCGCCTGCTATGTGCTGACGACGCATCCGCAAACGATCGGCCGGGCTCACACGATTCAAATGCTGGAGAAATTGATTCAATATATGGAATCACGCGGTGCCTGGTTCGCGACCCTCGGAGAAATCTACGACAACTATTACGAAGAATAAAAAAACGATGCGCCAGGTCCTCCACATATACGGGGGACTTTTCTCAAAAGAATGTAATGTCATGGAGGAATAACGATGAGAAAAGTAACGATATCCGCCTGCCAATTCCGTGTTGAACGCGCCCCGAGCTTTGATGCTTTTAAGCAGCAGGTGACTGAACTGATGGATCAGGTTCCGCCGCAGTCGGACTATGTCATTTTCCCGGAATTGTTCACAGTCGGTCTGCTGACCAGCTTTGAAGGCAGCGATGCCTATTCCGCAGCCGATCTGGTGAAGATCGACCAGTACACGGAGGATTACAAACATTTGTTCGGTAAACTGGCGAAAGACAGACAACAGGTGATCATCGCCGGCTCGCACCTGGAGCGCAGAGGCGACAAGTATTACAATATCGCCTACATTTTCAAGCCTGACGGCACGTATGTCGAGCATAAGAAAACACATATTTTCCCGGCGGAAGCGAATTGGCAAACCTCGGAGGGCGACGAATTGCAGGTGTACGACATCGGTCCGGCCAAGATTGCGCTTGCCGTGTGCTATGAGGCGGAAATTCCGGAGATTTCGCGAATTCACAGCATCAACGGAGCCGAAATTATTTTTTGTCCGTCCTACACGTTCACGGAATACGGGTTCTGGCGCGTTCGCCATTGCGCCCAAGCCCGCTGCATTGAGAACCAAGTCTATTTCGTTCACTGCCCTACCGTAGGCGAACCCGGGTCGCCGCTGCCGAACGGGTTCGGCCGGGCATCGATCTTAAGCCCGTGCGATACGGCATGGTCGCCTGACGGCGTTGTCGCTGAAGCGGAAACGAATGTAAACATGGTCGTCACCGGTGTTGTAGACCTTGACGAATTGTACGTAAACCGAAAGACCGGGGCTGCAACGACCTTCGTTGACCGTACCCGGAGAGAGAACGTATATACCCGATACGAGCCTTACAAATCCTATAACCGGAAATAAAAGAGTAGAGTTGAATCCCGATTGCCCGAGGAGCATTGCTGCTTCTCGAGCCAATCAGGGATTTTTTTATGTAAAGACGCTGGCTGTTGAACATGTTCGAACCGATTTGAATCTGATGATAGGGGGGTGTATAATTTTACGTGTGTGCTGCAGATAAGCATGTTCCCGTTCCTTCGAGAAAGCGCTTAATTTCGGCGGGCGCAGGACGACAAGATGGGGTGAACTTCTTTGTACTTTAGCATTAAATACAAATATATGATCTTATACTCCCTCTTGACGATTTTCCCCTTAATTATGCTGGAACTGCTCATTTATCAATTTTGGACAATCAAGTATTACGACAACGCCGTGGACGCGCAGACCAGAATGATTCAGCAGCTCGATCATTCCATGACGGTTATTTATGAAAAATGGGGCTCTGATACGGAGAAGCTATTCAGCGTCCAAGACGGTCTGGTGCAAGATCTTGCCGGAGGGCTTCATTTTAACGTACCCAGCGATTTGCTCATTATGAACGCTAACGGACAGATTCTGTACACTTCGAATGACCGGATTAACGGTTCCTCCTCCATTGAAAGTGAAGTTAACGCCAGGGTACCCGAAAGCGGCAATTTCACAATCAAAGAAAATAAACGGAAAATGCTTGTGATCTATCAAAAAAATCCGGTTACAGGGCTTCGTTCGATCAGTATAACGGAAGTGGCGGCTATTTATGAAAATAACGCCTACCTCAAAAAGTGGATGACGTATCTGATCCTATTGTCTACGGTGTTCAGTGTGTTTTCGATTGTCCTCATTTCCTTACACGTTGCCGCACCGATTCGTTCTTTGAGAAAACAAATCAATGCGATTGATGATGGGGAATTCAAGAACACATCGGATCAGGTTGTCATCATCAAGGACGAAATTTGGGAGATCGGCATCAGCTTTCAGAAGATTATGCTTAAATTGCAAGAGCAGATCAATCTTCAATTCCAATTGAAAATGGCGACCAACCAATCGAAATTCAAGGCGCTGCAATCTCAAATTAATCCTCATTTCCTTCACAACACGCTGGAAACGATCAATTCGCTTGCGATCATTCATGAGGTGCCGCTAATCGCCCAGATTTCCCGTTCCTTATCCAAGATGTTTCGTTACAATACGGTTCAGGATGCGGAGGATGTGCTTCTGAAGGAAGAACTGGATCACGTGGATCATTACTTGAAGGTCCAGCTGATTCGTTTTGACGGCTGGATCGAATGCGAACAGCGGATTGACCCTCAAATTCTGGAGCATCGGACGATCAAATTTATTCTTCAACCCGTTGTGGAGAACTGCTTCACGCATGCTTTCAATCATGTAACGGATAAGGGGATGATCCGGATCGAAGGCACGCTTGAGCAGGATCATATCTTGATCCGTGTCAACGATAACGGCACAGGCATGCCTGAAGACAAGATTCAGAGCATGAACGAGGCCTTAAGGGCGTATGATTCCAAGCCGGAACATGCGGACGATGCCAGAGTCTCTGACAGCATCGGGGTTTATAATGTAAATTATCGTCTGAAAATTGCATATGGAGAAGCATACGGCCTTCAGTACGAGAACATCAGCCCCCGTGGATTAAGTGTGCGGATCAAGATACCGGTAAACCAATCTTGACGATACGATGAAGGAAGTGATTCATGTGCTGCAATTGTTAACAGTCGAAGATGAACCATGGATCAGCAAAGGCATTGAGAAAATGCTCCCTTGGCATCAATATGACATTCAATTGATCGGCCATGCCAAGAACGGCGAAATGGCCCTGGACCTCATGAAGCTGAATAAACCGGATATCATTATTACGGACATCAAAATGCCGGTCATGGACGGTCTCTCGATGATCGAGCGTCTTTCCGGGGATGTCGCTTTCGATTCGAAAGTGATTATTATCTCCGGCTACAACGATTTCGAATATGCGAAAAAAGCGATTAAATACGGGGTCTCCAATTTCATATTGAAGCCGATCGATCCGGAAGAGCTGAAATCGACGATCGAAAGCGTCGTCTCCCAAATTCATAAAGAGAAGCGGGAGCAGGAAAACGTCAGCTCGATCCGTTTGAAAAACTATATGTACGAACGCATTATCCACCAAGAGAAGCCTGCGGATGACGAAATCGTTTTTCCGAAAAAATATTATTGCTTTATTTTCTCCCTGACCGAAATTCCGGAAGCCGATATGAAACAAAGCGGCTACAGCTTTTCGCTCAGGATGGGAAGACAAATCGTCTATGTGGTATTTGGGGATACACCTGAGGGATTGACTAAGCTGGCCAGGACAACCGTTACGAATTTGCGTGACCGTTACGCTTGCGGAATGAGCCAGGTGCACACAAGTGACGATCTTTCCGTAGAGAAGGCTTACAAAGAAGCGATCCAGGATATGAAATATGGGAGCGGGGAAGAAAACCGGAAGCCATCTCCTGCCTATTTAACCGTCGAAGACGAGAGTAGACTGCTTTCCGCTTTGAAGAAGGGAGAGAAGAAGTTATTTACGCAGCAGTTGAACGAATTATTGGACCGTGACCAGACCTTGGAAGCGCATTTGTTCATCTTGTTTCAGCTTTATGTTGAAATCTCCAAGTATTTCAGGGTGTATAACGAGTTGAACGACAACGTTTCGTGGCTGCTTGAATGGAAGACCGTCAGCGCTTGGGGGGATTTGTACCGGTGGAAAGCGACCTTCTTCAATCCGTTAATCGAATTTATCCTGAATAGATGGGACAAGCAATCTAAGGATTATGCGCTGCAGGCGAAAATTTTCGTCGAACAGCATTACGGCAATTCGTCGCTGTCGCTGGACATGGTGGCGGAATATTTGGAATTATCCCCCTCTTACCTCAGCCTGTTGTTCAAGAACGAAACAGGAATCAATTTCACCTCCTACATCGCGAAGAAAAGGATCAAAGAAGCCCAGACGCTGCTTGCCCGAACGAAGCTGAATCTGATCGAAATCAGCAGGGCGGTCGGATTTAACGATGTGAAATACTTTATTAAGGTGTTCAAGAAGGAACTGTCATTGACGCCTATTCAATATAGAGAAATCCATAGGTGAGACAAATGATTGGAGGTCAAGATGAAACATAACTCTCGTGCCTACAGTTCTTTTGTGACGGTCATCGCATTCTTGGGTTGGAGCATCTCCGCGATGGACGCCTCTTTATTTTTCTTTGTTGCGCCGGAGATTATGGATGAGTTCGATTTTTCCTTGTCGGATTTCGGCATCATTGTAGCCGGGGGATTCCTCATTGCGATCTTGTTCAACCTGATTGTCGGCCCGCTCATGGATTATTTAGGAAGAAAAATCGTCTTTCAATGGATTTTATTGCTGATGACGATAGGAACGTTCTTAACCGGCTTATCCTGGAATTTCGAATCGTTGAGCCTGTTTCGAATTTTGGCTACCGGAAGCGCATTCGCCGAGTATGCCGTGGGAGCGACCATATTGATTGAGTCCGTATCCGCCAAAAACCGCGGTTGGATCGTCGGCTTTATGGCGGCCGGCTGGCCTGCGGGCACGGCAGTGTCCATCCTGCTTTCGTTATACATCGTTCCTTCGCTTGGGTGGCGCAGCGCCTTCTTCATTGCGGCTATCCCTGCCTTCCTGATCATCATTATTCGCATGTACATCAAGGAGCCGGGAAGATCCATGGATCTGTTCAAGTTCAGGCAAACAACCAAAACGCTCGGAACGGACTCCAGGCAATATGAAATCATTCCGACCGATTTCAAAATAAATAAGGAAGAAGCCATCAAATTCACGTATTTGCAGTTGACCAAGGGGGAGCTGTTAAAAAATACGATTTTTATATGGATCTATATGAATTTTGTGGTGATTGCTTACGGTTTGTTGATCTGGTTTGCTCCCTATTGGATGAGCCATGCCTATCAACTGAGCTGGTACGAGGCGACATGGGCCGTTGGAGCGGGCAGCCTGATCAGCATATTGGGCTTTATTTGCTGCGGATGGCTCAGCGGAATTATCGGAATCCGGTATGTGAACACGCTCTTCATTATTTTATCCATCCCGCTCACCGTATGGATGACTTTCTATGCCGAAACCTACAGCACCTTTCTACCGGCCTACTTATTGTGGAGTTTCTTTGGCGCCGGGATCTGGGGAGTCATCCCGAGAATTTTCACGGAGGCCTTTCCTACAAGGGCCCGGGGTACAGGCTCTTCGATCAACTCGGCTTCCTGCTGGCTCGGGTGGGGGGTCGTCAGCTACTTTGCACCGCGCATTATCGAAGTCAACGGCTACAACAGCGCGATTGCCATTGCCGGAATCATTCTGCTGCCGTTAGCTTTGATTCCGCTCTGGATCATGAGGGAAATTCCTACTTCACGCGAGCTGGAGGACTATATATCCTGAATCATGAATGCTTATCTACAGCATATTTCATATTGACGGAAGAGGAGCAATCCTCTATAATTTACTTGTATACAACTAGTATTAAATCACGTATACAAGCATAACATACTCATTCATGAAGGAGGCTGGCCGATAGAAGCGGGAACGACATGACAAGGCTTTTGAAAATAACGGTTGTTATTTGAACAACCTGCAGCAGAAGGAGTGGGAACCTAACTTGCAATCCAGTAAGCAATTGGCAAAAACGTTGAAGCCGATTCATTTGTGGGCGATTACGGTTGGGATGGTCATCGCCGGGCAATATTTCGGTTGGAACTACGGCTTCAAGGAAGGAGGGATTATGGGCTTAGTGATCGCCTCGCTCCTCGTAACCGTGTTCTTTACTTGTTTCACGCTAAGCTATTCCGAATTGGCTACCTCGATTCCGGATGCCGGAGGCCCTTCGGCCTATGCCCGTCAAGCTATGGGCCCGTTAGGCGGCTATATAACCGGCATTGCCTGTTTGCTGGATTTCGTCTTTGCGCCGCCGGCGATTGCCGTATCGACAGGTGCGTATCTTCATTTTCTTATTCCGGCCGTCAATCCGATGTACGCCACGATAGGCATCTTTATTCTTTTCATTGTTATTAATTTGCAAGACATTAAAGGTGTAGCCGTGATCGAGCTTGTAGCGACCATTGCCGCTCTGATAGGACTCGCCGTGTTCTACGCGGCCGGCATTCCGCATGTGGAAACGGCGAACCTTTTTAACGAAAGCTCTTTTATCGGCGGAGGAACCGGCATTATGGCGGCGATTCCCTTTGCCATATGGTTTTTTCTTGCCGTTGAAGGGGGAGCCATGGCATCGGAGGAAATGCAAAATCCGCAAAAAAACATTCCGAAGGGATTAATATCGAGTATATTAACGTTAGCGGTCGCAACGATTCTTACGCTGATCGTAACCGCAGGATTAGGCGGGGGGATTGGAAACCCGGCCGATCATCCGCTGCCCCAAGCGCTCTCCGGGGTTTACGGGGAAGGCGCGCTCGTTGTCAAAGTAGTTGCTATCATTGGCCTGTTAGGCTTGGTTGCCAGCTTAAACGGCATCATCATAGGGTATTCCCGGCAAACCTATGCGCTGGCGAGAGCGGGTTATTTTCCGGCCTTCATGACCCGATTAAATGGTAACGGCGTGCCGGTATGGGCCTTAATCATCCCCGGGGTGATTGGAATCGTCTGCGCAGCCTCGGCTACCTATTCCGATGCCTTAATTATTTTATCTGTATTCGGCGCTGTTTTGATGTATTGCTTATGTATGATTTCGCTGTTTATTTTGCGCAGGAAGCATCCGCATTTGGACCGTCCTTACAAAGTGTCGTTTCCTTTTGTACCCGGGATCGTCTTACTGCTGGGGCTCGTGTTTTTGTTTTGCGTTATCCGTTACAGTGTGATGAAGCTGTCGCTGCCGATGTTCGGATCGGATATCCCGCTCTGGGCCGTGCTGCTGGTCATGTTTGCAGTCGCCTTTATCTACTACGGGTGGAGAGCGCGTAAACATAGGGGGCTGCTGTCGAATAAGCTGCTGGTGGGGGAGAACGCTTCCGTGAAATAAGGGATTGACGAACGGAACATGGAGCGAATATAATGTGGTTGTATACAACTTGTATATGAAAATCGCAAACCATGCTGCACAAAAAAGCACACCATGTAACAAGATCAGAACCATTCGACAAAGGAGGTCTTGACTCATGCATCATAACGGCTTATACTGCCATTGTATACAAGTCGTATGTAATCGAGGGTGTGGTTGATTATGAAAAAACGAGTTTTGCTTAAGGATACTGCCTATATAAAAATTAAAGAAAAAATTATGAGGGGAGATTTCCTGGACAGCAACTCCACCTCTGAAAATCAACTGGTCGAAGAACTGCAAATGAGCCGAACGCCGATTCGCGAGGCGCTGCACAAGCTTCAGCACGAAGGCTTGGTTAAGATCATTTCGAATCAGGGGATTGTTATCCAAGAGATGTCCGTGAAAGAAACCAACGATCTGTTTGATATGCGAAGTGCCATCGAGATCTATTCGCTGCGCAAAACGATACATTCGATCACTTCAGATGAAATCTCGCATCTCGAGCAAATTATCGAACAACAGAAACGGAGCAATGAAGAGAAAGACGTTGCTTCGTTTATTCGGCAAGACGTGGATTTCCATCAATATTTGCTGGAAATCGGAAATAACAGTTTGTTTATGCAAATGATGGGCAGCATTCGCGAAAGACTGTATTTTGACGTTAACCGTTGGCGCAGAGCCTATCCGGAATCGATCACGCGTTTGATCGAAGAGCATATCCGGATTGTCGAAGCGATTAAAGCCAAAGACAGCGAGCTTGCTGTTGCCGAGCTTGAGGCGCATTTGCAAAACGGGAAAATTACGTTCATTTCATGAGGAGGAACCTAATGAAACAGGTCAATTATATGAAAGAGATGAGCTGGAAAACGTTTGTCGAGCGGAAAAAAACGACCGATCTGGTCATCATTCCTTCAGGGGCGTTTGAAGTATACGGACCGCATTTACCGCTTGGAACGGATACGTTAGTCGCGAACAAAATTGCCGGTCTCGTTGCCGAGCGGGTAAATGCGATAATCGGACCGGTGCTGGAAGCAGGGGAGTCTTCCGAACTGGAAGACTTTCCGGGCACGATAACGATCAGCTCGGAAAGCTTCAAGCAATATTTATGGGATACATTGCGCAGCCTTGAGAAATGGGGCTTTAAAGATTTCTTGTTTGTCAACACGCATTTGGGCAATGTGCCTATTATTAATCAAATCGCATTTGAATTTCAGCGAACGCCCGGCATCCGCTGTGCACAAATCGACTATTGGAGATTTATTAAGGCGCACTGCGACGGCATTATCGAATCCGGCGAGCTGGCACACGCTCACGCCAGCGAAGCGGGAACGTCGGTTATGATGCATTTATATCCCGATCTGGTCGATGTGAGCCAGTGGGTAAACGAACCTCCAAAGGTTAACGACTTATTTCCCGACGTCATTACATACCCTCCATTCTCGGCCTTTACGAATTCGGGCACTATTGGAAACGCTACCATAGGAACGAAAGAGAAGGGCGAGGCGCTCGTCAACCGTTCCGTGGACCGCATTGTCCAGTTCCTTCAAGAAAGCTGGTATCCGGCTGAAGCCGCAGTCATTCGTTAATCTCATCACGAATTCCCGACACGGGACTTCAGGAGGTAGATAGCTTGAACCACTCTCCGAGAAAGCTTTCGCACTATGACTACGGCGCGTCGACGATGCATGCCTGCCAGTATGACAAGAGATTCTCTTACTGCACCTACATTCCTGCAAATTACGGCCAACCCCATCATGCCGCATACCGTCTAGCTGTAATCGTTCACGGTACGGGCCGAACCGCTCAACATTACAGAGATTTATTCGCAGATTTTGCGGAAGAAACAAATACGATCATTCTCGCTCCCTTGTTTCCCGCCGGAATTACCGAGCCGGGGGAGCTGGATTCCTACAAGTACGTGCATTTTGCGGGCATCCGTTTTGATCTTGCTTTGCTGTCTATGGTCGATGAAGTAGCGGGTAAATACGGGATCAACGCCGACCGCTTCCTGCTTCACGGCTTTTCCGGAGGCGGCCAGTTCGCCCATCGATTCTTTTATCTTCATGCAAACCGTTTGCTGGGTGTGTCTATCGGCGCTCCCGGGTACATCACCTACTTGGATACATCCAGACCTTGGCATGTAGGTACCGGCAATTTCGAGCAGTACTATGGCGTTCCCGTACAGCTTGAAGATATGCGGAACGTACCGGTTCAATTAATTATTGGCAGCGAGGATGTCGAAACCTGGGAAATTAATAACAAGGATGAGCCGCTCTGGATGGATGGGATCGATGCCGCCGGCTTAACCCGTCTGGAACGCATCAGAGCTTTGCGGGACAATTACGAGCGGGAAGGATTATCGGTTCAATACGATGAAGTCCCCGGAGTTCGTCATGAAGGGTTTAAACTGCTGTCTCCCGTAAAACGTTTTTTTTCAAACATTTTGACCCACCATTCGCGCTGACGAAAAATTGAAGGAGGAACAACGTATGGTTTCGCCTGACCAGGAATCATCCGGGGCCAGATCGTCCAGGACTTTTCCCTACTATCGCTTTCGGGGCAGCCACCGGCAGATCGGTCAGCAATACGGCGAGGCATGTGCCGGTCTGATCGAACGCCACCTCGAATTGGCACAGGAAAGGTTAAAAACGTGGGTTGAAGTTCCGACCCAGGAAGCCTTAATGGAAGCGGTTATGCATTATCGGACTTATGTGCAGCGTTATGCGCCGTATTTTGATGAAGAGATACAGGGGATTGCCGAAGGCGCGAATATTACGCTGGCTGAAGCCTATTTGCTGCAGCTGCGGGCCGAGATCTACCGCAATTTTCAACCCAACAATGAATGCACGACCTTCGCCGTCTCATCTCAGGCTACATCCAACGGCATCCCCTTGATCGGGCAAAATGCAGACCTTCCGCATTTTTATTCCGAAATTGGCGTGGTGGTCGAATTTGTGCCGGATGACCAGCCCGCTTGCTTAATGTTTGCACCGGCCGGTCAAGTTTCGTATATCGGGATTAACAACTTGGGCCTCGGGGTATTTGCCAACTTCCTCACTTGCGACGGATGGCGCTTCGGATTTCCGCGTTACATGCTGTCACGCTATGCGCTGACCTGCTCCTCGACGGTCGAGGAAGCGATCCAAGCCGTGCGCAGCCTGCATCGGGCGTCGTCGAGAAATCTGATCATGATGGATCGATTCGGTCATGCGGCGGACCTGGAGACGATTCCGACTACGGATGCGTTACTGTTGCCGGACGATGGGATTCTGGTTCATTCCAACCATTTTATTGGGAGCGATTTGCAGAAGGAAGAGCGATTGAGCGGACACCAGCTGGTCAACTCGCGCATTCGCCAATCCCGGATGAAAGAGCTGCTGGTCGGCAGAAAAGGGGAGCTCAACGCGGACGTCATGCAAGATATTTTGCGCGATCGTCAAACCTACCCGCATACGCTGAGCGCGATGCCGGAAGATGACGGTACGGATAACATGACCGTCGCATCGGTCATTGCCGAACCGGGCGAAGGCAGATTATGGATCGCCGTCGGTCCCCCGCATCAATACAACTACAAAATGTATGCGTTCTCAAATTAAACAACGGCACTTATTACTTCATTTCGGAAAGGAAGCTTACCATGAGAAAAATTAAAGTTGCGACGGTACAAATGGACAGCCAGCACGATAAGGCATCCAACCTTCAGAAGGCCGAACGGCTCATTCGCGAAGCGGCGGGACAGGGAGCGCAATATGTCGCCCTGCCGGAATATTTCAATTTTGTCGGAACGGAAGAGCAGGAAGAAGCCAACGCGGAATATATTCCGGACGGCGAGACGGTACAGTTTTTGAGCAGGCTGTCCAAGGAACTGAACATCTGGCTCCATGGCGGAAGCATGTTGGAGAAGGTAAGGGGCGAAGTCAAATTCTATAATGCAACGGTACTGTTCAATCCGCAGGGGGAATTGGTAGGAAAATACCGCAAAATCCATTTGTTCGACGTCGAGATTGAGAGCGGACCTTCCTATCTGGAATCGCAAACCAAAGATTTCGGCAGAGAGGTCGTGGTCTGCGATACGGACTTCGCCAAGATCGGCCTTGCGATCTGCTACGATATCCGGTTCCCGGAGCTTTTCCGTCTGCAGTCGTTGAAAGGTGCGGAAATCCTGATGCTGCCTGCGGAATTTACGCTGTATACCGGCCGCGATCATTGGGAGACCTTGCTGCGCGCCCGTGCTATTGAGAACCAGGCCTATGTCATCGCCCCCGGACAAATCGGTAAAAAGCCGTCGTACCAAAGCTACGGCCGCTCCATGATCGTCGATCCGTGGGGGACGGTTATTGCAACGGCGGCCGACGCGGAGATGGTGACGGTAGCGGAAATCGACCTCGATTACGTCCAGCAAATCCGCAAGCAGGTTCCTTCCTTGAAAAACCGCCGGCCCGAAGTGTATTCGCTGCATCTTTCTTAGTTTGCGGGAAAATTCAGGATAACAGGATGCGGGAGGCGGAACCGATTGCGGCATGAACTTGTCAAGCCATCAGGGATAAAGTTTATTTGTAACGATGCCAGAAATCCGGATGCGAACGAGCTTCCACTTTGGCTTTCCGTTAACGAAAGTGTGAAAGCGCTTAATTTCCAAAAATCAATGAGCGGTTACGCCGTTACCCCGCTAATCGCTTTAAACCGCTTGGCCGAAGCTGTGGGAGTTGCCGGCATTGCGGTGAAAGACGAGTCTTACCGGCTCGGGTTGAACGCTTTCAAGGGTTTAGGCGTCACCTATGCGCTCGGAAACGTCATTTGCGGGAAATTAGGGATTTTCATCGAAGACACGACGTTCGACTATTTGAAATCGGCGGAAGTCAGGCATAAGCTCGGGGATCTTACCTTTACGACGGCTACCGACGGAAACCACGGACGCGCCGTAGCTTGGGTGGCCCGGCAATTCGGGCAAAAGGCGGTCGTCTATTTGCCGAAGGGATCGGCCGCCAGAAGAGTGGAAGCCATCCGGGAGACGGGCGCTCAAGCCATTGTGACCGAATTCAATTACGACGATACGGTGCAATTGGCCAAGGAGAAGGCTGCGGAGAACGGTTGGGAAATCGTTCAGGATACCGCCTGGGACGGGTATACTCGCATCCCCCAATGGATTATGCAGGGGTATACGACGATACTCGGGGAGGTCGGGGAGCAGATCCGCCATATGGAAATGCCTGAACCGACTCATATCGTTCTGCAAGCGGGCGTAGGCGGAATGGCCGGGGCGCTGCTTGGTTACTGGGCTAATTTATACGAAGGGAAACATCCGGTGACCCTCATCGTAGAGCCGGACAACGCCGCTTGCATCTTCCACTCCGCGTCGGTCGGGGACAGGGAGCCTCACCAGGTGTACGGCAGCTTGGAGACGATCATGGCGGGCTTGGCCTGCGGAGAGCCGAATCCGATAGCGTGGAGCATACTGCGGGACTTCGCGGACGCCTATGTCAGCTGCCCGGATTATGTGGCCGCCCGCGGCATGCGGATGTTGGCCAGTCCGCTGGAGGGCGATCAACGCGTGATCAGCGGGGAAAGCGGAGCGGTCGGTATAGGTTTATTATCCTTGCTGATGTCGGAACCGGAATTTAGCGGGATCCGAAGCAAGCTGAAGCTGGATCAGGACTCGGTCGTGCTGTTCATCAATACGGAAGGGGATACGGATCCGGTTCTGTACAGGCAGATTGTATGGGACGGCAAGTATCCGATGCCGCAGCGGTAGCGGAGGATGACGGCAGATCCGTCTCAGGCCGTGCCGGTAACCGGCCTGTGCGAGCCGGATAAAGACAAAGGCTGGAAGGCGCCTTTGTTTTACCTCCGGCCTTACAGGAAGGCGAGGCAAGTATAGCGGCACGTTCTGCCGTTCAGGGAATGCTGCAAGCGAAAGATTAGGCGGTATTATTAAAAAGGAGCGTGTACACTTATGCAAGCAAAAAAGGGCTGGATCGTTGTTTTAACTTGCATGCTGGTCGTTAGCCTTGTGGGGGCAGGCTGTTCGAAGCCGGCTCAGACGCAGAAGGATGCGGGCGCCGACAGCAAAGCAGCCGCCAGTAAGCCTACCGAGCTTGTTGTCGCTCAGGCGGCCAATCCGACGACCATGGATCCGCATGACGCTCAGGATACCTTGTCGCACTCGATTATGAAATCCATGTACGAAGGACTTCTCGGCTTCGATAAAGATATGAAGGTTGTGCCGGTCCTCGCAGAGTCTTTACCGGAACTGGGCAGCGATGCCAAATCGGCAACCTTTAAATTAAGAAAAGGCGTTAAGTTTCACGACGGGGAAGAGTTCAACGCGGAAGCGGTCAAAGCCAACCTGGACCGGATTAAAAATCCGGATAACAAGCTGAAACGTGCCTCGCTGTTCCAGGTCGTGGAGAAAGTGGAAGTGATCGATCCTTACACGGTCAAATTCGTTCTGAATCAGCCGTTCGCGGCTATTACCCAAACGTTCGCCCATCCCGCCTCGATGATGATTTCTCCGAAATCGATTAAGGAGAATAACAAGGAAGTGCAGCGCAAGCCCGTAGGCACAGGCCCTTACCAATTCGTCGAATGGAAGGACGCCGATCATGTGACGATCAAGAAATTCGACGGATACTGGGATAAAGCGAACACCGCGAAAGTGGATAAAATTGTGTTCAAGCCGGTAACCGAAGCTTCGTCCCGTACGTCCATGCTGAAAACCGGCGAAGTTCAATTCGTTTATCCGTTGTCTGCCGACCAAGTGGACAGCGTGAAGAACGACAACAATATTGTCGTGAACAAAGCGCCTTCCATACTTGAGTTCTATGTCGTGTTTAATATGACGAAGAAACCGTTCGACAATAAAAAGGTGCGTCAAGCCTTGAACTATGCGATTGATAAAAATACGCTGATCAAAGTGGTGTACAAAGGGTTTGGGACACCGGCGGAATCCATCATCGCGCCGAATGTATGGGGCTTCCAGAAACAGCAAATGTACGATTACAATCGCGAGAAAGCAAAGAGTCTTCTGAGCGAAGCCGGTTTTCCTAACGGATTTGAGACAACCTTATGGGTTGTGAATGCCAGCGAAACGGTGAAAGCCGCGGAATTTATTCAACAGCAATGGAAAGAAGTCGGGGTAAAAGTCAACATTCAGCAGATGGAGAAGGGCACCTTGCTCAACCAGTTGTACGTGAAGCCGGAAGAGAGCAAAATGCAGACGTACATGGGCAGCTGGTCTCCGTCCACAGGCGAAGCCGATTGGGGTATCCGTCCGCTGCTGACCAAGGCCCAGTTCCCGCCGGCCGGCTACAATACGGGATTTTATGTGAACGAAGAGGCGGAAAAATTAATCGAAAACGGGCTGCGCTTAACGACCGACAAAGAACGTCTTGAAGCGTACGCGAATGTGCAAAAGTTAGTTGTTGAAGAAGCTCCATGGGGTTTCCTCTACGTGACCGACATTATTTCGGGCAAAAGAAGCAACTTGAATAATGCCTTTGTCCTTCCTGACGGCTCGCTTGATTTGAAGCGTGTTGAATTCAAATAGTGCAGATGCCGAATGAGGAGGAGTGGTCATGCTTATCTATATATGCAGACGTTTGGCGGCGATGCTTCCGATCCTGCTGATCGTCTCGATCGTCATCTTTTTCTTCATTCATCTCATTCCCGGTGATCCGGCCCGCATTGTTGCGGGTCCGGACGCATCGGTGCAGGATGTGGAGAACACCCGCGCGAAGCTCGGTCTGGATCAGCCGCTTTACGTACAATTCGCTAACTTCTTTATCAACGCTTTACAAGGAAACTTCGGCGTTTCCTTCCGGACGCAAGAGCCCGTCCACACCATGATTGTCGAACGTTTCTCGGCAACGCTCGAGCTGACCATGTACAGCATGGTGTGGGCGATATGCGCTGGATTGTTGTTTGGGGTCATCGCGGCCACACACAGGGGCAAATGGCAGGATCGGTTAGCGATGATAGCGGCGATCACGGGAATCTCGATGCCTTCGTTTTGGCTGGGGATTTTGCTTGTCGAGCTTTTCGCCGTTCAGCTCGGCTGGCTGCCTTCAGGAGGAAGCGGATCGTTCCAGCATGTGATTTTGCCGGCCATCACGCTGGGCTCCGGGGTCGCAGCCGTCATTGCACGATTCACCCGCACAAGTCTGCTTGAAAGCTTGAGGGAGGATTACGTCAGGACGGCGAGGGCCAAAGGGGCGAGAGAAGCTGTGGTCGTCTGGTCGCACGCGCTGCGCAATGGACTGATTCCGGTTGTCACGATGACCGGACTTCAGTTCGGTTTTTTGCTTGGCGGTTCCGTGGTCGTCGAAGCGGTGTTCTCCTGGCCGGGGATGGGGCGGCTGTTGATCGATGCCGTCAATTTCCGCGATTACCCCGTCATCCAGGCGGAGCTGCTGCTTTTTGCCTTGGAGTTTATGCTCATTAATTTGTTCGTCGATATTCTTTATGCCACTTTGAACCCGCAAATTCGACTCGTTCGATAGGAGGGAGAGACTATGTCGAAGACTGCTGCATCTACCGGTATAACCGACACGTTAACGCAAAAGGCAGCCCCTGCGGAGTCCCCCTTTCGCCGGTTTGTCCGCAATTTCCAAAGACAGAAGATCGGGGTTGCCGCTCTTCTGATTGTACTCCTGTTGTTCGTCATCTCGCTGATCGGGCCTCAGCTCGTCAGCTACGATCCCGCAGCTCCCGACTACAACGCAGTTTTGGAAGCGCCATCCTTGAAGCATTGGGCCGGTACCGACGAATTCGGCCGGGATATATTCAGCCGGATCGTATCCGGAACGCGCATTTCCTTATCGGTGGGATTGCTGTCGGTTCTCTTCGGTGCTTCAATAGGAACATTTTTTGGTCTTACCGCCGGGTATTACGGAGGCAGATACGACTCCATGGTTATGCGCGTTTGCGACGTGCTGTTTGCTTTTCCGGGGATTCTGCTGGCCATCGCCATTATTGCGATTTTGGGACCGGGACTTGCCAATGTTGTCGTGGCCGTAGCTATTTTCACCGTTCCGATCTTTATCCGCATTGTTCGGGGCAATACGCTGTCTCTCAAAAGCATGACGTATATCGAAGCGGCGCGGGCGATTGGTGTTAAAGACAGCGCGATTATATGGAAGCATATTTTTCCGGGTACGCTATCCGTCGTCCTGGTTTACTTGACCATGCGTATCGGCTCGGCGATTCTGATTGCGGCCTCGTTGTCCTTTCTCGGTATGGGGGCGCAGCCGCCGACCCCCGAATGGGGCGCGATGCTCAGCTCCGGACGCGGGAGTATGACATCGGCACCTCACGTCGCGATCTTCCCGGGGCTGGCTATTCTCGTCACCTGTCTGGCGTTCAATGTGCTCGGCGATTCGGTGCGGGATGCGCTGGACCGAAAGATTACGGAATAAGGAGGCGGTCAGGATGGCTAAAAAGCTGCTGGAAGTGGACAATTTACAAATCCGGTTTCGTTCCCGGGATGCACAGGTTACGGCGGTCTCGGGTGTTTCGTTTTCCGTGAAGGAAAGTGAAACCGTCGGACTGGTGGGCGAGTCCGGGTGCGGGAAATCGGTGACCTCCATGTCGATTATGCGTTTGCTGCCCGGTCGACCGGCTTGCAGGATTGAAGGGAATATCCGTTTCGAAGATTCCGAAATTTTAGAGCTGACCGATCGTCAGATGAGGGATCTGCGAGGGAACGAGATCTCCATCATCTTTCAAGAGCCGATGACATCGTTAAACCCGATCTTTACGATCGGCAAGCAGATCGACGAAGTGATTCTGCTGCATCGTGACGTAAGCAAACGGGATGCGCGGGCGTTAACGGTGGAAATATTAGGGAAGGTGGGCATTCCTCGACCTGAAGCGATTGCGAAGTCCTATCCGTACCAATTATCGGGCGGGATGCGACAGCGGGTGATGATCGCGATGGCGCTTGCCTGCCAGCCCAAGCTGTTAATTGCGGATGAGCCTACGACGGCGCTGGATGTCACGATACAAGCGCAAATACTTGATTTGATGCGACAGATGAGGGAACAAACCGGGACATCGATTTTGCTTATCACACATGATCTTGGGGTTGTCGCGGAAATGTGCGACCGTGTGCTCGTGATGTATGCCGGCCAGGTGGTGGAGGAAGCCGATGTAGGCAGCTTATTCCAGGAGCCGAAGCATCCGTATACGATAGGCCTCCTCGAATCGATTCCGCAGCTGGATCGCAAGCTCGAACGGCTGAATTCAATTCCAGGTCAAGTGCCTGCGCTTGCGAATATGCCTCAAGGGTGCCGGTTTGCGCCAAGGTGCAAGCATGCGATGGAGCAATGCTTCACGCATAATCCGGAATTGATACAGATGAAGGATGGACACAGCTGCCGCTGCTGGCTGTATGACGGAGGAGGTGCCTGTAATGAGTCAAACTGCGTTGTTGGAAGTCAAGAACCTGAAAAAGTACTTTGAAATTCGGGGCGGGCTGCTGAATAGAGTGACGGGGTATGTTAAAGCGGTGGATGATGTGTCTTTCTCCGTGCGCAAAGGGGAAACGCTGGGTATTGTCGGGGAGTCCGGCTGCGGAAAATCGACAACGGGGCGTTTGATTCTCAAGCTGCTGGAGGCGACGGAGGGCCAAATTTATTATAACAACACCGAGATTACGGGATTGAGCGGAGAACGTATGAGAAAGCTGCGAAGAGATATCCAAATGGTCTTTCAGGACCCGTACGCTTCGCTGAATCCGCGGATGACGGTAGGCGATCTGATCAGCGAGCCGCTTCTCGTTCATCATTTGATCCATGCCAGGGAAAAGGAGCAGAAAGTAGCGGAGATTCTGGAATTGGTCGGGCTGAACGCCTCCCATGCAAGCCGCTATCCCCATGAGTTCAGCGGTGGGCAAAGGCAGCGCATCTGCATTGCCCGCGCCCTCAGTTTAAAGCCCGAGCTGATCGTAGCCGACGAGCCGGTATCCGCGCTCGACGTTTCCGTGCAGTCCCAGGTTTTGAACCTGATGCAGGATTTGCAGAAAGCCCTTCATCTGACCTATATATTTATTTCCCACGATCTCTCGGTCGTTCGCCATCTCAGCGATCGGGTAGGGGTGATGTACTTGGGACGCATGGTCGAGCTCGGCAAAACGGACGATTTGTTTAAAAATCCGCGCCACCCGTACACGCAGGCTTTGCTGTCCGCGGTTCCGTCAGCGAATCCGCAAAGGAAGCGGGAAAGGATCATTTTGCAGGGAGACGTGCCTTCCCCGGCGAATCCGCCGAAAGGATGCGTGTTTGCCCCTCGCTGCCCGAAGGTCATGGACGTGTGCAGAACCGAAAGGCCGGGCATGCTCCCGCTAGGGCACGAGCATCAGGCCGCCTGCCACTTGTACCCGTAAGCCCATGCTTCATTCAACGGACTAAACCGGCCTCTCGTCTCGTGACTTGAGACATGAGGCCGGTTCACGGATCATTAACTTGCCTTGATAGGCTCTCTGACGATCTTTACGTCGTAGAACGAGATCTGATTGGAAATAATATATTCCGGCATGCCTCCACGATGGGAATGGGCTTCCCGGAACGCTTCGCTTCGCGTCCAGGCCTGAAAATCCTCCTTCTGATTCCAACGTGTGCTTACAGTGACCTCATCGTATTCGGGCGTATTCTCGGTCAGCAGCACCTCCAGACCCAGAAAGCCATCCATGTATTCCACTTTGCCTACCTTATCGAACCGTTCGATTAACTTATGCGCGTTTCCTTTGGTGATTTGCGATTTGTTCGTCACGATGACCATGTGTACCGCTCCTTTTTATTGTTTTCGAATGGGGATAATAATCGGATATTCATCTTCGAATTTGACCTTTGCTTCGATTTGATAAACATCCTTCAAAAATTCCGGACTGAGTACGTCCTTAGGCTTACCTGTTGTCTGGATCCGGCCATTCTTCATGGCGATCAAATAATGGCAGTAATGGACCGCCTGCTGAAGATCGTGCAGCACCATGACGATGGTGAGCTTATGCTCCTGATGAATCTTCCGCAGCATTTCCATGACATCCAACTGATGCGCAATATCGAGAAACGTGGTGGGTTCATCTAGCAGAACGATGTTCGTTTTTTGCGCTAAAGCCATGGCAATGCGCGCTTTTTGCTGTTCACCTCCCGATAAAGTATGGAACATCCGCTGCTCGTATCTCCGGGTGCCGGTAACATCCATCGCCCAATCTACAATATGTTCATCGTTGGATGTCATCCGGTCGAAGATCCGCTTGTACGGGGAGCGGCCGTAGGAGACCAGCTCCCGGACGGTCAAATCGGGCAGCGAATGCCTGGATTGAGTCAGCATGGACAACGTTCTGGCATATTGGATCGTTGTGAATTCCGCAGCCTTCCTGTTGTCTACATACAGTTCTCCTTGATCGGCATGAAGCAGCCGGGTAATCACTTTCAGCAGCGTGGATTTGCCCGATCCGTTCGGACCGACGATCGCCGTCATTTGCTCTCGCGGAAACGAAACCGTAATGTCACGCAGCTGAAAAGCGCCGGATTGATAGTGAAGATGCTCGGTTTGGATAGCTGTCATCATGCGATTCTCCGTTTCTTCAGCAAGTATAGAAAGAACGGTGCGCCTAAGGCGGCCAGCAGAATGCCGACGGGAAGCTCGATCGGATCAAACCACGAGCGGGCGATCGTATCGGCAAGCACGACAAGACTCGCTCCCCCGATGACGGAAAGCGGAAGCAAGTAACGGTAGTCGTCCCCGACAAGAATACGGATCGCGTGCGGAACGACTAATCCGACAAAGCCGATTAACCCCCCGACGCTGACGGCCGTACCGGCCAATAAGGACGACAATAAAATAATAAAAAGCCGCTGCGCCTCAACCCGTTGGCCCAGCAATTGAGCCGAATCGTCTCCTAATAGCATGAGATTGGACGGTTTTATCGCAAATACGCATGCAGCAAGGCCAGCAATAGCGTAAGGGGCCATGAAGGAAAGATGGTGCCAGCTTTTTCCGCTGAGCCCGCCGGCAAGCCAAGGCAAGACGGCCTGCACGCGATCGCTGAAGACGACCATGAATCCGTTGGTTCCGGCGCCTAGCAGAGCATTGATGGCGACTCCCGCCAAAACGATTTTAAGCGGGGACGCCCCCTTATCCCAAGCCAGCAGGTAGATGACGATGGATGTTGCCAGAGAACCGAGAAATGCCACCGCCGGTAGCAGATAGCTGTATTGCGGAAAAACGATCATCGAAATAATGGCCGCGAGACCTCCGCCGGCTGACACTCCGATAACGCCCGGATCGGCCAACGGGTTTTTCATCACGCCTTGAAGCAGAGCGCCGGAAGCGGCTAGACAGGCGCCGACCAACAATCCGATCAGAACCCTGGGGAATCTTAGGTTATAGATGATTTTTTCGTGCAAAGGTTGGCTGTCGGTTGTGAAGACCGCCCAAATTTCCTGGAGCGATATCGGGACTGATCCGTAGGACAGGCCATAAAAAGTAGCCAGAAGCAGCAGAAGAGGGGCCAGTATGACGAGCCCTTTTCTTCGCATGTTGCGTCGATCTGCCTTCATGACCGTCATTTCGCGGATTGAAGCAGCTTTTGCAGCAAATCGAGCGCTTCAATGACTCTCGTGCCGGGATTTGTGCCGAACAGATCGGACGGCAGCACTTCGATGCGGTTTTGCTTCACGGCGTCCAAGCTGGTCCAAGCCGCGTTCTGCTGCATTTCTTTCACGAATCCTTCCTTCACGGTCTCCGGGTTTCCGTGGCTCATCAGCAGGATGAGCTGCGGATCGGACTGTATGATTTTTTCCGTGTTTAATTGGGCGTATTGCGGATAGTTCTCCAGCTTCGGGTAGTCGGCGGCAATGTTTTCTCCTCCCGCCATGACGAGCATGTCGCCGCTCAACGAATTGTTCAAGGCGGCCATATACGTCCCCGGAGCTCCATACACGAGGAGAACTCTCGGTTTTTCGGCAGCGCGATTATGCTGGAGCTCCGTCAGCTTCTTATCGATGCTCCCAATCAGCTCCCGGGCTTTATCGTCCTTTTGCAGCAATTGGCCGATCAGCGCTATTTGTTTTTTGATGTCCTCGACCGAATTGGCCGAAGTGAGCACCATCTTCGCTCCGATACTTTCAATACTCGGAATATCCTTCGTGTTCATCGGATGATTGCCAAGGACAAGATCAGGGCTGACTAATGCGATTTTTTCCAAATCGATGCCGTGCGTCGTCCCGATTTGTTGGACCTTCTCGGCTTCCTTTACTGCAAGAGGCGCCGAAGTGGTCGGTCTGCCGACCAGCTGGCCGCCAAGCGCGTATACAATATCCATCTCTCCGCTGCTTAGCGCGACAATTTGTTGGGGGACAGCCTGAAAGCTTACCGTACGGCCTGCAAAATCCTGGACGGATACGGCAGCAGATTTGGGAGCGGTTTCGGAGGCCGCGTTTGCCCCCGTTACAGGCCGGGCGGAATCGGGGGTTGCGGTTTGCCCGCAGCCTATAATTACCGAGAGAGAAAGTGCCATAAAGGCAACCCATTTAAATTTCATGAAAGGCCTCCTGTCTGACGATGTAGGGGGAATACACAGTATAATAAAAAGATAGTTGAAAATGATTATCATTGTCAACTATTATTTAGAAATTTTTATCCAGTTAAAAACTTATTCTGGCAATTATCAGACCCGACCGTGCTGAATTTGCCTGTAATTTTTAAAGTTTATACAGGAAATAGATGGCCATAAAGTGATTGACAAAATGAAAGCGGCTAATATAAGATCATCTCGTAGGCGGGACACAGTTGGTAAATTTTTGTTTATCGGAGGGAAGCCGGAACGATATGGCTTATTTAGCGGCGTTTTAGCTGGAAGATAAACAAGGGTTTGCTTTTTTTAGCTTTTTTATTGAGAATGATAATCATTATCTGAATTTTATCTGGAATTGCAAAGCATGACGTGAGACATTCCCATACTTCATTGTGAACAAGGAGAGTAATGACTTTGAACAGGCTACTCAAGAAAAATATTTCAATTCTGCTCATGCTGTTCGTGCTGCTGGCTGCTCTGCAAATTCCGGTAGCCGGCGCAGAAGCAGGTCCTGAAGCGAAATTAAACACCAACACCGTTGCTCAAACCGTCTACTTGGGGAATTCCTTTAGAGCGACGATTAACATCAGCGGTGTGACAGACACCGTCTATCAGCAAGTATACGAGCATGAAGCAACGGTAACTTTTGATCCCGGTCAATTGGAATTAACACAGGTCTTGGCTCCGTACAATACCTTCAATGAGCCTGTGCTGACGGAGCTGTCACCGGGCAAGATTAAAGTTTACACCAGCCTTAAAGAAGGCAAGGCCGGTCTCGCTTTTAATCAGGGCGCGAGAAATTTCGCTGTGTTTCTGTTTAAGCCTAAAACACTTACGCAGGCCGCTTCTGTTTCAGTGAGCGATATCTCCATTACAAACGGACAAGGAAACAAGCTGGAGCTGAACGATGCCTCGACTACGGTAAGCGTATTGCCCGCCGGCGATAAAGAACCGCTAAAGGCATTAGTAACCGTCGCTCAGAATGTGCATGATTCGGCTGTTGAAGGGACTTTGGACGGGCAGTATCCGTATGGTTCGAAAAATACGCTGAAGACGGCGATTAATAAAGCCGAGAGCTTAGCCAACAGCACCGAGGAGCAATCTCAGGATAAGCTGGATCAGGAGGCCGCCTCCCTGCAAGCAGCGCTGGCGGCGTTTGAAGCATCGGTCATTGTAAGCAATCCGGGATCCGGCTCGCTGCAGGACGGGGAGTATACGCTCGGGTTTACGATTTACAAGAAGGGCACGAATGAACCTTCGGTCATGTATGATTATGTCGATCGAAACAGCGGGAAGCTGCAGGTGCAGAACGGGAAAAAGTATGTTTCGTTCACCCTGAAGCAAAGTGCCGAGACGCTCTCGTTCAAGACGGAGAAGAACGGGGCTTTGGTTGAAACGACTACAGTAAGCAGTGATGCGGCAACCAACACAAGAGTCGTCCAATTCGAAGTGGACGATTTGTCGGCAAGACTGAACGGCTGGGTTAAGGTGTATTGGGTGCTTCCTGCGCCAATAGGCATTTACGACCACGAGTATGAAATTGAACTGGGATTCGGCGCCGTTTCCTCCGAATACCCTCTTCAGTTTACGGCGCTGCACGCGACGAAAGATCAGCCTTCTTCCATGGATAACTATTTGCTTAAACCGGGCAAATTGATTGTACAGCAAGATAAGAAGAAAGTGTCTTTTACCGTGAAAGACAGCACGACCGTTACGAGCCTGAAAGTAGAGAAGAACGGAACTTTCGTTGAAACGCAGGTTGTAAGCACGGACCCGGCGGCAAATACTAGAACGGTTGAATTCGAAGTCACCGACTTGACCGCGTTGCTTAACGCTCAGGTGCACATCTCGACTACGATGCCGAACGGCACTCCGTACGAGATGGACCATACCATCCGCCTGAAGTTTAATATCGGCAGCAAAACGGCGCTGAATGCTTTAATTGCCGACGCTCAAGCGAATTATCATGCAGCCGTGGAGGGAAGCTACAAAGGCCAGTATCCGGCCGGCTCCAAGAGCGAACTGCTGACCGCCATCCAAGCGGCTAAGAAGTCGGCGGAAAATCCGGCGTTGAGCCAAGAGCAGGTGGATAACACGGCGGCGGCTCTGCAGCAGGCATTGGCGAAGTTCCAGGCAGCCGTTCATGCAAGCAATCCTTTACCGGCAAATCCGAACGATTTGGCCGACGGCGAATACATGATTCCATTCTCGGCGCTGCATGCTACCAAGGAACAGTTATCCAGCATGGAAAATTACTTCCTCAAGCCGGGCAAATTAACGGTGCAGCAGGGGAAAAAGAAAGTGTCTTTCACCGTAAAAGAAAGCTCTGTCATCCCGCAATTTCAAGTGGAGCAAAACGGTGTATTGACCGATACGACCATTGTAAGCACCAATGCGGCGAATGACACAAGGGTCGTACAGTTCGAAATAGCCGATTTAACGGCCGAATTGAAAGCGGCAGTTCAAATCAGCACAACGTATAACGGCGCGCCTTATAACATGACGCACAGCATTCGATTGAAATTCGATGCGGGCAGCGTGCTGACTCAGCCTGTTGAAGGCGCAGACTATACGTTTAACATTGTCGTAACCTCCGGCGATCAATCGGGAACGCCGGCGAATACGTACCTTGAGGATTCCGGCAAGTTGAAGGTGCAGAACGGCAAGAAAGTGGTGTCGTTCAAGACGAAATCCGGCGTACAGATCAGGAAATTACAGAAGGTGCTCGCGAGTGGCGGAACCGAAGATATTTTGCCGAAAACGGTGGCTAAACAACCGGGCGCGGTGAAGGTGTTGGCAGCCGTAAATGGCTCCCAGGAGGTTCAATTCGAGCTCGAGGATTTGACTGCCGCCTATATCGTCAACCTTGAAGTCCAGCAGGGAGAAGGAACGGAAACGCGCTCGTTCCAAATCGCCTTCAGCCAAGTGACGCCTGTCGCCACGAATCCGGGAACTGGAACAAACCCGGGGACAGGTCCGGGTGGCGGCGGAGTCTCAAATCCGCCGGCTACGTCGAACATTCACGGGCTCGCAGACGGTACTTACAGCATCAATTATAGAATAGTGAAGTTCGAAAAACCTGAGCAAACGTCGGTCATGCAGGATTACGTTGTCACGCCCGGAACGTTAACCGTGACGAACGGTGTGATGTACGCCGCCTTTACGTTAAAGCAAAGCAAGCAGATTACCGATTTCAAAGTCGAGCAAGACGGCAGCCTGTCTGACTCGACCGTAGTGAGTACGGATGAAAAAGCAAACACGAGGGTCGTTCAATTCAAGGTAGCCGACCTGACGGCCAAGACCAAAGCATGGGTTAGCATTGATTGGCCTGAATTTAATTATGATCATAATTATGACGTTTACATTACCTTCGACAAATCGAGCCTGAAGGCTGCTGCCGCCGGCGCAGGTGCAACTCAACTGGAGGCTAAACCGCTGGCAGAAGCGCTGACAAACGGCGAATACGCGTTGGATTTCGTCATGAACGTGCGCGGGAAGGACCAGAAATCGGTAGTTAACGAGTATGTGCTGCATCCGGCCAAGTTGACGGTGAAAGACGGGAAAAGCTATGCTGCCTTCACCTTGAAACGCAGCAAAGAAATGCCCGGGTTCAAGATCGAGAAGGACGATGCTCTGGTGGACGCGGAGGTTATCGGGACGAATGAGCAAGAAAATACAAGAACGGTCCAATTGGAAATCAAGGACGCAAAAACGAAGGTCAACGCGCAAATCCAAATGGCCATCCCGAATCAATATAACGGCGATTACCATGTAGAAATCTTGTTTGATGCGAACAGCATTAAGCCGTACGTCCGGGCACAGAATGGCAATGCCCCGAAAGACGGCGATGCTTCGGCCTCGAAGCCCGGGCAGGCAAGCCTGAACGATCTGGAGAACCATTGGGCGAAAGCTTTGATTGAACGGGCCGTCGGGCTCGGCATCGTGAACGGCTATGAGGACGGCTCTTTCCGTCCGGACGGTCAAGTGAGCCGCGCCGAGTTTACGGTCATGATCAATCGGGCGCTCAAATGGGAAGAAGCTGCGAAAGATCCGGAACTGCCCTTTGCCGATCTCGACAGCATTCCGGAATGGGTCAGACCAAGCTTGGCGCAAGTGGCGGGCGCGAATGTGATCAGCGGCTATGAAGACGGAACCTTCCGGGCGGACCGCTCGATCAGCCGTGCCGAGCTGGCGGTCATGATCGTCCGGGCGTTGGGACTTCCGTTAGATCCGAATACGCAGCTGACCTTTGAGGATGCCGATCAAATTCCGCAATGGGCGCAAGCGCACGTGGCTGCGGCGTTCCAGCTTGGGATGATCAGCGGAAGAACCCCTAACCTCTTTGCACCGAATGAGAGCGCAACCCGCGCGGAAGCGGTCACCCTCATTCTGGCCATGCTGAACCATGTCAAGTAATATCCCACTGTACAACCGATAATCGCATGATGACGGAGATGCCGGATGACCGGTATCTCCGTGATTGAAAAACTCCCTCCGCCTGTTAGCTAAGGGAGCCTTTATTATCCCATTCGTTCGATTAACCGCTTCGCTTTGTCGGTGACCCAGCTGTAATTGCCGCTGTGAATTTCCTTCAGGTTGACGAGCGAGCCGCCAATCCCAAAGCCGTAACATCCGGCATCGAGGAACTGCCTGATATTTTCCTCGTTGACTCCCCCGACAGCTACCATCGGGATGTGGCTCAGCGGTCCCTGGAGCTCTTTCAAATAGCCGATCCCAAGGCTCGCGCCGGGGAATATTTTAACGGCCGTCGCTCCCGTTTTCCATGCTTTCACGATCTCCGACGGTGTCATGGCCCCCGGAAATACCGGCACACCTTGCTCCACGCCATACCTGATGACGTCCTCGTCCGTATTCGGCGTAACCAGATACGCAGCTCCGGCGGCAATCGCCTTCTTGGCGTCGTCCAGATCGATGACCGTTCCTGCACCGATATACATGCGCTCTCCTACACGATCCTGCAGTCGGGGGATGATGTCCAGTGCGCCAGGCGTATTCAAAGTCACTTCCATGGCCTTAATGCCGCCGTCGTACAGGGCGTCAGCCAAACGGTCCATATGCGTTTCCTCAACACCCCGGATAATGGCGATAATACGTGTTTGCTCAATCAAGGCAAGCCCTTGTTCTCGATTCATCTCATACACCTCGTCTTAGGATATAGCTGTATTATGCCATGTTTTTTTTGTATTGCAAACCAGGATTGCATGAGTGAGACCGTGCGTACCGCGCCGGAAGCCGGAAATCAAAATCTATAAAATATTTAATTGACAGCATTTTAAACATATAGTACTATCAAAAAAGTAATCGACAAAATTCGTGAACGCGGTTCTATAATGTAGAACGTTTACATGATTAAAGTTCGGCACACTCCCATTCGACTTTCTAATATTCAGAACTATGTTCTATAATATAGAACAAATGGAATAACGAAGCAGGGGGCGGGGCAAAACTGAACTGCCGCGGTAATGTCGGAACAGAGTTCTATAATGTAGAACTACGGCTTGATATCAAAGCTCTTGACATGTGTCTTCAATGAAATCGCTTTCAAGATTATTGTTCATTTTGGAAAATATCAAAATGAAACATCCACGATGAACATCATTTAAATATTTAAGGGGGCGTTGGAATGAAAATCAGTAACCGTTTGAAAGTTGCAGTTGGAATGACGCTTGTCGCTTCTTTATTCGTTTCAGGGTGCGGAAATGGAAACGCTTCAGGCCAGAACGAAGAAAACGGGGAGTCAGCCAAGCCGGCCGCCGCGAAAGCGATTACAATCAAAGTGGCCAATTATTTCGCTCCTGACCATCCGCAGAACGTTGCGCTTCGGGAGAAATTCAAGCCGCTGGTTGAGAAAAATTCAGGCGGATCGCTCAAGGTAGAAATTTACGAGAATAACAAGCTGGGGGCAGAGAAAGAGTTTTATGACGGCATCCGCAACGGCTCCATCGAGATGGGGATTCCCGGCTTGATCATGCAAACAGAGATTGAGAAGCTTCAAGTAGGCGAGCTGCCATTCTTAATCGAAAGCTTCGCGCACGCTCAAAAGGTATTCCAAGGACCGATCGGCAAAGAACTGACGGTCGACCTTGAACAAAAGCACGGCGTTAAGGCTTTGGCCTGGAGTGCGAATGGATTCAGAATGTTCTCCAGCAATCGTCCTATTAACCAGATGAGCGATTTCAAAGGCCTGCGCATGAGAATGCCGAACGCTCAAGTCTTCCTCGATCTTGGCAAATCACTCGGGATGAACGTAACGCCGCTGCCGCTTTCCGAAGTGTTCACGGCCTTGGAGCAGAAGGTTGTGGATGGACAGGACAATCCGCTTGCCAGCTTACGCGCTTCAGGGTATTACGAGGTTCAAACCGATGTGCTGGAATCCCGGCATATTTTCAGCCCGAACATGTACATCATCAGCAACAAGTTTTTCCAAAAGCTGACACCTGAACAGCAGAAGGTGGTTCAGGAAGCGGCTACGGCCTCAGCGGAGCATGAGTGGAAGCTGATGGAGGAAAGCTATGAAACGGATAAAAAATTCCTCCAAGAGCATAAAATCAAATTCACGACTCCGGATGACAAATTCCGCGGTGAAATGAAAAAATCGGTTCAACCGATGTATGAGCAGTTCTATAAAAAGTATCCATGGGGCAAGGAAATCATCGAGAAAATTCAAGCCGAAGCTAAAGGTTTATAAAACCCGGGGCTTTTATGCCCCTTTTACCAGGTTAAGGAGGGTTTGAAGTCAGCATGTTTATTCGTTTGATTAATGGATTGACCGCCGCTTTTCTCGCTATTATGTCAATTTTGGTCTTTGGGAACGTCGTTTTACGTTATGCCTTTAACTCGGGGATTACATGGTCCGAGGAAATGGCCCGCTTCTTGTTCATTTGGCTCATATTGATCGGTGCGATCAGCACATTGAAAGACAATCAGCATCTGGGTGTCGATATGTTGGTTAAGCGGTTATCCAAAACGGGGAAAAAGATCGTTTACATTGTGAGCAACGGAATCATCTTGTACATCTTATGGATCGTTTTCTTTGGAAGCTGGGACATGACGATGTTGAATATGGATAACAAATCTCCGGCAACGGGGGTTCCGCAATCGCTCATCTATGGAACAGGGCTCGTGATGAGTTTTTGTATGGCTTTAATTATTTTAGGCAAGTTGTACCAGCTCTTTTTTGGCAAGGCGGATATCGATGAGTTGACTCAGGTACTGGATTCCGAAGAGCTGATTGGTGAAGCAGATAGCCATTCGGATCAAGGAGGTGCCGTGAAGTGACTATTGTTATTTTCTTAGGAGTTCTTTTGGGCGCTATGGCATTGGGTATGCCTATCGCGTTCGCGCTTCTCGCCAGCGGCGTGGCGCTAATGTTCCATCTGGATATGTTTAACAACCAAATTGTGGCGCAAAACTTGGTTAACGGCGCAGATAACTTTCCGTTAATGGCCGTTCCGTTCTTTATCCTGGCCGGCGAATTGATGAATGCCGGCGGCATATCCAAGCGGATTATTAATTTCGCTATGGCTTTGTTTGGACACGTTAAAGGTGGACTCGGGTATGTCGCGATCTTGGCGAGCGTCATATTTGCCGGGTTGTCCGGTTCCGCTGTCGCCGATGCTGCAGCGCTTGGCGCGATTTTGATCCCGATGATGGTGGCCGCAGGGTACGACCGCGCTCAATCCGGCGGCTTGATTGCTGCCAGCAGTATCATCGCGCCGATCCTTCCGCCGAGTATTCCGATGATTATCTTCGGCGTAACTGCAGGAGTATCGATTACGAAGCTGTTTATGGCGGGAATTATTCCCGGTTTATTGATTGCCGTTGTATTGACCATTTCCTGGTGGTCCATTACCCGTAAAGGGAATTTCAAAGTTCAGCCGAAGAAATCGTTTAAAGAAATTATGCAAGCTTTCCTGGCGGCCTCTTGGGCGCTCTTCCTGCCGGTGCTCATTATCGGCGGTCTTCGCGGCGGAATATTCACACCGACGGAAGCTGCGGTTGTGTCTGCTGTCTATTCTTTGATCGTAGGACTCTTTATATACAGAGAAATAAACTTGAAAAAAGTATACCACTTGCTGGTGGCCGCTTCCAAAACGACAAGTGTCGTCATGTTCCTTGCCGCCGCAGCGATGGTCTCTGCATGGTTAATTACGGTAGCGAACATCCCGGCCGAGCTCGCCGACGTGCTTGGGCCGTTGATTGAAAACAAAGTGCTGTTGATCCTTGCTATTAACTTGCTTGTGCTGCTTGTCGGAACGGCGATGGACTTGACGCCGACGATCCTGATTTTAACGCCGGTGCTCATGCCGATTATTGAGATGGCGGGTATCGACCCGATCTTCTTCGGATTGATCTTTATTCTGAATAACTGTGTCGGTCTATTGACGCCGCCTGTAGGAACGGTGTTGAACGTTGTAGCCGGTGTCGGCAAGCTGAGCATGGAGCAAATCATGAAGGGCGTCTGGCCTTTCCTGGTAGTGGAAACGCTGCTCTTGCTGATCTTGTCGTTGTTCCCGGATCTTGTGCTCATCCCGCTTGGCTGGTTCACCTAAAAAGCTTCAGGGTGCGACATAAACAATATTTTTTCAGGAGGAAACAGACAGAATGCGTAAGTTTAAAGTAGTCGTAACGGATTGGGAGTATGCAGATTTGCGGTTTGAAGAAAAAGTATTTCAAGCCTATGAAGAGATTGAACTCGTTCCGGCTCAGTGCAGAACGGAAGAGGATCTGATTCGGGTTTGCCAGGATGCCGATGCGTTGATCAATCAATATGCTCCGATTACGCGCAGAGTCATTGAATCCCTTCAAAATTGCAAGGTCATTACACGCTATGGCGTCGGTGTGAATACCGTTGATTTGGACGCTGCGACGGAAAAGGGCATTTGTGTAGCCAATGTTCCGGATTATTGTATGGATGAAGTATCGGATCATGCGCTCGCTTTGCTGTTAAGCTGGGCAAGAAAAGTAACAGCGGCGGATCATCATGTGAAAAACGGCGTATGGGATTTCAAATTAACGCAGCCGATTTACCGCCTGCGTGAAAGAACGATCGGGTTGGTCGGATTCGGCCGAATTCCGCAAGCGCTGGCCGAGAAGGTCAAGCCTCTCCATCTTCGGGTTATCGCCTATGATCCGTTCTTCCCGGCCGATGTCGCCAAACAGAAAGGGGTGGAGCTGGTATCGCTGGATGCTCTTTGCGAGCAATCGGACTTTATCTCGGTTCACGCTCCATTAACTGCGGATACGAAAGGACTTCTCGGGGAAAAGCAGTTTGCGCTTATGAAGAAAGACGCGGTCGTGATCAATACCTCCCGCGGTCCGGTTATTGACGAGCAGGCATTAATTGCCGCGCTGGAGAAAGGGCAAATTGCAGGAGCCGCTTTGGATGTCGTCGAAGAGGAGCCGATCGCTTCCGATAACCCGCTTCTCCGGATGGAGCAAGTGATTCTGACACCGCACGTGGCCTGGTATTCCGAAGAATCGGCGGCCGAATTACGGGCGAAAGCGGCGATGGGCGTAGCGGACGTCCTGGTGTTCGGCGAATATCCGAAATATTTGGTGAATCATAAGGTGAAGGAACAAGGTAAGCTGGAGGCCAGCCAACCTGAAGCGAGATATGCAAAGCTTGTCTAGGTATTCATATAACTAATAAATAAAGGCGGGGTTATCAATGAAACAATGGATTAAACGCAGTATGATCGCTCTAACAATTCCAAGCTTGCTGCTGGCTACCGCTTGCGGCGCATCAGGACAAGACGGCCAGGCCGCCGGCAAGCAGCCGGAAGGAAAAGTGCGCATACTCAAGTCGGGTATCGGATTCAACGAAGATCATTCTCAGGCGCAAGGTCTTATTAAATTTGCGGAAATCGTCGAGAAAAACAGCGGCGGCAGAATCAAAGTACAAAACTACTTCTCGTCCCAGCTTGGTGACGATATGAAAATGATGGAAGCCTTAAAAGCGGGAACGCAAGAGCTTACAATGCCTTCCACGTCGCCGATCAGCAACATGGTGAAAGAGTTCGGGATTTTCGATTTCCCATTCGTTTTCAACAACGAGCAGGAAGCCTATGCCGTACTGGATTCTCCATTCGGACAAAAGCTGTTGGATAAGCTGCCTCAGCACGGACTCATCGGACTCGGTTACTGGGAGAACGGCTACCGGAACTTGACGAACAGCAAGCGGCCTGTTGCAACGGTAGAAGACTTCAAGGGGTTAAAGATCCGCACGCTGCAAAATAAAGTGCATTTGGAAGTGTTTGGCGCATTAGGCGCGAATCCGGTGCCGATGCCGTTCTCCGAGGTGTTTACCGGTCTGGAGAGCAGGACGGTTGACGGGCAGGAAAATCCGATTGCAGCCATTGAATCCAGCAAATTTTACGAAGTACAAAAATACTTAAGCTTGACGAATCACGTGTATACGCCGTTTGTTTTCTTAATGAGTAAGAAGATTTGGGATCAGCTGACGCCTGAAGACCAAAAAATGTTGAAGGATGCCGCAGCTGAAGCGGGTAAATACCAAAGAGCGCTCAACATTGAACAAAACAAAAAGTCGTTAGAATCGCTTAAAGCGAAAGGTATGCAAGTGAATGACATTTCTCCTGCGGAAAAAGAGAAAATTCAACAAATCGTGAAGCCGGTCGTTGATAAATTTGCCAAGGAATTCGGCGAGGACGTTGTGAAGGAAATGTACGATGGCGTTCAAAAGGCCCGCAACAAATGAGCATCATTGAAGAGCTTCTAAGCGACATCCCGCTTCCCAAAATGGTGAAAGTTAAACAGCATTTTCACGCACCCGAGCTGCCGGACGTTCCGGCAGCAGTTCGGGAAGCATTGGCATCAAGGGACGTGTTGTCAAGAATCAGCTCCGGGGACCGGGTAGCCATCGCCGTCGGCAGTCGGGGCGTCGCAGATCTTCCGATTCTTACGCGGGAAGTGGTGTCAGCCGTTAAATCGGTTGGAGGAAACCCGTTTATCGTACCGGCAATGGGGAGTCATGGCGGCGCTACGGCCGAGGGACAGACCGAAGTGCTGGAAGAGCTTGGCGTAACGGAGTCTTATGTTGGGGCCCCGATCGTTTCCAGCATGGAGGTTGTCGAATTGGGGAAGCTGGACAACGGGCTTCCCGTTTATATTGACAAGCATACGTACGAGGCCGACAAAATTATTGTCATCAACCGGATCAAACCGCATACCGCTTTTCGGGGACCTGTAGAAAGCGGCCTGATGAAGATGATCACGATCGGGCTGGGCAAACAAAAGGGTGCCGAAGCGGCTCATGCCTACAGTTTTAAATATATGGCCAAGCATGTGCAGGAAATGGCCCAGATGGTCATCGAGAAGACGCCGCTTATTTTCGGACTGGGATCGATAGAGAATGCTTATGATCGTCCCGCGCGGATTGTCGCTGTACCGGCTGAAGCGCTGTGGGAGGAAGAGCCGAAATTGCTGCTTGAAGCCAAATCGCTCATGCCCAGAATCATGTTTAACCCCCTGGATGTTCTCATTGTCGACGAAATCGGGAAGGACATTTCCGGTGACGGCATGGATCCGAATATTACGGGGCGTTACGCTACTCCCTATGCCAGCGGCGGTCTGGAAGCGACAAGAATCGTAGTTCTCGGCCTGACGGAGAGAACGCATGGCAACGCGAACGGATTGGGGATGGCGGACATGACCACCCGCAAGGCGTTTGATTCTATCGTGTGGGAAAAAGGCTATGCCAATGCGCTGACAAGCACGGTGGTAGCCCCCGTTAAAGTGCCGATGATCTTCGATACGGAGAGTCTTGCCGTCAAGGCCGCGATTAAAACCTGCAATACTTTTGACATGACGAAAGCCCGCGTGGTCCGGATTCACAACACGCTTGAGCTGAAGGAAATTTGGATTTCCGAAAGTTTGCTGGAAGAGGCCAGAGGGCAAGAAGCGATTGAGATCGCAGGAGAACCGGAAGATCTTTTCTAACCGCATCGTTCTTGTTCTTTGAGAGTCCCTATATGGCATTTATCATTGGCAATTTGTTATCGTGTACGC
Source organism: Paenibacillus sp. JCM 9796 (assembly GCF_055379675.1). Lineage (NCBI taxonomy): Bacteria > Bacillati > Bacillota > Bacilli > Caryophanales > Paenibacillaceae > Paenibacillus > Paenibacillus sp. JCM 9796. Next base: position 3,921,584 of record NZ_AP043723.1, read on the forward strand.
CAGGATTTTTTATTTCAACTATGCTAATATTTAATTGACACGAAAATCCTAATGAGGGAAAAAAATTCATGCCTATTATTCAGTCGATAGAACGCGCTCTGCGCATCCTGGATTTATTTGATGAGAACGAAACGGAATTGAAAATTACAGAAATCAGCGAACGAATGGGGCTTAGCAAAAGCACGGTGCATTCCCTGTTAAAGACGCTTCAGCTGTATCGTTATATCGAGCAAAATCCTGAGAATGGCAAATACAGGCTCGGGATGAAGCTGTTTGAACGAGGTAATTTTGTCATCAGTCGTTTAGACATTCGGACGGTGGCCAAACGTTTTTTGGTTCATTTATCCGAACGGACAGGCCAAACGACGCATTTGGTTATCCTGGATGGCAAAGAAGGGGTATACATTGACAAGGTAGAGGGAGAACAGGCGATGATTCTCTCCTCCCGGATCGGCCGCCGCATCCCGCTGCACGCCACTTCCGTAGGCAAAGTGTTCCTGGCTTTCAAGTCTAAGGAAGAGCTGGCCAAGCTGTTGGACGGCTATGACTTCTACGAGAAAACGGTGAATACGATCACAACGAAGGAACGGTTAATGGCGGAGTTGGATGAAATTCGCCGTCAAGGCTATGCGGTGGATAATCAGGAATATGAGCCGGGTGTGCGCAGCGCAGGAGTCCCCATCTATAATTATGCGGGCGAGGTCGCTGCCGCGATTAGCATCACGACTACGATCGCTCGTGTGGATGACAAGGCTTTCGAACAACTGATTCCCCTGCTGGTTCGGGTAGGCCAGGAAATATCGGAACGAATGGGGTATGGCATCTTAAACTAATGGACATGCGGGGGGACTCCTAAAGAGCTCCCCTTTGTTTATCCAATAACAGCTTAACCCCATGTATGGAAAGGAGAATCCTATTGAGCTGGTTTCATCATCTTAAAATTTCTTTGAAATTTATGGTTTGTTTTGCGCTTGTGTTGATCATTTTACTGGCTACGGGTGTATTGGGACTGACGAATAGCCATAAAATCAACAATAATCTTGTGGATATTTATGAAAACAAGCTGATCACGATTAAGGATTTGGGGGAAATTTCCAGTTCCTTTCATAGAATCAATACGCATCTTGGCAACTATTTGCTAACTGCCAATTTGGACGAACGCATAAAGTCAAAAGAAAAGATGATGGAAAACCAGAAGCATATCGATCTTTTACTGGAAAATATGGCTTTGCGGCCTTTGCCCGAGGAATACGTCAAGGAGCTTGAACTGTTCAAAGGCTTATGGGTCAATTACTCCGAGAAGGGCAACAAAGTGACCGAATTGGCGGATCAAAACCAGAAGGCCAGTGCTCAGCTTATTTACGAGAAGGAAATGCTGAATAAGGTCGAAGGCATCGATCAAACGTTTCACAACTTTATCGAGCTGAATAAAGAGGAAGCGGAGCAGTCTTATTTAAGCTCCTCTGCCATGTATAAGAAAGTTACGGCTATTTCCATCGGATTTATCGCAGGCTCCTTTCTTATTTCCATCGCGCTGGGCTATATCATTACGTCTTCTATGGTGAATCCGATCAAGGAACTTCTTCGCAAGTTCCAGCTGATGGGATCCGGCGATCTGTCAGCGCCTATTTCCATTCAGCGCAAGGATGAGCTCGGCCAATTGGCACTAGCCTCCGAACAGATGAGACAAAGCATAGCTTCTATTATTAATCAGGCCCAAAACTCGGTCTCAACCTTATCCGACGTGTCGGACAAGATCAAACAATCGGCGATTCTGACCGGGAATTCTTCCCGGTTTATTCTTCAAGGGCTGCAGCATTCTACCGAACGGTTCAAGCACCAATCCGAGATGGTTTCGGGCGACGCAGCCATTGTGAAAGAAATGTCCATGGGCTTGCAGCAAATGGCTGGCGACGTCGACCAAATGAACCGCCGTGCACTCGATATGGAAACGGTGTCCGCCCAAGGGGATGTCGCCGTTCGCGACGCGATCGATAAGATGAACGGACTTCAACAGCAAGTAATGCAATCGACCGAGTCCGTTCGGAATTTGGCTCAGCTGTCGAAGGATATCAACCAGGTGATCACGACGATCATGGAGATTGCGGAAGAAACCAATCTGCTCGCTCTCAACGCGTCGATTGAAGCGGCTCGGGCGGGTGAAGCGGGTCTCGGCTTTGCTGTGGTTGCCAGTGAAGTGAGGAAGCTTGCCGAGAACAGCAGGAGCGCGGCCGATCGTGTGCGAATGGACATCGGCAAAATGCAGGCAGGCACGTTGACTGTCGTGAATTCCATCCAAATTTGGGCGGCTGAGATTTTGGACGGCCAGGAGAAGGTGGAGAACGTTAGTCTGGCTTTCCAAAACATTCGCAATTGGGTGTATAAAATGAACAGCTCCATTCAAGAGGTGTCGGCCAACATCGAAGAATTGGCTGCCGGGAGCTATCAAATCGATCAATCGATGCGAAGAATCGAAAATTTCTCGGTGGAGGTATCCGATTCGACGGAAAGCTATGCGAACACATCGGGGGAACAGGTGAAATCGATGAACGAAGTGATTGTTTCCATCGAGTCGATATTGGCCATATCCGAGGAATTGAATAAGGCAACAAGCCGCTTTACCGTCTCTCCCCAAGGATGAAGGAAATTCGCCGGAGCGGAGTCTAGGACGACATTTTAATTTGGAGGTTTAGTGATGGCGACAATGAAAGCAGGACTCTTTCTCGGCGCAAAAAACGTTCAGGTAGGCGAATTGGAAAAACCGTCACCCAAGCAAGGGGAAGCGTTGATCAAAGTAGCTTATGCCGGAATATGCGGAACCGATATGATGATTTATGCCGGCAGACATCCAAGAGCAAAGGCCCCGTTAGCGATGGGACATGAATTTTGCGGTGAAATCGTCGAAATTGCGGGCGACAGCGCTTTTGTTCCGGGTGAGCGGGTCGTGATCGAGCCGACGCTTAGCTGCGGGACTTGCGAAGCTTGCTTGGCAGGCCAAACCCATGTATGCAAAACGCTGCGGCTTATCGGCATTGACGGCCACGGCGGGTTTGCCGAATATGTTGTCGTTCCATTAAACAGACTGCACCGCATTCCTGAAAGCTTGTCGGATGCGCATGCCGCGTTGACGGAGCCACTGGCTGTAGCTGTTCATTCGGTGCGCCGTTCCAACATGAAAGTTGGCGACCGGGTTGTTATTTTGGGAGGCGGCCCCATTGGTCTGATGATCGGCATGGTGGCGAAGCTGGCGGGCGCCCGCGAAATTATCGTGTCGGACATTAGTCCTTATCGGCTGTCCAAGGCGAAGGAGCTTGGATTTGTAGCGTTGGATGCCAAGACCGCGAATGTTGGGGAAGAAATCCGGACGATTACCCAAGGAGTAGGGGCGGACATCGTATTTGAAGTTGCCGGAACACCCGCTACCGTGAGCCTGATGGTGGAAGCCGTCAGAATTCAAGGTCAGGTCGTCGTGGTCAGCTTGTTCAAGCAGCCTCCGGCTGTAGATTTGGCCAGCATGCACTTTAAAGAAATTTCCTTGACGACAACTCGATGCTACAGCACGGGGGATTTTGAAACGGCGATTCAATTCATGGCGAAAGGAATGCTTGATATCTCGCCGATGATTTCACATGAGCTTAAGCTGGATCAAGTTGCACAGGGATTCGAGTACATGGAAAATCCGGATCAATCGTTGAAAGTATTAATTCAACCTTAAGTAGGATGAAAGAGATCTAAACAGGTATGGCCGGGCCCTATTCGCGGGGCTCTTTTTTTTATACAAGCCCATTAATTACCGGAGTGGAAGCAAAAAAATGCGCTTTTTCCACAATTGTCCAAACAATACGTACACTAGCCGTCTCAACTCCTCGTTACTGCCATAATATAAAGCATATTAGACTATGACCAGTTGAGGTGTCCGAATGACAAATGAATTCAATCCGCGGGACCCTGTCGCGAAGCCGAAATTGTCCGTCGTCATTCCAGCCAGGAACGAGTCGACAACGATTGCCTATGTCATAGAGGAGGCCAGGAGCGTTCATCCTGAATCGGAGGTCATCGTTGTTGTCAACGGAGCAACGGACAGAACGGCGGAAATTGCCGCACAGATGGGGGCTAAGGTGATCCGCTATTCGGCGGCGCTTGGACACGATGTCGGGCGAAGCTTGGGAGCCAAGGAGGCCAGGGGCGATATTATCCTATTCCTGGATGGCGATATCGTGATTTGTACCGATCTGCTCACTCCGTTTGTCCAAGCGGTAGAGAATGGGGCTGACGTCGCTTTAAACAAATACCAAGGCCGTGTGAATACGAAAAATGTGCATAATGTCGTTTTATCGAAGCGGGTGTTAAACGCTTTGCTTTCGTCATCCGAACTGGGCGCTTCGTCCATGACAACGATCCCGCACGCCATTAGCCGAAAAGCACTGCGTGTCATTGGCTGCGACAATTTAGCCATCCCTCCCAAAGCTCAAGCGATAGCCCTGACAAGCGGACTTCATGTCGCGCAGGCATGCTTTGTAGATGTCGGGAAGGTCAATCCTAAACGAAGGAAATCCCCTGATCCACTCTCGCAGCTCATTGTGGGGGATCATCTTGAAGCCATTCATTGGCTGTTTAGTCAAAGCGATTCTCGTGCTAACCGTTCGGATCTCGGAAGGCAGCGGGAAAGGGTGAGAGATTAGCATGAAGATCATACCGAAAAAAGCAGCTGTAAAAAAAAAGCGGCCCTTACGCAAACCCGTTGCGGCAAAGAGCGTAAACTCCCTGAAAAAAACAGCTTGGGACAAAGGGGCTTATGCGGCAGGATGCCGTTCGGTCGGATGGTTCTGGCCTAAATCGATCGACGGGGAACCGCCGGAGAACATTCAATGGGAGCGCACAATCAATGTGCGCTGGGCCAAATGGTTTGGGAAGCATGCATTCAGACGCGTGCCCCGGTTAAGCTACCCTCTCGCGTGCGGACGGTTCATTCGCGGTTTTTGCGAAACGGCAAATATCGATATAAGTTCGAATCTGTTGCTTCCGACAACCAAGTCGGTCTGTTGCGTACTTACGGTAAAGAATGAGGCTGCTACGTTGCGAGCTCAATTAAATGAGCTTAGGCGTCTTCCGTTTGAAGAAATAATTGTAGTTGTTAACGGGTCTACGGACAATAGCTACGAGGTTGCCCGCAATCATCCCGTCCAGGCAACGGTCGTTCATTTCGATTCGGCGCTTGGTTACGATGTAGGGAGAGCGGTCGGAGCCAGAATGTCACATTCCGATATGATATTGTTTTTGGACGGGGACATGACGATTCGGGTGGATCTGCTGCTGCCGTTTATTTATGAGATTGAAAAGGGGGCGGACGTCGTTCTGAACCCGATTTCGTCCCTGCTGCCGACATTCGAACGAAGGGATTCCGTCTCTAATATCAAACAGTTTTTAAATATATGTTTGGGAAGGCGGGATTTGCATGCGGATTCGCTAACCGCCGTCCCCCATGCGCTTTCACGACGTGCGATCGAAAAGCTGGGAACCAGCGTACTGGCTGTCCCTCCTGTTGCGCAGGAGAGGGCCGTTCGTTTAGGACTGTCCGTTGTCCGTTCGCCGGTTACGGTCGATGTGATTACCCGCAACCGGCTCCGTAAACAAAATGTCGGGTCAGGAAACCGCGTTGAGCATCTCATACTCGGGGACCATCTGGAAGCCCTTCATGAGCTAATGGGTAATTTCGGTCCGCGGCTGCACTTTACCGACTCCATGCGACAACGTCACCTCATCGAGGAAGGAGCCGACGAAAGTGTCTAATACAAGTATAATCATTCCCGTCCATATGGCGAAGGAGCTTCTCGGAAAATGCATCGCCTCCATTCGCAACCATACGGACATTCCGTATGAAATCATCGTCATTGACAATGGATCGAATGATGGTACGGACGAATATTGCCGCAAGGAGCGTATAACTTTTGTTTCATTGCCGTGGAAGCATGCCGTTTCCGATGCCTGCAATCTTGGTTTAAGATTGTCAACCGGAGAGAATCTGCTTCTGTTGAAACACGATGTCCTGGCTTCACGCAATTGGTTGTCCGGTATGCTTCAAGGTTTGAACAGTCAGGACGATATCGGTATCGTCCGCCCTTCGTTGATCCCAATCCAAATCCATCTAAACAAGCATGTCGCGAATGAGGATATGTTGGAGCGTTGCATCTTGTTCAAGCGGGACTTGCTCAACAAAATCGGCTTCCTTCAGACCCCGCAGTTGTTTGCCGATCGTGTGTTTCATGATTATTGTTCCCGCGCAAGCCAAGCCGGGTATCTATTGATGATTGCCGGTAAGGTGAAGTTAAATCCGGATTCCACCATCGAACGGGTTGCTGCACATACGCCATGAGAAGAAAAAGGAAACGGCGTGTGCCGTTTCCTTTTCATACGAAATCCCATACCTTGCAAAGAAAGCAATCGTGCGTAAGGAGGGAAGCATATTTGAGGATATACAAAATATTTTTTTTGAATCATCTCTCCTGCTATATCAACAGCTTGGCAGATACGTTATGCCAAATGGGCCATCAAGTATATTACCAATCTTCGTGGGATATGAGAGAGATTGAAGCGGGAATTGATTATTATAAGCCGGATCTGTTAATTACCGTAGGCATCGACAAACCGGTATTCAATCCTGCCCTGAACGTCATACCGGCTTTGTGTGAAAAATACGGACTGCTGCACATTTATTGGGCGACGGAAGACAAAATCCATTTCGACGCCATATCGCTGCCGTTTGTTCAACGCATCAAGCCGGACATCGTCTGGACCATTCATCCGGAATGCGTACCCAAATACCGCGAGCTGGGAATGGGCTCGGAATATTTCAATTTTGCTCTTAATCCGCGCTTGTTTCCTCCTAAACCGGAAAGCGCCGAAGAAGTATACGATGTCTCTTTTGTCGGCACGACACATTTGGAAACCCGAACCTTCCGATACGATAGTCTGAAGCAATTATTATTTCCGCTTATTCCGACCGAAGTGGAAATCAACGTTTGGGGAAACAACTGGTTGGAGAGCAGGGAATTTCAAGTAAAGGAATTCGGCGCTTCCGTACCGCTTCATCGTTATCATGGTTTTTTGCCGTACAAGGACACGGCGGACATTTATCACAAAAGCAAAATTATGCTCGGCGTTCAGAACGCCCAAGATCAAGTCACGCAGCGCACATTTGAAATTTTAGGCACCGGCGCCTTTATGATAGCCAGCCGAACGGAAGAATTGGAGAGTCTGTTTGAGGATAAGAAAGAACTCGTTCTCAGTTCCGGCGAGGAAGAAACCGTAGAGCTTGTGCGCTATTATTTGAGTCGTCCGGAAGAACGGATGCTCATTGGCAAGCAGGCGCGGGAGAAAGTCATGGCTAACCATACGTTTGCTCATCGGATGGAGAACGTTTGGCCCGCGATTCATGAATCTTTAATGGAAAAAAGGAGAGTTCGTCGATGATTGAATTAGTTCCGCTGGTGCGTCAATTTCAGTCCATGAAGCAGGACATCTTGCAAGCGATGGCCGATACCATCGATTCGGGTAAATTTATTCTCGGCCCGAACGTTCAACGTCTGGAGAGCGATATCTCCGCTTATTTGGAAGTGTCTGACGCGATCGGCGTTGCTAACGGGACGGACGCTCTGGTACTTACGCTGGATGCTTACGGGATCGGGCCCGGTGACGAGGTCATCACGACTCCCTTTACGTTCTTCGCTTCGGCAGAGGCCGTTTCCCGTGTCGGCGCTACCCCCGTGTTCGCCGATATTGATCCGCAAACTTATAACATTGATCCGGCCCGTATCGAAGAAAAAATAACGCCGGCAACTAAGGCCATTATTCCCGTTCACTTATTCGGACAGCCTGCAGATATGGACGAAATGATGAGCATCGCGAACAAGCGCGGATTAGTGGTGATCGAAGACGCATGTCAAGCGTTCGGAGCCGAATATAAGGGAAGACGCGTGGGCAGCATCGGTCACGCGGCATGTTTTTCCTTCTTTCCAACCAAAAACTTGGGTACGATCGGCGACGGGGGCCTGATTACGACTTCTGATAAAGAGGTAGCGCAGCGAATCCGCCGGCTCCGTCAGCATGGCAGCAATAAAAAATATTATCATAGCGAGATCGGCTATAACAGCCGGTTGGATGAGCTTCATGCCGCCATCGTCCAGCTTGCTTTATCGAAGATCGATTCGTGGAATAAGGAACGGATGCGTCTGGCAGTCCGTTACCGGGAAGCGTTCAAGGATCTTCCGTATTTGCGCGTAGGCCCGGAACCGCAGGACCGGTCGCACATCTACCATTTATTTTGCATACAGTCCGAACACCGGGATCAACTGCAGGAAGCGCTGACTCGCAAGGATATACAGAGCGGCGTTTATTACCCGCGTCCGCTTCACCTTCAAGAAGCCTATGCGTCTCTCCATTACGGACCCGGTGCATATCCCGTATCGGAACGATTGTCGGAGCAGCTGCTCGCTTTGCCGATGAGCCCCTTCCTTTTAGAGAGCGAGCAAGACCAGGTAATCGACGTATTAATCGGCTTAAAAGGAGAATTAAAGCCATGATGGGGTTTGGTATAATCGGCTGTGGACGAATATCCGACAGGCATATCGCTTCGCTTGCCAAATGCGATCGCGCCCGACTGGCAGCCCTTTGCGACGTTCGGGTGGAACGCATGGATGAAATTGAACAGGAGTATAGGAAGCTCTCGGGTTCGAAATCGGAGGTAGCCAAATATCAGGACCTTGCCGAACTGCTGCAGGATGCAAGCGTTCAAACGGTCATCATCGCCACTCCTTCCGCGCTGCACGCCGAATTGGCCAAAGCGGCGATTGCGAAGGGAAAGCACGTCATTCTTGAGAAGCCGATGGCCCTTTCCCTTCGCGATGCGGATGAGATCGTGAAGCATGCGGAGCTGCATCAGGTTTGTGTGCACATGTGCCACCAATTGAGGTATAAGCCGATCATGAAGCGGTTGAAGCAGCTCATAGATGCCGGGGCTATGGGCACTCTTTATCTGGGCGTTATCTCCATGAGGCTGCAAAGATCGCAGGCCTATTACGAAGCGGCCCCGTGGAGAGGAACATGGGATCAAGACGGCGGCATGCTGCTCAACCAGGGCATCCACCTCGTCGATCTGATGCAGTGGTTCATGGGGGATTACAACCAGGTGTTTGGCAGTATGCTCCGCGGTCCATTGCCCAAGCAAACGGAGGACGTTGCTGCCGGAATCGTTAAATTTAACAATGGCGCAATCGGCATCATTGAAGCGAACACCTTGACTTACCCGAGCAATTATGACAACAGCATCACGCTCTTCGGAAATAAAGGAACGGTATGTATCGGAGGAATCGGGCTCAACGAGATACGCAAATGGTCGTTTGACGATCCAACGCTCGAAGCTCCAGCCGGGAGCAACGATTCGGATGAGCACCTTCTCATGTACGAACAGTTTATTCAAGCCGAGGAAGGAAACGCAAACGCCATGGTCATTCATGCCTCCGAAGGGAAGAAGGCGCTCGAGCTCATATTTGCGTTGTACGATTCCGTTCGAACGCAACAAGCCGTACAGGTACCCTTAACCTCATTTTCTACAGGGATGATGGCGAATGAGGGATGGCAATGAAAAATACCTTTGGTCATGTGCTCGTGACAGGAGGAGCAGGCTTTATCGGATCTCGGCTTCTGCGCAAGCTGCTTCCGATTTCGCAAAGCGTGACGGTGATTGACGACTGTTCAACGAGCAGGCGGGAGAACCTTCCCGTCTCGGAACGGCTGACGTTCATTGAAGCTTCCTATGTGGATGAACAGCTGTTGGAGCGGGTATTGCCCCGAACCACTCATATTTATCACTTGGCTTGCAGGAATTTGGTCAAGTCCGCGCAAAATATGGACGACGATTTGCACGTCAATTTATATGGAGGATACTTGCTGTTGAAAAAAGCGAAGGAAGCCTGCCCGCACTTGCAGCGTTTCGTGTATACGTCGACAGCATCGGTTTACGGGAATGCCGACGTTCTTCCAACACCCGAGAGCTGTTACCAGACGTCGGTTCCTTATGCAGCCAGCAAATTTTCCATGGAGCATTATTGTCAAGTTTTTCACCATATGTATCAAATGCCCATATCGGTTCTCCGGTTGTCTAACGTCTACGGGCCCGGTCAATTAACGACGAACCCTTACTGCGGGGTGGTGGCCAAATTTTTCGAGGCGGCCGCTCAGGGTCAGCCCTTCATGATCTATGGCGACGGTACGCAAACGCGGGATTACACGTACGCCGATGATGCCATTGATGCGCTTCTGACTGCAGGGCTTCATACAGGCGCTATAGGAAGGGTGTTTAATGTCGGAACGGGAGAGGAGACGAGCGTGAACCGGTTGGCCGAAATCATATCGGACATAAGCGGCTTGTCCTCCCCGCAGCTGGTCTATCATCCGAAGCGGGCCGTGGATGTCGTTTACCGTCGCTGTCTGGATGCCGATTATCTGCGCCGTACCTTAGGCTGGGTGCCTAAGACCGGATTGGCCGAGGGTCTGCGAAAGACAAAAGAGTGGATAAAAAGGGGGAACCGTTCCGAATGAAAATCTTTCACGGAACGATTGAGATTGCCGGGCAAATGGGGATTCTGAGCGGAGAGCAAAAAAAAAGAGGACATTTGGCTGCAGGCTACAACATCTTTCATTCCTATTTGGGCTACAAGGATCATCTCGTGAATACGAACCCGGATGAAATTCAAAAGACGCATAAGCACATCGTAAATTTCTTTGATCAGTTTCATTTCCATTACGCGACCAGTCTTCTTCCCGATTATCAGGATCTCGAGATCATTAAGCATAAAGGCAAAAAAATGATCATGCATCATTGGGGAAACGACATCCGATTTCATGATAAGGCACGAGTTCATAATCCGTATGTGTATACGGGCGATTCTCCGGCAAATGAAGTGATACACCACCGATTGACCCGAATCAGCCGGTATGTGGACGAAGCGATCGTACAAGATTATGAGGTTTACGCCTATGCCCAGCCTTATTATAAGAAAGTTCATGTCGTGCCGATCTCCATCGATCTTACGCCAATCGTTCCGTTTTACCCTAAGAACGATGTCAAGAGGCCGCTCATTCTTCATGCGCCGACAAACCCCGAATTCAAAGGGACGATGGCCATCGAAGCGGCGATTCAGGAACTGCAGAAATCGTATAGCTTTGAATATCGGCGTATTCAGCACTTGAATCATGAAGAGGCGATTCGGCTTTACCGGGAGGCCGACCTGATCGTCGACCAGATTCGCTGCGGCTCCTACGGCTTGCTTAGCGTTGAAGCGATGGCGCTGGGGAAACCGGTTATTGCCTATATTCGGAACGATATCGTCGCTCAGTTTCCTTCTCAGCTGCCGATTATGAATGCGAACCCGGATAATGTGCTCACAGCTATTCAGTCATTTCTCGAGAACCCCGCGCTTCGAGTGGAGAGGGGCTTGCAAGGGCGGGAGTATGCAGAAAAATATCATGCCAAGGAAGTTGTGGTCGATAGGCTGGAGCAGATTTATGATAACCTGCCTTCTTAATGGAGGGAAATGGAGGATTAACAGTGGACTCCCTAGAGAAATCCATGTTTTTTATTCCTAATCGCTTATTTGTCCAGGACAACGAGATGTACGTTTCCTTTAATATAGCGGGAATCCCCTCGGATATGGAAGTCACCTCGATGATCTTGTACGTCCCTTTACCTGAGGTGAGCTCGGAGGTGCGTCTCGATTTGCACGAAATCGTCGCAGCGTGGGATGAGCAATCGGTTACGCATGTCCGTCCTGTCTATACGCAAGCAAGAAGCAAAGGTTATTTTTGTTCCGAAACGAAGGAAGGCAGCTTTGCGCTGGAACATCTTGCTCATCCTTGGCGCAGTCACAGCTTGGAAAACCATGGGGTATATGTGCGTGTACACAGCCTTGATCCGGTATTGTTGTCCGAAGAACACCCGCCCTACCTCATCGTAAAAACAGTTTAATACGAGATCAGCATGCAAAAGAGCCGCCGGATGGCGGCTCTTTGCGATGCGAGAAAATCAGTAGCTAATGCCGGGGTAATTGATTTTCTGATATAGACCTTTAACAAACAAATAGAGCTGGATATAACCTGCGAGATCATTCCTATAGATCGATTCCAGCGTCTGATTCTGAAATTGATACACAAGGAACGATTCGTTCATATAGCTGTTTTGATCTTCCAAGCCCCGATTAAAGTAGTCGAGATGATGCGTATCGTTATACATCAAGCCTTTGCCCCAGGTCACCTGGATGCCTGTTTTGAAATATTTGGCAAATAAGCAAGCATTGTTTATCCAACCGGCATCAAAGCTGGAATTTCCACTATAGTTGGAGTGCAGGGCTGTCACGTGGAACCCCAATACCTGCCAATCGATAAGGCCGCCGGAGCCATAATTGGGCAGCCACATACTAAGAAGCTTCTTCGCATGGATGGCAGCGTTAATCCATTTCACAAGCATTTCATCATCGCCGTCAATCACTTCCCTTTGCCATAAAAATCCTCTTAATTCCAGCTTATCGTGAAGATGAGAATGTTCCCGCCAACGGTCCAGCAGCTGATCCAGCCACCATTGGATAGCGGTTAGACGGTCGATGTCCGACTCGAAATCAAGATTACGCCCTTGAACGACGCCGAAGCTTCTCTGGAAGGGATGGGGATAAGGAAAAGAAATCCAAACATCCATTTTGTCGTTTCCGGATAAACGATGCAGGGCATGCAAATTTGCTTCAGGGGCAAACAAAGCATCAATCCAGTTCAGCCAATCCGTCATGTCCGAAGGCTCGGCAAAGCCGATAAACAACGGATGGATGGAATGACTTTCCCGGGCCTGGTATCCATTGAAAATAAACCCTTTAAACATGCTGTCGATCGGTTGTCCGTTTAGTATATAACCTGTGTAGTACTTCAGCTGCTCGTCACTCCATTTGAGCGGGGTGCCGTTTAAGAAATCTCCGCATGGAATCATGCATACCTGATTGCGTAAGTCGTAAGCGCTCGGCGATAAGTATCCGCTTGAGGATGTTGGAACCATCTTTTCACTCCTAATTTTATAAGGTTTGTATTGATATTAAATAGTATGTTTCTAAAAATGTTGATGACCTACACAACAAACCATTTTTTACGAGAGTACAGGCGATTATTGTTAGACTTGAATAAATTCTAGTATTGATTATTTATCCATAACTTCGTGAAGGAGGCAACATATGATCATTGTTCATGCGCCGACAGAGATAGCGGGGCAGATGAGGGCGTTGGTAAGCGGCTTAAGGCAAGCTGGGTATAAGGCAAACGGATACAATTGGTTCCAATCCTACTTGAATTATATCGGCAGCGTGATCAATACGGATGCCTATGAATTAATTAAACTGATAGACCCGCTGGTGAACTATGTAGATTTGTTTCATTTTCATAACGGCAACACCTTTGTCGCCAATAACTATGATGTGCCGCTTATTCACGAGAGAGGGAAGAAAATGGTGATGCATCATTGGGGGAATGACGTCCGGACGGTCAAGGGCGCCTTAATGATGAATCCTTATCCCATTCCCCCCAGCTATATGACGGATGAAACGATACACGAGAACCTGACATTTTTAAGTAAATATATGAAACACGCGATTGTGCAGGACTACGAGATATATCCGTATGTCACGGATTATTACGAACATGTTCATGTGCTTCCTCTCGTTTGTGACTACCAGAAATTTCCTTATGTTTATCCATCGCCGGATAATCTCAATCCGGTTATTATTCACGCTCCTACGAATAGGGAATTTAAAGGATCGTACTATATTGAGAAGGCGGTAGGGGAACTGAAGCTAACCCATAACTTCACCTACTTTGCCGTAGAAAACATGAGCCACCAGCAAGCGATGAAGTCGTATTTGAACGCCGATATTATCGTGGATCAAATTTTATGCGGCACCTACGGCATGCTTAGCGTCGAAGCGATGGCCATGGGAAAAGTGGTTGTAGCTTACGTAAGGGAAGATGTCAAAAGCAAATTTCCTCCGGATCTGCCGATCGTGGTAGCCAATCCCGACACGATTCGCGATGTGCTCCTTCATCTTCTTCATAACCCTGAACTTCGCCATAGTATCGGAAAAGCAAGCCGGGCTTATGTCGAGAAATATCACAGCGTAGAACATGTAATCCCCAAGCTGCTTGAGATTTATTCGAAAATCCAGTAAGCGCCGTTGGAAATTGTCCGGCATGCGCATCCAGATGAGGATTGAAAAGGAGACAATATTCATGGATCAAGGACAGCAAATTAGTTATGGGAAAAACGTAACGACCGGCCTTCATGTTGTCATCGAACCGGATGTCACGATAGGGGACGATGTAACGATCGGAAACCATGTGGTCATTAAAAGCGGTACGCAAATCGGCAGCGGCGTTCAAATCGGCGATTTGTCCGTACTCGGAAAGGGCCCTGCGTCCAACAAAAAAATGGCGCTGAAGCCGGCTGCAGACCTGCCTCCGCTTCTCATTGGCGATGATGTGAAAATCGGCTGCGGAGTCGTCATCTATGCCGGGGTAGCCTTGGAGAACGATGTTCTTGTCGGGGATATGGCCAGTATTCGAGAACGCGTTACGGTTGGGGAGAGCAGCATTATTGGTCGAAATGTCATTGTCGAACCGAAGACGACGATAGGGAAACGTGTCACCGTCCAAACCTCATCTTACATTACAAGCGACATGATTATTGAGGATGATGTATTTATCGGTCCCTGCTGCTCGACCGCCAATGATAAATATATGGGACGGGGCAACTATCATCACCAAGGCCCCATTATTAAACAACGGGCGAGAATCGGAAATAACGCCACGTTACTACCGGGTATCACAATCGGCGAAGAGGCCATAGTAGGTGCGGGAGCGGTCATTACCAAGGATGTTCCATCCGGGCAAACCTACGTCGGTAATCCCGGCAGACCTATAAAATAATTTAACAAGGAGGTAGTTTCGTGCCCAGCAGCATAGATCGTCCGTTTCAAAAAATAGCAGTAATCGGTCAAGGATATGTAGGGCTTCCGTTGGCCCTTCTGTTTGTAAATAAAGGTCATACCGTTTATGGCGTTGATGTGGACCCGAAAAAAATTGAAGGGCTGCGCCAGGGTGTCAGCTACTTGCCTGATGTCCAAGACGAAGAATTGCGATGGAGCCTGGCGACAGAGCGGTATCATCCTACCGATCGTTATGAGAAAGTCGCAGAGGCCGATGCGATTATTATTTGTGTCCCCACACCTCTTAACGCTTCCCATTCCCCCGATCTTACGATATTAGAGAAGGCCGTTGTAGAAATCGGCAAGTTTTTGCACAAAGGCCAGATGGTCATTCTGGAGAGCTCCACGTATCCGGGAACGACGCGGGAAGTTCTGCAGCCCTTGCTGGAGAAGGAAAGCGGCTTGACAGCCGGCATCGACTTCCACATCGGTTACTCGCCGGAACGAATCGATCCCGGAAACAAAGACTATAAAGTGGAGCAAATACCAAAAATAGTAAGCGGACTAACCGCTACCTGTGTAGAATGTGCCCAAGCCCTGTATAGCAGCGTCTTTGATAAGGTTGTGAGAGTCTCTTCTCCGGATGTAGCGGAGCTTACGAAGCTCTTGGAAAATTCCCATCGTCTAATCAACATCAGCTTCATGAACGAAATAGCGGCAATTTGCGATAAGATGAACATCGATGTATGGGAAGTAATCGAGGCGGCCCAAACGAAGCCGTTCGGATTTACCGCTTATTATCCCGGTCCGGGAATCGGCGGACATTGTATTCCGGTAGATCCGTTGTATTTACAGTGGAAGGCCCAGAAGTTCGGTACCGAAAGCAAGTTCATCCAGCTATCCGATGAAATCAACCGCTCCATCCCGTCCTACATCATGAACCGTGTGAAGGCTATACTTGCCAAGCAGTCCGCACCGGAGCATGCCAGCATTCTTCTTTATGGCGTCGCTTATAAAAAAGATATTAACGACGTCCGGGAATCGCCGGCGCTTGACCTCATTCACTTGCTTGCGGAAGCGGAATTCCCGGTCTCCTATCATGATCCGTTTATTCCTGAAATTCAAGTGAACGGTCAGCGCTATACGAGTGTCGAAATCGATGAGGATACGCTTCGCAGCGCAGACTGTGTCATTATTTTTACGGACCATTCCGTCATTCCGCTCGACCAAATCATCGAGCATGCGCCGCTTGTGTTTGATACCCGAAACGCTACGGCCGGTGTGCAGGATAAGCATCATGTGTACCGCATGGGAGCGGGGAAATAACGATGCTCCCGGATGAAGCCGCTAATGGCGCAAACCCCCCCGCCCTGTTGGCGGGTCTTTTTTTTGAGCATCTTTTTTGGGAAAATGAGGGACTTTTTTATATTGACTGTAAAAAGTTATCGATATATTTTAGAAATAACCAATAAAATAAACAAATCTTCAACCAAAGTCGACTTTAAGGAGTGGTCGCAACGTGAATATGCCTCGGGTAACTCTTGAAGTGCTTCAGGCGATTCGACGCAGCCGGAAGCCGGTATCCAAAGCGGAACTTGTCCGGCTAACCAACTATAGCCTGGCAACCATCACGGAACATACCGAAATCTTGCTTCGAAATCATTTGGCGCTGGAATCAGACAGAGGCCCCTCCACAGGCGGACGCAAGCCGCAGCTTCTATCCTTTAACGCTGAAGCGGGCTATATCGCGGCTATCGATCTGGAATCCACGCATGCGGGAGTCGGCATAACAGACCTGAACTGCAATATTCTGATATCCGAATCGTCTAACGATATCGATGTGGCCGCAGGACCGGCGGCGGTGCTTGAGCAAATCAAAGATTTGGTTCTTGCCTTGCTCCGGAACAAAGGGATTGAACGATCCCAGGTCAAAGGAATTGGAATGGGTTTGCCGGGTCCGGTTGAGTACAGTCGGGGCCTGCCGGCATCGCTATCCATTATGCCCGGATGGGATCGGTATCCGATCCGCGAATTTTGGGCGCAGCACTTTGAATGTCCCTTATACGTAGACAACAATGTACATACGATGGCTCTCGGGGAGCAAATGCTTGAGCAGGACAGCAAGGTCGATAATTTAATCTTCTTGAAGATTGGCAACGGCATTGGAGCCGGCATCATCTGTAACGGGCACATTTATCGAGGCTCCACGGAGTGTGCAGGGAATGTCGGACATATCAATATCGGCCATGACTTTCTTTGCTATTGCGGAAACCGGGGATGTTTGGAAGCGCTTGCCGGAGGGAGGGCCATCGCCGCAAGAGCCGAGCAGATGGCGCGGGACGGTCAAAGTGAATTATTAGCTGCGATCCTTGCCGAGAAGAAAAAGCTAACCTTGGCGGATGTCAGGAAGGCGGTGGAAGAATCGGACCCGGTTGCCGTAGAGCTTATGCGGGAAGGCGGCACGGCTATCGGGAATGTGCTGGCGAGTTTGGTTAATTTTTTTAATCCGGCCCTGGTGTTGATCGGCGGCGGGGTATCGCAGGTAGGCGATGTGCTGTTAGCCTCGATCAGGCAGGCGGTTTATCAACGGTCCTTGCCGTTAACGACTCGCAACCTGTCCATTCAGCATTCTTTATTAGGGGAGCAAGCAGGCATTGTAGGAGCAGCAGTATTAACGTTCAATGAAATTATGCATATGCCGTTTGTTAACAGAGAACTGACCTTTACTTACAAGTGAACATTGGATTACACACATTCAATCAATTGTAACCGGTTACATCCCATGATACAGACATTGTGGAAAATAAAGGGTGGTGTCTTGTGGTGAATAAACAGGTCGATGATGTTCAAGGAACCCCGTTCTTGGAAATGCGAAATATTTCAAAGAGTTACTCCGGCGTTAAAGTGTTACATAACGTCAATTTGAAGATGAATTCCGGCGAAATCCTGGCTCTCGTCGGAGAGAATGGGGCCGGTAAATCGACGTTAATCAAAATTCTCTCCGGCGCCATTAAAGCCGATACCGGCGAAATATTCATGAGCGGCCGGCAAGTGGAATTTCATACCCCTCTCGATGCCGAGAAAAACGAGATTGTAACCGTGTATCAAGAGCTTAATTTATTTCCTCATCTTTCCGTTACCGAAAACCTATTCTTTACCAGTTATCACCAGACGAAAGGCTTCATCAATTGGAGAGCGCTGCAAGAGGAAGCGCAGCGGTTCCTTAGCGAGTTCGGCGTGCATTTGCCGGTTGAGAAGCCTGTCTCCGCGCTTAGTATAGCCGAGAAGCAAATGCTTGAAATCGCCAAAGCGCTTTACCGGAATGCGCGTGTTATGATCTTGGACGAACCGACTGCCGTCCTGGGCGGAGAAGATGTGGATAGGCTGCTTCACATTGTGCGGATGCTGAAGGAGCGCGGCGTCTGCGTCATCTTCATCTCCCACAGATTGAATGAAATATTCGGCTTGGCGGACCGGTATTTAGTCTTGAAGGACGGGCAGCAGATCGACGCAGGCAGCATGGAAGAGACGAATCCCGACGATTTGGTCGGGAAGATGGTGGGACGTCATATCAGCAGTGCCCCCGCGGGCAGGTCGGGCCATGAGAAAAGTCGGGAGCTGCTGCGGGTCGAAGGGCTGTCCCGAAGAGGGGTCCTTAAGGATATCCATTTCTCCCTTTACGAAGGGGAGGTTCTAGGAATTGCAGGTCTAAGAGGGGCAGGCCGAACCGAGCTGGCCAGAGCGATATTCGGAGCAGATCCGATAGACGCCGGCAAAATATTCGTTCGCGGGCGCGAGATCAAAATCGCCTCCCCGAGAATAGCGGTCGATAACGGGATTGGCCTGGTTCCCGAAGACCGCGGGAGCCAGGGATTGTTCAAAAATCTTTCCGCGCTGCAAAATATGTTCATGGCCTGTTCAAAGCCGAAATGGATACACCGCCGCAAAGAACGAATCGTTGCCAACCGCTATGTGGAATCGCTGCAGATCAAATTGCCGGGATTGGGGATTCTCGTCGGGAGTTTATCCGGCGGCAACCAGCAGAAGATCGTTCTGGCCAAGTGGCTGGAAACAGGCATCGGCATTCTCCTCCTGGATGAGCCGACCAGAGGGATAGATATCGGGAGCAAGGCACAAATATATAAAGTCGTCCGGGAGCTTTGCGAGCAGGGCATGGGTGTGATTTTAATATCGTCCGAGCTGCCTGAAATTTTAGAAAATAGCCATCGCGTTCTTGTCATGCATAAAGGACAGATCGCCGGAGAATTGGATCGACAGTCCGCTTCCGAGGAAACGATTATGAAATATGCCGTAGGAGGGATGACACAGTGAAAAGCGAAGCGAATCATCAGGTGAATCATGAAAGCGCAGTTGTACCCAAGAGCCATGCAGGCAGCGGTAAGATGGTCTTCCAAGTGATGCAAAATTATCAGGTGACTCTCCTTCTTTTTATCGTCATGTTTATTCTCACCGCCATCCTGGCGCCGGAATTTTATAACTTGCAGAACATGATCAATGTGGCGCGTCAGGCTTCCATAACCGGCGTAGTGGCTGTCGGCATGACCTTTGTCATCCTGACGGGCGGTATCGATCTTTCCGTAGGCGCCATTCTCGCTGTCGTCGGGGTTACATTCGCCACGATGATCAAGCAAGGGATTCCCGTAACGGGAGCCATCCTGATCGCGCTGATCATCGGCGTATGCGGTGGCCTGATTAACGGAATCGGGGCCACGTTTCTAGGCATTCAACCGTTCATTATGACGCTTGCGACGATGGCGGCAGGCAATGGCGTTGCGCTGCTTCTGACCAAAGGAACGCCTATCGACTTCAAGGCTAACAGCGCCATGATCGAGCTGCTTGGCAACGGCAAAATAGCGGGCATACCCGGGCCGGTTCTGCTTTTTATACTAAGCGCGGTACTCGCCGGAATCGTTCTGCGTTATTTGCCATTCGGCAGATTTGTCTACGGGATTGGCGGAAGCTTGGAGGCGGCGCGTCTTTCCGGCGTGAGAACGACCCGGATCCTGCTTGCAGTTTATGCGGTTAGCGGTTTGTCGGCAGCGCTCGCCGGATTAATGACGACCGCCAGGCTGTATGTCGGCCATCCGACAGCGGGCAGCTTCATTATGCTGGACAGCATAGCTGCCGTTGTCATCGGCGGCACCAGTTTAATGGGCGGGCGCGGGAGTGTCGCAGGCACGGTTGCCGGGGTTCTTTTATTAGCCATGGTTGCGAATCTTCTGAATCTGCTGGGCGTCTCTCCTTTCAATCAGCAAATAGCGAAAGGGGTCATTATTGTAGTCGCCGTATTGTTTACAACCCAGGGCTTGAAGCAGCGGATCAAACAGCAGTGGTCGGGTCTTTAATAAGGGCTTTGATTACATAAAGGGGGGATCGTATCGTCGTTCGTGGAGCAGGAAGGTTGTTGAAAGCAAAAAAAGGAGGATTGAAAAACAATGAATCTCATGAGAATCATGACTTCGGCAGCACTTTCCGCGTTATTGCTGTTCATGACGGCATGCGGCAGCGGCAGCAGCAACAACAATGGCACCGGGGCCGGCACCGGCAGCAAAGAATCGGCTTCGTCAACGGAAGGAGCGGCCAAAGCCGGGACTTCCGCTGCGCCCGTTCCAATCGACTATGGGCTCTATTGCGGCAAGGAGTGTCAGGAGGCATTAACGCTGAAGGCTTCCCCCGATTCCATTAAAGGTAAAGTTGGTTTTGCAGTCGCTTCTTTGACTTTTCCTTACGGCGCGGCTTTGAAGAGCAGAACGGAAGAAGCGGCCAAGAAATATTTTCCGAACATGGAGCTGCTGGTAGGCGACGGACAAAACGATCCGAGCGTTCAAACGAGTATCGTGGATGATTTTATTTCCAAGGGCGTGCAGGTTTTAATCATTAACGCGGTCGAGAAAGATGCGCTTGTTCCTGCCGTTGAACGGGCTGTGAAAGCGGGCATCAAGGTGATCTCCGTCGATCGTACCGTTAACACCAAAGTGCTGACGACGATCAAAGCCAATGATTTGGATTTGGGGATGAATGCGGGCCAATCTCTTGTTACCCTGTTGAATGGAAAGGGCAACGTTGTTGAACTGCAGGGAAGCCCTTCGGCATCGCCTACCATCGATCGGCACAAAGGGTTCACCGATGCCATCGCCGGCTCTCCGGACATTAAAGTCATCGCCAGTCAGCATGCCAACTATGACCAGGCACAGGGACTGAAAGTGATGGAAGATCTGCTGCAGCGGTTTCCCAAGGGGCAAATCGACGCCGTATATACCCACGCCGACATGATGACCATGGGCGCCTTACAGGCGATTAAGGCGGCCGGCAGACAGAACGAAATTAAATTGATCAGCATCGATGGTATGCAAACGACATTCGATGCCATCTCGGATGGAGAAATCGCGGGTACGGCCGTTTATCCGGTCATTGCGCCGATGAACGTGATTGCGGCTGCCAAGGCTTTGGTCGGCGAACCGATGCCTGAATTCATTAAGCTGGAATCCCCGGTTGTGACCAAAGAGAACGTAGCGAAGTATAACGGCACCACTTATTAAAATAACTTTGGGAGGTCTTCGATCATGACGATGAAATTGTCCTTTAACACTTGGCCCTATGCGAGTTTCCCGGTTTGGCTGCCCGCTTATCCGCTGGAAGAGGTGATCAAGCGCCTCTCCAAAATCGGTTACGAAGGGATTGAGATCGGCGCAGCCAGTCCCCATGCTTACCCGCCCACGACGACCAAGGAGAGGCGCGAGCATATCAAGAAGGTGCTGGAGCATTACGGAATGGAAGTATCCAGCATGCTGCCCGGCCTTAGCGGCGGTCCCGGCCATAATGTCGCTTCGCCGATCCCGGAAGAGAGACGCCACACGATCGAGCATTATAAAGACGTCATCGAATTGTGCGCCTATTGGGGAGGCAAAACGGTGCTGTACATTCCCGGCTGGCAAGTTTTCGGCACAAGCCTTAAACAAGCGTGGGCTTGGAGCGCCGAGGCATTGAAGGAAATTTCCAAGACGGCTGCGGATTACGGGGTAACGCTTGTCATCGAGCCTACCTCGCATGACAGCAACATTGTGGACCGGTGCGACGATGCCCTGAATTTGATGGAAGAGGTTAACGAACCGAACGTCAAGGTGATGTTCGATACGTTCCACGCTCTTTACCGTAAAGAGGTGTCCTCAGATTACATTTACCGAATGGGCGAACATCTTCACCACATCCATATTTCGGATAATGACCGGCTTGCGCCGGGACAAGGCAAAGGGGATTTCGTCTCCGTCATTAACGCGCTTAAGGATATCGGCTACGACGGTTATCTGGCGATGGAAATCGGATTTGACCGCCGGGATGTGGAGCCGGATCTTGTAGCCCGCCAAGCCTACGAATACCTCAAGCCGTTAATCGATCAAGCGGAAGGGAAAAAATAAGAGCAAATTCGAGAGGAGGCTTTCTGGATGAGCGGTAAACATTTCGTTATCGAGACGCATGAAGTTGAGACGATGCTGTTTGACTGGGGCCGCATCGTGATGACATGCACGCCCGAAGTGACCGGATCGGCCGGCTTTAGCGCCGGTATCGTCGAGATGCAGCCGGGACAGGGGCACGACCGTCACAACCATCCGGGCGCGGAGGAGCTTATCTATGTCATCTCCGGCGAAGGGGAACAGATGGTGGAAGATGCAAGCGGCAATCCCATCGTTTATACGGTCGCTTCAGGGAGCACCATCTATGTTCCCGAAAGCAGGTACCATTATACCGTTAATACGGGTAAAGAGCCGATGAAAGTATTCGTGGTGTATTCGCCCCCGGGCTCGGAGAAAGAATTACGGCAGCTTCCCGACTTCAGATCGGTTCCCCCCGTTCAGCAGCCCAAGCGTTAAAGGGAGATAAAATGCCGACGGAGGTTCTGGCGATGGAAACGGTAGTTCTTATAGGAACTTTGGATACGAAGGGCAATGAATATGAATTTGTGATGGATCGTATTCGGTCTGCAGGCTGCGAAGTGATCGTTATCGATGTCGGCGTCCTGGGCAGTCCCCGGATTTCGCCGCACCTGACCAGGGAAGACGTGGCCCGGGCAGCCGGAACCGATATCGGCGTTCTTATTGAGCGAAACGACCGGGGATTTGCTATGGAGCGGATGGCGGCCGGGGCGGCGGAGTTGGTTCGCAAACTGTATCAAGAAGGACGGCTGCACGGCGTGCTGGCGTTGGGGGGCTCGGGGGGATCTTCGATAGCTACTCATGCGATGCGCGCACTGCCGGTCGGCGTTCCCAAGCTGATGGTATCCACGATCGCGTCCGGCGATATTCGTTCGTATGTGGGCCAGTCGGATATTACGATGATGTATTCCGTTGTGGACATCGCCGGGATTAATTCCATCTCGGAGAAAATACTTGCCAATGCGGCTGCCGCCATCTCCGGAATGGCCCGGGCGAGCGCCGCCTATAAGCCGCACCAACAAGCAAGGCCTCTGGTGTCCGTTTCCATGTTCGGGGTTACATCGCCCTGCGTGCTGCAAGCGCGCGATTGGCTGGAAGCACGCGGTTATGAAGTGCTGGTGTTTCATGCCAACGGCTCGGGAGGGCGCGCCATGGAGGGACTCATGAAGGACGGCTTCATCCGTGCGTCACTTGATTTGACGACCACAGAGCTTGCGGACGAATGGGTCGGCGGTATGCTGTCGGCAGGAGCGGACAGGCTTGAAACGGCAGGCCGCCTCGGCATTCCTCAGGTCGTGTCGCTCGGCGCGCTCGATATGGTTAATTTCGGGACGCCCGATACCGTTCCGGCCCGCTTTCAGGGAAGGACGCTTTATAGACACAACCCGAACGTTACGCTGATGCGAACTACCGCTGACGAGTGTGCGGAATTAGGGAAAATCATAGGCCGCAAGTTAAACATGGCAACCGGTCCGGTGAGTGTCTTTATTCCGCTCAAGGGCATCTCTTCGATTGCCAAACAAGGGGAAGTATTTTACGACCCTCAAGCGGACCGGGCATTGGTTGATAACCTGCGGCAAGTGCTCGCTCCCCATATTGAGGTGGTGATCATGGACACGGACATCAACGATCCGGTTTTTGCCCAGGCCATGGCCGAAAAGCTAGATGCATATATCAAATATAGCGAGGTGCTTCGTCATGAGTAGAAAAGAAATTGTACAACGATTACGCAATCAGGTGGCCCAAGGGCTGCCGATTATCGGCGCTGGCGCGGGAACAGGAATTTCCGCCAAATGTGCGGAAGCGGGCGGAGCCGACCTGATCATTATTTACAATTCCGGCCGATTCAGAATGGCGGGACGCGGGTCCATTGCCGGCTTGATGCCTTATGGCGATGCCAACCAGATTGTTGTGGAGATGGCGGGCGAAGTTATACCGGTTGTGAAGAACATCCCTGTGCTTGCAGGCGTATGCGGCACCGACCCCTTCAGACAGATGCCTATTTTTCTTGAGGAATTGAAAAGAATCGGATTTAAAGGCGTGCAAAATTTCCCTACCGTAGGGCTCTATGAAGGACAGCTGCGGCAAAATATGGAGGAAACGGGAATGGGGTATGACCGTGAAGTCGATATGATTAGAATTGCCCATGAGCTGGACCTTCTGACCACCCCCTATGTGTTCAATCCGAATGAAGCCCGTGCCATGGCAGAAGCCGGCGCCGATGTCATCGTGGCCCATGTAGGTACGACGCTCAAAGGATCAATTGGAGCGAAAAGCACGATGACCCTGGACGATTCCATCCGTGCCATTCAAGCTATGCACGACGCTGCCAAAGAGGCGAATCCGGACGTGCTGGTCATCTGCCACGGCGGCCCCCTGGCAGAGCCGGACGACGTCCGCTACGTGCTGGAGCGGACCAGAGGGATCGACGGTTTTTTCGGAGCCTCAAGCATGGAACGGCTGCCGGTTGAGATCGCGATAACGGAGAACACACGGCGGTTTAAAGCTTTGCCTCTTGGCTAGTGCGTTACATACCAGTCGACATACAGGGAGGAGAATCGGCAATGACGGCGAGCGGGGAAAACGTTCAGACGTATATGTTTTTTAATGACGAGGAAGCCGGCACAATCGAGGCTATTACCGCCCGTATCATTCCAAGCGATCCGTTAAGTCCGGGCGCACGGGAAGCCGGAGCCGTTATTTACATCGATCGGGCGCTGGGTGGCTATTTTAGCCACCTCCAAACCTTTTATCGACAAGGAATTACAGCTTTCGACCGTTTGTGCCAAGAGCGGTATGGAGCTCCGTTTGTCGAGCTTACCGAAGAACAGCAGGACGGGATGCTTCATGAAATCGAGGGCTCGCTTACCGATGAGGAGCCGGACAGTCTGGCGCAATTTTTCGCGGTTGTGTATGAGCATACGCTGGAGGGAACGTTCGGCGATCCTCTCTACGGCGGGAACCGGGATGCGGTCGGCTGGAAGCTGGTCGGATTTCCCGGCGCCCAGTGGGGGTATACGGCCGAGCAGATGCAGTTAGGCTATGACGCCAAACAAATGAAAGTGCTGACTCTTGCCGACCTTCGCCAGGAAGCGAACCGATCGGCTGTAAGCGGGGTGAAGCCATGACTGGACGAATTGACGCTATCGTAGTCGGCTTGGGCGCATCGGGAGGCATTGTAGCGACAGAGCTTGCCCGCGCGGGACTTAAGGTGGTCGGACTTGAAAAAGGGGCCTTTTACAAGGAATCCGATTTTCAATCCAAGTTTGATGAAATCCGGTATTACCGCCGGAGCGCCATTGTGCCGCATATGGGAAAGGATCCGCTAACCTGGAGGCCGAATGAAGGCAAAGCGGCTGTTATTTTGCCCTGGGCATCGAATAAGCTTGGCCTGGGCGATCCTTTTCAGATTCCGCCGTCTATCGGAACGGGAGGAGGAACGATCAGTTGGGGCGGGGCTGCGTTCCGGTTCCGCGAGAAAGATTTCAGTATGCGAAGCACGGTTATTGAACGCTTCTCGGAAGCGGCGCTCCCGGAAGATACGACCTTGGTCGATTGGCCCTTAAGCTATCAAGAGCTGGAGCCTTATTATGACCGTGTGGAGTGGGAGATCGGGGTATCCGGATGCGCAGGGCATATGAATGGGGAGCGCCTGCCGGGCGGGAACCCGTTTGAAGCGTCTCGCACCCGGGGGTATCCTATGCCTCCGATGCAGCGCGGATCAACCGATCATTTATTTGCCGATGCGGCCCAACGTCTGGGCTATCATCCGTTCCCGACGCCGACGGCCATAGCTACGGTTGATTATAAAGGCAGATCGGCCTGTACCAATTGCGGGTTTTGCCATGGTTACCCTTGTCACGTTGGAGCCAAAATATCGACCCATGAAATCATTAAATCCGCCGCCGAGGAAACCGGAAATCTGGAGATACACCCCTTTGTCCGGGTTTTCCGCGTGAATCGCGATTCAACCGGCCGGGTCAAAGGCGTCTCTTACTTCGACTCGGAAGGAAAAGCGATGGAACTCGAGGCCGACATTGTGATTCTCGGCTGTTACGCTCTCGAGAACGCAAGACTGCTTCTGGCATCCGGGATCAATAAGAACGGGCAGGTCGGCAAGCATTTGATGCTGCACAATTTCGGTTGGTTCACCGGCATTTTGCCGTACTGGACGAATCCGTTCATGGGATCGCTGCAGGGGGGCTCCGTAATTGACGATTTTACGTCGGAATTGATTCCCGATAATGAGGAAGGGGTTCTTTGGGGGTCTCCGATCAATACTTGGACCGGCGATATGCAGCCGCTTGAAACCGCCCACGGCCTTCCTCCGCACGTTCCGAGATGGGGAAAGGGCTTTAAGGATTGGATGAGTGAAAATTACAGAAAGCTCTTCAGGATGTATTCGCAGCATTCCACGCTGCCTTCCCGCCGATTTTATTGTGATCTTGATCCGGTCGTGAAGGATCAATTTGGCCAACCGGCGTTAAGAATCACGCATGATTGGACGGAGTACGATAAGAAGACCGTCGAATATTTCATGAAAATCAAGCGGCAAATCGCGCAGGAAATGGGGATGAGCGAATGGTGGGAGGATTCGCCTGCTCCCGCTTACCATGTGTCCGTTCATGACGTCGGCACCCACCGGATGGGTTGGGACCCGAATTCATCGGTTGTCAGTCCGTTCGGAGAAGTGCATGAATGCGAAGGACTGTACGCCATAGGAGGGGGACAGTTCCCGACCTTTCCTTCCTATAATCCGACGGAAACGATCATGGCCTTGGCTTATATGACGGCGGATCGACTGCTAAACCGTATATAATAGCAGGCAAAGCGGAGGTTTCGTGTTTATCAAACACGGGACCTTTTAGCGCTTGAATCGCCTCAAGGCTTCGGCAAATCGGCGAATGCCCTCGCGTATGCTGCCGGCTTCCGTACGGCTGTAAGTAAACCTCATAAAGTTTCGGCTGGAACCGAGCGTCGTACCGGGGGCGAAAATAACCCCGTTCTGGATCGATTCCTTGAACAGCGCGTTCTCATCCCATTCCCCGTTTGGTTTGCACCATAAATGTATTCCGCCTTGAGGCTCCATAAAATCGACGCAGCCCTCTAATTCGTTTCTTAACGCATCCATGATCCGGCGGCATGCAATTTATCATACGCGGCAATAACCGTTTCGCGGTTAACGCCCAGTTCTGGACAAGAGCCTTTCGGACGGCAGGCAGCACCGGATCATATTTATGCCCACCGGGATCATTTCAACGAAAGCCATGAAGTCTCCGATCCGGCCGTGGTACGGAGAATAGAAGCATTAGCCGCGCAGGTGCTTCATATGAGCAAAGCTCTGCAAGGAAAGGCATCGGCGGCCAAGTAACCCATATAAAACAGCGAAAAACCTTGAGCGATCAAGGTTTTTCGCTTTGGAAGAACGCGATGTCGTTTCTTTCGCGTGAACGCATCTGCGGTTTATGATGCAGCCCGTAATAGATGACGATCGTAAGCGCGACGATCAAACCGCCTATAAGATACATGGTGCGATAGTTCGTATGGGCGGCGATAACCCCCAAAATATAAGAGCCGGAGGCATATCCCGTATCGAAGAAGACAAAGTATGTACCCGTGGCGAGTCCGCTGCGGTGAGCCGGCGAAGATTGGATGGCAATGGTCTGAAAACTTGGGAGCAGCGCGCCGAAGCCTAGGCCGATGATGCCGGCGGTGAGCAAAAAGATGAAAGCGGAATGCGCTTGACTTAACCCGATCATGCCGCCGACGAACAAAACAAGCCCCGGATAAACCAATACATGCGCGCCCAATCGATCGAACAGCTTGCCGGTAAACGGTCGGGAAATTAAGATGATGGCCGCAAATACCATAAAGAAATAGCTGGCGTACTGCGGTAATCCGAGTTCCTTGGCGTAGACGGAAATAAAGGTGGAAATTGCCCCGTAGGAAAAAGCCAATACGCTTGCGGCGATTGAAATGGGAATGGCCCGGCGTTCGATGAACCGGTTCCAGCTCCAGGGGATCCCCGCAAGTTTGACCGTGACGCGCTCGGGAATACGGGTCATCATGCCGCATACGAACGAGAGCACGGAGGCCGCTATGCATAGTCCGAAGAGTACGGTAAAGTCATAGCTTGACATAACGGTTATGCCGAGGAACGGCCCGACGACCATAGCCAGGCTCATAAATAGCCCGAAATATCCGATGCCTTCTCCTTTGCGCTCTGCGGGTACCGTATCCACCGCAATGGCGGAAAAGGCCGTTGCGGCTATGCCGAACCCGACGCCATGCACGATGCGCAGCAGCAGCAGCATGCTCATACTGCTTACCGACAAATAAAGGATGCAGCAAACGGTATAGAGGACGAGTGAAAGAAAGAGCAGCTTCTTCCGATCCCATTCATCCAGCCATTTCCCCGTTAAAGGCCGGAAAATAACCGCAGCTATAACAAAAACCGTAGTGACAAGACCTATTTCTTGTTGTCCCCCGCCCAAGCTCTCAAGGACGAACGTCGGGAGCGTAACTGCATACACGTAGAAGGTCATAAAAATAAAAAAACTGCTGAAGCAGATTGCTAAAAAATTGAGGTTCCATAACGCTTGTTTCTGCATGTCTTGTTCGCTTCTTTCCTTGTTTTGTTCAAACGCCGGCGCCGGCGTAATAAGCTTGAAACCGCAGGGTCAGGCCTTGGATTAGTTTTCTGCCTATGCGCTAATGATGAAACCTGGCGATTCGTCGTTTCGCATACGTTCACTCCTTTTATATCGCATGTATAATATTATCATAACAATTATATGCATGACAACTATTTATCAGTGAAGCATGGCAGGGCCCGCACGCCGCCAAGGAAAAAAAGATATTGACAAAATAAATAATTTGTGATATATTAATAAGTTTCTCGTTGACAATTTAATCAAGAGTGTGATACATATAAAGATGACTTACTTGGGAGGGGGCCGTTGGACGATGGAGAACGATCACCGTGCTGGATCAGAGACAGAACTTACGCTTGAACAGGTGAAGGAGCAGTTAATCCTTCAGGGCCAACAACATTCTTCATTAACTTATAAAGCCATTATGGAAAAGCTCGCCCCATTTGATCAGGAACCGGAACAAATTGACGAGTTTTTCGAGCAGCTTTTTGAGCTTGGTATTCAGATCGGCAACGATACGGATGACGGGCTCTCTGTAAGGTCTAACGTTCAGGAGCATGACGAGATGCAGGCTGACGATGACCTGTCGCTGCCGCCGGGCCTTAAAACCAATGACCCTGTACGCATGTATTTGAAAGAAATCGGACGCGTGGGGCTCCTTTCGGCAGAGGATGAGGTCGGCTTAGCGAAAAGGATCGAACAGGGCGATGAAGAAGCGAAACGGAGATTGGCCGAGGCGAACCTGCGTCTTGTCGTCAGCATTGCCAGACGCTATGTCGGACGAGGCATGATGTTTCTCGATTTAATTCAGGAAGGCAATATGGGACTCATGAAGGCGGTCGAGAAGTTCGATTATTCGAAGGGGTACAAATTCAGCACGTATGCGACCTGGTGGATTCGTCAGGCGATTACCCGCGCTATCGCCGATCAGGCCCGGACCATCCGCATCCCGGTGCATATGGTTGAGACCATCAACAAGTTTATCCGCATCTCCAGGCAGCTGCTGCAAGACCTCGGGCGGGAGCCTTCGCCGGAAGAAGTTGCGAAGGAGATGGACCTGACGACGGAAAAAGTACGGGAAATTATTAAAATCGCGCAGGAGCCGGTTTCGCTCGAAACACCGATCGGAGAAGAGAACGATTCCAGCTTGAGCGATTTTATCGAGGATCAGGAAGCGCTGCTGCCGGCTGACGCCGCAGCTTACGAGCTGCTGAAAGAGCAGTTGTCGGACGTATTGGATACACTCACGGAGCGCGAGGAGAACGTACTGCGCCTTCGTTTCGGACTCGCTGACGGACGCACGCGTACGCTTGAGGAAGTGGGCCAAGTGTTCGGCGTTACCCGAGAGCGGATTCGCCAGATCGAAGCGAAAGCGCTGCGCAAGTTGAGACACCCGAGCCGCAGCAAGCTTCTGAAAGATTTTCTGGAATAAGACTGGAACAGGTACGGGAATAAAATATACATGAAGGATGGTGGAGGTATGGAATCGGGATTCATCATTCGTTGCCTGCAATGCGGCGAAGAGTATAAGGTAACGCCCGGGCGGCGTTACTACCGCAACGAACAAATTGTTTTTGGTACAGACAATTACGGTGCAGACCAAATATCCTGCGAATGCGGGAATGCTCTCGAGGAAGTCAGCAAGTTTGAGGGGGGCGATTACGAAGGCGAGTTTATCGTGGAGTGGCGCGACATCTCAAAATAAAATATCCAGAAGGAGATGGCCCGGATGTTTGTTGCCATTCTGTTGTTCGTCATAGCCGGGGTTGCGGAGATCGGCGGGGGCTATCTGGTTTGGCTGTGGCTAAGAGAGTCCAAGCCTGTTTGGTACGGAGTAGTGGGAAGCCTTGTGTTAATTGCCTACGGCGTTATCCCCACTCTGCAGATGTTTCCGAGCTTTGGCCGGGTGTATGCAGCCTACGGCGGGGTGTTTGTTGTTCTCGCCGTCTTGTGGGGCTGGGTCGTAGATAAGAAGGCGCCGGATCATTACGACTGGATTGGAGCGGCCGTTTGCGTTGCGGGTGTGTGCATCATGTTGTGGGCACCCAGAAACTGAATGGCGAGGCAGAACCACGGCGGCAGGAGGGAGAAATTCCGGCAGGGCCCGCCGCACCGAAATCGGAGCTTTGCGCCTGATTAGCGTGGACCGTTCCCCGGCTGCCGCCGTTGGAGCCGGGCTTGTAAGCTGAAATATCGGAGGAAAGGGTAACCTCCAGAACCAGGGTCACTTGGTTCTGGAGGTTTTTCGTTTGCAAATTATGAATAAACGGTGAATTTGCCCGCTTGTAGAACCTAGATTTCCTTTATAAAAACATACTTTTAATATTGACAGTTAAAAGTATATCAAATATAGTTTTAAGTATAGTTTACAAAATAAAAAGAAAAGGGTGAATATATGCTAAAAGTTGGTGTGATCGGCTGCGGGGCAATTGCGCAAAGACGTCATTTGCCGGAGTACAGCAAAAGAAGCGATGTAGAAATCGTAGCCGTTTGTGATTTTAACCTGGAACGAGCTAAAGAAGTAGCTCAAACCTTCGGAGCGAAATTTGCGTTCCAAACGCATCAGGAGTTATTGGCATGCGAAGAGATTGAGGCTGTATCGGTATGTGCTCCCAACTTTCTTCATGCGTCCATTACGCTGGATGCGATTCATGCAGGGAAGCATGTACTTTGTGAAAAGCCGATGGCTACCAGCTTGGAAGAGGCGAAGAGTATGGTGGACGCCGCTTCTGAGAAGGGCGTTAAATTAATGATTGGCCACAGCCAGCGTTTTATGCCGGTACATCTCAAAGCGAAAGAAATACTGGATGAAGGAAAATTGGGGAAGGTATTAAGCTTTCAGACGACCTTCGGTCATTCGGGTCCGGAAAACTGGAGCGTGGATGGCAGCAAAAGCTGGTTTTTTAACCAGGATGAAGCCTTCGCCGGTGTGCTGGGAGACTTAGGAGTTCATAAAGCGGATCTGATTCGTTGGCTGTTGAACGATGAAGTCAGTGAAGTCAGCGCCATGTATGGAACCTTGCATAAAAATACGAATGTCGACGATCATGCGGTGATTACGATCAAAACGCACAAAGGTGCAATCGGGACATTGACAGCGAGCTGGACCTATTATCCTAATGAAAATAACTCCACGATCATTTATTGTGAGAAGGGAACTTTGAAAATAGGTACGGATGACAAGTTCGGCTTGATTGTCGAGCATCTGAACAAGCATCGTGAGTTGTATGAAATGGATAAAATGCAGACGAACGAAGCCGGCGGACAAACCGATTCAGGCATCATCGATCACTTCGTGGAAGGGATTTTGAGCGGACAGGGACATTCGATTACAGGAATCGATGGCTACAAGGCGCTTGAAATCGTACTCGCAGGCATACATGCTGCGAATGAAAAGAAAAATATTTCGTTGATTGCAACAATCTAAGTTTTTTCAACTAGAAATAAAATGTTTTTAGACTTACTTTTAACATTGACAGTTAAAAGGTATTGGAATATAGTTAATTTGAACGATATGTAAGCGATTAATTTACATCTGAATATAAGGAGGCCTCGATATGAAGTTGGGTTACCAGACGAATACATGGGGCGGAGTCGTTGGGCATCCGGCCGGCGTAACCTCAGTGAAGGATCTTTATTATTTAGCGAATGGGTCTACCGAGCAAGCGATTCAAGATATCGCTGCGGCAGGATACAAAGGGATTGAACTTTTTGACGGGAATTTGATGCAGTATGCAGACCGGCCCGAGGCGTTTACGGACTTGCTTAAGCGCTATGACTTAACCTTAATCGGCGTTTACACCGGAGCCAATTTTATTTATAAGGATATCCAGGACGATGAGTTTCACAAAATCGAGAAGGTTGCCGAATTCGCATCCCAATGCGGCGCGCAGCATCTTGTTATCGGAGGCGGAGCTATTCGCGCTGCGGGAATTTTGGATTCCGATTATACGGAACTGGCGCAATCGCTGGATCGTGCCGCGGCTATTGCGGTCAAATACAATTTGATTCCAAGCTATCATCCGCATCTCGGTACGATTGTGCAAGGACCGGATCAACTGGATCGAATTATGGAGCTTACGTCCATTAATCTGTGTCCGGACACGGCGCATATCGAAGCGGGCGGCGGCGACCCTGTGGCTACGGTGAAGAAATATATGGATCGGATCCTCTATATCCATTTCAAAGATTATGCGAACGGCGCTTTCCTGCCGTTAGGAGAAGGTCATCAGAACTTTGCTGAAATGGTAACCGCTTTACGCGAGAACAACTACAGCGGTTGGATCACGGTCGAGCTGGATAGCTATGAGGATCCTTTAAAGGGTGCCCAAATCAGCAAGAAGTTTATTCAGGATCAATTAAATATAAAGTAAGCAAAAAATAGAAGGGGGTCATTTCATCATGAAGAAAGCGCTTTCCGCATTATCGGTACTGACCTTGGCATTCGGCTTAGTATTAGCGGGTTGTGGAACTGGCGGCA
Organism: Paenibacillus sp. JCM 9796; assembly: GCF_055379675.1. Classification (NCBI taxonomy): domain Bacteria; kingdom Bacillati; phylum Bacillota; class Bacilli; order Caryophanales; family Paenibacillaceae; genus Paenibacillus; species Paenibacillus sp. JCM 9796. The sequence continues at coordinate 3,955,176 of NZ_AP043723.1, forward strand.
ATGGAAACGCCGGCGAAGCCTCGGGAAAAGCAGAGACGCCTGCCGCTGCACCGGCCAATGAGCAAACGGGTCCGCTGACAATTAACCAAAGCCTTCCGAACAAAGAAATTTTAAGTAAAGGTCCTAACGGTGAGAACGCTGTATCCGCCAAAACGCTGCAGTTGACTCCTGAAGAATTGGCCAAAATCAAGCAAGGAAATTATAAAGCTGCACTTGCTATGCACTATGCCGGTAACGACTGGTCGACAGCACAAATTAAAGGACTGAAAGAAACCTTTGCCAAAATGGGTATCGAAGTGATCGCAACGACAGACGCTAACTTCAAATCGGAGAAACAAGTATCCGACATTGAAACGATCTTGTCCAAAAAGCCGAATATCATTGTCAGTATCCCGGTAGATCCTGTATCTACGGCCGCTGCTTATAAAAAAGCCGCTGCTGAGGGCGTGAAATTGGTATTCATGGATAATAAACCGAACGGCTTGGAGCACGGTAAAGATTATGTCAGCGTCGTATCCGCCGATAACTACGGCAATGGCGTAGAAGCGGCTCATGTGATGGCGAAGGCGATTGGGGAGCAAGGGGATATCGGCGTTATTTTCCACGATGCGGACTTCTTTGTAACGAAACAAAGAACGGATGCATTTGAAAAAACAATCAAAGAGAATTATCCGAACATCAAGATCGTGGAGCGCGGCGGTATTGCAGGACCGAACGACGGCGAGAAAGTTGCTTCCGCTATGTTGACGAAGCATCCGAATCTTAAAGGGATCTTCGTAGTATGGGATGTGCCTGCAGAAGGGGCGCTTGCCGCTGCCCGTTCAGCCGGTAGAAACGATCTGGCTATTACGACGATTGACCTGGGCACGAATGTCGCGCTCGATATTGCCCAAGGCGGGATGATTAAAGGTCTCGGCGCGCAGCTGCCTTACGACCAAGGTGTCGCGGAAGCTATTCTGGCCGCTTATGCGCTGCTTGGCAAAGAAACGCCTCCATATGTAGCGGTGCCTGCGCTTCAAGTAACGAAAGAAAATATCCTGGATTCCTGGAAAACGGTATATCAAGTTGACGCTCCGAACACCATTCAAAACGCTGCTAAGAAATAATGAAATCATTCTTATATAAAGAGGAGAGAAAACAATGCGTAAATTAAATGTAGCTATGATCGGCGGAGGTTTCATGGGGAAGGCGCACTCGTTGGCTTATGCGGGAATGCCTATGTTTTTCTGGCCGGCTCCGGCTCTTCCTCAACGTAAGACGGTCGTGGATATCAACGACGAATTAGCGAAAGCAGCAGCAGATCGTTACGGATTTGAATCCTACTCTTCGGATTGGAGACGTGTTGTCGAGGATCCGGAGATTGACATTATCGATATCGTTACCCCGAACAACTCTCATGCGGAGATAGCGATTGCGGCTGCCAAAGCCGGCAAACATATCATCTGCGAAAAACCGCTTGCCAGAACTGGAGAAGAATCGAAACGGATGCTGGATGCGGTCACTGAAGCCGGCGTTAAGCATATGGTCGCTTTCAACTATCGTCGTACTCCTGCCGTGGCATTGGCCAAGAAGTATATCGAAGAAGGCGCTATCGGGAAAGTCCTCAATTTCCGCGGAACCTATCTGCAGGATTGGTCGGCGGATCCGGCCTCGCCGCTCTCCTGGAGATTCCGGAAGGATATTGCCGGCTCCGGAGCGCTGGGCGATATCGGCACGCACGTTATTGACTTTGCCCGTTACTTGGTTGGCGAAATTACTGAGGTTATGGGTGTGGCGAGTACCTTCATTAAAGAGCGTCCGATTCAATCCGGTTCTGTAGATAAATTGGGAACGGTGAAGGCAAGCGGCGACGTGAAGAAAGAAGCGGTAGACGTTGACGATGAAGTGAGCACCTTGCTTCGTTTTGAGAACGGCGCCGTGGGCAGCATCGAAGCTACGCGCAACGCATGGGGACGCAACAACTTCTTGACCTTCGAGATTCACGGCGAAACGGGTTCCATTTATTTCAACTATGAGCGTCGTGACGAGCTGCAGGTTTGCTTCTCTAACGATCCGAGCGACAGACGCGGCTTTAGAACGATTTATACCGGGCCTAATCATCCGTACGGCGAAGCGTTGTGGCCGATTCCCGCACTAGGCATTGGCTACACCGAAACCAAAATTATCGAAGCGCATGATTTTATTTCGGCTATTGTGAACGATACGGACGTTTCACCGAATTTCTACGACGGCTATCGAATTGCTGTCATTTCCGATGCGATTATTGAGTCTGCCAACAGCGAAAAATGGGTTAAAACGATCTAAGATCAAGAACTGCGAATGCGAATAAAGTGATTTTCTAACGGGGCGGAGTGCCGTCCCGTTAGAATCCTTGCAAAGGGGACTTCTTATGGAAACGCCATTTTTGGAAATGCGAGATATCTCCAAATCATTTAACGGAATCAAAGTTCTCGATAACGTCCATTTCGAATTAAAAAAGGGAGAAGTTCATGCCCTGATGGGCGGCAACGGTGCGGGTAAATCGACTTTGATGAAAATTTTGACGGGCGTTTATGAACTGGATGCCGGACAAATTTATATAAACGGTTCTGAAGTGCAGATCAAGACGCCGACCGATGCGGAAAAGAATGGCGTATCGATGATTTTTCAAGAGTTCAGTCTGATTCCTACATTAACGGTAGCCCAAAATATATTTTTGAGCCGGGAACCGAAAACAGCGATGGGGTTCATCGACGATAAAAAATGCGTGAAACTGACCAAGCAGCTGCTCGAAGAGCTGGATGTTGATATTAAACCGAATGACGTCGTAGCCGACTTGGGAGTCGGGTATTGGCAAATGACCGAAATTGCGAAAGCGCTGTCGAAAGAAACGAAAATATTGATTATGGATGAGCCCACATCCTCATTAACGAAGCGGGAAACGGAAGTGCTGTTTGAATTTATCGGACGATTGAAGCAAAAAGGAATTTCGATTATTTATATTTCGCACCGCATGGATGAAATTTTTCAAATTTGCGACCGAATTACGATCATGGGTGACGGACGTCACATCATCACGGCGGAAACAAGCCAATTGGATATGGACAGCGTGATTCAGCACATCGCCGGTAAAAACTTGGAAAAATTCGAATGGAAAGAACGAAAAGGCAAGTCTAACGAAACCGTTATTCTTCAAGTGGATAATTTGCAAACAAACAACCGGGTGAACGGTGTCAATTTCAAATTGAAGCACGGGGAAGTTTTGGGGATCGCGGGTTTAATGGGAAGCGGACGAACCGAAACGATGCGGGCGTTGTTTGGGATCGATCCGGTGACCGGCGGAGACATCTATATAAAAGGCCAGAAAACCGTAATCCGGTCGCCGCAAGACGCTATCCGCAGCGGACTTGCATTGGTGCCTGAGGACCGAAGAGTTCAGGGATTGATCCTGGATCTTCAAGTGAAAGATAACATTCTGCTGCCGTCCCTCTCGAAGATTACCAACGTCCTTGTCAATGACAAAAAAGGAAATGAAATTTCCGAGGAATGGGTCAAAAAACTGAACATTAAAACAGACTCCATTAACAAAACATCGCGGTTATTATCCGGCGGTAACCAGCAAAAAATCGTGTTTGCCAAATGGCTGGCCAATTCGCCCGATATCATTATGTTAGATGAACCGACCATCGGGATCGATATCCGGGCTAAAGTCGAGATTATCGATATGGTACGCGATTTGGCCGATGAAGGAAAGAGCATCTTGCTTATTTCCTCGGAAATGACAGAGCTTCTGGCTGTCAGCGACCGAATACTCGTCTTTCATGACGGAAAAGTAGTTAAGGAATTTATGCGTGAGGACATCAAATCAGAGGAGGATTTGCAGCATGCAATCCAAGGCTTCTAGTGGAGTTTCATTGCTTAGGCAGTTTAATTGGAGACAATATATCGTTTATTTGGCCTTCATCGGCGTATTAATTTATTTCTCTGTGACTTTGAGCGATGAAGGATTTTTGACAACGAACAATATTTTAAACATTGTGCGCCAAACCGCGATCATTTCGATTATGGGCGTGGCGATGACCTTCGTCATCAGTACAGCTGAAATCGATTTGTCCGTCGGTTCCATCGCGGCGCTTTCCTCTCTAACGTCGGCCATGGCGCTGGAAGCGGGCTTCGGCATGATCGGAGCGATCGTTGCCGGTTTGGGCACAGGCTTCCTGATCGGGCTCATTAACGGATTGCTGGTGACGAAGGTCATCATCCCTTCCTTCCTCGTGACTCTAGGCATGATGGGCGTGACGAAGGGATTGGCGATGTGGGTGACCAATACGGCGCCGGTTCCGATTATTGACAAAACGTTTGTTTATATTTTCGGCTCCGGCGATGTCGGCGGTATTCCGGTCTTATTATTCTGGACGGTCATAGCGGTAGTGCTCGGGCACGTTGTTCTGCGGAAAACCGCATTTGGGCGAAGGACGCTGGCAACCGGGGGCAATCAAAGCGCCGCGAGATTTTCCGGTGTTAACGTAACGAAAACGAAATTGTATGTATTGATCGGCTCCGGCGTGATGGCTGGGCTTGCCGGGATGCTGTATGCGGGACGGATGCACTCCGGACGGTACACCTTCGGCGAGGGAGATGAATTGTCCGTTATCGCTGCCGTTATTTTGGGAGGCACCAGTTTGTTCGGAGGTGTCGGTACGGTCATCGGGACCGTCATCGGATCGCTGATGATCGGAACGATTAATAACGGATTGATTATTATGGGATTGGATGTCAGCCAGCAAATGATCGTGAAAGGACTCATCATCATACTCGCGGTGGCGTTCGGGCGAAAAGCTGTCGCCAAGTGATGGGAAGGGATTTGCTATGGGAAACCTACGAGCGGCGATATTGGGAGCGGGGTTTATCGGGCAAGCCCATATTGAAGCGATAAGGCGGCTTGGCTTTGTCGATGTGGTTGCAGTCGCACAGAATGGCCAAGAGAAGGCTGAAGAAGCTGCCAGATCGTTGAACGTTCCTAAAGCTTACGGGAACTATATGGACCTGCTGCAGGATAAGGACATCGATGTGATTCATAATTGTACGCCTAATTACCTGCATTATGAGACCAGTAAGCAGATCTTATTGCACGGGAAACACCTGCTCTCCGAGAAGCCATTAACGTTGACGAGCGAAGAAGCGAAAGAATTGTACCATTTGGCCAAAGGGAAAGATCTCGTAACCGGAATCAACTTTAACTACCGGCAATTCCCTATGGTTCAGCATCTGCGCGGTATGGTAAGGGAACATGATTTGGGCAATATCCGAATTGTCCGAGGCCATTATTTACAAGACTGGTTGTTGTACCAAACCGATTATAACTGGCGCATAGAACCCGAGTATGGCGGACGCACGCGTGTCATCGGCGATATCGGCTCCCATTTGTTCGACCTTGCACAATACGTGACAGGGGCGAGAATTACGGAGGTTCTGGCTGATACATCGATCGTTTACCCTATACGCTATAAACCGTTAAAGGGGCAGCAGACGTTTCAAGCAAGCGAACAGAAAGAGACAGAGCCCGTTGAAATCAAAACCGAAGATTACTGCTCGGTATTGGTCAAATTCGACAACGGATCGAGGGGCGTATTTACCGTTTCCCAAGTATCGGCAGGAAACAAAAATGCGCTGGAGTTAAATTTAGACGGCGACCTTGCTTCCGGTTCTTGGAAGCAAGAGGAGTCGTTTCGATTGGTCGTGGGATATCGGGACAAACCGAGCGAAACCGTCTTGAGAGACCCGAGTTTGTTGAAGAAAGAAGCGCTTCCCTTCCTGCACTATCCCGGCGGGCATGAAGAGGGCTGGACAGAAAGCCTCAAAAACATGATGCAAAACTTTTACGATGCTGTAAGATCGAAGTCCTTGATTTCGGATTCCGTCGCTTCTTTCAAGGAAGGGTATCAAATTATGCTGATTATCGATGCCATCGTGAAAAGCGCCGACACCGGAAGCTGGGTCAAAGTAGAGACGGTCAGTTAAGATGATCGTAATTCATATTCCATAGAGAATGAAGGTGCGGCCATTCGCTTGATAAGTAGATTTCAATCTGTTGGAACCAAGTTGTTCCTTATTTTTTTTATCAGCATCGTGACCTTTGTATTAACGGTTGGTTTAGTTTCCTATAATATCTCCAAAAATACGATAAGCAGTCAGGTTTCCAAAGCATCGTTGCAGACGGTCGTCCAAGCGAGTGAAAAGCTGGATTTTATGTTTCGTGATTTCGAAACGATATCCAGCCAAATCCAAACCAATACCGAGCTTATGGATCAGATGTGGAAGCTCCTGTATTTTGAGGTCGATCAGGATGAAAGAGTCGCCATCCATCGGAAAATATTGAGTTCGATGAACCTGTTGCTTCACTCGAATCCGAATGCCGAGGGCATTTACCTGTTGAACGAAAAGGGTTCTTTCGGTACATCGAATCAAAAAATTCCAACTCAATTTATGGAGCAGGATTGGTACAAAAAGACAATCGAAGGCGGCGGCAAGTTTTTCTGGCTTGCGCCTCGCGAGCGGGGTTATCTAGGTCTGGGGAAGGAAAACACCCAACTATTTGCCGTTGCACAAGTCTTGAAAAACTCATTAAACGAAACGGTTGGCGTACTGTTGATCGAGTTTGATGCGAATCTGCTGTCGGAAACCTTGGACAAGGTGAAGCTGGAATCGGGCAATGTGTTGATTCGGGAGTCTTCCGGTCAAGTCGTAGCAAGCACAGACCCGTCGTTTACCGATCAGGTTGCTTCGCTTAAGCTGGACGAAGCGGAGGGGCAATTCAGCATTAAGGCAAACGGGATGGAAGCTTTAGTCGTTTACAAGGTGTCCGATGTGACGAACTGGTCCTTAATCGGCTTTATTCCGAAGCAGTTTTTGTACGCCGAAGCTAATTATATTTTCCGTATCACCGTCCTGTGCGCAATCTCGGCCGCACTGCTGGCTGTTGTCATCGGTTATTTAATTGTAAGAAGAGTCGGCAGACCGTTAATCCAAATTCGCGATTTAATGCAAACAGGAGCAAAAGGGAATTTAACCGTAAAGTCGGATCACAGAAGTAAAGACGAGATCGGCCAGTTGGGAAACAGCTTCAACGAAATGATTGAGAAAATCACATCGCTTATTAGCGATACAAGCGTTCTTGCAGGCAAAGTTCTTCATACGGCCAATGAGATCGTCTCCGGATCGGACAAAACTTCGACTTCCGCCAAAGAGATTGCGATGGCTACGGAAAGTATCGCCTCAGGAGCCGGAACACTGGCCGAGGAAGCGATGCGCAGCAATGAAATCACGCAAAACACCCAGCTGCAGCTGTTGTCGGTGGCGGAGAGCAATTCGGAAATTTCGGCATCCGCATCTGAAGTCATGCTGATAAGTAATGAAGGCATTCATCATATGAGCAACCTCATGACGGATACTTACACAGCCGAAGATACTTTGCGTACAATGGCCGACAAAATGGGACGGCTGCAAGAAAGTACTGGATCCATCGAAAAAATCATCCAGGTGATGGAGCAAATCAATAACCAAACCAATATTTTGTCATTGAACGCAGCCATTGAAGCCAGCAGGGTCGGCGCAGCAGGTAAAGGATTTATGGTGGTTGCCCAAGAAATGCGAAGCCTTGCCAGCCAATCGAGGGAATCGATCCAGGTCGTCTCTGGGATCATCCATGCGATTCAGGAGGAGATTACAGGAACGGTCTCCTCGTTCTTGGAATCGCGGCAGATTTATTCCGCTCAAGTGAATGCCGTCAAGGAAGCGAATGCGATATTTCAGAGCGTGCACGATTCGATGGAGCATGTCATCAGCAAATTAGGCGACAGCACGTTATTGATTCAGCAATTGAAGGAATCGCAAACCGCCCTTGGCGAATCGATCGGCAACGTTAGCGCGGTATCCCAGCAAGCGTCCGCCGTGTCCGAAGAGGTTGCCTCTCAGAGCAGCGAGCAGTTGAAAATCAGCCGTGAGCTTGTTGGGCTGTCGACGCAGCTCAAGCAGTTGTCGGATGCGCTGAAGGAATCCTTATCCAAGTTCAAAATAAGTGAATAGGATGCATGCTGACGGGGCTATCCTAAAAGTTTAAACAGACTTCCGGGATAGCCCCTCGTGTTTAAGTATGGAAATAGAAAATGATTTACTATTAGATGGAGGGCCTTTATATTAGATTAGGATACAACCGTCCAAATCAACGCTTGTTACAACCTGCAAGTGTTGTTTTGTATTTAGAAATATGAAAGTGGTGAAATAACGTTGCTTTCCATGACTGCAAATGTTCTCCAGATCATAAGAAGAGCTAAGGATCCGATGGCCAAAACGGATGTAGCAGCCGTATCCGGGCTATCCTTATCCGCTGTATCAGACCATATCGAACGTTTGCTCAAAGAAAATTTAATACAAGTTTCCAATATAGGAAATTCAAGCGGCGGCAGAAAGCCGAGGCTATATACGTTAAATAAAGACGTCGGTTATATCATTTCGGTCGAATTAGGAACGTCCAGTGTCCAAGTGGCACTAACGGATTTTGACTGTAATATTTTATGTTATGATCGTTCGCCGGTTAACCTGAGCGAAGGTCCGGAGACCGTATTAACGTATATTTATAAAATGGTAGAACAATTGATGCTCGAACATCATATCAGTAAGAGCACGGTATTAGGGATCGGCATCGGAATTCCCGGCCCCGTCGAATTTGCTTCCGGCCTGCCGATTTCACCGCCGATTATGCCGGGATGGGACCGCTATCCGATCCGGGAGTTCTGGTCTCAATATTTTGATTGCCCCTGTTATGTCGATAACGATGTAAACATTATGGCCTTAGGGGAACATGCCAAGGGATTAAACTTCGAAATAGACAATTTAATTTATATTAAAATCGGGACGGGTATCGGCGCAGGGATCATCTACGACGGCAAACTGTATCGCGGCTCCAGCGGCAGCGCCGGGGATATCGGCCATTTTGATGTCGGTGCGGATGTCAACTGTTGGTGTGGCAATACAGGCTGTCTAGAGGCGGTTGCAGGCGGGAAGGCGATTGCCTCGAAGGCGAAGGAGCTGGCATTGGCCGGGAGAAGCGATTTCTTGCTTGATATCGTAGAGGAAAAAGGAGGGCTAACGCTTAAAGACATAGGCCTGGGCATTCAAAGACTGGATTCCTTATCGGTGGAGTTAATTCGCGATAGCGGTGCTTTAATAGGGCGAGTCCTCGCATCTCTCGTTAATTATTCCAATCCTTCATTAATCTCGATTGGCGGCGGTGTATCCGAATTTGGCGATATTGTATTGGCAGCTATAAGACAAGGGATTTATCAGAGATCCCTGCCGCTCGCAACACGTAATTTAATCATTAATAAATCGATTCTTGGACGAAAGGCCGGATTGATTGGCGGAGCTTTTATGACTATAGATCAACTAATCATCAATTCTACGGATGACAATGCGCATACGTTTTTTGAACCGAAAGCCAAGCTTCAATAACCGTTAAACCACGGGATCCTTCGTTATTTGCAATGAATAGCCTTGGAGACTCCACTTGTCCTGTGAGCGGGCCTGAGTGGGGAGTCCTCGGGGCTTTTTCGTTGTGGCTGCCGTAAGGTAAGGAATGATTTTGGACTTGCAAACCCATATCAAAATGTGGTACATTACGATTCCGGCTGTTGATAGAGCAGCGGATGCAACCCGAGTTGAAAGCTTCTGAGCATGGCGGATATACCCCTTGAATGGAAGAACAAAAACACGGTTGCCAAATCGAATCGGATGTGATACATTACGATTCCGGCTGTTTGATAGAGCAGCGGACGCAGCCCGAGTTGAAAGCTTCTAAGCATGGCGGATATACCCCTTGAATGGAAGAACAAAACGCAGTTGCCAAATCGAATCGGATGTGGTACATTACGATTCGGCCGTTGAAACAATCGGCGAATGCAAACAAGTTGAGAACTTCTGAGCATGTGGTTAGACCCCTTGAATGGAAGAAAAAAACAAGTTGCAATAACGATTTGAATGTGTTACATTACGAAGCGTTGTGAAATTGCCCTTTGAAAACTGAACATCGAGTGAGTGCTTTAAATAAGAGATAGCAATATCTCAGCTAGCTTCAACAATGAGCAAGTCAGCTTTCTACATTAATGGAGAGTTTGATCCTGGCTCAGGACGAACGCTGGCGGCGTGCCTAATACATGCAAGTCGAGCGGACTTATCCTTCGGGATAGGTTAGCGGCGGACGGGTGAGTAACACGTAGGCAACCTGCCTGTAAGATCGGGATAACTACCGGAAACGGTAGCTAAGACCGGATAGCTGGTTTCACCGCATGGGGGAATCATGAAACACGGGGCAACCTGTGGCTTACGGATGGGCCTGCGGCGCATTAGCTAGTTGGTGGGGTAATGGCCCACCAAGGCGACGATGCGTAGCCGACCTGAGAGGGTGATCGGCCACACTGGGACTGAGACACGGCCCAGACTCCTACGGGAGGCAGCAGTAGGGAATCTTCCGCAATGGGCGCAAGCCTGACGGAGCAACGCCGCGTGAGTGATGAAGGTTTTCGGATCGTAAAGCTCTGTTGCCAAGGAAGAACGCCTCGGAGAGTAACTGCTCTGAGGGTGACGGTACTTGAGAAGAAAGCCCCGGCTAACTACGTGCCAGCAGCCGCGGTAATACGTAGGGGGCAAGCGTTGTCCGGAATTATTGGGCGTAAAGCGCGCGCAGGCGGTCTTTTAAGTTTGGTGTTTAAGCCCGGGGCTCAACCCCGGTTCGCACTGAAAACTGGGAGACTTGAGTGCAGGAGAGGAAAGCGGAATTCCACGTGTAGCGGTGAAATGCGTAGAGATGTGGAGGAACACCAGTGGCGAAGGCGGCTTTCTGGACTGTAACTGACGCTGAGGCGCGAAAGCGTGGGGAGCAAACAGGATTAGATACCCTGGTAGTCCACGCCGTAAACGATGAGTGCTAGGTGTTAGGGGTTTCGATACCCTTGGTGCCGAAGTAAACACAATAAGCACTCCGCCTGGGGAGTACGCTCGCAAGAGTGAAACTCAAAGGAATTGACGGGGACCCGCACAAGCAGTGGAGTATGTGGTTTAATTCGAAGCAACGCGAAGAACCTTACCAGGTCTTGACATCCCTCTGACCGGTACAGAGATGTACCTTCCCTTCGGGGCAGAGGAGACAGGTGGTGCATGGTTGTCGTCAGCTCGTGTCGTGAGATGTTGGGTTAAGTCCCGCAACGAGCGCAACCCTTGAACTTAGTTGCCAGCACTTAAGTTGGGCACTCTAAGTTGACTGCCGGTGACAAACCGGAGGAAGGTGGGGATGACGTCAAATCATCATGCCCCTTATGACCTGGGCTACACACGTACTACAATGGCCGGTACAACGGGAAGCGAAGTCGCGAGATGGAGCGAATCCTTAGAAGCCGGTCTCAGTTCGGATTGCAGGCTGCAACTCGCCTGCATGAAGTCGGAATTGCTAGTAATCGCGGATCAGCATGCCGCGGTGAATACGTTCCCGGGTCTTGTACACACCGCCCGTCACACCACGAGAGTTTACAACACCCGAAGTCGGTGGGGTAACCGCAAGGAGCCAGCCGCCGAAGGTGGGGTAGATGATTGGGGTGAAGTCGTAACAAGGTAGCCGTATCGGAAGGTGCGGCTGGATCACCTCCTTTCTATGGAGTCCATGATGACTGTAGGTCATCGGACAAATCTACAGCAGCACCACTGCTGTATACAGAAGCACTCACTTCGATGTTTAGTTTTGAAAGGCGCAATAGCCTTTCAGTAAAGTTTGTTCCTTGAAAACTGGATAAACGAAACAAAGCAACAATGCTGAATCAAAATCCGGTACGACTTCGGTCGTACATGTGATAGCTGGATAAGCTATAAAGAGCACACGGAGGATGCCTAGGCACCAGGAGCCGAAGAAGGACGTGGCGAACAACGATAACGCCTCGGGGAGCCGTAAGCAGGCATTGATCCGGGGATGTCCGAATGGGGGAACCCGCGTGAGGTAATACTCACGTACCATGCAGTGAATACATAGCTGCATAGGAGGCATACGAGGGGAACTGAAACATCTAAGTACCCTCAGGAAAAGAAAACAAAAGTGATTCCGTCAGTAGCGGCGAGCGAAAGCGGATTAGCCCAAACCAAGGAGCTTGCTCCTTGGGGTTGTAGGACGCCGTCATGGGTGCAGCAGGTTAGGCGAACAGGTCTGGAAAGGCCGGCCATAGAGGGTAAAAGCCCCGTAACCAAAAGTCTGCGAACACCCTAGGCGTATCCTGAGTAGGGCGGGACACGTGAAACCCCGTCTGAATCCGGCAGGACCATCTGCCAAGGCTAAATACTCCCTGGTGACCGATAGTGAAGCAGTACCGTGAGGGAAAGGTGAAAAGAACCGCGGGAGCGGAGTGAAAAAGAACCTGAAACCGTGTGCTTACAAGAAGTCAGAGCCCTATGTTGCGAACTTGTTCGTCAACAGGGTGATGGCGTGCCTTTTGTAGAATGAACCGGCGAGTTACGTTTGCAAGCAAGGTTAAGGTGAGAAGCCGTAGCCGCAGCGAAAGCGAGTCTGAATAGGGCGAAATAGTTTGTAGGCGTAGACCCGAAACCGTGTGATCTACCCCTGTCCAGGGTGAAGGTGCGGTAACACGCACTGGAGGCCCGAACCCACGAATGTTGAAAAATTCGGGGATGAGGTGGGGGTAGCGGAGAAATTCCAATCGAACTCGGAGATAGCTGGTTCTCCCCGAAATAGCTTTAGGGCTAGCCTCGGGAGATGCGTCGTGGAGGTAAAGCACTGATTGGGTGCGGGGCCCGCCAAGGGTTACCAAGTCCAGTCAAACTCTGAATGCCACAGACGTTATCCCGGGAGTCAGACAGTGAGTGCTAAGATCCATTGTCAAGAGGGAAACAGCCCAGATCATCAGCTAAGGTCCCCAAGTGTGTGTTAAGTGGGAAAGGATGTGGAGTTGCACAGACAACCAGGATGTTGGCTTAGAAGCAGCCACCATTGAAAGAGTGCGTAATAGCTCACTGGTCGAGTGACTCTGCGCCGAAAATGTAACGGGGCTAAACACACCACCGAAGCTATGAGTCAGCATCGTGTTCACTGCGTCTTTGAGGTCATGTTTGGCCACGGGACATTCGCCAGATTCAACGACTAAAGTTGATGAAAGAATCTGGCTAAATGTCTCCAGGGGCTAAACATCCTGCTTCGAAGCTGGAGTGAACACGATGCGGGCAGTAGGGGAGCGTTGTATGCGGGTAGAAGCTGGATCGTGAGGACTGGTGGACTGCATACAAGTGAGAATGCCGGTATGAGTAACGAAAAGATCAGTGAGAATCTGATCCGCCGTAAGCCTAAGGGTTCCTGAGGAAGGTTCGTCCGCTCAGGGTAAGTCGGGACCTAAGGCGAGGCCGAAAGGCGTAGTCGAAGGACAACAGGTTGAAATTCCTGTACCACCGTGAACCGTTATGAGCGATGGGGTGACGCAGAAGGATAGTGACGCTGGGCTATGGATTGCTCAGTCCAAGCAGTGAGGCTGGTGTGTAGGCAAATCCGCACACCGTAAGGCTGGGCTGTGATGGGGAGGGAAATTTAAGTACCGAAGGTCATGAGTTCAGGCTGCCAAGAAAAGCCTCTAGCCAGGGAGAAGGTGCCCGTACCGCAAACCGACACAGGTAGGCGAGCAGAGCATGCTAAGGCGCTCGGAAGAACTCTCGTTAAGGAACTCGGCAAAATGACCCCGTAACTTCGGGAGAAGGGGTGCCTCGGTAGGGTGAATAGCCCGAGGGGGCCGCAGTGAAAAGGCCCAAGCGACTGTTTAGCAAAAACACAGGTCTGTGCGAAGCCGCAAGGCGAAGTATACGGGCTGACGCCTGCCCGGTGCTGGAAGGTTAAGGGGAGCGGTTAGGGGCAACCCGAAGCTGTGAACCGAAGCCCCAGTAAACGGCGGCCGTAACTATAACGGTCCTAAGGTAGCGAAATTCCTTGTCAGGTAAATTCTGACCCGCACGAATGGCGTAACGACTTGGGCGCTGTCTCGACGAGAGATCCGGTGAAATTTTAATACCTGTGAAGATGCAGGTTACCCGCGACAAGACGGAAAGACCCCATGGAGCTTTACTGCAGCTTGATATTGGACTTTGGTACGATCTGTACAGGATAGGTGGGAGCCTGGGAAGCCTGCGCGCCAGCGTGGGTGGAGGCGCCGTTGGGATACCACCCTGATCGTATCGGAGTTCTAACCTGGTACCGTGAACCGGTACGGGGACAGTGTCAGGTGGGCAGTTTGACTGGGGCGGTCGCCTCCTAAAGAGTAACGGAGGCGCCCCAAGGTTCCCTCAGAATGGTTGGAAATCATTCGAAGAGTGCAAAGGCATAAGGGAGCTTGACTGCGAGACAAACAGGTCGAGCAGGGACGAAAGTCGGGCTTAGTGATCCGGTGGTACCGCATGGAAGGGCCATCGCTCAACGGATAAAAGCTACCCTGGGGATAACAGGCTTATCTCCCCCAAGAGTCCACATCGACGGGGAGGTTTGGCACCTCGATGTCGGCTCATCGCATCCTGGGGCTGAAGTAGGTCCCAAGGGTTGGGCTGTTCGCCCATTAAAGCGGTACGCGAGCTGGGTTCAGAACGTCGTGAGACAGTTCGGTCCCTATCTGTCGTGGGCGCAGGAAATTTGAGAGGAGCTGTCCTTAGTACGAGAGGACCGGGATGGACGTACCGCTGGTGTACCAGTTGTTCCGCCAGGAGCACGGCTGGATAGCCAAGTACGGACGGGATAAGCGCTGAAAGCATCTAAGCGTGAAGCCCCCCTCAAGATGAGATTTCCCAATTCGTAAGACCCCTTGTAGACGACGAGGTTGATAGGTTCGGGGTGGAAGCGCGGCAACGTGTGGAGCTGACGAATACTAATCGGTCGAGGGCTTATCCTACAAGTTTCCGAAGGAAACTGCTTCGGAAGCATATGGTATCCCCACAAAGTGACGTGAAGCTGACGAAGCTGATTCCGATTACTTTGCGTGGGCCCCAATAAAAGCATTCAGCATGCTGAGTTTCGTATCCAGTTTTCAAGGTGCAAGCCGCCTTGAATGGCAAGATCTGATGTTTCGCGGCAGAAGCATCAACATCCGTTTGGTGATGATGGCGGAAGGGAACCACGCGTACCCATCCCGAACACGAACGTTAAGCCTTCCAGCGTCGATGGTACTTGGACCGCAGGGTCCTGGGAGAGTAGAACGTCGCCAAGCGGATGCATGACACCATGACTCCATTCGATAACATTCCCCGATAGCTCAGTTGGTAGAGCACTCGACTGTTAATCGAGTTGTCACAGGTTCGAGTCCTGTTCGGGGAGCCATTCTTTCCACAATCTATACATAATTATGGCCCGTTGGTCAAGGGGTTAAGACACCTCCCTTTCACGGAGGTAACAGGGGTTCGAATCCCCTACGGGTCAGTCTATGAACGCTTAGCTCAGCTGGGAGAGCATTACCTTGACAGGGTAAGGGTCGGCGGTTCGATCCCGTCAGCGTTCACCATTTGCTATCGCGGGGTGGAGCAGCCCGGTAGCTCGTCGGGCTCATAACCCGAAGGCCGCAGGTTCAAATCCTGCCCCCGCAACCAATTTTCTTTCGAGGTATGAACTTCGAGAGCGAATAACTTCGTGTGGAGCCGTGGTGTAGAGGCCTAACATGCCTGCCTGTCACGCAGGAGACCGCGGGTTCGAATCCCGTCGGCTCCGCCATTTTTGATAAAGTGCAGTACGAGCCATTAGCTCAGTTGGTAGAGCACCTGACTTTTAATCAGGGTGTCGTAGGTTCGAGTCCTACATGGCTCACTTTTTACTCCTCCAATCTCTTGCGGAAGTGGCTCAGGGGTAGAGCATCGCCTTGCCAAGGCGAGGGTCGCGGGTTCGAATCCCGTCTTCCGCTTTCCTTTAAGATAACATGCCTTTGATCGTTATGATCAAAGGCATGTTTTTTTCTTATATCAGGGTGTGTGGCTCCGTACAGTCGGGGTACCGAGCCGCCCGAATGGGAATTTTAGTCGCAATAACGGACGATAGAGAACTTTATTTGGTCCGGATGTTTGCAGGAAAGTTCGTTTTGCGCGTAAGTGAACGCAATCCCTTGTTCCCGCAAACGAAGGGGAACAGAAGCAAAGCCCTCGCCTTCGCGATGAATCTGGAGACGGACCGGCAGCGCATCCAGCTGGGCTTTCAACTGCTGACTGTTCTTGACTTGCACGTGCACCAGCCGGTAGTTCGAACCGAGCGCATTACATCCGATCAACGTTAGCAGTAAAAGGGCGGCCCATTTCGGCACCTTATGCCGGGCAACATATCCGCATAGAGCGATAACGACCGGTATCAGCCAAAATTGCGGCACATAGCGGGCCCACCAGCTCTCCGGATTGATGAATACAGTCGCTGACAGAGCGGCGACCGCTAAAGCCGCCCCAAGCGCCAGACGCCAATCATACGCGAGAAGCAGGAACCCGAGCGCAATGGAGCCCAGCGCGATCCAAAACATGAACGGGCCGAAACCGCCGATTCTTGTATCTTGATCCATGTGCCTGAATTCGGTTTTGATTTCATCCAGATCTAGCGTAAACAAGTCGCGGGGCTCCGATTGCAGGGGTTGAATCGGATTGCCGGTTTTCCGGGTCAAGGAAAGCACCATTTTCTCAAGCGTCCCTTTGCCTGCAAAATCGGCCGGCTGGTTGGCTGATATAATATCGATTTTGCCGGACCCGGCCAGCGGATAAAACGGATGCCCCTTATGAACCGTGTTGGTAACATAGGGGTTATAGCCGAATCCGATGATACCGGCCATGAAGGTAAGACCTAAAGTTAAGGTGACGATAACCGATTTGAACCTGTTCGCAAACGTCAGGTAAACCACAAAAATAAGAGTGATCAATCCCGCATAAACGATGGCCGTAAATTTAATGTTCAGCAGAAGCAGCAGCGTTACCGACGCCAGGATCAGCGATTTTCGCTCGAATGTCTTGGCATAATGGGCAAGAGCCGCGATGTAAACCAACATCAGGCTGCCCAGCAGACCATCGTTATAATACGTAAACAATTCCGCCACAACGACAGGATTCGCCGCCATAACGGCGCCCGATAAACCTAAGACGAAGAGAGAGCGGTTCCGGAAAATGCGGGCCAATGCGCCAAAAGCTGCAAAAAAAGAGGCCAGCCAGCAAATCACGTTCGTTGCCTTACCGACTTCGATCGAAGGCCAATAAGCATAGAAAAACGCCGCAAGCAGCCACGGCGCCTTGGCATAATGCTCAATCCAGATCGAAAGCGGAAACGCAGAATGGTACAGTGGATTCCAGCCTTCCTTGATGGAACTGATTGCAAGAATATGATACACTTGGCCGTCATATGACGTATCGAGAATCGAAGTGCTCATGAATAGAGATAGAGTCACCCCAAGAATGGCCAGCGCATACGAAGTCCGGGCGAATGAAATCCCCCATCTATGCATGGCTATTCCGAATATGACCCAGAGAACTAGCGCAATCGGCGTCAATACCGCTGCATGCGGAGGCAAATTACACAGAAGGGCCGTCAGGATGGCCGTGTAACCGATGCCTAGAACGGAGATGAGCAGCAGAGCTGTATCAAGGCTCCATTCCCCCCGGTGCATGGAGGGCTCCCGTCTATGATATCGCAAGCACAAGCACCCCCAGCACGATCAAGGCTAGACCGCCCATTCTGGGCAGCGTGACCGGTTCATGAAAAATAACGGCCGCCAGCACAAACACGATGATATAGCCGCCAGCCACCATAGGGTACGCCTTGGATAGGGGGATGCTCCGCAAACCGCAAATCCAGAACGCCACCGATACGGCATACAATCCAAGCCCGGACAGGATGGGGGCATTGGTAAACATCTGAATGTTCCGGTGCCATACCGATCCGGTTATTTCTGCGGGCGTCAGCATAGCGCCCCATTTCATTAAAACCTGTCCTACAGCTCCAAGCGGAACGGATAAGAGCAAGTACATGTACGCTTGCATACGGAGCTCCTTTTCATTAATCAACCGAATGCCTTGAGAATAAACACAACTGAAATACCGTAAGTCATGACCGTCGTCACAATTCCTGTGTCCTGAAGCAGCAATTCTTCAGGCTTGCCGCCCTTGCCGAGGACATGGATGAGATAAAGGTACCGGAACACACCGTAAATAACAAAAGGAATCGTCCACATTAAATGAATGGTACGTCCCGATAAAAACGTAAACATGCTGTAAGAGATGATGGTCGCTGTCGTTACGATCCCCGTCATCTGATCCAGAAGCGTTTCGGAATATTTATCAAGCACCTTGCGGTGAGTTCCTTTGTCATTTTGCAGCAGCATGAACTCGTGCCGGCGCTTCCCGATCGCAAGCAGAAGCGAGAGCAGAAATACGCATAGCAAAAACCACGGCGTAAAATGAACCTGAATCACGATACCCCCGCCCAGTGCGCGCAGTACGAACCCTGCTGCAATAATCATAATGTCGATGATCACGACTTGCTTCAAGGCAAGCGAGTAGGCAACGTTGAGAGCAAAATAAATGAAGAGCAGCAAGGCGAACAGCGGATGTTCCCGTACAGCCGCGGCCATGGAGCAGACGAACAGCACGAAGCCGAAGGCAACGGCGAGCTGCGGATTCAATCGGCCGGAGGCCATGGGACGATGGCGTTTGTCAGGATGCTGGCGATCGGCTTCCCGATCCATATAATCGTTCAAAATGTAAACGCAGCCGGATACGAATGAAAACAAGATAAACGCGGTAAGACTATGGATAACAGCGCCGGGGTGCATTTTGTCGATGGAAAAAGTAAAAGCTGCAAAGACGAGCATGTTCTTCGTCCATTGCTTCGGACGAAGCTGCATAAATAACAGTTTGGAGGTCTCCATGAAGCTGCGGTAATTTCTGGCTTGATACAACATGCTGTCTGTCATGATTTTTGCTCCCTTTTCCAAGCATAGGTGTAAACTGAACCTTGCTTCTCTTTTATCCCAACTATTTTTCCAAAAATGTAAATGATTTATACGGATGCGTCTGCAAATTTGTCCTTTCTTTGTCCTTTCTTTGTCCAAAGCGTGAAAAAACTTTGAACAAATTGCGAAAAATGTGGTATACTAAGGAAAAGAAAACACTTTCATCTCAGATTGGAGTGATTAGCATGACGACGAGAACGGCATCGGCTAACGAGGTAAATCACAGTGGGCGGGATGTGGGTCGTCTAGTCACGATGATGACGGTGGCGGCTTGGGTCCTACTCGGTATCGGCTTTGTACTCAGTTTGCTTAACTTGCATCATTTCAGCGATCGGAATCCTTCCCTGATGGTCGGCATCGGCTTTATGGTCGGCAGCGTTCATATTTACGTCATCCGCACAGCGATCCACTTGGTGCATTCGCGCGCAGCCTCAAGAACGGAATAAAACCAACGATATTTTGCTAAAACAGAAGCAAGGCCAATCTTGTCGAGCAGACTGGATTGGCCTTTTTGCGTGTATCCATTCTCATAAAGACAGGTTACCGTCAATGTCGAACCGGTGACATTTGTTTTACAGGATCAAGGCGATTGCTTGACGTATTTGTTAACCCTGATTCAATAACCGCGGAAATCTGTTAAGTTATAGTTATAGATAAGTGAAGTAAATCACAAAGTTTTCATCGTGGGTTGAACGAGGATAGGAGGATCGTCATGGCAAAACCGAAAAGGGCTGTTCGGCTCGCATTCCCGTTCTTAATCGTAGGCATGGTCCTGCTATTGTCGGGGTGCGCGGAACAAATCATCGTGATGGACCCAAAAGGGCCGATTGGTGAAAGTCAGAAAGATTTGATTTGGTTTTCAACGATATTGTGCGCGATCATTCTGGTGCCGGTGCTGGCTCTGACCGCTTATATCGTATGGAGGTACCGCGATAAGCCGGGGACGAAAGCGACCTATCGGCCAGACTGGGCGCATAGTACGGTTATGGAGGCGGTATGGTGGGGCATTCCCATTCTGGTTATCATCGTGCTCGGCGTCGTAACGGTTCGGTATACGTATGAGCTCGAACCTTCGAAGCCGATCGCATCGGAGAAGAAGCCGATTACGATCCAAGCGACATCGCTGGACTGGAAATGGTTGTTCATGTATCCGGAGCAAGGCATTGCAACGGTGAACTATTTGCAAATTCCCGAGGATGTGCCGATTAAATTCGAGCTAACCTCGGATGCGCCAATGAACTCGTTCTGGATTCCTCAGCTGGGGGGGCAGATGTATACGATGTCAGGCATGGCGATGACGTTGTTTCTGCAAGCGGACCATCCGGGAACTTACTACGGATCGGGCGCTAATTTCAGCGGCGAGCATTTTGCCGATATGACCTTTGATGTGAAAGCGACGTCGGAAGAAGAATTCAAGATGTGGGTCGGCAGCGTGAAACGCACGTCTCCGGTGTTATCGATGGAAGGCTATGAAGAGCTGGCCAAGCCAGGCAAATCCAACCCGCAATATTATGCTTCGTTCCCGGAAGGCTTATTCGGGCAAATCGTAACGAAATACGCGGTTAACGGCCAAGGTCATGGAGCGCACGGAGGTCACGGGGCACCGGCACAGAACGAGGCTCCCAAGGCGCAGCCGGTCATAGAAACAAAGCCGAATCCGCAGTCGTCTACGACACACGAACATGCGGGGCATTAATTTAGACGAGAGGAAGGTTCGCTCATGCTGGATAAGATCAAGCAATTTGCTTCCGAGTTTTTCGTAACCGGCGATCCGCTCATCCTCGGCGCTCAGGTCAGTATCGGACTTACGATGGTCGCTATCGTGTTCGTGCTCACGTACTTCAAAAAGTGGGGCTGGCTGTGGCGCGAATGGCTGACGAGCGTCGATCATAAACGGATCGGCATCATGTATATTATTTGTGCCATTCTTATGCTGTTCCGCGGCGGAGTGGACGCCCTGTTGATGCGGCTGCAGCTCGCGGTGCCGAACGCCGAGTTTCTGCATGCGGAGCACTATAACCAAATTTTCACGACGCACGGCGTCATTATGATTTTGTTCATGGCCATGCCGCTCATGTTCGGGCTGTTCAACATCGTCGTTCCGCTGCAAATCGGGGCGCGCGATGTCGCCTATCCGTTCTTGAACTCGCTGAGCTTCTGGATGTTTTTCTGGGGCGCGATGCTGTTCAACGTCTCCTTCATTATCGGCGGCTCGCCGGATGCGGGCTGGCTCGCGTATCCGCCGTTGTCCGGTCTGCAGTTTAGTCCGGGCGTCGGGCAAAATTTTTATATTTGGGGCATTCAAATTTCCGGTATCGGTAGCTTGGCGACGGGGATCAACTTTATCGTAACGATCCTGAAGATGCGCGCGCCAGGCATGAAATTGATGAAAATGCCGATGTTCACCTGGTCTGTTTTTTCCAGCTGCGTCATCATCATTTTCGCCTTCCCGATCTTGACGGTTACGCTCGCGTTGTTATTCCTGGACCGTTTCGTCGGAGCGCATTTCTTCACGCTTGACGGCGGCGGTAACCCGATGATGTATATCAACCTCATCTGGATGTGGGGTCACCCGGAAGTGTACATCGTCGTTTTGCCCGCATTCGGGATTTTCTCCGAGATTGTGGCGACGTTCTCCAAGAAGAAGCTGTTCGGCTACAAATCCATGGTTTTTGCCATGTTCAGCATTAGCGTGATGTCGTTCTTTACCTGGGCGCATCACTTCTTCACGATGGGTTCGGGCGCTGACGTTAATGCATTCTTCGCCTTAACGACGATGGCGATCGCGATACCGACCGGTGTCAAAATATTCAACTGGCTGTTTACGATGTATAGGGGAAGGCTCTCTTTCCCGACGCCGATGCTATGGACGATCGCCTTTATCCCATGCTTTGTAGTCGGGGGGATGACCGGAGTGCTGCTGTCGGTCGCACCGGCCGACTTCCAGTTCCACAACAGCTATTTCCTGATCGCCCACTTCCATCAAGTACTGATCGGGGGCGTGGCGTTCGGTTACTTTGCCGGCCTGTATTACTGGTGGCCGAAGATGTTCGGCTTCCAGCTGAACGAGCATCTCGGCAAATGGGCGTTCTGGCTGTGGAACATCGGCTTCTACGTCTGCTTCATGCCGCAGTACATTCTCGGTCTGATGGGCATGACGCGTCGGATGTACACGTACGACTTCGACATGGGCTGGGGCCCGCTCAATATGGTGTCGACGATCGGCGGGTTCCTGATGGGGATCGGCTTCATCTTCCAAGTATGGCAGATCGCCTACAGCATCAAGCAGAACAGACGCGATACGACTGGAGACCCGTGGGACGGCCGGACGCTCGAATGGTCGATTCCTTCTCCGGCGCCGGTGTATAACTTCGCAGTCGTGCCTCAGGCGGGCAAGCTTGACGATTGGTGGGAAACGAAGCAGCAGCGCGCGAACGGAATCAGCCCTTCGGATACGGTTAAGCCGAAGTACGAACCGATCCACATGCCGAAAAACTCCGGCATTCCATTCATCATGTCGGCGTTCTGGTTTTTTGCCGGATTCGGCTTCGTCTGGGATTGGATGTGGCTGACGATTCCAGCGCTGGTCGGCGTCGCCATTTGCATGCTGGTACGCTCGTTCACCTATGATACTGATTATTATATCCCGGTCGACGAAATCGAACGGACGGAAAGAACGTTAAGGGAGGCGAAAGTCTAATGGCGCACACGGCAGTTCACAACGGACATGGGCATGACTCGCACGATCATGCGCACGACGACGGCCATCACGACCAAGAGTCGCTCAAAACGTTTGGGTTTTGGCTTTTCCTCATTACCGACTGTATCTTATTCGGCACCTTGTTTGCTACGTATGTCGTTCTTCGTGCCAATACGAACGGCGGACCGACGCCGGAAGAACTGTTCCTCATGCCCGGTATCATCGCCGAGACGTTCATCCTGCTTACGAGCAGCTTCACGAGCGGTCTCGCCGTGCTCGCGATGCATCAAGGCAAGAAAAACCAGCTGATCGGCTGGCTGGGGGTAACCGCGCTGCTGGGCGCTGCCTTCATTACGCTGGAGGTGTCGGAATTCGTGCATATGGTGCACGAAGGAGCGACAATCAGCACCAGCGCGTTCCTGTCGAGCTTCTACGCCCTGGTCGGGACGCACGGTATGCACGTCTCGCTCGGGCTCGTCTGGATGGTCGGCCTCATGCTTCAGCTTCGCCGCAGAGGCATTACGCCGGTCACCAAACGCAAGGTCGAAGTAATCAGCCTGTACTGGCATTTTCTCGACGTCGTCTGGATTTTCGTGTTCACGGTCGTTTATTTGATGGGGGTGATGTAGGATGGAGCGTATAAACGCGGCTTCTTCGCACGGACACGGACACGAGCAACACGGCTCACACAACGGCTCGCACGGTTCCCTGAAGTCCTACGTCATTGGATTTCTGCTTTCGATTGTGCTGACGGTCATCCCGCTCGTGGTCGTGATGAACAAAATGATGAGCCAGACCGGCACGATCTTATTGATTCTCGTCATGGCGGTGCTGCAATTCGCCGTTCAGCTGCTGTTCTTTATGCATCTGAAGGAAGGAGAGAATGCCCGTTGGAACATCATGGCGCTCATTCTCGGTTTGATCATCCTGCTGACCATCGTGGCGGGCTCGATCTGGATCATGACGTATAACGCGGTGGCGCATTAAGCGCAGCTCATACTTGTAGACCCTTACGCGCGTCGTAAGGGTCTTTTTGTTTTTGGGAAGCGAGGCGCTGAAGCAAGTCTCACGAAGGCGAAAAGCCGCTGACATGAAGGCCCGGACCTCTTAGGCTGGAAAGGGGAACACAACCCCGGAGGCCGGTTACGGGTGGACGAGGTGTTTAGCGATAAATGCCGGCAGCTGCTCCGGCGCAAGCGGCCTGCTCAGCAGGAAGCCTTGAGCGACGTCGCAGTCCATCTCTTTCAGCCGGTTCAACTGATCGAAGGTTTCCACTCCTTCGGCCACGACACGGTAGTCGAGATGTTTGACAAGCTGAATGATCGCTTCGGTCACTTTCGCTTCCTTCGGGGTGGTGAGATCGTTCGTGAAGCTCTTGTCGATTTTCACCACATGGAAGGGCAGCTTTTTCAAGTAGTTCAAAGAGGAGTAACCGACCCCGAAATCATCAAGCGCGAGTATAATGCCGGCCTGGCTTAATCGCATCAGCTGCCGCTGCGCATATTCAAGCGAAGCCATCAGCGCCGTTTCGGTCACTTCCAGCTCGAGACGGTGGGGCGGCAGCCCGGCGGAACGGGCGATCTCCTTCACGCATTCGGGAAAGTCCGGGTCGTTAATCTGGACGGCGGACACGTTCACGGACATGACGGCATCCGGGAACACGCCGAGCAAGGAAGTGCCCGTCTCACACGCTTGGCGCAGCACCCACATGCCGAGCGGTACGATCAGGCCGGACGCCTCGGTCAGCGGAATAAATTCGGCGGGCGAGATGAAGCCGTGCTCCGGATGGCGCCAGCGCAGCAGCGCTTCGAAGCCGCGCACCCGGCCGCTGCGAATATCGAATTGCGGCTGGTAATGTACACTGAATTGTCCCAGCTTCAAGGCGTCGCGCAGGTGCTCGGTCAATTCGGCGCGCCGAGCCGCTTCCGGGTCAGGCTGAACAGTCACGCCCAAATGCTCCGGGTGGGGAAGGCGTAACGAGCCTAGCGCACGTTCCACCAGCGCTGCCAACCCTTCCTCGTCGCCCCGATAGGTGACGAGAGAGGACGCAACCTCGGCGTAGAAGTGTTTGGATCGGACCATCCAAGGCTTGACCAGCTCGCACTTGGTTATAAATTTCCATTCGATAAGCTCCTCACGCGTTCCGCCCTCCACGCAAATCCAAAAAAGATTGTCTTCGGATAAGCTCATGCGCCAATCGGCCTGAAGCCTTCCCTGAATACGGGCCGACATCGTATCGAGTAAGCTTTGGCAAACGTCAGGACCATACCGTTTCTTCATATCCTGCAGGTTGTGAATCTGGAAAAGAACGACGGTAAAAGGAATTTCTTTATTCACGAGCCGGTTCAACTGCTCCATCATACAGCGGTGCTTGGTCAGGCAGGGCCTCCAGTAGGGCCGTCGGCTGCGCGTTAACGGAAAGTCGAGTGCATAAGCGCCAACTAATAAGGCGGCGGCATGAAGCGACAAGGAGAGCAGCAGGTAAAGACTCCATTCCCGGATACCGGCTTGCTGCCCGGGGAAAGCAATAACGAAGGACAAGAGGTCGGCAAGTCCCCAGAGCAAGCCTGCGGCCATCAAGCGGCGTATGGCCGCGCTTCGCGCCGCAGCCTGATTCCACCGGTTTGTCCAAACAAGAAATAACCCTACATCAAGCACACTGTGCCATACATGCCTTGCGATATCTCCGATCACGGTGATCCTATCCTCCCAGTAAACCTTAACTTTTTCCAGTATAAGGTGAATGTATTTGGAAAGTTTAGGAATAATCGTTAAGCGCCTGTTAATTTATCGACAATAAGCCGACATTCCGCTTAAACGGAAGTCGGCTTGTTACCGCGGGGGAGCGGGCTATGGCTATGGAATAAACTTATATCCGACGCCCCAGACAGTTTTAATATGAACGGGCTCCTTCGGACGGTTCTCCATTTTTCTGCGCAAATTGGTCACATGCACGTCGATCGCCCGGTCGTTCACGAACGAATCGTAGCCGCGGGCGGCGTTGATTAATTCTTCCCGGGAAAATACTTTGCCGGGATTGTGGCAGAACAGCTTCATAATTTCGTATTCGGAGTAGGTAATCTCTACGTAGTTCCCGCGCACGATGAGCATTCGCCGGTCGGCATCCAGTTGAATCTCGTCGCCCGGATCGCGATCCGTTTCGACGGCTTCAGGCAATGCCGGCGCGACCAGGGAGCGGCGCAAAACCGCATCGATACGGGCTTTCAGCTCCTGCATGCTGAAGGGCTTGCAGAGATAATCGTCGGCGCCGGCCGTAAGGGCCTGTATGCGGTCGGTCACGTTCGTCTTCATGGAGACGACGATAATCGGCGCCGTCGTCAAATCCCGGAACGTGGCGCATAGGCCGACTCCTTCCGCGTCCGGCAGCATTAAATCCAGAAGAAGGATATCCGGTTTAAAGGTGCCGAGCGCCATCATGCCGTCCTTGCCGGTTTCTGCGCGAAATACGATGAAGCGCTCCTCGGTCAAATACAGTCTGAGCATTTCTCCAATAATATTATCATCTTCTATGATAAGTACCTTGTACACGTTATCGGCCACCCGCCTTTAAACGATCAAATGTTAGAGACGCTAACACTTACCAAACACTTTTGGCATATTCGTATAAATTATATAGGGGTGAAGGCCGTTAGTCTATGTATCCTTTTGTCGAAAAGGCAACTCTCGAATTGCTTGTGTCAGTTGTTCGAGCTGATCTTTTAAACGAACGGTCAATTCCGGCAGCGCGCCGATCCCTGTTTGTAGCGCTTCTTCAAGTGCTCCCGCAGTGAGGAACACGTCCTTTGCCCCCAAATTGCCCGCGGCTCCGCGCAGCGAGTGAACGATCCGATGCGCATCGTGGCGGTCCGCAGGGTCCGTCAGCGATAGCTTGTCCCCGATCCTGCCATATTCCAGCAAGAAAGCGTCCAATAATTGGATATACATCTGTTCACGTCCGCCCAAAAAGGCGAGTGCGCGTTTCGTGTCGAGCGGCCCTTCGAAGGACCATCCTCCCGTGCCGACATCGGATAAGTCTGCGTCCGTGATTTCCTTGGACGCCGCCGTCAGCGGTTGGGCCGAAGGCAGCCATTGCGCCACGGTGCGGATCAGCTTCTCGGGCTGAACCGGCTTCGTCAGCACCTCATTCATCTCAGCCTTCAAGCACGCTTCCCGCTGTTCCTTCGTAGCGTCGGCTGTCAAGGCGATGATCGGCAGGCGGGCGAAGGCGGCATCTGTACGAATGCGCTTCGTCGTTTCGATGCCGTCGAGCCCTGGCATATGCAGATCCATCAGCACGAGATCGAAGCGGGTCTCTTCCAACCGCTGCAGCGCTTCAAAGCCGTCGCCCGCTACCGTAACCTGCAGCCCGTGCGAGACCAGAATTTCCCGGGCGACCGTCTGGTTGATACGGTTGTCCTCCACCAGCAGAATGTGCCCCGCTTGAGTCTCGCCGTACACTTGCTCGAGCTGTGCGGCCTCGGGTGCCGTCTGCCGCTGCTTGTCCCGTACGACGGACAGGACGTCGGCGAGCTCGTACCGACTGAACGGCTTGACCATGATCCAATCGGGCCGCAGTTGTTCGGGGACAAGAAGCAGGGCGTCTCGACCGGCCAGGGTCGTACACGCCACCGTCAGGACACCTTGGCGATCTGCCTCCCGTTTCAGCTCGAACCACGTTTCCTCCCCGTACATATCCGCCGATTCCATGTCGAGAAAGGCGATATCCGGCGGGGCTTCGACGATCCGGCGCAGCGCATCTTTCCATGTAAGCACGCCGTAAGCTTCGCCGGTGATTGAAGCGAGCGCCCCTTGCCATAAGCGGCACGTCGCCGGATGATCCTTCGCGACCAGCGCCTGATACGGGAACTTCCCGGCTTCCGCCCCTTGCCCGGGGATGACCGGGAAAGGCAGCCTGAAGCCGAACTCGCTGCCCTGGCCTTCGAGGCTGCGGACCCGAAGCTCGCCGCCCATGCGCTCGATCAGGCTTTTGGCGATGACGAGGCCCAGACCGGTGCCGCCGTACTTGCGGCTCGTCGAGCCGTCCGCTTGGACGAACGGCTCGAACAGGTGCTCCAGCTGCGCTGCGTTCATGCCGACACCCGTATCCTTGACGCTAAAGTCGAGCCAGATGGACGCGGCGTTGGCGCGATGGAGGCTAATGCCGAATTCGATCTGGCCTTGCGAGGTAAATTTCACCGCATTGCTGAGCAGGTTCAATAACACTTGCTCGAGCCGGAGCGGATCACCTGCCAGCTCATCAGGCACCTCGTGCCCGATATCGGCTACGAGCTCTACCGGCTTATGGCCGATGAGCACGCTAAGCGTGCCGTTTAACCGCTTGACGATGCCGCCCAGGGAGAAGGAGATGCGCTCGATGTCGAGCTTGTCCGCTTCGATTTTGGAAAAATCAAGAATGTCGTTGATGATGCCGAGCAGCGACTGGGAGGAGGCGACGATTTTGTGCATGTAATCGGCTTGAATGTCCGACAATTCCGAGCGCTGCATCAGATGCGACAGCCCCATGATCCCGTTCAGCGGGGTGCGGATTTCATGGCTCATGCGCGCGAGGAACAAGCTCTTGGAGCGGTTCGCTTCGTCCGCTTCTTCCTTGGCTTCGAGTATGGCCCGCTGAATGCGCTTCTGCTCGCGGATGTCGCGGACGATCGTCGAATAGTACGTTTCCCGACCGTCGGTCGAGGTGTGGGCGACCAGCGTTTGCGAGGTCACGATTCGCTCCCCGCGGGCGGTCCGGAATTCGATCTCCTCCTCCCAGAACCCGCGTTCCTCGGCGTTCCTCACGCCTTTCGATAAGCGGAACGCCATCTCGCCGACCAAGTAGTTGCCGATATTGCACGTATCCTCATCCAGCTTCTCAATACCGAGTAATTGCAGTCCCGCCTGATTGATGTAGAACATGTCCCCGCGCTTATCGAACGAAGCGATAAAATCGTGGGCGTTCTCCATAATGTTAAGCAGCCGATTTCTCGACTCGAGCGTTTCCTTATATCCTCGAATATCTTGGGCAATGAGGACGAAGCCTTTCACCTTGCCTTTCGCACCGATCATCGTGCTGACGTTGACGTTAACGGGAATGCGCGCTCCAACCCGATGCAGCCATAACCACTCGGTATCCATCGTCATTTTGCGCGCTGCTTTTATGAAAAAGGCGGTACAGTCCGCCGGAATAGGCTCCTGGAGCTCCTGCGCATACAAGGCCGCCCGCTCTGCCAGCTGTTGAGGGTCCAGCCAAATGTGCGGCGTTTTCTTATGAATGACGTCGATGGCCGAGTACCCGAGCAATTGTTCGGCTTGCCGGTTAAAGTACGTGATCTTATATGCGGCGTCCGTCACGATCATGGCGTATTTGTTCTCACGAATAAACGCTTCGAACGGCTCGAACAAGCTGCGCAAATTTTGAATCATGCCGTTGACCGACTGCGACAATTGCCCGAGCTCGTCGCTGGATGAATGATCCAGAGGGCTCGTGTAAAAGTTGCCGTCCGCTACCGATTCGGTCGCTTTCAGGATCGGCTTCAGCCGCCTGATAATGAAACGGTTGACGGTGAGACGGATGATGAGGAAAAGACACAGCTCGGCCGCCGCGATAATCAGGAGCGTTGTATACAAGAGCGAGCGAAGCGGTGCTTCGAAGTTGGATAAGCCGACCGAGAGCAGGACGATCCAGTTCGTCAGCGGCATTCTCACAAAGAAAGACTTGGACGGGCCGAAGCTGATTACCGTCTGGATCGAGCCCCGGTCTTGCTCCGAGACGATATCGTACTGATCCGTAAATGCGGGAAAATCGCGCCGGTAATTCAAGACGAAATTTTTGGAAGAGTCCGTATTGTAGAGCACGGTCGACTCCATGTTGACGACGATAATGCGCCGCTGTTTGGCCGGATCGTCCAAATTCAGCTGCGACGAGAACACGCTCCGGGCGTCCAGCGCGACGCTGAGCACACCGGTCACATGCCGTTCCTCGTTAAAGACGGGAACGAGAATAGAGATGACGGAATTATTCGTCATTTGCCCGATATACGGGTCGGAGACAGCGGATTTTCCTTGCAGCGCGGTTGCGAAAGCGGCTGTGTGGGCAAGGCTGCCCTGTTCGCCGTCCGACAGCGTCAGGTTGCCCTGCAGATCGGCAATGCCGATGGACAAGTAATGGCGCTCCAGCCCTTGCTCCAGCTCTTTAGCCAAATAAGCGAGCTTCTCCGGCAGGGTGCCGCTTCGGATCACCGTCGTCCGGCTGATGATTTCGGCCTCGGCCGTGCGCACTTTCAGGTAGGCGTCCAAGTTGTCGGCGGCATTGCTCAGCGTGTCGAGCGTTTGCTCCTCCAATTGCTGGTACAGCTTATTTTTGGAGAGTTGGTAATGGGTAAATCCGACAATGCCTAGTGTCAGGGTTGTCACCAGGAAGAGGATCGCCATCATTTTCGTTTCCAACGTCAACCTCATCGGTCAGGCCTCCCGCTCGCAGAATGAGTCCATCTAATCCAACGGCTTCATCTAATCATAACCCATTTTATAGGATTGGGTGAAGGTACAAACCTGTGCGACGGAATGGTCATAAGCTAGGGTATATAGATGAATCGGAGTGTCCGAGAAATCAGGAGAAGGAAGGGTGAACATCGTATGAGCCAGAAGCCAAAGGCTGCCCCCAGCTCAGGGAGCCAAAAGCAAAAGGCCGCCCCCGGTTCAGGCCGCCGGAAGCAGGCGGCAAGCGCATCGGCAGCGACGGGAAAGGGCGGTCGTCCAGGGAATGTGCGTAAGCCGCGGATCGCGAATCCGCAGCCGCAGCTTAACACGGCGGAAGTTCAAGGGTTGTTTAATCCGTTTGCCGGCGGAGCGGCGACAGGCGGTCTGGGTGCCGCTGCGGGCGGCGAGTCGGGTTTCGGCTTCATGTCGCTCTTTAACCGCGTAGGCGGGCTGGACGGCATCATTTCCACGATGGGCAAGGTGCAGAAGGTGATCACCATCATGAAGCAAATCGGCCCGGTGTTCAAGCTGATCGGCGGCTTTGGCGGCTTCGGCGGGCTGGGCGGGGGATCGGTGAAAACGGCGTCGCTTCGCCGCCCTCAGGCAAGCAAGCCCTCCGTGAAGCGGTCGTCTGCGCCGCCTGGCCGCCGGCCCGGCGGTTCGGCTCGCCGGTAGCCCGGCTCAAGCCGGCCGTGCCGCCTTGCGGGAAGCAGCGGTATTTCGCGTATGCATTGCGGCATCATGAAAAATAGCGGGACTGTGCTCGTCACAGTCCCGCTATTTGAGTTGTGCGCAGGTTTGCTTAAGATATCAGAAAGTATCTTCCACGGAAGGGCTCCGATCAGGAGCTTCTCTTACAAGGGCACGACTTGCGGCCGCTGCTCCTTGTAGTACACCCATTCGCGGTAGCCGATCTCCTTCAGCCGCGCGGCGACTTCGTTCCAGTCGTCCCCGACGCGACTCGGAACGTGCGCGTCCGAGCCGAAGGTGACTTGCACGCCATAGTGCAGGGCCCGCTCGAGAATGGCGTCGATCGGGTACCAGCCTCCGCACGCCTTCGTTTTGCCAGATGTGTTGATTTCGATCGCAATGCCGCATTCGCCGATCGTCTTGAGCGTCCGGTCCACCGCTTCCGTCTTGATGTCCGAGAACGCCGGATAAAACCCGCGCATCGCGTCGATATGCCCGAGAATATGGAACATCCCGCTGCGGGCCGATTGCTCGATCAGATCATAGTACAGCTCTTTTTGCTCGACTTTTTGCCGATCGGACAAGCCGTTCCAGCGCTTCTTGTTAAAGATGCTCACCCCGCCCGACAAATGGACGGATCCAATGATGTAATCGAACGGGTACAGCTTATAAACGTCGCGGTACACATCAGCGTGCTCCGGGAAGAAGTCCGACTCCACGCCGAGCAGCACATCGATGCGTCTGGCATATTCCGCTTTCAGCTTCAACACTTCGTCAACGTAACGCTTGAACTCGCTTTTGGCCATCGCAATGCCGGGCTGCGCCCGATCTTCGTCGCTGGCGAAATAAGGAGAGTGATCGCTGATGCCGATTACCTGAAGTCCGTGGGCGATACCCGCTTCGATGTAATCGCGTATCGTGCCCGTCGCATGGCCGCAGCGCTCGTGGTGGGTATGTAAATCGAATTTCATCTTTTGTCTCACTCCGAACCGATGAATTGAGTTTCCTGCATACCTTTCAAGTCCTGCAAAAACTGATGTAATGCCGAGCTTAAATAACGCCCGGACTTGTAGACGACGCCGACGGGATGACTGATTTCCAGTTCGTTCACTTTCACCATTTTAAGCGTACCGAGCCGCAGCTCGTTTTGAATCGATAGCTTCGAGATAATCGCCGCGCCGAGATTCAGCTCGACCATCCGTTTCACTTCTTCGCTGCTGGACAGCTCCATCACGATCTGAGGCGTGATGTTCAGTTCCTTGAACACTTGATCGACGAATCGGCGGCCGGCCGTTTCGGGGGACAGCATGATGAGCGACAAATCGTGAAGGCGTTCGATCGGCACATGGGCGTACCGGGCCAGTGGGTGATCCGGGGCTACCGTCAGCTCGAAAGTGTCATAATAAAGCACCGAGCTTTCAAGGGACGGATGCTTGTCGAACAAATACGTGATGCCGATATCGATCGTTCCGTTCTCGACGCTTTGCATAATTTGCGAAGTTGACATGGAATGGATCGTCGTTTTGATCAGCGGAAATTGGTCTTGAAAATAAGAGAGAACCCGCGGCAAAATTTGCATCGCGATTGAAGTTGTCGTGCCCAGATGAATATGGCCCTGCGGCGTTTGGTTCAAATCTTCGAGCCGCTGCTTCAGATCCTCAACCGTCTGCAGGATCATTATGGCATGCTCGAGAAACACGCGACCGCTATCGGTTAGCGTGACCGGTTGGTTCCGGTCAATCAGTACCGTTTTGAATTCGTCCTCCAAACTCTTGATTTGGGCGGACACGGCCGGCTGCGTCAAGTTTAAGATTTCACCGGCCTTGCGGAAACTCATCGTTTTCGAAATCGTAATTAACGTTTCCAATTGGTTGAGGTTCACGTTGTACCCCCTCTCCAAGGTGTGAACGTGTGAGTCACACTTCATTATATGCTACTTGAGAGGGAAGGGCAAACGATGAAGGGAGTTGCCATATATTCAAATTTGAGTATAATTGCTTTAGAGTTAAATATTTAAGAAGTAGGTGACCTGTTGAGATGGAAGCAACTAAAAAATCGAACATTCCGTGGACAGTGACAGGCCTGATGCTGGCGCTGCTGCTGGCTGCGCTTGACCAAACAATCATATCTACGGCCATGCCGACCATCCTGGGCGAGCTTGGGGGATTGGATCAGTTCGTTTGGGTATTCTCGGCGTACTTGATCGCCAACGTCGTATCGATGCCGATATTCGGCAAGCTCGGCGATATGTACGGACGCAAGCTGTTTTTCCTGCTCGGGCTGATCGTCTTTATGATCGGTTCCGCGCTGTGCGGCACGTCCGAATCGATGCTGCAGCTCATTATTTACCGCGCGATTCAAGGGATCGGAGGCGGTGCGTTGATGCCGCTTACGTTCACAATCGTCTTCGATATTTTCCCTCCGGAGAAGCGCGGGAAGGCGCAGGGGCTGTTCGGCGCTGTCTTCGGTATTTCCAGCGTGCTGGGACCGCTTGCGGGCGCTTATTTCACCGATTATGTCAATTGGCAGTGGATCTTCTATATCAATCTGCCGCTCGGAGTTGTCTCATTGATCCTCATATCCCTGTTCTATCACCCGGTATTGCCGAAAAACAAGAACCTCAAGGTCGACTGGCTCGGCACGCTCGTCTTCGCAGCTTCGATCATCGCTCTCATGCTCGGCCTCGAGCTCGGGGGCAAGGATTACGCGTGGAATTCGCCGGTCATTATCGGCCTGTTCGTGGCGGCGGCGGTTTTATTCGTGGGATTCTATTTTATCGAACGTGCCGCTTCCGCGCCGATCATTCCGTTTCCGCTGTTCCGGTCCCGATTGTTTACGGCGAGCATGGGGATCAGCTTTTTCTACGGGGCGCTGATGATATCGGCTGCAACGTATATTCCTTTGTTCGTTCAAGGGGTGTTTCAAGGCTCGGCGACAAGCGCAGGACTCGTGTTAACCCCGATGATGCTCGGTGTGGTTGCCAGCAGCGCATTCAGCGGACGTTTTCTCGGTAACGCGTCGTTTCGCAGCATCATGCTGTTCTCCGCCGGTTTGCTGCTCGTCGCCACCGTACTGCTCGGCACGGTGGCGGTCGATACGCCGAGATGGCTGGTGACGATGTACATGATCGTTCTCGGACTCGGAATCGGAACACAGTTCCCGGTGATTTCGATTTCGTCCGTGCAAAGCGTCAGCTTCCAATACCGCGGCGTCGTTACGTCGCTGGTGTCGTTCTTCCGTTCGATCGGCTCGGCCGTCGGCGTGACCGTACTTGGTACGATCCAGTCGTATGCGCTGAAGAACCGGATCGTCGAGCTCATGCCGGACAACGCTTCCGCACAGACGCCTGCCGATCCGCAAGTGCTGCTCAGTGAACAGTTTCGGCAAGCGGTGCCGAAGGAAATCATGGACAAATTGATTATCGGGCTTGCCGATTCGATTGCGTTCGTGTTCCAGGTCTCGATCTTGGTCGCAGCGTTAGGGCTGATGTTCGTCTTATTGATGGGCAAAGCCAAGATGGAGCTTGGGCAGCGCGGCCAGCAGAAGCCGGACGGAGCGGGCGAAGGCGAAGAATCGACCGTACAGCACGGTCATCTGTAAGGCGGGTGGACCATCGATGTCCATGAAGCTCGTCATCTTGGGGCTGCTGATGGAAAACGACAGCCATCCCTATCAAATGCGACAAAAGATGAAAGAGCGCGGAATGCTGCATTATATCAAAATGCAGGAAGGCTCGCTGTATTACGCGATTGACACGCTGGCTAAGGCGGACTATGTGAAGGCCATCGAGACGATCAAGCATAGCGCGGGCCGGCCAGACCGCACCGTGTACCGCATTACGGAATCGGGGAGACGGCTATTCCAAGAGCTGCTCGACAAGCAGTTCGCCGAGAACAAAGCTGTGTATCATCCGATGTATGCGGCGTTGGCCTTTGCCAAGCACGGTGACCCGAAGCGGATCCACGACTTGCTGCAGGGTAAGCTCGAGGAACAGCGGAAGCTCGCCGCTTCCTTGCGAGAGCTGTACGACAGCCATATCGATCAAGTGCCGCGCGCCGTGCTGCATATGATGAAGGGGCGCTTGGAGCATGCGGAGATTGAGCTGCGTTGGCTGGAGCGTCTGGCCGAAGACGCGTTGAACGACCGTCTCAAGGAATACGGCAAGCCGATCAAGGATTAACAGGTAAAGCCGCCGCCCGCGCATAAATAAAACTCCCGCAAGCACTGTTTATTCAGTGATTGCGGGAGTTTTTCATATCCTTTATCAGTTACTCGGTTGCAACATCGCTTGAAACCGCCTTGCCGCGTTTTTTGCGCGGCTGTTTGACCAGCTTGATTTTGCCGAGCATCGGCGTCAGCAGAGCGCCCAGCAGCACGAACATCAGCCCGAACCAAAACACGGCGTGCAGCGAATCGACAAGCGCCGATTTCACGATCGGCACCATCGTATGAATAAGCTCTTGCGGAAATTGGCTCAGCGTCTCCGGACTTAACAGCGCCGAGTACAACGCCTGCGGATTCGTATGAATGGAGGCCGTAATTTTCTCGACCATCGCGCCGCCCTGTTGAGGAAGCTGTTTCAGCACGGGCACCAGGTTTTCGGACAGCAGCGTATCCGAACGATTGTTCATTACTACGCCCAGAATGGTCATCCCGAACGTACCGCCGATCTGGCGGAAAAACTGGCTGGAACTCGTCACGACGCCCAGCTCGGATTTCGGAAAGCTTTCTTGCAATATTAACGTCAAGAGCGGCATCACCAGTCCCATGCCGAGCCCGATCACCATCATGATGCCGCTGGCGGCAAGCTTGCTCGTATCGATGCTCATGGTGGTCAATAGCAGAAAGCCGATGGCCATAATGATCATCCCGATGCTCATTTGCAGCTTTGGACCGATTTTGTACACGATTTGACCGCCGATCACGCTGGCGATGATCATCGTAACCATCAAAGGCGTCATGACGGTTCCCGAAGCGGAAGCGCTAATGCCGACGATGCCCTGCATGAACAGCGGAACGAACATAATCGCGCCGAACATCCCGATGCTCATAAAGAAACCGATGCCGTTGACGACCGTGAACGTCCTATTTTTGAATAAACGTACAGGCAGGATCGGCTCGCTTGTTTTCGATTCAATCCATACAAAGGCCGTTAAAGAGATAGCCGATAGCACGAACATGCCGATAATAGGCCAGGATGTCCATGCGAACTCCGTTCCTCCGAACGTCAAAGCAAGCAGCAGCGAAACAACCCCGATGATCATCGTAGCCATACCGGCAACGTCGAACCGAACAGGACCTTCCGCTTTGACACCTTTTAACCCTAGTGAAATCAGAAT
Source organism: Paenibacillus sp. JCM 9796 (assembly GCF_055379675.1). Classification (NCBI taxonomy): domain Bacteria; kingdom Bacillati; phylum Bacillota; class Bacilli; order Caryophanales; family Paenibacillaceae; genus Paenibacillus; species Paenibacillus sp. JCM 9796. The sequence goes on from NZ_AP043723.1 coordinate 3,991,406, forward strand.
CGTCGCGATAATCCCGACCGGCAAGTTAATGTAGAACACCCAATGCCAGTTCAGCGAGTCCACGATCCAGCCGCCGACCTGCGGCCCGATAACGGAAGCAAGACCGAAGATGGCGCCGAATACCCCTTGCCATTTGGCCCGTTGCTCACCTGTAAAAATGTCCCCGATAATAATCATTGCCATCGGCATCATAATCCCGCCGCCCAGCCCTTGCAGCGCACGGAAGAAGATCAGCTGCTCGATCGTCTGCGACATTCCGCAAAGCGCGGAACCGACCATAAAAATGATGAGGCCGGATACGTACACCGATTTCCGTCCTAACAAGTCGGCGAGCTTCCCTGCGATCGGAACGATCGTCGTAGAAGTCAGCATATAAGCGGTCGTCAGCCAAGTCATCAGGCTAAGTCCGCCGAGCTCCCCGACGATACGCGGCATGGCTGTGCCGACAATCGTCCCTTCCAAGGCGCCGAACAGCATCGCGATAATAAGCCCTGAGATCAGCAGGCCGCGGTGTTTTGTCGTTGTATCCTCCGCATTTAGTTTTACCTCCATAGTTGGCTCCTCCTCTAGGTAGTATTTCATTATGAAAACGCCCGTTATTCTTCGATTTTTTTAACAATTTTTTCGAATGTGGTCAAAAATAATTCCAATTCATCCGCCTCTACATGAGACAAGTAGGTGTGGATAGCCGCGGTTCGCAGCTTGTTCAGCTCTTTCAGTACTTCCTTGCCTTTATCCGTGGCTTGAAGCAGCACAATTCTTCGGTCCAGTTCGTCATGCTTCCGTTCCACGAATCCGTTCTGGACGAGCCGGTCGATCATGACAGTAATCGCGCTGGGGGTAACCTCCATCTTGCCGGCGAGCTTGCCGGCGGGACAGGGGCCCATTTGGCTGATCGTGTAAAGCATCATGGTCTGCGGTCCGGTTAGCGTAATATGGTCAGGTAAACCAAGTTCAGGACCAAGCTTTTTGAACAAGGTAAAGAACGCTCGCTGGAACCGTTCGATTTGAGCCTCGCGGGATGTTTCCATCGCAATGTCACCTCCTTCAAATGGACATTTTTAATTCATTGATTTAATTTTTATTGCTTAATAGTTGAGTACAAAATAATTAAGTAGTTTAAATAATAACAGCGACTTTTCTAAAAGTCAAACCAAAAAAAAGAGGCGATCGTTTACCCGATCGCCTCGGCCAGTTCCATTAAATGATTGCATATGACGTCCGGTGTTACACCGCTGCGGCTCATATCATCCGCGGCCGTTACCGCCGTCACAAGCCCGGTCAGAACGAGCGCCGTCCGGCTGCCGATGGCTGCGCCGCCGCTGATGTCCGTCGCCAAGTTATCACCGACTGTCCAAATATCCGAAGCGGGAAGCCGCAGCTTGTCCACCGCAATTTGCATGACGATGCTTGACGGCTTGCCGATCACGACGGGGGCGATGCCGGAAGCCCGCTCGATCGATGCGGCAATGGAGCCTGCGCCCGGTGTTAGCTCGCCGTTCCAGGGCAGCAGATGGTCGGGATTGGTCAACACCGAAATGGCGCCTCGGCGCAGCTGAGAGGTCGCCGCCCTTAATTTGTTGTAATCGAAGGCACGGTCAATGCCTTGGACGACAGCCGATACGGTGCCCGCCTCATCGTGGGGCTCGGCCAGCTCGTAACCGGCATCTGTCAGCGCAAGTCTCAAGCCCTGCTCCCCGATGCACAGCAACCGGTTGTTAGCCAGCGGCAATCTGCGCAGATATAAAGCCGCCGCCTGCGAAGAGGTCAGCACCTCCGAGGGATTCGCCGAGATTCCGGTCTTCTCCAAATGCGCCGCCACCTCATCCGGCGTACGTGAAGAATTATTCGTTAGAAATAAAAACGGATAGCGTCGCTCCCTCAAATAATTTACAAATTCGGCGGCGTAAGGAATCGGCCGGTCGCCGTGATATAACGTTCCGTCCAAATCGAGTAAAAACCCGGGCATGATGGCGATCATCCTCTCCATGATGTAAAAAGCCGGTATCCTTAGGATACCAGCTTCAGTTTAACATAAAAATGTATGTCTCCGTCGTCCGACTCGGCCCAAATTTGGCCGTTATGCGATTCGACGATGCTTTTGGCGATCGCAAGGCCGAGTCCGGAGCCGCCTGTGGTTGAGCCGCGGGCGGGATCGATGCGATAGAACCGGTCGAACAACAGCTCCAGCTCCTCCCGTGTCAAAGCATCCGCCTTATTGCTGATGCGAACGACGGCATGTTGTTTGTCTTGGGCGAGCCCCACCGAAATGACGCCCGGTTTCGGGCTGTATTTGATCGCGTTGCTCAATAAATTATCGAAGACACGGATGATTTTATCCACATCGACTTGAACGATGAGCTTGTCTTGCGGGATGCTTCGGATTAGCGTCAACTTTTCTTCTTCGCTAAGCGTCACATACTCTTCCAGCAGTTGTTCCAGCACTTCATTAAGCACGACGCCGCGCTTATGGAGAGGCACGTCTTGATTCGAGAGTTTCGTGTACTCGAACAGATCGTCGATCAGCCCCTTCAGCTTTTCCGCTTTGCTGTAGGCGATCGAGACGTAACCTGCCGCTTGCTCCGGCGATTCATAGTTCTTGTCATGCAGCAGCCGCAAATACCCCATAATGAGCGTTAAAGGCGTACGAAGGTCGTGGGATACATTCGTGACAAGCTCGTTCTTCAATCGTTCGGCCCGGCGCTCTTCCTCCATCTTGAGCTGCAGCTCGCTGACCATTTGATTCATATCCCGGGCTAAGGAGCCGAGCTCGTCGCGTGAACGCTCGACCACCCTGTGGTCTAAATTTCCGGTAGAGATGATCCGCAAGCCTCCGGCAAGTTCTTCCAAATAACGCATTTTGCGCTGCGTCATAAAGTAGAACAGGAAGATAAAGACGCCCAACGCGCTAAGCATCGAAATCGGACTTTGACCTTTCACATAGCTAATATGCGGCTGCGGGATGCCTGTCACGACCAAGTACGATTTTTGATTGTTATACGTAACCGGATAGAAGCTGGAAAATTCCGTACGCGAATCCCGGAAATCGTTCCGGGTATCCATCGCATTGCGAATGACGCTGTGTACGTCCACATACATCTCAGGGGCGTTTTCACTGCGGAAAACGACTTTCCCGTAAAGATCGGTAACTACAATTTTAAACTTCTCATTAGCTGCCAGTCGTTTGACGTTGGAAGTGAACGAGCGCAGCCGGTTTTCGTAATCGTCCTGCCGCCGCTTGTTCGGATCGTCTTCCATTTGCGTATCGGGCGGATGACCGGGGCTGCCCGGTTCGGTCGCATGGTGTTGAACGATTCCCGGCTCCGGTATCCTCTCAACCGCCATTTCCGAGGGAGCAACCGGTTCTTCAGCTTCTATTTCGTCTTCATAAGAAGGCGGTTCCAGAATTCGAACCAGGTTCCGGGCTTCGTTATCAATGCGTTCGATGCCCATCGTATAATCGATGACCGTTCCTTTATTGATCTGTCCGAATAAGGCCGAGCTTACTCCGTAGAACAGAAGAGCGGCCCCAAAGCAAGCGGAAAATGTCAAGACCAGTTGAAGTCGAACGCTTCGTTCCACATGATTGCGAGCCAGATGGTACATATCGATAATGAAGTAGATAAATGCCCGCAGCAGCGTAAACGGAAACCATGTGAAGGGAAAGCGCTCAAGCATAGGCTTCCGAGGTTTTTTAACTTTCAATGACTTACTCAACTTTATATCCAACTCCCCAAACCGTTTTGATGAACCTTGGTTTCCGAGGATTATCCTCGATTTTCTCTCGTATTTTGCGGATATGGACCATTACCGTATTATCCGAATTCAAATACGCTTCTCTCCAAACAGCCTCGTAAATTTTTTCGATGCTCCACACTTTTCCGCGATGACGGGCAAGCAGCTCCAAAATCGCAAACTCCCGAGGGGTCAATTTAATTTCCCGACCGTCCAGCCTGACCTCGTGCGTCGATGTATTAATCGTGAGATCGTCGATTTCCAGTTCAAACTCCTTATTCGGAAGCGAGACATTCAGCCGCGTATAACGGCGAAGCTGCGACTTGATGCGGGCGATTAGCTCCAGCGGGTTGAACGGTTTCGTGACATAATCATCGGCTCCCGTGCTGAGTCCCAAAATTTTGTCCATGTCCTGGCTTTTGGCGGAAAGCATGATGATCGGCATGTTTCTTTGCTCGCGGATTTTCATGCACGTTTGGATTCCGTCCATCTTCGGCATCATGATGTCGAGCACGATCAGATCGACATCTTCTTTTTCGAGCAATTGGAGAGCCTCAGTCCCGCTGCCTGCACGAAGCAGATGGAAACCTTCGTTCTTTAAATAAATTTCGAGCAGGTCGATGATTTCTTTTTCGTCATCCACCAATAGAATCGTGGGCTGCGTCATAACCGGCCGACCTCCTTCACATGATGACATATCTTGTAGGCGTCTTGTTGCTGAATACAGTATAGCTGCAAAATCTTAACAAAGGCAGAGCTGAATTCTTAAAACATTCTTAATAAGTCATCACCCCAATGGGCGCGACAGCATACATAAGTATAAGGAAAATTGATCAAATTCATAAATAAAATTGAATCACGGAGGAGAAATGAGCATGAAAGGGATCGAAACACTCGAGCAAACGCTCGATTCCATAAGGAAACCGTCCCCGCGCATTTTGCAGCAATGGATCGCAGAGCAGGGACTGACAGCCGAAGTGTTCAAAGATGATGTGACGGAGCCGAAAGGACTTCCTTACGGCCGAACTTGTCTCTTCCGCAGCAATGCCGCGGAAATTGTACTAGTCCATCTGCCGCCGGGCGCGCAAACTTGGATACACGACCACGGCAGGTCGATCGGCTGTGCGCTTGTCCTGGAGGGGACCCTGTCCAATTGTATTTACGGGCTTGATGCTTACGGCTTCCCGCAGCTTAAGAAGCAGACGGCTCTTACGGCTGATGAATATTTTCATGCACCACGAGGGCAAATTCATCAAATGAAAAATAACGGTCCCCTTAGAACCGTTTCCCTCCACGTCTATGCCCCGGCTCTCGCCGGCACTCACACGTACTATGCTTACGAGGACGCTCTTGACTTCGTTATTTAAAACCAATATACCGTTCCTGTAAGATGAAGGGAACGGTTTTTTTGTTTTTTTCTTTCCTTATATTGGGATGGGAAGGGGGCATGGAGAACTGGATTGAGCCGCCAATATGGAGTTGGGTTCAGGGCCAAAGTCAGAGCCAGAGTCAGGGTCATACCTCAGCGACCCTTTTGAATGTTATCCCGTTGTCTCAGGAAAATTGAAGAAGCCTTATTCAATTCAACCGCGCAACTAAAGTAAGCAAGCCTAAAGAAAACGGTCTGAAGAGAGTAAGACCGAAGAAAAAACAGACTGAAGAAAGCAGATTGAAGAAAGCAGATTGAAGAAAGCAGATTGAAGAAAGCGGAGCTGCGTGAAAGAACTGAAGAATACAAAGTTGAAGTAGTAAGTAACAGAAATTAAGTAAACAGGAGTAGGAAGTAAAGAGTAAGCAAACAAGAATGAGCAAACAAGAATGAGCAAACAAGAATGAGCAAACAAGAATGAGCAAACAAGAATGAGCAAACAAGAATGAGCAAACAAGAATGAGCACACAGAAGTAATCAAACAGAAGTAAGTAAAATTGAAGTAAGTAAGTCAGAAGCAAGCAAGCTTATGAGAGCAGACTTGAATCAAAGAACAGAAGAAATAAAACCAAAGTAAGGAAAGAAGAAGTACGTAAATCCGAAATAAGCCGCAGTAGAAGCAGATATGACGAGTACTGCTTGAAATGGGAAGCAGGTGCAGGGCATGACAAAACAGCACGTCAAAAACAACTGTGATGAATGATGACAACTGCCGATACTTAGTAGTAAGAACAGGCCAATTTTTGAATAATTACAGAATAAGGTACAGCAGCAGTAGTGGCGGAAAGGCGTAGCATATTGTGGAAAATTGGTGTATCACGCAGTGTAAGATTAAGGCGGTAGCAGTATTCGTCCATATAAGTTTGGAGGTGCTTAGGCCCGATTCCATGGAAGGTAAGGTTAATCCAGCGGCCTGCATCTGCAGCCACGGCGAGTAAACGATGAAATCGGCGAGGACTAAAACGCGCAGTTATATATTCTATATCGACATTAGCCGTCTGATCCACATGCTGCTCAGTGAATAGTTGCGTGCCGGTGCGACGAACCAGTCCATCGTTTAAGTATTCTTTGGAAAGATGCTTTATCTTGAAGCGGCAAGGCTCTCCACTTTCTTTCATGGTTGCAGCGATAAACAGAGGTTGTCTTTGAGGGTGGGGCACTATGATCGGACAATGGGGGCGTCCGTAATGAGCGATATTCACTCGTACAATTCCTGAGAGAAGATCGCTATCGATCGCTTGATTCATGGCATGACGAAGTTTTTGGAGCATAAGCCAAGCGGTTTTGTAGGTAACGCGGATGATTTTACTGAGATGCTTTGCGTTAATACCGGAATCCGTACGAGAAATGAGAAATATGGCGTGCAGCCATTTGCGTATATCGGTTCGGCTGCCTTCCATGACAGTACCGGCAATAAGAGAGTTTTGGTAGCGACAGGCGTGACATTCATATAGAGGAAGTCTGCGAGTATGAATCTGGTAAGCGTGACGATGCCCGCAGCGTGAACAAATGAAGCCATTAGGCCATTTTGCCTGAAATAAAGTTTCGAAGCAAGCTGTTTCCGTCGGAAAATTGAAAGGCGGCGTCATCATGGTAAGGTCCATAAACAAGGCTCCTATTTTACAAAATGGGGAACAAATGTTCCTATTGTTAATAATATCAAACATTTGTTCTTATTTCAAGTTCTATTTTAATTAACATGTAGCCTCTTCTAGGCTAGCTTCTTTAAGTACGTCGTCCTATAGTTTGCCTGAGTAAAGGGGATAGTAACCGAAGACTAGTTGGGGTAATGACATGGTGGAGGAGCTGGAGGTTGAGAACATGCAGGGGCAAGCAAGGTGGAGGAGCTGGAGGTTGAGAACATGCAGGGGCAAGCAAGGTGGAGGAGCTGGAGGTTGAGAACATGCAGGGGCAAGCAAGGTGGAGAAGTAGGAGGTTGAGAAAATCAGGGTCGAGCGAGATGGAGTAGTAGGGGATTGAAAAATGCAGGGGCAAGCGAGATGGAGGAGCAGGAGGTTGAAGAAGTGGGGGAAAACAACGATAGAGGGCCAGCAGGTGGGGGAAAGGGAGAGGAAGTCTGGACTAAGAATTGAGTATGAAGGTTGAGTATGAAGGTTGAGTATGAAGAAGTCAGGATGGAGAACTCAGGGTGAAGAAGGGGGCCGTGCGACTAATGAATGAGGGACAAACGAGGCAAGAGGATACGGACCCTGAAATGGGGTAAAGAGACAAAAGAACGGGACGTAAACCAGGCAGAGGTTCAGGAAACAATGAACGGTAAACAGATCTACTAATGTTATTATTATTATCCAATTCAACTTCCTGTGTGCGGATTTTGTTGAATGCATACAATGGAAGAAGGATGAGGCCAGGGTGAGAAGTGTTACTCCAGTAGGCGTCGTATGGCGCGACGATGTTTGCGATAGGAGCAGCCAACACGATGGGGAAAACGGGCGGCTTGTTGTCTTGGAACCTGGACGGGATCTAAAGCGATGGCAGCTGTGTTTCAGGAATATGATGAGCAAAGCAGGTGGGATGAATGGATAAACCATGGTTTCATATATACGGCGCCGTTTATTTGCTGTTTGTACGCGAAGGGAAGCTCCTGATGCTGCGGCGAACCAATACGGGCTATGAGGACGGAAAGTTCAGTCTGGTGGCGGGGAAACTGGATGGCGGTGAAGAAGTGAAACAGGCAGCGATCCGGGAAGCGGAGGAGGAAATCGGTATTCGGCTTCATCCGGACAATTTGGAGGTTGTGCTTGTGATGCACCGGATGTCGGACTCGGGGGAGTGGGTCGATTTTTTTCTACGCGTCAACGCATGGGAAGGAGAACCGTTCAACAACGAGCCGGAGAAATGCTCGGAGATGGCATGGTTTCCGCTTGAGATACTTCCTGACGCTACGATTCCGCACGTTCGTCAGGCGATTTCCAGGATCAGGGAAGGCGTTGTGTATGACAGTTTCGGCTGGGATATATAAGGGTACGGCAAGCAGGAACGATGTGCAACCCGCGTTGGATGGCATATGAGCTTCAGGGCTGTTACTTCAGCATCAGCGGGTTTATCGATGTCGTTGTAGCCGGGATGGGACTGCTGCGGGGTGAGGGGCGATTGTTGGCGAAAAATCGCGTTTTGGGGACGAAGGATCCATGTTTGCCGATGGCTTTATAGGAGAAGTTTAGGAAATTCGTTATTCTTGTGAAGTATATCACAGGAATATGCCTATACGCCGAGCTTGATATTAGGTATAATGAAGTAATAATAAGTCCTACGAGTACAAAGGATTTGTCGAAAAGGAGACCGGTCTTCGAATGAAAGCAGAGCTAATTAATCCGTTTCTGGAATCAGCTAGAATCGTTATTGAACAGGTCGCCAATATTCGACCGTCCACCGGGCAGCTTGGCATCAAGGACGTAAAGTTTGTTGAGAATTACATATGGATCCAAATCGGCATGACGGGACAAATGCAAGGTGACATCGTATTCGGGCTGCATGAGAGCGTCGCTCTCAAAGTCGTTTCGGCGATGATGGGCGGTTTCTTGATCACGGAATTGGATGACATGAGCAAGAGCGCGATCTCCGAGCTGGGCAATATGATCAGCGGCAATGCAAGCACGATGTTGTTTAACCAGGGCGTCCGCGTAGACATTACACCGCCGAAGCTTCTGCATTCCGCCTCTTCCGCAGGGTTCGACGCCAAGAAGGCGTTGACGATTCCGTTGATTATGGAAGGAATTGGTGAGCTGGATATTCAGGTTTTGATCACGTAAAAGACAAAGAAGATTTTGTTGCTATCTCACCCGCAATATGTATAAGCTTAAGCGAAGGCGATACTCTGATCCGACCCGGACAGCGGCGCTTTCGCTTTTTTGTCGGTTTAACCTATGACTAGGGGGATAGAAGCATGTCTTTTCAAGATAAAATCGTTATCATTACGGGAGCGTCCAGCGGTATTGGGGCCTTGATGGCCCACATGTTTGCCGAGCGTGGGGCGGTGCCGGTGCTGGCTGCCCGATCGGAAACGAAGCTGGCCGAAGCTGCAGCCCGTATTCGCGGTCCTCACGGGACCTATGCGCTGGATGTGACGTCCGCCGAACAGGTGGAGGACGTAATGGGGCGTATTCTGCGCGAATACGGAAGGATCGATATCCTGATCAACAATGCGGGTTACGGGGTGTTCGACTCTTTCGTCAATGCGCCGCTTCGCGAGTTCGAAAATATGATGGACGTTAACTATATGGGGACGGTCCGATGCACGAAAGCGGTGCTGCCTTCTATGCTAAAGCGGGGAAACGGCCATATCGTCAACATCGCTTCGATGGCCGGCAAGATCGGTTCGGCCAAATCAAGCGGTTATTCGGCTACCAAGCATGCGGTGCTGGGGCTAACGAACTGCTTGCGGCAGGAGCTGGTCGGATCAGGCGTGTCATTGACGGCTGTGAATCCGGGACCCATCGATACGCCGTTCTTCGATATCGCCGATCCGTCGGGCAGCTACGTGAAGAACGTGAAATGGTTTATGCTCAAGCCTGAGCAGGTGGCTGAACGAGTGCTGCAGGCTATCGAACGGCGGACGCCGGAGGTCAATTTGCCGTTCACAGCTGCGGCGGGGGTCAAGCTGTATCAGCTGTTCCCACGGCTTTTTGACCGGATCGGCTACAAGCTGTTGAACAAAAAATAAACGGAGGTCATCCCTCCGTCTGTTTGTTGGCTTCTTTCAGCTTCTGGTTCAGGTTACGGACTTCTTCGTACAGCGCGCGGATGTCCGCTTTACTTTCCGGATGGTTCTGGTTCCAATGGCTGGCGAGCGCCGGCATCGTCTTATGAATATGGTTGTAAATCGACCATACTTTTATTTTCTCTACCATCTCGGGAGAAGTGTCCCCGGTCAGAAGCTCGGCAAATTTCTCAAGCAGCGCGTCGAATTCGGTTGTAAAACGTGCATTCATTGAAAGCCCACCTTTCCGGTCATAATAAGTTTTAGTGTAACTCCCGAAGCGGGATGTGTCAAAATGGAGCGTGAACTCGAATGGCAATGGAAACGATAGGTTCGGATAGCAGCATCGGTGAGTTCTCAAGAGCTTGCGTAAAATCGGAGCAGGACGGGGCACTGGTGGAGAGACAACCGCTCAGGAGCGCAGCAAAAGGGATTTTATTGTACGTACTGACATATATCAGTCAAGGTCTGAAGGTAAAAGGATATTTGGCCGTACCCGAAGGGCGGATGCCAATGCCTGCCGTCATCTACTGCCGCGGCGGCATTCGCAAGGTAGGAATGGTGCGAAAGCGCCGCATTTTCTCCATGGCCCGCCGGGGGTATGCCGTGTTTGCGCCTTTCTACCGCGGCAATGAGGGCGGCGAAGGCCGTGAAGACTTCGCCGGTGAGGATCGCTTCGACGTATGCCACGCCCTCGCCATGGTACAGTCTCTGCCCGAGGTCGAGAGCGGTCCGGTGCCGCTGATCGGCTTCTCGCGAGGGGCGCTGATGGCGATGCTCGCTGCGAAGGAATGCCCCGGTGCGGGGCCGGTTGTCGTATGGGGCGGGGTCAGCGACCTGCTCGATACGTATGAAGAGCGAGTCGACATGCGGCGGATGCTGAAGCGGGTCGTCGGACATCCGAAGAAGCAAACGGACGCGTACGAAGCCCGGTCGCCAGTATATTGGATTGACCGGATCGACGTTCCCGTGCTGATCGTGCACGGCACCGCGGATCACCAGGTGAGCGTGGAGCAGGCACGCAAGCTCGCGTTGGCGCTCGAAGCGGCCGGCAAGGACTATGCGATGGAGCTGTACGAAGGGCTCGGGCATCGTTTTCCGAAGGAGGAGGACGAACGGGCCCTGGATGCCGTGTTTACGTGGATTACCCGCAAGCGGCAGGAGATGAGCGAATAATATAGGGTTAGTTCAGTTTCGCTAGGCGTTTGCGGAACGTAGCCTGCCAGCTTGCCGAAAGCGCGGGGAGCTGGAGCAGACGCTCCATAGCGGCGGCATTTGTTTGGTCCCGATACATGATTCGATTGGCATAGTCGATTGTTACGGCTTGCGGGTCACGCTCGAGCAGCTGCAGGCTGCTGTCTGCGGACACCCGGCCTTCTTCCAGTACACGGAAATAATAACCGGTATATCCGGTTTTTTCGACTTGCTTCGGAAGTTCCGGCCAGCCGTGCTTGGCTGCCAGTTTAAAGCAAGGCTGGCGGGGCTGGCTGATTTGTACGATCGCGTCTCCCCATTGAAACGTATCTCCGATATAAGCTTCAAGCTCCGTAAGCCCGCCTACCGTCACATTTTCTCCGAACGCCCCGAAGGATAGGGTCGTGCCTGTCAAGGACTCCCAGTACGGGTAATGCTCGACGCAATAAACGCATACCGCTTTATCCCGGCCGCCGTGATGAACCAGATCCGCCTGCTCATCTCCGTCAAGATTGAGTAGAGAGAGTTGCAGAGGTACGGACACCGGCGTTTTTCCGATGCCTGAGGGGACGATCTTGTTCTGGTAAGCAAGGGGGGCGGGACGGCCAACGTTTACAGATACGATCTCGATCTTTGTACGCATAGCGGGTTGAACCCTCTCTTTATAGAATGAATTCTTTTTACTAAGGTATATAAAAACAAGCGCTCGGTCAAGACGGGGCAGGGGAAATTCGCGGAACAATTTGGTATACTAGGATCACGATATGCAACTGAAGGGATGATGACATGAGTTTAACGGGGTTTTCGGCGTTACGGATCGATCCGCCGTATGTGAAGCGGTTAGCGGAGCTTGGGATCACCGATCCGTCTCCGATTCAGGCGGAGGCGGTTCCGCCGGCATTGCAAGGCAAAGATGTCGTGGCCCAATCGCAAACGGGTACGGGCAAGACGCTTGCCTATGCGCTGCCGGTTCTGCACCGAATCGAAGCGCCGCTGCGTGAAGTGCAGGTGCTGGTCTTGGTGCCGACGCGGGAGCTTGGCATGCAGATCGTGCAGACGCTGGAAGAGCTGACCAAGGATACGGGTATTCGCGTGCAGCAGCTGATCGGCGGGGCGTCGATCGAGAGACAGATCGATAAGCTGAAGCTGAAGCCGCAGATCGTTGTCGGCACGCCTGGACGGGTGCAGGAACTGGTGAAGCTGCGGAAGCTGAAGCTGTCGGGCATCCGCATGGTCGTGGTGGACGAGGTCGATCAGGTGTTTGAGCTCGGCTCGATGGGTGAAGTCGAAGCGCTGCTCAAAGGAATGCTGCGCGACCGGCAGATGATGTTCTTCTCGGCGACGTATCCGCCGCAGCTGCAGGCCGTCATCGAGCGCTGGATGCGTGACCCGGTCTATGTGCGGGTCAATCCGAGTCAACGGACATCGGAAACGCTGGAGCATTTATATTTCGTCAGCGAAGAGCGGGACAAAATCGACACGCTGCGGCGCTTGGTGAGGCTATATAATCCGAAGCAGGCCATCGTATTCATTAACGAGACCGACGATATCGGTGAAGCAGTAGCGAAGCTGAAGTATGCCGGGTTATCGGTCGAAGGGCTGTACGGCGATTCCTTCAAGCAGGAACGGGCCAGAGCGATGCAGGCGTTCCGCGCCGGGCGGTTTCAACTGCTGCTGGCGACCGACGTTGCTGCGCGCGGACTTGATCTGCCTCAGGTAACGCATGTCTTCAACCTCGATCCGCCGGTGGATGCGGATCATTATGTGCACCGTGTCGGCCGTACCGGCCGGATGGGGCGTAAAGGAACGGCGGTTTCGATCGTTACGCCGCGGGAACATTTCATTATGGACAAATTCGCCAAGTCGCTGGGCATCGATCTGCAGCGTAAAATCATGTCGCACGGCAAAGTGTTCGATCCGAAGCCGGGGCGGGGCGCCGTCGCGGGGGAACCCGGTGCTGACAGCAGGAACCCGGCGGAGCGCAGGAAGCCGGAGGACGGACGTCCGGCAATGGCGCGAGAAAGCGCCGGGAAGCTTGCGGGAGCGGGACGCGCGGCCGCCGGAGACAAGCGAAGCGTGCGGGCAGCCGGTGAGGGGCGCGCCGCAGCGTCGCAGATGAGCAGCCGCAGCGAAGCGCTGCGGGCCGAAACCGCCAGCGCCCCGGTCCAGCGTCAAGCGCCGAAGGCGAAAGGGCCGGCGGGCCCGGGGCCGGTGAAGAAGGGCGCGCCGGCGGTGCCGGACAAGCGCCAGACGGAGCGGGAGCGCGAACGCGAACGCAAGAACAAAGGCGCGCCGCGCTGGCTGAAGTCGAAGCCGGAACGCACCGACATGCCGAAGGCGGAGCGCAGCCATAAGCGGAAGTAGCGGGAAGCGGGTGCGCTCCGGAAGGGCTGGTGCGGAGAACCGGCATAGACCGGCTCGAGTCTCCGGCGCCCGATAACGGCTTGCGAATGCGGCCGGTGAGCCGCCTCCGACCCCATGCAGGCCGGGATAAGCGCGGCGCCGGGGGAATGTGCGTGCAGCAAGGAGGGAGGGGCTGCGATGAAAGCTGTGAAAGCGTTGATCGCCGTGCTCATCATCGGTGCTTTGGCCGGAGCTGCCGCGCTATGGTACGTCAAGCCGGCGGAAGCGCTCGATTTAAGTTATGCGCCGCTGCGATTAGACGACAAGCTGGCGGCTCTGCTGCTGGAGCGAAAGTTCGAAGTGAGCTTGAGCGAAAGCGAGGTCGACTCGCTGATCAAAAAATCGCTGGCCGCGCGGCCCCGCGTCCATCCCGATGCAACCGTAACGGGGGCGCGCTTTACGCTGCGCGACGGTACGCTCGTGGCCGACGTGAACTTGCTCGTCAAGGAGCGCTGGCCGGCAAGCGCGAAGCTTCGCTTCGAGCTTGCCTGGCAGGAGCCGGTCTTGACGATCCGGCATGTCGGCACCAACATCCGGCAGGCGTCGCTTCCCCTCGATTGGTTCCAGCTCGATCCGATCGACATTCGGCTGGATTCGTATATGCCCCGGCATATCGGCATCCGCAGCGTCTCGTTTGACGGCTCGGACATGAAGCTGCAGCTAAAACTGCGGTTTTAGCGAAACTACCCACGAAGCATGAATACCTGTAAATGGAATTATAACCGAAAAAATAGCGGAACTTGAGTGCGCTTTTTGCAGTGAACGGCAGTTTGTGAGCCGTCTGCCAGCAAATAAGGTACCTCAGTTCCGCTATTTTCTTTGATGCGCCCGGAAAGCGCAAAATCATTCATGAAATCCCGCTTTCGTTTCGCGGCGCAGAGGCGTCTAGCCGCTTACGCCTCTTGCAGGCCGGGCGGCTTCCTTCGCCGTTTTGTTCACGTCGTTATCCGGCTTCTTGCGATTGCGGAGCACGAAAGCGAACGGTATGCCGACGAGCACGATGAATGTGGCCAGCCAGTATACATCGTTCACGCTGTTCGTGAACGCCTGTGCGCCGAGCAGCGCCTTGTCTTGGACCGCACCGGAAGCGGCAAGCTCCTCCCCGTGCACGGTTACCCGGGAGGCGAGCATCGTTGTAAATAAACCGATCGAGAAGGAACCGAGTCCTTGGCGAGTCCAGTTATTCGCCGACGAAGCGTGTCCGGACAATTCTCTCGGAATAACTTCCATCCCCGCATTGGATGAAGGCATCATGGCCAGCGCGATTCCGATGTTCCGTACGGTCATCCAGAACACGATATAGCTGTGCGGAATGTCGACGCTTAATTGCGCCATTGCGGCCGTGCCGACGGACATCAGCACGATACCGGAGATGATCAGCCACATCGGGCCGATTTTCGTGTACAGCTTGCCCGTAATCGGCATGAAAATCGCCATCGCAAGCGAAGACGGCAGCAGGATAAGGCCGGTATCGAACGCCGACACGTGCTGAATGTTCTGCAGGAACACCGGCGTCAAATACGTGCCGGAGTATAGGCTGATGGTCATGATACAGCTGATGATCAAGGTAAACGTGTAACGCGGATACTTAAATACGCTCAAATTCAGCAGCGGCTGCGGCGTGCTGCGCTCGCGCCGGATGAACAGGAACAGGCTGACCAGCCCGACCGTGATGAGCGTGAGCGTCTTCCACGATGCCCAGCCGAAGCGATGCGCTTCGCTGAAGGCAACGAGCAGCGAGGCGCTGGAGATGATCACCGTAATAAATCCGTACAAATCGAACGATTTCGGCGTATTAAGCCGGTAATAAGGTATCATTTTTACAGCGACGACGACAGCGAGGACGCCGAACGGCAGGTTGATGTAGAACAACCAGCGCCAGTCGAACGATTGAATCAGCCAGCCGGCGAGCGTCGGCCCGAGCGCCGGGGCCAGCATCGCGGCCAAGCTCCACATGCTGATGGCGTAGGCCTGTTTGCTGCGCGGGATGACTTGATAAATAATGGTCATCGTCGCCGGCATGACCATGCCGCTGAACACGCCCTGCATAACCCGGAAAGCGATCAATGATTCGATATTCCAGGCGGTTGCGCAAAGGCCCGACGTTAACGTAAATCCGATCAGGGCGGTCACATATAAGTACTTGGTGCTGAAGCGGTCCCCTAAGTATCCCGTGATCGGCGAGATGATCCCGGTCGACAGCATGAACCCGGTTAGCGTCCATTGCACCATGCCGAGATCGGTTTGAAATTCATTCATTAGGACGGGAATGGCGACATTGATCGTACTCATCCCGAGCAAGGCCAGGAACGATCCGAAAAAGATGCCGATCATCACCGGCCAAAACGCGATATTCCCCGCCGCGCCTTGACTCTCATTCGTTGTTTCCTTCGTTGCCGGTTCGGTCGTTGACATATTCATTCTCCTTCTTCGAGGTGAAATTAATGGGGGCTGTTGGGGCGGGCCTATTCTTTAGGCTGCATCGCTTTACGGAGCAGCCGGGTTAATTCGTCCACTTCCGCCGGCTCAAGTCTCGACCAGAAGCGTTCGACGAGTCCGGCTGCTGCGTCATCGAGCTCTTTCAGCGCTTCGAGTCCTTTCTCCGTAATGCGTACGTATACGACGCGGCGGTCCGCTTCCGTCAATATCCGTTCGACATAACCGCCGGACACGAGCTTCTGTGTCAGGTTGGTAATGGCCGGAAGCGTAACGTGAAGGGACTCGGCAATGGCGGAGCTCTTCATCTGACGGCCGTCGCGAAGCACCTCGAGCATGTAATATTGCTGGATAGGCAATCCTTGTTTCAGCAGAACGGACATGTCGGCGTGCCACTTGCGCATGACTAAACGAGTCCATTTTTCAATTGGAGAGGATGCATGTAATTGATCCAAAAAGGGTACCCCGTTTCTTTCAATAAATATTTTAAGGATAAATAGTTCAATCTTTTAACTAAATTATTGTAGTTGTTTTGTTCGAGGGTGTCAATTGAAAAAAAAAGCTCCCGGCCGACTTCATCCGGAAGTCATTCGGGAGCGATTCGCTGAGGCCGTCTCGGACGGCGCTATTTTTTTCTTGTTTTTATATAGGAGGGGTACACGATTTCGCCGGTATCGAGCTTAGCGAGCTCGTCGGCCGTCCAGCCGGTCAGCTTGTTGTTGCCGGTCACGCCGGTCAGCTTGATCTTGTACTTGCTTTCCAAGTAGGCATGGAGCGCCGGCATATCGGCTTCTGTCACCGCGCGCAGCTTCTGACGGCCCTGGATTTGCCCGAGGATGACGCCGATCGATTCGGCAGCCAGGCTCGTATTCGGCTGAATGCGCGCGCTGCCGTAAGCGATAGCGGAAGCGCCGACATTTTTACCGGCCATAATGACGTTGTCGAACCCTTTCAACAAAAAGCTGCGCAGCGGCATCCCGTATTTATCCGGGCGTCCCATCTCGATTCCCCACTTATTGGCGCTGGTGCCCTGCAGATCGAGCGGGTATCCGGCGATGCTGACGTTGTCCCAGAACATCTTCGCGCCGAGCATGTCCGACGGCTTCAATACGTAATCCGTTTCATAATGGTTGTACTCTCTAACATATAGGTAGTTCGGGAAGCCGTTCAGCTCCGCGTGTTCCCAGCCGACGATATTTTTGCGAAAATGCTCGAGAATGAGCGGCATCTCTTTCTTGCCAAGCTCCATCGCCTCCCGGATGGAAGCGTCGTTCGACGGATCGACGGTGTAGATGAGGAAGGCGTTGATCAACACTTCGCCGTCCCGCTGGTTAACCGCGTTCAATCCCCGCAAGAATACGCGATCGTTCGTCGGCTTGTACCGGCTCGTCATGCCCGAGAGGCTGATGGCGAAGCTGCCGTCGACCGAGCCCCAGCCGTACTTCGCATTACGCTCTTCCTTCGTTAATTCATTAAACTGCTTCTGGAATTTCGCCCAGTCGACGTTCTTGAACTTCATCATCAGGCCGGCGCTCATATACTCGACGTTGTTCTGGCCGTAAAAGGCTTCCAGTCCCGGCAGCCGGGGCACCTGCAGCTTGCCGACCAAGGCCGCGAAGTCGGTGTTGTCTACCCAGTAGGACGCCTCGATCCGTTTCTTCTGGCCGTCCTTCGATTTGTAGACGACCGCCTTCACCGCCTGCGGGCCAAACTCGCCGGGCTGCAGCTCAATGCCTTCGATGACGACGCCCTGCTCGACGGGAATGTCTTTGCTCAGCTGTTCGAAGTATTGCTCGAATTCCTTCAGCTTACGGATCTTGCCCTGCCGGAAGCCGTCAAACAGCTCTTTCGCCCGTCCTTGCACGAGCAGCCGGTGCTTGTCGTCGCGCGTTTCGTCGAGAAACAACATCTCTCCCTGCAGCACCTGGCCGCCGAACGCCTCGCGCGGGTCGATCACTTTCACTTTCAGCCCTTCGTCCGCCGCAGCGCGGGCCAAGTACAGCCCCTCCAGCTCGCTGCCGACGATGAGCACGTCAACCTTGTCCGCAGGGAGCGCCGTATCTTTCGTCTGCAGGGATTGTGCGCTTTCCGTATGTACGACGGCGTTCTTGTTCGAATCGCTTGTCGGCTGTGTCTGCGACTGCGTTTCCGTCCGGGAAGGAGAAGACGTATTCGTAAATAAATAAATGGCTGCGACCATGAGGAGAGCCGCCGTCGCCAGGACGACGGACAGCGTAGTTCCTTTGCGTTTCATCGGTTTTCATATCGCTCCTTTGGGGGGTATAGAGATAAGTCTATCATTTTTGCGACGGATCAGTAAGTGGCACCCCCACAAACATTTTCCAAGCGGCGAAAGCTATGGGTGAATCCAGGAACACTTCGCGAAGGTTCTGAGGTCTTACAGCCTTTTATTCATTCTACCGGTTAAAGGAGATCTGATGATGAACAACACATTCAAAAAAACGCTTGTTTCGGGATTGACGCTGGCCATGGTGCTGGGAAGTTCGACGGCTGCATTTGCACACGGTAACGACAAAGACCGTGACAAAGACCGCAAAGATAACGACCGCAACGAACGCAGCTCGATCCAGACGAAGTATACGCCGAAGAGCGCTAACCTTGAAATCAAACTTACCTTTGACGATCTAAGAGGAAAAGACGTGGAGTGGGCGGCCAGATACATAGCGAGCCTGGCATCCAAGAAAGTATTCGAAGGCTATGAAGACGGCACATTCCAACCTCGCAAAACGATCAGCCGCATCGAGGCGATTACCGCCGCCGTCCGGTTGATGGGTCTCCGCGACCAAGCGGAATCGCCGGAAGCGAAGCAGGCGAACTTGAACTTCAGCGATGCGAAGAAGGTACAGGAGAAATATCCTTGGGCCGTCGGCTACGTGTCTGTGGCGCTGCAGAACGACCTGTTCACGGAAACCGACACCATGGTGCAGCCGGAGAAAGAAGCGGACCGTCTGTGGGCGACGACGCTGCTTGTGAAGGCGCTCAAGCTGCAGGACGAAGCGAAGGCCAAGATGAATGCTAAGCTTCCGTTTAAAGATTCGAACAAAATTCCAGCGGGATCGGTCGGTTACATCGCCGTTGCGCTTGAGAAAAACTTGATCGACGGTTACGAAGACAATACGTTCCGTCCGAACCAACCGGTAACGCGTGCAGAGCTTGCGGCCTTGCTTGACCGTACGGGCAGCCAGCTGCCGGATCATACATCCGTCAAAGGCTCGGTTGTCGCTCCTGTTGCGAACAACATCCTGCAGGTGAAAGCTTCCAATAACGAAACGGTAAGTGTTGAGCTTGATGCGAACGCATTCGTATTCCGTAACGGCGCTCGCGTCGCTTGGAGCGAACTGCGTGCGAACGACCAGGTGCTGATCCGTACGTACGGCGGCAAAGCGATTTACGTGGAAGTCTTGAAATTAGCCGAAGGCAATCCGCAGCAAACGGTTGATTTTTCGGTGACGGGTACGCTGAACGGATACACCCTGAACTCCCAAGGGTCGATCGCGACGATTTCCATTAATCAAAATGTCAACGGCAGCGTTCAAACAGCCGTATACGGCGTATCGCCTGACGTGTATATCTCCGGTGACGTCAGCTTGCTGACAAGCGGTCGTTCGGTTGAGCTGCGCGGCAAACAACAACTCGTACACACCGTCATTATTCGATAATAGATAAAGATTGTTAGAGAGTAGAAAAAGGTTAGCCTTACAACGAAAGAACGGTCCTCCTCCTAAGTCTGCGGGCTTGGGGGAGGGCTGTTTTCGTTTTTATTATTTTCTTTTGGTCCGGGCCGTGTATAATAGTAGAAATTAAGTATAACGGGTGAGGAATGAAAACCATGGGCGAAAATCGGATCAAGCTGGAAGATATCCTTGTGGCCAGCCATGTGCTGAAGGATGTGGTGCATCATACGCCACTGCAAAAGAATTATATCCTGTCGGAAAGATACGGCTGCAATGTGTTCCTGAAACGGGAAGATTTGCAGGTGGTGCGTTCGTTCAAAATTCGCGGCGCTTATAATCTCATACGCAGCTTGTCGGACGAGCAGCTCGCCAAAGGCGTCGTCTGCGCCAGCGCGGGCAACCATGCCCAAGGGGTCGCATACTCGTGCAGAGCGCTCGAGATTCCGGGCAAAATCTTCATGCCGACGACGACCCCGCGCCAGAAGATTTCACAGGTGAAGCTGTTCGGCGGCAAGTTCGTGGAGGTGCTGCTGATCGGAGACACCTTCGACGATTCGCTGCGCGAGGCGCTCGCATACGGGGAACGGGAAGGGGCGGCGTTCATCCATCCGTTCGACGATGCGAAGGTAGTGGCGGGGCAGGGTACCGTCGGCATGGAGCTGATGGCGGACATGCGCGAGCCGGTCGATTTCGTCTTCGGCGGCATCGGCGGCGGCGGCTTGATGGCGGGCATCGGCACGTACGTCAAGAGCATCAGCCCAGGCACGCGCGTCATCGGGGTGGAAGCGACCGGCGCGCCGTCGATGAAGCAATCGCTCGATGCGGGGGGCATCGTTACGCTCGGCGAGATCGACAAGTTCGTCGACGGCACGGCGGTGAAGCGCGTCGGCGAGTTGAATTACACGATCGTGCGCGAGGTGGTCGACGACATTGTCGTCGTGCCGGAAGGCAAGGTGTGCACGACGATTCTCGAGCTGTACAACGAGAATGCGATCGTGGCGGAGCCGGCTGGCGCCCTCCCGGTGGCCGCTTTGGACTTGTACCGCGAACAGATCGCGGGGCGCAACGTCGTCTGCGTCATCAGCGGCGGCAACAACGACATCGACCGGATGCAGGAAATTAAGGAACGGTCGCTTATTTACGAAGGACTGAAGCATTATTTCATGGTTAATTTTCCGCAGCGTGCGGGCGCTTTACGGGAGTTTCTCGAGTTCGTGCTCGGCCCGACAGACGATATTACGCGTTTCGAATATACGAAGAAGACGAGCAAGGAGAACGGCCCGGCGCTCGTCGGCATAGAATTGAAGCATAAGGACGATTACGGTCCGCTGCTGGAACGGATGAACGAACGCGGTCTCCAGTACAGCGAGATCAATAAGGATCCGTACTTGTTTAATTTGTTGATTTGACGGAGGGTGAGGACTATTGCAGGAAAAACAAGAGACGGTGACCGACACGTTTTTGGAGGACTACGAGGAGTTTATGGATGAGGACGATCGTTGGTGTCCGGCGGGCCGATCCTTGCCGGGCGAGCGCGACCGCAACGGGCTCGCACGGAGAAGGCGCGGCACACGGCTGTAGACGAATGCCGTAGAAGGCGTGAGGACAGGCGGATGAGCGCGCTGCGCGAAGGGGCGTCAGAGCGGAGTATGGGCGGCCTTCGCATATCTCCCGGATGCTCCCGGCTGCACTGCGGATGTGGGCAACTACCAGACATCCGCACGCTCCGAACAAAAAAAGCCAAGCTTGGACCGGAGCCGGTCGCAGCTTGGCTTTTACGTTTATTTGGCGGTGACGGCCTGGATGTCGAGCACACCTTGATAAATCGAATCGAACAACTCGTCGAGGTTCGATTCTTCGATGCAGGAGAACGCGACGCGCAGGTCGGTTTCGCCGAGGGCAATCGTGCCGATGGCATATTTATCAAGCAAATGCGTGCGCAGCGCTTCGGCTTCGACCGTTTTCAGCTTCAGGCACATGAAATACCCGGAGTTGAACGGGTAGTATTCCCAGACATCGCCGTACTTGCCGCTGTCGAGCAGCGCTTTGACCCGGTTGGCGCGGCCCTTCATGATGTCGAACTTCTCTTGCTTTTGCGCCTTGAACTCGGGCGACTGCAGCGCATGCAGCACGAACGTCTGCGACGGGTGCGGCCCGCTGGAAATAGTGGCGCGGATAATGCCCATCGTTTTTTGCTCCAATGCGGCCAGCATGGCATCGCTCTGACCGGCGTAGGTGATGAAGCCTACGCGGAAGCCCCACACATACTCTTCCTTCGTTGCGCCGTCGATTTTGACGGACAGCACGCGAGGATGCAGGCCGGCAAGTTGCCCGGCAAGCGATTCCTGCAGGGAATCTTCGAAGAACAATCCGAAATACGCGTCGTCCGTGACGGCTACGACATTGATGCCGGCTTCGGCGGCTTCGCGGATCGCGGCTACGATCGCTTGGCCTTCTTCGGCGCCAGGCGTATATCCCGTCGGGTTGTTCGGGAAGTTCAGCACGACGATCGCTTTTCCTTTATCTTTTTGCGCCAGCAGCGCTTCGCGCAGTCCTTGCGCATTGAAGCGGCGGTCCGCATTATAGAGCGGATAGTACACAAGCTCGGCGCCGCGGCGGATGCCGAAGGTCAGCTCGTAGTTTTCCCAGTTCTTATCCGGAATGATGACGGCGTCGCCGGGACCGGCGAACAGGTCGGCGACGATGCTGAGTCCGTGCGTAAGCGCATTGGTGACGATCGGATTGCCGAGTCCTTTGCCTTGCAGGGACGGATTCTCCTCGATCATCTTTGCGCGCCAGGCGGCACGCAGCTCCGGCTTCCCGGCCGGAGGGGCATATTCGTAAATGTCCTTCGGTTGATAGGCGGACAGCGTGTCTTGGATCACCTTGAGGTGCATCGGCTGACCGTTCTCCAGCGCTGTTCCGATGGTAGCATTGAATTTCTTTGCTTTGGCCTTCGCCTCGGCGGATTGGCTCAAGATCCCTTCTTTCGGGAAGTAAATTTGCCGGCCGAGCTCGGATAGCATTTCGTAGACGTGCGCATTTTCCTGAGCGATCGTCTCGTTCAGTTTCTGGGCAAGAGAATTCATGAATTTCATTCCTTCCTAAATCTTTCTTCCGTACATTAGCCAATATTATACCACTTTGACGCGGGAGCGTCACGGTGGTTTTTCCCGGGCGTGTTGACGGCGGTCTGCTAAAAAATGCTCCAATCGCACGCTTCGGACATCGTCTGCAGCAAATGAACCCCGGCGACGCTGTTGCCCTTATCGTTCAGCGCCGGGCCTACGACACCGATGCCGTATTTGCCCGGCACCAGCGCGAGGATGCCGCCGGCGACGCCGCTCTTGGCCGGCAGCCCGACACGGATGGCGAACTCTCCGGACGCGTTGTACATCCCGCACGTAATCATGAACGACTTGGCGATCTGCACGTAGCGCCGCGGAATGAGCTCGCGCCCCGTATCGGGCTCTTTGCCGTTCAAGGCGAGCACCAGCGCCATCCGGGCAATATGATGGCAGTTGACCTCAATGGAGCAGTGCTTGAAGTAGACGTCCAGCACCTCCTCAACATCTTCCTCCAGTACGCGGTTGTCCTTCAGAAAATAAGCGAGGGAGCGATTCCGGTGCGCGGTCGCCGATTCGGAAGCGTACACCGCTTGATTGTACGTCAGCGACGCATCGCCGGCTATCGTACGAAAGAACGTCAGGATCCGTTCCGTCTTCTCCTCCGGCGTCCTGCCGCGAATCAACGAGGAAATGACGATCGCCCCCGCATTAATCAACGGGTTGAAGGGGATGCCGGGTTCCACGAGCTCCAGCTTCAGCATGGAATTGAAGTCGTCCCCGGTCGGCTCCATGCCGACTTTGCGGAACACGCCTTCTTCGCCTTGATCCATCAGAGCGAGCAGCAGCGTAAATACTTTGGAAATGCTCTGCAGCGTAAATGCATGCCCGCACTCGCCTGCAGAGATTTTCTGCCCGTCGGGGGCCATAATCGTTACGCCTAGCGCATCGGCCGGGGCGTGTGCAAGCTCGGGGATGTAGCTGGCAGGCTTTCCGTATGCGGCTTGCTGCCGGCTGGCTTCCAGCCAGGACGGCAGCAAGCCGCATAACTCGGCCCATTCGGTCTCCGTTTTCATTGTAAGCCTCCTTGGCGGATGTTGCTCCGGTTTTTTCTCTAGCATACCCGTTTACGCCTGTTTTTGGAAGCTGCGACGCGGTTTACACAAGGAAAGACCAATTGCGTAGGCCCGTCGCGCATGTTCCTGAGTGAAAGGGATAGCCGCTCAAAGCGTCGCTGACACACACCGCCCTGCTAGGCAAAGAGAGCGGGCCTGTTGGCCCGGACCATACATCCGCATGCCAAAGGATGGACCGCTCGATCGTTTAAGCTTCCTCCTTCGCCCATTCCTGAAGCTTCCGGTCTCCCGGAAGGAAGAACGTAAGCAGCCCGATGATCGGCAAAAAGCTGACCCAGCTCATGACGCTTTGCAGGTGATACTTATCGATCAAACCGCCCAGCGCAACGGCGCCAAGCGCACCAAGGCCGAAGGCCAGGCCTGTGATCAGGCCGGAGACCGTGCCGATTTTGCCGGGAATCAGTTCTTGGGCATAGACGACCGAGACGGAGAAGCTGGATAAGATAATGAAGCCGTTGATCAGTAAAATCACGTAAGCCCAGAAGGCGTCGGCGTAAGGCAGAATTAGTGCAAGCGGAGCGGCGCCGAACATGGAGAAAAAGATGACGTTGCGCCGGCCGAATTTATCTGACAGCGGACCGCCCATGAACGTCCCGACCGCCCCCGCGGCGGCGAACAAAAAGATATACAGCTGGGCTTGCTCCAAGCTGATAGAAAACTTTTCCATTAAATAAAACGGGTAGTAAATCGTAACCCCGGCATGGTACCACGAACGGGCAAAGACGAGGAAGATCAGCATAACGACAGCAAATTGAATGTGCTTCTTCCGCTTTCGATCCATCACACGGACGCCGTTCCTCCGGGCGGCCGGCGGATTTGCGGCTACATAACCGCTATACCAGCGTGAAATGAACAGCTGCACGGCGATGCCGATGCCTGCGACCGCCGTAAACCAGATAGCGCCAATCTGGCCCAGCGGGGCGAACACGAGGGCGGTCATTACGGAAGCCAGCGATTGGCCGGAGTTGCCGCCCACTTGGAAGATCGACTGGGCGAGTCCGCGCCGGGAGCCTCCGGCCATGTAGGCGACGCGCGAGCCTTCCGGATGGAAAATGGCCGAGCCGACGCCGATCAGCAGCACGGACAACAGCACGAGCGTGTAGTTCGGCGCGATCGCCAGACCGAGCACGCCGAGGAACGTAAATCCCATGCCGATCGGCAGCATATAAGGGCGCGGCTTGCGGTCCGAATACAGACCGACCACGGGCTGCATGACGGAAGCGGTCATGTTCAGCGCAAAGACGATAATACCGGATTGCGTATAATTCAATTGCATCGTTTCTTTCAATATCGGCAGGATGGCGGGAATGACGGATTGAATCGTGTCGTTAAACAGATGAACCAGACTGATAGCAAGCAAAATGCGAAAGACAGTCGGCTTGACGTCGGCTTTCGGCGGTTGACGCAAAGCCGGACCGTCGGCGGCCGTTCGGGTTTGTAAAGACATGTGAAGCGCTCCTTTCCCGGAGGGAACATAAAAGTCGGTACGTGCAGGCTGGCAAGCACGTACCGACTCATTCTAACGCGAGGACTGGGCCGGTTTTAAGGTGCCGAGAGCCTCGCCCATTTTGACTTTGCTGCCGACTGTGAGATCGGATCGGGCTTCGTACGTGCCGCTTTCCATGAGCAGCACGACTGTAGAGCCGAACTCGAAATACGCGAGCTCGTCACCGGCGGACAATTTCTCCGGCAGCGGCGATACGTATTGGATGGAGCTGACGTTCAACGCGCCGACCTTGACGACGGCGACTTCGCCGGTACCGTGCTGCATGTACGTAATAAGCCGCTCGTTACGGCTGAGTACGCGGCGCATATGTTTTAACCCGAAATCGTTGACGGGGTACACTTTGCCGGGGATGTGCTCCTTCTCGATAATCGTTCCCGAGATCGGCGCATGAATGCGATGATAGTCGGTCGGGCTTAAGTAAAGCACGTAGAAATAGCCGTTCGTATAATTGATGCGCCGCGGGCTCTGCGCCAGCAGCTCTTCGACGGTGTAATCCTGCCCCTTGACGCTCAGCATCGTTCCTTCGCGTATGTCGCCCATCCCGGTGATCAAAGCGTCTACCGGACTGACAACGCTGTTATCGGCGGTGTGAACCGGACGCAAGCCGGGTTTCAATCGTCGCGTGAAGAAGTCGTTTAACGACGCATATTCGTGCAGCGCTTTCTCCGCATCTTCAACGCGGATGCCGTACGTCTTGGCGAACTGCGCAATGAACGTGCGGCTGGCACGCGATTTGGCGAAGGCTCCTGTGAGGCGGGATACGGTCTTGCGCGATGAAAGTTCCGTTAAGAGCCGAAAAAACGTTATCTTCATGGGGTTTATGCGTCACCTGTTTCCTTCGTTAACGTAGTTTGAATCTATCGATATCTTGACACAGAACCGTAGACAAAGCAACCTGCAAACAGCCGTAAAAAAAGCACGAAGGCCCCCGAAAGGGCCTTCTACTTGCGCGGTCCGGTCGATTTTCACGCCTAGGTGCTTTTCTTGTATTCACCGCAAGTCATGCAGGTCGCCAAATTAACATGAATCGGGCTGCAGGAACCGGAAAATTTGGTGCAATGTACTGGCGTCCGGCAATACGGATCGCCATGCACCTGCGTGCAATATCCACAATGCGACACCATCTCGATGGTGACGAACACCGGTTCAACCGCTTCGAATTCACGATGAATTATGTTTTCCATGGTCTCGCTTCCTTTCCGTTAATAAAAAAGATAGCGCTTCCAATATGATCTGACGCCTTTTCTTATCGACTTCTGTCCACCGCTTTTGCCAGCTACCGAGAAACCCCCTTAGAACGTATCGACCAAATTATGGAATATGACAAATCAAAGTAATATTAACAGAATTCAAAACGATTGACTAGGCCGTTTCTGCAAAGATTTTTTTAAAAAGATAAGCAAGGAAAGCCATTGACATTTATTTCAATCGTGTTAATATGTTTATGTCACTAGGGGAGCCGCATCGGCTGAGATTGGATCAATAGATCCTAGACCCTCTGAACCTGATCTGGATGATACCAGCGTAGGGAAGTGGAGAGCGTAAGCACGCTGGTTCAATAGTGCTCACAAGGCCGCTTCCGAATCGATCGGGGGCGGCTTTTTTGGCGTAATCCGCACAGGGGAGACAGGCGAGCCTTGGGACGTCTTGTAAGGACAATTATTTATAAGAAGAGAGGGATCGTCCATGTCAAAAGGTTTGAAATTGACCGATAT
The DNA here is from genome assembly GCF_055379675.1 of Paenibacillus sp. JCM 9796. Classification (NCBI taxonomy): domain Bacteria; kingdom Bacillati; phylum Bacillota; class Bacilli; order Caryophanales; family Paenibacillaceae; genus Paenibacillus; species Paenibacillus sp. JCM 9796. The sequence goes on from NZ_AP043723.1 coordinate 4,018,441, forward strand.
TTTGGTCACTATCGTGATTGCGGTCGTGTTTGCTATTATTTATCGCTTGTGGGGCGACGTATACAACGTACTTAAAGTACCAGGCTTGCAGTTGGAACAGCTCACGTACGGAATGTGGTTTATCGCTGCCACGGTTGCGTTCCTTATTATTCGGAAACCCGGCGTGGCGCTGCTCGCTGAAATTGCGGCTGCATCCGGTGAGCTATTGGCCGGTTCGCAGTACGGGGTCGAAGCTTTGACGTACGGCATTGCACAAGGGTTGTGCGCAGAGCTGATTTTCGCTGCGTTCCTGTACCGGAACTTCTCTTGGGCAGCGGCCGGCCTGGCGGGTATGGCTTCGGGCTTCGGCGCCGTGGTGTTCGATTATTTCAAAGGCTATTTGCTGGAACTGACAACCTGGAACTTGACGCTGTATATCGTATTCCGCTTCGTCGGCGCTTTCGTCATTTGTGGTCCTCTCGCTTATGCGCTTGTGAGCGCGCTGGAGAAGACGGGCGTGACCCAGTTGGTGCGTCCGGTCAACAAAAGCGATTATAACGCCCTGGAACGTAAATAAGCCATGATGAGCGCATTCGATACAGGAACGACAACTCCGGGTCTATGGGTATCGCAGCTTCGTTTGAAATTTCCCGGCAGCGCGTCGCTGCTGTTCGATGACTTGTCGCTGCATGTCCGGCCCGGCGAGAAGGTGCTGCTGCTCGGACCGAGCGGCTGCGGCAAATCGACGCTGCTGCAGGTGTTAAGCGGCTTGATACCGGACGTGATCGAGGTGCCGATGAAGTTCGACGGGATCAGCCGGCCGACATCTTGGGGATATTTGTTCCAAGACCCGGACGCCCAGTTTTGTATGCCCTATGTGGATGAGGAGCTGGCGTTTGTTCTGGAAAACTTGCAGGTGCCTCGGGAGAGGATGCCGGAGCTGATCCGCTTTTATTTGGAAGAGGTCGGGCTAGAGCTTGAAGATCCGCACTTTCCGATCGCCTCGCTGTCTGGCGGTATGAAGCAGCGGCTGGCGATCGCCTCGCTGCTGGCGCTCGATCCGGCCGTCTGGTTTCTCGACGAGCCTTCGTCGCTGCTCGATCCGGAGGGCACGCGCGAAGTATGGGAAACCGTCAAACGGGTGACGGCGAACAAAACCGTACTGATCGTCGAGCACAAGATTGACGATATCGTCGATTTCGTCGATCGGGTCGTATTGTTTGACACGGACGGCCGGATGCTGGCGGATGGGGAGCCTTCGCGTATTTTCCGCGAGCATCGACAAGAGCTGCAGACCTTCGGCATCTGGTACCCCGGCATATGGGACGACTACAGCCGCAAGCGTAAGCTTTCCGCCGAACGCGGCGCTGCATGCAAGCCGGGCGGAACAGGCGAGCCCTTGATCCGGCTCCGTCAATTTGCCGGATACCACGGCAAGGCGAAGAAGATTGAGGTGGACTTGGCCGAGCTGCATCCGGGCGAATGGGTGACCGTCGTCGGCAAGAACGGGGCGGGCAAAAGCACGCTGCTGTCCGCCCTGATGCAGCTCATTCCGACAGAGGGCGGTTATTGGATGAACGGGTCGGCGGTGAAGGGGCTGACTGACGTCGTCGATACGGCCGCATTCGTCTTTCAAAATCCGGAGCTGCAGTTCATCGCGAACAGCGTGTTCGACGAAGTCGCTTTTAATTTCCGGAGGGATGGCGAACCGGAAATCGGCGTTGCCGCGAGAACGGAGGCGCTGCTGGACGAGTTCGGACTGCTGCCGCAGCGGAACCAGCATCCTTATCAGCTGTCGCTCGGCCAAAAGCGCCGGCTCTCGGTAGCCGCCGCCACGGTTAAGGCGCAAGCCTTGCTGCTGCTGGACGAACCGACGTTCGGACAGGATGCGGCCAGCACGTTCGCGCTCCTGGAGAAGCTGGAAGCGTGGCGCGCGGAAGGCATCGCGATCGTGATGGTGACGCACGATCCGGGCATCGTGCGCACGTTTGCCACCCGCGTCTGGGAAGTGCGGGACGGCAAGCTGGCTGCGGACATGCTTCCGGCTGCGTACGAAGCGACCGGCAGAGCGTCCGGCACTGGGTCTGAGCAGCAAACGGTTAAGGTGAGGAGTTGAACGTCCATGCCACTGATGAAGGCAGGCCGCGAAACGTGGCTGCACCGGGTGAATCCGAGTTTTAAACTGCTGCTGTCCGTCGTGATTTTCGTGATCGTGCTGTTAACGCATAACATTAACGTACTGATTCATGTCACATGGATGTACGTGCTGCTGCTGTTTCTCGCTTCCGGTCAGCCGGTGTGCAGGCTTATGCTGATTATGCTTCCGTTCGGGATCATGTTCGTTTCGTCCGCCACCTCGATGGTATTTTTCGGTCAAGGCGAGACGACGTGGTTCCGCTATGGCCTCGTGCATATTACGGAAGAGAGCTTCTTCCGAGGCATGCACATCGGCTTTAAAACGATCGACATGGCGCTGATCGGGCTGCTGTTCGGGTTGACGACGAATCCGGTATTCCTGTTTTATTCCTTGATGCAGCAGCTGCGGCTGCCGCCCCGCTATGCGTACAGCTTCATGGCCGCGATCCGGCTTATCCCGATTGCTGCAGCCGAATACCGCACGCTGCGTTCGGCCTTCCTGGTGCGCGGCGTGCGAATGCCGCGGGGCTTGCGCGGCGTGCTCGATTCGGTCAAGCGGTATGCGATTCCGCTGCTGGCGCAAAGTATCCGCCGCGCCCAGCGAATTGCTGTCGCCATGGAAGCGAAGCGCTTCTCCGGCAGCGGAGCGCGCACGTTTTATTACCGCATCGGCTGGTCGGGGAACGATGCGGCGCTGGTTGCGCTCATGGCGTGCATCTGGTGTGCCGCGCTCGTGTTTGCCACGCAGCTGCCGCACTTTAGCATGACAGACGTGCGTTAACCGCATGTCTTGCGAAGTCGATTTCATCGGAAAATTTGGAGGAGGCTGGTCTTTTTATGAAATTTTCAGAGCAACTTCGGGCAGCGGTCGATACAAGCTGGAACGCAAGCTTCGAACATCCATTCGTTCGCGGCATCGGCGACGGTACGCTGCCTCTCGATTGCTTCCGCCATTACGTGTTGAACGACGCTTACTATTTGTCGCAATTCGCCCGCGTGCAGGCGCTTGGTGCCGCAAAGGCCGGCGATCTGTACACGGTCAACCGGATGGCGGTTCACGCCCAAGGCACCTACGGCGCGGAGCTTTCCCTGCATGAGAAGTTCGCCAAGCTGCTCGGCATCACCGAGGAAGAACACGCGGCGTTCGAGCCGGCGCCTACGGCCTACGCCTACACCTCGCATATGCTGCGCGCGGCTTATTCCGGCTCGCTCGGCGACATCGTGGCAGCCATCCTGCCTTGTTATTGGCTGTACTACGAAATCGGTGAGCGGCTGCAGTCCTGCACGCCTGACGAACCGATTTACCGCGAATGGATCGCAGCTTATGGCGGTGAATGGTTCCGTGAGCTGGTGGAGGAGCAGATTGCGCGGCTTGACGAGCTCGCGGAGCAGGCGTCCGAAGCCGATCGCGAACGGATGAAGCGCCATTTCGTGATCAGCAGCCGGTACGAGTACATGTTCTGGGAAATGGCTTACGACAAGGAAGCGTGGCCGATCGATTAAATCGTTGATAGGGTACAGAGGGTCGAGCTGAACAAGCAGATCTTCCGGAAAGCGGCGAAGGGGCAGCCCCTCAAGAAGGTCAATTCCTGACCTTGAGGGCTGCCCCTTTTACTGTGCGCCCGGCATGGGCGATAACTTGGCGGTGAAAGTCCGCTACAGGCTTGGCAGTAGGAACTGTTAGCCAAAGGCAAGGGTGTCCGCCGCGAGGCGGAATCTGAAGGAAGCCGGAGGCAAACCCTCGGTCTGACGAACAGAAATCACATAGAAGGCATGATGAGGCGGACGAGCTTGCAGTACAAAGCGAAGTCCAATACTGCCCGAATCTCATCATGTAGATGTGGCAGATGGATGAGGGGAAAGTTATCGCTCTTACCCGGGGAGATCTCACAGACGTCAAGTAGACCATTCGAAAGGCGGAGTAAAGCTTGCTGTGAGAAGTCAGCAGAGGCCATACTACCGGAAATTTTTTTTTCGGGAAGGGCCGAACAATCGTAAGCCTCAAGTACATGCAGGAAGGAGAACCGATACGATGAAAGCAGAATACCGAAAGGGCTGCCCGCAAAGGGATAGTGTGGAACACGAAGAGTATGCAGGAGCGCGGAGTATCGGAGCTCGGGAAAGCAGAGAAAGAGACAGTGCAACAGACCTGCTGGAGAGGATACTGGGCAGGGACAACCTAAACAGAGCCTACAAGCGGGTCAAAAGCAATCACGGAGCGCCAGGAATCGACGGAATGACCGTCGAGGCGGCACTACCGTGGTTGCGGGAACATAGAGACGAACTCTTGCAAAGCATTCGGGAAGGAAGATACAGGCCAAGCCCTGTGCGGCGCAAGGAAATCCCCAAACCGGATGGAAGCGGAGTGCGAAAACTTGGCATTCCCACCGTAGTGGACCGTGTGATCCAGCAAGCCATTGCCCAACAGTTGCAACCGCTGTTCGAACCGCTTTTCTCGGAGGGTAGCTATGGCTACCGCCCCGGACGGAGTGCGCAGCAAGCGATCCAGAACGTGAAAGCTTATACGGAGCAGGGGCACGGCTATGCCGTAGAAATCGACCTCTCGAAGTATTTCGACACCTTGAACCACGAACTGCTGATGAACTTGCTGCGCAAGCAAATCCGTGACAAGCGAGTAACCGATCTGATTAAGAAGTATCTCAAAAGCGGAGTCATGGAAAACGGAGTGCGACGTGAGACCGAAGAAGGTTCACCGCAAGGCGGCCCGCTATCGCCGCTACTCGCCAATATCTACCTGAACGAGTTTGATCAGGAGATGAAACGCCGAGGCGTAGTGGTCATACGCTATGCGGATGACATCGTCGTGCTGGCGAAGAGCAAACGGGCAGCAACGCGGCTTCTGGAATCCTGTAGGGCGTACTTGGAGAACAAGCTAAAACTCAAACTGAATGCGCAGAAAAGCAAGGTCGTCAGCGTAGTGGCTCGGAAACATTTCAAATTCCTTGGCTTTGCTCTGGGGAAGAACGGAAGCGGGATATATATCCGTGTTCATTCACAATCTCTCGCAAAAGCGAAGAAGAAGCTGAAAGAACTAACGAGTCGGAGTCAAGGCAGGAATGTTCGACAGGTCATGGAGGACGTAAAGGTCTATATTCGCGGCTGGATCGGTCACTTCTACGTGGCTGACATGAAACGGATTCTACAAAGCTGGAACGAGTGGCTGAGAAGACGATTCCGCATGTACATCTGGAAACAATGGAAGAAGCCGAAAACAAAGGTACAAAACCTGCGCAAGTTGGGGATACCGGAGTGGCAGGCTTACCAGTGGGGAAATACTCGTCTGGGATACTGGCGCGTGGCCGGAAGCCCAGTGCTGTCTCGTTCCATAACAAACGAAAAGCTCGTACAGGCAGGGTATTATGACTTCCCTGCCCAATACGAGCGTCTTCGTAACTTGCACTCAAGCGGTTGAACCGCCGTATACCGAACGGTACGTACGGTGGTGTGAGAGGTCGGCTACTCAACTAATGGGTAGCCTCCTACTCGATCAAGCCGGACGCGGTTATCAACGTTTCGGATATAACGGGTACGCCACTTGGGTCGGCACCTCGATCCAGATCATGCGCAACTTGTCGTTGTCGCCCGCTTTCAATGTCACTTCGGTTGGTTGGTCGGCTCGCATCGTCATGAAGTCTTGGTGGTTGAACGCCGTATCGGAGCCGTTCGCTTGCGTCCACGCGCCTTGGCCGCGAATGGCCAGCGCCGTCAGCGTACGTCCGCCGGGGATGGTATGCGTATAGGAAGCGCCCGGCTCGAGCTCGATGTCCCAGACGTGCACGTCGGCGACGAGCTCGATGGGCGAGCCTTCGCCGATCACCGTTTTGAGCACGGCGCCGTTCGCTTGGCGGATCGGGAACTCCTCATGCTCGAACTGCTTGTACGTCGGCTTCCGCTGCATGGCAGCGCGCAGCTCAGGCTCGAACCAAATCTGGAAGCCCTCCATATCGGGGCCGATGAACCGTTCCTCGTGCGAGACGCCCGAGCCGGTTTGCATCACCTGCGCACCGCCGGGGCCGACGACGCTGCGGGTGCCGAGCGTATCGCCATGCTCGGCTTTGCCCTGGATGACGTACGTCATGATCTCGAACCCTTGATGCGGATGCAGCCCGATGTACCCTTCATGCTTGGAGAATGCCCAAGACCAGTAAAAAAGCGGTCCGACTCCTTTCACGACCGAGCCTTCGCCGGGAAATCCGACCGGCTTCCGCTCGGTGATTTTGCCTCCGTCGAAAGCGCCGGTACCCTGCATGCTTGGGGGATATACCATGATTTGCATAACAATCGTCTCCTTAATATCTTAATATTGAGATAAGTGTGCGGCCGGACACGCGGAGCGTTAGTCGGCGGGGAGCTTGAAACTTTCTTTAGCGCTGATACCCAGCTTCTTAAGCAGCGCGATCGCTTGCCGCTTCTCTTCCGATGTGAGTCCGGCCACCGCATTCGCAACGACCTGCTGGTGCGCAGGGAAGGCATCGTTCAGGAAGGCAACCCCTCGTTCCGTAATCTCGGCAAAACTGACCCGCCGGTCTTCGGGACAAGGCTTGCGGACGACAAGCTGTTTCTGCTCCAGCTTATCGATGACGTAGGTGATGTTGCCGCTGGTCATCAATATTTTCTCGCCGATCTGCTGCAGCGGCTGCGGTCCCTTGTGGTACAGCAGCTCAAGCACGCCGTATTCCGTCGGATTCAGCCCATGCCGCCGGATGTCCCGATGCGCGTGCGCCGTGACCCATTCGCAAGCCCGGGAGAGGACGACAAATAAGTGTAAAGATTCATCGCGTTCATTCGGCATAAGTATCGTCCTTTCTGCAATTTGAAGGAAGCAATAATCTTAATATTAAGATAATTCAATGGCATGTAAAAGTCAAGCTGCAGCCAGTCCGGCCACGAACGAACCTTCCTGCCTGCCCTCGAGGCAGCGCCCGGCTGGAAGGCTTGGCGGGGAAAGCGAGCCGCCGCCTTCCGATTCGCGCCGCGGCGGCTCCTCCGGGCGTCCGGTCCCGGCTAAGACCGCGCAGCCAGCCAGCGCATCCGGTACACGTTCATGCCGGTTTGGCCGAGTTCCTCGAGCAGGCCGTAATTGGCCCAGGCGCCGACGACGGCGCCGATGCCGGGGACGAGCTGCAGCATTTTACGGAAATCGATCGTATCGCGGTATTCTTGCTGCAGCTGCCTCCAGTCGATGTGCGATTCGAAGGAATCGGCCGGCGGCAGCGATTTCGACGTCTCGGGCCATTCGGCAAGCGTGCGAAGCAGGGCCGGCTTGATCGCCTGGCTGGAGAAGGCGAGCTGAAAGATGTGCAGGATGTACAACCGCTCCCGGTAGTCGAGCGTGGAATGTCCGTATACGTGGGCCAGCTCGAACAGAAACTTCATCTTAATGCCGATCAGGATCGGAAAATCGGCCAAACCGAGCAGCAGTCCGCCCGCTCCGGTGCCGGCGCCCTCGGCCGCGGCCAGCTTTTTGTAGAAAGCGAGCAGTTCCGCCGCCTTGTGATCCCGTTCGGCAAGAGAAGCGGCGGCCAGCGGCTCGTTCTTCGGGATATAGTCCATCGTGAAGAGGGCGGATCGTACGATGCCTTTGACGGCGGCGGTAATGGCCGTATGCACTTTCTCGGGAATCACCTGGTTAATCCGGGTTTGCACCGCTTTGGACGTTTTTTCGAAGAGGCCGGGCGTCCTCAGCAGCTCCTTCTCCCAACGGATCAGTGCTTTGGCGGTTTGCTGCTCGTACACGGTATATTTGCCGTTCATCATGATCTTCACCTACCGAATCGTATACTGGGTTCTCCATAGTTGATACGCATGGCAAAGAAAAAGTATGCGGACCGGAAACAAAAGGCATATTTGCTCCGGGCTGAAATTGTGGTATGATACGGGAACGTACGTTCTATAACAGGTAGGAATAACCGCGAGGATACAGGAGGTTGGAGAGATGACACACCGCTGCGAATGGGTGAATGAAGATCCGTTATATATAAACTATCACGACCACGAATGGGGCGTCCCCGTTCACGACGATCGCAAGCTGTTCGAGATGCTGGTGTTGGAAGGCGCGCAGGCGGGCTTAAGCTGGTACACCGTGCTGCGCAAAAGAGCCCGTTACGTCGAAGCGTTCGACGGGTTCGAGCCGTCCGTCGTCGCAAATTACGACGAGGCGAAACTGTCGGAGCTGCTCGCCGATCCCGGCTTGATCCGGAACCGGCTGAAAATCCGCTCCGCCGTCACGAACGCCAAGGCGTTCTTGCGGGTACAGCAGGAATTCGGCAGCTTCGACGCGTACATCTGGCGCTTCGTGGGCGGCGCGCCGAAACGGAACCGGTGGGCGTCGCTGCGCGAGGTGCCGGCGAGCACGCCGGAGTCGGATGCGATGAGCAAAGATTTGAAGAAGCGCGGCTTTTCGTTCGTCGGCTCGACGATCTGTTACGCGTATATGCAGGCCACCGGCATGGTGATGGATCATACGACCGATTGTTACCGGTATAAGGAATCGATGGAAGGTTGAGCAAGCCTACCGCACATCTGGCCAAAGACCCTGGTGGAGCTTTCTGTCGTCAGGGTTTTTGGATATTACGCCCAATTGCCGCGGCGAAAAACAGGTTCGGTCACGCCGTCTGCGGTGATGCCGTCGATGTCGAGCTCGTCCGAGCCGATCATGAAGTCGACATGCAGCAGGCTCAGGTTTGCCCCGAGCCCCTCGAGCTCTTCGGGATTCATGGATGTGCCGTTCTGCACGCAGAGCGGATAGGCGTTGCCGAACGCCAAGTGGCACGAAGCGTTCTCGTCGAGCCCCGTGTTGTAGAACAACACGTTCATACTTGCGATCGGCGAATGCTGCGGCACGAGCGCCACCTCGCCGAGCCGTGCGGCGCCTGCATCCGTCGCGATGAGACGCTGCAGCGTGTCCAGCCCGGTTTCCGCGGTGCAGGCCACGGCAACGCCGTTCTCGAACGTGATGCTGAACTTGTCGATCAACTGGCCGTTCCAGTTCAGCGGCTTCGTGCTCGCCACGGTGCCGTTCACGCGGTCACGGTGCGGCAGGGTGAACAATTCTTCGGTCGGAATGTTAGGGACGAAGAATGTGCCTTTCGCATTGCGAATGCCTCCCGCCACCCATTGGTGCTCAGGGGGCAAATCGATCGTCAACTCGGTTCCGGGAGCTTTGTATTTCAACCGCGCGTACCGCTTGGCGTTCATGCGGTCCGCATGCCCCTTCAACTGCAGCAGATGGTCGTGCCAAGCTTGCACCGGATCGTCCCGGTCGGCCCGCGCCGCCTGAACGAGATATTCCCACAGCTTGCGGATGGCCTCTTCCTCGCCGGAGCCCGGGAATACTTTCTGCGCCCATCCCGGCGAAGGTGCCGACACAATCGCCCAGCTGATCTTACCGGCTTGCATCAGAGCGCGGTATTCGCGCATGGCCGAGCCGTACGCCTTGCTGGCAGCGGACAGCCGCTCGGGCTTGACGTCCTTCAATAAGTCGGGCGTCGGCGAGTACACCGTTAAGAATGCGGCGTCCGCCTCCGCCATTTCCAGGTACCCGTTTGCCTTCCACTGCGGATATTCATGAAACGCCTCATCCGGCGCCAGCAAATATTTCATTCGTTTCAGCTCGTCGTCGTCCCATTCCACATGCACGTGTTTGGCGCCTGCCTCATAAGCTTTCTTCGCGATCAATCGAACAAAATCGGCGTTGTACAGCGGCGCGTGAACGACCAGCGTCTGGCCCGGCTGCACGTTAATGCCCACCTGCACAGCCAACCCGGCATATCGTTCGATGGCGGTTTGCAGCGAAATCACCTTCCATCATCCTTTCGCTTGGTTAACTTCGAACGGGACGGCTAACGGCCGCAAGTGACGTTCCGTCGTTCCCCCTCATTATGCGGATTTCAGCGCGGAATTACAACTGGATGAGGCGAATCGCTTGAACCTGGCGCTGCGTAGAATCCCGGCGTACCGCCGCGCTGGTACGCGACCGCCTATTTTTCACAGGGCGAATGACCACCGTATAGGGGCATGCATATGTTAGCAGTGATTGCTTAACCATCATCAGCGATGTACTGCAGGAACAAGGCATAGTAGGAGGATCCCGGATGAAAAAGGTGAACCGCCGGAATTCCGGCAATGTAATAAAGCCCCCTCAAAAGCGGGTCGATTCGTTATATGACGAATTACGCTGGTTGAATGAGGATCGGGAGAAGCAGAACGACGGAGATGCGATGAGCTGGACGTCCGCCGCGAATCTTACAAAGGAAGAACCGAATATTTCCTCGTCGGATGAGAGCTCGTTGAGGGCATCGACCTCGAAAGTGACTCTTGAGGCGGAAGCTTCTGTATACACGGACGATTTGGCTGATGAAGCCGTCACCTCAGAGAAAATTGCGCGCTATGCGATTGACGGAAGCAAAATTAAACGAGGCAGCCTGGGCAAGGATACGTTGGCGGACTACGCCGTCGATACCTCCAAGCTGGCGGACCGCAGCATAAACCAGCAAAAGCTGGCTTGGGGTGCGGTGACGCAGGAGCATTTGGCGACGAATTCGATAACGACCGATAAAATTCAGGACCGGGCGATCACAGGCAGCAAGCTGCTCGATAACAGCATCACGTCCGAGAAACTGGCCGATAAAACGATCGATGCGATCAAAATCGCCGAACAATCGATCCATACGTATCATTTGGCGGATGAGGCCATTACCGGAGAGCTGCTGCAAAATCAATCGATTACCTCGGATAAAATCAAAAGCGGCGCGATTCTCTCGGGCAATTTGGCAAACGGCGCCGTCAACACTTCCAAGCTTTCGGACGGCGCGGTTACCACTGAGAAGCTGCGCGATTTGTCCGTGACGGCGGCCAAGCTGGTGGACGGCGAGATAGGCACCGATAAGCTGGCTGACGGTTCCGTGACGGAGGAGAAAATGGCGCCTTGGAGTATCGGCGCGGAACAATTGAAGCCGAGGGCCGTCTTGAACGAGCATTTGACATCCGGTCTTATTCGCGGCGTCAACGTCGCTTCGAAACAGATCGAAGCGATTCACTTGGTTGATGAAGCGGTTCATACCGCTCATCTGAAGGACGGCACGGTCACTTCCGCGAAGCTGGTCAAAGGCGCGGTGCAAGGCTTGCACGTACAGGACGGCTCTATCGAAGGGAGGCACGTGGAGCCGGGCGTCATCGTGAGCCGTCACTTGGCCGATCGCGCTATCACCGTCGACAAGATGGCATCGTCGAGCGTCGGCACGCCGCAGTTGACGGAAGGAGCCGTGACCGAGGCGAAGCTGGCGGAAGGAGCTGTCAGCTCGCGGAAGCTGGGGAGAGGGGCCGTCAAGGCCGAGCATGTATCGGCCGGTACGGTCGATACGCAGCATTTGGCCGATCAGGCGGTGCAGGCGGGACAGCTTGCGCCGAAGGCGGTCGGTACCGAGCATGTGCAGGAGAGCTCGCTCACGACGGAGAAGCTGAAAGACGGCGCGGTCACGTCCGACAAGCTGGGAATCGGCGCAGTGCGTTCGCAGCATCTGCATGACGGCGCGGTATTGAACGGCCATCTCGGCAACCACAGCGTCACGACTTCAAAAATTTCCAGCGAGGCGGTGTCGACCGATAAGCTGACGAATTTGGCGATCACCTCGGCGAAGCTGGGGCAAGGGAGCGTCACGTCGGAGAAGCTTAGCCGGGAAGCGGTGCAAGCGGAACACGTTTCCCCGGGCGCGATTCATCACGTGCACTTGAGCAAAGCCTCCGTTCGCACCCAGCAGCTGGTTACCGGTGCGGTGACGCGCGAGAAGCTGAATGACGGCGCGGTGACGACGGAAAAGCTGGCGGAGGGTGCGGTGACCGGCGTAAACCTGGCGGAAGGGGCGGTGCGCGGCGCGCATCTGGCGCCGGGGGCGATCGGCACGGAGCAGCTTGCCGCGGAATCGGTGACGACGGATCGGCTGGCGGATGGCAGCGTCACCTCGCAAAAGCTGGCGGACGGGAGCGTCACGACCGACCGTCTGGCGGATGGCAGCGTCACGTCGGAGAAGCTGAGCGCAAACGCCGTGAACAGCTCGGCGCTTGAAAGGGGTGCGGTGACGGCGGAAAAGCTGGCGGCCGGGGCGGTATCGACGGATCATGTAAGCGTCGATTCCATAGACGGCCTGCACATTATGCAGGAAACCTTATCGGGGTACCACTTGATCCCCGGTACGATTTCGATGCTTCATTTGGACACGTCGCTCCAAACGCTGTTGAACGGATTTTCGGCGAGCGAAGCGGCAAGGCAGCTTAAAGAGGCCGCTGAAGCCGAGCTGGAGCTTAAAGCAACGCCGGAGGCCGAATTAGAAGCGGCCGAGACGGAGACGAAGGCAGCGGTCATCCTTCCCGGGAACTCGGCTGCGGAAACGTTCATCGATGCTTCGTACATCGAACCGGTTGCGGAGACGGCCGAAGCGTTTACGATCGAGTCTGTCGCAGAGGACCAGAGCGCTCGGCAAGAGGCTGAGAACAAGCTCCGGCTGCATGCGCTATCGCCGGAAAGCGGGATGGTGATCGAAAGCGAAGCAGCTTCCCCGCGGTCCTACCTGCGTCCGGTGCAAGCGATAGCGGGGCAACCCGTTGTGCAGCAATTCGGATTAAGCCTGTTCAACCTGTACACGGAAGAGGAGAAAGTCGAACTGCTTGTCACGTTCGATCAACCGTTCGCTGACGCTAACTACGTGCTCGTAGCCACGTCAAGCCAGTCGGATGCCTTTGCCGTTGTGAAAGAAAAGCTGGCTGATTGCGCGATCCTCGAGCTCGTTCGTTTGAAATCGGCGGCCGATATTCAAGGGATCGTGAACTGGATTGCGATCGGCCCCCTGAGCGAATAAGGCGGCACTGGCCCCCCGCGGCATCTTCGAAGCGCCGTGCCGGCATAAGGTCGAACGATCAGGCGACGCCTGGTTCGCCAAATGCGGCGAGACATGAAGAAAGGACCGTCCCGGGTTTGAACGGTCCTTTCTTCATGTTCGGACGTTCAAACGTGGCCGGAACAGCCGTCGAGCAAATATTTGGCGTATGCCATCGGATTGTCGTACGTAGCGATCCATTCGCTCAGCATGCCGGCTTCGCGGAAGCTGTAGCGCTGGTCTTTACCGTTGCATTCGATAAACAGCGGGTAACCGTCCGTCGTGATTCCGACGTCCAGCCCCAAATCTGCCAGATGCGGAAGCCGATCGGACAGATGGGAGGCGACAAGTATGGAGAAGTTATAAATACGCTGTACGACTTCCTCGGGGTCCAGGTGAGCATATTCTTCTTGCAGGATGAGGGGCAGCTGGTAAGTCGTGCCGCCTTGGGCGACGTTCGTCACGAACGTATGCTTGGAGGCGACTTTGGCGACGATTCCCGTTACATCCCAGCTTCCGTCCGCCGTCCGCTGCACGGAGACGCGCAGATCAAACGGGCTTCCTTGAAACGTTGCCAGCGGCAATCGCTGCTGTACGATGTACGTTTCTTTTCGGAGGCGGCTGCGTAGGACGGCCGGCAGCCGCGTTCCTTTCCATCTGACGGTGCGCCACTTTTGGTTCACCGGGCCGAACGAAATCGGATAGGATAGCTTCCATCCTGTTGGGGTCCGGTCCATTCTCATCACGCCGCGTCCGATGCTGCTGTTGTTCGGCTTGATGATCAACGAGTCGAACCGTTTCATCAATCGTGCGATACCGTCCGGCGTAGCTCGTCGGGTTGCCGGCAGGTGCGGATGCAACGAAGGGTTTTCCAGCATCAATTGATGGATGCGCAGCTTGCCGTACCGGTTCCAGCGGTTGAACAGCTGGCGGCCGTCGCGAACCCAGGAAGACAACCGGCGATCCTGGGATTTGCTCAGATAGATCGCCCGGTTGTGTATGACAAGCGGAGCGGGGATTTTCCGCCGTACATAACCTTCGAGCTGCTTTACGTAGGCTTTCACCGTCTTTTGCCCGGCGCGAAGATCGCAAATCCTGAAGAAGCAGGGGGTGAATCCGTATTTTTTTCCCGCCTCTTCATAATGTTCAATAGCTTCGTATTTCCAAGTTCCCAACGGGATTTTACGGAGTTCGTTATCATTCACGAGAATGCCCACGTAGGGAGGATACACGGCGATCCCTCCTCGATCTGTTATCGATCCTTACCTGTGACGATCGTTTATACAGCATATGTCGGGGATCGTGTGGCGGTATGGACAGGTGTCGTAGGCATTCGTCCGGATGTTCCGCGTTTATCCTTCCCTCAGGTCGCTCCACCGCATCAATAGCCCGCCGTGGACGAAGCCGCCGCCGAAGCCGAAGAGCAGCAGCCGATCCCCGTCCCGGAACCGTCCCATCCGAACGGCTTCATCCATGGCCAGCCCGATGGTGGCCGCCGATGTGTTGCCGTAAAGCTCGATTGTGTGCAGCGTTCGTTCGAGCGGGAGGCCGGTTTTGTCGCAGATGGATTCGATAATGCGCAGGTTGGCGCTGTGGGGGAGGAACCAATCGATGTCGGCAGTTGTCAAGCCGGCTTGGGCGAGCAGCTCGGCAACGCCCTTTGGGACGGTTTGCACGGCGAATTTGTACACCTCGCGCCCGTTCTGAACGAGCTTTCCGTCTCCGCGCAGGGGGGCGCCGTTCAAGCTTGCCGCTGTGTTCGAGCGGTACAGATGCGCCGCCCCGTTGCCGTCGCTGCCTGCGGTATAACTGAAAAACGCAGGCTCCGAGCGGGGATCGTCCGTCCGCTCGAGCAGCACGGCAGCCGCCCCGTCCCCGAACAGGATGCAGGTCGTGCGGTCGGTATAGTCGGCGATTTTGGACAGCGCGTCCGCGCCGATGACGAGCGCCTTCCGGTGCATGCCGGAAGCGATCATCCCGTCCGCCACATGCAGGCCGTAGACGAAGCCCGCGCAAGCCGCGCTCAAATCGAGCGCAAACGTCTGCTCGATGCCGAAGTGCGCTTGCACCAGGCAAGCGGTGGAAGGAAACGAGAAGTCAGGCGTGCTCGTACAAACCAGCAGCAGATCGACATCGTGCAGCGCCACGCCGTAGCGCTCCTGCATATTTTGCACGGCTCGAATGGCCAGACGGCTCGTGAACTCGTCAGGCTCGCCGATGCGGCGTTCGCGGATACCGGTGCGCTGTACGATCCATTCGTCGTTCGTGTCGATCATGCGTTCAAGCTCGGCATTCGTCAATATGCGCTCAGGCACATAACTGCCGATAGCGGTCATCCGGGAACGGTAACGCGGCCCGGACATCGGGAGAACAGGTTCGGTAAACATGATTAAACACCTCGATCGAATAAAATGGGGTCACTGTTCATGTATGCAAGAATATGTTGGTTAATACCAGTACCAAGTATTAGTACCAGATACTAAAATTTTAGCGGGATGTTGTTCGTTTGTCAATGTGGACGCAAGTGAATGGTTTAACAGATTTACATGAATATGCTTTATAATGAAGTTGTTTGTCATGTCTATCCTATGGATTCCGGCGCCGCATATCCTGAAGTTGAAAGGGAAGAAAGGTTATCCATGAAGAAGCTTAACAAGCGATAAGGCAGCTTTCGGCACCTAACTTTTTAATAAATGTCATCCGTCCAAGCAACCAACATGCAATTCTCATATTTTAGATTGTGAGACTCGTATGCAAAACTTCAGTGCGGGAATGAAAAAGGAAATCTATCCTTGAACGGGTGAATGTGAAGGCCTTCCTTGCTCAGTATCCAGTTGATGAGACGGCGATTACTCCTTATATGGGGCGTTCTGAAACGATCATTCAGAGTATCCAAAACAAGCTTCGTTCGAATGGTAAAGTAAAGTCTGCGCAACCACGTCAGGAGCTTCGTCTCCCGGCGTCTTTGGCTTGCTGAAGCGTCTTTCGGGCAAGTGACTCGCATGAGGGCGAATTGTGTCTGTATGCGGAAAATTTCAGATTCAGCTGGCTTGTTCGAGAAAACCCATTATAATGTAACTAACGTTATGGCAGCGTCCGCGAATATGAAGGCGGCCCTCTGCAACGCCTTAATTTTCAATGAAAGTGTGGGAACGGAATCATCATGTCCATGAGAACGCTGAAATGGTTGACGATATTGCTGCCTACGCTGCTGATCGGAGGATTCGAATACGTCCGGCACGACTTTCTGCTTGATTCTTTATCGATGGAAACAGGCAATCTATATATCACGCTGCTGACGCTGCTGATGTCCTTCGTGTTCGCCACTTGGATGTTCAAACGTATCGCTCGAATGAACGATACGCTCGCGAGGGAACAGGCTAAACGGGCGGTCTACGAGGAGCGGGAGCGTCTCGCCGAAGAGCTGCACGATAATATCGCGCAAGTGCTGTTCTTCTTGAACGTACAGCTGACGAAAGGTCAAATCTCCGAAGCGCGGGAGGCGGTTTCCGAGATTGACCACCACTTGCGGCAAGTGATCTTCAACCTGCGGACTGTCCCGGAAGAAGGGGCCGGCTTTGCTATGAGGCTGCAAGCCTGGCTGGAGGAGTGGAGCGGCTTGACCGGCATTGCGGTCGATTGGCTGGTCGAACCGGCGGAAGAGAACGTTCCGCCGTCCGCCGAGGTGGCGCTGTTCTCCATCGTCCGGGAAGCGTTCACGAATATTCGCAAGCATTCGAACGCCGACCAAGCTTGGCTCGAGCTTGCCCGGACGGAGGACGGCCAGCGGTGGCGGCTGCGGATCGCCGATAACGGCCTCGGCTTCGACATGTCGGACGGTGTGGCCGTAAACCGTTACGGGCTGTCCATTTTGAACAAACGCGCAATGGACCTGGGGGCTGAGCTGCTCCTGCGCTCGTCGCCGGGTACCGGGACGGAGCTCATCTTGACCGGTCCGATGCGGGAAGGGAGAATGTCATGAACTATAGGGTATTGGTGGCCGACGATCATCCGCTGGCCCGCCGTGCGGTACGGGCGCTCATTGAGGGAGAGCCCGACTTTGAATGGATCGGGGAGGCTGCGAGCGGAAGCGAGGCGGTGGTGCGGTGCGGCGAGCTGCTGCCTGACGTTGTGCTGATGGATATCCGCATGCCGGATGGCGGCGGACTCGAGGCGACCAAACGGATTAAGCAGTTGTATCCGCACATTCGCATCGTTATGCTGACGGTATCCGATGACGTGGCCGATCTGTTTACCGCTGTGCGCTACGGCGCCCAAGGCTACTTGCTCAAAAACATGAACCCCGAGGACTGGGTTCACTATTTGCGAGGACTGCTGGACGAGAACAGCGAAATTTCCAGGGTCATTACTGACCGGTTGTTTCAGTCGTTCCGCTCCGAAGGCAGGACTTCATCGGACGAAGCTCCTCCAAGCGTCCTGTCGCAGCGGGAGCTAGAAATTTTAAGCTGTGTCGCGACCGGGCAGAGCAATCGGCAAATCGCTGAAACGCTCGTCATCTCCGAAAATACGGTCAAGAACCATATCAAGAACATTTTGGGCAAGCTCGCCTTGGACAATCGCGTTCAGCTGACCGCCTATGCCGTTCGTCATGGGCTAACCCAGAATATGTCTCAAGGCGACGGCCGCTAATTAACCCGCATTCCCCGGCAGAACGGGTTCCTCTAAATAAACCCGCATTCCCCGGCGGAACCGGTTCCTCCTATGGAAAGCGGGTTTATTCAGCCTTACTGGACCCTGTACAGATCGCGCAAGAACCGGTATTCCGCTTCCAGCCCGGTGCGCAGGTCGGTTTGAGGCTGGTAGCCGAGCAGCGACTGCGCTTTTCCGATATCCGCCCACGTTTGCTTCGGTTCTCCATAAATGTCTCCGACTTTCTGAAGGTCCGCCTTACGTCCGAACAGCTCTTCGATGATGGAAATGCATTCCAGAACAGAGGCTCTTTCCTTCCCTCCGATATTAATCGTTTCCCCGATTAATCCATCGGCGTAAGCAGCCCTGGCTACCGCATCCACGCAATCGGCTATATAGGTGAAATCGCGAGATTGGCGCCCGTCTCCATATAGCGGGATCGGCTTGTTCTCCAGCATGCGCCGAATAAACCGATGGAAAGCCATGTCTGTACGCTGTCTGGGTCCGTATACCGTGAAAAATCTGAGAATGGTCAATGGCAGTTGTTCATTATAAGCATACACCTTGCACAGATGCTCCCCCGTTAATTTGCTGACGCCGTACGGAGACAGCGGCTCCACGACGGCTGATTCCACAACCGGTCCCGTCTTCTGGCCATAAACCGACGAGGTGGAAGCATAAATAAATTTGCGGATGCTATACCGTTTGCACCCTTCCAGCAATCGCTGCGTCGCTGCGATATTGTGGGCAATGTAGGTTTTGAAATCTTCCCCCCAGCTTGACCGTACGCCAGGCATTCCCGCCAGGTGGAAGACGATATCGACGTTAGGGAGAAGCTGATCCCAGCTGACGGTACGCAAATCGATCTTGACCAAAGTAAAGCGCGGATGCCGGAGCAATGCGTGTAAATTTCTTTCCCTCATCCATATGGGGGACGCCGAAGGAACGAAAGCGTCCAGGCCGATTACCTCGACACGCTCATCTTGAAGCAGCCTCTCGCATAGATGGGAGCCGATAAATCCGGCCGCTCCGGTCACTAATATTTTCATAGCGTCATCTCTCCTCACGGATTTCCGAGGCATCGGTAGCTAAACCCCAGAGAGCTCATCCGCTTACCGTCCAGCGCATTTCTTCCGTCAAGAAAGTAATGCTGCCTCATGCTTTCTTTCAGCAGGCCCCAATCTGCCGTCGTATACTGCTTCCACTCCGTGCAAAGGATGACAGCGTCACAAGCGGCGACCGTATCTTCCAGCGTCTCGAACTGGCGGACGCGGTCGGATGCCATGTCGGCCGGCAGCTTGGAGACAGGGTCATGTACGCGAACGATGGCTTTCTCTTCCATCAGGTGCTTCAGAACGGAAAGTGCCGGGGATTCACGCTGATCGTCTGTTTCAGGCTTGAAGGACAGACCTAGCAGGGCTACGGTTTTATTGCGAAAGGATCCGAAGGTTCTTTCCCAATTATGCACGGCGTAAGAGATTTGCGTTTGGTTCACGGCGACGACGCTGTTCAGCAGCGTCATCTCGCTGCCATGCTCTTTTGCGGTATACAGCAGCGCTTGAATGTCTTTGGGAAAACAGGATCCGCCGAAGCCAATGCCTGCCCTTAGAAAGTGCGGTCCGATGCGAGGGTCGGTTCCCATCCCGTGAGCCACATCAGTAACGGAAACCCCGAGCCGGTCGCAGAGCCTTGAAAGCTCGTTGATGAAGGAGATTTTCGTCGCCAAAAAAGCGTTTGCCGCATATTTGATCATCTCCGCGGTTTGCGGCTTGGTGACAATCAGGGGACAAGTCATATCTTTGTATAAAGCGGTGATGATTGCGGTCGCTTGCTTGTTCGTACTGCCGATTACGACGCGGTCGGGATGGAGCGCATCGTGCAGAGCGCTGCCCTCTCGCAAAAACTCCGGGTTGGATATCACATCGAACGAAACCGGCTCCCGCTGCGCCTCGCCGATCCACCGGACAACCTGTTCGTTCGTGCCTACGGGAACGGTGCTTTTAATAACTACGAGCTTGTATTCCGTCATCAGGGAACCGATCTGTTCGGCAGCCTGCCGTATAAACTGCAGATCGGCGCTTCCATCAGGCCGGGACGGAGTGCCGACGCATAAAAAAATGATCGGATGCTCCCGCAGGGCGGTTTCAAAATCGGAGGTAAACGAGATGCTTCCTGCACGGCTGTGTTCTTCAAGCAGAACGTCCAAGCCGGGCTCGTAGAAGGGCAGGGTTCCTACGGCCAGACGGTTCAGCTTGGCCTCGTTCGTATCGAATCCGGTTACCTTCCAACCGAGCTCAGCTAAGATGAGCCCGGTCGTGACGCCGACATAACCCATGCCTACAATCAAAATGTTCATTTGCCCGTCCCTCCAGCATGATACAAATTTCGATCATTTTGGTGATCCCCAAATTGCTCAGGTTTATTCTTTTTTTTCTTGCTCCGTATGGTTTTACTCCTTGTGACTTAGTGCTTTATTATAAATATTATGTAAAGCATCTATACCCCGTAAGGGTATTTGCGGATGAACACCTAAATATGTGTGTATGTGCATTTTTTTGTGTAAATAACAATAAGTTGGTAAATATCCGCTTTCGTCTTCTATAACCAGCCTATACATCGCGACTACGAGATCATAGTATACAGTGAAACTAACTAAAAAAAGTTTCGAGACGAACATGGAGAGGAATGGTTGTTTTGTCTAAAGCCGAAAAAGTGAAGCACTGGCTGGCTGCCTACCCTGATGCTGCTGAAGTTGAAATTGAGTTTGCGAACGGCGATAAGATCAATTACTCCTTGGACGAAGGGGTATCTGCTTTGATGAGCAAAGTGGACTGGGAGGAAGTTGAAGAAATAGAAGTGGAGATGGCTGACGGCGAAACAGAAAAGTTAGAATTGGACGATGACGACGATGACGACGATGACGACGATGACGACGATGACGACGATGACGACGATGAAGACGAAGATGAAGACGAAGACGAAGATGAAGACGAAGACGAAGACGAAGATGAAGATGAAGACGAAGACGAAGACGAAGACGAAGACGGGGACGAAGACGAAGACGGGGACGAAGATGAAGACGGGGACGAAGACGAAGAAGAAGACGGAGACGAAGACGAAGAAGAAGACGGGGACGAAGACGAAGACGAAGATGAAGATGAAGACGGGGACGAAGATGAAGACGGGGACGAAGATGAAGACGGAGACGAAGACGAAGAAGAAGACGGGGACGAAGACGAAGACGAAGACGAAGATGAAGATGAAGACGGGGACGAAGATGAAGACGGGGACGAAGATGAAGACGAAGATGAAGACGGGGACGAAGATGAAGACGAAGATGAAGATGAAGATGAGGACGAAACTGACTAACCTGCTGTAATTTCGTCTTGAAACGATCCACTCTTTTCCGCTGCTGCGCGATTGGAGGGACGGGCAAGCAGCGCCACTCGCCCGTCTCTCCAATCGCGCAGCCCAATAAATCGAACAAGCCTCCTGCCTGCAGGCCTCTTTTATTTACGGTCCATAGAGACCGTTTATGAATGAGGCTATAAGTGTTTCGTGGCTCGGACGCGCGCTGCAGCCAAACCTCCGGTCCTCCGCCATGCAAGCTCTGCTTGCATGGCGGATAGGGAGAGCGTCATGGTTACGGCTGCCAGACGGTTAAGATGTCCCTGGCCACCCGGTCCCAAGTAAAGCCCTTCTCGACAAAACGGCGGCCTTGGAGTCCGTGACGACGAGCCGATTGCAGATCCGATAACAGCACATTCAGCTTCTGGGCATATTCGGCCGGATCTTCCGGGTTCTGAATAAGCTTGCCGAACGGATCGGCTGCGATCTCGGGATTGCCCCCCCTTGCCGTAGTAAGAAACGGTAGCCCGGCTGCCATCGCTTCGTAATGAACTCTGGCCAGCGGTTCCTGCCACAGCGAGGTGCACACAAACACATCTCCCGCATTAAACCAGCGGTGTACGTCGTGAGCTTCCACATAACCGGTCGTAATGACGGGTATTGGTGATTTTTCGGCAAGCGCCCGTACGTAAGCGATATAATCGCTGATCGAGTTGTCGCTGTACCAGGCACCTCCGACAACGACAAGCGCAGCATCCTTATGCGAGAGCTGGGACATCGCCTTCACCAAAACATGCGGACCTTTATTTCGTGATAACCGGCCAACGAACAAAATTACTTTTTTAGATCCGAGTCCGTATTCGGACCGGATCGTCTCTCTATCGCGATGCGACGATTCCGATTCCGACCAAGGGGAAAACCGGTTTAAATCGACTCCGGAATAAACCGTCTTCACTTTAGCCCTCGCATTTGGAAAAAGAGCGGCAATCTCATTTCCGATATAGTTGCTGATCGTGATGATACGCTCCGTCACTTCGACGACGGCGGCGCCTTCGCTGGGATGAATTTTGGCGGAGTTAAACATATCGTTGTGCATGCTTAATACGATTCTGGCGCTGGGCGCTGCCTTCCTTACGGGCAATACAAGCTTCGGCCGATTAAATATATGAATCAGATCATAGTTCCCGCCGAATCTTGAAACGAAGTCCAGCACACCTTCGGCGTATACCTCCAGTAGGCCATCGGAAGGGACACGGACATAACGGACTCCGTTGACCACTTCGTCATTCGGTAATTCGGGGTCCGTTCGTCCGAGAATCGTAAGGTTGTGGTGCTTATTCAATAAACCGGCCACTCCGACGATGTACGTTTGAATCGCTCCGCCTCGGATGTTCGGTACAGGCAGTTTTTCCGTGCAAATCATCAATACATTCACTCTTAGCTCACCATCCTGTCTCAAAATGTCCGTTACCGCCTAGCTGCCTTTCGATTATTGGCGGCGGCGGGTTTCCGAACGCGAGTCGTTTTCCCGGCCCTATTTTTATTCGGGTTGAAGACGCCGGCGGGCTTCTTCGTTTGGCTTGTTTTTTGTTTCTGTTTGGGTGCGAGCTTCAGGGCCTGCTTCGAGCGGTCAGGTTTCGTCCGGCGTTTGGGCGGTGTTACGCGTACGGCCGGTTTAAGCAGGGAGGCGCTTTTTTGGACGCTTCGTTTCTTTGCAGCTTGCTTTTTCAGTACGCTTTTTTTCGCTGCAGACCTTTTCTGGGAGCTGGCCGGCTTCCTTCTGCGTTTCGCAGCCGGTTGGGCCTTCGCGTCTTGAGCAACCGGTAGAGCCTTTGCGTCTTGTGCTGCCGGTTGGGCCTTCGTATCCCGAGCAAACGGTAGGACCTTCACGTCTTGACGAGCCGGTCGGGTCTTCGTATTTCGCTGTGGCGGCAGGGCCTTCGCGTTTCGACGTTGCGATTTGTCCTTCGCGGTACGTCGAGGACGCGACGTTGCGATTCGTCGAGCCGGTTGACCTGTTTCGATAAGAGGCAAAACGGCGACCGGCTCCATCGGGCTGATAGGAATGATATTTGGCTGGGTCGTAACCGGTTCGACCATGGCAGCGGGCGGGAGCAGTTCCGGCATGGGAAGCTCTTGGCCTTCCAGCACGCGCTCTGTCCGTTCGACAGGCAGCAGCACAGCCGCTTCCTGCTCCGGATAATGGCCAGGGACGTAATTCGCTTTGTCCTGCTCCAGCTCGGCCAGCGCCTGCCATTTGGTGCTCTCGGCAATCAGAACCCGGTCCAAAATGCCGTTCAATTCCGTCTCCATGAATAGGGTCGGCTGATAAACGATTTCTTTTACATGTTTATAAAATTCATTCGGAAACGCCATATCAAGCCACAGCAGCTCGAAGGTTTCACGGTCGATCGGATTGGCTTGATGGTAAGCTTCAATCATGCCGCGAATCCAGGTTAAATCCCACACTCCCATATCATCCATCGTGCTGGTGATCAGCTTGCGCAAATCCCGGATCGGCAGGTCATACGCCACGCCGTCCAAGTCGATAATCCAAATCCCGCCAGGACCCATCTGCCCGTTTGACCAACCGTAATCCTGGTGGGCCAAGCCCCAATGGGGATCGCCCATGGCTGCCATCCGGGGATAGGACGACAGTTTAAACTTCTCATAAATCTCCCGGGCCTGCCGGTCGTAATCGTCAACGATTGACAACAACCGGGAGCTGGCGGACAGTTCCGGGTACGCTTGGGCGATATCTCGAAACCAGCCGATTTTGGCAATAATTTTCTCGTAATATTTCGGCCATCTCGGCAGCCGGGTCGAACGCGCAGCGCCGAACGGCGGAACGTAGCCCTGGGACAGTTTGTGGAATTCGCCAAGCCCTGTGCATAGCTGGGCTGCGCCTTCCAAATCGATTTTGGACGCCTGAACGAGCGACTCGATCCACTCCGTGACGATCCACAGCTTACCGCCGGCCTCTACATAAAGCCGATCATCCTTCGTCCGAATCAAGGACGGAACCCGTGCCCCCTGATTCACCAAGTACTCCTGTGAGCCGACGCTGAACAGGCTCCGTTTCGGTTCGCGGTGGAGCACCTTAATACTGCGCGGACCGCGATCGGTATTCATTTTCCAGATAGCGCCGCCTTTGTCAGGCTTCGAAGTGACAAGCGTCATATCCGAGACCTTCATCTCGTAAAGCTCGGCGACTTTCCAAGCGATCGCTTCCAGCTCGGGCGGAACATATTGTTCCAAGACAATCCCCGGGTCAACTGTACCTTCCAGATGGTCCCATGGACCGATTCTGTACTCTTCCAACGTCATCACTCCATCATCAAGTTCAGCGATTCGACATGTATTCACGACAAATCGGAAATTCGGGCATCTTTCCTCGATTTGAGCATGTGCGCGTACACGTCGATCAGCTTATCCGTAGTTTGTGAAATATGGAAACGGTCAATCACGAACGACCTTCCGGACCGCACGTTCCGGACGATGTCCGTCCGATCTTCATGCAGCGCTTTTCTCACGTGTTCCGTCAATAAGGTTTGCGTTAAGGGGAGATCGGCGTCATGATCGCCGAACCAACAGTTCCATATCTGTTCGTACCGCTGCGGTTTCACGAGACCGCAAAAGCCTTTGCTGCCTACGGCAATAAGCGGGCGCTCGCATGACATGGCCTCCAGCGAGATTCTTCCCGTTCCGATGACACAATCACTAATGGAATAATAGGCGTTCATATTCAAAATCTCGCCGGCATAGTGAATGAACGGGGATTGCGTTTGTTCGTTTTTGCTTTCGACGATCTGCTGGATTTCGTCTTGTTTCTTACCGCCGCCCGCGATAAGCAGCTGCAGGTCGGGGTAGTCGGTTTGCTTCATCAGAGTCAAAGCATGAATGGTTTCTTCGCAAATGTCCGCTTTTTCCCACGACAGGCGGCTTGCATACATGACGACCGGGGCTTGCTGCGGAAGCCCTAATTTACGCCTGAGATAAGAGCGGTAAGCGGTGTCCAGGGGATGGTACTCCGATGGGTCGACGCCGTTCGGAACGACAAAGGCCTGGATCCCCGCGTTCTGAAGCATGCGCAAGACGGCGGGACTGACACAGGTTACGGTCGCGCTTCTTCTTAGAACGCTTAAAAATGCGGGATCATAGTAAGTGCCGTGGACCGTAAACAGGAACGGCACCCGCAGCGTTCGAGCCGCCTCCAGGGCTACGATCCCGGAGGGAACTTGATGGGCATGGACGAGATCGATCTTCTCCGTTCGAATAATCGATTGAAGCATGGCCATGTGGGCGCTGCGATTGGCCTCATCCCGCTCGTAGTCGTCCCCGACGAAATCAATCTCGTATACCGGGCAGCCGAGCCCCAGGAATGGCTCCAGCAGCTTTCCTTTTTTGGCGGCGATCAAGACGGAGGCTCCTTTTCGAAGCAGTTCTCTCGTTAGAGACAGCGTATAGGTTTCCGTCCCGCCGATATTCAACTGATCGAGTACCATCAGAACCCGAAGGGGGGGGGCGGGGAATTCCAGCCCGGATCTGGGAAGAATCAAACGGAGCGGGCCCGCCTTAGCCCGCCGTTTTCGGATTCCGGCATATGACTTCGGAACCGTGCTTTCGTTGTACGCCGTTCTTTTTTTTAGCGGAATTACGGATTTTTTAGGTAACGCGCGTCTGCTTTTTTTCAAGACTTCACCTCCAATCAGGATGGGGCGTACCTATACTCATGCATATGTCTCATGGATTGGGAATGATAGGTGCATTCGTGGATAGGCTGTAAAATTTTATTAAATACGCATATATCCTATTAAAATTTTGCAGAAGGCGAATATAGTGTAGTACCAATAAGTTTGGCAGTGGTTATGAGGTGAAGCATTTGGGGTCACCTATTCCAAGTCAAGGAGTGAGCGCTATGGAAAGCTCCCAACCTTCTAAACCGTTCGACGACGCGCTGCTGGAGTTCGTATGCGAGCGGTTCCAATTGGGCAGATTCATCCGATTTGACGGTATGCTGGGCGGTTCATTCAATGTGAACATGAAAATGACAACGTCCGACGGAACCTTTGCGGTCCGGGTGCTGAACCGCTCTGCCGCTCCGGAGCATTTGGGGCATGCCCGGCAGGCAATTGCGCTTCTGCGTGCGAACGGCATTCCCGCTGCGTGCCCGTTGACGGCGGTGGGAGGCGATCCGTTTATCCGATATAAGGAAAAACTGGTACAGGTGACTCCGTTCGTAAGCGCGGATTCGTTTCAATGCAGAGAAGCGCAGGTTTTTGAGAGCGCCCGCATGTTAAGAGCGTTTCACGAATCGCTTGTCCAAGTTCCGGCAGGCCCCCGTCCTTCGTGGTCGTTCTATGCCGATGCGGCCTATTATACGGAAGCGCTTGAGCGGATGCGCAGCTTGTCCGGTATACCGGTGGATGAACGGGCCGAGGCCGAGAAGCTGATCCGGCGGGTGCTGGATCAGTGGGGGGATGCCGCAAGCGGCTTGCCTTGCACGACGCTTCACGGCGATTGGCATTTTTGGAATCAGTGTTATGCGGAAGACCGCGTTTGCCTCGTGATGGATTTTGATTTTATGCAGCAGGGACAGCGTGTTCAAGACATCGCCTATGCGCTGTGGGTCATTAACTTGCTGCTTCCCGAGCATGCGGATACGTTTGATCGTTGTTTTCTCCGGGGCTACGGGAAGTTGACCGAGGAGGAAGCAGCCATTATGCCCATCGCGGCAGCCAGAGTCAGCTTGTTCTTCTTGTGCCATGCCGCCAATGCCTCGAGCCCGGCGCAAAGCTGGCGTAAACATTATCGCAAACAGCTGCCGTTCATCCGATCGATGCTGGCGGAAGGCGGGCAGCGGGTGGTGCGGTTGGCCCAGGAAAGTCAACTCTGATTGGCCGGAGTAAGCGCGAGAAGCGGCAGGCGACATGCCCGAATGCGCTCAGTCACAAAACGTCCAAAAAGACAACGAAAAATAGCCCGGTTGAGTCATTCTTCCAAGCAGCGGTTTACGATATATTACGAATGGAAATACTGATCGTTGTAACCAGGGAAGGGGATAATTTGGAAATGAAAAAGCTGCCATTCACGTTTGGACTCGTCCTGCTTTTATCTCTCTTGTTGTCGGGCTTAGCAAGCGCTCACGTGACCGTGCAACCGAAAGAAACGACACAGGGAAGCTATGAGAAATTCACTGTCCGCGTACCGTCGGAAAAAAACGAACCGACCGTAAAGGTTGAAGTGAAATTTCCGCTGGACGCGGTAACCGTTTCCCGCTTCGAGCCGAAGCCCGGCTGGAAGTACGAGCTGACCAAAGAAGGCGATAAAATCAGCGGCGTCATCTGGACGGCAACCGGAGAAGGCCTTGGACCGACGGAATTCGGCGAATTTTACATGCAGGGCAAAGTCGCCGATACGGCTACCGCGATTACGTGGAAGGCGTATCAGACTTATAAAGACGGCAGCGTAGTCGAATGGGTCGGCGCCGAAGGTTCGGACAAGCCGGCTTCCGTGACGAAGGTGAATGCGAAGCCGGCAGGTGCGGCAGCCGATAGCCACGGACATACCGCAGCGCCGTCAGCGGGCGATTCGCCAGCCGCAGCTTCGACTGACGGGGCATCGAACACGCCGCTTTACTTATCGATCGCAGCCGTTGTGCTGAGCGCAGCGTCTCTGCTTGTTTCACTGGTGCGCAAGAAATAAGCGAACTTCCGATTCGCGGTAAGCCTGCTTCTTCCTTCCGGGAGAAGCAGGCTTTTTGCGTTGTCGGCAGAACGGCGGCGCTTTCTCCTGCGGCATCCGCGCATTCCCCTACAACCCATTCTTATACGGTCCGTCAGATCGGCCGATACCGCTCCGCTTCACCGGATCGCGGCTCCACGGATTCCGCCTGCTGCCTGCTTCGGCAAGCGTGGAGAAACCGGCCGAATATCCGTTCATAATATTGCAATCGTCGGGGGATGCTGGAAGTAGGCAATCGATCAGCCCCATCTCACTTCTGTTCAGGAGGAATAAATTCACATGTTTAACCGATTACGAACGAAGAAAACAACACTGCTGCTTACGATCGCTCTGCTGCTTAGCTTTGCCGTCTCAGGAACGGTGTTCGCCTTCGGCAAAGGCGCCCAAGGACCAGATGTTTACGCTGTGCAAGGGATGTTGAAGTCGCTCGGTTATTTCTCCGGCTCCATATCGGGTTATTACGGACCCGTCACGGAGAACGGGGTCAAGAGGTTCCAGAAGGCGTACGGCCTTCCGGTAACGGGGGCGGTCGACGATAAGACGCTGCAATCAATCCTATGGGCTTACGGTAATTTGAAAATTCCGAAGAAGCCTGCGCCCGCTCCGACGCCAACGCCAACCCCGGCTCCGGCTCCGAATCCGCAGCCGCCAAGCGACAACAAGCTTAGCGCGGAGGAGCAGCAGATGATCGACTTGGTCAATGGGGCGCGTACCCAGGCCGGCTTGCCGGCGTTGACTGTCGATCCGCAGTTGTCCCATGTGGCGAAGTTGAAAAGTCAGGATATGGTGGATAAAAATTATTTTTCCCACCAGTCCCCGACGTATGGCTCGCCCTTCGATATGATGAAGCAGTTCGGCATCAGCTACCGCAACGCCGCCGAGAATATCGCCTGCAACAAAGGGGTAGAGGCCGCACACCAAGCGCTGATGAATTCGTCCGGACACCGCGCCAACATATTGAGTAACGATTTCACGCACATCGGCGTCGGCATCGTCGACGGCGGTCCGTGCGGCAAAATGTTCACACAGATGTTTATCTCTAAATAACCAAACCAGAGCAAGCTCCAGCAAAGCACAAACTTTGCGGGAGCTTGTTTGTTGTTATAAACTAATAAAAAAAACGGAGGTTTGAACGAGATGAAAGCAACGGTCTGGAAAGAATTTAAAGAGTTTGCCATGAAGGGCAATATGATTGATTTGGCGATCGGGGTTATTGTCGGCGGCGCCTTCGGCAAGGTGGTCACGTCCATCGTCAACGATTTGGTTATGCCCCCGATCGGCCTGCTGCTGGGCCGTGTAAAATTCCAGGACTTGTTCATCAGTCTGGACGGCCGGTCTTTCGCTACGCTGGAAGATGCCAAGAAAGCGTCGGCGCCGACGTTAAACTACGGCTTGTTTATCAGCACAATGCTTGATTTTCTGATCATTTCGTTCGTCATCTTCATTGCCGTGAAGCAATTGAACCGACTGCGCAAGAAGGAGGAGGCAAAGCCCGATCCGAAAGCCGGCTTGCAGGAATGCCCGGAATGTTTATCCGAGATCCCGAAGAAAGCGATTCGCTGCAAATATTGCACGGCTATCGTGAAAGCGCAAGCGAACGGACAAGCCTGATCCATAGCGGCACTTCAGTAGATCCATTCCATGTTGGGTATCTTAAGATGTAACCATAACCGTATGCCGGAAAACCGTACCCTGGCGGATTCCCCGCCAATAGCTGCGATGCCTCATCGTCTCGCCCATTTTTGGACGGTTGCCGCACCAGTATACGTGATCCTTCATAAACTGAATTTGACTGTATCCCTAGACCTTGTAATGATACAAAAACCCGGGCAAGGAGGGGTGACATTTGAAGGGCAGCGATCACAAAAGTAAATTTTTACTCACCAATCGCGAACGCGAAGTATTTGAACTGCTGGTGCAGGACAAAACGACGAAAGATATCGCGCAGCAGCTGTTTATCAGTGAGAAAACCGTACGCAACCATATCTCCAACGTCATGCAGAAATTAAATGTAAAAGGGCGTTCGCAAGCGGTTGTCGAGCTGATTAAGCTTGGGGAGCTGCAGATCTGAGGAAATCCAATGGACCTAACAAAGTCTTCTTTTTACGGTTCTTCTTTGCGGAGAATCGTAAGACGAGGGCTTTTTGGTTTGTGGAGGAGAGAAAAACTTGCCCTTTGCGTTTGAGTGTGGTATGATTACTTTAATCATATATTTGAAACCTTGATTCACATATTGCAAAGGGTTATCATTTGTGCGATGGTACCTTTTTCAATGTGTGAATTTTTTATTTGTTTCCAAAAATAAAAAGTACATGTTAAATAAAAATTTGGAGGTCATATTATGCAAACAGGTACAGTGAAATGGTTTAATGCTGAAAAAGGTTTTGGTTTTATCGAAGTGGAAGGCGGCAACGACGTGTTCGTGCATTTCAGTGCAATCACAGGCGATGGTTTCAAATCGTTAGATGAAGGTCAACGTGTTGAATTCAATGTCGTACAAGGAAATCGCGGTCCGCAAGCCGAAAATGTTGTAAAGCTGTAAAACCCAAAGCAAGCTGCCCTAACAAATATGGAGGGCAGCTTTTCTTTTGGATCATAAGGAGGGGTTCATCATGTATTTTCGGAAAAAATTGTTAGAGGATATCCCTACGGAAAATACGATGATTTGGTCATGTGAAAATGAAGACTGTAAGGGTTGGATTCGTGACAACTTTGCCTTTGAATGTCAGCCGATTTGCCGACAGTGTCTTGCTCCGATGGTAAGCAGCATGAAGATACTGCCGTTGCTCTTAAACTCGAACATCGACCTTAAATCACTTAAAAAAGGTGTGCAGATTTCTTAGCTGTCGCCCCCCTAATCAAGCCTTCTTTTTACGTTCCCTCTATAAGAGGGATCGTGAGATGAAGGCTTTTTGGTTGTTGGGGAAAAGAAAAAACGCGATTCATCGAGTAAAAAGCATGAAATAAAAGACCGCATGATATGTAAGCGGTATCACGCGTCGTTTTATCAAAACGATGTCTAATATCTTGATTTCATCTGTATTATAGCTTTTTTGAATAAGCGTATAATACAACTCATGAAAACAAAATAACGTTTCTAATTCTAATTCGCTTAATTTCCCTTTGGGAAAGCGGGGGAACCAAACTCAGGCTTTGCTTGCTGGGTGAGAGCCAAAAATCAAAGTTTGATGGGGGTATGGATCATATTCCTTTCCCTTCCGGTTGTTATCTATTTCTTTATTCGTATCCACAAGCATTACCTGAATATGGCTAATGAACTGCGGATTGATCCGAAAGCAGAGACGCCAGTGACCAAAGGTAATGTGATCGTTGTCCCGGTGGCAGGGGTTAATCGGGTCGTTTTAAATACGATCGGGTATGCCAAGTCGATATCAGAACATTATTGCCGTTTATGTTGCTTTTGACGACGATGATGCACAGAAGATGGAGAAAAAAGGAAGGAGTGGAATTCAGGCGTTCGGCTTGTTATTTTAAAATCCAGTTATCGGAGCATACTGAGACCTTTAATTAAATTTATCGATACAATTGAATGGAAAACCAGCGAGACGGATTATGTAACGGTGATGATTCCGCAATTTATTACAAGGAGTTGGTGGCACAATTTTCTGCATAATCAATCCAGTATATTAATTCGTGCCTATTGATTAAATCGAAAAGACGTTACGATTTCGACTGTACCTTTTCATTTGAAGCATTAATTAGAGTTGCTGCGTTCAGACCAAAATCCACGAATGGAGGCACCTGATGTTGAATTTATTTGAGCTGGCGAATCTTCATCCTGATATTGAAGCTGTTCACGAGGTCGTCCAGGCTTTAAAGGCTCGCATTGATGGTAAAGAAGTCGGAATTAAAATCCTGAAGAATGAAGCCGGTCATTACTTTTATGAACTAAGTTATTATTATAGAGGAGCGGATAATGCCAACCCGTACGTTTCAACGGACAATCGGTTTGCTTCAGTCGAAGAGGCGGCACGGGGAGCGCTCCGGTCGGCAACGATGTTTTACCGGAGCACCGATGAGGGTGGAACTTGGTTGAAGAACGAATCCTTTTATCCGTAATATCAAGCGAAGATTTTTGTGCCGGCGGCCCCCTGCCCCGCACGAATCTGAAGCAGGACCTCCGCAATTGCGAAGGTCCTGCTTCAGATTACGCTCCAGTTAAATCATCGGGTAAATCCGCTCCAACAAAGCTTTGATCTCATGATGATTTTTTCTTGCTGCCGGCTGTCACATACGCGTTGCGTCCGGCCCCGAGGCCCACGGACAGCAGCAGAAGACTGGCCGCCACAGTGATTAACAACGGAATTGCCCAAGTGTTGGTCACGTCATGAAGAAACCCGAACAGGACGGGGCCGAACGCGGCAAGCAAATATCCGACGGACTGCGCCATCCCCGACAGCTCGGCGGCTTGACGCGCATTCTGCGTGCGAAGCCCGAAGAAAGCAAGCGCCAAACTGATGCTTGAACCTACTGCAATCCCAATACAAATAATCCAAAGCCAGATCAGCGAGGTATTCCCGCTAAGCAATCCGAGGTATCCAATAAGGTGAAAGAGCACCGTTACGATTACAATGCCTCTTTGGTTGGAACTGCGCCCGGCGAGAATCGGAACGATGAATGAAACCGGCAGGCTTACAAACTGCATGGCGGATAGCATCCATCCGGCGGCTGAGACGCTCATCCCCCGGCTATGCAGAATTTCGGGCAGCCATGCCGCATTAATGTAAAAAAGCCACGACTGCAAGCCCATGAACAAGGTGACCTGCCATGCCAGGGAGGAGCGCCAGATGGAGCCGCCGCCGCCCGCAGTTGACGCTGCCTGGCGGGAACGAAGCTGCGGCAGCCAGAAGAGCGCGGCCAATCCGCCTAAGACAGCCCAGCTTGCGAGAGACCCCCGCCAGCCAAGTCCTGCCCCCACCGAAAGGGGGACGCTGATACCCGAAGCCAGTGCGCCAAAGACGTTCATCGAAACCGAGTACGCACCGGTCATGAATCCTACATGCTCGGGAAAATCCCGTTTAACAAGGCCCGGCAGCAGCACGTTTCCGATCGCAATGGCAAGACCGATGATGATTGTACCCATGAATAGCGTGACGACCGAAGCATAGGACCTTAGAAGAATCCCGACAATTAGCACGATCATGCTTAGGAAAAGCGTCATTTCCATCCCGATTTTGCGTGAAATTTTAGGGGCAACCGGGGAGAGCGCGGCAAAGGCCAGTAACGGCAAAGCGGTTAGCATGCCGGTTACCGTATTCGATAAATGCGTCTCTAAACGAATCGCATCTACCAAGGGGCCTAATCCTGTGATGGCGGCCCGAAGATTTGCGGCGACCAGCAATATCCCCAGGATTAACCACACGGTCTTCATCCGGGAACGCACGTAATGTCCGCTAGAGTCATACTTCAGAAGCATATTCCTAGACACCTGCTTTCTAGTCTGACAAATTACACATTCTATAATCATATCAAAAAAAATAGAGAAAAACATCATAGGTCTGGTCAATCGGGAGAAAATTTGCAGGCGCATGAGGAGGACTCTTTGGTTGGCGAGTGCGAAAATGATATAATTAATAGAATATGGCATTGAAAACTGATGAGATGATGGAGCAGATCACATGCAAACAAACACGACAGCTGCCCCCAAGGACGATACGTTCATACAGGGGGTAAAGGATTGTATTCCTACTTTGCTCGGGTACTTAAGCATCGGGTTCGCCGCAGGCGTCGTGGAGAAGACCGCAGGCTTAAGCTTAGCGGAAATCGCTCTTCTGTCCTTGCTGCTTTATGCGGGTTCCGCACAATTTATTTTTGCCGGGATGATCACGGCCAGTTATTCCGTTACCGCCATGATCTTTACGATTTTTTTTGTGAATCTCCGCCATATTTTGCTAAGCGCGGCCTTATCGCCTTATTTTCGACATCTCTCTCCGATGAAAAATATTGGGATAGGTTCCCTGTTAACCGATGAGACGTTCGGAGTGGCATTAACCCGGGCAGCCGGCAAGGAGCGGATCAGTGAAAGATGGATGCACGGTCTTAACGTGACAGCATACTTGAACTGGTTTGTCGCGAATATGGCCGGCGCGTATTTTGGCCAATGGATTACAAATCCGGAGAGGTATGGTCTTGATTTTGCTTTGCCGGCGATGTTTATAGGACTTCTTGTGCTGCAAATGGCAAGCCGCGGTCAAATCATGAAAGACGTTGTTGTCGCAATCAGCGCGATCTTCATTATCGTGGGCATGAGCATGATTTCATCCGGAAGCTTAGGTGTTATCGTGGCTACCGTTCTAGCTTCAACCATAGGATTGGTGATGGATAAATGGAAATAAGATGGCACATCGTATTCATTATTGTCGGAGCGGCTATTGTAACCTTCATTCCGAGAATTCTTCCCCTTGTAGCGCTTAGCCGTATTCAATTGCCAAGCTGGGCATTGCAGTGGTTGAAGCATGTTCCGATTGCTATTATGGCTGCGTTGATTGGACAGGAACTGTTCGCACCGCAAGGGGAGGCTTCGTTTTTTATAAATAAAGCGGAGTTAATAGCCGCCTTGCTTACTTTTACGGCAGCCATGATCACACGCAGCCTGCTGGGGACGGTCCTCATTGGCATTCTGAGCATGTTCGCACTGCGTTTATTTATTTAGGGCACAGCCGGAATCCTTGATATGAAGGCGAATCTTAGGTACTTTTAGCTATCTTTCGACAATAAGATTTGTTATGATTAGGTACAAAGTGCGACAGCTGCTTCTGCAGCGAAGTAGTCGTTCAGCCCAGCCAAATAGCCTTCTCTTCGCGCATCCCGTCCGGACTGTGCAAAGCAGAAGGCTTTTGTGAGCGCGAATTACATGGTTTCAATGAACTTCTCCAGCTCATTCGCTAAGGAGAACAAGTTTGCCCGGTTCTCGAACTCGGCGCGCGTGACCGGGAGAGGCAGCTGCTTGTGGTATTCGCGGATCGCTCTCAGCTTCTCATGGTACGAGGCGAGGTCTTGCCCCGCTTGAAGGTCACGTCCGAGCTCGTCGATCAAGCGTCCGATGCGCACGCCTTGCTCGAGGGTGGTGTCCAGCATCGAGACGAGCGTCAGCATGCGTTCGAGTATTTGATACTGCCGCTGCTTTTGTTCGAAGTAGTACAGAAACGGATTATCCTTCCGCATCATGTTGTTTTCCACTTCGAGAATGGCCAAATTTTTGCCTTTATCGAGCAGCTTGGCGAGCGTGAGCAGCTCTTTGCCGTCCCACAGCCCGTAACCTTCGACTAAATATTTAGCGAATTGGCCGAGGATGGCGGACATGTTGGCATGAATCTCTTCTTTGTATTGTGAAATTTGTTTATCAATGCCCGGCATATACAAATTGACGATAAGCGCCACGCCGAGCCCGATTGCGATGATGGCCAACTCATTGAGCACGAAGGACGTGTTAAGCGCGCCGTTCATATAGATGTGCATGATGATGACGGAGCTGCTGGCGATGCCGCCTTGAATTTTGAACCTGACGCAAACCGGAATGAACAGCATGTACAGCAGAATGAAAATTAACGGATGACGCCCGAAAAAGTGAAACATGAAGCCGGACATCGCCATTCCTGCGAGGCAGGCGAGGAGCCGTTCCCAGACGGCTGTGAACGACTGTTTTCTTGTTTTTTGAATGCACAGCAGCGCCAAAATCCCGGCCGACGTATAAGACGACAAGTGCAGCGATTGTGCGATCAATATAGCGATGCTGACGCCAACCGCCGTTTTGATCGTGCGAAATCCGATGGTCATGCCAACCCCTCCCCGAAAATCCTGACCGCTATAAAGTCATATATATGTAATAATATATAACATATACGCGGGGAGTCGCTCTACAGATTTGTCGAAAATATGAAAATAACAAAAATTACACTTCCACAGTCAGCCGTTAATATTTGAATCGGCCACAGTTTTTATTTTATGATGGGAGTAGCTGCAATTCGCTGTCTGTCTGGATGTATGCGTTCGGCCGCTCGTTCGACGCTTTTTTGTCTAAGAAGCTAGTGAATCGACCGGGGTACTCTAGCGGAACGAGAGGGAGAGATTCACTTTTTTCGTGAAAAAACGAATCAATTCGGGGATAAGCTGAATGTTTAGGTCTTAAAACGTGTATAATGGAGTCATATCAACCTATTTTTGCCATTTTGATTCGAAAGGCATGACGGCTTCTTAATAACGAGCCCGCAAAGGAGGAATTTAGCTTTGGATCAAATCTCATCTTTATCTGAATTGTTGGCTG
The DNA here is from genome assembly GCF_055379675.1 of Paenibacillus sp. JCM 9796. Classification (NCBI taxonomy): domain Bacteria; kingdom Bacillati; phylum Bacillota; class Bacilli; order Caryophanales; family Paenibacillaceae; genus Paenibacillus; species Paenibacillus sp. JCM 9796. The sequence continues at coordinate 4,054,474 of NZ_AP043723.1, forward strand.
TACAAAAAACGTCGTCGTTCATCGAAATTCCGGGAACGCTCTCCCGAACGTTCGGTCAAACGACGTTGTCCACTACGCTGCCGATGAGCAAGCTGTTCGCGATTTACGAAGTGGATCTCGAAGTACAGCGCTCCATCGTTCCGCTTAATTTATCCCGGATGATGGACTATATCATGTTGTATCTGGACCACGGCCAAGGCATTTATTTTCCGGGGATCATCCTGTCTGCCCGAGGAGCCGGGGAATATGATCCGGCATCCGGTGTATACCGCCTGCAAGCGATCGAGAAGCTCTATGTCGTGGATGGGCAGCACCGGTTGGCCGCTTTCCGCCGTTTGATGGAAACGCTGCAAAGCGCGATGGCGCGCGCCAAAGACCGCCGGGAGTACGACCGGATGGAAGAAATCGGCAAGAAGCTTAGCAAACTGTACACCTTCCCGATGTCGACGATGATTTATTTGGACATCAACGCCAGACAGGAGCGTCAGCTGTTCTCCGACATCAACAAGCTTCCGCGTAAAATCGGGGGCAATCTGGCTGTGCTTCGCGAACAGCGCCGTTTCTACCACGTCCTCGCCACGCGTCTGGTGGAGGAATCGCCGATCATGAAGCGTATTCCGGTGGATATGTTCACGGAGCGGGGCAAGGGACCGGAGTTTTTGTTCTCGTACCATTTGCTGATCGAAATCTTGATCGGATTGTTCGAGGGCAGGCTGAAATCGGCTTCGCGGGGCAATGGCTACTACTTTGAGGATCATGAAATCGAAAGCCAGATGAAAGTGGCGGAGCATTATTTCGAAGGCATGCTGCGACACTTGCCGGAGCCGGAGAAGGGCGAGCTGTGCTGGTCGGAGAACCTGCAGATCGCACTGGCGATGTTCTTCCACGGGGAAGCGACGAAAAGCGGCACGTTTAACAAATATGCGCTTGATTATGCGCTTCACATTTTGCCGCACTTGGATTGGAACGCGATTTATTCCGGAGACGAGAAAGACCGGCTGCCTAGACGTTCGCGCATTATGAAAGCTTTCCAATACGTGAAAGGTTTTTATGAGGAGCACCACTTGTTCCTGATTCGCGAATCGGACATGGCAGATGAGATGGAGGACGAGAAGGAAGCTAAGGAGGATGTCGGTTAATGGACGGCTTGCGTTTGAAAATGACAATTCATCCGTTTTGCGACCGTTTCGGTCTCGCGACGGTTCCGATCCAGGTTCAGGATCTGTTAAATTACACGACGATCGACCCGATGGTGCAGCGTAAGCTGAGCGGGGGCCAGCGTCGGAAAATCGCCAATTACTTGCAGGAGCGGGAGCTCGATCGCGTCTTCTTCGGACCGGTGACGCTGTCGCTGCGCGATGTGGCCAGTTTAGCCAAGACGGAAGAAGGATTAAGCTTGCGGCCGGGTTCGAAGCTGAGCATTCTCGACGGTCAGCACCGGATTTTGGCGCTCGGTTACGTGAATGAGCAAATGCTGAAAGAGTCTCGACGGCTGGAACGCAAATTGTCCGGTCTGAAGGTCAAGGTTCGCAGAAATCCGGAGGACACGGAAGCCGCGACCGAGCTGGAACTGCTGGAAGGTCAGATCGAGCAGCTGGAACGCCGCAGACTGGAATTGATGGAGAGCGAGCTGGCGGTGCAAATTTACATCGGACTGAGTGAAGAAGAGGAGAAGCAGCTGTTCGGCGACATCAACTCGAAGGTGCAGCTCGTAAGCAAGGAGCTCGGTCATTCGTTCGATTCGATCGACCCGCTCAACCTCGTCATTCAGCAGGTCCTCGAGCACAACATGTTCCTGAAGGGGGCCGGGGTGGAGCGTCGGGCGAACTTAACGGCGTACAACAAAAACTTTACGTCGTTCAGCTGGCTGTACTCGACGGCGACGATGCTGTTTACCGGCAAAATGCAGCCGTCTTACGAGCTGGCGCGCAAAATCAAAAAAGATCCGACCCTGTATATCGAAATTTTGCATCAGTTCTACAGTACGCTGCTTCCGCTTATGCCGGAGCAGCCGGGCTTGCCGCAATACAGCTCGTCGGCGCGCGCCATGCAGGAGAGCATCGCCTTGTTTGCACACCGGTACTTATTCACAGACGGTCAATATACGAAAAATTGGACGACATGTCTGCGCATCTTCGAAGGCTTCGATTGGACGCAGGAGAACGAACTTTTGATCGAACGATTCGGTCTGCTCGATAACGGCAAGCTGAATTTGATTCACGAGAAATCGCTTCGCAAGCACGGACGATTGGTTCAACTGTTCCAAGAGCTGTACGGCGAACCGTCATCGGAAGACGAAGCAACGGCATAGTGCCGCATATGGATGCAGCCTGTGCGTCTGCATCCGGGCATGAACGTTATGAGCTCTGCTCCTCGAACGCGAGGGGCAGAGCTTTTTGGTTTATGAAACGCGCGGATCGGTCGCATTTTGTGGATAAGAGCCGGGGCAGCGCCGCCGCTCTGTGGCGGGCCTTTAGGTAAAAGGCTCGGGCCGCCTGCCTATACAACGCTCAGCCGGTTGATGACCATCAGGGCGGCTCCGGCGGCAAGCGCGTCATCGCCGAGCGAGCCTTGGCTGAAGACGACTTGATATTTCGGATAATAATAGGTGCGCTGAATCGCTGCGCGTGTCGCGATGTGGAAAAATCCGGGGTGGCTGCCAATGACCGCGCCTCCCAGAATAACCTTCTCCGGGTGCAAAATGTTCAGCAAATTGGACAGGCCGATGCCGAAATAAGTCGCTGCCTGGGTAAACAGCTCTACCGTTAGCGGATCGTTCTCCTGCAGCGCCTGCTGCAGGTGGGCGAAGTGAATGAGATCGGGGTCCCGTTCCATTCGCTGCAGCGCGCTGTCGCGTCCTTGCTTCAGGCGTGAGCGCGCCTGCTGTTCGAGCGCGGGGATGGAAACATAAGATTCCAGCGCGCCGTAGTTTCCTTGCCCCCAGAGCCGGGGACCGTCCGTCTGGATGATCATCTGACCGATCGAGCCCTCCATGTCGACGGCGCCGTAGACGACATGCCCGCCGGTCATCATTGCCGAGCGCAATCCGACCCCGACATGCACGTAGAGCAAGTGGCGGTAGTCGCGTCCGCGGTCGGACCATGATTCCCCGATGAGCGCGGTGTTCGCTCCGTTGTCCAGCATGACGGGGAAGCCGAGCCGCTGCTCCAGAAACTCGGTCACGTGCACTTGGGTCCAGCCGGGGGCCGGGAAGTGAAGCGGGTCCAGCAGAACGCCGGATTCCCGGTCGAGCGGTCCGACCGCGCCGATCCCCATGCCGAGCACCCGGTCCCCGGTCAGACCGCGCTTAAGCAGCATCGCTTCCGCTTCCGCCGCAATTTCTTCCAGAAGTACCTGCGGCGTCGTCTGTTCGGTCATGACCCAGCGTTTCGCTTCGAGCCGGTTCATTTGCATGTCGAAGAGCATCAGCTTGGAGTAGATGCGGGATATATCCAGTCCGAACACATAGGCATAATCGGAATTAATCGTATACAAGATTGGCCTGCGCCCGCCGGTCGACTCGCCGAAGCCGGCTTCGGCAATAAACCCTTGGTTCGTCAGTTCTTCCAGCGTACGGGTCAACGTGCTGCCGGTCAGGCCGCTTTTTTCCAACAGCTCGATTTTCGAGACGACGCCGTGCTTGCGGATATGCTCATAAATTTCTTTCGATTTCCGCCCGTTGATCATTTGTTCGATTCGTGTACGGTTCACGTATATTCCTCCATGGGTTGGAGACCTGTTTTACAGAAAATCATTATACTACAGGCCCTTCCGGTTAACCATAGCTTTTACAAACACGATTCTGGTAAAATAGGGCGTAGTCTGTGTAAGCGAAGAAGGAGTAGAAGAGTCCTATGTCGGAATGGTACAAAAAAAGTTTCGGAGACGACTATTTAATCGTATACAAACACCGCGATATGAAAGGGGCTTACGAGGAAGTCCGGCGCATGATGGAATGGCTGGAGCTGCCGGAAGGATCGGAAGTGCTCGATTTATGTTGCGGTATGGGTCGTCATTCGATGGCCTTGACCGGTTTCGGTTTCAAGGTCACAGGCGTCGATTTGTCGGAAGTGCTGCTAGGGGAAGCCCGCAAGCTGGACAAGAAGGGCGAAGTGCGCTGGGTCCACGGCGATATGCGGCAAGTTCCGCTCGAAGGCCCCTTCGACGCGGTCGTGAACTTGTTCACGTCGTTCGGTTATTTCGACAACGATGCCGAACATGAGCGCGTGTTGAAGGAAATTTGGAGGCTGCTTCGTCCCGGCGGACGGTTTATCGTCGATTTCCTCAACCCGGAATACGTGAGGGCCCATTTGGTGCCGCATTCCGTGCGGACGGAAGACGGGCTGCGCATCGAAGAAACGCGCCGAATCGAGAACGGTTACGTATGCAAGACGATCAGGCTGGTGGAAGAAAACGCCCAGACATCAGACGAGGCGCGCGTCTACGAGGAACGGGTGAAGCTGATCGACCTCGACACGTTCCTGGATCTGTTGTGCCGTGCGGGATTGAAAGTCGACGCCGTATATGGCGGTTACGACGCCTCGCCTTACGAGTCGGAATCGGCAAAACGGATGATCTTTGTAGGCAGGAGGGGTGAAGGCGATGAGTAGCCGCGTTCCGGTTCCGGGCCAACCGGCCGTCTTGACGAAGCACGGCGACGTCGTGCAGGTGAAAGTTCCGCTCCCGTTTCCTTTGCGCTGGGTGAACGCTTATTTGCTGCCCGGCCCCTCAGGCTGGACCTTGATCGATCCGGGCCTTCGAACGACGGCCGCCGAAGAGGTCTGGACCTCGGCGCTTGCGGAGCTGGGCGTATCTTTTCGGCACATCGACCGCATCGTGCTGACGCATCACCATCCGGACCATTACGGGCTCGCCGGCTGGTTCCAGGAGCGCACGAACGCGCAGGTGTTCCTGTCGCAACCGGGCTTGGAGCAGGTGCGCCTGCTTTGGGGCGAGGGCGCGCCGATGACGGAGCGGCTGCTTGCGCTGTTTCGGCGGCATGGGCTGCCGGCCGAGCTCGAGGCGCCGATGCGCGAGCATATGGACGGCTTCATGCCGGCTGTGTCGCCACAGCCCGAGGTGACCGTGTTGTCCGGGGGCGAGGAGATTCGGCTAGGCGAGCGGACTTACACGTCGATACTCACGCCGGGGCATGCCGCCGGGCACCTTTGCTTTTATCAGGCGGAGACGAAAGAAATGTTTTGCGGCGATCATGTGCTGCCGCAAATTTCGCCGAACGTCAGCTACTTGCCGGGCGGCATCGACGAGAACCCGCTCGCCAGTTATTTGGAAAGCTTGCGCACGATTAGCCGCTTTGAGGTTCGGCTTGCGTATCCGGGGCATCGCGAGCCGTTCGGACGGCTGGCTGCGCGGGCAACCGAGCTGATCGCGCATCACGCCGAGCGCCTGGAGGCGATGCAGGCTTGCTTGACGGAGCCGGCAACGGCTTATGCGGTATGCCGGGCGACGTTCGGCGAAGCGCTCAGCTTGCACCAGCTGCGGTTCGCGCTATCGGAAACGATCGCGCATCTGATTTATTTGCGGGAAACGGAGCGGGCTGGCGTTGAAGAGCAGGACGGCGTCGTATTTTTCGGGCACAATTGAACAGGCAGGTAAACGCGCTGGAAGCACGCCGGGACGGAAACCGAACCGTCAGCGGCGTGTTTTTTTAAGTTATTTCAGTAAGTATAAAGTTTTCGGAGGAGCTGACAGGTTCTGTATCGCAAGTAAAAGCTGCCACCCAAACATGAAAGTTTTATGGACAATGAAGTTACTATCAATCTGTCGTTAGAGAATAACATATTATGGTATGATGGTTATACTAATATTTGGAAGGCGGGAAGTTAGATTCATGCCCAAAGTTAAAGACGACTCCGGACTCATGCTAATGGCAGAACAACATTTAATCGATTTGAAAAAAGTTATTGAGAACATGGACACTCATCGAGGACGAACCTTCATACGATGGCTTGCAAAGCAAAATGAATACTTAGAATGGGAAGTCGGTTTTAAACCAAAAAAATTAAAGAACTATAAGCGCGGAGAAATCGTACATATTAACTTCGGTTTCAATGTAGGTTCTGAACATGGCGGCCCACACTGGGGCGCAATACTTGATGATAACAAGTGGTCGAGTCCGACAGTGCTAGTTATCCCACTCGGTTCACTAGAAGAAGGACAAAGCGAAGCAGATGTACATATTGACGATGTTTACCTTGGCCAAATTCCCAGCATTAATAATAAACTTGTGTTTGGTATCCCGACTCAAATTAGAGCAATAAGCAAATTACGCATTACGAAGCCTAGAAAAGCTGAAGATAAAGAGTATAATCTTACAAGCGAACAGCTTGATCTTATTGACAAGAAAGTTTACCCCCTCTTTTTCTCTAATTCGAAAGCTATTCATGAAGTTGCTGTAGCTTTTAAGGAAGCTGCATCTGCCGGGCAATTGATAGTTGACAAGATAGAATAACTCTTGTATAGTGAGTTAGGAAATATGAGGAACAACAACAGCGCCCTTGCGGCATCTAACTTGTACAGAAACCTAACGATAAAGCCATCCTTCGGGATGGCTTTTGACGTTAAATCGAACGAAACCCAAACGAGCATGATTTCTGAATGATCGGTGTGTAAAGTTGATCAACAGATCTAGATGAAACGATGGTGAAGCCGGCAAACGGAAAGGTTAGATAAATCAAAACCCATTTTTAAACAACTTTTATTTTTAATCCCGCCATTGGAAAGGCGGAATTTTCTGATTTTATCATCGTGTTTTTAATCAACTTTATTATCGAATGACCACAGGAGCTTTTCGTATTATCAGGTTAACCAGAAAAATCTGGCTGGCCTTTTTTTATGTTCGGTATAAGATGGCGGTAGGCGGGAGAATGAGGGGCTTTTAGGGGAGTAACCCCGGAACAAAAACTGTTCTCCCACTGCCACCCAATAACCATGTTTGAGCTGGTAGAGACACAGATCTCGTATCACAAGCGAAGCTATGGCGTTGGAGCTATCGGGGGAATGCCGGCAAATACGCGTAAAGGAATGGTGAAATGGAACCGGTTGTAGGCTTAGATGTGTCTAAAGGAACGAGCATGGCGCAAGCATTCACCGGACGAAATGAAGCGGTTGGGAAATCGAAGTGCATCGCCCATACGGAAGAAGGATTTGAGCAGTTTGGAGAATGGCTCGATATCTGCGTCAGAAAACGGGAAAAGAACCGGTAGTGGTACTAGAAGCAACGGGGCATTACCATCGAGGGATCGTGGCCTACATGGAACGAAGTGGGTTTTGCCACAGGGTCATCAATCCGCTGCAGTCCAAGCGAGCCAAAGGCACTCAGCTGCGAAAAGTAAAAACAGATGCCACGGATGCCTTGTACTTAGCAGAGATGTACTACCTGGAGATGTTAAGCCTCATCGTAAATGTGACGAGCAGCTCCTGGAGCTTCAGCACCTCACAAGACAGCATGAGTTCGTAACATCGATGTATGTGCAAGCCAAGCTGAATATGCGGGCGTTGCTTGATCAAGTTTTTCCTGCCTACGAGGGTGTGTTTTATGAACTGTATATTCAAAAACAGCACTGCGCATTTTGCAGCAATATTTGGGGGGCGTGGTTATCACAGAAGATACCATCCGGGAAACAGCACGCAAGTCACACGGTCAGGCATGGATCAGGAAGAAGGCGACCCATCTTCAGAGCATCACTCCAAGCAAAGGACAGAGTCGGGCACAAACAATAGCTTTGCAAAGTATGTTAGGCTTGCTGCTCACATTCCAAGAGCAACTGTATCGTTTGGAGCAGCGGATTGAGTAAACGGTCGCAGTTATACCGGAAGTAGCCATTCTTAAAACCATCCCGGGTGTTGGAGATAAGTTGGCTGCTGCGCTGATCGCGGAGATAGGGGATGCTACACAGTTTGGACATGCCAAACAGCTTGTTGCTTACGCAGGACTCGACCCCAGTGTTTTCAGTTCGGGAAAGTTCACGGCTTCGAGCAGTAAAATCACCAAGCGAGGTTCGAAACGTTTACGTCGGGCAGTATACGTAGCGGTGCAATGCGGTTTACGCAAAGGAATAAATGAACGGATTAAGGCCTATTATGACAAGAAAAAGAAAGAGGGCAAGCCCTACAAGGTGGCCGTGATTGCTTGCGCCAACAAGCTTCTCCATCACGTCTATGCCATTCTTACCCGAGGCGAACCCTATCGAACATAACCATTAAATCCCATAAACTTCCACGCCAATGGAGGTTTATTTGTCATTACTATAAGCAGTATAACAAAAATTCTTTTATACACCTAGACGGAAGTGCTTGACAAACATTAGCTGGTTTTATTTTCTTTGAGGTCCTTGTCCCGGGCCCAAGCTTCTCATGAACGTCCGGCGTTCCTTCGGCGGATGGGGATTGCTGCATAAAAAGGCTGAAACTAGGAAATAGTAGGTATTCGACCGATAATACGATCGGGAATACCTAGTTTATGTAGACGAAGGAGGACGGCCGGATGGATGGGAGGATGAGCAGTCGTCCGGGACGACTGCTGCTGCCGGCGGCGCTGCTGCTGATATGGGGGTGCGCGGGCTGCGGGGGGACGGAGGACGCCGCATACCGGCTGCAGGAAGCCGCCGGCACTGCCGTAACGTTAGCGGGAGTGGACGAAGACCCCGCCGGTATTCGCATGACCACGCGGCAAGCGGTTCCCGGGCAAGCGGGGAGCGGCCTGCAGGCGAACGCAGTGACGAATGTCGAGGCGCGGTCGTTCGTTTCGCTGGCCGAGGGGGCGATGCGATGGAAGCAGAAAGATCCGCCGCAGGTGGTGGTCATCGGCGAGGCCTGGGTGCGCCGTCACGGGATTCCGGCGTCTTGGCTGGCCGAGTTCCGCCGCATGGGGATTCGACAAGGCAGCAGGCCGGCCGTCGCCGTTGTCGGAGGGACGGCGGAAGCTTTCGTCCGCCGCCCGGACGCAGGTTCGCTCGGTCGAATGGCTCTGGAGCCGCAAGCGGTCGTTCGCAGCTCGCTGTACGAAGCGAAGCCGGAATACGAATCCGATCTCGCGCTTCCCTTCTTTGCGTTGGATCCTTCCGGTACGGGGACTGGCACGGACGGAAATGAAATTGGAAGAAATCCCCTTGTTTCAGTGAAAGCGATGCTGTTTAAAAAACAACAGCTTGTCGCCATTCTCCCGCCGCAGCAAAGCCGGCTGCTGGTCTGCTTGCGCGGAGGAAGCTCGCTTCAGGAGCCGCTCGGAGCGGGGGCGGCGCAAGCTGCGTTACAGCCGCAAGCCGGGAACGGGGGCTTGTCCGTATCGTCGGTGTCCTGCCGGACAAGCGTAGCCGCTAACGGCGATTTGCAGCGGCCTCGCCTGCGCATCGCCCTGCATGTGAACGGCATTGACGCTTCGGACGCCGTTACTGCTGCCGAGGCATCCGCTTACGAGCGGTCGATGTACATGCAGGCGAAAGCGCTGATTGAGCAGCTGCAGAGGCTGGAGATCGATCCGTTGAATTGGGGAGAAGCGATGCGTTCGCAGTACCCCGGATTTTGGACGGCGGATCGGTGGAGATCGGCGTTCGCTAAAGCAAGCATTCAGCTTGACGTGAACGTACACATTCGCGGAGGTGTCACACAATGACGAATCGACTAACAAATAAGATGGTGCGGAGAGCGGCGCTCGCCGCGGCGGCGCTGCTCACTGCGGGTACACTGCTCGCCGCATGCCAGAAAAGCGAAAAGAAGCCGGAGGATAACGCTCAAACCGCACCGGCTCCGGCGACCGGCGGGGAGCAGCAGCCCGGATCGGCTGGTCAAACGCCTCCAGCCGGCCAGGGCGGGACCGGTACGGCCCCCGGCGGAACGGCTGCACAGCCGAATGAGCCGGTTAAATTAACGCCGCTCTCCTATCTGGAAGAAGAGAAAAAGTTTATTCGCGAAACCGCAAATAAGCTCGGCGTCAAAACCGTCTATTTGCCGCAGCAGGGCGCTCCCGACGATAGACTGAGCCAGGTGCAGGGAATGGAGAAGGCGTTCGCGCTTGTCTTTTTGAAGATGCAAATTGTCGAATCGGCTCAAGAAATCAAACCGGCGGACAAGCCCGAATCGGAACGGGAGGTCAAGCTCAACATCGGCACGGGCAAATGGGTCACCGTCGCCGGGCAGCCTACGCTCTACTTGAAGCTCGGCGATACGTATTTGGCGCTAAGCTCGGCAAAATCCGTCTCGCCGCAAGAAATTGAAGCCATCGCCGAAACGTTGGCGCCCATGAAGTAACGGGTACCTGCCGACCGCGAAGACGGGCGTTCTTCTCAGCTCGATTGTCCCTTGCGCGCATAGGATGAATGTAGCAGTTCGATTCGATACTTGCGGGAGGGATCCATCATGGCGGAAGGCATCGACCGCGCGGCCCCTTTTACGACGGCGGCGCCGCTCGACTGTTTGCGCAGCAACGGCATCACGTTTATCGGCAGATATTACAGCAATTCCGATTGGAAAAACTTGACCCGCAGCGAAGCGCAGCTCATTTCTTCGCGCGGCCTTTGGATCGTGACGGTTTATCAGGATGCGGCGAATAACCCCGGCTATTTTACGTATGAGCGCGGGGTCAGCGATTGCAGCAGGGCGATTCAACGGGCAACGGACGTCGGTCAACCGACCGGCACGCCGATTTATTTTGCCGTCGACTTCGAAGTGAGGGCGCAAGATTCGCGTCTGGCGAATGTGGAGCGGTATTTCGAAGGCGTCCAGCAGCGCATGCGGCAGTATGCGCAAGACAACGGCGGCGCGAGCTGGCCGCTCGGCATTTACGGCACGTACGACGCGGTGACGTACATCCGGGACCGGGTCGACGACGTGACGTATATATGGTTGACGTATGCATGGAGCCGCGGACGTACGCTCGATGAAGCCAACCTGTACCAGTACAGCAACGATCTGAAGCTGGACGCATGCCGCAACGCCGGGACTGTGGACCGGGTTCGTTCGAACGGCAGCGGTGGAGGGTTTAAAGTGAATGCATAAGAAAACGGCGCTTTCTCTTTGCGAGAAAGCGCCGTTTTCAATTCGTCAGGAAGGAGGGAGCAAGCCCTTCTTTTCTTTTTCCTCCTGCTTGCGATGGGCGATGCGGCTGCTGGCCGAGGCGGCGATTGCGCCGACGATGTCGTCCAGAAACGTATGCTTGTGCGGGCCGGATTTATCGTTCAAGGTTTGGACGATGCCGGGCTTCAGCTTGTCGATGTACCCGAAGTTCGTTAATCCGATGCTGCCGTACACGTTGACGATCGACAGCGCCAAAATTTCATCGCAGCCGTACAGGCCTTCGTCGTTCTCGATCATTTCCTGCAACGGGGAACGCAGCTTTCCTTCTTCGGTGAGAATATCGAGCTGAATGCCGGTCAGGATGGCGTTCTGCACCTCGCGTTTGGACAACACCTGCTCGACGCTTGTTTGGCATTCTTCGATCGTCAAGGTGTCGTAATAATTTTGCTGAAGTAAGAACGTAAGTTCGGCGATATCTTCGATACGAACGCCGCGCTCCTGCAGCCATTGCTTGGAAGCCTCGGCTACTTGTTGACTGTTCAAGCTGTAGGTCATGCGGATCCTCCTTTGGGCTGCGTGTAAAACTGAAAGTCGTTTTTGCCCTGCTGCTTCGACGCGTACATGGCGATATCGGCGCACTGGAGGAGCGAATCGGCGTCAGGGGCGTCCTCCGGGTAGAAAGCAGCTCCGATGCTGCTTGTAATCGCGATCTGTTGGCCGCTCAGCTCGAACGGCTGGCTGAGCACCTCTGCAATGCGCCTTCCGATCTTGGCGACATCCTCCCGCAGTTCGAACTGCTGCAGCAGCACAACGAATTCATCCCCGCCCATCCGGCATATCGTATCCGGCTCGCGTATGGAATGGGAGAGACGGGAGGCGGCGGTAGCGAGCAGCTCGTCGCCGATGGCGTGCCCGTAGGTGTCGTTGATGCGCTTGAAATCGTCCAAATCCAAGTACAACAGGGCTAGTTTATGATGATAGCGCCTCGCAATATGCAGCGCTTGCGTGAATCGATCGTGAAATAGACGGCGGTTGGGAAGCCCCGTTAACGCATCATGATAGGCAAGACGAGTAAGCCGTTCTTCCTGCTGCTTATAGGAGCTGATGTCTTTCGCGGATAGAGCGGCTTGTCCACAGGCTCCGTCGTGGTTCAGCGGGTAGCCTTTGGCTTCCAGCCAAAGCAGCTTGCCGTCGGGCAGGAAGATGCGGAACATCATGACAAAGGATTGGGACTGCTGAAGCAACACCTGGCAGGCGTTTTGAAGCCCCTGTAAATCCCCGTCGAATACCTTGGCATATAAAGGCTCGCCCGCATTGTGAGCAGGAGAGACGCCGATCGGCGTTCCGGCTGCATCAAACAGCCACAACCAGTCCGGCGATTGCTGAACGGCTGTCCGGTATAGACGGTCGGTGAAAGAATCGGGGAGACGGTTTTCCATCGGAATCACCTCTTTTTGGAAAAACTCTCCTTTATTATAGGTTTCGGGGGCTAGTTAAATCAAGATAATATGCGACTTTGGAAGCAAATAAGTTTCTGCTCAAAATGGACAAAGTACAGGCATAAACTTGTCTTCCTCCCGTATATATAGAGGTAAACGGACAACACCCCAATACCAAGGAGGAAACGTAAATGAAACAGGATAAGTGGATCCGGTGGGCCGCCGTTACCGGCCTTGTCATGGTTGTGACGACAGGCTGCTCGTTATTGGACACGAAGGAACAATCGCAGCCCATCGACCAGCCTCCGAGCGGTATAGAAGCGAAAACGACGAGTGTACAGCCGTCCGCGGAGATCGCCAATCCGATGCAGCTGACCGTGTACGCCAAAGACGAGCGAGGGTTCGTAGCCCCGATTTCGCTGCAGGTGGAGAAAACCGAAGGCACAGCGAAGAAAGCGCTCGAGTATATGGTCGAAGGCGGTCCTTCCGAGGGACGTCTGCCTGCGGGCTTCAGCGCGCTGCTGCCCAAAGGCACCGAGGTCAAGGGCATCAACATTATCAAAGATCAGAAGCTCGCGGTTGTCGACTTTTCCAAAGCCTTTAACGACTACAACCTGCAGGACGAGCGTAAAATATTGGAAGCCGTAACGTGGACCGTGACCGGATTTCCGACTGTCGATAAGGTGCAAATCCGGGTCGAAGGCACGGCGATCAAAGAGATGCCGGTTGGCGGAACGCCGCTCGACGAGCCGCTGTCCCGCACAATGGGCATCAACATTGAGAAGCCGGACGGCGTTGAGTACGGGCAGACGACGCCGGTCACGCTGTACTTCCTGAGCCAAAACCAAGAAGAGTATCCGTATTATGTGCCGGTTACCCGTTTGATTAAACGTACAGACCAAATCTCCGAAGCGGTCGTACAGCAGCTGATCGCGGGACCGGATCAAAGCAAAGGGCTTGAAGCCGTCTTGAACGCGGGCAGCGAGCTGCTCGGCGTCAGTCAGTCGTCCGACGTGATCACCGTCAACTTCTCTGACAAAGTGCTCGGACCGGATGCCAAAGCGCCGGCTGAAGCGTTGAAGGCGGTCGTTCTGTCGATTACCGAAAATGCCGGGACCGGCACGAAGGTGCAAATTCTCGTGAACGGCGATGCCAAAGTCAACGGAACCGACAATCAAAGTTATGCCAAGCCGGTCAGCCGCCCTTCGACGGTCAACCCGAATAAATTATAGGGCTTTCGCCGCAAGCCGCGCCCTCTCCGGAAGCTTCGACGCCTCGGGGATCGGGCGCTTTTCTTTGACGCGGCCGGTCATCAGGCGTTTGGTTTTCCAGGAAGCGTTTGGTACAATGGGTACGTTAAAGTAAAAGGAGGATTCGACGAGTTCATGAGAAGCGACGGGAGAAGAGCCGATCAGGCAAGACCGGTCCGGATTACGACGGGCTATAATAAACATGCGGAAGGGTCCGTATTAATCGAAGTCGGAGACACCAAGGTCATTTGCACGGCGACGGTTGAGGAACGGGTGCCGCCTTTTATGAAAGGACAAGGGCGAGGCTGGGTGACGGCGGAATATTCGATGCTGCCCCGGGCTACGACGGTTCGCAATCAGCGGGAGTCGGCCAAAGGCAAGCTGGGAGGCCGCACGATGGAAATTCAGCGTCTGATCGGCCGAAGCTTGCGTTCTGTCGTTAATTTGGAAGCGCTCGGCGAACGCTCGATTACGCTTGACTGCGACGTGATTCAAGCGGACGGCGGCACGCGAACGACGTCGATTACGGGTGCATTCGTCGCGATGGCGATTGCGATCGATAAAATATCGCGGGAGAAAAATTTGAGTCGCTTTCCGATCAACGATTTTCTCGGGTCGCTCAGCGTCGGCATCATTCAAGGCGCCGCCTGCCTCGATCTGAATTACGAAGAGGATTCGAAAGCCAAGGTCGACATGAATGTCGTGATGACCGGTCAAGGAAAGTTCGTCGAAGTGCAGGGAACCGGCGAGGAAGCTCCGTTCTCCCGCCAGGAGCTCGACGAGCTGCTCGCTTTAGCCGAAGCGGGCATCCAGGCGATGATCGCGGAACAGCAGCAAGCCCTGGGGCCGATCGCAGATCGGATAAGGGGGAATTCGCATGCCGCTTCCCGGTCCTGAGGTGGTCATCGCCACCAAGAACGCCGGTAAGGTGAAGGAATTTCAAGCGCTGTTCGGTGAACGAGGAATCGCCGTCCGAAGCCTTCGGGATTATCCGGATATTCCGGATATCGTGGAGGACGGCGAAACGTTCGCAGCGAACGCACTCATCAAGGCGAGAGCGGTAGCGAAGGCTATCGGCGCGCCTGCCGTCGCCGACGATTCGGGTCTCGCCGTGGAGCGGCTGAACGGCGCCCCCGGCGTCTACTCGGCGCGTTATGCGGGTGAACCGGCCGACGACGCGGCGAATAACCGCAAGCTGCTCGCCGAGCTCGGGCAGCTTGGGGCGACGGCCGGCGCTGCCGCGAATCCGGGCGGCGTGAAGCTGCTCAGCGCCGCGAAGTTCGTCTGCGCGATGGCGTTCGTTGACGCGGACGGGACAGTCCTTGCGGCGGTAGAGGGCGAATGCGACGGCGCGATTGCGGCGGAGCCGAGAGGCGAGCACGGCTTCGGCTACGATCCGCTGTTTTACATCCCGCAGCTCGGCCGCACGATGGCTGAGCTGTCGATGGAAGAGAAGAACGCGCTCAGCCACCGGGGGCAAGCGCTGCGCAAGCTGTGGCAGGCCATGGACAAGCAGGGCTAGAGCCACATTACGATGCCTTATTTCGCCGTTTATTTATGGGTATACCAAATAGCGGAACTCTGGTACTCTATTTCTCGAAAATCCGTGCTCCGGCACGGTTTCGGGTGAAATAAGGTACGGTGGTTCCGCTATTTGTGTTGCGGTTCCGCCAGTTCCCGCGGCTGCGGAAGCTCGCTTTTTTCGGAAAGGGGCGCCCGTAACAGGCGCGGCTGGCTGCCGCCCAGCGCATCGCGCCGGGCCCTCCCGAGCGCCCCGCCGACCGGCACCGCTTTCCGCCAATCGGGTCGGTGTTCCTCAACGAATCGCGACTTTATACTGACGCAGCCACGTATCCACCTGCGCCAAATAGGCGAACAACTGCGGACCCGTCATCAACTGGCCGAACCACGGCAGGTTGAAGGCGCCGTTGTCGTTCTCCGCGAGCGCGCGGATTTTGGCAACGTCGATGAATTGGAGCAGCGGCGAGGAGGAATCGTTCAATATTTCAAGCACCCAGCTGCGGACGGCGGCCAAGTAGTTCGGGTTGTGCGTTTTGGGGTACGGACTTTTCTTGCGGCCGAGCACGTCTTCCGGCAGCACGCCGCGAAGCGCCTTGCGCAGAATGCCTTTTTCCCGTTCGCCGGACGTTTTGATCTCCCAGGGGATGTTCCAGACGTATTCGACGAGGCGATGGTCGCAGAACGGCACCCGAACCTCGAGGCCGACAGCCATGCTCATCCGGTCTTTGCGGTCGAGCAGCGTCGGCATGAAGCGGGTGATGTTCAGATACGACATCTCGCGCATCCGGTTTTGCTGCTGGTTTTCCCCGGCGAGCCGGGGCACTTCGGATAAGGCTTGACGGTAGCGCTCATGCACGTACTGCTCCGGCTTCACCCAGTCCACGAAGTCCGGCGCCAGCAGCGACACGCGGTCCGGGGTGGCCAGCGCCCAAGGGAACGTATCCGCGTTAAGAGATTGCTCCCGGTGAAACCAGGGATACCCGCCGAAAATCTCGTCGGCGGCCTCGCCGGATATTGCGACTGTAGCGTCCTTCTTGATTTCCCGGCAGAACAAGTACAGCGAGCCGTCGACGTCGGCCATCCCCGGCATATCGCGGGCCGTTACGACCGTTTTCAGCGACTCAACGAGCTCCGGGGTATCGAATTCCTTATAATGATGAACCGTGCCCAGGTATTCGGTCATCCGTTTGATCCACGGGGCGTCCGCATTCGGCTGGAAGACGTTCGCCTTGAAGTGTTTATCGTTGTCGACATAATCGATGGAGTACGTATGCAGCGTACCGAGGTCCTGCTCTTTGTAATAGGCCGCGGCGAACGAGGTTAACGCGCTGGAATCGAGACCTCCCGACAGCAGGGTGCAGATCGGCACGTCGGACGCCAGCTGGCGGATGACCGTGTCTTTCAGCAAATCGTGCACGGTGGCCGCTGTCGTGTTCACGTCGTCCTCGTGCGGCTTGCTTTCCAGCTTCCAATAAGCGCGTATTTGAATGCCGTTCGCATCCATCACCATCAGATGGCCGGGTTTGAGCTCATGCATATTTTTATAGATCCCGTGGCCGGGCGTGCGCGCCGGTCCGACGGCGAATATTTCAGCGAGCCCTTCCCCGTTGATCTGCGCAGGGAAATCGGGATGCGCCAAAATCGCCTTCGGCTCCGAGCCGAACAGCAGCCGACCCGGGGAATGCGAGTAGAACAGCGGCTTGACGCCGAGCCGGTCCCTGGCGAGAAACAACGTTTGTTCCTCGTCTTCCCATATCGCGAATGCAAAAATGCCGTTAAAACGGTCTACGCAAGCGCGGCCCCATTCAATAAACGAAACGAGCAGCACCTCCGTATCGCACGTCGTAGTAAAACGGTGGCCTTTCGCTTCCAGCTCCCTCTTCAATTCGGGGGCGTTGTAAAGCTCTCCGTTATACACCACGGTGAATGTATTGTCGCCGTATTTGCGCGTCATCGGTTGGGAGCCGTTCGCCGGATCCATCACGCTAAGGCGCCGGTGTCCGAGTGCGCATCGCGGAGTGATCCACGTCCCGGATGCGTCCGGTCCGCGCAGCGACAGCGTATCCGTCATATTGACAAGAATGGAAGGATGCTGGGTTAAATCTCGGTTCCAATCAATCCATCCCGTTATGCCACACATACGTCTCATCCTCTCTGGTCTCATAAGTGAGCGGCTTTTCTAGGCCTTCGCAGGCGACAGCAAGATGATAAAGGTTATGCGGGCGGGGGGCGGTTCATGTCTGTCCGCTTCGTTTCGACAATCCGAAATTGACAGGTTCAGATTGGACAAAAGGCTTCGGACAAGCTACACTAATAGAACAGTAATTACTTGGTAGGTCCCGCCAACTTCTCCGTGAATAGAAAAGGCTGGTTTTGTCCCAATCTATCCTTAGGACGAGGGCAGGGTGGAATGGATCAACATGAAAGGTGGTCGTCACATTGAAAAGGACAATGTCTGAGCAGCAAAAGGAATATAAAGAAGCCAAGGAGCTTTTCCAACAAGCAAACAGCGAATTTGAGAAAAAGCTGGCTACGACCAAGAAACTTGGGAAGGTCACTCAGGAAGTGATGGAGCGTTTGGTCGAGGACACGGGGCTGCACACTGCTTTAAACCGGCTCGGGGCTGCGGAGAAGGCACTGCTTGAATGGTCGCACGAAATGATTCAGAATGAGCGCGACTATTTGAAAAACAAAGATTCCGTCGATCGTATGTACGCATTCATCGATCAAAATCCGAACATTAAAGCGCAGCTGATTCAAGCCGCCATGAAAATGGAATAGGCCTGTTACATACGGCAGCCGGGGATCGCACTCCGGCTGCTTTTTTGCATGGCGGATAGAAGTTTTGCTTTCGCCAACAAATTCCGGTACACTGGCTTTCAAAGACGAAAGTACCGAGGAAAGGCGGTGACTTGATGAATTCGCTGCCCCATGAAAACGTGATTCTTTTTCCGAAAACCGTCGAGTACTACCAATACGAGCTGACTCGGCTGCTTGAAGCGGAACGATACGCCGAAGCGATGAAGATGCTTCGCTTTTTGCTGGGCTGCCGTTCGGATGACGTCACCGCGCGGGAGGAATGGCAATCTTTGCTCGGATGGCTGCAGATGATGTTTCCGGATATGGCCTTGAAGAATCAGGACCAACCGGATGAGGAGGATGAGAGCGAGTCCGATTTGCTGCGGCAGCAAATGCTGGCGAAGGGCGAGCAGAGCGAAGCCTATGCGCAGCGGCTGCTGGAGAGCATTCGCAGTCAGCATGCGCCCGATAAGCTGATGCTGGCGCTCGACCAGCTTGCGTTTCTCGAGCACCCCGGGATCGACGAAACGTTGACCGGATGGCTGGAGGAGGAGGAGCTTCACCCCCTGATCCAGTTCAAAACGCTGCAGACGTTGAAGAAGCGGGGAGCTGCGGGCTCTGTTTCGATCCGGAAAAACGGCGAAGACGTCATTTGCGACATCGAAGACACGCCTGAAAATTTCGAAAGATTTCCTTCGCAAATCCAGGACATTATCGCCCGCGTGCAGGAAATCAGCGAAATGAACCACCCGGCGCTGGCGTATTTCGCCAGCGAGATGTGGAACGAATTTCTTGCTTACATTTATGGTACGTCCGCTTACCGGCAAATGCTCCGGCAGGACGCCGCATGTGTGGATGTGTGGGCGGCCGCCCTGCATCTGACGCTGCTTGAGCATGTTTTCGAGGGCGGAGATAAGGCCGAATTGATAGAACTTTACGGAATCACCTCCGAGCTTTCTTTTCAGTGGGAGCAGTCGTATCGGATTATGCAGCATTTCGCATCGGCCGTATTTACGCGGAGGTTGTAACTCTCTCGATTCCGTTTGATCCATACCTTGAAAACGAAATTCATTATGGTTATAATAGAATGGTTATATGGGCGGGCTTGTCCGAATGATCGGAGGCTGGCAGCCGCACGTGAAAAAATACGCGATGGAACATTTTTGGAGGGGAAGGCATAAAATGAAAGCAAGTTGGGAAAAAATAGAGAAGAACGTCGGCGTTCTGGATATCGAAGTGGATGCGGAACAGGTGGCCGCCGCTCTGGACAAGGCATTTAAGAAAGTTGTAGCAAAAGTGAACGTCCCGGGCTTCCGCAAAGGCAAAGTGCCGCGCGCGATTTTCGAATCGAAATTCGGTGTGGAAAGCTTGTATCAAGACGCGCTTGACATTATTGTACCGGACGCTTATGTGGCGGCTGTACAAGAAACCGGCATTGTTCCGGTCGACCGTCCTGAAGTGGACGTCGAGCAATTTGGTAAAGGCCAGGTTTTGAAATTCAAAGCGAAAGTCGTCGTTAAGCCGGAAGTGGAGCTTGGCGAGTACAAAGGCATTGAGGTTGAAGCCGGCGATGCATCCGTATCGGAAGAAGAAATCAACGAAGAGCTGGAAAGACTGCAAAAACGTCATGCCGAGCTTGTGCCTGTTGAAGAAGGCGTAGCCGAGAATGGCGACGTGGTCGTGATCGATTTCGAAGGCTTCGTCGACGGCGAACCGTTCGAAGGCGGTAAAGCCGAGCGTTATTCGCTCGAACTTGGATCCGGCAGCTTTATCCCTGGCTTCGAAGAGCAGGTTGTAGGACTGGCCAAAGACGGCGAGAAAGAGATCACCGTCACGTTCCCTGAGAACTATCAGGCCGAGGAATTGCAAGGCAAAGAAGCTGTATTCAAAATCAAGCTGCACGACATCAAACGTAAAAACTTGCCGGCGCTCGACGATGAATTCGCTAAAGACGTAAGCGAATTCGAAACGCTTGACGAGTACAAAGCGGATCTTGCCGAGAAGCTGAAGGAACGCAAGCAAAACGAGCTCAACAGCAAAAAAGAAGCGGAAGTTGTCGAGAAAGTGGCAGCCGCTGCCCAAGTGGAAATCCCGCAAGTTATGCTGGATGATGAAGCGGAGCAAATGGTGAAAGAATTCGAAAACCGTTTGCGCACGCAAGGCATGAACATCCAAATGTACTACCAGTTCACCGGTCAAAGCGCCGACGACTTGAAAGCCCAAATGAAAGGCGATGCGGAAAAACGCGTACGCAACAACCTGGTGCTTGAAGCGGTAGCGAAAGCGGAGAACATTGAGGCTTCGGAAGAAGAAATCGAAGCCGAGCTTGAAAACTTGTCCAAAATGTACGGCCGTTCCGCGGACGAGATTCGCAGCATTTTCGCTTCCAACGGTACGCTTGGTACACTGGTGCAAGATATCGTAGCCCGCAAAACGGTTAAATTCCTTGTAGACAACAGCAAAACGGCTTAAGCGTCGCGAACGGCGCACATAGTTAACAAAGGCACGTGTACCTTCATGCGTGCCTTTGTTTTACCTTCAAACGCTATACATACATAGGGCAGACCTTGGTGACAATAGCCGCAGGGCGGGCAAGGAAGCCCGGGAACGTCGCGGGAAAACAAGCATGGGGCAGCGGAATATGACTTTGGGTTTCAAACGTGTTACAATGTTGGTTGAGGCGTAAAAGGTTAGGCACTTTGGCGTAAAGGGGTTGGGACATTTGACTCTAGTACCTATGGTAGTGGAACAGGAAGGACGCGGAGAACGATCTTACGATATATACTCCCGTTTGCTGAAGGATCGCATTATTTTTCTGGGAAGCGCGATTGACGATGACGTCGCCAACCTGGTTATTGCGCAGCTGTTGTTTTTGGCTGCTACAGATTCCGAGAAGGATATCAGCTTGTACATTAACTCGCCGGGCGGTTCAGTTACCGCCGGAATGGGTATTTATGATACAATGCAGTTTATCAAGCCGGACGTGTCGACGATTTGCGTAGGCATGGCTGCCAGCATGGGCTCTTTGCTGCTCACGGCAGGCGCGCCGGGTAAGAGGTTTGCGCTGCCGAACAGCGAAGTGATGATTCATCAGCCCCTCGGCGGGGTTCGGGGACAGGCGTCGGACATTAAAATCCACGCTGACTGGATCATTAAGACGAAGCAAAAGCTCAACCAAATCTACGTGAACCGTACAGGTCAACCTTACGAGAAAATCGAACGCGACACGGACCGCGACAATTTCATGAGCGCGGAAGAAGCGAAAGCTTACGGGCTTATTGATGCGGTTATCACTCGGAGTGATTTGACTTAGAAAAGGAGTGATCCCATGTTTAAATTTAACGATGAGAAAGGTCAGCTGAAATGCTCCTTCTGCGGCAAGTCGCAGGAACAAGTGCGTAAGCTGGTCGCCGGACCCGGCGTTTATATATGCGACGAATGCATCGAGCTTTGTACCGAAATCGTTGAGGAAGAGTTGGGTCACGAGGAAGAGCTCGACTTGAAGGACGTGCCGAAACCGAAAGAAATCCGCGCCATTCTGGATTCTTACGTCATCGGCCAGGAGCAAGCGAAGAAGTCCATGTCCGTCGCGGTATACAACCACTATAAACGGATTAACTCTCAAGCAAGCAAAGGCGAGGACGTGGAATTGCAAAAGTCCAACATCGTCCTTGTCGGCCCTACGGGCAGCGGTAAGACGCTGCTTGCCCAAACGCTGGCCAAAATTTTGAACGTACCGTTTGCGATCGCCGATGCGACGTCTTTGACGGAAGCCGGCTATGTAGGCGAAGACGTCGAGAATATTTTGCTGAAGCTGATTCAAGCGGCGGATTACGACGTGGAAAAAGCGGAACGCGGCATTATCTATATCGATGAGATCGATAAAGTGGCCCGCAAGTCCGAGAATCCGTCGATTACGCGCGATGTATCCGGCGAGGGCGTCCAACAGGCGTTGCTGAAAATTTTGGAAGGCACAGTTGCCTCCGTTCCTCCGCAAGGAGGCCGTAAGCATCCGCATCAAGAGTTTATCCAGATCGATACGACGAACATCTTGTTCATCTGCGGCGGGGCGTTCGACGGCCTGGAGCAGATCATCAAACGCCGTATCGGCAAGAAAGTGATCGGCTTCGGTACGGACGGCCACAAAGCCGACCTGAAACCGGGTGAATATTTGTCGCTCGTGCTGCCGGAAGACTTGCTCAAATTCGGCTTGATTCCCGAGTTCGTCGGTCGTCTGCCAGTCATCTCCACCCTGGAGCCGCTTGACGAAGCTGCGCTTGTGCGTATCTTGACAGAGCCTAAGAACGCACTGGTGAAGCAATACCAGAAACTGCTGGAGATGGACAACGTGACGCTTGAATTCGATTCCGAGGCGCTTGAAGAAATTGCCAAGGAAGCGATCAAGCGGAATACCGGAGCCCGCGGTTTGCGGGCCATCATCGAAGGCATTATGATGGAAGTGATGTATGAAGCGCCTTCGCGCACCGAATCGTCCAAATGCCTCGTCACGAAGGATGCCGTTCAAGCGAAAATCGCGCCGCCGATAACGGCTGCCGATGCGCCGCCGGTCAAGAAAAAAGAAGAAAGCGCGTAAGCGCACGTATACTAAAAAAACCGGACACCTCCAATCCGTTGATGGATCGTCTTCTTGTCAGGCGAAATCCGTCAGCGGAGCGGAGGATGTTTGGTATCATGGGAGAGAAGAAAACGCATGTTCCACAGAAGGGAAACGATACCGGTTAAAGTCGGCAATTTGACCATCGGGGGAAGCAATGACGTTATCATTCAGAGCATGTGCACGACTAAGACGGCCGATGTAAAAGCGACCGTCGCGGAAATTCACCGTCTGGAAGATGCGGGCTGCCAAATTGTGCGCGTGACGGTAAACAATAAGGAAGCGGCAGAAGCGATTAAAGACATCAAGAAGCAAATTTCGATTCCGCTCGTCGCCGATATTCACTTCGATTACCGTCTGGCTTTGATGGCGATTGAGAACGGCATCGACAAAGTGCGCATCAATCCGGGCAATATCGGCCGCCGGGAGAAGGTCGAAGCGGTCGTGAAAGCCTGCAAGGAGCGCGGCATTCCTATCCGTATTGGCGTGAATGCTGGTTCGCTCGAGAACCATTTGCTGGAGAAGTACGGTTACCCGACACCTGAAGCGATGGTGGAGAGCGCCTTATACCACATTCGAATTCTCGAGGAGCTCGATTTCCGGGATATTATCGTTTCGCTGAAAGCATCGGACGTGCCTATGGCGATTGCCGCCTATACGCAAGCGGCGTCGACCTTTAAATATCCGCTGCATCTCGGGATCACGGAGGCGGGGACGCTGTTCTCGGGTACGGTGAAAAGCGCGGCCGGACTCGGAGCGCTGCTCAGCATGGGCATCGGATCGACGATCCGCATTTCGCTCAGCGCCGACCCGGTTGAAGAAGTGAAGGTTTGCCGCGAGCTGTTAAAGTCGTTCGGCCTTATAACCAACGCCGCTACCCTCATATCGTGCCCGACATGCGGCCGACTGGACATCGACTTGTTCTCGATCGCCAATGAGGTGGAGGATTACATCTCGAAGCTGAAGGTGCCGATCAAAGTGTCGGTGCTCGGCTGCGCGGTTAACGGTCCCGGCGAAGCGCGCGAAGCCGACATCGGCATCGCCGGCGCGCGGGGCGAGGGCATGTTATTCCGCTACGGCGAGATGATTCGTAAAGTGCCGGAAGCGGAGCTGTTGTCCGAGCTGAAGAAAGAAATCGACCTCATCGTAGAGCATTACGAACGAACCGGGGAAATTCCCGGAAGAAAACATCATGCTGGCGTAAAGTGAACAAAGCGTTCCAGGGATAATCCTTGGAACGCTTTTTGCGTGTTTTGCACGTTCAATTCGGCTGCTCAGCGGATTTCAAGTAAGCCACGACGCCTTCGGCAATTTTGTCGGCAATCGCTTGTTGGCCGGCAGCACTGGTCAGGAACGCGCGATCCGACGCGTTGGTCAGAAAGCCCATCTCGACGATAACGGCGGGCGCGTTCGTATGCTTGAGAAGGTAATACGTCCGTCCGTATACCGCATCGTTCGAGATTCCGTACAATTCGTTTAAGCGGCTTTGCAAGGCGGCAGCGAGCGATTTGCTTTGCTCGTTTTTTTGATGAAGCAGCAGCGCTCCGCGCGTATTGGCGTTGCGGGCCGAGTTGACGTGAAGGCTGATCAGCAGCTTCGGGTTTACTTCATTAGCCAGATGGCTGCGCTGGGCCAAGTCTTTAATATGCCGGGAGCGGCTGCGCAGCCAAAGATTCTCGCCGCTGAGCGCATAGTCGTTCATCCGGTTCATCAATACCAAATAACCGTTGCGGCGCAGTGCCTCATACGTTTTTTGGGCGATGGCCAAATTGATGTTTTTTTCCAGAATGGAGCCGTGGGACGTCCCGCCGTCGATACCGCCGTGACCGACGTCTATGACAATGTCAACTCCCGAGATAGCCGGGTGATCCGTTTTGATTTCAGGCAGTAAGAACGAATCCGGAAGAACGGAACCGGCTGCGGTCGGCGAGGCAGGCCAAACCGAGGCTATCGCTAAAATTACGGCGTAAAGCAAGGCCCTAACGGGTTGTTTCATCATCAGTCATCATCCTCTTCCGAGTGTACGATGCTTGCAAATCGCATCGTCCATAGCTTCCCCGAAAAAGATTGCGCATAGGGGGATTAATGCTACCAACGGAGGGCAATACTACCAAATATATTAAGTAACGGGAGGTCGATCCGTGGGATGAGTATCAGTGTAGTTTTGATGGTGATTCAATTGTTTTTTGCCATTGTCATCGGCTTGTATTTTTGGAATTTGCTGCGCAACCAACAAACCAACCGTTCAGCGGTGGATAAAGAGTCGAAAAAAGAATTGGAGAAGCTTCGCAGGCTGCGGAACATCTCCTTAAATAAACCGCTGGCTGAAAAAACAAGGCCGCAAGCGATGGAGGACATTGTCGGCCAGAAGGAAGGGCTGAGGGCGCTTAAAGCGGCGCTGTGCGGAGCCAATCCCCAACATGTGATCATCTATGGGCCGCCGGGCGTCGGCAAGACGGCCGCTGCACGAGTCGTGCTGGAGGAAGCGAAGAAAAATCCGGAGTCGCCGTTTCGGCCGGACGCCAAATTTACCGAGATCGATGCGACGACGGCCCGCTTTGACGAAAGAGGCATCGCGGATCCATTGATCGGCTCGGTGCACGATCCGATTTATCAAGGCGCCGGCGCGATGGGCGTAGCGGGGATTCCGCAGCCGAAACCGGGGGCGGTGACGAAGGCGCACGGCGGCATATTGTTTATTGACGAGATTGGTGAATTGCATCCGCATCAGCTGAATAAATTATTAAAGGTGCTGGAGGATCGCAAGGTGTTTTTGGAGAGTGCTTACTACAACTCTGAGGACACGAATGTGCCGAGTTATATTCACGATGTATTTCAAAACGGTCTGCCCGCCGACTTCCGCCTTGTCGGGGCGACGACGCGCAATCCGCAGGAGCTGCCGCCGGCGATTCGGTCGCGCTGCCTGGAAATTTATTTCCGCCCGCTGCTGCCGGAGGAAATTGGTTTGATTGCGGCCAAGGCACTAAAGAAAATCGGCTTCCCCGACAATGAGGCCGCCGTTGAAGTCGTGAAGAAGTATGCGACCAACGGCCGCGAAGCGGTTAATATCATCCAGTTGGCTGCGGGGATGGCGCTAACGGACCAACGGAGGGAGTTATCGGCCGCCGATGTGGAATGGGTTGTCAACAGCTCGCAAATTGCGCCGCGTCCCGAGAAAAAAATTCACAGCCGTCCGGAAATCGGTTTAGTGAACGGACTCGCCGTATACGGTCCGAATCTTGGCATGCTGCTGGACATCGAAGTCACCTCGATGCCTGCAGCCGCGCCTGGAGCCGGACGCTTCACCATTACCGGGGTTGTCGACGAAGAGGAGATGGGCGGCGGCAGCAGGACACTGCGGCGCAAAAGCATGGCCCGCGGCTCGGTGGAGAACGTGCTGACCGTCCTGCGGCGTCTGGGATTGAAGCCGAACGATTATGATTTGCACATCAACTTTCCCGGCGGGGTGCCTATTGACGGTCCGTCGGCCGGAATCTCGATGGCCGTTGCCATCGCTTCCGCGATTAAGCAAATTCCGGTGGATAACCATATTGCCATGACAGGCGAAATGAGCATCCACGGTAAAGTGAAGCCGGTGGGCGGCGTCGTCGCTAAAGTGGAGGCTGCTTTTCAAGCGGGGGCTACGAAAGTGATCATTCCGAAAGAAAATTGGCAGGAAATATTCGCGGGGTTGAACGGGCTTGAGGTCGTTCCTGTCGATAGTGTGGAGGAAGCGTTGTTTCATTCGCTCGGGCTTCGGTTCGCCGTAACGTCCGAACCTGAAGCGCTGCCGCAGCAGGATGCGATGTCGCCGGCTTCCGTTACGATTTTGCACGCTGATGCGCTCGAATAGAGAGCGTCTTTCCATGAGGGGTGATCGAACCGCCCCTCATTGGTGTTTTGATTTTAATTTTGTTAAAATGTAATTCACACGCAAGTTAGTATAGTCTGGAGGTGCTCGCGGATGGGACCGAGCAAACATAAGATGCGCCGCTTGCCGCTGCTGCCGCTGCGGGGTCTGTTGGTGTACCCGAGTATGGTGCTGCACTTGGACGTCGGCAGAGAGAAGTCGGTTCGTGCGCTCGAGAAGGCGATGGTCGACGACAGCATGATACTGCTGTGCTCGCAGTCCGAAGTCAACATCGAGGAACCGAAGACCGAAGATATTTACCGCATCGGGACCATTGCGAAAGTACGGCAAATGCTGAAACTGCCGAATGGTACGATCCGCGTGCTGGTTGAAGGCGTCATCCGTGCAGAAATCGTTGAGTTTTTGACGAACGACGAATACTATGAAGTGAACATCCGGGAGTTGGCGGAGCAGGAAACGTCCGACCCGGAGATCGATGCGCTGATGCGTACGGTATTGAACCAGTTCGAACACTATATCAACCTGTCCAAGAAAGTAACGCCCGAGACGCTTGCCGCGGTGTCGGACATTGATGAGCCCGGCCGTCTGGCCGATGTCATCTGCAGTCATTTATCGTTAAAAATTAAAGATAAACAAGAAATATTGGAAACGGTCGACGTCAAGCAGCGTTTGGAGAAGCTGCTGGGCATCCTCAACAACGAGCGGGAAGTGCTTGAGCTGGAGCGGAAGATCAACCTGCGCGTCAAGAAGCAGATGGAGAAGACGCAGAAGGAGTACTACCTTCGCGAGCAGATGAAAGCGATCCAGAAGGAGCTTGGCGACAAGGAAGGCCGGGCCGGAGAAGCTGACGATCTGCGCAATCAGCTGGCGCAAAGCGAAGTGCCTGAGAAGGTGCGCGAGAAGATCGAGAAGGAGATTGACCGGCTGGAGAAAATGCCGGCGACATCCGCGGAAGGCTCGGTCATCCGCAATTACATCGATTGGCTGCTGGGCCTGCCTTGGTCGCCGGCGGGGAATGACGATCTGGACCTCGACATCCGCAAAGCGGAAGAGATCCTCAACGAGGACCACTACGGCTTGGAGAAGCCAAAGGAACGGGTGCTGGAGTATTTGGCCGTGCAGAAGCTGGTCCAGAAGCTGAAAGGGCCGATTTTGTGCCTCGTCGGGCCTCCCGGCGTCGGCAAAACGTCGATTGCCCGCTCGATCGCCCGTTCGCTCAACCGTAAATTTGTACGCATCTCGCTTGGAGGCGTGCGCGATGAAGCGGAGATCCGCGGTCACCGCCGCACCTATGTAGGAGCTATGCCGGGCCGGATTATCCAAGGGATGAAGACGGCGGGTACAAACAATCCCGTCTTTCTATTGGACGAGATCGATAAGATGGCGATGGACTTCCGCGGCGATCCGGCTTCGGCTTTGCTCGAAGTACTCGATCCGGAACAGAACAGCACGTTCAGCGACCACTTCGTCGAAGTGCCGTTTGATTTGTCGAACGTCATGTTCGTGACGACAGCCAACGCTGTGCATAATATCCCCCGGCCGCTGCTCGACCGGATGGAAGTGCTTTATATTCCGGGGTACACGGAAATCGAGAAGCTGCATATCGCGAAAAATTACTTGCTGCCGAAGCAGCAGCGCGATCACGGGTTGCAGGACGGCCAGCTGCACGTCGAAGAATCTGCGCTGATGCGTATCGTGCGTGAGTACACGCGTGAAGCGGGCGTGCGCAATTTGGAGCAGCAGATTTCTTCCGTCTGCAGGAAGTCGGCGAAACAGGTGGTCGGCGGCACCGCCTCCGTACACGTGACGCCGGATAATTTGCAGGACTTTCTCGGACCTCCGAAATTCCGCTTCGGCATGGCGGAGGAACGTGACCAAATCGGTGCCGTTACCGGTCTGGCCTGGACAGAGGTGGGCGGCGATACGCTCGTGATCGAAGTGACGGTTATGCCGGGCAACGGCAAGCTGACGCTGACGGGGAAACTCGGGGACGTCATGAAAGAGTCCGCGCAAGCCGCGTTCAGCTACACCCGCTCCCGCGCCGATCAGTTTCGCATTCAACCGGACTTCCACGAGAAGTTCGACATCCATATTCACATTCCGGAAGGCGCGATTCCGAAGGATGGTCCTTCCGCGGGGATTACGATGGGAACGGCGTTAATATCGGCGCTTACCAACATACCGGTTTCCAAGAATGTGGCGATGACCGGAGAAATTACGCTGCGAGGCCGTGTGCTGCCGATCGGCGGTCTGAAGGAAAAATGTTTGGCTGCGCACCGCGCAGGCATTCGCACGGTCATCCTGCCGAAGGATAACGCGAAGGATATTGAAGAAATACCGGAAAGCGTCCGCCGCGAGCTGACGTTCATTCCGGTGTCGCATATGGATGAGGTGCTCGAGCATGCGCTTGTGAAGCCCGCGCGCGTATAACTTTGTGAAATGAGTGAACGAACATGAAGGTCAATCAAGCTGAGTTTATTATCAGCGCGGTTGGTCCGAGTCAGTACCCTGTCGATGCCTTGCCGGAGATTGCTCTGGCAGGGCGTTCTAATGTAGGGAAGTCCTCTCTGATTAACCGGATGATCAACCGCAAAAATTTGGCAAGAACAAGCTCGAAGCCTGGCAAAACCCAGCAATTGAACTATTATCGCATTAATTCCGATTTGTATTTCGTTGATTTGCCGGGTTACGGGTACGCTCAAGTGTCCAAAACCGAACGTGAGAAATGGGGCAAGTTCATCGAACAATATTTAATGCACCGCGAGCCGATGAAGCTGCTGCTGCATATGATTGACTTGCGCCATCCGCCTTCCAAAGACGATCAGGCGATGTACGCTTGGCTGAAGCATCACGGGGTACCGATCTGCATCGTCGCGACGAAGGCCGACAAAATACCGAAGGGCAAGTGGCAAAAGCATATCAAGATCATCAAGGAAACGCTGCAGGCGGACAAGTCCGACCCGCTCGTGCTGTTTTCTTCGGAAACCGGCATGGGCAAAGAAGAGCTGTGGAGCGTGATCGAGCAGCGAATCGGTTATGCTGCATCCGGCGAGCAGGCGGATAAGGCCGGGAACGCCGCTGACAAGGACGAAGTCAAAGAACCGTCTATCGACGGCGAGTAGAACGAAGCGTATCCTCGTACCCGTTATAAACAAAGCCTCTTGCCGCTACATGGCCGGGGGCTTTTTGGCCTATCCCGGGCCAAGAGTTTTGGCCGTGCCCGTTCCTTACATCAGGGAGCGAACTGCGGAACATCGATAGGGAACTCGAGTTTTTTGAACATTCCGTCGTCTTCCTCACGGGAGAATGGATTATTTTCTGAATTCTGGCGAAAAACACAATTCGTCTAGCAGGAATATTAAATAAATATGTAGTATAATGTATATAGAGCAACGAAAATAATCACAAGCAGCATGGTTCGAAATGGTTCGAAAAAAATGAATCGAGGGATTTTTATGGCAAATAGGTTAGCGACTGAATATGTCAAAACCTGCCTACAGTTAACGGAAGCCGAAATGGACAGCTTTATTCGGATGTTCAAAGATCATGGAGCTTCTATGCAAGTCAAAGTACTCGAAAACGGAAATCAAGAGGTGGTATTGCAGGATGACGCGGGCGAAGAAATCGTCCTGTCGTTCGAACGAAAAATGAACTTGTACGTGTGCCAAGGAACCTGCCGCATTCATAACAAAAACATCGTCAATTTGATGCGAAAAGCAGTGTCTGTCTTCAAAGGCGATGCTATCGTTCACCGGATTTACACGGGCTACACGATGGTTTATACGTACAAGCAAGGCGCCGTGGTAAAGATTACGGAAAATACCGAAACGTCCGAAAAAATCGTTTACGAATACCGCGATACGGCCGGCCAGTTGGAGCGGTTGTATAACAAAAACGAAGTGGAAGCCGAGATCGACGCTATCCGGGCTCAAATCAACAGCTTGCTCGATTTGAGAAACGAGATCGCAGAGAACGGCATCCGCGAACATATCGACGGCCGTTTGCACAAACTCACACACCGACTGTTCGTACTTGAAGCTTAATATACAGGATTGGCCGAGAGCCCGATTCCCTGGCGCACACAGCAGGGGATCAGGGTTCTTTTTTTTATTCAGCTCAACCGTGCATAAGCGGGCTAGTTGTCGGATTCCGCGGCGATCACACCGCTCAGGGCATCGAATACAGGGTGTCATGCGCAGAGGAAGCGGGGACATGGAAATAATCTTCATAAAAAAAGTATTGCATTTCTGTTCAATAGATGTTATTTTTATTCTCGTTGAAAACAAAATAGGAACCAGGATTCACTCAGGACATTGAATGTTGCGAGAGATTATTCCCTCGAGAAGTGAATGACGTAGGTCCTAGCGGATGAAATTTTCAAAACATTTTATTCCTAGGAAGGGGGAACCGAAAGATGGAATACTCAACTTTCGGAAGACACGTAGCTGTAGACACTTGGGGAGTCGATTTTGATCTTCTCAACAATGCAGAATGGTTGCAGGCGCAAATGGTAGAAGCTGCTGAGGTATGTGGAGCAACTGTATTGTCGGTACAATCCAAACAATTTGAACCCCAAGGAGCAACAGTTCTCGTATTGCTCTCGGAAAGCCATCTCTCCATTCATACGTATCCTGAGAAAGGATTCGCGGCCCTTGACTGTTACACCTGCGGTGAAACGGTTGATCCACAGCTCGCAATCGAGCATATGCTGTCCGTTTTGAAGCCTGAGACGGTTCATGCGAAGAAGCTGGTTCGCGGGATGGGCGAGCTGCAAGTTGAAACACCGGTTCTGAAGCAAGCGCAATTGGTTAAATAATAAGGCAATGCATATATGGTAACCTCGGAGGTCAAATTCCGAGGTTATTTCTTTTTCGCTTGGCCCATACAATCTCAGAGAAGGCTTGTATGGGCATCGGCGCCTGTTGTCCGGTGCGGGAAAGGTGGAACCGGTAAATGAAGCGGCAGCGAAAAAAATGGTTTATGTACGCCGTCGTGGGCGTCCTTGTATTATGGTCGGGGCTGCAAATCGTCGAGCTGGCCGGCCGCGGGACGCCAGTGGAGCGTGCGGATAAAATGCTGTATCAAGTCGCGCGGTTTCAGATGGAGCTGCTCGGCAGTCATTTGACGGAAAGCGCGAAAGCGAAAGATACCGACGGGCTCAATTCATTGCGGCAGGCGGCGTATTCCGCGGCTTACGCGCACGAGCATCTGGTGTTAGCCTACGGGGAAGGCAAGCTGGCGAAGCTGGAGGCGCCCTCGAAGCTGCTTCAATATTTGGTGCGGCTTCAAATTGCCGGAACGCGCCCTTTGAAAGCCGATGAGCAGCAGACACTTGCCGAAGCGGCGCGCGGCTTCGCAGCATTGTTCGCGGCTTACGGCAGCCTGATGTCGCCGGGCGACGCGGTCGTCAGTTCGCAGAACACCAAGCTGACGGAAGCCGACAAGGCGCTGGCGGAGCTGCTCGACCGGAAGCTGCTGCCCTAGAGATGTAATAAGCGGTGGTCGGGTACATAAGAATTAACCGTCAGAAGTATAACGGAACGATTTTCCGTTGAAACTAAATTGGCAGAACTGTCCTTCAGGCTGTGGCTGTAATAAAATCTTCATAAATAAGATCGAAGTATCAAGTATCGTATGGTATAATAAATTGAAATTTATAGAGGGGGAGGCAGGTGAACCAGATGCATATCGTCGTAGCGGGCTTGAATTATCGTACGGCACCGGTGTCGATTCGTGAAAAGTTTGCATTCGTCGACGGAGATTTACCGTTAGCGCTGCAGGAGCTGAAAGCGACCAAGAGCGTGATGGAATGCGTCGTTGTGGGCACCTGTAACCGGACGGAATTGTACGTGGCGGTGGATACGCAGCACTTATGCGGGCACCATTTGCGTGCCTTTCTCGAGAAATGGTTCAACGTGCCCAAAGAGCAGTTCAACAAGCATTTATATATTTATGAGAACGAGATGGCCATCCAGCATTTGTTCCGGGTGACGAGCGGTCTCGATTCCATGGTTATTGGCGAGACGCAAATCTTGGGGCAAGTGCGGGATGCCTTCCTGCTCGCTCAGCAAGAGAAGACGACGGGCGTTCTGTTCAACACGCTGTTTAAGCAGGCGATCACGATGGCCAAGCGGGCGCATACGGAAACGGGCATCGGCGAAAATCCGGTATCGGTCAGCTACGCCGCGGTTGAGCTTGGCAAACGAATTTTCGGCAGCTATGAGAACAAGAACGTGCTGATCGTCGGCGCAGGCAAAATGAGCGAGCTCACCGTCAAGCATCTCGTCAGCAACGGCGCCAATAAGGTGACGGTCGTCAACCGTACGTTAACCCGTGCTCAAGAGCTTGCGGAACGGTTCCGGGGCGTAGCCAGTACGATGGACAAGCTGCTTACGCATCTGGAGGATGCCGACATCGTAATCAGTTCCACCGGTTCCGCAGGTTACGTATTGAAGTCGGAGCAGGTGTCCTGTATTTTGCAGCGGCGCAGATCGCGACCGCTGTTCATGATCGATATTGCCGTGCCGCGCGATTTGGATCCGCGTCTCGGGGATATGCCGAATGTGTTCCTGTACGATATCGACAACTTGCAGTCGCTTGTCAATTCGCACATGGAAGAACGCCATAAAGCGGCGGTGAAAATCGAAGAGATGATCAAGGCCGAGATAGCCGCATTCGAGCAATGGTCCAAAACGCTGGGCATCAGTCCCGTTATCCAAGCGCTGCAAACGAAAGCGTCCGCGATCCATGAGGAAACGATGGACAGCTTAATGAAGAAGCTGCCGGAGCTCGACGAACACGAGCTGAAGGTTATACGTAAACTAACGAAGAGCATTGTCAATCAAATGCTGCGCGATCCCATTGTCCGCATCAAAGAAATGGCTGCCGAGCGTCACGGGGATGACGCGCTGGACATGTTCACGAAAATTTTTGCTTTGGAAGAGCAATTGGAAGGGCAAAAGCGGGCGGAGCAGGAACTGCGGCAGCGGGAAGCCGAGGCGGCACAGGAGCGGGCGAAAGAGGAACTGCTTGCGAAGGTGCGGCATGCGGTGCCTGGCGGCGATGCTCTGGCCAAGGCTTAACCGGAAAGGAAGACCATGGTCACGCAAACCTGGTTTTACGATGCGATACTGTATATTTATGCCCTGAGCCTCTTGTTTTACTTCGCGGATTTCAGCAATCCGAACCGAAGTGCGAAACGGATGGGGACAGGGTTGCTTCTTTTTGTATGGGTTTTGCAGACGATTTATTTGGTGTACAGCCTGACCTCACATCTCAGCTTGTCGGCGTTCTCGATGTTTGAGACGCTGTTCATATTCGGGTGGCTCCTTGTTACTGTGTCGCTGGCGATGAGCCGGTTTTTTCGAATCGAACTGTTCGTGTTTTTCGTCAATGTGTTCGGATTCGCCATGCTGGCTCTGAACATCTTCAGCAAGCCGGGCCTGGCGCCAACGTTGTCCCGTTGGAATGTAACGGACGAGCTGCTATTCATACATATTACGCTCGCCGTTACCGGGTACGCCGCGTTTGTCGTATCGGCAGTGTTCTCGGGCATGTACTTGTTTCTGCACCGCAAGCTCAAAGAGAAGAAGTGGACCCAGCGCATGCAGCGGCTTCCCAGTCTGGAGAAGATGGATCATTACGCGCTTGTTTCGGTAGTGATCGGGGCCCCGCTGCTGCTCTTGTCCCTCTCGCTGGGCATTGTGTGGATCGCGCTGCAGGGCGATTACCGGTTGTTCTTCGATCCGAAGGTGCTGAATTCCTGGTTCGTTCTGCTCGCCTATGTATTTTATATGTTTCAGCGGCTGTTGTTGAAAGCCCCGGGCAACCGTTTGGCGGTATGGAACTTGGCGGCCTTCGCCATTACGCTGTTGAACTTCGTGCTGACCAACTATTATTCGACGTTTCATCAATGGTCGTAACGGAGGGATGCGGCGGTGAAAACGTATTACCCGATTATGCTTGATCTGGAAGGAAAGCCGTGCTGTGTCGTCGGCGGCGGTCGGGTGGCGGAGCGGAAAGCCAGAGGTCTGCTGCAGGCGGGCGCGGCCGTGACGATGATTAGCCCGGCCTTCACGCCGGAGCTGGACCGACTGGCGGCCGCAGGCGACGTTCATGCGATTCGCCGGCCGTACGCGCCCGGCATGGCGGAAGTGCGGTCCGCGCAGCTGCTGTTCGCGGCTACGAATGACGCCGCGGTCAACGCCCTTGTGTGCGAGGAGGGCCGCTCGCTCGGCATTTGGGTTAACGGAGCGGGCGATACGGATCACGGCGATTTCATCTTGCCGGCGACGGCGCGGCGCGGGCGGCTGACGGTCGCGGTCTCGACGGCAGGCGCCAGCCCCGGCTTGTCCCGGCTCGTGCGCACGGACATCGAGCGCCGGCTGGATCAGGACGGCTATGCTCCGTACGTAGAGCTGCTGCAGGAGCTGCGCCACACGCTGCAGGAGCTGGTGGCGGACTCCGGCGAGCGGCAGGCGATGTTTCGCGCCATGCTGCAGTGGGAGCTGCTTCCGCGCCTGCGCGGAGAAACGGAGGTGCCTGCCGGGCTGCGGCAGATGCTGCTGCACGAGGTCAGGCAGCACCCGACGCTCTCGGGCATCCGGCGAATCGGCGAGTCGCTGCTGCGGCTGGACGAGGGAACGTGACGTTACAGAATCGAATGAATTCACTAAGCTAGGGAGTTAACCATATGCGCAAAATTGTAGTGGGAACACGGCAGAGCGCGCTTGCTTTGACTCAAACCGGACAGGTGGTTGAGCATTTGCGCAAGCTGTGCGAAGATAACGGCATCGAAGCGGAATTCGAATTGAAGAAAATCGTGACCAAAGGCGACCGGATTCTCGACGTGACGCTTTCCAAAGTGGGAGGCAAAGGGCTGTTCGTCAAAGAAATTGAACAAGCGCTGCTCGACGGGGATATCGACCTGGCCGTTCACAGCATGAAGGACATGCCGTTCGAGCTGCCTCCGGGCTTAACGGTCGGCGCAGTGCCGGAGCGGGAAGATCCGCGCGACTGCCTGATCATGCGCGACGGGTACGGCATCGACGACTTGCCGAAGGGAGCGAAGGTCGGAACGAGCAGCTTGCGCCGGGCCAGCCAACTCCAGCATTACCGCCCGGATCTGAAAATTGAACCGGTGCGGGGCAACATCGATTCGCGTCTGCGCAAGCTGGAGACGGAAGGCTTTGATGCGATTTTGCTGGCAGGCGCGGGGCTGCACCGCATCGGCTGGAGCGACCGGATATCGGCCTATCTCGATCCGGAGCTTTGCTTGCCGGCGGTCGGCCAAGGGGCGCTCTGCATCGAATGCCGGGATAACGATCCATTCATTTTGGATTTACTGGCGAAATACCGGCACGAGGCGACGACGGTCGCCGTTGCGGCCGAGCGCAGCTTCCTGGGGAAGCTCAACGGCGGCTGCCAGGTGCCGATCGGCGCGTACGCCAAGCTGACCGGCGAGACCGGTCGCGACGGGCGGCCTCAAATCGAGCTGACCGGGATGGTCGGTTCGCCGGACGGCGCGAAAATTCTTAAAGATACGCAGCGTGGAACCGATCCGGAGGCGCTCGGTTTAGGGCTGGCGGAATCGTTGCTCGCCAAAGGGGCGGCGGAGCTGCTCGCTGCCGTTCAGGAATAACCCGTTCGTACAAGGACAAAGAATGCCATGGGATAGAGAGATTCGGATTCGGAAGTAAGGGGAGAAGCGGTATGAGTAAGGCGAGCGTGTATTTGGTTGGAGCAGGACCCGGGGACCCTAAACTCATTACGCTGCGCGGCCTGGAGGCGATCCAGCGCGCGGACGTTGTCGTGTACGACCGGTTGGCCAATCCGCGGCTCTTGAGGCATATGAAACCGGGTGCGGAGAAAATTTTCGTCGGGAAGCTGCCCGATAAACATATGCTCAAGCAGGAAGAGATTAACCAGCTGCTCGTGGATCTCGCCCTGCAGGGCAAGACGGTTACGCGTCTTAAAGGGGGAGACCCGAGCGTGTTCGGCCGCGTCGGCGAAGAGGCCGAGTTGCTGGCGGAACACGGCATCCGGTACGAGATCGTACCGGGCATTACGTCGGCCATTGCGGTTCCGGCTTATGCGGGCATTCCTGTCACACATCGCGACTTCACTTCGTCGTTCTCCATCGTAACCGGGCACGAGTACAAGAACAAGACGTATTCCAACGTGAACTGGCCCAATTTGGCGCAGGCGTCGGGTACGCTCATCTTCTTAATGGGCGTTGCCAACCTCGAGACGATTTGCAAGAGCCTGGTTGAGGGCGGAAAGCCGGCGGATACGCCGGTCGCGCTTATTCGCTGGGGAACCTGGATGGAACAGGAGACGTTGACGGGCACATTAACCGACATCGTCGAG
Organism: Paenibacillus sp. JCM 9796; assembly: GCF_055379675.1. Taxonomy (NCBI): domain Bacteria; kingdom Bacillati; phylum Bacillota; class Bacilli; order Caryophanales; family Paenibacillaceae; genus Paenibacillus; species Paenibacillus sp. JCM 9796. Next base: position 4,091,371 of record NZ_AP043723.1, read on the forward strand.
AAGGTGCGCGCCGCAGGCTTTCAATCGCCAGCCGTTACGATTGTAGGCCAGGTGGTCAAGCTGCGCGAGAAGCTCGCCTGGTTCGAAACGAAGCCGCTATTCGGACGGCGCATTCTTGTGACCCGGGCGCGCAGTCAAGCGAGCGAGCTGGTTGGCCAGATCGAAGAGCTCGGCGGCGAAGCGGTCGAGTTTCCGGTGATCCGCACCCAGCCTTCCAGCCGCCCGGAGGCGCAGCAAGCGCGCGACGCCGCGTTGAACCGTCTGGGCAGCTTTGATTGGATCGTGTTCACAAGCGTTAACGGGGTGGATGCGTTCTTTGAGCGGTTGAAGGAACTGCGTGTGGACATTCGGGCCATGGCCGGGGCGCGTCTCGTTGCCGTCGGACCGAAGACGGCCGCCGCGCTGGAGGCGCGAGGCTTGCTGGTCGAGGCGATTCCGCCGGTGTTCCAAGGAGATGCGCTGCTGGAGTCGTTAGCGCCGCAGCTGAAGGCGGGCGAGCGGGTGCTGCTCGCGACCGCGGATATTGCGAGAACCTACTTGCCCGATAAAATGCGGGAGATGGGCCTCGACGTTACCAAAATCGATATCTATGAAAACGTGCTGGAAACCGAGGGAGGCGACGAGATCGTCGACTTCCTCCGGAAAGGCCAGCTTCATATCGTCACGTTTACGAGCTCGTCTACGGTCACCAACCTGCTGGAAGCGCTGAAACGGCTTGGGGTAGAGTCGCCGCTTGAGCTGCTGCAAGGCTGTAAAATCGCCTGTATCGGGCCGATGACCGCACAAACGGCCGAGAAAGCCGGCTTGAAGGTCGATTATTTGGCTAAGGAAGCGACCGTTGAGGCGCTCGTTCAAAGCTTGTACGCCTAAAAAAATGGCATAAGGCCGGCCTTGTTCAGGCCGGCCCGCCCAGATCCGCAAGGAGGTAACAATCATGGGTTTTCCGATCGTTCGTAACCGTCGTCTGCGCACGTCGGCGGCTATGCGGAATTTAGTCCGCGAGCATGCCGTTACGGCGAACGACTTGATTTATCCGATTTTTGTCACGCACGGCACGAATGTGAAAGAGGAAATCTCCTCGATGCCGGGCGTATATCACTTGTCGCTGGATCGGCTGGAGGAAGAAATCCGCGAGGTCGTCTCGCTGGGCATCCAGGCCGTGCTGTTGTTCGGCGTTCCGCATGAGAAGGACGCTCACGGGAGTTCGGCTTACGATCCGAACGGGATCGTCCAGCAGGCGACGCGCCAAGTGAAGGCATGGGCGCCGGATCTGCTCGTGGTCGCGGATACGTGCTTATGTCAATTTACGGATCACGGCCATTGCGGCGTGGTGCATTACGACGAGGCCAAAGGGCGGGCCGACGTGCTGAATGATCCGTCGCTCGAACTGCTCGTCAAGACAGCGGTATCGCAGGCCGAGGCCGGCGCGGACATCATTGCCCCGTCGAACATGATGGACGGCTTCGTCTATGCGATTCGCCAAGGCTTGGACGAGGCCGGTTATGAGAACGTGCCGATCATGTCTTACTCTGTCAAGTACGCCTCCGCGTTCTACGGCCCGTTCCGCGACGCCGCTCATTCCGCTCCGCAATTCGGCGACCGCAAAACGTATCAAATGGATCCCGCTAACGCCCGGGAAGCGCTGCGCGAAGCGGACAGCGATGTGGCGGAAGGCGCTGATTTCCTGATGGTCAAGCCGGCTCTGGCTTACATGGATGTGCTGCGGATGCTGCGCGACCGTTACGATTTGCCGCTTGTCGCCTACAATGTGAGCGCCGAGTATTCGATGGTGAAGGCAGCTGCCGCTCAAGGCTGGATTGACGAGCGCGCGATCGTCTTGGAGACGATGCTCGGCTTCAAACGGGCCGGCGCCGATCTGATTATTACTTATTTTGCGAAAGATATCGTCCGTTGGCTGCAGGCATAAAGGCAAGAAGCTTAAACCCGAGCCGTTCCGACGGCATTGCGTCCTGATTCCTTCCGGGAAATCAGGACTTTTTTTGCAGGCAGGTTACGCCTGATGTCAAAGATTTGTCGGAAACAACCGGATGATTTCCGTTGTTACCCGGTTCCAAATAGGGCATAATGATACTTAGACTATGGAAGTATACGGAAAAGAGGTACGGGAATGAGTTACAACGACTTGTTTATTCGCGCATGTAAAAAGCAGCCGGTCGATAGGCTGCCGGTATGGTACATGCGCCAAGCGGGCCGCTATGACCCGGATTACCGGAAAATTAAGGAGAAGTACAGCCTGCTCGAAATTTGCACGCAGCCGGAATTGGCCGCGGAAGTGACGATGATGCCGGTGAAAAAGCTTGGCGTCGATGCGGCGATCTTGTATTCGGACATCATGAATCCGGTCGCGTCCATCGGCATCGACTTTGACATTGTCAAAAATATCGGACCGGTCATCCATAACCCGATCCGTACGGCGGCGGATGTCGAGCGGCTTCGTCCGATTCAAGTGGAGGAGCACCTGCCGCATATTTTGCGGACGATCGAGCTGCTTGTCGCGGAGCTGGAAGTGCCGCTCATTACGTTCGCGGGGGCGCCGTTTACGATCGCCAGTTATTTGATCGAAGGCAAGCCGTCCAAAAGCTATATTCGCACCAAAACGCTGATGTACAGCGAACCGAAAGTGTGGTTCCAGCTGATGGATAAGCTTGGGGACATGGTCATCACGTATTTGAAGGCGCACGTCGCCTCCGGGGCTAAAGCGTTCCAGTTGTTCGACAGCTGGGTGGGCGCGTTGTCGCCGGTCGACTTTCAAACGTACGTGCTGCCGACGATCAAGCGTATTTTCGATGAACTCAGCCACCTCGATCAGCCGAAAATTTATTTCCCCGGCGTCAGCTCGGGCGAACTGCTGCCCACGCTCCAGGGTGTCCAAGCCGACGTGATCGGACTCGATTGGCGGGTTTCGATTCCTGAAGGGCGGCGGCGGTTAGGCAGCCGTTATGCGGTGCAGGGCAATCTCGATCCATACGTGCTGACGGCGCCGATGAGCGTCATTCAAGAGCAGACGAAAGCCATTATCGATGCGGGCATTGAAGAGCCGGGCTACGTGTTTAATCTGGGACACGGCTTGTTCCCGGAGGCGTCGCTCGAGAAACTGAAGGAATTGACCGACTTTATTCATGCGTATTCCAGTCAAGCGATTCAACAACGCGGCACATTGAAGCAGGAAAGCGGTGTATAAGATGAGCGAGAACCGGATTCAACGAATCGGCGTGCTGGTGATGTCTTACGGAACGCCCGAGAGCATCGATCAGATCGAAGCGTATTATACGCATATTCGCCGGGGCCATGCGCCGACGCCCGAACAGCTGCAGGATTTGAAGGATCGTTACGAAGCGATCGTCGGCGGTGTATTCCCTCTGCGCGAGAACACCGACAATCAGGTGAAGGCGCTGGAAGCGCGTTTGAACGAAAAATATCCGAACATCACGTTCGTCTGTTACCAAGGGCTCAAGCATGCGTCGCCTTTCATCGAAGACGGCGTAGAGCGGATGGTGCAAGACGGCATTACGGAAGCGGTGGGCGTCGTACTGGCGCCGCATTATTCCGCGATGAGCGTCGGCGGTTACATCAAGCGGGCGCAGGAGAAAGCGGATGAGCTCGGCTTGAACATCGCGTTCGTGCGCAGCTATCATCTGCATCCGAAGCTGATTGAAGCGCTGGCGCTGCGGGTGGAGGAAGCGTTGGCCCGTTTTGAGGTGCCGAAGGAGCGGGTGCAGGTGCTGTTTACCGCGCACAGCTTGCCTGAGAAAATACTGGAAATGAAGGACCCTTACCCGGAGCAGCTGCTCGAGACGTCGAGGGCGATTGCGGACAGAACCGGCATTACGCAGTGGCAATTCGGCTGGCAAAGCGCAGGCCAAACCGGCGTACCGTGGCTCGGACCGGACATTTTGGATGTCTTGCGTACGATCAAGCAGGAAGAACGCGCGCAGCATGTGCTCGTATGTCCGGTCGGCTTCGTGTCCGACCATTTGGAGGTCTTGTACGACCTTGACATCGAAGCGCAAAAAGTAGCGCGGGAGCTCGGCATTCAGCTGGAGCGGACGCGTTCGCTCAATACCGATCCGCTATATATGGAGACCTTGAGCGACGTCGTGTACGCCCTCGCCCGGAAGGACTGACACCATGGACACCAAACCGCATGTGGTCGTCATCGGCGGCGGGATTACCGGACTAAGCGCCGCTTATTATTTAAAGAAGCAGATGGAAGAGACCGGGCAGGCTTGCCGGATTACCGTCATGGAGAAGAGCGACAGATTCGGCGGCAAGATCAGCACGCTTCGGCGGGACGGCTTCGTCATCGAGAAGGGGCCGGATTCCTTTCTCGCCCGCAAGCCCGCGCTGGTCGAGCTGGCGCGCGAGCTGGGACTCGAGGATCAATTAACGGGAACGAATCCGAATGCGAAAAAGACATACATTTTATCGCGGGGCAAGCTGCACCGGATGCCACCGGGCTTAATGCTCGGCATTCCGACTGAAATTATGCCGTTTATGCGGACCGGCCTGCTTTCGCCCGCAGCTAAAGCGCGTGCGGCGCTTGACCTGGTGCTGCCCAAACGGACGGCGGACGAAGACGAATCGCTCGGCCACTTCCTGGAACGCAGGCTCGGCTCCGAGGTGCTTTCGCAAATCGCCGAGCCGCTGCTGGCCGGTATTTATGCCGGGAACACGTATGATTTGAGCGTGAAGGCGACGTTCCCTCAATTTCATAGCATCGAGCAAAAACACCGCAGCCTGATTCTCGGGATGATGAAAAACCGGAAAGAAGGCGGCGAGGAAAGCCGGACGCTGCCGGAATCGGCGCGGAATACGACGTTCCTCACCTTCAGAGAAGGATTGGAGACGATCGTACACGGTTTGTTGGATGCGCTGGACAACGTGCGTTTCGTGAAACAATGCGGCATTGCCAAACTCGAGAAAGCGGCGGACGGACGCGGTTACCGGCTGACCCGCGAGGACGGCGAGATCGAGGAGGCCGACGGCGTCATCCTGACGCTCCCGGCTTACGCCGCCGCCGATCTGCTGGCGGCTTCGAAACCGGAAGCGCAGGAGCTGCGGAAGGTCGACTATGTATCGGTCGGCAACGTCATCCTTGCTTATGATGAGAAGGATATGAAGCGGGAGCTGGACGGATCCGGCTTCGTCGTGCCGCGCAGGGAAGGGCGCTTCATCACGGCCTGCACCTGGACCTCGAAGAAATGGCTGCACACCGCTCCTGACGGCAAAGCGCTGCTGCGCTGTTATGTCGGCCGCTCGGGCGACGACCGCTGGCTGCACATGTCCGAGGACGAAGTCGTCCGGGCGGTGCGCCAGGATCTGAAGGCGACGATGGGCATTACGGCCGAGCCGTTATTCACGGAGCTGACGCCGCTGATGCACTCGATGCCGCAATACCCGGTCGGCCATCTGGATCGGATTCGCCGTATACGCGAAGGATTAGCGAAGCGGATGCCGGAGGTGCTGATTACGGGAGCCGCGTTCCACGGCGTCGGTCTTCCCGATTGCGTGAAGCAGGGCAAAGAATCGGCGCTGGAGCTTTCCCGGCTGCTTAAAGAAAAAATCCCGGTGTGAGTATCGGGCATATCCGCGAAGTTTGGCCAAATCCAATAGGATATCGTTCCCTGCGAGCGCGAGAATTTGCTTTTCTTGAAAATCCCGGCTCGGTTTTTCTTCGTTTTCAAGCATATTCTAGTAAAGGTGTGGATGGAATGAACGAACCGCAACAACGCTTCGCAGCGCGCTCCGCGACAGCTTTTGAGGAAGCGAAACAAGTTATCCCCGGCGGAGTCAACAGCCCCGTCCGCGCATTTAAATCAGTTGGATTGACCCCCCTCTTCATGAAAAAAGGGGCCGGCTCCCGCGTTACCGATATCGACGATAACGAATTTATCGATTATATCGGCTCTTGGGGACCGCTCATTCTCGGTCATGCGAAGCCCGAAGTCGTCGAAGCGATTAAACGGGCGGCGGAGCTCGGCACGAGCTTCGGCGCGCCGACCGAGCTGGAAACGGAAATGGCCAAGCTGGTGGCGGCGCGTATCCCGTCCATTGACCTGGTGCGCATGGTCAGCTCCGGTACCGAAGCCACGATGAGCGCGCTGCGGCTTGCGCGCGGTTATACCGGGCGCAGCAAGATCGTGAAATTCGAAGGCTGTTATCACGGCCATGCCGATTCGCTCTTGATCAAGGCGGGCTCCGGCGTTGCGACGCTTGGTTTACCCGATAGTCCGGGCGTACCGGAGAGCATTGCCGCGAATACGATTACGCTGCCGTACAACAACCTGGAGGCCGTCCGGTTGGCGTTCGAGCGATTCGGGGACGAGATCGCCGCGGTGATCGTTGAGCCGATTGCCGGTAATATGGGGGTCGTGCCGCCTGCACCGGGCTTCTTGGAAGGGCTGCGTGAGGTCACAAAGGCGAAGGGCAGCCTGCTTATTTTCGATGAAGTGATGACGGGCTTCCGCGTCGGCTTGAACAGCGCTCAAGGGCTGTTCGGCATAACGCCGGATTTGACCTGTTTGGGCAAGGTGATCGGCGGCGGACTACCGGTTGGCGCTTACGGGGGCAAGCGGGAGATTATGGAGCAGATCGCCCCGGCAGGGCCGATTTATCAGGCAGGCACGCTGTCCGGCAATCCGCTGGCGATGGCGGCGGGTTATACGACGCTGAAGCTGCTGGGCGAGCCGGGCGTGTACGAACAGCTCGAGCGCCGTTCCGCACGGCTGGAGGAAGGCTTCGCCGCGAATGCGCGCGAGCTTGGCGTGCCGCTGACCATCAACCGGGTAGGCTCGATGGTATGTCCGTTCTTCACGGACCAACCGGTGACCGACTACGAGACGGCCAAACGGTCCGACTTGCAGCGGTTCAACCGTTATTTTGCCGCGATGCTCGATTTAGGCGTCAGTCTTCCGCCGTCGCAGTTCGAGGGCATGTTCGTTTCGACCGCTCACAGCGAGGAAGATATTGAAGCGACGATCGAAGCGCAGCGCGAGGCTTTGAAGCGGTTATAGTCGCAAAGCGGAGACTCGCGGTTAACGGAACCAGGAGGCGCTGAAGTCCTTGAGTGGGGAAAGCGCAAGAGGCCGGAGCGAGCTTCCCGGCTCCCGCCCGGGCTTCGCAGCTATAGGTTCGAACAAACGAAAGCCCATCCGGCGCAGGTCCGGATGGGCTTTGCTTTGCTGTTATGTATCGTACTTTATGGCGTCTTAATAGGCTCTGCAGCCGTTGCTGCCGGTGCAGGCGTCGCTGCCGGCGTTGCTGCGGCGTCGCCGGCTTCCACCGGCTTGGTCGCTGTCCCGCCGCCGTCGGGCGCGATTGGCTTAGCCGCCGAAGGCGCGGGCGTCGAGTCCGTTGACGGGGCAGCGCCGGCGCCTGCGGGCTTAGGCGCCGTACCGCTCCCACCGGGCTCCGTACCCGTCTGGCCCTGCGTGCCTGCGGGCTTCGCCGGCTCGCCGCCTGAGCCCGCAGCGCCCGTGCCAGAGCCGTTTCCGGCCGAGCCGGTACCGCCGCCGCCAGCTGCCGGCTCCTTGCCGCCTGGCGCCGTCCCCGGCTTTGCCTCGCCGGACGTCCCGCTGCTCGCCGGGGCTTTGCCGCTCGTATCGGGCTTGGCCGGTTCCGTCTTCGGCGCAGGCGCAGGCGGCTTCGTTTCCGTCGCCGGTTTGGGGGTCGTCGTCTGGCCCTTCGCCCGCTTCTCCGCCTGCTCGCGCAAGAAGTCGGGATGGTCGTGCGACCCGCCCGCATCAATCTTGTCGATGCCGTCCCAGACGCGCGTCGCTTGCACCGAATCGGGATCGTCGTAGACGAGGAACGCTGAAGGAAGCCGGCGTTCGCCGTAACGGCTGGAAGGCTTCGTGACGAGCTGACCGTCGACTACAAGCTCTGAGGAGGCCCCTCCGTCCAGATTGCCTGCGATAACGGCGCCTTCCGCCAGCAGCAAATCCTGCACTTCCTTCAAGGTGGCGCCGACGCTGTGCTTTTGACGTCCGTCTATAACGACGAAGATAACCGTTCCGTCGGCACGCTGCCCGACGGCGGTACGCGGCGCGCGGCCCCAGCCGCCGTCGCCGCTCGTGATCATCGGCTTGCCGTTAGCGATCAGCCGCGGATAGAACGAAACCGCTTCGGATACGCCCATATCGCGCAATTCGAAGGCGTCGTATTTCCCGACGACCAGATGGCCTTCCTTCGTAAAGCCGACGATGTGCTGCGGGATCGAGCCGTCCTGATCGGTAAAGATGATGTCTCCGCCGGAGATGATCATGCCGAGTGCGGCAAAACCGTTGCCCAAGCCTTCCGGATCGTCGAAGGCGCCGCCGTTTAAGCCGGCCACAGCGCCCGTACGGTTAACCATGGACGTGATTCGTTCGCCTTCGCCGGGCTTGTTCGGGGTCATGATCTTGATCGTCGTCGGATCGTAGACATACATTTTTTTACCTTTCCAGAGCGGGCCGGAAATATCTTCGACTTTGATCAATTCATCGATGGAACGCGCTTTCCCGCTTTTTTTGCGAACGGAGACGAGCCCCAGATTTTGCTTCTCCAAGGACGCCAATTCGATATCGTCCTGCATCTTCTTCACTAGCAAATCGCGTCGTTCCGCGCCCACGAAAATCCAGGCCCAACTGCGGTGCTGCGTCGTAATGACGGTCTGTGCCATCCATTCGCGCACTTTTCCGCCAGGCGGGGTCAGGAACAAAAAGCTGGAGGTCAAAAAAGTGAGCAGCGCGATATAAAACAACGTTCTTTTCATCAAACTCCACTGTTGGATCGCTTGCAAGCTGCCTTTCAATATATTCCTCTCCTAATAACAGGCTTAATGCCGTATTCTATCTATGAATCTACAATATTCTATCATATCAAGGCTGCATTTAACAGCAATTGCTAGAGTTAGATGAAGGCACAATTGGCAGTGTAACCGCTTTGATAATGGGGACCGGTTTGGTAAAATAAGCTTCGGTATCTATTTATCGAGGACGGGAGCTGTACATGTGTTAAAAAAATACAGTTTTTACGGAATCACGCTGGACATGCTGCTCGTATTCGGCATATTCGGGCTGCTGCTTGCACTTATCGTCGGTTACGCCTTCCTGGAACAGCGGCGCAGGAGCAAACCGCGAAGAGTCCGCGGCGGGGAGGACTCGGCATGAGCGGATGGCGCAGACAAGGAGAATGGCTCGAATGGCGTGCGGCCGGCGATATCCAGGGCAGGGAGCAGGCGAGGCAGCTCGCTTCGGCTTTGATAGGTGAGAAGTGGAGCCGCACCTTGCTGCATAACGGCGGCTTGCTGTGGCAGGGCAGCCGGCTGCGGCTGCGGTTATTTCCCGAGGAGCCGAACGTTCAAGCGGACGAGTGGACGGATATCGAGTTCTTGTATGAAGACGATTTTTGCTTCGTGGCGGATAAGCCTGCCGGGATGAAGGTACACCCGACAGCGGAAGGCGAGAAGGGGACGCTGCTGCAAGCGGCAGCCTCCAGGCTTGCCGCCGAGGGGCAGCTCTGCCGTCCGCGGCATATTCACCGGTTGGACGAAGACACGACCGGTCCGGTGCTGTTTGCCAAGTACGACTGGGTGCAGACGATTCTTGACGCCCGGATGCGCGAGAAAAGCATCGGCCGCACGTACGTCGCCTTCGTCCAAGGCAGGCTTGCGAAAGCGAAGGGCCGGATCGACGCACCGATCGGCCGCGACCGGCATCACCCGACACGTCGCCGGGTTTCCCCGACAGGCGAGTCAGCCGTCACCTTATATGAACGGCTGGAAACGTATCCGGACGCTGCGCTCGTGCGGTTGACGCTCGAAACGGGGCGGACGCACCAAATTCGCGTGCACCTGAGTCATTTGGGTCACCCGTTGATCGGAGACGCGTTGTACGGCGGGCGGCGGGATGCCATCGGCCGTCAAGCGCTGCACGGGGAAGCGCTGGTTTTTCCGCATCCTTTTACGAATGAGCCCGTGGCGGTTTCATCGCCTTGGCCTGCCGATTTCGGCGCACTGCAAGAACGGTTGAAAAATTTGTAGTCATGCTGCTCCTCCCGAACCCATATACATGTTGTAGAGGTTGTTATATGACAATGCGGTCTAGTATCTTACTTTTCTTACGGGAAAAGGAAGTCATACGAAAGGGAGGACTTAACCTTGGCAACTGATCAAAACGGATTGCGATTCGATATTTACGAGCGTGTACATTTAAGTGAGGGCGTGCTCGGCATTAAGGAGCTGGAGAGCGTCGAGCTTGTCCCGCATATTCAAGTGTTGTCTCAAGGAGAACAAGCCGTTCTGCGCGGCAATCTGCTCTTGACCGGCGCCTATGTGGATGAACAAGGCCGCGAGGCGCAAACGCTGGAGCATCTGATCCCGGTCGAAATTACGCTGCCGATGAACCGTGTGCAACGCGTTGAAGATATCTCGGTGGAAATCGAAAACTTCGACGTCGATCTGCTGTCCGAGCGGAGCTTGAATATTACCGGCGTGTTATCGTTAAACGGTCTGGAAGTGTTCTCTTCTTCCGAAGGCGAGCGGTCCTGGAGCGAGACGGAAGAAGAGGTCGTCTTCGTACATGAAGCCCGGGTTCCACAGCGTGAGGCTGCGGCTGAACCATGGGCTGAAGAACAGGCAGAAAGAGTTGCGGAGCGGGAGCCATCGATTCTTCACTCTTCCGCAGCGGAGCCTGCAAGTCCGTTTACGTCCCGTCAAGAGGAGCGGCAGAACGGATGGACGCCGGAGGAACCCCGAACGGAGGCGTCCGAGAAAGCGTCCGTGCAGAGCGTAGCGGCTGCTGAGCCTGCGCTTGCGCCCGAGTCTGCCCAACTTGAGCAACTTGAGCAACATGAGCAACCTGCGCAACCTGCGGAGGAAAAGAAAGATGTGAAAGTGGGCTTCGGCATCAAGGGCTCGTCCGCCGTCGAGCCGTCTCCGGCCCCGGCACAACCGGCAAGCGGCAAGCCGTTCGGATTCACTTCGCTCGTTCAGTACGCGGCGTCGAAGTCGGAAGCGCGCGAAGCGGAAGAGGCTGCAGCCGCAGCCGCCGCAGCCGCAGCCGCAGCCGCAGCCGCAGCCGCGCAAAGCCAGGCCGACGAGAAGGTGGAGTGGAAAAACCTGCTCCCGGGCAGGCAGGGGCAGCAGGAGTTCCGGAAGCTGCGGCTGGTGATCGTGCAGAAGGAAGAAACGCTCGAAACCATTGCCAAAAAATACAATGTGAGTCCGCGGGAAATCGCGCTTCATAACCGGCTCGGCGAAAGCGAGCTGGCCGCCGGACAAATCGTATATATCCCGAAATAACGGCGCGCGCCCAAAACAATGCGTCCGGACAGCCTGAAGCAGGCTTGTCCGGGCGTTTTTTTGGTTATACTGATCGGATGGAGGTTCGCGGCCCGGAAAGTGGATGGTATTAAACGCGGCCTCGTATTGACTCTGCCGTTGCGATTGTTTATCATAATACGCATAAGATGCTGTAATAACGTGGAAAGGGAATAGTAGGCAGCAAGCCCTTCAGAGAGCGGAACCGGCACCACGCTGAGAGGTTTCCCGCAGGATGCGTACCTGTCGAAGTCGCCCCGGAGTTGCCGAATTGAAAGCCATGCGGCTTAGATTCGGCCGGTCACAGCCGTTATCTGTTTAAGCGCCGTATGGGCGGCTTTCATCCCGATGGAATGCGGGTATCCCGCGCTCCTGCAGGCTCATGCGGAATAAAGGTGGTACCACGGATGCGAAAGCCTTCGTCCTTTACGGGCGAGAGGCTTTTTTTGGTTGATAGAAGGCATCAACCTTGACGAAGGCGCGTTTCCTTGCCGGACAAGGAAAGCGTGGCCGTTAATCGCGGCTTCAAGCCGTAAGCTTGCCGATACAGCGAACAGTAACCAGTTGGAGGAGAGAAAAGGTTATGGAAGAAACGAAACCAGCGGCACCGGAAACGTCGATGCCGACCACGTACGATCCGAAGGAAAGTGAGAAGAAATGGTACGATTATTGGCTGCAGGGCGGATATTTCAAAGCCGGCCAACGGCCGGACGCCAAGCCTTACAGCATCGTCATACCGCCGCCGAACGTGACGGGGATGCTGCATATCGGACACGCGCTGGATAACACGCTGCAGGACATTGTCATCCGGGCCAAACGGATGCAGGGCTACGATGCGCTCTGGCTCCCGGGCACCGACCACGCGGGAATCGCGACGCAGACGAGAGTGGAGCAGAAGCTTCGCGAGGAAGGCCTGTCCCGATACGATCTCGGACGCGAGAAGTTTCTCGAGAAAGTGTGGGAGTGGAAGGAGCATTATGCCGGCACGATCCGTGAACAATGGGCCAAAATGGGCCTGTCGCTCGATTACTCCAGGGAACGGTTTACTTTGGACGAAGGGCTTTCCAAGGCGGTTCGCGAAGTATTCGTCCGTCTCTATGAGAAAGGTTTAATCTACCGCGGCAAATATATTATCAACTGGGATCCGGCGGCCCGTACGGCGCTGTCGGACATCGAAGTCGAATATAAGGAAGTTCAAGGCGCGTTGTACCACCTGAAATATCCGGTCAAAGACAGCGGAGAATTCATCGTCGTCGCGACGACGCGCCCGGAGACGATGCTCGGCGATACGGCGGTAGCGGTGCATCCGGAGGATGAGCGCTATCGGCACTTGATCGGCAAGACGCTCGTCTTGCCGATTATCGGCCGCGAAATTCCGATCGTCGGCGACGAGTACGTCGAGAAAGAGTTCGGAAGCGGCGCCGTAAAAATTACGCCGGCGCACGATCCGAACGACTTCGAGGTGGGCAACCGCCACAGCTTGCCGCAGGTGCTCGTGATGGACGAGTCCGGCAAGATGAATGAGAACGCGGGCAAATATCAAGGGCTGGACCGTTTCGAATGCCGCAAGCAGATCGTGGCGGACATGAAGGAGCTCGGCGTGCTGATCAAGATCGAGGAGCACGTGCATCAGGTCGGACACAGCGAGCGCAGCGGCGCCGTCGTAGAGCCGTATTTGTCGACGCAGTGGTTCGTGAAGATGAAGCCGCTGGCCGAACGCGCCGTCGAAGCGCAGAAGTCCGGGCAAGGCGTCAACTACGTGCCGGACCGTTTCGAGAAAATTTATTTGCACTGGATCGAGAATGTCCGCGACTGGTGTATTTCCCGTCAGCTGTGGTGGGGTCACCGGATTCCGGCCTGGTATTGCGGCGACTGTAAAGAATTGATTGTCGCGCGCGAAGATGTCACGGTTTGTCCGCATTGCGGCGGCACGCATATGAAGCAGGACGAGGATGTGCTCGATACGTGGTTCAGTTCGGCGTTGTGGCCGTTCTCGACGATGGGCTGGCCGGATCAGACCGAAGACATGAAGCGTTATTACCCGAACGATCTGCTGGTGACGGGCTACGATATTATTTACTTCTGGGTGGCGCGGATGATTTTCAGCGGTCTTGAATTTACGGATCGCATTCCGTTCAAGGACGTGCTTATTCATGGACTTGTGCGCGACGCCGAAGGGCGTAAAATGTCCAAATCGCTCGGCAACGGCGTCGATCCGTTCGACGTCATTGAGAAATACGGCGCCGACGCGATGCGCTTCATGCTGTCGACGGGCTCTACACCGGGGCAAGATCTTCGCTTCCGTTGGGAGAAGGTCGAGCAGGCCAGAAACTTCGCGAACAAGATTTGGAACGCTTCGCGTTTCGCGCTCATGAACCTCGGGGATTTCAAATACGAAGACATCGATTTGACCGGCCAACTCGGAACGGCGGACCGTTGGATCCTGCATCGTCTGAATGAGACGGTACGCGAGGTAACCCGACTGATCGATGCGTACGAATTCGGCGAAACGGGCAGGCTGCTGTACAATTTCATCTGGGACGATTTGTGCGACTGGTATATTGAATTCAGCAAGCTGTCTTTATACGGGAACGACGAAACGGCGAAAAAGACGACGAAGTCTGTCCTCGCTTACGTGCTGGACCGGACCCAGCGCCTTCTGCATCCGTTCATGCCGTTCATCAGCGAGGAAATTTGGCAGCACTTGCCGCATGAAGGCGATACGATCACGCTTGCCGCATGGCCGACGTTCGAAGCGAAGTTCGAAGCGCCGGATGCGGTGCGCGAGATGGAGCTGTTGATGGACATTATCCGGACGGTGCGCAACATCCGGGCGGAAGTGAACGTGCCGATGAGCAAGAAGATCGAGCTGCAAGTGAAGCCGACCGGCGCCGAGACGGAACATATTTTGAAGCGAAACGAAGAGTACCTCCGCCGGTTCAGCAATACGTCGGTCTTGACGATCGACAGCACGCTGGGCGCGCCGGATAAAGCGATGACAGGAATCGTCACAGGCGCGGAATTGTTCTTGCCTTTGGCCGGATTAATCGACATTGCCCAGGAAATAAGCCGCTTGGAGAAAGAGCTTCAGACGCTCCACGCCGAAGTTGAGCGCATTGAGAAAAAACTTGCGAACGAAGGCTTTGTCGCCAAAGCGCCGGCCAAAGTGATTGAAGAAGAAAAAGCGAAGCTGGCCGATTACTCCGGCAAGCGGGATAAAGTGACGGCTCGTATCGCGGAACTGAAAGGATGAACGTAAGATGACGAAGGACGCTAACGCTCCGATCCAGGGTTCCTTCCGCACCGCGAGGGAAGCGATCGACTGGATCGTCCGTTTCATTCCGATGACGGGTATCAAGCTTGGGCTGGAGCGTATGGAGAAGCTGATGGAGCTGCTCGATTATCCGCACCGCCGCTTGAAGTTCATTCATGTGGCGGGCACGAACGGCAAAGGCTCGGTCTGCGCGTATTTGACCGAAACGATCCGGCAAGCCGGCTATGATGTGGGGACGTTCACGTCCCCCTACATCGAAACGTTCCATGAGCGGATTCGATTGAACGGGGAAAACATCAGCGACGAGGATTTGCTGCAGGTCGTTAACAAAATTAAACCGCTGATCGATGAAGTCGCCGCCGAATACGGGCAGCCTTCCATGTTCGAAATATCGACCGTCATCGCGATCGAATATTTTGCCCGGACCGCGTACCCGGACTTCGTTGTTTGGGAGACGGGTCTTGGAGGCCGGCTTGATTCGACGAATATCGTATCGCCGCTCGTATCCGTCATTACGAACATCGGGCACGATCATATGGACTACCTCGGGGACTCGCTCGCCTCGATCGCCGCCGAGAAGGCCGGGATTATCAAGGCCGGAGTTCCGGTCATCAGCGCCGTCGAGCAGCCGGAAGCGCTGCAGGCGATCGAAGACAAGGCTGCCGAGAAGAAGAGCAAAGTTTATTTGCTGGGTCGCGAGTTTCACCTGGAGACGGTTGCTTCGGTCGAAGGCGAGCAGACGTTTCATTTCGAAGGATTGTTCAGGCGCATTCCGAACGTCTCGATCTCGATGAACGGCCCGCATCAGGTTAAAAACGCGGCCGTAGCCCTCATGACCCTCGAAGTGCTGCGCCAGTATTACGCGCTGATCGTGGACGACGAGGACTTGTATCGGGCGATGAAGACGACATCTTGGCCGGGACGGCTGGAGAAGGTGTCTGACAACCCGAGGATCGTCATCGACGGGGCGCACAATCCGGAAGGAGCCGAAGCGCTTGCGGTTTCGCTGACGACCACTTACAAGTACCGCAAGCTGCATTTTATGATGGGGATGCTGGCGGGCAAGAATCATTCAGGCTACTTCAGGCATATACTACCAATAGTGGATACCCTTATCTTGACCGAGCCGAATTGGCATAAAAAAGCGTCCGCCGCGGATCTTGCCGCGATCGCCCGTACCATGCTCGCCGAGCTCGGCCGAGACCAGGTGGAAGTGATCATCGAACCGGATTGGAAGACGGCGTTTGAACGAACAAAAGAGTTGACGGCACAAGACGACTTGGCCGTCGTTTCAGGTACGTTATATTTGATGGGGGATATACGTTCCTGGATCAAGCATCAATCCGATTCTGAAAAAGGCTGGTGAAACGGGCGTGAATACATCGGAGCACATCCATTTTATCGGCATCGGCGGGTATGGTATGAGTGCCATTGCCAAAGTGATGCTGGAAATGGGCTACCAAGTTTCGGGATCTGATTTGGCGCAAGCCGAGCTTACGGAAAAGCTCGCAGCCAAGGGAGCGCAAGTGTTCATCGGGCACGAAGCGCAAAATGTGAAAGGCGCAGACGTCGTCGTTTACTCGACCGCTCTGTCCAAAGATAATGTGGAAATGCTGGCGGCTGAGGAATTGAACATTCCGATTCTTCACCGTTCCCAAATGCTCGCGCAGCTGATGAATGCGAAGAAAGGGATTGCCGTAGCAGGCGCGCACGGAAAGACGACAACGTCCTCCATGATTGCGCTCGTGCTTGAACAGTGCGGGCAAGATCCGACCTTCATTATCGGGGGGGAAATTCTGAACGTCGGCAGCAACGCGAAGGCCGGTAAAGGCGATTACGTCGTGGCCGAAGCGGACGAGAGCGACGGATCGTTTCTTCAATATCAGCCTTTGATCGCTTTGGTGAACAATATCGAAGCGGATCATTTGGAAAACTACGACGGTGACTTTGAAAATTTGAAAAAAGCGTATGCGCAATTTCTTAGCCAAGTGAAGCCGCAAGGTAAAGCCGTCATCTGCAAGGACGATCCGTATTTGCTGGAAATGATGCCGAACATCCAAAGCGAGGTCATCACGTACGGGATCGATTCGGAAGCGGACGTCGTCGCGCGCAACATCGATCTCGGCGACCGTAAAGTTTCGTTCGACGTCGTGCGCGGCGGCCGGACGCTCGGTACGATTCGATTGTCGGTCCCGGGCAAGCATAACGTGTATAACGCGCTCGCCACGCTGATCACCTGCATGGAAGCGGGGCTGTCGTTCGAGCAGGTGGCGGAAGCGATTCCTTCGTTCCGCGGCGCGAAGCGGCGCTTTCAAGTGCTCGGCGAAGTGAACGACATGCTCGTGATCGACGATTATGCGCATCATCCGACGGAGATCGAAGCGACGATTCAAGCGGCGAAGGCGACGGGCAAGCGCATTGTGGCGGTGTTTCAGCCGCAGCGTTATACGCGCACGTACTTCTTGTTCGAGCAGTTCAGCCGCTCGTTTCCGGAGGCTGACGAAGTGATTATTACGGACATTTACTCGCCGGCAGGCGAAAAACAGATCGAAGGCATAACCTCGGCCAAGCTCGTGGAACTGATTAAGCAGAACAGCAATCGGAACGTGCGTTACATCCCGACGAAGGAAGAGGTTCAGGCGTATTTGTCCCGTGCGGTGCAGCCTGGAGACTTGGTGCTGACGATGGGCGCGGGGGACATTTGGAAAGCGGCGGCGGGTCTCGCCAAAGCATTGGAAGAACGGCAAAGTTCATAGTACTGCGAAGAGAGGCTCCGATTCCTTGCAAGCTTGAAGGAAATCGGAGTTTTTTTGTTCTATTTCGTGTCCGACTCTCATAGTCTAGTAACACGAAACCGGACAAGGGAGAGTAGGAGCAATGAATAAAGCCAAAATGACGTTTCGATTTTCGCATGAACGCCGGCAGGATGATTCTTCCCCGCGCAGGGAAGTCAAAGTGATTCCGCTGCATGCGGAAGAGTATCGTGTGGTGCAAGAGCCCGAAACTCAACGCGCCGAGGTTCCGTTGCACGGGTCTGAGGCTTGGACGGAGACGGAGACGGAAACTGGTTTGGACGATAAGGCGGGGAGGCGCGGGGAAGCGGGAGCGCGGTTCGGCAGCGGCACGGAAACGAACGGGGGGACGCCGTTCCATACGGGACAGGCTCCCTCCCGGACGTCCCGAACGTCGGTAAAGCCTGCGGGCCGGAGTGAGTTCTCTTCGCCAAGCGTGAAGCCGCTTAACGATTTTACGACCGATTTTGGGGGTTGGCAAAGCTCTTTCGATTTGGAGACGGAGCGCGTCGAGCAGATCATTCGCTCTGCCGGCGGACCCGCTGCCGATCCGGAGACAGGCTATTTCGAACGCGAGCCGAGGCCGTCCGGAGGCCGCCGCTCCCACCGCGGGGTGATCGTGGATGATCATGTACATTACTCCAAGGCGCCGGGGGGCGGCTCGTTCTTGAAAATTACGGCTTCGGTGGCCGGAGCGGTTATTACGGGCGTCGCCTTCGGTTTTTTGGTGCTGTCGATGTTCTCCGGCGGCGAAGGGAGCGGCACGACCGCCGACCCGACGCAGGCGCAAGCCTCGGCAGGCGGCGCGGCGCAGCCGCAGAACGGGGACAAAGCGGACGCCTCCGGCAGCGGAACGGGGACGCAGGCGGCTGCGCCTGCAGGCGCCTCGGTGCCGGCTGCGGCCGCGGACGGCGTTGCGATCGCGCTGCCGGCTGCCAGCTATACGTTTCTGCAGGGCGGCGTGTTCAGCACCGCGCAAAGCGCGGAGACGGCGGTGGCCGACTTCCGCAAGAAAGGTCTTGCCGCAGTGAGCGAGGCGGGAGACAAATATACGGTCTATGTCGGCATGGCGTCCGGCCGTGATGAAGCTCTGGGACTTTCGCAAGTCTACGAGGCCCAGGATATCGACGTGATGCTAAAGCCATACGACATTCCGGCGGTATCCAAAATCCGTTGGAACGGCAAGCAAGCCGATATATTCGGCACCTACATGAATCAGGGCACCAAGCTGGTGCAGCTCATCGCGGCGCAAACGGCCGTTCACGCCGGCGAGCAGACGGCCGGCGCTCTGGACGAGAAGGCGCTGCAGACGATCAAGACGACGCACCAAAGCTGGTCGCAATCGGCGGCTTCCGTCAGCGACGGGCTCGGCGAGGCGGGCAAGGCTGCGCTGCCCAAGATGAACAGCGCCTTGAATACGGCCGTTGCCTCTATGGAGGAGTACAAGAAGAACCCCTCCGCCGCGTTCATATGGCAGGCGCAAACGTCGCTGATGCAGTACCTGGTAGCTGAGAAAGAGCTGCTCAAGGCGATCGTGCTGCCGTAGAACTCAGGTCGGGAAGCACGAATGGTTTCTGTATCGCAAGATCAGCTGTGGCAAAAACACGAATATATCTTCCTCGAAGGGCTCCGGTAAGGAGCTCTTCTTTCTGCGTTTGCAGGTGTAGGGACGAATCATTTGCAAAGAATAAGATTATGGTATACTCAGAACTATACCAACAAACCGAATGACCAAGGAGTTATTCATGATTCGTTCATTAGCGGTAACCTACGATTTGCAAGTGATGAAGGACGTTTCATTAAACCGGCTTGCAGATGCCGATATTCGTTGGTATTGGGTCGACTTTAATGATCCAACCGAAGAGGAAGCGAAACTTTTAGAAAGTCATTTTCATTTTCACCCGCTTGCCGTCGAAGATTGCTTCCATTTGCTGCAAAGGCCTAAATTAGATCATTATGAGGATGTGCATTTTTTCGTCATGCACGCGATTCATCCCCAAACACTTGCCGCTGAGGAAGTGGATTTATTTTTAGGAAACAACTTTGTCGTCACCTTCCATTTGAACCCTGCGAGGGAAGTGGAGGATGCCTGGGCCAAGATCAGCGGGCAGAATAAAGGCGTTGACCAAGGCCCCATTTATGCGGCTTACCTCATTATGGACAAGCTGGTGGATCAATATTTCCCCAGTGTTTATCAAATCGAAGATCAGCTGAACGATATCGAGAATAAGGTTAGGTCGGAATCGATCCAGGCGTTAATGGACGATATATTCGAAATCCGCTCCAAATTGTTAAAGCTTCGGCGAACGATTGTACCTATGCGCGATCTTCTGTACCGGGTCATTAATTCCGAACGTATTGAAGGCATCAAGGAACATTTGTTTTACTTCAAGGATGTCCATGACCACCTGCTGAAGCTGTCCGAGATGATTGACTCCAACCGGGATGTAACGGCCGATATGCGGGATAGCTACATCTCGCTGAATTCAAACCGGATGAATACGATTATGAAAACTTTAACCGTTATTACGACCATCTTCATGCCTTTAACCTTCATCGCGGGCATTTACGGCATGAACTTTGAGAACATGCCCGAGTTAAAATGGCAGTGGGGCTATTTTATCGTTTTGGCGCTGATGTTCGCCATCGGTTTTGGCATGTTTACCTGGTTTAGAAAAAAAGGTTGGTTTAACTAGAAAAATCCGATGCTCCCTGACCAGGGAACATCGGATTTTAGCGGATTGGCCGTTATTTGGGATTCTTATAACGGTCGATCAGCGCTGCGGCCTCCGCCCGGTTCATTGCGCGCTCCGGCGCAAATTCGGTTGCGGTAACGCCGTCAATGAAGCCGCTCGCTTTCAGCGCCGCGATCGCCTCCGCCGCCCAGTAGTCCCCGGGCACGTCGCGGAACGGCTGGCGGACGCTGTCCGCCGGCGCAGGCTTGGCCAAGCGCTGGAACAGGGCGGCAACCTCGGCGCGGCTGACCGGGTTGTCCGGTCGCAGCGTGCCGTCGGGGTAGCCGTCCAGCAGGCCGGCCTTCACAGCCTGATCCAGCGCGGCGTAAGCCCAGTGCCCCGCCGTCACGTCGCGGAAGCCGGACGCTCCTTTCTTCGTCGCGTCGCTGCGGCAGCCGCCCGCGTCATACACGGCTTGTGCGACCGTCGCTGCGGCGCCGCTTGCGCAAGCCGGGTTCTCAGCCGCGGCCGCGTCCAGGTCGAACAAGCGGCCGAGCAGCGTCACCCACTCGGCTCGCGTCAGCGCACGTGCCGGTTCGAAGCGCTTGCCGGTGCCGGTCACGATGGCTTGATCCGCGAGGCGCTGGATCGCTTCGCGCGCCCAATGGCCGCGCGTATCGGGGAAGGTTAGATTCGGCGGCAGATACGCCTCGATGCCCTTGGCGATTCCTTCCGCCATCGTCAGACGAGCCGAATCGTTCGCCAGCAGCGCCGCATCCGCGGAGTTCGACAGAAACGCCGTCTCGACCAGCACGCTGGGAATATTACCCGACCGAACGACGTACACGGCGCTCGGCACCAGACCGCGGTCTTCGCCGCCGACGGTTGCAACGAAGCTGTCCAGCACCTTCCTGGCGAGCTCGCGGCTTTCGGAGGTCAGCGCTCTCATCTCCGCGCTGGCCGGATAACTGGCTTGGGGATAAGCATCATCGTAGTAGAGAACCATGGCGCCTCGAGTGGAAGGATTCGAGTACGAATTCGCATGGATGGATACGAACAAATCCGCGTTTTGGTTTTTGGCGAAGGCGACCCGCTCGCTCAGCGATAAATAAACGTCGGAGTCGCGGGACATGCGCACATCGTAGCCGCGTTGTTCAAGCAAATCGCGCAATTTACGGGAAATGTCCAGATTGACAACTTTCTCTTGCAGTCCGTTCACGCCGATCGCGCCCGGATCGTAACCTCCATGCCCCGGATCGACGACCACGGTCGCCGCCGAGGCTTGTCCGGGCAGCGTCCAGACGCATAACGCAACAAGTGCGGCTCGAAGCCAACGTTGTGCCATCCGGTCCCCCCCTTTCCGTCATTATTCTACAGGCATTTATGAGCACTGTAAGCTGGTAACATCCTCCAACAAAAAACAGCCCGCCTCTTCCAAATATGGTATAATAACGAATGGCCCTGACGTATAAAAATCAGACAGCACGGGTTAATATTTTCCCGAAAGAGGTAACCTATATCTTGAAAAAAAATACGTTTACCCTCATTCTATTGCTGCTTGTCGGTCTCATTGCGGGAACGCTCATCGGGCAGTTATTGTCGGCTTATTCCGTACTTGCCTTTTTGACCAGGTCGGTCGAGCTCTCCTGGCAGCCGAAGGCGGATTTGCTCGTCATCCGGTACTACCTCGATTTTCATATCCGACTTAACCTGATCAGCATTGCCGGATTGGCGGCGGGCTTTTGGACTTTTAGGAAACTGTAAGAAACGGCTACCTTATTAAAAATTCGAAGCGGGGGATCGTTTTATGTCGATTACGACGACAAAAATCGTCATTTTGGCTTCATCGTCGCCGCGGCGGCAACAATTAATAAGCTCTTTGTCGCTTCCGTATCGGATCGAAGTCAGCGATGTCGATGAGACGACGGACCCTGGAAGGACGCCGTCGCAAATCGTAGAAGAGTTGTCCGAACGCAAAGCGAGGGCGATCTACGAACGTTATGAGAGAGAACCTGCCCAAGCGGAGGACGGCGTCATTGTCGGTTCCGATACGATCGTTGTGTTGGATGGGAACGTGCTCGGCAAGCCGCGCGACGAAGAGGACGCTTTCCGGATGCTGAAACGGCTGCAAGGACGCGAGCATGAGGTGTACAGCGGCGTCGCTTGCATCGGACTTGCCGACGGACGGACGAGCGTGGCCCACGAGCGCACCGTCGTCCGGATGAAGCCGATGTCGGATGAGCGGATCCGCCGATATATCGCAACCCGCGAACCACTGGACAAGGCCGGTTCTTATGCGATCCAAGGGATCGGCGCGACGATCGTGGAACGAATCGAGGGCGATTATTTCAATGTCGTCGGACTTCCGATGTCGCTGCTTTCCGACATGTTGGCTGATTTTTCTATTGCTGTTTTTTGACCGGGTGAAATGGTATAATGGGTGTTCTAGAATAACCGGCTGCAGGCGTGACGGCGGGTTTGTCCGCTGTCGGCCGCCAGGGAGAAGAAAGAGGGGAATGCATGGAATCGCACAATATCACATTGCGCGATGTCCCGAATGAAGACCGACCTAGAGAACGAATGATGCAGCATGGGGCTGAGGCTTTAAGCAACGCGGAACTGCTCGCCATATTACTGCGAACCGGCACCTACCAGGAATCGGCGGTCCGCTTGGCCGAGCGGCTGCTTCGGGAGAGCGGGGGGCTGCGGGCGCTCGTCGATGTAAGCCTGGAGCAGCTGACTTCTTTCAAAGGCATCGGCGCCGCCAAGGCGCTGCAAATCAAAGCCGGGATCGAGCTTGGACGAAGATTGGCGCGGTCGGCGATGAACGAAACCGTGACCATCCGTTCGCCGCAGGATGCCGCCGCGATTTTGACGGAGGATATGCGCTATTTGCAAAAAGAACATTTCGTCTGCTTGTTTCTGAACACGAAAAACCATGTGATCGGACAGGAGACGCTATCGATGGGCAGCTTGAACGCTTCGATCGTGCATCCGCGCGAAGTGTTTCGGGCCGCGATCAAACGAAGCAGCGCTTCCATCGTATGTGCTCACAACCATCCGAGCGGCGACCCGACCCCAAGTCCCGAGGACATTCAAATGACGAAACGGCTTGTGGAGGCCGGTGACATCGTGGGAATCGAAGTGCTCGATCATCTCATTATCGGCGACCTCCGCTTCGTGAGTTTGAAGGAACTCGGATTGATGTAATATAATACAAAACGCGTGAGACACGCCTTCAAATAGAGAAGGGAGTACCCTATTTATGTTTGGTTTCGAAGGATTTACGAAAGATTTAGGTATCGATCTCGGTACCGCCAACACACTAGTTTACGTCAAAGGAAAAGGCATCGTCGTCCGGGAACCGTCCGTAGTCGCGATCCGTACCGATACGAAAACAATTGAAGCCGTCGGCGAGGCCGCCAAAAAAATGATCGGACGCACCCCCGGCAACATCCGGGCCATCCGTCCGATGAAGGACGGCGTCATTGCCGATTTTGAGACGACGTCGACGATGATCAAATATTTCATTCGCCAGGCGCAGAAGCAGCGGTTGTTGTTCCAGCGCCACCCCAGCGTCATGGTATGCGTGCCTTCCGGGATAACCGCCGTCGAGAAGCGCGCGGTGGAAGACGCGACGCGGCAAGCCGGCGCGCGCGATGCCTATACCATTGAAGAGCCGTTCGCCGCGGCCATCGGCGCCGACTTGCCGGTCTGGGAGCCGACCGGCAGCATGGTGGTTGACATCGGCGGCGGGACGACCGAGGTGGCTGTCATTTCGCTCGGCGGTATCGTCACGAGCCGTTCGATCCGAGTAGCCGGCGATGAGATGGACGAGGCGATCACCCAATACATTAAGCGCACCTACAACTTGATGATTGGAGAACGGACCAGCGAGCAGATCAAGATGGAAATCGGTTCGGCGCTTCCGATGGAAACGTCGGCCAAGCTGGAAATCCGCGGCCGCGACCTGGTGTCGGGACTGCCCAAAACGATGTCGATCAGCTCGGATGAGATCACCGAAGCGTTGAGCGATACGGTGAACAGCATCGTTGACGCGGTAAAGGTGACGCTGGAGAAATGCCCGCCGGAGCTGTCTGCGGACATCATGGATCGCGGTATTGTGCTGACAGGCGGCGGGGGACTGCTGCGCAACCTGGACAGGCTGCTTGCACGCGAAACCGGGATGCCGGTGCTTGTGGCGGAAAATCCGCTCGACTGCGTAGCGATCGGAACGGGCCGCGCGCTTGAGAACATCCATTTGTTCAAAACGAGATCGGGTCCTACCAGTAAAGCCAGACGTTAAGATGATTGTTCCGATAGCCGGATTTACCGCATTAAAGGTTGCAGGTGGAAGGTGTAAGCATTGAAGCTACTGGGGAACAAAAGACTGCTTATTCTGATGCTCGGCCTGATTTGTTTCATCGCGCTTATGGGATTGACGTTCGGTAAGCGGGGATATGAAACATGGCCGGAAAAGTTTGTCAAAGACTCAATCTCCTGGACGCAGGGATTGATTTATAAGCCGGTGGGCATGATCACCGGTTTCTTTCAAGATGTAGGCCAGCTGTGGACGATCTACGAAGAAAACAAGGTGCTTCGGGGAACGTTGTCCCGTTATGCCCGCGATACGACGCGTTTGAACGATCTTGAATTGCAGAATCAGCGGCTGCAGGACGCCCTTGGCTTTACCGAACGGCAAAAACAGATGAATCAATACAAATTCCGCATTGCCGAGGTCGTGTCGTTCGTCCAACAAGGGAAATCGATCACGATCAATTTAGGCGAGAAGGACAACATTCGGCCGAACATGGCGGTCATATCGGTAGAAGGCTTGATCGGCCGTGTGACCGAGGTGTCTGCGTTTTATTCGAACGTGCAGCTGTTGACCGGCATCGACGACAAAGCGGCGCTTGAGTCCAAAGCGATATCCGTCACGGTCAAGACGAAGGAGAACGAGTCATTCGGTTTGATCGAGAAATACGATCCGGAGGCGGGCAAGCTCGTCATGACCAAAATCGATCCGAACGACCCGCTCCAGGTTGGGGATACGGTCATTACATCGGGCAAAGGGCTTGTGTTTCCGCGCGGCATCGAGGTGGGCAAAGTCATCGAACGGCGCGAAGGCGATTTTGGCATTACCCACGTCGCCACGATAGAACCGTTCGCTTCCTTCAATCATCTTCGCGAAGTGTTCGTCGTTGAAGTGCCGGAGAGTTGAGGTGACGGGCAAAAGTGAGTTATAAGAAGCTTTGGTTGATTTTGTTCGGTTTGTTTTTGTTGGAAACGACGCTGCTGCCTTGGATCATCCCCCTCAGTTGGCAGTCGAACGTGGAAGTGAACCCGCACTTCGTGCTCGTTGTCGTTCTGTTCATCGGGCTATACATCCATCGGCATGTGGCGCTGATGTACGGATTGATTTTCGGCATGCTGTTCGATTTCATGACCTTCTCGCCGATGCTGGGGCCGGTGACGTTCGCCATGGGGCTGGCCGGGTATTTGGCCGGCTTGATGCAGGGGAGGATTTATTCCAGCATTGTGATCAGCATGCTAGTGATCGGTCTCGGCCATTTATTTTACGACGCAGCCTTATTCGGAATTTATCGTTTATTTCGCGTGACCCATATCCAGTTTGAGTGGGTGTTCCTGCATCGGATGCTGCCCAGCATGCTCATTAATTTGTTATTCGCACTGGCCATTTACGTGCCGATACGTCGTTTGTTCGAGAGCATGCCCGGAAAACCGGCGGAGAACGAAGAATAAATTTCCGCGGCCCGGCAGGAGAACGCCTGCGCCAAGCCGAATTGTATAGGCTTAGGAGGTAGGAACGTTTATGACGGCAGCCAAACATCATGTGACAATCAAAGGTGTTAAAGACGGGCTCGTCTTTTTACTTGATGATACATGTGAATTTTCTGACGTGCTGGAAGAATTGAACCACAAGTTGGAAAAGACGCATCAGCAAATTTTAACCGGACCGATTATCCATGTCCATGTAAAGCTCGGAAAGCGGGCGGTTACGGACGAACAGAAAGAACAGGTGCGCCGGATTATTAGTCAAAAGGGCAATCTGTTGATCCAATCGATGGAGTCGCTGGATCCCTCGCAAGACAGGGAGATGCCGGACGCCTCAGACGTGAAGATCGTCAGAGGCATCGTTCGCTCCGGACAAACCTTGACGCATGAAGGCGACATGCTGCTGCTTGGAGATATCAACCCGGGGGGCGCCATCGTCAGCACGGGCAGCATCTATATTATGGGTTCGCTGCGCGGAATGGCGCACGCGGGAGCGGACGGAGACGAGACAGCCGTTATCGCCGCCTCGCACATGCGGCCGACGCAGCTTCGCATAGGGGGTATCATCAGTCGTCCGCCGGACGAGTGGGACCTCAGCGAAGCTTTTGATGCGTATATGGAGTTCGCTTATGTGAAGCATGGTAAAATGGAAATCGACAAAATTCATCACATGCACCGATTTGCGCTCTTATAATAAAATTAAAGACCGGAACTATACATGTGATCACTGTGTACTTTTTAAACTACCCTTGAAGGAGTGGGACCTATGGGAGAGGCAATCGTCATCACTTCAGGCAAAGGCGGTGTCGGTAAAACGACGACGTCGGCCAACATCGGCACGGCATTGGCGCTGCAGGGCAAGAAAGTGGTCATGGTCGATACCGATATCGGGTTGCGCAACCTGGACGTCGTGATGGGCTTGGAGAACCGGATTATTTACGATCTGATCGACGTAGCCGAAGGACGCTGCCGTTTGCCGCAAGCCTTGGTCAAAGACAAGCGCTTTGATGAACTGTACATGCTTCCTGCGGCGCAAACGAAAGACAAACATGCGATTTCCCCGGACGCGGTCCGGCAAATTGTGCTCGATCTGAAGCGGGACTTCGAATATGTCATTATTGATTGTCCGGCCGGTATCGAGCAGGGCTTCAAGAACGCGATCGCCGGCGCGGACAAGGCGATCGTCGTCACGACGCCGGAGAATGCGGCCGTCCGCGACGCCGACCGGATCATCGGGCTGCTGGAGAAGGAACCGAACGTGGAATCGCCGAAGCTGGTGATCAACCGCATTCGTCCGAACATGGTCAAGAAGGGCGAAATGCTTGACGTCGATGAAATTTGTTCGGTGCTCGCCATCGATTTGCTCGGCATCGTCCCTGATGACGAATATGTCATTAAAGCGGCCAACATGGGCGAACCTACGGTGATGAACCCGAATTCCCGCGCGGCGATCGCTTACCGCAATATCGCCCGCCGTATACTTGGCGACTCCGTGCCGTTGATGCAGCTTGAAGACCGTTCCGGTATGTTCATCAAAATGAAAAAGTTTTTCGGGATAGGATGAAAGTCAAGTGCTGCACAAGTTTAAAAAAATTGACCCGCTGATCGTCTTCCTGCTGCTCGCTTTTATGGTGATCAGCACGCTGCTGCTGTACAGTGCGACCTTGAATGACAGTATGTTCACATTCGATACGAAGAAGCTGGCGATCGTTTACTCGATTTCCATTGTGGCATTCTTTTTGACGGCGGCTTTCGATTACCGGGTGTTGATCAAGACGTCGTATTATTTGTACGGTATCGGTATTTTGCTGCTGGTGGCCGTTTATTTCTTCGGTTCCAAAATCAACGGCGCCCGCGGTTGGTTCAAAGGACTGCCGTTCGGACTCGACTTTCAACCGGTCGAACTTGTCAAAATTATTTTAATCTTGACGCTGGCTACCTTCATGGCGAGACGAAAGGGCGAACCGCTTGAACTGCTGCGCGATGTCATTCCCATCGGTCTGATCGCGCTGCTGCCAATTTCACTTGTCATTATCCAGCCCGATCTCGGCAATGCGATCATCTTGGGCGTTATCTTGATCGGTATGTATTGGATCGGAAATATCAAGCTCATCTACGCTTTTCTTGGCGCGGCGATCATCACCGGCCTCTCGTACTTGTTTATATTTTTGTTCAAGCTGTACCATGTGCCGCTGCAAGCGTTCTTGAGATCGAAGGAGCTGCCGACGCACTGGATGGATCGGATCAATACGTTCGTTAACCCGACCGAAGCCGATAAGAACGATACGTACCACGTCGATAACGCCATCCGCGCAATCGGTTCAGGTTCGCTGACGGGGGAAGGGTATTTGAACGGATCGTCCATCCACAGCAATTTCATTCCGGTCGCCTATACCGATTCGATCTTCGTCGTCGTCGGCGAGGAGTTCGGGTTCGTAGGCGCGTCGATCTTGCTTTTAATGTATTTCGTGCTCATCTATCGGATGATCCTCATTTCCATTTATTGCGACAATTATGCCGGTTCGTTCATCATTATCGGCATTGTGTCGATGCTCGTCTTTCAAATCTTTCAGAATGTCGGCATGATGATCGGCATTATGCCGCTCACCGGGATTACGCTGCCGTTCATCAGCTACGGCGGTACGTCGTTATTGATCAACATGGTGGCGATGGGGCTCGTAATGAGCATTCGTATGCATGACGACAAGCTGTTGGACGAAGAATGAACGACGGGACCGTACGGCTGCCACAAAAAAAGCCCGATAGCGCACCATCGTTTCGCTGCTTTCACTTGCCGGCTGTGGCGAGTCCAAGCGGTGCGGCAGCGCAAAAAGAAGACCCGAGGCCACAGAAGCCTCGGGTCTTCTTGGAATTACAGCGTCGAAACCGGATTGACCGCTTCCGTCCAATCCTTGTAGGTCTGAAGCGCGGTTCCTTGAATCAGCGCGTGACGGGCCAAATAGACGCCCTCTTCAATGGAACCGGCGATTCCGCCTGTCCAGAGACGAACGGCGCTGTTCAGCAGCACCATGTTCAAGTAGGGCAGCTCGGCGTCGCCGCGAAGCACGGAGAGCGCGGTGCTGGCTTGACGCTCCGCCGTCCATTCGCCTTCCGGCACTTCGACCATCAGCTCGAACAATTCCGGATCGACGATGAACAGCTCCCTTGCGCCGTCCCGTATCACATAAGTACGGGTACGCTTATCGACGGCCAAGTCCTCGGAGCCCTCCATCCCTTGTACGACGATGCCGCGGTTTACTCCGAGTTCGATTAGTGTGCCGGCGATTTTCTCGAACACCGTGCCGTGGAATACGCCGACGGCCATCGCTTCGGCATCCGTAAAGCGAAGCAGCTTCTCGGCCGTATTGAACACGGTGCGCAAGCCGAGTTCCTGCCTGAGCCCGCGCAATTCGCCCAGCGGCTTGCACCAGCGCTCGGTCGGTACGAACATAAATCCGGTTTGCTCTGCTGCAGAGATCAACGCATCCCGGGAGGCGTGGACGGCTGGAATATGAAGCGCCTGCAGCACGTCCGCAAGGGTGACGCCGTACTTCGGCGGCAGACTCGGGCTGCTGTGCAGCGTCGCCGGCATTCCGCAGGCAGCCAGAACGAACGCGGTCGGGAACGTGGCGATGAACGTGCGCGTTCGGCCGTCGTAAGGGCCGGCGCAATCGAAGCTGCCGCGAATCGGATACGGCGTGATGCGCTTGCGCAAAGCGTCGATGAAGGCGCGCAGCTCGACCGGCGATTCCATTTTGATCCGTTCCGCGACCAGGAAGGCGCCGATTTGAGCCGGGGTCGCTTCGCCGGTGAGAATGGCTTCGGCCCCTTGCGCGGCTTCGTCGTAAGTGAGGTCTCTGGCGCCGCGTTTGCCGCGGCCTACTTCTTTAAGTAAAGATATCATCGTCTTCGGCCTCCTTTATTCTCATCCTGCAGCAGCTGATATACCTTGACGATGGAGGTGGCGACGTCTACCATTCGTTTTCGTTCGTTCATGGCCTGCTTGCGTAAAAAATCGTAAGCTTCCGCTTCTGAAATGTGCTTGATTTCACACAGGATTCGTTTCGCCTGATCGACCCATTTGCGCTCCTCCAGCTTGGATAACAACTGCTCCCGTTCCTGCTGCCACTCGGTCCTTTGGAAGTAATGGTTCACACCGAGCAGCAGCGCGCAGTGAATTTCCAACTCGCTCATACAGGAACCGAGCAAGCCGTCAATGCCCGGATCGAGCTTGCATGCGTGGCTCGGGAATGTCTCGCGGTCGCACCACCAGAAGACGGGGAGACTGCGTTCGGCAAGCACCCGGCTGCGCCAGTTCACCACTTGATCGGTCGGCACCGATAACAGGACCGCATCCGCTTTTCCGATGTGAAAGGATAGCTCCTTGGAGCTGAAGGCCGCGTAAACGCGAAATCCCATATCTTTCAGCATCGCTTCGGGCACGGATTCCTTAATGACGGCGTCGGGGTCTTTCCGGATACTTGGCATGGAGGCGGCAGCGCGAGTTGGCTCCAACTCGTCAATAAGTAAAAAAGACTGTAACATGTCAACGCCCCCACGAATTATAATTTCATATTGTGTCATGTATATGTTAGGTTTTGGTTGATGATGCTCGCTTTCCAATTAGAAATATAACATAAGACTCTGTTTTTTGTCGACAAACGAAAGGAAATGGTTAGGTTCTGGTTTTTATGTAATGTTTATTGACACATCAAAAATCCCGTACTATAATAACGATATGAACAGTAAACGTTCGTTGACACAATGGTGTGTCAAACCTTGAGGCAATGGCGCCTATCCCTTACAATTACGTAAACGGATAGGCTTTTTATGTGCGCTTACACGCGACGCCATCTTACATGCAGTTCACAATGCTGTGGCTGCTGCGGCAATGAGGCCGATGGACGCTGTGCCCTACTGGCGCGGGTTTGTCCGTCGGCCTATTTGCGTATGTGATCATCAAGACATCACGGCACAACACTAAAAAAACGGCAACAGAGTCAGAAAGAGACAGAAATTTGCGGATAGGCAGGCTTCAAGCTTATACAAGGGAGAGGATACCATGGTCGATCGGAAAGGTTTCTTGCAAAGCGGGCACAAAGGTTCGTTAATCAGCGCATTCTTGTATTTTGACGTGAGTTTTATGTTATGGGTTTTGATCGGTCCGATGGCGGTTTTGATTGCAAACGACTTTAACATGAACGCCGCGGAAAAAGCAAACTTGGTCGCGCTGCCTCTTCTGGGCGGATCGATTCTCCGATTGGTATTGGGATACTTAACCGACCGTATCGGACCAAAGAAAACGGCAATCGCCGGCATGCTCTTGACCGTTATTCCTTTGATTTACGGGTGGCAAGCTGCCGATACGCTTAACGACATGTACTTTGTCGCTCTCATGCTCGGGATTGCGGGAGCGAGCTTCGCAGCAGCGCTGCCGCTGGCCAGCCGCTGGTATCCGCCGCAATATCAAGGTTTGGCGCTCGGGATCGCCGGCGCGGGCAACAGCGGAACGATCTTCAGCACCCTGTTCGCCAACCGGCTGGCCGGGCATTACGGAGACTGGCACGTCGTCTTCGGCATAGCGCTCATTCCGCTTGTCATCGTTTTCCTCATCTTTATCTTCCTGGCGAAAGACAGCCCGACGCAGCCTGCTCCATTAAAGCTGGCCGACTACGGACGGGTGCTTCGTCAGAGAGACACATGGCTGTTCTGTCTGTTGTACATGGTGACGTTCGGCGGATTTTCCGGTATGGCAAACTACTTGACCATCTTTTTCAATACGGAATATAAGCTCAGTGCGGTAACGGCGGCGGATTTCGCAACCATCTGTATTGTCGCGGGAAGCCTGTTCCGCCCGATCGGCGGATGGATGTCCGACAAGATGGGCGGCATCCGGATGCTCATAACGCTGTACGCGGTAATCGGCATCATGCTGGCTTTTGTCTCCACGCTTCCTGCTTTGTGGCTCACGACCGGACTCTTGTTCATCGCGATGATGGCTATGGGCATGGGGAACGGCGCCGTGTTCCAGCTGGTGCCGCAGCGCTTTAGTCAGGAGGTCGGCATCATTACAGGCATCGTCGGCGCGGCCGGCGGCTTGGGCGGCTATTTCCTGCCGAAAATTCTCGGCAATTTGAAGCTTTCAACCGGCTCTTTCACCCCCGGCTTCCTGATCCTGAGCGGCATCGCTCTCGTCTGCATCGTTGTCATTGCGGTCGTTCAAGGCAAGTGGAAGCGCACTTGGATCGGCGAAGGCGGTAAAGTCAAGACAAGCGGGTTAGATGGCGTCAGCGCATAACGGACCGCGGGATCGTTCGGGCACGCTGGCCGATCGGCCAGCGGCAGCCGGATCGGCGCAAACGTCTTGGCATATGCAGCTCTGGGCCTGTGGGCTGCATACGCAAAGACGTTTACGACCACTCGTCTTTGGTAGTTTGCGGGTCGAACTAGGCTAGCTCGATATCCCAACTTTCGTCATTCGGGAGTGAGGAAGCGCACGGCTCCCGGTGACCTTTTTTCCGGCGGGATGTGGATAGATATACGGCGATATTGAGAACACATAATGGGAAGGGATGATTCTGCATGGCACAAAAAGAGAAGCTCGTATTGGTTGGAAACGGAATGGCCGGGGTGAACGCTGTCGAGCATTTGCTTAAGCTGGCTCCAGGAAAGTACGACGTTACCATTTTCGGGAGCGAACCGCATCCGAACTACAATCGGATTCTTCTGTCATACGTGCTGGCGGGCGATTCGAGTGTTGACGATATCGTCATCCATCCTTTTGAATGGTATGAAAACAACGGAATTACGTTATATACGGGGCAAACCGTGACGGCTATCGATACGGCGGCGCAAACCGTCACGAGCGATCAAGGGCTGACGGTTGCTTACGATAAATTAATTTTGGCAACGGGTTCCAATCCGTTCATGCTTCCGCTGCCGGGAGCCGATAAAGAAGGAGTTATGGCTTACCGTACGATTCACGATTGCGAGAAGATGATCGCCACAGCGAAGACCTATAAGAAGGCAGTCGTCATCGGCGGCGGTTTGCTCGGGCTTGAGGCGGCGCGGGGCTTCCTTAACCTGGGGATGAAGGTGGACGTCGTGCACATCGTCGATACGATCATGGATCGTCAGCTGGACCGGAC
Source organism: Paenibacillus sp. JCM 9796 (assembly GCF_055379675.1). Lineage (NCBI taxonomy): Bacteria > Bacillati > Bacillota > Bacilli > Caryophanales > Paenibacillaceae > Paenibacillus > Paenibacillus sp. JCM 9796. The sequence goes on from NZ_AP043723.1 coordinate 4,124,376, forward strand.
CGCGTCGAAGATGCTGCAGGCAGCGCTTGAATCGCAAGGGATGAACTTTCTGCTCGGCAAGCAATCGGAACAGATTGTCGGGGATCAGCGCGTCACCGGACTGAAATTCAAAGACAGCACGATCGCCGAAGCCGATCTGATCGTCATGGCCGTCGGCATCAGGCCGAACGTGCAGCTGGCTAAAGAGGCCGGCCTCGAATGCAGCCCGGGCATCGTCGTCAACGACTACTTGCAAACGAGCGCGCCGAACGTTTATGCAGTCGGCGAATGCGCGATGCACCGGGGCATTGCTTACGGCCTTGTCGCTCCGTTATACGAGCAGGGTGCCGTACTCGCGAAGCATCTCGCCGGGGTGGAAACCGGGCCGTACGAAGGCTCCGTCGTGTACACCAAGCTTAAAGTGTCCGGCGTGGATGTGTTCTCCGGCGGAAGCTTCAACGATGCCGAAGGAACCAAAGCCATTCGCGTACAGGACGATTTCTCGGGCGTCTACAAGAAGGTCGTCATTAAAGACAACAAAATTATCGGGGCCGTCCTGTTCGGCGACACGTCCGACGGCACCCGCTTGATGCAAATGATTCGCGAAGGCACGGATATTAGCGGCATGGAGAAGACAGCCATTCTGAAGGATACGGCGGGGACAGGCGGCGCGGGCGGCGGCGTGGCGGACATGAGCGACGGTACGATCGTTTGCGGATGTAACGGGGTTACGAAAGGAACGATCTGTTCTTCGATCCGCGATCAAGGATTAACCAGCGTCGAGGAAGTGAAAAACTGTACGACGGCTTCGCGTTCTTGCGGCGGCTGTAAACCGCTCGTCAGCGATTTGCTGGCTTACACGCTCGGCGATGCTTACGATAAATCGCATGCGAAGGAAACGATGTGCGGCTGTACCGGGCACACGCGTGAAGAAATCGTGGAGGCGATCCGCGACAAAGGGCTCAGCCACGTGCGCGAAGTGATGCATGTGCTCGGCTGGAAGAACGAGGAAGGCTGCTCCAAATGCCGTCCGGCGCTGAACTACTACCTCGGCATGATTCATCCGCAAACCTATGAAGACGACAAGGCGTCGCGTTTCGTGAACGAGAGGATGCACGCGAACATTCAGAAGGACGGCACGTACTCGGTCGTCCCCCGAATTTACGGCGGCGTAACGAATCCGGCCGATCTGAAACGGATTGCCGAAGTCGCGGAGAAATATAACGTGCCGACGGTGAAGCTGACCGGCGGTCAGCGGATCGACTTGCTCGGCGTGAAGAAGGAAGACTTGACCGCGATGTGGGAAGAGCTCGACATGCCGTCCGGTTACGCCTACGGCAAAGCGCTCCGGACCGTCAAAACTTGCGTCGGCGAAGACTATTGCCGATTCGGAACGGGCGATTCGATGGGCGTCGGCATCGCGCTTGAGAAACGGTTCGAGCGGTTGAATACGCCGGCGAAATTCAAGATGGCCGTATCCGGCTGCCCGCGTAACTGTGCGGAGTCCGGCATTAAAGATCTGGGCATCGTATCCGTGGATGGCGGCTGGGAGCTGTATGCGGGCGGTAACGGCGGCGTGAAGGTGCGCGTGGGCGATCTGCTGACGACGGTGAAGACGGAAAGCGAAATTATCGAATATACGGAAGCTTACATGCAATATTACCGGGAAACGGGCAAATACGGCGAGCGCACAAGCGAGTGGGTCAACCGTTTAGGCATCGACCATATCCGTAAAGTCGTCGAGGACGAAGAGCAGCGTAAAGCGCTCTGCGCCAGAATGGACATCGCTTTGTCCGTCACGAAGGATCCGTGGAAAGAAGCGATTCACAGCGAAAAGCTTCAAAAAGATTTGTATGAAGTGGTCGAGCTGAACTAATTCGTAAGAGGAATCCGACAGACAAACAGGTGCCGGAAGGAGCGTTTGCGATGAGCGTACAAGAAGAACAAACGGTATGGGTCAAGGCCGTTTCCTACGAGGATTTGGCCGTGAACACGGGAAAGACGATTCGTTATCAAGGGGAAGAGGTGGCGCTGTTCAAATTGAGCGGCGGCAAGCTTCACGCCATTCAAAACCGCTGCCCGCATAAACAGGGGGTACTCGCGGAAGGCATCGTCTGCGACGAGCACGTCTTTTGTCCGATGCACGACCGCAAAATTCATCTGCCGACCGGGGTTGTGCAAAAGCCCGATACGGGCTGCGTACGCACCTATCCGACGAAAATCCAGGACGGCCTCGTGTTCATCGGCTTCTCGAAAGCGGAAGAATTAGCCAGCTGACGTCATTTCTAGCGGGAGTGTGAGGTGCCGTGATTGCAACCTTAATGTCATTAACAAACAAACAAACCGCCTCGCACTGCTGCTTCTGCAGCATGCAGTGCGGGCTCACCCTGCAGCCGAGCGGGGAAAGCCCGGGCTTGACCGTGAAACCGAGCCCTGACTTTCCGGTAGCGACAGGCCTTCTTTGCCAAAAAGGGCTGAACGCGCTGGATCATGTGCTGCATCCGGAGCGGATTACCGCTCCTTTGTTCCGGACGGACTGGCTGAAGCTGCCGTTCCGCCCCGCGGAAGAAGGCCTGCGCGAGACGGCTGCAGGGAAGGAAGCTCCCGCTGCGGCGTTTCCTTCGGCACGTTCGGCCGGAGCCGCGTGGAGCTCGGCGCCCTGGGATATCGCGCTGAAGGATATCGCGTCGCGAATCCAGGCGCTGCAGGCGCAATACGGCAACGATGCGGTAGCCGTTTACGGCGGCGGTTCGCTGACCAACGAGGTGTGCTACTTGCTCGGCAAGTTCACCCGTGTTGCGCTGCGCTCCAGGTATGTCGATTACAACGGGCGGTACTGCATGTCTTCGGCGGCGGCGGCGAGCAATCAAGCGTTTGGGCTCGATCGCGGCATGACGATGCCGCTGTCGGAGATTCCGAATGCGAAGTATATCATTCTGGCCGGCACGAACATCGCCGAATGCCAGCCGACCATGATGCCGTATTTGCTCGAAGCGAAGAAGAACGGCGCCAAGATCGTCACCATCGATCCGCGCAACACGATGACGTCGAAGATGGCCGACATTCACGTCAGGCTGCAGCCGGGCTTCGACTCCGTGTTTATGAACGGATTGCTGCACGTGATCATTACGGAACAGCTCGTTGCGAAATCATTCGTCGACGAGCGGACGACCGGCTTCGATCAGCTTGTTGAAGCGGTAATGCCGTTCACGCCCGCACGAGTGGAAGAGCTGACCGGAGTGCTCGAGGGCGTCGTTCGGACGATCGCGCGCGGCTTCGCGAAGGCGGAGACGGGCATGGTGCTGACCGCCCGCGGTTTGGAGCAGCAAGTGAACGGCGTGGAGAATACGCTCAACTATATCAATCTTGCGCTGCTGACCGGTAAAATCGGGCGCCGAGGCTGTGGTTACGGCGCCGTTACCGGACAGGCGAACGGCCAAGGGGGACGCGAGCACGGGTTAAAGGCGGATCAGCTTCCCGGTTATCGGCTGATCGAAGATCCGGCGGCGCGCGAGCATGTCGCGAAAGTATGGGGCATCGATCCGGGGGAGCTTCCCGGGAAAGGCGTTTCCGCCTACGAGCTGCTGAAGAAGGTGGACGAGGGCGAAATCAAAGCGCTTCTTGTGCTCGGCTCGAATCCGATCGTTTCCAGTCCGAACAGCCGGATGGTGGAGCGGGCGCTGCAGAAGCTCGAGCTGCTCGTCGTCGTCGATATGTTCGAGACGGAGACGGCGAAGTACGCGCACTGGCTGCTGCCCGGGTCATCGTTCCTCGAAGGCGAGGGGACGCTGACGAATCTCGAAGGCCGGGTGTTTCACCGCGGGCAGGCGCTCGAGCCGCCGGGTCAGGCGAAGCTGGATTACCGCTTCATTTGCGAGCTGGCGGAAGAGCTGGGCCGCGGTCAATATTTTCAATACGAAACCATCGAAGATGTCTTCAACGAGCTGGCTCTTGCCTCCGCCGGGGGCAAAGCGGATTACAGCGGCATAAGCTACGATCGGCTCAAGCGGGAGAAAGGCTTGTTCTGGCCTTGTCCGTCTCCGGAGCATGCCGGCACGCCGCTCCTGTTCGAGGAGCGCTTCCATCATCCGAACGGCAAAGCCCGGCTGTTCGGCATTACGCCGAAAATGCCTGCGGAGCCGATCGATACGGATTATCCCTACGTATTGACGACCGGCCGGATCCCGAATCATTATTTGAGCGGGGCGCAAACCCGTCGTACCGAAGGCTTGAACCGGAAGTCGCCGGAGCCGGTTGCGGAAATTCACCCGTGGCTGGCCGGTAAGATCGGGCTAGGCGTCGGAGACAAAATCCGGCTGACGAGCCGCCGCGACTCGCTTGTCTTTCAGGTTAAGGTAACGGAGGGGATTCAGCCTCGCACCGTCTTCGTTCCTTTCCATTGGGGCGGGGAAATGTCGGTTAACCGGTTGACGGTTGACGCGCTCGATCCGACAAGCCGCATGCCGGAATTTAAAATTTGCGCGGTTCAAGTCGAACGCGTACATGGTTAGGTTTTCCCTGCAACTCCCATCCGCTGCTGGCGCAGAAAGGATGGGAGTTTTTCGCGCGGCGGCCCGTATATTTGCCCCTGCAGGCTCATAGGATGAAGTAAACAAGCTAGCTATAGGGCGAGGGAGGGGCAGGGGCTTGAATACGAGAAAAAATGTGCGTGAACGAAGGAACGAAAAAATCCGCAAGCTCCAGGAGCATGATTGGCGGCGCGGTTTCGGGGAGCCGGACTTGACCCATATGCATTTTCCGCTGAACGCCGATCCGCGTTACGCGTATCCGGACGAGCCTGGCGAGGACCAGGGTCGCTTCAACCGGCGCAATGATGGCATTCCGCCCGTACGTTCCGATCCTGAAGAGGAATGGAACCGCAAGTATCAACGGGAATGGGCGGCTTACGATAAACGCTATCCGGCAGGCGGCGGGGTGGCCGATCGTCCGCGCTTCAACCGGTTTGCCGTCCGAATACTGCTGAGCGGGCTGCTTTTTGCCGCCGTCTGGGGCTTATATAAGCTGGACCATCCTTGGGCCGAACGGGGGAAGGACATCGTATCCGCCGCTTTGTCGGAGCCGCTCGATACCGCTGCGCTCGCCGTCTGGTACGAGCGGTATTTCGGCGGGCCGCCTTCGTTTCTGCCGGCGATTAATCCGGCCAAGCATCAGGATGCGGAGAAGGTGGCCGCGCTTCCGAAGCATTATTTTGCGCCGGTACAGGGCAGGCTGATCGCCGAATTTACGCCCGAGCAGGGCGGCGTGCTGCTGGGAGCGCAGGCGGGGACGCCGGTTTCCGCGATCGATACGGGAATGGTTACGTTCGCCGGGGAGAAGGACGATACCGGCTTTACGGTCGTGCTGCGGCACACCGGCGGGATGGAGACGGTATACGGGCATTTGGCCGCAGGCAACATTCAGGCGGGGGATTGGCTTAAAGGAGGAGAGACGGTGGGCACGCTGGCCAAACCGAAAGCGGGACAGGCGTCCGGGACGTTGTTCTTCGCCGTTTCCAAGGCGGGCAAGCCTCTCGACCCTTCGGATGTGATTACATTTGAATAAACGCCGGGGCATCTCTTGGAACTTATGGTTCGGCATTACATTTCGCTTTCATCCGCTATTCACGCTGCTGCTTCTATTATCCGTCGTCACCGGGTATGTCGTCGAGATGCTCACGCTGTTCGGGATCGTCCTGATTCACGAAATGGGGCATGTGGCGGCGGCCAAAAGCTTCGGCTGGGATATCCGCGAAGTGCAGCTGCTTCCTTTCGGAGGCGTGGCGGTCGTCGAGGAAGCGGCGGGCACGCCCGCTTATCAAGAGGCGGCTGTAGCTCTGGCCGGGCCGCTGCAGAACGTCTGGATGATGCTGGTCGGTTATATGCTGATGCTGCTTGGAATCATTCCGCCCGTCTGGGGGCAATATTTCATAGAAGCGAACCTGCTGATCGCTTTGTTCAACTTGATGCCGGTGCTTCCGCTCGACGGGGGCAAAGTGATGCAAGCGGTGATCGGTTTATGGCTTCCTTACCAAAAAACGATGCAAGCGGCCTCCATGGTCAGTTTAATTATGAGCGCGCTGTTTATCGCCGTGTCGGTCTTTCACCTGTTGACGGACCGAGGGGGCATTCAACTGAATGGGCTGTTGATCGGCGGCTTCTTGTTTTATTCCAATTGGTACGAATGGCGCGGGGTTCCGTATCGCTTCATGCGTTTCCTGCTGCACCGCGAGCGGCGGTTTGAGGAGCGGGTCTTCTACGGCACCCTCGCCGGGCCTATTGTCGTGCACGGTCACCGCAAAGCGGTGGACGTCGTACAGCTGTTTATGCGGGACCGCTATCATGTCGTCTATGTCCTCGATGACCGGGCGGCGCGCATTCGCCATATTATTCCCGAGCAGGCGATGCTCGATTGCTATTTTGACCAAACGAAGCGGGGAAGGACGGTTGCCGAGCTGTTCGCATGAGCGCGGCGAGCGCGCGATTCGCCAAAGATTATGGTACAATAGAGCCGAGGTGTTGCTGCACATGAAACGAATATTGGTGAAATGCGATGACGAGCATACCGAATTGGCGATTTTAGAGCACGGCAAATTAACCGAGTATTATAAAGGCCGGAGGGATCAAGGCCAGCTTGCGGGCAACATCTACATCGGCCGCGTCGTGCGCGTGCTGCAGGGCATGCAGTCGGCGTTTGTCGATATCGGGTTGGAACGGAACGGATTTTTGTATATTGATGATTTGCTTCCCGCGAATTTGGACAAGCAGCCGAAGGAGAAGCCCCCGATACACGATTTGGTCAGCGTCGGCCAACAAGTGATGGTGCAAGTGGCGAAAGAGCCGGTCGGCACCAAAGGCGCGCGGGTGACCACCCATTATTCGGTTCCCGGGCGTTTCGGGGTGTATATGCCTTATGCCGACTATGTCGGCGTATCCCGCAAGATCGACAGCGCTTCGGAGCGGGATAGGCTGAAAAAGATGGCCGAGCGCCAGCTGCAGCCGGGCGAAGGGTTTATCGTCCGGACGGCAGCGCTCGGCGAGACGGAAGAGGCGCTTGCCGCTGATTTGCAGGAGCTGCGAAACCGGTGGCAGCGGCTGGAGCAGGCCTTGAACCAGGAGGGTTCCGTGCCGCGCAAAATACACAGCGATCTGGAGATGCTGCCGCGCCTGATCCGCGACTTGTTTCGCGAGGACGTGCAGGAAGTGCTGGTGAGCTCACCGGACGTCATGGCCGAGGTACGGGGGATCGTATCGATTCCCGGTTCGCATTGGCTTGCTGAACGGGTGAAGGTTCATACCGGCGCGGACGTGATGGATGACTTCGGCGTCGGCAAGCTTCTCGATCAAGGGCTGCGCAGGAAGGTATGGCTTGATAACGGCGGATATTTGATCGTGGACCGGACGGAAGCGCTGACGGTTTTCGATGTGAACACCGGCAAGTATACCGGATCGATTGATTTGGAGCAGACCGTTTACGACACGAATATGGAGTCGGCCCGGGAAATTGCCCGGCTGCTGCGTCTTCGGGATATCGGCGGACTTATTATCATTGATTTTATCGATATGGAAACGGAAGCTCTGCGGCAGCAAGTGTTGGACGAGCTGATCAAGGAAGTGAAGAAGGACCGGACGAAAACCGTTGTCGTCGGCTGGACGAAGCTCGGCTTGGTGGAAATGACCCGTAAGAAGGTGCGCGACAGCAAGGAGATTACGTCGCCCGAGCCTTGCCGGGCCTGCGGCGGCACCGGCTTCGCGAACCGCGAGAAATAACCGTTGCATTGCTCCAGGTGTTTATGATAGAATATCATGGTGTGTTGCTATAGCATGCTGTAACCGCACGAAGCGGGTTCCGTTCAAGCGCTTGTCTTTCGGGTCAAGCCACCTTGGCTTAGGCGAGTCTGAGACATGAGGAGGTGCAACAAATGTACGCTATTATTGAAACAGGCGGTAAACAATACAAAGTTTCCGAAGGCGATGTTCTTTACATCGAGAAACTGGAAGCAGGCGCAGGCGATGCCGTAACGTTCGATCGCGTGCTGGCCGTTTCCAAGGAAAGCGGTTTGGTCGTAGGAGCTCCGCTCATTTCCGGCGCTACCGTTTCCGGTAAAGTCGAGAAACACGGCAAAGGCGAGAAAATCATCGTTTATAAATACAAAGCGAAGAAAAACTATCGCCGTAAGCAAGGTCATCGTCAACCGTACACAAAAGTTGTGATCGAAAAGATCCAAGCGTAAGAACGATATGATTCGCGTCACGATTAAACGGGGAGCGAGCGGTCGGATCGAGCGTTTTCATGCGGACGGTCATGCGCAGTACGACGAACCGGGCAAAGATATCGTTTGTGCCGGCGTATCGGCAGTCACGGTCGGCACGGTCAACGCGATTGAAGCGTTAACCGGTGTGCAGTTGAAAACCCGGATGAAGCACGGATTTCTGTCGGCGGACATTCCGCCAGCGGCCGATGCCCAGACGGAAAGCAAAATGCAGTTGTTACTTGAAGGCATGGTCATCATGCTGAAATCTATTGAACAGTCGTATAGTGCATATATAGCAATGCAAGACCAGACATCATCCAAGTAAGGAGGTAGACAGACATGTTACAATTGAATCTTCAATTGTTCGCATCGAAGAAGGGTGTAGGTTCCACCAAGAACGGTCGTGACAGTATCGCGAAACGTCTTGGCGTGAAACGTGCCGACGGTCAAACCGTAACGGCCGGCAGCATCCTCGTTCGTCAACGCGGAACGAAAATTCACCCGGGCAATAATGTGGGGATCGGTTCCGACGACACGCTGTTCGCGAAAGTGGAAGGCGTCGTGAAATTCGAACGTCTCGGTCGCGATCGTAAAAAAGTGAGCGTCTACCCAGCAACGGCAGCTCCGGTAGCCGCTGCGGTAGAAGTGTAACAAACGGCAAACGTCCAAACCCTGGCGAACTGAGCTTCGCCAGGGTTTGTTTTTTTGCAGAAAATCGTGAACTTTGCTATACGGCATGCTATACTGTTAAGGATATCCATGAGCGGAACGGAGAGATCGGAGCATGGCCCCAAGGGTAAATGATGGCGATAACGAACAGCATAATACGGACAAGCCGGCACCGCGCCTTGCCCTGGAGTCCGCTGCGCTTGCGTCGGAGCAGGACTTGCTTGTGCTTCGTTTATTCAATCACTACCGGCATGATTGGATGAACGACATCCAAATCTTAATGGGTTACGTGCAATTAAAAAAGTATGATAAATTGCAGGCAATGATGGAAAAAATAAAAGACAAGGTGCAGCAGGAAAGCTTGATTTCGAAGCTTGGCATTCCGTCTTTAATTGTGTACCTGCTCTCGTTCCAGACGGAAGTGAAGGAGCTGCAGCTGCACATGCGGATGAGCGAAGAAATTCGCCTGCAGGAGCTGCCGCACGCGCATGAGGTGGCCGAGGGCGTGAAGGCGCTGATGGAAGGCTTCAAGCAGGAAGCGGTCTCTTCGACGAATTCGGAGGTCAACACGCTGGAATTGACATGGTCCAAGCAGGATCGGACGCTATGCCTGGATATCAGCTATGAAGGCGGCTATCTTCCGGAGCGGCTGCAGCGGCTAGAAGCGAGCCTAAACTCCCGTTGGAAAACGGGCGGGTGGAGCATCCGGAGCCGGTACGATGAACGTTCGGTCGTTTGGGCGGCAGCCTGGACCTATTAATTTGCAGGATGGATACATAAAGAGGGTGAACGGGTTATGTTTGTAGATAAGGCTAAGATTTATGTTAAAGGCGGCGACGGAGGCGACGGTCTGGTTGCGTTCCGCCGGGAGAAATACGTACCCGAAGGCGGGCCGGCCGGAGGCGACGGAGGGAATGGCGGCAACGTCATATTCCGTGTGGACGAAGGGTTGCGGACGCTAGTCGACTTTCGCTATCAGAAGCATTTCAAGGCGGAGCGGGGCGAGAAGGGGCGCAACAAAAGCCAGCATGGCGCGAATGCGGAGCATATGATCGTGCGCGTACCGCCCGGCACGGTCGTTATCGATGACGACACGCAGGAGATCATCGCCGATTTGACGCGTCACGGCCAAGAGGTCGTCATTGCGAAGGGCGGCCGCGGGGGCCGCGGGAATACGCGGTTTGCTACGGCGAACAATACGGCGCCGGAAATCGCCGAGAATGGCGAAGAAGGCCAGGAGCGCTGGGTCGTGCTGGAGCTGAAGGTCATGGCCGACGTCGGTTTAGTGGGCTTCCCGAGCGTAGGGAAATCGACGCTGCTGTCCGTTGTGTCCGGGGCGAAGCCGAAGATTGGCGCGTACCATTTTACGACGCTGACGCCGAATTTGGGGGTTGTAGACGTCGGCGACGGACGCAGCTTCGTGATGGCGGATTTGCCCGGTTTGATCGAGGGCGCGCATGAGGGCGTCGGACTCGGGCACGAATTTCTGCGGCACGTCGAGCGAACGCGGATCATTCTGCATGTCGTGGATATGGCCGGTACGGAAGGACGCGATCCTTTCGAAGATTGGTTGAAAATCAACGAAGAGTTGAAGCTGTACAACGCCAAGCTGGAAGAGCGCCCGCAGCTTATAGCCGCGAACAAGATGGACATCCCGGACGCCGAAGTATACCTCGAGTCGTTCAAGGAACAGCTGGCTGCCCGCGGGCTCGATATACCGATCTTCCCGATTTCGGCCGTGTCCAAGTCGGGCGTGCAGGAGATGCTCTACAAAGTCATGGATTTGCTCGAGACGATTCCGGAGATGCCGATGGTGGAGGAGCTAGTCGATTTGTCGGAGCGCAAAGTGTACCGCCTGGAAGAGGGCGATGACGACTCCTTCGTTATTCGCCGGGACAACGAGGCGTTCGTGGTCGAAAGTCCGAGCATCGAGAAGTTGATCAAACGAACCAACTTCAGCACGCAGGAGGCCGTTATGCGATTCGCGCGCATCCTGCGCAAGAAGGGCATTGACAAAGCGCTGCGCGAGCGCGGTGCGAAGGATGGTACGACGGTACGGATCGGCGACTTCGAATTTGAATTTGTCGAGCAGGAGTAGGAGGGGACGCCGCTTGCTGCATCACTGCCGGGCGGCGCAATTCCAAATAAATAGCGGAACTAGGATGCCGTATTGTCCCGATTTCTGGTGGAACAACCAGATCTTGGGACGAATAGCGCATCGCAGTTCCGCTATTTTTTTATGGATTTCATTCAGCGGAGCAAAGGGAAGCGCGCAGGCTGCCGTCAGCCGCCGCAGCGTCTGGAGTCCGGCACGAAGCGGCGTAACGGGCTCGTCTGCGGCCGCCCGGCAAACGGCCGGCGTAAGCCGCCTCGTCCGGCTGCGGCAGGCGGCCTAGCGCTCGCTAGCTTTCCCGCGGCGACAGCCAAGCGCGGCCTTGCCGCCAATGCACGTCGACGGGAAGTTCGAAGAAGCGGGAGAGACGTTCTTCGGTAAGCAGCGCCGTCGTTGCGCCCGCATCGAACACTTCGCCCCGGCGCAGCAGCAGCGTATGGCCGAACATCGGCAAAATTTCCTCCGTATGGTGCGTAACGTACACAAAGGTAGGCGCATCCGCCTGCGCCCCCAACGCTTCAATGCCGCCAAGCAGCGTTTCGCGCGCGAACAGATCGAGCCCGTTGCACGGCTCGTCCAAAATGAGCAGCTTCGGCGAAGCCATCAGCGCGCGGGCGATCAGCACCTTCTGCTTCTCGCCCTGCGAGCACGTCTGATACGGCCGATCCCACAGGTGGGCGCAGCCAAGCTGGCGCATCAGCTCTGCAGCCTGTTCGAAGTCGTCGTCATCTGGCTTATCGTATAAGCCGATTGTAGCGAATTTGCCGCTGAGCACGACGTATTGCGTCCGATCGCTGGCGTGCAGCTTTTCCTGTAAAGACGAGCTGACCCAGCCGATCGACTTGCGCAGCTCGCGCAGATCAACCGTCCCGTACGTTTCGCCAAGCACGGCGACGCTTCCGCGGGTCGGCCAGATGTAACCGGTGATCATGTTGAGCAGCGTCGTTTTGCCCGAGCCGTTCAAGCCGAGCAGCGCCCAGTGCTCCCCTTTGCGAACGCGCCATGTGACGTCCGCAAGCAGCGTCTTCTGATCCCTGTTGTAGGTGATACCCTGCACGTCAATATCGTAAACGTATCTTTCATCTTTCGGGTTCTCATCGATCACGTTCCGTTTTCCTCCCACTCCCATGCGGGGCTCTAGTCCAGTTTATCCGCTACCGAGCGCAGCTTCTGCGCGACGGAGCCTTGCTTGTCGCGGCGGTCGTCGAACTTGACCGAAGTACACACCCGCTGCGCGCCGGAGGCGAAGGGCAGCTCGTGCATGCCGCGAATGACGCGCAGCAGCTCGTCGAATTCCCCTTCGACGATCGTGCTCATCGCGGTCAGCTCAAACGATATGGCGCCCTTGGCTTGTTCATCCGTACCGGTGAATGTCGGCGACATAGGCGCTCAGGCTGGTCGACGCCGTCCCGACGGGGATAACCGTAATTTCGGCAATGGCCATGATGTCTCGCCCCTTTCTTCCGTTTAAATCGTTACCTTTGCTGCGGATCCACCAGCTCCGTCCAGTGAACCGCGGGCGAGCCGTCCGGTTCGTAACCTGCCGTTCCGACCCAGACGTGGGGGCTCGGTCCGTGCTCGAAATAATGTTCAAGCAAGCGGTGGAAAATAAAAGGGATTTCACGATTCAGCACCTGTTCGCGGGGAATCCAGAACAGCTCGCCTTCGTCGGTTTGATTGACCGTGCGCTTCCCGGTCCTTCCCGTATAAATGAACTGCTGGCGCACTTCCTGTTGATTTAACCGGATAAGGATGTACTGCAGGCGCAGGTCGCGCAAATCTTCGGGAAGCAGCCCCGTTTCCTCATGGATCTCGCGAAGCACGGCCGATTCGGGATCATTAATTTCATGAGGCTCCAAATGACCGCCGACGGCCGCCCACATACCGGGGGATAACGTACGGTACGGAGAACGCTTCATCATCAGCATGTCGTTCTGATGGAATAATATAGCAGTCGCTATCATCCTCGCTCGGATCAACCGGAATCGCTCCTTTTCGCAGGTGTATATCATCACTTTATCATATTTTCAAGTGGAAAGCCTATTGCCGGGGAGAGCGTGTTGCGATATAATGTCCACTAGATGAAAACAATCGTCTGTGTAGAGAGGACTGTTATCGTGCCTGACAAACATACCGAGGGAAAACCGCCGCAGGGGCAGCGATTTTTCTTGGTCCGCGAGGACATCTTGCCGGAAGCGCTCTTCAAGACGCTGCAAGCGAAGGAGCTGCTGGCCCGCGGCGAAGTGAAGACGGTCCACGAAGCGGTGGAGCAGGTGGAATTAAGCCGCAGCGCTTTTTATAAGTACAAAGACGGCATCTTCCCGCTCACCAAGCTGGAGCGCGACAGGATCGTCACGATCTCCATGGATTTGGAGCACCGATCCGGCATCTTGTCCCGCGTGCTCGCGCTGATCGCCGGGCTGGAAGGCAATGTGCTGACGATCCACCAAACGATTCCGCTGCAGGGCATCGCCAATGTCGTCATCTCGGTAGAGACGTCGATGATGGGCGAGAACGTGAGCCATTTGCTCGACACGCTGCGCAGCCAGGACGGCGTCACCCGCGCCACCCTCGCCGGGCAAGGCTAATACTAATAATAGCAGCGTTTTGGATGATGATAAGGGCAGTAAAAAAGAACCGGGGCGTGCAACGCCTTTGAAAATGAATTCGAACATCGCCTAGGGCTATCGTTCAAAGCATTCATGTTCAATCCAGGCTGGAGGTCTTTATTACGAACCGGGACTTATCGTACAACAACGCATAAGGAGGACACATATGAAACCCGTCAAAGTAGGATTACTCGGTCTAGGTACAGTCGGTACCGGGGTCGTTCGCATTGTGGAAGGACACCAGCCCGATCTGCTCAGCCAATCGGGCTCCCCGATCGAAATCGTGAAAGTATTGGTCAAGGACAGCAGCAAAAGCCGCGGCATTCATGTGGCTGCGGATAAAGTCACGGAAAATCCGTGGGACGTGATCGAGAACCCGGAAATCGACGTCGTTGTGGAAGTGATGGGCGGTATCGAGCTGTCCAAACAATTGATTCTCGCAGCGCTGGATCGCGGTAAACATGTGGTCACCGCCAACAAGGATTTGATGGCGCTGCACGGGCCGGAGATTTTGGCGAAAGCGGCAGAGAAAGGCTGCGACGTGCTCTACGAGGCGAGCGTCGCCGGCGGTATTCCGATCCTCCGGACGCTGGTCGAAGGTTTTTCCTCGGATCGCATTACGAAAATTATGGGGATCGTCAACGGTACAACCAACTATATTTTGACGAAGATGAGCCAGGAAGGCGCTGCGTACGAAGATGTGCTGAAGGAAGCGCAGCAGCTCGGCTATGCGGAGTCCGATCCGACCTCGGACGTGGAAGGCTTCGACGCGGCGCGCAAAATGACGATTCTCGCCACGCTCGGCTTCCGTGCGAACGTAGAGCTGTCGGACGTGTCCGTAAAGGGCATCTCCAAAGTATCCAAAGAAGACATCGCGTACGGCAAACGTCTCGGATATGAAGTGAAGCTGCTCGGCATCGCGGAGCGTCAAGACGAGCACATTAGCATCAGCGTGCAGCCGACGATGGTCAAGCATTCGCATCCGCTCGCATCGGTCAACGGCGTGTTTAACGCCGTGTACGTTTATGGCGAAGCGGTGGGCGAAACGATGTTCTACGGACCGGGCGCCGGCGAAATGCCGACCGCGACCTCTGTCGTGGCCGATCTGGTGGCCGTCGTGCGCAACCTGAACCTTGGCATCAACGGCCGCCGCGGGTTCGTGCCTTATAAGGAGAAGAAGCTGAAGACGGACGAGCAAATCGCGTCGAAGAACTTTATTTTACTGCATGTGGAAGACAAAGCCGGCGTACTGGCGCAAATTACGCAAGTGTTCGCCCAGCACGAAGTGAGCCTGGAGTCGGTGCTTCAGCACCCGAACGCGACCAACCCGCTTGCCGAAATTATCATCATTACCCATGACGCCAATAAAGCTGCGATGAATAACGTGTTGAAGCAAATCGAGTCCATGAACGTCGTTCAAGCGATCAAGAGCGTCTACCGAGTGGAGGGCTAAGCAAGACATGAGATGGAAGGGACTTCTGGAAACGTACAGACCCTATTTGCCGGTGAATGAGAGCACGCCGCTGCTTACTTTGCAGGAAGGCAATACGCCGCTTGTACGCGCGGAGAACTTGTCAAACGAGCTCGACCTGGATCTGTACTTTAAATACGAAGGGCTGAACCCGACCGGCTCTTTCAAAGACCGCGGTATGGTTATGGCCGTAGCCAAAGCGATGGAAGAAGGCAGCCGTACGATCATGTGCGCGTCGACGGGCAACACCTCGGCGGCAGCTGCGGCTTACGCGGCTCGCGGCGGCTTGAACTGCATCGTGCTCATCCCGAACAACAACATTGCGCTCGGCAAGCTGGCGCAGGCGATCATCTACGGCGCGAAAGTCATCGCGATCGAAGGCAACTTTGACCGGGCGCTCGAAATCGTGCGCGAAATTACGGCCAAGCATCCGATCACGCTTGTTAACTCCGTCAACCCATACCGCATCGAAGGGCAAAAAACGGCCGCCTTCGAAGTGTGCGACCAGCTCGGCGGAGCGCCGGACTATCTTGCGATTCCGGTCGGTAACGCAGGCAACATCACGGCTTACTGGAAAGGCTTCAAGGAATACTACGAGAAGGGCAAGTCCCGATCGCTGCCGAAAATGATCGGTTTCGAAGCGGAAGGCGCCGCGGCTATCGTGCGCGGAGAGCCGATTCCGAATCCGGAAACGATCGCAACCGCGATCCGCATCGGGAACCCGGCCACTTGGAAGGGCGCCGAAGCGGCGGCTAAAGATTCCGGAGGTCAAATCAACTTTGTCACGGATGACGAAATTTTGCACGCCTACAAAACGATCGCTGCACGCGAAGGGATTTTTGCCGAACCGGCATCCGCGGCTTCGATCGCAGGCGTGATGAAACTGAAGCGCGAAGGGTATTTCGAGAAAGGTCAACGCGTCGTCTGCGTGCTGACCGGCCATGGGCTGAAAGATCCGAACATCGCCATTAAGAGCGTGGCCGCCGAGCCGGTTGTGGTGAAGGATTCCGAAGCAGCGGTTATGGAAGCCATTCGAAAGCTTGAAGGTTAGGGGCGCGGACAGACATGACGGATATCAATAAACGCAGAGTGCGTGTGAAGGTGCCGGCCAGCACGGCGAACCTCGGACCCGGCTTCGATACGCTCGGCATGGCGCTGGATTTGTATGCATGGATTGACATGAGCGTGTCGGACGAAACCCGGATTACGCTGCACGGGGATCAGATGAACGGCGTGCCTACGGATAAAAGCAACCTGATCTATGAAGTGGCTCAGCTCGTGTTCAAGCGGGCGGGAGTCGAAATTCCGGAACTCGATATCGCGATGTACAGCGACATTCCGCTGACCCGGGGACTCGGCAGCAGCGCCTCGGCCATCGTCGGAGCACTGACGGCGGCAAACGCGCTGATTGGGGACAAGTTCACGAAGGATGAGCTGTTTCAAATCGCCACCGAATTGGAGAAGCATCCCGACAACGTCGGTGCTTCCTTGTTCGGGGGCATCGTCGTGGCATTCTGGGACGGCAAGCGGGCAGAATATATTCGCGTAGAGCCGCACGAGAGGCTGGACGTGCTTGTGGCGATTCCGCATTTTCAGCTGTCTACGGAGAAAGCGCGCGGCGTGCTGCCGCGTGAGCAAAGCCTCGAGAACGCCGTGTTCAACGTAGGTCACTCGTCGGTGCTGGTCGCCGCTTTCTGCACGGGCCGGCTCGATATGATCCGTGTGGCGATGAAGGATGCGCTGCACCAGCCGTACCGGGCTCCGCTTGTGCCTGGCCTTGCCGGCATTCTCGCGGAAGCGACCGACCACGGCGCGCTAGGTGTCGCGTTGAGCGGCGCGGGGCCGACGATATTGACGCTGGTGGATCGGGATTCGGATAGGAAGAACGAGCTGGAATCATTCATGCGGGGCAAGCTTCGGGCCGAAGGGATCGAAGCGACTTTATTGTGGCTGAAGCCCGATCGGGAGGGCGTCGCTGCCCAAGTATTGGCGCCTGAGGAGCAAGGGTGTTCCTTGCTTGAATTCGTTAAAGGGGAGACCTTGGGATGAAGCGAATCGCACTTCTCGGTCCGGGGACATTCACCGAGGAATCGGCTCATTATGTGCTCGGAACGGATGAATTTGAATATGTTAACTGCAAACTGATCGCGGATGTGTTCCAATCGACCGTGAACGGAACAACAGATTACAGCGTTATTCCCATCGAGAACACGTTCGAAGGCTCGGTGACGCTGCATGTGGATATGCTGGTCCATGAGGTGGATTTGCCGATACAAGCGGAGTGGGTGTACCCGATTTCGATCAATTTGCTCCGTTTGCCGAGCGGCGAAGGGCAGGGGACCGAGCTGGAGGCGGCGTGCGGGGAGATCCGTAAAGTATACTCGCACAGCGTCACACTGGCGCAGTGTCAACGGTTTCTGCGCAAATTCCTGCCGCATGTCGAGCTGGAGCAGGTCGGCAGCAACGGTGAAGCGGCCCGCCTTGTGCGGGAGCTGGGCGATCCGTCGGTCGCGGCGCTTGCTCCGATAGGTGCCGGCGTATTGTATGGGTTGTCGACGGTGGCGGCAGGCGTGCAGGATCACCAGAACAACTATACGCGGTTCGTGCTGATCGGACAGGAGAAGCCGCAGCTGAAGGCGTCGCCGCAGCAGAAGACGACGATTCTTATAACGATGCCCGAAGATTATCCGGGGGGACTGCATCAGGTGCTGTCGGCTTTCGCCTGGCGGCGCATCAACTTGTCCAAGATCGAATCCCGTCCGACGAAAAAACGGCTCGGTAATTATTACTTTTATATCGACATCGAGGCTTCCATGGATTCCGTGCTGCTGCCGGCCGCGCTGCAGGAAATTGAGGCGATCGGCTGCCAGGTGCGCATCTTAGGTTGTTACCCGACATATTCCTATGACCCAGAACAAGCGGAGGTGTAAAGAACGTGGCCCAAGTCATTTACTTGAACGGCGGCTTTGTGAGCAAAGAGGACGCTAAAATTTCGGTGTACGACCACGGTTTTTTGTACGGAGACGGTATTTTCGAAGGCATTCGGGTTTATAACGGCAACATCTTCAAATGCAAGGAACATCTGGACCGGCTGTACGATTCGGCCAAGTCGATCATGCTTGAAATCCCGCTGACCTTTGGCGAGATGCAGGACGTGCTTGTCGAAACGATTCGCCGCAACGAGCTGCGCGACGGGTACATTCGGCTGGTCGTCTCCCGCGGACCCGGGGATCTCGGCCTCGACCCGCGCCGTTCCCCGAAGGCGAATGTCATTATCATCGTGGAACAGCTGGCGATTTACCCGGAAGAAGCTTACGTCAACGGGCTGAGGACGGTGTCCGTCTCGACGCGCCGCAACGTGCCCGACGCGCTCAATCCGAAGATCAAATCACTGAATTACCTGAACAATATTTTGGTGAAAATTCAAGCGAACCTTGCCGGCGTGGGTGAAGCGATCATGCTGAATTCGCAAGGCTACGTAGCCGAGGGCTCGTCCGACAATATCTTTATCGTCAAACGCGGCGTTGTGTTTACCCCGCCCTGCTACTGCGGGGCGCTGGAAGGTATTACCCGCGCAGCCATTATCGAGCTGTGCGGCAAGCTCGGCTATAAGCTGAAGGAAGAGCCCTTCACGCTGCACGATGTGTACGTCGCCGATGAAGTGTTCTTCACCGGTACGGCGGCGGAAGTCATCGCGGTGCGCGAAGTCGACGCGCGCACGATCGGCGAAGGCAAAGCCGGACCGATCACGACGAGCCTGCTGCGGGAATTCCGCAAGCTCGTCCAAGTAGACGGCGTGAAGGTGTACGAGTAGGCTCGCGCACCTTCACGGTCCGCCGCCGAACGCGGCGTGTTTGTGCCCTTACGATAAACATAGCGGAACTCCAGTATCTTATTCCTGCAATTGACGCCGTTTGGCGGCGAAGTATAAGGAATAAGATGTCAGAGTTCCGCTATTTTTTCGTTAGATAGGAAAGTGGCTCGGGTTAGGGGGGGGACGGGCTCACAGGAATTGTTCCGGTATACGGAAGTGCAGGCGAACGGCAACACTGCCGGGTAACGTCATGTTGGGGGCTCGAGCCTGAATCGCATACGGAGCGTATAGCGGGAAGGTGGACAGTTCTGCGCTAATCGTCGGAGATTAGAGCCAAGGCATCCGGGAAACCTGGAAATAGGACCTTATCAGCGACAGGATGGAAATTTTTCAAGTTTGCGTGGTCAAATGCCTACCTTCGTGCATAAACTGTAATGTCATTTTGTTCCGGTAGCACAAAGCGCAAAACTAAGGAGGTTTATGCAATTGAAAATCCATCTTGTGAAAAAAGGTGACACCCTTTACGAGCTCTCCCAAAAATATCACGTGGAGCTCGACCAACTTATTGCCGCCAATCCGCAAATCGCTAATCCCGATGTGATCGATGTCGGGATGAAGGTGAAAATCCCGGATTCGCCTAAGCCTGTCCAGCAGCCGACGGATTACTTATATAAGCATGTCGTGGTGCAGGGCGACACCCTGTGGAAGCTTGGCAAAGCTTGGGGCGTGCCGTTGGCCGATATGGTGGCTGCGAACCAGCAGCTGAAAAATCCGAACGTGCTGATGACCGGGGAGATCGTGTACATTCCGAAGCTGAAATCCGACACGGGCCCGTCAATGCTTCACCACTTGGCCAAAGCGGATACGTCCGTAATGCCGTTATCTCCGCTGCCGGTTGAGGAGGCGCCGATGATGCCGGAGGCGCCGCAAGCGCCGTTGAAGGAGGAAGCGCCCGGCATTACGCCGTATCCGAATATCCAGATGCCGACGCCGAATATCGGGATGCAGTCACCGAATATCGGGATGCAGTCACCGAATATCGGGATGCCGACACCGAATGTCGGAATGCCGACTCCGAATATCGAAATGCCGACACCGAATGTCGGAATGCCGTCTATGGAGCCTACGTATGCCGGAAATATGCCGCCGGTAGCGAACTTGTTCCAGCAATTCCAAGTGCCGGCAACGGAAGTGATGATGCAAAGTCCCTGGGCGACGGAGCCGGAGCTGCCTGTATTTCCGAACCAGCCAAAGCACGGAGAAATGCCTTATACGATGAGTACGCCGAACGTGACCTACTCGCCGTATCCGAGTTGGGAAGCGCCGGCAGCAAGCAAAGGCTGCGGCTGCGGTCAACCGAATCTGCCTTATGCGCTGCCCCAAATGAACGCGCCATACGGCCAGGAGCCATTGGAGGCGTATCCAAACGCGCCATATGGCCAGGAACCTCTCGCGACGGACCCGAACGCGCCATACGGCCAGGAACCGCTGGGGGCATATCCGAACGCGCCATACGGCCAGGAGCCGCTGGGTGCGTACCCGAACGCGCCATACGGCCAGGAGCCGCTGGGGGCGTACCCGAACGCGCCATATGGCCAGGAACCTCTCGCGACGGACCCGAACGCGCCATACGGCCAGGAGCCGCTGGGGATGTACCCAGGCACGCCGTACGGTCAGGAGCCGATGGGGATGTATCCGGGCACGCCGTACGATCAGGGGCCGATGGGGATGTATCCGGGCACGCCATACGATCAGGAGCCGATGGGGATGTACCCGGGCACGCCGTACGATCAGGAGCCGATGGAGATGTATCCGACGCCTTACGGTAGGGATCTGTACGACGCATACCCTGCTTCGCCGTACGGGTCGCCGATCTTGCCGCATGCCGTAGCGGGCTACCCGTTTCCGGAACCTGGCATCGCGGTGAACGTATATCCCGGCCTCGGGGCGATGCCGTTTGCGACGGCGGAACCTCTGGTTGCGGAGGAACGTGCGCTGTCGATCCACAAATCGAAGGACGGCAAGTCGGCCGCCGCTCCGGCTGCGAAAGAAGACGCGAGGGCGAAGCGTCCAGCCCGTGGGAAATCGGCCCGCGCCGCCATCAGCAGCTTGATTGAACGGAACAGCCGCAAAGCTCATCATCCTCCGAAAGTCAAAAGAACAAGACCTTGGTTAAACGACTAAGTCTGTCCGGTTTTTCACTAAGCAAATGCCGTCTTCCCGGAACGAATGCGTACGGGGGGCGGCTTTTTGTCCTTTATTTAAAGGCTGTGTTACCGTGTATTATTGATTTTAGACCCAAATAAAAACCGCCCGCTGAAAAGGCAGTTAATTAATCTATCGTATCAGGTAGCGTAACAATTTTATTGTAAGTTCATGTTCAATTCTCTTTGCTTTTTGATTCTTTATTTTTCTTATAGCGGATAATAGCCATGGGTAAATTTATGATTCCTAGAAGAAAAGTCGTAAAACTTGGTATCAATTGAAATATAGTAGGATTTGCATTCCCATCGCCTACTGGTCCTGTTTTAGATTGGTTGCTATCCCATATTCCATACATAACACCGAGTATGAGTAAGATCAGACATGCGATACTGGCAATTATATAGACTACAAACCTGTTCAAGCTTCAACCCCCTCTGTATACAGCGTCAGTTACTTATGATCTGCAAAGGTAGAAGTTTATTGTAGCTAATCTCCGTCTTTTTACTGCAATCAATTTACCATAAAAAAATATGGCTCGGCGAAGATTGGTGTTTGTCTCATGGATCAAGGATGTGCCTTTTACCGACTCCGGCGTGAAGCTGCTGGAAGGGACGAAAGCTTTTTTAGTCGAAGAGAAGCTGGCGCAGAAGGGCTTTGATTTGAATCAGTGGATTTTGAAATGAAGATAAAAAAAGGCAATGCCCTTGCTGCAAGGCTTGCCTTTTTGAACATTTTGCCGGATAGGCTCCGTTCGCGAGCTAATTTATATTCAACTAAAACTTAATGCCAAGCACATGGTCGATCGGCACGAAGCCGATATCCCGGCTATCCTTGCTGTGGTTTCTGTTGTCGCCCATGACGAATACGTGGCCTTCCGGCACGGTCCATTGCCGTGAAACGGGAGTATCCATCGTTTCGTTCAAGTAAGGCTCGTCCAGAGGCTGACCGTTTCGGTACATTCTGTTATCTTTCATCTCCAGTATGTCGCCTGGCTTCCCGATCACCCGTTTCACGTACATGTTCGGGTCATCCTCACCGCGAAGGAGGCGAAGCAGCGGATGCTCCAGCAGATCGTCCTTCAAGGTGCGGGGGCGCTCCACCCGGCTGTCGATAATGACGATATCCCCGTAATCCGGTCCGTACCGGAACGTATGCGACAGTTTGGAAACGTAAATTCGCTGTTGATCGTTTAGCGTCGGATCCATGGAATGTCCGAGCACTTTGGTCGGCTGGAATATGAACATCCCGATCAAGATGGTTAGGACAAACGCGGCGGCAATGGAACGGATCCAAGCCCATACTTCTTTCAAAAGCGACTGCATAGGTAAGTCATCATCCTTCCCCTCATGGGTTGTTTACCATAAGACACAGTATACATCCATTCCGTATAAACGTCGATCCCCATGGGAAAAATAGTAAATCATAACGATATAGACAAGAGGGGATCTCCTATGCAAGTGAAAGAATGGTGGAATCAGCTCAAAAAACAACTGAAACGAAAGCTTCGCCTTAAACGCGGCTGGCTGCATTTGGCGGTCGTGCTGCTCGCAATGGGCGTGTTTGCTTCGTGGCTTTGGTTCTCGCGTAGTGCGGTACAAGCTCCGCTTTCCCGGGATTTGGGAGAATGGCAGCAGGATCGGGCCGTATTCAGCCGTCAAGTGACGGCGTTCAAACAGCCCGAGGAAGAGGTGCGGAAGATCATTAGCGGAATGGAGGGTAAACGGGAAGCATTCTCGAAGAAAGCCTATGTGTGCGGGGAGGAGCTCGAACGGATCGGACTGCTCGATTCGAACGGCATTATGAATTATTACCGCAACCATCCTTCCATAACGGTCAGCCTGGGCGAGACGAACACGGTGTACTTCACGGAGTCGATCGACGACTTGTCGCCGGCCTGCAAGGAAAAGGCGTACTTCGGGCTCGATGCGAAGGGCAACCTTTCCTTGTTCGAAGGCGTCCCGAACTCCGGAACGGAGAACGTCATGCGCACGTTCTTTCAATTGAACATTGAGCACCTGGAAAGCAGTCTGCCCCGCGAAACGGTCAGGCAGCTGTACCATGGCATACGTATTCACGATCTTGAAGATTACAACAGCGTATTGTCCACGTTGAGCGACTATGCGGTGGAGGAGACGGAGAATGCGATGCAGCGGGCGCCTTCCCCTTGAAGGACGATAGAGGCTGGCCCGTTTCATCCCCGGTTTGGATGAGGGTCAGAGCGGAATAAACCTCCCGGTCCACGTTATGAAGTGGTCCAGGAGGTTTATTTGCGTTGATGACGGGATCGGCTGCGCATGACCATCCGGGGATAGCTGCGGGGCTTGGAGAGCATCCGCTTGCGGCCGAGTGCGCATGCGGTTGATCCAGCGCCGTTATTTTGCTCTGATGGCAGAGTCGGCGAGCATAACGCGCCGCAGTTTCCTCTAATGCTTACCGGAGGGCTGGTGCGAGGCGCCTGACGGACGGTTTTCTTCCATACAGCGTGTTCATAGGGGGGATAATCTGATATAATGGGCTGGTGAATACATATGTTCGCTTTCTGGTGTCCTTTGAACGTCATAGAGGCTCACGGAGGAGCGGGCGGGGGAGTTGGAAGCCGCGTGCGCATATTAGGCATCGACCCGGGAATCGCCATCGTCGGTTTCGGATTTATCGACAAGCAGGGACATAAATTGGTGCCCGTCCAGTACGGCTCGATTCAAACCGAGGCGCATACCGAAGATTCAGTGCGTCTGAAGCAAGTCTATGAAGCTATGGTCCAATTGATAGACAAATATAAACCTGACGCGGTGGCGATCGAGAAGCTGTTCTTCAACCGCAACGTAACGACCGCGCTGACCGTCGGTCAAGCGCGCGGAGTATTGATGCTGGCGGCTGTGCAGCAGGGACTGCCGATCGGCGAATACACGCCGCTGCAGGTCAAGCAGGCGATTGTGGGTTACGGTAAAGCCGAGAAGAAGCAGGTGCAGGAGATGGTCAGGATGTTCCTGCACTTATCGAGCGTGCCGAAGCCGGACGACGTGGCGGATGCGCTTGCCGTCGCGATTTGCCACGCGCATTCGGCAACACTTTTACAAAAGATGAATGGAGCAACCAAGCGATGATCGACTTTCTAAGAGGAACCGTCGCCCACCGGGAAACGGAGTATGTCGTGCTCGACGTGCGGGGCGTCGGCTATCGGGTGTTCTGTGCGAATCCGTTCGCCGTTGCGCCGAAGGACGGCAAGGACGGCGGCGAAGTGACGATGTATATCCATTACCAGGTGCGTGAGGATGCGCACCTGCTGTTCGGTTTCACGTCTCGCGAGGAGCAATCGCTGTTCCGCCTGCTGCTGGAGGTAAGCGGAATCGGGCCGAAGGTCGCGATCGGCATCTTGGCGGGCGGGCGGCCGGAGACGATCGCCTCGGCGATCCGTCAGGAGAATGTCGCGTTCTTGACAAAGCTGCCCGGAATCGGAAAGAAAACGGCGCAGCGCATGGTGCTTGATCTGAAGGACAAGCTCGGCGCCTGGACGTCCACGGACGACGATATGGCGGGGGCTGGCTTCAGTCTGGCCGACACGGCCGCAGCTCCGCTGGGCGGAGGCGCTTGGGCGGAGGCGAAGGCGGCGCTGCTCGCGCTCGGTTACACCGAGGCGGAAGCGGACCGTGCAGGAGCGGCAATCAAACCGAAGCTGCAGGGCGGCGAGACGACGGACGCCGTGACGAAGCTGGCGCTGCAGGCGCTGTTCCAACAGTCGATGATGAGATGACGTTACGGCGCCCGGCGCAGCGTTAAGAACGGTTAGAAAGGAGAATCGCAGCATGGATGACCGGATTATATCGGCGAACTTGATGATGGAAGATCAGACGATGGAATTCAGTCTGCGCCCGCGCTATTTGGCGGAGTATATCGGCCAGTCGCAAGCGAAAGAAAACTTGAAAATATATATCGAGGCGGCGAAAATGCGCAAGGAAGCGCTCGATCACGTGCTTCTATACGGCCCTCCCGGACTCGGGAAAACGACGCTGTCCAATATCATCGCGAACGAGCTTGGCGTCAATCTTCGCACGACGAGCGGCCCCGCCATCGAACGGCCGGGCGATTTGGCCGCTATCCTGACCAATTTGCAGGAAGGCGATGTGCTGTTCATCGACGAAATCCACCGCCTGCACCGCACGGTGGAGGAAGTGTTATACCCGGCGATGGAGGATTACGCGCTGGATATTATTATCGGTAAAGGACCGAGCGCCCGCTCGGTGCGGCTCGACTTGCCGCCGTTTACACTCGTCGGGGCGACGACGCGTGTCGGCTTGCTATCCGCGCCGCTGCGCGATCGTTTCGGAGTCGTCAGCCGTTTGGAGTATTATACGGTAGATGAGCTGTCGTACATCGTCAGCCGCACGTCCGACCTGCTGCAGGTGCAGATCGTCGGCGAAGCGGCTCACGAGATCGGCATGCGGTCGCGGGGAACGCCGCGGATCGCCAACCGGCTGCTGAAGCGGGTGCGCGACTTTGCCCAAGTGAAGGGCGACGGCATCATTACGCTGGACATAACGCAAGCTGCGTTGTCGAGCATTCAGGTCGATCCGCTCGGTCTTGACGAGATCGATCACAAAATGCTGCGCGCGATTATCCTAAGCTTTCAAGGGGGACCGGTCGGTCTTGACACGATAGCGGCCTCCATTGGCGAAGAAAGCCAGACCATTGAGGACGTGTACGAGCCTTATTTGCTCCAAATCGGATTTTTGCAGCGCACTCCGCGGGGGCGGATGGTGACGGCGAGCGCGTGCAAGCATTTGGGCTTGCCGATGCCAAGCCGGTCCTAAAAGTTTACTAGGGGATCATTACCGCTACAGAAGCGAGACCATACAACCGGCATCATCACAGCTCGATGCAACGGTTGCAATAGGATTGACAACCGGCATCATCGCAGCTCGATGCAACGGTTGCAATAGGATTGACAACCGGCATCATCGCAGCTCGATGCAACGGTTGCAATAGGATTGACAACCGGCATCATCGCAGCTCGATGCAACGGTTGCAATAGGGGAGGAGAATCACGCAGCATGGGGAGTCCCAAACGTCATAACGTTGATCATGAACGAGGTCGGCGCCCGCTTGGAGCGGGTCTCAAGACGGCGCTGTGCGCTGCCGTTGTCTGGACCGGCGTGTTCGCAGCGCCGGTGGTCACGCCGCTCGCGCCTGCCGCGCAAGCGGCAATTCCGGCTGCCATGCCGGCTTCCGTCCGCGTCGCGCTATTTATCGATACCGGCCGTTACAGCAGTCCGGCATCGGCGGTTACGCTGAGCGCGGACACGGCCGCACTCGCGCTCGGCTTGCGCGATGCAAGCGGCTTCAAGCCGCTGCATCAGGTGAATGCGAAAGAAGCCGTACGCGCCTATGCGAACGGCTATTATGCGCTGCTTCCGCAAAGCGCCGATGCAGCCGTCGCAAGAGCTCAAGCGCAGAAGCTGGCGGTTGGCGGAGCGGGTACGGGCATCGTGCAGCGCTCGAAGCAGGGGAAGCCGGCATATGCCGCATATATCGGCCCGTTTCCGACGAAGGAAGCGGCCGCTGCGGCGGCCAAAGCGGATGCAACCGCCCAAGTTGCCGGACCGCTGGGCTGGAACGCCGGCGTTTACGCCACGGAGCCTGAAGCGCAGGCGCAAGCGGATGCGATCGTGCAGGCCGGCTTTGACGCTGACGTGGCGCTCATCGGCGGCGGCTTCGCCGTCATGGTCGGCGGAGCGGCTGATGACGCTTCGCTGAAGACGCTAAAGGACAAGGTAAGCGCCGCACTGCCTGCAGCCCGCTTGACGGCCGTGGATCAAACGGCGGGCTACGTGCTCAAGCGCAGCGAGCTTTCCGTGAGCGGGGATGGGGCCGTACAGCCGGTCACCGCTTTCGTTGTCGGCGGCGGAGCCAAGCTGTGGGCGGCACCTGTAGATCCGAAAGCAGGCGTGCAGGTGGCTGAGCGATCGAACCGTTCGTACCGCGGCGGCATCGAGGTGACAACGTTGAACGGCAAGCTTGCCGTCATCAACGAATTGGCCATTGATCAATATTTATACAGCGTCGTCGGTTCGGAGTTAAACTCGTCTTGGCCGGCGGAAGCGCTGAAGGCGCAGGCGATCGCCGCCCGTACATACGCGTTGAAGCAGGGCGACAAATACCAAATTGCGAATGTGTCCGATTCGACAGCGGATCAGGTGTACAAAGGGCGTGAAGCGGAATTCGCCGCTGCGATTCAAGCGGTCGATTCGACCAAAGGTCAGGTGCTGACCTACAAGAACGCTTTGATCGACCCGCTCTTCTATTCCAATGCAGGCGGCATGACGGCCGATTCGAGCGAGGTATGGGGCAACCCCGTCCCTTATCTGAAGAGCGTGCCGTCGCCGGACGAAGGTGCCCAAGCAGGCAAAAAGCCGTGGTATCGGATCGTCCTGCCCAGCGGATTAACCGGATATATTCATTCGGATTACGCCCGCGACACCGGTACGAAGAATGAGATCGGCCTGCCTTATTACGAGTCGACGACGGACGCGGTCAACATTCGTTCGGCACCCTTTGTCGACAATGCGGCCAATCCCGCTATCGCGAAAGTCGATGCCGGCAGCCGGTTCGTTGTGATCGGCCAAATGATGGAATCGAACGCGTTCGCATGGGTTCGCGGTCCGTTCGACGAGGGCAGGCTGAGGGAGAAGCTCGGCTCTTCGCTGCCGGCTTCCGCTGCCGGCGGCATTACCCGCCTCGAGGTAACGAAGCGGGGGCCGTCCGGACGTGCGCTGGAAGTGTCCGTCAACGGACAAGCCGTGAAAGCGTCATATCCGGATGCGCTGCGTTCGCTGCTCGGCGGGCTGCCCAGCACGCGGTTTGAAATTGAACAATCGGAACGGTATACTATACGGGGAGCAGGAAGCGCTGTCCGCGAGCAAAGCGCCTCCGATGCGCCGCTTTACTTCGCAGGAGGCTCGGGTACGCCTCAAGCTTACGAGCAGGAACAGTTCTTCGTACTAAGCGCCGACGGAAACGTAAAGCCGGTTTCCAAAACCACGCAATTCGTGTTTAAAGGCACCGGATTCGGCCATGGACTCGGCATGTCGCAATGGGGTGCCAAAGGTTATGCCGAGCTGGGCTATGATTATGTGAAAATTTTACAAGCGTACTATTCCGGGGTGACCGTCACCACTTTACCGTAAAGGGAATGAAGTTGTTCATGCAGGTAGATTTGTTTGATTACCATCTCCCCGAATCGTTGATCGCGCAGACGCCGCTCGAGAATCGTACGGCCTCGCGGCTGCTGACGCTGAACAAGCGTACCGGGGAGATCGGGCATTACGGGTTCGAGCAATTGGAATCTTTTCTACAAGCCGGGGATGTGCTCGTGCTTAACGACACGAGGGTCATTCCAGCCCGGCTCTTTGGCGTGAAGCCGGACACCGGTGCGAAAGCGGAGGTGCTGCTCCTGAAGCAGCTCGAAGGAGACGCCTGGGAGGCGCTCGTTCGTCCGGGCAAACGGCTGAAGACCGGCGCGCTTATTCATTTCGGGACGTCGGATTCGGGAAGCGATGAGGGCGAACCGATGCTGACCGCTGTTGTGGAATCCGAAGGCGAGATGGGCACGCGGGTTCTTCGATTTTCATACAAGGGCATATTCAATGAAATTCTCGACCGTCTTGGTTCGATGCCGCTGCCGCCATATATTAAAGAGCAGTTGCCGGACCGGGAGCGGTATCAGACGGTGTATGCCAAGCATCAGGGCTCGGCGGCGGCGCCGACAGCAGGGCTTCATTTCACGGAAGATTACCTGCATAGGCTGGAACAAAAAGGTATACAATTAGCCTATGTGACGCTTCACGTCGGGCTTGGCACGTTCCGCCCCGTAGCTGCGGATACGATTGAAGAGCATGAAATGCACGAAGAGTATTACGAGGTGTCGCAGGAGACGGCGGACATCATCCGCGCTGCCAAAGCCCGCGGAGGCCGCGTGGTGTCCGTGGGCACGACGAGTGCGCGAACGCTGGAAACGGCGGCGCGGTTGGACGGCACGCTGGAAGCAGGCAGCGGTTGGACGGGTATTTTCATATACCCGGGCTACGAGTTTAAGATTGTCGATGCGCTGCTGACGAATTTCCATTTACCCAAATCGACGCTGATGATGCTGATCAGCGCGCTGGCTGGACGCGAGCGCGTGCTCGCGGCCTACAAGGAAGCCGTCGAGCGGGAATACCGCTTCTTCAGCTTCGGCGACGCCATGTTTATTTATTAGAAAGAAGTGACTGATTAATGGCCATCACCTATGAACCTATCAAAACGTGCAAGCAATCCGGCGCCCGGCTCGGACGTGTGCATACGCCGCACGGCGTCATCGAGACCCCGGCGTTCATGCCGGTCGGCACCCAGGCAACCGTCAAAACGATGAGCCCGGAAGAACTGAAGCAGATGGATGCGCACATTATTCTGAGCAACACCTACCATTTGTTCCTGCGTCCCGGGCACGAAGTCGTGAAAGCGGCCGGCGGCTTGCACAAATTTATGAACTGGGATCGCCCGATCTTGACGGACAGCGGCGGTTTCCAGGTATTCTCGTTAAGCGAGATGCGCAAAATCACGGAAGAAGGCGTTCAATTCCGTTCTCACTTGAACGGGGACAAGCTGTTCATTTCGCCTGAGAAATCGATCGAGATCCAGAACGCGCTCGGCTCCGACATCATCATGGCGTTCGACGAATGCCCGCCTTATCCGGCCGAGCACAGCTACGCCAAGCAATCGCTCGAGCGGACGACGCGCTGGGCGGCGCGATGCCTGGAGGCGCATGGGCGCAAGCATGATCAGGGGTTGTTCGCCATCGTTCAGGGCGGGATGTACGAAGATTTGCGCAAGCAAAGCGCGGCAGAGTTGACTTCCATGGATTTCCCGGGGTATGCTATTGGGGGACTCAGCGTAGGCGAACCGAAGCCATTGATGCTTGAGGTTCTCGACTACACCGTTCCGCTGCTGCCGGCGAACAAGCCCCGTTACCTGATGGGCGTCGGTTCACCGGATGCACTCCTGGAAGGCGCGATTCGCGGCATCGACATGTTCGATTGCGTGCTGCCTACGCGTATTGCCCGCAACGGCACCGTGATGACAAGCTCCGGCCGTATGGTTGTGCGCAATGCCAAATACGCCGAAGATTTCCAGCCGCTTGATCCGGAATGTTCCTGCTATACGTGCCGTAACTATTCGCGCGCTTACATTCGCCACTTGATTAAGGCGGACGAGACGTTTGGCATACGGCTGACGACTTATCACAATCTGCATTTCTTACTCGAACTGATGCGCGGGGTTCGGCAAGCGATTCAAGAAGACCGGCTGCTTGATTTCCGCGACGAATTTTTTGCAAAATACGGCATCGACGAGAACAGCAAAGGGTTTTAACCAACCATCATATATACATATGCCAGGTAAAAAGGGAGGAAACGATCATGATTTTGGCTACGGCCAACCAAGCTCCGGCAGGCATCGAAAGTTATTTGATGACCTATGGACCGCTCGTCCTAATGTTTGTTGTTTTGTATTTCCTGCTGATCCGTCCTCAACAAAAACGTCAGAAAACCCGCAACATGATGTTGAGCAGCGTGAAAAAAGGGGACAAAATCGTTACGATTGGCGGTTTGCACGGCACTATCGTGGAGCTGACGGACGATACGATCGTCCTGCGCGTCAATGATGTGACGAAACTGACCTTCGAACGTTCGGCGATTAACGCGGTAACCCCGGCGCCTTCCGTTGAAGACAAGTAGTAGCGCGCACTGTTAAACAATTCCAGAGACAAGAAAGGCGTACTTTGCGCCAGAGAGCCATTCTCTGCCGCATGCACGCCTTTTTTGCGCAGCTGCCGGCTTATTTCACTTACTTCTTCACATTGACCCCGATCATGCCGCCGAGTGCGCCCATTACGAGCACGATGCCGGAGAGGATCAGCAGTTCTTGCGTCAGCCCGCTGTCGTAGGCGAGAAAGCCGATCATCCACACAATAAGCGTATAGACCAGGCCGAGCAGCCCGCCGTGGTACCAACCTCTGGATTCGCACCGTTTGCCGGTGACGAAGCCTCCGATCAGCAACGACAGCCCGTGAATGAACAGCGTGGTCCGGAGCCAGGAGCTTTCGGACAAATCAGTGGCGAGCATAAGGAGCGAAGCAAGCAGCGTGCCGACTAAGGTGACGACAGTGGAATACGTCAATCCGGATAAGAGCGGCGAACGTTTCATAAGGATGGCAACCTCCCGATGGATTGGTTAGTCCCATTTTATGGGCTTGGCTATCAAAATAGTACAGGTCCCGTTACCAACATTTCTCCCGAATGAGGGTTCCTCTCCAAGGTCAAAATACCCATGGAACCGACTGCGGGGAGGAATGTCGCTTGGAGTTGTTGATCCTTTTTCTACGGACCATACTGGTTTACATCATTGTGTTCTTGACGATGCGCATTATGGGTAAAAGGGAGATCGGCAAGCTGTCCGTTTTCGACCTTGTCATCTCGATCATGATCGCGGAAATCGCGGTATTCGTGGTCGAGGACGTCAGCAAACCGATGCTCGAAGGCATTCTGCCGATGGCGACGCTGGTGGTGATTCAATTGATTATCGCCTTCTTCTCGCTGAAGAGCGAGAAACTTCGCCGCTGGGTGGAAGGCAGCCCGGCCACCATTGTTGACAAAGGCAAGCTGGACCGTTCGGAGATGAAGCGTCAGCGCTACAATCTGGACGATTTGCTGCTGCAGCTTCGCGAAAATAAAGTGATGAACCTGGCGGACGTGGAATTCGCCATTTTGGAACCTTCCGGAAAACTGACGGTCACCGAGAAAAGTTCCGATCCCCCATCTTCGCCGGGCGACGGCGATCGGAAGCCGGTCTTTCGCTACGAAGGCCTGCCGCTGCCGCTCATTATGGACGGACGGGTACAGGACGAGAGTTTAACCAAGCTGGGCAAAACCCGGTTTTGGCTGAAGCGGGAACTGCAGTCGAGAGGGATTAACGACTTTAAAGATGTGTTCTTCTGCTCGGTCGACCATCGCGGCAAATGGTTTATCGATAAGAAGAGATAACGAGGGACGCTTAGTACGCTTATTTGACGAAACGCTTGCCGAGCCAGATCATGCGGAACAAGTCGTCGCGTTCGATCAGGCGGGTAACCAACGCGAGCAGCACGTACAGCGTCATGCCCGTGCAGCAGGAGGCCAGAAATCGCAGCAGGCCGTCGTCGATCCAGGACGAGTGCATAACCACGGTGCTGGCCCAGCCTGTGCCCGCCATGCATACCCCGACCTTGAGAAAGTCGCCTGACACCATCCGGAATTTCAGCAGCTTGACAACGCTGTGACCGTGAAGAATCGTCACGAGCATAATATTGACGGTAATGGCGACAATCGCACCCAGAATACCGAATTCGGGACGGCTCGCCAACGCATAAATCAACGAGAGCTTGACTGCGGAGCCGATCAGCGTATTGACGAGCGCCGCTCCGGGTTTGTCCAGCGCCTGCAGAGCGGCTTGAAGCGGAGCTTGAAAGTAGATGAACAAGGCGGCCGGAGCCATCATTCTCAGCATCGAGGCGATGCCGGGCTGGGCATACATGTATGCGCAGATCGGTTCCGCGAGCACATACATCAGAACGGCGAACGGTGCGCCCGTGACGAGAGCCAGCTTGAGCGACTGGCGCAGGCGCATATGGATCGTCTTCATATCGCCGCGCGCCGCGGCTTCCGAAAGCGAAGGAACGAGAGAGACGGCAAGCGAGTATGTCAACGCGCCCGGCAGCATGAGCACGGGAATGATCATCCCCTGCAGAGCGCCGTACTGCGCCGTTGCGACGGTCGTAGCAAGGCCGGCAAGCGCCAGGCTTTGCACGATCAGAATCGATTCAAGGAAGTAAGAACCCGAGCCGATGAGCTTGCTCCCCGTTACCGGGAGCGCCAGCTTAAGCAGCTGTTTCAGGTTGGCCATGCGGGACAGACGGCGGGTTGTCCCGATTTGGGCGAGAATCGGTCCTCTTTCGGGAGTCAGACGCTCTCTTTTGTACAGAAACACAAGCACGAGCGTGGCGCAAATTTCCCCGGCCAGTACGCCGGCCATCGCTCCCGCCGCCGCATAGGCGAGGCCGTAGGGCAGCATGGCATAGGCGAATGCCAGTACGGCCACGATGCGGACGAGCGTTTCCATCACCTGCGAAACGGCGGTCGGAATCATGTTCTGCCGCCCTTGAAAGTAACCGCGGAGCACGGAGGATACGGCAACAAGCGGCACGATAGGCGTCATGCATAGAAACGTATAGTACACTCTCGGGTCGGTGAACAAATGATCGGTAATCCAGCGCGCCCCTATATAAATGACCCCTGTGAAAAAGAGACCTAACACGGTGGCGACGGCAAGCGCGATGCGAAAAATACTTTTCACCCGGGCTTCATTGCCCTCGGCTTCGGCAGCGGCTACAAGCTTGGCCACCGCAACCGGAATGCCGCCCGTGACGATCGTTAGAATGACAATGAGAAAAGGCCATCCCATCTGGTATAACCCGATGCCTTCGGGCCCGATGACCCGCGGCAGCGTCATACGCGGGATGAAGCCCAGAATGCGGTTGATAATACCGGCAGCGAGAAGAATCATCGTCCCTTTGATAAATGATTGTTTGGTCAATGCCATAACCTCTTTTCCCACGTCGGTTTATTTATTAATGGATATGCCGGACCTGTCCGGGCGCATGCACACATTTTTATACAAGCCCTGTAGGAGACGAAGAAGGAAATAAGCGTTGCACAGCGAATTACATACAACATGAGCAGGCTGCGCACCGGGAGGGGTTATGGATGACAGACGGCAAGCAATATGAGGATCGCAGCGCCGGGACGAACCCGGAATCGCCTGAATCGCCGGATATCGAACCGGATCGTTCGATGGAGAAGCCTGAGGAGAATCGCGATATCGGCAAGGACCAGGAAGTTCCGTATATGGAGCTGTTCTATTCCCAGGAGACGGCGGCCGCGACATCGGTTAAAGATGCGCAGGAGCTGACGGCCGGGACGGCGGAGGCGGCTGCGGAGCCGGAGCCAGCTCCGGGAGACCCCGGAATCGGCGTGGCTGCGGGCGCGGAGGAAGAGCTTGCCGGACCGCCGGCCGGGACGCGTGAAGACGGCTATGCCGAAGACGACCCGGCGGCAGAGATGGACGAGAACGAGCTTAATCTGATGATCGAGGATCTTTGCAAAAGCAAGGCGCAGGAGTTTCGGATGCTGGGCTATGAGCATGTGACCGGGCAAGAAGTTTGGGAGTGCGTCAGCGATAAGTATCAGAAGCAAGGCGTGCCGCCGCTGCACCGGATCGTCAATGATATTTTGTCGTTAAAAGTCACTTCGTTTATGAATTGGATGACGATGAGCATATACAAAGACTCCCGTTTCCGGTAGCGGGAGTCTTTTGCTGATTTCCAGGCTTTCCGCATCCGCCTTGAGATAAGAGGCATACCCGAGTTTTCCGGGGCCCGTTTAACGGGCTTTTTGGCGATCGATGGCAAATTGACTCGATTTTCGCAGGTGGGTATAATAGGACTATTGAGGGTGGAAGGAGATCGTTATGGACATCAAACGCATCGTCGCATTTGTCGCGATAGTTCTGATCGTATTTGCATCGGTTGGAGTGACGAGCCCGCAGCTGGTGAAGAACATCAAGCTCGGTCTCGACTTGAAAGGCGGATTTGAGATTTTGTATGTAGCGGAGCCGATCGAGGCCGGGAAGCCGGTAACGAGAGAGTCTCTTAACCAAACGGCGCTCAGCCTGGAGCAGCGCGCGAACGCTTTGGGCGTTACGGAGCCGGAGGTTACAACTGAAGGATCCGACAGGATTCGCGTTAAATTTCCAGGGGTCAGCAATGAAGAAGAAGTGCGCAAGGTGATTAAAGAGCCGGCGCAGCTCACTTTCCGGGGTCCGGACGGAACGAAGGAATTGATCGGAAGCGACTTCGTCGAGAACGCGGCCAAAGTCCAGTTCGACCAAACGAACCGGGCTATGATTCAAATCGAGGTTAAAGACAAAGAGAAATTCCGCAAGGTTACCGAGAAGCTGCTCGGTCAACCGATGTCGATTTATTTGGACGAAACGCCGCTTTCCTCTCCGATCGTGCAGCAGGTGCTGACGGACGGCAAAGCGACGA
Source organism: Paenibacillus sp. JCM 9796 (assembly GCF_055379675.1). Lineage (NCBI taxonomy): Bacteria > Bacillati > Bacillota > Bacilli > Caryophanales > Paenibacillaceae > Paenibacillus > Paenibacillus sp. JCM 9796. The sequence continues at coordinate 4,159,657 of NZ_AP043723.1, forward strand.
TTACCGGTAACTTTACATTCGACGAAGCGAAGAAACTGGCCGATACGATTAATTTGGGTGCGCTTCCGCTGAAGCTCACCGAGAAATATACACAAAGCGTAGGCGCTTCGCTTGGCCAGCTGTCGCTGCAGGAGACGGTGAAGGCGGGGCTTGTCGGCTCAGTTCTCATCTTGTTGTTTATGCTCTTCTTTTACCGGATTCCGGGCTTGGTCGCCTCGATTACGATTATTACATACGCCTGGCTGCTGCTGCTCGTATTCAATCTGATTCATGCGACCTTGACGCTTCCCGGCATCGCAGCCTTCATCCTGGGGATCGGGATGGCGGTCGACGCCAATATCATTACGGCCGAGCGGATCAAAGAAGAAATCCGCAGCGGCAAAAGCATCTTGTCCTCGCTGAAATCGGGCTCGAAGCATTCCTTCCGGACGATCATGGATGCGAACATTACGAATATTATTGCAGGCGCCGTCCTTTTTTACATCGGGAACGGAGCCATTCGGGGCTTTGCGCTGACGAATATGCTGAGCATCGCCTTGAGTGTCGTAACGAACGTCTTCCTTGCGCGGTTCCTGCTCGTCTTGCTGATTCGCGCCAACGTATTTAAAAAGCCTACTTACTATGGCGTAAAGGAGTCGGAAATTCGTGCCCTTTAAAAACAACTCTGCATTTAAAAATTATTTTGACTTTGTCAAAAACCGGAAATATTTTTATATCGCTTCCCTGATTATTTGCGCGCTGGGCGCATGCATGCTGATGTTTAAGGGGTTGAATTACGGTGTCGATTTCCGGGCCGGCACCTCGATGGATATATCGGCCAGCCAATCGATCGATCGGGCGAAAGCGGAAGAGCTGCTCAAGTCGAACGGTACCGAGCCGGCCATCCTGACCCTTGGCGGAGACAATAACAACCGGTTGTCCGTCCGGTTTAACGACATTCTGACCGACGATACGGTGAAGAAGATTAAGGAGAGCTTTGTGGCCGTTTACGGCAGCGACGTCTCGCAAGAAGTAAACACCGTCACGCCGGATATGGCGATCGAGCAGAAGAACAAAGCGCTCTTCGCGATTGGCGCGGCCAGCCTTGCGATTTGTTTGTATGTGACCATACGGTTCGAATGGCGGTTCGCGATCGCTTCGATCATTGCGATTCTGCACGATGCGTTTGTGGTTATCAGCTTCTTCGCGATCTTCCGTTTTGAAGTGAATCTGCCGTTTATGGCGGCGATTTTGACTACGATCGGGTATTCGATTAACGATAAAATCGTAATTTTCGACCGCGTCCGGGAAAACCTCCGCTTTGCCAAGCTGAAATCGACCGAAGACGTGGCCGGTCTGTTGAACGACAGTATTTGGCAAACGATGAAACGGAACATCAATACCGTTATTACCGTCTTGATTGCCGCGGTGTGTTTGCTCGTTCTCGGCAGCCCGGCGATCAAGCTGTTCGCCCTCGCGAAAATTATCGGCTTGACGAGCGGCGCTTACTCTTCGGTCTGTATCGCCGGACCGCTGTGGTATGAATTAAAAAACAAAGCTGTCGGATCCAAGAAGAAAGCCGCCGCGTAAGCAATGCCATGGCCGCCGCAACAAGGCAATATGCGGCGGCTTCGCCCTTTTATCCGGTACATATTTCTTGTCTTTCATCGAACGATAATCACTTTCATGGAGGAGTGCCCCATGACGGAGGAACATAAGAAACGAGCTGCAATCGGCCTGTGGGTCGGAATCGGGGTTAATCTGGGATTAACGGTGTTGAAAGGCGTCGCCGGAATGACGACGCACAGCAAGGCGCTCCTGGCGGACGCCTTGCATTCGGCATCGGATACGGCCGGCGCCATCGCCGGAATCCGCGGACATCGCGCGGGCGGTCCGATCGTTTCGATCCTTTTATCCGTGCTTGCGACGGTGATCGGTGTAGAGATCGTTATCGCCACCGTGAAATCTTTAAGTCAAGAAGCTCCGCAAGCACCGGACCGGCTGGCGTTCGTCATTATCGCTTTATCCATTGTCATTAAAGAAGCGATGTTTCAATATCAATACAGGGTTGGCAAAAAAATCGGGAGCCAGGCGGTGATCGCGAGAGCCTGGGAACACCGTTCCGACATTTACTCGTCCATCGTCGCTTTCATCGGCATTGGGGGAGCGATGCTCGGCCATTACATAGGGATGCCTTTGCTGTATTATTTGGACCCGATTGCCGGACTGCTCATTGCGGTGCTGGTGATGCGCCTGGCCTACCGCTATATGATGGAAGCGGTGCAACATTCGACCGACCGCGTGCTGCGCCAGGAAGATTCGCGCGAACTGTTCGATACGGTGCAGCGGGTGAAGGGGGTCATTTCCATCGACGATTTGCAGGCGAAAGAACACGGGCATTACGTAATCGTCGATATGACGATCAGCGTCAATCCGAGAATTACGATTCTTGAAGGACATGAGATAGCAAAGACAGTGAAACAAACGTTAATGAAACGGTTCATCCACGTATCGGACGTTTACGTGCAGGTTAATCCGTACGATCCGGGCTATCCGTACAAGAGCACGGATGCCGGGCACGATGACATGCCGACGCTGCTTCATTAACGGAGGGATAGGGAGGAACAGCCCGTATGCTTCAGGCTAAAGCAAGATGGAACGTCGGTAAACTGGAAGAGGAGCAAGCTCAGACGATTGCGCAAAGCTTACAGCTGTCTCCGCTGCTCTCGCGTTTGCTGGCGGTTCGGGGGATAACCGACATCGAACATGCGGCTGAGTATTTACATGGCGGGACGGATCGCACCCATGATCCGTTTCTTCTGGACGGCATGGACCGGGCTGTGGAGCGGATACGCCGCGCCATTCGCGATGGCGAGAAGATTCGGGTTTACGGCGATTACGATGCGGACGGCGTGAGCAGCACGTCGCTGATGGTGCACTTGCTGAACCAGCTCGATTGTTCGTTCGATACGTATATCCCGCACCGTGTTCATGAAGGATACGGCTTGAATAAGGCTGCCCTGGATGCGGCAAAGGCGCAGGGAATCGGCTTGATCGTGACCGTAGACACCGGTATTAGCGCCATCGAGCAGGTGGCTTATGCCGCATCGCTCGGCATCGATATCATCGTCACCGATCATCATGAGCCGCCCGAGCAGCTGCCGGCCGCTTATGCGCTGGTCAATCCGAAGAAGCCGGATTGTCCGTACCCGTATAAGCATCTGGCCGGGGTCGGGGTCGCTTTCAAGCTCGCGCAAGCGCTGCTCGGCCGCCTGCCGGAGGAACTGCTCGAATACGTGGCGATCGGCACCATCGCCGATTTAATGCCGCTAACCGGCGAGAACCGGATCATGGTGAAGCAAGGGCTGGAGCGTATGCGAGCGACTTCCTGTGCCGGCATTCGCGCACTGCTGGGCGTCGCCGGCGTCGCGGTCAAGGAAGTAAACTCGACGCATATCGGGTTCTCGCTTGCGCCCCGCATCAATGCGAGCGGCAGGCTGCTCAGCGCCGATGCGGCCGTTCAACTGCTGACTACCGCGAACGAGCAGGAGGCCGAGCAGCTGGCGAACGAGCTGGATCAGCTCAACAAGGAGCGTCAGCGCATCGTTGACGACATGACGAAGCAGGCCGTCGCCATGGTAGAGGAGCTTATAGCAGCGGCCGGAGAATTGCCCAAAGCGATCGTGCTTGCCCAAGAAGGCTGGAACGTCGGCGTCATCGGCATCGTGGCTTCGAAGATGGTCGACCGTTACTACAGGCCGACGATCATTCTCGGCATCGATAAGGAAACCGGTATGGCCAAAGGATCGGCGCGGTCGATCGCGGGCTTCGATATGTACCGGGCTTTGACGCACTGCGACGATCTGATGGATCATTTCGGCGGGCATCAGATGGCTGCGGGAATGACGCTGGAAGCCGGAAATTTACCGGAACTGGGCGAGCGGTTGTGCAAACTGGCGGCAGAGTGGCTGACTGCGGAGGATTACATGCCGCTGCTGCATGCCGACCTTGTTTGCGCTTTTGAAGATATTAACCTGGAGAACATCCGCCAGCTGGAGCAGCTCGGTCCGTTCGGCGCAGGCAATCCGTCTCCCCGTTTGTTGTTCACGGGGCTTGCCTTGAATGAGATGCGTACGATCGGGAAGGAGCATCAGCATTTGAAGCTGTCGCTGCAAAGCGGCGCCCGTGAATCGGCGGCTGCGGTGGAAGCGGTCGGCTTTGGGAAAGGGTCGCTGTCGGAATGGATTTCCCCGGCGTCCGCCACCCTGGATGTGCTCGGCGAGCTGTCGGTCAACGAATGGAACGGCGTCCGGCGTCCGCAAATTATGATTCAGGATTTGAGAGTGCCGACCGTTCAGCTGTTCGATTGGCGGGGTGCGGCCAAGCCTGAACGTAAAGTAGCCGAGCTGCTGGAGAAACTGAAGCGTAAACCCGCGCAGGCGGCGTCCGGCAATTGGCCGGCTGCGGTCGTTTCGTTCGGCAGCTCGCTGCCCGAAGCTTTGAAGCCGTTCAGCGCGGATACGGCGTTGTGGACGGTCGACATCTCAGCCAGATTTCACCCGCAGAACGAGCTTGCGCGCAAGTTCTCTATATCCGAAGCGCGCGATATCGTCCTGTTCTCGATTCCCGATACGATGGAACAAATCGAAGCGCTCGGCTCGCAAGCCGGCGCGGTCGAGCGATATTACGCCGTGTACGGCGATACGGACAGCGACCGGCAGGCCGGTGTCATGCCAGGCCGGGATATGTTCAAGACGGTGTACGGCGCCGCAGTGTGGCTGGAGAAGAACGAAACGCCGCGCACCGGTTATTGCCAGGCGATCGCCAAACGAGCCGGGCTTTCGCCCGCGCTCGTCCGGTTTATGATGGAGGTCTTCGCTGAGCTTGGACTGGCCGAACCGACGGCCGACGGTTACCGCTTAGTCCCATCGGCGACGAAGAAAGATTTATCCGCCTCCTTGTTGTACCGCGCGCGGATGAAGCGTCCGGACGTGGAGCAAGCGATGCTGTACTCATCCGCTAAAGAATTGTTGGATAAATTAATGGAATACCAACCGAGAGAAACCTTATTGGAGGAAATTGTATGAATTTCAAAGATTATATCCGGGTTATTAATGATTTCCCGCAGCCTGGCATCAGCTTTAAGGACATTACGACGTTATTGAAGAACGGCCAGGCTTATCGAGAGGTCATTGGGCAGCTGACCGAGCGTTTGCAGGGCAAACAAATCGATCTGATCGCAGGGCCTGAAGCCCGCGGCTTCGTTATCGGAGCGCCGCTCGCGATTGCGCTTGGCGTCGGCTTCGTGCCGATCCGCAAAAGCGGTAAACTGCCCGGTGAAACGATTGAAGCCGATTATGCGCTCGAATACGGCAAAGATAAGCTGGCGATGCATAAAGACGCTATTGCGCCTGGGCAAAAAGTGTTGATCGCCGATGATCTGCTCGCTACGGGCGGCACAATCGCGACCTCGATCAATTTGGTGAAGCAGTTGGGCGGAGAAGTGGTAGGGGCAGCGTTTCTGATCGAGCTGCTCGAACTGAACGGTAGAGAAAAACTGGACGGTGCGGAAATATTTTCACTCATCCAATATTAATCGCGGGGCCCTCCGGGGCCTCTTTTTTGATCTCGCAGAAGGTCGTATTGTGCAGGCCGGCCCCTCGCACCCGTCCTGCTCTGCACACCCATGCAGGGGTTCAGCGCAAGTGACAGGCAGCTTGCTGCGTCAGTTTCCATAGGTATGGGGTAAGAAAGTACAAGCGCCCTGGAGCGTCAGCCAGACAAAAAACTTACCCCAGTCCGCCAAAGGAGTCATGACGATGATGAATACCATGAGCCGCCATGTAAACGCTCCATCGATACAGTTAAATGACGCCCTCCTGAAGGAAAGAAAGAAGCTGGAAGCGCTTTTTGCCGTTCAGACGGGAGCAGGCGGCGGGGATGCGGCCGAACGCGCGTTGGACGAACGGCTGCTGCAGATCGACAGCGCCTTGACGCGCATTCGTATAGGCAAGCACGGGGCGCGAGAAGGCTGAGCCGAGTGAGCGGACTGTGACCGCTTACGGCAAGGCTGAGCGGAATCCGCGCAAAATGTCGGTTTGTCCCGTAAATTCTTGACGCAGGGCCCGGTTCAAGGGCATAATGGATTAAAATCGAATTAAGGGAATGGATAGACCGATGGGGATAGAGCAGCTTCTTGAGAAGGCATCCAGTTATATCAAAGAACAGGATCTCACTCGAATCCGGGAAGCCTACGAATTTGCCGACCAAGCCCATTACGGTCAAGTGCGCAAGTCGGGCGAACCGTATATTTTGCATCCGCTCGCGGTAGCGGAAATTTTGGTCAACATGCAAATGGATACGATCTCCATTATTGCCGCGCTGCTTCATGACGTGGTGGAGGATACGACCGTCTCGCTCGAAACCGTACGTGAGAAATTCGGGGCAACCTGTGCGATGATCGTCGACGGCTTAACGAAGCTGGAGAAGATCAAATTCAAGAGTAAAGAAGAACACCAGAACGAGAACTATCGTAAAATGTTCGTCGCGATGGCTCAGGATATACGCGTCATTTTGATCAAACTCGCCGACCGTCTGCACAATATGCGCACCTTGAAGCATCAGTCGGAAGAAGCGCAGCGGCGGATCGCGGACGAGACGCTGGAAATTTTTTGCCCGATCGCGCATCGTCTCGGGATTTCTGCGATCAAGTGGGAGATGGAGGATATCGCCCTCCGTTATTTGAATCCGCAGCAGTACTACCGGATCGTCAACCTGATGCAGAAAAAACGCACCGAGCGCGAGCAATACATCAATGATGTCATTCAGAACGTCAGCGAAAAGCTGAACGAAATGGGTATCGACGGCGATATTTCCGGTCGTCCCAAGCATATTTACAGCATCTATAAGAAAATGACCGCGCGCAACAAGCAGTTCAATGAAATTTACGACCTGCTTGCTTTGCGCATCATTGTCGACAATATCAAGGATTGCTACGCCACGCTCGGAATTATTCATACGTTGTGGAAACCGATGCCGGGCCGCTTCAAGGATTACATCGCGATGCCGAAACCGAATATGTACCAGTCTCTCCATACGACCGTCATTGGGCCGAAGGGGGAGCCGCTGGAGGTGCAGATCCGCACGTTCGAGATGCATCGCACGTCCGAGTACGGGGTAGCGGCGCATTGGGCCTATAAGGAGGGCACCAACGTCCCTTCCGGGGGCTATGAAGACAAGATGCAGTTCATCCGCGAAATTATTGAGCTGCAAAATGAAGCGCAGGACGCCTCCGAGTTCGTCGAGTCGTTGAAGATGGACTTTTTCTCGGATCTCGTGTTCGTCTTCACGCCTAAGGGTGAAGTCATCGAGCTGCCGGCCGGGTCTGTGCCGCTCGATTTTGCATACCGGATTCATACGGAGGTCGGCAACCGGACGATCGGCGCGAAAGTGAACGGACGCATCGTGCCGCTCGACTATAAAATTAAGACCGGCGACATCGTGGAGATTCTCACCTCGAAGCATTCGTACGGTCCGAGCCAGGATTGGGTGAAAATTGCGCAGTCGTCGCACGCCCGGACGAAAATCCGGCAATGGTTCAAGAAGGAACGCCGCGAAGAAAACGTAATCAAGGGCCACGAAATGATCGAGCGCGAAGTGAAGCGACTCGGCTTCGAGCCGTCTGTGGTTATGAAAGACGACGAGATGCTCGAGGTGGCGAAGAAGTTCAACTTCCACGAGGTCGAAGATATGTTGTCCGCGGTCGGCTTCGGCGGCATTACGGCGGCGCAGATTGTGACCCGCTTGACGGAGAAAGTGCGCAGGGAAGCGGAAGAAGCCCAGCAGCAGGCGCTTCAGCTCACGTCTGAAGTGAAAGAGATGAGGGCGCCGGGCATGGACAAGGAGCGCAAAGGGCGCCCGACCAACGGCGTTAGAGTCAAGGGCGTGGACAACGTGCTTGTCCGTTTTGCGCGCTGCTGCAACCCGGTGCCGGGGGACTATATCATCGGCTACATTACACGCGGACGGGGCGTCTCGGTGCACCGGTCCGACTGTACGAACATTCCTTCGGCGGAATGCAGCGACGAAGGCAACCGTGTTATCGACGTGGAGTGGGCGGACGATGTCGAGGCGAACTACAACGTCGAGATCGAAATTACGGGTCACGACCGCCGGGGATTGTTGAACGAGGTGCTGCAGGCGGTGTCTGAAAGCAAGACGGTGCTTTCCGCCGTGTCGGGCCGTTCGGATAAGAATAAGATGGCGATGATTCATATGACGATTCTCATTCGCAATATCGATCACCTGCATGCGGTTGTCGAGAAAATCAAACGCGTCAAGGACGTGTATTCGGTGCAGCGGATTATGCAGGCTTAACTTGGACAGGAAACGGGGCAGACCATAGTGAAAGTCGTATTGCAGCGCAGCAAAGCGGCGCAGGTAACGGTAGACGGTGTTACGGTCGGACGGATCGACGCCGGGCTCGTGCTGCTCGTCGGCATCGCAGAAGGCGACACGGAGCAGGATGCCCGGTATGTCGCCGAGAAGGTGGCGGGGCTGCGCATCTTTGAAGACGAGTCCGGAAAAATGAACTTGTCGGTGCTGGACACCGGAGGTCAAATCTTATCGGTATCGCAATTTACGCTGTATGGCGATGTCCGTAAAGGAAAACGTCCGAATTTCATGGCGGCGGCCCGGCCGGAGACGGCTGAACCGCTGTACGAACGATTTAACGAGCTGCTGCGGGATCAAGGGCTGAAGGTGGAAACCGGCAAGTTCGGCGCCATGATGGACGTATCGCTCGTCAACGACGGGCCGGTTACGCTCATTGTGGAGAGCAAGCCCGGGGCATAAAGGGATAAGGCAGTCGCTTTTGGGGAACCCTGACAGGTGTGGACGCAATCTCACATCCAGACGGACCCGAAGGAGACACACGGTATGTACCGATCGCCGAAAGAACAAATCGCGACAATGCCGGAGCTGTTCACGGCTCTCGGTCATATGGGAGAGGCAGTGGCGCTTCTATCGTCAGAGGGGACGGCGGGCGAAATGAGCTCCACATTCTCTTCCGCGCACGAGCAATTGAAACGAACGCCGCGCAAGACGTTTCGTTAACGACGAATAGGCCGTTCTCGCAGGCAGGCTGCGAAAACGGCCTATTTCTTTTCCAGTCCGGGGCAAATGTGCTACACTATGGCTAGTTTTAAATGAAGGGCGAGATGAAGTTGAAAATAGAGCTGGAACGCGTCGGATTCGGCGAGCAGGCGAGCGAGCCGTTTCATATAGGCAAGTTGTTTTTTGAAGAGGTGGAGACGGTGTACGAACCGTCGGAAGACGCCGATCTGCATCTGCGTATCGAAGTGCGGGTGGACGAAGCCGGGGGGCATGTGACGGCGCAGGCGAAGCTGACCGATCGGGCTGACGGCACTGTCTGCGAATGGACGCACACGCGCGCCGCAGCGCAGCGGGATGAAGGGTACAAACGAACCGCGAAGCGGGCGGCCAACTACGCTTTGCTGCAGGTGCTTGGCGAGTACACCGGCATGGAGCAGCCTTGGGGCACGCTGACCGGCGTCCGTCCCACGAAGCTGATGCACAACCTGATGATGAAGAACAACAGTATCGAGGCGTGCAAGCAGGTGCTGCGCGACGAATACCTCGTGACGGAACCGAAGGTCGAGCTGCTGGCCGAAATTGCGCAGCGGCAATTGAACGTCATCCCGGATTTGTTCCGGCTCGATCGCGAGGTGAGCGTGTACATCGGAATTCCGTTCTGTCCGACCAAGTGCGCGTACTGCACGTTTCCCGCCTACGATATCCGGGGGAACACAGGGTCGGTGGATGCTTTCCTGGAAGGGCTCCACGTCGAAATCCGCGAGATGGGCCGCTGGATGCGCGCGGCGGGCGTGAGCATCACGACGATTTATTGGGGCGGCGGCACGCCGACGAGCATTACGGCGGAGCAGATGGAATCGTTATTCGTGACGATGCGCGAAGCGTTCCCGGGTATGGATCGCGTGCGGGAGCTGACGGTGGAAGCCGGACGGCCGGATACGATCACCGAGGATAAGATCGAAGTGATGAAACGGTTTGGCGTCGACCGGATCAGCATCAACCCGCAAAGCTTCACGCAGGCGACGCTCGATACGATCGGTCGCCACCATACGGTGACGGAGACGATCGAGAAGTTCAATCTGGCCCGCCGGCTTGGCATGAACAATATCAACATGGACCTGATCATCGGATTGCCGAACGAAGGGATGGCGGAGCTTGAACGGACGCTTGAACAAACCGGGAAGCTGATGCCGGAATCGTTGACCGTCCATACGCTGTCGTTCAAACGGGCGTCCCGCATGACGAAGAACAAAGACGCGTATGAGGTGGCGGAGCGCGACGAAATCACCGAGATGATCAAGCTCACATCGGATTGGACGGAACGCCGCGGTTATGTGCCTTACTACATGTACAGGCAGAAAAACATTCTCGGCAATCAGGAGAACGTCGGCTACGCGCTGAAAGGGTACGAGAGCTTGTACAACATCCTCATGATGGAAGAACGCCAGACGATTATCGGCCTCGGCTGCGGCGCTGTCAGCAAGGTGCTGTTTCCGAAGGTGGAGCATGAGGACGGGTACGAACAGCGGATCGAGCGCTTCCCGAATCCCAAGGAGCCGGCGGCGTACAACCAGGCATACCGCGAGTATATCGAGAAAAAAATTCGCCTGCTTGACGAAGCCTACGGGCTCGGCGTCGCACCATCGTAACAGTTGCGGCAGGGAAGGCGAAACTGGGAAGGCGAAGCCTGGGGGATTCGAAAGCGCATGAGCAAGTGCGCGCAACAGCAGTTGACGGCTTGAAGGCGTGAAGGCAAGTTGCGCTTAAAGGGAGGGGAGCTGAGGGCTGCCCTATCCCTTTGCGGCCGCGCGTTGTCGCTTTTGCGCGAATGTTGAAACCTTTTGAGGTGGCCTTACGTATGTAAAAGGGGCGGAAGCCGGGCTGAAACGGACTTTTTATTCTAGTACGAGAGGTGTATTATGGCGGGCAATTCCAATTATGCTTCGGGCGGAAGTCTGAAGGGCTACATAGGCGTACTCGTGGCGCTCGTATTGATCGCGGCGGCAGCAAGCGGACTTTACGTATGGCAGAAGAAAGCGGCGGTCCAGAACGTTAAAGCCGGTCAAGTACAAAAGCTTCAGGAAGTTCAAACTGTGAAAACGCCGAAGGAGCAGTACGACGTCATCGTAGCCGGCACCGATCCGGAGGGCGTCGCAGCCGCTGTCTCGGCTTCGCGCAACGGATTGAAGACGCTGCTAGTGGACGGGCGCGATCGCGGCGTGCTGGGCGGCTTAATGACGCTGGGCTGGCTCAACAGTCTGGACATGAACTATGAACCGGAGAAAAGCATTCTGCACAAGCGCGAGGTGCTGAACCAAGGTATTTTCAGCGCTTGGTACAGTAAAATCGAAGGCGATTCGTTCGACGTCGTGACGGCGGCGAATGCGTTCAACGAGCTGGTGGCGGCGGAGAAAAATATCGACGTGCTGCTCAAGGTACAGGCGATGGAGCCGGTCGTGCAAGCGGGAGGCGCAGCTCAGACGGTGACGGGCTTGAAGCTGACGCTGGCGGACGGCACGACGCAAACCGTTAAGGCGGGCGCGGTGATCGATGCCACGCAGGATGCCGACATCGCCGCGCAGGCTGGCGTTCCGTATACGACGGGCCGCGAGGACCTTGGCGACAAGAAGGCGCGCATGGCGGTAACCCTCGTGTTCCGGCTGAAGAACATTACGCCGGATGTGTGGAAGAAAGTGCAGGAGCGTCTGGAGAATGACGGTGATGCGGGAACAGGCGCCAATGCGATGAGCGCATGGGGCTACAAGGAGATGAAGGATTATCCGCCGCTTAATAAAGAGCGGGTCGCGATGCGGGGGCTGAACATCGGTCGTCAGAACGACAATACGATGCTGATCAATGCGCTGCAAGTTTTCGGCATCGACGGCACGGACGCCAAGTCCAGAGCGGAAGCGTTCGAGCTTGCGAAGAACGAGCTGCCGAACATCGTCGCTTACATGAAAGAGAAGTATCCGGAATTCGCCGGCATCGAGCTCGATGCCACGGCACCGGAGCTGTATGTTCGCGAAACGCGGCACATTCAAGGGGAATACCGGTTGAGCATTCTGGACGTGCTGGAAAATCGCGACCAGTGGGATCGCATCGCTTTTGGCGAGTACCCGGTCGACATTCAGCGTATGTCTCCTGCGGATACTGGTGCGGTCGTTACCGATCCGAAGCAGTACGCGGTGCCGTTCCGCAGCATCGTGCCGCTGAAGGTCGACGGGCTGCTCGTGGTCGGCCGCGCTGCCAGCTATGACTCGCTGCCGCACGGTACGGCGCGCGTCATTCCGGTCGGCATGGCCGCCGGCGAAGCCGCCGGAGCGGCCGTGAAGATCGCTGCCGAACAGAAGCTTTCGTTCCGGCAGATGGCCGCCTCTAAGGAAGCCATCGCCGTGCTGCACCAAACGTTGAGCGCGCAGGGCATGGTACTGAATCCGTACGAGCTCAAGCCGGAGCCGTTCATGCAGCATAAAGCGTATGAGGGCTTGAAGGCGGCCGTCACGCTTGGCTTGGCGACGGGCGGCTACGATAACAACTTTGCGCTCGATGCGAAGAGCAACCAGCAGCGCATGGTCAATATGCTCGAGGGCATGCGCAAATTCAAGCCTTCGGTAATGACGGGCAATCCGGCGGCCGCGCTCGCCAAGGGCTCCGATCCGAAGAAGCTGCCGGTGACGATGGATCAAGCCGCTTATATGCTGGCGCTGCTGTTGAAAGTTGAAGCCGCGGAGAACAATGCAGTCAGCGCGCTGCAGAGCAAAGGCTACTTGACTCCGGCTACCGTGGAAGCGATCGCGGACAAGCAGGAGCTGACGAACGGCGACACGTATATGATGATTAAGGATGTCTACCAGGTATTAAGGAATGACAAATAAATAACGACAATCAACCGCGATACAAAAAGGTCGAATCGAGAGATTCGGCCTTTTTGCAGTACACCCGGTTACGGGTGCATTATGCATTAACCAACGGATAAAGAAGCGTCTCCTGCAACGATGGGATGGCGGACAATTTTCACCTCGTAGAACGTAATTTTGTTGGAGATGATGTAATCGGGCTTCTCACGATGAGAATGGGATTCCCGGAAAGCATCGCTGCGCGTCCACGCATTGAAGTCTTCCTTCGAGTTCCAGCGCGTAACGACGGTTACTTCATCGTATTCCTTCGTGTTTTCAGTCAAAAGAACTTCCAGACCGAGAAATCCTTGCATATACTCGACTTTGCCTACTTTGTCAAAGCGCTCAATCAGCTTGTGAGCTTCTCCATTCGTAATGTGAGAGGTGTTTGTAACAATGATCATGGTTAACTCCTCCTTGTGGTTTATACAGGTTTAAGCGGGATCATGACAGGATAATCGTCTTCGAACTTCACTTTAGCGGTATAACTCGCATTGGTGACCAAATTGTGACAATCCTTGATAAAAAAATAATAGATGAGAATGAATATCATTGTCAACATATTTTATGGTATGATTATCCAAAAACATGCAAGAAAACAGTTTCTTATTGAGCGATTAGTAAAGATTAGATCAAGAAAACATCTGATTTTGAGGATTTATACGGCGTTAAGCCATGCTGAAAAGTGTTGACATTTTCTAGCAGCTTAAGCTATCATCAAGCCGTTGGGAAAATTTTGGACTCGTGTGGACACATTTTTTTAGGTTCGAGGTGTTGTGATGCTGAAGCAGCGGTCTCGGTAGGGGAGATGTAGAAATGATTCGAATCATGTTGAGTCGTCATTTTTTTTGAGCTATCATTGAGAATGATAATCATTATCTTGTCATTAATTTATCCAAGGAAAATGGAGGAAGAACGATAAATGAAAAGAAGGTTAGCTTTGCCGTCCTTTGTCATCGCGCTGCTATGGGCACTGCAACTGGTTATCTCGCCGGCTGCGCAAGCCGCTTCAGATTTGGCAGATGGTGCATACAGAATCGACTACGTGATCACGAAGGCGGAGAATGATTCTGTATCCATGGCCAACGACTATTTCGAAAAGCCGGCTTTGTTGAATGTTAAAAGCGGAGAAATCACGGCACAGATTCAATTGAACCACAGTAAATGGATCACGGTATTTAAAACGCCGGCTGGCAGCGATTTCGCTGATGCGAAGGTGATCAGAAGCGATAACGAAGAAGATACCCGGGTGGTTCAGTTCAAGATCGATGATCTGAGCAAGCCTTTGATTTCGAAAATTCACGTGACGGTACCGGATATTGATTATGATCACGATTATACGATCAGGTTCATCTTTGACCCAAAAACGATCAAGAGCACGGGAGCCGCACCGGCCAAGAGCGAACCGCCTGCAGCAGCCAAACCCTCCGAGGCCACGAAGAACAGCGCACCGGCTTCTAATTCACAGGGAAGCAAAACTGCCGAGAACAGCAAGTCTGGCGCGGACAAGGCCGCAGCGGGCCAATCGGCTCCGGTGTCTGCCGCCAAATCTTCAGGATCTGCAAATGCGGGTCAAGGATCGGCCGTTGTGAATCCTCAAACCGGGGACGAGGCCCCGATCGGTATGCTGGCAGGTATGCTGGTTGTATCCGGCTTGTTTGTGGCGTATCAGATTCATGGAAGAAAGCGTCGTCAACAGCCCTGATCAAATAAAAATAGGGCAGCCGGAGGGAGAGAGCCTATTTTGAGCAATCGTATACAAAAAGCAGTTTTCGTATGGACGATGTTGTTTGCACTGCTGGCAGCCGTTCAGACACCTGCGGTCTATGCGGATGGAAACTTAACGGGCGGGGAGAGTCCCGGTGGAGGCGTTCCTGTCGTTAACTCGAATCCACACGGAATTGCAGACGGTACGTACAGCATGGCTTACAAATTTCTTAAGTTTAACACGACCGATACTTCGGTGATGCAGGATTATGTCATTACACCGGGAAGGCTGACGGTCCAGAATGGAACGATGTTCGTCGAGATCACGTTAAAGCAAAGCAAGGAAACCACCGATTTTAAAATTGACACCGGCGAAGGCTTGTACTCTCCGGAAGTGACCCAAACGGATGAGCAGAAGAATACGCGAACCGTGAAGTTCGAGGTCAAAGACCTGACCGAGAAATTAAAAGGGTGGGTCAAGGTTTACTGGCAGGTAAGTCCAACTTTCCTGTACGATCACGAATATGATATCCACCTGACGTTCGACAAATCTACGATCAAGGCGATCGCGAGCGGGGCAAATCCGGCACAAGATCATGCGAATAAGCCGTTCTTGGAAAAATACACAGAGGGAGAATATGCCATCGAGTATGCGCTGAATCTACGGGGCTCCAAGCAAACATCGGTAACGAATGACTATGTGAAGCACCCGGCCAAGCTGGTGCTGAAGGAAGGGAAGAGCTATCTGGCGGTCACGGTGTCCAACAAGGAAGTGACGGGACTAAAGATCGAGAAGGACGGCGTCTTGACCGATGCGGAAGTCGTCTCGACGAACGGGCAGCGGAATGAAAGAACGCTGCGGTTCGAAGTGAAGGACACCAAGACGAAAATATTCGCCCAATTCATTCTTGCGGTGCCAGGCCAAGACAAGGAAGAGAGCAACGTAGAATTTGTACTGGATGGAAGCAGCGTGAAGCCGTATGTAGAGCAGCCGGCCGACGATGGGTTAACCGAGACGGGTAAACAACCGGACACAGGCAGCATTGCCGATCTTGAAGATCACTGGGCCAAGGCATCCATCGAACGAGCCGCAGGTTTAGACATTGTGAACGGCTATGAAGACGGGATATTCCGTCCGAATGCTGACATTAACCGTGCAGAGTTTACGACGCTGCTGAGCAGGACGTTGAAGCTGGGGCCAAGCACGAAGGCGTTGAGCTTCACCGATCTGGCGGACATTCCGGAGTGGGTGAAACCGCATCTGGCCCCTGTGGTGGAAAACGGAATTATTGGAGGATATGAGGACGGTTCGTTCCGTGCCGAGCGCAAGATCAGCCGTGCGGAATTGGCGGTCATCATCGTACGCGCGTTGAAGCTGGACGTAGAGGCGAACGCGCAGGCAACCTTCGCGGATGCGGACCGCATACCGCAGTGGGCGCAAGCGGAAGTGGCGGCAGCGCACAAGCTGGGTATCATAAGCGGGCGGGATAACAACCTGTTTGCCCCTGATGAAAGCGCGACGCGTGCTGAAGCGGTCACCCTGATCCTCGCATTGAACCATGATGTAAAATAATAAGCTTGGACTAACATGGCTGCAGACCTTGGAGGATACCGGCACCCGGTGTCTTCGGGTATTTCTAAGCCATTATGTGTAGAGGGCAAATTGGATTGAAAGGAGCGATAAGCATAAAATGCGCATGAAATCATGGATGGGCGCTTCACTCGTATCATTGGCCGTCCTCGTAACCGGCTGCTCCGGCAACGTGGCAACAGGCGCATTGTCAACTGGGGAAACACCGGCAGCGGAGAACTACAGAGTCGTATCGACGACAGTAGCAGCGACTCAATTCACAGATGCCCTGGAACTCGATCTGGTGGGCATTCCGACCAGCTCCAAGGTGTTGCCTAAACGCTATGATGGGGTAACGAAGGTTGGTAATCCGATGACACCGAATATGGAAATTGTCAAGTCGCTTGATCCGACTGAAGTGCTGTCCGTTACGACCTTGGAATACGATTTGGCCCCGGTATTTAAGAATGCGGGCATCACGGCAAAATTTCTCGATTTCACCAGTCTGGACACGATGAGCCAAGCCATTCTTGATATGGGAACCAGATATGGTCGGGAAAATCAGGCAAAGGCTATTGTGGATGGATATAAGGCCAAGGTGGAGCAGATCAAGAAGCAGGTCGAGGGCAAGCCTCAGCCAACGGTGCTGATCCTGCTCGGCGTGCCCGGAAGCTATTTGGTCGCTACCGAAAATTCCTATATCGGAGATTTGGTAAGGCTTGCGGGGGGCAAGAACATCGTGCAGGGGGAAAGCGTTGAATATCTGGCTTCCAATACGGAATATTTACAGAAGTCCAATCCCGACGTCATTTTGCGCGCAGCCCACGGCATGCCTGAGGAAGTCGTAAAGATGTTTGAGAAGGAATTCAAGAAGAATGACATATGGAAGCATTTCTCCGCTGTGCAAAATAATCGGGTGTATGACCTGCCGGAGGAGCTTTTTCCGACCACGGGCAATTTTGCTGTGAGCGAAGCGCTGGAAGCGACGGTGAAAATGCTGTATCCCTAAAAGCCGTAAAAACCCGCATGAACGCACATGAATTCATGTGCAGAACCGTATGACGATAACCTACACCTAACAAAGGATGCTTGGGATGAACAAAAAGGTATGGAGCATATGGGGGGTCATTGTCCTCCTGATCGCGGTCACTGTCTACTCCGCCAGCACGGGCAGTATTAAAGTCGGGGGACTTGAGCTGATCCAAGGATTATTTACAGGAACGAACAAACAGGTAGAGGTCATCCGGGATTTGAGACTTCCACGTATTATCGTTGCGCTGTTCGTAGGGGCGGCTCTTGCCGTTTCCGGGGTGCTGCTGCAAGCTGTGATGCGCAGCTCGCTGGCGGACGCAGGGGTCATCGGGATCTCGTCAGGAGCCGGCTTTGTCTCGGTTCTGACCGTGTCGATCTTCCCGAACCTGTTTTTCTGGATGCCTTTGTTCGCGTGCCTGGGGGGAGCTTTGGCTTGTTTCTTGGTCTATTCGTTTTCATGGAAATCGGGTCTGATTCCGATCCGGATTATTCTGGTCGGGATTGCCATTAATGCAACCTTCAGCGGATTGGGACAATCCTTTAATTATCGTGGCAGCTACGCGGTCACGAGCATCAATCAGGCGGTCACCTCCATCCTCACGATGAAGAACTGGGGTGATGTGCATATTATGCTGGTTTATGGAACCATCGGGCTTCTGCTCGCCTGGCTGGTCAGTCCGTGGTGCAATTTGCTTGCCCTGCAGGACAAATCGGCTAAGAATGTCGGGCTTCACGTATCCCGGGCACGGCTGTGGATTTCGGCGATTGCCGTGCTGCTGGCAGCAGTGGCCACAGCCATTGGCGGGCTTATTGCCTTCGTTGGACTGCTTGTCCCTCATATTGCACGTCTGCTGGTCGGATCGGATCATAAGGTGTTGATTCCGTTCTCCGCCCTGGCGGGGGCTTTATTGATTCTGACTGCGGACACGCTGGGCAGAACCGTGCTCGCTCCGGCGGAAATTCCGGCCTCCATTATTATGACCGTTATCGGGGGGCCCTTCTTAATATTTTTGCTCAGGAAGAGTGATCGCGTCTATGGACATTAAGCAGCTGAGCTTCTCGTACGATAAAAAGAAAGACCAGCTCATGGGGATCAACTGTCAGTTTCAGCATGGCAAAATTACAACGATCATCGGTCCGAACGGCTGCGGGAAATCGACCTTGCTCGGGGTCATGTCACAGAATTACATGCCGCACAGCGGAGAGGTTATTCTGGACGGCAAGGCTATCGCCAGCTACAAGCCCCGGGAGCTCGCTCAGAGGCTTGCTGTCGTTCACCAACAGAATGAGGCTCCGCTGGATTTAACGGTTGAGAAGCTGACGAGCTTCGGAAGAATGGCATACAAAGGGCTGTTCTCCGGACATGGGGAAGAGGATGAGAAGGCCGTCGACTGGGCCTTAAGCTGCACCAATTTGCTGGAGAAGCGGGGAGTGACGCTGGACCAGCTTTCCGGCGGGGAGAAGCAGCGGGTGTGGATTGCGATGGCGCTCGCCCAGCAGACGCAAATTTTGTTTCTGGACGAACCGACTACATTTCTGGACATCTACTATCAGATTGAAGTGCTGGAGCTTGTCAAGAGCTTGAACGTGTCCCATGGATTGACCATTATTATGGTGCTGCATGATATCAATCAGGCGATTCGTTACAGTGACGAAATTGTCGTGATGAAGCATGGTCGCGTGGAGCTTCAGGGAGCGCCTCAGGAGATCATTACGGCGCAGACGATTCAATCTGTCTATGGGGTGCAGTCTATCATCCGGCAGGATGAGGAGGCCGGGATGATTGTTTTGCCTGTGGGGATCTGATTGTAATGTTCGTGTATAACAAACGATGAATAGTTCCATTAGGCATAAAGACATGTCTCTATGTCTAGTTCATCTATGCCCTCAAAGAACGGCCCCCTGTTCATCCATTTGAGCGTTCAGGGGGAGAGAGTCTGCATCTGCTAAGGCTTGCATTCTGTTTTTGCGTCCCTCGGAAGCAAAATAAATTAGGGGTTTTTCATGTAAATTTAAAGAAAAAATAGCAGGAAAAATAGATATTGACAAAATTTAGAACGCAAATATAAGATAGGGGTGTCGAAAGATGGTGCACACGTCATCGATGTTCTGAAGAGAAGGGGTACTTGTTTATAGGCCTAATCATGTACCTCAGCCGCAGAAGTTTTTTTTTACATCCAGACTGATAATGATTATCATTATCTACAAAATCTGCTTTTTCTGTGGCATTCAAACACGCAGGAAAGGAGGACGGGAAGTCCGGTTCATTGTTTTGCAGCTTCGAGGGTCGCCCGTGTTTAATTAGTTTCTGCTTGTTCAACGCGTTCATGTCCTAAGCACAAAACCAAAAAAACCAAGGAGTGTGTTAATAATGAGAATGTCCATGAAAAAGACTTTTTCGATGATGCTGATGCTTTTCGTATTCGCGCTTGCTCTGGCCGTACCGGCTTTCGCGGCCGCTTCTAACTATGAATTTTTGGATGCTGCCGGCAATCCTTCTCCACATGCAAGCTCCTTCACTAATGATGCGGTTGTTTCGGGAAGCACAGTTACGGTGCATTATGACACGGATTATATTTACGGGTTGAAAGTCTATAATTCTGCAACAGATGCATACGACACCATTACAGGCACAGTGTCGGGCGACTTCATTTATTTTACGTTTGACGTTGCTGACTTTGAAGAAAATCTGCCGGTTCAGCTTGGAGTGAATGCGGGTCCTCATAGCGGATATATGAATTTGCAAATTAAATGGAATCTTTAATTTACAGATAAGTAGTGAAGAATGGCTCAGCACCAGGGGCCATTCTTCACTTGCAATAAAGACATTTACTGTTTTTACAAGGTTGAATAACCATTTTTGTATCGATAAATGGAATCTGTTTGAGGAGAGACGATCAATTGACTAAGCAAATTCAGAAAACAATGGCAATTTGGCTTGCCTTCGTATTATTGCTGTCTGCCCTGCAAATCGGGTCGGTATCGGCGGCGGAAACATCCTCTATCGTGCCTGATGGGGAATATGCGATCGGATACCGGTATGTTAAGGATACAAACCATTCGGAAGTATCGGCTGCCAACGCCTATATGCTGCCGAATACAGGAAAGCTGATTATACAGAATGGTCATGCGAAATTCGAGAATCAGATTACGAAGGAAAACTACGCTACATTCGCCTATTTCGGCTCGCGTATGGCAGGCAGAGACAAGGCGGTCATTCATGAAGAGGTAGGAAAAGCACCGGTCGTTACTGGAATTGAAGGCTATAAGCCGGTTGTGACCCGATTGACGGAAGACGGCAGGAATGTCATCGTGCAAATGGAAATCGAGGATATCAGTAAGATCCAGGATCTTTTACTTCATGTTGACGATAAAGATAATATTTTCAAATTACCTGTACCTTATAACTATTGGTATCATGTCGGATTGGAACTGGATATAAGCCAAATCGTCATTCCCGATCCCGGTAATGGCGAGGGCGGGAGCGGGGGCCCTGGTAATGGCGGAGATAACGGTAATGAACCGGTTACGCTGGCCATGTTTAACGAACTGGCTACAGTGGCGCGTTCTGTTTATGCCAGTACCTATGAAGGAACCGGGGACGGATACTACCCGGTCGGCTCGAAAGCGGAGTTCTATCTCAGCATCACCCAATCGGAAACCATTGCAGCTAATGCGGGCGGAGAACCGACGATCATCAAGGCGGCCTATAATAAACTTAAGGCGGCTCTAGACAAATACAATGCCCTGAAGATTGTTGTGGACAAGGCGCCTTTAATCCAGTTAATTGAAGAAATAAGAGCTTTTACGCAAACGGCCAAGGATGGCGGGGCAGCTGAGGGAGGGCCGGGCAATCAGGTTGTCTATGCCTTCTCGGAGAACGAGTATCCCTACCCCACGGTTCAAGGTTTTGTTAATAGGACCCAAGCTGCATCGAATGTTGTAGCTGATGTCTACGCTTCTCCCGAAGACGTATCCAAACAATATAATAATTTGTATAATGGCGATTCCCTCACACCTGGATTTAAAGATATACAAAAGCGGAAGTTTGTGGCGTCTGCCGTTAACATCCTGATTCTGGATTCGGATACGGATACTGCTACGGAATCGGTTTATGCGAATGAATTCAAGCATACAGCCACTATCCTGCAGCAAGCGGAAGATCCGTATTATCAGGCGTATGCGAATATTACTTTTGTAAATCCTGCCGGTGAGCTTGATGTGAAAAGACTTTCTCCTAATGCCGCAGGCTCCTATGGAACGTCGTATTCGCTCGCCGCGTCTGCCGTGAAGAATCAGTCGGATGCGCAGAACAAGGTTTATCAACCCGCTATTCGGTATGCTTCTGCAGATGACTCCAAGTGGCGGGGGTTAACAGGTTTGAGGTACACGGTGAACGGTGTGACCAAAACCGTTTACATCAGCTTCAATGCGGATCAGCTTGCAGCCTTAAACAATTCCGTTGCCTACGCCAGACAGCTTCATGAAGGTGCGGTGGAAGGCACGGAGCCGGGACAATATCAAGCCGGAGCCAAAGCGACGCTGTTAGAGGCTATTGAGCTTGCGGCGGTTACCGGAAGCAAGCTTGCCGCTTCAAGGCCGCAAATCGCCGACGCTTCTGCGAAATTGCAGGCGGCAGTCGATGCGTTCCAAGCATCGGTGATCCCTGCCAACCCTGATCCTGGAACAGGAAATCCGAACGAGTATCCGATCGGCTTTACGATTTATAAAAAGGGCACCGATCAAAACTCCGTGATGTATGATTATGTGGACCGGAACAGCGGCAAGCTAGTGTTGGAGAACGACAAGTACTATGTGTCCTTCACGTTGAAGCAAAGCAAGGAAGTCGTATCGTTCAAAACGAAGCAAAACGGCGTACTACAGGAAACAGAGACTGTAAGCACCGATGAGGCAGCCAATACACGTACAGTCCGCTTTGAAGTTGAAGACTTAACGGCTCGCAAGGATGGATGGGTCAAAATTTATTGGCAGATCACCGACTCCTACCTGTATGACCATGAATATGACGTAGAACTGGGCTTCAGCAACTTGCCTGTGCTTCCTGTGAGCAAGACGACGCTGAACAGCAAAATCACAGAAGCTGAAGCTAAGTATCAAGCAGCCGCAGAGGGCAGCTCGCCCGGCCAATATGCGGCAGGGGCCAAGGCTGCCCTGCAAAAGGCAATTGATACGGCTAAAGACGTTTCCTCTAGTACGACAGCGACACAACAAGCTGTGAATGAAGCTGTGAATGCTCTGAAAAAAGCTTTGGTCATCTTTAACGCTTCCGAGATTCTGGCGGATGCAAGCTACACCTTCAGCTTGCCTGCCATGATTACCGATGCAACGGGAGCGCCAATCAGCAATTATGTTTCCAGCGGTGCGAAGTTTGAGGTGAGCAGCGGCAAGCAGGTAGCCACTTTCGAATTGAAAGCCGGTGTGAAGCTTAAAAAGATTCAAATGAAAAAAGCAGACGGCAGTCTGGAAGACGTGGAAAAGGTTACAGCTGCTGCCAAGCAAGCGGGAGTTGTGACCGTGTTAAGCGCGGACGGCGCTGCATCGGCAATCAGCTTTGAAGTGAAGGATCGTACGGCTGTGTACGTGCTAAGCCTCGTGGATGCCGATCAGACGGAGCGTGCCTTTGAAATTGCGTTCGCTGAAGTAGCGCTTGTTCCACCTCCGACAACCAATCCGGAGGGGCCTGGTGGAGGCGGACCTGGCAGTGGAGGACCCGGCGGTGGAGGACCCGGCGGTGGAGGCACGACACCTAATATTCATGGAATTCCGGATGGCACGTACAGCATCGCTTACAGGTTCCTGAAGTATAACACGAACGAAACTTCGGTGATGCAGGACTATGTCATTACACCGGGAAGGCTGACGGTCCAGAATGGAACGATGTTCGTCGAGATTACGTTACAGCAAAGCAAGGAAGTCACGGATTTTAAAATTGACAATGGCGGAGGTATGTCCACTCCGGAAGTGAGCCAAACGGACGAAGAGAAAAATACGCGGACCGTAAAGTTCCAGGTCAATGACCTGACGGAAAAATTAAAAGGCTGGGTCAAGATTTACTGGCAGGTGAGCCCGGACTTCTTGTACGATCATGAGTATGATGTTCACCTGACCTTCGACAAATCTACGATCAAGGCGATCGCGAGCGGGGCAAATCCAGCGCAAGATGATGCGAATAAGCCGTTCTTGGAAAAATACACAGAGGGAGAATATGCCATCGAGTATGCGCTGAATCTACGGGGCTCCAAGCAAACATCGGTAACGAATGACTATGTGAAGCACCCGGCCAAGCTGGTGCTGAAGGAAGGGAAGAGCTATCTGGTCGTCACGGTGTCAAACAAGGAAGTTACGGGATTGAAGATCGAGAAGGACGGCGTCTTGACCGATGCGGAAGTCGTCTCGACGAACGAGCAGCGGAATGAAAGAACGCTGCAGTTCGAAGTGAAGGACACCAGGACGAAAATATTCGCCCAATTCATTCTTGCGGTGCCAGGCAAATACAATGGAGAGTACAACGTAGAATTTGTACTGGACGGAAACAGCGTGAAGCTGTATAAGGAGCAGCCTTCGGATAACGGACAAATCAAGCCGGGCAAACAGCAGGGCGTAAGCGGCAGCTTCGCAGATCTTGAAGACCATTGGGCGAAGGCGGCCATTGAACGAGCCGTAGGGCTCGGCATCGTGAACGGCTACGAAGACGGTACGTTCCGTCCGGATGCCGAAATTAACCGTGCGGAATTTACGACGCTGCTGAGCAGGACGTTAAAGCTGGTCCCAAGCACGGAAGAACTGAGCTTCACCGATCTGGAGAACATTCCGGAGTGGGTGAAACCGCATCTGGCTCCTGTGGTGCAAGCCGGAATTATCGGGGGGTATGAAGACGGTTCGTTCCGTGCCGAGCGCAAGATCAGCCGTGCGGAGCTGGCGGTCATCATCGTACGTGCGTTGAAGCTGGACGTAGAGGCGAACGCGCAGTCGACTTTCGAGGACGCAGGCAGCATTCCACAGTGGGCGCAAGCCGAAGTGGCGGCAGCGAATGAGCTGGGTATAATTAGCGGACGGGACAACAACCTGTTTGCTCCTAATGAAAGCGCGACGCGCGCAGAAGCGGTCACCCTAATCCTGGCTCTGAACAATTATGTAAAGTAATAAGCTGGTACTAGCATAGCTGCAAAAACCTGAGGATGCCGGAACCCCGGCGTCCTCAGGTATTTTTAATCCGATTTGAACAAGGCCGGCAGAGGATACTTACGGAGAATTTAACCGAAGAATAGAGACGGTTAACTTTGGAGCGGGGGAGGCGTCGGCACATGCATCGGGTCTGGACCCTGCTGGCGGTTGCTGTGTTTATGTATGCCTCGATTCGATTGACGGCCGTTGGTTGGGGATACTACGAGAACCGTAAGGTGCTCGCTGAGGCGAGCCGAATGTTCGCAGCAGAGCAAGTTAAGGAATCGTTCTCTTCTGCGGGAGCCAGTGCCGTAGCGGAGAGCGTCTACGGTGGGGGGAGCGAGCGTCCGATTCGCAGCTCGTTCAAGCCGCTGCTGGAGCTGAATCCAGACGTAGTGGGGTGGATCAGGCTGGAGGGCAGTCGGATCGATTATCCCGTGGTTCAAGGTTCTGATAACGAGCATTACTTATATCGCAACTATAAAGGAGAGGCATCCAAGGCGGGCAGCATTTTCCTCGATTTTCGCAATAACATTGGAGCGGACGACCGCAATACGATTATTTACGGCCACCGGATGAAGGATGGTACCATGTTTGGCGAATTGAAGCAGTATGTGAATCGGGACTACTATGATACGCATCGGAAAATCCGTTTCGACACCTTGTATGAATCTTATACGGCTGAGGTTTTTGCGGCTTATTATACGACAACGGATTTTAATTATATAGAAACGGAATTTAACGATGAGGGGGCTTATGCGGCCTTTCTGGAGAATATTCAGAAAAAATCACTGTATCCGAGGGATGTGGAGCCTGGCACCGAGGACCGGATTATAACTTTGTCCACCTGTGATTATTTGCTGGACCCGGTGGCAGGCAGATTTGTCGTACATGCCCGGTTGGTGAAGGATGAAGCGGGCAAAGCTTTTCATGCTGATCATGAAACAGCCGAAATTTCGCAGACTCGATAAAATAATATACATGTCAGGTTTATGGAATGTATATGTTATGTTTTCCTGGTAATCGTTAAACGTCTTCATCAGCATGCTTCATCCCGGCCGGGTCTGATCACGGGCAGAACGCAATCAGAGCGGAGTGTCGCCCCAGGACGCCTGGGCGGGCGGTGGACACGGTTTTCGCCACCCGCCTTCAATTTCGGGCTTGCCGTTTATGCGCAGCAGCGTATGCTTGACTTTGCCAAAATTCGCAGTTAAAATGTGAACATTGAAAGTCATTGATGCGATCCATGGATGGGAACAAGTAATTCGAACCTTGCATAGGACAGAGAGGGAAGCCCAGGCTGCAAGCTTCCTTATGCGAATCGGATGAACAGACCTCCCGGAGGACAGTCGGGGAACCCCGGCGCTACCCGCGCTTTTCGTGCTGACAGCCGAAAGACAAGGGAAGCCGGACAGTAGCCGTGCTGCGTGTAGCGGGCGTTATCCGCCTCAAGTGTGAATGTCCTTCTTCCGTCCGGCTTGCCGCGGCGGCCGATGCATTCAAATCGCGGGTGGTACCGCGGGAGAACCGGAACCGATTCTCTCGTCCCTGTTTTATCGACAGGGGCGGGAGATTTTTTATTTTTCACACCTGTGTTCGTGTCAAGGAGAAAGGAGCCAGACCCAGATGAGTATACAGAAACCTAAGGGCACGCAAGATCTGCTGCCCGGCGAGATCGAGAAGTGGCAGTATCTCGAGAATAAAGCCCGCGAGCTGTGCCGCCGGTTCAATTACCGCGAAATTCGCACGCCTGTTTTCGAGCACACCGAGCTGTTCCAACGCGGCGTCGGCGAAACGACGGACATCGTGGAGAAAGAGATGTATACGTTTCAGGACAAGGGCGACCGCAGTATCTCGCTTCGTCCGGAAGGGACGGCCGGCGTCGTTCGCGCATACGTAGAGAACAAGCTGTACGGCGAACCGGACGTCAGCAAGCTGTACTACATCGGGCCGATGTTCCGCTATGAGCAGCCGCAGGCCGGACGCTACCGTCAATTCCACCAGTTCGGCATCGAGGCGTTCGGTTCCGTCGATCCCGGCATTGATGCGGAAGTCATCGCGCTCGGGTATTCGTTCTACCGGGAGATCGGCTTGAAGGACGTCACCGTGGAGATCAATTCGGTCGGCAATCCGGCCGTGCGCGCCGCTTATCGCGAGCACATTCAACGCTTTTTTGCGCCGGTGAAAGACCAGCTCTGCAAAGACTGCCAATCGCGGTATGACCGCAATCCGATGCGGATTCTCGATTGCAAGATCGACCAGAAGTTCTGCGAGGGCGCGCCGACGATCGTCGAGCATCTGGATGAAGAATGCCGGACGCATTTCCAAGCGGTGCAGGATCACCTGGCGGCGATGGATATCCCTTACCGGCTCAATCCTCGCCTTGTGCGCGGATTGGACTATTACACCCACACGGCGTTCGAGTATAAGGCGGCGGGCATCGGGGCCATCGATACGATTGGCGGCGGAGGCCGTTATAACGGCCTTGTCGGCCAAATCGGCGGCAACGACCAGCCGGGCGTAGGCCTTGGCCTCGGCCTCGAGCGCATTCTGCTCGTGCTGCAGGCGCAGGGTGTCGAGATTCCGGCTGCGAAGCCGCTCGACGTGTACTTGATCGGCCTCGGCGAGGCGGCCGAGAAGGAAACCGTGAAGCTGCTCCAGCAGCTTCGGATGCAGGGGCTGTCCGCAGAGCGGGATTATCAATCGCGTAAAATTAAAGCGCAGATGAAGTCGGCTGACCGCCACCGCGCCGCTTATGTCGCCATTCTCGGCGAAGATGAGCTCGCGAAAGGCGAGATCACCGTTAAAGCGATGGCGACGGGCGAGCAGGAGACGCTGCCGCTCGCTGGCTTTGCCGCAGCGCTGGCCGCCCGGCTGCGGGCGTAATAAGCTGCCGGCGCGCACCCGGATATTCGCGCACCGCAGTTCCGCAATTTGCGGGCAGTACTAAGTTCAATCCTTGTTGACCACACTTTGGAGGTAGGTACGAATCATGACACAAATGTTAAAAACGCATGACTGTGGAACGTTAAGTAAAGCCAACGTCGGTGAAACCGTCACTTTGAACGGCTGGGTACAGCGCCGCCGCGACCTCGGGGGCGTCTTGTTCATTGACCTGCGCGACCGGAGCGGACTTGTGCAAATCGTGTTCAACCCGGAATTTTCCGGCGACGCGCACGGCATCGCAGATCGTGCGCGCAACGAGTACGTGCTGGCCGTTCGCGGTAAAGTCGTCGAGCGTGATGCGGAAACGGTGAACGCGAACTTGCCGACCGGCGAAATCGAAGTGCAAATTACCGAACTCGAAATTATGAACCCGGCCAAAAACCCGCCGTTCTTCATCGAAGACGGCATCGATATCGACGAGTCGCTGCGGTTGAAGTATCGTTACCTCGACCTGCGCCGTCCGGAAATGCAGCGCACGCTGCAGCTTCGTTCCAAAGCGGCGAAGGTGTTCCGCGATTACCTCGACGAGAACGGTTTTATCGAAGTGGAAACGCCGATCCTGACCAAGAGCACGCCGGAAGGCGCGCGCGATTACCTGGTGCCGAGCCGCGTCCATCCGGGCGAATTTTTCGCGCTGCCGCAATCGCCGCAAATTTTCAAGCAGCTCTTGATGGTCGGCGGCCTCGAGCGTTACTACCAGATCGCCCGCTGCTTCCGCGACGAAGACCTTCGCGCCGACCGCCAGCCGGAGTTTACCCAGGTCGACATCGAGACGTCGTTCCTGTCGCAGGATCAGCTGCTTGATCTGATGGAGAAGCTCGTCGTACGCTTGTTCCGCGAAACCGCCAACACGGAAATCCCGACCCCGTTCCAGCGGATCAGCTACGCCGACGCGATTGGCAAATACGGCTCGGATAAACCTGACCTGCGCTTCGGTCTTGAACTGAAAGACGTGTCCGACATCGTCGCCCAATCCGGCGTTCAAGTATTCGCCAGCGTCATCGCCAAAGGCGGCCAGGTGAAGGCTCTCAACGCCAAAGGATGCGGCGTCTGGAGCCGCAAAGAAATCGACGATCTCGGCGTGTTCGCCGCCCGTTACGGAGCCAAAGGGCTGGCCTGGATTACGTACAAAGACGGCGAGCTGAAAGGCCCGATCGTGAAGTTCTTCAACGAGCAGGAGCTCGAATTGCTGAAAGAGCGTCTGGAAGCCGAAGAAGGCGACCTGCTGCTGTTCTCCGCCGACACGAAGAAAGTCGTTGCGGACGTACTCGGCAACCTGCGTCTGAAGATCGGCAAACAGCTCGGCCTGATCGACGAGAGCCAGTTTAAGTTTGCTTGGGTCGTCGACTTCCCGCTGCTCAGCTACGACGAAGACGAGAAACGTTACGTGGCCGAGCACCATCCGTTCACGCGTCCGAAGGAAGAGGACGTTCACTTCTTCGATACCGATCCGGGCCAAATCCGCGCGCAAGCGTACGATCTCGTGCTTAACGGGTACGAAGTTGGCGGCGGCTCGATGCGGATCTACAAGCGCGAAGTGCAAGAAAAAATGTTCGCCGCTCTCGGCTTCTCGCCGGAAGAAGCGAATGAGAAATTCGGCTTCCTGCTGGAAGCGTTCGAGTACGGCACACCGCCGCACGGCGGGATCGCGTTCGGGTTCGACCGGTTGGTCATGCTGATAACCGGCCGCACCAACCTGCGTGAGACGATCGCCTTCCCGAAAACGGCCAGCGCGACCGATTTGCTTACCGATGCACCTGGTACGGTGGACGATAAGCAGTTGGAGCAGCTGTCCATTCGCATTGCCGTCAAGCCGCCGGTTACGAAATAAGAGGATTTGCTGAAAGGAGCGTACCCTCGATGCTGCATCAATTTTCACGAACGGAACTGGCGATCGGCCCGGAAGGGCTGGACGTCATGAGAAACAGTACGGTTGCGGTGCTCGGCATCGGCGGCGTCGGCTCGATTGCCGCCGAAGCGCTGGCCCGCACCGGGGTCGGCCGCATCGTTATGATCGATAAGGACGTGGTGGATATCACGAACGTGAACCGTCAAATCCACGCTCTCCTATCGACCGTTGGTGAGCCGAAGGCGGAGCTGATGCGCGACCGCATTCTGCAAATCAATCCGGAGTGCGACGCCATTGCACTGCGCATGTTTTATACCGAGGAAACGTACGAGAAGCTGTTTGAATATCCGCTTGATTACGTCCTGGACGCTTCGGATACGATCAGCTACAAGATTCACCTGATCAAGGAGTGCCGGCGCCGCAAAATCCCGCTCATTTCGAGCATGGGGGCGGCGAATAAGATGGACCCGACGCGTTTTCAGGTGGCGGACATCTCGAAAACGACGGTTGATCCGCTTGCTCGCGTCATTCGTCACAAGCTGCGCAAGGAAGGCATCCACAAGGGGGTTAAAGTCGTCTTTTCCACGGAAGAGCCGATAAAGCCCCGGGAGGATGTCACCCAGCGGATCGTACCGGACAACGCGCCGGAAATCCGCAAGGCGCAGCAGCCTCCGGCGAGCAACGCGTTCGTGCCGCCAGTGGCCGGCCTGATTATGGTTAGCGTTGCGGTGCGCGATCTGCTGGCTAAAGCCGGCCTCAATTAACTTCTGCCAACCGGCATCTCTGCTTCATGCGGATGCCGTTTTTTTTGCATTTGTAAAATTTCCAGAATTGGGGCAAGCTACCTGGTGTCTGATTTAATCGCAACCTTATCGGGGTGAGTCGTATGAACGGCAAGGCGAAAAACCGCAACAACCGTCGCAGTTTGGCTCATATGAGCACGCTGAATGTCAACATATTGCATTTCCGCAAGCCATGGGTGACTGCCTGGTGGTCGGCCGCTTTTCCGGGCTTCGGGCATTTGCTGCTCGGCAACCATTTCAAGGGGGCTATCCTCATCGTGTGGGAAGTGCTGATCAACATGCAATCGCACATTAATGGAGCGATGGTGTTATCGATTCACGGCAAATACAAGCAAGCGGCGCTCATTATAAATCCTCGCTGGGTGCTCTTATACATTGCGGTCTACATTTATGCCATATGGGACAGCTACCGAACGACGATCGAACAAAACAAAGTGTTCACGCTTGCGGAACGGGAGAATGCGCCGATCATCCGTTTTCAGATGAACTCGCTGGCGGTTCAATATTTGGACCTTCGTTCGCCATGGCTGGCGATGGTCTGGTCGCTGCTCATGCCCGGGCTTGGGCAGATGTATCTGCACCGGATTCCGACCGGTTTTTTGCTTCTTATCGGCTGGATTGTAATGGCTATCAACTCCAATTTTATGGAATGCCTTCTGCTTACGATAGAGAGCTGGGGCCGCATTCATTCGCCCATGGACCCGCAATGGTCGTTGTTTATGCCGTCGATTTATGGCTTTGCGGCCTTTGACGCCTATGTGTATGCCGTGGAAAACAACAAGCTGTTTGAAAAAGCGCAGCGGCAGTGGCTGGAAGAAGAGTACCAAACGTTGGGATTTTCGATCAAATCAGGTGCAGGAGGGTTGTAATCGATGTATATCGTAGCGACCTTCCGTTACTCCATGGAATTGGAACTTGCGATCAGCGACCTGCACGGCACAGGGATCGGAGCGGATTCGATCGCGGCGGTTCCGCTGGATCGCCAAATGCCGGGTCGGGCTCATTTTATGGATACGATGCATCGATCGGACGGTGTCAGCCTGTTAGACGGCCCCGCTGTGCTTGGGACCGTGTTAGCTGTTCTGGGCGCTTCCCTCGGGTTCAGCTGGACATGGGGGCCGATTATATGCGGGCTGCTCGGGCTTGCGCTGGGTGCGCTGCTCGGGATGGGAATCGATTACTGGGTAAACCGGAAAAAAAGAAACCGTGAAGCCAGCTCGTCACAGAATGAAGGCCAGGTTGTATTGATCGTACATTGCTCGGAAGAGCAATCAGAGCTGGTGAAGCAGATGCTCCGCTACCGGATGGCGATGGCGGTCGGCCAGTGGGGATCATACGCATGAGACGAAAAGAGACAGTCCCGCTTGGGACTGTCTTATTGCGTGCGACGGGCAGTCGTGTCACTAGCGCAATGGCGCTATGAGCTATCTATTAAAGGCGGCGGCAACGATACCGTAGGTAAAAACGAGCCAAGAGCCGAGAACGATACTTTTCTCGAAGGTGAAAGTCCTTCCTCAAGAGTTCTGGTACAGCTTGAGAAACCTAATCTAGGGCAAGGATTGCGAGGTGCTTGTCTGAAGGAGATGCGGGATGTCGAGAGACCCGTAGGTGGATGAGCAGACCCAAATGCGAAAGCGTGAAGCACGAAGCGGCGGGGTAAGTCGGCGACTGTGCGTAAATAACGGGAAGCCTGCGGAACGGCAAACCGTTGCTCAAGGAGCCAGACGAGCAGCGGTGGCTTATCATGTGAAGGTGCTGGGTATGTTCAGAAGGAAGACACGATGACCCCGTGAGATTCTCTGTCCTCCCTGTAAAGGATGGCTATCTATAAGGCTTCGCCGAAGTGGTACCCATGTCAGAGAATTCAGACGTTCTCATAGTACGGAAGTAGGCAGACGACCAAACGTCTGCTGAACGGAAGGGGAACGACCTCGTGGACGAACACTTGAATGTAGCGTCGAACAACCGTAACGATACCGCGGTAAGAACGAACGGAATGGACGCAATGAAAGGTGAGAGATAGACTTGAATCAGGAATTAAAGCTAAAATGGCACAGCATCTACGGACAGATTCTGTTTGAAAGACGACTTCATGAAGCATGGAAACAAGTAAAAGAAAACAAGGGAGCAGGAGGTATCGACGGGGTAACGTTGGAGGCGTACGAGAAGAAACTGGAACACAATCTCACCATGCTCCTGAACAAACTCAGAGCCAGAGAATACGTACCTTCTCCGGTCCGAAGACGTTACATACCGAAGAAAAACGGAAAACTACGACCGCTTGGAATTCCAAACATCGAAGATCGAATCGTACAACAAGCTATAGTCAATGTACTACAGCCGAAGTGCGAAGAATCCATCTTTCATCGATGGTCATGCGGATACCGCCCAAACTATGGAGCAAAACGGGTAGCCCAAATCATCCTATGGAACATTGAAACGGATCATCATTACATCTATGACTGTGACATACGGAGCTTTTTCGATAAAATCCCGCACAAGAATCTCATACGTGTGCTGACGAAATATATAGCCGATGGAACTGTCTTAGATATGATCTGGAAATGGCTGAAGGCAGGATATATGGAGGAAGGGAAATACCACGAGGTAGATTCCGGCACTCCACAGGGTGGCGTGGTGTCGCCGTTGCTTGCGAATCTGTATCTAAACGAGCTGGATTGGAAACTAGAGGAACATGGCATACGGTTCGTACGTTATGCCGATGACTTCTTGCTCTTCGCCAAAACAGAAGAGGAAATTAAGAAAGCCGCGGAGATCACCCAAGCAATGCTACAAGAGCTAGGACTCGAAGTGGCTATGGAGAAAACGAAGACGGTTAACTTCAAGGACGACGACTTCGACTTTCTTGGCTTCACCTTCGAGCATTGGCGAGAACGCAAGAAGGACGGCAAGCGATACTTCATAGCGAAGCCAAAGGATAGCACGTGGAAGGACTTCAAACAAAAGATCAAAGTGAAAACGAAGAAGACCTTGACACTGAACAAAAAGGCATGGTTGGAACGAGTAAACCCCATCGTTCGGGGGAAAGTAAACTACTTCCTAAACTTGTACCATGCGATGGAGGAAAACAAGAAATACGGACAAGAAAGCCGTTGCTTCGTAAATGCCTGTCGAAACAACCTACTCGACATCGACGGCTATATCCGCCAGAGATTGAGAGTTGCCATGATCCACAAGCATCCGAGTCAGAGAAAAGGACATGCGATGAAAACCAAATGGAACAACGAGTTCTTTGCCCGAATAGGGCTAGTCCCTGCCCATTGGCTGTACATTCATGAGCAGTACGGTTACTCCCTTGAAGAATATCTAGACTACATGAAGCGGCGTCAAACAGTTAAACAAGAACGTAAAGTACAGAAAGCAAAAGAATGCGGTGAAGAGTATTACACTCCCGACCGCGTCCGCAAGATGCAGTATTCCCAGAGATTAGCGACATTCTGAATTCAAGTTGAATCACGTTGGTGAGCCGTATGCCTTAGTAGGGCACGTACGGTTCGATAAGGGGGAAACCATGAGAGTGGTTTCCCTACTTTATTTTTTCATATAAATTTTCGCTTCGACGCCGCTGTTCTGGGGCTCGTAAAATTTCGCGTCCTTCAGCGGCTCCGGCATATACTGGACCTTGCCGGCACGGTCCGGATGGTCGATCGGATTGACATATGTCTTCGAGCCGTCCTTGATCGAATCCGGCACCGGGTATGCCCGGTTGTTCTTCACGGTGTCGAAGGCGCGCGCGATTGCCTTGTATGCGGAGTTCGACTTCGGACTTTCGCATAAGTAAACCGCAGCCTGCGCAAGCGGGATCCGAGCTTCCGGCATGCCGAGGAACAGCACCGCATCCTTCGCGGCGAGCGCAATTTGCAGCGCGTGCGGATTGGCCATGCCGATGTCCTCGCTGGAATGGACGACCATGCGTCTGGCGATATACAGCGGGTCGACGCCCGATTCGAGCAGCCGGGCCATCCAATAGAGCGCCGCATCGGTTTGGCTGCCGCGGATGCTCTTGCAGAAGGCGGACGTCAGGTTGTACATGTCGTTCGTCGTGACGGCGTTGAGCCGGAATTGGAACGCCTGCTGCACGGTCGCCAAATCGACCGTATCCGCATCGGTGAGACTGTACACGGCATTCTCCAGCGCATTCAACGCATTGCGGATGTCGCCGTTGCAAATGTCGGCCAAATAATCGAGCGCTTCTGTCTCGATCGATACCTTCAGCTTGCCGAGGCCGCGCTCCGGGTCGTTAAGCGCCTCGAGAATCACGCGCTTGATCTCCGCCTCAGACAGCGCCTCGAGCCGGTATATCCGGCAGCGGGAAGCGAGCGGGGGGATGATGTCGTGCGCGATCGATTCGGTCGTGGCGCCGATCAGCGTGATCGTGCCGTTCTCGACGACGGGCAGCAGCGCTTCCTGCACATTCGATTTCATCGCGTGGATCTCATCGATGAACACGATCGTTTTGTGACCGTACAGCTTCAAGTCATCAAGCGCCTTGGCGAATACGCCGCGCAGCTCGGCGACGGTCAAGGAGACGGCATTCAGCTTGACGAAGTGGGCGGACGTTAAACGGCTGATAACGGCGGCCAGACTTGTTTTGCCCGAGGAGGGCGGACCTTGCAAGATCATCGACGACACGCGGTCTTGCTCAATCAGATTGCGCAGCAGCTTCCCTTTGCCAATCAGGTGCTGTTGGCCGGCAATGTCATCCAAGCTGCGGGGGCGAAACCGTTCCGACAACGGCTCGACGACTTCCCGCCGCTCTTCGTAGTTATAATCGAATAGGTCCATGGCTAACTCTCGCTTTACATATGGAAATTAGAACGGATGTTTCTATTTCATAAAGTTATTTTACCACATGAGCGGCAAACATGGAATTTCAACGCAGCTCCAGCGGCGAAAGCTCTCCACACGGTAAGTTTTGGCACCGCGGCCATTATTGATGTACAATCGAAGGTAAACGAATGAAGGAAAAGAGGGAACGTATGAAACAAGCGGTCAAACCGGTAATCGCGCTTCTGCTGCTGGCCTCCGTCGTCTCGGCCTGCGCGCCGAAGACGGCCCCTTCTGCCGAAGGTAACGGCAGTGCGCATGCCGGGCACACTCAGCAAGGACATCCAACGCCGCAGGGCGATATTCAAGAAAAAACAGCTTCCGCGGACGCGCTGCCGCGTTTTCTGGACAAACAACCCGAGGATGTGCGCCTCGTCTATGAAGCCGCCGGCAAAGCGGCCGATCTCTTGAAGTGGATGCCCTGTTACTGCGGCTGCGGGGAGAGTGCCGGTCATATGAGCAACATGAACTGTTTTATTAAGGAAGTGCAAGCGGACGGCTCCGTCGTCTGGGACGATCATGGCACGCGCTGCGGCGTATGTTTGCAAATTGCAGTCAAGTCGATCAAGATGAAGCAGGACGGCAAGACGCTGAAGGAAATACGCCAAACGATCGAGCAAACGTACAAGCAAGGCTTTGCCAAACCGACCCCTACGCCGATGCCGTCGTAACCCGGAAGGAAGACGAAGCGTCGCACTTTCCCGTTCTAGCCGTGCCCTTGGATGTATAGGGTATTAGTATAGTTTCAAACTAGACTTCTTGCGGTTGGGAAGGTGAAAGGGCTTGATCAGCGATCCGTTCCCCCTTTGGTTAAACATCGGGTTTGTACTGCTGCTGGTGTGTTTGAACGGTTTTTTTGTCGCTGCCGAGTTCGCCATCGTCAAAGCGTCCCGCAGCCGGCTCGCGAAGCTCACTTCCGCCGGCTCGCGAAGCGGACGGTGTGCGAGCTTGGTCCTGAGCAATGTGGACGCGTATTTATCCGCCTGTCAGCTCGGAATCACATTAACCTCCCTCGGGCTCGGGTGGCTTGGGGAACCGGTCGTTTCCAAGCTGCTGGCGCCGCTTTTGCGCCCGTTCGGGCTGCCGGAGTCCGTCGTTCACATGGCGGCTTTCGTTCTGGCATTTACGCTCATCACGACGCTGCACATTACGCTCGGCGAGCAGTTTCCCAAGACGTATGCGATTCGCAAGTCGGAACGTGTGACGCTGCTTTCATCCGTTCCCTTGGCGGCGTTCTACAAGATCATGTACCCTTTCATTTGGATGCTGAACGGGCTGTCGAACGCGCTGCTGAGGCTGACCGGCATCGAACCGACGGAGGAGCATCGCAGCGCCCATACGGAAGACGAAATACGCGTGCTGATGAAAGAAAGCAACCAGAAAGGGTTAATCGACAATACGGAGCTGACGCTTGTCGATAACATTTTTGAATTTACGGAAACGAATGCGCGTGAGATTATGATTCCCCGTACGGAAATGATATGTTTGTACGCCCAGCGCTCCTATGAGGACAATAAAATGATCGCGATCAGCGAAATGCATACGCGGTACCCGGTATGCGATCCCGATAAGGACGCGATCATCGGTTTTGTCCATATTAAAGATTTATTGAAGCTGACGGATGGCGAAGGCGAGTTGCTGACGATCGTAAGGCCGATTATGAAGGTCGCGGAATCCATGCAAATCAGCGCCTTATTGAAGCTGATGCAGAAGCGCAAAGCGCAGATGGTGCTATTGATCGACGAATTCGGCGGCACGAGCGGACTTGTTACCTTCGAGGATATTATCGAGGAAATTGTGGGTGAAATCCAGGACGAATTCGACGAAGAACGCCCGCAGATCGAGCGGAAGGACGAACGGACGCATTCGATCGACGGGCGCTTGTTGATCGAAGAGGTGAACGGGTATTTCGGTCTCGAAATCGAATCGGACGATTACGATACGATCGGGGGATGGATGTACGCGCAGGTTGAGATGCCGCCCACCAAGCTGCAGCAGGTCGAGTGGAATGAACGGTTTGTGTTTACCGTAGAGGAAATCGACCATTTACGTATCTCCCGCATTCTCGTGACGCCGAGTAAGAATGCGAAGCATAGCGATCCGGCATCCGGAGACCATGGGATGTAAGCCGATAAATGCCGGAAAAATTGACCTGCGGGAAGGTCATTTTTTTTCGAGTTTACAACGTAACAATGTTATGTTACATTATTTCGTATAAGGTGGTGCGGTTATGATCGAGCAAGAGCTCATATCCAAGAAAGAATTGCTGGAATTGACAGGTATTTCGTATGGCCAACTGTACCGCTGGAAGCGGAAAAATTTAATTCCCGAAGACTGGTTCATCCGCAAATCGACGTTTACCGGGCAGGAAACTTTTTTTCCGAAGAAAAGCATTTTGGCTCGTATCGATAAGATCGTCAATATGAAGGAAGATTTATCTCTTGACGAGTTGGCGGACGTCTTCT
Source organism: Paenibacillus sp. JCM 9796 (assembly GCF_055379675.1). Taxonomy (NCBI): domain Bacteria; kingdom Bacillati; phylum Bacillota; class Bacilli; order Caryophanales; family Paenibacillaceae; genus Paenibacillus; species Paenibacillus sp. JCM 9796. The sequence continues at coordinate 4,197,051 of NZ_AP043723.1, forward strand.
CGCCGGAAGTGGCGGACATGGCGGTAGGGCAAAGCGAACTTTTGGAACGTAACATTGTTTCGAAACAATCGCTGGAGTTGTTCACGAACACGTTCGGCGACGGACCCGTGCTCCCGTTCGGACGCATCTTGATCGCTTATATGCTCGATAAGCTGCTGCAAGCTGGCGATATCAATCTGGACGAAGGCGTTATGATGCTGCAGACGCTGCATGGCCACGAGTCGGCAATAGAGAACAAAAGTTGGGTGCTGGTGTTCATTCGCAAGATGGGCATCTCTTCGTTCCTGATGATCGGCGGTTCGGATTCCGTTATGTTCGACCCGGGTACGAAAGTCGTGGCCCGGTTGAGCTTTGCCGCGTGCATGGAAGAACTGAAGATGAAGATGAACGATGGAAGGGGATGACCCAATGGAATCGCGCAACAATTTGACGGTCACCGGGACGGGCGGCGCGGCCGGGGGCTTGTATAAAGACATCAAGGTGATGGGGGAAGCGGACTTTAACGGCGATGTCGACTGTCTGGCTCTCAAGTGCAGCGGTACGGTGAAGGTAAGAGGCGGCGTGAAAAGCACGTCGTGTCGTATCAACGGAACCTTCGATGTCAGCGGCGATTTGGTCACAGGGCGCGCGACGATCAACGGGAGGATGGCGGTCGAAGGCAACGTGAAGGCGCAGGAGATCAAGTCGAACGGCGAAACGACTATTCGGGGCCATGTCGCGGGGGACCGAATTCATTTGGAAGGTTATTTCCAAATAAAGGGCCGCTGCGAAGCGGAGCAACTGCGGATTAAGGGCATCTTCAAAATCGCCGAGCTTGTCAATGCGGATTCGGTTGATCTTGCTCTGCACAGCCGATGTCAGGTTAAGGAAATCGGCGGCGAACGCATCGAAGTGCGGCGCGGGACCGGGACGATGCTGAAGAAGCTGCTCGGCTCCTTGTTTCTTCCGGCGGATTATTATGAAGGCACACTGACGGCTGAATCGATCGAGGGCGACGACGTTTATGTGGAGTACACGCAGGCGGAGGTCATCCGGGGGCGGAACGTAGTCGTCGGACCCGGGTGCCGCATCGGCCGGATTGAATATAAGAACAAGCTCGAGCATACGGCGGGATCGGATGTTACCGACGCTGTGCAAATTTGATGGGGGAATGGAGCGATAACGATGGGCTTACGCGGCGATTTGAATATTTCAGGCGTAATGGGCGGCGCGGGCGGAGGCGCGTATAACAACGTTAAGATTAACGGGCAAGGGAACGTGAACGGTCCTTTGGATTGTGTGAGCTTCGTCTGTAACGGAAGGTCGAGCATACACGGCGAGGTGAAGGCTCAAACGGTGGAAGTCAACGGCTCGACTTCGTTTGAAGCGAAGGTGGATACCGGCAGCATGCAAATTAACGGCAAAGCGGACGTGGAAGGAAGCTTAAGCGCACGCGAGCTGAGAGTCGACGGGCAGTTGAAGGTGAAGGCCGGCTTATCCGGAGAAGACATCGTGGTGAACGGTTATTTGAAGGTTCAGGGCGCTTGCGAAGCGGAATCGTTCCGTTCCCGCGGCTGCTTTCGCGTGGACGGTCTGCTGAATGCGGGTAGCATCGAAGTCGACTTGTACACGGAATGCCGGGCTAAAGAAATCGGCGGCGAAACGATATCTGTCCGCAAAACGGAGCTTGCCGGCGCGCTAGGCAAGCTGGTACGGGCGCTGATGTTCGCAGAAGATGCGCTGATCGTCGATACGATTGAAGGCGACGAGGTTTATCTGGAGCACACCCGCGCCGGCATCGTCCGGGCCAAGAATGTGAGCCTGGGGCCCGGCTGCGACATCGGATTGGTGGAATACGCGGATACGTTCAATCACCATCCGGATTCGCGTGTCGGAGAGAGCCGTAAAAGCTTATGACCGCAGGAGGCCTGCATGGACGAATTTCTTACACAGCTTTCGGGCGGTATCTCCCGATATGCCGAGATGGGTCGTGACGATCTATATGGTGCTGACGGCGCTCGGTATCGGCGCTTGAACCCGGCTGAAGCTTCGCATGCGGAAAAGTCCGCTGCTTGACGAAAGGTGACGATGACGTTTGCCGCCTAGTTGCGTCGTGGTATACTAGCTCATAAGAAGGAGCCCGGTGCAAGGAGATGACATACGAGTGAAACGCAAGTCCAAATGGTTCAAACTGACGCCGCCGCGCGTGTTTGCCGGCGGTTTCGCCCTTATTATTGCGGTCGGCACGCTGTTGTTGTCGCTGCCGGCCGCTGCCGTAAGCGGGGAAGCTACCCCGTGGGTCGACGCGTTGTTCACGGCGACCTCGGCTACTTGCGTGACAGGATTGCTCGTGGTCGATACGGGCACTTATTTTACAAAGTTTGGTCAAGTCGTCATCCTGATTCTGGTGCAGCTCGGAGGTTTGGGCTTTATGACGACGGTCACATGGTTCGCAATCGCGATGAAGAAGCGGATTTCGCTGCGCGATCGGCTCATGCTGAAGGAGTCGATGAATCTTCTCGGCATCGAAGGCGTCGTGCGGCTTATTATGAAGGTGCTGATCTATTCCGTCGTCATCGAGAGCTTTGCCGCGCTGTACTTCGCCTATCGCTTGTCGCAGGAGATGCCGCTCGGCCATGCGCTTTATTACGGCGTGTTTCATGCCATATCGCTGTTCAACAACGCGGGCTTTGAGCTGTTTGGCGGGTTCCGCAACCTGACGCCTTATGTGGCGGACTGGGGAATCAACCTTGTGTCGATGCTGCTTATCTTGTTCGGCGGTATCGGATTTATCGTGCTCTCAGAGCTCGTGGATTACCCGAGCTCGCGGCGCCTGTCGCTGCACAGCAAGGTTGTGCTGACGGCTACCGGCATTTTGACGCTGTTAAGCGCACTGCTCATCTTTATATTCGAATATACGAATGCGCGTACGCTCGGCCCGCTCAGTCTCGACACGAAAATTCTCGCCTCGTTGTTCCAAGCGATCACCTTGCGCTCCGCAGGAGTGAATACGATCGATATTACCGGATTGCGGTCGGCTACGCAATTCCTGATGGTCATCATGATGTTTATCGGCGCGGCTCCCGGCTCCACCGGCGGCGGGATCAAGCTGACAACCTTCGTTATTCTGGTCGGCGCCGTACTGACCATGGTGCGGGGGAAGCAAGACATGGTCCTGTTCCGTTACCGGGTCCCGAAGAGAGATATATATAAAGCGACGACCTTTTCCTTGCTTGGCTTGTTTTGCCTCGTGCTGTCCACGATGGCGTTATCCACCGTGCAGGGGCAAGATTTCCTGATGATTTTGTTCGAAGCGGCTTCGGCTTTCGGGACGGTGGGCTTAAGCGCGGGACTGACGCCAGAGCTAGGCTTCGCCGGCAAAATAAACATCATTGTCATGATGTATATCGGCCGAGTCGGTCTGATCACGCTGGCGTTCGCTTTGCAGCCGAAGCTTAAGAAGGACAGCTATCGGTATCCGGAAGGCAAGCTGACGATCGGTTGAGCGGTCTGCGTTATAACCCGGGAAATAATTTTATACAAAAAAACCGTCAAGGTGGAGTACCTTGACGGTTTTTGTATATGGGACGCCGAACGCTCAAGTCAGCCGATCTCCGGTGCCTGATGCGGTATAGCCAAACCTTGTCCGCGTCACTTCACCATCTTGTCGATGACCGCTCCGCCCAAGCAGACATCGCCGTCATAGAACACGACGGATTGTCCCGGCGTAATCGCCTTCTGAGGCTGATCGAATTCCACGCGGCAGCTGCCGTCCGCTTCGAAATGAACGATGACGCCTTGGTCCGGCTGGCGGTATCTGAACTTGGCCGTGCAGCGGAACGGGCTTTGCGGAGGTTCTCCCGAGATCCAGGTCAAGTCGGTGGCCAGCAAGCCCTTCGAGTACAACGCCGGATGTTTCTCGCCTTGAACGACGTACAACACGTTACGCTCCAGGTCTTTGCCGGCGACGAACCAAGGCTCGCCGCTGCCCGAGCCGCCGATGCCGAGCCCTTGGCGTTGTCCGAGGGTATAGTACATCAGGCCGTCGTGGCGGCCCTTCAATTCCCCGTCCAGCGTGCGCATCTCACCCGGCTTGGCCGGCAAATAACCGCTGAGAAACTCTTTGAAATTTCGCTCGCCGATAAAGCAAACGCCGGTGCTGTCTTTTTTCTTCGCGGTCGCAAGACCCGAGTTCTCCGCGATCGCGCGGACTTCCGGCTTCGGCAGATGGCCGATCGGGAACATGGCCTTGGAGAGCTGGTACTGGCTCAGTGCGTGCAGGAAATACGTCTGATCCTTATTCGAATCGACGCCTCGCAGCAGCCGATATACGCCGTCAACTTGCTCGACGCGTGCATAATGGCCGGTCGCAATATAGTCTGCACCAAGCTCGAGCGCCTTGTTCAGAAACTCGCCGAATTTGATTTCCCGGTTGCACATGACGTCCGGGTTCGGCGTGCGACCTTTGCGATATTCGTCCAAGAAATAGGCGAACACCTTGTCCATGTATGGTTTCTCAAAATTTACCGTATAATAAGGAATACCGATTTGACTGCATACCCGGCGCACATCTTCGGCATCTTCTTCCGCCGTACAGTGTCCGAACTCGTCGGTATCGTCCCAGTTTTTCATGAATACGCCTATGACCTCGTAACCTTGCTCTTTCAGGAGCAGCGCCGCAACGGACGAATCGACGCCGCCTGACATGCCGAGGACAACACGTGGTTTACTCATTCTTAATCCCCTCGCTTTGCTCTTGTGGCCTGCTTAGTATTATACATAGATTTGCTCATAAATAAAATTATTTCAACATATCGTCATTGTTTTTCTCCCACAATAGAAGGTTTTGTGTTACCATAGAAAAGATACCAAAATGTATGATATGTAAATGAGGTGCTCGATTTGAAGATATCAACTAAAGGCCGCTACGGGCTGACCATCATGATGGAGCTTGCCACCAGGTTCGGAGAAGGCCCCACCTCACTGAAAAGCATCGCCGAAAAGCATCAGCTTTCCGAGCATTATTTGGAGCAATTGGTTGCCCCGCTGCGTAATGCCGGGTTAGTCAAAAGCATTCGCGGCGCTTACGGTGGATATATATTATCAAAATCGCCCGAGGAGATTTCCGCTGGAGATGTCATTCGGGTACTGGAAGGTCCGATCAGCCCCGTCGATTTTACGGAGGAAGACGACCCTGCCAAACGGAACTTGTGGATACGCATTCGCGATGGCATCGCACAAGTGCTGGATTCGACCTCGCTGCAGGATATGATCTCCTATCATGACGAGGGAAGCCATCACGACAGCTATATGTTTTATATCTAAGTGTCTTTACATTTCTTATGAACGATGTGGTGAGTACATTGAACCTGATTTATTTGGATCATGCCGCAACAACCCCGGTTCATCCGGAAGTGGTGGAAGCCATGATGCCATATTGGACGAATAGCTTCGGGAATGCCTCCAGCACGCATTGGGCCGGCCGCGACGCGAAGAGCGCGCTGAACGAAGCGCGCGATCGGATCGCCTCTTTCGTCGGATGTGCGCCGTCTGAGCTCGTCTTTACCGGCGGAGGCACGGAGAGCGATAATATGGCGCTGTTCGGCGCCGCTGAAGCGAACCGCGCTCGCGGCAACCATATCGTTACGACGCAGATCGAGCATCATGCGGTTCTGCATACATGCGAGAGATTGGAGCGCCTCGGCTACGAAGTGACCTACGTGCCGGTCGACGAATACGGACGGGTCTCGGTGGACGACATTAAATCCGCGCTTCGCCCGGATACGATATTGATCAGCGTCATGTACGGCAATAACGAAGTCGGCACGCTGCAGCCGATCGAAGCGATCGGCGCACTGGCTCGCGAGAAGGGAATCGCCTTTCACGTCGACGCGGTTCAGGCGCTGGCTTACATGCCGCTTCATTTGCATGCGCTGCCTGTTGACTTTATGAGCTTTTCCGCGCACAAATTGAACGGTCCCAAAGGGGTCGGCGCGTTGTATATAGCGAAGAACGCTCGGTTCGTGCCGTTAGGCTACGGCGGCTCCCAGGAGCGCAAACGGCGCCCAGGTACGGAGAATACCCCGGCGATCGCAGGTTTTGCGAAGGCGGTTGAACTTTTTGACCGCGCGAGGTATGAAAAGAAACATCACGTGGAAACACTACGTCAAGAACTGGTAAACGAGCTGGAAAAGCGGCTCAGCCCGGACGATTTCATCGTGAACGGACATCCGAGCGAGCGGCTGCCGCACATCTTGAACGTCAGCTTCCCGGGCGTCTCGACGGAATCGATGCTGATGAATCTCGATTTGGCCGGAGTCGCGGCGGCAAGCGGATCGGCGTGTACCTCCGGATCGCTGGAGGTATCCCATGTGCTGAAAGCGATGGGGTTATCCGAAGCGAGAACTTCGTCGGCGATTCGGTTCAGCTTCGGCGCCTCGAATGATTCCGCACAGATTCGCGAAACCGCGTCACGGGTTGAAACCGTCATCCGCCGTTTACGTAGTATCGTTTAAGCCAATTCACGATTGGAGAGAGTTTGGTGAGACGTACGCGGGATGTGATCGGGTTGCCTGTGATCTGCGTGCATACCGGCAAACAAGTCGGTGAAGTTACGGATCTGCTGCTCGACGAGGATTGGCAAGTGCAGGCGTTTCTGCTAGGGGCGGGACATTGGTTTCAAGAAGCGACTTGCGTGGAATGGGAAGACGTTATCGCACTAGGCGAAGACGCCGTTACGATCAAGCGGGAGGACGCGATTAAGCCGCTTGAAGCGAAGAATACCTGGAAGCTTCTGCTTGGCGGGAGACACCGGATCAAGGGACTTCCGCTGCTGACCGTGAACGGTCAACAACTCGGCGTCGTCGAGGATGTTTATTTAGATGCAAAAACGGGTAAAAAAGTAATAGGATACGAATTGACCGAGGGTTTCATTTCAGATCTCAAAGAAGGGCGCAAATGGCTGCCCATGCCGGATTCCGTGAAAGTCGGCGAGGACGCCTTAATTGTTCCCGTACGCGCAAGCGAGGCGTTGGAGGAAATCTTCGTACCAAAAGAAGAATAGGGTGATACAGATGTTACGTTGTCCAAACTGTAATTCCAAAGATATCGGCAAAATCGGCTCGCATCAATTTTATTGCTGGGGCTGCTTTATCGAACTGACCGTGAACGGGGAGAAGATGTCCGTATTCCAAGTCGAGGAAGACGGCACGTTAAGTTCGTTGGATGATCTCTTCTTTGAAGAGGAAATGCCGCAAGTTCACGCCAACTAACGGTTCGGACCGGCAAGCCGACTTACAATATAACGCCTATGAACACCGCTGCAGGGAGCGTCGCTCCTTCGCTTGCGGTGTTTTTTTGTCCCGTTCGTCCTTCTTCATTGTATTCGGCTCGTGCCGGCTTTATGTGCGGGGGACGTCCGAATATTGGGTTAAGAACCAGGGGTTGTACATATACTGTAGTATATGGATGTTCGTTCGTACTGACGAAGCCGGTACCGAAAGATGCCGAAGGAGGGGACGTGTCTGGAACGGCTGCCCAAAAACCGCGTTCTGCTCGGGATGGTTTATACCTTGCTCATTCTTGTTATTTTATATTTGCTGATGCAGCTCCGGCCGATGATTTCAGGGGTGTATTGGTTTTTGCGCGAAATTTTGACACCGTTTATCATCGCGCTCATTATTTCCTATGTCTTGAATCCGGTCGTCTCGCTGCTGGGCGCACGCAAAGTGCCGCGTACGATCGCTGTGCTTCTGATCTACGCCTTGTTCATCATGTCCATGACGGTCATCCTGATGAACGTGATTCCGATGCTCGTTCGCCAGCTGGCGGAGCTGAACGAGCACATGCCGGACGTTTCGTTCAAGGCGCAGAGCCTGGTCGACGACTTGAACGGCCTGCAGTTTTTGCCGGACAGCGTCCGGATCGGGATCCATCAATCGTTGGCGAAGCTGGAGGACGGCATCTCGCTGGCGATCGCCGATTACATCAACGGGATCGGCAATACGATCAATAAGCTGTTTATGATTTTTATTATCCCGTTCGTCGCATTCTATATTTTGAAAGATTTTCAATTGATCGAAAAAACGACGCTGGCCATTGTGCCCAGAACGCACCGCAAAGAGATTGTGTCGATGCTGACCGATATCGATACGGCGCTCGGCAACTACATTCGCGGACAGTTTACGGTTTGTCTGATTGTCGGGCTGCTTGCTTACATCGGGTATTGGGCAATCGGCATCCCCTATGCGCTGCTGCTGGCAAGCGTGGTCGCGGTGTTCAACATCATTCCGTACCTGGGGCCGTTTCTCGGCGCGGCTCCGGCGCTCATCGTCGCCTCGACGATTTCGATCAAAATGCTGCTGCTGGTTATCGTGGTCAATACCGTCTGCCAAATTCTCGAGGGCAACGTCATCTCACCGCAGGTAGTCGGCCGTTCTTTGAACATGCACCCATTATTTATCATGTTCGCGCTGCTCGTTGGAGGAGAGGTGGCGGGTGTGGTCGGGCTCATATTGGCGGTTCCGTTCTTTGCGGTAATCAAGGTTATTCTGCAGCATGTCTTTTTATATTACGTGCATAAACGAACCGTTTAAAAAAAAATTTGGTCATGGGCGCAACAAATTGCAACCTCCGGCGTATATACAGATGGAATTTTTTTCGGGAGACCCTGAAGCCCGTCTACAACTGCATATTCAGCAATCGTTTCATAGGAGGAGCCTGTCACCAAGGGCTCCTCTTTGTCTTTTTTCAGGGTCTCACCAGACATCGCAGGAGGACTATCAATATGGACATGCAAGCGCTCATCGCTATCGGGTTATTTCTCGTCGCCTACGGATTCATCATCTCGGAGAAAATCCACCGAACGATCGTCGCCATGACCGGCGGCATTCTAGTGGTTGTGCTCGGAATCGTTAATCAGGAAACGGCGCTCCATCACATCGACTTTAACACGCTCGGACTGCTCGTCGGGATGATGATCATCGTCAGCATTACGGCGGAGACGGGGGTATTTAAGTACGTCGCGATTTGGGCGGCCAAAAAAGTCGGCGGACACCCCGCGCGCATCATGGTCGCGCTGGCGATCGTGACGGCGTTCGGTTCGGCGTTCCTCGACAACGTCACGACGGTGCTCCTGATGGTGCCGGTCACTTTCAGCATTACGCGACAGCTGCGGGTCAATCCGATCCCGTTCTTCATTTCACAAATATTTGCGTGCAACATCGGCGGGACTGCGACGTTAATCGGCGATCCGCCGAACATTATGATCGGCAGCGCGGTGAAGGAACTGACGTTCATGGCGTTCATCAACAACCTGACGCCGATTGTGATCATCATCCTGATCGCGACGATCCCGGTCTTCGTCCTGCTGTTTCGCAAAGACATTCAGACAACGGAGGAGCTGCGGCGCGGCGTCATGGATCTGGATGAAAAGTCGGAAATCCAGAACCCGGCGCTGCTTCGCAAAAGTTTGGTCGTGCTGGGCTTAACGATCGGCGGCTTCTTCATCCATCAGATCGTCCATCTGGAATCGGCCACGGTGGCCTTGGCCGGCGCGTTCCTGTTGCTCCTGTTAACCGGGGAGCATTATTTGGAAGAATCGTTCCGCCGGGTCGAGTGGATGACGATATTTTTCTTCATCGGATTGTTCGTGCTCGTATCGGGTTTAGTTGAAACCGGCGTCATCGCGGCTTTGGCCGAGCAGGCGATCAAGTTGACCGGCGGGGATGTGACGAAGACGTCGATCATGATTTTGTGGTTTAGCGCGCTCGCTTCGGCGTTCCTCGACAATATCCCGTTCGTGGCCACTATGATTCCGATGATCTTCGAGATGGGAACGATGGGCGTATCCGATTTGGAGCCGCTCTGGTGGAGCCTTGCGCTAGGGGCTTGCCTCGGCGGTAACGGGACGCTGATCGGGGCCAGCGCCAACTTGATCGTCGCCGGCATGTCCGCCAGGGAAGGATATCCGATATCGTTTATGAAATATATGATAATCGCATTTCCTTTGATGCTGTTTTCGGTGGCGCTGGCGCACGTATATATTTATGTAAGATATTTGATGTAAGGGGGAAAGGCTGCGATGACAAAGCTTCGCTATACATATGACGAGAAGCTCTTATCTTGGGAGGAGCAGAACGACGGGGAGGCGGACGTGGAATTTTGGCTGCGTCTATCCGTGCCGGATGCGAGTGTCGAGAAGGGCGTGAAGGCGGTGCGCGATTATTTTGGCCATAACGACGTTCTGACCGACGTGTTGTTCTATGCGCACCACAATGCGGTGTACCAATGGATTGTCCGCCGCGACTTCTACGAGGCATTCGTCATCCGGGCGTTCGAACACAAGCTGTTGACCTCCCTCGTTTGGGAGTAGGGCCCCGGCCCCGCACGGGACACGGGAACGGGATACGCCCAAATGCCGGGCTCTACAGGGCGGATCTCGGTTGACAGGCCCGCCGTCGGAAAGGTATAATTTTGCTTTGTAAAGCTTTGGCTTCCAAACAAGAAAGCGTTGAAGAAATTCAGTAGGTTGTAGTCCATTAGCCAGAGAGAAGGCTCGGATGCATACCGATACGGCGAGAAGGCAGGCGCAGGCCATGTCCGAGAGCCGGGCTTGGGTGCGGTCCGCTGCGAGAGTCTTCCTAATGAAGGGCGACTGAACGCTCATTTCGGAGCGCGGATAAACTCCGCCGGAAGGACCCGTTATCGTCCGCGAAGAGGAGATTGCACAGAACCGCCGAGCGTTAACAGCGCAGGCGAAGGCCGTGCAATAACCAGGGTGGTACCGCGAGCAATCGTCCCTGTTTTCAGGGGCGTTTTTTTATTGTTTTTCCCGTTTCATTTCAATTCAGGGGGGGCTTACGAAAGTGAAAGCTAGTGAAATTCGTTCCAAATGGTTAAAGTTTTTTGAAAGCAAAGGCCATAAAATCGAGCCGAGCGCCCCGCTCGTGCCTCACAACGACCCGTCGTTGCTCTGGATCAACGCCGGGATGGCGCCGCTGAAGCCGTACTTCGACGGCCGCATCGTACCGGAGAACCCGCGGATCGCCAACTCGCAGAAGTGTATCCGGACGAACGACATCGAGAACGTGGGGAAGACGCGCCGCCACCACACTTTTTTCGAAATGCTCGGCAACTTCTCCATCGGCGATTACTTCAAGGAAGAAGTCATCACGTGGGCGTGGGAGTTTCTGACCGACAAAGAATGGATCGGCTTCGATCCGGAGCGTCTCTCCGTTACCGTATATCCGGAAGATACGGAAGCGTTCGAGCTTTGGAACAAGAAAATCGGGATTCCGGAAGAGCGAATTTACAAGCTCCAGGAAAACTTCTGGGATATCGGCGAAGGGCCTTGCGGACCGTGTACGGAAATTTTTTACGACCGCGGCGACAAATACGGCGACCTGAACGATCCGGAATGCTGGCCGGGCGGCGAGAACGAGCGCTTCCTCGAGGTGTGGAACCTCGTATTCTCGCAGTTCAACCATAATAAGGACGGCAGCTATACGCCGCTTCCGAACAAAAACATCGATACCGGCGCCGGACTCGAACGGTTCGCTTCGATTCTGCAAGATGTCGATTCGAACTTTGACACCGATCTGTTCCAGCCGATCATTCAAAAAACGTGCGAGCTGGCCGGGGTCAAATACAAAGAAAACGACGAGCAGGATGTCGCGCTCAAAGTTATCGCCGACCATATCCGGACGGTAGCGTTCTCCGTCGGCGACGGCGTACTGCCGTCCAATGAAGGACGCGGCTATGTCATCCGCCGTTTGCTTCGCCGTGCGGTCCGATACGGCAAAGTGGTGCTTGGTATGGATAAGCCGTTCCTGTACCTGTTGACGCCGGTCGTAGGCGAAATTATGGGCGTGTACTACCCGGAAGTGGTGGAGAAGCGCGAATTTATCGAGAAGGTGATCCGTACCGAAGAAGAGCGTTTCCATGAGACGCTCGGCGGCGGTCTCGCCATTCTGGCCGAGTTGACCGAGAAGGCCCGCAAGGAAGGTTTGACCACGATCAGCGGATCGGACGCTTTCAAGCTGTACGATACCTACGGATTCCCGTTCGATCTGACGGAGGATTATGCTTCGGAGCAAGGGCTGACGGTGGACCGCGAAGGGTTCGACCGTGCGATGCAGGAGCAGCGGGACCGCGCCCGCGCGGCACGCCAGGAGTCTGACAGCATGAAGGTGCAGGGCGGACCGCTGGCTGATTTTACGGTTAAAAGCGAGTTTGTTGGATATACTGATTTGGTAACAAGTGCTAAAGTGATCGCAATCGTGCATGAGCAGCAGTTCGTCGATCTGGTCGGAACGGGTGAAACGTGTCAGGTTATCCTGGACCGGACGCCGTTCTATGCGGAAAGCGGCGGTCAAGTCAGCGATCACGGCTACATGACAGCGGGCGATACCGTGCTTAAAGTCGAATCGGTCGGCAAAGCCCCCCACGGCCAGCACGTGCATACCGTCGTCGTCCAGGCCGGTGTGCTGCGCAGCGGAGAGACGGTGCAGGCAACTGTGACTCAGGATGTCCGCGAGGACATTATCAAGAATCATACGGCGACGCACCTTTTGCATAAAGCTTTGAAAGAAGTGCTGGGCGACCATGTCAATCAAGCGGGCTCGCTCGTTGCGCCGGAACGTCTGCGTTTCGACTTCTCGCATTTCGGAAGCATTTCCGCCGAAGAGCTGCAGGAGATCGAGCGGCGGGTCAACGCGCAAATTTGGAACAGCCTCGAGGTGGACATTTCGCTCAAGCCGATCGCCGAAGCGAGAGCGATGGGCGCTATGGCGTTGTTCGGGGAAAAATACGGAGATGTTGTGCGTGTCGTTCGCATCGGCGGTTACAGCCTGGAGCTGTGCGGCGGTTGCCACGTGTCCAATACGAGCCAAATCGGCTTGTTCAAGCTCGTCAGCGAGTCCGGCATCGGCTCCGGCATACGGCGGATCGAAGCGACGACCGGGCGTCAGGCCTACCAATACTTGGACGGACAGCTGCAGCTGCTGCGCGATGCGGCAAGCCTGCTGAAGTCGAATATTACGGACGTGCCGAAACGGGTGGAAGGCTTGTTCACCCAATTGAAGGAGCTTTCCCGCGAGAACGAATCGTTGAAAGCGAAGCTGGGCGGCATTGAAGCCGGCTCCCTGACCGATCAGGTCAAAGCCGTGAACGGGGTTAACGTGCTTGCGGCCGAAGTAAGCGCGGGCGATATGGAATCGCTGCGCAATATCGTCGACCAGATGAAGCAAAAGCTCGGTTCGGCCATCATCGTGCTCGGCGCTGCGGCGGAAGATAAGGTGAATCTGGTAGCGGCCGTTTCACAGGATTTGGTCGGGCAAGGCTATCATGCCGGCAAGCTGATTAAAGAAGTCGCTGCGGCTTGCGGCGGCAGCGGCGGCGGCCGTCCGGATATGGCGCAGGCGGGCGGTAAAGACGCCTCCAAGCTGAAGGAAGCCCTCGGAACGGTCGAACGGCTGGTCGCATCCAAATAAATGTTCGCTGTCAACAGGAATTTTATGGCCGATGGCGAATAAGTCAGTAATAACTTTGCAGGGGGGTGCTTCGCAGATATGAGTTCTATGGATAAAACGATGAAATTCAACATGAAAGCGGAAGAAATCGAAACCTCGCCCAAAGAAGTCATTCTCGCGGTGTACGACGCGCTTCAGGAAAAAGGGTACAATCCGATCAATCAAATTGTCGGCTACCTGCTCTCCGGCGATCCGGCCTACATTCCGCGTCACAACAACGCCCGGAGCATCATTCGCAAACGGGAACGGGACGAACTGATCGAAGAGCTGGTTCGTTCCTATTTGCAGCAGTACAAATCTTAGAAGCGGGACGCAAGAGGGACGGACAGGAGCAAGTTATGCGCTTAATGGGCTTGGATTACGGGGACAAAACGATCGGCGTTGCGGTAAGCGACGAGCTGGGCTGGACCGCGCAAGGGCTGGAAGTCATCCGTCGTACGACGGAAGAGAGGGACACGAACCGGCTGCGCGAAATTATCCGCGATTACGGCGTGTCGGAGATCGTGGTCGGCTTGCCGAAGAACATGAACAACACGATCGGCCCGCGTGGGGAAATTTGCATTGCATTTTCCCAAAGTTTACATGAAAAACTACAATTGCCCGTACATTTGTGGGACGAAAGGTTGACCACCGCCTCCGCGCAGCGTACGCTGCTCGAGGCGGACGTCAGCCGCAAGAAAAGAAAGCAGGTCATCGATATGATGGCGGCCGCGCTCATATTGCAAGGATATATGGATGCCAACTCCAACTCGAAGAGGTGAAGAACTCATGTCTCAGAACGACCAGAACGTGAACGAAGAGCTGTTGCAGGAAGAAGAGCCCGAAATTATATTCATTCCGGATGATGAAGGCAACGAAGAAGAATTTGAAGTGATTATGAAGTTCGAAGTGGACGGCTCGGACAAGAAGTACATGATGGTCGTCCCTGTGGACGCCGACGAGGAATCCGACGAGGTGTATGCGTTCCGTTATGAAGAAGACGGCGACGATCTGCAGCTGTACACGATCGACGATGAAGAAGAATGGAACATTGTCGAAGAAACGTTCAACACGCTGATGGACGAATTCGAGGAAGACGAAGAAGAGTCCAAGTAAGCTTAGGTGCAAAGGAGGAGGCCCATGTCGAATTCGGCCTCGGAAGCGGTGCCGACGCGCCAGTTGCGGGAAGCGTACGGAGATGATATTATTTTATCTGATGAGCATCAAGAATCCGTCGTGTACCGCATTGTGTCGGAGCTTGTCAGGAACGGCCAAGGCTATGCCATGCTGGAGAAGGCGAAGCCGGGCAAAGAGGATGAACCGGAAGTTTTTCGCGTAACGCGTAATGAAGACGGGGAACTTGCGCTGGAGACGATCGAAGACGACGACGAGTGGGAAGAGGTCTCGGAGCTTTTCGACGAATGGACGTTTCCGGCGGATGAATCGTTGTAATGTAGGTTGGCCGTATACCACGAGCGGAGATTCTCCGCTCTTTTTCGTTTGAATAGAAGAAAGGAGCGGCGCCCTTTCAGGTGCAGATAGCAGGCGATGTCGCTGAAACGTGTTGGAATTGCAGCAATCATGATCATAATTCTCATCGGCCTTGGGACCGCGCTAGGGCTGATGCTGTACGTCAGCCGCGGGCTTGCGCCGCTTCCGGCGTCAAGCGAGCTCAAGCGGGTGGCGTACCCTCCCGGAACGGGGATCAGCGAGCTTGCCTCGCAGCTTGAAGAGAAAGGGTTAATCCGCGATGCGCGGCTCTTCAGGTGGTACTTGAAGCTGAAGGGCGAGGGCGGCAAGTTTCAAGCGGGCGAATACGAGCTGTCGCCCGGCTTGTCGAAGGAAGCGATCGTCTCGCTGTTCAATCGCGGCGAGACGGTGAAGTCGGCGGGTATACGCCTCACCGTTCCGGAAGGCTTTACGCTGAAGCAAACAGCCGAGAAGCTGCAGCAGCTCGGCGTCGACGCGCAGGCGTTCGAAGCGGCGGCGCAGCAATTCCAAGGATCCGGGGACTCGGTGGCTTCGGGCATACCGGCGGATCCGCATATGAAGGTGCGGCTGGAAGGTTACTTGTTCCCCGAAACCTACGAGTGGAAGAAAGACGCCTCGGCGCAAGAGATGATCGCCACGATGGTCGGCGAATTGGACAAACGGCTGCAGGAGCTGCCCGAAGGCTGGCGGCAGGCGATGGCCGAACGCGGCCTTTCGTTTCACCAAATGTTAACGCTCGCCTCCTTGGTGGAGAGGGAAGTGGCGGTAGAGGAAGAGCGGGCGCTCGTCAGCGGCGTTATTCACAACCGGTTGAAGCAAAACAAGCAGCTGGAAATTGACGCCACGATTCAATACTTGTTCGATAAGCCGAAAGAGCGGCTGTTCGAGAAAGATTTGCGTATCGAGAGCCCGTATAACACGTACTTGAACAAAGGGCTGCCTCCGGGGCCGATCGCCAGCCCGTCGCTCGCTTCGATTCACGCGGCGATTTACCCCGCCGAGACGAACTATTTGTTCTACGTGACGAAGAAGGACGGCAGCCGAACGCACTTGTTTGCGGAAACGTTCGAGCAGCATAAGAAAAATATTGCCGAGAGCAACAAGTAGTCAAAGTTGTCTCAAGGAAAGAAGGTGTGATGGTCATGACGAAAAAACCGGAATTGCTGATCCCGGCCGGTACGGTCCGGGAGGCGCAGCGTTATATCGAGGCGGGTGCAAACGCCGTTGTCGTAGGCGAGCATCGTTTCGGCCTGCGCTTACCGGGCGAGATCTCCATAGCCGGGCTTGAAGAGCTTGTTCCTTGGGCGCATGCACGCAACGCCTGTGTGTATGTGGCGGTGAACAACCTTATGGATAACGGGCTGCTGGCCCCGCTTGAAACGTATTTGAAAGAGCTGGACCGTGTGCAGGTCGACGGGCTCGTTTTCGGCGACCCTGCGGTACTGATCGCCGTTCGCAGAGCGGCGCCCGGCATGAAGCTGCATTGGAATGCGGAGATGACGTCGACCAACTACGCGACGGCCCGGTATTGGGCGGGCAAGGGAGCCGTCCGGATGGTGCTGGCACGCGAGTTGAACCTCGAGGAGACGCTGGAGATCAAGCGGCAGCTGCCCGAGCTGGAAGTTCAAGTGCAGGTGCACGGCATCACGAACATTTACCACTCGAAGCGGAGCTTGCTGACGAATTACAAGGAACATCAAGGCCGTCCCGAAGAGCTGGAACAGCTGGATCTCGGCATGGATGAAGGTTTGTTCCTGATCGAGCAGGAGCGTCAGAACGAGCGGTATCCGGTGTACGAGGATGTGAACGGCACGCACATTATGAGCTCGGACGATGTCTGCATGCTGGACAGCCTTCACGAGCTGCTGGAAGGCGGCATCGACTGCTTGAAGGTGGAGTCGCTCTTGAAGACGCCGGCCTACAACGAAACGGTGCTGCGCAGCTACAAACAAGCGATCGATGCCTATACGGCGGACCCGGGCGGTTACCGGTTCCAGGAAGAGTGGCTGGAGGCGATTCGCAAGCTGCAGGATCCGCGGCGCGAGCTGTCGTACGGGTTCTTCTATAAAGAGCAAGTATACTAAGAAGCGTTACACGAAATGGGGTGAGTGCGATGACATTAATCAATCAAGAGCTGCTGGGCAAACGCGTGCGTCTGGATAAACCGGAGCTGCTGGCTCCTGCGGGCAGCCTGGAGAAGCTGAAGTTCGCCGTGCATTACGGCGCGGATGCGGTATATATCGGTGGGCAGCAGTACGGGCTGCGTTCCAACGCGGATAATTTCACATTCGAAGAAATGCGCGAGGGCGTTGAGTTTGCCGAAAAATACGGCGCCAAGGTGTTCGTCGCGACTAACATTTTTGCGCACAACGAGGATATCGACGGCCTGGAGGACTATTTGCGCGGCATTCAGGATGCGGGCGTACACGCGATCATCGTAGCCGATCCGATCATTATCGAGACGTGCCGGCGGGTGGCGCCGAAGCTGGAAATTCATTTGAGCACGCAGCAGTCGACGATGAACTGGCAGGCCGTGCAGTTCTGGAAGGAAGACGGCGTGGACCGCGTCGTGCTGGCGCGCGAAGTGAGCATGGAGGAGATCGTCGACATCAAGCGCAACGTGGACATCGAAATCGAAGTGTTCGTGCATGGCGCGATGTGCAGCTCCTATTCAGGCCGGTGCGTACTGTCGAACCATTTTACGGACCGCGATTCGAACCGGGGCGGCTGTTCGCAGTCGTGCCGCTGGAAATATGACCTGTTTACAACGGAAGAGGAGCTCGGCGGGACGTCTGCGTCTCAGATCGGCATCAAGGAGCTGCCGTTGTTCCAGGAGGGTGACAATCCGTTCTCGATGAGCTCGAAAGACTTGTGCATGATCGAGCACATCCCCGAGCTGATTCGCTCCGGAGTCGACAGCTTCAAGATCGAAGGGCGGATGAAGAGCGTCCACTACGTGGCGACGGTCGTGAATGCGTACCGCCAAGCGATCGACGCGTACTTCGACGATCCGCAAAATTATACGTTAAAGCCGGAATGGCTGTACGAAATTCAGAAGGCGGCGAACCGTCCGCTGAACACCGGCTTTTTCTACGACGAACCGGGTCACGAGGATCACATCTTCGAGCCGGAGGACAAAGCGGCGCCTTACGACTTCGTCGGCGTCGTGATGGACTACGATCCGGCCGAAGGCATAGCGCTCATCCAGCAGCGCAACCACTTTAAACCGGGACAAGAGGTGGAGTTTTTCGGCCCGGGCGGCACATTCTTCAAGCAGCAGGTGCCCAGCATCGCGAACGAGGCCGGAGAGGCGCTTGACGCCGCCCGCCATCCGCTGCAATTGATTCGGATGAAAGTGGAGCAGCCGGTTCGTCCGTTCGATATGATGCGCAAACGAGTCGGCAAATAACGGAAATGCGAAAAAGAAAGGCCCGCGAGCAAGCTTCACGCTCGCGGGCCTTTTTGCGTGTCCGGAAATTCGAACAAAAAAGTACTTCAAAAGGACGGGCTTTATCCCGATATATATAAACATGCCTATAAAACCTTTTCATAGGCTAATCGCCAAGCACTATGTTTATTGGAAAGGAATACATAAAAGGTGGAGGATTTTGGCTTAATATGTCGAATAGGTTCTTGTACCTAGAAGCAACAAGAAAATGATTTGAAACCAAAATGAATTAGGTGGTGTTTCCTGTGAAGAATAGGTTGTCTTCACTACTTGTAAGCCTGCAAAAATTCGGCAAAAGCGTACAAATGAAACTTGCTGCACAAACATCCCGGTCTAAGCGGTCTGGCACAAGCGCTGCCGGTTCTGTCGCCGAATCTTTACAGAACATGCGGATGACCCATCTTATGAAATCCGTCGGGGCGAAGCTGTTCTTGATTTTTTTCTTCTGCATCTTGTTTTTTGTGTTGACGGTTGGCTTGACTTCTTATTACAAGTCCAAGCAAGTCCTTCAGAACAAAGTGGCGGACGCTTCGGAGCAAACGATCATTCAAGCGGGATCGAAGCTTGACCTGATCTATTCGACCTTCGAAGATTTGACCATGCAGATGATGCTGAACGAAGATTTGCGGGCAACGATCACGAATCTTCGCGCAACAGGACGAGATACATACGATTATATGAACTTGAACCGGTTAGTGAACGAGAAGCTGAATGTTTATGCTTTCTCTAATAAAAGCATTAAAGCCGTGCATTTGCTGACGGAAACGGGCGAACCTATAAGTTCGACGGCCAATACGATGGGCAACGACAGCCGGGCCGAGAAGGACTGGTTCAAGAAAATTATCGAGGGCAACGGTCAGGCGGTCTGGCTTAGTACACAGGAGAAAGGATTCACCGACGGCGTTCTGGGGAACGCGCAGCCGACGTTCGCCCTGGGCCGCATACTGAAAAGCCCGTCGACGAGTCAAATTACCGGTGTGCTGCTGATCGAAATCGGCGTCGATACGATCGGCCGGGAAACCGAAAGCATCAGCATGGGCGAAGGCGGAAGCACGATCATCGTTTCCGATACGAATACGTACGTGTACTCCCCGAATCTGGAACAGCTCGGCAAAGAAAGCAAGCTGGATGTGCCCGAAGGCGCTTTCAAAGAGGGGAACGGCCAGCTGACCAGCATTAAGGGCGATTACCAGATCGTGTACTACAAATCGCAGGTTAACGGATGGAACTTCATCGGTTATATGCCGGTCAACGAATTGGTCAGAGACGCTTCGGTCATTTTCAACCTGACGCTTGGCATGGCGCTCGGGGCGATGGTCATTGCCGTCATCATCGGTTACTTCATCGCCCGCATGATCGGGCGTCCGCTCGTGCTGCTGCGCAACCTGATGAAGGAAGGCGAGCAGGGCAATCTGCGCGTCCGTATGGATGTGAAGAGCCAGGACGAAATCGGGCAGCTTAGCGTCAGCTTCAACCAAATGATGGAGAAAATTACGGCGCTTGTGCAGCAAACGAACGCTTCCGCGCAAGAGGTGCTGCAGACGGCGGCCGACTTGTCCGATGCGTCGAAGAGAACGGCGATGTCCGCCAAAGATATCTCGATCGCGACCGAGGAAATCGCCAACGGCGCATCCAGCTTGGCGGTCGAGTCCGAGCGAGGCAACGAATTGACGCACAACATCGCCAAGCAGATGAAAAGTGTCGTGGAAGCGAATGTGATCATGGGCACGTCAGCCGGCGAAGTACAAGGCTCGAGTAAGCAAGGGATCACTTATATGAGCGAGCTGATCGGCAAAACGAACGAAACGGAATCGATGACCCGCTCCATGGTGGAGAAGGTCGATAATTTAAAAGAAAGCACGCGCTCCATTCGTAAAATTCTCGACGTGCTCGGCAATATGACGAAGCAAACGAACATTCTATCCTTGAATGCGACCATCGAAGCGGCTCGAGCCGGCGCGGCAGGCAAAGGCTTTATGGTCGTGGCCGATGAAATCCGCAAGCTGGCCGATCAATCCCGTCAGTCGATTGCGATCGTCGGGCAAATCACGGAGCAAATTCAGAAGGAAATTGACGAGACGGTGCAGGTGTTGTCGCAAGCGTATCCGATTTTCCAAGAGCAAATTTCGTCGGTTAAGGAAGCGGATTCCATCTTCAAGCAGGTTGATACGCAAATGGCAGGCTTTATCGAGCGCCTGTCCGAAGTGACCGAGTCGATCAGTCAATTGGAATCGTCCCAATCGGTGCTTAGCGATGCGATGGCTAACGTCAGCGCGGTGGCGCAGCAGTCGTCGGCCACTTCGGAGGAAGTGGCATCGCTCAGCTCGGAGCAGCTCAACGTGTCCACCGGACTCGTCAAGCTGTCCGACAAGCTGGAGGAGCTGTCCAATTCCTTGAAAGAATCGTTGTCCAAGTTCCAAGTATAGACCGAGTGATCGGTTCACGTTACGGCGCTTGCCTCTGCGGAGAGGCGGGCGCTTTTTTCCATTTCATGGGATTGAAGGCGTGCGGCTTTGACTTCAAGCTCTGCCGCGTTTGTCGAAGCTTGTATATGCGCATACTGGAAGAAAACAGCACAAGCGCGAAGCGAGCAGGTGAGTGCCATGAACGAGCATGAATCGTCAACCTTGAAAAAAAACCGTATTTTTACCGTTTTGATAGGCATCGTTCTTGTTTTGATCGGCTGGAACGTACGGCTGTTTTGGATCCAGGTCGCCTCCGCTACGCATTTGACCGACCGGGGGATCGATCTGGTTGAAAATTCGGTTGTGCAGCGGGAACAGGGAATCGTGCTCGACAGCGGACGGGGTGACTTTGTGGACCGCAACGGCGTATCGCTCACGGGGAAGACGATGCGGGTGTTGACCGCATTTCCGATCGAAACGGACCCGAGCGTCGCCGCCGAACGAGAAGCATCACTCGCCCGAGCGGCGAAGGTGCTTGGCGTCCCGGAGCGGCAGCTGACCGTTTTTTTGGATTCGCTTACGGCGCCTCAAATTTGGACGGTCGATGGCAGAGCGGCTGCCCTGACCGAGGATCAGGCGCAGCGGCTTGACGCGCTAGGGCTTCCCGATTTACGCGTGACGACGTATAAGGAACGGTACGACAGGCGCCAGCCTGCAGCCCAGGTCATCGGGTATATCGGGCAAAACCCGGAACGGATCACGAAGCAATTCACAGACCAGTTCCATAAGGGCGAGCTGCAATTGACGAGCAAAATCGGCAACGCCGGACTGGAGAAAACGTTCGAGCCGTGGCTGCGCGGGATCGGCGCAACCTCGGTGTCGCTGTTTACGGATGCGGCAAGGCGGCCGCTTCCGGGGCTGGATATTCGCACCGTAACGCCGGGCAACCCGTATTATCCGTTGAAAATTGTCACAACCTTGGACCGCAAGCTGCAGGAGCGTATCGAAGGCAAGCTGGAGCAATGGGCTATTCGCGACGGGGCTGTCGTTGTGATGGATATCGAAAACGCCGACGTTATCGCGATGGCCAGCCGCCCGAGCTTTCAGCCGGAACACGTCGATATGGCGAATGAGGCGGGCTGGGGCAATCGCGCTTTAAAGGCGGAGACGCCGGGTTCCATATTTAAGACGGTGACCGCTGCGGCCGCGATGGACGAACACGTCGTCAAGCCCGGCGAAACGTTTCATTGCGACGGGGAGCTCGGGAAATTCGGCTTTACGTGCTGGAAGAAGGAGGGACACGGCACGCTTACGCTTGAGGAGGGCTTCGCCCAGTCGTGCAATATCGTGTTCGCGGAAGTCGCGCAGCGGCTTGGCGGAGAACGACTGGAGCGCTATGCGCAATCGCTTGGCCTGACGAACCGGGTCGGCTGGCTCGGGGATACGTCAGCGGCGGCGGGATTCCGGCAGCTGGACGGGGAAGAAGCCGGTCAAGTGTATGCCGCATCGACCGACCGTAAAGACGCGGGGGCGCTCGTCCAGACGGCGATCGGCCAACGTGACGTGCTGCTCACCCCGCTGCAGGCGGCCAATCTTGTCGTAACGCTGTTCCACGGCGGCCAGGTGCTGTCGCCGCGGGTCGTGCAAGAGGTTCGGTTCCGGAACGAAAGGTTATACGAGCGGTTCGATTCGCGTCATGCAGCAGATGCGGAAGCGTTCCCGTCCATTCATCAGGCGACGGCGAAGACGATGCTGGGCTGGATGACGCAAGTCGTGGACCACGGCACCGGCAGCGCGCTGCAAGCCGCCAAGTGGCCGGTGGCCGGCAAGTCCGGGACGGCGCAAGTGCAGCTGGCCGGCGGCAAGCCCGGCGAGAATCATTGGTTTATCGGATACGGACCGGCGGACCATCCGAAATATGCCGTTGCCGTCCTCATTCGGCATGTGCCGGCAGGAACGAAAAATAAGTCCATCCTTCTTTTTCAAGAAGCGATGGACATACTGGCGGAGGCTGATCAATGATAGCTGCTCGGCTGCAGCGAAGGGAGCGTGATTGTAAAACAGGTGCCTTTCCCCTGCTCGCTCGTGACATCGATACGGCCTTGAATGTTCTGAATGACGCGGTAGGTCACCATCATGCCGAGTCCGGTTCCTTTCCCCCGCGTTGTGTAATAAGGAGTGCCGAGACGTCCGACTTCATCCTCGGTCATCCCGATGCCCTGGTCGATGATGTCGATGCTGACGCGGGACGATTGCACGGACCCGATGATGCGCAGGATGCCCCCGCCCGGCATCGATTCGATGCCGTTCCGGCACAAGTGGACGATGCACTGGGTCAATTTGTCCGCGTTCGCGCTGATCATCAGCTTGTCCTGCAGATCGACTTCGATGCGGACGTTCCGCAGTTGAGCGAAGGTGTCGAGCTGCTCCAGCGCCCGAAGCACAAGCTGCTTGGCGTCCAGCAGCTCCAGCGCTTCCATTTGCGGTCTGGCGAACGACAAGTAGTCGTTGATGATCGACTGGGCGCGATCCAGTTCGTCAAGCACCATCTGGTTGTAGACCTGCCGCTTCTCTTCGGTAAGCTCGCGCTGCTTCATCATCTGCACGAATCCCCGCGCAACCGTCATTGGATTGCGGATTTCGTGGGCAAACGAAGTGGCCAGCTCGCTCAACAGGTTCATTTTGTCGCGCTGCTGGATTTGCTTGCGCAAATCGAGATTGATGCGAATTTGCCGGACGATACATACGATAATGACCGAAGTCCCCATATAAGTCAGCGCATAGGCGACAAAAAAAAGCGCGATTTCCGGACTATAAACCATGCGGCCGAGTCCCGCGAACGGTATCGATAAGACCGCGGTGATGGCGACAACGACCAGGCCGATCCATCCCGCGACAAGCGGCTTTTGCAGCAGCGCGGACGGATGAATTTTGCGCTTCACGGCCCACAAGAAGAGGAAGACGACTGCGGTGATGGCGAGCGAAACGTAAGCGCCGGCGCCCCCCTCCATAAACCGGTAGAGCACAACGACGGCGAAGACCGCCAGCGTAGGAAGCGTTCCTGTATACATGAAACAGGCGGTGAGCGCGATAAAGCGCATGTCGTATTGGAAGCCGTCGGCCAGTTGAACCGGATACGTCATGCTGAGCACGGCCGAGAGGGCGGCGAGAGCGGCGGCGGCCCACCGGTTTCCGGTGTCGTCGATGTGCTGCAGACGATCGATCCAGAACAAGGGGTACATCATGACCGGAGTTACGACAAGGAGCATATTCAATAGTAATTGGGTAACAAAATCCACGACCGTTCATCACCTTTTGCAACAAATTCGATACATCGATAGTTCAATTCATATTTACATTCGACAACATTTGCCTATTTCCTACATGGATAAAAAAAGAATCTATCCGAAGATCGGACAGATTCCAGAAGCAGGCTTACAACCACCGTTCCGCTTTTTCCCCAGCCGGGTGAACCAACCGCGATGAAAGAGCGCGTAGGATGGCTGGCCCGGGAGCAGAAGAAGGGACTTGCGGTTTTCTCGGTCATTGCGCCGGCGGAGGATCCGTCAGGCCGGAACGAAGCCGCCAAGCTCAAGTATGTGCACGGGGATGCGGTTTACGGGTATGATCGATTGCATGAATAGATGACGGGCTGGCTCGAAGGAGCGAAGCCCATTTTGTGTCGAAAGCGTTGGAGGCGTTGATCGCCTTGAACACCGCGCCCGCTTCTTCTACACGCGCAACGGCACGGTCCATTCCGCGCCCGGAATCCACGAACGGTCGGTGAACTCCCGGCCTTTCACGACGACTTGGTGCGGGTACACCTGCACGTACATGCCTTGAACGGTCGGCGTGCCGCTCGTGCCGCCCCTGGTTTTGCCGACGGAGGCGTTGTTGAACCAGTGGAACGTGTTCTCCTGATTGTAATGGTTCTCGTTCACAAAGGTCCGGTGGGAATGTCCGGAGAACACGAAGACGTTGCGGTACGGTTCGAGAATGGCGCGGAACCGTTTGGCGCGAATGAGCCGGTGCGTGCCGCCGTCGGTTCCGGGTGCGGGCAGGGGCTGATGGATGAACACGAGCGCCGGTTTGCCGTCCGCGTGCGCCTTCATTTTATCCTCCAGCCAGGCGAGCTGTTCGTCCGAATACCAGGCGCCCTCGCCGACATCGGGCTTCTCCTGCACGTACGCCTCCTGTGAGAGCAAGATGAGGTGTACGCCGTTCACCCATACGTCTGTATACGGTTTATCCTTATACCCGAAAAAGCGCATGAACCGCTCCCGCGCCATTGCATCCGTCTTGCCGTTGGGCATCGTCCCGGTGGAGAAAGCGCCGCGGTCCGTCAACCAAATATCGTAATAGTCATGATTGCCCATATTCGCGTAATAAGGAGGCAGCTTGTAGGCGCCCAATATTTTTTTCAGCTGATTGTACTCGATATCGCGGGCGAAGTCGGTCAAGTCGCCGCCGAAGACGATCGTATCGACGCTTGATTCGAAATTGCTCACGTCTTTCAACGCGAGGTGCAGCTTATCGCCTATGCTCGAATCGGCTGCGCTGATATGCAGATCGCTGAGCAGGAAGAAGGACAGCAGCGGCGCGCCGGAAGCTGCG
Source organism: Paenibacillus sp. JCM 9796 (assembly GCF_055379675.1). Lineage (NCBI taxonomy): Bacteria > Bacillati > Bacillota > Bacilli > Caryophanales > Paenibacillaceae > Paenibacillus > Paenibacillus sp. JCM 9796. The sequence continues at coordinate 4,222,496 of NZ_AP043723.1, forward strand.
GGTTGGCTCGCAGGGGCCGGGACCGGCAGCTTGGGCTGCACCGGCGGAGCGGCTGGATCGCCGGGGGCGGCTTTTCCGAATAACCGGGTAGCGGCTGCGCCTCCGGTCATTAAGGCAAGCAGGCCAAGCAATTGCTTGACAAAAAGTCTTCTGGACATCATATAGGAACAATCCCTCCGGGGGCAACGCCAAATAGAAAAATAAGAAGCTAGATTCATTATAATGTAGCAGAGGGTAAATTTGAATAAGATAGTTCGGAGTTTTCCTGCACCCACTGATGGAAAAATGGGCAGGTACTAGCCGAAGTTAGTACTGTTCTCGGCCTCGTTCTTCGCTATACTGAAAGTATCAGGACGGCATACTGGAATGCGGTCCGGACAAGAGGTGATACGCTTGAGCAAAAAATGGGTGGAACGCGAAGCGTCGGCCTGGGTCGATCAAGGAATTGTCACCCGTGAGCAGGCCGATCGGATTATCGGACTCTATGAGGATAAAAAGCATGCGGTCGGCCTGCTTCCGATTTTGGGAAGCGTGTTGGTCGGTCTCGGTATTTTGAGCTTTATTGCAGCAAACTGGCAGGATATTCCCCAACTGCTCCGGCTTCTGCTGATCGTGCTCGTCATGTGCGGATTTTACGCTGGCGGCGAGGCGGCGACGCGGCGAGGCGCGCAGAAGCTGGGGATTGCGCTCGCCGGTCTCGGGGTCGTCAGCTTCGGCGGCGGCATCATCCTGATCGGTCAAATGTTCCATTTGGTCGCTTACAATGCCGGGTCGTTCATTCTATGGGCGGCGGCGGGTGCTTTGGCCGCGTACATGTACCGCAGCCGTTACTTGTACTTGCTGGCGCTGCTGTTGTTCGATGCGGCGCAGGTCTACAGCGTCGCTTCGTTCGGCAGCTTCAGCTATACTGCCTTTCTTCTCATGGCGGCGGGACTTGGCTATTACGGCTGGAAGTTCCGCAGCGATCTGCTCGTATGGTGCTTCAGCTTAAGTGTCACGGCGCATGCGCTCATGTGGGTGCTGTCGGAAGAGTATAAATTCATGTGGATGTTTATCCCGGCGCTTGCGCTGTATGTGTTGGGGGACTGGTTGAAGGAGCGCCGCGGCGCCTACGCGCTTCAAGCTGCGCCGCTCGCCGCCGCGTTCGTGTTCGGCGTGTTCATGGTGCTGATCGGCGGCGAGTGGAGCGAACGTTCGCTGCGCGAAGGGCTAAGTCCGGAGCCGCTGGCCTACCTGAGCGCGCTGGGCGTGCTGTTCGCTGCTTCGCTGGCCGGCAAATCGATGCGGGGGCGGTTGTCGACCGCATACGAATGGGTGCTGTTCGTTCCGTTCTTCTACTTGAGCGCCGGTATATACGTGATGTATTTGCTGTCGCTGTTCTTCTTCTCGCTGTACGTGCTGTGGCGGGGCTATGCCGAAAGCTGGCGGTTCAAAATCAACTTCGGGACGGCGCTGTTCATTTGCAGCACGCTCGTCGCTTACGGCAAGCTGACGTGGGACTTTATGGACAAATCGCTCTTTTTCATCATCGGGGGCGTTCTCCTGATCGGCTTGAGCTGGTTCTTGAACCGAAAAAACAAACAGGTGTTACACGATGCGGGGGAGGGGAACCGGGATGCCTAACGGGGCGATGAACTTGAAGAAAAGACGGTCGCGGCTGGTCGCGCTGTTCGCCTTGCTGCAAACGCTTGTGCTCGCCGGCATCGCGATCTCGTACTACGCCGTCGGCTGGTACGGCCAGGATATCCGGATCCGCACCGTACCCGTCGACCCGCGCGATTTGTTGTACGGCGATTACGTCACGCTGGCATATGATATCAATACGGTTACGCCTGCGATGTGGAAAGGCTCGGACCGGCAGGTCAAGCGCGGGGACGCCGTATACGTCGTCGTGAAGCCGGGGGCCGACGGCGTATACGAGCCCGTGGCGGCTTACGATGCGAAGCCGCCGGTCGGAGCGGGCGAGGTGACGCTGAAAGCGCGCGCCCTGTACACGTGGGATAACAGATACGAAGGCGGCTTCCGGGTGAGCTACGGCATTGAGAAGTATTACGTCCCGGAGAATACGGGCAAAGAGCTTGAGGAAAAAGCCGCGCAGCTGATCGTGCATGTGAAAGTGGCCCCTTGGGGACAGGCGAAGATCGAAGGGCTGGAAGACGCGACAAGCTGATGCGGCACAGATTTCTGGTAAGCTTCCCTTGAATCCCAAGAGGATCCTCTTTACAATGAGAGGAACAAGATGGGGAAAAGGGGAACGGGCATGGAACGCGCATACGAACCACTTAACAAAGACGATACGGGCCATCAGCCGAGCGGGTGGGAAGGCGTGCTGGTCCTGGACCGCACCGACGAGCTCGGCGAAGCGGACGTGCTGTATCCGTTCGCGCTTGAGGAATTGCTTTGCCGTTATGCGGGCGAAGGAGGGCCTTCCATCGTCCATCTGTGGCGGCATCCGCGAGCGTTCGTGATGGGGCTGCGCGACAGCCGGCTGCCGGGGGCGCCGCAAGCGACCCGTTGGCTCCAGGCTCAGGGCTACAACGTCGCGGTGCGCAACTCCGGCGGGGCGGCTGTGCCCCTGGATCTCGGGGTGGTGAACGTCTCGTTCATCCGTGCCAAGCGGAGAAAGGGAGACCTTGATTTCCGCGACGATTTCGAGACGATGTACGAATTGATCGCGACTGCGCTCCGCGAAGCGGGGGGCGGCGTCGATAAGGGCGAAATCGTCGGAGCGTACTGTCCCGGCGATTTCGACCTCAGCATCGGCGGCCGCAAGTTTTGCGGCATCGCCCAGCGGAGACAGCAGCACGCGTACGTCGTGCAGGCGTTCGTAGTGGCCGAAGGCGCGGGTGCCGCTAAAGCGCGGCTCGCGCGTGCGTTCTACGAGCGGGCGGCCGAAGGCGCAGCGGCCGATGCGGCCTATCCGCGGGTGACGGAGGACAGCATGGCGAGCCTGACCGAGCTGCTCGGCGAGCGGTTCGGCGGCGCCGCGGCGTTCGCCGATGCGGTGAAACGCGTCGTTCGCGAGCGGCAAAGCGAGGCCGGGCTGGCCGCGGCTTCCGCCAAGCTGTGGCTTCCGCAAGCCGCCGAGGTGCGGGAGATGGCCGAACAGATGCGCGCGCGTTACGGCATTCTAGAGAAACCGCAATAACATCGCAGGCAGCTCCTGCTGCCAGAAGCCCCACAGATGCTTGCCGGGCTTCTCCATATATTCAAGCTGGCAGCTCCTCGCGACGAGGAGCTGTTTTGTTATGCGGTTTGCCTCGAGGAAGTCGAACGTGCCGCGGCCGGTGGAGACCTCTGTTTCTTCCGTGCCGATGAGCATGGACAAGGATAGCCAGGACAAATCGCGCTCTTCGGCGATCCGTGCCTGGGTTGACTGCAAAAATGCTCCGGATAAGGATATAACTTGCTTAAATAGGCTAGGATAATCTAAGGCAAGATGCAGCGAGACCGTTCCGCCCAGCGAGTCGCCGGCAAGTATCCGTTCGTTTGAATCGGTGCGTACCGGGTAATGATGTTCAGTGAAGGGCAGCAGCTCTTCTGCGAAAAACCGGCAGTAGGCCGCGAAACGTTCGCCGCCCGGCGCATATTCGCTCGTCCGAACGCTTTTGTCGACGTCGACGCCGACGATAATCGCTGGATCGGCGTTGTGATCGTAGATCAGCCGGTTCATGGCGGTGGCGATTCGCCCGAAATTAAAAAAATCTTCGCCGTCCTGGCAGTAAATAACGGGATAGGACAGAAGCTCATTGTAACCGGGCGGCAGATAGATGCGCAGCGCGCGGTTTTCGCCTAAATATGTGGACGGGACAAGCTCTTTGACGATCGTTCGTTTATAGTAGACGTCTTCTTCCATCGGTCGATACCTCCGTTTGTATTATAATAGTTTTCACAATTTTCACCCACTGTACTATTCATTTTGTGAAACTGTTATAGTTAGTATTTGTGAAAAAAATCATATTTATCAGGATAGTTCTTGTGTTATTTGCAAAAACAGGTTTATAATACTACTATAACAGAATTTGTGTTTTTTCGATATTGCCCCTGTTCCAACATTAACTGTAAGAGGTGACTTATCTGATGAGTAAGCCATATATCGTTGGCGTACAAGAAGTGCAGCCGTTATCCGTTCTCGGTTCCGACGGCCAAGTGGTCAATCCGGAAGCGATGCCGAAATTGACAGACGAGCAATTGCGCGAGCTGATGCGGCGCATGGTATTCACCAGAACGTGGGACCAACGTGCCGTGAACTTGACACGCCAAGGACGTCTCGGCTTCTATGCGCCGGTATCCGGTCAGGAAGCGACGATGATCGGCAGCGAATTCGCGCTGAATCAAGACGATTTCATTTGCCCGGGCTACCGGGATATGCCGCAAATCGTATGGCACGGCTTGCCGATGTACCAAGCGTTCCTGTATTCCCGCGGCCACCAGCACGGCGGACAAATTCCGGAAGGCGTGCATGTGCTCATGCCGCAAATCATCATCGGCGCTCAATATTTGCATGCGATGGGCGTAGCAATGGCGTTCAAGAAGCGCGGCGAGAAACGCGTCTCCATCACGTATACGGGAGACGGCGGTTCATCCGAGGGCGACTTCTACGAAGCGCTGAACTTTGCGGGCGCGTTCAAATTGCCGGCGATCTTTATGGTGCAAAACAACGGTTATGCGATTACCACGCCATTCTCGAAACAAACGGCGGCTTTGTCCGTTGCTCATAAAGCGGTAGCTGCGGGTATCGAAGGCGTGCAAGTGGACGGCATGGACGTGCTTGCGGTTGTCAAAGCCGTACAGGACGCTGCCGAACGCGGCCGCAGCGGCGAAGGCGCGACGTTGATTGAAGCGATCACCTACCGGTTCCTGCCGCACTCGATGTCCGGCGACGACCCGTCCAAATACCGCACCAAAGAAGAAACGGCTGAATGGGAGCTTAGAGATCCGCTGAACCGCTTCCGCCTCTACTTGACGAGCAAAGGCCTCTGGACGGAGGAAGAAGAAGCGGCTGTCGTGGAAGACGCGAAAAATACGGTAGCCGAGCAGATCAAGAAGGCGGAAACGACCGAGAAAATGACGGTTGCGGGCTTGATCGACAGCATGTTCGAGACGACGCCTCAGCACCTGGAAGAGCAAAAAGCGGATTATTTAGCGTAAAGGAGAGGACTTTCAGCCATGGCTCAAATGACAATGATTCAAGCGATAAAAGACGCGATGCGCGTCGAGCTGCAGCGCGATCCTAACGTCGTCATTTTCGGGGAAGACGTCGGGAAAGTAGGCGGCGTGTTCCGGGCAACGGAAGGGCTGCAGGGCGAATTCGGCGAAGAGCGCGTATTCGATACGCCGCTGGCCGAGTCCGCGATTGGCGGTATGGCTGTCGGGATGGCGATTCAAGGCTTCCGTCCGATTATGGAAATTCAATTCGTCGGCTTTATTTTCGAAGCGTTCGACCAAATCGCGGTGCAAGCGGCACGGATGCGTTACCGTTCCGGCGGCCGTTACCAGGCTCCGATCACGATTCGAACGCCTTTCGGCGGCGGCGTGAAAGCAGCCGAGCTGCATACGGACCCGCTTGAGGGCCTGCTGGTGCAAACGCCGGGGATCAAGGTCGTTGTGCCTTCGAACCCTTACGATGCCAAAGGCTTGCTGATTTCGGCGATTCGCGATAACGACCCGGTCTTTTTCATGGAACACTTGAATCTGTACCGTTCGTTCCGCGCGGAAGTGCCGGAGGGCGAGTACACGGTGCCGATCGGCAAAGCGAACGTCGTTCGCGAAGGCTCGGACGCCACGATCATCACGTACGGCGCGATGGTGCATACGTCCTTGAAAGCAGCGGAAGAAATCGAGAAAACGCGCGGCGCGAAAGTCGAAGTGATCGACCTGCGTACGCTGATGCCGCTTGACATCGATACGATCGTCGAGTCGATCAAGAAAACGAACCGTGCGATCGTCGTGCAAGAAGCGCAAAAAACGTCCGGTATCGCGGCTGAAGTGATCGCGCAAATTAACGAAAAAGCGATCCTGCACCTCGAAGCCCCGGTACTGCGCGTAGCGCCGCCGGATACGGTGTATCCTTTTGCGCAAGTCGAGGATCAATGGCTTCCGAACCCGGCGAAAATCGTTGCCGGCTTGAATAAAGTGCTCGATTTCTAAAACGATGAAGCGACAAGGACGGTGAGTGATCGATGGCAACGTTTGAATACCGGTTTCCGGAGCTGGGCGAAGGCATTCATGAAGGCGAGATCGTCAAATGGCATGTAAAGCCCGGTGATTCCGTAAACGATGAAACGATATTGATGGATGTGCAGAACGATAAATCGACAGTAGAGGTTCCTTCTCCGGTAGAAGGCAAAATCGTCGAACTGAAAGTTTCCGAAGGTACTGTATGTACGATTGGCGACGTCATCGCGATCATCGATGTTGTCGGCGAAGTACCTCAGCAAGCCCACGGCCACGGCGAAGCAGCCGCGGCTCCGGCAGCGGCGCCTGCTCCAGCGGCGGTTGAGCCGGTCGGCAGCGCGATCGCGGCCAATGTTGCGGCGGCGAAGATCGACACGCCGATGGCGGGCAGCGCTCCTGCGGCAAGCCCGGCGTCTGCGCCGGCAGCGGCGGCAGGCCAAGTGCTGGCGACGCCGAGCGTGCGCAAGCTGGCGCGCGAGAAAGGCGTGAACATCGCCGACGTGCCGGCGACAGGCAAGAACGGCCGCGTCACGAAGGAAGACGTGCTCGGCTTTGCAGCTGGCGGCGGCAAGGCTGCTGCTGCGCCTGTGGCTGAGGCTGGCGCAGCAGCGCCGGCGGCAGCTGCAGCGGCACCTGGCGCGGCTTCGTCCGCAGCGGGCGCTGTCAGCGGCGACCGCGAGGAAGAGCGCGTGCCGTTGAAGGGCATCCGCAAAGCGATCGCGAACGCGATGGTGAAGAGCGCCTACACGGCTCCGCACGTAACGCTGATGGACGAAGTCGATGTGACGCGTCTGGTCGCGCTGCGCGAGAAAGCGAAGCCGGTTGCCGAGAAGAAGGGCGTCAAGCTGACCTACCTGCCTTTCATCGTGAAGGCTTTGGTCGCAGCGGCTCGTCAATTCCCGGCGATGAACGCGATGATCGACGAAGAGAAGCAAGAAATTGTGTACAAAAAGTACTATCATATCGGCATTGCTACGGATACCGACAACGGCCTGATCGTACCGGTAATCCAGGATGCGGACCGCAAAAACATTTGGACAATCGCAGCGGCGATCAAAGATTTGGCGACTCGTGGCCGCGAAGGCAAGCTTAGCGGCAGCGAGCTGAGAGGCTCCACGCTGACGATTACGAATATCGGCTCCGCGGGCGGCATGTTCTTCACGCCGATCATCAACTTCCCTGAAGTGGCGATCCTGGGTACAGGCCGTATCTCCGAGAAGCCTGTCGTGAAGAACGGCGAGATTGTGATTGCTCCGGTTATGGCGCTTTCGCTCAGCTTCGACCACCGCATTATCGACGGCGCGACGGCGCAAAACTTTATGAATTACATCAAGCAGCTGCTTTCCGATCCGGAACTGCTTGTAATGGAGGTGTAACCCGCTATGGTAGTAGGTGACGCATCGGTAGAAATTGACGTATTGGTCATCGGCGCAGGACCCGGCGGTTACGTGGCGGCGATTCGCGCGGCGCAGCTCGGCAAGAGCGTGCTCGTCGTCGATAAAGAGGAAGTCGGCGGCGTGTGCTTGAACCGCGGCTGCATTCCGTCCAAGGCGCTGATTTCCGCGGCGCATCAATACGAGGTTGTCAGCCATGCCGAGTCCATCGGCATTACGGCTGAGAACGTCAAGGTCGACTTCGGCAAAGTGCAAGCATGGAAGGACGCAATCGTCAAGAAGCAAACCGGCGGCGTCGGCATGCTGCTGAAGGGCAATAAAATTCAATATTTCAACGGCGAAGCGTTGTTCATCAACGAACACGAAGCGCGCTTGTTTAACGATAACGAAACGGCCCGTTACCGTTTCAACGCCTGCATCATCGCCACAGGCTCCCGTCCGATCGAGCTGAAGGCGTTCCCTTACGGCGGACGTATTCTCTCGTCGACGGAAGCGCTGAAGCTGTCCGAAGTGCCGAAGAGCCTGATCGTCATCGGCGGCGGCTATATCGGCATCGAGCTTGGCCAAACATACGCGAAGTTCGGTACGAAGGTTACGGTGCTGGAGGGTTCCGATTTCATCCTGCCGGGCTTTGAGAAAGAATTGACTCGACTCGTCGAGCGCAATTTGAAAAAAATCGGCGTCGACATCGTCACCGAAGCGCTGGCGCAATCGTGCGAGCGGACGGAGAACGATGTGACGGTGACGTATACAGTCAAAGGCGAAGAGAAGAAAGTGACGGCCGATTACGTGCTCGTTACGGTCGGACGCCGCCCGAACACCGACGGCGAATTGTCGCTGGAGCTCGCGGGCGTCGAAGTCGGCGAACGCGGCTTGATCAAGGTGAACGAGAAGTGCCAAACGAACGTGCCGCACATCTACGCGATCGGCGACATCGTCGCCGGTCCGGCGCTGGCGCATAAAGCGTCGTACGAAGCGAAGGTCGCGGCGGAATCGATCGCCGGACTGCCTAGCGTCGTCGATTACAAAGCCATTCCGGCCGTCGTGTTCGCCGACCCGGAAATTGCGGGCGTAGGCCTCAGTGAAGCCGAAGCGAAAGAGAAAGGCATCAACGTCGTAGTCGGCAAGTTCCCGTACGGGGCGAACGGCCGCGCACAATCGATGAACGCAACCGACGGCTTCGTTAAGCTGGTCGGCGATAAAGACAGCGGCCTGCTCGTCGGCGGATTCGTCGTCGGCGCGGAAGCGTCGAACCTGATCTCCGAGCTTACGCTTGCAATTGAGATGGGCGCTACGCTCGAGGACATTGCGCTTACGATTCATGCGCACCCGACGCTTGGTGAAATTACGATGGACGCCGCCGAAGGCGCGCTCGGCCATCCGATTCATCAGTTGGGTAAAGCGTAAACCGAATCGAGAAGAAGAAGCAGCACAGAGAAGGGCTTGCCTCCGCGGCAAGGCCCTTTTTTGTCGAGCTGGGACAATTGCACGCAAGCAGATTCGACTATAATTCGTTCAACTGGAAAGGAGGCGAATGGTATATGGGAACTGACGTTCGGATTGTCGCATTAATCGAAGAGCTGGCCGCGAACGCTTGGCCGGCTTACACGCAGCAATCGTACGGCGCTTGGAAACTGAGGGCGACCTTCGGAACGACCAAACGGGCAAACAGCGTGTTCACGGTCGGTCCGATGCCGGAAGATGCGGATTGGCTGCGCCGGATCGAGCGGTTCTACCAAAGACGCGGACTGCCTGTTTGTTTCTATGTCAGTGACGTGTCACCGGATGGGCTGGATGCGGAGCTGGCCGGACAAGGCTACCGGCTGGAGATGGATTGCTCGCTCATGCTCGGACGTACGGGGGAGGTGCTGGAGCGGGTAACGGACGGAGGCCGGTTTACTTTCGATTGTGCCGAGGAAGCCGATGACGCCTGGATTCACGATTTCATGCGGCTGGAAGCTTTTCCTCAGGAACGGTTCGCAGGGTATCGTCATATATTTTCGGCCGTCGGGCCGGAGAAGTCGTTCGTACGTGTCCTGGAGGACGGCGCAACGGTTGGTCTCGGCACGGTTGTGGCGGAGCGGGGCTTCGCAGGGATCAGCAATATTATCGTGGACCCGAAGCATCGGCGCAAAGGCATAGCCCAGCAGCTGCTTCGCGCGCTCGCCGTATGGGCGCAGGACCACGAAGCCGACCGCTTGTATTTGCAGGTGATCGACGACAACGCGCCGGCGGTGACGCTGTATCGGCAGCTTGGTTTTGACAGGATTTCAGGTCACCGGTACTGGATAAAGCCTTAGGAGGAAAAACAGGACGAAACGTTCGTCAAGCTCGGGCATGGGATTGCTGCAGGGCTTGCTCCGACCTGGCGGCCTTTCGCCACAAGGATACAACCGTCATTCGTTAGGCCCGGCATCAGCTTTTATCTGGAGCCTTTCTGTCTTAACCAGTAAGCCAGCGCAGCTTTGACGATAGATATGGAGCGATCCACGAGTCCGAATCCGAATCCGGTGACGGTGGTTGATGCCGGCTTTGCCAAGGAGGAGGCGGTCTTGAATGGTTTCCGCACGCCTCCAGCGGATGATTTGCGTGGCTTGGCCGTTCGTATGGCGGAAGCAGGCGCTCGGGATGAAGCATCGGGGCGGAGTTCGTCATTGCCTGGCATTCCGGGGCTGGAAGCCGTAAATTTCCCCATGTATAACGTTTTGGTTCGTTGATGATATGAAAGCGGCACCTGTTTCCCTTCGCTTAGGCGGAGCTTCCTGATTAAGTGAGGCGACAGAAGGAGTTCATCCCTGAACTGGTTTTCGGGAATGACGAGCTTGGCCTTAAGTTTCACGCCGTTTTTGCTCACGGTCAGTCTGGAGTTCGTGTGCCCGCCCATTCCAAGGGTGGCAATCAGCGCGGGGCCGAGCGTAATGCGAGGTTCCCGGCCGCGCTTTCGATCCGTCCCGAGCACGGCTTCACCGCTGCTTAACGTAATCCGGGTCAAAGTGATCGCATTCAGCAGCGAGTTATAATCGATCAGATAGCGGCTTTGATCCTGCAGTCCGAGCGCCAGTGCGGTTTGCGGACCGACTTCGATATACGGGTACGCGCACTCGTCGCCGTCTTCCCTATGAACTTGCACCATCCGTTCCGCGCCTTCGTTTATTAAAATAACGTTCGTTCGGTTGTACAGATCTTCCAAGTCATGCGCAACTTTGCAGTAACATTCCACGACAAGCGTGATTTCATGCTCGTTCCGCCGGTCGGAAATCAACACATCGACGACGTCTCTGCCCATCTTACATCCTACCCTTTCGTCAAGAGTCCGGTTCAATCCGTTACAACGTATGTCAGCGGCTGAATTTCCGCTTGTACGGCTGTCCCTGCCCGCATATATCGGGCTCCTCACGCGAGCCGTAAGGGAATGCGGCGGCCTGTATGATACAATCGGAATATACCCATTTATGGGAAGAAGCGGGGGCGAATCGTTTGCAACATATTCCGGAAAAGCAAGGAAGCGCGGCGGTATATGTCGGCATCGACGGATGTCCGGGCGGTTGGTTCGCCGTCGCCTTGACGGGGGAAGACGGCGGCTGGCTGACATCGTTGTATGCGACCGTCGAAGAGCTGTGGGCCGCTTATGGGCATGCCCGGCTGCTGCTGATCGACATGCCGATCGGGTTGGCGGACGGGCCGCTGGACCGGCGGTGCGATGCGCTCGCCAGGGAGCGGCTAAAGCCCGGACGAGCATCAAGTATTTTTCCTGCGCCCGTTCGCGAAGTGCTGGAAGCCGCCGATTACGCGGAGGCGAACCGTGTGCAGCGGGAAGTAAGCGGACGCGGGTTGTCCCGGCAATCCTGGGGGCTGGTCGGAAAAATCCGCGAGCTCGACGAGCTGCTGCGGCGCGACCCGCAAGCGCGGGAAGCGTTCCGCGAAGCGCACCCGGAGCTTGTCTTCGCCGGACTGTCCGGCCGGCCGATGGAACACGGCAAAAAAACGGAAGACGGGTATGCGGAGAGGATGAGCCTCTTACAGAGCGTATACCCGTCCTCCGGCCGGATCGTAGAGGAGACGCTCGCCCGTTACCCGAGGCGTACGGTACGGCGCGACGATATCGTTGACGCGCTCGTCCTGGCCGCTGCCGCACGGCTGTGCGGCGGGACGCCGGACGAGCTGCCCGAGACGGGCGACACGGATCGCGCCGGTTTGCGGCGGACGATTTCCTTTGTCGATCGGGTCCGCAGGTCAAAGCCCGGTTGGGCGGAAATTCCGACGCCTCTTTGAACGAGACTCCCGGCATCCCCTGAGGCTGTATGGCGCTGTTGAAGACGTGGCTGGGAATCGCCGTACCCGGAGCGCTCTGATTCGCTCATCAGCGCGTGAAAGAAGGCTTGCGCGCTCGGGCAGGGGCTGCTGTCGTCAAGTTTGGCGAAGCGATTGTCTATGGCGGGAAACGGGTTGTTAGCGGTATGATGGTAGAAACTGACTTAGGAAGAAGGGACGGGGGCTAACGCGTTATGAACATCTTAGTTACCGGAGGGGCTGGCTTTATCGGCAGTCATTTGGCGGCCAAGCTGCTCGCCAAGCACGACGTGACGATCGTCGATATGCTGCATCCTTACTATTCGCCCGAACGAAAGCGGGCTCATCTGGAGGAAGTGGTCGGAAGCGGGGCTTGCCGCTGGATCGAGGCGGATTTGCGCGATGAGGAAGGACTGCGCCGCATCATGGAGGCGGGACGTTTCGATGCGGTGTATCACCTGGCGGCAGTTCCCGGCGTGACGCCGTCGATCGCCGATCCGCACGGTTATGTCGACCATAACATTCATGCGACGATCAATGTGCTGCGAACAGCCGGGGAAACGGGCGTAAATCATGTGCTGTTCGCCTCCTCGTCCTCTGTATACGGGGAACGGGAAGGCGAGGCGATTCGCGAAGAAGCCGCCAACGGCCGCGTCATCTCCCCTTATGCGGCGTCGAAGGTGGCGGGCGAGTCGCTGTGCCATACGTACAAGTATTTGTATGGGTACCGGATGACGATACTGCGCTTTTTTACCGTGTACGGGCCTTGGGGACGTCCGGACATGGCGATTGCCAAATTCATCCGCAGCGCGATGAACGGCCGGGCGATCGAAGTGTTCGGGGAAGGATCGGCGCGGGATTACACGTATATCGACGACATTGCGGACGGGCTGAAGGCGGCGCTGAACAGTCCGGAGGATGTCGGCGTGTATAATTTGGGCTGCGGGCGGCCGGTTGAGATGAATCGTTTGCTGGACGGGCTGCAATCGTATTTTCCCGATCTGCAAATTGTGCGCAAGCCGGAACGGGTCGGCGACGTGAAGATGACGTGGGCCGATACGTCCAAGGCGGAAGCGCTGCTCGGTTATCGTCCGAAGGTGAGCATCGAAGAAGGGCTGGCCCGCTCGATCGCTTGGGCGCGAAGCCGTCCCGAACACGTCTAGAGCCGGGGAGCCCCTGAGGCCAGGCGGGCGGGCGCTCCAATGAACGAAGCGAAGGACGCCGTCTGCCCGTTCTTCGTTACGGGCACTTATTTCCTGGGGAATGTCCGCATGCATGTTCCGCGCTTCGGCAAGGAGCATGCTGGACATCCATGTTCGTGAAAGGCCCAAAAAAAGTTCGGCCCCCTGCAGGCCGAACTTTTTTTAGCCTCTTATGGCATGTTCGCGCCTCTGGCGCTGACATACAGCTGATACCACTCCTCGCGGGTCATCAGCTCCGCTTGGCGCTCCGCATCGCGGCAGGCGGCGATCCGCTTCGGATTGGCGGTGCCGATTACGGGCTGGATGCGCGCCGGATGTTTCATCAGCCAGCCGAGGACGATGGCTTCCGGCGTCGTTTCCTTCTGCTGCGCCAGCCTGGCGACGAGCGCGGCCGTTTGCCGGATGTGCTCCGGCTCGCTGTCCGCCGCACGTCCGGTGAATACCCCGCGGGCGAGCGGGCTCCACGCTTGGATTTGGATGCGTTCCGTTTGGCAGAACTCCAACAAGCCCTCGGCGAAGTTGACGCTCGTGCCTGCGTGCTGATTGACGAGAATGCCCTGCTCCAGCCAGTGCAAATGCCCCAAGCTCATTTCGAGCTGGTTGACGATGATCGGCTCGGACGACGCCTGCTGCAGGAAACGAATTTGCCCGGCGCTCATATTGGAAACGCCGAACCGCTTCGCTTTGCCCGACGATTTCAGCGAATGGATCGCTTCCGCAACTTCGTCAGGCTCCATTAACGGATCGGGCCGGTGCAGCAGCAAAATATCCAGCGTCTCGATCCCGAGCCTTTGCAGAATGCCGTCCACCGCATTCAAAATGTGCGATTTTGAAAAATCGTACCGGCTCGGCACGTCGCCCTCCGCAAATCGGATGCCGCATTTGGACTGGATGACGATACTGTCGCGAAGCTGCGGCCGCTTTTTCAACACTTGTCCGAAGACGGTCTCCGCTTTCCCCATCGTATAGATATCGGCGTGGTCGAACATCGTAATGCCGGCCTCCAGCGCCGCTTCGACCGCCGACTCGGCATGTTTCAGGTGTTCATTCGTAATGGGATCGCGGTTCCAGCCTCCGCCAAGCCCCATGCATCCCAGCACGAGCCTGCTCGTATTCAAGCCCCAATGCGATAACGGTTGTGATTTCATCGTATCCTCCTTCATGATGTACACTAACAAATCCATCATAGCCGATCTGCCGGCTTAACAAAAGGGATAAAATCGTTGAAACTCTTCGTTATAGGCATAGATTTGTAAGATATTCAGATGAACCTGTAAGGATCCAGTTAGATTTTTGTTTTACTCTTGTAACGGGGTATGAGCCGCAAGAAACGCTTCGGAGAAACGAGGTGAGCCACAGTTCATTGACCAGGCTGATGACGGAAGACGTTGCGATGAATAAGAAACTACCCATCGAAGATCATTTTCACAAGGAGAATGGTGATATGCAGGCAGCCGGGCTGGCAGCTCTTGACTTAACGATGGTATTTGGCGGAGATCGCAAGATCATTCATCCTGCACTGATTTGGGACGAACAAGATGTTATTTTGGTGGATACCGGCACGCCCGGGCAATTGGAAGCGATCCGGAATGAAATGGAAAAACTGGGGGTACCTTTTCGTAAGCTCACTAAAATTATCGTAACCCATCAAGATCTGGATCATATCGGCAGCTTGCCGGAATTGCTCGGCGCGGCTGACCACAAAATTGAAGTGCTGGCGCACGAAATGACGAAGCCGTATCTGGAAGGCGACAAACGGCTGATCCGCTTGCCTGCCGCTGCGCCGGCCCCTGCTGCGAAGGTGGATACCGTGCTTAAGGATGGCGAAGTATTGCCCTATTGCGGAGGAATCACGGTGATATCGACTCCGGGGCATACGCCGGATCACACCAGTTTCTACGTGCACGCATATAGAACATTGCTCGCCGGTGACGCGGCCATCGCCGTTCAGGGTCGGTTGCTCGGACCGGCGCAGCAGCACACGCTTGATATGGATGAAGCGATCCGCTCGCTCTCCAAGTTATTGTCGTACGACATCGAGACGGTGGTTTGCTACCATGGGGGGATTTGCCGGCATGAGGTGAAGCAGCGTCTTGCCATGCTGGCAAACACGTAACACCGGATGCAGTCTTTAGGAGGTGATGAGGATGCAAAAACGGAAAGCGGCCGATGAGGTAATACGCGTCATTACATCCGGCAACACCATCATGGTCGGAGGATTTGGCTTGGTGGGCGCTCCTTTAAGCCTGATCGACGCCCTGACCCGTCATGATGCCGAACAGCTGACGGTGATCAGCAATAACCTGGGCGAACCGGGAAAAGGCCTGGGCCTCTTGTTGCGACAAGGCAAGATCAAGAAGGCGATCGGGTCTTATTTCACAAGCAACCGGGAAGTAGGAGACCGCTTTAACGAAGGCAAGCTGGAGATCGAGCTGTTGCCCCAAGGGACGATGGCCGAATCGATCCGGGCCGGAGGCGCGGGTATCGGCGGTTACTACACCAAGACGAGTGTAGGTACGGAATTGGCCATAGGCAAGGAAGTAAAGGAAATCAACGGCCAGTTATATGTGCTGGAGAAGCCCTTGTGGGCGAATGTCTCCTTAATTAGAGCGGCGAAGGCCGATACGCTCGGAAATTTGGTTTATTACAAGACCGCGCGCAATTTTAACCCGGTGATGGCGACGGCGGCGGACTACGTGATCGCAGAGGTTGATGAAATCGTCGAAGCGGGAGAGCTTTCGCCTGAAGAAATTGTAACTCCTCATTTATTTGTAGACGCCATTGTGAAGAGCACGCTGGTGTTGGGAAAAGAAGGAGTTGAATCTTAATATGCGTTCGAATCAGGAGATCCAAGAGTTGATTGCCAAGCGGGCTGCGGTGGAAATTCAGCCTTATTCGATAGTTAATCTGGGGATAGGCATTCCTACGTTAATAGCCAAATATGTGAAGCCGGACGGCGGTTATTTCCATACTGAGAACGGGATGCTGGGTGTCAAGGAGCTGACGAGCGAAGAGGAGCTCGACCCGAATTTGGTCAATGCCGGGAAGCTGCCGATCGCTGAGCAAATCGGCGCCTCTTACTTTAATAGCGCGGAGTCGTTCGCCATGATTCGCGGGGGGCATGTGGACATGGCATTTCTAGGCGCCTTGCAGATCGACGAACACGGGCATATCGCCAATTGGGCCATACCCGGACAAAGCATTATGGGAGTCGGGGGAGCGATGGATCTGCTGAGCGGGGTGAAGAAGGTCGTGATCACGATGAACCATACCGCCAAGAACGGAGCTGCCAAAATCGTGAAATCGTGCACCTATCCGATCACCTCGGTACGGAAAGTGGATATCATTATTACCGAGCTGGCCGTGTTTGCCTATCGGAACGAGCGGTTGGTATTGACAGAGCTGATGCCTGGAGCCGACCTGAACGAAGTGAAGGACAAGACGGAGGCATCCTTTGAAATCGCCGACTCTGTCACACAATGAACGGAGGTGCCCGAACAAATGGATAACCGCGTATATGTAGTAAGCGCTCATCGGACAGCTGTGGGCAAATTAGGCGGAGCGCTTAAGGATATGCAGCCGGATGCTCTGCTGCTCCCTTTATTCCAGAATTTGAAGGAGAAAAACCTGATTCCCGACGAAGCCATCGATGAAGTCATTATCGGCCAAGCGAAGCAAAGTCAGGATCAATCGAATATTGCCAGAATGGCTCTGCTAAAGGCAGGCTTTCCGGAATCGCTTCCCGGGTATACGGTCCATCGTCAATGCGGCTCCGGCATGCAGGCTATCCATAATGCGTATTTGTCCATCCGCGCCGGAACCGGACACGCCTATGTCGTAGGAGGGGTGGAAAGCATGAGCAACGCCCCCTATTATATCCGAAACGCCCGATTTGGCTTTCTTTCCGGAAACAGCGAGATTTTGGACCCCAATAAAGAAAGTCAGCCGGGCTCGCAGCCGGAAGAAAAGTATGGCCGTCTCGTCATGGGCATGACGGCGGAAAATTTGGCCGAGGAGTACTCGATTTCCCGCGAAGAACAAGACCGTTTTGCTTACGATAGCCAGATCAAGGCTCGTGCCGCCATAGAAGGAAATGATTTTAAGGACGAAATTGTCCCGGTTGTCGTACCGCAGCCAAAAGGAAAATCTTCCATTTTTAATACTGACGAGCATCCAAGACTAACGGATTTGGAGAAACTGGCAAGCCTGCAGCCGGTTTTCAAGAAGAATGGAACGGTGACCGCCGGCAATTCTTCCGGTTTAAATGACGGCGCCTCCTTGCTGTTGCTGGTTTCCGGAGAGATGTTGAAGCGGTATAAATTGGAGCCGCTGGCTGAAGTAGCGGGCCTTGGGGTGTCGGGCGTGCAGCCGGAGCGGATGGGGATCGGACCGGTAGAGGCAACGAAGAAAGCATTGGCTATGGCCGGTCTGACGCTCCAGGATCTGGATCTGATTGAACTGAACGAAGCATTCGCCGCTCAAGCGTTAGCCGTTATCAAGGAACTGAACTTACCGCTGGACAAGACGAATGTGAACGGAGGGGCAATCGCCCTGGGACATCCGATTGGGAACAGCGGTGCAAGAATTAGTGTGACCTTGATCCATGCGATGCTGAAAAGACAGGTGACCTGGGGCCTCGCCACCCTATGCATTGCCGGAGGTCAGGGGATTTCCACGATATTCCGCGCGGTTCGAAATACATGAATACATTTCATTATGCGAAGTAAATTTTATATTACAAATTGAAAGCGTGTGCATGTTATTGATATAGTGATATAGGGATTAGATCATGCTATCGATACGCACCGCAAATATGGAGGAAACGATGATGAAGGATCTAGCAGGCAAGGTCGCATTTATTACCGGCGGGGGAAGCGGAGTAGGGCTGGGCATGGCGAAAGTGTTCTCGGCCGCCGGCATGAACGTGGTCATCGCCGACATTCGTCAGGATCATCTGGATCAGGCGATGGCGTATTTCAACGAACGGAACGCTCAAGTTCATGCCATTCATCTCGATATTACGGATCGGAAGGCGATGGCCGAGGCGGCGGATGAAGCGGAGCGCGTATTCGGCAAGGTGCAGCTCTTATGCAATAATGCCGGCGTCAACCTGCTGAACCACATCGAGAAGGTGACCTACGATGATTGGGACTGGTTAATGAACGTTAATCTGAACGGCGTCATCAACGGGATTCAAACCTTCGTTCCGCGCATGATCGAGTACGGCAAGGGCGGACACATCGTGAACACCGCATCCATGTCCGCTTTTTACGCGATTCAAGGCAGCACCGTGTATACGACGTCGAAATTCGCGGTACGGGGGATGAGCGAGGCGCTCCGCCTCGATCTGGAGCCCCGTGGTATCGGCGTATCGGTGCTTTGTCCAGGCGCGGTCAATACGAATATTCACGAGTCGGTGGTCACCCGTCCGCAGCAGCTTTCCGACACGAAGACCCAGGTGGATGCCGAAACGATGAATCGAATGAAAGCGTTCAGCGAGGGCGGGATGGACCCCGTCAAATTAGGCGAGAAGGTGCTGGAGGCGGTCGAGAACAATGCCCCTTACATTATTCCTTATTCGGAATTCCGCGGGCTGTTGACACGCTTGCACAACGTGGTGCTGGATGCGATGCCGCTTCCCGAGAATGACCCGGATGCGATCAAGCGCGTTGAGACGATGAACAAGCATAGTAAGAGCAACCATAACCTGTAGCCGGAGGGATTCTCATGAAATTAACAAACAAAGGTATGCAAAGATCACTCGCTGTTGTCATAGCAGCTTTTCTCCTATTTCTGACTGCCTGTGGAAGCAATGGAGGCAGCGCGCCGGCAAGCTCAGGTACGGAAAAGCCGGCTGGCAATCAAGCAGATTCGGTTAAAGTCGGCGTATTGCTGACCTTCAGCGGTCCGTTCGCAACGGTCGGAGAAGGCTTGAAGCGCGGGCTGGAGCTTTATTTCGAGTTAAATAACCATACGGTGGGCGGCAAAAAAGTAGAGCTTGTTTATGAAGATGACGAGAACAATCCGCAAGTGGCCTTGCGTAAATATCACAAGCTGGTTGACGAAGACAAGATTGATTTGCTTATCGGGATGACGACCAGTACGACTTTATACGCTCTGAGGGACCAGATTGACAGGGATAAGAAGCCTCTGATCGTTGCCAATGCGGGCGGGAACGACAGCTCGTGGGACAAGAAGAGCGACTACATTTACAGAGCAGCCGCTTCCAACTATCAGCAAGGCGCTGCGATTTCCGATTATATAGCCAAGAATGTCGGGAAGAAGGCGTATATCGTTTCATATGACAATCCTGCGGGTCGCGAGCAGGCTGAAGCTTTCAAGAGCGCCTATGAAGCTGCGGGCGGCCAAGTGATGCAAATGGAATTTCCTAAAGTAGGCACGAACGATTTTGCCGGGTTCATGACTCAAATCGCCCAAGCCAAGCCGGATGTCGTGTACAATATGGGACCGAGCACGGACGGGATGAGGTTTGCTGTTCAATTCAAGGAATTCGGTTTGAAGGATAAAATCGCGTTAATTTCTACAGTGCCGACGGATTTGGCCACGACGCCGGAAATGATCGCCGCTCTGGATGGCGTATACGGGATCAAAATTTTCAAAGATTCCTTGGACAATCCGGCGACTAAAAAGTTTATGGAAGCTTTCACGAAGAAGCATCCTAACATTCCGCCTAACATTGAAATTATGGGATACGATTCCGCTATGCTGGCCGACAAAGCGATCGAAAAGGCCGGAAGCACAAAGGCAGAGGATCTGATTCAAGTGATGAAGAACATTAGCCTCGACAGTCCTCGCGGTAAATTTCAAATGGATCCTAAAACAAACAATCCGATATCCGACTTTTTTGTGCAGAAATTTGTAGTGAAAGACGGAAAGCTCGGATTCGAGTATCTGGATACGATGAAAGATGTAGGGATGCCTGAAAAAAATCCATTCAAAAAATAAATCACACCCGTAAAGGAATGTGTTTGTAAGCGCATTCATTGGAGGAGATAACTTGAATGTATCCACATTATTACTACAACTTCTAACAGGCTTGGCTTATGGAATGCTCTTGTTTATGATCGCATCGGGAATGTCTATTATATTCGGCTTAATGAATGTGGTGAATATGACTCATGGTACATTTTTTGCGCTCGGTGCATATCTCGCCTATACATTTACGAGTCAGCACTTCGGATTTTGGGTCTCGTTGATTTTATCTGTCATTGTGGTTGGCGGGATCGGCCTGTTTATTGAACGCGTGCTGCTGGCCCCTGTTTACGGATCGCATGATAAAGAAGTTCTGATGACCTTTGGACTCATGTTTATTATTGCCGATTTGATGAAGTGGATGTGGGGCTCCAATCCGCTAACGTTAGGCGTGCCTCCCATTCTTAACTTTTCCATTTCGATGGGACCTGTCATGTTTCCGTCGTATCGGCTGTTCGTCATTATCATCGGAATCCTGCTGGCTTTCGTTCTGTGGTATATGGAAAATCACACTCAAACCGGCGCGATTATTCGGGCGGGCGTTGATGATAGGACGATGCTGGGCGCACTAGGGATCAACGTGAAATTCGTGTTTGCCAGCGTATTTGTTTTTGGGGCGGCTTTGGCGGCATTCGGCGGCGTATTGGCCGGACCGATCCTGAGCTTATATAACGGGATGGATATTGAAGTTTTAATTCTTTCTCTGGTCATTGTCGTTATCGGCGGACTGGGAACCTGGAAAGGAACGTTTATCGCTGCGATTTTGATCGGTTTGATCGAAAGCATGGGTCAGGTGTATTTCCCTTCCGTTTCCATGGCGCTTATTTTCATCTTTATGATCGCCATCCTAATTGTTAAACCGACCGGATTGTTTGGAAGGGAAGTGGGAGCATGAATAAAAATCAGGTCCTTGCGATTGTTGCCGTAGCGGCAATTCTTGCCCTTCCATTCATACTTTCCACCTATGGCATCCGGTTGGCGGGCGAGCTGTTCATCATGTCCATTTTTGCCCTCAGTTTGGGACTGCTCATGGGATATGCAGGACTTACATCGTTCGGACATGCTTCTTTTTTCGGAACGGGCGTATATGTGGTCGCGATATTGAGCCAGTTTGTGACCAACACGTATGTGCTGATCATGGCTGCCATTGTGATTACCGGGCTGCTTGCCTGGATTGCTGCACTTATGTTCGTGCGTATAACGGGATCTTACTTTTTCATGCTGACGCTTGCGTTCAACCAGCTCCTTTACGTGTTTTTCTATAAATTTAAAAGCTTGGCCGGAGGCGCGGACGGCATGTCGATCAGCGTAAGACCTGACTTTGGTTTCGGTCCTGTTACGACTCCGATAGGCCGGTATTATGTAATGGCTGTCATTTTTATCTTATGTTATATCGTGCTGCACTATTTCATCAATTCTCCGACAGGCAAAATTGTGATTGGCGTGAAAGAGAACACTTCCCGTATGCGGGCTTTGGGGTATAACACGGAAAGCTATAAAGTGCTTGCCTTCACGCTCTCTGGAATGATGGCGGGATTAGCGGGCTCGTTATACGGCTTCTCCAACCAGTTCGCCAGTCCGGAAATCATTAGCTGGGGGCTGTCCGGACAAGCGCTGATCATGGTCATTATCGGAGGCTCGGGAACGTTGCTCGGACCTCCGATCGGAGCTGCGGTGTTCGTCGTCCTGCAAAGCTATATTAGTTCCTATACGGAACGATGGCCGATTATTATGGGCGCTCTGTTTCTCATTCTTGTTTTGCTAGGACGCGGTGGCGTGGCTCATTTGCTGATCGGCCTGTGGAGAAAGCTGACCCTGCCTCGCACGGACGTTGACGCGGATAATCAGAAGCCGTCCTATGCAATGCCCAAAGTTACGGAAAGCGACAGCGTAGGAGGGAACCGGCCATGAGTCTTCTGCAGGTGGAACGTTTATCGAAATCGTATAAAGCTTTGCAGGTGCTCAAGCAGGTTCATCTGGAGGTGAAGCCCGAGGAGCGGCATGTGATCATCGGGCCGAACGGAGCGGGGAAAACGACGCTGTTTCACTGTATTACGGGAGTCGTGCCCATGAATGAAGGAATCGTGAGAATTCATGGCCAGGATGTAAGCCGGATGCCTTCCCATACCCGGGTATCGGCCGGCATGGCGCGAACGTTTCAGAAAAACAATTTGTTCGGCAAATTAACGATTGAGGAGAACTTGCACTTAGCCATTACGGCCTGCAAGCCTTATCGGAACCGTTTATTTAAACCGCTGAACCAATATCGCGATATGATGGAAGAAGCGGAAGAGCTGCTGACCCAGTGGAATCTGTGGGAGCGCCGGAAACGTGTGGTGAACGAGCTGTCATACGGGGAGCAGCGATTGCTGGAGATCATGCTTGCGATCGCTTCGAAACCGCGTATTTTGCTGCTGGATGAACCGACGTCAGGCATGTCGCCGGCCGAAACGGTCCAGACAACGAAGCTGATTCAAGGCTTGCCCCGCTCCATTTCGCTATTGGTCATCGAACACGATATGGAAGTCGTATTTTCGATTGCGGACCGCATTACCGTGCTGCATCATGGGGAAGTGTTCTTAACCGGCAGCCCTGATGAAATAAGCGGAGACGAACGAGTGAAGGCGATTTATTTCGGCGGAGGTGCACGGGAACATGCTCAAGCTTGAGAACGTTCATACGTACTATGGGAACAGCCACATTCTGCAAGGCGTTTCGTTCGAAATTCCGAAAGGCAAGTGTGTTGCGCTGCTCGGCCGCAACGGTGCGGGCAAAACGACAACGATCCATTCCATCGCCGGTCTGACTCCTCCCCGTAAAGGAAGCATCCGATACGGGGATAAGGAGCTATTAGGCGAAGCTCCTTATCGTATTGCCAAGCTGGGCTTCGGTTTGGTCCCGCAGGGAAGACGTATCTTTCCATCGTTAACGATCAGAGAAAATTTGACGATGCCTGCAAGGAAGCCGCAAAATTCAGGGGATACGAAGCTGGACCCGTGGACTTTGGAGAAAGTATACGAGCTGTTTCCGGTTCTTCAGGAACGGGAAACCAATATGGGCAACCAGCTTTCGGGCGGGCAGCAGCAAATGCTGGCTATCGGAAGAGCGCTTATGACCAATCCCCATTTCCTGCTGATGGATGAACCGTCCGAGGGTCTTGCACCGGTTATTATCGGGCAGGTGGGCGAAATTATTAGAACTTTGAAGCAAAAGGGTTTATCGATTCTCCTGGTGGAACAAAATTTTTTCTTGGCATGCGGTGTTGCGGATGAAGTGATGGTCATGAATAAAGGGCAAATTGTGTGGCAAGGGAGTCCCAAAGAACTGCTGGCGGATAACGATATTCAGCACCGCTATCTGGGTGTATAAGAAATTCGGACCGGCGCCGGCATTCCATGGCGTCTCATCGCATCCGCTCGTATGAGGCGTCCATGAGTTGTAATTGCCAAGATCACCAAATTCCTGTAAAATTTTGAATATCATAAGTTTTCGATATTATACAGGGAGGAACGCCGTGATTATCCTTGAATCTAAACTTCGCGTGCCTAATTACTCTCTTTACCTCGTTAGAAATCGTTTATTCTCGTTTATTGAAAATCATCTTGATCGTTCGCTCATTTGTTTGACCAGCGATGGAGGGTATGGCAAAACAACGCTAATCTCAAGTTTTGTTAAGGAAAAAAAGCTTCCGGCCGTCTGGTATCAGTTATCGCAGCAGGACCGAAACCCGCATACCTTTCTCTCCTATATGAAGACGGCCATCTTGCGTAGAATTTCCGGTGAACAAATGATTTACGACGTCAGACCGGAACAAATCGATGAGGAGCTTGACCATCTCTCCGCCTTGCTGTCAACTTGGCCGACCCGGCTGATCATCATCCTGGACCAATACCAATCCGTCGATCAATGCGAACAGATCCAGCACATCTTGACCAGATTGATTGAAAACGCTTCCCCGTCGGTTACTTTTATTATCACGAGCCGGACCCGTCCCAGCTTGCAGCTCGTAAGTTTAAAATTGCAGAACCGCCTGGCTGAATTGCACACCAAGGAGCTAGCGTTTACCAAAGATGAAATCGGTATGTTTTTCGTTGATTTGCACGGTATTGCCTTGCAGGAGAATGAAATAGATCTCATCTATCATAAGACGGAAGGCTGGGTGACCAGCCTGCAGCTTCTGAAGGATTTGATCAAAGAAGTGAATGATGCCGACCGTCCTTCATTTTGGCTGAAGTTCAACGGAACCCCTGACATCAACGATTACTTAAGTGCCGAGATACTGGCTTCCCAATCGGAAGAGATTCGCGACTTTCTGTATAAAACGTGTCTGCTTACGGATATCAACTCCAATGTGATTAACAAGTTTCTCGGCATTCATAATGCGGACGAAATTCTGGAACATTTACTTCGAAATCATCTGTTTATATATAAAAACAATTTGGGCATGATTAAATATCACAAGCTGTTCCGGTCATTTTTGTACCGGGAATTATCCAAGCGGCACAGTAGCACGGAAATCGACGAGTTTCACCAGAAGCTTTCGCTTATTTATGAAAAGAAATCGGATTTTATTCATGCTTTTGTCCATTCGGTGATGGGCAGTCAATTCATTAACGCCGCGACTTTAATGAAAAGCATGAAAGAGCGCTTCACCCGTTCCCAGTTTCTAACACTGATCGATAAGTTATCGGAAAATTTCTCCCCGGATCTTACTTTCGCCAGTATCAGCCTGTTCCTGTTCAGGTGCATCCCATTAGATATGATTAAAGATTTAATCACGCCGCTCGAAATCAATTTCAAAAGTATGAATGGCAATATGAACCCTAAATTATCGGTTCATTTTCAGCATCAGCTTGCAGCCATCTATTATTTTGTCGGTGAAATGAACAAGGCGGAGCAATTGTGCAGCAATTCCTTGAACGAATCGTTGAGCATCAAGGATCAAGAGATGATTTGTAAAAATTTATCGCTGCAAGCGATGCTTTGCATGAAAACCGGGAGGCAGGAGGAAGCGGTGCAATGCGCTCAAGAAGCGTTATCGTACCGGGGCACGTATAGTAATTATCATCCTCATCACATGTCATTGTGCGTATTGGCGGAAATTTATCTAGATCAAAACAAATTGTTGAAAGCGGATTCTTTGATCAAAGAAACACTGAAGCTATCGGAAGAACGCTTTGACTGTGCCATCCTGTTTCCTTACCGGTTGATGGGCAAATATTACCGTCTGCAAGGGGACTATCAAGAAGCGTTTGCCTGGTTCAGGAAAGCCGAGGATATCGGGGTTCAGTTCCATTTGGATTACGATCTTGGCAATGTTTATTTAGAGATGGTTGCCGCCTACATGGAAACCGGACAATGGGAAGAGGCGGAGCTGTATTTATCGAAATCGAGCGTGTCTTTTACACACAATATTTATTTATCCAATAAAGTCAAGCAAATGCAGCAAGCCCTTTCGGAAAAAAGGGGATCTTCTACATCGGGCGTCGACATGGTCGTCCCGACACCCCAATTGGAAGCGCACCGTCCGCTGGTCGTGCAGGAACCCGAACATGCCAAAATATCGATACGCGTCTTGGGTAAATTTGAGATTCAATCGGGGGATCAGATCGTCACCTTAAAAAGAAAATCGAGCTTAAGGCTGCTGCAATTTTTCATTACGCATCGGGAAAGCAAGCTGACGAAAGACAGCATCATCGATGAAATTTTTCCCGAAGGCTCGTTTGAAGCGGTGAATAATCAATTTTATGTAACGTTGTCGTATCTTAGAAAAACGTTGGAGCCTCAATTAAAATCGGGCCGGGATTCCTTATTCATTAAGCAGTCCGGCGAACATTATACGTTAAGTTTGGATCATATGGATCTGGATATTCATCAATTCACGCAGCTTATTCATAAAGGGGAATACTCCTCGCTGGAGCATCTCGGCAAATTAAAAAAAGCGGAGCTTTTGTATCGGGGAGATTATTTCGAGGAATATCCTTATGTCAGCTTCCTTGAACTGGTTAGGGAAAAATTTCGTGTTTATTATTTAAAAGTGCTGCAGGAATTAGCTGTATATTATTGGGATCAAGCCGATTACGAGCAAGGCATTTCTTACTTTGAGAAAGCGCTGCTTAAGGAGCCTTATGAAGAAAGCGTATATTTGGAATATATGGAGCGGTTGATGAAAGCCAATCTGGTTCTGCAAGCCAAGAAAGTATCCGAACTGTATCAAAAATATATTGAAAAAGAACTGGGTATTCCTGTCCAGGCCAAATTGCAAAAAATGTTTCATTCCACGTAAGTCTCTTGACGCTGCAGGAAACCATATGCCCAAGCCTCCTCCGATGAAAAGAGGCTTGGGTTTTTTTGTGCTTCCGTAGCTGCTCCGTTCCCCAATTGACAGAGGGCCCGACCGTTATCACTGAAATTGTTAGAACTTGTAAAGATCGTGTAAGAACTCAGTTAGGTTTGCAGTTTATGCTAATGATGTAACCAAGACTTGGGAGGGATAAGCCGTGAAATTTGTTTTCGTAAACATCATGCCGTATCGGGATTTGCCCGAGGACTTCGTAGAAAATCATGAAAGTGTATGGATCACCATTCCGAGTGAATTATACGATGCCCGGAAAGGCCATCAGATTTTTAACGAGTACATCAAACAATATGAGCTTGCCGTTGACGGGGGCTTCGATGCGATTGGCTTTAATGAACATCACAGCAACGCCTATGGATTGGATAATTCTCCGAACATTATGGCGGCTATGCTGGCGGGGAAAGTTCGCCAATCGGAGAAAACGTGTCTTGTGCTCGTAGGAGACAGCATCGCTTTATACAATCCTCCGATCCGCGTGGCTGAAGAGCTGTCTATGCTGGATACCGTGACTGGCGGCCGCGTCGTTGCCGGTTTTCCAAGCGGAACCTCCATGGATACGAATTTCGTATATGGAATTCCGCCGGCCGAATTAAGACCCCGGTTTTATGAAGCGCTTGATCTCATTAAACAAGCCTGGAGCCGAAGCGAGGTGTTCTCTTTTAACGGGAAGTATACCCAGCTCAAGCATGTCAACTTGTGGCCGCGCCCTTATCAGAACCCGCATCCTCCGATTTGGATTCCCGGCAGCGGAAGTGTGGAAACTTGGGACTATTGTATCCGGAACGATCACCCCTATTATCATCTCAGTTACAGCGGCTTTGAAGCGGGCAAGAAATTTGCGGAATCCTTCTGGGAGCACCGTCAAAAGTCCGGCAAGGATTTAAATCCTTATTGGCTCGGCTACAATCAAATGATCTTCGTTTCCGAAACGGATGAACGAGCGCAGCAAGACTATGAAGAGCATTATCGCTATTTTATAAGAACGCTCATGCATATACCCGGCAAGTATGCGGAAGCGCCAGGGTATCGCAGCGCCAAAAGCGTGGCCCAGAGCGCGGTGAGTCAGTTTGCCGTACACGGCAAAAGCCGGTATGCGAGAAAACAGGATATCAGCTGGCAGGAGCTGGTTGAAGCCGGCAATGTCATTGCCGGTTCGCCTGAAACCGTTCGCGACAGACTCAAGCACTTAATTAAAACACTTCGCGTCGGAAGTATTACGGCGCACCTGAATGTCGGATCTATGCCGCACCATCTGGCTGTAAAAAACATCGAACTGTTCACCAAAGAAGTCATGCCGCACTTGCAAGGCATTTGGGACGATCAATGGCCTGTTGTGGGATGGCCGGACGTTGCTCATAACGACATCAATAAAGCAGCCTCGTCCAAAGCTGCAGTTTTATCTTAAGGGGGAAGGGAATATGGCGACGCCTCAATTGACGGCTATTCCGATACGAGATGGTCATATAGCCAAGGTGCTTGTAGCAGGGGAAGGAAAACCGGTGGTCTTCTTGCACGGTGCCGGTGGTTTGAAATGGGATTCCTATTTAGACGAACTGGCGAAAGCATATAAAGTGTATGCTCCCTTCTTCCCCGGCTTGGAAGGAACGTCAGGCAGCAATGAGCTTGATCTCCGGAACTTATGGGATGTTGTTCTGTATTATTACGATCTGTTCGATTTATTAGGATTGGAGCGCATTGATCTTATCGGGCATTCCTTTGGCGGCATGCTGGCCGCGGAATTAGCGGCAACCGATTCGAGAAGAGTCAACAACCTGCTTCTCATCTGCGCAGCCGGATTGTGGAACGAAGATATTCCCATGCCGCAGGCATCTTTCCCTGAGGATTTATACTACGATGCCCAATCACCCGTAGCCCAAGCCGCCATGGCGGTCCCGGAAGATCCGGACGAACGGATGAAATTTTTTATGGATCAACAGCTTGCAATGGCGGAAGCAAACCGCTACTTATGGCCGATTCCCGATAAAGGTTTGCGCCGTCGGCTGCATCGTATCCGGGCAAATACGTGCTTGGTGTGGGGCAAGCACGACAAAGTTATTCCTGTCGCGTATGCTTATGAATTCCAGAAAGAACTTCCGGACTCGCAAATCGCGGTCTTTGAAGAGTCGTCCCACTTCCCGCAGTTAGAGCAATTGCCGGAAGTTCTCCGAACGACCTTAACCTTACTGGCTCCTGAAAGGTATGAGGAAGTAGGCTCGTCAAGTTAGGTGAATCATGAGGATATGCGAAGCCAAGGCGGCCCGGATTGCCGTATGTTAGAAATGATAAAGATCCTGTAAGAATACAGTTAGGTATGCGTTTTATTCTAAGGATGCAGAAGCTAAACACATTCATGTAAGCGATACCATCTCGACAATAAGAAGGAGGAAAAGAAATATGACAAATTTTATCACCGGTATTCACCACGTTACGGCCGGCGTCGCCGGCGCACAGGAGGATGTCGACTTCTTTACGCAAATCGTCGGCCAGCGCATGGTCAAGCAGACGATTCTGTTTGACGGCGCGGACAGCATCTACCACCTTTATTATGCGAACCGCAACGCCGAGATCGGAACCGTCATGACAACCTTTCCTTACAAGCAGACCGGCGTTCTCGCCCGGAGAGGCTCCGGGCAAGTCAAGATTACTTCGTATACCGCTCCTGAATCGTCGCTTGAATTTTGGCAAAAGCATTTTGACAAGCATGGTGTGAAGCACGGCGCGATAGAAACGCGTTTCGGTCAGAAGCGGGTTCATTTCGTTCACCCGAGCGGCCTCGAGTTCGAAATCGTCGGCGACGATAACGATAAGCGCGACGGCTGGATTACGGACGAAATTTCCGAGTCGGAAGCGGTTCGCGGCTTCCACAGCGTCACGATGTCGGTTCGCGAAGTACCGGAACAGGAACGCTTCCTTACCGAAGGGCTCGGCTTCAAGAAGACCGGGGAGGAAGGTCCGTATCATCGCTTCGAAATCGGAGAGGGCGGGGCGAAGAACACGGTATTCCTCCTCCATGAGCCGGATGTTCCGCAAGGCAGCTGGATTCTTGGTCAAGGGACGGTGCATCATGTTGCATTTGCCGTCCAGAATGACGAAGAAGCGACGAAGCTCAAGCTGCATCTCGAAGGCTTGGGGTACACGGATGCTTCCGAGGTGAAAGACCGCAACTACTTCCACTCGGTTTACGTCCGCTCCCCCGGAGGCATCCTGTGCGAAATTGCGACCAGCGATATCGGCTTTGCAACGGATGAGCCATTGGATGGGCTCGGACGAAGCTTGCTGCTCCCGCCCTGGTTCGAGCATCGTCGTCAAGAGGTTCTCGCTACGCTTGAACCGATTACAAATCCGCAGGCCGTCTAGAAGATTGCGGGAATACAGTTGATGAATATTCATTTGCAGCAGCCTGTCGTTACGCGCGGTGTGCCACTAGATAAGAGCAGCGCGGTAGTTATGATGATGCACGGACGTAATCAAACGACGAACGATATCCTTGAGCTTGCGGACCGAATCAGCCTTCCTGACGTTCATTACGTTGCGCCGCAAGCGGCCGGCAACAGCTGGTATCCGAACGGATTTATGTCCCCGCTCAACGACAATGAACCTTACTTGAGCTTCGCGCTGGACTGTTACCATACGCGGATCTCCGAGCTGCTCGAGCAGGGGATTCCCGTAACCAAGCTGGTGCTCCTCGGTTTTTCGCAGGGAGCCTGCTTGACGGCCGAATATGCCGTGCGGCGCCCTGGACGATATGGGGGGATCGTGCTGTACACAGGCGGTGTGATCGGTCCCGAAGGCATGCAGCGGAACGTTGAAGGATCGTTCCTGGACACGCCGGTTTTTCTGGGGTCAAGCGACATCGACGGTTGGGTGCCCGAGCAGCGTGTGCTTGAAACGGCAGCTCTCTATAAGCAGATGGGGGCGGATACGGTAGCCCGGATTTATAAAGATATGGACCATATTGTCAACGACGATGAAATTGCATTTGCAAGAGCGCTCATCCGGCAGGTGCAATCGGCCTAAGCGCCGGGTTGGTCGTCGGGAAGGGGCAATTGTAGAGGTTGCCCCTTCCTCTATGGGTCGCGAAGTTGTATGGAAGGAGACTGTGACTACATGAAATTATTGGCGATCTGCGGGACGATAACCGGATCGAAAACGCTCGCTGTTCTGAACAAGGTGCTGGAAGAAGTGAAGAACGGCGACCCGGCCATTGAAATCCAGCTGCTGGACATGAAGCAATACGATGTGCAGTTTTGCGACGGGCGCTCTCCGGACGCCTACACAGGGGATACGAAACAAGTGATCGATATGGTCAGCTCGGCGGATTGTTTTCTTATCGGCACCCCGATCTTTCAAGGCTCCATTACGGGAGTCCTGAAGAACCTTTTTGATTTGGCACCCGTTTCCGCGTTCAGACACAAGGTGATGGGCTTCATAGCGACCGGCGGAACCTACCAGCACTACCTGGTGATAGAAAATCAGTTGAAGCCGATTGCAGGTTATTTTCGCGCATATACGGCGCCTAGCTACGTCTATGTTCATAACGATCACTTTAATGCGGCCAATGAGATTACGGACCGGGATGTGCTCGATCGAATCTCGTATTTGGCTGAAGAATTGATCATGATGCAAAAAGCGCTCAAATAGGCTGCACCATTATGGGAAAGGGGATGTTCGATCATGGGTCATAAAAGCGGCTGTCAGGAGGGGAATGGATCGAATGACAAACCCTTGATTATTGTGGACGATGTAGAGCAAAAAACGGGTTATTGGATGGGGGCGGCCCGATACGCGACCCCGGAGCAAGTGAATGTTATGATCAAAACGGGCAAAGGGCTAGTCTATGTATGCATAACCGAGGAGAAGGCAGAGCAATTAAACCTTCCTCTCATGACGAGCCATGGAAGCAGCGGATCAACTAAAAATTTTACAGTTTCCGTTGATTATAAAACGACCTCTACCGGAATTTCCGCCTATGAACGGGCGGATACCATTAAAGCTTTGGCCGACGATGCAACCGAATCGCTTGATTATAGAAGGCCGGGGCATATCTTTCCTTTGGTAGGCAAAGCAAACGGGCTGCTTGAGCGGCAAAGCATTGTTGAAGGCGTTCTCGAATTATCCGAAGAGATGTCCGGCCAGCCGGTCGGCTATATGTGCGAAATTTTAGATGATAACGGGGAAATAGCAAGCATAACGGAAATCGAACAGCTGGCTCGCCGGCATGATGTTCCTATTGTTTGGTTGAGCGAGCTGATCCGCAAGAAATTGGAAGAGCATTGCCGGTTAAGCATGGTTCGTTATGCGGAGCGTGAAACTTCCGGCAAGCCGAGGAAAAATTATTCCGAAGATCAAATCGTCCATTTCACCGATCTTTTGTTCGTCGATTATTGCGAGAAGCAATTTGGCGTCAATAAAGGAATTTACAATACCATCGAATCCTGGTTTTACAAGAAAGGGCATATTGACATAATAGAACGAAGAAAGACCGTGCTTCGGTTTCTCCAATTTGTCGATGGAAGCAATCGGGAAAATAACCGAAAGCTTAAGTTTGGCCACAGAGGGTTAGTCCCAAAGCTGGACGAATTTACGGTCAACGATCTATTGAACAGGAGGACTCTCAACCTGTGAAAGGAAGGAAAGTCTCATTAAGAAACCCATCCCCGCAGAAATAGCGCCGCACCTGACATGCGCACCTCCTTCAGGAAGGGGCTCATCTCGTGTTCATGTTGAAGCCTTAGGATGCCTCCATACATCGTGAACCTGCTCCCCGCAGGCACACGATGTATGGAGGCATCCTTGTCGTTTCGTAGGAATTCGTTTGGAGCACAAACTGCTTTCAAACTTTGGCGGAGGCCAGCAATTCTTCCGACGTAACGTGAATGCCCTCGCACACCGTGTTGATTTTTTGCAAGCCGGCCGTATGTTCCTCCGAGAAGGCCGCTACATGCTCAATCGAATGATGCATCATGGACACGTTCTTTTGAATTTTATCCATCTGGAATTGAACATCCTGCGCAAACTGTTTACAATAATCGGCCATTTTCCTAATTTCCGATGCGATCACTTCAAATCCCCGGCCTTGTTCCCCGAGTCGTGCCGCTTCAATCGCCGCGTTCAGACCGAGCAGCTTGGAGTTCTCGGCAATTTCCTGGACGGAATTCAAGATCGCATAGCTCCGCTCCACATCATTGATGATTTCTTCGGATTGCCCCTGAATGATTTGAATTTGCGTGGCCAGGTCAGTTGAGGTCTGGCTTATTTCCTGCGTGGAAATCGCCATCGTTTCAAGAGCGTTCGATATTTTGGAGGTCCCGTTTCTTAACATTTCGAGTCTATGCGTGGACACGAGCGCGGTCAGCACGCCAAGCAGCTCGCCCTCTTCAAATACAGGCACCGCCGTAGAAATGTATGCGACTCCAAATCGTTCGGGCCCGCGTTCTTCCCGGAAAACCTGTTGTTCCTCCAGGGCCTTGGAAGTGACCGTCCCTTTGAATGTTGCCATGGGCTCCCCGATTTTAGTCGGCCAATCCAGGGTTCCCCCAGGCAGCTCCGCGATTACTTTCTCTTTATTGAACACCGTTAGTCTGACATCCTCGGGAAAAGCCAATTGGATAATATCCAGCAGGCCGGCCAGTTGCTCAAGTTTGTTCAAAGCGAAGCCCTCCTTAACTTGTTCATAGTATGTGCAAACCGTAACAAATTGCGGCTCTCGGGGTATTTGCGGTGAAGGCGCTAGGTGAGCGTTACTTTAAATTCTTCGGTCAATAGCGGCACCACATCGAATAAATCGCCGACAATGCCGTAATCGGCCACTTGAAAAATCGGAGCTTCCGGGTCTTTGTTAATCGCGATAATAATCCGGGATTGGCTCATGCCGGCCAGATGCTGGATGGCGCCGCTAATGCCGCACGCAATATAAATTTCGGGCGTAACGACCTTGCCGGTTTGTCCGATTTGCATCGAGTAGTCGCAGTAGCCTGCGTCGCAAGCGCCGCGAGAGGCGCCGATCGCCGCGTTCAACGCCTCGGCCAGTTGCTCCAAAGGTTTAAAGCCTTCAGCGCTCTTTACTCCCCTGCCGCCGGCCACTATAATCTTGGCTTCGGTTAAGTCGACCTTCCCGGAGGCCTTGCGCACGACGTCTTTCACGATGGAGCGCAGCGCTGCGGGAGGGCTGTAGCTTACGGGAACGATCGGGGCCAGGGAGCCGGTTTTCTCCGCGGGAGGCACATTGTTCGGGCGAACGGTAACGATCGACGGCCCCTGAACAAACCGTTTCTGTTCCAACGCTTTTCCGGCATAGAGGGAACGTGTAAACAAGACGTCGGCGCCGGACTTCTCAATGGCCGTGACATCGGAGATTTGTCCTGCGTTTAAGTGGGCTGCCAGCATCGGAGCCAGGTCGCGCCCGATGCCCGTATGACCGAGGAATACCGCATCCGGGCGGATGCCGTCGATGAGCTCGGCTATGGCAGGAAAATAAGTATCCGGATTATAATTTTCCAGACTGGGATGATCCAGCACGTGGACGGA
This sequence comes from Paenibacillus sp. JCM 9796, assembly GCF_055379675.1. Lineage (NCBI taxonomy): Bacteria > Bacillati > Bacillota > Bacilli > Caryophanales > Paenibacillaceae > Paenibacillus > Paenibacillus sp. JCM 9796. The sequence goes on from NZ_AP043723.1 coordinate 4,256,437, forward strand.
CTCTACGCCGTATTGGGCCAGTTCTTCGGCCAAAGAAGTGATTTGATGCCCGGGAAAAACGGCAACGAGGCGATCTGCGTCATTTTTAGCGATTTTCGCAGCGTGAAGCGCTTCCAAAGTAACTTGACGCAGCTTGCCGGAACGTGCTTCGGCGATAACGATATAGGTTAGGCTCATAGGTATTCCTCCTCGATTGAATGTTAGATGGCTTTCGCTTCCGTGCGAAGCAGTTGTACCAATTGATGGGCTTGTTCTGCCGGGGTCCCCTGCAGAAGCTTTCCGGCGCCTCGGGCCGGCGGAAGAGAAAGGGAGGCCTGAACGGTTTTGGCGGCGATCTGTGCCGGCGTTAACCCGAGCTCATCCAAACCGATGAGGGTGAACGGCTTTTTCTTGGCTTTCATAATGCCGGGCAAAGAAGGATAACGGGGCTCGTTCAAGCCCTGTTGGGCGGTAAAGAGTGCCGGGAGCGAGATTTCCACCGTTTCCGTATCTCCTTCGGCATCGCGAAGAGCGACCGCTTTGTCACCCGAAATTTCCAGCTTCGTAATGGAGGATACGTGTGGAACATGGATCAGCTGAGCCAGCCGTACGGCGACTTGGCCTGAACCGTGATCTACGGAGAAATTTCCTCCAAGGATAACATCGAACGATTGCTTGCCGAAATAAGCGGCTAAAGCGTTGGAGACGCTAAATTCGTCATTCCCGATGCGCTCGTCCGAGATCAGAACCGCTTCGTCGGCCCCCATGGCCAAAGCGGTTCTTAGCGCTTCGGCACAACGCTCCGGACCGACGGATACGACAACGACATGGCCGCCGTGCTGCTCTTTTAACCGGATGGCCTCCTCCACCGCATATTCATCGTACGGGTTGATGATGAATTTGACCCCGTTGTCGGCTATTTTCCCGTTCTCGATTACGATTTTTTCCTCGGTATCGAAGGTTTGCTTGAGGATGGCATAAATATTCATCGGAATCCCTCCTGCTTTGGATGTATTATTTTAAACCTTTGATTAAAAATTCAGTGGTGCTTTCAATAAGCGACGTCAGGGAATACTTTCGGCCCGATATCAGCCAAGAGGAAATGACTTGATCCATGGCCCCGAACAACAGCCTCCGGGCGTGCTTGACTTCAAGGTTAGGGCGAAATGCCCCCTCCTCCTTACCTTTCTGCAGCACATCTTCGATGAGCCTGAAGAACGGGCTCGTATACTGGCTGATTTCTTTGCGTAGTTCCATCGGATGTTGGCGCAGCTCTACGATGTTTAAGTAGGCGATATGGACGTTTTCTTCCATGAACGTAAATAAAATCTCGCATATGGCATGTATCGCTGCATCCGCATTCAAGGTTTCCTTCAGACGATCGGTTAAGAGCTGGGTAAAACCGGTTAACGTTGTGCGGTACACGGTCGTCAGGATGTCTTCCTTGTTCTGGAAGTATAAATAGATCGTACCGTCGGCAACACCTGCCTCCTTGGCAATTTTGGATATTTGCGCTCCGTTAAAGCCGTGTTCAGCGAATACCTTTAAAGCTGCCTGTAAGATGGCATCCGTTTTGTCAATTTTCTTTCTTGCCATGAAACCTCCGTCATGATAGAATAACTCACAATTAATGAATCTACATTCATTAATTATTGTAGATGACGCCATATGAATTGTCAATGCTTGCAAGAACCGGAAGATAGCTTGCAGACCAAGGAAGGAAGGGAACGATGCATGACGTGGCAGTGGATTAACTTCATCTTGTTTTTGGCGGTAGTCGGGTATGGACTCTATCTGTTTTACAAAGCTGTGTTTCATCGATATTTATATGTAAAGCTCGGCCAGCCCGCCGAATTTCATTCGAGTCTGCAGGGCGGACGGCTTCAGGAATTTGTATCACAGGTATTTGCCCAGAAGAAGCTGATGAAAGATCCGAAGAGCGGCTTGATGCACATCATCATTTTTTACGGCTTTATCATTCTGCAATTCGGCGCCCTGGATTTAATAGTGAAAGGTTTGACAGGCGGGGGCGCTTTGCCGATTCCAGGCTATGATGCATTCAGCTTGATGCAGGAAATAACGGTGTTCGTTATTCTTGTGGCGGCGGGTTATGCCGCATACCGCAGATATGTGGAGAAACTGCCCCGCTTGAAAAGAGGCTGGAAGCCGAGCCTGGTGCTGTTTTTAATTTTTTTCCTGATGATGACAGTCCTGTTCTCTCTCGGGTTCGAACGGATCTGGCTCATGCACGAGGCATCCGTGTACGCTCCGCTTTCATCGTTGATCGCTGCGGTCTTCAGCGGAATGTCCGAAACGGCTGCGAAAGCCGCGTTTTATATGTTTTGGTGGGCGCACTTGCTGATTCTTCTCGCTTTTCTCGTGTATATCCCGCAATCCAAGCACTTTCATCTCCTGACCGCACCGCTCAACATTTGGTTTCGCCGGGCTGAGCCGGCAGGCCGGTTAAAGAAGCTGGATCTGGACAATGAAGAGGCCGATAACTTCGGGGTAGGCAAAATCGAAGATTTTACGCAAAAGCAGATGCTGGACTTTTACGCTTGCGTGGAATGCGGCAGATGCACGAATGTGTGTCCTGCGTCGAATACGGGGAAAGCGCTGTCTCCGATGCATATGATTATGAAGCTGCGGGATCATTTAACGGAAAAAGGCGCCGCGATTACGTCCAAATCGCCCTGGGTGCCCGGATTTGCTTTCTCTTCGTCCGGCGTGCATGCGATGTCCGGGATCAGCGTGAACGGAACCAACTGGGATTCGCCGGAAGTGACCGATATTGGGCCGACCCTCGAATGGCAGAAAGGCCATTGGGCTGTGCAGGAGCGCAAGGCGGAAGAGCTCGAATTGATCGGAGACGTCATGACGGAGGACGAAATCTGGTCGTGTACCACGTGCCGCAATTGCGAGGATCAATGTCCGGTCGGCAACGAGCATGTCGACAAGATCATCGACCTGCGCAGGCAGCTCGTCTTGATGCAGGGCAGCGTACCGGCTGAAGGCCAGCGTGCGATGCAAAATATCGAAAGACAAAGCAATCCATGGGGCTTAAGCCGGAACGACCGCGAGAAGTGGACGGGGGAAATCGAAGGCTTGGCCGTGCCGACGGTGAAGGACAATCCGGATTTTGACATCCTTTTCTTCGTAGGATCGATGGGCTCTTATGACTTGCGCAGCCGCAAAATTTCCCGGGCTTTCGTCAGATTGCTGCATGAAGCCGGGGTCAGCTTCGCCATTCTCGGCAACGAGGAGAAAAACTCCGGGGATACGCCGAGGCGGATGGGGAATGAATTTTTATTTCAACAGCTTTGTCTGGAAAACATCGAAACCTTCCAAAAGTATGGGGTTAAAAAGATTGTAACCGCTTGCCCGCACACGTACAATACGTTGAAAAACGAATACCCGGAATTCGGGCTGGAGAATGTGGAAGTGCTTCACCATACCGAGCTGTTGGATCGGCTGGTCCGCGAAGGAAAGCTGAACCCGCAGTATGAAATAAAAGAACGCATCACCTATCACGATTCCTGTTATTTGGGCCGCTACAATAACGTTTACGAACAGCCCCGCCGCATATTGAAAGCGATTCCGGGCGTCGAATTGGTCGAGATGGAACGAAACCGCGAGAACGGGATGTGCTGCGGTGCCGGCGGCGGGATGATGTGGATGGAGGAAACGGCAGGCAAAAGGGTTAACGTAGCCCGTACAGAGCAGGCTCTGCAGGTCAATCCGACGGTCATTAGCAGCGCATGTCCGTACTGCCTGACGATGATGGAGGACGGTACGAAAATGAAGGAAATGGAAGACCGGGTGAAAGCGAAGGATATTGCCGAAATATTGGAACAATCCGTCTTCGGATTGAACTAAATGATGAAGGGGAGAGTAAGATGAATAAAATTGTGGGCGGCAGCTTTCTGGTGCAAGAAGCGGATTTGAATCGAATCGTCACACCGGAGGATTTCACGGAAGAGCAGCGTATGATCGCGCAATTGGCGGACGATTTTGTAACGAATGAATTAGAGCCGCTGGAAGAGGAAATGGAACATCAATTGAACGTCGAGTTAACGAAGGAAAAGCTGCGGACCGCGGGTGAACTGGGCTTGCTCAGCGCAGAAGTACCGGAGCGGTATGAAGGCCTCGATGTGGATAAAGTCAGCGCGCTGTTAATCAATGAGAAGATCGTCAGAGCGACCTCGTTCTTTATCTCGTATGGAGGTCAGACGGGCATCGGTTCGCTGCCGATCGTGTTTTTCGGCAACGACGAGCAAAAGAGGAGATACTTGCCGGGTATTGCAGCCGGAGAGAAGCTGGCCGCCTATGCGCTGACGGAAGCCTCGTCCGGGACGGACGCACTGGGAGCGAAGACGCATGCTAAATTATCCGGCGATGGCGCTTATTATATATTGAACGGAACGAAGCAATTTATTTCCGGATCGAGCTTTGCGGATGTGTTCATCGTCTTTGCGAAGGTGAACGGGACGGACTTCAGCGCGTTTATCGTGGAACGGTCGTTCGACGGGCTGCATATCGGACCGGAGGAGAAGAAGATGGGACTCAAAGGCTCTTCCACCTGCTCATTAACTTTGGAGGATGTGAAGGTTCCGGTTGAAAATTTGTTGGGAGAGGTCGGCAAGGGCCACCTGATCGCGTTCAATATTTTGAATCTCGGGCGATTGAAGCTGGCGGCGGGAGGCCTGGGGCTCTCCAAGGCGGCGATCGAAATTTCGGCTGCCTATGCGAATGAACGCAAGCAGTTCGACCGGCCCATTGCTTCCTTCCCGCTCATCGGCAAAAAGCTGGCCGACATGAATATCCGGACCTTCGCGCTTGAAAGTATGATTTACCGAACGGCCGGCTTGCTCGACGAGGGCTTGAGCGTGCTCGATCACAGCCATCCGAATGTCGATTCCTTGTCGGCCAAAGCGATTTCCGAATATGCGCTGGAATGCTCGATCAATAAAGTGTTCGGCTCGGAGGTTCTCGATTTTGTCGTGGATGAAGGATTGCAAATTCATGGGGGCTATGGGTACATTCAGGAATACCGGATTGAGCGTATGTACCGGGACTCGCGGATATTCCGCATTTTTGAGGGAACGAATGAAATTAACCGGATGCTGATTCCGGATACCCTGGTGAAGCGGGCGTTCAAAGGCGAGCTGCCTTTATTGGAGAAGCCGGGCGAGCTGCAATCCGTGCCCAGCTCCTCTGCCGGCGAAACGTTGGAACTCGAAGCACGGCTAATTGCAAACGCCAAGCATACGTTCCAATGGCTGCTGGCGCAAGCCGTACAAAGATATGACAAGAAGCTGAGCCAGGAACAGGAGATCGCAGGCAACTTGGCCGATATCGTCATTTCCATCTACGCCATGGAGAGCGTGCTGCTTCGGACGAAGAAAATGATGGCGCGGACTCGTGAAGACCAAGCCCGCCATGCCATTCAGATGACGATCGCTTTCGTGCATGAAACCGTCGACAGGATCGCATCCTGGGCCAAGGAAATGATATGCGCCGTCCTTTCCGGCGATGCGCTGCTTGCCGCGTTGGCGGCGTTGACCAAGGCAACGGCCTCCGTACCCGCCGTCAACCTTATTGATTTGAAAAGGAGCGTCGCTTCGCGAGTGATCGACGCGGAAAAATACGTCGTTTAATGGCAGGTCGGCTCTCCTCTCTAATTGCATTACTTTCCATGAGGCGATTTTCTAACTATAATAAAGATATTATTTTTCTTTATTGGCAGAAAATGTGGATGAGCGATGAATTCGAAAGGGGAGCGAACGGTTGGATACCCAGAAACAAAAACACCTATTAGAAAAAATCGATCACCATCTTCGAAAAACGGCACGGCGGATGGTTCAGTTTGATACGCTGGACGAAACGCTGCATTACTTAATCGATTCGTTTCACGAGCAGTTCGCTTGCAACTATATGGCGATTATTATCAAGGACGGGCATACGCTGAAGATTAAAGCGAAGAAGGGCGAGGCCCCTCAGTTTGAGCAGCATTTTCCATTGAGCAGTGAAGCCTGTTTGCCCCGCGTTTATGGCGAGCCGCTCTGTACGTTTGATTTGATTAAAGAAGAAGACAATTGCTCTTTGTTATCAGGTTTAAATGCGGAGCAGTTTCAAACGTGGTTTACGTTCCCGATCCGGCAGGAGAACGAAGACAGCTTGGGCTTGTGCGTGATCGGCTTCCGTTCCTTTGTTCCTCTCGTACTCGGTGCGGAGAAGCTTTTCGAGGAATATGGCAAGGACATCGCGATCGCATTTGCCCTGGGGCAGCAAAAAGAAACCGAGCTTAAGAAAATAAAAGGGCTCGAGTGGTTGAAGGAAAATGTATATTTGGGCGGCTCCTCGTTAGAAGAGATCGTAAGTAAAATCGTGGAACGCGCAGGAAAAGGGACGAATGCGGAATCTGCCTTCATTTACCTGTATGACGAAGACACGAACTGTTTTTTGTATCAGCCCCCGTCTTACGGAATTAATATTCCGCAGGACAAGATCGATCTCAAGGAAGCCTACGATTTAAACCCGTTTTTTGCTTTCCTGGAAAAGCCGGGCGGCGGTGAAATTACAATTCCGTTGATCATCAATTTGAAAACGATCGGCGTCCTGCATGTCATCAATAAAGAGCATGCGTTGTTTACAGCCGACGATTTAGAGCTGCTGCAGTTTTTAGCCTCGCACGTTTCGGCTCTGATTGAGAATGCGAGATTGTATTCCAGTGAAAAAGACCGCAAATACCGGCTTGAAACGTTCATGCATCATCAGCAGGAATTGGTCAAGCATACACTGGAAGACGACGGATTCTCCAAAATTTCCGAGTTTTTGTCGGATATGATGAAATGCTCCGTTTTTTTGTTTGACCGGTTCTTTCATCTGACTTCGAGCTGTATCCTGGAATCCGATCCTGCGATGGGGGAGCGTATTCTATCCCAGGTGAAGAACGAAAGGCGGCACTTTCAGCAAAGCAAGCAATTGGAGTATTGGATCACGGTTAACGACCAGCTTGAATTCGGCATGTTTAAGGTCGTTGGAGCAGGTGATCTGTTGGGCTATCTGGGCCTGGCGATTCCCAGAAAGAAGCTCGATACCGTATTAAAGATGACCCTGAACCATGCGCTTAACGTATATGCGGTTCAATTCATCAAGCAGAAGGTTGTTCTTGACGTGCGGGAACAGGTGAAGGACAGCTTTTTCAATCAGTTATTTGTGGAGGAAATCCATAACAAAGGCAAAATATTAGAGTACGCCAATCTGCTGAATTGGAATATTCTCGAGCCGCACGTCATTGGATTGTTTTCCTTTGTGTTCGAAGAGAAGGAAGAGCAGAAATCCAATCTCCTTGAAGTCGATGCCCAAAAAACATGGATCTGGGATCGGATCCGCGACCATGTTTCCAGATCAGAGCCCGGGATTATCCTGACACGCAAGGATGAATATTATGTAACCATTGTTCCCCAAGCCAAAGCGACCGGTGCGTTTTGGAAAACCTTTTATGAAAGAATCAAGAAAATCATTAGCTCCGAGTTCGACCATGTGGCCAGTTATTTGGGAATCAGTCAAGAGGCCCATAAAATCGAAGATTACTATAATTGCTACAAGCAAGCGCAAAAAACGTTGGCTATTCTTTATAATCGCTTTCCGGACAAGCAATTTCTCAGCTTTCATCAGCTAGGCTCCTATACGGTGCTGTACAACTTGGCGGATCCCCATATCGTTCCCCTATTTTTGAGAGCGTATCTGGACCCGCTGCTGCAGTACGCTAACGGAAAGAACCGCGACCTGTTCGATACACTGCGGGTATATTTGCAGACGAACGGAAATATCAAAGATTCCTCCGATCGCTTATTCATTCACCGCAGCTCCTTTAAATACCGCCTGGAAAAAATCAGGGAAATCCTTCAGGTGGATATTGACGATGCCGAGCAGCGATTTAACATCATGCTGGCGTACAAGCTGTATGATCTGCATCTTACGGAAAGCTCCGATGCCTAAACCTTTGTTTACGGCGGAGAATTTTCATTTGTTCTTTTCCTGCATCACGAACGTACCCAATCATGGGTATTCATTGTATGATGATTTCAACACAAGGAATGACTTCGCTGCATAGAGAACGAGCATGAAGGTTTAAGTAACCGCTTTCTTAGCAGGAGGAGGGATGCTCACTTCGATTGCCCTGAATGTATGATTCATATATTTTAGGAGGATGTCGTCGATGAAACTGAAAAAAGCAACCCTTCTCACCCTGTTAATGGTTTGTATCTTTACCGCAGCCACCGGACTTGCCGTTGCCGCTACTAACGGAGCTAAGCTGTTAGAAGTTTCTATGAAAAAGCTCTCTGTAGACTTTATTTCGGACATTGTTTACTCGCAGCCTTCAATCTTTGGCGATCCTAATTTCCCTCTTCATATGGATATTTTGAAGCCCGGCAGTCAAGAGCTTCTTCCCGCCGTTGTATTTGTTCCTGGCGGAGGCTTTATGTCAGCCAATAAAGACAGCTCTTTACAACAAAGAATGACGATGGCCGAATCAGGCTATGTCGTGGCAAGTATCGAATACAGAGTCACCCCCAGAAGCACCTTCCCTTCACCGCTTGAAGATGTAAAGTCGGCGATCCGCTACCTTCGGGCCAATGCTGCTAAATATGGTATTGATCCGGACCGTATCGCGGTGATGGGGAATTCAGCCGGCGGCTATCTGGCGGCATTCAGCGGAACAACCAATGAGGTTGCGGCATTTGACAAAGGCGATTATCTTCATCTGAGCAGCAACGTGCAGGCCGTCATTGATTTATACGGTTTGTCTGATTTAACGAAGGTAGGATACGGTTTCTCCAAAGAGGTGGAAGCTGTTCACGACTCTCCTTCCGCGCCGGAAGGGATGTGGGTAAACGGACCTGCGGTGTTCGGCCCCGGCGGATCGATCCATTCCAATCCTGAGAAAGCGGCCAAAGCCAATCCGATCACGTATATTACGAAGGATGCACCTCCATTCTTAATTATGCATGGCGATAAGGATACGTTGGTTTCTCCGAACCAAACGGAGATTTTGCATGAGGCTCTCGTAAGCCAAGGAGTGGATTCCACCTACTACGTGGTTCAAGGTGCCGGACACGGCGGACCGCAATGGGTGCAAACGGAAATTACGGATATCCTTATCGCTTTCTTGGATAAACATCTGAAAGACAAGAAGCCGAAGTGAGCTTAAGAGGCTCCATCATGGCTTATCAAATCGTCCAACCTTCCATCGTTTTCGTTGGAAGGTATTTTCTTTCTTGTTCATACGTCACGATGCGGAAATTTATGCGCTTACTTTCCTGCACGATGAAGGTATTTTTTCGCCGGATTTCTTTTTATAATAAGATTTAAGGAAATCGGTTATTTTAACCCATCCAAATGTAAGCGATAACATTGTATCCAGTCAAAATGAAGGAGGAATCCGGGAAGCAGGTTTACTTTCGGAAGGTGATGTCATGGACCAGCAGCAGGATCAATTGTGGACCAAGGGATTTTTGGGGATCACACTTTGCGGGTTTTTATTATTTTTAAACTTACAGATGCTGATCAGTTCTCTCCCTGCGTATTTAAAGGAGCAATTTCAGGCCAGTGATTTCAGCATCGGAGTGATAACGGGCCTTTTCGCCTTATCCTCGGTGGCCGCGAGACTGTTTGCAGGCAGACCTGGCCAGAAAGAAAGAATGGGTCGGCTTTTGTTCCTTGGTTTATTCATCGCATGGATAGCTACAGCCGGCACCTATTGGTGTCATGCCTTAATCGCCATTTTAGGTATAAGAATGGTGTATGGTTTCGGCTTTGGCGTGGCCAGTACCGTATTGCCCACTATGGCATCCAATCGGGTTCCTCTCGCGCGAATGGGAGAGGGCATGGGGTATTTCGGATTTTCCAATACACTCGGATTGTCTGTAGGGCCCCTCATCGGGATGTATTTGCTCGCCAATTACGGCTTTGGGACTTTAACGGCCGCAGCTTCGATTGTTCTTCTTCTGATTTTTCCTATCATCTACGGGGTGTTGCCAGGAGCAAGCACAATGGCGACAGGAGCGGTTCGAGGGAAATCTTCACAAGGAAACACCTACTTTTCCCGGAAATTAGTTCTGCCCGCCATTTTGAATATGCTCTTATCCATCACTTACAGCGGCCTGATCGGTTTCATCGCACTGTTTGGCCTTCAGCGTAACATTGAAGGCGTGGGCAGCTTCTTTCTGGTTCAATCCTTGATGGTACTGCTGATTCGGCCTTTTGCCGGAAAAATATTCGATCGCAGGGGGCCTGTTGCCGCCGTGATACCCGGTGGTTTTCTGGTCATGCTGGGAGTCATTTTCCTTTCCTACTCGGACCGCTTGCTCGAACTTATTTTGTCGGCAATCGTCTATGGCTGCGGGTATGGGATGATCCAGCCGTCCATTCAGGCCTGGATGATCAAGGAAGTATCCGCAGATGAGCGGGGGATCGCGAACGGAATGTTCTACAATTCCATCGATGCAGGGGTTGCGCTCGGCTCCATCTTATTGGGCGTACTGGCCTCGGGTGTAGGGTACGGCTTGATGTATCGTTTGTCTTCCCTGTTTATGGCTTTGTTTTTATTGATTTTCGGGCTTTCGATCATGTTAACGCGTCATCGAAATAAGGTTACCCAAAATATGTAGGACACAGGAAGGTAAGGTGAATGATCACATGCAAGGGAATAGCGTGTCTGTTTCACAACTGTTGGATATGGCGGTGCAAGGCAGTCCCGATAAAGAGGCGATTTATGACCTGACGCGCAGACTGACCTACGGCGAGCTGCAGGAGGAAGTCAATCGGTTAGCATCTGCTCTCGTATCGCTGGGCATCAAAGAAGGGGATCGGGTCGGCGTTTCTTTACCCAACTGGCATGAGACGGTTCAATTATTTTTTGCCATTGCGAAAATAGGGGCCATTCTCGTTCCATTTAACCCCAAGTATCGGTTGCATGAATTACAGCATATTTTAGGAAATTCGGGAGCCAAAGTCGTTTTTGTATCCCAGGAATTTGAAAAAACAGGCTTTGAAAGCGGAGAACCGAACCATTTGCAGCTCATTACGGTCCGGTATGAGAAGGAGGGCTGCCTCTCATTTACCGACCTTCTAGCAGGCTCGAATGACGTCATTCCGCCGCAGCCTGCCATCGATCCTCTGCATGATACGTTCTGTATTTTGTATACTTCGGGAACGACCGGCGTGCCGAAAGGGGCCATGGTCACTCATCGCAGCGTCGTTCAGTCCGGCATGACGATTGCGAAGAGCCTGCAATGTGTCTCCGATGATGTGTTTATTATTCTGGCGCCGATGTTTCATATCTTCGGAATGGCCGTTAACTTGATGTCTGCCGTCTATTGTCAATCCAAAATGGTGCTGCTCGAAAAATACAAACCGAAAGACGCCTTAAAGCTGATCGAGCAGGAAAAAGTAACGATTCACCACGCGGTTCCGTCGATGTTGAATCTCGAATTGAAGGACCCTGATTTTGACTCCTACGATTTATCTTCGCTGCGGGCGGGAATAACGGGAGCGGCCACTTGTCCTCCGGAAACGATCAAAGGGGTCCGTGAGAAGATGGGCATGAATCTTTGCATTTCCTACGGCATCACCGAGACCGGTACGGTAACCATCACGCAGTATGATGATAAAGAAAGCAACATTCTCGAGACGGTCGGCAAAGCAGTAGAAGGCGTCGAAGTGAAAATTGTCAATGACCGGAGGGAAACGCTGCCTCCAGGTGAAACCGGCGAAATTGCTTGCAGAGGCTTCGGCGTCATGAAAGAATATTACCAATCTCCTGAGCAAACCCGGCAAGTGCTTGATCCTGAAGGGTGGTATTATACGGGCGATTTGGGCACGATGGACGAAGACGGGTACATTCGATTTGTGGGCCGCAAGAAGGAATTGATCATACGGGGCGGCTACAATATTTATCCCCAGGAAATCGAAGGCTTGCTTCAAAACCATCCGAAAGTTCTGGAGTCCGCGATTGTCGGCCTGCCTGATGCGACTTTAGGCGAGATCGTATGCGCCGCCGTCAAGCTGAAGCCTAATGTCCAGGCGACGCAGGAGGAAATCATCGATTACTTAAAAACGTATATCGCCAGCTATAAGCTTCCCGGCAAAGTGGTATTTGTGGAGGAGCTGCCGACAACGGCGAGCGGAAAAATCCAGAAAGTCAAATTAAAAGATGAGCTTATGAATCGTTTAGAGGCCGGCTGAACAATAGTTCATGCAGAAGTTCATGCTATTCCTACATAGTGGATAAATTGACAAATTATAATTCCTACATGATGCAGGTATACTTAGTTTGAATTTTCTGTAAAATTAAAATTATTACAGGATATGACAGCGTTTTCAATGTCGAAAAAGAGTTAGGTCTAATTATTAAGAAGGGGTGTTCATATGAAAATGTCAAGCCGAAACATGTTAGTATTCGCTCTTGCCGTCATGCTTCTTGTATTGGCAGGGTGCGGCCCGCAAGGCCCGCAAGCAGGTAATAACGCATCCAACAGCGGCGCGCCTGCCAAATCGGATGGAAGCGGCGGCGACGCCAAAGAAATTAAAATCGGATTGGTGCTTGCCGAAACCGGACCCGCATCCACATTAGGCTTGACGGAAGTTCAAACACAAAAATTGTTTCAAAAGCAATTGGATAAACAAGGGCCTATTAACGGCTATAAAATTAAACTAGTTATGCAGGACTATGAGACGGATGACACCAAAGCCGTCATTGCCATGGACCGCTTGATTTCCGAAGGCGTCGTTGCGGTCGTGGGAGCAACGCAAGTAAGTACAACCGCCGCAATTCTTCCGAAGGCGATCTCGGCCAAGCTTCCGTTTTTGACGGTTGCACCTGCCAATTCGGATAAGGATAACGTATTTGTCATGACCCCAAGTTCAAAAACCGTTTCCGTTAAGGTCGTGGAATGGTTAAAGAAAAAAAATATTACGAAAGTGGCTTGGGTAAATGCCAAGGATGCGTTCGGCGTTGAAGGTCTTCCCGCATTCAAGGACCTTGCAAAAGAAAATAATATTGAAATTGTAGCACACGAAGAATTCGACGCTACGGCTACCGATATGACCGTTCAATTAACGAATGTCAAAAAAGCGAATCCCGAGGTTGTCGTCGTATGGTCCAGAACGCCGGGCGCCGGGGTTGTGGCGAGAAACTTTAAGGCCCTCGGCTTTAACATTCCGATGATTCAAAGCACCGCATCCGCGAACCAGGGATTCCTCGATCAGGTAAAAGGCAACAATGAAGGGCTCTATGTGGTTGGAAGCCGGTTAAGCATCGTCGACCAGCTGCCGGATTCGGATCAGAAGAAAAGATTGCAGGCGTTCCGTGACGCATTCAAAGCCGAATTTAACGGCGAACCCGACTTGTTTGCCGCTCATACGTATGACGGGCTTTCCATGATCGTGGAGGCGATCAAGGCAGGACATACAACTCCGGAAAATATTACGAAGTTTTTAAATAAAGATTTGGGCAAATATCCGGGCATTACCGGAACCTTCGATTTTGCACAGACAAGGCTGACTTCACAGGTGGACGGATTGACCGTACTCGGCATTAAAGACAACGCCTGGAAATACGAAGAATAGTTGGATGGATAATAATCTATGGCAGATATCGATCTGCCATAGATTTTCACTAGAAGGGAGATCGAACATGGATTTCGCGCAATTTTTGCAATTTCTCATCACCGGACTTACCGTTGGCAGCATTTATGCACTGCTAGCCATCGGATTTGTCACCATCTACAATACAACGGGAATATTAAACTTTGCTCAAGGTGAGTTTGCGATGATCGGGGCGATGTCGTGTATTTCTTTAATTGGTTTTGGTCTTCCCATGTTCGCAGCGATTCCAATAGCGATCCTTTTTACCGCGTTTATCGGCTTATTCATAGAGAGAACACTTATAAAACCGGCGAGAAAGAGCGCACCCGTCACCCTTGTTGTCATTACTATCGGATTGTCCATTTTTCTTAAGGGACTCGGATTAATTATTTGGGGTACTTATCCGAAAACCTTGTCGCCGATTGTTCAGATAAAGCCCATCCATTTTTTCGGGGCCGTTATCAACCCGCAAAGTTTGTTTATTTTTGCCATACTGATCGTCCTGCTCGCCTTGCTGTATTTCTTTTTTGATAAAACCTTTATCGGATCCGCCCTCAGAGCGAGCGAGACCAATCCCCGCGCCGCAAGCTTAATGGGGATCAACACCCAGGCGATGTCAGGCTTATCCTTCACGTTGGCCGCAGCCCTTGGAGCCATCGCCGGCATTATTATCGCTCCCTTAACGGACGCAACGTACGAGATGGGCTTTCTAATCGGTCTTAAAGGCTTTGTCGCCATGGTTATCGGAGGGATGAATAATATTTCCGGGGCCGTCATGGGCGGTTTGGTGCTCGGTGTAGTCGAAGCTTTTTCAAGCGGTTTGCTTTCCAGTACGTATAGTGACGCCATCAGCTTCACGGTATTGCTGTTGGTGCTATTCTTCAGACCGAACGGTTTGTTCGGCAAAGCAACCGGTCTAAGAGTATAGAGGGGGCAATCATAATGGCTAAACTTGACGCAATTTTATACGGCAATCGTTGGAAACCGTTTATCGGTTTAATTGCCATCATATTAGCTCTTCCGTTTTTCGTCCATGCTCCGCATATTTTTACGGTGCTGATTCTAATCGGCCTGTACAGCATCATTACGGTCGGACTAAGTCTGCTGATCGGCTATACGGGGCAAATCTCTTTAGGGCATGCCGCATTCTTTGGAATCGGAGCCTACGTGTCCGGCATGCTGACGACGAAAGCCGCGATGTCGCCTTGGTTGGCCATGATCCTTGGCATGGTGGTCACTTTTGGCATCGCCTATCTGATCGGAATTCCCATTCTCAAGCTGAAAGGACACTTTCTGGCTTTAGCCACCCTCGGTTTTAATATTATCATCTATATTCTAATTGTAGGGTTGTCGGATTATACGGGGGGCCCCTTGGGCCTGCACAGCATTCCGACTTTATCGTTGTTCGGTCTGGATCTGAGCAATCCGCTCTATTTTTATTATTTCATATGGACCGTTGTGGGGCTCGTGATCATTTTCTCAACGAATATCGTTCGCTCTCCTATTGGCCGGCTGCTCAGAAGCATACACGACAGTGAAATCGCTACGCAAACCTTGGGCGTTAACGTCGCCAAATATAAAGTGGCCATTTTTGCGATCAGCGCCGCATATGCCTCGTTAGCGGGCAGCTTTTACGCGCATTTTATTAATTTTATCGCACCTCCTACGTTTTACATTAATTTCTCCATTTTGCTGCTGATCATGGTCATGGTCGGCGGAAGCCATTCCATCTGGGGCGCTATGCTGGGTACGGGCACCATCATGTTCCTGCAGGAACTGATCCGGTATATCGGTAAAGACTACCTCCATCTCAGCGGTCCGGTTGAAATTGTGGTTTACGGTTTTATGATCGTGATTGTGATGATGTTTGCTCCTAGAGGGGTCATTTCGATACTATCAGGCGCCTGGGTCAAAGCTTCGCGCAGCAAAACCAAAATGATGAAAGAAGCAAAAGGGGTTTAAACATGACAAACTTACTGGAAGTTAAGGGATTGACGAAAAAATTCGGCGGAGTAACCGCGGTCGATAACGTTAGCTTTCAAGTTGGGGAAGGGGAGATTGTGGCGGTCATCGGTCCGAACGGTGCCGGGAAGACCACGTTGTTCAATACGATTTCTTGTTTTATGCCGCCTACCTCAGGAGAAGTTATTTATCAAGGAAATCGACTTACCGGCAAAAAAATATATGAGCTGGCGCCGCTTAAAATATCAAGGACGTTCCAAAATCTTCAAATTTTTCGCAATATGACCGTTCTGGAAAATGCCATGATGGGCGCGCATGTGAAATTGAGGACGAATGTGCTCAGTGCGGGATTTCGACTGCCGATCGTCAAGAAGGATGAAGAACAAGCGTATCAGCTCGCTCTGGACGCGCTCGAAATGGTAGGGCTGCTCCATCTGATGCATGAAAAAGCAGGGCAGCTCTCCTACGGACTTCAGAAGCAATTGGAATTCGCCCGCGCCATCATGTATGAGCCTACACTCGTCTTGTTAGACGAACCGATGGCGGGTTTAAACGATGCGGAAACGAAAAAAATGTCCGAGTACATCGTAGAGTATAAAAAGAAAGGCCATTCTTTCTTGTTTGTCGAGCACAAGATGGCTACCGTTATGGAAATTGCCGATCGTATCGTCGTCATCGATTTCGGCAAAAAAATTGCGGAAGGAACTCCCGAAGACGTACAACGCAATGAAAAAGTAATTAAAGCGTACTTGGGGGAGGAGGCGGTTTAATGCTGAAAGTAGAAAACTTAAGCACACATATAGGCAACATCCAAATACTACACGCCATTAATCTCGAAGTACATAGCGGCGAAATCGTTTCGGTGATCGGTGCGAACGGCGCCGGAAAAAGCACCCTGTTGAACACGTTAGCCGGTCTTTACAAGCCGTCGGAAGGGAAAGTGACTTTACACGGCGAAACGATCAGCGGTTTCCCTTCCCATCATGTTGTTGGCAAAGGTTTGGCACTTGTTCCCGAAGGGCGGCAAATTTTCAGCAACCTGACCGTTGAAGAAAATTTACGGCTCGGCATGTATTCCAAATACTTTAAAGAGAAGGAAAGCGTCAAGGGAAACCTGGAGAAAGTACTTGAGATGTTCCCCGGATTGAAAAAACATATGCATAATCTCGGCGGTTTTCTAAGCGGCGGAGAACAGCAAATGCTCGCGATCGGACGAGGCTTAATGTCGAATCCGAAAATTATTTTGCTGGATGAGCCGTCTATGGGGTTAGCACCGATGATCGTGAATGAAATATTGGAAAATTTGAAATATATCAAAGAGCAGCTTGGCACGATGGTCATCCTGGTGGAACAGAACGTCAAAGCCGCCCTGAGAGTGGCCGACCGCGTTTATGTGATGGATCAGGGCAAAATCATTCTAAACGGCACGAGAGATGAAATTAGCAATAACGCAAACGTTCAATCGGCTTATCTGGGAGTGAAAATTTCTTGAACCATACGATTATTCAAGGGGTGTTTGGTTACCGGCATCCCGTTTTTTTATTTTAGCCCGTATTGGAGGAGCATTCCATGTACTCGGTTCATAAGGACGGTTATGGATTCCATCAAATCACGCTGCCGACCCTTCTCCCGGTCGGTCCGGTCAACGTGTTGGTTATTGAGCGGAACGGCAAGTTAACCTTGATCGATGCCGGCATAAATACAGATGAAGCGTTTGCCATTCTGCAAAGCTCACTTGGAAACTTAGGCTATTCATTAACGGATTTGGAGCGAATTGTGCTCACCCATCATCATCCCGATCACATCGGATTAATTAACAGGATTGCGGAGCGTTGCAAGATTCCTGTCCTGGCCCATCCGTTGGCGGTTCCGCGGCTTACTCGGGATCCGGAATATTTAAGCTTTCGCTGTGACTTTTTTGATACATTGTACCGTGAGATGGGCTGCGGTGAGTTAGGCGCTCAACGTATCGAGCAGATGAAAAGAAGTATGGTCGAAAATAAACATGAAAAAGTGACGGCTGAAATCATTGAGGTGGATGAGGGAGGGAATATTCAAGGGCTGGACAGCCTGGAGCCTATATACGCGCCGGGTCACTCCCCCGACCATCTGATGTTCTATGACCGCCAAAGAAAGGTTTTGGCGGCAGGCGATCACCTGCTTCCCAAGATTTCAAGCAATGCGCTTGTCGAGCCGGATATAGACGGGAACCGGTTGCCCTCACTTGCTTTGTACCGGGAATCGCTGTTGAAATGCCGGGAGCTCGCCGCGGATATCGTGTTTCCCGGTCACGGAGAGGCGTTCGGTCAACATGCGGCCTTGATCGACTCCAGACTTTCAAGGATGGATGAAAAGGCGGACAGAGTCAAAGAGCTGATCAAGCTCAGGGCAAAAACGCCGTTTGAGCTGGCCAAGGAAATGTATCCTACGGAGTACCGGCGCCAATTTACATTCGTGATGTCGGAAGTCATCGGAATGCTCGATTACATGGAAACGAATCTGCAAATTGAAAAAGTATTCTCCAATCACGTTTGGTCGTACGCGGCTAAAGACTGATCGAATTAAGTTGATTACGGTGGACGAAAAGTTATTCCGTTTTTCCTACATCGTGAACGTGTTTGGATGCAACTAAATTTTTTATAATTAAACTATAAAGC
The DNA here is from genome assembly GCF_055379675.1 of Paenibacillus sp. JCM 9796. Lineage (NCBI taxonomy): Bacteria > Bacillati > Bacillota > Bacilli > Caryophanales > Paenibacillaceae > Paenibacillus > Paenibacillus sp. JCM 9796. The sequence continues at coordinate 4,274,688 of NZ_AP043723.1, forward strand.
GCATACAAAAATACGAGCTTATTTTAGAGAAGGAGATTTATAAGATGAACGAACGTATCATCGGCGTTGTCGGAGCGGGAACGATGGGGAGCGGCATAGCGCAGCTTGCGGCTCAGAAAGGGTTTCGCGTTGTTTTATATGATATGAACGACGAGCTGGTCCATAAAGGAAAAGGCCGAATTGCTTCCATCTTGGCCAGATTGGTTGAAAAAGGAAAGCTGACGGAAGCCGATAAAGAAACGACGTTGGCTAACATAGAGGCTACCTCTGATTTAACGCGGATGGAGCAGGCCCATGTTGTCATCGAAGCGATCGTTGAGGATATGAAGATCAAGCAGGACATGTTCCGTCAGCTGGACGCTGTTCTGGGACCCGAAGCGATCCTGGCCACCAATACGTCCTCGTTGTCGATCACATCGATCGCGCAAGCGACGAAACGTGCCGACCGCGTAGCCGGCATGCATTTTTTCAACCCGGCTCCGATCATGAAGCTGGTTGAAGTCGTTAGGGGTTATAACACTAGCGACGATACGGTTGCGACGCTGATGGGCCTGGCCCGGGATTTCGGCAAAGAACCGATTGAAGTGAAGAAGGATTCGCCGGGGTTCATCGTTAACCGGGTCATGATCCCACAGTTCGTCGAAGCGATGCGCCTGGTGGAGGAAGGGGTCGCGACGATGGAGGATGTAGATAAGGCCGTAAAATTGGGGCTCAATTACCCGATGGGCCCGTTTGAACTGCAAGATTTTGCCGGAGTCGATATCGGATTGCATGTGCTGGACTACTTCTATGAGGAATTCAAGGATGACCGCTTTGCGGCGCCGCAATCCTTGAAACGAGTGGTTCGCGCAGGACGTCTGGGCAAGAAAACAGGAGCAGGCTGGTATGATTACAACAAATAACCCCCACAATCCAAAGGAGATGAACAAGACGATGGAGTTTGAAACCCTGGAACTGACAGTAAACGGTAGAGTTGCGGTGCTAAGCCTGAATCGGCCCCCGATGAATCCTTTGAATAAGAAGCTTTTCAGCGAGCTGTATGAGATACTGGAGGAGCTGGAAAATAACGATGACATTGGCGCCATCATTATTACCGGCAAGGGGGAGCGCGCATTCGCGGCGGGCGCCGACATCAGCGAAATGAAAGAACTCGACGCTGCGGGCATCGCCAGGATGAACCGGATTTCACGCAAAGCCTTCGAGAAACTGGAAAACATCGGCAAGCCGGTCATTGCCGCCATCAACGGACTCGCACTGGGAGGCGGCTGTGAGCTCGCCCTATGCTGCGATTTCCGGATTTGCTCGGAGAACGCGAAAATCGCCTTGCCGGAAATCAACTTGGCGATCATCCCCGGCGGGGGCGGTACACAGCGGCTGCAGCGGCTCATTGGGCAAGCGCGGGCTAAAGAGCTGCTCTATTTTGGCGATATGATCAAAGCGCAGGAGGCGCAGGCTTACGGTTTGGTCAGCAAGGTGGTGCCGCTGGAAAGCTTGATGGACACAGCGCTTGAATGGGCGGCGAAGCTGGCCGAGAAACCGGCGGTTGCCCTGAAGATGATGAAGACTGCCTTGCATACCGGAGCCGATACCGATCTGAACAACGCATTGACCATCGAGACGGTTTGTTTTGGCATTACATTCGAGACCGAGGACAGAAAAGAGGGAATGGCTTCCTTCTTCGAAAAGCGCAAGCCTGTTTACGTCGGTCGATAGAAAGCCCTTGGGAGATGAGAAGCGATGGATAACAATACCGATATCGTTTTGCTGGAAGGCGCACGGACGGCGTTTGCGGAATTTTGCGGCTCGTTTCGCGATATTTCCGCAACTGATTTAGGGGTTGCTGCGGCCAAAGAGGCAATCAAGAAAGCGAAGATCGAGGCGGAAGAGATCGACCAAGTAGTGTTCGGTAATGTTCAGCAATCGAGCCGGGATGCCCACCTGTTGGCGCGCCATGTCGGTTTGAAAGCGGGTCTTCCCATCCCGGTCCCGGCCTTGACGATTAACCGCCTGTGCGGAACCGGCCTGGAGTCCATTCTTACCGCCGCCCGATATATTCTCACGGGTGAAGCTAATGTGGTCCTGGCCGGAGGAACGGAAAGCATGAGCCAGGTGCCGCATGTCATCCGGGGCACCCGCTGGGGCAAGGCGTTAGGCGCTCCTGTGATGGAAGACTGGTTATGGGATGGACTTTATGACACATACGGCGAGTGCACGATGGCCGTTACAGCAGAAAATCTCGCCCGAAAGTATGAGCTTTCGCGCGAGGAGATTGATCAGCACGCGTTGTCCAGTCATGAACGTGCACTAGCTGCAATCGAGAAAGGCTATTTTGCCGAAGAGATTGTCCCGGTTTCCGTGCAGGATAGGAAGGGAATTAAAATCATTGATACCGATGAACATCCGCGAAAAACGAGTCTGGAGCAATTGGGCAAATTGAAGCCGCGCTTTATCGAAAATGGGGTCGTGACGCCCGGGAATGCAAGCGGGATGAATGACGGGGCGGCAGCTGTCATTGTCGCATCGGGAAGCTACGCCGCCCAAAAAGGATTGAAGCCCATCGCGCGCCTGGTCTCTTGGGGAGTCGTCGGGGTCGATCCGAAATACATGGGGATCGGTCCGGTTCCAGCGATCCGGCAAGCTTTAGAGAAGGCGGGTATGACCATAGATCAACTGGATTTGGTTGAGATCAATGAAGCCTTCTCCGCCCAATATTTAGCTTGTCAGAAGGAACTGAACTTCGATCCGTCGATCGGTAATGTGAATGGAGGGGCTGTTGCCCTGGGGCATCCTCTAGCCGCCTCGGGAACTAGAATCAGCTTGTCTTTACTCTATGAACTGGGCCGCAGAGGGAAAAAATACGGGGTATCCTCCGTATGCATAGGTGGAGGCCAAGGGATTGCCGCCATCTGGGAAAGACTCTAGAGGGGGAGTCGTTAGATGTCCGGCAGTCAATGCGAATTATTAAATGTATATCAATTATTGGAAGCGTCCTCTCAAAAGAGGCCTGATAAAGAAGCCGTATACGATCGAACCCGCAGGCTAACCTATGCCGAGCTGCTGCAGGAAACCGACCGGATCGCCGCCGCTTTGGACGCGAAGGGAATTAAACAAGGCGACCGCGTGGGGGTAAGCTTGCCCAATTGGCATGAAACCGTTGCGATCTATTTTGCCGTTGCCAAAATCGGGGCCATCCTGGTCCCGTTTAACACCAAATATCGTTTGCACGAAGCGCAGCATATCATCAAGGATTCAGGAATCAAGCTTCTCTTTGTTAGCGCCGAATTCGACGAGCAGGTTGGGGTCGAATCCGTTGCTCCCCTGGTTCAGGGTGTGGTTTCCGTCCGCTTCGACAAGGAGGGCATCATTTCTCTTGAAAGCCTGATTGAACAGGCGGGGAACCATGTACCTGCGTTAGTTGAAATTGACCCTGTGCGCGATGTATTTTGTGTTCTCTATACTTCGGGAACAACCGGCTTTCCTAAAGGAGCCATGCTTACCCATCGGGGCATGGTCTGGTCGGGCAGAACCATCGGAGAGAGTATTCATAGCAGCCCGGAGGATGTTTACCTCATTCCTGCTCCGCTTTTCCATATTTTTGGCATGGGAATCAATCTGTTTGCGGCGATTTCGATGCAATCGAAAATCGTGCTGATGGACGTTTATAAAGCCAAAGAGGCGTTGGAGCTCATTCAACAAGAAAAAGTAACCGTTCATCATGCGGTGCCGACGATGTATATTCTTGAATTAAATCATCCCGATTTTGCAAGCTATGATTTGTCTTCTTTACGGACAGGGGTTGTTGGCGGAGCTCCGTGTCCTGCGGAAACGATAAGGGCGATCAAGGAAAAAATGAGGATGAACATTTGCAACTCCTTCGGCATGTCCGAAATCGGTTCATTAACGATTACAGCCTATCAGGACACGGAGAAAAACATTCATGAAACGATAGGCAAAGCGATTCCCGGAGCCGAAGCCAAAATTGTTAATGACAGCAGGGAACCGGTTCCTTTTGGAGAAGTTGGCGAAATCGCTTGCAGAAGTTTTGGAGTGATGAAAGGCTATTATAACAATCCGGAACAAACGAGCCAGGTCATCGACCAAGACGGATGGTTTTATACGGGAGATCTGGGGGTTATGCAGCCGGACGGCTATATTCGTTTTGTGGGACGCAAGAAAGAGATGATCATTCGCGGCGGATATAACATTTATCCGGGAGAGATTGAAGAAATCTTGTACCAGCATCCGAAAGTGCTGCAAGCCGCGGTCATCGGACTTCCCGATCCGGTGATGGGGGAAATTGCTTGCGCCGTCATTAAGTTAAAAGCGGATGAACAATCGTCAAATGAAGAAATGCTGGCATACGTTAAACAGCATTTGGCGGATTACAAGGTTCCCAAGCAAGTGGTGTTTACGGAGAGTCTGCCAGCTACAGCAAGCGGAAAAATTCAAAAGTTAAAATTAAAAGAAGCCATATTGAAACAAGCAAGTCATTGAGTTACATGTACAAATAAAGGCGCTGAAATGAAAGCGTTTTATCCCCGGAGAAGAGTGCTCCCTATGGAACAGGGAAAGTTTAATCGGAGGCTGCCATGTATAAAAGTGTTTGGGAATTTAAGGTTAGATTCGCTGAAACGGATGCGGCGGGCATTGTCTACTATCCGAATTTCTATAAGTGGATGGATCAGGCTTTCCATGAGATGTTTGCAGCCATCGGGTTTCCTACAAGAAAGCAGCAAAACGAGAGTCTGGGAACTCCGCTAGTTGAAGCTCATTGCCAATTTCGCCGGCCGCTGAACTTCGATGATTGGGTGAAGGTAGTATCCGTGGTGTCGGAAGTGAAAAACAAAGTGTTTAAGATCGAGCATACGTTTTATCTCGGGGAGAATCTGGTTGCGGAAGGCTACGAAATTCGGGCTTGGGTTTCCTTGAATGGCGGTAAGCTGAAGGCCGAGCCGATTCCCGAGGAGCTCCGGCAAAGACTACTATCGTCCAACCTGTAGTGACATGCGTCTGCTAACAGTACGACTGCAGATCATAAGTCCATAGTATCGTTGTAAGGAATGAAGGCTGCCGCGAGGCAGCCTCTTTGCGCTGCAAAAGTAGATACAACAATAAAATTAAAAAAGCACACATATTCATAAAAAAAACACACCAATTTCACAAGTAATTGAAGTAACATACGAATAGGTCCACCATAAATCCAACGAAAGGTTTTGCCTCGAACCCATTGCCGCTAGTAGATGTTGCTGTGTATCCGCTTCAAAATGTAAGCGCTTTATACACGTTCGATGAGATCGCTTTGTCCCGCTGGATCGAAGAGGCTGCGCGTACTGCCGGCATTACCTTGATTCTCGCCATGTTGCAAAATCCCCCCATTTTCTAGCCGGAGAGGAGGTTCTTGCTGTCTGTTGAACGGTGTCTGGGTTAAGATTGGCGGTAACAGCATATCGGAACCGTAAATCCACAGAAAACTTAAACCGAAAGAGGGAACGTTCAAATGGGAAAAAAGTCAGGAGTGGCTCAGCTTATCTATGCCAGCCTCACAATTTGTCTGTTGATCTCCGTGGTACTAGCCGGATGCACCAAAGAAACCAGTAAGCAAGAAACTTCTAAACTGGAAGCATCGAATGATCTGAAGAGTTCAGAACCGAGCCATGGGGGCACGTTAAGAATGATTTGGGTCGACAATATTACCAATATCGGTTATCCGGCCGATCAACGGGTATCCTCCAATTTGTACTTTGTTCAGCCTGTGTTTGAAACGCTTGGTCGCTATGACGAAACAGGAAAGATTACACCGTGGTTGACAGAAAGCTGGCAAACCGATCCCAAAATGAAAACGATTACTATTAAATTAAAGAAGGGGATCAAGTTTCACGATAATACCGACTTTAATTCGGAAGCCGTGAAGTGGAATATCGAAGAATACCAGAAAGCAAAGCGAGCTGAGGTCAATGGTATACAGTCGATCGATGTTATCGATGAGAACACCGTTCGACTGAATCTTGTAGAATGGAATAACAGCTTGCTTGAATCTGTAGCCTATTACGTCAAGATGGCATCGCCCACAGCTATTACAAAGAATGGTAAAGAGTGGGCCAACAACAATCCTGTAGGTACGGGGCCTTTCAAGTTTGTGAGTTGGGAGAAGGATGTTTCCTTAAAGTTTAAGAAGAACGAAAACTATTGGCAAAATGGCAAGCCTTATTTGGATGCCATAGAGTACTCCCTTATTTATGACAGAAACACGGCAGCAATTGAATTTAAATCTGGAAAAGCTGATGTTTTTACGCAAATGAATGCTGATGATTATATCGAGTTGGAGAAGTCAGGAAAATATGTGACCCGCTCGGATGAGAAGATAGCCGGGGCCTTAGTAGGTGTTGGGCTAATGTTTGACAGCGCCAATCCTGATTCCCCGTTTGCCAATGTGAAGGTTAGGCAAGCGGCTATGCATGCAGTCGACTCAAAGGCAATTGCCGACTCGGTCTTGAGAGGATTAGCTGTCCCCACGAACCAATGGAATAACTCTTCGCACCAGTATTACAATCCGGATGTGAAGGGATTTCCTTACGATCCGGAAAAAGCGAAGCAATTGCTGGCGGAGGCAGGGTATCCGAACGGCTTCAAGACGAAGATCACAACGGATGCACCTAGGGTACAAGAAATGACCGCTATTCAAAGCTATCTTGCCAAGGTAGGTATTGATGCTCAAGTGATCAGTGTGGATACTCCGAAGTGGGTCGCTCTGATTGGAGATAAGTGGGACGGGATGGTTATGAGTTATAGAGTGTTGTCACCTAGTACGATAGTCCAGATGAACAGATTGTTGAGCAAGGACGCAGCACTTTATGCGAAAAGCATCATCCACCCGGATAAGGTAGAAAAGCTGCTGGCTGATGCAAGAACCGCGCCTGATTTTGAATCCTCAAAAAAAGCAGTTCTTGAACTGCAAAAAGTAGTCTTTGATGAATACGCCATTAGTTTCCCAACGTTTAGTCTGATAAATGGTATCGCCTTTACACCTAAAGTACAGAACCTCGGGATGTTTACAACCAATGCCTTGGATTGGAATCCTGAAGATACGTGGATGAAGAAGTAATTGGTGAATCTGGGCATGCAGCTTCCGGCTTACCCTCGATGCTGTACATACTTTGACGCTGTCATCCAATTCCTGTAAAACGAGATCAACAGATCCCACCACGCCTCTTAACAATGCGTACCAAGGTGGGCCTTTTTATTTTACGGAGGATAAGTATGGAGCAGTGTACTGCTGGATTGTGAGCTTTTAAAATGAACAGATTTAAGTTATTATTGATTGCAAAATTAAATTATATTTTATTGGCTTTATAATAAGAATTAATTTAGGAAGTGGTTTTTTGAATAGTAAATTGCAGTCTGACTGTGAAAATTGTTTTGGGTTATGTTGTGTGGCATTACCCTATACAAAATCAGCAGATTTTGCTTTTAATAAAGAAGGCGGGGTCCCTTGTCGTAACTTGTGTCCAGATAATCGTTGTAGCATACATGAACATCTAAGAGATAAAGGTTTTCATGGGTGTGTTTCCTATGAATGTTTTGGTGCAGGACAACATGTTTCACAAGAAATTTTCAAAGGTAATGATTGGCGAAGGAATCCAGAGTTATCAAAGGAAATGTTTGCAGTATTTCCTATTGTTCAACAGTTGCATGAGATGCTTTGCTACTTAAGTCAAGCTTTAGATTTAGAAGAAACTCAACCCATCCAGAATGAATTGCAAAGCGTTTTTGATAAAACTTTATCTCTAACTAATCTTAATCCGAAAGATATTCTAAATTTAGATGTACCCGCCCACAGAGAAATCGTGAATAATTTATTACTCAAAACAAGTGAATTAATTCGAAAAGAATTCATTCAAAGTAATAAGAAAAGCAAGATACGCAAGGATTTTATAGGTGCGAATTTAAAAGGTGCTAACCTACGAGGTATGAATTTAAGAGGGGCATTGTTGATTGCATCTAATTTGAGGGGGGCTGACTTAAGAAAAGTGGATTTTATTGGTGCAGACTTAAGAGATGCTGATTTATCAGGTGCAAATCTTACCGGATGTATTTTTCTTACTCAAGCTCAAGTTAACTCGGCTAAAGGTAATAAAGATACTAGATTACCTCATTACTTAAAAGTTCCTGCTCATTGGTCAGAAGAGTAATATGCGCCTTGAAAATATGGATACAATCATTCGGGAGTCTGACAGGGTCGCGCAGGTTGCGAGTAATTCGAGAGCCATTTTGGATGATCTGGAACGTGATTTTGAAGCCGTTACCGGGTTAGACAGTCTGGATGTAAAATTTCTTTTTTTTTTGCAACGGCTCTGCAGTGTGCCAGACAGTACTTTTTAGCGAATGACAAGTTTAGATTTGACAAGGCAGCGGATGGGGCAAAGTTTATGCGTAAATTAGTTCCCAAAAGCTATGAACACATTTTACTTGGGTCGGTCCCTTATGATGCCATTAGAAAGTACGAGGGCTTTGAAGGGCTGAATACCGGAATTAGCGGGGCGAATCACCGATATACGACTTTAGGGCACGACCCTTTAGCATCCCATTTAGTGCTTATCTTACCTTAAAGCCGAATTCCTTTTTGAGGAAATAATCGCCAGCGATAAAAACGGCGTCAATATCATGATTTTTAATAAACCCGCCGTAATCAATACATGTATTTCCGCGCCAAACTGAAACCGGTACTCTCAAAAACATGGCGTTATCAAAATCGATTTGATGGTCAAGCCATTGATTTTGTGTGAACAAGATAGATCACCTCATGTCATTCATTGTTTTGAGCTGCACAAAGAAAAAAATCACACCTTATAAAATGTATCCCTTTAATTCCGCGATACGTTTTATAGGGCATGACTTAGTTTTCCATATAAACCAATAATTTATTATATCACAGATCTTAGATGAAATCTAGGATCTCCAAATGGTCCAACTGAGTAGTAACTGACCATCCCATGATTAGCATGGAGAGGTGGCGCATCATACCGAAGGTTTTTCATTGACCACTTTCACCTTGAAAATGTTGCCCAGCTTGCCATCAAACCGTTTGTTCAGCGGATTTTTCATATCCCTTCCCAACTCGCGAAAAAACATGTCCACTTCCACAGATTTTGTTTGCACCAGCACATTCAGAACACCCGCGGAAGCGATATCCTGATTCTCGTCGAGGGGCACCGAAGTGAGCACCATATACTTCTTCGTTAGTGTTTTCATATGCCTTGTGAAGGACTCGATGAGCTCATGGTTTTCGAATTCATTGATCGCTTGCTGTCCCTGTGGCGTAAACCATAATTCCACCTTCATGTTTATCTTTCCTCCCAATCCTTAATTCCGAGAAATCTCTGATCTTCGCTTCTTCATTTCTCATACCTGTTTCTTATCCCTGGGCTTGCCCCAGGAATTCTCCTGATTTGTTTCCTGTTTATTTTCAAATTCCTGTTTGGAAATCCCCTGATTTCTAGCACCCCTTGCCATGGTCAGCTGAAAATCATTGAGCGCAACCAAGCTGGCTTTGGTTATATAGGCTCGTCCATTTTCCTCTATAAAAAGAATACGATCCCCCGCATCGACTTCTAATAATTCACGAATGCTCTTGGGAATGGTGACTTGTCCTTTACTGCTGATTCTGGAAATTTCCAACTTATTCACCCTTCTTTTAGTTTCCTGCGATTTAGATATTTGTATAAGCTTGGAAAATTTAAGTTCTTTACTTTCTTTACTTTCTTTACTTCAATTCATTATATCCCTATTTATTCAAAATGTATATTATTTTCATCGGACCGAATATGAGGTTGCGCCTCAAATAAGGACATTTTATGATGGAATTATTTTCAAGGTATAATTTTTTTTATTTTACGGAAAATGATCATGTTACAAATTTGTTTTTGGAGGAACTACAATGCAAACAGGTACAGTAAAATGGTTTAACGCTGAAAAAGGTTTTGGTTTTATCGAAGTTGAAGGCGGAGACGACGTATTCGTTCATTTTAGTGCGATCCAAGGTGACGGTTATAAATCGTTGGATGAAGGTCAACGTGTTCAGTTTAATGTGACACAAGGTAACCGCGGACCGCAAGCTGAGAACGTTACGAAAATTTATTAAGATGCGCATCAAGCTGCTCCTAACGTTGTAGGAGCAGCTTTTCTTTTGTTCGAGTTGACCCTCTAGAGTGATGAAAGGGGCATGTACTGTTGTGTAATGGAATATAATATTAAAATGAAGCGAGGTGTTAAGAATGAATCGAGACGATTTAATAGAAAAAGTCGCAAAATCAAGCGGTTTTTCAAAAAAGAATGCAGAAATGGCGGTTGCCTCTGTGTTGGATTCGATTTTTGATGCTTTAAAACAAGGTGAAGACGTTCAGCTCCATGGTTTTGGTAATTTTGATGTACGTGATCGTGAAGCGCGTATGGGAAGAAACCGTAAAACAGGTCAAGAAATAGAACTGCCTGCTGGTAAAGTTCCGGTTTTCTCAGCAGGAAAAGCTCTGAAACAAGCTTTAAATTAAAAGTGTACGGGTAAGCAGGGAAATGAATTAACCCTCACAGATGATCTGTGAGGGTTATATTGGGGCGCTTCACGTAAAACCTGGATAAATGACTCTATCACCTGCAATTTCTGACCTTATACCAACTTGTATACTTTTCCTTGCTGTAATAAACGGTAGGCACCAATCTCTTCGCTTGGATTCTCCGTACTGTCACTATAGGCTGTGTCTGCATAATGGCACAGGAGCGTTTTCCGTTGAAAATCCTCTGGTAGTGTTAACAAATCAGCAATCGGCGTGTGAAGATTACGAATGTTTCCTCCTAATGCTTCCGTTTCGCCGAACCATGCATCGTGGATGATTAAATCGCACTCATTAAGCCAAGCAATTAAATTATGATCAAATCCTGTATCCGGGGCATAACCAAGCTTGAAATTACCAAAGTCGAATTTGAAAGCTAGCGTTCGCGGGACGTGACGCGTGTAGGTATAGCTGACTTTGAAGTCCCCGAAATCATGGAAATGATCAATCGGAACCGGGTCAAAAAACCAGTCAAAGTTAGCAAGCCCGCCTCCTTCACGCACAGAAGGCTCAAGTGCTGGACGTAAATGAGACCAAATGTCTTGAAGCAGCCAGTCTGGACCATAGAGCTTAACGGGGTTCTCGGTCTTGTAATACTGAAAGTATGCGAGTTCCTCGAGTCCGCCGACATGGTCTGCATGCATATGAGTAATGAACAGCTCGCGATAACGATTAAGCTCGAGTTGCTGTTCCCCGTTCTCATTGTTATAATGAAACATTTTTCCTAGATAAGCCGGGCAGTCAATGAAGAACTCACGACCGTCCACGTTGATTAAGCAGTTCACAAAAAAATGTCGCGCAGTGAAGGCATCTCCGACGCCAAGTGGATAAAGTGTTACCGATTGTGCCATATTGTTACCTCCATCTCTTAGTTGTTTAAATTAAACCAAATCCAAAAATCAAACTAACCTCCATTGAGGAAGCATACAACCTCCAAATGAAAAAAAGCCTTCTTAACTCTCATGAAAATACGAGAGAAGAAGGCTTCCATCCATATGGTCAGCATTCCTATGAAATTACTTTGTTTTATAGTTAGTAATTTAGCATATACGAGCGCGGTTGTCAAAGAAAATTCTTGTAATAACAGCTACTCTGCTGTTCTAACCGACTCCAATCCTATGCGAATATTGGGATTCATGCTCGATGTCTTCGCTATACTCGTCCATAATATGGGTGCGCCCCCGTTTAAGCTAAGTTAGCCTAAATCGGGTGCGCTTATGAATTAAAGTTCTTAGTCTAGATGGGGCAACAATAACCCGCTTACGGCGTCAATTCCGGTGCTTTACGGTGATGCGTGTTCTGTTCGAAGGAATAGGCTAGTTTGAGCAATGTCGCTTCACTAAAGGCACGGCCAAAGAAGTCCATCCCCACTGGCAAGCCATCCGAAGTAAATCCTGCTGGAACTGTTACGGTTGGCCAGAAAGTAAAGGAGCTGAGTTTAAAACCTTCACCAATATTTTGATACTCTTTCATTTGAGTATTGTCAATTTTAACCGGCGGGTTTGCTGATGTCGGGAAAATGAGTGCTTCCAGCTGGTTGTCCGCCATCATTTTAAGGATGGCTTCTTGCGCAAGCTTCGTTCGATGAAGCAAAATATCTTTGTACTCTTCAGAATTCAATGATTCACGACTGTTGCGCTGCTGAAGCATTTGCTCGTTGGAAGGGTGGTATTTTCCTGCTTTGATGATATCATCCAAAGAATGGAATGGCGCTTCTGCACCAAGGGATTTTAAATAATCGTTGAAATTGAATTTAAATTCCCAAGCGCTTAAACTTCCGTATTTGTTTATTTCGGCGAAGTTTGGAATTTTCACATCGTCTACAATAATGGCTCCTGCCTTCTTCATATCCTCGATCGCTTGATTCATTACTTGGTTAACTTCGGGATTCGTACCGAAAACTTCGCGGACGATACCGATGCGGGCGCCTTTCAAACCTTCCTTATCAAGGTATGCTGTGTAATCCTCAGGGACAAAGCCGACACTCTTCGCCGTTGAAACGTCATTAGGATCGTATCCCGCTGTGGCGTTCAGAATTAAAGCGGCATCCTCGACAGAGCGGGCAATCGGGCCTCCTGTATCCTGCGCATGAGCAAGCGGTGCAATGCCGTCAACGCTGGAAAGCCCAACCGTGGGACGAATGCCCACAAGACTATTGAATGAAGAAGGTACGCGTATGGAACCTCCGGTATCAGTCCCCAGTCCTACAGCTGCAAAATTGGCTGCGATGGCAGCACCCGTGCCGCCGCTTGAGCCGCCAGGTACACGAGTGAGGTCATACGGGTTTAATGTCTGCCCGCCAAGAGAGCTTACAGTCGTGTATCCGAATGCAAATTCATGGAGATTCGACTTCGCCAAAATAATCGCACCGGCATCTTTCAGCTTTTTCACTTGTGCTGCGTCATCCGGAGCCATCGCACCTTCAAGGCAAATACATCCGGAAGTAGTTGGCATATCCACTGTATCGATATTATCCTTCACAATAATGGGGATGCCATGCAATGGTCCCCGAGGCCCTCTCTCGGCACGCTCCGCATCAAGTGCCTTTGCAATATGGATCGCCTCAGGATTTAACGTAAGGATCGCATTCAAGGCAGGTCCCTTATCGTCGTATTTTTCGATCCTGGTTAAATACTGCTGTACAAGCTCCTCGGATGTCAACCGGCCGGATTCCATCGCTTTCTGCATCTCTGTTATGGAAGCCTCGGGAAGCGTGAAAGGAAGTAAGTATTTGTACACTCGATAGGCGAGTACGGCTGCGTCTTCGTTGGTGAGTGGTTTTCCATACCCGAATGATTGGGAATGATATGCCGTTCATCAATTCCGCTTGTCTGACATTTAGAATTGAAGACTCATATGGACTGTTCTGAGGAATATCGTTGTAAACGAATTTCTTGGCATAAGGAACTTTAATGATTTTATCAAGCAAGGAAGCCGCTTTCTCGCGGGAGAGAGACTCCTCAGCTTGTGAAAGAGTCATGTCCAAGGATGCTCCGGCGGCTTTACTTGCGGCAAACAGTGCATCGTTGAAATCTTTTTCCGTTACAGCAGAATAGGAACCGGCCTTTTCCTGGAGTGCTTTAGGAATCCAGTTTTGCGCTAAAGCTTCCTTTACTTCGGACGATTGGACGGAAGCGATGGGTAGAGTAGCGACTTTGGGCGCTGCATATGCAGACAAAGATCCGACTACAAGAGTTGCCGCAGTACAGGCCGAAAGAAAAACATACTTAAAGTGTTTCATCATTCTACCTCCAACAAAATTATGTATACGATTACTAGAAAGTAAATATAAGAAGTTCCTGATAGATCGTAAAATAGACGTAGTTTGGATCATGTGATATTTTCGCGAAAATGATAGATGTTCGACGTAGTAGTAGTTCAACTAAGTGTTATATTCATAACTTCAACCCCTATCATGTTATATTAAATAACAAATTAATGTTAATATATATATCATTATATGCTATAAAGATCAAGAGTTAATAAAATAAATTTATATCAATAGATTTGGATAAGTTTGATAAGGATTGTGTATAAAAACTCTGCAAAGATACTGGCTGTATAAGGTTTGACTAGTATCTTCCGTCTGTAGAAGCAACTTTATTACTTTAATATGATGATATTAATAAACGATGTTATGAAAGTTAACGTGTTTATTTTGAACTATTTTATATATAATTTGGTTGCATTTATAATAAACCGATCGCAATAAATGAATTGTTACATAATAGGAAATATATGGGCTCTGTTACTGCAACACACCGTTCTACGTCAACCAAAGTGGAGGACTGGTGCTATATAGGGTTAAGGACGATAAGCTGTAGTTAATTTTTATGACGTACAGGCACGGATAGGCAGAGGCCCTCATATCATGATAGTAATCTCGTCTAGGGGGTGGGTGGAGTGCCTGGTTTTTTCTCAGCGATTGCTTTCTTTATTAAAAACTTGATGCTTCTTGTATCGTATGTAAAAAATAATGCATTTCCTCAACCGTTGTCTGAACAGGAAGAGGAGAAGCATCTTCGATTGATGTCTGAAGGCAATCAACATTCCCGTAATATGTTAATTGAACATAACCTGAGACTTGTCGCCCATATCGTCAAAAAATTCGATAATACGGGGGAAGATTTGGAGGATTTGATCTCGATCGGTACGATCGGGTTAATCAAAGCGATCGAGTCGTTCTCGCCGAACAAAGGAACGAAGTTGGCTACATTCGCAGCTCGTTGTATCGAAAACGAAATCCTGATGCATTTACGATCCCTGAAGAAAACAAAGAAGGATGTATCCCTTCATGACCCCATAGGAACGGACAAGGAGGGAAATGAGATTACGCTGATCGACATTCTCGGCTCGGAGGCGGACGATGTTGCGGATAAGGTCGAGCTGAAGATTGAGAAGAGCAAAATATACCGCAACCTCGATATCCTGGATGAGCGGGAGCGGGAGGTTGTCGTCGGCCGGTTCGGGCTGGAGCTCGGCGGCGAGGAGCGGACGCAGCGGGAGATTGCGAAGGAGCTTGGGATTTCGCGTTCCTATGTGTCACGGATCGAGAAGAGGGCGCTGATGAAGCTGTATCATGAGTTTTATAAAGCGAAGCGGTGAAAGAAGTGTCGGGTAGATCGCGAGGGCGATCTGCTCTTTTTTCATGGGACAAGTACTCCTACGTGATTCCGAAGGGGGATTAACTTAGTGCGCTGAACACGCTCAACCATTGCCTCCTATTTTTTGAAGAGTTGCTCAAAGGTTGTGCAGCCTATTAAGTTGGGAAAAAATCAAGGAGAGTCTGCCAAGTGTTTTGTTATACAACGAAATGTGGATTGTCAACAGAAAATCAGACAACTTTTTTAAGGGCTTCTTGTCGATACTGAACAGGCGTCATATAGTCTAAGGTTCCATGGATGCGATGCTTGTTGAACCAATTGACGTAATCATATAATTCCAATTCCAAATGACGGAGACTCTGGAAGGTCATCTGGTTCACAAACTCTGTTTTCATGATTTTGTATGTGGCTTCAGCCACAGCGTTGTCGTAAGGACAGCCTTTCATACTTAGCGATCGACCAATTTCAAACGTCTCCAGAAGCTCTTCCATTTTTTGATTTTTGAACTCGCTGCCACGGTCGGTATGAAACCATTGAATCTGGCGCAGATCACCCTTAACGGTCGCGAAGGCACGGGTAATCAAAGCAGCATCCTTGTTCGGGCCTGCACTATGACCAATGATTTCTCGATTAAATAGATCCACCAGCACACAAATGTAATGCCATCGGTTCTGGACTTTCACATACGTTAAATCACTGACGACGAAGCGTTTAGCTTCCGTTTGCTCAAACTCCCTCTTCAAAACATTCACCGTCGTCGCTTCGTTACAGGCCGATTTATGGGGCTTATATTGGGCCACTGTGTAAGTGGAAACGAGCCCTTGCTCTTTCATGATGCGACCAATGCGGCGTCTGGAGACGATGAACCCGCGCTCATGGAGCTTCACTTTGATCTTGCGTGTGCCATAGGCTTTTCGGTTTTTGAGAAAGATATCCACAATAGCTTCAGTGACATCATCTTCAGTGGCTCGTTCTTTGGCGTCGTAATAAAATATACTTCTTGCGATTTGCAGGACGTCGCACATTGCTGATACCGAGTATTTATCACGGTTGTTCTGAATGATAGCTACTTTCGTCCCATGATCAGCGCGGCTTGCTTTAAAATATCCACCTCCATTTTCAGTCGCTGATTCTCTTTTCGCAAAGCAATCAGTTCCTCTTCTTCTGACGAGCGATTGTCCTTCTCCTTGAAGGAGCCCGTTGTCTGAGCTTGGTTGATCCAGCGGTCTAAAGCAGAAGCTGTGAGGTCATATTCCTCCACAATCGCTGCTCTGGACTTCCCATTTTCATAGAGCTGCACCATTTGTTTTTTGAATTCTGAAGTAAATGTACGTCGTGGTTGTTTGGGCATTGTAGAAATCCGCTCCTTAGCATGATAAGTTTATTCTACAAGCCCTTATTTTTTCTGTCCAACTTAGTGTAGCCGATCCAGTTGGCCGTTGCGTAGCAGCGCATCGACCAGACGCACAAGTTTTCTTGCCGTTAAGACGAGGGCGCGTTTGTGTTGATGCTTGGGCACTTCCGCGAATTTCTTCCGGTAAAACTCGCCGAATTCCGGTTCGCGGTTTTTGACCGAGTTGGCAGCTTCAACCAGGTAATAGCGAAGGAATCGGTTGCCGGAACGAATGCGTTTCGTATCCTCGGCCTCGAAGGGGCCAGACTGATGCTTCCGCCAAACGAGGCCCGCATACTTGGCCACGGCCGCTTGATCACTGAAACGCTCAATATCGCCGATTTCGGCCAGGATGCCGGCGGCGTAGACCCGGTCAATGCCGGGGATCGAGCGCAGACACCGGGAAGTCGGAATGCCTTCAAGCATGCGTTCGATCGCTTTGTCGAGTTCCTTGAGTTGGCTCTGGATGCTTCGGATGGCCTGGATCGAGGTGCCGAGCACCAGGTCGATGGAATCCTCGACGACCTTGGACAGACGGTAGGAGGCGCGAGCGGCCTTCTGGATGCATTTGGCGACATGTTCGGGATCAGGGAAACGATTGCGCCCTTTCTCCCTGAGATAGTCGGCCAGGTCGGCGACTTCCATGTTTGCGATATCGTCAAGGCTGTACTTCTCGGAGAGCATTTTCAGGTTCGCGTGGCCGAATACGGAGCTGTCAACCTCGGTACGGAACGCGTTGCATTTGTAAAACAGGTTCTGCAGGAAGTACTGTTTCTCACGCGTAGGTTATGGACGAGGTGGAAACGCATGCGAGTCAGCCGTTGCAGTGCCACATACTGTTCCTGCATGACGATCGTTGTGGTCAGCCTGCCGAAGCGCAAGCGGTCGGCGATCATCCAGGCATCGATCCGGTCGGTCTTGTCCAGATCTGCATAAGCCTCCCGGAACTTGTGGATAAGCTTTGGATTAATCGTGAACACCTTGGTTTTCCGCTCTTGAAGCGTGGCATCCTCATGCAGGTACATGGCGGGGTGCCAGCTGTAGACCGAAGTCGCTTCCAGGCCGATATGGATTTCAGAAGCCGGCAGCTTGTCCGCAGCAGCGAATGCGGTCGCGCAGATGCGAGGCACCGTGCAGATTGTTTTCGACTTTGAGCGTTTCAAGCGTATCGCCTTCTGAATTCATGAAACACGCTTCCAGTTCTTCTGAATTGACGTCAATACCGACAAATAATTTCAAGGGTGATCCCTCCCTTCTGTATTGGGGATTCAGGGAATTGGACTCTTCGGGATGCCCCCAGCGCGCTCGCCGATCAGTCACCCTCGCCTATGAGAACTGCCTCTGGTCCATGAGCTGCCTCGAAGCTGCTATCTTCGAGCATGGGTTGCCAAAGGGAACTGCCAGCGGGTAAGAAGCTCAGCGCGAGTGCTGGGGAAACAGACTTTAAATGTAGTCGAGCTACAGGAGGAAAGTCGAATTTCCCCAAATGACCCCAAGATCATTGTCCGGGAACATCACGAAAAATCCAAGACCCTGATAGAATTTTTTATTGAATTGTCAAAGAGCGAATTTACTCCAGACTCTGACTTCCGTTCCTTGCCCTCCTTGCCCTTCGGGCTTAGGTACGGATTCAGATATACGCCCATGAAACAACTGAAAATTCACTGGAAATTCGTCGAAAAGAAGGTTCTGAAAATATAATACGAGGAGATGAGAAGATGTTTCGGAAAAGTGAATCCGACGGTGTGCTTGAACAAGACCGAAGGTATTTATGGCATGCTATGTCACCTTATAACGAGAAGGTGCCGCCTATGGTTGTTACAGGCGGCAGTGGTTCTTGGATCACGGATATGAACGGAAACCGGTATTTAGACGGGATGTCCGGTTTGTGGTGCGTCAATGTAGGCTACGGTCGGGAGGAACTTGCCAGGGCGGCGTACGAACAATTGAGCGCAATGCCTTATTATCCGTTGACCCAAAGCCACCTGCCTGCCGTTCAATTGGCTGCCAAGCTGAATGAATGGCTGGAAGGGGAATATGTTATTTTTTTCTCCAATAGCGGCTCTGATGCCAATGAAACTGCGTTTAAGATCGCAAGACAATACCATCAGCAAAATGGTGAGAACAGTCGCTTTAAATTCATTTCACGGTATCGTGCTTATCATGGCAATTCCATGGGAGCCCTAGCGGCAACGGGGCAGGCCCAGCGCAAATATAAATACGAGCCTCTAGCGGCAGGGTTTGTACATGTTCGTCCACCGGACAGCTATAGGCGCCCTTCAGGGATGACGATTGAGGATTTTAATCTGCAGTGCGCTCGCGAGATTGAAGAAACGATTATCTGGGAAGGAAAGGAAACGATAGCCGGGGTCATTATGGAGCCTGTGATTACAGGAGGCGGCATCATTATTCCCGACCAGATCTATTTAGATGAAGTGCAGCGTATTTGCAAACAACATAATGTGCTGCTCATTATCGATGAAGTGATATGCGGGTTCGGAAGGTCGGGTCAAAAATTCGGATTTATGAACTATGGTTTACAGCCAGATATCGTTACGATGGCAAAAGGTTTGACCAGTGCCTATTTGCCTTTGTCCGCGACCGCCGTGCGCAAAGAGATTTATGATGCCTTTAAAGAAAATACCGAATACAACCACTTTCGACATGTGAACACTTTCGGGGGAAGTCCGGCTTCTTGTGCGGTGGCCTTGAAAAACCTTGAGATTATGGAACGAGAACAATTGGTCGAGCGGTCCAGGCAGCTCGGGGACAAACTGAATACGCAGATGCAGCAGCTGTTGGACCATCCTCAGGTTGGTGACATACGAAGCTTCGGATTTTTAATGGGAATTGAAATGGTGCGGAACAAGGAGACAAAAGAACCGCTACATGTTGCGAATATAGGGGAAATTATAGCAGCGTGTAAAAAGCGAGGTCTAATTATAGGGAAGAATGGGGATACCGTTGCCGGTTTCAATAACGTGTTGACACTTTCTCCTCCCCTTTCGTCTACGGATGAGGATTTGGATTTTATGGTTCATACAATGAAAGAGGTTATCAGCAATTACTAAAGGGGGGATAGGAATGCTTATTGGGCTTCCAAGAGAAATAAAAAATAATGAAAGCCGTGTAGGTATGACGCCGGCTTCAGTCGCGGTTTATAAAGCTGCAGGTCATGATGTGCTTGTAGAGACAAATGCGGGGGCAGGTATCGGATTTACGGATCAAGATTACGTTGAAGCCGGGGCTACAATCGTGGCTACGGCCAAGGAAGCATGGGCCGGGGAAATGATCGTCAAAGTGAAAGAGCCGCTGCCGGAAGAATACCGGTATTTTCGGGAAGGGATGATCATATACACATATCTCCATCTGGCTCCGGAACCTGCGCTGACAAAAGCGCTGGTGGACAATAAGGTGACTGCGATCGCATACGAGACGATCCAATTGGATAACGGCAGTTTACCGCTGCTTACGCCGATGAGTGAAGTAGCTGGACGGATGTCGATCCAAATAGGAGCACATTTTTTGGAGAAATCGAATGGGGGCAAGGGAGTCCTCTTAAGCGGAGTGCCGGGAGTTGAGCCTGCGAAAGTAGCCGTAATCGGTGGCGGAATCGTCGGACTCAACGCTGCAAAGATGGCACTAGGATTAGGGGCAGACGTTACTATTCTCGATATTAATCCAGAACGATTGCGGCAGCTGGATGATCTGCTCACCGGCCGTATCAAAACAGTTATGTCAAACCCGAAGAACATTGCATGTGCAGTACGAGATGCAGATTTAGTTGTCGGAGCGGTGTTGATTCCTGGCGCGCGGGCCCCGCGTTTAGTCACTGAAGATATGGTGAAGAACATGAGTCCCGGATCTGTAATTATCGATGTGGCAATCGATCAAGGGGGATCGATTGAAACGATAGACCGGATTACGACCCACGACGACCCGATTTATAAGAAATTCGGCGTTATCCATTATGCTGTTGCCAACATGCCTGGGGCGGTAGCAAAAACTTCGACCATCGCCTTGACTAATGTGACTACGACATATGGCTTGCAAATTGCTAACAAGAAGCATCGGCAGGCAGCATTGGAAAACACGGCGCTGGCCAAAGGAATTAACGTCATCGATGGCAAAGTTACTTTTAAGGCAGTAGCCGAAGCCCATGGTTATAATTACGTAGACGTTTATACCGTATTAAAGGGTACTCCCATTGCGATCTAAATCAGAAACAGGGCTGATGGAAGCCACCGGCTAAGTCCATATCAATTGAAAGCGAACGCCAGAAAATTCACATTTATACAATGACGGATTGGGTAGACATACGGGAGCAGTTCCAAAACCCTTGTTGACTGTAAGAAATTGTAGCGTATTTTCTCATAGGATCCGATAGTTCACGGTACAGGCACGATTAGGCTTACGCCCACATACACTGTAGTGATGCGCCACTCCTATGCCGGTCAGGCGAGGGCGGGCAAAACTTCAGGGGGTGAACTGATCCGTGCCTGTTTTTTTGCAATGATTGCGCTTTTCATTAAGCAGCTCATGCTCTTGGTCTCCTATGTCAAAAATAACGCGTTCCCGCAGCCGCTCGCCGAAGAAGACGAGGCAAAGCATTTGCGGCTAATGGCCGAAGGAAACCAAGAATCGCGAAATCTGTTGATTGAGCACAACCTGCGGCTTGTCGCGCATATCGTCAACAGGTTGTGAACACGAACCGACGTCAGGAAGCGGCGCGATTTGTGTGCAGCGGGCGGTTTGTGCGGTGAGGGTGGACGAGCTATATGGAGCCTGAATCAGCCGGTCCGAGGGGGCCGGTTTTCTGCTTCTTCTGGAGTTAATACCGATACTTGAGAACCTTGTGCGGCAAGTATTCCGTATACCAATGGAGCTTGCCATTAAGATTGAAGGGAATAGCCGTATTCTACCATACTTCATATCTTCCAAATCTAGTATAATAAAGTATCGACATTTTTCTCCGAAAGGGTATGCGCGCGGTATGATGAACTTGTTTGATGTAGTACCGGAAGGATTATTTCATCTTCTGACGGGTTCCAATCGGAAGATATATGCGGAAGCACTGCTGCTTTTATACGAGCATTCGCAAAGGGAGCGGTTCGGCATTCGCTATGAAGTCATGCGGGATCTGCTGCAGGAGCTGCTGGAGACTCAACAAGAAACGGGTATGGTCATTTCTGCCGATGAGGATGAGCCGGTTGGAGCTGGAAGAGAGGATCAGCTTACGTTAGAGGATGTCTCCAGAGCTCAGGCCAATGCATTGCTGCGACGGCTGGAACGGGCGAAGTGGATTGATGTGGAAACCCGCAGCCAGTTCGAAGCTTATATTGTACTTCCCCATTATGCCAGCCGGCTGATTGCGGTGTTTCAGGAATTATGCGAAGCACGGACGGTCGAATATCAACGGTTTGCTTTTGTAACTTATCAGCTTCTTACCGGCGAGGAGGCCAAAATGCGCCCTTGTTTCGCCGTAATGGAGGCGGCACAGGTAACAAGGCAATTTCGCCATGAATTGATTGGGTTATACAATAATATGAAGCATCACATGGAGACAGTTGTTCAAAAAACTTCGATTCGCGAAGTGCTGGACCATCATTTTGAAACCTATAAATCGCAAATTGTAGATAAAAGCTATCACCGGCTCAAAACGTCGGATCATGTGGCGCGCTATCGTTTTCAAATCCTTCATACGGTTCAGAAGTGGCTCCTAGATCGGGGTTTGCTGCAGGAAGCTGCAATGGACGGCGTCAAGAGCGAGCTGTATGAAACGGTTGAACAAGCGGAATATGCCGTCAAGGAAGCTTTATTCTTCATTGAAGAAACCTTTGTCGGGCTGGAAGAGATTTTCTATCAGATTGATGTGCGGCATAACCAGTATCTTCGTTCTTCCTACGACCGGGCCAGATATTTGAGTCAGCAGCATGAAGGATTGGACCGCCGGTTGACACGTCTGCTGGAGTTGCTCGGCCAGCAAAAGCAGGATGCGGAATACTCGCTGTTCGCGATTAATCAGGTTCGCGGATGGTCAGAGCAGTCACTCCTGCCGCCGCGCCGCCGAAGGATGGCTCATCAGCCGGAGACCCATGTTACGGTTCCGATTCCGGCACACGTGATGGAGGAGCTGCGACAGAGGAACGTAGAGAAAATGCGCAAGGCCATTACCCGTAAAAAAGTGGATGATTACGTCATGACCCGGCTTGGTGACCGAAAGCGCATGGAACTGATCGAGCTCGCTCCAAGTAGTGCCGAGGAATTTCTTATGCTGGGGTATGTTTATTTGTATGGCTCGGATGGTGGCTCGCGTTTCAGCTTGGACCGGCAAGGCAAGCGGCAGACGGTTAGTGTCGGAAGATATCGATTCCACAATCACGACATTGTCCGTAAAGAGCGGGGAGGATAACGATTCATGATGTTTCAAGATTTGAGCGACTCTGAACAATCGAAGGTCAAAGAAGTAATCCAGCGACTCATGGAGGTTAACCTTCTGATCAAAGACAAGGACCGGGAGTTGTATGCGACAATTCGTCGCTACCGTACCGCGTTGGAGGGCTATTATCGATTCCTTGGTTGGGAACTTGTCGTGGACGAGCGGCATGAATGCGTCTATCTGCATATTCCCGATGGCCGTCTTCGCCGTAGGCTTGACCGGGAACAGACACTATGGCTGCTGGTGCTGCGCTTACTATATGAGGAGAAGAGGCAAGGCCTATCGCTGGCGGATTATCCTATGATTACCCTTTATGAAATTCGCAGCAAGTACGAGACGTTCCGGCTGGAATGGGTAAACCGTACCGCATTGGACAGGCTGGTTAGATTGTGTGTACAGGCCCAATTGATTGAACCGCTGGATTCCGACATTCGTTCCGATGATGCCCGGTTCAAGCTGTTCCATACTTGGATCTATATGATTCAGACGGATGAGATGCAGTCGTTACTTGATAAGCTAGAATTGTACCTGACGAACGCGGAGGGAGGATTGCTGGATGAAATGGATGAAGCGGCTGCGTCTGATTAACTGGCATTATTTCAAGGACGAGGAGCTGGAATTCGGAAAACAGACGTTGATCACTGGACAGAACGCCGCGGGAAAATCGACGATTATTGACGCGCTGCAGGTGCTTTTCGTTGCTGATCATCGAATGATCAAGTTCAATGCGGCTGCACACGATGACGCCAAACGCAGCTTTATCAATTATCTTAGGGGAAAAATCGGCAGCGACGAGCGCTCCTTTTTGAGGGACGGCGATTTTACGACTTATATTGCAGCTGAATTCCGGGACGAGGACCGTAAGGAATGGTTCGTTGTCGGGGTAGCGATTGATGTATACCGAGGAAGCACGACCGGGGAAGAAGAGTATTTCATTTTGTCAGATCGGCGGTTGGATGATTTGCAGTTTGTCAAATCCAACGGCCAGCTGCTCAATCGAGACGAATTCCGCAAGCGCTACGGTGGGGAAAGCGTCAGGGTCAGCGGGCTCTCCGGAAAAAAGGCTTTGTTTGAAAGGAACAAGACCAACTATCAGAAAGCCTTACTCGCCCGGATGGGACAGCTTCATGATCGGTTTTTCACAATATTCACCAAAGCGCTCTCGTTCAAGCCGATCCAGAATATCCGTGCTTTTGTCAACGATTATATACTCGACCGAAAAGAGCTGCAGTTGGATTTGATGCGGCAAAATTTCGAGATCCACGAACGGTATCGCCAGGAGCTGGAGCATCTTCAGGAGAAGAAGCTGCACCTGCAATCCATACGTGAGTGTTATGCCCAGTATGCCAAATACAAGGAGACTGCCATTGAGCAGGATTATGTGATCCGGCGCTTGAAAGCGGATTACGAGAGTGAGAATCTGGAGCAGACCGAACGGGACAATGTCCGGCTGGAAGAAGAGCTGCGACAGCTTGCGGATGATATTGACCTTGCCGCCCGGTTGCAGGCGGAAGCCCGGGACAAGCAGCAGGATGCTTACCAGCGCTGGCAGAACCATGCTGCGGAGAAGCGCAAGAAAGAGCTGCACGAGGACATTGCCCGGCTCACCGCTCAACAGAGCGAGGGAGAGAGGCTCTTGCTCACGTATCGGAGACAAATTGAACGGGAGCTTCAGCTATTGGCGAACTTGTACGATTGGCCGGACAATCCGTACTGGACATGGAAGCCTGGAGAGAGGGAGACGCTTCGCAGTTATCAGGAGAGCCTGGCGCGTCTTGACGCTGTGGCACGTTGCGGAATCATTGAAGTCCATGAGGAAGAAGAGTGGACACGGGATCTGGCTGAGATTGGAGAAGGTCTAACGGCGTGGCGTGACAGGATGCTCGTTCAACATAACCAGTTGCAGGAAAAGCTGGGTGAAACGGACGCTCGAATCGAAGAGTTAAGAACGATCATTCGTGATCTGGAGCAGCAGAAGCGCAGCTATGCCGAACCGGTGCGCCAGTTGAAGGGCATCTTGGAGGAACGGCTGCGGGGCCGCTCGGCGGTTTGGGTGTTTTGCGAGCACATGGAGCTCAAGGAAGAGCTTTGGCGTAATGCGGTGGAAGGGTATTTGAACACCCAGCGCTTCGATCTGTTGGTTGAACCGGAATGTTTCGCAGAGGCATTGTCTATTTATGAAAGGGAGAAGCGAACCTATCGGCTGGAAGGCGTCGGTCTCGTCGATACGGAGAAGGAGAAGCGGTATTTGGGAACGGCCGTAACCGGTTCCCTGGCACTCGAGCTGCAGGCGGAGCATCCCGTAATCCAGGCGCACGTCGAGCATTTGCTGGGCAAGGTGATGAAGGCTGCAAACGAGCAGGAACTGCGACACCATCGTACAGCGGTGACCCAATCATGCATGGTTTACAACAACCTGGTAGCCCGGCAGATGCGCAAGGAGCAATACGAGGTTCCGTTCATAGGCGCCAAAGCGATCGCCCGCCAGTTGGAAATCCGCCGCTCCGAGCTGGTGTCTGCCCAGGACGAACGGCGCATGCTGTATGCTTGGGGTGAACACCTTTCCGAATGGATCGGCAAATTGAAGGAAACGGGCTGTACCAAGCTTGCCGACCATCTTGGCCTGATGCGGCATATCCACGAATGCTCGGAAATGCTATTGCAGAAGACAGAGGAACTGAATGGTCTCGATTTCAGCGAAGCGGAGCGGCTGCAGGCGGAGTATGAGCAGTGGAAGAAGGATGAACAGAAGTGGCAACAAAAATGGGGATCCTTACTCCAAAAGCAAACGGAAACCGAATCGAAAAAGTCCGAAGCGGAAGGAAAGCTGCACTTGCTTCGGATTAAGGTGCAAGAGTACGAAGCCGCATGGCGGAATTGGATCAATGAGCACGGCAGCGAGCGGGAAGCGGGAGCGATGCAAAGATACGAAGAAGCATGCAATTCGTCCGCCTCCACTTGGCAGAAAATCCAAAATTGGGAAGGCAGCTGGAAGGGTCAGCAGACACTGCGCGACAGCCAGTTCAACAAGCTGCAATTAATGCGGCAAAAATATAATATCGATCAAAATTTTATCGCCGACATCCAGAAGGTCACGAACGAGGATTACGATCGGCTGCTTGAAACGATCGAACACCTGAATATTCCGGAATATCAGGATAAAGTTGCGGCGGCTTTGAAAGAATCGGAAGAGGAGTTCAAGTCCCACTTTATTTTTCGGTTAAGGGAAGCGATCGAGATGGCCCGTAGGGAGTTTCACGAGCTGAACTATGCGCTGAGGCATTTTCCTTTTTCCGACGACAAGTATCATTTTGAGGTTTCCCCTAGTGAACGTTACAAGC
This sequence comes from Paenibacillus sp. JCM 9796, assembly GCF_055379675.1. Classification (NCBI taxonomy): domain Bacteria; kingdom Bacillati; phylum Bacillota; class Bacilli; order Caryophanales; family Paenibacillaceae; genus Paenibacillus; species Paenibacillus sp. JCM 9796. The sequence continues at coordinate 4,301,069 of NZ_AP043723.1, forward strand.
GCTTCTATGATGCCGTGATGGATCCCATGCTTTTGGAAAAGGGTTCATTGTTCGAATTACCGGACAATGATCGTACCGAGGTTCTGCATGAGTTGTTCGATCTTCTGGTCAAAGGTGAGGCCGGACAATTGGAGGAGTTCTCGGACTATCGGCAATACTTGGATTTCGATATTATCGTAACATCCGGCAACGGCAAATACCGCTTCTCGCAAGTGCTGAAGGAGAAATCGGGAGGCGAGACGCAGACACCGTTCTATATTGCGATATTGGCTTCCTTCCACCACTTATATTCCGGAAAAAGCACGCGGCTTGTCATTTTCGATGAAGCGTTCAATAAAATGGACGAGCAGCGGATTCAATCCAGTCTGCGGTTGATTAAGCAAATGGGTCTGCAGCTGATTGCCGCCGTTCCCGATGAGAAGATGCAGCATATGGCTCCTGAGGTGTCCACCACGCTGTTCGTCAGCAAGCATAACTACCAGTGTTATGTAGACATGATTGACAAATGGGACAACGGGGCGGAAGACGAGATGGCGAGAGCGGGAGCCGTGGAAATAGCGGAATATGAGGCTGAGGCGGCTGCCGCATCGAATTTATCGAACGTTGACAACGGGAAATCCCCCTCAGCCGATGATGCGGATGAAGGAAACGGTCAAGGCTTTTTATTCTAGATTTTATGGTAAGGGGTGATCTGCTTGGAGATTCATGAAACGCCATATAAATCCAAATTTGTCTCCCAGCTGCTAAACCTCCTGTTGGACAAATACGAGTTAAGCCAGTCTTTTGTAACCGGGCAGCCTTCCAAGCAAAGGCCGCAGCTATCTCTTAACAAAAGTCCATTCTGGCAAGATTATACAGACGAAATGGATTTCCGTAAACGAATTTGGATCAACGAAGCAGCTTCCGAGTTGGAGCGGCTCGGACTTGTTGAACTCAATTGGGCCCGGTTTCGCACCGGCGAGCAGTTGGAAAGAATCTATCTGCGATGGAGTGAGTTGAAGACGGCTTATCGCGTTGCGGGGCGGATGCCGAAGCGGGACAAGCTGGAACGCTTGCGGCACATCCTTACTCCCTTATCCCGCCATCCTTGGGAATGGGTCAGGGTGTGGTCTGAACAAGCCGATGTATCGCTAGCCGAAGGTAAAACTGCCCACCTGGAGGTGGACGATCCAGAGGGGTATAAGGATCTTGTTTGTGTATTGCTGGAGCTTCCTAGGCTCGAGCGAGCCGTTCCAATAAGATTACTTAGCCAGAGGCTGTTCAAGGACTCCAAGCACATGGAAAGAAACGTTCAACGAAGGTTGCTTTCGCTCGCCAAGCAGGCATCAGGAGAGGAGCGTGAAACCGAGGAAGAATGGCTTGATTTCCTCGGGGTGGCCAAAAATCCACAAATTGTGCTGGTAAGCGGGCCTCTTTCATTCCGTACTACCGACAGTCGTAAGGTTGATATTGGAGTGTTTGCCGGTGGGGTTGGCTTATCGGATAAAACGGTGGAAGAAATGTATCAAGTGCAAACAGTTGCCACTCGGATAGTAACAATTGAAAACTTGGCGACTTATCATCTGTGGCTCGAACACGCTTCCGAGCTCCGCGACACAGAGCTTGTTCTATATACCGGGGGATTTCCCCATCGGTCATTGCAATCCTTTTTGTGTAGACTGGCAGAGCATTTGGCCTCGGCATCGGAAAAGAACATTGAAGTGTATCATTGGGGTGATATTGATCTGGGAGGAATCCGGATTTTTGAATACCTGCGGAAGAAATTCTTTTCTAATCTGAGGCCCATGCTAATGGATGCGGAGACGCTTCTTCGTTACGAGTCCTCAGCGGCGTCAATCAGCGATGAATATGCCGGAAAGCTTGAGGAGGCTCTAAAGGATACCCGACTGACCCATTGGAGGCAGGTGCTGCAAACGATGCTTGATCGAAGGATACGCTTGGAACAGGAAAGTATTGTGGAATTGGATTAAAGAAGAAAACAATGGACATTAACTTTCTGACTTTTTGTTATGGAGGAAAACCAGACCACTCATCTTTGACGAGGGGTTCAGGTAACGTTCTTGTATTCACGAATCCGAGAACCTTAAGGCAGCGTAGCTGCCGGCCGCGACGCGGTTAGGTTCGCAGGGTTGTCTGCATGAATCTTCTCCCCCGAAATGCCTCGGGCAGACCAAGGGCCGTATGGCCCGAAGCGTGAATACGGTGTTAGCTGATGTTGCTGACTACCTTGAAATAGCCCGTACGATCTTTATGAAATTTCATTAAGTACGTGTTATAATAAAATTAATTTAGCTTTTCTAGATAGGGGTTGATCGAATGGCAGTTTCAAAAGATCATTTGAACAAATTAATTCAACAATTACCTGAAGAAGCCCTTCCAATCGCTGCTGATTTCTTGGAAAAATTAGTCACAAATAAAGAGTATCGTCATATCCCTTGGGATGATGAGCCAACTACTCAAGATGATATTGAAGCAATTAAAAAAGCTAAAGAATCCTTTAGACGTGGCGAGAGTATTAAACTTAAGGATGTTATCGATGACTTACTCAATTGAGTTCTATAAAGATGCTCTTAAGTATTTACAAAAATTAGATAGGACGAATCGTATTCGAATTACTCAACATCTACAAATTCTCTGTGAAGACCCTTATCATCCAGAGCTCGATATCAAAAGGATGCAAGGAACAATGGACGAATATCGATTACGAGTGGGTTCTTATCGAATTATTTATTCAGTTGAGAATGATAAGTTACTTATCCAAGTAATTAAAATTGGCTCTCGTGGTGATGTATATAAATCTTAACTTCTAGGTCTATTCTTACAGGGTAGGCCTTTTTACTTTTCTTCAGATCTTCAGCAATTTCAGCTAACGGCGCGGTTTGCGAAGTAAGGGTGGACGAGCTACATGGGCGATATGCCGGTCCGTGGGGACCGGTTTTCTGCTTCTACAGGATTCGGGGCGGTTTATGTTATACTGGTGATAAAAGAGCGGAAAAGCTTATGACATGGGGTGACATCGAATGGAAAAGGTCAATTCACCGGATGAGTTGATGGAGAACATATCGAATATGAGCCGCGACAACTCCGTGTACCACTTTCATATTCCAGGAAAGGGAAAGTTCACTCTCGTCTTGCAAGAGGAAGAGCAGCGGTCCATTCAAGCTGACGTTGAGTCTAATCCGGAATTGAAGGTCATGATTGAACAAAGCAGGAAGGAATTCAAGCTTGGCAAAGCCTTGAGCACATCGGAGTTACTGAAATCCTTATCTCCCGAGGACTTTCGATCATGAACCGCGTAGTTTTATGGTCTCCGGCAGTAAGCTCTCCCAGTTTCGCAGCGAGTGATTTTCTCCCGAGAAAACGTATGATTTCATATAATTATTCATTCTTGAAACAGAAGCTATACTCACCAATCCCATTATAGGCAAAGCTTATACTGAGGAAGACAGACCTATGCGGGACTGTCGCGTATCATTGTGAAGAGGTCTAGGATTTCTTTTGAACAGCAGGAGAATGAAGTTTAGAATGTTCCTGTTTTGTTTCCCGGAGAGAAATGAAAATGATTGCTCAGATTTATAATTGGGAGGAGAACAGTTGGCTATGCCCCTGCCAAATAAGTTGGACCGACAAATGTCTGAGGATGAATGCAGCATTGACGATATCCTTGAATCGGCTGGAGTTTTAACTCCGGAACAAGCTGCGCATTTGACTGATGAAATCAAAAGGATGCGCGAAGAAGAATGGGAATGAATCTAAATAGCCTACCCATTGTAATTCCAACCGGGATACAGTGGGATTGTTTATATACTCGGAATACTTAAAAGGAGAACAGACGATCATGGTTTATAGATGCAGAATCGAACTGAATGAGATTGCCCCGAAGATTTGGCGGGAGTTTCAATTTCATCCGGACGTGACGTTTCATCAGCTTCACAAAATCATCCAATCGGTCATGGGATGGGAAAATTACCATTTATACGAGTTTCATGTGAAAGAAAAGGTGATCGGTCTGCCCGATCCGACATTCGCAGATATGGAAGACCGAGAGGTATTGAATGCTCGAAGAGAAATCGTTCAGAAGCATGTTCACGAAGAAAACACCGTATTTACATACGTGTATGATTTTGGAGATGATTGGCAGCACACGGTTACGTTGATCAAAATCGACGCATCGACATCCGACCCGGCACCCTTGTGTCTAGATGGTGCCCGCGGCTGTCCGCAGGAAGATGTGGGAGGCGTGTGGGGGCATCAGCATATGCTGGAAGTACTGCTTACTCCCAATCATCCGGAGCGGGATCATTTTATAGGCTGGGTTCGAGAAGGATATGATCCCGAACATTTCTCCTGCGAAGAAGTGAATCAGGAGCTTGAGCGACAGAAGGACAAGCTGATCCCCAAGTCACTGGTTAAGCGGCCGGTAGGGAAAAAGCCTGTGAAGCTGACGAAGTCTGCTCTGAATAAGCATCTGAAGCAGCTAAATAGCGACCAGCTTATCGATTTGGTGAAGGCTTGTCATGGCGCCAGCAAAGATATGGAGAAGTTTCTTGCTGTAAGAATACTGGGCGATGAAGCAGTAGAGTCTCTCTTTCAAGAGTATTGCAAGAAGGTTGAGAAAGAGTTTTTCCCTGAGCGGGGATTTGGCAAGCTGAGACTCCAGGAAGCGAAACATGCGATCTCGGAATTCGAAAGATTGACTGGAAATGCCAGGTACGCCCTGGAATTGAAGCTGGTCTACGTTGAAAATGGAGTTGATTTCACCCTAAGCTACGGGGATATTGATGAACGCTTCTACTACAGCATGGTGTCCATGTATGCCGATATCATTGATCAAGTAAATAAAGATGAAACAGCCGAGTTGTTCGACGAATTCGAGGAGCGCCTTGAAGCCGTGGTTTCGAAAACAGAAGGGATCGGCTGGGGTTTTCATGACAATTTGGCTAATCTGCACGCTCAAATAAGATGGATTTAGGTGGGGAACTTAATGCGCGGCAGGAAGAAAAATAAGCGGACCGGTCAGAAAGCGGAATTCACGGGGCTGTTGGAGCAAGACGAGAATTTCTATTTTATCGCCGGATATACGGATGGCGGCTTCCCGTATGGAACCACGTGGGAGGAATATGAGGCGGAACAACGCGGCGAGTTGATCAAAGCGATAGTAGCTGAGGGAGAACCTATGAAAGAATTGAAATTGACCAAGCAGCAGTTTCAGGAGATTGTGGATGCATACGACATGTACGTAGAAGGAATAGAGTCCTTCCTGAATATCGAAACTGGAGATGTTGTCACGTTGCGAACGTTTGACCGGGATGAAGAGGACGAAGAATTAAGCGAGATCATTGAAGAAGGCTTTAATGAAATTTACTTTCGGATACCGAAACGGGAGTCGGATGAAGGATATACCGACATGGTTGATTTTGCGGAAACGGTTGAAGATAAAAAGCTGCAATCCACTTTGATGCACATATTAAGCGGCGGCAAGAGAATATTCCGAAGATTCAAGGATGCGTTATCTTCCGACAGTGAGCAGTTAGAGCGGTATTACCAGTTTGTTGAAGAGCAGAATCGCAAACGTGTTTCTGATTGGTTGGAATCCATTGAAGTGAAGTTGATTCTCGAGTAATCAAGAAATGTTTGGGCAGGGGATACCGGTGAAACGTTCTTCAAGACAGACGATGATTAAGCTGTATGCTCAAGCGGTCATTTCGGAACTTCAACAATTAGGTTATCCCAATGATCAAGCTAACGCAGTCTTTTTTCGACACTATCGAGACATGAAACGTTTATTTGGTCTTGAGCAGAATGTATGCGATTTTGCAAAGATGATTGATGAATTTGAACGTGCCATGCAGAAGAAGCATGACCCGAGTGATCCCAATTCAATTGCTGTTGGCCATCTAAACCACTTGGCTAAAACATACATCCTTAAGCATAAAAGCAACAAATGAGCAGGATTATTTTCCAAATGGCAACCGATATACGACCTGTGTCGCTGTCACCATTTCTAAAAGATGAATATGTCGACGCTGCGGCAGACCAACATATTCCCTTCTTTACCACGGTGCGATCTTATCAGGTGTTCATCGACTATTGGAATTCCAAAATGGAAAGAAGCATCCAAAGGGGGTGGTCCTCTTGAATTTATCCGATTTTTCCAGATACATAGATCCTGCAGTTGTACACAGAGGGAAGGAATACGCGTTCGAAGGACGGGTAATTTCCTTGAAGTCCATTGCCGATGAAAAGTACACTGCGGTTGTGCGCGGGTACGAGGATTATGAGGTTTATGTAAGGCTAGACAACGAGAACAACATAATGGAATCGGAATGCGATTGTCCGTACGATTTTGGACCGGTATGCAAGCATCAAGTCGCCGTATTCCTCGAGCTTAAGAATAGAGAAGCAGACGGGGTATCTTCACCGGAACCGTCTCTCCGGCAACTGTTGGAAGCAGAGAGCAAGGAGAAATTAATCGAATTGCTGCTCTCGATTGCATCGGATTCATATACCGCGGAAGAGCGCATCAGACTCCACTTGTCGAAAAGGGGCGCGGATCAGGAGTTGGACGCCTGCCGACGGTTGATTCGATCCTACATTGACACATATTCGGATGATCATGGTTTTGTGTCTTGGCGGAACGTAAGCCGCGCGGTGGAAGGTGCGGAGATCGTCGCTGAAAAGGCTCTCTCCGCCTTCGATGAAGAGGAATGGTTGCACGGGCTGGCGATTCTGTTTTGCATCATCGAAGAGATGATTGAATTATTGCAGTCCGCCGACGATTCGGACGGTGGAGTCGGGATCGTGATCGAAAGCTGTCTGGAATCGATCTTCAAGCTGGTTCAGGATCACCATCATATTCCGGCGGAAGAACGCTTGAAGATTTTCCGCCGGTTGTTGGAGGAGACACACCAGCCTTATTACGACGGGTGGTCGGATTGGCAGCTCGCGCTCCTCGAGGCGGCGGGCGCGCTGATCGAGTCGGAACAGATGCAACATCAATGGGATGATGCGGCGGATTCGCTCCTGGGTCATACGTCCGGAAGCAATTGGTCGCGGGAGTACACAGACGAGCGGGTAACTGTGCTCCGATATGGTCAAATTTTGGAACGTTCAGGTGAAGAACAGGCGAAAGCTTATTTGTATAAACATCTGCATTTCCCGGAAATTCGGGAGATTGCGATTCGAGCGGCGCTTGAGCAAGGCGATGCCGAGGAAGCGATCCGATTGGCGGAGGCCGGGGAAGCCCAAGATCAGAGGCTGCCGGGGCTCGTCTATCGCTGGAAGAAATATCGGTATGAGGCATACCATCGCACAGGACAAGTCGAACAGCAGCGGAAACTCGGGATGGAGCTGATTGTGAACGGAGAGTATGCGTATTATCGCTCTGTGAAGGATACATTTTCCGATGAGGGAGAATGGACTTTGTATTTGCAAGATATGTTAGATCAATTAGAGCAGAGCCCGAGGGGAGAGCATACGTATACCCAAATTCTGGTGGAAGAGGAGATGTACGCACGGCTTTTGGAACATGTCCGCAAGGCACCTTACCGAATTGAATCGTTCTATGAGCAATTGCTTCCGCATTACCCGGAGGAGGTGAAGGCGCTTTTCGTGGCATATATCGAATTCCGGGCGGATCAATCCAGAGACAGGCGAGATTACGCCGATGTTTGCCGGATCATTCGAATGCTTCAACAGGTTGGCGGACGGAAAGAAGCGTTCACCGTCACACAAAAATTGTTAACCAAATTTCCGCGAAGACCGGCTTTCCGGGAGGAGCTGGGGAAGATTCGTTTTTGAACTTTATGGGAATAAGAAGTAACGCGGTTTGAGCATAGCTTGATTTTTGTGAGTGGGTGGACAAACTGGTATGCGAGGCCTGTAATTTTGATCTGAAACGAGTATGTTATAATAATGGCAAGATTAAGTCGGGTTGGATGGTGACCTATGATGGACCGTATTCAAGATTTGCAAAAACTGATCAAACTTACGGGCGATCGCGCGAAACTGGATGCAAAAGCGAACGGAACTTATATTGTCTATCAAACGGAAAAAGGCCAGATTGTCAAAGAATATTCAAACGGTGTGATCGAGCCAATCGACAATCCTGGGGTTCATCATGAATGAGTACTCCACAGTGATGGTTGTATTCGCCGGCAATAACGGCAGCGGCAAAAGCACCATTCGCAATTTGATAGTGGACAGGCTTGGTATCAGTGTCAATATAGATCCCGACGCTTTAGCTCGCGGCATTGATTCTGACCATCCGGATCGTCGCAAAGTATCCGCAGGCAAAGAAGCGATTAAACTTGCGAGAGATTGTATCCATCATAAACGCGATTTTTCTGTAGAAACGACTTTGGCCGGCGGTAATGCGATACGACTGATACGGGAAGCCAAGGCGAACGGCTTTGAAGTGACGATGTTTTATGTGGGTCTAAATGATGTTCGGCTCAATATCGAACGTGTTGCCGCCAGAGTTCGAAACGGCGGACATCATATACCGACTGAAGACATCATTCGGAGACAAACCACATCCATGCAAAATCTGCTAACTCATATCCATCTCATTGATCATTTGATTGTGATTGATAATAGCGAAGTTTCCGGTGAAATCGTTATACAAGCCGAACATCATGTTTTAAAATATCAGGCCAAATCTCTTCCAATATGGGTGCATAAGATCAAGGATCAGTTACATTGATTATGGAGAATCATATGAAGTTTGAAATTAGCAAATCTATGGAAAACAAAATTAATAATTGGGATAAATGTGAACCCAAAGATGTAACGGGAGCAAAGTTTGCGTACATATTTATACCAACAAGTCTAGGATTGGTTATCAAGGTCCAGTGTGATGTTTGTAAAAGGGAATTACTACTAACCGAAGATGATTAAATCTTGAATTTTACATTTCTCCCAATGTGAATAAGGAATTCTACGCGACCGGATTAGATCTGGTCGTTTTTTTTGTGCAGAACATATATTCGCTGACAAAAAGTTGTCATGACTTAATTATAAAATAAAAATATACTAGATCACTGAGGCAGAGGCAGAGTTTTTGGAGTTGTAGATGGGGGTGAAAAGAATGACTTTGATTAAAGATCTGAGTACGAATGATGAATTCGTCGGCTTCTATTTGCTGAAAGAGCTGGAGCTGAAGCAGACCAACACATCGCCGGCAAAGGATTACTTCGATTTGGTGCTGTGTGATGCCAGCGGACAGTTACCCGCCAAGTATTGGGATGTGGAGGAAACGGAAAGAGACAATTTTTCTCCGATGACGCTTGTCAAGGTTCAAGGAATCGTTCAGTTATATCGGGAAAAACCGCAGGTTAAGATCATCCGGATTCGCAATATAAGGGACGAAGACGGTGTGTCCCTAACCGATTTTATTCGAGCTGCACCAATTGGATCTGCGGAATTATTAGAGGTCATAAGCAGAGTCATCGAGAGTATTTCGGATCCGGCGATTCGCGATATAGTAAGCTTTTGCGTCGATAAGGTGAGAGAGAAATTAGCTCATTATCCGGCGGCCAAAATGCACCATCATGCTTACTTCGCAGGCTTGGCCTATCATATCGTTCGTATGCTGGAGATCGGAGAGTTCCTTTGCAAGCAGAGGCCATTTCTAAATGCGGACATGATCAAAGCCGGGATTATCCTGCATGATATCGCGAAGCCAGAGGAAATGATCGCTCAGCTTGGGGTCGTGATAGATTACAGCACCCAGGGTAAGTTGATCGGTCATATTGCCATGGCGGCTAGTTGGATCACAGAAGCGGCTTTGCGGCTGGAACTTCCACTCGATTCGCAACAAGTGATCGGATTGCAGCACCTTATTCTCTCGCACCATAACCTTGGGGAATGGGGAAGCCCGGTGCAGCCGCAAACGGCAGAAGCGGTAGCATTGCACTATATTGACGCACTGGATGCCAAACTCCAGATGGCGGAGGACGCACTAAGCGCCACTTCGGACAAGGAGTTGTGGACACAGCCGGTCCGAGGGCTGGAGAATAAAGCGTTGTACCGGATGTCATTGTAGAAATTAAAATATACGAAGAAAATGCAATGAAACAAAAATACTTTGCGGCAAAATAGCGGCAATGGTATAATGTTATTGAGGAAGGTGATGTTATGTTTACACCCAAATATTCAATAACGGACACCATAGCCCGCAGACTAATGGATATACAACGCGCCAGTGTTGTGGTGGATTTGCTTCCATTGCCCGCATCTATTCTGGATATGCTTAAGAAAGAATCCATGGAAAAGACAGTCATTCTTTCAACGAAAATTGAAGGAAACACACTTGACGAGGCGACTAAGCGAAAAGTTTTGTACCAAACCAGCAATGACAATGAAGAGCAGGAAGTTTATAACTTAATGAAAGCTTTGGAATACCTGGATGAAGCCGAAAAAAGGCAGCTCCCGGTCACAGAGGAATTTATTAAAAAGCTGCATGCCATTATCCGAATATCGCACGGACGAAGACCGCGTGTTAGCGAGTATCGCGAAGAAAAGAATCAAGCAGGCAGCCGCAATGCCTCCGGTTTTTATTTGCCGCCGGAATGGAAAGATGTCCCGGTATTAATGGAGGATTTGGTTGCCTGGGTGAACTCGCCGGAAACCTATTCGGTTCCGGTTCCTATCAAGGCTGGCATATTCATGTGGCAGTTCCTAACGATTCATCCGTATTTGGACGGGAATGGCCGAACGGCCCGGATGATCACGACATATCTTTTACGACGCGGCGGATATGGTTTAAAGGGGTTATTTGTACTCGAGAATTTCTATGACCGCAACTTGGCTGAATATTATCGACGACTCCAGTTGGGTCTCCATCACAATTATTATTTTGGGCGGAATGAGGCTGACTTGACGCCTTGGCTGGAATTCTTTATCGATGGTTTGGCGGAGGTTTTTCAAGAAGCCGCTGCCATCGTAACCGAGAAATCTGCTCAAATGACGAAAATCGAACCGGATCTGATTCGCAAGTTAGATCCCCAGCAAAGAATGGTGTTTGCTCAATTAACCTTTAAACAAGATACCCTAACGACAAGCGAAATGAGGGACCTGCTGCGTTTGTCGGACCGTTCAATAAGGGAAAAGGTAAGTCATTGGAGAGAAGAAGGATTCATTGAGCCGCGCGATCAAGACGCCAAAAGAGTTCGTTCGGTCAAATTATCCGCGGAATACGAGAAGTTGGCACAAGACATTCGGAATGCGCCGGATCAGTTTGCCCATTTTCTTAAATGAATGCAGCACTGCGATCTCAAGTTGAGATGCCGCAGTGCTTTTTTTGTGCGCAGAACATATATTCGCTGACAATCTATGGTCGTTGCGATCCGTCATAATGAAGGAAAGACATGCGGGAGTGAGTACAGTGGATCAACCGATCTATATCGCCGTCACAGGCACGCAGCATTACTACGGAGCAGCATTTCTAAAGCCGGGTCAGGTCGTTCACTTGATCAAAGACCCGGATAATCCGCATGACCATGAAGCGATAGAGGTGGATATGATCCCATTGGGCAAAATCGGTTATGTCGCCAACAGTCCGCATACCGTACCGAAAGGATGCCGCAGCGCCGGCCGGATTTATGATAGGTTTGAGCATCATGTTTGCGGCATGGTGCGATTTGTCGTTAAGGATACGGCAATTGTTGAACTTACGCCGGGTCTAGAGGAAGTGTACATCATCAAAACGACAGAGAACGTTGCGTTTTCTCCTTATAGGCAGGAAGAACCAGGTAAAGCGTAGAATCCCAATGATGATAAGGATTTACATTCTATATGCCACGATAGGAGATATAGCATGACGGATAAAGTGATTCGGCTCTTTAAAATACTTCTCGCCATTCAATCCAATCCGGGGATTTCGGCCAAGGAGCTGGCGGACAAATGCGAGACAACGGATCGTACGATTTATAGGGACATGCGGATTTTGGACTTGATCGCACCGATCACGAACGAGGGTTATGGGAAAGGGTACCGTTTTGTCGGTAATTTCGCCATGTACCCGCTGAATTTCACGGAGCAGGAAGCGTTGGTGTTCTCTGTCCTGCCCTCCGTGTTGGACACCAGCAAGTTGCCTCCAGGCTTTGAATCCGCCTACGACAAGGTGATGGCTACCCATGTGAAAGAAACCCGGAAGCGGTACGATACATTGGAAAATGTCGCAGGCATGATCCAAATGGGCACCCCGGCTTATCGGGAGAACAGTGCCAACTTCTTGCTGTCCATCATGGAAGCGATTATCGCCAGTAAGACGATCAGGGCTGTTTACCATACCCAGAGCCGGAATGAATTGACGGAGCGCCAAATTGATCCGTACTATTTGGTCCCGCGGGATCAACGGTTTTACTTGATCGGCTATTGTCATTCCAAGCAGGACATTCGCACGTTTCGTATAAGCCGTTTCCGCCATGTAGAGTTGACAAGTAATCGATTCGACAAGGGTGATTTTAACATTGCTCAGTATATGAAGCATACCTGGTCGATTGAACGCGGGGATTCTTTAATCACTTTTAAGATTAAATTCCATCCGGATGTCGCCCGCTATGTGAAGGAAGAAGAATTGTTCGTGAGACCGAAGATGACCGATCTGCCGGACGGCAGCTTATTATTCGAGGTCACCGTCAACCACGAGCGGGAGTTTATGAATTGGGTGGTTCAGTACGGACCTTCAGCGGAGATTTTAGAGCCTGCATCTGTCCGGGAAAAGTTTAAGGAACAGCTACAGCGTTGGGGACAGTTGTATGGGCAGTAAGGTGCTGTTGTTGAAAGATAGACGAAAGGAAGGTATCCCTTTTGAAAATAGTAGGCACGTTTCTAGAACGTTTATATGATGCAATCCGTAGAGAGCCATTTCGCCGCAAAATTGTTATTGCTCCTTCCTACATCGAAGGACAGTCCTGGTTGATGCGAATATGCCGGGAATTAGGGCCGGTTATGAATGTGGAGGTCCAAACGGTTCAATCCTTTGTAAGAAGTCAGGTTCAGTTCTCCCTGTATCAACAAGGGCTGACTTTAATCGGGGAACAGCGGTCCTTTTGGATTATCCATCATGTCATGGAACAAATGGCTTTCGAGCCGGATTCCTACATCTCCATGGATCAAGTAAAGCCCGGTATTGCCATGCATGTTCACCAAGCCATTATGGATCTGCGCCGTGCCGGAGTGAGAGCGGGGGAGCTTCGAGACGACCACTTTATGAGCCAGCAAAAAGGCAGCTATGTCAGAAAGGTGCTGTCAGCGTATGAGCGCTTTCTGAATCAGCGGAGCTGGATCGATTTCCCCGGCCTTTTGTCGCATTTACCAACCCAATTGCCGGAAAACGTGGAGCTTATTCTGCCAGACCCTATGCCGCTTTCACTGGTTTCCGCCCGGATGATGGAGCGGTTGTCAAACGGACGGATGACGAGGATTATTGCGGATTCTTCCTTCACTGACGTTCAATCCACATTGCCGTTCGGAGAGGTTCAGTTCTATCATGCGACCGGAAGGCTGGCGGAGGTTCGCGAAGCATTGAGACGCATTATTCAGGGCCGGATGCCATTGGATGAAGTGGAGATGATCGTCCCGGATGAAGAATATGCGTTGGTTATTTCGACCATGTGTGCTTCTTTCGGTCTTCCCTCTTCCTTTGCAGACGGGCTGCCTGTGATTACATCCGGAATGGGAAGAGCCGCACATTTTCTGCTGAACTGGTTGGAGTCCGGTTATCAGGTGCGGCAGCTGGTATCAATGCTACAGCAGCAATTGATCACGTTCTCCGATCGTGACCAAGGAATAACGAATTCGGATTGTATTCGAGCCCTGGAGAAAAGCGGAATCGGCTGGGGGAAAGAACGGTATATCAAGTTGCTGGTGGCAGGGCATGTTCGGTCCCAAGGGGATTCAGATGAAAAACCCGAAGAACGGGAGCGGACGGAACAACAACAGCGGGATGACGAGATCAAGAAGCATCTGACAAACCTCATGGGAGAATTGTTTCCTGACGAAGCCGCGCTCTCCTCTCCTAAGGGAATCTGGGGATGGCTCGTTAACATCTTGGATCGATTTGGTGTATGCGGAACGGAAGAGGATGCGATCGTCCTGCAAGAAATGAAAGGTATCGCTAAAGAACTGCAGGAATGTCCTGTTCCGGACTCGATGCCGTTTCAGCAAATGTTCTTGTATGCCCGAGACATGCTGCAGGAACTTCGAGTCGGGGTGCAACGGTTACCCAAGCCCGGATTCCTGTACATATCGAGTTTGTCGAACGGGGGGATCAGCGGGAGAAAACATACGTTTCTTCTCGGGATGGATGAACAGTCGTGGTCCGGGAATATCAGGCAAAATCCCATGCTTCTCGATGAAGAGTGCAGACGGATCGGTGCCGGGCTTCAAACAGCCGTGCAGAGACAAAGAGATCGGCAACGCCTTCGTGATGGTCGGTTTGGGATGATAAGCGGCAATATCACATTTAGCTTCTCGTCGTATGACTTGGCGGAAGGAGCGACAGCAAGCCCGGCTTTTCAACTTCTACAGGTATTCCGAAAAGTATCCGGAGAAACGAATGCGGACTATGAGATGCTGCACCGAAGCTTAGGCGAACCTGTCGGGTATTTGGATGTAGAGCAGCCATCCTCTACTGAGCTAAATGGACTGCCATTGGACGGCTCTCATTATGTCTTCCGACAAATCCATGCGAATGTAAACCTTATGAGGGACCGGCAATCCTTCATCGAATCGGTCTATCCGTCGCTACGTCAAGGCAGACTTGCACTCGAGGCACGCGGCAGCTCGCAAGTGACGGAGCATGACGGATATATAGCGGGGGATGAATGGACTGATGATTGGAAAGGCCGGGACGAACGGACGCTTAGCGCAAGTCAATTGGAGAAGTACGCGGAATGTCCGATGCGATACTTTTTCCAATATGTGCTCAGGATTCGCGTGAAAGATCAGGTGACTTTTGACCGTACTTCCTGGCTGAAGCCGAATGAAAGAGGCTCGCTGCTGCACGAGGTTTATCGTCGTTATATGACGGAAGTCAACGCAAGTAAAGTCATACCTATTACACACGATTATGCCCGTTTGCTTCGTATTGCTGAGGAGACGATTCTCTTGTATGCCGAGCGGATTCCGGCACCGAGCCCTCATGTGTTTGAGAGGGAACGGCAAGCGATGCTCCGGGATGTGGACGTGTTCTATCGCATGGAATTGCAGGCTAAGACGGCTCCCCGGTTTTTCGAACAAGAGCTCATCGTGGACGGCCAGCCGTTGCACCTTGAGCTTGGCGAGGACATGGCGATTACGCTGCGCGGGATCGTCGACCGGATCGATCAAGTTGCGCCGCATCAATATCGGATTATCGACTATAAGACCGGCAGTCCTCGGCCTTACAAGGAAAATGGCATGTTCGCAGGCGGTACGCAGCTGCAACACGCGCTTTACGCAATGGGGACGGAGCTATGGATGCGGCAAACGGGTGTGGATTCTGATGCAAAAGTGCTTGAAGCGTCTTACGTCTTTCCAAGCGAACGGGGGCACGGGCAAGTGATTGCACGCCCGCAAACCGAACGGAATCGAGTCACCGCGGTGATCCGGGGAATCCTTTTGTCGATGGAACAGGGATTGTTTATTCCCGCTTCAAATCCTGCGGTCTGCCGATATTGCGACTATGCGGCTGTATGCGGAGAGCACGCAGAGATGATGGCCCATAAGCGAAAGGATGAAGCAAATTCGGAACTACTGCACACGCTGCTGGAGGTGGAGAACATTGAATGAACCATCCGATCAACAAGCTAGAAAGAGGATATTGGAGGAGCTGAACACGACCTTTCTGGTAGAAGCCGGTGCAGGCTCGGGAAAGACAACCAGCTTGGTCGGCAGATTGCTGGCACTCATCGAGTCCGGAACGGCGAAGATGGAGCATATTGCGGCGATCACCTTTACGAATAAAGCGGCGGATGAGATGAAGGAGCGTTTCCGCATTGCTTTAGAGCGGAAAACGGCTGATGTTGAAGGCGAAACTAGAGAACGAATGGAAGAAGCTTTGGCCAATCTGGACCAAATCTTTATTGGAACGATCCATGCGTTCTGTTCCTCCATGCTTCGCGAGCGACCGATTGAGGCCGGATTGGACCCTTCTTTCGAAGAAATGGATGATGAAATGAATCGTGCGTTCCACGATCAATGCTGGGATGAATATCTGATTCAGCTGCAGGAGGAAGATAGTGAAGCACTTGCCTCCTTTACCGAGGTGGGAATCGACGTCAGCATCCTGAAGAATGTCTATGATCGGGTATCCCTTTTTACGGATCTCCAAATCCCTTGCGAACCGGTTCATCGTCCTGATTTCAACCTCATCCGACTCTCCTTGCTTCCCATGATTGAAGAAGCCAACAGGTTTCTACCGACAGCTGAACCGGAAAAAGGGTGGGATAATCTTCAGGCAAAACTGCGTACTGCTAATCGTATGCTGCGGTTGTCGGATGAGCAGGACGATATGTTGATGCTAACGCTTGCGAAGATGTTTGACTTCAAACTGGATGTGAAGCAGTACAAATGGACGGATAAGAAGCAAGCCAAAGCCATATCCGAACGATTTCACGATTGGCAGATTACGGTCCTGTTCCCCTTTCTTCAATCGTGGCGGGAATATCTGTATCCGAAAGTCATTCAATTTGTCTTGCCTGCATTGGAGTATTGCAGAGAACGGCGATTGCAGGCAGGGAAGCTGAACTTTCAGGATCTGCTGATGTATGCCTGCCGTCTTCTGCGTGATTACCCGGAGGTTCGCGCATTTTTCGCCGGGCGCTACCAACGGCTTATGGTCGACGAATTTCAGGACACCGACCCGGTCCAAGCGGAAATGATGTTTCTCTTAACGGGGGCCGGCGATGATCCGAATGAACGGAATTGGCGGAAGCTTACTCCAAAGCCGGGTTCCTTGTTCCTCGTGGGAGACCCGAAACAGTCCATCTATCGTTTCCGCCGCGCGGATATTTCCATTTATAACGAGGTTAAATCGCGGATTCAAGCATGTGGAGATGTGCTTCACTTGACCAGCAATTTCCGATCCGTCGATGCGATCGGCGATTTTGTGAACGGGCAATTTATCGGCAAGCTTCCCGTCCGGGAAACCGATGTTCAAGCGGCGTATGTCCGGATGGAAACGAATATACCGAATCCAAAGGGGAATAAGCGCGCGGATCACGGGGTTTATGCACTCACTTACCCGAAAATTCCCGGAGGCAAGGATGAAGTGGCGGCGGTTGACGCACAGCGTATTGCCGCATACATCGCGTGGGCTTGCCGCGACGGAAATTTGCTTATTCAGGAGCGGGATGGCGCATCCTGGGTGTTCAGAGAGGCACGGCCCAATGATTTTCTTATATTGACAAGGACAAGGCATTATTTGCATCTCTACGCAGAAGAATTGGAGAAGCGGGGCGTTGCTGCGGAAACTGTAGGAAGCTCCGCTCTATACCCCGAGCTTCATACGCTGGGACAATTGGCCCTCTACCTGGCCGATCCGTCCGATCAGGTGGCGATGCTGAACGTATTGCGCGGACCTCTATTCGGTATTAGCGACAAGGAGCTGATGGCGCATCGTGCTCTAGGGAATGTGTGGTCTATCTATCGGTTGCCAGAGGAGTCAGCTGATCAGGGTAGTCAAGTTGTCGCTGCATGCCGGAAATTGCGGGAATATGCCGATTGGGTGAAAGAAATGCCTGCATGGTCAGCCTTGTATTGCATTCTGGAGGATACCGGTCTTTTGCCTTATTCCACGGTGCAAGAAGCAGGAGCAAATCGGTCTGGAACACTGCTTAAGATGTTGGAGCGATTGCAGCGTGACGCCATGCTCGCATCGGATTGGCATGAACTGGCGCATGCGATTTCGGCCATTCGGGAGAGCCAAGGTATGGAAACCGCCAGTCTCTACACAGGCAAAGGGCAAGCGGTACGGATCATGAACGTGCATAAGGCAAAAGGGCTTGAAGCGCCTATCGTGTTTCTCGCTTGTCCTTGCGGGGAGAAGGATCATGACGCTGACCAGTTTGTTGATCGCTCGGAGTCCGAGGCTCAGGGCTATTTCTTGATCCAGCAATCGAAAGGGTTTCAGAAAGAAACGATTGCCCAGCCGGTCGGCTGGGAAGCGATGAGCGTGCGGGAGCGAGCATTCATGCATGCGGAGCGGGATCGACTTCTCTATGTCGCGGCGACACGAGCTAAACAAATGCTAGTGGTCAGTCTCTATCCCGAACAACCTGCCAAGTGCCCGTGGAGTTCACTCATGGATGGGATGGAGCTAATCCGGGAGTTGGATGCTCCGGAATCTGTAGAACAAGATATCTTAGTTGGGACAACTTCATCTGGTTTATCCGAATCCGAAGCAGCATCCATTGATCTGGGTGCGTACTTGGATCTGAGAGATCAAGTATTTCAGCAGCTTCGCCGACCGACTTATGCCGAAGCAACTGTTACCGGGCTGACGAAGAGCGTTGGCGACACACCGGAATGGTCAGCCACGGGAAGAGGCCAATCCTTCGGCAGTGTGATCCACAAGGGACTTGAAGCAGTTGGAAAAGGTCTTCCGATGAGCGAATTACCTGAATACGTTCAATACCTCTGCCAGGTCGAAGAGGTTGCAGAGAAGGACGCGGGGGATGCTCTGCCTATTCTCCGAGAAGTTCTAGACAGTGAACTCTGGCAACGCAGTCTGCGAGCGAAGCGGCGATTGTTTGAAATCCCGATAATGATGATTCGAGGCAATGGGGAGACAACACCTTTTCTCGCAACAGAGCAATTGTTGTCTGAAACAGCCGCCGGGGTATTAAAACACCAGACAGAAAATGGCGGCGATCTCTTGGTAAAGGGAGTAATAGATTTTGCATTTGAGGAAGAAGATGGCTGGGTGATCGTCGACTTCAAGACCGATCAGCTTGACGAAGGCAAATTGCAGCAGTTTGTCCATTTCTATGCGCCTCAAGTTCAGGCGTATGCTTTGGCTTGGTCTGAGACGTTCGGATATCGGGTGAAGGAAGCAGGATTATATTTTGTTAGTCTGCAGAAATATGTCACATTAGGGCAGTCTGTTGTATAATTAGACAAGAATCTACATACAGAGGAGAACGTTATGATTACAGGTGAATTAAGGCAAAAAGTAGACCGGATTTGGGAGACATTCTGGACCGGCGGCATTACCAATCCTTTAAGCGTAATCGAACAGTTTACATATTTGTTGTTCATTAAAGGTCTGGATGAAGCGGAGACACGTAAGGAAAATGAGTCCATGCTGCTGTCGGTACCGTTTACTGGACTATTTCCAAGCGATAAGCAGTATTTGCGTTGGAATCACTTTAAGAATCTTGATCCGCAGCGTATGTATGATGTTGTTTCCAACGAAGTATTTCCGTTCATTAAGTCACTTCATGGAGACAAGGATTCAGCCTATGCCAAATATATGGGCGATGCCATCTTTATGATTCCGACTCCCAATATGCTTGTACGCATTGTCGAGGGCATTGATACGATTGATATGAAGGATAGGGATACCAAAGGGGATTTATATGAGTATCTATTATCCAAGGTAGCTACAGCTGGAACGAACGGCCAATTCCGTACGCCAAGACACATTATCGATATGATGGTTGCTTTGATGAAGCCGACTCCGGAAGATATCATTTGTGACCCGGCTGCAGGATCGGCGGGTTTTCTGGTTGCTGCAGGTGAATATTTGCGTGACCATCATGCCGATCTATTTCTGATTCAGGGTTTGAAGGAGCATTTCAACAATCATATGTTTTATGGTTTCGATATGGACCGTACGATGCTTCGTATCGGTGCTATGAATATGCTGCTTCATGGAGTGGATAACCCGAATATCGAATACCGTGATTCCTTGAATGAAAACAATACCGACAAGGACAAATATACACTAATCTTAGCCAATCCGCCGTTTAAAGGATCGCTTGATGCAGATTCAGTAGCAGCAGATCTGCTGCGTGTGACTCGCACGAAGAAAACGGAGCTTTTGTTCCTTGCCCTGTTCCTGCGGATGCTCAAGGTGGGCGGGCGCTGCGCCTCCATCGTACCGGATGGTGTTCTATTCGGTAACAGCAAAGCTCATAAAGACATTCGTAAGGAAATCGTCGAGAATCACAAGCTGGAAGCGGTTATTTCGATGCCAAGCGGAGTATTCAAGCCGTATGCTGGGGTATCGACAGCCATTATAATCTTCACCAAAACAGGTGCAGGCGGAACGGATCACGTTTGGTTCTATGACATGAAGGCGGACGGTTATTCGCTTGACGACAAGCGGAATCCCATTGAGGCGAATGATATACCCGACATTCTGGAGCGGTTTGGCAATTGGGAAGCAGAGAAAGGTCGTAAGCGTACGGAGAAATCGTTCCTGGTTCCGGTCGACGAGATTCGCTCCAATGCCTATGACCTCAGCATTAATCGCTACAAAGAGACAGAGTATGAGGAAGTTCAGTACGAGGACCCGAAGGTTATACTGGCTTCGATCAAGCAGCTAGAGGATGAAATTGTTGAAGGGCTTGCGGAACTGGAGGCGTTGTTGAGGTGAAGGAATATCAGGTGATTGATCTTCTAGATAGTGTAATAAGTGGTGAGTGGGGTAATGAACCTAGTGGTAAGCAAGATGTCTTTGTTTTACGGACAACAAATTTCACCAATAATGGAAGGATAGATCTTGGTAAAGGAGTTGTTAAGCGAAGTATTAATGAAAAAAAAGTGGAAGCTAAAAAGTTAAGATATGGCGATATAATTATTGAGAAATCAGGCGGCAGTGTGGATCAACCTGTTGGTAGGGTCGTTTATTTCGATATTCATGATAACACTAGTGCATATCTTTGTAATAATTTCACAGCAGTATTACGTCCAAATACTGGTCTTGTTAATCCAAAATTTCTATTCTATTTTTTATTTTTTCTATATAAGTGTAAGGCGGTTTTGAAATTTCAGAATCAGACTACAGGAATTATTAATTTGAAGTTAGATAATTACTTAAGAAACAATAGTATTTCTATTCCTATGATCGAGAAACAAGAACATATTGTCAAAATATTAGATAAAGCCCAAACCTTAGTTGATAAACGCAAACAAGCAATAGCCAAACTTGATGAATTGGTTCAAGCTGTGTTTTTGGATATGTTTGGTGATCCAATTGAAAATCAATATGGATGGCCGATTAAACCTTTCTCATATTTCGCGAAGATTGACACAACAATGACGACGGATTTCGAATATTATAGTGAATATCCACATATTGGGATTGAAAATATTGAGAAAGATACAGGTGAATTAGTAAATTTTAAGCTAGTGAAAGAACAGCAACTATCCAGCGGCAAATATATTTTTAACGAAAAACACATTATATATAGTAAAATTAGACCTTATTTAAATAAGGTAGCAATTCCGGAATTCTCTGGATTATGTAGCGCAGATTCATACCCAATTTTTGTTGACACAAGCAAAACTAATCGGACATTCTTCGCATATATGCTTCGGTCAAAACGATTTTTGAACCATGTTGAAGGATTAAGTACAAGAACGAATATACCTAAAGTAAATAAGTCTCAATTACAATCCTTCGAGTGTCCTTGTCCACCTTTGTATTTACAAAATGATTTTTGTAATAAAGTTACTAATATATTAAATTCTAAAAGAAAAATGAAATTCCAACTCCAACAACTAGAATCCAACTTCCAGGCACTACTTCAAAAAGCTTTCAAGGGCGAATTGATAGTGAAGGATGGTGTAACGGTCTAGATGGGCGATGTGCAGCTAACGAATTTTGGATTTCTCAGAGAAAATAAAACCTATGCCAGCTTTGCAGGTGCATGTATAGAGGCGGAAAAGGCGTTGGTCGTCAGTCCCGCGACCAGCGCTATCCTCAGCCGACGTGCTTTAGAGCTTGCTGTCAAATGGCTGTTTACCTACGATAGCGACTTGAAGGTCCCTTATCAAGACAATCTGTCAAGCTTGATTCACGATGTAACTTTTCTCCGCGTAATCGATCAGTCCATGCTACCACAGTTGAAATATATTACGAAGCTAGGAAATGTCGCCGTGCATTCCAATGCAACGATCAGCCGTGGCGAGGCGATTCTGTCTCTTCGCAACCTGTTTAACTTCATCAGCTGGATCGATTATTGTTATTCGGTCGAGTATACGGCCAGAAGTTTTGACGAACAACTCTTATTGGAAGAGAACAAACAACAAGAAAAAGTTAGGCCTCAGGAGCTGCAGGATTTATACGACCGATTAGGTTCAAAAGACCGTAAGCTGGAAGATCTGATCAAAGAAAATGAAGAGCTTCGGAAGCTGCTGACCGAGCGCAAGGCGCAGAACACGCAGGAGTACAACTTTGTTCCGGATAAAATCAGCGAGTTCGAGACTCGCAAACGTTACATCGATCTCGAGCTTAAGCTGGCCGGATGGACATTCCAGAAAAATGTACTGGAAGAGTTTGAAGTACAAGGCATGCCAAACGGTCAAGGGATCGGTTATGTCGATTACGTGTTATTGGGTGAGAACGGGAAGCCGCTTGCCGTCGTGGAAGCGAAAAGGACCAGCGCAGATCCCAATGTGGGCAAGCAGCAAGCGAAGCTCTATGCGGATTGTTTGGAGCAGCGGTATGGACAGCGTCCGTTGATTTATTATACCAATGGATTTGTAATAAATTTCTGGGATGATCTTCACTATGCCAGTCGGCAAGTATCTGGTTTCGCCAGTCAGGATGAGCTGCAGTTGCTCGTCAACCGGCGCTCGATCCGTAAACCGTTGCAGAAAGTACAAATCAACAACTCCATTGTAAATCGCCCTTATCAGCATGAAGCAGTCCTTTCGGTTTGTGATGCATTAAATAAAGGACAGCGGACCGCTTTGCTTGTCATGGCGACCGGAAGCGGTAAAACACGCACTGCGAGCGCCATTGTTGATGTGCTGAGCCGATATAACTGGGTTAAGAATGTGCTGTTTCTTGCGGATCGTACAACGCTTGTTCGCCAAGCCAAAAACAGCTTCAGCCAGTATTTGCCCGACATGACACTGTGCAACCTGCTTGACAGCAAGGACAATCCGGAGACGGCAAGAATTGTTTTTTCCACTTACCCGACGATGATGAATGCCATCGACGAGGCCAAGCGGAAGGACGGCAAAAAGCTGTTTACGGTTGGTCATTTTGACTTGATCATCCTTGATGAATCGCATCGAAGCGTCTATAAGAAATATAAGGCCATATTCGATTATTTTGATGCTATCCTGCTGGGCTTGACGGCAACTCCTAAAGATGAAGTCGACAAAAACACATATGACGTGTTCCGTCTGGAAAATGGTGTTCCAACCTTTGCCTATGAACTAGAGCAAGCAGTCAAGGAAGGATATTTGGTGGATTACCGTACCGTGGAAACAACAACCAAGATCATGGACGACGGCATCCGCTACGATGATCTGTCCGAAGAGGAAAAAGAGCAATACGAAGAAGTGTTGCTGGAGGATGAAGAAGAGGAGCCGCGGGATATTGATAGTGCAGCGATTAACGAATGGTTGTTTAACCAGGATACGATAGACCGTGTGCTGCAGTTTGTTATGGAGCGGGGCTTGAAGGTAGAAGGCGGAGATAAGCTGGGCAAGACCATCATATTTGCCAAAAACCATCGGCATGCAGTTGCAATTGTAGAGCGGTTCGATAGCCTGTATCCTGAATTAAAGGGGCATTTTGCACGGGTTATTGATATCAAAACGAATTATTATCAATCTCTGATTGATGATTTTTCCATTTGGAACAAGCTTCCTCAAATTGCTGTTTCCGTTGATATGCTCGATACAGGCGTAGACATCCCTGAGGTTGTCAATCTGGTATTCTTCAAGAAAGTTCGCTCGAAGTCGAAGTTTTGGCAGATGGTGGGCCGAGGGACACGGTTGTGTAAAGATCTGCATGGTATTGGTGAGGACAAGAAGGAATTCTTGATCTTTGATTTCTGCCGTAACTTTGAGTTTTTCCGAGTAAATCCAAAAGGGAAGGATACCGATATTGTCGAGACTTTATCGGAAAAATTGTTCAATGTCCGTACGCAGATTGTACGTGAACTTCAACAACTGCGTTATCAGGAGCCTGAGTATATCGCACATCGCACGGAAATGGTGAAATTGTTAAAGGATAGCGTGAACGCGTTGAATGAAGAACATTTTCGCATCAGGCAGCATATCCAGTATGTCCATAAATATAAACAAGACGTTGCATGGCGCTCCTTGACCGATACCGATATGGGGGATTTGAAGGAGTATATAGCTCCTCTTGTCGTTTCTTTAGACCATGACGAATTAGCAAAGCGGTTTGACTATATGATGCTGATCATCGAATTGGCTAAGCTTCAGGGAACACAATCGGTGAAGCCAATTCGCAAAGTCATGGAGACGGCAGAAAAACTCTCCAAGTTGGGTACGATTCCTCAAATCGTCGCACAGCGACATGTCATAGAGAAGGTCTTGACGGCAGAGTTCTGGGAAGAAGCGGACATCTTCCAAATGGAGAAAGTACGTGAAGCTTTACGGGAACTGATTAAGTTCCTCGAACGGGAAACACAGCAAATATATTATACGAATTTCAAAGATGAATGGCTTGCTGTAGAGGAAAGTAGAGGCTTCTATAACACCAATGACCTGCAAAATTACCGCAAAAAGGTCAACCAATATTTACAAACTAACAAGGATCAAATAGCTATCTATAAATTACGCAACAACAAACCGATCACGAAACAAGACCTGGAGACGCTTGAACATATTCTATGGGCAGAACTCGGAACCAAAGCAGATTACGAGCGGGAATATAAAGACTTACCGGTAACGAAGCTTGTACGGACGGTCGTAGGGCTTGATCAGGAGGCCGCGAATGAAGCCTTTATGGTTTTTCTACAAGAAAACCGTTTGAATGTCAGTCAATTACGGTTTGTAAAGTTGATTATCGAATATGTAGTTAAAAACGGTATCATTGAAAAATCCGTACTCCAAGAGGAGCCGTTCCGCTCGGTTGGCAGCATAACGGAACTGTTCAGTAATAATCTGGACGATGCACGAGCAATTATCGGTGTTATTGATACGATTAATAAGAACGCTGAGGTTGTTGGGGCTTAGTTTTTACGGATTGTAGATACTACTACTAATTTAATTATTTGCATCTGGGCGTAACTAAAATGGACATCTATTTTAGTTACGTCTTTTTTAAATTAACATTTTCGGGGTGAAGAAGTAATGATTAAAGAAATTTCCATTAAGAAGATAGCAACTTATGATAGTACAGGTGTTGTCTTTAGTGGATTAAAGAAAATTAATTTTTTCTACGGTTCCAATGGAAGTGGGAAAACATCATTATCAAATGCTATGAAAAATATTGAGAACTTCCCGGATTGTAATATTGATTGGGCATCACAACCATTAAAAACATTGGTATATAACCAGAAATTCGTCGAGGAAAATTTCCATCAGGATTCGAACATAAAGGGTATATTCACATTAGGTAAGGAGTCAACTGAAATAAAAAATGAAATTGCTGAAAAGAAGAGGCTTGTTGATAAATTAGACGAAGAGATTCGTAGATTGCGTACTAACTTGTCCAATAAAGAAGAGGAATATAACGCGAATGAAAATGAATTTATAGAAGATTGCTGGGAATTGAAAAGAAAATATGATAACGAGTTTTTGCAAGCTTTTTCAGGTGTTCGAAATAATAAAATAAACTTTATGAATAAATGTAAACAGTCGCATTCACTTGAAAATAAGTTATGTGATTTAGAGGATTTACGTGCTCGTTCAAATAAATTATTTAATGGAAGTTTAGTGAAAATTCAAACGTTGCAAACAATAAAGAATGACGATCTAAACGTTGCTTGTTCAAGTCGAATATTCCAAAAACAAATTGTTGGTAAGCAGGAGGTCGATATCGCCGCTCTCATTTCTAGACTGGCTATAAGCGATTGGGTAAAAAGAGGATATGATCATATACATAAGTCGGAAGGTAAATGCCCTTTTTGTCAACAGTCATTGCCGGATGGTTTTTTGAATAAATTGGAAGAGTACTTTAATGAAACCTATGAAAATGAAATGAAGGAATTGGCAAATTGTGTTAAACTATACATGGAATCCTATGATAATCTTGAGACTTCGATCCAGGATCTAATGGAAAAAGAAGTACCATATATCGATAAAGAGAGAATAAATCAACAGTTAGAAATAATAAGATCGAAAAACGAAATCAATCTCGAATTAATTGAACAAAAACAAAAAGAACCAAGTAAGAAAATTGCATTAGTTCCTGTTGACGAATTTGTAAAAAGTATCAATTTAGAAATTGAGAGGGTTAATCAGGAAATCCTTGGACATAACAGGTTGGTTGATAACCGAGCCCATGAAGAACAGCTTCTTAAGGATCAAATATGGAGATTCATTGCAAATGAAAATCTGCATAATCACGAAAAATATGTACGCAAAGAATTTAATATTAAGAATGCGATTACAGGGATAAAAGATGGGATCACATCAAAAACATCTGAGAAAAACAGATTGATTTCAGAAATCGAGGGTTTAGAGGCTCAAATCACTAGTGTAATTCCATCCGTTAATGAAATGAATCGTCTGTTAAAAGCGTATAATTTTACAAATTTTAAGTTTGCGCATACACAAAACCAGGGAAATTATCGCTTGGTACGATCCACTGGAGAAGATGTGAATCAGACGTTGAGTGAAGGTGAAAAGACATTCGTAACGTTTTTATATTTTATGCATTTGTTGAATGGAAGTAATAACAGAGATCTTATTACAGAGAATAAAGTCGTTGTAATTGATGACCCTATTTCTAGTTTGGATAGCAATGTATTATTTATCGTTAGCAATCTTATTTTAAAACTTATTGATGATATCAGGAACAATCAAAATAATATTGTTCAATTATTTGTTTTAACCCATAATGTATATTTCCACAAAGAAGTAACTTTTAATAAAAAGCGTACAAAAGGCGGAAAATTACATGATGAAACATTCTGGATTATAAGAAAAGTTAATAAAGTTACTGAGGCTCAATCCTATGATACAAATCCAATAAAAACTTCATATGAGTTAATGTGGCAAGAACTTAGATCTGCAACACAGAGTAGTTCTTCAACAACGGTTCAAAACTTGATTCGTAGAATTATAGAAAATTATTTTAAAGTATTTGGTAATTTTAGTGAAGATGATATACTGAATAAATTCGATGAAGAGGAAAAGGTAATATGTAAATCGCTTTTATCCTGGGCGAATGACGGGTCACACTTTGCAAGTGATGATTTGTATATTGAACATCCATTAGATACAAATGCTAGGTACCTTAATATATTTGAAAAAATATTCAAAGTTACAAATCATCATGCACATTATAAAATGATGATGGGAGTAGAAGAAGCTGATCAGAGTGAGATCCCTCATGCGCAGGTATCGTGATTGATTACTAAATACAATACAATTTACCCAAATAAAGCGGTGATTTATTGCTTTGTTTGGGTTTTTCGCATTGTTACAGGACTTATTGCCTATATTGTCGAATTAGCAGCAAGGGGGTTTTATTCCATGAGAACGTATATTCTATGACAACATGTTGTCTAATCAGTATGTTCTAATATGATCAGCAGACATTAGCGATGGAGGGATTAGGAATGGCATTTCTGAAATGTTCCGAATGCACGAGTATGCTGAAGGCGATTCAAATTTCTAATAAGATCAGTCAAGTCGGGGAGCAACGGCTCCTAGAATATTCGCCAACCGGGATCAAATGCTCAGACTGGACTCCTGTAATTGAAAACCTCCGAGGATACGAAGAGGGAATTTACTGCCCTTCTTGTTTTGCTTTCGTTCCTTTAGAGAAAGAAGAATTTATTCTATGTGAAGATAACCGAATTCCCGGCGTAGTAAGTCATGAGTTTTCATCCGATGATGTACTGGATAAGCTGAAGAAGTTGGCCGAGGAAGAAGTTGCCGAGATTTATGTTCATACACTTCCTGCGAAAGAAGCTACTTTTGCGGATATTCCTGAATCAACGCCAGAGCCCATCAAGGACGCCTTACATCGAATGGGAATTACGCAGTTATATTCTCACCAAGCACAAACAGCCGATGCAGTCCATTCTGGGTCGAATGTTGTCTTGGTCACTTCAACATCATCCGGAAAGACGTTGTCCTATAACCTGCCGATTCTTAGTCGTTTATATAACCATCCTGAAGAACGTGGATTATACATATTTCCAACAAAAGCGTTAGCAAATGATCAGTTGGATCAAATTAAACGTTTTGGCATGCAACGAACGGAGAATAATTCTTCCTTGGATGAGTGGTTTGAAACTCAATTGCACTTAGGAGATCGCCTGATTCATATCGGCCGGCTGGATGGTGATACCGAGAATGGGCCGCGGCAGCGAATCATGGAAAAAGCACAGGTATGGATGACGAATCCGGATATGATTCATTACTCCATTCTCGGGCAAGTTCAGAAGGTGAAGTACGCGACCGCACACCACATTCGAAATTATCTGCGGAACCTCAAATTTATAGTGCTTGATGAGATGCATATGTACCGAGGTACATTCGGAAGTCATGTCGCATTGGTACTCAGACGCCTGCTTAAGGTTTGTCGAGAACTTGGTAATACTCACAACATCCAGATTATTACGAGCTCAGCAACGATTGAAAATCCTATTAGATTAGCAGAGGATCTTACAGGTCTTAGCGGATTCACCCTCATCAATACAGATGGTTCCGCCCATCAGAAAAAGGGGATCGTCCTCTGGAATCCTGGCATGTCAGCCGACGAACAAGTCCGCCGCGCGCCTTCTACCGATGCCATTACGATGGCGAAACAAATTATGACTGTGGATCAGAAGGTGATTAAGAGTATCATTTTTCAGCCTTCTCGCAGCCAGACGATGGTCTTTACCCGCTACATCAAAGACGTATTGCGCCAGCCTCTCCGGTTACCTAAAGAGAAAGTGGATGGAGAAAAACTCGCGGCTTTTTATACTGGAATCCTACCGAATGATACCCGGAAAAGGATTATTGAGCGGCTCAAGTCCCACGATATTCATGTCATTATTACGACCAATGCCCTTGAAGTCGGGATTGATATTGGTGATTTAAGTCTTGCCGTTCTTGTTGGTTATCCCGGATCGAAAGCGGCATTCTCCCAACAGATTGGGCGCGTAGGCCGCAAAGGCGAGGGAGTCGCCGTATTGATCTTGCAAGACGAACCGCTTCAGCAGTATTACATGCGAAACCCACTTGAATTTATTCATAAGGCTCCCGAAGTAGTTAGAATTAATCCAACAAATTACAAGTTGTTGGCTTTGCATATTCCTCTAATGAGAGAAGAGCTGGGGAGAGAAGTTACGAAGGAAGACTTGCAGAACATGTTCCCTGGAGTACTCGAAGACTATATTGAGACTGTATTGCAGGTTGCCGCATCTGAAAATCAGGAAGAAGTCGTTGATAAAAAGTTTAGCCTTCGATCCATCTCCGGGCAAAACTACAGCGTCACTATTCGTGGACAGGATCAAACGATAGTTGACAGTTTGGATGAGTGGAGTGCTCTTCGTGATTTTTATGAAGGCGCGATCTATTGGACTCCTGGAGAGAAAGGCTATCGAGTAGACTCTATCAATCGCAGAAAAGGTGAAATTATTGTATTGCCCATTCAAGAACTAACTTATTACACCCAATCTACTTATCGTGATGCCATCGATATTATGCAGACTTATCAGAAGCAAAATATCGAAGGAATCGATATGGCCTATGGTGAACTGGAGATCAAGCGGAGCGTCTTCGGTTATAAAAAAGTTTACTTCGGACAGAAGCATGAATCGGAGCAGGTTCAATTGGACCATCCGTCCGTCACCCGATTTACTCCCGAAGGAATGTGGGTTACTTTAACGGATTCTCAATGGAGCCAATTGAAAAATGGCATTCAGGAGTTAGCGGATGAGGGCAGATCCATCGACTTATTGGCTGAAGCTTCCCTTCACGCTGCAGGTCACGCTATGACTTCGGTTATTCCTGACCTCATTATCTGCGACGCTAATGATTTTACAGGGTTTTCGGCGAGCGGGATGACGGCTTTTGCCAATAGACCTGTTATCGGCTTCTATGGCGAGAACGGGTCCGGTCTCGGGACCATCGAAGCGATCTATGAGAAACTTCCGCAAGTGCTTCGAAAGGCTCTTGAACTTATTGAGAGCTGCCCTTGTGCCGAAGGATGTCCTAGCTGCGTGCAGCTCCCAGGTAAAGGGAATATTGAATTGTTCAAACCTGGAGCCAAAATGCTGCTGAAGATTTTGATAGAAGGGATCGATTAAGAATGCCTGTAATCTGTTCCGCTTGCGGAGGCCAAAGACCTTACGGGGACTTCATTCAAATCAGCTATAAGGCGGATCCAAAGGGCTATTACCGTAAGATCCATCAACGGGCAAACGGGATTCGAGTTTCAGAATGGCGCTCCCTTGAACCCGATACGGAGTCCTATATAAACAAACCATCCGGCGTTTATTGTTCACATGATAGACATTCAATCTTGGACGACATGCTGACACCGGAAGAAATGGAATTGCTCATAGACCGCAGACTTCCCGTACAACAAACATTCGATAGTGAAAATCTCGTTCAGAATTTGCTCGAACTCGGAACTCGTATTCGAAGTGACGTCCACGTGCATCAAATTGACGCCAACCAAGGCGCTTATGCTGACCAAATCCTTATGCCCAGTTGGCTGCAGCGGAAGCTTCATTCTCTGGGGATTAATAAACTGTATGAGCATCAAGGGGAAGCTATACAGAACATCCGTGAAGGCAGAAATGTCGTTCTCTGCACGAAAACCGCATCTGGAAAATCATTGGCGTACAATGTTCCCATCATCGAAAAATTGGTTGCTGATCCGAATGCCTGTGCGCTTTATTTGGCCCCGTTCAAGGCATTAGTCGAGGACCAGTACGCTCACTTGAAAAAATGGGCTGATGATGTAGAAGAGCAGGGGAATCAAATCTCGCTTAATGGATTTTCTCGATTCTCTGTTAATGGACAGCAATTATCCGTTGGGGTTCTCCACGGGCAACGTAACGTTCCAGAGCATATGAGAAAAGATCAGGCATCTAGCTTCGTGTTCTCTGAGGGGCGCTATTGGCTGACCAACGTACACTATCTGCATTTAATTCTTCAAGGTGCAGGTTCGCCTAAGGGAAAAGGCCCTGGGCTGTTGCGCTTTCTGCAAAATCTTCGGTTTGTCGTCATTGATGAGCTGCATCAATACTCAGGCTTGTTAGGTTCAAAGGTTTCTTTGGTCCTTCGCAGATTAAGAATGTTATGTGACAGGTTGGGGAATAAAAACGTCCAGTTTATTGCCTGCTCGGCTACCATTGCTAATCCAAAGTATCTAGCTGAAGAATTAACAGGAATGCGTGGACTGAAAGGATTTCATGAAATATCGGGTGTACAAGCGCCAGTAAAGAAGAAAGCGATTTTGATGTGGAATCCGGGCTTATCAGACGATGAGCAGAAGAAAAGGGCTGTTGTTTCCGATCTCTATGAAATTCTGCGCACGATCTACAAGGATGGAAGATGGCCGAGAAGTATCATTTTCACAAGCAACCGCCAGCAAGCCCAGCTTTTAAGTCGTGAAATAAACATGATACTGCGCAGCCACCTTCATGATCATGGCGGGCTTTCGGCAGACGAACCACATGAGTTTTTTCTGCCGTACCATGCATACCTCACGCAAGAAGTTAAAGAACGAACCATACAAAAACTTGAGCAAGGCGAGATCCTTGGAGTGGTCACTACTAGCGCCCTAGAGGTCGGAATTGATGTGAAGTGTCTGGATGTATGTATCTTACTCGGATACCCTGGCTCCCAGGCTTCCTTTTGGCAGCAGGCTGGACGAGTGGGACGCAGCAGAGACGGTGTGGTGATTATGATGCTTCAGGAAGAGCCATTGCAGCAATACTTTGCCCGCAATCCTGAAGAATTCTTTAAGCTCCCGCCTGAATCAGCAGCGATTAATACAACGAATCCCAAGCTATTAAAGGAGCATCTCGCATACGCAGCTCACGAACTGGGAGGAACGTTGACCAATGCTATGAATTATGTTCGCTCTTCGGCGCTTCGCAAAGTGGTTGCGGAAGCAAGCGACCAGTGGCAGCAGATCGAAGGAAAACTCCTCTATCATGGTGAAACGCCAAGATATCAAACTTTGTTTACAATGGGGGCTACTTATACGGTTGTAACCAAGAACGGCTGGAATGAGGACATCTTGTTTCAAAGTGTAGATGAGCGTTCCTTAATAAGAGATTATCACGTGGATGCAGTATTTCTGGGACCTGACAATCGTACCTTCTATAAGGTCAAGTGGGTCAACGGTAAGCAACGCAAAGTGGTTGTGGAGCCGGTAAGAACGGATTATCATACCCGCGGAATTGTTCGCGATAGCATTGAAATCCATGACATAACCAATCCACTGAGAAGTGACGCGGCGATCAAATCCAATCTTGGAAGCATCATCGTAAAACGAAGTACATTTGGCTACAAAAAAATCTACAATCACGGCGCAACGCCTCCCGAAACTGTGCAATTAACAAACACATATCCTGTCAGTTTCCAAACAGAGGCATTTTGGCTGATGTGGGACCACCAAGGAAGGGATGAACTTAAGGGTCTGCTCAAGGATGTGCAGAATTGCGAATCCATTGACTTGGAGAACTTGGTTGAGGGAAGCCTTCATGCCGTTGAACATGCCATAGCTTCGGCGATACCGGCTGTTGTAAGGTGCAGTATGGCCGATTTTCAACACACTTCTTTTTATTCTGGCTCTGCCTTATTTGGAATGCCCGGGATGTTCTTCTATGACAGCCAAGCAGGAGGCGGTTCGGGTATAGTCGAGGTTGTCGCTGAAAAGTTCGGGGTTCTATTGGAGAAAGCCCAACAGATCATTAGCAGCTGTGGTTGTTCGGACGGCTGCCCATCCTGCATTCAGCTGTTTCATTGTGAGAAGCAGAATGAGCCGCTGCATAAGGCTGGGGCTTTGCTGGTTCTTAATCACCTGCAAAAATATCCGGTTTGCAACCATTCATGAGAAACTGATCTTTGAAATTGAAGGGAGGAAACCGTGTCCATGACTTTAATCGATAAGGCAATTGAGTTTGCTGCCGTTGCACATCGGGAACAGCGCCGAAAAGGCACAGTGATACCATACATTAGTCATCCTTATGCTGTGGGCATGATTTTGCAGCGGGCAGGTTGTTCGGAGGAAGTTGTCGCGGCTGGAATTTTGCATGACACGTTGGAAGATACCGATACAACGGAGGAGGATTTACTGGCCTTCTTCGGTCCTAAAGTATTGGAAATCGTAAAAGGCTGCTCAGAACCGGACAAAGGTGCATCATGGGAGGAAAGAAAGCAGCATACGCTCGATGAACTTAAACATGCAACCGTTGCTATTCGGCAGACGTCCTGTGCAGACAAACTACACAATATTCGTTCGATTAAGAGGGACTTGAAGCAGTACGGTGAGGAGGCATGGTCTCGTTTCAAACGAGGACGTGATAGTCAGGAATGGTACTATAAGGGGCTGGTGGAAAGCCTCGGGTACAAATCACGGTTTAAGTTGCTTGAAGAGTCCCGAAATATGAGGCAGACTTCGATCGTCTAGCTAACTATTTGGTGGAACGCGGGATCGAGTTTCAGTCGAATAGTGAAGGGCCAATCCTGATCGGCTTCTGCACAGCGCTGATGCAGCTATTGAACTTATATCCGCATGAGATTTATCATCATTTCAATAAATGAAATCGAGGAGATCCAATATGAGCAAAGTATATTTCGGCAAGTTTGACAGTAGAAGACCGCATCAAATCCAAGAGAAGTATTACGCCGCCGGCGCCAAGGAGAGTACCTGGTACGGAGGGATCGAACCGGGGGATTTCGTGTTTGTGGTGACCAATGCCAACGTAATTGCGTTATGGAAAGTGAGGGAATATGGGCATAAGGTAAATCCTATTAATCCGTCGGATACAGGTGTTGTTTTTTTCGAAGAAATCAAGCGGTTGCCGCATCCTGTACCCGTCGTGCAATTTATTAAAAGTCCATATTTCAATTTGGATCTCAACTTGCTTAATAAAATTAACAAAGCTACTCCAGGTCACGGTTTCTTTCCCATTGAGACAACCTCGGCGTTTCCCATGGAAAACTGGGATCAGCTTTCTTTTACATCGGTTCGTCGTTATTACGTCACACTAAGTTCTCAACTCCCGCCAGTTGCAGAAAACGACATCATGGTTGTAATCGACAATCTCGTAACATCAAGAATAGTCGGGATATTGGAATGGAAGAATGGACAATCCCAACCTTATGCCAGTTTGCAGAAACTGTACGAGGACAAAAATTCCGTCAATGAACGGTATACATTGCTACAGTTGCTTGAATTTGCCGAAGAGGAAGCGCCGATTAAACGTAACTATTTGAAAAGCGTCCTGAATGAATTGGAAAAGCAAGGTTATTTTGTAGTGGATAATCCTATTCGCCTTTATGACAACGTATTGGTTGGCCGCCGCAAGACACCGATCAGCAAACCGAATATGGAAGTTGGAACTGATGGGAAAACGCCAATCACGCATGCGTTAGAATCTTCGGATGTCGAGGACGCGCCGGAATTGTTTGAACAATACCGTGCGTATGCTGAGTTGCTGGATTTCAACCCCAATTTGATTTTATACGGACCGCCGGGAACAGGGAAGACGTTCGCTACGAAGAACATCATTGAAGCGTTTGAGTATACATTCCGTAAACGATATATCCCGTTCGTCCAAGTTGAACGGGAAGAACGGGTACGTTTCATCACTTTCCACCAGTCCTACTCGTATGAGGAATTTATTGAGGGTATTCGCCCCCAATTGGAAGAAGACATGAAGCAAGACGAAGCAGGTGGTGAGATTCGGTACCGTGTGGAGCCTGGCGTTCTGAAAAAGATGGTGGAAGAAGCGTCAGCACAAATTATCAAAGCGGAATCTGAGTCCTCCGGTATTTCGGGAGCCGAGTTCATACATTCGGGATCCCGTGTCTGGAAAGTATCGCTCGGCCGCCGCAACAGCGATCACATTTACAACCAATGTAAAGCAGGCAAACAAATAGCGGTCGATTTTCTCGATCACATCGACCTTACAGACAAATCATATGACGAAATTTATTCCTTGCTTGAGAATGAGCGGGATGATGGGGCTCAAAAGCCTACAATGGACGCCAATACGCTAGATACTCTCATTAACCAAATGGAACGAGGTGATATCGTTTTTGTCTATGATGGCCCTCGGACGATTCGGGATATTGGTGTGATAACGGGGGATTATGCTTATATAAAAGGACAGGTGGCACCGCACGTCAGACCGGTTGCATGGTTGAAAGAATTTACGGAGCCCGCGGATATTTACGATATGAACGGCGGAGTAAGTCTTACTCTCAAAACGATTTACGAACTTCCCCGAATTCACATGTCCGACGTTCAGAAATTGATCGGTATTTCCAACGATATAAATAAAACGGTTAAGACACAGCAGCATCAGCAAAAACCATACTATTTGATCATCGATGAAATCAACCGAGGTAACATCTCTAAAATCTTTGGCGAACTGATAACATTGATTGAAAAGGACAAAAGGCAAACGGTCAGCACGATCTTGCCCTATTCCAAAAAGCCTTTCTCGTTGCCTAGGAACCTGTATATTATCGGTACGATGAATACTTCCGATCGATCGATCGCGATGCTGGATACCGCGCTAAGAAGACGGTTCGTATTCGCGGAAATGGAACCAGATTATGCGGTTTTCGAACAAAATACAGCAAAAGTGGGCTCGGTGGAACTTGCAAGTCTTTTGCGCAGCCTTAACGAAAAAATATCGGAGAAGCTGGATCGAGACCATCGGATCGGCCACGCCTATTTGATGGATGTTTTAACGATCGATGATCTTTTTAAGAGCTGGTATTATAAAATTTTGCCATTAATCGCTGAATACTTCTACAACGATGTCGCTGCTATTCAGTCGGTTGTTGGAACCAAGTTCTTCGAGAAATCCGGAAGCATGCGGTTCTTAAGCACGCAGCCTTCCGATAAAGATACGGTTTCCGACTTCGAGAAGGCCTTGTTGACCCTCTATAAAGGAATAGAAGACTGATGCCGAAACTCATCACCGTCTTTGAAGACAGGTATTCGTTGGAACCAATCTCGAATGAACATAGGATGGAATTATCTTCGTTGGAGTCCATTTGGGGAAGGCAAAATATTAGCTTCAGTGTAGATAACCGAGTGCTGCTAAGGAAGTATGTTGGATTTATCGCCACTCCTTCCTTGCAGCTACAGATTCTGCCCAAACTTTATGAAGATGCGGCATCCGCTGAAGACTTCGAAGAGGAAAAACGTTCGTCCGTTCGGATGCTGTTCCGTTTGCTGGCATCTAGCGGGTTCCTTTCAGTCAAAGATATTCCGGATCCTCAACTTATAGCGGCTATGAACGGAGATTTGCTGGAGATTTTCATTCACATTTTCATTAAGAGGTTCTTGGAACTCTTTCAGAAGCAAATTCATCGTCAATATGAAGATTTTGAGGGCAACCTGGCCTTCATTAGAGGAAGGATCCTTTTTCAGCGGCAGTTGCTCAGGAATGGGGGATTTAAGCATAAGCATTATGTTAGTTATCAGGAATTCACGGAAGACAATCTGCTTAACCAAATCATTAAAGCCACAATGATTTCACTTAGAACATTGACGAAAAACGAGGAAAACAAAACTTGTTTGAGCCATGCGCTTTTGCTTTTAGAGGATATCTGTCCCATCCGGCTTACCGAATCGATGTTCCAAAGAGTACGATTCAATCGGTTAAACGAAGACTATCGCCCGGTGTTTGAACTCGCTAAGATGTTTTACCTTAACCGTCAACCTGGGGTCCATGCGGGCGACGAGCGTACCTTTACCTTTTTGATCCCATTGAATCAATTATTTGAGTTCTCGTTATATCAATGGTTGGATAAAGGGTTATCTTCGGATGATTGGGTGGTCCGTTATCAGACGCCACAACGTTACTTGGATGCTGAAAAAGAGGTTTTTCTGCTCAGACCCGATATTACAATCGCATGCAGCCGAGCAGGATCAGACACACCAATCGAAATGATTGTAGATGCGAAATATAAAAATCCCATTTCTGAAGAGAATACTCGACTTTCGGAGTCGGATGTTTACCAAATGTTGGCCTACGCAGTCCGTTATCAATGCAATCGGTTGTTTCTGGTATACCCAGTTTTCCGTGCGAATAAATATTTCCGGAATCCGCTAGCAACCTATTTGATACATAACGGAAATCAGGAGATCCGGATATCAGCTCTTCATATTGACATTGCTTCCGAAGACCTGGATCAAATACAAAAAGAGTTCATAAAGTTAATATGCCATTTTTTTGAGAGTTAAGAAGGGAGCATGAAATGAAAGTTCCGGAAGAGGCTAGTCCTTATGAGATACGAGAACTAGCCGAGCAACAGTGACCTTTGCTATTATTGATTTCAAAGCACATCCACTATATAATAAATTTGTTCCTTCTATCGCTTCTGTTCCCAACGGAAGCCTAATGAGTGGCCATCCTCTGGCCCAAATCATGTCCTCGCGGGACAGTTAATTGATACCATTTCCTCGAGCCAGGTGCTTTCGGTATCCAATTCCCTTTATGGTGATTAATTACAACACGGGAGTAGTCTGTCCTTGTGTACTATAATTGTTCAAATAATGAACCCGAATGAAGCATGTTTTCTTTGCTTTCTTCGGGTTCTTTTTGTTGTTATTCAATTAGAGTTGAGCACGCGTCGTTCAACAGCTTGGCAGCGTCAACTGGAGGAACATATCGCAAAGTTGTCGACAGCTGCTTATGGCGTAGTTGTCGTTTTATAGCGATAATGTCAATCCCGCTGCTCTGCATCAAGTATGCCGTTGTATGTCGAAAACTATGGGCAGTGACTGTCTTTTGTATACCGGCCTCTAGGCAAAGATTCTTGATGATTCGGTTTAATGCTGCTTTTGTTAGTGGTCGATTGTTTTCAAAGAAAACCTCGGAATGTCCGGAATTCTGCCATTCTTCTACAACCGGATGATGCAAATAACGCTCCAACTCAACAACGAGGGAATCGGGCATATAAACGACTTCGGAGGAGGTTTTCTGCCCTTTGTTCACCAGAATAACCTTGCGCTCAAAATCAATCTGTTCGTACGTTAGCTGTATAATCTCCCTGTTTCGAAGAGCGGTCGTTGACATTAGCAATATGAGGATATAGAACTTCCGGACAAATGGATCGGCTTTAAGCGCTGCTTGAAATAATCGCTGACATTCACCAATGGAGAGGGAACGATCTATTATTCGGCGTTCATAGTACGGATTCGGAAAATTCTTCATGGGGTTTTGTTTAATCATCCCAAGACCGTGAAGTAACGTGAAAAAATGTTTCAGGTAAACAATGTTATTGAAGATAGTATTCTTGCTTGCCTGAAACCTCTTCTTGAGAAACTGGATATAACCGTCAATACATTCAGTATCGATCGGGTGATAAGTCTCGGATTCAGTATCATAATAAAATTTATCGAAATCCAGCTCTCCCTCAAAGTCTAAGCTCAGATATTGTTCAAATTTCATGAACTGGCGACTATAAGCGTAAATTGCAGAATCCTTGAGATGGGTATGTTTTTTCCAGTTGGCATAGTAAGGGGAATCCAATAACAAACGTTTCATTTGTTCTCCAACCTTTCTCTAATTTTTTGAATAATCTCTTGAGCAAATGGGTGTTTGTTAATGGCGTCTCGAAGTTGATCATCGAAAAGCCGCAAGTACTTCATCGTGCTGTCGATCGACTCGTGACCTAGAAGTTTTGAGAGGGTGTATATATCGATCCCTGCTTCAAGGCCTTGAACGGCAAAAGAATGACGAAAAGAGTGAGGACCTAAACGATCTTTGTCTTCCTCTTTTATCGACCGAGACTCGCGAATAATACGTTTCATAAATTGCTGAATGGCTCTAGATGTGATGGGTTTATCCCCGGCAGTGCTTGAAAAGATATAGAGCCTTTGATAATCGGAATCTGGCATCACCTCACGAGCGCGACTGTATTTTTTCTCTATAAAATCTGTGAGTATCATTAAGGCGAGCTCGTTGATTTTTCGGACTTTCTTGGTATTCTCAGCCCCTTTGGGTGTTACCTTGATTGTTTGAGTATCAGGTGTGATATCACCGATCCTTAGATGGCACAGCTCGTTTATGCGAATTCCACTCCCAAGGAAAGTCCAGATAATTGCAGTGTAAAGGCTATCATGATTACGAGATTGAGCGATCTGCAAGATTTCTGCGATCTGCACTTTAGTAAAGGCCTTTGGTGCGTCATCGTTTGACCATCGAACGCGTAGTATAGTCTTCAAGTCCCCGAGATCTTGATGCCCATAGAATTTTTTGTAAGTAGTCTTGATGAAGGTTCGAAGAAAGGAAGATTTCTTGGCTTTTGTATTAGGATCCTCATTAAGCTTAATATAGTCAGACAAGAATTCGCCGTTTGTTACCTTTTCAAACTGCGGATCGTCGCCAAACTTTTCCTTGACATGTTGCTGGAAAAGTTTCATCTCTGACCGATACGTTGTTTGCGTGGTCCGGCTAAGTCCAGAAAACTTGCTGCTTTGATAGAAAGCATCAACGGCTTCGAGAAATGAAACGTTCCGCACTGCCAGGGGCATATTAGGTTTTGTCTGTGTCTGGACAGGCAAGGTTTCCATAACTTGCCGCATTTTCTCTGGACCATAAAGACATAACAGCTGATTCAGTTGTTCTTTAAGTTCGGTATACTTTGTATCGTTGATTACTTTAGGCATGGGAACCTCCTCAGTAATTGATTTTGTTTACAGCATTTGTTAATTGATTGGAGCTCCGGTGGACGTATCGCGCAGTATTTTCTGGCCGATCATGTCTTGCCAAGTACATAAGCAATTGTGACGGGCAATCTGTACGTTCCGACAACCTGCTGATGAAAGTGTGCCTCAGTAAATGGGGACCCCCCGGATATTTCCATCCCGAGACAAAAGAATAAAGTTTGTACTGTGCCCTTAATTTGCGAATAGTTGATTGGCTGTTGTTTCCAAACAGATGGATATCCTGACCTTTGTTGACAACAAGCTTTTGAAAGTAATTCTGTAGCGGATCAGGTAAGGGTAGAATGGCCGATTTCTCGTTTTTTCCGAAGACAGAGATGGTTCTATTCTCGACATTGATATCCTGATAGTGAATGTTAGCAACTTCATGAATTCGCAAACCGAGACAAAGCATCAACCCAAAGGCTGCCAGTTCCAATGTGGGATGATCAGAATAGAGTTGGATATTATGAAAAAAACACTGGAGTTCAGCATCTGTTGGTAACTCGCGATAATAGTATCTCTCGTACGGGATTCCTGTAACATCCATTGTTATGTCTTTAGCAAGCCAGCCCAATTTATAGAGGTTAGCCAGAAGGAATCGGATATCGTAAAAACAATTGCTAACCGTTTGCTTGATATAGATCCCTTTCTTTTCTAAACGGAGTAAATATTGTTTGAATTCGAGTAGATGCTCCTCAGTAACTAATGACAATGGTAATTCGTCGCATGAAGTGCTCTGGAACTGAACGTATGTTTTATTCAACCAGTTTAAAAATAGGGCGTAACTGATTTTATATTTACCGTTAAAGCTTTTTTCCTTGACTCCTGAACGGTGTAAATCTTTAATATGCGCAGTGATAGCGGGATGATTTATATCTTGAGTCCTCTTTTTTGTAGAAATACCGTTTGTTGATTTCTTTAATTCGAACCCATTAGAGATTAATTTTCGAGCTATTGCTAGAATCATGTCACGTTGAACGAAATTGTAGGAAGAATGCTCAATGAAATTAATAAGTGCATCTTTATTTGCCAATTCTTTGTTTTGAATGGATCTAGCATCAAGCCCATAACGGGTTTTAAAAAAATCAATGAGCTCTAGTGCGTATTCCATCAAAGAAAAGTAGCTGGTGGATTTGATCGACTTTTTATTATCAAGGTAATCCAGTAGCACGGGGGCAAAGATTTTGCCTTGAATCTGGGTTGAAAAGATCCATTCATTTAATGCAAGAGAACCACTTTCTGGTGAACATATCTCGACGTCCTCTTCAGGCCAACGAAATGCATACATGGTATTCAAGAACGTGAGCACCTTCTCCCAACTAAGACTCTTAATATCATGATTGCCAGTTGGGACAGTTTGTAAACATTCTTGCGAAGTAGAGTTCTCATAAGAAGCAATCTCTGCAATAGTTTTCGCATTTTGCTTCCAATGATCCGAATACATGAATCCCAAAATATCGATATTTTTAATATTCTGATCGTTATCCATCTACATCTCTCCCTCAGATTCTGTTTCTTTGACCGTTCAGACAGCAGCTTTTGCTTAAGAAAGGAGGTGGGGCCCGATGGTCCACATCATTGATGTAAAGGTATCATTTGCTTTCGTTTTCTGTCCTGGTTGCTCCACAAATGGAGCAAAAGCTCGTTGGGTTTTCGGGTTATGCGAGGATTTCGGTCGAAAGAAACAAGAATCTGCTCCATTTGTGGAGAGTTGATGATGAGTGCTTTGATACGGGATTAAGCTGATGGAGTGTAAAGCTTAGGTTGAAGGAAGACCTTCTTCAACTAGCCTTAAAATTCATCCATGGTGAAATAGACGAAATCACTTATATCAGCAGGCATGATCGAGACTGGTATGAGGTGAAAGAACTGGCAGCTACTGACCCAATAACTTTTGGTATTCTGCTACGGAAACTATCCTTGCCTTATCGTCGAAAAGCATTGATACATGCCTTTAGTTTAAGGACAGCGGAGTTAAGAACACTCTTGCTGGGAGATTTTTCGGAATCATCTTCTACAATTTTCGACTTAACGAACCCTTTGAAATCTAGGAGATTCAGCAATGAGCTACTGGCCCAATTTGGCATCATCCACCGTGTTCCTTTTGATTGGGCTTATAAGGATAGGCTTGTTATGGAGCGATGGAACTTTAAAAATTATGATTTTAGCGGGATAGCTTTAACTTGTATGGAAGACCTGATTCCGTTATTGAGAATGGCTGAAGATCGTAATAGAGATGTAAAAGGATATGTCATCCAGACAAACACGGATCAAGAATGTTATATCCGTCTAGAATCACGAACCGATGTGATCGTCGTTGATCTATATCAAAATGACCTATTAAGTTTGGACAAACTCATGTCCGCTCTAAAATCGAAGTCCTTAACATGGTCAGGATTCATTACCCAATCCGTTGTGCCCGGGTACCGGTACTGGACATTCATTGGAGCGGAAAATGAATCGGCTATTGTTCGAATCATGGAAACGGAGTTCAAGTATATCCAAAACACCATGCGCTTGTGATAGGACAAACCGCAGACGGAATAAGGTGTATTGAGGTGAAAAGTATGGAGCGAATGCCGACAATCAAAATCGTATATGTGCCTCATACTTTATGTAGTGATTCAGTTCAAGTCTCAAACACCTTATCCGCTGCAGAGGCCAAAAATGCCGTTATCGATTACATCCTAAAGCGTTTGATCTTGAAACCGACTGAATAAGCCGGTTTTTTTGTTTCTCTCTTTGTCCATACTGGAAAGTGATAGTGATAAGAAAGGAGAAGAGCGAACCTCCATGTATACGGCCATATATCCAAGGGTTTCTACAGGCATGCAAGCCTCAGAGGGCACAAGCCTTGATGCACAAATTGAGATTTGCATGCGGAAAGCGAAAGACTTGGGAATTCCCGAATCCATGATCAAAGTTTATCGCGAAGAAGGATTCACAGGTGAAGATATCGATCGGCCCGCCATGAATGAATTCAGACAAGATGTTGCGCAAGGGCTGGTCCGTCGCTTGATTGTTACCCACCCCGACCGGTTGACCAGGGACTTGACGGATAAATTAATCCTTTGCCGTGAGCTGGAGCGGAGCAATATCGAGCTGGTGTTCGTGGACACGGAATACCGGAATACGCCGGAAGGGCAGCTTTTCTTTAACCTGATGAGTTCCATAGCACAATACGAGTTGTCTTTAATCAAGAAGCGGACGGTACGCGGAAGACTCAAAGCGGTGGAAAAAGATAAGAAGATCATGCCCATGCGTGTGGCTCCCTATGGATATGATCTTCATGAAAATACCTTGATTATCAATGCGCAGGAAGCCGAATTTGTCCAGAAGATATACCACTGGTATGTTCATGAGAACTATACGCTTCGTGAAATCGGGGATCGACTCTATGCGTTGGGGGCAGTACCCAAACGAGGGGAAAGCAGGAACTGGAGCGCCAGTTCCATTAGAAGGGTTCTTACTTCTGAGGTGTACATCGGCAAGTTCTATTACAATCGTAGAGAAACCCGGAAGATTCGCGGGGAGAAAACCAAGAACGGCACACCGAAAAAAACATATGCCTTTCGCGAGGAAAAGGACTGGATCGAGGTTACCGTGCCAAGTATCATTGACCCGCAACTGTTTGAATTAGCCCAGGTGCAGAAAGAGATAAACATGAAACGGTCAGGAAATGTAAAGTATGAGTATTTGTTAAAATCCATGATCCGGTGTGGACATTGCGGCAGAATGTGGCAAGCAACTACTTATACAGGCCGGGTAAATAAAGAAACGGGAGAAAAGATCCGTTACACATGCTACAGATGTCCAAACCTCTTCCCAAAGAAGTATGGTGAAGGAGTTGAGAAGTGCCCAACTCAAACGTTGCGCGCCGATATGTTGGATCATTACGTCTGGCAGCTCATTTTGGAGACATTGTCTAATCCCGATGATTATATGGAGCGGCTGCAAAGCAAATCGAATGAGATTAACCTGGAACTTCAATCCGCCGCGGACCACATCAAACGTCAGCTGGAGCAGAAGGAGAAGGAAAAGGAAAAAATCAAAATCATGTTCAAGCGGGAGGTCATTGATGAGCAGGAGATGCTTACCGAAATGCAAAAGATTAATGCCGGACTAAAGTCGTTGGAGCAAGAGCTTGCCGGGTACGAAAAGCAGTTGTCAGAACAAGCGGAGAAGGAAATATCGGCCAATCGGATTGCCGAGGTCTCCAAGGCTGTCCGATACTTTATCGAGAGCGCCGGCGACGAGCTTACCCTTGAGGAGAAGCGACATATCCTGGAGACCCTGGTTGATGAAGTTATTATTCGCTACGACGGGAACGAAGTACAGATTACTGCAGTCGGAGCACTAGATGAGTTAAAACGCCAACAATTTATTCAGCATGAGGATGACATCGGTTCGTGTTCACAACCTCAAAAAATTCGATAATACAGGGGAAGATTTGGAGGATTTGATCTCGATCGGTACGATCGGGCTGATCAAAGCGATCGAGTCGTTCTCGCCGAACAAAGGAACGAAGTTGGCTACATTTGCAGCTCGTTGTATCGAAAACGAAATCCTGATGCATTTACGATCCCTGAAGAAAACAAAGAAGGATGTATCCCTTCATGACCCCATAGGAACGGACAAGGAGGGAAATGAGATTACGCTGATCGACATTCTCGGCTCGGAGGCGGACGATGTTGCGGATAAGGTCGAGCTGAAGATTGAGAAGAGCAAAATATACCGCAACCTCGATATCCTGGATG
Organism: Paenibacillus sp. JCM 9796; assembly: GCF_055379675.1. NCBI lineage: Bacteria > Bacillati > Bacillota > Bacilli > Caryophanales > Paenibacillaceae > Paenibacillus > Paenibacillus sp. JCM 9796. The sequence goes on from NZ_AP043723.1 coordinate 4,345,829, forward strand.
AGCGGGAGCGGGAGGTTGTCGTCGGCCGGTTCGGGCTGGAGCATGGCGGCGAGGAGCGGACGCAGCGGGAGATTGCGAAGGAGCTTGGGATTTCGCGTTCCTATGTGTCACGGATCGAGAAGAGGGCGCTGATGAAGCTGTATCATGAGTTTTATAAGGCAAAGCGGTGAAGAGGGGGCAACCCCTCTTCTATATTTTTCATCAGCGGTGGACAAGCAAGCGCAATGAGGAAATAGATTGCTACTCCGCCGCGCTAATTTGAGCAACCCAAGTATACATTCTATTAATTTGTAAATAATTGTACTAGATTCATAATCTAATAGTTTCATAGAAAGGATGCGAACGATTTGACTGTACGCGGAATCGAGGGGTTTATCCAGTCCGGCTCATACAGAGAATTAAAACAATTAGAAGCAAAAGCTAAAATTTTGAAAGGCATGATTCGTGATGAACAATCGGCACTAAAGAGAAAACGGATGGTTTGGAAGAGGCTTAGGGTGGTCGGACAATTTCAATATTTCAGTATGTATGAGTATAATCAGTTAGAATTGAACGAATACCTTTACGATCTTGGCCTTCTGCCTGAAATCGCTTCGGTTGATGGGAATTTATTATCCAATGCGCAAGTTGCGGAGCTTAAGCGATTCTGTATTCCTGGCAACAAGTATGTGCGATATACACCGAATCGTATGGGAAGGGTCGATTGTTCTTTGTCTGATGACGAATATAAATCTTATTTTAGCTTGCCATTGATGAATAAGGTGGGTTTTTGGAGAGAATTGCATGAAAGAAAGGAGGCGTTAAGCTTAGCTTGGGGCAATGAACGTGTACTAGCATTAGATACGAAAGGCTTTCAGGAGTCAAGTAGTATCCCTTTGGAATTAGGGACACTTTCTTTACTAACGACACCGGTGAGCTACCGAGCATTAGATGTCCTCCAATCATTGGGCCCTGATACATTAATTCAGTGCGCAAAAGTTGATCAAGAAAAACTAGATGAGTATGCAGCAAGGGGATACTTGAAAAAATCAGAGCTCAAGTCATTCAGAAAGTTGGTGGATGTTCAAGAAAGATACCTTCTGATGACCTTGCAGCGCGAAGTGGAGAGGCGATTATACTGGAATTCAAAATTAAACAGACTCTCCATGTTGAGTCAATTATCAAACTTGCGCGATAGCAGCTATTAGGTATTTTATTCACAAGATATTAACATGTTCAACATGTAAAAAGCGGTACAAGGCTTCAATTTCATTTATTTATTAACATATCCACATAGGAGATTATCCACAAATAGTCTGACTTGGTCTGTTCACAATGTCAAAAAATTCGACAATACCGGCGAAGAGATGGAAGATTGATCTCTATTGGGACGATTGGATTGATTAAGGCGATAGAGTCATTTTCTCTGGACTTAAGCGGTGAGATTAAGTTTTGAATGGAAGGGATGATAAAAATCCTTTCCGTTATCTAATTGACTCAACTTTCGCAGCATGAAATCGGCAAACAAGCCTTGATGTAACTGGGCAAAACGGCAATCCATTGCTGGAGTTGACGCTGTATCAGAGCCGAAAGCTTTTTGCGAGTCTGTCAATAATTTTGTGTAATCTCTCTTTCCCGAGTCTAGTAACAGTGAGCCGCGGCTTGACTTGGAACCTCCGGCAGGCATGATGTCCTTGCGAAAGGGCGAATAGCTGAAGACTAATTCGCACCGGCATCCAGCCTATCATGCCTGCCCCTCCAAGTAAAGCCGCTTTTAACGTACTTGAACGCGTTCTGGATAGTATACCGTGAGTTGCAGCAAAATCTGTCCCCAGTTTTGCACGCGGCCCGTCCACCTTTTTAGTACGTCCATCGTGGAAAGATATAACATTTTTAAAAGCGATTCATCCGTTGGAAAAATGCTCTTGCCTTTCGTGACTTTGCGAAGCTGCCGATGGTAGCTTTCGATCATGTTCGTCGTGTAGATGAGCTTCCGAAGTTCCGGAGGATACTTGAAGAAAGTCGACAATTCATCCCAGTTCTGCCTCCATGATTTCACTAACAGGGGATATTTACTTCCCCAGGTCTCTTCAAAACGATCCAGCTCCAGCAGAGCAGCTTCTTCCGTAGCCGCCTTGTAAATGGGTTTAAGGTCAGCCGTCACCTTCTTGAGATCTTTGTAGGATACGTATCGCGTGCTGTTTCGAATCTGATGAATGATACATTTTTGAATCTCCGTTTGCGGGTAGCATGCAGAGATGGCCTGGGTGAAGCCCGTTAGGTTGTCTACACAGGCAATGAGAATGTCCTGCACTCCACGATTCTTGAGATCATTCAGTACGCTGAGCCAGAACTTGGCGGATTCATTCTCGCCAATCCAAATGCCGAGTACGTCTTTATTGCCTTCCAGATCAATCCCAATGACCATATAGGCCGCTTTGTTTACAATATGCCCGTCCTGCTTTACTTTAAAGTGGATCGCGTCCAAGAAGACAACCGTGTAGATGTTTTGTAGCGGCCGGTTTTGCCATTCCTTAATGATGGGAACAATTTTATTTGTAACGTTTGAAATGAGTGTAGGTGAAACCTCAACGCCATACAGATTCAGCAGGTGATCTTGAATATCTCGCGTGCTTACTCCCTTAGCATAGAGAGCCACAATTTGGTCTTCAATCCCTGTGACATTGGTTTGATGCTTCTTCACCACAACCGGATCAAACTCGCCCAAGCGGTCACGAGGCACTTGGATTTCAATGTCCCCATACTCCGAAGATACGGTTTTCTTGCTGTAACCATTGCGGCTGTTCTTTGTTTTTTTGCTTTTGGCATCGTAACGATCATACGCTAGCTGCGTATCCAACTCAGCTTGGAGCGCCTCTTCAAGTACGTCCTTAAACAATTCCTTCAAGGTTGTTTGAATGTGTTCAACCGATTGAAAGTTGTGTTCTTTTACAAACTCACGCAAATCCTTTTTGGTCCAAAACTTCTCGATCATGTCTTCGTACCTCCACCGGGTTTTCTATGATAAAAGTATGCCCATTTTTCCCCGGTTTAAGAGGTTACACGATTTATTTTACAGACCCCTTTTTGCCGGCCTTCGTGGCAATTTCGTTGATGAGATCGAGCAATTGTTGTAAGGCAACCGCCCAATCGAGCGTACCGACTTCGTCGCATAGCAAATAAAACAAGCCTCCGAAGGAGCGCGCATCGGTGCTTTGCCGATGCTGCCAAGCCAGCAGGATGTAGCGCGAAAACACAAGCGTCGTATGGCTGATCAGCAAATCATAGGAGCGGCCTTGAAACTCTTTTTGCAAACGAAGCAGTGATTTGGTGCACTTGAAGAAGACCTCAATGTCCCAGCGAATCGCGTAGATGCGGATCACGTCCTCTACGGAAAGGGAAAGGTCTGTCGTCAAAATAGCGAGCCATTCATTCTTCTTCGTACGATGACGAACGAACACCACGCGAACCGGAATGTCTGGGGCAAGCTCGGTTCGAATGCAGCGGAGAATGCCACGCTTGTTGCTCACCACAGGAAACGCTGCCGCGTACAGTTCTTTGAGCGACAGCTTCCGGCCTTGAACCAGGAAACGCTTATTGTCATTCTTGACCATGCCGATCACGTCGAGCCCGCGGGCAATGACTTCGCCAATGAGAGGCGCATGCGTAAACCAGCTGTCCATCAAGACGTAGGAGGCGGTCGCCCCTGCTGCCAAAGCGCGATCCAGCATGGACGCAATGACCTGCGGAGCCGATCGGAGCGATTCCTGACGGCGCTTGTAGCCGTGCGATCGTTTGTCGATGTTCTCGCTCATGCCGTTGATGGCAGACTTGCTTGAACTGAGCAGCGCGAAGTCGAGCGGCAAGAAGGTATGCCCGTCGGACCAGCCCATGGTGAGCATACGAAATCCTTTGTAATAAGCGCCGGTGGCATGATCTTTGAATCGGGCGAGCAACTCAACAGCCTTGCTGCGATTGCGTTCGAACATCGAATCGTCAACGATGAAGACGGTGTCCCGGTCGACAGACGTAAGAGTGCTGACCTTCCGTACCGTGGCGACACTGAGTGATGTCAGAAAGCGACGCCAGGCAAAGCCGGCATGATTGAGGAAGCGATACACCGCATCTTTGCCGGGAAACGATTCTCCCTTGCTGCTCTCGAGCAGACGAAACCAGTTCTTTTGATGAAACAACAGGACAAAGACGAGTTGGAACAGTCGGGCACAGCTGAAACCAAATCGCTTGCGCAACCCAGCTTGTCGAAGATGTTTCATGACGTTCAGTTCTTGAAAAGCAGACTTTAATTCGTTTGGCAGTTGATTAAGATCGGGCTGATGGTCTATCATGATGGAAGACACCTCTTCTGTTTGATAGTGATTGCTCGCACTTTCACTTTACCAAACGAAGCGGTGTTTTTCTATTTTGCAAGCCATGTATCTGATTGCTTAGTAGCCCTGTGGCTGCAAGGATTTAGGCTAGTTTTTGCTCTGCGAAAGTTGAGTAATTGACTCCCCTTTCGCCATGGTGTGTATGTCCGTGTATTATTCTGGATATGTTAAATGTCATCTGGAATGCAAAAGTGGGGAATACAGGTGACCGAAGCGCATCGAAAAAATATGATTTCCGGTGATTTACATATCGATGAAGCTCGATTTAGGGCCCTTTTCGCACAATGCGACGACGTTGTATTTCGAAATATATTGCTTGGATACAATCGTAAAGGATTGCTTGTTTTTCTAGACGGCATGGTGGACCAACTTCGATTAGAGACGGATATTCTGACACCTCTTCAGTCTATAGACGAGATTCAAAGGAAAGACGACCTGCTGTCTTGGTTGACTGAAAAGGTACTTCCGGTTGAAAGGATCAGCCGGAATGTACAAGAGGATAAAGCTGCAGAAGCTATATTAGGCGGAGAAATCTTGGTTTTGATTGACGGTATTCCCGGTTCACTTCTGATCAACATGACATCCATGAAGATGAGATCGGTAGATGAACCTACTTCTGAAACGGTGATTAGAGGACCGAGGGATGGTTTTACGGAAAGCCTGCAAATCAACACGACACTTATTCGTCGCAGGTTGAAGACGACAAGACTGAAAACTCATTATTTTTATGTCGGTACTTTGTCCCGAACTCAAATAGCTGTCATGTACGTTGAGGGTATTGCCGAACTAAAGCTGATTGACGAAGTTATGGCACGTATTCAAAATGTACAAATTGATGTAGTTCTGGATAGCGGGAACATCGAAGAGCTAATAAAGGACAATCGTCATTCGATTTTTCCGCAAATGATGTCCACCGAACGTCCGGATCGTACCGTGGCTTCTTTAGCCGAAGGAAAGGTAGTGATTTTGGTGGATAATACGCCGTTCGTTCTCATAGCCCCCACTACTTCATTTGAAATGCTACAAACAGCGGAAGATTACAGTCAGCATTTTATCATCGCAACTGCGTCACGTTGGCTTCGAAATAGCCTGTCTATAATGGCCCTTATTTTCCCATCTTTGTATATAGCCATAACGACTATGCATCAAGAAATGCTTCCCGCCTATCTCTTGCTAAGTATTGCGTCTTCCAGAGATACCGTTCCGTTCCCTGCAATTGTTGAAGCATTGTTTATCGAACTGGCATTCGAAGGGCTGCGAGAAGCGGGGGTACGACTTCCTAGGCAAATCGGTCAGGCTGTTAGCATTGTTGGAGCATTGGTGATCGGACAAGCGGCTGTTCAGGCTGGCCTTGTTACGGCTTCCCTTGTCATCGTTATGTCTGCGACAGGTATCGCATCTTTTATTTTTCCTACGTACAACTTAGGATTGTCGATAAGGTTCTTACGTTTTCCTCTAATGATTATGGCTGGTTTTCTGGGGCTCTATGGTATTTTTATTTTCTTGATTGCCCTGCTCATTCATATCAGCAAATTAAAATCCTTCGGTACCCCGTTGATGTCTCCCGTTAGTACTATGGATCACAATGAAATTAAAGATACATTGATCCGATTGCCTTGGTTTGATCGATTTAAACGCAAGCGAATCGCTGCAAATGAAAAATAGCGCAGCATTTACTTTCCTGAGACAAGAAGGTAAGAGGTTATTTATCCTGAATTTCGAAAGTACGACTCTATGAAAACGTGAAAAGGGCTCCGAATCTTTGGTAGAATGGTGTTTGTCGAAAACACATCACCCAAAGAAAGGAGCACCTTTTAGGTGAAGTCTACCACACCCGTCAGCAAAATCAAGACCGAATTTTCCCTGCAAAACGCAACGAGCTACGGCGGCGTCAAGGTCTTTCTTGAATATCTCGAAAAAATCAAGCTTGCCGCGACCATGCGCAGCTTCTCCGATGGCAAAGCGCATAACGCCATTTTCCCTCTTCATCGCATCCTGCTCTATCTCATCATCGGCTGGATGCTCGGCTGCGAGCGGATTTTTCATTTTCGCAAGCTGCAGCATGATGGGCTGATCCGCCGTTTCCTGGGCGGACGCTGCCCGCATCATAGCTTGTTGTATAAGGAACTGGTCAGACTGGGCCGGTCGCCTCTCGAACTCGTGGCGGAGATTCGGACGCTGAGTCAAGAGATCATCCTTCCCTGCCTGCCTTCTGACATCATCCTCGACCTGGACTCGACGGTGGAGACGGTGTACGGCGACCAAGCCGGCGCGGCCAAGGGCACCAACCCGCACAAGCCGGGCCGCAAGAGCTATCATCCCTTGCTAGCTTTTGAAGGGCGGACGCGTCTGAATCTGAACGCCCGGCTTCGACCGGGCAACACCCATTCCTCCACCGACACGATCGACTTTCTGAAGCAAACCTTCGACCTGCTCGGCGAGCCCAACGTCACCTACGTCCGGTTCGACAAGGGTTTTGGCGGCGAAGAGTTCTACCGCCTGCTGGAAAGCCGGAAGATCGGCTACGTCGGCAAGCTGAAATGGACGCAGCGGCTGGAACAGGAAGTTCGGAACTGTCGCTACTGGACGCGTTACGTCGACGAAGATTGGATCATCGAAGGCATCACCCTGATTTACAAAGCGACATCCTGGAAAAAGGCCCGTCGTGTCGCGATCATCCGCAAAGCCCAAGTGTTCGATGACGGGCAGGGCCGACTGGTGTTCGACAGCGACTGGCGGTACGAAGCCAACGTCACGAATTTGGAATGGGAGCCGATCGATTTGTGGCGCTTCTACAACCAGCGTTGCTGCATGGAAAACTACATCAAGGAAGCCAAAAACGGGTTTTCGATCGATTGCATCGCCACGAGCAATTTTCAGGGCAATGAACTGGATTTGTTGATCAAGCTGCTCGCCTACAATTTGTTCGTTCAAGCTTGACTGCTGCGAGCCGGTCCATCGGGGGTACACGATCGCCCGGTTCCGGCTGGAATTCTTTCATTGCGCAGCCACGCTCATTCAGCACAGTAGATCGGTCATCCTCAAACTGGCGAAGGATTTCGCCAATCAGTACGCCTGGAAGCGGCTAGAGACTCGAGTAGCTCAATTGGAATGATGGTTTCCACCATCTTACATGGAAAGGACGAAGCCTCTTCAGTGGGGAGGGGGCAGAACTATCCATCCTTTCAGTCATGCGGGCTGTCCCCAGGAAAATCTCTCTTTATTTTACAGCCGGTACGACCTATTACTCCCCCGCTGACATTGCTAAAGTGGACTTTCGAAATTTAGGTTTATGTCTTTTGTCGTAAAGCGATTATTAGCACCGTTGCTAACTTTGTTATTACTCAGTGGTTGCTGGGAAAGAAAGGAGGTTAATGATATTGCGATTGTTACCGCTACGGGTGTCGATTTATTGGATGATGAATCTATTCGCGTAACTGTTTTACTGGCTGTACCGAGATTAATCGGAACGACCTCGGCGCAGGGAGGGGGAGAGTCGAAGTTAGAGTCTTCAGCCGGATGGATTGTATCGGAACAAGGAAAAACCGTAATGGATGCCTTTACCGGTTTGCAAGATAAACTTCCTCGCAAATTGTTCTTATCTCATAACAGAACCATCGTCGTCGGCGAAAAGCTTGCACGGAACGGGATTTTCCCTCTGCTTGATTTTTTCATGCGCAATCGTCAATCTCAGTTGAAAAGTACAATGATCATATCAAAGGAAGACGCGCTAGACGTACTGAAGTTCAAGCCAAAGTATGAGAAAGCTTGCTTCTGAAGTCATTCACGGGCAACTTGACATGAGGAACGGGACTTCCGTCGATCTTGGCCGATTTTTAACCTTATTAATGGACGAAGGACAAGAGGCTTATGCTCCGCAAATTTCTGTAAAGTCTGCTAAGAACAATGGTGACGGATCAACAAGCGTTATGGTAAGCAATGGAGCAGCTGTGTTTCGTGATGACCATTTGGTTGGGTGGCTCAGCGATTCGGAATGGATGGCATTATTGTGGCTTAGAAACGAAAAAAAGGATGGAGATCTTATGGTTCGAATTCCGGACCAGAGGGAAGGAGGCTATGTCGGTGGGGAGCTTAGAGGTGTCAACAGCAAACTATCTGCCTTGAAACAAGGAGACAGTATAACGATGAATGTTCAACTTACAGCTTTGTTTAACGTTTCGGAAAATACATCCAAGCTTGATCTGGATTCCGCCGATGAGCGATCGTTCATTAGTGATTTGCTTGAAGCCGATATCAAGGATCGAATAGATAATTTGTGCAAAAAGGTCCAGAAAAAGTTCCAATCCGATATTTTCGGGTTCGGTCTGAATATTTACAAGCAAGATCCAAAGGTATGGAAGTCCACTTATGCTAACGAATGGGGGGGACTTTTTCCAAACGTTAAAGTGGTTATTTCGGTTGATACCAAAGTTGTACAGTCAGGATTACTTGGGAAGGGTGCCAACCGGGAGGACATCAAATAAATGAACCGTATCTCTTCCTATCATTTTTTCTCGCTTATGGTGATGTTTGAATTGGGGACAACCATCATTTTTGGCTCTGGATCCGCCGCGGGCAGGGACGCTTGGATTTCCTCGGTTATTTCCTCATTGCTCGGGGGGATGCTTATCGTAGGTTACACTGTTATCGCCAGACTCAACAAGTACGCTCCGTTAGTGGAATGGTACACATTATGCTTCGGCAAATGGCTGGGGACCGTATTGGCCTGGTTGTATCCCTTGTTCTTTATTTATACAGCGGCGAGGGTCATTTGCGATATCCGGTTTCTTCTCCCGCTTACGCTTCTTCCCAAAACCCCTGCATGGGTTTTTATCGGCGTGCTTGTCTTGCTGCTTCTCTACTGTTTGTTTGCAGGCGTCGAAGTATTGTTTCAGATTTCAGGTATTCTCCTGCCGATTCTGGTTGTTTTTATCATGCTGGAAGTTGTTGTCTTGCTCGCTTCAGACAGCTTGCATGGCGACTATTTGAGACCTGTGCTAAGCGGAGGGATGGGAAGGGTGACGAATCAGGTATGGCCGGTCGGCGTAACAACTACTTACGGAGAATGCTATGTGATGGGAGCTTTTTGGTACATGCTGAGAAAGAAGCAATACGCAGGACGCATCGGCTTCTGTGCAGCAATCTTTGCCGGAGTTTTCGTCGTATTGTTTAATATTCTGGCTATAACCGCACTTGGAGAATATTTATTTCAAAGAATGATTTTTCCTGCTTATGCCATTTTGACGCTGTCCAGTATTGCTGATTTTCTAGAGAATCTAGAGGTGCTTGGAGCGATATATTTTTTGTGTTCGGCTTTCGTCAAAATCGCTGTTTATTTGTTTTCAGCCGTTTTCTGTATTCGCGAACTTACTCATTCGTCGAAAGATCGATCGGCTATCTGGATTGCGACAATCAGTACCTATATCATTGCTATGACCATGGCCAATAATTTATCAGAGCACTTGCAGGTTTGGGTTGGCAAGATGGCCCAGGTCATTGTGGCTCCTATGTACGTTGTATTGCCGGGGATCATGTTGATCATTTCACTCGTCAGGACGTGGAAAAGGTGGGGGACGTCTCCATGACGATTCGCTTTCCTTGGGAATCTGAAATTGTGCTAAGACAACCATGGTTAATGCCGGCTGTAATGATTGGGGCTGCTATTGTACTTTCCTTCCTCAGTTGGTTTCGAGCAAGAAAGGGGAAGTGATAATGGGCAATCGCCAATCAACTTGCCCTTTGACAGGCTGATTGGCGATTGTCTCTGTAGTCTGTATGGTTACTATTAAAAATCGAAATTATCCGGATCCGGGCCTACGCGGAGATTTTGATTGAGACTGTCGAGCCTGTCCATATCGGCGCTTGTCAACTCGAAATCAAAAACAGCCGCATTTTCAACGATTCGATGCTCTTTTGTCGACTTCGGAATGGTCACTACCCCGTTTTGCAAATCCCAGCGGAGAATGGTTTGAGCAACCGATTTGTTGTATTTGGCTGCAATTTCCTTAATGACCGGATGATCCAAAAGCTGTCCTTGCATTAAAGGAGACCAGGCCTCGAGCTGAATTCCTTGTTGTTTGCAATAATCATGCAGTGCTTTCTGCGTCAGGCGCGGGTGATATTCCACCTGGTTGACCATGGGCTTTATTTCGGCGTCTGTCATCAAGTCTTCAATATGATGAATTTGGAAGTTGCTGACTCCGATCGCTTTGACTCGGCCTTCTTTATATAGTTTCTCTAACGCTCGCCATGCCGCTTTATATTTGCCTTCGGCCGGCCAATGAATGAGATATAGATCGAGATAGTCCAAGTTCAATTTTTTTAAGCTCGTTTCATAGGCGGCCAAAGTTGACTCGTATCCAAGATCCGCATTCCAGACTTTGGAGGTCACAAATAATTGTTCCCGTGCAAGTCCGGACTCAACGAGTCCTTGTCGGATTCCCCGGCCGACTCCTTCTTCATTTCCATAGATGGCTGCTGTATCAATGCTTCGATATCCGTGCTTGATGGCTGTTTTCACCGCATTCTCAAGCTCTGGGCCTTCCTCAACCTTATAAACGCCCAATCCAAACCAAGGCATTTGCACATTATTATATAAAGTAGTGGTATCTTGTAAACTTTTGAACATTCGTATATCCCTCCAAGATATTTGAGTTAGAGTGTTAACTTACAAGGCTCGGCTTTTGGTAAGAAAGTCCGGGTCCGCTCCGGTCACCCCGCTCTGTCCCCAATTGCCGGGAATCATCTCTCGGATAACGATTAGAATTTTATCCAGAGGGGCATTTGTAAACGTGTGGATGAGGTGACTAAGGCGCATCACCCAATGATCTTTCGTTTCCTGATCGAACGTGTTCCAAATATCTATCGTTGCGATAGCCATCCCCCGTATTTCATTGCCATCCGAATGGTAGGACTCTTTGGTAGCCCAATTCGTAAGCCTGCTGTCATGGGCAAAATTCGGGTCCGAAGCAGCGGCGCCCGCTTTTCCCCAGTTTTCGCGTTCAACTTCTTGGATTAACACTTGGATTTTATCCGGAACAATTTGCAGAACGGAAACGGTAAGCTCGGTGATCGCATAGATCAATTCCCGTTTCTGCTCTCTTTTAAGGGTTGGCCACATATTGAGCGTAATTAACGGCAAAGCGATTCCCCCTTACAGCTTTAAAACGGCGCTCAGAGCCTTAACGATCAACTCATGATCTTCTTGAGCCGTTAACCCGGATACGGTGACGATTCCAACCATGCCGGTGCCTTTAACCCATATAGGAAATCCTCCCCCGTAGGGACCATACGCTGCGTCGTCAAGAAAATGCCTCTCATTATACGTCTGCCCATTCACCTTGCCTTCAATTTCAAGATAATAGGAACTGTGATTGCTCAACTCGACGACTCGATGTTTCCGTTGAAGCCATTCATTGTTGACTAGAGTCGTGCCTGTCATCATATAATGAAAAACTTGAACGCCATGTTTGGTAATATCGACAGCAACTGCTTTCCCAGCCTGCTTAGCCAAATCAACGATCGACAATCCTAACTCAAGTGCATCCTCGTTTGAGAAGGAGTCGTATTGCAGCGTATGCTCTTCATTGCTTATTTTCTGCAAAGCCTGTTGCCAAGATAAGTTGCTCAAGTTTAAACACCTCTCAATCTGAAAATTTTTGGCGTCATGAGTGGTCATTACGTCATGACAAGTGTTATTATGAATAATAGAAGCCAACAAGAAAAGTACGTACTTTTTTGTACATAGGTACTAAAAAGTGCCCATGCTTCCTTATACGGAGGGGAATTATGAGTAAAAAGAAGTATAATATTTCAGTTGAAGCTACTCTGGAAGTTATCGGAGGAAAATGGAAGTGTGTCATTCTATGTCATCTTACTCATGGGACAAAGCGCACGAACGAATTAAAACGCGCGATGCCCGGAATTACACAGAAGATGCTGACCCAGCAGTTGCGGGAGTTGGAGGATGACGGAATTATCAATAGAATCACTTATAACCAGGTTCCGCCTAAAGTGGAATATGAACTTAGCGAATACGGATGGAGTTTGAAATCGATCTTGGATACCTTATGCAAGTGGGGAGATCAACATATCATCAAGGTCTATGGGGATAAAGATGCCGTATTGGAAGAAAGCGTATTGACTAGATCGCGTTAGCGTCGAGATCACGCATTCAGAGCCGGGCGGATCGATTAGGATACGCCCCGGTCTGAAGCAACGACGACTTGAATATGAAAGTCGGAAAATATTTTGCCGAAAGGAGCTTTCGGTTCAACATCCGTAATAAGCATATCGATGGCATCAAACGGGCATACGCGATGGAAAAGATGCTTCTCGAATTTGGCTGAATCGGCCAATAATATGACTTGATTTGCTCTCTTTATCATCTCTCTTTTCAAGTAGGCCTCTTCGACGGTAGGTGCAAACAAGCCTTCGATTGAGATTCCGCACGTACCCAGAAATAATTTATCCACTTTGATATCGTTAAGCATTTCGACGGTACGAGGACCGTACGCATAACGATGCCATGTGTTCAACATTCCTCCGAGCAAATGAATGGCCGTTTGAGGCTTGTCGCAAAGTACGGCAGCGATATCGATGGAATTGGTAACGATCACATTATCGACGGTAGTCATAAATTCGGCGATGTATTGGGTCGTAGTGCCCGTATCCAAGAGTATATAATCCCCGTTTTGTATGAGAGACGTTGCGGCAACCGCAATGGAACGTTTGTTATCGGCTTCAGTCAACCGGTCTTTGTAACTATTGATGTGTTTGGTCATGGAAGGCAGGATGGCTCCGCCGCGCACCCGAACGATCAGACCATCCGTTTCCATTTTGACTAGATCGCGTCTGGCCGTATCGTAGGAAACATCGTACAAAGAACAAATATCCTCCATGCTGATTTTCCCGTTGAACTTCAAATAATCCACGATCGATTTGACTCGTTCCTCTTGATTCATTCCTAAGCCACCTTCTAAGCCATCTCGTTTTTATTATAATCAGCTCGCAAGTTTTTGAACAAGTAAAACTCGAAAGTGATTCGGTTCTTTCTTGTTTAGTTGCAAAAGAAATACCCGAAAAAATTATTAAACTTAAATATATAAGTATAAAAATTATTAATTATTGTAATTTTGCGTAGAACTCATTATACTGAAGTTGGAATTTCGGCACATACCAAAGGGTTGAAAGAGGGAGTACCAATGAAAAAGATTAACGTGGGAATTGCGGGCTTCGGATTATCGGGGCAAACGTTTCATGCACCAATCATTCGTACGGTACCTGGAATGGAAATACGGAAAGTTGTCTCAAGTAGTCCCCGGAAAGTAAACCAACAATTGCCGAACGTCGAAGTCGTGGCCGACTTCGAAGACTTGTTGTCCGATGAGAGCATTGATCTTGTCGTTATTACAACGCCCAATCAGACTCATTACCCTTTTGCGAAACAGTCATTGCTTGCAGGCAAACACGTTGTTGTCGAGAAGCCTTTCGTCATTTCATCGAAGGAAGCAAGAGATCTGATCGAGACGGCACGCCGTCAAAACAAACTGCTCAGCGTATATCAGAACCGGAGGTGGGATAACGATTTTTTGACTGTCAAGAGCTGCATTGAATCGGGGGTGTTGGGAGATCTGGCCCTGTACGAGGCCCACTATGACCGGTACCGTCCGGAAGTTACAGACAGATGGAGAGAGAAGGACAAACCCGGGGGCGGGATGCTGTACGATTTGGGATCGCATTTAATCGATCAAGCGCTGCATTTGTTCGGGAATCCGGAAAGCGTGTATGCCGATGTATTCCAGCAAAGAACCGGTTCCAAGGTCGACGACTATTTTCATATCGTATTAGCTTACGGGAAAACGCGTGTCATTCTTCATAGCGGTTCTCTTGTATGCAAGCACGGGCCAAGGTTTCAACTGCATGGAAGCCAGGGCAGCTTTATCAAATACGGGCTGGATTCTCAAGAAGATATGCTGCGGCAAGGAAGCGTGCCCGGGGACCCCGGTTGGGGGAGTGACAGAAAGGAATGGTACGGCGAGCTCACATTCACGATGAACGGCACAACGAAATCCGAGAAAATCGAGACTGTGCCGGGATGCTATGAAAGTTTCTATCACGGCATGTATCGTGCAATAACGGACAATGCCCCTGTACAGGTTAGCGCGGATGAAGCGATGAATACGATTAAGGTCATTGAATTCGCGATCCGCAGTAGTAGGGAGAAAAAGACGATACCGTTTGAATAAGCAGGAGGGTTCATCCATGGAATCGGAATCGTTGCAAGCTTTACTGGAAAAGCTGAAAGAAGAAGAAGAACAAATTCAATTTGACCGCTTCGACAACCGAATGGCTTATGAGCTGGGAATGCTGCTGACCGAGGAAGCGTATAGACAGAGCCTGCCTATTGCGATCGACATTTGCAAGGGAGAGCAGCAATGGTTTCACCATGCGCTGCCCGGAACATCCAAGGATAACGATGAATGGATTCGGCGAAAGAACCGAGTCGTCAACCGGTTTTTGCACAGCTCTTATTATATGGGGACGTATTACAAATTACATAATACCGACATTAGGGAAAAATCGTTTCTGGACCCTGCGGAATATGCTCCACACGGTGGTGCATTTCCGATCATTTTCCGGAATGCCGGCGTCGTCGGCACCGTGACCGTTTCCGGCCTTCCGCAAAAAGAAGATCACGAGTACGTGGTCGGTATGCTAAGACGGTTTCTGAACATCGGGCCCTTAAGTTAAGCTTCCGTTTTCTGTTCGATATATCTCTCTCCCCACGAACACATCGTATCGAGAATCGGCTTCAGGGACCAACCGTATTCGGTTAAGGAGTACACGACTTTGGGAGGAACTTGTTCGTAAATGGTACGTTTCACAATCCCATCTTCTTCAAGCTCACGCAATTGTTGCGTGAGCATTTTTTGCGTGATGTCGGGAATTAATTTTTTCAACTCGCTGGTCCGTTTCTCGCCCTTGTCCAGATGACAAAGGATGACGACCTTCCATTTGCCGCCAATGACGTCGAGAGTAGCTTCCACCGGAATATTGTATTTCATCTCATCGTCAACCTCCGTATGCAGAGAAGGGTACTTTTAAGTTCCTATGGTACTTTTAAGTGCCTATATCACTTATAAGTACGTACTTACTTCAATGTGCGTATGCAACTATAATAGCACTTACGCAGCGAATATAAAAGAATGCTGCATAAGGAGTACCTGAGACTATACTGTAGGAGGAATTGAAATGAGTCAATCTTATGTACAATCAGCTTCCAAGCGCAAGCAAAGGACAAGTCGGGAACTTGGGCGCTGCTAGCTCTTGCCGTTAGCGCATTCGGGATCGGAACGACAGAGTTTGTTCCCGTTGGTTTGCTAGCTTCAATCGCAAATGACCTGCATATCGGAATAACGTTTGCAGGTTTGCTTATTTCAGGTTACGCTATCGGTGTTGCCGTCGGAGCCCCGATTTTGACCGCGTTGACGAACAGGGTTAACCGCAAAACATTGCTCATTGCATTAATGGTACTATTTACTTTGGGCAACGTTGTCGCTGCTTTGTCAGGATCGTTTGAATTGCTGCTCGTAGCCCGCTTCATCACGGCATTTTCGCACGGCGTCTTTTTTTCCATCGGCTCGACCATCGCGGTGCAGCTTGTGCCCCCGCATAAGAAAGCCAGCGCGATTGCTCTCATGTTTACAGGACTGACGGTCGCCACTGTTACAGGCGTTCCTTTAGGAACCTTTATCGGGCAAGCATTTGACTGGCGGGCTACTTTTTGGGGTGTCTCCTTGCTGGGCGTTATAGCTATGCTTGCAAGTGCTATCTGGATTCCCCGAGATTTAAAACAAGCCCCTCCGGCTAAATTCTCGGATATGTTTCGACTCGTTACAAACCCCCGGCTGCTTTTTGGCTTTGCCGTCACGGCGCTTGGCTACGGAGGAACTTTCGTCGCTTTCACCTACTTGACGCCGATATTGGAGGATGTGACGGGGCTCAGCAAAAATGTCGTCAGCATCGTCTTGCTTGTGTATGGAGTCGCTGTAGCCATCGGGAATTCGATCGGCGGGAAATGGGCTAACCGGAACCCGATTCGTGCGCTGCTGTACATGTTTGTATGGCAAAGCGGCGATTTTGATTGCACTCACGTTTATGATACTCTTTAAAATTGCCGGCTTGATTGGCATTTTCTTGATGGGCCTGCTTGCATTCATGAACGTGCCGGGCTTGCAGCTGTTCGTCGTTCAACTTGCAGAGAAATATGTTCCTTCCGCGGTCGACGTCGCTTCGGCGCTTAATATCGCCGCCTTCAACATCGGAATCGCAATCGGATCGGTAATTGGAGGCATGGTGGTAGACTCAATCGGTCTTGTGCATACGCCATGGATAGGTGGTATTATGGTGTTGGCGGCTGTCCTGCTTACAGGCATTGCAGCTAAACTCGAGCGGGATTCTGCTTAATCCACTGGATAATCCCGGCTGGAAAGGGTCATATTATGGTTGACTTCGACTGGTTTCGGAGTTTCGTTTTTATCTATAAATATCAATCCGTATCGGAAGCGGCCAAAGCACGGATGATGACGCAGCCGGCCATGAGCCAGCATTTGGCTGCATTGGAGGCCGAGGCGGGAGAACTGCTGTTTACAAGAACGCCGCGTAAAATGATTCCGACGGTACGGGGAAAAGAACTGTATACCCGTGTGGCTCCTCTCATCGAGGCTTTGGAAGAAACGGCGAATCAGTTCAAAGCCCCGCTTTTGACAGAGCTTCCGGCCATTAAAATCGGAACGGCCCATGAATTTTTCCGGGAATATATCGCTCCGCATCTTGATAGGTATCCGATGCGCGTGCTCGCTCATTACGGCGTCGCATCGGACCTGATAGAGATGCTGCTCGAAGACAGGCTTGACCTCATCGTCACTTCGGAAAAATCGCCGGCTTCCGGCATCGAGCATGTTCATTACATGCAGGAGCAATTTGTCGTTGCGGCGCCTTACGGACTGACCGAACCGGGGCTAGACGATCCGAACAATCTGGAAGCATGGCTTTCATCGCAAGCTTGGCTGAGTTACGGATTTGAACTGCCGATCATCAGAAGATTTTGGCGGGCTCACTTTCATAAGCGCCCTCAAATCCAGCCTGTCCATGTGCTGCCCGATCTGCACAGCATCTTGGCGGCGATCGAATGCGGAGCGGGGATTAGCCTGCTCCCCATCTACATGCTGCACGGGGCGCTGCAGGCAAACAAAGTGAAAATCGTTGCCGAGCCTTTCAAAGTTGCGAATGACATGTATTTCGCTTACAAAATAAAATATAGAAACTCGCCCGTCGTCCGATTGTTGATCGAGGAAATGAGCAAAAGGGCTGCTTCCCCGGCAGAATGATCTGCCTGAACTGCACCCCGTCAAGTAGACAGTACAAAAAATAAAAATCAGTTAAGCGGCCCTTGTCCTGAATTCCATGGGACTGAGGCCGTTTAGTTTTGCTTGTAATCGTTCGTTATTGTAAAAATGGATATAGTCATCTATGTCCTTTTTCAGTGCCTCAAAGCTGCGGTAGGTATGCAAATAATATTTCTCGCATTTCAACGTTCCCCAGAATGATTCCATGGGGCCGTTGTCGATACAGCAACCTACCCGGGACATGCTCTGTTTCATTTTAGCTTCATCCAACATCTCCTTAAAGCGCAATGACGTGTACTGGAAACCACGGTCGCTGTGGAGCATTGGCCGGCTTTTAGGCGCGGCACGCAGGGCCAATTTCAACGTCTTAAAGACGAGAGGATTGTTGTTGGAGTGCCCCAATACATAGGAAACAATGGATTTATCATGGAGGTCGAGAATGGCGCTTAAATATGCCTTCTGACCGTTTCCGTATTTGAATTCCGTTACGTCGGTTACCCATTTCTGATTTGGTACGTCCGCTTGGAAGTTGCGATTAAGCAGATTTTCAGCCACCTGTTGCGGTGTAGAGCGTTCATACTTCTTTTTCTTTCTGCGGATCACTGACTGAATCCCCTTTATCTTCATCAGGCGTTGCACGCGCTTATGATTAATGGGTCTCTTGGTTTGGCGACGCATATGCAGCGTTAACTGACGGTAGCCGAAGGTGCCCTCAACCTTCTCGTACAAGAACATCATCACTTCCGTCAGTTCCTGGTTCTCTGCTTCGCGAACACTCGGAACGCGATGAAGCCATTTGTAATAGCTCGACCTTGGAATCCCCGCAACCTCGCACAGAAGCTGTATGCTGAGCGACTCCGCTTGCTGAATGGCTTGGATAGCTAGGTAGACGTTCTCTTGTCGCAGTGCGCTTAGGGACGCCTCCTTTCGAACTCCTGCAACTTTTTTAGAAAAGCATTCTCCGCCCGGAGTCGTTCATTCTCGTACTCCAGCTTCTTCATGGCGAGCTTATGATGATCCGCATCGGTTAGCTCCTCTGGTGCCTTCGTACGCCCTCTTCCGTCCCGTAGAGCCTCTTGGCCGCCTGCTTCATATTTCTTGACCCATCCGTACACTTGCTGATAGGAAACCTGGAAATGATTCGCTGCTTTCTTATACTCTTGTCCATTTGCAAGGCAGTACAGGACAATGTCAATCCTCTCCTGCCATGTTGTCGAGCGTCCCTTGGTCATAGCTGTTCCCCCTGTATAAGCCCTTAAGCTACTATGACCATTATACTTCTTTATCCAGCGCGAGAGTTGATTTCGGCTGGCCATCTTGTACTTATCGATCACCTGATACTGCGATAATCCACCTTCAAGATAGTCTTTGACGGCTTGGAGTTTAAGCTCGGCAGAATAACTGCGATTACGGGTGCGAACCTCCAATCCTTCATAGCCATACAAGCGATACCGACGGCGCCATTTGGCGATGGTTGTTTTGGTAATGCCGAAATCTTTGACTGCAGTTTTAATGCTAATACGACCCGTTTCGATTTCCTGAATGATGGCGAATTTCTCTGAGGCTGTCCGTTCTTTTATAGTCATGAAAATGCTCCCCTTACAGTAACAGGTTTTAATATTTCACCTGTCTACCGTATGGGGAGCATATCAGCCATGGAACAGCCCTTTTTGCATATTCGTCATGAGAGATGTTGGATGACCGCTTCGGCAACTAACGCCGTCGATTGCGGATTTTGACCGGTGATCAAGCGGCCGTCCACTTCCACATGGGAAGACCAATTCGGTGCCGCGACGAAGATCGCTCCCAGCTCGCGCAGCTTGCTTTCCAGCAAAAACGGCAAATCGGGTCCCAACTGAGTGACCTCTTCCTCGCGGTCCGTAAAGGCGCTAATCCGTTTGCCCACAACAAGCGGCTCGCCGCTCGATAAGGTTGCGCCAACGAAGCCTGCAGGTCCGTGGCATACCGCCGACACAATCTTGCCCGATTCATAAAAGAGACGAAGCAGCTCATGAAGCTTTTCACTCTGAGGCAAGTCGAACATAGTTCCATGGCCTCCGGGAAGAAAGACAGCGTCGTAATCGGTGACCGATACTTCATGTAACGGTACGGTTTGCTCCAGATGCTTTCTTGCCTCCAAAATGTCGGGCGGGAGCTTCGCATCGAGGCTTCCAGGGTCGACTGGTGCTTCTCCGCCGCGAGGGCTAGCCACCGTAATCCTGAAACCCCGATTACGGAAGGCATGATAGGCCTCCGCGAACTCCGACAACCAGACTCCGGTCGGTTTTCCGGGTTTGAGTTCATGATGATTGGTGACGACGATCAATACGTTTGCTGACATTCCGGTTTCCTCCTCGTAAGAGATCGATGTACGATGGTACGAGGTTCATTATAGAAGGGCGGTCGGTATAATAAAAATTATAATTTTTCGAGAGCGGTATAAAAATATTTATAGTGAAAATGCTGTATAGACAAAGGGAAGTTCCTGTGATATCGTTATATCTAATCGATTAGATTTTTTTGATGGCTGGTGATCAACGATGGCAACAATCAAAGATATTGCCCACAAAGCCGGTGTTTCGGTTGCCACTGTATCCTATGTTCTGAACGACACGCGTTGGGTTCACGAGGACAAGAGGAAGCGGGTATTGGAAGCAATCGCAGAGCTGAACTATGTGCCTAATGCGGTAGCAAGGGGACTCAGGGTTCAGAAAAGCAAGGCGATCAGCTTTGTCGTTTCCGACATCACGAACCCGTTCTACCCGGACTTGGCCAAGGCGTGCGAGGAAGCCGCCCAGCAGCAAGGGTACACGATCAATATTGTAAATACGGACGACAAGGCCGACCGCACGCAGCATGCCCTAAACCAAGTAAGGCAAGGCAAGGTGGATGGGTTTATCCTTACATCCGCTTTAGAACAAGACAAGGAGCATATCGGGAATTTAATTGCCCAAGGTTTTCCGATGGTGCTCGCAAGCAGGACGATCGAGGGGCTTCAAGTCAATTCGGTGGCGGCGGACAATGTGAACGGCGGCCTGATAGCCGCGAATCACCTGATTCGTCTGGGGCATACCAAGATCGCGTTTTTGCCGGGTATCGTCGGCTCTTCCATCACACGCGGCAGGATGAAAGGGTATTTGCAAGCGATGGAAGAGGCCGGTTTACACGTTAGTCAGGAGTGGCTAACCCCGGGCAAAGCAAGATATAAGGAAAGCTACGATACAACCCGGTTTTTGCTAAGCTTGCCGCAGGAGAAGCGGCCGACGGCTGTAATCAGTCTTACCGATATCGGCGCTTTAGGCGTTCTGGATGCGGCCAAGGATCTTGGAGCCGGCGTTCCCGACGATTTGGCGGTCATTGGCTTTGACGATTTGTTCATCTCGGGGACGCGCAGCATTCAATTGACGACGGTGAAGATTCCGCGATATGAAATGGGCACGACAGCAGCCTCCTTGCTTCTCGAGATATTAAACGGCGAGGGGAAGACTCAGGAATGCCGACAAATCGTACTTCCTGTTGAACTGATCGTCCGTCAAACATGTGGAGCAAAGAGATAAACTTAAGTATCCAATTATTTTTTTAGCAATCATCTAATCGATTAGATATATTTTCATACATCTACGGAGGGATTATATGTTAGCTGTAGTGAAGACAAAATCAGGACCTGGGAACGTCGAGCTGTTGGAGGTGCAGGAGCCTGCAGTCGGTGCCGATTCGGTCAAAATTGAAGTCAAATACGCAGGCATTTGCGGCACGGATCTTCATATATATCACGATTCGTACAAAAGCAACCCGCCCGTCATTCTCGGTCATGAGTTTTCAGGGATTGTCGTTGAAGCGGGCGAACGGGTAACCCGCCTGAAGGTTGGCGATCGTGTGACAGCGCTTCCATCGACGGCCGTTACATGCGGTTCCTGTGAGCATTGCCGCACAGGGAATTATATGTTCTGCACGGAACGGAAATCGCTCGGATCGGGAGTTAACGGTGCTTTCACGAAGTATGTTGCTGCCAGAGAAGATATGGTATACCGCATTCCTGACCATTTGTCGTTGGAAGAAGCGGCTTTGACCGAGCCGCTGGCCTGCGCTGTGAAAGCGATCGAGGAATTGACCCCTATCCATATTGGCGATACCGTACTGCTCTCGGGTCCTGGGCCGATCGGCTTGATATGCTTGTCGCTTCTGGCGATGAAAGGCTGCAAAATTATCGTAGCCGGAACGACGGCAGATGCATCCAGGTTAACCATAGCCAAGGAATTGGGAGCCGATGTTATCGTCAATGTCAGTGAAGAGGACTTGCATGAAGTTGTCGGCAGGGAGACCGGCGGCAAAGGCGTTGACGTTGCGGTAGAATGTGCGGGAGCAGGGCCTTCCGTCGCGAGTTGCTTACGGGAGGTGAAAAAGCGAGGGAAATATATTCAGGTCGGAATCGTAGGCAAGGAGATCGCGATCGACTATGACGTCATTTTGTATAAGCAGCTTCAAGTTGTTGCCTCCTACGCACATTCGATTGAAACCTGGGATCGCGTCATGAACATTTGGAACCAAAACAAAATTCGTTTGCAGCCGGTCATTACCTATAAGCTTCCCATTCGTAGATGGAAAGAAGCATTCGAGATTTGCGAGCGCAAAATCGGCGGGAAAGTGCTGCTGTCCTACGACGATTCTCCCGAATGATTCCCGAACTAAGAGAGGTGCAAATCGAATGAAAAGCCTGATTGTAGACAAGAACGGAACTCCTGACGTCCGCGACATCGCTAAACCGACTTTCGGCGAATATCAGGCGCTAGTGAAAATGGTGAGCTGCGGCATCTGCCGGGGAACGGATTTGAAGCTGATTCACGGGGAGTTTAAAGGCTTCGAAACCTATCCTGCTGCGCTCGGTCACGAAGGAGTCGGCCGTGTAGTCGAAAAAGGCTCGAAGGCACGCCATCTGAATGTGGGCGATCTCGTCCTGCTGCCTTTTCTGGAGGGCTCAACCGATGGAGTGCATTCCGGGTGGGGAGCGTTTTCCGAGTATGCCGTCGTGGGGGACGTCAAGTCGCTGCTTGAAGACGGCAAAGGTCCAGGCGCTCCGGAGTTCTCGGAAGCGTATTACGCCCAGCAGGTGCTACCGCCCGATATCGATATCAGATCCGCGCCGATGATCGTGACGCTTCGCGAAGTGCTAGGTGCCTGCAAGAGGTTCGGTGTCCGGCCAAATGCAAGCGTTATCGTGTTCGGTGCAGGCCCCGTAGGCTTAACCTTTATGAAATTTGCAAAGCTGCTTGGCATGGGGCCGGTTATTGCATCGGTCACGAGCGATGCCCGCATCGAGGAAGCGCTGCAGGCAGGTGCCGATTATGCGTTTAACAGCAAGACATGCGATATTGTTGCCGAAGTGAGGAACGTTTGCAAGGACGGTGTCGATTTCGCCATAGATGCGGTCGGCAAAAATGAAATTATCAATCAAAGCATGGAATTGATCGCCCCATACGGACATATTTGCGTCTACGGGATTTCGCCGGAAACCGATATGAGGCTCGATTGGAGCAAAGCGCCGTATAACTGGCACTTGGATTTCAATCAATGGCCCTCCAAGCTGGAGGAAGCGGAATGCCACCGTCAGGTGATGAACTGGATCGAATGCGGCGTTCTGAAGCCGGAGACGTTCGTCACGACCGTTTTTAGTTTCGATCGTGTGCTGGAGGCGTTCGACCTGATCGGCCGAAACAGCAGCTTGAAGAAGACGGTCATTACTTTCGAGTAAACTTTATCAAGTATATACAAAAGGGGTGTTCAAACGTGAGAAAAATGAAAAAAGCAATGACGGCTGTAACGGCAATGGGACTTATCATGTTTGCGATGACGGGTTGCAAAATGGTGACTTCATCGTCGGAAGCCGGCAAAGCAGCGCCGGCGGCGTCAACCGAACAAAAGCCGGCAGTCAAGAAAGACCGTAAATCAATCAAAATCGGCTATTCCCAATTTACATTAGGCGCGCCTTATTTCGTTGCTTTGGTCGATTCAGCCAAAAAGACGGCGGAAGAAATGGGCGTCCAGTTCGTGTCCATCGACGGGCAGGATAACATCAATAAACAACTTGCCGACGTAGACGATTTGCTGGCCAAAAATATCGACGTCCTTCTTATGGATCCGAAGGATCCTCAAGCGTCCGTTCCCGCTACGAAAGCCGCAACGAAAGCGGGGGTTCCGGTCATTATCGTCGACAGCTCCATCGATCCGTCCGCCGATTTCGTTACGACAATCCAATCCAACAATTTGGCAAACGGCGAGCTGGTGGGCGAATGGCTGGCGAAGCAAATGAAAGGCAAGGACATCAAGATGGCGCTGCTCAGCGGCGCTCAAGGCAATCCGGTCGGCAAAGAACGGCGCCAAGGCGTCATTCGCGGCTTGACCGAAACCCAGATCAGCATGTCTGGCGGCTCCAGATTTGAAATCGTCGCCCAAGGCTGGGGCAATTGGGGCAATGAAGGCGGCTTGAAGGCGACGGAAGATATATTAACCGCTCACCCGGATATCAACGTATTGGTCACGGAAAACGACAGTATGGCCCTCGGCGCCATGAAAGCGATTCAAGCCGCAGGCAAGAAAGACGACATTCTGATCGTTGCCGCCGCAGATGGGCAGAAAGAAGCGCTGCAGCTGATCAAATCCGGCGACTATGGCGTTACCGGGATGAACAATCCCGCATTGATCGGGAAAATGGCCGTAGAGACGGCTGTCAAACTGCTCGAGGAGGGCGGTTCGTTCCCGAAAATTACGTACACGCCGCCGGTAGCGATTACGAAAGAAAACGTGGATAAATATTATGATCCGAACGCCCAGTTTTAAGTGGATGGATCGGAGTATCCCAGGCAGGTGTAAGGGAGGGATCGCGTATGGCCTCGGATGATGTCATCGAAATGCACAACATCAGGAAATCGTTCGGCGGTCTGCAGGCGCTCAAGGACGTTTCCTTCTCGCTAAAGCGCGGGGAAATTCACGCTCTTGTCGGAGAGAACGGGGCGGGAAAATCGACGTTGATGAAAATTTTGTCCGGCGTTTATCAAAGCGACTGCGGCGTTATCCGCATGGACGGCAAACCGGTTTCGATCGGCAATCCGCACATCGGACGGGAGCTAGGGATCGGCATCATTTACCAGGAGTTCTCGCTCGCTCCCGATCTTACGGTTGCGGAGAACATCTATATGTCCCAGCTGAGAGAGAAGGGGCATTTGGTTCGTTGGAAGAAGCTGTTTCGGGAAGCCGACGCGCTGCTCGAAAGTCTCGGCTTCCCTCTGGACTCCCGAACGCCAGCAGGTCGTTTAAGCGTAGCCTACCAGCAGGTCGTAGAGATCGCCAAGGCATTGTCCAGGCAAACCAAAGTGCTTATTCTGGATGAGCCTACAGCGGTGCTTGCTCCTAGCGAAGCGGAAAAATTGTTCAAGGTACTTGTCCGATTGAAGGAGCAGGGGGTCAGCATCGTTTACATCTCTCACCGCATGGATGAAATTTATCGGCTTTCGGACCGGATTACGGTGTTTAAGGACGGTACCAAGGTAGATACGGTGCTGCCATCGGAAGTCGGCCACGATGACTTGATCCGGATGATGATCGGCAGAAACCTGGAAGCGTTCTATCCCGAACGGAATACGGTACCGGGTGAAGTGATTTTACAGGTGGATGGTTTGAATTCCGGCAGTAGAGTCAACCAGTGCACGTTCAATTTGCGCGCAGGCGAGATTGTTGGCATAGCTGGCTTGATGGGCAGCGGCAGAACCGAGCTTGCTCAGGCGTTGTTCGGAATCGATCCGAAAGACGGGGGCAGCGTGATACTGCGCGGAAAGCCGGTTCATGCCAAATCGCCCAAACAAGCGGTTAGGCTGGGCATCGCTCTCGTCCCGGAAAGCCGGAAAGAGCATGGGGTTCTGTTAGACATGTCCGTTACGGACAACATCAATCTTCCGAATATGGCAAGCATTTCCGGACCTTTCGGAACGCTTCGCCAGAAGAAGGAAGCCCGGGTAGCACAAGGTCTAATTGAGAAATTGCGCATTAAGACGAAGTCGATCGATACGAAAGTCGGCCATTTGAGCGGCGGCAATCAGCAGAAAGTAGCGATCGCCAAATGGTATACGGCAGACTGCAGCGTCGTGATATTTGATGAACCGACCCGGGGAGTCGATGTCGGCGCTAAAGTGGAAATTTACAATTTAATGAACGAACTGGCGGCTCAGGGCAAGGGGGTCCTTATGATATCCTCGGATATGATGGAAGTGATCGGTATGTGCGACCGGGTGCTGGTCATGAGAAACGGATCCATTCAAACCGGCCTGAACAAACAGGAACTGTCGGAAGAAAACATCATGCGTCACGCGATAGGAGGGTAGCGCCATGAGCAGCTATAGCGCAGAAGCGAAGACGAAAAGGCGTCTGCTGCCTTCTTCGGCTGCCGGACATAAGGTTCTCGGTTGGTTTCAGAAATATAATACGGTGCTCGTCTTGCTTGTTTTGCTGGTGGTCTCCAGTATGATTTCGGATGTGTTCTTCACCGAACGAAATCTACTGAACTTGTTGCGTCAGTTGTCCGGAATCGGCATCATTAGTATGGGAGTGCTGTTGGTCATCTTGATCGGCGGCATCGACCTGTCGGTCGGATCCATATTGGCGCTGGGAAGCGTACTCTGTGCCTATTTTTTATCGTCCCAATCATGGCCGCTTCCTGTCGCCCTTGCCGTGACCATCGCGGTCGGGGCTTTGACCGGATGCTTATCGGGATATTTGGTGGCGGGCAGGCGAATCGCCTCCTTTATTGCCACACTTGCTATGATGACGATCGCACGAGGGCTGTCGTACATGATCTCCAAAGGGGCGCCGGTCAGCACCAACAACTCGATTCTGACAGACTATATCGGCAACGGCTTTATGTTCGGTATCCCGATTCCGGCGATTCTGATGATCATCGTCTTCGCTTTCACCGTGTTCCTGCTTAGGTTTACGGTTGCGGGACGAATGATTACGGCAATCGGGAGCAACGAGGCTGCAGTTACGTATTCCGGTGTACGAACGGCACCCTACAAACTGCTCGTATTCACAATTTCCGGCGCGTTTGCGGCGCTCGCGGGTATTATCAGCACGGCGAGGACGGGTGTCGGTTCGCCGCTGGTAGGCATCGGCATCGAGCTCGACGCCATTGCAGCCGTAGTCGTAGGGGGAGCCAGTCTGAGCGGCGGAAGAGGAACCGCACTCAATACGCTCATCGGCGTACTGATTATCGGCATGATCGGCAACATCATGAATTTGCTCGATGTACCGGCATATCCGCAACAGGTGATTAAAGGTATTATTATTATCATTGCCGTCATGCTGCAGGGAGTAAGGCGATAAAGCCGGTAACACGAAAAATAAGGAAAAGGAGCTTGTGAACGATGGAAATGTATATGAATGGAACTTGGAGAGCGAGCCGGAACGGGAAAGTAACCGAGGTATTGAATCCGACTACGAAGCAAGTGATCGATACGGTACCTTCCGCTACAGAGGAAGATGTGGAAGAAACGCTGCAAGCGGCCCAAAGCGCAAAAAAAGGGTGGGCCCGCACGCCGCTTTGGAAGAGAGAAGAAATCATCCTTCGCTTTTCTGATCGGGTATTGGAAAATAAAGAATGCCTCTCTGCGTTGTTGAGTCAGGAAGTCGGCAAACCGATCGCGCAATCGGAAGCGGAGATCGAAACGGTCGCACGGCTGTTC
This sequence comes from Paenibacillus sp. JCM 9796, assembly GCF_055379675.1. Taxonomy (NCBI): domain Bacteria; kingdom Bacillati; phylum Bacillota; class Bacilli; order Caryophanales; family Paenibacillaceae; genus Paenibacillus; species Paenibacillus sp. JCM 9796. The sequence goes on from NZ_AP043723.1 coordinate 4,373,333, forward strand.
CGCAATTTTGTCGGGCAAGCCAAAACGCTTCATGGACTCAACATTCCGCTGGATATGCAGGCGGGAGTAGAGAACGACATTTATTTGACGCGGAAAGAGCCGATAGGCGTGATCGTCGGTATCGTACCCTTTAATTTTCCTGCAGAGCTATTTTCCCAGAAGGTTGCTCCTGCGCTGGCCATGGGCAACGTCGTCATTATCAAGCCTGCCAATGTAGCGCCGCTGACGATATTGGAGTTGACCAAGCTGCTTTATGAAGCGGGCTTGCCGGACAACGTGCTGCAGACGATTACCGGATCGGGCCGGGTTGTCGGCGAGATGCTGGCGCAAAGTCCGTTAGTCAACGGAATCAGCTTGACGGGAAGCACGGAAACCGGAATCAGAACCGCAATCAATGCGGCAAAGCATCTAAGCCGCGTGAAGCTGGAGCTGGGCGGCAACGATCCTCTGATCGTTTTTGACGATGCCGATCTGGAACTCGCCGTCGAACAGACGGTATTCGGCAGAACCTTGATGAATGGTCAAACTTGTTGCGCCAATAAACGAATGATCGTTCATCGTTCCAAGGTCAGCGATTTTACCGACTTATTGACGGCCCGCTTGCAGCGCATTCAGCATGGCGATCCGCTGCAGCGGCATGTAGGGATCGGTCCGTTAATCGACGAAGAAGCGCTGCATACCGTTCACAGTCAAGTTCAAACTACGATAAAACAAGGTGCGAAAGCGGTCTTGGGTGCGGAAATCGTTGACAATACCTGGTATTTGCCTACGGTCCTGACAAACGTCGCTCCGTCTTTCGAGGTAGCGCGGGACTTGGAAATATTCGGCCCCGTATTTCCGATCATTTCGTTCGAAACGGACGAGGAAGCTATCGCGATCGCCAATAGCTCGTGCTACGGCTTGAACGCTTCCGTGTTTACCAGGGATATCAACCGCGCCATGAACGCGTCTTACCAAATCGAATCGGGCATTGTCGCTGTGAACAATACCGGCACGTACAGGCCGGACGTGGCATTCTTCGGAGGCTACAAGATGAGCGGTCTCGGTAGGGAAGGACTCATCGGCGCGCTTGAAGAAGTGACTCAAACCAAAAGCGTAGCCATACGAAACGGTTTGAAATTGTATTGAACGAAAGCGGTAACGGAAGAGAGGAGAAAGTGCAATGTTTACTTGCTTCATGCCGAAAGTGGAGTTCGGAGCGGGCAAGGTTGGCCGCATCGCAGACTACGTTCAGGGAATGGGGAAGAAAGCGGCGATCGCCATCGATCCGTTCATGCATTCGCAAGGCATGGGGGATCGGATTGCTTCCGAATTGAGAAAAGTTTCTGTCGACAGCCTCATTATCTCCGACATTGAGCCGAATCCAAGCTGCTTCAAGATCGACGAAGCCGCACGTCTGGCAGGATCCGAACATTGCGATTTCGTCATTGCAGTCGGCGGAGGCAGCGCGATCGACTTCGGTAAGGGCTTGGCCGTCATGGTGAAGGGTCAAGGCTCTTCCTGGGACTACACGCAGCGAAACGACCATGAAGTGCGGTGGCCCGGATACGATACGCTGCCGCTTATCGCCATCCCGACCACCTCGGGTACAGGTTCGGAAGCGACCCCGTTCTCCGTACTGAACAACCCGGTGCTGAAGGAGAAGAGCACAATTGTCAGCGAACGGATATTTCCTAAGCTGGCGATCGTCGATCCGGAGCTGACGATGTCGATGCCTGCCAAAATTACGGCGTCCACCGGCTTCGATGCGTTCGCCCATGCGCTGGAAGCATTTATCAGCGTGAGAGCGAATCCGTTTACGGATATGGTGAGCAGAGAGGCGATGAGCCTGGCTGTAAGAAATCTTCCCGAAGCCGTAGCCAGCGGCGGAAACATCAAGGCAAGGAACAACATGGCCTGGGCGAGCACGCTTGCCGGAGCCGCGATCGCGCAGATCGGAGTCGCTTTGCCCCACGCCTTGGCTCAGCCTGTAGGCGGCATGTTCGGTGTTCCACATGGCGACAGCATTGCGGCGTGCATGGTCAACGTATTGGAAGCGAGCTGGCAAGCGGATCTTGAGAAATTCGCCGAAATTTCGTCGATTATCGATCCGTCGGTCAACACGCTAAGCTTGCGGCAAAGAGCGGAGAAATGCTCGGAGCTCGTCGGGAGACTGTTGTCGGATATCCATCTTCATGTCAACTATTCGTCCTTCGGCATGACGGAAAACGATATTGAAAAAGCGACGGCCATTGCACTGACAGGTTATTATTTCGATATCGAATGCCATCCCAAAAAAGTGACCGCGGAAGAAATCAAACAAATTTATAAGGCATGCTTATAATCATTTACAACAGGAGCCTTCATCGAAACCAATGTGGAGGCTCTCTTTTATTCACAGAATCTAATCGATTAGATTTAGGAGGGGATAAGCAATGCACATGTATATTTGCGGTGAATGGATTGATAACGAAGATCGGCAAGTTATCGCTGTAACAAACCCTGCAACGAAAGAGACGATCGATACTGTGCCGCACGCGAACCGGGTAGATGTCGAAAATGCATTGCACGCTGCGGCAAAAGCCAAGACGGGGTGGGCCCGTACGCCTGTCTGGAAGCGGGCAGAAATTCTGATCGAATTTTCAAAGCGAGTGACGGAAAACGCCGAAAGTCTGGCTACCCTGTTGAGTCAAGAAGCGGGCAAACCTATCGCTCAGGCCAGAATGGAAATCCAAGCCGTATCCCGGTTATTCCGTTCCTTTGCCGAACAAGCCAAATCCTTATACGGCCTGAACCTGCCGTTGGATCATCAAGCGGGGGTCGAGAACGATATTTATATAACTAGAAAAGAACCTTTGGGTGTCGTCGTATGCATCATTCCGTTTAACTTTCCAGCCGAGCTTTTTGCCCAAAAGGTGGCTCCTGTGATGGCAACGGGAAACGTCGCCATCGTAAAACCGCCCGAGGATGATCCGTTGACGATTCTCCAATTGACGAAGCTGCTTTACGAAGCCGGACTTCCCGAAAATGTATTGCAGATTGTTCCGGGGACGGGACCGACGGTCGGACAAATGCTGAGTTCAAGCCCGCTTGTCAATGGCATCAGTTTTACAGGAAGCACGGCGGCAGGCATCAAAGTTGCCGAACAAGCAGCCAAACATTTAAGCCGCATCAAGTTGGAGCTCGGAGGAAATGACCCGCTGATTGTTTGCGAAGATGCCGATATTGAACTGGCAGTGGAGCAAACCGTTCTCGGCCGTCTATGGAATAACGGGCAAGTATGTTGTGCCAATAAGAGAATGCTGGTGCACCGATCAAAAATTAACGATTTTACTGATTTGCTGCTAGCGAAATTGAGCGAAGTTACCTATGGGGATCCTTTGAATGAACAGGTTCGCTTGGGTCCGCTCATTCATGAAAGGGCTTTACAAACCGTTCACGAACAAGTCCAAATGACGAAGAGCCAAGGGGCACAGATCGCGCTTGGAGGGGAAATCGCCGATCATGCGTACTATCTGCCCACTGTGCTGACGAAAGTAGATTCCACGTTCGAGGTAGCAAGGGACATGGAAATATTCGGCCCCGTATTTCCGATTATTCCGTTTTCAACGGATGAAGAAGCGGTTGGGATTGCCAATCGTTCTATCTATGGCTTGAATGCATCCGTGTTTACCCAAAATATCAATCGTGCCGTGAATATAGGGTATCAGATCGAATCCGGCACGGTGGTTATTAATCATACGGGCAACTACCGTCCTGATTATACATTTTTTGGCGGCTACAAGATGAGCGGTTTAGGTCGGGAGGGGCTAATCGGGGCGCTTGAAGAAGCGACGCAAATCAAAAGTGTTGCCATTCGCAACGGAGTGGCCATTTATTTACCGGCTAGCGATTGAGCGTTCTCGTTTTCGGAAATGTATGCGGTTACACCAAACTTAATTATAGAAGGGAAAGTGAATGTACATGAAAGCGATGGTTCTGACGGAAATTAGAAAGCCTTTGGAAGTCATGGAAATGCCCGATCCGACTTTAACTCCCCACGGGGTCATTGTTCGCGTCGAAGCGAACGGCATTTGCCGAAGCGACTGGCATGCATGGATGGGGGACTGGAACTGGTTTGGCGTGAATTTGGAATTGCCGCACGTGCTGGGACATGAATTTTGCGGTGTCATTGAAGAGGTGGGAAGCGAGGTCAGAAGCTTCAAAAAAGGCGACAGGGTGATCGTGCCGTTCAGTCAAGGCGACGGTACATGCGAGCACTGCAAAAGCGGGCACCAAAACGTATGCGAAAATTATACATCACCGGGCTTCGATTACTGGGGAGGCTTCGGACGGTTTGTTCATGTGCCCAACGCCGAGCTCAATCTGGTCGCTCTCCCCGACAACATCCCATTTGTGGAGGCGGCCGCATTAGGATGCAGATTCATGACCTCATTTCATGGAATCGTGGATCAGGTCAAGGTAAGCCCGGGGGAATGGGTCGCCGTGCATGGTTGCGGCGGTATCGGACTTTCCGCTATTCATATCGCATCCGCCATCGGCGCCAAAGTGATCGCCGTAGACATTAATAACGAGTCCTTACAACTGGCAAAAGAGCTGGGAGCGGCCGTAACCATCAATGCCAAAGAAAAAGATGCGGTCGGGGAAATAACGGAACTAACGAAGGGCGGCGCTCATGTAGCGGTCGATGCTTTAGGTGTGAAAGCGACATGTCAAAATGCCGTTCACAGCTTACGTAAGAGAGGACGCCAGCTGCAAATCGGACTTACATCGCAAGATGAGCAAGGTTTGATTCCCATGCCGATCGACGTCATCGTTCAGAAAGAGCTTTCCATTGTCGGCTCGCTCGGCATGCAGGCGCATCGGTACGAGGCCATGCTTCAAATGGTGGAGAAGGGGATCTTGAATCCGGCTAAATTGGTCACCCGAACGGTAAGCCTGGAAGAAGCCGGCGGCGTTTTGATGTCCATGGGCGAATTCAAGACCGTTGGAGTTAACGTCGTCGATCGTTGGTAATCACATATCCATCATACCAGGGGGTCATGTTCATGAAGAAAACTGCATTCTTGAAGCTTGGATTGGCAATGTCACTTTCCCTTGCCGCTTTATCCGCGTGCGATCAACAGACTGCGCCGGCACCGAAAACCGTCCAGGGTACGCAGAAAGCCTCGGCTGACAGAAACACCGGTTATCCCGATATTTATCAATTGCTGCCTAAAACTTCGCTTTCCGGAGTAACGAATCCCAACATGGGAGATCGATCCAATATTAAAAAAGCGTTGCCTAAAACTCCGAAGGATCCGAAAAAAATTGTAATCGGCTGGTCTGAAATTACTCTTGATAATCCGTGGTTTGTGAATCTGATCGATAGCGCGAAAAAAATGGCGGAAAAATACGGCTATGAAGTGAAAGTGCAGGTTGCGGGAAGCAAACTCGAAAAGCAAAGCCAGGCCATCGATTCTTTTATTACCCAAGGCGTCGATATCCTTGTCGTCAATCCTACTGACGTATTGGGAGTTGCATCCGACATCAAGCATGCCGTGGAGGCGGGGATTCCCGTTATTGCTGTCGGAACGGCGCCGGACAGCTCGGCTCCAGTCATAACGACCATCAATCAGAGCTCTTATTCCAACGGTTTTGAAGCGGGGAAATACGTCGCCGAACAATACAAGAATGAGGATCCGATCAACGCCGCCTTAATCATTGGCGTTATGGGCAATGCCACTTCGGAAAGCCGCCTGAACGGAATGATTGGCGGGATCATTTACGGGCGCATGCAAAAGCTGGGAAAAACAATGTCCAAAGAAGAGGCAATGCTCAGAGGATATTATCTGTTTGAACAAATCAAGAAGAGCGGCAAGTTCGATGATCCCGAAACGAAATTTTCGGTGCTTGGAATCGGCACCGGGAATTGGACGGAGGAAGGCGGGCTCAAAGCTGCGGAAGATCTTCTTGCGGCCAATGCTTCCAAGCTGAACATTATTCTTGCAGACAACGATTTTATGGGGATGGGCGCTCTGAAAGCACTCGGCAATATTAACAAAAAAGGCGAAATCAAGGTGGCATGCTCTTCGGACGGGACCAGAGAGGCGCTAGAGCTCATCAAAAGCGGGGAATTGCTCGTTACCGGACCGTACAATTCCGCACAATTGGGTGTAGAAACGATTCAGTTGATTCATAAAATTTTTGCCGAAGGCTTTGATGCCAACAATATGCCGCTGGAGACCCACCTTCAGTCTGGTGCGATCACCAAGGACAATGTGGATCAATATTACGACCCGGATAAGTCGAATCCATTTTTCAAATATCAACCGATTGAGTTCAAGACAATCCCGGAAGTGCTCAAAGATCTAAAGGCGAAAACCGGATCTTAAAAATTTAGTATTGGTTCTGCCATAGGAGTCCAAGGCGCAATGAAGCGGGCTCTTATGGCGGAACTTAAGCAGGGAGGAGATGAACGTGAAAGACGGCAATTTGATCGAAATGTCGGGGATATGCAAAAGCTTTGGCGGACTTCGTGTACTCAATGAAGTGAATTTTAGCGCCAGAGAAGGAGAAGTACATTGTTTAATCGGAGAAAACGGCGCCGGCAAGTCGACCCTCATGAAAATTTTGTCCGGCGCTTACCAAAAAGATGAAGGCGAGATATGGATTAAAGGGAAGAAAGCAAACATCTCAAATCCGAGAGACGGTCTTCACTACGGCATTTCCGTCATCTATCAAGAGTTTGCCCTCGCCAAGCATTTGACGGTTGCAGAAAATATATTTATCGATAATCTAGGGAGCGGGAAGGCGTTCATCAATTGGCGAGAATTAAGGGCAAAAGCCGAAACGCTTCTGGAACAGCTGGGCTTTGCAGACATCGATGTGATGACTCCCGTTGCGGAGCTGCCCGTAGCCTATCAGCAGGTCGTGGAAATTTGCAAAGCTCTTTCGAGAAATTCAACCGTGCTTGTTTTGGATGAACCAACCGCCGTGCTTACTTCAAAGGAAGTAGAGAACTTGTTCCAGCTTATCGGTAAGCTCAAACAAAGCGGAGTTTGCATCATCTATATCTCCCACAGGCTTGAAGAGATCTTCAGAATATGCGACAGAATCACGGTCCTTAAGGACGGCAACAATGTGTGCACGGTGCATGTGAATGAGATCGACAAAACCGGATTGGTTAACTTGATGATCGGACGCGATTTGAACGAATTTTTTCCTGCCAGAAATGCGAATATTGGCGACGTCGTTTTGAAGGTGGAAGGCTTGACAGGCGGGAGCCGGTTTAAACAGATCAGTTTTGAAGTGAGAGCCGGCGAAGTTCTGGGAATTAGCGGGCTTGTCGGCGCCGGACGAACCGAGACGATGAGAGCGATATTCGGCGCGGATAAGAAGGATAGCGGGGAAGTGTACCTAAACGGCAAGCTGTTGGATATTAATAGTCCAAAACAGGCTGTAAGATGCGGAATCGCCATGCTGCCGGAAGACCGCAAAAATCAAGGGGTACTTTTGCAAATGTCCGTAAAAAACAACGCTACGCTGAATTCACTTGACGCTTTTACCAATTCGTTCGGATGGATACAGCGGCGCAAAGAAACATCCGCCGTGAACGATTGGGTCGGTAAGCTCGCCGTCAAGACCGCTTCGATAGAAACCCAAGTATCGAATTTATCCGGCGGCAACCAGCAGAAAGTGGCATTGATGAAATGGCTATCCATAGGGTGCAAAGTGTTGATTTTGGATGAACCGACCCGCGGCGTGGACGTAGGAGCAAAAGTCGAGATGTATAAAATTATAAATCAATTGGCGGAGGAGGGGAAAGCCATTATTATCGTGTCATCCGAAATGCCGGAAATTATCGGTATGTCCGATAGGGTGCTGGTGATGCGCGAAGGCGAAATCATGGGGGAGCTTTCCAAAGAGGAACTGACGGAACAAAACCTGATAAGGCTGTCAATGGGGGTATCCTGAAGTGAACAATGAACATGTAGAAATTCAAAATCACCAGGTCGACTACAGAACTAGAGCGGCCAAAAAGTTTGATGCCAAAGATTTTATAGTCAAATATAATGTTTTTTTCATACTCGCGGCATTGATCATATTGTCGAGCTTGTTGTCGGATGCCTTTTTCACCGCCCAAAATGTTTCCAATTTGTTGAGACAAAACGTCCCTTTGTTTCTCGTCAGTATCGGAATGCTGTTGGTTATTTTAACCGGCGGCATCGATTTGTCGGTAGGTTCCGTAGCGGCAGTTGGCAGCATGATGTTGAGTATATCGCTGACGAGCTGGGAATTTACCAGTGTCGGCGGATTAATCCTCGGAATAGCCATTTCCGTTCTTTTCGGCATGGCGCTTGGCTCCATAACCGGGCTGCTGGTCTCGTACAGCAGAATGTCTCCGTTTGTAACTTCGCTTGCGATGATGACCATGGCCCGCGGGCTCGCATTTATGATGACGAACGGACAGCCGGTCAGATTGCCGCTGGATCAGGCGTCTACCCAAATTGTGAATGATTTCGGCAATACGTTCATTCCGGTCATCGGCATCCCTTGGCCGATCCTGTTAGGTGCCGTTGTAGTGGCATTGTTCTATTTGCTCATGAAATATACAGCCTTCGGACGTCTGATCGTCGCAACGGGAAGCAACGAAACGGCGGTTCTTCTGGCCGGCATCAATGTGAAAAAATATAAATTTTTAGTCTACGCCATATGCGGTTTGTTAAGTGCGGTAGCCGGTCTGGTGGCCACCTCCCGCTCCAGCGTCGGCGTGCCGGTGACCGGAATAGGCCTGGAACTGGATGCCATTGCTGCCTGCGTAATTGGCGGAGCGAGCCTCGTCGGCGGAAAAGGGAGCGTTATCCATACGGTCATCGGTGTATTAATTCTAGCGCTGATCAGCAATATTATGAATCTCTTGAGCATACCCGACTACCCTCAGCAAGTCATCAAGGGAGTCATCATTATCGGAAGCATTTTCCTGCAAAGTGTAAGCAGCAAGAAAGCGGCAGTGTAATTGTTTCGAAAGGAGAGGCATCGATGAAAGGGATAGGCATACGGAGATACGGCGGGCTGGAGGCGTTGGAAGAGATCGTTGTTCCGACTCCTGATATTGCCGAAGATGAAATCTTGATTGAAGTCAAGGCGGCAGCCATAAACCCGGTCGATTGGAAAATTCGGGAGGGATATCTTCAAAAGGCGATTCCTTATCGCCTGCCGTTAATTTTAGGATGGGATTTCGCGGGCATTGCCAAGGAGGTTGGGGCAAGCGTAACGGCATTCAAAGTCGGCGACAAAGTATATAGCAGGCCGGATATCCATTTGCACGGGAGCTACGCGGACGAAATTGTAGTGAAACAAAACCTCGTGTCGCATATGCCGAAAAATATCGGTTTTGCGGAAGCGGCATCCATCCCGCTGGTCGGCATAACTGCATGGCAGGCGCTGCAGGATTGCACCGGCTTGAAGGCGGGGGAGAGAGTGCTCATTCATGCCGGAGCCGGCGGCATCGGAACGGTGGCCATTCAAATTGCCAAAGCGCTTGGAGCTTTTGTTGCGGCAACGACCAGTACCGGCAATATTTCGTTTGTCAAAAGCATGGGTGCGGATTGTGTTATTGATTACACTTGTGAGGACTTTTCGGAGTTATTGACGGACTACGATGTTGTATTCGACACACTTGGCGGAGAGATATTATTGCAAAGCTACAAAGTGTTAAAAGATGGCGGCCATCTCGTTACGATTTTTGGCAGCCCGGATATGGAAATTCCTCGCAGCGGGCTGGCAGAGCAAAAAAGGATAAAAACAAGCTACGTATTTACGGAACCGAATGCCCAGCGGCTTGATCAATTAACGAAACTTATTGAGTCGGAACAGTTGAAGCCGGTTGTTACCAAACGGCTCCCGCTGACGCTGGAAGGCGTAAAGGAAGGCCACACATGGAGTCAAACGGAGCGGGTCAGAGGCAAGATTGTGCTTCAAAGAGAAGAAGGAGTATGAAGATGAGGGCTTTAGTGAAAACAGAGCGTCTGCGGGGGCATGTCGTATTACGCGAGGTGGAGCTCCCGAAGCCGCAAAAAGACGACGTTCTGATTCGAATCCACGCGGCTTCCGTGTGCGGCAGCGATCTTCATGCATACCGTTACGACCCGTCCTACAGCTTTATGGCTGTTCCTGTCATATTGGGCCATGAACTGTCGGGGATCGTCGAGGAGGTCGGCGAGGGAGTAACGGACGTCAAGCCGGGAGACAGGGTGATCGTCGAATCCAACGTATCGTGCGGTCGTTGTGCATATTGTTTGGCAGGAGATCACCATATTTGCGAACATTACCGGGTTCGAGGCCTGCATCTGGACGGCGGGTTCGCGGAATATATCTGCACAAAAGTGTATGACGTTCATCGAATCCGGGCTGATTTGGACTTGCTGCGCGCCGTTTGGACGGAACCGCTGGTTGTTGTCGTGCACGCGATAAAGGACCGCGCCCAAATTCGTGAAGGCGATTATGTCGCCGTCTTCGGCCCAGGTCCGATCGGTATCCTTGCCGCCCAAGTTATCCGCACGGTGGGGGCGGTTCCGGTAATTATCGGTCTCGGCAGCGATGAGGAAGCCAGGCTGCCGGCTGCCAGAGCATTAGGGATCCGTACGGTCAATCTGTCCAAACAGGCGATCGGTAAAGTTATGGGCGAATTGAAGTGCGGCGCTTTCGATTGTATCATCGATTGCTCAGGCAGCACAACAGCCATAGAGACTGGCATCAGCGTGTTGAAAAAAGGCGGGCAGTTGATACTTGTCGGTTTGTTTTCAGATTTATCTGCATTAGATCTTTCGACTATCGTTCGACGCGAAATTCGAATCGTGGGCAGCTATGCCTGCAAGAAACAAAATTATCAAACAGCGTTGGAACTGTTATCCTCGGGAGCTGTCGAAGTCGAATCGATCATGACGGTTTTCAGCTTGGAGCAGTTTGAGCGGGCTTTTGAGGATGCATTGGATAAGAAAATATTGAAACCGGTATTTTTAATGGAATAGGGAGGGGATTTGCATTGTTTGATTTGCATGGGAAAACGGCTCTGGTCACAGGAGGAGCGAGGGGAATCGGCCGCATGATCGCGGAGGCTCTCGCCGAAGCCGGCGCAGACATCGCCTTAACGAGCCGTACGGAGGAAGAACTTCGGAAAACCGCCAGTCATATCGAGTCCATGTCTAGAAAATGTTTGTATCAGGCGTGTGACATCCGCGATGCCGGAGCACTGAAACCGTTCGTGGACCGGGTTGCCGCAGAACAAAATGGAATCGATATCCTGGTGAATGCAGCGGGGTTAAACGTACGCAAAGGATTTTTGGATTTGACTGCCGATGACTGGGATTTGGTGCTGGACGTTAACTTGAAGAGCATGTTTGTCGTCAGTCAGCTGGTCATCCCTTACATGCAGCAAAAAGAAGCGGGCAAGATTATTAATATTTCGTCGTTGTCGAGCGAAGTCGGGTTTCACGGCTTTGCCGCTTACTGCGCAAGTAAAGGGGGAGTCAGACAGCTAACGAAGGCGATGGCCGTAGAATTCGCCAAGGACGGCATTCAAGTGAACGCAATAGGGCCGGGGTATTTTAAAACGAAAATGACAGGCCCCGCTTTTGAGGATGGCGACAAAGTCAAATGGATGATCGAGCGCACGCCGATGAGGCGCGTGGGAAATGAGCATGATTTGGGAGGAGCGGGCGTCTTCTTGGCCTCCTCGGCTTCCGATTATATGACCGGCCAGACGCTGTATATAGACGGTGGATGGCTGGCGAACGCGTGAGCGCGAGGAGGAGAACATGAAAGCATTGGTATACGAATTAAACGGAAAGCTCTCCGTCCTAGAGCGCGAAAAACCGGCGCCTAAACAAGGAGAGGCTCTGATCCGTGTATACAGGGCGGGCATTTGCGGATCGGATATCGTAGCTTGGCAAGGCGGTTTTAGTAGAATCGTCAATCCGGTCGTATTGGGGCATGAAATTGCCGGCGTCGTGGAAGGGGTCAACGCTACAGGGAATGCGAATGTTTCTCCGGGTGACAAAGTCGCAGTTGAGCCTTTGATTTCCTGCGGCGTGTGCGAACCGTGCAGGCAAGGGTACTACAATGTTTGCAGAAAACTTGGTTTGTACGGCTTGGATAAGGATGGCGGGTTTACTTCTTTTATATGCGTACCTGTAGAGAGGCTGCATCGAATTCCGGAGGGAATGTCGATGGACCGGGCGGCGTTTACCGAACCGACCGCGGTTGCCGTACATATGATCAGGCGCTCCGGGCTTTTATTCGGGCAAACGGCAGCCGTGTTCGGGGCCGGTCCTATAGGTATCTTGGTTGCATTAGTGGCGCAAAAAGCGGGAGCTTCGCGCGTTGTCGTCACGGACATCAATGAGCACCGCCTTAAGCTCGCAAAGAAGCTCGGATTCCATACTTTACATGCTGCACAAGAAAATTCCTCCGCACGTATGAAAGATTTCTTCGGAGCGGAGGGAGCGGATATCTCGTTTGAGCTTGCAGCCAGTCCGCATTCGTTGGCTGCGGCCGTCGAAGTCACCAAAGTAAGAGGCGTGATCGTTGCCGGGGGGATGTTCAAGCAAAGTCCCGTTATCGATTTGCAACAGGTGACGATGAAGGAACAGCATGTTTTGGGCACGAGAGTGTACACGTATTCCGATTTCCATGAGGCGCTTCGATTGCTGAACGATGCGGATTTCCCCGTGGAGGAATTGATTTCGAAAAGAATTCGGGTTGAAGAAGCGATCGAGCAAGGGTTTCAGGCGATAAAAAACGGGGAAGATCTGATGAAAGTGTTAATCCGTTTCAACGAATCACTCTAATCGGGCTATTCATTACTAGACAAAATTAGCAATTCGAGATATGATGAAGCTATCATCTAATCGATTAGATGAGTTCTAAAACAAAATCTAATCGATTAGATGGGCGTCTATATCTCACTTAAAAGGAGTGGCTGAACATGGAGCATCTGGAAATCGTGAATGAGCAAAAATTAATGAACATTGCCGCCGAGATCCGCCGGAACGTGGTGAAAACCGTGTATCACGCCGGAGCGGGGCATTTGGGCGGTCCTATGTCCGCAACGGACTTATTGACAGCGCTATATTTTGAAGTTATGAATATCGATCCGAAAAATCCTTCTTGGGAAAACAGAGACCGGTTTGTCCTTTCTAAAGGACATTCCGCGATTGCTTTATATTGCACGTTGGCAGAACGAGGCTATTTTCCGAAGGAAGAGCTGGATACGTTCGACGAAATCGATTCGCGCCTGCAGGCGCATCCGGATATGAAGCTGCTGCCGGGACTGGATATGTCGACCGGATCGCTGGGGCAGGGGATATCGGCGGCGGTAGGCATGGCGCTTGGGGCAAAATTGAAAGGAATGCCGTTCCGGACCTACTGCATGATCGGCGACGGCGAGGCGCAAGAGGGCCAAGTGTGGGAAGCGGCCGACGTTGCGGCGAAATACCGGCTCGACAATCTAACGGTCATTCTGGATTACAACCGCTTGCAGCAATATGGATGGGAAGGAACGGAAGGAAGAACGCGGGAAATCCCGGTTTTTAATCCCGCAGCCCGTTGGGAGGCTTTCGGCTTCCATGTCGTTTCGATCGACGGACATGATTTCAAGCAAATCATCAAAGCGCTGCACGACGCCAAACAGGCGAACGGCCGACCTACGATCATCGTGGCTCATACCGTCAAAGGCAAAGGGGTCAGCTATATGGAGAACAACTACTTATGGCATTCCAAGATCCCGACCGATCAGGAACTGGCTGTTGCTCTATCCGATCTTCAAGGAGGCAATGCACAATGAATCCATTGACGACATTTTCCCCACTCATTTCGATGAGAGACGCATTCGGCGACAAACTGCTTGAGTTATCGCAAAGCGATCCGCGCGTGTTCGCATTGGACGGCGATCTGGCGAACTCGACGAAACTGGATAAAGTGGCGGAGCGCAACAGCGGCAAATTTCTGCAAATGGGAATCGCCGAACAGAACATGCTGGGAACCGCCGCAGGCCTCGCTTCCGTCGGGCTTCAGCCGTGGGTATGCTCTTTTGCGGCTTTTATCGTAAAGCGGGCATTCGATCAAATTGTGGTAACTGTCGCACAGCCCCATATGGATGTCAAGATGATCGGCGCTTACAGCGGGTTGTTGAACGGCTGTACGGGAAAGACGCACCAATCCCTTGAAGATTTCGCGATGATGCGTACGCTGCCGGGAATGATTGTCTTGGCGCCGGCCGATTCGGTCGAGCTGCAGCAAATGATGGATTTCGCGAACCGGTACGACGGACCTGTCTATATCCGGGTGGCACGCGATTCGTATCCCGTATTGTTCGACGAAGCGAGCTACCGTTTCCAACTCGGGAAAGGCGTGATCATGAGGGTCGGAACCGACGTCACGATCGTGTCGACCGGCACCCAAACCGGCCGCTGTCTGGAGGCTGTCGAGCTGCTAAAGCAAAAAGGAATTTCGGCGGAGCTTCTTCACCTGCCGTCCGTCAAACCGATCGATGCCGAAGCGGTCATCGCTTCCGCCCGCAAAACGGGAGCGGTCGTGGCAGCTGAAGAGCACAGCATTTACGGAGGACTGGGGAGCGCCGTCGCGGAACTGCTTGGAGAGCATAACCCGGTTCCTTTGGAGCGGGTCGGAGTACAGGACCGAAATTCGGAATCAGGATCCAACAGCGCTCTGTTGAACAAATTCGGATTAACCGCAATGCATGTGGCGGAGAAGGCGTGCAAGGCCATTGCGAGAAAACATAAGTAAATAATATCCCTTATCGTAAGGAGGAGACGCTATGCCGGGTCATACCATTCATGCAGGATCGATCATTGATGGGGAAGAGCTCATCGGGGGCGGCCGCATTTCGCAAGAAGTACTAAATCCTTACACCGGTGAAGTCACGGGAACCGTCGAATACGCTACGACAGACGATCTGGAACTGGCGGTCGCGACAGCCGATCGTGTATTCCGCGATACGATGCGGCATCTCCCCGCCTACAAGCGGTCGGCGATATTGCGCAAAACCGCCGATCTGCTGGAATCGCGTACGGAGGAATTCGCTAAGAGCATCGTTCTTGAGGCAGGAAAACCGCTTCGCGATGCGCGGGGGGAGGTCGGACGCGCCGTCCAGGTGCTCCGTTTCGCTTCGGATGAAGCGAAATCGCTGGGCGGCGAGCTCGTTCCGATGGATGCCGCCGTCGGCGGGGAAAACAGGATCGGGATGGTGCGCCGCTACCCCTTAGGCGTCGTGGCTGCTATTACGCCTTTCAATTTTCCGTTGAATCTGGTGCTGCACAAGCTGGCGCCTGCGTTTGCGGCCGGTAACACGGTCGTATTGAAGCCTGCCGACAAAACGCCTTTGACAGCGCTCCGACTCACGCGCTTGTTCGAAGAAGCGGGACTGCCGAAAGGAGCGCTGAACATCGTTCTTGGCAGAGGCTCGTCCATCGGCGAGCCGCTCGTGAAAGATCCGCGGGTGGCCAAAATATCCTTTACGGGAAGTGTGCCGATCGGACTGAAGATCAAAGAATGGGCAGGGCTCAAGAAACTAACGCTCGAACTTGGCTCTAACGCTCCCAATTTGATTTTTGACGACGCCGATCTGTCTGTGGCGATACCCGCTTTAGTGCGAGGCGCGTTCGCCTATTCCGGGCAAGCCTGTATCTCGGTACAGCGAATCTATGTCCAGTCTTCCGTTTATGACGATTTTATTAACGAATACGTGAGAAGCGTAAAACAGCTGCGAATCGGAGATCCAATGTCGGAGACGACCGATATCGGTCCGATGATTAGCGAGGCGGAGGCTAAACGCGCAGAATTGTGGGTGAAGGATGCCGAGAGTCAGGGAGCGACCGTTCTAACGGGCGGGATAAGAATCGGAACGGTTCTCGAACCTACAGTGTTGGCCGATGTCAAGCCGCACATGAAAGTTGTCTGTCAGGAGGTTTTCGCGCCGATCGTGTCCGTCATCCCGTTCGAAACGGAAGAGGATGCCGTTCGTATGGCTAACGATTCGGACTTCGGACTTCAAGCGGGCGTTTTTACGACCAATATCAACCGTGCCTTGCGCCTGGCGGATCAGTTGGTTACCGGCGGCGTGTGGATTAATGAAATATCGACCTACCGCCAGGACAATCACCCTTATGGCGGCGTTAAATTAAGCGGTGTCGGTAAGGAAGGCGTGAAATACGCGATTCAGGAAATGATGGAAAGCAAGTTTATCGGGATCAACATTCTTTGATCGGAGCTTCGGCTCGTTCTTCGGCAAGGGGAGGTAGCTGGTGGGATATAACAGCATCATTTTTCGTTTGGAGATTAATCATGAAGTGAGCACTTTTGGGGAAGTGGCCAACTCCATCGGCAAGGCAGGGGGCGATATCGTATCGATCGATGTGATCAGGACCAGCAAAAGCGGTTCCGTACGCGATATTACGGTCCATGTGTCGGAACTCGGGGAAACAGCTGTCGCCGAAGCTCTGCAGCAGCTCGAAGGCGTAACCGTCGTCAACGTTTCCGACCGGACGTTTTTGGCACATTTGGGCGGTAAAATATCGATTCATCCGAATATGCCGATTAAAAACAGGGACGATTTATCGCGCGTCTATACTCCGGGCGTAGCCAAGGTTTGCAACTCGATCCATGAAGATCCGGGCAAGGCTTATTCGCTGACCATCAAGCGGAATACCGTGGCAGTCATATCGGACGGGACAGCGGTGCTCGGCCTGGGAGACATCGGTCCCCAGGCTGCCGCCCCGGTCATGGAGGGAAAGGCGATGCTGTTCAAACAGCTGGCAGGCGTCGACGCTTTTCCCATATGTTTGGATACGAAAGATACAGACGAGATTGTGCGCACTATCCTTCATATCAGTCCGATCTTTGGCGGCATTAACCTGGAAGACATCAGCTCTCCGCGCTGTTTCGAAATCGAAACGCAGTTGGCCGAGCGTCTGAATATTCCGGTATTCCACGACGATCAGCACGGTACGGCCATCGTGGTCCTTGCCGGTCTGCTGAATGCGTTGAAGCTGGTTGGAAAGCGAATCGATCAAGTTCGGGTCGTCGTTAGCGGCATCGGTGCAGCGGGCGTCGCGATTTGTAAAATGCTGCTGTCCGCGGGAGTAACCCAACTGATTCCGGTCGATCGGGAAGGTACGATCGTACGAGGCGGACATTACCCGCATCCGATGTGGCAATGGCTTGCCGATCAACCGCAGGTGGGCTGCGAGAAAACGGGTTTGAAGGAAGCTCTGCGGGGGGCGGACGTGTTTATCGGAGTGTCCAAGGGAGGGCTTCTCACAGCGGAAGATATCAAGCAAATGGCCCCCGACAATATCGTATTCGCAATGGCCAATCCCAAACCTGAAATCGATCCGGAGGAAGCGCGCCCCCATGTCCGCATTCTCGCAACAGGCAGGAGCGATTACCCGAATCAAATCAACAATGTGCTGGCGTTTCCGGGTATTTTCCGGGGGGCGCTTGACTGCAGAGCGAGCCAAATCAACGATCCGATGAAGTTGGCGGCTTCCCGGGCCATCGCTTCCGTCATTGCGGAGAGCGAATTGAACGAGCTGTATATTATCCCCAGTATTTTTAACGAACACGTTGTTCCAAAAGTAAGGCATGCAGTCATTGAAGCGGCGATTTGGACAGGGATGGCCAGGCGCGTACCGCCTGATTTCAGATGATAAACATGTAAGGATGTAATGACAACCTAATGAGATGATGACAAAATGACGTACCTGTGTTAATCTATCCGTGAAGGGACTACTTCAGCTTAGCGGAAAGGAGAATTCACTACGTTCATTCGTACGGTTTTGGGAGATATCCCTTCTACGGAGTTAGGATTTTGTCACAGTCACGAGCATCTGTTCATTGCAGAAGGCAAGCCGTCGCAGTTGAATCCGGTACTGCGCATCGACGATTTCGAGAAGACGAGCGAAGAGCTGCACCGCTTTTTCCGTCTAGGCGGAAGAGCTGTTATCGATGCGCAGCCGGTCGGCTGCGGCCGCATGGCGGATTTGCTGGCCGCGGCGTCCGAACAAACCGGCGTTCACATTATCGCGTCAACCGGATTTCATAAGGCAAGCTTCTATGAAAAGGATCATTGGTTGTTCCAGATGGACGAAGAGCGTCTTGCCCGGCTGTTCATCTCCGAAATTGAAGCAGGGATGTATGTCGGTGCGGACCGGAATTGGCCGGCGGAGCGTATAACCGCCAAAGCCGGACTGATCAAAACCGCCATCGATGAGGATCAGCCGGGTGCGCTATGTATCAAGCTGCTGAATGCGGCAGCTCTCGCTTCGCTGCAAACCGGCGTTCCGATTATGTGCCATACCGAGACTCACCGCCAAGGCATCGTCGTTGCCGAACATTTCATGAGGCTGGGAATCGCTCCCGATCAGTTGATCGTCTGCCATCTGGACCGGACGCTCGGAGATGACGGCGTTCACCGGGCTCTCGCTCAATCCGGCGTATATCTGGAATACGATACGATCGGCAGATATAAGTATCACGACGATGAGAGTGAGGCGGATTTGATCGTTCGGATGCTGGAGCGCGGCTACGGCAGGTCAATTTTGCTAGGGCTCGATACAACTCGCGCCAGACTGAAAAGCTACGGCGGTGAAATCGGACTTGATCACATGACGGCAAGTTTTATTCCGTTGCTGCGCGAGCGTGGAGTTTCGGAGTCCGCCATAGCGGATATGATGGTTCACAACCCGTCATTCGCATTTTCGCGTAAGATCAGGAAGAACTAGAGGGGGAAGCGCATATGGCTCACAAAGTATTGGTTACACCCCGATCGTTCGGCAAAGGGAATCCGCAACCGATCGACATGCTGAAGGAGAAAGGCTGCGAACTCGTATTGAATCCGTATGGACGCATTCTGAGCAAGCAAGAAATGATGGATTTGGTCGCAGAAGCGGATGCGCTCATCGTCGGCGTGGACCCGGTCGATCAAGAGGTGCTGGAGCATGCCCCGAAATTAAAAGTCATTTCGAAGTATGGCGTAGGAACGGATAATATCGATTTGAACTATGCACGGAGCAAAGGCATTCCGGTGACGGTAACGAACGGAGCCAATAAGGATGCTGTAGCCGACTACGCGATGGCGCTCATGCTTGCCGCCGCAAGAAGAATGATTCCGATCGATAAGGGCTGCAGGCAGTTGAATTGGACGAAGATTACCTCCGTCGACGTATGGGGGAAGACGCTCGGACTCGTCGGCATGGGGGCAATTGGCAAAGGCGTAGCCGCAAGGGCGCGCGGATTTAACATGAAGGTGCTGGCGTATGATTTATTTCGGGATGAAGCTTATGCGGCTGAGCATCAGATTGAATATGTGAGCTTGAAAGAGCTGTTAGAGCAATCCGATTTTGTCAGCCTGCATCTGCCGCTAACGGAGCAAACGCATCATTTGATCGGCGCGAAAGAGCTGGCAAGCATGAAAGAAACGGCTGTCATTGTCAACACGGCGAGAGGCGGACTGATTGACGAGCAGGCGCTTTTGCAAGCTCTGCGGGACAATCGGATTTGGGGCGCAGGCATCGATGTGTTTGAACAGGAGCCTCCGCAGGATCGCGGTTTTCTGGAGCTGGACAATCTGGTCATCGGCTCCCATTGCGCAGCTTCAACCTATCAAGCGGTCGAGAATATGGGCGTTATGGCTGCAGCGAATGTCCTGGAATATTTAAAGTAACCGTTACGGACCAAGGGGAATAGGCCTATGTCGATTAATAAACTAAAAGTAATCAAACGAATTTGTGACGAAGGAATTGTAGCCGTGGTGCGTGCCGACAACGGCGAGCAGGCAATTAAGATCGCTGAGGCCTGCTTGGAAGGCGGCATCTCAAGTTTGGAAATTACGTTTACCGTTCCTTTTGCTCACAAAGTCATTGAGCAATTGGCGAACCATTTTACATCCGGCGAAGTAACGCTAGGAGCGGGAACCGTATTGGATCCCGAAACGGCTCGCATGGCCATTTTATCGGGAGCGCAATTTGTCGTAAGCCCGTATGTCGATGCGGAAACGATTCGGCTGTGCAATCGTTACGGCATACCTTGCATGCCAGGAGCAATGACTGTGAAGGAAGCGGTCGAAGGGATGAGTGCAGGAGCGGATATCATCAAGCTGTTCCCGGGCGAAGTCTACGGACCTTCCATGATCCGCTCGCTGAAAGGGCCGCTGCCGCAAATCAACGTGATGCCGACAGGCGGTGTCAACGAACAGTCGATTACAGAGTGGCTGGATGCCGGAGCAGTTGCAGTAGGCGTCGGAGGCTCTTTGATCAGCTCTGCAAAGCATGGTGACTACGCCTCGATTACGTCGAAAAGCAAGCGGCTCGTCGATAAAGTGAGAGCGTTCCGAGAGGGGTAAGACGAGATGAAAATTGCCGTATTTACCCGTCCCGAAGATGCGGACCGTATAGGGGCCGAAATTTTACTCCACATCGTTCAATCGAAGGCACATCCGAAGCTCGGGCTTGCAACCGGATCGTCTCCTGTCGGCATTTATCGCGAACTGGTGAACTTGGGGAAAACGAGATCGGTCAGCTTCCAGCACGTCAGCGCTTATAATCTCGACGAGTACATCGGACTGTCTTGGAAACATCCTCAAAGCTATGCTGCCTTTATGCGCGATCATTTATTCAAGTATATCGATATAGATCCCGCACGAATTCATATTCCCGACGGAACCGCGGATTCGGCCGAGGAGGAATGCCACCGCTACGAGGCGTTGCTGCATGAAGCAGGGTCTTTGGATGTGCAACTGCTTGGTATCGGATTGAACGGTCATATCGGCTTTAACGAGCCGGGCACCGATCTGTCTTGCGAGACTCATATCGTTGCATTGACGGAGGAAACGCGCAGGGCGAATGCCAAGTATTTTTCTGAGGAAGAGCCGATTCCCCGTCATGCAATAACGATGGGCATAGGTCCGATTATGAGGGCAAGCAAGGTGCTTTTCATCGCCCATGGCAAAGAGAAAAGCTCAATTGTTCATCAGGCATTTACAGGCCCCGTTACGACGAACTGCCCAGGATCCTTGCTTCAGCTGCATTCCGATACGGTCGTCCTGCTTGACGAAGAAGCGGCGGCGGAACTTACTCTTGGCGACAAACCGGCATTTCGGATGTTTAGAAACAAGAGGATCGATTTCGTCTACGACCCGGAGCCGGAAGCGTTCATTTGCGTCTAAAAAGATGTCCTTCGATTTTTTCATGACTGCAATCGAATAAAATTTCATTTTATGATTGACACAATAAAATAGTATTCTATAATATGAGTATAAGAAATCATTCTTATGGTTCAAGCAGCAGGAATTTCAAATGGGAGAGGGAGAAGCAGATGTACAGCCAAGGAAATAAGTTGGAAGGCAAAGTTGCAATCGTAACGGGGGCAGCTTCGGGAATCGGCGAAGCCGTAGCTAAGATTTTCGCGGCGAATGGAAGCAAGGTGCTGTTGGTTGATATCGACGGTACTCGGATGAAACAAGTAGCTTCCGATATTACCGCGAGCAATGGAATTTGCGAGACATTTTTGGGAGATGTTACTGAAGAGGATCAGGTGGCCGAATTTTTCAAGCTGGCGTTCGACAAATGGGGCAAAATCGATCTGTTGGTCAATAGCGCAGGCCGCGATTCGCTGTCACCGCTGATTAGCGAGACGACGCTTGAAGAATGGAACAAGACGATCGGACCGAACTTGACAGCCGTATTCCTGTGCTGCCGCGAAGCGTTCCGGTACATGGAGAAGCAGCATACCGGCGGAAGAATCATCAACATGGGATCCTCCTCGGCGAAAGTGGCATCCGGCCCGGGACACAGCCCATATCGCGCATCCAAGCACGGCATGATGGGTCTCAGCAAAAACATTTTGCTGGAAGGCAAGGGCAAGAATATCGGTGTAACGGTCATTAACCCTTCTCACGTAAAAACACCGATGACCGAAATTATCGATAAGGGCATTTACGACGGCGAAATCCCTGCTTACATTGAAGGATGGCTGGATGAGAAGGAAATGAAAGAAGGCATTTATAACAGCTGCATCGACGTTGAAAATGTAGCGGAAGCGACACTGTTCGTTGCAACGAGAACATCCGACGTCACAATTCCTTCATTCTCCTTCTACCCGACTCACAAGATTCACCGTTACGGCATGGAAGTATAATCGGTAGCATTGTCTTGACAAAGATGCGGTTCTCCGGTCCGGCGGCTATAGGTTCGAATGAGGTGGACGGCTCGTCGGGCCGTTCAGCCGCATCGCGTTAAGAAATAACAACGGTGCTTTCATGTAAGCGCTTTTGTCCTCGCAACACTTTTGGCAATTACAGCTTTGGAAAGTGGGTTGTTGGCATGGTAGCGAAATATGTACTGTCCTTTGATTGCGGAACAACCAGTGCAAGGTCTATATTATTCGACCGCAACGGGAATATCGTCTCGATAGCTTATCAAGATTTTGCACAGATTTATCCGAAGCCGGGCTGGGTGGAGCATAACCCGACGGAAATCTGGAACGCTCAACTCAAGACGGCTAAAGAAGCTATGCTCCAAGCCAACGCAAAGCCTGAGGACGTAGCCGGAATCGGCATTACCAATCAGAGGGAAACAACCGTTGTGTGGGATAGAGCGACAGGTAAACCTGTGATGAATGCCATTGTATGGCAAGACCGCCGTACGGCCGACATTTGCGAAGAGCTTAAGGAGAGAGGCCTGAGCGAGTACGTCAAAGCCAATACCGGTTTGCTGATTGACGCCTATTTCTCCGGAACCAAAATCAAATGGATTCTGGACCATATCGATGGCGCCAGAGAGAAGGCGGAGCGGGGAGAACTGCTCTTCGGTACGGTCGACTCCTGGCTAATTTGGAATTTGAGCGGCGGCAAGGTACATGTTACGGATTACTCCAACGCATCTCGAACGCTCTTGTTCAACATTAATCGGATTGAATGGGACGACGTCATGCTAAAGGAACTGGACGTTCCCCGCGCCATGCTTCCCGAGCTTCGCCCCTCCAGCGACGTGTACGGAATGACCGACGAAGCGTTGTTCGGAGCCAGCATTCCGATAGCTGCCGCAGTCGGCGATCAGCAAGGAGCGCTGTTTGGCCAGGCGTGTCACCAGGAAGGCATGGTTAAGGCTACTTACGGGACCGGCGGTTCTCTGCTGATGAATACGGGATCAAGACCGATCCGTTCCGATTCGGGCCTTCTTACGACAGTCGCTTGGGGATTGAACAATAAAGTGGAGTATGCGCTGGAAGGTTTGCTTTATGTCGTCGGCGCCTCGGTCCAATGGCTTCGCGACGAGCTTAAATTGATATCAAGCGCTAAGGAAACGGAACAGCTGGCCCAAGAAGTTCCCGATACCAATGGAGTTTACGTCGTTCCGGCTTTTGTCGGATTGTCCGCTCCATATTGGGATCAATATGCGAGAGGCGCAATTCTCGGACTTACCCGCGGGGCCAACCGCAACCATATCGTTCGGGCCACTTTGGAATCGATCGCTTATCAAATTCGCGATGTCATCTCCTGTATGGAACAGGATTCGGGAATTCCGAACAAGGAACTTAAAGTAGACGGTGGAGTATGCAACAACAATTTCGTTATGCAATTCCAAGCGGATTTGCTGGGCGTACCCGTCATCCGCCCGAAAATCGTGGAATCGACGGCGCGCGGTGCGGCATTCCTGGCCGGTCTTGCAACCGGTTTCTGGGAAAGCCAAAGTCAATTGCTGGACACTTTCGAGATGGAACGACGCTTCGAACCGGCATTGGAAGAGTGTAAGCGCAACCAATTGTACGCCGGCTGGCAAAAAGCGGTCGAAAGGACAAAGGACTGGGAAGTGCATTAATTCATTTTTACAAGAACAAGGGGGAATCGTACCATGAAAACAACAATTGTAAAAATTTTCTCGCTGCTTATGGCTCTGGTGCTGGTGTTGGTATCGGCGGCATGCGGAGCGCAAAATCAAGCCCCAAATGCAGCCGGCAATCCGAACGGAGGCGCAGCTTCCGCCAAAGACGGGAAGAAGCAGCACGTGTTTGCCGCATCTTATTTTACCCTGAACAACCCGCATTTTATCGACTGGAGCAAAGGGCTCAAATCCGAAATCGTAGATAAGCATGGCGACAAGCTCATCGAAGTCGACGCTCAATTGGACATCAACAAGCAAATTTCCGATGTGGAAGATTTCATTCAGCAGAAGGTCGATGCAATCTTTATTGCTCCGGTAGACAGCAAAGGGATCAAGACGGCGCTCCTTTCCGCCAAAAAGGCTAACATTCCTGTCATTATTATGGACGTTCCGCCGGAAGATACGGATTTGATTACCGCAATGGTCACGACCGACAACTTTATGGCCGGCAAAGTGCTGGGCGAAGCGATGGTGAAAAATACCGGCGGCAAAGCAAACGTAGCCATTATCGACTGGTCCGTCGTGCAAGCTGTTGTCGACCGGACGAACGGTTTCGAAGAGGCTGTAAAAAACTCTCCTGGCATTAAAATTGTCGCCAGACAAGATGGGAAAGCGTCTACGGAATCCGCGCTGCCAATCATGGAAAACTTCCTGCAATCGAACCCTGAGATCAACGCCGTATTTACGATCAACGATCCGTCGGCAGTAGGAGCTTTGGCCGCTATCGAGGCTGCGAAACGAACAGATATCAAGATCTACTCTATCGACGGCTCTCAGGATGCGATCAAATTGATTAAAGACAACAAAATTGTAGGCACATCCGCTCAGTTCCCAGTAAAGATGGGGCAAACGGCCGGCGATTTAGTATATAAAGTAATCAACGGAGAGAAATTCGAAAAATCGGTCAAAGTGGAAAGCGTATTCATAGATCAATCGAATTATCAGCAGTACTTGAAATAAGGAATGGTGCAAGACGCAGGTAAGGAAGGTGCCTTCATATGGACAACACACAGCCTTTATTGCAGATGAAAGAGATCAGTAAGAGTTTTCCGGGAGTCAAAGCGCTCGACCGCGTCAGTCTGGAAGTGCAGGCGGGCGAAATCCATGCTCTTCTCGGAGAGAACGGAGCGGGAAAATCGACGCTGATCAAGATTCTTGGCGGGCTGCAGCCACCGGACGAAGGCGACATCTACTTTGATGGCCGTAAGGTAGAAATCAAAGATGTCAGCTTTTCGGAAAGCATCGGCATTAGCGTCATCCACCAGGAGCTCTGTCTGGCTCCGAACATGACGGTAGCGGAAAATATTTTCTTGGGCAGGGAACCCGCCAAGGGTCCCCTGCACCTGATCAATAGGACAGAAATGACTCGCCGCGGCCAGCATGTACTGGATCAGTACGAGCTGGGGATTGACGCAAGCGAGCTGGTAGGCAGCTTGACGGTGGCCCAACAGCAAATGGTTGAAATCGCAAAGGCACTATCCAAGGATAACCGGATCATCGTCATGGATGAGCCCACATCGTCTTTAACGGACAAAGAAGTTGTCAAACTGCTCGATACGATTCGAGGGCTGAAGCAAAAAGGCGTCTCCGTCATTTATATCTCCCACCGTATGGAGGAGCTGTTCGCTATAGCCGATAAGGTAACGGTTATTAGAGACGGCACCTACGTAGGTACCAGAACAATGAAGGAAACGAGCTACAAAGAGCTGGTTCAGTTAATGGTTGGCAGAGAATTGAACGAAATTTATACGAAGCCGGCTGTTACTCCGGGAAAGAAAGTGTTGGAAGTACGGAATCTGAGCAGCGGGACTCGCGTGAAACAGGTTAGCTTCAGCCTTTACAAAGGCGAGATTCTCGGATTTTACGGCTTGGTCGGCTCCGGTAGGTCGGAACTGATGAGAACGATATTCGGAATCGATCCGCTTACCGGCGGCGAGATTCATGTAGGCGGTCAAAAAGCGGCGATCCAAAGTCCGAAGGACGCTATTCGATTTGGCATTGGTTTTGTCCCGGAAAACCGGAAAGAACAAGGGGCCATCCTCATTCAAAGCGTGTCCTACAATATCAGCCTTAGCGTGCTCGATACGCTAGTAAAGATGTTTCAAGTGGACAGAAAACAAGAGTCGGCGCTGGCCGATGAGTATATCGAGAAGCTGTCTATCCGTACACCTTCACCGGAGCAGCAATTGATCAATCTTAGCGGCGGAAATCAGCAGAAAGCGATCATCTCCAAGTGGCTGGCGATGAAACCGGATATCCTGATTCTCGACGAGCCGACCCGCGGGATCGATGTAGGCGCCAAAAAAGAAATTTACTCCATCATGTCGGCGTTGGCCCAAGCCGGGGTGAGCATCATCATGGTATCGTCCGAGCTGCCGGAAATCATCCATATGAGTACGCGGGTTATCACGATGCACGAAGGTACCATCAGCGGTGTATTGACGAATGAAAATGAAATCTCCCAGGAGAACATTCTTACTTACGCAACAGGAGGGGTAAAATGAAATTCAGGACTTCGCAAACGATGAGTCCGTCGGCCCTCAAGAATCACAATTCATGGACGAACTCGCCTATCCTTCGTTATTTCGTTTCCAACTCGGGCATATTGCTGGCGCTTGCCGGTCTGATCGTATTTTTCTCGTTGACGACCTCGACATTCTTGACGCCAAGCAACATTTTAAACGTCTTCAGACAAATATCCATTAATGCCATTATCGCTTTCGGGATGACCTTTACGATTTTGATCTGCGGCATCGACTTGTCGGTAGGCTCCATTCTGGCGTCATCCCAGGTCATTACCATCGGGCTTTTGTTCATGGGGGTGCCGATCGTTCCGGCGCTTGTATGCGGCATTCTGATGGGCGCCGTGCTCGGGATGATCAATGGATTTGTCATCACCAAAGGCAAAATTCCGCCGTTCATTGTGACCTTGTCCATGATGATCATAGCTCGGGGACTTTCCTACGTACTAACCGGCGGCCGGCCGATGAGCTTCAAAAATGATGTGCTGACTTTCATCGGTAACGGTTATATCGGGCCCATTCCTTTTCCCGTTGTCATTATGGTTGTTTGTTTGGCCCTTACTTCGTTCCTGTTGAATAAAACGAAGTTCGGACGGCATGTTTACGCCGTCGGAGGGAATCGGGAGGCGGCACGATTTTCCGGAATCAGCATTTCCAAAATCGAAATTTTGGTATACACCATTTCCGGGCTGCTTGCGGGATTAAGCGGGGTTATTCTGGCAGCGAGAATGTCGTCTGCACAGCCGACCTCCGGCGATGGCTTCGAGCTCGATGCCATTGCCGCCGTCGTCTTGGGGGGGACCAGCTTCTCCGGGGGCGTCGGAAAAATCGGCGGCGTTTTCATCGGTGCATTAATTATCGGTGTATTGAATAACGGATTGAATTTGCTGCATGTTTCGTCCTACTGGCAAATGATTATTAAAGGGTTGGTCATCGTAACGGCTGTTTACGTCGATTCTCTCAAAAAGAAAAAGCGCGTATGATCCGCTCCCCGTCCGCCTCGGATGAAAAAAAGTTTCCACTTCTAGAAAATGGTTTATAATAGTCTAGGAAATAGTCTGGAAGTGAGGTGCACCGACGGTGGAAGCAGGGA
This sequence comes from Paenibacillus sp. JCM 9796, assembly GCF_055379675.1. Classification (NCBI taxonomy): domain Bacteria; kingdom Bacillati; phylum Bacillota; class Bacilli; order Caryophanales; family Paenibacillaceae; genus Paenibacillus; species Paenibacillus sp. JCM 9796. The sequence goes on from NZ_AP043723.1 coordinate 4,400,866, forward strand.
ATCAAGTTCAACAGCAGGATGTATTTAGACTAATCAATAAGAAGATCGCTTATTTGAATCCGGCATTGCGTCGGATTGCCGATTACATTCTGGAAAATCCAATCCAGTGCAAAATCATTACGACGAAAGAACTCGCTGCTGCATGTAACGTGGCCGAGTCGACGATCACCCGTTTCGTCAAAGAAATCGGCTTGGACAGCTATCAGGAACTGAAGATCGGCATCGCCGAGGCGTTAACGATGAACGATGCGAGCGGCAATAGCCCGGCTGAGGATACGTACGTTTATGAGGATATTACCAATCACGATACGCACGAAGTGATTCTGGACAAAGTGCTGTACCGGAACGTTCAAACGTTAACCGAAACGAAGCAAAGATTAAATCTGGAGCAGCTGGATAAGGCCGTTGAAGCGATCGATCAAGCAAACGTTATTCTTTTCAGCGGCATGGGCTCTTCCAGTGTTGCGGCATTGTCGGGTGTTCTGCGCTTTACACGGGCCGGAAAGAAATGTATCCATCTCGAGGACCAAAGCTCTCAATTGATGTACGCGGCGATTGCAGGTCCGGGCGACGTCATGGTCGGCATCAGCAATTCCGGCCGGACCAAGAACGTCGTTGAATCGATGAAGCTGGCTCAGTCTAAAGGCGCGCGCACGATCGGCATTACGTCGTTCGAAGACTCTCCGATCATAAAATTTTCGGATATTGTGCTGTTTACGACTTCGAAATCGTCTAACGAAGGGTCGGCGCTGTATTGGGAAGCCTCCGCGTCGAAGGCGGCGCAAATTCTTGTGCTGGATATGATTTACGCTTGCTATGCTGCGAAAAATTTCAATCAAACCTTGAACTATATGGAAGAAACGTTCAAGGTGCTGCGCAGCTCAAGGGAAAAGTAAGCCAGTGTGTGACAACGAGCATCTCTGTCAAAGCAGGCTGTTATGGCTTTGATAGAATTTCGTTCGATCGAAATAAAATAAAATTATATTTTATAATTTACAATGAAGAATAAAATTCTGTATAATCAAAATGAGAGATAACCAACATCGGAGGGAGAGGAAACCGGCATGAAAGCAGCCTTCTATTACGGGATCGGCGACATACGAATCGAAGATGTTCCGGTTCCAGAAATTCAAGAGAACGAGATGCTTGTCAAAGTGAAAGCCTGCTCCGTGTGCGGAACGGATAACCGAATCTACCGTTACGGCCACTTTAAAGTTCCTGAGGGCGTTAAGCGTGTGCTTGGTCACGAAACCTCGGGTGAAATCGTCAAGCTCGGCTCCCAAATAACAGGTTATCGGGTCGGGGAGCGGGTTGCTTTGCCTCCGAATGTAGGCTGCGGCCATTGTCATATGTGCATACGCGGTTATAACCAATTGTGCCCCAACTACCAAGCGTTCGGCATCAGCATGGACGGCGGCTTTGCCGAATATGTCAAAGTTCCTTCATTTGCAGTCAACAATGTGATCAAGATTCCGGATCATGTTAGTTATGAGGAGGCGGCATTGGCTGAGCCCCTGTCCTGCGTGCTGCATGCTTACGAAGCTCACCGGACGGTTCCCGGCGATACGGTTCTGATCATCGGGCCCGGGCCGATCGGCGCTTTGCACGTCATGATGAACAAGATGGCCGGCGGACGGATCATTGTTGCCGGGAGATCGGACGCGCGGCTCGAGCAAATCAAACAGTATGGAGCAGATATCGTCATCAATAACAGAGAGAAGGATCTGAAGGCTGAAATCGATAAGATTACAAACGGTCTTGGCGTCGATGTCGTGATTACATCGAACTCCGATCCGGAGATGCAGAAGGTCGCTCTGGAAGTAGCCGGCTATCACGGCCGCGTCTCCTTATTTGGCGGGCTGCCGAAAGGCAAGGAATTCGTTACTTTGAACACAAACCTGATTCATTATAAAGAGCTGCTCGTTACGGCAACGACCGGCTCCAGCTTGCTGGACGTTCACAAAGCAATGAACATGATTTCCACCGGAAAAATCGATGTGAAGTCTCTCATTACCGCCAAATTCCCGATAGAAGAAACGGTTGCCGCTCTGGACTATGCCGCTCAAGGCTCGGGAATGAAAGCCTTGATTACATCGGAAGTTTGATCCGAGAGCAGGAGGATAACGATGAACAAAATGATGAATGCTGCGGTTCTGCATGCGCCGGCCGATCTGCGCTATGAGCAGGTAGAGATTCCTTCCTTTAACGAAGACGAGGTATTAGTACGGGTACGGGCCGCTGGAGTATGTGGTTCCGACCTCGGGCGCGTAATGAAGACGGGCACCTATCGGTTTCCGACGATACCCGGACATGAATTTTGCGGAGAGGTCGCCGAGGTCGGTGCCAAGGTCAAGGAATTTAAACCGGGCGATCGGGTTGCTGTCGCACCGATTCTTCCTTGCGGCGAGTGCGAGTTTTGCCAGGCCGGTGATTACGGCCTTTGCGACGATTACAATTACTTGGGTTCGCGTACTCATGGCGGATATGCGGAATATACCGTGGCGCCGGCCAGAAATCTTGTCCGCTTGCCGGATGAAATGTCCTTTCACGAAGGTGCCATGGTCGAGCCGGCTGCCGTCACCTTACACGGGATGATCCGCGTTGGCATTAATGTCGGCGATACGGTAGCGGTTCTCGGCTGTGGGACGATCGGCTTGTTTGCAATCCAGTTCGCCAAAATCATGGGAGCGACCCGAATCATAGCAACCGATGTCGCTCCCGACAAGCTGGAATTGGCACAGCGGCTCGGAGCCGATATCGTTCTGAACTCGATGGAAGTCGATGCGGTTCAAGAGATCAAGCGGTTGACCGGCGGCAAAGGTGTAAACGCCGCGATTGAAACTGCTGGGGTCGTTCAAACCCAGGAGCAGTGTCTAAGAATCGCCAAGAAGAAAGGCCGCGTGCTGTATCTTGGAACCGCACATCGGGATGTCGTTCTGCCGCCTAAGAGCTTTGAATGCATCGTCCGCAATGAGCTGTCGCTTGTCGGATCGTGGAACTCCTACAGCGCGCCGTTCCCGGGCGTGGAATGGCAAGCGACGATCGATTACTTAAAGAGCGGGGCTCTCCAGCTTCAGCCAATGATCACTCATATTCATGATCTTTCGGAAGCTCCGAAAGTATTCGTCGATCTTGTCGACCGCAAATATGCATTCACAAAAGTACTGTACGACATCAAATAATACGTATTTTGCATAGGAGAATGTGACATGATTCTACCGTCGAAAGCGACGCAACCTACGATGTATTTCATTGGAGTATCCACGGCCAAATCGTCCATCATGAAGCTGTTTCCGCTTTGGGCGGAGGCGCTTGGTCTGAAGGATGCCATAATCAAGGGTATCGACATCGAGATTCATGCGAAGCCTGAAGTATACAGGGAAGTCGTCGAATTTATCAAGCATGACGAACTGTCCCTCGGCGCACTCGTGACAACGCACAAAATCGACCTTTATGATGCGGCAAGCGATTTGTTCGACTATCTGGATCCCCATGCGACGATGTTCAAGGAGTTATCGTCGATCTCCAAGAAAGACGGGAAACTGGAAGGCTACGCCAAAGATCCGATCTCAAGCGGACTGGCGATGGAAGCATTCATCCCGGATCAATTTTGGAGCAGGCACGGCGGCGAGGCGCTGATTCTGGGCTGCGGCGGAAGCGCGCTTGCGATAAGCTCTTACTTGTCCGAGAAAGAGCATGGCGGCAACGTGCCGTCCAAGATCATTTTGACGAATCGAAGCAAACCGAGACTGGATTCGGCCAAGGAGCTGCTGTCGCAGCTCGATACGAAGGTGACATTCGAATATTATCTTTGTCCCGAGCCTGAGCAGAACGATGACGTTATGGCGAAGCTTAAGCCGAATTCTCTGGTCGTCAATGCAACCGGATTAGGGAAAGACCGGCCCGGTTCACCAGTGACAAATCAAGGCAAGTTTCCGTACAACGGCCTTGTGTGGGAGCTGAACTATCGGGGAGAGCTCGATTTCATGCACCAAGCATTAAAGCAGCAAGAAGAACGCGGTTTGCATGTGGAGGACGGATGGATTTATTTCATCCATGGATGGACGCAAGTGATCGCAGAAGTGTTCCATATCGAAATCAAAGGCGATGTGCTGGACAAATGCGCCAAAATCGCCGAAAGCATCAAATAAACCAAATTTGACCGAGAGGTGCTTACGATGAGTCAAGACGTAACCGTAAAGCCATTTTCCATGTATTTCGATCTTCTTAACGGAATGTCGAACGAAAAAAGCACGACGAAGCGCTATTTGAGCAACATGAAGGGCATGTTCTCCGACGAGGCGGCGCTGAATGCCATGATTGAGAAAGACAATTCGTTGATGTATGAGTTTTACGAGCTGGAAATGCCGGAGAAAGACGGCCATCTGCTGTTCGGAACCAGCATTGTGTATCCGGGTAAAGTGGGCAACGAATATTTCATGACAAAAGGACATTTCCACACGATCCTGGATACGGCCGAAGTGTATTATTGCTTAAGCGGCAAAGGCTATATGCTCATGGAAAATCCGGAGGGCGACTGGGTCGCCGAGCCGATGTCTCCGGGTAAAGCCGTGTATGTGCCCGGCCGCTACGCGCATCGAAGCATCAATGTCGGCGACGAGCCGATGATTACATTCTTTGTGTTCCGGGCCGATGCGGGCCACGACTACGGTACGATTGAAACCAAGGGGTACCGCAAGTTGATCGTGGAAAACAACGGCAAGGTCGAAATTGTAGACAATCCCAAATGGGGTAATGCATAGAACATCATGAGCGATGGGCCTGAATGGCATACAAATTCAGGCCCCCCCATTAGGGGGCTGTCTAAAAAAACAATATTGAAAGCGCTTAATATTCTATGATGAAAAGGGGAAATGAGTATGAAAGTTCAGTTTTTTAGTAAATCCGCTGCGGTATTGAGCGGTATCCTCATCCTGGCTTCGTTGGTCGCTTGCTCCAGTCAATCGAATCAAGCGGGCTCCTCCGGTCAGGCTGTACAAACCGATGCGGCTGCAGCCGGCAGCGAAAGCGCTAAGAAACTGGGGAAAATCGTCATCGGCTGGGTTCCTCCGGATATTACGGGCGTTTATAAAATTGCGACTACCTTTATGGAGAAGTCGGCCGAAGACGCCAGAAAAGCGGGCCTTGATGTCGAGATTCTTACAAAAGCGAGCAATAATCACGGCGACGCCAATGCGCAAATTCAAAACATTGAAGACATGATTCAAAGAAAAGTAAGCGCACTCATTATTTCGCCTGCCGACGTAGAACCGATGAAGCCGGTATTGAAACAAGCCAACGATGCCCACATCCCGATCATTATCGTGAATTTGCTGGAACCGATTCAAGGCGTACATGTAGACAGCTATATCGGATTCGACAATGCTGTTGCCGCCCAAGTATCCGGTTATGCTATGTTGAACGCGCTGGGCGGCCCTGGCGTTCTGGACGGTAAAGGTAAGAAAGTCGATATCAAGCCGGATCAGGAGCTGGATCTGAAATTTTGGCAAGAGCTGTACAAAGACGTCGATCCGAATTCGATCAAAGGGAAGATCGGCATTTTGTCAGGCGTTCCCGGCAGTTTCTACGATAATGAGCGTCAGAAAGGGTTTAACGAAGCCTTGAAGAAATTCCCCGGTGTCGAAGTCATCTCCAAGCAGCCGGCGGATTGGAACCGCCAGAAAGGCGTTACGGTGGCGGAAAACATGCTTCAAAATCATAAAGACATTCAAGCGATCTGGACGGCTTCCAACGAGATGGCGCTTGGAGCGATCAACTCGATCGAGAATGCCGGCCTCACAGGCAAGGTGATGGTAACGACGAACGATGGGACGCCTGAAAGCACGGACCGCATCCGCGAAGGGAAAATTTTGACGGAAACCTGGCACGGCTTCCCGGAATGGGGATGGTACGGCGTCAAGTTCGGCGTTATGCTCCACCTTGGCGAAGAAGTTCCGCAAACCTTCGACATCAAACCAAGAACCGTGTTCAAGGGCAATGCCGACAACTTCTATCCGAACCCGAAGCTGGAAGCGATTGATTGGAAGCAAATCATCGATCAAGCCAAGATCAAGTAAAACGTTCGAACAGGAGGGGTGGAGATGGCCGAATGCTTGTTGAAAATGAGCCATATTCGTAAGCGCTTTTATGAGACAATTGCGCTGGCGAACGTTGATTTGGAAATCCGCAAAGGAGAAGTCCATATTCTGTTGGGTGAAAACGGAGCCGGAAAATCCACCCTAATGAAAATCCTCTCCGGCTCCTACACGCCTGATGAAGGAGAAATCTATTGGGAAGATGAGTCCGTCTCCTTCAAGGAGCCATCCGATTCGCTGGCTCTTGGTATCGGCATGGTTTATCAGGAGCTGACCATCGTAAAAGATCTGAGCGTGATGGAAAACATTCAGCTGGGGCGTCTGCCCAGGCGAAAGCTGCTTCCATTGGTCAATTGGAAGAAAGCCTTCGATCATACCCGAAAAGTAATGGACGCACTGGGGCTTGATATCGATCTTCACGAGCGTATGTCTCATTACGATTTGGGCATTCAGCAGCTGGTTGAAATTGCAAGAGCCATATCGCGGGACGCCAAACTGATCATTCTCGATGAACCGACTTCCGCCTTGACGGACAAAGAGGTTCAAGCTTTGTTTCAGGCGATCAGGCGCTTGAAACAGCAGGGAATTTCCTTTGTTTATATTACCCATAAGCTGGAAGAAGTATTCGAAATCGGAGACAGGGTAACCGTATTAAGGGATGGGCATTCGATCTCCACCATCGAGGACATTTTGGGCGTTACTCAAGACTTGCTTGTCAGCATGATGGTTGGGCGTCCTATTGGCGAACAGTTTCCCAAGACCGATCATTGTACGGCCAAAGAAGTATTAAAGGTCAGCGGACTTGGGGACGGCAGGACGATTCATGACATCTCATTTACTTTACATGAGGGTGAGATTCTAGGAATCGCAGGTTTGGTAGGTTCAGGCATTACGGAGTTAGTTGAGACGCTGTTCGGCATGAGAAAAGCAGCCGAAGGCAGCATGACGCTATATGAACAGCCGTACGCCCCCCAAAATCCTAAGGCGGCGATCGATCGCAAGGTGGGCCTCCTGACGAAAAGCCGCAAAGAAGGCTTACTGCTTCATATGTCCGTCGCTCAAAATATTACCATCTCCAGCTTCTTTGGGTTCAGCAAATGGGGATTCCGAAAGAAGAAGAAGGAGAATAGCGTATCGGAACACTACAAGCGGCTGTTGAAAATCAGTACTCCGAGCGTAGGCAGCCCGATCGGGAAACTTAGCGGGGGGAACCAGCAAAAAGGCGCTATTGCCAAATGGCTTTGCAATGGAACGAAGGTCTTCATCATGGATGATCCGACCAGAGGCATCGACATCGGCGCCAAAGTGGAAGTGTATAAGCTTCTAAATCAAATTACAGAGCAAGGCGGATCGATTATTCTGATTTCCACCGAGCTGCCGGAATTGATCGGGTTATCCGATAACATTATCGTGATGAACCGCGGCAGGCTGGCAGCCGGATTTTCCGCGCGCGAATGCACGCAGGAGCTCATTATGGATAAAGCGGCAGGAGGTTTATAACCGATGCAAAGCGTGGATTACAATGTGGTTCCGGCGGAAAAAGCCGAAGCACGGAAAAAATCAATCCTGCATTATATTAACAAGTGCAGCCCGTTGATACCGCTAATCATTCTGATCGTTTATATGGCAGTCGCGAATCGCCAATTCTTTACGGTCAACAATTTCTTGAATATCTTTAAGCAAAGCTCCGTCATGGGGATTTTGGCGATCGGTCAAACCATCGTTATCATTGCGGCAGGGATCGATTTGGCGGTCGGGTCCGTGATGGCGCTTACCGGCTGTATCATTGCCGTTTCCATCATCCACGCCGGCGTTCCTCCTGCCGTTGCCGTTCTGATCGGCATTGCTTGCGGGACGGTAACGGGCTCGCTAATCGGCTTTATTATTACCAAAGTCAAAGTGCAGGATTTTATCGCAACCTTGGGTTCGCTGACGATGATACAAGGCTTTGCCTTGCTGACAAGCGGAGGACTTCCCATTACGGGTCTTCCCAAAGGGCTTCTGTTTATCGGCAACGGAAGTATCGGGAGAATTCCGATTGCTTTCATTGTATTTCTTCTTGTCGCCATTCTCGGTTGGGTCCTCTTGAAGCATACGACGTTTGGACGCAACGTTTACGCATTAGGCGGGAACAGGGAAGCGGCTTGGGTATCCGGAATTCATGTCGATCGCACGAAAATGCTCGTGTACGCGTTCTCCGGATTTTGCGCTTCGATTGCGAGCATTGTCATGCTGGGGCGCCTGAACTCGGCCAACGCACTGATGGGGGAAGGCATGGAGTTGTTGTCCATTTCTGCGGTCGTACTGGGCGGAACGAGCTTGTTCGGGGGCGCGGGCTCTATTGGAGGAACGTTGATCGGTGTCATTACAATGGCGACGCTCAGCAACGGATTGAATTTCCTGGATGTCTCCGCCTTTTGGCAGAAGGTTATTTTGGGAGCGGTCATTATTGCCGTCGTTGCGATCGATACGCTGCGCAGAAAGAAATGGTAATCCAGCCTAAGCGGCAAAAATATGGCTTAGCAATAGACCTTATACAAACCGGGCTGCAAAGTCCGGAATTTTTTTATTAAAGGAAGGAACACATCATGAGGCTAACGATAAGCAGAAAATTGTTTGGAGGCTTTGCCATCGTCTTGTGTTTGCTTGTAATGGTCAGTGTTATTAGCATTGCGAAGATGTCCGGCATGGGGCGAGAGGCGGATTCCATCGAAAATAAATGGATGCCCAGCGTCAAGACGCTGGCCGACATGCAAGCGGACATGTATGCTATTCAGCATACGCTGATGTCGATGGTCATGGAGAGCGACGATTATCAAATGAAGAGCTACCAAAGCCAATTGAACGATTCGATTGCAGAATTGAAAACTATTCAAAAGAAATATGAATCCGATTACGTTTCGAACGAGGATGAAAGCAAAATCATTCATCAATTCATGGAAGCGGAAGAGCAATATTTGAAAGTGTTTCCAGAGGTTATTCAAGCCAGGAAAAATTACGATCTGGTCACTGCAAATTTTCTTATATCCCAATCATTCCCTAAATTTGAACAGGCAATGAAAGGATTGGACGAATTAATCGCCCTTAACGATTCGGGATCGAACCGGGCAACGGGCAATTCGCTTCGAACCGTACAATCGGGGAGATGGTTTGTTATCTCGGTGAGCCTCGTAGCGATTGCAGCGGGGATCGGAATGGCTTATTGGATTTCCGTTATGATCTCCAAGCCGCTTGCCGCAGTGACGTCCGCCGTAAAGAGAATGGCCGATGGGGACTTAACGATGCAATATCTGGACATCCGTAGTAACGACGAAATCGGTAATTTAGGCAAATCTTTCAATCTTATGAAAGCCAGTATGAGGGAGCTTCTTTATCAAATCGGCACGCATTCCGAGCTGGTCGCAGCCTCTTCGCAGCAGTTGACGGCCAGTGCGGACCATACGAGCGCCGCTTCGGGACATGTGGCACAACATGCCCAAGAAGTAGCCGAGGCTGTAAGCCAGCAAGTCGAACGGCTGGAGGAAAGCAAGCGCACGATCGAGGAAATGCTAGAGGGCATCCGCCAAATCGCAGCCAGTGCGGACCAATCCTCCGCTGCCGTTTCCGAAACCAACCGTTTGTCGTTAAGCGGCAACGAAGTCGTCCAGACCTCGATGAAACAAATGGAATCGATCTATAAAAGCACCCAAGATCAAGTGAACGCCGTCAAGCGATTAAGCGAACAATCCCGCCAAATCGGCAGCATAATCGGCACGATCACGGAGCTGTCTTCCGATACGAATTTGCTTGCACTGAACGCCTCTATTGAGGCCGCCAGGGCAGGCGAGCATGGTAAAGGATTTGCAGTCGTCGCGTATCAAGTGCGCAAGTTAGCCGAACAATCGGCCGCGTCGGCGAAGGAAATATCCAAGCTGATATCGAGTATTCAAAACGAAACGAACAACGCCAAGGCATGCATGGAGCAGAGCGCGCAAGAGGTAACGGAAGGGATGAGAATCATACATGAAGCGGGGCAATCGTTCTATCAAATACAAACAGCTATAGAGTCGGTCGAAATGCAAACAGGCGAGGTGACTGCCGCGGTGAATCAAATGGCTGCAGGAGCAGACCGGATTGTTCATTCATTTGGAAAATTAAAGCAGTTGGCCGAACAGTCGGCGGTCAGTACGCAAGGTGTTTCATCGGTCGCAGAGGAACAGCTTGCTTCCATGGAAGAAATCAATGCATCTTCCGCCGCACTCTCCGGCATGGCTTCGGAGCTGCAATGCCTGGTCAATCGCTTTAAATTGTAGTCAATGGAAAATGGGTTGAGGTATCGATTTGAAGTCGATCCTCAACCCATTCGCTTGTGATGTTACAGCATATGCCGCACCAATCCGCCGTCAATCCGCAGTGCAGCGCCATTAATGGCCGATGAAAGCGGACTGCTTAGGAACGTAACGAAATTCGCAATTTCCTCCGGGCGGATGAGACGTTGAATAATGGAGGTTGGCCGGCTTTCCGCCATAAACCGCTTTTCGGCTTCCTCCGTTGTCATCGTTTCGTTTGGGTAGAGAGTTTTTAACCAGGCTTCGACGCCTTCCGTCAATGTAGAGCCGGGCATCACCGTGTTCACGGTTACGCTTGTTCCTGCCGTCAGCTCTGCCAAACTGCGGGAAATCGAGAGCTGCATGGACTTCGTAGCGCTGTAATGAGCCATGTCTTGAGGCGGAGTGACGGCTGCCTCGCTGGCAATAAATACAACCCGGCCTTCTCGTCTTTCGATCATACGCTGCAAGTAGTGCCGGGTGAGCCGTACGCCGCTCATGATGTTGACTTCAAAAAATTTATACCAATCGGCATCGGGAATGTTAAAATAGTTAGCCGATTCGAAAATACCCAGATTGTTGATCAGAATGTCAATGTCGGCAAATTTCCCGATGATCTCCTCGCATCCTTGCTCCCTTCCCAGATCGGCGACTGCTGCTTCCAGCTTTGCACCGGGATGGCGGTCGCGAATATCTTGGATCGTTTGAATGACTTTGTCTTCATGACGTCCGTTAATGATGACACGAACGCCTTCCGCCGCCAGCGACGATGCGATTGCTTTCCCAATGCCGGCTGTAGAGCCCGTTACTAATGCCGTCTTGCCTTGCAGATGTAGTTGCATTTAGATTCCTCCAATAGTTATAGAATATGGATAATAAACTGACGTTATTCTTTGATGGCGCTTACATCATGGGGCGGAAAGTAAGGAAGCACTTCTTGTCCCAATTCGTCCAGTACCTCATCGGCTTGGCGCTCGCCGTCGAATAAAGCGAAGAACAAGTGATTGACCCCGATTCTTTGGTACTGGCTTAAAAGTTCGATGAGTGCATTCCGTCCTACCCTGTAACCAAGCCGAATAGGGGGGGAGGCGTATTCGGATCATCGGTCAAATCTAAGTGCATCGGTTGGATAAAGGGCTTGAACCGTCCAGGATGATATTGTTGCGACATTGTTCTCCAGTGATGAATCGAAGAAGCTTGATCGGCCGGACTCCGCGGGTAGTAAATCCACCCATCTCCGTTTTGGGCAAACCATTCCATCGATTGTTGGCTGTATCCTGTAATGAATGTCGGAATGTCTTGCGTCGGCTTCGGAACTAGATTCGCTCTTTGAATAGTACCCCATGAATTGTTGATGGAGGGATAGTCCTCATTCAGCACCTGCTGCAAATAAGTAAACGCTTCTCGGAATTTTTCTCCGCGATTTGCCTGCGAAACTCCCAATGCGGCAAAATCGGCCGGCCTGTCTCCGGAAGATATCCCCATAATTACTCTTTCGGGAAAAAGCCGATCTAAGGTAGCGATCTCTTTGGCAACGCGAAGAGGGTGACGAAGGGTGAGGACGACAGCGGAAGTGCCGAATGCGATTTGGGAAGTATGGCTGGCCAAATAGGTCATATAAATCATCATATCGTAGATTTGCCCCGTCGCTGGATCCCCGAATGCAGGGTCTTGGAGCAGCACATCCCTAAGCCATAATCCCGTAAAGCCGAATTGTTCCGCCCTTTGTGATAATTCGATTTGCCGATTTAAGACCGGTGGATGAAAGCCGAAATTCTCCATAGGGATGTGAAGGCCCAATGTCAGCTTATTAGGGGCAAGCATGCGGCGAAATCCGGAGTGCGATTGAAATTTATCCATCTGATTCACCCCCAAATTCAATATGTCCAAAAGCTTTTTAGTGGTCAATACATCATGACAAGTAAAAGTATGCATAATAATGAACAAGATGAGAAGTACGTACTTTTTAGTGACATAGGAACTTTGAAGTGCCTATCTGACTGAAAAGTAAGTACTTTTCTTTTATCTCTACAATGATCATAATTCATTCAGAAGATAAGATGAAGGAAGTGATGAAATGAACCTCGGTTTGTTTACCCCTTACCGCTTGAAAGGTCTGCAGCTGAAAAATCGCATCGTCATGGCGCCGATGTGCCAATATTCCGTTACCTCCAAAGACGGCAAACCAAACGATTGGCATTACGTTCATTATGTGAGTCGTGCTATAGGAGGCACGGGGTTGATCATCATGGAAATGACGGATGTCGATCCGGACGGACGAATAACGGATTACGACTTGGGGCTATGGGCGGACGAACAAATACCCGCATTTGCTTCAATAGTAGATGGCGTACATCAACATGGTGCGAAAATCGGGGTGCAAATCGCCCACGCAGGGCGCAAAGCGGAGGATACAGCTCATCCGGTTGCCCCGTCGGCGATCGCGCTCCCGGGCGGCAAATATAAATTGCCGCGAGAGCTTACAACCGAGGAAATCGAGTCCATCGTCCATCAATTTGGCGAAGCGGCCCGCAGAGCCGTACAGGCCGGTTTCGATACGATTGAGCTTCATGGAGCACACGGTTACTTGATTCACCAATTTCATTCTCCGCTCGCGAATCAGCGAACCGACCGGTATGGTGCGGAGCTTACCTTATTCGGCAAAGAGGTAATCCAGGCGGTGAAACGGCAAATTCCTTCAGACATGCCGCTCATCTTCCGCATCTCGGCGGTGGAATATGCCGAAGGCGGCTACGGCATCGCTCACGCGATTGCCCTATGCCAAGCCTACAAGGAGGCGGGAGTGGATGCGTTTCACGTCAGCTCAGGAGGAGAAGGACCTTCCGGTACCCGCAGACCGAACATGTCACCCGGTTATCAGGTCCCGTTCGCCCGACAAATTCGCGAAGCTCTTGGCATTCCGGTCATCGCTGTAGGCATGCTGGAAGATGCGAGCCTCGCGCAATCGGTCATTAACAACGGCGATGCCGACTTGGTAGCCATTGCTCGCGGCATGCTGCGAGATCCGTACTGGGCTAATCATGCGGCTCTTGAACTGAACTGTGAACAACCGGATATCCCGCGTCAATATCGGCGGGGTTACGAGTAGTCATCGCATTGACAGACGACATGACTTGTGCTTAACTGGTAATGACAACGTGATCACTATAGGTAACGTTGCTTGGTTAAGCGGAAGGTGTGAACAAATTGCTCAAGGACGAGAAGGCTTTGCTCAAGGATAGCCCGTTACCGTTGTATTATCAGCTGAAGGAACTCCTGAAGTCGCATATCGAACTGGGTATCCTGAAACCCGGAGACTGCGTCCCTTCCGAAAGAGAGCTTGTCGAAACCTATGAGATCAGCAGACCTACCGTTAGACAAGCCATTAATGAACTCGTTGTAGAAGGATTGCTGACCCGCGAAAAGGGCCGTGGGACATTCGTTTCCGTACCTAAGATCAAACAATGGTTTCTGGAGAGCTTATCCAGTTTTTCGGAAGAAATGCAGAAGAAGGGTCTTGCCTATTCTACCAAGCTCTTATCGCTTGGGCGGACAGCTGGTACTTCCACCTTGCGAAGCATATTCGGTCCAGCCGGCAGCCAGTTTTATAAATTGGAACGACTGCGCTATGCGGAAAATAAACCTGTTGTGGTCGTCACTACATTTATGCCCGCGGAACTGTTTCCGGGATTGGAAGAAGAAAATCTGGAGAGTCAATCGCTTTACAGCATCATTCAGAATAAATACGGCTTTAAGTTGGGAAGCGCCACGCGCATTCTGGAAGCGATTGCCGCTACAGACGAAGATGCGCAGCTGCTGGAGATAGAGCCTCAAAATGCCGTCCAGCTGATACGCACGACAAGTTTTTTGGATGATCATACACCTTTTGAATATTCGATTGCTCGTTATCGCGGAGACTTAAGCAGTTTTACAGTAACTTTGAAATTTCAATCAAACGACTAAGCTTTGCATCACATAGACGGATTTGCCTGATCACCATGGGAACAGCCGGGGGAACAGGCTATTTGTCGCAATATGGAAACTTTCCAAGGGAGCTTGCAAATGGGCGGAAAAGTGATTTTCTTCGATATCGACGGAACACTGTTGGATCATAATAATCGACTGCCGGAGTCAACAAAACACAGTATCGGGAAACTGCATCGGGCAGGACATGTGGTGGCGATAGCTACGGCTCGACCTCCTTTCAGGTTCGGGAATATTGCTCAAGAATTGGGCGTTCGTTCCTATGTCAGCATGAACGGTCAGTACGTAACCGTAGACGGGGAGGTCATCTTCCGGGCCCCGTTAGAGCGGGAAAAAGTCAGCTCTTTAAAGAAATTCGCGGACGCCAGACGGCACCCGCTTGTCTTTGCGGATCCTGTGAACACGACAGCGTCAATTGCCGATCATGACGATATTGCTGCTTGTTTTGCCGGATTAAACGAGACTATGCCTCAATATGATCCGGACTATGATATGAACAGAGAAATCTATCAATGTATCGTATTTTGCAAAGAAGCCGCTGAAGGAGACTATCGAACGGTTTTTCCCGATTTGCACTTTGTCAGGTGGCATGATCTCGCTATGGATGCGATTCCGGCCGGCCTCTCGAAAGCTTTCGGTATTCAAAAATGGATTGAGCGAATGGGCGTTAACCGTGAAGATGTGTACGCATTCGGCGACTCCTATAATGATATCGAAATGCTTGAGTTTGCCGGTTGCGGAATAGCAATGGGCAATGCGCCGGATGCCGTTAAGAGGGCGGCAAAGCTTGTAACGAAAGCTGTGAACGAGGATGGTATTTTCCACGGCCTGCAAATGGCGGGCTTAATATAAGGGGGGACGACGATGCTGACGTACAAGGGAAAGGAGTATGTATGCCATCTTGATTTCGGGATGGAGATGGTTCGAAGCAAATGGAAGGCTGTCATCTTGTGTCATTTAAATGATGGCCCTAAACGATTTCTTGAATTGCAGCGGACCGTGACCGGCGTAACGCAGAAGGTGATTAACGAGAAACTGAAAGAGCTGGAGGAAGATGGGCTGATCGAGAAAACCATATACCCCGAAGTGCCGCCGAGAGTAGAGTTCAGACTTACGCAAGCAGGGAAAGAATTGTTTCCTGCATTGGACATGATTCAGAAATGGGCGGAAAAACATTACAGTAAGCAAACTTCCCCAGTTCAACCCCCTCCTTGACGAACTTCACTTCAAGTAATTTCTTTCCTCCAGAGCCTTATTCGAAAAAAATGTTACCCTATTGAGCAAAAGTAAGAGGAACGCAATTTGGATAGTGCGAGGAAATCCTAACTCCAATGGCAAAATGTTGTCATCGGAATGATGCTGGTTCTGACAGTAACCTACGACGGGATATTGGCTCCAAAAAAGCAGCGGGATTGGGCGAAGAGGGAATAGAAATAAATACCTCTTAGTTGGGTTCAAATTCATAAAAACATATCATTGACTAAATCGAATTGTTTTTCTATATTTACATTAGGAAATAAAATTCTATTTTATGAACTTGATGCGGAAATATAATATCGTGATGTTTGAAAGGAGGATTGAGCCGCTCAAGTGCTAGATCTGAGAATGATTCGCCACAATTGTAAGCGCTCCACTAGTGAAGCTTGTTGATAAAAAATAAAGCTTGCATAAAACAGAGGAGGTTTTAAGCATATGTACAAATACGGCGTTCATAGTTCATTCGGTGAAAAAGATTGGAACTTTGACTTGTTTAAAGCGGTGAAGCGGCATGCGAAGAATGGGTTTGATGTGGTTGAGATTTTTGTGCCTAACTTGTTAATGAGACCTAAGCATGAGTATCTGGAATTGAAAAAAGTCGCTGATGAGCACGGTATAGAGATGACTTACTCGACAGGACTTGCAAGAGAGCATGATCTCTCCTCCAAAGATGAGCGAATTCGCAGACAAGCAATTGAATATGTAAAGCATACTCTCGAAGTTATTGCAAGTATGGGCGGGACTGCTTTTGGCGGGGTCAACTATGCGGCTTGGGGAGGGAAACTCGAAAATGGTGAATTCGATCGGAGAGTCTATGTCGAGAACAGCGTGAAAAGCATGAAGGAATTGGCCAAAACAGCCGAGGATCTTGGGATTACTTACCTGCTTGAAGTTGTAAACCGTTTTGAGACAACTGTCATGAACACAGCCGAAGAGGGCAGAGCGTTTATCGAGGAAGTCGGAAGTCCGAATTGCAAACTCTTGCTCGATACGTTTCATATGAATATCGAAGAGACTAGCTTCAAAAATGCAATTTTAACCGCCGGAGATCGATTAGGCTACATGCATTTTGGAGAATGCGACCGCAGACTTCCAAGCAAGAATAGTAGAACAAATTGGGAAGAGCTGTATTTAGCTCTTAAAAGCATAGAGTTTAACGGCATTCTAACAATTGAATCTTTTATTGCGACAGGCGGCGAGATTGGGAGAGATATTGGAGTGTATCGCGATCTTACTTTCGGCAAAGATGACAATGAACTGGATGTTGCGATCAGAGAATCCTTGAATTTTCTAAAATCGCATGAAAACTAATCCAAGGAAAATCCTTTTTGGCGTTATGATAAACATTGTTTCTTAAAGTAAGGGGAGGGTTACACTTTGAAAATATATAATATTAAAGATATAGACGGTTTTTTTGAAGTATTGGATAAATGCCAGGGTGTAGTCGAACTCCTATCTTCGGAAGGAGATCGTATCAATCTCAAATCCAAATTAAGTCAATATGTAGCATTGAGTAAAATATTTACGGACGCACATATATCGGACATCGAGATTATTGCTCATGATCCGCATGACGTTAATTTACTGTTTCAATTTCTAGTTAATGGAAATCAATAAAAGCGATATTCAAACGCTGAGCTATCGGTAATATGACTCTGCTCATACTTCAAGGCTTTCGAGGTTGACATTACCGCAAATAGTTCCAAAAGCTCCCGAGGCATTGCTGTGAATGGATATTCTTGGCAATGCCTCATCTGCAAGCGCTTCAATTCGACGTCGTGAAACGATGAAACTTTGTAAGTCGGGATGTGTATATGGTTGGCAAAATATATCTTGGCGCATGATTTGGGGACATCGGGGAATAAAGCTACATTATTTTCCGAAGACGGCAAGATGGTAGGGAGCTATGTTGCCGCCTATCGGACCGAATATTTTAACGGTACATGGGCCGAGCAGGATGCGGAAGACTGGTGGAACGCCGTATGCGTAACCAGTAAAAGACTGATTGAATCGCTCAGTGTTGATACGGCGAATATTGCAGTTGTCAGCTTTAGCGGACAAATGATGGGATGTCTCTGTGTCGATAAAACCGGAAAGCCGTTACGAAGGGCGATTATTTGGGCGGACCAGCGGGCGCAAAAGCAAATGCTACAAATTGAAAGCCGTATCGCCCAGAAAGATTTTTATCGTATCGTTGGTCATCGCAATACAGCCTCGTACGGCATTCAAAAACTGATGTGGGTTCGCGATCATCAACCTGAAATTTATGAGCAAACTTACAAAACGCTGAATGCCAAAGATTTCATCGTACATCGTCTTACCGGGCAATTTTATACCGATTATTCGGACGGCAACAGCAATGGATGCTTTGACTTGACGAATCTGAAATGGTCCGACGAAATTATTGAATATGCCGGCATAGACCCCGATAAGCTTCCGGAGCTAAAGCCTTCGACGTTTGTGGCGGGACGAGTGACCAAGGAAGCGGCGGCGGCTACAGGCTTGGCGGAAGGGACGCCAGTCGTGCTTGGCGGCGGAGACGGGGTTACGGCAAGCGTCGGTGCAGGGTCGATCAGCCCTGGCAAAACGTACTGCTCGATCGGAACGTCCGCCTGGATTACGACCGCCTCGGAAAAACCGATTTTTGACGAGGATATGCGAACGGTTACGTGGGCCCATGTCATCCCTGGACTTTATGCACCGAATGGCACGATGCAAACAGCCGGCGGGGCGTATAACTGGGTGAAAAATACAATTTGCCAGTATGAAATGCATTTGGCGGAAGAAGAAGGCAGCTCGCCTTATGAATATATGAATGCGCAAATCGCGCAAAGCCCTGTTGGCTCGAACGGCATTATCTTTCTTCCGTATTTATTGGGGGAAAGGGCTCCCAGATGGGATCCGCACGCCAAAGGCGCCTTTATCGGTTTGAAATCGGAAAATCTGAAGGGCGATCTAATTCGAAGCGTGCTGGAAGGCGTGACTATGAATCTTGCCATCATTCTGGATATTCTTCGCAAGCAAGTTCGCATCGATGAAATGCTGGTCATCGGCGGCGGGGCTAAAGGCGAAGTTTGGCGTCAAATCATGGCGGATATTTATAACGCGAGAGTCATTGTGCCGAATGTTTTGGAAGAAGCGGGATCGATGGGTGCGGCTGTAACCGGCGGCGTTGGCGTGGGATTGTTCAAAGATTTTAGCGTGATTGACCAATTTATTCAGACGAATGCCGTACATATGCCGAATCCGGAAGCTGTGGCTGCTTATCAGCCTGTGAAAGAGCGCTTCAACGATTGTTATCATGCCTTGAAAGATGTTTTCGCAAAGCTGTAAAGCCTAATATTTGCCATGAGGAGAAGTGACAAATGGATACGCTGAAAAAATTGTTTTCGCTTGAAGGCAAAGTCATCCTCATTACCGGCGGAGCGCAGGGGATCGGCAAAGCGGTTGCCGAACATATCGCCGGAGTCGGAGCGGATATCGTCATTTTCGACCGGCAGGCGGAAAAGGCGCAAGCTACGGCCGACGCCATCGCGCAGCAATATCATTGCAAAACGATGGCATTTGAAGTCGATGTTACGAAGCCCGATCAGATCGCGTCGGCGATCGAAAAGGCGGATGCGGCCATGGGAAAGCTGGATTTGTTGTTTAATAATGCGGGGATTGTTTTGCAAAAACCGGTGATCGACCTAACGCCAGATGAATGGCTTAACGTCATTAACGTAAATCTGAACGGCGTCTTCTTTGTCGCGCAAGCATTCGGGAGGTATTTGATCACTCGCGGTAAGCAGGGGGTTATCGTGAATACGGCATCGATGTCCGGCTCGATCGTGAATTATCCGCAACAGCAAGCTTCCTACAATGCATCCAAAGCGGGCGTCATTCAGTTGACCAAATCGCTGGCGGTAGAGTGGGCCGATAAAGGAATAAGGGTCAATTCCATTAGTCCGGGGTATATTTTCACCGAGCTAACCTCCTTTGTCAGAGAAGATTGGCGGGAACTATGGAAAGATCTTACGCCGATTAAACGATTGGGGAAGCCGGAGGAATTGGCCGGTGCGGTCATTTATCTGCTTTCCGATTCGGCCTCCTTTGCGACGGGATGCGATTTGATTATTGATGGAGGATTCACCGTTGTGTAAAGCAACGAATGAGTAAAAGATAGTTAAGATGAGCATCTACACTGATCGCATAAAGCGGAACGCGATGCAGTTGGTCAACCCAAGCAGTGATGCCGAATTTGGGTCTGCCGAGCCCCTACAAATGTAGGAGGAAGGCAGATTGGATGGTACGAGGAAATTCTTGTCCCATCTGCCTCGGCGAATGCCGAGAGGCTATTGATTATACGAGGAGGCAGGTTATGAAAACATTAGTGGTAAACGCCGATGGGGTACTGGAAGTCAGAGAAATCCCGATTCCCCGATACAGTCCCAAACAAGCGCTTGTCAAAACGATCAGCTGCGGCATATGCGGAACGGATTCCACACTGATCAAAGCGAGCTTCAAAGGATTTCCCCGGGAAATATATCCTGTTATGCTTGGACATGAGGCTGTCGGTCAAGTCGTGGAGCTGGGATCCGAAGTGACCGGCTTTAAGGTTGGCGACATCGTGTTGCTGCCGTTTAACGACGCGAATCGTGAGTTATACGGTTCGTTAGGTTCGGCGTGGGGCGGCTTTAGCGAATATGGCGTCATTCACGACAGAGCCGCTTATCGAGAAGGCGATATTCCTGAGGTTGCCTTTGCTCAGCAGCTTGTACCGGCCGATATCGATCCGGTTGACGCAGCGTTGCTCGTAACGCTTAGGGAAGTGTTAAGCAACATCAACTATTTCGGCATCAAAAAACGCGATAGCGTTGTGGTGATTGGAAGCGGGCCTGTCGCCCAGGTTTTCGTAAAATTGTTAAGCCTGCTAGGTGTAGAGACCATTATCGGGATTGCCAGAAGCGAAGAAAAGCGGCAGCTTTTATTGGAAAACGGCGCCACAGCCGCTTTGAACAGCGGAGCAGTTGCTGTTGCCGAAACGATTCGCAATCTGTACCCAAGCGGTGTGGACTATGTGCTCGATACCGTCGGCTCCGCCGAGATCGTCAATCAGGCTATGGAGCTCATCAAGGATCGGGGAGAGATTCTTTGTTACGGCGTCCCGGCTAACAATCAAATGCAGCTCGATTGGAGCAAGGCACCCTATAATTGGAAGCTCAATTTTCAACAGATGCCATCAAAGCTCGAGGAAGGGGAAGCTTACGAGCAGGTGGTAGCCTGGATTAGAGAAGGCAAGCTCGACATGAAGTCATTTATTTCGGATTACTTTGCGTTTGACGACATTTTATATGCGTTTGAGAAGTATATGAACCGCGAAGTTGTAAAAAAGGCGATTATTACATATTAAATTAGCTCAATTCGATCGCTTTGCGCGCTCCAACGCTCATAAAGCCGCCGAGAAGACAATCGCGGCAATTAAAGTCATATATATGATAAGGAAAGGGCAGGTCGAATGCAATCATTCGTCTGCCCTCCTTGCGGTTGAATTCACCAACAAATTGTTTGGTTTGGCAGCCAAAAATAACTATAAAATGAGGGAATGAGGTTGTGGAAGGAAATTGCATTCCTCGCGTACTTACAGATCTGGATCGACAAGGAGGCACAAAGGAGAACCGAAACGCCAACAACTGTAAGCGTACTCCCCATGATGGGGTACGAATAAAACAGGATGATTGCCGGGCCTGAACGACATCCAAATTCAGGCCCCCCTAGCTTGCATTTCGTCAGGTGGCATGATAAAGCGATGGATGCGCCCTTGGACATGATTCAGAAATGGGCGGAAAAGTATTATGTTCCACAGAATCCCTCGATGCGAATATCTTCCGACGAACCCCATTCCAAGTAATTTCAATTCCGCGAAGACGCTAACTCAATAAAGATTACCATTTTGTAAGGTAACTTACTGAAAAGTGGGTACTTTTGCATTTTTTAGGGTCATTTATACTGGGGGGGACGAAAATGAAAACGCCATCATACGGGAGGTTATCGGATTGGAAACGGGTTTAAAGGGAAAGAACGTATTGGTTACCGGCTCGACGCTTGGGATTGGAAATGCCATTGCGCAAGCATTTCTGGAAGAAGGGGCCAACGTCATCATTAACGGGCGGAGCAAAGAGCATGTCGATCAAGTTGTGCAATTCATGCAGGCCCGGTATCCGCATTCGGAGGTAAGGGGAGTTGCCGCAGACCTGAGCACTCTGGAAGGCGCCAATCGCCTGTACGACGAGGCAGTGAATGGCGGAAAGCTCGATGTATTGGTCAACAATGTCGGTATTTACGGAGTGGTGCCATTTACCGAAATCACCGATGAAGATTGGTTCCACATCTTCAATGTCAACGTGATGAGCATCGTCAGAATGTCCCGGAGAGCGCTACCCGACATGCTTGCGGCGAACTCCGGAAAAATCATCAATATCGGTAGCGAAGCAGGCATCAGGGTAAACAGCGACATGGCGCACTATTCCACAACGAAGTCGGCTTGCCTGGGGCTAACAAAAGCTTTGGCGGAATTGACGAAAGGCACGAGAGTAACCGTGAACAGGATTTTGCCTGCGGCGACGATGACGGCGGGAGTTCTGGAGTATTTGGAAACAATAGCGAAAAGAGACGGCATTACGATGGAAGAGGCTCAAATCAATTATTACAAGCACGGTACGGACTCCGGGTCGCTATTGCAAAGATTTTTGACTGTCGAAGAAGTGGCCATGACCGTGATTTCTACAGCCGCCAACAGCGGCATTAACGGAAATAACATCCTGATCGATGCCGGGGTTATCAAGCATATTTGATCTCAATAGGGGGATTCGTCCATGATCAATCGGAAAACAGGAACAATGTTGGCGGCATTAACGCTTATAGTTTTGGCAGCGCTTGCAGGATGCAAAGACACCCCCGCCTCCAAGAACGACACCCAAGTGACTTCAACGGCAAGCGAACAGAAATCCGCTCAAGAAAGGGTATATTATTTCGTATCCGGGTTTCAGGCGCATCCCTATATGATCGATGCTCACCTTGGGTTCAAGTACGCTGCCGAGAAATTCGGGGTCAAAATTGTCAAAATGGGGCCTGACGGCTTCGACAGTAAAGCGGCGGCGGAAGCATTGGAGCAGGCCATTGCCAAGAAGCCCGCCGGTATTATTACTTGTTTGTGGGATTCTGCGGAGGTACCGGCTATCAAACGCGCCATGAAGGAAGGAATTCCGGTCATAGCCATGACGTCAACGGTGCCGGATGCCGGCGTCATGACCTATATCGGTCTGGATAATTATCAATCGGGTGTGGATACCGCCAAAGAATTGATCAAACAAGCGGGTAATTCCGGAAAACTCGTTGCACTTGGCAATTGGGGCGCGTCTAACACGGACGATAAATTTAGGGGCCTAATGGACGGATTAAAGGGCACCGATTGGGAGCTGTTAAGCAAAGTTGACGATAAGGCTAATACGGAGACGGCGATTGAAGCGGCAAAATCGGCTTTCAATAACTATAAAGATTTGACTGCCGTTGTCGGGCTTGATTCGAGCTCCGGTACGGGGATCGGTTCGGCCATGGAGGAGCTCAATATCGATCCCAAGAAGGTAGCTGTCGTTACCCATGATAGAGAAACCGGGACCGTCGAGTATATTCAAAAAGGCCTGATTCGAGCAACAGTCATCAATAAAACGGCAACGGATGCTTATATGTCCATTTTGCTGTTGGAAGCTTATAACGATCAGAATATCGGCTTAAAGAATGTACCGGTATCCAGAGATAACGCTAAGGCAAATGTCAACATCATGCCTGAGACGATGTACGAGCATACGGTCATCATCGACAAAAATAATGTGGATGAGTTCTTATATAAAAACTTGCCGCGTTTTCCAAAAGGCGAGAAGCTGTACCAGTAATTCGTAAACGGAGTCAGGGTCTGCAAGAAGAGACCGCTGACTCCGTCCCTTACACAGAAGCGGAGAGGAGAAGAGGAAGATGAGGGAAGAGTGCGATCGGCAAGTTGTCATCCATCAGGTTTCCAAACGGTTCGGAGCGGTCGAAGCTCTGAAAGAAGTATCATTTTCCGTAAATAGAGGAGAAATTCACACCTTATTGGGTGAGAATGGAGCGGGAAAGAGCACACTGATTAAAATCATTATGGGCGAGCAGGCACCGGATTCGGGATCGATCATGATCAACGGGACACCGGTAGAGATTTATAACCCTAAGCATGCGCAAATGCTGGACATCTCCATGGTTCATCAAGAATTGGCCGTGTTCGAAAATATGACGGTTGCCGAGAACATTTTCCCAATGAGCAATTTCAAAAATAAATTCGGGTTCATCGATAAGAAGAGATTGCATGATGAAGCGCAGAAAAAATTGGATGTATTCCAATTGCAGATCAAGCCCGAGCAAAAGCTGAGTACGTTGACGTTGGGCGAACAGCAAATGGTTGAAATTTTGCGGGCGATCAGTCTACGCAAACAAATCATCATGTTGGACGAACCTACTTCCAGCTTGAACAACGAAGAGGCTCATCGTCTTGTTCAAGTATTGAAACTGCTGAGGGATAGCGGAATTACCATCATTTACATCTCGCACAGGATTCCCGAGATACTGGAATTAAGCGATCGGGTGACGATTTTAAGAGACGGCCAATTTATATGCACACTAAATAACGACGAGCAGTTGACTGAGAACATTCTTATTAGCAATATGGTCGGTCGGGAGTTAAGCGGAGAATTGTACGTAACCAAACAGTACGAGTCCGGCTTGGAGAACAAGGACACGCTATTCGAGGTAAAAGGGCTAACCAAAAAAGGATCTCTTCATGATGTGAGTTTTCATGTAAAGAAAGGTGAAATATTAGGATTTTACGGTTTGGAAGGTTCGGGAACGCATGAGCTGTCCCGGTTGATCTTCGGGCTTGAAAGCAGAGATCATGGACAAATTTATTGCTGCGGCAAGAAACTGGAAAAAATCACCCCGGAGCAGCTTATTGAACACAAAGTTTTATATCTCCACGGGAATCGCAAACAAGCCGGCCTTTTGTTACATATGTCGACTATGGATAACATGTCGTTGCCCGTATTGAAGAAGCTATCATCTTGTACCTTGTTGAACGTAGAAGCGCTCAAACAACATACGACCCGTTTTATCCGTATGTTTTCTGTTGCGATCCACTCGATTTGGACGAAGCCGGGGACGTTAAGCGGCGGCAATCAACAGAAGATCATGCTGTCCGTTTGTTTGGGAGCGGAGCCGGATTGCATGATTATTAACGATCCTACGCGCGGAATCGACGTGGGAGCCAAGAACGAAATACATCAATTCATACTCGATAAAGCCAAGGAAGGGATGAGCCTGATTGTATTCAGCTCGGACCTGCCGGAATTAATCAGCCTGGCGGATCGAGTGCTGATCTTGAGAAACCGGACGCTCAGCGGCGAACTCAAGGGCAGCGAAATCAACGAAAAAGCAATTATGTCATATGCGGCGTTATAAGCGGTGCAAGGGGAGGAAAAAGCGATGATTATCGAGAGAAACGTAGAGCATGCACGAACATTGGATGTTTCTAAACCCAGGCTTCGTCTCGGCGCTATGTCCATTGTAGCACTCACCCTGGTTTTATGTACGCTCCTCAGTGTCGCAACGAACAGTTTTTTTTCCTATAACAACATTTATTCGATCTTGTTTGGCGTTTCCATTCAATTTTTTGCCGTCATTGGGTTTACCTATTTAATGATCATGGGAGAAGTGGACATGTCGGTCGGAGCAGTGTACGGATTTAGCGGTACATTGGTGGGTGCGTTGATGATTCTCTCCTTGCTGGTTTGCGTTTTTTTGGGAGCGGTTTCAGGCTGGCTTGTTACGACATTCAGGATCAATTCCATGATGGTAACGATCGGCATGATGACCATGATCCAAGGCGTAAACTGGCTGTTGATCGGTACGCTTCAAGGGTATTCCTTCCCGGACAGCTACAGGCATTTCATCAATTTCCGTATCGGAGGCATCCACTGGAGCATATTGTTCATGTTTGCGCTTGTGGCAGTCCTGGAATGGTTAATTGTTAAATCCATTGTATTCAAAAAGATGTATTACGCAGGAGCAAATGTGGAAACGGCCAGAATTTACGGAATAAAAGCCGATAAGATAAAAATCATTACCTTCGCAGTCTCCAGCGTTACGGCTGCTGTAGGCGGCATTCTTGCTACTTCAAGAATCATGCATGCGGATGTTACGACGGGGGTTAACTTGGAGTTTCTGATGATAACCGCCGCAGTGGTGGGCGGAGCAAGCTTATTTGGCGGCAAAGGCAGCGTATTAAGATCGGTGCTTGGAATGGTCTTCCTCTCGGTTATTTTTAACGGGATGATCATTTTCAAAATCGATCCGTTTATTCAGCAAGTAATTGTCGGCTTTATTTTAATTATCGCCGTCTTTATTGATTCTCTACTCAATAGAAACGTGAAATGACCGATAACGCTGCAGGGGAACAGGAGTGCATGTCATGAACCTTAAACGTATGAACGGCTACTTTAAAAATGAAGCATCTTTATCATTTCTCATCAATGTAGTTCTGGTCATTGTTCTTGCTGGGTTTAGTCCATATTTTTTTAACGTGTCGAATCTGGATTCTTTGCAGACGGCGATTGCGCCTGCCGGCATTATCGCTATCGGAATGATGCTGCTTCTCGTCACCGGTGTGTTTGATCTTTCGGTCGGCTCCACGATGTGTATATGCGGTGTTGTGACCGCCATGCTTCTGGAACACGGGGTTCCCGTAGGCCTCTCCGTGCTTGCAGGGATCTTGGCCGGAACCGCAATCGGCTTGCTGAACGGGTATTTGGTCGCATATGCCAAAATCAATCATTTGATCGTGACCATCGGCATGATGTATATGATCCGAGGAATATCCGAAATTTTACTGGTCGGCAAAGGAAGGGAAGGCTATCGCAATTTTCCGGATTCATTCGTCCACCTAGGCAACGGGCAGTTTCTCGGAATTTATTATATGTTGTGGGTGTTGATCATCCTTGCTGTTATCGTACAATGCTTAATCTTTTATTCGCCGGCGGGACGTAACTTGTATTATTTGGGGGGAAACCCGGAAGCAGCGGCGTTAATGGGCTTACCTGTGCAAAAAATCAAATTGATCGCATTTGGGCTCAGCGGTTCATTAGCGGCAATTGCAGGAATTATGTCAACAGCGCGGTATGAAATGGCAAACAGGTACATGGGGCAGGGCATGCATATGAGTATTATCATCAGCTGCATTATCGGCGGAGCAAGCTTGGCAGGAGGCAAAGGGTCGATGATAGGGGCGGTTTCGGGGGTGGTGTTCACGTCTTTGCTCAGCAATTGTTTTAATTTATTTGAAGTGCAGCCTCAATGGCAAAATGTTGTTATTGGGATGATGCTGGTTCTGGTAGTGACCTCTGACGGAGTGTTGGCCCTCAGAAAACAACGTGGATTGGTGAAAAGGTAATAAAAATTATCTCAAGTTTATCTGCAATAAAATAAAATTTTATTCATTATTTACACAATAGAATAATATTCTATAATATGATCATGGGCTTTTTGGCCAATACAACCCATTTAGGCACCGATAAAAGGGAGATGTCCGCAGCATGAGATTTTCTATCAAACAAAAACTTATCGGAAGTTTTATTCTTGTTTCCCTGATTTTTGGCATTTCAGCATGGTTTTCTTATGATCATGCAACGCGGACAACAACATCGTACGATTACGTAATCGGAAGTTTTTTGGAACTGAAGTCCATTGTACAAAGCATTCAAGCAGGTTCGCATATGCAGAACGGATCTTTACGCGGATACCTGATGTATGAAACCAAAGACATGAGGGATTATACGAATTCTGCGAATAGCGATATTGATAAGTTTATTGAAAAAGGTCGCTCGTTGGCTGCTGTTACTGCTAACGCATAATGTCCGCCAGTTGACGGCGTAAGTTGTCCTGATGGTGACGGACAATCTGTCCGAGCGAGACTACGAGAAAGGGAGAATCACGATAATTCTCCCTGGATGACTCGCTTGATCATATGATCGTCGATGATGCGATTTTTGTTCTGCGAACCGTAGATGAGAGCGTGTGTACATACTTTGTTGATCATTCTGGCGGCACCGCTCGAGAAGCGGAAGATGTCATCGATCGCTCCTTCGGTGAAAATGTCATGATCAGCACCAGCGAACGTCATGTGACGGCGAATGTAATCGCCGGTCTGAGCCCGATCGTAATGTGGTAGCTTACACTGCAAGTCGATTCGCTGGCGGATAGCCGCGTAAGCCTGCAGGTTCAGGCGATCCCAGAGCTCGCTTTGACCAACCAAGATGAGCGCCATGGGACTCTGCGCATCCATCTTGAAGTTAAGCAGGAAGCGTACTTCTTCCAGCATCTCTCGATCCAGCAGATGAGCCTCATCAACGACTACAACAGGCAAGAGCCGGTGAATGCCGCGCATAAGCTCAATCTCGCGATGTAACTGGCGCTTGGCATCACCACGGTAGAACTTCGATTCGCAGCCGAGCTGCTCGAGCAATCCCTTGTAAAAATGCCGCGGGGTCAGCTTCGAATCGGACAAGTAGAGCACCTTGTACTTGGCCGGATCGAGCACTTCGGTGAATCGGCGAATCGTCGTCGTCTTGCCCGTGCCGCAATCGCCGGTTACAACGGCAAACCACTGCCGGTGAGCCGCGTACTCGAGACGACCGAGCGTCTCCTCCAGAATGACCGACTCGTAGAGCTCGCTCGTTGGTAAGTCCCGCGAAAACGGTGAACGTCCAAGACCGTAGAACGACTCAAACATGACCGTCCTCCTTGCTCACCCGGCGATAGGCCACAGCGGGTGCCTGTTCTGCCTTGCGATCCCGGTTTCGTTCCTCCGCTGCCGCGAGTAGTCTTGATGCATCCGCAGCAACAGGGCCCAGATGCTCCGGCAGCGAAGGACGCTTGCCTGCACGCTCTCCAATGACAAGCTCTCGAACACGCCACGGCACATGACCTTCGTATTCAATCGTAAGCTCCGAGATATCTGCCGGGTCGAACACCACATCCACCGTACATCCGATGAAGGGCAGACCGACTTCGTATTTGCGATCCATGAAGCTAATACAGCCGGACTTGTCTACCTTGCGTGACTCACAATGCAGAAAGGCATTCGCAAGCACATCCGGATCCACGAACCGGAGCGCCTTCTTGTCGCTGCGGTAGGCGGATTCCGGGCTTAGCTTGTTCTCGAGTGCGGAATGCGGCTTGTTCTGGTAACATTCGCTCAACCAGATCTGAAACAGTTCATTCAGCCGTTCGAGCGTCTTCGGCTTCTCGAGAGCTGCCTCGCTAAGAAAAGCGTCGACGACGCGGTTGAACCGTTCGACCTTACCGGTTGATTCCGGCGAGTAGGGTTTGGCAAAAAGCAGCCGAATGCCGAGTTTCGAACACGCACGCGTCATCCATTTGGTTCGGTATTGCTTGCCGTTGTCGAAGTACACGGACTCCGGAACGCCGAACTTCTGGATAGCTCTACGGAAGCAGTCCTCCACGATGGTCTTGTCCATGACCGGATAGAACTCACCATGGAGCACAAACCGTGTTGCGTCGTCGATGAACGTGACGAGGTACACTTGCTTCATAGCGCCGCCGGGGCCGATGGGCAAATAAGGGCCGTATTTCAGATCCGAATGCCAAAGACGATTACGATGTCGTTGTTGAAACCGCCGAGCAGCGACACCGGATTCGGCGTACATGCGCATATGACGCGTGCTGTAGCCGCGCTGGGCTAATTTCTCCTGAAGGGTGCTGCGCTTGATCTCGCCGGGCCTGATGCGACCTTCCCATTCGAGAATCTGAATGAGTTGCGCAACGCTTCGACCCGGCACCTTACGGCGAAGCAAAATGGCTTGCTCCAGTACTTCCGGCGGGATCGTCGCCTCTGACGGCTTGCGCCCTTTACCTCTGGGCTTTAGCCCCGCGAATCCCTCTTCACGATACTTGGCCAAGTACCGGCGAAGCGTCCGCTCGGAGAGCCCTGTCTGCTCACAAATCCTCGCTTTGAGTTCTCGAGCCTTGGCAGGGTCAATCCCTTCTGCTAATAGCGGAGATAAAAGCTGCACACGCTCTGAAGCGACGGCCTCGGCTTTCTTCTGATCTTTCATCTATCTTGCACCTCACTTGGTAGACTTCGAGATGAGTCTACCGCAAGGGCTAGGTGGACAAGAATGCAGAACGGGTATGTACCCACAAATTTGAATTGACGACGGGACGGACAATTCTGGCTAGCCAGCCAGAAGCGTCCCCGACGTAATGTCCGATTCGATGATGTGCAGACTGCGAAGGGACGGACAAGTTCTCCACAGGGTCCTGGTGAAAGCGAATCGCGATGGATGTTAGGCACCCAAGCCAATACGTATATGTTCCTTGAAACCAATTCTTCCAGCGCCGTAGAGTAGCGTCGTCTGCTGCTACGGTCGATGACGCCTCTGGCTCCGAAACGACTTGCTCAATACATGCGGATTCATAGCGTTTATATGGCACTACACAATCCGGAAGCTCATGATGGATGTTCCGGCACCCAGAACAACGCAGCCGGCGGATTACAAGCACACGGCTTTCCCCGTCTTCACTTGTAAGCTTCCGCTTTCGGCTCCCTATGACTCTAAGCTCTTCCCCGCAACAGGGAGAAGGTACCACTTCTGCACACCGAACAAAAAACGCCGGATGACTTCTCAACCAGCTCATACTTTGATACAATGACCATGTTGAGTTGGGGATGCATCCCGTGAACCTGTTGGCGCAGGCTCACATCCATGGGAAGCATCCTTTTCCTTTTCTGTGATACGGTCATTATATTCAGCAACTCCCGTACAGGCAATCCCGTCAGCATTTGGGCATTATCTTTCAGCGGCAACAGCTGCAAACCCGGATATAAAAGCAAAATTTGATGAATTGAAGAATTTGAATGATCAATTTCGCTTGGAATCAAACCAGGTCATGGATATTACCATCAGCAATAAGCAACTCTCATTTGAGCAGGAACAAAAAAAAGTATTACCCATTAGTTATGATACTCAACTTTCGCACCTTGAAAATCTGTGCTAAGCCTTGATGGATCTAGGATTTCCTCTCAAAAAATCTCGATCTTGACAGAAAAACACCTTTCTCGTTTGGTAAAATGGAAGTTGCTAAGGCTTACCATCCCAAACAGAAAGGTGCGTAACCCTATGGTACAACACAACTCTCTGTCTGAAAAGGGTCAAGAACGAATTTCGGCTGCGTTCTCTGCTCTGCAAATCGGTCATCTGCTGCGCAATGCCGGTATTTCCAAGTCGTTCGGTTGGTCCAGTCTCGCCATCTTTCGACTAATCTTTGTGCTTGTATTTGAAGGGCGTAACTGGTTTCGTCTTCTCAACAGCGATCGCCGCCAGTCTTTGCCTGGCAAAGATGTGGTCTATCGGTTCTTAAACCACCCGCGCTTCGCATGGCGACGATTTTTGCATGCCTTGAGTCTGAAGATCGTTCAGCATTTTGATTCCCTGACCTCCCCGTCCCGCATTC
The DNA here is from genome assembly GCF_055379675.1 of Paenibacillus sp. JCM 9796. Taxonomy (NCBI): domain Bacteria; kingdom Bacillati; phylum Bacillota; class Bacilli; order Caryophanales; family Paenibacillaceae; genus Paenibacillus; species Paenibacillus sp. JCM 9796. Next base: position 4,432,100 of record NZ_AP043723.1, read on the forward strand.
GGGCTTTCATTGTCGATGATTCGGTTCTTCGTTACTGGCCCGCGTCTTCGATCATACGACGGGGCGATATACCCGCGGCTACAACATGCTCACGCTCGGATGGTCGGATGGCTTCAGCTTCGTGCCCATTTATTTTGTCATGCTCAGTTCGGCCAAGCTGGCGAATCGCTTTTGCGAGATGAAGGAGCGTTTGTCCAAGCGTACGCAAGGCTACAAACGCCGTATCGAGGCGCTTTCGCGTAAGCCGGATGCGGTTGTGGCTCTGCTCAACCGAGCGATCGCGGCCGGATTCAGTGCGGATTTTGTCCTGATGGACAGTTGGTTTACCCAAGCGCCTCTGTTGCGTGAACTGATGGCGAAAGGTCTGAATGTCATTGGTATGGTAAAGGCGATGAAGCAGCGATACCGGTTCGACGGAAAAAGCCTGACGCTCCAGGGACTTTATGCCCTTTTGCCAAAGCATAAAAACAAGGAGATTCTGGGCTCGATCATCGTTCAAACCGCCTGCGGTCTGCCGGTCAAACTGGTCTTTGTTCAAAATCGCAATCGGCGGCGGGATTGGCTGGTTCTGCTCAGTACCGACTTGGCGTTGACAGATGCCGAGATCGTTCGTATTTACGGCATGCGTTGGATCATCGAGACCTTCTTCAAATTTGCTAAATCGTATCTGAAGCTGGGTACGGAGTTCCAAGGCCGTTCGTTTGACATGCTCATCAGCCACACCACCATCGTGTTGACGCGTTATCTCGTGATGGAATGGGAACGTCGTCACGAAAACGACGCGCGGTCACTGGGGGGGCTGTTCTTCTTGTTTTCCGACGAAGTTCGAGACCTGGATCTCAAAGCGGCTTTGCAACATCTGATTGCATTTTTCATGGAGTTCACGGAAGCTAAGTCCAAACGGAATCAGTCTGCCGTTTTTCGTCAACTCCAGCAATGGATTTCGAGTTTGCCCAGTTATATCAAGGGTTTGTTTGGACAATTAAGCTGCGAAAGTTGAGTTATGATATCTATTTCAAATCCGAGTCCTTATATAATCTGATAACCAAACAGGCTGATCAAGCTATTGCTCAAACCAAAACCGAGTCTGCAAAAGGAATGTTGAAAATTCTAATTGTGAGCATTTTTGCAACTGTCGTGGCTATTTTTCTCGGTGTTGCCATCTCTTTATTTGTAACACGGCCAATCGAAAGACTGAATAAAGTTGCTCAACAAGTAGCAAAAGGTGATCTTACTGTAGATAAGCTGCATCTGAAAAACAGAGATGAAATCTATATGCTGAAGGAATCTTTTGAGAAAATGACTGACAATCTTAGGAACACGATCAGCCGTATCCAAATGAGCGCTGAGCATATTGCCGCATCCGCAGAACAATTAAAAGCAGGGGTTGACCAAACGAACAGCTCATCCGCAGTGGTTGCAACGGTTATCGAGGAAATTGCAAACAGCGCTGAAAATACCACGCTCAAAATAAGTAGTAACACCCGGTCTCTGCAAGAAGTACTAATCGGCGTGTTAAATATTGCAGAACGGGCATACGAAGTTTCTGATTTGTCCAAAGAGACGTCAAGGGAAGCGGAAGAAGGGAATCAATATGTTGAAAACAATGTAAACCAAATGCGCTTTATTTATGAATCGGTTAAACAGTCTAATGATGTAATAGATTCATTATCCGTACGTTCTCAGGAAATCGGTAACATTTTAGATGTAATTAACAAGATAGCTAATCAAACGAACTTATTGGCTATTAATGCAGCCATTGAAGCAGCCAGGGCCGGTTCGAATGGAAAAGGTTTTGCCGTAGTGGCTAACGAGGTTAAAAAGCTGGCTGAACAATCAAAATTTCAACACATACGATTAGTGATTTAATCGAAGGAATACAAAAGGACAGTCAACAATCCGTGAACATCATGAATAACGTGTTGGACAATGCCAAATCGGGACTTGTTGCGTCTGAAGAAACTTCGGCCAAGTTCGCAAAGATATTTGAGAGCGCAAAAAATGTTACGCCACAAATTGAAGAAATCACGGCTACTATTGAACAAATATCGGCGAGCGTGACTGAAGTTTCCGCATCTGCAGATGATATATCGAAACTTGCTCAAAGCAATGCGGCACATTCTGAAGAAGCTGCCGCGACAACGGAGGAACAATTAGCGTCAATTAGTGAGATAAATAGTTCCGCAACGAATCTTGCAGAGATGGCTGAAGAGCTACGGGTATTGGTGAATAATTTTAAGCTTTAATTGCTTCAGGTTCACAGAGATGCGGGGTGGGTTTGATTCCATTTGGAGACGGTCCCGCATTCTCAGAACATGATTCCCAATTTTATATGAGTAATAGAATTCATCATGGACTGGTGGAATATTGAAAAGGGGGGATGGGGGCAATTGGCGAGATGTATAGGCTGAATCGTCATTATGTAAGCGCTTAATACTGAATGAGTTTGTTCAAAATGAATGGATTGAAAAATTGGCTTCTCGAAACATAGGAGGTAGTACCCATGTACAAATACGGTGTTCATAGTTCATTTGGCGAAAAAAATTGGAATTTTGATTTGTTTAATGCGGTGAAACGGCATGCGAAAAATGGGTTTGATGTGGTTGAGATCTTTGTGCCCACCTTGTTGATGAGGCCTAAGCATGAATATCTGGAATTGAAAAAAGTCGCTGATGAGTACGGTATAGAAATGACATATTCGACAGGACTTGCGAGAGAGCATGATCTTTCCTCCAAAGATGAGCGAATTCGCAGACAAGCAATCGAATATGTGAAACATGTTCTCGAGGTAATTGCGAGTATGGGCGGTACCGCTTTTGGGGGAGTCAACTATGCGGCTTGGGCGGGCAAGCTTGAAAACAATGAGTTCGATCGGAGAGTTTATGTCGAGAATAGCGTGAACAGCATGAAGGAATTGGCGAAAACAGCTGAGGATCTCGGTATTACTTACTTGTTTGAAGTTGTAAATCGTTTCGAGACAACGGTTATGAACACTGCCGAAGAAGGCAGAAATTTTATTGATGAAATCGGAAGTCCGAATTGCAAACTTGTGCTCGATACGTTTCATATGAACATCGAAGAGTCTAGCTTCAAGAACGCTATTCTTACTGCTGGAGATCGGTTAGGTTGTATGCATTTAGGAGAATGCGACCGCAGTCTTCCTAGCAAACATGGAAGGACAAATTGGGAAGAACTGTTTCATGCCCTTAAAAGCATAGGATTTAACGGTATTTTAACTATTGAGTCTTTTATTACGACAGGCGGCGAGATTGGGAGAGATATTGGTTTGTATCGCGACCTTACTTTCGGCAAAACCGACGCTGAACTCGACATATCGATCAGAAAAGCTTTGAATTTTCTAAAATCACACGAAAACTAGTGTGAGGAGGGGACACGAATGAAAATATATAATATTAAAGATATTGATGGTTTTTTTGAAGTGCTGGATAAGTGCCATGGTGTAGTTGAACTCATATCTTCGGAAGGGGACCGTATTAATCTCAAATCCAAATTAAGTCACTATATAGCATTGAGTAAAATATTTATGGATGCGCAAATATCGGACATTGAAATTATTGCTCATGACCCTCACGACGTTAATTTGCTGTTTCAATTTCTTGTTAACGGGAATCAATAATCATGATATTCAAGCGTTAAGCCATCGTTTATGGTGGTTTAGCGCCTTTTTTTTTAGTTTGTGCAAGTGTTGAAAGTTTTTATTTTACAGTACCAAGAGAATTTTCAACTAACCACTGGTTACATCGGTTCGTGTCCACATCGTCAAAAAATTCGATAATACGGGGGAAGATTTGGAGGATTTGATCTCGATCGGTACGATCGGGCTGATCAAGGCGATCGAGTCGTTCTCACCGAACAAAGGAACGAAGTTGGCTACATTCGCAGCTCGTTGTATCGAAAACGAAATCCTGATGCATTTACGATCCCTGAAGAAAACAAAGAAGGATGTATCCCTTCATGACCCCATAGGAACGGACAAGGAGGGAAATGAGTTTACGCTGATCGACATTCTCGGCTCGGAGGCGGACGATGTTGCGGATAAGGTCGAGCTGAAGATTGAGAAGAGCAAAATATACCGCAACCTCGATATCCTGGATGAGCGGGAGCGGGAGGTTGTCGTCGGCCGGTTCGGGCTGGAGCATGGCGGCGAGGAGCGGACGCAGCGGGAGATTGCGAAGGAGCTTGGGATTTCGCGTTCCTATGTGTCACGGATCGAGAAGAGGGCGCTGATGAAGCTGTATCATGAGTTTTATAAGGCGAAGCGGTAGTTGAATAAGCATATTAAATTTGGTCTGCCTACTAGGCAGGCCTTTCGATTTATTGGGTGGCGTTGAAGCAGCAGAAAAGCAAAAATTTTTCCTGAAATAGGGTGCATTTTATAAAATGTATTGAAATACAAATTAATCCAAGTATAATACTTGGTATAAGCGGATTGTTTAGAAGATGATTCGCCGTCTACCGGGCAACTGGAGACCAACGTTTCTGCGGGACAATTCCCGCGGCGATGCTGCGTCTCTTTTTTATTTCAATGATATGGGGGATAGGCTTATGAGAATCGGAAGTAAATTGGCGCAAATTAGGAAGCAACGAGGTTACACGGATGAAGAGGTGGCTAAATCGTTATCGCTGAACATTGTCAAATACAGGTGCCTGGAGGAGGATATTACCGAATTTACGATCGACATTCTGCTCAAACTAGCCGATGTGTTCGGAGTTTCCGTTGACGAGCTGCTGAGCCGTAATAGCTCAAGCGGGAACGATCTGAAAGCGATTTTGCTGAAAAAGCCGACCTTCGATGGTGCTGTTCTTTCGTCTCAGGATATTCAAATGATTCAAGATTTTATAACCAGACTGGCTGACCAATCGAAAAAGCTGCAGCATCTGATCGAATTGATCGGCGACGATACAGATTTTTTGCAGAAGCTGCAGGATTTGAAAATCATAAACGGAAAACTGGATAATAAACAACTGTTGCAAACGATAGAAAAAGCTTTGGCATAACGGGTCATAACGGGCGGCTTAGTCCAGACGAGGCCGTCCGTTCATTATTAGGGGCATACGGTCGTTCAAATGTTCATTTTTTTTTGAATAAAATCTTCACTTATTTCAATTTCACAAATAAGGAACGCCGGCCGACGGAGGGCTTTTAATTCGGTCAAACGTAAATTTAACAGCTTCGGCATCAAACGGGGTGCCGTCATGAAACTTCACATCATCCCGCAGCTTGAATGTGTAAGTCTTCTTATCTTCCGTTACCTCCCATGATGTAGCTAGCCAAGGCTTAAAGGTATGATCCGGTAATTCCACGATCAGGCTGTCGAAAGCAAATTATAGCTTCCTTGGCGATGACGGCGCTTGCTGTCCTCGTTCTAGCAGCTTGCGGCGTAAAGACGGACGCTCCTGTTAATGGCACGGCTAGCGGTCAAGCGGCGAATGCCAAACCGGAAGAAAAGAAAATTGACCTCTCGCAGGTTACGCGTCTTGGGAGATCAAGCCGGAGGGTTCCGTGCGGGAGTGGAAGCGGCCAAGGTATTGGAAGGCACGCCGTACAAAATCAAGTGGGCGAATTTTCAAGGAGCCGCCCCTTTATTTGAAGCGGTAAGATCAGGTGAAGTGGATACGGCTCCCGCTGGGGATACGCCTGTTCTGTCAGCTGCCGGATCCGACGTTCCGATTAAGATCGTGGCGACGACGACGAGCCCTAGCAAGAGTATTACGATTCTTGTTCCTAAAGACTCCCCGATTAAATCGATTGCAGAGCTTAAAGGGAAAACCGTAGTCGTCTCTTCCGCAAAGGGCAGCGTTGCCCAATATTTGCTCATCGGCGCTCTGAAGGAAGCGGGGCTTACCGTCGATGACGTAAAAATTAGTTTTGTGTTACCAACGGATGCGTTAGCCGCTCTTACCTCCGGAAAGATCGAGGTATGGGCGACCTTCGATCCATACAACGCCAACGCCCAAGGGCAAGGGGCACGTGTACTTAGGGATGGTACGGATATCAATACGGGCATCGGATTCTTAACTGCATCCGATATAGCGCTTGCGGATCCGGGCAAAAGGGCCGCGATTCAAGACGTTCTACAACGATTCGCCAAAGCCTGGGATTGGGGCAATCAGAACCAGGACGCGTATGCCAAGGTATATCAGGATCAAACCCGGCTAGGAGAACATACAGCCAAGGCCGTTGTCGGACGAGGGGAGCAAAGCTTGCGTCCGGTGAGCGATGACGATATCAAGAAGGTCCAGCAGGTCAGCGACATATTCTCCGAGCTGCAGGTACTTCCCTCCAAGGTTGATGTAGGCAAATTCGTGGATAAAACGCTGGCTGTGACGCGGGAATGTAGAGCAGGCGCCAGCACCCTGAAAATTATATTGAAATAATTGTATGGGTGAGCTAATATAAAGGTGGAAAAAGGTTTAACCAATCATTTGAGCGTCGAGGAGGGAAAACAAAGCTATAAAAAAATCATGCATGAAGATCAGGCATAATCTACATAATCCTAAGGGAGCTGAAATCATTGACTGCATCTGTTCGTTGGGGAATCTTGAGTACGGCACAAATCGCTCAAGATGAACTGCTGCCTGCTTTTATGGATGCTTCGAATGCAGAAGTCGTTGCCATCGCCAGTTCCAATACTAAAGTGAAAGACATTGCTTTGAAGTTCGGCATTCCTAAGGTCTATGAAACCTATGAGGACTTATTGAGAGACCCGGAAGTCGATGCGGTTTACATTCCGCTGCCGAACGCGCTTCATTCGCAATGGGTAAAGAGAGCTGCGGAAAACGGGAAGCATGTACTTTGCGAGAAGCCAGCGGCTTTAACCGCGAGTGAAGCTGAAGAAATGATAGAAGTTTGCAAAAAGAGCGATGTTCTTTTTATGGAAGCCTTTATGTATCAATTTCATCCGCAGCATCAAAGAGTACGGGAGATTATTGCTTCCGGCGAAATCGGCGAGCCGAAAATTATGAGGGTAAGTCTTTCGTTTTATCTCGATGACCGGGCTGGAAATATTCGCGTAAATCCGGCAATGGGCGGCGGCAGTATGTATGATTTGGGCGGATACTGCGTGCATTCCATCAGAAATGCCCTGGGCGCTGAACCTGTTCGAATTTTTGCTTCGGGACGGAAGGATTCCGGGGGCCGAGTGGATATGTCCGTCATCGGGATTATGGAGCTCGATAATGGAATGACCGCCTTATTCGATGTCTCGATGGATCGTACGCGGGAAGATCATTATGAAATCGTTGGAACGAAAGGCAGCGTTAAAGCGACAAGGGCCTTTGTTCCGCAAATGGTGAATGGCGAAGCCCTCATCGTGACCCAAACAAAGGATGGAATTTTCCAGGAAGAAAAGTTGATCGGACATCAGTATGTGCTTCAAGTCGAACACTTCTCTCAATGTGTGCTGGAAGGGCGAACGCCCACCTATACGCCGGAAAATACGATTCAAAACATGAAAGTGATGGAAGCGTGTCTTGAATCCATGAATAGAGAAACGTTCTTGCTCATATAAATCATCATTGTAATCGCATTCCTTCATGCTTTATCATGAACGATGGTTAAACGTTTATCCATAAACCAGGAATATAACTAGTGGAAATGAGTGAGAATGGGAATGATGAAACAGGTGCGATTTGCCGTATTGGGACTGGGGCGTTTAGGCTACATTCACGCAAAAAAGCTTGCATTAAACAATGATGTTCAGTTGGCACATGTGGCGGATACGCTCGAAGGCAGAGCCGAACAAGTCGCCGGCGAACTGCATGTAGCCAAATGGTCGGCAGATCCGTCCGAGGTTTTTAATGATCCGAGCATAGATGCTGTTATTATTGCTACTCCTACAGGGACCCATGCCGAAATGATCAAGAGCGCCGCAAAAAGCGGAAAACATATTTTTGTCGAAAAACCTGTAACCCGAACTTTGGAAGAGGCCGATGAAGTGATTAGTATCGTACAAGAGCATCGGGTGCATTGTATGGTTGGTTTTATGAGAAGATTTGACCCGGCCTTTGTCGATGCGAAAAAAAGAATACAATCAGGAGAAATAGGCAAGCCGCTTTTATTTAAAGGAATTACAAGGGATAACCCTATCGGAAAATATCCCATTTCCCCGCCAGTTGAGTTCATAAAGCATAGCGGCGGCATTTTTGTGGATTTGGCTATTCACGATTACGATATGGCAAGGTTTCTTATGGGTTCCGAAGTAACATCGGTCTCTGCAAGAGGCGGCATTTACCTGCATCCATTTATTGAAGAATACCAAGATGCGGATCAGGCGAATACCTATCTACAATTTGCTTCCGGCGCTGCGGGTGATATTGAATCCAGCCGGAATTCTCCATATGGTTTTGATTTGCGCTGCGAAATTATCGGGACGGAAGGCGCGATTCAGATCGGTGCCTTTAGAAACCATGATCTAACCCTATTAACTTCAAAAGGGAATCAGGACATGATACCCATATTCCCTGATCGGTTGTTGGATTTCTATTCGCTCGAGATGGCGCATTTTATTGCGTGTATAAAGAACAACGAGCGGCCTTCCTGTACGGAGATAGACGGTAAAGCGGCCTTAGAAATTGCCATTGCCGCTATGGAGTCCTATCGAACAGGCAGAGAAGTCAAGTTGAACCGTTAAGCGGCGGCAATATGAATTCCTTATGAATGTGTTTTCGTGCGATAATGTGGGAATTGGCGGCAACTTTTATTTTTTTGTATAATATCGGCAAGGCCACATTTCGGGCATAGCATCGCCAGATCAATTCGGGTTTAGGAAGGAGGGAATATGTGATGAAACCAACCATTGTGGATATTGCCAGGGAAGCCGGCGTTTCGATTGCTACCGTATCCAAAGCGATACATAATACCGGGCGGATGAGCGAAGAAACCCGAAAAAAAATTTTAACCATCATGCAGGATATGAATTATCGACCAAACATGATGGCATCGGCACTAAAAGGAAAGTCGACTTACACGGTTGGTCTTTTGATCCCCGATCTTTCTAACCCATTCTCAAGTGAAATTGCCCGCAGTGTGGAAGACCGCGGCAAAGAACTTGGATATAGCGTGGTTATGTGCAATACCGATTATGATCCGGAAAAGGAAGCTTGGTACATTTCCGTATTGAACCAGAAGCGGGTAGATGGCATTATTTCTGCATCCGGCTTCCAAAACGAAGACATGATAAGAGATTTAGTTGAACAACATATTCCTATCGCGCTTATTACCAGAGACAGCAAGACAATTGCTGTAGATACGGTTACGGTTGACGATTTTATGGGCGGTTATCAAGCGACCTCCTATTTAATCGGTTTAGGACATAGAAGAATAGGCACGATCGTATTGGATTTAGACAATGGACGCGAGCGGTTACGAGGATATAAGCATGCATTAGAGGAAGCAGGACTGCCGTGTGATGAAAAACTCATTCTGAGCGGCTTTACAAAAGAAGACGGAAAGGAAGCGGCAGCTAAACTGATGGAATACTCCGAACCGCCGACGGCCATCGTAGCCGGCAACGATTTACTGGCGATTGGAGTCATGCTTAGCGCCAAAGAACGGGGTATCATCATTCCTGATCAGTTATCGGTCATAGGTTACGATAACACGATTTTAGCTGAAATTACGACTCCGTCATTAACAACGATGAACCAGCCTGTCGGTGAAATGGGCCGACAAGTGATGGATTTATTGTATCAGGAAATTACTGGGAAAAAGAAGATTAAAAAACGAATTGTTATGGCTCCGGAATTGGTCATTCGGGAATCGGTGAAACCGCCATTAAGTTAGCAATGCCAAGAAGCTATCAGGACGGAAGCGATGCTCCAGCCTGATAGCGAGTGTAGGCTATGAACGCGATGCTCGTGGTTAAACGTTTATCCATCCACACTAAAATGAAATCGCTTTCGAATATGACGGGATGATAAGCAGACAATTTCACGAAAGCGCTGTCATTTTAATGTTTTGCAGCGAAAATATCGGTTGACTAAAATGAATTGAGGAGGGTTTATCCATGAAAATGAAAAGAAGCATGGTATTGTTGTTGAGCTGCTTGTTGTTTGTGACACTGATCTTCTCCGGTTGCTCCGGTGGAACGGCCGGGCCAAGTTCCCAAAACCAACCGGCGGGCAATGCTTCCTCTGACAAGGGAAAGAAAATTGTCGTTGGTGTATCCATACCTGACTTTAGCGCTATGTTTTTTACATACTTGCTTGCAGGCGCGAAGAAATATGCAGAGTCTCAGACTGATGTGAATGTCATCTATAATGATGCGCAAAATGACGCTAATAAACAGGTTAGCCAGGTTGAAACCTTCATTGCACAGAAGGTGAATGCGATTGTAATCATCCCGGTCGATACGGTTTCTGCACCGACTATAGTAGAAAAGGCAAATCAGGCGAATATTCCGATTATTATTGTGAACCGGACTTTTGATGGCATTGACAAAGCAACTGCTTATGTCGGCGGCAGTTCTATCCAATCAGGGACGATTGAAATGGAGCAAGTAGCCAAATTACTCAATGGAAAAGGCAATATTGCCATTATGGACGGAACGATGGGGGCAGAGGCGCAAATCAAACGGACGGAAGGAAATATGCAAGTCATCACCAAGTACCCGGACATGAAAGTAGTGTTACAAGGTTCGGGAGACTTTGATCGTGCCAAAGGCATGTCCTTGATGGAAAACTGGTTGAACTCCGGCAAACCTATTGACGCTGTTGTAGCTAACAATGATGAGATGGCGATCGGTGCGATCAATGCGATCAAGGCGGCAGGAAAAATGAAGGACATTTTGGTTGCAGGAATTGATGCTACACCGGACGCTTTAGAATTTATTAAGTCCGGCGAACTTAAAGTAACCGTATTCCAAGATGCGTATGGTCAAGGCGCAGGCGGGTTGGAAGCGGCTATTAAGGCGGCCAAAGGTGAACATGTTGAACATGACAATTTTATTCCCTATCAACTTGTAACGAAAGAAAACGTAGAAGAGTATGTGAAGAAATGGAAATAATCATTTTGTAGCGCTAAGGTCAGAGCAAAAGGACACTTCGCGAAGAAGTGTCCTTTTGCAGCTGACATCTTGGAAATAAAGAAAGTCAACAAATACATGGGATGGAAAGGGGAAATCTTATGAGACTATGTCTTGTAACGGATTCATTGGGGAATATGTCTTTGGAAGAAATGCTCCAAACAGCCGCATCATTAGGTTATGAGTCTTTAGATTTTGGATGCGGCAATTGGTCGGGAGCACCGCATGTCAACTTGGATGATTTGCTCGAGAGCGTACGGAAACGCGACGCTTTTGTTAATGCCATCACAAACGCAGGGCTCGAAATAGCAGCGTTGAATTGCTCCGGCAATCAATTGGCTCCCAATGAAGAAGGAAGATTGCATCAGGCAGTAGTGGAAAAAACCTTCAGACTCGCGGAGCTTCTCGGAGTAAAAAAGATTGTGATGATGTCCGGACTTCCCGGCGGAGGGCCCGAAGATAAAATCCCTAACTGGATCACAACAAACTGGCCGCCGTTGAATACACAAGTTCTGAACTGGCAATGGGATGAAATTGCGATCCCTTATTGGGAGAAAACTGTGAAGCAAGCGAAAGAACACGGCATAGAAAGGATCGCTCTGGAGAATCACGGATGCCAATTGGTTTATAATGCGGAGACCCTATATTATATAAATTAAGGAACCGTGTAGGGGAAATGGTCGGAATGAATCTTGACCCGAGCCACTTGTTTTGGATGGGAGGAGATCCCATTCTGGCTGCAAGGTATTTAGGAGAAGCCATTTATCATGTTCATGCCAAAGACGTACGTTTTGAAAGAGGAATCATTGGCAGGGATGGGGCACTTGATACCAAAACCGTCGAATGTTTTGCTGAGCGTTCATGGAATTTCGCAGCATTGGGATACGGCCATGATGCGAATTGGTGGAGCGAGTTCTTCACGGTACTCAGAATGATTGGTTATAGCGGATCCGTAAGCCTTGAAAATGAAGATCAAACTATGGATCAACTGACTGCGGTAAAAAAATCTACCAAAATACTGAAAGAAACGTTGCCCAAAATTTTCGAATAAGCAGAGAAGAAGCCAGGAGGAGAAGATCATGTCTGTCACTGTGAAACGAAGGAACTATAGTAACCGGACCAGAGAGTAGATTGGCAAAGGAAAAAGGGCTTGTTGGTGCGGAGTGGTACACCTGTCCGATACCTCGGAAGCGAATGAAAGAACTCATGAAGCGCAAGAATGGACCGGCAATTCGAGATACCATCATCTGGTTCGCTGCACTCCTAATCACAGGTGTTATAGCGTACCGCGCATGGGGGACATGGTGGGCGGTTCCGGCATTCGCAGTTTACGGCGTTCTCTGGGGTACATGCGGTGATTCCCGACAGCACGAATCCGGACACGGAACACCATTTAAGACGCCTTGGATGAATGAAGCCCTTTATCAAATTACATCCTTTATGATTCTCCGGCCTGCTACGGTTTGGCGATGGAGTCACACTCGTCACCATACCGATACCATCATTGTAGGAAGTGACCCTGAAATTGTCACCGAACGGCCTCCCGTATGGAAAATTATTTTGATTGAATTTTTCCGGATGTTTGTTGTCGTAAAAGATTATAAAAGGACTATAATACATTTCTTTGGTAAGATGAACGAAGAGGAAGAAAAATATATTCCTTCCTCAGAGCACAAAAAAGTGTACTGGGAAGCGCGTGTTTTTATACTCGCCTGTTTGGCTGTGATCCTTTCGTGCGTTTACATGCGAAGCATACTGCCGGCCATGTTTATCGGCTTGCCGGTTTTTTACGGCTCTTGGCTTGGTTGGTTATTTGTTCTTACGCAACACTTGGGTCTTAATGAAGATGTTCTTGATCATCGTTTGAACTGTCGTACCTTCTATACCAACCCAATTATTCGTTTCCTTTATTGGAACATGAACTATCACATCGAGCATCATATGTTTCCAATGGTACCGTATCATGCACTGCCAGCCCTACATAAAGAGATGAAGTCTGACTGTCCAGCGGCAGCCCCAAGTCTATGGGCGGCTCTAAAAGAAGTTATTTCGGTGCTTATAAGGCAACGAAAGGATCCCGCGTATAATGTTGTCCGTCCATTGCCGGCCACAGCGTGGCCGTATCGATATGGTCCCCACCCGTTTGGAACGGTGGTTTCAGACGTGACAGATGTACAGGAACTAAAGGCTACGCGGTGAAAATAGATTCGGGCAGATCATGTATGATGATCTGCTCTTTATGATTATTACAACTTTTCTTAAAGACAAATGCGGAACTGCTAAAGTAATTTAAAAGTTGACGAATGAGAAAATGTTTATTATAGGTGTTTACATACCTATATGGGTATATGTGGGATAAGAGGGGCTAACTTCAAATCTAATACATGTCTCCGTACAAAAACTTGGTTTAAGTCGGGATTTTTTTTACTCTTTTATATACCCCTATGGGTATTTGGAAGGGAAAAGCCCTATGGGATATGACATGGTTTATTACCAGCTTCGTCATCGGCTTCTTGAGCTCATTCATGGATTTCAATTTTATTTTAATTGTGAATACCGGAGGGAAATAAGATGAAGGATGTGCAATTGTGTGGAATGAGCTCGGCAGAATTGGCTAATAAAGTTTTGAACCATGAACGCATTCTTATTTTAGATGTTCGTAATGAAAGCGACTTTAATGTTTGGAAAATAGAAGGTAAACAAGTTCAAGTAATCAATATGCCTTACTTTGAACTGCTTGAGGGTGTTGATGCCGTTCTTGATGAAATTCCGGATGATCAAGAAGTTCTGGTTGTTTGTGCGAAGGAAGGTTCCTCAATATTTGTACCGGAGCAATTGCTTGAACAAGGTAAACAAAACATCGCTTATCTCCTTGGCGGTATGAAGTCTTGGAGTGAACATCTGGAACCGGTCAAAGTTGGGGATCTGCAAAATGGAGGAGAAATCTATCAATTTGTACGAATCGGCAAAGGATGACTGTCTTACATGGTCATATCCAATGGTGAAGCTGCTGTGATTGATGCCGTTCGGATGACTGAAGTTTTTGCAAGCTTTGCAAAAGAAAATGGGCATCAATATGTAGGCTTAAAAGAGGAAAATGGCGTATTCCGTCACTTCATTCGAAAAGCAGAACCTTCCGAAACCAAAGCGGAGAAGCAATATCCGCATACGGTGACGAATGACGAGATCCAAGCTACAGTAACCTCCGGAGATAACGTTCAGATCCTCGACGTGCGGGAGCCGGCAGAATATGCTTTTGGTCGGATCCCCGGCGCCATATCAGTTCCTATGGGAGAGCTTGAGGAGAAGATAAGCCAGCTTGATCCAAGCGGTGAGTATTATGTGGTTTGCCGTACCGGACACCGGAGTGATATAGCATGCCAAAGGTTAACCGAAAAAGGATTCAAAAGTGTTAGAAATGTAACCCCTGGTATGTCGCAATGGGCTTATGAAGTCGAAAAAGACGAAGATCAATATGGATAAAAATTCAATTATATACCGCATGGGGGTTGGATGGAGGAGGATCGAAAGTGACAATATTCTTAATATTGTGAAATATATAGATGCCGATGCATTTTCTGAGTTTATAGGGGATCAACCAAGGCCTATTAAGATTCTTGATGCTCATCTAATGGATGGTATGCCTGGTTATCATTTGTCTAAGGAGAAGCAACCGGAATATGGTAGTCTTCGTTCATTAAAACAAAATGGGGATGGAATTCATGGGAGAACAAAAAGAAAAAACAACGATTGTTCTTTTTAGCGGGGTATTGCATAAAGCTATCGCGGCATTCATTATTGCAAATGGAGCCGCCGCGTATGACCACGAAGTAACGATTTTCTGTACCTTTTGGGGGCTGAATGCACTTCGAAAGGATGAAGACGTTTTGGTGAAAAAGGGATTTCTGGAGAACATGTTCGCTAAAATGATGCCGCGCGGCGCAGACAAACTTGGTACCATGACCATGGACTTGCTCGGCTTGCAGAAGAAGGAAGAGCTTTTAGAAGGTGTTGAATATGCGGGTTAGCAGCTTATTTAGGTGATGCTGCCGATGCGAAAGTGAATTTGTTTATTTAGTAGTGAATTTTCCTTCCTTCCTGGTTGTTTTCGTTACCCATATCGGCAATAATATACCTATACCGGTATCAATCGAAAGGAAGGATTTAATATGAAATACGATGATGATGTAAAGAAAAGATTAAAACGTATAGAAGGTCAAATTCGCGGTGTCTTGAAAATGATGGAGGAGGATCAAGACTGCAAGGATGTCGTGAGCCAAATCTCCGCCGTTAGAAGCGCTGCGGATAAAGCGATTGCTTACATTGTAGCGGTGAATTTGGAGCAATGTATTATGGAGGAAAAGGAAGCCGGAAGAGATACAAGCAAAATGGTTAAACAAGCGGTGGAGTTGTTAGTGAAAAGCCATTAGAGAATACCTTCCCGGGCATCCCTTCCGAAAAATTAACCTTCAGTCAGCGTAGTGCTCAACTTCCATATTTTTTCAACATTTTGAGCATCAGTCGCATAGCTGGGATAACTCCCTGATCCGAATATGTTCTTCAATTGTGCGATGCCTGTTTCGTTTGGTGATGGCTGAACAATCTCTCTCTTATGGTTAATAAGCTGGCCGGTAACATTCTTAAATTCATCCGAGGTGCAAATGTGAAAATAGCTATCGGCCATGCCTGACGGTAAAGGATTAGTCAGATTTTGGGCCCAAGCAAGTACTTTCCAAAAGGAACGCATTTTTTTAATCGTCTCTTTTGATAGTTTTACCCGGTTAATTTGAAGGGCATTGACTTTGATCCCCTGGCTTTTAAATTCTTCTGCCATTTTGAAGGTTAGCATCAATAGCGCCATTTTCGAATCACCGTACATTTTATAAACGCTATAAGGCCGCGTGTTGCGGAATTCGCCGCGCAGATTATCGAAGTCGATTTTCCTTTTCGGGTCGAAGAAATGTTTGATGTTTGTGGTGCAAGCATGAAGGATTCTCGGGTCTTGCGATTTTTCGAGATGATCTGCCAATAAACGAGTCATCAAAAAAGGACCGAATGTGTTCGTAGCAAAAGTCAATTCGATATGCTCGGGGCTAAGTTTATACTCTTTTTCACCATGGCTTAAGTAGGCGGCGTTATGGATCAGAATGTCCAAGCGCGGGTGTTTGGCTTTAAAAGCTGAGCAAAATGTACGAATAGAATCGAAAGAAGAAACATCAAGCTCCATCAGATCTACGTGAGTATGGTTTGAAACTTCAGTGATTTCTTTTTGTGCGGCTCTACTCATCTCCATTTTGCGGCAAGCCATGATAACACGATATCCTTCTGTCGCAAACTTTAGTGCTGCCGCTTTACCTATTCCCGAATTTGCTCCTGTAATTATAACGATTTTGTCTTTCATGTCGATCCTCCTGTTTTTTCACCCTAATTTTGTCCTTCCAAATTCCCTGCCTTACGCATTTGAGCAGCGTCAATGATATCCATGGCCGTGCTATTTAATAGGTAAATCATCTTTTCCTCATCAGAATCGTCCGGCAGCAATCCATTGGCCACCATGACGGAAAGACCTGTCTGGAAAATTTTCATTTTTAATAAAAGGGTCATCAGTTCCCCGTCCGTGAGGCCTTCGAGATGGGGGTCTTGTTTCATCAGCTCCACAAGCATGCCCATTTCATGATCATGATCGTTTATGTACTCATTTTTCTTCATGACCAGGTCTCGAAACAGGACACTATACTCCTTGGCGAACCGCAGACTGGCGACTCCTATATCATGAAACGGATGCCCTGTATGTTGTTCCATCAACAGCTGTTTGCTAATAGCAAAGGTCTTTTTGATAACCTCTTGGATCAGTTCGTCTACCTCTTTAAAATTGACATAGATGGGAGCGATGGAACTCCCCAGCTTCTCAGCCACCTTCCTGATCGTAATGCGATCAATGCCTTCTGTTCTTGCGATTTCAAAAGCTGCATCGATGATTTGGTCCTTCTTGAACTTTGATTTTGGTGCCATCTCGTACTCCTTGAGTCCATGTGTGTCTTGTGATACATATCATATGATCTATATTTATGATTATACAACATTTTCAGTTTTGTGGTTAGATTACGCTGCCAATCCAAATCATTTGCGCGATCAAATTTGTTCTCGTCCCGATTTGCGGATCCTACGAAAACAATTAGAGGTTGTCCCTTTTGCAGGTGTTTGCCCCGGATCTCAACATCCTCTTTCACGACCCGTTGCAAGATCGGAGATGGTATAGAACTCGCCAGCCATTTTATGATTTTCCTGCTGGTGTACGGCCAGAAGTGATCATAGGCGGCGGTCGACCGTCCATTTTTTGCTTTCCGTCGCGTTTGCTATACAATAATAAGAAATACATAGAACCTTGGAGGGATGACAATGTCTGAATTTCAACAATTATTAAGCAAGTATGCCGAGCTAGTCGTCAAGATCGGTGTCAATATTCAGAAAGGACAGACGCTGGTCGTAAACGGTACGATTGATTCTGCCGAACTGGTTCGCTTGATTGTAAAAAAAGCTTACGAATCAGGCGCTTATTTGGTCAAAGTGAATTGGACCGACGATACGGTATCCCGTTTGCGGTATGATATGGCGGCAGATGAATCGTTCCTGGAGGAGCCGAAATGGTATGCCGGGGAAATGCTGGAGCTTGTCGAGAAGGGCGCGGCGGTTATCAGTATCGTATCGTCGGATCCGGATCTGCTAAAAGGCGTGGCCCAGGAGCGGATCGTCAACTATCAGAAAACATACGGTAAAGCGATGGCTAAGTACCGGCAGTATGTGCAGTCCGACAAGTTCAGCTGGTGCGTCATTGCGGCTCCTTCGAAAAGTTGGGCTGCGAAGGTATTCCCCGGGCTGCCGGAGGAAGAACAGGTTAGCAAGCTGTGGGAGGCGATTTTCCGGACGGTGCGGGTTGATCAGCCTGATCCGGTCAAAGCGTGGGAGGAGCATATCAGCAACTTGAACCGGAAATCGGACTATCTCAATGGCAAGAAGTATAAAAAGCTGCATTATCTCGCTCCCGGCACAGACCTGACCATTGAGCTCCCCGAGGGCCATATTTGGGTAGCTGCCGACAGCATCGACGAGCGGGGGAATGCTTTTGTCGCGAACATGCCTACCGAGGAAGTGTTCACCGCGCCGTTAGCCGGCGGGGTCAACGGTACAGTATCCAGCACGAAGCCCTTAAGCTACGGAGGCCATCTGATTGATGAATTCACGCTTACATTTGAGAACGGGCGTATTGTCAATGTAACCGCCGCGCAGGGTGAAGAAACACTGAAAGGCTTGGTCGAGATGGATGAAGGCTCGCATTACTTGGGCGAAGTTGCGCTGGTTCCCCACCGGTCTCCGATTTCAGAGTCCAACATCCTTTATTACAACACACTTTTCGACGAAAATGCTTCTAATCATTTGGCTATCGGAAGCGCCTACGCTTTCTGCTTGAAGGACGGAAAAAAGATGTCACAGGATGAGCTGAAGGAAAAGGGGCTCAATACGAGTATTACCCATGTCGATTTTATGATCGGTTCGGGGGGAATGGATATTTTCGGTGTGACGGCCGACGGTACAGAGGAGCCCGTATTTAAACAGGGCAATTGGGCATTTTGATAAGACGTGCATGAAGAAAGGCTAAATACGGCTCAGCATTGAGGAAGAGTCAGCTGGTCCCGGAGATCGAAGTAAGCATATTAGGTGCCCCGCTTTTGCACCTGATATGCTTTTTTGTACCAACATCAGCAAGCCCTTGAAGGAGGCCCTCCAGGCATGAGAGAAGATCAGAAGCCGTACCAGATCATCCTCACGATGGTCAAAAACAGAACGAAATTGAAGGACTGGGTCATCTCGGAGACCATTCGAGCGGGAAAAGCGATTTTAGAGGAGAGAGAGAAGAAGGAGAAGCCTAATGTGTGGGATCGCATCTACGATGATTTCGATCTCCCCGAGGATTTGCCGCGAAAGCTCAGAGACCTGAAAAAACTGCAGCTGAAGGATTTTTGCGGCATGGAACCGCCTCAAAGGAAATGCTATAACCAGTTTGTCCATTATTGTTCGATGCTCTCCGAAGGGCTAGGCGCCGAGCCGAGCCTTAAGACGATAAGCGATAGCATACAAAGAGACCTGCAGCTTTACTTAACCACGATCCAAGAGTTTGTGGCAAATTACAACCTTACTCATCCCGTCGTGAAGGAAAAGGACGCTCCGGCTGCCTTGCCCCCGGAAGGGACGGTGAACCTGGAACCTGCGGAAGAGAACTCAGCCGCTCAAGCGGCCGGGAAGGCTGCAGCCCATGCAGCTATCATGCACCATTCCACTAAGGCAGGGGAAGGGAGGACGACGCTCTTGGACATCAGGGTAGTGAAGCTGAATGAGCTTATGGAGACCTTTCTCGATGAGATGAATATGTTCCATGCGGAATCGACCTGGGAACATATAGCCGACCATGCGGAATATGACCGCTTTATCGTGATGAAGAAACAGACGACCTTTCGGTTCAACTCGGATTATGGGGATATGGTGTTTACCGTCTTTGAAGCTCCTGTTGAAAATAATGTATATGTGATCTCGCTGGGGCCTATGGACGATGAGGTCGAAGTGGTGACCTACGAACGGATGGAGGAGGCCATTTCCGCGATTATGGAGTTTATCCATTCAAATCATGATTATGCGCTTGATCACTTGGAAAGAACGTATACGAAAACGTACGAATTGGCCGATGGAGTAACCCATACCGAGCGTTATTCCTATGACACCTTGTCCTCGATTAGCGACAAAATAGCCAAGCTGCTGTCCTAGGCTAAAACAAACGCAAACCAACCGCTTCCCTCGGGGAACGGTTGGTTTTTTTTGTTCCCTTCTGCGGTGAAATCGGGGAAAACGGGGATTGCGGGGATCGCGTTACAGGCCGTGTTCAAGCCGTATACTAAACCTATCGAAAGCATGCGGCACTTCAGCGGAGGGCAGTAATAAAGAACCTTGAGCTGCCACCCGCCGCTGGTGCTGACAACCCACGATTCCAAGGAGGCTGATTCTCATGTCCAGCTCGAAGTGCGTGTCCCAACAGATCCAGTACCTGATACTAAGCTCGATATTTGACGACCCGGATTACCAAAGCTCAGGCATAGCGGCAAGAAACCTGCTCGTGATTCTTTGCGAGAATAAAGCGAAGTGGCTGCAGGTCGGCGTGGAAAGGGCGAACAAGTCATTCGAAAAGCGCATTCGTTGGGCGCTATCGGCGCTGGTCAAATCCCATGCGCTCCAATGCTCGGGGAACGGGACCTATCGTATGGGCAAGCAATTTCACGAGGTCTTGAAGGAGCTGACTTACGATCTCTGTGAGAAGCTCGAGGTACAGCTGGACTTCTGCGGACTCGACTGCGAGGAGATGGAGCAGTTGTCGACAAACCGTGAGAGGCTCATGAAGAGCTTGGATAACGGTACCGTTGCGGTCCGTATCCTGGAATCGGAGCGGGATAAGCAACTCCATCTGTTCACCGCGGAGCAGGTTACAAGACTGGCTCGGCATAGCGTAGGTCTTCAGATCTACAGCTACGCCTGATTCAGAAGGGGGCCTTATTCCGAATGGACATTAAGGTTACTCCGTTGTACGAGATGATCGAGGGCTTTCTTGAAGAGATGAATACCATCCATGCTGAAACGACATGGGAGCGTATAGCTGAGAACGCGGATTACGACCGCTATATCGTCACAAGGAAGCAGGAAACGGTCATCTTACATTCCGATTATGGAGATACGGCTTTTCGTATTGTGGAAGCCCCCCTGGAGAACAGGATCTATGTCCTTTCCATGGGGCCTATGGACGATAAGGTGGTCATCCATCTGTATGACGCGATGGAGGAAGCCATCTCATCGATTATGGAGCAGCTGAACGCAGGGAGCCCGGAAGTCCGTGTGGATCATATCGAACGATCTTATATCAAAACCTACGAAGCGGATGGCTATATGAAAACCATTCACTACGCCTACGATACCGTGTCCTCGCTTAGTCTTAAAATTGCGAAGCTGCTCGCGTAAAACGGGGGAAGCGGGGATTTCGGGGACCCCGTTTCGGCCGGCCGGCATGACCTATACTTGTTTTACAGAACACGAAAGACGTACAAGCTGCTTCATCAAAGAAGATGACGAATTAAGGAGGAGTTACCGTGATCCAGCATCGCATCCCTTTTCAATTTCTGGTTCAGGAAGGCCGGCTGACCGGTCCTCTACTCGAGGATAAGGAATCCTTCATGCGCCAATGGCAGGCCCGCAGCGTTCAAGTCACGATCACAGGACATCCCGAAAGCTCGCTGATCGTGATCACGGACTTGGCTGACACCATTGAAGCCATGCTTCCGGCAGACGCTTCGTATGAATGGGAGTTCATCGCCTCGGTCCTTTCCAAGCCCCATCAATTTATTGCCGAAATCACGGTGTATCCTTAAGGAGGACTTCAAATGCTCAAGCTGATTAGCGCAAGGACTCGTTCCCATAGTTTACAGACCGGAGAGATCATGCAGTACCTTCCGCTGCCGGAGTTAACGTATAAGGAGCTAAAAGCCGACTTCAAAGCTGCGCCGCATCTGGCCGTGATTGACGAGCTGGATTTGTCGGGGGCAGGGGGAGTGCTGGTCAAATGCAAGTACCGCGAGGATGGAATTTTGGCAGCAGCCTACTTGTTTAAGAAGTTTGAACTGCAGTCAGGACATCAGCTCAATGTGGCTGAGCAAGAGGAGGATGACGACGCCGAGACGGATGCGGACTACCCTTCCGGCGAGGAGCCGTATGACGGTGAACCGAAGGGGAACGTACCGCATGAGGTTTATTCCATCCTCTACAAGGAGGAGAACCTAACGAGCCTTCCGGTCATCACTTCCCGGGAATTAAGCAACGCTTACAATCAATCGCCGCCGATGGCCGGCGGCTTCGGCTTCCATCCCTATCAGCCCAGTTGGGGGGAGGAGAGTAAGACTAAAAAGCCCTACTGGTTTGAGGGAAAGTATCCTCTAGTGGTTACCGAGGGGCCCATGAGTTTTGTGAAACCGACGGAGGCCTTTAAGCATGTGGGCCGGTTTATCATTTACATCATGGAGGAATCGAGTTTTTTTCCGGAAGAGGATCTTCCAACGGATACGGAAACGATTGACAACTTTGAGAAAACGCTGCGGTTTGAATTGGACTTTGAGAGCTGCCGGATTGCCTCTCCTTCGAGCGTTTATTTACAGGGTGTGATTGCCGAATGCGCCAGGGAACAAGGGTACAGCCTATCGAAGATGGTGGACCGCGTCAAGCTGATTGAGCTCCTCAAAAGCTACCGCGGCCACAGCTTTGCCAGCTATCAGGATATGGAAATCTTGGTCCGCAAAGCAATTAAAAAGAAGAAGAGCCGCTCGAAAACATTAACCAAGGCTGATTTCGACAAGGTGTTTATCATTGGCGAAACGCACAAGAAGGCTTCCGCTGCTTTGAAGCCATCCGGTGCCGCAGCACTGCTGGATCAAATGATTGGGCTGGACGACGTGAAGGCTCAATTAGTCCGGGTCGTAAAGCGGATGAAGTTCGATAAGCAGCGCAGTGCCAGCGGCCTGAAGACGTCGGCAACCCACATGGCGGCCGTATTCATGGGCAGCCCCGGCACGGCCAAAACGACGACAGCCCGCATCTTCGGCCAAATGCTCTGTGAGGAAGAGGTGCTCAATAACAACCAATTTGTCGAAGTGAGCCGTAAAGATCTCGTCGGGAAGTATGTCGGCTGGACAGCCCCCACCGTAGCAGGTTTATTCGGAAAAGCGAAGGGTGGAACTATTTTTATAGATGAAGCCTATAGCCTTATGAGTGAGGGACAGAAGGATGGCTTTTCCGACGAGGCCCTGTCGGAGATTATCAGGCAGATGGAGAACAATCCGGATACCCTTGTTATTTTTGCCGGCTACACGGATAAAATGAAGCATTTTATACAAGAAGCGAATCCGGGCTTGCGTTCAAGGCTAACCAACATCATTGCCTTTGAGGATTATACGCATGAGCAAATGTGGGGGATTTTCAATTACTTTGTGACGAAGGAGGAGTATGTTCTGGCGGATGCTCCCCTCGTGAAGGAAAGGGTGGAGGAGTTTATTGAGAAGATGAAAGAGCTCGGCCCCGGGAATACGGGGAACGGCAGACTCATGCGTAAGCTATTTAAGTCGGCCGTCAGCTATATGGCGGAGCGGGAGGCTCAGGACCTGAGAACGTTGACATTATCCGATGTCGAACAGGCGGCAGCTGAGTTATTCAGAGCGGAAGCGGCGGTCTTGCGCGAACAGCATGCGACAGGCAGCAGAATCGGATTTGTCGTTTGAAGCACCCGTTGTAGGCAGGAAGAACTAGGATGACGCCATTTTTTGGGTCCATCCCATTTCACTAGACTCATTAGTAAGGTAGAATATAGAAAAGGCTCAGAAAATTTCAACCCAGGATGAAGGTGTAAGATGTATATTAATGATCCTTATGTAGTGCTGAGCGTCTTGCCGGATGCCGACGAGAAAACCGTACAAAAAGCGTATCGCACGCTGATGAAAAAATACCATCCCGATATCAGCACCGAAATCAACAGCACCGAAATTGCCAAGAAAATCAATTTGGCCTATGAAATGGTCTTGAAAAAGTTCCGGCATCGTGATGCTTCCGATGCGCAGGATGCTCCTGACATGGAGGGTGCGGAGTCGGGAGGGGAGGCTTCCTTTGAAACTGGGCAGGAGGCCATGCATACGTTCAGCGTACCCGGTATGGGCGGCGGTTACTTTTCCATCGGTGAATTTCAGCTGCTGCATCTAAGCTATAGAGGCCCCATCCTAAGTCTGGCGGAGCGTATGGGCAAGGGGGACTTTGCCGAGCAGCACTTCGATGAGATTTTTACACATATTTACGACAGGCTTCATCCCAAGAAAAAAAGAATAAAGGCTGCTCGGCAAGCGAAGCCGGATGCTCCAGTAGTGTGGACGGATGCGGTAACCTTTGCGGATATGTGCTTTGAAATCATTTTGCGTATCGTGCTGGGCAAAGTCACGGAGCCGATCCGACAGCAGGAGCTTAACCGGATTACGGAGCTGGATCTATCGTGCCCGATGCTGAGCGATATCGAGGATTTAAAGTACATTCCGAATATTCGAGTGCTGGATGTATCGTTCACGGGCATCGAGGATACGAATCCAATCGAACAGCTGAAGCATTTGGATACCCTGCTCCTTTCCAAAAGCGATATCCCGTACCCTCCATCCGCGCCTTTAAGGGTCAAGGAGCTGTATATGAGCTATTGCAGCGACCTCCAGCTGGAGCATATCGGTCTGCAGACACAGCTGGAATTGCTCGATGTCTCAGGCAATGACCTTACGGATTTAGGCCCGATCGTGCAATTGACCGCCTTAACGGACTTGATCATATACAACAACAGTCTGACGAGGCTGGACGGGATCGGCCATCTTCAGCAGCTCAAGCGGCTGGATATCTCCTTGAATCCGATCACGAATATCTCCGAGCTGGCTCAGCTTCCGGATCTGGCGTACATCAACCTCAACTGGACCCGGGTCGAAGATTATTCACCGCTGCTTCAGATGAACACCCTGCGATTTGTCGATGTGAGCTATGTCAGCGATTCGGTGCTGCAGCGGTATGAATCGCTGTGGCAGGAGCTCGAAGGCAAGGGTGTCACGGTAAAGAAAATACCGGATTGAACTCGGGAACGGTGCGAATGGATCGTTTAAGTATCTCTAGGGAGGATAGACGTTGGAGACTCATACATTGGAAATCCGAATAAACGAGCTGCTGCAGGACCCCAATTTTCTCAAACTAAAATCGCTTCAATCCAAGAGCAACCTGTTCGAAATTATCGCGGCCTCTCATACCGAAATGTGGCACAGCGCCTTTGTGAAATGGCTCATCGATCCCGGGTCCAGCCTGGGCTTAGGCACCTTTCCGCTGCAGCGTTTTTTATTTATGGTCAGCCGTTACGGCGTGTTTCATGAGGAGGCGGTGGTCGTACTGGATTTAGCCGCTATTGTGGACGAGGAAAAGCTCAAGCTCAGCGAAATGCTGTTCCAAACCGAATATGCGGACAGAAGCGGAGAGGATAAGCTTAGGCTGGACATCATCGGAACGAACGATGTGCTGAGAATTACGATTGAAAATAAAATTAAAGCGAACGAATCGAAGGATCAGACCGAGAGGTACTATCACTATCTCCAGCAATCGACCGGCAATTTTGAATACGATCTGATGATCTATTTATCCCCGGACGAGGCCAAGGCGCCTTCCTCCAGCAAGTTTATTCAGATCAATTATCAGTTGCTCTGCGATCATGTGATTAAGCCGTGTCTTCAGCATCCGGAACTTACCCCGGAGAATAAGTTTTTGATCCTGCAATATCTGGCGAATCTAGGCAAACCGATTAAAGGAGGAAAGGTGATGGCCCAACCGAACAGAGATCTTTGTCTGACTATTTATAATGCATATAAGGATGTTTTCGATGAGATTTACGTATCCGTCAAAGGTGAGGCGCCTGCTTCCAGAACAACGGCGGAGCAAATTAAAAGCTACAATATTTCCCTGTCGCAGCTGATGGAGAAGGGGATTCTGTCTTTAAGCGATCAATTCAAGGCAAGCTTCAAAGGCAAAGACTATACGGCTGCCTTGATTAAGCTTCCGGAAGACGATGCGGTTCAGATAAAGTTCCACGATCAGCTGTTTAACAGTCCCTCGAAAGCGGCCACCGCGATTACCCAAAAGAATGCGAACGGCTGGAACTTTTGGGATGTCTACGATGTGAACGGCAGATTTAAAGGGAAATTGTCCGAGTTAAGAGCGGAGTTAACCAAAGACGAACAAGAAGAGCAATGATTACCTATTCCGAGACGGCTAAAGGGTGAGGGAACGGTGGCTTTTAATCCGGATGAGCTCCATAAAATCAAATCATACAGCAGAGATCAGCATGTATCGGTCATTTACGAGTATATAGTAGGGAATAAATCCCAGGAGAAGGTGTCGGCATTAACCGGCATAGAGGAGTGGACGGTATCCTCGATTATCCGGGCCTATAACTTTAATCAGAACAAGACCGGAAGCTTTCGATCCGGTACGGACCGCGGCAAATACAGGGGCACGGAGAGAGAGCTTGTCAGCAAGTTTGTGAACCTGCATTATCCGGGAAATGTCGAGGCACGGACGACGTTTGCCGATTTTATCGCCAAGCACAAAAAGCAGGTCCCGAAGCCGCCGGCTGCTCCTCCCAGGCAGACTTACGTGCAAAGGCCCGTACAGCAAAGTCCTGTGCAGAGATCGAAGCCCCCGGTCCCGAAGCCGGCTCCTGCACCTCGTCCGGTGGTTTACCAGCCACGGCATCCGAGCTGTATAACAAAGCGATCGGGCTTTGGAACGAGAGAAATCACAACCGGGACATGGTGGATGGGTTTAGACAGGCTGCGGAGCTGGGCCATGAGGATGCTCCTTATTATTTAGCCGTTTACTATAGAGATCGCGGGCACTATGGGGCGGAAAATCTTCAAGCGGCACAAGGCTGGTTTGCGAAGGCGCTGGAGCGCGGCTGCAGACAGGCCAAGCTTGAGTATGGGGATTTTTAT
Organism: Paenibacillus sp. JCM 9796; assembly: GCF_055379675.1. NCBI lineage: Bacteria > Bacillati > Bacillota > Bacilli > Caryophanales > Paenibacillaceae > Paenibacillus > Paenibacillus sp. JCM 9796. The sequence goes on from NZ_AP043723.1 coordinate 4,458,777, forward strand.
TATGAGTTGGCTCTGAACGCGAAGGCTTTAAAATTATATAACACGGTAGTTCCAAGCTATGAAAAAGCGGCGAAGGCCGGTCATTCCGGCGCTCAAAACAATCTCGGCGTGCTGTATGCGAATGGGGAGGGTGTGACCCGGAACGATCAGCTGGCTGTGTATTGGTTCGATCTGGCGGCGAAGAATGGCAACCGGTTCGGGATGAGCAATCTGGCCTACAGATGGATGAACGGCTCCGGCGTTCAGCAAAATGATGTCCAAGCTTTATATTGGTTTGAAAAGGCAGCCGGCCTTGGGGATGAGGACGCAAAGAAGCAATGTGCTGATATCGCGTTTAAGCTGGGGAGAAGACTCGGCAAATCAACGGATGAGCAGGATCGGAAGCAGGCCTTTGATTACTACCAGAAGGCGTTATTGTACGGGAATCAGGAGGCGCTGTTTTACTTGGCGCACAGTTATGCAAACGGCCTTGGCGTGAATCAAAGCTATCGTCAAGCGGCCGAATACTACGAAAAAGCCGCACAGCGGGGCTCAGCAGCAGCGCAAAACAATCTGGCGGTTTTATATGCGAATGGTCATGGAGTGACACAGGATCACGGTCAAGCGCTCTATTGGTATGAGCAGGCCGTGAACAATGGCAGTAAGGTAGCCATGCGGAATATGGGCTATTGCTATAAAGAGGGAAGGGGCTGTCCGAAGAATGCCTATGGGGCTGTGCACTGGTTTGAGAAGGCGGCGGAATTAGGCGACGAGGAAGCTAGGAGCCAGTGCGCCGAAGGCGCTTATTGGATCGCCGAGCAGTTCTATAAATCCAGGGATGTGCAGGAAAAAGGGAAGGCCTTTGAATACTTCGCCAAGGCACTCAAGCATGGCCATGACAAGAGCTTGCTGAACCTGGCCGTATGCTGCGAGTATGGACATGGCGTGGAGCAAAGTTATGCGAAAGCGATTGAATATTACCAACAGGCACTAAGCAAAGGGATCGACAAAGCCTATGAATGGTTGGCGGACGCCTATTATCAGTATGGTAAAGAGTACGACGAGGAAGAGAGTTATGACGAGGCTATAGCGATGTTTGAAAAAGCGGCTGAAATGGACCATGAAGATGCGATGATCGCTTTGGCGCAGTGTTACTTTGAAGGTAAGGGAGTGAATATGGACGACCATGCCGCTGCCGAGTGGTACGTGAAGGCGGCTGAAGTCTGGTCCGCGAGGACCTCGGCTGAGGAACACTATATGGAAGCGGCCGAGAAGTGCTTCAATCACTATGAGATTGAGCGCGGTTTGGCATGGTACGAACGAGCGGCTGACTTAGGCGCCGGAAAAGCGATGGTCGCGCTGGGCAATTACTATTTCGGGGAAGAGGATTATAATGACGACCCCGAGTACGAGACCGCGATCGAATGGTATCTTAGAGCCCTGGAGCAGGGTGATGACGATGGCGAATATCATTTATACCGCTGCTATATCAAGCTTGGTGAACAAGCGTGGGAAAACAGAAATATCGAACAGGCCATAGCGATGTATAAGGAAGCTAGAAAGTACGGATATGGGGATTCAACGAAAGAGAGTCTTCACCGATGCTACTGTCATCTGGCAAGAGCCGCGGTAGACGCGGAGGACTATCGGCTGGCGGCAGAGCATTATGAACAAGCGGAAGAACATGAGCGGCTCGGTGAAGAAGAAGACGCCTATATAGAGAAGATCGGTGATCATTTTTATGATAGCGAAGACTATTACGGTGCATGGAATTGGTACAAGAAGTCCGGAAATTTGGCTCGGCAGACGGGCCGGGCTCAAAATGCCATAGGCTTGTCCTACATCAGGAAGAACGGGAAACAGCCTGATTTCGTTCAGGCCTTCTATTGGTGTAAGCAAGCGGCGGAACAGGGATTTAGCCCCGCCCAGTACAATGTGGGCGGCTTTTATCTCAACGGGGACGGCGTTCAACGGGACTTTACGAATGCGGTGTACTGGTATGAGCAGGCCGCCAAGAATAGACACAAAAATTCGTTACATAACTTGGCCTTTCTATACATGTCGGGCATGGGGGTTCCCCAGGACTTGGATCAAGCGGAGGAGCTGCTGACCGCGGCTTATTTACAGGGCTTCGATAATCGCACCTACCGGTTTACATGCAAGCCGCTGTCTCCCTTGAGAAGCTTGCTTGCCCGGACCGCCTCCGTGAAACCGAGTCCTCTGGAGAGTATGAGAACGTTGTACGCTTTAAAATACCCGAACGAAGACGGGCAAAGGCTTCTAAAGTTTGCTGACTTCTTAGTCAAGGAAAGACAACGCTTCGAATTGATCTATGAAATCGGCCTGTCCTATGAAACGGGCTACAGCCCCCTGCTCGGCGTTCGCGTCGAATCGGACATGGCGAAAGCATTCGTTTACTACAAGGAAGCCGTGGATAAAGCAGGCGATGTCCGGGCGATCGGTAAGCTTGGACATTGCTATAGACACGGCAAGGGGATCGGGCAAAGTGACGAAAGGGCAATAGAAGCCTATAAACGAGGTGAAGCTTTGAAAGATCCCGAATCGTTGAACGCGCTTGGGGAGTGCTATTTCACTGGACAAGGGGTCGGACAGGACTATAGCAAGACGTTTGAGTATTGCTCCTACGCGGCGGAACAGGGCCATGCCGAGGCGCAGTATAATGTGGGCTTCTGTTATGAGAACGGCTACGGTGTGGAGCGGAATGAAAGGGCTGCATTGGAGTGGTATGTAAAGTCGGCTGAGCAGGGCTTTGCCTTGGCTGAACAGCAAGTAGCCGTATGCTACGAGCTGGGCATCGGCGTCGAACCGAGTCCGGAGAAGGCAAGGGAGTGGCTGGCGAAGGCTGGAGCGAAGTCATCGAATGCTTCACTGTGATATAGGTAGGGCACGAGGAAAATTGCTGCTGCTAGCGCTTTAGAAGTTCATGTAAGTCGAATTAAATAAAGAGGCAGGAAGCGCCTTTACCATGGTAAGGGCGCTCCCTCAGAAGTAACCGCTACTTCAGTTTTCCGCCTTCTACAACAATATCATCCGGATTGATTTCGGGACCAAATTCCTTTTTCAGGTATTCATCATAAAGTTTATGCAAAAACTGCTCTTTCCCTAATGCTTCAAGCTCGCTGTTAATCCAATCATTCAATTCTTTGTTCCCTTTTTTGACTCCACCAGCCCAAGGGGTAGGCTCTATTTGCTCCGGTAAAACGTGAAAGTCCGGATTTTCTCGAGCCCAAGAGTAAATGACGACGTTATCCTGGAAATAAGCTTCAGCACGACCGTCTTTCAATGCTTGTAAAGCTTCCGTGTTCTTCTCGAATTTAATAAGCTCCGCAGTCGGCACATTTTTGGTCAGATACAAATCGGCCACAGAGCCTTTTACTACAACGACCTTTTTCCCGGCCAAGTCTTTCGTGGATTTGATATCGCTTTTTTTGCTTGTTAGGATCTGTACAGCGGTTTTAAAATACGGATTGCTAAAATCGATAACCTTTGCGCGTTCCTCTGAAACAGACAAGGTTGCTAGAATGAGATCTACTTTGTCGGATTGGAGATAAGGTATCCGATTGGGTCCGGTTACAGATACCAACTCGATTTTGGATTCGTCCCCCAGCAAGTCCTTGGCGAATCTTCGGGCCAGAGCAACTTCGAATCCGACAAATTCCCCTTTATCATTAACATAGCCGAAAGGAGGAGAGTCCGTTTTCACGCCTACAATCAACTTGCCGCGATCTTTGATTTTCTGAAGACCGTTTCCTTCTCCCTCTTTTACTGCCGTTTCGCCTTGTTGTTTGGATGCGGTTTGCTCCGGTTGATTTGTGCCGCAGCCAACGAGAAGTCCAAGAACCAACATTATTGCTATCAATGAGTTTACATATTTTTTCATTTGAATTCTCTCCCTTAGTTGTATGAGTTATGAATAAATTGTTTAAGAAATTGCTGTGCTCGTGGAGTTTGGGGAGATGTGAAAAATGTTTGGGGTTCTCCAATTTCACAGATATGCCCCGAATCCATAAAGATAACCCGATCCGCGATAGCTCTGGCGAAACTCATCTCATGTGTGACAATCATCATCGTCATCCCTTCTTTGGCCAGCGACAGCATGACATCCAACACCTCCTTGACCATTTCAGGGTCAAGAGCCGCTGTCACTTCATCAAACAGCATCACCACAGGATTCATCATGAGCGCTCTTACAATAGCAATACGCTGTTGTTGACCACCGGACAATTGCCTTGGGTAAGCATTCTTCTTATCCGACAGTCCGACCCGCTTGAGTAAGGCCTCCGCTTGTTGCAACGCTTCTTCCTTTGTGCGTTTTTGTACCTTGGTAGGTCCCAATAATATGTTTTCCATGACCGTCATATGGGGGAACAAATGATAGCTTTGGAAAACCATCCCTACTTGCTGTCTTATTTTTTTCCAATCCGTGTTTTTCGCGGTCAAATCCTCGTTGCGAAACAGCACAGACCCCCCTTGAATTTCCTCCAGGCCGTTCAGGCATCTCAACAGGGTACTTTTCCCGCACCCGCTAGGACCGATAAGCACGATCACCTCCCCTTTTGCTACCTTAAGGCTTATGTTATTTAAAACCTGATTCTTCCCGTATGACTTAGATACATCTTTCAACTCTATTAAAGGTTCAACCACTTCGTACATCTCCTTCTAATAATGCCAATCCCGCTCTAACTTCCTCGACCATAACGAAATAGGGTAGCATAATAGGAAATAAAAAATAAATAAACAAGTATAAATGAGAAGGGACTGACCTGTTCGTTCGATAATTTCCTGCCCGATTTTAATCATTTCCCTAGCCCCGATCAAGACGGCAAGAGAAGTGCTTTTAATCATTCGAGTGTAGATGTTCATCACTGGAGGGATCATTCTCCGCAAAGCTTGAGGGAGGAGCACATGTCGATATAATTGGTACGTGCTGAGACCGATGCTTTTCCCCGCCTCCGTTTGTCCCTTCGGCAATGATTGCAGGGCTCCTCTGACGATTTCCCCGATTTCAGCAATCCCCCAGAAAGATAAAGCCAGAACGGCTGCTAGTATACCGGGGACTTCGATTCCCCACAGAATGGGAAGTCCGAAAAAGAAGAAAAACATAAATACAAGAACGGGTACTGCCCGAAATATTTCTACATAGGCTCTTGTTAAAATCTGAATCCCCCGGATAGAGGACATTCTGAAAATACCGAATACAATTCCGCAGACCGTACTTATGCATAAAGAATAAATCGCAATCCATAAAGTTTGAATAACTCCGTTAAACAATAACGGGATTGATTTAAACAATAAACTAATTACCGAATTGTCCATAGGTTAACTTCCTTTCGAAAAAGGATAAACATAGGGACAACGGAAGAATGAGAATGAGGTAAAATGCCGCAAGCATGATAAACATCTCAAACGTTTTATAATAAGTAGCGATCAAATCCGTTGTTGTGTAAAGCAGCTCGGGAATAGCGATGGCGGAGACGACCGATGTCTCCTTAAGCAGAAAGATGAAATTCCCTATGAATGCAGGAATAGAAATTCGGATGGCCTGCGGAAGCAAAATAAATCTTAGAAGTTGTCCCTTGGACAGCCCTATGGCTAGTCCAGATTCGACCTGACTCTTCTGTACCGCCTCCAATCCCGACCGGAACACCTCTGTCATGTAGCCCCCTCCGAGAAAAGTCATGGCAATAATCGCCGTTGTATATCCCGGAAACTTTAAACCCAAGCTTGGCAAAGCAAAGTATAGAAAAAATAGCTGAATTAACAAAGGTGTGTTGCGAGCTACTTCTACGTACAATTGAACGATTCGTTTTACCCATCCTTTTCTATAATAAAGGAGTATGGTATTTAATAATCCTACGAGCAGCGAAGTAATAATGACCGTAACCCCAACTTTAATCGTGACGACAGCCGCATCGATAAAGCGAGGGATCTGCCCTAGCATGAAGGTGAAATCAATGTCCATGTTCTATCCCCTTGTTGTACCCCTATATAAAATGTCATGCTTTCCTTTCCGTGAGATTCATGAATTCAGAGCGATTTCGATCACTGCTTTGGCATGGATAAAGGTTGTATCAAAGATCGGAACCGGTGAATCTTCTTGTTTGATCAGCAAAGTGATTTCCGTACAACCGAGTATGATCCCCTCGGCTCCGTTAGTTATTAGATTACCAATAACCTCTTTATAGAATTCACGGGAGGAATCCTTGATTTGCCCGATACATAATTCGTTGTAAATGATATGATTTATTTTTTCACGTTCAACGTCTTGAGGAACAATAAGCTGTAGACCATAGTGATCCTCAAGTCTGTTTAAATAAAAGCTATCATTCATCGTAACGGATGTCCCGATGAAACCTACTCGACTAATGCCCGATGAAACAATACATTTTGCCGTTTCATCGAGAATATGCAAGAACGGGATTGTAATCGATTCTTCAATCCGATCAGCTACCTTGTGCATCGTATTCGAGCAAAGGATGACCACATCACAACCAGCTCTTTCTAATATTTTGGCTTTATCAGACAGATGGACTGCGATTTCATCCCAGTTCCCGTCATCTTTCAGCCGTAAGATCTCTTCTCGGTCTACACTGTAAAGAATTATTTTTGCCTGTGCATACTTTCCCCGTCGTTCCTTAACCATGCTGTTCATAAGACGATAATACTCAATTGTCGATTCCGCACTTAACCCGCCTATTAGCCCTATCGTTTTCATCATTCGATCCCATTTCCCTGTTGGTTTTATTCTGTAGACGGAAGCTTACAGATAGCTGCCTGCATCACCAATTAATCCAATTTAATTAATGGGATTAATATCTCATAGACAATAAATTAGCACCATCTCAATGAATTGTCAATCTAAAAGGGATACTTCGATACCCCTCCACGATCATGAGGGAATTGTTTAAAATCACACTTGACATATCGGAATTATAGAGATAAAATTTCCTTATTCAAAAGTATCTTTCCATTCATTTATTAACTACATGAATAAAATCAATGCCGATTGGATATGCCAAAGGCTCCTGAATTCCCTTTCGATTGTGAAAGGGCAGGGGTCTTTTTACGTTTTTTCTAGACAGATAACGTAAATAGATCCTGGAACAAACCTAACTTGATGAATGGAGGGCATCATGGCAGAGCATCATGATCATTTATTGGAGGAATTGGACTACTATTTTCGCAAAATGGTCCGAAAGTTTGTCGTAGAACGGGACAAAATTGCAATCGAAGGCCTGGTAAGCCTTCCCCAAATTTTGATTCTGAGGATGCTGGATCAGAAAGGGCCGCAAAAAGCAGGCGAGTTGGCGGAAGAACTGGATTTTACTACCGGCGCGATCACGGCGCTCTGCGACAAGCTGGTCAGGGCGGGCTTGGTAGAGCGCGCAAGAACCGAAATAGATCGGAGAATCGTGATTGTACGCATTACGGAAGCAGGGACAACGTTTCTCAAGCGCAATGAAGGCATAAAGGGGAAATTTCCCGGAGTTCTCTTTGACGGATTTACGGAAGAAGAAAAAAAAATTCAATTGGAATTTTGTCTGCGAATTTTGGCCAACCTGCCGGGTATTTCCAAAGCGGTGAAGCCATTTGTCCAATCGAGAGACGAATAACGTTAAATCGAACATCATTTAGGGGGAAAAAACGATGAAAATGACGGCATTGAAAACAGTTGCTCTTACATTCAGTATGTTTACGCTTGCTTTAACGGCCGCTTGCTCAACGTCATCTACGGCGAATAACGCGGCAAGCACCCAAACGGCGGCGCCCGGCGCAGCCGCTGAAGTCAGCGCCAACCAGCAAACGCCGGTGAAGGTAAGATTAGCGATCGATACGGCGGCAGGAGGTTCCTTTCAGTTCCGTATCGCAAAGGACAAAGGTTTTTTTCAGAAATATGGTATTGAACCGGAAATATCCAATTTCGCTTATGGGATCGATACGGTCAATGCTTTGCTGATCAGTAAAGCGGATACGGCTCTTGCTGCAGACTATGCTTTGATCAACTCGCTGGGGAAAGGGAATATGACCGTTGTCAGCGCGCTTACGCGCACAAACGAGAAATCCGCCGCCAAGACGCTGCTATTCGTCAGAGACAATATCAATAAGCCGGAAGATTTTAAAGGGAAGAAGCTCGGCGTTGCTAAAGGAACCGTGTACGAATACGTCTGGGCTAAATATCTGGAGAAGAACCATATTGACGAAAAAGAAGTGAAATATGTGCCATACAGTACGCCGGATGAAGCGTTCGTTTCCTTGCAAAAAGGAGACATGGATGCCGTTTGGATCGGAGGCGCGCTGATCGATAAATTTAAGACGATTAAGGGCGTCAAATCCTTAATCGACGTATCCGGCTCCGGCGTAAACATCAGTTCGTATTTGCTGCTCGATTCGTCGTTCGTCAAAAATAACCCGGATGCCGTCAGCTCGGTGCTGAAAGCGTTGGATGAAGGGATTCGCTATATTCCGGATCATAAAGAAGAAACGGCAGAAGTAGCGTTCAAGGAGCTGAAGCTGCCGAAGGACCGCGTACTGGAAGATTTGCAATCAACGAACTATACGCTTGGATTTACCCAAGAAGATTTTGATCATTTGCAGGATGTTAAGCAATGGGTCGAAAACAAAGGCATATTAAAAGACAAGTATGAGCTGAAGGATAAAATTAATATCGATCCGTTGAAAAAGGCGCTGCCTGAAACGGCAACCTACAAGCCGTGAGAGGAGATGGATCGAACATGGCATTACTGGCAAAGCCGAAGACCATTTATATCGAGAACGTCAATAAAACCTTCTCGGATACATCCGGCGCGAATGTGCACGATGTTCTGCGAGACGTGAACCTGGTCGTTAAGGAAGGGGAGTTTTTCGTTCTTCTCGGTCCGAGCGGCTGCGGGAAATCGACCCTGCTTAACATGATAGCAGGATTTATCTCGAAAACGGAGGGGCGTCTCGCACTCGGCGATGAAGACATTGACAAGCCGGGCAGTGACCGGGCTATGGTATTTCAAAGTGCGGACGCTTCGCTGTTTCCATGGCTCACCGTTCGGGAAAATGTGGAATTCGGCCTGCGCATGAAGAAAGTCCCGAAGACGGAGCGAAACCGGATTTCTGACGAATTTATTCGGCTAGTCGGGCTTTCAGGGCACGAAGACAAATTCCCCAAAGCGCTGTCCGGGGGGATGAAGCAGCGGGTACAGCTGGCAAGGGTGCTGGCGAACGATCCGGCCATTCTTCTCATGGATGAGCCGTTCGGCGCCTTGGATGCCATGACGCGTCGTACCATGCAGAAAGAACTGATACGTATTTGGCGGCAGACGAACAAGACCGTTGTCTTTGTGACGCACGATATTCAGGAGGCGCTCCTGCTGGGCGAGAGAATCGGCATTATGTCTATCGGTCCGAACTCGCGGATATCCGATGTGTATGACGTTCGGCTGCCCTATCCCAGAGACGTGGCGGATTCGAGATTCCTTGAGCTCTTACAAGCCATTGAGAACCATTTTGAAGAATAGAGGGGGCGCCAAACTTGACTTTTTATAAAAAACTGCTGAATTCAGGCGTAGTCACCTGGATCATCGTATTGATCGGGTGGCAGCTCCTGTCTGTCGGTTCCAATCCGGATTTTCTGCCCGGTCCTGTGCATACGTTTCGGGGAATGATTGAATTATCCCAGGATGGTTCGCTTTTTCGCTATATCGGGGTTAGTTTCGCGCGAGTGCTTGCAGGCTGGGTGCTCGGCTGCGCTGCGGCCATACCGGTCGGGCTGCTGATGGGAAGGGTGACCGTCATCCGTACTTTGACGGAGCCGTTCATTAACTTCATCCGGTTTATTCCGCCATTGGCGTTCATTACCTTGTTTTTGCTGTGGTTCGGGATTGGAGAAACGTCCAAGATCGTTTTGATCATGTACGCCACATTATTTATCGTCATCCTGAATACGATGACCGGCGTGCTGTCGGTCGAGGAGGATAAGGTTCGTCCGGCCAGAAGCATGGGGGCTTCCGAATGGCAAATATTGCTTCATGTGATCATTCCGTCTACCGTGCCTTATATATTCACAGGCATGAGGCTTGCGATGGGTACATCGTTTATGGCGATTATCGGCGCGGAGATGGTAGCTGCCAATGAAGGCGTCGGATTCATGATCTGGAGCTCCAGACTTTACTTCAAGACGGATTGGATCTTTGTAGGCTTGTTCTCTTTAGGCGTCATGGGTTTTGTCACGGACCGTCTGCTCGGTTGGTTCGGGAGCGTCGCGCTGTCGCGTTACGGTATTGTAGGCGGAGCCGTATTTCGCGGTAAATTGAAGTAACTTAAATCGCAAAGGAGGACTTAGCATGTCTGCATGGAAAGATGAATCATTTCAAGGCGTGATCGGCCGAACAGTGGAAGAATCGGTGCCTTGGTGGCCAAAATCGGATAAACCGTCTGAAGGACACCCCAATATCGTTGCCATCCTGTTGGACGATCTTGGTTTCGCCCACCTGGGCTGTTACGGTTCTGATATTCACACGCCCCATATAGATGCGCTGGCAGCGGGGGGGGCTCCGCTACAATAATTTTCATACAACGGCGATCTGTTCTCCGACGCGGGCGTCGCTTCTGACCGGGAGAAATCCGCATAGCGCCGGGGTGTCGTTCGTATCCGAATATGATAGCGGTTTTCCTCATAGTCGCGGGAAAGTACGCAAAGATACGGCATTGATTAGTGAAATTTTGCTGGAACATGGTTACAGTACTTATGCGGTAGGAAAGTGGCACTTGGCACCGGGAGTACAGCAAAGCAATGTGGGGCCTTTCGACAATTGGCCTTTAGGAAGAGGATTCGAGCATTACTACGGTTTTTTGTCCGGTGCGACAAGCCAGTGGCATCCTGACCTGGTGGAGGATAACCGCAGAGTGCCCCAGCCCAAAAAACCGGAGGAAGGCTATCATTTGACGGAGGATTTAACGGACAAGGCGATCGAATATATTCGTGACCACCACAGCGCCGCGCCGGACAAACCGTTTTTCTGTTATTTGGCCTACGGTGCGACGCACGCACCTCATCATGCCCCCAAGGCGTACATCGATAAGTACAAAGGAAAATATGATAAGGGCTGGGACCGCACTCGCGAAGAGTGGTTTGCTAAACAGCAGGCGCTGGGCATTATCCCTCCGGATGCGAAACTGCCGCCTCGCAATCCCGGAGTGAAGGCATGGGATGAATTAAGCGCCGACGAACAGCGGCTGTATGCCCGGATGCAGGAAGCATTTGCAGGCTTTCTGGAACATACGGACTATCATATTGGACGCTTTGTGGATTTTCTGAAGACCATCGGACAGCTGGACAATACCTTGATTATCCTGCTTTCAGATAATGGAGCTTGCGCGATGGGCGGGGAAGAGGGAACCGTAAATTCTTGGAACGGATTGGGGGGAGCTCAGGAGTCGTTTGAAAGCAAATTGAAACGAATTGACGAAATAGGCAGCCCTTTGGCTAATAATCATTACCCTGCCGGTTGGGCTCAGGTCGGGAATACGCCTTTAAAGTGGTATAAATCGTTCGTGCATGCAGGGGGAGTCAAGGATCCGCTTATCATCCACTATCCTGACAAGATCAAAGATGCCGGCGCTATTCGCGGCCAGTATCACCATGTCATCGATATTGTACCGACCATTCTGGAACTGCTGAACATCGAAGCTCCGTCCGTATTGAAGGGCGTGCCTCAGAAGCCGATCGAGGGAGTGAGCATGGCGTATACGTTTGATGATGGAAAGTTACCGACACGGAAAGAGGTCCAATATTACGAAATGGTAGGCAACCGGGCCATTTACTATAAAGGTTGGAAAGCCGTAGCGGTTCATAAGCCGGATACTCCGTTTGAAGAAGATTCATGGGAACTGTACCGGGTGGATGAGGATTACTCGGAAATGAACGATTTGGCCGGGCAAAATCCCGGAATATTGCGTGATTTAATCGACCGTTGGTGGGTGGAGGCCGGCAAATATGGCGTGCTTCCGCTTGACGGGCGCTCGCTGGCCGGGATAATCCGCGCCCGGAAACAGATCATCACACAGCCCGCCGGACCGGTGCGCAGGAAGTACTATCCGTCTTCATCCCGTTTCCACGCCTCGGTTGCCCCGGATCTACGCAGTAAATCATTTGAGATTCGTGTGCCGTTATCCCGTCATAGCTCCGGGGAAGCAGGAGTGTTGATTGCCCAGGGGGATGGTTCCGGCGGCTATACACTGTATATTCAAGACAACCGGCTTGTATTTCATTACAACTATTCCGGTGTTCAGACTTATACGGTAAGCTCGGATCAGGAGCTTCCTGCCGGTTCGGTCGTTCTCCGTTTGTTGATGCTGCACACAGGCGACAATGAAGGGACAGTCAAAATGTTCATTGAGGATCGGCAGATCGGGGAAGGAGCCGTCGGTCATACCGGGTTCCTCGGATTTTCCGGCGGTCCTTTCCAAATCGGGCGTGACGACCAAAGCGCTGTCAGTCCTGCTTACACGGCGCCGTTTGCCTTCACCGGCACGATCGATCATGTGGCCATTACGCTTGGAGCCTACGATTTTGATCTTGAAGCGGCTGTAACTCGTGAATTGGCAACGGAGTAGCCCCAAACAGCATAGATTTTATGGTCAAGAAAGACCCTAAAGGTCAAGGGTGTCACCAATTGGTGACACCTTTATTCGGGAGCGGGAGCGTCCGACGTATTCGCTTGTCACTGGCGATCATACTCGCCAGTTCTGTGTTTGTCAGCCTTTTCATGATATACCTATCGCGGTTGCCGGCAGGCTTCAGATGATCTGTGCTGCCAAGTCGTATCAGCACTGAGCTGTGCTCCTCTGTCACTCTGAACACGATCAGATCCGGACGTTTCATCGGCACAGGCCGAATGGCTTCTCCGAAACCCAATTCCGCGGGCAATTCCTCATGCTTAATTCCCGGTTCCAGGTCAGCTTGCTTCCAACCGCTGATCGTCGCTCGTTTCACTGCAAACGGATTTGTACTAACGAAAGGCGATTGCTCATTGGCTAGGCACGACTCAAATACGATGCTCATCGGACACTCTCCTCGATTTTTGGGAATGCGTGATTGTCTGCGTCTTCCGTTGTTTGACGGGTACCCTTATCATACTCGCAATCTGTTAATTTACTTTTAGATTTTTGTGTTATTCTTTCACAGCGTTCAGACAAATACCGACAAGATGCTGCTTTTTCATGCATCAGGGTGCTCATACGTTTTTAACAATTTACGTGTCAAGCGTCCTTCGTTTGACAATGATAATCGTTATCAATTAAACTTGAATAAGAGCGAGCACCGGCGCCGAAATGTTTCAAGAAGCGGCACAATAAGGCAAGCAGAAGGAGGAGGAACCCGTGCTTATTCAAACCAGAACCGTCACGGTGGAGAAGGGCAATGCGGACAAAGTCGTTGAACGCTTCAGCAAGGAAGGTCCGCTTGACGGGAGGGAAGGCTTGATCGATATTACCGTCATGGTGAACAAGAGAAGTAAAGAAAACGAAGAGGTCGTCATCGTCGTTCGCTGGGAATCGGAGGAAGCCTGGAAAAATTGGGAGAAGAGCCCCGAGCACATTCAAGGGCACCGGAACAGCAAGGGACAACAACCGCCTGAGTATGTGATCAGCACGAATGTGAGCATGTATGAAGTGAAAGCCGTCAGAAAAGGCAAGTTCGTTCAAACGACGTAACTGGAAATCGCGAAATAACCAAAGGCTGTCCTTCCCTCATCTTGAGGGTGCGGGGCAGCCTGTTGCCGTTAGATACTTCTTGTCTAAGTCTCTCGCTTGGCTTTGGTCTTGTAAACGATCAAAATCGTGCTTCTTTGGGTCTCTTTCCCGGAAGGCGTTGTCTTTATAACCGAGCCGTAACACACATTTACGACCTGAGTCTCATTTAACCCCGCCAAAAACTCGTTAGCCTTATGTTCCGCATAAGAGTTATCCGTATCAACGAATTCTTTAACTTGGATCATCGAAGTACCTCCTTTCAGCTAGTTTCAGGTAACATTTAATGTAAAAAGAGTATAAAAATGGATCGAGGCATCCCGCGATAATAGCGGAATGCCTGCACTTAAGTAAGCTTAGCACCCCAAAGTATAAGTGTCAATCGATCTTTTGTTGTCGAAGAGATTTGGATTGGATTTACAGATATTACTTGGTATAATGATCTGAAGGTCTCCCTTGTGGAGACCTCTATTTACTTAGGAGGGATTTGTATGAGAATGTTCACTAGCTACTCTAAATGGGTTGTGTTCAGTAAGGGAGGGGAAATCTACTATGAACCGTAGTATTATGTATCAAGGTTCACGAACCCAACTGATTAATCAACTTGTTTATTTTGATGAAGAAAAGTTCAATTTCTTGAATCAGTATTTTCCGGAACACAACGTGAAACGCAGCACGGTTGAGCAGGTATTGGCTGTTTATGCGACCACGCTTGAGAAGATAGTCGCTGATCTAACCGAAGAGAATCTAAATTCCGTCGCACTGATTGGCAGTCAATTGGAGCTGCGGTATTTAGATGACGATTCGCCCGAGTCGTACACCATTGTTTTCCCGCATCTGGCGGACCCCAATAACAACAAGATATCTTTCTTGTCTCCTCTCGGGTTTCAGTTATTGATGGCTAAATCTCAAGAGACCTATCGGCTTGATGTACCTTCCGGTGAAATCCGGCTAAGAGTAGAAGGCATCAAGTTCGTTAACAGCGGCGATGTAAATTAGCCCATATAGAGGATTGAAACGAGCCGGCTTACTGATCCGTTTATAATTGGCAGGCATAGGGAAAGCGTCGGGTGACAGATCGTGTTGATGATCTGCCCGACGTTTTTTTCAGGTGCGGCAGTCATGCGTTTACACCTAGGGTAGAGGTGGCGTCTGCTCCTGTTTTTTTGAGGAGTTGCTCAAAGGGGCTGCAGCATATTACTATGGGAATAAACCAAGGAGATTCTGCCAAGCGCCATGTTATACACCGATAATGAGACGCTAACACACAGGCAGCGGTCACCGCATAAGGAGTAAAACGGCATGTCACTTAAGGGGCAAAATATTATTCGAGCCAAACAAACGAACCGTTCGAGGGTACTCCAATCCCTTCTAAGATATGGACCCACTTCAAGACAGCATATTGCGGAAATGACGCAACTGACTTCAGCAACGATCAGCCATTTGACGGCTGAGCTTATTGAGGAAGGGTTGATCCGGGAAGTCGGTTATTTGCAAGAAGAGGAAAAAAAAGTAGGCCGCAAATTCATTGCTCTTGCTTTAAATGGAGATGCGTCTTGGGTGGTCGGTATTCATATCCACGTGAGTCAAGTGGAACTTGGACTCATTAATCTTCATGGACTTATCAAAAAAACACGTCAATTCCCCTTGTCCCCGGGAATAAATGAAGCTGCATTTACCGAAATGCTGATCAAGGAATTGAAAGCATTTATTTCGGATATCAACGACGTGCAGATAGCGGCTGTAGGCATTGGATGTCTAGGTTTAATCAGCTTTGACAAAGGCGAAATACTCAACGTCGAGCCGTTAGGCTGGGGACCTGTCCCGCTGGCTGTCCAAATAACGAACGCCGTACAATTGCCCGTATATATAGACAATAATGTCCGTGCCATGACGTTGGCCGAAAAGATGTTTGGAGAAAGCAAACAGGTATCCGATTTCTTGTGTATTTATATAGGGGAAGGAATCGGATCGGGGCTTATTCTCAACGATAGGCTTTACAGAGGGGGACCCACGGGCTCGGGGGAATTCGGTCATATGACGTATATGCCGGACGGCATCTCATGCTGGTGCGGGAACAGGGGGTGCCTGGAGCAATATGCTTCGAATACGGCGATATCGCGGCAGCTTCAAGCTTCGTGGCCCCGTGTGCTGCATGCCTTCGAGCAGGGAGATTCCGAGACCGTTCAAGCCATGCGTCAGGCGGGAAGGGCTATTGGGACGGTGCTTGCCTCTTATATTAACATTCTGCATGTCGAGAAGGTTGTTGTCGCAGGAGTCATGGCTGGACCTGGATTTCCGTTGATTAGCGAGTTAAAGAAAGAAATCGAATGGAGGTCTTTTTTATTCAAAAGAGAAAAGGTACAGATTGAAAGCTCTTCATTCGGAGAGCATATCGGTCTGATCGGTGCCGCCAGCCTGGCGCTTCAGCATGAAATATTTATAAGATGAAGCCATTATTGCAATCATTGGCCTCATGAAGCAGAATGTCAAGCAAAACGGTTGACAGCCGAAAGAGGCGATGCTATCATACAAACTAATAATTCCCACTAAATACATAGGTTTATATTGAATAGTGTGTTGACCGGACGTCCGGAAACTTATCTATATATATTTCTGCAACAAGAAAAAGTAAGGGGGAATAGGTTCGTTTAATTAATTAAAATGATTAATCAAATAATGCCCGAAAAATGACGGGAAGAAGGAGACTGGCCATGAAGAAAAAAATGCCCTTGATCACCATGACTCTTGTATTAACGATTGCAGCTGCAGGCTGCTCAAGCGGTTCTCCGAATCAAAACGGGGCCGAGACAGCCTCCAATTCCGCGAAACCGGCATCATCGGAGCCTGTATCCATCGAATTTGCCGCGGGGAAGGATGCTTCCGGTGAACTGGAAAAGTCGATTGCCCGTTTTAACAGTACCCATGACAACATTAAGATCAAATATGTCGAGCTTCCGCAGGTGCCTAATGAACAAATGACCCGGTACAGCACTTGGTTCAACAGTAAAAGCAATACCCCGGACCTGTTTATGACCGACGTCACATGGCCTGCCATGTTTGCCTCCGCCGGTTGGCTGGCGCCGATTGATGAATATGCGGATGCTTCCTATCTGCAGCGATTCTGGCCTGCTGCTTTTGAAGTAGGCAAAGTCAATAACAAACAGTACGGGATTCAAGGTTATATGGATGTCGGGGTGTTGTTTTACCGTAAAGATCTGCTGGATAAGTACAATTTGCCCGTTCCCCAAACGTGGGCTGAACTGACGAAAGTATCCCAGGAAATTCTCCAGAAGGAAAATGATCCGAAATTGACCGGCTATTTATTCCAGGGGGCCAAAATCGAGGGTGCTACAATCAACTGGCTGGAGCATCTCTGGGGTCAGAATGGAGATATTTACGATCAGGGCAAGGTGAAGGTAGACAGCGATAAAGGCATTCAAGCGTTGAAAACGATGAACAACCTGATCACGCAGGACAAGGTTTCTCCCGTTAGTGTCAGCACTTCGAATCCGAATGACAATACGATCGCTTTTAGCGCGGGCAACGCCATTTTCATGAGAAACTGGCCTGCGGCTTTTACTCAGCTCAAAGGCACGAAAGTGGAAGGCAAGGTAGGAATTGCCGCGATACCGCATTCGGACGGTTCGGAATCGCATTCTTCCACCGGCGGATGGGTCTACGCTATCAACCAGTTCTCCGAACATAAGAAAGAAGCTTGGGAAGTGATGAAGTTTTTCTTGAGCGATGAGGAGCAAAAGTCGATGGGCACGAATGCGAGCAAAATTCCGTCGGTCAGGAAAGTGTTTGACGATCCTGAGTTGAAAAAGGCACAGCCTATCTTCGAACAGCTGCCTGCTGTGATGGAAAAAGCGAAAAGCCGGCCCGTCTTAAGAAATTACGAGCAGATCAGCCGAAGTGTACAAACGCAGGTGAACCTCGTTCTGTCCGGTCAGAAGGATCCTGAGGCCGCGTTGCGTGACGCACAGAAAGAAATTGATGAGAAATTAAAATAAAGGAGAGAAAGTCAGCCCGGTCGGAGAGGCTTCTCTTGCCGGGTGTTTCCTAATTAGCACGAAGAGGGGGAGGCGTTACCTTGCCATCCGTCAAACCGCTGAAGCGGCCATGGAGGACCGGAAGATGGACCGATAAGCAGGTGGCTTGCCTGTTAATCTTACCGCCGGTTTTGTTCTTATTGATATTTACATTGTATCCCATTGTCCGGGTGTTCTGGATGTCCCTTTACCATATCTCGATCACGGAGCCTTGGCTGGGATCGCCTTTTGTCGGTTTGGAGAACTATACGACAGCATTCCGTGACCACCGGTTTTGGCAATCGTTAGGATTTACGCTCTCGTTTTCATCGATTACGGTTATTTTTGAGCTTATTATCGGATTGTACCTTGCGATTTTGGCTAACAAAGCGTTCCGGTTCCGGGGATTTGTCCGGGCGGCTATCTTGTTTCCTTGGGCGCTGCCCACGATTACGAACGCCTTGACTTGGCGTTGGATGTTTAATCAGGATTACGGCTTGTTTAATGCGATTCTTCAGGCGCTGGGATTTATTCAGAAGCCGCTCAATTGGCTGGGAGACGGCAAGCTGGCCTTTACCGCGATATGTATAGTGGCTATCTGGAAAACATCGTCGTTCATGGCGATCATTCTGCTTGCCGGCCTGCAATCTATTCCGGGCAGCTTATACGAAGCCGCTAAAATCGATGGAGCGAACCGTACGCAAATTTTATTTCGAATTACTTTGCCCCTGCTTCGCAATGTCATTCTCGTTTCTTTGGTTTTACGCACCTTATCGGCGATGCAGGCCTTCGACTTGATGTACGGCTTGACTCAAGGCGGGCCCGGCAACGAAACGGAATCATTGCCTATGTATATTCACACCACAACCTTTATCGATATGCAGTGGGGCTATGGATCGGCTCTGGGGGTGCTGCTATTTATCGCCTTATTCGTTCTTTCCTTTGTTTATGTCAAAGTATTGTATGATCCCGACCGATAGGAGGGCTGGTGTTGAAGTCTGCGAATAAACTGTTTTTTTATAGTACGGTGCTGCTGCTCGTCGTCGTCTCCTTTTTTCCGTTATATTGGCTATTTGTTACTTCGATCAAGCCGACTGTTGAACTGTTCGATACTCCGCCCAGGTTGATGACCTGGAAACCGGTCCTGGAACATTATATCCGTGTTTTTGAACAGCCCTTCGCGGAATATTACTGGAACAGCACGGTTGTTGCCTTCTATACGCTGATAATTGCTCTGGTATTGGGCTTCATGATGGGGTATGCGTTGTCGAGGCTGCAGTTTCGGGGGAAACCGTTAATTTTAATGCTGGTCGTCACAACGTCGATGTTTCCGCCCATGACGATGGTGCTGCCTATATTTGTAGGACTGCGCGATTTAAGCTTGATTAACACCTACACCGGATTAAGCCTGACGCATGCAGCGTTCGCGTTGCCTATGGTGATCTGGCTGTTGTCTGCCTTGCTGAATGAAATTCCGAAGGAATTGGATGACGCCGCTTATGTGGATGGAGCAAGCCGGATGCAGACGTTTATTCGAATTATTTTGCCGTTATCCGCCCCGGCGACCGTTACTGCAGCCATTCTGGTGTTTGTGCATAGCTGGAATGAATTTTTATTCTCGTTTACTTTAATGTCCAAGGCCTCGCTTCGTACCTTACCGGTAGGGGTCATGATGTTTCAAGGGGAGCACGACTTTCCTTGGGCGACTATATCCGCGGCGATCGTTCTGTCTGTCGTACCTCTCGTCTTCCTGATTTTTTTATTCCAAAAAAAGATTATTGCCGGACTGACGAACGGAGCCGTGAAAGGGTAGCACCATATTACGCGCAAAGGATGATAAACCATGAGATTTTTATTGCTGGATTTGGATTCATTACGCCCCGATCATTTGGGCTGCTACGGCTATCACCGTAATACGTCGCCTCATATTGACAAAATTGCGGAGCAAGGAGTTCGCTTTACAAACTATTACACGTCCGATGCCCCCTGCTTTCCATCGAGGACAGCGCTAATGACGGGAAAGTTCGGCATCCACAACGGGGTTGTCGGTCATGGCGGGACCGCCGGCGATGTGCGTCATGAAGGAGAGCGGCGACAATTTCAAGATACATTAGCCAAGGAGAGTCTGCCTGCTTTCATACGTTTTGCCGGATTAAAGACAGTATTAATAAGCCCTTTCGCGGAACGGCATTCGTCCTGGACGTTTTATGCAGGCTTTAATGAAATTCATAATACCGGGAAATGCGGGATGGAATCGGCCGAGGAAGTGACGCCTGCCGTACTGAATTGGATTGAGCACAATGCCCGGAAGGACGACTGGTTTCTTTATGTGAATTATTGGGACCCCCATACGCCGTACCGGGCACCGGAAGATTTCGGCAATCCGTTTGCTGACGATCCTCTGCCTGCGTGGATTACGGAGGATGTGCTGGAAGCCCATAAGCTCAAGGTCGGACCGCATAGCGCAAGCGAAATTAATATGTACGATAATCAGACCAGCGAACAATTTCCCCGTCATCCCGGAGAAATCAAGGATATGGCAGGATTACGGAGAATGATCGACGGATACGACTGCGGCGTCCGTTATATGGACGAGCATATCGGTTCCATCTTCGCTGCTTTGGAGGCTCAAGGGGTGATGGATGATTTGGTCGTCATCATAACGGCGGATCATGGCGAGAACATGGGCGAACTTGGAATTTACGGGGAGCACGGAACCGCGGATCAGGGTACTTGCAGAATTCCGATGATTATTCGCTGGCCGGGTGTAACACAGCCCCATGTTGATCATGGTTTGCATTATCATCTGGATCTGAATCCAACGCTTGCCGAGCTGCTCGGACGTAAGCCGCTGCCAAGCTGGGACGGCCAAAGCTATGCACCCGCCGTGCTGAATGGCCAGGAGGCGGGCCGCGACTACCTTGTCGTTTCACAATGTGCTCACGTTTGTCAAAGAAGCGTTCGTTTCGGGCAATGGCTCTATATCCGAACGTATCATGACGGGTACCATTTATTCAATAAAGAGATGCTGTTCGATATCGACAACGATCCTCATGAGCAAACGAATCTGGCTGCGGAGCATCGCCAAGTTTGCCGAGATGCGGTATATTATTTAAATGAATGGCATGACCACATGATGGAGACAATGCCTTTCGACGTAGATCCGCTGTGGACGGTTATGAAAGAGGGAGGACCTTATCATGCCAAAGGTTTCTTGCCGAAGTATACGCAGTGGTTGGAGCAGACAGGACGCGGTCATGCTATTTCAGAGCTGAAACGGAGACATCCTGCGGAATTCGGTCACGGCTATCCGAAGCTGTAGGGGCTCTGTTTAATCGTGGAGGATGATTGAAATGAATGCAAAAAAACCGGGCTGCTGCTCGGCCAGCAGAGAGGATTCGAGCTTACCGGATGCTCATTCCTTGCCCCTGAACGTCATACCCTCGTCCAAAGATCCTAAAGAAGGCATGATTTATTTGCCCGGCGGTGAGTTTTTAATGGGAACCGCAGATCAGGAAGGGTTTGCCCAAGATGGCGAAGGCCCCGTTCGTTCGGTTCGGCTGGATCCCTTTTATATCGATCCTTATACAGTGAGCAATGCGGAATTCAAGGCATTTGTCGATGCTACCGGTTATCGCACGGAAGCGGAGATCTTTGGCTGGTCCTTTGTGTTCCACTTGTTCGTTTCCGCCGAAACTGCGCAAGGAGTGACACAAACGGTTCGGCAGACGCCCTGGTGGTGGGCCGTGAACGGTGCATGCTGGAAGCATCCGGAAGGTCCGGATTCTCACATTGATGACCGCATGGACCATCCGGTGATTCATGTTTCCTGGCATGATGCGTATGCTTATTGCCAATGGGCCGGTAAACGGCTGCCGAGCGAAGCGGAATGGGAGTATGCGGCAAGAGGCGGTCTTGTGCAAAAGCGTTATCCGTGGGGGGATGTCCTCAAACCGGATGGGGAGCATCGCTGCAATATTTGGCAGGGCAAGTTTCCGGAGAAAAATAACTGCAGCGACGGTTATGCCGGAACCGCGCCTGTCCATGCTTATAAACCGAACGATTACGGGCTGTATAATGTTTCCGGCAACGTATGGGAATGGTGCTCGGACTGGTTTAGCGCGAATCATCCGGCCGCCCCGCTAATAAACCCGCAAGGTCCGCCGACAGGTCAGGAGAAGGTGCTGCGCGGAGGCTCCTATTTGTGCCACAAATCGTATTGCAACCGGTACAGAGTCGCTGCCCGCAGTAAAAATACACCGGATAGCTCCACGGGGAATATCGGTTTTCGCTGTGCGGCCGACGCCTGATAGGGAATAAGAGCTCCTGTAGAACTCGTGACCATCCGTCGCAAGCCTTGTCTGATATGTCGAAAGCCCGAGACGGCTCTAATGAGCGGTCGCGGGCTTTTTTTTACAAAATTTAGCACAGATGTGTCAAAACCCAAAATAAAACGAAAAGAAAGGAAATCAATGTAATTCATGGCAGTTATAAGTTTGAAGTCCATGAAACCACTATGCTACTCTAATAAAAATAATGGGCCGAATCCAGTTCAGCAGAAGATCTGGTACGGGGGATTCTTTACAATGGGGTGAATGTTCGTTAACTATCGAACTAGGGAGCAGCCTCTTCCGAATCCGTCAACTAACCTCGAAGGCCGCAGGAGGAATTTGATTTGAATCGTTTTTGCAAGAAGCTTATTTGGTCGTGCGCTTTTTCCTCGATCGGACTGCTTGCCATGTTTCATGCGGGAACAGCACAAGCTGCCGCCAATGATGTTAAAGTGCAGATTAACGACAGCCTGGTTTCCTTCCCCGAAGCATAGCCTTATATCGATAACACCAACACTTTGCAAATCCCTTTACGTGTGCTCGTTGAGAAGCTTGGTTACAAGGTCGAGTGGAGCATGGAACAAGCGCAGGTGAAAGTTACGTTAACCAACAACAACAAAACGATCGCCTTGCAAACCGGGGATCGAAAAGCTCTGGTTAATAAAAAGGTTGTCAGCATGGATGCTCCTGCGCAATTTATACAAGGCAGCGTATATCTCCCTCTACGCTTCGTATCCGAGACGTTCGGCTATAGAGTCCAGTGGGATGCGGATAACCGGATTGCTATTATTAACGAAGACGGATTATATCATGCCCCGGCTTGGTATGCGCCGAAGCCAAAACCGTCTGTCACGCAAATTGCCTATAAGTACCTGGGAGTTCCTTATGTATGGGGCGGCCGTACACCGAATGGCTTTGATTGCTCCGGATTTGTGGACTATATATACGGGCTCAACGGCATCGATTTGCCCAGAACATCCCTGGAAATGTATAAGACTGCAGGCAAGGCGGTGAGCATCCCTCAGGAGGGAGATCTTGTTTTTTTTGCGGAGAAAAACAGAACCTCCCACGTAGGGATTTATTTAGGCAATCAACAATTTATTTCAGCGACCAATTCCGGCGGCGTCTCGGTGGCAAGTTTGACAACCGGTTACTGGAGTAAAAAGTATGTAGGAGCTAAACGAGTCACGTCATAATAATCCTTAAGCTCAATCGTAGGGGCTTGCACAGAAAAGAACCTGGCCGTCGGCCAGGTTTTTCATATTGATGGGGTTCATAAGCCGGAAGCTATTCCAAGCTGCAAGCCGTTTGCACGCTAAAAACGGAATAAAACGGACCAAAAGGATACCTTCTTGGCAGCCTGATGACGTTTGGAACGGGAAATTCGGAAAGCCTCCTGGTCATCATGGAACGAATCGGGTTCATCCTTCGTCTCCGATTCCTTCAGAGCTTGTTGTTCGGCGGCTGCGGCTAACTCGATATGCGTCTGACGACATTCAAACAACTGCCGCTCCAAGTCATGAACCTGCTGAGCAAGCAGCAAGTTTTGCTGCTGCAGCTCCGTAATCAGATTATGGAGATATCGAATGGTTAGTTTCGGTTTCTTCGAAGGAGCGGGCGTCTCATGGTTTTCTCTGGGTCCGAACGGCAACAGATACTTCAACTCTTCTTCCTGGAATACCTCATTTGCCAACGTAACGGCCTCCTTTACATAGAAAATGACGGTATTGCTGCTAGTTTCATCTGCTAGTTTAATAGTACACAAGTTTTTCTAAGGAAGCTGTCGAAGCCTGCTGTCAAAAACATGGAAACCTTATCGGAGAACCGCATGGTGTGTACCGTCTTTCGGAAGTGATGCAAATCACTGCCTTTGGACAGCGGAAATGATGTAATAAGCATATAAAACAAGCCCAATGCAGAGAAGGAGTGAATGGTTATGATGTCCGGACTGATATTGGCAGGGGGGCGAAACCGGGGGGCGAACGGAGAAAACAAGGCGTTCTTCATGCTGGACAACATGACGATCGTGGAGCGTCAAATTCGTGAGATGGAAAAATGCTGTGAGGAGATCATCATCGCTACGAACGATCCGCCCCCCTTCCTGCGAAAGGTAGACCGGGGGGTTCGAATCATTACGGACTATTTCCCCGGCAAGGGTCCCCTAAGCGGGATGCACGCGGGCTTAACCTTAGCGCAGCAACCGCATGTATGGGTTGTCAGCTGCGACATGCCTTATATCTCTTCGAAGGCGGCGGAATTGCTGCTCGCCCGTGAGCAGGAAGGGTTTGAAGCGGCCATCCCTGCCATAGGCGGCAGCGCGCATCCGCTGCACGGGGTGTACGACCGCAGCTGCGCGGTGAAGATCGGCGCCTTGCTGGAGCAAGACGAAGCGACGCTCTCCACGCTCTTAAAGCAGTTATACTGGTGTGAGCTGCAGGAGTCCGCTTTTGAAGAGAAAGCCATCGACAGCCGGTTCGTCGCCTCGATCAAGACGAAGGAAGACGATGAGAAGTTATGGCTTGGAGGAAGGCCGCTGTGAAGTCGGCCTTTCATTTCGGTACGATGAATGAAACCTTCGTTCCATGCCCGGGCCTGGAACGGACCGTGAATGTGCCGCTGACGCTGCGGGCCCTTTCTTCCATACTGAACAGCCCGACGCCTTGGGACAAGGTATCGCGGACAAAGCCCTTCCCATCGTCCTCCACATGCGCTTCGACATAGGTATCGTGTTCGAGCAGCTCGACGCGGGCTTCAGCTACATCCGCATATTTCGCGGTGTTCGTCAGGGCCTCCTGAACGATCCGGTAGATGGTCGTTTCTTTATTGGCATCGAGACGTTGGCGCAGGTTGCTGCGGAAATGGACGCGAATTCCGTAATGGTTGGAGTAATTGTCGATATAGGTCCGGAGCGCCGGTACGACGCCGAGGTCATCCAGCACCGAAGGGCGAAGCTCCCAGGCCAGTCCGCGCACATCTTCAATGACCGCGGCTACATGATTGCGAAGCTGCTCCAGCTCGGTCATCCGGGTTTCGCTGATGAGGCGATCCAGCTGGATCAGCAGCGAAAAGATGCTTTGCCCGATGCCGTCGTGAAGCTCCCGCGAGAACCGTCTTCGTTCTTCCTCCTGCACCTTCATCATGTGCGTCATCATGTGCTGCAGCTCTTCCTCGATTTTTTTCAACTGGGTGACTTCATTGCGGATGGCCAAATACTGATACGGAATGCCTTGTTCATTCAAAAAGGGGACGATCGTCGTATGGACCCAGTAATAGGTGCCGTCCTTCGCTCTATTTTTGATCTCGCCGCGCCAGACGTTTCCCGAGGTAATGGTCTTCCACAGATCGGCCATGAAGCTTTTGTCGTGAAATCCGGAATTGATGATCCGGTGGTCCTGGCCGATAAGCTCTTCCCGCTCGTATTTGGAAATCTCACAAAACTTATCGTTAATGTATCGGATGACTCCGCGGCGGTCGGTAACCGCTACGATGGAGGATTCGTCCAATGCAAATTTGATATCAACCAGCTGCTTTAACGAATGCTTCAACGTATCGCGGAAGCCGGGGTCGAGAATGTGCTCGTCCAGATGCTGCAAGAGTCGGTCTACGTCTTGTCCTAGCATGGCAAGGAATCACCTACCTACGTCGATTATTCGAAGCTGAGAAGACCTTTTTTGACGGCATATTTCACAAGCTCGGGTCTTGTTCTGAGGCCCAGCTTCTCCATCACGTTGCTCTTATGCGTTTCCACCGTTTTCACACTGATGACGAGCTGCTCTGCGATTTCTTTATTGCTGTAGCCTTTGGCGATTAACCCTAATACTTCTTTCTCACGGTCTGAGAGCGTCTCGTACGTATTGGTGCTGTCCCCGTGTTTCAACTTCTCCAAATATTCTCCCATCAGACGCTTGGTTGCGGTTGGATACAGGTAAGCGTTCCCGGCGGAAACCGAGCGAATCGCCGTCAGCAGCTCCTCATGCGGCGCGCTCTTCAGGATATAGCCTGACGCTCCGGCATGGATGCCGCGGAACAAATACTCATCGTCATCATGCATGGTTAAGATGAGTACGGCCACATCCGGGTGAAGCTTCTTCAGCTCGGCGGTTGCCGTGAGCCCGTCTTTGCCCTGAGGCATATTCAAATCCATGAGCACGACATCCGGCCGCAAGGCGTTCACGGCTTGGATCGCTTCGTCTCCGTCAGCGGCTTCGCCGATCACTTGGAACTCCGCTTTGCCTTCCAACAGCATTTTCAGCCCTGAACGGACCACCGCATGATCGTCCACTACTAAGATTTTAACCATGATGGATTCCTCTCCCTATCGTCACCAACCGAATCTTCATCTATCTTAACAAAAATAAAAGAACCCCAGCAATAAGCATTCTGCTTGGATTCATAAAGTAGGCTCGAGGAGCGATTGCAGCGTTTGAACATGTTGATAAAGCGTGTCGATGTCGCTGTCCGCGTAAGCTTCGGCCGAGCGTCTTGCGATCAGGAGCACGCCGTATACCGTCTCGCGCATGGTGATCGGAACCGCCGCGGCGGCATGAAGCAGCTCGGAGGCAACGAGGGGACATTCCATCGGCAAGCCGGGCCGGGCAGCCGGAAAATCCGTCCAACGGGTCGTTTTGCCTGTTCTCAGGGTCAAACCGCCCGGACCCAATCCGGGTTTTACAACCATCTGCTTATAGCGTTCGCTGCGATTGCCGAAAGCATACTTCCAGCGAATACGAGGTTCATGCTTCGGCGCGAAAGATAAGGCGGAGAAGTCGCTGGAGGTTGCGCGGCACAAGGCTTCCAGCTCCCCGGTAATGATCTGTATGAATGCCGGCATGTCAGGCCTCCTCCCCCACTGTAGCTTTTACGGTTGAACCGTTTTCATTACCTCCCATTATAGTCTTTCCGCCTCTCTTTGTAATTCAGGGAAAACCCCTAAATGTGTTTCGGGGATCTCCTGATGCCCAAGCGCCGAATACGAAGGTAAAAGGAATGAAATCGGGGTTTTCTGCGCCTCTTCTGACACCGGCATCGGGAGATTCTCCCCTCATAAATCAGGAGAACCCCCGATGTGAATAAGTTGCTGGCCGTTATATGATACCTATAGCGCAAACAGTTCGAAGGAGGACGGCGACATGATGGCTCAAGTCAATCCAACCGGCGGCATTTTGGACGTTATTTCCAAGGATAGTTTCGATAAGCTGCAAAGCATTATGTATATAAAGCAGGTGGAGAAAGGATCTTATCTGTTCTGGGAAGGGGATTCGGCGGAGAAGCTGTACTTTATTATCAGCGGCCGGGTCCGGACGACGAAGACAACCGATAGCGGAAGAAGTCTGACGATGTACCTGCATCAAGAAGGCGATTTATTCGGGCAATTGGATCCATTTCAAGACTCGGTGCATACCTTCAGCGCGGAAGTCACCGAGCCCGGCAAGATCGGCATCATTCAGCGCAAAGACCTGGAGGTGCTGCTGTGGCAGCACGGGGACCTGGCTGTGGAGTTCATGAAGTGGATGGGCTTGATGCACCGCTTGACCCAGACCAAGTTTCGGGATTTGATGATGTTCGGCAAAACCGGCGCGCTATGTTCACTGCTCATTCGGCTCAGCAACTCCTACGGCGTCCTGAAAGAAGATCATATATTTGTCGACCTGAAGATCAACAATTCGGAAATGGCCGATATGATTGGGGCGACGAGGGAAAGCGTGAACCGGATGTTAAGCGATTTGAGAAAAGAAGACGTCGTTGAATATAAAGACGGGCATATTCTAATCAAGGACTTAACGTATCTTCGCGATGTTTGTCAATGCGAGAGCTGCCCGAAAGAAATTTGCCGCATGTAAGAAAGGGGGGCGAGAACCGCCCCTATGATGCCGCAACCAACCTTACAGCCTCGTTGACTTCACATTGTGAGGAAGATCACAGCGGCTTCGCCCGGGAAGAAGTACGGTATAAGTACGTATAAACCTTGATAAAGGAGAGTGCTGCAGATGATTACTTGTGAAAAGTGCGCCAAAAAAACAGGCAAGGGTCCGGTAGGGGAAAGCTGGATTTGCGAGGATTGCAAGGTAGAGCCGCCGGTTCGTGAAGGCGATAACAGGCCTGCAGGCGAGGATCGGGCTGCCGGGGAGCCGTTATAAGCCTGAGACTTTGCAAGGCTCATATAGATGATCGAATGCCGGTCCGGTCGGCACCGGCATTCGCGATAAGGAAGTTTCTGAACCGGGTGCCGCGTCATACCGTCATACCGGCCGGAATCGGGCTGCCTTCAGAAGCAGGAAAGTCATTGGCCGGTTTCGGCTCATCCGGTGATTTAGATCACAGCTGCGCCAGCACCCCTGTAGTACAATAAAGGTGTAGACGGGAAGCAAAAACCACACCACAACGAAAGGAAAATGAGAGATGAAACATTTCCGATCCCGGCGAGAGTCGAAATAATCAAGGTTCGTTTATTGCGCCAAATCACGTGAAAAATTTCACAACGAGGAGATGATCGTCATGTTCGTTCAATGGCTTAGAGAAAATAAATACGCAGCTGTGGTCCTTTTATTCATCCGGTTGTATCTCGGTTACGAGTGGCTCACACATGGATGGCAAAAATTAACGGGGGGATTCAATGCAGGCGGTTTCTTGAATAACGCGGTCGCCAAACCGGTAATCGATAAAGCGACGAATGAGCTGGTGTACCCGACCTTCACCGCTTTCATCAACACCTTTGCCGTTCCGAACGTAAAGATGATTAACTTCCTCATACCGCTTGGCGAATTTTTAGTCGGTCTTGGTTTAATCCTCGGGGCTTTAACTACCGCGGCCGCTTTCTTCGGACTTCTGATGAACTTCATGTTCATGTTCGCGGGCACGGTAAGCACGAACCCGTGGTTCGTTCTAATCGGCGGGATCTTGTTCATGGCGGGGGCCAACGCCGGTAAATTAGGTCTGGATTATTACTTGCTCCCGCTGCTCCGTAAACTTGTCACCCGTAATAAAGCTGGAAAGAAGAATAACCCGAACGGAACCGGAGGCGTAATCAAACCGGCACGAGTTTGATAAGCAGAAACAGGGGAGCAGGTCGACTTGACGACCTGCTCCCCTGTTTCTGCGAACAGCTCGCCGAACGGCAATTCGAGTGTAACGTACTGGCAAGGAGCAGCCGGGCATGTTACACTCAGTTTAACGTCAGTTCGTCGTGCCTGAAAGATTCCATACTAATAGAGAGAAAAGAGCGATCGCGAATGTCTAAACCCTCTGAGACCGAGATGCGTCATAAGCAGGGGCAGATTTCTCCCCAAAGTCAGATGTTATTAATTACAGCCATAGGCTTCGGAGTGCTCTTAAATCCATTGAATACGACAATGATCTCGGTTGCCTTCTCCAGGCTGCAGCAAGAATTCCAAGTGCCGTATAGCGCCATATCCTGGCTCATCGCCACTTATTACGTAGCGAGCGCCGTCGCACAGCCTGTTATGGGAAAGCTGAGCGATATGCTCGGGCGCAAGCGCATATTTCTGCTGGGTCTGCTGCTGGTGACGATCTCGTCGATGCTGGCTCCATTTTCTCCAAGCATCGGCTGGCTGATGGCCTTTCGCGTCATCCAGGCAATCGGCACGTCTTCGCTGTTTCCTGCGGGGATGGGCATGATCCGCAGCAGTATTACGGATAATCAGGCGAGAGCGCTGAGCGTCATGTCGATCTTCTCTTCAACGTCAGCTGCCTTTGGACCTTCGATCGGAGGGTTCTTGATCCAATACGGAGATTGGCCGGCCATTTTCTTTGTGAATTTCCCCGTCATTCTCATATCATTCTTCATGTCCATCAAGATTTTGCCGAAGGACGGCCCTCGCAAACCGATTGCTTCCGGAGGTCTGGATCTTTGGGGAATCGTCTTTTTCACCGCGCTGATTGTGAGCTGGCTGTTTTTCTTTCTATCCTTCGAACAGGGCTTTAACGTCTGGCTGCTTATCGTCAGCCTGGTGATGAGCTTTTTATTTTATCAGTTTGAAAAGCGGCGGAAGCAGCCGTTTATTGATGTGTTTTTTCTGAAAAACAATCTAAACGTATGCATGGTTTATATCCAGTTTATTTGTGTGAATATCGTGTTCTATTCGGTGATGTTCAGCATTCCCTCTTATTTGCAGCAAGTTCGGCACTTCGATGCGCAGCGGGTCGGTTTGATTATGCTGGCCGTATCCGGATTCAGCGTGTTTGTAACGCCATGGGTGGGCAGATGGATCGACAAATCCGGTTCCAAAAGTCCGCTAATCGCAGGTTCGCTATTCGTTATGGCCGGCTCGCTGCTCTTGCTGCTCTTGCACGACAACACCTTGCCCTATGTGATTTTTGCCTTCTTATCCGTATTCGGAATCAGCAACGGCTTTCAGAATCTCGGTTTGCAGACGGCGCTCTATTCCTACGTGTCTACGAAGGAGACGGGAATCGCTTCAGGCTTGTTCATGACCTCCAGATTCATGGGGACGATTCTTTCTTCCAGCTTGCTGGGAGCGATCTTCAGCAGCGAGTTCTCGACACAGCGACTGCACACGATGGCTGCCGTTTGTGCCGTCATCAGCGTGGCTATCCTGGTTTTATCCTTGAAAATGCCGAGCCATCGTCCCCAGACGCCCTACGCCGAATAAGGAAATGAACCCTTATCTTAAACCGTCCTTGTCTTCGTATGATTGCGAAACTTTAACGGCGTCAGACCGACATCTTTAAGAAAAAATTTAATGAAATGAGCAGGGGAGGAAAATTGGAGCTCCTGAGAGATTTTTTCGATGCTCCAATCGGTATCCGTCAGCAAGCCTTTCGCCATTCGAATTCTCACTTTTGTCAAATAACCCCGAGGCGAAATGCCATAAACCTTTTTGAAACAATTCGTTAAATGGGAACGGTCTACATTTAATTGACTCGCCAGCTCACCGATTCTTATGGGGTCGATGGCTCTTTTTTCAATCCAGTAAGCGGCCTCGTGGGCCAAATTAAGCAGTGAGGGTTGAATCGATGGCGGAGCGGCGGATTCCGATTGATGATAGAAATAGTCGGATAACAGACTGATCAGATTCAGAATCGAGGATTGAACCTTCAGCATAATGACGGCCGCATACTTCGATTCAGACGTTTTTTCGGTTTCCGGCGCACTTAGATTATGGAGAAAGTACCCATATTCATCAATAAAGGTATTCACAAAGTTGTGGATACTTTTTTCTTTGTCCTTCTTAATGACAGGGTGTTGGATCAGTTGAAGAATTTCATGTATTCGTTTATCTTCCACTTCAAAATGGAAAACAAACCACTCGGCATCCTCATGAATAGGAGGGGTATGATGGAACATGCCGGGCTTGATGATGAGACAGTCCCCCGTGCCTAATACGTAGGGCTGTCCGTTGACGATTTGTTCGAATTGACCTGAAATGACATACATAAACTCGAAAATCGTATGGCGGTGAGAGCCGTAGGCATATCCTTTATGTCCTATTGTGTATTGAAGGTCCACCAGCCGTATCGAGCCAATCAGGTTCGAGATCATAAACAATTGCTCCACGAAGGATCAGCCGCTTTCTGTGAAATAATTGCGCATACTTATGTAGTTTAACATAAAAAATAACAACAAAAGTATAATTTTTAATCACAAAATCGAATGTTTACTTGGGGCTTGGGCAGCTATTCTTGTATATATAGCACCATTAAACATCGAGGAGTGTAGACAATGAAGGAGCAAATACGCTGCGCGGTCCTTGGACTGGGACGTCTTGGTTATTGGCACGCTGAAAATTTGGCCACAAAAGTGAAAGGAGCAAAGCTGGTAAGCGTTCTGGATCCATTCGAGAATCGGGCGGAAACCGTTGCCCGTGAATTGGGTATAGAGAAATCGGCGAAACATCATCAAGAAGTTTTTGAAGACCCTGCGATTGATGCGGTTATTATAGCAACGCCG
This sequence comes from Paenibacillus sp. JCM 9796, assembly GCF_055379675.1. Classification (NCBI taxonomy): domain Bacteria; kingdom Bacillati; phylum Bacillota; class Bacilli; order Caryophanales; family Paenibacillaceae; genus Paenibacillus; species Paenibacillus sp. JCM 9796. The sequence goes on from NZ_AP043723.1 coordinate 4,490,810, forward strand.
ACAAGCACGCACGCGGATATGATCGAACAAGCGGCGAAGCACGGGAAACATATTTTTATTGAAAAACCGCTTACCCATGACTTAGAGGAAGCCGACCGGGCGATTCGGGTCATCGAAGAGAACAACGTCGTTTGTCAGGTCGGTTTTATGAGGAGATTTGACAGCGCTTATAGGGAAGCCCGGCGAAGAATACAGGCCGGAGACATCGGAACGCCCCTTTATTTTAAAGGGGTATCCCGCGACCCGGGCTCTCCGCCTGCGGCATTTATCCAAAACAGCGGGGGCATTTTCCTCGATATGTCGATCCACGATTTTGACATCGCCCGATTTTTGTTGAATGCGGAAGTCACTTCCGTCTCGGCGCATGGGAACATTCTGGTCCACTCCTTTATGGAACATTTCGGTGACGTCGACCAGGCGCTTACCTATGTAACGTTCGACTCCGGCGCCGCTGCGGATATAGAAGCCAGCCGGAATGCTTTCTACGGGTACGATATTCGGGGAGAAGTCATAGGCAGCGAAGGCAGCCTGCTCATCGGGTCCTTACGCTATCATGACGTTCAAATACTGACCAAGAGAGGAAGCACCCATGATATTGTGCCCGCTTTTCCGGAGCGGTTTAAAGATGCTTATTTGAATGAAATGAATCATTTCGTCGATTGTCTAAGAAAAAGCGAAGCGCCCTCCGTCAATGAAATCGACGGGAAAATAGCGCTTGAAATCGCGCTGTCCGCCCAAAAATCGTTTGAGACGGGACAAACCGTCCGTCTCCCCGGCTAGGTTGTGCATCCGAAAGGGGATCAAGGCATGAAGATGACAGCAAAGGAGAGGGGAATATGATGAGCGATAAAATAAATTGGGGAATTTTGGGTACGGCGGAAATTGCCGAGACTCAAGTCATACCTGCGATCCAATCGGCTTCCAACGCCACCCTTGCAGCCATTGCGAGCGGGAGCGGGAAGGAGCGGGAGTTTGCCGCAAAGTACCGGATTCCTAAAGCTTATGGAACTTACGAGGAGCTGTTGGATGACCCGGACATCGACATGGTTTATATTCCTCTGCCGAACGGACTGCATTCGAAATGGGTGAAAGCTGCCGCGATTCGCGGCAAACATGTATTGTGCGAGAAACCGGCGGCATTGACCGCCCGGGAAACAAGCGAAATGATCGACGTATGCGAGCGGCATCATGTTCTTTTTATGGAAGCCTTGATGTATCAATTCCACCCGCAGCACCAGAGGGTCAAAGAGATGGTTCGATCCGGCGCCATCGGCGAGGTCGTCTTGATGCGTTCCTCCTTTACCTTTATGCTGAAAAAGCTCGAAGGCAACTTCCGTCTCCATCCTCAGAATGGCGGCGGAAGTATATACGATATCGGCTGCTATTGTATCCACGCGATTAGGGAAATCATGGGCGAGCCTGAGAGTGTCTCCAGCTGGGGCCGTATTTCAGCGTCCCACCAGGTTGATTTGTCAGCTATTGCCATACTTGACTTTGCGAACGGCACGAAATCCTATTTTGACTGCGGAATGAATATGTCCACGCGCCATGAGTATGAAATTGTAGGGACCCGGGGGACGATTCGCGTTCCGAAAGCTTTCATCCCGCAAGCGGACGGCGAAGGCCTTATCCAACTGACGGATCAGCAAGGGAACATGCAGGAGGAAAGACATTACGGCAACTACTATAAGCTCGGCGTGGAGCATCTTTCCAGCTGCCTTCTGGACCGGACCAAACCAAGATACGGCACGGAAGGCAGCATCCGTAACATGAAAGTGATCGATGCTTGTCTCGCCTCTATAGCCAGCCATAACCACGCTCCGGTAAGCATAAGATAAACATCGCGCCGTACGGGCGAATATACGTTAACAAGAAAGCGACCTTCAGCAGGGAAGGTCGCTTTTTTTCGTCACGGCTTGCGGAAACATCAGGTTTAACAGGGAAGCGAAGACGAGCAGAATCGCCGCCGTAAGAAAAGGCAGCGTGTAATTGCCGGTTTGCGTATACAGCCAGCCCGGGAAATAAGCTCCGAGGGCCGAACCGAACTGATGGCCCAAGGTGAGAAGACCGAGGACGAGCCCAAGCGAGTTCGTTTGAAACAGGTCCGCGGTCAAAAGTGTCGTTGGAGCAACCGTGGCGAAATCGACAAGTCCGAACAGAATGGAAAACACCAGCAGCCAAACTGGATCGAATGTCAGGAAGAGAATCGGCAGCGTGGCGGCGCGAATGAGATATAACACGGTTAAAATCATCGCAGGGTTCCAGCGGTCGGCTATTTTACCCGATAGCAGACATCCGACGATATTGAAAGCCGCCAGCACGCTGACCGCGGTTCCCGTTAAAGCCGTGGAGTATCCGGCGCCTCTGCAGTAAGCGATCAGGTGCGTATCCATCAGCCCGGTTGTGGTGTATCCGCAAATGAAGAAGGGAATGAACAGCAGCCAAAAGGATCGCAGCTTCAAGATGTGCAGGGTCGAAGCTTTCTTGGCAGGCTCAAGCCTACTTGGCGCTGGCTCTTCAGCCTGCACGCCCCCCAAGGGAAGCATGCCTTTCTCCGACGGTTTGGAACGATAGAAAGCGAGCAATACGGGACACAGGACGATCAGCATCAAGCCCATATAGACGGAGGTGCGCTCCCATCCGATCGAATGGATCAGAAGCAGGGAAGCGGGTGCGATGATCATCTGTCCGGCACCGAAGCCCGCCTCTAATATGCCGTAAGCGAGGCCGCGCTTGGCGGCAAACCATCGCGTAACCGCAACGGTCGCAACGACGCCGGACGCGCCGCCGAATCCGATGGACGCGGCAACGCCGTATACGAGGGCAAGCTCCCACAAGTCGCTTGTAAAGCCGACGGCGATCGTGCATAGGCCGGTAAATAACACGCTGAATGCAAACACGCGCGTAACCCCGAAGCGGTCCGTCAGTTTGCCGAAGATGGGGACGGTCACCCCGTAAACGATAAAGCTGACGGCGGAAACGAGAGAGATCGAATCGCGGCCTACGCCAAATGCCTGCTGCCAGGGCTCGACAAAGGCACCGAATGATAAACGGACTCCCTGGGCTCCCAATACGCCTGCGAACGACATGAAAAGAATGATCCACGCGTAATGAAATTTTGTCACACGAGCCGCCCCTCTTTCCTTACGCCATATACCCGAGATTTCTGGAAATTTCTTTGGCCGCCTTGATCACCTTGTTTTTGATGGTTGAATGCTGATGCTTTAGAATCCGGTGCTTCGGGCCTACCAAAGAGATCGCGGCGATCACCTTTCCCGTATAATCGCGGATCGGAGCCGCAAAGGAGACGACGTCCTGTAAAAACTCGCAATCGCTGTAGCAAAATTCCGCCTGTTTGATTTCCATCAGTTCCTTTTTCAAGATATCAGGATCGGTGATCGTATTAGGCGTATACGCCTTCAGTTCTTGCTGCAGCAGCTTCACGATAGCCACGCGGTCTAAAAAAGCGTACAAAAGTTTACCGGAGCTGGTGCAATGAACCGGGTTGCGGCGTCCGACATAAGACAGGATACGTACCGGATGGGAGCACTCGATTTGCTCGGTATAGACGACCTCCTGGTTTTCCAATACGGCAATATGGGCCGCTTCTCCGGTTTCATTCACCAGATTGCGGAGAATCGGACGGGCTTCCTTATTAACCTCCAGGTTTGCAATGACAATGCTGTTTAGCGTAAGGATCCGTAAGCCCAGCCTGTATTTCTGGGTTTCGGGGTCTTTGGTGACGAAGCCCTCGCTCGCCAGCGTGCTTAACAATCGGCTAACGGTGCTTTTTCCAAGCTGAAGCTCATTCGCTAAATCGATCACCCGTTTTTCAGGCTCCTCGTTCGTAAAGCTATTCAAGATCCGCAGCGAATTTTTGACGGATGAAAGCGTAGATTCCCCTGCTGGTTTGTCAGGCATACAAATCCCCCACATGGCCTCATTCGTTTGTTGTTGCCTATACAAGAATACGGCACGAATTTTTTTTGAAAACAAGTATAGCATGAGCGGAACGGCGAAAGGAAGGAGAAAAAAATAATAAAGCTCGTTGCATATAGAGGAACGGCGATGTTGATTGCAGAACCGGAAGTGAGTAATATTGAATCATAACCATTGTAAGTGCTTTCATCAAGGTAAATTTAGGGAGGGATCATATGTCTTTGGAAATGGCTATGTTAGCCGCGCACGTTCCAAGCATTTGTCATGAACCCAATACGCCTGACTTCCAACAGGATTTGGTTAAGGGACTCAAGCAGATGCGGGACCGCATCAAGGAGCTTAAGACGGATGTAGTTGTGCTGATGTCTTGTCACTTTCCGGCAACCTTTCATCACTACGTGGATGCAACCCCGAGGCATTCCGGAATCTTGACGGCGATGGAGTGCCCGGATCTTATCTCGGATGTGCCGTATGACTATCCAGGCGATGAGGAGTTGGCGCGCAAGCTGGTGGCTGCGGGCAAAGCGGCCGGTATTCCCATTCTGGAGATCAACGATCCGACTTATGTTTGGGATTACGGTACGGTTGTTCCGCTTCGTTACATGGTTCCGAACCAGGACATCTCCGTCATCAGTTTATCGGTGTGCCTGGCTTCCAGCCTGGAAGAATCGTATCAATGGGGCCTTCAAATCGGCAAAGTGCTGAGGGAAAGCGAGAAACGGGCGGTGTTCGTCAGCAGCGGCGCCTTGTCCCACAACCTGGTCCGGGGCCGTGAGCATATGCCGACCCGGTCGGAACAGGCGATGGATAACCAATTCATCGGCTATTTAATGAATGGAGATTACACCGCTGCCCGCGAAATGTTGACCCAATACGCGCGAATCGCTGGTGTTGAATCGGGAGGCCGCCATTTGGCCGCTTTGCTGGGTGTGCTGGATGATAAGCAGCGCGCGGAGTTCTGGGGCTACGGCCAATCTTCCGGCAGCGCCAACGCCATTATTTCGTTCGTATCTTAAATTATATAGATAGATGAGGAGAATTCGACATGCAGCAAACCAAGGTGAAACCAATCGATTGTTTACATTTTATTAACGGCCAATTTGTACCTTCGCTTGACGGGAAAACGTTCGACAATATCAATCCGGCGACGGAAGAGAAGCTGGGGACCGTTGCGGAAGGTGGAGCGGCCGAAATCGAACTGGCGGTCCAAGCCGCCCGTAAGGCGCTGAACGGTCCTTGGAAGAAGATGACCGCGAATGAACGCATCGCCATCCTGCGCAAGGTAGGCGATCTGATTCTGGAGCGGAAAGAGGAGCTTTCCGTACTGGAATCGCTGGATACCGGCAAACCGACCTGGTTGTCCGGCAGCATCGACATTCCGCGGGCGGCGTATAACTTCCACTTCTTCTCGGATTATATCCGCACGATTACGAACGAAGCGACCCAAATGGACGATGTGGCGATCAACTATGCCATCCGCCGTCCGGTCGGGGTTATCGGGCTCATTAACCCGTGGAACCTGCCTCTTCTCTTGATGACTTGGAAGCTGGCCCCTGCGCTTGCTGCCGGCAACACGGTCGTCATGAAGCCGGCGGAGCTTACGCCGATGACGGCGACGGTAATGGCCGAAATTTGTCGCGATGCGGGCGTGCCGGACGGCGTCGTGAATCTGGTGCATGGCTTCGGCCCGAATTCGGCGGGCGCGGCATTGACCGAGCATCCGGATGTGAATGCAATCAGCTTTACCGGAGAAACGACGACAGGGAAAATCATCATGGCTGCCGCAGCCAAATCGTTGAAACGGTTGTCCTACGAGCTCGGAGGCAAAAATCCGAATGTCATCTTCGCCGATTCCAATCTGGATGAAGTGATCGAGACGACGCTCAAATCGAGCTTTATCAACCAAGGCGAGGTATGTTTGTGCGGCTCCAGAATTTATGTTGAACGTTCCGCCTATGAAGCGTTCCTGGATAAATTCGTTGCCAAAACGAAGGAGCTGGTCGTCGGCGATCCGTTCGACGCGAAGACGAAAGTCGGCGCCTTGATCAGCGAAGAGCACTATGAGCGCGTGACCGGCTATATTAAACTGGCCGTCGAAGAAGGCGGCACGATCCTGCACGGCGGCAAACGTCCGGCAGGCTTGGAGAAAGGCTACTACCTGGAGCCGACGATCATTACCGGGCTCACTCGCGACTGCCGCGTCGTCAAAGAAGAAATTTTCGGACCGGTCGTTACGGTCATTCCGTTTGATACGGAAGAAGAAGTGCTCGAGCAAATTAACGATACGCATTACGGGCTCAGCGCCTCCGTATGGACGAACGATTTGCGCCGGGCGCACCGGGTGGCCGGTCAGATCGAAGCCGGTATCGTCTGGGTGAACACGTGGTTCCTCCGCGATCTTCGCACGCCGTTCGGCGGTATGAAGCAAAGCGGCATCGGGCGCGAGGGAGGCGTACACAGCTTCGAGTTCTACTCCGAGTTAACCAATATTTGCATCAAACTCTAATCAGACAGGTGGTACAATCGAATGGATGGCAAATGGATCAACTATGCAGATCATTTGGAGCAGGCGGTCCGGCAAGGCAAGGGCGTAGATCCGCTTACTTCATTAGACCCCGATCTGACCATACAAGACGCTTACCAGGTGCAGCTTATCAATATCGATAAGAAAGTGAAGGCAGGCAGCGTCATCGTAGGGAAGAAGATCGGTCTGACTTCCTTGGCGATGCAACAGCTGCTGAAGGTGGATCAGCCCGATTACGGACATCTGCTGGACGATATGGTTGTGGAGAACGGCGGAGTCATTCCGTTCTCCCGCTTGCTCCAGCCGAGAGTCGAGGCGGAAATTGCGTTTGTGCTGAAGAAAGATTTGATCGGCCCGCACGTAACGGCGCTGGATGTGCTGCTCGCAACCGATTACGTGCTGCCTGCGCTTGAAATTGTCGACAGCCGGGTGGCCGATTGGAAGATCAAGCTCCAGGATACGGTTGCGGATAACGCATCCTCCGGACTTTATGTCCTTGGGGGCAAACCGGTCAAGCCGGATGCCGTCGATCTGACTCTCGTAGGTTCGGTGCTGTATAAGAACGGCGAGATTATGAATACCGGCGTAGGCGCCGCGGCTCTCGGAGATCCTGCAGCGTGCGTGGCGTGGCTCGCCAACAAATTGTTCGAGTTCGGCATTACGCTGAAAGCCGGCGAAGTGATTTTGTCGGGCGCGTTGTCCGCAGCTGTTCATGCCAAGCCGGGAGATCATTTCCGCGCGCGGCTTGCCCACTTGGGCGAGGTCAGCGTAAGCTTCGAAGGTTAAAGCCATTTGGTTTCAGGACACATAATGAAGGGATGGTGCATGTCATGTCCAAGATAAAAGTCGCCGTGCTTGGTTCAGGCAACATCGGCACGGATTTAATGTATAAGCTTGAGCGGTCCGAAGTATTGGAAATGACGACGATGATCGGGATTGATCCGGCGTCGGATGGATTGGCTCGTGCGAAAGAACGGGGATACGTTGCCATTGAGAACGGTCTGCCGGGCTTTCTGGAAAGACCGGAGCTGGCGGATATCGTATTCGACGCCACTTCGGCTAAAGCCCACATTCGTCATGCGAAGGCGCTGCGAAACGCAGGGAAGCTAGCCATGGATTTGACGCCGGCCGCTGTAGGCGCGCTGGTCGTACCGACGGTCAACCTCAAGGAGCATATCGAAGCGGATAACGTCAATTTGGTCACCTGCGGCGGTCAAGCGACGATCCCGATCGTTCATGCTGTGAACCGGGTGTGTCCGGTGGAATATGCGGAAATTGTCGCGACCATTTCCAGCAAGAGCGCGGGTCCCGGCACCCGTGCCAACATCGACGAGTTTACGGAAACGACGGCCCACGGCATCGAAAGCATCGGTGGAGCGAAGAAGGGCAAGGCGATCATCATTCTGAACCCCGCCGAACCGCCGATTCTGATGCGCGATACCGTTTATGCCTTAGTCGACCCCGACAAGATGGACGAAGAGGCGATTAGCCGCTCGATCGAAGAGATGGTAGCCTCCATTCAATCGTACGTACCGGGGTACCGGCTTCGGACGGCTCCGATTTTTGACGGCAACAAAGTAACGGTGTTTCTCGAGGTGGAAGGGGCGGGCGACTACCTGCCTACCTATTCCGGCAATCTCGATATTATGACGGCAGCTGCGGTCAAAGTGGCGGAAGAAATCGCACGCCACCGTCTGGCCCAAACGACTAAGTAAGGAGGCGAGCTCGAAGATGACGACAGAACGCGATCTACTGATTACGGAAGTGGCCCTCCGCGACGGCAGCCATGCCATCGCCCATCAATATACGGTTGAGCAAGTCGCGAAGGTGGCCAAGGCGCTCGGCGAAGCGGGCGTCCCCTATATCGAAGTGTCCCACGGCGACGGCTTGGGCGGCTCTTCCCTGCAATACGGCTTGTCCCATACGAATGAAATGGAGCTAATTGAAGCGGCCGTCTCCGTCAGCGGCGACTCCAAAATCGCGGTGCTTGTATTACCGGGCATCGGTACGGTCCATGAATTGAAGGAAGCGGCCAAGCTTGGAGTCAAGATGGCCCGGATCGGAACGCATGTGACGGAAGCGGACGTTGCGGCGCAGCATCTGTCCAAGGCTAAAGAGCTGGGACTGGAAACGGTTGGCTTCCTGATGATGTCGCATATGGCGCCGGTCGACAAGCTTGTCGAGCAAGCCAAATTAATGGAAAGCTACGGTGCGGATGCGGTATACATGTTCGATTCCGCAGGGGCCTTGCTCCCGCATCAGGTCAAGGAAAGAGTTCGCGCGCTTCGTCAAAACCTGCAGGTGGACGTCGGCTTTCATGGCCATAACAATTTGTCTCTGGCCATGGCCAACACGCTGGCTGCGATCGAAGAAGGGGCCAAACGCATCGACGGCAGCATCCGCTGCCTGGGAGCCGGCGCAGGCAATACGCAAACGGAAGTGCTGATTGCCGTGCTTGAGCATATGGGCATCCGGACCGGGATCGATCTCTATAAAATTATGGACGTCGCAGAAGAAGTGATTGCGCCGATTTTGCAGGTTCCTCAAGAAATTACCCGCGATAATCTGGTGCTTGGCTACGCGGGCGTATACTCGAGCTTCCTGCTTCACGCACAGCGCGCGGCTAAACGGTTCAACATCGACTCGCGGGATGTGTTAATTGAATTGGGCAAGCGTAAAGTCGTTGGCGGTCAAGAAGATATGATCGTGGATGTGGCCGCAGAGCTGGCCAAACAACGCAACTAAACAAATTCGGGAGGACGAAGATGGATAAGACTGTTATCAAAGACCTCGCCCGCTTCCTGATTAATGCGGAAGTGGAGAAAAAAGAGGTGCTCAAGCTAACGAACGAGCATCCCGATTTGACCGTTGAAGCCGGTTATGCCATTCAAGAGCAATTGGTGCATATGAAGCTGGAAGAAGGCTACCGCATCGTAGGTCCGAAGATGGGGTTAACCAGCCAAGCGAAGATGAAGCAAATGAATGTGAACGAGCCTATTTACGGATATATTTTCGATTATATGGTAGTGAACGGTCAGGAGCTTGCCATAAGCGATCTTATTCACCCGAAGGTGGAGGCGGAGATTGCTTTCGTATTGGGCAAAGATATCGAGGGCCCCGGCATTACGGGAGCTCAAGTGCTCGCGGCTACGGACTACGTGTTGCCTGCGCTCGAGATCATCGACAGCCGTTACCAAAACTTCCAGTTTACGCTTCCCGATGTCATTGCAGACAACGCTTCTTCGTCCAGAGTTTTCTTTGGCAGCACGATTAAGCGTCCCGACAATCTGGAGCTGGACTTACTCGGTGTTACGTTGAGCATTAACGGACAAATCAAGGATCTTGGCGCAGGAGCCGCTGTCGTCGGGCATCCGGCGAACTCCGTCGCGATGCTGGCCAATATGCTCGCAAGAAAAGGGCTGAAGCTGAAAGCCGGACAAATTATTTTGAGCGGCGGAATAACGGGCGCCGTCATGCTGAATGTGGGCGACTCCGTTTCGGCCAAGTTCGATGGACTGGGTACCGTCGATTTTATTGTAAAAGAATAGCAAAGGAATGATCAGATATGCCGATTATTAACATCCAGATTCTGGAAGGCCGTCCGCCTGAAAAAGTGAAAAGCCTGATTGCCCGCGTGACCGATACGGTGTCCGAAGAGCTGGATGCCCCGAAAGAAAATATCCGGGTGCTCGTCACGGAAGTTCCGAAGACGCACTGGGGTATCGCCGGGGTTCCGGTATCGGAGAGACGGAAGTAAAACGTATCCATCAGCTTACCTGGAGGTCTTGAAGATGTACGATGTTCATACGCATTTTATCCCTCCCGACGTGCTGCGGTGGCTGCAAGAGAACAAGGCTTCGGTTAACGCCAGCTGGATCAAGAAGGACCCGAACAAAGCCGAGTTCCTGAGCGTCAACGGAAACTGGGAATTCGAGCTGAAGGAAGCGTTCGTGAATCCGCTTCTATATTTGGAAGAGCAGGGGAAGCAAGGGGTTGTCCACTCCTTGGTTTCCCCGATCCCCCAGCTGTTTCTGTATGATTTCCCAGCGGACATCACCAAGGAGCTGGCTGCCGTTTATAACGATAGCTTGGCGGAGTGGGCGCGGAGCCATCCGGGCCGACTATCTGGACTGGCTACGCTGCCGATGAACGATCCGGAGGCGGCTGCCCGGGAATTGGAGCGGGCCATGGACGGCGGACTTCAGGGAGCCATCCTGGCCTCCTCCTGGTCCGGCCACCTGTTAAGCGAAGAGCGCTTCACTCCTTTCTGGGAAGCGGCCAACCGGCGGAAAGCCGTCGTATTCGTTCATCCCTTGTTGTGCACCGATCCGCGATTAAGCAAACGGATGATGCCCAACCTGATCGGCGTACCGTGGGAAACGACCGTTAGCGCCACGGACCTGCTGCTGAGCGGGACGCTTGAACGTTACCCGGACGCCAAAGTACTGCTTGCGCACGGCGGAGGCTTTCTTCCTTACCAAATCGGAAGGCTGGCCAAAGGGTATGAGAAGTGGGGCGGGGCATTCGCCCACCTGCAGCAATCGCCGCAGGAGCAGATCCGGCGATTCTGGTATGATACGGTGCTCTGGAATCCCGATGGATTGAACTACTTGGTGGAATTGGTCGGAGAGGATCGGGTTGTGCCGGGCACGGATTATCCGTTCGACTTATGTGAGTGGCCTCCGGCAATCAACGGAGCGAAAGGTTTTCAATCCCTGATGAACAAATAATAACCGCTATCAAGGAGCAACAGGAGGTATTTATGCGTACTCAGGTTGGCATTATCGGAGCCGGTCCTGCCGGGCTGTTGCTCTCCCATCTGCTGTATTTGCAAGGCATCGAGTCCGTTATTATCGAGAGCCGGACCCGCGAGGAGATCGAGGGAACGATCCGTGCAGGCGTGCTCGAACAAGGTACAGTGGATCTGATGAATCAGATGGGCGTAGGCGTAAGAATGATGAAAGAAGGGCATTTTCACGAAGGATTTGAGCTGCGGTTCAACGGAACCGGGCATCGGGTCAATGTTCACGAGCTCACCGGGGGCAAGTATGTCACGGTTTATGCGCAGCACGAGGTCATTAAAGATTTGGTTGCGGCACGGCTTCAAGCAGGGGGCCAAATTTACTTCAATGTCGGAGACGTAAGTCTTCACGATGTGGATACAAGCGCGCCCAAAATACGATTCCGCCCGAATAAGGACGGCGAACTGCAAGAGATCGCATGCGATTATATTGCCGGCTGCGACGGGTTTCACGGCCCGAGCCGTCCGGCGATCCCGCAATCGGTCCGCAAGGAATATCAGAAGATCTATCCGTTCAGTTGGTTGGGCGTCCTTGTGGAAGCGCCTCCATCATCGCATGAGCTCATCTATGCGAACCATGAACAGGGCTTTGCGCTGGTCAGCACCCGTTCCCCGCAAATTCAGCGGCTGTATCTTCAAGTCGACGCCAAAGACCATATCGACAACTGGTCCGACGACCGGATTTGGTCCGAGCTGCACACAAGGCTTGAGACGAAGGACGGGTTTAAGCTCATCGAAGGTCCGATTTTTCAAAAAGGCATCGTTTCGATGCGCAGCTTCGTTTGCGACCCGATGCAGTACGGAAGACTGTTCTTGGCCGGCGATGCCGCTCATATCGTGCCGCCGACAGGGGCTAAGGGGCTGAATCTCGCAGCGGCAGACGTGCAAGTGCTGGCGCGGGGGCTTGAAGCGTTTTACAAGGCTGGAAAGACGGATATCCTCAATCGGTATACGGAAATTTGCTTGCGGCGCATCTGGAAGGCGGAGCGCTTCTCTTGGTTCATGACCACGATGCTGCACCGGGACATGGGACATACACCATTCGAACGAGGTATTCAATTGGCCGAGCTGGATTACGTCACGTCTTCGCGTGCCGCATCGACCAGTCTCGCGGAAAATTATATCGGACTGCCTATGGAGTTTTAACGGGAGTCGCTTGAGCGTCCTTGATCTGGTCTACAAGATCAAGGCTGCTTTAGTTTGTGGACGTTACCCAATACAGAATAAAGGAGCTCCGACCGATGTCTGCACCGAAAATAAAATTCAGGGATATGCATGTTCCTGCAGATCAAGAAAGTCCGGAGGGCATGCAGATCGTATATGGCGATCAAAATGACGGCTATGCGTGTGTATATTTGCCCGATATCGAGTATGCTCAATACGAAGACCGCTCCTTAAAGATAAATATCGTCATGCCTTCCCGAGCAAAGGGGCCTTATCCGTTACTGGTGTATGTACAAGGATCGGGCTGGCTTCCTCAAAGTCTGTATATGGCTATTCCTCAATTGTCCGACTTCGCCCATCACGGGTATGTTGTGGCGAGTGTCGAATACCGGCATTCCCTCGAAGCAACGTTTCCTGCACAAATTCAAGACGTTAAGACAGCCATCCGCTATTTGAGGGCCAATGCCGACAAGTATCAGATTGACCCTGCACGGGTTGCCGTATGGGGAGATTCGTCGGGCGGACATCTATCCGCTTTAGTCGGAGTAAGCGAAGGTTTTGCGGAGTTCGAATCGGACCGGTATACGGAGCAGTCCAGCGGAGTGAAAGCCGTCGTCGATTTCTACGGCCCTACGGATTTGCTGCAAATGAACAAGTATCCTTCCAAAGTGGACCATGATGCCGGGGACTCGCCTGAATCCTTGCTCATCGGCGGTCCTATTCAGGAGCATCCGGACAAAGTTTCGAGAGCGAATCCGATCACCTATATTTCCAGGGAAAAAGCGTTGCCGCCGTTCCTGATCATGCACGGAGACCAGGATGAGCTGGTTCCGTTTAATCAAAGCGTATTGCTGTACGAAGCGTTGAAAGAAGCGGGACAAGACGTCACGTTCTACAAAGTGAAAGGCGCCGGGCACGGCATCCGCTTCTGGACGCCTGACGTCCTAGAGATCGTCCGAAAATTTTTGACGGCATATGTATAACGAGAAAAGTATGCAGCTTCCATTTTCGTACGAGGTTGCTTGAAAGATAACGTATAGAAAGAGGTTTCCGTCATGAAAATGTTCGTCGTTTTTTTGCCGATGCTTGATGCAGAAAAAAGCCAGGTGCATAGAAATGAGCATTTGGCCTACCTTGCAGAGCAGCGTGCACAGGGGCACATATTCGCCAATGGCCGGTTTGCCGATGGCTGGGGAGGTATGGTCATTTATAAAGCCGAGGCGATAGAAGACGTGCGGACGTGGGCCGAGAACGATCCCTATGTGCGTTCCGGCGCACGCTCCTATGAAGTTCACGAGTGGGATATGGTGCAGTAGAAGTGAGCTGATGGTTGGGATAAAAAACATACGGGTGTTTCAACAGCAGGCCTGAATCTTATGATTCAGGCTTTTTTTTGTAGATTGCGCGCCTACCCAACCGGAATGCGGGAAAGTTGGAAGACCGTTCAGCAGGGAATTGCCATACGGACATGGAATAATTATGCGAGTGAGGGGATCGTTCCCATTCAGCATTCGACCGAAAAGAGAGCGTAAAATGTTTATTGAACATTCGTCTAAAAAACGTAATATATGAGAATAAGGGAGCATATCCAAGATTTACTCCTATTTTCCGCATATATACGCGTGGTTTGGTTGATTTTCAGTTGTTGAATGTAAACGGTTAATTGTGTATATTATGTATTGTAGACGGTTGAAATAAAAACATAATATTAAGAGGAGGCTATACCCTATGGCAACTGAAACGAAACAAGAAAGCTTGCTGACGCTAAAGAAGGAAGACGGCATCGCCGAAATTCATCTTCATATCAACAAAACGAACTCCTACAGCCTTGAGTTTTACAAAGCGCTTAACGCGGCTATCGACGATATCCGTTTCGATCCGAGCATCAAGGTTGCCGTCTTGATGAGCGACGTGCCGAATTTTTTCTCTGCGGGTGCGGACATTAACTTCCTGAAGGCGGCGGACCCGAAATTCAAAACGCAATTCTGTTTGTTCTGCAACGAAACATTGGATAAAATTGCGCGCTCGCCGCAAGTGTTCATCGCTTGTCTGGAAGGGCATACCGTTGGCGGCGGATTGGAGATGGCTCTCGGCTGCGACCTCCGGTTTATGGGCGACAAATCGGGTAAAATCGGATTGCCTGAAGTTACGCTGGGCGTTCTTGCCGGCACGGGCGGCACCCAACGTTTGGCCCGTCTGATCGGCCCTTCCCGCGCGCTTGATTTGAATATATCCGCCGATCTGCTGACGCCGCAGGAGGCGCTTGAGATCGGCTTGGTTAACAAAGTGTTCCCTCAGGAGCAAGCAAGGGAGCTGACGCTGGAATACGCCCGGAAGCTGGCGAACAGCGCCTCCTATGCCGTATCCAATATTAAGCTGTCGATTCAGAACGGCATCGAAATGCCGCTGAACGTTGCCATTCGTTACGAGGGCGAGCTGCAAAACCTGCTGTTCCGTTCGGAAGACGCCAAAGAAGGCTTGAGCGCATTCCTTGAGAAGCGTCAACCGAACTGGAAGGGACAATAACAGAGCCTATCTTGCGAAAAGTATGGTGGAGAGCGTACTTGCGCGGCAATATTTTTAGATGACAGACTAAAAAAAGAATATTGCCGCTCAACTTCAGATTGAAGGTGAGGATGCAATGGATACGTTGAAAGGAATGGGTTTGCCTTATAATGCCGCTTCTCGTTTTATAGACCGAAATGTGGAAAACGGGCTAGGACATAAAGTCGCCATCTACTTCCAGGATATCTCCATCACCTACGACGAGCTGCAGCAGGCGGTTCACCGGTTCGGCAATGCACTGCTCCGATTGGGCATTACGATGGAAGACCGTGTGCTGCTCTTATGCGACGATGCGCCGGAATTCGTGGAAAGCTTCTTCGGGGCCGTGAAGGTCGGCGCCGTTCCTATTCCGGTCAACACGGCGATGGCTCCGGCAGATTACGAGTATTTTCTGAATAACAGCAGAGCCAAGGTCATTGTGGCCCATCAAAGCTTATGGTATCGAATCCGCGACATCCGGGATCGGTTGCGTTATGTCAAGCATGTAATCGTCATTCATGAAAGCGCTAACCATGAAGCTGACGTGATGGATTACCGTCAATTGACGAACGGAGAATCGACGAACTTGGAAGGGGCGCATACGACGCACAGCGATTCCGCCTTCTGGTTGTACAGCTCCGGAAGCACAGGCAATCCGAAAGGGATCATTCATTTGCAGCATGATATGGAGTATGCCTTTAACGCTTACGCCCGAAATGTGCTCCAATTGAACGAAAGCGATATCACGTTCTCGGCTTCCAAACTATATTTTGCTTACGGGTTAGGCAACGGCATGTATTTCCCGTTTGGCGCAGGCGCTTCGACCGTTCTGCTTAAGGGACGTCCGAAGCCCGATGTTGTGCTCGAAACGATCGAGAAATACAGGCCGACCGTGTTTTTTGGCGTTCCTACCTTATACGGATCGATGATCGATCTGACAGAACGTTCACAGCGCAAATACGATCTCTCCTCGGTGCGAATCTGCATATCGGCCGGAGAAGCGCTGCCTGCGCAGTTCATGAAGAAATGGAAGCAGCTGTACGGCCTTGATATTTTGGACGGCATCGGTTCTTCGGAAGTGCTGCATATCTTTTTGTCCAATGGTATCGGGGATATTCGGCCAGGCAGCACCGGCAAGATCGTTCCCGGATACGATGCGAAAGTCGTGAACGAACTCGGGATGCCCGCATCGGCTATGGAGGTCGGCGACCTGCTCGTGAAGGGGGACAGCATAGCCCACGGGTATTGGAACCTGCATGAGGAGAACAAACGTAAGTTTATCGGAGAATGGCTGCATACCGGCGATAAATATTATATGGATGAGGATGGCTATTTCTGGTACTGCGGACGGTCGGATGACATGATCAAGGTGAATGGCATCTGGGTCTCCCCCGTTGAAATTGAAAACGCTTTAATCAAACATGAAACCGTTTTCGAGGTTGCCGTCGTAGGAGTGAAGCTGGAGGATGATCTTACGGTCTCGAAAGCTTATGTCGTACTGAAGGAGGGGGTCGTTGCTCACGAAAGTTTGAAGTCCGAGCTGCAAGCTTTCGTCAAGAACGAGCTTGCCTCCTATAAATCCCCGAAGCTGATCGAGTTTGTGAATGAGCTTCCGAAGACACAGTCGGGTAAAATTCAGCGTTTTAAATTACGGACCGGATCTTAATCATCCTGAAGAGGGCCTTCGTCCATTTCTCGCCGGAAACGCCTTGAATTCGTAAACGAACTGGCATAATCTAGTATCAGTGATTGTAATTCGAAAAATGGTCGTATATAAGGAGAACCCAGCATGAAGCCCAGATCACTGATGTTTACGTTGTTCGGCGATTATGTTCAATATTACGGAGGGGAAATTTGGATTGGAAGCCTGATTAAGCTGATGGGTGAATTTGGCATTTCCGAGTCTTCCGTCCGCGGCGCGACGCTTCGCATGGTTCAGCAGGAGCTTTTTCAAGTTCGCAAAATGGGGCTGAACAGCTATTACCGGTTAACGGACAAGGGCAAGCGAAGAATCGAAGACGGGGTTAAGAAGGTGTATACGATAACGCCTCACAAGTGGGACGGCTATTGGCGCATTCTTACGTATTCCATGCCGGAGGAGAAGCGGGAGCTGAGAAATCAAGTCCGCAAGGAATTGGTCTGGACCGGGTTCGGCATGATATCCAACAGCACCTGGGTAAGCCCGAACCCGCTCGAGCGGCAGACGCTCGAAATGATCAAGACGTATCAATTGGAAGCCTACACGATGCTGTTTAGCGCAAGCACCGTCATGTCTCACAGCGACAGCGAAGTGGTGAAGCGCGGCTGGGATTTTGAAGCGATTGCGAACGAGTATGTTCCTTTCATCCAGAAATACCGGGAGAAATTCGCCGAGCTTCAGGCCCGGATATGGGACAATTCCTTGACGGACCGGGATTGCTTTATTGAGCGGACGGAGCTTGTTCATGAATACCGGAAGTTCCTTTTCCTGGATCCGCTCTTTCCTTCCGAGCTGCTGCCGGGCGATTGGACGGGAAATACGGCACGGGAATTGTTTCGAAGCGTTCACCAAATCGTATCGGTCGGGGCGGTTCGATATTTTGAATCCGTCATCGAGCAGGCCCCGGGGCATGAAGTTGTCGGCGACCGCGAACACGCGATTAATCCTTTTGTGGAAATGTAAGGCTCCGGATAGCCGAACAAGGCTGTTCGGATATGGGCAAAGTCCCCCTCTCGCTTGGATAGGGGGACTTTGCCATATAGGAGGAGGTTGTCACGTTGAAATGGAGAGCCAATCGTTATGAACTCATCGAAGTGTCGAAAGGCCAGCGGCCGGCCGATCTCTTTATCCAGGGCGGCACAGTCGTCAATGTGTATTCGGGCGAGCTGCTGCCGCAGAACGTTGCCGTGTATAAGGACCGGATCGCCTATGTCGGAGAGAGCTGCGCGATGGTCGGCGAGAACACGCGCGTGATCGATGCCGCAGGCCAATTCGTTTGCCCGGGTTTTATCGAAGTGCATGCCCATCCATGGGTCATCTATAATCCGGTCAGTCTGGCCGCTCAAAGCGTCTCGACCGGAACGACGACGATAGTGAACGACAATCTCTTTTTCTATTTGCATATGGGTGCACAGGGCTTTAAACGGATGGTGGAAGATTTGCGCGAATTGCCGGGCAACCAGCTCTGGCTTGCGCGTCTGGTTTCGCAGGCGGAATTCATCGGGGAGCGGGACTGGTTTAACCACGCTGACCTGCGGATGCTGCTGGATATGGAGGAGGTCGTCGGGACCGCGGAAGTTACGAGATGGCCTCTGCTGTATGAGGGCGACCCCTTTCTGATTGAAACGATTGAATACGCGAAGAAGCGTGGGAAATTGTCGGATGGACATACGGCAGGCTGCTCCTATGAGAAGTTGAATGCGATTGCAGCTTCCGGCATCAGTGCCTGCCACGAGGCGATCACCGCGCAGGAAACGCTGGACCGGTTAAGACTCGGGTTATGGACCAACCTGAGAAACAGCTCGCTTCGTCCCGATTTGGAAGAGCTGATTAAGGCGATTACGGAGGGGAAGGTCGACACGCACCGGCTGCTGATGACGACGGACGGCCCGCATCCCGCATTTATCCTGGAAGAAGGCTTCGTCAACGGCCTGGTGCGCAAAGCGGTCCGGCTCGGACTGCCGCCTGTCCAAGCGATACAATTGGTAACGGTCAATGCAGCTACCTTCCTGCGGCTGGATGAAGAAATCGGGGGCATTGCGCCTTCGCGGCGAGCGGACATTATCATTTTGCCGGATTTGGAGCAATTCGAGCCGAGCCTCGTCATTTCCGGCGGCGAGACGGTGTTCGAGGGAGGAAGTTTGCAGAAGGAGCTGCCGCACATCGACTGGAGCCGATATAGGATCGGCCGATGCCTGGAGGTGGAGAAGTCCGTTCTGGCGAATCCGGATATATACCGCTTCCCTCATCCGAACCCGGATGTGCCTGTTCCCGTCATCGGCTTCCGGAGCACCGTCATTACGAAGGGGATGGAGACGACGCTTCCGTCCAAGGACGGGTATGCCGACATTGCCGGCAAAGACGGGCTGCTGCATGTGGCGTTGATCGATCGTTTCGGCAAGTGGAGAACGAACGGACTGATCGAAGGATTTGCCGACAAGCTGGAGGGGATGGCTTCCACGTACAACACCCCGACGGATTTGCTCGCGATCGGCAAAAACCCGGAAGCCATGGCTCGCGCCGCGGCAAGCGTTCATGAGATGGGCGGCGGCATCGCCATTGTACAGGACGGCAAGCTCGCGCTTGAGATTCCGCTGCCGGTCGGCGGCATGATGACGGATCATACGTCCTTTGCTCAAGCCGTCAACTACCAGAATGAATTGCTGGCCGCTTTGAAGAGGCTAGGCTATCCGTTTCATGACATTTTATACACGCTCTTGTTTTTGACCTGTGATTTTTTACCCGGTCTGCGTATTGTTCCTTTGGGGGTTTACGATGTGAAAAGCCATTCTGTACTTCGGCCGCCCGTTCCGCTCCAAGGGTAAGGACGAATGAATAGGAGGAGAGAACCTGATGGAGATCCGTGAGATTCGGGAGGGATTATTCCGCCTTCCTATACCGGTGCCGTTCCCGATGAAGTTTGTGTACTGCTATTTGTTTCGAGACCGCAGGGGGTGGAGCATTGTCGATGCGGGGATGCAGCATGAGGAGGCCGTTCGAGCCTGGAAATCGGTATTCGACCGGCTGCGGATCGACCCGAAAGCGGTGCACAGCCTGTACGTGACGCATTTTCACCCGGATCATCTCGGTTTAGCGGGGCTGCTTCAAGATTGGACGGGAGCTCCCGTCTACATGAGCCCCCAGGAAATGACCATGGCGAAGCAGGTATGGTCACCCGGGAGCACCCAAGCCGAGGAGGTCAGGCGGATGTGCCTTTCGCACGGCATGCCGGATGAGCTGGCGGAGCAGGTTAAGGCGCAAATGAAAGTATTGTCCGGCGGGGTGCGGCTCCCCGTCATTACGCCGCTCGCGCAGCAAACGGTGCGGCTGGCCGACATGGACTGGGACATCCTCATTACCCCCGGGCATAGCGACGGGCATGTATGCTTGTACCAGTCCGAACATAAGCTGCTGTTTGCCGGCGACCACGTTTTGCACAAAATTACTCCGAATATCAGCCGATGGCCGAACGCCTCGCCCAATCCGCTGAAGCTGTACATCGAATCGTTAAACCGGCTGAAATCGCTGGACATTCAGCTGGCTTTAACGTCTCATGCGGACGTCATTCCAGATACGCGGCAGCGGATCGATGAAATATTGGCGCATCATGAAGGCCGTCTTGAACGTGTGCTTCAGCTCGCTTCCGGCGGCCGAACCGCATACGAAACGGCCCTGGTTTTGTTCGGGCACAGGGAATTAAACGCGCACCAATGGCGGTTTGCGCTCGCGGAAACGTTGGCGCATTTGGTGTATCTGGAGGATGCGGGACGCTTGTCCAGCGAGATCCGGGAGGGCAGGCATTATTACTACGGAAATGCGGGCCAGCTTTCCTGATCGGCTTCGCGAATAGGGACGACGGCAACCGTACACCGCGATACGCAAATCAGGTTCTCCTGCTCGTCGGTAATCCGGACATCCCATACCATCGAGGTGCGTCCTTTGTGCAAAGGAACCGCTGTGGCGGTTACCGTGCCGTCTTTTTTGCTGCGGATGTGGTTGGCGTTGATTTCCATTCCGAAGGCGGCGTGCGTACGCGAGTCGATATTGAGCAAGGCAGCGACCGAGGCGGCCGTTTCGGCCAGCGCGACCGAGGCTCCGCCGTGCAAAAATCCGAACAGCTGCCTTGTTTTTGCACTGACGGGCATACGCATGACGACCCGATCCGTGCTTAGTTCGGCGTAACGCATGTCCAGAGCTCCCAATAAAGTATGCTGCAGATGAGCGTTCAGCCGATTCGCCAATTCCGTTCGGGTCATTTCGTATTTTTGCAATAATTCGTCCGATACGACAAAATCGTGTGGGGATGCCATGTACGTGATGGACTCCTTCCGGGTTTTGAATGAACCTATATTATAGCATGATCTTGGCGCTTCCCCAAAGATCCCCGTTTCTGACGAACGGGGATCTTTTATTACATTTTTATCACGAACGTAAAATAAACGTATTGACTACAAGCTGGATCGTTGATATATTATGTATATGAAACGAAAGTGAAATAAACGTAATGGGGTGAATGTTATGGATCGTTCCGCTTTACTCAAAGAAAAAGTGAATGCCGGTTTTTTTGTTGAACGTATGGAGGATATGGATGAGGCGTATTTGCAAGCCTTAAAACAAACACTGCTTATTGTCGGCGATACGGAGCTGTTAAGTGTACCGCCCTTGTTGACCGTGTATGATCAAGCTCCTACGCTGAACCACAAAATTACGGCGCTGGCGATCATGCAGGATGAAATCGGACACGCGCATATCGCGTACCGCCTGCTGAAAGATCTTGGGGAAAATGTCGATTCCATCGTGTACGACCGGCCGGCCAACAAGTGGAAAAATCCGTACGCCTTCGATTTCGAGCTGGAAAATTGGGTGGAGCTCGGCATGTTCAACGCTTTGTTTGACCGCGCGGGCTATACGCTCCTCGGCGACGCTTTCGAGCATACCTCGTACGGACCGTGGAAGCGGGCGCTTGTGAAAGTGGATAAAGAGGAATTGTTCCATCTGCGCAATGGCGAAATCATTCTGAAGGCGGCCATGGACCATCCGGAGACGGCGGACCAGGTTCGCAGAGCGATGGATTGGATGTTCCTGATGGCGCTGGAGTTCTTCGGCGTTTCCGACGAATTGAAGAGCCGCTCCGCGCAGCTTGACTATAAGCTCAAAGGCAAGACGAACGACGGGCTTCGCCAAAAATGGTTGTCGACGGCCGTTCCGTTCCTGGAGTCAATCGGATTGAAGCCGCCGGCGCATTACGACGAAGCGCAGCAGAAATACGTGCTGGACGTACCGTTCCCGTGCAAATTCGATGCTGACCAGAAGAAATGGCTGTACGATCAGCCGGATACCTGGGATAACGTGATTCAGCGCTTTAAGAACAGAGGCCCGCGCAATCAGGAATTTGTAAACCGCATTCAACGGGGGGCCCACGAACTGGAAGCGCTTCGCCAAGAGGTGGTCTGAGATGAGCGAGATTAGCCTGATCGAGAAACGCTGCTGGAATGCTCTATATGAAGTGATGGATCCGGAATTCCCGGTCAGTGTCGTCGATATGGGATTAATCTACGGGATTTCGGTTCAAGACGGCGAAGCGGAAGTGACGCTGACCTATACCGCCGCCTCCTGTGCTTGTATGGAATGGATTGAGGGCGATATTCAAAAACGTTTGTTGAAGGAACCCGGAGTTGAACAAGTGCGCATGAATGTCGTTTGGAGCCCTCCTTGGACCGTAGATCGCCTTTCGGCGGCTGCTCGCGAGAAATTAAAAACGTGGGGGGTTAGCGCGCGATGAACAGCAGCAGCAAGCAGAAGAAGGAATACAACGTGTTTACCAGGATTAAACGCGGCGACGACTTGGTCATGGTCGGCACCGTTGCGGCCGAGACGGACCAGCTTGCGAAGGTATACGCGACCTTCGTGTATGACGAGGAAGATTGGGTGGAAATGTGCGTCGTTCCGAGAGAGGAAATGACTTGGATCCGACAGCCTGAAGGGCTTTTCGAAAAATGGGGTGACGGGCGATGACGAAAGGCAGAGACTCTTTTATTCACATCGTGGAGACGATCGCGGACAATAAGTTTGTACTGGGCGACCGATTGGTGGAAATCGGGGTCGGCGGGCCGAATTTGGAAGCAAGCCTGTCATCGATTGCGATGGCGCAAGGTGAACTCGGTCATGCGAGGTTGTTATATAATTGGGCCTTCGATCTGAAAGGCTTAACCGGAAAGAAGCAGGACGTTCGCGACCAGACGGGTAAAGCGTTCCGTTTCGCCGGGAACACGACCGATTGGATCGGATTAATTGCATCCGCTTACACGATCAACGTGAGCTTTAATTTGGTCCTTCAGGCGATGTTTGAAGCCGGTCACACGGATATCGTCATGCGCATTCATAAGCTGCTGAGAGAGCAGGGCGATCATGTCGCCTACTGTAGAGGCTGGGCGGTTCAGCTGGCGAACGATACAGGGGCGGTACCGCGCAAGTTTCGTGAAGCGCTGCAGGAAAGAGTGGCCGAAGCGCGCGCATGGCTGGTCAAGCTGGAGGCGGATCAAGAGCTTTTTGCAAGCGGTTACATGAAAGCGGGCACGGCGTTGACCGCCCGGTTCGATCAAATGATCGAGGCGGACGTGGCGCACAGGACGGCGGCCCATGGTTGACCGGGAAGAGAGATGCGCCGAACCGTTCTGCTGCTTCTGCGAATCCAAGGACGTCACGATGATCGCGCCGTTCGGCACGGCCCAGCTCGTCCGCCAATATTATTGCAACGCATGTAAAAGCGTCTTTGAATTCGTTCGTTGGCAAGAGGAGCACCCGGACGAATCATAAGGAGTGAGGGACATGGTTATACGATCGGTTGGGGTCATCGGTTCCGGCACGATGGGGGCCGGTATCGCGCAGACGACGGCTCAGCACGGTTATCAGGTCGTTCTTTTCGATCGAAGCGAAGAAATCGTCAACAAGTCCAAGGCAGCCATAGACAGGCAAATCGACCGATTGGCGGAGAAGGGCAAATTGTCGGCCGAAGCGGCCGCAGATGTGAAGGGCGCCATCCGGACAACGGTGCGGCTCTCGGATATGCAGGAATGCCAGCTCGTGATCGAAGCGGTGCCCGAATCGATGGACATCAAGCGGGATGTGTTCCGGAAGCTCGACGAAAGCTGTCCCGGGGAAACGATATTGGCGTCGAATACGTCCTCGTTCTCGATCACGGCGATCGCAGCCGAAACGAGTCTTCCGGCTCGGGTGGCCGGCTTGCATTTCTTCAATCCGGCTCCGCTCATGCCGCTGGTCGAGGTGGTGAAGGGCATTCGAACAAGCGAGGAAACGATACGGGCGCTGCTTGAGTTCGCCGCGTCGATCGGGAAGTCTGCGGTATCTTGCGCGGACACGCCCGGCTTCATCGTCAATCGGGTGGCACGCCCCTTCTACAACGAAGCGCTTCGCATTCTCGGGGACCGCATTGCCACGGCGGAGCAAATTGACCGCATTATGAAGCGGAGCGGGCAGTTCCGGATGGGGCCTTTTGAACTGCAGGACTTAATTGGGATCGATATCAACTTCTCCACGACCGTGTCGGTGTATGAAGCCTTTTACGGGGATCCGCGCTTCCGTCCCCATTACTATCAGCAGCGCATGGCGCAATCGGGCCGGCTGGGGAGAAAAACCGGAGAGGGGTATTATTCGTATGAGGGAACTCCCTAACGTTCTTATTCTGGGGAATAACTCCCTGGCAGCGGCATTACGCAAGCTTTGCTCCGATTCGGGACGCGTGCAGCTGTCGGACGGCAGCCGCCTTGAACGGGAGATGGACGTCATCGTGGAGACGACGAATGCCGATTTGGCGCAAAAGAGAGCAAATCTCGCATCGGCGGAAACCTATGCCGCAGGCGGGGATACGCTGATTCTTTCCACCGTGCTCGGGATCAGCGCGACCGAAAGCGCATCTTGGCTTCAAGATTCCACGCGGTTAGTCGGCTTCTCGGCGTTCGCTACGATCGAGAAGTCGGAGCTGGTTGAAATCGCTCCCGCCTTGCAGACGGAGGAATCGAAATTACGCCAGGCCGCCCGTTTTTTTGAAGCCTTGGGGAAACAAACCGAGACGGTGCAGGATGAGGTCGGCCTGGTTTATGCGCGGATCTTGTCCCTGATCATCAATGAAGCGGCCTTCGGGCTGATGGAAGGCATCGCATCGCCGCAGGACATCGACACGGCGATGCGACAAGGAACGAACTATCCGATGGGGCCGTTGGAATGGGCGGATACGGTCGGCGTGGATGATATTGTCGCCGTCCTGAACGGCCTTCACCGCGAAATCGGCGAAGACCGCTATCGTCCCGCGCCGCTGCTGCGGAAGCTTCTGTACGCGAAGCGGCTCGGCCTTCAAAGCGGCCGCGGATTTTACACTTACCCGGAAGAGAGGAAGTTTCCATCATGAGGGAAGCTGTCATTGTGGATGCCGTTCGAACGCCGATCGGCAAATACAACGGAACGTTGAAGGATACGCGGCCGGACGATCTGGCGGCTCACGTGATTCGCGAGCTGCTGAACCGCAGCCGGGTGGAGCCGGAACGGATTGAAGACGTGTTCTTCGGCTGCGCGAATCAGGCGGGTGAAGATAACCGGAACGTGGCCCGCATGGCGGTGCTGCTGGCCGGTCTCCCCTTATCGATACCCGGGGTTACCGTGAACAGACTGTGCGGATCGGGGCTGGAGGCCGTCAATCAGGCGGCGAACGCGATCAAAGCCGATATCGGGGACGTGTTTATTGCCGGCGGCACGGAGAGTATGACCCGAGCTCCTTATGTCATGCTCAAGCCGGAGCATTCCGGGGCTCGAGGCAACCAGACGCTCTATGATACGATGCTGGGCTGGCGGATTGTGAATCCGGTCATGGAAGAGAAATACCCGCCGATCACGCTCGGAGAGACGGCGGAGAATGTCGCAAGCAAATACGGGATCAGCCGCGAGGAACAGGACGCATTCGCCTTGACCAGCCAGCAGCGCGCCCAGCAGGCGATCCGCGAAGGAAAGTTCAAGGATGAGATCGTTCCGTTCCCGATCAAGCGCAAGGGCGACACGGTTCTGTTCGATACCGACGAGCATCCGCGGGCGGATGCGACGCTGGAGAAGCTGGCGGAATTAAAGCCCGCGTTCCGCAAGAACGGCACCGTAACGGCCGGCAATTCCTCCGGCATCAACGACGGAGCGAGCGCGCTTCTCGTGATGGAGAGACAGACGGCGGAACGGCTGGGCTTGCGGCCGATAGCCCGGATCGTGACTTCGGCGACGGCAGGCGTCCATCCCGATTACATGGGGGTGGGACCTATACCCGCCGTCCGCAAAGCGCTGCAGAAGGCGGGACTCACCGCGAACCAGATCGATCTGGTCGAATTGAACGAAGCTTTCGCCTCGCAGTCTTTAGCTTGCGTGAAGGAGCTCGGGCTTGATGCGGAGCGGGTCAATGTGAACGGCGGGGCTATCGCGCTCGGGCATCCTCTGGGATGCAGCGGCGCCCGGATCATGACGACGCTGGTGCACGAAATGAAACGGCGGGATTGCCGGTATGCCTTGGCTTCCATGTGTATCGGCGTCGGCCAGGGAATCGCCACAATTGTGGAAAAATGGGACTGAGGGGGTAGGTTCGATGAAGCAGCATTATCCTTTATTCATCAACGGTGAATTTGTGGAAAGCAGCAGCGGGGAAGTCATTGAAACGTTCAACCCTGCCACCGGCGAGGTGATCGGCACGGTCGCCAAAGCGAACCGGGAAGACGTGGATAAGGCGGTTGCCGCCGCGAGAGCGGCGTTCGAGCAAGGCAAATGGCCGAAAATGAATGCGGCTCGCCGAGCCAAGATCATGATTAAAATCGCGGGCATCATGACCGAGCGCCTGCCGGAATTAATTAAAGCGGAAGTGCTGAACAGCGGTAAAACGGTCAGCGCCGCCAAGGGGCAGATCGGTCAAGCGATAGAGGACTTCGAGTTTTACGCGGCTGCAGCCATGACGCAAAGCGGAGACGTCAATCAAGTGCCGAACGGATTTTTTAACTATACCGTGAAGGAACCGGTCGGCGTATGCGGACAAATCATTCCCTGGAACTATCCTTTGATGATGGCCGCCTGGAAAATTGCGCCTGCGCTGGTTACCGGTTGTACGGTCGTTCTGAAACCGGCCAGCCCTACCCCGATTACCGCTTACATGCTTGCGGAGATTTGCCAGGAGGCCGGCGTTCCTGCGGGTGTGGTCAACGTTATTACAGGCAGCGGTTCGGAAATCGGACCCTATATGACGGAGCACCCGGGCATCGACAAGATTGCGTTTACCGGCGAAACGGAAACGGGTAAAGACATTATGGCGCGCGCTTCGAAAACGATAAAACGGATCACGCTGGAGCTCGGCGGGAAATCGCCGAACATCGTGTTCGACGATTGCGATATCGACGGTGCGGTAGACGGCTCCTTATACGGAATCTTCTATAATACAGGCCAATCCTGTGAAGCGCGGTCCCGCTTGTTTGTACACGCGAACATTTATGACCGGTTCATGGAGAAGTTCATCGAGAAGGCGAAGCGCCTGCGCGTCGGCGATCCGTTCGCCGAAGGCGTGCATATGGGAGCGGTCATCTCGGCTAGCCATGAGCGGGTCATTGACGGGTATGTAAAACTTGCGGTCGAAGAAGGGGCGGAAGTGCTGCTCGGCGGCAAACGTCCGGAAGGGCCGGAATTCGAGAAGGGCCACTGGTACATGCCGACCGTCATCGGCAATGTCCGCAACGATATGCGCGTCGCGCAGGAGGAAATTTTCGGACCGGTCGTCGTCGTCATGAAGTTTCACGATGAGCAGGACGTCATCCGTCAGGCCAACGATACGATCTTCGGCCTCGGTTCGGCGATATGGACGAAGGACCATGGCAAAGCCCATCGCGTGGCAAGCGCAATCAAGGCGGGTATCGTGATGGTCAACTCACCAATTTCGGCATTTCCCGGCACTCCGTTCGGGGGCTATAAGCAGTCCGGCTTCGGGCGCGAGCTGGCTCTTGAAACGCTCAACTTGTATACCGAAACGAAAAGCGTCGTTTCTTACGTCGGGCCGAAGCCGCTTAATTTATTCGGACTCTAATCCATATAAGAAAAGAGGAACTGATCATGGGACAAAATTTAACGTTGACGAAAGAAAGCGGAATTGCCGAAATTCACCTTCATATCAACAAAACGAACTCTTACAGTCTGGACTTCTACAGAGAATTAAATGCCGCGATCGACGATATCCGCTTCGATCCTTCCATTAAAGTCGCGGTCCTGCTGAGCGATACGCCGAATTTCTTCTCGGCCGGCGCGGACATCAACTTCCTGAAAGCGGCCGATCCGAAGTTCAAAACGCAATTTTGCTTGTTCTGCAACGAAACGCTCGATAAAATCGCGCGCTCGCCGCAAGTGTTCATCGCCTGCCTCGAAGGGCATACGGTTGGCGGAGGTCTGGAGATGGCGCTCGGCTGCGACCTGCGCTTCATGGGCGACAAAGCCGGCAAGATCGGTTTGCCGGAAGTGACGCTCGGCGTGCTTGCCGGAACGGGCGGCACTCAGCGCCTTGCCCGCCTGATCGGGCCGTCGCGCGCGCTTGATCTGAACGTTTCGGCCGACCTGTTGACGCCGGAGGAAGCCCTTCATATCGGACTTGTCAATAAAGTGTTCCCGCAAGAACAGACGAGAGAGAAGACGCTGGAATATGCGCGTAAAATTGCAAACAGCGCCACGTACGCCGTTTCGAACATCAAGCTGTCGATCCAGAACGGGATCGAAATGCCGCTCAACGTTGCCATCCGATACGAGGGCGAGCTGCAAAACCTCTTGTTCCGTTCCGCCGATGCGAAGGAAGGCTTGGCGGCCTTCCTGGAGAAGCGCCAGCCGAACTGGCAAGGCCAATAACAGGAACCGCCGGTACGATCTGAATAAGCGCCGGAATGCGGTATGGATTATGAATGTTCATAATCCATATCGTTTTTTTGAAACGTTGGGTAACCGGCAATAAGGAGACGTGCGAATGAGACGCAACCGGTTTCAAATCAGGGTCAATTTCGGGGATACGGACAAGGCGGGGATCGTTTATTATCCGAACTATTTCAAATGGTTCGATATCGCCGGCCATCAATTTTTCCGGAGCATCGGTCTCCCGCCTGCCGAGCTTGGCGAGAAGCACGGCATCATTCTCCCATTGCTCGATGTGCGCTGCACCTTCGAGAAACCGCTGTATTATGACGATATCATCACCATTGCCACCGAGGTAACGGAGGTCAACCGCAGAACGGTGAAGCTGAATCACGAGGTATTCCGGGGAGAAGCGAGAACGGGGCACGGCTACGAATTGCGGGGCTGGGTCAAGCAGGAGGGGGATCGCATCTTTGCCGTGCCGATTCCGGACGAAGCCCGCGCGCTGCTGGAAGAGGATACGGCCGCCGAGACGGTTCAAATTAATCCATGGTTGAACGCTTGAGAGGCTATCGGGCCGTTCAAAGCACAAACGTAGGGAAGTGAATATCTGATGAACGGTGAAGTTACGGCTTCCTGCCGTGTCATTCCGGTCGTTGCGCCGACGCCTTACGACGTGGGCGACGTCAATATGTTTCTGGTGTCCGATGAGCGTACGCTTACGTTAATCGACGCCGGGGACGACTCCGAGGCTTGCTGGGATGCGCTCCATGGCGCTCTGGAGAGAGCCGGGTTCGCTTTGCGCGATTTGTCGCAAATTTTAATTACGCACAGCCATCCGGACCATACCGGGTTGGTCAATCGGATTACGGCGCTCACGGATGTCCCCGTTTATGCACATCCGGAGGCGGTTCCGCGATTAACGAGAGAACCCGATTTTTTGTCCATGCGCGCAAGCTTCTACAAGCGGTTATACCGGGAAATGGGCTGCGGGGAAGCAGGAGAACGACATGCCGCACGCCTTCAACGCGCGATCAGGAACAACGATCCAAGTAAAATAAAGGCCCCCATCCGGACGCTCCGGGAATCGGACCGGATCGGAGCTTACCGGGTCATCGAGGTTCCCGGCCATTCGCCGGATCATCTTGCCTTCTGGGATGAGCGGGAAAAGAGGCTGTTTGCCGGCGATCATCTAATCAGGCATATTTCCAGCAACGCCTTTGTCGAACCGGACCGGGAAGGGAATCGGATACCGACGCTGGTTGCTTACGCCCGGTCCTTGACGAAGTGCCTGGAGCTGAAGGCGGACATCGTCTATACCGGTCATGGCGAGCCGGTGGACCGGCCTCATGAGCTTATCGGCAAGCGGTTGGCGCGCATTGAGGAAAAGGCGGAGAAATTGAAAGCTTACATTCGCAGCGGAAGCACGACGGCCTTTCAATTGGCGCAAGTTTTATATCCGCAAAAATATGATTCTGAATTCTCGGCGGTCATGTCGGAGATTATCGGTTTGTTGGATTATGCGGAGTCCAAAGCGGCAATCGGGAAGGCTATGCGCAGCGGCGTCTGGCACTATGAAGCGTAGGGAGGGGAACGAAGGTGGGAGATCAACCTGTCCTATTGGAAAGACGGGGTCATGTCGGCTGCATCCGATTGAACCGTCCGGAGGAACTGAACACGTTTAATTATGAAACGCTCGTTTGTTTGGATAATATTTTGGACGAAATTGCCAACGATCCGAAAGCGATCCGCGTCGTCATTGTGGAAGCCGAGGGACGCGCTTTCTCCGCGGGCGCCGATCTGAAGGAACGGAAATCGTTAAATGAACAGCAGGTTCGCCGCAACGTCAGGAAAATCCGCGATGTATTCAGCGCCTTGGAACGGCTGCCGCAGCCTTCGATTGCCGCAATAAGCGGCTATGCCTTCGGCGGCGGGTTCGAGCTTGCACTGGCATGCGACTTCCGCTATGCGATCCGCGGAGCATTGATGGGGCTTACGGAGGTCAGTCTGGGGATTATTCCGGGCGCGGGCGGCACGCAGCGGCTGCCCCGGTTAATCGGCCCTTCCAAAGCGAAGGAGCTGATTCTTACCGCCCGCAAAATAACGGCCGACGAGGCGCACGCCATCGGGTTCGTGAACGCGGTGGCCGACGATCAGGCACACCTGGCCGAGCTGTGCGGGAAGCTGGCGGGCGAAATATTGAACAATGCTCCGCTTGCGGTCTATCAAGCCAAGCGTGCGATCGATGTGGGAGCGGGAGGCGATCTGCAGACGGGGCTGGATTTTGAATCCAAAGCCTATGAGGTCATCATTCCGACCAAGGATCGGGTGGAGGCTCTGGCTGCCTTTCAAGAGAAAAGAAAGCCTGTGTTTACAGGCGAATAGCAAAGCGGGGTGTGCGCATGTACAAGGCGATTGTCAGCGGGACCGGCTCTTATGTCCCTGAGCATATAGTAACCAATCACGATCTGGAGAAGCTGGTGGATACCTCGGACCAATGGATCCTCGAAAGAACGGGTATAGCCGAACGCAGAATCGTTACGGATGATCAGGCCACTTCCGATTTGGCCTATTTTGCCGCACTGGAAGCGATTCAAAGCGCGGGAATTACCGCCGCCGATATCGATATGATTATCGTGGCCACCGAAACGCCGGACCATCCGTTTCCGCCCGTAGCCTGTCAGCTGCAGCAGCGGCTCGGCTGCCGGCAAGTCACCGCATTTGACGTCCATTTAGCGTGCACGGGGTTTATCGCGTCGCTGCACGTCGCCGAGAAGTTTG
This sequence comes from Paenibacillus sp. JCM 9796, assembly GCF_055379675.1. Lineage (NCBI taxonomy): Bacteria > Bacillati > Bacillota > Bacilli > Caryophanales > Paenibacillaceae > Paenibacillus > Paenibacillus sp. JCM 9796. The sequence continues at coordinate 4,522,178 of NZ_AP043723.1, forward strand.
TCAAAGCCGGTCCGCACCGGCACGTACTCGTCGTTGGCGCGGATACGTTATCGCGGATTACGGACTATACGGACCGCTCGACCTGCATCATTTTTGCCGATGGAGCGGGCGCCTTCGTATTATCGCGTGAAGAAGGCGGCGGCACGCTCGGACTGCTGCATACGGCGGTTCATGCCAACGGCGAATACTTCGACGCTGCGATCGTTCCCGGAGGCGGCAGCAGGTACCCGGGGGCCGGCGATGAAAGCAACAAAAATAAAATTCACATGAACGGCAACCGCATCTTCAGACTGGCGGTCAACCTGATGAGCCAGAGCATCATGGAAACGCTGGAGCATTGCCGGTATACGCTGGAGCAGGTCGATTGGGTGATTCCGCATCAGGCGAATCAAAGAATCATTGATGCCGTAGGAAGAACGCTCGAAGTCCCGGAGCATAAAATGATCAGCACGATCCGGTATTTCGGCAACAATTCGGCCGCAACCATCCCTTTGGCCATGGACCGGTCGGTGAAGGCAAACAAAATCAAGCGAGGAGATGTCGTGGCTTTAGCGGCATTCGGCGGAGGCTTGGGCTGGGGCTCCGCATTATTGCACTATTAGCGGCAGCCGGCACGCGGCGATCGGACTTCGGACAAGACCGGAGGCAGATTGCCTTGCTGTGCGCCTGTTTGCTTAGATGCGGCACCCGCCGTGAAAAAGATTTAAACTTGGGCATTGACGGTGTGAAGGGGATCATATTATATTATGGATATAACACGAAAGTCATAAAAACATAATGATATAGGGAGGTGTCCCCCGCCCGGTTTTTGAAACCGCTTCCGATCCGGCAACCGATAAAGGAGGGCTTCAAGTGATCTTGGATCACTTCATTGCCATCGCTCCGTATTTTCAAAGCATGATCCTGGAAGACTGCCGTGTTTGCCACATCCTGATATGATATGTTTATTTTACGAAAGTTCATAAAACGCTTGTGATCATGTCGTGTTTCATCATGGGTACACAGGTGTGACGCATACTTCTTATTGAAAGCGGTACCAAATACTCTTGAGGGGGCAAACAAAATGAGTTTTGGGAAAAAAGTGGTTCGTTTGGCGGCAATCGCAAGTTTGGTCATTTCCGTGTTGAGCGCCTGTGGCTCGGCCGATACGAAACCGGCAAGCGCGCCAAGCGCAAATCAGGAGAAGACGGCGACAGCGAAACCGATCAAAATCGGCTTTCTTGTGCCGAAAACGGGAAAAGGGAAAGATTACGGAGAAAAAGAGGAAATCGCCACTAAAATCGCAGTCGATGAAATCAACGCCGCAGGCGGCATTAACGGCAGCAAGCTTGAATTGGTGACTGAGGATACGGCCGGCGACAACAAGCAGGCGGTGCTGTTGACGCGGAAGCTTGAAAAGGAAAACGTCGTTGCGATTTCCGGCCCCCACTTCAGCGGTGAAGCCGAGGTGACGTTTCCGATCGCCAACGAGCTGAAGATTCCGATCATCTCTTACGCTTCCGCCAAGCCGGGTATTTCCGCAGCCAACCGTCCATGGGCGTTCCGGAACTCCATGACGGACGACAAGCTGCTGAATACGGCGCTTCCGGTATTCGCCAAGCATTACAACGTCAAGAAATTTGCCGTTATTTATGACGAGAAGGACGCCGTCTCCAAATCGGCGGGTGTGGATGTGCTGCCTGTCGCGATAGAGAAGAACGGCTTTGAATGGGTCAACAAGAGCAATCCTTTGGCTATTAAGACAGGAGATACCGATTATAGCGCGATCGTCACCAAGGTCAAAGGCATGAAGCCGGAGGCTATCGCCGTCAGCGTCTTGTATCAAGAAGGGGCCGGGTTGGTGAAAGAGCTGAGAAGGCAGGGCGTGAACGTTCCGATCATCGGTACGGTTGGCATCTATGCGTCGGCTTTCCCGAAATTAGCCGGCGAGGCGGCTAAAGATATCGTGGTAGGCACTTACTGGTATCCGGAAATCGACCGGGCGCAAGCCCAGGAGTTTCTGAAAAAGTTCGAGCCGGAAGCGGTAAAGCTGACACCGGATGCTTCAAAGCCGGATCCGTATGCGGTGAATGCGTACGACAATATCCAAATTATTGCCAAACAGCTTAAAGACGCCGGCTTGAATGGAGACAGCGATGTGAAGAAGCTGCGCGAAACGGTGAGATCCGGCTGGGAAAAGCTGAAGGACTATGAAGGCACGCAAGGCAAAATGACGATCGATGCGGAAGGCGACGGCGTCAAGGAAGTGCATACGGTTACGATAAAAGACGGGAACTACGCTCCGTTAAAGTAAGGGAGGCGCCACCATGGAGTTGATCCAGCAGTTGATTAACGGCCTGCTGCAGGGAAGCTTGTACTCGCTACTGGCGATCGGGTTCACCCTGATATTCGGGGTACTCAGCATGATGAATTTGGCTCACAGCGAAGTTTTCATGACATCGGGCATTATGGTCTATATCCTGATCGATAAAGTTCACCTCCCGCTGTACGCCGCCGTTCCGATCGTTCTGGCAGGCTCCATTGCGCTAGGCATGGTGATCGAGCTCGTCAGTTTCCGGCCGATTCGGCGGGATTATCATTACGCACCGCTGGCAAGCACAATTGCGCTTGGCATCGTCATTTCCGAGCTGGTCGTCAATTTGTCCGGTTCCGACGCCAAGTCCGTTCCTTCTGTCATCCACCTGTCGAATTTGCAAATCGGCGAAGTGCTGATCAGCAGTCCGCAAATGATCCTGCTGCTCGTATCGCTCGTCTCCATGCTGGGCCTAAGCTATATTATGAAAAGCACCAAACTGGGGCGTTCGATGAGAGCGCTCTCGGAAAGCGAAACGGCGGCGAAGCTGCTGGGCGTCCATGTACGCTTCGTCGTCGTTTCGACCTTCGTCTTGGCCTCGCTGCTGGCGGCAGTCGCCGGCATGCTGTACGCGATCCGTTTCGAAACGGTGTCCCCGTTTATGGGAACGATGGTCGGACTGAAGGGCTTGGCGGTCATGATCATCGGCGGCTTAGGGAACATCAGGGGCGCGATGATCGGCGGTATTTTGATGGGACTGCTTGAGGTCATGGCTATCGCGCTTCCGCTCGGTTTGACCGAGTACGCCGATGCCGTCGTTTGGGGGATGCTCATTCTTATCTTATTGTTCCGCCCAACCGGATTAATGGGTTCAAGCGTGCAGACGGAAAGGGTGTAGCCGATGGAGCAATCGATTTTTATATTTGCAGGAATCAACATTATCCTCGCGTTAAGCTTGTACGTGACGATGGCGACCGGGCAGCTTTCCTTGGGGCATGGAGCATTTATGGCACTAGGCGCCTATGTCTCTTCCATCCTGACGGTCCATTTCTCCATTCCGCTTGTTCTATCGTTTCTGGCAGGGGCTGCCGCTGCGGCACTCGTCGGGTTTGCGATCGGCTTTCCGGCGCTGCGGATTAAAGGCATTTACCTGGCCGTGGGAACGCTCGGATTTAATGAAATGATCGAGGTCGTGCTGCGCAATGTGGACTATATCGGAGGCGCCTCCGGGCTGAGCGGGATGTCGGGAACGACACTTGCGAATGTGGCCGTCGGCACGGTCGTCGTGCTTGCCGCCGTCTTATATATGAACCGCACGCGGTTAGGCTGGGCGTTCAAGGCCGTGGAGCAGGATGAAGTCGCTGCCCAATCGATGGGATTGAACGTCACGTTTTTCAAAATATGCGCGTTTACGATCAGTGCGGGCATTGCCGGTATCGCCGGCGCCTATTACGCCCACTACATGTTTTTCATCGATCCGCAAAGCTTCGGTTTTCATACGTCGCTGCTCATCTTGTTCTACGTGCTGATCGGCGGGTACCAGACCCCTTGGGGAGCGGTGACGGGCGCGTTCCTTCTCACGCTGATTCCTGAAATTTTCCGGGGGCTCGAGGAATGGAGGCTGGTTGTGTACGGGATCATCATCGTCGTCATGATGGCGGTACGGCCTCAGGGTCTCATTTCGGAGAAGACGGTGAAAACGATCCGCAGCCGGTTCGCGCGGAAACAGCGGCAGTCGCCTTCATCCATATCCTCACTTCGCTAAAGGAGGGATTCACCTGTCCATGCTGAACATTCAAAATTTGTCTAAACGCTTCGGTGGAATGGATGTCATATCCGGCCTGAATCTGCACGTGAAGGCCGGGCGGATTCACAGCATTATCGGCCCGAACGGTGCGGGGAAGACGACGCTGTTCAACCTGATCACCGGCTTATACAAACCGGATTCCGGCGACATTCGCTTCGAACAAACGTTGTTGAATCCGTTAAAGCCGCATCGGATCGCCAAGCTCGGGATCAGCCGGAACTTTCAAAACATCCGGCTGTTCTCGCATATGACGGTAGAGGAAAACTTGCGGATGGGTCAAGGCACGCAAATCTCCTTCGGCCTGTCCAGCCTGATTCCTTACCTGCATGGGAACAAGCGTCAGAGCCTTGAGGGCGAATTGGAAAGAGTACTTGACTTGCTGTGCTTTGAGCGTAAGCGAGATTTGCCGGCGAGCCAGCTCTCGTACGGGGAGCAGAAACGTTTGGAAATCGGCAGGGCGATTTGCTCCGGGGCCAAGTTAATTTTGCTGGATGAGCCGGCGGCCGGGCTTAATCCGGAAGAGAGCGCGCAATTGAACGAGTTCATCTTGACGATACGCGATCATGGAGTGACGGTTCTGCTTATCGAGCATGACATGTCCGTGGTCATGAAGATTTCCGACATCGTCACCGTCATTAATTTCGGCCAAAAAATCGCGGAGGGAACGCCGCAGGACATCAGGCATCATCCGGCTGTGCTTGAAGCTTATTTGGGAAGCGAGGAGGAGGAGGAGGCCGTATGACCGCGATTCTTGAAGTGAAGGCAGCTTCTGCCGCATATGGGCAAATTCAAGCGCTTCGGGGCATAAATCTGGACGTATACGAAGGAGAGGTTGTCGCTCTCATCGGGTCGAACGGAGCGGGGAAGAGCACGCTGCTCAAGACGATTTCCGGAATCATCCGGCCTACGAACGGGGAAATCCGTTTCAATGGCGCGCCCATCCATCAAGAACAGACGCATGTGATCGTAAAGTCGGGGCTGGTCCATGTTCCGGAAGGCCGGGCGATTCTGAAAAGGATGACGATCGAAGACAATCTGCTCACCGGCGGCATGTATGCAAGCAAGCAAGATACGCCGCATTTATTGGCACATGTCTATGACATTTTTCCTCTGCTGAGAGACCGCAGGCAGCATCCGGCAGGGACGCTTTCCGGAGGACAGCAGCAGATGCTTGCGATCGCGCGCGGATTGATGGCGCAGCCCAAGTTGCTGATGCTCGATGAGCCTTCCCTGGGTCTCGCTCCCCTCGTGATTAAAGAAATTTTCGGGTTGATTCAGACGTTGAAAGCCAGCGGCATGACCATCCTGCTCGTGGAACAAAATGCCCGCCAGGCGCTGCGCATTGCCGACCGCGGGTACGTCATTGAAAACGGAGGCATCAAGCTGTCCGACCGGGCGAATGCCTTGCTGCATAACGACATGATCCTGCAAGCGTATCTCGGAGGCGCTCATAGCGCATGAAAGGCCGGTTCCGATTTACAAGCTTGAACCCGTTTTCCATGAATCATTGTACGAGCGGCTTTATCGCTTGGTTGTTTGGCGTCACCGGGCCGTTTCTGATCATTCTGCAATCGGCCGCACAGGGACAGCTCCAGCCGGAAGCGACTTCCTCCTGGGTGTTCGCCGTCTATGCGACCGGCGGGGCGCTGACGATCATGCTGTCCGTCTTGTACAAGCAGCCTATTGCGGTAGCTTTCTCCATCCCGGGCGCTGTCCTTGTAGGTACGTCGCTTTCCAACCATCCCTTCAACGTCGTCATCGGGGCTTATGTGCTGACGGGGCTGCTGATTCTCCTGCTTGGCATGGTCGGCCTGGTGGAGAAGCTGATGAAATCGATTCCGCTGCCGATTATGATGGGGATGGTTTCGGGTGTCTTACTCCCCTTCGGGTCCAATGTCGTGACCTCGCTGAAAGACGCTCCGTTGCTGAACGGCTTGACGCTGCTTACGTTTCTGGTTTTGTCCTATTTCACCCGGTGGGCCAAACGGATTCCTCCCATTCTGGGGGCCATCGCCGTTTCCGCCGTCTGGCTCATTTTTTTCGGGGGGAGTCCCGCAGGAGAGATCGTATTCCGGATAGCGAAGCCGCAAGTGTATAGTCCCGCGTTCGATTGGAGCACCGTCGGCGAGCTTGTCATTCCGCTGGCGATGACCGTTATCGCCGTCCAGAACGCGCAAGGCATCGGGGTTCTCAGAGGAGACGGGTACGAGCCGCCGGTGAATGCGATGACCCGATGGAGCGGAATCGGTTCTTTGGCGAATGCGTTGATGGGCGCACATTCAGCCTGTATTGCCGGTCCGATGACGGCGATTCTGACCGATGAGAAGAACGGACCCAAGGAACACCGTTACCTGGGGTCGATCGTGATGGGGGCATTGTGGGTCTTATTCGGTTTATTGGCGCCGATGGCTGTGCTCTTGACGGATTCGATCCCCGCCTCCTTGATTAAGCTGCTCGGGGGATTGGCCATGATCGGAGTGCTCGTGAATTCCCTGCAAATGAGTTTCTCGGCCGGTCATAAGCTGGGCGCTCTGTTTGCCTTCATGATTACCTTATCGGATATCACGTTATTCAGGATCGGAGCGCCGTTCTGGGGATTGGCTGGCGGAATCGTGTTCTCGTTCATCCTGGAGAAGCAGGATTGGCGCAAAATCAACATCAAGGCCGTTGTAACGAAGTAACGGCGCTGAATAAACCCTTCACCCCAAACCGATAGCCCGGGGTGAAGGGTTCTTATTTTTGGAGCGGCTGGACTTGTTCAGCTTTCTATTTTTTTTTCTTTTACAACAGACAGGTCTGCACTATAATGTAATAGACATAAATGAGTAACTACTAAAGGAGAGTCGAAGTATGGAAGGCGATTTATTGGTAGGCTTATTAAAATTGATCCTCATCAACATCGTATTGAGCGGTGATAATGCGGTAGTGATTGCGCTTGCCTGCCGTGCGTTGCCTGCGCACCAACAGAAACGTGCGATCTTCTGGGGAAGCTTCGGTGCGATCGGTTTGCGGATCATCCTGACGTTTGTGGCGGTGTGGCTGCTTGCCATTCCTTATGTGCAAGTGCTTGGGGGACTTTTGCTGCTCTACATTGCGGTCAAGCTGGTGAAAGGCGAAGGAGAAGAAGAGCATCTGAAATCGGGAAATACCATAGCCGAAGCGATTAAGACGATTATGATCGCCGATCTGGTTATGAGCCTGGATAATGTGCTTGCTGTCGCGGGAGCGGCGGGAGGCAACGTGCTCCTGATCGCGCTGGGGCTTACCATCAGTATCCCGTTGATTATTTGGGGCAGTCAGCTTCTCATGACGCTGATGACCCGTTTCCCGATTATTGTCTGGTTTGGAGCCGGCCTGCTCGGTTATACGGCAGGGGAAATGATGCTGACGGATAAAGCGGTGGGACACTGGTTCGAAACGTATTTCCATGCTGGACATTACCTCATTCCGATCGTGCTGGCTATTGTCGTTGTGATTGCCGGCAAACTGCTCGGCAAGAAAAAAGAAGATGGCGAAGGGAACGCTACATCGGCCGCTTCCTGATCGCCCCGCTTCCGGCCGTTACCCAATGGCCGGATTCGGCTAACAAGCCCGAAATGCCTCAGAGCAGGCATTTCGGGCTTTTGTATGAAATAATGAATTGTTTTTTCGGATAAATTCGTTTAGAATCAGGTTATCATCATTTTTGCCAACGTTGGCAAAAATGCAAGCCGCCAGCTTGCATCATGAAAACTTTATGTTTTAGGAGGAACCCACAGCATGAATATTGCATTATGTCACTTTCGTGTCGGGGAGACCGACGGCGTTTCCTTGGAAATGGAAAAATGGAAGAAGGTTCTCAAGGAATTGGGTCATCGGGTGTATCTGTTAGCCGGAAGTTTGGGAGAAGAAGAAGGGATTGTGCTCGAAGAGCTGCACTATCAGCACCCGGTCAACAACAAATTCGTCGCCAACGCCTACGACCGGCTCTCGGATTATCCCGATGCCGAGGCATTCCGGGAGGATGTACTGGCGTTTGCGGCCCGGATCGAGGAAGCGCTGTGCCGTGCGATTGACGAATACAAGCTGGATATGCTGGTGCCCAACAATATTTGGTCGTTAGGCTGGGGGCTGCCTGCAGGGATTGCTTTCGCGGAAGTCGCGCGCAAGAGGAACATCGCCTGCATCGCGCACAATCATGATTTCCATTGGGAGCGGACAAGGTACAGCAATCCGACCGATGCCTGCATCTCAGACTGGCTGGAGCAATATTTTCCGCCGAAGCTTCCGAATGTCAAGCAAGTCGTGATTAATAAAATCGCTCAAGAGGAGCTGCTGAAGCGCACCGGACAACCGTCGACAGTCGTGCCTAACGTATTCGACTTTACCGCTCCTGCCTGGACGCTCGACGATTACAACGGCGATTTTCGCAAGGTGATCGGCGTGAAAGATAACGACATCCTTTTCCTGCAGGCAACCCGGATCGCCGAACGGAAAGCGATTGAGCTTGCGATTGATTTGGCGGCAGAGGTCGGTAAGCCGGACAATATGAAGCTGTTGAAAGAAAGCCCGCTTTATGACGGGAGAATGCTCGGGGATGACGGGGAAATCGTGCTTGTGCTCGCAGGTCTTCAGGAAGCCTCGGCAGCGTACGTGGAAGGCTTGAACCGAAGAGCCGAGAGGCAGAAGGTGAAGCTGCTGTATATTAACGAATGGATCGAAGCGACCCGCGTTACCAGAAACGGCAAGAAGCTTTACTCGTTGTGGGACGCTTACGTGCATGCGGACTTTATCACGTACCCGAGTGTTTTGGAAGGCTGGGGCAACCAGTTCCTCGAAGGCCTGTATGCGAAGAAGCCGATGGCCGTATACGAATATCCGGTATATGGAACAGACATTAAGCCATGCGGGTTTCACATCGTTTCCTTGGGCAGCGAGCATACGGTAGACGAAGAAGGATTGGTCCATGTGGAAAGCAAAGTGATGGAGGCGGCCGGCCGGGAAGTGCTCCGTTATTTACAGGATGGCGAATTCCGCAGTGCCCGCATGGAACATAACTTTCGATTAGGGGAAGAGCGTTATTCCTACGATGCGCTGAAGCAAATTTTGGCCGGACTTTTTAAAACGCCGGTTTCAAAAAGCTAGATATTGACACCCCGAGCGAGAACGGTTACAATGATAAATGCCAACGATGGCATAAACTAGATTCGAGTAAGGGACCCTAAATGAAAACGCAAACAATCAAAGATGTGGCAAAGCTGGCAGGCGTGTCTATTCGAACCGTTTCCCGCGTCATTAACGAAGATCCCCATGTGAAGGCGGAAACGAGAGAGAAAATCCTCAAGGTGGTCGCAGAAACCGGCTTTAAAGCCAACATGCTGGCCAAAAGCCTGAGGGAGAAGAAGACAAACACCTTGATTGCTTTCGTAGATCAGCATAGCGGACGGTTTTGGGGCGCTTTTCATAATGAAATTCTGCAGAAGATGATGAAGGAAGCGCACCGGATGGATTACCGTCTGATTATTTCCTCTTCATCGGCCGAGAGCTATGAGGAGAACGAGAACGACGGATTTTATCTATTGAAGCACGGCATGGCTGACGGTGCGGTCATGTTCGACACCAAAGAAAAAGATAAACGGGTGGAGTATTTGCGGGAACGACAAATCCCATTCGTTATTCTGGGAAAAGACATGGATCATTTCGACACCTCCTATGTGGATTTGGACAATGTGTCCGCCGGTTACCTGGCCGCCCAATATTTGGCCTCGAAGGGCCGCAGGAACATCCTGTTCTTGCTGGGCCATGCGGATTACATCGTGAATCAGGAACGGGCGCAAGGAATCAGCCGCTATTTCTCCGCACATCAAGAACAGGCGATCGAGTGGAACATTCTGTACGATGTGTCGAGCATTGAATCGGCTTATCTGCGGACGAAGGAGGCGCTGGCCTTGCCGCAGCATCCGGACGCCATTTTTATCTCCGGCGATGAAAGGGCTATCGGCGTATACCGCGCGGTTTACGAGCAAGGACTGCGCATTCCGGAGCAGGTTGCCGTACTCGGCATCGATAAGACCGAGATGGGGGAATTTTATCATCCTCCGATCACGACCATCGACCAGTCGATTACATCCATGGCTCAGACGGTCATGCAGCTCCTGGTCAAGCAGCTTGACGGGGCTGAAAAAAACGGCACGCGTGTGCTGATCTCACCGATGATTTGCGAAAGACAGTCGACCTAAATTTTTTTAGATAAAAATGCCAACGTTGGCAAAGGTGCTGATGATTGGATTTTTATATAAAAGTACCTAAAAAGGGGAGAGTTACCTCATATGAACAAATGGCCAAAAGTTGTAGTCGCTGGCACGCTCGCTATTTCACTGACCGCTTGCGGGTCCGCCAAACCGGAATCGGCTAATACCGCAGGAGAGCAAGCGCAAGCGGAGCCGGGTAAAACGACCCAAATCCGCATGCAGATCGCATGGGCAAGCGATTCGCCGCGCGGCAAAGCGATTCGCGTCATCCTGGACGAGTTCGAGAAGAAAAACCAGGATGTTAAAGTTGAACTGCTCGGCAGCGCCCAAAACGGTCAAAAGCTGTTGACTCAAATTTTGAGCGGAGATGCTCCGGAAGTCATGCAGATCGCTTACCGCGACGTTCGCGGTCTTGCGCCGCAAGGAGCGTACCTTGATCTGTCGAAGGATTTGAATGCGGAGAAGGACAACTACTATCAGCAGCTTTGGGATTTGGGGACTTGGGACGGCAAGCTTTACGGCTTTCCATGGCTCGGACATTCCGTTCAGTTAATTTATAATAAGACGTTGTTCGACAAAGCCGGTATTAAAAATCCGCCGAAAACGTGGGATGAGCTTTATGACGCCGCCAAGAAATTGACCGTCGATACGAACGGTGACGGCAAACCGGATCAATATGGCATAGGACTCGTCGGGAAGCAAGTTTACGATATTACCTGGATGGTCAATATGTTCATGAATCAAGCCGGAGCGAACATTGTCAAAGATGACGGCAAGGGCAATTATCAGGTCGGCTTGAACTCTCCTGAGGGCAAGAAGGCATTGGAATTTTATACGAAGCTCGTCAAAGAAGTATCGCCTCCGGATACAGTGAATAAAGACGGCGGGGCTGTTATGGCCGATTTCCGCAATCAGGTGGTGGCTATGCAATTCCAAGGACCATGGGGGGTTCCCGATGCTTGGAAGGCGGCCAACAAATTTGAAGTCGCAACGGCCGAAGTGCCGGCCGGACCTGCAGGCAAAGCAGCCGATATCGGACCTTACATGCTTTCCGTGCCGACGGGCGTGAAAGGCGACAAGCTGTCCGCTTCCGTGAAGCTGATCAAGTTCCTGGGCTCTAAAGAAGGACAGGAGCTGGTAATGAAGGGGGAAAAAGCCGACGACGGCAACTTCTACCCGTTCCGCGTGCCGATTCGCAAAGACCTTTACGACTTGCCTTATTTTAAAGAGCATCCGGAATTCCTCGTCTTTATCAAAGGCCTGGAATACCCGAGCATATCGACGCCGGTTCCACAGTGGGCTCAAGTGGAGGCGGAAGTCTATCAAAGCGTACTGAACCAGGTTGTTTCCGGCGCCATCACGGCCGAACAAGGCTTGAAAACGCTCGAAGAAAAAGGCAACGCCATTTTAAAAGCGAAGTAAGTCCATCCAGTAATCAAGTCAGGACAGAGCACCTAACCAGCTAGGTGCTCTGCTTGCCTAAGGAGGCAAAACATGAAAAAAAGAATCCGCAGCAGGATCGGAGACTGGACCAGCTATGTGTTTATTTTGCCTTCGGTCATCATTCTCGGACTTTTTTTGATCTATCCGATCATCTGGTCCTTTATCGCCAGCTTTAAGGATATTAAGCCCATTACGCTGAAAAATTCAGGGCTTTTCGAAATTCCCGGCGCCTTTGTCGGATTCGATCAGTATGCAAGGGTTTTGCAGAATGAGCTGTTTATTAAAGCGCTTGTAAATACCGTTTATTTCAGCATTATTTTCATTCCGGTTACGATGTTCGCCTCGGCGTGCCTGGCACTTCTTCTTAACCAGAAATTAAAAGGGGTCAATCTGGTCCGCACCGTTTTCTTTATTCCTTATATTTTATCGGTAGTCAGCGCCAGCTTGATTTTCATGTTTCTCTTTAACGGGGACCGCGGTTTAATCAATGCGCTGTTGAACTTGTTCGGCATCTCGGGTCCGAATTGGCTGGCCAGCACGGTTTGGGCCATGCCGGTCATTGCCATCATGACTTGCTGGAAAAAAATCGGCTATTTCATGCTGATTTATTTGGCCGGTCTGCAAAATATTCCGAAAGATTTGTATGAAGCGGCCGATGTTGACGGGGTCACGCCTTTTCAACGGCTGCGTTTAATCACATGGCCTCTTCTCGGCCGCATCTCGTTAGTCGTGTTCATCCTGTTGCTGATCGATTCGCTCAATGTGTTTCAGGAAATCTACATCATGACCGGCGGAGGACCTGCCGATTCGACGACGACTGTACCGTTCCTCATTTATAATGAGGCGTTCAAATATTACAGGATCGGATCTTCCGCAGCGATGTCCTATATTTTGTTCTTCCTGGTGCTCATCATCACGATCGTTCAGAAAAAAATAGTCGACAAACGGTTAGGATAGGAGGGGGAAACGATGAAAAAAAATTGGCTGTCTTCGATCGTGCTTTGGGCTTTAGGCCTGATCTTTTTTCTGCCGCTTTACTGGTTGTTCGTGTCCAGTTTGAAAAGCGACTCGGAAATTACGCGGTTTCCTCCGACATTTTGGCCGGAACATCTCGAATGGAGCAATTACCCTGAAATCTGGGAAGCGCTGAAATTCGGCACGACGTTCATGAACTCGATGATCGTGACCATTTCCACGACCGCACTCATCGTGATATTTACCAGTATGGCCGGCTACGCTTTTGCCAAGAAGCAATTTTTCGGCAAAAATGTGCTGTTCATCGCCTTGATCGCCACCATGACCGTTCCACCGACGGTGCTGCTGCTGCCGCTCTATTTCATCATTACGAAGATGGGGATATACGACAGTCTGATCAGCTTGATCGTGCCTTTCAGCGTAACGGTGTTCGGGATCTTTTTCACGAAGCAGTACATTGACGATGTGCCTACGGAAATGCTGGAAGCCGCGAGAATCGACGGCAGCGGGGAGTTCCGCCTGTTTTATCAGATCGTGCTTCCTCTTATTAAACCGGCGATCATTACTTTGATCATTGTCGAGTTTGTGCATAACTGGAATTCCTTTACAATGCCTCTCGTGCTGCTTCAATCCGAAGACAAATTCACGATTCCGCTGCGGCTCGCCCTATTGGCGCAGGAGAGCATCGCGATTCCATGGTCGCGGATTTTGGCCGCGAACGTACTTTCGCTGATTCCGGTGCTGATTTTATTCCTCAGCGTACAGAAGCAATTTGTCAAAGGCCTGATGGCCGGAGCCGTGAAAGGCTAATGAAGGGAGAATTCCAATGCGTAAAATTCAAGCCAAGCAGCTCGGAGACATCTTTTACGAAATGACGTATGTCAAAGGGAGCTTGCGCAACGATTATTCGGGCGGGGTGTGTATCGGATTCAGATTTAATCTGGACAATCCTCCGCTCGCCCTTGGCGGCATGGCTATCGACTTCAAGCTGCTGCTGGACGGGAACGAAATGAGTCCGGACAAAGTCTGGATTATGCAAGATCAGCACGGCCGCAATGCGGGAACGATATCCGAAGCGGAGCCGTTCACGTTCGAGGTCGGGGCGGCTACGGAGTGGTCGGTGCTGTATCCCGGCGGTCTGACGCCGGGCGAGCATACGCTCGTTATCGTGACCGAGCAGTACGCGTTCGGGAAAATTTATTCCCGGTTTACGATTAAGGATCAAGTCGCGGATATCCAAGAGCCTTGTCTGACCAAAACGGGTCCGTTTGACCGTCCGCTCGCGTTATCCAACGATACTTCGTTTACGGTCTTGAACTGGGCAGGCGATCTGTCGGCCGATTGGAACTGGTGGGGACTCGTCACGGATAACGGCGGCTTGTACAGTCCTCCGGCGAGGTACATCCGTCATTTGAAGTGGCAGCTGCGTAAAGGGGAGGGGCAGGAAGCTTATCCGTTGGTCCGCTTCACGGAGCGCGCGAACCATCTGCCCGGCAGACTCGAGGCGTTCAGCCGATTCGACCGGTTGACTGTGGACCGCAAGGTGTTCATGTCGCCCGCGGACGCGGCGGTGCTTACCCGGTTCACTTTAACGAACCACGGGGACGGGACCGAGACGTTCGAGCTCATCGCCGATGTGGAAGCGATGCTGGTGCCGTACGGACTGCTCGGCGTGAAGGCGAAACAGTTTAAGTTTCGTCAAACCGAAGGAAAATTAATCATGGAAAACCCGCAGCTGCCGTATGTTGCCGTTATTGCCTGCGATGCCGGCTGCACAGCATCGTTCGGCAGCGAATATCAAGGCGCGGAACCTCGCGTTCAGCTCCGGATTCCATGCGAAATCGCGCCCCATTCGTCGCTGACGGTAACGGTTGTGCTGACCGGCGACCCGGAGCATGAAGCGGCAGCCGTAGAAACCGCAACGCGATGCTTAACTCAGGCCGGAGAGCTGTTCGTTCAGACGGCCGGGTCTTATCGGGATTACCTGCAGGAAACCGCCGCGGCTTATACGGGAGACGATGAGCTGGACAGGGCCTTTGATTTTGCCAAGCTTGCCCTGAAGCTGTTGAAATTCAATCATCCGGAAATCGGGATCGGCATTTGTGCGGGCTTTCCCCGTTTCCCGAACTACTGGAGCAGGGATTCGGCGTGGACGGCGTTCGCTTATTTGGCTATCGGGGATGTCGAGTTTGTTAAAGAGGTTTTATTAAACTTCATCTCCCTGCAGCTGAAAGAGGATCGCCCCGGCGCGATGGCAGGGGATATGCCTACCGTGATCAGCGGACCGGGCTTCATGCATCAAACCTCCTGGGGAGGCTCGGCGGAAGGCGTCCTGCTGCAGGCGATATTATTCCGCGAATATGTTCAAGCCGCGAAGGATACGGAATTTGCGCGCGCTTATTTTCCAAGCTTGCTTGAATCGGTGAACTGGGCTCTGCGCTGCGACCGTGACGGGGACGGATTTCTGGAGCATGGCATCGTCGGCGACGTATCCACCTCGCAAGCGTTCACGATTCCGGATACGCAATGGATGGACCATATCGACCGGAGAAAGAGCGGCAACGATGTGCAAGGTTTGTATTGGCATGCGCTCCGTTCCGCTTCGGACGTCGCCCATTTGATCGGGGAGACGGAGTTTGCCCTCAAGTGGCGCACCCTGGCGGATCAGGTGGAGCAGCAGTACGAGGATGCGTTCTGGTACGAAGACGGAGCGTATTACTACGACCGGCTGTTGGAAGACGGCACGCCCGACCCTACGCTGCGCCCCAATTATGCCGTCAACTTGATGTTCTCCACGTTAGCCGATCCCGATCGGGTGAAGGCGTCATTGAAGAAGCTCGAAGCGGCGGAGGTGACGACGCCGTTCGGCGTCCGGACAAGAAGTGCGGCTGATGAAGGAAACGGGTACGATCCGTCCAGCTATCAGGAAGGCGCTGTCTGGAATTTGACGACCGGCTGGGTAGCCTTGGCCGAATTTAACGCGGGACGCCCGGAGCAAGGCGTCGCCTTCCTGCGGATGATCGCATCGCGGATTCTGGATGAAATGGGCATGGCTGCCGAGCTGTATCGCGCGAACAGGCCGGAGCCGCTTAACGGTTGCTTTCTGCAGGCTTGGTCCGTAGGTATGTATGTCTGGTGCTTGATGCGCTATCATCGTGAAATATCCCGTTTCATTCAATCTGAATCGAATCGCTGATCCCGAACGGTTTTGCTCACGCAGACAGACGGGGTAAAGGTAAAGCCGACTTGAATTTTCAAGCGGCTTTTACCTGTTTGTACGCAATAGGCGGAATGTCATTCGTCTTTATGGCTTCTCTCCAGCCCGACTCTTACGGAATCCAGGCCCAGTCAAGTCTGCGTGCCTGAGGCATGTGCGATGCATACGACTCAAAGGCATGAACAGCCGCTTTGGCAACCTCCACATCATTAGCGACCGTACTGCCGCTGACACCGACGGCGCCGACGATCCTCCCTTCTCTTACAAGCGGAATTCCACCTCCGAACACAACCACCCGGCCATGATTAGTCGTATTGATCCCGTACAGTTCCGCATGAGGGGCTGCCAAATGGGCCAGATGTGAAGTAGGCATTCGCAGCGCAACGGCGGTCCATGCCTTATTTTGCGCGATGTCGATACTGGCCAGCCAGGCATCGTCCATCCGGTGACAAGCGGTGAAATTGCCGCCTTCATCGACGATCGCGATCACTTGCGAAATTCGAAGCTCTTTTGCTTTCTGTTCCGCAGCTTTTATCACATGTTTCGCAGTCTCGAGCGTCATGCTTTTCATTTGTTTATCGCTCCTTTAAACCTTGTTCGCCCTGCAAATGGTTCTGATACGCATTTCGGATTCCCTGTATTATATGGGCGACCGGCGGCTTTAGGTGTCTCGCAATTTGTAATCGTTCCGAGATCCAAATTATATTTTTTTGCATGTGCCGCATAGAAGAACGGCCAGTTTTGTTACCCGGCACAAAAATAGTATTTTTAATGATGAAAGCATAATAAAGTCGCCTCCATGGTTTATACTAATGATGACGCTTTCATGTTTTCAAAGAAATGGCTAACCATATCGACGAAGGGGAATGATCCATGACAATGACGACCGCCACCACAGTGCCGTTGATGAGTTTTAACGAAATAAATGTGATTTATAATCAAGGACAGCCGAATCAGGTTCATGCGCTGAAAGATGTGTCGGGTACAATCCGGGAAGGGGAATTCATTTCGATCATCGGCCCGAGCGGGTGTGGAAAATCGACCCTGCTGCATACGTTGGACGGCTTGATTCGTCCTGTTTCCGGAAGCGTATCCATTAACGGTCGGCCGATTGAAAGTCCGGGCGGAGAGAAGGCGATGGTGTTTCAGGATTTCGCGCTGATGCCCTGGCATACGGTATTTCAGAATGTGGCCTTCGGCTTGCGTTTAGCCGGAAAAAACAATAAAGACGTGAAAGATCACGTGATGCACTATATTCGCATGGTCGGACTCGACGGCTTCGAGCATAAATATCCGCACCAGCTGTCTGGGGGCATGAAGCAGAGGGTGGGCATCGCCAGGGCGTTCGCGGTGGAACCGAAAATTTTGCTGATGGATGAGCCGTTCTCCGCCATCGACGAGCAAACCCGGGAGATCATGCAGGAAGAAGTGCTCAAGATGCTGCAGCATGAGAAGAAAACGGTTATTTTCATCACCCACTCGATTGACGAGGCCGTATTCTTATCCAACCGCGTGTTTCTGATGTCGGTGCGGCCGGGTCGGATCATCGATGACCTGACCATCGACATTCCGTACCCAAGGACGCTCGAAACGAAGCTTCTGCCGGAGTACCAGGAATATAAATCGATCATATGGAATCATCTCAAAGGCGAAGTTACCCGTCAGTACCAGAAAGGAGAAGCATAACATGGCAAAAACAGCAACCATTCAACCATCCCTGACCTCTGCCCCTCGGAAAAGGGCAAAGCTGCCCCCGTCCGTCACCTATCCGGTCGTCACGATTGGCATCATCTTCGTGATCTGGGAGATCGTCGGGCAGCTGGGAGGCATCGATCCCTTCATGTTCAGCTGGCCGAGCAAAATTTTGGAGCAAACATGGGCGTTCATCGCTAACGGCTCGGTGTTCGGGCATTTGGCAATCAGCGCCGTCGAGGTTGGCATCGGATTTGGGATGGCGCTCATCGGTATTCCCATCGGGTTGATCCTCGGCTACTGGCGTAAAATCGAGTATGCATTCGATCCGATCATCACCGCGCTTTACACGACGCCCGTTGTGGCGCTGACGCCGCTGTTTGTTTTATGGTTCGGATTGGAGACGCTTTCGAAAATTATGATGGTGTTTACGATGGCGATCTTCCCGATCCTGATCAATACGATGGCCGGGGTGAAAACGACGGATCCGTCGCTGATCAAGGCCGCACGCTCCTATGGGGCCAACTCGTACCAAATGTTTCGCGAGGTCATATTTCCTTCGACCTTATCTTATATCGTCACCGGTATTCGTCTGGCTATCGGTCGCGCCTTGATCGCGGTCGTTGTGGCGGAAATGCTTGCCGCCAACAAAGGCATCGGCTACGCCATCCGGCATGCCTCCGAGCTGTTCCGGACTTCCGAATATTTAGGGTATGTCGGCGTATTGATGGTCTTGTCCGTTTTATTGACGCAGCTGTTGAAATATGTAGAACGATGGATCGCCCCATGGCGAAACCATTAATATATTATAGGGGGAACGAAAGAAATGAAGAGCCTGACACGAAATGATTTGAAAAGTTCATTAAAAGGGGCAGCGAAGCACTCGCTGAAGCTTATTGCCTGTACTTCACTGTTACTGGCCGTTGTCGGATGCGGGGGTAAGGCGGCCAATGTGCCGGCGGCTGAAGGGAATGCCGGTGGCCAAGGCGCTCCTGCGGCTGTGAAGATGAAGCCGGATCAGCTGACCACGATCAAGATGGCGCTGCCTTCGAAGAACATGAGCTACCTCCCGATTTACGTGGCTCAGAAGAAAGAATTCTATAAGAAAAACAATTTGGAGATCAACCTCGAATATGTGAAGGGCGGCGTACTCGCGCTAAGGGGGCTTCAAACCGGGGAATATCCGATCATCTCTTCGCTGCCGGAGTCGATCATTACCGGAGTGGCGGAAGGCGCGAACGTCAAGCTGATCGGCACGCTGGACGACAAGTCGATGTATTCGATTTTTGTGGCTAAAGACATCAAAAAGCCTGAGGATTTGAAAGGGAAGTCGGCGGCCAGCAACGTGCCGGGTAACGGAACCGACATTCAACTCCAGTATTGGCTGAAGAAAAACGGGCTCGAGCCGAATAAGGACGTACGCCTCATTAACTCCGGTGAAAATGCGGGCCGTTTGCAAGCGCTGCAAACCGGGCAAGCGTCTGTAACCATTCTGAGCCAGCCGACCGATTTGAAGGCCGATGAATTAGGCTTTGTCCGATTGTCCTTAATGCGGGATGAACTGACCACCTATAATCACAACATGCTGGCAGCAAACGGAGACCTGATTAAAGACAAACCGGAAGTCGTCTACGCTTTCATGGCGGGTCAGGCCGAGGCCGTCAAGTATATCAAGGATAGCGCCAACCGCGAAGAGGTGCTGGCGATCGCCATGGCGGAGCTGGGCATGAGCAAGGCCGAAGCGGAGAAATCGCTCGATTTCGTGCTGCCGGGCCTCGCGGACAAGGGCAAGATGAACATCGAAGGCATGAAATGGGCGATCGATACCGTCAAGGCAACCGGGGCGCTTTCCAAAGATGTGAGCCTCGATAAAGTAGTGGATGAACGGTTTTATGCCAAATAATGGCGAAGGGCGTCCGTGCTGAACGGACGCCTTTTTTTAGTGGGAGCGGCATGTGAAAACGCAAACTTTTTTGGCGCTTGTTCATCATAGAAGAACTCAAGATTTTAGGCGGAAAAGCCAGCATTTATACTTAAGTTAACGGGTAACCTCATCTATGAACTCAAGGGAGAGATGGACATGTTAAAAAGAGAAGATAACGAGAAGCTGTGCCGGGTGAGTCCGGGGACGCCGATGAACGAGCTGTTCCGGCGTTATTGGATTCCTGCCGTCTTAAGCGAAGAGCTGCCGGGCCCGGATTGTCCGCCGGTTCGCGTCCGGTTGTTGGGCGAGGATTTGGTCGCATTCCGCGATACGAACGGTACGATCGGGCTGCTCGATGCCTACTGTCCTCACCGCCGGGCGCATCTGTTCTGGGGACGCAATGAGGAATGCGGGCTTCGCTGCGTATACCACGGCTGGAAGTTCGATACGAACGGTCAATGCACGGATACGCCGAACGAGCCGCCGACTAGTGATTTTAAACATAGCGTCAAATTGAAGTCTTATCCTACCTATGAGAAGGCCGGCATTGTTTGGACCTACATGGGACCGAAGGAGCTGCAGCCGGGTTACCCGGATTACGAATGGATGCGGGCGCCGGAAAATTTCCGCAACGTCTCGAAAACATTCGAAGCTTGTAACTGGCTTCAGGCGCTTGAGGGAGGCATCGATACGTCCCACTCCTCGTTCGCCCACAACAATAACATTGCCGATAAGAACGCGCTCCGGTCCAGAGCTACCGCGCCGAAGCTTGAAGTGGTCAAAACCGACTACGGCTTTAAATATGCCGGCATCCGCGATTTGAAAGAGGACGGAAACTATGTAAGGGCTTACCAGTTCATTATGCCCGCACAGCAGATGAGGGGGGCCATGGTGCGCTGGACCGACGGCCAAATGGAGAAATTCCCGTCCATCGCGGGACATATTTGGGTGCCGATCGACGACTCCAACGTATGGGTGTACAACTTTATTTATTCGTCGGACGTTAACATTCCGTTTACTCCCGAATTTGTGGAGAAGCATGAAACGGATTTCGGGCGCGGCAAAGCAGATATGCTGCCGGGCTACAAATTGGTACGCAATCCTTCCAACGATTTCCTCATTGACCGCGAGGTGCAAAGAACCAAAACGTTCACCGGCATCGCCGGAATCAACACCCAGGACTACGCCCTGCAGGAAACGATGGAGCTGCCGTTCTGCGACCGCACCAGGGAAAAGCTGGGCACCGCCGACACCGCGATCATCGTGGCGCGCCAGCTGCTGCTCGAGGCGATGAAAGACATCGAGGCGGGCAAAGTACCGCGTGGCGTAGATCCAAGCACGTACAACATGGTCAGAGGCTGCGACAAGTTTTTGCCTAAAGGCGTGGATTGGAAGGAAGGGCTGCTTGAGGACATGACAGCCAAGTTTTAAACCGTAACTCGTCCGTTTCACGCCGAATCTCAGCGCGCTTGAGGTTCGGCGCCTTTCATTTCGCATACTGGAGGAGAGACTATGGCAGCACCCGATTCTGAAACGTTAAAGCAAAATTTGGCGCTAGGTATCCGAATGCTTGAACGAGCCGAGATTATCGATTACAACGGACATGGCAGCGTACGCATTCCCGGAACCGATCACATCCTTATCAATTCGGGCCCGTGTGCGCGGAACGCTCTGACGGCCCGGGACATCGTCACGATCGATAGCGGCGGCAGACAGCTGGATGGGCATGATGCTCCTCCGATGGAAATGCACATTCATCTGGAAATTTATAAACGAAGACCCGACGTGCAGGCGGTTATTCACGCTCATCCGAATTGGTCGACCTATTTCAGCATGACCGGGGTCCCGATCAGACCCGTGTTCCCTCAGGCGGCGCTGTTAGGTTCAATACCGGTATTTGATTGCATCGATTCCGTGAATACGCCGGAGCTGGGAAGTCGTTTGGCCCACGAGCTTGGGGAAAGCCGGGCCGTTCTGCTGAAGTCCCATGGCAGCGTCATCGCCGGTTCAACGCTTGAGGAAACGTTCGCGCTGTGCATTTATTTGGAGGAGAACGCCAAACGACAGTACAGGGCTCAAGCTTTGGGCATGCCTTATGTGTTAAACGAGCAGGAAATCGAGGACTGTGTCCGCAATTTGGCGAGGCCCGGCCTGTACCGCAAAGTTTGGGATTATTATCAGGCCAGGTTGCGGATGTAAATCGTTCATTTGTTCCGTCTACGGGAACATCCCGTATCTAAATATGCAGCTCATGCGGTAATGTTAAGGCATAGAACAATCCTGATACAAACTTCAGTTATCGGAAGAGAGGAGAAGCCATGATGGCGATTCAAAAAGAACTACGGGGCAAAACGGTGGCCGTGCTCGGCTACAGCGAAGACGGGGCCGATTATGCGAAGCATCTGAGGGAACAAGGCGTGAAAGTCGTCATTGGCTTGCGCGAGGTGGATACGATGTGGCCTCAGGCCGAACGGGACGGGTTCCGCGTGATGAATCTCTGGAATGCGGTGGGAGCTTCCGACATTATTCAAGTTTGGTGACATTAGGGAGGGGTTGGCCTTGCGTGAAGCGGTTGACTCATCGTCGCCGAGATCCATGAAAGAGATGTGGCTGATCACAATCGGCCACGGATTAACCCATTGGTATCCGGCCACCTTTTATTTACTGCTCCCCATCATTGGGAAAGAACTGGGGCTCAGCTATACCGAAACCGGCATGATCATTACGTTTCAATATTTGGCAAGCACGATCGCCAACGTGCCGGGAGGCATGCTGGTCGATACGATCGGCAAGAAAGGTCTTCTGATGGCATTGTCGCTCTTCTGGGTCGGCATTCCCTACTTGTTTATGAATTTTACGACCACGTATTGGATGCTGCTTCTTTGCGTTACGCTGGTCGGCATCGGCAACAACCTTTGGCACCCGACCGCGATCCCTACGCTCGCGCAGCGGTACCCGGAACGGAGGGGCTTCGTGCTTTCGGTTCACGGCATGGCGGCCAATGTGGGCGACGCGCTCGCGCCGCTTGCGATAGGCGCTCTGCTGGCCGTGTTTACGTGGAGGCAGATCGTGGTCATCAATATCGTTCCCGGCATTACGATGGCGCTGCTCATTGTCATCCTGCTGCGGAATTTGCAGTCGGGCTCCAGAAAGAATCAGGAAGCGGCCGGAGAAGAGAAGGAAGGGCAGACGCTTAAGGAATATGTGAGCGGGCTGAAGGGATTGTTTCGAAACCGCAGCCTGGCGCTCATTTCAACCAGCTCGGCCTTTCGCTCGATGACGCAAAACGCGCTGCTGACGTTTCTCCCGCTATATTTGGCGCATGAATTGAATTACCCGCCGTTGTGGGTCGGCGCAGGCTTGTTTCTGCTGCAGATGGGAGGCTTTATCGCCGCTCCGATCTCGGGCCATTTGTCCGACAAGTGGGGACGCAAAAAAGTACTGACGGCCAGCATGGCGATGACGGCAGTCATTCTGATCCTGATGACGGCTATGGGGAAATCCCCGCTGTTCATCGGTTTAATCGCGGTTCTCGGTTTCTTTATGTACGCGGTCCGTCCCGTGATCCAGGCTTGGCTGATGGAATCGTCACCCAAGCATATGGCCGGCACCAGCGTAGGCATCCTGTTCGGCATGCAGTCGGTCGGCCAATCGATCTCCCCTTTGCTTGGCGGCATGATTTCCGACAAGTACGGTTTGTTCGCCGCTTTCTATTTCGTGGCGGGCACGATCGTCATCGCGAATCTGCTCATTGTGTTTATGCCCAGGCAGGAACGATCGCTAGACGGCAACGAGTCGATCTCCGCCTAGATTCGAGAGCGTTTACAAGACACTGACCTATACGCAAATCAATAAGGAGGATTTCCACATGAATAAACTGAACTTAAGCTTCGCCTGCTGGGATTACGACCGCGTCCAGGCGTTAATCGACGGTTCCGTCCGTCCCAACGGCATTGAACTGAACTTTCTCAAAATGCCGGTGGAAGAAACCTTTTTCCG
This sequence comes from Paenibacillus sp. JCM 9796, assembly GCF_055379675.1. NCBI lineage: Bacteria > Bacillati > Bacillota > Bacilli > Caryophanales > Paenibacillaceae > Paenibacillus > Paenibacillus sp. JCM 9796. The sequence goes on from NZ_AP043723.1 coordinate 4,545,758, forward strand.
TATGATGCGCCACCAGGAATTCGATGTATCCGAGCTGTCGGCGTCGTCCTATTTAATCGCAAGGGACCGGGGCTTTCCGAATTTTACAGCGATTCCGGTGTTCCCGTCGCGGTTTTTCCGGCATTCGGGCATTTATGTGAACGTGGATTCGGGGATTCGCCGCCCGGAGGATTTAAAGGGCATGCGGATCGGTATTCCCGAATATCAATTGACCGCTTGTGTATGGATCCGGGGATTTCTGCAGCATGAATACGGCGTACATCCGTCCGAGGTGGAATGGTTCTTCGGCGGTCAGGAGACACCGGGCCGCGTCGAGAAGATCAAGCTGGAGCTGCCGGCCGACGTTAGACTGCAGCCGATCGGTCCGGAGCAGACGCTGAACCAGATGCTGGAGAACGGCGAACTGGACGCGTTCATTGCACCCCGCGCCCCGTCTTGTTTCTTGAACGGATCGCCGCGTGTGAACAGACTGTTTGAAGACTACGTCTCCGTGGAGAAGGCCTATTTCCAGAAAACAGGCATTTTCCCGATCATGCACGTCATAGCGATTCGCGACGAAATATTGGAGCGGCATCCGTGGGTCGCGCAAAACCTGTATCAGGCTTTTGTCGAGGCGAAAAATAAAGTGTACGAGGGCTTCAATCAAACCGCAGCCTTGAAGGTGACGCTGCCTTGGCTCGTATCGGAAATCGAGCAAACGAAGAAGCTGATGGGCGAGGATTTCTGGCCTTACGGATTACAGAACAATCGCGCCACTTTGGAAGCGCTCGTCAGCTATTCCTATGAGCAGGGGCTTATCAAGAACAAGCTTTCGGTCGAAGAGCTATTCGTGAAATCCGCCCTGGAGCAGTATACCATTTAGAAGAAGGAATGCGTGATGGCTGCCGGCTTGATCGGCATGGCTTCGAGCCGCAGCCGGATCCTCATGAAGATGCAGAAATGAGGTTGATCTCATGAAACGAACATCATTAGCGGCAGTCGCTACGGGCGTACAAACGACGGAGCTGCAGGAATTCAGCCTGCCTCCGCTTGCCGACGATTCCGGCTTGCTCCGCATTGAAACCGTAGGCGTGTGCGGCAGCGACGTGTCCTACTACAAAAAATTGCAATCCCCCCGTATTCTGGGCCATCACATCGTCGGGTTTATTGAACAGATCGGCGAAACGGCAGCTGCGCGTTGGGGCGTGAAGGCAGGGGACCGGGTCGCGCTGGAGGAATACATTCCATGCGGGCAATGTACCTTTTGCCGCACAGGCATGTACCGTTCCTGCAAAACGACGGACCCGAGGGCGGGGGGTATTCGTTACGGCGCCACCCCGGCAGACTTGAGTCCCTCTCTATGGGGCGGCTTCAGCGAATATATGTACCTGCACCCGAACTCGGTGCTGCACCCGATGCCTGCCCACGTTCCTCCGGAGGAGGCGGCGTTGACGCTGCCGTTGGCCAACGGATTCGAGTGGATGTCGCTGCAAGGCGGCGTAGGCCCGGGGAAAACGGTCGTCATTCAAGGGCCGGGCCAACAGGGGCTTGCCTGTACGCTTGCGGCGAAGGCTGCGGGGGCCGATTGTGTCATCGTCACTGGACGAACAACGAGCATGAAGCGGCTTGAGTTATCCAAGCGTTTGGGCGCGGATCATATCGTTAATATTCAAACCGAGGATTTGGAAACCCGCGTCCGCGAAATTACAGGCGGTAAAATGGCCGATGTCGTCATCGACGTCACATCCGGAGGCACGGAGCCGATCACTTCGTCCATAGCTATAGCCGGCCGGGGCAGTACGGTCTTGTTCGGAGCTTACAAGTATAGGAAGGTTCCCGAATTCGACATCGACATGATCGTCACCAAGACGCTGAAGCTTATAGGCGTGAGAGGCCACAGCTACCAATCGGTGAAAATGGCCGTCGATTTTATCGCTTCGGGGAAATTTCCGCTCAGCATCATGAATTCCCATGACTATCCTTTAGAGGAGACAGACATGGCGCTGAGAACGGCGGGCGGGGAAGGGGAGCCGAATCCGCTCCTCGTCACGGTATCGCCCGGTAAAGCCAGGTAACGTTCCGAAGCTGGACTTCTTGAAGGGCGGCGGCGTTACTCCTGCGTTCGGCCCGCCATAACAAACCGATGTAAACGAATAAAGCCCGCGCTCCAAGTCCGGAGCGGCGGGCTTTATCCATTTACCATCGTCATAACGCGAAGGAACAACCGCCCTGAGGCATGGGCTCATGCCTCTTTGTTTGGTTCGGCCTGTTCCGGGGTCCCGGGCGCCCTGCGGAGCGGAAGCAGCGACACCGGATGAGAATACCAGGACCCGCATAGAAGCGTCAGTCCGCACACCCAAAACACCGGCAGCAGGCCGAACGTATGGCCGACGACACCGAGCATCAACGGGCCGGACAATTGCCACGAGCGGTTCAGCATGCTGCGCAGTCCGAGCACTTCGCCTTCCCTGCCCTTGGGGGTATATTGGATCAAATATACCCAGCTCAAGGGCTGAACGAGCCCCAGGCCGGCGCCGAGCAAGACCGCAGTCGCGCTAAGCAGCCACGGATGCTCAAGCATCGAAGTCGCTGTGAAGGCCGCTGCACCGGCGAGCAGCGCCGCCGCCATCAGTTTATCCCTGTCCACCCATTCCACCAGCTTGAATTGCAGTAGACGTACCGCAACGGAAGCGGCGGCTACGCAGGCGAGCACGGTGCCTGTCTGACTGGGAGAGAAGCCGTAACCGGCGGCAAGCACGGGGAAGTATGCGGTGAAGATGTCTTTGGAGTAGACGACAATTCCGCTGACCAGCACGCCCTTGCGGATATGGGGATCCTTCAGGAGAATCAACGTGTTTTTCTTTTCTTCCGTACGGGTGGATGCCGCGTCCCTCCGAGGCTCGGAATCCATCATGCGGACCAAGGCCAGCATCATGATTTGAATGACCAGCAGGACGAGGAAGGTGATCCGAATGCCTCCGTGCTCATACAGAAAGCCTCCCGTCAAGGGGGAGACAAAGTCAGCCGCCGCCGCAGTCGTGGTCATGCCGGTAACGGCCTTATCCCGGTTGCCGCCAACGATGGAGACGCGCTTTTGCGTCGCTGTGACGATACAGTTGTTCGAGAGCCCCATGCAAATTTGCGAAAATAGCAATCCGGCGAGGGTAGGCTGCCACAAAGGTACCGCCAACGCCGCAAGGACGCCTGTCCCTCCCCATAGCGTCAATGCTTTCGTGCCGAAGCGATCGGTCCACTTGCCGATGCGGATAGCCAGAATCAGCGGGAATGCGGCGAAGGCGGAAACGAGCAGCCCGATAAAAAATGTGGAAGCTCCCAGACTGTGGGCATGAATGGACACAATCGGCCTTGTGCCGCTAACTGCTAAGTTCGACAAGAAAAACGTCGCCAGCATCAGATAAAACTGGAATTTGCCGTTCATGACCGGTGATGCCGGATAACAACGGGAGCGGAAGAAGACACGGCCTTCACCTCGGTATCTAAAGAGTAGTACTCTTATCTTATCGTCATCAGGCAGAGGGAAACAATCCGGCTGTTCTGTTATGCGGAAATGAACATCCCGTAGTTCGGGCACTCTGGAGCGATAAGGGCTCAATTCAGATATCGACGTTCCTGCCCCGTCCGAGATAGGGAACAATAAAAAAACGGGACGGCGGAACCATCCCGTTAACTTAACTTAGCCGCTCCGTGATAAGCCGGCTGTACGTTTTCAATTCTTTGACATAATTTTGGATTTGCGCCGGATACAAATACGATTTGATCATGGCCAGGCTGATGGCTGCGATCACTTGCCCGGTATCGTTGTACACCGGAACCGCTATGGAGCATACGCTTTCGTTATATTCCGAGAGGCCGATCGCGTATCCGTTTTTGAGTACGTCGCGCAGATGCTCGGTGAGCGTCTGGCCGTCTGTAATCGTCTTGGGCGTGTGCCGGTACAGGCCTTGTTGAATGACCCGGTCGATCTCCTGCTCGGATTGGTTGGCTAGAAGCACCTTGCCCGAGGCGCTGCAGTAGCTGGGTATGCGCTTGCCTATTTTCGATACCGTTCCCTGGTGATAGTCGGGAACCATTTTACTCAAGAACACGATTTCCCCATGATCGTAAACAGCCAGGTGAACCGCCTCGCGAACGGTCGACATCAGCTTGTTTAACAGCGGATACGCGATGAGCCGCAATTCGTTGCGATGATAAGCGGCGAAGCCAAGCTCAAATGCACCGATCCCCAAATGATATTTGTGGGTGTGCATATTTTTCTCCACAAGGTTATTCCCATACAGTGTGTTAACCAAACGGAAAATTGTACTTTTGGCAAGTCCTAACCGTTGACTTAATTCCGTTATGCCAAGTTCCTCATCTTCTAGTGTAAATTCACGCAAGATACGAATCGCATTGTAAACGGAAGACAGGGGTACTTGCTGTGCCAACGAAAACACCACCTTGAAGTATTTTACCGCCTGAAATGTATGCTCTTTACCTTCTATTATGACATACGAACGACGGGGGTGTAAACACTTTCATTCCACATTGAGGGAATAATTTGATAGTATCTTTTTCCATCAGCGCTCTGATTTTTCTCTCTTCCCGCACTTCTTTATCATAATTAACTAAAGGAAATCATGATAGGAAAGACAGGGTCCTGTTAACTAAAGTATTGTCCAACGGGATGAATATTGTGGGTGTGCATCCTTTTGTACAGGAAATTGTAAAAGGATTGCCGTCATTGCGGTGGATGTTGCCCGTTGCCGTCGCTGAAGCGGGTAGAATTTCATGATTTCGGGCATCAAATTGACCAGAATTATGGAGTAATAGAAAGAAACAAGAAGTAAAATATATATAATATAGCAAATATAATATAATTCACTGATTAATTGACTGGTTATTCGGAATTCTGATATATTAGGTTCAGGAAACGATACACTAAATCGTTTTCTTTACTATTTGCTCGAAATGAGGAGTGCACGTTGAGAATCACTATTGATGATGTGGCCAAGCAGGCCGGTGTTTCCAAAACGACTGTATCCCGGATACTGAACGGCAATTACTCCCAGACTACGGAAGAAACCAAGGAAAGAGTTCAAAAAATCATTCGTGAGCTGAACTATCATCCGAATCCGATGGCCCGGGGATTGAAGCAAATGAGGACGAACATCATTGGCATTGTATTGTCGAATTTGAACAACCCTTTCTGGGCCAAGGTATTGGAAGGGGTAGAGGATACCTGTCGTTTGTCCGGATACAGTCTCATGATATGCAATTCAAATGAAGATTCATATAGAGAAGCGGAATTGATCGAAGGCTTTCGGATGCGGCAGGTTGACGGGATTATCGTCAACCCGACAGCCAATAACAAGGCTTTATTTGAGGAAATGGCCAACAACAAATATCCTCTTACTTTTATAAACCGCAGAATCGAAGGTATTGACGTCGTAGATAGCGTTGTCGTCAACAACATTAACGGAGCAAGAATGGCTGTAGATCATTTTGTTCAATTGGGCAAAAGAAACATCGTCACTTTCGTCTATCAGCCGCATGGCGTCAGTACATGGCAGGATCGGGTTACAGGCTTTAAGGAAGCCTTGTCCGAGCATGGGATCGCCGTTCATGATCGAGTGATTGAAGTGAAGAATGAAGTCGGCCGGGTGAAGGAAGCGGTCATCGAGTATTTTAAATCCTCATCGGCCGCGGATGCTGTTTTTTCCACAAGCAGCATGATGACTCTGGAAATATTGGAAGGGTTCAAGGAGCTGAATATCAAGGTGCCCGACGATGTTGCGCTCATTGGCTACGATGAAACGGTCTGGGCGAAGCACCTCAACCCTCCGCTTACGACGATCAAACAGCCGGCTTATGAAATGGGAGCTATCGCAGCGAAAAATATGATTAAGAAAATAACTTCCAAAACCAAAAAAAGGCCAAAAACCGTTGTATTGGAGCCTGAATTGATTGTAAGACATTCCTGCGGCTCGCATTAATCCTTTAATTGGCCCGAACGGTGTTTCCTGCGTGTTTGGGCCGCAAAAAGGAGCTTCCCCGGAAAGGGTCAAAATATTAAGGCTTAGCGGAGAACCAGTGTCCGGGCGAACGTTTTCGAGTAAAATGTAAGCGCTTAACAAGAGGCGAGTCGGAGACCGCAGCCCGGATAGAAATGAACGGACTTTTGGTTGACACATGCCGCCGGAGCATATAGAATAAAGTGAGGAAAACGATTTACTAAAACGGTAAACAAGAAGCTGCGGACAATGTCAGGTAACTCGGCCCCATGGTCATTTACATATCCTGAATCTACAACCACTAAAATTGAAGGGATGTTTACACATGGACGACAGAGAGAAGATCTTGGAATTGTGTAAGGATTTGCGGGTGGCAGATGTTCGCGACGGGATGGATGGGAACATGATGCATCATTAAGGCACGGTGCAGCACGATTTTCGAACGCCGAAAACTGTATGAGCAATTGGGTTGGGAACTCGATCACACCGTTCTGTAGGAGGAGATATGAATGGAAATCGCTTTTATCGGGTTAGGCGCTATGGGGCTGCCGATGGCCAAACGTCTGATTAAGGCTGAACACGGCCTGCATATTATCAAGCATAGAAACCCGCTGCCGGTGGAGGAGCTTGCCGGTATGGGCGCGACGGTGCATGAGCATACGGCGGATGCCGTTCAAGCTTGCGATATGATCATCAGTATACTGCCTTCAGATAAAGAAATGGAATCCGTTTTGCTGGAGGAATCGGTTCTTGAATCGGCGAAGCCCGGAGCTTTGCTGCTGGAAATGACATCCGGCTCTCCCCAAATGATGAAAAAAGTTGCAAAAGCCTATATGGACAAAGGAATTCGCGTTCTGGACGCTCCGGTCAGCGGAGGGACGACCGGCGCCGAGCAAGGGACGCTTACCCTCATGATCGGCGGCAAGCAAGAAGATGTCGAGGAAGCGAAGCCGGTCATGGAAGCGATGGGCAAAAACTTTTTCCTCGTCGGCTCTTACGGTGCGGGAAAAGCGGTTAAAGCCATCAATCAACTGCTGGCAGCTGTTCATATGCTTGCTTCTTCGGAAGCGCTTGCAATTGCCGAAAGTTTGGAAGTGGATTTGAATATGCTGAACGAGGTTGTCGGAAAGAGCTCCGGCGGCTCCTGGATTTTTGCCAACAAACTGAAAGCCGTGGCGGACGGCCAGTTTGATCCGGGATTTCGGTTAAATCTAATGAAAAAAGACGTCGGTATTGCGATCAAGGAAGGCGAAGGAATCTCATTGCCGCTTTCCACCCTGGCTTACCAGCTCTACGAAATGGCGGCTTTAACGGACGGAGACCAGGATTTCGCTGCGGTAAGCAAGCTTATCCGCAAATAGAAATGAAATAGGATGAATGGAGCGGAAATCCGTGAACATGTGTGTGTTGGATGGCTATACGCTGAGGATCCGAATCCGCTGCTGCAGGCCAAAAATTGTATCATCACGCCTCATATTGCCTGGGCTACCAAGGAAGCGCGCAGCCGTCTTTTGGATTTGGCCGTTGACAATATACAGGCGTTTGTGGACGGGAATCCCAAAAACGTTGTGCTTCCCCGCAATATTGTAAACGCTTAAAATGATCGCCTTCATCATGACCCTTCCGGTGCTTCTGCATCAAGTATAAGGAAAATCCGCAAACTCGCCTACTTTGTGCTCATTGTCACGGCAACCGTGGTCACGCCCCCGGACTTTATTTCCGACATTCTGGTCGCGATTCCGCTGCTGCTGCTTTACGAAATCAGCGTATTCTTATCCGGCTGGGTATACCGGGGGCAGTTAGAAGCTGACCGCGCCTGGGAAGCGGAGTACGGCGGTACCTGAGGTGCAGCGCCGTATTACGAATTTGTGTTAACGATATACAGAATCAAGGCAACGTAACCTAAGACGATAAAAAAAATGTAGATCCAGGATAGTCGGGACCAGTTGCCTTTCGTTTTGGTATCGTATTGGGGGTTGCCCTCTTTGTTTTTTTTGGAAATGCCGACGAGAATGGTTGAGATTACAGCAACCAACATGATCGTAGCAAAAATAATATAGTAAGCAATCAGCGGCATTAGGGTCACCTCATCTGATGATCTTCTTCAAGTAGACAATATATCAACATTTTGTCGGCAAGTAACCATCCATTTTGCCGTCTTTTAACCCATCCAATCCAGCCGGTTCCCCTTAATCGTTCAGCGCATGCAATGCTTGGGCGAATTTCTGAATGCCGGACTCCAATTCATGATCGGCAGGCCTTGCAAAGCTGAATCGAACGTATCCCGGTTCAGAACCGAATACCGTTCCCGGCATGAACACGACGCCTCTTTTCAAGGACTCTTCCAGAAGCTTGGAATCATCGACAGGCTGATTGAGTTTCAGCCATGAATTCAAACCGCCTTGAGCCGGAATACAGCTAAACTTGTCGGCTAGCATTCGGTTCAGGGCCGTCATCAGGTGCAGCTGCTTCCGGGATAACGCATCCCGCAAGAACCGGATGTGCCGGTCGAATAGACCCGATCTTAGAAACTCATTGGCCAGCCATTGCGGAACGACGCTAAGTCCGAAGTCCATCTGCTGTCTTGCATCGGCCAGACGCTTGACGACGGATTGCGGCGCGATCAGCCAACCGACTCGAAGTCCGGATGCGGCAATTTTGGAAAGAGATCCGACATACAGCACGGAACCATGCGCATCGATGGATTTCAAATTAGCCGGCGGACGGTTATCGAATGATGTCAAGCTGAACGGGTCGTCCTCCACGATAGGAATGCCGAGCTCTGCGGCGAGCTTCAATAATCGCGGACGTTTGGAGGCGGCCAGAATGCTGCCGGTCGGGTTCTGATAATTCGGATTCAGAAAGATCATGCGGATACGATGCTGCCGGAACAGACTTTCGATTTCCTCAGGATCAATCCCGTTCTCATGCACAGGTAAACGGAACAGCCGGAGTCCCGCGGATTGAAACATCGGAAGGGAATAGCTGTAAGAAGGATCCTCGATCGCGACAGCGTCACCGGGGGCTAATAAACACTGTGTAATCAAATAAAGGGACTGCTGCGATCCGGAAGTAATCAGAATCGAAGACTCTGTGGTACGAATATTCAATTGTTTGTCAAGAAAAGAGACCAGCGTTTCCCGCAACGGAAGAAAGCCTTGAGGGTCGTCGTAACCTAAAGGCGCCTCGAACGGAGCTTCTCTTAACAGCTGCTGGATGGCCTGATTGGGATATAAATCGGGCGACAGCTCTCCGCTTGCAAAGTCGATGATCGATCCCCGCTCCCGCAAAACTTCCCGGATCCGACGAATCATAGGCAGGTTGGGCGCGAACGTCCCGCCCCGGGCGTACGCTCTCCAATTCGGGGTTAAACTCGGCGTTACCCCCAATAGCCGCTTGCTCACCCTGGTGCCGCTTCCCGAACTGCTCTCGACAATCCCTTTGGCACGCAGCTCTTCGTACGCCTGTACGACAGTGCTTCTGTTTACTTCTATTTGCTCCGCAAGCTTTCGCTCTGACGGAAGAAAGCTCCCCGGCGGGTATTCGCCGTATAGGATTCTTCGTTCCATATCATCGGCAATTTGCTGGTAGAGAGGTTTTTTGCTCCTACGGTCAGGCTTCCACAATGTTAGTATCACCCATTTATGTGAAATTTATCAGGATTGCCTCGCCGGGCAACCTCTCCCTATTATATGATCCATATGAAGCGGGCTTCAATGATTTGGCCGTTCTGTCACAAAGACTTCTATTTTCCGGTTCGAGGCGTGTTGCATGGAACCGCAATCTCAACCAGCGTTCCCTGCCCCGGGGTGGATTCGATATGAAAGGGGATCGAGTCCCCGTAAGCCAGCAGGAAACGGCGATAAACATTATAAATGCCCGTATGCCTTTGGAAATAAGGATCGATCCGTTCCCCTTTGGAGGCCATAAGCTCCGATAGCTTGGACATGATATCCGCAGGTATGCCCGCGCCCGTGTTGCGGATCGAAATACGCAGATGTTCCTTCTCCACCTTCGCCTCCACGGTCAATAAGAACTCTTCCGCGTTCATGGAAGGGCTCCACCCGTATTTGATTGCGTTTTCGACGAAGGGCTGTATGCTTAGCTTCATAATGGGGATTTCCAAGGCTTCCGGGTCCAGCTCGAAATGTGCATTGACGTCCAGCCCGTTGCGATAGTAATGAATTCTCATAAAATTTCGGATATAGGCCATCTCTTCTTTCAAGGGAGCCCAGCCGCCATCGTTTCGTACGGAAAACCTCATCATCTTGGAAACGGATTGAACCATCTCGCCGACCGCGTCGCCATGATTTCGGACTGCGTAGGATTCGATCGTTTCGAGTGTATTGAATAGAAAGTGAGGGTTAATTTGGGCTTGAAGCTGCAGGAGTTCCCGTTCCTTTTCCTTTAATTTGGACTGAAACACCTCCTGCTCCATCTGCTGCAATTCATCCAGCATGCGGTTATAGCTTCGCACCAAAAAACCGATCTCGTCGTTAACGGTCTGCATCTTGATCGGGACATACGTTCCCCGTCCCAAACTCTGCATCCCTTGCTTGAGCTTGTATAAAGGCCAAAGCACCATATTCATGACAGGAAACGCGATCACGATCGCAATCGCGAGACTGACGAAAGCAATGATTAACGTCAGAACAAACGATTGCTGGACGCCTTTGGTGATCCCGCTTAACGGAGCCATCCATACCAGCTTCCAATCCCCGTAGGGAATGTTCGCATAGGTCGCTTCATACGTCACACCGTCCGAGGTGAACAGAAATTCTTTGCTTGTCCGCGCGTCCTTCTCCAGCGCCTTACGGAAGTCTTGAAGCAAGGCTGCATCAATGGGGGTGTTGGAAACGGGCGTAATGCTCCCGGCGTGATACAACAGAAGCTGTCCTTCCTGTTCGGGGCTGGCATCGGTCAGCATGCTTTTGATTTTGTCTTCCCTGAGCTCCACGATGAACCAGGATCGAATATCCCCCGTATTCAGGTTGATGATCGGTCTGACAAAAGAAAAGACGTTCTCGTGCGTGCCGAGAAGAATATAATCCATGGCATGAGGCAGGGTAAGCTCCGGCTTGGTCGTGCTGAAAACCGTGCCGTAGATCGGGTCGTCCCGGAAGGAGTACCTGTAGTTCAGAGCTTTTTGATAAGAATCGAAGTAGACTTTGCCAAGCTGATCGAGATATAGAACGCCGACAATTTCATTGCGAAATTGCAGGGAGTTTTTCAGAATCGGCCGAAAGTCGATGATGAGGTTGGCTTGAGCAGCCAGATCGTCATCCGGCGTCGTCAAAAATTTTTGAAATTGGAAATTCGTAAACAGCGTATCGAACGATTGGTTCAGATCCTGCAAATAGTTCGTAATATCCTTGGACACAAACTCCACGTACTGGGAAGAGATAGACGCCGAATATTTGGTGCTGGAACGAAACATGAAGTATTGGGAGCTGTAGCTGACCAGAATAATCGGGATAACGGATAACGCCACTAACAGTAAAAAAAGTTTGTATTTCAGCGATAGATGGTCCACCTTATGTTTAAGGGACTGGAAAAACGGCGGCATGGTCATCTTCCCCTTTGAAACGATTCGTTATACTATTATTCTGCGTGAATGTTGTGATTCCTTGCAAGGAGATGAGCCGGTATGAAGATCTGCGTGGCCGATGATGAGAAGGAAGTGCGATTAAGCATCATACATAAGTTGAAAACGGTTTACCCGGCTGCTCAAATCTTTGACGTAGAGTTCGGGCGGCAAGCGTTGGAACAAATTCTTGTCGTACAACCGGATCTCGTCTTTTTGGATATTCGGATGCCGGAGATGGACGGTTTGGACATTTTGCGTGCGTTGAAACAAGAGAAAGCGCACATTCGAGTAGTTATTTTATCGGGATATGACGATTTTGACTATGCCCGGAGGGCGCTTCAGCTGGGGGCTACGGATTATTTGCTGAAGCCGGCGGACCGCGACCAGCTCCGCGATGTCGTGACCAAGGTGAAGCAGGAGATGGAAGCGGCGTTTCTGAAGGAGTTTGACCTATACCTGGGTCACTTATCCAGCCTTTATCTCTTTATTCATGATTTGCGCTGCTTGAACACGAGCCTATGGTTTGACGAACGGGAGGCCAAGGACATTCATCTCGGGGATACCGGGGAGCTGTTAAAGCGCTGGGAACGATCGCCGGAGCGTATCCTGATCGCCTATTCCGTCAATCACGATTACGGCGGAATCGTCGTGAGCGCTTCCTCCGTTCCGGGAGAGCACCGGTTTCAAGCCAAGCGCGACTTTTTGCCGGTCGTGCAAAACGCCATCGAAGCCTGGGAAAGCCGCAGGTTTTTTGGTGCTTCGCAGCCGTCGCCGGAGACCCGGAGAAAGGACCGGAAGGATGCGGGCAAACAAGCTGCCGGGCTCCGGCAAAAAATATTATCGTTTGCCAAGGAAGGCCATTACCCGAATTTAGAAACGGCGCTGGAGGCTTGGCTGAATACATTGCTTGATTTGGATTTAAATCAGCTCAAGAAAGAATGCGTTAATCTGATGGCGCTGCTCGACGAAGGTCTCAGCAAGAGCGATATGATCGTGATTGAAGACGAGAAGCTGCACTATTGGTCACAATGGGTAGCCAAACACAAAACGTGGGACGAGCTGAAAAGCAGGATCCGGAAGTTTGTTTTGGATGGCGTTCGCGCGCTGATGCATCTGGAGCATCAATCTGGGTTAAGCTGGTTTGACCAAGCGCTGCATATGGTAGATACGTCAAGAGACCCGAACTTGAGTCTGGAGTCCATCGCCGACGTCGTTGGGGTGCATCCGGTTACGTTAAGCCGTATATTCAAGCAGCAGACCGGTATGAATTTCGTCCGGTACCTGGTACGAAGCCGGCTGCAGCATGCCCAATCCCTATTGCTCAAAACCGACAAAAAGATCAATGAAATTTCCGAAGAAGTCGGATATGTCGATTACCGGTATTTCCGGACCTTGTTCAAGAAAGAATTCGGCTGTACGCCGTCCGAATATCGCAGGCGCAACGGCATCGGAGCTGCGGGCGATGAGGCGGATTCCTGAGGAGGTTAAAAAGTTCGCCCCTTTGCGCTAAATTATTCTCCTGTTTTCGATAAATCGATCTCCCTATAATTGAATAAAAGGCGTCGCTAACTATTCAAAAAAAAGGGGTAAGGGTTCATGAAAAAAGTAAAACATTTGATGCTTGTTTCACTTTCGGCACTTGTTCTTTTCACAGGATGCTCGAAAAATGATTCCCCAACGGCTCAGGAAACGAACACATCCGCCAATGAAAAACCGAAAGCGCTTAAAGTGCTGTACGCTACCGTTGAAGCCGGGTCTGAAGCCATCATCGATGCGGCCAAAAAATACGAACAGCAGACGGGAATCAAGATCGAGGTCAATACGTTCCCGTATAACAATCTGCAGGAAAAAGTATTCTCCGAGCTTGCTCAAAAAAGCGACCATTACGATCTGATTGCCATCGATACGCCGTGGGTTCCAAAAATTATTCAGCATTTGGAGCCGATGACGACTTATATTAAAGCGGCAAAGCCGGAAAGCTTGCAGCTGAACGATTTTATTGCCAAGGCGTTCATGGATACCTCCGTGTTTAAGAAAGATGCCCCTCAGCTGAATCCGCCTCAGATGAACGAGATCAATCTGGATCAAATCGTCTCATCGGGATTCGATATTTGGAGCCTTCCGATCCAATCGAACGTGCTGACGGTAAGCTATCGTAAAGATCTCTTCAAAGATCCGAAAAACATGGAAGCATTCAAAAAGCAGTATAACCGGGAGCTTGCGGTTCCGCAAACGCTGGACGAGTACCTGGACATCGCCAAATTTTTCACACGGGACACGAATAACGACGGAAAAATCGATTTGTACGGGACGACGTTGATGGGGAAAAAGCACGAAGCGAATTTTGTGGATTTCAAGTCGTTCCTGAGCGATTTCGGCGGAAGCATCTTTGATGCGAACCTGAAGCCCGTCTTTAATGACGAAAAAGGCGTGAAAGCACTCGAGACCTACGGAAGCTGGATCAATCAGCATAAAGTAACGCCTCCCGGCGTGCTCACCTACACATGGGACGAAGTCGCTACGGTGTTCGGTTCCGGACAGGTTGCCATGGGGATGAACTACCACGATATGAAGCTCGATCCGAAGGTCAAGGGCGGCGAAACCGGTTACTTCGTGTTCCCGGGCGTGGACAACGGCGGCAACGTGGTAAGAGGCCCGCACTTTGGCTCTTGGGGCGTCGGAATCAGCAAATACTCCAAAAACAAACAAGCGTCTTATGAGCTCGCCGAATATTTGACAAGCCCTGAAGTGCAGAAAGGATATTTGAAATTTAATCAGCATGTGACTCGTAAATCCGCTTACGATGCAGCCAAATCGTTATCCGATCCCTTATTGAAGGAATATTATCAGGTTCTCGGGTCCTCCTTAAGCGTAGGCGTAGGCAGACCGCGGATTACGAATTACGATCAAGTGTCCGAAGCGGTTCAAATCGTCGTGAACGATTATTTATCGGGCAAGAAAGACGCGAAGACCGCGCTGAATGAAGGCGCCAAGCAAGTTGAAACGCTGATGAAGCAAGCGGGATATTGAGCTAAATAAGGCAGGCGCTTGAAAGCTCATGCTCAAGCGCCTGCATTAAACGGAGTGAACCCCATGATTAAAAATCAGGAATCGGGCAGGTTGAAGTATTTATTATTTGTGCCGACGATGCTCGTTCTCATCTCGATGACCATCGTTCCCTTTATTTTTTCTTTGCTCACCAGTCTGACCAATTACAAAGCGACGGAGCCGGAACGTTGGAGCTTTGTCGGATTGGACAATTTCGTTCGGGCCTTAACGGATAAGGATGTCCAAATTTCTTTTCTAAATACGGTCATTTATGTGGGCTGTGCCGTTTTTTTTGAATTTATTCTTGGTATTCTAATCGCTTTACTTCTGAATCGGAAGATGAAAGGCATCTCTGTGATCCGCATGCTGCTGCTGCTGCCTATGATGGCTACGCCGGTCGCGGTGGGATTGATGTGGAGGTGGTTGTTCAACACCGATTTCGGGATCTTCAATTATTATTTATCCGCCTGGTTCGGGATCACCGGTCCCAATTGGCTCGGCGACCATGCGCTGGCGATGCCCGTTGTCGTCTTGGTCGACATCTGGCAATGGACGCCCTTCATGGTGCTTTCCTTATTGGCGGGCTTGCAGTCCTTGCCCGATGATCCTGTGGAAGCCGCTTGGATGGACGGCGCCTCGCCGCTGCAATTGTTTTGGCATGTTACTTTGCCGCAGCTAAGACCGGTTATTTTAGTCGTTCTCTTGATTCGGATGATCGATGCTTTTAAATCGTTCGATGTCGTTTGGACGCTTACGAACGGAGGCCCCGGTTTAAGCACGGAGCTGCTGAGCTTGCGCGTGTACCGGGTGGCATTTAAATTTTGGGAAACGGGTTATGCCTCTGCGATCTCCTGGTTATTCCTGATTCTTGTTATCGTTATTACGTCGCAATTTATCCGTTTTCTTTATAGAGAAACTTCGAAATGAGCTGAGGATCAAGATTGATTACCGAACATTTACGTACTGGGGTTGAAACATATGGGAATATCACCCTCTAATTCGAAACGGTTGGTCCTGAACCGGTTTCTCGATCTGTTAACGTACGTCATTCTCGTGATTTCCATCTTTCCTGTGTTATGGATGGTGCTCACTTCGCTCAAAACGTCGTGGGATGCACAGGCGCTGCCGCCCATCTGGGTGTTTGTCCCAACCTTTGAAAACTACACCGCCCTGTTCGCGAATAAAGGGTCTTCAAGCGAGTTTACAAGTTTGCTGTGGAACAGCGCATTCGTTTCCATCGTGTCCACGGTTCTTTCCGTCGCATTCGGCGCGCTCGCCTCTTACTCTTTATCCCGTTTCAGGCTGAAGCGAGGGAAGGACATCGCGATTTGGATTTTGTCGACCCGGATGTTTCCTCCGGCCGCCACACTTGTTCCGGTTTTTATGATGATGAGCTGGCTCGATCTGATCGATACGTATGCCGCTTTGATCATTCCTTACACCGCTTTTAATTTATCGTTCGTCGTTTGGATGCTCAAAGGCTTTTTCGACGATATCCCCATCGATTTGGAAGAAGCCGCGACGGTGGACGGATGCTCGAGAATGACGGCCTTTTACAAGATTATTCTGCCTTTGATCGCTCCGGGCTTAGCGGCAACCGCGATCATCTGTCTGATGTTCAGCTGGAATGAATTTATGTTTGCCCTGGTGCTGTCCAGGAACGATGTGGTGACCGCGCCGGTTATCGCGAATCAGTTCATTACGATGTACGGCGTAAAATGGGGCGAGCTGACGGCAGCCTCCACCATTATGACAACCCCTGTGCTCATCTTCGCCATTCTGGTGAGAAATCACATGATCAAAGGATTGACGATGGGCTCTGTTAAATAATTATTTTTTCGAATGGAGGATTATAGGATGGACACGATGAAGGGTGTCGTATTCCCAGGCCAGAAGCAAGTTCAAATCCAGGAGTTTCCCGTGCCGATACCGGGTCCGAATGAAGTCTTGATCCAGATGAAAGCCTCCGCCATTTGTCGCAGCGATATGAGCATCTATTACGGCAATCCCGTGGTAGGGGGAGATGCGGCGGCGACGAGAACCATCATTCCGGGACATGAGCCGGCGGGTCTGGTCGTTCAGACCGGAGAGGGCGTCGCTTCGATTCGCGAAGGGGATCGCGTTGCCGTTTACCTTGCGCTGGGCTGCGGAGAGTGCGTGCATTGCAAGAGCGGGTACATGATGTTCTGCACCTCATGGAAATGCGTCGGTTTCGATGTTCACGGCGGCGATGCCGAGTACATGGTGGTGCCTGAGAAAAATTGCATGAAAATTCCTGATTCCATGAGTTACGTGGCGGCAGCGGTATCTACCGATGCGGTCGGAACGCTTTATCATGCGCAGAAGCGCCTTCACATATCAGGCAAAGACACGCTGGTCGTATTCGGATTGGGACCGATGGGCGGGGCGGGCATTCTGGTCGCCAAGGCGCTGGGAGCGACGGTGATCGCCGTCGATATGATCGAGGAGCGATTGAAGCTGGCTAAAGAGGAATTGGGGGCCGACTTTACGATTAACGGGAAAACCGAGGATGTCGTAAGCAGAATCCGGGAATTGACCGGGAATCGGGGAGCCGATGCCGCTATCGATTGCTCGGGCAGCACCATCGCCGAGAATCAAGCCTTGGATTGCGTGAGACCTCATGGACGGGTTGCGTTCGTAGGCGAATGCCGGGAATCCACCATCCGGCCAAGCGAGCAGTTGATTCGCAAGCAAATTACGGTGATGGGCTCGTGGTATTTCCCGATCCAGGAATTTGAAGAAATTTGCGAGTTCATCGTCAGAAAGAACGTTGATGTCGAAAAATTAGTTACCCATAAATTCCCGCTGGAACAAGCGGAGCTGGCATTTCAAATGTTTGATGAAAGAAAAACGGAAAAAGCCGTCTTTGTTTGGTAATATTCCGATTACTCTTGGAGGTGCAGGCAATGAAAGGCATATCGTTTAATACGTGGGTGTACAGTTCTTTTCCGAGTTGGCTTCCGTCGTATCCGCTCGAGGAGGTCGTGAAGCGATTATCCGGTATGGGATATGACGGCATTGAAATCGGCTGCGCCAGTCCGCATGCTTGGCCCGATTATTTATCCAAGGAACGGAGAAGCGAGGTTAAGGCGCTGTTGAAATCGCATAGCTTGAACGTTTCTGCCATGCTGCCTGCGCCTGGCGGCGGTCCGGGGATGAACCCGAGCTCGCCTACGGCGGAGGAGAGGGCGTTTACCGTCAGGCATTACAAGGATGTGATCCGCCTTGCCCACGAATGGGAATGCCCGACCGTGATTTGGGTAGCGGGCTGGGCTGTTTTCGGAACGCCGCAGAAGGATGCTTGGAATTATAGTCTGGAAGGCTTGACGGATTGCGCCAAATATGCGAAAGAACTCGGGATAACGATGGTGGTAGAGCCTACTTCGGCGGACAGCAACTTGATCGAAACGGCCGACGACGCGCTGCAGCTGGCGGAGCAATCCGGGGAAGACAACGTGAAGGTGATGTTTGATACGTATCATGCGATCTACCGTAATGAAGTGCCGAGCGATTATGTGTACCGCATGAAGGATAAGCTCCACCACATTCATATTTCCGATGCCGACCGTCTGCCGCCCGGACAAGGGAGCTGCAATTTTGACGCCGTGCTGCGTGCGCTTAAAGAAATCGATTATCAGGGCTATTTGTCAATGGAAGTCGGATTTCATACGCGGGCAGCCGACCCCGATTGGTATGCCGCGACCTCGATTGAATATGTAAGGAAGAAGATGACCGAGCTTAACTGGAGCTAATTGAAGTTTCGACAGGTTACCGTTCATAGGGCTGTCCCAAGCGTGAACTGCACCCCGTCAAGTAGACAGTACAAAAAATAAAAATCAGTTAAGCGGCCCTTGTCCTGAATTCCATGGGACTGAGGCCGTTTAGTTTTGCTTGTAATCGTTCGTTATTGTAAAAATGGATATAGTCATCTATGTCCTTTTTCAGTACCTCAAAGCTGCGGTAGGTATGCAAATAATATTTCTCGCATTTCAACGTTCCCCAGAATGATTCCATGGGGCCGTTGTCGATACAGCAACCTACCCGGGACATGCTCTGTTTCATTTTAGCTTCATCCAACATCTCCTTAAAGCGCAATGACGTGTACTGGAAACCACGGTCGCTGTGGAGCATTGGCCGGCTTTTAGGCGCGGCACGCAGGGCCAATTTCAACGTCTTAAAGACGAGAGGATTGTTGTTGGAGTGCCCCAATACATAGGAAACAATGGATTTATCATGGAGGTCGAGAATGGCGCTTAAATATGCCTTCTGACCGTTTCCGTATTTGAATTCCGTTACGTCGGTTACCCATTTCTGATTTGGTACGTCCGCTTGGAAGTTGCGATTAAGCAGATTTTCAGCCACCTGTTGCGGTGTAGAGCGTTCATACTTCTTTTTCTTTCTGCGGATCACTGACTGAATCCCCTTTATCTTCATCAGGCGTTGCACGCGCTTATGATTAATGGGTCTCTTGGTTTGGCGACGCATATGCAGCGTTAACTGACGGTAGCCGAAGGTGCCCTCAACCTTCTCGTACAAGAACATCATCACTTCCGTCAGTTCCTGGTTCTCTGCTTCGCGAACACTCGGAACGCGATGAAGCCATTTGTAATAGCTCGACCTTGGAATCCCCGCAACCTCGCACAGAAGCTGTATGCTGAGCGACTCCGCTTGCTGAATGGCTTGGATAGCTAGGTAGACGTTCTCTTGTCGCAGTGCGCTTAGGGACGCCTCCTTTCGAACTCCTGCAACTTTTTTAGAAAAGCATTCTCCGCCCGGAGTCGTTCATTCTCGTACTCCAGCTTCTTCATGGCGAGCTTATGATGATCCGCATCGGTTAGCTCCTCTGGTGCCTTCGTACGCCCTCTTCCGTCCCGTAGAGCCTCTTGGCCGCCTGCTTCATATTTCTTGACCCATCCGTACACTTGCTGATAGGAAACCTGGAAATGATTCGCTGCTTTCTTATACTCTTGTCCATTTGCAAGGCAGTACAGGACAATGTCAATCCTCTCCTGCCATGTTGTCGAGCGTCCCTTGGTCATAGCTGTTCCCCCTGTATAAGCCCTTAAGCTACTATGACCATTATACTTCTTTATCCAGCGCGAGAGTTGATTTCGGCTGGCCATCTTGTACTTATCGATCACCTGATACTGCGATAATCCACCTTCAAGATAGTCTTTGACGGCTTGGAGTTTAAGCTCGGCAGAATAACTGCGATTACGGGTGCGAACCTCCAATCCTTCATAGCCATACAAGCGATACCGACGGCGCCATTTGGCGATGGTTGTTTTGGTAATGCCGAAATCTTTGACTGCAGTTTTAATGCTAATACGACCCGTTTCGATTTCCTGAATGATGGCGAATTTCTCTGAGGCTGTCCGTTCTTTTATAGACATGAAAATGCTCCCCTTACAGTAACAGGTTTTAATATTTCACCTGTCTACCGTATGGGGAGCATATCAGCGTAGTTCACTACGGAGGGACAGCCCTTTACGTATTCGTTTGCATAAATGACGATATTTGATGACATGATATACAGAAAATACCTATAGAGGTGTTTAATGTTTTTATTTAAATGGCTTACCAAGCAGCGAAAAGGCAAAATTAGCGGCGCTTTGCCACAACAGGTTTCTTCAGAACCGCCTGTAGGGAATGATTTTGCGGCGAGACTGGGCTGGTTTCGGCAGCAGTTAAACAAATGTTCAGACGTTAAGTTTCATGAGGTTCAATTGCCGGGAAACATCCCTTTCGCATTGATTTATATCGAGGGACTGATCGATCAGAAGCTGCTGCAGGAGCAAGTCCTGTCACCGCTTCAGTTTGAATTGACGGGGCAATCGGCCCAAGAGCTGCTGCATCAAATTGTGGAGCTGAAGCGGCTTCCCGTCTCGTATCTGGAAACAAGCACGGAGTTAAACAAGGCTTTGTATGCTTTGTTTGAAGGAACGATTGTTTGTCTGATGGACAGCGAGCCGCAGCTCGTCTTGTTTCCGATGAAGTCCGTTGAGATCAGGTCCATTCAACAGGCGGAAAATGAGAACGTCATCCGCGGACCTAAAGAGGCTTTTGTCGAAGATATAGCGACCAACATCACGATGATCCGCAGAAGAATCAAACATCCGGCTCTAAAAACGGAGCACTGCGAGTTTGGCAAGTATACGAGAACCGCTGTCGTCATCTGTTACGTGGAGGGTTTATGCAAGCAAACGCTTGTCGATGAAGTAAAGGAACGATTGTCCCGAATTGACATAGACAGCGTGCTGGGCAGCAGCTATATTGAGGAATTTATTGAGGACAACCCGTTCTCCCCGTTTCCCCAGGTGCAATATACGGAACGGCCGGACACGCTAAGCGCAGCCCTGCTGGAAGGGCGAGTGGCGATAATGGTGGACGGAACGCCGATTCCGATTATTGTCCCGGTCACCTTGTACATGCTGCTTCAGTCGGCCGAGGATTACTATCAACGATTCATTGCCGCCACGTGGATCCGGTGGATTCGTTTCATCTTTTTGCTGGTTTCATTTCTGCTGCCCTCGGTTTATATCGCGGTAACGACGTTCCATCCGGAGATGCTGCCTCCGAATTTATTGGTCACGGTGGCTGCGGCCCGCGAGAATGTTCCTTTTCCCGCTATCGTCGAGGCGTTCATTATGGAAATTACGTTCGAAGGCCTCAGGGAAGCCGGACTCCGGATTCCGAAGCCGATCGGACAAACCGTTTCCATTATCGGAGCTTTGGTGATCGGGCAGGCGGCCGTTCAGGCAGGCATCGTTTCCGCTCCGATGGTTATTGTCGTGTCCATTACGGGCATAGCCTCTTTCATCATACCGCATTTCGATCTCGGGCTGACCTTTCGTCTCCTGCGCTTCCCGGTCATGATCCTTGCCGCGAGCTTCGGTTTATACGGTGTGATCATCAGTATTCTGCTGATTTATATTCACCTGGTATCGCTCCGGTCCTTCGGCACACCCTATCTTTCACCTACTGCGCCTATCGTGTTTAGCGATTGGAAGGACGTACTGATTCGGGCTCCCTGGTGGCTGATGAAGAAAAGACCGCTGCTGTACGGAACGAAAAGCGATGAACGGATGACGTATCGCGGAAGACCAATACTACCTCAGGATGATGGTGACTGATGTTCCTGCATGTGACAATGAAAGCCGCGCGTTTGCTCCTGCCTGCCGCCTGTTTGCTCTGGATAACCGGATGCTGGTCCAGGGTCGAAATCAACGATAGAGCCTTTGTGAGCGGTATGTATGTTGACGTTTCCGAGGAGAGCGGCTATGAAGTATCCTTAGGCTTTCCCCTGTCGAACCGGTTGTCGTCCGGGGGCAGTATGCCTTCGGGAGGGGCCAGCGACGGAAATCCTTATGCGATTGTGAGCAAGAGAGCCGGCAGCATCCCCGAGGCCATCCGGAAAATCCGCTCGGATCTATCCCGGGAAATATCATGGGGACACTGCCGGATCATTATCGTCGGTACCAAAATGGCGGAGTCCGGCGTCGATCCGATCCTGGAATTCGTGACCCGTGAACCGAACTTTCACACGAAAAGCTACTTCTTGGTCGCCCCCGGGAAAGGAAAAGACATCACCGAGTTAACCCCTGTGTTTGAGCGGCTTCCTTCCGAGGTGCTGCGTGAATTTGCCGAACGAAAAGTCACTTTGGATACGAGTGTCAAAGACTTGTTAGAAGCGGCCGCAAGAGGAGGGGATGCGGCTGCCGCGCTGCTAACGATTGGCAAAGTGAAGATGGTAAGCGAGAAGGGGAAGTTAAGCACATGGGTAGGCACGGATGGCGCCGCCCTCTTTAAAAACGGAAAAATGGTCGGAACCTTCAATGTTCAGGAGATGAGAGCGGCGCTCTGGATTGATGGAAAAATGAAAAGCTCCGTCATTTCGTTGAAGTCGCCGACCGATGGAAAAACGATTAGTTTTCTCATCTTGAACTCGAAATCCCAAATAAAACCCGTTGTCTCGGGAGACCGTATCCGATTTGATATCCGGATTGAAGCGGAAGACGACGTCATGTCATCGGAATCGGATATTGATTTGAATGATCCGGAGCAAATCAGCAAGATCGAAAATTTGCTGTCGCAGCAATTGAAGGGAAGAATTATGAGTGCCATTCAAAAAACGCAGCAAATGGGGATCGATGTGTTCGCATTCGGCAGATATATCGAATGGCGGTATCCTAAAGTATGGTACGAGCATCAGGACCATTGGCGCAGCACGTATAAAAACTGCGAATTTAGCGTGGTTACCCAAGTAAGCGTGAAAAGAACGGGAGTTGAAAAAAATCCAATCGTGCGTCAGATGCAGCGTCAACAGGGGGGATCGCGATGATTGTCATGACCGTCATTTTTCTTGGGATAGCGTACTATGAGTGGCATTTTCTAAAAGCCCGCCAACGGCAAAAAAGAACCTACTGGATTGTAGGCGGCTGGCTGCTTGTCGCTTATGGGTATTTATTCGCGGTT
Organism: Paenibacillus sp. JCM 9796; assembly: GCF_055379675.1. NCBI lineage: Bacteria > Bacillati > Bacillota > Bacilli > Caryophanales > Paenibacillaceae > Paenibacillus > Paenibacillus sp. JCM 9796. Next base: position 4,568,879 of record NZ_AP043723.1, read on the forward strand.
TATACCGTCGAGGGCCTCCCAAGTCCTAATCAACTGATTGAATGGATGTTTGGCCCTATAGCACACATCGTTCGAAACTAAGGAGGCGGCTGTTCATGCAGCGGGTCACCCAGCTTCAGCTAGGTTTAATGTTCGTCCTGTTCCATTTTTCGACGGCTACGGGATTTTTAATGGGTCTGATTTTCCCGACGGCGGATTATCAGGGCTGGTTGGTCATCTTGACTGCCTTTGCCGGAGGGCTGCTTATTACTTATATTTCCTTTGCGCTTGCCAAGCGCAGACCGAGCGAGTTTCTGGTTCACTACGGCAAGGAGCTGGTGGGCCGCTGGCTTCATATCATACTGATGATCGGATTTGGTTTCTTTTTTATTCATCTTGCCGGCCTGGTGCTGCGGGAGATCACGGATTTCCTTATCCAGGTGTATTTGCCGACGACACCGTCGTGGATGGTCGCCAGCTTGTTCGCTTTTGTCGTTTCAATCGCCGTAAGGGCGGGGATCGAAGCGATTTTTCGTTGTGCCTCCGGCTTTTTTTTCGTCATTTTCAGCACGGCCTCGTTCATCCCTTTTATGTATGGCAAAGACTTGAATTTTAACCGCACGATTGCGCTCTTTACGCATTTGAATCCGGGCCGTCTATTTAGCGATACGTATCCGTTCATCCCCTGGTTCGGAGAAATGATGCTGATTCTTTTCATTTTCCCCTATATTCATAATTCCGGGAAGACGTTTCGTTCCTTATTGTGGTCGTCGGCTGCGAGCATTTACTTTATCGAGATGAGTTTCCTGTTATGTCTGCTGTTGTTTGGGCCGCACGTGTCGGCGCAATTGACCTACCCGGTGCTGGAAATGATCCGTTTTATCCGGATCGGCGGCTTCCTGGAAAATTTGGACCCTATTGTGGTTGCCATTTGGTTGTCCAGCTTATTTGTTAAAATTAGTATTCTGCTTTATATACCGGTATTCATCACGGCCCAGCTATTCAGGCTTAAAGATACGAGGCCGCTTACTTTCTCGTTCGGCGCGATTATGCTGGGACTTTCCATGCATATCGTGGACAATTCGATCGAGCACAATCAATTTCTGCTGCACGCTTGGCCGACTTTCGCGCTGGTCATGGAATGTTTGCCGCTCCTCTATTGGATCATGTCGGTCATTAAAAAAAACGCTCCAACGTTAAAATGAGCCTGGGCCCAGGCTGGGCCGTTTCGTTACCGGACGGCATATCGCGCATTCATCCCGCACCTTTCCGGCTCCACGTACATATGCTGGTACAAATGCCTAGTGGAGGGGTGGGAAGTTATGGCGATTAAACCGCCGATTTTGCAGCAGGGGGACACCATAGGCATTGTCGCATTGGGAAGCCCCCTCAGCCCGGAAATCATCAACAACCGAGTGATGACATTGCAAGCCCTTGGTTTTCAAGTTGTCTTAGGAAGATACGTCTATGCCGCAGACGGATATCTCGCCGGCACGGATCAACAACGCGCAGCCGATTTCATGAGCATGATCGAGAATCCGAACGTCAACATGATTCTCCCTACGCGAGGAGGCGTGGGCGTAGCCGGTATTTTGCCGTTTCTCGATTATCCTGTCATTGCCCGCAATCCGAAAATCGTTTCGGGCTACAGCGATATTACCGTTTTGCTTAACGTCCTGTACCAGTTCGCCAATCTGATAACCTTCCACAGCTTGCTCCTCATCAATTTCACTACTTCCGAACCCGCTTATAGTTTCAATCAATTTTTTCAGGCAACTTCTACTCCGGTCGCAACAAGGCCTATCTTGAACCCGCCGGGCTTTCCGCTCATCGGCAGGGTGGGCGGCAACGTCACGGGTCCGATCGTGGGCGGCAATCTGACCTCGTTCTCGGATACGCTCGGAACGCCCTTTGAAATTGACACGAGAGGGAAAATTTTGCTGCTGGAAGATACGCACGAGCCGATCAACAAAGTATACCGCATGATCAACCGGTTGAAGTTGGCTGGAAAATTCAGGGATTGCATCGGGATCGTCATGGGTGAATGCACGGGCTGCCAGGTGGCCTACGGAAAAACATACGACGATTTGATCAATGAGGTGCTTGTGCCGCTCGGCAAACCGCTGCTGACGAATTTGGCGTCCGGACACGGGATCTACAAGGCGGCTATTCCGATCGGCGCGAGGGTTAATTTGAACGCGACCCAATCTACGCTGACGGTTGTCGAAAGCGTGGTGAGCGTCTGAGATTCAAGAGTTCGCGTGACTGTGCGGTGGGCTTCTTCCCAATATTTAACGTTAGAATTCAAACGTTTCCTCGTCTATAATCAACGGTGCAAGCATAATACATCAAAGGAGTTGGCACCGTTTGAGAAAAAAGATTACTTTCCTGCTCATGAGCACCGTAGCCAGTATGTCCATCGCCTTGACGGCCCATGCATCCGCATACACGGTCAAGCCGGGAGATTCCTTATGGAAAATCGCTGCGGCAAACAAGACGACTGTTGATCAAATCGTAAAAACAAACGGGCTATCCTCGACCTCGATTTATCCGGGGCAAGTCTTACAGCTCTCTGACGATCCGAATACGTATATCATCCAAAACGGCGATACTTTTTGGAAAATAGCCGCCCGTTACGGAATCAGCACACTCACGCTCATCCAAGCGAACCCGCAAATCGCCGATCCGAACAATATATGGCCGGGACTCGCCATTCATATTCCGCAAAAGCCTGCGGCATATCTGGAAGGCATTTTCCCGCTGCGGGCAGGTACATATGAACCGTTTACGAACAATTACGCCGATTCCCGGACATGGTCTCCGGACGGGACGGAAACTCGAACACATGAAGGCGTCGATATTATGGCAAAGAAGGGAACGCCCGTTTACAGCGTCATGGACGGAACCATCGTAAACATCGGCTGGAACGAGTATGGCGGTTGGCGCATTTCGGTCAAAGTGGATGACAATACGCAATTTTACTATGCCCACTTGTCCGGCTACGCGGACGGCATGAAGAAGGGCGCAACCGTTCGGAAAGGCCAATTGCTCGGCTATGTAGGAAATACCGGTTACGGGCCGGTCGGCACGGAAGGAAAATTCGATCCGCATCTGCACTTCGGCATTTATACTATTAATCCATGGCAACCCGTTGATCCTTACACGTACCTGAAATGGTGGCAATTGAACGGGAAGTAGACCTCCTGTACGGATATGATTCATGAAAAACCTCCACCCCCGCCAGATCCGGCGGGGGTGGAGGTTTTTGGCCTGCTTGTTCCACTCAATGAATATCTTTCTTCTTAAAGCGTCCGCCTTTCACATCGTGGATGTTGCCGATGGCGAGGAAGGCGGCAGGATCCATTTCCTCTACGATCGTCTTCATCTTCGCCTCTTCAAGGCGGTTAATCACGCAGAAAATGACTCGCTTCGGGCCTCCGGTAAAGGCGCCCTCGCCGTTCAAATACGTGACTCCACGGCCTAGACGGTGGAGAATCGCTTCGCCGATTTCCTTGTTGTAGTCGCTAATGATCCAGACGGATTTGGATTCGTCGAACCCTTCGATCGTAATGTCAATCATCTTGAAGGCAATATAGTAAGCAATCAATGAATACATGGCGTGATCCCAGCCGAACACGAAGCCAGCGCTTCCGAGGATGAAGAGGTTGATGAACATGACGATTTCGCCGACCGAGAACGCCGACTTCTTGCTGAACAAGATCGCCACGATTTCCGTACCGTCGAGCGATCCGCCGGAGCGGATGACGAGGCCTACGCCGATGCCCAGAATGATGCCGCCGAATACCGCAGCTAACAGCGGATCGATGGTAAGGGGCGGGACCGGATGGAGCAGCGTAGTGCCGATCGACATGATCAGGACGGAGTATAGGGTGGAAATCGCGAACGTTTTTCCGATTTGCTTATACCCTACAATAAGAAACGGAAGGTTGAGAAGTAACAGAAAAATACCTAGAGGCAGTCCGCTTAACACTGAGGAAATGATGGAAATGCCGACGATCCCGCCGTCGATGATTTTGTTGGGCACCAGAAAAATTTCTAAGCCTACCGAAACCATTGCAGCCCCTATGGTCATGAAAATAGACCTGCGGAGCAATTTCAACTTCTTGATTTGGCTGTGCTGCGGCTGCTGTTTAGCCGCTGTCGTGCCTGTGTTCATGAGCAAGATTCCCCCTCGATCTTTGTATGTGATTCTTCAAGCGCAAACTCTGCGGTCAACTCATCGATAATCAAATCGATGGCTGCGAGCTGCCCTCTGAAAAAATCTTTCATCTCCACAAATTCCGCTTGCTCCACTTGCCGCTTCAAAGCGTTCTTTCGAAGCAGGAGTCGCGAGACATAATGCTCGACTTTGGATTTGCGATAAGTTTCCGCCATCATAAACCTCTTATATGTTAATAATGTTCACATAAATTGTATACCAATGTATACGAACGCGCAACTTTTTGAATGATCAGCCGAACCGATCGATCCGTTCCAAGGGATGCTGGCATCACCAAAGTCGTGAAAAACTAACCATTTAATTCCAGATAGCCCAGGAAGATCCCGGACATCAGAAGCACGTTTGCTACTTGATCCGCAAGGGAAAGGGGCTCGACAGCTCCCGCACGATGGGCGGTGCGGAAGATACGACAGCCGATAGCTTGGACGTTTTTGACGAACGTTTTTTTGTCGGGCTGGCAAGAATCAACATGGACTTGGCGGGTAAAAGCTGAACCGCCTACTTCGCCTTGGAGAAGCTGTTCGGCGTGAACAGCCGATTCGGCTTCTATCATCGCAGCTTTGCGCAAGCACCTCGCAACCGTGCTGGTCGAAGGCGTCCGCCTGTTCCCGGACGGCGGTTGGAAAATATCCTCGACCAGCAACACTTCCCGGCCTGGCCAATATATTTGTGCCCTATCACCGCATGCCGCCTGCTCGGTTGGACTTGGGAACAGACGGGCACGGCAGCGGACGCGGCCCATGTGAAGGGGCTGACGCACGAAACATTGTCGTTCTGGAGCTGGAACGGGCAAATCATTTCCGGGGAAATTATGGGCAGTAAATAGGATTCTCGCGGGGTCACCGGCATTTTATGGCGGAGGAAACGGCGGAAGCGGTATAACAAGCAGCATAAGCGTCTACGTGTTCGCTGATCGAGGGATGTGGCGAGAGGGTCAGTGATTATCAAATTCATGTTAGAGATGTGGAAGATATGTCGGGCGGCTGAGCCGTTTAGTCCGCTCGCTGCGTAGGCCCGGCCGATTATGTAGTTGGATTACAGAACAAATGTTCCCTTAAGTTCATTTTGTCCGAAATGCCCAACCTCGCTCCCCCGTCCCGGACACACGGCAACCGCGCACCCCGCGCTCCCGTCCCGGTACGTTTTGCTTATTTTGGTTTAAATAAATGATAGTGCCCCTGCAGGGTTCGAGCTTACACAAGAAGGGGGATTCGAGATGGAGCTGTTTATCGATATTCTCATCCTGCTCGCTATTATTGTGGGTTCCGTCATCGTTCACCGGTTCTTGCCGGCCGTGCCGCTTCCTCTCCTTCAAGTCGTTCTCGGCTGTCTGGCCGCGTTATCGCCATTCGGCATTCACGTTCCGTTGAATCCGGAACTGTTTCTGGTGCTGTTCGTCGCGCCGCTGCTGTACCATGACGGCAGAAAAACGCCAAGGGACGAGCTATGGAAGCTCAAGGCCCCGATTCTGCTGCTGGCGCTGGGTTTAGTGTTCGCGACGGTGTTTATTGCCGGGTACGGCATACATGGTTTGATCCCTTCCATTCCGCTGCCCGCTGCCTTTGCGCTGGCGGCTATTCTCTCGCCGACCGATGCGGTGGCCGTAGGCGCCATCTCCCGCCGAGTTCATCTGCCCAAGAGCATCCTTCGTCTGCTCGAAGGGGAGGCGCTGATCAACGACGCATCCGGCATGGTCGCTTTCAAATTTGCGATAGCCGCCATGTTGACGGGCGTGTTCTCCCTGTCGGCGGCGAGCTTAAGCTTCGTGTGGATGGCAATCGGAGGAACGGTGTGCGGAGCGGCTTTATCGTTCCTGATCATTCGTCTCCGGGTGCTGATCCGGCGTCTGGGCGTGGAAGAAGCGACGCTACAAACACTGCTCCAAATCGTTACGCCGTTCTTCATTTACTTGACCGCAGAGGAACTGCACGTATCCGGCATTTTGGCTGTCGTCGCGGGCGGCATCGTACATGCGATCGAGCAGGAACGCGCCGAATCCTCCATGCTCAAGCTGCAAATCGTATCGGCCAGCACCTGGTCGGTTATTTTATTGATGCTGAACGGACTGGTATTCATCATGCTCGGCCTGCACATTCCCGTCGTCACCGCTGTTATTGTTGAGAGCGGGGCTTTCGACATCAGTCGGGTGCTCTTGTATGTGGCAGTCCTTTCCACCGGGCTGTTTGCGCTCCGGTTTCTGTGGATTTATGCAGGCTGGACGGGAGCCTGGCTGCTCGGCAGCCGTAATAAGATAACCAAGCCGCAGCTGAAGCCGGCTCTGCTGACCGCTTTATCCGGCGTCCGGGGCGCGATCACGCTGGCCGCAGCGTTCTCCATTCCTTATACGCTGCAGGACGGGTCGCCCTTTCCCCAACGCGACTTGATTATTTTTATGGCGGCCGGGGTTATCGTATTCACGATGGTAACCGCAAGCTTTGTGCTGCCGGTGCTCATGAAGACAGAAGACGACGCTGCCGAAGCGGAGCAAGAGGAGATCGGACAAGCGGGCGGCATTCGAATCCTCCAGGCGACGATCCGTCTGATCCGCGAGGAACTGTCGGTTTGCAGCGAAGCGGCTGCGCTATCGGTCATCTCCGAAGAACGGGAGCGCAAAGCGCTTCGGGAGTCGGAAATCCGGCTTATCGGCATTCAGGCAGAGCGCGAGGAGGCGGGCAGCTTATTTCAGAACGAACGCATTTCCCGGGAGACGGCTTATAAGTTTGAAGAGCTGCTGAATCAGTTGGAATTGCTGTTGACACCAGGGACGTCCTTTCCGTCCGCGCCCTCCGTCCGCGACATGGGATCGTTCATCTCGGGCTTGTTCAGCTTGTATCAGCCGAAGCATTGGCTGGAAGCGGTCCGTGCTCTACGGGAGGAAATCCGCGATTTGGTGGATTCGGGCAAGCTAACCCGTGAACTGGCGGGACGGCTTCTCCGTTGTCTCGATCAGGTGACGCGATCCGTCGGGGAGCATAACGACCCTTCATTTCGGAGGCAGGGAGAGGGACGGTTGTAGAAGGTGCTGATCCCGCGGGATTATGGTATTGGTTTTAGCCGGGGAGTGAAAACAGCTCCTGGCCAGCATCGAATTCGCTTGTCTCGAGAGGATGGGCAAAAGCTGAACGTGCCGGTCTACAAGCTGCTGGGCGGCAAGCGGAGAGACCGGGTTTCATTCGCAAGCTGCCTGTTCTTCTGAGGCGATGGAGCGGGAGCCACGAAAGTGGCTCTTTTATATGATTTGGATACTTGGGAGATGGCCGGGAGTGTGATAGGATATAACTAAACTGCGCCTTATAAGGAAGTGGTTATGTTGACTTTGGAAGAGGTTATGAGCAAGCTTGAAGCCATGGGAACGGAACAAACGAAAAAAACGTTTTTTCGTCACGGGGCCAAAGAACCTTGCTTCGGTGTGAAGATCGGAGATTTAAAAACGTTGGTGAAGCAGGTTCGCAAGGATCAGGCGTTAGCGCTGGCGTTATACGATTCCGGTAATCATGACGCGATGTATTTGGCCGGGCTGTCGGTAAATCCGAAACAGATGGGGAAGGAACAGCTTCAGACTTGGGCCAGGCAGGCATACTGGCATATGCTTGCCGAGTATACGGTGGCGGGCGTAGCGGCGGAAAGTCCGTTCGCGCTCGATCTGGCGAGGGAATGGCTCGATTCGGACCAGGAGCTGATCGCTGCGTGCGGCTGGAGCACGTATGCGAACTACATCTCGATAACACCGGACAAGCAGCTGGATATCGCGGAAATCCGCGGTCTGCTGAAGCGGGTGCGGGAGACGATTCATGAAGAGCGTAACCGCGTGCGTTACACGATGAACGGCTTCGTTATCGTGGCAGGCACCTCGATTGCCGCTCTGCAGGAGGAAGCGAGGGAAGTGGCGGAACAAATCGGCAAGGTCCATGTGGATGTAGGTGAAACCGCTTGCAAGGTGCCGCTCGCCACGGCATACATCCGCAAAGTAGAAGCGCTGGGAAAGACCGGAATCAAGAAGAAGACTTGTATTTGTTAAACCAGGCCTTATAAATAAACCGTATAAGGGATGGTAGTTCAAGAAAGAACAGGAGCTTCAGGGAGGAGAAAACGTTGATGAACATCGTGGTACTGGACGGTTATACCTTAAATCCGGGGGATTTGAGTTGGAGTGAATGGGAGAAGCTGGGGCGCTTGGTTGTATACGACCGCACCTCTCCGGAGGAGATTGTGGATCGCGCTTATGAAGCGGAGATCTTGATTACGAACAAAACGCCGCTTTCGGCGGATACCCTGGCCCGCCTTCCCAAGCTTAAGTATATCGGCGTATTGGCGACGGGGTACAATGTTATCGATACGGAGGCTGCCCGTCAGAGGGGAATTCCCGTAACGAATGTGCCGACGTATGGCACGCAATCGGTCGCCCAATTCGTATTCGCTCTCCTGCTGGAGCTCAGTTCGCAGGTGGGGCGGCATGACGAGGCGGTGAAGCAGGGCGAGTGGTCGCGCAGTCAGGACTTCTGTTTCACCCGGTCGACGCTGGTCGAATTGTCCGGGAAGACGATGGGGCTGGTCGGGCTGGGCCGGATCGGCGGTCAAACGGCCCGGATCGCCCGGGCGCTGGACATGCGCGTGCTTGCCGCAGGCAGCGGCCGGACGACTCCGCCGCCGCATGAAGACGTCGAGTGGGTGCCGCTGGAGCGGCTGCTGGCCGAATCGGACGTCGTCAGCTTGCACTGCCCGTTAACGCCGGCTACCGAGCGCATGATCAATGCAGAGCGCATTGAATTAATGAAGCGCTCCGCCTTCCTCATCAATACTTCGCGCGGCGCGCTTATTGATGAGCAGGCGTTGGCTCAGGCTCTGCACGCCGGACGTATCGCGGGCGCTGCGCTCGATGTGTTGGCGGTCGAGCCGCCGCCGGCCGAACACCCGCTGCTTACCGCGCCGAACTGCATCATTACCCCTCACATTGCCTGGGCCACTCAAGAAGCGAGAGCCCGATTAATGGCAACGGCGGTCGACAACGTCCGATCGTTTATGAACGGGGTTACCGTGAATGCCGTCAATAACCTGGGCGGCTAGCCGGGAGGGAAGGTTCGTAAGCCTGTGCCTTGCCAATAACGGCGGCATATGAGGCCAGCTTGTCCTTTACCCAAGGATCATTTTCAGGTATGTTTGGCATAAGCCATTTTTTGAGGAGAAGAGGAGACGCGTACGGCGTATGGCAACCATTAATGATGTAGCGTTAAAGGCAGGGGTTTCGGTAACGACGGTTTCGCGTGTATTGAACAATCGGGGTTATATTAGCGAAGCGACGCGGCGTAAAGTATACGAATGCATGGACGAGCTTGGCTATCGCCCCAATGAAATCGCGCGCTCGTTATTGAAGAAGCAATCGAACCTGATCGGGCTGATTCTGCCGAGCGTGTCCCATCCGTTCTTCGGTGAGCTGGCGACGCATCTGGAGTACTACGCGCATCAATACGGATTTAAGCTGCTGTTGTGCAACTCCTTGCTTGACCCGAATAAAGAGCGCGAATATATCGACATGATGAAACGAAACCGGGTCGACGGCATCATTATGGGCAGCCATACGTTGGAAGTCGGGGAATACAAGCATATAAACCGGCCTATCGTGACCATGGATCGGCGGATCGGCGACAACATTCCATTTGTCGCTTCGGACAATTACCGCGGCGGCGAGCTGGCGACGAAATTGTTGGTCGGGAAGGGCTGCAAGAAGATCGCGCATATTTGCGGAAATTTAGAGCTTAATTTGCTTGCGAATCAAAGGAGCGAAGCGTTTAAGAACGTCGTCAACCAGAGCGGGACCGATCATGTCATGATCCAAACGGATATGAACGTGTTCGACCAAAGCCAGTACGAGCGTATTATTGACGAGCTGCTGCAGCAGCATCCCGATATCGACGGCGTGTTTGCGACCAGCGATATCATTGCGGCTTTCGTGGTGCAAATATGCCGGCGTCTCGGGAAAGACGTGCCGCGCGACGTACGGGTCGTCGGATATGACGACGTCAACGCGGCTTCCTGGATGTTCCCCTCCTTATCTACCATAAGACAGCCGATTGAAGCGATGAGCCGATTGGCGATTGACCTTATTCAGCGGCAATTGGACGAATCCGAATTCGACTATCACAACATTCTTCCGGTCGAATTGATCGAACGGGAGTCTACGTAACCGGAATGAAGACTAGACGACTGCGCTAAGAACGGGACTACGGGGCATTGATGCTTCGTAGTTTCGTAAACCGTATGATGTCAAACGATTGACATGTCAAACCTTTGACATCTATAATGGCCCTTATATTCCCCTTGTTCAATGTGCAGGGCTCCTTAAATAAATATAAGACGCAGCGCGATCGGAAAGGATGCATAATGACCTATACCGTAGAGAAAGCGAACCGATTTATTCGGGAAAACAAACATCAGCTGCGTTCGGACTTCAGGCTGCATTACCATTTCATGAGCGAATACGGCTGGATGAACGATCCGAACGGGTTTATCCATTATAACGGAACGTATCATTTGTTCTATCAATATTATCCGTACGAGGCCAAATGGGGGCCGATGCATTGGGGCCATGCGGTGAGCGGCGATCTGATCCGGTGGGAGCACCTGCCGGTCGCTCTCGCGCCCGATGAAGCTTATGATCAGGGAGGCTGCTTCTCCGGCAGCGCGATCGAGCATGAGGGACGTCTGTACTTGATGTATACCGGGCATGTCGAGACCGGACCGGATAAGGACCGGGACTACCGGCAAGAGCAGGCGATCGCCGTGTCGGAGGACGGGGTGACCTTCGTGAAATGGAAGGATAATCCTGTCATTGCTGCCGGGGCGATTCCGCAGGGCGTGAGCCGCCAAGATTTCCGCGATCCGAAGGTGTTCAAGCGCGGAGACGCGTATTATGCCGTGCTCGGATCGAATGACGGCGCAGGACACGGGTTGATTTTGCTGTATCGATCGGCGGATCTGGTACACTGGGAGTATGTGAACGTCATCGCGAAGAGCGATGGAACGCTGGGCGATAACTGGGAATGTCCGGATGTGTTCACGCTCGGCTCGAAGGACGTGCTGATGATGTCGCCTCAGCGGGTGCCCGCGCAAGGGGACGATTATTGCAATTTGCATTCCACGACGTATATGGTCGGGCACTTGGATACGGACGATGGCCGCTTTCATTATGACGCGTATTATCCGATCGATTACGGCTTCGATTTCTACGCCCCGCAAACGACGATTGACGCACAAGGCCGCCGTGTTATGATCGCCTGGATGGATATGTGGGAATCGTTGATGCCGACGCAGCAAGGACATCACTGGGCGGGGGCGATGACCGTTCCGCGCGAGGTGCTGACGGACGGCGACCGTCTGGTGTTCAAGCCGGTGGACGAGATCGAAGCGTATCGGCAAGCCCCTTACGAACTTTCAGATGTTATACTGAAGGGGGAGCGGGTTCTGGAGACGCAAGGAGACCGTTATGAGCTGAAGGTTGTGATCGAGGCCAAGGGTGCGTCGGCGTTCGGAATCAAGCTGCGTACGTCCGGTCGGGAGGAAACCGTGCTGTCCTATCATGCGGAGGAGCGGCAGTTCCGCTTCAACCGCGATCGTTCAGGGATAGGACCGAAAGGGGAAAGAAAAACGTCCATCGAGCTGGAGGACGGCAAGCTTAGTTTGCGAATCTTCGTCGACGTCTCCTCTGTAGAGGTGTTCCTCGGGAAGGGGCATAAGGTGATGACCGGCCGTATTTATCCGAACGAACAGGCGCGCGGAATTGCGTTATTCTCCGAAGGCGAGTGCAGGGTCGTTTCGTTGACGAAATGGGATATCGGTTAATATTTAGGAGGGACGTTCATTGTCTATCGTGTATACGATTGGGGAAGCGCTGATTGATTTTATTCCAACGGAAAAGGGCATCGGGCTGAAGGATGTGGGCGGGTTCGAACGGGCTGCCGGCGGGGCTCCGTTCAATGTGGCGTGCGCGGTTGCGAAGCTCGGCGGCTCAAGCGCGTTTATCGGCAAATTGGGCCGCGACGCGTTCGGGGATTTCCTCGTCGAGACGATGAGCGGCATAGGCGTGGATGTGCGTCATGTGCTTCGAACCGGCGAAGCCAAGACGGGACTTGCCTTCGTCAGCTTGAGCAGCGACGGGAACCGGGATTTCTCCTTCTACCGCAATCCGAGCGCGGACATGCTGCTCGCCGCGGACGAGATCGGAGGGATTCCGTTCGGGAGCGGCGACATTCTGCATTTTTGCTCGGTCGATTTGATCGAAGCGCCGGTGAAATATGCGCACCTTCAAGCGATTGAAGCGGTGAAAGCCATGGGCGGCATCGTCAGCTTCGATCCGAATGTGCGGCTGCCGTTGTGGAGCAGTCCGGAGGCGTGCCGGCGGACGATTCTGGCGTTTCTTCCGAAAGCGCACATCGTGAAGATCAGCGATGAGGAGCTAGCCTTCGTCACCGGGCTGGAGGACGAGGAACAAGCGATCGCCTCGTTGTTCACGGGCGACGTCCGGCACGTGGTCTATACGAAAGGCGCAGCCGGCGCCGTCTGGTATACGGCGGACGAACGGGTCGCCGTCCCGGGGCACTCCGTTACCGTGGCGGACACGACCGGCGCGGGAGACGCCTTCATCGGGGCGCTGCTGTATCAATTGCATACGCGCGAATTACCGGTGAACGGTCTCGAACCGGGCGTCATCCGGGAGATGCTGGCTTACGCGAATGCGGCGGGCGCGATCGCAACGACGCGTAAAGGCGCCGTATCTTCGCTGCCGGGGAACGAGGACGTGCTGCGGATGCTTGGAGGCGTGTAGCCAGGCGGCGGTCAACCTGGGCCGCCTGGCTGGAATTGCGAATCCGGGTGTACGATCGCCCGGATGCCATGGCCAGTGATCCCGCGGCATCCATGAACGGCTTCAATCCCAAGGTTTGGGCTGCGTTTTTGTTTTCCTGAGGATGCGCAGCTTCTGCCACCATTTGCGGTGCTTTTTGCTTTCTTGATACGTTCTGAGCTGCTGCATGACCAACTTGGCGCGATCTTCGCCTTGGTACTTGATTCGGATTTCCTCATAAAAGCGGTTCGGATCCATCGTATTCGATCACCTGTTGTCCTTATAATGTGCGTAAATAGGTATGTTTTTCCTCAAGGAACGTGTGTTCTCATTATACTTCGGTTGAAGAGCGACATGCAAATGGGCGGACGCCGGACCAGCCGCGAATACGTACTGTCGAACCGCCTGCTTTCCTGCCGGGGAAGCGGGCGATTCGTATGCAAGGGGCTGCGTCCCGGTCCGTGTGCCGTATTAAGCCGGGGAGACCGGGGGAGGAAAGACAGCCCGGCCTAGTGAATACAATACCTGATAGAGGGGTACTTCCTGGGATATCGTGTTTGTTTGTGGCCAAACAAAACATCGATACGTCAGGCGGCTGCGCCTTTTTTCTGTCGCTACATACCTGTGCTGGAACAGGCTTGGCACTTCAGGGGCACGAGCATAAAAACATCACGAAGCGGAAATGTCGATCATATGATGTAATAAAGTCTGAAAATTCCAACATTTCATTAAATTCCATCATCCTGAAGGAGTAGGTGAACGTGATGGCTGACTTGTCGGTGCCGCTGTCTTTTCCCCGTTCGCGGCAGGAGCAGTTGGAATGGTTGAGACGTTGGAAGGGTCAAGCGTACATGGACGATCTCAAGCCTGAGCTGTTAAGCGACGCGGATGTATCGAGGTTGTTCCGCTCCGTTTATTTGGGCTTCCTGAAGCTGGAGGAGGCGGCGGACGAATTGATGCTCTAAAGCAAAGAGGAAGAGAGGAGGATACGGCATGAACCGTTCCGAACCGTTCATTCGCAAGGCGGAGCTGTACGGAGCCGCCAATTACCATCCGCTGCCGATCGTCATCACGCGCGCCGAAGGCGTTTGGCTGGAGGATGCGGACGGCAGGCGTTACTTGGATATGCTGAGCGCCTACTCGGCTGTGAATCAGGGGCACCGGCATCCGAAAATTATTCAGGCGTTGACGGAGCAGGCCGGACGGGTCACGTTAACGTCGCGGGCGTTTCACCACGACCTGGCCGGAGACTGGTACGAAGCGGTATGCCGCTGGACGGGCAAAACGACCGTGCTTCCGATGAACACCGGGGCGGAGGCGGTCGAAACGGCGATCAAGGCGGCACGGCGTTGGGCGTACGAGGTCAAAGGCATTCCTGATTCGCAGGCGGAAATCATCGTGTGCCGGAACAACTTCCACGGGCGCACGATTGCCGTGACCTCTGCCTCCACCGAGCCCGCATACCGGGCGGGCTTCGGTCCGTTCACGCCAGGCTTCGTCACGGTGCCGTTCGGCGACGCCGAAGCGCTGCGGCAAGCGATAAACGAGCGAACGGCTGCTTTCCTGTTCGAGCCGATACAAGGCGAAGCCGGGATCATCATTCCGCCTGCCGGTTATTTGCGCGAGGCCGCCGCTTTATGCCGCAGTCACGGGGTGTTGACGATCGCGGACGAAATTCAGACGGGGCTCGGCCGGACAGGGAAGAAGTTCGCCTGCGACTGGGAAGATGTGCAGCCTGACGTTTACGTGCTCGGTAAAGCGCTTGGCGGCGGCGTGCTCCCGGTATCCGCCGTTGCCGGGGACCGTGAAGTGCTCGGCGTCTTCAATCCGGGCTCGCACGGCTCGACATTCGGCGGCAATCCGCTGGCCTGCGCCGTTTCGCTGGCCGCGCTGCAGGTGCTGGAGGACGAGAATCTGGCCGAACGCGCCCGGACGTCAGGCGTTTGGCTGCTGGAACGGCTCAAGCAGATCCGCTCGCCCCTGATTCGGGACGTCCGCGGTCAAGGACTGCTGATCGGGATAGAGCTTCAGGGGCCGGCCAGACCGTACTGCGAGCGCTTGATGGAAGCCGGATTGCTCTGTAAAGAAACGCACGATCGCGTCATCCGGATAGCCCCGCCGCTGACGATTCGGGAGGATGAGCTTGATTGGGCGGCAGATTGCGTAGAAGACGTATTGACGGAAAGGAGCTGACGGCGTGAATCCTTACTCCCGTAAGGGCTTGTCAAGGTTGACGCCGCTTAAGCTCATTTCCGAATGCTGGTAAGGGAGGCGCCCGTATGCTGGATCCGATGCTTCGACGAAGCGTACTGACCGTGGCGGAGCTTGCTCCGGTCCGGTGGCTCTTTGAGAAACACGGCATGAAGTTCGGCGTCGATCGATTCATTGCCGGAGAATCGCTGCCCGAGGCGCTCGCCCAAGTGAAAAGGCTGAACGAGCGCGGACTGCTGGCTACGCTCGATCTGCTGGGCGAGAACGTATCGGATGCTCGTCAGGCCGAGCAAACCGCCGCCGCCATTGCGGAGCTGTTCCCGGTCATCGAACGGCATGGGCTGCGCGCGAACGTATCCGTCAAACTGACGCAGCTCGGGTTGAAGACGGATCCTCGACTATGCTTGAAGCTCATGGAACGCATCGCAGGCGAGGCGGCCGCTTGCCGGAATTTCGTGCGGATCGATATGGAGGACTCTTCGGTCACGCAGGCGACGGTGGATTTGTTTCGCCAGCTGCGCAGCGGTTTCGGTCCGGAACGGATCGGACTCGTTCTGCAATCGTATCTGTTCCGGAGCGAGCAGGACGTCCGGGAGATCGGAACGCAAGGGACGAACCTGCGCATTGTCAAAGGCGCTTACCGCGAACCGCCCGATGTCGCGTATCGCCGTAAGCGGGAGGTGGATGCGGCCTACGTCCGTCTCGTTCGCGCCCACCTGGAGCAGGGCGGGTACGCGGCGGTGGCGACGCATGACCCGCGGATGATCGGCAGCGTGCTTGAGCTGACCGAACGACTGGCCGTTCCCCGGCATCGGTTCGAATTTCAGATGCTATACGGGATTGCCGTCGATTTGCAGCGGAGTCTGGCGGATGCCGGTTATGCCGTGCGGGTTTACACGCCGTTCGGCCGTCATTGGTACCCTTACTTTACGCGGCGCATCGCCGAGCGGCCGGCGAATTTCTGGTTCGTGGCCAAGCATTTGTTCCGGTCTTCATCCGATTATGCAGGACAGAGGTGAGCAGCATGACGAAGCTAACGGGCAGGACGCTGTCCATTATCGGGGTGCCTATGGACTTGGGAGCAAGCCGGTGCGGCGCGGACATGGGACCGACCGCGATTCGCAACGCCGGTCTGGTCAGCCGATTGGAGCAGCTTGGGCACAGCGTTAAGGATGAAGGAGACTTGGTCGTGAAACGGTGCAGCTCCTTGTCCGTTCCGGGGACGGCAAGCTCCCTGCGCCATCTGGACGAAATCGCGGCAGTCAACGAACGTCTGTGCGAGGCGGTGGCGAAGGCGGCGGGAGACGGCCGCCTGCCGCTTGTGCTCGGCGGCGATCACAGCATCGCCATCGGCACGGTGGCCGGGATGTCCAGCCGCGTCGACAAGCTGGGTCTCATCTGGTTCGACGCCCATGGCGACGTGAATACCGCCGAGACTACGCCCTCCGGCAACATCCACGGGATGTCCCTGGCGGTTGCGCTCGGCTGCGGGCATCCCCGATTAACCGGGATTGGCGGCAAGACGGAGAAGGTGCAGCCGGAGCATACGGTGCTGGTCGGCGCGCGATCGCTCGACCCCGGCGAACGTGAATTTCTCAAGAAGCGGGGCATCCTTGTGTTTACGATGCGCGATATCGAGCGGCTCGGCATTGAAGAGGTCATGAAGCGGGCGATGGACCGGGCAGCGGACGGTACGGACGGCCTTCATCTGAGCCTTGACCTCGACGGGCTCGATCCGTGCGAAGCTCCGGGTGTCGGTACACCTGTCCCCGGCGGAATCCGCTTGCGCGAGAGTTTGCTTGCGATGGAACTGCTGGCCGACGCGGGCGTGCTCCGAAGCGCCGAGTTCGTCGAGGTGAACCCGCTGCTCGATCGGCAGAACCGGACGGCTCTGGCCGCGGTTGAGCTCATCGGCGCGTTGTTCGGGGAGAAGATTTTGTGAGTGGGGGCGCTGGCGGGGGGCTCGCCGTGCGGCTGCGTTCGGGCGGGGCTTCAACGCGGCGCGCATATTTTTCAAGCCCAGGGACAAATGGTTAGTATAACATGTTCGGACCCGGTCCGAGGAAGGTGGAATACGATTGATCGCTCACGATATCGCCGCCATGCTGGACGATAGTATTCAAACGGTGGCAGGCTCGAATACGACGAATATTTTGGTCGGACCGATACGGCTGCCGGTCGAGTTGGACGGGGAAACGGTCCTGTTTCAGTGGTACTGCTGGCTTCCGGTTCATGATCCGGCGGCAGCCCGAATATGCCGGGAACAGGCGGATACGGAGCAATTGATCGGACGTCTCTCTTCCTGTAACTTGGCGGAGAAGCAGCAGTCCAGCGTGCTGGTGTACGGTGATTTTGCCGGCGCCGAGCGGGCGCTCATCCGCATGCACAGCATTTGTCACACCGGTGACATTTTTGGCAGCAAGCGCTGCGATTGCGGGTTTCAATTGCATGAATCGATGAAGATGATCGTACGGCACGGAACGGGCGCGCTATGTTACTTGGCTAATCATGAGGGGCGGGGCATCGGCTTATTCAGCAATGCGATGGCCTACATTTTGCAGGAGAAAGGTCTTGATACCGTGGAAGCCAACCTGGAGCTCGGCTTCAAGGACGATGCGCGCAATTATGACGACGCGATCAGCATCCTTCGATTTTTGCGGCAAAAGCCGGTGACATTGATCACGAACAACCCGAAGAAGCTGGAAGCGCTCAAGGCTTCGGGCATGAACGTCGAAGACCGAATTCCATTGTGGGGTGACATTTCGCCGTATAACGAAAAATATTTGCAAACCAAAGTGGCGCGTTCCGGCCATTGGAGAAGCGGCGCGGGGTGTCCGAATGAAGATGACTAGCCGGTGTCCGAAAGTCAAATCCTTTTGCCGTCCGCCGGCGCATATAACGAATGGAAGAAGTAAACAGTGCCCTTCGCGCCTTCATCTAAGGCGGCGAAGGGTATTTTTATATGTCGAAACATTCACGATGGAGCTCATGATTTGGCGAAAAATCGGCTTTCTACATGATAAATGTGGAAACATGCATAAAATTTGGAAAATTATCGAAAAAAAGAAGGGATTTTTATCCTAAATGTGGAATTAAATGCTAATCAAAGCTGCCAATCGCATAGGCTTTCCTACTTGGGTCGCATACGATTGGGGTCAAGCGCAGGGAAATCAAGCTTGACCGAATAGGATGTCAAACGGTGTAAGCCGCTATGCATCCGTTCCTCCCGGGGTCGCTCAGCCCGGCGGACCACAAGCATGAGTCGCGCATGGATGCAGGCAGAGCGAGCGCCTGCCCGCCTATTCCGGCTTCCGAGTTTAAGCCTGCCTGCATTTCCCCAGTAAGGCATTATAGAGACAGAGGAGAAGAGAGCGATGCGAGTTACTCAAGTACTGGCGGCAAATTTTAAAAAATGGGGAGTCGACCATATTTTCGGCATTCCTGGTAAACCCATATCCCCGATTATGTTGGATTTTGATGCGGAAGGCATCGAGTTCGTCTTGACCCGGCACGAGTCGGGAGCAGGGTTCGCGGCATCCGGCTACGCCATGATGAATCGGACGTTGGGTGTGGCCGTCGGCACGTCAGGGCCGGGCGGAACGAATTTATTGACGGCGGCCGGACAAGCGAAGGCGTATCATGTCCCCTTGTTGATCCTGACCGGACAACCTTCGGCGGAAGACTCGGGAAAGGCGATGGGACAAGACTCGAGTCTATTCGGTACGGATCTGGTGAAAATGTTCGAACCCGTCACGCTTTTCAGCGCACGAGTGGAGCGTGCGGATTTGGTGCAGCGGTATGTGCAGCATGCGATTGAGAAAGCTTGCTCCGGCATAAAAGGTCCCGCGCATTTGTGCATTCCTTTCGACATCTTGACAGCGTCCATCGAACCGTTCTCCATTCCCTTGCCGACGCACATCCCGAAGCTGATCTCGCCGAATCTCGATGATGCGATCGAGCTCATCGGAAACGCGCGGAAGCCGGTTCTCCTGCTTGGCAAAGGCGTCATGGCGGCGAACGCGTATGAGGAGGTGCGCACGCTGGCCGAAAGCTTCCGGCTCCCGGTCATCTTAAGTCCGGGCGGCAAAGGAGCGTTCCCGACCTCGCACCCGCTTTGCCTCGGCAACTTCGGTTTAGGCGGTACGGAAGCCGCGCGGCAGTATTTGAAATCGGGTGTGGATCTGATGATCGTCGTCGGCAGCAAATTGAGCGATATGACCTTGTCCGGGTTCACCCCGGAGATGATGCCGCAGCAGGTGATCCACTTCGATTGCGATGCGACCTTCGTCGGCAAGGCGCTGCGGGTCAAGACGTGCCTTGTGCTGGGTGACGCCAAGGAAAACTTGCAGCGTATGAACGCGCGGTTGAAGAAAGGCGCCGGATTCATCGAGCTGGAGCATACGGCGGCGCAAGCGGCAGCCGCGGCAACGGCCGGAGAGGTCGAGGAAACGCCTCTAAGCGATGCGGAGGCCGGCGTGTTGTCGGCGGTTGACGCCGTTCGTGCGTTGCGCGACGCTTTGCCCTCCGATGCTATCGTTTTTGGCGACGACGGCAGCCATACGTTCTACGCGCTTCAGCATTTCGCTGTCGAGCAAGCCGGGACCTTTGTGTTCGATGACGTGTTCGGCGCGATGGGCCATGCGATCGGTTATGCGATCGGCGCGAAAGCGGCTGCTCCGGACCGCACCGTCGTGTGTTTAACGGGGGACGGCTGCATCATGATGCACGGCACCGAAGTGTCTACGGCAGCCAATCACCGGCTCCCCGTTATCTTCGTCGTACTGAACAACGGAAGGCTGGACATGGTCGATAAAGGGATGTCTTACAATACCGGTCGCAGCGTGGGGGCGATTTATACGGCGCCGCTTGATGCGGTGATGTTTGCGCAGTCCTTGGGAGCGGCCGGCCACCGGTGCTTCGACGCCGATCAGGTGCGAACGGCTGTTACCGTAGCTTTGCGGCATAACGGACCGACGGTTATCGAGATCATGGTCGATCCGTTGGAAATTCCGCCGATTTTAACCCGATTGTTAACGTTAGACTAATGCATGCCATCAAGGAGGAGCTGTCTATGAGCGAAGATCGTTATTTACAAGGCAAACAAGTCATGTCCAAGCTTACCGGACTGGAACAGTTTCCGCCGCTTGAAGCGATTCGCGGCTTTTACCCGGCGTTCGAGGAACTCATTGTCATGAACGGTTTCGGCGACATCTATACGAGACCTGCGCTTGACGAGAAGCAGCGGGAGCTGATTACGCTATCGTCGCTCGTTACGCAAGGCGCGGTCGATCAGCTGGACTTTCATGTCCATGCGGCGTTGAACGTCGGGGTACGGCCGGTGGACATCGTGGAGCTTCTCATGCATTGCTCCGCTTACGTGGGGTTCCCGAAAGCGATCGGCGCGCTGCAGGTCGTCATGAGGATTTATCAAGAGCGGGGCGTGAGTGTGGAAACGGAAGCGCGCGCGTAACCTGCGGAGTGCAGCCAAGAAGAACCGCCCGTGTTTGAACTGCTACCCTCTATGTAGACATGGCATTAAAAAGCCGAAAAAGTCTACCTAGGGGGTTGTTTTTTCATGTCCAAAAAAGGATCCATCCATCGTAAACATTCGCAGGAGTTTAAAGTAAGGCTTGTGGAGCAGCATCTTCAAGAAGGCATATCCATAGAAATACTGGCTGTCCAGCACCAATTAGAACCAAGGCTTATCCGTAGTTGGAGGACAATCTATATCGAGCATGGTGCGAGCGGCTTACAGCCTAAAGCGAAGGGCAGACCTAAGGGAACGCCTGCTATTGGCAGACCTAAGACGACCTTCACTTCCGAGATGGAACGATTACAGTACGAGAACGCGAAACTAAAATTGGAGATCGCACAATTAAAAAAGCTCCAAAATCGCTCTTTTTGGTGGAAAGCAGTCTTTGGAGTGGACGTATGACAAGCTCAAGATCGTTCCTGTCGCTGACTTCAAGTTCCAAAATCTCATTGTTGTAGAGATCAAGGAAGACAGACAAGTATTGAACGGTACCGCGACTATACAAGTATGTAACATCGGGCTGTGTATGTTCATGCGCTCTTTCACAATAACGAAAGGCCTCAATCTAGATTAAAAAACAACGCACCCATTCCCTACAGGAAGGAGTGCGCTTAGCGGCTTTAATATCTCTGTCTACAAAAACTTGACCAGTTCAGAGCGGACGGTTCTTCTTGGCGTATACAAGCGTGCGTAAACCTATGCAGCTTTACTTGCTGTACGGCGGCTGCGCTGAGGGCAGCGGAAGCACGACGGTCATCGTCGTCCCGACATATTTCGTAGAGGTGATATCGATCGTGCCGCCATGGTTTTCGATAATGCGGTAGCTGACGGACAGCCCGAGCCCAAGCCCGTTCTCCTTGGTGGAAAAGAAAGGATGCAATATTTGCTTCAGCTCGTTCTCGGTTAACCCGATACCGTTATCTTCGATTCGAATCCGCACATGCTTATCGTCGCGTTCGATGCTGACTTGGATCGTACCTTTCTCGTGTAAAGCTTCCAGGGCATTTTGCAATATATTAATGAGCACTTGTTTGATTTGCGCGGGGTCGGCATGCAGGTAAATCGGTTGACCGCTTAGGGGGTATTGAACGTAAGCGTTTTTCATAATAAACTGGCTTTCCATGAAATGCAGCGTATCTTCGACGAGGGATTGAATATCGATCTGCTTGCGGTCGGGTACGCTGGGCTTGGCCATCAGCACAAATTGCGAAACGAGGTCGTTTAATCCGAGCAGCTCGCTGTACACCATATCGATATACAGCTTTTCTTTCTCCGGGGGGACAGCGCCTGATTTGAACATCTTGATAAATCCGATAATGGACGTGAGCGGATTGCGGATTTCGTGGGCGAGTCCGGCCGCCAGCTTGCCGATGGCGGAATATTTCTCGGCGGCGATAATTTGCTTCTCGAGCATATGGCGCTCGGTAATGTCGCGAAACTGCGCGCACATGCCTTTGGTCCGGCGGTGCTCGTCATAAATGATATAACTGTCGAATTGGCAGACGAGTCCGCCGTTCAGCGGATTGCCGAACGTAATTTCCACATTTTCAAAGGATTTGCCGTGCTGCAGCACTTCAAACATATATCGGCCGAACGGATCGATGTCGAACACGGAGCAGCCGATCAGATCGGCCTTCGCGCTTTGCGTAATTTGTTCGATGAACGGGCTGGATTCCGTAATGCGGCCGTAAACGTCGGTAATGATGATCCCGTAGCGCATATTTTCGATTAATATGCGGTTGAGCAGGTCGAGCTGACGATTATTTTTGATCAGCAGGATCTCCCGTTCGATTGAATCGACAATGTTGCTGAGCAGCGTCAAATAAATCGGGTTGTTCTGCTCCAGAGTAGTCAATAACGAAATCGTTCCCGAAAGCGGGAATATGCTGCAGAAATGAAACGGGACGCTGTAACAAGCCGATTGATGAAGCGCCTGATGGTAGTGCTCTTCCCCGATAATGGCCACCGGCGCGTCGACCTGTAAGGCAAGATGTACCGAATTCGTGCCCATATCTTCTTCGCTGTATTGAATGCCCTTGATGATGCCGAGATCCATGACGGTTTTCTTAATTAACTGGTCGCCGTACATTTCAAGAATAAATCCTTGCTCGTCGGTTAGAACGAGAAGGATCGGGGTGTGCGACAACAAGTGGATGACCCGCCCGGCAAAGAGGCTCATGACGGACAGCAGCTCGTCATATTTCATGCGTCGGTTATATAGTTCACGAGCTGACAGTTTCTTGGAAGGGGATGGAATAAGAGCAGGATTTAATCCGATTTGTTTACAGCGTTCTTGAGATTCCAGTATGGCGTCCATCACATTGTTACTCATTCTTGTCTTTACTCCTGTTCATTTATTCCATAATATGGGTTACCTGTTATATTATATATCGAGATAGTTGAAAAATATGTCAGTTAATGTCGTATCGATAAATATTGTTTGGATGTGAAGTCCGACGAATACGCGCTTGAAAGCAGCGGGAAGGACACCCGCCCGCAGGCGGTTGGCCCGGGAAAATGCGGATCGGCAGGGGGCTGCGCTTGTCCCCTCGCTTGTCCCCTCAGCCCATCCCAAGTATGATGAGAGCAAACGGGATGCCGTTAATGAACATCTGCTGGTTGAAACGGAGGAGGTCATGAAGATGGGCAAGGAGAACCTTGATGCCAAACGGCCCGTAGCGCTCGTCACAGGGGCTTCCAGCGGGTTCGGCCTGCTCGTTTCGGTGACGCTGGCGCGCCGGGGATATCGGGTCGCCGCCACGATGCGTAACGTGGCAGCCCGCGAACATCTGCTGGAACGGGCGGTGCGGGACGGCGTAGGGGAACTGATCGAAACGATGCCGCTTGACGTGACCAAGCCGGAATCGATTGAGCTGGCCGTCGCTGCCGTAACGGAGCGGTACGGGCGGATCGACGCGCTGGTGAACAACGCCGGCATGGCCGTCGGCGGGTTCGTCGAGGATGTGCCGATGGAGCGGTTCCGCGAGCAGCTGGAGACGAACTTCTTCGGTTTGGTCGCCGTCACGAAAGCGGTGCTGCCGCATATGCGAGAGCGCCGTTCCGGCTGTATCGTCAATGTAAGCAGCATCAGCGGCCGTTCGGCTTTCCCGGGATACTCGGCTTATGCCGCGTCCAAGTTCGCGGTCGAAGGGTTCAGCGAATCGCTGCGATTGGAGATGAGACCGTACGGCGTACGCGTCGTCCTGATCGAGCCGGGCGCTTACCGCACTGCGATTTGGCAGAAAGGCTTTGATACGATCTGCACGTCAGCCACGTCTCCCTACCGCGAGCCGCTCGCGCGCGTCCTGCGTTATTCGCGGCAGGCCGCGCAAGCGGCGCCCGACCCCCGGGAAGTGGCCGATCGGATCGCCGGGGTGGTTGCTTTGTCCAACCCGAGTTTGCGGTACCCGCTTGGCAGGGGCGCCAAAATCGCGCTGCGCGCGAAAGCGCTGCTGCCATGGAACTTGTACGAGCGCGTGCTGCTCCGTATATTGAACTGACTTTGGGCTCATTCATCATTTTGGCGTATACTAACGGATATA
The DNA here is from genome assembly GCF_055379675.1 of Paenibacillus sp. JCM 9796. Lineage (NCBI taxonomy): Bacteria > Bacillati > Bacillota > Bacilli > Caryophanales > Paenibacillaceae > Paenibacillus > Paenibacillus sp. JCM 9796. The sequence continues at coordinate 4,593,220 of NZ_AP043723.1, forward strand.
CATTTTGAACTTTCGGACGAGGAGATAAGGCAGATGGATAGCAACGAATTTGAACAACATCTGGAAAAATATGCGGAGCTCGTCGTACGCGTCGGCGTCAACATTCAACCGGGTCAGGTGCTGCTGGTGGAATCGCCGCTCGAAGCCGCCGGGTTTACCCGCAAGGTGGTGCAAAAAGCGTATCAAGCGGGAGCCAAATATGTTCAGGTGCAGTGGGACGACGAGGAAGTGACGAAAACCCGTTTCGCTTATGCGCCGGACGAGTCGTTTTCTTATTACCCGGCGTGGACTGCGCAAATGATGGAACAGCTCGCAGAAGGCGGGGGAGCGCTGCTGAACATCAAAGTGCCCGACCCCGAATTATACAAGGGCGTTGACTCGCATAAAGTAACGGCTGCCACGAAAGCGGCCGCTGTGGCGCGCCAAAAGTTTCAAGGCTATGTACGCAATAAAAAGTTCAGCTGGTGCTTGGTGAAAGCTCCGACCCGCGCATGGGCGGCCAAAGTATTTGCCGATCTGCCGGAGGATGAGCGGATTCAGGCGATGTGGGACACCATTTTCAAGATGAACCGGGTGGATCGGGAGGATCCGATCGCGGCGTGGCAAGCGCATATCGACCGGCTGAAGACGGCGAAAGACGATTTGAATGCGAAGAAATATAAAAAGCTGCATTACCGGGCACAGGGCACCGACTTGTCCGTAGAGCTGCCGGAGGGCCATATTTGGCATGGCGGCGGCACAACCGACGATCAGGGCGTTTATTTCGTAGCCAATCTGCCTACCGAAGAAGTGTATACGATGCCTCATCGCCTGGGAGTCCACGGGACGGTGACGAGTACGAAGCCGCTCAATTTGAATGGCCGGCTGGTGGAAGGCTTTTCGCTCACCTTTGAGAACGGCCGGATCGTCGATTATTCGGCGGAAGCGGGTTTGGACTATTTAACCGCACTGCTGGAAACCGACGAGGGAGCCCGTTATCTGGGGGAAGTCGCGCTTGTTCCGCACGACTCGCCGATATCGAATTTGAACCGGGTGTTTTACAACACCGGGGTCGATGAGAACGCCTCGTGCCATTTTGCCATCGGCAGCGCGTATCCTTTTACGCTGGAGGGCGGTACGCGAATGACGCAGGAGGAGCTGCTGGCGAAGGGCGCGAATGTCAGTCTGACGCATGTCGACTTTATGGTCGGATCGGCCGAGCTCGATATTGACGGAGAGCTGCCGGACGGCAAGCGAGAGCCGTTGTTCCGGCAAGGGAACTGGGTGACGGGCAGAGCTCATGCGAACTAGATGCGGCAGGCTGGTCAGAAGCGGAATGTTCGGGCGCTGCGGCGCACGGCGTTCCGCTTTTTGGCCGTGAGCGCGCAAGTGCTGCCGTTCGTCATCCGAGCAGCTCATGATTTCGAAGCGGGCAAAGGAATTTATTCGACGATGGAGAAATAATAACACGGACAGCCCGCATACATATGTAAGAATGAGTCGTATAGCCTTACCTGAGAGGATCAAAATGACACGAATGTCCAGCATGCAAACAGGCTGCCGGCTTCGCTTATTACTCTTGCGCGGGAGGATTCGTATGAAAAGTAAGCTGGCTTCCGCTCTATCGCTATCTGTCCTGGCCGGCGTCGGTTTATGGGCCGCCGGCTGCACTTCCTCAGCCGGCTCGCCGCCGGGGCGGGAAGCGCCCCTCACTGCGGCGGTGCCCCGGCAGGAGACGCTGCCGCCTGCGGAACCGGATGCGGCTGTGTCGCCTTCTGCAGCAGCGGCGCTTGCGTCCGCGGCGGACACGGACGCCGCAGACGCTGGCGCTGCCGGCGATGCGCCGCCTGCGGCAACGTCGCCGCCCGAAGCCCCGGCGCCATCGCCCGGCGTCAACGAGACGGCTGCGGCCGCGGCGGCCTCCCAAGCCGCGGCGGAAGCGGCTGCGGAAGGCCGTGAGGCTGTAACGGCCGTCGTGTACGCCGGGTCCTCCGCGAACGCGGAGGCGGAAGCCTTCCCCGCTGCGCTAGACAAGAAGACGGTATCCATGCCCGTGCTCAACTACCACAGCATCGGTCACGATCCGGGCAATTCGCTGGTGCTTGCTCCGGACAAGTTCGCCGCTCAAATGTCGTATTTGGCCGAGCACGGATTTACGCCGCTCTCCTTAACCGAATTTATCCTGATCCTTGAGAAAAAGAAGCCGGCTCCCCCGAAGCCCGTGCTGCTGACGTTCGATGACGGTTACGAAGACAACTTCGAGCACGCGATGCCTGTGCTGCAGAAGCATCAATTTCCCGCAACGCTGTTCATGTCCCCCGGCGTCGCAGGTCAGGACGGTTACCTGAACTGGGAGCAGGTGAAGCAAATGCACGAGTCGGGCTGGGATATTCAGCCGCACGGCATGACGCACCCGCATCTGCCCAAGCTTTCTCCCGAGAAGCAGAAGGAGGAAATTACGGAAGCGCGCCGGCTCATTGAGGAGAAGCTCGGGACGAAGGCCGACGTCTTCTGTTACCCGTACGGCGAATTCAACAAGACCACGTTGTCCGTGCTGGAGGAGGCCGGGTTCCGTTACGCCTTTACAATCCGGCAAGGCTGGACCACTTCGGCGCAGCCGCCTTTGGAGCTGAAGCGTATTTATGTGAACGGCAAAGAGCGCTTGTCGGAATGGGTCCGCAGGTTGAGCAAGCCGTAGCGCCCGCTTGACGAAAGGCGAATCCAGGCACGCCCCTGATCATTTCCCTTGACAGCGGCTGCATCTAATACTATGATTAGTATCAAGTAAATACAATGTGACGGAGAATGTTGAGATCCACACTTTTTGGTATCCTTAGGCATAATAAGGATACCATTGGGTGTGGATTTTTGTGTTTCCGTCAACCATGTAAATCAAACGGCGAGGGAGTTTTAGCAGATGCCATCCAAATTTTCAGGGCTCGATCGTGACGCCTTATTAGACCAAATAAACGGTATGCATGTGGATTTATTAGTGATAGGCGGCGGAATTACAGGCAGCGGTATTGCCTTAGACGCCGCTAACCGGGGGATGAAGGTCGCATTGGTAGAGATGCAGGATTACGCCGCGGGAACATCCAGCCGCTCCACGAAGCTGGTTCATGGCGGACTGCGTTATTTGAAAAACTTCGAAGTCAAAATGGTGGCGGAAGTGGGCAAGGAACGGGCCGTCGTGTACGAGAACGGACCGCACGTGACGAAGCCGGAGTGGATGCTGCTGCCGATCTACAAAGGCGGAACGTTCGGCACTTTTTCAACCTCGATCGGTTTAATGGTTTATGATTACTTAGCCGCCGTGAAGCCGAACGAGCGGCGCAAGATGCTGAATGTCAGCGAGACGCTCCAAAGGGAGCCCTTGCTCCAGAAGAAAGGCTTGAAAGGCAGCGGCTATTATGTCGAGTATCGGACGGACGATGCCAGACTGACGATCGAAGTCCTTAAACGCGCGGTAGATTTTGGCGCTTTCGCTGTGAACTATGCGAAAGTCGAGCAGTTCTTGTATGAGGACGGCAAGGCAATCGGAGCCCAGGTTGTCGATCGGTTGTCGGGAAGAACGATACAGCTGTTTGCCAAAAAGATTGTAAACGCAACAGGGCCGTGGGTAGATACGGTGCGCGAGAAGGACAATTCCAAAAAAGGGAAGCAGCTGCGCTTGACGAAGGGCGTGCATATCGTCATTGATCAAAGCCGGTTTCCGTTGAAGCAGGCTATATACTTTGACACTCCCGATAAGCGGATGGTCTTTGCCATTCCCCGGAACGGCAAAACCTATGTGGGGACGACGGATACTTTTTATGAAGGGGATATCGCACATCCGAAGATGTCCACGGAAGATCGAAGCTATTTGATCAAGGCCATCAATGACATGTTCCCTGATGTGCGCATTCGTGAGCAAGACATTGAATCGAGCTGGGCCGGCTTAAGGCCTTTAATCTATGAGGAAGGCAAGGACCCTTCTGAAATTTCACGGAAAGATGAAATTTGGGAATCGGACTCCGGGCTGATCACGATCGCCGGCGGCAAGCTGACCGGCTACCGGAAGATGGCCGAGATGGTCGTCGACCTGGTTGCGGAGCACCTTCATCACGAATATCAGCTTACCTTTCAACCCTGCAGGACCAAAACGCTGCCTATCTCCGGCGGCGATGTAGGCGGATCTTCGAATTTTGCGCATTTTGTTGAAGAAAAGGCTACACTTGCGCTTCAATATGGGCTAAGCTTGGAGAGCGGCCGGAAATTGGCGCAGCTATACGGTTCTAATATCGATAAAATTTTGGAGATCGCAAAATCGGGAAATGGCAAGGCCGAGGCGGAGAAGTATGGTTTGCCTCTCGACCTGTATCTCAGCTTGATGTATGCCGTACAGGAGGAAATGTCGGTAAAACCGGTCGATTTCCTGATTCGGCGGTCAGGGGCCGTCCTGTTTCATATGGGTCTGGCCAAGGCATATAAGGACCAGGTCGTTCATTGCATGAAGATGATGTTCGGGTGGGACGAAGAGACCGCCGCAAGGTACGCGAGCGAATTGGAACAAGAGATGCAGGATGCGGTCACGCCTCGCGATGAGACCAAGCGGAACTACTCCAAAGCCATTTAGCCGGAATGGATAAGGGACGATTGCGCCAGCCGGAGCGGAGAATTTCTTCTGGAGTCAGGTTCCCGGATGCAACGCCGTGCAAATGACGGGTGCTTTGACAGGAGCAAGACATAAGTAGGAGGTTTTTGTGTGGACAAGAAATATGTACTCGCCCTTGACCAAGGTACGACCAGCTCCCGGGCGATTCTCTTCGATAAAGCGGGAACGATCGTAGGCATGGCTCAAAAGGAGTTCACCCAGTTGTATCCGAAAGCCGGCTGGGTTGAGCACGATGCGATGGAAATTTGGGGAACGCAAAGCGGGGTAGCACGGGAAGTTCTGGAAACCGTCGGCATACGCCCGCAGGAGGTCGCATCGATCGGGATTACGAACCAGAGGGAAACGACGGTCGTCTGGGATAAACATAACGGAAAACCCGTATACAACGCAATCGTATGGCAGGACCGGAGAACGGCGGGGATTTGCGACGAGCTGAAGGAAAGAGGTCTGGAGCCTTACATTCGGGACAACACGGGACTTGTCGTCGATGCCTATTTCTCGGGCACCAAGATCAAATGGATCCTGGACAACGTCGAGGGAGCCAAGGAAAAAGCGCAGCGGGGCGATTTGTTATTCGGCACCGTGGATACATGGCTGATCTGGAAATTAACGCGGGGGCAGATACATGCCACGGACTATTCCAACGCCGCCCGTACGATGCTGTATAATATCAAAGAGCTGTGCTGGGATGAAAAGCTGCTCAAGGAGCTTGGGATTCCATTCTCGATGCTGCCTGAAGTCAAACCGTCCGCGGGCCTCTATGGGGTCACCGATCCGCAAACATTCGGGGGCTCCGAAATTCCGATCGCCGGGGTTGCGGGCGATCAGCAAGCGGCGCTGTTCGGGCAAGCCTGCTTCGAATCGGGCATGGCCAAAAATACGTACGGCACAGGCTGCTTTATGCTGATGAATACGGGAAACCGGGCAGTTGCCTCCAAGTCCGGGCTGTTGACGACGATCGCATGGGGCATGGAAGGCAAAGTCGAGTATGCGCTGGAAGGAAGTATATTTATTGCCGGAGCAGCGCTGCAATGGCTTCGCGACGGGTTGAAAATGATCGATTCGGCGGCGGACTCCGAGTTTTACGCCGGCAAAGTCAAAGATACCGACGGCGTGTACGTTGTACCTGCTTTTGCCGGTTTAGGCGCACCCTACTGGGATATGTACGCGAGAGGCGCCATGTTCGGCTTAACGCGGGGAACCAAAAAGGAGCATATTATAAGAGCCACGCTGAACTCGCTGGCTTACCAGACGAAGGACGTCCTGAGCGCGATGGAAAGCGACTCCGGATTGAAGCTGCAGTCCCTGCGGGTGGACGGCGGAGCTACGGCGAACAATTTGCTGATGCAGTTCCAGGCAGACCTTCTGGGGGTGAACGTACAAAGGCCTCAGGTGACGGAAACGACGGCACTCGGAGCGGCGTATATGGCTGGGATCGCTGTCGGCTTCTGGGACAAAGGAGATATTGCGAAGCGTGCGAGCGGGGATGCGACGTTCGTGCCGAATATGGAGGAAGAAGTCCGCACGAAACTGTACAAAGGCTGGAAGAAAGCCGTGAAACGAACGATGGAATGGGAGAAGGACGAAGAGTGACACCATCCATACGTCAGGAAGATAAGCTGGACGTGGAGGACGCGTTATGATCAAAAATATGGTTATACCGGCCGTAAGAAATTTTAAAGAGCTGGAAATGGCGCTCGCTGCGCCGCAAGATGTGATTTTCCTGCTTGAAGGCGAGCTCATCCAGCTGCAAGGCATCGTCGAAAGCGTCAAAAGAGCGAAAAAGAAAATTTATCTCCATCTGGATATGGTCAAAGGCATCAAGGAAGATGAGGCATCCATTCATTTTCTGTCCAAAGTGATCAAGATCGATGGCGTGATCAGTACGAGAACCTCTTCCTTGATTCATGCGAAGAAATACGGGTTGAGCGCCATTCAGCGGGGCTTTCTGATCGATTCTCATTCCATAAGAACGATTATTCATGCTGCGGCGCAAGTGAAGCCGGACTATATTGAAATCCTCCCCAGCTTCTCTTATCCGAAGCTGGAAACCGTAAAGAAAGAAACGGGTGTGGATATTATTCTTGGCGGGTTCGTTGAGAAGAAAGAGGACGTAGCCACCTTATTCCAGGCCGGCGCGATTGCCGTATCCACCAGCAGGGCGGAGTTGTGGTAACCTCATAAGAGTTGAAAGTTTCGTGGAGCACCCTGACCTCGTATGGTCAGGGTGCTCTTGTTGATGTCAGGCCAAAGCTTTCTTGAACTCCTCGGTCAGGAGCGGCACGACCTCGAACAGGTCGCCGACGATACCGTAATCGGCCACTTGGAAGATCGGTGCGTCGGGATCTTTGTTAATGGCAATGATGATGCGCGATTGGCTCATGCCGGCCAAATGCTGGATGGCGCCGCTGATGCCGCAGGCGATGTAAATTTCCGGGGTCACCACTTTGCCGGTTTGGCCGATCTGCAGCGCATAGTCGCAGTATCCCGCGTCGCATGCGCCGCGGGAAGCGCCAACGGCGGCGTTCAGCACTTCAGCCAGCTGCTCGAGCGGCTTGAAGCCGTCCTGGCTTTTGACGCCGCGGCCGCCGGAGACGACGATTTTCGCTTCGGTCAAATCGACCTTGCCCGAAGCTTTATGCACCACGTCCTTCACGACGGAGCGAAGATCGGCGGCAGGGACGTAAGCGGCCTGCACGATTTCGGCCTGCGAGCCGGGCACAGCTGCGGCGGCGGAGATGTTGTTGGGCCGGATCGTGACGACGAACGGTCCTTGCGTGAACCGCTTCTTCTCGAACGCCTTGCCTGCATACAGGGGCCGTGTGAACACCAGCCCGGAGCTGTCCTTCTCCAGGGCGATCACATCTGATATTTGTCCGGCGCCGAGCCGGGCGGCGACTTGCGGAGCCAAATCCCGGCCTGTCGAGGTATGCCCGAAGAAGACGGCGCACGGCTGAACGGCGTCGATCATCTCCGATAAAGCCGCGAAATACGTGTCCGGGTTGTAGTGCGCGAGCCCGGCGTGATCCGCGGTCACGACCTGATCGACGCCGTATCCGGACAGCTCCTGCGCGAATTCGGCTAGCTGATGGCCGATCAGGACGGCTTTGATGCGGTCGCCCTCGCCTTTGGCCAGAGCGGCGGCGTGAAGCGTTTCCAATGAGACTTGACGAAGCTTGCCGCCTCGTACTTCCGCGACGATCATATACGTTTGGCTCATAGGGTGAACCCTCCTTGGTATGCGTAATGTCGGGCGCTTCGATTAAAGCGCCTTCGCCTCCGTACGAAGCAGATGCACGAGTTGGGCGGCTTGCTGCTGCGGATCGCCGGACAGCAGCTGACCCGCCTGGCGCGCCGGCGGCAGCGAGAGCGACTCGCGCACCGTCCGGGGCGCGATGTCCGCCTCGCTCAAACCGAGATCGTCCAGAGTCAGCTGCCGGAACGGCTTCTTCTTTGCCTTCATGATGCCGGGCAGGGACGGATACCGCGGTTCGTTCAAGCCTTGCTGCGCGGTAAACAGGGCGGGGAGGGTCACTTCGAGCGTCTCGGTATCGCCCTCGGCGTCGCGCAGTACGGTGGCGCGCCCGTCTGCGATGTCCAGCTTCGTGATCGAGGACGTATGCGCGAGGTTCAGCAGCCGGGCGACGCGAACCGCGACTTGACCGGCGCCCGTATCGACCGAGAAGTTGCCGCCGAGTACGAGGTCTGCGGGCTGCTGCCCGAGATAAGCGGCCAGCGCCCTGGATACGGCATACTCGTCCCCGGAGAGCCGGTCGTCCGTGATGAGCACGGCTTCGTCCGCGCCCATCGCCAAGGCGGTCCGCAGCGCTTCGGCGGTCCGCTCCGGTCCTGCGGAGACGACCGTAATGACGCCGCCGTGCCGTTCCTTCTGGCGGATCGCTTCCTCCACTGCGTACTCGTCGTAAGGGTTGATGATAAACTTCGCGCCGTCCTCGGATACGGCGCCGTTCGCGATCACGATCTTTTCCTCCGTGTCAAACGTCTGCTTCATCAGCACATAAATGTTCATGTGTACTGCCCCTCCCCATACAATATAGAGAACCTATGCTTTCAAGCCTCTGATGAAAAAATCGACGGTTTTGTCGACCTGCGACGCGAGCGTATATTTGCGGCCGGAGATGAGCCAGGACGTGACGACCTCGTCCATGGCGCCGAACACCAGCAGCCGGGTCAGCTTCACATCCAGATCGGCACGGAACAAGCCGGCGTCGATGCCCTGCCGCAGCACCTTCTCAATGAGCTCGATGTACGTCTTCACGACTTCGCCGATCGCCTTGCGCAGCTCAATCGAACTTTGCCGGAGCTCGATTTGGGTCACGTAGGCCAGGTTGACGTTCGTCTCCAGCTGGGTGAAGTGAATTTCGCATATTTTGCGAAGCGCTTCATCCGCGGAATCGGTTTCCTGAATGCTGTCGTGAAACAGCTGTACGAGGTCTCCGAGCCGGTCCCGGAACAGCGAAATAAGGATGTCCTCCTTATTTTTGAAGTACAAATAAATCGTCCCGTCTGCGACCCCGGCTTCCTTGGCGATCCGCGATACTTGTGCGTTGTGGTACCCGTTCTCGGCAATCACTTTCAAGGCGGCGTCCAAAATAAAATGATATTTTTCTTTTTTCCTACTTGTCATTTCGGGCACCCCGATGTTAAGATTCAAATAACTGAATGAATACTCATTCATTATCCTAATCTTATGAGAAACGGTACTTATTGTCAACGTATTTCACTCATAAGATTTTTATGAAAACTGTTTGTAACCGCTTCCAAATCAGTTGAAAGGAAGGTCGGGCGAGATGATGTGGCAGATCGTGAACGCGCTGTTGTTTGTGGCTGTAACCGGATACGGCGTCCTTTTGTTCGGCAAAGCCGTGTACCGCCGTTATTTGTATATGAAGCTCGGGCAGCCTGCCGATTTCAGAAGGCAGGGCCGCGAGAAGCCCGGGGCGTTCATGGCCGAGATTTTCGGGCAAACCAAGCTGCTGAAAGACAGGAAAAGCGGCGTCATGCATCTCGTCATCTTCTACGGCTTCATCATCCTGCAATTCGGGGCTTTGGAACTGATCTTTAAGGGACTGACCGGGGGAAAGAATCTGCCGATCCCGGGCTACGACGCGTTCAGCCTGCTGCAGGAGGCGACTGTCTTCTCGATCCTGATCGCGATGGGGTATGCGGCGTTCCGCCGGTATGCCGAGAAGCTGCCCCGGTTGAAAAAGGGATGGAAGCCGAGCCTCGTCCTCTTCTTCATCCTCGGCCTGATGCTCTCGGTTCTGCTGTCGCTTGCGTTCGAACGCGTATGGCTCGGGCATCCGGCAAGCGCCTACGCTCCGATTTCGTCCGCGATCGCCGCATCGTTCGTCGGCTTGTCCGCCGGTGCGGCAAAGGCCGCCTTTTACACCGGCTGGTGGCTTCACCTGCTCATTCTGCTCGCCTTTCTGGTCTATGTGCCGCAATCGAAGCACTTTCATATCATGACGGCCCCGGTCAACATCTGGTTCCGGCGCCAGGAGCCGGTCGGCCGCTTGAAGAAGCTGGATCTCGAGAACGAGGAGGCCGAATCGTTCGGCGTCGGCAGGATCGAAGATTTCACGCAGAAGCAGATGCTTGACTTCTATGCATGCGTCGAATGCGGACGCTGTACGAACGTATGCCCGGCGTCGAACACCGGCAAGACGCTGTCGCCGATGCATCTGATCGTGAAGCTGCGGGACCATCTCGTAGAGAAGGGCGCGGCCGTGACGTCCAAGTCGCCCTGGGTGCCGGAATTCGCCTTTACCGGGCCAGCTGGCTCGTCCGCGGGCGCTCATATGATGACTGCGATGGACGATCAAGGCGTCGGCTGGAGAGCGGGTGACGACGTTGTAACCGATATTCGCCCTACACTGCAGTGGCAGCAGGCTTCGTGGAAGACGCAAACCGGGAAATCGGCGACGGAAGTGGAGCTGATCGGCGATGTGATGACGGAGGACGAAATTTGGTCCTGTACGACGTGCCGCAACTGCGAGGATCAATGCCCGGTCGGCAACGAGCATGTCGACAAGATCGTCGACCTGCGCAGGCACCTGGTCCTGATGCAGGGCAGCATGCCGCATGAAGGGCAGCGCGCGATGCAAAACATTGAACGCCAAGGCAATCCGTGGGGTCTCAGCCGCAGCGACCGGAGCAAATGGACCGGCGAAATCGAAGGGCTGGCGGTGCCGACGGTGAAGGAAAACCCGGCCTTCGACTATTTGTTCTTCGTCGGGTCGATGGGTTCGTACGACCTGCGCAGCCGTAAAGTTTCCCGCGCCTTCGTCCGGCTGCTGCATGAGGCTGGCGTCAGCTTCGCGATTCTCGGCAATGAAGAGAAAAACTCCGGCGACACGCCGCGCAGACTCGGCAACGAAATGTTGTTCCAGCAGCTGTGCGCTGAAAATATCGCAGCATTCGAGAAATACGGCGTCAAGAAAATCGTCACCGCCTGTCCGCATACGTTCAACACGCTCAAGCACGAGTATCCGGACTTCGGCCTGGAGGGCGTGGAGGTGCAGCATCATTCGGAGCTGCTCGACGAACTGGTCCGCACCGGCCGGCTGAAGCCGCAGCATGAGCTGAAGGAGCGCGTCACCTACCACGATTCGTGTTACCTTGGGCGCTACAACAACGTGTACGATCAGCCGCGCAGCGTACTGCGGGCGATTCCCGGGGTGGAGCTCGTCGAGATGGAGCGCACCCGCGAGAACGGGATGTGCTGCGGCGCCGGCGGCGGGATGATGTGGATGGAAGAGACGTCCGGCAAGCGTGTCAACGCGGCCCGGACGGAGCAGGCGCTTCGCACGAACCCGACGGTCATCAGCAGCGCGTGTCCGTACTGCTTAACGATGATGGAGGACGGGACGAAGATGAAGGAGGTCGAATCCCGAGTGAAAGCCAGAGATATCGCGGAGCTGCTGGAGCAAGCCGTATTCGGCTCCGGAAATGCCCAAATTCCCACTACGCATTGAGACGGAGGTAGGTCCATGATGATGAGATCGATACGTAAAGCGGCGGTAATCGGGTCCGGTGTGATGGGTTCGGGCATTGCCGCCCACTTGGCGAACGCCGGTATTCCCTGCTTGCTGCTGGACATCGTGCCGAAGCAGCCGACGGATGAGGAGACGGCCAAAGGGCTTACGCTGGAGCACGCGGCCGTGCGCAGCCGGCTTGCCGCACAGGCGGTGGAGAAGCTTCGCAAGACGAAGCCTTCGCCGCTGTATGACGACGCGTTCGCAGACCGCATTACGCCGGGCAATCTGGACGATCATCTGGCGTTAATCGCCGATGTCGATTGGGTCATTGAGGTCGTCGTTGAAAATCTGGAGGTCAAGCAGCGGCTGTTGTCCCGGGTCGAAGCCCATTGGAAGCCCGGCACGGTTGTCAGCTCAAACACGTCGGGCATCTCGATCGAGGCCATGTCGGCGGATTGCAGCGAATCTTTCAGGCGGCATTTCCTCGGCACCCACTTTTTCAACCCGCCGCGGTATATGAAGCTGCTTGAACTGATTCCGGGCGAGCTCACGGAACCTGACATCGTCAGCGGGATGCGGGAATTTTGCGAAAAGCGCCTTGGCAAAGGCGTCGTACTGGCGAAGGATACGCCGAATTTCATCGCCAACCGGATCGGCACCTACGGGCTGCTCGTGACGCTGCAGGAAATGCTGGACAAAGACTTCGCCGTCGAAGAGGTGGATGCCGTCACCGGGCCTGCGATGGGCCGGCCGAAAAGCGCCACCTTCCGCACGCTCGATCTGGTCGGAATCGATACGTTCGTGCATGTCGCGAACAACGTATACGAATCGACGCAGGACGAAGCGGAGAAAGCTGTATTTGCCGTCCCGGCGGCGCTGCGCGGCATGGTGGAGAAGGGATGGCTCGGGGAGAAGTCGGGTCAAGGCTTTTATTTGAAGCAGAAGGGTCCGAACGGCAGTGAAATTCTCTCTTTGAACGTAGCTGCGATGGAATACGAGCCGCAGAAGAAGCCGTCCTCCGCTTCGCTCGAAGCGGCGAAGCTCGCTAAAGGCGCGAAGGAGAAGACGAAGGCGCTGATCGGCGCAGGCGATCGCTACTCAGAGCTGGCGTGGAACATTCTCAAGAAGGTGCTCGTGTATTCGGCCGAGAAGCTCGGCGAAATTGCGGATACCGTCCGGGAAATCGACGAGGCGATGAAGTGGGGCTTCAATTGGGAGCTTGGGCCGTTTGAGACGTGGGATGCCATCGGATTGCCGAAGTCGGTGCAGCGCATGGAAGCGGAAGGAACGGCGGTGCCCGCTTGGGTGAAGGACTGGGTGGCGGCAGGCCACACGTCGTTTTACCGCAAGCAGGAAGGCGCGACGTTCTATGTGAGCCGGGGCGAATATAAGCAGCTGGAAACGCCTGCGGAAGAGATTTCGTTGAAGCGGCTGAAGGAGCATAACAAAGTCGTGAAGTCGAACAGCGGCGCAAGCCTGATCGATCTTGGCGACGGGGTGGCGTGCCTGGAGTTCCATTCGCCGAACAATGCGATCGGCGCGGATATTTTGGTGATGATCCAGCAGAGTTTGGAGGAGGTTCGACGCAATTACGACGGCCTCGTCATCGCCAATCAGGGACGGAACTTTTGCGTAGGCGCGAATATTATGATTCTGCTCATGGAAGCCCAGGACGAGGAATGGGACGAAATCGACGGTATCATCCGCCTGTTCCAGAACACGATGTATAAGGTGAAACGGTTCGAAAAGCCGGTCGTCGCGGCGCCGCACCGGATGACGCTCGGCGGCGGGGTCGAAGCCTGCATGCCGGCGGACCGGATCGTGGCTGCGGCCGAGACGTATTTCGGCCTTGTGGAGGCGGGCGTGGGCCTGATTCCGGCCGGCGGCGGCTGCAAGGAGCTGGCGCTGCGCACGAGCCAGCGTGTTACGCATCCCGATGCGGATATGCAGCCGTATATCAACCAGGCGTTCGAAACGATCGGCATGGCGAAAGTATCGACGAGCGGCCATGACGCGTTGAAGCTCGGCTTGTTCAAGCCGACCGACCGTATCGTCGTGAATCAGGAGCATCTGATTTACGAAGCGAAGCGGTCCGTGCTGGGCCTCGCGCGCGGCGGCTACGAGCCGATCCGGGAGGAGAAAATCCGCGTCGTCGGCGCAGAGGGCAAAGCCGTTCTCCAGCTCGGCGCTTACGGGATGAAGCAGGGAGGCTACATCAGCGATCACGACTTGAAGATTGCGAACAAGCTCGCTCACGTGCTTGCCGGCGGCGATGTGCCGGCCGGTTCGCTCGTCACGGAGCAATACATGCTCGATCTGGAGCGCGAAGCGTTCTTGAGCTTGTGCGGCGAGCCGAAGACGCAAGCCCGGATGCAGCACATGCTGGCCAAGGGCAAAGCGCTGCGGAACTGACTATTCGACAGAGGAGGGAAGGCGAATGAAAGAAGCGGTAATCGTATCGATCGCCCGAACCGCGATCGGCAAGGCGAAGAAAGGCAGCTTCGCCCAGACGCGCGCGGAAGATATGGGCAAGGCGGTGCTGCAAGCCGTCGTGGAGCGGACCCCCGGGCTGAAGAAGGAGGACGTCGAGGACATCATCATCGGCTGCGCCATGCCGGAAGGCGAGCAGGGGCTCAACTTCGCCCGCATCATGTCGCTGTACGCCGGGTTCCCGGCGACGGTGCCGGCGTTGACGGTCAACCGGTTTTGCTCGTCCGGCTTGCAGTCGATCGCGTTCGCGGCGGAGCGCATCATGGTAGGCGCTGCGGATGTGCTGATCGCCGGAGGCGTGGAGAGCATGAGCCACGTGCCGATGACCGGGTTCAAGGTGTCGCCGAACCCGAAGATCGTGGAGCAAATGCCGCAGGTGTACATCGGCATGGGCCATACGGCCGAGCATGTCGCCGACCGCTTCGGCGTGAGCCGCGAGGATCAGGACCGCTTCGCCGCCCGTTCTCATGCGAAGGCCGCGGCTGCGCTGCGCGAAGGCAAGTTTCGCGACGAGATCGTGCCTGTGCAGGTCAAGTTCCAACAGGTCGACGACGGCGGCAGGGTGAGAAGCCGGACGTTCGTCTTCGAGGAAGACGAAGGCGTCCGCGCCGATACGACGCTTGAGACGCTCGGCAAGCTGAAGCCGGCGTTCAAGCTCGGCGGCACGGTGACGGCGGGCAACGCGTCGCAGATGAGCGACGGCGCGGCTGCGGCAGTGCTCATGAGCCGGGAGCGCGCCGAGGCGCTCGGCTTGCAGCCGCTGGCGACGTTCCGCTCGTTCGCTCTCGCCGGCGTCGAGCCGGAGATTATGGGCGTCGGCCCGGTCGAAGCGATCCCGAAGGCGCTGAAGATGGCAGGCCTGACGTTCGCCGACGTCGACTTGTTCGAGATTAACGAGGCTTTCGCTTCGCAGTGCGTGCACATCATTCGCCAGCTGGAGCTTGACGAAGCGAAGGTCAATGTCAACGGCGGCGCGATCGCGCTCGGCCACCCCCTCGGGTGTACGGGCACGAAGCTGTCCGCCACGCTCATTCACGAGCTGCGCCGCCGCGGAGGCGGCATCGGCGTCGTCTCGATGTGTATCGGCGGCGGCATGGGCGCGGCCGGTGTGTTCGAAGTTCATGCGTAATCCAAATCGCGTACAAGGGAGAGAACCCGAGATGAGCAAAACGATCGGCGGCAGCTTTATCATCGACGATATCGACTTTAACCGAGTCGTAACCCCGGAAGATTTTACGGAAGAGCAGCGCATGATCGGTCAGACGACCGAGGACTTCGTCGCCGGCGAAGTGGTCCCGCACGAGGAAGAAGTGGAGAAGCTGAACTATGCGTTGTCCGTCAGCCTGCTGCGCAAAGCGGGCGAGCTCGGACTGCTCGGCGCCGATGTGCCGGAAGCGTACGGCGGGCTCAGTCTCGATAAGATCAGCTCGACGCTGATCAACGAGAAGCTGACGAAGGCGTCTTCCTTTGCGCTGACGCTCGGCGCGCACGTTGGCATCGGCACGCTGCCGATCGTGTATTTCGGCAACGAGGAGCAGAAGCGCCGCTATTTGCCGCCGCTCGCGTCCGGCGAGAAAATCGCCGCCTACTGCTTAACGGAGCCGTCCTCGGGCTCCGACGCGCTTGGCGCCAAAACGACGGCCGTCTTGTCGGAAGACGGAACGCATTACGTGCTGAACGGGACGAAGCAGTTTATTACGAACGCCGGATTTGCGGATGTCTTCATCGTATACGCCAAGGTGAACGGCACCGATTTCAGCACATTTATCGTCGAGCGCACGATGGAAGGCGTGAGCATCGGTCCGGAAGAGAAGAAGATGGGCATTAAAGGGTCGTCCACATGCCCGCTCATTCTCGAGGACGTGCAGGTGCCGGCGGAAAACCTGCTGTGGGAGGTCGGCAAAGGCCATTTGATCGCCTTCAATATTTTGAACATCGGCCGCTTCAAGCTGGCGGCGGGCTGCCTCGGGGCATCCAAGGATGCGATCGAATACGCTTCCAAGTATGCGAACGGGCGTTCCCAGTTCGGGCGCAAAATTTCATCCTTTCCGTTGATCGGCGCCAAGCTGGCGGATATGAACATCCGCACCTTCGTCTTGGAGAGCATGGTGTACCGGACGGCCGGTTTGTTCGATGAAGGACTCGCCGAAGTCGGTCACGGCAGCGAGAATGCCGGCTATCAATCGGCGAAAGCAATCGCGGAATATGCGCTCGAGTGCTCGATCAACAAAGTGTTCGGCTCGGAAACGCTCGATTTCGTCGCCGATGAGGGCGTGCAAATTCACGGCGGGTACGGCTTTATTCAGGAGTACCGGATTGAACGCATCTATCGGGACTCCCGGATCAACCGGATTTTCGAAGGCACGAACGAGATCAACCGTCTGCTCATCCCGGGCACGCTGATCAAACGCGCGATGAAAGGCGAGCTGCCTTTGATGCAGAAGGCGATGGCGCTGCAATCCGACCTGCTGTCCCTCGTCCCGGGGCAGCTGTTCGAAGGCGCGCTGGAGCAGGAGACGCATCTGCTGGCGATGGCCAAAAAGGTGTTCCTTATGGCCGGCGCCGGAGCTGTTCAGAAGTATCAAATGAAGCTGGAGCAAGAACAGGAAATACTAAGCGGTTTGGCCGACATCATGATCGAAGTCTTCGCCATGGAAAGCGCGCTGCTGCGCGCGAAGAAGCTGATGGCCCGCTCGGGGGAAGCGAAGTCCCGGCTTGCTGTGGAGATGACAACCGTGTTCGTCCACGAATCGTTCGATCGGATCGAAGCGCGGGCGAAACAATCGCTCGCGGCTATGGAGTCCGGCGATATGCTGCGTACCCAGTTGTCCGTGCTGAAGAAGCTGGCGCGCCGAACGGCGGTAGACAGCATCGCACTGAAACGTTCCATCGGTTCTCGCGTGATCGAAGCCGAGAAATATGTGCTCTGATCCCGACATCATGAGTCATGGGGTGGTCGACTTGTCCAGCAAACCATGGTTAAGCCATTATCCTGCCGAAGTGCCAGCGACCTACGAATACCCGAAGCAAAATTTAGCGCATTTTTTGGTGCAAAGCGCATCCGATTATCCGGATCGGGACGCCCTGCATTTTTTAGGGAAAAAGATGACCTACCGTCAGCTTCTGGATGCCGCCTATCGGTTTGCCGGCGCGCTGTCCGGGCTTGGCGTCCGCAAGGGGGATCGGGTGGCTGTGATGCTGCCCAATTGCCCGCAGGCGATGATTGCGTATTACGGAACGCTGATGATCGGCGGTATCGTCGTCATGACGAATCCGCTCTATATGCCGCGTGAGCTGGAACATCAGTTGAACGATGCCGGAGCGGCGACGATCGTCACGCTTGATCTGCTGTTCGAACGCGTCATGAAGGTCGTCCCTCAGACCGGAATTAAACAGGTGATCGTCACCTCGATCAAAGATTACCTGCCTTTTCCGAAAAACTGGCTGTACCCCTTGAAGGCCAAAAAAGACGGCCTGAAACGCGAGGTTGCGTATGGCGGCGGCGTTGTATCGTGGGTGGACCTGCTGCGTCGCGCCACGCCCGAACCCGGCGGCGTTCCGGTCGATTCGGAGAACGATTTGGCGCTGATTCAATATACCGGAGGCACGACCGGAATTGCGAAGGGCGTCATGCTGACCCATTACAATTTGATCGCGAATGCCATTCAGTGTAAGCTCTGGGCGTATCGAACGGAGGTCGCCAAGGAAAAGTATATGACGGCGCTGCCGTTCTTCCACGTGTTCGGCATGACGGTGCTCATGAATCAATCCGCCTATGTCGCGGGTTGTCTCGTGCTGATGCCGCGCTATGACGCGAATCAAGTGCTTGCGGCGATCCACAAGCTGAAGCCGACGATTTTCCCGGGTGCGCCGACGATGTACATTTCGCTGATCCATCATCCGAAAGTGAAGGAGTACGATCTGTCGTCAATCAAATTTTGCATCAGCGGGGCGGCCTCGCTGCCTCATGAGGTGCAGGTGGAGTTCGAGAGGATGACGAACGGCAAGCTGATCGAAGGGTACGGGCTGACCGAGGCGTCGCCCGTCACCCATGCGAACAATATTTGGGAGAAGCGCAAGCCGGGCTCGATCGGAATTCCGTTTCCGGACACGGACAGCCGGGTCGTCGATCTGGAAACCGGGGAAGAGCTGCCGGTCGGGGAAATCGGCGAGCTCGTCGTTCGCGGACCGCAAGTGATGAAGGGCTACTGGAACAAACCGGACGAAACGGAGAAGGTATTGAAGGACGGCTGGCTGTACACCGGTGATTTGGGGCGGATGGACGAGGACGGTTATTTTTATATTTTGGATCGGCGCAAAGATTTGATTATTGCAGGCGGTTACAACATTTATCCGCGCGAAGTGGAGGAAGTGCTGTTCGAGCACCCGGATGTCGAGGAGGCGGTTGTCGCCGGCGTCATCGATCCGTACCGCGGCGAAACGGTCAAGGCGTATATTGTGCTGAAGCCGGATGGGGAGGCGGGGGCGGAAGAGCTGAAAGCGTGGTGCAAGGAAAGGCTTGCGGCTTACAAGGTGCCGAAGCAGTTCGAGTTTCGCGATAGCTTGCCGAAGACGATCGTCGGGAAGGTGCTGCGCCGCAAATTGATCGAGGAGGAAGCGGAAAAGCTGAAACAAGACCTGTAGGAAGGCGGGCGTTCGCGGATTTGCCCGTATTTTGGCTGGAGACGGGAGGAGACGGCCATGGATCCGTCATCTGATATACAGCGGCTGGAAGAGTCGTCCCGGGGCACCTTCTGGGATCACCTCGGAGCGAAGCTGGAATCGTTATCGCCGGAAGGCGTCGTCGTTACGCTGGACATTCAGCCGCATCATCTCAATTTGATCGGGATTCTGCATGGCGGTGTGCATGCGACCTTGATCGACTCCGCGATGGGGCTCGCGGCGATGGCGAGGAAGCCCGGGGAGAGCGTCGTGACGACCAACCTGTATCTCCATTACTTGGCGCCGGTGAACCTCGGTACGCTGCGGGTGACTGCCGAAGTCGTGCACAGCTCGCGCAAAATGGTGACGACGCAAGCCCGCGCGTATAACGAAAGCGGCGACCTGTGCGCATTGGGCACGGGCACGTTTCGCATTAGGGGAGGCACGAAGTAGGAGGGGGCAGCAGCCTTCGGCGTTATTTCGTTCAGGCGCGGGTGGGGAAGGAGCGTTAAATCCGGTGCTTTATTAACACGTTCGTCTATGCTACCCTAATACCTACGAGGAAGAGAATGAACGGACTAGGGATGTGGGAGCGGATGAAGCGGGTTCTTGTCACCGGTTATAAAGCGTCGGAGCTCGGCATTTTTTCGCTGAAGCATCCGGGCATCGGCATTATCAAGAAGGCGATCCGGAAGCAGCTGGTCGCCCTGCTGGACGATGGGCTGGAATGGGTCATCGTCAGCGGACAATGGGGCGTCGAGCTGTGGGCGGCCGAGGCGGCGGTCGAGCTGAAGTCCGAGTATCCGGGCCTTCGTTTGGCCGTCATTACGCCGTTTCTGGAGCAGGACGAGAAGTGGAGCGAAGAGAAGCGCGGTCTGTACAGCGGCGTACTGCAGCGGGCCGATTACGTCAACAGCGTGACGAAAACGAAATATGAGGGCGGGTGGCAATTTAAAGAGAGCAACAAATTTCTGCTCCGCAATACCGACGGGATGGTCATCCTCTATGACGAGGAGAAGGAAGGCTCGCCGAAATTTATGAAGGAGCTGGCCGCCCGGCAAGCGCTCGTGCGGCCTTATCCGATCGTCAGCATTACGGAATACGATCTGCAAAGCATCGTCGAGGAAGAGCGGTTGGACGATTGGGACGACGGCGCTTTGGCGTATTCCCGGGAGTACGGGGACTCTGGCTCCGATGACGAAGGCATTTCATGAACGCGCCGGTTCAGCCCGAAGCAGCGGGCGTCCGGAGCGCTGAAGGCGGGCGTATGGCCAGATGCTGGCCAACGTGCCGCCTGCGGCTGCCGAGGCGCACGCTTGCTGCCGCAAAAGCGTCCCGCTGCAAACCATGCGAATGGCCCTGTCCATCCACTAGTCCCTCCTGCGAACGCGTTTGCCGCTCCAGGCAGCCCGACCCTTGCGGACGGGCTTTTTTTTACTCTGCGTGCCCAGTGGCACGCATCTTCTAACCGGTGAAAGTCCGGTCACGGGAGGGGCCAAGCCCCCGTGCAGCTTTCTGCCCTTTACTCTAGTGCCGGCAACCGGCAGCCCTTCTACAACCGCTCGGCGGCTTATCGCCTGAGCGGTTTTTGCATCCTCTCCACCCCTGCCTCTAAAGAAAAGTCCATGCTGAAAAAAAGAAAAATCCATTTCAGTACCTGTAGATTCATGCAACAATATGGAACGATAATGATTATCATTTTCGAGGGAATGACACATGAGAATAAGATACCTGCTCCCAATGCTTATCGTTTTATCGTTCTGTTCCGTCTTCATCGGGGTCAAAGACATTTCGCCGCTTGATCTGTTCCGCTTAACGGAGGCGCAAGCGCAAGTGCTTGCGATCAGCCGGATTCCGCGGTTGATCAGCCTCATCATCGCCGGGGTAAGCATGAGCATTATCGGTCTCATTATGCAGCAGCTTAGCCGTAATAAATTCGTCTCGCCGACGACGGCCGGCACGGAAGATTCCGCAAGGCTCGGCATTCTGGTCGCCATGCTCCTGTTTGCCTCGGCCAGTCCGATTGTGAAGATGCTCGTCGCGTTCGTGTTCGCGCTGGCCGGCACTTTGATTTTCATGAAAATATTGGACAAAGTGAAATACAAGGATGCGATCTTCATTCCGCTCGTCGGGCTCATGTTCGGCAGCATCGTCGGTTCGCTCACCACCTTCTTCGCCTACAAGTACGATCTGATTCAGAGCATGAACGCTTGGCTGCACGGCGATTTCTCGATGGTGATGAAAGGACGCTATGAGCTGTTGTACATCAGCATCCCGCTTGTCATCGTCGCTTACCTGTTCGCGGACCGGTTCACGGTGGCCGGCATGGGCGAAGAGTTTTCCGTCAATCTGGGGCTGAATTACAAGCAGGTCGTCAATATCGGCCTGGTGCTTGTTGCGCTGGTTACTTCCGTCGTCATTCTAACCGTAGGCATGATTCCATTCCTCGGCCTGATTATCCCGAACATCGTGACGATGTTTCAAGGCGATCATCTGCGCAAAAGCTTGTTCTCGACGGCGCTGCTCGGCGCGGTGTTCGTCATGTTCTGCGACGTGCTCGGCCGCATTCTCATTTATCCGTTCGAAATTCCGATCGGCCTGACAGTCGGCGTTATCGGCAGCGGCATTTTTCTATATTTACTTCTGAGAAGAAAGGCGCATGAACAACATGAAGGCTAAGCTAGGGATTCTCGCTGCGTTGTCCGTCGCGCTGATCGTGACGTTCATGGTCATCCAGTCCGGCGGCAACTGGGACTACGTGCTGCCCAAACGCGGCGTCAAAATCGCAGCCATCGTACTGACCGGGGGTTCGATCGCTCTCTCGACGATGGTGTTCCAGACGATTACGAACAACCGCATCCTGACGCCGAGCATCCTGGGCCTCGATTCGCTGTACTTGCTGATGCAAACGTTCGTCGTGTTCGCGTTCGGCGCATCCACCTTGACGATGATGAGCAAGCATTCGCATTTTCTGCTGTCGATCGGGCTGATGGTGCTGTTCTCCGGCGTGCTGTATAAGCTGGTGTTTAAGCGGGAAGGGCGAAACATTTACTTTTTGCTGCTGATCGGCATTATTTTCGGCACGCTGTTTACGAGCTTCACCTCCTTCATGCAAGTGCTGATCGACCCGAACGAGTTCATGATCGTGCAGGACCGCATGTTCGCCAGCTTTAACCGGATGAACACGGACTTGCTGTGGCTGGCGATCCTTCTGCTGGCGCTCACGACTGCTTATTTTACGAAATTCGCCAAATATTTGGATGTGCTGTCGCTCGGCCGCGACCATGCGGTTAACCTGGGGATCGATTACGATCATGTGGTCAAAAGGCTGCTGATCGTCGTAGCCATTCTCGTCTCCGTCTCGACTGCGCTTGTCGGACCGATTACCTTCCTCGGCCTGCTTGTTGCGAACGTCGCGCATGAGTTTCTCCGCACGTACCGCCATCGGTATTTGATTCTAGGCTCCACGCTGATCAGCATCATCGCTTTGGTAGGCGGCCAGCTGCTGGTGGAGAGAGTATTCACGTTCTCAACCACGATCAGCGTCATGATTAACCTGGTCGGCGGCATTTACTTTATCTATCTTCTATTAAAGGAGAATAAAAAGTGGTAGAAGTCAAGAAGGTTTCGAAACGGTACGGAAACAAAGCCGTCGTTGATAACGTATCCGTCAAGATCGCCAAAGGAAAAATCACTTCGTTCATCGGTCCGAACGGCGCCGGCAAGAGCACCCTGCTCTCCATGGTGAGCCGTCTCCTTACGAAGGACAGCGGCGAGGTCTATATCGACGGCCGGGAAATCGGGCAGTGGCGAACCGGCGATTTGGCGAAAAAAATTTCGATTCTGAAGCAAACGAACCATATCAACCTCCGTTTAACCGTACGGGAGCTGGTTAGCTTCGGCCGCTTTCCTTACTCGCAGGGCAAGCTGACGAAAGAAGACAATCGTCATGTCGACGAGGCGATCGCTTACATGGATCTAGCGGACATGCAGAACAAATATCTCGATCAATTGAGCGGCGGTCAGCGGCAGCGGGCCCACATCGCGATGGTGCTGGCGCAGAACACCGAGTACATCCTGCTCGACGAGCCTCTGAACAATCTCGATATGAAGCATTCCGTACAAATTATGAAGGTGCTGCGGCGTATGGTGGAGGAGCTGGGCAAGACGATCGTGCTGGTCATTCATGACATCAATTTCGCCTCCTGTTACTCGGACTATATCGTAGCGCTGAAGGACGGCCGCGTCGTGAAGGAGGGGCCGACCGAAGAGATCATCGACACCGCGGTACTGAAGCATGTGTATGAGATGGACATCCCGATCGAGCAGATCGATGGGCAGCGTATATGCGTTTATTTCGCTTAAATAATAAAATGATTCTCATCATTTTATATATAAAAAATTTATTGAGGTGAGCAAATTGAGAAGAAAGTTGTCCATGTTTGTACTTGTTGTGATGATGGCGGTATTTGCCGTCGCGTGCGGAACGAACGGTTCGTCAAACGCCGGCGAAGCGGCCAAAACGACCGGGTCGGAGCCGGCTAAGGCGCCGGCAGTCGAAGAGCTGACGATCAAACATCAGCTCGGCGAAACGAAGCTGAAGAAAAATCCGAAGAAGGTCGTGGTGTTCGACTTCGGGGTTCTGGATTCCCTCGATAAGCTCGGCGTCGAAGTGACGGGCGTGCCGCAAGCGAACATCCCGCCTTACCTGGAGAAGTATAAAGATGCGGCGAAGTATAAGAACGTCGGCAGCTTGACCGAGCCGGATTTCGAGAAAATCAACGCGATCGGCCCCGATCTGATTCTCATCTCCGGACGGCAGCAGGCCGCTTATGCCGAGCTTTCGAAGATCGCGCCAACGGTGTTTGTGGGCGTCGATAACAAGCGTTACATGGATTCGTTCACGGAGAACATGAAGACGCTCGGAAATGTGTTCGACAAGCAGGCAGCTGTGGATCAAGAGCTCGCGAAAGTGAACGAGACGGTGAAGAAAGTGAAAGACGTTGCATCGGCCAGCGGCAAGAATGCGCTGATCGTACTGGCTACCGGCGGTAAATTGAGCGCATACGGCCCAGGCTCCCGTTTCGGACTCATTCATGACGTGCTCGGCTTCAAAGCGGTGGACGACAAGATCGATTCTTCGACGCCGCACGGCCAAAGCATTTCACCGGAATTCATCGCCGAGAAAAATCCGGACTACTTGTTCGTCGTCGACCGCGATGCGGCAATTGCTTCAGGTAACGCGGCCGCCAAGCAGGTGGTTGAGAACGAGCTGGTGAAAAATACGAAAGCGTTCAAGGATGGTAATATCGTGTACCTCGATCCGAACTACTGGTACTTGTCGGGCGGCGGGTTGGTCTCCGTTGCAGGCATGGTGCAAGAGGTGGAGAAAGGCTTGAAGTAATTGGATTGGAAGGCCGAGGCCGGGACTAGCTCCCGGCCTCTTTGGCATGTGCGGAAGTGCCGGAAATGTTCGGTGCGGAGACGATTTTGTTGAACTGCGCTGCGGACGAGCGGGTGGGTGTTCGGACGATTGTGGAGCCGGCAGGCGCGGATAATAAGAAGGTAATTTTTGGCTGGGAATGGGTGAATCATGGTACAATGAATAAGACTGGCGCTTATCGGCGCGAGCCCGCCAGGAGCAGGTTCAGCAGTACGCGAAGGCGTCGGCCATCAAGCTTTCGGCCGGCGCGTTGGAGCGCATCGAATGCCATTTGAAATAACGGAGGGGAACCGAGTGAATTATCGTCAATTGGGAGATACCGGACTGAGGGTCAGCGAAATCAGCTTTGGCACATGGGCCATCGGCGGAAGCTGGGGTCAGAAGGACGACAAAGAGTCTATACGGGGCTTGGAGCGCGCGATGGAAGCGGGCGTCAACTTCTTCGATACGGCGGATGTGTACGGCGGCGGACACGCGGAGGAACTGCTCGCGCAAGCGACTCGCGGCCGGGAAGACGACATCCACATCGCGACGAAATTTTGCCGCGCCGGCGACATCCACGATCCGGCTACTTACTCGGAGCAATCGGTTCGCGCTTACTGTGAGAACAGCTTAAAACGGCTGCGCCGCGAGCGGATCGATCTGTATCAGATTCACTGTCCGCCGCTGGCCGTGCTGCAGGACGGTCAGGTGTTCGAAGTGCTGCGCCAGCTGCAGCAGGAAGGAAAAATCCGCCATTTCGGCGTCAGCGTCGAAACGGTGGAGGAAGGCTTGTTCTGTCTGAGCGTCCCCGGCGTCAAAGCGCTGCAAGTCATCTTCAACCTGTTCCGCCAGAAGCCGGCCGAAGTGCTGTTCCCGCAAGCGAAGCAAGCGGGCGTAGGCATCCTGGCGCGACTTCCGCTTGCGAGCGGTCTGCTGACCGGCAAATTTACGGAGAGCAGCACATTCGAGGCGGACGATCACCGCAGCTTCAACGCGAACGGCGAGCAGTTCAACGTTGGTGAAACATTCGCCGGCCTGCCGTTCGACAAGGGCGTAGCGCTGTCCCGGAAGCTCGCATGGATCGCGGAAGGACGCGGGAATATGGCGCGGGCTTCCATGCGCTGGATTCTTGAGAATCCGAACGTCACTTGCGTCATTCCGGGCTTTAAGAACGTACGGCAGGTGGAGGACAATCTCGGCGCTTCGGGCGCAAGGCCTTTTTCGAAGGAGGAGCTTGCGCGCCTGCGCGCCTTCTACGAGCAGGAAGTCCATGCGTTTATTCGCGGAGCTTACTAAACCGGATACACCAAGCTTTAGCCATGACTGAAACCGGAAACCGGAGTCTTCTCCGGGTACAGCAAGCAACCGTCCGCGATCCGGGCGGTTGCTTGCTGTAGGGGGGACTGGGCTATGGTGTCCGCCGGCTGCTTGATCGCCTGCTGGTCTTCGTCGGTCATGCAGTACATAGGAATGCCGCCATGCGGGATCTCGATGCCGGGAGACCGTTCGGCATTTCGCCCGCTTGCGGACAGGAACAGTGCCCGTCTATCGCGGGAACGACCTCAGGGCTGCCGGGGATGCAGCCGTCGTCGCCAAATAGCTTGGCTTGTCCGCGCGCTTTGGCATACAATAGAAGGATTCAATCCGAAGGGGAGTGAGCAGATGCGGTATTTGGAAAATGAACGACGGTACGAGACGATGGTTTACAATCGGAGCGGGGCTAGCGGGTTAAAGCTTCCGGCGATATCCTTGGGCCTGTGGCACAATTTCGGAGGCGGCGACAGCTACGAGAACGGACGCGCGATGGTGCGCCGGGCGTTCGATCTCGGGATTACGCATTTTGATTTGGCCAACAATTACGGGCCGCCGGCCGGTTCGGCGGAGGAAACCTTCGGGCGGATTTTGAAGCAAGATATCGGGCATCTGCGGGATGAAATGGTCATCTCGACCAAAGCCGGTTATTACATGTGGCCGGGGCCTTACGGCGACTGGGGGTCCAGGAAGTATTTGATTTCCAGCCTCGATCAAAGCTTGAAAAGGCTGAACCTGGACTACGTCGATATCTTCTACCATCACCGGCCGGATCCCGAGACACCGTTGGAAGAAACGATGGCCGCGTTGGACCTTGTTGTTCGTCAGGGGAAGGCGTTATACGTGGCGCTTTCCAATTACTCCCCGGAACAGACACGGCAAGCGTCCGCGATCTTGAAGTCGCTGGGTACGCCCTGCTTGATTCATCAAGTGCGGTATTCGATGCTGGAGCGTAAGATCGAGGAAGGTCTGCTGGACGTGCTGGAGGAAGAGCGGATCGGCTGCATCGCGTTCTCGCCGCTTGCCAAGGGGATGCTGACGGACCGCTACTTCCAAGGCATCCCCGCGGATTCCAGAGCCGCCGGGGCTAGTATCTTCTTGAAGCCGGAAGAGCTGACCGAAGCGGTGATGGCGAAGACGCGCCAGCTGAACGAGCTTGCCGGTCGGCGCGGGCAAAAGCTGTCGCAAATGGCGCTCGCTTGGGTGCTTCGCGGTGGAAAGGTAACCTCCGCCTTGATCGGCGCGAGCAGAGTCAGCCAAATCGATGACGCAGTCGGTACGCTTGCCAATATGGCTTTTACGGACGAGGAGCTTCAGCAGATAGACAATATCTTGAAAGGCTAAAATCGAAAACGCCCTCCGAACGTTCACTGAACGGTCGGAGGGCGAAGTCGTGTTATGGCCTGTGATGCCATTCACCGGACATCCACGCGCTTGCTTTCCAGCGAAGCACGTCCGGTGTGGCCAGATGCGCGATTTCCTTCAAAAATTCGAGCTGTTCGATGTCGGACATCGGCTGGAAGCTCCGGGCGACGCTTAAGTTTCGTTCCAGCTGCTCCATCGTTTCCATGCCGACAATTGCGGTCGAGATCGGCAGCGAAAGCGTATAACGAAGCGCTTGTTCGTACCAAGGCGCCAGCTTGCCGAGGGCGAACACCTTCATGCCGATGACTGCGACGCCCTTCTCCTGCGCTTTGGGGAGAAATTCGTGAGCAAAGCTGTAGATGAGATGGTCCGCCGCAGACAGCGCGACAAGCGCGCTATCGAACGGAAACCGCTCAATCGCTTCGAGCTGGACACGCGGATTCGTGTGTCCGCTGATGCTGAGCTTGCCGACGAGCCCTTGTTCTTTCGCTTCCCGAAGCGCTTCGAGTGCGCCGCCCTTGGCGAAGCATTGCTCCAGCTCTTCGAACGTCATGATGTTATGAAGGCGCCATTCGTCGACGCGGTCCGTTTGCAGCCGCTTCAAGCTAGCCTCCAGAAGCTTCCAGGAGCCGTCGCGGGTGCGGTCGTTCGTTTTGGTTGCGACCCACACCTCACTGCGGCGATGCTTCAGTACGAGGCCAAGCCGCTCTTCGGACTGCCCGTTGGAGTAGCGCGGCGCCGTATCGAAGTAGGTGATGCCCTCGTCGATGGCACGGTTAACGATGCGAACCGCTTCTTCTTCCGTGCAGCCGTGTTCGTCCACTATGCGCTGCGCGCCGAAGCTGAGGAGCGGAAACCGTCGTCCGGTCGCTCCGAAATCCCGTTGTTCCAAGCGTACTCACTCCTTCAATTATTTTGAAAAAAATGGGTGTTGTCCGTATGCTATCCTATCTTCTTCGAGAAAGCAACAGGGGAGAGGGGAAATGCTTGGATGCGCGCGAATGTTTACATGATTTCCCAAAATGACCGATTGACAGCGAAAATATGACCGTTTATAATCGTTATATATATAAAACGATCACAAACGATCGATTTTGTGATCGAATCGTCCACAAACAAGCAAACGGAGGGCGAACCCATTGTTCGGAGAAGAACGAAAAAATAATATTTTATCGTTAGTGGAAGAGAAAAAAAGCGTCGATGTGCAGGAATTATGCGAATTGTATCAAGTTTCCGAATCCACGATCCGCCGGGACTTGCGGGAGATGGAGGAGGCCGGGCTGCTGAAGCGTACGCACGGAGGCGCTATATCCGTGAAAAGCGTCATGTTCGAGCCGTCTTTCTCGGAGAAAGAAATTTCCCGCACCGCTGAGAAGAAAGCCATTGCGGCGAAGGCGGCGGCGATGATTCGCAACGGCGACACGATATTGCTTGATGCAGGCACGACGACGTACTACATGTTTCGCGAATTGGAAGCGTTTCAGAAGTTGACGGTTGTGACCAACTCGATCATTTTGCCTCAAGACGTCAACCTGCCTCTCGGCATCGAGCTCATTGTCCTGGGCGGCGCTTACCGCGCTGGCGTCATGTCGCTCGTTGGTCCGTTCGCCGAAAGATGCCTCGACATGATCAAGGTTGACAAAGCGTTCATGGCGACCAACGGCATGGATTTGAAGGAAGGACTGACGACGCCGAACTTGATGGAAGCGGATATTAAGCGCAAAATGATTCGCCGCGCGGACCGCGTCATTCTGCTTAGCGACAGCAGTAAAGCGAATCAGGTCAGCTTCTCGCGTTTCGCCGATTGGAGCGACATCGACGTCTGTATTACCGATGCCGGAATGCCCGGTGAATTCATGGAGGCATTAACGGCGCGGGGGATCGAGGTTTATGCGGTTGAGGCCGGGAAGGAGCTCGGAGATGGGTAGACAACAGGTGGTAACGGTCACATTAAATCCGTCGATGGACAAAACGGTGCTATTACCCTCCCTCCAGGTCGGAGGCTTGAACCGAGCTGAAGAAATTCGGCTTGATCCCGGCGGCAAAGGGATTAACGTGGCGCGCATTTTGCAAAGCTTTCAGGTTCGCGTGACCGCGGCCGGATTTCTGGCAGGTACGCTTGGCTCGCGCATCAGGCGGGAGCTGGAGGGAATCGGCATCCGCACGGAATTCGTTGAGGTGGCTGGGGAAACGCGCACGAACATGAAGCTGGTGGACACCTGGAAGCGGGTCACGACGGAGATTAATGAGCCGGGCTTCGACATCGCTCCTGAAGCGTTGAGAGCGCTGAATCAAAATTTGGAAGCGCTGCTCGCGGAAACGGAAGTGATGGTGCTGGGAGGCAGCCTGCCTAAAGGCGTCGATACGCAGATCTATTACGATTACATCCGGACGGCGCACCGCTTCGGCGTCAAGACGATTCTGGATGCGGACGGCGAGGCGTTGGCTGCGGGGATCGAAGCCATCCCGTATGCGGTGAAGCCCAATCAGTTCGAGCTTGAGCAGCTGGTGGGCGCAAAGCTGGAGACGGATCGCGATATCGTCGAAGCCGGACGTTCCCTGCTGAACCGGGGCATCCGGGTTGTGCTCGTCTCGATGGGCGCGCAGGGCGCGATCGTCATGAATGAAACGGAAACGTACCGCGTCCGTCCGTTCCCGATCGAGGCACTCAGCACGGTCGGAGCCGGAGATTCGATGGTGGCCGTCATGGCGCACGCGCTGCTCGCAGACCGTCCGCTCCCGGAGCTGGCGCGCTGGAGTGCGGCGGCTGGGACGTTAACCGCAAGCAAGCCGGGAACGCAGGTAAGCACCTTCGAAGAAATTGAAAGGCATGTGAATCAGGTACAGCTTCAAGCTCTGTAAGGAAACGAAGTTATATCTTGAAGGGGGATCTCCTATGAAAAAATTGTTGGCGGTTACTTCATGCCCTACCGGAATTGCCCACACGTATATGGCTGCTGAGTCTTTGCTCAAAACGGCCGCAGAGAAAGGCGTGGAGTTGAAGGTTGAGAAACGCGGCGCGCTTGGCGTGGAGGACGAAATCACCGAGCAGGAAATCGCAGCGGCGCATGCGATTATCATCGCGGCGGATACGGACGTGGAGGAATCGCGTTTCGCCGGCAAGCCGGTCGTGAAGGCGGGCGTTGCCGAAGGCATCAAAAATCCGATCGGTCTTATCGAGGAAGCACTTTCGATGCAGGCCGTATCGCCAAGCGCTGCGGCAGGCGGCGCTGACTATGCCGCAAAGGTCGAGCGGGCGAAGCAGGAGCGCAGCGCGAAGCGTACAGGCTTTTACAAGCACCTGATGACGGGCGTATCCAATATGCTGCCGCTCGTCGTTGCAGGCGGGATTATTATCGCGCTGTCGTTCATATTCGGCATCAACGCTTTTAAGGAAGAAGGAACGCTGGCTGCAGCGCTGATGAGCATCGGCGGCGGCGCGGCATTCGCTTTGATGGTACCGGTTCTGTCGGGCTTTATCGCCTTCTCTATTGCCGACCGGGTCGGCCTGGCGCCAGGCCTTGTCGGCGGCATGCTGGCCAGTCAGCTCGGCGCGGGTTTCTTGGGGGGGATTATTTCCGGTTTCCTAGCCGGATACATCGCCCAGTGGATGAAGACGGCTGTTAAACTGCCGAAGACGCTTGAAGGCGTCAAACCGATTCTGATTATTCCGGTCTTATCTACGCTTATCGTTGGCTTGCTTATGATTTACGTAATTGGAACGCCGGTTAAATCGATTATGGACGCTTTAACGCAATGGTTAACCGCCATGAACACGACCAACGCCGTTTTCCTTGGGCTGCTGCTTGGGGCTATGATGGCCTTCGATATGGGCGGACCGGTTAACAAAGCGGCTTACACGTTTGCCGTAGGTTTGCTGGCGAGCCAAGTATACGGCCCGATGGCGGCGGTCATGGCTGCGGGTATGACACCGCCGCTCGGCTTATGGCTGGCGACGCTGATCGCGAAGAACAAGTTCACGAAGGAAGAGCGCGATGCGGGTAAAGTAGCTTCCGTCATGGGCATTTCCTTCATTACCGAAGGCGCGATCCCGTTCGCGGCAGCCGATCCGCTGCGTGTCATCCCTTCGATTATGCTTGGCTCGGCGGTAACGGGAGCGCTGTCGATGGTGTTCGGCGCGACGCTGCAGGCGCCGCACGGCGGAATTTTCGTCCTTACGATTCCGAACGCCGTAACGCATTTGGCGGCTTATACCGCAGCGATCGCCGTCGGTACGGTGATCACCGCAGTTTCGGTCATGATGTTGAAGAAGAAAGTCGCTTAACTTTAACTTTTAATTACCAGGAGGAACCTACAAATGAGTGCAAACGCAAACGAGTTGATTCAAACCGAGACGATCGTCCTTGACATGAACGCGACAAGCCGCCAAGACTGCCTGGAACAGCTGGCCGCCCGCATGGAAGCCGGGCAATACGTGACCGACCGGGCGCTGTTTCTTGCCGATGTGGAGGCGCGGGAGCAGCATGCGTCGACGGCAATCGGCTTCGGCGTAGCGATTCCGCACGGCAAATCGGCGGGTGTCGTGAAGCCGGGGCTGGCATTCGCCCGGCTATCCCGGCCGCTCGATTGGAACGCGCTTGACGGGCAGCCGGTGTCACTGATCATCCTGCTGGCGATTCCGCAGGCCGAAGCGGGCAAAGAGCATCTGCGCGTTCTGGCGTCGATCTCACGGAAGCTGATTCACGAAAGCTTCCGCAACGAACTGAGCGAAGCGAAGACCGAGGAAGACGTGCTGCGTACTTTGGAAAGCGCGCTCTCTTAATAAAGCGATAAAGATCACACCGTAAGAAGAACCAGGTGGAGAGGAGTTTCACCCTATGCAATCAAGAATACTTACGATTATCAATGAAGAGGGCATGCATTTGCGTCCGGCGCAAACGCTGGCCGATGCGGCCATACAATTTGAATCGGATATTTTTCTGGAGACGGAAGGCGGCATGGAAGCGAACTTGAAGAGCGTGCTCGGCATTATTGCGCTCGGGCTGGAGAAAGGCGCTGAAGTCAAGCTGTCGGCCGACGGGCCGGACGAGGAGAAGGCGGCGGACGAAATCGCCCGCTTGTTCGAGTCGGGGTTCGGTGAGTAGGATGGGCGAATTACGCATTCAAGGTATTGGCGTTTCGGAAGGTATCCGCTTCGGCCGTGCATTCGTTTATGCGCTGGCCGGAGAGGGGCGGGCCGCTTACGCGGAGCGGATCGAGCCGGACCAGGTGCCCGCGGAGCTTGAGCGGTTGGAGCAGGCGAAGCGGCAATCGGTTGCCGAGCTGGAAGCGATCATCGCGAAGTCGGAGCTGACGCTGGGCAAAGAGAAGAGCGCGATCATTCAAGGGCAGAAGAGCTTTTTGAGCGATCCGGCGTTTTATGGTGAAATCGTCAGTCAGGTTAAGCGCAAGCAGGCATCGCCCGAGAAAGCCGTCGAGACGGTTGTCGCCCAGCTTAGCGCGGTGTTTGAGAAAATGAACAATGCGTACGTGAAAGAACGCATTCACGATATTAAAGACGTGGCGGAACGGCTGATGTCGCATCTTCAGCAAGTGTCGTACCCGGATTTGTCGTTTATTCAAGAACCGGTCATCCTGGTTGCCGAAGATTTGACGCCTTCGGTTACGGTGCAGCTCGACAAACGAACCGTGCTCGGATTTGTCACCCGTATCGGGGGCCAAACGACCCATACGGCAATCTTGTCCCGCTCGCTCGGCATTCCGGCGGTTGTCGGCACAGGAGAGGCGTTCGCCGCCTTGAAGCATGGCGACGAGCTGATCCTGGACGGCACGGAAGGCGTCTGCATCGTGTGTCCCGATGCCGCGACGACCGCAAGCTACCGTGAGAAGTTCGAGCAAGAGCAGGCTGCAGCCGAGAAGCTGTCCGCATATCGCGGGCTTCCGGCCCGCACGGCGGACGGCACCACAGTGGAGCTGGCGGTTAACGCAGGCATGCCGGAAGAGATGCGCGAAGGGATCGCGGAAGAAGCGGACGGCGTCGGCTTGTTCCGGACCGAATTTCTGTTCATGCACGCGGACGGCTTTCCGGACGAAGAGGATCAGTTTCGTGTCTACCGGGGGATGGTGGAGCAGTGGAATGGCAAGCCGGTCGTCATTCGGACGCTGGACATCGGCGGAGATAAGGAGCTGTCCTACTGGGACCTGCCGCACGAGGACAATCCGTTCCTCGGTATGCGGGCGATCCGGCTGTGCCTGCACGAACGCGAGCTGTTTAAGACGCAGCTGCGGGCGATTATCCGCGCCAGCGCGTTCGGCTGCGTGAAGATCATGTTCCCGATGGTGTCCTCGATGCAGGAGTTTCGGGAGGCAAAGGCGCTGGCCTTGCAGGCGATGCAGGAGCTGAAGGCGGCTGGAATCGCCTATGACGAGAAGCTTGAGCTTGGCATCATGGCTGAAATTCCTTCCGTCATTCAACTTGCGGACCGGTTCGCCAAGGAAGTCGATTTCTTCAGCATCGGCACGAACGATCTGGTGCAGTATACGCTGGCCGTCGACCGGATGAACGAGAAAGTCGCGCACTTGTACGATTATTTCCATCCGGCGGTGCTGCGCTCCATCCGCAGCTTGATCGACGCTGCGCACCGCGAAGGCAAGCGGGTCGGCATGTGCGGCTCGATGGCCGGGGATCCGCTTGCCGCCCCGCTGCTTCTGGCCATGGGCCTGGACGAGTGGAGCATGGACGCGGCGTCCGTCGCCAAGCAAAAGTTCGCATTGTCCCGGCTTCACGCCGTGGAGTGCCGCGCCCTGCTGGAGCGGGCTATCGACAGCGACACGGCTGCGGAAGTACGCGGGCAGGCGAAGGATTTCTACGAGACGAAGTTCGGGGCCGAGGAGCAGCGCCAGCCGGGTTAGGCGGAGTCGGAAGGGCTGGGCGGCGCATGCAGGGCGGGCGTCGCAAAGCTTGAAGGAGCTGCAGATTGGCCCGCCCGATGCGGTATTTTGCGGTAAAAACAGCAAACGTCTGCCGGTGAGAATAGGAATGCGTGTACATCATGATTTGTAATTCGATTCCAGAGCGGTGTCCGGCGAGCATGCAGCGTGCGAGCGGCATGCTGTTTGCCGGAAGCGAGGCACCGCTTGCAGGACCTGAACAGCTGGTCCACGTCAAAAACGCCGTTCCTTCGCCAATTTGGCGGAGGGGCGGCGTTTTTGGCATGGCGGCATACGTTACCCGATCTTCAGTGCGAATAGAGCATCCTCGTTCAGCTATTTGGTGCGGAGGCGCTGCTACTCCCAAGTCGCCTTCATCTTCGAGAAAAAGTGGCCGATCGCCATCGATGCGGCGCCGAGCGCGGACGATGCCATGCCGAGCTGCGAGTAGGCGACGGAGGTGTGCTTGCGGTGGAACGCGAGACTGCGCGTGTCCAGCGACTCGTGGATGCTATCGGCGATCCATTCGCTCGCCAGCGACATCCGGTTGCCGATCACGATCAGCGCTGGATTGAACACGTTGACGAGGTTGGCGATCCCGATGCCGAGCCAATGTCCCGTGTCCGCGAACAGCTCGCGCACCCCGGTCACGTCCTGTTTGGCCGCCGCCAGCAGCGCGTGCAAGCGGGGCGTTGGCTCGTCGCCCAGCCGGAGCTTATTCGCTTGAAGCAGCAGCGCCTTCTCCGAGGCGAACGTCTCCCAGCAGCCGCGGTTGCCGCAGCCGCAGCGGGGCCCGTCCTGCGCGAGCATCATATGCCCGACTTCGCCGGAGAACCCGGATACACCGCGGTACAACGCGTCGTTCAGTATGATGCCGGCGCCGATCCCGATGCCGACGCTGATATAGAGCAGGTTCGAGACGGCGCGACCGGCGCCGAATTCTTTTTCCCCGAGCGCCCCGGCGTTAGCTTCGTTATCGATGGACACCTCCAGGCCGAATTCCGCCTGCAGCATGTCGCGCAGCGGCACGTTCTCCCAGCCGAGGTTCGGGGCGGACAGCACCCGCCCTTGATCGTCGACAAGTCCGGGCACGCCGACGCCGATGCCGACGATGCCGTAAGGCGAGGGAGGCGCCTTTCTGATCAGACCGTGGATCGTCCTCTTCAGCTTGTCCGTCACGGCTTCCACCTCGAGATCGGCGATCTCGATCTTCTTCTCCTTGACGATCGCGCCGCTCAGATCCGTGATCATCGCGAGGATGTAGTTGACCCCGAGATCGACGCCGATCGCATAACCGGCTTGTTGGTTGAACAGCAGCATCATGGGCTTGCGGCCGCCGCTCGATTCGCCGAGACCGGTTTCGGTAACGAAGTGCGCTTCGATCAATTCGCTCACAAGCCCCGAGACCGTCGCTTTGTTCAAACCGGTTTTGGCCGAAATGTCGGCGCGCGAAATCGGAAACTCGCGCCGGATCGTATCGAGCACGATATAGGTGTTTATTTTTTTGATAAGCTGATGATCGCCGGTAATTTTCATACGAACTCCTTACGAACTTGTTGTCGATTTTCTCCATCATACCACGTTTTCACAAAAAGAAAACATCAACTTACTTTGTTTACTAGACAAACTAAGTTGAGCGTGTTAGGATAAAGGAAAGCGTTGCCAATTCATCTCCAACCGATAAGGAGGACTTATCCATGGCTTATTTTAATACGGTGAATCGCATTCAGTTTGAAGGCAAACAGTCCCGGAATCCGCTCGCATTCAAGCACTATAACAAGTCGGAAGTCGTGCTCGGGAAGACGCAGGAGGAGCATCTTCGCTTCGCAGTGGCCTATTGGCACACGATGACCGGCGGCGGCAGCGACCCGTTCGGCGCGGATACGGCGATTCGGCCGTGGAACGGGTACAGCGGGCTTGACCTCGCGAAAGTCCGCGTTGAAGCGGCATTCGAATTTTTCACGAAAATCGATGCCCCGTACTTCTGCTTCCATGATCGCGATATTGCGCCGGAAGGCCATTCGTTGAAGGAAACGAACGAGAACCTCGACGTCATTGTAGCGCAAATCAAAGAACACATGAAAACGAGCGGCGTGAAGCTGCTGTGGAACACGGCGAACATGTTCTCGAACCCGCGTTTCGTTCACGGGGCGGCGACGACGTCCAATGCGGAAGTGTATGCCTATGCGGCTGCTCAAGTGAAAAAAGGTCTGGAAACCGCCGTGGAGCTCGGCGCTGAAAACTACGTGTTCTGGGGTGGACGCGAAGGGTACGAGTCGCTGCTCAATACGAACCTGGAGCTGGAGCTCGACAACCTGGCGAGGTTCTACCATATGGCGATTGCGTATGCGAAGGAAATCGGCTTTACCGGCCAATTCCTGATCGAGCCGAAGCCGAAGGAGCCTTCCAAGCACCAGTACGATTACGATGCGGCGACGTCCATCGCGTTCCTGCAGAAGTACGGCCTGGATCGACACTTCAAGCTGAACCTCGAAGCGAACCACGCCACACTGGCCGGCCACACCTTCGAGCATGAGCTGCGCGTCGCGCGCATCAACGGTATGCTCGGTTCGATCGATGCCAACCAGGGCGACCTGCTGCTCGGCTGGGATACCGACGAGTTCCCGACAGACTTGTACGCCGTAACGTTAGCGATGTACGAAATTCTCAAGAACGGCGGACTCGGCTCCGGCGGCGTCAATTTCGACGCGAAGGTGAGAAGATCGTCGTTCGAGCCGGAGGATTTGTTCCACGCGCATATTGCGGGCATGGATACGTTCGCCAAAGGGTTGAAGGTGGCGGCGAAATTGATCGAGGACGGCTTCTTCGAGAACATCGTCAGCGAACGTTACAGCTCGTTCCAAAGCGGTATCGGCCTCGACATCGTGAACGGTACGACGGACTTCCGCAAGCTGGAGCAATACGCGCTCGCCCAAGACGGCATCCGCAACAAATCCGGCAAGCTGGAGCTCATCAAAGCGCAGCTGAACGAGTACCTGTTCTCGGTGTAAGCAGCGGTATACTAGAATGAAGAATAACGAAAGCAAGGGACTGCTGCAGTCCCTTTTTTCTCGAATGACGGGGAGGATTCCAGCATGAGCTATGTAATCGGCATCGATTTGGGTACCGGTTCGGTCAAATCGCTGCTTGTCGATCAGAAGGGCATGATTTGCGGCGAAGCGTCGAGAACCTATCCGCTGCAGCATGAGCAGCCGGGGTACAGCGAGCAGCACCCGGAAGATTGGGTGACGCAAACGCTGGGCACGCTGCGCGAGCTGCTCCAGACGAGCGGCGTTCAGCCGGAGCAGGTGGAGGGAATCAGCTTCTCCGGGCAAATGCACGGGCTGGTGCTGCTCGACGGACAAGGTCAAGTGCTGCGTCCGGCGATCTTGTGGAACGATACGCGCACGACCCCGCAATGCCGGGCGATTGAAGCAAAACTGGGGTCCAGGCTGCTCGATATTACGAAAAATGCGGCGCTTGAAGGCTTTACGCTGCCCAAATTGTTATGGGTGCAGGAGCACGAGCCGGAGCTGTTCGCCAAGGCTGCGGTTTTCCTGCTGCCGAAAGATTATTTGCGTTACCGGCTGACCGGCAAGCTGCACATGGATATAACCGACGCGGCGGGCACGCTGCTGCTCGATGTGATCGGCAAACGGTGGAGTACCGACATTTGCGAAGCGTTCGGCCTTGATCCGAAGCTGTGTCCGCCGCTTGCCGAAGCGATGGAGCATGTCGGCGGCCTGCTGCCGGAAATAGCCGGTCAAACCGGGCTTGCGGCGTCGACGAAGGTGTTCGCCGGCGGCGCGGACAATGCATGCGGCGCGGTAGGCGCAGGCATTGTCGGCAAAGGCGCGACGCTGTGCAGCATCGGGACGTCCGGCGTGATCCTCGCCTATGAGGAGCGGGAGCAGGACTTTGCGGGCGCTTTGCACTTCTTTAACCATGCGCAGCCGGAAGGCTTCTATGCGATGGGCGTGACGCTGGCGGCCGGTTACAGCCTGGATTGGTTCAAGAAGACGATAGCGCCGGACGAAAGCTATGATTCCTTCTTGTCGCTTGTCGCGGAGGTGCCGGCCGGTGCGGGCGGCTTGCTGTTTACCCCTTATCTGGTCGGCGAGCGCACGCCGCATGCCGACGCGGTCATCCGCGGCAGCTTCGTCGGGCTGGACGGCTCGCATCGCCGGGAGCACCTGACCCGCGCGGTGATGGAAGGAATAACGTTCTCGCTGAATGAGTCGCTCGAACGGTTCCGGGCGGCGGGCATGGCGGTGGAGACGATCGTTTCGATTGGCGGCGGCGCGAAGAACGACGTGTGGCTGCAGATGCAGGCGGACATCTTCGGAGCGCCGGTTGTGAAGCTGAAGAACGAGCAGGGTCCGGCGCTGGGCGCGGCAATGCTGGCCGCCGTCGGCTGCGGCTGGTTCGCATCCTTAAGCGAATGCGCGGCATCGTTCGTTGCGTATGATCGCCGCTTCGAGCCGATTCCGGCGAACGTGGAGACGTATCGCGGGTTGTTCGAGATTTACAAAAGCGTGTATGCGCACACTCGGGAAATGAACGAGCGCCTCCGGGCATACCGGTAAACGTTTATTTTGAGTTCCTCCCCGAACCGTCTATAATGGAATGGAAATGACTAATGGGGAGGAGTCCTTGATATGCAGTCTCCGAATCGCGATTTGGTGCAATATTATGTCGTCAATGAAGAACTGTCGATGTCTGCGGGGAAGATTGCCGCACAGGTCGCGCATGCGGCGACCACGATGACCCTGCACGTGCTGCTTCAAGATCAAGGCTCTCACGAAACGTACCAGGCATGGCTGAATCAAGGGCAGAAAAAAATCGTGTTAAAAGGAAGCGAGCGGGAGCTGCTGCGCCTAACGGACGAAGGTTATTTGTCCATTCGGGACGCGGGTCATACGGAAGTGCCTTCCGGCTCGTTAACCGTCGTTGTTCTGCCCCCGATGGAGAAAAGCATTGCCGGGCAGAGCGTATCCGGACTCAAGTTGTTATAACGGGCGCTTATGGCCGTTGAGAAAGGAGAAACGAAAGAGATGACCGAGCCGATTGCATTGGTATTTGCCCATCCCGACGATGAAACGTTCCTAAGCGCCGCCTTGATCCGGCGACTGGCTGATGAAGGGAATGCCCCGGTGCTGCTGCTTGCTACGAAGGGAGACGCCGGGAAAAAGAACGGCGCGTTCGCTCACTTGAGCAACGAGGAGCTTGCCGAGCTGCGCGAGGCGGAGATGAGCCGGGCGGCCGAAATTCTGGGGCTGTCCGCGGTGGAGCATCTCGCGTATCCCGACGGCAAGCTGCAGGAGGCGGACGAAGCGGAGTTCGTTCGGCGCGTCGCCGGGTTTCTGAACCGGCACCGTTCGCCGGTCGTCGTGACGTTCCCCGAAGACGGAGGCAACTACCACCCCGATCATATGGCGATCTCGCGCATTGCGACGAAGGCGGTGCTGGACGGATGGTGCCCGCACGTAGAGAAGCTGTATTATATTTTGTCGGCTCCGCTTGCCGAGAAAGGCGTTCAGCCCGCGTTTCGTCTCGATACGGAGCCGTATTGGCCGGTGAAGGCGGCAGCCCTGCGCGCACACGATTCGCAAGCTCTGGCGATCGAGCGGTATTTCGGGCCGCTGGACGCATTCCCCGAGCAGCGCCGCTACGAGGCGTTCGTGTTGGCGTGGGAGCGGGGCGAAGCATGGCCGAAGCGGACGGAGACGTGGATCACGGATCGTCTGAACTCATAATCTCAGATTCAAGGAGAAATCCCCCCATGACGCTTAGGGATGAGCGAATTCGGGGGATTTTGTGCGTTGCAATCAGGTATTGACTTCGAGTTGACTCTAACTTGTATGATCGGTTCATCCAATCAGGAAGGGAAGGATGAACGATGAATCAAAGAGTGATCGTGACGGCTTACGGAGAAGCCGACGTCTTGCGGTTGATGGATGAACCCTTGCAGGCTCCGGCATCCGGCGAGGTGCTGATTCGAGTGGAAGCCGCAGGCGTGGCGCTAGGCGATGTGATGCGGCGAAAAGGCGTTTATCCCGGAGGGCCAAAGCCTCCTTTTACCCCAGGCTACGACGGCGTCGGCCGAATTGAAGCTGTAGGGGAGGGGGTGTCCGGTTTACGTGCGGGAGAGCGGGTGGCCTTTTGCTTGGACGGTACCGGCGCCTATTCCAGGTATGTAAGGGTTCGCGAGCAGGATGCGATTCCTGTCCCGGCATCCATAGACCCTTATGAAGCCGTTTGCCTCGTGCTGAATTATGTGACGGCTTATCAGCTGCTGCATCGCGCCGTGAAGAAGGAGGGTATGCGCCGCATCCTTGTTCATGGCGCTGCCGGCGGGGTCGGGACGGCGCTGCTGGAGCTGGGACGAGTGCTTGGACTCACGATGATCGGGACGGCCTCCGAGCCGAAATTAGCGTCGGTCCGCGGTTACGGCGCCATGGGAATCGATTACCGGTCGGAAGATTTCGTACAAGCCGTGCTTGAACGGTACCCGGACGGGGTGGATGCTGTTTTCGACCCGATCGGGGGGGACAATTGGCGGCGATCCGCTCAAACGTTAAGACCGGGCGGTGCTTTAGTTGGTTTTGGCTTCACCTCCGTCTTAACGGCCGGACCGGATGCCGAAGCTGCGTCCCGGCTCCGGGGGGACTGGTCCCGGCTTTCCCAGGGGCAATGGCACAGTGAGAAGCCGGTGCTGGCCTCCGCTTACAGCGTCACGCAATGGAAAAGAGAGCATCCGTCGTGGTTCCGGCTGGACCTGCAAGCGCTGCTGCAGCTGTTGTCCGAGGGCCGGATCAAGCCGGTCGTCCATGCTGTGATCCCGCTGCAGGAGGCGGCCGAGGCCCACCGTCTTATTGAATCCTCCCGCACAATCGGTAAAATAATAGTAGACTGCTTGTGAGGATAAATAGGGCAGCCGTGGAAGGAGGCTACAAGATGCTCACGGTGGGGGAAGCTGCGGAGCGCTTAGGCATTACCGCTTATACGCTTCGTTATTATGAGAAAATCCGGCTGCTGCCTGAGCCGGCCCGGCGCGGACCGGGCAAAGCCCGGCTATATTCGGAAGAGGATTTGCGCTTTATCCGCTTTCTGTTGAGCTTGAAGGACACCGGCATGTCTTTGGCGCATATCGCCATTTTCGTCAAGGACGGCTGCTTGCTGGATCGGGCTCCATCGGGGAACGAGGATCTCACGGACGCCGTAACGAATCGCCTGGACATTCTGCAGCAGCATTACACCGAGCTGGAGGCGCAGCAGGCTAAGCTATCGGAGATCATGGCCCTGACCAGAGAGAAGATTGAATTTTATTCAGATGTGCTTATTTCACGAGGCGAAAAGTTTAGAGGATCAGGAGAGCAACATCTGAACTGAGCCTTTGTATGGAGAAGCCTATGTATTCGTGAGCAATAACAGGCATTCAGGCAATGGGCTGCCAGGGGCGGCCGGTTGCTTTTTTCTTTGCTTTTATACGCGGATCGTGTGATAATATGGTTTTCTTCCTTGAATTTACTTGGATGGAGGCCAAATCATAGTGGAGCGGTATCCTTTTGCTTACGACCGTTCGCAGCCGTTCATTCAGCAGGTTGCGGAATGGATCGCGGATGTGTTTTACGATATATTGCCGGAAGCGGGCTTCGAGGTTCGCGACGAGCAAATTTATATGGCGTTTCAGCTGGAACGGGCGTTTGCCGAGAAACAGGCCATTTTCGCGGAAGCGGGCGTAGGGACGGGGAAAA
Source organism: Paenibacillus sp. JCM 9796 (assembly GCF_055379675.1). Lineage (NCBI taxonomy): Bacteria > Bacillati > Bacillota > Bacilli > Caryophanales > Paenibacillaceae > Paenibacillus > Paenibacillus sp. JCM 9796. Next base: position 4,634,755 of record NZ_AP043723.1, read on the forward strand.
CGCTAGTTTACTTATTGTATGCGATCTGTTACGCGCGTTATATGCAGAAGCCGGCGGTTATCGCCTGTGCCGACGAATCGTTGATCGAGCAGCTGGTCAAGCCCGAGGGGGATATCGCCAAGCTGGCCCGGCATCTGGGTATGGCCATAGACGCCAGACTCGGCAAATCGCCGGATCAGTACGTGTGTCTGGTCAAGCTCGACGAGGCGAGATTCGGATACGAGGATGTCGAGATGTACAAGGACCTGTACGAGAGCTTGCCGGAGTTTGTGCATACGCACGAAGCGCTGCAATCGTTCTACGCTTACGGCGACCGGAAGTTTTACCCGCACCTGAACGATGAGCAATGGAACAAAATCGGCTGGGACGCCTTTCAGGACTGCTTCGTCTGCGACAAAAGGCACCGCTGCGGGCAGACGCTTTCCCGCGATCACTACCGGCGGTCCGGCGATTTGATCATTTGCTCGCACGACTTCTACATGGAGCATGTGTGGACGTATGAGGGAAGAAAGCGGGAAGGCCAGCTGCCGCTGCTGCCGGACCACTGCGCCGTCGTATTCGATGAAGGACATTTGCTGGAGTCGGCCGCCCAGAAGGCGCTGACCTACAAGCTGAAGCATGTCGTATTTGAAGAACTGATTACGCGTTTGTTAAAAGGAGAAATCCGCGAATCGCTCGCGGTGCTGATCGACGAGGCGATTGAGCAGAGCGAAGCGATGTTCGGCGTCCTGGAGCGGCAAAGCCGGGAAATCCCCGGCTCCGACCGGAAGCAGATCGTCTTGAGCGATCAGCTGCTTGAGGAGGTGGACCGGTTCCGCAGCATTCTCACGGCGATTGAGGAAGAGCTTGTATTTGAGAGCGAGCTGTACACCCTGAACGCCTACCATCTGCGTATCGTCGAGGAGCATCTGGAGATGATGCAGAAGGCTTTAAGCTTGTTCGGGCAGCCGGAATCGCTCATTTGCTGGGCGACGGAAAGCGTGAACGGACTTACTCTCGTCATGATGCCGAGAACCGTGAAGGAAGTGCTGCGCGAACGGGTTTTTTCGGCAAATATGCCGATCGTGTTCTCTTCCGCCACGTTATCCGTGGACGGTTCCTTCGATTTTGTGACGGACAGCCTCGGGGTGGAGCGTTACTTGTCTTTCTCCGTCGCTTCGCCGTATGAGTACGAGCATCAAATGGAAGTTATCGCTCCCAAATGGTCTTACCGGGGGACGTTCTCGGAGAAGATGAAAACCGCCGTCAAATTGCTGGAGCATACGGAAGGCAGGGCGCTTATTTTATTCCCGTCCAAAGACGAGCTGGTGCGGTTTAAACGCGAAGTCGCTTATTATCCGGAATGCGCGGCGATGCGCTTTTGGTTCGAGGGCGACCAAGAGATCAGCCATTTGATCTCGTCGTTTCAACAGGACGAACTGAGCGTGCTGTGCGCGGTCAGCTTATGGGAGGGGCTCGACGTGCCCGGACCGTCGCTGTCGAACGTCATCGTATGGTCGCTGCCTTGGCCGCCTCAAGATCCGGTGTTTATGGCGAAGCGTCAGTCGGCGGCATCTCCGTATGAAGAGGTCGATTTGCCTTATATGCTGCTGCGTCTCAAGCAGGGAATCGGGCGGCTGATCCGCTCCCGTGACGACCGCGGCCTCGTGGCCATTCTAAGCGAAGAGCTGCACGAGAGTCCGGAACTGCGGGCGAAAGTGATGGGATTGCTGCCGGAAGCTGTCCGGTTGAAGGAATCGCTCGAAATGGTGTAAACAAATCTGTGTAAAGGCATTGGAATGAGGAGCATTTCACGTTATAATCGAGTATGGGCATTACTTAGTACGAGATGCCGTTCTCGCCAATACACGCATAAGGAGCCGTATCATGGAAAAAACACTTATTTTCGGGCACAAAAACCCCGACACCGACACCATTTGCTCGGCGCTTGCTTACGCCGACTTGAAAACCAAATTAGGCCAAAACGTCGAAGCAGTCCGTCTGGGCAGCGTAAACGGGGAGACGCAATACGCATTGAACCAATTTGGTGTAGAAGCGCCGCGTTTGGTTGAAGCGGTAGCCGGCGAAGCGAAGAATGTGATCCTGGTCGACCACAACGAGCGTCAACAAAGCGCTAACGACATCGATCAAGTGCGCGTTGTCGAAGTTATCGACCACCACCGGATCGCGAATTTCGAGACAAGCCATCCGCTATACTACCGCGCTGAGCCGGTAGGCTGCACGGCAACAATCCTGAATAAAATGTACAAGGAAAACGGCATAGCCATCGATAAAAACATCGCAGGTCTGATGTTGTCCGCGATTATCTCGGATTCCTTGTTGTTCAAATCCCCGACTTGCACGGCAGAAGACGTAGCCGCCGCTCGCGAATTGGCCGAGATCGCCGGTGTGAACGCCGAGAGCTACGGTTTGGAAATGCTGAAAGCGGGAGCCGATCTGAGCGACAAAACGATCGCCCAGCTGATCTCGCTGGACGCGAAAGAATTCCAAATGGGCGCTTACAAGGTTGAGATTGCGCAAGTCAACGCCGTCGACACGAACGATGTGCTTGTGCGTCAAGCGGAATTGGAAGCGGCACTGAACGGCATTATCGCCGAGAAGGGTCTGGATCTGTTCTTATTCGTCGTGACGGATATCCTGAACAACGATTCCGTCGGACTTGCACTCGGTCGCGCGGCTCATGCGGTCGAGCAGGCGTACAACGTCAAGCTGGACGACAACAAGGCGCTGCTGAAAGGCGTCGTCTCGCGTAAATCGCAAATCGTTCCGGTATTGACCGAAGCGTTCAACAAGCTGTAAGTTTCATCACGAAGGCTGCCTGGCGAATATGCTCGGCAGCCTTTTGGCGTTGAACAAGGGTGGCAGCGTATGCAGGTGATTTCAAGGAAGGGAGCGCAAGCTGGATGCAAACTGCGGGAATCGATATCGGTACGACGTCGCTGTGCCTGATCATTGCGGATGTGCTTAGCGGAAAAGCGCTTCGGACGATCACGCGTCCGAACGATGCGGGGCTTGCGTCCTCCCGCAGTTGGGAGGCGCTGCAGCAGCCGGATCGGATTGTCCGGCTCGTGCAATCCATGATTGCCGAATGCGGCGACGAATGGCGGCATGTAGGCGCCATCGGCATTTCGTGCCAGATGCACGGCATCGTCTATGTCGACGGCAGCGGACAAGCGGTCGGACCGCTCGTCACCTGGCAGGACCGGCGCGGCGAGGAGCTTATCGATGCGGGGGGAAGCACGTACGCAGCCCGACTCGAAGCTTTGACCGGCTATCGCCTGGCGACCGGCTACGGGCTGGTCACGCATGCCTACAATGCCGCGCATGGCGAAGTGCCTGCTGAGGCCGTGGCGCTGTGCGCGATCGGCGACTACGTGGCGATGAAGCTTTGCGGCGCGGCCGCCCCCGTGACGGATGCTTCGAATGCGGCCGGCTTCGGGCTGTTCTCGCTCGGAGCGCAGCGATTCGATCTATCGGCGATGGCGAAGGCGGGGCTCGACGCCGCCATTCTGCCGAGGGTGGCCGGTGCCGGCGATACGGCGGGCCGGACGCCGGACGGCAAGCTGGTCGCCTGCGCGATCGGCGACAACCAGGCGAGTTTCCTCGGCGCGGTGAAGACGCTGAAGGGGAGCTTGCTCTTCAATATCGGCACCGGTGCGCAGGTATCCGCCTTCTCGCCGGAAGCGATGGAAGGTGAAGGCATCGAAGCGCGACCTTGCCCGGGCGGAGGTTATCTGCTGGTCGGCGCATCGCTCAACGGCGGCAAGTCGTACGCCCTGCTGGAGCGGTTTTTCCGGGAGACGTGCCGTGCGTTTATGCCGGAGTTTGGCGACGGGCGAAGTTTGTACGCGCGTATGAACGAGCTGGCGCTGGAGGCGATGGCGGAAGCGGGGCCGGACTTCCCGGCGGGGCTTGCGAATGGGCCGCAGGTCGGGACTTTGTTGTACGGGACGCGGCAGTCGCCGGGAGCGACGGGTTACATCACCGGCTTGCGGCCGTCGAACTTGACGCCGAAGCATCTGATCGTCGGATGGATGAACGGGATCATCGAGGAGCTGCTCGGGTTCATGGAGGCGATCCCGCAGCAGCTGCGTGCCGGCGTGACGTCCGTCAGCGCTTCGGGCAACGGCATACGCCGCAATCCGGCGATGCGGCGGCTGCTGCAAGCGAGGCTGGGGCAGCCGCTATTCGTCGCGGACGTGGAGGAGGAGGCGACGTTTGGCGCAGCCCTTCATGCGGCGGTGGCTGCGGGCTATTATGACGACCATGAAGCGGCTCTGCTCGGGATGCATAGAGGCTTCGATCAGACCTGACTCGAATAAGCGCACGGGCGTGTCAGGACAGTATCGGCTGGAAACATAGGGGTGGAACTTTTTCGCTGCCAGCCGCGTTTACGAAAGTGGAAGGGGAGGCTCTTAAGCTCGGCGTCTCGTTGACGAATACGAGTAAGCAAGCGGTCACCTTGACCGGCCCCGCCGAATTTGAACTGCAGCTGTACCGGATGGCGGGCGAGCGCAAGGAGCTTGTATGGAAGGGGCTGCTTCCGCCGCTGCCCGCGACGTCGATTCCCGGCAACGGCTCTTATTTCCTCGCAGACATTCCGTGGAACCAAAACGACTTGGATGGAAACCAAGTCCCGCAGGGCAGCTACTTGCTGCAGCTGCATGCGGTGAAACCGGTCGATTTCGTCGAGGCAAGCCGCGATGAAGAAGTGCGCCGGCTGGAGATGAGCGGCCGATTTGTTTGGCAGACCTTTGGCATTGTGATAGCTCCGGGAGGCTACCTTGGCACAGGCGGACTGCAAAGCGATCAAGGAAGAAGCCTGACCCGGTAACGGGGCATCCCGAATCCGACGAGAAGGACAGACGTATGCGACGCGTACGGCTGTCCTTTCGTCGGTTAGAGTAAACAGACTACCCTGTTGAGGAGGACTATGCATGCAGGAACTGGAACCGTCACAGGTCCGATCTATATCTTCGCTTGCCGCAGGCTGCCCCTGCTGCAAGCATCATCCGCTAACGCTGGACCGGATCGTTGTGGAAAGAGGTGCGCTGCTCGAAGCGGCGCCTTATCTGAAAGAACGCGGCTACCGCCAGGTCGCTCTCGTGTCCGATGAGAACACCTATCGCGCAGCGGGCGGCAGGCTCGCCTCAGAGCTTGCCGCAGCCGGTATTCGCACCGTACTCGCCGGGGCGAAGCCGGATGCGCAAGGAGACGTCGTGGCCGACGAAGCGGGCTTAATTCGGCTCATGCTCGACATCCCGCAAGAGGGGACCGATGCGCTGCTGGCCGTCGGGTCCGGCACCTTGCACGATATGGTTCGGTTTATCGCCTTCAAGATGGGCAAGCCGTTCATCTCTGTGCCGACCGCCCCGTCTGTCGACGGCTTTACTTCCGTTGGCGCGCCGCTCATCATCGGCGGAGAGAAAATAACGATTCCTGCGATCGCGCCGGATGCTATCTTCGCCGACCTCGACGTGTTGATCGAGGCGCCGCAGCCTCTGGTGGCGGCGGGCTTCGGCGACATGCTCGGCAAGTACACGTCGCTGTTCGACTGGCGCTTCGGCCATCTCGTTCGGGACGAGCCGTATTGTCCGGCCGCCGCGCAAATTACGAAGCAAGCGCTCCTCGCTTGCGTCCGGAGCGCGGAAGCGATCGCGGAGCGAAGCACGGAGGGCCTACGCATTCTGATGAACGCGCTGATCGAGTCGGGGCTTGCGATGCAGCTGTTCGGGCAGTCGCATCCGGCGTCGGGGGCAGAGCACCATTTATCCCACTATTGGGAGATGGAGTATTTGCGTCTCGGCCGAAAGCAGCTGCTGCATGGCGCCAAGGTGGGCGTTGCCTGCGCGGTCATCGCGCAGACCTATCACCGGCTCGCCGCGGACGAGTCGTTCGACAAGCTTGCCGCGGGCCACGGCGAAGAGCTGCGGCGCGGTGTGCGCGAGATTCCAACCGCCGATGAACTGAAGCGGCTGCTGCTGCAAGCAGGCGGTCCGGAAACGGCGGATCAGCTTGGCATCGACGACGAATTGCTGTCCAGAAGCTTGCGCGAAGCGCCCCGGGTAAGGCCGAATCGATTCACGCTGCTGCATGCGGTTCATGCATCGGAGCAATCGTCATGTCGTTTATAAACTTGGAGAATCCGTAATCTCATCCGTAATCTTATACTTTATAGTATGCTTAGTCCGATTACCGCCGGCATTTTACTATTGCAACATGATAGAACTAGCAGGAGATAGCGGAACAATGGTGTCTTCTTTAAGGGGTCTACGCTGCATGCAGTGCTGGAAATGCTACCCATACCGCAGCAGAGAAACGGCAAGACTCGTTACCGTGGCTGCCTTTCAAGCACGATGAATAAATCAAGAATCCTGACGTCTTCAGCCAATTTTCAGCCAACGTTCAAGCAGCGCTCAGCTATCCTTCATGTTCGTTTAAGATTGGGCGCCTATACTTCAAAGTGTAGAACAAAAACTAAACGAAAACACAAAGGAGAAATGAACATGAATACGATTGGCAAAAAAATCGCAGCAGGTACGGTAGCAGCAGCTTTCTTACTCGGAGGCGCAGGGTTGTACTACACGCAGGCTTACGCGGCGGACACGGCGGCGGACACGAGCGTGACGGACGGCAGCAGCCAGGCGCAGAAGCCGAATGGCCAGCACGGCTTCGGCAAACGCGGTAATCGCGAAGGAGGCGAGCAAGGCTTCGAGCGCGGCGGGCGCGGAGGCTTCGGCATGAAGGGCGGCATCATCGAGGAAACGGCGACTGTGCTCGGAGTTGAGGCATCCGTGATCCAAAGCGAGCTTCAGCAGCAAAAAACGCTCGCCCAAATCGCGCAGGAGAAGGCGGGTTTAAGCGAAGAGGCGTTCGTGCAAAAGCTGGTCGAAGCGGAGACCCAAAAATTGGACGACGCCGTCAGCGCCGGTACGATCACGCAAGAGCAAGCCGATAAGCACAAAACGGACTTGGCGGATCGTCTGAAGCAGGCGGTTAACGGCACGGGGAAAGGCCCGGGCGGGTTCCTCGGAGGCAAGGGCGGACACGGCGGGCATGGCGGATTCGGAATGTTCGGCAATCCGGAGTCGTTGTCGACCCTGCTCGGCATCACCCAGCAAGAGCTGACTTCGGCCTTGCAGCAAGGCAAGTCGCTGTCTGAAATCGCGCAGGAAAAAGGAATTTCTCAAGATCAATTGATCGCCAAGCTGAAAGAAAACATGGACGAGGCCCTCAAGCAATTCGTCGAACGCAAGCATGACGGCCAAACGCCGCCGGCGTCGTCTGCGGCGCCTGCGCCAGCCGAGTCTGCGCCAGCCGCAGCGTCGGGAGCGTAAGCGCGGCCTGACTGCGAATCCAGCCTCATGAAAGCTCAAGCGGTCTGCCCAAGGGGCAGGCCGTTTTGTCGTGGTCCAGTCTTCAGCAGAGTATCCGGCAGCACAGGCGTGAATCGCCGCAGCGGAACCATGCACGTACTCACCAATCGGGGCGATCGCCCATATGTTAGTAGCAGCAGGCATATTGAGAGGGGAGCGTGTGAAGATGGCGTATGACGAGCGTAAAGCGACCGCTTGGGCGCAAGCCTTCCTGCCGGAGGGGGCGGAGTTGATCCGGTACGGGCAGACAGGACATCCCATGTGGGTTGCAGCGGATTTCGACGGGGACGGACGGTCCGAGATTGCGGCTGCGTATCGTAAGGGCAGCGATGCCCATGTTCTTGTTCTAAAAGCGGTCGGAGCGGACTGGCGGCCGGCAGCGGATTTGAAGGGGAACGGTTATTCGGTCACTACGCTGCAGGCCGCTCCGGTCACCGGCCGAAACCGGATGGATCTTGTCGTCGGCTGGCAGGTCGGGGCTATAGGGTCCGAGCTTTCCGTTTACGATTGGCAGGACGGTACGGCGAAGGACGTCGCTCCGGCGGGGGTATCGTTCACGTATGTGGAAGCGGCGGATTTGCCTGGCGCGCACGAACGTGACGGTATTGCAGAGCTTGCGTTATGGGCGCACGACACGGGAGAAGCTTACCATGTTGACGTGTACCGGCTTCAGGAAGGAGAACTCGTTCCCGCCTACGACGTATATCCGTATTATTTTCCGAAGGTCGCCCAGTACTATGAACGGTTGGCGTGGATGTATCCGGGTTATTCGTTCTACGGAGAACATCTGCAAGAGGCCCGGAACAAAGCCCGACAGTCCGAAGCTGGGGATTCCGCACAATCCGGGGAACTCATGCGGGCGGGCGAGCTCTATCCCGCAGCCGAGAAAACAAAGAACGGTACGAAGTGGGGATATATCAATCTCAACGGAAAAATGATCATCTCGCCGCAATACGATGAAGCGAATCCGTTTCAGGACAACGGACTGGCGATCGTCAGTGTGGACGGACGCAGCGGGGCGATCGACCGCCGAAACCAGTACCGCGTAAAGCCGAAGTTTGATTCGATATCCCCGTTCACCGAAGGCCGGGCGATCGCGATCGACCGCGACGGCTTTAAAGTGATCGACGAGCAAGGATCCGTGCTGACGGCGAAGGCGTACAGCTTCATCAGTCCTTACCGTGACGGGCTGGCAATGGCTTCCGCGCCCGGTTCGGCCGCCGGCCCATACGGTTATTTGAACCTGCAGGGCGGCGAAGCGATTCCTTTCGTATATGAAAGTGCCGGAGATTTCAAGGACGGCAAAGCCGTCGTCAAGGTGAAAGACGGGGAGTATGCGCTAATCGGGCGTGACGGCAATCGTCTGCATACGTACAACCTTGAATATGCCGGCGGCCTTGGGGAAGGCTTGCTCACATTCAAGCGGGAGAAGGGCGGCAAGTACGGGTATATGAACGAGCAGGGCGAGGTTGTCATCGCTCCGCAGTATGTGTTCGCGCAGCCCTTCCGGGACGGGCGCGCGGTAGTAAATATGGAATGGGATCTGGGCGATCGGTACGGATTGATCGACCCGAAGGGCGAATACGTGCTGAAGCCTCAATACAACCGACTGGATCAGCTTGGCGAGCATCGGCTTGCCGTCGGTTACCCGATCGATGCCAGTCAGCCTTTTATCGGATCGAAATATGCGATTGCGGACGACCGCGGGCGTTTTTTGACGAAACCGGTTTTTTACGGGGTTCAGGAGTATGCCCAAGGACTAGCTTCGGTTTACGACGATCGAAACACCTATTTCATCGACACCGGCGGACGTCCGGCGCCTGGACTGCCTTCCGTCCCCGGCAGCGGGACGTTGACGTTGATGGGCCCGCTGATCCAGGCGAACGTCGACCGGCGAACGTCGTATTTGGACGCTGCGGGGCGCGTCGTCTGGGAACCGAGCCAAACGCTGAAGCTGCGCGGGTCGTACGAGCTGCATGAGCTCAAGTATAAGCCGAACCGCGACTATCTCGTTTATTACCCGCAGATCAAGGGCATGCAAAATTCATTGGCGCAGCGAAAAGCGAATCAAAAGCTGGCAGAGCTCTCGCAAGTGAAGCCGATCGGCGAAGAGCAGTTGATCTACAGCTATACGGGCGAATATGAAGTCGCGTTCTTCCGTAAACGGCTGCTCGTGCTGGAGCTTACGGGATACAACTACCCGTATGGCGCGGCACACGGCATGCCCAGCCGGATTTACCCCCATGTCGACCTGCAGAGCGGGCGGTTTTACGAGCTGAAAGATTTATTCAAAACCGGCGCCGACTATGTGAAGACGCTCAGCGCGATCATCGGCGAGCAAATCCGGACCGATCCGAAGTATGACTACGTCTTTCCGGACAGTTACAAAGGCATAGCGCCGAATCAGCCGTTTTACGTCAAAGGGGATGCGCTGTACATCTATTTCAATCCGTATGATATCGCGCCATATGCAGCCGGTTTTCCGACTTTCCGCATTCCTTACTCGAAGATCCGCAGCATTCTCGGCACCGATAAGCCATTCTGGAAGGCGTTTCATCGATAATGCGTGAAGAACGATCGCCGAGACCATTCGGCTGACGCCTGGAGCAGCCGAACGAACCTCCTCGGCGGTATTTTTATGAAGAACATGCTCAACCGGCAGCCGGGATTCGTCCGGATGTATAGCGAATGAGGTATACTGTTTAAGCGGCAGCTTGCAAGAAATCGTTCCGGACAGGTTGACCGTATCTTTCTTATTATTTACGATATACTCATTCACTGAATGGCACGAACCCGGCAGCCCGTTATTAGCAAGCATTCGGCTGAAAGTCGGGGAATGACCACATGGAAGTTCCGGAGGTTTACCATACACTTGGGGGAATAGAAACATGTATTCTTCGTTTCGAATGAGCGAAGCTTTGGCCGGAGCCATTGTGGAAGCTGCCAAAGAAGTCATCGGGCATGACGTTAATTTCATTAATCCGGACGGCAAAATTATCGCCAGTACCGACAAGCAGCGGATCGGCACGTTTCATCAGGCGGGGATGCAGGTGCACGGGGAAGGGCGGCCGATTGAGGTAACCGCATCCGAAGCTTATTTAGGCTCGCGTCAAGGTATCAATTATCCCGTTATCATTGACGGTCAGCGTATAGGCGTTATCGGCATTTCGGGGGACCCCGACGAATGCCGTTCCCTGGGCTTCCTGCTTACGAAAATTACGGAAGTTCTGATTAAGGAACAAATGCTGGCACGGGAAACGCAGTCGCAGGATGAGCTGCGCTCGGCGGTGACCCGGCTGCTGGTGTTTGGCGAGGCCGCGGAGGAAACGCATGGCTGGCGGGGAAGGCTGAGTCAGCTTGGCGTCGACATGGAAGAGGGCGCGTTTGTCCTTGTCGTTGAAGACCGCAGACCGGGACGAGAACGTTCGGGCAGCGCATATTCCATGCATGATGTCGTCCAGCAATGGCATTTAAAGCTGTATACGTATCTGTTCCCGAATCAATACATTGCGATAGCCGGGCAATCCCGTTATAAAGCCATCGTGCAGGACATATCGGCGCATCCGGCGCACGGGCCGGACAAGCTGACGGTCGGGATCGGCAGTATAGCGGCTTGGGAACAACTTTCTTTATCGTATCGGCACGCAAGGTTGGCTTTGCAGTATGCGGTATCCATCGGCGAGCGGATTTGCGAATACGAATCGCTGGAATTAGGGCTGCTGCTGGCAGGCCTGGATCCGGGGGTGAAGCGGGACTTCGCCGGCAAACGGCTGGGCGGGCTTACTTCGGAAGAGCGGATGCTGCTGAGGACGTATTTTTTGCATAATTTATCGCTTAAAGAAACCGCTGCTGCCTTGTATATGCACAAGAATACGCTGCAGTACAGGCTGGATAAAATCGCGGAAAAAACCGGGCTGGATCCAAGACAGTTCCGCGACTCGGTCAGCATGTACCTGGCGCTGCTGGTTCAAGATGAAGATGTGTAAGCGAGGGGAACATTCAGTACTTGTAACAAAAAGGAGGAGCAAGCTTTGGTACGCGGAACGTTCCGCTTCGGAACCTGTTCTCTTATAATGGGACTATTCATATATAATGGGTCTATTCATCAGGGATAAAGGGGCGGGATCATATGAAAGTCGTGATTGCGATCGATTCGTTCAAGGGCAGTGTTTCCTCCATGGCAGCCAGTACAGAAATCGCTGCAGGCATTAACAAGGTGTACCCGGAGGCGGACAATGTTATCCTGCCGCTTGCCGACGGCGGGGAAGGCACAGTTGAAGCGCTTGTGTCCGCTACGGGCGGCCAGATCCGCTCCGTTCAGGTGACAGGACCGCTTCAGCAGCCTGTACAGGCATCCTACGGTATTCTGGGGAATGGACATACGGCAGTCATCGAAGTGGCGGCCGCCTGCGGGCTGCCGCTTGTGCCCGTAGAGCACAGGAACCCGCTGCGCACCACCACATACGGCGTGGGCGAGCTCATTCTCGACGCGATCGGTCAAGGCTGCCGCGAGTTTGTGATCGGGCTGGGCGGAAGCGCCACGAACGATGCGGGAATCGGCATGCTTCAAGCCTTAGGCTACCGGTTCACGGATGAAGCGGGGAACGATGCAGGCCATGGCGGGGAAGCCTTGCTGCGCATCCGCAGCATAGATGCGGCCCATGCCTGCCCGGAGCTAGGACAATGCGTATTCAAGATTGCTTGCGATGTAGACAATCCTCTGTACGGACCGGACGGTGCCGCTTATGTGTTTGGGCCGCAAAAGGGTGCGAGTCCAGAGATGGTAGAGGTGCTGGACGAAGGATTAGCCGGATTCGCCGGCGTCGTGCAGAGGGCGTTCGGCGTCAATGTTCAGAACATTCCGGGAGCGGGAGCGGCGGGCGGACTCGGTGCGGCTTTTGCCGTCTTTTTGCAAGGCAAGCTTCAGTCGGGAGTCGGGCTGGTGCTGGACATCATCGGCATGGAGGAGAAGCTGGACGGCGCCCATATCGTGATCACCGGGGAAGGAAGGCTGGATGGACAAACGTCCATGGGGAAAGCCCCTTCAGGTGTCGCCCGGCTTGCGCAAAAGCACGGCATACCGGTCATTGCGCTGGCAGGCGGGGTAACGAAAGAGGCTTCCGGCCTGAACGACTTGGGGATTACCTCGTTTTTTTCCATTGTCAACGGTCCCGTATCGCTCGAACAAGCCATGGAACCTGACGAAGCGCGTTATAATCTGAGGCGCACCGCCGAGCAATTGTTCAGATTGATCCAGGCGGTGAGTCCTGGGTGCAACAATGACAACAACGCAGATGATAAGGGAAATCGTGCGTGAATCCGGAAGCGAAGCCGCTGGCTGTCATTCATACCCTCTTCCACCATACACCCGTGCATTCCGGGACGGTTTGCAGATTGGCGGCGCTTACTTTGTCCGCGATATCAGGGCCAAAGAAGAACCTCGATAACCGCTCCGCTTCGTCGACGGATGTGAATCGGTAATCCGTTCGAATCCAGGCATGTGAAAATCCGTATTCCGTCTCCAGCGCATGAAAATAACTTGTAAGGAAATCCGGTGGATTCGGTTGTTCGTCGCCGGTTCCGAAGTTTTCCATAATGATTGCCGTTCCCGACGGGCGTAAAATTCGTTGAATTTGCGCAAGGATCGTTTCCAAATGAACGTTCCATCGATCGACCTTGGAATTCGCCGAATAGCAAATCGTCCATCCGGCTGTCACGACATCAACGGAATGATCGGGCAGCGGCAAGCGCCGGTTATCGGCCACACAGGTTTCCCAATTCGTTAGTCCCGTACGCTTCAGTTTGTCTGCGGCGATGTCCAGCATCGCTTGCGAGGCATCTATGGCGACGACCGATTTGACATACGGAGCGAGCAAACAGGACAGTCTTCCCGTTCCCGCGCCTATATCCGCGACGTCCAGATGCTCGAGATTCGGGAGGAGCCTGCGGAAAGTTTCCATGATGTTGTGCCGGCAGTCCTCCCGCGATATGAGTAAATCGTACTGTGCCGCTTCGTTCGTGTAAATGTGGTCATGATCCGGCATCCCTGTCATCCTCCCAGTGCTTAGTCCTGCATCCAGAATGGGGGTTGACCTTGGGTGAAGGTCAAGGCTTTAATTTTTCCGGACGGCGTAGATCACATGGACCCATGGATTCATCTGATGTTGAACGGTAATGAATTCGTGGTTGTGGAACCACTCCAATAGTTTGGAGCGATCCGAGGGGTGTTTATCGGACCGTGCTTGGAAAGGGTTATGGTTATGATCGAACATGAGACCGGATATGCAAATTCGCCCGTTCGGTTTAAGAACCCTGTTCATTTCCTCCAATGCAAGCATTTGCTGCGCCTCGTCAAGGTGGTGAAAAGCAAAAGCGGCGACCACAAAGTGAAACTGCTTATCCAGAAAAGGAAGGGATAGCGCGTTGCCGAGTTTGGTCGGCAGCTGGGGGAACTTGTCCCGACACCGGGCAAGCATCTCCTTGGACTGGTCGATGGCGTGCATGGAAGCGCCTGTTGCCAGAAGCTTGCCCGCCAGATTGCCGGTTCCCGTGCCGATATCCAAACCCGCTTCGTCACGCTGCGGGGCCACCCACTGCCGCATAAATTCCAACACGGCTTCATATTCCTGCGCGGAAATAAACGGACCTGCCGCAAATAAAGGGGCGGATTGATCGTAATCGCCGGCTATGCGGTCGAAGCCCCATTTATCCTGCCATGCGGAGTGGCCTTTTTGATGTTTGAAATCTTCCGCAAGCTGGAACAAATCCTCGAGGTGCAGCCCCTGCTTGGCTTCAAGACGGGCAATTAATTCGTCGGTCATGGCAATGGCATATTTCAGCTCCACCCATTTTGAAACCATGGACATTCTTTGCATTTCAAGATCATGATGCACCTCTGCGGTGTCGCCCTGATCGTATTTATCCAGCAGCTTGCGGATTTGATTCAAGCCCAATCCGATTTCACGGAGTGAAGCGATCATTTGCAGCCGCCAAGCATCATGCTCCGTGTAAGTCCGGTAACCGTTGCCGGTGCTTCTCTGCGGTTTAAGCAATCCTTTCTGTTCATATAAACGGATCGCTCGCGGCGTTACGTTAACACGCCTGGCAAGATCATTAATTCTCATAGAGCCGCCTCCCCCAACTAGTATAAACGATGCCCCAAGGTGAAGGTACAGCTGATCCGGTGCGGAAACGAATGGGGGGTGGGCGTCGGCCGGAAAAAAGGGCCGCTTTCGATGGTTGAATGTCGAAAGCGGCCTTCGTTATACAGGCTGGCCCAACGCGTACTCAGCGTTCCGTTATTTGCGCAAAGCGATCAATACAGCCAGCCATACGAGGCCGAAGATGACGGCGAGCCTATCGGCGCGGGTCCAGACAAGCAGCCGGCTGCGGCTCGAGACGAGCGGACGCCGTCCGATTTTTTTCATTTCCATGGCGATCGTCATATTCTCGGCGCGATGAAACAAAGACAGCAGCAGCGGCACGATCAGCGCCGGGATATCCCGTGGCCTGACGGTGCCCGGCTGCAGCGGAGCTTTGCCTCTGGCGCGCACGATGTCCGAGAAGCGCTGCCATTCGTTCAGGATCATCGGAATGAAACGAAAAATAAGCGATACGGCGAGGGCGAACGAATCGACGGGCAGCTTGGCTTTTTTGCCATAGGCAAGCGCCCAGTTTAAGCCTTCGACCATGCGGCCGTACGGCGTCGTGACGGCGAACCATAAGCTGGCGAGGGTGACGACGAACAAGCGGAACACGTTGAAGCCGGTTGTCATCGCCTGCGCCTGGGAGAAACCGATCCGGGGAAATCCGTCTCCCGTCGTTAACGTCACCCCCGCAAGCGTGACCGAGATCGCAAAAAATAATAGCAGCAGGCGGGCGAACTTCAGCAGGCCGGCCCATACCGGCCGAGGCAAGCCTGCGAAGCCGAGCAGCACGGGGATGAGCGCGACCGTCAGGCCGGTCCAGTGCTGCTGCATCATCGTGCCGATGACGAGCAGCACGTACAGCAGCCATTTCGACCGGGGGTCGAGCCGGTACCCGATCGAAGAAGGCGCGCTTTCTGCGGAAATGCGCGTCTGCGCGAGCTTCTCGCCGGCTGTGCCCGCAGGCGGAGCTTGCGCTGCCGGGCTAGCCGGGGCAGCCGCTTCCGCTTCCGGCACGGCCGTGCCCGCAAGCGCGGCGACGATCGCATCCGCCGCCGCTTCCGGCGTGAGCCGATCGGCCGGCAGACGCAGTCCGTGCGCGGCGAACGCCTGCGCCAGCACAACGCAGCTCGGCAGGCCGACGCCGGCGATCTGCAGCGGACCGGGCTCGCGGCATAACGCCTCCGGCGTGGCATCGGCGACGATGCCGCCGTCCTGCAGCACAATGACGCGATCCGCGATAGGCAGGAATGTGTCGAGATCGTGCGTGGCGATCACGATGCCTCCGCGGCTCGCAGCACGTCTGCGGCGTTCGATGAACGCGAGCAGCTCCTGCACGGCTGCCGCTTCCAGACCTGCGGTCGGTTCATCCATCAGCAGCCAATCCGGTTTCGTCGCCGTCGTGCTCGCCAGGGCGAGCCGGCGGCGCTGGCCGCCGCTAAGCACGAACGGGGAGCGGTCCGGCTCGAACGTGCCGCTATAGTCCCACTCCGCCCGCGCGTCGGCGATTCGCCGCTTGCAGTCCTCGGGCTTCAGCTTATATGGCCGCAGCGAGTATGCGAACTCGTGCCGGATGCTGCGGGCGAACAGCTGTTGCTCGGGAAATTGAAACACGAGACCGAGCCGAAGCAAATGAGCGCTGGCGACGCGGCCTTTCCGCCATAGCGGCTCCCCGTCAAGCCGAACCGCGCCCGAAGTCGGCGTCTTCAACCCGGCGAGCGTCTGCAGCAAGGTCGATTTGCCGGAGCCGGTCCGACCGATCAGCAGCGTGACGGTCCCGTTCGCGAGCGTTAAGTCGACGCCGTTCAGCAGCAGCCGCTGCGGATCGTTCGGCGCGGCGACGGCCACGCGCTCCAAGCTTAGCGGCATGGCGGCACCACCGCCTTCGCCAAGTCGTCCGCATGCAGCGGCAGCTCGCGCAGCGGCACGCCCCGCCGGAGCAGGGCCGCCGCCGTGCGCACGACGAAGGGCGGCTCAAGCGCCAGCCGCTCGCAAGGCGCGGCCGGAATCGCAGACGGCTGCCGTTCGAGCGATTCCGGCCGCTCCGCGCCGTACAAAAACAAGCGCGGCGAGCCGTCGAACGCGAGGGCGCCTTCGTTCAAAGCTATGACGCGCTCGCTTGCCGCGGCTTCCTCCAGCCGGTGTGTGATCCAGACGACCGCGGCGCCGTCCCGGTGCGCCTCGCGCACCGCTTCCAGCACCTGCCCGCGGGCGTCCGGATCGAGCATGGCCGTCGGTTCGTCCAGTACAAGCACATCCGGACGAACGGCGAGCGCCAGGGCGATGTTCAGCAGCTGCTTCTGACCCCCCGACAATTCCCCGATCGGCGTGGAAGCGGGCAGCGGCAGCCTGACGCGCCGCAGCGCTTCGTGCTGCCGCCGTTCGAATTCGTCCGCCGGCAGTCCGATGGCGCCGAGGACGAAGTGAAACTCTTCCTCGATCGTGTCGCCAAGCACCTGCGCATCCGGATGCTGCATCACGCCGCGTACGACGACGCGGCCGCTCGGGATGACGCGGCCTTGGGACAACGGGCAGCTGCCGAGCAGTATGCCGGCCAAGGTGCTTTTGCCGCTGCCGTTGGAGCCGGTGACGGCGATCCATTCGCCGGGGCGGATGTCCAGCGAGAAGCCGTTTAATGCCTTGCGCACGCCCTCCGATTCGGAAGCGAAGTGAACGGAGGCGTCATGTATAGAAATCAGAGGGGAGAAAACAGACATAATAAACGACCTTTCCGTATAAAAAAAATGTTGTAGGCACTCTCGAATTGTTAACCACATTGTGTTAATATAGGTTAACGATATAACCATATCAAAAATGAGAGGGTCGTTCAATCATGAAATTATCGCTTCGTGGAATCGTATTTAGTGCGCTCCTTGCCGCTTTATTGGTGCTGTTCGGTTATGTGAGCATCCCGCTGGGCTTCACCCCGGTCCCCATTACGCTGCAAACGCTCGCCGTCATGCTCGCCGGAGGCTTGCTGGGCGCGTGGTACGGCTTTCTCAGCATGGCGCTCGTCGTCGTCCTGACCGCTATCGGATTTCCGCTGCTGCACGGTACGGGAGGCTTGCCCGTATTGTTTGGCCCGACCGGCGGCTACGTCATCATGTGGCCATTCGCTGCGCTGTTGATCGGCTTGCTGCTGCCGCGCATTCGCATGAGAGGAGCGCTAGGTTATGCAGCCGCGTTCCTCGTTCTGGAAGTATTCGGCTCCCTGCTGCTGTATGTGACCGGCGTACCTTGGCTTGCTCACGTCACCGGGTTATCGTTCGAGAAAGCCATGATCGCCGGATGTTACCCGTATTTGCTGGGCGATGCGATCAAAGCGGCCGTGGCGACGCTGATCATCTCGCCGGTTCGTCAAGTGTTCCCGCCGGAGCGGTTAACGGGCTCTTCCGGAAGTCGCGTCATTTCTTTAGATTAACGGAAGCAACTAAAAAAGCAAGTGACGGAATTTGTTCCGCCGCTTGCTTTTTTTGGCAGGCGCTGCGTTTATTTCGGCACTTCCTCAAATTGCGGGGTTTTCATGCTGCGCAAAATGCTCACTTCCACCCGGCGGTTCTTGGACCGTCCTTCCTCCGTGTCGTTCGTGTCGATTGGATGGTACTCGCCGTACCCGATGGAACGGAAGCGGGCGGGGCCGATTTGATCGTTCTCGAGCAATATTTTCATAAAATTAAGTGCCCGCTTCGAGCTCAAATCCCAGTTCGTTTCGAATGCGGCGCTGCCTATCGGGACATTATCCGTATGACCTGCCACTTCGACCCGGTAATTCGGGTATTGCGCCAGCATCTCGGAGATGAACCCGGCAAGCCGTGTAGCTTCCGGTTTTACCGTAGCGGAGCCGGAGGAGAACAAGGCGTTGTCTCGAATGGTAATCATCAGCAAATCGTCGGTCAATTGGGTGTCGAGCTCCGCAGACAACTGGTTGTCCGCTATGTATTGATCGAGCCTTTCCTTGAGCTGCTCCAAATCGTGCTGTTCCTTCTGAAACTGCTTCGCTTGCTGTTCTTGCTGTTGCTGCTGGGCCGTTGCCGGGTTCGACGGATCCTCGTACTTGCTCTTATCAACGTTCGGCGCCACCTGAAGCGGAATCATATTGGACACGTCAAAGGTGCCGGTACCGCCGGCGAAGGCAGAGTTCAGAGAGCGCATGATGCTGTCGTACTTTTTGGAGTCCACCTGACTGGAGGCGAACAAAATAATAAAGAGCGCGAGCAGCAGGGTTAACAGATCGGCATAAGGGATGAGCCATGTTTCGTCGATATGCTCCTCATGATGCTCGCGGTGCTTTTTTTTACTCATCCCTGTCTCCCGCCTTGCTCTCGTTTTTCTCGTCCCGCTGAGAAGTCGGTATGAAAATCATCAGCTTCTGCTTCACGGCCGTCGACGAAATACCCGACTGGATGGAGAGCAGTCCTTCGACCATCATCAGCCGGATTTCCACTTCTTTCTTCGACTTTTGTTTCAATTTGTTGGCAATCGGATGCCAGAGGACGTAACCCGAGAAAATCCCGAGCAGCGTTGCGACGAAAGCCGCAGAGATCAAGTGGCCGAGACTCTCGACATCGTTCAAATTGCTGAGCGCCGCGATCAGGCCGATAACGGCCCCGAGCACCCCGAGCGTAGGCGCGTAAGTGCCGGCTTGGGTAAAAATTTGCGCGCCTGAACGGTGCCGCTCCTGCATCGCTTGAATATCTTCCATCAAGACGTCGTGCACAAAGTCTTGATCGTTGCCGTCAATGATCATGCGCATACCGTTGCGCAAGAACGGGTCTTGAATTTCCTCCACCTTGCTCTCCATCGCGAGGAGCCCTTCGCGGCGGGTGATGGACACCCAGTCCGTGAACAGGTTGATCAGATCCATTTTCGGAATTGTTTTTTGCTCGGTGAAGGCAATCTTTATCAGTTTGGGGAAGCCTTTCAGTTCTTCCAAAGAAAAGCCGATAAAGAGAGAGGCCGCCGTTCCTACGAAAATGATCATAAGAGCAGCCGGATTGACGAGGGCAACGGGACTTGCTCCCTTCAGAATCATCCCCACAATGACTGCCACAAAGCCAAGAACAATACCGATAACTGTTGATTTTTCCATTTCGCTGAAAACACCTTCCGCCTGTTTATTTTCTCCATTTTCATGCATTTTCCAATTACTTCGACAAAAAGTGACAGTTATCCTGCTAGGGAATCCTTAGTTTTTTTGTTTAATTTTTCACATTTGGAATAATTGGAGTATAATGAGAGTTAATATGAATGAAGCAGATGGGCGCAGCCGCCGTTATTTTTCATGGCGGTCAGCCCGCGCGGAACGAGCGTGGCGCCCGGGTCAGCAGGGGAAATTGAAAGAAGACGTTCGCGAAGCGGTCATCCCTTGACGAAGCGGACGATGACCGTAACCCAATGAATGAAGAGAGGGGAACAAAGCATATGCAGGCAAATCATCTCCACGAGAAGACAAGGCTTGGACCGGTCCACTTGAAAGTGAGCGAGCTGGATCGGTCGGTGCGCTTTTATGGCGAGGTTGTCGGGCTGCGCGAGCTGCACCGCGCGTCCGGGAGGGCTGTGTTGACGGCCGGCGGGGACGAGTCGCCGCTGGTCGTTCTGCATGAGCTGCCGAACGCTATCGTCATGCCGCGCCGAACGACCGCGGGGTTGTATCACTTTGCGCTGTTGGTGCCGAATCGCCGGGCGCTCGGTCTGTCGCTGCGCCACTTGCTGACGTGCGGCATTCATGTCGGGCATAGCGATCACTTGGTCAGCGAGGCATTGTACATTCAAGATCCGGACAACAACGGCATTGAAATTTATGCCGACCGGCCCCGTGAAACCTGGCGGCGCGACGAGAGCGCCCGTTATGTGATAACGACCGATCCGCTCGACGTGGACGGATTATTGAAGGAGGCGGGGGACTCGCCGTGGGAAGGGCTGCCCGCGGGAACTAGTATCGGGCACATTCATTTTCACGTATCCGACCTGCTTGAAGCACGGCGGTTTTATATCGAGACGTTAGGCTTCGACCTGATGGCGTCACGGGATTCGGCGATGTTCGTCTCGGCCGGCGGGTACCATCATCACGTCGGGCTGAACACCTGGGCCGGCGTTGGCGCGCCGCCTGCTGCGGACGATGCGGCGGGGCTCGCTTATTATACGCTGGTCGCGCCGACGCCCGAAGAGCTGGAGCGGACGACCGCCCGGCTGCGTCAAGCCGGGATCGCGCTGGAGCAGGACGGGAAAGCTTGGTTCGCCCGCGATCCGTTCGGCATTACCGTCAGGCTGACTAGCGAAGAGGCTATCCCTAAAGGGTAACACCCAATGCAATCATCTTAATGGGACAAATTCGAAACCAAGCAAAGAAGAACCTTCAACACCACTTGCAAAGTGGGGATGAAGGTTCTTTTCATCTTCGATGCATGACAAAACCGTCCGGTCCAGGGGGAACGAACGGTTTGGCGATGCGATGTTCAGGCTAAGCCCGGATGCAGTACAAGCGGCTCGTCGCTTCCCAGATTTCGCCTTGCGCGAGCGAGAACAAACCGATCTCCTCGGCCGGCAAATCGACGTTCGGAGCGTTGACGAGATTCGTTTGCGGCTCGGGGCAGAAGAAGCCTTCGGTTGCATTGTTGTTCCAGATCATCCAATGCTTGTAAGACGTGCCTGCGTCATAGACGAGCCTGACTCCAAGCCGGGAGTCGGTCAGTTCCATCCGGTTGCGGCCGTTCTGCGGCTCCGCCGTGTAATGGTTATCCATCGGCTCGAAGAACGGCGAAATGCCGCCCGATTTGATCGCTTCTTCTTCCGGCTTCAGCGTCTGGAATCTGCCCGTCGGCAGCATCCGTTCGCTCATCTCGCGACGCCGGCCGATCGTCATTGTAAAGCGGCAGTCGGCTGCGGTGCTGCCCGGAGCGAATGGCGCATTGACCGCTGTATGGAAGGCGAGCAGGCAGGGCATAAGTTCCGTGCCGTCGTTGCGCACGAGCACGTGCTGGCCCAATCCGTCTTCCGTCAGCGTATAGGTGAGCCGGAACGTAAAGGCGTGCGGCCAATAACGGTATACCGGATGGGCGGCGTCAACCTTCTGCGTGAGCGTCACGTAGCTGCTGTTCGAAGTCGTACCGTACGTTTCCACGACCCAGGGAATATTGAACAAGAAGCCGTGCAAATGGTTGCCTCGCGCCGCTTCGTTCACCGGGAATTGATAGGTGGCGCCGTTCCAGGGGAACTTGCCGTCCTCGATCCGGTTCGGCGGGAAAAGCACCGGCATGCCGTGAATCACCGGACGCGCTTTGAAGCTCTCCATCTCCTCAAGCGCAGGTTCGTGCAAAAAGCGGTAGCCGGCCTCCGTATCGCGGAATGCGATCAGATTGGCGCCGATTTCGGGCAGAACAGCCGCTTCGTAACGGCCCGCCTGCAGCCATACCGCCTTCTCGCCTTGATAAGTATCCTCATAAGCTTTGCATGCGAAAGTCACAATAGGTCCCCTCCGTCTAGTCTCGTCCATCCTACATCATAGCGGGTGGAAGGGCAGCTTGCCATTAAAATAACAACCTAAACTATTAATATTTAAACCTCGACGTCCGGCGAAGCGATACGCTCCCGATGCGTGTAAACGTTCATGGACGAGCCGCGGATGAAGCCGACGCACGTAATGCCGAGGTCGTCCGCCAAGGAGAGCGCCAGATCGGTCGGCGCCGACTTGGAGAGCATCACGCCGACCCCGATTTTCGCCGCCTTCAGCACGACTTCGGACGATAAGCGTCCGCTGAACGCGATAATTTTATCGCTCGTCCGCCACCGGTTGCGCAAGCAGTGCCCGAACAGCTTGTCGAGCGCGTTGTGCCGCCCGATATCCGCGCGCGTCGCGAGCACATCGGTGACCGAGCAGAGGGCCGCGTTGTGCAGGCCCCCCGTATTGCGAAAGTCAACCGAGCTTCGCTGGAGCGTCTCCATCAAGCTGTAAACCTGCTCGGGCTTAATACGAATTTGCGAGACCGATGTTTTTGCGGTCCGCACATCGTTTTGAAAATAAAACTGACGGCTTTTGCCGCAGCAGGAACCGATAAACCGCTTGGCGTAATATTCCTTGCCGACGGATTGGGGGCGTATCAATTCGGCGTAAGCGATGCCGCGGTCCTCGTCGACGGACATCGTCTTCAACTCGCCGGCTTGCCGAATAACGCCCTCCGACGCCAGAAAACCGACGACCAGATCGGTCAGCTCGGTCGGCGAGCAGACGATCGTCGCGAATTCTTCGCCGTCCACATACAAGGTTAGCGGGAACTCCTCGGCAATCTCGTCTTCTTGCTCGATTGCGCCTTGACCGCTGAATTTCATCATATGCCAATGGGTCGTCAGCTTTCGTGTCATGGACTCGCCCTCCGATCGCTTCAGCCGAGCGTTTCCATTTCGAGCTCGGCGACTCGTTTCTCAACGTAACGCGTATCTTTCAAAGCATGATACGTTTCCGCTTTTTCCACCACGACGGCGGTATTGTATTCAGGGATGCCGGCGAAAGCCTCATACACGCCTTTGGGAAACAGCATGTTGCCTTCCGGCCAATACAGCTCCACATTGCCGGGGGCCACCTCCGCAGTTTTCGCCCGGCCGTGGAACGTGCCGAACTGGTTGTAAACGACAAGGGCATCCCCGTCCGCAATCCCCAGCTTCGCCGCATCGGTCGCATGCAGCAGCACGTCGTAACGGTCCGCAGCATTAAACGGGTCGTGGCTGCCGTAAATCATGGAATTAAATTGCTTGCCGCGCCGCGTCGTCGCGTAGAAATGCCCCTCCGGCTTGCGCCGCTCCGGCAGTTCTACCGGGATCAGTCTGCCGCGTCCATCCGGCGTCGGGCAAATTCCGTCCTCGCACAGCCACGCATTGCCCCATTGGAACACGTCGCCCTTCGCGCGCAGATGCTGGATGCCGTCGTAATTGGGAGCGGCTCTGGCGATTTCCTGGCGGATGCCCGCCGCATCCGTCAAGCCGAGCACAGAGGCGGAATCCGGCCGCACGAGCGCCGCAAGCTCCGCGTAGATGCTCCACTCCGCGCGCGCTTCCGGCATGCGCGGCCCTTCGATTTCCGGCGAAAAGTAGACCATCCGCTCGGTGGAAGTGGACGTGCCGCCGCCCGGCTGTTCATAACGGGTCATCGCCGGCAAGACGATCACGGCTTCCCGGGCGTCGACCAGGGTCGAGGTGTTGAGCACGATGTCTTGATGGACGCGGATGTCGACCTGCTCCAGGCAGGAGCGGACGAAGTCCGGCTCGGGCATCGTCTCGAGGAAGTTGCCGCCGGACGTGTAGAACACCTTCAGCTTCCGCTCATGATCGTCCGGGAGCAGCGCATTCTCGAGCGAGACGCCGACGATGTCGCCCTGCCACTTCGGCAGCTCGAAGCCCCACTCGCGCTCGATCCGCGCGATGTCGTCGCCCTTGAACTCGCCGCCCGGCAGGCTGAACGGATCGGCGCCCATTTCGCCCGAGCCCTGCACGCCGCTATGCCCGCGAATCGGCATCAGGCCGCAATGCTCACGGCCGAGAAACCCTCGCAGCAGCGCCAAATTGGCGACCTGCGAAATGTTATCCGTGCCGAAGCGGTGCTGGGTCAGCCCCATGCTCCAGACGAAGACGGCCGATTTGGCTTCCGCCAGCAGCTCGGCAAATTCCCGCATGCGCGCCTGGCTCAAACCGGAGGAGCGTTCCAGCTCCTGCCAATCCTGCTGAAGCACGTGCGCCTTCAACTCTTCGTATCCGTTTACATGCGCCTTGATGAAGGCGTGATTGACGGCCGATCCGGGAGCTTCCGCCTCCATCTCGAACCAGCTCTTCATGACGCCGTGCATGAAGGCGATGTCGCCGCCGATATGCACCTGGTAGAAATCGTCGGCGAGCTTCGTCCCGAACAGCGCCGATTCCGGAATCGACGGGATCCAGTAACCGTCCATCGCCGGCTCGCGATACGGGTTGATCATGATGATTTTCGTGCCCTTGCGCTTCGCGGCGTACATATATTTGGTGGAGACGGGCTGGTTGTTCGCGGCGACGCTGCCCCAGAAGACAAGCACGTCGGTGCCGATCCAATCTTTATAGGTGCAGCTGGAAGCTCCGATTCCGACCGAGCGCTTCAAGGCCGTCTTGGACGGCGAGTGACAGATGCGCGAGGCGTTGTCGATGTTGTTCGTGCCGATGAAACGGGCAACCTTGGCGGCGGCGTAATAAGACTCGTTCGTGATGCCGCGGGCCGTCAAATAAAACGCCAGCTGCTTCGGGTCGATGGCGCGTATTTTACCGGCGATCGTCTGCAGCGCTTCGTCCCAGCCTACACGGCGGAAGCGCCGCTCTCCCTTGCCGCGCATCAGCGGGTAGGGAAGCCGCCCGAGCTTGCGCAGCTGCGCGCTGTCCAGCTTGCGCAGCTCGTCGATATCGGCGTGCAGCATGTCCGGGCGGATCGCCGGCATCGTGTTGAGCCGCAGCACGTTCAGACGCGTCGTACACAGATGCGGGCCTTCCAGCGTCTGATCGTATAACCCGGACACCCCGAGCGCGCAGCCGTCGCAAACGCCCTGTGTCAGAATGCGGGCCGCATACGGCAAATTGTCGCGGTTCTCCCAGGCGACCTTCAGCGTATCGCGAATATGATGCGGCTTAATTCGTCCCAAGCCGAACGGCATTCGGCTGACCCAAAGCTTCGGGTCGGGCTTCCCAGGCAATTTTATGCGGCCGCTATGTTTCGTTTTTCCCATTGTACGTCCTCCTTAGAAGTGTCGGTCTGGTATAAGTTCAATAAAAAAACCGCCGAGACGTTACTTTTTCGCATGAAAAAGCTTCATCTCCAGCGGTTAGTCTCCAGCAGGTTCGCTGCCAAGCGCCAACGTTTGACGTTATCGGTCGCCGAATTTATTTTGGATGTTCTGATCAAACACGAAGATGGACATGCCGAAATCCTGATCGATGTCGATATCGACGAACAAATCGACGAATGCAGCTCCCAGTAGCTGCTCCATCTCGGTTGGAGGGTGACTGCGGTAAATATCCTTGACCCATTGCGTGCGGGCTTCCCGCAGCATTTGCTTCCCGTCGGCCGCGTTTGCGATAAATTTCTCGACCGGGGAGAGATTGCCTTCCATCTCGCAGATGGCCCAGTTCTTGCAGAAGGTGGTCGTGATCCGGCCCGGGCCTTTGCCCATATGACGCTTTCGGTACGCTTTGACCAAGTTGCTGAATTCGGCTTCGTATTTATTCATGCTTCGACCTCCGATAACCGTTAAACGGGTAACAGGTGCGCTGTCCCATATCTGACGGCAAGCAGCAAGATATAGTCTTAACAAAATAATCTTAACAAGAAAGCGTTACCGTGACAAGACAAGAAAAAACCTCCCGCTCGCACACACGGCGAACAGGAGGGGGCGGGGGACTACAGCAGCGCTTCGATATCGGCTGTTAAGGCAGCCGGCGTAACGGGCGGTTCGAAACGTTTCACGACGTTGCCGCTGCGGTCAATCAGGAACTTGGTGAAATTCCATTTGATCTCATTGCCTTCAAGCAGCCCTTGCTGCTCCAGGAACGAGGCCAGCTTGCCGCCGGTCTGCGGGTCGATTCCTTCGAACGGAGCTTGTTCCGTCAAGTAGGCGAACAGCGGATGCTTATTTTCGCCGCGCACCTCGACTTTGTCGAACAGCGGGAAGGTGACGCCGTAATTCAGCGTGCAGAACGTGTTGATTTCTTCATTCGAGCCGGGCTCCTGCGCGCCGAATTGATTGCAGGGAAAGCCGAGGATCGTCAAGCCGCGGTCTTTGTACGTTTCGTACAGCTGCTGAAGCTCGTTGTATTGCGGGGTGAGTCCGCACTTGCTGGCCGTATTGACGATAACGAGCACCTTTCCTTTGTATGCCTCTAAAGAAACTTGCTCTCCGCGGATGTTGTTGGCTTTAAATTCGTATACGCTCATGGTTTATTCCTCCGTTGTTTTGAGATGGACTTGCTCCAATAAGGAAGTGAGACGCAGACGCAGCGCCGTCGTTTCGTCTTCCGTCATGCCGGTGACACAAAATAGTTTCTCGGGAAGGTCGTAGGCCTTCTCTTTAAGCGCGGCGCCCTGCGGCGTCAGCCGGATGCGCACGTTCCTCTCGTCCTGCGGGTCGCGTATGCGGGTAAGCAGCTTCAAGGCCTCCAGCTTCTTCAAGAGCGGGGTCAGCGTTCCGGAATCCAGGTATAGCCGTGCGCCAAGCTCCTTGACCGTAATGTCATCCCGTTCCCAAAGCGCCAGCAGCGCTACATATTGCGTATACGTAATGCCCAGTTCGTCGAGGTGCGGGCGGTACAGCTTCGTAATTTCGCGAGCGCACGCATAAACAGCGAAGCAGAACTGATTCTCGAGCTTCAAAAGTTCATCGCGATTCAGGATTTGCAAACCTCCTTATATTAGATTGCTTGAAATTAAATTGTATAAAATTTATTTACTGAAACTACTTTACCATCCGTAATGAGCGAAGTCAATGTTTACGCTGCGAACGGTGTGAATTTGTATCGAACGACGTTTTCCCGACAGGTCCTATCCATCATAAAAAGGGCAAAGCATGGCGCCCTGCGCATGTAACAGTTGCATTAGAAAAATACGGATGGTATAGTGGAAAATGACCTCAGAACCCAATTGTTATTTTGGTCAGTACAGGAGATGGATAAATGGATCCTAAAAAAACGGCGATCTTGGATGCGGCGAAAAAATCGTTCTCGCTTTTTGGCTACAAAGGCACGACGATGGGGCACATCGCCAAAATCGCAGGAGTCGGCAAAGGTACTTTGTACTTATATGTGACAAGCAAGGAAGAACTGCTGAACGAGATTGTCAGCGTCTTGGTGGAAGATATGAAACGAACGGCGGAGGAAGCGATCGGGCAGGGCGCCACCGTCTTTGAGAAAATCCACGGGGCCATCTACGCCGCGCTTATGTTCAGGAAGGAACAGGAGCTGCTCATCAAGCTGGCGCACGAGGTGAACGAATTCGGCAGTCAGGTGACGGAGAACGCGCTCGACCAGATCGAGAATCAAATGGTCGACTACATTTCGCAGCTGATCGAACGCGCGGTCAGCACCGGGGGGATGAAGCCCTGCGATCCGAAAATTACCGCCTTTATCGTCTATAAGCTGTATCTGGCGCTCGTTTACGATTGGGAACGGCAGCATCCGCCGCTCACGGATGAACGCATTTTGGAGCTGCTGCAAACGTATCTAATGAACGGCCTATCCACGAAATAGGCTGCTTTTTTTCATCATCTTTTATGCGGAGGGGTATTTATGCGCTTTATTCGACCATTGGTTTATTCAGTGATGGCGGTGGCCATCGGTACGGGAGGCTTTCTGCTCACTACGAAGCAAGTAAACGGAAGCACGCAAGCCGGAGCTGCCGTGCAGCCGACAGCTTACATTGAATCGAACGAGGTTAGCGCCAGCTTTAAGATCGGCGGCCGCGTTACCGAGATTCTCGTGAAAGAAGGGGATACGGTCAAGAAAGGCCAAGTGCTGGCGCGTCTGCAAAGCACGGAGCTTGAGGCGAAGGTGGCGCAGGCCAAAGCGGCCGTGGCGCTCGCCCAGGGCAAGATTGCCGAGGCGCAGGGCGCAACCGCTACCGCTCAGGCGAAGAAGGCGCAGGCGATCGCCGGCGTGACGGCTACGGCCGATGCGGCGGATCAGCAAATCGCCCAGGCCGAAGCGGCGGTGAAGGCGGCGCAAGCGAAGGTCGACGGGCTGCGTAACGGCGCCCGTCCGGAAGAGAAGAAGCAGGCCGAAATTCAACTGCAGGCGACCAAGGAAGTGTACGCCCTCGCCGAGCAAAACTTGAAGCGGATGCAGGCGATGCTTGCGGAAGGCCTTGTGGCGCAGGCCGACGTCGATAAAGTGAACGTGAGCTATCAGGAAGCGAAAACGAAATATGAGCTGGCGCAGCAGCAGTACAACCTCGCTCAGCAAGGGCCGCGCGAGGAGGAAATACGCGCAGCGGAAGCGCAGCTGGAGCAGGCCAAAGCGGCGCTCGGCCTCGCCCAGGCAGGCCGCGAGCAAGTAGCCGTGCGCGAAGGCGACGTTGCCGCAGCGAATGCGGCCATACAGCAGGCGCAGGGCGCTGTGCAGTCGGCCGGCTCCGCCGAGCAGCAGGCCAAGGCGGCGCAGGCTGAAGCGGAAGCGTATCAGAGCTACACCGAGCTTATCGCGCCAAGCGACGGAGTGATCCTGGCGCAGGGCGCACAGCCCGGCGAACTGGTCGGCTCGGGCTTCCCGGTTTTTACCATTCAAGCGACAGACGGCCATTGGGCGAGATTTTATATGACTGAGACGTCGCTCGCCGGACTGAAGAACGGAGACCGCGTCAAGCTGAAGCTGATCGCGACGGGGCAGGAGCTCGAAGGCAAGATCCAGTCGATAGCGGCGGCACCGGATTTTGCGGTCAAGAAAGCGACGCAAACCGCGGGCGAGACCGACGTGCGCTCGTTCGGCGTGAAGGTTGAGCTGCCGCAGCTTCCGGAAGCGGCTGCGATCGGCATGACGCTGCAGTGGAACGGTAAAACGGAAGGGTGATCGGTCGTGACGGAGCTTAAAGTAGGCGGCGTCATTGCCGACGAGTGGAGACACATTATCAAAGACAGGCGGCTGTTCTTAATTCTTTTCATCGTGCCGGTCATGTATACGCTGCTGTTCGGCTCGCTTTATACCCACCACAAGGTGACCGAGATGACGACGATTGTCATGGACGAAGATCAAAGCCCGCTCAGCCGTCAAATCATTCAAGCTTTCGAGGAAAGCGAATCGTTCCAGGTGACGCGCGAGGCGCATACCGAGGAGGAGGTCAGGCGAGCGATCGCCTCCGGGGAAGCGAAGGTCGGGTTGTTCATTCCGAGCCGGTTCGAAGCGAGCTTGAAGCAGGGCCAGACGCTGCCGCTGCTCACGTGGGTCGACGGCAGCAACATGCTGTACTCGAATTCCGCGACCAAGGGCGCGAACGAAGTCATCACCACGTTCAGCATGGGCCTGTCAGCCAAAAAAATGAAGCTGCAGCAAGGCCTGCAGGACGAACAGGTGGCGAACGTGCTGTCGCCGATTCCGTTTCGCTATCGGGTACTGTACAACCCAACGTTTAATTACAGCGACTTTATGATGTACGGTCTGGTCGGAGCCATTTTGCAGCAGGTGCTGTTTCTCGGCATTTCGCTGACCGTCACGCGGGAGAAAGACGGCGGGACCTGGCAGCGTTATGCGGCATGGAAACGCGATCCTTGGCGGATCGCGTACGCCAAGACGGCGCCTTATTTCCTGATCAATTTGTTTAACACGACGATTGCGCTGCTGATCGCGTCGTATTTATTCGGGGCGCCGCTTGCCGGCAGTTTGTTCGCCGGGCTGGCGGTCGTGATGTCCTTCACGTTCGCGGTGTGCGGGATCGGGTATTTGATCAGCATGTTCTCGGGCAATCAGCTCGGGGCGACGCAGACGGCGATGCTGATCGCAGTGCCTTCGTTCCTGCTGTCCGGCTTTACCTGGCCGTTCGAAGCGATGCCGAGGGCGCTGCAGGTTCTGGGGCATCTGCTGCCGCTGACCTATTTCCTGGACGGGGTGCGCAGCGTATTCGTGAAGGCGAACGATTACAGCGCAATCGGTTACGATTGCCTGGCGCTCGTGATGATGGGACTCGTGACGTTCATGGCGGCGATGCTGCTGACGCGCTTTGCCGTGTTTCGCAAGACGACGCCGGAGGATGCGGCTGCGCCGGTTGCGGTTCGCGCCGAGCCTGCGGGAACGGGAACCGCAACCGGAAACGGAAGCGGGCTTACCCTATAATATTGAGGGAGATGGAACGAGAATGAACCGAAGAACATTTGCGGGCTTTTGCGCCGCACTTTTGATTGCTGCCGCTGTCCAACCGGCCGTTTATGCCGAGACGGTAACGGAAGATCCGAAGCAAAACCTGTACTTGAGCGCCCCGGTCCTGGAGACGGTCGCTTCGATCGACTTGCCGTCGGTGCTGGAACGTGCGTTGACAGACTCGAACAACCTGCAGCTGCTCCTGTTGAAATATGCGGCGTTAAACTCGAAGGAGCAGGATTTAAAAGCACAGCGGGAATCGCTGGTAGGCGGCTCGTTCACAGGCGGACATTTACCGGATACGCCCGAGGAGATGGTCGCCGGGATGAATGCGCAAGGAGTAGCCGTCGATCCGGCGGACAACCTGTGGCTCGGGCCGGTGACGACCGTCACGAATAAGGCGATCAATCAGCTTATCCAAGGCATGGGTACGATGAGCGCCGGCATGAATGAGATCATCCAGCAGCAGCGCGAGCAATTGAAGACGACGGCGCACCAGTTGAGCACGGACCAACGCAACGCGCTGCTGCAGAAGGACGAGGCGGTTGAAGCCATCCGGCTGCAGACGACCGCCCAATACGTGCAGCTGCTCGGCTTGAAGAAGCAGCTTGCCTTTATGCAGGATTACGCTTCCGTGCTGGACAAAGAAGTGAAGAAAGCGATGCTTTTCCGCGAACAAGGGCTGGCCTCGAACGAAGACGTGCTGACGGCGACCAAAGCGCTGAACAAGCACAAGGACGAGCTCGCCCTGCTGAACCAAAATTACAAGCTGGCGCTGGTGCAGCTTTCGTTCGACATCGGGATCGCGTACAATCCTTCGCTGGAAGTGAAGGACATCGCGAACGTCACCGTAGAACCCGTGCAGCGAGCGGATACGGAAACGATCCTGAAGAACGCCTATCAGATGAAGATGAGCGCGAACAATATCGACGAAGCGGCGTGGCAGCAGTCCAATACGGTAACCCAAAATACGTATGGGGGCAACTATTTGGGCGTAAACCTGGCGATTTCGGGCATGAAGAACGAGCAGACGCAGCTGGAGCTGACGAAGAAAATCGAGGCCGTGTACACGGAAGCGGAGAACGCCTATCTGGCCTATACGACGGAAGCGCGGAATACGGCCGAAGTGAAGGCGGACTTGAATAAAATGAAGGTGCGTTACGACGCAGGCGTCCTGTCCAGGCACGATTTGCAAAAGTTCGAGCTGAAGGTGCGCGGGCAAGAGACGACGCTGGAAGCCGCGAAGCTGAAATATTTCGTCCTTCGCGAGAAATCGCGCGCGATGGAGAAAGGGTTTATCTCGTAATGGGAAATGGGCTGTGCCGGGCTGATCAAGCCGGCGCAGTCTTTTTTTTTTGTGAGCGGCAGCGCAGGGCCGGATACGTGCCGCCTGCCCGGCCCCGGCATGCCTTCGCTTGAAGGCATGCCGGGGCTTTTGGCACGGAGCGGAGGCGACTTCTTTCGCTTGCGCGGTTGCCTTTACTGGAACCGGCGCCGGTATTCGCGAGGCGTCGCGCCGACATATTTCACGAAGCAGGAGGTGAAGTAGGCGGCTTGATTAAACCCGACGTCGTCGGCGATGCGCGTGATCGGCAGATCCGTTTGCAGCAGCAGCAGCTTGGCCTGCTCCAGCCGGTAATGCATCAAGTATTCGAACGGCGAGCAGCCGAACTGCTTCTGCATGCAGCGCGCGATATAAACCGGATGAAAATTCAACGCTTCGCCAAGCGCCTGAGCCGACACGTTCTCGTGGTAATGCTGCCGCAAATAAGAGGCCGCCTGATCGGCGCATCTGGCGGAGGACGCCGTCTCGTCGGACTGCCAGGACTCATGCAGCCGCTCCAGCAGGTTCTGAAACAACGTCTGCTGTTTCCAGCGGGACAAGCTGTCGGAACGGGCGCCCAGTTCGATCATCTGATCCATAAGCGCGAACAGCTTGGCCGGCTTCGGGATATGAAAAGATTGGGGGATATGAAATTTGATGGTTTGCGGAATGAAAACCCGCAGCCGATCCGGAATCTTTTCCTCCCGGTCATCGCTCGTTTCCGATTCGTTCGGATCAGACACGCGCCACTCGCCGGACGTTTGGAAGTGGAGCCAATAATACAACGTTTCCTCCTGACAGGGTGCCGTCGGATAATGATGTTTATCCGGGCGCAAAATCAACATGTCACCGGCTGAAACCTCGTATTTCCGGTCTTCTTCGGCGATGTACAAGCAGCCGCTGCGCACAAGCAGCATATCGAACACACCGATATTCCGACGGTTCGGATGTTTGAAGCCCGGCTCGTTCGCCGCGAAACCGTTCACAATGAAATAGGGCATCGGCGGGACGGACAACTGTAGCACAGACAGCGCTTTCACCCCCTTACTATAGGCATGTAAAGTTTGAATTTTAATAGTTCTGGTTGCAAATATGATATATGAATCCCAGTATACCATCTATAATGTGTAATGACGACAGGAGGGATTTACGGACATGACGGATACGCACAAAAAAATGACCTTATGGGCGCTTGCGTGGCCCGTTTTTATTGAAATGTTTTTGCAATTTTTGCTCGGGACGGCGGATACGTTTATGGTAAGCCGCATATCCGACGATGCGGTGGCCGTTGTCGGGATCTCAAACCAGCTGTTTAACGCGGTGACGATTTTATTCGCCGCCGTGGCGGGCGGAGCCGGCGTGCTGATCGCTCAGCGGATCGGGGCGCAGCGGAACGAAGATGCGCGCAAGATCGGCATCATGACGGTGAAAGCGTCGATCGTGATCGGGCTTGGCTTGAGCGTGCTTCTTTACTTCGGCGCGGCCCGCGTAGCGGCCTTGCTGCAGCTGGAGGTGTCGCTGCTGCCGCTTGCCAGGACGTATATCGCCATCGTCGGGGGCGGCATGGTTTTGACGGCTGTGATGTCGACGCTCAGCACCGTCATCCGCAGCACGGGCGACACGCGCACGCCGATGTTCGTCGCCATTGGGATGAACGTCGTTCATATTATTCTGAACTATTTGCTGATCTACGGGACATTCGGGTTCCCGGCGTTAGGTTTGGAGGGTGCGGCCCTATCCACGGTCA
Organism: Paenibacillus sp. JCM 9796; assembly: GCF_055379675.1. Taxonomy (NCBI): domain Bacteria; kingdom Bacillati; phylum Bacillota; class Bacilli; order Caryophanales; family Paenibacillaceae; genus Paenibacillus; species Paenibacillus sp. JCM 9796. Next base: position 4,668,187 of record NZ_AP043723.1, read on the forward strand.
TGAGCCGATTGGTCGCTTCGATAGTGCTGGTCATCGTTTGGGCCGGTGCCTTTTCCCGTCGGCTCGAGTGGAGCGACTGGAAGCTGTATGACCGCCCGATGTTTCGCGAAGTGCTGCGTATCGGTTGGCCGCTGGGCCTGAACATGGCCTCCTGGTTTTTCTCCCAGCTGGTCATTTATGCGTTCGTCGCCAAATTGGGCGCGTCGGCCTTAGCCGCAAGAACGTATATGAATACGCTGGAATCGTTTTGCTTCCTGCTCGGCTTCTCGGTGGCCTTGGCCGTCCAAATCCAGATTGCCTATTTATACGGCGCCGGGCGCAAAGAAGAGGCCTACCGCAGCGCATACCGGGCAACCGGCAGCGGTTTGGTTATCGTCTTGATCGGTGCGCTGCTTCTTTATGTATTAGGCGAGAGCATATTGTCGTTCTTCACTCAAGATGCGGGCATCTTGGCGATCGGCTTGTCGCTGCTCGGGTTGAATTTGATTTTACAGCCGGGCAAAATGGTCAACATGGCGATGGGCAATGCTTTAATCGCGATCGGGGACACCCGCTTCGTCGTATATAACGGCTTTTTCTCCATGTGGATCGTCGCCGTAGGGCTGTCCTATGTGCTCGGCATTCAGTCGGGGTGGGGCTTGATCGGCATCTATGCGGCGATGATCGCCGACGAATATTTGCGCGGCTTGCTCGTTACCGTCCGCTGGAGCAGCAAAAAAGCGCTGAACAAAGCCTTGACGCCTCCGGACGCGGCTCAAGTTGCCGTTCATCCTTAGCTTCGTTATAATTAAATAAGCGCATCGGATAAGAAGCATATCCGACCAGGTCAACAAGAGGCTTTATACCGGAAGAGGAAGACCGGGTAAAGCCTCTTTCCTATGTGAAGCGCATGCTGAAGAAGCCGAAGGAGGAACCGAACATGAGTTTGATCGCGGACTGGATCCGATACGGCCCGGAAGGAGCGTACACCGGGTATGCCGCAAGACTGGCTACGGCGCAAACGCCGCTTCCCGCCGTTATCGTGCTGCAGGAAATATGGGGCGTGGACGAGCATATCCAGGACGTCACGCGGCGTTTGGCGCAAGCGGGCTACGCAGCCTTCGCACCCGACCTTTTCGCGAAGGACGGCGAACGATTGCCGGCGCTCGGTGCCGGTCAAATCGAGGCGGCGAAGCAGTTCCTGAACACGCTTCCGCCGTCCGCATGGCGCAATGCGGAAGAACGGGATACCGCGCTGGCGCGGATCCCCGAGCACGAGCGGTCGGGGATCTCCGCTACGCTGAACCGGCTCTTCGACCTGGGCGGGCTGCAGGACGCGTTTCGCACGCAGGCTGCCGAAACGGCCGTTTACTTGCGCGAGGTGTGCGAGCACTCGCGGGGACAGCGCGTCGCTTCGGTCGGCTTCTGCATGGGGGGCGCACTGTCGGCGGCGCTGGCCGTGAGGGACGAGCAGCTTGCAGGAGCCGTCATTTTCTATGGCTCGGCTCCAGCCCTGGACGCGCTGTCCTCCATCCGGTGTCCGGTGCTTGGTTTATACGGAGAGAACGATAAGCGGATTACGGACGAAGTTCCCGCGTTCGCCGAGGCGATGGAGCAAGCGGGCAAACGCTTCGACTACCGGATTTATCCGGACGCCCCGCACGCCTTCTTCAACGATACGCGCCCGAGCTACCACGCTGCATCGGCCAGAGCGGCCTATGCCGAGACGCTTCGATTTCTGCAGGAGACGCTGAGCTAGGATGCAGCCTCTGGAGCCGCCCTTCATGCGGAGCCGGAGGCTGCTTTATTTAAATCTGCCGGAATAGCTTGTCGGGCTCGCCATGATACCGTTGAAAAGCGGAATGTCACCGCGTATAGTTGGAATGAAGAACCATTTTTCCAGTGAATAAAAAAGGATGATGATGATGCCGTTAGTTGACATGCCGCTTGCCCAATTGCGTACCTATGAGGGCCGCAACCCCCGGCCGGCCGATTTTGACGCTTATTGGAACCAGGCGCTTGAGGAAATGAAAGCGGTCGATCCGCAGGCGGAGCTCGTGCCCGCCGAGTTTCAGGTCCCGTTCGCGGAATGTTTTCATTTGTATTTCAACGGGGTGAGGGGCGCTCGCATTCACGCCAAATATGTCAGGCCGAAGCAATCGGAGGGACCGCATCCGGCCGTCCTGCATTTCCACGGGTACACAGGCAGCAGCGGCGACTGGACGGATAAGCTGGCGTATGCGGCGCTCGGATTTTCCATCGCGTCCCTCGACGTTCGCGGACAAGCCGGCTTGTCGGAAGATTCGGGCGGCGTCTTGGGCAATACGCACCACGGTCATATCATTCGGGGCTTGAACGATCCGGACCCGCACAATCTGCTGTTCCGCCACATCTTTCTCGATACGGCGCTGCTGGCCTCCGTCGTCATGGGCTTCCCGGAAGTCGACGAGGCAAGAGTCGGCGCCACCGGATGGTCGCAAGGCGGCGCGTTGACGATTGCGTGCGCCGCCCTCGAACCGCGTATCCGCAAGGCGGCGCCGGTTTATCCTTTCCTGAGCGACTACAGACGCGTCTGGGAAATGGATTTGTGCAAAGACGCTTACGCCGAGCTGAAGACGTTCTTCCGCCATGCCGATCCGCAGCATATTCGGGAGGACGAAATTTTTACGAAGCTCGGTTATATCGATATTCAACATCTGGCGTCCCGCGTCGGGGCGGACGTCCTCGTCGGCGTCGGATTGGCCGATACCGTGTGCCCGCCTTCGACGCAGTTCGCAGCGATTAATAAGATGAAGACGACCGTCCGCACGGAAATTTATCCGGACTTCGGCCATGAGAACTTGCCGGGGATGCATGATAAAATTATTCGTTTCTTAAGCGCGTTGTAAAGCTCCAGAAGGTCAACGGTGCAGAGCCGGGCTTTCCCTTGGCGGGAGGCTCGGCTCTTTGGTTTGCTTCGGAAGGGGTATAGCCGTATCGGTGCAAGGGAACGCTGAAATATTGCGGGAATGAAGAGCGGGAAAGGATGAGGGGTATGGCGGAAGCCGGCTTTCGGATAGAAAAAGATTTTTTGGGAAGCAAAGAGGTTCCTATTCATGCATACTACGGTGTACAAACGTTGCGCGCGGTAGATAATTTCCCGATCACGGGCTACCGGATTCACCGGGAATTGATCGTGGCGTTGGCGATCGTCAAGAAAGCCGCAGCCCTTGCCAATATGGAAACCGGGCAGTTAAAGCCGAAGTTCGGCGAAGTGATTGTGAAGGCAGCCGACGAAATGATAGCAGGCCTATGGCACGACCAATTTATCGTTGATCCGATTCAAGGCGGCGCCGGCACTTCGATCAACATGAACGCCAACGAAGTGATCGCGAACCGCGGGATCGAGCTGCTTGGCGGGGAGAAGGGCAACTACTTCATGCTGAGCCCGAATACGCACGTCAACATGGCGCAGTCGACGAACGATGTATTTCCGACCGCGATTCATATTGCGGTGCTGCGTATGCTGGACCAGCTGATGGCCGCGATGCACGACCTGCACGAGAGCTTCCGCGCGAAGGCCGTTGCATTTGACGGCATTATCAAAATGGGCCGCACCCACCTGCAGGACGGGGTACCGATCCGGCTCGGCCAGGAATTCGAAGCGTACCGGCGGGTGTTCTCCCGCGACATGACCCGAATCGGTCAGGCGCGGCAGCATTTGTACGAAATTAACATGGGCGCGACCGCGGTCGGCACGGGACTGAATGCCGACCCCCGCTATATCAAACGGGTGGCCGAGCTGTTGGCCGAGCTGACGGGTTACCCGCTTGTGAGCGCAGAGCATCTGGTGGACGCCACGCAAAATACGGATGCTTACACGGAAGTGTCCGCGGCCTTGAAGGTATGTATGATCAACATGTCCAAGATCGCCAACGATCTGCGGCTGATGGCTTCGGGCCCCCGGGCCGGACTGAACGAGATTAACCTGCCCGCACGGCAGCCGGGATCGTCGATCATGCCCGGCAAGGTGAACCCGGTGATGTGCGAAGTTGTGAACCAGGTCGCCTTCCAAGTGATCGGTAACGACCATACGATCTGCCTGGCTTCGGAAGCGGGGCAGCTCGAGCTGAACGTCATGGAACCGGTGCTCGTCTTTAACCTGCTGCAGTCGCTCGGCATGATGACACAGGTGCTTAAAGTATTCAAGACGCACTGCCTGGACGGCATCGAGCCTAACGTGGAGCTGTGCCGCAATTACGTGGAGCGCAGCGTCGGCGTCATTACGGCATTGAACCCGCACCTCGGGTATGAGCCGGTTGCGCGAATCGCGCGCGAGGCGATCGAGACGGGCAAATCGGTGCGGGAATTGTGCCTTCTCTACGACGTGCTTCGCGAGGACGAATTAAACATCATCCTCGACCCCTATGAAATGACGAAACCCGGCATTGCCGGCGCGTCGCTGCTGCATACGGAACCCCCGGCAGGAAGCGAAAAGCCGAAGCCGTGAGCTTCAATTGAATAATGACCGAAGCCGACCTCGCCGGAGAAGTCGGCTTATTGACGCTGGAAATGGCGTTTATCGCCAGAGGAGCATGCCGCGGCGGTTCTTGGCAAACAATAAGGCCGATGTGAATCGTTACCTTCAAAGGAGAGAGAAGGTTTGAATCGGGCCCTACCATTACTTCTGTGCGTTTGGTTGCTGCTTGCAGGATGGTTACCCGCCCCGGCTTCGGCTGAAGCGGGTAACGCCGCGCCTCCGACCCGACAACAAGCCGATGCGGAGCTGCTTATGGGCTTGCAAGAGGAGGGGGTGTACCTGCTCATTGAAAAAAAGGCAAACCGTCTGTCCCTTATCCACAACGGACGTGTCTATCGCTCGTTTCCGGTGGCGACCGGACGCCGCAGAGAGCTGACCCCGACGGGCACCTTCCATATTGTGACGAAAATCGTGAAGCCGTGGTACGTACGAAAGCAAATTCCCGGCGGCCATCCGAAAAATCCCCTCGGGACGCGATGGATGGGCATCAACGTGCCAGGTAGCGGAGGTTATACGTACGGGATTCACGGCACGAATCGGCCGTATGCGATCGGGTCGAGCGTTTCGTCGGGCTGTATCCGCATGTTGAATCGGGATATCGAATGGTTGTATCGGCATATCCCGCTCGGGACGGTCGTCGTCATTCAAGATTGAAAAAAATAGGCCCCCGAAGTGTATGGAACGAGGCTCATCTGCGCAACATAGGATCAACGGTGAAAGAGAGAGGTGTGGTTCCGTTGAGCAAATTAGCGGGTTATACCAAGGAAGTTGTTGTTGAATCGAGATAGAAGCGGAGGGATGTGCCAAAGACACGTAAGGGTAGTACAACGTACTGCAAGACGTGACCCGAGGTAAGACTCATGCTTTACGCAAGATTCATGGCAAGCGACCATCATGAATTCACCGTTGGAAAGGACTCCGCAAGGAGTCCTTTTTCCTGTGGCGTTCTTCCGGGCAAGCTGGAAAGCCATGAGCCATTCCATTCAGGTTCGAAGCAAGAGGCAAGAGGCAATGGGCAAGTCTTCGATCGGCAGCTTCGTTACTTGGCAGAAGGATCGGGTTTCCCCAGGAACGTCCAGAACGCGCCGCCGAGCAGTCCTTCCACGTCGCGGCGAATTTCGTCTTCCTCCAGGCGCCAGCCCGCCCGCAGCAAATCCGTGTATTTATCGCCAAGCACCTTAGCGATAATCGTCCGGGAATGATCCCACTTGTAGAGCAGCTGATCAAGCACCCGGCAGTCGGAATGCTGGGGAATGACGCTGCCGCCGAGCAGCTCAAGCCGCATCCGGGTTATTTCTTCGATGAGGCTCGGATTGTTCAGAAACCACCAGCAGCCAAAGATGAGCAGATTGCGGTTTTTTCGCGCCGTCACGGCCAGCTCGTGCTGATTTTCCCGCGATAGCATCGTCACCAGAAATTTGACGTTCGGGTGTCCGCTCACGATCCGTTCGACGGCCCCGATGTCGCTGTAGCCCAGACTGTCCCCCGCGTCCTTCAGCGAAGGGTTGACCTTCCGTTTGACGCCGATCATAAGCGCGAACGGAATGCCCGCTTCCTCGGCAACGGGAAGGATGCATTCGTCAATGACCCGTCCCCGCAATGACGGCTCGGGGTAGGCGAAATCGTTTGGCAGCGAAACGGCCATGTACAGCGGGTTCATTCGGCCGATCCAATCGTGAAGAAAGCGCCTCACCTCCGCTGCCGTGTCTCCCGAGAAATCTTGCGTTACCGCATATCCTTGCTGCTGGAGCTTCATATAGGCCGAATCCCAGCCGTTCAGCAGCGGGTCGATGCGCAGCGCGGCCAAAAACCGCGGGTCGGTGCTGCCTCCGCCGGACCAACGCTCCCGCTCGTAGTCGTCGAACGGATCGTTCGTCATGACTACCGTCTTGACACCCGCCAGCTCCAGAATCCGGTCGATATAATCGCTAGCCTGCACTTCCCGGAAGTAGGCCCGGTACGATTCCAAATCGCGCGTGGACAAGTCGAAGCCGAGACGGTTCAGCACCGTGACGACGCCGCGGCATGCTTCGCTGTAAGGAGAGTGATCGATAAACAACGTTTGCCAAATCAGATCGGCGCGCTCCGTTTTGCTCATCCGCCAGAAATCGTCGTAAGACAGATCGGGACGAAACCGGAACATTTCAGCGATCAAATAGTGATACGTCAGCAGGTCGTCAACCCCCCATAACAGCAGGTCGCCGAACGATTCGGCGAATAAGTGGGTGTGAATATCGGTGACGGGGGTAAGGCGAACGGTCTCTTGAACAAAAGCGATCAGCTGTTCTTCTGTACGAATGGCCATGATATTCGAAGTCCTCCTAAGAAAAAGGCATATGTTCACGTGAACAACGGCATTATATCACGTTCTTTGTCATCTGAATAGACGGTCATTCCGTATCGTTAATGGGCGAGTGACCGGTTCGCCCGACCGGGCGTACGCATAGGATGGATGGAGGGCCAAAAAGTTAGCGGAAGGAAGATACGATGGTCGCATACGAATCCGTGGTGCTTATCCTGGTGCTGTTTATTTTGCTGTTGGTCTTACTGCTGATATGGATATGAGGATTGTCGATTAAAAGCCCGGTTGCTTCTCCTTGGCGGAGAGGCGATACCGGGCTCTTATTTGTTCTTCAGGCCAATATTAGAAGCCTTTATACTGCGGTTCTTCGTTCTCGAGATCTTGAACGCGAGAATTCACTTGGTCGACAATTTGCTGAGTTTGCTTGGCGCAATTCTCGAACAAGGTTTTGGCTTCCTGGTTCTGGGTGCCAAGAGCGAACGTCTCCAGGCTGGCTTGAGCGCTTTTCAAGGATGCGAGCGTCGTTTTCACTTGCGATGCCACTGTCATGCGAATCACCTCCCGAACTCTAATGTGCTCAAATTTTCTTAACTAATGAATGGAAAAAATAACCGGACGACGGCACCGGATAAATGGAAGTCGATTCGGTACATAATTTATATCGTTCGCCTTGTTTTGCAAGGTCAAATAAGTGCTTGTTAGCAGGGAGAGGGAAGCTTTGCAGGATTTGATGCATATCGCATTACGTTCGTTCACGGCCCTCGTCATCTTGTTTGCGATAACGCGCATTTTAGGTAAAAAGCAAATTTCCCAGCTGACGTTCTTCGAATATATAACGGGCATCACTCTCGGGGAGTTGGCCGGGTTTATTTCGACCGATTTGGAAGCTCATTATTTATACGGCTTAACGGCTATCGCTGTCTGGTTTCTGGTGCCCTTCGTGGTCGAGCTGTTTACTTTGAAAAGCTTGCGGCTCCGAGAATGGCTCGAGGGCAGGGGAACCGTGTTTATCCAGGAAGGAAAAGTGCTGGAAGACAACCTGAAGCGGGAGAGGTTTACCGTGAACGAATTGCTGGAGCAGCTGCGAACGAAAAGCGTGTTTAACGTGGCCGACGTGGAATTCGCGATGCTCGAGGCGAGCGGCGATTTGAGCGTGCTGTTAAAAAGCGAAAATCAGCCGTTGACCCCGAAGCATCTCGGCATGCGGGTAGCGCGGGATCGCGAGACGAAGGCGGTCGTAATCGATGGCAATATCATGGACGAGGCGCTTGCTGCGGCGGGGCTGAGCCGGGAATGGCTTCACACGGAATTGGAGAAGCTAGGGGTAACGATGGAGAATGTTTTTATCGGTCAAGTCAACGCTTGCGGTCAGCTGTATGTCGATTTGTACGACGATAAGCTGCAGGTGCCGCAACAGACGGACATGCCGCTGCTTCTGGCCACTTTGAAGAAATGCGAGGCTGATTTGACGCTCTTCAGCTTAAGCACGGCGAGTCCGGAAGCGAAAGCGATGTATGAGCAAGATGCACAACAATTGCGACGCATGATCGATCAAGTCGAGCCCATACTAAAGAGATAGAAATTCGAAAGGAGACCGTCCGCATGTCCACGAAATCGAAGATGAAAAAGTTAACTTGGGTGCAGCAGGAGTATCAGGAATTAGCGAAGACGCGGGAACCGGCAAGACCGGTGCTGAAAAACTGCATACGCGCTTTTATCGTGGGTGGAGCCATCTGTTTCGTCGGACAGGTGATTAGTGAAATATTCATTCACGGGTTCGGCTTTGACAAGAAGACGGCCGGAGATCCGACGGTAGCCGTCCTGATTTTCATCTCTGTCGTACTGACAAGTCTCGGGGTATACGATAAAATCGCACAGTGGGCCGGCGGGGGCTCGAGCGTTCCGGTCACAGGGTTCGCGAACTCGGTGTGCTCTGCGGCGCTTGAACACAAAAGCGAGGGCTTTGTGCTTGGTGTCGGCGGCAATATATTTAAGCTGGCCGGCTCGGTCATCGTTTTCGGCGTAGTCGCGGCATTCGTTGTCGGCCTGACCCATCTGATGCTTGGCATAGGGGGGCAATAAGATGCTAATCGGACATCAGAGCTGGGAGTTCCGCAACCGGCCCGTCATTCTAGGCACGGCCACCGTCGTCGGCCCCGATGAAGGGGAAGGGCCGCTGGGTAATGAGTTCGACATTGTGCATGCCGATGCCATCCTTGGCCAGGACAGCTGGGAGAAGGCGGAGAAGAAGATGCTCGAGGAAGCGGCGAAGCTGGCCGTGGAAAATGCGGGCCTGACCAAGGAGAAGATCGAGTTCTACGTCGGCGGCGATCTGATCAACCAGATCATCAGCAACAGCTTTGCGGTCCGGACGATGCAAATTCCGTATCTCGGCATCTTCGGCGCATGCTCCACCTCGATGGAAGGACTGGCCATCGCCTCGATGATCGTCGATGGGGGTTACGCCAAGCACACGATGGCGGGAACGTGCAGCCATAACAGCACCGCGGAGAAGCAGTTTCGCTATCCGACGGAGTACGGCTCGCAAAAACCGCCTACCGCGCAGTATACCGTCACGGGTGCAGGAGTCGCCGTCATCGGCAAGCATGGCCGCGGCCCTGTCGTGACGGGGGCGACGATCGGCCGTGTTATCGATATGGGGATCAAGGACCCGTTCAACATGGGCGCGGCGATGGCCCCGGCGGCGGTGGACACGCTGCAGTCGCATTTTCGCGATTTCGACCGGCAGCCGGAGTATTACGATCTGATTGTTACCGGCGACCTCGCGGAGGTCGGATACGGGATTGCCCGCGAGCTGCTGAAGAAGCATCGGGTCCCTATCGAACAGACGACTTACAAGGATTGCGGGCTGATGATTTACGACTTGGAGAAACAGAAGTCGCTTGTGCAAGCCGGCGGCAGCGGCTGCGGCTGTTCGGCGACCGTGACTTACGGCCATTTGTTGAGACGTTTGGCGAAGGGCGAGTTGAAGCGCATTCTCGTCGTAGCGACCGGCGCGCTGCTGTCGCCGTTGTCGTTCCAGCAAGGCGAGAGCATCCCGTGCATCGCGCATGCGGTAGCCATAGAAAGCGGAGAGTGATCGAGAATGGACAATTGGATCCAATTTATATGGGCTTTCCTGATCGGCGGCGCCATTTGCGTCATCGGACAAATCCTGATGGACGTGCTCCGTTTGACGCCGGCGCACACGATGAGCACGCTTGTCGTCGCCGGCGCCCTTGTCGAAGCGATTCCTTACAAAGATAAAGGGCTGTACGACCAATTTATCGAATTTGCCGGCGCCGGCGCCACCGTGCCGATTACGAGCTTCGGCAACTCCCTCGTCAACGGGGCACTCAGTTCCTTGAAGGAGGACGGGCCGATCGGCATCATCGGGGGCATTTTCGAAGTGACCAGCGCAGGCATATCCGCGGCCATCATCTTTTCCTTCCTGGCCGCGCTCGTATTTCGCCCGCAAGGCTAGATCGTTTAAGATCGCAGAACGGCATCAAGACCTGTTTCAGCCCCTAATCAGGGGCTTTTTTGCATTTCTACAAACAATTTCATCAGTTTTACACGTATACGGCGAATTTTGAATCCGGTACAATGAAAATTACACCATACAAGCGAACTTTTTTCAGTCGCTGACGTATATGAATTAGTATGGATCATACAGAGGTACGACATAAAGGAGGCCCGGACGATGGAAACGATGATTCGAGAAGATGTACAAGCGTTAAAGCGCATACAGGCGAATTTGGAATCCTGCATTCTCGGCAAAACCGATGAGATCGCTTTGCTGCTTACGGCGATGCTGGCAGGAGGACACGTGCTGCTTGAAGATGTTCCAGGCACCGGCAAAACGGTCCTGATCAAGGCGCTTGCCAAATCGGTCCGCGGCCAATTTCGCCGCATTCAATGCAACCCGGACTTGCTGCCCACCGATATTACCGGTGTTTCCATCTACCATCCGAAGGAAGAGGCGTTCATATTCCGCCCGGGTCCGATCATGACGCATATTTTGCTGGCGGATGAAATTAACCGCGCGACGACGAAGACGCAATCCGCGCTGCTGGAAGCGATGGAGGAGCGTCACGTCACGGTGGACGGGGAAACGTATGAGCTGCCGAAGCCGTTCCTGCTGCTCGCGACGCAAAACCCGATCGATTTCGAGGGGACGTACACGCTGCCGGAGGCTCAGCTGGACCGCTTCATGATGAAGTTCAGCCTCGGCTACCCGGATGCGGAGACGGAAACGCAGATGATCGTTGCGCAAAACGTGACGCACCCGCTCGATACGCTGGAAGCCGTTTCGGGCGTGGAGCAAATATTGGCGCTGCAGCATCAGGTGAAGCTCGTGCACCTCGACGAAGCCGTCGCGGCTTACCTGGTGGCGGTGTCGCGTGCGACCCGCAACCATCCGGCCGTATACCTCGGCGCGAGCCCGCGGGCGACGCTGGCGCTGGTGCAAGCCTCGAAGGCCTATGCTCTGCTGCAGCAAAGAGAGTACGTCATCCCGGATGACATTAAATTTTTGGCGCCCTATGTGCTGGGACACCGGTTGATTCTGCAAGCGGAAGCGCGGATGGAAGGAGCGTCTGTTTCATCCGTCCTGCAGTCGGTGTTTCAACAAGTGAAGGTGCCGGTACGTTGGGAGAAGTGACCAGGGTGAGGACGTCGCTCGTTCAAAAATGGATCGAACGCCCCCGTTACAGCCGAAAATTTTGGGCGGTGGGCGCCGCTTTTTTAGGAAGCCTCGGGTACCTGTTGTTTCAAGGCGGCAAGCTGGCGCTGATGTTATTTGTCATCATGCTGATCCTGAGCGTATATTTGCTGCTCGGCCAGTGGAGCGGCATCAAGCGGACGCAGGGGACCCGTGTTCTTCATACGGCGGAAGGAGCGACCACCCTTGAAGCCGGGAGCACGCTCGGCGTGAAGGTGCAGCTGCAAATTCCGGGCTTTTGGCCGATCCCGTACGTGTTCGTGAAAGACCGTCTCTACCATAAGAACGGGCGCGAGCTGACGTTCGAAGCGACGCTCGTGCCGGATTGGCGCCGCCGCGCCGATTGGGAATACCGGACGCCGGCGATGCGGCGGGGACATTATACGTTCGGGCGGACGGAATGCGTGACCGAGGATATATTCGGCTTGTTCGAGCATCGGGGTGAGCTGGAGCTGCCGCAAACGATTTCCGTGCTGCCGCAAACGATCGCGATCCGCGATTGGCAGCAGTACCACCAGATGGTGAAGGGCGCGAACCATCATTCCTCGACGACCCGGGCTGTGCGCGAAACGACGCAAATCAACGGGGTTCGGGAGTATATATACGGCGACCGCATTTCCCGGATTCACTGGAACGCAACGGCCAAGACGGGCACGTGGAAGTCGAAGGAGTTCGAGCGCGAATCGCTGCCGAAAACTTATATCGTTTTGGACCGGGATCAGCGCCTTTACGGCGAGTCGGACGAATTCGAGCTTGCGGTTTCTGTCACCGCCTCGCTGTTTCAATATGGCTCGCAGCGAGGGCTGGCGCTTGGTCTCGTATCCGCGGGCAAAGACAGCGCATACTTCGAGCCGCGCCAAGGACAGCATCAGCATCAGCTTGTGCTGCGGCATTTGATGGACGTCGAGGCGGACAGTCCGGACACGATCCGTTCGTTATTGAAAGACAAGGCGCAGAAGCTGGCGCCCGGCAGCTTTGTGACGATCGTCAGCGCTTCCTTCGGCGAGCCGATGCTGCAGGTGCTGCTGGGGTTAAAGAAACAGCAGATGAATCCTTGCCATATTTGGATCGTGCCGCCGGCTGTACGCAAGGAAGCCTGGGCTAGCCAGCTGCAGTCCCGAGGGATTACTTGCTATGCGATCGGTCAATTAACCGATCTGCCTGTCCAGTTGGGAGGTCGGGCCGGATGAACGGGAAACCTCTCTCTTGGAAAAAGCGGCTGTTGTTCGAGGAGTGGCCGTATCGGCTAACGGTGCTATTTAGCGGCATATTTTTGCTTCAACTCCTCCTTTGGTTTCAGAAGGAGGATTACTGGCTGCTGCCGGAGACGGTGGCGGTCATGGCGTGGACGCTGCTTGCCGTTTGCGTGCTGGAGCACATTCCGTGGATGCACTGGATGCTGCGCGGGGTACTGCAGTTCATCGCGATCTTGACGATACAAGTGACGGTGCTGGAGCGATACGAAGCGATCGAACCGATGACGCTTGGAAGTTTTTTTTCATCCAAACTGTTTCTGAACTTATACGAACTGACGCCTTATTTATGGTTCGGCCTGGGGACCTGGGTCGCCTACCTGACGATGATCTGGTGGGTGGAATCGAAGTGGCGCATCTACGTGCTGCTTGTCGTGGGCGTGCTGGCGCTGTGCATCCGCGATTCGTTCTCGGGCGTATACTTGTGGCCGCAGGTCGTCATCATGGTCGGCTGCGGGCTGTTCCTGCTGATTCTGGCGCACTTCCGGCGGCTGCGGATGAAGGATCCGTCGGCTTGGAGACAGCTCTCGGAAAACCCGTTCTCGATCGTCCTGCCGGTGACCGGTCTGATCGGCCTGACGCTGCTTGCCGGCGCGGCGATGCCGGAAGTCGGCCCGATGCTGACCGATCCGTATACGGCCTGGCGAGCCTACCGCGGCGAGCCGATGAACTTCGCCACCGGCAAAGGGGAGCAGGTTGCCCTTGCGACCGATGCGATGGACGCGTCGTCCGGCTACAGCCGGAATGACCGATTCCTTGGCAGCGGATTCCAGTTCGATTATACGCCGGTGATGACCATCGACACGACGCACCGCGGGTATTGGCGGGGCGAGACTCTCTCGTTATATACCGGCAGAGGGTGGCAGGAAAGCGAGCTCGATCGCGCTTCCTGGGGGCCGGTCCGGCCGGATGCGGTCTTGCCGGCGGATACGCGATTGCCGGGCGACCAAATGAAAACGATCGAGGTCACGCAAACGGTGACGCTGCTGAACGATGACCGGTATCCGGTTCTATTCGGCGCCTATTCGATACAGAAGGTCGTAGGGCTGAACGGAGCGCGCAGCGGGTTTGAAGGACTGATGTGGTCGGCGCAGCAGGGCGAGCTTCGTTTCAGCGAGCGTCAGCCGTATCCGAAGACGTACACGATCGTGTCGCAAATGCCGGTCATCGACGAAGCGGCGCTGCGCAAGCTGCCGCATCAATTGCCGAGGCCGGAATTGGCGCCGTTCCTGCAGCTGCCGGATCATTTGCCTGAGCGGGTGCGCAATCTGGCTTTCGAAATTACCAAAAACGCAAGCAGCGATTACGATAAGGCGAAAGCGATCGAGCAATATTTGTCGATGAATTACGCGTACACGAATAAGCCCGACTTGACGAAGGGCCGCAGCCGCGACTTTGTCGACCGGTTCCTGTTCGAGATTAAAGAAGGCTATTGCGATTATTATTCCACGTCGATGGCCGTGCTGTCGCGAGCGGTCGGCTTGCCTGCAAGGTGGGTGAAGGGCTATTCCTCCGGCTCGACGACGCTCGACCAGCAAGGTTTGGGCGGGTTCGCGCCGGGCGAGCTGTTTGCCGATCCGAATGCCGCCGGCGAGTATACGGTGCGCAACTCTGACGCGCATTCCTGGGTCGAAGTGTATTTCAGCGGATACGGCTGGGTGCCGTTCGAGCCGACGTCCGGATTCTCCATGCCGCGGGCCGTTCCGGTTGAAGAGCCGGTAGCCGAGCCGCAGGCGGTCGAATCGCTGCCTGCGGTTGCGGAAGAAGAGGCGGCTCCGGCGGTGCAAAGCCGTCACTACCTGTTCGGCGGCTCGCTGCTTGTCGCGCTGCTGCTGGCCGGCTTTGCCGCATGGCGCTGGCAGCTGGTCGATCTTGTGCGGGAGCGCGCCCGCCGCCGCCGGGCCTTGCAGCTGAAGCAGAAAATCATTGTGGAATGCGAACGGCTGCTGCGCATTTTCCGCAGGCACGGCTACGTGCGCGAGGAGCACGAAACGCTTCGTGAAGCGGTGCGGCGATGGACGGCCAAGAGCAGCTGGATGAAGGGCGAGCTGGACGTCGTGCTGCACCATTTCGAGAAGGCCAAGTACGGCAAGGACGATATGACCGAAGAGGAATTCCGTGAAACTACGCAAATTGTGGAGAAGCTTCGTTCCCAAATGTAAATGAGGCCAAGGGCTGAGGGCCCGCTGCCGGAAGGCGGCGGGCTTTTTGAAGGTAAAGAAGGGATTGGCACTCCCTCTTTGAACACACCGGACAAGTGTGATATAGTTTGACGTATATAGCCATTGTTTCCCTGAGGTGAACGTTTTGCTGAAAAAGCTAATCCCGCGTGAGCAAGTGAACAGCATCTATGAACTTGAATTGGATACGTTATGGAAGCAGGGGTATCGGGGCATCATTACGGACTTGGACAATACGCTGGTCGGGGCCAAAGCGCCGTTCGCAACGCCGGAACTGATCGAATGGCTCAAAGTGGTGGGTCAGATCGGGTTTCAGGTTGTGATCGTATCGAACAATCAGCGCACCAGAGTAACCAAGTTCGCGGAGCCGCTGTCCCTGCCTTTTATTTACCGGGCCAAAAAGCCGACCCACGCCTCGTTCCGCAAAGCGCTGAACATGATGCGTCTGGAGGCGGGGCAGACGATCGTCATCGGCGATCAGATGCTGACCGATGTGCTCGGCGGCAATCGCCTGGGGTTATATACGGTGCTGGTCCGTCCGATTTCGCCTACGGATGAGGGCTTTTTTACGAAAGTGAACAGGACGCTCGAGAAAGCGGCGTTAAAGATGATGAAAAGGTAGGGAACGTATGACGCTTGACCATGAAAACAGGCAAGAGGACGACCGCTGCGCAGGCTGCGGCGTCACGCTGCAAACCGCAGACTCCGAACGGCTCGGCTATGTGCCGGCCCAAGCTTTGACCCGGACGCCGATCATTTGCCAGCGGTGCTTCCGCATCAAGAATTACAACGAGTCCTCCAGCATTACGCTGAATCAGGACGATTTCTTGCGGCTGCTGTCGCATGTAGGCTCGACCGAATCGCTGGTCGTGAACATCGTCGATCTGTTCGATTTCGAAGGCAGCATGATTTCGGGGCTGCCCCGATTCGTCGGCAAAAATCCGATCGTGCTCGTCGTGAACAAGATCGATCTGCTGCCCAAAGTGACGAACTATAACCGGATTTTGAACTGGGTGCAGCGTCAGGTGAAGGAAGCCGGGCTGCGGGTCGTCGAGGTAGTGCTTTGCTCGGCGAAAAAGAACATGGGCTTCGAGCGCGTTATTGAAGCGCTGGACGAACACCGCGAAGGGCGCGACATCTATGTGGTCGGCGCGACCAACGTCGGCAAATCGACGCTGATCAACCGGCTGATTCGCGATTACAGCGACCTGGATGCGGAGCTCACCGTCTCCCAGTACCCGGGCACGACGCTCGATTTGGTGCGCATTCCGATGGACGACGGCTCTTCGATCATCGATACGCCGGGGATCGTGTACAAACACCGCTTGACGGAGCTCGTGAACAAAAAAGATTTGATGAAGCTGATGCCGGACAAACCTGTGAAGCCGCTCGTGTTTCAGTTGAACGAGAAGCAGACGGTGTTTTTCGGCAGTTTGGTGCGTTTTGATTTCGTGCAAGGGGAGCGGCAGTCGTTCACGTTCTATACGTCCAACGGCTTGAAAGCGCACCGTACGAAGCTGGAGCGGGCCGATGAGCTGTACGCCGAGCATAAAGGGGGGCTGCTGTCGCCGCCGACGCTTGAAGAGCTTGAGGAGCTGCCGCCGCTCGTGAAGCACACGATCCGTATTCCGAAAGGGAAGCCGTCGGACGTCTCGATATCCGGTCTCGGCTGGGTCAAAGCGAACAGCGAGGCAGGCGCGGATCTCGTCATCCATGTGCCGAAGGGCGTCAAGGTGGCGCTGCGCGAATCGCTGATTTAATTCTTTCGTGCCGCATGGGGCGAGGGAGAACCGGATCTAAGATGAATATGGGGGGAACAACGGCCAATGCTAACGTCGCATAAGCTGGACAGTCATACGATCCTTTACGGCGTGTTCGGAGATCCGATCCGCCATTCCAAATCGCCGATCATGCTGAATCGGGCGTTCGAGGTTACAGGCGTTAACGCCGCTTACGGCGCGTTTCATATTGTGCCGGGGACGCTGAAAGACGCCGTTGCCGGCATCCGCGCGCTGCAGTTTCGCGGCGTAAACGTGACGGTTCCGCATAAAGTGGAAGTGATGGAATACTTGGACGCTATCGATGAAGGCGCGCGGATGATCGGCGCGGTGAATACGATCGTCAACGATAACGGCAAGCTGACCGGCTATAACACGGACGGCATCGGGTATATCCGCTCCTTGAAAGAGGAAACGGGCATCGACCTGCGCGGCCGCAAGGTGCTGATGATCGGCGCGGGCGGCGCCGCCCGCGGCGTCGGCTACGCGATCGCCAAAGAAGGCGCGGCGCATATTTACATCGCCAACCGTACCAAAGAGAAGGCGCAGGAGCTTGCCGCTTCCATGAGCGAGTTCTCGAGCGTCTCCGGCCACGGGCTCGACGAAGTCGCCGCTCTAGCCGGCGAAGCCGCGCTGATCGTCAACAACACGTCGCTCGGCATGCACCCGAACGTCGACGACGTTCCGATGGACGTCTCGCTGATCCGTCCGGACACCGTCGTCAGCGACCTCATCTATAACCCGCTGCTGACCCGATTTTTGCGCGAAGCCCGCGACCAGCGCGGCGCCGCGATCCACAGCGGGTTAGGCATGTTCATCTACCAGGGCGCTTACGCCTTCGAATATTGGACGGGCCAACCCGCTCCCATCGAAGCGATGCGCGCGGTTGTTTTGGAGTCCTTCGAGGGTTAAGCTCTGTACTTGGCTTTCGGTTTTAGTTTTAGGTAGGCTTTAAAGTCTTTTAAGGCTTTTAATCCTTTAAGGGCCGGATGGCCCCTTAAAGGGGGTGCGGCAGATTCGCCTCAGCATGAGCAGATTGCCGCCGCCCCCTCTCTCGCCGTTAGCTTTATGACGCAGTCATAAGGCGGTACCACGGTCGAACGAAACGTTAGAAGTCCAGCATTCCTGTCTGCACGTGATGCAGGCAATAAGTCCCGTACGAGCGCCTAACGTAAGCGTGTCCCTGCCGTGTCAGCCCCTTGGGCTGACACGGCAGGGACGATAAGCGCTCCCAGCACAGACATTCCATCAACGACGGCCCAGTCGCTCATCCGCCACCATCTGGGGTCCAGGGGCAGCGCGCCCTGGTCCTCCCCCTTCGGGAAGGGGGAAAGAGGGGGATGCGAAACAGGCAAGAAAGGTTTTGAATATGATGTTAACAGGCAAACAAAAACGTTTTCTGCGCTCGCAAGCGCACCACCTCACTCCGATTTTTCAAGTCGGCAAGGGGGGCGTCAACGATCACTTGATCCGGCATATCGAAGAAGCGATCGAAACACGCGAACTCATGAAAGTGTCCATTCTGAACAACTGCATGGAGGACCGCCACGAAGTGGCCGAACAACTGGCAGAGGGAGCGGGTGCGGAGCTCGTTCAAGTCATTGGCAAAACGATCGTGCTGTATAAGGAATCGCGGGATCATAAAACGATCGAGCTTCCATAACGAAACGCTAGTTTTCCGATGGAACAGGAGGAGAGCCGGATGAAGGTTGGCATCATGGGGGGCACCTTTGATCCGATTCATATCGGCCATCTGCTGGCGGCGCAAAGCGTCTGCGAGGAGCTCGGTCTGGATGAAGTATGGTTCATGCCGACCAATGTGCCTCCGCATAAGGAGCAAACGCAAGGCGCCACGGCGCGGCAACGCTTGGAGATGGTCCGTTTGGCGGTCGAGGGGCACGAGGCGTTCCGTGCAAGCGATATCGAGCTGGTGAAGGGCGGCGTCTCTTACAGCATCGAAACCGTCAGCTTGCTCCGGGAACGTTATCCCGACCATCGGTTTTACTACATTATCGGGGCGGATATGGTCCAGTATTTGCCCAAGTGGCATCGGATCGACGAGCTCGTACGGCTTGTGACGTTCGTCGGTCTGCAGCGCCCCGGCTTTGACGCCGATCTCGAAGAGCTGCCTGCGCCTATGAAGGAAGCCGTCATGATCGCCTCCATGCCGCAAATCGAGCTGTCCTCCACCTTGATCCGTGAACGCCGGGCTGCAGGCCGGCCGGTGCGTTATATGGTGCCCGACCGGGTAAACAACTATATCGAGGTGAATCGTTTATATGAAACGTGAAGACATCATCGCATCGGTGAAGCAGCAAATGCCGGAGCGACGCTGGACGCATACGGAAGGCGTGATGGAGACGGCAGTCATTCTGGCGAAGCGGTACGGAGAGGATCCGGCGAAAGCCGAGCTCGCCGCGATTTTGCATGACGTGTGCAAGTATTGGAGAGTCGACGAGCAGGCGCGCGTGATCCGTGAGAACGGGCTGCCCCAAGACTTGCTTGGCTATGATAAAGAGCTGTGGCATGCGCATGCCGGGGCGTGGGTGGCCGAGCATCAATACGGCGTCAAGGACGAAGCGGTGCTGGACGCCATCCGTTACCATACGTCCGGGCGAGAGCGGATGACGAAGCTGGACAAAATCGTCTGTCTAGCCGATTATATGGAACCGGGCCGGGATTTCCCGGGGGTGCATAATATTCGGGAAATCGCCGAACATAGTTTAGAGAAGGCGCTTATAGCCGGTTTTGACGGTACGATCCGCTTCTTGCTGGAGAAGGGCAAGCGAATTTACCCGCTCACCCTGTTCGCCCGCAACGGGCTGATCGAGGAACTGGAGCGGCAGGAGGAACACTACGATACGAACAGACACTAAGGGAGGAAATGGAATGACCATTCAACCGGACGAACTGATGACGCTCGCCGTCGAAGCAGCGGAAGACAAAAAAGCGATGAACCTGGTTACACTGAATTTACGGGGAATTTCCTTGATTGCGGACTATTTCGTTATTTGTCACGGGAACTCCGAAACGCAGGTCCAGGCGATCGCTACGGAAATTCGCAAGCGGGCGGAAGAACGAGGAGCGCGTGTTCGCGGTTTGGAAGGCATGGATACGGCGCGTTGGGTACTGCTCGACCTCGGCGACGTGGTCGTGCACGTGTTCCATCGCGACGACCGGGAATACTACAACATCGAGCGCCTGTGGTCCGATGCGAAAGTGGTTGAGAAGGTATGAGGCTGGAAGCCGGAGTGGTCCGCAAGCTGGAGGTGGCCCGGGAGGTATCGCCGCACGGGTTCTTTCTTACCGATGGGGAGCAGGATGTGCTGCTGCATTATAGTGAAAAAGTCGGCGAAGTGAAGCCGGGCGATCAAGTGGACGTGTTTATTTATCACGATACGGAAGACCGGCTGACCGCTACGATGAAGAAGCCGCTGCTGACGCTCGGCGAAATCGCGCTGCTCGAAGTGGCCGATTTTCATCAACGGTTCGGCTGTTTTCTGGAGATGGGGCTCGGACGCCAACTGCTGCTGCCGTTTCGCGAGCTGCCGGAGCTGCCGGAGCTGCGTCCGAAGGTCGGCGACAAAGTATTTGTCAGCCTGGCGCATGACCGTCAAGGGCGTCTTGTCGCGAAGCTCGCGAAGGAAGAGGAGCTGCGCAAGCTTTGCTTCGCGGCGCCGCAGGATTGGAAAAACCGCCGCGTGGACGCGCGGGTATACAAGACGCTGCAGATGGGCACGTTCGTCGTTTGCGACGGCGGAGTGTTAGGCTTCGGCGTGATCGGGCTTATTCACGCGACTGAACGCACGCGTCTGCTGAGGCTCGGCGAAGCGGTGAACGTTCGCGTTGCCTTCGTCCGCGAGGACGGCAATGTGAATTGCTCGATGCGCGAGCCGAAGGAAGTCGGACGCGGCGAGGACGCAGAGAAGCTGCTCGCGTTCATGCGGGAGCGCCCGAACGGGGCGATGCCGTACTCCGACGAGACGCCGGCTGACTTGATCAGCCAACGGTTCGGGATGAGCAAGTCGGCGTTCAAACGCGCCGTCGGCAAGCTGATGAAAGAAGGGCTTGCTTATCAGGATGGCAGTTGGACGTATTTAAAGAAGGATGAATCGAAACCGGTTGCCGACTGATCCAGAGGGCAAGCGGTTTTCTTTTGCGGGAAGGCGGTGGGCGTGAAGATGGCTTATGAGCGGTTTTCTTATGTGTACGATCGGCTGATGGAGGATATGCCTTACGAGGAATGGCTGCAGTTTGCGCGGCAATGCTGGGATAAATACGGAACCCCTCGCACGGTGGTCGATTTGGGCTGCGGAACGGGCAGCCTGGCCATACCGCTGGCGAAGCTCGGCCACGAGGTGATCGGGATCGATTTATCCGGGGACATGCTGACCATTGCGCAGCAGAAAGCGGATACGGCGCAGCGGGAAGCGCCTTTCGCGAAGGGCGGCAAGCTCACGCTGCTGCAGCAGGACATCCGGGAGTGGAAGATCGGGAAGCCTGCAGATGCGGTCGTATCGTTCTGCGACTGCTTGAATTATTTGCTCGAGCCGGACGACCTGGCGGATGCGTTCCGGCAAACTTACGCTGGTTTGGCGCCGGGCGGAATATTTGCATTCGACATGCACACGCCTTATCAGCTTCAATCGTATTGGGAGTCACAGCCTTTCATGCTGAACGAGGACGATGTGGCTTATATCTGGACGTGCGATTTCGATAGCGAGCGCTGCGAGATTGAGCATGAGCTGACGGTGTTCGTCAAGGAGGACGAGGGCGCGAAGAGGGAGTCGGCAGGCGAAAGGTTCATCCGGGTCGACGAGACGCATCGGCAGCGGGCCTATCCGCTGGATCAAGTGACGCTCCTGCTGAAGGCAGCGGGCTTTCACGACATCTCGGTATATGCGGACTTTCTATGGAAGAAGCCGACGGAGGACACGCAGCGGGCGTTTTTTGTCGCGGTAAAAAA
Organism: Paenibacillus sp. JCM 9796; assembly: GCF_055379675.1. Classification (NCBI taxonomy): domain Bacteria; kingdom Bacillati; phylum Bacillota; class Bacilli; order Caryophanales; family Paenibacillaceae; genus Paenibacillus; species Paenibacillus sp. JCM 9796. The sequence goes on from NZ_AP043723.1 coordinate 4,689,887, forward strand.
ATAACGGGTTCGACCGCGCGCATGATTACTTTCCGAGCAAGTGAAGTATGAGCTGCAGCAAGCAGAGCACGATGCCCCACAGCGGCAGCGACAGCAGCAAACCGTTGACCAATCCGCGCACGGGCGAATCCTCCTTGCACCCTTTTACCTCAAGTATGGTCTGATGGGGGAAGCCGTAATCATCGACGGCTTGACATGCGGGATTTATTTTACATATAATGAGGGATAATTGGATTCATATTGAAGGCTGTGACAAGAAATAGTAGCGATCATGAGCGCATGCAGAGAGCCGGTGGAAGGTGCGAACCGGCGGCGGCGTGAAGCGAACTCGTCTTGGAGCCAGATGGCGAATGAAGGTGTATCGGCAGCTTGAAGTTAGCGGCAGCCGCACGTTCGTAACCGGATCGAGCGCCCCACGTTAAGGGGATCGAGTGGACGAGGGCAAAGCATGCCCGTCGTCAACTAGGGTGGTACCACGGGAAACCAAAGCTTCTCGTCCCTAGCGTCAGCTAGCGACGGGGGCTTTTTTGTTTGCTCGCAAATCGAAGGAGGATCAACTCGACATGACACAGGAAACAAGAGAAAACCAAGGGTACAACCCTTTGGTTATTGAGCCGAAATGGCAGCAGGTATGGGACAAAGAGAAGACGTTCAAGGTGCTTGAGGACGACGAGAAGCCGAAATTTTACGCGCTCGACATGTTCCCGTACCCTTCGGGAGCGGGGCTGCACGTCGGACACCCGGAAGGATATACGGCTACCGATATCGTATCGCGTTATAAGCGGATGCGCGGTTACAACGTGCTGCACCCGATGGGGTGGGACGCGTTCGGCCTGCCGGCCGAGCAGTATGCGCTGGATACGGGGAACGATCCGCGCGATTTTACGAATAAAAACATCGATACGTTCCGCCGTCAAATCAAGTCTCTCGGCTTCTCGTACGACTGGGACCGCGAAATCAGCACGACCGACCCGGATTATTACAAATGGACGCAGTGGATTTTCATCCAGCTGTATAAGAAAGGCCTGGCTTACGTCGACGAGGTGCCGGTGAACTGGTGTCCGGCGCTTGGCACAGTGCTCGCGAACGAGGAAGTCATCGACGGCAAGAGCGAACGCGGAGGTCATCCGGTCGTCCGCAAGCCGATGCGTCAATGGGTGCTTCGCATCACCGAGTACGCGGAGCGTTTGCTCGAGGATCTGGAAGAGCTCGACTGGTCGGAGAGTATCAAGGATATGCAGCGCAACTGGATCGGCAAGTCGAAGGGGGCGGAAGTGACGTTCCCGATCGAGGGGTATGCAGGCGAGGGACTCAAGGTGTTCACCACGCGCCCGGACACGTTGTTTGGTGCGACGTACTGCGTACTGGCGCCGGAGCATGAGCTGGTGGAGCGCATTACGACGGCGGCGCAGGCGGATGCGGTGAAGGCTTATCAGGAGCGCGCGGCGCATAAGAGCGACCTGGAGCGGACGGATTTGGCGAAGGAGAAAACAGGCGTATTTACCGGGGCCTATGCGGTGAACCCGGTGAGCGGCGGCAAGGTGCCGATCTGGATTGCCGATTATGTGCTTGCCGGATACGGAACGGGCGCGATCATGGCGGTGCCGGGTCACGACCAGCGCGACTACGAGTTCGCGAAGCAGTTCGATCTTCCGATCGTCCAGGTGGTTGAAGGCGGCGACTTGACGAAGGAAGCGTATGCCGGGGACGGCCCGCACGTGAACTCCGGGTTCTTGAACGGCTTAAACAACGAGCAGGCGATTGCCGCCATGATCGAATGGCTTGAAAGCAACGGCAAAGGTCAAGGCAAGGTGACGTACCGTTTGCGCGATTGGCTGTTCAGCCGTCAACGCTACTGGGGCGAGCCGATTCCGATTCTGCACCTGGAAGACGGCACAATGACAACCGTTCCGGAAGACCAGCTCCCGCTGCTGCTCCCGCAAGTGGACGAGATCAAACCGTCAGGTACGGGCGAATCGCCACTGGCGAACGTCGAGGATTGGGTCAATACCATCGATCCGGTAACGGGCATGAAGGCGCGCCGCGAGACGAACACGATGCCGCAATGGGCAGGAAGCTGCTGGTACTACCTGCGTTTCATCGATCCGAAGAACGATAAAGAAATTTGTTCGCCGGAGCTTCAGAAGAAATGGCTGCCGGTCGACTTGTATATCGGCGGCGCCGAGCATGCCGTGCTTCACTTGCTGTACGCCCGCTTCTGGCATAAGGTGCTGTATGACATCGGTGTAGTCGATACGAAGGAGCCGTTCCACAAGCTCGTCAACCAAGGGATGATTCTCGGCGAGAATAATGAGAAGATGAGCAAGTCGCGCGGCAACGTGATCAATCCGGACGAAATCGTAAACGAGTATGGCGCGGACACCCTGCGCATGTACGAGATGTTTATGGGTCCACTTGAAGCGACGAAGCCTTGGAACGTGAACGGTGTAGAGGGCACGTACCGTTTCTTGAACCGCGTATGGCGGTTGTTTGTCGGCGAAGACGGCGCCTTGAGTTCGAAGATCGATGCGAACGAGGAGCTTGGCAGCGAAGCGTTCAAGCGCACGTGGCACCGTACGATCAAGAAAGTGACGGAAGATTTCGAGGCGCTTCGTTTCAACACCGCGATCAGCCAGCTGATGATCTTCGTCAACGAGGCTTACAAGACGGACCGCTTGCCGAAATCGGCGATGGAGCATTTCGTGCAAATGTTGTCCCCGCTCGCTCCGCACATCGCGGAAGAACTGTGGGAGAAGCTCGGTCACAGCGACAGCGTGACGTACGTGGCATGGCCGACTTACGAAGAGGCTTGGACGGTTGACAACGAAGTGGAGATCGTCGTTCAAGTGAACGGCAAAATCGCCGACCGTGCGACAATTGCCGCCGACGCGGACGAAGCGACCATGCAGGAGCTCGCATTCGGGCTCGATAAAGTGAAGGAAGCGACGTCGGGCAAGACGGTGCGTAAAGTCATTGTAGTCAAAGGCAAACTCGTCAATATCGTTGTCGGGTAATATGAAAAAAAACCGCATGCCTGTGTTGCACCGGCATACGGTTCATAACGGAAAACGTGAAAGCATCGCGTTCAATCGACCTTGGTTCTGAATAACCGGGCTTCCACCTTTTCCACATCTTCTTCGTATTTAGCATGAGTTGTGCGGATCAGGTCATAGAAGACCCCGCACAGCTCTTTTTCCATTATTAAGAGCGCTTCGGCGGTAATACCGCCCGGAACGGCCACTCTTTTTTGCAGCTCCGCCGGGGAGAAGCCGCCGGTCGTCAGCAGCTTGCCGGTGCCGAGCGTCATTTCGCTGGCGAGCTGCGTCGCTTCCGCTTCGGAGATGCCGGTCGTTTGAACCGCGGCTTCGACGAATTTTTCCACGAAGAAGGCCAGGAAGGCCGGGCCGCAGCTGCTCAGGTCCGAGGAGATGCGCGTATATTGTTCGGACACGCGAATCGGAGCGCTGATGTGGGAGAGCAGGTTCTCGAGCAGATCCTCGTCCTCCGGCAGCATGCGATCGCCGTAAATGCACAGCGTCGCGCCGCTTAATACGTAGTTGGTGATGCTCGGGATGATCTTGGCGATCTTGCAAGGGAGCAGCTCCTCCAAGTGGCGGATCATCACGGGACTTGTGATCGAAACAACGGTTTGCTGCGACGAAACGACAGATTCGATTTCGTCAATGACGGCTTTGAATTCCATTGGTTTTACGCACAGGAACAGCAGATCGGACTCCGCAGCCGTTTGTTTATTGGAAGGGGCCGCTTGAAGGCCCGGATAGCTTTGTGCCAAACGTTCCACTTTCGTTAACGTGCGGTTGGTTGCGATGATTTGCTCCGGGTTTAGCGCTCCGGAACGGATGAACGCTTCGATGAGTATGCTCCCCATGCTGCCTGTTCCTATGAATCCTACTCGCATGACCATCCCCCCTGAATAGATTGCAGCCTTTTTCCATTATATAGGGGGGCGTTTGAAAATATGCATCATTTTTCCAGTTAGAAGGAAGGGATGAAGATGGGAAACGGTCATTCTCCCCGTTTCGGCGGAATTTGGCTCGGGATGGCGGGCTTGCTTGCGCTGCTGATTGTCGGCTTTGCGCTGAAGCCTATTCTGTTTGCAGCTCCTGACGCGGGCTTTGTCACGGTCGACGAGGCGATGCGCCGTATGCTTCAAGAGCAGTCGGGCGCGGAAGCGGGGACCGGGAAAGCGGAGGATGGGAAAGCGGAGGCCCAGAAAGCGGAGGCCCAGAAAGCGGAGGCCCAGAAAGCGGAGGCCCAGAAAGCGGAGGCCCAGAAAGCGGAGGCCCAGAAAGCGGAGGATGGAAAGGCCCCGAGTGGCCCGGGAGCAGGAACTGCGTCGGAGGCGTTGAAGCCGGCGGAGGCGGAGAAAGGGAAGCCGAACGAACCGGCGAACGACGCGCCGGAGGGAGCGAAGAAGCAATTGCCTTCCGCAGGCACGGAACCCGGTGCAGCGCAGCCCGCTCCGGGCGCAAGCGGCGGCAAGCTGAACCTGAATCTGGCGTCGGCCGACCAGCTCGATGCATTGCCGGGCATCGGGCCGAGCCGCGCACAGGCGATTATCGAGCTGCGCAGCAAGCTCGGCGGTTCGTTTCGCTCGGTGGATCAGCTCGGGGAGGTGAAGGGGATCGGCGAGAAGACGTTGAACAAGCTGAAGCCGCTCGTCACGGTCGGGACCGAGTGATGCCTTGCTTTTAATCATTTTGGAAATATGGCCGGTCCGGACGTTTCTAACGCGGTGCCTGCTTTCGTTTTTGCGAGAGATGTGCGACAATAGAGTTGTTTCTCATCCAATTCATGCCAATTTGAAGGAGGATTTGCACTCATGTCAGAACGCAAGCTTGCTTTGGAAACGTTAGCTGTTCATGCCGGCCAGGAAATCGATCCGACGACGAGATCCCGAGCGGTACCCTTGTATCAAACAACGTCCTACGGATTCCGGGATACGGATCACGCGGCCAATTTGTTCGGTTTGAAAGAGTTCGGTAACATATATACCCGCTTAATGAACCCGACCACGGACGTTTTCGAGAAGCGGGTGGCAGCGCTTGAAGGCGGGCTGGCGGCCCTCGCTACCGCATCCGGACAAGCTGCGATCACCTACTCCATCTTAAATATTGCCGGAGCGGGAGATGAGATCGTCTCCGCCTCCAGCCTGTATGGCGGCACTTATAATTTATTTGCGATTACGCTGGCGAAGCTTGGTATTCGCGTCCATTTCGTCGATTCCGCCGATCCGGAAAATTTCCGCCGGGCGATCACGCCGAACACGAAAGCTGTGTTTGCCGAGACGATCGGCAATCCAAGGGGCGATGTGTTCGATGTGGAAGCGGTTGCTGCAATTGCGCACGAACACGGCATTCCGTTAATCGTCGACAACACGTTCCCAAGCCCGTATTTGCTTCGTCCGATCGAACACGGCGCCGATATCGTTGTTCATTCGGCGACGAAATTTATCGGCGGACACGGGACGTCCATCGGGGGCGTGATCGTGGACGGCGGCCGCTTCGATTGGAAAGCGAGCGGTAAGTTTCCGGGCTTGACCGAAGCCGATCCGAGCTACCATGGCCTCGTCTATACGGAAGCGGTTGGACCGATCGCCTATATTATCAAAGCTCGGGTGCAGCTGCTGCGCGATATGGGGGCGGCGATCTCGCCGTTCAACTCGTTCCAGCTGCTGCAAGGACTCGAGACGCTGCATCTGCGTATGGAGCGGCACAGCACCAATGCATTGGCCGTGGCCCGCTTTCTGGAAAAGCACCCGTCCGTGGAATGGGTCAGCTATGCCGGTCTGGAAAGCCATCCGTCCTACTCGCTTGCTCAGAAATATTTGCCGAAAGGCCAGGGCGCAATTCTGACGTTCGGCATTCAGGGCGGCGTCGAAGCCGGCCGGAAGCTGATCAATGCGGTGCAGTTGTTCTCTCATCTGGCTAACGTGGGCGATTCGAAGTCGCTGATCATTCACCCCGCCAGCACGACGCATCAGCAGCTCTCGGAGCAGGAGCAGGCTTCGGCCGGTGTATTGCCAGGCATGATACGTTTATCGGTCGGCACCGAGGCGATTGATGATATCCTCTATGATTTGGACCAAGCAATCCAAGCAAGCCAGCAGTAAAGGAGAAGAGCTTGACCATGACTCGACGCAAAGACTGGGACACTTATTTTATGGATATCGCTTATATGGCGTCTACTCGATCGCAATGCGGCCGCAGGCACGTCGGGGCTGTGCTCGTGCAGGGCAAAAAACTGCTGGGCACCGCCTACAACGGAGCCCCGTCGGGCGTGCCGGATTGCTCGGAAGCAGGCTGCATGCTCGTTGAAGAATACGAGCTCGTCGATACAGCAAGCGGAGAGCAGGTAATCAAGAAGCAGCGATGCATCCGCACGATTCATGCGGAGCAAAACCTGCTGCTGTTCACCGACCGCGAGGACCGGGAAGGCTCGAGCGTGTATGTGACCGATCAACCGTGCTGGACGTGTGCCAACATGCTGGCGAACAGCGGCATTGTGGAGATCGTGTACCATCGGGCGTATCCGAAGGACAGCGAGAAAGTCAGCGCGTTAATGGCCCAAAAAGGATTGACGTTCCGGCGTATGGCAGAATATGAACCGCCGTCCGGTACGTTAGCCGAAGTGAAAAATTAATCGATTGCCAAGAGGAAGAACCTCCAATGATTTGCCGACAGGCGAATGACGGGAGGTTCTTTTTGTTGCTTATGCAGGGGGAGATGGGACTTGGGTTTGGCCGAAAGACCGGTCGTTCTGATCGTGCTGTGTTGGACGCTCGGCTATGTATTGGCGTACGTGTGGGGTCTGCAAACCGCAGGGATATATATGGCCTTAGCCGGTATCGCGTTCAGCGCGCTTCTTGCGGCGGCGAAGCCGAGAGGCTGGATGTGGCTGCTTGCCGCGGTTACCGTGCTGACGGCTGCCGGCTGGTATGGGGCGTACGATGATCGAAACCGGACCCTTATCGCTCCGGCCGCCGAGGAGGTGGAGCAGGTCGCTTTCCGCGGTCGCCTTGTGACGCCGGTAACGGTGGACGGAGATCGCGTTTCCTTTCAGGCGGTGGCGGAATCGGTTAAGCTGCCGGACGCGCAAAGGGTAGGTGAGGAGGGCGGTGAAGCTAGGGGCGAGAAGCTGCAGGTGTCCGTACGCTTGTTGAAGCAGGAGGAACAGCTCATGGCTGCGAGCTGGCGGCGCGGGGACCGGATTGAAATGACGGGAACGCTGAAACGGCCGTCAGAGGCACGCAATTTCGGCGCGTTTGATTACCGGCGATATTTGTATATGCACCATATTCATTGGCAGTTGACCGTCAAAGGAACGGAAGCAATCGTCGTGACGGCCCCAGGTCGCGGCGATTGGGGAGTGTGGCGGCTCGGGAGGTGGAACGACCGTTTTCGGGACGCGCTCGCTTCGAAAGTGGACGCGTTGTTTCCCGAAGAACAAAGCGGCTTTATGAAAGGCATGCTGATCGGCTTGACGGATGAGATCGACCCGGAGCAATTCGACGCTTTTTCCCGGCTTGGTTTGACGCATATTATTGCGATTTCCGGATTAAACGTAGCGATCTTTCTAGGCTGCCTGATCTGGCTGCTGCGGCGCATCGGATTGACCCGTGAGACCTATCTGTGGACGGCGATGGGCTTTATCCCGCTCTATATAGCGGCAACCGGGGGCTCTCCTTCCATCGTCCGCGCCGGGATGATGGCGATGATCGGCCTGTACGCGGCTTACCGTAACCGGTTGAAGGACGGCCTGCACCTCGCGTTCATCACCGGACTTGCCATGCTCGCGTGGCATCCCTATTACTTGACCGATGTCAGTTTTCAGCTCTCGTTTCTCGTGACGATCGGCATTATCGTTCTTGTGCCGAAGGTGAGCAAGCTGCTTCCGGTCACGAATGTGAAGCTGCGCGACGCCTTGTCGATCACGCTTGTCGCACAATTCGTATCGTTTCCGCTGACGATCTATTATTTCAATCAATTTTCGCTGCTGTCCTTTGCCGCCAACTTGGCGCTCGTTCCGGTTTTCAGTTTAGTTGTCATGCCGGTCGGAACGGTTGCCATGCTGCTTGGATTCGTGTCTATGGAGGCGGGCGGCATACTGGCCTGGATCGTGGAGAAGGTCAACGGGCTGTTATTTGCGGTTGTGACTTGGTGCAGCGAGCTGCGGTTGTTTCAGACGATTTGGCCCAGTCCAACCGTCGGTTGGATGGTCTTCTATTACGGAGGGCTGGCGGGGCTTGTATGGCTGGGGCTGCAAAGGAAGCAGCAAGTTGAATCCGCTTCGGAAGACAGCGGGCCTATGCTGGATTCGGTTCTTGTTATGCACTGGAAAACACGCTTGCATCGATGGAACCGCCGTGTCCTGCTGCCTGGGGCTGTCATTGGCTTAGGACTGGTGTTGTGGGTAGGGTACCGTCCGCTGCAGGAATATTCGCGGCAGGGCAAGGTGCAGTTTATTGACGTCGGACAAGGGGACAGCATCTTGATCCATTCTCCTGGAGAGGCCAGACACATCTTGGTCGACGGCGGGGGAACGGTGTCGTTTCGCAAGCCCGGGGAATCATGGAAGGAGCGGAGAGACCCATATGAGATCGGCCGCAAAACGCTCGTGCCGCTCCTGAAGAAGCGCGGCATCCAGCAGATCGACGAGCTCATCGTGACGCATCAGGACGAGGATCATTTCGGGGGGCTGCAGGCGGTCCTGGAAGACATTCCGGTGAAAAGGCTGCTGTTTAACGGAACGTTGAAGCCAATCCCGAAGGTGAAGCAGTTGTTTGAAACGGCACTTGCCCGGGGCACCCAGCTTGTCCCGATACAAGCCGGAGACCGGTTGAAGGTCGGGGCGGATACCGAGCTGTTATTTTTATTTCCCTTCAGTGAGATGGCGCAGCCGGAACGCACGACGGTCCGGTTGGAATCCGATCAAAATCCGATCTCGCTCGTATTCATGATGAAGATGGGCGGAACGCGATGGCTTTTTACGGGAGATATCGGGGTGAAGGAGGAACTGGAGCTGCTGGAACGTTGGTCCGCACTAACTCCGGAGCAGGGGGGAGGCTTGCATTTGCTGGAACAGCCGATCGATGTGTTGAAAGTCGCCCACCACGGAAGTAAATCGTCAACCGCCGACCCATGGTTGGAAGCTTGGCGACCGAAACAAGCGGTCATCTCCGCCGGAGCGAACAATGTGTATGGGCACCCGAGTCCGCAGGTGATGAAGCGGTTAAGCAGCCGCGGTACGCTGATTCACCGAACGGACCGCCACGGGGAGGTGCAAATGATGGTGAAGGAGGGGCAAATCTCCGTTCGCCGGAAGTTGGAATGAGGTGACAAGTGGATTGAAGGAATATGTAAATTAGGATAAAATACCCATATATTCAGATCGAAAGAAAGGGTTAAATCGGATTTTATGTTGAGGGTGATATCGATATTATCGAGTAAAAACGACAACAATCCAATATCGCAGTACTTGTCTTTTTAACGATGAACGCATCGATATTGTCTATTTATGTAACTGAAACGACTTTGAGCGAAGTGGACGGGCATTGGGCTGACGATCAAATCCATCAGGCGATTGATGAAAAAGTATGTTGACGGCTACATCGATGGCACTATTAAATCTGAGCAAAACGTTAGCCGGGTTTATTGGCCGCTCAATAATTGATTACTAAAGGAGCTAATAATTATGAGGAAAAAAGGAATTATTTCGTTATCGATCGTTGCAGTATTGGGACTATACGTTGGCATTGAGAAAAGTCGGGCGAGTTTTTCTGATACGGCTGGACATTGGGGCGCTGATGCGATTAACAAGGCCATTCAACTCAAAGTTGTGGATGGATACCCTGACGGTTCGTTTAAGCCTGAACAAAGCGTTAGCCGTGCCGAGTTCATGAAGATGACGGCAACAGCTTTAAAACTCAAGTTGGATTCGGTTGAGCAAGGTTCGGGCTGGTACAAAGCCTATGTTAAGGCACTCACGGATGCGGGAATCACGCGGGACCGAGACTTTGCTACAGAAGACTGGAACGCGCCGATCACGCGGCTGGAAATGTCCCGCATTGCGGTACGCGCAACGGATGCAGATCTGCAGAAGAAGGAATTCAATATCGACAATGCTTCGGTCATGTTCAATGCGACGAAGACCGGCTTGATTCAAGGTTTGGCCAATGGCGAGCTTGCCGTGGATGCGCCCACAACGAGGGCGCAATCCGTTACGATCATCGACCGGATCTTGAAGGTGAATAACGGGGAGAAGCTACCGGTTGATCAAGCTGCCGCCAGTTTTGCGGAAATTGATCTGCGCGGCAGCAACTTTGAAACCGTGTGGAATATGAGGATCAAAACGCTCCCTGTTACGGAAAAAATAAATGACCATTTGGAGTTAACGATTCACAAAATGGTTGTTGTTGATATGAAAAATCCGGATGCCGCCTACTTTGATCTTTATAAGAAAGAAGAATACGCTCAACCTTATGTAATAGGAGCTTACATTACTTTAAAAAATAAAGCTACCCAAGAAGAAAATATTATTTGGCCGCGTCAAATGATAACTACTCTACTTGGAAATAGAGCTTTAGCAACTCAAGACAATATTATTAACTTCAAAACGAATAAAGATGGAGAATATACTGGTTGGGTTTCATTTAGATTCGAGAGAGAGAAATTAGATGGGTTCTTTGCAGAAGGAGGATATCCATTAATTGAGATTCACTTACCATCTAAACAATTGAATCTTATGTACAACGAGTAGTTCACAAAGGCGGTATTTCAATGGCTTATAAAAAACTTATATTCAAAGCGATACGTTATATCGTTCTTATAACCTTTGTGACTTCTTGTCTTCCGCTGGATTTGATTCCGTCTGCAAACGCCGCTACAGAGCAGAGCGTTCGAGTTTTTGTTGATTTTTCCAGCTCCAACACAACGGGATCAAGTGCCGAACTTCCTATGATGCATTCAAAGGATACCAGAAAATCCGTAAATGTGGATGTGGGTTCTTTAGTTAAAGGTAACATCACATCGTGGAAGTTTATGTTTCATGGCGCTGATAAATCCTCGGTAGCTACCTTAAACGGATACAGCTTGTCCATTAATAATTTGGACGGTAAGCAGCAAACCGTTTACGGAAAAATGGACACCAATCCGGGTCATTATATCTATAGGCTGCCCAGTGGGAAAAGATGGGAGCATAAAGGGGAAAAAACAGCGATATGGCAATTTGATGCTAACCCATCAACGGATACGAACGGTGATGGAGCAAGCGACTATCCTGGCACAGTACCTTCGACCGGATATATTCGTCAACCCGATCAAGCTTTGGCATCAAACACTCCCCAATCCTATGATTCGGCTCCCCCTCTTAATGGCCGGGATTTGCGGTACAATGGTACGGATGGGATAGCCCCTGATTGGAACGGGAGAGGGGCTGCTGCCACAGCTGCGTATGAAGCGGAGCCGCCAACAAAGTTTTATGATGATAAAACCAAAATTGGAAATGGAACTGCTACAACGATTTCATCTAATGATGTTGTAAACATTCGCATTTCAAGAGCAAGTTCTAAACCAGATGTACGTGCTGTTCCCCTTCCAACTCCTTTCGATTGGGGGCCATCTGCAAATAACAAAGGTATGGTTAAAGTATTTCGACACTTATCGAATAATTTAGAAGAAGGAAAAGATTATGAAGCTTTTCCCGATACTACCAAGCAACATGCGGAGCTTCGAAATTACTTCATGGAAGTAGACACCGAATGGGAAGGGGAAACCTATCTTTACCAAGGATACTTTGACATCACGTATCAAATACCAACCAAGCCTGACATCGTAGCAGATAAGCTAACCGCTGATAAAGCTTGCTTTAAAGCTGGAGATACCGTTAATTTTGAATATTCGTTTCGAGTGATTGGTCAAGATATTTCAACGCCGTTTAAGGTTCAAATCAAGGTCGATTCTACCGTTTTACGAACGGATGATTTCAATGGGACTTACACGACCGGCTTGAAATGGGGAAGAACGTTCAGTTATACATTCTCATCATCCGTTGCTAAATCTATAACGATTATGTTTGATTCCGAAAATATCATTTCAGAGGATCGAGAAGATAATAATGTCATCATTGAAACCTATACTCCGAGCGCAACATGTGATCAAGATTCTCCACCGGAAGTAATAACTGGCGAACTCGTATTGGAAAAGACAACCATGAAATTCGGCGAAAGCAATCTCATCAACAACAAAAACGTCACGGTTACAGGAGGAAACGGCTGTTCACTTGCTGAATTGAGCTATACCTTAACTCAAGGCAGCTTAACTCAGACATATAAAAACGGTTATCTCTATTCCGTAAATTTCGCGGGTCCACCGTACCCGAAAAGCATGGGGGCAGGAACGGTTAGCGTTGCCATGCAAATTAAGAGTACCTGCGGAACAATAAAAATAGTTACTCCCAAGACGTTCGAAATAACGAAGGATCCAAATAACAGTCCACCTGTGTTTGAGGGTTCATTTTTTCAAGGGTATAACACCGCTGGTTATCCTCCAATACAAGAAGTCATTGTAGGAAATAGGGTTGATCTGGGCGTGGTAAATGATCCTACGACAAACCCTAAAACTCCGTATGATCCGGATGGAGATCCCGTCATCTATTATTGGAATTGGGAGGGCAGCTCCAGTGCATGGATCAGAGGTCTAAAGGGAAAGCATGATCTTTGGGATTATGGCGATCACTTTGGTCCGTTTGTTGCCGATGTCGAAGGCACACACACCATCGAGGTCACGGCCATTGATAAACGCGGCGCGGTAACCGGACCCAAGCGCGTTACATTGAAAGTAGTGCCGGAGAATCCGCCGCCAATACCTGTTATCACCTTGCCGCCGAAGGTCGTTGAGGGTAGACCATTTACGCCGGACATTAGCGGCGCGGACAGCTATTCGCCGCGTAAAGATCGTACGATTGTACAGTATGACTGGACAGGCAAGCAAGCTGTCTATCCGACTGCCGGAGGGTATCCTATCACTTTGTCGGTTGTAGATAGCGGCGGAATCAGATCTACATCACCAGCTGAGTCAACATTAAATGTACAACCAGATTTGCCGCCTGTGGCAAGACTGAATAATCCTGGGTACGGTATTCGAGGATCTGCAATTAATTTCAAGGATACTTCGTACAGTCCGGATGATGACCCAATAAGTGTGCATACGCTCGTTATGTCTTACGACAGTAACAATGATGGTTCGTTTTCTGGAGAAAGTTCATGGACGGTAACGACAGACGCAGCAGGAAACTTCTCTTACACACCAACCAAGATAGGTAAATACAACATTCGCATTTTCATTAAAGAAGGGGTTGGGTATCAGAAATCGGATCAGAAAGATTTTCAGTTCGAGGTTGTGAACGAAGCGCCGGAAGCTAGTTTTTACATTCAAGGTTCCGATTTCTTCCCGCCTGAAATCGTAACCAAAAGCTATTCGACTTCTGATCTCATAAATAACTGGAAAACTTCGACCGTCTATGAGGGAGTGAAAGCAAAGAAGGAGTATGTTTACAACACAGGGGAAGATGCCTTAGAAACGCCTGCGGCTCCTGTTGATTTGCATACTCCGTCCGTTGGTGTGCCCAATTTTACAAAGTATTCCTTTAGTTGTGCACCTCAATATTGTGCACCTAATGTTATCTCCCCAAATTTGATTGAAGCAAAAGCCTGGGACAACATATATTTTACAAATCCTAAGTGGGCTGGAACAGGGTACTACCAAGCCGCTCGATGGAGCAGCAATTATCACACTCAAATTGGAGCTTATGATGTAGAGCAGGATCGTATTTGGTATGTGTCAAAATACGAAACAGTTGAAAATAGTCTATCGGTGTGGAAAGTAACAAATTTGGTATACCGAATTTCAGATTTGGCGATGGCGGGAGCATCCGGGACGAGTAATATGCCTTCCCCCATATGGCAAAGCGCGGAAACTATAGGGTATTTCGCTCAACCCACACCACCGCCGTCCAATGTATTCTATACGCCACCGGAAAAGAAAGCTGCGGTACAGAAATATTCCGTTGTCAAAGAGGGAACCAAAACCGCCAAAAAGATTTACGGACCCTCCGGTGAGCTGATTGCCAGTCTGCCCGATGCTCAAGGAATCAAGTTTTTCGGGGATACGATGATTTATTTCACGCATACCAGGACAGTGGATTGGACGTTTATCCATTATGATATCTTCATCAATTTTTATGATCTAAAAGCAAAAGCAGCTATAGGTTTACCCCAAAAAACAGGCCATATTGCTTTTGATAAAGAGTACGTACCTTCTAATCAAAAGGATATTTATCCTATGCCTGACAATCGAATCATGGTAGCTAGAGATGGAAAAATAGTTTTGGTTGACAAATTCTATTATTCCGGGAGTAACTTTACCAATCCTATTTATTATTTATTCGACATTAGGGGTAACCAGCTGATTAGGCAAGAACTTTCCGATTCTACGTTCCCTGTTGGTGTTGCGCCGATTATGTTAGAGGACGGCAAGCTTTACTTCCTTAGCACTAGTGGCACCTCCGTCGAGGTGCGCAAGGCCGATTTTACTCCACCCGCTGTAGGCGCTGAATCTTTCAACTATGGGCAGTTCTACAACGAATCCGAAACATTGGATAATGGGGAAATTGCACAGAAGGTCAAATTCAACTACAACAACTTTGCAAGTGGACCTTCCGCGGGTATTTCTGCAAGAATGGCTGACCATCGCAATATGTACAGGTTGGAGCTAGCTACAGATAAGGTACGGATCGTAAAAATCGTAAATGGCGTAAAAACAACGCTTGGCGAAGTCGGTTATGCGATTTCATATCGTAATTACTATGACATGAAAATCAAACTGAACGGCAATCGTATCCGGGGGTACATAAACGGCGTACCATTGCTGGATGTGCAGGATTCGACTTTCACAAGCGGATATTTTGGGCCGTTCTCGGAAACGTCTTATGTGCTTATTAAAGGGCTCTCAACAACGAAGTACATCGGTAACAACAACCAGCTTCAAAATGTCGGCATCGTAGGGACGCAGCTCGATTATGTCAAAAGCTATTCAGATCTAGAGAATGACCCTGCGATTGAAAACATGACAAGATGGACTTACACGCACACCGAGCCGAATAAATTTTTAGATGCAGGGGATGGTTACTCTGGAATCTCATCGCTAAACGGCCATACGGTAACATCACCTTATGCAGTGCTGGATAAGGTCGGGACGTACAAAATCGATTATCAGATCCCCGACGATCCGGCCCCGGCTGGTTACAAGTATCCGGACAATACATTTGCTGCTTACCGCAAATACTCGGATTTGTCGAGCACTTACGTCACGATACATCGCAGGCCGGTTTCGTTCTTTACGTTGACAATCAATGCGGATAAAAGCGTGGCATGGAATGATGCATCCTACGATCCTGACAGATGGCTTAGCCCGTCGAATTACTCAACCGAAGCTACCGGTATCGATTACCGCACAAACAGAGGAGTTATCGAGTACAAACGGACCTACACGACCCCAAGCGGCTCGACAATCAATGGTCAGCTATCAAGGCCGACAGAATGGGGTTGGTATACGGTCCGACAAGCGGTCAAGGACGAATATGGGGCTTGGAGCGATTGGCACGAGGTTTTCATCTGGCTGGAGCCTGCACCGAATAACCCGCCCGCCGTTGCTCTTACGTTCCCGACAGGCACTTATGCTTCACCAACGCCGGTAAGTCTGAAACCGACCATCACTTGGAACCAGTGGGACCCTGATCCGAATACGACCTTCAGCGTCTTTAATCTAATGGTAAAGGACGAGTGGGGAAATTGTATCGAATGTCTCTCCAACAGAGCCATGTACACGCAAAACACATCTTGGGCGTGGACGATGGACGTACCGCTGGTGATGGGGAGGAAATATCAAGCGCAGGTGCAAGTTGTCGATGACGGCAATTTAGCCTCTCCATGGAGCGGCATCGGCTGGATGTCGACGAACAGCCCGCCTTCCGCCTATATGAGCGATCCGTGGGGAACCGAAAGCAGCCCGACTTTGAAAAACACAGTACGACCCGATCTTATATTTGCCCAAACCGATTCTGATCCTGGAACAACCTATATGTACATGCAGCTCCAAATTACAAATGCCGATCAGACCGTCACGATCAAAGACAGCGGTAAAGTATGTCAGCGATGGTCGGGAGGCGTTTGTGTCGGAACCACAAGTGTGTCGAACCGCTACAATTTTAATGAAGATCTCCCTGCCGGTCAAAAGCTGCGTGTGAGAGTGAAAGTGTGGGATGTGCGACTTGTTCCGCTACAACCGTGCCATACGGGAAATGCGGGGATTTGATATCAAATCCAACTTTGTATCTGAAGATGGGAATGAGGGGTCCATGTTTCCTGAAACCATCTCGTTAATACTCCTGCATGCGGGAAGCGGGCAGCGCTTGCTGTATGACGCCAGGTGAAGTCGGCAGAAGGTAAGCTGGAGCCGCTCGATAAGAGAAGGTATGCGGACCGATATGCCGGACGGCTGAAAAGCAGGCTATGGTGAGCATGACCGAACGGTCTGACAAACTGCCGAATGTACGGGGCTATACACTTGACATATGGAAACATATGGACCAACCCTGCGTTGGTGTGGGCGGCGAAAAGTACGAATGTCCTATAGGAAATTCGCTATGCCGAACGATGGCGGCATCCGGCCCACAGTCTCAGAGGCAGCACCTAAGGCCTGCATAGGATAGCTAGGATACAAGGAACAAGGAAAGCAAGGGACGTCCATGCATCGAACTGCCATTCGGGACGGCTGCTATAAGACCTGTAAGTCGAAGTGCAGTTACCCTTGTGAGAGCAGGGGCACGACTCATGAAGTACCTGTAATAGGTATGGAGGAACAGCCCCAAGTCTTCTTTCCAAGAGAAGATGGAACGCCGTGTGCGCGGAAACGCGCATGCACGGTGTGGTGGAGGGGAAAAGGCGGAGATTGTATCAAATCCTTACCTATTCCAATCAATATGGTACAGCATCGGACTGGTCGCCGGAAGCTTGGATGTTTATCAACCGAGGACCTACGGGCTTGCTCGCTTTTGACACGCCGATCTACGAGCACGATACGCCGACGTTTACGGTCGCGGTCGCGGACCCCGACGGAGATTCGATGAACGTTCAAGTCGAAAGCAGCTATAACGGCGGCGCTTACGTGAATTTGATCCAATGGTCCGGCGTTCCTTCCGGAGAGCCGAAGGCGTTCTCGCACGGACCGCTGGCCCGCGGTACCTATACGTTTCGACTAACTGTGAATGACGGTAACGGCGGATCGTATCAGCAAACGTACGTGTTCTACGCTTTGCCGCTCGGGCTTGCCGGACGTGTAAGCCACACCCCGGAGTGGGAAAGCTACCGGCAATTGTGGAACTCCAGGTTTCCGCTGCAGCCTCGCGGTTCGGATATGTTCTGGGCGGGCGAAGCGTTTGTGCTGGCGGCAGATGTGACCGATACCGGAACAAGCTCGACGAAGCCGCTGGCCGTAACGGCGACACTGCTTGCTACCGGCGAATCGGTCGATTTGACAGGGGATTCCTTCCTGGTGTTGTACGAAGGAATGCTGCTGAACACCGAGCATCCGTACACGCTGGCGCAAGGCTCCCAAACTTTCCGGTTCAACGTGCAATGGTCCAACGGACTCCATCTAACATACGACGTGCCGATCCGTATCGAGGGGTCTGTCTTCGACGTGATCGTCAATCAAATTCGCCATTAATCGCGCATCATGACGTATAGCCTGTTTTACCCGGACAGCAGTTCTCTTGTTTTCCCAGTTTTTTTCTGTTATATTTCTCACTTGTGGGGTTCTTTCGAAGTCGGAGGAAGCTTCGCGGGTGGGTGAGGGAACATTTCTAAAGAAGGATCAATCATGGAGAAAAACAATCGCTGGAAAGCGGTCGTTTACGTGCTTCTGGGCGCAGCTTCTTACGGCGTATTGTCCACTGTCGTGAAACTGGCTTATGCAGGCGGCTTTACGGCGGCGGAAGTGACAGGAAGTCAAGTGCTGCTGGGATGTGCCGCGATGTGGCTGCTCTCCGCCCGGTACTGGAATCGCATTCGGGAGATCTCCGTCATTTCGATGCTGCTAATGATCGGCAGCGGCGTATTTACCGGATTAACGGGCATCTTTTATTATCAATCCCTGCAGCATCTGGACGCGTCGTTCGCCGTGCTGCTTTTATTTCAATTTACATGGATGGGGATGGCGCTCGAATGGCTGCTGCACGGCAAACGTCCGGGACGCCCCCAAGCGGCCGGCGCCGTCGTCGTCTGGGTCGGAACGCTGCTCGCTTCCGGACTGCTCGAAGGACGGCTGGCCGGTAAAGTCGGCTGGCTCGGCATTGCGCTCGGGCTGATCTCGGCGGTCTGCTATACGCTGTTTATTTATTTCAGCGGTAAAGTGGCCGTCGAAGTGCCGCCCTCGCTGCGAAGCGCCTGGATGCTGGCCGGCGCGGCGTTGGTCGTATCGATCGTGTATCCTCCGCACTTTCTTTGGAACGGCGCACTGCTTCACGGGCTGTGGGGGTGGGCTGTCGTGCTGGGCTTGTTCGGGATGGTCTTGCCCCCGTACTTGTTCGCCAAAGGCGCGCCTAAGCTGAACACCGGGTTGACGGCTATTCTCGGCTCCGTCGAGTTGCCTGTCGTCTTGATCTGCTCGAGCCTGCTGCTGCAGGAATCATCGGATGCGGCGCAGTGGATCGGGGTGGCGCTGATCTTAGGCGGCATCGTGATCTCCGAGTGGTACAGCCGCTTAGAAGGGAAGCTCGGAAGCCTAACTTCATAGCATCCTGGCAATCGCGCCGCGATAACCGTTCTTCCCCATCGGGGAGAACGGTTTTTACTTATTTTCAGAAGGAATGCGCCTTGAACGCTGCGACGAATGCCTGGAAAGCCGGTGAGTAATACGCATCCTTGCGATAAATGAATACGGTTTCCACCGTGCGGTGCCGCTCCGGTATAGCGTGAATGCGGATGAGGCCTTCGGCGCTCGCTTTGCTCGCGGCGAGCGATTCGGGAAGTAAAGAGACGCCAAGCCCGGCGGCCACACAGCCGAGAATAGCGTCCAGGTTGCCGAATTCCATAATTTTGACAGGCACGATCCCTTCTTCCAGCAGCCAATGCTTCAAGACGGCCCGGTACGTGCAGCCGCCGCGAAACACAAGGATGGCGCGGGTTCGAGCAAGATCGGCGGAGGTCGTCGAAGTTTGCGAAGCGGCGGTTACCATCACCAGCCGTTCTTCGACGACGCGCTCCTGCATAAGCTCCGGATGCCGGACGGGGCCGGCTACGAAGGCTCCTTCCAAAGCGTAGGACAGCACGGCTTCGATGAGCTCTTCCGTCGGACCTGTCTTTAAGATGAGATCGACATTCGGATACTGCCTATGATAGTTGGCCAAAAAGGCTGGAAGACGCACGGCGGCAGCGGTTTCCATCGAGCCGACTGACAGCGGACCCGCCGGCGAATCCGTATCCCGGACCGCTTTACGGGCTTCGTCGAGCAAACGGAGAACTTGTTCCGCATAGGTGAGGAGCGTTTGGCCGGCAGGCGTCAACGTAATGCCCCGGTTATGGCGGTAGAAGAGCGGGGTTTGCAGCTCTGCTTCCAGCTGCTTGATTTTGGCTGTGACGTTGGATTGCGCGTAATTTAACATTTGGGCGGCTTTCGAAATGCTGCCGGATTCGGCCGCCGAACGAAAAGTTTGCAATAACGAAATATCCATGGCATTACCCACGCTCCTGTCTAGTGCTGATATCAAAATTGTTGATGGGCTCGATCGGTATTGTTTATTGTTCATGATAACAGGAATCGGCTACAATGAACATATTGCACCGATTTGGGAGTATAAGGAGATAGCGTCGTGTGGAATCGTAATCACAACCAAAGCGAGCGCAAAGTGATGATCGGCGGCATCCTCGTTCTGATCATAGCGATGGGGATCGGCAGATTTGCCTTTACGCCGATTGTGCCGCAGATGATGGAGCAGGGGTTCATCGGGGAGAAGGAGGCCGGCACGCTGGCATCCGCGAATTATTTGGGTTATCTGGCCGGTTCGTTGATCGCGGCCTTCTATCCGCCGTCGCGGCGCAGGCTGTTCGCCATCAAGTCGTGGCTGCTGGTCAGCGTCGCTACGACCGCACTCGTGGCGGCTGTGGAATCCATCCCCATCTGGCACGTGCTGCGCTTCGTCTCCGGAGCGGCGAGCGCCTTCCTGTTCATCTACGCTTCAAGTCTCGTGATGGACGTTTGGTCCCTCAAGAAGCGCGCTTCCGCGGCCGTCAGTTCTTTGTACACCGGTGTCGGCTTAGGGATCACGCTGGCCGGCCTCGCCGTGCCCTTCCTCTACGCAGCGTTCGGCTGGAAGGGCTCTTGGTGGGGGCTCGGCGTGATCAGCCTGCCGGGGGTCGCGCTGGCTTGGCGCTGGCTGCGCGACGTACCGGCGGAGCGGACGGAAACGGCGCCGTCCTCGCCTGCGTCTCTTCCCGCCGGCAGGCGCTATGACTTGCGGCAAGGATGGGATGGGCGGCTGCTTGCGGCCTACGGATTAGAGGGACTCGGTTATATCGTTACCGGTACATTCCTGGTCGCTTACGCAGGTCGGCTGCCCGAGGCTGCTGCGATTTCCTCCTGGAGCTGGGTAGCTGTCGGCCTCGCCGCCGTTCCTTCGGGATGGGTATGGTCGTATGCGGCCGAGCGCCTCGGTTTCCGTTATGCGCTTGCTGCCGCATTGGCCGTACAATCGATAGGCATCGTCCTGCCTGTAGCTTTTCCGACGCCGGCAGGGGTCATAGGGAGCGCGGTCTTGTTCGGCGGCACCTTTATCGGGATTGTGACGCTGGCCGTATCCTGGGGCCGGGCGTTGAATCCGCAGCGGAGCGGACGAACGGTCGGCCTCCTGACGGCGGCTTACGGAACCGGGCAGTTTATCGGTCCGGGCGCGGCCGGCTGGCTGATCGCGGAGGCGGGCGAATACGCGACGGCTTTGTTCGGAGCGGCATGCATTGTCGCGGCCGGTATGCTTTTTTTGCTGGCGCCCTTAAAGGAACGCAAATCCAAGCAATTTTTGAAAGGATGAGAAAAGCATGCCATTTGTGAATATCAAAATTACGAACGAAAACGTTACGCCGGAGAAAAAAGCGGAGTTGATCCAAGGCGTCACCCAACTGCTCGTCGATGTGCTCGGTAAAAATCCGCAAACGACGGTCGTCGTCATCGACGAGGTGGAGACGGACAATTGGGGCATCGGCGGCGAAAGCGTGACGAAGCGGCGCTTACAGGGGCGCTAAGACATGAAATCTATAAGGATTCGGGCGGATGTGGCCCGGGTCCTTATTTGTTTGTGCGTTTAACGAAACAAAACCGGTGCTGCCGCGTATAAGTAGAACAGCAAAAATGTGTCCATATAGGAAAATCATGCGTCTAAGAACCGTCAGCCACAATTGGATATTCTGATATTGTTGACAAGGCTGCAACATTTTTGCAACCGAATCCGTTTATTAGGTTGCAAGAGAGGGGGATCCCAGTGGTAGCGCCAGAGTTAATCAAGGCTGCCCAGATGGGCGATCGCGACGCTCTAATTACCCTATTGCGAGAAATTGAGAATCACGTCTATCGAACCGCTTATTACATTCTGGGCAATGAGCAGGATGCGTTAGACGCCGCTCAAGAAGCGTTAATCCGGATTTATACCAAAATCAACTCCTACGAAGAGAAAGCCCAGTTTAAAACGTGGGTGCAGCGGATCGTCACCAACCTTTGCATCGACAAGTTCCGTCGAACGAAGCCGACGATCTCCATTGAGCAGCACGATCTGAGCTTTACCGACCATAAAACGGTGGAAGACGAAGTTATGTCTACGTATATCGCACAGGACATCCGAGAAGCGATTGACAAGCTCCCCGAGCACCATCGTTCCGTGGTCGTCCTGAGATATTTGCAGGACTTCTCTTATAATGAGATCGCGGAATCGCTGGATTTGCCGATCAATACGGTGAAGTCGTATTTGTTCCGGGCAAGACAGCAGCTGCAGGGCATACTGAAGGATTACAACCGCAAGCAACGCAGCGATGCGGTACGGGGATAGATCGCGATGTGAACCATCAGGACAACAACGGATATACGAATCGTTAGGAAAGGTAGTGTACGGGGATGATGTGTCAAGAGGTGATCGAACTGATGCAGAGATACCTTGATCGGGATCTCGAAGAAACCGAATACCGCCGGATGCTTGGGCATCTGCAGCAGTGTCCGGATTGCTCTGAACTGTTCGAACGTCTTGTGAATTTATCGACCGAGCTGGAAAATTTGCCGAAGGTGACCCCTCCGTTTAGCTTGGTAGATGCAATCATGCCATCGATTGAACGGCTGGATGCCGCTTCCGGAAGCGGAGAGGCCGTTTGGACGAGTACGGCAACGGAAGAATCGGCTTCGCAGGACGCCGAGCGAACGACGGCTAGGGAGCTGCCGAAGCGAACACGCCGCATGGAGAGCTGGCGTCAGCAGGTACGGGAGTGGGTTTCATTCCCGGTGCTTGGCGGCGTCGTCGCGGCCGGATTGATCTTCGGGTTTTTCATCTTCCAGCAGGACCGATCGACGACGGGCAATTTGGCCGAGAGCTTGAGCTCGAAGGCGGAACAGAAAGCCGCAGCCGACCAAGCGGCGGCGCCGAGAGCGCAGCCGGCCGGTAACGCAGGCGGAGCAAACGAAACCGGACAGGTGCTCAATGACGGGAACGCAGCGTCGGGCGGCTCAAGCGGAGGAAGCCCGGCAGCTGGCGAAGCGAAGGGGGCCGAACAAGAGGTCGGGAAGAACGGTCAGGCCGAGACGCTGAATCCGGCGGGAGCCGGGGAAGCTGCGCCAACCGGTAAACCGAATGCGACCAAGGCGGCTCCATCGGCTCCGGATCAGAAGAATGACGCGCCTCAAGCGGGTGCGGGGACGTCCGAACAGCTGCCGGCGACGCCGCCGGCTTCACAGGGAACGGCGGATGAGACGCCGGGCGGGAGTGCCGGGACGGAGGAGCCTGCGGTGCCGGATTCCGAAGCGAGCGGCCCATCAGCGGCGAAACCGGGTTCAGCTGCAGACGGTGAGGCCGAGCTGCATCCGCGGGAGAAGGGCGGACCGAGCTTCGGCTTTATGGCTATCAATCCTGAACCTGCGGCGGTGCACGAGCTGTCCTCATCGGACAATGTTTATCATGCGAGGGTCGAAGCGAATCAAGTGGTCATTCGGGACGCCAAAGAAGCGGAAGTATACCGTTCCAAATTCGACCGGTGGGAAGATGCCGCTCGCATCGAGCTGGTCGAATGGAGCTCTCACAAGCTGATATATACGGTTCAAATTTCCGATCGGAAGCGGACGTTCGAGATCAATATGCAAGCACAATCCGTTACGGAAACGGAAGTTAAAATGAACTGACAAGCAGTTTCAAGACGCGGGATACACGTTGAGGAAGAGGAAGAAATCACAAACGTTCGCGCACACATCGGGGGCTGCTGCGTATACTATGTAGCAGACGAACAATTGAATTCGAACGCGTCTATGATCACGCTTTGATTGGCAGGTTTCTAGAGCCTGCTCGGCGTGTTTTATATAGATGGGTGTCGGGCGAAGGGATTAGGTCGAACCGCTTGCGGCTTTGACGTAATCCCTTTGTTGTTGTTATGATGAGAAGCGAGAACTAGCAGCGGGAGCGGTGGTTGCGGAAGATGGAGTACAAGCAAGCGTTAAAACAAATCGCGAAGGGCCAATTTGCGCCTGTTTACGTCTGTTACGGCTCGGAAAGCTATTTGATCCAGGAGTTCGTGCAGCGGCTGACCGAGCATTTGATCGAGCCCGAACAGCGGGCGTTTGCGGTAGGGCGATACGATTTGGCGGAGACGCCGATCGACGAGGTGATCGAAGAGGCGGAGACGCTGCCTTTCCTGGCGGAACGCAAGCTGGTCGTGGCTTCCGGCGCCGCCTTTTTAACCGGGGCCAAGGAAAGCGGGAAGGTCGAGCATAACATGGACCGGTTGACCGCCTATTTGAAAGCCCCCGCTGAATTTACCGTCCTGGTGTTGACGGTGAGCGCGGACAAGCTGGATGAGCGCAAGAAAATCGTCAAGGCGCTGAAGGATGCCGACCGGCTCGTTCCCTGCGGGATGCTGGGCGAAGCGGAGCTCACGCAATGGCTGCAGCAGCAGACCGATAAGGCAGGCTTCTCGTTCGCGCCGGGAGCAGCGGAGCAATTGATTCAATACGCCGGGACAAGCCTGCAGACGCTTGTGAAAGAAGTGGAGAAATGCTCGCTGTATATTGGCTCCGGCGGGGTTATCACAACGGACGATTTGGGGCAGCTGGTCACCAAAACCGTGGAACAAGACATTTTTCAAATGGTCGAACATATCGTTCAAATGAAAATGGAAGACGCCTTCACAATGCTGGCTGAATTGCTGCGGCGCAAGGAAGAGCCGATCAAGATCGTCATGCTGATCGCCCGGCAGTTCCGGATCATCCTGCAGGTCAAGGATATGACGCAGCAAGGTTATTCGCAGCAGCAGATCGCGGGGCAAATCGGCGTGCACCCGTATGCGGTCAAAATTGCGGCGGGGCAGGCGGGACGCTTCGATACCGGGCGGCTGATGAGCATCCTTCAGCAGCTGGCCGATCTGGACTACCGCATGAAGAGCGGGAAGATTGACAAGGTGCTCGGGCTCGAGCTGTTCTTGCTCCGGTTAGCGGCGGCGTGAGCGGCTTCTTGCAAACAAAAAGACCATGTGTCCTGTTGAAGGCACATGGTCTTTTTGTTTGTCGCATGCTTGTATCGGGACGCTTAGCCTTGAGCGGCAAGCGCGTTCAGCTTTTTCGCGAGGCGGGACTTTTTGCGGGCAGCTGTGTTTTTATGGACTAAACCTTTGGTCACCGCTTTATCCAGCTTTTTGCTGGCAGCGATCAAAGCATCTTTAGCAGTTTCCACGTTGCTACCTGCTGCAGCCGTTTCAAAAGCTTTTACAGCAGTACGAAGTGCGGATTTGTGAGATGCGTTGCGCAGACGGCGCTTTTCACTCACTTTCACGCGTTTGATAGCGGATTTAATGTTTGGCATGACGTTCACCTCCTACAACAACTTGCAAACAAACAAAGTTCTTATTTGTTGACAACTCTAGATATTCTAACATGGGCGGTATCAAAATGCAATAGAACGTCAGGCCGTTAGCGGAACATTTTGTATAACGCCCTCTTGTTTATCACACAATATACGAGCGAAACGATGAAGAGAGGGGATACGTTCATGGATTTGGATTTAAGCGCGTATTCGGTGCGAACGGACCTCGCGTTAGAAGCTCACGACTTGGCTTCCGCCTCCGGCTCGGCCATTCCCGGCGTACATACGTCCAGCAAAGACGAGGAGGGCATCCGGGTCAGCCTGATCGACATCACGTCGGAGGAAGGCTCCCGGGCGATCGGCAAGCTGCCGGGGCATTACATTACGATCGATGTTCCCGAGCTGCGCAAAAAAGACAGCGATCTGCAGGACCGCGTCGCGACCGTGTTTGCCCGTGAATTTGAAAAATTTCTACTCAAGCTGAATGTTCCCGCTAATGCCAGCGTGTTGATCATTGGACTCGGCAACTGGAATGTGACCCCCGACGCGCTCGGTCCGATGGTCGTTGAGAACGTGATGGTTACCCGCCACTACTTTGAACTGATGCCGGGTCAAGTCAGTCCCGGCTATCGGCCGGTCAGCTCGGTGGCGCCCGGCGTACTCGGCACGACCGGGATTGAAACGAGCGATATTGTGCAGGGCATCGTTGAACGGTCCAAGCCGGATCTTGTCATCGCCATCGATGCACTGGCTTCCCGTTCGCTCGAGCGGGTAAACACGACGATCCAGATCGCGGACACGGGCATCCATCCCGGCTCCGGCATCGGCAACAAGCGCAAGGGGCTGACGCTCGATGCGCTCGGCGTGCCGGTCATCGCCATCGGCGTTCCGACAGTCGTTTACGCCAGCACGATCGTCAACAACGCCTTTGACTTGATGCATGCCCATTTTGCGCGGCAAACGTCCAACACCGGACAAATCCTCGGTTTAATGGATACGATGCAGGAGCAGGAACGGCTTGAGCTCGTCAAAGAGGTGTTGAATCCGTTAGGTCACGATCTGCTCGTGACGCCGAAGGAAATCGACCAATTTATCGAGGATATCGCCAACATCATCGCCAGCGGCCTGAACGCCGCGCTCCATGAAGCGGTTGATGTGGACAATGTATCGGCTTACACGCACTAGCATCGGTATGAGCGGGAGGCACGCACAATTGTGTTACGGTCCCCGTACAGAGGCCATCCTTAAAGCGCAGCGGCTTTAGGGATGGCTTCCTGTTTGTTAAGTCATTTTGAAGCGGCTTAGCAGCCTCTGCAAGTTACCGGCCCTTACAAGCAACTGCGTGGTAGACGATTGCGGATGAGCCTGCCTGACTCGGCGATGGAACCGTCGATTTCCCGGAACGAAGACCCTGCGCTTTGCACCGCTCCCCCGACCTTATCGATTTCAGTTGTTACCGCACGCACCCTGTGACGGCTTGTTCCACGTACTCCTTCACGTCCTGAATCAGCACGCCTGCCTGCTCAGAGCCTGCGAGCCCTATGAAATTTATGGTTCTATCTCCCGAACGAGACTCATAGAGTAGTTACTAGAGAAGCGGGGGACACGAATCACGAATCGTTCCCCTGCCGACATCGCAGCAACGGTCGTACGACGCGATCCGGTAAAGAGGAGGAACAAGTACATGAAATGGTCTGCCGTCACCGTCAATCTAAGCAAAGTTCGCAAAACGGGACAAATGCTCGGGGTTTATTCGAAAACGTTGTCCATGTTGATGATAGGGTGCTTCATTTTTTTTATGGTGCTGGGCGTGCTCGGCTACGTGCAATCGCGGGTGTCGGGCGCCTCGCCGAACGCTTCGATGAAGGGGCTTGCCGCGTCCGTATCCAGCCGCTTTTTTATGGATATGATGGGGCTTGAGGTACCGGGCTTGCCGGCCGGCGGCAAATCGTTCACGTTCTCGCAATCGAACGTATCGAATTTTTTGTTCGCGCTCGTGACGGATTTGAATCCGAACGATCCGAAGACGCTGATAGCCCGCGAAGTGCCGGGGATGTCGCAGACCCGTGCGGTGCCGCTGAATAATGTGGGAAGCATCGATACGCCGGAGGATTACAGTCCGCGGTCGGATGTATTTGAGGGGAAGGAGCTCGGGAGCGAAGGGACGATCACGGCGAATCCGGGATCGGCGGGCGAAACGGGCGGAGCGGTGCTCGGACCGCAAGCGCCGACGGCTCAGCCTCCCGCTGCGGCAGGCAAGAATGTCGCCTTTATCTATCAGTCTCACAACCAGGAATCGTATTTGCCGGAGCTGCCGGGCGAGAAGGATCCGGATAAAGCGTACGATCCGAAGAAGAACGTCACCCAGGTCGGTCTCAGGCTTGCGCAGAGATTGGAAAAGGAAGGCATCGGCGCCGTCCATTCGGATAAAAACTATCCGGCTATCGAGAAAGGCTTCAATTATTACTTTTCCTATAAATATTCGTTAAAAACGCTGCAGGAAGCTTCGGCCGGGCATCCCGATCTGGATTATTACTTCGACATCCATCGCGATTCGCAGCGGCGCTCGAAAACGACGGCAACCATCAAAGGGGTAGACTACGCGCAAATCTATTTCATTATCGGGGGCAAAAACCCGAATTATAAACAAAATTACGAGTTTGCCGAGAAAATTCATGAGGCGTTGGAAGCGAAATTCCCCGGCATTTCCAAGGGTATTCATGCGAAGTCGGGGGAAGGGAACGGCGTATACAACCAGAACTTCTCGCCGAACAGCGTATTGGTCGAAGTGGGCGGGGTCGATAACAGCCTGGAGGAATGCTACCGGACAGCGGATGCGCTTGCTGCAGCGATCGCCGAGGTCATCCTGAACGCGGAGAAGGTCGATGCGAAACCGTCGCCCGCCTCGGACGGCACGTCTGCAAAAAAGCCAAGCTGACACGGCCAGGGGAATGAAGCGGCCAAGCCAAATCGTTGAGGACGCGGACAGGTAAGCTACAGGCGGAAGCGCGGAGAACCCCGGGGAACCCGATTGGCGCGGTTGGTCATGCGAAACCGAAACGCGGGAAGAAGAAAGGGCGCTGAGGCGGCCTGAAGAGACAAGGCAAGGAGCGTGCAAAGGATCATGAACGGAAGCGGCTGGTTCAAATTCGGCGCCATCGCATTGGCGATGGCTTTTTGCCTTTTTTTCGGGGTATCGCTTGCGACGCAGGGAACCGAACGCATTCACGGTCCGCTGACGAAGCCGCCGGGCGAAGCTTCCGCCGCCGGAGTGCGCCCGAACAGCGCAGCTCCGGCAGGGGCGAAGAAGTCGGCGCCGCCTGCGCCCGAGAAGTCGGAGCCGGTGAAGAAAACGGCCGAGAAGAAGACGAAGCCTGTAGCGAAAGCGCCTCAGGAGCCCGCCGCCGATACCGGCATCAACCGGGTCGGCAACAAGGCGGGAGAGCTGCTGCAAATCATCGCCTATCACGGCATCCGCGCCATTGTTTCTTTGTTTGAGGCGATGCTGAAGTAATGGCGCAGGCAGGGGGACTTCTCTGCAAGGCTGTCGGGGCCCGCAAGCAGGAAACAGCGCGGAATTTCCGTGCATTGATGCAAGACCCCACAACTGCTATAATGAAAAGTATTGTACAAAAAGCGAGTTTAGTGAGGTTTTGCTGCCGATGGATATCCAAGCCAGACAAAAGAAAATTAGAAATTTCTGCATTATCGCCCATATCGATCACGGGAAATCGACGCTGGCCGACCGGATCTTGGAATTTACCGGCGCGCTGACATCCCGCGAGATGCAGGATCAGGTGCTCGACCAAATGGATTTGGAGCGGGAACGGGGCATTACGATCAAGCTGCAGGCCGTACGCTTGAACTACCGCGCCGACGACGGCGAGGAATATATATTGAATCTGATCGATACGCCGGGACACGTCGATTTCACGTACGAAGTATCCCGCAGTCTGGCCGCCTGCGAAGGCGCCCTGCTTGTCGTTGACGCGGCGCAGGGGATCGAAGCGCAGACACTGGCTAACGTGTACTTGGCGCTCGACAACAACCTGGAGATTTTGCCGGTCATCAACAAGATCGACCTGCCCAGCGCAGATCCGGAACGGGTGAAGCAGGAGGTCGAGGACGTCATCGGTCTCGATGCGAGCGAAGCGGTCTTGGCTTCGGCCAAAGCCGGGATCGGCATCAAGGAAATTCTCGAGCAGGTCGTGCAGAAAGTTCCGGCGCCGACCGGAGATTCGACGCAGCCGCTGAAAGCGCTCATTTTCGACTCGCACTTCGACCCTTATAAGGGCGTTATCGTGTATGTCCGCGTCATCGACGGATCGATCCGGGCCGGTTCGAAAATCAAGTTTATGGCGACCGACAAAACGTTCGAAGTCATTGAGGTCGGCGCGTTCAAACCGCGTATGGGCATCGTGGATTCGCTTGAAGTCGGCGATGTCGGCTTTATTGTGGCCGGGATCAAAAATGTCGGGGACACCCGCGTCGGGGATACGGTGACTGACGCGAAGAATCCGACGCCGGAACCGCTGCCGGGCTACCGCAAAATCAATCCGATGGTGTTCTGCGGCTTGTACCCGATCGAAACGAGCGATTACAACGATTTGCGCGATGCGCTGGAGAAGCTGCAGCTGAACGACGCTTCGCTCAGCTTCGAGCCGGAGACGTCGACAGCGCTCGGCTTCGGCTTCCGGTGCGGCTTCCTCGGGCTGCTGCACATGGAAATCATCCAGGAGCGGATCGAGCGCGAATTCAACATTCCGCTCATCACAACGGCGCCGAGCGTCGTGTTCCGCGTCACGCAGACGAACGGCGAGGTGCTGAACATCGAGAACCCTTCGCTGTTCCCGGAGCCGGGCAAAATCGATTTCGTCGAAGAGCCGTTCGTAAAAGCCAAGATCATCGTGCCGAACGATTACGTGGGCGCGATTATGGAGCTGTGCCAGGGCAAGCGCGGCGAGTTCGTCAACATGGAATACCTGGATACGACGCGCGTGACGCTTACCTACGACATTCCGCTGTCGGAGATCGTATACGATTTCTTCGATCAGTTGAAATCGAGCACGAAAGGGTACGCTTCGTTCGACTACGAGCTGTCGGGCTACAAGCGGACGAATCTCGTGAAGATGGACATCCTGCTGAACAACGAGCAAGTCGACGCGCTCTCGTTCATCGTCCACCGCGACAGAGCTTACAACCGCGGACGCATCATTTGCGAGAAGCTCCGCGAGCTCATTCCGCGTCAAATGTTCGAGGTGCCGATTCAAGCGGCGATCGGGCAGAAGGTCATTGCCCGCGAAACGGTCAAAGCGATGCGCAAGAACGTATTGGCCAAATGCTACGGCGGCGACATCAGCCGGAAGCGGAAACTGCTGGAGAAGCAAAAAGAAGGAAAAAAACGGATGAAGCAGGTCGGCAGCGTGGAAGTGCCTCAGGAGGCGTTCATGGCCGTCTTGAAGATCGACGAATAGATCAAAAGCAGTGCGGGAAGCAGGTGTTCGGCATAACGCGAACGCCTGCTTTTGGCATTAAGGGGGGGACTAAGCATGTTGCAGCAAACGCAAACGCCCAAGGCGGTGTATCTTCATATCCCGTTTTGTACGAACAAGTGCCATTACTGCGATTTCAACTCATATATATTGAAGGGGCAGCCGGTCATGGATTATTTGGATGCCTTGGAGCGGGAGATGGAACGGACGGTAAAGAGCGTGCCGCCGGGTGAGATCGAGACGATCTTCGTCGGAGGCGGGACGCCGACGGTGCTGACGCCGGAGCAGATGGACGTATTCCTTCGCCGCGTGCGCATGTATTTTGGCAATTGGGCGGCAAATATCGAGTTCTCCATGGAAGCGAACCCGGGGACGACCGATCTGGAGAAGCTGCAGGCGATGAAAGAGGGCGGCGTGAACCGGATCAGCTTTGGCGTACAGTCGTTCGACAATGCGCTGCTCGAGCGAATCGGGCGCATTCACAATACGGACGACGTGTACCGGAGTCTGGAGAATGCGCGCAAGGCCGGGTTTACGAACATGTCGATCGACTTGATGTTCGGGCTGCCGAAGCAAACGATCGATATTATGGA
Source organism: Paenibacillus sp. JCM 9796 (assembly GCF_055379675.1). Taxonomy (NCBI): domain Bacteria; kingdom Bacillati; phylum Bacillota; class Bacilli; order Caryophanales; family Paenibacillaceae; genus Paenibacillus; species Paenibacillus sp. JCM 9796. The sequence goes on from NZ_AP043723.1 coordinate 4,721,145, forward strand.
GGCCACGCTGAAGGAAGCGCTCGCGCTGGAGCTGCCCCATTATTCGATCTACAGCTTGAAGGTAGAGGAGAACACGCTGTTCCACTCGCTCTACGAACGCGGCGATTTGCCGCTTCCGGAGGAGGATGAGGAGGTCGGCATGTTCCTTCATATAATGAAGCGGTTGAAGGAGGCCGGGTACGGCCAGTACGAAATCAGCAACTTTGCGAAACCGGGTTACGAGAGCAGGCACAATTCGATGTACTGGCTTAACCAAAGCTACTACGGTCTGGGGGCCGGCGCTCACGGCTATGTGCGCGGGACGCGGCACGTTAACATCAAAGGGGTTCAGCCTTACATCGACGCTACGCGCAGCGGCCTGCCGCTTCTGCAGACGAGCGAGGTCGAAGAGGTTGAAGCGATGGAAGACTTTATGATGGTTGGTTTGCGCCAGCTGCGCGGCGTGCGCAGATCCGACTTCGAAGAGCAGTTCGGGCGGCCGCTGGAATCCGTATTCGGCGGAACGATACGCCGGTTGTGCGCGAAAGGGCTGCTGGAAGAGACGCAAACCGGCTACCGGCTGAGCGATTCGGGCGTTTTGCTCGGCAACGAGGTGTTCGCGGAGTTTTTGGAGGCGTCTGAATTAAAAATAGGTTGAAGCCTTTATACGTTTTGTTGTATATTTATTCATATCATTTCATTTTCTTCATAATGCGATTGGTGGGAGCCCGTATGACTTTGACCCTGACCTGCCGGAAGGCGAACGAACAGGATATCGATACTTTATATGACATTATTCAAGGCTATGCGGAGCAGGGCATTATGCTGCCGCGTTCCAAAGAAACGTTAGCGGCTCAGCTGGATACGTTCGTCGTCGCGGAAGTCGACGGTCGGCTGGTCGGCTGCGGCTCTAACACGCGTCTCGGTCCGGATCTCGTCGAGATCCGTTCGCTCGGCGTGACGGCCGGATACAAGGGCCTCGGCATCGGCAAATCGATAGTCAACAAGCTGGTGGAAGAAGCGAGAGCTCAAGGCATTCCGAAGATCATGGCGCTGACATACGAGGTGGCTTTCTTCGAAAGAAACGGCTTCACGGTCGTGCAGAAGGAAATCTTTCCGGAAAAAGTATGGCGCGATTGCATTCACTGTAAAAAACAGCACTGCTGCGACGAAATCGCCGTGCTCAAACGGCTGGATTGACTTGACACAGACCCTTGAGGTCTGTTATTTTTGTATTAGCTTAGCACTCGATTGATCGGAGTGCTAACGAGCCCGGAATCGGAGGTGGTTTTCGAATATGCTAACCGAACGTCAGAGACATATTTTAAGCGCCATCGTTGACGATTACATCCGTTCCGCGGAGCCGATCGGCTCACGCAGCATATCCAAACGCGGCAATGTGGGGTTCAGTCCCGCCACCATCCGCAACGAAATGTCCGATTTGGAAGAAATGGGATTTCTGGAGCAGCCGCATACGTCGGCGGGCCGAATCCCTTCGCATAAAGGTTACCGGTATTACGTGGATCACTTGATGGCTTTAGGTGCGCAAGAAGCCGGCGAAGAGGTCGACGTGATGAAACGTTTCTTTGCCGAACGCATGCAGGAGATGGAACGTGTCATTCAACAGGTCGCGTTGATTTTGTCGCAGGTGACGCCGTACACCTCGATCGTCATGGGTCCGGAGATGCTTACCACAACATTGAAGCATCTGCAAATCGTCCCCTTGAACGAGCGGACCGCCGTGGCGATCGTGGTGACGAACACCGGTCAGGTGGAGAACAAGACGGTAACGATTCCGGAAGGCATTCCGATGTCGGAAATCGAGAAGTTGGTGAATCTTCTGAACGCCCGGTTGAAGAACGTGCCGCTGCTGCACTTCAAATCGAAGCTTTACACGGAGATCGCTTCGGAAATGAGCCGTTACTTGTCCGGTTACGAAGAGCTGCTGATCATGCTGGATTCCGTCTTCGAACGCGACGAAGAAGAGCGCGTGTTCCTCGGAGGCACGACGAATATGCTGACGCAGCCGGAGTTTAAGGATGTCGATAAGGTGAAGAGCATTCTCGATTTGCTGTCGGAGACGCCGAAGATCATTCAATTGTTCGAAGGCACGGACGCAGCCGGAGGCATTCAAGTACGGATCGGCAGCGAGAACAAGATGGAGGCCGTGAACGACTGCAGCCTGATTACGGCGACGTATTCGCTCGAAGGGCAGCTGCTCGGCACGATCGGCATTCTTGGTCCGACACGAATGGATTACGCTAAAGTCATCAAGCTGTTGGACCATCTGTCCAAAGATATGACACAGTTGATGGAGCGTTGGTATAAATGAGTCAGATGAAACCTTCGGGTCCGGAAGGCGAGGAATCGTACGCCAGCCTGCGGAATAACGCCAATGCGGTACGTGCGATTTGTTCGGCCGTCGAAGGCACGCTCGGCCCGAAAGGGCTCGATACGATGCTCGTCGGCGCTCATGGCGATGTAATTATTACGAACGACGGCGTGACGATTCTGGAGAAGATGGACGTCGCGCATCCCGCGGCCCAGCTGCTCATTCAAGTCGCGCGGGCGCAGCAGGAGCGGATCGGCGACGGGACGACGACAGCGACGGTGCTCGCGGGCGCGCTCGTCGCCGAAGGCGCCCGGCAGGTGACGCGCGGCGTGCCTGTGGCCAAAGTCGTGCGCGGCATCCAGGACGGCGTCGCGCACGCCGTCCGCAGTTTAAGCGAGCGGTCGCGGCCGCTGCAGGGTCTGGACGATCCGATGGCTTATCGGATCGCTTATATCGCAGGCCGCGAGCATGCCGACCTTGCAGAGCTGATCATAGACGGCGCCAGGCAGCTTGGCGCGGCAAAGCTGCGCGAAGAATCGTTTCGCTTCGCGGATGTTGTGCAGTCGCTCGGCAAGTCGCCGGGCGAAGTGTGGCCCGGGCTCGTCATCGCGAAGAAGCCCGCCAACCTGCAGCCTGATTTCCCGTCGGACGAGGCCCGCATTCTGATGATGCAGGATGCGTTCGGACCGGAAGAGGTGGAAGATGAGGCGCTGATGACCGAGGCCGGCTTTCACCGGCAAATGCAGCTGCGCGAGCAGTTCCGCGCCTCCCTCGGCCGCTTGACCGAGCTGCGGGTCGGGCTCGTCGTCAGCGAGCGTGGCGTCGATCCGGAAGCGGAGCAGTTCTGCACCGATCACGGCATCATGGTGCTGCAGCGTCTGCCGCGGGCGCAGCTGCGCCGTCTGGCCGAATACAGCGGCGCGCGGCCGGTTCGCCGTTCCGCGCTGTACCGGCCGGCGGCTGACCTGGCCCCTTATCTCGGCTTCGCCGGGCATATCGCCTACGACGAGCGCCTCGAATGCGTGCGCATCGCCGAAGGCAGAGGCAGCGTCGAAGTGTCTATCATCGTCGGCGCAAGCACGCACGAGATCGCCGGCGAACGCCTGCGCATTGCGCGCGACGCCGCTTCGGCGGTGCAGGCCGCACTGCGCGGCGGCTGGCTGCCCGGCGGCGGCGCGGCGGAAATGGCCGCCGCGCATGAGCTTGAACGCTATCGCGAAACCGTGCGGGGCATGGAAGGTTTTGGTTTCGAAGCGGTTGCTCACGCGCTGCGCAAGCCGCTCTCGCAGATCGTCGTCAATGCCGGCTACAACCCGCTGGAGAAGGTCGAGGAAGTGAAAGCGGCGCAGATCGCATCCGCCAGCGACAAGCTTGGCATCGATTGCGATACCGGCGCCATTACCGATCTCGAGGCGCTCGGGGTCATCGATCCGGCCGATGTGAAGCTGCAGGCGCTGCAGGCCGCAGGAGAAGTGGCGTCCGCCGTGCTGCGCATTCATACCGTAATCAAGATGCGGCAGCCGCGCGAAGAAGATTAAACCTTTGTTATCCAACTGCGTTATGTAGGGTTTTGAGCCCGACTACGTGGTTAGACTAATATTTAAAAGAGAGAGCGGCGGCGCATATTATGGAATGGGCGCGGCCGCAGCCGATTCGGTTAAGGAGGTGACAGACATTGAATACGGAACAACGAGATCCGCAAAGCGGTGAACAAGCCGTACAAAACGAGCAAAATCAACCGGAGAGCGCTACATACGAAGCAGAGGGCGCAGAGACGGCGGAAGCGGGCACTGCGGAAGCTTCCGAACCCCAAGATGCTGTCCAAGCGGAGCTGGAGCAGGCGAAGAAGCTGGCGGACGAAAACCACCAACGGTTTTTGCGGGCCCAAGCTGATTTTGACAACTACAGACGCCGGACGCAAAAGGAAAAGGAAGATTTTGCGAAATACGCCTCTTTGAAAGTGATCGAGCAGCTGCTTCCGGTCATCGACAACTTTGATCGGGCGCTTGCAGCCAGCAAGGATAATAAAGATTATGACGCCCTTGCGAAGGGCATTGATATGACTTTCCGTCAATTGACCCAAATTCTTGCGACGGAGGGCTTAACGGCGATGGAAACCGTCGGCACCCCGTTTAACCCCGAGTACCATCAAGCCATCATGCAGGTGGAATCCGACGAGTACGAGGAAGGCATTGTGGTCGAAGAGGTGCAGAAGGGCTATATGCTGAAAGACAAGGTGCTTCGTCCTGCGATGGTTAAAGTGAGCTCATAGCATAAATCCGTTATATGACAAACTTTCGAAAACAAAAGGAGGCTTATCCTTATGAGTAAAGTTATCGGTATTGACTTAGGAACGACGAACTCTTGCGTCGCGGTTATGGAAGGCGGCGAAGCGGTCGTTATTCCTAACGCGGAAGGCAACCGCACGACCCCTTCGGTCGTCGGCTTTAAGAAAGACGGCGAGCGCGTCGTCGGCGAAACGGCGAAACGCCAAGCGATCACGAACCCGGATCGCACGGTTATCTCGATTAAGCGTCATATGGGGACGAACCATAAGGAAATTATCGAAGGCAAAGAATATTCGCCGCAAGAAATTTCTGCGATCATCCTGCAAAAGCTGAAAGCCGACGCGGAAGCGTACCTCGGCCAACCGGTCACGCAAGCCGTTATTACCGTTCCGGCTTATTTCAATGACAGCCAGCGCCAAGCGACCAAAGACGCGGGTAAAATCGCCGGTCTGGAAGTGCTGCGGATCGTAAACGAGCCGACAGCGGCGGCTTTGGCCTATGGTTTGGAAAAAACCGAAGACCAAACAATTCTGGTCTACGACCTTGGCGGCGGTACGTTCGACGTCTCGATCCTTGAGCTCGGCGACGGCTTCTTCGAAGTAAAAGCGACGAGCGGCGACAACCGTCTCGGCGGCGATGACTTCGACCAAGTGATCATCGACTATCTCGTTGCCGAGTTTAAAAAAGAGCACGGCATCGACTTGAGCAAAGATAAAGCGGCCGTACAACGGTTGAAAGACGCTGCGGAAAAAGCGAAAAAAGAACTTTCCGGCGTATTGACGACGACGATTTCCCTGCCGTTTATTACCGTGGTCGACGGCGTTCCGCAGCACTTGGAAGTGAACTTGACCCGGGCCAAATTCGAAGAATTGTCCGCGCCTCTCGTCGAGCGCACACTCGGACCGACGCGTCAAGCGCTTAGCGATGCAGGCCTGACGGCGGACAAAATCGATAAAATCGTGTTGGTCGGCGGTTCTACGCGTATCCCGGCCGTTCAAGAAGCGGTTAAACGCTTGACAGGCAAAGAGCCGCACAAAGGCGTGAACCCGGACGAAGTCGTGGCACTCGGCGCGGCCGTGCAAGCGGGCGTGTTGACGGGCGACGTGAAGGACGTCGTGCTGCTCGACGTGACTCCGCTCTCCCTCGGTATCGAAACAGCCGGCGGCGTGTTCACCAAAATGATCGACCGCAACACGACGATTCCGACAACGAAATCACAAGTGTTCACCACATATGCCGACAACCAGCCTAGCGTAGAAATTCACGTGCTGCAAGGCGAGCGCGCGATGGCTAACGATAACAAAACGCTCGGCCGGTTTATTCTGGGCGACATCCCGCCGGCGCCGCGAGGCGTTCCGCAAATCGAAGTCACCTTCGACATCGACGCGAACGGCATCGTGAACGTATCCGCACTGGATAAAGGCACGGGCAAGAGCCAAAAAATTACGATTACGTCTTCCAGCGGTTTGTCCGACGAGGAAATCGACCGCATGATGAAAGACGCCGAGGCGCACGCCGAAGAAGACCGGAAGCGCAAAGAAACGGTCGAAGCACGCAACCAAGCGGATCAGCTCGTTTACCAAGTCGACAAAACGTTGAAAGATCTTGGCGACAAGGTCGATCAAGGCGAAATTGACAAAGCGAACGAAGCGAAAGAGAAGCTGAAAAAAGCGCTCGAAGGTGACAACCTCGACGAAATCAAAGCGGCCAGCGAAGAGCTGACGCAAATCGTGCAGGCGCTGTCCGTGAAGCTGTATGAGCAAGCGGCTCAAGAAGCGCAAAACGCAGGCGGCGAGCCGCAGGGCGCGAAAGGCAAAGACAACGTCGTGGATGCGGATTTCGAAGTCGTTGACGACAAGAAATAATCCGTTCGCATACAACAAGTCCGGCTTGACCTTCTCAAGCCGGACACTTTCCTTTTTTTGCAGGCCAGGGAGTGGGAGTGAAGGATGAGTAAACGCGATTACTATGAAGTATTAGGGCTTAGCAAGGATGCTTCGCAGGAGGATATCAAGAAAGCTTACCGCAAGCTTGCTCGTCAATACCATCCTGACGTCAACAAAGCGGACGACGCGGAGTCGAAGTTCAAAGAAGCGAAGGAAGCTTACGATGTACTGAGCGACGAACAGAAGAAAGCGCAGTATGACCGCTTCGGCCACGTCGATCCGAACCAGGGCATGGGCGGCGGCGGATTCGGCGGCAATGCGGATTTCGGCGGATTCGGCGACCTGTTCGATATGTTCTTCGGCGGCGGCGGAGGCGGCCGGCGCAATCCTAACGCTCCGCAGCGCGGCAACGATTTGCAGTATACGATGACGATCGAGTTCAAGGAAGCGGTCTTCGGGAAGAAGACCGACATTCACATTCCTCGTACGGAAACGTGCGAGACTTGTCACGGCAGCGGCGCGAAGCCCGGTACGAAGCCGGATACATGCGGCGTCTGTCATGGTTCCGGGCAGCAGGAGGTCGTGCAGAACACGGCGTTCGGCCGCATCGTGAACCGCCGGGTTTGTTCCGCCTGCCAAGGTCAAGGGAAAATTATTAAGGACAAGTGCCAGACGTGTCACGGCGCCGGCAAAGTGAAAAAGCAGCGCACCATTAACCTGAACATCCCGGCAGGTGTCGACGACGGCGCCCAGCTGCGGGTAACGGGAGAAGGCGAATCGGGTACGCGCGGAGGTCCGGCAGGCGATTTGTACGTCGTGATCCGCGTGAAGCCGCACGATTTCTTCGAACGCGAAGGCGACGATATTTACTGCGAGGTACCGCTTACTTTTGCACAAGCGGCGCTCGGGGACGAGATCGAAATTCCGACGCTGACGGAGAAGGTCAAGCTGAAAATTCCTCCCGGCACGCAAACCGACACGTATTTCCGCTTGAAAGGCAAAGGCGTACCGCGTCTGCGCGGTTACGGCCAAGGCGACCAGCACGTGAAGGTGGTCGTCGTGACGCCGACGAACTTGAGCGATGAGCAGCGCGAACTGCTGCGCGAGTTCTCCCGGCAAAACGGAGAGAATACGCACGAGCAGCAGCAATCGATTTTCGAACGAATGAAAAAAGCATTTTTAGGCGACTGAAGCGCCTATCCGAAAGCAGCCTGCGGGATTTCCCGAAGGCTGCTTTTTTCGTGAAGCGGGCCGCATATTCCCGTTAATAATGCGGACAATAGAAGCAGGTTCTTGAACCTGCACGGTGGACCCTGGGATGGATACCGACTTGAAAGGAGGCTGGACCATGGCGGAACGATGGAAAAAGGCGTTTCAAAAAAATCGATTGCCGATCGCGAAGAACGAGGACATCGAATTTTCTGCAGAGCTGGCAGATAGCGACGACTTGGAAGCGGAGGAACGCGCCGCGCTAGCCGATGCCAGACAAGAGCAGGAATAGCTGATGCCGGATCACGGCCGTAGATTTTGGAGAAATGAGGTTTGACATATGTCAGAGAAAGGCATCATGGCCTACTTTCGAACGACGGAGGATGCACAAAGCTGTGTGCCGAAGCTGAAAGCACTGCGTGCGGCGGAGGTGCAAATCGACCAGGTGGGGGAATACCCGGGACACGGGATTGGCGAAACGTTAAATCCGTTATCCAATAGCGATTTTCCCGGTTTGTCTTATTTAACTTTGGGAACGACAAGCGCGAATCAGGATGCACGCGTCCTGATGGCCGCCGACGTCGATGCAAGCGGCATGGCGGACGGCAGCAGGGAACTGCTAATGAACGATCCGGACGATATGACGCGCCGCAATGTGTTGTTGACGGTCGTGCTCGATGAGGCGGCCGTCGAGCAGGCGAAACGCGTGATCCGCGATGCGGGCGGCAGCGTCTGAAATGAAGCGCCAGGCTCACGGTATGCTAACGGCTCCCGGCATGAAGATTCATTCATGCCGGGAGCCGTTTCGCTTGAAAAAACCAGAGGCAAAATATTCGCGACAAATAAAATGTGAGCAGCAGCGTCAGCCACGTCCAATACCAGGCCCAATGCACATAATCGATGAGCGCCAGCCTGTGCTCGATCCATGCTTCCACGAGGGTCATCACGGAGGTATAGGCAAGATAGTAACCGATGCGAACCGGAAGGGAACGCCCGGAAGGGTAATGGACGTTAAAGACGGCACAAACGGCCGGGAACGCCAAATATTCGAATGTAAAGCTGGACCGGTTTTGCTCAGGAAACAATCGCACGGGGTATACGATCCACCCTTTTTCCACGACATACAGACCGGCAATCCAAGTGATCGTCTGTTTGAACAAGAAGCCGGCGTAGGCTATTCGAGCTTTACGCTTGGGCACGCAGAAGATCAGCATCGAGATGCTGATGATCCATACGCACATAAGAACGATATATTCGATCATCATGACAAACGGGAGCACCTGGTTTAGTTGGCAGTCGGCTCTGATTTGAAATACCAGCCGCAGTACAAGCGAACAACGGTGAATTCCAGAAAAAGTCTAATCCAGGTCCAGTACCAGGAATAGCGCTCGTATCGAATTAAATTCGAATAGGTGACGAGCAGCGCAACGATACCGGTTAATGCGGAGACGGTCAATGCGAGAGCGGCCAGGCGGGCGGACAGCGCTCCCTTCGGCTCATTCGCGATATAAAGCGCGCATATTAGCGGATACAGAAAGTATTCGGTCGTAAACAGCAGGTCGGTCGCTTTCGGAAATTCGCGCACCGGGAATGACAGCAGATGAAACTTGACGTGCAGCAGCGAGTCTAACCAGGTTAACGGCTGACAGGCGAGAAATGCCATAATCGCCTCTCGCCGCTTGGGCTTGGGGATCAACAGCACGGTCGCGATCGCTCCAAGCAAATAAATCAGAGCTATTATCCATCTATCCTTCGTCATTACGGACCCGCCTTTACTGTGTGTTTGTTAGATTTAGCCTTTCCCGCACCGTTTATGTAAGAACCCGTCATTTTACCCGTATCCCTAATTGTTGTATACTTGTTCTTATGCGTGAAAATGGAGCAAATTATGGGAGGGAATACCCGGTGCGTTGGCATGAAATTACGGTATATACGACAGAAGAAGCGATCGAAATGATCTCCAATTTTATACACGAGCTTGGTGCCGGAGGCGTTTCCATCGAGGAATCAGGCACGTTGAACAAACCGCGCGACACGTCGCTAGGTCAATGGTACGAGCTGCCGTTGAACGATATTCCGGAAGGACGAGCGGTTATTAAAGGTTACTTTGCCGAAGGTTCGGATACCGAAGCGATCCTCCAGGAGCTGAAGCAATCCGTTACTCAGCTCGCGGAGTTTGATATTGATACCGGCGAGCCGACTTACGAGTGGAAGCTGGTCGACGACGAGGATTGGGCGAATGCGTGGAAGCAATATTTCAAACCGCTGCGCATTACCGACCGGCTGACGATTAAGCCGACCTGGGAAGAGTACGAGCCGCAGGCCGAAGAGATTATTCTGGAACTGGATCCGGGCATGGCGTTCGGGACGGGAACGCATGCGACGACGGCCCTCTGCCTGAAGACGATCGAGCAGGTTGTGAAGGAAGGCGACGACGTGATTGATGTCGGGACGGGCTCGGGGATTCTGGCAATCGCGGCGGCGAAGCTGGGAGCCAAACACGTGCTCGCGCTCGATCTTGATCCGGTCGCCGTCTCCAGCGCGACGGAGAACGTACATTTGAACGGCTTGGACGATCGCATTACGGTGAAGCTGAGCGATTTGCTGCAGGTGATCAATGAACATCGGGCTGCCGGTGAAAGCACGGCGCTCGGCGTGAAGCTGCCGGTGCAGGTCGTGGTCGCCAACATTTTGGCGGAAATTATATTAATGTTCGTACAGGATGTGTACGAAGCGCTCGCCTCGGGGGGCTCGTATATTGTGTCAGGCGTTATCAAGAGCAAGCAGGACATGGTGCAGGACGCATTAACGTCGGCCGGCTTCCATGTAACCGAGGTGAACGAGGATCAGGATTGGGTCGTGCTCGTCGCCAGAAAGCCGTAGGTGAGCGTCGATGGATTGGAGTAGTTTTCTGCCGTATCCGGTTGACGAACTGCCCTTCGTCTTTCTTGTGCTGCTGCTTGCCTTCACGGTACATGAATTTGCGCATGCGTATCTTGCCGACAAGTTCGGCGACCCGACGCCGCGCGCGATGGGCCGGGTGACGTTAAACCCGCGCGTTCATCTGGATTGGCTGGGCATGATCTTCTTTCTCATTGTCGGGATCGGCTGGGCCAAGCCCGTGCTGATCAACCGGGGACGATTCAAACACCCGCGCGCGATGGGTATCGCCGTGTCGTTCGCGGGCCCTTTCAGCAATCTTGTACTCGGGTTTATCAGCTTGGTGTTCGTCTACGCTTTTCACGCGTACGGCTGGCTTGACGGCATGAGTCCGGGGGTTTCGAGCGCCGTGCTGACGTTTTTGCACTGGATGGTTATTCAGAACATATTTCTATTCATTTTAAATTTGATTCCGTTCCCGCCGCTGGACGGCTACCGCATTCTGGAAGATGTGCTGCCGCGTCCCTGGGCGATCAAGCTGCAGCAATACCAGCAGTGGTTGTTCTATGCCGTGCTGCTGATGTTCTTTATTCCGCCGATCCGTGTGGTAACGCTCGGCCCGATTTTCGCTTGGCAGAACGACATTTTGGCCTTGTTCGTGGCTATACTTAAACCGATATTCGGACCTCTGGCTTTTTAGCGAAAAAACGTGTATGATGAAGGTTGACCGTTCTACGAACCTGTATAACGGTCTCACCTTTTTTTTGGAAAGCGATGGGGGTTATGCAGAGATATTTCATTCAGCCGGAGCAATTTTCCGCTGATATGGTTACGATAACGGGTGACGACGCTCACCACTTGATTCGCGTCATGCGGGCTAAAGCCGGAGATCGCTGTATCGTGAGCGACGGGGCGAACCGCGAAGCTGTTGTCGTGCTTCGTTCGCTCGAAGGCGGACAAGTGTCGGCGGAGGTTGAGACGGAGCTTCCGATGGACCGCGAACCAAGCGTCGACGTATGGATCGCGCAAAGCTTGCCGAAAGGCGACAAGATGGAGCTGGTGATCCAGAAGGGAACGGAGATCGGGGCAACCCGGTTCGTGCCTTTCACGTCGGAGCGCACCGTCGTTCAGCTGGACGGGAAGAAGGAAGGCAAGCGTCTGGAACGGTGGCAAAAAATTGCCAAGGAAGCGGCCGAACAGGCGCACCGCAACCGGATTCCGTCCGTCGACGCCGTGCGCGGCTGGAAGGAGCTGCTGCAGCTCGCCGCCGAGGCGGATGCCGCTTGGTTTTGCTATGAGAAGCAGGATGTTCAGGAGCTGCGAGCGCAGATTCGCGCAGCGCTTCAGGGGCGTATGGGCCCGGAAGCGGCGGAGACCGGCGGCACTCATGCCGCTGCTCGTCCGAAGCTGCTGCTGATCGTCGGACCGGAAGGCGGATTCAGCGAACGCGAAGCGGATGAAGCGGAACGCGCCGGCTGCCGTGCGGTCTCTTTGGGCAAACGTATTTTACGAACGGAAACCGCCGCCATGGTCGGTCTGACGTGTATTTTATATGAATCCGGTGAGATGGGAGGAGAACGGTAATTATGGCATCAGTCGCTTTTCACACCCTCGGCTGTAAAGTCAACTTCTACGATACGGAAGCGATCTGGCAGCTGTTCAAACAGGAGGGCTACGAGCAGGTCGACTTCGAATCGACGGCCGATATTTATGTGATCAATACGTGTACGGTTACGAATACGGGGGACAAGAAGAGCAGGCAAATGATTCGCCGCGCAATAAGGCGCAACCCGGAAGCGATCATTGCGGTCACCGGCTGTTACGCACAGACGTCCCCGGCCGAAATTTTAGCCATCCCGGGCGTCGATCTGGTGATCGGCACGCAGGACCGGGACAAAATTTTGACCTATGTGAAGCAGCTGGAGCGGGAGCGGCAGCCGATCAATGCGGTCCGCAACATCATGAAAACGCGGGCGTTCGAAGAGCTTGACGTGCCCGATTTCGCAGACCGGACCCGTGCCTTCTTGAAAATTCAAGAGGGCTGCAACAACTTCTGCACGTTCTGTATCATTCCGTGGTCGCGCGGATTAATGCGCAGCCGCGAACCGCAAAGCGTCATCAACCAGGCGCGGATGCTGGTGGACGCAGGCTATCAGGAAATCGTGCTGACGGGGATTCATACGGGCGGATACGGGGAAGATATGGAAGATTACAGCTTGGCCAAGCTGCTTTGGGATTTGGACAAGGTGGAAGGCTTGAAACGGATCCGCATCAGCTCCATCGAAGCCAGCCAAATTACGGATGAGGTGCTCGAGGTGCTCCAGCATTCCGAGAAAATGTGCCGTCATCTGCACATTCCGCTGCAGGCGGGCGATAATGACGTGCTGAAGCGGATGCGCCGGAAATATACGACCGAGGAGTTTGCCGCGAAGATCGAGCATATTCACCGCATTATGCCGGGCGTCGCGATTACGACGGACGTCATCGTCGGCTTCCCGGGCGAAACGGAAGAGATGTTCCGGAACGGCTATGCGTTCATGGAACGTATGGGCTTCTCGGAAATGCACGTGTTTCCGTACTCCAAGCGGACCGGTACGCCGGCAGCGCGGATGGAGGATCAGGTCGACGAAGAGCTGAAGAACGCGCGCGTGCACGAGCTGATCGATTTGTCCGAACGGATGCAGCTCGCTTACGCGCAGAAATTCATCGGCCAAGTGCTGGAGATCATCCCGGAGCGCGAGCATAAAGCGCAGCCCGGCAGCGGGATGATTATGGGCTACTCGGATAACTATTTGTCGGTTGTGTTCGAAGGCAGCGAAGACTGGATCGGGCAAGTGTGCCGGGTGAAGGTGACGGAAGCGGGCGTCAACGAATGCCGCGGACAAATCGTCGGCGCGCCGCAGCTGCCTGCCGTCAGCGGCTTGAAGAGAGCGACGAAGGCGACGGCAGAGGCAATTCCAGGACAAGCGGCCAAAGCAATCGTATAAATGGAAGGGTGTTGTCGATGAAGGAGATTTCAGCTGGCGGCGTGGTGTACCGAAAAGCCGGTGACGATTTGCAGGTGCAGATGATCCAAGACCGTTACGGGAAAATTACGCTGCCGAAAGGGAAAATGGAACCTGGCGAAACGGTCGAACAAACCGCGCTCCGAGAAATTTTGGAGGAGACAGGCATCGTCGGCCGCATCGTGAAACCGCTCGAGACAATCACCTATCAGTTCAATTTGTCAGGCGTCGGGGTCGTGGATAAAGAGGTGCACTACTATCTGGTCGAGGCGACCGGGGGGACGCTGCAAGCGCAGGTGGAGGAAATTCGCGGCGTTGAGTGGCTGCATCCCCTCGAAGCGTGGCATCAGCAGACGCATTCGGGTTACGGCAACAACGATTCGGTATTAAAAAAGGCGCTGGACGCGCTAGGTTATGAGGTGGAGTAACGATGACGGCCTTTGATGTAAGCAAGCTGCCCGGGTATATCGATCATACTCTGCTGAAAGCGGACGCCGACGAACAAGCGATCCGCAAAATTTGTGAAGAAGCGCGTCAATACCGCTTTTACAGCGTGTGCGTCAACGGCACTTGGGTGCCTTTGTGCCGCGAGCTCCTGCAGGGCTCCGGGGTGAAGATCAGCGTCGTCTGCGGTTTCCCGCTGGGCGCGATGGAAAGCTCCGTGAAAGCGTTGGAAGCGGCGAAAGCGGCCGAGCAGGGCGCGGCGGAGATCGATATGGTGCTGCAGATCGGACGATTGAAGCAGGGCGATTACGCCGCAGTCCGCGAAGACATCCGCGCAGTCGTGCGTGCGGTGGAAGGCCAAGCGATCGTGAAGGTGATCTTCGAGACGGGCGCCTTGAACGAGGAGCAAAAGAAAACGGCCTGCCAGCTGTCTGTCGAAGCAGGCGCCCATTACGTCAAGACGTCGACAGGCTTCGGCCAGGGCGGCGCGACGGTGGAAGACATTGCCCTGATGCGTTCGTCCGTTCCGGATTCCATCGGCGTGAAAGCGTCCGGCGGCATTCGCGATCTCGAGACCGCGGTGCGCATGATTGAAGCCGGCGCGACGCGGCTCGGCACGAGCTCCGGCGTCGCTTTGATGCAGGGCAGCACCGGCGCGTCGTCCTACTAGGCGGGCGGGGCTATCGCGGCTCTCGGCGGCCGGGGTGCGCCGATTGCACCGGCAGCATGCGTTCGCGCCGGACGGTTGGTGCTCCCTCTGAGCGCTCATCATGGAATAGCGGAACTCGGATGCTTGATTTGGGGCATCTTACGCCTGCACTTCATCAATAGCGGAACCAGGATGGCTTATTTGCGGCGAATCTCCCTTTTCAAACGAAATAGGAGCAAATAAGACACTGCAGTTCCGCTATTTCTTTGATAGGGCGTCCAAAAGGTCCAATGGCGTACCAAAGCTCCGCTATTTGTCGCGATTATTGGCCGCAGTCGGGTACACAGAGTAAAGGATGGGGAAGCATGATGGCGATCGTTTATTTACATAAAAAACGGAAAAAACGGCTGGAAGAAGGCCACCCTTGGGTATACCGCACGGAAATCGAACGGGTGGAGGGCGAAACGGAGCCGGGCCGTCTTGTCGCCGTGCACCGGCATGACGGTCAATATCTCGCTACCGGTTATTATAATCCTGCGTCACAGCTGACGGTCCGGATCGTCTCTTACGAGCCGCTCGCCGAGCTGACGCATGATTGGTTCGCGGATCGCTTGCGGCATGCGAAAGCACACCGCGAGCGCTTTTTGCCGGAGGCCAGGTCGTACCGGCTCGTGTACGGCGAAGCGGACTTTATGCCCGGGCTGATCGTAGACAAGTTCGAGGACGTCCTTGTGGTGCAGCTGCTGACGCTTGGCATGGAGACCGCGCGGGAGGCGATTGTGTCCGCGCTTGTAGAGGTGATGCAGCCGGCGGGGATTTACGAGCGAAGCGACGTCTCCGTCCGCGAGCTTGAGGGCTTGGAACAGCGCAAAGGTGTACTGTACGGCGAGTGCCCGCGGCATATTGCGATTCGCGAGAACGGGCTGCTGCTGGAGGTGGATATCGTCGAGGGGCAAAAGACGGGCTATTTCTTCGATCAGCGGGAAAACCGGGCGGCCATCGCGCCGTTGATGCTCGGCTGGGGCAAACGCAGCGGCATTCAGACCGTCGACAAGCTGACCGACGACGGCACGCTCAGACGGGTGCCGGTCAATAAAAGCGGGCAGGAAGTAACGTTCCCCTATTGGGACGGAGCGACCGTTCTCGAATGCTTCTCTCATACGGGCAGCTTTACTCTTAACGCTTGCCAATACGGAGCGAAGAAGGTAACCTGCCTCGACATCTCCGAGCACGCGGTAGAGACTGCGCGGCGCAATGTGGAGTTGAACGGATTCGGAGACCGTGTGGAGTTCGTAGTGGCCGATGCGTTCGATTATTTGCGCGAGCAAGTGCGCGGGATCGAGCAGCGTCAGGAACGGGGGCAGGCCGACCGCCGCAAAGTCGATACGTCGGTTAAGCTGGAGGCTAAGGGGCGGACGTGGGACGTCGTCATTCTGGACCCTCCGGCGTTCGCCAAATCGCGGAGCGCGGTGGAAGGCGCATGCCGAGGCTATAAAGACATCAACCTGCACGGGATGAAGCTGGTGAACGAGGGCGGATATTTGGTTACGGCGAGCTGCTCCTATCACATGAAGCCGGATTTGTTCCTGGAGACGATTCATGCGGCGGCCCGCGACGCGGGCAAGACGCTGCGCCTTGTCGATTTTCGGGCGGCGGGCAAGGATCATCCGCGCATTCTGGGCGTGGATGAAGGACATTATTTGAAGTTTGCCATATTTGAGGTTACGACGAGAGTATAGGCAGCGATCACTCACAATGGGGAGGAGTGGAAGACATGGATGTGTTTAAAGCGATTCGCGAAAGGCGCACGATCGGTCGTGTGAAAGACATAGCGGTGCCCCGCGAACAGATCGAGCAGCTGTTGGAAGCGGGCAATTGGGCGCCCAGCCATCATGCGACGGAGCCTTGGCGCTTCTTTGTGCTGACGGGGAATGGACGGCACATTCTGGGCGAAGCCTACGCCGACATTGCGGAGCAAACGCAAAGTCCGGCCAAGTTGGCGCCGGAAGAAAGGGAAGCGTTCCGCGCGAAGCATGCGGCTAAAGCGTTCCGGTCGCCGGTGGTGATTGCGGTCGCCGTTTCGCCTTCGGCGGAGAAGGGCGTCAGCCAAATCGAGGAATTCGCAGCCGCCCACGCGGCCGTGCAAAATATGCTGCTTGCCGCGCATGCGCTCGGGCTCGGGGCGATCTGGCGCTCGGGCGAGCCGATGTATCATCCGCGCATGCAGCAAGCGTTCGGCTTAACCGGCGACGAAGCGCTCGTCGGGCTGTTGTACGTCGGGCAGCAGGCTATGCCGCAGCCGGAAGGAAAGCGCCGTCCGGTCGCCGATAAGACGCGGTGGATTACCGAACATCTGACCTAAGTCATGTTCACCGTTCCGATTTATTTCGAACAGCCTGATGCAATCCGTGCGTCAGGCTGTTCTTCGTATACGCCCAGCGAAGGCGTTATCCGAAAAGGGGAGAGGAAAGCAATGCGTTCGCGCGAAGAGCAGCGGCAGGAGGGTGGAAATCCCAAACCGGGAGGCGGCGTGCGTTGCCCGGTTTACGTCAGGAACGTGTGTTCTTATTTCTCAATATATGATATAATGTACCAGAACCTACCTTTTACCTGAACTACGGTTTCTTTGGTAGAATAGTAGAGTTAAGGACAAGGTGCGGTGTGGGAAGAGGAGGAGCTAACATGGCGTTTCGATTCGTGCTTGGGCGTGCGGGCAGCGGCAAGACAACGCTGTGCCTGAACGAAATTAAACAGAGACTGAAGGCGGAGCCGCAGGGGCCTCCGCTCATCTGGCTCGTGCCGGAGCAGGCGACGTTCCAGGCGGAGTACGCTTTGATCTCGGTGCCGGAGCTTGGCGGGACGCTTCGGGCGCAGGTGCTCAGCTTCCGGCGTCTGGCCTGGCGCGTGATGCAGGAAGTGGGCGGTACGGCGCGGCTGCCGATTGACGAAACGGGCAAGAAGCTGCTGCTTCACCGCATTTTACATAAACAACGGGATCGTTTGAAACGGCTGCATACGGCTGCGGACCAAATGGGGTATTTGGATCATGTCAATCAATTGTTTACCGAATTTAAAAGGTATGGCGTGACGTCGGCGGATTTCGGCCGTTTTTATCGGGAGCGGTTTGCGGCGGGAGCCGGGCCGACAGGATCGCTCGCAGACAAGCTGCATGACCTGCAGAGCGTGTATGCCGAATTTGAGGAGGAGCTGTCCCGGCTTTATTTGGACGGGGAAGATTATTTGACGCTGCTCGCCAGACAGATCGGCGAATCGTCCTACATCCGCGAGGCGGTTTGTTGGATCGACGGTTTTCACGGTTTTACACCGCAGGAAGCCGCCGTGATCGAGCAGCTTGCCGTGCATGCAGAGGATGTGACGCTCACGCTGAGCTTAAACCGGCCGTACCGGGACGGGAAGGAGCTGCAGGAGCTCGACTTGTTCCATCCGACGGCGCGGACGATGGTTCAGCTGCGGCGCAGGCTTGACGAGCTGGGGATTGCCGTCCGGGAGCCGGAAGTGCTGCCGGCGGCGCCGCCGGCCCGGTTTCGCGCCAACCCGATGCTCGCGCACATGGAGGCGCACTGGGGCAGCCGGATGAAGCAGGCGTACCGCATGTCGCCGGAAGAGCGAGAAGGCGCGGCATTGCGTGTTACGGCAGCCGTTCACCGCAGGGCCGAAGTAGAGGGACTGGCGCGGGACATCCGGAGCCTGGTGCGGGAAGAGGGGATGCGCTGGCGCGACATCGCCGTCTCCGTACGCAACATCGAGGCTTACGGCGATTTGATTGCCGGAACGTTTGCGGACTTCGGCATCCCTTTGTTTTTCGACCAGAAGCGGTCGGTGCTGCATCATCCGCTTGTTGAATTCATCCGTTCCGCGCTGGAAGTTGCCCGGCTTCATTGGAAATATGATGCGGTGTTCCGCTGTGTGAAGACGGGGTTCTTGACACCGCTGCCGAATACCGGCGGCGGGGAGGGCGAGGCGCCGCAGCTCCAAGTCGGCCGCTATGCGTTCGATCAGCTGGAAAACTACGTGCTGGCTTTCGGGATTCAAGGCTCGAAGTGGCGGGTGAACGCGGACTGGACGTACGTTTATGAGGCTTCGCTGGAGCAGGAGGAAGGCCGGCGCGAGGCGGATACGGCTTTTTTACGCCAAATCAACCGCTGCAGGAGGCTTGTGGCTGACCCTCTCGGCCGGCTGCAGGACCGTCTGCGCGAGCGGAAGGCGGTGCGCGACCGCGTAGAGGCGTTGTACGAGCTGCTTGAAGGGCTGCGAGTGCCCGAGCGTCTCGAAGCTTGGGGACAAGCGGCGCTTCGGTCGGGCAAGCCCGAGAAGGCGAGAGAGCACGCGCAAGTGTGGGATCGCGTGATCGATATGTTCGATCAGCTTGTCGAGCTGACGGGCGACGAAGAGACGTCGCTGGAGCAGTTTGCCAAGCTCGTCGAAACCGGCCTGGAAAGCATCAAGCTCGGGCTTGTCCCGCCGACGCTGGATCAGGTGCTGATCGGCAGTATGGACCGCACCCGGTCTGACGGCGTCAAGCATCTGTTCGTGCTGGGCGTCAACGAAGGGGTCATGCCGTCCAAAATCGTCGAAAGCGGCGTACTGACGGAGGCCGAGCGGCTGCGGCTGGCGGAAGCCGGTCTTCAGCTTGCGGAGGACAGCCGGAGAAGGCTGCTCGACGAATCGTTCTTGATTTATAACGCGCTGTGTACGCCCAGCGTCGGGTTGTGGCTCAGCTATCCGCTGGCTGACGAGGAAGGCAAGTCGCTGCTTCCGTCCGATGTGATCCGTCAGATCAAACGGCTGTTTCCCGACATTCCGGAAAGGCTCCTGCTGAACGAACCGGCTGCGCAAACGACGGCTGGCGAGCAGCTCGAATTCGTGTCGCACCCGAACAAAGCGCTGTCCCTTCTGATCGTGCAGTTGAAGCAATGGATGCGGGGAACGCCGATCCACGGTGTCTGGTGGTCGGTGTACAATTGGTTCGCCCGCCAGCCTGAATATAGCGGCAGATTGGCGAGAATGATGGAGGCGCTGCAGTATACGAACCGGATTCAGCCGCTAAGTCCGGCTGCGAGCCGGCAGCTGTACGGGGACACGATCGAGACGAGCGTATCCCGGATGGAGCGGTTTGTCGCATGCCCCTACTCGCAATTCGTTTCTCACGGCTTAAGGCTGAAGGAACGGCGGATGTTTCGGCTGGAGGCCCCGGATATCGGGCAGTTGTTCCATGCGGCGCTCAGCCAATTCGCCGAACAGGTCGTCCGCGAAGGCGTCGACTGGGGCGGCATGACGGCGGCCGAAACCGAACGCCGTGCGGCACTCGTGATCGATGCGCTGACGCCAAGACTGCAGGGCGAAATATTGCTCAGCTCGAAGCGGTACCATTACATCGCCCGCAAGCTGAAGCAGGTGATCGCCAGAGCGGCGCTCATGTTAGGGGAGCATGCGAAACGGGGGCAGTTCCGTCCGGTCGGACTGGAAATCGCCTTCGGCGCAGGCCAGTCGATACCGCCGCTTCAGTACGAGCTGGAGAACGGCGTTCATATGAACCTGCGAGGCCGGATCGATCGCATCGACCGGGCCGATACGGAGCGCGGCACGCTGCTGCGGGTCATCGATTACAAGTCGAGCTCCAAGGCGCTGCAGCTCGGCGAAGTGTACTATGGACTATCGCTGCAAATGATGACGTATTTGGACGTCATTCTGACCCATGCCCCGCTTTGGCTCGGTACGGAAGCTCAGCCTGCGGGGGTCCTGTACTTCCACGTGCACAATCCGCTGCTGAACGTCAAGAATGCGATCAGCGCCGAGCAAATCGAGAAAGAAATGAAGAAACGGTTTAAAATGAAAGGTCTGCTCACTGCCGATCCAGACACGATTCGCTTGATGGATAGCGGTTTGATCGGCTCCAGCGGTTACTCGGAGCTGCTTCCGGTTGCGTTGAAGGCGGACGGCGGCTTTTACAAGACGTCTTCGGTCGCAACGGAGGCGGAATGGAATACGGTGCGCAAGCATGTCCGAAGGACCATTCGCGATATCGGCACCTCGATGACCGACGGTCATATCGGGATCGAGCCGTTCCGTATCGGTACGGCGACAGCCTGTCAAGGCTGCTCGTACAAGCCGGTATGCCAGTTCGATCCGCAGCTTGCCGGCAATGCGTTCAAGCAGCTGCCTGCGCTCGGCAAAGAGACGGCGCTGGAGCTGATGGAGCGCAAAGCGCAGACTCCTGCGGGCGGAGAGAAGGCGCGGACGTTCCGCCCTGCGGCCGCACGCACGAGCCCGCTTGCGGCGCTGGAAATCGGACAGGAGCCTGAAGAGGAGTCGGCGGAATCCGAAGAAGGAGGGAATGAACGATGAAGATGAGCATACCCAGACCAGAGGATAGCACGTGGACGGACGATCAGTGGAGCGCTGTAGCGACTCGCGGTCGTTCCGTCCTGGTGGCGGCGGCGGCCGGATCGGGCAAGACGGCGGTCTTGGTCGAGCGCATCATCCGGCGCATAGCCGATCCGAACTCGCCAATCGACGTTGACCGTTTATTGGTCGCGACGTTCACGAAGGCGGCCGCTGCCGAGATGCGTCACCGGATCAGTGAGGCGCTTGAGAAGGCATTGACCGCCGATCCGGAATCGGAGCATTTGCGGCGGCAGCTGGCGCTGATTCCGCGCGCGTTTATTACGACCCTTCATTCCTTTTGTATGGAAGTGATTCAGAAGCATTACCAGCGTATCGGACTTGATCCGGGCTTTCGTATCGCCAATGAGACGGAAAGCGCGCTGCTGCGTCAAGAGCAGCTGGAGGAGCTGCTGGAAGAACGGTACGGCGAAGCGGCGGAAGGCGATCCGTTCTGGACTTTGGCCGACTCGTTCAGCGGCGATAAGAACGACGAAGGGTTGTTTCGCCTTGTGCAGCGGTTGTACGACGATTCGCGCAGCCATCCTTGGCCGGAGCATTGGCTGAACGAATGCGTACGCATGTTCGGGGAACGGCGCTTGGAAGATGATCATCCGTGGCTGTCCAGCCTCCGGGCTGCGGTACGGATAGAGCTGCAGGGCGCAATCGGGCTGCTGCGGGAAGCGATCCGGCTGTCCCGGACGCCGGGCGGCCCCGAGCCGTATTTGGCCAATCTGGACGACGACCTGACGGTTATCGAGTATTTGCTGGAGCTGTCGGAAGGACACGGATGGGAGCATTTGTATCACGCTGTACAGGGCGCGGGATTCGGCAAGCTGAAGCCGTGCAAGGGCGATCATTACGATAAAGAGCTGCAGGAACGCGTCAAGGAGCTTCGCAATGCGGCGAAAGACAAGCTGGCGACCCTCAGGGAGGAATGGTTCTCGCGCAGCTTGGAGCAATACGACGAAGAGTTGAAGCGAATGGCGCCTTTAATGAGCGCGCTGGCCGAGCTGGTCGTGACGTTCGGAGAGCGGTATCAAGCGGCCAAACTGGATAAAGGGCTGGTTGACTTTGCCGATCTGGAGCATTACTGCCTCCGCATTCTAAGTGAGGAGGGGGCAACCCCGGACCATCCGGTTCCATCCGCTGCGGCGCTGGAATACCGCGAACAATTCGAAGAAGTGCTGCTTGACGAATACCAGGACACGAATCGGGTGCAGGAAGCGATCGTCGCTTTGATCTCGCGGGAACGGCCCGGCAACCGGTTTATGGTCGGCGATGTGAAGCAGAGCATTGTGCGCCCATAAGGCGCATCAGTTTTCCTCATTAAGCGGAGGGGCTTCCAGGGTATCGAAGTCATGCCGCCCAACTTATCCAAAGGGGAAACCTGGCGGGGAGTGCAGCATGTTGGGAAAGTCGTAAGTTGGTGAGCTAACGCACCACGACTGAACGGCGAGGCATAAAGATAAGTACAAGGATGAAAGCTAAACTGCTTAAAGTCTAGTCTCAGCGGGCCCATGCTTGCCAGACAGGAAAGTTAGCTGCTACCTGTTATCAGCACGCTGACAGTGGATAGATGGAACGCTGTCAGACATCTCATATCGGATAAATGCTATAATATGAGATGATACCCAAGCTTCTCAAGTGCTGACGCACACCTGGACAGGTGGAAAGGACGAAAGGACCATCCGACAACTTATCGCGCTTGGACTGATGTGACTAAATGGGGATTACCTAAGTGAGAATGCCCGATATGGCTATATCCGAAGGGATTGAATATCTCATAAGGTAACGGAGTCTCCGTAGTAGTTCGAGATAGGGAAAGCCTGTCACATGGCGAAGGGAGACAGCTTGTCGGTATAAAATTTGCGGAAAGGAGCGCAAGGCTCCGTGAATTCTAGCGAAACTTTATACCTATTGACCAAGATATCCAGTGAGAAACCTGACTATAGATTTGATAGGGTATATCGGCTTTTCTACAACACAGACTTTTACTTCCTGGCCTATAACAATTTATATGCGAATGACGGCAGTGGAACACGGGAGATCGATGGTGTGACCGCTGACAAGTTCAGCTTGGAGAAAGTCAACGCTTTAGTTGAGTCGATGAAAAACGAATCGTATCAGCCTAAACGGGTTCGGAGAACGGGTATCCCTAAGAAAAACGGTCAAAAACGACCGCTCGGGAATCCTTCCTTCCCGGACAGAATCATCCAAGAAATATGCAGGATGATCCTTGAGGCGATATACGAACCCGCTTTTGCAAATTTCAGTTACGGCTTTAGACCTAATCGCAGCTGTCACACGGCCCTCCACGAAGCCAAAGTTCAATTCAAGGGAGCGACCTGGTTCATTAAAGGAGATATTAATGGTTATTTGGATCATCTCTCCCATCATAAACTAATAGCTATCCTTGAAAAGAAAATAAAAGACGCCAAGTTCATCCGACTCATATGGAAATTGCTTAGAGCTGGTTATTTGGAAGATTGGAAGTACAATGGTACTTACAGCGGCACCCCTCAAGGCGGCCTTGTAAGCCCTGTTCTTGCCAACATCTATCTGGACTGCTTGGACAAGTGGTTTATCTCTTATAAGGAAAAGTTCGACACGGGTTCTCCGAAAATGAAGAAAGTTTCTACCGAATACAAGAAACTGGACATGCGGGTTGTTCGGGCTAAGCGGAAGCTGGAAGCTGCTGACGACGCAAGCACTCGCGAGACCGTGACTGAATTTTTTAAAGAGCAATCCGCTGTAAGGAATAATCTTCCATATGACGCATCGGATGAATCGGAGTTCAAGCGTATCAAGTGCATTCGATACGCCGGCGAATTTGTCATCGCGGTCTGGGGCAGTAAAGAGCACAGTGAAAAGATTAAACAGGATGTCAAGGATTTCATGCTTCGGGAATTGGAGATTGAAGGGTCGGAAGAAAAGACGCTCATCACTCATGCTGAAGCAGGGACTAAATTCCTTGGGCACATCATGAAGGTCAAAAGCGACTGGAATTTCAATAAAGATCAAACCGGCGCCAGAAAGAGAGAGGGGCAGGATCGTGTCGAACTCTATATGCCGGATGATATCGTCAGGAACTTCATCATCAAACACAAGATGGTTAAAGACATTGATGCCAAGCCATGGCGGATGCTCCACATTCCGTCCATCATCCATCTTCCCGATATCGAAATTGTTGCGTTATACAACGCACGCCTTCGAGGTTTATACAATTTTTACAAAATGGCTATGAATGTGAGCACGTACATGCGGCAATTGCGGTATGTTATGGAATACAGCTGTTTGGCGACCCTTGCCAACAAGCATAAGTCCAGTATCGCTAAAATAAAGCGGAAGTTCGCTGTTGATAAGAATTGGGGCATTCCTTACGAAACGAAAACAGGTCTAACCAAGACTCTCTTTTTCTATAAGGACGGATTTTCAAGGGCCAAGGCTCCCTATACGTTGTCTGACCCGGACCTTCATCCCCGTCTAATGCCTTTCTTCAACAATGCTGCGAGCTTACTCGATCGGCTGCGTGCCGGTCAGTGCGAGCTCTGCGGTACAAACGACTTCAGGCTTGACTACGAAGTACATCACATGAATAAACCCATTAACCTCGGGGACAAAGAGATACGGGAACGAATGAGGATCGGCAAGAACCGGATCATGCTTATCGTTTGTCCGGAATGTCATCATAATATCCATCAGGGTTACTAGGAATCTAGGGTCGAGATGACAAGTGGCGAGCCGTATACCCGGAGACGGGTACGTACGGTTCTGAGGGGAGTTCTTCGAAACCTGTCACAGCAATGTGACAAGGCGCGGGGTTCTTACCCTACTACCGCTTTCGGCTGGCAGAGCCGGGATTGTTTCAGGAGAAGTATAAAAGCTATCGGGCGGACGGCAGCGAACCGGGGCAGCGCATCGATTTAGCGCGTAACTTCCGCAGCCGGCGCGAGGTGGTCGACGGGACGAACTATATTTTCCGTCAGGTGATGAACGAGAGCGTCGGCGAGATCGACTACGACGCCAGAGCGGAGCTCGTCTGCGGCGCGTCCTATCCGGAGGACGGGGGCGACCGTGCGGCCGAGCTGATATTGATCGACAGGTCTGCGGATTCCCGTGAGGAGCCGGGCGCAGGCGCTTCGCCGGACGCGGATGCGGAAGGGCAGGAACCCGAAGGCGGCGGAAGCGACCCGATGTCGGAAGCGAAAGAACTCGAGACGGCCCAACTGGAAGGGCGGTACATCGCAGAGCGCATTCTTTCGATGATGGGAGCGGACGGCGGAAGCAAGTACCAGGTCTATGACAAAGGTGCGAAAGCGATGCGCGACATTGCGTTCCGTGACATCGTCGTGCTGCTGCGGGCGACCCGGCAGTGGGCGCCGGTGCTGATCGAGGAGCTGCGCCTGCGGGGGATTCCGGCTTATGCGGAGCTGAACACCGGTTATTTTTCGGCGACGGAAGTGCAGGTTGTGCTGTCGCTGCTTCGGATCATCGACAACCCGTATCAGGATATCCCGCTTGCCGGAGTGCTCCGGTCGCCGCTCGTCGGCTTGGACGAAGAGGAGCTCGCGCATATTCGGATCGGACGGCGCCACGGACCGTTCTTCGATGCGGTTCGCGCTTACATCGGCCGGGAATCCGCAAGCGGCGCGCATGAATCTGGGCAGGCTCGTCAAGCCGCAAGCGGTTCGGGAGATTGGCTTGCGGCGAATGGAAGCGGGAGCGGCGATCAGAGTCCAGCCGGAACGAGCGAAGCGGACTTGGCTGGCTGCGGCGCGGAAAGCGAGCAAAGTCTTGCGCAAGCCTCCAACGACATGTTCGTACCGCGTCCGGCGTTGCGGCACAAGCTTCAGCGGTTCCACGAGGCGTTGAAGACGTGGCGGCTGCAGTCGCTGCAAGGGCCGCTTGCCGATTTGGTCTGGGATATTTATCGGGAAACCGGTTATTTCGACTTCGTCGGAGGGCTGCCCGGCGGGGAACAGCGTCAGGCGAATTTGCGGGCGCTGTACGACCGTGCCAAGCAATACGAAGCGACGAGCCTTCGCGGCTTGTTCCGGTTTTTGCGGTTTGTGGACCGGATGCAGGAGAGCGGAGGGGACCTGGGAACGGCCCGCGCGCTTGGGGAACAGGAAGATGTCGTGCGGATTATGACGATTCATAAGAGCAAGGGTCTGGAATTCCCGGTCGTGTTCGTCGCCGGCTGTGCCAAGGCGTTCAACCGCCGCGAGCTGACCGATGCATTCCTGCTGCACAAGGAGCTCGGCTTCGGCCCGAAGCTGACGGAGACGGATACGCGTGTCAGCTATCCGACGCTGCCGTGGCTTGCAATCAAGCAAAAAATCAGGATGGAGTCGCTCGCCGAAGAAATGCGGGTCTTGTATGTCGCGTTGACCCGGGCGAAAGAGAAGCTGATTTTGCTGGGAAGCGTGCGCGGTTTGGAGAAGCTGCTCGGAACCTGGGGACGTTACGTCGGCCGCGATGTGCTGCCGCTGCCCGACGATACGCTGGCCTCGGCCCGCTGTTATTTGGATTGGATCGGACCGGCTCTGATGCGTCATCCGGACGGAGAGCTGATGCGGCAAGCGGTAGGAATCGACGAATCGCCGCATGCGATCGTGATGCGCGAGCCCTCGCGTTGGCGAATCGAAATTTTAAGCCAGGAGCGGTTCGCCGGAACAGTTCAGGCGGCGGCGGGGACGGAAGCGGCGAGCTCGGATCCCCGTTGGGCGTCGCTTGCCCGGCTGGAGCCGGTGGACGATACGGAACGCTGGGAGCGCGAAGTATGGCGACGGTTATCGTGGCGCTATGCGCATCCGGACGCGACGCAGGTGTTCTCCAAAACGTCGGTGACGGAGCTGAAGCGGCTTTCCGAGCACGACAAGCTGCTCGATCTGCTGGCGGAAGACGGGGCTGCTGCGACGGTACGCTGGGACGAGTTCGGCGAGGCTTTGTTCGGCGGAACGGCGAAGGCGGCACGCTCGTTGCATGCATCCGCTCCACAGAGCGAATCCGGCACAACGAGTGAATGGCCGGCAGCCGGCGCTTCGGGCCGGCGGGCTTCGGCTTACCGGCCTCTCATCGTGAGGCGGCCGCGCTTCCTGGAGCAGCGGGAGCTGAATGCCGCCGAGCGCGGATCGGTGTTCCACGCGGTTATGCAGCATATGCCGCTCGGCCGTCTTCCGCAGGAAGCGGATATCCGCGAAACGCTCGCGGATCTGGTGCGCAGGGAACTATTGACGGAGTCGCAGCGCGAGCTCGTCGACCCGCAGGTGATCGCTTCGTTCTTTCAAAGCGAGCTCGGCGGTCGCCTGCTGTCCGCGCAGCGCGTATACCGCGAGGTGCCGTTCAGCTTCGGCCTGCCCGCCAGGGATGTATATCAGGGAGACGAAGCCGGACTTGCCGAGGAGACGGTCATGCTGCAGGGCGTCATCGATTGCTTGATCGACGAAGGCGACGGTTACGTGCTGGTCGATTATAAGACGGACCGTTTAAAAGGAGCCTCTCCGGCCAGCATCGCGGAGAAATATCGGCTGCAGCTTCAATTGTACGCGAGAGCGGTTCAATCGATTTGGAAAAAACCGGTGCACGGCACGTTCATCTTTTTGTTCGACGGCGCGCATATCGTGGAGCTTTAGCCCTCAGGGGCGAATGCCCGGATACTAGAAACGCGAAGGAGGAATGAATCCCATGCGGATTTTGCATACGGCCGACTGGCATTTCGGGCGAACGCTGGAGGGCCGCAGCCGGCTGTCCGAGCAGGAGGCGTTTGTCGACGAGCTCGCGGCGATCGTTCGCGATCAGCAGATCGATCTCGTCCTGCTGGCCGGGGACGTCTACGACTCGGTCAATCCGCCGGCGGCGGCGGAGCAGTTGTTTTACGAGGCGCTGGCGCGACTGTCCGATCAAGGCAGCCGACCGGTGTTTGCCATCGCGGGCAACCACGATCACCCGGACCGGCTGACCGCAGCCGCGCCGCTCGCCGGGAAGCTTGGCGTTACGCTGATCGGGCTGCCTGAGCCCAGGGTGCATCGCGTGCCGATCGCCCGAACGGGGGAGACGGCGGTTTTGTTCGCGCTGCCGTATCCTTCCGAATCGCGGCTCCGGGAACTACTGACCGATGAAGCCGACGAGGCGGTGCTGCGTGCGGCTTATTCGGATCGCGTGCGCCACATCGCGATGGAACAGGCGAAACATTTCGGTCCGCAAACGGTCAATTTGCTGATGAGCCATTTGTATGTGCTCGGGGGCAAAGAAACGGAATCGGAGCGGCCGATCCAGGTCGGCGGCGCTTATACGGTGGATGCGTCGGCGTTGGAGGTCGGCGCCCGTTATGCGGCGCTCGGGCATTTGCATCGTCCGCAGCAGCAGCTGAGCGGCGATACGGTTATCCGGTACAGCGGTTCTCCACTGGCGTACAGCTTCTCTGAAGCGGGACAAGCGAAGTCGGTGACGATTGTCGACTTGAAGCCGGGCGGCGAGCCGGTGCTGGAGGAGGTGTTCCTCTCATGCGGCCGCCCGTTGGTGGAGTGGAAGGCGAAGGGCGGCTTGGCGGAAGTGTACCGCTGGCTCGATGAAGCGAAGGACGCGACAGCCTGGATCGATCTGGAGCTGCATTTGCAGGAGACGATCTCGCTCGAGCAAATCCACCGGCTGCGGCAGACGCGGGAAGGCTTGATTCATATCCGGCCGGTTTATCCGGAGCTGGAAGCGGAGAGCGAAGCCTACCGGGCGACTTCGAAGCTGCCGATGGATGAGCTGTTCCGCCGTTTCTACGAACGGCAGACCGGCGGCGCGTTGCCCGAGCCCGAGCTGACCCGGCTGTTTCTGGAGCTGCTGTCGGATGAGCAGGAGGAAGAAGAATCGGCTTAACGCTTACCATAGATTGGCAGAAGGGAGGCGCGTACGATGCGTCCGATATTGCTGCAAATTGGCGGATTGCAAAGCTACCGCGAAGTGCAGGAAATTGATTTCGGGGCTTTGACCGGGGCGGGCGTGTTTGGTATTTTCGGCCCGACGGGCAGCGGCAAATCGACGCTGCTGGACGCGATTACGCTGGCGCTGTACGGCAAGGTGGAACGTGCGCCGGGCGGCACGCAAGCGGTTATGAACCAGGCCGAGGACACGCTTTCCGTATCGTTTACTTTCGAGCTGGCCACGGCTGGAGGAAGCGAGCGGTATCGGGTAGACCGCCAGTTTAAACGGAATGGCGAGCTGTCGATGCTCGGCAGTCTTTGCCGCTTGATTCGCTACGAACAGGGAGAGACGATCGTTCTCGCAGACAAGGCCGGCGAAGTCAATCAGCATGTCCAAGAGCTGCTTGGCTTGTCGATGGCCGATTTCACCCGCGCGGTTGTGCTGCCGCAGGGGAAGTTTGCGGAGTTTTTGACGCTTGCGGGCAAAGACCGGCGGGCGATGCTGCAGCGGCTGTTTCACTTGGAGCCGTACGGCGATCGTTTGAGCGCGAAAACGGCCAGCCGCTATAAGGCGGCCGATGCGGCCGTCAAGGAGCTGCAGGCGGAGCAGCAAGGGCTTGGCGACGCTTCGGCGGAAGCGCTCGCGCTGGCCGAGACGCGGCTGGCCGAGGCCCGCGAGGCGTGCGCGCGCGTGCGCGAGCGGCTCGCCGCCTGCGAGCTCCGCGCCGCCGAGCAGCGCGCCGTGCGCGAGCTGCAGCGCGAGCACGCGGCGGTAACCGCGCGCGAGGCCGCGCTGGCTGCCGACGCGCCGCGCGTGGCGGCGCTCGCGGCGCGGCTCGCGCGCGCGGGCGAGGCCGAGCGGCTGCGCCCGCTCGTGCGCCGGCGCGCCGCTGCGGCTGCGCAGGCACAGGCCGCGCGCGAAGCCGCAGCGGCTGCTACGGCCGCGGCGGAACGCGCCGCGCAGGCGCTCGCTGCGGCGCAGGCGGCGCACGAGGCCGCGCGCGACGCGCTGGCCGCGCAGGAGGGGCCGCTGGCCGCGCGGCTCGAGCAGCTGCGCCAGGCGGCCGAGCTCGCAGCTGAGCTGGCGGCGGCGCGCGACCAGCTGGCGGCGCAGGCGGCCGAAGCCGCGCGCGGCGAAGCGCAGCTGGCCGCGCAGCGCGCCGAGCAGGCGCGCGAGCGCGAGCTGCGCGAGAAGGCGCTGCACCGGCAGGCGCAGCTCAAGGCCGAGCTGGCGCGCGTCGAGACGCCGGCTGCGTACCGCAAGCGGCTGCAGGAAGCGCTGCAGGCCGCGCGGGAGCTGGAGCGGACGGCTGCGCTGGCCGCCGAGCGGCAGACCGCGGCGGCTGCGCGGGCCGCGGAAGCGGAGGAGCAGCGGAGGCTGCTGCAGGAGCTCGCTGAGCAGGAGCGGGACGGAGAGCGGCGTACGCTGGAGTGGGCGGAACGTTTGATGGCTTTACATAACGATGCGGCAGCAGGCGAGCGCCGTATGGCCTTGCTGGAACAAGCCGCCGCACGGGAAGGCGAACGCGTGCGGGCTCGCTTGAAGGCGGCGGAAGCGGAGGCGATGGCAGCGGCGCTTGCGGCGCATCTGCACGACGGCGGTGCTTGTCCGGTGTGCGGTTCGACCGAGCACCCGAACCCGGCCTCCCATCGCCCGGAGGGCGGTGACGGGACGGCTGCTGCGACTGACGGAGGCGAGGTGTCGCCGGAAGCGCTTGAGGCGTGCCGGCAGGAGCTGCGCGAAGGCCGGTTTCATGCGCGACGACTGCTGGATAAGCTGGAATCGCTGGAGAAGCAATGGGCGCAGCAAGCCGCAGCGGACGGCGTCCCGGCAGCCGAAACGCCGGCGTCGATCCTGAAGCTGCGCGAGGCGGGGCAGGCACGGTTGGAAGCCGCCGCCGCGGTAGCGGAGGAGGCGGAAGTCCGGACAACGGCCGCGTTCGAGCAAGCGCTCGCCGCCCATTCGGATGTAACGCAGGGGCTCGAACGGGAAATCGAGGCGCTGGAACGCAGCTGGCAAACGCTGCTTCAAGACCGGCGGCAATCGGCCAAGCGCCGACAAGAGCTGGAAGCGCGGCTGCAAAGCGTCCAGAGCCTCGTAGACGCCGAGTCGCGCAAAGCGCAGGAATGGACGGATACGCGAAGCCGGCTGCGCGATCAATGGCAAGCCTCTTACGCCGAATGGGAGCCGGAGCAGCTGCCTGAGTTAGCCGGGCAGCTCGAACGCTCGGATGCGGCGGCGGAAGATATCCGGCAGCGGCTGGCGAAAAGCGTTACGTTCCTCGAGGAACAGCAAGTCCGGCTGGAGCAGCTGCACAAGGAGCTGGCCGACGCCGAGAAACTGGCGGTGCGGACGGCGGCCGAGCAGGAAGCGCTGCAACGCCAAATCGGCCAGCGGCAGGAACGGCTCTTTGCGCTCGTCGGCGACGGCGACGCGAACAAGCTGACCCTTGAAGCGAATGGCGCGCTGTCGAAGCTGCGAGCCGATGCGGCGACGGCGGCGTCGCTGCGCGATCAAGCGCAGGCCGCGCATCAGTCGGCGGCTTCGCAAGCGGCGGCAGCTGTGCAAGCCGAGCAGTCGGCGGCTGCGCTGGAGCGCGAGACCCAGAACGAGTGGGAGCAGCAGTCGCTCGCCGCCGGTTTCGCCTCTGCGGCCGAAGTGGAGGACGCGCTGATCGCCGAGGCGCAGCGCGGCGAATGGGCGGCCGAGGTGGAGGCGCACGGCAAGCAGGAGCATCAGCTGGCGGTCCGCCGCCAAGAGCTGGAACAAGCGCTCGCCGGCCGTCACGTCTCGGATGAAGCTTGGGACGCGTTGGAGCAGGAACTGGCGCTTTGCAAAGCCGAGGATGAAGCGGCGCTGCAGACGAGCGCCAAAGCGGAACGTGATTGCGAAGACGTACGGGCGAAGCACGGGCGTTGGCTGGAGCTGGAGCAGAAGCGCGCTGCGCTGCAGGCGGAGCTGACGCTGCTTGGCAAGCTGCAAAGCGTGCTGCGCGGCAATGCCTTCGTCGAATTTTTGGCCGAGGAGCAGCTGATGCATGTCAGCCGGGCGGCTTCGGAGCGGTTAGGTCAGTTGACCCGCCGCAAATACGCCATCGAGGTCGATTCGGGCGGCGGCTTCGTCATCCGCGACGACGCGAACGGCGGTACCAGACGCCCGGTCACGACATTGTCGGGGGGCGAAACGTTCCTGACATCGCTGTCGTTGGCGCTCGCCCTCTCCACCCAAATTCAATTGAAGGGCGAATATCCGCTTGAATTCTTTTTCTTGGATGAAGGCTTCGGGACGCTGGACCCGGAACTGCTCGATGCGGTGGTTACCGCATTAGAGAAATTGCATCTGGATAACTTAACGGTCGGCGTCATCAGTCACGTGCCGGAATTAAGAGCCCGGCTGCCGCGCCGGCTGGTCGTCCAGCCTGCAGAACCGGGGGGCCGTGGAAGCCGTGTGACGCTGGAAACGATGTAGGTGTCGGCACGGCGCATCATCACGCATAAACATACCCGGCCGTGCATAGGTAGAGATATCCATATGGACACGTTATCGGCGTGACATGCTTTCGGCGGCCGGCGGCATGTCACGAGCACAAGGGGGAACGAACGATGGACCGATCAACAGATCAGCCTATGCGAATCAGGAAGCGGGATCAAGCAACATATCGCATGGGGGCAGTCCGGCGAACCGCCGCCAATTTTACGAAATTAGCGCTGTCCGCCTTGCTTGGTATCGGCCTGTTGGTAACCGGATCCGCGCCGGCCTACGCCGATGCGATTTGGGACCGCTGGAAAGCGGCGGATGCCGCCGTTTCGTCCGGTAACCCGGCAGCGGCCGTGCCGCATTGGGAGTTTTTGGCAGACCATTATGTGTCCGCCGGGGACTGGGAAAGCGCAGCGTTGTTCAGCGGCAAGCTGAACCAATATTTTGACGGAATCGGCGATTATGAGAAAGCCATCGCTTACTATGAACGCGAGAACGAGTATTGGCTGAAGGACGGCAAAGACTGGGGCGCGGTCGACCTGCAGCGTGCGGAGCAAATCCGGACGACCGTCGAAGCGTACATATCCACGGCCGACACCGAAGCGCTTCGGCAGCGGGCGCTGCCTGCGAGCGGCAAACTGTCCAAGTTCGAGCCCGAATACGGCATGTATATCGGAATGTACACGGAGCGCGACCCGAAGATGCTGAACTACTACGACCGCTCGGAGTCGTTCTACGGCAAGAAGCATGCGTTATATTTGGCGTATACGCAGGTCGGCAAGCCGTTCCCGAAGCAGTACGCCCAACGTGCGAAGCAGGCCGGTGCCGGACTGCAAATCGCCTGGGAGCCGATGAACGGGCTGGACGCGGTGACCGACGAGGTCGTGCGGGCTTGGGCGCGGGAAGCGAAAGCGGCGGGAATTCCGATTTTTCTCCGTTACGCCAGCGAGATGAACGGCAACTGGGTGCCCTGGCACGGCGATCCGGATACATATATCCGCAATTTCCGGATGGTTCACGACATCATGGAGCAGGAAGCGCCGAACGTGGCGATGGTTTGGAGCCCCGGCGACGTGCCGATGTATTCGATGGATGCGTATTACCCCGGCGACGATTATGTCGATTGGGTAGGGGTCAGCTTGTACAGCGAGCCGTACGAGAACGGCGATCCGAAGCAAGGCAATATGCAGGCGACAAGCCCGGTCGAACGGCTCGATTACTTGTACCGCACATACGCCGAGCGCAAGCCGCTCATGATCAGCGAAACGGCGGTGAGCCATTACGCGAATATTCCGCAAGAGTCTTTCACCGAATATGGCACGCTGAACTTGCAGCGGTTGTACGGGATTATGCCGTATAAGTATCCGAGACTGAAGGCGATCACCTACTTCAACGTCAACCTGGAGATGAAGGAAAGCAAGAACAATTACTTATTGCGCGACAACGACGCCATGTACAGCTTGTACAGGAAGCTGATCGAGCCGCCGTTTTACTTAACGAACATCGAAAACGCGGCAAAACCGCCCGAGCCATCCGGTCAAGTGCCTTTGACCGCTGGCGTCGCGATTTATAAGAGGGCTTTGATTACCCCGTTCGTCAAAATTCCGGATATTTATATCGGTAAAATCGAGTATGCCGTGAACGGCCGGCTCGTACAAACCCAAACCTCCCCGCCTTACGGCATCGAGCTGAAGGCGGGAGATGTGCCGGAAGGCTCTGTGCTGGAGCTCGGGATCTACAATCATGCCGGCAAGAAGGCGGCGACCCGGTCGTTTCCGATCACGTCCGGAATCTCGGTGTCGATCGACGGGAAGGACGTCGACTTCGAGCAGCCCCCCGTCATTCGCGAGGGCAATACGCTTGCGCCGGTTCGCGCCATCTTCGAAGCAATGGGCGCGAAAGTCGACTGGAACGCCGCTGCGAAGACGGCAACGGCGACCAAAGGCGGCACGACCGTCTCGATCGCCATTGGCAGCGGAGAAGCCTACAAGAACGGAAAGCCCGTTAAGCTTGAGATGCCGGCGCAGCTTGTGAACGGAGCCACGTTGGTTCCTGCGCGCTTCGTCGGCGAGGCGTTCGGAGGCGTTGTCGGGTGGGACGGCGAAACAAGGACGGTGACGATCCGGATGGACGGTAAATCGGCAGCCGCCTTCCCCGGCGAAGCGGTGAAAGTAACAGCGGCGTCAGCCGTGTCTACGTTGACGCCGAGTGCTTCGGAACGATCGGCGAACGGCGCGCCGTCCCGAACGGCTGTCTGGTTCGGCTGGTTCAAAGATCAGCTTGGCCGGCTTGCCGACCTGTGGGGCCGTCTGGTTTAAGTACCGGTAAGTCTTTGCCCAAGGCTTCCCCGGCCGGAATCCATCCGGCCAAGGGGAAGCCCGTTTTTCTTTACTCCCACGCTGCTATTCCGAATTGTGCCTCTCTATCGATTTGCGCCGTCCGATACATCGATTAAACGGAAAAAGACTGCTCGCCGGGAGAATCATCTCTCCCGGAAAGCAGTCTTTGTTTCGTTATACCGTCACCGCGGCCAGCTCGTCGATAATGGCTTTGGCCGCTTGTCTCGCGGTGGAGAAGGCGCGCTCGGCCAGCTCCCCTTTTCCTTGACAGCCGTCTCCGCAGAAATGGAACGGAACGCTTTCTAGCCGTGTCGGCAGCAGCCGGTTGCCGGCGATGTTCTTCACGCTGGCAACCATCGCCTTCTTGGAGACGCGCTTGACCTCTGTCGCCTCGCGCCAACCGGGATAATACCGGTCGAACAACGCTTCCATCTGCTGCGTCTTTTTGTCCAAATACGCTTTGCGCTCCGTTTCGTCGGCGAAGGCGTCGTTCAAGTAGGCGATTCCCTGAAGCAGTTGGCCGCCTTCGGGAACGAGCGTATGGTCGGTCGCGGACACGTCGCTGATGAACAGCTTGTTGTCCATGTCGCTGATATAGCTGAACGGACGGGCGACCACTTCCTTCAACCCGACATCGTACACCATTACTTCGGTAGCCGTATTGTTCTCGTACGGCGCCAGGAAGGGCTCCCATGGCGTCCCTTTAAGCAGCTTGCACACCTGCTGGACCGGCATGGCAAATATAATGCGGTCGAACGCCACCTCGCGGTTTTTTGTTTTCAGAATAAACTGCTGGTCGGCATACCGGATGCTCTCGACTCCTTCCTGCAGCGCAATGTCCCAGCGGCGGGACACTTCGATCTTCTGCTTCAGCTGGTTGGTGATGACGGCCCAGCTGCCGAGCACGTAGTTCACCGGCCGGGTGGAGAGGAACAGGTTGTGATAATAGTCGCTAATGACCGGCCCGGGCACTTTGCGGGCCTCTTCCGGCGTAATAAAGAAGTTGGAGCAGACGAGGTGCTCCCACAGCTCCTTGACATCTTCGTCTGCATCCGATTCGGCCAAATAATCGCCCAAGGTCGGGTAGTTCCGCACATTGTGAATATTGGCGATGATCGCCGATATTTCCCCGACGAAACGCACCTTCTGCATCGGGTTCAACAGCTCCGTCCGCAGCAAATTGACGAAGTCGAGCGGAGCGGGGGTCAACTGTCCGTTCTTGGCGTACATGACGTGCCGTTTATCGACCTGCTTGGAGCTGAACGATAAGCCGAGCTCGCGCTCCATCACGCTCAATTTGTGCCGATCGATGCCGTAAATGGCATGTGCGCCGTAGTTCAAAGTAAATCCCGCTTTCTCATAAGTAAAAGCCCGCCCCCCGAGCTGCGGGCTGCGCTCGAACAACACGCCTCGAATTCCGGCTTGCTCCGATAAATAAGCGGCCGCGGTTAATCCCGCCAGTCCGCCTCCGATAATCGCCACTTGCATATGAAATTCTCCTTTCGGTTCCTCTTCCAGCGTCGCGGTTCGTTCTTCCGCCGTATGCCGTATGCCTTCCCAAACCCAGATCAGCTGCGACCGCATGGCGGCTGGCAAATCGCTGCCGTCGTCCCGCGAACACCACAGCAGCAGCGTGCCGAAGAAGGCGGATACGAGAGCGTTCGTTTTGCCGGGCTCCGGAAGCCAGCGCAGCAGGCTCTGGTACAGCGTCTGCTGCAGCTTCTCCATGGCCGATTTTAGACTGTCGTTCTGGAGCGAGAGAGCGATCCAGCTTCGCAGCAAACGCGCAGACGGGGCGACCTGCTCGGCAAGCTCGAGCAGCAGCCGGTTAATATGGTGCTCCAGGGACGGAACTTGAGTCGGTTTCCGTTCCGACCAAGCTTGTATAATCGTGATTAGTTTGCGCGGCAAGTCCAACAATATTTCGTCTTTGCCTTTGAAATAATGGTAGAACGTTCCCTTCGACGTGCGAGTCGCTGCAATAATATCGTCGACGGACACCTGCTCGTATCCGCGTTCGATAAACAGCCGAATGGCGACCTCAAGCAGATGCTCCCGCTTTTTACGTGTGGCCGCGCGCATGAATCGGCTCATGTACAGGCCTCCTTTGTATTGGACTTGGTTTCAGGAGGAAGGTTATACCGTTATTATATGACAACTTCGCCAAAGTTCCTATACA
The DNA here is from genome assembly GCF_055379675.1 of Paenibacillus sp. JCM 9796. NCBI lineage: Bacteria > Bacillati > Bacillota > Bacilli > Caryophanales > Paenibacillaceae > Paenibacillus > Paenibacillus sp. JCM 9796. The sequence continues at coordinate 4,758,131 of NZ_AP043723.1, forward strand.
TTTTTAGACTCTGAGTCTAATTTTATGTTCGGACACGCCACCAGCTTGAGAAGCGCGATGCAGCCGTATTTCGGGAAGCTGGAGCAACGGCTTGCAGGACCGAGCGGGACCGTGCTGCAGGAAAGTCGTTAGTCTTCCATGCATGGATGGGCAAGGGAATATCGCGGGTCTGCCGGCGTTACGGCGAGCGGTTGGATTTTTCTTCAAAAATTCGATATGATAGAAGCGATATAAAGTGGATAGGACGGGGGTGTAGGTCATTGGATTGTATTTTTTGCAAAATCGTCGAAGGAACGCTGCCTTCGAAGAAAGTTTATGAGGACGAGCGCGTGCTCGCGTTTCATGACATTAAACCGGAAGCGCCGGTGCATCTGTTGATCATTCCCAAGAAGCATATTCCGACGATGAACGACGCGGCGGCGGAGGATTTGCCGCTGATCGCCGATATGCATCGCGCGGCCCAGCAAATCGCCAAGGAGCAAGGCGTAGCCGAGACCGGCTACCGGCTGATTAACAACTGCAACCCGGACAGCGGGCAGCTCGTCTACCACATTCATTATCACTTGCTGGCAGGCGAAAAGCTGGGGCCATTAAACGGAAAATAAAGCGTGTTTTCTTTGCTCGCAAGACTTTCCGTATATAGGTTGACACCTGTATATTTTTTGGCCTATAATGAAATTTGATGAATGTCTTTTTTCGTCTTGGACGGTCTGTTCGGAGGGAGGGAAAACTGGTGTCAGAAACTCGAGTTCGCAAGAACGAAACGATAGATGCTGCACTTCGCCGCTTTAAGCGTTCCATCGCTAAAGATGGCGTGTTGGCGGAGGTCAAGAAACGTAAGCATTATGAGAAGCCTAGCGTTAAGCGCAAGAAGAAGTCTGAGGCTGCTCGCAAGAGAAAGTTCTAGGGGGCTTAATCGATGAGCTTAAGCGACAGATTGAACGAAGACATGAAGCTCGCGATGAAGAGTCAAGACAAGTTTAAACTCTCCGTAATCCGTATGGTTCGTGCCGCTATCAAGAACATTGAGATAGATCAGCGTAAAACCTTAGAGGAACAAGAAGTTCTTGACGTTTTGAATCGCGAAGTCAAACAGCGCAAAGATTCCCTCCAAGAATTTGAGAAGGCCGGTCGTGAAGATTTGGCCGAAAACCTTCGTGCTGAGATTGCCATATTGATGGAATACATGCCGCAACAGCTTTCCGATGAAGAAGTAAAAGCCATTGTACAGCAGACCATCCAAGAAGTGGGGGCTTCTTCAAAAGCGGATATGGGTAAAGTCATGGGCGCGTTGATGCCGAAGGTGAAAGGACGAGCTGACGGTAAAGTCGTCAATCAGTTCGTTCAACAATTATTAAACTAACGACCCGGAGAAACACTCCAGTACTGGAGTGTTTCTTTTTTTGTGCGCCACGCATGGCGACTAACTAGGCGGTGAAAGTCCGCTGTGGGGGTTTGTAGTTACCAACCACTAGCCAAGAGCAAGGGTGTCCATCGCGAGGTGGAATCTGAAGGAAGCTGGAGGCAAAATTCCGACCCGAGGAACACGAACATCATCAGGCATAAGGTATGGGATGAGCTTGCAAAACAAAGCGAAGTCCAATCAACTACACGGACGTACCATTGTAAATGATGCGGGTGCATGGAAGGAAAGTGAGTCGTCTTACCGTGGGAGGTCTCATGGACGTGAGGAGATGGACTTCGAATCACGGTTGAAACAAGATTTATCATGAGAAGTCAGCAGACGCCATAGTACCTTCTGCCGTCGACAGCAGAAGGGAAGGGCTGAACCTTAGGAGGTGATCATCAATGAATGTTACCAGAACAGGAGCAAAGGGCAGCCAACTTCGAAAAGAAGGCTCCACGCAGAAAGATAGTGCGGAACACGAAGGATATGCGGGAGTGCACATTCCTGAGAGGATAGCTGAAAAGGACGATGCCAACACAAGCAAGTCGGGGGATAAGTTGCTTGAGAAGATCGTGAGCCGAGACAACCTGAACGAAGCGTTCAAGCGAGTCAAAGCGAATAAGGGAACGCACGGAGTCGACGGGATGGGAGTAGATGAACTTCTACAATATCTCAGAGAAAACGGTGAAACCATCAAACAACAAATCCTGGACGGCAAATACCGTCCAAATCCCGTTCGACGGGTCGAAATCCCGAAAGAGAACGGAAAGAAAAGAAATCTGGGAATCCCAACGGTGGTGGACCGATTCATCCAGCAGGCTATTGCCCAAGTGTTGACACCGATCTGCGAAAAGCAATTTTCGGAGAACAGTTACGGCTTCCGCCCGAAACGGAAAGCACACGATGCGATCCGGAAAAGTCAGGTGAATATTGATGATGGCTATGAACATGTCGTCGACATGGATCTGGAGAAATACTTCGATACGGTCAACCAAAGTAAGCTGATCGAAGTGCTGTCTAGAACCATAAAGGACGGACGAGTCATATCGCTCATTCACAAATATCTGAAGGCTGGCGTGGTTGTTAAACACAAATTCGAAGAAACGGAACTCGGCGTGCCACAGGGAGGGAACCTAAGTCCAATCCTGAGCAACATCATGTTAAATGAATTGGATATGGAACTAGAGAAGAGAGGACATCGTTTCGTTCGTTATGCAGACGACATGCTCATCTTCTGCAAGAGCAGAAGGAGCGCGGAACGAACATTGACAAATATCCTCCCCTTCATCGAACAGAAATTGCTCCTCAGGGTGAATCGAGAAAAGACGGTTGTGGATGAAGCGAAAAGAATAAAGTTTCTTGGCTTCTCATTCTATAGCCGAAAGGGACAAACAAAGGTCAGGATACATCCTAAATCGATCTCCAAGATGAAAGCCAAAGTAAAAGAGCTGACGTCGAGAAGAAACGGTATGGGGAACGATGACCGGGCAATGAAACTCAAACGGTACATCACGGGGTGGGTGAACTACTTCAAGATTGCCGATATGAAGAAGTTGCTCCAAACGACGGACGAATGGATGCGAAGGCGAATTCGAATGATTTTCTGGAAACAATGGAAACGGGTGAGAACAAGATTCGATAGATTGAAGTCACTTGGAATCCATGATCAGAAGGCGTGGGAATACGCAAACACAAGAAAGGGCTATTGGCGAACGTCCAACAGCCCGATCCTCGCAACATCCCTCAACAACACCACAATTAAGAATCTGGGATTCCTATTCTTTTCAGATTATTACCGGCAAGTCACTGTGTAAACTTAGGAACCGCCGTATACCGAACGGTACGTACGGTGGTGTGGGAGGTCGGCTACTCAAATAATGAGTAGCCTCCTACCCGATTAACCTGAAAGGGTATCTTCGAACGAATAATGCGTATCGGACGAATCAAATGCCGAACATTTGCGTATTACTTTCCGATAGGGCATATTTCATCCTGATCGAAGGAGGCTAGCCTATGTACGCAGCAGCCGATAAAACCAGCGAACCGTGCTTCATCCGCAGGTTGATCCTATGGCTTGCGCTTGTGGCAGGCGTCGCGTTCGTATGCTTGCTGCCGGGTGCGCACGCCGCGTCCGTACCGCAAGCTCCGTCCGCACCGCCGCTTGCCGCCCCGGTTGTCGTCATTCCGGTGGATCGGACGATCGAAAGCGGGCTTGAACGGTTTATGCAAAGAGCGTTTGCCGAGGCGCAAGAGCTTGGTGCCATGCACATCATTCTGGACATCGATACGCTCGGAGGAAGCGTGGAATCGGCCGAGCATATCGGGCAGCTCGTGAAAGAAAGTCCGATACCGACAATCGCTTACGTGCGGGGGAAAGCGATTTCGGCCGGCGCGTATATCGCATTGAATGCGAACCGCATCGCCATGGAGCCCGGCAGTTCCATGGGAGCGGCCGCCGTAGTGGACGGGACCGGCAGCGAGATCGAGAACGTGAAGGTCGTCTCGTATTGGTCGGGGCAGATGAAGGCCGCCGCGGAGCTGCGCGGCCGCAATACGCAAGTCGCCGAGGCGATGGTGGATAAACAGGTCGGGCTTTCGCTGCCGGAGCTTGGACGCGAAGTACCGAAAGGGCAAATTTTGACGCTTACGGCGGGAGAGGCCGTGAAGGTCGGTTATGCCGAGACGATGGCCGCCGACGTGCAGGAAGTGGTGCGCTTTATCGGCGGCGCGGATCATCCGCTCGTCACGATTGAAGCAAGCGCTGCGGAGCAGGTGGCGCGTTTTGTGACGCTCCCCTGGGTGTCCGTGCTGCTGTTGTTGATCGGCATCGCCGGGATCGCCATCGAAATGCTTGTAGCAGGCTTCGGCATCGCAGGCGTGCTGGGTATTTTAGGGTTTGGACTTTACTTTTTCGGGCATTATATCGCTGGATTTGCGGGGGTGGAAGACGTGGCGCTGTTTATTGCCGGCATATTCCTGCTTATACTGGAAATTTTCGTGTCCAGCTTCGGCATTCTCGGCTTCCTTGGAGCGGTTTGTCTATTCAGCGGCGTCGTGCTGTCGGCCTATAACATGAAGCTGGCGGCGCTGAATCTGGGCATCGCGTTCCTCGGGGCCGTCGTCGTTGTAGCGATTGTCGTGAAAATCTTCCAGCACCGCGGCGTTTGGAACCGGTTCATCTTGCGCGATAAGCTGACGACCGAAGAAGGCTACGTTTCCGTCGTTACCCGGCGCGAGCTGGTCGGCAAGACCGGCACGTCGGTTACGCCGCTTCGGCCTGCGGGGACGGCCGTCTTCGATGAAGAGCGGCTCGACGTCGTCGCCGATGGTGAATTTATACCCGCCAACCGGACGGTGACGATTACGTTCGTCGAAGGATCGCGTATCGTTGTGAAGGAAGTAAAACAATAAGGAGGCGTTGTGTTTCATGGATACGAGTTTGATTTCGGTTTTATTTTTAGCGGTTGTGGTCATTATTGCGCTGTCGGTGTTTTTCACGTTTGTGCCGGTCATGTTGTGGATTTCCGCGTTGGCGTCCGGAGTGAGGATCGGCATTATCACGCTGGTCGCGATGCGCCTGCGCCGCGTCTTACCAAGCCGCATCGTCAATCCGATGATCAAAGCGACGAAGGCGGGAATAGAGTTGACGATCAACCAGCTGGAAAGTCACTTTCTGGCGGGCGGTAACGTCGATCGCGTCGTCAATGCGCTGATTGCCGCACACCGCGCGAACATTCATCTTGAGTTCGAACGCGCGGCGGCGATTGATCTGGCCGGACGGGACGTGCTGCAGGCCGTGCAAATGAGCGTCAATCCGCGCGTTATCGAGACGCCTACCGTATCGGCCGTGTCGAAGGACGGGATTGAAGTAAAGGTTATCGCCAGAGTGACGGTACGCGCCAATATCGAGCGGTTAGTCGGGGGCGCCGGGGAAGAGACGATCATCGCCCGTGTCGGCGAAGGCATTGTCACGACGGTCGGCTCCAGCGGCTCGCATAAGGACGTGCTGGAAAATCCCGACTTGATTTCACGCACCGTGCTTGGCAAAGGATTGGACGCCGGTACGGCATTCGAAATTTTATCCATTGATATTGCGGACGTCGACGTGGGCAAAAATATCGGCGCCAACCTTCAAACGGAGCAAGCGGAAGCCGACAAGCGCATCGCCCAAGCGAAGGCGGAGGAGCGGCGCGCGATGGCTGTCGCGCAGGAGCAGGAAATGAAAGCGAAGGTCGTCGAGATGAAGGCCAAGGTGGTCGAAGCCGAATCCGAAGTGCCGCTTGCGATGGCCGAAGCGCTTCGCGAAGGCAAGCTTGGCGTCATGGATTATATGAACTTGAAAAATATCGATGCGGATACGCAAATGCGCTCCAGTCTCGGCAAAATGAACAACAACCCCGGCCAACAGGGCGAGGACGCGTGAAGCGGGAGCGACGCGCGGTAAAGGCGGTGAATAACCCGTGAACATCATCGGTTTTTTATTGGAAAATTGGATCGTTGTGGCGATTGTTTTCTTCGTCTTCAGCTCGTTGTTCAAACAGATGAAGCAAGGAAACCCTGCTAAGCCGCAATCGCCCGGCAAGCCGGTTTCAAGCATGCCGCCCTTCGGGGGCGGAGGTTCCGGCTGGCCGAAAGGTTCGGACGCCCGGCCGATGCGCAAGGCGGCTCCTGGGCAGCCGCAGGCGGCTTCTGCGGAGCGTGCAGACACGCGCGGACACGCGAACAAGCCGCCCGTCATTCGCGAGTCTGCGGAGCGCCAGGCCGCAGCTGAAGACCCGTACGCGGCTCAGCGCGAGCAGCGGGAGCGCCCGCTAGCCGTGGGCCGCGGCTTGGGCGAACGCGTCACCGGCGGGGCGGGAGCCGCCGAGCCGGCTTCAGCGCCCGGTCCGCTGCGCCCGGAAGACGCGGCGCTCGGCGTCCTCTGGGCGGAAATTCTTGGCCCGCCGCGCGCTAAGCGTCCTTATCGGCGTTAGCGGAACCGGCTTACATCTAACCGCCGCAAGCGATGAAGGTTGTCCTTCATCGCTTGCGGCGGTTTTTGGCGTTGGCGCAGTTCAAGCCTCCTGCGCGAAACTGCGCATCCCCGGTTCCGCGGGCAGGCTTCCTAGCTATATTTCGGCCTGGATTTCGGCCGGGTCATTTTACTCTTTTTCCCGGCCCGACGTCATAATTTCGATTCCCCGGCATATCGTGTAAATAGCCCGTGATCTTCCGCTATTTTGCAAAGCGCCCGCTACCGGAGGAGGTTAAGTATGCGCAGTCTGACTCACAAAATCAATCAATTTACGGCAAAACTGCTCGACCTGCCTCAGGACGTCGCTATGGACCTGCCCCGCATTACGATGATCGGGAATATGCAGCTTTATATCGAAAATCATCGGGGCGTCCTTCACTTCTCCAGCGATTCTTTGAAATTGGCCTTGGCGAAAGGGAAACTTGAAGTGGACGGCTCCGATCTGGTGATTCGCGCGATCCTGCCTGATGAAGTGATGATTGAAGGGAAAATCCGAGATATCAAATATATGTCCTAGAGCCGGAAAGGGGATGAGAGTCTTGAAAGCTTCGTTAATTTACCGTCTGCGCGGCTTTGTTCATCTGGAGGTCACCGGAGGCAAGCTGGAGCATTTGGTTAACCGCTTATCACAGAAAAGGATGTCCGTCTGGGACATCCGTTATTTGGACAAGGAGCGGATTTCGTTATATGTCACCGTGCCCGATTTTTTTCGGCTTCGTCCGCTCTTGAAAGAGACAGGCTCCCTGATTCGCATCAAGGAAAAACGCGGCTTTCCGTTTTGGCTGGACAAGCTCGAGAGGCGCAAATTTTTCGCCATCGGGCTGCTCGGCTTCGTCATCGGCATTTATTTGCTTTCCCAGCTCGTCTTGCAGGTTCGCGTGGAGGGCAACGAGACGATTCAAACCGAACAAATTTTGCAGGCGGCCAAGCAGCAGGGGGTGTACCGGCTGCAGTGGAAGTTTAAGCTGAAGGAGCCTTCCGAGCTGTCCCGGGCGATGCAGAGTCAGCTGCCGGCCGCCGCTTGGATCGGCGTTGAGGTGCGCGGTACGCATGTCGTGATCAAGGTCGTCGAAGCGACGATTCCGGAGAAGCCGCCGCTGATGAATCCGCGGCATCTGGTGGCCTCGAAGCATGCGCTTGTGACGGAGATTTTTGCTGAAAAGGGACGTCCCGCCGTTAAGCCGAATACGTATGTGCGCAAAGGAGACATCCTCATATCCGGCATGATCGGCGACGAGCTCCATCAGCAAACGGTCGTAGCTTCCGGCACCGTCAAAGGTGTGGTCTGGTACAAACCGACGGTCGAAGTACCGCTCGTGCGTCAATATAAAGTTTACACGGGCGAAAGTAAACAACGCTCTTACTTGGTCCTCGGCAGCCGCGGGTTGCAGGTGTCCGGGTACGGTAAAGTGCCGTTCGGGCAGACGGAAACGATTCAGGAACGCAAAACGCTCAGTTGGCGCTCCTACACACTGCCGATCGGATGGCTCAGCGAGAAGGTGATGGAAGTGGAGCTTCAGGAGCAGCCGATCGATCCGAAGGAGGCGTCGAGCGTCGGATTGACGGAGGCGAAAGCACAAATATTGTCTGCCGCGGGCGGGGGCGCAAGGGTCGTTTCCGAAAAAATTTTGCATGAGAAGGCGGAGAATGGTAAAGTTTATATGGAAGTGCTTTTGGAAGTCGAGGAGTCAATTGCGGTTGAACAACCGATTGTGCCTTAATTTCATATGACGAACGGTTATCGTTGAAGGAGAACTGGATGGAACAAGCGACAACGGTGAAAGTATCTTTGAAAAATCCGTCCGAGGGCCAGGCGCTTTTCGGGCCGCAGGATAAGTTTCTGCACTTGATTGAACGGGAAGTGCAGGCGTCCATTTTTACGCGCGAAGCGGAGATCGTCATTCAAGGCGCGAGCGCCGAAACCGCGCGTCTCGAGCATTTGTTTGCGGTACTGCTCGAGTTGATCCGAAACCAGTACGTGCTGACCGAGCGCGACGTGATTTATGCATTGGATTTGTCCAAAGAGATGAAGGCCGATCAGCTGCTGGATCTGTTCAAGGGCGAAATCGCCGTTACGCACAAAGGCAAGCCGATTCGTGTGAAGACGATCGGGCAAAAGCAGTATGTAAACGAAATCAAGAAGAAGGATATCGTCTTCGGGATCGGACCTGCGGGGACGGGTAAAACCTACATCGCCGTCGTTCTCGCCGTAGCCGCGCTGAAAGAGGGCAAAGTGAAGCGGATCGTGCTGACGCGCCCTGCCGTCGAGGCGGGAGAAAGTCTCGGTTTCCTGCCGGGCGACCTTCAGGAAAAAGTTGACCCTTATTTGCGCCCGTTGTATGATGCTCTTAACGACGTGCTGGGTCCCGAGCAGGTGCTGAAGTCGCTGGAGCGCGGATTGATCGAAATCGCGCCGCTCGCCTACATGCGGGGGAGAACGCTTGACGATTCTTTTATTATATTGGACGAAGCGCAGAATACGACTCCGGAACAGATGAAAATGTTTCTGACGAGGCTCGGCTTCGGGTCGAAGATGGTCATTACCGGCGACGTCACCCAGATCGACCTGCCGCGCGGCAAGTCTTCGGGTCTTGTGGAAGCGAAACGGATCCTGGGCCGGATCGAAGAGCTCGGATTTATTACCTTCGCCGAACAGGATGTCGTTCGTCACTCGCTCGTGCAAAAAATCATCGTAGCCTATAATGAAGACAAAGAAGGCTGAGAAAGGGCTGACCTTTCATCATGAGCAATCGCGTTTCCATTCGGGGCAAATACCAATATCGGCTTGCCGGCTGGAGATATAGCGCCATCGTGCGCTTTCTTCTGTTTTTGGCGCTAGCCGTCTTTTTTTACTTTGCGCTTTTGCACCGTGTTGTCCCGCAAACCTACGATATCACGCTGAACGCCGTCGCCGAGAAAGACATTCTGGCGCCGCGCGCCATATTGAATGAAGTAGCCACGGAGAAGGCCAAGGAAGAGGCGGCTGCGAAAGTGCAGCCTGTTTACAAAATCGTTTCGTTGAAAAACGAGATGGCGCTTGAAGCCGTCTTCGAGAAGCTGCAGCAAATTAATGCCGACGCGGACGTGTCCACAGCCGATAAAGTGAACATTTACAAAACGGTCATTCCGCAGCTTATTCAAGACCACCTGTACCGTCAGCTGAAGCAGTTTCAGGACAGCGGGCAGTACAGTCCCGAATTGCTGGCCGAGATGCGCCAGGATTTCGACGAGCAGCAGTACCGGATTCCAGAGGAAGCGTTTTATAAAATTCCGCGGCTGAGCAAGGATGATTTACTCCAAATGCAGCCGGTCGCCAAAGAAATCGTATCACGGCTGATGACGGATCAGCTGCTGGAGGCGCAGCCGGGCCGGGCGAAAGTGGCGGAGCTGGTTAACGCCTCGACCTTGTCGAAGAACAACGCGAGGGAGATTGTGCAGGAGCTGGTGCGGGCGGCGCTGACGCCGAACAAGTTCTACGATCAGAAAGGTACGGAAGAAGCGAAAGGCCACGCCCGGGACAATGTGAAGCCAATTTTTATCAACAAGAACGAGGTGCTCGTGGCCAAGGGTGATAAAATTACCGAAGACGTCTATCAGCGGCTGGCTGCGCTGGAGCTGTTGAAAGACGATCGCTCGTATTGGCCTCATCTCGGTCTGTTTATTTTCGTTTCCTTATGCGGACTTGCGCTGTATATGTACGTCCGGCAAAGCGCGCTGCCGATCAAGTATAACAACGTGCAGCTGTTAATGCTCGTGCTCATTTTATTTTTGACGGTTACGTTTATGAAAGTGTTCTCGATGATGCAGAACCTCGACTACCCGATGATCGGGTATTTGGCACCGACAGCCATGGGAGCGATGCTGATCACGATTTTGTTAAACCCGCAGCTGGCGTTTATCGCAACCGTGCTGTTCAGCGTGATGGCGAGCATCATTTTCAACTCCGACCACGTGCAAACGTTCGACTTCCGCTACGGCTTGCTGACATTCTCCACGTCGTTCGCCGCGATTTTCTCGATTCAGCGGGCGAGCCAGCGCTCGTCGATTCTCAAGGCGGGCATGATGGTTTCGGTGTTCGCGGTGGCGCTTGTTGCCGCCTTGCTGTTGTTCGAGGAGCAGGAGTCCAAACGCGCCGCCATCTTCGCGGCCTCGTTCGCCCTTGGCAGCGGGCTGCTGACCGCCGTATTCGTCATCGGCTTGCTCCCGTTCTTCGAAGTGGCGTTCGGCATTCTGTCGCCGTTGAAGCTCGTCGAGCTGTCCAATCCGAACCATCCGCTGCTGCGCAAGCTGCTGACGGAGACCCCGGGGACGTATCATCACAGCGTGATGGTCGGCAATTTGTCGGAGGCCGCCGCGGAAGCGATCGGCGCGGACGGCTTGCTGTGCCGGGTCGGATCGTACTATCACGATATCGGCAAGACGAAAAGACCGAGCTATTTTATCGAGAATCAAACGAATATCGAAAATCCGCATGACAAAATCGATCCGGCGCTCAGCAAGTCCATTATCGTGGCTCATGCCCGCGACGGGTCCGAAATGTTGAAGGATGTTAATATTCCCAAGCCGATTCGCGATATCGCCGAGCAGCATCACGGCACGACGCTGCTTCAGTTTTTTTACCACAAAGCGAAGAAACTAGCCGAAGAGCGGGGCGAAGAACCGCCGGAGGAGAAGGACTACCGCTACCCGGGACCGAATGCGCAGACGAAGGAAGCGGCGATTGTCGGCATCGCCGACTGCGTCGAGGCGGCTGTCCGCTCGCTGCGGAATCCGACCGTGGAGCAAATCGATTCGATGGTTCGCAAGATTATCAAGAGCCGATTGGACGACGGTCAATTCAATGAATGCGATTTGACGATTAAAGAGCTCGATCAAATTGCGAGAACGTTGAACGAGACGCTGCTCGGTATTTTTCACTCCAGAATCGAATATCCGGCCGACGTTCAAGTGACGCGGGCAGATCCAAAAGCTCGTAAAGACAAAGACAAGGCTGCGGACGAGAATAAAGCGGACGAGAATAAAAAAGAGGTGGACCCATGAGTTTGAGATTATCGTTTAGCAATGAGCAAGACCATATCGAGATTAGCCCGGAGCTGGTCCGGAAGCTGGAAGAGCTGCTGCGGCTGGCCGGGAAGGCCGAGCAGGTATCGGACGGCGAAGTGACGTTAACGTTCGTCGACGATGCGGCGATTCAAGCGCTGAATAAACAGTACCGCGGACTGGATAAGCCGACGGACGTTCTCTCCTTCTCGATGCTCGAGATGGGCGAGGATGAGATTGAGATCGTGTACGGCGACGAGGAGTACGACGAAGAGGAATTCGAATTCATCGGCAACGGTGCGGATTCGGACGCCGATGAAGACGATGCTTCGGACGAAGGGGACGACGAGGAAGAAGGCTTCGAGGAGCCGATCGGAGACGTCATTATTTCCGTACAAAAGGCTGTGGCGCAAGCCGAAGAGTACGGCCATTCCGTCGATCGGGAGCTAGGGTTCCTGTTCGTGCACGGCTTCCTCCATTTGCTCGGGTACGACCATCAGGACGAAGGGGCAGAGAAGCAAATGTTTGCGAAGCAGGAAGCGATCTTGCAGCAGGCGGGCTTGACCCGGTGAGACAGCCGGTCAAATGGCAGCGCAGCTTCCGGTACGCGTACGAAGGCGTCAAATATGCGCTCTCCACCCAGCGCAACATGAAATTTCATTTCACGCTAGCGTTTCTGGCCTTGGTGCTTGCCTTGCTTTTCGGTCTTTCCAAAACGGACGTCTTGTTCATTCTGCTTGCGGTGACGCTCGTTATCGTGACGGAACTCATCAATACCGCCATTGAGAAGTCGGTCGATCTGGCGATGCCGGACATCCATCCGCTCGCCAAAATCGCCAAAGACGTAGCGGCAGCCGCGGTATTGGTGACTGCGGCTTTTGCCGTTGTTACGGGCATGGTCGTGTTCTACGATCCGATCGACCGGCTGCTGCGGACCGGTCGCGCCATGGAAGGCCATGCGCTGACCGCAGGCGCGGTATGGATTTTGCTATCATTGGTTATTCTGACGGTAATCGTCATTCAGACGCGGTTCACGGAGAAGGGCACCTGGGTGAAGCCGAGCTTGCTCAGCGCGGTAGCCTTCGCCGTTGCGACGCTGATTGCATACCGCATCGAGGATACGCTCGCATCGCTGCTAGGTTTTTTTCTCGCTATCGTGCTCTCGCTCGTGTTATATGATAAACGGCGGAGATCTTTCGCCTCGCAGCTGCTGGGAGCCTTGATAGGCAGCCTCATCACGTTGCTTTGCTTTTATTTATACACGATTTTCTAATCAAAGAAGGATGTGACCGCATGCAACGCTCGGAATTGATCGAATGGGCCAAGCAAGTGCGGGAGCGGGCTTACGTGCCGTACTCCCGCTTTAAAGTAGGCAGCGCATTGCTCGATTCATCAGGCCGCGTTCATCTCGGCTGCAACGTGGAGAATGCGGCGTACGGGCCGACCAACTGCGCCGAACGAACGGCGCTGCATCGCGCGATCGCGGACGGGGAAGCGCCGCGTACGTTTCAGGCCATTGCGGTCGTCGGCGATACGCCGCATCCGGTTTCTCCTTGCGGCGTTTGCCGTCAAGTGCTCGTGGAGCTATGCGCTCCGGATATGCCGGTGTATTTGGCGAATTTGCGCGGAGACGTCACGGAGACGACCGTATCGGCGCTGCTGCCCGGGGCATTCACATCTCAAGATCTGGACGGAGGAACAGACAACTGATGTCAAACTCTTCAAAGAACGACACCAAGAAAGCGCCTTTTAAATCCGGCTTCGTGGCCATTATAGGCCGGCCGAACGTGGGCAAATCAACGTTGATGAATCAAGTGATCGGCCAAAAAATCGCGATCATGTCGGATAAGCCGCAAACGACGCGCAACAAAATTCATGGCGTATATACGACCGATGAAGCGCAAATCGTCTTTCTCGATACGCCGGGTATACATAAACCGACATCGAAACTCGGCGATTATATGATGAAATCCGCTCAAAGCGCACTCAGCGAAGTGGAGGCCGTGCTGTTTCTGATCGACGTTGTCGAAGGGCTCGGCGGCGGCGACCGGTTCATTATCGAGCAGCTACGTAACGTCAAGACGCCGGTCATCCTGGTCATGAACAAAATCGACCAGGTGCATCCCGAGCAGCTGCTGCCGGTAATTACAACGTACAAGGAGCTGTACCCGTTCGCTGAAATCGTGCCGATCTCGGCGAAGAACGGCAACAACGTGAACACGCTTCTCGAGCAGGTGATCAAATATTTGCCGGAAGGACCTCAGTATTATCCGGCGGATCAAGTGACGGATCACCCGGAGCAATTCGTTTGCGCGGAGCTGATCCGGGAGAAATTATTGCATCTGACGCGCGAAGAAATTCCGCATTCCATCGCGGTGTCCATTGAAGATATGCGAGTGCAGGAGAACGGTCTCGTCCGCATTTCGGCCGTCATCTATGTGGAACGGGATTCGCAAAAGGGCATCATCATCGGCAAGAGCGGCGCATTGTTGAAGGAAGTCGGCAAACAGGCGCGCGCCGATATCGAGGCGCTGCTCGGCTCCAAGACGTTCCTCGAGCTGTGGGTGAAGGTGAAGAAAGACTGGAGAAACCACGACCGCGTGCTGAAGGATCTCGGTTTTAGGCACGAATAAGACGGAATTTGTTTCAGTAGTACAAAGGCAGGGTAATGGAGAGCATACATGCCAGTATTTGTTCAGCATACTTCGATGCGATTCGTATCATCCTATTCCTATAAACAGGTATTGTAGTCATGTCACACTGGGGAGGATGTACCATGAGAGATTTTTCGTGGAAGTATTTTTCGATGACTGGAGATGTGGATGCCTACCTGCTTTATAAAGAGATGAATGTCCAAGACGGAGAGGAACCGGAACCGGAGGAAGAAGCGGGGCTGGAAGCCTCCGACTGGCTTCAGTAAGTAATACGCGCGAGGCTTAGGAGCAGGGAGAGACTGCCGATGCAGTATAGGCTGCAGGGAATCGTCATTCGCAGCATGGATTATGGGGAAGGCAATAAAATTATTACGCTGTTTACTCGGGAACAAGGAAAAATGAGTATTGTCGCCCGAGGCGCCAAAAAAGTAAAAAGCCGATTCGGCTCGACCGTCCAGCTTTTTACGCTGGGCGATTTTTCATTTTTCAAATCGGGTCAGCTCGGAACGCTGAATCACGCCGAGATCGTGGAGGCGTTCCACAAGTTGCGCGAAGATTTGCATCTGGCGGCTAACGCGTCGTACCTGGCGGAGCTGACTGACCGGATGCTGGGCGATCAGGAAGGACAACCTTACTTATTCGAGCAATTGAAAGGGAGCTTTCATGCGCTGCTTGAAGGCAAGGATATGCAGATTGTCGTCCACTTATACGAAATGAAAATGATGATGCACGCCGGTTATATGCCTGAGCTGGAACAGTGCGTCATCTGCGGCAGTAAAGGGGAAGCGGTTTCGTTCAGCGTCGGGCTCGGCGGCATCTTATGCGAGACTTGCCGGCTGCGCGATCCGCAGGCGATTGCTTTAACGCCCGGAGCATTGAAGCTGCTGCGGATCTTTGTTCAAACCGACGTCAGGAGGCTCGGGCAAATTGACGTGAAGCCGCAGACGAAAGCGTTGTTGAAACAAATATTGCGCGCTTACTTCGACACGCACGCAGGCTTGCGCTTGAAATCGCGTGATTTTTTAGATCAAATGGATCGCTATGAAATATAGATGAAAAAATTGACATAATTTTCGTGCAATGTTATTATAATATGATGCATCCATGGAATTCTCGTTACAGAGTCTGCTTACTAGGCTTTGGTTAGCGAGATTTTTTGTTTGTCCCATCATGAAACATTACCGTGTATAGGCTCGTAGTAAGAGTAGGTCATGCCAGAACTTTACCAAGGGGGACGAGGCCGAGATGGTAACCATGCTTAAGCCGGTCATATTCGTTGCTTCCGATTCGGCCGGAGATACGGGGGAAGCGGTCGTACGCGCGGCCGCCGTTCAATTCGATCCGTTGCAAGTAGAAATAAGACGGGTGCCTTTCCTGCAGGAAATAACGGATATCGATCGAATGATCCGAACCGTGGTGGAACGCAACGGGGCGATCGTCTTTACGCTCGTTATTCCCGAGCTGCGGGATTACTTGATCGAGGAAGCTGAACGCGCCGGCATCGTATACATCGATGTGCTCGGACCGGTCATTCGCACACTGGAGCATACGCTTAAACAGGAAGCAAGGCATTTGCCGGGAATGATCCACAAGCTGGACGAAGATTATTTCAAGAAGGTGGAAGCGATCGAGTTTGCCGTCAAATACGACGACGGCCGCGATTTCAGCGGCGTGCTGCAGGCCGACATCGTGCTGGTCGGCGTGTCGCGGACTTCCAAGACACCGCTGTCCATGTATTTGGCCCACAAAAAATTCAAGGTCGCGAATGTGCCGCTGGTACCGGAAATTGCACCGCCCGATCAATTGTTCACCGTATCCTCCAAGAAGATTGTAGGCTTGCGGATCGACCCCGAGAAGCTGAACGTGATTCGCACCGAGCGGTTGAAGACGTTAGGGCTGCCCGGCAACGCCACTTACGCGAACACCGCGCGCATTCATAAAGAGCTGGAGTTTGCTGACGCGGTCATGAAACGAATCGGATGCGCGGTCATCGACGTGTCCAACAAAGCCGTCGAGGAGACGGCCAGCATCATCATCGATATATTCCGTTCCAGGTAGTCTGTTTCTTTTGGATATAAGCAGGATTTTTTGTAATTTCATCGTATATAATATTACGGTAGTGCGATTGTAAAAACATTCACATATCTGAATTATCCCCGTGGTGGTCTCTCATGACGTATAAAATAATAGTGGATGCGGACGCTTGCCCGGTCAAAGCCGAAATCCGCAACGCCGCTTCACGGTTTGACGTTCAAGTGGTCATGGTCGCCTCGTTCGATCACCGGCTGCAGCCGGAAGACGGCGTCGAAATCGTTCAAGTGGATCGTTCCGATCAATCGGTCGATCTTTATATCGTGAATCGAATTCAGGCAGGAGACGTTCTCGTTACCCAGGACTTCGGTCTTGCGGCTCTTGCGCTCGGGAAGAAGGCGTTCGCCCTATCCAACCGGGGGCAGCTGTTCAACGATCGTACGATGGATTTTTTGCTGGAACGCCGCCACGAGCAAGCCAAGCTGCGGCGCGGAGGGAAGCATACGAAAGGGCCCAGAGCGTTTACGAATCAGGATCGTGATGAATTTCTACAATCTTTGACAAAACTTTTATCCCGTTTGCAGGAGAATCGCCTAAAGTAGCGAATAGTATTACGTGTTAATTGGATTGAAGGTGGATAGGATGAGTAACGGACGCATTCCCGATCATGTCATCGACGCCGTCCTGAAGGCTCACGATATTGTCGAAGTCGTCGGCAAGTACGTGCATTTGACGAAACAAGGGCATTATCTGAAAGGCCTGTGTCCTTTTCACTCCGAGAAGACGCCGTCGTTCACCGTTACGCCGGAGAAGCAAATTTACCATTGCTACGGCTGCGGCGCAGGCGGGCAAGTGATTCGTTTCGTCGCCGAAATCGAAGGTTTATCCTTCGGTCAAGCGGTTAGGAAATTAGCGGAGGAAGCGAATCTGCAGGTCGGCCTTGGGGCGTCTCATACCGGGGCGGAAACGAAAGAGAGCAAGGAGCGGGCTAAGCTTCTCGAAGCGTACGAGCTGGCCGACAAGCTGTACCAGTACATTCTCCACAATACGGAGCAGGGAAAAGCGGCTAAACAGTATTTGATGGGACGAGGGATTACAGGTAAGCTGATGGAGACATTCGGCATCGGCTACGCGCCATCCAGATGGGATACGCTCGTTAATCTGCTGGACAAGAAGCAATTTCCGCTGCCGCTCATGGAACAAGGCGGTTTGATTTCGGCGAAACAGGATGGCACCGGTTACGTCGACAAATTTCGAGATCGCGTGATGTTCCCGATCCGCGATTGGAAAGGGCAGACGATCGCATTCGGCGGAAGGTTGATGGGGGACGGACAGCCCAAATATTTAAACAGCCCGGAATCGATGCTGTTCCATAAGAGCCGTACCTTGTACAACTTGCACGCATCGAGACCCCAAATACGCAAAATGCAGGAGATTGTCCTGTTCGAAGGGTACATGGACGTCATTCGTTCCTGGGATGCGGGAGTCACGAACGGAGTCGCCACGATGGGAACGGCTCTGACGCCGGAACACGCCGAAGCGATTCGCAGGCTTGCGGAACGGGTAACGGTTGCATACGACGGCGATAATGCCGGACAATCGGCCGCCTACAAGAGCATTCCGCTCTTAGAGAACGCCGGGTGCCAGGTGAAGATCGCGGTAATCCCGGGGGGCATGGATCCGGACGAATATATTGCCAATCACGGTTCTGAACGATTCGTACGCGAGGTTATCGAGACCGCCGTACCGTCGATCAAATATAAACTTCTTTATTTTCGCAAAAACTATAGGATGCAGGAGGATGGGGAGAGGCTACGATATATACAGCAGGCGCTCCGATTGATTGCGGGGCTCACATCACCGATTGAGAGGGAGCACTACGTGAAGGATTTAACTTCCGAGTTCCGGTATTCCTATGACTCCGCGATGCAGACGCTTAATGAGATCAGGCTGCAGACGGAAAAAAACAGCCGATCCGGGGATAATAAACCCAATCCGTGGAATAATGGTATGAATGACGGAAAGCCTCGTGAACAGACCCCTTCAATGATCCCTGCCTATCAATTTGCAGAGCGACAATTGCTTGCCGTAATGATGCTGGACCGGGACGTTTCCCAGTATGTCGAGCGTCGTTTGGGGGACGAGTTCAATATGGAGGCTCATGCGGCCATCGCCGCCTACTTGTACGCCTACTATGCACAAGGATACGAACCGAATGCAAGCATGTTCATCGGGATGCTCCAGGATGACAAGCTCGAGAGCTTGGCAAGCTCTTTGACCTTAATAGATAATCGCAACGGTGTGAACGAAGCCGTGATTGACGATTACATTCGCGAAATTAAGAAGTATCCGCTTCTGCAGCAATTGGAGCGTAAGAGAGAAGAAATTAAACAAGCGGAACGAATGGGAGATATTCCAAGAGCTCTGCAGCTGGGCAGTGAAATTATATCCTTGGAAAAGCAATTGAAATCATCCTGATGCTTAAGCGCGCTTAGGGGAGTTCCAAGGAGGAGGGAGTTGGATTATGGCGAACGATCAACGCACGGAAATAGAGACAGAGTTGACGTTGGAGCAAGTGAAAGAACAACTGATCGAACAGGGCAAGAAGCGCTCGGTTATTACGTACAAAGAGATAATGGAAAAGCTGGCGCCTTTCGATCAAGATCCGGAGCAGATCGACGAATTTTTCGAGCAGCTCCAAGAAATGGGCATCGACGTCGGCAACGAGTCGGATGAAGACCATGACATGAATCCGCATGATAATGAGCACGACGATTTCCACTTTGACGACGATCTATCTTTGCCTCCGGGCATTAAGATCAACGATCCGGTGCGGATGTACTTGAAGGAAATCGGCCGTGTTCCTCTGCTTTCCGCAGAAGATGAAGTCGATTTGGCGAAACGGATCGAGCTTGGCGACGAAGAAGCGAAGCGCCGTCTGGCCGAAGCCAATTTGCGTCTCGTTGTCAGCATTGCCAAACGATATGTCGGACGCGGCATGCTGTTCCTTGATTTAATCCAGGAAGGCAATATGGGCTTGATTAAAGCCGTTGAGAAGTTCGACCATACGAAGGGATACAAATTCAGTACGTATGCGACATGGTGGATTCGCCAGGCGATTACGCGAGCGATTGCGGACCAGGCGCGGACGATTCGGATACCGGTACATATGGTAGAGACCATCAACAAGCTGATCCGGGTATCCCGACAACTGCTGCAAGAGCTCGGGCGCGAACCCACACCGGAAGAAATCGCCAAAGAGATGGATCTCAGTACCGATAAAGTGCGCGAAATTATGAAAATCGCTCAAGAGCCGGTTTCATTGGAAACGCCGATCGGTGAGGAAGACGATTCACATTTGGGGGATTTCATCGAGGACCAGGAGGCGCTGGCACCTGCGGATGCCGCCGCTTACGAACTGCTGAAGGAACAGCTTGAGGACGTGCTCGACACGTTGACGGAACGGGAAGAAAACGTTCTTCGCTTGCGCTTCGGACTGGATGACGGCCGCACAAGAACGCTGGAGGAAGTCGGTAAAGTATTCGGCGTTACGCGCGAGCGGATTCGCCAAATCGAAGCCAAGGCGCTCCGTAAGCTTCGGCACCCAAGCCGCAGCAAGCGGCTGAAGGATTTCTTGGAATAAACGAAACGGTCATGCGTTCGGATCTATGTTGGACCTTCTGCGAGTGCCTCGCAGCAAGGTCTAATTTTTTATGTCCCCGCCGCCGATAATGAAATAGGAAAGAAGTATGCCGGGCCTTGGGGGAGAAGGACGCTTATGGACGAAAAAAAGAAAATGCTCATTCGCGAAATCGAACACTGGCGGCGCAGCCGACTGTTACCGGAGCAGTATTGCGATTTTTTACTTAACATTTATTTGGATAACGATGCAGCGAAGCCCGATACCGGGAGCGGATTTTTGGGGCTTTCGTCATCGCAAATAAGAAACAGCAATTGGAAAATATGGATGCTCAATTTAATCATAGCGGCCGCTTTATCCTTTTCTGCTCTTAATTTTAACGCTTTTGAATTACCAATGCAAATGGGGGTCGCATTGGCCGTTTTGGCCGCCTGTTATGTGTGGGGAGGGCTCAAGCGGGCCAAGGAACCGATGGCGGCGCAAATACTGCTGGGCATGGCTTCGCTATTCCTGCTGTTTATCGGGGTTTATATGATGAAGCTTCACGGCATCGAGGAGCCGGTGCTTGTCGTCGGATATGTGTTTATCACCAGTCTAATATGGATGATCACCGGGCTATTGGCACGGCTGGCGCTGTTCCAGTTGTGCGGATGGGTCAGTCTCGTTTTTTGTTACGGTTGGCTGCTTCATCATCAGCTTGATGCGATCAACTGGTTTACGCTGGAAATTAGCTGGGTGCCGCTTGGGATATTGTTTTGCTGGCTGTCCTGGTTGATCCACGAGAGAAGCCGTCAAATCGGGCTCGTCTTCTTCTTGCTGGGCCTCATCGTTTGGTACATGCCGGAATTGTATGGTATGCTTTATGCCGAGAAGTACGGCGAACAAGCGCTGCAATGGCTGCTGCTAAGCAAAATGTGTATGCAAGCGGCGATCTTGTTCGTTTGGCGAAAAAAATGGACCGTCTGGGTCATGGGGTAATGTGAATGATAAAGTTGTCGAAACGATTGGAATGGATTGCGAGGGAAGTACCGGAGGGCAGCCGGTTAGCGGATATCGGGTCCGATCACGCGCTGCTCCCTTCTTATTTGGCGGCAAACGGGGTCATCGTGAGCGGGGTGGCCGGCGAGGTGAACGAAGGGCCGTATGAGGCGGCATCCAAGCAAGTCCGTTCAGCGGGCTTGAAGCACGTCATCGACGTTCGGCTTGGCGACGGGCTGGCGGTGATCGAACCGGGCGAAGTGGACGTCATTACGATCGCGGGAATGGGCGGAGCCTTGATCGTGTCTATTCTAGAAGCGGGGAAGTCGAAGCTCAAGGGGGTGAAACGGCTCGTATTGCAGCCGAATGTCGGCGAACCTGCGGTTCGGGAGTGGCTGCTTGCGAACGGCTGGGTGCTGATCGGAGAACGTATTCTGGAAGAGGACGGCAAAATCTACGAAATCTTAACTGCTGTGTCCGCCGCTGAAACCGGGCTTGAGCCGGAGCAGATGTACGCTCCTCTCGTATGCGCGGACGGAAGGGAAGTTCAGCGTGAGCTTCTCCTTCTCATGGGGCCCTACTTGACGCGGGAAGCGTCCGACGTCTGGAGAACGAAGTGGACTTGGGAACTTGAGAAAATGGATAAGATATGCGCGCAGCTTCGGTTGTCGCAGACCGAGGCCGCCCGCGCGAAAGAAGCCGAATACCGGAAGGAAATGAACCGGATCAGGGAGGTGTTGGCCGCATGTACGCCAAAGGTCAAGCCGTCATTCAACTAATGGAAGAGTTAGCGCCGAAATCGTATGCGGTGGAGAATGACAAAATCGGTCTGCAGCTCGGAACGCTGCAGAAGGAAATCCGCAATGTGCTCATTGCGCTGGACGTCACGGATGAAGTCGTTGAAGAAGCGCTGCGCGTCGACGCCAATTTGATCATTGCGCATCATGCGATTATTTTTCGCCCGCTGCCGCATCTGCAAACCGATACGCCGGCCGGGCGCTTGTACGAGAAGCTGATTAAACACGATATCGCCGTCTACATTTCCCATACCAATTTGGATGTGGCGGACGGCGGCATTAACGATATGATGGCTGAGGCGATCGGGCTGAAGGTTACCGAGCCGCTTGATGAAGTGCACACCGACAAGCTGAAGAAGCTGGTTGTCTTCGTGCCGGTCGACCACGCGGACAAGGTGCGCGCCGCGATGTTCGATGCAGGGGCGGGCGCTATCGGCAAGTACAGCCACTGCAGCTTCAACATCGAAGGCGTCGGAACGTTCAAGCCGGGCGAAGGAACGGATCCTTACATCGGACGGCAGGGGCAGCTGGAGCAAGCGCAAGAAATCCGCATTGAAACGATCGTGCCGCAGAGCGCCGAACGGCGTGTCGTGCAGGCCATGCTGAAGGCGCATCCGTACGAAGAGGTAGCTTACGATTTATATGCGCTTGACTTGAAGACGCGTACGTTCGGGCTGGGCCGGGCCGGGAAGCTGGAGGCTCCGGTCACCTTAGCTGAGCTGTGCGAGCGCGTCAAACAGGCATATGAAGTGCCGATGGTGCGCATGGTTGGCGACCCGCAGCGCGTCATCCGTAAGGCGGCTGTGCTCGGAGGCTCGGGCGGCAGGTATGTGCGCAATGCGATCTTCGCAGGAGCCGATGTGCTGATCACCGGCGATATCGATTATCATACGGCGCACGATGCGCTCGCCGCGGGCATCGCCTTGATCGACCCCGGACATAACGTGGAGAAGATTATGAAGCAAGGCGTCGCCGATTATTTGCAGCGCAAGCTGGATGATCGCAAATGGAAGACGCGCGCCATCGCTTCGCAGACCGACACGGAGCCTTTCCGATTTGTGTAAGCCCGACCTCATTTAGGCGTATTGCCTTTTGCGGCGAATGGGGTTATACTAGCAATTGCATCTGTTGCAAAAGAAAGTTTGACAGACAATCGCTGGCGGCCTTGCGCCGCGAGAGGAAAGTCCGGGCTCCATAGGGCAGGATGCTGGATAACGTCCAGTCAGCGCGAGCTGAAGGCTAGTGCCACAGAAACGGACCGCCGATGGCCGCCGCTTCACGGCAGCGGCACAGGCAAGGGTGGAACCGTGGTGTAAGAGACCACGAGGAGCCATGGTGACATGGTTCCTGGTAAACCCCATCTGGAGCAAGACCTAGAGGAACGCTAGTCTCTTTAAGGGACAGCCTTAGCCCGAGGCGCGTTCGGGTTGGTCGCTTGAGCCAGGCAGCAATGTTTGGCCTAGATAGATGATTGTCGCTTCAATGGTGGCAGGGTGGCCCCCGTTACGACCACTGGAAGCACAGAACCCGGCTTACGGCAAACTTTCTTTCAGCCACATACAGCAAACGGATGGTTTTAGATGTGCAAAGAAACCGCCTCATGAGGCGGTTTCTTTGCTTTGCGCACATGCGCTGTGCTGGTGCCGGTTCAACTGCCGAACAGACGCTGCAGCCACCCGGGCCAGTTCGGAAGCGTGGTGTTATTCGGAGCTGTCGGCTCTTCCTGCCGGACGGACTTCGGTTGGGCGGCTTTCAGGGCGGCGGCCACGTCGATTAAGCCGTAGCCGAAATATTTATCTTTGCCGGCCTGGCCCAGATCCGTCGCGGTGTCGCGCATGAGCTGCATCACTTCCGTATTTTTCAGCTTCGGATTGACCGAACGAATCAGCGCGGCGAGCGCTGTTACGTGCGGGCTTGCCATTGACGTCCCCGACAATGCCGCGTACTGGTTGTTCAGGTACGTGCTGGCGATGCTGACGCCCGGCGCCGTAACGTCGATGTAATCGCCGTAGTTGGAGAACGACGCCTTCGACTTCTGGGAGTCGGCCGCCGCGACCGCGAACACTTCCTCATAAGCGGCGGGATAACCCGGCCGATCCGTGTTATCGTTGCCGCTCGCGGCAATCAGCACGACATCGCGGTCGTACGCATATCGAATCGCGTCATGGAGAAATTCGGCATCGGCATAATTGCCGAGACTCATATTGATGACTTTGGCGCCATGGTCGGTGGCCCAAATGATGCCTTGCGCCACGGCATAGGTGCTGCCGGCTCCGCTCGAGTCAAGTACTTTAACCGGCATGATCCGGTTGTACCAGCTCATGCCGGCTACGCCCAGATTGTTGTTGACCAAGGCTCCGATGACCCCGGCGACATGGGTGCCGTGCCCGACATCGTCCTGCGGATCGGCGTCCTTATTTACGACGTTCAAACCGCTAACAAGCTGGTTCTTCAAGTCCGGGTGCTTCAAATCGACTCCGGTGTCGATGACGGCAACGGTGACTTGATCGGAGCCTTTGGAAATGTTCCAGCCGGCCTCGGTTTCGATTTGCGGCAAATTCCATTGATACCGGCGATATAAAGCATCATTCGGCGTGATGCTGTTAGCTGTCGGCGTGGGAACGGCCGACTCGTTGGTTAAATAAAGGAAGTGAGGCTCGCTGTACGAAACATTCCATTTGCGGAAGTAATTCATAAGCGCCTTAGCTTCCATGCGGTCGGACTCGAACACATAGGTGTAACCGAGCTTCTGCACGGTGCTACCGCCGATTTCTTTGCGAATTTGGGAAAGCTCGGCTTCGGTCGGTTCTTTGTTGAACCGGACGACAACTTGATTTTGATGATAATGGCTCGTGCCTTGATTTCCTTCCGGATGATGGACATGAACATCCTGTAAGGTATCAGAATCGACCGATTCGATTTTGTAGCGTCCTTCGCTCGGATAGGTGACAATCCGCAAGTTTTTAAGCTGATGATCGGCCACCTGCTTCAGAATGTGCTGCTCTACGACGCCGATAATACCGCTTGTACCGTCATCCGCCGGCTCGCCTAAGACGAAGTACTGGCTGCCTTCCGCTTCGAAGGCCGGCGATTGATACGAGCGTCCTGCGTCTACTTGGATTTTCGCTTCCGTCATATAGGTATCCGCAGCCCGGCGCACCGGATCTTTCAAAGTACCGGCAGCTTTGCCCTGCGACAAGGACTCGTTGCGCTTGGTTCGAACAAGAAGCTGCATATGCGGATGATCCTTTTGCAAGTCGGACAGTAAAGCCGGAATGCGGTTTTCGTCATTGCGGCTCATCTCGCCGGCCACACGGCGCAGCTCATAGCTGCATTGATTGCGGCACAGCTCTTCGGTCTGCTTAAGGTCTTGATTCAATGTCGTTTGCTTCATCTGAAGCTCGGCTTGGGGCGACAAGGCTTCGGGTCGTGGCGTTTGATCGCCGCGGGGGAACAGGATCAGCGCGCCTGCAACTACGAGCAACACGGGGAACGCGTATTTCCACATCGGTGACAGCCTCCTGTATTCGTCATAGGAGTAGACTTCCCGACGTTCGTAGGAATCATCATAAGCAAAGTTAACCAGCCGGATGAATGAATTTCTCCTATTACTTTTACTCTGGTTTTATGGTACGATTGATTGGAAATCTGCTTGTATGAATAAAATTTATTGTTGCGTCAAAGTTGAGGAGGCTACCGGAATTATGTCAGTAGAACATGTGAAAAACCTTTGTGAAACGACGAGAGCAAAATTGAGCGAAGCCATCGCCAAAATGGAGCAGTTTTTAAACGGGAGCTCGCTCACGAAATTAAACACCGAGAACGACAGCGCGATGGAAGAGTTTTATAAAGGATATCTTTCCGATACCCGGCACTTGCTCGTATTTTCGGAGGTGGCTTACGAGAAGCTGGGGGTTGCGCTGCGCCGACCGAACTTCAACGTGGAATATTCGGAGAAAGTACTTTATGAAGTGTATCATTCATCCGTAAACAGCTTCTTTTATCCTAAAAATGAATGTTATTCCGAAGACGGTCGTTACGCCTACACAGGCCAGGATGCTATTCGTTTCCGCAAAAAGCCGGTGCGTGAAGTCCGCGACTTGACGATTGAGCTCTCCAAAATTTTCGAGACGCTTCGCGAAGATCTGTCGTACTATGAAACCGACTATATTACGCAAAAAAGGATGCAGGGCGAAAAGGTATAACGTATAATCGCCACTGCTTTTCCATATAATGACAAGTAGAGGTGCTTTCCGGCATCTCTTTTTATTTAGCTTGATACAAGCGTAAAGGAAGTGTCGCCCGGATGACCGCTAGGCTGACGGCGGAACAATTGGCGGAAGCCAGCACCCGCGTAATAACATGGAATCAGCACGAACGGGGAGGGTACGTAGCATCCCCTTTATTTTCCCATTACACGTTCAGTTGGCTGCGCGACGGCAGCTTTATCGCTTACGGCATGGATGTTGCGGGGCAGCATGACAGCTCCCGCCTGTTCTATGAGTGGGTAAGCCGAATTATCGAATCGAAAAAGCCGCATATTGACGATTTGCTAGGCAAGAAGGAGCGGGGCGAGTTTATTCCGCAGGAGCAGTTTTTACATACGCGCTACTATGCGGACGGCCGCGACGACGAACAATCGGATTGGGGTCACTTTCAACTGGACGGTTACGGCGCCTGGTTGTGGGGACTGAGCGAACATTTGAAGGCGACGGGGCAGCCGCAAATTCCGGATGCGTATCGCCCGGCTGTCGATGCGACGGTCGCTTATTTGGTCGCGTTCTGGCAGCTGCCGAATTTCGACTGTTGGGAAGAATATGCGGAATTTATCCACCCCTCCACGCTTGCCTGTTTGTACGGCGGGCTGAAAGCGATCGCGCGACTGGACCGGCGGAATGAGCTGGAAACGGTTTGCGCGAGCATTCGTGAGTTCCTGCTGCAGCATGCGGTCCACCCGGACGGACATTTCGTGAAAAATATCGCGCCCGTCAAAGCCGACGACACGGTAACGTATAAAATCAATTACGAAGGCGTCGATGCGAGCTTGCTGTGGCTGTTTGAGCCGTTTCACATGTTCGAAGCGGATCATCCGGCGATGGAGGCGACGCTTAATCGAATCGATGCCGAGCTGCGCACGGCACAAGGCGGGCTTCGCCGTTATGCCAGCGACACGTATTACGGCGGCGGCGAGTGGCTCCTCCTGACCGCCTGGTACGGATGGGCCGCTCTTTCGCGCGGCCGACGCGAGACAGCCGAAGCGGCGCTGCATTGGATCGTGTCCAAGGCCGACGCCAGCGGCCGGCTGCCGGAGCAGGTTCCGGATGCGCTTCCGTCACGCGAAGGGTACGAGAATTGGGTCAGCAAATGGGGCCCTCCGGCGAGGCCATTATTATGGTCGCACGGCATGTATTTGGTGCTGTACCATCGACTCTACCCCGACTCTATCCGGTAAATGAACCCAGTTTGGCAAGAATACCCCCTCTTTGCAGCGGGCAAGCTGTGGGCAGGGGGTGATCATATGCCAGAAGTCAAATGCAGCGTTGCCAACTGCGAATACTGGGCGCAAGGCAACAATTGCAATGCGAAAACGATCATGATTGAAGTCGACAAACATGCTGAAGTCGGGTACGATACTGAATTCGCGACGGATTTCGTTGATCATCAAGACCGTGCCACAAGCGTAAGAAACACCTGTTGTCACACCTTTGAGCCGAAGAAGTCCAAATCATCCTGACCCGGAAAGGACGAACGGATATGAAACGGAAGCTCGGAGGGGAGCCTGCAAAGCCTGACCGTAACGATGCCGCGCTGCAGCGTTACAAGCTGCAGCAGGTTACTCGCGAATCGGGGGGTAGCGTTCACGAGGAATTTGCCGCAGAGGCGGGCATTTATCCTCCTTCCGGTGCGCCTGTTTCCGTAAGGGAACGGACGGAAGACCGGGCGGTACGTACAACAAGTGAGGGTCAGGCGCCGGAGCGATCGGGTACTGCGTACCGCTGGCTCGGTTTGACGGCGATCGTGCTCGCCGTCTTGTCGCTGTTCGCGTTCCCGGCGCTGCTCGGCAGTACAGCCGCTGTGCTGGGGCTGTTCGCTTACTCTGTCGGACAGCGTGCACTCGGCGGCTGGGCGCTTGTAATCGGATTGATATCGCTGGCTGGGTATTTCATCCTCGTACCGCTGTACGCATGACTTCGGGAGAAACGAAGCAGGCCGCCTTCGGCCTGCTTTACATTTTTAGGGTAGAACCCGTACTCGAAAGAGTGTACAATAGATCTATGATCTCTTATACGTAAGGAGCATTCACCATCATGTCCATGAACATCGGATCCCTGGATCCGCGCACGATCAAGGAACTGCTGCAGCTGCAAACGATAAATAAAGCCGGCTTGCTTTCCTCGAATCCGGCAGGCTCCGACGGGAGCGACGGCGATTTCGCCGAGTTGCTCGAGGGGCTGATGGCGACTCAGGCTGCCCGGCAAAATGCGGCTAAAGCCTCGGGAGCCGCGCTAACCTCGGCCGCGTCATCGGCTATGTCCAAATCGCCGCTTTTCGCGAATGGGACGTTCGGTTCGTCAGGAGCGTATTGGCAGGAGCAATTGGCCCCAAGCCAACCTACGGATTTCGAGCCTATCATTCAAGAAGCGAGTCAGAAGTTCGGCGTGCGGCCGAGCATGATCAAGGCTGTCATTGAAGCGGAATCTTCATTCAATCCTCGCGCTGTTTCCCAGGCGGGGGCGAAGGGCCTGATGCAGCTGATGGATTCGACGGGCGCCGACCTCGGGGTTACGAACGCTTTCGATCCAGCGCAGAACATTGCCGGCGGTACGCAATATTTGTCCGATCTGCTCATGAAATACAACGGCAATCAAGGTGTGGCGCTAGCCGCTTACAACGCCGGTCCCGGCCGTCTGGACCGGCTCGGCATACGCACCGATCAACAGTTGATGGACAAGCTGCATCTGCTCCCGAAGGAAACGCAAAACTATGTTCGCAAAGTGCGGCAGCTTCAAACTGCCTACGAGCTTTCTTAAAAGGTTGGGTAGGACCAATTTCCGTTTCCGGTGTACGGAGGCGCGAGGATTGGTCTTGTTTTTCGTTAGACGGCTAGTACTTATTGGAAGCGGAGGCTCATAGACTTGTTATATTTGGATTATGCGGCGACTGCGCCGATGCTGCCCGAAGTTATTGACACGATGACGGAAGTCATGAAAACCTATTACGGGAATCCGTCTTCGCTGCACCGCCTCGGTATCGACGCGCAGACGCTCGTCGCCCGCAGCCGGGAAACGATTGCGTCTGCGCTTCACTGTAAGGCTGCGGAAATTCGGTTTACGTCCGGCGGCACGGAAAGCAACAATTGGGCGATAAGAGGGGCCGCCTATCGTTACCGGCACCGCGGCACGCACTTGATCGCGTCTCAAATCGAACACGACTCGGTTTACGCCACGTTCCGGCAGCTGGAACAAGAAGGGTTCCGCGTGACCTACGTGCCGGTCGACCGCACCGGCCGGATTGACATGGATGCGCTGCGCGCCGCATTGACCGACGATACGATTCTTGTAAGCGTCATGTATGTGAATAACGAAATGGGCCGCGTGCAGCCGATCCGGGAAATCGGAGAGCTGCTGCGTCCCCGCGTGAAGACGCTGTTCCACGTCGATGCGGTACAAGCTCTGGGCAAGCTGCAGGTGGTCCCGCAGGAATTGGGGGCCGACCTGCTTACCTGCGCGGCGCATAAGCTCGGCGGGCCGAAAGGAACGGGATTTCTGTACATCCGTTCCGGGGTGGAGCTGCAGCCCCTGCTGTATGGGGGAGGCCAGGAGCAAGGGCTGCGATCCGGCACCGAGAACGTGCCGGCGATCGTCGGCATGGCTAAGGCAGTCCGGATCGCCGTTCAGCAGCAGCCGCAGTTTGCGGCTCATACCGCGGAGCTGCGAACGAAGCTGGAGGCCGTAATCGGCTCCCATCCGGAGCTGATGCTTAGCGGAACGGACGAGCCTGGAGGCATGGCACCGCATCTGATTCACTTCACTTATCCGGGCATGAAATCGGAGGTGCTCGTTCACGCGCTTGAGCAGCGAGGCATCTTCGTCTCGGCGCGGTCGGCATGTTCGTCCTCCGTGGAGAAGCCCAGTCGCATATTGACAGCTATGGGGTATACGGACGCCGCTGCCCGCAGCGGTATACGTCTAAGTTATTCATTGCAGCAAACGCTTGGGGATGTGGAGCGGTTCGACCGCATGCTTACCGAGGTGTTGAAAGCCGTTAAACCGCAGGTTACCGCACGTAGCCGGAAAGGACGAAACTAGATGAATCAAGCGCAACTGGCTGTGCTTCGCTACGGGGAATTGGTTTTGAAAGGAAAAAATAGGCACCGTTTTGAGAAAACGGTGTTCGAACAGGTGAAACGAGGGCTCAGGCCCTTTCCGGCGATCCGGTTCGAACGGGAATTCGGCCGGATCATGCTTCACTTGAACGGCGTGCCGTACGAAGATGTTTTGCCGCCGCTGAAGCGCGTGTTCGGGCTCGCTTCGATAAGTCCGGTGGTCAGCACCGAACTGGAGCTGGAGCGCATTCAAGAGGCGGCCGCCTCCATGATGGAGGCGCTGACGCCGCAGCCGGACACCTTCAAGGTGACCGTCCGCCGTGTTAACAAAAGCTTTCCGCACGATTCGCAGGCGATGAACCGTCTGGTCGGCGGGGCGGTGCTTCGCGCGCTGCCGGAGCTGAAGGTCGATGTGCATCGGCCCGACACGGAGCTGAAGGTGGAGCTTCGCGAAGAGGCGGCATGGCTGTACTGCCGCGTGGATCAGGGCGCGGGCGGCTTTCCGCTCGGCTCGAACGGACGGGCTGCGCTCATGTTGTCCGGCGGCATCGACAGTCCGGTAGCCGGGTATTTGGCTATGCGCCAAGGGCTGAAGGTGGAGGCCGTTCATTTTCACAGCTATCCGTACACCAGCGAGCAATCCCAGCAGAAGGTAAGAGACCTGGTGCGGCGGCTCGCTCCTTACGGCGGCTCGGTCAAGCTGCACATGGTGCCGTTCACCGAAGTGCAAACGCGTATTCATCAAGCGTACTCGCAAAACTTGCTGATTACATTGCTGCGGCGCGCCATGTTCCGGATTACCGAGAAGCTGGCCGAGGCCGGGGGCGCCGGAGCGATCATCACCGGTGAAAGCTTGGGGCAGGTCGCAAGCCAAACGCTGGCCAGCATGGACGCGATCGGCCGCGCCGTTCAGATGCCGGTGCTAAGGCCGCTCATTTGTATGGAAAAAAAGGAAATTATTAAAATCGCGGAAATGATCGATACTTTTCATATCTCGATATTGCCGCACGAAGATTGCTGCACGCTGTTTCTGCCGCCCAGTCCAAGCACCAATCCGAATTTGAACGTCATCCACAGTATCGAGCGCAACATGCCTTGGCTGGAGGAAGCGATCGAAGACGCGGTTCTCCGGACGGAAACAACCTGGATAGAAGCCGGCGAGCGGTTCGACCGCTTCGACGCCTTTTTCTAGCCGTAAGCTCACCTGTATATAGGGAAATGGGGGGTATTCATGCTCTGGGACAATATCGTCTTGTTTCTGGAAATTATGCTGATCAATATCGTGCTGAGCGGAGACAACGCGGTAGTTATCGCGCTTGCCAGTAAAAATTTGCCTGTGGCCCAGCGCAAGCAAGCGATATGGTGGGGGGCATTCGGCGCCATCGCGCTGCGGGTTTTATTGACGCTAGCCGCCGTTTATGTGCTGGACATCCCTTACATTCAAGGAATCGGATCGCTGCTGCTGCTCTGGATCGCCATTAAGCTGCTGATTGACGAAGATGGGCATTCGGACGTGAAGGAAGCGTCCACGCTCGGCAAGGCGATCTCGACTATTATTTTGGCCGACTTCGTCATGAGCCTGGACAACGTACTGGCGATCGCAGCCAAGGCAAAGGGCGAAGTCGGCGTCATCATTTTAGGAATCGGGCTCAGCATTCCGATCATTATCTGGGGCAGCAACCTCGTGGTGACTTTGTTGAAAAAGTTTCCGGTGCTCGTATTTTTGGGAGCGGGCATTTTAGGATATACAGCGGGTGAAATGTTCATGGCGGACGAGCAAATTTCGCATCTCGTGCTCGGAGATATCCCGCATTACGTGCTGCCGACCGTCACAACGGTCATCGTAATCGTCAGCGGCGTGTTGAAGAAGCTGATCGTCAGGCCGTAGCATTCCTAGCTTCGTGTCGAAATGGCGAATGTTTACGGTGCGTAAATATCGGCGATTTCCTTGCCTTTTGCCGTAATCGCACGTATAATGGAATATGGAATGATGCGTCGGCGCTTCTTGAGTCGACGCTTCTTTGTTGAACGGGCTTCGCAGGCCAAATTAGAAGAGAGGAATTAAAACCACCTATGCATGCCAGAGATAAAATTCGCAATATTGCTATTATTGCCCACGTCGATCACGGGAAAACGACGCTTGTCGACAAGCTTCTCCAGCAATCCGGTACGTTCCGGGACAATGAAGCGGTGCAGGAGAGAGCCATGGACTCCAATGACTTGGAGCGTGAGCGGGGCATTACCATTTTGGCTAAAAACACCGCCATCAGTTACAAAGACTACTTGATTAATATCGTGGATACGCCGGGCCACGCCGACTTCGGCGGCGAAGTGGAACGGATTATGAAGATGGTTGACGGCGTTCTGCTCGTTGTTGATGCGTTCGAAGGCACGATGCCGCAAACGAAGTTCGTGCTGCGCAAAGCGTTGGAGCAGCACTTGACGCCGATCGTCGTCGTGAACAAAATCGACCGTCCGAACGCCCGTCCGGCCGAAGTGGTAGACGAGGTGCTCGATTTGTTCATCGAGCTTGGCGCCGACGACGCGCAATTGGATTTCCCCGTCGCCTATGCGTCCGCTCTGATGGGAACGTCCAGCCTTGATCCGGATCCTGCTAAACAGGAAAACAACATGCAGGCCTTGTACGATACGATCGTGAATCATATTCCGGCTCCGACGGAAAGCGTAGAAGAGCCGCTGCAATTTTTGGTCACGTTGATGGATTATAACGAGTACCTGGGCCGTATCGCCATCGGCCGGGTGAACCGCGGCGTCGTCCGCCAAGGTCAGCAGATCGCCGTCATCAACCGCGAAGGTCAAATTAAACAGGCGCGCGTGGAAAAGCTGTTCGGCTTCCAGGGGCTGAAACGTTTGGAGATCGAAGAAGCGGGTGCCGGTGATATCGTTGCGATTTCCGGTATTAAAGACATCAATATCGGCGAAACGCTGGCCGATCCGGCTAACCCTGAGGCGCTCCCGGTGCTGAAGATCGACGAGCCGACGCTGCAAATGACGTTCCTCGTCAACAACAGTCCGTTCGCCGGCCGTGAAGGGAAGCACGTCACGTCGAGGAAGCTGCGCGAACGGCTGATGAAAGAGCTGGAGACCGACGTCTCGCTGCGCGTTGAAGAAACCGACAGCCCGGATGCGTTCATCGTTTCCGGCCGCGGCGAGCTTCATCTCGGGATTCTGATTGAGAATATGCGCCGCGAAGGCTTCGAGCTTCAAGTATCGAAACCGGAAGTTATCATTAAAGAGATCGACGGCCAGAAGATGGAGCCGATCGAGCGCCTGATCATCGACGTGCCGGAAGACAGCATGGGTTCCGTTATGGAAAGTCTCGGTACGCGCAAAGCCGAGATGGTTAACATGATTAACAACGGCAACGGCAATGTGCGTCTGGAATTCCTGATTCCGGCCCGCGGATTGATCGGTTACCGCACCTATTTCCTGACGCTGACGCGCGGTTACGGCGTGATGAACCATGCGTTCGACAGCTACGGTCCTTACGCCGGCAGCGGCGTAGGCGGACGTCACGAAGGGGTACTCGTCTCCAGCGAGACGGGAACGTCGACCTTCTACGGCATGCTTTCCGTGGAAGACCGCGGCATCCTGTTTCTGGAGCCGGGCACGGAAGTTTATGAGGGCATGATCGTCGGCGAGCATAACCGCGATACCGACATCATCGTGAACATCTGTAAAGAGAAGCAGCTGACCAACGTTCGTTCCGCAACGAAAGAGGAGACCGTACGTCTGAAGACGCCGCGCATCCACTCGATGGAACAAGCACTGGAATATTTGAACGACGACGAGTATTGCGAGATTACGCCGAAATCGATTCGCTTGCGCAAGAAGATTTTGAACAAGAGCGAGCGCGAGCGCTTCGAGAAGCACCGCAAGATGGCGGAAAGCAGCGTCTAACTAACTAACTATAACTTCGTAACATTAAGCGGGGAAAGCTCTGAGCGATCAGAGCTTTCTTCATAACTATTCTATCCCTTTGGAACCGGAGGTGTCGGTACGTATGCTCGAATGGTTTAGGGCGCATCCTTGGATCGCTTACGTGCTTATATTCGTTCTTCTTACATACGTATACAACAAAGTGTTTCGGGCGCGCAAGCTGCCTTTGCTGAAAGAAGCGGTCATTTATTTGCTGCTTGCGCTCGGCTCCTTGATGCTGTTGTTCTTTCAATTGGCGGGCTTGCCGATCATCTTGAGCTTATCGGTGGCCGTGGGCTTGATGCTGACGCTTCGCCTGCGTTATTTCGTACAGGAACGCATCAATAAGGGTAAACCCACTGATCCTGGCAAGGAGTGAAGTTCGCATGGCGACGTACTGGCTTGTGCCGCTGGAATGGGACGGCGAAACCGCGGTGTTCAGTGAGGAGAGATTCGCGCTGGCCCCGGCTGATAAACGCGACCGCTTTGTGCGTGCGCTGCAAGCGGTTCATCCGCGGCTGCTGCTGGCGTTCAAAGCCCATCTGCTTGTAGCTGACGAGGCGCTGGACGCTTGCGGCACGGATGATCTGCCGTTTGCCCTCGGATCTGCCGGGCCGATTGTGCTGCGCAGCCTGGAGGCTTCGACGGCGACTGACGAGGAGCCTTCCGCGGGGTGGCCGCTTTCGCATTGCGCGGAAGCTTATTTATCGGGCCTGCCTTCGCCCGGAGAAGCAGCCCGTTTGTTAAGTCTAGCCGATCTCGAGCCGGGGACGGAAGAGTGGGCGGCCGCGCTGCGAGCCTGGTTATTGCGGGGCGACCGGATCATTATGCTGAGAGAGGACGGAGTCGATCGATGAATTTGCAGGATACATTGTTTAACTGGCTGCAAATCAGCATCGTGGCCGAAGCACGTCCGGAGGACGGAGCGGCGCGCGAAACGAAAGATTTTTTCGAGCTCATCTTACGGGAGGACCATGCCTTGAGCCGGTTCTCTTATGAGGAGAACGACGATTTGTACCGCGTGGAGTACGAGCAGGACGGACAAACCCGCATGCAGCGGTACGACCGGGAATTGGCCGAGCAGCTGCTGACCGATATTAATTCGAATCCCAAATATAACGAATGACATAATTTCCGGACATTTAGATAAAATAAAGTATTCAAATGTGAAGGGAGTGTCTGTTGCAACTATCGGTAGCTGTACCAATTTGCGTATGATATAATGGATGTAGCAATAGGAACTATTAACACAGGAGGAGACTCTATGGCGGAAACGATCACAGCACTATCCGAGCAACTGATCGAACATTTGCAGAAAGAAGCGCTCACCCTTTTGAGCACGATCGATCACGAAAGCGGTTCGCCGACCATGAATGCCATTTCATGGCTGTTCGCCAAGGATGCTTCCACGATTCGTTTCGCCGTGGATCAACGTTCTCGGCTCATAACGAATATGAAGGCCAATCCGCTGGTCACATTAACTTATATTGGTGCCGGTTCCGTCCATGCCATTTACGGCAAAGCGCGTCTGGTTACCGATGCTCTCGACGAGGTGCCATTCAAACTGGCCTGCTTCGATATTGAAGTAACGGAAGTTCGCGATGGGATGTTTTACGGAGCGCGCATTTCGGTTCAACCTGAATATGAGAAGACGTATGACAAGCGTGCCGCTGAGAAACTGGATACGCAAGTGTTCAGCGCCATGAAAAAAGCCTAGATCCGTTTTCGTTTCTAGGCTTTTTTGCACACGATTTTTTATTAAAGCGATGGGTTGGGGACTTGCGGATTGCCGCTGTTCTGCGGTTCGTTCGGTCGAATGGGGTCGACGTCGCGCGGTATCTGCGGAATGATTCGCCCGATGATCGCAGCCATTTCTTCTGCAAGCCCGTTAATGCCCCGGCCGTTTTGAAGTTGATTCCGGATTTTCTGTAAACGTTCGCCTAAATCCATATCTGCGGTTACGAAGGCATCGACGCCGTACGGATCTTTCTTTAATGCTTCCGCTACGGAAAGTTTGATGGTACCGACCCTTGACCGATCCATCCCCGGCGGCACATTGATGCCGACGATCGCCGTATTTCCGAACACGACGCAATTGGCGCTTTCTACATTCGGAACGCTGAGGGCGATTTGTTCCAGCCGCTTCGCTACCGTCTGCGGGTCAGTAATTTCTTTCTTCTGCGGTGCCGTTTGCTGGGCCTTGACCTGTTGGTTCGGATCAGCAGCTTGAGAGGTGGAAGCTCCATTCTTTGGTGATTGGTTACATCCTGCTAAAGCAGCGGACAACAACAAGATTGCCGCGACAAACATTTTCATTCGTCATCGATCCTTTCTCTGCAGCATCAGCTTTGGTTAGTTTGTCCTCACGGCCAAATTCCTATGTATCGCATAGAGCCAAACACCAGACCCGGGAGGGACTCACATGAAAAAAATTTATGTGTTGGATACGAATGTCCTGTTGCAGGATCCCAATGCGATTTACGCCTTTGAGGATAATGAAGTCATCATCCCTGCCATTGTGTTGGAAGAAATTGACTCGAAGAAGCGAAACGCCGACGAGCTCGGGCGCAATTCCCGGCAAATTTCCCGGATGCTGGACGCGCTAAGGGCAAACGGCCATTTGTACGAAGGCATCGCCCTGCCGAGCGGCGGCAGCTTGAAGGTGGAGCTTAATCACAGAAGCTTTGCCAAGCTTCAGGAAGTGTTTGCGGATGCAAACAACGACAACCGCATTTTGGCGGTGGCGTTGAACTATCATCTGGAAGAGCAGGAGCGGTCTGAGCCGCGTCCGGTCATACTGGTTAGCAAGGACATGCTTGTGCGCATTAAAGCCGACGTTCTCGGCATCACGGCCCAGGACTACTTGACGGATCGGGTCGTGAATGTCGCTGACGATATTTACAGCGGTCACTTGACGCTTCATGTGCACCCGGCCATCATCGATGAGTTTTACACTTACCGTTCGCTGAGCGTTAATTCGTTGAACTTGACGTACCCGCTGCATCCGCACGAGTTCGTCATTCTGAAGGATGAGATGGGCACGAGCAAGTCGGCGCTGCTGAAGGTGAATGCCGACGGCCGTAAGCTCGAGCCGCTTTACATGAGCAATGATCCGATCTGGGGGATAGCGGCCCGCAACGCCCAACAACGGATGGCGCTCGAGCTGCTGCTCAACGACGATGTGCCGCTTGTGACGTTGACGGGTAAGGCCGGTACAGGGAAGACGCTGCTGACGCTTGCTGCGGGGCTTATGAAGGTGGAGGACGAGCGAAAGTACAAGAAGCTGCTGATCGCCCGCCCGGTTGTGCCGATGGGCAAGGACATCGGGTATTTGCCGGGGGAAAAGGATGAGAAGCTGCGGCCTTGGATGCAGCCGGTGTACGACAACCTCGAGTTTTTGTTTGATACGAAAAAGCCGGGCGACATCGATAAAATTCTCGCCGGCCTCGGCAGTATTCAGGTCGAAGCGCTGACCTATATCCGCGGCCGTTCGATCCCGGGGCAGTTTATTATTATCGACGAGGCGCAAAACTTGTCCAAACACGAGGTCAAAACGATCGTATCCCGTGTCGGCGAAGGCAGTAAAATCGTATTGCTCGGCGATCCGGAGCAGATCGACCATCCTTACCTGGACGCCTCGAGCAACGGCTTGACCTATGTTGTCGAGCGCTTCAAGGAGCAAAGCATCAGCGGTCACATCATGCTGGAGCGGGGCGAACGTTCGAACCTCGCACAGCTGGCGGCGGATTTGCTGTAAACTGAAGAGAGCCCTGGCCGAATCGGCCAGGGCTTTATTTGGCGTGGGGGGCAGGCTGTGGCCGATATCGCCACTGCACCGCGCAGCCGTAGGCTTCGGCGATGGCTTCAACCAGCCGGTCATGCTGCGCCTCGATGGCGAAGATCGTCCGGCCGTAATCGTCACCGGCGCCGTCTTTACCATCCGGGTCGAATGCTGCAGGCCAATCGGCGAGCACATGCTCGTCCAGCTGAGCGGCCGCCGAGGCGGGCTCGTAAGAACGCGACGCGGCTGGAGCGTGGGTGAGTTGAAACAGCGCCGCCATATCGGCGTAAAGATAAGGCTGCTGCTCCAAGCGGCTGACGAAGCCGAAGTCGGTGAAGGTGGGGCGAGCCTGCAGGCTCGCAGGCAGCAGGAGCAAATCGATCGGTTCGGCAGGAACGGCGTACTGCGTCATGACCGGTTCTGCCGCCGAGCGCTCTTCGGGGGAAGAGAAGATCAGCAGTTCCTTGTCCCGATCGAACAGCGACGTGCGTTCCGCCAACGCCTTGACGATTTGTGCGTAATAGCCGGCTCTTTTGCCTTCGGGCATATGCATGGCTAACGCATATTTCAACATGAAATCCATAGGAATCGGTCACCTCTCGGACAGATTAAAACAACAGTTTAAAAATAATCTTCAACTTGCCTTCCTCCAGCTTCACTTCGGTTACCTGCAAGTACGGCGCCAGTTTCTCCGGATAAATGCTCAGATCGATTTCCTTCTCCAGCGATTCCACCGTGGTGTCCGGCAGCAGAAAGCCGTTAAACTGCAGCTCATCGATACGGAAGCGAATATAAGGCTTTTTTGAACCCCCGGTTTCTTTCGTCGCCAGCATGTAGGTGCCCTTCACCGAAAGCTCGATGCCTTCGTGTGAGCCGGAAGCGATCACTTGATCCTGTAAAAAATGAAACGTTAAATTTTGAAACATCGTGTTCTTCGAACGCAAATAATCGTTGAGCTCGGCGTCCGTCAGCTGAAACGTGGAATGAAGGCCGTTATCGAACAGGCTGATTTTGTTGCTTTGTATGGCACCGTTTTTGCCCGACATGATTTCGGGCAAATCCTGCATCGCTCGGGCCAGCTCCCTAAAGTACGTCTTGAATTGGGGGAGGCCTTGCTCATACCACAACCGGTTGAGATCGAGCATCTGCTGCTGCAGGCTAACGGCCTGCACTTCTTGCGAAGCAAGCTGCCGGTCCACTTCATCCTGCAGCGCCACGAGCTTCGCGCGTTGTTCGATATAACGCTGCTTCGCCTGCTGCAGCGATGCGCTTGCCGCGTCCAGCGACTGCTTGATCTGCGACTGCTGCTTCCAGGCTTCCTGATGCCGGCCTAAGGCCAGTTTATCGTTGCGGATTATCATTTGCAAATATTCAAGCGTTGCCAAGCCGTCGGAGAACGAACGTGCGGCGAACAGCAGCGTCCACAGCGAATCCCGGTCTCCCATATAATAAGCGCGGATCACTTTGGCCGCATGCACGCGGGCCTCACGGGAAGCCGCTTCCGCGGACGCCAGATTGTTCTCCGCGGACGCGATTTGACTCTGCAGTTCCGTTTCCTGCGCTTCGATTCGTTGGAGCTCTTGGTCGATTTCGAAGATCGTCAATCCTTTTTGCAGCAGTTCCTTATTCGACGGTTGTCCGGTTTCCGCGCTGTAAGCAGGATATAGAACCGGTATGTATACAACGGCCAAGAGCAGCCCCAGGAACGCCCATTTTCGCATCTTCACCCGCATGTCCCTCCAGTCCCTCTTAACTACAGATTATCATAGGAAGGGGAAAAAGATGACAACAAAATTTTGGAGCAGCCGGTTCGGCGGCCGATAGCTGCGCTAATAAAAATACCTTCCGTGTAGACTTTTCGGCTTTTATTTGCCGTGTCTGCATAGAAGGTACCCGTTCATAAGCCGGCGGTGCGGCACGTTCTTTTAGTTCGGAGAGGCTTTGGGCAGCAGGCGCAAAATCTCATCCGTATTCTTCAATAGCTTCGGCGTTTCTTTCTCGAACGTCTGCGGTTGATTGACGGCATCTATTCGATGCGTCCACTGGATGGCGTGGACTGCGCCGCCCTCTTTCAAGGTGAAACGAAGCTGTGCTTTCTGCTGGCGAATAAACCCTTGGCTATCGATCCAGGTCTCCAGCGAAGAAGGGGCTGTCACTTGCAGCGAACGGCTCGCTTCCTTCCATGCTTTCGCTTGCGCTTCGCCGATCAAGCCGCTGCTCAGCCATTCGTCGGCTATAGCGGGCAGAACGGCGGCCAAATAAGAAGCGGCTTGCTGCTTATTTTTATCCGTCACCAGCATGGAGATGTGTTTGGCCGTTTCTCCGCCCGCGAGCGGCTCATCGTTTCCGCTGGATTCAAGCCAGTCTGGGTTCGCGGCTTGCAGCAGCTTGCCGCTGACAGAGGCCGACATTCGGCCGGTGTTCTTCAGTCGATCGGCATTGGATCCAAGGGGCAGCATGAAAAATTCGTCCGTTTTGTTGACGGCTGGCATATGCAAGTACAATTTGTTATCTTTAAGTAAGATTGGAAGCTCCAGCCCGCTGTCTGCGCCCTTGGGCGTCAACTTGACGTCGGCTTCGAGTTGAACGGGTTCGTTAAGCGAAGCTTTGCCGCTATAGGCGATCCGGCTTTCTTTAAAGACGGACAACAGGCCTGCGGTTAACGGTGGAGCGCCCTCGAACAGGGAGGCGTCGAGCTGCAGGTCAAGCTCGCCGGAGAATTGATAGCTTAACGCTTGCTCTTGCTTGGCGGCGGCTTGCTGCCACTCTTCTTTCAACTGCTGGCGGTCGGTACAGCCCGATACAAGCAGAACGGTAAGGCCAAACAACGCGGCGTATCGCGTGAAGCGAGAGATGGACATCTCATTCTGCCCCCTAGAATTGGATAGGATCATGTAGTAATCTCGATGAATATGGAAATGAGGTACCCGTATAATTATAACGATTCGGGTGCGCTTTGTCTGTAGTAAAATGGTTTGAGGCGGTGGGATCATGCATCAGGTTGAGACCGGACTTGCGGGGATCATTCGCAATAAGATTGCGGACAGCGAAGGCGGCTGGATCCCGTTCAGGGATTTTATGGAGATGGCCTTATACGATCCGAAGTATGGATATTATATGAAGGAACAAGAAAAAATCGGTCGATCCGGCGATTTTTACACAGCCTCCTCGGTCGGCGCTTTGCTAGGGGAATGCGTCGCGCACTATACGATTGGCGCGGCGAAGTCAGTGGATCGAGGAGCGGCGCTGCAATTTGTCGAGTGGGGCGGGGGGGACGGCCGGTTTGCGCGGCAGTTTCTCGACGCATTGAAGGAAGCGGATGCCTCGGTGTACAGACAGGTGATGTATACAAGCGTCGAGGCGAGTCCGTACCACCGGCGGCTTCAAACGGAGGCGCTGGCCTCTCATGCCGGTCGCGTGCAA
The DNA here is from genome assembly GCF_055379675.1 of Paenibacillus sp. JCM 9796. Classification (NCBI taxonomy): domain Bacteria; kingdom Bacillati; phylum Bacillota; class Bacilli; order Caryophanales; family Paenibacillaceae; genus Paenibacillus; species Paenibacillus sp. JCM 9796. The sequence goes on from NZ_AP043723.1 coordinate 4,799,162, forward strand.
TTCATAACGCCGGAAAGCTGGATGGCTGGAGGGACTTGGGCGCAGGCGATCCTGTTCTCGAACGAGCTGCCGGACGCTTTTCCGGTTCATCGGCTTGTCCGGCGGGCGAAGGGCTGGATGGAGCTTGGCGTCCGTTACGACGGTGACACGTGCTCGTTCAAGGAAACGGAGCAGCCGGTAAGGAACGAAGAACTGTTGCGTTATATCGAGGCGGAAAATCTGCCGGAGCGGGAAGGTCAGCGGTTCGAAGCGAGTTTGGACTCGCTTCGCTGGTATGGACAGGCGGCCCGGCGGCTTGCCCCGGGATGCCGCGTGTTGACGATCGACTACGGTCATACGCGGGAAGAGCTGCATGCGGCGCATCGGATGAACGGGACGCTGCTTTGTTACCGCGGACATCAGGCGAGCGATACCCCGCTTGAGCATGTCGGCGAGCAGGATATTACGGCACATGTCAATTTCAGCGCTTTGATGGAGGCGGGCGAGGAAGCAGGGCTGGAAACGGTCGCGTACTTCACACAAAAGCAATTTTTGGTCGAGCACGGTATCCTTGACGGGCTGCAGGATCATGACGCCCGTGATCCGTTCTCCCCGGCGGCGCGGCGCAATCGGGCGATCCGTCAACTGCTGCTGTCGGACCGGATGAGCGAGCTGTTTAAAGTATTGATTCAACAAAAAAGGTGAGCCGCAGCTTAGATGCGGTTCACCTTTTTCAAATTCATTGCCGAGTCTGGGAGAGATTAAATGGACATTTTGAAGAATGACCAATACGTAACCCCTGAGAACGAGAGAATCATGTAGCCCCAGAAAAGCAATATGTAGGTGCGTTCGGACAGCTTCAAGTAACCGAGCAGTACGAAAATGGCCGTTTGGGCGAAAAAGAGAAGCGCCATCGGAATAAAGTCGCCGGCTAGAGCCATAAGCCCGATCGCCAGTGTCCAGAAGCCGAGTACGCGAAACATGCGATCCATTGTGCATCCCCCTCTCTAAGCTCACAATTCAAAAACTAACATTACTATCCAACATTATAGCGAAAGCTGTCTAACGTGTAAACGCCCAATCGGTGACGAATTTAAGTCAATTTTACGATCGGTATATATATGTTAACCCTATTGCAAGGAAACATGTATGACTGCTTGTAAAAATGGCAATACAAAATACTAGAAAAGTATTCTATGAACTCTACCATGGGCATAGAGATAAGGTAATGCAACATGTTCAGCACGACCATCATAGATGGATGAAACCCCAGGGGTTAGGAGGACTGCTTCAATGACCGCAATTCGACAAGATGCATGGAGCGATGAAGACGACTTAATTTTAGCGGAGGTGACATTGCGTCATATTCGTGAAGGAAGTACGCAGCTTTCCGCGTTTGAAGAAGTAGGGGAAAAAATAGGTAGAACCGCAGCGGCTTGCGGCTTTCGCTGGAATAGTTTCGTTCGTAAAAAGTATGAAGCGGCGATACAAATAGCGAAAGCGCAGCGTCAGAAGCGCAACCAGCAGCGCAAGCACGCGAATGCGTTCGCAAGCGTATCCGGCGGCGTTGGGGTCATAACCGACTCGTCAAGCGTACGGACGGACGGAATCGTCGAAGAGCTTTCGATCGACGCAGTGATCCGCTTTTTACGGCAGTGGAAGGGCAGCTATCAAGAGATGGTGCGCCATTTGCGTCAGCTGGAGAAGGAATTGAACGACAAGCAGGATGAATTGGAGCGTTTGCGGAGCGAGAATGAGGAACTGAACAAGCAAGTTAGCGACGTTTCTACCGATTACCGGGTCGTGAACGACGATTATAAAGCGCTTATACAAATCATGGATCGGGCGCGGAAGCTGGCCTTTCTCGTGGAAGAAGACGAGGAGACGAAGGCGCGCTTTAAGATGGATGAGAATGGAAACCTGGAACGTATTGAATGATAATGTCTGACTGCGAGAAAACGAAGCCTCCTCTTGGTATGCCGGATCATGGTGCCGGAACCGAACGGAGGTTTTTGTGCTTTCGGCAGAGCGGACCTGATGCGGGGCGAGAACCTTCGACCGGACCTGGCTTTTATGGTAGAGTTGGGAGAAGAAGTTCGAGAAACCCGATAAGGAAGTGACGTTCGTTTGGGTCGATACACCATTGTTGGCGCAGGAGCGCTCGGGATATTGTTTGCCGTTAAATTGACGGCCGGGGGTTACAGGACCGAGCTGGTCGTGCGGCGGGAGGAACAACGACAGCGGCTGGCGCAAGAGGGGATCACGCTGGGCCGCGAAGGTGAAGCGCCGCTTCGCGTCTTCCCGGACGTGACCCGGATCGATGAGCCGGATGCAGGCAGCCGCGGCGTCGCAGAAGCGCCTGAGCTGCATTATATCGTCCTGACCGTTAAACAGACGGACATCACCGTTCAGCTGGCCGAGAACCTGAGAAGCCGTATGGGGCCGATGTCGTGGGTCGTTTGCTTGCAGAACGGAATCGGCCACGCCGAGACGCTGGCGACGCATATCCCGGCCGGCCGGCTGCTTCTAGCCGTTACGACCGAAGCCGCGCTGAAGCGGTCGGATACCGCGGCAGACCATACCGGTCAGGGCGAAACCTGGGCAGGGCCTTGGACGCCGGATTCATCCCGATTTCAGGATGTGTCGGGGACGGAGCGTTCATTAATGGAAAAAACACAAAAAAATCTGGCAAAAGAGCTCGAATCGGCAGGATTTCGTACCTTTCTGTCGAATGACATCACTAGCCGCATTTGGCAAAAACTGCTGATCAATGCCGTCGTTAATCCGTTGACTGCTATTCTGCACGTGCGCAACGGCGAACTTTTGCAAACTTCCGGGCTGCAGGATTACATGCGCGATTTGCTGGCGGAAGGCGAGAAGGTTGCGGCCGCGCTGGGAATTCAGTTGGAATCAGGACTCTGGGAGCGTCTGCTTCAAGTTTGCAGGCTAACGGCGACTAACCGTTCATCTATGCTGCAGGACATACTGGCCGGAAGGCGGACGGAGATCGAAGCCATTAACGGAAGCCTGATCCGGAAGGGTGAGGACCTCGGGCTTGACATGACGGTTCACAAGAGCGTCTATCGACTTGTGAAGGCGTTGGAGGAGCGGAATTCGGCAAACGGCTGAACCATTTCGTTCGAATCGGGTGATGTCATGAATGTACTGATCGGTTGGCTTCATCAGCTCTATATGCTGCTTGCTCTTGTTCCTTTCGTAGCTTTTTTCATCGTCTGGACGATTGCCTATTGGGTCAGCCGGGATAAGCGGAAGGCCACGCACCTTAGTATGGACATCACAACGCTGTTTCTTATCGGATCCGTCGCCTTCATGAGCCGAAATTTGTTCGGTTCCGGGATGCTGTCGTGGACGATCGTGCTTCTGTTTCTGGTTGCCGCGGGTTTGCTCGGAAATTTACAAAACCGCCTCAAGGGCCGGATCGATATGATGAAGATCGCCCGTACGCTGGGAAGATTCGGGTTCCTTGTGCTAACGGCTTGTTACGTATTGCTGCTTGTAGTGGGAATAGGAAAGTATATGTTTGAGCCTTAGGAGGAGAAGACGTTTGAACGTACATAATTTGATGGAGGATGTTGTGAAAGCGTGTCTAAAAGATTTAATGCTGCACCAAGAGCAATTGTCCGCTTTGGACGAGAAGTCCCAGAGCGACATTATGGCCATCGCGCTGAATCGGCTGCCCGCGAAGTACGTCTCAACCGCTAGGGGAGAAGTGATTGCCAAGGCCCAGATGGGGATGCAGGCCGAAACCGACGTTTACCGCGAATTGTCCTATGCGATCGATAAGGTGTTGAACTCGGTGCGCAAGTTGGATTTATCTTAAATGTTGCGAATAAAATAGTACCTGATTTGAGAGCCTATGACATAGGCTCTTTTTTTTTCAGGAAACAGGGAAGCTGCCGCGTTTTTTTGTGCGGCTACATCATCTAATAATTGACCAATGTTAAATAATAGTACTAGAATTTATTGACCAATGGATGTATAATTTCTATCTGGCAACGGTTACAGCTATTTACAATTGGAAAGATAATAAATTCAATGAATAAATACAGGATAATATTACTTTGGTGGGAATTCTGGAATAGTTCGGAATTAACATATAATTACATATTTGAGGAGGAGGATGTCTATGAAGTTGAATAAACTTCTAGTCTTGGCGACTGTAACGGCCGTGCTTGGCGCTACGGTTGCGGGATGTTCAGGCAATGCCAACAATGACCAAGCGGGGGGTGCTGCAACAGAACCCGGAAAAGCGTCGGCGCAAGAAATTCGAATCAATTTATCGGCCGAACCGCCAGCTTTAGATAGCTCGATTGCTACGACAAACCCGACCTTCACGATCATCAATGCGATCAATGAAGGTTTGTATCGTCTTAACGGGGAAGGCAAGCCGGAGCCGGCGCTAGCTAAAGAGCTGCCGAGCATTTCTCCGGACGGTCTGGTGTACACGATCACGCTGCGTGACGGTTTGAAATGGGCAGACGGCTCGCCGCTGACCGCAAATGACTTCGTGTGGGCCTACCAACGCACCCTGGATCCGGCCACGAAAGCGAAATACGCATCGATGCTTGCCTGGATTAAAGGCGGAACAGCTTTGAATACAGCGAAGCCGGAAGAAGTCGAAGCCAGGAAAGCGGAGCTCGGCGTGAAGGCGAAGGACGATAGAACGCTTGAAATCACCTTGGAGCGTCCGGTCGCGTTCTTCACCGATCAATTGTCCATGCCGATCTTCTTCCCGCAGAAAGCGGACTTCGTGAAAACGCAAGGCGACAAATACGGCGCGGATGCGGACAAGGTAATCGGCGCAGGTCCGTTCAAGCTGGAAAAGTGGGATCATGAGCAGCAGCTCGTCATGGTCAAAAACGAAAATTATTGGGACGCCGCTAACGTGAAGTTGACCAAAGTTACCGTTAACGTCGTCAAAGACCCGAATACGGCTCTGAATATGTTTGAGACGGATCAAGTTGACCTGACGGAACTTAAAGGCGATCAATTCCAAATGTATCAGGGCAAGCCGGAATTGACGCTGAAAAAGGAATTTGTTACCAGCTATATCATGTTCCATAACAACAAAGTGCCGGCGTTTGCTAACGCAAAAATACGTAAAGCGCTCGGCATGGCCGTAGACCGGAAAGCGTTGAATGAAGTTGTGCTTGGCGGCGCCTCGATCCCTTCCACCGGTTTGGTGCCGGGAACAGTGATGGACGGCAACAAGCAAGAGTTCCGTAAAGTAGCGGGCGATACGCAGTTTGCGTACGACGTGGCAGCTGCGAAGGCGCTGCTTGCCGAAGGTTTGCAGGAACTGAACATGACGTCATTGCCGAAGTTCAAGCTGACTTCCGACGATACGGAAACGGCTAAGAAAACGATCGAGTTTGTTCAAGCGCAATGGAAACAAAATCTGGGAGTCGAAGTGGACGGCGAACCGCTGCCATTCGCACTTCGCGTGAAAAATATGCAGGAGAACAACTTTGACGCGTTGATCGCTTTGTGGGGCGCGGACTATAACGACCCGATGACGTTCCTTAACATGTGGATGTCCGATAACAAGTCTTTTAACTACGTGCAGTACAACAGCAAAGCTTACGATGATCTGGTCAAAGCGGCCGACAAAGAGGTTGACTTGGCGAAACGTTCCCAAATGCTCGTTGACGCCGAGAAAATGTTGATGAACGACGCACCGGTCGCCCCGCTCTACTTCCGTACGCGTCCGTACGCGAAGAAAGTGAATGTCGACGGTTTGATTCTGCCGGCGATGTCCAAAGAGTGGGAATTAAAATGGGTTTCTATCAAGTAATTTTATATTAATCGAGGCTGATTCGATGCAAGAGGGGGCCGTTCTGCTTATGAAGAACGGCCTCGATTTTTCTTTTGGACCGCTGGCGACAGGTAAGGACGGCGGTTGCGCGGAACTGCTTCGCAAACATAGTCCCTGGTGTTGTCTACTATGCTTGCGAAGCAGTTCGGCTGATTCGGCCGCGCTGTGCGCAATTGTTTTTTTACTAGTTTAGGAGGTGTGCCATGCTTCGTTACTTGCTACGACGTCTGGTGTATATGGTGGTAACCTTATGGCTCATTGTGACATTCACATTCGTGTTGATGAAAAATTTGCCGGGGGACCCGTTTGGCGAAGACTCGCAGAAAATGACCGTTGAGCAGCGTCAGATCCTGTATGCCCAATACGGTCTCGACCAGCCGATCTGGAATCAGTACCTCAAATATATGAACAACGTCATTCACGGCGATCTGGGTGTTTCGTTCCAGTTTCCTACGCGTAAAGTGACGGATATTATTCAACAAGCATTCCCGGCCTCGCTCGAGCTTGGATTGTGGGCGCTGCTGATCGCTATTGTCGTCGGTCTTATTCTCGGTATTGTTGCATCGTTAAATCATAACAAGGGGCTGGACGTGGCGGCGATGTTTACGGCTATCGTCGGGATTTCGATTCCTTCCTTCGTGCTCGGACCTCTGCTCTCCTATTTCGTCGGCGTGAAGCTCGGCTGGCTGCCGCCGGGCATGTGGACAGGGCCTTCGTCCAGGGTACTGCCCGCCATCGCGTTATCGTTCGGTACCATTGCCATCCTGGCGCGGCTTATGCGAACGTCGATGCTCGACGTGCTGAATCAAGACTACATTAAGACGGCGCGGGCCAAAGGATTATCCTCGCCTTCGATTGTGGTGAAGCATACGGTCCGGAATGCGATTTTGCCGGTCATTACGGTGCTCGGTCCCGTATTCGTTAACCTGATTACAGGTACGCTGGTCGTGGAGCAAATTTTTGTAGTGCCGGGTCTCGGCAAGCATTTCGTCCAGTCGATTTATTCCAATGACTACACGATGATTACGGGTTTGACGATTTTCTATGCGTTTATTCTCGTCGTGGTGCTGTTTATTACCGATGTGCTCTATGGGCTTGTCGATCCGCGGATACGCTTGGCGAAGGGAGGAAGCAAATGATGGAAATATCCAAAGATCTGTTCCAGCCGGTCGGCAAGGAAGAAGTGAACCGGGAAACGATCGTTCGTCCGTCGATGACGAATTGGCAGGACGCTTGGCGGCGGTTGAAAAAAAACAAGCTCGCCATGTTCGGCTTGATCACGCTCATCCTTCTGACGCTTCTGTCGATCTTCGGTCCGATTTTGTCCAAATTCGACTATGCGACGCAAAACTATGATATTAAAAACATGGGGCCGTCGGCCGTCCACTGGTTCGGCACGGACGACTTCGGACGGGATTTGTGGGTTCGGGTATGGTGGGGTACGAGGATCTCGCTTGCGATCGGAATTACGGCCGCGCTGCTCGACCTCGTGTTCGGGGTCATTTACGGCGGAATCTCCGCTTACTACGGGGGCCGCGTCGATGATATTATGCAGCGGTTCATCGAAATTATTTATTCGATCCCATTTCTGTTGATTTCCATTTTGTTGATTATCGTGATCGGACCGGGCTTCAAGACGATTATCATTGCCTATGCCATCACCGGCTGGGTGCCTATGGCGAGGCTTGTGCGCGGTCAAGTTTTACAATTGAAGGAACAGGAATACGTGCTTGCGGCTCGTACCCTCGGCGCCGGGGGCGCGCGCATTATTATGAAGCATTTGGTGCCGAACGCGCTCGGTTTGATTATTGTACAAATTACGTTCATCGTCCCTTCGGCGATTTTCGTTGAAGCGTTCCTCAGTTTTATCGGACTTGGCATCCGGGTTCCGCTGGCATCGTTAGGTTCGCTGTTGTCCGACGGCGCGAATTCGATTCGCTTGTATCCGCATCGGGTTATTTTCCCGACGCTGCTGTTCAGTTTGATCCTGATGAGCTTCAACCTGCTTGGCGATGGCCTGCGGGATGCCCTTGATCCGAAGATGCGCAAATAAGCAGTCAGTTATTCGGAGGTGACAATTCATGAGTAAACCGATATTGGAAGTTAAGGATTTGCGGGTTTCGTTCCGCACCTACGCCGGCGAAGTACAAGCTGTGCGGGGCGTATCCTTTCATTTAGATAAAGGCGAAGTATTGGCGATCGTAGGCGAATCCGGGTGCGGGAAATCCGTGACGGCACAAACGATCATGCGGCTGATTCCTTCGCCGCCGAGCTGGATTAAAGGCGGTTCGATCTTGTTTGACGGCAAGACGGAAATTACCAGCTGTTCAAATTCGCAGATGGAGAGCATCCGCGGTTCGGAGATGGGGATGATTTTCCAGGATCCGATGACGTCGCTGAATCCGACGATGACAATCGGCAAGCAAATAACAGAAGGCCTGATCAAGCATCAAGGCTTGAGCCGTGACGCCGCTAACGCGCGAGCGGTTGAAATCCTGAAGCTGGTCGGCATTTCCAATCCGGAAGGCCGGATTCACCAATATCCGCACGAACTCTCCGGCGGCATGCGGCAGCGCGTGATGATTGCGATCGCGCTGGCGTGCAATCCGAAGCTGCTGATCGCGGATGAACCGACGACGGCGCTTGACGTGACGATTCAGGCGCAGATCATCGACTTGATGAAGAAGCTGTCGGAGCAAACGGAAGCGTCCATCATCGTCATTACGCACGACCTTGGCGTCGTCGCGGAGATGGCGCAGCGCGTCGTCGTCATGTATGCGGGCAAAGTGGTGGAGCAAGGTACCGTCGATGAAATTTTCTATCAATCGAGACATCCATACACATGGGGGCTGCTCCGTTCGGTACCGCGCCTGGATCAGGACAAGGATAGCGATCTGATTCCGATTCCGGGCACGCCGCCGGATCTGTTCGCACCGCCCAAGGGCTGTGCTTTCGCAGCGCGCTGCCCTTATGCGATGAAAGTATGTCTGGAGAACGATCCGGAGCAGACCCCGCTCTCCGAAACGCATGCGGCCGCCTGTTGGCTGCTGCATCCGGACGCGCCGAAGGTCGAACGTCCGCTAGAAACGGGAGGTGTCTCGCGATGAGTAAGCCGCAGCCTTTATTGGAAGTTCGCGATTTGAAGAAGCATTTTCACCTGGGCAGCGGCAAAACGTTGAAAGCCGTCGACGGCTTGAATTTCGCCATCGAGCGCGGCGAGACGTTCGGACTCGTCGGCGAATCCGGTTGCGGCAAGTCGACGGCCGGCCGCACGATCATCCGGCTCTATGAAGCGACCGGCGGCGAGGTGCTCTTTAACGGAGAGAACGTTCACGGCCTTCGCGGCCGCAAGCAGCAGGAGTTTCGCCGTCACATGCAGATGGTGTTCCAAGATCCGTACGCTTCGTTGAATCCGCGGATGACCGTCGGCAACATTATCGCTGAGGGAATCGACATTCACGGGCTGTACATGGGCAAGCAGCGCAAGGCTCGCGTATCCGAGCTGCTGCAAGCCGTCGGCTTGAACGAAGAACACGCAAACCGGTTCCCGCACGAGTTTTCGGGCGGTCAGCGCCAGCGGATCGGCATTGCCCGGGCGCTCGCGATCGAGCCGCAGTTCATCATTGCGGACGAGCCGATATCGGCGCTGGACGTGTCTGTACAAGCGCAAGTCGTCAACCTGTTTAAGAAGCTGCAGAAGGAACGCGGTCTGACCTACTTGTTCATCGCGCACGACTTGGCGATGGTCAAGCACATCTCCGATCGCATCGGCGTGATGTACTTGGGCAAACTGGTCGAGGTGACGACGGCGGAGGAGCTGTACGCGAACCCGCTGCACCCGTACACGCAATCGCTGCTGTCGGCGATCCCGATTCCGGATCCCGAAGTTGAGCGTACGCGCGAGCGCATCATTCTGCAGGGTGAGATTCCGAGCCCGCTCAACCCGCCCAGCGGCTGTCCGTTCCGGACCCGCTGTCCGATGGCGATGCCGGAATGCGCAGCGGTGATGCCGGAATTCAAAGAAGTGAAGCCGGGACACTTTACCGCTTGCCATCTTTATTAACAGCTTACGAGAAGCCCCTTGCTCTTTGGGGGCTTTTTTTGTTAACATCAGTAGGAATGAGTTGTCAATACGAGTTCGACTCCATACAGAGGAAAGGGCGGCGGGAGCTTTGCGTTTGGAAACAGTGGAATGGCGAACCGGCCAGCCTTTGACCGACGATTACATAAATCGCTCCGAGAAGGCAAGCGGACTTTACGATTACGACCCTTGGTCGAAGGGGGCGTGGAGCGCGCGCGCGGACTGGTTAGACCGTGAACGGCCGTTCGGTGCAGATCGCGAAGGGCTTGCCGAAGCTTTGCGGGCTTTCAATCGCAAGGCCGGCAACGCTCCCGAGGCGTTGCAAGGGATCGAATCGCTGCGCGATGCACGCACGTTGTGCGTGGTAGGAGGGCAGCAGGCGAGTTTGTTTACGGGGCCGCTGATGGTCGTTTATAAGGCGATCACCATTATACAGGCGGCGAGGCAATCGGCTGAAGCGTTGAACCGGCCGGTTGTGCCGGTATTTTGGATTGCCGGGGAAGATCACGATTTCGACGAAGTGAATCACACCTATTTCTTGTCGGCCGATTTGCGGGTTGAGAAAATGAAGGTGGAGCGTCCGGACGATCGGCGTACGTCGGTCAGCCAAACCTTACTTAGCCGCGAACAATGGGAATCGGCTCTGGCGCAGCTCGATGCATCGTTGATGCCTACCGAGTTTAAGGAAGGCGTGCTGGCGGAATTCCGCTTCGCGGCGGAGTCTTCGGACACATTGGTGGATGGGTTCGCGAAGCTGCTGGCGGGCTTGTTCGGCAAGTACGGGCTTGTGCTGCTGGATTCGGACGATCCTGCGCTGCGCCGGCTGGAGGGACCGATGTTCCATACGTTGATCGAACGTTCGTCTGCGATCGGCGAGGCGCTGCTGCGCAATCGGGCACGCTTGCAGGAGCTTGGATACGAGCCTCAGGCGGACGGGAGCGAGAACAGTCTGAACTTGTTCGTGTTCGACGAGCGGGGCGAGCGGACGCTGCTGTTTGCAGATGCGTCAGGTCAGTGCTATACGGATCGTAAAGGCGAGCGCCGGTTTTCGAAGGAGCAGCTGCTCGACTGGGCGCAGACCGCGCCGGAGCGGCTCAGCAACAACGTGATGACGAGGCCGCTCATGCAGGATTACTTGCTGCCGGTGCTCGGCACGGTGCTCGGCCCCGCGGAGATCGCCTACTGGGGGTTGACGCAGCAAGCGTTCCATACGCTTGGCATGCGTATGCCGATTTTGTGGCCGCGTCTTGGCTTCACGATTGTGGAAGGGACCGCTCAGAAGAATATGCAGAAGCTCGGGCTGACCTTGGACGACGTCAGGTTCCGTCTGGAGGAACGGCGTCAGGCTTGGCTGGAAGCGCAAGACCGCTGGCAGCTGAAGGATCGTTTTGCCGACGTCAAGAACAAGTTTCGGGAGCTGTACGAGCCGATCGTGTCGTCGGTCGCCGAGATCAATCCGGGCCTGCAAAAGCTGGGTGAAACGAATTTAGGCAAAATTTTGGAGCAAATCGACTTCTTCGGGCAAAAGGCGGAAGACGGCCTCCGTTCGCAGAACGAATCGGGTTTGCGTCAGTTCGCGCGGATCGGTCAATCCGTCCTGCCGTCCGGCAAGCTGCAGGAGCGGGTATTCAATATCTCCGCGTATTTGAACAAGTACGGCAGCGCCTGGCTGGACGAATTGGTGCAAACCCCGCATGAAATTGACGGCAAGCACCGCATCTGTTATATGTAATTCATTTCATTATCTATTATGAGGAGGAAGTTTACGTGGCTAAAAGTACGGTAGATTCCAGTATTATCCGCGACATCTCGCTCGCGCACGAAGGGCATTTGAAAATCGATTGGGTGAATGCCCACATGCCGGTGCTGAATAAAATTCGCGAGCAATTCGAAAAAGAACAGCCGTTCAAAGGGCTTAAAGTGGCGATTTCGCTTCATCTTGAAGCAAAAACGGCCTATTTGGCCAAGGTTGTCCAAGCCGGCGGCGCGGAGGTGGCGATCTGCGGCAGTAACCCGCTCTCCACGCAGGACGACGTGTGCGCGGCGCTCGTCGAAGACGGGATTACCGTGTTCGCCAAGTACAACCCGGACCCGCAGGAGTACAAGGAACTAATGCTCAAAACGCTTGAGACCGAGCCGGACTTGATTATCGACGATGGCGGGGACTTGGTGACGATTCTTCATTCCGAGCGCAAGGATTTGCTGAAAAAGGTGCGCGGCGGCGCGGAAGAAACGACCACGGGCATTTTGCGCTTGAAGTCGCTTGAGAAAGACGGACAGCTGCAGTTCCCGATGGTTGCCGTCAACGACGCGTTCTGCAAATATTTGTTCGATAACCGGTACGGTACGGGCCAGTCGGTTTGGGACGGTATCAACCGGACGACGAACCTCGTTGTCGCCGGGAAAACAGTTGTCGTTGTCGGATATGGCTGGTGCGGCAAAGGTGTGGCGATGCGGGCCAAAGGACTCGGCGCCAACGTGATCGTGACGGAAATCGATGCGATCAAGGCGGTTGAAGCGTACATGGACGGATTTGCCGTTATGCCGATGGTGGAAGCGGCGAAAGTCGGCGACTACTTCGTCACGGTCACAGGCAACCGCGACGTCATTCGCGGCGAGCATTACGAAGTGATGAAGGACGGTGCGGTGTTGTCCAACGCCGGCCACTTCGACGTCGAAGTGAACAAACCGGAGCTCGAGGCATTGTCCGTATCGAAGCGTACCGTGCGCCGCAATATCGAAGAATATACCTTGAAGGACGGCCGCAAGTTTTATCTGCTCGCGGAAGGACGGCTCGTCAATCTGGCGGCAGGCGACGGTCATCCTGCGGAAATTATGGATATGACGTTCGCACTGCAAGCGATGTCCCTGAAATATGTGAACGACAACTATAAGCAAATCGGCAGCAAAGTGGTGAACGTGCCTTACGAGCTGGACGAACAGGTGGCTCGCTTCAAGCTGGCGGCGCTCGGCTTCGGTATCGACACGCTGACGAACGAGCAGAAGTCGTACTTGGACAGCTGGGCCGAGCATTAATACGATTGTATAAGGAGCGCCTCGACGAAACGGTCGAGGCGCTTTTTGGACGATAAGGGCAAGGTTTCCTGGCTTCTCGGATGTTTCCGGTATGTTTCGGCCGTATGGGAAGGGGCGCTTTGGATCGGAATCGGCGTTTTTTTAATTCGGGCTGGCGGTCTGTGCAACATCAATTCTTCCCTAATCGTCTGGATAGATAAGGCTGCGCTTCCTGTTAGGATTACGGAGGGCGGCCTGACGGATCGATTGCAGAGAGCGAGGGGGATTATCGAATGAAAGAAGAGAGAAGTCGGTCGGGCAACGGGTTCCGAGTCGCGATCAACCGCCGGGGCGCGAGGCTGCTGCTCGCGTCGGCGCTTATCGCGTCGGCGCTCGCGGGCTGCAGCTCCGCAAGCTCCGATAAATCCGCGAGCGAGGCCGCCAAATCGGGAGCACCGACGGCAAACTCGGCTCAGCACGAAAGCGTCAGTGCGGGCGCTGCCGATCAGGCGGGCGGCGAAGCGCAGAACGCCGCCGCCGCGTCTTCGCAGAACGCGCCGCCGCAGGGCGGGAGCTTTACCGGGCAAACGGCCGCGGAAGGCGACGATGCATACAGCCGTAAGATTATTTATCGCGCCAACCTATCGATGCAGGTCGAGAACTACGCGGACACCGAGACGCGCGTGCAGGAGGCGGTTAAGCGTTCGGGCGGCTATGTGCTGCAGTTTAACGAAAGCACATCGGCATCGGAGAAGTCCGGCACCTTCGTCATCAAGGTCCCGGCGAACGGCTTCCAATCGCTGCTCGTCGAACTGGAGAAAATCAATCCGTCCATGCGCAAATCGATGGAAGGCCAGGATGTGACGGAGGAATATGTGGACCTCTCGTCCCGATTGAAGGCGAAGCAGCTTGTGGAAAGCCGGTTGATTTCCTTCATGGAGAAGGCGACGAAAGCGGATGAGCTGGTAGCCTTCTCGAGCGAGCTGGGCAAGGTGCAGGAAGAAATCGAACGTATTAAAGGGCGTATGCGTTATCTGGAGCAAAACGTATCGTACTCCACCATCGATCTGCGCATCGCGCAAAAAATCGGTTCGGCGGAGGCGATCGGCGCACAAGAACGAGGGCCGCTCGCCAAACGGGCATCCGCCGCGCTGCAGGGCTCGCTGACTGTGCTGAACGTCGTCCTGCAGGGGATCGTTGTCGTACTGGCCGGCGCGCTTCCGATTCTTGTGCTGCTTGTCATCGTCGCCATTCCGCTCTGGTGGGTGCGCCGCCGAAGGAAAGCGAAGCTGGCAAGCGTGCGACAGCGGCTGGCGGAAGAAAACAAAACCGAATAAATCGAAAAAATCCTGTTTCATCGCGACGATGAAGCAGGATTTTTTGTTAATATGGCGAAACATTACTATACAAGTGGTGGGAAGTGGGGTAAAGTGGAGGGAAAGGGGGTGGCGAGTGGTGTTCATGGGGGAGTATCAGCACACAGTCGACGACAAAGGCCGTATGATTGTGCCTGCCAAATTTCGTGAAGCCCTCGGAGCATCGTTCATCGTCACTCGCGGTCTCGATCAATGTTTGTTCGTGTATCCCATGCAAGAATGGTCTGTTCTGGAGCAAAAGCTTAAGGCGCTGCCTCTGATGAAATCGGATGCGCGTGCGTTTACGCGGTTTTTTTTCTCCGGCGCCACCGAATGCGAGCTGGACAAGCAAGGCAGGGTAAACCTGCCGAATACGTTGATCGACCATGCCAAGCTGGAGAAAGATTGCGTCGTGATCGGCGTATCCAACCGGGTCGAGATTTGGAGTAAGGCAATCTGGGAAGACTATTCCAGGCAATCGGAAGAATCGTTTGCCGAAATCGCCGAGAAGCTTGTCGACTTCAATTTTGACTTTTAATCCGGTGTTAGTTCGATGTAGGAGGATGGAGCCGTGTTTCATCATATTACGGTGCTTAAGCAAGAAGCCGTGGAAGGATTACATATAAAGCCTGACGGTATATATGTCGATTGTACGCTTGGCGGAGCCGGGCACAGTTTGGAAATTGCGTCGAGACTCGGTCCGGGCGGGCTGCTGATCGCATTTGATCAAGACGACATGGCCTTAGCGAACGCCAAAGAGCGTCTTTCCGGCGTTCAGGACAAGGTACGGCTCGTACGCAGCAACTTTCGTTATTTGGAACAGGAGCTCTCCCGAATTCCAGAGGCCGTGAAGGACGGGCATCCACAGGTCGACGGCATCTTGTTCGATCTCGGCGTCTCCTCGCCGCAGCTCGATGAAGCCGACCGGGGATTCAGCTACAATCACGATGCGGAGCTGGATATGCGGATGGACCGTACAGCGCCGCTTACGGCGAAAGATATTGTTAACGGTTGGTCCGAGAAAGAAATCGCCGATATTCTGTTCGAATACGGGGAGGAGAAATTCGCCCGGCGCATCGCCGCAAACATCGTCTCCGCCCGCAGCGCAGCTCCTATCGAGACGACGGGACAGCTGGTCGAGCTGATTAAAGAAGGGATTCCGGCTGCCGCGCGCAGAACCGGGCCGCATCCCGCCAAGCGCAGCTTCCAAGCGCTGCGGATTGCCGTCAACGACGAGCTTGGCGCCTTCGAAGATGCGCTGAAGCAAGCGGTGCGCTGCCTTGCTCCGGGAGGGCGGGTGGCCGTCATTACGTTCCATTCGCTCGAGGATCGCATCTGCAAGCAGACGTTCGCCGGGTACGTGGCAAAATGCATATGTCCGCCCGATCTTCCGATGTGCGCATGCAACCCGACAGGTCAATTGAAACTGGTTAACCGTAAGCCGATAGAACCGGGTGAAGAGGAGCTCGAAGCAAATCCGAGAGCCCGTTCGTCAAAACTTAGAATCGCGGAAAAAGTGAAGGATTAAGGGGGAGAATTATTTTGCCGGCTTATATTCATGGAAACCTAGCGGTGGAGCAGCGAACGGAGCAACAGGTGAAAGCGAAAGAGACGAAGCGCGTCGTACAACGGAATAAGACGCTGCCGCTGCAGGAAAAGCTGTTGTATTTGTTTACGGTTGCGATTTGCGTCGTCGTTGCAGGGTTGATTATTTGGCGTTACGCGCAAATTTACGAAATGAATGCCAACATCAGGAGCATCGAGCAGCAAATCGCCAAGCTGGAAGCGGAGAACAGCATTTTGAAGCAAAAGGTGGATGCTTTGTCCGAGCCGCACCGGATGCTCGAAAAAGCGAAGGAGCTCGGCTTCGTAACGCCTGAGCCCGATCAAGTGAAGACGAACAAGAACAAAGCCGCGGCCGATTCGAATGGACAAGCCGCGTCTAAATCGACCGAAACCAAGACGGCGTCCGGCGTCAAGAAAACGAAGGATCAGCCCTGATCCGTAAGCGGGAATAGGGGGATAAGACCATGACGAAAATGGTGAAACTGCGGTCGTTACTCATTGGAGGGGGATTCACCCTCCTTTTTGCTGTTCTGGTGACCCGATTGTATTGGGTGCAGGTTGTTCAAGGCGAAGAGCTGCTCTCCAAAGCGAAGGAAAAATGGGCGATGGACAAAGAAATTCCACCTATCCGCGGCACGATAACCGACCGGAACGGCAAGGCTTTGGCGGAAGATGCGCCTTCCTACACGATCGCGTTGGAGCCGGAAACGATTATGAACAAAGGACTTGAATTGGATGTCGTCAAAGGATTGGCGGCAATCTTAAGTCCGGCTGACGATGCGGGCGCTGTGATGGCGATGGAGGACAAGATCCGTACGCGCATCAACAAGAAGAAAGAGGACGGCAAGTATTACGCCCAGGTGGAGCTGGGGAACGATGGCTGGAAAATCGACGCCGAAACGGCTGATAAAATTAAGAAGATGATTTCCGATTTACAGTCGAAGCTGCCCAAGAAAAACGAAAGTACGGGAATCCTGCTGCTTCCCGAGCAGAAGCGGTTTTATCCCGCCGAGACGATGGCTTCGCACCTGATCGGATATATAAACAAGGAAGATAAGCCGATTATGGGGCTGGAATTAACGCTGGATAAATATTTGAGAGGTTCTCCCGGTTGGTTGATTTATGAGAAAGACCGGAAGGGCGTCGAGCTGCCGGACTCGCAAAGCCGGTATCAGCCGGCTGTCAACGGGGATGATGTGAAGTTGACCCTCGATAAAAATATTCAGTTTTATATCGAAAGCGCCTTGCAGAAGGTAAACGAGAAATTCAAGCCGAAAAGCATAACGGCGATTGCGGTCGATCCGCAAACGATGGAAATTTTAGGATTGGCGAACGTCCCGACGTTCAACCCGAACAAATATTGGGAAACGAAAGAAACGCGAGATTTTCTTAATCATGCCGTGGCCTCCCAATATGAGCCCGGTTCTACCTTCAAGCTGGTCACATTAGCGGCTACCGTAGAAGAAGGGCTGTTCAATCCGAATGAGACGTATCAATCCGGTTCGATCAAAGTGGCCGACCGGCGTCTTCATGACCATAACATTTCAGGATGGGGGAAAATTTCGTACTTAGAAGGTTTGAAGCGTTCGAGTAACGTCGCCTTCGTTAAGCTTGGCATCGAGAAGCTCGGGCAGGACAAACTGCGCCAATATATTACCAAATTCGGCTTCGGCGCAAGGACGGGCATCGACATTTCCGGCGAGGTGCCGGGTATCGTCAATATGCGTTACGCTCCCGATTTTGCAACGGCGACCTATGGACAAGGCTTGACCGCTACAGCCATTCAACAAACGGCCGCCTATGCCGCCGTTGCGAACGGGGGCAAGCTGATGTGGCCTCATCTGATTAAAGAGATTACGAAGCCTGATACCGGCGAGGTCATCCAGAAGTTCGAACCGAAGGTGATCCGCGAAGTCGTATCGGAGAAGACGGCGAAGCAAGTCAGCGAATATTTGGAGCAGGTAGTCTCCGACCAGGATATTGGAACGGGAAAAAGAGCCTATATCGACGGCTACCGGATCGCCGGTAAGACAGGTACGGCCAACAAAGTGCTTCCGGGTGAAAAGGGATATGCCGAAGGGAAATGGGTCATTTCCTTTATCGGCTACGCCCCGATTGAAAATCCGCGCATTCTTGTTACGATTATCGCCGACGAGCCGGATCTCGGCGGGGACTACCATCGCGGTGGAGAGGTTGCCGCGCCTGCGTTTCGCGAGATTGTTTCGCAATCGCTGCGTTATATGGGGCTTGCTCCGACGACGGTGCAGACGCAGCCGGCGCCGGTCAGCGAGAAGACGAAAGCGCCGGACTTGACCGGCATGACGCTTGACCAAGCGAAATCTTTAATGAACAAATCGGGCGTCAGTGTGGAATCGTATGGAAAAGGCTCGACCGTTTTGGCCCAATTGCCTGCTCCTGATACTGAAATCGGGAATTCGCAACGAATCTATGTAGTGCTGGAACAGCCTGAGCACGTATCGATCCCGAATTTAACCGGCAAATCGCTTCGCGACGCGATGGAAGTATGCTCGCTCCTGAAAGTGCGCTGTCAATCCGTAGGAGAAGGGTATGTGGCTGCCCAAACGCTCGAAGGAACCGAGAGCGAGCGGGTGCTGACGCTGTCCCTGAAGCCATACAGCGAACTGTTGGAGACGCCGGATAACCCGGCTGAATCCCCATCGTCCGCAACCGGAAGCAAAACCGATAAGAACGCCGCCAAACGATAGCTTGTTCTAACCCCGGGTTGTCCTGAATAGGGATGATATGAAACCATTCTTGATTCAGGAGGGGGAAGGAGCGGGCATGCGGGCATCGAATGTAACGGTTCGCCGACGATTATTCGCCGCACTGATAATAGGAACGATTTTGTTCTTCGCGCTGGTGGTGCGGCTCGCGTACGTGCAAATATGGATGGGGCCGAGGCTGTCGAAAGAAGCCGAGGAATCTTGGCGAAGAAACATCGAGGTTACGGCTAAACGGGGAGAGCTGCTTGACCGGAATGGCGTACAGCTGGCCTACAATATAAGCACGCCGACGGTCATGGCCATTCCTGTCCAGATCAAAGATCCGCAGATGACGGCGGCCAAGCTGGCGGCGGCGCTCGACCTCAGCGAAGCGGAAGTTTACAAACAAATTACAGTACGCAAATCTCAAGCTTATATCAAGCCCGGCGGCCGCAAAATTTCGCAGGAAAAAGCGCAGGAAATCCGCAATATGCAGCTGCCGGGCATTGTTGTCACCGAAGACAACAAACGGTATTATCCGTTCGGCGGATTGGCCGCACATGTGCTCGGTTTTACCGGAATTGATAATCAAGGCTTGACGGGCATAGAATTGAAGTATGATAAATTGCTCACGGGTCTCAATGGCGGCATTTCGTATTTGGCGCAAGCCAACGGCAAGCTGATGCCGGGATCGACCGACACGTACAAAGAGCCGATGGACGGACTCAATCTGCAGCTGACGATCGACAGCAACATTCAAGCGATCATGGAGCGGGAGCTTGATCAAGCGATGCTGAAATATCAACCGAAACACATCGTTGCGATCGCCATGGATCCGAACAACGGCGAGGTTCTTGCGATGGGGTCCCGGCCGGGTTATGAACCAAGCAACTACAAGCAATACCCGGTGGAAAGCTATAACCGCAACCTGCCGATTTGGATGACCTACGAGCCCGGATCAACCTTCAAGATCATTACGCTTGCTGCGGCCCTCCAGGAAAACAAAGTGAAGCTGACCGAAGGCTTTCACGATCCCGGCTCGATCGAGGTGGCGGGGGCGCGTCTTCGCTGCTGGAAGCGGCAAGGACACGGAAGCGAAACGTTCCAGCAGGTAGTTGAAAACTCTTGCAACCCGGGCTTCGTCGTCATGGGCCAGCGTCTGGGCACCGACTTGCTGTTCAAGTACATCCACGACTTCGGCTTTGGCAAAAAAACCGGCATCGACCTCGGCGGCGAGGAGAACGGCATTCTGTTCAAGCCGTCCCGCGTCGGTCCGGTCGAGCTGGCGACCACCTCGTTCGGCCAAGGAGTTTCGGTGACGCCGATTCAGCAAATTACGGCCATCTCGGCGGCGATCAACGGCGGTAAGCTGTACCAACCGCATGTGGCGAGGGCCTGGTATAAGCCGGAGTCCGGCGAGATGGTGCAGAAGGTCGAGCCGACCATGGTGCGGCAGGTCATCTCCGAGGCGACGTCCAAGCAGGTGCGCGAGACGCTGGAGAGCGTCGTGGCGAACGGAACCGGACGAAACGCGTTCATCGACGGCTATCGTGTCGGAGGGAAGACGGGAACGGCGCAAAAAGTTATTAACGGACGTTATTCCGCCGACGAGCACATCGTTTCATTCATCGGCTTCGCGCCTGCGGACGATCCGAAGGTCGTCATTTATGCGGCCGTAGACGACCCGCAAGGCATCCAGTTCGGCGGATTGATCGCAGCGCCGCTCGTGAAGAGCATGATGGAAGATACCTTGCGTTATATGAAGGTGCCTCCGCGGAAAGACCAGCTCGACCGCAAATACGTCTATGGCGACAAGCGCATCGTGGAAGTGCCGAATCTCGTCGGCATGACGGTCACCGATATTTACGAAGATTTAAATATGAATTTTCAGCTGGCCAAATCCGGTACCGGCAAGACGGTGATCAACCAGGTGCCGAAGCCGGGCACGCGTGTGGAGCAAGGCTCCACGATTCGCATCTACTTATCCGACACGGGCGTGCCGCAGGAGCCGGCGCCGCCGGCGTCTTAAGCGGCCCCAGTCCCGCAATTTCATTATGAAAATTGAAAATTGGGCTTTTCATCGGGCGTTTTTTTGTCCATAATAGATACCATGTGTGAAAATGAAGATCGATCATCCGTGCGGATTTTTATTCAACGAAGAAAGGTTTATCGAGACCATGTGTGAAAATGGAGATCGATCATCCGTGCTTTTTTTTTAACGATTTATTGACCAATGGAGGGGACGCTCGATGCAGCTACAAGAACTGGCCTCCCAGCTCGTCACGAGCCGCCTGATCGGCGACGGCGCCACGGAAGTGACCGGCATGGCGACCGATTCCCGCAAGGTCAAACCGGGCGACTTGTTCATCTGCGTACCGGGTTTGACTGTGGACGGTCATGATTACGCCGCCGTCGCCGTTGAGCGGGGGGCCTCTGCGCTGGTTGCGGAACGCGATCTGCGGGCGGGCGTTCCGACGCTGCTCGTGCGCGATGCCAGAATGGCGGCGGCCGTGCTTGCGAATCACTTTTACGGGTATCCGAGCCGGGAACTGAAGCTGATCGGAGTGACGGGCACGAACGGCAAGACGACCACGACGTATATATTGGAAAGCATTTTGAGCGATCAAGGGTTTCAGACCGGTTTGATGGGCAATATTCATGTCAAGATCGGATCGGAATACCGCGAGAATAAAGCGACGAATACGCAGGAAGCGCTGGAATTGCAGCGCATCTTGCGGGACATGGTCGAGGCCGGTACGGATTACGCGTTAATGGAAGTTTCTTCCCACGGGCTGGATATGGGCCGGGTGAAGGGATGCCGGTTCCGCACAGGTATTTTTACCAATTTAACGCAAGATCATTTGGATTATCACCTGACGATGGAGCAGTACCGGGATGCGAAAGGGCTTCTCTTCTCCAGACTGGGGAACGAGTATACGGAAGACCCGGCCCGCCGGCAGTTCGCTGTGCTGAATGCGGACGATGCCGCATCGGCGTATTACCGTAAAGCGACCGCCGCACAGACCATTACATACGCGATTGACGATGAGACTGCGGATGTGAGAGCGGTTGATATCGAAATGACGGCGGGCGGGACGCGTTTTCGATTGCTGACGTTTCAGGGCGAAGCCGAGGTGCGGATGCGTCTGGTCGGGAGATTCAACATCTATAACGCCCTGGGCGCCATCGCCGCAACATTGGCCGAAGGGATTCCGCTGCAGCGTATTGCGGACAGCATCTCGCGGATCGCTTCGGTAGAGGGGCGGATGGAGATTGTGGACGTCGGGCAGCCTTACTTGGTGCTGGTCGATTACGCCCATACGCCGGACGGTTTGAAGAACGCGTTAGCGACGATTCGCCAGTTTGCCGAAGGAAACGTGTATTGCGTGTTCGGCTGCGGCGGTGACCGGGACCGGAAGAAGAGGCCGGTGATGGGGGCGATTGCGGCGTCTTACAGCGACTATATTTACGTGACGTCCGATAACCCGCGGACGGAAGATCCCGAGCGGATTCTGCTCGACATCGAGCCGGGTCTTCGCGAAGCGGGCTGGGATACGTCCCGGTACGAACTGATCGCAGACCGCAAAGAAGCGATCCGCAAGGCGATTGGGCGTGCCGGGGCCAAAGACGTGGTTTTGATCGCGGGCAAAGGGCATGAAACATATCAGGAAATTTGCGGCGTCAAACATCCGTTCGACGACCGGTTGGTGGCTCAGGAAGCGATAAGGGGACGATGAAGCGTGATGAAACGAACGTTGGCTGAAATCGCCGTGATGGCGGGGGGCACGTTGACGGACGAATCGTCCGGAAGCTTGATGGCGCAGGGCGTATCGAAGGATACGCGGACGCTGGCGCCAGGCAATCTGTATATACCGTTAATCGGCGAAGCGTTCGACGGGCATCGATTCGTCGAAGCCGCTTCCCGGCAAGGAGCAGTCGGGTCGTTCTGGCAGCAGGATCGTCCGGATGCGCCCGAAGGCGTGCCGTTGATCTTGGTCGACGATACGCTGGCGGCGCTTCAGCGGCTGGCCGTTAATTACAAGCGGCAGCTTCACGTTAGAATTGTCGGCATAACCGGAAGCAACGGCAAAACGACGACGAAAGATATGACGGCAGCCGTGCTCCAGACTTCGTTTCGGGTGCACAAAACCGGGGGGAATTATAATAACCACATCGGGCTGCCGCTTACGCTGCTGCAATTATCGGAGGACACGGAGATCGCCGTGCTCGAGATGGGGATGAGCGGCCGGGGCGAAATCGAGTTTCTCTCGCGGCTCGCGGAGCCGGAAATTGCCGTGATTACGAACATCGGCGAAGCGCATCTGCTGCAGCTCGGCACGCGTCAGGAAATTGCGCGCGCCAAGACGGAAATATTGGCCGGCCTGCTGCCGGGGGGCACACTCGTATACAATGGCGACGAGCCCTTGATCGAGGAAGTGCTGCCGGAGCTGTCCGAGCCGGGACGGATGCAGGCTCCCTCGTATGGGCGCGTTCGGTTCGGCCATGGAGCGGAGAACGATCTGTATCCATCGGACATTAGAATGGATGCGAAAGGGACGCATTACCGTATCCATGAGGCGGGGGCGCGGGATTTTTACATTCCGCTGCTCGGCGCGCACAATGTGGTCAACTCGCTGGCCGCTTATGCCGTAGGCAGACATTTCGGTTTGGATGCGGAGACGATTGCGCGAGGATTGGCGGGTGCGGCGGTGACCGGCATGCGGATCGAGGTGATGCATGCGCCAAGCGGGCTTACGATCTTCAACGATGCCTACAACGCGAGTCCGACAGCGATGCGCGCTGCGATTGCGCTGCTGCATGAAGCGGAAGGCTTCGAGCGCAAATTCGCCGTACTGGGCGACATGCTGGAGCTGGGCGAGAACGAAGCGGCGTTTCACCGGGAGGTTGGCGAGATGCTCGATCCTGCGAAGGTGGAGGCTGTATTCGTGTACGGTCCGCTCGCGGTTCATATCGCGGAAGGGGCGAGAACCCGATTCCCGGACAACCGCGTCCGGCATTTTGAGGATAAAGAACAATTGGCGCACGAGCTCGGCCGAACGGCTGGCGCAAACGACGTCGTGCTGATCAAGGGATCGCGCGGCATGCGAATGGAGCAAGTGGCCGCCTGGGTCATGCAATTGGGGGGATAAAGCTGTGGATTTCAATATCGTAATGATCACGCTGGGGGTTGCCTTTTTACTGGCGGTGATTATGGGTCCATTATTCATACCGCTGCTGCGCCGACTGAAATTCGGCCAGCAAATTCGGACGGACGGTCCGCAGGGACATTTGAAGAAAGCCGGAACGCCGACGATGGGCGGCATTATCATCATGCTGGCGCTGGCGCTCGCGGTCCTTCGCTTTGGCGAGAAAAATATGGAGACCGTCATTTTGCTGCTGGCGTCGTTAGGCTACGGATTCATCGGTTTTCTTGACGATTACATTAAAATTTTGTTCAAACGCTCGCTCGGCTTGACCGCAAAACAAAAACTGATCGGTCAGCTGCTCATTTCGGCGATCGTGTGCTTGCTGCTCGTACAATCCGGGCACAGCACTGATATACGCATTCCGTTCTTCGACGTATCGTTCGATCTCGGCTGGCTTTATTTTCCCTTTATCGTCTTTCTTATGCTCGGCACATCCAATGCGGTCAACTTTACCGACGGTCTGGACGGCTTGCTTGCCGGCACGAGCGCGATTGCGTTCGGCGCTTATGCGATAATCGCCCTGAACAACACGCAGCCGAACGTCGCCATCTTCTCGGCGGCCATGGTCGGCGCGGTGCTCGGGTTTCTCGTGTTCAATGCGCATCCGGCGAAGGTGTTTATGGGGGATACCGGCTCGCTCGGCATTGGCGGAGGGCTGGTTGCAGTGGCGATCCTGACGAAAGCCGAAATATTGCTTGCGCTGATCGGCGGCGTGTTCCTGACGGAAATTTTGTCGGTCGTTATCCAGGTCGTATCCTTCAAGACAAGGGGCAAGCGTGTGTTTAAAATGAGCCCGATTCATCATCACTTTGAATTGGTGGGCTGGTCGGAGTGGCGCGTCGTCATATCTTTCTGGACGGCGGGTCTGATCTTGGCGGGTCTTGGACTATATATTAACGAGGTGTTATAAGGATGGAGCATCCTGCAAATTACCGCGGCCGCCAGGTCGTCGTCTTGGGTCTGGCGCGCAGCGGGGTCGCGGTCGCGAAATGGTTTCACGAAGCCGGCGCGAACGTGACGGTCAACGATAGGAAAGAACGAGAACTATGCCCTGAGGCCGACGAACTGGAGGCTCTGGGTATTTCTGTTGTTTGCGGCGGTCATCCGGCCGGACTTGTCCACGAGGGCGTGTCGCTCGTCGTGAAAAATCCAGGAATCCCCTATAGCGTGGAGCCGATTCGCCGTGCGGATGAGCTCGGCATTGAAACGGTCACCGAAGTGGAGGTGGCGTACTACCTATGCCAAGCTCCGATCATCGGCATTACCGGCTCAAACGGCAAGACGACGACGACGACATGGACCGGTCTGATGCTGGAGGCGGGCGGGCTGAAGCCTATCGTCGCCGGGAATATCGGGCGGGCCTTAACCGAAGCTGCGCTCGAAGCGGCGGAGGATAACCGGATGGTCGTGGAATTGAGCAGCTTTCAGCTGAAAGGCACGAGCAGCTTCCGGCCATCGATAGCCTGCTTGTTGAATGTGTATGAAACGCATCTTGATTATCATGGAACGATGAATGACTACGTTGTTTCGAAGATGAAGCTGTTCGCCAATCAAACGGAAGCCGATACGGCCGTCTTGAACTGGGACGATCCGGTTTGCCGCCAAACGGCGGCAAAGGTGCGTTCCCGCGTACTGCCGTTTTCCGTACGGGAGGAGCTGCCTTACGGGCTGTTCGTGAAGCCGAGCTTGAAGGAGGCGAAGGAGCGGCAAGTGACGGCCCTGTTAACGTACAGGGATGAAAAGGAGACCGAGCATACCCTCCTGCCGGTCAGCGAACTCGGCATTCCCGGCAGCCATAACGTGGAGAATGCGCTCGCAGCGAGCGCGATGGCCATCGCTTCAGGCGTAGCTATCGAGACGATTGCCCGTGTGCTGCGCGAATTCAGGGGCGTTGAGCATCGCCTCGAATACGTGCGAACTAAGGACGGCGTCTTGTTTTATAATGATTCGAAAGCCACGAACCCGACGGCGACGATCAAGACGATCGAGTCGTTCGGTCAAGATATCGTCCTCGTGGCGGGTGGGCTGGACCGGGGCTCCGACTACATGGAGCTGCTTCCCGCGTTCCAGCGGCAGGTGAAAGGACTCGTCGCCATCGGCGAAACGAAAGAAAAAATTGTCCGTGTCGCCAAGCTCGCAGGCATGAGCCGTCTGAAAACCGTCGATACTGCTGCTAGCGGGTTGCAGGATACGGTGACGGATGCGGTGCGGGAAGCGTTCGCGCTCGCGAAGCCGGGCGACGTCGTGCTGTTATCGCCGGCGTGCGCCAGCTGGGACATGTTTCCTTCCTATGAGGAAAGGGGAAGAATGTTTAAGCAGTCCGTGCATAACCTTTAAACAGGAGGATGACAAGCCGCCTCCTAAATTTTTAAGGTTAGAGGTGTGGTCGCAATGGTCAAAGCACGGTCGGCTCCGGATATGTACTTGCTCGGCTCTACGCTGCTTCTGCTTGTCATCGGCGTTATTATGGTATACAGCGCCAGTGCGGTGCTGGCGTTTCGCGAATTCGGCGATGCGTTCTACTACTTGAAACGTCAGGCGCTGTTTGCGGCGCTCGGCGTTATCGCCATGTTTTTTATGATGAATACCGACTATTGGATTTGGAAGAGGTACGCCAAACCGGCGCTGATCGTCTGCTTCGTGCTGCTTGTCGCTGTCTTGATTCCGGGCATCGGGGTCGTTCGCGGCGGCGCCCGCAGCTGGCTCGGCATCGGGTCGTTCGGCATCCAGCCTTCCGAATTTATGAAGATGGGCATGATCATCTATTTATCCAAATGGCTGTCCGAGCAGAAGAACCCGATCACGGCGTTTACAAAAGGACTGCTGCCGCCCCTCGCTTTAGTCGGACTGGCTTTCGGGATCATTATGCTCCAGCCGGACCTTGGGACCGGCGCGGTGCTTGTCGGCGCTACACTGCTTATTATTTATACGGCGGGCGCGCGATTGCAGCACTTGTCGTATTTAGGGTTGATCGGGGTGGCGGGATTCGTCGGCCTCGTGATAGCGGCCCCTTACCGGTTGAAGCGGATTACGGCTTTTCTCGATCCGTGGCAGGACCCGCTCGGCGCGGGCTATCAGGCGATACAATCGCTGTATGCGATCGGACCCGGCGGGCTCGTTGGGCTCGGACTTGGGATGAGCCGGCAAAAATACAGCTATTTGCCCGAGCCGCAAACGGACTTCATCTTTTCTATCATCGCGGAGGAGCTCGGCTTTATCGGCGGTTCCTGCGTGCTCATTCTGTTTATGGTGCTGGTCTGGCGCGGCATGCGCACGGCCATTACGGCTCCCGATACGTTCGGCAGCCTGCTCGCCACCGGCATCGTCGGCATGATCGCTGTGCAAGTCATCATCAATATCGGCGTCGTCATCGGCATGTTCCCGGTCACGGGCATCACGCTGCCGCTGATCAGCGCGGGCGGTTCTTCCTTAACATTGATGCTGACCTCCATCGGCATACTGCTTAATATTTCCCGATATTCGAGGTGAGTTTCGCATATGAACAAAATCGTCTTCACCGGCGGAGGGACCGCCGGCCATGTGACGCCCAATTTGGCGGTCATGGCCAAACTGCGCGAGCGGGGGTGGGAGATCCACTATATCGGTTCCCGGAACGGGATTGAACGCGAAATCGTCGAGCATGAAGGGGTACCGTTCCATCCCATCGCCTCCGGCAAGCTTCGCCGCTATTTCGATTTGAAAAACTTCAAAGACCCTTTCCGCGTCGCGTTAGGCGTCGGGCAAGCGTACGGACTGCTTCGGCGGCTCAAGCCGCACATCGTCTTCTCCAAGGGCGGCTTCGTTTCCGTTCCGGTCATCGTGGCATGCCGGCTGGCCGGCGTACCGGTCATTTCGCATGAATCCGATTTAACCCCCGGCCTGGCCAATAAAATCTCAATGCCCTTTGCCTCCCGCATCTGCGTTACCTTCCCTGAGACGTTGCAATACGTGCGCAGCGATAAAGCGGAATGCACGGGCTTGCCGATACGCGAGCAAATTTTGCAAGGGGCAGCCGCTCGGGGCCTCTCGCTGTGCGGCTTTCATTCGCAAAAGCCGGTGCTGCTGGTGATGGGCGGCAGCCTTGGGGCGCAGCGCATCAATCAGACGGTGCGCGCGTCGCTCGATACGCTGCTGCAGCGCTATCAGATCATTCACATCTGCGGCAAAGGACATGTCGATCCGACGCTGGCAGGCAAACGCGGCTACAGCCAATTCGAATACGTCAAGGACGAACTGCCGGACCTGCTCGCCGCCGCCGATCTTGTCGTATCGCGGGCAGGCTCGACGTCCATTTTCGAATTTCTTGCCTTAAACAAGCCGATGCTGCTTATTCCGTTATCGCGGGCGGCAAGCCGGGGCGACCAAATATTGAACGCGAATTCGTTCCAGAGCCAAGGCTACGCGCACGTTTTGTTCGAAGAAGACTTATCGGCGGACGCGCTCGTGAGCGGAATTTCCGCCTTGTATGACGAACGGGATGCGATGAAGCGGCGCATGGCGGATAACCCTTACGGCAACGGAACCGAAACCATCGTCCGACTGCTCGAGGCGCTTAAGCGTTCCGGCGGTTGACGAATTTAGCAATAGGCGATTGTCACACTCTGCAGCATTCCACATAAACTACACTATAACCGTGACAGACACCCGGCGAAGCGGCAAGCGGCAAGCGGCTCGGATACAAAAGACAGTCGGAGCCCGGCGGCCGGCCGCTCTCTATTTTTCGAACGATATTCGAGAATAGGGTGCCAGGGCGTTCTGTGAAGGAGGTTGTTCCCATGCAACAGGTCATATCAGAATTGATGAAGGGATCGTTCGGCGAGGTTCGCCTTGACGAACCGCTTGCCCCCTACACGACATGGAAGATCGGAGGGCCGGCTGACGTTCTGCTTATTCCGGAGAATAAGACGCAGCTTGTGGCGGCAGTGAAGCTGCTCCATCAGCACCGCGTCCCATGGACGGCGCTCGGTCGGGGCTCCAACATGCTCGTCGCGGACAAAGGCATACGCGGTGTCGTGATCAAATTGGGGGATGCGCTGGAAACCGTCCGGATTGAAGGGGAGTCGATTGTGGCCGGCGGCGCATATTCGTTCATCAAGCTGTCGGTCATCGCCGGCAAAGAAGGATTGACCGGCTTGGAGTTCGCGGGAGGCATCCCGGGAACCGTGGGAGGCGCCGTCTACATGAACGCCGGGGCGCACGGCTCTGACGTGTCACGAATACTACAGCGGGCTGAAGTGCTGCTCCCGAGGGGTGAGTTGGTTACGCTGCAAAACGAGGACTTGGCATATGCTTATCGACATTCGATTCTGCAAACGAACCCGGGCATCGTCACGGAGGCGGAATTCCGGCTCCGTTATGGCGACCGGAAGGAAATTGCGGCGGCGATGGCTGCCTACAAGGACCGCCGGTTGCGAACGCAGCCGCTGCAGCTGGCCTGCGCGGGCAGTGTCTTCCGGAATCCGGAAGGCCGTCACGCGGCGCAGCTGATCGAAGAAGCGGGCCTGAAAGGCCTGCGTGTCGGAGGCGCCGAAGTCTCGCCCTTGCACGCCAATTTCATCGTCAACATAGGGCAGGCGACAGCCTACGACGTGCTCACCTTGGTCGAACAAGTCAAAGAAACGGTCCGTACCCGATTCGGAGTAACTCTCGTACCTGAAGTATTGGTGGTGGGTGAGCGGTAAATCGGAGGTGGGACTTTGGAAAAGTTGGTTATCGAAGGCGGGAAACCACTATCGGGAGCCATCAGCATTCACGGCGCGAAAAACGCCGCACTGCCGATCCTGGCAGCGAGTATCATGGCGGAAGGAACGGTTAAGATCGAGAACGTCCCCGATCTTTCCGACATCGGCGTCATGTTGGGCATTCTTCGTTCCTTGGGGTGTAAAGTGGAGCTGGCCGGAGATACGGTCATCGTTAATACGAATGCGGTCCACCAGTATCACATCCCGGAAAGCTTGATGAGCCAAATGCGTTCCTCGATATTCTTGATGGGGCCGCTGCTGGCGCGGCTCGGCAAAGTGGAGCTTTATCAGCCAGGGGGCTGCGCGATCGGCGAGCGTAAAATCGACTTGCATTTAAAAGGTCTCGCAGCGCTGGGCGTCGTCATCGAAGACAACGGCAGCCGTATCGTATGCACGGCGAAGGAACTGGTCGGCGCCGACATCGTGCTTGACTATCCGAGCGTTGGCGCTACGGAGAACATCATGATGGCAGCGGCGATGGCCCGGGGAAAAACGACGCTCACCAATGCGGCTCGCGAGCCTGAAATCCAAGATTTGCAAAACTTCCTTAATGCGATGGGGGCGAGAATCATCGGCGCCGGCACGGATACGATTACGATCGAGGGCGTTCCGGAACTCGTCCCATGTACTTACCGGATTATTCCCGATCGTATCGTCGCAGGTACGATCATGATCGCCGCAGCGGTTACCCGGGGCAGCGTTACCCTGAATGGCGTCTGCCCGGCTCATCTTACTTCGGCCATTCATGTCCTCAAACGCGCAGGTGTTCAAATCACAATCGACGGTGATATAATGTACGTATGCGGGTCCGGCCGACTGAAAGCGGTCGAGAGGATCGTCACGTCGCCCTACCCGTCATTTCCAACGGATTTACAGTCGCAGATCATGGTGCTCTTGAGCCTCGCCGACGGCGTCAGCATCGTCAAAGAAACCGTATTCGAAGGCCGTTTCAAACACGTCGACGAATTGTCCCGCATGGGCGCTGACATTCGCGTCGATCTGAACTCGGCATTCATCCGGGGCGTACCGCGGTTGTACGGCGCCACGGTGGAAGCGACCGACCTGCGCGCAGGCGCTGCGCTCGTCATCGCGGGTTTAACCGCGCAAGGCACGACCGTTATCGAACAAATTCATCATATCGACCGCGGTTATGACCGCATCGAACTGATGCTTCGCAGCCTTGGCGCGAACATTCTTCGGACGGCGCCGGTCGTCATGGAATAAGCCATGTTATTTTCATTCATATGAACGCAACCGCCGGGTTATCCCTTTTTCTTCTTGAAAGAGGGGTAATCCGCGGTTTACATATGGCAAGAGGAGGCCCTCATGGAGGAACGACTTCCCGTAATCAAACAACAAAAACAAAAACCGCGCAGCCGCAGCAGCAAAAAGCTGCTTCTGTTTCTTTTTTTGTTTTTCGTCACGCTGCTGCTGGTGCTCTTCTTCCAATCGTCGCTGAGCAAGATTACGGAGGTGTCCATTCAGGGCCAGCAGCTCGTGGCCGAAGAACAAATTCGTACCGCGGCGGCTGTCGTGCCGGGAGATCACTTCTTCTCCGTGTCGTCAGCGCGAATCGCGGCGCAAATCAAATCATTGCGGATGATCGAAAGGGTCGAAGTGAAGAAACGCTTTCCCGGACGAATTGAAATTTACGTTTATGAATACCCGAAGGTTGCCTACCAGTTCGGCGAAGGCGGTCAAGTGGAAGCGCTGCTCGCAGACGGGAGCGTCATTCCCGTCACGATGCATGGAGCCAGATTGGACAAGCCGATCCTGTCGGGCTGGAGTAAGGACGACCCCTTGAAGATACAGCTGTGCGCGGCGATGTCGAAGCTGCCCGAGGCGCTTTTTGCGGATGTTTCCGAAATCAAGCCGGCGCCAAGCGCGTCGTACCCGGATAAAATCAAGATGTATACGCGCTCGCAGTTCGAGATCATTACGACGATCGGTTACTTGCCGGACAAGATGCCCAACATGGAATCGTACATTGCCAGCATCCGTGAGAACAATAAAACGAGCGGCGTGCTGACGATGCTGCTTGCGGATTCATTTGCGCCTTTCGAGGCTGCCGGCAATAAGCAGGAACCGGTCAAATCCGGTACGAAAACGCAGCCTTAGTCTCTATAAATAGGTCTACTCAAGCATAGAAAATAATGATAGAATTATAATTATGGTATATTTTGCGCTTTTCTTTTGAAAAAAATTTCATAAAAAAGAGGAAACCGCCAGAGCGTGTGGAATACTTACAAGCAGGTTTGCTGACCACGGCTCATATACACTACATTTTACAGGAGGTGCCACGGGTTGAGCAGCAATGACATCATTGTTAGTTTGGACATCGGTACATCCAAAGTTCGTGCTATTATTGGGGAAGTCGTTAACGGCGCCATTAACATAATAGGAGTTGGATCTGCCGACTCGCAAGGAATTCGCAAAGGAGCCATTGTCGATATCGATCAGACGGTCCAGTCGATTCGAAGCGCAGTGGATCACGCGGAACGGATGGTAGGCATTCAGATTTCGGATGTGTACGTAGGTATTTCCGGCAACCATATCGCACTTCAATCCAGTCACGGCGTAGTAGCCGTATCCAACGAGGACCGCGAGATCGGAGACGAGGATATCGAACGCGTTATCCAAGCGGCGAAAGTGATTCCGTTAGCCCCCGAGCGCGAAATTATCGGCGTAGTGCCGAACCAATATGTAGTGGATGGAACGGACCAAATTTACGATCCGCGAAGCATGATCGGCGTCCGGTTGGAAGTGGAAGCGACGATTGTGACCGGTACGAAGACGGCCATACATAATTTGCTTCGCGTTGTAGAAAAATCAGGGCTGCGGGTATCGGGGTTGATCTTGATGTCGCTTGCCGCAGGGCACCTGGCGTTGTCGAAAGACGAGAAGGCTATGGGTACCGTGTTAGTCGACATCGGAGCCGGCGCAACGACGATAGCCGTGTTTGATGAGAACCATTTGGTTGCCACTTCCACGTTGCCCATCGGCGGGGAATATATTACGAACGATATTGCATACGGACTTCGCACACAGGCAGACATTGCCGAGAAGATCAAGCTGAAATTCGGATGCGCAGTCGTCGAGCATGCGGCTTCGGACCAAGTGTTTAAAGTAAACCGGATTGGAAGCAACGTGGACAAGGAATTCTCGCAGGTCGATCTGGCGAACATTATCGAACCGCGCGTTCAAGAAATTTTTCATTTGATCCGCATGGAAGTGCAGCGTCTGGGATTTTCCGAGCTGCCGGGCGGTTATGTATTAACCGGCGGAACGGTATCCATGCCGGGCATGCTGGCGATCGCTCAGGTCGAACTCGCTTCGTCGGTACGCATCGCCGTACCGGACTTTATTGGAGTTCGTGATCCTGCGTATACGAGCGGAGTCGGAATTATACAATATGCGTCCAAATATTTGCGGAATTCCAAATCGGGCTCAGGCGCCAAGCGGACGGTAAGCAAGAAAGCGTCTTCCGGTCAAGAGCAGAAGCCTTCGGCCATGGAACGGTTTAAAAATTGGTTAAGCGAGTTTATTTAGCGTGGATCGTGCTCACGCGATGAAAGCCTAATGAGGGGGAAGACGCTAGTATGTTTGAAATTGATATGGACTTGGACCAACTGGCTAAAATAAAGGTCATCGGTTGCGGCGGGGGCGGCAGCAACGCGGTCAACCGGATGATCGACAACGGTGTGAAAGGCGTCGAGTTCATTACCGTGAATACGGATGCTCAAGCGTTACACCTTTCCAAATCCGATACGAAATTGCAGATCGGCGACAAGTTAACGCGCGGTCTCGGCGCCGGGGCCAACCCGGAGGTCGGGAAGAAGGCGGCGGAAGAGTCGCGCGAATTGATTTTTAACGCGCTGAAGGGCTCCGATATGGTGTTCGTTACGGCGGGTATGGGCGGCGGCACGGGAACGGGCGCAGCGCCTGTTATCGCCGAAATCGCCAAAGAATGCGGCGCATTGACCGTCGGCGTCGTCACGCGTCCGTTTACGTTCGAAGGCCGTAAACGGGCGATGCAAGCCGATCAGGGCATTGCCGCATTGAAAGAAAAAGTAGATACGCTGATCGTGATTCCGAACGACCGCCTGCTCGAAATCGTTGATAAGAAAACGCCGATGCTGGAAGCGTTCCGCGAAGCGGATAATGTGCTTCGTCAAGGCGTACAAGGGATCTCCGATTTGATCGCGGTTCCCGGCTTGATCAACCTCGACTTCGCGGACGTGAAGACCATCATGACTGAACGCGGTTCCGCGTTGATGGGCATCGGCGTCGCAACCGGCGAGAACCGTGCGGCGGAAGCGGCCAAGAAGGCGATTATGTCGCCGCTCCTGGAGACGTCGATCGACGGCGCGCGCGGCGTACTGATGAACATTACCGGCGGCGCCAACTTGTCGCTGTACGAAGTGAACGAAGCGGCCGATATCGTCGCGTCGGCTTCCGACCTCGAGGTCAACATGATCTTCGGCGCCGTTATCGACGAGACGTTGAAAGACGAAATTATCGTCACGGTTATCGCGACCGGCTTTGAGCATAAGAGCATCTCGACGACCCAGCGTAAGCCGGGCGGCACAGGCGCTGCGCCAAGCACGGGCGGGAGCCAGCAAGAGAACACGGACAACCGACTGAACAATTTGCGTCCGTTCGGCGGTCAAACGTCTAACGACCAGCTGGACATCCCCGCATTTCTGCGCAACCGGAACCGCAACGGATTCGACAACAAATAATGGCATTGCCGGTTAACGTAACAGCCGTTCTTCCTTAGGGAGAACGGCTGTTTTTTTGCCGTATTAGCCTCTGGGCACAGCTTGGATTAGGCCGATCGGAGGTCAAGGACGTCCCTACCCGTTTGCAGCAACCGACAAAAAAAGATGCTTCCTCCTGTCATGTTTAGACAGACTTTGGAATACCATTGCTATATACTTGTCTCATTCGCAAAAAAGCATGGTGGCGGTAAAGAGAGGTGACGGAAAATGGTCGTTTATATCGATATCATTTTCCTCATCAATGTGTTGATCGACGGCACTTTGATTTGGATGACCGGGTGGTCGCGCAAGCTGCGACTGCGTCCGTGGAGGCTTGTACTATCCGCCGTGATCGGCGGCAGTTATGCGGTTTTTTTGTTTTTTCCGTCGCTTGGTTTTATGTACACCTTTGTCGCCAAGATGGCGTTTTCCTTCGCGATGATGCTGACAGCGTTCGGCTTCGGAGGGATGGCGCACTTTTTACGCAACCTGGGCACGTTTTATGTAATCAATTTCGTGGCGGCCGGATGCGTCGTCGGATGCATGTATGTGCTGCAGTCGTCGCACGACATCTTGAACGGGGTCATGTTCGGTCGCGGATTGACGGGAACGCTTCCGCCCCTCATTATCGCGATTCCGCTAGCCATGTGGATCTACAAGCGGGTCGTGCTGGCGTTAAAGCAAAAGCAAGAAATCGCTTCCTTCATGGCTAAAGTGGATGTGTACATTGATGCGATCGCCTCCAGCTGCACCGGTCTGATCGACACGGGCAATCAACTGTACGACCCGCTGACGAAGACGCCGGTGATGGTGATGGAAGCCTCGCAGTGGGGGGAGTGGATCCCCGAGACGTGGATGGCCAAAATCAGGCGGGCTGAAGTCGACCAGATCGTAGGCGCCATCGGTACCGAACCTTTCATCTGGCAGGACCGGCTGCGGCTGGTGCCTTACCGGGGCGTGAATCGAAGCACGCAGTTTATGCTGGCGCTCAAACCGGACAAAGTGGTCATTACGACGGAAAGCGGACAAATCGAAACGATCAAGGTGCTCATCGGACTTGACGGCGGGCGCTTAAGCTCGGATAACGCTTACCAGGCCATTATTCACCCTTCATTGGTGCAAAGCCACAGCGGTTAGCGTCAAACCAACAGCGGTCAACATACCGGAATAGGAGGAAGCCGAACATGTTAGTCAAGTGGAAGCTAATGCTGCAAATCATGTATTTCCGTCTTTTGCTGCTGCTCGGGCTTAAGGGAGAAGAGATTTATTACATCGGAGGAAGCGAAGCGCTGCCGCCCCCGCTCACCCGCGAAGAGGAAGAATATTTGCTGGAGAAGCTTCCGTCGGGTGATGCGGCCATCCGGGGGATGCTGATCGAACGAAATCTCAGATTAGTCGTATACATTGCGCGTAAATTTGAGAATACCGGCATCAATATCGAGGATCTGGTGTCGATCGGAGCAATCGGTCTTATTAAAGCGGTGAACACCTTCGATCCGGAGAAAAAGATCAAGCTTGCCACGTACGCTTCCCGCTGCATTGAGAACGAAATATTAATGTATTTACGCCGAAACAGCAAAATCCGTACGGAAGTCTCGTTCGATGAGCCGCTTAATATCGATTGGGACGGCAACGAGCTGCTGCTGTCGGATGTTCTCGGCACGGAGAACGATACGATATACCGGAACATTGAGGAGCAGGTGGACCGGAAGCTGCTGCATAAGGCTTTAGATAAATTGTCCGAACGCGAGCGCATCATCATGGAACTTCGTTTCGGGCTGCGGAACGGCGAAGAGAAGACGCAAAAAGATGTGGCCGACATGCTCGGTATTTCGCAATCGTACATCTCCCGCTTAGAGAAGCGAATTATTAAGCGGCTTCGCAAAGAATTTAACAAGATGGTGTAAAATCCGGAGGGTGAAGCAAAAAGCTGCAGTTCGTTCTGTAGCTTTTCCGCGTTCCAGCAGGCCATTCGCGGGTGCTGCGGCGAGTTGGAAAAAAACGCATAAAAAAAATGTCCAGGGGGATAATGTACATTAATGTTTCTCCTTGGGAGGTAATCACGAATGACCCGAAACAAAGTCGAAATTTGCGGCGTCGATACGGCAAAGCTACCGGTTTTGACCAATGCGGAAATGCGTGAACTGTTCGTCGGTTTGCAAACGAAGAATGAACGATCTGCAAGAGAGAAATTAGTAAACGGCAACCTCCGGCTGGTGCTATCCGTTATTCAACGCTTTAACAACCGGGGGGAATACGTGGACGATCTGTTTCAAGTCGGTTGTATCGGACTGATGAAAGCCATTGATAATTTTGATTTAAGCCAAAATGTAAAGTTTTCGACGTACGCCGTTCCGATGATTATCGGGGAAATTCGCAGGTACCTGCGGGATAACAACCCGATTCGGGTATCGCGTTCGCTGCGGGACATCGCTTATAAGGCGCTCCAGGTCCGCGACCAACTGACGAACCAAAACTCGCGCGAGCCCACGATTTACGAAATTTCCGAAGCGCTGAACGTTCCTAGGGAAGATGTCGTCTTCGCGCTCGATGCGATCCAGGATCCGGTGTCGCTGTTCGAGCCGATTTATCACGACGGGGGCGACCCGATTTACGTAATGGATCAAATTAGCGACGATCGCAACAAGGATGTGTCGTGGATCGAAGGAATCGCCTTGCGGGAAGCGATGCGCAAGCTGAACGACCGGGAGAAAATGATTTTATCCATGCGGTTTTTTGACGGAAAAACGCAAATGGAAGTCGCCGATGAGATCGGCATTTCGCAAGCGCAAGTCTCTCGTCTGGAAAAATCGGCCATCTCGCAAATGCAAAAGCACGTAAAAAACTGAAACAGCCGCACCTCAACCGTGAAAATCCGACCCGAACCGCAGGCCAAGCCCGTGGGAAAGGTCTTTTTTTATATGGAAAACGGTACACGCATGGACATTTTGCCCAACTTTCACATACACATAAAGTATCAACTAAAGCTCGGTGGTGAGGGCAGCTTGAAAATATCCGATTTTCAAACGAAGGACGTCATCAATATCGTGGACGGCAAGAAGCTGGGGCAAATCAGCGATCTGGAGCTCGACCTGCGGAACGGGCGAATCGAGGCGATTGTCGTTCCGAACTCGCCGCGTTTCTTCGGATTGTTCGGGGGCGCGACGGACGTTATTATCCCATGGCGCAATATTGTGAAGATCGGGATGGACGTCGTGCTTGTGAAAATCGAAGATATGCGCAGCGTCCGGCAGGAGGAGACCGAGGTCTCCTACGAATACAACCGCAATTACCGCGAAGGGAATTAAGCGCCGAATGGGGTGTTCTTTTCAGGCGTATCGTGTATACTGAATGGTAAACGATGACAGGGGGCGCAAGGGGAATGGAACCGTTTGTTCTCGAGAAAGCCGATAACGGCTGCGAGTTGTTAGCCTTGGCGCCTTTCACGCGCGCCTATCCGCAGCTGTCCGCCGGATTTACGACACGGCTTGGCGGCGTTAGCCGAGGCGATTTCAGCAGCTTGAACTGCGGGCTTCACGTTGCGGATGAACCCGGCGATGTCGTGCGCAACCGGCGTCTGTTGGCCGAGGCGCTGGAGTTTCCGTTCGACGCCTGTACGTATGCCGAACAGGTGCACGGCAACGAGATTCAAGTGGTAACGAAAGCATGGCGCGGAGCGGGCAACGACTCGCGCGAGAAGGCGCTGCAGGCGAAGGACGGGTTCGCGACGAACGAACGCGGGGTTTACTTGCATGCGCTGTTCGCGGACTGCGTGCCGCTTTACTTTTACGATCCGATCCGTCAAGCGGTCGGGCTGGCGCATGCCAGCTGGAAGGGCACCGCACTCCAAATCGCCAAGGCGCTGCTGGAGACGATGAGCGCCGCGTACGGCACGAAGCCGCGCGATGTGAGAGCGGCGATCGGGCCTTCGATCGGTGCCTGCTGTTACGAGGTGGACGACACCGTCATCGGGCGGATCGACCGGGCGCTTCGCGAGGCGGATGAGGAAGCAACCGTTCAACCGGCCGACGTACTGTGTTACGAGCAGCAGCCGAACGGCAAATATAAGTTAAACTTGCAACAAGTCAACCGACAAATTATGATAAAAGCAGGAATATTGCCGTCTCATATCGAAATAACAGGTTTATGCACAAGCTGTCATACGGATCTGTTCTTTTCGCATCGGAAGGAAGGCGGCAGGACGGGCCGAATGGCAGCTTGGATCGGGCTCCGGGAAGCGTAGAGGCTTCCCGCGTTAGAAGCCGTTCGCTGTCTCGAACGCGGTCGATCGTAAATGGGGTGAATAATGAAGTTGAACAATCAATTGGCAGATCGCATACAGCACGTGCAGGAACGAGTGTCAGCCGCTTGCGCCCGCTCGGGCCGCGACCCGAAAGAGGTGCGGACGATTGCCGTTACGAAATACGTTTCGCTGGCGACGACCGGACAAGTTCTCGAAGCCGGACTTACGCATATCGGCGAGAACCGCTGGCAGGATGCGGCGGCCAAGTGGGAAGCGTTCGGATCGAAGGGCACGTGGCATTTTATCGGACATTTGCAAACGAACAAAGTAAAGGACGTCATCGGCAAGTTCGCCTATATTCATTCCTTGGACAGGCTGTCGCTCGCCAAGGAGATTGAGAAGAAAGCTTCCGGGCTGCAGCTGCAGGTGCCTTGCTTCATCCAGCTGAACGTATCCGGCGAGGAGTCGAAATACGGATTGGAGCCGGAATCGCTGATCTCGTTCGTTAGAGAAATACGGGGAATGGATTCGATTCGGATTGCCGGGTTGATGACCATGGCGCCGTACGAAGCGGAAGCTGAGGAAACCAGGCCTGTATTTCGGGGGCTTCGGGAGTGGCGCGACCGCTTGAACGACGCCGGCGTACTTGATTACGAAGTGTCGGAATTGTCCATGGGCATGTCGAACGATTACGAAGTGGCAATCGAGGAAGGCGCGACTTGGGTGAGGCTCGGCTCTATTTTGGTGGGTAAAGAATAAAGCGTCACCAAACAAAGGGAGGGAACGGATATGGGCGTTTATAACAAGTTTATGAATTTGATCGGCCTGCAGGAAGAGGAAGAGCTCGTCGAGCGCGAGCGCAGCTTGGAGCAGCATGAAGAAAATGAAACTCCGGCGCAGGAAGTGCGTAAAACTAAAGGGAACATTGTGAGCATTCATTCGCAAAAAAATATTCGGGTCGTCCTGCACGAGCCGCGTTCTTACGAGGAAACGCAGGAAATCGCCGATCATCTGCGTTCCCGCCGCCCGGTTGTCGTCAACCTGCACCGCGTTCGTACCGATCAGGCGACGCGGATCGTCGATTTCCTGAGCGGTACGGTGTACGCTTTGAACGGCTCGATCTCCAAGATAGGTCCGAATATTTTTCTGTGCACGCCGGATACGGTTGAAATTCACGGTTCCATCTCGGAATTGCTCAACCAGGATGAACAAGCTTGACTACAAAAACGAGGTGAACGTATTTGAGCTCTATTGAAGGTTTCATATCCACACTCGTCAACATTTATCAATACGTGCTTATCGCTTACGTGCTGCTTTCCTGGCTGCCTAACGCGAGGGAGAGCTTCATCGGCGAAATACTGGCTAAGCTGTGCGAGCCGTATTTGGGTCTGTTTCGCCGCTTCATCCCGCCGATCGGAGGCATGATCGACATTTCGCCGATCGTCGCCTTAATTGCGCTACGTTTTATCGGCATGGGATTGGCCGTCGTCATCGGCTACATCATCCCTTAATTGAAGGTGATTTCAACTGACGCAGGATAACATTTACGCTCACTTTCACCCGGATGAGCATCGTTTCGTCGATCAAGCCGCCGAATGGGTGGCCAGGGCCGAGCAGCATGAAGTGAAACGGACCGATTTTTTAGACCCAAGACAAGCGTTCATCTTAACGAGTCTCGTGAATCGAAGCGCAGACGTGCAGGTTCGCTTCGAGGGAGGTCACCCGAACGCCGAGCGGAAGCGGGCGATTGTCGCCCCGGATTACCGCGTACTGGATGATGAAGAGATGGGCATCCGGCTAATCGAAGTGTCTTCCACAGACGACAGCCTGGGCGATTTGGACCATGGCGACTATATGGGCGCAATACTCGGTTTGGGCATTAAACGGGATAAAGTCGGCGACATCTATGTGCTGCCGACCGGATGCCACTTTCTTGCCGCCGCAGAGATCGCCGATTATATCGTGCTTCACTTGAACCAGGTGCATCGTGTGCACGTGCATACGGGCACGCTGCCACTGGACAAGCTGCAGGCCACGGAAACGAAGCTCGACGACATGAACTTGACCGTCGCTTCCCTCCGCTTGGACGGGATTGTCAGCGACGTGTACCGGCTCAGCCGCGCGAAGGTGCTTGTTCCGATCAAAGCGGGCCGCTGCAAAGTGAATTGGAAGCAGGAAGAGGATCCGAGCAAGCCGCTGAAGCAGGGTGACGTCGTGTCGCTGAAGGGGTTCGGCAGGTTCAAAGTGTTGGAAGTCGAAGGGCTGACCAAAAAAGGCAGGTATCGCATTCGAATCGGCAAATATGCATAAATTGCCGATTTTTTTGATTTATGCAGGCAGGAAAAATCTAAGTATTGTCGAAATATACCAATACGCATGGATGTCGAACATCATCGGCGCACGTTGCTCAAATATGCAGGAGGTGCAAGAATGGCTTTAACACCGCTCGATATACATAATAAGGAATTTAGTCGTTCGTTCCGAGGATATGACGAGGATCAGGTCAATGAATTTTTGGATCAGGTTATTAAAGACTACGAGGCGTTAATTCGTGAAAATAAAGAGATGCAAAATCAATTGATTACGATTCAAGAGCGGCTGGATCACTTTGCAAACATTGAGGAAACGCTGAGCAAGACGATCATCGTCGCTCAGGAAGCTGCGGATGAGGTAAAAACGAACGCGAAGAAAGAAGCACAGCTCATCATCAAGGAAGCGGAGAAAAACGCCGATCGGATTATTAACGAATCGCTTTCGAAGGCGCGCAAAATCTCGGTTGAGATCGAGGAGCTGAAGAAACAGGCATCGATCTACCGTACCCGTTTCCGGACGTTAATCGAAGCGCAGCTCGAACTGCTCAGCAAGGAAGATTGGAACTCGCTTGAGCGCACGGAAGTGGAGCAGCCGTAAACCGGACAGCCCGGATATTCATACAAGCCGTGTCAGTTGACGATGCGCGCAATTTTCGATATACTCCTGTTAAGTTACCATATGTGAAAGCGAAGACTGGGACGAGTACTTGGCGTACGGCTGAAGCAAGCGATTCGGGGGTTGGTGCGAGCCCGGACTTCGGCGGCTTAGGAATATCACCCAGGAGCGTCTCTTGAACCGATGCGTAAGTAAAGAGCAACGGATGATCCCGTTATCGATCATGGAGCGAAGATTATAAGCCAATTGATTCATCCGGTCGGGCGTCAGCCGCGGATGGGGTTGGCTATTGTCTTAATCAGGGTGGTACCGCGAGACTTCTCGTCCCTATGGGATGCGAGGTCTTTTTTTTGTT
The DNA here is from genome assembly GCF_055379675.1 of Paenibacillus sp. JCM 9796. Lineage (NCBI taxonomy): Bacteria > Bacillati > Bacillota > Bacilli > Caryophanales > Paenibacillaceae > Paenibacillus > Paenibacillus sp. JCM 9796. Next base: position 4,840,951 of record NZ_AP043723.1, read on the forward strand.
TGGTTTGAATCAAGTCAGGAGCGTGGGTAAATATGTCAAACGTAGATTATGGAAAAACGTTAAACCTGCTGCAAACCGAGTTTCCGATGCGCGGGAACTTGCCGCAGGCCGAACCGAAAATGCAGCAGCACTGGGAAGAGATTGACATCTACCGTCTCGTGCAAGAAAGCCGCAAAGGCAAGCCGAAATTTATACTGCATGACGGTCCTCCGTATGCAAACGGGGATATTCATATCGGCCATGCGCTGAACAAAGTATTGAAAGATATTATCGTCCGCTTCAAAACGATGCAGGGCTACGACGCCCCGTACGTGCCGGGCTGGGACACGCACGGCTTGCCGATCGAGCAGGCCATCGCCAACGGCGGCAAGGTCGACCGTAAAAAAATGAGCGTTCCGGAATTCCGCGATTACTGTAAAGCCTACGCCCTCGAGTGGGTCGAGAAACAAAAGAAACAGTTCAAGCGGCTAGGTATCCGCGGCGATTGGGAGAACCCGTACGTAACCCTGCAGCCAAAATACGAAGCCCAGCAAATCCGCGTGTTCGGCGGCATGGTGAACAAAGGTTACATCTACAAAGGGCTGAAGCCGGTCTATTGGTCTCCGTCCTCGGAGAGCGCGCTGGCCGAAGCGGAAATCGAATATAAAGACAAAACTTCAACCTCGATCTATGTGGCGTTTCAAGTGAAAGACGGAAAAGGCAAGCTGCCCGAGGATGCCGCGATCGTCATCTGGACGACGACGCCTTGGACGCTTCCTGCCAACCTCGGGATCAGTCTGCATCCGGAATTTGACTACGTGCTGGTAGAGGCGGCCGGCCGCAAGTTTGTGCTTGCGCAAGGGCTGCTCGAAGCGGCGGCGAAGGAAATCGGCTGGACAGACGTGAAGGTGCTGTCTGCCTACAAAGGCGCCGAGCTGGAGCATGTGCTCTGCCAGCATCCGTTCTACGACCGCACGTCCCTCGTGATGGTCGGCGAGCATGTCACGCTGGAAGCGGGTACGGGCTGCGTTCATACCGCGCCGGGTCACGGGGAAGATGACTTTGTCATCGGGCAACGTTATAACATCGGCGTGTTGTGTCCGGTGGACGATCAGGGGCATTTTACGGCGGAAGCGCCGGGCTTTGAAGGCATGTTCTACGATAAGGGAAACAAGGTGATCACGGAGATGCTGCAAGCTTCCGGCCACCTGCTGCATATGAACACGATCCAGCATCAATACCCGCATGACTGGCGGACGAAGAAGCCCGTTATCTTCCGTGCGACCGAGCAATGGTTCGCTTCCGTCGATAAATTCCGTCAAGCGATGCTGGACGAAATCAAACGCATCGACTGGACGCCGGAGTGGGGCGAGACCCGTCTGCACAACATGATCGCCGAGCGCGGCGACTGGTGTATTTCCCGGCAACGGGCATGGGGCGTTCCGATTCCGATCTTCTATTGCCGCAGCTGCAACGAGCCGCTCGTGAATGAGTCGACGATCGAGCATGTTGCGGGCATCTTCGAGCAGGAGGGCTCGAATGCATGGTTCTTGAAGGATGAGAAAGAGCTGCTGCCGGCAGGTACCGTGTGCCCGTCCTGCGGACACGACCATTTCCGCAAAGAAACGGATATTATGGACGTATGGTTCGATTCCGGCTCCAGCCATGTAGCGGTATTGGAGACGCGCGAGGAACTGCAATGGCCGGCTGACTTGTATTTGGAAGGATCGGACCAATATCGCGGCTGGTTCAACTCCTCGTTGATCACGGGTGTTGCGGTGAAGGGGCAAGCGCCTTACAAAGGTATCCTGTCCCACGGCTTCACGCTGGACGGCGAAGGACGGAAAATGTCCAAGTCACTCGGCAATACGATCGATCCGAAGCAAGTGGCAGACAAGCTGGGCGCTGAAATTTTGCGTCTGTGGGTGTCCTCAACCGACTTTCAGGCGGATCAACGCATCTCGGATAACATCTTGACCCAAACGTCCGAGGGTTACCGGAAGATCCGCAACACGCTGCGCTTCCTGCTCGGCAACCTGTCGGATTTCGACCCGGCTCGCGATCGCGTCGACGTGTCTGCCCTGAACGAGCTTGACCGATTCGCCATGATTCGTCTGCACCGGATGGCCGACAAAGTAATTAAAGCTTACGACAAGTATGAGTTCCATGTCGTTTATCAAGCGGTGCATCATTATTGCGCCGTCGAAATGAGCGCGTTCTACCTGGATATTCTGAAAGATCGGCTGTACGCCAGCGCGGCGGCGGATCCGGAGCGAAAAGCGGCACAAACCGTATTGTACGACACGCTAACGGTTATAACTAAACTGATCGCGCCGATCCTGCCACATACCGCGGACGAAGTGTGGAAATATATCCCGGGCACGGAACTGGCCAGCGTGCAGCTCGCCTATTTGCCGGAAGTGAATGCGGACTTGTTCGATGAAGCGTTGGAGCAGAAGTGGGAATCGTTCATCTCGCTGCGTGACGATGTGCTGAAGGCGCTGGAAGAAGCGCGCAAGGAGAAGCTCATCGGGAACTCGCTCAGCGCTTGCGTGCATCTGTATCCGAATGCGGAAGCCGCGAAGCTGCTTGCCGGCTTTGACAGGCTGGATCTGCTCTTCATCGTGTCGGGTGTCGTCGTGCACGAAGCGGGAGAGACGGTGCCTGCCGGGGCGCATGCATTCAAGGAAATGGCGGTGTCCATCGCTGTAGCAGACGGTGAGAAGTGCGAGCGCTGCTGGATCGTCACGCCGGAGGTTGGACACGATCCGGAGCATCCTACGTTGTGCAAACGGTGCTCAGGCGTCTTGAAAGAAGGCGCTGCGGTTTAACCCGGTGTATCCGCGCAAACAAGTAACGAGCGATCTCCGGCTGAGGCCGGAACGCTCGTTACTTGTTGCGTTGATTCCGTATTCCGCACGCAACGTTCAGTCGTAGCTGTCCTCCACGGAAGATTCTTGTTCCAGTAAGCCGTAGCCTTCGCCATTGCGCATATAATCGCGGTAAGCCTGGTTGCGGACGACGGTGACCTGTTGGCCGTACAGATCGGTCGCGACGAAGCTTTCGAACGATTCGACGTAACCGACGTTCTCTTCGGCTTCGATCTCCATATCGTTGTAGTTGTTGGATATATCCGGATCTTCCGCCATCGCCGGGGAATTGGATGTGCCCCAGCTCTCCACGATTTGCCAAGCGTCTTCGCCGTCAAATTGATTTTGATCGGGGAGCTCGTCCAAGCTCGTACGTCCGAATGGCGGAGCCAGCAGCTGCTCTTCCACAGGTCTGCGCTCCGATTCGTTCGGGTCGGGCACATGCTTGACGCAGTACGCCGCGGTAGGCATAGCTTGCAGCCGTTCGAACGGTATCGGTTGCCCGCAAGCGCGGCACGTTCCGTATGCACCCGTTTCGATGCGTGCGAGCGCTTCGTTGATGTCGGTTAAGTGACGTTCCGCATTTTCAAGCAAAGCGATGTCTTTAGCCCGCTCGAACATTTCGCTGCCGAGGTCGGCCGGATGGTTGTCGTAAGCGGATAGTTCACCGGTTTGATCGCGGAGCGAATTTTCCAGGCCTTCGTGCTCTCGGTCGGTCAAGTGCGCTTGAAGCCACTGCTGCTCTTCCTGAAGCTTAGCGCTCAGCTCCTGCAGCTGGGCCCCGGTTAACGCGTGATCCCGGGATGGAACGTTCGTCAAGATGATCGCCTCCTCGAGGTGGTTGCCTACCGTTAGTTTAAGCGGACCGGAATTTTTTTAGCTAGGTAAATCCTTGTAATGTCAGCTCGAATAAGGGGTTGTTCCATTGAAATATTTACAATACTACGTGTACGCCGTCATCGTGCTGCTTATCGACCAAGCAACGAAATGGGTGATTGTCAACCGCTTGGTGATTGGAGAATCGCGTTCCGTTATCGGCGAGTTTTTCCAAATTACGTCGCACCGGAATAAAGGAGCGGCCTTCGGCATTCTGCAAAACCAGCGATGGTTTTTCATCGTTATCACGATCTTTGTCGTGATCGGTATCATCTGGTATTTGAAAAAGACGTTGGACGAAGGCAAGAAGCTGCTGCCGTTTGCGTTAAGCTTGCTGCTGGGCGGAGCGCTCGGCAATTTCATCGACCGGGCGAGAACGGGCGAGGTGGTTGACTTCTTCCAATTTACATTCGATTTCAGCTGGCTGCAGACGCCTTATATTTTCCCCATTTTCAATGTGGCGGATTCCGCAATCGTCTCCGGCGTCGCTTTGATCTTCCTGGACGCGTTAATCAGTTGGCGCCGCGAGGCGAAGCAGAACGTCAAGACCGGATCGGAAAGCGGGGATTTGCAGCCATGAGCGGAGTGCAGCAAGAAGTCTCCGGGGATTTGGATTCCCGCCAGGAATGGGTCATTGAAGCGACGGAAGCGGGCGAACGCATCGACAAGTTTCTAACCGAGGCGCTGGATGAGGAGGTGTCGCGGACGCAGGTGCAGCAATGGATCAAGGAAGGCCATGCAACTATCGACGGCCGCGTGGTCAAGCCGAACTACAAGCTGAATGAGGGCGAAACGCTGGCGCTGATCATCCCCGAGCCGCAGGAGCTGGAAGTGGCCGCGGAGCCGATTCCGCTCGATGTCGTCTACGAGGACTCGGACGTGATTGTCATCAATAAACCGCGCGGCCTTGTCGTGCACCCGGCGCCCGGCCATTACAGCGGCACGCTCGTGAACGGGCTGATGTACCACTGCCAGGACTTGTCCGGCATTAATGGGGTGATGCGTCCCGGCATCGTGCACCGGATCGACAAGGATACTTCGGGACTGCTGATGGCTGCGAAGAACGACCTGGCCCACAGTGGGCTGGCCGCGCAGCTGAAGGCGCACACGGTCAACCGCAAGTATATCGCCCTTGTGCACGGCAACGTGCCGCACGACAACGGAACGATCGATGCGCCGATCGGCCGCGATCCTAAGGACCGCAAGCTGTACACGGTCACAGAGAAGAACAGCAAGCGTGCCGTCACGCATTTTCTCGTATTGGAACGATTCGGCGACTACACGTTAGTCGAGCTGAAGCTGGAAACGGGACGAACGCACCAGATTCGCGTCCACATGAAGTTTATCGGGCATCCGCTGGTCGGCGACCCGGCCTACGGCCTGTCGAAGAGCAGGGGCGTCGTCATGGAAGGGCAAGCCTTGCATGCCGCCGTCCTCGGCTTCGAACACCCGCGCTCCGGAAAGTGGCTGGAGTTTGAAGCGCCGCTGCCGGACGATATGCTGCGATTGTTGGACGTACTAAAAACGCGATAAGGAATGAAAGCCGGACATGGAACAATTGGAGAGGCTCATTAATCCGCGGGTCAAAGACATTCAAATTTCAGGCATCCGTAAAATTTCGAATCTGGTCAGCGGATATAAGGATGCGATTACACTGACCATCGGGCAGCCGGATTTTCCGACGCCTGAACATATTTTGCACGCGGCGGAGCAGGCCATCGCCGACCACCGCACGACCTACACGCCGAATCCGGGGCTGCCGGAACTGCGGTCGGCCATTTCACAGTTCGTGAAGGGGAAGTACGGACTGGAGTATGCCGCAGCGGACGAAATCATCGTGACGACTGGCGCAAGCCAGGCGCTCGATATTACGCTGCGGACGCTGCTGACCGAAGGCAGCGAGGTTATTTTACCGGGTCCGATCTATCCCGGCTATGAGCCGCTTGTCCGATTGTGCGGAGGCGTACCGGTCTATGTGGATACGCGATCCAATGGCTTCAAGCTGACTGCAGAACTGCTTGAGCCGCATCTGACGGACCGGACCCGCTGCGTCGTTCTCTGTTACCCGTCAAACCCGACCGGTCGCGTCCTGGCGTCGGAAGAGCTGGCGGAGATCGGACAATTGCTGGCCGATCGGGAAGTGTTCGTCATCGCCGACGAAATTTACAGCGAGCTTATCTACGATGCGCCGCACCGCTCTTTCGCGGCCGTGCCGGGCATGCGTGAGCAAACGATCGTCATTAACGGCTTGTCGAAATCCCATTCCATGACAGGCTGGCGGATCGGCTTCACGCTTGCGCCCGCCTACTTGTCCCAGCATATGGTCAAGGTTCATCAGTACAACGTGACCTGCGCAAGCTCGATCAGTCAATATGCGGCGATTGAAGCGCTGACAGCGGGCGTGGATGACGCTGCCCCCATGAAAGCCGAGTACCGCAAGCGCCGCGATTTCGTATACGACCGGTTGACCGGCATGGGCTTTACGCTGGAGAAACCGGAAGGGGCGTTCTATATGTTCCCTTCGATCGAGCGGTTCGGGTTGACGTCGATGGAGTTCACGATGCGTCTGCTCGAGGAGCACCGCGTCGCGGTTGTTCCGGGGGATGCCTTCTCGCATTTCGGGGAAGGGTACGTGCGGCTTTCGTATGCATACGGGATGGATGTGCTGGAAGCCGGGATGGACCGGCTGGAGGCGTTCGTGAAGAAGCTGCCCCACCGTTGAATTTGGCGCCATGTTATCGAATTTTAACTGCGCAAACAGCCGTTCGGAATGATCCGGACGGCTGTTTGCATATCATTTCAGGCTATTGCTCCGACTTCCAGGTCAGAAAGCGGGTCATGAGGCCGATGGCCGTATCGATGGCCGCTTCGTCCGGCTCGATCTTCGCATGATGCAGCCCGTACGGGGTATTGACGCCGAGCCAGAACATGAAGCCGGGAATCGATTCGAGGAAATATCCGAAATCTTCGCCGGTCATCGCTTCCGTACATTCATGAAGCTTCACGCCGAACTCCGCCTGCGATTCGCTGAGCCAGCTCATAAACTCCGCGGTCACGGACTTTTCGTTATACACCTGCATGTAATTTGAACCGTAATCGATCTCGGCTTTACAGGCGAACGAAGCCTCTATGCCGTTCACGATCGCTTCTATGCGCGATTTAACGAGCTTCATCGTATCGGCGGATAAAGTGCGGATCGTTCCTTCGAGGCGCGCCCGCTCCGCGATGATGTTCTGCTTCGTGCCGCCGTCGATCTTGCCGATCGTGATCACGGCGGAGTCGAGCGGGTTCACATTGCGCGCGATGACGGTTTGCAGCTGGCCGACAAGCTGACAAGCGGCGACGACCATATCGTTGGCGTTGTGCGGGAAGGCGGCGTGCCCCCCGGTGCCCACAAGGTCGATAAAGAGCTCGGACGTGTTGGCGAACAGGATGCCGGGCTTCGTCGCAATCGTGCCGACCGGATATTCCGGGGCGATATGCAGCGCGAAGATCTCGTCCGGACGCCAAGCCTGAAACTCTTCGCTTTCGAGCATCGGAAGCGCGCCGCCCGGACCTTCCTCCGCCGGTTGAAAAATAAACGTCAAATCGTCGCGGATCGGATGAGAGGCAAAATGGGCCAAAATCCCGAGCCCGATGCTCATATGCAAATCGTGGCCGCACGCGTGCATGAAACCGGGATGCGTCGATTTGAACTCGTAACCGGTGTCCTCCTGAATGGGCAAGCCGTCCATATCGGCACGGTAGCCATACCTGCGCTTCGGCGCGGTTCCGCGAACGTTCACGAGAAGACCGGTCCGCCATTTGCGAACTTCGATGCGGTCCTGCGGCAGACGGGAAATAAAGTCAAGCAAATAAGCTTGCGTTTTGAATTCCTGGAAGCCCGGTTCGGGGATTTGGTGCAGCTCGCGGCGCACCTGAACGAACGGGCTGGGAATGACGGTTTTGCTCATAAGCGAACCAGAGCCTCCTATAAGAAAGCAATTTGGGCCGTGCACGGTTAACAGAAAGGCCCGGCGCCAGGCGCCGAGCCGCATCCATGCGCTATTTACAGGGTGCGCAGGTCTTTCAAAATTTCCGTTTTGGACTTTGTCTTGTCGTCCACTTTCTTGATCACGCGTGCTGGCGTACCCGCCACAACACTGAAAGGAGGCACATCTTCCACGACGACCGCGCCGGCCGCCACGACGGAACCTTCCCCTACGCGCACGCCTTCCAGAATAACTGCGTTCGCGCCGACGAGCACATCGTCTTCGATCACGACCGGCTGCGCCGAAGGCGGCTCGATGACACCCGCGAGGACGGAGCCTGCGCCGATGTGGCACATTTTACCGACTTTCACGCGGCCGCCGATGACGACGCCCATATCGATCATGGTGCCTTCGCCGATGGAAGCGCCGATGTTGATGACGGCACCCATCATAATGATGGCGTTGTCGCCGATGCCGACCATATCGCGGATGATGGCGCCCGGCTCGATGCGGGCGTTGATGCCTTTCAGGTCGAGCAGCGGAATGGCGGAGTTGCGGCGGTCGTTCTCGACGACGTAGTCTTCGATTTTCGCGCTTTGCTCGTCAAGCACCGCTTTAATATCGGTCCATTCGCCGAACAGGACGCCGCTTTTGCCGGATACGAACGCTTGGATCGTATCGCCGAAAGCGATGGATTCCAAATCGCCTTTTACATATACTTTCACCGGGGTTTTCTTTTTGCTTGTTTTGATAAGATTAATGACTTCTTCGGTATTCATTTCGATCGACATAATGTTTCACTTCCACTCCTTATGTAAGGTTGCCGCTCGGACAAGCGGACACGAACTACATCTTTTATAGCACAATCCACCGTTTCTAGCAATGTTTAAGACCCCGCATGCCGCAAAAGGAGACCGGGCCCGAACGCGATAACGCAACTGGCGGCCCTGACAGGAAAGGCAATGCCGATTCATCGTCCGCTTGTTCGGTTCGAACGATGAAGGCACCTCGACGTCTATTGACATCCGCTGTCGAACGTGGGATAATGCTCGTAACTGAAAAGCACCTTTAAAATGCAGTCCCGTGAGGCTGACAAGGTGAACGACGAATTGAACGGTCTACCCGGAACGGAACGACTTGGGTTGGTTATGTCCAGCTCATCTCGGTTCCTGCGGGCAGGTTCTATTTTCGCGCACGCTAACCTTGTCCACACGGCAAGGTTTTTTTATGTCTTGCGCAGTCGATCGCTTTGTGATGAAGGAATACAACGGTGAGGAGGTTCCGGTGTTCATGCAGCAAACCGAGCTTGTGCTAATGGACGATACGGCCATACGACGAGCATTGACGCGTATCGCCCATGAAATATTGGAACGAAACAAAGGCTTTGAAGATTGCGTACTCATCGGGATCCGCACCCGGGGTATTCATCTGGCCCGGCGGGTCGCTGAGAAAATTGTCGAAATCGAGGGAGCTAACGTACCGATCGGGGAAGTGGACGTCACGCGATATCGCGACGACCGGACCATCTCCGCACCCCCGCACGTAACCGCCTTGAGCGAAGAGGCGGCTGCGCTCGAAGCCGGACGGCAAAGCCTCGTGGTTCATAAGAAGAAAGTGATTCTGTTCGATGACGTATTGTACACGGGACGAACGGTGAGGGCGGCGATGGATGCGCTGATGGATCTCGGGCGGCCGCAATCGATACAACTGGCCGTGCTCGTCGACCGCGGACACCGGGAGCTGCCGATCCGGCCGGATTACGTGGGGAAGAACGTTCCGACCTCGCGAATGGAGAGCATTGAGGTGCACTTAACGGAATCGGACGGCGCGGACCAAGTGCTCATCACAGGACAGAGGAGGCAAGGCGAATGACACGAACTCAGCTTTTATCCGATAAACATCTGCTCGGAACGAAAGGGCTTAGCGCCGAAGAGCTGACATCCATTTTGGACCGCGCCGCTTACTGGGAGCAATATCCGGTGAAGGTGACCGGTCATTTGCAAGGCCGCTTCGTGGCCAACATGTTTTTTGAGAACAGTACGAGAACGAGATTTTCCTTTGAGGTTGCGGAAAAGCGGCTTGGCGCTGAAGTGCTCAATTTCACAGCCGCCGTATCCAGCGTTCAAAAAGGCGAATCGATTTACGATACGGTACGAACGCTGGAGTCCATGGGCATCGACGCCGGCGTCATCCGCATGAAGCCGAACGGTCTCTTGCCCGAGCTGGTGCAAAAAATCAAGGTGCCGCTGATCAACGCCGGCGACGGCAACAACGAGCACCCGACGCAGGCGCTGCTCGATCTGTATACGATCCGCCAAACATTCGGCGGCTTCAAAGGGCTGCACGTCGCCATCATCGGCGACATCCAGCACAGCCGTGTCGCCCGCTCGAACTTGTGGGCGCTGCAAACGCTTGGCGCGAGGGTCAGCTTCTGCGCGCCGCAAGGCATGCGTGCGGATGAGCTGGGCGAGCACGCGCCTTATGTTACGATCGACGAGGCGCTGTCGGCCGACGTCGTCATGATGCTGCGGGTGCAGCTGGAACGCCACGAAGGCACGCTGTTCGGGTCGGCGGAGGAATACCGCGCCGCCTACGGGCTGACGTCGGAGCGGGCTGCGCGAATGGCGCCGCACGCGATCATCATGCACCCGGCCCCGTTCAACCGGAACGTCGAAATCGACGACGAGCTGGTCGAGTGCGAGAAGTCGAAAATTTTTACGCAAATGAGCAACGGCGTGCCGATTCGGATGGCCGTGATCGAGCGCGCGTTGAGCTAAGCGAAGGGGATTGCGCGAAACATTTTAACCATATGTGGAGGTTTTCATGGGAATTTGGATCTTGAACGCCCGCGTTGTCAGCGCAGGGAATGAAACACAAGCGAAGCACGTGCTGGTGGAGGGCGGTCTCGTGGCCCGTATTGCAGATGCGGACGGCACGTCGCCGGATGTCGGCGGACATGAAGTGATCGATGCCAAGGGCAAGCTGCTGACGCCGGGATTGATCGACATGCACGTGCACCTGCGCGAACCTGGCTTTGAACATAAAGAAACGATTGCGACCGGTACACGCTCGGCTGCCCGCGGAGGTTTCACAACCATCGCCTGCATGCCGAACACGAGGCCGGTCATCGACACGGTCGAGACCGTGAAGTACGTGCTGGACAAAGCGGAAACCGAAGGCGTCGTCCGCGTGCTTCCGTACGGCTGTATTACGAAAAACGAGCTCGGCCGCGAGCTGACCGACTTCGAAGCACTGAAGGAAGCGGGCGTAATCGGGTATACGGATGACGGGGTCGGCGTGCAAAGCGCTCAGATGATGAAAGACGCGATGGCTAAAGCGGCCTCGATCGGCATGCCGGTTATCGCGCACTGCGAAGACAACACGCTGGTAGAGGGCGCCGCCTTCTCGGAAGGCTCTTTCGCTCGCAAGCACGGGCTGAAGGGCATTCCGAACGAGTCGGAAGCGATTCATGTGGGCCGCGATATTTTGCTGGCTGAAGCGACGGGCGTCCATTATCATGTGTGCCACGTCAGCACGGAGCAATCGGTCCGGCTGATCCGGCAGGCGAAACAGATCGGCATCAAGGTGACGGCTGAGGTATGTCCGCACCATCTGCTGCTCTCGGACGAAGATATTCCCGGACTCGACGCCAACTGGAAAATGAATCCGCCGCTGCGCACGCCGCGAGACGTGCAGGCTTGTATCGAAGGTCTCATGGACGGTACGATTGATATCATCGTAACGGACCACGCGCCGCACAGCGAGGAAGAGAAGGCGCGCGGCGTACAGCTCGCTCCGTTCGGCATCGTCGGCTTCGAGACGGCCTTCCCGCTTCTGTACACGAAGTTCGTGGAAACGGGGGCCTGGAGTCTGGAGTTTCTGATCGACAAGATGACGAAGCTGCCGGCCGAAGTGTTCGGACTGCCGTGGGGAACTGTAACTGAAGGTAAACCGGCGGATTTAACCTTGATCGACCTGGAGTCGGAGAAAGCGGTCGATCCGGCGGAATTCGCTTCGAAGGGACGCAACACCCCGTTTACGGGCTGGGTGCTTAAGGGCTGGCCGACGCTGACGATGGTGGAAGGCAAGGTTGTTTGGTCGGTATGATGTAAAGCTTGAAAACAACATTACATAAGGAGTGAGCATCGATGCAGGCAAGATTGTTGTTGGAAGACGGTACGTTGTTTACCGGCAAGGCGTTCGGAAGCACCGGCGACTCGGTGGGCGAGGTCGTTTTTAATACAGGTATCACAGGTTATCAGGAGGTTCTCTCGGACCCGTCTTACTGCGGGCAAATCGTCACGATGACGTATCCGCTGATCGGCAACTACGGCATTGCGCGCGACGATTTCGAATCGATCCGTCCGTTCATTCACGGCTTTGTCGTGCGCGAGCACGAGATCGTGCCGAGCAACTGGAGAGCCGAGTATTCGCTGGACAACCTGTTGAAAGAATACGGCATTATCGGGATCAGCGGCATCGATACGCGGATGTTGACCCGCCGCATCCGCCATCTTGGCGTCATGAAAGGCATCTTGACCACATCGGATAAGCGCGTCGAAGAGCTGCTCGAGCAGTTGAACGGGACGCCGCTCATGACGGACCAAGTGTCCCGCGTCTCGACGAAAAGCGTGTTTAGCGCGCCGGGGACGAAAGAGCGCGTCGTGCTTGTCGATTACGGTTCCAAAAGCGGCATTCTGCGCGACCTGACGAAGCGCGGTTGTGATGTGGTCGTCGTTCCGCAGGATGCGACGGCCGAGCAAATCCGCCGCCTCTCGCCGGACGGCATTCTGCTGTCCAACGGCCCTGGGGATCCGAAAGACGTGCCGCATGCGGCGAAGATGATCGCCGAGCTGCTCGGCGAATTCCCGATCTTCGGCATCTGCCTCGGCCATCAATTGTTCGCCTTGGCGAGCGGAGCCGACACCGAGAAGCTGAAATTCGGTCATCGCGGAGGCAATCATCCGGTGAAAGAACTGAAATCCGGCCGCTGCTACATCACGTCCCAGAACCATGGGTACACCGTTAAGGAAGAATCGATCGCCGGCACGGAGCTGGAAGTGACGCACATCAACAACAACGACCGTACGATCGAAGGCTTGCGCCATAAGAAATACCCGGCTTTCTCCGTACAATATCATCCGGAGGCCGCACCGGGACCGTTCGATTCGAGCTATTTGTTCGACGAATTTCTGACCATGATCCGCGACCATCAAAAAAATACGCCGAAGATTTCACGCCAAGCGCAACTCGCAGCGGCTTACGAACAGCAGGCGAACGGCGCCGCAGGATCCGTTTCGAAAGGGGAATTGACCTATGCCAAAAAATAATACACTTAAAAAGATTCTCGTTATCGGTTCGGGTCCGATCGTCATCGGCCAAGCGGCGGAATTTGACTACGCCGGGACGCAAGCTTGCCAAGCTTTGAAAGAAGAAGGCTACGAGGTCGTTCTGATCAACAGCAACCCGGCTACGATCATGACCGACACGAACATGGCTGATAAAGTATATATCGAGCCGATCACCCTGGATTTCGTCACGCAAATTATTCGTCAAGAACGTCCGGACGGCTTGCTGCCGACGCTCGGCGGTCAAACCGGCCTGAATATGGCCGTGGAGCTCGCTCGCGCGGGCGTGCTCGAACGCGAGAACGTGAAGCTGCTCGGTACGCAGCTGACCGCGATCGAGAAGGCGGAAGACCGCGACTTGTTCCGCGATCTGATGCGCGAATTGGAGCAGCCGGTGCCGGACAGCACGATCGTGACGACGGTGCAGGAAGCGGTTGATTTTGCGAATGAGATCGGTTATCCGATCATCGTGCGTCCGGCCTATACGCTGGGCGGAACGGGCGGCGGGATTTGCGCGAACGAAGAAGAGCTGCTCGAAACGGTCGCATCCGGGATTCGTTACAGCCCGATTAACCAATGCTTGATCGAGAAAAGCATTGCCGGCATGAAGGAAGTTGAGTACGAGGTCATGCGCGATGCGAACGATAACTGTATCGTCGTCTGCAACATGGAGAACTTCGATCCGGTAGGCGTCCACACGGGCGATTCGATCGTCGTCGCTCCGAGCCAGACGCTGTCCGACCGCGAGTACCAAATGTTGCGTTCGGCCTCCTTGAAAATTATTCGCGCGTTGAATATCGAGGGCGGCTGCAACGTTCAGTTCGCGCTTGATCCGCACAGCTTCCAATACTACGTGATCGAGGTTAACCCTCGGGTGAGCCGTTCTTCCGCGCTGGCGTCCAAGGCTACAGGGTACCCGATCGCCAAAATGGCTGCAAAAATCGCGATCGGCTACACGCTTGACGAAATCGTCAACCCGGTCACGGGTCAAACATACGCCTGCTTCGAGCCGACGCTCGACTACATCGTGTCGAAAATTCCGCGCTGGCCGTTCGATAAATTCACCTCGGCCAACCGGAAGCTCGGGACGCAAATGAAGGCGACCGGCGAAGTCATGGCGATCGGCCGTACGTTCGAGGAATCGATCCATAAAGCGATCCGTTCGCTTGAAATCGGCGTCCACCGTCTGTTCTTGAAAGAAACCGATTTGCTGGACCAAGCGACGCTGGAGCAGCGTCTGGTGAAGCCGGACGACGAGCGGATGTTCCTGATCGCCGAAGCTTTGCGCCGCGGCTACACGGTGCAGCAGCTGCAGGACTTGACGAAGGTGGACTGGTGGTTCCTGCACAAGCTCGAGGGCATGATTAAATTCGAAGCCGAGCTCCAGCAGCCGGAACTGACGCCGGAATTGTTATATGAAGCGAAGCGCAAAGGGTTTACGGACCGCGCTATCGCCGAAATTCGCCAGTCGGCCGACAAAGGGCTGAACATGACGAAAGAAGCGGACGTTCGCGCTTACCGCCTCGGCCTGAACCTGAAGCCGGTGTACAAAATGGTCGACACGTGCGCAGCCGAATTCGAAGCTTCGACGCCTTACTATTACTCGACCTACGAAACCGAAGATGAAGTGAAGGAGACGACGAAACAGAAGGTCGTCGTGCTCGGCTCCGGACCGATCCGGATCGGACAAGGCATCGAGTTCGATTACTCGACCGTTCATGCGGTGTGGGCGATTCAGGCCGCCGGTTACGAAGCGGTCATCATCAACAACAACCCGGAAACCGTGTCGACGGACTTCAATACGTCCGACCGTCTGTACTTCGAGCCGTTGTTCTTCGAGGACGTCATGAACGTCATCGAGCGTGAGCAGCCGATCGGCGTCATCGTGCAGTTCGGCGGCCAAACGGCGATCAACCTGGCGGCACCGCTGTCCCAAGCCGGCGTTCGCATTCTCGGTACGGATCTGGAGAACATCGATGCGGCCGAAGACCGTAAGAAGTTCGAAGCGCTGCTGCGCTCGCTCGATATCGCTCAGCCGCCGGGCGGCACCGTCACTTCGGTCGATCAAGCCGTTGGCATGGCTTCGAAGTTCGGTTATCCGGTGCTCGTGCGCCCGTCCTACGTATTGGGCGGCCGGGCGATGGAAATCGTCTACTCCGACGAAGAGCTGCTCAGCTACATGGAATACGCAGTGAAAATCAATCCGGAGCATCCGGTCCTGATCGACCGTTACATGCTCGGTAAAGAAGTTGAAGTCGACGCCATTTGCGACAAAGAAACCGTATTGATTCCGGGCATTATGGAACATATCGAGCGGGCGGGCGTGCACTCCGGCGACTCGATCGCGGTGTATCCGACGCAAACCGTATCGGAAGAGCTGAAGCAAAAAATTATCGACATCACGACGAAAATCGCCCGCGGCTTGCAAGTGGTCGGCCTCGTCAACATCCAGTTCGTCATTTATCAAGATGAAGTGTACGTGATCGAAGTCAATCCGCGTTCTTCCCGGACGGTTCCGTTCTTGAGCAAAGTCACGAAAATCCCGATGGCTAACGTGGCGACACGCGTCATCATGGGTGAGACGCTTGCGGATATGGGTTATGAGAACGGCTTGTGGCCGGAAGACAACTACGTTTCCGTTAAAGTGCCGGTGTTCTCCTTCGCCAAGCTGCGCCGCGTCGACACGACGCTCGGACCGGAGATGAAATCGACGGGCGAAGTCATGGGCCGCGATAAAACGTTCGCGAAGGCGCTCTACAAAGGCTTGATCGGCTCCGGCATGAAAGTGCCGCCGACCGGCGCCATCATCGCGACGATTGCGGACAAAGACAAGGCGGAAGCGACGGAAATTTTCCGCGGCTTCGACCGATTGGGCTACCGCATCGTAGCGACAGGCGGTACGGCGGCGGCGCTTGAAAAAGCCGGGCTGAACGTAACCCGCGTCAACAAGCTGAGCGAAGGCTCGCCGAACATTCTGGATCTGATTCGCAACGGCGAAGCGCATTTCGTCGTCAACACGCTCACTAAAGGCAAAATGCCGGAGCGCGACGGCTTCCGGATTCGCCGCGAAGCGGTCGAGAACGGCGTCGTGTGCATGACCTCGCTCGATACCGTCAGCGCGCTGCTGCACGTGCTGGAATCGATTTACTTCCAATCGACGCCGATGCCTGCGCATCAAGCGTAACTATAAGCAGCAAACCCGAATTAGCACAGTGTCTCCGGCTTGACTGCGGAGCGCTGTGCTAATCCCTTGATGGGGCCCGAATGAGAAGGAAACGAGAAGGAGACGGACGAATGACAAAGAACGGCAGGTTGGCGGCGGAACGCATCATGGTAGCCTTGGACTACGCTTGCGAGGAGCAGGCGGAGACGCTTGTGAAGTCGCTCGAAGGCATTCCTTGTTACATGAAGGTGGGCATGCAGCTTTTCTACAGCGCAGGTTCCGCGTTCGTAGCGAGGCTGAAGGACAAGGGCTACAACGTTTTCCTGGATTTGAAGATGCACGATATCCCGAATACGGTTAAGGGCGGGGCCGAGAGCATTACGCGGCTCGGCGTGGACATGTTCAACGTGCATGCCGCGGGCGGAGTCCGGATGATGGAAGCGGCTCGGGAAGGCGTCGATAAAGCTGTGACCGGAGCGGGACAAGGCAGCAAGCCGCTGCTTATCGCCGTGACCCAATTGACAAGCACGAACCAGGCGACGCTGAACGACGAGATCGGTATTGCCGGCAGCGTGGAGGATGCGGTCATCCGGTATGCGAAGCTGGCGCGGCTTGCGGGCATGGCCGGCGTCGTCGCTTCGCCGCATGAAGTCGCGGGCATCAAAGAGGCATGCGGCACCGGCTTTGTCACCGTGACGCCGGGCATTCGTCCGGCGGGGGCCGACATCGGCGATCAATCGCGCGTCATGACGCCGCCTGAGGCGTTTGCGCAAGGCACCGATTATGTCGTCATCGGGCGTCCCATCACGGCTGCGCCGGACCCGAGAGCGGCGCTGGAAGCGATTATCGCTTCCGTCGAAACGGGCTGCTAAGCTGGAGCTGGCATGTAACCAGCCTGTAACTGGAATGGAGCACGAGCTTTTCAACCGATAATCCCCATAAAAGGAGCATACCCTAATGAGCGCCACAACGATTCGTACCAACCCGCAGCTTGCGGAACAAATCGCAGCCGATTTGCTGTCCATCGGCGCGGTCGCCCTGCGGCCGCAGCAGCCTTTTACCTGGACGTCGGGCTTGAAATCACCGATTTATTGCGACAACCGGCTGACCATCTCGTACCCGGAAGTCCGCGAACGGATCGCGGAAGGGTTCGTTTCGATCATCCGCGAATATTTTCCGGATGCCGAAGTGATTGCCGGAGCGGCGACGGGCGGTATTCCGCACGCGGCTTGGGTCGCGCAGAAACTTGGCCTGCCTATGGTATACGTACGCGATAAAGCGAAAGGCCACGGCAAAGAAAACCTGATCGAAGGCACGATCCGCCCGGGGCAGAAGACCGTCGTCATCGAGGACCTGATTTCCACCGGAGGCAGCTCGCTGAAGGTTGCGCTTGCCGTGAACGAAGCGGGTGCCGCTGCGCTTGGCGTACTGGGCATCTTCTCGTACCAGTTCGATAAGGCGAAAGAAGCGTTCGACGGCGCAGGCGTCCCGTTCGAGACGTTGACCAACTACACCACGCTGCTGCAGGTTGCCCTTGCGAAGGGCAGCATCCAGGAGCAGGATTTGGCTGCGCTGCAGGCATGGCGTGCGAACCCGAGCGAATACGGGAAATAAGTCGAGCAAGGCTTTTAGTTTCGATCGATTTGGAAGGTCAATATATGGAGAAAGCCCTCCGTCACCGTGTGACAGAGGGCTTTCTAATGTTACGGCCCAGCATGGGCGTCATCTCTACGATGTAAGGTAAGTCCGCAACACGGGCCGGCAAGCGCCCTGCTTATTTCTTCAATACAGCAAGCCTATAGGCGTATTCGAACAAAAACTCGAATGCCTCCAGATGGCGCTTCGCCTCGAATGCATTGGCGCCCCAGGCGCAAATGCCGTGTTTGCGAATGAGGATGCCGGGAATGCGCGGGAGAATCGATCGTTCCACGAGCTCGGCGATTCGCGGAATGTCCGCATAGTTGGGCACAATCGGAATCTCAATCTGCGCTTCCTCGTCCCAGATGTTGAACGCCTTGATGAGCTCGACGCCGTCGATCGGCACGCTGCCGCGTTCGGCGTACCACTCCGAGATCACATTGTTGAATACCGTATGCACATGGAAAATGGCGCCTGCTCCGGTTGCCCGATAAATCTCGCAGTGGATCAGCGTTTCCGCCGACGGCTTCAAGCTCGTCGCTTCGATCGCTTTCCCGTTCTGGTCGACGAGCAGGAAGTCGGACGGGGTATTGACCGATTTGTCCTTGCCGCTCGCCGTCACGGCGAAAGCGAACTGCTCGGGGGCGAACCCGCCCACGCGGATCGACAGGTTGCCGCTTGTCCCCGGAAACCATCCCCGTGAGGACAGCAAGGTTTTGATTTCCCGCAGCTCGGCGAACGCCTGCTGTTTCTCTTCTAGCGTAATGGCGCTGAAGCTCACCTTACGTTCAACTCCTCTATATGCTGGATCACATCATAAAAGTTTTCGAACGGCTTATAATTCAAGCCGAGTTCCTTGCACAAATCGATGAGGTGCGCGCGCGCATAAACCGTATCCACAAGCTTGGCCCCCTCGAAGTCGGTCACGCTGTCGCCGATCAGGATACGTTCGTATTCATCTGCGGGATAGGCGCGAATGATCGTCGTTTTGCACATCCCGCAATCGTTATGACAATGCTCGTCGCACGCGTGCGGCCACAAGATACGGAAATGCGAGCCGCTGAAATCGCTGGCGTTGCAGTATATATTGTCGCTCGGAATCGGGAACGCCGACAGTACGGGATACACGAAGAAGTCGATTCCCCCGCTGGTGACGAGAAACGTAATGCCTTCACGCATGCAATAGTCGAGCAGCTCGGCGAACCCCGCACGAATCGTCACATTGCGGATCGCAAAGTCGATCACTTCCTCCTTGCGGGAGGTGGGAAGGAGGGCGAACATGCGTCCGACCCCTTCGCGAATCGTGATTTCTTTGTTAATCACCTGATCCACAAGCTTATCCCAGCCTTCCGGCTGAAAATGCTTCATAATGGCAACGATGTTGTCGTTGACGGTAATCGTGCCGTCGAAATCGCAAAAAATAACGCGCCGCTTGCTCATTCTTTAATCCCCCAAGCTTGAATTGCCGCCTGCAGTTCCGGGTGGGTTTCCGCATACGTTCTTAGCGGAATGCCGCTCAAGCAGCCGTCGATCGCTTGACGGAACGCGCGTCCTCCGGCCGCTGCGCCCATCGGGTGACCATGGACGCCGCCGCCGGCGTTCACCACGACGTCATGTCCGAAGTCGCGCAAGATCCACGGCACAAGTCCCGGATGAATGCCGGCGGACGGCACCGGGAAGCTGGTCCGCAGCGACAGCTGGTCCGCAGCGCGGCCGCCCGTCACATAGCCGGACGCTTCGGTTGTTAGGAGAGCATCCTTGATGGCCATGTTTTCCTCCAGCGGCATGACGACCGATCCGTACGGGGAAGGGAACAGAACGAGATCCGCTCCGGCCAGGCGCATCAGCTTGCCGAGCAGGACGTTAGCCGAAATGCCGTGGTACGCCGAGGGGTAGAAGGCGCCGGCGAGCGCCGGGTGCGCCATAATCGGCACGTTCACGTCGGGATGACGGCTCAGCTCGGCAAGCGCGTCGAATCCGTAGGCCAGCACGTTAAACAGCAGCGCATTGGCGCCGGCTCCGATGGCGCGCCTGGCTTGCTCAACCAAACCGAACGTCGGACCTGTCAGGTTAGCGGCATACAGCAGCTTTTGACCTGTTTCGCGTCCGGCCTGCTCCGCTGCCTCCATGCACACCTCAACGCGTCGTTCGATCGGCGTCAGCGGGTTCTCGAACAAGATCTCATCGTCCTTGATCAAATCGACGCCGCCAAGAGCCTGTTGGTAGAACTGCTCGCGCAGCGCCGGCAAATCGTGGCCGATTACCGATTTGAAGATGCTCATCAGCAGCGGTCTGTCTTGCACGCCGAGCAGGTCGCGTACGCCCTGCAGACCGAAACGAGGACCCGGGAAGGCGTCCAGGAACGAAGGCGAGAAGGTGAGATCGGTCAATTTAATACGGCCGTCCATCGACAGCTTGCCGAATACGGTGACCAGCAGCGCCGGAATGTCGCGGCTGAAGTTGACGTCCGGATAGGCGATCCGAATGTCGGCGTACCGTTCGCCGAGCGATTCGCCGGCAGCGGGTTCATGGACGTCGACGGAGACGACCCGGCCGAGGTGTTTCTCCATCTCGGCCTTCCGCGCTTCGGGCAAATCCGTCCAGCTGCCGACGGTCAGACCGACGGCGATACCGGTTGCTTTCTTATGAAAATCCGCTTTCTCGTCATAACAGCGGTATGTCGCTATGCAATAAGAAGCTGGCAAGGGCAAACTCACGATAATCCACCTCCTTTATTTGTTTTGGGACGTAACGGAATCGCTGATGGCGGCTCCGATTTCGGAAGCGCGCTCAGCCGAGCGAAGCACGGCTTGCGTGACCGTCTCGCTGAAGCCGCGACCGGCCATCAGCTCGAGCGCGGCTTGTGTCGTGCCGTTCGGCGACGTTACTTTGCGGCGCAGCTCGGCCGGCTCCTCGCCGGTCGTCTCAACCATGCGGGCGGCGCCAAGTACGGTTTGCACGGTCAGCCGGCGCGCTTCCTCGCGGTTGAGGCCGCCTTGGACGCCCCCCTCAATCATCGCTTCCATCATGAAATAGATGTAAGCGGGGCCGCTTCCCGACAGGCCGGTGACCGTATCGAGCAGCGGCTCGTCGACGATGCTGACGATGCCGGTCGACCGAAACATGTCGGTCGCGATTTGCCGCTGTTCGGCGTTGACGGCTGCGGAGAAGCTGATACCGGTTGCGCCGAGACCGATCGTGCTGGACGTGTTGGGCATCGTGCGCACAACCGGCATGCGCGGGTTCTCCAGCAGCCCGGATATCGTTTCAATGGATAGCCCGGCAATGACGGAGACGAGCAGCTGGCGCTCGTTCAACAGCCCGCGGAGAAGCCGCACGCCCTCTGCGGCATCCTTCGGCTTAAAGGCGATGACGACGACGTCCGCTTGGCGGATCGCCTGTTCTTTGGCGGCTTCGTCTTGCGTATAACGAATGCCGTATGTCTGCTGAAGCTCCTGCAATCGAGCCGCATTCGAGCGGTTCGCGACGAAGATGCGCTCGCCTTGGACGCCCCCCTTGTCGATCAGGCCGCGAATGACGGCTTCGGCCATCGAGCCTGCGCCGATAAAGGCGATATTTATTGAAGCTAAAGTGTTGGACACGTTGAAGGACTCCTTTATATGTTCGTTATCCCCGGATTTGGCCGTTGCCGACGACACAGTATTTGCTCGATGTCAAGGCAGGCAGGCCCATCGGTCCGCGGACGTGAAGCTTTTGCGTGCTGATGCCGATTTCCGCGCCGAAGCCGAATTCGAACCCGTCGGTAAAACGGGTGGAGGCGTTGTGGTAAACGGCGGCGGCGTCGACTTCATTCAAGAAACGGGCGGCATGGTCGGCATTTTCGGTTACGATGCATTCGGAATGCATCGTCCCGTGAGCGGCGATATGCGCCAGCGCTTCGTCCAACCCATCCACGATACGTACGTTGAGAATGTAATCGTTATACTCGGTATCCCAATCCTGATCGGTGGCTTCATTCATGCCGGGGAAGATGCGGCGGGCCTGTTCGTCGCCGCGCAGTTCAACGTTCTGCTGTGCGAACTGGTGCAGGATCATCTCGAGATGCCGTTCGGCAAACGACTTGTGCACGAGCAGCGTTTCCATCGAGTTGCAGACGGAGGGGCGCTGCACTTTGGCGTTGATGGCGATTTGCAGCGCCATCTCCGGCTTCGCCGAATCATCGATGAACGTATGGCAAATGCCGGAGCCGGTTTCGATGACCGGTACGGAAGCGTTCTTCACGACATTCTGGATGAGCGAAGCGCCGCCGCGCGGAATGAGCACGTCAAGCAGGCCGTTCAGCTTGAGCATTTCTTGGGCCGAGGCGCGGCTCGGATCCAGCACGAGCTGCAGCGCATCGACGGGAACGTCGGTTTCGCGAAGCGCTTCGTGCAGTACCTCTACGATGCGTTTGTTCGATTCAAGAGCGGACGATCCGCCGCGCAGGACGACGGCGTTGCCGGTTTTCAAACACAGTCCGGCCGCATCGACCGTAACGTTCGGGCGGGCTTCGTAGATCATGCCGATCACGCCGAGCGGGACGCGCACCTTGCGGATCGACAGCCCGTTAGGCCGGTCGAACGCTTCGAGCACATCGCCGATCGGATCTGGCAGCTCCACGACTTGGCGCAAGCCTTCGGCCATCGCCGCGATGCGGGACTCGTTTAACGCGAGCCGGTCGAGCAGCGAGACCGAGATGCCGTTCTCGCGGCCGCGCTGCAGGTCGAGCGCGTTAGCGGCGATAATCGAAGAGGCTTCCTGAACCAGCGCTTCAGCCATGCGGAGCAGGGCGGCGTTCTTCTGCCCGGTGGAGAGCAAGCTAAGCTTCGGCGAGGCCGCTTTAGCCAGCTTCGCCTTTATCGTCACTTCAGAAGTATGGGTATCGTAAACAGTCGTCATTCGCCTGTTCCTCCTTTAAGTAAGTAAGCTGATCTTACGAATTTGCGCTATCTCTTGCTTTCGCCGTCGCGGCGAGGGTAATCCATTCGTCGCGGTGTATGACTTCGAGCCGCGGCACCTCGATGCGCTTCAGCACTTCGTCGGTGCTTAACCCGGCAACGGCTTGAAGCTGCCACGCCGCATAATTGACGACGCCCCGGCCGACCGTCTGCCCGCTCGCGTTCACAACCTCGATGACGTCGCCCGGGTGAAAGTCGCCGGAAACTTCCTTCACGCCGGCCGGCAGCAGACTTTTGCCGCCCTCGATGAGCGCCCGTTCCGCGCCGTCGTCGACGACGGCGCGGCCTTGCGGCTGCGAGTGGAAGCCGAGCCACTGCTTCTTCATCGGCAAATTGTGTTCGCTCGTATCGAAATACGTGCCTTTGCCGGAGCCGTCCACCGCAAGCGTCAAGTCGCCGGGTTCCATAACCCGGCCGACGAAGACGGGAATGCCGCCGCGCATCGCGATGCGGGCCGCTTCAACCTTGGAGCGCATGCCGCCGGTGCCGACGGAAGAGCCCGAGCCTCCGGCGATCCGGTAGAGCTCTTCGTCGATTTCGTTCACGCGGTCGATCCGTTTCGCTTCGGCGTTTTTCCGCGGATCTTCCGTGTAGAGCCCGTCGGTATCGGTCAGGATGACCAGCTTGCGCGCCCGTACCAGATTAGCGACCAGGGCGGATAACGTATCGTTGTCGCCGAATTTCAGCTCATCGACCGAGACGGTGTCGTTCTCGTTAATGATCGGCACCATGCGCCTTCGAAGCAGCTCCTCCAGCGTCATCTGCGCGTTATGGATGCGTTTGCGGTTGGAAAAGTCGGAGCGGGTAAGCAAAATTTGACCGACGCCGACACCGTGGCGTCCGAATGCATCATGGTACGCCTGCATCAGCAGCGCTTGCCCGACGGACGCCGAAGCTTGCTTCTCATGCAGAGATTTGGGACGGGATGCATAGCCGAGCTCGCGAAACCCGGCCGCGACCGCGCCGGAGGTGACGAGCAGCACCGGATAACCGGCGCGGTGCAGAGAAGCCAGTTCCGAGGCGAAGAACACGATTTTATCGCGGTTCAGCCCCCCTTCATCCGACGTGAGCGAGCTGCTTCCGATTTTGACGACAATGGCTTGCGACATATACTTCACTCTTTTCCGTTACGATTGGAGGAGGGTCCCGGTAAATGCAAAAAGGCCCCGTCCTCTAAGGACGAAAGCCATAACTTCCGCGGTACCACCTTACTTGATGAGCGTGCTCATCCGTCTTGATCCCTCATAACGGCGGGGAACGCCGTCCAACTCGTCGTTGGCCGTTCAGGGGCGGGTTCGGTAAGTCTTCACGGTAAATTCTCTCAGCCGTCGGAATTTACTCTCTGAGCGTGCAGGGGCTTCCTACTATTCCCATCATTACGTTTGGTTTCTTGTTTAGCATAGCACGCCCGGACGCGGTTTGTAAAGGAGACGGCGCCGTCCGATACGGGTTGGACTTGGAGCTAGCCTGCGCAGGCGGTTCGGTTTTTGCCGGAATGTTTGGCCTCGTACAGCAGCATATCCGCTTTCTCGAACAATCGCTCTTTGTCTTCGTTGGCGCGATGCGCATACAGGCCGATACTGACTGTCACCGAGCTGCCGTCCAACTCAGGGTGCCGCATATTCGCAATGACGGTGCGAATGTCCTCAAGCATCGCATACGCTTCCTTGAACGACTTCTCGGTCATAATGACGGCGAATTCCTCACCGCCGTAACGGGCGGCGAAATCGTTAGGGGTAAGGGCTTCCTGGATGGCGGTTGCGACTGCCCGCAGCACGATGTCGCCGGCGCGGTGTCCGTACGTGTCGTTCACGGTCTTAAAATTATCAATGTCGAGAACGGCGAGGCAAAGCGGGAACGGCTGATGATTCCACAGCTCGAGCAATTTGTCCAAGTATTCGTGAAACGTCCGGTGATTGTAAAGTCCGGTAAGCGCGTCGGTTTTGATCAGCTTGTCCAACACGACATTTTGCACCAGAAGCTCCTGTTTGGCGTCGATGACCGATTGCAAATAGCGGGCCAATTGCCGTCCGCGGGCCACGATCGTTAAGGCGATCAGGAGCACGGCGACTAGCAACAGATGTATCAGGATGATTTGATCCCGGGTTGTCTGTACGCGAATCGCTTCGTTGGCGAACGTCGTGACGTAAAAGCAGGATAAGTTCAGGCCGAAGGCATAGAACGCGATTTGGCGCCGCATGTAGATAACCGAAATCAGCAACGGCAGCACAAACAGCGATTGGATAAACGTGATCATCGAGATCGAGGAGACGAGCACGGCGCACATGGCGGTCGCGGTCGTGATCATGAAGAAATCTTGATAAGCCTTCATTCTCGGCAGCGTCAACTCAGCGACGATGGCGACTGCAGACAAGCCCGCCGTCGGAAACAGGATACATGGGTACAAGGCGCTCTCTTCGCTTACGGAGCGAAACGGGTACCCGACGCATGCC
Source organism: Paenibacillus sp. JCM 9796 (assembly GCF_055379675.1). Lineage (NCBI taxonomy): Bacteria > Bacillati > Bacillota > Bacilli > Caryophanales > Paenibacillaceae > Paenibacillus > Paenibacillus sp. JCM 9796. The sequence goes on from NZ_AP043723.1 coordinate 4,866,207, forward strand.
ACCGCTAACGACAGAACGATCATGCACCAATACGCATTTAAATAGATACGATGCCAACGATTCATTTGCAGGCTGGAGATCGTGTCGTAGTCCATAGGCATCACCTTAAGCGGTAGAATAAGACTTCGGAATGATGGATGCAATGAGCTTATTCTACCATAGTCCTAAGGTTTGGTATATATGAATGATCCCCTTGGCGGTCTTAAAATAAACCGAGCGCTTCAACCCGGCGCACCGCTTCCTGCAGTCTCGATTCCGGACTTAGCAAGCCGAGCCGTACGTAACCTTCGCCGTGCTCCCCGAAGCCGATACCGGGCGCAACGACGATTTTGGCTTCGTTCAGCAGCCGATCGGCCAGCGTTTCGGAGGTGTATCCCTTCGGAACCGGCAGCCATGTAAAGAAAGAGCCTTGCGATCGTTTCGCTTGCCAGCCGATCCGGTCCAGCTCGGTAAACAGCGCATGACGGCGGGATTGATAAACCGCGACAAGCTCGTCCACGCACGATTGCGGTCCGGTGAGCGCTACCGCCGCCGCCGCTTGAATGCCCCCGAACAGGCTGCAGTAATAATGATCCTGAATCAGGTTGATCATGCGCACAACTTCTTTATTTCCGAGGCAAAAGCCGACCCGCCATCCGGCCATATTGTACGTTTTGGACAGCGTGTAAAATTCGACGCCGACTTCCTTGGCGCCCGGCACCTGCAAGAAGCTGACGGGCTTCGTCTCTTCGAACCCGATTGCGCCGTAAGCGAAATCGCTGGCGACGACGATGCCGTGCTTGGCGGCGAACCGCACGGTTTCCTCGTAGAAGGAGTAAGGAGCCGAGACAGCGGTCGGGTTGTTCGGGTAGTTCATGAACATCAGCTTCGCTTTGTTGAGATCGTCGGCCGCCAGTGAGTCGTAATCCGGCAGGAACGCATTCGACTCCCGCAGCGGCATGAACGCCATGCGGGCTCCGGACAATGCGACGCCGGACCAATAATCCGGATAGCCCGGATCCGGGACGAGGCACACGTCGCCCGGATTGAGCAGACATTGGGCGATTTCGACGAGCCCGGTTTTGCCGCCGAACAAGATGGCGACCTCCGTTTCGGGATCGAGCTCGACGCCGTAATCTTCACGATACCGCTGGGCGACCGCTTCCTTCAGGAACATATAGCCGTTGAACGGCGGATATCTGTGGTATTGGGGGTTCTCCGCCGCTTCCTGCAGCGCCTGTACGATATGCGGCGGCGTCGGACGGTCCGGGTTGCCTTGGCCGAGATTGATGACATCGTGTCCGGCAGCGATTTGCTCGTTCGCTTTGCGCACGAGTTTGGCGAAAAATTGGGTAGGCAGCTCCTGCAGGCGCTGCGCGGGCTGAATGGGAAAAGCGCTGACGGCGCTGGGCGAAGTTGGGTTCATGTTCGTCTCACTCCATTGCTTAGTATCGGTATGCGGGCTGATGCCGCTTTAGTTGAATACGATTAATGTAACATGAATTCCGACCTGTGTACATGGGAATGGCTTTCGCATGAAGGATCCGTTGAAGTTGTCGGCCTCATGCTCTATAGTTAAGGAAATGTCGATTTTACGAAGTAAAGGATGGGGAACATGACACAAGGCACCTGGAACGTCGCGCTGCTGCAGATGGACATAGCCATCGGCGAGCCGGAGCGCAATTACGCCAAGTTGGAAGAAATGCTGAATGAAGCGGTCACGAATGAAGTGAAGCCGGATGTGATCGTCATTCCGGAGATGTGGAACACCGGGTATGCGCTGGACCGCATTCAGGAATTGGCCGACCCGGCCGGAGAACGGACGCGGGCGCTGCTGTCCGGGTTTAGCCGGGAACACGGGGTGAACGTCGTGGGCGGATCGATCGCGGAGAAGCGGGAAGGCGGGGTTTTCAATACGATCTATGCGTTCGATCGTGAAGGGAACGAAGCCGGCGACTATTCGAAAATTCATCTGTTCCGGTTGATGGACGAGGAGAAGTTTTTGCAAAGCGGAGACAAGCTGGGAAGGCTTGAGCTCGACGGCGTTCCGGCGGGGATGATGATTTGTTACGACATCCGCTTCCCGGAATTGTCGCGCAAGCTGGCGCTCGGCGGCGCCCAGGTGCTGTTCGTGCCGGCGGAATGGCCGAATCCGCGCCTGCACCATTGGCGAACGCTGCTGATGGCGCGCGCGATTGAGAATCAGATGTTCGTCATTTCGTGCAACCGTGTCGGCATAAGCGGAACGACGGAATTTTTCGGTCATTCCATGGTCATCGACCCGTGGGGCGAGGTGCTCGCGGAAGGGGACGAAAGCGAGCGCATCGTGCGGGCCACGATCGATCTCGGGCTTGTGAAGGACGTTCGCCGGCGCATTCCGATCTTCGAGGATCGACGTCCGTCGTTGTACGCGGAATAAGCGGGGCTATCCCCGCGCCATGCCGTCATCGCATGGCGAAGGGACACCATTAATGGCAGGCTGGAGTCAGGTCGGCGTGCGCATGACGTCGCGGAACGTCTCCATGAACGCTTCGACCGCCTTGGACAAGTAGCGTCCTTTGCGGTAAGCGACTACGAGCGTTCGCGTCGGACGGCTTTGCAGCGGCAGGTAGGCAGGCGCCAGCTTGCTCCAGCGGCCGCGGGATACCATGTGCGGCACGAAGGCGATGCCCATGCCGGCGGCGACGAGCGACTGCACCGTCTCGATGTTGCTGCTTTCGAACACAATGTTCGGCGAGAAGCCTGCGCTGCCGCACAGCTCGATGGCGATTTGCCGGAAGCCCTGGCCCTTCTTCAGCGCGATGAACGGCTCGTTCCGCAGCAGCCCGATGTCGACCGGCTGCACCGAGCGGTCTGCGCCTGATAGCGGACGGAGCGGATCCGTCCACGCATCGCCTCCTTCACCGGGGGCCGCTTCTGCGGCCTTGGCGGCGAGCGGATGCTGCGGCGGCACCGCCAGCACGATTTCTTCCTCGATCACCGGCTCGTAAGCGAGCGCGTCGTCAAACAGCGGCAGCGACAGCAGCGATATGTCCGCCTGGCCGCTGGCGGTCAAATGCTCGAGGTTCCTCGTCGTCTCCTCGACAAGCACGACGTCGATCTCGGGGTAGCGCTCCTGAAAAACGGGAAGCACGAGCGGCAGGACGTGCGCGCCGGTGATCGGCAGGCTGCCGACGACAAGCCGGCCCTTGCGCATCTGTGAAATATCTTCCATTTCCTTCTTCAGCTGCTCGACGGTGTCGAGTATTTTTTGTGCCTTCTCCACGAAGAGCGACCCGGCATACGTGACCTCCACCGAGTTTGTCGTGCGTTGAAACAAGAGTACGCCGATTTCTTTCTCCAGCTTGGACAGCTGCTGGCTGAGGGAGGGCTGGGCGATGTGCAGCTTTTCTGCGGCGCGGGAAAAGTTTTTGTCGATAGCGATTTGCAAAGCGTATTGCAGCTGACGCAGTTCCATGATCGTTCAAACGGCTCCTTTGGTTCATAATTGATTTATGATGCATTATTATCGAAACCTATCAATGTTATAGCTATTATATCTTGGAACAATGAAGTTGAACATGGTACGATGTAACACATAGAGCAGTACATTCCAAGGATTCATTCATACACAACCCGAGGTGGAACCGATGGCAAAAACAATGTTTGAGAAAATTTGGGATAACCATGTCATTCAATCCGAAGCAGGCAAACCGAGCATCATCTATATCGACCTGCATTTGGTGCATGAAGTGACAAGCCCGCAAGCTTTCGAAGGACTTCGCTTGAGCGGCCGCAAAGTGCGCCGTCCGGACCTGACGTTCGCAACGATGGATCACAACGTGCCGACGAAAGACCGTTTCAACATCACCGATCCGATTTCGAAGCAGCAGATCGATACGCTTTCGAAAAACTGCGCTGACTTCGGGATCAAGCTGTTTGACCTGGACAGCATCGACCAAGGTGTCGTGCACGTTATGGGACCGGAAGTCGGCTTGACGCATCCGGGCAAAACGATCGTCTGCGGCGACAGCCACACGTCGACTCACGGCGCTTTCGGCGCATTGGCGTTCGGCATCGGGACGAGCGAAGTCGAGCACGTGCTCGCGACGCAATGCTTGCAGCAATCCAAAGCCAAAACGCTTGAAGTGCGCATCAACGGCCGCTTGCAGCCGGGCGTCACGGCGAAAGACTTGATCCTCGGCGTGATCGCGAAATACGGTACGGATTTCGCCACCGGTTACGTCATCGAGTATACGGGCGAAGCGATCCGCAACTTGTCGATGGAAGAGCGCATGACCGTATGTAACATGTCGATCGAAGCGGGCGCAAGAGCCGGTTTGATCGCGCCTGACCAAACGACATTCGATTACTTGCGCGGACGCGAGTATGTGCCGCAAGGCGAAGCGTTCGACAGAGCGGTAGCCGAATGGAGCAAGCTGACGACAGACGAAGGCGCTGTATACGACCGTGTGGTTGAATTCGACGCCGAGAGCCTGATCCCGCAAGTGACCTGGGGCACGAGCCCGGGCATGGGTACCGACATTACCGGCGTTGTGCCGAATCCGGCGGACTTCACGACCGAGAACGAGCGCAAAGCTGCTGAGAAAGCCCTGGAGTACATGGGCTTGACGCCGGGAACGCCGATGTCCGAAATCGCGATCGATTATGTGTTTATCGGTTCCTGTACGAACGGCCGGATCGAAGACCTGCGCGCCGCCGCAGCTGTCGCTCAAGGTCATAAAGTGGCTCCGAACGTCACGGCGATTGTCGTACCGGGATCGGGCCGCGTGAAGATCCAGGCCGAGAAGGAAGGTCTGGACAAAATCTTCACCGAAGCCGGATTCGAATGGCGCGACGCGGGCTGCTCGATGTGTCTGGCAATGAACCCGGACGTGCTCCAACCGGGACAACGCTGTGCGTCGACGTCCAACCGGAACTTCGAAGGCCGTCAAGGCCGCGACGGACGCACGCATCTCGTATCGCCGGCGATGGCTGCCGCTGCAGCGGTCAAAGGGCGTTTTACAGATGTGCGCGATTGGGAATTTAAAGTGAAGCAGGAAGCTTAAGCATACACCACATGAGAAATAAGGAGTAGAACGACATGGAAGCCTTTAAAAAGCATACCGGCATCGTCGGCCCGGTCGACCGCGTGAACGTCGATACGGACGCCATCATCCCTAAACAATTCCTGAAACGCATCGAGCGTTCCGGCTTCGGCCAGTTCCTCTTCTTCGAATGGCGATTTGACCCGAAAGGGAACGTCATTCCCGAGTTCAGCTTGAACCAGCCGCGTTACCAAGGCGCTTCGGTGCTGATCTCCCGCGCCAACTTCGGCTGCGGTTCATCCCGCGAGCACGCGCCATGGGCGATTCAAGACTACGGCTTCCGCGTCGTCATTGCGCCGTCGTTCGCCGACATTTTCTACAATAACTGCTTCAAGAACGGCATCCTGCCGATCACGCTCAGCGAAGAGCAAGTGGAAGAACTGTTCCAGCGCACAGCCGCTCAAGAAGGCTATCAGCTGACCGTCGATCTCGAGAACAATACGATCACCGACGACCAAGGGCTGAACATCGTGTTTAACCTCGACGAGCATCGCCGTCAATTTCTGCTGCTCGGTCTTGACGATATCGGCTTGACGCTGCAGCATGAAGACAAAATTGCCGCGTACGAAGCGGCTCATGAAGCCCGCCTTGCCAACAAATAAGCTTGTGTCAAAGTCCGCCGCCCGATAAACCGGGTTTGGCGGACTTTTTTTGCGAAAAGTGTGACAAATGATTTATGAAAATTTCTTCCGCTTGTGTATAATATCACTGGATCGATATGGAGGGGGGACGCCATCATGGTATTTAACAAAATAGGAGTCGTCGGAGCGGGCACAATGGGCCAAGGCATCGCGGAAATGTTAGCCTCCCGCGGGCTTGAGGTGCTGCTGATCGAACGAACGCCGGAGCGTCTGGACCAGGCTTGGGAACAAATGGAGATTAGCCTAGACAAGCAGATCGAGAAATGGGCGATTACGATCCCGGAGAAAAAATTGATTTTATCGCGTATTCATAAGATGACGGACTGGAGCCGGTTGTCCGAGTGCGACATGGTGATCGAATCGATCAGCGAAGATCTGGATTTGAAAAAACAAGTGTTCGCGCGGCTTGACGACCTGTGCCCGCCCCCGATCATTCTCGCAAGCAATACGTCGACGCTCAGCTTAACCGAGATAGCGGCCGCAACGAAGGTGCCGGAGCGGGTGATCGGGCTGCATTTTTTGTACCCGGTATCGAAAATTCATCTCGTGGAAATTATTCGGGCGGTTAAAACGAGCGAGGATACGTTCGAACAAACGCGCCGTTTCGTGGAACAAACGATTCAAAAACGCGGCATTCAAGTGTACGAATCACCGGGCTTCGTGACGACGCGGTTGATCTGCATCCTGATTAACGAAGCGATGCATGCGCTTTCCGAACGGGTGGCGACGGCCGACGATATCGATAGCGCGATGCGGATCGGGTACGATTTTCGTTACGGACCGCTGGAGATGGCTGACCGGTTCGGACTCGATTCGGTGCTGGCGGCGATGGAGCGAATGTTCCGCGAGTTCGGCGAGCTGAAGTACCGGCCTTCGTTCCTGCTCAAACAAATGGTTCGGGCGGGGCATCTCGGGACGAAAACGGGACAAGGCTTTTTTACCTACGATAAGGACGGTGACCGACTATGATTATTCTCGTCATCAACGCCGGGAGCTCGTCATTGAAATTTCAACTGTATCAAATGACGGATGAATCGGTGCTGGCCAAAGGCAAGGTGGAGCGGATCGGCATGGAATCGGCGATTCTCACTTACGAACCGGAAGGGAAGCAGGACATTCGCGAGGTGCGGGAAATTTTGGAGCATACGACGGCGATTCGCCGGGTGCTCGATATGCTGGTCCATCCGGAATTCGGCGTGCTGCAATCCGCAGCGCAAATCGAAGCCGTCGGGCACCGGGTCGTGCATGGCGGCGAGTCGTTCTCCAGCTCGGTGAGGGTGAACGAAGAGGTGAAGCGCGAGATCAAGCGGCTGTTCGACCTTGCGCCGCTGCACAACCCGGCACATATGCTGGGCATTCAAGCGGTCGAGGCGAACATGCCGAATACGCCGCAGGCGGTCGTATTTGATACGGCGTTCCACCAGACGATGCCCGAGACGTCCTATTTATACCCCATTCCGATGGTGCTCTACAAAAAGCACAAAATTCGCCGTTACGGGTTTCACGGCATGTCGCACGCTTATGTCAGCGAGCGGGCGGCTTCGTTTCTCGGCAGGCCGCTTTCGGAGCTGAAGCTGGTGACGTGCCATATCGGCAACGGTGCCAGCTGCGCAGCGGTGCTGCACGGCCAGTCGCTCGACACGAGCATGGGCTTAACGCCGCTGGAAGGGCTGATGATGGGGACGCGCAGCGGGGACATCGATCCGGCGATCGTTCCGTTCACGATGGGCAAGGAAGACCTGACACTGTCGGAGGTCAACTCCATGCTGAACAAGCACAGCGGGCTGATGGCGATCTCCGGCATCAGCAGCGACATGCGGGAGATTACGCAGGCGATGGAGGCGGGCGACCGGAACGCGACGCTCGCGTTCAAGATGTATGAATACCGGCTGCGCAAATACATCGGCGCTTACGCCGCCGCCATGAACGGCATCGATGCTATCGTGTTTACCGCCGGCGTAGGGGAAAACTCGGCCGTGCTGCGCGACGCCGTCTGCCGTAACCTGACGTTCCTCGGCCTGGAGCTCGACGAAGCGGCCAATATGCGCCGCGACGGCGGGGAACGGGTCATCACCAAGCCCGGTTCGCGCGTTCAGGCGCTCGTCATTCCGACGAATGAGGAGCTGGTCATCGCGCGGGATACGCACCGTTTGATTTTCAAATCCAATCATGTAGAATAAGGATAAAGAGCGCCGGTCGAACATCTGTTCACCGGCGTCCCGGATTCGATCAAGCAAGGAGGATGGCTGATGAATCGCAATTTGGTTACGATTCGCCAAGCGGGCGGGCACGTGGAACAAACGGTTACCATCGGTTGTTGGTTACATAATATCCGCTCGAGCGGAAAAATAAGGTTTTTGCAGCTGCGGGACGGTTCCGGATTTATGCAGGGCGTCGTTGTGAAAAGCGAAGTTTCCGAGCAAGTGTGGGAGGACGCAGGCAAGCTGACGCAGGAAAGCTCCTTATACGTTACGGGCGTCGTACGTGAGGATTCGCGAAGCAAGGGCGGCTTCGAGCTCACGGTCACAGGCATCGAGATCATTCAGCTCGCGACCGATTATCCGATTACACCGAAGGAGCACGGCGTCGATTATTTGATGGATCACCGTCACTTGTGGATTCGTACGCCGCGGCAGCGGGCAATTTTGGTCATTCGTTCGCAAATCATCCGGGCGATTCAGCAGTTTTTTGACGAACGCGGATTTCATTTGGTAGATCCGCCAATCTTGACGCCTTCTTCCTGCGAAGGGACGACCAATCTGTTCCATACGAAATATTTTGACGAGGACGCTTACTTGACGCAAAGCGGACAGCTTTACATGGAAGCGGCGGCGATGGCGCTCGGCCGGGTGTATTCGTTCGGGCCGACGTTCCGCGCCGAGAAGTCGAAGACGCGCCGTCACTTGATCGAGTTTTGGATGATTGAGCCGGAGATGGCTTTCGTCACGCATGAAGAGAATCTGGAAGTACAGGAGCAGTTCGTTTCGTATGTCGTGCAGTCGGTGCTGGCGAACTGCCGCAAGGAGCTTGAGGTGCTGGAACGGGATGTGACGAAGCTGGAGCGCATTCAAGCCCCGTTTCCGCGCATTACGTACGACGAAGCGGTCAAGTTTCTGCAGGACAACGGGCACGAGTTTGAGTGGGGCGAAGATTTCGGCGCTCCTCACGAGACGGCGATCGCGGAAAGCTATGACAAGCCGGTGTTCATCACGCATTACCCGACGGAAATCAAAGCGTTCTATATGAAGCCGGATCCGTCTCGTCCGGAGGTCGTGCTGTGTGCGGATATGATTGCGCCCGAAGGGTACGGCGAAATTATCGGGGGCAGCCAGCGCATCGACGATCCGGAGCTGATGGAGGAACGCTTCAAGGAGCACGAGTTATCGAAGGATGCGTACCAGTGGTATCTGGATCTGCGCAAATACGGCTCCGTGCCGCATTCGGGCTTCGGTCTGGGGCTGGAGCGGACGGTCGCCTGGATTTGCGGCCTTGACCACGTCCGGGAGACGATTCCGTTCCCGCGTTTGCTCTATCGTTTGTATCCGTAAGGCCGGCCGGCGGTTCAGTTGCTCGGGTAAGGATACGTTACGGAAAGAGGGGTTGGCATGAGGGGGAACGGGCAAGAAGCGGGGGACTTTGCTGCCTTGCTGCTGGAAGGACTGCAAAGCGGCAGCGTCGAGGTGCCGTACTGGCTGCTGCAATATTATCCCCAGCTGCGTTTAGGGGAACATGAAGTGATGCTGCTGATTCATCTCATGGCGTTCAAGCAGAAGGAAGGCAAGGACTTTCCGACGCCTGAGGAGCTGTGCGCGCGGATGTCGATTGCACAAGACAAAGTGATCACAGTGCTGCAGAAGCTGATGCGGGAAGGATTCCTGCTGATCGATGAAACGAAGGATCCGGTGACGGGGGTACACAGCGAAGCCTACAACTGGTCGCCGCTGCTCAACAGGCTCGCGGCGATTCGCGCGGACGAATGGGAGGCTGCGCGCAGAGCGCAGATCGTTTCGGAGAGCGCGCGCGGGGAGCGGAAAGATATTTTTTCGATTTTCGAGAAGGAGTTCGGCCGGCCGTTGACCCCGATGGAGTTCGAATCGATCACAGGCTGGTTAGACAAGGACGGCCATCCGGAGGCATTGATCTTGGCCGGCTTGAAGGAAGCGGTGTTCGCCGGGAAAGTGCATTTCCGCTACATTGACCGCATTCTGCTCGAATGGCAGCGTAACCGGATTACATCGGTGGAACAGGCGAAGGAACATTCGCAGAAGTTCCGATCCCGGTAAGCTTTATGCAAGAAGTGCACTATCGTACAGATTCCGGTCGAGTTCAACGTGGAATTTGCGAAATATCGAGACATTCGTCCCCGGGACGAATGTCTTTTTTTGCTTCTCGCCAAAAACACCATGGAGCCCGCCCCGAAGTACCCCTAACCTCCTGCAAGCTGTTTTGCGCCCTAACTTGCGCCCTAACCCCTCCCCGAAGTACCCCTAACCTCCTTCAAGCCGTTTTGCGCCCTAACTTGCGCCCTAACCCCTCCCCGGCTTCTTAACGATTTCTTCATATTATCTTCATATCATTTATAAATTTGTCCGGCATCATGAATGAGATATTGCCGTTTTGCGGCGCTCGCAACCCGTGGAACCCGTGCCGCAGAAACCGGAAACATGGATTGTTAATTTGGTAAATATTTTTATTTTGTTGCTGCGTGATGTGTAACCTTTTTTCCAGTTCTGTCGTCTATTTCATGTGTTCCATCAATTCTGACCGGTGGTCGAAATTGTAAAAAAAAGGAGGGTCAACATGTTTCCAGGCTTGCGCAGAAACAAAAAACAAGCGCAGAAGCCAAGTCCCGGCGTACCGGAGGAACCGCAATTCGGCGTCTCCTCCGAAGGCGAGCAAGTTCCCGAAGCGGCGTCCGCAGCCGAACTGGCTGCGCTAGAGCAATCGCTGCCTGCGGCGATCGATACAAGCAAGCCCTTGCTGACGGTGACCGGCGTCGAAAGGTCGTTTCCGGTTGGCGGTCAGCAGCTTCATGTCCTGAAAGGGATTGATATGTCGTTGTATCCGCTGCAGCTTGTAATGCTGAAAGGCCGGTCCGGTTCCGGCAAAACGACGCTGCTGAATTTGATCGGCGGCTTGGATCAGCCGAACCGTGGCGAGATCCGGTTCAAGGAACATCTGTTTCACCAATGCGGTGACGATGAGCGCACCTACATACGAAGAAAAGAAATCGGTTTTATATTCCAATCCTTTGCTCTAATGCCGCTCTTGTCCGCTTGGGAAAATGTGGAACTTTCCTTGCGCATGGCCGGGGTTCCCCGGGCTCAGTGGAAACCTCGCGTGACGCATTGCCTGGAGCTGGTCGGGCTTGTCAGACGGATGCACCACCGTCCCTTCGAGCTGTCCGGGGGCGAGCAGCAGCGGGTGGCGATCGCCAAGGCGATTGCGCATAAGCCGAGCTTGCTGCTGGCCGACGAACCGACCGCCGAGCTGGATTCCCAGATGGGTGCTCAAGTCATGAACGTGTTCCGGGATATTATCCGTACCGAACGCATGACGATCTGCATGACCACGCACGATCCGACAATAATGGAGGTAGCCGACCGTGTTTTCGAAATGGTGGATGGGAAATTTATTAATGCTTAAAAAGGCGGCCAAGCCGGCGGCCATCGCCTGCCTCGCCGTATCGCTAGCCGTTACGGCGGGCTGCTCGGTGCTTCCGAAAGAGGAGGAAGAAGAAACGCTGCCTGCCATCCAGCCGCCGAAGCTGTCGAAGAAGCCGGAGTACGTCGTCAAGACCGATACGCTTGAAACGAAGGTTCGCGGCTCCGGGAAGCTGATGGCGACGGTGGAGGAGGACTTATATTTTACTGATGAAACGAGCCGCCGCATTAAAAATCTGTATGTCAAAACCGGTGACACGGTAGAAAAAGGTCAAATCATCGCCGAGCTCGACGTCACCGAGCAGGAGAGCCAGCTCAAGAAGACAAGGCTGCAGACGCGCAGGGATGAGCTGGCCATGATCGAGACGCTGCGCAATGCCGACGGCAAGAGCGCCGAAGAGGTCGAGCAGGCGAAGATCGATTTCGAGCTGAAGCGCGAGGAATTGAATAAGCTGGAGAGCACGATTGCCAATGCGAAGCTGACGGCCCCATTCTCCGGTACGATTGTGTCGGTGTATGTGAAGAAGGGCGATACGGCGAAGGCGTATGATGCGATCGTCACCATCGCCGATCTGTCACAGCTCACCGTTGCCGCAACGCTCAGCCAGGACGACCTGAAGAAGGTCGCCGTCGGGATGGAGGTTGTGGTCGACGTCAACGCGGCCGGACAGTATAAAGGGACGGTGCAGCAGCTGCCGAATCCGAAAGATCCGAACAGCGGGGGTGGCGGCAGCGGATTCCCCGGCGAAGGGCAGAAACAGCCTGACTCTATCGAAAATTACATGATCGTCAAGCTCGATCCGTTTCCGGAGGGGCTGAACCGGGGCACGATGTTAGGCGTCTCGGTCATTACGCAGCGCAAAGAGAATGCGGTGATCATTCCGCTGGCGGCGCTTCGTTCGTATTCGGGACGCAACTATGTGCAGGTCGTAGACGATAAAGGCAACAAGCGCGAGGTGGACGTGGAGCTCGGCCAGCAAACCTCCACCGATGTGGAAATTGTGAAAGGCTTGACGCCGGGACAGAAAGTAGTGGGTCGCTGATGCTGATGTTCCGTTTCTTGTTTCGCAAAATGTGGAACACCCGCTGGCTGACGTTAAGCACGTTGATCGGCTTGATCATGGCGGTCGCCTTCACGACCAGCATCCCGATGTACGCGGACGGTTCGCTGAAGCGCGTCGTCGCCAAATCGCTGGAAGAAAAAAGCGGCGGTTTGCCGGCAGGCTCGGTCATGATCCGTTATCAAGCGAGCGGCAGCGACCGTGCCGAGCTTAGCGATTTGAACGGTGTCGATGCGTTTATTCGGGAGGACCTGCCGAAGGACATCGCGTTTCCGCACCAGGCTTTCGTACGGACGTATTCGATTCGCGGCTCGCAGGTGTCGCCCGACGATCCGTCGAAGGTCGATCCGAGCAAGCGCAGACAGCTGACGCTGATGGCGCAGACCGGACTGAAGGAGCAGGTGGAGCTGACGCAAGGCACGTGGTTTGCGGAGCAGCCCCAAGGCGGGGCGGTCGAAGTCGTCATGTTCGAGGAGGCGCTCTACCGGGGCGATATGCATGTGGGGGACGTCTTCACATACCCGATCTCCGGAGGGCTCGGCATCGCTCCGCTCAAGATTAAGATCGTCGGCGCGTTCAAACCGCTCTCCGGCTCTGATCCCTACTGGTACCAAGGACTGGAAGGCTTGCTCAGCTCCACGTTCATGAGCGAAGCCGGTTTTCAGGATTATATATTGAACAATAAAAAGATTCCGCTGAACTTGGCGAACTGGTATTATGCGTTCGATTTACGCGACATCCAAACGAGCCAGCTGGCGGGTTTGGAGCGGAAGCTGGAGCGTCTTGACATCACGCTGTTCCAGATGCTCAAAAACACGAGAGTGGACATCTCGTTCATCCCGCTGCTGCAGGAATTTAAAGTGCAGAGCTTGCAGCTGCAAATCTTGCTGTTCACGCTGGCGGCGCCCATGATCGCCATGGTGTTCTATTACATCGTCATGAACGCGAGGCAGTCGCTCGACCGGCAGCGAACCGTAATCGCGGTCATTCGCAGCCGGGGCGGCAGCACAGGGCAAATTATATGGATCTATTTGCTGGAAGGACTGCTTCTCGGCGCAGCCGCTCTGCTTCTTGGACCGCTGCTCGGCTGGTTGATGGCCAAGAGCATCGGCTCCTCCAGCGGTTTTCTCACGTTCGTCGACCGCAAGGCCGTGCCGGTCGGCGTCTCGACGGAAGCGCTGCTGTACGGTGCGGCGGCCGTCGTCATTGCGATACTGGCCAGCGTTATACCGGCCATCGTGTTTGCACGGGCATCGATCGTCAGCTATAAGCAGAAGCTGGCGCGCTCCGATCGGCGGCCGTTTTGGCAAAAGTGGTTTCTCGACGTGCTGCTGCTTGGTCTTGTGGGCTACGGCTACTACTTGTTCGGGCAGAGGCAGGATTTGTTCAGCCGCACGGGCATGACCACCGATCAGCTGCAGGTGCATCCGCTGTTGTTTTTTATCCCGGCTTTGTCGATTATTGCCCTCGGTCTGTTTTTCCTGCGCGTCTTCCCGTGGCTGCTGCGCTTCGGCAATTGGCTGGGCAAACGGGTACTGCCGGTTCCCGTCTACTTGACGCTGACGCAGCTGTCCCGCTCGTCGACGGGCTATTACCCGTTAATGATCTTGCTTATTCTTACCCTTGGACTCGGCGTGTATAACGCCTCGGCTGCGCGAACGATCGACTTGAACTCGACCGACCGCATCTTGTACGCCTACGGTACCGATGTCGTCATGCGCGCCGATTGGCAGGCCGTATCCGACGAGCTGCCGAGTCCGCAGCAAGGAGGCGGTCAAGGCGGTCAAGGCCAGGGCGGTCAGGGTCAGGGCCAAGGCCAGGGCGGTCAAGGGCAGGGCCAAGGCGGCCAAGGACAGCCCGGCGCACCGGGCAGCGGCAATGAGCCCCCTCCGAAGCTGCGCTACATCGAGCCTCCTTTCGAAGTGTTCCGCGAGCTGGAGGGCGTCGAGCATGCGGCTCGGGTCTTGACGGCCAAGAGCAACGTCGTCGTTTCCGGCAAGTCGCTCGGCCAAGGCATGCTCATGGGCATCGACAATGTAGACTTCGCCCATGTCGGCTGGTTCCGTAAAGATTTGTTCCCGATTCATCAAAATCTGTATTTAAACCTGCTCGGTCAGTATGAACAGGCAGTGATCATCCCGACTTCGTTCGCCGAGAAGCATCACATCAAACCCGGCGACCTGATGAATATTACCGTTTCCGGCCAACCGGTCGAATTCGTCGTCGTTGCGGCCATCCCTTACTGGCCGAGTCAATATCCGGATGAAATGCCATTCTTTATCGCCAATCTGGAATACGTATACGATCAGGCGCCGATTACGCCGTACGACGTGTGGCTGAAGATGAAGGACGGGGCGAAGGTGGCTCCGCTGCTCGAGTCGCTGGCGGCGAAGAACGTCGATATCGCAACCGTGAAGGATGTGCGCAACGAACTGATCACCCAGAAGAAGCATCCGGCAAGGGGCGGGGTATTCGGCATATTGAGCCTTGGGTTTCTCGTGTCCGTGTTCGTTTCCTTGATCGGGTACATTCTTTACTGGTTCTTCAACCTATCGAGCCGTGTTGTCCAGTTCGGCGTGCTGCGCGCGATGGGGCTGTCCCGCAGGCAGTTAACCGGGATGCTGCTGCTGGAGCAGGCGTTTACGGCAGGTCTGGCGATTGCGCTCGGTTTCGGCATCGGCAAGCTGACGAGTTATTTGTTCCTGCCTTTTCTGCAAACCGCTGAGAACGTCAAGACGCAAGTTCCGCCGTTTCGCGTTATCTTCGATTCGCGCGATACAGGCCAGCTGTACGTCGTCGTCGGCGTCATGATGCTGACGGGTGCGGCGCTGCTGTTCCTGCACATCCGGCGTTTGCGCGTGCATCAAGCCGTGAAGCTCGGAGAGGAGAAGTGAGGCTGCAGTGATTCATTGCGAAGGACTCGTCAAAATCTACAAGACCGACGATCTCGAGGTCGTCGCCCTGCAAGGCTTGAATATCGAGGTCGCTCCGGGCGAGATGATGGCGATTATCGGCAACAGCGGAAGCGGGAAATCGACACTGCTCAACATATTGGGCGGCTTGGACCGTCCTTCCGCGGGACAGGTGAGGGTCGGCGAATGGAATTTGCTGAAAATTACCGATGACGAGCTTGTGAAGTACAAGCGGAAAACGGTTGGTTTCATCTGGCAAAACAATGCGCGCAATTTGATTCCGTACTTAACCGCGCTGGAGAACGTAGAGATGCCGATGATGCTGAGCGGTACCTACGACCGCGCTTACGCGCGTCAGCTGCTCGAGTGGGTCGGCTTGAAGGAACGCATTCATAACAAGCTGCAGCAGCTTTCCGGCGGAGAACAGCAGCGGGTGGCGATCGCCATAGCGTTGGCGAACCGGCCGTCGCTGCTGCTTGCGGACGAACCGACCGGTTCTGTCGATACGCGAACGTCCGATATGATCATGGATATTTTTCGCCGGCTGAATACGGAGCTTGGGGTCACCATTGTGATCGTCACGCACGATATGACGCTGGCGGGTAAAGTGGACCGTGTCGTGGCGATTCGCGACGGCATGACGAGCACCGAGTTTATTAAACGCAACCCGGACCTCGATCGGGCGGGAGCGGAGTCGGCTGCCTCGCTGGGGGGCGTACATGAGGAGTATGTCGTGCTCGACCGCGCGGGCCGGCTGCAAATTCCCGCCTCGTACTTGAAGTCGCTTGGGATCGAGGGCAAAGCGTCTATGGAATTCGATGGAGAGAAAATCATTATCAAAACGCCGAAGCTGCTGGATGATGTGCAGGCACCGTCAAACTTCGGAGAGAAGAAACCAATCGGAGGGGTAAAACGATGAATAAACGACTGAAACAAACGATGCTGCTTTCGCTCGGCGTCGGCTTAATGGTACCGATGCTGCAGGCTTGTACGAAAGCGGGCGGCTCCGACGACAATACGGAGAAGGTGCTGCGCATCGCGACGACGATGTACAGCGGGCCGGACGGCGAATATTTCCGCCAGCGGTTTACCGAGCTTTACGAATTCGCCAACAAGAACGTCAAAATCGAAGTGATTCCGACCTACGATGAGAAGTACATGTATGGGTATGTCCAGCCTGACCCGAAAGAAAAGCCGGAGGACCCGTTAGCCAAGCTAAAGGAGCTTATGCAGGGCGACAATCCGCCGGACGTCGTCGTGTTCGGCTACGAGCAGCTGGAAGACTTGATAGCCGACAACCTGCTTACGCAGCTTGACCCGATGATAACGAAGGACAAATTCGACACGAGCGACATCGTGCCTGCTGTTATTGACGGCATCAAGAAGCTTGGCGACGGTAAAATTTACGGCTTGTCCCCGACGTTCAACTCTTCGGCGGTCATCTACAACAAGAAGATATTCGACGAAGCGGGTGTCGAGTACCCGACGGACAAGATGACCTGGCAGCAAATGTTTGACCTGTCCCGCCGGGTAGCCAAAGGCGAAGGCGCGGACCGCAAATACGGCTTCTCGTTCTCGACCTACAACATGGGCGGTGATATGACCTACGCGACGCAAATGTACACGGCTCCGCTGCAGCTGCGCATGTTCGACGAGCAGGGCGAGAAGATGACGGTGAACACCGACCAATGGGAGAACGTCTGGAAAACGATGCTGCAGCTCAAAACCGAGAAGCTCCTGCCGGAGCAGCTCGATATGTCGCAAATGAGACAGATGGATCAGCAGCAAACGTATAATCCGTTCCAGCACGACGACTTTTTATCCGGCCGTGTAGCGATGTCGATCATCAACTACGGCGAACTGGATCGCGTCATCAATGCGATGAAGAACGCGGAGGGCATTAAAGGCTTTACTCCGTTCGATTGGGACGTGGTAACGCTGCCGGTGCATGAAGAGGCGCCGGACGTCGGCGGGTTCATGGGTATGGAAGGCGTCATGGCGATCAATTCGAAGGCGCAAAATGCAGCCGAAGCCTGGAAGTTCATCCAGTTCGTGAACGGCGAAGACTGGGCCAAGTTGAAAGCAAGCAGCAATCATAATATCGTCTCCCGTCAGAAGTACATTAAGAAGAAAGACGGCATCGAATTTAACCTGAAGGCGTTCACGACGCTGACGCCGGCGCTGATGCTTGACAACAAGCTGTACCGCGAGCGACAAAACCTGTATCGCGTGAACGAAATCGGCTCCCGCCTGCTCCAGGAAGTCTCGCAGGGCAAACTGCAGGTTCGTGACGCGTTAAAGCAATGGGAGACGGAAGGCAACCAGCTGCTGCAAAAAATTAAAGAAAACCCGAACGGTCCGATCGACATGCCGATGCCGATGGCGGGGTGAGGGTTTTATTGGGCAAGCGACTTCACCTTAGAGGAGGAAAGCAACGAACATGAATCAAAGACGTAAACGTGTCAACAGGGCTTGCTTGTGGTTTCTAGCTTCCGCCTTGACGCTGGGCAGCGCCGTTCCCGCTTTTGCGGCGGACGGCCCGGCCGGCGGAACATCCAGCTCCACCGTGCTTTCGACGGGCAATGCGCCGTCGATCGGGCAAGTGAGCGTGAACGGCAACAGCACGTTCGAGGTGAAAAACTTATCGATGCTACCGGAACAGGGCAGCAAGACTGTCATTTTCACCTTAACGGTCCATAACAACGGGACGAGCGACTTGCAGTTCATCGATTATTGGGTCCGGCTGCGTACGGCTTCCGGCAACCAGATTACGGTGAAGGTGCTCCCGCAGGATAAGGACAAAAACCGGATTACCCCGAAATCGAGTCAGGATATCGGGTTTTATGCGACGGTCAATGAAACGACACAGTTGAATGACCTTATTTTTGAGATTATCCAATGGGATTTCAGTCAAGCGAACTTCGAACGTAAGCTTGGGGAGGTGCAGGTGCCGGACTACTACAGCATCGTGACCCCGGCAGGCGCTCCTCGAACGATTCAAATGAACGGAAACCCGGTCAAGACGCAAATTGAGAAAGTGTATGTCGGAAAAAACGAGAAAAACTACACGCCGACGATCGTGCTGAATATGGCCAATACAGGCAGTCGAAGCGTGGCCGTGCCGACCTATCAATATTTAATTCGAACGAGCGAAGGCTACATGTACCCGCTGAATCCGAAAGGCGCGAAAGAGCAGACCATCCTTCCGCAGACGGATAAGGATATCGAACTGACGGGATCGGTGCCTGTTTCCTTATCGAAGGAAGGGTGGCAGCTGGTGATCGTCCAGAATGCGGCCGATCTCAAGCTGAACCTTCCTGTCGCGTATTACACGCTACCTGCCGTATCGGAACCCGACAGCGTCGGTACGGGCGTCGCGTACGATTTCACCAACAAGGACGGTACGTATTCGGCGGAGCTGAATGCGGTTCAAAGAATGCCGTGGGAAGATCAGGACATTCTGGCAGCGAAGCTGCTGCTCGGCAACAAAGGAACGGAATCGCTGCCATTACCGGACCTAACCGGGTATTTTATGCTGGACGACAACATCAAAGTGGAAGCCAAGCTGATTCGTACGGATAAGGTCATTGGTCTGGCGGCCGGCGGGAGTGCGCAGTACCAGTTTATCGGGAAAATTCCGTACACGTACGAGTTCGCCAAAGCGAAGCTCGTTCTCCAGGAAAAAGCGGCAGTCGGCGGCGGCTCCGGGGGAACCGGCGGCACGGACGGGGGCGGCTCGACGGACAGCGCGAGCTCGGAGGATTTGCTCGAATTCGAGCACAGCTCGGAGCTGATGAGCATCCCGCTTAACAACGTCGGCGAAACGTACAAAGTGACGAGCGTTGGGCGCAGCGCCAGCTACAAGGTGCGCAAGCTGACGACATACACCGGCGACACGGCCGATACGATCGCCGTCCAGCTGGAAGCGGTCAATGAAGAGAAGCGGTATAACAGCGTGTCGAAGCTGGTCGGATACTTCAAAACAGCGGACGGCACCGTTCTCCCGGCGACCTTCGGCGAGATCAAGAACAAGATCAGCCCGGGAGGAACGGCCCTGCTGCTCATGTCGAGCGTCATTCCGAAAGGGATGGATACGAATGGGCTGCAGCTGATGATCGGCGATGCGGTCACGCAAGACAAGCTGACCGAAGGCGAGAACAAGCCGGACGCTTACGTGAACGCCGCCTCGTTCTGGCTGCCGGCCGAGCAGAAGGAAGTGCAGCCGAAGCTGCTGAACATCGATCTGGCGCCGTATAAGCTGTCGATGAGTAAGATTCATACGCGCGGAGACCAAGAGGGCATTCACTTGTTTTTCGATTATGAGCTGAGCAAGAACTTGCTGAACGAAACGAACGTCGAGGGGCGCAAACTCGTTATTTCCTTGGAAGATCGTGAAGATCGCGTTAAGTTCAGCTGGGATTTCGATTTTAAAGACTTTGAGAATTCGGATACGTCGAATGGCAGCGACCCTTCGCAAAATATAACAGGCAAACTGCTGCTCGGCAAGAAAGAAAAGTTTAGATTGGATAAAAATGACAGTAATTTCATTTATTTGGTCTCGTACCTCAAAGATTACGATCTGAAGGTATACGAATCGCTCAACGGTCATAAGAAGCTGCTAGCCTCTCAAAAAATTACCTGGTTTGAAACGACGGACTAATTCATCGTAACCGTGCTTGCTCAGTTTCGTATAACTGACAGGCGCGGTTTTTTTTTACATGATGCTCAGAGAATTGAACACTTGGTTAATTTTATGTGGAACATATTGACAGAGGGGGTTGTTGCACAGTAAGTTATTATCGTTAACAATTTTGTTAACGACGGAAACATACATAACCCTGAGGAGTCTATGTAAGATGAATTCACCACCTGTTTCGTTCTCGGACCTGAAGCGTTCGGAAAGCAACGTGATGTCTCTATCCTTCGAATCTGAGGGCTATAGTCCGCTGGTCGGTAAAATTTTCTCGCTGCTGCTGTTCGCATCCGAGCCGGTCAGTCTGCAGGAAATGGCCGATCAATTGGGTGTGACGAAAGCGGCCGTCAGCGTGCAGGTGCGCACCCTGGAGAAAAACGCGCTATGCACCAAGCTTGCCACCAGCAGCGACCGTAAAGATTATTACTACATCTCCGACGACGTCAACATCATCACGCTTCGAGGGACGAGGCAAAAGATTGAAATTTATAATCGCCACGTTCAAACGACGCTGGAGACGATGGAAACCATCGGGGATCTCCCGCCCGAAGAACGCGCCTCCTACGAGGCTGCCAAGCGGAGGTACAAGGAAGCAGTGGCGATGTATCAGCTTATTTTATCGCGGCTGGAAGGCATCGAAGAGGAGTGGCAGCTCGTGAAACAAAAGCTTGAAGAAGAAGCTTGACGAAAAAGTTTGACGAAGGATCGCCTTCTAGCCGAAAAACATTTTCAAAAAAATGAAGGGGACCCTCCGAAAGCTGCGTCTAAGTTGTCAGCATTTCTAATGGAGGAGTAGAGAGATGAATCAATTAACAAGTTTTTCCATGAAGAACATCACGGCCGTTATCATCATTGTTCTTCTCTTATTCGGAGGCGGGGCCTACGCGGCGACGACGCTGAAAGTAGAAAGCATGCCGGATATCTCGTTTCCGGTCGTCCTCGTCAACACGCAATATACGGCGCCCCCGAAGGACGTGCTCGAAGACGTCACGAAACCGCTGGAGAAGGCGGTCGCGAGTCTCGAAGGGATTAAAAATTTGAAGTCCACGTCCAGCGATAATTTTTCGCAAATCGTGATCGAGCTTGAACAGAGCATCAAGGCAGACGACGCCAAGAAGGACGTAGAGAGCTTGATCGCCAACGTCAAGCTGCCTTCCGCCTCGGAAAAGCCGAAAGTGCAAACGTTTGGTTTCGCTTCTGAGCCCGTATACTACTTGTCGGTTTACGCCAAGAACGGGATGAGTCAGCAAGAGCTTGACAAAGTGTACAAAGACGTCATTTTGCCGGGCTTCAACGCCATGAAAGGGATCGACCACGTAGATTCGATCGGCAACCAGGAATCGGTGCTGACGATGAAGCTGAACGCGAACGCGATCCAGAACTATGGCCTGACCCCGTCGCAGGTGTCGCAAAACATTCGGGCCGCTTTGATGACGAGTCCTGCGGGAACGGTCGACTTTAACGGGAACGAGCAGATGGTTCGCGTGAAGAGCGATTTGAACACGATTTACAATTTGGAGAATATGAAAATTACCGCCCCTACCGGTACGACCTTGCTGCTGAAGGATATCGCGAAAGTGGAAGCAATCACGGAATCCACCTTCTTGTCCCGTCTTAACGGTCAACCGGCGATCGGCGTGCGCTTGTTCAAGACGAAAAATGCCAATGCCGTCGAGTTTGGCAACGAAGCCGATAAGCTGATGGAAGGCTGGAAGAAGGATTACCCGAACATCACCTTCCAAGCGATCTACAACGGCGCGCTTGACATTAAAGAGTCGATCAACGGGATGTTGAAGGAGGGAGCACTCGGTGCGATTTTGGCTTCGGTCATGATCCTGCTCTTCCTTAGAAATGTTCGGATGACCATTATCGTTTTAGTCTCAATCCCGTTATCAACTTTAATTACATTGCTTATCATGGCGCCGCTCGGCATCTCGTTGAACATTATGACACTGGGCGGCATGGCGATCGCCATCGGCCGGGTCGTCGACGACAGTATCGTCGTTATCGAGAATATATACAGCCAGCTGCAAAAGGCGCAGGAGCGAAACGAGTCGGTCATCAAGCTGGCCACCGCCCAAGTTTCGTCGGCCATTACCTCGTCGACGATTACGACGGTAGGGGTATTCGGACCGATCGCATTCGTCAGCGGCGTACTGGGCGAAGTGTTCCGCCCGTTCGCGATTACGCTGTCCGTGGCGCTGTTGTCCTCGCTCTTGGTTGCGGTCACCGTAATCCCGATGCTGGCTAAGCTGCTTGTGCTCGGCAGCAAGAACATCAAAGCTCACGACGAGGCTCCCGTCGGCAAACTAACGCTTACATATAAGAAGGCTTTGACCTGGTCGCTTCGCAACCGGATCAAGACGCTGCTCATCGCCATGCTGGCGCTCGTCATATCCGTCGCCGGTACGGTGCCTTTCCTGGCTTCGGGCTTCATGCCGGAGAGCGAATCGGATAAGATGCTGATGTTGACGATCAAAATGCCTCGCGAAACGACAATCGAAACGATGAACGAGAAAGTGAAGGAAATCGAGAAGATGATGTTCGAATCGAAGGATTCGGCGGGTCAGCCGACGTTCGATTATGTGGAATCGTCCATCGGCTACAACGGGGGATCGGACCGGATCGCCTACCGTTCTTCGTTCTTTGCGGTCGCTTCCGCGAACTCTAATGCGAAGGATGTCGTTCAGGATTTTAAGAAGAACATCGAATACTTGCTGCCGAAAGGCTCCGAGGTTGACGGTTCAGTGCTTTCCATGGGAGGACCTCCTTCCGGCGGCGCTGACTTCAACTATGTGTTGAAAGGGGACGATCTGAACTATTTGCGTGAGGCCGCGCAATTGGTCCGCGACAAAATGAAAGAGTTCCCGGAAATGATTGATATTAAAGACAGCTTGAGCGAGTCGAAGCAAGAAATCGAAATTAGCGTCGATCAAAACAAAGCCAGATTGTTCGGCCTCTCTTCGGCGCAAATTATGGAAGGCGTGCACTCCTGGCTGGCAGAGGAAAAAATCGGCGATTTGAAATTCGACAACGCAACGTTTGAAACGAAGGTCATGCTCGATCCTAGCTTCAAAAACTCGGTCGATAAAATCGGCAGCTTTACGATCATTACGCCTTCCGGCTCCAAGGTTGCGCTGAATGAGGTGGCGAAAGTGCGCCAGATTGAGGCTCCGGTCTCCATCACGCGAGAGCAGCAGGAGCAGTATGTGAACGTAACGGCCAGGATCGATTCGATCGACAAAGGCGGCGTCAGCGCGAAAATTTCGGCAGCGCTTGATACATTAGAGCTGCCTCCGGGCGTACGGACGCAGGTAAAGGGCGTGACGGACGACATTCAAACGAGCTTTAACCAAATGTTTATTGCGATGATTGCTTCCGTCTTCATTGTGTATCTGATCATGGTACTTGCCTTCGGCAACGGCACCGCGCCGCTCGCCATCCTGTTCTCGCTTCCGCTTGCGGCTATCGGGGGGCTGATTGCCTTGCTGATTACAGGCGAATCCATCAATATTACGTCGCTGATCGGCTTCCTTATGCTGATCGGGGTCGTCGTAACGAACGCCATCGTTCTCGTCGACCGGGTACAGCAGCTGCGCGAAGAAGGATACGAAGTCCGCGAAGCGTTAATTGAAGCAGGCCTGACGCGTCTTCGTCCGATCATTATGACGGCCGGCGCTACCATTATCGCCTTGATGCCGCTGGCTCTCGGACTGTCCAAGGGGGCGCTGATTTCCAAAGGTCTTGCTGTCGTCGTTATCGGCGGGTTGACGACTTCTACGCTCCTGACACTCGTTGTCGTACCGGTCGCTTACGATTTAATTAACGGAGTTGTCCGCCGCTTGTTCCGCAAAAAAAATAAAGCTGTCGACGTCACTGCGACAACGGCTGCTCATTAAACCTGAATCAGGGTTTGTTGATTGACAGAGAGGGAAAAGGAGAATCGGTCCATGAATTCGACAATGAAGTCTACGTTGAAACACAGCACCAAAGTGGCGGGAGCCGTTGTGATCTGCACGGCGCTCATCGCGGGCTGTTCCGCACAACCGGCAGCTCAGCCGACGGCTGCCAATGCTGCCGAATCGCAATTGAAGGTCGTGAAAGTCTCACCGGTGGAGAAGAAGAAAATCGGGGATCCGCTTGAGCAAGTGGCCGATGTCGTCGCCTCCGTCCAAATGGATGTAATCACGAAAGTGAACGGCGATGTGCTCGAAATTTTGAAAAAACGCGGCGATGTGGTCGAGAAGGGCGATGTGCTGTTCCGCCTTGATCCGACGGATTTGCAAATTTCCAAAGAGAAGGCGCAAATCGCATTGAACGGCAGCCAGCAGCAATTGGCCAAAACCCGTAAGGATTTGGCTGACGGCAAACAAGATATGGTGAACGGCATCGCAAAGCTGGAAGCCGCGGTCCGGGATACCGAGAAAACCTATAACAAAATGCGCAACGATTATGACCTTGGTCTTGTGACCAAATTTCAGCTGGAGCAGCTTGAAACCCAACTGAACAACTTGAAGCTGGATCTTGAAAGCTCCCGCCAAAAGCTGAAAACGTTCGAGTCTACGAATCAACTCGCCCAGCTGGAGCAAGGCGTGCAGACGGCCGATGTGACGGTTCGCGAATTGGAGCGCAGCCTGAACAACACGGAGGTGAAAGCGACGGCCAGTGGGGTATTGACGGATTTGCCTGTGGAAATCGGGATGACGCTTAGTCCGGGCTTCAAGGGAGCGACGATTCAACAGCTCGACCCGGTGAAAATTAAAGCGGAGCTAACCGAAGAGGCGGCTCAACTGATCCGCGGCAAGCAGGAGCTCGAATTCTACGTTCCGGGCGAAACGGAGCGGGCGAAGGCGAAAGTCGTTTATTTGGCGGATGTCATGGGCGCACAATCCAAATCGTACGCTCTGGAGCTGGAAGTGGCGAATGCTGATCGGAAATTAAAACCGGGCATGAAGGCGCAAGTGTTGTTGACCGATGACAACGATCAAGTCGTGGTGACGGTTCCTACGCTTAGCGTCGTGCGGGAAGGAAGCGAAACGTTCGTCTTCGTCCTGGTCGGCGACACGGCGGAGAAGCGCAAAGTGGAGCTCGGCCGTTTGAACGAGACCATTCAAGAGATTATCTCGGGCGTTAAGGAAGGCGAGCAGTTGATCGTTTCCGGCCAAAACCAACTCAAAGATAAAGAAAAAGTGCAGCTGGCGAAGTAAGGCCAGAGCGGACTTGACAGGAGGAAAACAAGTGAACAACAAACTGAAATTATCTGTAGCATCCGTCGTAATTTCTGTCTCCCTTCTCGGTACCGGCTATTCGGCTCTTGCGGCCGATTCGGCCGCTGCCGGAGCACCGGCTGTCGTTTCCTATAAGTTGACTGATTTGCTGGACGTTGAAGTGAAGGGTGTATTGAACGAGCGTGTCGATGCGGGTACGCGGATCGGCGTAGTCGTGAGATTGAAAAATAACGGCAGCGCCATTACGCGCGTACCGGACTACGAACTGCGCGTTAGAACGAACGAAGGCATCGAGTATACGCTGCAGGGCAGCGCCGCCAATGCCAAATCGCTTCAACCGAAAGCGACGACGGAATTAAGCTACATGACGACGATCGACCGGACGGACGAGGTCGTCTTGTCTCAAGTGAACTGGACGGATGTCGATTATTACGTGTATCCGAAGAAAGAGACGCTGATCGTCGGCATACCGGTTCAGGGTGTCTCTTGGCAAGGCAGCGACACGACGATCACGGATCCGGCGGCGTTGAAGAAATGGTCGGAATCGTTTACGATCCCGGGACTGATCTCGCCGCTGCAATACACACCGGTTTCTTTGAACAAGGAATCGACTGAACAGGGCACCGTGATTGTCGTTCAATTGCTGGCTTACAACCCGACGGGCAAGCGGGAAACGATCCCGGCCTTCGGAATCGACGGCAAGAGCGCCAGCAAGGTTTACGAAGGTTCCCGTGTAGAGCAGCGCAGCCTCGTACTGGAACCGAAGGAAGAGAAATATATTCATTATGCGATTCCAGTCGATCAGGATACAACGATCGAAAGCTTTAACGTGCTGACCCGGGAGTCGTTCGCGCAAGCGGGCGGCGTTACGAATTTCAATGTCGGCCGACTGAATATCATACTGCCTTCGAACGCAGTAACGACAGGCGTTGCCGCGTATAAGATCGGGACGCCGATTGCGTTCGACAAGCTGAGCGAGCTGATTCATCCGGATATGCAAGTGTCGGTTGTCGAGTTTGTGATGGACGAGAACGAAGAGGCCGGCAACAAACATGTAACGGCCAAATTTAAATTGACGAATAACTCCAGCAAACCGGTTGCGCTGCCAACGTTCCAAGCGGATCTGGTTAGCACGGACGGTTACGAATATGCCGGAAGCCGTCAGAACGTCGTCACGCGGACGGTCATGCCGAACTCTTCGCTGACGGTCAGCTACAGCTTCACAGTGCCGGTATCGGAGAAAGGCAATGGGCTTGTCATGAAGATCCAGGATACGACGTCCGCTGCCCCTTACAAATCGACGGTTGCCGTGTTCTCGACGGAGCTTCAAGCTCCTGAGAAAGGCAAATTCAGCCTATATCCGTTCGATGTGAAGGTGAAGGATTGGCATCTCGTTTCCGATTACGGCCCGACGACGCAATACCGTTATGCGTACCGTCTGAAGCTGGATCTGGCGATTCAGCGCGATGAGCAGGTTCAGTTAGACCCGAACTTCTCGAATCTGTTCTTCGAGCTGTACGATTCCTCCGACCGCCTTGTCGGCTCGGCAAGCGGAAGCCTGTACGGAACCGGGCGTCTGGTGAACGGGGAGAACAACATCACGATTAACGGAGCTTCGGAAACGTTTGATCCAAGAATGAAAGTTCGCATTTATGAAACGTTCCAAACGCCTGCGGGCGAAGCGAAACGGTTACTCGCCGAGTTTAAGCAATAATTCCGCTCATTCCTATAAGACGCAACAAAGCCGACCTTCTCGAGGTCGGCTTTGTTGTTTAGCTGCTTGCGGTTACGTGAACTTCGAGGCGATCCAAGCCTTGATCAGGGCGACGAGCCATTCCGCAAAGCCCGCTTCTTCGTGCACTTCAGCGGTTGTCGATGCTTGTGCTTCGGCCGTTGCGGCGGCAACGGCCGTCACCGGGCTCGCGATCACCGGACCTTCCGAAGCCGATTTGGCAGCCGGCGCTTCCAGCGGCTGCAAGCTGTCTGTATAGATCCCATGCACGCCCAATCGGCGAAGACGTTCTTCATCCTTCGGATCATTCACAGTATGGGCGTATACCTTGACGCCTTCTTGCTCGAGACGTCGAATCCAGGCTGCATCGACTCGTTCGACCGGCATGGCAATTGTATCGATACCGAACGATTTCACGACCCGGATCACCTCCCTATGACTGAGGGACGATAAATACAACGAATAGATGATGGACGGGAACGGATAAATTTGCCGCACTTGGCGAATCATTTCGGGGGTATACAACTCGGGTACGATCCGGTCTAGCAGCGCCGGATCTAACGCGTTCGCCGCGTCTATAATTTGCTGGAACTGCATCTTTACCAGTTTCGGATCGGTTTCCTTCGTGTCCGTGATTAAGTAGGCGCCCGGATGCAGTTGAAGCAGGTAAAGGAGTTCTTTGATCTCCAGCGGTTTATATTTTTCAAGGATTAGACGTTCTTTGAATTGGTTGATTGTCATCGCTTGATCGCGGGTTTGTTCGGAGGCAACCGGTTGCTTGAGCAGGCGGGACAAATAGTCAGACCAGTCGTGTCTGGCTACGAGTCTGTCGTCGGACGTTAGGATCAGGTCGGCTTCGAATACGCGAAAGCCCTTGTCGTAATTGCGAATTAAAGCGTCGCCGGCGTTCGCAGCCGCAGTACCGTCGAGCTCTCCCAGTCCGTGCGCGATATACGTATGCTCTGTCCAAGCCGATGCCGCGTGAGCTGTTGTTCCGAAGAGGAAGCCGAAGATCAGGATGGGACTGAGGAGTGCCGAGATGGCAGGTGGACGTAGGGACATGGATTCCACTCCTTATGTCTGTTTGTCATTTATTAAACCAACAGCCAAGGAGTGTAACACGTTTTTGGAACAATGGGCGAACGACCAAGAGCCGTTTTTGATAATTCCGAAAAACACCTGCGTACAAGCGGTTACATCCCATGGTATAATGAAATCACTTCATGTAAAGGGGCGATATTCATGAATCGTCAAGTTCATAGCAAGGAAGTCAAGGCCGCCGTCTACCGGAAGCTCCAGGAGCGCGGCGTCACCATAGAGGATATAGCCCTGATCGTCCGGGAGATGCAATTGCCCTACAACGCGGCGCTCACGATAGATCAATGCGTGGAAGCGGTCCATGCGGTACTGCAGAAGCGCGAGCTTCAGCATGCGATTCTCGTAGGTATAGAGCTCGATGTGTTGGCTGAAAAGGGCCTGCTGTCTGAGCCGATTCAATCGATTATCGCTTCGGATGAAGGCTTGTTCGGCTGCGATGAAACATTGGCGCTCGGGTCAGTTTTCGGTTACGGCAGCATCGCAGTTACGACCTTCGGCCATTTGGATAAACAGAAAATCGGCATCATCAAGCAGTTGGACACGAAGAACGGCCGAGGCGTGCATACGTTTCTGGACGACCTGGTGGCCAGTATTGCATCGTCCGCTGCCAGCCGCATCGCTCACCATCAACGCGACCAGCAAGAGCGGGAGGAGCAGGATAACGTCGTTGTTCCCATCGTGCCGGATTTGGAGACGCCGGAGAAGAACGCAGGGTGATGCCCGCTCGGTGAGGCTATAGATTTTCCTGAAATTGTACAATTATGCGAAAGCATCCTTAGAAATAAGGGTGCTTTTATTGGGTTACACTACAAGCATTGCTTCCTCTTCATTATGGAACCAGGCGGGGTGAGGACTGTTGAGATGGGTCTATTGGGTAAAATTATATGAGAGCAAGTTTCAAGCAGGCTGCTTAGCTAAACGGATGGAAGAAGATTGGTGGATTTACGGGTACGAATGCCCTTCTGAGGTTGAAGTTTTTCGCTCCAGAAAAGGGCGCTTTGGAGTTCGGTATACCGTTTAAATTTGTGCTTGACTGCGAGGATTTATTTGGTGTATATTTATTTTTGTCGCTGTCGACAGCACAATGGCGCGAGGTGGAGCAGCCCGGTAGCTCGTCGGGCTCATAACCCGAAGGCCGCAGGTTCAAATCCTGCCCCCGCAACCAAACTCCAGGGCCCTTAGCTCAGTTGGTTAGAGCGGTCGGCTCATAACCGATTGGTCGGGGGTTCGAGTCCCTCAGGGCCCATACGAAGAAAACCCTTGCCGAACAAGGGTTTTTCTTTATTTGTGGATGACATCATAGAAAGAACTCCCTACGGCTGAAGAAGCTGGAGCGCACGATTTATTGCACCGATGCAGAAAGGCG
Source organism: Paenibacillus sp. JCM 9796 (assembly GCF_055379675.1). Lineage (NCBI taxonomy): Bacteria > Bacillati > Bacillota > Bacilli > Caryophanales > Paenibacillaceae > Paenibacillus > Paenibacillus sp. JCM 9796. The sequence goes on from NZ_AP043723.1 coordinate 4,895,667, forward strand.
ATACCGCACCAAGCAGTTCGCCTTTTTTTGCTGCCTCCTCCTTTCGGATGTCCTATTGATTGACATATTCGGGCAGTTATTATTTATGGATAGGAAGAGGAAATCTAACATGAATTCATCAAAAAACCAAGCTCCATTGCCGCAAAAGAAGGACCGTTTCCCGTTATCCCTCTTATGTCTCACCATTGGAGCCTTCGCCATCGGCATGACCGAGTTTATTATTATGGGTCTTCTGCCTAACGTCGCCGACGATCTGCACGTTACGATTCCGCAAGCCGGGCAGCTTATTACGAGCTACGCACTCGGTGTCGCCGTAGGCGCTCCCGTGCTCACCGTGATTACCCACCGCATGCAGCAAAAAAAATTGCTCGTTCTGCTCATGTGTATCTTCATTGCCGGCAACGCCTTGTCAGCGGTGGCTCCTACCTACTATTTGCTTATTGCCGCGCGAATTATGACGGCCTTTGCTCACGGATCATTCCTGGGCGTCGGGTCGCTTATAGCAGCCCGTCTCGTACGACCCGAGAAGCGGGCGGGTGCCGTATCCATGGTACTAGCCGGAATAACCGTGGCCAATATTATCGGCGTACCGTTCGGAACTTTCATTGGTCAACAGCTTGGGTGGAGATCTTCGTTCGGAGCGATTACCTTACTGGGGATCCTTTCTCTTATCGGCATTATTCGATTCATCCCCATCATCCGCCAAGATCAACCGTCCAGTTTGGCCCAAGAGTTCCGCAGTCTGGTGAACCCGCAAGTGCTGCTGATGCTGATTACGGGTGCATTGGGATGCGCGAGCCTGTTCTCCGTCTTTACGTACATTACACCGATGCTGGAATCGATTAGCGGCTTTGCCGAACACAGTGTGACCTGGATTCTAGTGTTGTTCGGTTTCGGAGTGACCATCGGGAATATAGTAGGCGGCAAGCTGGCGGACCGGAAGCTTATGCCTTCGGTCATGGTTAACTTTGCTGTACTGGCGGTCATTCTTTCCTTGTTGACCGTAACACTCCGTTATCCCGTTCTTGCCGTCATCACCGTCTTTTGCTGGGGAATCGCAGCCTTCGGCATCATGCCCGGCATCCAAGTACGCATCATGAATTTGGCGCATGAAGCGCCGCTGCTCGCAGCGACCTCCAGCCATTCTGCCTTGAACCTGGGCAACGCTTCAGGCGCTTATCTCGGTGGCCTGACCATTACGTATGCCGGTCTGACTTCCGTACCGTGGCTGGCAGCGATCCTTACCATTCTCGGCCTCGCCGGGGCATTGCTTAGCTATGGAGTCGAGCGGAAGCTAAGCCAACAGGTTTTAGTCAATAATTCGGTATAAAATGTGAGGAATATCGACAGGTAGAATAAAAATATGAAAATAACAAGGGAAAAATTGCCTAATTAGGAATTCCAAAAAAAACCTAAATTCATACAAACGATGCATTGCAATCCTCTTCAAGTTAGATATAATTTGATTGATATCAACCGCATGTACGACGATCATGGCAAAACCATTGAAAAATGGTGACGCAAAGCTATAGGGACTTCGTTGGAATCTCCAATATGTCAGCCAGCTGCCGTAATATAGCCTCCGTTATGTCATGCGGGACAAGAGGAGGTTGATGATGAATGATACAAGAGTTTAAGATGGCCTGGCATCGCTTTCTGGCCAGACATTACGAACTAATGATGGAAGACTGTCTTTGTCCCAGGGAAAAAATGAGATTGGCGGCCAAAGCCAGATACCACTTTGGTAAACGTGTTAGTACGATGGATTCTACCTTATAAGAGCCTGAACTTTGTGTCCCGAGTCGATCGGGGCTATTTTTTTTGCCCGGAAGGCGAGAGAAGTTAGCGATGACCTGCCGCCGTTTACTTAATCAATCGCCTTGACCGGCGCCATACTTTAATCCATTTATTCCCATCCCCATCTGAATAGAAGCGAATGCCGATCCATTTAAGGGGTGTCCAAATTTCAGTGAATTGATAATAGGGCAAGGCACAGCACCTCCTGGTGTTTTATATATGAATTATAAAAGAAGTTGGTTAAAAAGGATGATGAACGGTGTTGTCGAATCAACGTTTTTCTTGATACCTTATCTGATTAGAAATAAATCGAAACGGGGGTGGGTATTCTAGATGTTAATGGATGAAATAAAGCGAAGAAATGAGGGAAAGTCTTGTTGGCAGAACAAAGTAAACAACTTGAACAAATCAACAGGATGCAAGAAAATCTTAGCCTGCTTTGGTTTAACTATTGGCAACAATATTCGAATATAAGCACATGGCAATTTTGGTTTTATGCGGCTCTGCTCATCGTGCCTCTGATTGTGCTTTACGTATTCATCGACAAACGAAGAGCACTGCAAATCGGTTTCTTTGGGTTTAATGTCCATGTATGGTTTACCTATATCGATGCCTATGGCATCAAGAATGGGTTATGGAATTATCCTTATCAAGCAATACCGTCAACCATAACCAGTATCGCATTGGACGCCTCATTTATTCCTGTCGTATACATGTTAGTGTATCAATGGACGCTCCATAAACATAAAAATTATTATTTATATGCGACCGCTTTAAGCGTGCTGCTTTCGTTCTTGTTTAAACCCGCTTTATCGGCCTTCGGCTTATTTCAATTATATAAGGGAGCCAATTACTTTTATTTACTTCTAGGCTATTTAACGATCATGCTGATATCCAAATGGATCACAAACCTTTTCGTATATTTTCAGAACGAAGCCCCAAAAGATACGGTCGTCACGAAAAAGCTCAGCCTGCAAAGATGGTTCCCGAACAAAGCCAAAGCCAAATAACCCCCTGGGTCCGGACACGCTTGACCCCTATGACAAAAACCCTTGCTCAGCAAGGGTTTTTGTCATGTCAAGAACGCTTCGTACCTGTCTCTACGGTTTTCATCCGGTCGAACGACGCAGATGTACCGATTATGAAACCAATCTCCGGTTTCAAAGTAGTATAACGTATAGCGGGAAACGAGGAGGAGGGTAAGACATGAAACGTTATTTGCTGCTATTGGCGCTCGTTATCGGGATACTGCCGGGTTGTTCGGCGCTTAACGAAGTGAACCATACGCTCGATTACATCAATGAAGCGACGAGTTTTGTGAATCGGGCGAGCGGTTTTGCCGAGCAGGTGCCGGTCTTGGCTCAGCAAGCGCTGCTGGATCCTGCGTCCAGAACGGCGCTTCAACAGGAGCTGGAGAGCATGAGGGACGGCATCGTGCGATTTAACGGTCTGGAAGTTCCCAGAGTGGCTCAAGACCTTCATAAGCAGTTGGTCGCGCATAATGAAGCTTTAATGAAAGAATTGACATTGTATTTGGAGCAGATGAATCAGAACGTGATCGATTTCAAAGCGCTTGCGGACTCCCCGATGCTGCAAACGATCAATAAAATCACTCAAACGTTAACGAGCATCCGGGAGCTCGCTCCCTAAGCTCCGGCACCGCGGCCATACTGCCGCCGGAGGGATTTTCAAGTATTCTCTTCGTTTGTTGATTCCTGAACGTAGCGGTCGTAACGATCGTCAATTTCTTGGGCCAACCGCCGGTAAAGTTCCGTTTCTTCAGTGACGGGATCGAACTGGGCCTGGATGCGGATTTCGGTCTTGGCGGGCAGCCGGCGGCGTGCCGTTTCCCTGATTTCGGGTTCTTCCATGCCGGCTTCCAGCAGCGCTTTGGCGAGTTCTTGTTCATAGGGTTGTTGACTCATCGGGCTGGCTCCCTTCTTGATCTAAGGATCTTATACGCAGAAAATTCCCCGCCGGGATAAACCGGGCGGGGACTTATGTGTTACAAACCATCCTTATGTCTGAGGAGGATTCGTTGGAAAGCCATTTTCGCGATCAGCGCTTTCCGAAAGCTTGTCCGGACAGCTGCTGCTCTGCGATTTGTACCAGTCTGCGGGTGATGTGACCGCCGATAGCGCCTGTATCGCGCGTAGCCATATAGCCGTAGTACCCGTCTTGCGGAACCTGAATGCCTAATTCTTGCGCTACTTCATACTTCAATTGCTCTAATGCAGACGCCGCTTGCTGAACGACCAGTTGATTATTGGAACGACTTCTTCCTGTAGCCATGCCTGAAATCCCTCCTGGATTGAATGTTCATTGGCTTTTGTCTGCCAATGTAAGGATATGATTTCCGGTATGCTGCCGATTTATCCATGCCCAGGTGAAAATTTCAATTGATTTTTCCCCGGATCGTGGATATAATAAAAAAAGTCGGGATTTTTCGACGTTACCATAAGCCGGAGTGGCGGAATAGGCAGACGCACAGGACTTAAAATCCTGCGGTAGGTGACTACCGTACCGGTTCGACCCCGGTCTTCGGCAGTACGACAAGTCAGGAAACTCTTTGGATGAACGGATGCGCTAGGCATCGGGACAACCAGGGAGTTTTTTTCATTTGCCTTCTGCGCAGACGAACCCGTGCCTTTAGCTTAGATCGCTTGCTGAAAGTCGGGATGTTTCGCTGAACGTCGTCATATACTTTACAACACACAAGGGAAGAGGAGGGACGACATGCCTTCAATCATACTGGCTCCGATCAAAATTACCGGCAATGAAGGTGATCTGGTGTTTGGCGACGTGCTGCAAATTAATCCGAAAACAACCTTTAAATTTTACTCAGGTTCAGGCGGCAGTAATACGGGCGATTTCAGCGCGACCTTTACACTGATCAGCTTTACCAATTCAGTGGACCCTGATATCGCCGACAGCAACAATGCCGCCAACAATTAACGAAGCAACAGAAAAGAGCACACCACTCATGTCTCCGTGCGGAGCGAGTCAGGTGTGCTTTCCTTTGCCGCGCATCCTCACGTAAACCGGACGTCAATTTCGTAGAATGGATTTTCCGTCGTTTGTTTACGCATATGAAGCTGCAGTATGCCGTTCTTATAGACCGCTTTGCAGCTGCTTGGGACGATGAAGCCGGGAAGCCCGATCGTTTGCGTCTTGTCGTCCGGAAGGCCTTCCAGTCTCAGTTGGTCGGTATTCAGCAGCACCCGGATTTTTCGCACTTGCGCACGGTCGGGGATATGCACCTTGACGATGACGTTATTATGGGTATCGAACACTTCCGAGTGAAAATGATGATTCAACGTCTGCACTTCCATCTGCGGAATCGTTTTTTTTAACACGTCCTTAATGTACCCGTCCACCCAAGACAAATCTCCGGCTGCGGCAGCCGGTCCCGTATCCCCTGAACCCGGTTGTGGCGGAAACGGCATTTTGCCTCCGAAAAATTGTTCGAACTGCTTCCAGTTCATGTCGAAATAAGGATTCGGATTCGATCCGCTCATATAGCCTCACTCCTTCCTTCTACACTATATGACCGTGTGGCCTTCGACATGAGTGTTAAGGCGAAAAGCAAAACATACTTTCGCCGTTCTTCTCATATAATGAACCAAATCCATGACAGGTAGGGTGCTGCATAATGCCGGCCATAGTGGGCGTGATCAAAATCAGCAGAGTTAGTTCGGGCTCTATTGTGCATATCGGCGACTCCATCCAGCTGGCGCCGCGTTCGACGGCGAAAACGTTCGCAGGCGCCGGATCGTTCAACACCGGAGACTTTTTGCGTACATATAACTATGTGAGCACGACCAATACGATTGACAAGGAAGTTGCGGATTCCAACATTGCACTCAACAACTAAGGCAGGTGTCGTCCGCCATGACGAATTGCACCGTCCATCAAAATATCGTGATCCATCAGCTTAAAGTCGGCTCGATCAATAACTCGTCCATTCTGCAAATCGGAACCGCGGGCACGATTCGAGCACTTTCCAATTTATATAACACCGGAGGGATTACCGGGCCCGCGCCTGCGCTTGGGCAGGTAGGAGGGCCCGAAGGAGCTTCTCCGTTTCCGTTGGTGCCGCTGCCTTCCCCTACCATTTAAACGGAGGAATATGCCATGTACGCCGAATATGCGTCCTATTTCCAGAAGCTGAACGACTATTTGAAGTGGCAAACTGAGCGTATCCGTTACTTGGAGAGCCGGATCGACGGCCTAGAGCAGGAGCTGGACAAGGTCAAGTCGCAAGATCGCATACGGATCGATAAGATCGAGTACAATTTCGATCAGCTGAAGGTGGAGAAGCTGGACGGCACGCTGAACGTCGGTATTGCGCCCGCGGGGCTGGGGGCTCAGAACATCGACGACCTGGCGGTCGGCGGCAAGACGGTCTACACGAATACGGCCCGTTCTGAGTCGTTCGAGCGCATTCAGAAGCGAGTCGATGACTTCCTGCTGCAAGCCGCGCCTGCCGAGATGGAGAAACTGCAGGACCGGTATCAGCTCCACTTGAGCGAAGAATTTCAAGATTTCATGATCGGCGACCTGCAAGGGCAAACCGGGCAGCGGATCGAGTATTATATGCAATCGATCGGAGGAAACGGGCAGACGCTTCTTCTTACACAAGAGCAGGAGGAAGCGATCGCATCTAAAGTCATTGATGATGTAAGATCCGGGATTGAGCAGTATTTGATGAAGCAGAAGGACGAGGGGGGAAAGTCGGATGATTCGAATGAATTTGCAGGTGGAAAATAGATCGTTATGCGTCGGCGATATCAAAGTGGTCGGGGTTGCGAGCGCCTCCGTTCTGCTGATAGGAGACACTCAGTCGATCTCGCTGTCATCGGTGTTCGACACGCCGCCGGAATCGTTGATCATCGGCCCGACAATGATTGTTCCAACGGGAGAGGAATAAGTGTGCCGATACCGAACGAACGTACAAGCACGGTGCAGTCGGTCAAGGTTAACGATATCGGGTATGCCTCCTCGCTGTTCGTAGGCGATTTGCGTTATTTTGCTCCGGTAAGCTTGGTATTTGCCGTGCAGAGGGAAATCTCGCGTTTCTCGGGCAGTGAGGGCGATTTGTCAAAATTCTCGACGTTCTGGAGGCCGATTCCAGAGCTGCTGCCGGACGAGGATGTCCAGATGCGTGTTGTCAATGTTGATCCTGTTATTCGAGCCGGCACGGTGCGGGTCACGTCGATCTCCAGCTCCTCGCTCGTGCAGTTCGGGGAGCTGCGCGGCCTTTGCGCCGAATCGCGGGTAAAAAATATCAGGGAGATACTAACAGGATTGCCTCTGAAATAGGAGATGATTGTTAGAAAGCCGGACAAGCGAGCTGATCCTATACGCTACTCGTCCGTTTTTGTGAATGAGGAGGAGCGGATCTAGCAGCCTGAGCTTCGCCGGACCGGCGGACTCGTGCTGCTTTTTGCCTTTCGCGGCTGTGAAGCGCGAAGGCATGTGATATAATGGACAGGGATGATGAATCTGGAGAAATAAACGGCGAGGGAGAGGGATACAGTGGCACGCAAAAAAATCGAGCATGTCGGTGTTATGGTGAAAGACATCGATGCGTCGGTACGTTTTTATAAGGAAGTCGTAGGGTTGGAGCTGAAGGGGCGGTTAGATCATCCGAACGGCGTTATCCAGCTTGCTTTCTTAGGCTTCGGGCAACAGGCGGAAACGGAGCTGGAATTGATTCAGGGCTACAATGAAGGCTTGCCGGCGGAAGGCAAAGTGCATCACATTGCGTTTACCGTGGACGACATTGAAGAAGAATTTGCTCGGATTAAAGAGCTTGACGTAAGGCTCATCGATCAGGAAATTACGACGCTGCCGAACGGCTCGAGGTACTTTTTCTTCTACGGCCCGGACGGCGAGTGGATCGAATTTTTCCAATCGACTCGGTAAGGGAAACGATGAGACAGGCTGCAAACCAATCGCAACCATCTTCGACAACACGGATCAATTGTTACAAATGCAAGCATTTCTATGTCACGTGGGATCCGAATTTTCCTCGGGGCTGCCGTTCTTACGGCATTAAAACGAGCGAATTGCCTTCAAGCCTGATCAGGCGCTCGTCCGGCAAACCATGCTTAACCTTCGAGGAGAAGTAAGCCTTAATCCATTAACGGCAGGTGAAATAGCCCATGCTGTTCAGCAAGCAACAAAAAAAGTTGATGCTCGAAATTTTGCTCAAAGAAAGACGCCGGCTGTTCTCGAAACATAAAGGCGAGCTGCTTGACAAGACGATTGCTGATCTATCGCAAATGATACGAAATGAAGAGATCAACATAACCGAGCCGAAAGATAATATCATCGATTGGAATTCGCGAAAAAAACGATAATCCCGATGCGAACAGCGGCCCCCTGGTGCGTATTTCGTCGCTTTTCCGGACCATGAAACCGGTTGGGCGCGCATAACGCGCCTTTTTGCTCCGTTTATTACGGTCATTACTGTTGTCGTGGAACAATCCCTGCAGCGATTTCGTCTAACGATAGACGGGATGATCATCGATGAGAGAGGGATACAACTATGTTACTTCTAGGACAACGTATACGGAAAGTGCGCTTCGTATGGGAGCGACGGAGAAGAGGGCTGGCGACCGTGCTGTTCGCCATGACGATCGGGGGACTTGACCTTATGACGCTGCCCTCGTTTGCTTGCGCATGCGAAGGGGCGGAACCCCGTGCGCACTGGATGAGCTGGCTGGTGATGGGGTTCGGCGTGTTCGTAGGCTTGGCGATGCTCGTATTTTCCGTCGTGATTGCGGTTAAGGCTTGGAGACGGCGCTATTGACAAGCCGTATCGAGCTTCATGCCGCAGCCCTTCTTTTTCTGTGCTAGGCCGAAGCGCTTGATAACTCTTGCTGCAACGATTGGGAAACGAGACAAAGTCCCGCAGGGTAACGGGTGACGTCGACAATATGGAATCCTGTCTTAAAGACGATTTGGGCGGGCACGTCGTTCAACCGGTGCAATTTACGGCATGCGATACAATAGTACATAGTGTGTCTCCTTTACTCGAGTGATTTTGCACTATCATGTTATGCGCGTTTTCGCGGAAAAATGACAGGGAATCGACCGGACTGGAATCGGAATTGATGATTATTGTTGAGTATACGAAGTTAGGGGCGTAACAAGCGGATGAGTGCGGATAAGATCGAAGCGTGGAGAGACCTGATACGACAGCTGGACGGAGACGGTGCCGAGCCGCAGACGGAAGCCGGACGTATCGTCCATGGTCTATTGGAGGAAGTGGAGCGGCTAAGGGCGGAGAATAAACGGTTGAAGACAGCGCTGCTGAAGGCGGCGACTGCGCAGAAGCCGTCGATGTCGACAAAGCTCAGCGAAGCGCTGAGGGAGTAAGCTCAGATGGGTATGCAGGTGCGGCTGTCCCTGCTTTTTTTTGTAATCGAAATGTAATATTTTCGCCCGCATGAAACGACATCAATTTCATATGCCTCTATCGTATACTAAGGGTACGTCTAGGTAACCTAGGCGAACATTGGGAGGGATTACATATGGGAGAAGACGAGAAAGTACGGTCTGAAGAAGAAGTTGTGGAACAAGTAGTTGTGGAACAAGCTGAAGAGGCCGCTTCGGAAGAAGAGGCTGTTGAAGAAGTCGCATCCGGCGAAGTGACGGAAGATGTATTGTCCGAAGAAGTATCGGAAGAAACCGAATAGTTTGACCCCAATCCCTTATCCTCCTTACCCTGAATAACAAACAAGGACCTGTTCTGAATGGAACAGGTCTTTTTATTGATGGATCGGCTTTATACGGCGGAAGCACCGCTTCTAAGCGGCTGACAGTCGAATAGACTAGAAGAGAAGAGATGCTTTTGGTTTAAGGAGGTGTTTCCGCTTGAAGCGACAAACCGCCCAACGGATCGGGCTGGGCTTGTTTGCCGGCCTCTTGGTCTCAATAGCCGGAGTTCTTTATGTACAGGTTCAAGGATTATTGATGCCTGGACTGGTGTTGGTCGGCGGGATGTTCTTGCTTTGTATGGGCTTGCTGTGGGTTTCGGAAGCGGAGGACGACGCTAAAGCGGCCGAAGAGAAGAGCAAGAATATACGCAAAGTGCGCAGGCATGGAGGTTAAGACGCGAGAAAAGCCGTGTGGTGGACTTGGCCACAACGGCTTTTTTTTGCAGACAGTTTCTTCACAGTACTCGTTAGCGGCCGCACGGGCTGGAAAAGCTTCCGGCTGACGGGCCGCTAGACGCGTGGAAAGGTTTGCGGCCGCGCCGCTCGCTTCGTCTGTTGGGCATCCGGGCCTGGGTCAAGTCGAGGTTTGTTTAAATTGTATTTTCACAACCGGTGTCGTTCTTCGTTGGATCGGCACCAAATCAAGCGACATGGATGGCATGTAAGGGGTCGTATCCTCCTTGTATTCAAATCCGAATTTGATCCAAAACCGTGCGGCTCTTTCACTTTCTGCACGCAATACGATTAGCTCGAACTTGGTGTCTTGGATACGATCCAGCAGCTTGAAGATGAGTTGTGTTCCGAGCCCCTGTCCGATCGGGTGGACGAACAATTCATGAATTTGAATGACGGGGCGATCAAGCTCGAAATCGCTTGTCAGGTATTCCTTCATCGACGGGTCGTGCAGGCTTATATAGAAGCGAAATAAGCCTTCGCCGGAAGGGTTGTAAAAAATCATCCATCTTTCCTTTTCTTTCACAATGGATACTTTAACCGGGGAGCCAATAATTGCCGAGAAGTCTTTCGCTAACTCCTGAAACAAGTTTTCGTCGGTGTTTTTAAGAACATGCGTCAGTTTCGGCTGCCGGATTTCCCATTGCTCCATGTCCCATTCCCCCGAAATGTCGTTTGTTGATTGTATGCTGTTTATCGCGCTTTAATACTCGTCTATCGGCTGCGGGAACGCATAAAACCACCGGCCAACACGATCCGGTGGTTTCCTATGCTGTTATAATGGAGAGACCCGGTCTAGCTGACCAATAACGGTCTAATTTCCGTAATCACTCTTTGTAATTTATGGGAACACTGTTCATACATCTGTTTCGTCGTCTCGTCTTTCGTTGTAAGCCCATATAATTCAAGATCCGCTTCACATTTCTTGAGGGTGGCGAGCAGCGTAGCCTTAAGCTGGGGCTGCGGAACCTTGAGCTGATCGTCATATAGGTCGACGTACAATTGACCATAGGAATCAACTTGCCCTACGAACACATTCTCAAGGGTAGCGCCGATCTTCTCCAGCTCGGTGTATAACCACTCCCGGCTTAATCCGATCGTCGCCAGCGGCTCATCCAACATTTTCCCGTCCATAATAACCGTCTGCGGTTCCTGTTCGGGACCTACTTTAATACCGAGATGCTTGGGGGTTAAAGGTTGGTTTTCTTTGGTTGCCAGCACATTAATTTCGCCGCTGGGCTCCATGACCGCAAACTCAACATCAGCCGCTTTAAATATATTTTTCTTACGCAGCTGCTCCAGCAGTTCATCGGTTGTGAGACGTTCTTTCTTTAGATTGTCCTCCATTATTTTCCCATCCTTGATGAGAATGGTTCCTTTTCCGTCAACCCAGTCCCGGAACACTTTGCTTTTCATCTGTAATATTTCAATAAGAAACGACACCAATACCCAAACGACCAGTGAAATTAAACCTAGATGCCACATCGAATCTAAATCCATTGAAACGTAGGCAGCCAGGCTTCCGATCGTAATGCCCGTAATGTATTCAAAAAAAGAAAGCTGGGATATTTGCCGTTTGCCAAGCAGCTTCGTTAACAAAAAAAGCACAAGAACCGCAAGAAGCGTTCGTAAAGCAACTTCAATCGATTGTGACATAGGTTTATTTGCCTCCAGTTCAATTAATCAACAATATATTTATTTACCGCATGCCTGGTTTTTATGAATGAATCACCAGACGGTAGGGGTTTAGCCCGATCCCCTATTTAGGAAACCATGCTGATGGATGTAATGGTCCACGGTTCCAGCAGAGATCCCCGGATCATTTGGAACGTAAAAGTTGCTTTGTCGACGCGGTTGTTTTCCCGGTACATGTTGACTTCAAGTGGAAATTCCAAAGCTAGTACACCGGAGAACGGTTTGTCAACGTGACTGGATCTTTTGCGAATGCCTTTGAGCCGGTCCTTTTCTTTCAGAAAATAATCAAGCTGCGGATCCTTGGCGTCTGCAAAGCTCATTTTCAAGATTTGCGGTTCCTTCAGGTTTAATGCGATCAAAAAGGCGTCCGCAATTTGATAAGGGGAAGCTTCATTGAAATAATCAACTAATTTTCCGGCAGCCTTATATACCATCAACTGATGTTCAGGATCAACGTTTCCGGAGCCGTGGGTAGAGCTTCCTGTAAAATGGATACAAAAATGGCCCGAAAAATCATTATCCGGAATGCCGTCGCCGCCATGCGGCATGCCGTGCATGGATGCGGCAAGCCGCTGATCCTCGGTTTGAACAATAATTGCTTTTCGCCGCCAGCTCCAGGCTCCGTTGTAGATTTGTTTCATGATGGCGGTATCTTCTTTGGTCAAAGGTTGTACATCCGCGTGTTTGCTTCCCGCTCTTCTCTGCACGTTAAACGAGAGGCCGGTTTCCAGGTCGACGACTTTGAACTTCGCTTGCTTCGGGATCAAGGTTGAAGCATTATCCCACTCGATCATTTGGCCATAGTGTTTGGAGCGCAAGCTATGGACGTAATTCCTGAGTTCCGATTTTATGTGCTCTTGAAGATAAATAATTTCAAGGGTCTTCTCATCGTATAAGTTGCCTGCCTGGTCAACCAGAAAGGTGAGATGCTCTCCATTACGATTTAGGGTCAAGTAAGTATCCAGAACGGGGATGTTTTGGACAGATTTACGCTGACCGTGCTTCAGGAAGCGTTCGAAGTTATTCGTCAGCTCCAGGTTTGTCTCGAGTTCGGAATCAAGGGAAGTTTTCACGGTTAAAACGGCTTTATGAGCCGGTTCCGCTAATGCCCCTTGCCCAACCCACACCAAAGTACAAGCAATAAAAATCGCCAAGGCATGTACGGACTCGGTTCATGATCCATTTCCCCCAGATGAATTGTTCGCATTCATTTTCTGCTTTTACTTGCGAAACAAGTACAGGAAAATAAAGTCATGAATGGGCCAGTTATTATTTTAATGGTTTTCGTCAAAATCTCACAATTTTGTGAACATCGTTCGAGCCCTTTTTTCAGCTCACATCCAGTATAATTTCCATACTCATACTAAATGGGCAAGCGGAGGGATGGCTATGTATATTAACCATGTTAACTATGCCAATGAAATCGGAAACGTGTATTGCTGCTTACGAAATAAAGTGGTTGAATTAAACCAATTCCAAATAGACAACTTTTGCTCAGGATGTAAAATGTTCAAGGGGGGGAATGAAGGTAGAGTGCTGTGTTACTGGAAAGATCTCAGACAAATAAGCGATCCTCATATCGTTTATGATCCGAGAACTGAATATTTAAGCATGCAGAAAAAGAAATTAGACGCGATGTAAAAGAAACACAGCTGCTCATTGCTGCGGATCCAGGTTTCTTCATATAAAAAAGGAGGCTTAATAGCCTCCTTTTTATGCGTATACCTTTGTTTGAAGGGCGGGCTTGCCGGTTGCAAAATGAGTTAGTTCCGGCATCGAAAAAAACTCGGCCAGCCGTTTGAGTCTCATGTAGATGACCCGTAAAATCACAGAATCTAATTCCGTTATCATGCTTTCATTAGCGATGTAATCCTGCACGCTTACTTTGATCAGAAACCGGCTGTCTCGCAAATTTACTGAATTTTGTCTGGTTTGATTATAACCGTTTTGCAAAATATATTTAGTCTGCTCGACAGCGCTTTGAAAAAGCTCAACGCACTTTCGTGTCACGGGAATTTTTCGTTCGATGTCATAAGCATCCTTTAGGGTGAGCATACGGTTGGTTATATCCAGAGAATCCTTGGTCAAATATACTAACTCGTGAACTCCTACACCCTCCATAAGTAAACGAATAATAATTGCATCTTGAGGATTGACGCTTTGACTTTCAACAAAAAGTAATTTTTCAACAAATAAGACAGTCATAGTTATTCAAGATCATCCTTTCCTGCATCTATATTTAACTGACTGGAATAATATAACATTATATTGGCAAATAAATATACGGTGTTAAAATAAGAGGTTTTGTCATTTTTTGCTTGAAAACGATACACTTTTGACAAATATATGAACTCAACCCGTATATGAAAATGTTAGTTTGCCTTTTCTTTTTTTTCTATCCATTTTATGAGGAGCGGCGTTTTCTCATGATACCCCATCCATTTGGTTACACGGACCGTGAAAGAGGCTGTCCCGTTGGTTGGCGAATTCGCCGGGAAGACAGGTGCATGGTCTTGTTGGACTTTGTTTGCAGCTTCTGCAGACCTGATGAAGCGAAGATGCCACGGAAGGAATACATGAAAGAACAAAAAATAAAATGGAATCGAATACCAAACATGCCAGCCTTTTTGAATGAGAAATCCCGCTTTAACTAACAAATACTCCGATAGTAAGGAAAAAGCGACGAACAGACTCGTCAGCACCCATTTATTTTTGGTTGTTACAAAATTCAAATACAAATTGGCAATAGCGGGAGGGACAAACGAGAACATCACGATGTCGGGAATTCCGCCAATGGATGGATCGCCCGAATCGAGCAAGTCCAGCTGAAAAAAGAAAATAATATCCCCCATCCAGGCCATAAATCCTACAACGCCAAAAGTGATGTACCATTCTCTCCAAGTTATTCTTCTTTTGAACCACAATGAGGCTAAAAATAAAAGCGTACCGCCTATGTAAATAAGCCAAGCTCCTTTTGCGTTCAAATCCAGCCGTTGCAGCACTTCTTCCCAATAGTTCATGATGAAAAGTCCTTTCCATTTTGTTCTTCTTGGTTTTAATTTGCCCACTGCTAAAGTGTCTATTCCAACATTCGCAGGGTCAGGGATACGGCAAAGCCATCTGAGCTTGATGTTCCAGCTTACCGAATCCTTTACGGAATCATAACGTAGTATGAAGTATCTCAATAAATCGAGGTGTCGTTTATGTATTTGTTGGCGATTTTGCTTCCTCCTGTTGCTGTATTATTTTGCGGGAAGCCCATTCAAGCCTTGTTGAATTTCATTCTAACGTGCTTCTTCTGGATTCCGGGCGCGATTCATGCGTGTATGGTAGTTCATGAGAGAAAACAAGATAAACGGATGGAGAAGATGGCGAGGAATATGAGAGACTAGTTCAATGTGCTGGAAATCGGAGGGAATGTAAAAAAAAGTATCCACCAACCAAGTTGGCGCGATGCTTGATGAGACGGGCTACTGCTTGTTCTTATCTTCAGTTCTTCTCGCAAACCAGGTGGCCAGCATCGAACCCGACAAGTTGTGCCACACGCTGAACAAGGCGCTAGGCACAGCTGCCAGCGGGCTGAAATGTGCGGCAGCCAAAGCGGCTCCCAGACCCGAGTTCTGCATCCCTGTTTCCAGAGTAACTGCCTTACGCTTGGCCAAATCCATGCCGAACAGCTTGGCAAAGAAATAACCGAGCAGGTAGCCAAGCAAATTGTGGAGGATGACAGCCGCGAAAATGAGCAGTCCGTTGGACATGATTTTCGGCTGGTTCAAGCCTACGACGATGGCGACAATGAGCACGATCGCAATCGTGGAAATGAGCGGCAGCGCTTTGACGCTGGCTTCGGCTTGCTTGCGGAATATAGCTTTCGCAATAATGCCCAGCACGATCGGTAAAATGACGACCTGCAAGATGTCCATAAATAAAGACTTCGCATTAATATCCATCCATTTGCCGGCCAAAAGCGAGATCAAGGCGGGAGTGGCAAATGGCGCGATGATCGTAGAAACCGAAGCGATCGATACGCCAAGCGCTACATCGCCCTTGGCAAGGAACGTCATGACGTTGGAGGCGGTACCGCTCGGGCAGCAGCCGACCAAGATGACGCCAACCGCAATTTCCGGAGGAAGGTTCAAGCCAATGGCCAACAAATAGGCGATGGAAGGCATGA
Organism: Paenibacillus sp. JCM 9796; assembly: GCF_055379675.1. Taxonomy (NCBI): domain Bacteria; kingdom Bacillati; phylum Bacillota; class Bacilli; order Caryophanales; family Paenibacillaceae; genus Paenibacillus; species Paenibacillus sp. JCM 9796. Next base: position 4,911,513 of record NZ_AP043723.1, read on the forward strand.
TCAGGTAGTGTCCGATGACACCGATGGCGACATCCTTAGGCCGGCGAAACACTTCGCGAAAGTCGGCAGCGGAAAGCGTGAGCCCCATACCGAACATGACGATGCCGAGAAGCGGTGAAATCAAGGATTTGTAGCCGGTGAACAGGTGTGGAGCAAAGAATCCTAGACATGCAAACAAGATAACCCAAAGCGAAAACGTTTTACCTACAAAATTGCTGACTTTTTCTACTGCGTTCATGCTGTTCTCTCTCCTATTTATTCATGCTGTTAACAAATAGTCATTTTACTACGGTAAGATTCAAATGACAATGAAATAAATAGGCCCACACGGGTGGTGTGGGCTTATATTACAATGTATGTCCAGCAAGGGGCGACGCGGGCAGACAGATGACGTTCTTTTCTGGAGAGGCCTTCGGAACATGCGACTTGAGCTTGTCCAAATAAAGAATGAATGAAGTTCGATAAAAAGCGAAAAACCCTTGCTACACAAGGGTTTTTCTGTATGACCTGTAGTGGGCTCGAACCACTGACCCCCACCCTGTCAAGATGGTGCTCTCCCAGCTGAGCTAACAAGTCATGGATAAAGTTATTTCCTTTTTCTTTCGTGTCTCTCAAGGGGACGATTATTATATTATCAAGATCTTAATATTTTGTCAACACGTCATCCCCATTTTTTTAGAACGTTTAGGATTAGGCCTCGATTAAAGCATATGGCTTACAGGTCTCCTGTCGTATTTTCTCAAAGAGCGGTATGTTATAATATGAACGAGGAGTATGGCCAACGAAAGAGGGGACAATCATGAAGGATTTGCCATGGATGATGCAGTCGCAGTTCGGCGGCGGAGATACTGCGGCAATCGAGAACGAAAGCTTGGACTGGGGAGAGCACGAGTACGGAACTCATCGTTACCATGTGCGCCGTTTGGTGGAGGACTCCATCAGTCTGCTGGCGAAGCCCGAGAAAGCGGTGGTGCTTGGAGCGGGGAATCACGGTGAAGTGGATTTGCCGGGGCTGGCGGTGCATTTTCAACAAGTGACCGTGCTCGATACGGAAGATAATATGCTGGAGGAATGGCTGGACAAGACGGGGGGATTGGCACAGAGCCGGCTTCGATCATTGACGCGAGTCGATTATACGTGCCTGGATCAAATTTCGTTCTATGAAAAATTTGAGGAACTGCTGCTGAATGAGTCGTCGGCCGCGGACATCGCCGGATTTTTGCGCGATGCCAGCTTCCAGGTTAACCGCCACGAGGTCGTGCCGCACCTCAAGAAATCGTTCTCGTTTGTCATGTCTTCGGGTGTACATACGCCGTTGTTTTATCCGGATGCGCTGCTGCAGTTCCATGGTTACATGGACCGGTACAACGAAGCGGATATTCGCTCCATCTTAGAAGCGCTTGCCTACTTGCGAAACTCATTGATCACAGGGTACAACAGGCTGCTGCTGTCGTTGGTGAAGCCGGATGGACGGGTGGCGATGTGGACCGATATGATTGTTCTGGATGAGGAGCGGAAGTGGATCGCGGACGAATTGTACGAGGATAGGACGGACGAGGAACGGACGCGCTTCCTGTTCGAGGCGTTTGGCAAGTACGGGCTGGAAGCCGCTGTGTTGGGGCTCAAGGAGCTTCATGACAAACTAAAACCCGACCAGCTGCTGTTTCGCAGTTGGATCGGGCACGCGGATTCGGGGAAACGATATTTGACAGTCGGTTTATCCGGTAAAGCACGCTAAAAATGCTCAAATTCCGCCGTTTCCTCCGGAGTCAGGAAACTGCAGCCAGGTACGTTAGGGGTTCGGCGGAGCTTGATTGCAAGCTGATTTAACATCCTGGTTAACGCCGATGTGTCGGTGTCGTCCAAGGAAAATTGGATGCAGTACTCATAATGGCCGGGCTCCGGCAAAATGGAGCGCACGATCGGGCCGTACGGCCGGTATTCATGGCCCAGACACATAAACCGGAGTTCGGTCAGCAGACCGGGCTTATCCGGTAAGGGCGCCTGAGTAAAGAAGCGTGCGCCTCCTGCGCTTAAATCGACAAGCGCGGCTTTATATAGCTTGGTTTCCGGATCTAAATCGCCCATTCCGAAGATTTTCACATCGGCGCCGAGCGGAACTGTAAACGTTAGGCGAAAGAAATTTCGCTTGTTATTCGTGCTCATAAGCAGACATTCCTTTGCAAATAAAAATATAGTTACTATCGACTCCTCTAGTATATCGTAGCGTGCTTGTCCATGAATATCCGTCTTAAGCAGTAAAAAGCCGCTCTAATAGAGCGGCAATTCGATACATTGATTCACATGCTTCTTATGCAAAACGGCGTTGTTTCCGATAATTTCAATTCGATCGATTTGATTAAAGTCCGAGGTGCCGGCAGCCGAGGAATGGGATGAATTGCGTTCCAATATGTTGATCAGTTGCGGTATCGCTTTTTGATCGCTGGAAATAAAGCTAACCGGAATTTTTTGGTTCATAAATAACAATTCCGTATTCATAACTTCAAATTCCTCCTTCCTTCTATCGGGTAACTTATCATACCACTTTGCTTCGTTATTTTCGATAAATACTTTGTTACATGGCTTGACAGGATGAGCGATGAATAGACAAAGCTTCGACACAATGAATGGGATTCAGGATAAATGTCTTGGGTCTTTCGGAGGGGATATGCCAAATGAAAAAATTATACAGCCAGATGAGTAGAGAAGAACTGCTGGAAGAAATCCGCTGGATTCAATCTGAAAAGGAGAACGCCGAATTCCCCAGTCAACGTGCGGTTGCCGAACGTAAGCTGTATACGGCACAGGCGTACCTGTTGAATCCGGCTGACTTTCCGCCTGGTTTATATAAGGTCGAGGGGATCCAGCTGCCTTTTGAAGTGGCGTATGTCAACGGAATTATGGCTTGGGGCAAACTGGATAACGATCCGGAGGCAAGTTTTCCCATTTCAATGCTTACTCGGTTTTAACTACGGTCTGCCGATTTATTCACGGCTTTCGTTCGCATAGAAAGATACGTCGCGTCTCATCCTAGTGAAGAGGTGATGCGTATGAACCGGGCGTTATGGACGTCCATTGTAGGGGTTGGAGCGGCGCAGCTGTTGAAAATACCAGCGCATTTGCAGGAGCGCAGGAGCTGGTCTTGGTCGGATTTGTTTCGGACGGGAGGCATGCCAAGCTCACATGCGGCAGGGGTCGTATCACTTGCCAGCTATCTCGGATTGAAGAAGGGCTTTAGCAGCGATTCGTTCGCTCTGGCAACCCTGCTGAGCTTGATTGTGATGTTCGATGCGATGGGCATTCGCCGCCATGCCGGCCTGATCGCAATGGAAGTGAACGAGCTCGAAGATACGGTATTCAAGCTGACGCAAGAACACCCCCATCATGCCCACCGAAGACGTGATGCCGAATTGGAAGAGCGCCTCGGTCATATGCCTGCGGAAGTGCTGGGGGGTGCTGTATTGGGAGCCGTTATCGGTTTTCTTAGTTATGTAAGCGAGCCTAGCCGAAATCCCTTCACGGCAGGGCTGGCGTTCACACGGAAATGGTGGTCAGCTCTTCGTTAGCTTGGGGGTTTCGCGGCTCATCCGTTTCCGCGATCGGCAGCGTAATGGTAAACTTTGTTCCCGTCCCCATCAAACTCTCAACCTCAATCGTACCGTCATGATCCTGTACAATTTTATGACAGATGGAAAGCCCGAGGCCCGTGCCTGAATCTTTGGTGGTATAGAACGGAATGAATATTTTGTCCAGCTCGGCCTCGGGGATCCCTTTGCCAGTATCGGCAATTTCGATGACTGCGTAATTTTGCTGCTTATAAAGCCGAATAAAGATGTCTCCCTGATCCACCATGGCTTCGAGCGCGTTCTTCATTAAGTTGAGCAGCAGCTGCAGCATTTTGTCCTGATCCATTAGCATGCGAATATCCATTGGATCATATTCGAAGTGAATCTGATGTCCCAACCTGGTCGTTTCCGAGTCGAGCAGCGAGATGACCCGCTCGATGCAGCTTCGGATCGATTGTACGCGGTATTGGGTAACATGGGGCTTGGAAAATTGCAAAAACTCCGCCGTCAGCATGCTCATCCGGGTTATTTCGTCCATAATTAAATCGTACCACGGCTCCACGTTGTAATTCCCCGCTTTGGATAACTGCAAGAAGCCTTTGATCGTCGTCAGAGGATTGCGAATTTCGTGCGCCATCCCGGACGCTAACTCGCCCACTACGCGCAGCTTCTCGCTTCGCAGCATATGCTCCTCGCGCTTTAGCCAGCTTTCCCGTTTCATCATATAGAGATGATGTTCGGCGAAGGACATCAAATCGTCCTTATTCAAGCCGTCTTGCGGATAGCAGGCCATCCCGAAGTTAATTTCGATACCGGTCAATTTCGGAAATTCCGAAGCGAGCAATTGTGTAATCGTATTGATCGTTTGGCGGGTATTGGTATATTCCATCACGATCGCGAATTCATCGCCGCCGTAACGGCTGATTAATGAACTTTCGGGGAACATGATGCGCAGCAGCTGGGCCGCTTCCTTCAAAATGTCGTTGACTCCTTGAAATCCGTTCGTCGTATTGAGTGACTTCAAGTCTTTACAGTCGGCAAGCACAAGAACGATCGGTTTCTTCTGTTTAACGATCATTTCCATTTGATGGTGAAATTCCTGGAAATTATAAAGGCCAGTCAACGGGTCATGCGTGCTGAGATGTTTCTTCTCGTAGGCCAGCAGCTGCTTCTGCAGCTCCATTTCCTTAATGAGCCTTCCGAATATATAAGCCAAAATGAGACAGCTGACCGCTTGAAAAGCGATATCCGTCAAATGGGCAGCAATGAGCTGCCGGTAGGTTAACGAGACGATTACGTAAGCTCCCATCAAGGCGACGTTGAAGAGAAGCGCTGTCGAAAATTTCGAGACCCGATAATACATCTGGCTCATGTGCAGCAAGTAAAGCGGAAGACACCAGCTTGTCGCGCTGATGGCATGTAGAGCGACCAATAACAATAACTGAATGGAAGTGTTTCCGTAATAAGGACGTTTTATGAAGAAGGTCAGCATGTACAGCAGCGTTACCAGGATTAGCAGTGGGATGCTTGCCGTTAGCCCATAGCCGATCGACCAAGTGCATACAAGAATCGAGTAAATCAGGAAGATCGCATTACCTTTCATTGCGGTACTCCAACTCCCAAATTTTCGCAGATTTTGTTCGTATTAATTGAAATTCTGTATAATTTGATGAAATCCTTCTAAGCGCTGTCAAAATTCAAGTAAAAAAAATGACAAGCCGAGAAAAATACGGCTTGTCGCGGTTGTCCAGTAGTTAGAAGCCAGGCAAGTTGTCCAGGTTGTTGGTCGGGTCTCCGTCAGCGTTCGAACGCAGATGCTCGTCTCCGTCGCGGCCCCGGAAAACGTTGACGCCCGAGATTTGCCCGTTCTTGGCCATGTACTGGGCTTCCTCGTAATCGACGACCTGGCCCGAGGACAATTTCATTTCTACGATATCGCCGTCGCCGTTCTTGCGAACAGCTACGACGTGTTGAGCGGGTTCTTCCATCTATATCGCCTCCTTATGACTAGGATGCTTCAACCAGAGGGAAATTATGCCGAAGAAGGGGAGGACATGCCCGGAGCGAAGCAAACTGATACGCTGGCGCGGTTCGTTTATCGCTTAGAACGTATAACGCTTGAACGGTTCGATAAATCTCATATGTCCCGTTTTCCCTATATAATCTGGCATTTGATCGGAATAATGCATCAGCCAGGTTTTCTGCTGCAAGTCGACCGGCAGCGTGAGCAGCTCCTCCAAACTGGCGTGGACGTGACCCGGCGAATGCAGCTGGCAGTCATGCAGAAAATGATCGCAACCCTTGATGTGCAAGCTCATCAGCAGCTCAAGGTCGAACCTGGCGTCCGCGCTGTAGAACAGACGATCGTTCAGAAGCAGCGAATAGCTTTTCTTCCCGCGAATATGATCGGTCGGAAGCAGCCGGACGGTCAAGTCCGGACGAATGGAGATCGGCGTGTTCTCGGCAAGCGGAATGACATCGAAATAATCGTTCAAGCTCGAAATGCCCTCGTCTTTGTTCTCAAGACCTCCGCGGAGGGAGTGATCCCACAACATATGCTCGATAGAGAAGGGGACGAGAAGCTTGATTCGCCGCTTGAACGTATACAAGCATTGAAAAGCGAGTTCTTCGAGGCCGCCGACATGATCGGCATGGATATGCGTGATCAGGACCGCATCGATTTGATCGAGCGAGATGCCAAGCTCAAACAAGGCTCTTGGTGCGGTGTAGCCGCAATCGATCAATAACGTGAAGTCGTTCAAATAAATCAGCGCATTATTATTATAGAATGTTTTGGCAAACGCGCTTCCTGTGCCTATCATTTGCAGTTGCAGGCTCAATGACGTTCCTCCGCTCAGCTTTTGGCGTTGCAGCCGATATTTTCTATAATCTATCACGCTTTTCAATACGGATTCAAGATAGTTTCGTCACATTTTGCTTAAATTTAACGGTTTGGCTGTCGGTTCTTGACTATTAATAAATTTGGCAAAATCTCCGCAACTCTTGCCGGTCTGTAGAGTATAACTTAGCAAATGCATAATAACGATGGAGGTTACTTGCAATGAAGGTACCGCGATTACTGACGATGGTGCTCTCGCTTTCTTTGTTCGGTACGGCAGGAGCTTTCGCCAGTTCCATGTGGGGAGATTTTGAAGGGTATTCGAAAGTGAGATTGATGGTAAATGACAAGGAGAGGTCGTTTGGTTCGGACGAGACACCCTCTTTTTTAATGAAAGGAAGCGCCGTCGTTCCTGCCCGGATCTTGTCTGACACGCTTCAATCGATTGTGAAATGGGATAACGGCAGCCGTACCGTCTCGGTTTACAAGCCCAATGTACATATGTTTGTCGCCAAGAAGGTGGAAGACGATTATTCCATCAAGCAGCCTTTCGGCGGTGTTAAGAAAGGCGATCGCCTTGATTTTGCGGTTTTTTCACAAATTGACAACCTGGATACGTCCATTTACTCCTTCCGCATTTCCATCGTATCGCCGGGCGGCGAACAGGTGAAGGCGCGCGAAGAAGTGGTGGACGGACAGAAGAGCAGCTTTTGGTACACGTGGCCGTTTAACGTGACGTTCACTGAAGCCGGCCAGTATACCGTTCGATTCTCGATCAAACCGAATGCGGACAGCGACTACGTGGTCGTCTCCGAGAAAGCGATTCTATCCGAATAAATATGGCGGTTTTAGACATGCCTGGTTCATTGACTTGGGATCCGAATGCGTGGTACGATACGTGGGAGCAATCAATACAATGAAGAAATGAGGTCTTCCCATGAGCGATCACATTCATGACGCTTCCTGCGACCATGATCACGAGGATGAGATTTTTATCGTGACGGACCAAGACGGCGTCGAACATGAGATGGTAATGGTGTACACCTTTGAAGCCAAAGAACAGGCTTATGCGGTACTTCTCGATCGCAATGATATGGAAGCCGACGGTGTTATATTCCGAATTGAAGAAGAGAACGGCGAGGCGTTCCTTGCCAGTATCGAAGACGAAGAGGAATGGGATCGCGTTGTTGCGATTTACAACGAGATCGTTGAAGAGCAAGAATAATAAATCTTGAACGAAAAACCCTTCTTGTCAGCAAGAAGGGTTTTTCGTTCGGTCCATCATTTGCGAGGGTTGAAGTACATCGTACGTCCGTTAAACAATTGCAGTTCGGCTTTCCACAGCTTGCCCAAGTATTTGCTGAATTCATTGCCCTTGGATTTGTCACCGTGGGTGCAGCCATCCGGCAGCACCATCTGTACGAAGTGTCGTTCGGCATCGCCGTTTTTCTCGGTTCCGACGCCCATCACGATATATTTGTAGAGGGGGTTGGTCCCTTTCAAAAAAAACCATTTGCCTTCGGCTTCCGGTTTTGATTCGATCGTATACGGAAATCCGGCATCGTCGTACTCCCAGCCGAGCTGTTTGCCGGTCAGTGCAAGCTGCTCCCGGTAATGCTCCAGCTGCTGCTTGAGCTCATCCAGAGTTAACGAGGAAATGGACGAGCCTTCCACGAATTTGATATATGCGCTTTGCGCCATGACCCATGCACCTGCCTACTTAATGAACTGGAACGATTTGACTTTTGTCAAGCACCATGATCATCATAGCATTAAGAAAAACCAAATACAATACTTGTGACGTGAGCGAAAGTCGCCGCGTAAACAAAGAACAGAGAGGGATTTCCCGTGGATAGGAAGAGGTTTGAAGGTTATTTGCTCGTCACGGATATGGACGGAACGCTGCTGAATGCGCAGAAGGAAATCAGTAAAGAAAACTTGGCCGCCATTGAGCGTTTCGTCGCCCAAGGCGGATTGTTTACGGTAGCGACGGGGCGTATTGTCGAACCGGCGGGTTATTTCGTCAAGCAGCTCCCGGTCAACACGCCCGCGATTTTATATAACGGAGCGGTTATCTACGATTATAGCCGGGAGGAAGCGATTTGGCAGTCCAAGCTGCCGGATGCGGGGAAAGCGGCGCTGCAGCAAGTCGTTGAGGCGTTCCCCGGCATCGGCGCGGAAATTTATGTGCAGGGGGAGCCTTACCCGTATGTGCTGCGCGAGAATGAGTGGACGGCGCGGCATCGACAAATCGAGCGGTTTCCGTACCAGCCGATCGACGATGTGACGAAGGTGCCGCCGGATTGGCTGAAAGTATTATTCGCTTGGGAGCCGGAGCGGCTCGATCAGACGAGCGAGGCGATCGTTCGGCTGACCGAAGCTGCGCAGATCGAATGGGTGCGATCCGACGACCGATATTTTGAGATGCTGGCCAGAGGGGCGACTAAAGGCCACGCATTGGAGCTGTTAACGGATAAAATAGGGATAGCGATGGAACGATGCGTGGCGATCGGCGACCATTTGAACGACTTGGAAATGATCCGCAGGGCAGGGATCGGCGTTGCGGTTGAGAACGCGCACCCGCTGCTTGTTGAAGCGGCGAACCGGAAGGGGAAGCATCACCAGGAGCATGCGGTGGCCGATGTGATCGAATGGCTCGAAGCGCAGGCCGAAGCGGAAGCTCGATCGTAAGGCTGTAACCATAAAAAAACGCTTGCCGCGGATCAACCGAAGGCAAGCGTTTTTGACCTGGTCTTTAGAAAATAGCAGGGGTTTCCACGATCACTTTGACGAATTCGATGCTGCGGTCCTCGGGACCTTTAACGGGAAGACCGACCTCGATATGCTCGGTGATATAGTCGATCAAATCCTGCGAAATGACTTCCCCCGGCAGCAAGATCGGGATACCCGGCGGGTACACGTAAATGAACTCGGCGATGATCCGATCGGCCGACTCCTTGAACGGAATAAGCTCCGTATCGCCGTAGAAGGCGTCGCGGGGCGAAAGGGTCAGCTGCGGAATCTTTGGAATTTTGATCACCAGCTCGTTAGCTTGCCGGATGTTGTAATTCTCGGCCGACAAGCGGCGCAGCGCCGCAAGCAGCGTGTCGATGTTCTCCTGGGTATCGCCCGGCGTCACCAGGCACAGGATATTGTACATGTCGCTGAGCTCGACTTCGATGTTGTACTGCTCGCGCAGCCAGTTTTCGGCGTCGTAGCCGGTAATGCCCAGGTGACGGACATGAATATTGACTTTGGTCGGATCGCAGTCGAAGGTTGCTTCACTGCCCAAAATTTCCCGGCCGAAGCAGGAAAGTCCCGGAATCTCGTTGATTTGATTGCGCGCGTACTCCGCAAGCTCAATGGCGCGGTCCGCCATCGCTTCGCCGTTCAACGCCAAATTGCGGCGTGCGCTGTCCAGCGACGCGAGCAGGATGTAGGACGTCGACGTAGTCGTCAGCATGCTGATGATGGTCTTCGCGCGGCGGACATTGACGCGGCCTTCGCGAATGTTCAGCACGGAGCTTTGCGTCATCGAACCGCCGAGCTTGTGCACGCTCGTAGCGGCCATATCGGCGCCGGCCTGCATGGCCGACATCGGGAGCTTGTCGTTGAAGTGGATGAGCACGCCGTGTGCTTCGTCCACCAGCACCGGAATGTTGTAGCCGTGGACGATGTCCACGATTTCTTTCAGGTTCGCGCAGACGCCGTAATAAGTCGGATTGATCACGAGCACCGCTTTGGCGTCGGGATGGCGCTCGAGCGCCCGTCTGACCGACGAGGTCGTCACGCCGTGATCGATGCCCAGATTTTCGTCACGCACCGGCTTTAAGAAAACCGGCTTGGCGCCTGCGAAAATAATGGCCGCCATGATCGACTTGTGCACGTTGCGCGGCACGATAATTTTATCGCCCTGGGAGCAGACGGTAAGAATCATCGTCATGATCGCCCCGCTTGTCCCTTGTACGGAGAAGAACGTATGGTCGGCGCCGAACGCTTCGGCCGCGAGCCTCTGCGATTGTTCGATAACGCCGGTCGGCTGATGCAAATCGTCGAGCGGCGCGATATTGATCAGGTCGATGGAGAGCGCGTTATCGCCGATAAACTCCCGGAACTCAGGGTCCATCCCCACGCCTTTTTTATGTCCTGGAATATGAAATTGCACCGGATTGCGCGCAGCGTGTTCTTTCAACGCAGTGAACAGGGGAGTTTTCGTCTGATCCACGGTCATCCCTACCCTTCATGAATAAGTTATGGTGGCCTGCTTGAAAAAAGCAAACAAATCGAGTATAGCAAAATGCGACACGGATGCAAGCGGTTTTTGTAAAACCTTTGTGAAGTTTGCAGGTTTGTCGATTTTGTTAACCTTGCGTACAATATTTCCATCGTCAAAAAAGATATGGTACAGTTAGATTACTTACTATAAATCGGAAGGAAACGTCACACCTATGGACAAAAGGCTTCTCGTAATCATGGTGCTGATCATGACGATTTTTATCGGCTTTGGCATCATTATTCCCGTGCTCCCCGAGGTTGTAACCGGATCGGGCGCCGAAAGCTTTCATCTGGGCATGCTGCTCTCCGTGTACTCGCTCGTTTCGTTCCTCATGTCGCCGTTTTGGGGAGCTTGGTCAGACCGGATCGGCAGACGTCCGATCATTATGATCGGCACATTGGGGTTCAGCGTAAGCTTCTTCATTTTCGGCATTGCCGGAGACCATCTGGTCCTTATGTATATTTCGCGTATTTTGGGCGGCTTGTTCTCCGGGGCAGTTACGGCCTGTGCGGTCGCTTACGTTGCGGACATTACATCTGAAGAAAACCGGACGAAAGGGATGGGGCTGGTCGGCATGTCGATCGGACTCGGGTTTATTTTCGGCCCGGCGGTCGGCGGCTTGTTAAGCGGCTTCGGTTACCATGTGCCGTTCTTCGCTGCAGCGCTGCTGGCGCTGCTCATGTTCGTATTCGCTTATTTCATGCTGCAGGAATCGGTGTCCGCGGAAGCCCGCCAGCAGACGCGGGATTCGAAACAGTCGCGCTGGACGGCCTTCGTCGGCTCGCTGAAATATTTGTACGTCTTGTCGTTCTTCGTCTCCTTCTCGCTGGCCGGTCTCGAGGCGACGCTGCTGCTGTTCCAACGGGATCAGATCGGAGCTACTCCGCAGCAGCTCGGCATCATGTTCGCCGTAAGCGGCATCGTCGGCGCCTTGATTCAGGGCGGAGTTGTACGCCGTCTTATCAAGCGGGGACAGGAGTCCCGTGTTATCGGCATCGGCTTGTTATTGTCGGCGGCGGGCTTCGTGCTTATTTTGTTTTCCAGCAGCCTGCTCACCGCTTCGATTTACTTAAGCGTATTTGCGGCCGGGAATGCGTTGATCCGGCCCTGTGTAACCTCGCTGATCACGCAGAAGACCAAGGTCGGGCAGGGGGTCGCATCCGGCTTGAGCTCGTCGATGGACAGCCTGGGCCGCATCGCGGGACCGCTGCTCGGAGCCGGCATTTACGATTACAGCCACAGCCTGCCGTTCTTGATCGGCGCAGTGTTGTCGGTCGGAGCGCTCTATTTGTTGTACCGCTTTATAGTATTGGATCGGATCGGCACCAGAACATCAAGTCAGCCGCTCTGACCAAATAAGAAAGCTGCCGTAGGCGATACTCCCGCTGCGGCAGCTTTTTTATAATATCAAAATTTATAAGTTTGATCCGGAGGATCATGATTCTGATATTTCAAGAAAAACTTCCTCTAAAACACGAATGTATCTTCATCGAAAAGGCTTCGATCAGAAGCTTTTCTTACACCTCTTCCGTCTGTTCTTCCCTTCCTCCATGGCGATGGCGCAGATCGCTTTCATACGCAGCACCGCTGTGCCATACCTTCAAAACGCAGACCGTTTTTCTCCACAACCCGGATGGCTGCCCATTCTGACTTGAGGAATGTCTCTTTCGTTTATTTCGCACGCGTTCCTGTTTCGTGGACACCAAATGTAGAGACGGTGATGCCGTCTTCGGTTCGCGTTACGGTCCAATCCCAGCCGCTCTTGTAACCGGAGAGCAGCAGCTTGCCCGTTGCTTGATCTAACGTCCATGTGCCGGTCTGCGGTCCGTTCCAATAGAAGGAGATGGTGCCGTCCGCAGCAATCGTCAAGGTTCCGCCGCTCGCTCCATCGCGGCCTGCCGGGACCCACATGTTCCATTTGCCGATAAAGTAATCAGCTGGGTCTGAGGTTGACAGCGAATTGTCATCGCTGGCTTCTGCTGCGTCTTTACTGACGATGAGAATGGTTCGTGTTTCATCGTTAAAGGTGATTTTTTGGTTTAACTGCTCGCTCACGAATCGCACAGGAACCATGGTGGTGTTGTTATAGATCATGGCCGGGACGTCCATCATGACGGTCTTGCCGTTCACTCTCGCTGCAGATTGACCGATAACCAGCACGATTGTATCCTGCCCTACAGTCAATGTAATGCTGCGCTGCTCGCCGTTCCATTTCACTTGAGCGCCGAGCGCCTCACTGATAAAACGGAGAGGGACGAGAGTTCTGCCGTCGTAGATGAAAGGCGCCGTTTCCAAGGTGTGGGATTTTAAGTTAACCAAAGCCGTTGTATTATCAATTTGCAGCAAAATCCGGTTTCCTTCGTTAACGGGCGTCCGGTTTCCCTCGTTAACGGGCGCTTGAGAGGCTTTTTTTACGATGGTCACCTTGAGTGCCGATGAGATGGAAATCAGATTATCATTTCTGTCATAAGATGCGATTTTATATAGGTACGTATGTCCGGCAAACGTATAATTATCGATATATTGCGGCTCGGTCAGCTTAAAGTCGGTCATTTTCACATAAGGCTTGCCGTTGTCCGAACGGTAGATGTCCCAAGAGACATGTCCGTTTAACTGCTTCCAAGGCAGTGTAATGCTTCCATTCTCCTCAAATTCGTAAACCGCTGAAGGATTGAGAATATCCTTTTCGGGAGAACCCAAGTCCAGGGACACCGGAGGGGAAGTCCCGTTATTTTGACTGTTTGTGCTTCCGTCGTTCTCCTGTTCCGGAACCTCAAGCACATAGGAGAACGTCACTTTAGTAATCGAAAAGCCGTTATCCGGCAAAATGCGGTCGATTTTGATTTTAGAATGGCTGCCGTCATGCAGCACGACGAGATAAACAGCTCCTTGTTCTATTTCAAGCGAATTGGTGAAGCCGGTTACATTACGGTCGGTCGGTTTCGTCAGATCCTCAGAGTCCAGCTTACGAATCGCCAATGCCCCAATGTCGCCGTATTGATTGATGACAATATCTGCATCGGAGCTGCTTGTCGTGTACTTCAACTCAAGTAAATTGAGTCCCCCTCGATCAAGCACGTCACCGGACCAATTCAGCGTATAGGGGTGCAGCTTATCGTAAACGCCGCTTTGCTTATCACCCCATGTAATGGTATCGGCCGCCTGGACCGATCCGAAAAAAAGTGCGCCGGGCACAAAAATGCTCAGCATGAACAGCAACAGAATGGATGCAATCCCTTTTTTCATCTTCTTCACTCCTCGCAAGATTTGATTCATACTCAGCATTCACTATAACGAGCCTTGATTACAGGAAACTTACAAGCTTGCCCAACGGAATATTGCAATGATTTTGTAAGTTATTTGCGATATCATGAGGCATCATTTTCAAGGATGGAAAACGAAAGGATGTGTGCCTGTGTCATTGTTTAAAAAGATGCTGGCTCGGGTAGGTATCGGCAGCGTGAAGGTCGATTTTCGGCTTCCGTCACATCAATTGACAGCCGGGGAAGAAATTACGGGAACGGTCAGGATTCAAGGCGGAAAAACAGAACAGGAATTACAAAGCTGCGAAATCGCCTTATTCACTGAATACACGACCTATTACACGGACTCTGAAGGGGAACACCGGACGTCTACTGCAAAAGTACTTCTGAACGCGTATACGCTTCCATGTGATTTTCACATTCAATCGTTTGAAGTCAAACAATATCCATTATCTATTGCCATTCCGCTGCACACGCCTATTACGTTATCCCGGGAAAAAATATGGTTTGAAACCCGGCTCAATATGGAGAAAGCGGTCGATTCTTTGGATAAAGACAGGATCACTGTGCTTCCCCATCCATTGATGCAGCGTATCTTGGATGCGATGAACCGCCTCGGCTTTCCGCTTGTAGAATCGTATTTGACGGAAAACGGAAACACACAGGTCAGTCCGGACCCTTTTATTCAACGAATCATTTATGGGGTATCGGATGAATACCATTTATTATTGGATGAGATTATGGCAACTCCCGTGTGGATGCCGGATAAGCTTCATTTGATTCTGGGAATCAACAGGAAAGCCGGGCTGCTTCATACGATTGCAGAAAAAGACATCATTACGGAAACGATCGAATTTCTGCCTGAGGAATGGTTAGCAAGAGACAATGATGCCTTTGCGCGGCATATTAAAGCGGTCATAGATAAGGCAACAGCAACGGAATAAGCTGAGGTGATATGAATTATTTTCGCTGAAAGGCAAGGGACGCCGCAGCGCTTTTTATGTTAAGATATAAGAAAGTATAAGATTTCAGCGGTGGATGAAATCAGCTAAGAAAAAGGCGGCGAAAAGGCTCTTGATACCGGATGAAAGCATGGATGGACTGCTGCGAAGAAATCGCTTCCGGGAAGCGGTGATGCGAATGGAATGCGCTTTGCTGGAGGAAAGGGAGGTACAGGAAGAGCTGCTTCGGCAAATTCCTGACTCCTATCTGAACGCTTCCCCGCTGCTTCTGCAAGCACTTGGGAATATATGCTATGGCAACGGTCAGCTTTCCGAGGCGAGACAGCGGTTCGAACAGGCGATGAAGGGGTTCGGAGCGATGGCCCTCCCGGCCCGTCTGTTGTCGGCGATGTGTGCATTGGTGCAAGTGCAGCTGCGGATGGGAGACTTGGCATCGGCAGAAACATTGCTCCTATTTCTTAAGACGGAATATGAGAGGACGCCTTCCGGGGAGCGGGAAGGCGGTCTTCCCCGCGCTTTGGCGGCGGGCAGCCGCTTAATCGATGCCGATGCTCAGGCAAAGATGTGGTATCTCGAAGCGGTTGTGTTGTACGAGCGGAAGCTTCAAATGGACCAGGCTGCCTGTACATTGGCTGAACTTATAACTCAATGCGGTGCCGAGCTTCATCCGAAGGAGTGGAGGGACCTGGAATGGAAGCTGAAGCGATGGTCAGCCGTGACGGAAGACGGCAGCCTCAGTGCAGACTGGATTATATCGCTTCAGAATGCGCAGCTTGAACGCTGGGAGCATGTATACTCACAGCTGAAGAGACAGGTCCATTCCCCTTTCCGGGGGAGGGGGCCGTATTATATTTTGGTCGGCGTGCAAGTGGCTTTCTTTAGGGCGGCGTTACAGGTTTGCCCCGAGGAGGCTGCCGCCTTCGCAGACAGACTAAGCGAGCTAAAGAAACAATACCCCTCCGATATGCAGCTGCAGCACGCTTTGCTGCTTGCCGAGTATGATTGGCTGTTACGCCTTGAGCTCGCTGAGGAGGCAAAAGCGGTTATGCAAGAGGCCGGTCGGATCGCCCGTCATTTGAGGCTGCCGAATTGCTCTTCTTCTCCGGATCTTGTTCAGGAGCCGGAAACGATCCGGATCGAGCAGCCAAAACCACAGGCCGGGTGGTGGATTCGCTTTTTCGGCGGTCTGACGGTCGGGCGCGGTGCCGAGGAGGTGCGCAATATCCGATGGAAACGAAGGAAGGCGCAGGAGTTGTGCGTCTATCTGTTGCTTCAGCCCAAATACACATGCGCGAAGGAGCAGCTTATAGAGATTCTTGAGCTTGGAGAAGATCCCGAGAAGGCCGCTAAATCGCTGTATGTGATTATCCATCAGTTAAAGCAAACGCTGCACGAACAGTTGTCTATTCACGAGGGAGTGTACAGTCGTGAAGGCTTGGTCATTCTCCGTGAAGACGCCTTTGAGTATGTAGATGTGGAACGGTACTTGACGCTGCTTCGGGTGGCCGACCAATTGTGGCTGAAGGACCGCCCCCTAGCCTATGAATTCTATCTGCAGGCTTACGCCCTGTACGACGAGCTGCTTCCCGAGCTTCCATATATTTCATGGCTCGAGAACATGCGGGAGTATGTTCTGGAAAAGCAGGTTGCTGTCATCCGCAAGCTGTGCCTGATGGCAGAGGAACAGCAGGAAACGGTCCTCGAGGAAATGTACTGCCGGGAGTGGATCGATCTTAAACCTTATCAGGAAGAAGCTTGTCAGCGGTTCATGCGTCTATTGATCCGCACGCACCGGCAAAGCGAAGCGGCAGAAGTTTATGAGCGGTTCGCCCAGTGGTGTCGAGACGAGTTGGGGACGGAACCGTCCGAAGAGACTTATCTTCTCTTGGGGGGAAGTACGCGTTGACAATCTTCTCTGATGTGAGGCTGCGCTTGTGTATGATTTACGTTATCCTCCTTACGGGGGCCTCGGCCGGCATGATGCTGTTTTCGAACAAGTTCATCACCGGGAATACAGCGGCTAACCATCTTCTCACGATAAAAAGCTTCTCCATCGGGAACATGATCCTGATCGTCTTGCTCTCTGTTTTCACCTATTATCGGCTGAAGTTACGGGGTGAGGCAGGTCAACCTAATCAGCCTTCAGATATGGAGCTGCAGCGATGGTTTCGGCTGACAAGCTTCCCGGGGGAATTATTCCGGTTCTTTCTGCTCAGCGGGATGTTGGTCTCGCAAATCTATCTTTTTTCAGTACTAGACCTCCCGCCGTGGCCACCGGAAATTACGCTGCAATATGGAAAGAGCACTATGTTTAACTTTACGGCCTATTTTGCGTTTGCCATGATCCACTACTGTACAGCGCGCTGGATTTTGCGGCCTTATCTTCGAGACATGCGCATCTTTCAGCAGGAGATCTTCCGGTTCAGAAGCGCTGCCGGCATGATCATTCTCATCCTGAGCTGCAGTATCGTCTATTTATTGCTGCGCATGTTCTGGTATGCGATTGACACTAGGCTAGTCGGGGAGGCTCCGAAAATCGCCGTACTATTGGTCATTGGAGCGACGGTAACCGTGATCGCTTTTACCGCCATTTATTATACGGCTTATTATTTGTTCCGCGATTTGGAGCGAATGACTGTTAAGCTGCGCGAGTTGGCGGGAATGAAGCGCGGGCAGCTGCACAGCCGTATTCCGATCGCTTCCCCGTATGAATCCGGGGAGCTGGCCATGGCCTTTAACGCGCTGCAGTCCCGGTTCGAGAAGGAATATGCACGCATCGACAATGACATGAAGCTGGCGTTACATGTGCAGGAGCAGCTGTTTGCCCATCGGCCCGAGGAATTCAAGGAATGGCGGTTTGACGGAGCTTGCAGCTGGCCGTTGGAAGTCGGGGGAGGTTTCTATGATGTGCTGCCGTTAACGGATCATCGTGCAGCCATTGCGGCGGGCAGCGTGACAGGGAAAGGCCTGCCTTCAGCGCTGGTTATGTCAGCACTTCTCATGATGCTCCGTACGAAAGTTCAAGATGCAGCTTCAGCGGGAGAACTGTTAACGGAGTTGAATGCTTCGCTGGCCGACATTTTGCCGGACGGCCTTCACATACATATGGCCATCGGGATCATCGATAGTGAACGAGGGATGCTGGAATATGCTTTGGCCGGCAACATGTGTGCGCGGGTCGTTCAGTCGGAGCCATACCTTGAAGGAGGTCCGCATGCGGAGCCGCTGGGAAGCCGTTATCATAGGCAATACGATAACCGGCAATTTCCGTTGCAGAGGGAATGCATCGTCATGCTGCATGCGTCAGGCATGGCTGTTCCGTCAGGAGAGGATGTATACGCAGTATGGGAGCAGCGGGCTGTGCTTCGGCAAGGGTTCGTCTCTTCCAACCAAAGCATGGAGGTTCAAAGCTGTGTCATGGCATTCAGAGCCGGGAGGGACAAGCATGGCGGCACATGACAGGTCGAAAGGACTTATGCTGCGGCTGCTGGCGGCTTATATCGCTGCGTTGTTCGGAGGCTCCATTTTTATTTTTATCAACAATATCGTTATCCATGGAAGAACGATACAGAAATTGCTGGAGTTCAACGTTCCTTTCGTTCTGTTAAGCGACCTTGTGTTCACGCTTTTGCTGCTGGCGATTACATATTGGCGTTTGTATCCGGTCCTCCGATATTTCCGAGTGCAGCCCCCGCATGTTGCCAAATCCATCGTTTTCGACCGGCTTATGCGGTTTCCGCTGGAATTATTTTGGGGAATGGTGCTGCTTTCCATTGTATTCATCGTTTTGTATCATGGGTCAGAAATCATGATGGGCAGCAGAGCCTTAGCTTCGATTGACAATGCTGCCCGTTTGCTCAATAGCGTTTTATCCGAGCTAAGCCTCTCTCTCATCCTGGCCATCCTGTTGTTCAGCATTACCCGGCATCTTCTGCGTTCTTATGCTGTCCGTTTGGAGATACATTCGATTGTCCGTGAGAAACCTTATTCCGCTGTAAGCCTGATTGCTATGTCAGCAGTTGTTTGCTTTGTGATTACATTTTCAGCCGCATCGCGCGTCATTGTTCGATCGAACCCCGATGAACTTTTTAAGGTTAGTGACTTTTTGTTGATAGCCGGGGTATATGCTGCTTTCGCTATCGGAATTGTATCGCTGTATATGGTGGAGCTTCGTAAGGAACTTCGGATGCTGATTGACGGTCTGCACGCCCTGTCCGGAGGAATGAAAACAACCTTGCATCAGAAGCTTACCATCATCTCACTCGACGAAACGGGAAGGCTGGCTGATGCCTTCAATGCTCTTCAACATTGGGTGGAACGAACATACGACGAGGTTGATCGTCAGCTGAAGCTGGCGTACAAGGTTCAGCAACGGCTGCTTCCGACATCTTTTCCCGTAATGGAAGGGGTGGACATTGCGGCCTCCTGCCAACAATGTCAGGAGGTTGGCGGAGATTTTTACGATGTCATTCCACTGGGAGAACGATATTATTGTGTGGCGATCGGCGATGTGACGGGAAAAGGATTGCCGGCAGCGCTGCTTGTGTCCGCTATGATGACAGGACTTCGCACAGAGGCTGCCAAAGGAGGAACAGCCGGGGATATCATAACCAGGCTCAATCGCCATGTTTTTCATATGACGCAAGGAAAGATGTTCACGACTTTGGGGCTGGCACTGATTGACCTGTCATCCGGAACGGCACGGTTGGAATATGCCAGTGCAGGACATCTCGATCCTTACATCTTTCGAAATGGACAGGTGATGGAATTGCAATGCTCATCACTGCCGCTGGGCATTTCACCGGATACGGTTTATCAGGGGATCCTCAATACACTAGCTCCGGGAGATATATTCATTTTGTATACAGACGGCATCATCGAGAGCCGCCATGCATCGGGGGGCATGCTGGGATTCGAATGGTGGGAGCAGGAGCTCCGGCAGCTGTCGCCTTACCGGGGGCTTGAGGAACAGCTGTTAAGGCTGATCAAGCGACCGCAGCATGAGGAAGCGGAAGAGTTGGGCGATGACCGTACGCTTGTTATGGTAAGATGGAACGGATACACAAGCGTGTAAGTTTTTTGTTATAGGAATGGTGGACAATAGAAACGGATCTTATCACGCGTTAGCAGTAGGAGGGAGGATCAATGAGTGCTGCTTCGGTTTTTAAGGAATGGAACATGCCCGGCGAATATGGCTGTGAAAAGAAGATAATGCAAGAGGTTGCCTCCGTTATTGCTCGAATCAATCCGGAAGAACACCGAATTGATGATATAATGACTGTTATTGCCGAGGTATGCTTGAACGCGATCGAGCACGGGAATCTCTCGAATCCAAGCCTCCCTGTGACGCTCCAAATGATCGCGGACAACGAAAAATACAAATTTCGAGTCCTGGATCATGGAACCCGAAAGCCGGTTATTCCTTATGAGCAGCCGCTTTCGGACAAATGGAAGGAGGAACACCCGAGGGGCTGGGGGTTGTTCCTAATAAGAAGACTTTCGGACCGGTTTGAATTTGGTGAGAGGGACGGGAAAGTGTATGTGGATGTTACCTTTTATCGGTAGGAGGTTGCTATGGACAGCCAATTTCGAGCAGACATGCGGACTCATGTAAAAACCGTGATTATTGATTTATATGGCGATCTTTCAAACCAATCCGAGGAAGGCTTGCTTGGTTTACGGGAGTGGGAGCTGGGATTGGGTCAAAATAAGAGGTTTTTGATCCTGAACTTCACGCAGGTTCCTTATATTAACAGTATGGGCATTGCGGTTCTTATCCGCATTGTGAGGTCGCTCATGAAAACCGGATGTCAAACGTTCGCCTATGGGGTCACGCCGCATTATCAGAAGCTGTTTCGCATGGTCGGCTTGACCGAATATATCATGATTTACCCGGATGAGTATTCGATTCTGCAGCGCATTGAAACCATCCAGGAGTGAAAAGGAAGGGAGCAACCAGTTCACGGCAGGATGTCAGCCTACGCGTATATAGATGATGTCGCTCATCAGGAATCCTTTGTTTATCCGATCTTCTTCATCACTAGCATGCTTCCAAAACAATAGGGGACTATGGAAACAGGCGAGGGCCGGGGAGCCTTCGCCTGTGCCCATAATTATTCCGCTTTTTTGTCGCCGGCTGTATGCTTGCGGTCAACCATTTTCTCGATCCACGGCGTCATCTCATCTTTGATTTTGCTAATCAACTGTTCCTTGGTGATTCCCTTGCCTTGAGCAATCTCTGCCAACGATTTGCCGGCTTTGAGCTCCGCCTTCAATTCGTCCTCCGAGATACCTAGAATACCGGCAAGCTTCTCCTTGGCGGGCATCATGATCTGATGCTTGCCTCCGTGTCCGTGCATTCGCTTCTTTCCTTCGCCGTTCAGCTTTTGGTTCACCATGAATTTCAGGTGGTCTTCCATATTCTGCTTCAGCTTCGCCGCTTTATCCGCCGTCAGCTTGCCGGAGGCAGCGGCCTCGTCGATTTGTTTCGTCCGCTCGGCTTGAAGCTTGGCGATCAGATCAGCTTCGCTGATCTTTTTCTCGGCGGCGAGCTGCACCAGCGTCTTGTCCTTCAGCGACTGCTTCAGCGTCTCCTGATCCATGCCGAGAATGGCGGCAGCTTCCTCAAAGATCGGCATAGACTTGCCGTGCTTACCGCGTGCTTTTTCGCCTCTGTCCGACCATTCCTTGGCTCCTGCCGGTTTGTCCGCGCTGTCCTGCGGCTGAACGACGGCATCCGGCGTCTCTGCGCGAACGAATTGCTTCGTGCCGTAAAGCGTGCCGCCGCCCAGCAGCAAGGCAAGCGCTAGGGAGGAGACAATCATTTTTTTGGCATACGTTTGCTTCATAACAATGCACCATCCTTACGTAGGTTTCGGTTTTCACCAACTATAGCGTATGCAAACCATATTAACCTTACTTTAAAGCAAGCTTAGTTTAAAATTAATTTTTCATACCCATAGATAAATGATATAAGGGCAGCAGATGATCGAAAGTTTCGTTAGCGAGTTCAATGAACTTTTCTCCGTCTTGCAGAACAGGGTCGTCTTTCATGATATTTCGTCCGATCAGCAGCTCCGCCTTTTTCACGTCGCGAAACCGCTCAAGGCCTTGTTTCCACTGTTCTTCATCCATGGCTGACAGACTCAGCGCATCTTTCCTCATATGATCGAACGAAATCACAACGTCGGCCGGCAGAAGTTGTTTGATCTCGGGGGCCTGCTGCAGAAACTTCTCTGCGATCTCCTTTTTATTTGGAAGCTCGTAGATGAATGCAAGCCAGATGAAAACCCGATCATCGAACAAGCCGATTTGAAAATGAGGATGCTGCTTATAGCCGCGTTTATTGTTTGCTATAGCCATCCATGTGTCTACGGGCGGATTCACTTTTCTGCGGGCATGCTTTGCAATATGCAGGAACATTTCCAGTCCGGAGCGGACGGAGAGAGACTGTAAAATATCTTCGCCGATCGTTTGGAATTTGGGCTGGATCCGGGTTTGAATGGCTTTCATCCGTTCTTCCAACCCGTTGATCGTAAACGTATCAAAATCCGCTTTTATAAATCCTTTGAATGCCGTCATTCTGCTAGCCTCCACACTTCCTTTTTCTTCAAACAATATAACACACTCTGTGACAGATGACCACGAATACACAGTGAAATTCGACGGCAATCGACACCACATCGATTTCGCCGGGGATGGTGCTTCGCACAAGATGGAGGTGCCTGCCCAAAGCTTATTGATTTCCCGGCGAAACAAACGGAGCTGCGCGCCGCGCAGCTCCGTTTCACTTTACTTGCCCTGCTTCACTTCATCCAGCAAAGAGAGATCGAGGAACTTGCTCAGATCAAGCTCTTCTTTCTTCATGTCTTTGATGTAGCCCGCCTCGATGGAGACACGCGCCATTTCTTCAATCGCTTCCTTACTGACGTCGGTCGTCAGGTTCAGATGAGAGAGCGCAGCCTTGATCAGGCCTACGTCCATCCCTTTGCCGCTGAGCTCCTTCAACCGGTTGTTGACAAGCTCATACGATTTATCGGGGTTTTGCTTGATAAATTCGATCGCTTCGGCGTTCGCTTTGATCGCCTTCTTCGCCAATTCACGGTTTTCCTTCAGGAATTTATCCCCGGCTACCAGAATGACAAGCGGATAGTTTCCTTTGTTTGGCGGAATTTGGTCCCAAGGCACGATGACTTTACCGATGCCTTCCTGCTCCATCTGCGTGCCCCATGGCTCCGGAATAAGCGTGGCGTCGATTTCCTTCTGGCGCATGGCGATGAGCGTGTCCGCCGGAGCACGGGCGATGATCTGAACGCCGCTTTTATCCGTAGTTACTTTCAAGTTGTTCTCCTGAAGCAAGAGCCGCAGCGAAATTTCGTTCGTGCTTCCCTTGGTCGGGATAGCAACCGTCTTGCCGGCCAAATCTTTCACGCTGTTAATGCCGGAATCTTTACCTGCCACGAGCACCGCGCCTCCGTTATTCGAGCCGGAGATGATGCGGAAGTTTTTGCTCTTGATATATTGGTTCGTGGACGGGCCGGGACCTACGAAGCCTAGGTCGATTTGATCCGTTGCCAGGGCGGTGGAGAAATCGGAGCCGTTATCGAAAGCCTGAACCTCGATTTTGACGTTGTCTCCCCAATGCTTTTGAAACAATCCTTGCTCCAATGCTACATAGCCCGGTGCATGCGTCACGTTCTTGAAAATGCCAAGACGCACCGTCTTCGCTGCGGCAGCGTCGCCGCCGGCATTGTTCGGAGCTTCCGTTTTGCCGCCGCAAGCCGACAGGGCAAGCGCACCGGACAGCAAGACTGCGAGTAGTACAGAACCTTTTTTCATCTCTTGTTTTCTCCTTTGCTGTGTAGCCGGATCACTAGTGGATCCTTATTTTTTGCTGCTAATCAGACCGTAACGCACCAACAATTTATCTTCCAGGCGCTTGAAGCAGAAATGGTCGGACACCGTACCGAGCACCGCGATGATAATGACGATACAGAGCATTAGCGCCGTATCCGCCAGATTGCGGCCGTCCTGCAGCAATTGCCCGAGGCCCACGCCTTTGGCGATCAGTTCGCCGGCAACAAGCGCCCGCCAAGCAAACGCCCAAGCGACGCGCACACCGGTCATCATATGCGGAAAAGCGGCGGGCACCATGACCTGATAAAACATCCGCAGCCCATCCCCGGTACCCATCGTTTGCGCTGCCTTAATGTAAATAGACGGGATGTTCTTAATCCCGGTCCGGCTTGCCATCGCCATCGTCCAGGTCGCGCCGAGCGTGGTGATGAAAATAACGGCAAAATCACCCATCCCAAACCAGATGATGGCAAACGGAAGCCAAGCAATACTTGGAATGGTCTGCAGGGCGACAACCAGAAAGCCGATGGTATCGTCAATGAGACGATAGCGGGCGAACAGAAAGCCAAGCGCCGTTCCGACGACGATGGCCAGAACGAAGGCCAGCAGAAGTCTCTTCAAGCTCTGGTAAGTGGCTTCCAGCAGCTGTCCGTGAACGAATCCGTCATAGAAAGCAAGGAACGTCTGGGTGACGGAAGGGAACTTCCAGCCCCAGTCGAAAATTCTAAATCCCGCTTCCCACGCTATCAGCAGCAGAATCAGAAAGATGCTTCTTCTTAAGGCTGTATTCATCGCCCATCTCCTCCTTTACCACTTTTTCCAGTTCATCGGCCAGCGCTTCCATGATGCTGGCTTCCACGTGGCGTAAGACGGAATCGGAGTAATCCCGAGGGCGGGCCGCTTTCACGGCGAACTCCTTCTTAATCGTACCTGGACGGGTCGACATGACGAGCACGCGGTCGGACAGGATAACGGCTTCCCTGATATTATGTGTAATAAACAAAATCGTTTTACGCGTCTTCATCCAAATTTCTTCAAGATCTTTATGCAGGATGAGCCGGGTTTGCTCGTCCAAAGCCGCGAACGGCTCGTCCATCAGTAAAATGTCTGAATCCATGGCGAGGGCCCGCGCGATCGCCGCCCGCTGCTTCATCCCTCCGGAGAGCTCGTGAGGATACCGGTCTGTAAATTTGCTCAGATGAACCGCCTTGATATGCTCCTTCGCCAACGCTTCCCGTTCCGCTTTACGGATGCCTTTCTGCTTCAAGCCGAAGGCGACGTTCTCCAGCACGGTCAGCCAAGGGAAAAGGGCGTGCTCCTGAAACACAACGACCCGGTCGGGTCCCGGACCTTCAGACGGTTTGCCGTTCACGACAATCGACCCTTTCTCAGCTTGATCCAGCCCCGCTACCAGGTTAAGCAGCGTCGATTTGCCGCAGCCGGAAGGCCCGAGCAGGGAGACGAACTCGCCCTTCTGTATTGTTAAAGACACGTCGTCAATCGCGGTGTAAGGAGCGGCACCGCGCTGCTGAAACGTCTTGCTGACGCTGCGAATTTCGATCAACACAATCACTCCTTTCAGATTCTAGTTGTAAAGGACAGATATCAAACCTATTTTATAGGAATTAGTCATCTTGTCAACTCGTTTTTTTGGCAGGAAATCGTCCGGTTTTGTCGAATCAATGGGGACGGCTATTTCATATAAGAAAGGTTTGAATATCATGAAACGTTACCAACGCGTTATGGTGGCTGCGGGCTTGCTCAGCGGCGCCTTTACGGCAGGTGTGTATGCCGAGGACGTCCTGCAGCGGGTGGACGCGTACTTGCGGCCCGACTTTCAAATCGTACTGAACGGTACCGCCGTTCAATTGGAAAGTCCGGCGCTCGTATACAACGACACCAGCTATTTGCCTTTGAAGGAGCTTGCACAGCGGCTCGGAGCCAATATTTATTGGAAGGGCGATACGAAGACGATTTACATCAACAGCCGGATCAATCCCGAGCAGCGCCCGGACGAGCAGGACACGACGTATGAAGCGCTGGAGCTCTCCAACCCTTATTCGGCGATGATGAACTATTTGGGCTCGGATTACCCCGTCCTGCTTACGTATAACGCCAAAACGAGCAACTACGGCTTGTATTACCGGGAGAAGGATGCCAAACGGATGGGGATCGATACGAGCGGTTTGGCCAAAGCGAAGGATCGGTTGACGAATGAAACGTTCGTTCACGAGAAGGAATTGCAGAAGCGATGGCGCCAAGCGCCGAAGCAGGTATATGCGTCCGGCTACGAAGCGTATGTGATCGCCGATGAGCTGCATCCGAAGAAGCTCGGGCTGCTTCGCAGCCACATCAAAGGGATGACCCTGATCAAGTACAGCGATGTGGAGTATTATACGAAGCCGATTATGGTCGAGAAAGACATCGACAAGACGGATACTTACAAGTTCCTGTACCTGGAAACCGTTCGAATGAAAAATGTGCCGGTCCCACAAACCCGCTACAAACTGGCCGAGTTGAGATTGACGCAAGATATCCTGAATCCGGACAGTTACACGGTCAACATTACCAATACATACGACTTGCTGCTCGAAGCCGACAAACGCGAGCATCCGGAGGAGCCTTAATCCGTTCGGCCGCCATGAACAACATCGCAATCGACGACTGTTCTCGCAGCTCTTGTGCATCATGATTCCGGCGCCGAAGGACAAGATCAAGAAGGCTTGTATAAGCCCGCGGGGGATGGCTCCGCGGGCTTGGCGCGTTCGCTCGAAACGTCCCCCGCGATGGATTGGCAGCGCTGTCATGCAGGCAGGCCGCCGAAAAAATAGGTGGTTTTTTCGAAAAAAAAAGTCAATAATCCAAGTTGCTAAAACATATGATTCATAATAAGATAGAACTAAGAAACAGAATAGTCAGAAAATTCACTCAAAGCGATGCGGCTGTTCTTCATTTCTGATTGTTCCATTCATCGAAGCCGACGCAGCAAGGTTCGCGCAAATCGATGAACTTTATTGACACCGTTCAAACCCAGAGGAGGGATTGCCGTGAGTAAAAGTCATGAAGTAGAATATTGCAACCTTGAGTTACGATTTGACCGTCGGCTAATCCGTAACTTCATCAAAACGCTCATTCAAGAGGGTTACTCGCTCTATTGGAATGAAAGCGATCAGCAGTTCATCGTTTCCATTCGTACCGGCCGCAAGCTGGTAAAGCTGAAATTTCAACGCATCGGAGAGCGCTATAAAATCGTCGGCAACTATTCGTTCAAAGACGAAAAACTGGCGGAACTTATGGAGAAAATGATCGGCGATACCCGAGGCCATGCGGTTGTCAAACGGTTCAAAGACCGGCAAATCTTAATTGAGAACATTATGTTCGGAGAAATCATCCGAATGGTGGAAATTTCAGGGGTGGAGCACAAAGTACTTTTTCAAAAAGAGCCGGTGGTGACCGTGGAAGAAATGATGCAAGCATTCCGCTCCAGGCGGCCCGACGAGCGGATCCCGGTATTGCGGCTGGAGCTTGATTACGAATTGGCGATGCTGCATGAGGCGCTTCAAGAAGGGGATACGCGAAAAATTTTAACTTGCAAAGAGAAGCTGAAGGAGCTGCGGCATGAAATGTTATTGCTTGAAATGTAAGACTGAATTGCAATAGGCTTCCCGCTAGACGGATCGAATCTGTCGCGCGGGAAGCCTTTTTAAGTTAGAACCGATGTTCTGCTGCCTCGCTGCATCCCGTATAAGAAATCCGATTGTTAACGTGTGCATGGCTATGATATGATAAAGAGGAGGTGGTTTCATGAGCAACGTGACGATCAAGGACATCGCTAGAATGGCCGGTGTTTCGCATACGACGGTATCCCGGGCGCTCAACGACAGCCCGCTGATCAATCCGGAAACGAAGGAGAAGATCAAATCGATCGCAGGAAGCTTGAATTATACCCCGAACTACAGCGCGAAGAGCCTGGTACTGGACCGATCTTATAACCTGGGGCTGTTCTTTACGACCTTGCGTCAAGGGACCTCGCCCGGCTTTCTATACGAAGCGATTAAAGGGGTTAACGAGATCATCAAGGACAGGTATAATTTGATCGTGCGCGGCATCGACGACTATAAGAGCTACCACCACGTCAATCGCAAAAGCTTTGACGGCATTATGCTGATGAGTCAAAGCGCAGCGGATCAGCCGTTCATCGAATACGCCTCCGATCACGGCATCCCGTTCATCGTACTGAACCGGGAGGTCGAAATGAGCGGTGTCGTGAATTTGATTCCCGACGATCAGAGCGGCGCTTACCGGATGACGGAGTATATGCTGCGCTGCGGCCATCGGAGAATCGCCATCGTGGAAGGGAAAGCGGGCTTCAAATCGGCCCAGGCCCGTAAGGAGGGCTATCGCGAGGCGCTGCTCGCTTACGGGATCCCGCTGCAGGACGAGCTTTGCATTCGCGGGGATTACGGCTTGGAGAGCGGCTACAAAGCGATGGTGCGGCTGCTTGCGCTGCCTGAACGTCCGACGGCCGTCTTTTGCAGCAGCGACGATATGGCGCTCGGAGCGGTGAAAGCGGCGGTAGAACGGGGGTTGCGCGTGCCGGATGACGTTTCGGTGGCGGGCTTCGACGATACGGGCTATTCGGCCTTCACAACCCCTGCGCTGACGACGGTGCGACGGCCGATCGAGGAGATGAGCCGCGCGGGCGCCGAAAGACTTATGGCCCTGCTTGAGACCAAAGAAAGCGCGGAGCGCAAAACATTGTTTCATACGGAGCTCATCGTTCGCGATTCCGTCAAACGGCTGAACACAGAATGAGCCTGACACTCAAACAAAGTCATCTATGGAGGAGAATAAGTAAATGAGCATACTGAAAACACTGCTGCAAGATATCCCCCTGCCGAAAATGGTTCGCATCCGGCAAAAATTCGACGCCACCCGATTGGAAGATCCGGTCGCGGTCCTTCGCACGGAGCTGAACAAACCCGGCGCGATGGACCGGATCCGGCCGGGACAACGGGTGGCGGTCGCTGTCGGCAGCCGGGGAGTGGCACATATTGCCGACTTCACACGCGCAACGGTCGAAGCGATTCAAGCGGCAGGGGCGCATCCGTTCATCGTGCCATGCATGGGCAGTCATGGCGGCGCAACGGCGGAAGGGCAAGTGGATGTCCTGCACCATCTCGGCGTGACGGAAGAAGCGATGGGCGCGCCGATCCTCTCTTCGATGGAAGTGATCGAGATCGACCGGCTGCCGAACGGCCTTCCGGTCTATGTCGACAAGTATGCATCGGAAGCGGACGCGATCGTCGTCATCAATCGGGTGAAACCGCACACGGCTTTCCGCGGCCGGATCGAAAGCGGCATTATGAAAATGATCTCGATCGGGCTCGGGAAGCAAAAAGGCGCTGAAGCCTGCCACCAGCTCGGGTTTAAATATATGGCCGAGAACGTGCCGGCGATGGCGCGGATTATGATCGACAAGCTGCCGATCGTATTCGGCATTGCGCTGGTTGAGAACGCCTATGACGAGACGTGCATCGTCGAGGTGCTGCCGGCGGAGCAAATCGAGGAGCGGGAAGTTGTGCTGCTCGAAGCGGCCAAGGCGCGGCTGCCGAAAATATTGTTCGATCAGATTGACGTTCTTGTGATCGACTATATTGGGAAGAACATCAGCGGCGACGGCATGGATCCGAATGTCACCGGCCGTTATCCGACCCCTTATGCGCACGGCGGACCTGACGTTTCGAAGATGGTCGTGCTCGATCTGACGCCGGAGACGAAAGGTAACGCGAACGGCGTCGGAACGGCGGACTTCACGACGCAGCGTCTGGTCGACAAAGCCGATTTGGTCGCCACCTATGCCAACGGCTTGACGTCGACCGTCTGCGCCCCAACGAAAATTGCGACTACGCTCGAGAACGACGAGTATGCGATTAAAGCGGCGGTCAAAACTTGCAACATCCTCGATTACACGAAGTGCCGTTTGGTGCGCATTCAAGATACGCTGCACGTGGGGGAAATCGAAATATCGGTCAACTTGCTGGAGGAAGCGAAGCTGCATCCGGATATCGAAATATTGACCGAACCGTATGAGCTGAAGTTTAATGCGGACGGGAACTTGAGATAAAGGAGCGTTGCACGTGCTAAAGCCATATATCATCGCAGCCGATATCGGCACGACTAGTGCGAAGACGCTGCTGTTCGACCGGGAAGGACGCATTCTGGCTTCCCATGCGGTCGAATATCCGCTGCATACCCCGAAGCCGGACATGGCGGAGCAGGATCCGGAGCAAATTTTTCAAGCGGTGTTGACCGGGATTCAGGCGGTCGTCCGTCAGGCTTCCGTGCTGCCGGGACAAGTGATGTGCGTGTCCTTCAGCTCTGCCATGCACAGCTTGATTGCCGTCGACGAAGCCTTGAGGCCGCTGACGCCTTGTATAACATGGGCGGATAACCGAAGCGCCGGATACGTGAAACCGGTGAAGGAGCAGTTGAACGGTCACGAGATATATATGCGGACGGGAACGCCGATTCATCCGATGAGCCCGCTGCTCAAGCTGTTGTGGTTTCGCGATCACCGCCCGGAGCTGTTTGCCGCGGCTTATAAATTTATCGGCATTAAAGAATATGTATTTGCCCGGTTGTTTGGGGAATACGTCATCGATCATTCGCTTGCAAGCGCCACGGGGCTGTTCAATTTGCGCAGCCTCGATTGGGACTCGGAGGCGACGGCCCTCTGTGGCGTACGCCGTGAGCAGCTGTCCAGGCCGGTGCCGACGACGCATGTCATGCAAGGCTTGCGGGCTGAAGATGCCGCACGGCTCGGTCTTGCTGCGGATACCCCGTTCGTCGTCGGCGCATCGGACGGCGTGCTGGCGAATTTAGGCGCGGGCGCGTTCGAGCCGGGCATCTATTCGGTCACGATCGGTACGAGCGGCGCTGTGCGCGGCGTCGTCCGTGAGCCGGTGACCGACCCGAAGGGAAGGCTATTTTGTTATGCGCTGAAGGAAGACTTCTGGGTTGTCGGAGGCGCGATCAACAACGGAGGCATCATGTTCCGCTGGGTGCGCGATCAATTGGCGACGGCGGAAGCCGAAGAAGGCCGCCGGCGGGGGATGGACCCTTACGAATATTTGACGGCATTGGCGGCGGAAGTGCCGCACGGCTCGGACGGACTGCTCTTCCTGCCTTTGCTGGCGGGGGAACGGGCTCCCTACTGGAACGCCAACGCCCGGGGCGTATTTTTCGGACTTTCGTTGTACCATCAGAAGAAGCATATGATCCGCTCCGTGCTCGAGGGCGTCATGTACCGCATCCATACGGTGGTCGACGCGCTGGAGGAGCTGAGCGGACCCACACGCGAAATTCGCGCTTCCGGTGGCTTCGCGCGTTCGCCGTTCTGGCTGCAAATGATGTCCGACGTGCTCGGCAGTCCGGTAGCGGTACCGAATACGATCGAGGGCTCCGGCGCGGGCGCAGCGCTGCTCGGCATGTTGGCCGTCGGGGAAATTCGTGATTTCTCCAGCGTTCATAACTGGGTGCAGGTGCGCCATACGCTGCAGACGGATCTCAAAGCGTTCGAAGTGTACCGGCAGTTGACAACCATTTATAGTCGTGTGTACCATCAGTTGAAAGATGAGTTCGATGCGATTGCCGCCTTTCAACAGCAGCACACGTTATCTTAGGAGGGCATAAGCATGGCGAATTTGTTTGATTTAACGGGAAAAACGGCCGTCATCATCGGAGGAAACAGCACGCTGGGAGGCGCGATGGCCGTCGGTCTCGGCGGACACGGTGCGGATGTGGCGATCGTGGGACGAAACCAGGAGAAAGCGCATGAGGTGGCCCGGGCGGTAGAAGCGGCCGGCGGCCGGGCGCAATGCTTCTCGGCCGACGCGACGAATGAGGGCGATTTGCAGCGGGTGCTGGACGAGGTCCTCGCCTGGACCGGGCGCTGCGACGTGCTGATGAACTGTCCCGGCAAAAACAGCACAACGCCGTTCTTCGACCTGAAGATGGACGAATGGGACGCCATCATGGACGTCAATTTAAAAAGTGTTGTGTTGGCCTGCCAGGTTTTTGGGAAATATATGGTCGAGCGGGGCGAGGGCGGCAGCATCATCAATATTTCGTCGGTCTCGTCCGAGCCGCCGTTGTCTCGCGTGTTTACGTATTCGGCGTCGAAGGCGGCGGTGAACAACGTAACGAAGTTTTTGGCCAAAGAGTTCGCTCCCTCGCGGGTGCGCGTCAATGCGATTATTCCCGGCTTTTTCCCGGCGGAGCAAAACCGGAAAATTTTATCTCCCGACCGGGTCGATGCGATCCTGCGGCATACGCCGATGAACCGGTTCGGCGAGGCGGAGGAGCTGCAGGGCGCGGCCGTATACCTCGCGTCGGAGAAAGCGTCGGGCTTTGTAACGGGCTCATTGCTGCGGGTTGACGGCGGTTTCGGAGCGATGACGATTTAAAGGGCTTGAAAATGGGGCGCGAACAATGCTATTTTTAATTGAGATTTATTTTCACAGTATATAAATTGGGATTAGGGAAGGAAGAGAACCAAACATGTCCAAACAGCAAATCGGCGTGATCGGACTTGCGGTCATGGGGAAAAACCTGGCGCTCAACATCGAGAGCCGCGGGTTTACCGTGTCCGTGTACAACCGCTCCCGGGAGAAGACGGATGCATTGCTTGCGGAAGCGCAAGGCAAACGGCTTACGGGTACATACACAATCGAAGAATTCGTGGCTTCCCTCGAGTCGCCGCGCAAAATTCTCATCATGGTCCAAGCGGGCTCCGCAACGGATGATACGATCAACCAACTGATTCCGCACCTCGATAAGGGCGATATTATTATCGACGGCGGCAACGCATACTTCCCGGATACGCAGCGCCGCAACCAAGAGCTTGAAGCGCACGGCATCCGCTTCATCGGTACCGGCGTGTCCGGCGGCGAAGAGGGCGCGTTGAAAGGACCTGCGATCATGCCTGGCGGACAGAAGGACGCTTATGAGCTGGTGGCTCCGATCCTGACGTCCATTTCCGCGAAAGTAGGCGGCGATCCTTGCTGCACCTACATCGGACCGGACGGCGCGGGCCACTACGTCAAAATGGTGCATAACGGCATCGAGTATGGCGACATGCAGCTCATCTGCGAAGCGTACCAGCTCTTGAAAGATGTGCTCGGCGTCAGCACGGAAGAGCTGCACGAAATATTCGCGGATTGGAACCGAGGCGAATTGGACAGCTACCTGATCGAAATCACGACCGACATTTTCACGAAATACGACGAAGAAACCGGCAAGCCGATGGTCGACGTTATTTTGGATTCCGCCGGACAGAAGGGCACAGGGAAATGGACGAGCCAAAGCTCGCTCGACCTCGGAGTACCGCTGTCGATCATTACGGAATCCGTCTTCTCCCGTTTCCTCTCGGCGATGAAGGAAGAGCGCGTGGCGGCAAGCAAAGTGCTGGCCGGACCGGCAACGAAGCCGTTCGACGGCGATCGTGCGGCATTCATCGAGGCAGTTCGCAAGGCGTTGTACGCCAGCAAAATTTGCTCGTACGCGCAAGGCTTCGCTCAGATGAGAGCAGCCAGCGAGGAGTACAACTGGGGATTGGATTACGGCAGTATCGCGATGATCTTCCGCGGCGGCTGCATCATCCGCGCCCGTTTCCTGCAGAACATTAAAGACGCATACGACCGTAATCCGGAATTGAAAAACTTGCTGCTGGACGAGTATTTCAAAGGCATCGTCGAAAATTATCAAGAAGCTTGGAGATCCGTGGTAGGTACAGCGGTATCGCGCGGCATTCCGGCTCCGGCGTTTGCTTCGGCGCTCGCCTACTACGACAGCTACCGGACGGAGCGTTTGCCGGCGAACCTGCTGCAAGCGCAGCGCGATTATTTTGGCGCGCATACGTTCAAGCGGCTGGACAAAGAAGGCACGTTCCATTATCAATGGATCGAAAATTAAGCGGCAGTCCGTTACGTTAGGACTTCCGGTTCGAGCGTGGCGAATATAGTCCGTGCGAAGCTTCCTGCACCCAGCGCTTCAGCCGGTCGGCCTCCTGGTCGAAGCCGTTGCGGCGCTGAATGAGCATAAGTGCGATCTCGGCGAAATAACGGAAGTTTTGAAGCAGTCGTGGCTGGGAAAGATCCATCAGGTTTGGATCTTCCTCGGCCACCTTTTTTTTAATGTATTCCAGCATCCAGACGATTTCTTCTTTGCAAAGAGGGCGCGCAGGGTCCATGATCTGCTCCAGCTTCATCTCGGTCGGATCGGTGCCAGCCGTTTGGTTCCTGAACAAGGCGCTAGGCGTCATTGCAGCATTCTCCTTTCTAAAAAAATGGTATTATTCAGTTTGTTTGTTTTATCTGGTAATTATTCACAATCATCTTATGTTTTTGACAACCTTTCTATTCACGTTACTTAAGCTGTGATATGATAGGATCAGTTTAAACTTGGACTGGTCTTTGCTGCAGGGAGATATGGAGGAACGCGTGCGCACGATTAAGGAAACCGCTGGGCACGCGTATGATTTGGCCGATTTAAGATCGAAACGGACGGACATTCCGTCGAGGAAATCGTGAGTCTCGTCGTTAGCGGCGGCTGGTTTGCTTTGAAGAACTGGCTTGCACTAGGAGGGGTCCCATTCAAGCATGCCGCCTGTCATGTTTTTCAGGTTGGAGAAGCCTTGCGCCTGTAGATATTCAAGGGCTTTTCCGCTTCGGTTGCCGCTGCGGCATACGAGAATCGTCTCGCCGTTCTGCGGAATGTCGGACAGGCGCTCGGGAATTTGCATTAAAGGAATGTGCTTAGCGCCGGGAATCATCCCGAGTGCCACTTCCTCCGCTTCGCGGACATCGATGATGACCAGCTTTTCTCCATTCTTGAGCCGTTCTTTCACTTCGGCCGGGGTAATCGTTTGCACGAGGTAACGCCTCCTTCTGATCTGGCTGCAGGCAGCCGACTGTCCTCATCATACCTAGGAACGGGAAATCGTGTCAATCAAAGGAGGTTTGGCCGCTTTGACCTGGTTTTACGTCGGACTGGCAGGCGTCATCGGATCGCTGGCGCGCTTCGGCCTGTCCGCGGCTTTCATCAAGTTTCCCATCCATTTTCTGCCATGGGGAACGCTTTTGTGTAACTGGTTGGGATGTTTCCTGCTGGGCGGCCTGGCGTACTCCAGCCGTCTTTCGCGGCGGCCGAGATTGCGGACGGCTATCACAACGGGCATGATCGGCGCGTTCACGACGTTCTCCACGCTCAGCTGGGAGCTTTTTGCGCTGCTCCGCGACGGGCTGTGGGCGGCGGCCATCCTTTATGCGCTGGCGAGCTTGTGGGGCGGCTTGTGGTTGGTCCGTCTTGGAAGAAACCTGGAATTTGGGCGGGCAAAGAGGGGATCTGCAGAATGATGTCGAATAATAATATGCTGTGGAACCTGTTGTGGGTGAGCGTAGGCGGGTTCGCGGGGGCCATAGCCCGATACGGGCTGAGCGGTGGAATTGCCAAGCGTTTTCCCCGCAGATATTTGCCCTACGGCACATTGACGGTCAACGCGATCGGCAGTTTTTTGCTTGGCTTTCTATGGGGACACGGAGCCTCCGAGACGACGATGCTGCTGCTTGGGACGGGCTTCATGGGTGCGTTCACGACGTTCTCGACGTTCAAGCTTGAGGCCGAAGCGTTCTTTAGCGACGGGCGGCGGAACAATGCCTGGACTTATTTGGGCGTATCCTACACGCTTGGCATATTGCTCGCCGCTGCAGGATATGCGATTTGAATAAGCGATTTGAATAATCAAGGAGAGATACATACACAATGAAAGCCATCGTCAAACCGACGCCTCGATTGGAAGGCACGATTAACGCACTATCTTCGAAAAATTACACGACGCGTTATTTGCTGATCGGTGCGCTTGCGGACGGCACCAGCACGGTGCATTACCCGGCGCACAGCGAAGACAGCGACGCGATGCGCCGCTGCATCCGCGATTTGGGAGCCGTAATCGAAGAAGACGAAGAGAAGATGGTCATCCGCGGTTTCGGCAAATCGCCCAAGCCTGTCAGCGAGCTGAACGTCGGCAATGCGGGCGCCGTGCTCCGGTTTCTCATGTCGGTCGCCGCTTTCCTGCCGGAAGTGACGTTCGTGAACGCATATCCGGATTCCCTGGGCAAGCGGCCGCACGACGATCTGATCGATTCGCTGCAGCAGATGGGCGTCGAGGTCGAGCATCGCGAGGGCAAGCTGCCGATCACCATTCGCGGCGGCAAGCCGCGCGGCGGACAAATCACTGTTTCGGGCAACATCAGCTCGCAATTTCTCAGCTCGCTGCTGTTCGTAACGCCGCTGCTCGAGGAAGACACGGAAATTACGGTGCTGCATGATTTGAAATCCAAAATCATCGTCGGGCAAACCCTCGAGGTTATTGAGCAGGCGGGTATTCGGATCGAAGCCTCCGAAGATCTGATGCATTATAAAATTCCGGGCAAGCAGCAATACAAGCCGCAAAATTATGTGGTTCAAGGCGATTATCCGGGTTCGGCGGCGATCTTGGCGGCCGCGGCGGTTACGCACTCTGACGTAACGGTGCTGCGACTCGCCGAACAGAGCAAGCAGGGCGAACGCGCCGTCATCGACGTGCTTCGCGCGATGGGCGTCGATTTGACGCACGAGAACGATACGGTGCATGTGCGCGGCAATCAGACGCTTAAGGCAGGCGAGTTCGACGGCGACCATTTTACCGATGCGGTGCTGGCGATGGTTGCGGCTGCCGTATTTGCCGACGGGACGTCCCGGTTTTATAATGTCGAGAACCTGCGTTACAAAGAGTGCGACCGCATTACCGATTTCGTGAACGAGCTGCGCAAAGCGGGTGCAGATGTGGAAGAGCGGCAGAGCGAAATCATCGTCCATGGACGTCCACAGGGCGTCGCTGGCGGGGTGGAAATCAATGCGCACTACGACCACCGCGTCATTATGGCGTTGACGGTTATCGGCTTGCGTTCGGAGCAAGGACTCGTTATTAATGACGCTCATCATGTGGCTAAATCGTATCCGCAGTATTTCGAACATCTGCTGTCGCTTGGCGCGCAGATCGAATTGGTCCAGGCGTAATCGTAGTCTATCGTATCGCATCCGTTTAGGAAAACGGAAAGCTTCCCCAGACAGCTAGACGCTCCAATCAGTATGCGACAAAGGCGGTGAGCATCATGGCCGTATTATGGAAAGGCATTCAAGTCACGTTTGCATTCTTTTTGATTGCCGGTTTGTTGTTTGCCAGCGGTGTGTTCGCCGTCTTGTTATATGCGAAAGCGACAGGGCATGACGCGTGGATCACTCCGGGTCTCCGGGCGCTTGCGGCGGCTCCAGGTCTGGAAGCCGCCGCAGCCGGAACCGCCGCGGACAGTGCGGCAGCGCAGCCGGAGCCGGCTGCTGCAGTGCCGCCGCAGCCGGTCAAGCCGGCAAGCGCAATGCTCGACGCTCCGATGGTTCGCCAGCTGCCGGAGCTGCCTTCAGGCTGCGAGGTGACCAGCTTGACGATGCTGTTGAAATTCCGCGGCCTCGAGAAGTCGAAGCTGGAGCTGGCCGCGGAGATGCCGCGCGACACAACGCCGATTCGTTATAACAAGGACGGCACGATCGCCTACTGGGGCAACCCGAATACGGGGTTTGTCGGCGAGCCGACGGGCGCAGCCAAAGGTTTCGGCATTTACCATACCGCTTTATTCGCGCAATTGAAGGCTCATGTGCCTAGCGCAATCGATTTGACCCGTCAGCCTTTTGCCAAGTTGGAAGAGCAGTTGCAGCTGGGAATACCTTCCGTGGTTTGGACGACGATCGATTATCAGGTGCCTGAGAAATGGGTCGTTTGGGATACGCCGATCGGTCCGATCCAAACGACGTTTATGGAGCACGCTGTACTCTTGGTCGGTTATGACGAGACGTATGTGTATGTGAACGATCCGCTTTCGGGCCGCAGCAAGCAGCCTATCGAGAAAGCGCAATTTATTGCCGTGTGGGAAGCGATGGGGCGCCAAGCGATCAGCTATACGAATGGCTGAGCGTCCCCGGGATCACAATAGCAAGTAGCTATCGCTTTGATCAAGCTTAGTATAAGGAGCGGATGAAAACCATGGCATTTGAAAATCCTTCGCGTGAACGTATTAAAGAACTGCTGAGCGAGGCGCAAAATATTGCCGTCGTCGGACTGTCCGACAAGCCGGATCGGGTTTCCTACACAGTGTCGGAGGCGATGCAGAAGAAAGGGTATCGGATCATTCCGGTCAACCCGATGGTGAACGGTACCATTCTCGGGGAAACGTGCTATGCAACGCTGTCGGACATTCCCGATAAGGTGGACATCGTTAACGTGTTCCGGCGCAGCGACCAAGTCGTCCCGGTGGCGGAAGAGGCTGTAAGCATCGGATCGCGGGTATTGTGGCTGCAGCTTGGCGTTTACAATGAGGAAGCGGCGGAAATAGCGAAAGCTGGCGGTTTGGAAGTCATCATGGACCGCTGCATCAAAGTGGAAGATTCGATCCTGCTGCCCGGAGGAAAATAAAGTGCAGACCAGATCCAAGTCCTTATCCGAGTTGCTGTCGCTTTATCTGGTGACGGATTTGTCACCGGCCGGGGCAGGCAGTGCGCTCGCCACCGTACGAGCCGCGTTGGACGGCGGCGTGACGATCGTTCAGCTGCGCGAGAAGAACGCGCAGCTGCGTCAAACGTTGGAAGAGGGACGCGCGCTCCGGGCTTTGTGCCGGGAGTACGGCGTCCCTTTCCTTGTCAACGACCGCGCAGACCTTGCGCTTCTGCTTGAGGCCGACGGGGTGCACGTCGGCCAGGACGACCTGCCCGGCCTCGCCGCGCGCGAACTGCTCGGTCCAGCCGCCATCGTAGGCGTGTCGGCAGGCACGATGGAAGAGGCGGAGTGGGCCATTGCGCAGGGCGCCGACTATTTAGGCGTAGGTCCGGTATACGCTACGATGACCAAAGGCGATGCCGGCGAACCGATCGGCACGTCGCTGATCTCGCAGATCCGGGCGCGTTGGCCGCAGCTGCCGCTTGTCGGCATCGGCGGCATCCAGAGCGGCAATGCTTCGGCCGTCGTAAGCGCAGGCGCGGACGGGGTGGCTGTCGTGTCCGCGATAACGAAACAAAGCGATCCGCAGAATGCGGCCCGCGAGTTGCGGAGAAACGTCGATGCCGCACGCAACGCTCGCGGGGGAAACGGCGAGAAAAAACGATAAATCCGAGTAATAAAATAAATCCTCCTTGAAGACAATAAGAAAGGCTTTCGGATGAGAACGGCGAAGCGCCTATCTCTGGAAGACTTCCTAAACCGTCCAAGGAGGATTTCGCATGTACAGCCAATTTCAAAACAATTTTCAAAATCAAGCAGGTGCTTCCGGAATTGTGAATTCCCAGTACCGCGGCTACGAAACAAAGTATCAACCGGTCGGATTCGTTCAATCCCAATACAACTCGTCAATTAATCAGGGCGCGAATAACCAGTTCAACGCAGGTATGAACAACATGAACAATCAGCAGCAATTCGTGAACAATCAGCAGCAATTCGCATCTTCTTACTCGCAACAGCAAAGCCCGCAAGCTTACCATACGGCAAGTTACCGCGGCAACCAACAAGGTCATGACGCCTACCTGCGTTCCGACTCCACGCAGCCCGCACAAAGCCAATATGGAATAGGCGCTGCGAGCGGCATCAACAACAGCGCGTACACATCGACATCGTTTGGCTCGAACGCCTTCCAAGCCAACCAACCGAACAACCAGTATCAAAGCGCTCAATCGTTCCACACGGCGGGCTACCGCGGCGATCAGCCGGGTCACGACGCGTACCTGCGTTCCGATTCTACCCAAACGGCTCAAAGCCAGTACGGTATCGGCGCAAGCTCCTACGCGAACAGCCCCTATACGTCTTCGTTTTCCACAGGCATAAACAGCAACCAGCAGCAAATGGGTACGGGCGCTTCTTATTCGCAATTCCAAAACCAAAGCCCGCAGTCTTACCATACGGCAAGCTACCGCGGCAACCAACAAGGTCATGACGCTTATCTGCGCTCCGATTCTACGCAACCCGCGCAAAGCCAATACGGTATGGGCGCAAGCGGCATGAACAGATACCAGTTCTAAATTGAACTGTTCTCGTAAGCGAACGGGCGGGCCGAAAGGCTCGCCTTTATGCGCTTTTTCAAGGCAAATGGTTGTTTGACAAATACCGGGTTAGCGCTTACCATCAAATAGTGCGAGTCAAGTTACGGTAAATTGGAAGGGGGAGCGACACGTTTTGAACTGGATGGGAAATTTGCAGCAGCTCGGACGATCGTTGATGCTGCCGACCATCACATTGCCCGTTGCGGCCATTATGCTGCGTCTCGGATCGCTGCCTTGGGATCAGATGTATATGCCCCGGATCGGTGAAATCTTCACTGCGTTCGGCACGATCATATTTACATATCTCCCTATGATATTTGCCGTCGGGGTGGCGCTCGGGTTGACCGAAAGCGCCGGCATCGCCGGGATGACCGCTCTGATCGGACATTATATGTTCGCGGAGACGCTGCAGCGTTATCTGGGTGAGACGTTTCAACTGGGCGTCCCCGGGGGGATATTGATCGGACTGATTGCGGCCGTGATTTATCACCGCGTCAAACATATTCAGCTTCCTGAGGCCATACAATTTTTCGGTGGACCTCGTTTGGTTCCGCTATTTATGGGACCGGCCGTCTTCGTGCTCGTCCTGCTTATGATTCAAATCGGGCCGCTCATGAATCTGGGGATGCAGAAGCTGACCGATATGCTGCTCAGTTGGGGCGGGTTCGGCACCTTTTTGTACGGAATCATCCATCGTTTATTAGTGCCTTCCGGTCTGCACCACGTGTTCAACAATTTTTTCTGGTTTCAATTGGGCGCTTACGGGAACAACGGACAGCCGGTATTCGGCGATTTGCCGAGGTTTTTCGCGGGCGATCCGACGGCAGGCATTTACATGGCAGGATTGTACCCGATTATGATGTTTGCGCTTCCGGCCATCGCCCTAGCCATCATTCAAGAAGCGCGCGAAGATTTGAAGCCGAAAATTCGGGCGACGTTTTTGACCGCCGCGTTCGCTTGCTTCTTAACGGGTGTGACGGAACCGATTGAATTTGCGTTTTTATTCGTAGCGCCCTACTTGTTCTTCATTCATGCCTTATTGTCCGGTTTGTCCATGTGGATCGCCTATTCGCTTGGCATTCATCACGGCTTCTCTTACTCGGCCGGCGCGATCGATTTTCTGATCAATCTGCACCTGTCCACGAACGGGCTCCTGCTCATTCCGGTCGGGCTTGCATACGGCGTCGTGTATTATGTGCTTTTCCGTTGGGCGATTCGCCGATTCCGCATCCCGACGCCCGGTCGCGAGGAAGGTTCGCAGCTGGAAGAATGGGCCGGCGACATCCCTTACCGTTCGCCGCTCATATTGGAGGCGCTCGGCGGGAAGAACAACATTAAAAATCTGGAAGCGTGCATCACCCGCCTGCGCATAACGCTCGAGAACGATAAGCTGATGGATACGTCCGCGCTGCGGCATCTCGGTGCGGCGGGCGTCATCCGTCTTGGCGGCGGCAATGTGCAGGTCGTGTTCGGCACGTACTCCGAGCTTATTCGCGAAGAAATCAACAAGGTGCTGCGCAAGGATATTCGTCAGGTGCTGTTCAGCTCGCCGATGCAAGGACGCATGATCGCGCTCGAAGACGTTCCTGATAAAATTTTCGCCGGCAAAATCGTCGGTAACGGCGTCGCGTTCATCCCGGATAAGGGCGAGCTCGTTGCCCCAATCGCCGGGCGCATCATTCACGTGTATCCGACGCTTCATGCGCTGGGCATCGAGACGGAGCAAGGACTGCAGGTGCTGCTGCATATCGGGATCGATACGGCGCAGCTGCAGGGCAAGTATTTCACTTGCTATGTGAAAGAAGGCGATCAGGTGGAAACGGGACAACTGCTTGTCCGGTTCAATCTGCAGAAGGTGAAGAAGGGCAGCAAATCGCTGGCTACGCCGATGCTGATCACGAATACGGATGCGGTCAAATCATGGAGCTTTGCACCATATAAAGCGGTGAAGAAAGGCCAGGCTTCGGTCATGTCGGTCGTTCTTAAAGATACCGCCACAACAGTCGTAAGGGGAGGGAACGTTTTTGGTTAGGGGGATCGGAGCTTCATCCGGCATTGCGATGGGCAGGGCTTTCGTCATTCCGACCTGGGAATGGGATTTTCCCGACAAGTTGATTGATGTCGCCGACCTGGCGTACGAATTCGAACGATTGTATGACGGCATCCGGCACTCCAAGGATGAGATCGAGCAAATCAAGCAAGAATTCGTCAGCGTGCTGGGTGAAGAGCAGACACAAATTTTCGACGCGCATTTGGCCATCCTGGAAGATCCGGTATTCATGAACGAGGTCCAGGGTATTATGCAGCGTCAATATAAAGCGGCGGAAGTGGCCGTGAAGGAAACGATCGAAAAATTCGTCAATATGTTCGATCTGCTGGACGACGGGTACATGAAGGAACGGGCGCTTGACATCAAGGATGTCGGCAACCGTCTCCTCAAGCACCTGCTCGGCGCGCTGGAAGAAACGCTGCCGCCGAAGGACGAACCTTACGTGCTCGTCGCGAAGGAGCTTATTCCGTCCCAAATGGTGCACCTCGACGTCAACCAGACGCTCGGGCTGGTTACGATGATGGGCGGCAAAACATCGCATGTGGCCATCATGGCCCGGGCAATGGGCGTTCCTTATGTGCTGGGCGTGGAAGGGAAGCTGTCCACGCCGATCCAAACGGGCGATTATTTAATCATCGACGGCGACGAGGGCCTCGTATTCGTCAACCCTCCGGAGCAAGAGATCGAACGGTATCGGCAGCGGCGGGAAACGTGGAAAGCGCAGCAAGAGCTGCTGCTTCAATTAGCCGACATTCCGTCGCAAACGGAAGACGGCATGACCATGAACCTTGCCGCCAATATCAGCTCGATCAAGGAGCTGGAGCAAGCGATCGCCAAGGGCACTTCCGGCGTCGGGTTGTTCCGCACCGAATTTCTGTACATGAACCGCACCAGCTTCCCGGAGGAGGAAGAGCAATTCGTCGTGTACCGCGAGGTGGCGGAGCGTCTGAACGGCAAACCGCTTGTCATTCGAACGCTTGACATCGGCGGAGATAAGCATCTGGATTATCTGGAGCTGCCGGAGGAGGAAAACCCTTCGCTCGGATACCGTGCGATCCGGATCATGCTGGATCGAACCGATCTGTTCAAAACGCAGCTTCGCGCCATTTTGCGGGCCAGCCATTACGGCAACATCAAGATCATGTACCCGATGATCTCCTCGCTTGACGAGCTTCGCAGGGCGAACGACGTATTGAACGAGGTAAAAGCCGAGCTGGCGGAGGCGAACGTCGCTTTTCGTGCAGACGTGCCGGTCGGCATCATGATCGAGCTTCCGGCAGCGGTCATGATTTCGGACTTGCTTGCCAAGGAAGTCGATTTTTTCAGCATCGGTACGAACGATTTGGTGCAATATGTGCTCGCGGTCGACCGGATGAACGAGCAGGTCGCGCATTTGTACGACCCGTTTCATCCGGCTGTGCTGAGGATGCTGAAAATAACGGTGGATAACGCCAAACGGTTCGGCACGCACATCAGCGTCTGCGGCGAGATGGCGGGCGACGTGCGCGCGCTTCCGATCTGGATTGCCCTCGGCATAACCGAGCTGAGCATGTCGGTGTCGTCGATTCTGCATGTGAAGAACAGTCTGATTCAAAGCCGTCAAAGCGAAGCCTCGACAATTTGGCAGGAGCTTGCGGCCTGTCCAAGCAGCACCGCCGTGCTGCAGGTGCTTGGACGTTATTGGGAGACGGGGATTGCCGCGGCGTCGAAAGGGCCGAAGCCGTCAGAGTCGGATAACTCGCGGCCCGCAAGCGGCTGCTGTTGAACGGGTAGGCGATTGGAAGCGAAACATCCATTATTCAAGCTCAGAACAGGAAAGGAGTCGCGGACCATGGAACTGAAAGGTTACAAAGTGCTTGCCTTCGTGGACGAAGAATTTGAGGATTTGGAGATGTGGTACCCCGTGCTTCGCTTGCGGGAAGCCGGCGCCGAGGTGCATTTGGCAGGCCCGAAGGCGAATCAGGTCTATCATGGGAAATACGGCGTGCCGTTAACGACGGTGTACGCGCTTGACGAGGTGAAGTCCGAAGACTATATCGGCTTGTACGTGCCTGGCGGCTGGGCGCCGGACAAGCTGCGCCGCTATGCGTCCGTTCTGCGGCTGACGCGAGAATTTCATGAGGCGCAGAAGCCGATCGCGCACATTTGCCATGCAGGCTGGGTGCTTGCTTCGGCGAAAATTTGCCAAGGATACACGATGACGTCGACACCGGGCATCAAGGACGATCTGGAGAACGCGGGAGCTACTTGGGTCGACGAGGAAGTCGTGGTTGACCGTCACATCGTATCCGGTCGCAGACCGCCCGATCTGCCGGCGTTTACGAAAGCGTTCGTGGACGTATTGGCGAGCTTCTCACAGAAATAAAAGAGCAGGGGAAATAGCGAAATGAATGTATGGCTTCGATGGCTGCCCTCCGTCCTAGGGATGGCGGCCATTTATTATTTTTCGTCCCGAACGGGCGA
The DNA here is from genome assembly GCF_055379675.1 of Paenibacillus sp. JCM 9796. Taxonomy (NCBI): domain Bacteria; kingdom Bacillati; phylum Bacillota; class Bacilli; order Caryophanales; family Paenibacillaceae; genus Paenibacillus; species Paenibacillus sp. JCM 9796. Next base: position 4,955,967 of record NZ_AP043723.1, read on the forward strand.
CGATTTAGGCGGCTGGCTGGACCAAATTCGCATTTGGATCCCCTTTATGGAAGGCTTCGATTGGGGCCATTTCGTATCCTATTACGGACTGGCGCTGACATATTTATGGGGGCTTCGACCAAGACGGCTAAGCTGGCGCACGAAGCTTCTCGTCGTCCTGATGTGCATCGGCTACGGCGTAACGGACGAATTCCATCAGATGTTCGTACCGGGACGCACCCCGGATGTGATGGATCTCCGCAATGATGCGATCGGGGCTGCGCTTGCCATGTTGACCGCTTCCATTCCAAGCGTAGCGCGGTTTTTCGAACGGCGTAACGACTGCTAATAATTGCTAGACTTCGAGCGGCAGGAGAATATGAACGAAGGTAGAATATTTCTATTTATCGGACCAGGAAAGCCGGCTAGGCTTCTTGTGTCGCCATGTTCTCATGTAAGGTTGGGTGTGCCGCCAGAAGGAGTGGTATTGTTGGTGAAGTTATGCAAATGCGGGAAATCGATGAATATCAGGCTCCGCACGGTTATCTATCAGAATAAAGTTGAAATCGATAACGTGCCTATTCATTCATGCGACTCCTGTAACCGGAGCGAAGTGTTTGCCGAAGTGAAGCCCGAGTTAACCGGATTGATCGGAACGCTTGGAGGCAAGCCTGAGAAACAGCAGGTGAATTTTAACGAAATTAGCGAGATCGCTTATCTGATGATGAAAGTGACGGAGAAAAAACGTGCCTCGGATGCGATCGAAGTGATCATAGAGGAGCGGATTAACGAACTGCTCGATTTGCTGCTGCTCGCCCAATCGCTGCAGGACGGGCCGTGGATCGAAGATCTGCGCAAACGCCTGTCGCAGATTGCCAAGCATTCGCTAACGGTGCAAGATTTTTGAAAGCCACTGCTTCGCAGTTGGCTTTTTTGGCATAAATTTGATACTATAAACACAAGCGTAAGCCCAAATTCGTTGCGTAACCCGGCATTTTGTCGTATGATAAGGCTAAATGACCTGATCGCATTATACTTTAAATTACAATGGAGAGAATGGCCGTGACTGTGACAATTTATGATGTAGCCAGAGAAGCAGGCGTTTCCATGGCAACCGTCTCGAGGGTTGTCAACAACAATCCGAATGTGAAACCGCAAACGCGCAAGAAAGTATTTGAAGCGATCGAACGCTTGGGATACCGTCCGAACGCCGTTGCACGTGGACTCGCCAGCAAGAAAACAACGACCGTCGGCGTGGTCATTCCCGATATTTCCAACTCCATCTTTTCGGAAGTGGCGAGAGGGATCGAAGATATCGCCAACATGTACCATTATAATATTATTCTTTGCAACGCGGACAAGAAGAAAGAGAAAGAGATCCGCGTCATCAACACGCTTCTGGAGAAGCAGGTGGACGGGCTATTGTTCATGGGCGGCGCAGTGACGGAAGAACACGTGCAAGCGTTCAAAACGTCCTCGGTGCCGGTCGTGCTTTGCGCAACGGCGGACGAGCAGCGGAAGCTTCCTTCCGTCGATATCGATCACGAGAAGGCAGCGTATGATGCCGTGGCGACATTAATCGGACAAGGCCATCGCGACATTGCGATGATTTCCGGGCATTTGCAGGATCCGGCCAACGGCTTCGCGCGTTACCAAGGATACAAGAGAGCGCTGGAGGAAGCGGGTATTCCGCTTCGCGAAGACTATGTGCGAGTCGGCAATTACCGTTACGAATCCGGGCTTGAAGTGACGAAATATTTCTTAACGCTTGATCCGCGGCCGACGGCGATATTCGCAGCGACGGACGAGATGGCGATCGGCGCCATCCACACGCTGCAGGATAACGGCGTCAAGGTACCGGAAGATGTATCGGTTATCAGCGTGGACAATATCCGGATGGCTTCGATGGTTCGGCCGCAGCTGACAACGGTGGCGCAGCCGATGTACGATATCGGCGCGGTGGCGATGCGATTGCTGACGAAGCTGATGAACAAGGAAACGAAGGACGCTTCGGAGTTATCGCAAGTGATTTTGCCGCATGAGGTCATTCATAGAAATTCGGTGGCTCATCGTTGATATGAGCCACTTCTTTTTGTAAAAGGAGGCAACTGATTTTGGTTTACGATAAGATTGGCGTCATCGGCGCCATGAAAGAGGAAATCGACAAATTCCACGAACATCTGACCGAGACGCGCGAAACGGTAAAAGCCGGAATCACGTTCTATGAGGGCCGTTTCCACGGGCAACCCGTCGTGCTGTGCAAATCCGGCGTCGGCAAAGTGAATGCTGCCGTGACGACGCAGCTCTTGATCGATACGTTCGGCGTGCAGGCGGTTATTTTCACCGGCGTTGCGGGGGCGGTGGACCCCTCCTTGAACGTAGGGGATATCGTCGTTTCCTCGGAATGTTTACAGCACGATATGGACGTGACGGCGCTTGGCTTTCCGCGGGGCACTATTCCGTACGAGGCGACCTCGCTGTTCGCCGCCGACGGGTCGCTGCGTAAACTTGCGGCGGAAGTGAGCCGGGAGCTGTTCGGTGAGCGCGTGCTCGAAGGGCGAGTGTTATCCGGCGACCAATTCATCGCCAGCCGCGAGACGGTAGCAGGGCTGTACGGCGAGCTGCAGGGCGCTTGCGTCGAGATGGAGGGCGCCGCGGTTGCACAGGTGTGCTCGATGAACGGGGTGCCGTTCGTCGTGATCCGCTCGATGTCCGATAAGGCGGACGGTTCGGCGCATGTCAATTTTGCCGAATTCACGTTGATGGCTTCGGATCATTCGTTCCAAATCGTGGACGGGATGCTGAAACGATTGCAAGGCTGACCGAGAATTATACATAGAAGGAGAGTAACAAACTTATGTCTTCTGTAACAATGGATCAACTCGTCGCTTTGGCGAAACACCGCGGCTTTATTTTTCCGGGCTCCGAAATTTACGGCGGCTTGGCCAATACATGGGACTACGGTCCGCTTGGCGTGGAATTGAAAAACAATATCAAACGCGCCTGGTGGAAAAAATTTATTCAAGAATCGCCTTATAACGTTGGTTTGGATGCGGCGATTTTGATGAATCCGCAAGCTTGGGTCGCTTCCGGTCACGTCGGTAACTTTAACGACCCGATGATCGATTGCAAGCAATGTAAAGTGCGGCATCGCGCCGATAAATTGATCGAGAACGCGCTCAACGCGAAGGGCATCGAAATGATCGTCGACGGCCTGTCGTTCGCCGATATGGAGAAGCTGATCGCCGAGCATAAGATCGTTTGCCCGGATTGCGGCGCTTTGGATTATACGGAAATTCGCCAATTTAACCTGATGTTCAAAACGTTCCAAGGCGTTACCGAGTCCGGCGCCAACGTGGTGTACATGCGTCCGGAAACGGCGCAAGGCATCTTCGTGAACTTCAAGAACGTTCAACGTACCATGCGCAAGAAACTGCCGTTCGGGATCGGCCAAATCGGTAAAAGCTTCCGGAACGAAATTACGCCGGGCAACTTCACGTTCCGGACACGCGAATTCGAGCAAATGGAGCTTGAATTTTTCTGCAAGCCGGGCGAGGACATGCAATGGTTCGAGTACTGGCGCGCCTACTGCCGCGACTGGTTGCTAGCCCTCGGCATTAAAGAAGACAGCATCCGCTTGCGCGATCACTCCGACGACGAGCTGTCGCACTACAGCAACGCGACAACCGATATCGAATACAAGTTCCCGTTCGGCTGGGGCGAGTTGTGGGGCATCGCTGACCGTACCGATTACGATCTGAAGCAGCATATGACGCATTCCGGCGAAGATTTCAACTATATCGAGCAAGAAACGAATGAACGTTACATTCCATACTGTATCGAGCCTTCGCTCGGTGCGGACCGCGTGACGCTCGCATTCTTGATCGACGCTTATGAAGAGCAGCAGCTGGAAGGCGACGACAGCCGGACAGTCCTGCATTTGCATCCGGCGCTGGCGCCTTACAAAGCGGCGATCTTCCCGTTGTCGAAGAAGCTGTCCGATGGGGCCCACCAAGTGTTCGCGGATCTTGCCAAGCATTATTTGGTCGACTACGATGAGGCCGGTTCGATCGGTAAACGGTACCGCCGCCACGACGAGATCGGAACTCCGTTCTGCATCACCTATGACTTCGAATCGGAGACGGACGGTCAAGTGACCGTTCGCGATCGCGACACGATGGAACAAACGCGGATGCCGATCAGCGAGCTGAAAGCGTTCCTCGAGTCGAAAATTCAATTTTAATCGCATCTCAGCTTCGAACCCGCAGCCTTTGGTTGCGGGTTTTGTGCGTCTACTCGGGTTAAGGCCAAAAAAGGCCTCCTGAAGGACCTGATCAGAACCGTGATAGCGGCCGATCTTCGTTCTTCAGGAGGCGCAGAATGGCGCTTTATCGCCAATTAGGGTGTCAGCTCGAATCGTTCCAGCCTGTTGTCGCCCATGTAGGATTGCGGGAAATAGAGGGTATCGTCATCGACCAAATATAGAGAGGTCGCCCTTGCGTGAACGAGCGAGCTGCGCTCCGTTCCATCAATCCGCATCTTTTCAATCGAAGCGGAGCCCATGATTCCAAAGGAGCCATGAATGAAATAGAGCCAGCCTTGACGGTAATGCAGTCCCGAAATCAACTGGTCCGATGTGAGGAGGGGAATATCGACCTTGCCGTCCAGACTCAGCTTATTCAATTGCATGCCGTTCTTGACATAATACAGCCATCCGTCGAGAACGGACAGCCTGGATACGCCTTCGGCGAGCTTTGTCCGCTGTGTGCCGTCGGTCGACATCACATACAAGTTCGAAGGTCCGGTTTCCGACTCCTGCATAAGGAAATAAATCCGGTCATCGTGGATGAAAAAGTCAAATTCGCCGCTGCCGCCGACGAGCTCGGTATCGTCCGTGCCATCCTTGTTCATGCTGTGGATACCGGTTGCGGAATAATAACCGCCTCCGGTTACGCCTTCCATGGCTTTGAAGGCGAGACGGGTGTAGTAAATCCGCTCACCGGCTACCCACATCCGGTTCGTGGGAGCCGCAGAAATGACGGTGCGCTGAGATCCGTCAGGTTTAATTTTCAGAATACCGTCCATTTGTTTCATGTCGGGGCTTGAGGACGTGTAATAGATCCAATCGTCCGCAAGCTGGATGTACCTTGCGTTGTCATCGGCCAGCTTGACCTCGCCGGACCCGTCCATGCGCTTTTTGACAAGCTGATTCGGTCCGCTGTATTGCTGAGCGGGGTTCATGTAGAGCCAGTCGCCCTGTACGGCTAACTGTCCGCCATTGGCAAGGTTGAGCGCGTCGGCTTGTTTCGCTTGTACGTCGGCTCCGCTGCCGCAAGCTTGAAGGCCGAAGCCTTGGCCGGTCGTCCAGCTCGTCGTCCAGCCGAACGCGTCGTGGGTGAAGCGCCATGTCATGGGGAAATAGGTCATGTTTCGGTACAGCAGAACGGGGTAAGGCTCCTGCGCGTTATCGACTTTCTGACCGTTCACGGTAACGGGAAACGGCGCCAACATAACCGGTTCCTGCTTCGTCTTATCATTACGCACGGCAGTCAAATCTTGACGGACCGGCTCACAGCCGGCTTTCTTGCTTAGCGACAAGCCGTTAACCGGATCCCAGGCGACGGATAACCCTAGCGCCGTTGTGTTGTTCCAGGTCATCGGGAAATAAGTGATATCCCGATATAGCAGCAGCGGGTAGGCGGCGTGCGTGACATCGAGTACGGTGCCGCTAACGGTGACGGGAAATGAAGGGACGGTTGCCTGAAGGGCAGGGGCCGCGGCATCCGCGCCAAGAGGGGGGAACGTACACGTAACCGTGATTCCGACGAGCAAAGCGCTCAAACTGCGTTTTAATCGTGTTGACATCATGGCTCTCTTCCTTTGGATAAAAGTAGTTGAATCCTTAATATTTCAGATCTAAACCAATAAACGCTGCGCCGACCTGGAATGTTGCGGACCGCCGTAAAATAGGTGGTTTACTTTTTTACCCGGATATACGGCTTCTCCAGCCACTCGAATTTTTCTCCAAGTTCAAATGTACGCAAAAAAACCTGCCATTTCGGCAGGTTGAATTATCATCAAGTGCACAGTGCCAAAAATATGGAGCGCCTCATTTCTGTTAGAGATACGCCTATAGGTGGCCAAATCCTCCTAAATATCGTACCAGATACCACAAATACTTTATAGAAGTCTTTTTAGGCTCCATTAGATTTCCGCAGAAGTATCTGTCACGTGACGCCTTTTTTTAGTAGTCTAATCATTCCTTGACTTAAGGAAACTAATCCGATGACAACTAAAAACATGGCAATGAAATTCGGTACGACCATTATAATCCCACTGCCTTGATCGGGTCCTCCGCTCTCTTTCAAAAGCGTATTCCACCACATGTAACCATAAACGCCAAGGATTAAGCATAGTATGCCAGCCAAAAATCGTAGTAATGCTAAGATCTTTTGCAATAACTACCCCACCTTGTTCACGTTTATTATTAAGAAAAAGTTGTTACGCATAATGGCCAGTTAGTTCAGAAAAAAGGATATCTCACGTGCATTCGCTAGGGCTGCGTCCTCGAGCTAAGCTAAATAAAGCGTTGACACTTCCACCGTTTGGCGATTCTTGGCTTCGATTTCTGCACGGCGCGGCATCGGTTCCCAGGTGTCTACAGGGTCGAGCCACGTGTGTGGGAGGACTTCTTCACTCAGCGGCTGCCATGCGTCAATCCAAGCTTTCGGCAGGGTGAGGGAGGGCTCCGCTAGAAGCCGGTCCCGCAGTGGATGGTCGCTCATCTCCAGCCACAGCAAGCTCCAGGCGCGCGGCACCACCCGCCAAATATCGTAACCGCCTCCGCCAAGCGCAACCCAGCGTCCACCGCAATAGGTGTGGGCCAGGCCGTGGATGATTCGCGGCATCGCACGGAAAATTTCCATGCTGCAATGAATGTGGGCGAGCGGGTCGTACGCATGGGCGTCGCAGCCGTGCTGCGACACGATCAGGTCGGGCTTGAACTGGGCGATCGTGCGATTCAGCACCTCTTCGAAGCATTCAAGCCACGATTCGTCTTCCGTAAACGGTTCCATGGGAACGTTTACGGAAGTGCCGAAGCCGGAACCGTCTCCACGTTCGTTCGCCGCTCCGGTGCCCGGAAACAAATACTTGCCCGTTTCATGAATCGAAAACGTACATACGTCAGGATCGGTATAAAAGCACCACTGCACGCCGTCGCCGTGATGCACGTCGGTGTCGATGTACAACACCCTGGCACCGTAAGCCGCCTTAGCGTGAGCGATCGCTACGGCCGCGTCGTTATAGACGCAAAATCCGGCGCCCTTGCTCGGTAGCGCATGATGCAGCCCGCCGCCCAGATGCAGGGCATGCAGCGATGCCCCGGACATGACCGCATCGACGGCGTGAATCGACCCGCCCACGACACCGAGCGTGATGTCGTGCATGTTCGGGAAGAACGGCGTGTCTTCCGTATCGAGGCCGTACATGCTTGCTTTATCCAGCCACTGCGGCGCCGGAGCAGCCGCGCTTAGACCTTTGACTGCGTCGATATATTCTTGCGAATGGATGAGCCGCAGCAGCCCTTCATCGGCGGAAGCCGGCATGCGTATACAGGAAGCGGGCAAAGTGCCCGATTTTTTCAACAAATCGACGGTCAGATGCAGTCTTTTTTGATTAAAAGGGTGACTATCATTAAAACGGTACGCGGTTTCCCGCTCATTGTAAATAAATATGGCATTCGGTTTCATCCTCTTGCGCCCCCATCAGTACATGAACCGCTGCCGGAAACGGACCCGATCGAATTTCTCGACGGAGGACAGCGGTACGTTTTTGCCGATACGCACCATCAAGCAGTTAGCCGGGTGAGAACAGATTTCCGGGTCGTCGGTTGCATACCAGACCATGTCGACACTTTTCATCAACTTCTCCATCATGTCGCGATATTGCCACACGGTAAGCCCGCTTTTCTCCAAATCCCAGTGCCAATAATACTCGGTCGTAAAGGTAATGACATTCTCCAATTGTTCGTCCTCGAAGGCGAGCCGGATCATTTTCTTGCCGAGGCCGATACCGCGGTAATCGTCGGCCACTTCAATGGCTCCCAGCTCAATCAGGTCTTTCATTCCGCCTTCCGACCATCGTTCCAGTTCGTCCGGGTAATGGAACGTGACGTACCCGACGATCTGCTCCGCATGGCGGGCCAGAATAATACGTCCTTCCGGAAGCTCCGCGATCTCCACCAGGGCCACGAACTGTTCCTTCGGACGGCGAAACGCATCGAGGTCCGGATGCATCGAATAGCCCCGCAGACGCTCGGGAGATACAGGGCCTTCAACGACGATTTCCGTGTCCTGATACGGGATAGTAAAGGAGTGATAGATTTTAAGGTGTTCCATTTGTGAGCGGTTTCTCCCCTCCGACATTCTCTGTTAAGCATAACAAATAAATAGGCGAATAGAAAGATGTTGTGGTATAATATCAGATGTCTAATGAAAGCGTTTTATATAAATAAATACGGATAATTTCGGGAGGTAAGTGGCATGGATCAAGCAAGTGTAGAAAGCATTGCACCTGTAGCAACAACTTCGAATATGAAAAATTACGAAGAAGAACGTGCCGGTTTTAGCTGGGAAACGATCGAACAGACGTTTAGCTGGGCCCAAACGGGCAAAGTCAACATGGCCCACGAAGCCATTGACCGCCATGCGAACTCCGAACGAAAAAATAAAGTGGCGTTGTATTACAGCGACGATCGCCGCGACGAGCAGTACACCTATCACGACATGAAGCTCCAATCCAACCGCTTCGGCAACGTTCTGCGCAAGCTGGGCGTGGGGAAGGGCGATCGGGTGTTCATCTTTATGCCGAGAACGCCGGAATTGTATTTCGCTTTGCTCGGGTCGATTAAAATAGGGGCGATCGTCGGACCGTTGTTCGAAGCTTTCATGGAAACGGCTGTCCGGGATCGTCTGGAGGATAGCGAGGCTGTGGCGATCGTTACTACTCCGTCTCAGCTTTCGCGCGTACCGGTGGATCAGCTTCCGAATTTGAAGCATGTCATTTTGGTCGGCCAAGACTTGCAATTGGGCGAAGGGCAAGTAGATTTCCACAAAGAGATGGCTGCCGCTTCCGAAGAATTGGAGCTTGAGTGGGTAGACCGTGAAGACGGGCTGCTCATTCATTACACCTCCGGTTCCACGGGCAAGCCCAAAGGCGTCTATCACGTCCATAACGCAATGATTCAGCACTATTATACGGGCCGCGTCGTGCTCGATTTGCAGGAACAGGACGTGTACTGGTGTACGGCCGATCCAGGCTGGGTGACGGGAACGTCGTACGGCATTTTCGCTCCGTGGCTGAACGGCGCGACGAATGTGATCCGCGGCGGACGCTTCAGCCCGCAAGATTGGTACAATACGATTCAACGTTATAAAGTATCCGTCTGGTATAGCGCGCCCACCGCGTTCCGCATGCTGATGGGCGCCGGCGACGAAGCCGTGAAACAATTCGACTTGTCCTCGCTGCGTCACGTACTGAGCGTCGGCGAGCCGTTGAATCCCGAGGTCGTCCGTTGGGGGCTTAAAGTATACGGTCAGCGTATTCACGACACTTGGTGGATGACCGAGACCGGCGCCCAATTGATCTGCAATTATCCGGCGATGACGATTCGCCCGGGCTCCATGGGCAAACCGCTGCCGGGCATAGAAGCGGCGATCATCGACGATGCGGGCAACGAGCTGCCTCCATACCGGATGGGCAACTTGGCCATTAAGACGCCTTGGCCTTCCATGATGCGCAAAATCTGGAAGAACCCGGCGAAGTTCGAAGAATACTTCCGTATTGCCGGCTGGTACATCTCCGGGGATTCCGCTTATATGGACGCGGACGGATACTTCTGGTTCCAAGGCCGGATCGACGACGTCATTAACACGGCGGGCGAGCGCGTGGGTCCGTTCGAGGTGGAGAGCAAGCTGGTGGAACATCCGGCGGTAGCCGAAGCGGGCGTTATCGGGAAGCCGGATGCGATGCGCGGGGAAATTATCAAAGCGTTCATCGCGCTGCGCGAAGGGTATACGCCTTCCGACGAATTGAAAGCCGACATCTCCAAATTCGTCAAAGAAGGATTGTCCGCTCACGCCGCTCCGCGCGAGATTGAATTCAAAGACAAACTGCCCAAAACCCGCAGCGGCAAAATCATGCGCCGCGTGTTGAAAGCATGGGAGCTGAACTTGCCGACAGGCGACCTGTCGACGATTGAAGATTAATTCGAACAAAAAGAAAGACAGCGGGCCTGAGAGTCCGCTGTCTTTTTTTATTTGCATCCGCATTGGGGGCTATCGGTTAGCTATCGTGCGAATGGCCGCGAAACGGTCGAGAATGTGCCGCAGGATGCGGAACGACTCCTCACTGCGGTGTGCTTCTTGACGAATGCGGTCTGCCGTTTGAATGAACGGGGCATCGCTCAGCTCGTCTTGCCAACGGTCGAGCATCATGGCCAGGCAGGAAGGCGTTGTCTCCAAATGGAACTGCAGCCCAAGCACCCGCTCCCCGTAGGCGAAGGCTTGATGCCTGCAAGCATCCGAATAGGCGAGGGACAGCGCGCCCTCCGGTAAGTCGAAGCAATCCCCATGCCAATGAAACGAGTGAAAGGAGGCAGGCACATCTTCGAATAAACGGTGTGCAGCGCGCGTACGGGTCACGGGATGCCATCCGATCTCCTTCTGTTCGTTCCGATACACCTTGCCGCCGAGCGCCTCAGCCAGCATTTGGGCTCCCAAGCAAATACCTAACACGTGTTTACCGTGATCAACGGCCGAACGGATGAATCGCTTCTCTTGCTGCAGCCAGTCCTCCTTGTCGTAGGCGCTCATCGGCCCCTCAAGAATGATGAGCCAGTCAAAATCGTCCATACGGGGCAGCGCGATCCCGTCAGGCGGGAACAACACAGTCGTCTGACAGCCTTCTTGCTCCGCCCAAGCGAGTATAACCGAAGCGTCGTCGAACGCGAAATGCTTAAGCAGTACAATATGCATATGAACCCTCCCGAAAACCGAACGTTCATCGCTTAACAGATGATTGCAGGTTTTAGTCTTATTGTAGTAGGGGAGTGAGGTGTCTGTCAATTTACCTAACGTTATAAGTGAGGGGAATGGGTGCAAAAAAACGTCCGGCTGCCGGACGTTTTTTTGCACTATTTCACATACTTCACGGTCGCTGAAGGCTTAGACTCGCCGTATTCATTGGTTGCCGTGATGCGATAAAACCCATCGAACGATACGGCATAATAGCGGAACTGGGTGGCTCCAGTAACCGTGCCGATTTTCTCGAACTTTCCGTCTTCCTTCTCGTTGTAATATACGGTGTACGATTTTACTTTGTCTTTATCGGCGTTCGCTTTCCAGTTTAACTCGATACCGCCGCCGGTCGACTTGGCGGCTAGACCGGAAGGAGCGGCGGGAGCTGTTTTGGCTGCGGTAGCCCCGTTCGTGCTGCCGGGCTTCGATTCGCCTGACTCGCCTGGTTTTGCGCCTTCTGTTGAAGCAAGCGGGTCGCCGCTATCCGGATTCAGGAAGAGCAGTTCCATCGCTGTGCCGTCCGTGAAGGCGGCCTTGCTCGGCGGCGATTCGTGACCCGCCACATCGACCGCGGTGACATAGTAGCCGTGCAGTCCCGGAGCGATGTGGTCGGTGAATTTCGTCTCCGCTCCGGCGAGGACGACTTTCCCCGCGACCCTTTGATAATTGCCGTTATTGGTAGAACGGTACAACCGGTATCCGACCGTATCCGCGCTTTCGCTCGCTTGGAACGTGATGACGCTTGTTTCGCCGGAGTGGGTGGCGACAACGGTTGTCGGCGGCACCGGCGGTTTGCCGTCGTCGGTTCTCGGATCGGTTTCCGACGGGGCGTCCTCGTCAAAGTCTCTAGGCTTGTAGAAATCGATGCTGCGCTTGCGGTCTTGCGGCATCCGGCTCATAATTTCCCCGATTTCTTTGAACAGCTGATTTAACGACTTTTCGCGTTTGATCACCGTCTTCTCCTGCACGAACTCCGCCGGTGTAGATGGTTGCGCTATGTAGTTCAACCCGTTGTAGGTAATGATCGGAAGCTTCACCATGACATTATCTTCATCGGTCGGCACGAATTTCTTGTTGAAAATGTCGGTGGTCAGCTTGCCGGCCGCCGAAACGGCTTCGCTCGGCAGTTTGCCGGATAAGCTCGACACGGTCATTTCGACGATGTTCGGCGGGCGCTTGAATTGCTTGGTCGGGAACAACTCCGGATGTTTCTCGATCGCCGCATTCATGGCCATCGCCCACACGTTCTTGGCGCGGTTCGTACCGCCGGTTTTCTTGCTCAGCTTATGGATCGGCAGTTCATATCCGGCCCATACGCCCAGCGTAATATCCGGCGTATATCCCATAAACCAAGCGTCCGCGTCGTCCTGGGTGGAACCGGTTTTACCGACAATCGGAATTTTACCGTAACTTTTGTACTTGCTCATCAAGTCGGTTGCCGTTCCGGAAGTAATGACGGTACGCATCATATCTGTCATCAAGTACGCCGTTTCTTGAGAGAAGACGGTTGTCGGTTTACTCTCGTGCTCATAGATGATCTGGTTGTTCGAATCGGTAATTTTACGAATCATGAACGCCTCGTTAAAGACGCCCTCATTGCCTATCGTGGCGTAAGCGTTGGTCAGCTCTTTGACGGATACGCCGTATTTTAAACCGCCGATAACGCCCGTCTGCGCGACGTAATCGTCCGGGGTTATGGAACGGATGCCGAGCTTGCTTGCGAACGCCCAAGCTTCTTTGATGCCCACGGTTTCGGTGAACAGCTTGATGGCAGGAATGTTGTACGACTGGTTTAATGCCGTACGGGCCGTGATCAAGCCGTGATATCCGTCATCCCAGTTTTCCGGTATGTGATAGCCGACCTTCGTGCCGTCCTTCAAAATGATCGGCACGTCGTCGATGACGGAAGCCGGCTGAATGGCTCCCTTCTCAAGGGCCGGCAGGAAGGCTGCGATCGGCTTCATGGTGGAGCCCGGCTGGCGATAGGCTTGCGTCGCGTGGTTCAACTGCTCCTTGAAGAAATCCCGTCCTTCCAGCATGCTCAGGATCGCTCCGGTTTTGTTATCGATCATAACGGCCCCGACCTGCTCGATCCCCTTCACCTTGTCATCCGGGGTGAAGTTTTTTTCGTTCTGGGCGATGGAACGCATCTCTTCGTAAATATCTTTGTCGATCGTCGTATAGACGTGGTAACCGCCGCGGCTGAGCTGCGCCTGCATGCTCTTCAGAGCTTCGTTGTACGTTTCCGGGTTTTTCTCCGGGTCGAGATCCGGCTTCTCCGCCTTCAACAGCGCTTTCGCCGCTTCCTTCTCCACTTCGATCATCAAGAACGGGTAAGTGGAGTAAGCTTTCTTCACCCGTTCGGCGAGCGAACCCTTTAAATCGAAGGCAAGCGCCTCGTCGTGCTGCTGCTGGGTGATCTTGCCTTCCTCCAGCATGCGGCGAAGCACCAACTGCTGACGTTGCACGGCGCGCTTGAAGGCGGCGCCGTCGAAGATGCCCTGGCTGTTGAACGCCGAATAGTTGCTTGGCAGCTGTGGAAGTCCGGCCAAGTAGGCGGCTTGCGCCAAGTTCAGCTTGTTTAAATCCTCGATATTAAAAATCCCTTTGGCCGCAGCCTTGATTCCATAGGCATTGTAGCCGGACGAGCCGTTGCCGTAAGGGATTTTGTTCAGATAAGCAAGTAATATTTCGTCTTTCGACATCAGTCGTTCCAGGCGCATGGCGAGAAAAATTTCTTTCGCCTTCCGGCTGTCCGCTTTGTCGAGCGACAGGAATACGCGCCGGGCAAGCTGCTGCGTAATCGTGCTTCCCCCGGTTTGCACATCCTGATTCAGCAGCTTCTGGACTACTGCGCGGGCGGTCCCGGTAATATCGATCCCCATATGCTCGTAGAAATTGTTATCTTCGATCGCAAAAACGGCATCCAGCACGACCTGAGGAATGTCGCTCATGCTGGCGAGCTGCCGGTCTTCCTCGGTGCGCAGCTGGCCGACGACCGTATCGTCCCGGAAGTAAACAAAGCCGGTCAAGGCGTCGTCGTTCATTTGCTTGAGCATCGTTTCTTTATCGCGTACAGGGTCGTCCTTCACGAGTGCGGTTACATATCCGAATGCGGCGCCGCCGGCCAGAAAACCGGCAATAACGCCCGTAATGAAAAGCCATTTGATCGTCAGTACCGTGTATTTACCGGTCGCGCGTACTATTGTTTTGTAAGATCTAGTCTTGTTCTCCGTCTCCATGTAAACCGGGTTCCTCCTGATCTAGAAAAACATTCCTAGTTCATTATAGCATAAAGCGTCAAGCTGAACACCGCGCGGCGGTATCGCTTTCATGACTGTTCCATGACGTTTGGATGAGAGAAACGGGGCGAACCCGTTTGACAATGCCGCCGTTGTATGGTTAAATAATCGGTAATTGTATACGGACAAATGCCAGGATGGACAGCAGTAGGCCAAGGAACGAAGCTCCCAGAGAGCCGGTGGTAGGTGCGAACCGGTACTCGTCTTTGATCGAATTACGGTCCGGAGCAGCGGAGGGGAACGCTTCATGTTGGTTGTGAGCCATCGATGAGCCAGTAGCTTCCGATCGGGGGACCCCCGTTATTCAGATGAAGTGAAAGTTCAGGCGCAGATCTTGAGAGCCTGACTTTAATTAGGGTGGTACCGCGAGCAGAGCCTTCTCGTCCCTTTGTGGAAGAGAAGGCTTTTTTTCTATGTGTTCAGTTTATTTCTTAGGAGGAATCAGTCGTTATGGCAAAATGGGAGGAACTTTCGTCCGCGCAGCAAGAGGAGGTGAATCGTCAACTGGAGACGATTCGCCGCGGCGTCGTTGAGATCGTACCGGAGGACGAATTGAGAAATAAGGTGATCGACTCGGTCGCGACCGGCAAGCCGTTAAACGTTAAACTCGGGCTCGACCCGTCGGCCCCGGACATTCATGTCGGGCACACGGTGGTGCTGCATAAGCTGCGTCAATTCCAGGAGCTGGGCCATCAGGTACAGCTCATCATCGGGGACTTCACCGGGCGGATCGGCGACCCGACCGGCAAGTCGGAGACGCGGAAGCAGCTGACCGAAGAAGACGTGAAGCGCAACGCGGAAACGTATCAGAAGCAAATCTATAAAATTCTCGACAAGTCGAAAACGAACCTGTATTACAATTCGGAGTGGCTTGGTCCGTTGAATTTCGCCGATGTCGTGCAATTGTCGGCTAAAGTGACGGTCGCCCGGATGCTCGAGCGCGATGATTTCTCCAAGCGGTACGGCTCCGGATTGCCGATTCATATTCACGAGTTTTTCTATCCGCTTATGCAAGGCTACGATTCGGTTGCGCTCAAAAGCGACATCGAGCTCGGCGGTACCGATCAGAAGTTCAACCTGTTGATGGGCCGTACGCTGCAAAAGGAATATGGCGTGGCTGCCCAGGTCGCCATCATGAATCCGCTGCTCGAAGGACTTGACGGCGTTAACAAAATGAGTAAGAGCCTCGGCAACTACATCGGCATCGACGAAGAGCCGAACGAAATTTACGGGAAGGCGATGTCAGTGCCCGATGAGCTGATGGCTAAATATTACGAGCTGGCGACGGACATGTCGAACGAAGAGCTCGCCCGGCTGCGCAGCGGGCTGGAGGACGGTTCCGTTCATCCGCGCGATGCCAAAATGCGCCTGGCGCATACGTTCGTGCGGATGTACCACGGCCAGCAAGCCGCCGATGAGGCGCAGCACCACTTCGTCACGGTCTTCCAGCAGCGCGCGCTGCCGGATGATATCGAAGACGTGACGCTGCCTGCGGAGGCGCTCGATAACGGCGTCATCCGCGCGGCGAAGCTGCTGGTGACGCTCGGTCTGCAGACGTCCGGCAGCGAGGCGCGCCGCAGCGTGCAGCAGGGCGCTGTGAAGATCAACGAGCAGAAGGTTGACGACCCGAATGCCGAGCTCACCCCGGCCGATGGCGACATTGTACAGGTCGGCAAGCGCAAATTCGCCCGGATTAAGCTGGGATAAATACAAATACCTCCGTGCCCGAAGCGCTTTATGGCGAGCGGGGCGGAGGTATTTCTTTATGTGGAAATGAAAAAAAAGAACTGTTCCCGGAAGGAACAGTTCGGTGTGATGTAGGATTAACGGCTGTAGAACTCGACGATTTGTTTTTCGTCAATTTCTTGGGCAAGCTCGGCGCGCTCAGGAAGACGAATGTATTTACCTTCCAGGGCGGCTTCGTTGAACTCCAGGTAACCCGGCAAGTAGTTGCGGTTCGCCAAAGCTTCTTTGACGGCGGACAGGTTGCGGCTTCTTTCGCGAAGACCGATCACGTCGCCGGTGCTAACGATGTAAGAAGGAATGTCCACTTTTTTGCCGTTAACGGTAATGTGGCCGTGAGCGACGAGCTGACGAGCGCCTGCACGGGTGTTGGACAGACCCAAACGGTATACGAGGTTGTCCAAACGGCTTTCGAGCAAGAACATGAAGTTTTCACCCGCGATACCTTGCAGCTTGGAAGCTTTGTCGAACAAGTTGCGGAATTGCTTCTCGTTCAAACCGTACATGTGACGAAGCTTTTGTTTTTCTTGCAATTGTACGCCGTAACCGGACAGTTTCTTACGTTGTCCAGGGCCGTGTTGACCTGGAGGGAAAGGGCGTTTCAATTCTTTGCCGGTACCGCTCAAGGAGATGCCGAGGCGGCGGCTTAATTTAAATTTAGGACCTGTGTAACGTGACATTGTAGGATGAACTCCTTTAACCTTAATATAGTTGAGTTAAGCTTGGAACAAACGCGTGAAGATCGTGCCCGATTCCGCTGCTACGCTCCGAAAGATCACCGGAGCTATCGACAAGAAAAACCAGCCGCGGTCCTGTCGGTAACGAAATCTTTAGAGGGTGACACGCCTTCCACCATAAACATGAAGCCCGTGAGGGATCACGCTTATTCTCGACTTCTAATTTTATAAGATTGAAGTAGGCTGTGTCAAGTGGAGGCGGCACGGATCGGGTAATATTTTCGAATAAAGATCACCGCTGCTTAAAGCTCGTGTATGTTTGCTTATTTTGATACAATAATAGAATGTGAGAAGGGAGGGACAACCTTTGGGCCATTGGAATGTCCAGCACATATCGGATGCTTTGGACTCGTTAGGCTGGATCGGCCATATCGGAGGAGCGCTGCTCGTACTGGTGCAGACGCTGGTGCCTTTTATCCCGTTTATCGTTGTCGCCGGGGTTAACGTGCTCTTGTTCGGCTTCTGGATGGGCTTCATTGTCAACTACGTGTTTGCCTGTTTAGGTGCGGTTATCGCTTATTGGGTCGCCAAAAACCTGGGCAGAACATGGGTGCAGCGCAAGCTTGCCAAATACAGCTATCTGGACAAATTTAACGAGAAGCTGAAACGGTACGGACTATGGTTTATTGCAGGCAGCCGCATCATCCCGGTGCTGCCTTCCTTCGCGATCAATTTGGGCGCCGCGGTTATGAAAGTACGTACCCGTCATTTCATTATCGGCACCCTGATCGGCAAAGCGCCGATGGTATTTATGGAATCGCTGATTGGGCACGATTTGCTGCATTTTGGGCAACATAAAGGGAGGTTACTTGTACTCCTCATTCTCTTGGCGGTTATGCTTGCCGTGGGAAGTTATTACAAAAAGAAATGGACGCGAGCCGAACCTGTCGGCAAGTCCGGCAAAAAAGTTTAACGCGATAAAGGAGAGAAGAACGATGCGAGATCCTCGCTTACATACGTTGGCGCGCAATATTGTGCAATATTCGCTCGATGTGAAGCCTGGCGAGAAGGTTTTGATCGAAATGATCGGCTCCGAGCGCGAGCTGGTCCGATGCCTGGTCGAAGAAGTGTACGTCCGCGGCGGATATCCGTACGTGGAATTGATCGATCCCGCCGTTCGGGCGTCCGTGCTGAAGGGCATCACGGAGAAACAGCTTGAGCACTGGGCGGCCCTCGATTTGAAGCGTATGGAAGATATGGACTGCTATGTCGCCATACGCGCAGGTGAGAACGTGAACGAGCAGTCCGATGTGCCGGAAGACAAGATGAAGCTGTACAAGCAGCTGTATCAGAAGCCGGTACATTTGGAGCAGCGTGTGAAACGAACGCGATGGGTTGTGCTTCGTTACCCGAACGCTTCGATGGCCCAGCTTGCCAATATGAGCACGTCGCGGTTTGAGGACTTTTATTTCGATGTATGCAACCTGGATTATTCCGCAATGTCCGCGGCGATGGACCCGCTGCAGGAATTAATGAACAGGACAGACCGCGTACGGATCGTCGGACCGGGCGCGACCGACATCTCGTTCTCGATCAAGGGCATCGGATCGGTCAAATGCTGCGGACGCCGCAATATCCCGGACGGAGAGCTGTACACGGCGCCGGTGCGCGATTCCGTCAATGGCGTTATCGCCTATAACACACCGTCCGTGAGCTCGGGCATTACATTCGACAATATTACGTTCCGCTTCGAGAACGGCCGAATTATCGAAGCGACCGCGAGCGACACGAAACGGCTGAACGAGATTCTGGACACCGATGAAGGGGCGCGTTATATCGGCGAGTTCAGCCTTGGCTTTAACCCGTATATTTTGTACCCGATGAAGGATACGCTATTCGACGAGAAGATCGACGGCAGCCTTCACTTTACGCCGGGCCAAGCTTACGAGCAGGCGGATAACGGCAACCGCTCGTCCGTTCATTGGGATTTGGTGCTGATTCAGCGCCCTGAATTCGGGGGCGGCGAAATTTATTTCGACGACCGGCTCATCCGCAAGGACGGACGATTCGTCGTTCCGGAACTGGAAGGATTAAATCCGGAACGGTTGAAGTAAATACGCCGAAAAATCTAGTTGCATGTTATTCTCTTCCAATGTATCATTAACTAAGCGATTTATTACGACCGTCTCATCAACACATGGAGGGATTTTTATGCCGAACGCAAACAACGCAGCTATTGTGGAGATTTCGCAAACCGCCAACAAATTCAGATCTTCGATTGTTCTCCAATATGAGAATAAGTACATCGACGTTAAAAGTATCCTTGGTTTGTTTACAACGCTCTTGACTTCGAGCAAATACGACCTGCACGTGCACGGTCCGGATGCTGAAGAAGCCAAGCAAGCTATGGCCGAAGTGTTCGAGAAACACGGCTTGAGCATCAACAGCATTCAAGAATAATAAGGTTTAGTCGTAGGGGGCGTTTTCGCATAAAGCGAAAATGCCTTTTTCTATGGAGTTGCACTTGTGTAATGGTTCGATTTCGACTAATATAAATATACAAGCTATTAATTAGATTCATAACGGGGATCACAGGGGGGAGCGCCATGTCGTCGGATGTGCTGCTCAGCTTATCGCAGAAAGCGCTGCTTCTTCTTCAGGAAGATGCGGATAAGATCGAGAAGCTGATCGAAGTACAGATGGAAAACTTGACCACACGCAAATGTCCTCTGTACGAAGAGGTCTTAGATACGCAGATCTACGGGCTGTCCCGGGAAATCGACTTTGCCATTCGTGCCGATTTAATTACCGAGTCGACCGGCAAGCAAATTTTGGTGAAGCTGGAGCGTAATTTGGCGACGCTTTACGAAGCGCTGGATTTGCAAAACAAAGGGTAACCTTCAGACTGAAGGTTACCCTTTGTTTTTGGGTTAAACGAGGAAGAAGGCGATGCCGAGCACCAGATACACGACCAAGAGCAGGACGCCCTCGAACCAGGTGGTTTTTCCGTCACTGGAAATCGATTTGGCAATAAAGGCGGCAACGCCGATGGCGACCAGCTCGTACCCGGTGAAGACGAGGTCCATCGTTTTGCCGAATAATACGGACACGAGGACGAGCAGCGGCGCGACAAACAGTGCGATTTGCAGGCTGCTGCCGATCGCGATCTCGACCGCGGCGCCCATTTTGTTCTTGCGTGCCATAATAATAGCGGCGCTGTGCTCGGCCGCATTGCCGACGATCGCAATGAGGAAAGCGCCTACGAACAGCTCGGATAATCCGTATTGATGGCTGAAGCCTTCGAGCGTGCCCACGAGCCATTCGCTCCCGAATGCGACCATGACCGTGGCAAGGATAAGAAACAGCACGGAGGTCCCTTTGGACCAGGCCGCTTCTCCATGCTCGACAACCGGGTCCGAAAGCTCGTCTTTGTGGGTGACCATCGAGAAGTAAAGCCACAGCAAGTAGGCGACAATAAGGATAGCGGAAACGATAATGCTTAGGTTGATCGTCTCGTTCGTCGTCAAGCTTTTCGTGAAGGCGGCGGGAATGAACAGTGCGATGACGGCGAGCAGCATGAGCGAGCCGTTATGGCCGGCGAGCTTCAGGTTGAACGATTGCTCTTTGTACTTCAACCCGCCGAGCAGGACGCTTAATCCAAGCACGAGCAGCATGTTGCCGATAATCGAACCGGTGACGCTCGCCTTGACGATGTCGAACATGCCGTCCTTGACCAGAAAGATGGCGATGATCAGCTCCGCCGCATTCCCGAACGTTGCGTTCAGAAAACCGCCGAGCCGTTCTCCGGCATAATGAGCGACGCTTTCCGTCGCTTTGCCAAGAAACCCGGCAACGAACACGATCGATACCGCGGAAATCAGAAATTGCACCGTTGGGCTAAAGGTTGGAGCGCCGACATAATGAGCCACTCCGCTCAAAATGAAGCTAGCGATTAGTCCGATGGCAAAACCGTATCGTCTCATAACAATCACCTCATATGGGAAAGTATTCCTTAAATCAACAAACAATATTCTAATCCCCTCCAAGATGTAAGGCAATCAAAATATTTATTGGACCCGCAGTCCGGTGATGAAAAGTACGGAATCGCGGTGCAATAACGCTAAGGGCGAAGCACCGGGAAAAGCCTTGAACTATCAGCTGCACCGGTGTCGAACCTTGTCAATCCGAGGGTACGTTGGATTTGCTTTCCATGAAAGAAGTTATTACAATAGAAGTATAATCGGTGAAGGAGTGATCCTCATGAACGAAGAAATTCAAACTGGTCTTATCCGCATTTCAGATGACGTCGTTGCAACCATAGCAGGACTCGCTGCATTGGAGACGCCGGGGATCGCCGCCATGTCTGGAGGGATGTCGGAAGGATTGGCCAAGCGCCTGAGCGGGAAAAACGCGCAAAAGGGCGTTTCCGTTGAAGTGGGTCAAGTCGAGGCCGCCATCGATCTGCGCGTAATCGTTCACTACGGAAGCAAGATCCAGGAGGTTTGCCGCGATCTTCAAGAGAACGTGCGCGAAGCGGTGGAGAACATGACCGGTTTATCGGTCATTGAAGTCAACGTGAAAGTGGAAGGGGTCGCCTTCCGCGAAGAAGAACCGGTACATACCGAAGACCCGCAGCATCGGGTAAAATAGGAAGATAGCGCAGCAGGGGGTGCCGAGAAATCACCCTCTGCTTTTTCATGTCCGGGGCGAGATGCCCATCGGATTAATTATTCGAAATGATGTGACAATGAGATGAATCAAGAAAAGATTGTGCGAGCATTGAATGGCGAACACCGCCATGATTTTCATTGACTCTCAAGCCTATATTGAGGGAAAAAACTATTTATTTTGGCAAGATTGTATCAATTCATATGAGTATGCCATTGACTTGAACATGGATTTTGCGACCTGGCTTGAACTTCTAATTATAGCTCAAGGAAGAATACTGGTTCTGGCCATCTTTTGTTCCGGACAAACCTAATCCCTGATGAAAATCAGCATCCGAATACCCCAAAAAAACCTAGCGTTGAGCCGCTAGGTTTTCCCGTTTTCTCTCTATCTCGCCCATCGGCGCTCATTCGATTTCTTTCCCGGCTCCCGCTCTTTATCCGGCCGGTTGTATTCCCGCGAGATGCTGAGCAGAATTCCGAGACTCATCAGCGTCACCAGCATGGATGTTCCGCCTTGGCTGATCAGTGGAAGCGTAACACCGGTCATCGGAATGGTGTTGGTAACGCCGCCGATGTTGATGAAGGCCTGGATGCCGATCATGCCGACGATACCGACGCCCGCCAGCATGCCGAACAAGTCTTTGCAGCGTAAGGCCACGATAAGACCGCGCAGCAGGAATACTAAATAAATAATCAAAAATATGGATGATCCGATAAAGCCGAGCTCTTCGCCGATAATGGAGAAAATAAAATCGTTGTGCGCTTCCGGCAGGTAGTGCAGCTTCTGGACGCTTTGTCCGAAGCCGGCGCCGGTCAGACCGCCATGTCCAAACGCATAAAGCGACTGTATGATTTGAAAACTGCCGCCCTGCGGATCGGCGAACGGGTCCAAGAATGTCGTAAACCGGTCGACCCGATAGCTGTCTCCACCCGTTTTTAACAAGTAAACGGACGCCAGCAGCGCGAGGGCGGAGGCGCCTGCTGCGCCGAGCAGCATAATATGCTTGATGCTGGCGCCGCCAACGACGATGACCAGCGCCGCACTCAAAACTACGATCATGGTGGAACCAAGGTCGGGCTGAAACATGATCAGCATGCACAGGAATCCGACAACGAGCAAAGGAGGAACGAGTCCGCGCTTGAAATCGTGGATTTTATCCCCCTTTTTGCTAAGCAAGGCCGCCAAGTAGAGGATGACGGCCAGTTTGGCGAGTTCCGTAGGCTGCAAACCGAAGGAACCGATATAAATCCAGCTTTTGGCGTTGTTCACTTCGCGTCCGACGATCGGCACAAGAAGCAGCAGCACGATGGAGAAGGTAAGGAAGGGGGCCACCCATTTCTGAAACTTGCGGAAATCGACATTCATGCAAAAGAACATGATGACCGTTCCCAAGCCGACGGCCAAGCCTTGCCTAATGACCAAACTCCAAGGATCGTTCATCGCTACGCTTGCGCTGAATACGAACGCCAAACCGATGCACACGAGTAAAAACGTCAGAAAGAGCAGCAGAAAATCAGGCGTTCCTCGTCGCGGCGAATTCATCGAGAGTCTCCGCTTAGTGGGTCAACTTAACTTTCAATTCCGCCAGTTTACCGTTTACGGCTTTCATGATGGAGTCCGGAACCGGAGATTGATAGTCCAAACCGTGCGGGAAGGTCGCTCTTCCGATATAAACGTCTTCAATGTAAAGAATCGCGTAAGGGGATTCCAATTTACCGCTTTCCACCCGTGTATTGATGCGCAGGAAGTAATCTTCGCGGTTTGCTTTATCTTCCAGCTTCAGGTCGTAAGTGGCGCGGTAGTACTCCCATTGCCAACGCACGAACCCGAGTTGCTCCATACTTTCGTCCAAATGGGCGAGATCGCTTTTCAAGCCCTTCAATCCACTGTTCTCAATAATCACAGCAAGCCCTCCTAATCTATGTACATCACTTTACTCATGATAGTATGTTTCCCTTACTTGTGCAAGCCTAATGCATCCCGCCCAAGCGGCGTCAAAGGGAAAATTTGAAATTTTGTGACACATGGATGAAACCGCCCCGCGCATTTGTTACAATAAGAAACGAAGGTACGGATCGTGGACTTAAAGACGTATACAAAGGGGGAAAGACCATGAATATGAATGAAACGCTTGAATCGGTTTTTCCCGAGATGATCGAATGGCGCAGACATATGCACCGGAATCCGGAGCTTTCCTATTACGAATCGGAGACCGCTGCCTACGTAGCCGAACGGCTTCTGGCTTGGGGACTCGAGGTCCGTACATTTGCGGGCAAGGGACATGGCGTCGTTGCGCGGCTGGAAGGCCGGAACGCAGGGCCGACGGTGGCGCTGCGGGCGGATATGGATGCGCTGCCGATCCAGGATGAGAAAGCGTGCGAATACGCATCGACCGTACCCGGCGTCATGCACGCTTGCGGACACGATGCCCACACGTCTACGCTGCTCGCGGTGGCCAAGACGCTGAGCCGGCATCGCGACAGTCTGAACGGCACCGTCGTGTTCCTGTTCCAGCCTGCCGAAGAAACGACGCCGGGAGGAGCGCTGGGGATGATCGAAGACGGCGCATTGGACGGTGTCGATGTCGTATACGGCATTCATTTATGGACGCCGTTCGAGGTCGGCACGGCGGCTTGTAAGCCGGGACCGATGATGGCTGCCGCGGACGAGTTTGTGATCGAGATTAAAGGCAAGGGCGGTCACGGCGGACTGCCGCACGAGGCGATCGATAGTGTGTTCGTCGCTTCGCAGCTCGTCGTGAATCTGCAATCGATCGTCAGCCGTTCAGCCGATCCGACGGAGCCTTGCGTCGTATCGGTCGGATCGATACACGGCGGCACGACGTTCAACGTCATCGCCGAAACGGCGACGTTGAAAGGAACGGTCCGGACCTTTCATCCGGACTTAAGGTCGATGGTAAAGGACAGGCTGGAAACGATCGTGCGCCAGACCTGTTTGATGCACGGCGCCACGTACACGCTTGATTACAAGATGGGGTATCCTCCGGTCATTAATCATGCCGAGGAAGCAGACCGGTTCTTGCGCACGGCGCCGCAGACATTCGGGGAAGCGGGCACGAAGCTTTCGCCGCTTATTATGGCCGGGGAAGATTACGCTTATTATTTGGAGCAAATTCCGGGGTGCTTCATGTTCGTCGGCGCAGGCAATCGGGAGCGGGGAATTGTTTATCCGCACCATCATCCCCGCTTTGACATCGACGAGAATGCGATGCTGCACGCGGCGAAGCTGTTCGTGAGCATGACGCTCGATTATATGAACGAGTACCGGACTTCCCGTTAAGTGCTAGTTCTTCGAAGCGCATGGGATCGCGCCGCCAGGGCAAATCTATGGGAGACGGCGTACCGCCGATTTTTTTCTCAGGAGGATGAGCGCGATGGCATCGAGGACGCTTCGGGAAATCATGACGAAAGATTGCGCGACAGTGACGCTGAAGGACAACGTATATGAAGCTGCCGTAAAAATGAAGCAGGAAGATACGGGATTTATCCCGGTCGTCGACGGTAAGAAGCTGATCGGCGTGCTGACCGACCGCGACCTGGTCATCCGCGGCTTTGCGGCTAAAAAGGAAGGATCCACCGCGATTAAAGAGGTGATGAGCGATAAAGTCGTATCCGTCTCGCCGGATACGACCGTCGATGAAGCGGCGAAGGTGATGGCGAAGGAGCAAATTCGCCGCCTTCCGGTCGTCGAGAACGGGGAGTTTGTCGGTATCGTCTCCATAGGGGATCTGGCGGTGCGCGACAAGTTCGAGAACGAGGCGGGCGAGGCGCTCAGCCAAATTTCCGAGAACCACAAACAAACCGTCAATTAAATGATACGCTCGTATGAAAAATCCTCCGGGGAGCCGGAGGATTTTTTGCTTATTCTTTCGATTTGCGATAACCGGCGTTCTCGGCCTCCTTGGCGCTGCAAAACAGCTGCTCCGGCACGGTTTGCTCGTAGTAGCGGCCGCCGGGAACATGGTATATTTTTTCCTTCCTGGCGTTGATGTTGCCTTTAATCTCCGGATTCGCGCAAGTGGAATCGGCGGCTTCGTTATTTGTTCCCGCGGAGACGCCAGTGCTGCTGCCTGGTTTTTTTCCTGCGGCCCATAAGCCTTTGCCTTGCTCGCGAGCGCTTCTCTCCGCCTGGACGAACAGCTTCGCATACATCACATTCGGCGGCACGGTCATCGGATTGGCGTATCCTTCACGCACCAGCAGTTCGTTGTACATGATTCGCTCCCCTTCGACGAATACGTAGCGCAGCAGTCGGCCGTAAGTATCGGTGTTTCCTGTATCCGTAAACAGAAAGACCTTCCGATTAGACAGACGTTTCTTCGTATACTCGCTGGCCTCTTTGCCGTACGGCTCAATTTTGCCGATGCTTTCCGGCGTGTTTACGCCGATCAGGCGAACTTTATTGTTCGAGGCCGTCTCGAACGTATCGCCGTCGACCACACGTTTCACTTGATCGACCGAATAAGGCTTTCCTTTTAATTGAGGATAATCCGCCAAGACGGCTTGTACGAATGCGTCGTCGTCCGATCCAGCCGTGCCCTCTGGCGGGACCCCGCACCCGGACAAGACGAATATCATTCCCCAGATCACTGCCGCCCAAAGATGTCTCATCATGATTGCAATCTCCTTTACGCCGATCCGCCCCAACGGTAGAGATCGGTTGCTCCACACATTTTTTCACAAATTTCGACGTTTTTCAAGGAATTTCGAGTTTGATTCTCGGTAAAGGAGGTTTAAATCGTGCGCCGTTCCCTCATACTACAAATATCTGTCAATGCTTGGAGGGAACTGCGATGCCTACGTTTCATAAAGACCGGCCGCTCGTTGTACAGCACGACTTCTGCATTTTATTGGAAACGAGACACCCCCAATTCGAGGAAATGCGCGCCGAGCTGATCCGGTACGCCGACCTTGTCAAATCGCCGGATAATATGCATACGTACCGGATGTCGTCGCTATCGCTTTGGAACGCCGCTGCCGCGGGAGTCACGGCCGAGGATGTGATCGCTTTTCTCGAAGCGAATTCGAAGTTCGGTGTCCCGGTGTCGGTCAAGCAGGACATCCGGCGATTTATTGAGCGGTACGGGTTAGTGCGGTTGGAAAGGCTTGGAGATGAGTTGCTTCTAATCTCCGACGATATCGAAATCATTAAGGAAATGGCTCGTTACAAATCGCTCCGTTCCTATGGGCTATGCCAGCTGGATGAACGGACGCTGCGGTTTTCTGCACAGTACCGGGGTTTATTGAAGCAGGAACTGGTCAAGCTCGGATTTCCGGTTGAAGATCTTGCCGGCTACAGCCGAGGCGAATCGCTGCCGATCCAGCTGCGTTCGGATGCCGCCGGTACGGGCGCCTTCGCGCTTCGCGATTACCAGCGCTCTGCGGTCGATTCCTTCTACCGCGAGGGCTCGATGCAGGGCGGCAGCGGCGTTCTGGTGCTGCCCTGCGGCGCAGGGAAGACGGTTATCGGCATTGCGGCGATGGGGAAGCTGTCGTGCGCGACGCTCATTCTGACGACGAACAGCACGTCGGTGAAGCAGTGGAAGCGCGAAATTTTGGATAAAACGGACCTCACGGAGGATATGGTCGGCGAATATACCGGCTTGCAAAAAGAAGTTCGCCCCGTGACGATCGCAACGTATCAAATCTTGACGTACCGCAAGTCGAAGAACGAATCGTTCGTTCATATGGACCTGTTTAATAAACGGGACTGGGGGCTTATCGTTTATGACGAAGTCCACCTGCTGCCCGCTCCCGTATTCCGGGTGACGGCCGATATCCAGGCGACGCGGCGGCTGGGGCTTACCGCTACATTGATCCGCGAAGACGGACGCGAGGAGGACGTATTCTCGCTCGTCGGTCCGAAGCGGTACGAGATGCCCTGGAAAACTCTGGAGTCGCAAGGGTGGATCGCCTCCGTCGAATGTGTCGAGCTGCGGGTGCCGCTGCCGCCCGCCGAGATGGAGGCTTACCGGTCGGCGGCCGAACGGGAACGGATGCGCATCGCAAGCAATAACCGGGCCAAGCTGGACGTTGTGGATGGGTTATTGCGCAAGCATGAAGGCGAGCAGGTAATCGTCATCGGGCAATATTTGGAGCAGCTGCACAAGCTTGCTGAGCGGACCGGCGCGCCGATGATCAGCGGCGAGATGCCGCACGACAAGCGGGAGGCGTTATACCACAGCTTCCGCAGCGGCGAAATTCCCGTGCTGATCGTGTCCAAAGTGGCCAACTTTGCCGTCGATTTACCCGATGCGGCGGTGGCGATACAGGTGTCCGGCAGCTTCGGCTCCCGTCAGGAGGAGGCGCAGCGGCTGGGCCGCATTTTACGCCCGAAATCGGGAGAAAATAAAGCTTACTTTTATACGATTGTCAGCGAAGATACGAAGGAGCAGGAGTTTGCGATGAACCGTCAGTTGTTTCTGATCGAACAAGGCTACAACTACCGGATGGTCGGTGCGGCCGGTGTGTCGGAGGTGACCGTGCGATGAATTACGATCGACTGCTTGCCTTGATGCCGGCCGAACTGCGCGGTCGTCTTGAAGCGGAAACCGTTTATGCGCCGTGGCTGAGGCGAGGACAAGCGCTGGAGCGGCTTTGGCAGGACGATGTGGTGCTGGAGACTGTGTACAATCGGCTTGCGCCGGCGGAACGTACGGTGTTGGACGCTGTCGTGCGGCGGATCGGCTGCGAACCCTTTGACGACGCGCGTTTAGAGCGATCGGTTGGGGCGGCGCTATCCGGTGCGGAGGTACAAGCCGGATTCGCCGGCATTCGGCGTAAAGGACTGGTGTTCGCATTCCGCAAATCGTGGGGCGAGCTTGTGTACCTGCTTCCTGAGGACGCCCTTCCGCGGTGGCAGCGCATCCTCTACCCGCTGCTCGGCGAAAGAGCGGCGGCGGAACGGCTGGACCCGGGTTCGATTGAACTGCAAGCCGGGGGCGGCCGGGAACCTGTCATCGCCATCTTCGACATCCTGACGCTGATTGCGAAGCTGGATATGAAATTGACAAAAAACGGCACGCTGCCGAAGAAAGCCGTTCAACGGCTGAATGAAGGGCTGCCTTGGCAAGACGAGTGCTTCCAAGGCGTGTCGCTGAAGTATGCCTATGCGGACGTCTACCCGTTGAAGACGGCGCTGGTCCTGGATATGCTGCTGAAAATGGGATTACTTGAGATGGATGACGAAGGGTTGCGTCTGCAGGAAGAACAACTGCGTTCGTTTCTCCACGCTACCCGTGCCCGGCAAAACGAACGGTTGTACCGGCTGTGGAAGGAGCTTGCCTTCCCGGCCTATGCGTGGCAGCAGCACGCAGTGCTGCTGCTGGAGACGATCCCGGAAGGCGAATGGTTTGCCCCTGAGATGCTGCTGAGCTCGCTGCGCCGTTACGGGCTCGCCGAGGGCGCGGAAAACTCGGACGATGCGGCCGAACGCGTGCGTTTGCTAAGGGAGCAATGGTTGGAGCCGTTAACCGGGCTCGGCTGGCTGGAGCGAGGCTGCATCGGCCTCGGCCGCGAGGGCCAGGGAGGCGCTTCTACGTATTATCGTTGGCGTTGGCGAGCCGCCGGTACGGAGGGGGAGGCAGTCGAGGAGATGCCGGGTGCCTTCCTCGTGCAGCCGGATTTCGAAATCCTCGTACCGCCTGACGTGCCGCTTTGGGTGCAATGGGAGCTGATCTGCCTATGCGACCCGCCTGTCCGGGACGTGCTCTCCGTAACCAAACTGACCAAGGCGAGCCTCAAGTATGCCCTGGAGCAGGGGAGAACTGCGGACGACGTGCTGTACTTTCTGGAAGAGCACGCGGCATACGGGCTGCCGGACAACGTCCGGTTGACCGTCGAGCAATGGGCGAAGCCGTTCGGCAAAACGAATCTCACGCGTGTCGTGCTGCTGCGCTGCGCCGATGCCGATACGGCGGCAGCCTTAACGAGACTGCCGCCGGTGTCGAAGCTGTTGGGCGAGCGGATCGGGGACATGCATTACGTCATCGACGAGAACGATATCAAGCCGCTCGCCGCCGCATTGGAGAAGGCCGGATTTATGGCCGGGCTTCCGGCTGCCGATCCTGCTGCCGGAAGCGGAGGCCGCCGCTATCCTTCGCTGCACCGGGATTCCGGGCAAGAGAGAACACAGCCGCCGCGTGAACCGGAGTTTGAGCTTGATGCCGGAACGGCGAAGGGGCTCGTCTACTCGCGGCATTCCATCGCATACTTTCAGATGGAAGCGCGGCTGCCTGAGCCTGCCGATCTGTATCCGGACCTGCGGGATATCCCGGCGGCTTGGCTGCGGGATTATCGGAATTATCACCCATCTACGCGCAAAGATATGGTTGAGAAAGCGATCGAGATGCGGACGCTGCTGCAAATCCGCAAGGATGGCGCCGATGTTCGGTTCGCCCCCCGCAAGGTGCAGGAAACCAGAGGCACCTGGTGCATGACCGGGCTCGGGCCGGCGGAGGAACGGAGCGGGAACGCCGGCGAAATTCGTCTCCTTGCCGACGAATGGCAGGAGATGAAGCTGATTTTGCCTGGGATCAACGATAAATATTAATCCAACGGCGTATTTCTTTAAAATGTGATATGATAGAAGGGTAAGCTTATATTATCCGAAAGGCGGGTGCTTAAACATGGCGGTTATGGAATCGCGCACGCTCGATATGTCTGCCATCCTGTTGGAGGCCTACGATTTGGCCGATATGATCAAGTACTCCGCAGAAACCGCGGATTATTTATATTGGAAGCAAGCCAAGGACGCCGATCCGGAAGTGGCGCGTCTGGTGAAGGAGTTCGCCAAGAAGAAAGAGCTTTTCGAAGAGTGCGAACGCTTTGGCCACTATCATCCGAATTATCACGAGGCGCTCGATCAGGTGAAAGCCGTGCAGGCGCAGCTTGACGAAGTAGAGGCGGTTCGTAAATATAAAGAGGCGGAGAGGAAGCTGGACGACCTTCTATATACCGTCTCGGAGACGATCGCACGTTCCGTCTCGGAAACGATCAAGGTGCCTTCGAACGATCCGCTCGCAAGCTCCGGGGGTTGTTCTTCCGGAGGGAGCTGCAGCGGGAATTGCGGCTGAGGCGGGAGTAAGCCGGAACCAATGAAGGGCGGCAGACGCCGCCCTTTCTGTTTTATTAGCATGTGTGTTCTTGTGTGCGAATAAGCCGAAATACCGGCTGAATCCGTCCGACCGTCTCATGCCGGCGATTGACGACGTCCGGCCGGTGGAACGGGGCGAGCCGTTCCGCTTCCTCCTCGCTTAACAGACCGAGCTGCAGCAGCGCTTCCGTTGCAACCGGATACAGCGCCCGTTCGGCGCCATCGTCGACTTTAATGGCGATGCCGATGCCCAGCTCCGGGACGGTCGCCGCGTACAAGCCTTCAGCGCCCATCTTGCCGATAATCCGTCCGGCGGTTAATTCCGCCAAGCGCGTATCATAACGATCCGTGCCCGCTAGATAGAACGGGGAACGGCGGATGGCCGCTATAATGCGCCGACAAGCTTCCGCACGCTTCGGCGCCAAGTCATCCGGGCGCCCGAGGCGCGCATATCCGTAGGCAAGAGCAGCCAGCGGAAGCGCGAATACCGGAACCCCGCAGCCGTCGACGCCAAGCTCGATGCGCTCGGCCGGGATTCCGCACATGTCGCTGACGGTTTGCAGCATTTTGTGCTGGACAGGATGATCGGGGTGAGTATACTGATGAGTAGATACTTGCATCAACGAGGCTAGGGCGAGCATGCCCGCATGTTTGCCCGAACAATTGTTGTGAATCGGCGCGGCCGCGACATGCTCGTATTTGAGCCGATCCGCTTCGCGCCGCAGCAACGGCTCCTGCGGCCCGCAATCAAGAGCGCTTACACCCAGGCCGGCCTTGCCCAGCAAGGACATCGCCGCCTGTGTATGCTCCGGCTCCCCGTTATGGGACGCACAAGTGATGGCCGTTTCGGCATCGGTCAGCGACAGCCGTTCGGCGCCGCCCGCTTCGAGAAGCGGAATGGCCTGCAGCAGCTTGGCGGTGGAGCGGGCGAACGTATAAAAGTGCGGATTTCCCACATAAGCCAGCAGCCTTCCTTGCGAGTCCGATACGGCGATATGGCCGCGATGAACGCTTTCCGTAACCGGACCGCGCGTGACGGCGACAAGAAGTTCGGCATCTGAAGTGGACATCGAGTTTCATTCCTTTCATTGTCTAAGAAAGCTGGAGAAAGAAGGTTAACGATATGTTTACCGAGCGTACCGGAATCATCGTTTGGGTGTCCGACGTCAAGGCGGCGGCTAAGCATTTGGAGAAATACGGAAACGTCCATTTTATTTCCAAGAAGCTGCATTATGCCGCTATGTATGTTTATGCAAGCCGTTTGGACGACACGGTCAAACAATTGCAAAAGCTGCCCTTCGTCAAAAAAGTGGAGCGTTCCTACCGGAATGAAATCAAAACCGAGTATAGCAGTAATATGCCTGATAAAACAAGATTCTACACCCTGTAAGACAAACCCGCCGCCGCAAACGGCGGTTTTTTTAGCATTCTATGACGAAATGAAGGCTCTGGTTCGAACCGGGGCCTTTTATCTAAAGATTTTTTAAGTTGATTCTCGCGAGGGATGCTGTAAAATATAATAGTAGATTAAAAAAGTATATAGGTTTGACGGACTATTTTTGTAGGAAGAGGGTTTGGTTTGTGGCAGAACGCAGAGTCGGCGAACGTGACAACCGAAACGATACCAACCCGATCGTGCTTGGGGGTCGAGCAATTACAGATATCGTGATTACGCATCATGCCCGCAGCCGGTGGGCCGATCGTGTTGAATCCGAGAAAACCGGTTTCCATGACATCACCGAATTTTTGTGGAGCAAATTAAGATCAAATTCCATTCGGACTTACTACAAAAATGAGCAGGACGTCTTTCTGATCGATGATGATCTGGTGATGGTCTGCGAATTCGCCGAAACCGTGAAGCCCGGGCCTCAACCAGGGCCTCCGACTTACAAGATGATCGTCGTCACCTTTCTCGGACGGATGTCCGAAACGATGGAACTGCGCGATTTGCGTTCGTATTACTCGTGGCTGCGCCACTCCCGCCGCATGACATTGATCAAGAACAGCAGGAAGCGAAGATAACGCCAAGCTCTCCGACTTACGATGCGTTATTGAAGGTATGCCCTCAAGGCGTACCTTTTTTCATTTTTAACGCGGGCTTAAAACGTTCGGATGGCTAATCGCCGTTATTTTAGATATAATTTGAAGGAAGACCCTTGCGGAGGTACGTTATGGCGCTCAATTTTCATCAGCTTCACATTTTTTACACGGTCGCGGAAAAGGGCAGCTTCTCACACGCGGCCGGGGCTTTACATATGACCCAACCGGCAGTGACGATGCAAATTCAATCGCTGGAGGATTATTTCGGCACGAAGCTGTTCGTCCGTTCAACCAAGCGGGTCGAGCTGACGGAAGCGGGACGCACGCTGCTGCCTTACGCGAAGAAAAGTATCGAGCTGATT
The DNA here is from genome assembly GCF_055379675.1 of Paenibacillus sp. JCM 9796. Classification (NCBI taxonomy): domain Bacteria; kingdom Bacillati; phylum Bacillota; class Bacilli; order Caryophanales; family Paenibacillaceae; genus Paenibacillus; species Paenibacillus sp. JCM 9796. The sequence goes on from NZ_AP043723.1 coordinate 4,988,933, forward strand.
AAGGAAACGGACGTTAGTATGTCAAAGTTCACGCATATGCTGGAGGGCCGGCTTCATCTGGGGGCTAGCCTGACGGTCGGGGAGTACATCCTGCCGCGCTTGCTCGGTCCGTTCGGTTTGGAGTACCCGAATATTTCGGTCAGCATGAAGGTGATCAACACCAAGCAAATTTTGGAGGAAGTCCTGAATCATCAGCTTACGTTCGGGCTGGTGGAGGCTGAAGTGAAGCATTCGGATCTGCATACGGAAGCCGTGCTCAGCGACGAATTGAAGCTGATCCTGCCGAAGGATCATCCGCTTGGCGACTTCGACCTGGTGCCGGTGGAGGAACTGATGAAGTACCCTTTCGTCCTGCGGGAGCAGGGCTCCGGTACGCGGCGTGTGATGGAAGAAGAGCTGACGCGAGCGGGCTATGACCCGTCTTCGCTCAAAATCGTGATGGAGCTCGGCAGCACAGGAGCGGTTAAATCGGCGGTGGAGGCGGGACTCGGCATCTCGATCTTGTCCCAATCGTCGCTTAAACACGAGGCTGCGCTGGGGGTGCTGCAGGTAAAAGATGTGAAGGATGTAAGCTTCGTCCGCAGCTTTCATGCCATTTATTTAAGCTCGACCTTACTGCCGATTTCGGCGGTAACGTTTTTGACGTTTTTACGGGAGCGAGATCTCAGCCAATGGCTGTAGCGCATTGACATTAAGGAGAAGGGGATGTTGGCTCAAGTGGCATTCGCCGATTTGCACACGCATACGCTGGCTTCCGACGGTACGGGGACTCCGACGGACAATGTGAGATTAGCCTCGGAAGCGGGCCTCAGCGCCGTCGCGGTGACCGATCACGATACGGTCGGAGGGCTGGAGGAAGCGCTTCAAGCCGGCGCCGTCTACGGCGTCACCGTCGTGCCTGGCGTAGAGATCAGCACGATGCATGAAGGGGTCGATATCCACGTGCTCGGGTATTGGATCGACAAGGACGACCCTGTGTTGTTGTCCCGGCTGGAACAGCTTCGGCGCGTGCGCGACCGGCGCAACGAGATGATTGTGGAGCGGCTGCGCGAGCTCGGCCTCGACCTGACGATGGACGACGTGCTGCAATCGCTGCAGACCGTTAAGAAGCAAGGCGATACGATAGGGCGCCCGCACATTGCGGACGCGCTCGTGCGCAAGGGCTACGTCGGATCGATGGCTGAGGCGTTCGAGCGTTACCTGGGCAGCGGAGCCGCCGCGTTCGTGTCGCCGCCGCGCATTACGCCCTTTGAAGCGGTTCGCTGGGTTCAGGAAGCCGGCGGCGCGCCGGTGCTGGCGCATCCCGGCTTATACGGGCGGGACGATCTTATCGCTTCTCTTGCCGCGGAAGGCTTGGTCGGACTGGAAGCCTACCATGCCGACCATTCGCCCGGGCAGGAGGCTCACTATGCTGCGATGGCCGATCGTTACGGCTTGGTCGTCACGGCGGGCTCCGATTACCACGGCGAGCGCGGGGGCGTCGTGTTTCACGCCCCGGTCGGAGGACGCCGGATCGACGCTGAGGTCGTCGAGAGGCTGAAACAGAGAAGAGGAGTGAGGACATGAGCGTACGCAAAGCGATTATTCCGGCGGCAGGACTGGGAACCCGGTTCCTGCCGGCAACGAAAGCGCAGCCAAAAGAAATGCTGCCGATCGTCGACAAACCGGCGATTCAATATATTGTGGAAGAAGCGATTTCTTCGGGAATCGAAGATATCATCATCGTGACGGGCCGCAACAAGCGGGCGATCGAAGACCATTTTGACAAGTCGGCCGAGCTGGAGATGATCCTGGAGGAAAAAGGAAACACCGAACTGCTCCAGATGGTCCAGTCGATTTCCAATCTGGCTGACGTTCATTACATACGTCAAAAGCAGCCGCTCGGCCTCGGCCACGCGGTTTTGTGCGCCCGCAAATTTATCGGGAACGAGCCGTTCGCCGTGCTGCTCGGCGACGACATCATTCAGTCGGACCCGCCTTGCTTGAAGCAAATGATCGACTTGCACAGCATGACGGGCACCTCGGTCATCGGTGCGCAGGAAGTGCCGTGGGAGGACGTGTCCAAGTACGGGATTTTGTCTCCGGTGAAGGAGGCATCGGACTTTCTTTGGATCGAGGATTTGGTGGAGAAGCCGGATCGCGATACGGCGCCGTCCAATCAGGCCATCATCGGCCGTTACGTATTGATGCCGGAAATTTTCGGCATTCTGGAGAACAGCGCTCCAGGCCGAGGCGGAGAAATTCAATTGACCGACTCGCTGCGGGTGCTGAACGGGCAGCAGCGTATGGTGATGATGCCGGTCGGCGGTCGACGCTTCGATGTCGGCGATAAGCTCGGCTATATTGAAGCAACCGTCGAGATGGCGCTCGAGCGCGACGAGTTGAAAGGGCCGCTTGAGCGATATTTGCGCGGGCGGTTAGGTTTGTAACGGGCGAATCGAATCAGGAATCGGGAGGCGTTTATGTTCGAACGGATTGCAGTGGTAGGAACCGGGTATGTCGGACTCGTCTCCGGCACCTGTTATGCAGAAGCCGGGCATTTCGTCATTGGCGTGGATCGGGCGGAGGAGAAAATACAGCTCCTGCAAAGCGGTCATATTCCCATCTATGAACCGGGCCTGGATGAAATGGTGCAGCGGCATCTGCAAGGCGGGCGACTGGCCTTTACGACCGATCTGAAGCACGCGGTGCGTCAATCGGATATCGTGTTTCTGGCTGTCGGCACTCCGACGCTCCCGAACGGCGAGGTCGATCTAAGCCAAGTCCAGGCAGCCGTTACTGAAATTGCGGAGGCGATGGACGCGCCAAAGCTCATTGTGATGAAAAGCACGGTGCCGGTCGGCACGTCGCGGCTCGTGGAAGGATGGATTGAGACAGCTTTACGCAAGCCTCTGGCGTTCGATGTCGTGTCTAATCCGGAGTTTCTGCGGGAGGGTTCGGCAATTCGGGATACGCTGCAACCTGACCGGATCGTCATCGGCGCGGACCGCCGGGACGCGGCGGAACGAATTGCCGCGCTCCATGCGTCCTTCGGTGCACCGGTGCTGTACACGGACCGAGAGAGCGCCGAGCTGATCAAATATGCGTCCAATGCCTTCCTGGCAGCCAAAATCTCGTTCATTAACGAGATGGCAAACGTATGCGAGAAGGTGGGCGCCGACATCGACCTCGTCTCCAAAGGGATGGGGATGGACCGGCGCATCGGACCGCACTTTCTGGAGGCGGGCATCGGGTACGGCGGCTCCTGCTTTCCGAAGGATACGAAAGCACAGCTCCGCTTGGCGGAGCATGTCGATTACGATTTTCTTATATTGCGGTCGGTCATCGAGGTGAACCGCCGCCAGCGGGAGAGGTTCGCAGATAAGATCGAGCAGACGCTGGGAGGCCCCTGCACGGTAGCGCTGATGGGCTTGACGTTCAAGCCGGAGACCGATGATCTGCGCGACGCACCGGCGCTCGATATCTTAAGCATGCTGGTGGAACGCGGCTTTCGCGTACGCGCATATGACCCGGTCGCCGCTGAGCTTGCGGCGGATGTTCTGAGTTTGGACGGCGCGGTTTACGTCAGCGACCCCTACGAAGCGTTAACCGGCGCCGATGCGATGGTCGTTACGACGGAATGGAGCGCCGTACGGACGCTGGACCTTGAGGAAGTAAAGGCAAGGCTCGCCAGGCCGGTCGTGATCGACGGCCGCAACTGCTTCGATCCGGTCCAAATGGCGAAGCACGGCATCCGGTATATCGGCGTAGGTCGTCCGGAGATCGTGATTCAGCCGGACAGCACGGCGCTAGTTCGCCAATGAAGCGGTGCGCGAATACGAAAGTTAATAAAGCAAAGCCCGGGAGCTTGTCAGCCCCGGGCTTATTTGCGCTGCAGGTCGTGCACATTTTGCAGCCCATCTGGCGGAAGCGCCGCCGTGCAACATCATCACTCGCATAGGGCGACGGGCCGAAAAAAGGTATATGTTGGGTTAATAGGGATTTTGATGCAGAGTACCCATTTTGATATAATAGACTGGACAACGGTGTGCCGAACAACGCCGAATGAAATGAGGTTGAGGTGAATGAGTGATAAACCAGCGATACAAGAAAGACGGAAGCAGCCTGCTGCGGGCGGTTATATCGTAGGAATTGGCGCCTCTGCAGGCGGTCTGGAGGCGCTGCAGCACTTCTTCGATCATATGGTAGCGGACAGTGGCTTGTCTTTTGTGGTCATTCAGCATCTTTCACCGAATTACAAGAGTTTCATGGCGGAGATTTTGGCCAAGAACACTCGGATGCGCATATACGAAGCGGAGAATCAAATGGAGGTGAAGCCGAACTGCGTCTATTTGATTCCGCCGCGCAAAGCGATTACGATCAACAACCGAAAGCTGCAAGTGACCGGTTATTTGCAATCGGCCGGTCTTTATCTGCCGATCGACATGTTTCTGACTTCGCTGGCCATGGATGTGGGCACCCAAGCGGTCGGCGTCATTTTGTCCGGCACGGGAAGCGACGGCACGCGCGGTGCGGAGGCGATCAAGGAGCACGGGGGTCTGGTTATCGTGCAGGACGAGAAGTCGGCGAAATTCGACGGGATGCCGAATAGCGCCCGATCGACCGGCTGCGTCGACCACGTGCTTGCGCCGAGCGCGATAGCCAATTACTTGTTGGGTCGGGCGGTCGTCGATCATGAGAAAGAAAGGGATATGCCGGGGGACGAAGCGCTGCCATCTATCGTCGGTTGGGACGAGCAAACGATGCAGCGCGTTTTCGAATTGCTGAACATGTCCAGAGGCATCGATTTTTCGCACTACAAGCAGAACAGCATCTTCCGTCGCATGGAGCGTCGAATGAGCATGATCGGCATGAACAAGCAGGCCGATTATTTGCAGCTGCTGCAGAACGACGAGAACGAGCTCGGTTCGCTCGTCAAGGACCTGCTGATCGGCGTTACGCGCTTTTTTCGCGATGCACAAGCGTTCGAGGCGCTGCAGCACAAAGTGATTCCCGCGATCTTGGAAAGCAAGCAAAGCGAGCGGCAAATCCGAATATGGGCGGCCGGCTGCTCGACCGGAGAAGAGGCGTACTCGCTGGCGATATTGTTTCACCAGCATATGGCGAAGACCGGGCAATCGTTCTCGGTAAAAATTTTCGCAACCGATCTGGATCAAGACTCGATTGATTTCGCGGGACATGGCGTGTATCCGGAAGCTGCCATGAAGGGCGTCTCCAAGCGGCTTCGCAAGACGTATTTTACGCAAATCGGCGATATGCACCAGATCAACAAAGAAATCCGCAACATGGTTGTGTTTGCGTCTCACAACATGATCAAAGATCCTCCATTTCATAATTTGGACTTGATCACATGCCGCAACATGCTGATTTACTTGCAATCGGACATGCAGCAGAAGCTCATCTCTTTATTCCATGCTGCTTTGAAACCGAACGGTTATCTGTTCCTCGGGCCAAGTGAAACGCTCGGACGACTGGCGAATTTGTTCACGCCGTTCGAGCGTAAATGGAACATATTTCAGCAGCACAGCATCAACTCGAATAAAGCTGCGGCCGGAGTTCCCGGAATGAACGGTTCTGCGCATATCCCGAAGATTCATCAGATGGCACAGAGGTGGGTTCCGCTCTCGAAAGAGGTTCAAGGCTGCAAAAAAACGGACGATTTGTACACGACGTTCGTCGATGAACATTTGCCACCATGCATGGTTATCGACGAGAACAACGAAGTGCTGCACTTGAGCGGCAACATCAATCCGTACTTGGCGCTTGCGCGCGGAAAGCCGAGCTGGAACATCTATAAGATGGTGGAGGCGCATTTGTCGGTGGCGATCGTTACGGCGATCCAGAAGGTACGCAGGGAACGGCGCGCTATTTATTACAAAGACATCAAGGTCAACAATTCGGAGCATTCGCCGTACATTAACCTGATAGTCAAGCCGTTCTCGTTGACCAATAAAAAGTTCGACAAGCTCGTGCTCGTTTCGTTCGAGGAGTCGGCGCAGCAGCAGTCGCCGCAGGTACGCGTCGTCGAATCGTTCGATATTGAAAATAACGTAAACCAGCGTATGGTGGAGCTCGAGCAGGAGCTGCAGCGGGCCGAAGAGTCGCTGCAGGCTACGATCGAGGAGCTGGAAACGTCGAACGAAGAGCTGCAGGCGACCAATGAAGAGCTGGTGGCCGCCAATGAAGAGCTGATGAGCACGAACGAAGAGCTGCAGTCCGTCAACGAGGAACTGGTGACGGTCAACCTCGAATATCAGTACAAAATTTTAGAACTGACCGATTTGAACAATGATATCGATAACTTTCTGGTCAGCACAAGGATCGGCACCATTTTTCTGGACCGGAATATGTGCATTCGCCGGTTCACGCCAGTGATCGCTCAGGAGATCAATTTGCTGGATGCCGACTGCGGCCGGCCGCTCGCGCACATCTCGCACAACTTCCGCTATAACGGCTTCGTGGAAGACGCGAAGCGAGTGCTCCGAACGTTAGTGCCCGAAGAGCGGGAGATCCAGAACCAAGGCGGCAAATGGTACAGCATGCGCGTGCTGCCGTATCGGACGAGCGACAATGTTATTAAAGGAATCGTGCTTACTTTTGTCGATATTACCGAGCTGAAGAGCGCCAATATCGAAATGCTGAAGCTGTCGTACGCCATTGAACAAAGCCCGTCGATTACCGTCATTGCCGGTTTGGACGGGACCATCGAATACGTCAATCCGAAATTCACGGAAGTGACCGGATTCGAGCCGGCCGACGCCATAGGCGGGCACATTCGAGAACTGCAGCATTGGGAAGGTTCCAGCGTGCCGTTCACGGAAATTTGGAGCCTGCTGTCGGAGGGTCAAGAGTGGAAGGGCGAGCTGGAGAGCCACAGCAGGAACGGATTGACTTACTGGGAATCGGTCAAGTTTTTGCCGATCAAAGATAGCGAAGGACAGACGATTCATTATCTGAAAATCGCTGAAGATATGTCCGAGCGGAGACATACGGAAGAATTGCTGCGCAAGTCGGAAATGCTTTCGGCCGTCGGCCAGCTCGCAGCGGGCATCGCCCATGAAATCCGCAACCCTCTTACCGCGCTGAAAGGGTTCACCAAGCTGCTCCGTTCGGGGGCTCATAACGATAGTTATTTATCGATCATGTCCGCCGAGCTGGAGCGGATCGAGCAAATCGTCAGCGAGCTCCTCGTGCTCGCGAAGCCGCAGGCGGTCGATTATTTGCCGAAGTCGGTCTCCTCCATTCTGAACGATGTGATCATGCTGCTTGATACGCAGGCGATCATTACGAATGTCGAAATCGTCAATGAAATCGACGATCCGCTGCCGCTCATCAGTTGTGTGGAAAACCAATTAAAGCAGGTATTCATTAATGTGGTGAAGAACGGCGTCGAGGCGATGCCGGACGGCGGACAATTAATTGTGCGCGCGCGCCTTGCAGCAGACGGTATGGTGAACATCGGGTTTATCGATCATGGCTGCGGTATTCCCGAAAAGAAGCTTGCGCGTCTCGGAGAACCGTTCTACACGACGAAAAGCAATGGGACCGGCCTGGGTCTGATGGTCAGCTATAAAATTATTGAAAACCATCAAGGCGTGATGGTAATTACGAGCAAAGAAAATGTCGGAACGGCCGTTGTCATTCAGCTGCCGACGATCTCCTGATTTTCTTCCAATACAAGACCCAGCAGATCTTTTTTGGCGCAAGGGAAAGCGTACCAGCCTTCCTATATGTGGGGGAAGCGGGTGAAGCGCAAAAAAAAAGACCGCCTGTCCCGGAATGCAGCATGTCCTTGCTGCTTCATCAAGGGACCGGCGGTCTTTATGTCGTTCTCCCGGCGGCGAACGTTATTTCACGGTAAAGGGCAGCTGTTTAATCCGTTCGGGGTCCGGTGTGACGAACAGCGTCTTCTGATGATCGTAGATGACGAAGCCGGGCTTGGCGCCGCTCGGTTTACGGACGTGCTTGACCAGCGTATAATCGACCGGCACTCCGCTGGATTCCTTCGCTTGGCTGTAATACGCGGCGAGCTGCGCCGCTTCGAGCAGCGTGGCGTCGCCGAATTCCGCGCTGCGAATGACAACGTGAGAGCCGGGAATATCCTTCGTATGCAGCCACGTATCGCCGGGTCCGGCGAGCCGGTTGGTCAAGTACTCGTTCTGCGTATTGTTCTTGCCCACATAAAGAGCAATGCCTTCGCTGGATGTGTAGCAGGCGAGCTGCGGCCTGGCGTTTGCCTTCTTGCGCTTGCCCTTCTTGCCGCGGTCGCGCAAGTAACCTTGTTCTGTCAGTTCCTCGCGGATTTCCTCGATATCGGAGAGGCTCGCGCTCGTAAGCTGCTGCAGCAAATTGTCCAGATAGGCGATTTCCTCGTGCGCCTGCTGCATTTGCTCCTTCACGACGCTTAGGCTGTTTTTGGCTTTCGTATATTTTTTGAAGTACCGCTGGGTATTTTCAGACGGTGACAGCAGCGGGTCCAGCTCGATTTCGATCGGACGCTGTTCTTCATCGTAGTAGTTAATCACTTCGATACGGCTGTCGCCTTTGCGGATCTGATGCATGGAGGCGGTCAGCAGCTCGCCGAGAATCCGGAAACGATCGGCCTGCTGCGCGTCCTGCAGCGTTTCCTCCAGTTTCTCCAGCTTCTTCACGTTCTTGGTCCGCTCGTTCGTCAGTAAGCGGAACAGGTCGCTGACCCGCTGCTTGACCGTATCCCGCTCGGCTTTATCGCTGTAATAGGCTTCCAGGCAGGCGCTTATCGAATCGAATCGGCGCATGCCGCCGCCGATATGCGTCAGTTCGAGGATGGAGAAGTAGCTCTTTCCCGACGACGGATGCTCGGTTATGACAGGCGTCAGCTGCCTTCGCTCCAGCTTGCCGATGAGCTCATGGAACGGCTCCCACAGCTTGCGTACGGCTGAGGCCGCGTCAAGCTCCGGGTCAAAGGCGCCGCCGAAGGCGCGGTATGCGAGCTCGCGCGCCACAAGCGGGCTGATGCCGCTAAAGCGCTGTACGATCGCTTGCTCCCACAGCCGGGCGCCGTATTCCCCGCCGGCTTCCAGCAGCCCGGCGGCCGTATCGCCGAGCTGCTGCTCGAATGCGTCCGCACTCAGGCCGAGCGGCAGCGTCTTGTGCTGCTCCGGCGGAGCCGTGTAACGTACGCCGGGCATGACGATCCGGTAGCTGCTGATCGCCGGTGTGACGTGATGAATGCCGTCCAGAATCGTGCCGGTCGCCGGGTCTAGCAAAATAATGTTGCTATGGCGGCCCATAATTTCCACGACGATCGTCTTCAAGGACAGGTCGCCGAGCTCGTCGCGCTGCCGGATGTGGAAGCGGATGACGCGCTCCATGCCCGGCTGATCGATCGCTTCAATGATGCCGTTCTCGCAATGCTTGCGCAGCAGCATGCAGAACATCGGCGCTTCGAGTGGATTCAAGAAGCTTTCCTCCGTAACGTGTACACGCGGATAGGTCGGGCTGGCCGATAACAGAAGCTTCGTATTTTTGCCTCCGGCGCGAAGCTGCATCACGATATCGTTCGCGGAGGGCATTTGCACTTTATTGATACGGGCGGGCAGGAGGCTTTGCAGCTCGCTTACGAGCCCGTGTGTAACGAGACCGTCAAAAGACATGAGGGAACAACTCCAATCGTGTTTGCCGCTGCGGCGCGGCCGGGCTTACCAGCCGGACCGGACACGCGTTGCGGGCAAACGTAGGCTAAGTTTTAAACGCTACCCCCTATCATGCCATATTTTCATCAAAAACTTAAGGTCTTTTTGCAGCTGCAGGAAAACGTGCTAATTTGCGGCTTGTCTGAATACATTTACCCTAGACAACCTTATGGGAGGGAATGAGCAGATGAGTCAGAAACCGTGGTATCAATGGACGGCCGAGGAGATCTTGCAGTCGTCGGGAACAGAGCCCTCACAAGGCTTGAGCTGGGAGGAGGCGGACAAGCGGCTCGGCTCGCAGGGCAAGAACGAGCTGGCCGAAGGTCAGAGCATCTCGCCGATCACGTTGTTCCTGAATCAATTTAAAGATTTTATGGTGCTTGTACTGGTAGGAGCCACGCTTGTTTCCGGATTGCTCGGGGAGTATTTGGATGCCATTACGATCATTGCGATCATCATTATGAACGGCATTCTCGGCTTTGCCCAGGAGTTTCGGGCGGAGCGTTCGCTGCGCGCGCTGAAGGAACTGTCGGCCCCGAACGCCAAGGTGGTAAGAGCGGGCAAGCTCGAGCTGATTCCGGCCCGCGATCTCGTGCCCGGCGATCTCGTGCTGCTCGAAAGCGGAGACCGGGTGCCGGCCGACATTCGTTTCATCGAAACGTTCGGCACTTACATCGAGGAATCGGCTCTAACCGGAGAGTCCGTGCCGGTGGCCAAGCATACATCCCCGCTGACGCAGGACGATATTCCGCTAGGCGATCAGCGCAACCTCGGTTTCATGGGAACGATGGTCACCCGGGGAACGGCCAGAGGGGTTGTCGTACGCACCGGCATGCAGACGGAGATGGGCAAGATCGCCGATCTTATCCAGAATACCGATGCCATGGAAACGCCGCTGCAGCATCGGCTCGAGCAGCTCGGTAAAATATTGATCATCGTCGCGCTGGCGCTGACGGTGCTTGTCGTCGTCGCGGGGATTGTACACGGCCAAGAGCCTTACGGCATGTTTCTCGCGGGCGTCAGCCTGGCGGTCGCCGCGATTCCCGAAGGGCTGCCGGCGATCGTCACGATCGCGCTCGCGCTCGGCGTGCAGCGGATGATTCAGCGCAAGGCGATCGTCCGCAAGCTGCCGTCGGTCGAGACGCTCGGCTGCGCGTCGGTGATTTGCTCGGATAAGACCGGCACGCTGACACAGAACAAAATGTCCGTGACGCACCTGTGGCTGGGCGGCGAGGTGCTGGAGGTGACGGGCGACGGGTACGAGCCGAACGGGAGCATCATGAACCGGGGCAAGCCCGCCGACCTGCGCGACAATCAGATGCTCCGTCGTCTGCTCCAGGTCGCCGTGCTGTGCAATAACGCCATGCTATATGAAGAAGCGAATGAAACGAAGAAGAAGAAGGAGACGACCGAGCGGAGCGGCGTCTGGGCGATTAAAGGCGACCCGACGGAAGGCGCGCTGACCGTGCTCGGAGCAAAAGCGGGTCTTACGAAACAATCGCTCGACGGGCTGTACCGGCGCACGCTTGAGCTTCCGTTCGATTCCGAGCGGAAGCGGATGTCCGTGATCGTCGAGCATCAAGGCGGACGGATGGCATGCACGAAAGGAGCGCCGGATTTGCTCGTTCAGCAATGCGCCTATGTGCTGTGGGACGATAAAGTCATTCCGTTCACCTCGACGCTGAAGCAAAAGGTGCTCGCCGCAGCCGAGGGCATGGCCAAAAACGCGCTGCGTGTGCTCGGTCTTGCGTACCGCGATTTGAAAGCGACGGAGCGGAATCTTGACGAGTCGACCGTCGAGAGTCAGCTCGTGTTCATCGGTCTGACCGGCATGATCGATCCTCCTCGCCGCGAGGTGCGTGACGCGATCGTGAAGTGCCGCCGCGCCGGCATCAAGACGGTCATGATCACCGGCGACCATCAGACGACGGCGGAGGCGATTGCGAAGCAGCTCGGCATTTTGCAGCAGGACGGGCTGGCCTTGAACGGCCAACAGCTTGCCGCCATGAGCGACGACGAGCTGGATAAGCGGGTGAACGACGTGTTCGTGTACGCGCGCGTATCGCCGGAGCATAAGCTGCGCATCGTCAAGTCGCTGCAGCGCCAAGGCCACACGGTTGCGATGACCGGCGACGGGGTCAACGACGCGCCTGCGATCAAGGCGGCCGATATCGGCATTGCGATGGGCATCAGCGGCACGGACGTCTCCAAAGAAGCGTCGTCGCTCGTCTTGTCCGACGACAACTTCGCGACGATCGTGGCGGCGATTGAGGAAGGCCGGGGCATTTACGAGAACATCCGTAAATTCATCCGATACCTGCTGGCGTCGAATGTAGGCGAAATTATGACGATGTTCCTCGCGATGATGGCCGGCCTGCCGCTGCCGCTCGTGCCGATTCAAATTTTGTGGGTGAACCTGGTGACGGACGGGCTGCCGGCGATGGCGCTTGGCGTCGACCAGGCAGAGAGAGATTTGATGCAGCAAAAGCCGCGTTCGGCCAAAGAAAACATCTTCGCCCGCCGGCTCGGCTGGAAAATAGTCAGCCGCGGCATCTTGATCGGGCTTTGTACGCTGGCGGCATTCTACATTACGCTGAAACAGGGCGCCGATAGCCCGAACGCGCTCATGAAAGCGCAGACCGTGGCGTTCGTTACGCTGGTCATGGCTCAGTTGATTCACGTGTTTGATTGCCGCAGCTCGCGCTCGATATTCCATCGCAACCCGCTCCAGAACGTTTGGCTCGTGCTGGCGGTGGCGTCTTCGCTGCTGCTGATGTTCCCGGTGCTTTACGTCGACGCGCTGCAGCCGATCTTCAAGACGGTGCCGCTCGGTCTCGTCGATTGGGGGCTTGTGCTCGTGTTCGCGGGTATTCCGACGTTCCTTATGGGGCTGGGCAGCTTGCTCAGCACGTCCAAACGCAAACAGACGACGCTGCCCAAAGGGCGCAACCCGATGAAGCCCGTCGTCCGATAAGAATCTCTAAACATGCGGCCCGAGCCGCCTGCAGCGACGCAGGGGCTAAGGCCGTTGCTTTTTTTGGAGCGATGCGGTAAAATTTTGCGGAACCGCTTTGCAGCGTCACTTTTTTACGCTATAGTAGGGGATAAACCGTAAAAATGGGAGTTTTCGCTATGAATTTCACGAAAATGCACGGATTGGGCAACGATTTCATCGTTTTTTCCAATACGGAGACGCTTCCCGCCGACGCTTCCGAGCTGGCTGTCCGCTTGTGCGACCGCCATTTCGGGATCGGGGCCGACGGACTCGTGTTCGTGCTGCCGTCCAACCGTGCTGACTATATGATGCGCATTATCAATTCCGATGGCTCGGAGGCCGAACAATGCGGCAATGCGATCCGCTGCGCGGCGAAGTACATTTACGACAACGGGCTTGTCGATGCGGGGCAAACCGAGCTGACGATCGAGACGATCGGCGCCGGGCCGCAAGTCGTCCAGCTCCAGGTGGAGAACAGACGGGTGACCCGGGTGCGCGTCGATATGGGCGAGCCGGTACTCGCCGGCTTGCAGGTGCCGACGACGGTCGACGCCGAGCCGGTGCTGGAGCATCCGGTCGCGGTAGACGGCCGTGAATTCACGTTTACCGCCGTATCGATGGGCAATCCGCACTGCGTCATTTTCGTGGAGGACGCGGTCCGTTTCGACTTGGCCGCATGGGGGCCGAAGCTGGAAACGCACCCGCTGTTTCCGCGCCGCATCAACGTCGAGTTCGCTACGGTCAAAAGCCGGGACTATGCGGATATGCGCGTCTGGGAACGAGGCGCCGGTCCTACGCTGGCCTGCGGGACAGGCGCCTGCGCGACACTCGTTGCCGGCGTGTTGAATGGCAAAATGGACCGGAAGGGCATTGTCGCTCTGAAGGGCGGCGAGCTGCTGATCGAATGGAACGAGACGGACAACCGCGTGTACATGACCGGTCCTGCCGAGGCGGTGTATACGGGAACGCTCCCGTCACTTATATAAGAAGCAAGAAAGGGGAGGCCGCGAGTGAAACCGGATTTGAGAGAAGCGCTGCGCCGTGGCGTGCTGGTCGGAGATGGGGCGATGGGCACCTATTTATATCAAATGGGCTTTCCCGTCGGCATCTCCTACGAGGAATTGAATTTGCTCAAGCCCGACGTCATTCGGGACGTCCATCGGCGATATTATGAAGCGGGCGCGCGGTTGATCGAGACGAATACTTTCTCCGCAAACCGCGAGAAGCTGTCGAAGTTCGGTCTGGAGGGAGAAGTCGAGGCGATTAACCGGGCCGGCGTGAAGCTGGCGCGTCAAGCGGTCGGGGACGATGCCTATGTCGTCGGGGCTGTCGGTTCGATTCGCGCAGGCAAACGGAAGAACGTCCGTACCGCCAAGGTCAAGGAAGATTTGCGCCAGCAGATCGAGGTGCTGGTCGATGCGGGCGTGGACGGGCTGCTGCTTGAAACGTTTTTCGATTTGGAGGAAATGATGCTTGCGCTGAAGCTGATTCGCAAAGTCAGCTCGCTGCCGGTCATTTGCCAGTTTACGACCGAAGGCGTCGGCGCGACGATGGACGGGGTGCCGATGCCCGAGGCTTTCTCGAAGCTGCTCGCGGCTGGCGCAGACGTCGTCGGCTTCAACTGCCGCAGCGGCCCGAACGGTCTCCTGCGCTCCCTCGAACAGGCGAGCGGCATGGACGAGAAGCCGCCGTTCTCGGTGTTCCCGAACGCGGGACTGGCCGATTACGTGGACGGCCGGTATACGTTCGCCGCAACGCCGTCCTATTTCGGCGAGTCCGCCCGTAAATTCGCCGATCTCGGCGCACGCATTGTCGGCGGTTGCTGCGGCACGACGCCGGAGCATATCGCCGCCATCGCCGCCGCTCTGGAAGGCTACATGCCGAACGAGAGCGGGGCGGAGACACGGGGGATAAGCGGCGAAGCCGGCGTCTTTGCGACGAGTGAATGGCAGAAGGTGCGCGGTATCGCGATCACGGAGCCGCCACCCGCGGAGCCGACGATTGTCGATCTCGTCAAGGAACGGCCGACGGTTATCGTAGAACTCGACCCGCCTCGCGATTTGGATATCGCGAAGTTTATGCAGGGCGCGGCCGCTTTGAAGGAAGTCGGCGTCGACGCGCTGACGATGGCCGACAATTCGCTAGCCGTGACGCGGATGAGCAATCTGGCGCTCGGTTCGATCGTGCAGGAACGCGTCGGGATTCGGCCGCTTATTCACATCGCATGCCGCGACCGCAATATGATCGGTACGCAGTCGCATATGATGGGGCTGCATGCGCTGGGCATCGACCACGTGCTCGCGGTCACCGGCGATCCGGCGAAATTCGGCGATTTGCCCGGCTCCAGCTCGGTGTACGATTTGACTTCGTTCGAGATCATTCGTATGATCAAACAGCTGAATGAAGGGGTTGCTTTCTCCGGGAAGCCGTTGAAGAAGAAAGCGAACTTCATTGTCGGGGCCGCCTTCAATCCGAATGTCAAATACTTGGACAAAGCCGTGCAGCGCCTCGAACGCAAAATCGAGGCGGGCGCCGACTACATCATGACGCAGCCCGTGTACAACGCCGAACTGATCGAGAGCATCTATCAAGCGACGCGTCATGTGAACATTCCGATCTTCCTTGGCATCATGCCGCTCGCCAGCGGAGGCAATGCGGAGTACCTGCACAATGAGGTGCCCGGCATTCAATTATCCGACGATGTGCGCCGGCGCATGAACGGGTTGAAGGGCGAGGAAGGACGCGCGATGGGGGTGCAAATCGCCAAAGAACTGCTTGACGTGGCGATTTCGCGGTTTAACGGCATTTACTTGATGACGCCGTTCATGGCTTACGAGATGACCGTAGAGCTGACGCAGTACGTGTGGGAGAAGGCGGGCCGCAGGGATTTCCACTTGTCCCCACTTGCAAAATGAATTAAAATAGGGTAACGGATGTGACTGCCATGGTGACGAGTATGACCGGTTTCGGACAAGCTGAGCGTTCCATCGCCGGATTTCGGATGCAGATCGACCTCAAATCGGTGAACCATCGATACTGCGAAGTGGCGGTTCGCCTTCCGCGCGAGTTTGCCCGTTATGAGAATACGGTGAAGCAGGCGATCCAACAGCGAGTGAAGCGGGGACGCGTCGACGCGTTCGTTACGGTCGAACGGGACCGTGAGGCGCCGCTCGAGGTCGATATCGATTGGGCGCTGGCGCAAAGCTACCGCCATGCGGCCGAGGCGCTCCGCGAGAAGCTCTCGCTTACGGGCGAGCTCACGCTGCGCGAGGTGCTGGGCTTGCCGGGGATTGTGTCGTTCCGCGACAAACCGGATCTCGATGAGGAGTCGCTTGAATACGAAATCGCTGCTTGCGCCAATGCCGCCGTCTCCGAGCTTGTTTCCATGCGGGAGCGGGAAGGGAATTTTTTGCTGGGGGATATTCACAGTCGCTTGGAAGCCATCGAACGGTTCCGGCAGCACGCCGCCCGGCTTGCACCTCAGATCATTCAAGAATATGCCGTCAAGCTTAGGAGCCGCATTCAGGATATGCTGCAGCAGACGGAGCTGGACGAAACGCGTCTGGCTATGGAAGTGGCACTGTTCGCGGATCGCGCGAGCATCGATGAAGAATTGATCAGGCTGGAAAGTCACGCGGAGCAATTCCGCAAGCTGCTGAGCGAAACGGAGCCCGTCGGTCGCAAGCTCGATTTTCTCGTTCAAGAAATGAACCGGGAAGTCAATACCGTCGGCTCGAAAGCGAGTCATGCGGGTCTTGCCGCCGTCGTCGTGGATATGAAAGCGGAACTCGAGAAAATACGCGAGCAGATTCAAAATATCGAGTAAATTCGGACTATCATTCTTTCTTTTCCGCTCGCGACCGAAACGCCGAGGGAAGCAAAGAACCAGGGGGAACCATTCAATGGCGATCAAACTTATCAATATCGGTTTCGGGAACATTGTTTCCGCGAATCGAATCATTTCCATCGTCAGTCCGGAATCGGCGCCGATCAAACGGATTATCCAAGAAGCGCGAGACCGCCATATGCTGATCGATGCGACCTACGGTCGCCGTACCCGTGCTGTGATTATTACCGACAGCGATCATGTGATCTTGTCCGCCGTCCAGCCGGAAACGGTGGCACACCGACTTTCCAATAAGGACGATGATCATGACGAGTAATGTAAGTGTTTCCCCTTCGGACAAAGGGATTTTGATTGTCCTGTCCGGACCATCCGGCGTAGGCAAGGGCACCGTATGCAAAGCGCTTCGCGCCTGTGCGCCGGACATCGTTTATTCGGTATCGGCTACGACGCGTTCGCCCAGAGAGGGCGAAGTCGACGGGGTGAATTATTTTTTCAAGTCGAGGGAACACTTTCAGCAGTTGATCGAACAGGACCAAATGCTGGAATGGGCCGAGTACGTCGGTAATTTCTACGGAACCCCTCGCAAATTCGTGGAAGATACGTTGAACAGCGGGAAAGACATCATTCTGGAAATCGAAGTGCAGGGCGCCTTGAAGGTGAAACAAAAGTTCCCGAACGGCGTATTTATATTTTTGCTGCCTCCTTCGCTGACTGAACTGGAAAGCCGCATCGTCGGCCGCGGGACCGAATCGGAAGAATCCATTAGAAACCGGATGTCGGTCGCCTTGGAAGAAATCGCGATGATGGAGCAATACGATTATGCGATCGTGAACGATCAGGTCGATTTGGCCTGCCATCGCATTCGCAGCATCTTGACGGCGGAACATTGCCGCAAGGACCGCATGGTGTCAAAAATTCAACATTGGATGGAAGAGGTGAGAAAATAACATGTTGTATCCTTCCATTGACCGGCTTTTGGATAAAGTCGACAGCAAATACTCGCTCGTCGTCGCAGCCGCCAAACGGGCGCGCTTGCTGCGTGACGGAGCCAAAAGCGAAGTTCGTCAAAAACGCTCGCATAAATTTGTTGGCCTGGCGCTAGAAGAAATATACGAAGATCATATTTCGTACGAGAAGCTCCAAAACAAAGAAACGATTAAGTAAAACAACCCTTCGTGGTTGTTATTTTTTTAGCGCAGAAAGGGAGAGGGGATTCGGCGGATGTCGAAAGGGTTGAACGGAAAAACGATCGTCCTCGGCGTTAGCGGAGGCATCGCCGCTTATAAAGCGGCCGCGTTGTGCAGCAAGCTGGCGCAGGCGGGTGCTGAAGTTCGGGTCATTATGACCGCATCGGCCGTTAAGTTTGTGGCGCCGCTGACGTTCCAGACGTTATCGCGTCATGAGGTGGCAGTCGATACGTTCGACGAGAAGGATGCGTCCGTCGTCCAGCACATCGATCTCGCCGACCGTGCGGACCTGTTCGTCGTTGCGCCTGCGACGGCCAACGTGATTGGCAAAATGGCGCACGGACTTGGCGACGATATGCTCAGTACGACGCTGCTTGCGACGACGGCGCCGGTCCTGGTCGCACCGGCAATGAACGTGCATATGTACGCGCATCCGGCCGTTCAGCAAAATATGAAGACGCTGGCGGACCGCGGCGTTCGTTTCGTCGAGCCGGGTACCGGTCAATTGGCGTGCGGTTATGTAGGCAAAGGCCGGTTGGCCGAGCCGGAGGAGATCGTGCGGGCGATCGAGCAGCATTTTGCCGAAGACGGACGGTTGAAGGGGAAGCGGGTGCTGATCACGGCTGGCGCAACGCTGGAACGCATCGATCCGGTTCGCTACATCAGCAACGATTCCTCGGGCAAAATGGGGTACGCGATCGCCGAGGCGGCGGCTCGTATGGGAGCGGACGTCACGCTT
This sequence comes from Paenibacillus sp. JCM 9796, assembly GCF_055379675.1. NCBI lineage: Bacteria > Bacillati > Bacillota > Bacilli > Caryophanales > Paenibacillaceae > Paenibacillus > Paenibacillus sp. JCM 9796. Next base: position 5,007,375 of record NZ_AP043723.1, read on the forward strand.
GTGTCGGGCAAGGTTTCGGTTCCGGTCCCGCCGGGCGTGACGCTCGTTCAGGCGGAATCGACACTGGAGATGCGCGATGCGGTATTGTCCCGGATGGACGATCAGGATGTGATCATCAAAGCGGCGGCGGTCGCCGATTATCGGCCGGCCGAGCAGTATGAACATAAACTCAAAAAGACGGAAGACGAAATGACGATGAGGCTGGTCAAAAATCCGGACATTCTGCAGCTTGTCGGCGAACGGAAAACGAAGCAGCTCGTCGTCGGTTTTGCGGCCGAAACCCGGGATCTGGAGAAGTTCGCGATGGACAAGCTGCAACGGAAACGGTGCGATCTGCTTGTCGCGAACGACGTGACGCTGGAAGGGGCCGGCTTCGGCACCGATACGAACATCGTGCGCATCTTCGATGCGAGCGGCTTGGTCGAAGCGCTGCCGATGCTGGGTAAGCGGGAGGTCGCATCGCGGCTGCTCAGTCTGATCGCCGACCGTCTGACGAAGGGGGATGCAACGGGCGCATGATCGCCAAAGTGATAGTCGATGTCCCGGCCAAGCCGACGAATCGCGCGTTCGACTATGTGGTGCCGGAGCCGCTGCTCGAGCTCGTGGCCGTCGGCAGCCGGGTCGGCGTCCCGTTCGGCCCGCGTACGGTGCAGGGGTTCGTGGTCGAGCTGCAGAACGGATCCGATATCGACGTAAGCAAGCTGAAGCCGATCAAGCAGGTGCTCGACGTTACGCCGCCGCTTACGCCGGAGCTCGTCAAGCTTGCCCGCTGGATCGGCCGTACGTATGTGTGCCATGAAATTGTCGCCTTGCAGGCGATGATTCCCGGCGCGTTGAAGGCGAAATACGAGCGTCACGTGGCGGTCGCGGAGGAGAGCGAACGTGCAGAGACCGCAGCGATGCTGTTTCCCGAGCATCGTATGATCGTCGATTTCGTCCGCAAGCAGGAGAGCGTTGAGCTCGAGTCGCTGCTTGCGAAATTTCCCGAAGCCGGCGGGCGGATCAAGCAGCTGTTGGAGGAAGGCGTTCTTGTCGAACGGCAGATGGTCAAAGACCGGATGATGGTGAAGAAGGCGCTGACCGTGTTCCCGCCGGACGATCCGTCGCAGCTGGATGCGTGGATCGCGGAGCTACCGGCGCGCGCGGCGAAGCAGCACGAGGTGCTGCGTTTTTTTCGCGAGCAGCCGGTACCGGAGCCCGTGAAGCTGACGGATTTGCAGACCAAGCTGCATATTACGGCATCGGCGGTCAAAGGCTTGGTGGAACGCGGTTGGCTGCGGCTCGAGGAAGTGGAGGTGCGGCGGGATCCTTATGGGTCCCGCACCTTCAAGCCGACGACGCCGCTGCCGTTGACGCCTGAACAGCAGGACGTGTACGACCGGATTCGCCGGGCGGTGCTGGCCCGGGAGCGGCGCATCTTTCTGCTGCACGGCGTAACCGGAAGCGGCAAGACGGAAGTATACCTGCAGTCCATCCAGACGTGTCTGGATCAGGGACGCGAAGCGATCGTGCTCGTGCCCGAAATCTCGCTGACGCCGCAAATGGTGGAGCGATTCAAGGGCCGGTTCGGCCACCAAGTCGCCGTGCTGCACAGCCGTTTGTCGCATGGGGAGCGTTATGACGAGTGGCGCAAAATCGTACGCCGTGAGGTGCGTGTCGTGATCGGCGCAAGATCGGCGGTATTCGCGCCTTTTACGAAGCTCGGCCTCATTATTATCGATGAAGAACACGAATCGACCTATAAGCAGGAAGAGAGCCCGAAGTACCATGCGCGCGACGTGGCGATCGCCCGCGCGCGCGAGCATGGGGCATCGGTTGTGCTCGGTTCGGCGACGCCGTCGCTGGAGAGCATGTACCGCACTAGCGTTGAGGCAGAACGGCTGGCCACGGAGGACCGGCCGCGCTTCGAGCTGTTGTCGATGGCAAGCCGGGTGGAAGGCCGTCCGCTGCCTCCGGTGCATATCGTCGATATGCGGGAGGAGCTCAAGAACGGTAATCGCTCGATGTTCAGCCGCGCGTTGTATAAAGCGATCGAAGTACGGTTACACAAGAAAGAACAGATCGTTTTATTGCTGAACCGCCGCGGGTATGCGACGTTCGTCATGTGCCGCACGTGCGGGTATGTGGCTCAGTGTCCGCATTGCGACATTTCACTCACGTACCATCAGAGCTCGCGCGCCGTCCGCTGCCATTATTGCGGCTATGCGGAGCGGGAGCTGTCCGTCTGTCCGGATTGCGGGAGCGAGCATATCCGCCATTTCGGTACCGGGACACAGCGGGTGGAAGAGGAGCTCGGCAAGCTGTTTCCCGGCATCCGGGTCATCCGGATGGACGTCGATACGACGACGGAGAAAGGCTCGCACGAGAAGTGGCTGACGATGTTCCGCAACCGCCAGGCGGATGTGCTGCTCGGCACGCAGATGGTGGCCAAGGGGCTTGATTTTCCCGATGTGACCCTGGTCGGAGCGCTGGCCGCCGATTCGGTGCTGAATCTGCCGGATTTTCGTGCGGCCGAACGGACGTTCCAGCTGCTGACGCAGGTAGCGGGCCGGGCCGGACGCCACCAGCTGCCGGGCGAGGTGTTCGTGCAGACGTACACACCGGAGCATTACAGCATCGTCAGCGCCAGCCGTCACGATTATTTGGGCTTCATGCGCAAGGAAATGCTGATGCGCAAGCTTCACCATTACCCGCCGTTTCATCAGCTGGTGCTGATTACGCTGTCTCACGAACAGGTGCAGCTGCTGATTCGTTCCGGGGAAGCGCTGGCCGGACGGTTGAAGGCGCTCGCGGTCGCTTTGCCGAAAGACTCGACGGAGTTTGAGGTCTTGGGCCCCGTCGCTTCGCCGATCTCCCGGATCAAAGATAGATATCGATTCCAATGCATGATAAAATATCGGGGAGATTCCCGCATCGAAGAGCTTGTGCAGCAAGCGGTTTCGGTGCTCGACGAACCGGTGAAGCAGCACAAGCTGACCGTCTCGATCGATGTGGACCCGCAGATCTTGATGTAAGCCGCAAGGAGAAGCCGACTTGAACGCTTATTCGTCGGGTCGGCAAGCGTTGTTGAGGAAATAGCGGAGCCTCGAGTTCGTTATTTGCAGGTTGGCAAGCTTGTTTCCGGAACCGGGCGGCGTTTGAAACAGATAGCGTACGGAAGTTCCGCTATGATCCGGAGAAGTCCGTATTCGAAACAGACGGTGTTCTTGTTCCTCTTATTCCTGACGTTACCTTGTGCAGCTGCTCTACATACTATAGGTCTTAGAAGCAACAGCAAGTCATGTTTACTATAGAAAGGTGCTGAACGTTATGGCAATTAAAATCATCGTGAAAGATCCGGACCCCGTTCTGCGGGAAAAAAGCAAGCCGGTGCCGAAAATTACACCCAACATTCATAAGCTGCTGGATGATATGGCCGATACGATGTACGATGCGGAAGGGGTAGGCTTGGCAGCGCCGCAAATCGGTATTTTGAAGCGTGTCATTGTGATGGACGTCGGCGACGAGCACGGGTTGATCGAGCTGATTAACCCGGAAATTATCGAGAAGGACGGCGAACAATTCGGGCCGGAAGGCTGCCTGAGCATTCCCGGACTTCGCGGGGACGTGCGCCGGGCTGAGCGCGTGAAGGTGAAAGGCTTGAACCGCAACGGCGAAGAAATCGTAATTGAAGGCAGGGAACTGCTCGCCCGCTGCATTCAGCATGAAGTGGATCACTTGGACGGGATTTTGTATACGGACTTGGCGGAGTCGATGTATCGAACGCCTGAAGATTCGGAGCAGGACGAAGCATGAGTGTGAGAGTCGTCTTTATGGGAACGCCGGAATTTGCTGTTCCGGCGCTGCAAGCTTTACTGCGGTTCGACGGAGTCCGCGTGGTCGGGGTTGTGACGCAGCCGGACCGTCCCGTCGGACGCAAGCGTGTGCTGACACCGACGCCGGTTAAGGTCGAGGCCGAGAAGCACGCCCTGCCCGTACTGCAGCCGGAGCGTCTGCGACGGCCGGAATCGGTGGAAGCGATTCGCGAGCTGAAGCCGGATTTGATCGTCACCGCCGCTTACGGTCAAATTTTACCGAAGTCGGTGCTCGACCTGCCGAAGCTCGGCTGCATCAACATTCACGCTTCGCTGCTGCCGAAATACAGAGGCGGCGCGCCGATTCACTACGCCGTCATGAACGGTGACAAAGTGACCGGCGTCACGATCATGTACATGGCCGAAGGACTTGATACGGGCGATATGATCAGCCGTATCGAGGTGCCGATCGGCGACGAAGATACAACCGGTACGATGTTCGATAAATTAAGCGCCGCCGGGGCGGCGCTGCTGGAGTCGACGCTGCCGGACTTGCTGGCCGGGCGCGTACAAGCGGTGCCGCAGGCGGATAGCGATGCGGTATACTCGCCCAACATCACGCGCGAGCAGGAGCGGATCGACTGGAACCAGCCGGCCACGGCCATCTGGAATCTGGTGCGCGCGCTGCACCCGCGTCCGGGCGCCTATACGCTATGGAACGGCGAGGTGCTGAAAATATGGGCGTGCGCCAAGCCGAATGCAGCGGAAGTTGCGAGGGCCGGCGTTCAGCCGGGCACTGTGCTGGAAGTGGGCCCCGGCGGCATCGTCGTAGCCGCAGGCGAAGGCGTGCTGCGGATTACGGAGCTGCAGCCGGCAGGCAAGAAAGCGATGGACGCCGCTACGTTCGTGCGGGGCGGACAATTGGCGCCCGGCACGGTGCTGGGTTCGCAGGATGACGGGAGCTGAGATCTAACATGAGCGACACAAGGAAAGCAGGGGCGGACAGCCGCCGCGAAGGGCAGCCGTCTGCCGGATCGCCGCAACGTGCGGGCAACGTACGCGGAGCCGGGACGAGAGGAACGTCCGGAGCAGGACGCGGGGCGGGGCGCCCGAACGCATCGGGCGGCAGGAGCGGTCCCGCCGTTAAACCGCCGGCCCGCAAGCCTGTGCGGGGCACGGCCCGGGAAGCGGCTCTCGACGTGCTGACGCGGATCGACGCCGACCGCGCTTACAGCAACCTGCTGCTGAACCAAACGCTGCAGGCGTACAAGCTTGATAAGCCGGATGCGGGCCTCGCGACGGAAATCGTATACGGGACGGTGCAGCGACTCAATACGATCGATTATTTCTTAACGCCTTTTGTGGCGAAAGGGCTGGCGAAGCTGGAGCCGTGGGTGCGAAGCTTGCTGCGTCTAAGCTTCTATCAGCTGTATTACTTGGACCGGATTCCCGACCACGCGATCGTGAACGAAGCGGTCAATCTGGCGAAGCGCCGCGGCCATTCGGGCATCTCAGGCATGGTGAACGGCGTGCTGCGCAATGTGCTCCGGCGCAAAGGCGAGCTTGCGCTGCCGGCGGATTTACCGCCAGCGGCGCGAATCGCGCTCGAAGAGTCGCACCCCGAATGGATGGTGCGGCGCTGGATCGCGCAGTACGGCGAATCCGCAGCGCGCGACTTGTGCCGCGCAAACAACGAGCCGCCCCGGGTCAGCTTGCGCGCCAATCGTCTGCGGCTCGATCCGCAGACGCTGATCGAGCGGCTGCAGAAGCAGGGCCTGGACGCGCAGGCCTCCGCGCTGGCGCCTTCCGGCGTCGTCGTTCGAGGCGGCGGCAACATGGCGCTGACGCCCGAGTTCGCAAGCGGCCTGTTCTCCGTGCAGGACGAGAGCTCGATGCTCGTCGCCGAATGGGTCGATCCGCAGCCGGGCGAACGGGTGCTCGACTGCTGCGCGGCGCCGGGGGGCAAGACGACGCATATGGCCGAGAAGATGGGCGATCGCGGCGAGATCGTCGCTTGCGACGTGCACGAGCACAAGGCGCAGCTGATCGCCGGGCAAGCGGATCGACTTGACCTGAAGTCGATCCGCACGATGACCGCCGACGCCCGCGAGCTTGACCGCTATTTTCCGCCGGGGAGCTTTGACCGGATCCTGCTCGATGCCCCGTGCTCGGGGCTCGGGGTCATCCGCCGCAAGCCGGACTTGAAGTGGGCCAAAACGGAAGCGGAAATCGCAGCCGTCTGCAGCATTCAGCGCGACCTCCTCGCGGCGGTCGCACCGCTGCTGAAGCCGGGCGGCGTGCTCGTTTACAGCACGTGTACGGTGGAGAAGGCCGAGAACGAAGAGATGGTGCAAAGCTTTTTGCGCGAGCACCCCGATTTTTCGGCGGACGCGCCTCCGGGCGGGCCGGCGGCGATGCGCCAGCTGATGCCGTACGAATACGGCTCGGACGGCTTTTTTATCGCCCGTCTGCGCAAACGAGCATAAGCGTTTAAAATGTGGTAAAATAAAACGTGGCCTTTTCGGCAGTATTGCCCGAAGGGCCTTCAATTTAGAAAAAACGGGTCGTGATAAGATATGGAACTGCCAGCAAGCAAAATGCCCACCAACCTTAAGCCCTACGTCTACGATTATACGTTAGAGGATTGGCAGGCTTGGGTGAAAGAGAACGGAGAGTCGGGCTTTCGCGCCGGCCAAATTTTTGACTGGTTATATGTGAAAAGAGTTTCAAGCTTCGACGCGATGACGAACCTGCCGAAATCGCTGCGGGACAAGCTGCGGGATCAGTTCGACTTCGTCACGTTAAACGAAGTGGCGCACTACCGGTCCAAAGACGGTACCGTGAAGTTTCTATTCGAATTAACGGATAAGAACGCGATCGAAACGGTCATCATGAAGCACAGCTACGGCAACAGCATTTGCGTCACGACGCAAGTCGGCTGCCGGATCGGCTGTACGTTCTGCGCTTCCACGCTAGGCGGCTTGAAGCGGAATTTGACCTCGGGCGAAATTATCGCACAGGTGGTCAAGGCCCAGCAACTGCTCGATGAAACGGAAGAGCGCGTCAGCAGCATCGTCATCATGGGCATTGGCGAGCCGTTCGAGAACTATGACGCCGTCATGAAGTTTCTCAAGGTGATGATTCATCCGAAAGGTCTGAACATCGGGCAGCGCCACATTACGGTATCGACGAGCGGCATCGTGCCGAACATTTACCGTTTTGCGGACGAAGATACGCAGATCAATCTGGCGATCTCGATACACGCGCCAAACGACGAGCTGCGTTCCAAGCTGATGCCGGTGAACCGGCGCTATCCTTTTGCCGACTTGCTGGAAGCCTGTCGTTACTATGTGGCCAAGACCGGCCGCCGCATCACGTTCGAATACGCTTTGATGGGGAATGTAAACGACAGACCGGAGCATGCGGAGGAGCTGGCTCGGGTGCTCAAGACGTTCCCGATGGCTCACGTCAACCTCATCCCGGTCAACTTCGTATCCGAGCGCGACTACGTGCGTACGCCGCGCAACGATATCTTCGCGTTCCAGCGCATTCTCGAGAAGAACAAAGTGAACGCCACGATCCGCCGCGAGCAGGGCAGCGACATCGCCGCGGCTTGCGGACAATTGCGGGCGAAGCATATGGAGTCGGGTGCGAGGTGAAACCTACGATGTTGAAAATGGCCTTTTTATCCGATATTGGACGGGTCCGCACGGTCAATGAAGACCGTGCGCTCGTTCAGGATCAACCGGACGGATGGGCGCTCGCCATCGTCGCCGACGGCATGGGCGGTCATCAGGCGGGCGATATCGCAAGCGCAATGGCGATCGAATGGATTCCGCAAGGTCTGCATCCAATGGACGCTGATCTGAACGGCGAGCAGCGGGGCCAGCGTCTGCGTTCGGCGATCGAAAAAGCGAATGAGAAAATATTTGAGTACGCTTCCGAGCGGGAAAACTACCACGGAATGGGAACGACGGTGGTCGCTGTTCTGGCCAGCAGTGAATCCGCTGTGATCGCGCATATCGGGGACAGCCGGGCTTACCGCATTCGCGGCGGTCATATCGAACAGCTGACGGAGGATCATTCGCTCGTGAACGAGCTGGTCAAGAGCGGGCAAATCAGCCGTGAAGAGGCGGAACACCATCCGCGCCGCAATGTGTTGACACGGGCGCTGGGCACGGAGCCTACGATCGAGGTTGACGTGCAGGAAATTTCCTGGCAGTCCGGCGACATGCTGCTGCTGTGCAGCGACGGCCTTAGCGGTCTCGTGGACCAGCAGCGCATTTTACATACGGTGTTGGGAGAAGGCGATCTTGAGGACAAAGTTCGCGGCTTGATCAACGAAGCGCTGGCTGCGGGCGGCGACGATAACGTCACTGTCGTATTGATGGCTAACGATTCCCGGCATCGGGCGTCGGAACCTAACGGAGAAGCGGGGTGAGGGATGGAATGATCGGCAGACAGCTAGGAGGACGTTACGAAATTCTCGAGCGGGTCGGCGGCGGAGGAATGGCCATCGTATACAAAGGACTAGATATTTTATTACATCGACATGTGGCCGTGAAAGTGCTCCGCCAGCAGTACGTGCACGACGAGGAATTCATCCAGCGGTTCCGCCGCGAAGCGCAAGCGGCCGCCTCCTTATCGCATCCGAATGTGGTCAGCATCTACGACGTCGGTCAGGAAGAAGACGTGCATTACATCGTGATGGAGTACATCGAAGGGACGACCTTGAACGATTTGATTAAAACGAGGGCGCCTCTGCAGGTGGAAGAAGCCGTGCATATCGCCGGTCAAATCTGCGATGCGCTCGATCACGCACACCATAATCAAATCATCCATCGCGACATCAAGCCGCACAATATCCTGATTGGCAAAAACGGACGCGTCAAAGTGACCGATTTCGGCATCGCGCGCGCCGTTACATCCTCTACGATCACACAAACCGGCTCGGTGGTCGGTTCGGTGCATTATTTCTCGCCGGAGCATGCCAAAGGTACGCCGACCGGCGAGCAATCCGATTTGTACTCGCTAGGGATCGTCATGTACCAAATGCTGACCGGTCGTCTTCCTTTTCTCGGGGAGAGCCCGATCAGCGTCGCACTGAAGCATTTGCAGGAGGACGTCGAGGAGCCGCGCAAAGTAAATCCGCTCATTCCGCAGAGCGTCGAGAACGTCATTTTGCGGGCGATGCGGAAAAGCACGACGGAACGGTATCGTTCCGCCAAAGAAATGCTCGGCGATCTGGAATCGTGCCTGCTGCCGCATCGCCGAAACGAGCCGAAGGTCAACTTCCTCGATGACGACGAGCTCGATGAAGAACGGACGCGCGTCATGCCGGCTCTAAGGCCCGACCAATTTACGATCGACCGTTCCTCGCTGCAGGCAGCCGAGGACGACGAGGACGATGAGGAGGAACCTGCGGCTCCGCGCAAGAAGAAACGCTGGGTAAAGCCGCTGGTTATCATCCTTGTGCTGCTTGCGGTGCTGGGCGGCATGTGGTATGCGGTCGGTGTGGTTAAGGCTAAAGTGATGATCGAGCGGGTGGACGTCCCGACCGTCGTCGGCCTGCAGCTCGTGCAAGCGCAGCAGATGCTGCACGACGCGAAGCTGGAATCGGAATTCGAGTACGTCAAGGATGACAAAAATTCGCCTAAGGACACGGTTGTCCGTCAAAGCCATTCCGACATGAAGGTGAATGTCGGCTCGAAGATTACGCTGTACGTCAGCCAAGGGCCGGATAAGAAAAAAATGCCCGACCTGGTGAAATTGAAGCTTGGCGATGCGACAACGCGGTTGAAGGAGCTGGGCATCGCCGAGAAGAACATCGTCGTCGAATCGAAGTTTATGGACGAGCCGCCGGACACGGTCGTGAGCCAGACGCCGGCGGCGGACGAAGAATTCGCCGATCCGGCGGCCGTCATGGTGAAGCTGGTTGTGTCCAAAGGGCGCGAATCCATCCCGATGCCGAATTTGATCGGCAAGACGGAGAATGAAGCGAAAAACATGCTGCTGGTCAACAACCTGAAGCTCGCTAAGGATGGAATTACCTACGAGGCTAGCTATAAGCAATCGAAGGGCAAGGTCATCGGGCAGTTCCCTTACCAGCCGAATGATTCCGTGCCGCCGGGAACAGAAATCACGTTAACGGTCAGTTCGGGTCTTCCGGAAGAAGCCGGACCGATGTCCGTCAGCATACCGATCAAGCCTGCGCAAGAGGGGAAAGCGTCAACGGTCAAAATTTTGTTGACCGACGCGACTTACGACACGCCGACGGAATATCAAACGCTGAGCAACGTAACGAAGACGGAGATGCTTCAAGTGAAGCTGGTCGTGTCCCCGGATAAAAACGCGGTCATCCAGGTTAAGGTGGATAACAATATCGCCGATCTGATTACGGTGACGTATCAGGATTATTTGATGCAAAAAAGCGGCAAGCCTGTAACGCCGGGCACTGGAACGCCGAATACCGGCGCCGGCGGGACGGGGATTCAGCAGCAGGGCGGCACCAACAAGCCGGCCGGGACGGATAGTCAGGCTCCTGCAAACAACGGCGGGGCGAAGCCCGCGCAGGGCGGCACAAGCGTGCCGGCCGGAGGAGCAAGCGGAAATACGACAACGGGAGGCCGAATGTCATAATGCCCAACGGATTGATCGTCAAGGCATTAAGCGGATATTACTACGTGCTGGCGGAAGGGTCCCACGATTCCGAATATATTCAATGCCGGGCGCGCGGCGTCTTCAAGAAGCGGAACATCTCGCCGCTGGTCGGAGACCGGGTCGCTTACGAATTGACGGAGAACGGGGAAGGAACGGTCACGGAAATTTTGCCTCGGTCCTCGGAGCTCGTGCGTCCACCGATCGCCAACGTGGAACAAGTCGTTCTTGTGTTTTCGGTCGGGGAGCCGGCGCTTAACATTCCGCTGCTCGATAAATTTCTCGTGCATACCGAAAGCGCGGGACTGGATACGATCATTTGCTTGACGAAGCGGGATTTGTGGTCCCCGTCCGCATCGGACAAGACGGATGAGGATTCGTCGGAGGAGCTTGAGGCGGTCGTGCGTTTGTACGAGTCGATCGGCTATCCGGTGCTTGTCACGAGCTCCAAGGAAGGGGTCGGCGTGGAAGAGGTGCGTAAACGTCTCTCCGGACGGATCAGCGTGTTCGCGGGTCAGTCGGGCGTCGGCAAGTCGACGCTGCTTAATGCGATGATTCCCGGGCTGCAGCTGGAAACGAACGAAATCAGCATGAAGCTTGGCCGGGGCAAGCATACGACGCGTCATGTCGAGCTGCTGCGCCTGCCGAACGGCGGCATAGTCGCCGATACGCCGGGGTTCAGCCAGCTTGACTTTCTGCAGGTTGACGCCGAAGGTCTCGGCGCATGCTTCCGCGAGTTCGCGCCGTTCGCGGCGCAATGCCGATTCCGCGGCTGCCTTCATCTGCACGAGCCTGATTGTAAAGTGCAGGAAGCGATGGAGCAGGGGCGGATCGCGGCCTCGCGGTATTCGGATTACGTACTGTTTCTGGAAGAAATCCGCGGTCAAAAAAGGAGGTATTAACGATGCTGCGCATAGCGCCATCGATTCTTTCCGCCGACTTCGCCCGTCTGGGCGAGGAGGTGGCAGACGTGGAGCAGGGCGGAGCCGATTGGCTTCACGTCGATGTGATGGACGGGCACTTCGTGCCGAATATGACGATCGGACCGCTTGTGGTGGAAGCCCTTCGGCCGAGAACGAAGCTTCCGCTCGACGTTCACCTGATGATCGAACAACCGGATCGTTATGTGCCGGCGTTCGCCAAAGCCGGCGCAGATCTGATCTCCGTGCATGCGGAAGCGTGCGTGCATCTGCACCGCACGCTTCACGGCATTAAAGAGCAGGGAGTCAAGGCGGGAGTTGTCTTAAACCCGGCTACGCCGTTATCGGCGATCGAATACGCGCCGCTGGAAATCGTGGACTTGGTGCTCGTCATGACGGTAAACCCCGGCTTCGGGGGCCAAAGCTTCATTCCGGGGTCGCTGGAGAAAATTCGTTCGCTGCGTAAGATGTTGAATGAGCGGGGTTTGGCGCACATCGACATCGAAGTGGACGGAGGCATCAATGCCGAGACGGCCAAGCTTGTGGCGGCTGCCGGGGCCAACGTGCTGGTGGCGGGCAACGCGGTGTTCGGCCAACCGGACCGTGCCGCCGCGATCCGCGCCATTCGCGGGGAGGAGCGCTGATTCCAGTTTGCGTGCGGCAAAAGTTGTGGTGTTCGGCCTGTCAGGCGGCGGTCTTATCTTTCTATTCTCGATTATGCAGGATCTGAGCAAGTATGTGTTCTCACTGGGAGCACTGTACGTCGGCTACCAGTTTTTTACGCGCAACGACTCGCGCGCCATGCGCATCGGTTTTGTCGCCGCGGCAGTCGGCTTTTACTTTCTGTTCATATGCTTCTACGCGGTGTTTTTGTTTATGAACGAACCTGCGCAGCCGGCTTGACGCTGTGTAAGCGCCGCTCCAACTTATCGGTTGGGGCGGCGTTTTTTTTCGGGCGTGAGCTGTACATGGCGGACGCATCGGCATTAACATCCGGCTCACCTTGTGCCCCTCCTTCAAACCAAGCGTGACACCTGCAGCGAATCGGCGTGCCCGGCGTGCTGCTATCTTGCTTAGGGTCAAGCGGGAAAGCCGAGAGGAAGAAAGTCCCCCGGACTGCGTAAATCTTGTCTCGTGTGAAGTCATAATTAATCGGAGGAGTTAATAATATAAAGTAAAAAGTTATGGCTCTAGCATGCCATTGGATGTGTGAACCGGAAGAAAAAGGTAAGTCACCTTTGGGGAGCGGTACGAATATAATGCTTACGAGAATGGTTTTGCCGGGCAAAGCCGAGCAACTGCTTACGAAGCGACTTTGCTTTCGCAAAGCTTATGACTATGCTGACGAAGTGGCTTTGCCAGTCAAAGCCCGGGAGGAGGATGCAAAATGAAATTTTACACAATCAAGCTTCCGAAGTTTTTAGGTGGGTTTGTGAAGGCGGTACTTAATACATTCAGTAAAAACTGAACGTACGCCACCCATACTTATACGGGTCGACTTGCAGCCTTCGAAGTTCGGGGCAAACTAAAAAAGCACCTGAAACAGGTGCTTTTTGTCTGCAAGCGCAGATTACACGCGAGTTACTTTGCCGGATTTCAAAGCCTTCGTGCTTACCCAAACACGTTTAGGTTTGCCGTCCACCAGAATGCGGACCTTTTGCACGTTAACTCCCCATGTGCGTTTCGCTTTGTTGTTCGCATGGGATACGTGGTTTCCAGTGCTCGGACTTTTACCGGTAATAAAACATTTACGGGACATGTGTTACACCTCCTTAAAGCATACGCGCTCAAAGCATACTTAACTATGATAGCACAGTGGGTAAAAGCCGTCAACGGAACGAAAGGACAATCTTGGCACTTTTCATGGAAGTTTATTTATTTCTTGCAACAGATATAGTACAATGTTACATAGTCCATCGTAATCTAAATTAAAGGAGCGTTCTAAAGATGGCTATTGAACTGGCTTCACCCTATGGCAAAATATATGTGACGGACGAAGTAGTCTCCGTACTCGCCGGCTCCGCAGCTCTGGAATGTTACGGGCTTGTCGGCATGGCGTCGCGCAACCAGTTCAAGGACGGAATCGCCGAGCTTCTGCGAAGGGATAACCTGAGCCGCGGCGTTGAAGTGCATCGCGATGAAACGGGCATTCTCGCCATTGATTTATATATCGTCGTTAGCTATGGCACGAAGATTTCCGTTGTGGCGCACAACGTTCAAACCAAAGTGAAGTACATGCTTCGCGAAGTGGCGGGATTGCAAGTCGATGCCGTCAACATTTTCGTACAAGGCGTTCGTATCGCCCAATAAGACTAAGCAGAGGCATCAGTTGCGACCGGGCCAAGGGCCTGGCGCGGGATAGGGAATAGCAGGAAGGGGAATGGTCTTTTTGAGTAAGCGCTTCAATGAATTGAACGGTGCGGATTTTATCCGAATGGTGGAGGCGGGGGCTCTTCGGCTGAAGACGAATGTCGATCGAGTCAACGCGCTGAACGTGTTTCCGGTGCCGGATGGAGATACAGGAACGAATATGAATCTAACCCTTACATCCGGGGTCGAGGAGCTGCGGCGCAGGCCGTCCGAACACCTCGGGAAGGCAGCCGAGGCGCTGGCCAAAGGGCTGTTGATGGGTGCACGCGGTAACTCGGGCGTCATTCTGTCGCAGTTGTTCCGCGGTTTTTCGAAAGCCGTGGCCGACCTTAGCACAGCGAACGCGCAGCAGGTCGCAGCCGCTTTTCAGAACGGCGTCGATATTGCGTATAAGGCAGTGGTGAAACCGGTGGAGGGCACCATTCTGACGGTAGCCAAAGAAGCGGCCAAACAAGCGGTCGTGACGGCAAAGCGTCAATCGGATGTGACGACGGTTGTGTCCGAGCTTCTGCGTCAAGGGCAGGACGCTTTAAACCGTACACCCGATTTGCTTCCGGTGCTGAAGCAGGTTGGCGTTGTTGATTCGGGTGGACAAGGCTTGGTATTGATCTATGAAGGGTTTATGTCGGCGCTTGAAGGTCAAGATGAGGTGGTTGAGCCGGCGGATATGCCGTATGTGGCGTTTGGCGCGGTGCAGCCGATCGACGAGCTGCTGGAACCGGAGAATACGGCCGTGAACGTCCAGGCTCACGCCGAACCGAAGAGCGCGCAGGCCCACCTGGCGACGGAAGATATCGAATATGGGTACTGCACCGAGTTCATGATCCGTTTGAACCCGTCCAAGACGGCCTCCCGGCCTTTTGACGAAGCGCTCTTCCGCGAGCAGCTGTCCGCGTATGGAGATTCGCTGCTCGTCGTGGCTGACGACGATCTGGTCAAAATTCATATCCATGCCGAATATCCCGGAACGGTAATGACGCATGCCCAGCAGTACGGCGAGCTGAGCCGGATCAAGATCGAAAATATGCGCGATCAGCACACGCACATTTTGGAATCGGAGCAGCCGTTCGGAACGGTAGAGCCTGCGCTTCAAGCAGCCGCTGCCGCGGTTCCGGCCGAAGCTGCCGCAATCGCGGATACGGACGATTTGAAGCGATACGGCTTCGTAGCGGTGTCCGCAGGCGAGGGGCTGAGCGGAATCTTCACCAGCCTGGGCGTCGATCGCGTGCTGCACGGGGGACAAACGATGAATCCGAGCACGGAGGACATCGTAAAGGCCGTTTCGGAGGTCGAAGCGCATACCGTGTTCGTACTGCCCAATAACTCCAACATCATCATGGCTGCCCAGCAGGCGGTCGAGCTCGTGGAAGACAAGCAAGTGATCGTCGTTCCGAGCAAGTCGATTCCGCAGGGCATCGCCGCCATCATCGCGTTTCAGGAGGAAGCGGCGCCTGACGAGAATGCCGACAATATGCAGCAGGCGCTCCAGCAGGTGCATGCCGGTCAAGTGACGTACGCGGTCCGCGATACGCAGATGGACGGCATCGACATTAAGCAGGGCGATTATATCGGCATTCACAACAGCAAGATCGTCGCTTCGAACCCGGACTTGGTCGCCTCCTGCCGGCAGCTGATCGACAGCCTGCTTGCGGACGGCGCGGAAATATTAACATTGTACGCCGGGGCGGACGCCGAGGAATCGACGACGCAGCAGCTTGTCGCGTATGTGCATGAGGCGCACGGCGACGTCGAAGTGGAAGTGCACGAAGGCGGTCAACCGTTGTACTATTACATTATTTCCGCAGAGTAAGGCACGGTTCGAGACCGTTTCGGTCTCGAGGCGCGTCACCCAATTACCATTTGGACGGGGGGAGGCTCCCATGAGCCAAGTTCGCATCGTAACCGACAGCACAGCCGACATTCCCAAAGACGTACGCGAGAAGCTGGGGATCGAGATGGTGCCCTTGAAGGTATTGTTCGGCACCGAATCTTACCGCGACGCCGTTGATATTAGCGCAGATGCGTTTTATGATAAATTGACGGGTTCGAACGTCATGCCGACTACTTCGCAGCCGTCGCCGATCGAATTTCTCGAAGTGTATCAGCAGCTGGCCGAACAGGGGGACGGACCGATCATCTCGATCCATCTGTCTTCGGCGATGAGCGGCACGTACCAGTCGGCGCTGATCGCGAAGACGATGATCGACGATAAGATCGACATTGACGTCGTCGATTCGAAGTCCGCGTCTTACGGCTTCGGTCTGCTCGTCGTCGCAGCGGCGGAAGCCGCACGGCAAGGGAGGAGCAGGGAAGAAATCTTGGCAATGATTGCCGGGATTCGCGAAAGCACGAAAATATATTTTCTGGTCGATACGCTGGAATTTCTGCAAAAAGGCGGACGTATCGGCAAAGCGGCTGCATTGGTCGGCTCGCTGCTCAATATTAAGCCGATCTTGTCCATCAGCGACGACGGCCAAGTGTTTTCCGTCGATAAAGTACGCGGCACGAAGAAAGCGATGGGCCGCATTGCCGAGATGCTGAAGCAGGATTTCGGCCATCGTCCTCTTCATCTTATTTTTGCTTATACGAAGGGGCAAGAGCATGCGCAGGAGCTGCAAAGGCAGCTGGAGTCTCAATTTCAAGTGCAGAGTATCAACTATACGCAAATTGGCTCCGTTATCGGAGCTCATGCCGGACCGGGAACCATTGCGGTGTTTGCCTATCCGGCTCAGGAGTGAATGAACATGTCGATCGATTTGTACACAGTACCGGTCGGTCAAGTCGTCGGCGTTAAAGGAAAGAAGCTGGAGGAGCTGCACGCGCTTGGCATTTCAAGCGTGGGGCAGCTTCTTGATTATTATCCTTTCCGCTACGAAGATTACACGCTTCGCGACTTGACCCAGGTAAAGGATGGGGACAAAGTTACGGTGAAGGGTCAGATCGTCGGCATCCCGCAGGTGCAGATGTATGGGCGAACGAAGTCGCGCATGCTCTGTAAGGTGCTGGTCGATACCTGGTTCGTGACGGCGGTTTGGTTTAACCGGCACTTTCTGAAGGACAAGCTGACGAGCGGCGCCGAGATCGTGCTGACCGGCAAATGGGATCAGAAGCGGCAGCACATCACCGTAACCGAATCCGAATTTCCCGGACAGGGCGCTTCACAGACCGGAACGTTACAGCCCGTCTATTCCATATCCGGGGCGTTCACGCAAAAGTGGTTCCGCCAAACGATGAAGCAGGCGCTGCTTCAGTTCGGGGAGATGATTCCCGAGGTGCTGCCGGCCGAGCTGCTGTATAAATATGAGCTGCTGCCGCGTAAGGCCGCCGTGAAGCTGCTGCACATGCCCGGCAATATGGAGCAGGGGCAGCGGGCGCGCCGTCGCATGGTGTTCGAGGAATTGTTCCTGTTTCAGCTGAAAATGCAGGCTTACCGGGCGATCAACCATAAGCGCGCCGACGGCGTCGCGCACCCGGTCGATCTGCCGGCCGTGCGGGCGTTCGTCCGTTCGCTGCCGTTCACATTAACGGATTCGCAGAAGAAGGTGATCGCCGAAATTTTGCATGATCTGCAGCAGCCTTACTGCATGAACCGTTTGCTGCAGGGCGACGTCGGTGCGGGAAAAACGGTCGTCGCAGCGGTTGCTTTGTTCGCCGTCGTCAAGGCCGGGTACCAAGGCGCGCTGATGGTGCCGACGGAAATTTTGGCCGAGCAGCATAAACGCTCGCTTGACCGCTTGTTTGAGCCTTACGGCATCCAAACGGCGCTGCTCACCGGGAGCCTGACGGCCCGCGGGCGCCGCGACGTCTTGGGCGCGATGCAGATGGGGCTCGTCGATATCGTCGTCGGGACCCATGCGCTGATTCAGGAAGACGTGTTCTTTCGCGCGCTGGGGCTCGTCGTAACCGACGAGCAGCATCGCTTCGGCGTCAACCAGCGCAGCGTGCTGCGCCGCAAGGGCATGAACCCGGACGTGCTGACGATGACGGCGACGCCGATTCCGCGCACGCTGGCGATTACGGCGTTCGGCGATCTGGACGTGTCGACGCTGCGGGAGCTGCCGAAGGGGAGGAAGCCGATCCAGACTTATGCGGTGCCGCATTCGATGCTGGAGCGCGTGCTCGGGTTTATCAACCGCGAGGTCGAGTCCGGGAGGCAGGCGTATGTCATTTGTCCGCTGATCGAAGAATCGGAGAAGCTGGATGTGCAGAACGCCATCGATATCCACGCGCAGCTGCAATTTGCGTTCCCGTCTTACCGCGTCGGGCTGCTGCACGGCCGCATGTCGCCTGGCGAGAAGGACGAAGTGATGCGCGAATTCAGCGAAGGACGCGTGCATGTGCTCGTCTCGACGACCGTCATCGAGGTAGGCGTCGACGTACCGAATTCGACGCTGATGGTCGTTTACGACGCCGACCGGTTCGGGCTCTCGCAGCTGCACCAGCTCCGCGGCCGGGTTGGCCGGGGCGAGCATCAGTCGTACTGCGTGCTCATCGCCGACCCGAAGAGCGAAGTCGGCAAGGAGCGCATGAAGGCGATGACGGAGACGAACGACGGCTTCGAAATCGCGCGGCGCGACCTGGAGCTGCGCGGACCGGGGGATTTCTTCGGAACGAAGCAGAGCGGGGTGCCGGATTTCCGCCTGGCGGATATGGTGACCGACTTCGAGGTCATGGAGCAGGCGCGCGACGACGCGGCGGAAATCGTCCGGCGTCCGGAATTCTGGACCGGGGCGGCGTACGTGCCGCTCAGGAGCTTCTTGCAGCGGGAGCACATTTTTGAAAGCGAGATGCTGGACTAATTCATGATTTGGGTGCCCGAAGGGTAAACATGGTCAAGCCATCCGTCATAGACTTACGGTATAGGTATGTTTCTATGCTGAAATTGACGGAGGTGGGCGGCGTGAGCTACACGAAATACGGTTTTGACCCCGCACAGGTGGAACGGATCAAGCAAAAGATGAAAAACCCGGAGACGAAGGAACGGGTGAAGATGATTCTGCAGGGCGTGACGAAGGCCGATTTGCAGGATCGGGTGAAAGTGCGGCGTTTCGTAGGGATGCTGACCAAGGCGCTCGGAGAAAAGGTAACGGATCTCCAAATGGAGAATTTGGTAAATTTCATAATTTCGCAAAAAATCGATCCGAACAATACGTTCCATCTTATTAAATTGTGGACCATGTTCCGTTAAACGGAGCATGGTTTTTTTGAAGATCTTCCCGGCTGCATTGTCAAACGTTCAGGCTACGGCTATAATTTTCATAGATTGCTAGATTATGTAGATTTACGGGAGGTACATCGGTATGCCATCGGACTCTTCTTCAAAGCAACAGACGTGGTCGCGGCGCAAGCTGCTGGCGGCGATCGGTACGGGCGCAGCGGGACTTATGTTGGGAGGGAGCGCAAGCTTCGAGCGGACCGCTTCGGCGGCAGCTCCGCTTCCCTCGGCGGCGGGCCCTTGGTTGAACGTTAAAGATTACGGCGCCAAAGGCGGCGGGCTCGTCTTCGAGAATGATGCGCCGGCCATTCAGGCGGCAATCAATGCGGCCGGGTCTTCCCGGTTCGGCGGCACGGTGTACGTTCCTCCAGGACGATATATCATCGATGCGCCTTTGTTTCTGTATTCGAATGTCCGGTTGATCGGAGACGGGCCCGTTTCTTCGGTCATCAAGTCGAACCGTTCGTCGATGGTGATGGTGCAGGGCGCGAAACTGAAGCAGTCGTCGGTGGAACGGCTCGGCTTTGAAGGCTCGGGATCGCTGACAGGCCGCAACGACTTGCAAACGGAGAAGGCGATCGCGCTGACGGAATGCGAGCAGGCTATCGTCCGCGACTGCGCGTTCCAGGCGGTTGCCAACGGCGTCTGGCTAACCGGCTGCCGCGAAACGACGGTGGTCGGCTGTTCGTTCATCCGGCTGTACTCATCGGAAAGCTTGTACGAAGGTTACGGAATCGTTGCTGAGGCGGGCGAGAAGCTCGGCCTTGTCGACAACCGGTTTCAACAGCTGGACAAGCCCTGCATTTACGTATCGGGCGGCTGCTCGCATTCCACGATCGCAGGCAATACGGCTGAAGCTTGCAAGGAATCGCTAATTACCGTTACGTCACCGCTCAAGGCGTGCTCCCACTTGCGGATCGAAGGAAATACGGTGACGTCAACCGGTCTGGCCGCCGGGGAGAAGAGCTGCAGGCATGGAATTGTGCTGCGCCATTACTGCACGGATAACGTAATTGCCGACAATAGAATCGCCGGCGCGTCCGCGGCCGGCATTTGGCTGGAAGGCGACGGGGCGGCGGAGGCTGAACGCCCGAAGAGCAATCTGATCGCCGGCAACCGCATCGTAGATTCGCCGAAAGGCATCGCGCTGCTGAACAGCGACGCCAACACGGTGAGCGGCAACGACGTAAGGCGGACGAAGGTCGGCATCGAGCTGGACACGTCCGGCGAGAAGGACGGTTCCGTTTGCCGGGATAACGTCATCACCGGCAATACGGTGTTTCGCTGCACGGAGGCCGGCATCCGCCTTGCCACGCAGCGCTGCGAAGCAAACGCCGTCTTCGGCAACGGCGGCTCCGCGAACGGCGAAGCGTTGGCCGATGCGGGCAAGGGCACGATCCGCAGCGGGTTTTGAAGTAATGAGGAAGGCTCGGCGCGCATTGGCGCCGAGCCTTATTCATCTTCACCCATGTACTAGTTTAGAATGCTCCTGTATTTGGTAAGGGTTGAAGTGAAATTCAAGAAATCTTTTTGGAGTTCGTAGGCAACCAACAAGCATTCAACAGCTTGTTTAATTAACGGATGGCCGGGTGCCAGTTTTTTTTCATAGATCCGAAGTGCCTTGTTGAAATACGTAACCGCCTTATCCAAATAGAACGGAAGACGCGTCATGCAATACGAGCATCCCAAATTGAGATAACTCTTCGCTAACTCGCTATGATCGGATTTATAAAATTTTTTCTCCATAGCCAGTCCTTGTTCCAAATATTCAATGGCTTCGGTCGTTTTTCCTAAACTTTGATAAGCCGTTCCAATATTAACGAGCTGCGTTGCGGCTTCCAATGAACCGTCCGGGAATGCTTTTTGATTGATGGCAAGCGATTTTCTGTAAAATTTGATGGCAAGTCGATGCTTCCCTTTATGATTATAAGCGAGACCTACGTTGCAAAGGCGAACCGCTATTTTCGGGTGATCCATGTCCAGGTATTGACGGTCGATCCGGTAACAGCGTTTAAAATAAGCGAGCGCTTCGTCATATTGCTCCTGATTAATGAGCGCCAGTCCGAGGTTATTGCAATCGGTTGCCACTTTGGGATGCTCGCGGCCAAACAACTCCTCATCCATCCCGAGGGCTAAACGGCAATGCTGCTCCTGCTCATTGAATCGGTGAAGATTGCTGTAGGCTTGACCGAGGAGAATGTGGCAGGTCGCTATGGAAGGATGCTTGTCGCTGTACAAATCCTGTAACAACTTTATGTTTTGGTTAAGAATTTCTAACCCTCGTTCGTTTTGATCCAGTCTTAAAAGCAGCTCGGCATAGTTGCCATTAATATTGACGGTTTGCAATGATTTTTTTCCGAATTTTTTCCTTGACCCCCGCAGTGCTTGAATAAAAAATGTTCTCGCTTCGGGAAACCGATTCGTTTTCAACAACAGCAAGCCGTAATGATTGCAGGTGGCGTACTCGTTGCTTGCCTTACTTCTCGAAATCAATTGTAGCGCTTGTTGATACAAAGACTCCGATTTTGCGTATTGTGCCATGCGGTAATAGGTAAAAGCCAGCCCGCTGTAGGGGTCGATCAAGCCTTCATATTGTTCGCCTAAAGACTTTTTGACCCAATCGATCGTTTCTTCATAAACATGGATCGCTTTTTCGTAGCTGGAGGTTAGCGTGAAATACTGTCCTAAAAAAGTCATTAAATCAATGGCTTGATCCGTAAATTGATCCATTTGCAGCGCATGTTCGGTAGCGCGTACCAGATGGGGAACAAGCCGTTCGCCGCTAGCGGTGATCTCCAGTTCCGTTTCGTTGCATTTGGAGGTCGATTTTTCCAATAGCCGCAGCACCAGACGCAGCGTCTCCCGTTGCCGGGATTCCGGCAATCCCGCGCGTACAATCTCTTGGATCAGCCGGTGCATGGATAGCGAAGCCTGATCCGCATGAATGATAGAAAAACGCCGTAATTCATAAATATAAGAGTTAAGCGTTAATGAATCCCTAATGGGGTAGTGTTCGAGCTCCAAATCTGTATCGTCCTGGACAAACAAGTCCTTGGGGATATCCTCAGGATGAAGGAAGCTCATCGCGTTAAGCAGACATAGCGCATCCGGCTTACTATCGCGTATTCGCTCCAGCGCTAGTTCCGTGACCTTAACTACCGTAAAATTGTAATTGTACGGTTGGAAAAGCTGGAGCAGCTTTGACTTATATTTATTGTATTCCTCGATATAATCTGCAAGTGAACAGCGGGTGGCTTCAATGTAGGCCCCTGCTTGTTCCAGCGCTAGTGGAAGATTGCCCAGAAGATTGGCCAACTGAAGGGCGGCAGCAGGGTCTGAAACGCCGGATCGCTGCTGGAGATACAACGCTGAATAGTCAGGATCCAGGAGGCCCAGTTCAATCGGTTCGGCAGCATGCATCCAGTTCGGGTTTCTGCTCGTGAGCAGAATGTTACCCCGGACCTCGTCCGGTAAAAAAGTTTGAAGAAGCTTAGGATCATCCATATTATCAAAAACTAACAGCCACCGTTCGTTCGCGCCAAGCCAGTTTTTGACCAGTTCCAGATTGCTGCGTTGCTCCTGATCCGGGTCTATGGGTAATTTCAGCTTTTCTCCGAGCCCGATAAAATCTTTCAGCGCCAGCGTTTCATCTTCTGCGCTCATCCAGTAGATCAGGTCGTATTGATCTTTGAATGTACGGATGTATTCGTACACAATCTGGGTCTTGCCAATCCCGGCCATACCGTGAATAGCAAAAATGCGGTTAGATACCGCTGTATGAACATGGTGGTTCAGATCGGCTATAAACGTATCTCTGCCTACGAAGTTTTTGTTTTTCAGGTGGTGCGGAATATTCCAGTGTGAACGTCTGGCAGACACGGTTTGTGGGCCCATCAAGTGTGTGTCTGATTGTCCCGATGAGCCTGCTAGGGGTTTACACGATTACCCGGAAACGGAACAGTCTTTGCCGCTGCTCCCGGAAAAACGGGTGCTTGATTTGGCTTTGCCCGCCCTAGCTGCACGCCTTGAAGCAGCGCTTCTTCCGCTTCATCGGCCGGTTTGTCGAGCAGGTCGATGTAGATGAGCGGTTTTAACAGACCTTCCAGTTCGCATGGTTTAACGCGCACAGTCAGCAGGGTAGACTGATTACCAGTCGGATCATGAACAAATGCACTTGCCCATTCCGGCTGCGTAAATGCTGAATTCAAATAATCTTGCGACAACACGGCGATGGTTCTTTGGCATTGACTGGCAGCTTCCTGCATTTTTAGAATAAAATTATTTCCCGGTCTGAAATCCCAAGCCTGGATGACGGTTTGATAACCTTTTGCTTCCAACACCCAAGCGATCCATTCCGCCCACTGCACGTCGTTCTTGTTGTAGCTAATAAAGAAGTCTTTATTCGACATATTCATACCCCTCATCATTCGCTATAAAAGATGGAAACAGCTATATATTCGACATCATCCATACATTTCCTTTTATTGCCCGACATGTGAGCTTGTCGCGCTGCCGGTGTACGCGCCTGGGAAATGTACCTGATTTTATCCGAAGGCGCAACTTTGGAGCCCGAAAGTGCGTCTAAGCGAAATGGTAATGGGTAATGCGGCCGTTGTTACGAAACGAATCTTTAGGCGCGGTTTCACGTATGAATGGTACGGATGCCGGATAAGGGCGGATGCAGCCCGCAGGCTGCCCGAAGCGCGGACGACGCCTTGATGCCTCCGCGCGGTCGATGACGGAAAGGAGCGGTTTACTTGGCGCGATTGGAATATCGGTTATATACGGAAGGCGGCGAGACGTTCCCGGTCCTTTATTACTACGAGCAGATCGGGAGAGACGAGGCGGCGCTTCGGTTCGCTTGCGATTATTTCGTCAAAAGCGGACGGGTGTATGAAAAAACGTCATGCGCCGTCGAGTCGGACGGTTACGTCATTTATGTGAAAGAAGCTGAAGAGGAACGAACGATGCCATGGCGCCGGCCGGATGTGAACGGCCCGCGCGGCATCTACATGGAGCTGCGGGAGTACAGCGAAGGCACAGCCGACTACCGGCTGGTCGAGACGTACCGCTTCGCCGATACGCTGGAAGCAATGCTGCATGTGCAAGCGAATTATTTATATGCGGAAGGTCGGGAGTGGCAGCGCACGTCTTCGGAAATCGATGAAGACCGCGAAACGTATGTATATTACGCCATTTCGACTTCGACGTAAATGAATGCAATAGCCCGGAGGGAGAGGCGGCGGAGTTTGGCTTGCCCGGCTCCCGGGCTATGTAATCGCGGTCAGCCGCAAGGGGAGGAGTGAAACGAACGATGGGTCTAACGAAAAGCAGAACGCGCAAAGTCGTTTCGCTGTTCGTCGCTTCGGCGCTCGTGATCGGCGGTGCGGCCGGCTGTTCAAGTAACGGCAGCTGCACGGATCGAAATCAAGACGGCTATTGCGATGACGGAAGCGGGGGACATTCGTCGGGCTACTACGGCGGCTCCAGCGGTAAGGTGAAAAGCAGCACGAGCGGTGCGACATCCGGGATCAGCAAGGGCGGTATCGGCAGCAGCGGGAGCTCCGGCTCTTGACGTGACGGCTCGGGTACAATCGAAACGGAGGAGATGGACCATGACCAAGGAAAGCCGGAGGGTTGCAGATCTCACCTATGCCGAGCGTCGAGAAGCGCTGTATGAGCCGCTGCGCCGGGAAGGCGTGTTCACTTGGGATTGGTTGTACGGCCAAGAGTATGCACTGGCCGGGCTGTGCCGTATCCGCCGGAGCCGGCTTGAGGAGATGCGCCGCGCTGCGGAGGCGCTCGGGCACGTGTATGCGCGCACCGTGCAGATCGTACAGCAGGGCGAGCCCGCTTTATGGACGGAGCTCGGGCTGCCGGAGGCGTCGTTCGGCGCGCTGCGGCTTCGCTTTGATGACACGGTGCCGACGATGATCGGCCGGTTCGATTTTGCGCTGACGCCGGACGGCCTTAAGATGCTGGAGTTCAACAGCGATACGCCGACGGGCATCGTCGAGGCTTTTCACGCGAACGGGCGCATCTGCGCAGCCTACGGCGCGGAGGACCCGAACGCGGGCTGCAGCGAGGCGCTGGGCGAAGCGTTCGAGCGGATGCTGCGGCTGTACCGGGAGGCCGGTTACCCGACGGAGCGCTTTGTGTTCAGCGCGCTCGGCTGGCACGAGGAGGATGCGGGTACGACGCGCTACCTGCTGCAGCAGTCCGGCGTTACCGGCGCTGCGTTCGTGCCGCTGGCCGACCTGCGGGTGAAGGGCGAACGCCTATGGGCGCCCGGCCTGCCGCCGGCCGGCTCGACCGCCTTCGCTGAGCCGCCGCTGCAGCCGGTTGACGTGTTATACCGGCTGCACGCGCTTGAGAAGCTGGCCGAAGACCGCGACACGGACGGTTACCCGACCGGCGAGCATGTGCTGCGGCTGATTGCGGACCGCCGGTTGGCAATCGTCAATCCGCCGTCGGGCTTTGCCGCGCAGACGAAAGCGCTGCAGGCGCTCATCTGGAACCTGCACGAAGCGGACGAGTTTTATACCAAAGAGGAGCACGACACGATCAGGCGGTACATGCTGCCGACTTACTTGGAGCCTTGCTTCGAGCCGGGAACGCCGTATGTGGCGAAACCCATACTCGGGCGGGAGGGCAGCAGCGTCACGATCTATGACGGCAGCGGCGCCGCCCGGGAATCGAGCGGCGAACAGGAGTACGCCGATCAACCGATGGTGTACCAGCAATTTACCGAGCTGCCGCCGATCCGGGTAGAGACGGCGAACGGCCCGTTCGACGGTCGTCTCCTGTGGGGCTGTTTCCTGATCGATGGCAAAGGTTCGGCGGTCATCGCGCGCGTCGGCGGAACCATCACGAGCAATTTATCCTATTATTTGCCGTGCGCTTTGGAGGAAGAGGGCACTGAAAGCTAATTTGCGGGAGGAGAATCGAAGGTGGAGCAATTCGAAAGTGTCGTTAATTTTTTCATGTATTTGGGGGTTACGGTGCCGCTTGTCGGGTTAGGGCTATTGTTTTTCAACCTCGTCACGCCTTACAATGAGTTCCGGTTAATTCGCGATGCCGGGGATGTCACCGATCCGGTCAAGGCGGCGGCAGGCAAAGCGGCGGCCTACGATCTCGGCGGCAAGCTGATCGGTCAAGTGCTGGTGCTCACTTCCGCGGTGTATCATTCCCTGGGGCTTGTCGATTTGATCGTATGGGGATTGATCGGCATCGCCTTCCAGATCCTTATATTTTACTTGTTCGAATTGTTGACGCCATTTAAGGTGTTGGCCGAAATTCCCAGGGGAAACGTCTCCGTCGGCATCTTCTCGTTCTGCTTGAGCCTCGCCTCCGGTTTGCTGATGGCCTCGCTGATCAGTTACTAAGGAGCGGACGCGATGATTCCTATTAAACGCATTCATCATGCCGCCATCATTTGCTCGGACTATGAAAAATCGAAGCACTTTTACGTAAACATCCTCGGACTTACGGTACATAACGAAACATATCGCGCCGAACGGAACTCCTATAAGCTGGATCTGAGGGTCGGCGGCATCTACCAAATCGAGCTGTTCTCGTTCCCCGAAGCGCCGGTGCGCTCGAGCTATCCGGAGGCCCGGGGGCTGCGGCACTTGGCTTTCGAGGTGGACGACGTGGAGGCGGCGGCCGCCCGCCTGACCGCTCAAGGCGTACAGGTCGAACCGATCCGGGTTGACGAGACGTCGGGCAAACGGTTCACATTCTTCGCGGATCCCGACGGACTGCCGCTCGAGCTGTACGAAGCTTAGCGCTGCCAGGAAGGAATAACCGCGCGCAAGACAGGAACGAAACGAAGCGCCTGCTGCCGGCAGGCGCGTTGCCCAGCATGCCCCGCAAGAAGATGTGCCGATCTCGGGCGGTCCCGGGACCGGTCTTCAGAATAT
The DNA here is from genome assembly GCF_055379675.1 of Paenibacillus sp. JCM 9796. NCBI lineage: Bacteria > Bacillati > Bacillota > Bacilli > Caryophanales > Paenibacillaceae > Paenibacillus > Paenibacillus sp. JCM 9796. The sequence continues at coordinate 5,034,253 of NZ_AP043723.1, forward strand.
GACAACGAAGTTGAAAGAAGGACGGTCCTGGAATACGGCTGGACTCGTTTGCCGGATTGAACCATCTGAAGAACTTAAGATCGTTGCATCGGCATAACGAACCGTTCGCAGCTGCGATCGGTAGCAAGGAGCGGGAGGGGTTGTGCATGGGAGGGATTTTCATCTTTGTCGCGGCCGTTGCCGTCAATTTGATGTTGCTCCTGTTTACCAGTCTGATCGGGGTTGTGCTGATGGATTTGTCCCTCATCGTCACGTTATTAATCGTCGTCTACGAGAACCAATTGAAGCTGCTGTACGGGGGAGCCCCGGAGCCGGACTTATCGAGGCGGGAGGCTGCGGCAGGCGGAGCAATCCAAAGAGGAATTTGACGAGAGTGATTTGCCGAGCGCCAAGGACATTATAGAGTTGCCGGATCGTGACGACGAAAGGCGCAGCGACAACTAGTCAAATTGAACGTGGTAAAAGAAAGCGTCTTCGGTTATAATTGAAAATGAAAATCGTTATCAGCCTATAACGAGGTTAACTTTCCTTTATCGATCCGCGAAAGAAGGCGCTGCATCCTGATGGACTTTCTGACATTGGAACAAAAATATCATATTCGTCGAGAAGACCCGGAGCACTTGATTTGTTCGATTCCTGCCGCCGAATTGCTGGAGAGGCCTAATATGCAGCAGTTTCTGGAACTTTACGGGACGCGTATCCACGCGCTTGAACCGGCTGCGTCCGCCGCTTATTTCAGCGGATGGCTTGGTTATGCGGCGTTTGCACAGCAGTATGCGCTGTCGTTTCACAATCAGGCGTTAGACCTGTCGCTCTCAAACTTCGTTGTGCAGCTGCACGTCAAGGAGAGCTATACGGCTATCTCGTTTAAGCTCGTTCGCGAGGCGGCGCAGCCGGCTCCCGCCGGGGAAGCAGAAAGAACCGCGTGGCTGCGCCGAACGCTGACGGAGCTCTACGGCACGACGTTTCGTCCGCTGCTGGAGGCCGCTTCGGAGGCCGCGGGAATCGAAGTCGGCCAATTATGGGGTCAATTCCCGACGAAGCTGAATTACTTGATGGACGATCTATTGGCGGAGGCGGAAGAGCATGAGCTGCGTGAGCGGATTGCTCAAGACTACAACCGCTTAAGACAGGAATTGAACGGCGAGGTGTTTGGCCGTGCCAAAAATCCGCTCGACGTCAAAATTCGCTGGATGGAAGACTTGAAAGATCCGGACAAGCGTATCCGTATGAAAAACGCCTGTTGCTTGTATTATCGAACCGAAGGCGGCTTTTGCTGCTATACGTGCCCGCGCTTGACGGAAGAGCAGCGCGAGGAGCGCCGTACACAGGCGCGGAAGACGGCAATCGCGCAGGGCTCTTAGCGCTAGGGCTTGCCATACCAAACAAAAACGGAACGAAGGTCGATGACTTTCGTTCCGTTTTCATTAGGCGTGATAGCTGCCGACCGGTTCGTTCAATACCCATTCAAGCAGCATGATTTGTTCGTCGAGCCGGTCGATTTGCTGCCGCAGCGGATGGTTGTCCGCGCCCGCGGCTTCGTTTTCCAGCCGGGACTCCAACGTTTTCTTCTGCATCAGAAGCTCGTTGAGCTTGCGTTTCACTTGATTTTCGGTTCTCATCGTTCCCACCTTTCTTCTCTGGTATGATCTTACCAGAAAAGGGGAGAGCCGAAAAGGCTGGTCCGCTTAAACCATTTCTGCGTAGACGTGTTTATGAGCCTGGCTCAGGAAGGCATCGGGAACTGGGGCCTGAAGCTCGTAGAAAGGAACCGCGCGAACTGCTGCGCGGCACATCGCGGCGGTTTTGGCCGATTCATGCGTGTCGAGTGCTTGAAAGGCCAGTAAATGCCGCAGTCGGCTGACGGCTTCGGTTTCGCTGAGCCGAATTCGGCGAGAATGGAGCGTAGGGCGGTTCAGCAGACACTCGTCTAGCTCGCCATTCAGATGGATTTCAAGCGGATTTCGCAACGAACCGCTGCGGAAAGGCGAATTGAACGCCCGGAGATGATCGCCGGACACTTTAATCAGCGCAGCTTCATCCGATAACAGGGTGTGGGCAAACGGCTTTTCGTTCGTCATGAATGGCCGTGGGGAGGACGTATCGGCGGACATGAGGACACGACCGTCTTCGATCCAACAAGTCGCCCGTACGAGGAGTCCCCAATCCCGGTATGTAATGAGCGCGCTGTACAACGTCAGGAGAGCCTGATTTAAAGCCAAAAGATCATACGCCTCGATCGTTGCTTCCGAATAGTCGCGTGAGACGACGATCAGGAAGTCGCTTCGCCAATATTGTATGAATGCCGCAGTGCAGGAAATTTGCGCTGGCCGCCCGTCGAAGGATTGACCGTACCCTACGTTCGCGCTCAGGATGAGGTCGATCGGGGAGGCGAAGGTATAGCTGGTTGCCGGAACCGCGCAAAATGTACGCGCCGCCCACGTATATAACGTGTCCGAAGGCACTTCCATAACGAGACGGTGTTCGGCAATGTTCAATTCCAGCAAATGAAACATGCAAATCCCCTTTCTATAAATACGATACAAACCGTATAACGTCAGCTGTGACCTTTTACATTGCCGATAGTTTTCTGAAAGGAACAAGAGCTGCTCCATTATGTAACTATAAGATACGAAATGTATCGAGTCAAGCGCTTTTATACACCGTTTGTATCCTAGATAAGAGAAAAGCGGAACTAAGGCATCCTCGTTCCAGGCTATCAGGCCGTAAAGCCCGGATATGAGCCGGAATGAAGATCCTTGTTCCGCTACTGCGGGATAGTTGGCCGCTGCTCTTTTCTCAGCCTCAGGTCGAACAGGAATGGCCCGAACGGCACGAAGGCGGCAATAATCGCAAGCCCTATTTTCCCCATGGACCAGCGATGCACGAAGGCAGCGTTGGCAATGGCCAGCAGGTACAGCACGAAGAAGAGGCCGTGGAGTTGCCCGACTGTCGTAACGGCTTGCGGCATCTCGAAGGCATACTTCAGTGGCATGGCGATTCCGAGCAGAATGAGGAAGGAAAGGCCCTCGATCGCACCGATCAAGCGCAAACGTCCTAGAGCGGTTGTGAGCATCGTTACACCTCGAATGACATTTATCGTTTAAAACTCACTCTTCATTATAACAACAGGCCGCAGGGAACACCATGGACGAGATGTGAACATGAATCGAAATCAAATATTGATAATCTTCGGTATAAGATTGCTTCGATCGGATATCCTAACTAAGGACGGTGACAAGAGAGGTGTGGTTCCGTTGGGCGATCTAACGAGCAATACCAGGGAAGTTGTTATTGAAACCAAATAGGAGCGAGGGGATGTGCCGCAGACACGTTAATGTAGTGCTAAACTGCATGGTGTGATCAAGGTTTGACCCGAGGTTCAGAAGGTTCAAGGCAGTGTACCCATTCCATCACCGTCAGGGACTCCGAGAGGAGTCCTTTTTTAATGCATGGATAATCGAACGTGTGTTCTTTGTTGGCCGTAAACAGGCCTGGACATTTGTGCGAAAGACGTGCTATTGTAACTTTGGTTACATTTATTTTGCATAAAGAATAAGGGGAATGGCCTTGAATCAGAACTTACGTATGTTCCTCTCGTTATCCGATGCCGTCATTATTACCGATGCCGACCATCGTATTCTTGATGTGAACCAGACATACGAGGAAATTACCGGGTACAAACGCGAGACCATCATAGGTGCCAGAGCAAGCATTCTAAAAACGAAATTTACCACAGAAGCGACCTATAGAAGCATGTATGAGGCGTTGTATAAAAAAGAGAGCTGGGCAGGCATTTTTATCAATAAAAAGAAGAGCGGCGAACTTTGGCATTCTTCCATTTCGATTACTCCTTTTCTTATCGAAGGGGAGTGGTTCTACGTCGGACTGTTCAGGGAACTGGAAGATTTGCGAGAAGGCATCTACATAGCGGAAGAACGAAGAAGCTCCTTTCAAGCCGCGCTTTTGAAAGTGCTGGCTATTTCCTGTGAAATCAGAGATCCCGCGATCGAGGAACATCTAACAAGAGTCCAGCAACTAACGGAGCGGTTAATAACGACTCATAATGAGCGCTTGAATCTTAAGCTGAAGGATGAATATGTCCGCAGTGTAAGTCACTCCAGCATTATGCACGATATTGGGAAATCCGGGGTACCCGAAGGTATTTTATATAAGCCGGGGCAGTTAACAAGCTATGAACGTTTAATTATTGAAATGCATCCGCTCATTGGTGTAGATATTCTCGAAAAAATAAATGCAGAGCTGGACGATGAGTTTTTTAAAGATGAATTCGATGTAGCCAGAAACATTATCCTGCACCATCACGAGAAATGGGACGGATCTGGTTATCCTCATCGATTGAAAGGCGCTGACATCCCATTAGAAGCTCGTATTGTCAGTGTGGTGGATGTTTATGACGCTTTAACTTCACGAAGGCCTTACAAGGAAATTTGGGGAAAGGAGAGATCATTGGAATTCCTGCTGGACCACCGTGGATCGTTCTTTGATCCGGATATTATAGATTCGTTTCTTCTTATAATGAAATAAAAGTAGAGTAAGCAGATTTGACTTCATGATGCAGAGGAGCGTACCCATGCTAAACTTATCGGAAGCACGAAAACAACAGCTTGATTACATCGGCATTACCAGCGAAGATTTAACGCTTTTGCAAAGTAAAGAACCTATATTTAAAGAAGTCGTGGACACACTGGTTGATGAACTGTATGAACGGATCATGCAGCGATCAGAACTGAAACGGATTATTGAGGCTCACAGTACGGTTGAACGATTGAAGGAGACGCAAAGGTGGTATTTTCTTTCGCTTGCGACCGGTACCATTGACAATGAATTTATTGAAAAAAGGATTTTTATAGGTCAGGTTCATTCTCGAATCGGTTTAACGACGCAGTGGTATTTAGGAACGTATTTGCTGTATTTGGACTTGGCAACCCATCATTTCAAACGGACGATGCCTGACGCATGGTTATCGGTCATCCAAGCGCTTACCAAAATGTTTAATTTCGATTCTCAATTAGTTTTGGAAGCTTATGAATTCGAAGAGAAGAAGAAAGTCCAAACGCTCGCTGATGAACGGGGCCGTCTCTTGCACGGGATTAGTTCCGCCGTCCAGGAACTTGCTTCGATGATGGTGGAACTCAGCAGCAGCAGCCAATCGGTTGCAGATTCCGCTATTCGTTCCTCGGAATCTCAGGATAAATCCTATCATATGGTGCAATCGCTTACTCAAGAAGTGACGCATATTGAAAATATGGGTTCCCTGATCAAAGAAATATCGGATCAAACTCATTTACTTGGTCTCAACGCGGCCATTGAAGCGGCGCGCGCCGGTGATCAGGGGCGCGGCTTTGAGGTTGTAGCCAATGAAGTTCGTAAATTAGCTTCAAGGTCGAAGGAGGCGCTTGAGCAAATTCAGGAGAAGCTTGAAGTGATTTCACGTTTACTGCAAGAGGTTGAGCATGAGTCCCACCAAACGTCCATCCAAGCGCGGACCCAGGCGGCCAGTTCCGAGGAGTTATCTTCGTTTGTGCAGATGATTGAGAAAGTGACCGCTGATCTTGAGCAATTGCAATCCAACTGAAACCCCAGTGATTCCCTGATTATTCGTGCATAATCCCCGTGGTACAATGATTGCGGGTGATTCTTATGTTCATAGCGCCGATGCTGCTTGAATCACGTCCGGAGCCATTCTCAGACGACGGATGGATTTTTGAACCGAAACTTGATGGTCATAGGGTGATCATGTCGCGGCAATCCGATGAAACCAGATTATGGACGATGCAGGGGAATGAATGCACGAGGCAATTTCCCGAGCTGCACCTGCCGCCAATGGACGGCGATTTCGTGCTGGACGGCGAAGTCTGCTGCACCGATCCGGAGACAGAAGCGATAGATGTTGAGCTTGTGATGGAACGATTCCGGCTGAAAAAGAAAAACAAAATCGATGCGTACTCGAAACAGCAGCCGGTGAATTATATAGTTTGGGACATTTTGTTCCATAAGGGTCGGGATTTGCGGCAGCTGCCGCTAATGAAGCGACGCTCGATTCTGGAGTCTGTTCTTGAGTCGAATCCGAATATATCGATCGTGCCGCATATCGATGGCCGCGGTGAGGATCTATGGGAATATGTCGTGGCGAACCGAATGGAGGGGATTGTCGGAAAGCGGAAAAACAGTAAATACGTGTCCAGGCAATCCCATGATTGGCAGCAAATTATTAACTACCAGTATGCGGATGTGTACCTTGCAGGGTATCGTAAAGATGGATCGGGTTGGCTGATTCATCTGGAAGAGAACGGCAGGCTGCGTCCTTCAGGCATGCTCGAGCTTGGGGTGACGGCTGAGCATCGAGAAACGTTTATGAGCCTGTCCCGGAAACTCCAAGCCCGTGAAGGCCCCAGCTTTGTCTATTTGGAGCCGAAGATAAGAGCTCGGGTGAAATACCGGAACCGGACGCGCGGCGGGATGCTGCGGAAGCCGGAGCTTGTTCAAATTTGTGCAGAATGAACGCATGCATGAAGCGGGTGGATCGGCTATACTCAGGAGAGTGCAGGCGATCCCCGCACTTGGTAAACAGAATCGTTACATCAGGAGGATGAACCCGTGATCGCATTTACAGCTACGTTAAAAGCAAAGCCTGGAAAAGAAAAGGAACTTGAAGAAGCGCTGATTCATATGGTGTCACAGGTGCAAAACGAGGAAGGGGCGTTGGCGTATACCCTGCTCCGGGCCAAAGACGATCCGGGCCAATTTACATTCTACGAAAAGTATAAAGATCAAGCGGCCTGGGATTTCCATGACAACACTCCGCATATACGGGAATTGCGCGAAAAGTTTGCCTTGCTGGTAGATGGAGAAATTAAGCTGACCCATTATGAAGAAATCGCATCCATCCGCCGGTAATTTTTTTGAACGTAGAGATACAATAATTTCTTTGTCACGGGACATCCTACATAAGGACGGTGACAAGAGAGGTGTGGTTTTCGTTGGGCGATCTAACGAGCAATACCAGGGAAGTTGTTATTGAAACCAAATAGGAGCGAGGGGATGTGCCAAAGACACATTAATGTAGTGTACAACTGCATGGTGTGATCAAGGTTTGACCCGAGGTTCAGAAGGTTCAAGGCAGTGTACCCATTCCATCACCGTCAAGGGACTCCGAGAGGAGTCCTTTTTATTTTGCGGCGCGACGGGGAACGTATGTTCCGGAGATATGAGATGAGATGACCAAGCCCGGCAGGACAATGGCCATTACAAAAAAACGATATACTTTTATGGTGATATTTGTTATTTTTTATATGATTGAACTATAGGGGTGTTTCCAATGGTGCAGGAACGTTTGTGTATGGTGACAGGCCATCTTTCGAAGAGGTGCACAGATGAAAGTCTTTATTAGTTACAGCCATGAGGATAAAGATATAACCAATCGAATTGTACGCGAATTAGAAACAGCGGGTCACCACATTTGGCTGGATTCCTGGAGAATCGAACTGGGTGACAATATTTTTGAAAAAATTAAAGAGGGCATTGATAACGCGGATGCCATCATCGTCGTCATCAGTAAAAATTCTCTGAACTCCAGAGGGGTGTTAAAAGAATTTTCGGCAATGGCGCTGGCAGATATATCAAGGGGCAGCAGAAGGATCATACCGGTCCTCATTGACAAAAGCAGCGTGCCCAGTTATCTTTCGGAAATCAAGTATTTAGATTTATCGTCTAACTTTGAAGATGGACTTAAAGAGTTAATCGAAAGCTTGTTCGATAGAGTCGAAGATGGATTTACAGCAGCGGCATCGAACACTTTTACAGTTTCGCACGATAAAGATATTAAAGTCATTGCCAAATCGTTGTCGGACGGAAGGCTCACCTTGATTTGCGGAGCCGGTATTTCCATAAGTGCGGGGATTCCGGCTTGGAATGTGCTATTAAATAAACTATTGGAATCCATGATGACCCGAATATCGAATAATCATGATATTTCAATCGATTTCAGCAATATCGATGACATTAACAGCAGATATTCCAGTCTAATCATCGGCAAGTACCTGAAAAATAATCTGGGCGATGACTTCCAGGCAGAAGTGCGCAATGCCCTGTACTCCTCCGATATTAGGATTAACGATACGATCGAATCCATAGCAAATCTGGCACGGCCCCAACGGGATCGCAAACCGCTTGATTCCATTATAACCTTTAATTTTGACTCGCTCATTGAAGAGCATCTTACTAACAATAATATAAAAAATAAACCGATTTATTGTGAAGGTTTAAAACACAATTCCGATGAAATCCCCATTTATCATGTGCATGGTTACTTGCCAAGATCAAGCCCTATTCCAAAGGATTCCAATATTGTGTTTAGTGAGGATTCCTATCATAGTCAATTTATCGAACCTTTCAGCTGGTCCAATCTTATTCAGCTCAATAAGTTAAACCAGAACACGTGTCTATTGATTGGTTTAAGTTTAACGGATCCTAATTTAAGGCGCTTGCTGGATGTGTCCTCCAGGAAAAATTCAGAGAAGAAAATCAATCATTATATTATTAAGAAGGTACCTACAACTTATCGCGGGGATACTGAGATCATAGATAGACTGGCTTTTTTATTGGAAGAGCAGGATGCGAATGATTTAGGGCTTAATGTATTGTGGATTCATTCGTTCGAAGAAATTCCCGACATTTTAAATCGAATCAATATTGAATCATGATGATGTAGAATGACTAGAACAGGGATGAATGCACTCAAGTCAGGAAAAAATACGGCAACGCGTATGTGTTTACTGGAAGTGCGTGATAAACTGGATCAGGCGAATATAGTCCTCGATAAACATAGGATTCGCAGCTGCAAGCTGGCCCTGTACCCTACAGACGTCAGCTTGTTTGGTTTTCGTTTATAAGAAAAGTGCTGGAAGGTTGTACAGCCGATTAGAAGCATGGAGAAGTTGGAGCAGATGAGGTCAGTTTTCAGAAAACGGTCGGAGCGCGACTGGTTTCTGCTGGTGATGGGCGTTAACGTGGGCTGCGGATCGGTGACCTGCTGCAGCAGATACTTAGCTACAGCGTGCCGAGCATCACCATGCGATACATGGGGACCAACCAAGACATTATAGACGAAGCTATTGGCGACTTTCACTTGTGAAGTGCAGCATCGGATTGATCCCCTATGAAATCCCGATCATAGATGCCGGAAGCCACCCTATTCCTAAATGTCTACACAAATGGATTCACTGCGGGGTCTATAATTTAAATAATCAAAAGCTTTTTGAGGATGAATTCAATAAATCCTTGCTTCTTACGTTTTCTTTTCGATCTAGGTATAAATGGAGATTCATGGGCACTCTTTCTTGAGAGAAGCAGGTTTAGTTCTTCTTGAGTCAAGCCGGCTTCGAACATGGTGATTCAACTCCTTAATAACATCGTTCCCATTAAGAATATCGGCAACCTCGAGCACTAACTGAATAGGGAGAAAAGGGGAATCTCTTTCGCTTTCCAAAGGAATGAGATTTTAGGGTGGACGGGAATCCCGGAACGATTGCAGGCGGCAGTGACAACGGATATCTTGATGTTGTGTTCGACGGCAAATATTTCGAGGAGAACTGCCATCCATGGTGGCGGACAGGTCTGAAAATGATGTTTCTCCCTCTAAAGGGGAGAAGAGGCCATCTTAATGCCCCTCTTCTCTGTGCTGCGATTGCTCCTTACAGCTGTCCTTGTATAAAAATTTTAAGAAGAATAGCGGCGACGTGTAGAGTTCGGTACTTCCTAAAGTCTCCGCCCAACTAATAATAACTAAGAAAGGCAAAAGACCTATGACGAAGACAGCTAAGAACAAGCCAACAGAAAGCGATAAAAGTGCTTTTCTGATCGACATACTTCCCACCTCCCGTCTGTCTTTATCTTCTATGTATATGCATGAAGGCTTGGTCATATTTGGGAAAAGCCGAAACATGTCCGGAATGGCTAGCATTCGAATGGATTCCATCCCTTCACCGTAGTTCAGAATCCTACAGATGGAATGAAATGTATATAAAAAAATAGGTTAATGCTTCATGCTGGTATTCACATCATGCGGCAACTAACTCCCACGGAGCTGGCGGACATTACCCCCGATCGAACTATCTTTTCCTAAATACAAAGACACGAAAAAGAGGAGGGGTATCTCCCCTCCTCTTTTATAACGAATAGTGCTGCTAAGTGAATAAAATAGTGTATAGAGGTTAACGCATAATTGAGTAGTAAGGTAATATTAACCATTTTGGGTGCATAAGTCAACAAGAACTTGTGTGCGTGTCTGTCGTAGCAGCAACCTGAATTGCTGTTTCTTGGATTAATCGAATTCCTAGTTCTTTTAATAAGACAGACGACTTCTTCTTGCCATCATCCATAATCTTAATTCCTTCATAAATATATTCACTTACCTGTAGCTTTTCGATTAGTTCGCTGGCTGCATTAGCTGGAATTGAAAAGTTTTTTGCAAATTGGTCTCGCAACCATCCTGATCCTAAGAACAAATTACGTCCAGCATTTTTTGTATGCCAATCTTTAATAAAAACTAATGCTTTTAAAACGTAATCATTAATATTGTATGTTGTAACGTCTACGTTTAAAAACGTTAATAGATCTTCACTATAGTTAGCAAATGAGGTTAGATCAACATGTTTAGGTGCAGAATCTGAAAGATAAAAAAGCTCCACTTGCTTACTTTTATAAGTCATTCGGCTGATGATTGGTATCATATCACTATCTGCCGTCACAAAGACATAGCAAGATACATTAGGATCTTTGTATGTATGTTCAATGGCATCAATGCATAACTCTATATCAGAAGAATTTTTGCGTTTATCTCCTTCTTTTCCGTTTGAATAAACGTGTCTGATTTGAATTCTTTTCTTCTGCAGACTTGTAAGCTGTGTCTTTATTTTTTCAAAATCAGCGTAAGCTCTGAATGTCCTTACCTTGTCCTGTCCGTATCTACTCCATAGTTTATGGAACAAGTTTTTACTGGGATCGTCATGATTGGGATCGTGTGAATAATTGTTCATTAGTGTCCAGTATACGTTGTCATAATCAACGAATATAGCGACATTGTCCAGCTTATTTTTCTTATTTAAATTACTAAAAGCTTTTTCTGTTGATAGGCTCATCATTTCTGAAAAAAATTTAAATGCATCCAGACTTTCTTCTGGGGGTGGGGCTGCTGTTTCAGAATTAATCGCTTCTTCTTCTAGTTCTTCTGAGTATCTTACTAAATCAGTATCTTTTTCCATAAGTACTCCTTTGTTTTCTCATCCAGTAAGAGGATGGGCTAAGATTTAGTTTTGAAATTAAGTCTACAACAAAAGCCCCATTTTGGCGATATTTGGGATAAATTTTATTTTAATACATTGGTAAGACATTCGAGATAATATACCTTGGTTGCAATAACCCACGCAAAGACCGATCGAATTCCGCACACTAGAGAATCGCGCCATTACTGCCTGGAATGGCAGCATCGCGAGCTTTCCAGATTGAGTGAATCGCATATGGTTAACCTAATAGAATGTACGAATCCCCGCTAGCTACGGCTGGTGGGGGAGTTGATTTTTTATCGTAAAGTGATATAATATACTCAATTCAGGTCCGTAGCTCAATGGCAGAGCAACCGGCTCTTAACCGGTAGGTTGTGGGTTCGACCCCCACCGGGCCTATATATAAATATGCTCCTACTGACCTTTAATTAGGTTAGTTTTTTATTTTTCAAAGAACAAATCTATGTAAAGGCCAGCCATGCACGGCCAGCTCGTGGCGGGACCTGCGACCGTACCCACTACAGGAACTTTAAATTTATTGACAATACGACATGCATGATGATATTGTATACATGGCCGCGTCGTTCCAAGGGAGGAATGTACGCTTGGAAAACAACAACGGCAGTAATAACGGAAGATTTGATCCAAATCAACTTATAATTATTGCATTAATTATCATTGCTTTAATTATCATTGTCCTATTTGGAATCCTAGCTATTATGAAAAGTGGACCAGGGTGAGTTTTGTTTTAGATAATTCTCTTTCTCACCAACCAATATCAATCAATCCAATGAAGTGTCAATGATTTAATAATAATGGAAGTCGCGGCCAACTCTCTTCATTGGGGGTTGGCCGCAAATGTAAATTATGTGTGATAATGAAAAAATTCTCGTCAGATTCTTAAAAGAAACTGATGAGAATTTTTTTTCATTTTTTATCACTAGCGTTGCATTAATGTTCTCAGAATCATCGCAATATTCGGTCTAATGGTCATTCGGACACGAAAAAATCCTTTACAATGGAATGGAAGGTAGTACCTGTCCATAATCCACTGAAAAGGATCAGCCATGGACAAGGATACCCTATTTTCTTCATTTGGTAAATGGATTTCTCCTATTTGTGCAAAAACGTTCACGGAACGCGTTCACGAAGTGGAGCAAGATAAGTATGTCAAGAAGCTTACCACTCTATCGTACCTTAAGCTGTTCTTGCATGCCCAAATTCAACAGCGTGATGGGCTTCGTGAAATTGCCGCCGATGTACTGTGCAAAGACTTTCAGAAGGAGCTCGGCATGAAGTCGATCTCCGCTTCCCAGCTCAGTCGCAAGCATAATCAAGTCGACTCTGCTTTGCTGGAACAAGTATTTATGTCGTTGGTACTTCAAATTCGTCGAAGTACAACTCCAAGTTTCTTACGAAAAGACTTCAAGATCATCGACTCCACAACCATTGGTCTTTGCCTGAAGAAATCCAAGTGGGCCGAATCCGAAAAACAAAAGCGGGTTTGACGCTTCATTTTCGCCTGGCCTATATGGACGATGAGACTGTTGTTCCCGAGAAGGTCATCCTGACACCGGCCAAGAAGAACGATCGCAGTCAATTGGATGCTTTAGCGGACGAAACAGGCTGTACCTACGTCTATGATCGCGGCTACATGGATTACGCTAAGTTTGACGATTACTGTGATCGTGGCATTTTCTTTGTAACTCGAACCAAAAAGAATACAGTGATCCGCCCGGTCGAATCGTTCAAGCTGCCAATAGATGCAGGTGTACTCACGGATGAGATGGTCTATGTCGGTACGCCGCAGAAGCGAATGGAAAACGTATTGCGCCTCATCCCCATCGTGAATTCCGAAGATAATCCGGTCGCCATCCTAACCTACCGCTTTGACTTAGATGCTGATGAAATCGGACAGATATACCGGGAACGATGGGCGATCGAAACCTTTTTCAAATGGTTGAAAGCAGCATGTGCGAATCAAGATTCAGCAGCGAGATGGTTAGCTCAGATTCATTACAAGCCGAGTCGAACATCCGTAGGCAGACGAAAGAAAACGAAGTAAACGAGATTACACAACCCTTGGTATAAACTATATAAATTTACCAAATGGACAGGCTACCTTTAGGTGATCTACCTTTTGGCGGATGGGCAAAATCTCGATGTCTGAATACTTCGACATATTGTAGTAGTGAGTTTTATGCAACGCTAGTGAACCGTGATGAAATATCAGGAATACAAGAAAATTCTTATCTATCCAGGGTTTATTGAGGGTTATAACAAAATTCGGGCCCCGTCTCGCGACGAGGCCCTTTCATGGGAGAGGAGAAACCGGACGAAGAGCTTATGGGGAACGTAAGTCTTCTCCGCGGTTGTCTACGACATTTTCGGATGTCGATGATATAAGGATGACCGCAATAACGGTAAGTTATACATCGGGTGACAAATTTTTTTCAAAGTCCTTTGTGCAATGTTTGTCGTTTATGGTACGATAGCGATGACAATCCATGCAAGCAGAAGGAAGGCTTTTCGACATGAGAGTGATTTCGGGGGATGCCCGGGGACGAGCGCTGAAAGCGGTGCCGGGCACGGGGACCAGGCCTACGACGGATAAAGTGAAAGAAGCGGTATTCAGTATGATTGGTCCGTATTTCGACGGCGGACAGGTGCTTGACCTGTTCGGGGGTACGGGCGGACTCGCGATTGAGGCGCTCAGCCGCGGGATGGAACGCGCGGTTTTGACGGATACCGACAAGAAAGCGATCGATACGATTCGGCAAAATTTGCAGGTAACCGGTTTCGCGGACCGTGCCGAGGTGTATCGCAATGATGCAAGCCGGGCATTGAAGGCGCTTGCGAAGCGGGAGGTCAAGTTTGATCTCGTGTTTCTCGATCCGCCTTATAAATTGAAGGTGATCGGCGGCTTGCTCGAGCAGCTTTTGCAGGACGAGCTGTTGGCGGAAGGCGCCACGGTCGTTGTCGAGCATGATGCGGAGGATCGTTATGACGATCCGGTAGGGGAGCTCGCCCCGTTGCGCCGAGCGGAGTATGGGGATACGGCGATCACCATTTTCCGTAAGGGCTGACGAAGGATGGAACCTGCGTGAACCGACATAATAGAGGGATGTATACAGAGGGAGCTGACCGTACGAATGGATGCAAGTGTGCAACGAAGTGATAGAGTGGCGGTATACCCGGGCAGTTTCGATCCGGTGACGAACGGGCATTTGGACATTATCCGCAGGGCGGCGAAGGTATTTGACAAGCTGGTCGTCGCGGTGCTGAACAATACGAGCAAAAATCCGCTGTTCACGGTGGAGGAACGTACCGAGCTGCTGCGCAAGGTGACTGCCGACTTGCCGAATGTGGAGATCGACAGCTTCCGCGATTTGCTGATTAATTATATGAAGCAAAAGGATGCGCAATTGATCGTCCGGGGGCTGCGGGCCGTTTCCGATTTTGAATACGAGCTTCAGCTCGCGTCTACGAATCGCAAGTTATGCGAGGACATCGAGACGTTCTTTATGACGTCCACGCCGAAATATTCCTACTTAAGCTCGAGCATTGTTAAGGAAGTCGCCCGCTTCCACGGACCGGTGGTCGACTTGGTGCCGCCGGAAGTGGAGCGGGCGCTGCGCGGGAAATACGGGAGCAGGCCAAAGGCGTAACCGGCGTTAGAGGCCGGTTACGCCTTTCGTCCCCGCCCACGTCGGAACAAGAAGGCGGCGAATACGGACAGGACAAGCATGACGAGCAGCACGCTGCCGAACTGCAGCATCATCGGGCTGATGAACGGCCACCCCTGGTTCTGCTCAAGCGACCAACCGCCGTTCCAGGCGGCAATCGGCGCCCAGGTAGACACAGCGGCGCCTTCCTGGAAATACTGCAGGAGCGGGCGCCAGGCCAGCAAGGTCAGGACAAAGGCGATGCCGCCGTGCTGCAGCCTTGCCGACAAGAAGCGGACAAACCGCAGGTCGGTTGCGGCGGTGAAGCTGCGCACCTGGGCGTGCGTGGATAGCCCGCCCCAAGCGAGCAGCGCGCTGAGTGCGGCATACCCGAGCGAGGACGCGCTCCCGGGAGGGCCGACCTGCTGCGTCATCGCATAAGCGCCCAAATGCGGCTCGATGATCCCGGTCATCAAGGCGGTCAACAGCGACGCAGCTTCGCCTTGTCCGATATCGCTGACAACAGCGACGACGATGGAGGTCAGCCCGTCGATCATACCCGTCAACGGGATCGCTTGAAGCAGGACGGAGAACATCATCATATAACCACCGATGACGAACAATTGCTGGACGCCGGAAGATACCGCGTCGCCAAGCAGCTTGCCAAACGTACGGCCGTCGCGGCTGCGAGCATCTTCCAGCGTATGCCAGAAGCGGCTAAGGAAGCCGCGTTCGCCCGGCTGCGTGTCGTAAACGCTCCGCGCTTCGTTCGCCCGCTCTGCGCGAAGGCGGTGCGCCAAGGCCATCAGCAGCGCCGAGCCGTAATGAATGACGGCGAGGGCAAGGCCGGCGGGCGCGCTGTGCAGGAAGCCGACGCCCACGACGCTGATCAAGATGACAGGGCTCAGCAGATGGGATACGGCGAGCAGCCGTTCGCCTTCGTCGCGCGTCAGCTGCCCGTCCTTGCGCATGCCGCCGATGGCGGCGGCACCCGCCGGCATCCCCGCCGTGAATGCGATCGCCATCACGAAGCCGCCGATGCCAGGCACGCGGAACAGGATGCGGAACAGCGGTTCGAGCAGCACGCCTAACGCGTGCAGAGCGCCGAGACCGCGCAGCATCTCGGTGAGGATCAGGAAGGGCAGCAGGGCGGGGAAGACAAGCTTCCACCAGAGCTGCAAGCCTTGTAAAGACGATTGAAATGCCAGGTCGGGGAATAAGATGATGCTGATGACTAAAGCAAGCGCCGAGGCGCCTAACAGGAGCGTCGTGAATTTGGGGGAGAATAAGCTGGATAACCGCGGCATACGAACCCCTCCGGCTTGTCAGAATGGTACATGTTTACGCTTGGCCCGCATGGATTAGACCTGACGGGCGTACGATAGACAAGAACCGGGAGAACCGGAAGAGGCAGATTCGGGTAGAAGATCCGATACGGGAGAGAGAGGAGAGCCGTATGGAGGACAGAAGACATGTGAAGCAGGCGTCCCGCATCGTATTTAGCGTCTTTATCGCGATCGGGCTGCTGTTTATCGTTTATTTTATTCCGCTGCCGCTGTATGTGTTTAAACCGGGTACGGCGGAGGTGCTCGCGCCGATGGTGCAAGTCAAACAGGCGGCCGGTGCGGATCGCGGCGAGTTTATGCTGACGACGGTGGAGCTTAGCGACGTCAATCTCGTCAGCTATGTGCTGTCGTTCGTGAGACCTTATCAGGAACTTCGGCTCAAGAAGGAGCTGCTGCAAAACAACGAAACCCGCGAGGAGTACTCGCAGCGGCAAGAAATTGTGATGCTGACCTCGCAGGCGGACGCGATTCAGGCGGCCTACAACAAGCTAGGGGTGCCGTATCATATTCAGAAGGACGGCGTCGTGGTCCAGCAGGTGTACCCCGAATTTCCGGCGAGCGAAACGCTGCATGCGGGAGACTACATTCTGGAGATTGACGGGCAGGCCATCCAAACGTATGAAGAGTTGCGGGCTGCGGTGGGAAATAAACAAGCGGGAGACACGGTCAAGATCGTTTACAAGCGAGGCGGCGTCACCCGAACGAAAGACATTGCGCTGGCCGTGCTTCCGGAACAGGAAGACGTGGCGGAGAACGCCAAGCGCGTGGGACTGGGCATTGTGCCGGCTGAAGTACACAGCGTGAAAGCGGAATCGCCCGATCATCAAATTGAGATCAAAGCCGGAGAAATCGGCGGTCCGTCCGCCGGACTTATGTTTGCGCTTGAAATTTATAACCGGTTAAGCGCGGAAGATATTACGAAGGGGTATAAAATCGCCGGTACCGGCGAAATTGATCCCGACGGCAAGGTCGGCGTCATCGGCGGCATCAAACATAAAGTCGTGGCCGCCGACCGGGCCGGGGCGGAAATTTTCTTCGCGCCCGAGGACTACAAGTCGCCGACCGGCGGGACAATTCCCAATTACTCGGATGCCAAGGCGAGGGCGGAGGAGATGGCTACACCGATGAAAATCGTGCCGGTCGCGACGCTGGACGACGCTTTGAAGTATTTGGCTGCGTTGACGCCGAAGCCTTAATCGTCCGGATTGCCGGTAGAGGCTAACCGCACCGGCGGCTCGTAATAATCGCGCAGCCAGTCCCGCGGACCGGAATCGCGGTAAGCCAGCGCGTGCACGGAAGTCGCACGCACATCCATCGCTAAGAGAGGCGAAGATTCCCGGGTCACTTTCGTGATGACGGGGACCTTCGCTTTCGTTTTCATCGCCCGCAGCAGCTCGCGTCCGCGCGGGCTGAAGCCCAGCACGCGAATGTACGGCGCCCCTTGCCGCAGAAGCTCCGGCGCAAGGTCCGCCTTGCGGTGCTCGAGCAGGATGCGCAGCAGCGTCCGCTGCAGCTTCGTGCGGGTATACCGCCGTGTCTTGAGCCGTTCCAGCAGCGCCTCCACCGTCCGTCCGCTGCGGGCCTCCTCAGGGTCCATCTCGCGAAGTGCCGCGGCGATGCGGTGCTCAAGTCCTTCGTTGACCTCGCAGCAGTCGGCAAGCCGCTCCGGCGGCTGGGAGAGCAGCTTGTGCAGCAGCGGCTGCGCGAACAGTTCCCAATGCACCGGCGCGCGGCCGGCCCGCCATTCGCGCTCCAGGATGTCTGCCGTGGCTGGCGGCACGTAAGGGCGAATGGCATCCAGCGAGCCGCCGCCGAGCAGCAGCTTGCGCAGGGCGGTAGCGCTGGCAATGCAGCCGTCGGTCACGTCCGCTTGGTTGTAATCCGCCTTCGTGCGGCGGATCGTCCTGGGCGTTATGGAGCTGCCCAGCCGATGCAGGGCAATCAAGTAATGCAGGCCAAGCGTATTGTTCGGCTTTGCCAATTCGTCAACGTCTGCGCCGGGCACGAAGCGGGCGACGGTCCGGCTGTAAGCGGCCGGGTAAGGCAGGCCGCCGGCAAGCTCTTCCCGCAGCAGGGCCGCGAACGCCGGCGGCTCGCGGTGCAGCAGCTCGGCTGCGGCGCTCAGCACGGACAGGTCGCCGCTCTCGCTGCCGAAGCAGAGGCTGTCGACGACGCCCGTCGCCTCAAGCACGGACACCGCACCGTACGCGAACCATTCCGCGGGCTGCGCGGCATAAGCGACGGGCAGCTCGAGCACCAGATCGGCGCCCATGGCGAGCGCCATCTCCGCGCGAGCCCACTTGTGGACAATCGCGGGCTCCCCGCGCTGCAGGAAGTGGCCGCTCATGACGCAGACGGCGGCGTCTGCGCCCGTTTCCTTTTTCGATTGTTGGTAATGATAGCAGTGACCATTATGCAGCGGATTATATTCGACGATAAGACCTACTGTACGCATGGCGGCGATTCCCCCGGATATTTGACTCCTGCTGTCTATCGTTCTATGATTTTACATGATAGCATGAACTGAAAATGTTGACAAAAGGTGAAGCGAGTCGATATAATAATCTTTGTTTGTTTGGAGTGATGCCCATGTTTATACAACTGAAGGAATTGGCGACCAAAGGCTCGATCCGGCTGGAAGGTCAAGAGGATCTCACCGACAACCTGCCCAAGACGGGAAGCTTGCTCGGATACGGACCGCTTCAGGTTCGGCTCGAAGCGCGTGATGTCGAAGGCGCGGCTGAAGTTGACGGAGAACTCGAGATCGACGTCGAGCAATCGTGCTCGAGATGCTTGGCTCCGGTGGCGCAGCATGTGACGGTCCCTTTTCATGAAACGTTCGTGAAGGGTGAAGAGAAGGCGATCGATGAAGAGAGCGACGAGGACGAGGAAGACGACGACGTTCTCTACGTAACCGGAGATCGCATTGAACTGAAGCCTTATTTGGCGGAAGCAGTCATGCTGTCGCTTCCGTTCATTCCGTTATGTAAAGAAGATTGCAAGGGCTTGTGTCCCGTTTGCGGTACGGATCGCAACGAACGCGAATGCGGCTGCAAGCAGGAGAAGGTTGATCCGCGATTGGCCGGGCTGGCGGACTTTTTCAAGAACGAGTAGCTCCGGGGCGCCGAACGCGTGAATTCGTTGAAGGAGGTGGGAAATATGGCAGTACCTCAAAGGAGAACGTCCAAAACACGCCGTGACAAGCGTCGGACTCACTTTAAATTGGAAGTACCGGGTATGGTGAAATGTGACAATTGCGGCGAATTGAAGTTGGCTCACCGCGTTTGCAAATCTTGCGGCACGTATAAGAACAGAGAGATCATCAACCAGTAATTTCATACACACACAAAGAGATAGTATCCGCCGCCAAGGTTGGGTGCTATTTTTTTTGCCTGTCCTCGCTTCCCTTTTCTTGCCGAATCCAGTATACTTTTCTTTATGACTTGGTCATAAGATATAGTGTAAATCATAGGATATACGTAGATTGGATCATAAGGTGGTGCTCGCGATCGAACGCCTTCCCAAAAGACAACGCCAGCAGCAACTGGCGAAAGCTATTGAACAAAATCCTTTCATCACCGACGAGGAGTTGACTCGGCTGTTTCAGGTCAGCATTCAGACGATTCGTCTGGATCGGCTCGAGCTCGGGATTCCGGAGCTGCGCGAGCGGATGAAGCTGATGGCCGAGCAGTCTTACGACCAAGTGCGTTCGCTGCCGCTTCACGAGGTGATCGGGGACGTCATCGACTTGCAGCTCGACAAGAGCGGGATATCGATGTTTGAAATTAAAGAGGAGCATGTGTTCTCGCGAACGAAAATCGCGCGGGGCCACCACATCTTCTCGCAAGCCAATTCGCTTGCCGTGGCGCTCATTAACGATCAGGTTGCATTGACGGCGGCCGCGGACATCAGGTTCGTCCGCCCGGTTCGCCTTTCCGAAAAATGTATTGCCAAAGCATATGTACGTTCCATCTCCAAAGGCAAAGCTAAGGTGGAAGTGTTTACTTACGTTGGCGACGAAGTGGTGTTCCAAGGCAATTTTATTATTTATCACGCGAGCAAAGACCGCTCCGAAGGAGGAGAACTGCATGCGGATAGCGATTGACGCGATGGGCGGGGACCACGCCCCTGCGGCGCAAGTGGAAGGCGCGCTGCTGGCGGCTGCGGAATGGTCCGATACGACCGTCGTGCTCGTGGGCGACAGCGCCCGAATCGAACCGCTGCTTCAAGGCAGGAAGCCGGCGAATGTGGAGGTCCGTCATGCCTCGGAAATCATCGAAGCCGAAGACGAACCGGTGAAAGCCGTCCGGCGCAAGAAGGACGCTTCGATGGTAATCGCCGGGCGTATGGTAAAAGACCGCGAGGTCGACGCGATGATCTCGGCCGGCAATACCGGCGCGCTGATGACGACGGGGCTGCTCGTGGTCGGCCGGATTAAAGGGATTGAGCGTCCGGCGCTCGCTCCGATGCTGCCGTCGCTGGACGGCGAAGGGGTGCTTGCGCTGGACTTGGGCGCGAATATGGACGCGACGCCCGAACAGCTTGTGCAATATGCGATTATGGGCAGCATCTATCGCAGCAAGGTACATGGCCTGAAGGAGCCGCGTGTAGGCTTGCTTAACGTCGGTACCGAAGCGATGAAAGGCAATGAACTTACGAAAGCGGCGTACCTGCTGCTGGAACAGGCGCCGGTTCGATTCGTCGGCAACATCGAGTCGCGCGACATCTTGAAGAAGCCATGCGACGTGATCGTCTGCGACGGCTTCGCCGGCAACATTATGCTGAAATCGCTGGAAGGAGCGGCTTCGGTCATTTTTTCCGTGCTCAAAACGGAATTCACGCGCACGTGGTATACGAAATTGGCCGCAGCTGTCGTGAAGAAGGGAATCGGGCAGTTCCGGAAAAAGATGGACTACAACGAGCACGGGGCGGCGCCTCTGCTCGGCGTGGACGGGCTCGTGCTGAAAAGCCACGGCTCTTCCAACGCGCTCGCCATCAAGAATGCCGTGCGCCAAGCGCGCATTGCGGTTTCGAACGAACTGGTCAGCAGTATACGGGTGGAAATCAGTAACGGAAGCGAGTGACCTAAGATGAGTTTATTGCCTGTCGGCATCATCGGTACGGGTAAATATGTGCCTGAACGGGTGTTAACCAATCAGGAGCTGGAACAAATGGTGGAAACGAACGATGAATGGATCGTCTCCCGGACGGGCATCCGCGAACGCCGGCTCGCGTCGAGTGAGCAAGCAACGTCGGATTTGGCGTACGAGGCGGCGCTCATCGCCCTGCGCAATGCGGGCGTGAGCGCCGAGAATCTCGACTTGATTATCGTGGCGACGGTGACGCCGGACATGTCTTTTCCGTCCACCTCCTGCATTTTGCAGGAGAAGCTGGGCGCCAAGAAGGCGGCTGCGTTCGACCTGTCCGCGGCCTGCTCCGGTTTTATATACGGTCTCGCGACCGGCTCGAACTTTATAGCGACCGGCGTGTACAAGAATGTGCTTGTCGTGGGAGCGGAATGCTTGTCCAGGATTACGGATTACACGGACCGCAACACCTGCATTTTGTTCGGGGACGGGGCAGGCGCGGTCGTGCTCGGCCAAGTGCCGGAAGGACGCGGTTTCAAATCGTTCGAGCTGGGCGCCGACGGCACCGGCGGTCCGCTGCTGAGGGTAGCCGCCGGGGGCTCACGCTGTCCGGCAACGCCGGAGACGCTTCAAGGCAAAGATCATTTCATCTATATGGCCGGAGCGGAAGTGTTCAAATTCGCCGTTCGCATTATGGGTGGTGCGGCGGAAGAAGCGCTTCGCAAAGCGGGTCTGGAGAAGAGCGACATCGATCTGCTCGTTCCGCATCAAGCGAACATCCGGATTATTCAATCGTCGCTGCAGCGTCTGGAGCTCAGCGAAGACAAGTGCATGATCAACTTGGATAAATACGGCAACATGTCAGCAGCCTCGATCCCGGTGGCTTTGGCGGAAGCCGCGGAAGCGGGACGGGTCCGGGAAGGCGACTGCGTCGTGCTTGTCGGGTTCGGCGGCGGTTTGACTTGGGGCGCATCCGCGCTGATTTGGTAACAACGCGATCGTAAGGGGTCAATCGTTGAAGGAGGCTTTCTGATGGGGAAATTGGCATTTGTGTTTCCGGGACAAGGGGCGCAGGCGGTCGGCATGGGCAAAGACATCGTCGAAGCCGACCCGGAGGCGAAACGCGTATATGAGGCTGCGGATGAAGCGCTTGGTATGGCGTTAAGCCGCATTATCCTGGAAGGACCGGAGGCCGAGCTGAAGGCGACGTACAACACGCAGCCGGCGCTCTTGACGACGAGTATCGCCTACCTGGAACGCTTCCAGGCGCGCTACGGCTTGAAGCCGGATTATGTCGCCGGCCACAGTCTGGGCGAATACTCGGCGCTGGTGGCGGCGGGCGTTATGAGCTTCGCCGATGCGGTGCGCACCGTGCGGGCGCGCGGGGAGTTCATGGAAGCCGCCGTGCCGAGCGGACAAGGGGCCATGGCGGCCGTTCTCGGCGCGGACCGCGAAGCGCTGAAGTCGCTGTGCGCGTCAATCAGCGGCGAAGCTGGCATCGTTGAACTGGCGAACTTGAACTGCCCCGGCCAAATTGTCATATCCGGCAGTGTGGCGGGCGTTCAGGCCGTCGGCGAGCGGGGCAAAGAGGCGGGCGCCAAACGGGTTATTCCGCTTGAAGTGAGCGGTCCGTTCCACTCTTCCATGATGCGTCCGGCTTCGGAGAAGCTGGCCGGGGTGTTGTCCGGCATCGAGATGGCGCGCGCTGCAATTCCCGTTGTCGCTAACGTCAACGCCCGGCCGGTACAGGATCCGGCGGAAATCCGCAGCCTGCTCGTGGAGCAAGTATACAGCTCCGTCCTGTGGGAAGACAGCGTAGTCTGGTTGATTGCCGAAGGCGTGGATACGTTCGTCGAATTCGGCAGCGGCAGCGTGCTGGCGGGGCTGATCAAAAAAATCGACCGCAGCGTTACGGTGCATTCGATCAACAGCTTGGAAGCGCTCGAGAAATTTCAAATCGAATCCGTGTGACCCCAAGGGTTGGGGTTGCTTAGGATCGGAGTTCCGCGCGAAGTTATCTGCCGGAACGCGAATCTGGGAGGGATAACGTATGCTTACGGGAAAAGTGGCGCTCGTGACGGGCGCATCGCGCGGGATCGGCCGCGCCATCGCGGTTACGCTTGCCGAAGCGGGCGCCGATGTCGTCGTCAATTATGCGGGCAGCGAAGCGGCGGCGGCGGAGACGGTCGCGCTGATCGAGGCTCTCGGACGCCGTTCGTTCAAGGTGCGGGCGAATGTCGGTTCTTCGCAGGAAGTGGACGAGATGTTCAAGCAAGTGCTGGAGACGTTCGGCCGCATCGACATTCTGGTCAACAACGCCGGCATTACGCGCGACAATTTGATCATGCGCATGAAAGAGGAAGAGTTCGACCAAGTGATCGAAACGAACCTTAAAGGCGTGTTTAATTGTGTGAAAGCGGCTACGCGTCCGATGATGAAACAGCGTTCCGGCCGCATCATCAACATTTCGTCGGTCGTCGGCGCGCTCGGCAACGCGGGACAGGCGAATTACGTGGCGGCCAAAGCCGGCGTCATCGGGATGACGAAGGCGACGGCGAAGGAGTTGTCCTCCCGCGGCATAACGGTCAACTGTGTTGCTCCGGGCTTTATCGAGACCGACATGACCGACAAGCTGTCCGAAGAACTGCGCTCCGGCTTGCTTCAGCAAATTCCGCTCGCCCGTCTCGGGAAGCCGGAAGATATCGCGAAAGCGGTGCGGTTCCTGGCGTCCGACGATGCGTCTTACATGACCGGCCAAACGATACACGTCGACGGCGGCATGTATATGTAACGGACGCCACGGCAACAATGAGCAAAGGTATTCGGTCGTAAACGCCCGATTTCGGGCGATATGCGTCGAAAACGGAAGTCCTCGTGTTTTTTTAACTGCGATTGGGGCTGGCTATGGCAATTTGTCCATAAGTTAAGTATAATACCAAAGAGGAGGTGAACCGGATGTCCGACGTAATAGATCGCGTAAAGCGAATCGTCGTTGACCGTCTTGGCGTTGATGAGGCGGAAGTGACCTTGGAAGCATCGTTTAAAGATGATTTAGGTGCCGATTCTCTCGATGTAGTGGAGTTGGTTATGGAATTGGAAGATGAGTTTGATATGGAAATCTCTGACGAAGACGCAGAGAAAATCGCTACTGTAGGTCAAGTAGTTGAGTACATAAAATCTCATACGTAAGACGTATAAGTCCCGTTACTGTTAAGCGACGGGACTTATCTCCATCTCCGCCTAACGAGGAGCGAAGCCCGGTATATAAGCGCTCTCCTGTTTGACGTAATTGGCTACTAATTCTGGTGACAACGAGAATCGGACGATGCCGGTCTCGGTGCAACCATATTCATAGAGGTGGGTTTATAGTGAAGCAAAGAGTCGTGATAACCGGTCTTGGTGTTATGTCCGCGCTCGGCCGCGAAGTGGAAACGTTCTGGTCGAATTTGCTTGCGGGGAAATCCGGGGTCAGCACCATCGAATCGTTCGATGTAAGCGAGTACCCTACACGGATTGCTGCAGAAATTAAAGACTTCGTTGTTGAAGAATATGTGGATAAGAAAGAAGCGCGCCGCATGGACCGTTTCGTTCAGTTCGCCGTTGCGGCGACGCTGAATGCGTTGAAGGACGCGCAGCTCGACGTTCGCGAGCAAACCGATCCCGAACGCGTCGGGGTGTATGTCGGCTCGGGAATCGGCGGTTTGTCGACATGGGAAGAGCAGCACAAGATTTTGCTTGAAAAAGGACCGAAGCGCGTCAGTCCGTTCTTCATTCCGATGATGATCGCGAACATGGCATCGGGCCAAATTTCGATGATCACCGGCGCAAAAGGCCCGAACAGCACGGCGGTTACGGCTTGCGCAACGGGAACGCACTCGATCGGCGACGCCTACAAAACGATCCAGCACGGCGATGCCGATGTGATGATTTGCGGCGGCGCGGAAGCGACGATCAGTCCAACGGGCGTGGCCGGCTTCTGTGCGCTGCGCGCCATGTCTACCCGCAACGACGAGCCGGAGAAGGCGAGCCGGCCGTTCGATACAGGCCGCGACGGCTTCGTGATGGGAGAAGGGGCCGGGATTTTGATTCTGGAGTCGCTGGAGCATGCGCAGAAGCGCGGCGCCCGTATTTACGGCGAAGTGATCGGATACGGGATGAGCGGCGATGCATACCATATGACCGATCCGGATCCGGACGGCGCGGCCCGCTGCATGGTGAAAGCGGTCAAGGACGCCGATATTCCGTTTGAAGCGATCGATTACATCAATGCGCACGGCACGTCGACCCCGGTCGGGGACAGGTCTGAAACGACCGCGATCAAGAAAGCGTTCGGCGACCATGCCTACAAGCTGGCGGTCAGCTCGACCAAATCGATGACGGGCCATCTGCTTGGGGCGGCCGGCGGCGTCGAAGCGCTGATCTGCGCGCTCGCATTGAAGAACAGCATCATTCCGCCGACGATCAACCTCGACAATCAAGACCCGGAATGCGATCTGGATTACGTGCCGAACACGGCGCGTCCGGCGGATCTGGGCATCGTGATGTCGAACTCGTTCGGCTTCGGCGGCCACAACGCCACCATCATTTTGAAAAAATACGAGGCGTAACTTGCCTCACCAGAATTTGATCCTGCACGATGTTTAATGGGGCTGGGCGAGCTTGGCGGAAGTTACGCATTAGGCGCCCAGCCTCATAACCAATAGCCTATACGAAGGTGATACGACATGCATCGTAATTTAAAACAGTTGCAATCGGAGCTGTCCATCCCGTTTGGGAATCCGGACCTGCTAAGGCAGGCGTTTACGCATTCGTCCTACGTGAACGAGCACCGCATGGGTCATCATAAGGACAATGAGCGCATTGAATTTTTGGGAGACGCGGTGTTGGAACTTACGGTATCCGAATATTTATATGAGAAATACCCGGACCGGACAGAAGGAGAATTGAC
Source organism: Paenibacillus sp. JCM 9796 (assembly GCF_055379675.1). Classification (NCBI taxonomy): domain Bacteria; kingdom Bacillati; phylum Bacillota; class Bacilli; order Caryophanales; family Paenibacillaceae; genus Paenibacillus; species Paenibacillus sp. JCM 9796. The sequence goes on from NZ_AP043723.1 coordinate 5,060,605, forward strand.
GAAGCTGAGAGCTTCAATCGTTTGCGAACCTTCGCTCGTCGGTTTTGCCGAGCAGCTCCAATTCGGTTCTTATGTGCTGCTAGGCAAAGGCGAAGAGCTGACTGGGGGACGCACCCGGCCTGCGCTTTTGGCGGACGTGTTCGAATCGTTCATCGGGGCGCTGTATCTGGACCAGGGACTCGAGGTGGTGCGCATGTTTTTGCAGCGGCATATGTTTCCTTACCTGCCGGAGCAGGGGCGGTTATTGACGGCCGATTACAAAACCTTGCTGCAGGAGCATACGCAGCAGCACAATCTCGGTCCGCTTGAGTACAGAATCGTGGACGAACGCGGACCGGCGCACGAGCGGGTGTTTATCGCCGAAGTGTTTCTGCACGATCGGATGCTCGGGCAAGGGGCGGGGCGCTCCAAGAAAGAAGCGGAGCAGCATGCGGCTGCCGGGGCGCTTGAAGCTTTGAAGGTAAGAACGGTGCAATCGTAAAGCAAGGAGGAGCGGCGGCCGGTGGTCGCCGTTTCTTTTTTGCGGCCCGACCGGGATCGGGGTATCTACGAAGCGCTGAGGATGTGTTACAATAGCCGTAAGAGGTGAGCCAATTTGTTTTTGAAGCGTATTGAGCTTTCGGGTTTCAAATCATTCGCCGACCGCACCGAACTGGAGTTCGTGCAAGGCATTACGGCGGTCGTCGGCCCGAACGGAAGCGGCAAGAGCAACATCTCCGACGGCATCCGCTGGGTGCTCGGGGAGCAAAGTGCGAGATCGCTGCGCGGGGGCAATATGCAGGATGTCATTTTTGCCGGAAGCGATGCGCGTAAAGCGGTCAATTACGGCGAGGTGTCGCTGACGCTGGATAATGCCAGTCAATCGCTGCCGCTTGATTTTAACGAAGTGACCGTGACCCGGCGGGTGCACCGGAGCGGGGAAAGCGAATATTTAATTAATAAACAGCCGTGCCGTTTGAAGGACATCACCGAGCTGTTCATGGATACCGGGATTGGAAAGGAAGCGTACTCGATTATCGGGCAGGGCCGGATCGAGGAAATTTTAAGTACGAAATCGGAGGACCGCCGGGGTATTTTCGAAGAAGCTTCGGGGATCGTCAAATATAAATCGCGGAAGAAGGAAACGGAGAAAAAGCTGCAGGAAACCGAGCAAAACCTGCTTCGGATTCATGATTTGGTGTCGGAGCTCGAGGATCAGCTGGATCCGCTTCGCACGCAATCCGAGAAGGCGATTCGCTTCAAGGAATTGAAGGAAGAGCTGAAGTCGAGCGAAATCGCCATGTACGTGTATCAGATCGAACAGATTTACGAGACGTGGGCGGATACGAACACGAAGCTGGAGACGTTGAAGCAGTCTCAGCTGGAGCTTGCCGGTTTCGTCAGCGCGCACGATGCACAGCTCGAGACCGACCGCTGGGAACTGCGGCGCTTGGAAGAAGTCGTCGAAGGGCTGCAGGCGAGCTTGCTGCAAATCAGTGAGGAGTTCGAGAAATGCGAAGGCCAGGGCGAAGTGCTGAAGGAGCGGAAGAAGAACTACGCTTCGAACCGCGCGCAGCTGGAAATTACGGCGAGGCAGCAGGAAGGCCGCTTGGCGGACAAGCAGGCCGAGCTTGGGGAGCTGCGCGGGAAGCTGCAGGCGGTCGCAGGCAGGCTCGCCGAAACGCAAGGGATGCTGCGGGCCGAGGAGGACCGGCTGCTCGGCGTAGCCGGCGGCATCAGCAGCGCCGAAGAAGACCGCTTGAAGACCGAGCTGCTCGAGCTGTTGAACCAAACGGCGAATGCACGCAACGAAGCGCGTTATGCGGAGCAGCAGCTGGAGGCGCTGTCACGGCGCATGGGCCGGCTCGGCGACGAGCACCGCAAATGGCGGGAGCAGCAGGACGGCATTGCGGCGCGTAAAGCTGAGCTGGAGCTCCGGCTCGCGCAAGCGGTCGCCGGCATCGAGGAGGTACGTAACCGTTATTTGCAGGTGAACCAAGGTCTGCGCGCGAAGCAGACACTTTCGGACGAAACGCAGGCGACGGTGCGCAAGTGGGAGCAAAAGCTGGATGCGCTTATTTCACGGCGGGACACGATGAACGAAATGGCCAGCGATTACGACGGCTTCATGCACGGGGTTAAGGAAGTGCTGAAGGCCAAAAGCCGCGGCGATCTTCGCGGGATACGCGGCGCCGTGGCCGAGCTTGTGAAAGTGCCTGCCCAGGTGGAAGTGGCGATGGAGACCGCACTCGGCGGGGCGCTGCAGCATGTCGTCGTCGAGAGCGAGGCGGAAGGCCGCGAAGCGATCGCCTTCCTGAAGCGCCGTCAGCTCGGACGCGCCACGTTCCTGCCGCTTGATGTCATCCGCGGGCGGTCCATTCCGGACAGCGAACAGCGCGCCATTCAAGGCATGGACGGCTTCGTCGGCATAGCGGTCGATCTCGTGCAGTTTGAGGAGACGTACCGGCATATCGTCGGCAGCTTGCTCGGCAATGTGATCGTCGCCCAGACGCTTGAGGTGGCGAACCGCATTGCGGCGCGCGTTCAATACCGTTACCGCGTCGTCACGCTGGAGGGGGACGTCGTCAACCCCGGCGGTTCGATGACCGGGGGAAGCCAGCAGAAGAAAACGACCAGCTTGCTCAGCCGTCAGCGGCAAATCGAGGAGATGGATAAAGAAATCGCCGTCTCCCAGTCGCAGCTGCGCGAGCTGCGTGCGAAATCGGAAGCGATGCGGCAGGAAGTCGCCGATGCGAACAAAGAGCTGGACGAGCTTCGCGCTCTGGGGGAAACCCGGCGCATCGAGGAGCAGCAAATTCGCGCATCGCTTGCGCCGCTTGACAGCGAAGCGAAGCAGGCGGCCGAGCAGCTGGAGCTGTACGGGGCCGACGATGAGTCGCTCTCGGCGGAACGCACGGAGCTGGAGCGCAAACGCGCTGCCGCCCTGGAAGCATTGGAGCGTCTTGCGAAGGAGGAGGCCGATCTGCAGCAAGCGATCCGGGATGCGGAAGTTCGCCGGAAGGCAAGCGAGTTCGCCAAGGAAGAGCTGCAGTCGCAGCTGACCGATCTGAAAGTGAAGGTCGCCTCCCAAATGCAGGAGAAGCAATCCCTCCAAGAGCAGGAACGCCGGATGTCGGCGGAGCTGGAGTCGATCCGGACCGAGCTGGAAGCATGCCGTTCTGCGCTCCGGCAGCTGGAAGCGGACATGGACAATCATGATCAGGCGACGATTCGGCAGATTGAGCAGCTGAACGAATTAAAGCTGAAGAAGCAAGAGGTCGCCGAACAGCTGGACATGAAACGGGCCGAACGGGCAAGCGGCGTGGCCAAGCTGGAAGCGGAGGAGAACAAGACGAAGGAGCAGCGCAACGAGCTGCGTGCGGTCGAGGAGCAGCTGAGGCAAACCGAGGTTCGGGTGAACCGGTTGGATGTCGAGCTCGAGAACTTGTTGAAGAAGCTGTCCGAGGACTACGAATTGAGCTACGAGCTGGCGAAGGAGCGGTTTCCGGTGCCGGAGGACGTGCTCGGTACGCAAAACAAGGTGCGCGACCTGAAACGCGAAATTTCGATTTTAGGCGATGTCAACTTGGGGGCGATCGAGGAGTATCAGCGCGTCAATGAACGGTTCCAGTTTTTGTCGGAGCAGAAGAACGACTTGGTTGAGGCCAAGACGGCGCTGTATGCGGTCATCCGCGAGATGGACGAAGAAATGGCGAAGCGATTCCGCTCAACGTTCGACGCGATCCGCTCTCACTTCGTCGTCGTGTTCGCGAAGCTGTTCGGCGGCGGCCGCGCGGATCTGATCTTGTCCGAGCCGGATAACCTGCTCGATACGGGCATCGAAATCGTCGCTCAGCCTCCTGGCAAAAAGCTGCAAAACCTGCAGCTGCTGTCCGGCGGCGAGCGTGCGCTGACTGCGATCGCGCTGCTGTTCTCGATCATCCGCGTCAAGCCTGTGCCGTTCTGCGTGCTCGATGAGGTGGAGGCGGCGCTGGACGAAGCGAACGTCACTCGTTTCGCCGAATATTTGCGCGAGTTTTCGCAGCAAACGCAGTTTATCGTGGTGACGCACCGCAAAGGCACGATGGAGGAAGCCGATGTGTTGTACGGCGTGACGATGGAGGAAGGCGGCGTGTCCAAGCTCGTGTCCGTCCGGCTGGAGGAAGACGAAGCGATTATGGAGGCCGGCTGATCCGGGCTAGCAGGCTCGCCCTTCCCGGGTGCGGCTGCCGGCCTGGTAGCTTCCTTCGGCATGTTTGGCGGAAATAGCGGAACTGTGGTATCTTAATTTACGCCGATAACCGAAGAAGATTCGCTTATTTTACATAAAAGGTGGATGGTTTCGTGAGTTTTTTTAAACGATTGAAGGAAAGCATTTCGTCCAAAGCCGAGGCGGTGACGAGCAAGTTTAAAGAAGGGCTTGCCAAGACGCGGGATGTGTTCGTCGAACGGGTCGAGGATTTGTTCACGCGCCGGAAAAAAATCGACGAGGAGTTTTACGAGGAGCTTGAAGAGATTCTGATCGGGGCGGACGTTGGCGTAAATACGGTGCTGAAGCTGATCGAGGAGCTGCGCGCCGAGGTGCGTAAACGCAAAATTGAGAGCCCGAGCGAGCTGCAGCCGATTTTGTCGGAGAAGATCATCGCCCTGCTGAAGGGGGAAGAGCACGCCGCATTGAACATGGCTGCCAGCGGGCTGACGGTCATTCTGTTTGTCGGCGTCAACGGTGTCGGCAAGACGACGACGATCGGCAAGATGGCGCATATGCTCAAGTCGGAAGGCAAGAACGTGCTGCTTGCCGCGGGCGACACGTTCCGTGCCGGTGCGATCGAGCAGCTTGAAGAATGGGGGAGGCGCGTCGGCGTCGACGTCATCAAGCAGCAGGCCGGGTCCGATCCGGCGGCGGTCATGTTCGATGCGCTGCAAGCGGCCAAGTCGCGAGGCGTCGACGTGCTGCTGTGCGATACGGCGGGACGGCTTCAGAACAAAGTGAATCTGATGGAAGAGCTGAATAAAATATTCCGCATCATCCGCCGGGAGGTGCCGGATGCGCCGCACGAAGTGCTGCTTGTGCTCGACGCGACGACCGGTCAGAACGCGCTGATGCAAGCGAAGCTGTTCGACGAGAAGTCCGGGCTAACCGGTCTCGTCCTGACGAAGCTGGACGGGACGGCCAAGGGCGGTATCGTTGTGGCGATTCGTCAAGAGCTGAAGCTGCCGGTGAAATTCGTCGGCCTCGGCGAGAAGATGGACGATCTGCAGCCGTTCGACTCCGATCAGTTCGTACACGCGTTGTTTAACAAATGGGTGGAAGCGGAGAAGGAAGAGACGTCCCAAAGTTAGCAGTGAACAGGCGGAAGCCTGCTGCCGAGACCAAACCGTGGATGGGCCGGGGCCTGTCCGTGTGTATATCTTGGGCGCTGGCGGAGAGCAATCCGAAAGCAGAGAACAGTCTGGTTGCAATTGGAGAGCAGTCGGCGCGAGCCCGGCATCAGCCTGAGGAGCCATCCAACAGTTGACTGAGTGTCCTGCAGGGGCAAGGCGTACGGCGCGCATCTTCCGCTTATAGCCTGACAAGGAGAAAAGCTTGACATCTGTTGATCGTTTCAGTATGATAAGTGATGTTGTCTGCTGTAAAGTGTTTTACCTTAACGGAGGTGAGGCGCGGATGTCGGAAGAGAGCGTCCTCCAGAAAACCAATCGGATCAACCTGCTGTTCGATTTTTATGAACGTCTGCTGACCGAGAAGCAGCAAGTGTTTATGAAGCATTATTTTCACGACGATTATTCGCTCGGGGAAATCGCAACGGAGTTCAATATTAGCCGCCAAGCGGTCTACGAACATATAAAGCGTGCCGAATCCGTGCTTGAAGAGTACGAATCGAAGCTGAATCTGCTCGTCAAGCATGAGGAGCGCGGACGGCTATTGGAGCGAATGACCGCTCTAGCGGACGCGCTGCCCGACGATGAGAAGCGTCAGCTGCTTGAGCTGGCGGATCGGCTGCAAACACTCGACTAAACGCGGGGGATATTCCTCCTTAAAGGTGGTGACGACGGATGGCATTCGAAGGATTATCCAACCGGCTGCAAAGCGTCTTCAGCAAGCTGAGAGGCAAAGGAAAGCTGACCGAAGACGATGTCAACGAAGCGCTTCGCGAGGTTCGTCTCGCGCTGCTGGAAGCCGACGTCAACTTTAAAGTCGTGAAAGATTTCGTCGCCAAAGTGAGAGAACGGGCGATCGGCCAAGAAGTGCTGCAAAGCTTTACGCCGGGCATGGTCGTCGTCGATATCGTGAACAAAGAGCTGACCGCGCTGATGGGCGGGACGCAAAGCAAGCTGGCTCGCGCCAACAAGCCGCCGACCGTGATCATGATGGCCGGTTTGCAAGGTGCGGGTAAGACGACGACGACGGGGAAGCTGGCGAAGATGCTTCAGCAGCAAAACCACCGTCCACTGCTTGCGGCGGCGGACATTTACCGGCCGGCTGCGATTAAGCAGCTCCAGGTGCTCGGCGAGCAGCTGAAAATTCCGGTATTCGCGCTGGGCGACAAGGTGAGCCCGGTAGACATCGCGAGGCAAGCGCTGCAGCATGCGAAAGACAATCATAACGATTATTTGATCATCGATACCGCGGGCCGCTTACATATCGACGAGAACTTGATGGACGAGCTGAAGCAAATCGCCCAAGCGGTTAGTCCGGACGAGATTCTTCTGGTCGTGGACGCGATGACCGGACAAGATGCGGTTAACGTTGCCGAAAGCTTCCACAAACAGCTGGAGCTGACCGGTGTCGTGTTGACGAAGCTCGACGGCGATACGCGCGGCGGAGCTGCGTTGTCCGTTAAAGCGGTCACCGGCTGCCCGATCAAATTCGCGGCGATGGGCGAGAAGATGGATGCGCTCGAACCGTTCCATCCGGAGCGGATGGCTTCGCGGATTCTCGGCATGGGCGACATGCTGACGCTGATTGAGAAGGCCCAGGCCGGCATCGACGCGGATAAAGCCAAGGAAATGGAACGCAAGCTGCGGCAGGCGGAATTCACCTTCGACGATTTCCTCGATCAGATGGAACAAGTCAAGAAGCTCGGCCCGCTTGATCAGATCCTGGATATGCTGCCGGGGGCAGGGAAGCTCAAGGGCATGAAGGACGTCAAGGTGGACGACAAGCAAATGGCGCGAATTGCGGCGATTGTGAAGTCGATGACGAAGGAAGAGCGGCAAAATCCGGATTTGCTGAGTCCAAGCCGACGCAAGAGACTGGCTGCAGGCAGCGGCAATTCCGTGCAGGACGTGAACCGGTTCATCAAGCAGTTCGACGATATGCGCAAGATGATGAAGCAGTTCTCCAGTATGATGGGGCCGAAAGGCGCCAAACAGATGAAAAACCTCAAGAAGTTAGGCCGCGGGATGAAGTTCCCGTTCTAAAATAGCCGAAAGGCGCGCGGCTTTTACGCCGTTTATCTTATCAGGGAGGTGAATTTTAACATGGCAACTCGCATTCGTCTTAAACGTATGGGCGCTCACAAAGCTCCTTTCTACCGTGTGGTGGTATCGGATTCCCGTTCCCCGCGTGACGGTCGCTTCATCGAAGAAATCGGTACTTACAATCCGGTGGCTCAACCCGCTGTTGTAAATATTGACGAGGAAAAAGCACTGAAATGGCTTCAAAACGGTGCTCAAGCTTCCGATACGGTCCGCAGCCTGTTCAGCAAAGCAGGTATCATGACCAAGTTTCACGAATCCAAACTGCAGAAGTAATCTGTAAGATTCGGAGGGTACGATGAAAGATCTGATTCTCGTAATAGCGAAGAGGCTTGTCGATCATCCGGATGACGTACGTGTGAATACGGTCGAAGACGAACGCAATATTACGTTCGAGCTTTCCGTTCACCCCGACGATGTCGGGAAAGTGATCGGAAAGCAAGGACGCATTGCCAAGGCGCTTCGCACCGTGGTCACTTCTGCTGCAGTGAAGGAATCGAAACGTGTTTCGGTTGAAATCGTATCATAATGGAAATGATGAGGGTTAGGAGCTGCTTCCTAACCCTTTTCTTGTTAAAGGAGGCCCTGAGATTACGATGAGCGAAAAGCTGTATACAGTCGGTAAAATCGTCAATACGCACGGCATTCGCGGCGAATTGAAAATCGTGCCGCAAACCGATTTTGCGGACGAACGATTCGCCGCAGGCAGCAAGCTGGTGTTCGTCGATCCGAATTCATCGGCGACCTTGCCTGTCACAGTCGAGTCGGCCCGGGAGCATAAAACGATGTTCATTATCCGCTTCCGGGGATTCGGGAATATCAACGAGGTGGAGAAGTACAAAGGCTGGCTGCTGAAGGTCGAGGAAAAATACTTGTCGGAGCTTCCGGACGGCGAGTTTTATTATCATGAGATCGTCGGCTGTACGGTGGTAACAGAAGAGGGCGAAACGCTCGGGGAAATTACCGAGATTTTATCCCCCGGCGCCAACGACGTGTGGGTCGTGAAACGTCCGAAGGGCAAACCGCTTCTGCTTCCTTACATCGACGACGTCATTTTGGATGTGGATGTCGAAGGGAAGAAAGTGACAGCCCGATTAATGGAAGGCTTGCTCGACCTATGAGGATCGACGTGCTGACGCTGTTTCCGGAGATGTTCGAAGGCGTGTTTACCTCCAGCATTCTCGGCAAGGCGAGAGAGAAAGGGCTTGTAGAGCTCCATACCGTCAACTTTCGGGATTACGCGAACAACAAGCATAACACGGTTGACGATTACCCGTACGGCGGTGGAGGCGGCATGGTGCTGAAGCCCGATCCGATCTTCGCCGCGGTGGAAGACATAACGCCGAAAGACGAAACGAAGCCGAGAGTCATCCTCATGTGCCCGCAGGGCGAGCCTTTTACGCAAAAGAAAGCGGAGGAGCTGTCAGCGGACAAGCATCTGATCTTCATCTGCGGCCACTACGAAGGCTACGACGAACGGATTCGCGAGCATCTGGTAACCGACGAGCTGTCGATCGGCGATTACGTTCTGACTGGCGGCGAGCTGCCGGCCATGGTTGTGATCGATAGCGTCGTGCGGCTGCTGCCCGGCGTCCTGGGTAATGAAATGTCAGCGGTGACGGACTCGTTCAGCACCGGTTTGCTGGAGTATCCGCACTATACCAGGCCTGCCACATTCCGCAATTGGAGCGTGCCGGATGTGCTCATTTCCGGGCATCATGGACATATTGACGAGTGGCGCCGCAAGCAATCGTTGTACCGGACTTGGAAGAAGCGGCCCGATCTGCTGGCAGCTGCCGACCTTACCCCGAAGGATCGCAAGTGGCTGGCGGAATTCGAAGCGGAACGTGATCGGACGGAAGCCGATTGAGGGACTCGTCCGACCGAAATTACATAGGCAAAAAAGCAGGAGAAATCCGGAAGTTCATATTGAATAATGCACGAGTTTATGTTATGATATTTGACGTTGTGGCATTTTGCCACGAGTACGGTGGTCCTCTGCGCGTGACGAATGAAAAGACAGGCATCTTAAGAAGCGGCAAGAACACCTGTGTGGAAGGAGGGAGTCATCCATGAATTTGATTCAAGAGATTACGAAGGAACAGCTTCGCAGCGACATTCCGAACTTTCGTCCTGGCGACACGTTGAAAGTGTATGTTAAGGTTATCGAGGGTTCGCGCGAGCGGATTCAGCTGTTCGAAGGCGTTGTAATTAAACGTCGCGGCGGCGGAATCAGCGAAACGTTCACGGTAAGAAAAATTTCTTACGGTGTCGGCGTTGAAAGAACGTTCCCGATTCATACTCCGAAGATCGACAAGATTGAAGTGGCTCGCCGTGGTAAAGTCCGTCGCGCGAAGCTCTACTATCTGCGCGGCCTTCGCGGTAAAGCAGCAAGAATTCAAGAAATTCGATAAGAAGAACACCGGGGGCTTGTTCAGGCAAGCCCCTGTTCTATTTTTTCAGCACGATGCAAAGGGGTAGAACGCCGATGGAGCAGGGACAGGAACAATCCGTGAAAAAAGCGAATTCGGTCAAGAACGAAGCTTGGGAATGGACGAAGGCGCTGCTGCTGGCGGCAGCTCTTGTGATTATCATACGCTGGCTTATTTGCTCCCCGTTCGTCGTAGAAGGCCCGTCTATGGAGCCGAATTTCTACACGGGCGAAAAAATGATCGTGAACAAAATTTTGTACAAGTTCCGTGAGCCGAAACGCGGCGAAGTGCTCGTATTCCTCGCTCCCGACGGCAGAGACTACATAAAACGCGTCATCGCCTTACCGGGCGATAAAGTCCGGGTAGAGGGCGACAAAGTGTACGTCAACGACACGCAGGTCGAAGAAGCTTATTTGAAGGAAGCGTTGGATGAAGCTGCGAAGAAGGGCGTACCTTATAACCGACTGAACAATTTTGCGGAACAAACTGTGCCCGAAAACAGCTTGTTCGCGATGGGCGACAATCGTTCGAACAGCCTGGACAGCCGGGACAGCCGCGTAGGCTTTGTGCCTTATGATCATATCATTGGACGGGCGGATGTCATTTACTGGCCGCTCGATAAAATCAGCCTGATCCATTAACCGGGTCAGGCTTTATGTATACTTAGGCGAGGTGACGATAACATGACGATTCAATGGTTCCCGGGACATATGACGCGGGCGCGGCGTCAAATTCAAGACAAGCTGAAACTGATCGATCTGGCGATCGAGCTGCTCGATGCGCGCATTCCCCTGTCCAGCCGGAATCCGATGATCGATGAGATTTTACAGAGCAAGCCGCGGCTCGTGCTGTTAAATAAAAGTGATTTGGCCGATCCCGAGGCTACGCGCAGGTGGGTTGAATTTTTTGCCGATCAGGGCCTTCCCGCGCTGCCGATCGACGCCGTAGGGGGCAACCCGTCCCGTGAGATCTTGCTGCGCAGCAAGCAGCTGCTGTCTGCGAAGATCGAGGCGCAGATTCGCAAAGGCATGAATCCGCGCGCGATTCGCGCGCTGATCGTCGGCATACCGAACGTAGGCAAGTCGACGCTGATCAACAAGATGGCCGGCCGCAAGGTGGCGGCGACGGGGGATAAGCCGGGCGTAACGAAAGGGCAGCAGTGGATCAAGGTCGGTACGGAGATGGAGCTGCTCGATACGCCGGGCATTCTATGGCCGAAGTTTGAAGATCAGACAGTCGGGTTCCGACTCGCCGCTACCGGCGCGATCAAAGAAGAAATTTTGCAGCCGGAAGAAATCGCCTTGTTCGCGATGCGATATTTGGTCGCGCGCTACCCGGCAGCGGTGGGGGACCGGTTCGGCGTCAACGAGGTGCCTGCCGACCCGTCCGATACGGATGCGGTTGTAGCTTTGATGGAAGCGATCGGCCGGAAACGCGGAGCGCTTGTCAGCGGCGGACGCGTCGACCTGGAGAAGGCATCTCTGGCCATCCTGCGCGAGCTTCGGGCAGGCAAGCTGGGGCGGATTACTTTGGAAATGCCGGATGAAGTTCAGGCTTAACTGAAGGAGCAGCAGCCGCAGTAGCATAGAGGGATGACGTTACGGGTAAAGCAAACGGAGAGCCTTCGCCGAGAATGGCGATTTTCTTGCGTATAACTGCATGCGCAGCAGACCGAGTCCTTGCGCGACGGCGCAATCATAGAAGAGTGAACCCGGCGTTCGAGTCAACGCCGGGCTTTTTCCATATGCTGCGAAAGGCTGCGCGCTCCTATACGAGCAAGACGTTTGCCTGCAGAAGCGTACGTACAGTTCCGGTTTCAGGGATGGTCAGAAGCCGGTGTTCGCGTTATAATGGTACATCATGACAAGTTAGGGAGAGAGTGCGGTTGGATGTCATGCTGGACTATGAACGCAAGTTATGGGAACAAGGGAAAAGGCATATCGCCGGCGTCGATGAGGTCGGCCGGGGATGCTTGTTCGGGGATGTGGTGGCGGCGGCCGTTATTTTGCCGCAAGGGCTTGTCCTGGAGGGTGTGAACGATTCCAAGAAGCTGAGCGAGAAGAAGCGGGAAGCGCTGTTTGACGTAATCCGGCAGCAAGCGCTGGCGATCGGCATCGGCGTCGTCGACGTGGCGACGATCGAGCGAATCAACATCAAGCAGGCGGCGCGGCTGGCTATGAAGAAAGCGGTGGAGCAGCTGCAGCCGGAGCCGGACATGCTGTTGGTCGACGCGGAGAATGTGGACGTCGCTTGCGAACAGCTTGCCGTCATCCATGGGGATGCGTTGAGTCAATCTATTGCGGCGGCGTCGATCATCGCCAAAGTGACAAGAGACCGGATGTGTAAAACCTGGGACCTGGAGTTTCCCGAATACGGTATCGCCATACATAAAGGGTACGCAACCAAGCTGCATCGCGAACGCATTGCCGCTTACGGCGCTTCGCCGCTGCACCGACGAACGTTTTTGAGAAATATCGAATTTGAGCAGCAGGTGTTGTTTTAGTGAAATGTCAGGCAGCTGCTGCCGATATATAGAAGTACCGGAACCGTAAGCCGGCAGGGGCGCGAAGGAAGTGAAGCGTCCCAGGCCGGCTTGTCGTTTAGCTGGCAGAACGTTATGGAGAAGTCGTTAGGACAGGCATTAACAAATTGCAGACATATGGAGCGGCTGCGCGCGCCCGGAACGATTGCACGCAGGCGGATGGGTCGTTCCATGAGCAGCAAGGCGCTTCCGTTTATCGGTTAGGATCATGGCCGAGCTATGATAGGTGAATCGGGATATAGGTTGCGTAATGGGAAATTCTGTTATTTTTTTAAAATCCGTTCATTTCGCAGAAATTCAAATACGAGAGTATCGTTATGGTTGGCATGGCAGGTCAGGGAGACGAAGGAGGGGCAGCGGTGAATATTAGCGGGTTGTTACGCGGCTTGATCGGCGACGCTCAGGTTCAAGAGCCGAAGTCCTTGGAACTGAAGGCCGGGCAAGTCGTGAAAGGGATGGTTCTGCAGACGTTCTCGGACCAGGACGCCTTGATCAATATTAGCGGGGTTCAGGTACGCGCGCAATTGGAAGCGCCGTTAAAGCAAGGGGAAGTGACCATGCTGCAGGTGCAGCCGGAGTCGAAGGACGGTCAAATCGTGTTGAAGCCGCTGCAGACCTCGCAGGTTCAAATAGCCGACGGCTCGCTGGGGGAAGTATTGAAATCGATGGGGATGAGCGACACGCCCGAAAACCGGCAGCTTCTTCAGCTGCTGCATCAGTCCGGCGTTGCATTGTCGAAAGAAACGGTCCAGGCTTTTGCGGCGCTGCAGGCCCGGATGTCTTCCGACATTCCGCAGGAAAACTGGTTGCCGACAGCTGTGATCGCTTATCAAAAAGGTCTTCCGCTGACTCCGGACACCGTAGCTTCTCTAAAACAAGCTGTTCAAGGCCCGCCGCTGCATGAAATGCTGGATCAATTAACGCGCACGGTTGAGAAGGAAGATCAGGGCGGGAAGGCATTGTCTCCGCAGACGCGCGCCTTGGTTGAAGCGGTACGCGTACTGTTGCAGCAGGTCAAAGAGGCCGGCGGCCAGTTGACTGGCGCAAGCGCGCCCGCAGGCGGCACCGCGCAGCCCGGCGGAGCAAGCGCGCCCGCAGGCGGCCCGGCGCAGCCCGGCGGCGTAAGCGCGCCCGCAGGCGGCCCGGCGCAGCCCGGCGGCGTAAGCGCGCCCGCAGGCGGCACCGCGCAGCCCGGCGGCGCAAGCGCGCCCGCAGGCGGCCCGGCGCAGCCCGGCGGAGCAAGCGCGCCCGCAGGCGGCCCGGCGCAGCCCGGCGGAGCAAGCGCGCCCGCAGGCGGCCCGGCGCAGCCCGGCGGAGCAAGCGCGCCCGCAGGCGGCCCGGCGCAGCCCGGCGGCGTGAGCGCGCCCGCAGGCGGCCCGGCGCAGCCCGGCGGAGCAAGCGCGCCCGCAGGCGGCTCGGCGCAGCCCGGCGGCGTGAGCGCGCCCGTAGGCGGCACCGCGCAGCCCGGCGGCGTAAGCGCGCCCGCAGGCGGCCCGGCGCAGCCCGGCGGAGCAAGCGCGCCCGCAGGCGGCCCGGCGCAGCCCGGCGGCGTAAGCGCGCCCGCAGGCGGCCCGGCGCAGCCCGGCGGAGCAAGCGCGCCCGCAGGCGGCCCGGCGCAGCCCGGCAGCGTAAGCGCGCCCGCAGGCGGCACCGCGCAGCCCGGCGGAGCAAGCGCGCCCGCAGGCGGCCCGGCGCAGCCCGGCGGCGTAAGCGCGCCCGCAGGCGGCCCGGCGCAGCCCGGCGGCGCAAACGCGCCTGCAGGCGATCCGGCACAAGCGCGCCCGATCGAAGAAGGCCATCATGCGCTCGGGCGCATCATGAAAGCGATCGGCGTCGAGCATGAGCATCAGGCGTTCAAGCTGCTCGGGACGGATTCGCCGTCGGAAGCGAGAGATAGACAAGCCGATTCGCTGAAGAGCGTGCTGATGCAGCTGGCGCAAGTGCCGGACGCATCGGAAGAGGTCAAGCAGGCCGCCCAGCAGGCGGTGCAGCAAATTACAGGTCAGCAATTGTTGTTGAGTCCAGACCGGAACGCCCTTTTTTCCCATGTCACCCTGTTCGTTCCGCTTGTTCAAGCGGACGGCACGCAGACGGCCGCCATACACATTCAGTCCCGCAAAGGGAAGAAGGGCGGTCTGGATGCGAACAATTGCCGGCTCGTATTCGATTTGCAGATGAAAGCGCTCGGCGATACGTTAGTGGACGTTCAGGTGGTGAATCGAATCGTCAGCCTTCATGTGCATAATGACTCCTCGTTCACCGCGGCGCTTCTGGAGTCGTACCGCGAAGAAATTGCCGGAGGTCTTGCATCGATTGGTTACCAATTTATTTCCATGAAAGTAAGTCCATACCCGGCCAAGTTAAGCGATATTAACGACGCATCGGGCGAAGACCGCATGTCGGGGAAAGATTCCAAATCGAACGGAATTCCGTCGGTCTACTCGCACAAGCCCTATAAAGGGGTGGATATACGCGTATGAGTAAAAACGAACCGTCTGGAGCCGTAAAGAGAGCGGTGGCCCTCAAATATGCGCCCGAAAGCACGGCAGCGCCGAAGCTGGTGGCCAAAGGGAAGGGCCGGATCGCCGAATTGATGCTGGACAAAGCCAAAGAAAACGGCGTTCCGATTCAAGAGGATCCTTCGCTCGTCGAGGTGCTGTCCAAGTTGGACATCGATCAGGAAATACCGCCCGAGCTGTACAAGCTTGTGGCGGAGGTGCTCTCCTACATTTACCGTTCGGATTCCCGGGCGAAGGAATGGAGGAGTGAGCATTGACGGATCGGCTCGCCAATAGGAAACAAAGGGGCGCCAAGAGCGAAGCGGAGGCAGCGGCCTATTTAAACCGCGAAGGATGGACGATTGTTGCACGAAATTGGCGCTGCCGCACAGGAGAGCTGGATATCGTGGCGGAGGAGAAAGGGACGCTCGTTATTGTTGAAGTGCGCAGCCGAAATTTGAACGAGACATACGGTACGCCTTCCGAATCGGTCAACGGCAGGAAGCAGCGCCAAATCCGGGAGACGGCCGAAGTGTACTTGCACCGTTATCGGGTGTACGACCGTCAAGTCCGGTTCGACGTAGTCGCAATCCGGATGGATCGTGAGGACAACGTCATACAGCTGGAACATATCCGCAACGCTTTCTGACGGGAGAGCGATTGCGGATTTTGTATGTTGTCGAGACTTTGGAATTGCAGTGCCTTGGCCAAGGGGGGCGTCTACCGTTGTTGCTTCCTTTCGGGCGGCGTCAAGGAGCAGACGTTTGGCGATTTGTTTATTTTCAGGAAGGTCTCTACGCATAGAAGGATAGCGACAAGGGTTGTCGAATTCTATACAAAAAAATGGTTTTTGTTTCTGGAAGTGGAGAAAAACAGGAGAAATAAACTGGAGGCAACTATGATCGCTTATTTCAAAGATTTCTTGTTAAATATTTTCATTATCTTTTCTCCGCTCGTATTTTATCCCTATATTTACAAAACCAAAAGCAGAATTCTACTATACCGATTGCTGTTGTATATCCTCTTTGCGTTTGCCTTAGTAGTCACCATGTCCTTTCCAATCAATCTGAATGGATTAAATTATGATTTTCGCTCGATTCCTTTAGCGGTCGGAGCTCTGTATGGCGGAACGCAAGTCTCCCTTTTATTATACGCAACCCTCATTTTATACCGCTATCTTGCAGGATATCCGTACAATTTGTTTTACGCCATTGCGTTACTGCCCAGTTTTATTGTGATCGTTTTCTCGCTTAGAAAGTATGCCTATTTAAAGCTGTCTCATAAAATCATAGCAGCGGTCCTTTTATGTACCCTGATTAAACTGACGACATTTACCGCTTATCTCTTCATGACGCAGCAAATCGAACTTTTTATTAATAACCCTATGGAAACCTTGCAGACCTATGCCATCCAAGGTGTAATCGTGGGCTTATGCGTTTATTTAGTGGAATTTCTGAATACCTATTTTCACATGCAAGAAGAGGTTAGCAAAAGCGAGAAAATGAAAATGGTCAGCGACATGGCCGCTTCCGTTGCTCATGAGATTCGGAACCCGCTTACAACGGTGAGAGGTTTTATCCAGTTGTTTGGATCAGAAAACTTAGATAAAGATAAGAGACAACTGTATCAAAAAATATGTTTGGAAGAATTGGATCGTGCCCAGGTCATTATTACCGATTATCTCTCGCTGGCCAAACCCGATCCTGAAATTATTGAAAAGATTCATATTCATGAGGAAATCAGTTATTTATCGAATGTTCTCCTGACGTATGCCAATTACAATAATATACAAATCAATGCTATATTGCCTAAAGAACATCTCCTGCATATTGTGGGAGACCGCTATAAATTTAGACAGGCTTTAATCAATATCGGTAAGAACGCTATTGAGGCCATGTATAATGGAGGTCTTTTGGAAATTAAGGCTTATAAAATGTACGATCAGGTTGTCATCATCATTAGCGATACCGGAATTGGAATGACTGCCGAGCAAATCAAAAGACTTGGAACCCCTTATTATTCGACCAAGGAAAAGGGCACAGGTCTCGGGACTATGGTTTCCTTCGGCATTATAAAAAAGATGAATGGGAAGATCGATATTAAGAGTGAGCAGGGCAAAGGTACGGAATGCAATATTATGTTCCCCAGCGCCTAGTTGAAAATGATGCGGCCGATAGCAGCGGCTATTAGCCGGGACGGCTAAGGCGGATTTGTACCGGCATCCGGTATGCGCGCCAAGTCCGCTTTAATCTTAGCGATATTCGAGTATAGATTGAGGCAGCATCGTACAGGTCGGACAGTGGGCAGGATCCGCAGACGCTTCCTAACGGGAGAGCGATTGCGGCTTTTGCTTCTTGTCGAGACTGCGGTATTGCAGCGCCTCGGCGACATGATGGGCGTTCACTTCATCGCTTCCCTCCAAATCCGCAATCGTGCGCGCGACTTTAATAATCCGGTCATAAGAGCGAACGCTTAAGCCGAGCAGTGTGAACGAACGCTCCAGCAAGGCGGAGGCGTCCCGCTGCAGCCTTCCGTATTCGCGTAAACGGCGGCCGCTCAGCTCGCTGTTGAACAGTATGCCGGTTCCCTGAAAACGCCGTTTCTGCGTCAAGTGCGCCTGCTCGACGCGTTCCCGCATTTCGGACGATGACATCGGCTTCTCCAAGCCGGCTAATTGCTCAAAGGGAACCCGGGGCACCTCGACATGCAGGTCGATCCGGTCCAGCAGCGGGCCGGAAATTTTCGAGCGGTATTGCGCCAATTTCAAGGGGGAGCAGAAGCAGGCATCGTTCCCGTCGCCCGTATCGGCTCCCCAATATCCGCACGGACACGGATTCATCGAAGCGGCCAGCAGAAAATGGGCAGGAAACCGATAGACGGCTTTCGCCCGTCCGATCGTTACCCATCGTTCCTCCATGGGCTGGCGCAGCACCTCCAGCACCGTTCTCGTAAATTCAGGCAGCTCGTCCAGAAATAACACCCCGCGATGCGCGAGGCTGATCTCGCCGGGCTTGGGCACGCCGCCTCCACCGACTAACCCGGCCGCCGATATCGTATGATGCGGCGTGCGGAAAGGGCGTTCCCGCACCAGCTGCCGACGATCGGCGAATTTGCCGGAGGCGCTGTAAATTTTAGTTACGTCTAACGATTCCTGCTCGTTCATGGGCGGCATGATGGTGGGCAGTCGTTTGGCAAGCATCGTTTTGCCCGTGCCGGGCGGCCCGATTAACAGGATGTTGTGCATGCCCGCGGCACTGACCATCAGCGCGCGCTTGACGTGCTGCTGTCCGCAAACGTCGGCGTAATCGTCAGCTTGTGCATCCGCTTGAAGGGACGCTGCTTGTGCAAGCGCAGGGGCTAAAGCCTGTCGTCCGCCATCCGTATCCGCTGTCAGCCTCAAATTCCATTCCGCTAAATGGCTGGCCGGCACGACTTCACAGCCTTGAATCCAGCCAGCTTCCTCGGCGTTATCCCGCGGTACGATCACCCGGCGGATCCCTCGTTTAACCGCCGATTCGATCATCGACAACACGCCGGGTACTGGGCGAATCGATCCGTCCAAAGCCAGCTCGCCAATCAGGAGCGAACGCTCCAGCGCTTCCGGCTCCAGCTGGCCGCTTGTCGCGAGAATGCCTAATGCGATAGCCAGGTCGAATGCGGCGCCTTCTTTGCGAATGTCGGCCGGCGCCAAGTTCACCGTGATTCGCTGCAGCGGAAAGGTAAACCCGCAGTTTTTGACGGCCGCCCGCACGCGCTCGATCGATTCTTTGACCGCGCTGTCCGGCAAACCGACAATATTCATTTGGGGAAGTCCGTTGCTCAAGTCGACCTCAACCTCGATCAATCTGCCTTCCACGCCGTGCAAACATGCGCTCGTTACTTTTCCGTACATGCCAAAAAACACCTCTCCCATGAATTTGCCATGGCTAAAGGTGCTTCCTTATCCGCCTCATTATGATTGTATTGTAATCGTTCCCTCCAAAGCTTGCAACAGTTTGCACGCAGAAGCTGTAACACGACGTTTGAACCGCCGGAATTTTGGCGACAATGGGGCTAGAGGTGATGAGAGATGCAGGAAAAACCGTACTTTTGTCCGAATTGCCGGTCCAATCGTATTAAGTTCAGCATCATATCGAGCTACTCGCAGCGTTTTCTGAAAGACGCGATAACCGGGACGGTCCAGCAGGTGACCGAACCCGAAGCGATCGAAGGCCAGGAGCCGACGATCCAATGTCTGGTGTGTCAATTCACCGGAAACGAGCTGCGCTTCATTAAACAAGCGGAGAGAGAGCCTCGAGAATCGACTTCCATCAATACGATTTATTGAGACCGGAACGCGCATCTTCTTTGACGGAAATGCGCGTTTTTACATGTTTAACGCCTTGGCGAAGAAGTCTCGAACCTCCAGCCAATTATTCACGCGAACGTAACCCGTTTCAAGAATGTTGTGAGGAGACGTAAACAGCAGGCCTTGTCCTTCAAACCGTTCAAAATGCTTCGCATTATCGTCGATCAAGTAATCGGCCCGAATGATGCTTTTATCCCCGCAAAACACGAAATTCATATCCGACAAGAACGGAAAGTGCTCCTTCAGCCAAGCATACTTGGCATTAAAAGACGTCGGCACTTCCATGGCAGCGGTCGTGATGAAGATTTCGTACGATTCGCTCAATTCGCGAATGACTTCCTGACTGTGAGGCATGACCTCCAGGTCGCGAAAGAAGTCGTTCGTCATGAAAATCTCATGTATATCGTCGCTTCTTTCCGGCCGCAATGCGCGCAGCTTAACGCCGTGCAAATCCGCGGCAGTCAATTGTTCCTGGAAGCCCTCGTTATACAAACGCAAATATTTGCTCATGGCATCCGCAATGACTTCATCCATATCAATAGCAATTCGTTTCAACTTCACTCCGCCTTCCGTCTTTGTCTAATTTTGTCGAATCAGAAAACTGCTCCGTTCCGAAAACTAATATTTTGTGAATCTATAAAAATAATATATCGCTATTTTAACATAAAAAATAAGGTATCCGCTTAAAAAAAGTGTTACAATGATAAAGGTTTGCCAGATCGGACATGCTATTGTTTGGCAAGCGCGCGTATTTTTAGCGGTCAACTCTTACCGGAAGGGAAGGGTCGATTCCATAGAGCAAGTCAATACCGATAGGAGGATTTTGCTAAATGAATATCCATGAGTATCAAGGCAAAGAAGTGCTGAAGCAGTACGGGGTTGCCGTACCGGAAGGTAAAGTGGCTTTCACGGTGGACGAAGCGGTGGAAGCGGCGAAGTCGCTCGGTACTCCGGTCGTCGTCGTCAAGGCGCAAATTCATGCTGGCGGCCGCGGTAAAGCTGGCGGTGTTAAGGTTGCCAAAAACCTGGATGAAGTGCGTACATACGCTGAGCAAATTCTCGGCAAAGTGCTGGTGACTCACCAAACGGGTCCGGAAGGTAAAGAAGTGAAGCGCCTTTTAATCGAACAAGGCTGCGATATTAAGAAAGAATACTACATTGGCGTCGTCGTAGACCGCGGTACGGGACGCGTCGTGATCATGGGCTCTGAAGAAGGCGGTACGGAAATCGAAGAAGTAGCCGCTCATTCCCCGGAGAAAATCTTCAAAGAAGTTGTCGATCCGGCCATCGGCTTGCAACCGTTCCAAGCGCGTAGACTCGCCTATAACATCAATATTCCTAACGAGCTCGTAAATAAAGCGGCTAAATTTATGCTGTCATTATATACCGCTTTCGTTGAGAAAGATTGCTCTATCGCCGAAATTAACCCGCTCGTTGTTACCGGCGATGGCAACGTTATGGCTCTGGATGCCAAATTGAACTTCGATTCGAACGCTTTGTTCCGTCACAAAGACATTGTTGAGCTTCGCGATTTGGAAGAAGAAGACGAGAAGGAAATTCAAGCGTCCAAGTATGACCTCAGCTACATCGCGCTCGACGGCAACATCGGCTGCATGGTTAACGGCGCAGGTCTGGCCATGGCGACGATGGACATTATTAAATATTACGGCGGCGACCCGGCCAACTTCCTTGATGTAGGGGGCGGCGCTACCAAGGAGAAAGTAACGGAAGCGTTCAAAATCATTTTGTCCGACGAGAACGTCAAAGGGATTTTCGTCAATATTTTCGGCGGCATTATGAAATGCGACATTATCGCGGAAGGTGTCGTTGCTGCGGCTAGAGAGCTGGGATTGTCTCGTCCGCTCGTCGTCCGTTTGGAAGGCACGAACGTAGAGCTCGGCAAAAAAATCTTGAACGAATCCGGCCTGAATATCGTGGCTGCCGATTCGATGGCAGACGGCGCTCAAAAAATCGTGGCACTGGTGAAATAAGTCGAACGACGCAAACAGGCAAAGCCTTTTCTAAATAATTCAGGGGATGTGAACCATAAACATGTCTATTTTGGTAGATAAAAATACAAAGGTCATCACACAAGGGATTACCGGCGCGACCGGTTTGTTCCATACCAAGGGCGGTTTGGAATACGGTACGCAAATGGTTGGCGGCGTAACGCCGGGTAAAGGCGGAACGAACATTGATATTACGCTGGAGAACGGTACAACCGTCTCTCTGCCGGTTTTCAATACGGTTCAAGAAGCGAAAAAAGCGACCGGCGCGACCGCATCCGTTATTTATGTTGCCGCTCCGTTCGCCGCAGACGCAATCATCGAAGCCGTTGACGCCGAGCTTGACCTCGTCATCTGCATCACGGAAGGTATTCCGGTTCTGGACATGGTTAAAGTCAGCCGTTACATGGAAGGCAAGAAGACCGTCCTGATCGGACCGAACTGCCCGGGCGTCATCACGCCGGACGAGTGCAAAATCGGCATCATGCCGGGATATATTCACACCAAAGGTCATGTCGGCGTTGTTTCCCGAAGCGGAACGTTGACATACGAAGCCGTGCATCAATTAACGACTCGCGGTATCGGCCAATCGTCCGCTGTAGGTATCGGCGGCGACCCGGTTAAAGGCTCCGAGTTCATCGATATTCTTAAATTGTTCAACGAAGATCCGGACACTTACGCGGTCATCATGATCGGTGAAATCGGCGGTTCTGCCGAAGAAGAAGCGGCCGAATGGATCGCGGCGAACATGAAAAAACCGGTTGTCGGCTTCATCGGCGGACAAACGGCGCCTCCGGGCAAACGGATGGGCCATGCCGGCGCTATCATTTCCGGTGGTAAAGGGACGGCAGCTGAGAAAGTGGCCACGATGGAACGCTGCGGCATCAAGGTTGCACCGACTCCTTCCGAAATGGGCTCCACGCTTGTCAGCGTGCTTCAAGAAAAAGGTCTGCTCGAAAAGTGCACGACCCGCAAATAATTCCCGAGAACGGCAAGCAGCCTCTCATTCTCCGCATGACGGAGATGAGAGGTTTTTTTTGTTGGATTCGCCCCGAGTTTCAGTAAAGTTGTTTCTATTATAAGGAGTGATATATACTATATGAACAACCGGCACCTTTTGTTTGCGCTTCATCAACTGCCCGGCATCGGTTGGAAGACGATTCAACGGCTTGTATCCCGATTCGAAACGCTTGACGATATGCGAACGCTGGAACCACGCGAATGGACGCAGTTCGGATTCACACCCGGCCGGGCCGGACAGATGAGTTCCGCATTGCGGGAGCTGTCCGAGCGGACTTTGGAGGACTGGCTCGCGAGGTATGAACGCGAGGGAATCCGCTGGCTGACCGTCTGGGATGCGGATTACCCGGCACTGCTGAAAGAAACGGCCGATCCGCCGTGGATTATATACGGCAAGGGCGACTTCTCTTTAAGCGGGCGATTATGTATCGCGTTGGTAGGGACGCGAACGCCGACCGTGTACGGCAAGCTAACGGCGGAAAGGCTCGGCGAGTCGCTTGCGAATGCCGGTGTTTGCGTCGTCAGCGGCATGGCGCGGGGGATTGACAGCCTATCGCACGAAGGCGCTTTAAGGGGAAAGGGTGGTACGATCGCCGTCCTTGGCTGCGGGCTGGACACGGTGTATCCGCCGGAAAATAAAGCGTTGTTTCACCGGGTCGCGGAGCAAGGGCTGCTCTTGTCCGAATATCCGCTCGGTACGCTGCCGCGCGCAGGCTTGTTCCCGCAGCGAAACCGCATTATTGCAGGGCTAAGCGTGGGCGTCGTCGTGGTGGAAGCGGCGCTTCAAAGCGGATCGCTGATAACGGCCAACCTTGCGCTCGACTACTCGCGCGACGTGTTTGCGATTCCGGGGCCGATTCATTCGGCCAAGAGTCAAGGAACGCTGAAGCTCATCAAGGATGGGGCCAAAATGGTTACAAGCCCGGACGATATTATGGAGGAATATGCGAGCCGGATAGCCTCGGAGCATTCCGCATACATTAAAGACACGAAGGAAACACTGGGAATTATGGCTGAAGACGAACGGAAAATCTATGAATTGCTGGAGTCCGGTCCGAAAACGATCGATCAGCTCTTGGGGCAAAGTCAATTTAACTTTGGACATTTGCACGCAGTTCTGATAAATTTACTAATGATGCGACGAATCGTAGAACTACCGGGATCAGCCTACACGATACCTTGATTTGTATACATATATATATGTTGAAGGGGGAAGGACACCTATGGCCGATTCGTTAGTCATTGTGGAGTCACCCGCAAAAGCCAAAACGATTGGTAAATACTTGGGCAGTAAATATATCGTAAAAGCTTCCATGGGGCACATTCGAGATTTGCCAAAAAGCCAGATCGGCGTTGAGATCAAAAAAAACTTTGAACCGAAATACATTACGATTCGGGGCAAGGGCTCTGTTCTGAAAGAATTGAAAGACGCGAGCAAACGCGTAAAAAAAGTATATCTGGCGGCTGACCCGGATCGCGAAGGGGAAGCGATCGCCTGGCATTTGGCACACTATCTGGAAATTTCCGATCAGGACCCCTGCCGCGTCGTGTTTAACGAGATTACGAAGCAAGCCGTGAAGGACGCGTTCAAGACGCCGCGCAAAATCAATCAGGATTTGGTTAATGCGCAGCAAGCCAGACGTATTTTGGACCGGTTGGTCGGTTATAAGATCAGTCCGCTGCTCTGGAAAAAGGTGAAAAAAGGACTTTCCGCAGGCCGGGTACAATCTGTAGCTGTCAAGCTCATTTACGACCGGGAGAACGAAATTAATGCGTTCGTGCCGGAAGAATACTGGACGATTACGGCAAAGCTGTCTACGGGCAAAGCCGATTTCGAAGCGAAGTTCTACAGCGTCGGCGGCAACAAGAAGGATTTAAAGAATGAAGCCGAGGTTAAAGAAGTTCTTCAAGGGTTAAGCAAGTCGGAGTTTGTCGTCAGCGAGGTGAAAGAGAAGGAGCGGCACCGCAATCCTTCGCCGCCGTTCATCACAAGTTCGCTGCAGCAGGAGGCCGCTCGTAAGCTCGGCTTCCGCGCCTCGAAGACGATGTCCGTTGCGCAGCAGCTATACGAAGGTATTGATCTCGGCCCGGAGGGCACGGTCGGGTTGATCACTTACATGAGAACCGACTCGACCCGTATTTCGCCGGTGGCGCAAGAAGAAGCGAAGGACTTCATTGTGAATAAGTTCGGGGCGGAGTATTACCCGGAGACGCCGCGTGTTTACGTCAAGAAAAACAGCAACGCGCAGGATGCCCATGAAGCGATCCGGCCAAGCTCGGTGCTTCGCGACCCGGATTCCATCAAATCGCATTTGAGCCGGGATCAATTCCGTTTGTATAAGCTTGTTTGGGAACGCTTTGTCGCAAGCCAGATGGCCTCGGCCGTGCTGGATACAATGACCGTCGATTTAACGGCGGGCGAAGCTGTTTTTCGGGCGGTCGGGTCCAAGATAAAGTTCCACGGTTTTATGAAAGTTTATGTTGAAGGCAATGACGACGCGGCCGATTCCGGCGATGACGACGATCGTTTGCTGCCTCCGCTGAAGCAGGGCGATCAGGTAACAAAGAAACAGATCGATCCCAAGCAGCATTTCACACAGCCGCCGCCACGATTTACGGAAGCGCGCCTCGTGAAAGCGCTCGAGGAGATGGGCATCGGACGACCGAGCACGTATGCGCCGACGCTCGAAACGATCCAGAAGCGCGGGTATGTCGCAATTGAAGATAAGAAGTTCGTTCCCACAGAGCTCGGCGAGCTTGTGATCCAGCAGATGATCGAGTTTTTCCCGGAAATCCTGGACGTGGAATTTACCGCGCATATGGAAGAGGGACTCGATCATATCGAGGAAGGCAAGGAAGACTGGGTTCAGGTATTGAGCGAATTTTACGAATCTTTCGAGAAAAGGCTGGAAGTTGCGGAAGAAGAAATGGAGAAGGTGGAAATCCAGGATGAGGTTTCCGACGAAATTTGCGAGAAGTGCGGCCGCAATTTTGTATACAAGATGGGTCGATTCGGCAAGTTTCTTGCCTGCTCAGGCTTTCCGGACTGCCGCAATACGAAGCCGATCGTCAAAGATATCGGCGTGCCGTGTCCGACTTGTCATCAAGGAAAAATCATCGAACGCCGCAGCAAAAAGGGACGCATATTTTATGGTTGCGACCGCTATCCCGAGTGCGAATTCGTCTCGTGGGATAAGCCGATCGGCCAGCCTTGTCCGAAGTGCAGCGGGATGCTGATCGAGAAGCGCAACAAGTCGGGTGTCTTTATTCAATGCGTCTCGTGCGACTTCAAGGAAGAAGCGAAGGACAACGAGAACGAGAGTGAAATGGAGTAACCGCATTATCGCTGACAGCGGTTAGCGGAGGCGTTGATGCGGAACATGCAGGAGGAACGAACGTTGACTGAAGGAAATAAAGTGACCGTCATCGGGGCGGGGCTTGCGGGCAGCGAGGCCGCCTGGCAAATCGCGTCGCAGGGCGTCCCGGTGGTTCTATATGAGATGCGGCCGGTGCGCAAGACACCGGCGCATATATCCGATCAATTCGCGGAGCTTGTCTGCAGCAACTCGCTGCGAGCGAACGGCTTGACGAACGCTGTCGGTTTGCTGAAGGAAGAAATGCGTATCATGAACTCGCTGATATTACGTGCGGCGGACAAACATGCGGTGCCTGCCGGCGGTGCACTTGCCGTCGATCGCGAAGGGTTCTCGGGCGAGGTCACCTCGATGCTGCGCAATCACCCGCTGATCGAGGTTCGCAACGAGGAGCTGGAGACGCTGCCGGACGGGATTACCGTAGTGGCTACAGGGCCGCTAACGTCGCCAGGCTTGTCCAAGCATCTGCAGGAGCTATTCGGCGAAGAATATTTGTACTTCTACGATGCGGCCGCTCCGATTGTCGAGAAAGATTCGATCGACATGAGCAAAGTGTACTTGGCCTCGCGTTACGATAAAGGCGAAGCCGCCTACTTAAACTGTCCGATGAACGAAGAAGAGTTTAACCGTTTCTACGATGCGCTTGTTACGGCGGAGACGGCGCCGATGAAGGAATTTGAGAAGGAAATTTATTTCGAAGGCTGCATGCCGATCGAAGTCATGGCGAAGCGCGGCCGGCAAACCGTTCTATTCGGACCGATGAAGCCTGTCGGACTCGTCAATCCCCATACGGGCGAACTGCCGCACGCGGTCGTTCAGCTCCGTCAGGACAACGCGGCGGGCACCTTATACAACATGGTCGGATTTCAGACCCATTTGAAATGGGGCGAGCAAAAGCGCGTCTTCTCGCTAATTCCCGGTCTGGAGAATGCGGAGTTTGTCCGATACGGCGTGATGCACCGCAATACGTTTATCAACTCGCCCCGCTTGTTGAAGCCGACCTATCAATTCCGCAATCGCGACAACCTGTTTTTTGCCGGACAGATGACCGGGGTGGAAGGATATGTGGAATCGGCTGCTTCCGGCTTGATCGCAGGCATGAACGCAGCGCGCTTCGCCAAGGGGGAAGAATGCGTCGTATTGCCGGCAGATACGGCATTAGGCAGTATGGCGCAGTATATTACGACGGCGGACTTTAAACATTTTCAACCGATGAACGCAAATTTCGGATTATTTCCGCCGCTGGAAGAACGAATCAAGAACAAGAAGCTGAAGTACGAGAAAATCGCTGAACGAGCAATTGCGAAAATTCAGAATTTTTCACAAAACACACACAATTCGGCTTGTCAATGAAACTTGTACTATGTTACGATATACCCGTCTATCATGCATGTACCTTGGTCATGGGTCGGAAACTCACGGAAACTAAGCTTGTAATTAAGCTTAGTTTTCGTCTTGAATAGAGGAGGAAATTCGCCTTATGGAGACATTTCATGCGACGACGATATTCGCGATCCGGCATCAGGGGAAAGGCGCCATCGCCGGGGACGGTCAAGTGACGTTCGGCAACAGTATGGTGATGAAGTCGCAAGCGAAGAAAGTACGCCGATTGTACCGCGGCAACGTCATCGCCGGCTTTGCAGGCTCGGTGGCGGATGCGATCACCCTTTTTGAGAAATTTGAGGCCAAGCTTGAGGAGCATCACGGCAACTTGCAGCGGGCCGCGGTGGAGCTGGCCAAAGATTGGCGTCAAGACCGGGTGCTCCGGCGTCTTGAGGCGATGATGATCGTCATGGATCGTACGGGCCTGCTGTTGATTTCCGGCAATGGCGAAATTATCGAACCGGACGACGGCATACTGGCGATCGGCTCCGGAGGCAGCTTCGCGCTTGCGGCGGGTAGAGCGCTTCACCGGTACGCGCCCGACATGAGTGCCAAGGAAATCGCGAAGGCGGCTTTGACGATGGCTGCCGACATCTGCGTATTCACAAACCATAACATTATCGTCGAAGAGATCGAATAATCCGGGAGGTGGCGGACGTGCCTGCAAACAGCTTGACTCCGAAAGAAATCGTAGCCGAATTGGATAAATATATTATCGGCCAGCGGCAGGCTAAGAAATCAGTCGCCGTTGCCTTGCGCAACCGTTATCGCCGCAGCCGATTGGAAGAATCGCTCCGGGATGAGATTGTGCCGAAAAACATTCTTATGATCGGACCTACCGGCGTTGGGAAGACGGAAATCGCCCGACGGCTGGCTAAGCTTGTCGGGGCGCCTTTTATTAAAGTCGAAGCGACCAAATTTACGGAAGTCGGGTATGTCGGACGCGATGTCGAATCGATGGTTCGCGATTTGGTCGAAACGTCGATCCGGATGGTGAAAGCGGAGAAAACGGACCGATTGAAGGACAAAGCGGAGCAAATGGTCGTCGAACGTATCGCTGCGATCCTTGTGCCGAGCCCCTCGAAATCGAAAGGACAACGCAACCCGTTCGAAATGCTGTTCGGCAATCAAGGAAATCCGGCGGCCGTAACGGAGCCGGAGAATGACGCCGCGATTATCGCCCGACGCAAAGAAGTGAAGGAGCAGCTTGAGCGAGGCGAGCTTGAGCAGAAGGTGATTGAGATCGAGGTGGAGGACAACAGTCCGACAATGCTCGACATGCTGGGCGGCCAAGGTAACGAGCAGGCGGGCATGAATATGCAGGAGCTGTTCGGGAGCTTATTGCCGAAGCGTACGAAAAAGCGCAAGCTGCCGATCAAGGAGGCGCGCAAGACGCTGCTTCATGAGGAAGCGCAGAAGCTGCTTGATATGGACGAAGTCATTCAGGAGGCGGTGCTTCGCGCGGAGCAAAGCGGCATTATTTTTATCGATGAAATCGATAAAATTTGCAGTTCCGGCCGCGGCGGTGGGCCCGACGTATCACGCGAGGGCGTGCAAAGGGATATCTTGCCGATTGTGGAAGGCTCGACCATTATGACGAAGTACGGACCGGTCAAAACCGATTTTATTTTATTCATGGCTGCTGGGGCGTTTCATATTGCCAAGCCTTCCGATTTAATTCCCGAGCTGCAGGGGCGCTTTCCGATTCGCGTCGAATTAAGCAGCCTGACCCAGCAAGACTTCGTACTGATTTTGAAAGAACCCAAAAACGCACTGACGAAGCAGTACACCGCATTGCTCGAGACCGAGGGCATCCGTGTCGAATTTTCAGATGAGGCGATTCTTGAAATTGCGCGGATTGCCGCAGAAGTGAATCAGAACACCGACAATATCGGTGCGCGCCGTCTGCACACGATACTTGAGAAACTGCTGGAGGACTTGTCTTTTGAAGCGCCTGAGCTTACCTTGGAGCAAATCGTAATCTCTCCCGAATATGTGCGCGAGAAGTTGTCCGATATCGTTCAGAATCGGGATTTGAGCCAATATATACTGTAATCGTTTGACTTGGAGGCACGAACATGACACTTTTGATGAAAACCAGAAGGCTGAATAAATTGTTGCAAAAAGAAGCGGGCAATCCGGTCAGCTTTATGGATATGGCGGCCGTTCTCGGCGATATTTTGTCCGCTGATATTTTTGTCGTCAGCCGGAGGGGAAAGGTGCTGGGCAGTTCGCTTACCACGTCGGGGCAGGAGGCTTGGACGAGGCTTTCCGTTCTGCAAGAAAATCGCTTTCCGAACGAATATAATCAACTTCTCATGCAGGTGACGGAAACGTCGTCGAATTTAGAAGCGGGTTCCGCTTATGACGTGTTCGGCGATCATGCGGATGAGCCGAGATTTCATATCACGCTTGTCCCGATTATTGGAGGCGGGGAACGCCTCGGGACGCTCGTGCTGACGAAGCGCGGCCGCGAATTTATCGACGACGACTTAATATTGGCTGAATACGGTTCAACGGTTGTGGCGATGGAGATTTTGCGGGAAAAGGCGGAGCAGATCGAAGTGGAAGCAAGAAGCAAGGCGGTCGTTCAGGTAGCGGTAGCCTCGCTGTCCTTCAGCGAACTGGAAGCGGTCGAGCATATTTTCGAGCAGCTTGAAGGCATGGAAGGGCTGCTCGTGGCCAGCAAAATCGCCGATCGTGTCGGCATTACGCGTTCGGTTATCGTCAATGCGCTGCGCAAGTTGGAGAGCGCCGGCGTCATCGAAACGCGCTCCCTCGGGATGAAAGGGACGTATATTCGAGTCCTGAATGATCAACTTCTTGCCGGTATACAGAGCGTGAAATTATAAAATTTTTTTGAAATGTGTCGAAATTAACAAAATAACATCGTTTTTTGAAGTCCTATATGAAAATATAGGGCTTTTTTCTTATTGAAATCATTTCCATCTTTCTTCAATATAGATATAGTTCTCGGTTACTACAATATATGCCATGGTTGTTTTTATTTTTTTAAAAGATATTGTCGAAGAAAGGAGGATATTACCCCTCCCTTGTTGAATTACTACTCTCAGATTATTTCGTGCGAAAGTAGGAGTTTTTCTTATGATGATCCTGAATAAGCCCGGTTTTCAAATGATGGAACGCTCGTTGGATGCGGCCACCTTACGGCAAAGAGTTATTGCCGATAACATAGCCAACGTCGATACGCCATTTTTCAAGAGATCGGAAGTTCGATTTGAAGAATTGCTGCAGCAGGAAATAAACGGAGGTTCAATCCAAGGATTTCGGACGGATCCGCGGCATATTGAAATTGGGCGTCCTAGTCAGCCCCAGCCGCAGTTGATACGGGACAATCAAACATTAATCAACAATAACCTGAATAATGTCGACATCGATTATGAAATGGCCTTAATGGCCAAGAACCAATTACGCTACAATACGATGGTGCAGCAAGTGAGTGCGGATATCAAAAAGGTTAGAACAGCTATAGGGGGACGGTAAGCGGTGAGATTAACGAACGGTTATGACATAAGTGCCTCCGCCCTGACGGCTCAGCGGTTTCGAATGGATGTCATTTCTTCCAACATTGCCAACGCCGACTCGACGCGCGCGCGCATGGTGAACGGCAAATGGGTACCTTATCAACGAAAGCTCGTAACGATGGAGCCGAAGCAGCAAAGTTTTGCCTACACGCTTCAAAACGCAATGTCCGGTAAGGATGCCGGGGCAGGCGAAGGGGTAAGAATTGCGCAGGTGATTGAAGATACTTCACCGCTTAAGCAAGTATACAATCCGACGCATCCCGATGCGGACGAGAACGGATTTGTCATGCTGCCGAACGTAGACATTCTGAAAGAAATGGTTGACATGATGTCGGCAACGCGATCCTATGAAGCGAATGTTACCGCTTTGAACGCCTCCAAGGCGTTGGTGACCAAAGCGCTCGAAATCGGTAGATAAAAACGACAAGCCATTTGGGTAAAGGGGTTACGAACATGATTGATAAGCTGAGCTTGCAACCGTTAATGACGGTCAAAGCCGCTGAGCCGAAAACCTTGACCGCTGCTGAAGTGTCCGACCAATTCAGTCGATTTTTAAACGGCGCGATTGCGGATTTGAACGCCCAGCAAGCTGGCGTAGATAAATTGAACAACCAATTCGTTAAAGGTGAAATTTCCGACGTTCACCAACTGATGATTGCCTCCGAAAAAGCATCGCTCGGATTGGAACTAACGGTTCAAGTAAGAAACAAAGTTATTGAGGCCTATCAGGAAATTATGCGTATGCAGGTCTAATCTTACTTGATTTATCTTCGTGATGTTCAGGTTGAATGGGGTGAAATGGTGAACGAGAATGTACTCCAATATTGGAACCGCATTAGACAATATTGGAATCAATTTAGCAAAACACAAAAGTTTACACTGATCGCCACTGTGATTTTGATCATACTGACGGTAGGGATCATCAGTTATAATTTTTCCAAGACGGAGTACGCACTGGCTTATACGAATTTGCAACCTAGCGATGCGGCAGCGATCAAAGGATATTTGGACGGGGCTAAAATCCCGTATCAGCTAAGCGATGACGGGAAGAGCATCGGCGTCCCCCGAAGCGAAGTGGCCAACGTCAAATTGGCGGTCGAATCGCAAGGTTTGAACAAAACCGGCAACGTCGGTTACGGCGCATTTAACCAGAGCAGCACATTCGGGACAACGGATCGCGAATTCGACGTGAAATACGTCAATGCCGTTCAAGGCGAACTGCAGCAGTTGATCAATTCCAACAATGCCATCCAGAGTTCCAAGGTTCTGATCAGCTTGCCTAAAGAAAGCGTGTTTCTTCCGAAGGGCGCCGAGCCGGAGAAAGCTACCGCATCCGTCGTTCTTGAGATCAAACCCGGATACACGCTGGATCAAGCAAAAGTAGATACGATGTACAACCTCGTTTCCCACAGTGTGAAGGGATTGCCGGTCGAAAATATTACCATTTCCGATCAGAACGGGGACTTGCTGGAATACTCCAAAGGCAAAGGAAAGACGAACGGTTCGTCCAGCCTGGCGAAAGACCAATTCGAAATCAATAACCAATTCCGCAATGATGTGCAGCGGAACGTGCAACAGATGCTCAGTGCCATCCTTGGCAGAGACAAGGTTATCGTCAGCGTGTTCTCTACAATGAACTTTGATCAAACGAGCTCTAAGCGCAATCTGGTGACGGCTCCCAATGAAGTCGATCAAAGAGGACTTGAAATTTCCGTTCAGGAAATTCAAAAAAATTATAACAGCGACAACAGCGCCGCAAACGCCGGTGTACCGGGAACCGGTGCAACCGATGTACCCGGATATCCAGGCAGTAACAACAGCGGCACGTCCAATTCCGAAGAATTGCAGCGAACCGTAAACTATGAAGTGAACCGCATCACGGAAGAAATCGTAGCTACACCATACACTGTAAAGGATTTAACCATTAACGTCGGGGTTGAACCACCCGATCCGGCAGATCCGAATTCATTAACTCCGCAAACGACGGAAGCGGTGCGCCAGATTCTTGTCAACATTGTTCGCGCGGCGCTGGCAGACAGCAAAGTGACGCTGACCGACGAAGATTTAGCTAAAAAAGTAACGGTGTTTCCCCATACGTTCGCTAAAACGAACGAATCGCAAGCTACCGCTTCCAACGCAATGCTCCTTTACGGAGGCCTGGGCGGATTGGCATTGGCGTTACTCGCGGGAGGGGCTTTCTGGTTCATGCGGCGCAGACGCAAAGCGCAAGAGGAAGCCGAAGCAGCTGCACTGCTCGAAGATGCGGCGCCGAAAGTGGAATTCCCGACTATTGATATCGACAATGTTAATAATGAAAACCAAATACGCAAGCAGCTGGAACAGTTGGCTAAACGGAAACCGGACGAGTTCGTTAATCTGCTTCGTACTTGGTTAGTAGACGAATAGAGGTGTACAGTGCTTGGCTAAAGTACAGCAACCCATTTTATCGGGACGGCAAAAAGCTGCTATTCTTCTGATCAGCTTAGGACCCGAGGTATCGGCCCAAATTTTTAAACATTTGCGGGATGAAGAGATCGAGCAGCTTACGTTGGAAATAGCCAATGTCCGAAAAGTCGATAATGCCGAAAAAGACGCGATTATGGCTGAGTTTCATCAAATTTGCCTAGCGCAAGAATTTATCTCGCAAGGCGGTATCTCGTACGCCAAAGAAATTTTGGAGAAGGCGCTCGGTTCCCAGAAGGCGCTCGACATCATAAACCGACTGACTGCGACGCTGCAAGTCAGGCCGTTTGATTTTGCGCGCAAAGCGGATCCGGCCCAAATTTTAAACTTTATCCAGAACGAAAACTCGCAAACCATCGCGCTTGTGCTCTCTTACTTGCAGCCGGAGCAAGCGTCGATCATTCTTTCTTCGCTGCCGCAAGATAAACAAGCGGATGTCGCCAAGCGGATTGCGCTGATGGACAGCACGTCGCCGGAGGTCATCAGCCAAGTCGAACGCGTGCTGGAGCAAAAACTGTCCGCTACCGTGACACAGGATTATACGAATGCAGGCGGGATTTCTTCGGTTGTTCAAATCTTGAACGGTGTCGACCGCGGGACGGAAAGGACCATTCTGGACTCCCTGGAGATTCAAGACCCGGAGCTTGCCGAAGAAATCAAGAAACGCATGTTTGTCTTCGAAGATATCGTCAACATCGACAATCGTTCGATTCAACGCATTATTCGCGATATCGAGAACGCCGACCTTCAGCTTGCGCTTAAAGTTGCCAGCGAAGAAGTGCGTGAAGCCATCTTCAAGAACATGTCCAAACGGATGGCCGAAACGTTCCGCGAAGAAATGGAATTCATGGGTCCTGTCCGCTTGCGCGACGTAGAAGAAGCACAAACGCGCATTGTATCGACGATCCGCCGTTTGGAAGAAGCCGGTGAGATCATCATCGCACGTGGCGGAGGAGATGATATTATTGTCTAATGTCATCAAGTTTTTTCAATATGTTCCTGTCGAGGACACGAAAATTGTCGAACAACCGAAGCTGCCGTTGCCGGATCTTGAAGAAACGGCTGAGGAAGGCCGCACGGCCGAACAGCAGCAGGAACTCGACGAGCTGAACCGTGAGAAAGCGCAAATCATTCAAGACGCGCAAAGTTTTGCCGAAGAGCAAGTTCGCGCGGCGATGGACGAGGTGGCTGTCTTAAAAGAACAGGCGCAGGCCGAGATCGAGGCCTGGTGGCAAGAACGCCGGATGCTGGACGAAAGCGTGCTGCAGGAAAACAAAGAACAAGGCTATCTGCAAGGCTATGAGGCAGGCTTGGCGCAAGCGGAAGCCGAGCTCCGCGAGCGTTACGACCAGATGCTGCAGGAGGCGGCTCAAACCTTGGAGCAAGCGTATATATTGAAGCAAGAGATCATTCAGGAATCCGAACCGTTTCTTATTGAAATGAGCTGTTCGATCGCCGAGAAAATTATCGGACGCCAGCTGTCGCTGGAACCGCAATGGGTGACGGAGATGATTCGCAAGGTGCTTGCGCGTCGCAGGGAAAAGGGAATGATTGCGCTTTGTGTTTCCCCTTCCCAGTTCTCCTATATTCAAGACGCGCGGGACGAGCTGTTGCTGCATATCGATTCCCAGGCCGAGCTGCAAATCATTCCGGATGGTTCGGTGCAAGATCATGGCTGTGTCATTCGCTCATCCTTCGGCAGTATCGACGCAAGAATCGATACGCAGTTGAACGAAATTAAGCAAGCGCTGCAAGATCTCGCCATCCGCAACGAAGGAGGCTAACCTGATGCAAAGCCCGTCCGCTCAAAAATATATTGATCATCTCAGGCAGATGGATCCGATTCGCGTTAACGGCAAGGTGACGCAAGTTATCGGACTGACGGTGGAATCCGAGGGGCCGGATGCGAGCGTCGGCGACGTCTGTTACATTTATCCGTTTAAATCGAATCAGCCCTTGAAGGCGGAAGTGGTTGGTTTCAAAAATAACAAAGTGATCTTGATGCCGCTCGGCGAGCTGAATTCCATCGGTCCCGGCTGCGACGTAGTCGGAACGGGCAAGCC
Source organism: Paenibacillus sp. JCM 9796 (assembly GCF_055379675.1). Lineage (NCBI taxonomy): Bacteria > Bacillati > Bacillota > Bacilli > Caryophanales > Paenibacillaceae > Paenibacillus > Paenibacillus sp. JCM 9796. Next base: position 5,095,740 of record NZ_AP043723.1, read on the forward strand.
GCTAACCGTGCAGGTCGGTCACGAATTGCTCGGTAAAGTGCTGGACGGTCTCGGACAACCGCTCGATGGAACGTTCTTGCCGGCAAGAATGACCCATTATTCGACCAACAACGTCCCCAGCAATCCTCTGAAGCGTCCGCGGGTTCAGGAGCCGATTAGTGTCGGCGTGCGTTGTATCGACGGTTTGTTAACGATCGGCAAAGGTCAGCGCGTCGGTATTTTTGCAGGATCCGGCGTCGGGAAAAGTACGCTGATGGGAATGATCGCAAGAAATACGTCAGCGGACGTCAATGTCATTGCCCTTATTGGTGAGCGTGGACGCGAGGTGCTTGATTTTATCGAACGCGACCTCGGACCGGAGGGACTGGCCCGCTCTGTCGTTATCGTCGCTACTTCCGATCAGCCTGCGCTAATTCGGATCAAAGGCGCTTTGATCGCCACTAGCATTGCCGAGTATTTCCGCGATCGCGGACTTAACGTCATGATGATGATGGATTCCGTTACACGTTTTGCGATGGCACAGCGGGAAGTTGGTCTTGCCGTTGGCGAACCGCCTGCAACGCGAGGTTACACCCCTTCTGTTTTTGCTACGCTGCCCAAGCTGCTGGAGCGATCCGGAACCGGGCCGAAAGGATCGATCACAGCGTTCTACACGGTGCTGGTCGACGGCGACGATATGAACGAACCGATTGCGGATGCGGTAAGGGGTATTTTGGACGGTCATATCGTTCTCAATCGAGGTATCGCGAACCGCGGTCACTATCCGGCCATTGACGTGCTTGCGAGTGTCAGTCGGGTCATGAAAGAAATCGTGCCTCAAGAACAGCAGCTTGCAGCCGAAAACTTGAAGCGTTTGTTAGCTGTATATAAAGATTCGGAAGACTTGATCAATATAGGGGCGTACCAGAGAGGGTCGAACCCGGAAATCGACCTCTCCATGGATTCGATCCAATCGATCTGGGACTATACGAAGCAGCGGGTGCACGACAAGTTGACCTATGCGGAAGCAACGGAGCAATTAATTCAACAATTTTATAGGGGTTGAGACCACTGATGCGCTTTCGGTACGCTTTTCAAAAAATCGTGGATCTGAAAGAGAACGAGAAAACTCAAGCGGAATGGGTTTTGTCTGAGGCGATCGGTCAAATGCGTAAAGAGGAGTCGAAGCTTTCCGAGCTTCAACAGTCCAAAACGGATATCCAGGAACAATTGCATGAAGCATCCGGTCGACGGACAACGGTTTCCAATCTCATGCTGCTGCAAAGTTATGTCGATCACATTGAAGGCCGAATTCAGGCGAAACACCGCGACGTTCAGCAGGCGAGAGGGGTCGTGCAGTTGAGACAGGATGATTTGAATGGAAAGATGCTCGAAGAAAAAGTATGGAACAAAGCGAAAGAGAAGGCGTACCAACGGTTCACCGCCGATCTGCTGAAGCGTGAACAGGACCAGTTGGATGAAATGGCGACGAACCGGTATAAACGGCTTTCTTAGCCAAAGCAGGGGAGGTGACGGTAGATGGCAGACGCAGACACAGAGCAAACCGCATCTTACGGCGCCATGGAGCGTTTTCTGATATGGTTCCTCATTCCGTTCGTTTTTACGGCCGTTTTGCTCGGGGTGTTGCTGACGATTTTCGATTACGACGTGATGAATAATGTGTTGAAAACGGCCAATAAAATACCCGTCGTCAACCAAGTGATTCCTGATCCTCAGTCGGATACGGATAGCGGGAAACCGCAGACTGAGGCGGCGAAGGCCCAAGAGGAGGGGGCCGACCCGACGAAGGATGATCAGGTTGCGCAAATGACGTCATCCGTCCAGCAGAAGGATCAGGATCTGCAAAAAGCGGAGGCGGCGATTCAACAACGGGATCAACAAATCAAAGAGCTTCAGTTGAAGAACAGCTCGCTTGAAGAACAAATGAAAACGAAGACACAGTCGGATGAAGAATATAAGGCACAAATTCAGCAGCTGGCAAGCCTGTATGCGAAGATGTCCCCCAGTAAATCGGCACCGATCCTTGAGAACTTGACGTTGAACGAACAAGTGCTGGTGCTGAGTATGATGAAGAACGACGAACGCGTGAAAATTTTGGAAAAGATGGATCCGAAGAAGGCGGCGGAAGCTTCCATTTTGATCAAGGATCAGAAGCTCGTTCGCGATACGGAACTTGCGGCTCTTCAAGAAAGGCTGCAAGCTATGCAAGCGCCGGCAGCCAAGACCGACAAGCTTAGCAAGGACGATCTGGGATCGACCTTCGCCAACATGACGCCGAAAAGCGCTGCGACGGTACTGCTGGAGCTTCAAAAGACGACGCCGGATAAAGTCATTTCCATCTTGAATTCCATGGACAATGCCGGCAGGTCGAAAATTCTTTCTGCCATTTCGGATCAATCGAAAGAAACGGCGGCTTTAATTTCGGCCCGACTCGCTCAATAGAAGCTTGAAAGGAGGTGAAAAGAAAAGATGGAAATTCAAGCTCAATCTGTGGCCCTGGGCGGCACTGCATCTGCAGGCGGAAGCGCCAATTCAGCGGGTTCTGCGCAAGGCTCCGCTTCAGGCGGGAGTGCGTTCTTGACGACGTTAACCGGAATGCTTGTCGGAGAAGCGAATCAAGCCGGCAGCGAGGCCAAGGGCGGGATGAACGGATTAAGCGCCTTGATTCAATGGCTCAACCCGTTAGCGGCGGCCGCTTCCGTTATGAACGAACAGTCGACCGAACTCCAGGCCGGGCAAATTGACGGTCTCCTTCAATTGCTGGAGCAGACGGAGCGTCAGGAAGACGTCGACGCGCTGCTAAGCAATCCGGATCTTCAAGCTTGGCTTGCCGAACTTCAAGCGCTTCTTGCGTCTCTGCTATCGACAGATGCAAGTGCCGGTAAGGATGGCGAAGCGGCTGAGCATCCGAAGCAGGCCGGAGAAAAAGCTCATCCAGGTGAAGAACAAATGTTAAATCCGCAATTGTTCATACCGCTATTGACGCAAGTCGCTACAGACGCTTCGGAGTCTGCGGCGAACGCTCAGTCGAAGTTATTGTCTTCAGCCGAAGTCGTACAGATACTGAAGCAGCTTAAAGAAATAATGGCCGGCGGGCCCCTGCATCCGAGCTTGCAACAAGCGATGAAAGAGTTGCCGTCTGCGTTATTGTCGGCGGCCGCAACATTCGGCGAGTTACATAAAGCGAAAAGCGATACGCAACAGGCTGTGCAAACCGCTGTTTCAGCGAAAGCGAGTACGGATTCGGCGAATCCTTCAACCGCTCCGCTAGTTCAGGTTGTTTCCAATCCGATGCACAAACTCGAAGCGCTCGCTTTGGCACAGCATGCCTTAAAGCTGACGAGCGAACTAAGCGGCAGCGAAGAGGAAGTGCCTTTATTCGAACCGCTTCGTTCGGAGGATGGTCAATCGGGAACTTCCCAGCCGATGACGATGCACGATTTCATGAAACAAGTACAGAACGGGCAGATGGTTTCGAAATCAGCGTCGCTGCATATGCCTGCTTCGTCCTTCACTGAGGATATGACGCAATTTATCGTTAGCTCCTTCGTACTTGGGACGACGGCCGACGGCTTGACAGAAGCGAAAATTTCTCTTTATCCGCAGCACTTGGGTCATGTAGAAGTCAAGCTGACGATGCAAAACGGACATCTGATCGCCCAATTCGTAGCGGACAGCGCAGCGGGCAAAGAAATGTTGGAGGCACAGCTCTCCCAATTGAAGAACACCTTGCAGACGCAAGGCATTCAAGTGGATAAGCTGGAGGTCAGTCAAAGCCAAAGCTATCAATCCGGGATGTTCCAGGAAGGACGCCAACAGCAATCGCAGCAACCGTCCAAGCAGAAAAATTCGGGCAGCAATAAAGCTGCTACTTTAGATGAACTTGGAGAGACGGAAAGGATGTCCGGCGTAGGAGACAATCGGACAGGCGTTAACGGTTCGATTGACGTCATCGCCTAAGTTGCGCTGTACGGCGGTTGGAGATAAGCGGGAAGCAGGAGGTGAACAACATGGCCGATTCCAACATCAGCACGAAAAATATTTGGCCTTATTATTCGAAAGCGAACGTCGACCGCGCAGAAAAGAAGACGGAAGGCAGCGAGCTCGGCAAAGACCAATTTCTGAAAATATTAATTACACAATTAAAAAATCAGGATCCGACTCAGCCTTTGCAGGATAAAGAGTTTATCGCGCAGATGGCGCAGTTTACTTCGGTCGAGCAGCTGACGAATATGAGCAGCGAAATGAAATTGTTGCGCCAGTCTCTAGGCTTCGCATCGGGACTGATCGGCAAAGAAATTACTTGGTCTTACGCAGATAACGAGGGCACGACTCACTCCAAAACCGGGGTTGTCGAGTCGATTACCGTTAAAGATCATCAGCAATTTGCAAAAGTGAACGGCGAAGAGGTCGCGCTCGAAAATATTTCGCAGATCGGCAACCCGGCTCCTTCAAAGGAACCTGCAGGGGGAGAGGCACCATGACGGAACGGATGACGGTAGGTCAGCTATTTCCGAATGGCGTTACGCCTGCGCTCTCGAAGCCGCCTCAAACGAGAACTGGACGGGAAGCGCCATCGACTTCGTTTGATTCGATCTTGCACCACCAATTCGTACGCTTCAGTCATCATGCGGAAGAACGGTTGCGCCAAAGAGGCATTCAGTTCCAGCCCGAACAACTGGCGAAGATCCAGTCCGCCATCGACAAAGCGGCAACGAAAGGCGCCAAAGATTCGTTGATGCTCATTAACGATACGGCTTTAATCGTGAACATTAAGAACCGGACCGTGGTTACCGCAATGGACGGAGCATCAATGAAAGACAACTTGTTTACGCAAATTGACAGCGCCATGATCATTTCTTAAGAACAGGCCGGCCCGGAGTTCGGAGGCCTTGGTTGTGGACCGACTGAAACAACCAGTAACACCATTAAGCAAGGCTGACGAGTTCAGCCTTTAGGAGGCAATCGATCGATGTTAAGATCTCTTTATTCCGGTGTTTCGGGTATGAGAGGATTTCAAACGAAGTTGGACGTTATCGGGAATAACATCGCTAATGTGAACACGGTCGGGTTCAAGACCGGACGCGTGATGTTTAAAGATATTTTGAGCCAAACGGTCGCCGGAGTCTCGGCTCCGACGGAGGAAAGAGGCGGCGTGAATTCGAAGCAGATCGGTCTTGGCGTTACGGTTGCCGCGGTTGATACGATTCATACGCCGGGCAGCGCGATGACGACGAACAAACCGACCGACCTGCGGATCGACGGCGACGGATTTTTCGCGGTTTCCTCGATGGTAGACGGAGGCGACGGCCCATATTTGACTCGTGCCGGTAACTTTGAGCTGGATGCATTGAATCGCCTCGTGAATGCGGACGGGATGTTCGTCTTGAATACCGAAGGCACAGCGGTCACGTTGGAGGATGGCGTTACGGCTTTCTCCATCTCCCAGAACGGGGAGATTATCTCGGTTGCTGCCGATGGAACTGCGACTCCGACCGGACAGCTTATCGCTGTTGCTAAAGTGACGAACCCTGCCGGTCTTGAGAAAATCGGGGGTAACATGTACCGGATGACGCCGAACTCCAACACGGAAGAACTCGATCTGGGCGCCGCTACTGCCGCGAATCCGGAGACGGGAACGGGAGCTATCATCTCCGGTCAGCTTGAAATGTCCAATGTGGACTTAACGAGCGAATTTACGGAAATGATTATCGCACAGCGGGGGTTCCAATCGAACTCCAGAATCATCACAACTTCAGATGAAGTGCTTCAGGAAGTAGTCAACTTGAAACGATAGTAACGTTCAGTATCAGTAAACGGGGGAGCCGGTCTCCCCCGATCCTATCCCAAGCGGAGGTAGCCGATGGTAACGCTCACCCGGCTTAACGGCAAACCGATCATGGTTAATGCCTTACTGATTGAGACGATTGAAGAGACTCCGGATACTATGATTACTTTGGTGACCGGAAAAAAAATAATGGTGCTCGAACCGGTGCCGGAAGTTGTCGCCATGGTACAGCGCTTTTTGCAGACCGTAGGTCTCATCGGCGGAACGATAAAGAGCCTGAATTCGGAGGGGTCGTAAGTTGTTTAAAAGTAAAATTTTTATCATGGTCGTAGCTATACTTATTGCGATAACATTAATTTTAACTGCAGCGTTCGTTCTCTGGAATTACATGGATAAATCCAGTTCCGATCCCCAAGATCAAGCGCAGCAATTGGTACGGGAAGTAAAATCCGGTAAAAAATTAACACCGGTACAAGTGAAAGAAAATACGGTCGAAATGAAAGACGTTCTGACAAACCTGGCCACGGCGAGCGGGGCAAGCGCGAAGTTCGTAAAAGTAAGCTTTGCCTTTGAACTTGAAAACAAGAAGGCTAAAGAAGAGTTTGATTTCCAGCAAAGCCGGATGAAAGCAATCGTAATTGAAACGTTGGCCGATATGACGCCGGAACAAGTTTCGGGCAAAAAAGGCTTTGACAATCTCACTTCAGCCCTTATGAATAGAATGAATGAACTGCTTCACGAAGGTAAATTGAATCAAATCCTTATTACCGATATCGTTCTCCAATAGATTGAGGGATATTCGCGAATAAGCAAGCGGGAGGTGACGCAGATGGTAGATGTGCTTTCGCAGAATGAGATAGACGCCCTGCTAGCGGCGCTCTCATCCGGTGAAATGGATGCGGAAGAACTTAAAAAGGAAGAAACTCAGAAAAAAGTTCGAGCCTATGATTTCAAACGCGCAGTGCGGTTTTCCAAGGATCACATTCGCAGCTTAACTCGAATTCACGAAAACTTTGCCCGTTATTTAACGACTTATTTTTCCGCACAGCTCCGGACCTTTGTACAAATAAATGTTGTCCAGGTCGAGCAGCTGCCTTATGATGAATTCATACGGTCCATTCCAAAAATGACCATCCTGAACATTTTCGAAGCGGAGCCTCTGGAAGGAAGAATGGTGCTCGAGGTGCATCCGAACGTGGCTTTTGCCATGCTCGATCGTTTGCTGGGAGGATCGGGTACCTCGCCAACCAAAATTAACGCTTTAACCGAGATCGAAACGATCGTCATGGAGCGGATTTTCAGCAGAGCGTTTGAAAGTTTGCAGGAAGCGTGGAAGACGGTCATTGATTTGTCCCCAAGGCTGGAAGCTTTGGAGACAAATCCGCAATTTATGCAGATCGTCTCGCCTAACGAAACGATTGCCTTAATTTCGTTAAGCACCAAGATCGGGGATACGACGGGGATGATCAACTTATGTATTCCACACGTCGTCATTGAGCCGATTATGCCGAGATTGTCGGTTCATCACTGGTTTGTGTCCCAGAAGAAGACGAGTGCCCCGGAAGAGCAGACGGCTTTGCAGAATCGGCTTCATAAGGCAAAGCTGCCGATTATCGCAGAGCTGGGCGCTTCCCAAATATCCGTACGCGAGTTTCTCAGCCTAAATGCAGGCGACGTCATTACGTTGAACAAATCGGTAAATGAGCCGCTGCATATACGGATAGGGGAAAGGTTGAAGTTTTATGGCAGTCCGGGTACGACCCGCGGTAAGCTGGCTATACAAATCAGTGAGATTGTCAGTGAAGGAGTAGAAGAGAATGACGAATAATAAGGATTATTTGTCTCAAGAAGAGATCGACGCCTTGCTGAGACAGTCTTCCGAAAGCGAGTCAAGCGGTGGTTTTTCGAGCGGCTCGAGTCCAAGAGTAGAAGACTACTTATCGTCGCTGGAACAAGATGCGTTAGGCGAGATCGGCAATATCACATTCGGCAGCGCCGCGACAGCCTTATCGACCTTGCTCGGTAAGAAAGTCGATATCACCACGCCAAAAGTTTCTGTGATTGCCAGAGCCGACTTGGTCGAAGAGTTTCCTAAGCCGCATGTCGCTGTCCACGTTAACTATGTCGACGGATTTGACGGCATCAACCTGTTGGTCATCAAGACGCGCGATGCGCAAGTGATTGCCGATTTGATGATGGGCGGAGACGGTACGGGGCAAAATATGGAATTGTCTGAAATTCATATCAGTGCCGTACAAGAAGCGATGAACCAAATGATGGGGTCATCCGCTACTTCAATGTCGACGATATTTAACCGATTCGTCAACATTTCGCCGCCGGGAATCGATATCTTGGATTTGGCAGAGGGCGGCGAACCTTCATCGATTCCGCAAGTAGACGTCTTTATCAAGGTTTCATTCCGCTTGACGATTGGCGACTTGATCGACTCCACGATCATGCAGCTGCTGCCCGTCGCGTTCGCGCGGGAGATGGTCTCCACCCTGATGGGCGGCGGAGACATGCAGGAAACGGCCGCTCCGCCGCCGTCGGCTCCGCCTGCTCCGGGCTCGATGGCGCAGGACACGCTTACGCCGCCTCCTGCGGCGCCTTCGAATGATGCATATCAGCAACCGCAGGTTCAGCAACCGATGTACCAGCAAGCGCCGATGTATCAAGAACCGCCGATGCAGCAGCCGATGTACCAGCAAGCGCCGATGTATCAACAGCCCCCGATGATGCAGCCGCCGGGCTATGCGCCGCAGCCTGCCGCTTACGGGATGCCGACAGGGCGTAACGTCAATGTTCAGCCTGCGCAGTTCTCGAATTTCACGCCGCCGCAGCTGTCGCCTGCCGAAGATACGAACTTGAACTTGCTCTTGGACATACCATTGAAAGTAACGGTGGAACTCGGTCGCACGCATAAGGTGATCAAGGACATTTTGGAGCTTTCGCAAGGGTCGATTATCGAACTTGATAAACTCGCAGGAGAGCCGGTTGATATTCTCGTCAATAACAAGCTTATTGCAAAAGGCGAAGTCGTCGTTATCGATGAAAATTTCGGTGTTCGTGTCACGGATATCGTAAATCAGTGGGACCGGATTCAAAAACTGCAACAATACTAAACCATAGCGCTCTAGGAGGACTGTATACCCATGGCAAACCGAATTCTGATTGTAGACGATGCAGCATTTATGAGAATGATGATCCGCGATATTTTGTCCAAAAACGGTTACGAGGTTTGCGGTGAAGCGAACGATGGCGCACAAGCGATCGAGAAATACAAAGAGCTGCGTCCCGATCTAATCACGATGGACATTACGATGCCTGAGATGGACGGTATCCAAGCGTTGAAAGAAATTAAAAAAATCGATGCCAACGCCAAGGTCATCATGTGTTCCGCGATGGGGCAGCAGGCGATGGTTATCGATGCGATTCAAGCCGGCGCCAAGGACTTTATCGTGAAGCCGTTTCAAGCGGATCGCGTTATCGAAGCCATTAAGAAAACGTTGGGGTAACCCGAAACTTCACGAATTGAAGGGAATGTGAGCACTTGAAGAGACTCGCAACCAAGACGTTGCTAGCCGTTCTCGTTCTATGGATGCAGACAGCGGCGTGGTTAGCTGCTGTTTGTTTCGGGGAAACGGGGACCGATGCGCCCGGTTCGAGTCCTTTTGACTCACCGGACAACATCTATTCAGCCGGAGACACGCTCGGGATGATTGTCAAAGTCATTTTTTTTCTTATTCTCATTATCGTCATCTTCTTTGTGATTATGAAGATCATTGCTCAAAAAAATAAGTACTTCACAGGAAGATCCATTCGGTCGCTTGGCGGTTTGCCTCTCGGACAAAACAAATCGATTCAAGTCGTTGAGATCGGGAAGTCGCTCTATATCGTGGGGGTTGGCGAGAACATCCAACTGCTCGAGAAGATTGAAGACGAAGCGGAGGTCGCGCTCATTCGCGACATGATGACTGCGGGTCCGGCTATGACGGAGCCGGCGTTCGAATCGTTTGGCGGCTGGCTGAAAAAGCTGAGACAGAAGCCAGAGGTGGAGGAAGAGCTTGACATTGAAGCAACCTCGTTCCAGCACGTGTTCCAGACCAAGATGACGGACCGTAAGAAGATGATGGAGGAGCTGCTCCAGCAAGACAATAATTCAGATCGGTTGAATGATAAACCATGAAAAAGCTCATCAAATTATTACCGCTGCTTCTGCTTGCCGGAATGCTCTGCTCGGTTTCCGGCCAAGCGTTCGCGGCGGATCCGATTCCGGGTATTAATATCGATATCGGGACAGCGAACAGTCCGGACAATGCGTCGGGTACCGTTACGATCATACTCCTGATTACGATTCTTAGTCTTGCGCCTGCCATCCTCGTCATGATGACAAGTTTCACCCGGATTATCATTGTGCTCGGTTTCGTCCGAACGTCCCTGGGTACGATGCAAATGCCGCCGAATCAAGTACTGATCGGATTGGCGATGTTTCTAACCTTCTTTATTATGGCGCCGACGTTAGGTGAAATAAACGAGACGGCTTTCCAGCCTTATATGAAGGGGGAAATTACGCAAACCGCCGCATTGGATAAAGCGTCGATTGCGATGAAGCAATTTATGTTTCAGCATACGCGCCAGAAAGATTTGAAGCTGTTTCTCGACTATACCAAAGCCGCGCCTCCGAGCGGCGTGGAAGATACGCCGCTGACCGCGCTCGTTCCGGCTTATGCGATTAGTGAGCTGAAGACGGCGTTTCAAATGGGCTTTATGGTATTCATTCCGTTTCTAGTCATCGACATGGTTGTCGCGAGCACCTTGATGGCGATGGGGATGATGATGCTTCCCCCGGTCATGATATCGCTGCCTTTTAAAATACTGCTGTTCATCCTGGTTGACGGTTGGTATTTGGTCGTGCGCTCGCTGCTGCTCAGTTTCAATTCGTAATCGGGACCCGAAAAGGAGGGACTTGCTTTGAGCTCGGAGTTTATTATCGGGTTGGCCGGCGAAGCGGTTTATACAACGTTAAAGGCCAGCGCTCCGATGATGGTGGTCGCTCTTGTCATCGGCTTGATTATCAGCGTTTTTCAGGCAACGACTCAAATTCAAGAGGCTACGCTGGCTTTTGTGCCGAAAATCGTGATGGTGCTCGTCTCGATTCTGATTTTCGGACCCTGGATTCTAAATACGCTCGTCGATTTTACTTATAATCTTATGAACAATCTTTACAAATTCGTCGGGTAGGTACATGTAGATGGCTTGGTTCGTACAGTATCTCCCTGGATTTCTGCTGTTTTTTTGTCGAATTACTTCGTTTTTTGTGGTCGCGCCTATTTTTTCGGGTCGAAATGTGCCTGCGCAGTTTAAAATCGGGATCTCGGTTTTCGTAGCGTTTATCGCTTTTGTCGGGGCCGGCACCCAATCGCCGGTTGCTATGGATTCGATGTACGTGCTGCTGATTATACGGGAAATATTGGTCGGCTTATGCTTGGGCTTTGTCGCCTATATGTTTTTCACAATCGTGCAAATTGCAGGATCGTTCATTGACATTCAAATCGGGTTCGGTATTGCGAACGTCATCGATCCGATGACGGGAACGCAAAGCCCGGTGATCGGCAACCTGAAATTTATGGTCGCCTCGATGCTGTTTCTGTCGCTAAACGGTCATCATTATTTGCTCGAAGCCATCATGCGAAGCTATGAATGGATCCCGTTAAACAACGAGACGTTCGCCAAGTTTTATGGCGGGCAAATTTCAGACTTTATGGTGAAGTCATTCTCAAGCGTATTTGCGTTAAGTTTCCAAATGGCCGCACCGCTTATCGTTGCGATGTTTTTGACGGACGTCGGTCTCGGGCTTCTGGCGAGGGTCGCGCCGCAATTCAATATTTTTGTGATCGGGCTTCCGGTCAAGCTGTTGCTCGGCCTTATTATGTTGGTTTTATTATTTCCTGGTTACGAGTCTCTGTTCAGCAATATTTTCGCCAAAATGATGGAATCGATCAAGAGCTACTTCGGATTGTTTCAAACCTAAGGGGGGATGGACGTGGCGGCACTTCGTTTACAACTCGACCTGCAGCTGTTTGCCGGGGAAAAGACGGAAGACGCGACGCCCAAGAAGAAACAAGATGCAAGAAAACAAGGACAAGTGGCCAAAAGTATGGAACTGCCCGCTGCCTTTATCTTGTTTTTTTCCTTCCTGGCGTTTTACTTGTTCGGCGGGTTCATGAAAGGACATCTGGTCGGCGTTTTCCGATCGATCTATACGGACTTCCTGCTGGTCGACCTCACATCGCCCAATATGATGGTGTTATACGAGCAGCTGGCGCTGCAGATGCTGCTGATATTAAGCCCGATTTTCGTAATCGCGGTCGTCATAGCCGTGCTCGGCAACTATTTGCAATTCGGCTTCCTCCTCACGGGCGATCCGCTGATGATGAAATTCAGCAAAATGAACCCTCTTGAAGGCGCGAAACGAATGTTTTCGATGAGGTCGGTCGTTGAGTTTCTGAAGTCCATGTTGAAAATGAGCATTATCGGTTATGTTGTGTATTCGGTCTTATGGGGCGAGAAAGCGCACATTATGCAGCTAGCGCATCTCCCTCTTCAGGAGATTCTGACTTTTACTTCTTCGCTCGTGTTGAACCTTGGCGTGAAAATCGGAGGCATTTTGATCATACTGGCCATTTTCGATTTTTTGTATCAGAAATATGAGCATGAGAAGAATTTGAGAATGTCCAAACAGGACATTAAAGACGAGTATAAGAAGTCGGAAGGGGATCCGCTGATTAAAGGGAAAATTCGGGAGAAACAGCGCCGTATGGCGATGCAGCGTATGATGCAGGACGTGCCCAAGGCCGACGTTATCATTACGAACCCTACCCACTTTGCCGTGGCTCTCCAGTACGACGGTTCGAAGATGCAGGCTCCGACCGTCATTGCCAAAGGGACCGACTTCGTCGCTCTCAAGATCAGACAAGTCGCCAAAGACCATGGCGTCGCTACGATCGAAAATAAACCGCTCGCCCGGGCTTTGTACGCTCAGGTGGAAATCGGAGAAGCGATTCCCGCCGACATGTTCCAAGCCGTGGCCGAAGTATTAGCCTATGTATACAAACTTAAAGGCAAGGCATTGTGATCTTGGCCTGAAGATAGCGAACGAGAACTAAGTAGAGGGGGCACCGGCTTTGAAAATTAGAGACCTTGTCGTATTGATCGGCATCATCGGCATCATTCTCATGATGGTCGTTCCGCTCCCGATTTGGTTGTTGGACTTTTTGTTGATCCTGAATATTACGCTGGCGCTTATGATTATTCTGGTCGGGATGAATACGACCGATGCGCTGCAATTTTCAATCTTTCCTTCGCTCCTTCTCATTACAACCCTGTTCAGGCTCGCCCTAAACGTCTCCACCACCAGGAACATCCTGGCACACGCCGATGCCGGTAATGTGGTCGAAACCTTTGGTTCATTCGTCGCGGCAGGCAACCTGGTTGTCGGCTTCGTCGTCTTTATCATTCTCGTACTCGTACAGTTTATCGTCATTACCAAAGGTTCCGAGCGCGTTGCCGAAGTTGCGGCACGGTTTACATTGGATGCGATGCCCGGCAAACAAATGAGTATCGACGCCGATTTGAACGCCGGCATGATCAACGAACATCAAGCGAAGGAACGCCGTGAGAAAATTTCACGCGAAGCAGACTTTTACGGTGCGATGGACGGGGCGAGCAAGTTCGTCAAAGGGGATGCGATCGCGGGCATCATCATGCTGATCATCAATATCATTGGCGGTTTGATCATCGGGGTCGCCATGAAAGGAATGTCTTTCGCCGAAGCAGGCGAAAAATATTCGATTATGACGATTGGCGACGGCTTGGTGAGCCAAATTCCGGCGCTGCTTATTTCGACGGCTGCAGGTATTATCGTTACCCGGGCTGCGTCCGACGGCAATCTGGCGCATGACCTGACAACGCAAATTTTCTCCTACCCGAAGCTGCTCTATATCGCGGCAGGTACGGTGACGGCGCTTGGCCTCTTTACCCCGATCCATTTCTGGACGACGTTTCCGATTGCGGGTCTGCTTGCCTTTGCCGCTTATCGGATGCAGCAAATCGTGAACCGCAAGCAAGCGGAGGAGGTGCAGCTCGAGGAAGAGCAGCAAATTGAAGAAGTGCGAAGTCCGGAGAGCGTTATTGGGCTGCTCAATGTGGACCCGATTGAATTCGAATTCGGGTATGGCCTTATCCCGCTTGCGGACACGCAGCAGGGCGGCGATCTGTTAGACCGGATCATTCTCATTCGCCGTCAGTGCGCGCTGGAGCTCGGGGTCGTCGTTCCTGTTATTCGGATTCGCGATAATATTCAGCTGAGGCCGAATGAATACATCATCAAAATCAAGGGCAATATCGTCGCTCGCGGCGATTTACTGCTCGGTCATTACTTGGCGATGAGCCCGGGCATCGATGACGATTCGATTGCCGGGATCGATACGCTTGAGCCGGCTTTCGGTCTTCCGGCACTCTGGATCGACGAACAAACCAAAGAACGCGCAGAGCTTTCCGGGTACACGGTGGTCGATCCGCCGTCGGTGGTCGCGACGCATTTAACGGAAATCATCAAGAAGCATGCTCACGAACTTCTCGGACGGCAAGAAACGAAAGCACTTATCGAGAATGTCAAGGAAAGCTTCCCGGCACTGGTGGACGAGCTCATCCCGAATGTTCTTTCCTTAGGAGACGTTCAAAAAGTACTGGTGAAGCTGCTGCGTGAAAAAATTTCGATCCGGGATCTCGTTACGATATTAGAGACTTTAGCGGATTACGGCACCTATACGAAGGACCCCGATATTTTGACCGAATACGTGCGGCAAGCGTTATCCCGGCAAATCACCCAGCAATTCACGTCGATCGGCGACTCGTTAAAGGTGATCACCGTAGGCCCGAATCTGGAGAAAAAGATAGCCGAATCGGTGCAGCAATCCGATCAAGGCAGCTACCTGGCGCTCGATCCGACTTCAACGCAAGTGATCTATCAACGGCTTAGCGATCAGGTGACCAAACTGATCCAATCCGGGCAGCAGCCGATCGTACTGACATCGCCGACGATCCGCATGTACCTGCGCCAGCTGCTTGAGCGCACGATGCAGGATATTCCGGTATTGTCTTACAGCGAGTTGGAGCCTAACGTGGAAATCCAGAGCATGGGGGTAGTTAATCTATGAGAGTGAAACGGTACGTAGTGGATTCAATGCCGGATGCGCTGCAAAAGATTAGAATCGACTTAGGCCATGACGCAGTGATCATCAACACCAAAGAAATTCGTACCGGCGGATTTCTGGGGATGTTCTCTAAGAAAAAAATTGAAGTCATTGCAGCGATGGATACCGCTTCCCCCGGCGGTTCCGCCGCAGGAGCCAGGACGCCCGCGGGCGAGGCTGCCGTTGTTGCTGCAAAGTCGACAGCTCCCTTTGCGGCTCCGCCTTTCGCTCAGTCTGCCAAAAAGACCGTAGCCGCTGCTTACGGGGCGCAGACGCTGCGGGAAGAGAAACAGCCGGTTCTTGCTTTTCCCGAAGTGCCGGACGTGCTTCCGCCGGAATCGGCGGCATCATTCGTACCGGTTCAAACGGCGGCGCCCGCGCCGCTCATGCCGGTTCAGCGCATTCAAGCGGCAGCTCCGGTGAAAGCGAAGGAAGACATGCTCCTGGAAGAATTAAAGCAGATGAAAGAAATGATGCGCAGACTCTCACAGCAGCATGGAAGTGCCGAACAACTGAATCCCGCGGTTCAGCGGTTCGAGCAGCGTCTGCTTGAACAAGAGGTGGAACCTCATCTTGTTCAGGAACTGATTGCCCAGGTGCTGGAAGATGCAGTAATCTCGGCGGCTGAATTGTCAGAGACGTTCGTGAAGCAGTCGCTGCAGCGCCAACTGCTCGCGATGCTGAGAATGGAAGGCAGCAAGTCCATAGCGGCCGATACGCGCATTGCGCATTTTGTCGGCCCTACCGGAGTCGGCAAAACGACGACGATTGCCAAGTTGGCGGCCGAGCAGGTGCTCAAGCACCACCGCAAAGTCGGTTTCATCACTTCGGACACGTACCGCATTGCGGCCGTCGAGCAATTGAAAACGTACGCGACGATCTTGAACGTACCGCTTGAAGTTGTATTCTCGCCCTCGGATTTAACTAAAGCTTTCGACAACTTGAAGGATTGCGATCTTATTTTCATGGATACGGCCGGACGCAATTTCCGCAACGAAATGTACGTTTCCGAATTAAATGCGTTGCTGAAATCAAGCGGAAAAAGCGAAACGTTCCTTGTGCTCAGCTTGACAACCAAATATAAAGACATGAAAGCCATTACGAGCAACTTCAGCAAATTCAAGCTGCACAAGGTGTTGTTTACGAAGATGGACGAAACTGACTCCTACGGCGCAATCCTGAATTTGGTTCGCGAATTCGGGCTCCAGATCTCCTATATCGCGAACGGACAAAGTGTCCCCGACGATATTAGAGTGCTGCAAGAACAATTCATCATCGATCTGATTCTGGAGGACGATAATCATGAGTGATCAGGCCCAAGGGCTGCGGAATCTGATTAAACATCAGGGCGCCGATCAGGAAAAGGCGACCCGGATCATCACCGTAACCAGCGGGAAGGGAGGGGTAGGCAAATCGAATTTCACCTTGAATTTTGCCCTATCGCTCCAGAAAAAAGGGTTCAAGGTGCTCATTTTCGACGCGGATATCGGACTCGCCAATATTGATGTGCTGATGGGCATCTCTGCAAAATATAATTTGTACCACTTGTTGAAACGGGAAAAAACGGTCTGGGATATCATCCACAAAGGACCGAATGATATACAGTTCATCGCCGGGGGCTCGGGCTTTAACGAATTAATTCGTCTAACGGATGAGCAGCTTGACTATTTCGCGGAACAAGTGAATCAGTTGAACGGACATGTCGATTTCATCATTTTTGATACCGGGGCGGGCTTGTCCAAAGAAACGTTGAAGTTTATTCTCGCCGCACAAGAAACGATTGTGGTGACAACGCCGGAGCCTACTTCCATTACCGATGCTTATGCGATTATCAAAATGGTTCACTCGATGAGTTACGACGTGAAATTCCGGTTGGTCGTCAACCGTGTGACGGATTGGAAGGAAGGGCGGCAAACTGCGGATAAAATCAGAATGGTAGCCAAGCAGTTTATGGATTTGGACATTCCGACGATCGGATACGTGTTGGATGACAATTCGGTTTCCAAAGCGGTGAAAAAGCAAATCCCCTTTACGATCGCTTTTCCGGAAGGCGCGGCTTCGAGGTCGCTGGGCGAATTAACCGACGATTTTGTGTTGAACCAGCTGCCGGCCGACAATCAAGCGGGTTCGGTTAAAGGTTTCCTGAGCCGAATGATTCGTTTGCTGAAGCAATAGCGAGCAGGGATGTTGATTTGGCCCGGTGAACAGGAACAACTTCTGACCTTCTAGCTCAGTGACAACGTAGAGGAGTGAAGCTATGCAGCAGCCGTTTGATGTGTTAGTGGTCGATGATTCCATATTTATGAGAAAAATCATCTCGGATTTTATCTCGCAGGATCCGATGCTGCGGGTAGTCGGGACGGCCAGGAACGGGAAAGAAGCCGTCGAGCAGGTGAAGAAACTACAGCCTCATGCGGTTACGATGGACATCGAAATGCCGGAGATGAACGGACTTGAGGCGCTTCGCGTCATTATGAAGGAAAGCCCGGTTGCGGTCATTATGCTCAGCAGCTTGACGCAAGAAGGGGCGTCCGAGACGATAAAGGCACTGGAATGGGGGGCTGTCGACTTCGTCGGCAAGCCGTCGGGCTCAATTTCGCTCGATCTTCATAAGGTAAAAACCCAGCTGCTGGAGAAGCTTCATATCGCAGTGAGAATGAATGTGAACAAGATTGGGCTGCAGCGCCCGATCCTTCCAGCTGAGCGTCGTCAACCGGAGCTGAAGCCGATACCGCAGGCCCGCACGACAGCGGCTGCAGCGCCATCGAATCCGTCTCCAAAGGCTGAGAGGCGATCGGTTGACCGATCGCAAGCGGGCATCGGGCACTTGGTCGCGATCGGAACTTCCACCGGAGGTCCGCGTGCGCTTCATCAGGTATTGTCGGAGCTGCCGGCGGAGCTTGCGGCTCCGGTCGTGATCGTGCAGCATATGCCGCCGAATTTTACCAGATCGCTTGCTCAACGGCTCAATTCGATATCAGGTCTGAAGGTGGTCGAAGCGGAGGAAGGCATGCCTCTTGAGAACGGCACGGCTTACATCGCTCCCGGCGGAAGTCACATGGCGGTCGCCCGCAATGGGCCGGGCGCTTATCGCATCCATCTGAGCAAAGAAGAGCCGCGCAGCGGCCATCGACCGTCCGTGGATGTTCTTTTTGAATCGCTGCTTCCGCTCAAGGAGTTGAAGCGTCATATCGTGATCATGACCGGCATGGGATCGGACGGCGCCAAAGGGATGCTGGCTCTGAAAGAATCGGGAGCTGTAACCACGATTGCCGAATCGGAAGAAACCTGTATCGTCTACGGTATGCCCCGAGCAGCGGTCGAGCTTAAAGGTGTCATGCATGTGCTGAAGCAGCAAGAAATTGCAGGCAAATTAATATCCGCAATCGGTTTATCGGCCTTATCTTAGTCCTTATACATATAAACGATCCTGATGGAGGTGTACGGTTATGGAAATGAATCAATATCTCTCGATGTTTATTGACGAGTCCAGAGATCACTTGCAAGCGATTAACGAACATATGCTCAGCCTGGAAAGCAGTCCGGAAGACATCAGCATTGTCCAGAACATTTTTCGTTCCGCACATACGTTAAAAGGAATGTCTGCTACCATGGGCTTCGAGGATATCGCCTCGCTGACGCATGAGATGGAGAACGTGCTGGATCTTGTGCGCAATCATAAGTTGAAAATGGATTCATTCATCTTTGATTGCCTGTTCAAAAGCACCGATTCGCTCGAGACGATGGTCGAAGACATTATTCAAGGCGGCACCGGTAAAGCCGACGTTTCGGACATTGTAGCGGCTTTGAAATCCATAGTCTCCGGCGATTACCTGAAAGGCGCTGCGGGGGGATCGGCCAAGCCTGCCGATGGGCAGGACGAAACCAAAGCGGAGCTCGACGAATTCCAGCTCTCGATTGTCCAGCAATCGATCGAAGCGGGGATTCCGGTATTCTGGATCGAGGTCACCGTTCGTCAAGATTGCGTGCTGAAAGCCGCCCGCGCTTACATGGTGTTTAATGTGCTCGAGCAGAACGGGGAAGTCATTAAAGCGAGCCCTTCGGTCGAAGATATCGAGCAGGAGAAGTTCGGCGAATCGTTCGCGGTGTACTACATATCCCAGATCGATCATGACCAGCTGCATAAACAAATTTCCAGCGTATCTGAAATCGATAAGGTCGAATTGGTCGTGCTGAATCAAGAGAAGCTGGCTGAGCGCATGCTGCCGGCCGCGAGAGCGGCACAAAAGGAAGTTGCTGCCGCTGCAGCCGTAGTAACGCCGGAACCTCCTAAAGCCGAAGTGAAGAAACCGCCGGCTGCGCAGGCGGGAGCTCCGGTCGCCAACCGGACGATTCGCGTCGATATCGAACGTTTGGACTTCTTGATGAATTTATTCAGCGAGCTGTTGATCGATCGCGTCCGGCTGGAGCAGCTGGCCAGTGAAATTCGCAAAAACGAATTAACGGAAACGGTCGAGCATATGGCCCGCGTCAGCAGCGACCTGCAGAACATCGTGCTCAAACTGAGGATGGTTCCGGTCGATACCGTGTTCAACCGGTTCCCGCGGATGATTCGCGATGTCGCCAAAACGCTGGACAAGAAAGTGGATTTGATTATTACGGGAGCGGAAACCGAGCTCGACCGTACGGTTGTGGACGAGATCGGCGACCCGCTTGTACACTTGCTGCGCAACGCCGTCGACCATGGTCTGGAACCTACGTCGGAGCGTATCGCCTTGGGCAAACCCGAGACGGGTACCATCCATCTTCGCGCATACCATAGCGGAAATCATGTGTTTATTGAAATCGAAGATAACGGCCGCGGCATTAACCGGGACAAGGTGCTTGGCAAAGCAATCCAGAACGGGGTCGTCACCCAAGAGCAAGCGGCGCGCATGACGGACAAGGAAGTGTATATGCTTCTTTTCGCTTCCGGCTTCAGCACGGCAGACAAAATCTCCGACATTTCCGGCCGCGGCGTAGGTTTGGATGTCGTGAAGACGAAGATCGAAAGTCTGGGCGGCGAAGTGCACGTCGATTCGGAATTCGGTAAAGGATCGAAATGGTCCGTACAGCTGCCGCTGACGCTGTCTATTATTTCCGCGATGTTGATTCGTCTTCACGGTGAGAAATACGCGATTCCGCTTTCTTCGATCGTCGAAACGGCCGCCATTCGCCCGGAGCAAGTTCGAATCGTACACGGCAATCAAATGGTCGACTACCGGAATAGCGTCATTCCGCTGATCCCGTTAGCCAAGCTGTTCGACGTCCCGCAGGGCGAAGACGAATCGGAAGCGGATATCCAGATCGTCGTTATTCGCAAAGGGGAGAAGATGGCCGCACTCGTCGTCAACGAGTTCATCGGCCAACAGGAAATTGTGTTGAAAACGCTGGGGAAATACTTAACCAACCTGTTCGCCGTTTCCGGTGCGACGATTCTCGGCGACGGGCAAGTCGCCTTGATTATCGATACGAACGCTTTAATCAAATAACGATAACCGCGATTGATCTACTGCACGATAATTTGAGGAGGACGAGGGTATGGGACAAGAAATGAAAGTAATCGTTTTCGCGTTGGCGCATGAAGAATACGGCGTTGAAGTTGAAAAAGTAAAAACCATCGAGCGGATGCAGCCGATGACGCGCGTTCCCAAAACGCCTGACTTCGTAAAAGGAGTCATCAACCTGCGTGGGGTCGTGACCCCGGTCATCGATTTGCGCGGCCGTTTTGGTTTCGCGGAGAGCGAATACACCGAGAACACGCGGATTATTATCGTCGGGGTGGACGATATCGAAGTCGGATTAATCGTCGATTCCGCTAACGATGTCATCGATGTGGACACCGACCATATCGCTGATCCGCCTGAAATCGTGGGCGGCATTAAAGCTAAATATTTGCACGGTATTGCAAAAATCGACGATAACCGGCTGCTCGTGCTTCTGAATTTGAAAGAAGTGCTCAATAAGAGCGAGATTGTCCAATTGGAGAACATAGAGGAGTAGATCCTGTGGAATCATTTAACGCATTTGCCGATTTTCAAATGGACGTCCTCAAAGAAGTAGGCAATATCGGCGCCGGACATGCCGCCACCGCATTATCGAAGCTGCTTGATAAGCCGGTCGACATGCTCGTGCCGAAGGTGCGGATGGTTCCATTTGAAGAGATTGCGGATAGCGTGGGCGGAGCGGAGCAGGTTGTCATTGCGATCTTCTTGCGAGTAGAAGGCGAGACGCCGGGCAACTTGTTCTTCATTCTTAAGCAGGAATCGGCCAAAAAACTGCTGCGCAATTTGTTAGGAATCGAAGTTGTCAGCGATGAGGGATATACGGAGATGGAAATCTCCGCGTTAAGCGAGATCGGCAACATCTTGGCGGGTTCCTATTTATCGTCGTTGGCTGACTTTACGAGGCTGAACATGCAGCCTACGGTTCCTTCTCTTGCCATCGATATGGCGGGAGCGATTTTGAGCTACGGCCTTCTCCAATTCGGTCAAATGGGAGATCAAGCGCTCTTGATCGATACGAAGTTTCTTAATGGGAAGGATGAAGTGGAAGGGCATTTCTTTCTCATTCCCGATCCCGAATCGTTTGAGAAAATTTTTATCGCTCTGGGAGTGCAAACTCCATGATCCAAGACAATTTGATCAAAGTCGGAATGGCTGATCTCAACGTTGCCCGCCAGACCGGCGTGCTGAAGACGACCGGCCTTGGTTCGTGCGTCGGCATCACGCTATATGACGCGAAAGCCAAGGTGGCCGGTATGGCCCACGTCATGCTTCCTAACTCGGATATAGCCAAAGAGGGCCAGCTTAATATTGCAAAGTATGCGGACACGGCGATTCCGGAGTTGATACGGTTAATGGAAGCGCTGGGTGCACAAATTCGCAGAATGGAAGCAAAAATGGCCGGAGGCGCACAAATGTTCGCTTTCGGCAGCCAGTCCGATACGATGCGCATCGGACCGCGTAATGTGGAGTCGTGCAAGGAGCAGCTGTCCCGTTTCAAGATTCCGCTTCTGGCGGAAGATACGGGCTCCAATTACGGCAGGACGATTGAATTCGACTGCGAGAAGGGAACTCTTCTCATCCGCAGCGTACAACACGGAGTGAAGGAACTGTAACCATGATTGGATCGATACGGTGGAACTTTATCATCGGCGCTATTGCCTTTATATTCACCTTTATGTTTTCTGTCGGGAACAATATTTGGTTGACGACGCTCCTTCGGAGCGTCTACAGCTTTGCTGTCCTTTTTATACTTGTCTTTGGTTGTCGTTGGCTGCTCGGCACCTTTGCCGGCTTTAATCAATGGAACTCGAACAAAACGGAGCTAGGCGAAGGGGATTCGGACGGCACGAAGGGAACTGTTTTCGATGCCGTCACCCCCCCGGATCAAGATGAGGAGCTTCATCAAATGCTGAAAAAGAAAGTAGACGCTCCTATGCCGGAAGAGGAAACGTTCTCTCCGTTAAACCCGCCCAAATTGTCTACCAAGTTCAGCGAAACGCCGGAGGAATTGGCTCAAGCGGTTCGCCGTATGACTGAAGAATAAGGGGGTGAAAGAGCGTCATGATCGGGCAAAAATCTCATTTAGCGAACATCGAGATGTGGAAGAGGTGGAGAGAAGAACACGATACTGTAGCCAAGCAAACGCTGATCGAAACCTATTTGCCGCTTGTGGACTACGTATCCGGCCGACTTTCCATTGGACTTCCCAAAAACGTATCCAGGGACGACCTCATCAGTTACGGGGTGATGGGGTTAATCGACGCTATCGAGAAATTTGACTACGAACGCGGACTGCAGTTCGAAACGTACGCCTCATGGCGCATTCGCGGAGCGATGATCGACGGACTCCGGCAAGGGGACTGGGTTCCTCGTTCCGTACGCGAGAAGGCGAAGAAAATCGAGGAAGCTTACCAGAAGCTGGAGCAGCAATACCTGCGTTCCGTCACGGATGCGGAGATGAGCGCTTATTTGCAGGTAAGCGAAGGCGATTTTCAACAGATGGTTCAAGATATTGCGGTCACCACGGTATGTTCGATCGACGATCCTATCCGCGAAGAAGAAGCGGAGACCCGTCTTTCGTTATTGATTGACGAAAAGGCAAAAAATCCGGAATCGAAAGTAAAAGAAGTGTACTTGAAAGATACGCTCGCGCAAGCGATTGAACGGCTTACTGAAAAAGAACGCACCGTCGTCTCGTTGTTTTATTACGAAGAACTTTCACTTAGCGAGATTGCTGAAGTTATGAGTTTATCCCCTTCCAGAATTTCACAGCTGCATTCCAAGGCGATTTTGCGCTTAAGGGGTTCGTTAAGCCGGCACAAGTCGCATCTATTTCAAGACTAAGCTACGAAAGCGGGGTTATGAATATGGGCGACCTGGCGATGCCGTTAAGTTATTATTTGGACCTTACCTTATCCGATGATAAACTGACCGCCTACCTGCAGTTTATGAACTGCGACGATAAATTTGCCGTAACTAAAGAACAGCTGGACGAACTGATCAAATCGCATCATATCGTGTACGGTATCGACGAGGACAAGCTCCTTGCGATCGTGAGAGATCCGAAATCGTTTTTCTTTACGAAAACCGCGATTGCAACCGGTCAACCCCCGGCACATGGACAGGACGGTCAAATACGTTTATTGTTCGATTTGGACGGTCAATCCAAGCGTCCGCTGGAAATGGAAGACGGCAAAGTTGACTATAAAGAAGTGACGGCCATCAACAATGTCCGTAAAGGACAGTTGATCGCAGAACGCATACCGGCAGGTAAAGGAACGGATGGACGTGCGGTCACCGGGGAAACCATATTCGCCAAGGACGGGAAGGAAGCTCGCTTCAAGCCCGGGAAAAATGTCGTCTCCGATCCGGATCAGCTTGCCCTTTACGCCGCTATCGATGGGATGGTGACGAAGACGGACCGCGAAAAAATCAACGTCTTCCCGATATTTGAAGTGAACGGCGACGTAGACTATAATATCGGCAATATTGATTTTGTCGGGTCGGTCGTTATTCGCGGCAGCGTGCTTCCGGGATTCCGGATCAAGGCCGCGGGCGATATTCGGATTACCGGTAATGTCGACGGCGCGGATCTCGAAGCGGGGGGCTCGATCGAGATCACCGTCGGTATCCTGGGGCACAATAAAGCGATCATTCGCGCAGGCAAACGGGTCAAATGCTCGTTCATTCAGGATGCGACGGTCGAAGCCGGGGAAGAAGTGCTCGTGGGACAAAGCATCATGCATTGTCAAATTCGCGCCGGTAAACTGGTCGCCTGCAAGGGAACCAAAGGATTGATCGTCGGAGGAATGATTCAAGCGGGCGAATGCGTCATTGGGCGAACGATCGGAAACTCGATGTCGACGGCAACCGTCATCGAGGTAGGCGTGCTGCCGGAGCTGCGCAACGAGCTGCAGCAGCTGCGTACGAATCTAAAGACGTTGATCGAGAATTTCGACAAGACGGAGAAAGCGCTCGTGCTGCTCGACCAATTGGCTGCGGCCGGACAGCTCGGACCGGATAAAGTGGCGATGCGGATCAAGCTGAACCATACGAAGAAGCAGGTTATGGAAGAGATCTCTTCATTGAAGGAACGTGCACTGGAGATTGAGAAGTCGCTTGAAGATTCGGAGCGGGCGAAGGTCGAGGTCATCTCGAGCGTGTACAGCGGTACGAAAATCGTCCTCGGTCGTTACACGAAATTCATCAAGGACACTTCCCAGCGCGTAAAGTTTCAATTGGTGGACGGCGATATTGCGATGCTTCCGATTCAATAACGCAAGGCAACAGCCTGTTACGGGAGGGGAAGTTCAATGAGTTTGAAGGCGGTCGAATTGCAGTTTGCATTGCACAAGAACGAAGAGGTCGGAGTCAAACAGCAGCAGCTGACCCAGAAACCGTTATCCGACCAAGCTTCACTTTCGGAAGCGGCGGCCAAGCAAGTGGTTGAGGAACGCCATAAGAGCACGAAAACCGAGGAATCTGCCCGCGCATCCGTCAAGGATAACGGTGAACGTTCTTCGAAGCGGGGGACATCCGGAACCCCGAAGCGAACGGCCGAAGCCAAAGAACCGGAGAAAGCGCCGATCTCCCGCCATGATCATCCGTTTAAAGGGCATCATATCGATTTATCGCTTTGACATTAAGCTGTGAAAAAGGTGAACGCGTTGAACCAACCTTGGGTATATATCGTCTTGTTCGGCTTGGTGATCATCGTCTACGCCAAGCTTTTGCCGAAAAAAGCCGAGCATAGCGCGGAAATTCCGACCACGATGAAAGATGTGGAAAGCGCGATGGATCACTTTGCCGTCGAGCTGGAAGAGCAGAATAAAACGATCATTCAGCTCTTTACGGAAACCAAAAAAGATTACGAGGTTCATGCCGCCAAGCTTGCTTCCCGTGTCGAAACGCTTGAGAAGCATAATCAGCAGCTCCAATCCGAGCTTCACCGGGTCGGTTTTGTCGCCGAACAAATTCAGAAGCACCAGGCTCCGTCTGCGCCCGTGATTCAGGCAGAGCCTGCCCCGGCGTCTGCGCCCGGCTCCTTGTCAACGAGTGCGGATCCTGCCCGTTCCGAATCGCCGCTTCAAGCTGTCCCTGTTGCGGATCAGGAGCCGGCGGCAACGCGCGAGCAGCCGAACGAACCTGTTGCATTAATGAATATCAAGCAGCGGTACGCCGAATTGTTCGAGTTGTACGAGCTCGGCAAGTCGATGGACTTCATCGCCAAGAAGCTCGGGATGAATAAAGGCGAGATCAGCTTGATCCTGCTGCTTGCGAAACAGGAGGAGCGCCCCTGATGTCCAACAAAAAATCGCTCTTGTACGGACTGGGCTCGGGGATGATCGCCGGTTCCGTGCTGCTCCAGCTGATGAGTTTCTCTCCCGCCGCAAACCAGGGGCTATCCAAAGAAGACTTACAGCAGCCGGCAGCGGAAACGATGACCCGGGAACAAATCAAAGAAAAGGCCTCCGTATATTTCAATGTGTATGAGAAGGATGTTAAAGTATATTTGCAGCCGCAGGTTGACGCCTTAGTCCAGCAGCGCGTGAACGAAGAGCTGGAGAAAGAGAGGGCCAAACCGGTAGAACCTGTCCGAGAAGTTTATATCAACGTAACCAGAGGCCTTGTGCTTTGGCAAGTTTCGGACTTGCTGTATCAGAGCGGGGTCATTGCCGATAAGAAGACGTTTGAGGAAGAAATGAGAAAACGTCGGCTTGCCGGCAGCATAAATACTGGCGTACACGTATTTAAAGGTCCGCAAACGCTCGAACAGGTCATTACCGGCTTGACCGAGAAGTAACCGAACAGACTCCGGGGTTCCGGGGTCTGATTTTGTTTGATTATGGCGAAAAGGGGCGCTAGTTGCAACCTCATGTTACTTATGGTATAGTAATTCTCGGTGTAAAAATCCACACGCCGATGAATTCCGGTGAGCGTGCTTCCGCGTTGCAGCGGGCTGCGACAAAGTTTGCAGCGGCTGACAATAATCTGGGAGTTTCACCGAGAAGATGATATCGCGCGGAGGTACCAAAACAACTAATTTTGAGGAGGTGCGTGAGGATGGCAGTAATCTCCATGAAACAGCTGCTTGAAGCTGGGGTACACTTCGGTCATCAAACCCGTCGTTGGAACCCGAAAATGGATCGTTACATCTTCACCGAAAGAAACGGCATTTATATTATCGACCTGCAAAAAACGGTCAAAAAAGTTGAGGAAGCGTACAACTTCGTCAAATCCGTAGCCGAAGAGAACGGTACAATCTTGTTCGTCGGCACGAAAAAACAAGCGCAAGATTCCGTGAAAGAAGAAGCGGAACGCAGCGGCATGTTCTACATCAACCAACGTTGGTTGGGCGGAACGCTCACGAACTTCTCCACCATCCAACAACGGATTAACCGTCTGCATGAGTTGGAGAAATGGGAAAACGACGGTACGTTCGAAGTTCTTCCCAAGAAAGAAGTTATTATTCTTCGCAAAGAAAAAGATCGTCTGGAGAAATTCCTGGGCGGTATCAAACATATGAAGGGTCTGCCGAGCGCATTGTTCGTCATCGATCCTCGTAAAGAGCGCATTGCTGTTGCCGAAGCTCGTAAGCTCGGTATCCCGATCGTCGGTATCGTTGACACGAACTGCGATCCGGACGAAATCGACTACGTCATTCCAGGTAACGACGATGCGATCCGCGCCGTGAAATTGCTGACAGCCAAAATGGCCGACGCTGTGATCGAAGCGCATCAAGGCGAGCAAACGACAGCTTAAGCAGGCGAATACAAAAAAGGGTGGTTTAAAGGTGCAAAATCCTTTCACCGCCCTTTTTTTAAGGTACATATCCCTAAACCTAAGGAGGCCCTACCATGGCAGTAAGTGCAGCAGCAGTTAAAGAATTGCGTGAGAAAACAGGAGCGGGCATGCTCGATTGCAAGAAAGCGCTGGAAGAAGCAAACGGTGATTTGACGAAAGCTTCCGAAATTTTGCGTGAAAAAGGATTGGCCGCGGCAGCCAAAAAATCCGATCGTATTGCGACGGAAGGTATGATTGAGTCCTACATCCACGCTGGCGGTAAAATTGGCGTATTGGTTGAAGTCAACAGCGAAACCGACTTCGTTGCCAAGAACGATACGTTCAAAACTTTCGTTCGCGACGTAGCTCTTCATATTGCTGCTTCGAACCCGAAATACCTTCGCCGTGACGAAGTTCCTCAAGATGCGCTCGATAAAGAACGTGAAATCTTGACGAACCAAGCCTTGAACGAAGGCAAACCGGAGAAAATCGTGGAGAAAATCGTAGAAGGCCGTCTTGCTAAATTCTACGAAGAATACTGCTTGCTGGAGCAGCCGTTCATTAAAGATCCGGACAAAACGGTTGAAGAAGTGTTGAAAGAGAAAATCGCTACGATCGGCGAAAACTTGTCGATCCGCCGCTTTGTTCGTTACGAGCTCGGCGAAGGCTTGGAGAAGAAACAAGAAAACTTCGCAGAAGAAGTCATGAGCCAAGTGAAACTGTAAGACCTATACGGAATTCCAAAGGCGGGAACACGATGTGTTCCCTCTTTTGTAAATAGAGAAGGAAATGCGTAAGTGATGAAACGGAGGTATGCAGCTTGGAACGTCCGATATTTAAAAGAGTCGTACTGAAATTAAGCGGAGAAGCTTTAGCCGGACAGCAAGGATACGGAATCGAAGCCGACATCATCGCTTCCATTGCACAACAGGTGAAAGAAGTGGTCGATCTTCAAGTCGAAGTCGCCATCGTCGTTGGCGGCGGCAACATTTGGAGAGGTATCGCAGGCAGCGCCAAGGGCATCGATCGGGCCACAGCCGACTACATGGGTATGCTTGCAACCGTCATGAATTCGCTGGCGCTTCAAGACGCGCTCGAAACGATCGGCGTACCTACCCGCGTGCAATCTTCGATTACGATGCAGCAGGTAGCGGAGCCGTATATCCGCCGAAGAGCGATGCGCCATCTGGAAAAGGGCCGAGTCGTCATTTTCGCTGCAGGTACGGGCAATCCGTTCTTCTCCACAGACACGACGGCGGCGCTAAGAGCGGCGGAAATCGAAGCGGAAGTCATCCTGATGGCCAAGAACAAAGTCGACGGCGTATACTCCGCCGATCCGTTCAAGGATGCGACCGCGCAAAAGTTCGAAACGCTGACTTATCTCGAGGTGTTGAACAAAAACCTCGGCGTCATGGACTCCACCGCATCTTCCTTGTGTATGGACAACAATATCCCGCTGATCGTATTCTCCATTACGGAGAGCGGCAACATCAAGCGCGTCGTGCTTGGGGAGAAGATCGGCACGATTGTAAAAGGGAGTGTATAAAACATGCCTCAATCCATTAAGAAAAACGCTGAAGACCGGATGGAAAAAGCTATCGGTTCTTTGAAGAAAGAGCTTCTGACCTTGCGGGCAGGCCGCGCGACGCCAGCGCTTCTGGACCGCGTGCAGGTGGAATATTACGGGGCGATGACGCCGGTGAACCAATTGGCGAACATCAATACACCGGATTCCCGCACCTTGATGATTCAACCTTGGGATAAAAGCTCGGTATCCGCGATCGAAAAAGCGATCATGAAATCCGACCTTGGCTTGACGCCTTCCAACGACGGCAGCAGCATTCGCATCATCATTCCGGCGCTAACGGAAGAACGCCGCGCGGAATTGGTGAAAATGACGCGCAAGTTCGGGGAAGAAGCGAAAGTTGCGATCCGCAACGTCCGCCGCGATGCGAACGACGAGATCAAGAAGCTTGAGAAGTCGGCCGGCCTCTCGGAAGATGAGTCCCGCCGCCATCAAGAAGATATTCAAAAGTTTACGGATAAATTTATCGGTGAAGTCGATAAAGTGCTGCAGGCGAAAGAGAAAGAAATTATGGAAGTGTAACGGGTAAAGACCCCCTTAATTGAGGGGTTTTTAGTCTTTTAGTCTTTCCTGACGGGGGATTGGCAATGAAACCATTCAGAAAGTGGTTCGGAGGAAAGTCGGAAGGGGAAGAGGCTGCAAGCGCGCTCGATTCCGATAATATACCGAATCATGTCGCCGTCATCATGGACGGCAACGGCCGATGGGCGCAGAAACGCGGGCTGCCGCGGGTTGCGGGTCACCATTCGGGGATGAAAAACGTGAAAAAAATAACGATGGCGGCGAATCATATCGGGGTGAAAGTGCTGACGATGTATGCTTTTTCCACAGAAAATTGGAAGAGGCCGAAGGAAGAAGTTGAGTACTTGATGAAATTGCCGCTGGAGTTTTTTCCTAAAGAAATCGAAGAACTGATTGCGAACAACGTCCGAATACGTATGACCGGCTGGCCTGAAGGGTTGCCTGACTATACGTTGAAAACCGTTCAGGACGCGATCGACAAAACGAAACACAATACGGGCCTTATCTTGAATTTTGCTTTAAATTACGGGAGTCGCAAAGAGATGCTTTCCGGTATTCAGAGGCTTGCTCAAGACGCAAAAGACGGGAAAGTGAACCCGGCAGAAATCAATGAGCATCTGTTCTCGCGATATTTGCTGACCGATCCGTTGCCGGACCCCGATTTGCTTATCCGGACGAGCGGGGAGCTGCGGATCAGCAACTTCATGCTGTGGCAGCTGGCGTATTCGGAGCTGTGGTTTACGGACTTGTGCTGGCCGGAGTTCACCGAGCCGCACTTTTATGAAGCGATACAAGAATATCAGCGGCGAGCCCGGAGATACGGCGGATTGTAGCGGCAATTGGAGGAATCGACTTGAAGCAGCGGATCGTTACTGGATTAGTGGCGGGGCTCGGATTTTTCATCATGTTGTACTTGGGCGGCTACTGGTTTGCCGGACTCATTGTTGCGCTCGCGCTGATCGGGTATGACGAATTTTTGAGAATGAACGGCTTGAATCGAAACCGGGTGATCCAGGTCATCGGTTACATCGGAGTCGTCGTGTTGACGCTGCCGTGGCAGTTTGGCTTCATGTCGTCGGCGCAGGGCATATGGTTGTTCCTGTTTCTGTTCTTGGCCGCCACCGTGATCACGAAGAACAAAACGACGATCGATCACGTAGCGACGGCTTTCCTCGGCATGGCATACGTCGGACTCGGCTTTCATTATATGATCGAAACCCGCACCATTCCGGATCACGGGCTGTTTTTGACGCTGCTCGTATTTTTGTGCATCTGGACAACGGATTCGGGCGCTTACTTCACCGGTTCGATGATCGGGAAGACGCCGCTCTGGCCTACGATCAGTCCGAAGAAGTCGGTCGAGGGCGCCATAGGCGGAACGGTATTATCCGTCATCGTGGCGATCGGTTTCGCCTGGTGCCGGCCGGATCTGCTCGGGTACGCGCAGGCTGTATGGATCGGCCTCGTTATCGCAGTCGTCGGGCAGGTTGGCGATTTGGTGCAGTCGGCTTACAAGCGGGTGAAGGGAATTAAAGATTCCGGCATGATTTTGCCGGGTCACGGCGGGGTGCTCGATCGGACGGACAGCTGGCTGATCGTCTTCCCGTTTCTGCATGTGGTTTCCTTAATTCCGCATGTTTAATTATGAGTGCTGGGGGTAGGCCGCAGTGAAAAAGATCAGCATTCTCGGATCGACGGGCTCCATCGGCACGCAGACGCTGGATGTCATCTCGCATGATCCGGAAGCTTACGAAGTTGAAGGCTTGGCCGGCGGTTATAATATCGGCTTGCTCGGGGAGCAGGTCAGGCGCTTTCGCCCGAAGAAGGTAGCGGTGGCGACGCGTGATTTGGCCGAGAGGCTGAGAATCGATGTGCCGGCGGGAACCGAAGTGTTCTATGGCGAAGAAGGGCTGCTCGAAGTCGCTGCGGGGACGGACGCCGAGCTGCTCGTGACGGCGCTTGTCGGCAGTCAGGGCTTAAAGCCGACGCTGGCGGCCATCGAAGCGGGCAAGCACATTGGCCTGGCCAACAAAGAAACGTTAGTAAGCGCAGGGCACTTGGTAACGGCGCTCGCGGAACGGAAGCAGGTTTCGCTGTTGCCGATCGACAGCGAGCATTCCGCAATTTTCCAGTGCTTGAACGGCGAGAATAAAGATCATATACATAACATTACGCTGACCGCGTCAGGCGGATCGTTTCGCGATCGTACACGCGAAGAACTGGCCTCGGTTTCCGTGGAGGATGCGCTTAAACATCCGAATTGGTCGATGGGCGCGAAGATTACGATCGACTCCGCAACCATGGTGAACAAAGGGCTCGAGGTGATCGAAGCGCATTGGTTGTTCGGGTTATCCTACGACCAAATCGAGGTGGTGATCCATCCGGAAAGTATCGTTCATTCGTTCGTCGAGTTCGTCGACTGTAGCATTATTGCACAGATGGGCTTGCCTGATATGCGGGTGCCGATCCAATACGCTTTAACGTATCCGAATCGGATGGTAACGCCTTCGAAGCGTCTGAGGCTGGCCGACATCGGCAAGCTGCATTTTCGGGAAATGGACTTTGCCCGATACCCTTGCTTGGCGATGGCATTTGAGAGCGGCCGAAAGGGCGGCACGATGCCGACGGTATATAATGCGGCGAATGAGGTCGCGGTCGAACGTTTCTTGAAGGGGGACATCTCCTTCCTCGCCATCGAGCGCATTATCGCCGAGGTGATGGCGAAGCATGAGGCGATAGACGGGCCTGACCTGGATACGATTGTCGCGAGCGACGCTTGGGCGCGGTCGGCGGCGGCGCAAATCCGCCGAAGCTGAAGTCCTTGCCCGGGACGGTTGGCAAGCATGTTTGTTCGCGTCCGGTAATATGTTCATATCAAGGGCTCGGCTTGTGTTCCGTTTGTCATTAATGTTAATCTAAGGACATGGAATAGCGCCCTTCCCATGCTAGCAGATGTGAACATTGATGTATTTAAGGAGGCCGTGAACTAGGTGGACGTACTTCAAATCATCGTGCTGAATGTGCTCTTGTTTTTCGTACTCGTGACGGTGCACGAGTGGGGGCATTTTTATTTCGCCAAGCGGGCGGGGATCTTGACTCGCGAGTTCGCGATCGGCTTCGGTCCGAAGGTGCTTTCGTTCGTTCGCGGTGAAACCCGGTATACGCTGAGGCTTCTGCCCATCGGCGGGTTCGTGCGGATGGCCGGCGAAGATCCCGAAATCGTACAGATCAATCCGGGACAACGGATAGCCGTTGCCTTGGAGAATGAAACGGTTACGCATATTTATTTGAACGATTTCGACAGCCGCCGCGGCGCTTTGGAAGGTGTCGTGGAAGATATCGATTTGGAGCGTCAGCTGTTTGTCCGCATGGATGTCGACGGCGCGGTACAGCGCTTTGCCGTTCACCCTCGCGCGCTTATCGTCAGCAAGGAGAAGGAGACGCAGATCGCGCCATGGGAACGCCAGTTTGGCAGCAAGACGGTGGGACAGCGGGCGATGGCCATATTCGCGGGTCCGTTAATGAACTTCATTCTCGCGTTCATCTTGTTCGTCACGGTTGTTTTCGTGGCCGGTATGCCTTTGCCTGATCGGGTGCGCATCTCCGACACCAAGCCCGGTTCGGCCGCGGAGCGCGCCGGATTGATGGGCGGGGACGTTATCGTTGAAGTGAACGGCGAGAAGATCGGCGGCGACAGCAAAAAGCTGACGACGCTGATTCAAAATTCGCCGAACAAGACGATGACCTGGGTGGTTGAGCGCAACAAGCAGCTCGTTACCAAAGAAGTGAAGCCGGAACTGGATGAGAAAGACCGCGTGATTCGTGTCGGCGTCTCGCTCGGCCCGGATACCCGGCCGGCTACGATCGGGGAAGGAATCAGCAACGGGTGGCGCAGCATGGTTTCCGCTACGACGCTCATCTTGGACGGCTTCGGCAAGCTGGCGACCCTGCAGGTGAAGATGGACGATCTCGGCGGTCCGATCCGGATTGTCGAGTTCACAAGCGAGCAGGCAAGCGCCGGACCGGCCCAGTACATCAACTGGATGGCTGTGATGAGCTTGTACCTGGGCTTGTTCAATTTACTGCCGATTCCGGCGCTGGACGGCAGCCGCCTTGTTTTCCTCGGGTTAGAAGCGGTGCGCGGCAAACCAGTCGATCCGAGCCGGGAGAGCATGGTGCATTTCGTTGGCTTTGCCATGCTGATGCTGCTGATGATCGCCGTCACATACAACGATATATTAAGGCTGATTAAAGGATAAATGAATCGCCGTCTGTAGGGGGAGCATTCGAACCATGTCGAAGGATAAACAGGATAAACAATTCGTCAAAGAAATTACGCCGCAAAGTGAAGATTTCTCGCGCTGGTACATCGATACGATCAAGAAAGCGGACCTGATGAGCTACTCACCGGTTCGCGGTTGTATCGTGTTCAAGCCCGACGGCTATGAAATCTGGGAAAACATTCAGCGCGAACTGGACCGTCGTTTCAAAGAAACGGGTCACCGCAACGCCTATTTCCCGCTATTCATTCCCGAAAGCTTCTTTCAGAAGGAGAAGGAACACGTCGAGGGCTTCAATCCGGAGCTTCCATGGGTAACCGAAGCCGGCGGCGAGAAGCTGGAAGAACGTCTGGCGATCCGCCCGACTTCAGAAACGATGATCGGTCATATGTACTCGGAGTGGATCAACTCGTACCGCGATTTGCCGCTGCTTATCAACCAGTGGGCCAACGTGGTACGTTGGGAGAAGAAAACACAGCCGTTCCTGCGCACCAGCGAATTTCTTTGGCAGGAAGGCCATACGGCGCACGAGGACGAAGCCGATGCCCGGAGAGAAACGATGCAAATGCTGGAAATTTACCGCGATTTCGTGGAAAATTTCTTGGCGATGCCGGTTATCATGGGCCAAAAAACGCCTTCGGAGAAGTTTGCCGGCGCCGTCGATACATTCTCTATAGAAGCGATGATGAAAGACGGGAAGGCCGTGCAGGCGGGGACGTCGCATTACCTCGGCACGAATTTCGCCGTCGCCTTCGATATTAAATACTTGGATCGGGACAATCAGCATACGTTCTGCCATACAACTTCGTGGGGCGTCAGCACCCGTTTGATCGGGGCGCTGATTATGGTGCACGGCGACGACCGGGGACTCGCGCTGCCGCCGAAAGTCGCGCCGACGCAAGTTGTCATGATCCCGATCGGGCCTCCGAAGACGCGCGACCAAGTGATCGCTTGCGTAGACGGTCTGTACGATCAATTGAAGCAAGCCGGCGTGCGTGTGAAGGTGGACGACCGTCAGGATCAAAGCCCGGGCTGGAAGTTCAACGAATACGAGATGCGCGGCGTCCCGGTTCGCGTCGAGCTTGGCCCGCGCGATATGGAGAACGGACAAGTCGTGCTCGTCTCCCGCATCACCGGGGAGAAGCGCGTCGTCGCGCAAAGCCAATTTGTAGAAGAAGTGCAAAAACTGTTGACGGAAACGCAGCAGGAAATGTATGATCGAGCCAAGAAGTTCCGTGATGAGAACATGACCGCAGCCGATACGTTGGACGAGCTGAAGGCGTTCCTGCAGCAGAAGCGCGGTTTTACGCTGTCCGGCTGGTGCGGTTCCGACGCTTGCGAGGCGACCGTGAAGGAAGAGACGGGCGCTACAAGCCGGAACATTCCATTTGAACCGGCTGTACGGAAGACCAAATGTCTCGTGTGCGGGGAAGATGCGAAGCATACAGTCGTATTCGGTCGAGCTTATTAAGAAGCGGTTAACCAGGAAAGCATGAATTAAGATAGGGGTACATAAGGGCAAAACGGGATGGAGTTCAATTCCTTTTGCCCTTTGATTGTTTATGGGGGAGGAGCATCATGAGCAGTAGCAGTACGGCTTTAAAACGGGATCGGTTTGAGATGCTGATGCAGCAGGCGAACGTTCCGGCGGATGTCGTGCAGACGTTTTTCGCGGACGGGTACATCGACAAGGTGGAAACGAGCCGTAAAAACCGCGAATGGACGTTCTATATCGTCAAGACGCAGGTCGTGCCCGGAGACATTTATCGTTCGTTTTGTAAAATGATCCGTGACAAATTCGCGCATATCGCGACGATCCGTTTCGTTCTGCATTACACTTCTGACGTGAACCCGGAAAGCGTGGCCCACGAATACTGGAGCATGTTTCTCGAGTGGGTGCAGCGGGAAGCGGCGTCCATCAACGGCTGGATGACCAAAGCCAAGATCGAGGTTCACGGCAAGGTGCTGACGTTGCATTTGCTGGATAGCTTCGGTTTGGAACTCGCGAAGAAGAAAAATATTAACGACTGGATCCGCCAATATTTTAACGGTTTTTTTGGCGTCGATTATCAAGTGAAATACGCTTTGAGCGACTCTCGCGAAGAAGAGCTTGAGAAATTTACGAAGCAGCGGGAGATCGAAGAGAAAGAAGTTACAAGCGTCATTATGACCGCCGTGGAAGCGGAAGAGGCGGCGCAAGCGGCTGTGCCTGATGGCGAAGTCAAGCTGATGGTCGGCTACGATATTAAAGAACCGGCCGTACCGATTCAAGATGTGAAGGACGAGGAGAAGAAAGTAACGGTGCAAGGTACCGTGTTCGGTCTGGATATGAAGGAATTGCGGAACGGAAGCACGTTGTTTACGTTCAATATTACCGATTTCTCAGACTCGATCATGGTGAAATCGTTCGCGAAAACGAAGGAAGACGTGAAGATTTACAGCCTGATCAAAAACGGTACTTGGCTGAAGCTTCGCGGCCGTGTCGAGTATGACCGATTTATGCAAATTCCGGAGCTTGTGATGATCCCGTCCGACGTTAATGAAATCGTAGCTCCCCCTGACCGGAAGGACGACGCGGCAGAGAAGCGGGTCGAATTTCATCTACATACGGCGATGAGCACGATGGACGGCATTACGCCCGTGGATCAATATATCAAAATGGCCGCCAAATGGGGCCATAAAGCGATTGCCGTGACCGATCACGGCGGTGTGCAAAGCTTCCCGGAGGCTTACAAAGCCTCGAAGAAGAATGGTATTAAAGTTATCTACGGCGTTGAAGCCAATATCATTGACGACTCCGTGAAAGTGGCGATGAACGCCACCGATATCGCGTTAGCCGATGCCGAGTATGTCATTTTCGACGTCGAGACAACGGGGCTTTCCGTTACGAACAACAAGATTATCGAGCTTGCCGGCGTCAAGATGAAGGAAGGCAAGGAGATCGGCCGGTTTGCCACGTTCATCGACCCGCACGAGCGGATTCCGTATAATATCCAGCAATTGACGAATATTACCGACGATATGGTGCGCGGAGCGCCGGACATTGCCGAGATGCTGCCGAAGTTTTTGGAATTCGTCGGCGATGCCGTTCTCGTTGCACATAACGCGCGGTTTGATATGGGCTTCCTGAATACGAACTGCAAGCGCCTCGGACTGCCGGAAGTGAACAATCCGGTGATCGATACGCTGGAACTGGCCCGTTTGTTGTACCCGACGATGAAAAATCACCGGTTGAACACGCTGTCCGACAAGTTTAAGGTCAGCCTCGATAACCATCACCGCGCCATCGACGACTCCATTGCGCTCGGATTCGTGCTGTTTCACATGCTGAAGGAGGCGGCGGAGCGCGGGTATACGCAGCTCGACCGGCTGAACGACCAGGTCGGCAAAAACTTGACGACGCAGCGCCCGTTCCACTGCTGCATTTACGCGCAGAACATGATCGGGAAGAAAAACCTGTTCACGCTCGTTTCGCTCTCGCATACCGAATATTTCCACCGGGTCCCCTGCATTCCGAAGAGCAAGCTGCAGGAAATGCGCGAAGGGTTGATCATCGCTTCCGGCTGCGAGAAGGGTGAGCTGTTCGAGACGGTGCTGAACAAGTCCATGGAAGAAGCGGAAGCGGTCGCCGAGTTTTACGACGTGCTCGAGATTCAACCGACTAACGTGAACATGCACCTGGTCGAGAAGGGGCTGGTCGGCAGTCCTTCACTGCTGGAGGACGCAGCCAGACGCATCCTGCAAATCGGGCGCAAGCTCGGCAAGCCGGTCATCGCGACGGGCAACGTTCACTACCTGCACCCGCGCGAGAAAATAAACCGCGATATTACGATTCACGGCATTACCGGCTTCAGCCCGCTCAAGGACATTCGCAAGCCTGACGTTCATTTCCGTACGACGAAAGAAATGCTCGCCGAATTCGAGTTCCTCGGAAAGGAGGACGCCTTCGAAGTCGTCGTTCACAACACGGCGGAGCTTGCAGACCGTTTCGAAGAGCTGGAGCTGTTTCCGACGAAGCTGTTTACACCGATCATCGAGGGCGCGGATGACGAAATTCGTAATAAATGTTACGAGACCGCGCGCAGCATCTACGGCGAGCCGATACCGGAAGTGGTGACGGCGCGTCTGGAGAAGGAGCTAGTCCCGATTATTAAATACGGCTTCTCGGCTAACTATCTGATTTCCGAGCGGCTTGTGAAGAAATCGAACGAGGACGGTTATCTCGTCGGCTCGCGGGGCTCGGTCGGTTCGTCCGTCGTCGCTACGTTCCTGGGGATTTCCGAGGTTAACCCGCTGCCGCCGCACTATATTTGCCTGTCGTGCAAGCATAGCGAATGGATTCTTGACGGCTCGATTCCTTCCGGGTTCGACCTGCCGGATAAAGCCTGCCCGAACTGCGGCGAGAAGCTGAAGGGCGAAGGGCAGGACATTCCGTTCGAAACGTTCCTTGGCTTTAAAGGGGACAAGGTTCCCGATATCGACTTGAACTTCTCCGGAGAATACCAGCCGCACGCCCACAACTACACGAAGGTGCTGTTCGGCGAGAAGAACGTGTTCCGGGCCGGTACGATCGGTACGGTCGCGGAGAAGACGGCTTTCGGATTCGTGAAGAAGTATGAAGAGGATCAAGGCAAAAAGTGGCGCGGCGCCGAACTGAGCCGTCTGGCTTTAGGATGTACCGGCGTCAAGCGAAGCACCGGCCAGCATCCGGGCGGTATCGTCGTCGTGCCGGACTACATCGACGTCAATGACATTACCCCCGTGCAGTACCCGGCGGACGATACGAGCGCCGACTGGAAGACAACGCACTTCGACTATCATGCCTTCGACGCGAACTTGCTGAAGCTCGATATTCTCGGGCACGATGACCCGACGATGATGCGGATGCTGCAGGACTTGACGGGCGTCGATCCGACGACGATTCCGATGAACGATCCGAAGGTCATGAGCATGTTCAACTCGGTCGAAGCCCTGGGCGTGACGCCTGAGAAAATCCGCACGCCTGTCGCCACCTACGGGGTGCCCGAGATGGGGACGAAGTTCGTGCGCCAGATGCTGGAAGAAGCAAAGCCGTCCAGCTTTGCCGATCTGCTGCAAATTTCCGGACTGTCGCACGGTACGGGCGTGTGGCTCGGCAATGCGCAGGAGCTGATCAAGAAAGGCATCTGTACGATCAAAACCGTTATCGGCTGCCGCGACGACATCATGCTGTACTTGATTTATAAAGCGGGGATGGACGCGGGACTGGCCTTCAAAATTACGGAAAGCGTACGGAAAGGGAAGGGCTTGACCGAAGAGTGGAAGGAAGAGATGAAGAAGCATAACGTGCCGGCCTGGTATATCGATTCTTGCGAGAAGATCGAATACATGTTCCCGAAGGCGCATGCCTCGGCATACGTGATCTCGGCCGTACGTACCGCCTACTTCAAGCTGTACCATCCGATCGCCTATTACGCGACGTACTTCTCGGTCCGTGCCACGGACTTTGAACTGGACCTGCTCTGCCAAGGCTATGACGCGATTCTGCGCAGGCTGATTGAAATTGAGGAAAAAGGGTTCCAGGCGCTGCCGAAGGAGAAGAACATGATCTCGATTCTCGAGATGGCGCTCGAGATGACGGCGCGCGGCTTCTCCTTCAAGCCGGTCGATCTGTACAAATCGGACGCCACGAAATTTCTCATTGAGGGCGATTCGCTCATTCCTCCGTTCTCCGCGATTGCCGGTATCGGGGAGAACGCGGCGAAGAACATTGCCGCCGCCAGGGAAGCGGGTCCATACTTGTCGATCGAAGATTTTCAAAGTCGCAGCAAAGCGTCGAAGACGATCATTGAGCTGCTCGGCAGCATGAACTGCTTCCGCGGCTTGCCCGAAACGAATCAGCTTTCGCTGTTCTAAGGAAGACGGACGGCGCGGGAGCCGGAAGGCGCCCATGTTGCATAAACAATCGCACTTATGGTATAATCTGCTATGGTGGTAACAATGTAATATCTCGAAACCGGAGAGTGGGGCAACCCACTCTTTACATTTTGTATTAGGGTTTTCGGCGACTCGTCTCATATAGATAGGAGGAATAGACGTTTGAGCAATCAGATCAAATCGACGGTGGAAGCTTTGGTTCGTCCGTACCTGGACGAGAACCGGTTTGAGCTTGTCGACATTGAATATGTGAAAGAAGGCGGCAATTGGTTCTTGCGAGTGTATGTTGATAAAGAAGGCGGGATCGATATTGACGATTGCGGCCGTATTAGCGAATACCTTAGCGGCAAGCTGGATGAAACCGACCCGATCCCGGACGCTTACTTCTTGGAGGTGTCTTCGCCGGGCGCAGAGCGTCCTTTGAAGAAGCCGCAAGATTATGAACGTGCTGTCGGTCAGCATGTGTTCATTACGACCTATGAGCCTATCGATGGACTGAAGGAATTCGAGGGCACGCTGCGATCGTTCGACGAGAAGACGGTCGAAGTTGAAATCGGCAAGAAGAAGCACAGCCTGCCGTTTGATAAAGTGGCAAGCGCCAGACTGGCTATTTTATTTTAATTGCCGCCGCGCGCGGTTTCGCATTTTATGAGAGGGGGAACTCCATTCAAATGAACATGGATTTTATCGAAGCTTTAAATGAAATTGAACGGGAGAAAGGGATCGCTAAGGACTTGCTGATCGATGCGATCGAAGCGGCCTTGATCTCGGCCTACAAACGCAACTTTAACACGGCTCAGAACGTGCGCGTCGATATTAACCGGCACACCGGTTTGATCAAAGTGTATGCACGCAAAACTGTCGTAGACGAAGTGCTCGATCCGCGTCTTGAAATTACGCTTTTTGCCGCAAGAGAAATGAATCAGAATTACCAGCTTAACGATATCGTCGAGATCGAAGTGACGCCTCGCGATTTCGGACGCATCGCTGCGCAAACAGCGAAGCAAGTCGTGACGCAGCGTATTCGGGAAGCTGAACGCGGGCTTATCTACAACGCTTACGTCGATAAAGAAGAAGATATCGTCAACGGTATCGTGCAGCGCCAGGACCAGCGAAACCTGTACATCGATCTCGGCAAGATCGAAGCGGTCATGCCGCTTACGGAGCTGATGCCGACCGATAAGTTTAAACAAGGCGACCGGGTCAAGGCGTATATTACGAAGGTAGAGAATACGACCAAAGGACCGCAAATCGTCCTGTCCCGCACACATCCCGGCTTGCTGAAACGACTGTTCGAGCTCGAGGTGCCTGAAATTTTCCAAGGCGTCGTTGAGATTCGGTCCGTCGCTCGCGAAGCCGGCTTTCGTTCGAAAATCGCCGTTTACTCCCGCAACGCGGAGGTCGATCCGGTCGGCTCCTGCGTAGGACCGAAGGGGATGCGCGTGCAAACGATCGTCGGCGAGCTGAAGGGCGAGAAAATTGATATCGTCCGCTGGGTCGACAGCGTGGAAGAATATGTGGCGAACGCACTCAGCCCGTCCAAGGTTATCGAGGTGCAGGTGTTCGAAACGGAGAAAATGGCCCGTGTCATCGTGCCGGACTACCAGCTATCGCTGGCGATCGGCATCAAGGGCCAGAACGCGCGTCTTGCTGCCAAGCTGACCGGCTGGAAAATCGACATCAAGAGCGAGACGCAAGCCGAACAGGAGTATGGACGTCCGAAGACCTACACGGAAGAGATGCATCAGGATTCGGTCAGCATCGATTAAGCGGTCGTATCGACCTGTTAGCCATACGGGGGGGAGCAACGGATGAAGCCTAGAAAAACACCGCTGCGCAAATGCGTAGCCTGCCAGCAAATGATGCCCAAGCGGGAGTTGATCCGCGTCGTCAAAACCCCAACCGATGAGCTGCTCATCGATCTGACGGGCAAGAAAGCCGGACGCGGCGCCTACCTATGCGGCAAGTCTTCTTGCTTTAAGCTGGCGAAGAAATCGCGGGCCCTCGATCGGGCGCTGAAGGCGCAGGTCAGCCCTGAAATTTACGACGCACTGGAGCAAGATTTTATAAAGGTCGAAGACGAGTTTATTGCTGGAAAGCATGCGGCGGGTGATGATGACGATGAATGATCGTTTTTTTAATAATTTAGGGCTTGCGATGCGCGCAGGAAAACTGGTGACCGGGGAAGATATGGTTATTGAATCGGTTCGGCACGGGGATGCTAAGCTTGTTATCGTCTCCGAGGACGCTTCTGCCAATACCCTGAAGAAGCTCAGCGATAAATGTAGTCATTATCAGGTTCCTATTCATCAATACGGCAGCCGGGATCAGCTGGGAGCCAGTATCGGGAAAGAAGCGCGAGTCGTCATTGCCGTAACCGATGCGGGATTTGCGCGATTGTTATTGAAGCAGTAAAATCGCTCGGAGGTGGACTGTATTGACAAAACAAGATAACAATAAGGATAAACTAAGAGTATACGAATACGCGAAATCATTGAACATGAGCAGTAAAGAGATTATCACGATTTTGAAACGACTGGGCCTTCCGGTCAACAATCATATGAGCGTAATGGAGAACGATGCGGTGAATAGTGTAGAGAAATTTTTCAAAGATATTAAAGCAAATGCGGCGGCCAAACGCAGTGATTCCGGTTCGAGCCAAGGCTCGAACAAACCGGCCGCGAATACGAATCGTCCAGAGTCGAAACAGCAGACCGTAGCCGTCCAGCCGAAACCGGACCAGCGTCCGGCTTCCGCGCAAGTGCAGACGGCATCGCCTAGACCGAGCGGCAGCCAGCAAGAGGAAAGACCGCAGGGCGGTCAAAGCGGCGAGCCTCGCCAAAGCGCTCAAGGTCAAGGCGGCGGCGGATATCGTCAAGGCGGCCAAGGTCAAGGCCAAGGCGGCGGGCAAAACCGTCAGGGCGGCCAAGGTCAGGGCGGTGGATACCGCCAAGGCGGCCAAGGCCAAGGTCAAGGCGGCGGGCAAAACCGTCAAGGCGGCCAAGGCCAAGGTCAAGGTCAAGGCAGCGGGTACCGTCAAGGCGGCCAAGGCCAAGGTCAAGGCGGCGGGTATCGTCCAGGCGGTCAAGGCCAGGGTCAAGGCGGCGGGTACCGTCAAGGCGGCCAAGGCCAAGGTCAAGGCGGCGGGTATCGTCCAGGCGGTCAAGGCCAGGGCCAAGGCAGCGGGCAAAACCGTCCAGGCGGTCAAGGCGGCGGCCAAAGCTCGTTCGGCGGTGGTCAAGGTAACCGTACAAGCGGCCCAGGCCGTCCGCAGGGAACTCAAGGCGGTTCGACTCCAGGCAGCGGCCAAGGTCAACGCAGCCGTCCCGGCGAATCGCGTCCGAACGATCGCGACCGTCGCGATTCCGGTCGTCCTACGACTATTCCTCCGAAACCGGTGGGAGCGGTTGTAGATATCGACGGTGACGATGCAGGGGCTAAAGCGAAAAAGGCCAGACCGCCGCAAAGGCAGTTCGATAACCGAGGCGGCAATCGCGGCCCGGGCAACCGCGGCAACGGCAGAAACCAGGGCAGGGGCGGTCGTTTCCAACAAGAACCGCCGAAGCCGAAGATCGACAACACGCCGAAGAAAATTATCGTGCGCGGTACGATGACGGTCGGCGAGTTGGCTAAATCGCTGCATAAAGACGCTTCCGAGGTCATCAAGAAGCTGTTGTTCCTCGGCGTGATGGCGACCATCAACCAGGAGCTTGATTTGGACGCGATTCAACTGCTTGCTTCCGATTACGGCGTTGAGGTCGAACTGAAAATTCCGGTGGAGGAAGACAAGTTCGAGAATTTCGAAGAGAAGGACGACGACGAAGATTTGCAGGAGCGTCCTCCGGTCGTCACTATCATGGGTCACGTCGACCACGGGAAGACGACGCTGCTCGATGCGATTCGCAAAACGAATGTGACGGAAGGCGAAGCCGGCGGTATTACGCAGCATATCGGGGCGTACCAAGTTGAAACGAACGGTAAAAAAATTACGTTCCTCGATACCCCGGGTCACGAAGCGTTCACTTCGATGCGCGCCCGCGGCGCCCAGGTGACCGATATCACGATCATCGTAGTCGCAGCGGACGACGGCGTTATGCCGCAAACGATTGAGGCGATCGCCCATGCCAAAGCGGCCAAAGTGCCGATTATCGTGGCGGTTAACAAAATCGATAAGCCGGATGCGAATCCGGATCATATCAAACAAGAGCTTACGGCCTACGAGCTCGTTCCGGAAGAGTGGGGCGGCGATACGATTTTCTGCAACATTTCGGCCAAGCAGCGGATCGGGCTTGAAAATTTGCTAGATATGATTTTGCTCGTATCCGAAGTTCAAGAATTTAAAGCGAATCCGAACAAGCGCGCAAGAGGTACGGTGATCGAGGCCGAGCTGGATAAAGGTAAAGGGCCGGTCGCTCGCGTCCTCATTCAGCACGGTACCCTTAAAGTCGGCGACAGCTTTGTAGCCGGCGTACACTTCGGCCGCGTTCGGGCTATGGTTAACGATAAAGGCAAGAAGTTGAAAGAAGCGGGTCCATCCACCCCGGTCGAAATTACCGGGATGACCGAAGTGCCGCAAGCCGGCGATCCGTTCCTCGTGTTCGAGGATGAGCGCAAAGCAAGGGCAATCGCCGAGAAGC
The DNA here is from genome assembly GCF_055379675.1 of Paenibacillus sp. JCM 9796. NCBI lineage: Bacteria > Bacillati > Bacillota > Bacilli > Caryophanales > Paenibacillaceae > Paenibacillus > Paenibacillus sp. JCM 9796. Next base: position 5,140,012 of record NZ_AP043723.1, read on the forward strand.
GTGCGATTACGCTTCGTCAGTCGGAGATGGGTGCGAATTCCCGCGTAACGCTGGACGATCTGTACAAACAGATCAAAGAAGGCGAAGTCAAGGATCTCAACGTCATCATCAAAGCGGACGTGCAAGGTTCCGCGGAAGCGTTGAAAGGCTCCCTCGAGAAGATCGACGTGGAAGGCGCTCGCGTGAAAATCCTGCTTAGCGGCGTAGGCGCCGTCACCGAGTCCGACGTTATTCTGGCCTCGGCCTCCAACGCGATCATCATCGGCTTCAACGTCCGTCCGGAGCCGCAAGCGAAAAACACGGCCGATCAAGAGAAGGTCGACATTCGACTCCACAGCATCATCTACAAAGTGATGGAAGAGATCGAATCGGCGATGAAAGGACTGCTAGACCCGACCTATAAAGAAGTGGTCATCGGTCAAGCGGAGGTTCGCAATATTTTCAAAGTGTCCAAAGTCGGAACGATTGCCGGCTGCATGGTCACCTCCGGTAAAATTAACCGAAACGCCGAATTGCGCGTCATTCGCGGCGGTATCGTAGTATTTACAGGGAAAGTCGACTCGCTCAAGCGGTTCAAGGACGACGTCAAAGAAGTCGCTCAAGGCTACGAGTGCGGTATATCTGTAGAGAAATTCAACGATATTAAAGAAGGGGACACGATTGAAGCCTTCGTCATGGAGACTGTAGAGAGGTAAGAGGTGAGGACGCTATGGCAAAAATTCGCGTGGGCCGAGTTGGCGAGCAAATTAAAAAAGAAATCAGCCAAATCATCCAATCTGAACTGAAAGATCCGCGAATCGGTTTCATTACGGTAACCGGCGTTGACGTTACGAACGACTTTTCACAGGCCAAAGTTTACTTAAGTGTCTTGGGCAGTGATGAGCAGAAGCAAGAGACGTTGAAGGCGCTTGGGCGCAGCAGCGGTTTCATCCGTGCCGAGCTCGGCAAACGGATCCGGATGCGTAAAATTCCGGAGCTCTTGTTCAAATTCGACGCGTCGATCGACTACGGCTCCAAAATCGAATCGCTCCTTCATCAGATTAATGAAGGGAACGCGAATCTATGAGCAGCGGATCGGACTATGCCGTACAGCTTCAAGCGGCTGCCGATTTCATCCGGGGGAACGACGATTTTCTGGTGGTGTCTCACATGCAGCCTGATGGGGACGCCGCCGGGTCGACGTTCGGCGTCGCCTGGATGCTGCACGCTATGAACAAGCGCTTTACCTTGATCAACGAAGGACGGATGCCGGAGAAATTTAAGTTTATGGCCGGCTCTCTCCCCATTATCGATTACGAGAAGGACCGCCCGAACCGTATGTTCGGGAAGGTCATCTCCGTCGATTGCGCGGACTTCGGACGAATCGGCAAAGTGAAAGACTGCTTCGAGCCGGACGCCCTCCTGCTGAACATCGATCATCACGCGACCAACGATCTGTTCGGAACGGTGAACGTGGTGAAAGCGGATGCGGCGGCAACGGTTGAAGTGCTGTACGATTTAGCTGTTGAACTGGGCCTGCCCTTTAGTGCGGAATGGAACGTCTGCATTTATTCCGGACTGCTAACCGATACCGGGGGGTTCCGCTATTCGAATACGTCGCCGAAGGTGCTGCAGATTGCAGCTGATTTATTAAATCGCGGCGTTCAGGGGCACGATTTGGCGGAAAGACTGCTCGAAACGATGACCTTCGGACAAATTTCATTGCTGAAGAAAACGTTGAACACTCTTTCGTTCTCTCACGATAACCGGATCGCTTGGCTGTCGGTTTCGCTCGATGATTTACGTTCGTCGGAAGCGGCCAGCGAGGATATGGACGGGCTGGTCAATTATGCCCGTAACGTCGAGGGCGTCGAAGTCGGCATGATGTTCAAGGAGAAGCAGCCGGGGGTTGTGAAGGTCAGCCTGCGATCGGGCGGACAGGCGAACGTCGCAGAGCTCGCGCAGCGGTTCGGAGGCGGAGGTCATGTGCGCGCGGCAGGGTGCACGATCCACGGTACCTTGGAGGAAGCGATCGAACGCGTCGTACAGGAAGTAGGGATGGCGCTCTCATGACGTTGGAAGGCATTTTACCGATTTGGAAGCCGAAGGGCTACACCTCGCACGATGTTGTGGCGAAAGTGCGCCGTATTTTAAAAATAAAACGAATCGGACATACCGGCACGCTCGATCCGCAAGTGACCGGCGTGCTTCCCCTATGTATCGGACGTGCTACGCGTGTCGTGGAGTATATCCAGGATTTGCCCAAGGAATACGAAGCTAACGTCTGGCTGGGCCTGGCTACCGATACCGAAGACTTGACCGGCACGACCATCGAGCGGATGGAAGGCGTCTCCGAGCGACTGACCCCCGAACAGGCGGTCGAAGCTATCAACCGGTTCGTCGGCGATATCGAGCAAGTGCCGCCGATGTATTCCGCGGTTAAAGTCGAGGGGAAACGCCTTTACGAGCTGGCTCGTCAAGGCGTCGAGGTTGAACGGAAGTCGAGAGTCGTTACGATTTATCGGATCGATGTGCTGGAGACCGACTGGAGCGGCGAGTATCCGGCCGTACGCTTTCGCGTACTTTGCTCCAAAGGCACCTACATCCGCACGTTGTGCGCCGATATCGGCAAGGCGCTCGGGGTTCCGGCGGTCATGGCCGAACTGGTGCGTACGTCGACCGGCAATTTAACGCCGGAACGGTGCTTAACTCTCGAGCAGGTGCAGCAGCTGGCCGAGGAAGGCGTCTTGGCCTCGCACCTTGTCTCTATGGAAGAAGCGCTGCGCCATCTGCCGCAGGTGCGTCTTCATGCGGACCAAGTGGCGAAAGCGCTGCTCGGTCAGAAGCTTCGCTTGGACGAAGATCAGCGTGTCGGGCTTGAACGATTACAGCCGGATGAAACCGGACAAATCGCCGCTTATTCCGATGGGGAACCGGAGCTTTTGGTCGGCGTGTACGAATGGAATGCAGAATCAGGCCTGCTGCGGCCGGTCAAAATTTTTTCGTAATTTTCGTAATGGGATTGTAGGTGAACGTAACGATGATGCATACGGTATCGCTTTCGTTTCCGCTGGAAGGGCCAGAGCGGTCTGGCCGTCGTCCGCAGGTGCTGGCGATCGGTGATTTTGACGGTGTGCACCTGGGGCACCAAGAAGTGATACGCCTTGCGGTGGAGCGAGGCCGGGAACTTGACAGCGGCGCAGCGATTATGACGTTTCATCCTCATCCGAGGGAGCTGCTGGGGATGAAGCATTACGTGCAGCTGCTTACTCCGCTGGCATTGAAGCACGAAGTGTTAAGCGGGCTTGGCGTGGACATGACGTATGTGGTCGAGTTTAACGAATCGTTCATGCGCGTCAGTCCTGAGGACTTCGTCGAGCATATGCTCGTGCCGCTTGGTTTGGACACCGTGTTTGTCGGTTTCGACTTTACGTTCGGTTATAAAGGGGCAGGTACGCCCGATACGCTGTGCGAGCTGGCGAAGGGCCGTTTCGCCGTCGAAATCGTGCGCCCGTTTCACCTGCACGGAGACAAGGTCAGCAGTACGAGAATTCGCAGCTGTCTGCAGGCCGGAGACGTGCGCGAAGCGGCGGAGCTGCTTGGACGAGCCTACGAGCTTCAGGGCGATGTCGTGCACGGCGACGCACGCGGCCGCACGATCGGTTATCCGACGGCCAATATCGCCTTATCCGACCCTTATGTGCTGCCCGCCAACGGTGTTTACGCCGTCGAAGTGTTCGCACGAGGGCGCTGGCACGGCGCGGTGATGAATGTCGGCGTGAAGCCGACGTTCACGGACGGCTTGCTTCAACCGACCTTGGAGGCGCATTTGTTTGACTTTAGCGAGACGATTTATGGAGAACGCGTGAAAGTGCGGATGGTCGACTATATTCGGGCCGAGCGTAAATTCGCGTCGATTCAGGAGTTGATCGCACAGATCGGTCAGGACGCCGATCGTGCCAAACAGACGCTGATGGAAAAGAAATAACAGCTGCAAGCGGATTTTATTTTACTTTTATCTATCCGATATGCTATACTATGAAACGTTGTCGAATCGGGATTCGATAGAATCTATCGGATTTCGCCTTGCACATACATCCGTAGCGTGGAGAATCGAGACTCCGACGGTCTCTGGGCTACCGGAGATATACTTATATGGAGGTGAATCAACAATGGCATTGACACAAGAGCGTAAACAGGAATTGATCCAAACGCACAAGACTCATGAAAATGATACAGGGTCCCCTGAAGTGCAAATCGCGATCCTGACGGAAAACATCGTGAACTTGACGAGCCATTTGAAGACGCACAAGAAGGATCACCATTCTCGTCGCGGTCTGCTCAAAATGGTCGGTCAACGCCGTAAGCTGCTGACGTACTTGAAAAACAAAGACGTTAAGCGTTACAGCGCACTGATTGAGAAACTCGGTCTTCGTCGTTAATTCGCGGCTAATTCCACAATCAAAGCAACCACGTTTGTCCTTGGGGCGCTCCAGATCGTTTGCATTTGGATGCACGGGGATTCGGGGTTGCTTTTTTTGGCTAATGTTTTCGCAAAAAGAAGGAAATACTAACCATTACATAGAATGGTTTAGTACAACAGTTCCGTGCGAACGGGCATACATAGGCATATCTCGAAGGCTCATGTTATGAACGAACGCCAACACTAGGAGGTTTTGTATGGAAAGTAAGGTTCAGATGGATCTTGGGGGCCGGACTCTCGTGCTGGAGACCGGACGATTGGCGAAGCAAGCCAACGGCGCGGTCGTTGCCCGCTACGGGGAAACGGTCGTATTATGTACGGTGACGGCTTCTGCCGAACCGAAAGATTTGGATTTTTTCCCGTTAACAGTGAACTACGAGGAGCGTTTGTACTCCGTAGGTAAAATTCCGGGCGGTTTCATCAAGCGCGAAGGCCGTCCGAGCGAGAAAGCGATATTGGCCAGCCGGCTGACCGACCGCCCGATTCGTCCGTTGTTCCCGGAAGGATTCCGGAATGATGTTCAAGTCGTTGCGATCGTGATGAGCGTAGATCAGGATTGCACGCCGGAGATGGCTGCCATGATCGGCGTATCCGCGGCGCTTAGCATCTCCGACGTTCCGTTCAGCGGTCCGGTCGGCGGCGTTATCGTAGGCCGGGTAGACGGTCAATTCGTCATCAATCCGACGCTCGCGCAAGCGGAGAAGAGCGATATTCATCTGGTGGTCGCCGGCACGAAGGATGCGATCATGATGGTCGAAGCGGGCGCGGACGAAGTGCCGGAAGAAGTGATGCTCGAGGCGATCATGTTCGGTCATGACGAAATCCGTAAGATCGTAGCGCTGCAGGAGCAGCTCGTGGCGCAAGTCGGCAAGCCGAAGATGGAAGTGAAACTGCACACGGTGGACGCTGAAGTGAGCAAGGCGGTTCGCGAATTCGCTCAAGCCCGTCTCGTGGAAGCGGTCAGAATTCCGGAGAAGCACGCACGCCAAGATGCGATCGACGCGATCAACGCAGAAACGAAGGAACATTTCATCGCGGTGTACGCGGAAACACCGGATAAGATGGATGACGTTAAAGAAACGTTGTACGATATCGTGAAGGAAGAAGTCCGCCGCCTGATTACGCACGATAAAATCCGTCCGGACGGACGAGCTCTGGATGAGATTCGCCCGATCGAATGCGACATCAATTTGCTGCCGCGTACGCACGGCTCCGGCTTGTTTACGCGCGGTCAAACGCAAGCCTTGTCCATTTGTACGCTTGGCGCGCTGGGCGACGTGCAAATTTTGGACGGGATCGATTTGGAAGAATCCAAACGGTTTATGCATCACTATAACTTCCCTCCGTTCAGCGTAGGCGAAGCAAGACCTCTTCGTCCTCCGGGCCGCCGCGAAATCGGTCACGGCGCTTTGGGCGAACGCGCCCTGGAAGCGGTCATTCCGAACGAAACGGACTTCCCGTATACGATTCGTCTTGTATCCGAGGTGCTCGAATCGAACGGCTCGACGTCGCAGGCCAGCATTTGCGCAAGCACGCTCGCGATGATGGATGCAGGCGTTCCGATTAAAGCGCCGGTTGCGGGCGTTGCGATGGGGCTCATCAAGGACGGCGATCAATTCTCGATTTTGACCGACATCCAGGGGATGGAAGATCATCTCGGCGATATGGACTTCAAGGTAGCCGGAACGGCGAGAGGCGTCACAGCGCTGCAGATGGATATCAAGATCGACGGCATCGACCGCGACATCCTCGCGCAATCGCTGGAGCAAGCGAAGACGGGCCGGATGTACATTTTGGATAAAATGATGGAGCGCATCTCCGAGCCGAAGTCCGAGCTTTCGCAATACGCGCCGAAAATCGTGACCATGCAGATCAATCCGGACAAAATCCGCGACGTGATCGGGGCCGGAGGTAAAATCATCAACAAAATCATTGAGGAAACCGGCGTGAAAATCGACATCGAGCAGGACGGACGCGTATTCATCGCATCGTCGAACAGCGAGATGAACGAGAAAGCCCGTTCCATCATTGAAGGCATCGTACGCGAAGTAGTCGTCGGTGAAATTTATTTAGGCACCGTGCGGCGTATCGAGAAATTCGGCGCGTTTGTAGAGATTTTGCCGGGTAAAGACGGCTTGGTCCATATTTCTCAGCTGTCCACCGAACGTGTGGCGAAAGTGGAGGACGTTGTGAAGATCGGCGACCAAATTACGGTCAAGGTAACCGAAATCGACGCTCAAGGTCGGGTCAACCTGTCGCGTAAAGTACTGCTTACACCTCCGAGCACTCCCGCACAAACTTAATAATCCGCGCTGCACCGCTTGTGTAGTCGTAACGAAGAAAGAGTCAGAGCAGTCTGTCTCTTTTTTGTTGTGTCTGCCTGCATGGTCTTTTGATCGATACCGCGCACGCATCGGCTTCTCCGGGTCTAAACTTGTCTGCCCCTGCATATGAATGGGACAAACAAAAAGAACGGAGACAACCCTTATGAATCGAAAGCAACGTCAACTGCTGTTGGTGGCATCTGCCTGTTTGGGCGGCATGCTGTTGTTCGTTCAGCAATCACCGGGCGTGGAGCGGTTTACCGAGCATGCGCGGCAAGCAGGCGAAGCCGGGCGGTCCTTCGCGTTCGCAGATCCGTTCAAAGCGCTCACAAGGCAAGTATGGCGGGAGGATGCGGGCGACACACGCTCGCAGGCGCTCGCTTACCTGCGCGCCGAGGCGGAGAAGCGGAACGTTCCTGCCGTGAATGCCAAGATCGATCCGGTCTGGAAGGCGCTGCCGGGTTACAACGGGATCGAGGTCGATATCGATCGGTCATTGGCCGCAGCCGAAGCGCAATCGTTTCGACAGCCGCTGCCGATCGTTCTTCGGGAGGTGCCGCCGCAGATCGGGCTCGATCAATTGGGACCGCATCCGATTTATAAAGGCAACCCGCATAAGCGGATGGTCGGTTTGATGATCAATGTTGCGTGGGGAGATGAATATATTACGCCCATGCTGAATACGCTCGAGAAGGAAGGAGTACGTGCGACTTTTTTCCTGGATGGGAAATGGCTCTCGAAAAATGTGGAAACCGCGAAGAAAATTGCGGAACGCGGTCATGAGCTGGGGAACCATGCGTATTCTCACAAAAATATGAGCAAACTGAGCCGCGAGCAGAATACGGCTGAAATTACCAAGACCGAACAACTGCTGAAGGAGGCAGGTGTGACGAACAAGCTATTCGCGCCTCCTTCCGGCGATTTCAATCAGACGACGGTCGAGGTGGCGCATGAGCTGAAGCTGCGTACGATTCTCTGGACCCTCGATACGATCGATTGGAAGAAGCCGGAGCCGGCATCGATTGTTCGCAAAGTGACGACACGGGTGGAGCCGGGATCGCTCATCCTGATGCATCCGACGCCGTCCAGCAGCGAAGCGCTGGCCGGGATGATTCACGCCATCAAGAGCAAAGGACTTCGGCTCGGCACCGTCAGCGAAGTGATTTCGGCGGATCGCATTCCCGAAGTTGAGTCGAAAGGGCAATAATGTTAAGATCTAAATATTATACCAATCGGGTGGCTGCATAAGCCGAACGAATGAGGAGGCTTCTTTGCTTGGACAAATATACCCTCAATAATGGACTGCGTGTCGTCATAGAGAAAATTCCGACGTGCCGCTCCGTCGCATTCGGCATTTGGGTCAAAACCGGATCGCGCAATGAGAATGAAAAGAACAACGGGATTTCCCATTTCATCGAGCACATGCTCTTTAAGGGAACCGACAAATACTCGGCTAAAGATATCGCCGAAATTTTCGACGGTATCGGCGGCAACGTCAATGCGTTCACGTCGAAAGAATACACGTGTTATTATTGCAAGGTGCTTGACGAGCACTTGCCGCTGGCGGTAGAAGTGCTGTCGGACATGTTTTTCCGGTCCGTGTTCGATCCGGCTGAGCTGGAGAAAGAAAAGAACGTTATTTACGAAGAAATTTCGATGTATGAAGATACGCCGGACGATATGGTCCACGATTTGATCGCACGTGCGGCTTTCGGCGGACATACGCTCGGGTATACGATCATCGGCACGCAGGATAACTTGGCTGCGATGAACTCCGACACCTTGAGAAGCTATATGAAAACGCACTATACGCCGTCCAATACGGTTGTCAGCATCGCCGGCAATGTGAACGACGACGTGCTCAAGCTGATCGAGCAGCATTTCAGCGGCTTCGCTGGCGATGCGGCGCCGGAGACGCGGGAACCGCTCGGCTTCCATAGCGAGCTCGAATATTACCAGAAGAAGACGGAACAAAATCATATCTGCTTGTCGCTGCCCGGATTATCGGTGACCGACGAGCGCCTGTACGCGATGATTCTGTTGAACAATGCGATCGGCGGCGGCATGAGCTCCCGGTTGTTCCAAGAAATTCGCGAGAAGCGGGGACTTGCGTACTCGGTCTACTCCTATCATACGTCGTATCAGGACGGCGGGATGTTTACGATTTATACCGGAACCGCGCCGAAGCAAACGGTCGAAGTGCTGAAGGTGACAATGGAGATGCTGGATGACATCAAGCGCAACGGCTTGACTCCGGCTGAACTGCGCAAGGGCAAGGAGCAAATGAAGGGCAGTCTGATTCTTAGCCTGGAAAGCACGAGCAGCCGGATGAACCGCATCGGCAAGAACGAGCTGATGCTCGGCAGACATTACAGCCTCGACGAAATGATTGAGCGGATCGAACGCGTCGAGATGGAACAAATTCAGGCTTTAACCGCAAGTTTGCTGTCAACTCCGTTTGCGCTGGCGATGGTAGGCCAGTCGAACGATGCGATTGACGGGTTCGGGAGGGATCAGCTTGTCTGAGATGTTTGACGTGCGGATTAAACGGCTGCCGGGGAATGAAGACATGCCGCTGCCGGTGAAAATGTCGGAGCTTGCGAGCGGCTTCGACCTGTACGCCGCCGTCGGCGAGCCGGTTGTGCTTGCGCCGGGCGAACGGGCGCTGATCCCGACCGGCTTCGCGCTGGCGATGCCGGGCGAGCTGGAGGCGCAAATCAGGCCGCGCAGCGGACTTGCGTTCAAGCACGGGATAACGACGCTTAATGCGCCGGGCACGGTCGACGCCGATTACCGCGGCGAAGTGAAGGTACTTCTGATTAATCACGGCCGGGAACCGTTCACCATCGAACGGAAAGAACGAATTGCGCAAATGGTATTCCAGCGCGTACCGCAAATTCGTCTGGTTGAAACGGATGAGCTTGACGACACCGTTCGCGGCGTCGGCGGCTTTGGCCATACGGGAACAAAATAACGATAGGGAATTGAGAAGGACAGGGCGCCCCTGTCCTTTTTTTGTGCTTGCCGCTCTTCCTGTAGAGTCCCGGCGAGCCGAAGCTTCGCCTCTTCAGACGTTCTCCCGCGCTGGAACCCATCTCTGGGCAACCGCATAAGATAAGTTATCGAGAGCGATTTAGAAAGAGGTGAAAGGAATGCTGACCGGGATTCATGTGGGTTTGATCGGCGGCGACGCCAGACAGCTCGAGATTATTCACAAATGCTCCGAGCTGGACGCCACTGTCGTACTGATCGGATTCGACAATCTCCAAAACGGGTTCAGCGGGATCACCAAGGCGGAGCTGACGCCGGAAGCCTTAGAAAGCCTGGATGCCCTGATATTGCCAGCCGTAGGAACCGATGACCAAGGACGCGTCGAAAGCATATTTTCTTCGAAGGAATTACGTCTGTCACATGAACATATAGCCGCCTTGCCGAAACACGCCAAAGTGTTCACCGGCATGGCGAAGCCTTACTTACGCGAGCTGTGTTCCACTGTCGGCATCGGACTCGTCGAACTGTTCGACCGCGATGACGTGGCGATCTACAATTCCATCCCGACGGCGGAAGGCGCTATTATGATGGCGATCCAGAACACGGACATTACGATTCACGGCTCCGAATCGATGGTGCTCGGATTTGGCCGTACGGGCATTACGCTTGCCCGGACGCTTCAAGGGATGGGGGCGAAGGTCAGATTCGGGGTGAATAGGCCCGAATATTTTGCCCGCGCCACGGAGATGGGCATGAATCCTTTTTATTCGAAGGAATTGATCTCCCATGTGTCCAAAGTCGATTTCCTGTACAACACGATACCTTCGTTGATCGTGACGGCGCAAGTTATTGCGAACATTCCGCATCGTGCCATCATCATCGACTTGGCTTCGAAGCCGGGCGGCACCGATTTCCGGTTTGCGGAGAAGCGCGGCGTCAAGGCGATGCTCGCTCCCGGATTGCCGGGCATCGTGGCGCCGAAGACGGCGGGCCGGATCATGGCGGATACGATAATCCGCATCATCATGGAAGATGAAGCGACTAGGAGGAATGCCTGATGGATTGGACAAAAATAACGGTAGGTTTCGCGTTGACCGGCTCCCATTGTACGTTTGAGGAAGTCATGCCGCAAATTAAACGTTTCGTCGACGAGGGAGCGAGGGTGGTGCCAATCGTTTCGAATACGATTATGACGACCGATACGCGCTTCGGAACCTCGGAAAATTGGCAAAAACAGTTGAAAGAGATCACAGGAAATGATATTATTTCTTCAATTGTAGATGCCGAACCGCTCGGTCCTTCGAAACTGCTCGATGTCATGGTTATCGCGCCTTGCACGGGAAATACGACGAGCAAGCTGGCCAATGCGATGACGGAAAGCCCGGTGCTGATGGCCGCCAAAGCGCAAATGCGGAACGGACGTCCGCTTGTGCTCGCGATTTCCACGAATGACGGGCTCGGATTGAACGCCATGAACGTCGGCAAGCTGCTGATCACGAAAAACATCTACTTCGTCCCTTACGGACAAGATGCGCCGGCGGCCAAACCGAATTCGCTCGTGGCCCGCATGGACTTGATTATGGAAACGTGCGAAGCGGCGCTCCAAGGCAAACAGCTTCAGCCGATGCTGATTGAACGTTTTAATTACTAAATTTATAGATTATGGCAAACATACTGCAGGGGAGAGAACTACATGTCGAATCAAAAATTGTTTAACGTTGCCGTCGTAGGCGCAACAGGTGCCGTAGGAGAACAAATCATCCGTTTGCTGGCGGAACGGAATTTCCCCATTCAAGAGCTTAAACTTCTGTCCTCCGCTCGTTCGGCAGGCTCGAAGGTTTCGTTTAAAGGTCAAGAAATTACGGTGCAGGAAGCGACGCCGGACAGCTTTCAGGGCGTCGACATCGCGCTGTTCAGCGCAGGCGGAGACGTCAGTAAAGCGCTCATTCCGGAAGCGATCAAGCATGGCACGGTTTGCGTAGATAACACTAGCGCATTCCGGATGGATCCGGAAACGCCGCTTGTCGTGCCGGAAGTCAACATTGACAAAGTGAACGAACATAAAGGCGTTATCGCCAACCCGAACTGTTCGACGATCCAAATGGTGCAAACGCTGAAGCCGCTCTACGACCGCTACGGGATTTCCCGTATCATCGTATCGACTTATCAAGCGGTATCCGGCGCAGGTGCGCGCGCGATCGACGAAATGCTTCGCCAATCCCGTGAGGTGCTCGCAGGCAATGAGGTGGAACCGCAAATTTTACCGGTTGGTTCTCTGCCGAAAAAACATCAAATCGCCTTCAATGCCATTCCGCAGATCGACAAATTCGTCGAGAACGGATTTACTTACGAAGAGATGAAAATGATCAACGAAACGAAAAAAATTATGGGCGACGAATCGCTTGAAGTAACGGCGACTTGTGTGCGTGTTCCGGTTGTTTACGGTCATTCGGAGTCGGTTTATGTCGAACTGAAAAGCGATTTCGACATCGAAGAAGTGAAACAGCTGCTTGCCGATGCACCGGGAATCATCCTCCAGGACAATCCGGCGGAGCAAGTATACCCTCTGGCGACGGATGCCGCCGGCAAGCTGGAGACGTTCGTCGGCCGCGTTCGCCGCGACCTGAGCAATCCTCGCGCGCTCAACCTGTGGATTGTATCCGACAACTTGTTGAAGGGCGCGGCGTGGAATGCCGTGCAAATCGCCGAGTACATCGCGATCGAACAAAACTAACGAAGAGGCTGGCTTCCCGTTTCGTACGGGAAGCCAAGCTTTTGCTTGCAAGCTGCTGATCGAAGACATTCGAAGTGGCTGCTGCAAGTAATGGAAGAACCGAAAGGGGAGATCTTTGATGAAGATCTTGGTGCAGAAATTTGGAGGCACATCCCTTTCCACTGCCGAAGCTAGAGCAAACGTAATCGAACACATTCAAGACGCTTTGAACCAGGAGTACAAACTCGTAGTTGTCGTATCGGCGATGGGACGGAAGGGTGAGCCCTACGCGACAGACACCTTGCTGGATTGGATAAGCAAGAACGGAGACTGTTTACCTGCAAGAGAGAAGGATCTGCTGCTGTGCTGCGGCGAATTCATATCGGCAGCGACGCTTTGCAGCCTGCTGCATGCGAACGGCATCCCCGCTGTCGCATTGACGGGGGCGCAGGCGGGGATTCAAACGAATGATGACTACGGGAATGCACAGATCGTTTCGATCGTGCCGAATCGAATCTTGGACCTGCTTGAGCAAGGAAACGTTGTCATTGTGGCCGGCTTCCAGGGCCAGACGTCAAGCGGGGATTTGACGACGCTCGGCCGGGGCGGCAGCGATACGTCGGCGACGGCGCTAGGCGCTGCGCTGAAGGCCAAAATCGTCGATATATTCACCGATGTGAGCGGCATATTGACGGCGGACCCGCGGATCGTCGAAGATGCGAAGCCGCTGGATGTCGTATCGTATACGGAAATTTGCAATATGGCGCATTTAGGGGCGAAAGTCATCCATCCGCGCGCCGTCGAAATGGCTATGCAAGCCGGCATTCCGGTGCGCGTGCGCTCCACCTTCAACAAGCACCCGGGAACGCTTGTCACGCATCCCGAAGCGATGAAACAATCGGGTACGCTTCATGACCGTTTCGTTACCGGAATCGCGCATGTTCCCGGCATTTCCCAAATTCGGGTAGCCGCGCAGGAAGGCGCATTCGATCTGCAGCTTCGCGTGTTTAAGGCGATGGCGAGAGAGAGGATCAGCGTTGATTTCATTAATGTCAACCCGTCAGGCGTCGTGTACACCGTCTTCGATCAGGAAACGGACCGCGCTTTGAAAGCGCTGGCCGAGCTCGGCTTGACGCCGCTGATCACGTCACATTGCGCCAAGGTGTCGATCGTCGGCGGCGGCATGAACGGCGTTCCCGGCATTATGGCCACGATCGTTGAAGCGTTGACGGACCAAGATATACAGATTTTGCAATCCGCCGACTCCAATACAACCATTTGGGTGTTGGTGCAAGGGGAAGATATGGCCCGGGCGGTACGGGCTTTGCATCGAAAATTCAATCTGCATAAATAAGCTCGTAAGGAGGAGAAGGTCGTGGATTTCGGAAGACTGGTAACGGCTATGATTACCCCGTTCGATGAGAATCTTAACGTCGACTGGGCACAATTCGAGAAAGTAATGGACTATTTGATTGACGACCAACAAAGCGACAGCCTCGTCATTTGCGGCACGACGGGGGAGTCCCCGACTCTCACCAAGGAAGAGAAGCTGCAATCGTTCAAAGCGGCCGTTACGCATGCGAGAGGACGGGCGAAAATTATTGCCGGCACGGGCAGTTACGACACGGCCCACTCGATTCATTTGTCCAAGGAAGCGGAGAAGCTCGGCGTCGATGCGCTGCTGCTTGTCGCACCCTATTACAACCGTCCGACGCAAGAAGGGCTGTACCAGCATTTCAAAGCGATCGCAGAATCCGTTTCGATTCCGGTTATTTTGTACAACGTTCCGGGCCGTACTAGCGTGAACATCGATGCGCAGACGACGATTCGGCTCTCCCAAATTCCGAACATCGTCGCGACGAAAGATTGCGCGGGCACTGACCAATTAACGCAAATCGTGAGCGGCGCTGCGTCCGGGTTTCGCGTGTATACCGGCGATGACAGCATGACGCTGCCGGCCTTATCGGTCGGAGCGTACGGCGTGGTCAGCGTAGCCAGTCATGTAATTGGAAAAGAAATGAAAAATATGATAAACTGCTACTTGCAGGGGAACGTACAGGAAGCGGCTAAGCTGCATGGGCAGCTTTTGCCGATTTTCAGCGGATTGTTCTTCCGCCCCAACCCGGCCCCGGTGAAATATGCGCTTAACCTTCGAGGGGTTTCGGTCGGTGGCGTACGGCTCCCGCTCGTGGATGTGACCGAACAAGAAGGACAATTCATTGCGTCCCTATTTGCATGAAGTCTTCGATGAATCGGTGCCGTTCGCGGCATCGGTTTTCTTTTTTTAGGAGATGCTAAGCAGTACCCGGCACAGGGATGAGCGGTATTTACGGTTTACTTGTAATGGCAAGATTCTTTCATGTATAATGGTGGCAAGTGACTGGTGCGGTTTATGAATTGGTTAATCGTTCATATGGAAAATCGTCGTCAAATCAACCAAGGAGGTTTATACGTTGTCAAAGAAAAATATAGACAAACTTTCGATTTTTGCCCTAGGCGGCGTGGGTGAAATCGGTAAAAACATGTATGTGATTCAGTATGCGAACGACATCGTCGTTGTCGACTGCGGCTTGAAATTTCCAGAGGAGGACATGCTCGGTATCGACATCGTAATCCCGGATATTTCATACTTGACGGAAAACCGCGATAAAGTTCGCGGTATTCTGATTACGCACGGACATGAAGATCATATCGGCGGCTTGCCGTATGTACTCAAGCATCTGAATGTGCCTATTTACGGAACCCGGTTAACCTTGGGGTTGATCGAAACGAAATTGAAAGAAGCGGGCTTGCTTGGCGAAACGAAGCGTCATGTGATCACAGCGGATTCGGAATTGAAAATGGGTTGCATTACAGCGACGTTCTTCAAAACGAACCACAGTATTCCGGATTCCGTCGGGGTTTGCCTGGAAACGCCGGAAGGGAACGTGGTGCACACCGGAGACTTCAAATTCGATCAAACGCCGGTTAACGATCAGTACGCCGATTTGCACAAAATGGCGGCTATCGGACAAAAAGGTGTACTGGCCCTGTTGTCCGACAGTACGAACTCCGAGCGTCCGGGCTATACCGGATCGGAACGCAGTGTCGGCGCAGAAATCGAAGAGGTGTTCCGCAAAGCGAAGCAGCGCGTCATTATTGCAACGTTCGCGTCCAATATTCACCGGATTCAGCAGGTTGTCGACGCTTGCGTGGCAACGCGTCGTAAGCTGACCGTTATCGGGCGCAGTATGGTGAATGTCGTATCGATCGCCAGCGAACTCGGTTACCTGAACATTCCGGACGGTATGCTGATCGAGCCGGAAGAAGTGAACAAGATGGCAGGCGATCGCGTAGCCATTTTGTCGACAGGCTCTCAGGGCGAACCGATGTCCGCGTTAACGCGTATGGCTCGATCGACGCACCGCAAGGTCGACATTTTGCCGGGAGATACCGTCATTATTGCGGCGACTCCGATTCCGGGCAACGAGCGTTACGTCGGGCGTACGGTGGATGAGCTTATGCGCATCGGCGCGCATGTAATTTACGGACCGGGCTCGATAACCGGTGTGCACGTTTCCGGACACGGCAGTCAAGAAGAACTGAAGCTGATGCTGAATATGATGAGGCCTAAATATTTCATTCCGATTCACGGTGAGTATCGGATGCTGCGGCAGCACGGCTTGTTGGCCGAATCCGTCGGCATTCCGCGCGAAGACATCTTCATCGTGGACAACGGTGAAACCGTCGAAATTCAAGACGGCGTCGCTCGCAAAGGTTCGAAAGTGCCGGCGGGCAACATCTTGATCGACGGTTTGGGCGTAGGCGACGTAGGCAACATCGTGCTTCGCGACCGCAAGCTGCTGTCCCAGGACGGCATTCTGGTCGTCGTCGTAACGTTGAGCAAACAGGATGGTGCGATTTTGTCCGGTCCGGACATCATCTCCCGAGGTTTCGTGTATGTGAGAGAATCCGAAGGTCTGCTTGACGAGGCGAACCGGATCGTGACGAGCACGCTCCATCGCCTGATGAATGAAAACGTAAATGAGTGGGCATCGCTCAAAACGCATGTAAAAGATGCACTCGGACGATTTTTATATGAACAAACCAGAAGAAGACCGATGATTCTCCCGATTATTATGGAAGTCTAGTCACTCGCATTAGTCACTTGAACCCTAAGTTATATAAACGTTAAAGCTTCCTTGTTCGGCCGTTGCCGGGTAAGGAAGCTTTTTCTATACGTGCATATTATTGGCGAAGCGTACCATACTAAAGAAGATTTGGATACTTAGTAGGGGGAATTTGCCATGCTGACGAACAGACAGGATCAACAGCCGCAACAACAGCCGCAACAACAGCCGCAGACAGCTCAGGGGCAGGACGAAAATCGCAAGAACGGAGCGGTTGAAGCCATCCAGCAGCTGGGTCAAACCGTCGTGCCGAGCGGCGAATCGAATATCTTTTGCATGACGATCATCGGTCAAATAGAAGGACACATGGTGCTGCCGCCGCAGAACAAGACGACAAAGTACGAGCATCTGATCCCGCAGCTCGTAGCGGCCGAACAAAATCCGAAAATTGAAGGCGTGCTGATCATTCTCAACACGGTGGGAGGCGACGTGGAAGCGGGGCTGGCCATCGCCGAAATGATTGCCACCTTGTCGAAGCCGACGGTCACGCTGGTGCTTGGAGGCGGACACAGTATCGGTGTACCGATCGCCGTGTCGGCGAACCATTCCATTATCGCGGAAACCGCTACGATGACCATCCACCCGATCCGGCTGAACGGTCTGGTTATCGGTGTGCCGCAAACGTTCGAATATCTGGATAAAATGCAGGAGCGCGTCATTCGTTTCGTAACCCGGCATTCCCGTGTAGACGAGGATAAATTCAAGGAGCTTATGTTTAAAACGGGCGAGTTGACGCGGGATATCGGAACGACCGTCGTCGGGACGGATGCCGTTAGATACGGGCTCATCGACAGCTTGGGGGGAATAGGGGAGGCCATCGGCAAATTAAACAGCATGATCGAAGAACGCCGGAAAACACTCTCCGGGGGTGTGGTGCAATGACGCATTACACGATATTGCCGATGGACAAGGTCATGGAAGGCATTGACGCGATGGAGTCGGCGACGCAATTGCTGGAAATCGTCATGAACGGCGTGACGATGCAGGTACAGCCGATCAATCAAACGCAGGCTACCATCGTACGGCTCATAAGCTGCAACCCGCAAGATTTTTTAAATCCGCAGTACACCCCTGGCCGGTTAATCGAATTTAAACCGGTCTTTCCCGGCTAACCGTTTTTGCAGGCGTCCCGTTCAGCTTCGCTCCAGTTTATGGTATAATAGGCTGACGGGGGTGAATGGTTTTGGCCAAGAGGAAGAAGAGTGGCAAAGGTATCAAAACCAATTTAAAATTTGAGCTGTACGGCATCCTGATCTTAACGTTATCCGTCATCGCGCTTTCCCGTGAAGGCTCGGTGGCCCGTTCGCTCACCTATTTGTTCCGGTTCGTGATCGGGACGTGGGATTTTGTCATCCCTCTCGTATTCATATACGTCGCGTTGTACGCGATGATGAAGCGCCAGTGGCCGATTTGGCGAACGGTCCGAAAGTCGGGGATTTTGCTCATCATGCTGTCCCTGCTGCTGATGAGCCACATCAGCTTGTTCACACAGCTGTACCCTAAGGCTGATTTCACGGCAGGACAGATCGTCTTCCAGACGTGGACGAGCCTGGTCGAGGGGCTGAGTCCTTCCGAAGAGGGCCAGAACATCTTGACCGACGGTGTAGGCGGCGGGATGACGGGTTCCTTACTGTATGCGGCATTGTATTTCATGTTCGGCAATTTGGGAGCGCGGCTCATTCAATTTACGCTGGTTGTAGCCGGCTTTATTCTGGTTACCGGGTGGTCGTTCGGCGATCTGGCAGCCAGGCTGCAGGGACGCAAGCCGTTCAAGGATACGCTGCTCGGGCAATTCCTAAAGCGGAAGATGATGGAGCGGAAAGCGGCCAGAGCATCCGAGGCGGCCGCAGCGGCCGCAGCGACCGCGGCAGCGCGCAAGAAGAAAGCGGCGGCTGTTCTCGCAATGCCGATCGACGAAGACTTCGACGAAGAAACGTACAGACCGGAGCCTAAGGCTCGCAAATCCGCGGCCAAGAAACGGTCTTTGTTCTTTGAGCTGTTAAAACCTTCGGAGGACGGCGGGAAGAAAGCGCGCGTTTCCTCGAAACGAACTAAGGATGAGACGTACTCGGAGGCGGACGAAGAAGTAACGGTATACTCCGCTTATGCCGGGGAAGAACCCGATTCGAACGATGGCAACGATGCGAAAGAAGCCGCGGGATACGACTCGGCGATTCCGGTTATTCGCGATTTTCAGGAACAAGTGCGGCAAGAAAGCTATGACGAGAACGAATTGAGCGGACAGCCGCAAGCCTCTGTTACGGGGGCGGCGACCGCAGCAGCCGATCCGGCGGCGCAGCCGCAAGAGCAGCAGAGCCTCGATACCGCGAACGGTGAAGACTTTGACATCAAGACGAAGCCGCTGACGATACCTTACGAACTGCCTTCGCTGCAGCTTTTATCCAAGCCGGCTTCGGGGAAAGGCGCCGATTCGCTGGACTACAAAGCGGTCGCCCGCAAGCTGGAAGCGACGCTGGAAAGCTTTGGCGTCCGCGCCAAGGTGCTCGAAGTGGTGCGGGGGCCGGCGGTGACGCGTTACGAAATTCAGCCTGACGTCGGGGTGAAGGTTAGCCGCATCGTCAGCTTGACCGACGATATCGCGCTGGCGCTCGCCGCTAAGGACATCCGGATGGAAGCGCCAATTCCCGGTAAATCGGCAATCGGCATCGAAGTGCCGAATACCGAGGTGTCGATCGTTACGATGCGTGAGGTCATGGAGACGGCAGCCTTTCAGGATGCCGCCTCCAAGCTGTCAATCACGCTCGGCCGCGACATTTCCGGCCAGCCGATCGTCGGCAACTTGTCGAAGATGCCTCATATGTTGGTTGCGGGGGCTACAGGTTCAGGGAAATCGGTGTGCGTCAACGGCATTATCACGAGCATTTTATTCAAAGCGAAGCCGGATGAAGTCAAGTTTCTGATGATTGACCCGAAGATGGTCGAATTGAATGTGTATAACGGTATTCCGCATTTGCTGGCGCCCGTCGTCACCGATCCGAAGCGCGCTTCGCTGGCCTTGAAGAAGGTCGTCGTCGAGATGGAGAAGCGGTATGAACTGTTCTCTAAGAGCGGCACACGAAATATCGAGGGCTACAATAACATGCTGGTGGAAACGCAAACCGGTGCTCCGCTGCCCTATATCGTTGTCATCGTCGACGAGTTGGCCGACCTGATGATGGTCGCCGCCAATGATGTCGAAGATGCGATTTGCCGCTTGGCGCAAATGGCGCGCGCGGCCGGTATCCACTTGCTGATTGCGACCCAACGGCCTTCCGTAGACGTGATCACCGGCGTGATCAAGGCGAACATTCCATCGCGGATCGCCTTCGGCGTATCGTCGCAAGTCGACTCGCGAACGATTCTTGATTCAGCCGGAGCGGAAAAGCTGCTTGGCCGGGGTGATATGCTTTATTTGCCGATGGGCGCGTCCAAACCGGTCCGCGTGCAGGGGGCCTTTTTATCCGACCAGGAGGTCGAATCCGTTTGTAATTTCGTGCGCACCCAGCGCCAGGTCGAATACGTTGAAGATATGGTACCGCTTGTGGAGGAGAAACAGGACGATCAGGACCTGTTTGAGGACGAGCTTTACGATCAAGCGGTGCAAATCATTTTGGAGGCGAAGCAGGCGTCCGTATCGCTGCTGCAGCGCCGTATGCGCGTCGGGTACACCCGTGCGGCGCGGCTGATCGATACGATGGAAGCGCGGGGGATCGTAGGGCCGTACGAGGGCAGTAAGCCCCGCGAGGTGCTGATCTCCATGGAGCAGTACGAAATCAACCGAATGAGCTCCTAGCGAGGTTGAAGGATGCATTACGAAAGTATTGAATAGAAGCGGCATCCCTTTCTCATAATAACCCTTAAATAGGTCTGACATCATGAGAGTGGGAAAGGTGAGTTGCCGCGAATGAACAAACGATTGATTGTCATCACCGTTAGTTTGGTAGTTGTGTTATTTGCCGGGTTGGAGCTCAAGCACCGCTTACATACCGAGCAAACGTTCAGCAAGAACGAAATCAGGTACGGAACGTCCGGAACAGCAGACGTGTACGAGCTGCAGGGGCGTTTGAAATTCCTAGGCTTTTATAAAGGAGACGTCGACGGAGACTTCGGCTATCAGACGTTAAGGTCGTTGAAATGGTTCCAGTCGGAATTCGGCCTGAAAGCTGACGGCATTGTCGGCGACAAAACAAAGGTAAAGCTGTGGGAAGCCACCAAAGACTGGAAGGCCAAGCACGACGAGCTTCCGCCTTGGGTCACCGGCAGTTCGCAGGGCAACGCTCCGGCGAACAATGCGGCAGGCGGCGGCGGAGCTGCCCCGAGTACAGGCGGAACGGCGCCTGCGCCGACAGGCATGACCCCGTCCACGAGACTCGGTCTATCGCTTCAGGATATGAAGCTGATGGCGAACGCCGTTCACGGCGAAGCGCGAGGAGAGCCGTACATCGGGCAGGTGGCGGTGGCCGCTGTTATCCTTAACCGCGTCAACTCCCCGAGCTTTCCGAACACGGTCTCAGGCGTTATTTTCCAGCCGGGCGCCTTCACGGCTGTGGCTGACGGCCAAATTTGGCTGGAGCCGAACGAAACGTCGTTCAAAGCGGTCCAGGATGCGCTGAACGGCTCAGACCCTTCGGGCGGCTGCCTGTACTATTTTAACCCGGCCACGGCGACTTCAAAGTGGATTTGGACCCGTCCGCAGGTGAAAACGATAGGGAAACATATCTTTTGCAAATAACCTGTAAATAACTCGGCGAAGAAGTGACCGCTTTGCGGTTGCTTCTTCTGTTTATAGAGGAATATAATGGGAATAACCGGAAAGGCGGTAGACCGATGTCGAGAGGGGTTGTTGCAGCTTTGAAGCATATCCAACTTGAACGGGGAACCGTGCGCGGGCTACGCGTGCATGTGCTCCCGACCGAGCAATTTAAAACGTTTGCGATTTCCGTATATATCGGGTGTCCGCTGAAGGAGGACACCGTGACGCCGACCGCTTTGATTCCGTTCGTGCTGCGCCGGGGCAGCCGGGCTTATCCGGAAACGAAACAATTCCGGGAGCGGCTGGACGATTTGTACGGCGCCGGCTTCGGCTTTGACGTTTACAAGCGCGGCGATTATCAGATGGTGCAGTTTCGGATGGACGTTATTCAGGATGATTTTGTCTCAAGCAAGGAATCTTTACTGTCACAGGCGCTGCAGTTTTTAGGCGAGGCGGTGACACAACCGGCGATGGACGCCGATCGGTTGAGGGCCAAATATATCGAATCGGAGAAAACGACCGTCCAGAAGCGGTTGGAAGCGATCGTCAACGATAAGATTCGCTATGCAGCCGAACGCTGCATCGCGGAGATGTGCAAGGAGGAGCCGTATCGGCTGCATCCCCTCGGTCGTATTGAAGATTTGGCAGCCATTGATTCCGAACTGCTGACGAACCGTTACCGTCAATGGCTCGCTCAGGCCCCGATTGACGTGTATGTAGTCGGCAACACCAGTTTAAGCCAGGTACTCCCGTTGATCGAGCGTTCCTTTCAGCTTGGAGACAGCCGCGGAACCGCTCAACCGGGCTATGCCTTGAAGGCGGAGCATCGTCAAGTGACGAAGGTGAACGAAGTGGTGGAACGCCTTGACCTCAATCAAGGCAAGCTGAATATGGGGCTGCGCATCCCGACTTCGTACGGTGACGATTCGTATCCGGCCGCTCTCATGTACAACGGCATTCTGGGCGGTTATCCGCACTCCAAGCTGTTCACAAACGTCAGGGAGAAGGCGAGTCTGGCCTATTACGCTTCGTCCCGACTGGATGGACATAAAGGCATTCTCACGATACAATCCGGCATTGAGATCGGGAATTACGAGAAGGCGGTTCAAATCATTAAAGACCAGCTTCAGGCGATGAAAGACGGGCAGATTAACGACACCGAGCTGCAGCAGACGAAAGCGATGATAACCGGACATTTGCGCGAGCTTCAAGATTCAGCGTTCGAGTTAATCGCCTTCGACTTCAATAACCGGTTGTCGGGAGCGGAGCGCACCGTGCCGAAGCTGATTGAAGCGGTGGAGCAGACGACGCCTGCCGACATACAGCGGATCGCCCGGCAAACCGAGCTGGATACGATTTATTTTTTAACCGACAGCAAAGGGGGACAATAAATGCAAACGATCCCTTACCCGCAAGTCAAGGAAACGCTTTACAGCGAGCAGCTTCCTAACGGATTGACGGTATTCATTTTGCCGAAAGAAGGATTTCAAAAAACATACGCCACGTTCTCAACCAAATACGGCTCGATCGATAATCATTTCCGCGTGGAAGGCCGGCCGGAGCAAAAAGTGCCGGACGGCATCGCCCACTTTCTGGAGCACAAAATGTTCGAAGAGCCCACAGGGGACATCTTCTCCGTATTTGCCGCCCAAGGCGCGTCGGCCAATGCGTTCACAAGCTTCGATCGAACCGCTTACTTGTTTTCGGCGACCGGGCATATCCGGGAAAATTTGACGACCTTGCTTGATTTCGTGCAGCATCCTTACTTTACGGACGAGAATGTGGAGAAGGAAAAGGGGATCATCGGCCAAGAGATTAAGATGTACCAGGATAATCCGGATTGGCGCGTTTATTTCGGGTTAATTGAAACGATGTTTCATGTTCACCCGGTGCATATCGATATAGCCGGCACTGTCGAGTCGATTGGGGAAATTACGAAGGAAATGCTGTACGAATGCTACCATACGTTCTACCATCCGACCAATATGAGCTTATTTGTGGTCGGCGGCGTCGATCCGCAGGAAATAATGGATTTGGTTAAGCAAAACCAGGCGGCCAAGACGTTTAAGCCGCAGGGAGAGATTCACCGTCTGTTTGAAACGGAGCCTGGTGAAGTAAAGGCGCCGCGGAAGGAAAGCACGCTGCCCGTTTCCGTGCCGAAATGCTTGTTCGGCTGCAAGGAATCGAGTCAACCGCTTCGCGGCCGTGAGATGATGAAGCGGGAGCTGGCGATGAAAGTGGTGCTCGACATACTCGTCAGCCCCAGCTCGGCCATTTACCAGAAGCTGTATGATGAGCAGCTCATTTCCGACAGTTTCGGATCCGAATACAACATTGCGGAGCAATACGCATTCTCGGTAATCGGCGGCGACACCAAGGATCCGGAGCTGTTGATCAACCGGGTGAAAGAAGAAATAGACAAGGTGAAAGCGTCCGGCATCGACCGCGCCGATTTTGAACGGAGCAAGAAGAAGAAGATCGGTGCTTTCCTCCGCCAATTGAACTCGCCGGAGGCAATCGCCAACGAGTTTACGAAATACCGTTTTAAGGATATGGACCTTTTTGACATATTGCCGGTGTATGAACAGCTTTCGCTTGAAGATGTGAATGCATGCCTGGCCGATCATTTCAACTGGAACCAGCTCGCAGCGTCCATTGTCCGAAGCGAGGCGAAATGACACCAACCGGAATTAAATCTTTTACCGAACAAACTGTACTAATAACGGGGGCGAGCCGCGGAATCGGCGCGGCGATCGCCCGCCGGTTTGCCTCCGTCGGCATGAACGTTGTCATCCATTATTTGCAGTCGCATGAATCGGCGAACGAGACAGCCCGAAGCTGCATGCGGCACGGAGCCCGTGTACTGACGGTTACCGCTGATTTAAGATCGCTCGATCAAATCGAACGTATGCGCGAGAAGCTCGAACAGCACGGACTTATTCCCGATATTCTGGTTAATAACGCGGGTATTTCCCATTACGGGATGCTGTCTGATGTCACGGAAACGGAATGGGATGACATTATGAACATCAACTTAAAAGGTACGTTTCTGATGACGCGGCAGTTCATGCCCGCGATGATTGCTCAAAAATACGGGCGGATCATTAACGTTTCGTCGATTTGGGGCATCTCCGGCGCTTCTTGCGAAGTCGCATATTCGACGGCGAAGGGCGGGATCAACGCCTTCACGAAAGCACTGGCAAAGGAGCTTGCGCCCTCGGCGGTAACGGTGAACGCAGTCGCTCCCGGCGCCGTGGACACGATGATGATGGCAGGCTTCGACGCGCAGGAGAAAGCGGCGCTTGAGCACGACATTCCGGCGGGAAGGTTCGCCCAACCCGACGAAATCGCTTCACTCGTTTATTTCTTGGCGCTGCCGGAATCCGGCTATATTACCGGACAAATCATAAGTCCCAACGGCGGATGGCTGACCTGACCAACCGTATAAACTTTGCGTGTTTTGCGAATTCTAACCTTTGTAACGTCGATATCACTTCAAAGGAGGAATTGCGGCATGGCAACTGTGCTGAAGGTGTTTGAACGCTGGAAGGAATTTTTAGGAGAGCGTGTAGAGCAAGCAGAGAAAGCCGGGATGAGCGATGAGACGATATCGAAACTCGCGTTCCAGATCGGCGAGTTTTTATCCGATAAAGTCGATCCCGAGAACAAAGAAGAACGCGTCCTGAAAGAACTGTGGGATGTATGTGACGAGCAAGAAAGAAAAACGCTCGCCAAAGCTATGGTGAAGCTTGCCAAAGCGAATAATTAATCATAAGCGTCATTTTAAGCCAGCCTCCTTCCCAGGGGGCTTTTTTTGCGCTGCCTGCGCATAGCTTGGAATGGCGTTTTGAAACGTATATACTAAGGAGAAGAGCTCGGAAGATACAGAAATGAGGGTAGTAAGAAAGATGAAAGGGCTTATCCGAATCATTGCGTTGTTCCTTACCGTCGGTTTGCTCGCCGGGTGCAGCAAAAATATTCCCAGCATCGATCCGGCCTTGCTGCAAAGCAAACCTTCGCTGCTGGTAGTGACCGAACCGAACTTGGCGCCCGATACGAAGCAGCGGCTGCAAGCCGCTTTGGTGGATTGGCGCGATCACCATCAGACCGCCTTCGATTGGTTCGCTGACGTGTCGACGCTGTCGGAAGAACAATTGGAAGCGATCCGTTCCCATGCCTACGATTATATCGTAGTGGCTGGTCATGAACTGGTGCAGGCGACGCTTCCGCAAGCGGAGCAAATTGGAAACCGCAAATGGATTTTGCTTGATGATCAGGTTGTCCGGCAGACATTGTCCATCCAAGGCTCGCATATCATGGTGAAGTCGGTTCTGGAATCGCAGCTTCGCGGCGAATGGGACGAATGGGTCAGGCAGCAGCTCGTCTCCGATCGGGCGATCGAATGGGTGACTACCTCGGCGTATCCGATTCCGTCCGAATGGGCGCCGTCGGAAGAGGCCGAATACGTGTCGCTTGCGGATGCGGAAGGCTGGTACAGTCAATTACAGTTTCAGGTTCGCTCGCACGGCCCTGCGTGGATTGTCGTGTTCGCGCCGCTGGAAAAAAGTCAATTGCAGCGCATTCGCGGCTTGCAGGTGCCTGTTGTTAACATGGCGCAGACGACGGTCGAATTGAACTGGAACGAAATTCTCGTTACCTTGAGGAACAACCTCTCGAACCAGGCGTGGACCCCCGGTTTGCAGCCTTATGAGCAGCGGGAAGCGGTTGTGAAGAAGAATTTTTGAAAACCCGCCTGAAACGGGAGGAATTTATCGAATATTGTAGAATATTTTTCGTATCCCCATTTGTACAAAACCTAACATTCTATGATCGGAGAACGGACATGACGAACGAATATAACGATAAGAAGCAATGGTATATGGAGTATAGAATACATAAGAACCGTCCAGGCTTGCTGGGCGATATCGCTTCTTTGATGGGGATGCTCGACATCAACATCGTGACGATCAACGGGGTGGAAGACCGGACACGCGGCATGCTGCTGCAAACGAATGATGAAGAAAAAGTGGAATTAATGGGTAAAATGTTAAAAAAAGTGGATAATATAACTATAACGGCTCTTCGTACGCCCAAATTGGTTGACATTTTGGCGGTACGTCACGGCCGTTATATCGAACGCGACTCGGACGATAAGAAGACGTTCCGCTTTACGCGCGACGAACTAGGACTTTTGGTCGATTTTCTTGGCGAAGTGTTCAAGCGGGATGGCAATCATGTTGTCGGCTTGCGGGGGATGCCAAGGGTAGGGAAAACCGAGTCCATCATTGCCGGCAGCGTGTGCGCGAACAAACGGTGGACGTTCGTTTCTTCGACCTTGCTTCGTCAGACGGTGCGCAGTCAACTATCCGAGGACGAGATGAACCCGAACAACGTGTTCATTATCGACGGTATCGTATCCACGCTGCGTTCCAACGAGAAGCATTACGGGCTGCTCCAGGACATTATGGGCATGCCGTCCACAAAAGTGATCGAGCATCCGGATATTTTCATCCGGGAATCGGAATATACGTATGATCATTTCGACTGCATCGTCGAACTGCGCACGACGCCTGATGAAGAGATTACTTATGAAAGTTTTACCGGCGGCTTCGATTCCTATTGAGGATGTCCGGCTAAAGGTTCAAAGCATACGACTCATAACGGGAAGGGGTGACAAGCGTGACCGATCTCGGTCTGTTATTGAAGAAAGCGAGAATGGAAAAGAAGATTTCGCTTGAAGATTTGCAGGAAGTGACCAAAATCCGCAAGCGCTATTTGGAAGCGATCGAAGAAGGCAACTACAAAGTGCTGCCCGGCAATTTTTATGTGCGCGCATTTATCAAGAGCTATGCCGAAGCCGTAGGGCTCGATCCGAACGAAGTGCTGCAGATGTATCAGAATGTCATTCCTGCGACGGAAACGGATAAGGTTGAGCCGATCCGCACGACGCGCACATCGACGACCCGAAATACGGAACGTATCGGCAAATGGGCCTCCAACATCATGGTGATCTCTTTTGTCGTCCTTATTTTGGGGATTATTTATTACTTTATGAGCATCAACTACAAAGGCACGAGCGACGCCAGCAACAATTTGCCGAAGCAGATTACCGATAAGATCGAGCCGGCCGCGCCAAAAACGGATAACGGGGGAACCCCGGGCACGGGGGCAAACGGCGGCGGACAGCTCGCGCAAACGCAGCCCGAGCCGATTGCAGCGGCACCGGTCGCGCCTGAGCCTGAGCCTAAGAACGAAGTGAAGCTGGTCAAGAGTGAGCGGGGGACCGATTTTTATGCGGTCAGCGGAACCGATAAGCTCAAGATCGAGGTGAAGGTAGTCGGCGACGAGTGTTGGATGAAGATCGACGAGCTCGGCACAAGCCGCCAACAGCTGCACGAAGGAATATTGAAGAATGGGGAAGTGAAAAGTTGGGAACTTGCCAATCCGGCTTATTTACGTTTTGGCAAAGCCAGCGCCATGGAGATTGTCATTAACGGTCAAAGCTATCCGGTCGGCAATCAGGCCAACGTGAAGAACGTGCAGGTGGACTTCCTGAAATCGTAGCCGCATCGGCGGGCATCCAAGGAGACACGCGCTGCCTTTGTGCAGAGGGTGTCTTTTTTGTTACAATAAAAACTGGTAAAATTTTGACGGGAAGGAAGTTCGATTCATGAGCAGTGAAAATTCATTCGATATCGTATCCAAGCTTGATATGCAGGAAATGAACAATGCGATCAACCAGGCGGAGAAAGAGATCGCCACACGCTTCGATTTCAAGGGCAGCAAGAGCAGCATCACCTTGGAAAAGGAAGAGCTTGTCGTCGTCTCGGACGACGATTTCAAGCTGCAGAACGTACTCGACATTCTGCAATCCAAGATGGCCAAGCGGGGCATCTCGTTGAAAAATTTAGAATACGGCAAGGTTGAGCCGGCCGCGAACAGCACGGTGCGCCAGCGGATTAAAGTCAAGCAGGGCATCGATCAAGACATTGCCAAAAAAATCAATATCCTGATTCGTGATTCGAAGCTGAAGGTGAAAAGTCAAATTCAAGGCGATCAAATTCGGGTCACCGGAAAGAGTAAAGACGATCTTCAGCAAGTCATGCAGCTGCTTCGCAAAGCCGATTTGCCGCTGGAGCTGCAGTTCATCAATTTCCGTTAACGGCACAGAGTAGGCTTTAAACCTTGCGGATTCTAAGACCTGCAAGGTTTTTCGTGTTTTTGACACTGTTTGCGGGAGTATATTATACTTGTAGCAGACCCAATTAGAAGTAAAAGGCTTCATGCCGTTTTGGAGGAAATTTCATGACAGAGAAAGTCAAAGTGGTTACCCTGGGCTGTGAGAAAAATTTGGTCGATTCCGAGATTATGTCCGGCCTCGTCCATGAACGCGGGTACCAGCTCGTAGCCGAGAAGGAAGAAGCGACCATTATCATCGTCAACACGTGCGGCTTCATCGACGCGGCGAAGGAAGAGTCGGTGAATACGATTCTCGATATGGCGGAACTGAAAGAAACCGCGAATTTGAAAGCTTTGATCGTTTCCGGTTGCTTGACTCAGCGCTATAAGAAGGAATTGATGAACGAGATGCCGGAGATCGACGGCATCGTCGGAACGGGTGATTTCGATAAAATCAACGACATTATTGATGAAGCGCTGGCCGGGAAAAAACCGATCTTTGTCGGTAACCCGGTGTTTAACTATGAGAAGAAGCTGCCGCGCCGTTTGTCCACTCCTCGTTATACGGCTTATGTGAAGATTGCGGAAGGCTGCGATAACGCCTGTACGTTCTGCAGCATCCCGATCATGCGGGGCAAGTTCCGCAGCCGCAGCATCGAATCAATTTTGGACGAAGTGGCCCAGCTCGCCGCGCAAGGGGTCAAGGAAATCAGCCTGATCGCGCAAGATTCGACCAATTACGGTACGGATCTTTACGATTCGTTCAAGCTGCCTGAACTTATGAACCGCGTCAGCGAAGTGCCGGGCATCGAGTGGGTTCGGCTGCATTACGCTTATCCGGGATTTTTCACCGATGAGCTGATCGAAACGATTGCCGGCAATCCGAAAATTTGCAAATATATCGACATGCCTCTGCAGCACAGCGAGGACGGCATCCTGAAGCGGATGCGCCGTCCGGGACGGCAGCGCGACGCGCGGGAGCTGATCCGCAAAATCCGCGACCGCATTCCGGGCGTATCGCTTCGCACCTCGATTATCGTCGGTTTCCCGGGAGAGACGGACGAAGACTTCGAGAAGCTCAAAGCGTTCGTTCGCGAAGTAAAGTTCGACCGGCTAGGCGTCTTTACCTATTCGAAGGAAGAGGATACGCCGGCATCCCGGTTGCCGGATCAAGTGGCAGACGACGTGAAGGAATACCGGGCCAACGTGCTGATGGAAATACAGCGTGAAATCTCGAATGAACGCAACAGCGATCGGATCGGCCAAGTGATCGACGTGCTGATCGAAAAATACGACGGCCGGAACGATGTTTATGTCGGGCGTTCGCAGTTCGACGCGCCGGAAATCGACGGCGAGGTGTTTGCCCGCGGCGCCGATTTGCAGATCGGCGAAATTGCCAAGGTTCGCATTACGCATTCGTTCGAATTTGATCTGTCCGGGGAGGTTGTGGCATGAATTTAGCCAACCGGATTACGTTGGCGAGAATTTTTTTAGTACCGATCATCATGTTCTTCCTGCTCATTAACGTCAAATTCCCGCATGTCCGGATCGAGCAATTTACGATTACGTACAATCAGATTATCGCTGCGCTGATCTTTATTATTGCGGCCAGCACGGACAGCCTTGACGGTTATATCGCGAGAAAACGGAAGCTTGTCACGAATCTGGGCAAGCTTCTGGACCCGCTTGCCGACAAGCTGCTCGTATCCGCCGTACTCATCTCTCTGGTCGAGATGGATAAACTGGACGCCTGGATTGCGATTGTGATCATCAGCCGGGAGTTTGCAGTCACCGGCCTGCGTCAAATCGCTCTGCTGGAAGGCACCGTCATGGCTGCAAGCAAATGGGGCAAGTGGAAGACAGCGACGCAAATCACGGCGATTATTGCGCTTCTTATCAACAACTTCCCGTTTGCTTTCATCGATTTCCGTTTCGATCTCGTAGCCAGCTGGGTAGCTGCAATTATTACGCTTTATTCCGGCTTTGATTATTTTATTAAAAACAAACACGTTATCAATTTCGACGACAAGAAACAGTAGGGCGACCTATTGTTTTTGTTGTATCCGGAGGGGAATAGGATGAGAGCGGAAATTATCGCCGTCGGCACGGAGCTGCTGATGGGTCAAATCGCCAATACGAACGCGCAGTTTTTATCTAAAGGCTTGGCCGACCTGGGCATCGGCGTATATTTTCATACGGTCGTCGGTGACAATGCCGGACGGATCAAGGAATCGCTTGCGCTTGCGAAGAGCCGGGCCGACTTGATTATTTGCACGGGCGGTCTGGGGCCTACGCAGGACGACATAACGAAGGATGTGCTTGCCGAGGTGCTTGGACGGCCGCTGGTGATCCACCAGCCTTCGATGGACAAAATGACGGAGCTGTTCGCCAAACGAAACATGCCGATGGTCGAGAGCAACGCCCGGCAGGCGCTGATGCTGGAAGGGAGCGATCCCCTGGCGAACGAAACGGGCCTTGCGGTGGGCGTCGCCTTAACGGTGGACGGCACGCGCTACGTGCTTCTGCCGGGTCCGCCGAGCGAAATGAAGCCGATGTTCGAGCTTCAGGTCAAACCGTGGTTAGAAGCGAATGTCGAAGGTCTGGAGGCGCTTCATTCGACCATGCTCAAGTTTGCAGGCATCGGCGAGTCGTCGCTGGAGCATCAACTGATCGATTTGATCGACGCGCAGACGGATCCTACGATAGCGCCTTACGCCAAGGAAGGCGAGGTGGCCATTCGGTTAACGACGCGCGCAGGAAGCGCGCAGGAAGCCGCACGGAAGCTTAAACCGCTGGAGGATGAGATACGCCGCCGGCTCGGAGGCTTCATCTATGCGGCAGAAGACATCTCGCTCGAAGAATTCCTCTTGCGGGAGCTCGCTTTCCGCGGCCAAACACTCGCCGTGGCCGAAAGCTGCACCGGAGGACAGCTCAGCGATTTGCTGACGGCCGTACCGGGCAGCTCGAACGCTTTCGCCGGCGGGTTGATCAGTTATACGAACCAGGTGAAACACCGCGTGCTCGGCATTCCCTTGAACGAGCTCGAAGGCGAGGGAGCTCCCGGAGCCGTCAGCGCGGAAACGGCGATCCGGATGGCGGAGGCCGTACGGACTTTGTGCGGGGCCGATTACGGACTATCCGTCACCGGCGTGGCAGGACCCTCGGAATCGGAAGGCAAGCCGGTTGGCTTGGTGTATGTCGGGATTGCGGGCGGGGGCGAGGCGGCGGCGGTTGAGCTGCAAGCATGGGGCAACCGCTCGACAATCAAGCTGCGCGCGTCCAAAAGCGCGCTCTATCAGCTGTGGGAACGGCTAAAATCGTAGTTGCCGCTCACTAGAAAATAAAGTATAATAGATTTACGCGGAAGCACCGTAACAACTTTAAACCTTGTTACGGTTTTTATTTGGACCAAGATGCGAATATATGTTCGAGAAAAACCTTGGCAAAGGTTATGAAAACCGTTATGATGGAAACATAAGAGAATATAGAAGAGGGAAGTGAGTCTCTTGACGGATCGTCGCGCAGCACTGGAAAATGCCCTTCGTCAAATCGAGAAGCAGTTTGGTAAAGGGTCGATTATGAAACTGGGTGAATCTACCCACATGCAAGTGGAAACTATTCCAAGCGGCTCGCTTGCGCTCGATATCGCGCTCGGTATCGGCGGTTATCCGCGCGGTAGAATTATAGAAGTTTACGGACCGGAGTCTTCAGGTAAAACGACCGTAGCGCTGCATGCCATCGCGGAAGTGCAGAAGGTAGG
The DNA here is from genome assembly GCF_055379675.1 of Paenibacillus sp. JCM 9796. Lineage (NCBI taxonomy): Bacteria > Bacillati > Bacillota > Bacilli > Caryophanales > Paenibacillaceae > Paenibacillus > Paenibacillus sp. JCM 9796. The sequence goes on from NZ_AP043723.1 coordinate 5,172,363, forward strand.
CGGCACGGCGGCATTCATCGATGCGGAGCACGCTCTTGATCCGCTTTATGCAAGCAAGCTTGGCATCAACATCGACGAACTGCTCCTGTCACAGCCCGATACGGGCGAACAGGCGCTCGAGATCGCGGAAGCGCTCGTACGAAGCGGCGCGGTCGACATCATCGTCATCGACTCCGTAGCCGCGCTCGTGCCGAGAGCGGAGATCGAAGGGGAGATGGGGGATTCGCACGTCGGGCTGCAAGCGCGTCTGATGTCGCAAGCGCTGCGTAAGCTGTCCGGAGCGATCAACAAGTCGAAGACGATCGCCATCTTCATCAACCAGCTGCGCGAGAAAGTCGGCGTCATGTTCGGGAACCCGGAGACGACCCCCGGCGGACGGGCGCTCAAGTTTTATTCTTCCGTACGTTTGGACGTACGCCGCGTAGAAACGATCAAGCAAGGCAACGATATGGTCGGTAACCGGACGAAGATTAAAGTCGTTAAGAATAAAGTAGCGCCGCCGTTCAAACAAGCGGAGATCGATATCATGTACGGCGAAGGAATTTCCAAAGAGGGCAGCATCGTCGACATCGCGACAGAAATGGATATTATCCAGAAGAGCGGCGCGTGGTATTCCTACAGTGGCGAGCGTCTTGGTCAAGGCCGTGAGAACGCGAAGCAATTCTTGAAGGAAAATCCGCATCTGGCGGATGCGATCGAGAAGAAAATTCGGGAAACCAGCAATTTGGTTGCAGTAGTCGGACCGAATACGGACGATGATGAAGAGGAAGAAGAGGATTTGGCAGTACTCGAATAAATCGGCTTAAGGCACCTTTTCTTAGCAGAAGGGTGCCTTTTCGCCGTTTCTTGTGGAGGTAGTATGGATGACCGGTTATCAAGAAAGCGCACCGCTGGGCGGTTTTATTACGAAAGTGGAGCGTCAGGCGAGAGCTCAGCAGCGGTACAATGTTTTCATAGACGATAAGTTGGCTTTTTCCGTCCATGAAGACATTATGATCAAGTACCGGCTCTTAAAGGGTGCGCAGGTGGAGTCTGCGGAGATGGAACGGATTCTGGCGGCTGAAGAGAGGCATAAGGCTTACTTGAGCGCTGTTCGATTGCTGGCGAGCCGGCTTCGCTCCGAACACGAGATGCGTTCGCGGCTGAAGGAAAAGGAATTTCAGCCGGATGTCATCGAAGACGTGATTTCCCGGCTGAGAACGGAAGGGTACTTGAATGACGCTTTGTTTGCGGAACAAATGGCGAAGCAGCGTTCGCAATCGCAAAAGAAAGGGCGTCACTGGATCAAACAGGAATTGAAGCAAAAGGGCGTACCCAACGAGCATATCGAAACGGCTCTTGCCGGAGTGGACGCGGAGACGGAGCGGGAGGCGGCCTACGCGCTCGTTTCCAGACGTTACAAGCGGGAGTGGGAGGAAGACCCGTCGAAAGCCCGGCGGAAAATCGCTTCCTTCTTGCAGCGCAGAGGGTACACGTTAACCGTCGTTCAACAAGTTCTGGGCAAAATGCCGCAGCGCAGCATGGACGATGATGACTTGGCGGAGTTGGATCTTTCGGAATATGAGTGATCCGATTAAAATATTTATCCTATTTAGATAGGGGGCGAAGGCCAACAGCTTGACAAGCTTCTTGACCAAACTATAAAATAATCATGTATATTCATCATATACAGAATCATTCCTTGACAGCCCAAGGAGACGATTCGCAAAGTAAAATCGCCAATTTTTACTTTTTCTAACGTATGTAGAATGGATTAAACAACCTGATTATCCCAAGCTTACCCCTTGGAGAAACAACGAGGGAGGTGAACTGGATGGAACCGATCATCTGGATCCTGATTGTTCTCGTTGTTGGTGTACTATGCTTCGGGATCGGTTATTTTATCCGCAAGTCCCTTGCAGAGGCGAAAATTTCAAGTGCTGAACATGCCGCACAGCAGATCATCGACAACGCTCGCAAAGAAGCGGAGGCACTGAAAAAGGAAACGGTTCTGGAAGCGAAGGACGAAATTCACAAGCTCAGAACCGAAGCTGAAAAAGACATTCGTGAACGTCGAAACGAAACACAACGACAAGAGAGACGACTGTTGCAAAAAGAGGAATCGCTGGATAAAAAATTAGAATCTCTTGAGAAAAAAGAAGAGCAGGTCGCCAACAAGGAGAAACGAATCGAAGAAACCCAAGCGCAAATTGATCAGATTTATCGTGATCAAGTTTCCGAGTTGGAGCGAATTTCCTCGTTGACGATGGATGATGCGAAACAGATCATCTTGACGAACGTGGAGCGGGAAGTTCGCCATGAAACCGCGCAATTGATTAAAGAAATCGAACAACAAGCCAAAGAAGAAGGCGACAAGAAGGCCAGAGACATTATTACTTTGGCCATCCAAAGATGCGCCGCGGATCATGTGGCCGAAACCACCGTATCCGTTGTTGCGCTTCCTAACGAAGAAATGAAAGGGCGCATTATCGGTAGAGAAGGCCGTAACATCCGGGCACTGGAAACTTTGACCGGTATCGACCTCATTATCGACGATACGCCGGAAGCGGTTATCTTGTCCGGCTTCGATCCGATTCGCCGTGAAATTGCGCGTACGTCGCTTGAGAAGCTCGTAGCCGACGGACGTATTCACCCGGCTCGAATCGAAGAAATGGTGGAGAAGTCCCGCAAAGAAGTGGACGAGCGGATTCGCGAGTACGGCGAGCAAGCGACTTTCGAAACCGGCGTACACGGACTCCACCCGGATCTGATCAAAATTCTGGGTCGTCTGAAATTCCGTACCAGCTACGGTCAGAACGTGCTGAAGCATTCCATGGAGGTCGCTTACCTCGCAGGACTGATGGCAGGAGAGCTCGGAGAAGACGTGACATTGGCGAAACGTGCCGGACTTCTTCATGACATCGGGAAAGCGCTGGATCACGAAGTGGAAGGCTCGCACGTGGAGATCGGCGTGGAGATCGCCAAGAAGTACAAAGAACATCCAGTCGTTATTAACAGTATCGCCTCGCATCACGGCGATACGGAAGCGACATCGGTCATCGCCATGCTCGTCGGCGCAGCGGATGCTTTATCCGCAGCAAGACCGGGTGCGCGCAGAGAAACGCTGGAGACGTACATCCGTCGTCTCGAGAAGCTTGAGGAAATCTCGGAATCGTTCGATGGCGTAGAGAAATCTTTTGCCATTCAAGCGGGGCGTGAGGTTCGCGTCATGGTCCAACCGGAGAAAGTGGACGACACCGAGGCGTTCCGATTGGCTCGGGATATTACGAAGAAAATCGAGAGCGAACTCGATTATCCGGGTCATATTAAAGTGACGGTCATTCGCGAGACGCGTGCCGTAGAATATGCCAAATAACCTGAGAGCAGCACAATCCGAAAGAGAAGTGGCCGACACAGCCACTTCTCTTTCATTAGGTAGACCGATGAGCATGTATAGGGGGTTACGAACATTAGACTGTTATTTATTGGAGACATCGTAGGCTCGGTCGGACGCAAGGCGCTAAAGACGTGCTTGCCGAAGCTGAAATTGAAGTACAACCCGACCTGGATTGTCGTGAACGGAGAGAACGCAGCGGCGGGCCGCGGCATTACGTCGGCGATTACGCGCGAATTTTACGAGCTTGGCGTTCAGGGGATTACGATGGGGAATCATACGTGGGATCAGAAGGACATCTTTGAATTTATCGATGGGGACGACCGGATTGTCCGGCCGGCCAATTATCCGGCTGGCACACCGGGCAAAGGATTGACATTCGTAAAGACCAAAGACAAGGAGCTGGCGATCATCAATCTGATGGGACGCACGTTCCTGCCGCCGCTGGATTGTCCCTTCGCGAAAGCCGACGAATTGGTAGAGGCGGCGCGTAAACGAACGCCGTACATATTCGTTGACTTCCATGCCGAGGCAACGTCGGAGAAGCTGGCTATGGGCTGGCATTTGGACGGCCGCGTGTCGGCCGTGGTCGGTACGCATACGCATGTGCAAACGCATGACGAGCGCATTTTCCCGCAAGGAACGGCCTATTTGACCGATGTCGGCATGGTGGGACCCCGTGACGGTATTCTGGGCATGGAGCGGACGGCTGTTTTATATAAATTTATGACCCAGCTGCCGTCCCGGTTCGTCGTGGATGAAGGCCAGTGGCACTTCCACGCCGTCTGTATCGACTTGAATCCGACGACCGGACTCGGTCAGAAGATGCAGCTGATCCGGATGAATGAAGAAGACCTGTTGTTCGAATAGGCGGCTTGCTCCTTGCCGCTTTTTCTAAATTGACAAACAATTCAAATATTTTCGAAAATACCACTTTCGGTTAGAAGGAATTAACCGCAAATTCCTAGAATATGATTAGTACTGGAAGCTATCATCATTCCCGAGGAGGTACTTTTCATGGAAGTATTAAAGGTTTCAGCAAAATCCAACCCAAATTCCGTTGCTGGCGCACTTGCCGGAGTGTTGCGTGAACGTGGGGCGGCGGAGCTCCAGGCTATCGGCGCAGGGGCGCTTAATCAAGCTATTAAAGCGGTAGCGATCGCCCGAGGATTTGTGGCTCCCAGCGGGGTTGATTTGATTTGCATACCAGCGTTTACCGATATTGTCATTGACGGTGAAGATCGCACGGCGATCAAGCTGATCGTGGAGCCGAGATAGTTCATATACGTTCATATCATAAACCCAAACGCCTGTTTACGCCGTAGACAGGTTTTTTTGGGCTGTGCGCCGGCAGGCGAAGAGAGGGAGGATGAGAGATCGTGACCAGGATCGTCATCGACGGACATTGCGACGTGTTATACAAATTGTTTGAAAACCGAGCGCTTGATTTCTACGGTACGAGCCTCAGCGGATTAGACGTGACGTATGAGCGAATGTGCCGTTCCAATATAAAAGTGCAATTTTTTGCAATTTATTTACCGGAACGTATAACCGTCCCTCATTTTGACTATTACTTGGAATACATCTCCATTTTCTACAGGAAAGTCGCATCGGACGGTCGCATCCGTCCGATTAAGAATCGAGGCGATTTGGAGGCGGTGATGAACGGCAAGCAGCGCGGCGCGCTGTTGACGTTGGAAGGAGCGGATGCCTTACACGGCAATCCGCTTTATTTGCGGACGTTGTACGAGCTGGGCGTGCGGATGATCGGCACGACGTGGAACTACGCGAATTGGGCGGCTGACGGTATTTTGGAGCCGCGGCAAGCAGGCTTTTCCAGGAAGGGAAAAACCTTTATTAAAGAATGTGACGAACTGGGTATTCTAATGGATGCTTCTCATTTATCGGTGGCGGCTTTTTGGGATCTGGCCGACACCGCGCGCTTGCCCTTCGTAGCGTCGCATTCCAACGCGAAGGCGATATGCGGGCATCCGCGCAACCTGGATGACAGCCAAATCCGCGAAATCATTCGCCGCGACGGGCGGATCGGAATCACGTTCGTTCCTTGGTTCGTCAAGAGTCAAGGGGGTGCGACGATTGACGACTTGCTCAAACATATCGATTATATTTGCGCATTGGGAGGCGAACGGCAGGTGGCGTTCGGATCAGACTTCGATGGAATTGACCGCTGGATTCCGCAGCTGGAGCATGCGGGACAATTCCCGCGGCTGGTCGAAGCGTTGGCCAAACGTTATTCGGACGAACAAGTGAACCGATTTCTTTATGCCAATTGGCACTCGTTGTTACAGGCCTATTTGCCGGTTCACTAAAACTTAACATCTGTTTTCTAGATACAAGACCATTAAACTATTCTCTATTTGATATGGATATGATCTAAAATAACTATCTTTACAATTGGGTTAAAACCCTTGCAATTTACCTCTTGACGACTTAAAATTTGGGTGACACCTGAAAGATCTATCGTGGTTTGATCGTCTTTCGGACCGATCAAGGGGTAGCTGCAATGGCAGCGAATTTAAAAGGAGTGGACAACGGTGATTAGCCAATTATCTTGGAAAGTCGGAGGACAGCAGGGGGAAGGCGTGGAGAGTACCGACAAAATTTTCTCTACAGCTTTGACCAGACTGGGGTATTACTTGTATGGATACCGTCATTTTTCCTCGAGGATTAAAGGCGGACATACGAACAACAAAATCAGAATCAGTACGAAACCGATTCGTGCGATTTCCGACGATTTGGACATTCTCGTGGCTTTTGACCAAGAAACGATCGATGTAAATGCACATGAGCTGCGTGAGAACGGCGTTATTATCGCCGATGCAAAAGTGAATCCTGTCGTACCTGAAGGCGTAAAAGCAAGACTGTTCCCGGTTCCGATTACGGCAATCGCCGAAGAGCTTGGCACTTCCTTATTTAAGAACATGGCCGCTTCCGGCGCATCTTGGGCTTTGCTCGGCTTGCCGCTTGAAGTGTTTAATAAAGCAGTAGAAGAAGAATTCGGACGTAAAGGTCCGGCTGTCGTCGAGAAGAACATCGAAGCGGTTCGCAAAGCGGCGGAGTTCGTTCTGAATTTGACTGGAGGACCACTGCCGGAATTCCAATTGGAACCTGCAGACGGCAGACAGAAGCTGTTTATGATCGGGAATGACGCTATTGGCTTGGGCGCGGTCGCTGCAGGCTGCCGTTTCATGCCTGCATACCCAATCACGCCGGCTTCCGAAATCATGGAGTATCTGATCAAAACGCTTCCGAAATTCGGCGGTACAGTGATTCAAACCGAGGACGAGATCGCGGCATGTACGATGGCGATCGGCGCTAACTACGGCGGCGTACGCGCCCTGACGGCTTCGGCAGGTCCTGGTCTTTCCTTGATGATGGAAGCCATTGGCTTGGCCGGTATGACAGAAACGCCTGTCGTTATCGTCGACACGCAGCGCGGCGGTCCTTCCACAGGTCTTCCGACGAAGCAAGAGCAGTCCGACGTCTTCGCGATGATCTACGGCACGCACGGTGAAATTCCGAAAATCGTCTTGTCGCCTTCCTCGATCGAAGAGTGCTTCTATGACACGATCGAAGCGTTCAACCTGGCGGAAGAGTATCAAGTGCCTGTCATTTTGCTGACCGACCTGCAGCTTTCCTTGGGTAAACAAACGAGCGAGCTGCTTGATTACAATAAAATTCAAATCAAACGCGGTTCGCTCCAAACGGGAGAGCTTCCTCCGCTTGAAGACAACAAAATGTTCAAGCGTTATGAGTTTACCGAGAGCGGCGTTTCACCGCGCGTCGTGCCGGGCCAAAAATACGGCATCCACCACGTAACGGGCGTCGAGCACGATCAAGACGGCCGTCCGTCGGAAAGCCCGATCAACCGTAAGAAAATGATGGACAAACGGATGGGCAAACTCAAAAACATCAAAGTCAACAACCCGATTCTCGTGGATGCACCGCATGAAACGCCGGATCTGCTGATCATCGGTATGGGCTCCATCGGCGGTACGATCGACGAAGCTCGCGGCCGTTTGACTAAAGAAGGCTTGAAAACGAACCATGTAACGGTGCGCTTGCTGCATCCGTTCCCGGTTGAGGAACTGAAACCTTATCTGGAGAAAGCGAAGCAAATCGTTGTCGTAGAGAACAACGCAACAGGCCAACTCGCTTCCTTGATCAAATTGAACGTCGGATATGCCGATAAAATTAAAAGCATGCTGAAATACGATGGAAATCCGTTCTTGCCAGCCGAAATCACAAAATTTTGTCAGGAGTTGAACCTTGTATGGCAACGTTAAAAGACTTCCGCAACAATATCAAACCGAACTGGTGTCCAGGGTGCGGGGACTTCTCCGTACAAGCGGCGATTCAAAGAGCGGCTGCCGGCGTGGGTCTTGAGCCTGAACAGCTTGCCGTTGTCTCGGGTATCGGATGCTCCGGCCGTATTTCCGGCTATATTAACGCTTACGGATTCCACGGTGTGCACGGTCGTTCGCTTCCAATCGCGCAAGGTCTGAAAATGGCTAACCGCGAGCTGACGGTTATCGCTGCTGGCGGCGACGGCGACGGCTTCGCCATCGGGATGGGCCATACGGTCCATGCGATCCGCCGTAACATCAACATTACGTACATCGTCATGGACAACCAAATTTACGGGTTGACGAAAGGTCAAACATCGCCGCGTTCGGCAGAAGGCTTCAAAACGAAATCGACACCGGCCGGTTCGATCGAATCCGCCTTGTCGCCGCTTGAAGTGGCGCTTGCTGCAGGCGCAACGTTCGTCGCACAATCTTTCTCCAGCAACCTGAAACAGCTGACTTCGCTGATCGAAGCAGGCATGAAGCACGAAGGCTTCTCCTTCATCAACGTATTCAGCCCGTGTGTGACGTTCAACAAAGTGAACACATACGAGTGGTTTAAGGAAAATATCGTGGACCTGGAAGAAACACCGGATTACGATCCGTCCAACCGCGTGATGGCGATGAACAAAATCATGGAGACGAACAGCTTGGTGACCGGTTTGATCTACCAAGACAAATCGAAGAAAAGCTATGAAGACCTCGTGTCCGGATTCAAACCGGAAGGTCTTAATAAAGCGAATCTCCAGCTCACCGAGCAAGAGTTTGATAAATTGGTGGCGGAATTCAAATAATTTCATGAATTGTACGCGAGCATACGGCCCAAGCCGTATGCTTTTTATTTTGCGGATGGGTATAATGGGGAAGAGAAGCCATAGAAAGATCAAGGAGAGATGGGACATGAAGCAAGTACCGATCGGCGTTTCCGCGAGACATATTCATTTATCGGCGGAGCATATCGAGGTATTGTTTGGAGCCGGCTACGAACTGAGGGTATTAAAGGAGCTTTCGCAGCCGGGTCAATATGCAGCCAAAGAAACGGTAGCCGTTGTCGGTCCGAAGGGGCGATTCGATAAAGTCCGGATCCTTGGCCCCGCACGTCCGCATTCGCAGCTGGAAGTATCCCGGACCGATGCGTTTGCGCTGGGGATGAATCCCCCCGTTCGCGAGTCGGGGCGCACCGAAGGCACGCCGGGGATTAAGGTGATCGGCCCGGAAGGGGAAGTTGAACTCCAGGAAGGCGTTATTATCGCGGCACGGCACATTCATTTTCATACCGCAGATGCGGCTAAATGGGGCATTCGGGACAAGCAGCTGCTGAAGGTGCGTGTGGAAGGCGAACGTTCGCTTGTGTTCGAGCAAGTGATCGCGCGCGTGTCCGACCAATTTGCGCTCGATATGCATATCGATACGGATGAAGCGAACGCAGCGGGTGTGACAACAGGCGATGTCGGTACGATTTTGTCCGAATAGACTGATTTTCATTCAAGTTCTTTGAAAAACGTGCCGTACTAGTGATATAATAAAGGGTACGATCTTTGCGGCACACTGCAGTTTCAGGAGGAACGCGAGTCTATGACGACAACGAACAAATCGAAGAAAGATTATTCCATATATTTTCAACCGCCTTCCTATTCGGATGCGAAGAAGCGGGGGAAAGAGGACATTGAAGTTCATTACGACTTCAACGTCCCGGAAGATATGAAGGAAATCGGCAAGGACAAGTTTTACTTGATCCAAACGTACGGCTGCCAAATGAACGAGCACGATACCGAGACGATTAAAGGGATGCTGGAGCAGATGGGCTACCGGTCTACCGACGACCGCAAGCAAGCGGATATCATCCTGCTCAACACCTGTGCCGTCCGGGAGAATGCCGAGGATAAAGTGTTCGGGGAGCTCGGGCACCTGAAGCATTTGAAGCTTGAGAAGCCTTCGCTGATTCTTGGCGTCTGCGGCTGTATGTCGCAGGAAGAGGGCGTCGTCAACCGGATCATGAAGAAGCATCCGTTCGTCGACCTTATTTTCGGCACGCATAACATTCACCGGGTGCCGGTGCTGCTCAAGGAAGCGATGTTCAGCCGGGAGATGGTTATCGAGGTATGGTCCAAAGAGGGCGATATTATCGAAAACTTGCCGAAGAAGCGTGAAGGCATTAAAGCCTGGGTCAATATTATGTACGGCTGCGACAAGTTCTGTACGTATTGTATCGTGCCTTACACGCGAGGCAAGGAACGGAGCCGCCGGCCCCAGGACGTCATCGCCGAAGTGCGCGAGCTGGCGCGGCAAGGCTTCAAGGAGATCATGCTGCTCGGTCAGAACGTCAATGCGTACGGCAAGGACTTCGAGGACATCGAATACCGCTTCGGCGACTTGATGGACGATATCAGGAAGATCGATATCCCGCGCGTCCGATTCACGACGTCGCACCCGCGCGATTTTGACGATCATCTGATCGAGGTGCTTGCGAAGAAGGGCAATCTGGTCGAGCATATCCATCTGCCCGTGCAGTCGGGCAACAACGAAATCTTGAAGCGGATGAGCCGCAAATATACGCGGGAGCATTATTTGGAGCTTGTTCGCAAAATCAAGAAGGCGATTCCTGATGTCGTACTTACGTCAGACATTATCGTCGGGTTCCCGGGCGAAACCGACGAACAGTTCGAGGATACGCTCTCGCTCGTGAACGAAGTCGGTTTCGACAGCGCCTTTACGTTTATTTACTCGCCTCGGGAAGGTACGCCGGCCGCTGCAATGCCGGACGATATCCCGGCCGAAGTGAAGAAACAGCGGTTGTACCGCTTGAATGACGCATTGAACGCGATCAGCAAGCAACGCAATGAGCTTTTGAAAGGTCAAACGCTCGAGGTGCTCGTAGAGGGCGAAAGCAAGAACAATGCGAACGTGCTGGCCGGGCGGACGCGTACGAATAAACTGGTTCATTTCGAAGGACCGAAAGAACTGATCGGCCAATTTGTGCAGGTACGGATTACGGAAACCCCGACGTTCTACATCAAAGGCGACTGGGTGCAGGAAGCCGTAACACAACAACTGGGAAGCTAAGGGGCGTGTAAACGGATGGCAGAGCAAAAATATACCGATTGCGGCATGGAATTGTATACGAACACGGAATTGATCGTGCGCGAAGATATTTTGGCGAAAGCGCGGGAATTGGCGGATCTGATTTCGACCTCGAACGAGGTTCAGTTTTTTCAAAAAGCGGAGAAGCAAATTGCGAACAACGATCACATTCAAACGCTGATCAGCGCGATCAAGAAAAAACAGAAGGAAATCGTCGCTTTTCAATCGTTCCAAAATCAGAAAATGGTCGATAAAATCGAAAATGAAATCAATGCGCTTCAGGACGAGCTCGATGCCATTCCGATCGTTAGCGAGTTCAAGCAATCGCAGGAAGACATCAACTACCTGCTGCAGCTGGTCATGAGCGTCATTCGCGATTCGATCTCGGAGAAAATCAATGTCGAAGAAGGCGAAGTCGTCAATTCGAGCTGCTCGGAATAAGCGTTCGAGCGTCATCGACGTATAATCGGAAGCCATGCTGGCTATCCTCACCTTATCCGACAACGATAAGGAGGAACAAGCTTGGACATCGTGAAATTCAAAGTCGATACACATAACGAGGCGGATCGGCAGGCGATCCTGCGGGAGCTTGCCGAGCATACCTCGTTAACGGCAAGCGAGCAGGAGCAACTGTTACAGGAGCTGGACGAGCTCGAAGTGCAGTCTGGCGCAGAACCGTAAGCGTAATCTGCAAAGCAATGAAGAAGACCTCTGAACGCCTGGAGAAGGCGGTTCAGAGGTCTTGCTGTTGACGCAGCCATTGCCGGGCTTCCTCCATCCGGATCGGCATCGATTCGGGCGGGTTCCAGGCAAATGCGGACATCAGCTTCGCAACGGGAGGCAGATCAAGCCGGGCGGAGGCGAGAAGCTCGGGACGACATCCGAACAGCTCCCGCGGCGTCATGCTGCCCAGACAGGCGCCTTCGCGTATGACGATCGCTTGTTCCGCCCATTCTGCGACAAGCTGCATCTGATGGGTGGCGATGACGACGGTTTTCCCGCGCTGCGCGAGCAGTGTTAACACGTCGTGGATCAGGCGCTGTCCTTCGGGATCGAGGAATGCCATCGGTTCGTCGACGATGACCGCCTCCGTATCCATGGCGAGCACGCCGGCGATTGCGACCATTTTCTTCTGTCCGAAGCTGAGCTCGCTGGGATTACGGGCAGCGAGCGGCTCAATGGCGAGCAGCGCCATGCATTCTTCCGCGATCCGGTGTGCTTCATGAACAGGGCGTCCAAGCTGCAGCGGGCCGAAGGCGATGTCGTCCTTCACGGTCATGGAGACGATTTGGTCGTCAGGATCTTGAAAGACGACGCCGACCTTCCGCACCCATTCCGCTTGATTGCTCTTCGTCACCGGCTCGCCCATAATGCGGACGGCGCCGGAGGCGCAGCGAAACAATCCGTTCATGTGGAAAATGAGCGTCGATTTCCCGGCGCCGTTCGGACCGATTAACGCCGTCCGGGAGCCGCGCGGAATTTCGAACGAAATGCCGTTCAAGGCTGCAGGCTGAGCGTCACTGCCGCCGTACCGGTATACGACGTTGTCGAATTGAAACATAGGCTCCATCATCCGATCTCCTTCCATAGCTTGTCCGCAAGGAACAGCAGTGCGACCGGCACGGTCGCGAGCGCCGCTAACGCGCCGTCTGCCGAACGGTAGGCGGGGAGCGGGGATTGCGCAGGTACGCCGCGGTAGCCGCGGGACATCATTCCCCAATAAATACGTTCGGACCGCTGCAGCGATCGCTGTAACAGCAGTCCGAGCAGCCGGGCAAGCTCGAGCGTTTGCCGGTAGTTGAAGTAAGCGCGGAGCCGCAAGCCGCGGCTGCGGCGCGCTTGCATCATGCGGAATGCTTCGTCCCGAATGACGAGAGTAAAACGCAGCGTAAACAGAATCAGTTCGATGAAAATCCCGGGAACTTTTAATCGAAGCAGCGCTTGGAAAAACGAGGGAAGCGGCAGCTCGTGGAAACAAACCGTCAGTGCTTGTACGGTGAAAAGCAGCCTGGCCGCATACACGGCCGCCTTCTCTGCGCCAGCGGCGGACAAGGTTAAGCCGTTCCCAAGGGCAATGCCCGTCCCGCTCTCATACAAGGGGAAAAATAAAAACGAGAACAGGACGAACGGAACGATAAGCCGAGCTCTTCCCCAGAAAGAGCGGAGCGGTACATTTGTCATAATCAGGTAAAGCTGTCCCCAGACAAGCAGCGCTCCGAGTATGTCCAACCGGTTCATGCTGACCGCCATCACGATACAAAGCAAGGTTGCCGCAATCCGGAGCGGGGGATAGCGTACGATGGTCTTCATCGGGTTTTGCGGCTGATCAGCTTGCCCAGCAGCAGAAACAGGACGAATGTCAGCACAGTGCCGAATATACCGGCCAGACTGCCCGAATACCAGCCTTCGACTCCCGGAAAGGTATAGTCCGGAAACCAGGACCCAAGCAGCGTGCCGGCCTGTTCGATATATCCGATTTCCTCACCGGCTTTCTCGAAGCCGTCCGGGTGGCTGGAAGCGAGCAGGGAGACGAAGGCGGCGATCAGCAGCGAAGCGATCAGCCAGAAACGAACCGGTTTGTTCATAAGGAAGCGGTCTCCTTCCCTGGCAAATAAAACGACGAACGCAGCGCGATAGGCAGAACGACGGCTGTGATCAGGCCTTCACCGATCCCAATCCACGTATGCCAGAATACAAGCGCCGCCGCCGCGTCCCCCAAACCTACGACGCCGGACAAGGCAAGCTGCACCGAGGCGGCCAAAGAGACAAGTACGACCGAGCACCAAGCGGATACGAACGCCGCCGCCGCTTTGGGGATGAATGAGAGTTTGCTCAAGAGCTTATGGGTGACGACGGCGAAGGCAGGAGCTAGAATCGCCATGTTCAGCACGTTCGTGCCAAGCGCCGTAATGCCTCCGTCTTGAAAGACGATAGCTTGAATGGCCACAACCACAGTCATGACCAGCGTTGCCGGCCAGAAGCCGAACAGCAGTGCCGCCAGTGCGCCGCCGATCAAATGACCGGAAGCCGCTGCGCCGAGAATCGGAAAGTTGACCATCTGCGAAGCGAAAATAAACGCGGACATGACGCCCATTACCGGTACAGCCCGATAGTCAAGCTGACGGCGCGAGTGCCGGACGCTGCCTGCCAATACCGCAGCCGATACGATGGCGGAAGCGCTCCAAACCGCGGGGGATAAAATCCCGTCCGGGATATGCATCCGTTTCTCCTCCTTCTGTATGTAGGAATATGCATGATTTCAAACCATATCATATCACTGTGCTACTTTTATGTAAATGAATAGCACGATATTCGCACATCAAGGTGGAAGGTTTATTTCTTCAGCGCGCATATGCTAGAATAAACAGAGAGATTGTACGCGTCGAGGTGTAAATATGGAAAAAGACGTCTTAACACGATTTGGCGTGTCGATGCCGGAAGAGCTGATCAAGCAATTCGATCTCTATCTGACGGAACAAGGTTATACGAACCGTTCGGAAGCGATCCGGGACCTCGTCCGGCGGGTCCTCCTTGAACCGGGCGGCATGGATACCGGTCAGCTGGTCGCCGGAACTATCGTGATGGTTTACGACCATCACGCTTTCGAGCTGCCGCTCACCTTGATGGAGCTCCAGCATGATTATCACCATCAGATTATTTCCACGATGCATGTGCATCTGAATCACCATCAATGCATGGAGATTATCGTTGTTCGTGGCATGCTCGGTCAGCTGCATGAGCTTCGGCAGCGTATACAAGTGTTGAAGGGCGTACATTACGCCGAGCTTTCGGTTACGTTCGTCGACAATCACGAAACGCCGCAAGACCCTCACACGCCGCACGGACATTCGCACGCTTAGGCGAACCGATCGGCAATTGTTTCTGGATGGCTTCAATAATTTGTCAAGGAAAAGTCGGCTCCGCTATATGCTTCCTCTTTTATTTATGGTATTTTGTAAACGGTAGGGCATTTGCCCGTAATGTGAAGCAAAGGGGAAGTTATATCGGATGGCGACGATCGTCATGTTAGTTTGTTTGGTTGTGATGGGGTCATTCTTCAGTCTCTCGTTCGTATTGGCCTTTAAGAAGAAGAAAACGGCAGCTATTATGTGGCTGATCGTCGGCTTCGTCAGTGCGTTTCTGTTTTATTACGGGATTTATCAAGGGTGGATTTTGATTCCCGAGCAAAAATAAGGCATGAACGGACGATACTCCCGCGTACAATGTGAAGAAATTCGGCGTGGGGGGGAGTCGATGCGGAAATTTCAGGAGCTGCCCGGGGCCACCGCGCCAAGGCCTCTGGCCCATGCGCATTACGCGGGCGGCTGGACGGACACCGTGCTCGGACATGCGCATTCGCTCGAGCTGTTTACTTATCCGGTGAACGGAAGTGCGGCCGATGGACATGTACATACGTTTCAAGGCCATACGCATATGAGCGCCGGACATTTTCACCGATTCTTCGGTTCTACGGGTCCGGCCATCGCGCTGCCGAGCGGGGAGCATATCCATCGGGTCGAATTCAGGCTGGACGATGAGCCCTTCGAACCGAAAGGGAACTTTTATAAAACGGTGCTTTCGGTGAACCGGCACGTCCATCATTTTGCAGCCGCGTCGGGGCCGGAGATCGGACACGATCTCGGGACTTGGGACGAGTGAGCGGGGAGGAAAGATCTGGCGGCTCCACTTCGGAGAAGCCGGGTCTTTTTGTCGTGGCGTCTTGGCCCAAGCTTCGGCAGCTTAGGCGTCGGCCTGCCGTCTTTTACCTGTAAGTCAGGGTGTTCGGTGAGAGGTCGGCCTATCCTGAAACCATGAGTTGATATTCAGAGCAAGAGGTGACCGGGTTGTTACAATTGCCAATAGATGCACTCATTCCGGACGTTCGCCGTACGCTGTCCGCACATGCGCGGGCGGTGCTGGTGGCGGAGCCGGGAGCGGGGAAGACGACAAGGGTTCCTCTGGCGCTGTTGAACGAGCCCTGGCTGCAAGGACGCAAGATCCTCATGCTGGAGCCGCGGCGTTTGGCGGCGAAGGCAGCGGCGCGTTATATGGCCGAAATGCTGGGGGAGAAGGTCGGTCAAACGGTCGGGTATCGGGTAAGACTGGAGACGAAGGTAAGCGCGCAAACCCGGATTGAGGTTATTACCGAGGGCGTGCTTACACGTCTGCTGCAGGCCGATCAGGCGCTGGAGGATACGGGCGTCGTCATCTTTGATGAATTTCATGAACGCAGCCTGCAAGCCGATCTCGGTCTGGCCCTTTGCTTGGAGTCGCAAACGGTGCTGCGTGACGATCTGCGGATTCTGGTCATGTCGGCGACGCTCGACGCGGCGGCGGTTAGTGCGCTGATGGGCGATGCGCCTTTATTGGTTAGCGAGGGACGGAGCTATCCGGTCGTCACGCATCATTTGCCGCGTAAACGGGACGAGACGGTTGAGCAGGCGACGGCAAGAGCGATCGAAATGGCGCTTGCGCGGGATGAAGGCGATATTTTGGCCTTTTTGCCGGGAGCGCGGGAAATCCGGCGTGTCGAAGCCATGTTGTCAGGTTTGAAAAGGGTTCCGGGCATTCGTATCGCGCCTCTGTACGGCATGCTGCCGCAGCAAGCGCAGGAGGCAGCGCTGCAGCCCGGACAACAGGGAGAGCGGAAGATCGTGATCTCGACGCCGATCGCCGAGACGAGCTTGACGGTCGAAGGCGTGCGCATTGTCGTCGACAGCGGCTTGATGCGTGTGCCGCGGTTTTCGCCGCGCACCGGCATGACGCGTCTCGAAACGGCCAAGGTGTCGCGGGCGTCCGCCGATCAGCGGCGAGGACGCGCCGGCCGGCAGGCGCCGGGCGTCTGCTACCGGCTATGGTCGGAAACGGAAGACCGGGCGCTGGCGGAGCATCGTACGCCGGAGATCGCCGAAGCCGATTTGGCCCCGCTTGCCCTGGAGCTGGCCGCCTGGGGAGTCGCGGATCCCGGAGCGCTCCAATGGTTGACGCCGCCGCCGGCTGCCGCCTATGCGCAAAGCGTCGAGCTCTTGAAGCAGCTCGGCGCGTTGAATGCGAGCGGCGCTCTTACCGGGCACGGCCGGCAGATGGCCGAGCTGGGGATGGAGCCCCGTCTCGCGCATATGGTGCTCCGCGCGATTCCGCTTCACCTGGGGGAGATGGCCTGCGAACTGGCCGCTATGCTGCAGGAGCGGGATGTGTTCGGCGGCGACCGGCAGGGCGACGATGCGGATATTCGGCTGCGATTCGCCGCGCTGCACGATTTTGCGAGGCAAGCCCAGGCTGCGCAGGGGACGGCTGCCGACGCGGCGGTCAAACGGCGCGTTCTGGAGGAAGCGGCGCAGTGGAAGCGGAGGCTTGGCTTAAGCGGTGCGACTAGCGCGGACAAGGACGCAAACTGCGGGCTGCTGCTTGCGCTGGCTTACCCGGATCGAATCGGGCAAAACCGCGGGGACGGACGGTTTATTCTCAGCGGAGGGCGCGGAGCGGTGTTCGGCAAGCCGCAGCAGTTGTCGCAAGAGGCTTATCTGGTGGCTGCCGAGTTGGACGATCAGGGAACGGACAGCCGCATCCGGCTTGCCGCACCGCTAACCTTGGACGACCTGTACCGGCACTTTGACGAACTCATCGTCCGGGAAGCGGTTGTCCGATGGGACGACCAAGCCCGTAATGTGCGGGCGCGCAAACGCGAACGGCTCGGTGCGCTGCTGCTGAAAGAAACGGTATGGCCGAATCCGGAGCAGGGCGAGGTCGTCCAAGCGCTGCTCGAAGGTGTGCGTACGGAGGGCCTCGACCTGCTGACGTGGACCAAACCGGCGAAGCAGCTGCGTGAACGGCTTGCTTTCATGCATCGCCATGCGCGCGGGGACGGCTGGCCGGACGTTTCCGATGAAGCGCTGCTGGAGGGGCTGGACGAATGGCTGGCGCCGCATCTGTACGGGATGAAGCAGCGCGAAGATCTGCAGCGGCTGCAGCCTGCCTCGCTGCTCGAAGGCATGCTGTCCTGGCCGCAGCGTCAAGCGCTGGAGCAGGATGCGCCTACGCACGTAACCGTGCCCAGCGGCTCGCGCATTCCGATCGACTACAGCGATCCGGATGCGCCGGTGCTGGCCGTGCGGCTGCAGGAGATGTTCGGGCTGCAGCATACGCCGCGATTGGCCGGTGGCCGGGTGCCGGTTGTTCTGCACCTGCTGTCGCCGGCACACCGTCCGGTGCAGGTGACGCGGGATTTGGCCAGCTTCTGGCGGGATGCGTACTTCGAGGTGAAGAAAGATCTGAAGGGCCGGTACCCGAAGCACGTCTGGCCGGACGATCCGCTGGCGGCGGCCCCGACGAATCGGGCCAAGCCGCGAAGCTGAAGGCATAAAGAGAAGAGACCGCCCGGCACGATGGCCAGGGCGGTCTCTTTCGAGATTGGAATTGTTATTTTACGCGGTACGTGAAAGACTTTGCTTGGGCAGTCCGGAACAAATACCAGCCGCCGATGATCATGGCTGCCGAGATCAGCAGCGCGATAAATTTAGGCAGCCAGTAGAGCAGCAGTACGCCGCCTGCGATGAGGCCGAGCACGCTGCAAATTTTTTTCAGCGCGTTGTCCGCTGTTCGGAGAAAGCGAAATCCGAAGTACAGCAGAATGAAAGCTAAGGCGTACGAGATAAACGCTTCAAACCCGCCCCAAACAAATAATGTGCATACGCCAAGCAATCCCAGCGCGATGCCTCCGATCGATCTGCCGTTCCATACCATATTGTTCTTCACCTGTCCTTTATTCAGTAGTTCGTCATAGGTTTATTGTAAACGATTTAGGCGCAATCGGAAACCGTCCGAAGACGGACGCTAAGCTGGACCTAGGTCGGGGTTGCGTATGATGCGCGTAGGAGGGGAAGCCGCGTTGCAACAACAGAGTCCGAACAGGTTATAATGGACGTATATCCCATTTAAAGGAGGTCGGTTATGCAGGCGCAAACCTCTTGGCGAAAAAAATTCGCGGTTGCTTTTATCATTTACGCTGCTGCGATTGGTCTCTACCTCGCTGCGGCGACAATCCATCCGATTCCGGAAGCTTACCGCGGAACGGCGGCCGATCCCGCCACGTTCCTCGATCCGGCGAAATACAGGCAGAGCCTCCTATATTCGGCACAGCGGAACTGGATTTTTTTCATCAGTTATCCATGGGAATGGGCTGTTTATTTGTACCTCTTGTTCAGTCGAAAAGGGGCGGCTTGGCAATCCAGGCTGGAGCAATCGCCGAAGCTTCGGAAGTTCACGCTGCCGTTATTTGTGCTGCTGCTGCAAGGCTTCGTGTTCCTATGCTTTTTGCCGCTTCGGGTGCTCAGCTATATGTTATCGCGAACGAACGGCATCTCGACCCAAGGATGGGGGAGCTGGCTGCAGGACCGGGCCGTCGACTTTGGCGTTAACTATGTGCTGATCGTGATCGTGGCTTCCGTCGCTTTCCTGATTATGCGAAAGGGCGGGCGCTGGTGGCTGAAGCTGTGGCTGCTGTCGATTCCGTTCACGCTGTTTATGATGTACATCCAGCCGGTCGTCATCGACCCGCTCTATAATCAATTCAACCGGCTGTCCGATCCGCAGCTGGAAGCGAAAATTTTGTCGCTTGCGGACAAAGCGCACATCCCGGCCGAGCGCGTGTATGAAGTCGATATGTCGGAGAAAACGAACGCCTTGAACGCGTATGTGAGCGGCATCGGGGGGAGCTTGCGGATCGTGCTGTGGGATACTACGCTTCAGCGTCTGAACGAGCCGGAAATTTTACTGATCATGGCGCACGAAATGGGGCATTATGTGAAGCATCACTTGGAGTGGAGCGCGATCGGTGCCGTCGGCTCCAGCTTCGTGCTTCTGTGGGCCGGGAGCTTCGCCATTCGCCGTTTGCTGAAGCGATACGGCGATGACTGGGGCATCCGCCGTCTGCATGAGCCTGCTGCGCTGCCGGCGGTGCTGCTGCTCATCTCGGTGCTCACCTTCGTCTCCCTGCCGGTCAGCAATGCCGTTTCCCGGCAAGCGGAGCATGCGGCCGATATCTATGCGTTTCAGCTGATCGGCAGCAAGGAGGGGGCCGTCACGATGTATCAGAAGCTGGCCGAATCGTCATTAAGCGAAATGAATCCGCCGTTGCTCGTCAAGCTGTTTCGCTCCACCCACCCGAGCCTGATGGACCGCATTTTATATGCCCAAGATGCGCCGTAGACGTCATATTGTGTTGATGCCGGGTATGGCTACAGCGCCTCGCTTTATGGATGCGATCGGCGAAGCGCTCGCCGATCGGCTGAAGGCGCATGGCGATGATCGCCCCTCGGTGCAGACGGTGTTTCCTTATGGTGACTGGGGACGGCATCTTGTGCTGCAGCTTCGCGAAATCTCCGTCGACCTCGGCTTGTCCCCGGGACGCGCCGAGCGTTCTATCGGCGCCAGACGTATCCGGGCCGAGCTGCAGGAGTTAACGACGCTGGAAGAAGTGCTTATCGTCGGTCATAGCGGCGGTGGCGTAGCAGGGCTTCACGTATCGCGGTGGCTGCGGAAGGAGTTTCCGCACCTGCGCCTTCGCAACGTGCTCGTCGGATCGCCCAAATGCCGGGTGCTGCCTGACGAGCAGCATGCGGTTCTGGCGATCCGGGCGTCATCCCTTGACGGCCGAACCGTCGACCCCGTCGGACGGCTCGGCAGCTGGGGCGGATGGGAACGGACCCTGCTGGGTCTTGTCCGGTGGAACCGCTGGAAGTTCGCACCGCAGACGCGTATCGAGCTGCCGATCGTCGGCGGGCATCCGGATTATTTTCGCGGGTATGCGCCGTATGTGGATGAGACGGGGATGTCGAACCTGGAGAAAACGGCAGGATGCATCGAGAATTGGTTATCTGCCCATTAATCGCGGGGGGCGTGGAGCAGAGCGTAATAGCGTTCCGCTGCACAGCAGGATAATGAAAAAAAACGACCTGAATCAGGTCTCGAATTAGGTAGGGGTCGCCGGCTTGGCGGGGGGCGGTGCGAGTTTGGCCTGTTCCCCGCACCCGGCGTATTTTTTGTCAAAAGGCCGCGTTTGGTGCGGTTGCCCGGGAAATGAAGATTAGGAAATAAGGGAAATACGGAAAATACGGAAATCCAAGAGATCCAAGAGATCCAAGAAATCCAAGAAATCCAGCCTCTGCTGGAAGCAAAAAAAGAACGATTACGGAATCGTTCTTCGACGTTTACAAATATGAAATTGATTTACATGCCGGGCCGTGTTAAAATCAAATATAACGCTTGAAAATGTAAAGATAAATAATCATATTTATCTAATTTAATATTACCACAATAAAAAGCCCGTGTCAAGCGTTTCCCCTCACATTTTTTTATTAAAGGAGAAGTCGCATGAATTCCAATGAACATCCGCAATGGCAAGAGGAACAACAACGCGTCCGTCACGTGGCGGCGGAAATCCGGGAACGGATCGGATCGCTGCAGGAACAGCTTGGCGCGATTCGCTCCGATATCGTCACGCTCCGCACACACTTCTGGGACGATGTAACGGTTAACTTCGAGGATGCGGCCGAAGCGGCCGAAACGTATGCGAGCATGAAGCAGCAGGCCGAGGTATTGTCCGAGCGGGAACGCAGTCATAAGCATGCCCGGGCGCAGCTGCTCGTTCTGGAGCGGCTGAAAGACTCCCCTTACTTCGGGCGCATTGATTTTCGCGAAGACGGAGAATCCGCTGCCGAGCGAATCTATATCGGCATCGGCTCGCTTCTTGAGAAATCGGGCGAGACCTTCCTGATTTACGACTGGCGCGCTCCCGTCTCCGGCATGTATTACGATTATGCGCCCGGCCCTGCGCAGTACGATACGCCGATGGGGCGAATAAGCGGAACGATGGAGCTGAAGCGGCAGTACATGATCCGGGGCGGCGAGATCCGCAGTTTGTTCGACACCGGGATTACGATCGGCGACGAGCTGTTGCAGCAAGTGCTGGGCAAGCAGTCGGACACCCAGATGAAAAGCATCGTCGCGACGATCCAAAAGGAGCAAAACTCCGTTATCCGCGACACCAGCAGCAAGCTTCTTGTCGTTCAAGGAGCGGCAGGCAGCGGGAAGACGTCCGCCGCTCTGCAGCGGGTTGCTTATTTGCTGTATCGGTATAGGGAGACGTTAAGCGCCGAGCACATTTTATTGTTTTCGCCGAACCCGATGTTCAACAGCTATGTGTCGACCGTCTTGCCCGAGCTGGGCGAAGAAAACATGGAGCAGACGACGTTCCAGGAATACGTTGAGTTCCGTCTTGGAGATGCGTTCGACATTGAGGATCCGTTCCGCCAGCTGGACGATGCGTTGACGATGATGGACACGGCCGATTATGACGTGCGTATGGAGAGCATTAAGTTTAAAGCGAGCCTCTCGTTCCTGCAGGTCATGGAAAGGTATGTGAACGGTTTGAAGGAGGAAGGACTTGTTTTCAAACCCGTTATGTTCCAAAACCGCGAGCTGATCGGTGCGGAGGCGATGCGTCAGCAATTTTATGCGTACGACCCGAGCTGGTCGATTCCGAACCGGCTGCGCCAGCTGGTTGAATGGCTGCAGCAGCAGCTCAAACAATTCGCGCGGGCCGAGAAGCGCAAGCCATGGGTCGAGGACGAAATTGAGCTGCTCGATCAGGACGCTTACATGGAAGCGTATGAGGCGCTGCGCCGCAAGAAACGGTTTACCGAAGAGTCGTTCGACGATTTCGAACAGGAAAAGGCAGCTTTGGCCGCGATGGTTGTCAACGAGCATTTTAAGCCGCTGCGCAGCTGGGTGAAACGGCTCAAATTTGTCGATCTGCCGGCGACGTACGCTGCGTTATTCGCCAGTCCCCGGAAAGCTCTCGATTGGGCCGGCGAAGCGGGGCTGCCCGGATGTTGGCCGGCGGTTTGCGCTCTAACCCTTGATCGGTTGAAGCGTGGAGAGCTGGCGAACGAGGACACGACGCCGTTGTTGTATTTGAAGGACCGCATCGAAGGCGCGCACCGCAATCTGAAGGTGCGGCATGTGTTTATTGATGAAGCGCAGGATTATTCGCCGTTCCAATTCGCGTATTTGATGCAAATGTTCCCGAGCAGCCGATGGACCGTGCTGGGCGATTGGAATCAAGCGATTCACGTACAGGCGGCGGACCGCGACCGGTTCGGCGATTTGATCGCGCTGTTCGGCGAGGAGCAGTCCAAACGTATCGTGTTCACCAAAAGCTACAGGTCGACCCGGCAAATCGTCGAATTTACGCGCGGGATGCTGGTCGGAGGGCAGGTTATTGAGCCGTTCAACCGCGACGGTCTCCTGCCGACGGTAACTTATGCCCCCGATCTTGGCGCCATGCGCGAACAAATCGTACGGCAGCTTGAGACACTGCTCGAAGAAGGGCACCGAACGCTTGCCGTTATTTGCAAAACGGCGGCCGAAAGCCAGGACACGTATGCGGCGCTGAAAGAGCGCTTGCCGGTTCGGCTGATCAGTACGGAGACGGTTACGTTCGAGCCCGGCCTGCTGGTCATCCCCGCCTATTTGGCCAAAGGGGTGGAGTTCGATGCGGTTATACTGCATAACGCCTCGGAGGAACGGTACGGGCGGGAGAGCGAAAGACGTTTGTTTTACACGGCATGTACGCGGGCCATGCATGAGCTGCACTTGTTCCATACAGGGAAAGTAAGCCCCTTTGTGGCGCAAACGCCGCCGGAAACTTATATAAAGCGCTGATGCGGAAAACGGCCGGTCTATTCAGAACCGGTCGTTTTTGCGTCAGCCGGGAAGAAATCGGTTATAGTGAATAAAATAAAGTCTACGGACTATGCTGGTAAGGAAGCCCAAATTAACGATTGAAGGAGGTGCGGGAGTCGGATGAAGAAAAAAAACGTTTTTTTTCAAACCTTAATTTGCCGGTTTCAAGATGACGATGTGTCGGCGTTGGCCGCTCAATTGACTTATTATTTGATCCTGTCGTTCTTCCCGTTTCTCATCTTCGTCGCGGCACTGCTTAGTTTTACCCGTTTTTCGGCTATAGACGCGCTCGAGCGGTTAAGCTTGTTTTTACCGGAGATGTCCAATCAGACGATCTCGGAGGTTTTTTATGAAATCGAGCAGACCCGCAGCGGCTCGCTGCTTTCGTTCGGATTGATCGCGGCGCTCTGGTCGGCGTCCAACGGCGTCAATGCGATTATTAAGGGACTTAACAAGGCGTACGATGAAGAGGAGAACCGCCCGTTCTGGCTCGTCCGTTCGATGTCGCTGCTGACGACGGTCGTTCTTGCGGTTGCGATCCTGTTAAGCTTCAGCATGCTCGTGTTCGGCCGGATGATCGGCGAATGGATTTATCATACGGCACATTTGCCGGGCGATTTCTCGCAGTTATGGGGATGGGTTCAGTATGCAATCCCGCTCGTCGTGTTATGGACGATGTTCGTGCTGTTATATTCGTACTTGCCAAATGTGCGGCTAGGGTATAAAGCGGTCATTCCGGGCGCGATCTTTGCGACCGGCAGCTGGATTGTCGTCTCGATGCTGTTCTCCTTCTACGTGAATCACTTTGACAGCTATTCGAGAATGTACGGCAGCATCGGAGGGATCATCGTTCTGCTGACCTGGTTGTACTTATCGAGCATGATTATATTGTTGGGCGGCCAAATCAACGCAACGCTTCATTTTATGAAGACAGGCAGGGAGAAGCCGCCGTGCAAAGCGTTCTCGTTGTCGCTTTTCGGATGGAGTCGTAAGTCAACGTGAATGAAGTTAATTACATGAATTATTAATTACATTAATTAAAATCCGGCAAAACTGCAAGGAGTAGACGCCATGTCTTCGCCGCCGTATAATAAGATTTCATCTTTTTGGCGGGAGGCCCCTATATGAACCATGGAAAAGATCGCTATGTCAGACAGCCGGCGAACGCAAGCACCTGCTGGGAGCCGATGTATCGCTTGGACGTGCCGCTCGACCCGCTTGAGCGGGGGCTGCTTATGACGGGCGAACTATGGCGGCTGCATCGCGTATCCCATTTCGGAGCGGCCGCTTTAGCCAGTCCGGTCAAACACTCGCGGTACGAGCATACGTTAGGGGTATGGGCGCTCGCCAAGACGTTTTTCCCGGAATGGCGCGAGCTGCATGCGGCGGCGCTGCTGCACGATATCGGCCATCTGCCTTTCTCTCACGCGGTGGAGAAAGCGATCGGGCAAGATCACCATCGCATGACCGAACAATTGATCTTGTCGGCGCCGATAGCCGGTTTGCTGAGCAAACACGGCTTGTCCGCATCGGATATCGTCGACTTACTGAATACCGACTCCCCGTTGGCGCACCGATCCGGTTTTTTGGGCTTGGATCACCTGGACAGCTTCCTGCGCGACACGCATGCAGCAGGCTTGTACGATCGGCATCCGGCGGAGCTGATCCGAAACATTCGTTTCGAAGGCCATGTTGTGAGCACCGATGAAGAGACGGCCTCTCATATACTGGAAGCCGTTGTTCGCGATCACCGCATATTCCTGCATCCGTACCATCTGGCCCTGGATGCGCTGCTGTCGAAGGCCGTGCTGGGTCTCATTCGCGAAACGCCCTGTTTCGCGGAGGAGATCCGGACGATGACGGACGACCGGCTGCTGGTTCGATTCGAGTCGTCCGGGGACGACGAGGTTCGGGCCATGGCGAAGGTGCTGTTTCATCAACCGCATCGGCTCCGCCCGAGTGAGGCGCATGCCCCGCATGCGATTCGGGCGGAAGTCCGCAAGCTGTATCCGAAGCAGCCGCTCGTCAATGGCGTTCCGCTCACCGAGCTGCGGGATGATGCGAAGCTTCTCCTGCAGGAGCTGGAATCGCTGCGCGGCGTGTTCTTTTACCGGATCGATTAGCCGCCGCGTTCGTCGGGAAGGGAGAGTTCTGATCGGCAGATGCAGGGAATCGGATCGCTTGAAGCGTCTCTACAGAGAAGAGGCGCTTTTTGTATTGCCAATCATACCGATACGACCTCAAAAAAATTTGCAGCCTTTATTCAGCGGAACATACAGTTGTGACGTCTATATTAGAGTAAGGCTCAAATCTTGGTCGAAAATGTTGAAGCATGGAGGAGTATTGCGTCATGAAATGGATTCGCCGCATGTTGTTAATTGGCATAACCGCCGTTATCCTGGCTATAGGTTGGCCGCACCTCGACCGCCTGAAGCCGGCAGCGGCCTTCGCGTGGCGCTCCGTCAGCAGCGGGGAATTTCTGAAGCCGGGCCCCGTCATTCAGGGGGAAGCCGCCGCGCTCGTGAATGGGGAGACGGGGGAACTTCTGTTCAGTAAACGGGCAAGCGAACGCATGTACCCCGCAAGCACGACGAAAGTGATGACGGCGCTTATCGCCTTGGAACGGTTGAAGCCGGAAGATCGGATTACGGTTGGCGACGAGGTGAGCTTGCGTACGCCCGGTGAAAGCTCCGCAGGACTGACCGCCGGTCAAAAGCTGACGCTGCGCGATCTGATCGCGGCCATGATGCTGCCGTCCGGCAACGACGCCGCCCGCACGGTCGCCGTCCATGTGGCCCGCAAATCGTGCGGCGCCAAGCTGAAGACGCGGGAAGCGATGAACTGCTTTGCGAAGCTGATGAACGAACGGGCGAAGCAGCTGGGGGCGGACGACTCCCACTTCGTCAATCCGCACGGGCTGCACGACCCTGACCATTATTCGACGGCTCGCGATCTTGCGATCATCGCCGTGAAGGCGATGGAGCAGCCGGAGTTTCGCCGCATCGTAGCAGAGCCCGAGCATCGGGTTGCAGGCAGCGCGGGGGCCGGTTCTGCGGTTTCGAGCAGCGGTTCCCCGGCCCCGCAGCGCTATACGAACCGCAATTTGCTGGTGCAGCCGAGCGGCGGTTATTATTTTCAAGGCGCTAACGGGGTGAAAACCGGATTTACCGATGAAGCCGGCTATTGTTTGGTCGCTTCGGCTCAACGCGGCGGCACTCAACTGATCTCCGTCGTGCTGCGGTCGACGCAATCGGAAGTCTGGACCGATTCGACAGCGCTGTTGACGTACGGTTTCGGGAAATCGTCGTAACGCGTAGAATTGCGGCGCATGCAAAACCGCCGAATGACGGCTTATTTACATTCGGTACCGAATTCGATATAGTGTCTGTAACTGCTGGAAAGTTATTCCTAATGGACGAGCTTGCCGTATTCATTCGGGGGTGTGAACCGGACACCGGGTTCGGTTCCGGCAGTCGGACAGAAAGGACTGTCGGAGGAGACGCAGTACAACGATGTCTTAGGCGGGATGGGAGAGGGAGTCCGGTGATCAGTACGTTGATGTGGGTGTGCATCCTTACTCTGGTGATTCATAGCGTTGAAACGCTGTCTTACGCCATCCGGTTGTCGGGCGTACGCGCCGGGAAGCTGGCTGTCGCGCTATCCATAACGGGGGTCGTCGTGCTTGTGTCGCGTACCGCGAATTTGATTCAAGCGCCGTTAACGGCGAAGCTGATCGACCAGGCGAAAGGCAGCGAATCGTTTCCGCTGGAAACGTATTTCAGATACATTTTGGGCGCATCTTCGCTCGGGACGCTGGTCGCGATTGCGCTGTTTCCGACCTTCGTCTTTTTGTTCGCGAGGGTCATTGCGCATTTGGAAATCGAGGGCTCGATCCCGAAGCTGATCTCCAGCGTCACTGTCGATAAAATCAGGCACGCGAAGCATCACCTGCGCAAACCGCGTCTTTCCATGCTGCGCAGTCTCCGATATTACGGCATTCCGAAGCGGCTGCTCGTCTTAAACGCCGTCGTCACCGCAATCTATACGGTAGGCGTCCTGTCTTCGTTGTATGCGGCTCATCTGGTACCGGCCTACAGTATGACGGCATCGCAATCGTCCGGACTCATCAACGGAATTGCGACGATTATGATGACGGTGTTTGTCGACCCTCAGCTGGCGCTCATTACGGATAAAGCGATTGCGAACGCCGAGGCGCGGAGCAAGCTCGGACGTATTTTCGGCCTGCTGATGATTTCGCGGTTTGCGGGCACGCTGCTTGCGCAGCTTTTTTTCTTACCGGGTGCGTACTGGGTCAGTTTGGTAGTACAGTGGCTGTAACATGGAGGCACTCGACGTTAGCGGGGAATTGACGCACGGATTGATGGATGGAGGATGACCGGGAATGGAGAACAGGATGCATTCGCCGCTGGGCCCCTTGGCCATTAATGTACGGATTCGAACCCGAAAAAGCAGCCCGTGATGCATTAACTTTCGTTCCGACCCCGTCTTCCGGCAAGCCCGCACAGCCCGAGCAAACCGAGCAGCCCCCAGTTGGCCCGGCTTGTGGCGTCGGCTGCATTCGTCTGGAAAGCTTGAATCCCGCCGTAGGGAAGAGGAGTTCCTCCGAGGCCTGGCGGTACGAAGCCCGGCGTACTGCCGGATCGACCGAGCTCCGCCGTACGGTCGAGGCCGGCGCCGGCCGGGCTTGCTGGCGCGGCTGCGAGGGGCGTTATCTGCAGCGCAGCAGCGAAAGATGTCGTCACAGGCACGGACGCAGACAGAGCGGCGAACACGATGAAAAAGAACCAGCTTTTCAACATTCAACATGACCTCCGTTAGCCGGGGAACCCATTTTTCTGATAGCATTCCCCAATTCGCCTGCGCGCTTGCAACATCAATCAAGGAATATTTCGATACCTGTTGACAGCGGTCAAACGATCCGATATATTTATCTTAAATTAAAGATAATTCGACGGGGACGATCGGCCGAAAGGTTGAATTATTTTTATGTATAAATCTTAATATTAAGATTTTATTGCGTAAAGTCTTAACTTTAAGATAAAATAAAACTTTAGGAGGCTTTTTTATGATGATGGACACCGGATTGTTGATCATTCGTTTGGTTGTTGGCTTGACGTTAGCGGCGCATGGCGCTCAGAAGCTGTTCGGCTGGTTCGGAGGCTACGGTCCGAAAGGCACCGGGGGCTGGATGGACTCCATCGGTATCAAGCCGGGCGTACTTATGGCGGTGCTCGCCGGGTTGATGGAGCTCGCAGGCGGCATATTGTTCGCTGCGGGGCTGTTCACACCGGTTGCCGCCGCGTTGATCGCGGTCACGATGCTTGTTGCGATCGTGAAAGTGCACGCTGCTAACGGCTACTGGGTTTCGTCGAACGGATACGAATACAACCTGGTGCTGATTGCTGTTTCAATCGGCATCGCATTCATCGGCGCCGGCGCTTATTCGCTTGACGCGCTGCTGTGAGCTTTGGGCCCGCTGCGCCCGATGGAGCGTAACTCCTCACCTAATACTGTCAAGAGAATGGAGGATTTATTCGATGATACGCATTTATCCCGCTGCTTCCCGTTACTCAGCCGACCACGGCTGGTTGAAAAGCAATTTTAGTTTCTCCTTCGGCGACTACTACGATCCTGAGAACATGAACTTCGGCGTCTTGCGGGTGTTGAACGACGACACGATTGCAGGCGAACGCGGCTTCGGGGCTCATCCGCATCGCGAGATGGAGATCGTCACGATTGTCCTGAAGGGTCAGCTGCAGCATGAAGACAGCACTGGCCACAAAGCCGTCACAACGTTCGGCCAAGTGCAGCGGATGTCGGCGGGCACGGGCATCATTCATTCGGAGGTCAACCCGTCCAGCGAAGAAGTACAGCTGCTGCAGCTTTGGTTCATGCCGGCCGAACGGGGATTAACCCCGTCATACGAAACGACGGATTACGACTTGACGAAGCTGCGCCACCAATTGCTGCCGGTCGTTTCCAACGCATCCGGTCCCCATATCTCGCACATCCATCAAGATATGACGATCTATTTGAGCGAGCTGGAGAACGAAACGATCGACTTTCAGCAGAAGGAAGGGCGGCGTACGTTCCTGTTCGTCATTGAAGGCTCGCTGACGTTGAACGGTGACAACAAGCTCGATCGCCGGGATTCCGCGCGAATCGAGGACGTTACCAACCTGTCGCTTCAAGCCGAAGGTCAGACGCTGTTTATGCTGATTGACCTTCCCTAAAATCAAGATTCCGTAAACCGGTGCCGGTCCTTCGCTGCAAATGCGGGGACCGGCACTTATTTTTATGTGAAAAATCTATATTTTTCAAGTTCAAGCGAATACGTTATACTGTTGCTATATCTTTTCCATCTTGGGGGTTGAACCGTACATGAGCCAGAATGGCGATTACGGCGCGATGGGGCGCCAATATTTACAAGCGGAATCATATGGCGTCGCGGCTTTTTGTTTATATCGCGCGATTTTGGAAAATAAGGAAAACGCCAGTGCGTGGAACGGCTTGATCCTCGCCTTGACTTTCATGCGTAAGGAGTACGATGTCCAGACGGTGCTTGCGAGATTTGCCCTGCAGCCGCAGCTCCCTTATGATCCGGACATGATTTCGTTCGCGATGATGATGTGGCAGAACAACCCGCGTGCGCTCGGGGAATGGATGGCCGCGGTGTCCCGGATGCGGGGGACCGGCGAGCATAAAGCGATGCTGACCGGGCTGGAGGCCGACCTGAAGAAAGCATACGGCGACCTTGTGGAGCAGCACGGCGAAGAGACGTTACAGGAAAAAGGCATGATCCCGCTTGCGGAATATGCCGCCAGACGGATTGAACTTGACTGGATTCACGAAGGCGGATCCGTCGATACGATATATAACAACGCGAAAGAATGGATCGAAGATCCCGAGCAGGCGCTCTCGTGCGTTCGCTTGCTTTGTATGCTGCCGGACCCGCGCAGCGAGAAGCTGCTGCGTCGCGTTTGCCGCAACGAAGAGCTGGATAGCAAGGTGCGCACCCATGCGCTGCTTGCGCTGCGCTGGCTGGGCATACGCGGCAACGTGAAGTTCCATAACTTCGGCGAATCATTCGTCGTTAATCTGGACAATCCGCAGCCGGAGCTGACGGTCTCGGTACCCGCCGTCTTCAAGCCGGCCTTGAACCGGATGATGCTGTGGGTTGCTAAAGAACAAGGTCATGTTACAGCGGACGAATACGAAGCGGCCGCGTCCACCGACGAACCGGAATTTTCGGACGAACTGGCCGAGAAGGTGAAGAATGCCGAGCTTCCTTCGCTGCTGCAGGAAGTCGTGCATACGCTGATTCGCGCCGCCTATGACAAATATTATCCGCTCGTCCCCACGATTCGCGGGACTCGGGACTGGGCCGCCGCATTCCTGATGCTGATGAAG
The DNA here is from genome assembly GCF_055379675.1 of Paenibacillus sp. JCM 9796. Classification (NCBI taxonomy): domain Bacteria; kingdom Bacillati; phylum Bacillota; class Bacilli; order Caryophanales; family Paenibacillaceae; genus Paenibacillus; species Paenibacillus sp. JCM 9796. The sequence continues at coordinate 5,203,359 of NZ_AP043723.1, forward strand.
GATTACGCCGTCGGCGTCGGGATGGGTTGGCCGCTCGGCGAACCGGAGCAGATCGAGCAAGCTGTGCTTCACCGCAATTGGCTGCTGAGCGGTTCGCCGGACTTCTATGAAACGCTGCAGTCCGTCCATGCTTAACGCGCCGACCCCGTTATGAAGAGAAGAACCGATTTCCCGCATAAGCTGACGGCGGGGAGGCGGTTCTTTTTGTTATTGAACATAAAATGAAGCGAGCTGCCATTTTTTACTTGCCAAAACTAATAACATTAGTTATTATAAAACTAACAACATTAGTGTATGGGGGCGGTGAATCTTATGATGCGTATGAAAAGAGAATTGACTTTGGCGCAACTTACATTTTTTCCTAGGTTATTTCCGGTAAATTGTTATTTGATTGAGGAAGAAGACGGTTTAACGCTTATCGATGCCGCGCTTTCGGTAAGTTTGAAGGGGATTCTGCAAGCGGCTCGGCTCATCGGGAAGCCGATCGTGCGCATCGCGCTGACGCATGCTCACGGGGATCACGTAGGGGCGCTTGACGGACTGAAGCGCCAGCTGCCGGACGCGCCGGTTCTGATCTCGGTCCGCGACGCACGGTTAATGCGCGCGGATTCTTCCTTGGATCCGGGCGAGCCTCAACGGCCGATCCGCGGCGGCCTGCCGAAGAAGCTGCAAACCCGTCCCGATGTTCTGCTGAAGGATGGCGACCGGATCGGTTCGCTGACGGCCGTCTCCGTACCGGGGCATACGCCTGGCTCGATGGCCTTCTACGACGAACGCACCGGCTTTCTGATCGCCGGGGACGCGATGCAAACAAGAGGCGGAATTGCGGTATCGGGCCAGATGGTGCCTTGGTTTCCTTTTCCGGCGATGGCTACGTGGGATAAACAAACGGCGCTGGACAGCGCCCGGAAGCTGCGCGAGCTGCAGCCCTCGATGCTGGCGGTCGGTCACGGCGATCTGCTGCCGAACCCGCTTCAGGCGATAGACCGCGCGATTGCCCAAGCCGAACTTAGATTAAACGGAAAACCCGCGCAAAGGAGCGTTTAGCATGTCACCGAGAATGGGATTGGATTTACCGGCTATTTTACAGGCAGCCACCGAAATCGCCGATCAGCAGGGCCTGGAGAACGTAAGTTTGGCCGGGCTTGCGAACAAGCTGGACGTTCGTTCTCCATCGCTTTACAACCATGTGAACGGACTTCCCGGTTTGCGCAAGAAGATGGCCGTGTACGGCATCGGGCTGCTCACGGCCGACATGAGGCACGCTGCCGTCGGCCGGTCCGGCGACGAGGCGCTGCGCGCCATTGCCCGCGCCTACGTGAGCTTCGTGAGGAAGCATCCGGGCTTGTATGAGGCGACGCTGCGGGCGCCGGAGGCTGACGATGAGGACCACCGCCGCGAATCGGAGGCGCTTGTCGCCCTGGTCGTCCGTGTGCTTGACGTGTACGAATATCAGGGGGAGGACGTTTATTACGTCGTCCGCTGCTTTCGCAGCATGCTGCACGGCTTTGCCTCCCTGGAGCAGCAGGGCGGCTTCGGGATGCCGCTTGGCCTGGACGATACGCTCGAGCTGCTGATCGATGCGTTTCTGGCCGGCATGCGGGTGTTGAAGCAGCAGCGGGTTAGCGGTCTGACGAAACCCGATGCATGGAGCGAGAGAGCGGGGGATGCGCGATGACTTTTATCGGATTCCTGTTATTGTTCAGTGTGGTCTGCGGAATTTTAGATGCGAAAGCACGCAAGGGGGGATGGTAAGATGTTTGCCGGACATTTTGGATTGGCTGCCGCGGTGAAGGCGAAGACGCCTGAAGTACCGTTGTGGGCATTAGTCGTAAGCACGCAGCTGCTGGACGTCGTCTTCGTCCCTTTGTTTCTGGCGGGGGCGGAAACGATGGAGCCGGTCGGGGCGGGAGGCTACGGAGAAAGCATCATTCATGCCGATTATTCGCACTCCTTGCTGGGAGCGCTGCTCATCAGCCTGCTGGCCGGCTGGATCGGCGGCCGCTTATGGGGGATGCGCGGAGGTCTCGTTATTGCCGCCCTAGCATTCAGTCACTGGCTGCTCGACCTGGCGGTGCACCGGACGGATATGCCGATATTGCCCGGCAATACCGGAGATTTGCCGCTGCTCGGATTCGGCTTGTGGACCTCGGCATCGGCCAGTATCGCCGTTGAGGCGATCCTGCTTGCCGTCGGCTTCTTCTTATACACGCGCTCTATGGTAGGCGCGAAGGGAGTGAAGTCGAACCGCGGAATAAGGTTTGCCGCGATTGGAACGATGGGGGGGCTGCTCGTTTTGTCGCTGCTGGCGGATGTGCTGGGGATCGGTTGACAGGCTGATTTTGTAACTTTTTCCTGGCGGCTTGCGTTAGTTCCGATAGGAGGAAACAAGCTCATGTGGAAAAAAGCGCTGCTTGCCGCTTCGCTGCTGCTGCCGCTAACGTGCGCTCCTGCAGAGGCGGCTAAAGTCGGGCCGCTCATAGGCAAAGCCTCCAAAGCCGGTTGCGGATGACGCGACGGTGATGGGGGCTGCTGTTCGTAAGCCCGAACCACCCGGGCAAGGGGAAGCAAGCTATTCCTTCGCAGGCTTGCAGGAGTCGGGCCGTCTGGTGTCGAAAGCAAATGCGAAGCAATTTCCTGTATAAACAAGAGATGGAGTGAGACATGATGTTAACCAACCTCAAAACCCAATTGCAGGAGCCTGCCGTCCGGGAGCTCCTGGAGTATTCGATATTTCCCGATCCCGACCTGCTGGAGCAAGTCGTCGGCGAGTACGAGCGAAGTGAGGAACTCGAGCTGTATGGCTATGAAGAACAGGGGGAACTGGTCGGCATTGTCGGTTTTACGGTGTCGGATCGGAACGAGATGGAAATTAAACATCTAGCCGTTCACCCCGACGCGCGCGGGCGCGGTTACGGCAGGGGACAAATACTAGAGCTGCTCGCGCTCAAAAAACCGGCCCGTATCGTAGCGGAGACCGATGAGGAAGCGGTAAATTTTTATCGGAATATCGGGTTCACCGTGATCGGATTGGGGGAAAAATATCCTGGGATCGAACGGTACCGCTGTGAATACGAGGCCGAAATCGACGATAACCGGTCCTAATCACGCGTAAGGGGGAGTGGTTGTCATGTGGCAATGGGTCGCCATGATCAGCATGACCGCGGATCATATCGGTTACGTTTTTTATCCGGATGACCCGTTATGGCGGGTTGTCGGAAGGATGGCTTTTCCCGTTTATGCGTATTTGCTCGTTCAAGGCTACCTGCATACGCGCAGCGTCTGGCGCTATTTGCTGCGTCTGTTGTTTATTTTCGCCGTCGCGCAAATTCCTTATATGGCTTTGTTAAAGACGCTGGAGATGAATGTCGTCGGCACGCTGTTGATTAGCTTGACGGTTCTCTGGGCGATCGACAAGCTTTCATGGGGGTTGAAGACGGCCGTAATCGCGGCTGCCGCGGGTCTGCTCCTATGGATTCCGTTCGATTATGGGGTGTACGGGCTTATCCTCGTGCTCGTGTACCGGTATGTCCGCACGTATTGGGCCGTTGCCGCACATGCCGTCTTGACGCTAATCCTGTATGCGGGCGTTCCTATCCAAATGTTCAGCGTATTGGCGACGCTGCTTTTATATGCCGGGGCATTGCCGATAAGCCGTCAGGTGCCGGCTTGGCTGTGGCGCAGTTTTTATCCCTTGCATTTAGGGATACTGTTCATTTGGTTCACGCTTCAGATCAATTAGCGGCATAAATTATTAATCGAATTAAATAGATAGAAGGGGCATCCCTGGGACGGGAGTGTCCTTTTTTGACAAGTCCATGATATGATAGAGCACATGAAGACGGGGCCGGAAGCGGGAAAGGCGGTGAGCGCGTGAATAATGGAACGGCCTGTGCCGGGCAATGTCCGCTTTGCGGAGCGGATAACGGGTGCAGTTACGTGCAGGGGAAGCCGATCGAAGCGTGCTGGTGCTGGAAGGAGCTGGTCCCCAAGACGCTGCTGGAACGGATCCCGGACGAGCGAAAGGGGAAGGCGTGCGTTTGCAGGCCATGCGTGAACGCCGGCGAGAGCGCTGAACGAAACGTGCAGGGCTGATTTTCGGGCAGCTTTCGATATAATGGAAATACTTACATCATAGTCTAGTCGTACAAGGAGGCGAAATCTATCGAGACGTTGCTGATCGGGAGCATTTGTTCGGCGCTGTCGACCGGATTAGGCGCGTTACCGATCTTATTTTTCAAAAAGCTGACCCACCGTTGGCGGGATTTGCTTCTCGCCTTTACGGCGGGCGTGATGGTGTCCGCTTCGATGTTCGGTTTAATCCCTCAGGCGCTTGACGTTTCCAACACGTTCGTCGTTTCCGTCGGCGTCATGATGGGGGTAACGATCTTAAGCTTAATGGAGAAGTTCATTCCTCACATCGATGTGGAGCGTCCGCAGAAGGTCATTTCGGATAAAGCGTTCTTGGTGGTGGCGGCATTATTCCTGCACAATATACCCGAGGGTCTTTCGGTGGGGGTCAGCTACGCGCACGTGAACCCCGAGCTCGGCGCTATCGTGGCGATCGGAATCGGGCTGCAAAACATGCCGGAGGGGCTGCTCGTCGCCTTGTTTTTGAGCTATCAGGAGATTAGCCGTTGGAAGGCGTTTCTGGTGGCGACGCTGACCGGCGTTGTCGAGATTTTTGCCGCGCTGCTCGGTTACGGAATGACCCATTACGTGCAAGGGCTGGTCCCTTACGGTCTGTCGTTTGCCGCGGGTGCCATGATGTTTATCGTATACAAAGAGCTGATTCCGGAAAGCCATGGCGACGGGAACGAGCGGATTTCCACGTTTTCTTTCATCTTCGGGCTGCTCGCCATGATTGTCCTGATGGACCTCTTTAGTTAATTGACCGATCACTCCTGGACGAAAGGAACTACCGTATGATAACGATCAAAACACATCTGGAACGTATGTTTGATCATGTGCATTGGGCCAACCTGCGCATCCTCGCAGCGCTGCAGGCCTCCGATGGCAAACCGGATAAAGCCGTCAGGCTGTTCGCCCATATTTTGGGCGCCGAGAACGTATGGTTGACCCGGATGAACGGGGAAGACGGCGGATCGTTTCCGATCTGGCCGGAGGCCGATTTGGCGGAGTGCGGGCGTATGGCGGAAGCGAATCGGGCCGGGTATGCGCGATTGTTCGAACGCTTGAACGAGAGCGACTTGTCCGAAGCGACGACGTACCGGAACACGAAAGGCGACGTTTTTCAGACGGTGCTGGCCGATATTTTAACGCATGTGTCCATGCACGGCAGCTATCATCGCGGTCAAGTGAACGCGCTGCTGCGCGCCGAAGGCTTCGAGCCGGCCAATACGGATTACATTACGTTCGTCCGGTAATGCGGCGATAATTTCCTGTTCAAGAAGGTGCGGTATGTTAGCCTATAACATTTGTTTTATTCGAAGAAGCGATGAAATTTTACTGCTAAACCGGAATAAGCCCTCCTGGATGGGCAGATGGAACGGCGTAGGCGGGAAGGTCGAGAACGGCGAGACGCCGCGGGCTTCCGTCCTGCGGGAAGTATATGAGGAGACCGGCATCCGGCTGGATACGGTTCGCTTCAAAGGGATCGTCACTTGGCTGGTGGACGGCCGGCATTACGGCGGCATGTATTTGTATACGGCCGAGCTGGAAGCGGCTTACCCCTATGAAACGCCGATCAAGACGGAAGAAGGCATCCTGGACTGGAAGAAGATCGATTGGATCCTCGACCCGAACAACGAAGGGGTCGCGTCCAATCTCCCGCGGTTTATTCCGTTGATGCTTCAGGAGGACGGCTGCTACGATCATCATTGCCTCTTTATGAACGGTGCGATGACCGGCGTCGTGTCCAGACCGATCGCCGCCGCCACGGAGACCGATGCGGCGCTGCTGGCAGGCGCCAGGGAGAAAGCGGAGCTCACCCCATAACGTAATGCGATTTACACCCCACAACCTGCGCCTGCGGCTATGTTGCGGGGTGTTTGCTTGATCCGGACAAAAACAGAACGTAGCCGGGAATATGCAAACGGGGGAAGATCGAATGTCGCGCGGGTAAACCGAAATCCATGGACTGGATATTAACTAAAAATTAATGCAAGAGAAGCTGAAAAACGTAAAGTATGCTATACTGAGACTAGGTGCTTCATAAAAAATTTATAATTCGAGCGACCTACTATATCAGACATCGAATGTGAGGAGAACATGGGGGAACTACAGCTTGCGATTCGTCATTATGGCATTCAAACGGCGCGGCGGTTGCCGTTATTTTTATGTTCAGTTTGGATCGTATTTTTAGTCGAGCTTCTGAGCCGGGGCAAGTGGGGCGATACGTTCGGCTGGACGTTCCTGGCGATTCCGAAACTGACGCTGAACGCCTTGGTCGTGTTGGGGCTGTTGCTGCTGCTCAGCGCGCTTACGAACAGTGTCCGGCTTTCGTTCTGGCTGGTGGCCACCGTCTGCCTGGCGTTCAGTCTCATCAGCGGGATCAAGCTGGAAATTCTCGGCGTCCCTTTCCTGCCCTGGGATCTGCTGCTTACGAGCGAAACGAAGGACATGACACCGTATATCGGCGGCCTGTTCAATTTTACGGTGATATCAGGAGTTGTCGTGTTTATTGCAGTCAGCCTGTTGTTACTTTATAAGCTGCCGCGAGTCGCCGTGAAATTGAAATGGAAGCACCGTACGACGATGGGGTTGTTCTCCGCGCTTCTGCTGGTTTCGATCTATAACGACGGAGCCATTTCCTTGAAGAAACTGGCCAATATAGAAAACCTGGCCTGGGATCAAACGGAAAATGTGAAGACGAACGGCTTTCTGTTGTCGACGATCATGAATTTAAAGTTTTTGAACTTGAAGGAGCCGTCCGGCTATAACGATCAAAGCATCCGCTCGATTGCTTCGTCCGTCCCCCCGGCGGTACCGGTTGCAGGGGATGTGAAGCCGAACATCATTGTCGTCCTCAGCGAATCGTTCTGGGATGCGACGCAAGTGAAAGGCTTGACGTTCAGTCAAGACCCGATTCCCTTTTATCACGCGCTGAGCGCTAAATATTCGAGCGGAACGATGCTTTCTCCGCAATACGGGGGCGGTACGGCCAATGTCGAATTCGAGGTATTGACGGGCAATTCGATGCGCTTCCTGCCGCAAGGTTCGATTCCATATAATCAGTATGTCGATAAAGGCATCGATTCCATGGCCAGCATATTGAAGCGTCAAGGGTACGACACGACGGCGATTAATCCATTCCATAGCTGGTTTTATAACAGCAAGAAGGTGTATGAGAACTTCGGTTTCTCGAAGTACATCTCGCAGGAGTTTTTTGAACCCGACTATGAAGGTCCTTATTTGTCCGACCGCTCCGTGGCGAAGTATATTATCGAATCCGGGGAGAAGACGCCGGGGCCCGATTTTATTTTTGCCAATACGATGCAGAATCATTACCATTACTACCCCGGTAAATTCAAGGAGAATACAATCGAGGTGACCGGCGTGACCGGCGAAGCGAAGGGTCTCTTCGAAACGCTGGCCCAAGGCTTGCAAGGAGCGGACAACATGCTGAAGCAGCTGGTCACGTACTACGAGCAGAAACAGGAGCCGACCATTATCGTATTTTTCGGCGATCATTTGCCAAGCCTCGGCGAAAATTATAAAGCTTATAAAGATAGCGGCTACCTGCAAGAGAACGACCCGGATTTTCTGAATAAAATGTACCGTGTCCCGGTGCTCGTATGGAACAACTACTTGCCTCAGCATCAGGACAAGCTGGACATGAGTCCTTCGTTCCTCAGTTCATACGTATTGAAGCTGGCTGAGCGCCCAGGCACTTATTACACGGATTTTTTATATCAGCTTTCGCAAAAGTCGCCCGTCATCCCGCCGAAAAACATGTACGCGGCGATGGGGATCGATGAGAATGCGTTGCAAAGCTATGAGAAGCTGCAATACGATATTATGTTCGGCAAACAATATGGATACGGCGATTGGGCCGGGACGATCAAGGACCCGAATTACGTATTAGGGCCCGGCAAGCTCGAGATCGAGGACATCCAAGTCCAGGCCTCCGGCGACGATCAGGTTGTGAAGGTGTCAGGGCAAAACCTGCCGCACAATGGCGTCGTGCTTATCAACGGTCAACCGGCTGTCACCGAATGCAAGAAGCTTGGCGAATTAACAGCGGTCGTAACGCCGGAAGCTGCCGGTTCGCAGGAGTTCAATATCGAAATCGTGGTGAAAGATTCCAAGGATATCGTGGTCGCCACCTCCAATAAAGTCGCCTATTCGGCGAATGCGGCAAATGCGGCAAATGAGGTGAAGTAGCCATTCGTATAAACACCCCTTAAGTCAGGCGATGGGATTTACCGCCAGGTAGGTCTAAGCCACTGCCAAGGGGTGTTTTTCTGTTGACGGTACACGTTCCTCCACGCGTACCAACGGTTCGCTAAATCAGCAGGTTTCGGCTATACTGAACAGGGAACCCTTATCAGTTAGGAGAGAATAGATGTGGAATATTCAGCCCAAGATGTTGCGGATTGGATGCTCGCCAAGGTCAAGAATGCGGGCATTTTATATCAAAGCGACGCCGTTAACCATATTGTCAGCCACTTCGGAGAATCCTATATTTATGTGAATGAGAACGGAAATACGTCCATTTCCAAAGAGGTCAAAAAATTATTCAAGAAACTCCATGGCGGCCGGGTTGCCTGGGATCGGGACGGCTTCTTCTGGGGATGGACATGAAGATCATTGATTTATCCGTACCCTTATATACGGGCATGCCTGTTTTTCCCGGCGATCCGGAAGTACGTGTTGCCGTGGTGCAAACCTATGAAACGCATGCGTGGGAATTGCGGCAGCTCATCCTCGGTTCGCATACGGGTACGCACGTTGACGCCTTTTCTCATATGCATGCAGGTCTGGAAACGTTAGATGAAATATCGCTGGAACGTTTTTTTGGCAGGGCTCGGGTTGTCGATCCCCGGCAACCGGATTGGCCCAGAGACAGAGGATTGTTGTTTATAGATGAGGTCGGAATAGAAGCAGCCGGTAAAATCATCGGGTTGAATCCGGGATTTGTAGGCGGGAATCTAACGGAAGAGTTAGAGAGAGCTCTACTCGGCGAGAGAATCATCACGTATACGGATTTAATTCATTTGGACCGGCTGCCGAAGGAAACAGACTTTATGTTTTTTGGAGTGCCCTTAAAGATTAAGGGCGGGGATGGTTCGCCGGTTCGGGCTTTTGCTATTTTGGAAGACGAGTCTCCCGGGATTTCATTGAAAGAAACGCCATGAACGGTTAAAATGAACGGGGAAGCTACTAGCTGCGTACAGCGCAAATAGGATCGGAGTATGGATGGATGAAGAAGTTTAAGAAGTTTTATATCGAAATTACAAGCGTCTGTAATTTGGCTTGCAGCTTTTGTCCGCAAACGAAGCGGCAAGCCAATTTTATTAAAATCGAAGATTTCAAAAAAACGCTCGATCAAGTTCGGCCTCATACGGATTATATTTATTTTCATTTAAAAGGCGAGCCGCTGCTTCATCCCAAGATCGATGAACTGCTCGATATCAGCCATGAAAAAGGGTTTAAAGTCAATATTACGACCAACGGGACATTGCTCCATAAAGCCGGACCTAAAATCATGATGAAACCGGCGCTCCGTCAGATGAACTTCTCGCTGCATAGCTTTGACGGACATGCCGGCTCCACCGACAAGGAAGGCTACATTTGCAGTGTTTTGTCCTATGTGAAGGAAGCGGTACAGAAAACCGGCATGATCATCTCCTTGAGGCTATGGAATCTCGATACGGACAATGCAACGAACCAGCAAAGAAATCGAAATCGCGAAATTCTGGAAATCATCGAACGCGAATTTCATCTGCCCTACAGAATCGAAGAAAAATTCGTGCGAGGCAGCGGATTGAAAATTGCCGACCGTATTTATTTGAATCAGGATCATGAATTTCAATGGCCCGATCTCAAGGCGCCGGAAATAGAGGGAAGCGGATTCTGTCATGCGCTTCGGAACCAGGCGGGTATACTTGTGGACGGAACGGTAGTGCCTTGCTGTCTGGACGGAGAGGGCGTTATTAATTTAGGAAATATTCACCGGACGCCGTTCTCCGAGATCGTGGAGGGCGAACGGGCGAACAATCTGTATAACGGTTTCTCCAGAAGAGAAGCGGTTGAGGAATTATGCAAGAAGTGCGGGTATCGCACAAGATTCAGCGTGTAATCGTTTCGAAGGCTTGGTCAGAACGCTGCTGCTGCGGCTATCTGACCAGCCTTTTTTGCTTTGCGGTGCAAGAATGTCGACAGCTGACCGTTCACTGGAAACGAAATTGTACTGCAAGTGCGGTTCATATCTGCTAGGATAACGTTAAAAGGGTACGCAGGGGGGCATGAAGCGATGCTGCAGCTATTCGTCGATATGATCGAGCGGGTCGGCTTTCTGATAGCGCTCGCATTTGCCTTTTCCCGCAGCCGCTGGATGCGCAGCTATATGAGCTATCAAGGGGACAAGACGTATCAATGGCGGTTTCTTGTTTTTTTCACCGCCTATGCGGTTATCGGAACGTACTCTGGTGTGACCGTCTCCAATTATACGTATCAACCGGCCCCGTGGATCGGCGAGGTTTCCCCGACAGCGGCCATTGCCAATTCCCGGACCGTGGGCGTTGTCATTGCCGGCTTGCTTGGAGGGGTGAAGAGCGGACTGATCGTCGGTATCGCTGCCGGCGTGCATCGTTACAGCCTAGGCGGATTCGTAGCCGTCGCCTGTATGGTTGCTCCTATCCTTCAAGGCGTGTTGGCGGGGCTTTGCCGCAATGCGTTCAAGAGGCGCTTCCGCAAGGTAGCGTCGGTCCAGCTCGCCTTCGTCGTCGGATTCATGGCCGAGTCGCTGCAGATGGGGCTCATTTTATTGCTGGCTAAGCCCTGGGAAGAAGCGGTCGGCTTGGTATCGCTCATCGGATTTCCGCAAACGCTCGCTAACAGCGTCGGGGTTGCGCTTTATTTTGTGCTGTACAATACGATGGAGCGGGAAGAGGACCGTATCGGCGCAGAGCATGCCCACCGAGCGCTGCAAATCGCCGATATGACGATGCCGCTCTGGCGGCTGGAGTTCGAGAAGGCGGTTCAGGAAATCGCCAAGGTGTTGAATGAAGAGACGAAAGCGGTTGGCGCGTTTTTCACCAAGAACGGTTCCGATTGGGTGATGGAAGGAAGAAAGACGAAGTTTTGCATCGACCTGTTCGTTGGCATTCCCAATCAGCGGCCGATCGGACAGTTCCGGTTGTATTTTGAACGGGAGCAGGATGACAATCCATCCCGCCGGCGTATGCTGACTTCCCTGGCCGGACTATTGTCCCAGCAGTATGCGTTTGTCGAATCGGAGAGGCAGGCCCAGCTTCTTGCGGAAGCCGAGATTCGCTCGCTGCAGGCCCAGATGAATCCGCATTTTCTGTTTAACGCGCTGAACACGGTCAAATCGTTCATTCGCACCAAACCGGAAGAGGCGCGTCAGATGGTGATGCATTTGTCGAAATTTTTACGCAAAAATATGAGCAACGGCAACCAAAGAATGGTTACGATTCGCGACGAATATGAATTGGTAATGTCCTATCTGAGTCTGATTAAAGCGCGTCTCGGGGATCAGCTGGAGTTTTACGCCGATATTGACGAACGCGTACTGGATCATCACATTCCTCCGTTTACGATTCAGCCTCTCGTCGAGAACGCTATCGTGCATGGGATCAAGGGCATCGAGAGGACCGGCGTGATCCGGCTCATCGTGAAGGAGGAGCCGGAAAGCGGCGAGAGGCATGCGCGAATTACGGTCGAGGATAACGGAGTAGGCTTGACCTTCATCCGGGAGGACGGGCAGGAAGATCATACAGGCATGGCTTTGCGTAATATCGAACAGCGTCTGAGCTATCATTACGGGAAAGTGCGGCCGCTTGAAATCGAGAGCAGTCCGGGGGAAGGAACGAAAATTACTTTTTGGGTGAGGTGAGGGATCCATGGGCTGGAATATCGTAATTGCCGATGATGAAGCACCGGCAAGGGAAGAGCTTGTATATTTGTTGGAGCAGCTCGCTGACGTGGACCGGGTGACTCAGGCGAACAGCGGCATGGATGCGATTAAGAAAGTGAAGGAACAAGCCCCGGATGTCCTGTTCCTCGACATGGACATGCCGGACTTGAACGGGCTTCAAGTGGCGGAAATCGTCGGCGAGCTGAATTCGCAGGTGAAGATCGTCTTCTCCACCGCCTATGACCAATATGCCGTCGATGCGTTCAAGGTGCGGGCTTTTCACTATATGCTCAAGCCATTCGACGAAGATGATTTGGACAGCGTCTTCCGGGAGCTGCGCAAAACGCGGACGGGAACGGGGACGAAAGCCCCAGCCATCCCGCCGGCCGGAAATTCGTGCGTCAAGCTGGCGCTCGAAATGGAAGAAGGCATTAAGTATGTGTCCCCGAAGGACATCATCTATATTAGCAAGGAGGGCAAGTATGTCCAGGTTCATATTCGCGATAAAGCCTATCACGTTACGTACACGTTGGTAGAGCTGGAACAGAAGCTGGAGCCGTTCGGTTTCTTCCGCTGCCATAAGAGCTATCTCGTCAATCTGGCCGCCATCGCCGAGCTGAAAACGTGGGTCAACGGGGCCTACAATCTGCTGATGGACGATGAGGCGCGAAGCACGATACCCGTCAGCCGCAATTATGTGAAAGCGCTGCGTTTGAAACTTGAAATTTAACATCATAGATGACAAATTCGGCATGATGCGCTTCAGGCGTATCGCGAAGACTCCAGACGATTTATACTATTTGCAAGCGCTCTCAAAATAAACCGGTTGGAGGAATGCAAGACGTACAGCCAGCTTGGGCCTGGTTCGTACGGACTGTGTTCGCGCGACAATAACGCTTACGAGGAGTGGGATCATGAAAAACAAATGGGTTTCGTACGGGGTTTGGGGGCTGATCGCGGCGTTAGGCGCGCTAGGGTTCGCGATGCTCGCGCTTGCGAACGGCGAGAAAATTTCGGCGGCCTGGCTCATCATAGCCGCAATCTGCACTTATGCTTTTGGTTACCGTTTCTATAGCCGGTTCATTGCCAGGAAGATCTACGAATTAAACGACAACCGGGCAACGCCGGCCCATGTGCATAACGATTCCAAGGACTACGTCCCGACGAATAAATACGTGCTCTTCGGCCATCACTTTGCGGCGATCGCCGGAGCCGGTCCGCTGGTCGGTCCGATTTTGGCCGCACAAATGGGGTATTTGCCGAGCATTCTGTGGATTATTATCGGAGCTGTACTTGCGGGCTGCGTGCAGGACTTCGTCACGCTTGTCGGATCCATGCGGCGGGACGGGAAGTCGCTCGGTCAGATGGCGAAAGACGAAGTCGGCCGATTCGGCGGCACGTTAGCTTCTATTGCAACGCTGGCGATCCTCATTATCATCGTCGCCGTACTTGGACTCGTCGTCGTGAAAGCGTTGGCGGAGTCTCCATGGGGAATGTTTACGATCGCCATGACGATGCCGATCGCCATCTTCATGGGCTTCTACATGCGATTTATTCGACCGGGGAAAGTCATTGAGGGCTCCATTATCGGTTTTGTTCTATTGATGATCGTATTATGGGCAGGACAATTTGTTGCCGCCAATCCGGTGCTGGCGAAGATGTTCACCTTCACCGCGCCGCAGATCGCCCTGATGATGGTCGTATATGGCCTGATCGCTTCGATTTTGCCGGTGTGGGTACTGCTTGCACCCCGAGATTATTTAAGCTCTTTCTTGAAAATCGGCGTCATCATTTTACTGGCGGGCGGTATTTTGGTGACATTGCCGGAGCTGCAAATGCCGGCTGTGACCAAGTTTATCGATGGGACCGGTCCCGTATTCTCCGGCAATTTATTCCCGTTCTTGTTCATTACCATAGCATGCGGCGCCGTTTCCGGCTTTCATTCCCTGATTTCTTCCGGGACGACACCAAAGCTGATCGAAAGAGAAAGTCATGCGCCCTTCATCGGATATGCCGGTATGGCCGCGGAATCCTTCGTCGCCGTCATGGCCTTGATCGCCGCGTGCGCCTTGGAGCCCGGCATTTACTTCGCTATGAACTCGTCGCCGGCCGTTATTGGAACCGATCCCGCTGCCGTCGCCGCCAAAATTTCATCCTGGGGCTTCACGCTGACACCGGAACAAATTACGAACACAGCCAAAGAAATCGGTGAAAACACCATTCTCTCCAGAACGGGCGGGGCGCCGACGCTTGCCGTCGGCATGGCGGAAATCTTTTCAACGTTCCTGGCCGGGGCCAAGGCATTCTGGTACCATTTCGCGATTTTGTTCGAAGCGGTCTTTATTTTAACGGCTGTGGATGCGGGCACACGGGTAGGACGCTTTATGCTTCAGGATTTGATCGGCAACTTCTACAAGCCGTTTGCTCAAACGAAAGTGTTCAAGTATAATTTCCTGGCTTCGTTTATTGTTTGCTTGGCCTGGGGCTACTTCTTGTATCAAGGAGCCATCGATCCGTTCGGCGGCATCAATTCGTTGTGGGCGCTGTTCGGGATTGCGAACCAAATGTTGGCTGCCATCGCTCTCGCCGTCGCGGCGACGATTATGATCAAAATGGGCAAGGCCCGCTACGCTTGGGTAGGAATCGTGCCGTTCGTGTTCCTCGCGGTAACGACATTAACGGCCGGCTTCCAAAAAACGTTCTCCTCTCAGGCAAGCATCGGCTTTTTGGCGGCTGCGAAGAAATACCAGGACGGGATCGATCAGGGGCAAGTCATCGCGCCTGCCAAAAATATGGACGTCATGCATCAGATTGTGACGAACAACTATATCGATGCAGGCCTCACGATCTTCTTCGAGATTGTGGTGATCCTGATGATTATTGAATCTTTACGCGTCTGGTACAAAATTTTGATCCAAAAACAAAAACCGGTATTAAAAGAAGCGCCGTTTGTCAAATCTACTTTTGGAGCCTGATGCCATGAGAACGATAACGAGCTTTGCCAGCAAGGCCAAAGCGACAATCAAGGTCATTTTCAGTATTCCGGACTATGAGAAATACTTGAAGCATCAGCAAGAGCGCCATCCGCATGAAACCCCTTTGACGGAGAAGGAGTTCTATATGCTGTCGCTTCACGAGCGTTATGAAAGCGGTAAGATCAATCGCTGCTGCTAACAAGGAGAGACGGAGTAAGGCGGGTGCATGCAGCCCGTCTTGCCCCGTCTCTTCGTTTATGCAACCTGTGCGGCTTCATCCGCCTTTGGCATCAAATGTCGAAAAAATGCGCGATAATATCACGTATTTTTCGACTTTATTCTCATATAGCGTCGAAAAATGTCGTTATATCAAAGATTTCAATAAAGAAATCATTGCTTATCTAGGTATAATAGACTATACTTGGCTTATATTCTTAACGATAATGGCAAACTCATCGAAAGGTGGGGACGCAAAGCTTCGGGTCTAAGGCGGTAACGCTATGACGGCTGGGCCGCCGAATTAGGGACGGATCTGTATATACGAATCCAGTTCTATTCGGACTGGATTTTTTGTTGTTTCTAAGGAGGGAAATACTAGATGACCATACGATCAAATACCAATTTGGCAAGTAAAGATGTTCTTGAAGACAGCATTCGAACGATTCTCGAGCAAATAGGGGAAAATCCGGACCGGGAAGGTCTGCTGGATACACCGAAACGAGTCGCGAAAATGTACCGGGAAGTGTTCTCAGGTGTGGGGGTGAATCCGGAATCGGCGCTGACGACAACGTTCGAAGAGGAGTACGACGGGATCATCACCGTAAAGGATATGACTTATTACACTTTCTGCGAGCATCATCTGATCCCGTTCTATGGAAAGGCGCACATCGGATATATTCCGGATGGGAGAATCGTCGGCTTAAGCAAATTTGCCAGATTGGTAGAGCTGGTCTCGCAGCGTCCGCAGGTGCAAGAGCGAATGACGCAGCAAGTTGCGAGTGCCGTATTGAATGTGCTGAAGCCGAAGGGTGTCATTGTAACCGTGGAGGGAACTCACTTATGCATGTGCGCGCGGGGCGTGAAAAAACCGGGAACGTCTACGGTGACAACGGTGAAGAAGGGGATATTTGCCGACAACGTCTCGCTATGTGAAGAGTTTGACCGTTCCATATCCAGAGCCTAGGAAGGGGGAAACGGCGATGCTTTATTTATCGAGAAGAATCGATTTTTCGGCAACTCACGTTTATCGGGTTCCCCAGTGGAGCGAAGAGGAAAACCTCCGGGTCTTCGGGCGCTGCAGCAACTCCAGCGGCCATGGGCATGATTACAAGCTGGAAGTGATGGTCAAGGGACGATTGAATGAAAAATCCGGGATTGTTGTCAATACAACGGATATTAAACAAATCGTGAGTTCATTTGTGGAAGAGGAGCTCGACGGGAAGTTTTTGGACCGTGAACATTCCTATTTTCAGCATCGCATACCGACTACGGAAAATGTAGTTGAGTACATCTGGAATTCGCTGGAACAGCGGTTTCAAGATTGCGAATTGCACCGGATTCAATTACATGAAAACCACTATTTAAGTTCGGTAAAGGAGGCGGGATGCTTGATACGACTTACACGCAAATATCACTTTTGCGCTGCGCACCGATTACATAGCGTGCATTTGTCGCCGGAGGAAAATAAGAAATTGTTCGGCAAATGCAACAATCCGCATGGGCACGGACATAATTATTACCTTGATGTCACCGTCGAAGGCGAGCCGGATCCGGTAACGGGCATGATCATGAATTTGGCGGATTTGGATGCCATTGTGGAAAGAGAAGTGCTGGATAAGCTGGATCATAAGCATCTGAACCTGGATACGGCTGAATTTAAAGAGTTGAATCCGACATCCGAGGTCGTAGCGCTCGTGATCTACAACATGCTGCGACCGCATCTTCCCAAGCTCCGAAAAGTCGGACTGTGGGAAACGGAAAAAAATTATTTCGAGTATTGCGGACCGGGTGAATGAGATGATTGACTTTCTGCAGCTCCAAGGAAAAACCGTTGCAATTACCGGGGCGTCCCGCGGGATCGGCAAAGAAACGGCATTATTGCTCAGTCAATTGGGAGCGAATCTTGTGCTGGGAGCAAGACATGAAGCCGAATTAAAGCAGGCAGCCTCTCAGATGAATGCGAATACGCTAGCCGTCCCTTTGGACGTAACGAATGAAGATAGCGTTAGCCGATTTGCCGAAGAGGCGATATCGCGGTTCGGCACCATTGATGCACTCATCAACAGTGCGGGCACAGGGGTGTTCGAATCGGTGTTGACGATGTCCAGTGACGATTTCGATCGAATGATCGCCGTTAATTTGAAAGGTACGTTCCTCGCCTGCCAATATTTCGGAAGGCATATGGTTGAAAACCGTGCCGGTAAAATGATTAACGTCGTATCTGTCGCCGGCACGACGGCACTGCCCGGCTGCGGCGGTTACTCCGCTTCGAAATTCGGGGTACTGGGATTAACGAGAGTATTGCAAGCGGAATTGAGGAATAAAGGCATACAGGTAACGGCCGTATTGCCCGGCGCGGTAGCGACTCCATTCTGGGACCGGATGGAACTGAAGCCGGATGCATCCGACATGATTCCCGTTCAATCGTTAGCCAAGCATTTGGTGTATCTCTTATGTCAACCAGAAGGTTCGGTCGTTGATGAAATGACGGTTATGCCTCCGCTCGGGATTTTGTAAAGGGGGAAGTGTCGATTGTGAAATCCATATTTCCTAAATTTTTTGGGAATTTTCATGCAGGAGCTCTAAATGCGCGGGCCCCTCTACCTTCCCCCTTATCAGGCGATAATATCCATGATCATCAACGGCGCGCCTTGATTGGATGGATTGCCAATCGTATGAGTCAACATCTGAATAGGGGTAAAGGGGAATCGGGATTTCTGATCTACCTGTCCTTCACTGCAGCGGAGAACGAACCTCAACCTAAGAACGATGAGGGCCGGTATTTATTATCACTGGCTGCTCGTTTGGTGGAAATGGTGGAGAAGCAGGAGGATGTTTATCTGAAAATAAAGGAAATGCATCTTTCGGATCGGCATCATCGCTGCTTCTTGAAGACTTATGAAGAAATTAAACAAGATCTAACCCAATATATCCCTTCCGCTCCTACAATCGAGCCGGTCGGCCATCCCGAAGAGGATGAAGTATGGCAGGTGTACCGCGACGTGATGTATGCCATCACGCAGCGAAAGTTTCTGCTGATCCGCAAACATGAGGTGGAGCCATACAAGGCAGGCAAGCTATTGTGCACAGCCCCGGTTATCGAACGATCGGACATTCCGAAAGCCAGGGAGCTCGCCAAACAAAGTCTGATCGGTATTGGGATCCCGCAGACCGCGATCATGAGCCATCTCCTTGTTATTTCTGAGGCGATTACGAATATTCTCAAGCATGCTCGCGAAGGAAAGATGACCATGTTTATAACCGACGCTGCCATCCATCTCCTCGTGGAAGATCAAGGGCCGGGCTTTCCGTTAAAGCATCTTCCGAATGCTGCGCTCATGGCGGGTTATTCGACAAAAAAATCACTCGGCCAAGGATTCACGCTCATGATGAAAATGACGGAACGGGTGCTGCTTTCCACGATTCCCGGTGAAGGGTCCTCCCTGATCCTCATATTTAATCGTTAAGGGAGAGTACGAAGCTATGATACCGGATGACCCGACTGTAAAGGGCACCATTCAAAAAACATTGATGACCTGCCTTCTTTTTGAAGGCTTTTGGGACCGCTGGATTGCCCATGGCATTCGAAGAGAAGACGTCGCTGGCTTTCAGCGACGGTTAACAAGCGCCGAAGCTTGGAACGGGATTTTGCAGAAATGCGCGGAGGATTTTGCGAAGCAAGCGATCTTCCTTCAGGCTCAGCAGGACAGGAAGGAAGCGGAGGAACATTTCCGCATGGCCGGCTTGTACTATAACCTGCTGCAGTGGTTGTACCCCACAGGGGATGAGAAGCGAAAGTGGTTTGCACGCTGCAAGGAGCTCTTTCAACGGGCGGATAGGCTTTCCGAGGATCAGATCCTGGAGGCCGTCATCGACGTCGACGGAAACGATTGCTTCGGCAGAATCCGTGTGCCTGAACGGAAGAAGGGCATCATGGTCATCGTCAATCCCATTGATTCCTCCAAAGAAGAACTGTTCACCTACGAGACGGATTTCGCAAAGCTGGGTTTCGTTACGATCAGCTTTGACGGGCCAGGGCAGGGGGAAACTTATGTACGCACGTCATTCAAGGCCACCCGTCTTCATTGGGAAAAGTTTATGAATCAAGTCATTGACTACGCATCGAACCAATACCCGGGGCTGCCTCTCGCTTTATTCGGAACCAGCTCAGGCGGCGCTTGGGCCATCGAAGGAAGCGCTCATCCGAAAGTGAGCAAAGCGATCTCGGTAAGTCCTGCTTGTGCAAGTGGTGTGAGGATGCCGGATTATTTCATGGAGCGTATGGCTTATATCCTCGATGATTCCGCACAAAGCCTGCTTCCGAAGCTGGATAACTTCGATAATTTCAGCCCGATTCTCCTGTTTCATGGAAATAAGGACGTGATGGTCAAGGATACAGATATTTACGAGCTGTACCAGAAGCTTCCGGCGGGAAAACAACTTATCGAATATGAAAATGAAGGCCACTGCTGCAACTTTAAATTACGCGAGATTAGGAAGATTTCGGCCGAGTGGTCTTTAGGAGGTTAACATGATGGACTTCAAGCAATTTTGCCAGCTGCTCTCCGAGCTGACGCACGTTCCGCACGAGAAGATCAACGAAAGCTCATCCTTTCGCGATGATCTGGGAATCGACTCTCTCCAGATGGTCAATGTATACATTCAATTATCGCAAAGATTTGCAATCGGCTTGGAGCAATGGATCGGTTCGGCAGATATTACGACTGTCGGCGGCGTATACCACGCAATGACAAAAGGAGGCATACAATCATGACATTAGCTCAGAAGGTTTTTCACTATCCGGATGCGGACAAGGTCGTATTAACGACATTCTCCGGCCATTATACGAGCCGGGATATCCAGGTCGAGATGGACCGGTATATCTCGTTATTGCGTCCGCTGGAATTAAAGGGTAAAAAAGTAGGACTGCTGGTCCCGGCTATCCCTTCTTATGCAGCTCTTGTCCTTGCCATCAATGAACTGGGCGGTACGATTATCCCGTTAAGCTGGCAATTTCGCAAGGAGGATTTGTCCGCCGTTCTTCAATTTCTTGATCCTCATGTCGTATTTTCCATCAACACGCACAATGGCTTTCCTTTTGCAGAGGTCATGGAGGCTTGGGCGATTGGATCCGGGAAGGAAACTTTGCTGTATACGTCGGACGACTGCAAGGAATGGAAATCTAAAGCTATAGCGGGTGCAGAGAGAGCGCTTGAGCAAGACAAAATCGACTTTATATGCTGCTCCTCGGGAAGCACAGGGACGCCCAAAGGGATGGTTGTCGGCATTCATGCGTTTGATTTCTCGTTTCAATTGCTGAAGGATTTTAACGAATTGAAACCGACGGATGTCGTGTTTTTGAACGCGCCTCCCAACTCGGTGTTTGGCATTGCTTCCTTACTGACCGGTATTCGCTCGGGCGTGCGCATCGTATTTCCGGATAACTTCGAACTGCCCCGTATGATTACACTGATGCAGGAGACGGCCTGCAACAAGGTTGTGAGTACGCCGTCCATTTTTAAAGCGATTTATACATTCGGCCAATCCTTGAACCCGGACGTATTTAAGAAGATCGAGTTCGTCGGCTTGACCGGCGAAATGATGACGGAAGATTACGTGAAGCAATTTGAACTGATGCAGCAATGCAAGTTTGTCGGACAGTATGGCAGCTCGGAGCTTGGAGGCGCGATGCTGTGCGATCTTCGTCAACAATTGGAGTTTACGGTTTATGACGGCGTGCAGTATAAAGTCAAGGAAGACGAATTGCTCCTGAAATCGCCCGCTGCGTTTAGCGGCTATTATCAAAATCCGCAGCTAACCGAACAATGTTTTGATGAGGAAGGATGGTTTTACACCGGCGATCTTGTACGCTTGAATGAGAAGAACAAGCTCGAGTTCATCGGACGCAAGAAGGAGTTGATTAAGAAGGGCGGGCAGCAGGTCATCCCGGGCGAGGTAGAGAAAGTGCTGTCTCAGCATGCAGGCGTGAAGCAGGCTGTTGTGATCGGGGCTCCGCATCCCGTATTCGGCGAGCAAATCGTAGCCTTTGTCGTTCCTCAGGATGATCTGCGCACCGATGATTTATATGCGTTCTGCCGTGCAAAAATTGCAGGCTATAAAGTTCCCGACCGGATTGTAGCTATTGCGGAAATTCCCGTAGCCCAAGGCAAAGTGGACAAAATTACGCTGAGAACGATGGTTGCTAAGCAATAGCGAAGGAGGAGTGCTACCCATGAGTAAATCAACGGCAAGCCAAACCTTGCGCTGGCAGTTCATTCGCAAGATGCTCATTATGATGATAACCATTGCGTTGATCTCCGGTACGTTTCAATACTTTATTCTGCGTGAACAGATCAATGAAAATGTCATGAATGAGGCTTTGATGATTGGCAACAGCATAGAGCACGGCATCAAAGAAACGGATCTTGCCTCCAAATCGATCGAACAACAAATCGACTATAAATTAGAATCCATTTCCGCGCGGATTGCCGATCACTTGCAAGGAAAGTCCCTTGATCATATTACCGATCAGGATCTGATCCGCTTGCGCGATCAGTTTCAAATTGCCGGGATTACCCTTTTTGCAAGAAAAGGGGATGACATCGTAGGGGTTAAATCCTCGGACCCGAAGGAGATCGGGTTTAGTTTCAAAAGCATCATGCAGGAAGCCTTTCTGGCCTTAGACCATTTGCTGCAAGGGAAAAAGCCGGAAGGCAACGGTATCGTCAGTTATGTGAACCAGAATATCATTAATCTTTATATCGCTCAATCCGGCTCGCATGACGATAAACCGAGATTTTTCAAATATGCTTATTACCACCAGCCGGGGACGGATTATGTGATCAATCCGTATATTGAAGCGAATGAAGTGTATCAATTCACGCAAGAGGTCGGCCCGGATTCGTGGATTAAGAAGGTGTTGAGCGAGAACAAATATGCGAAGGAAATTGCGGTGCTGGACCCGCGCGTATTTGAGGACCCGAGCCTGGCTGAGAAAATGTACCCTCCTTTGAAAAAGATTGTCTATGGAACCTATAACGATCAGACTCAGGAAGACGAGCAGATTCTCGTGCAGATGGACAAGAGCGCTCAACGGGTATCTTATGTGCAAAAGTTCAATGGCGAAAAATTGTATAAAATGTTTATCCCGTTTGATGAGGGCCGAGTGATTTATATTTCGCTCGATTACGAAACAATGAGCGCGCCTTTGTATCGCCAATCCCTCATTTTGATTATTTTCGGCTTACTTTCTCTCGTAGCGCTCTTTATACTTACTGCCAACTTCTTTAATAGCATTTACCGTAACATTCAAAAGATCATCATTCAAATCAAACAGCTCGAAGCGGGAGATTTGACGGCGAAAAGTCAAATTCTGGACGGGGGAGAACTCGGCGAGCTATCCGACTCAACCAATACGATGGTCGACACGTTACACCAGTTGTTGACCGATACTCGCGAGAAAGCGACGCAAGCACAAAAGCTGTCCGTTCTCTTAGAAACGGATGCAAACGAGTCTCTCGAAAAAGCGTTCACGATGTCCATGGAAGCGACCGCCGAATCCAGGGATACCGTTGAAGAAATTTATTACTTTTTGGATCAGCTCGAGAAGCATCTGGTTCAGCAGTTAGACGATCCGGGCGCCAAAGTCATTATGGACAAACTGGATGAAATGCGACAATTGGCTAATCACCGGACAAACAATACAACCGAGATTACGATTGCCCTTTCCGATCTGTTCAAAGCTTTGCATGAACAATCCAGTGAACTGTCCGATCTTTCCCATTCCCTTCTGGATGATCTTGCAAAGTTTAAGCTTCAATAAATAATTCCGGCGATGGGCGGCTTACCAAACGAACAGCTAGGAGGAATGATCGTGAGATTGGAAATGAAGCAGCACATACAAGGATCTACGTTGCGCGTAGAAATCATCGGTCTCATGGATTATTCGACCATTGACGACTTTGAACTCGGCATTCCCGATAACGTAACGAAGATCATAGTTGATTTGGCCGGATTGGATTTTATTGATTCTACGGGGATCGGTGCGTTTCTATCCATGATCTATGATGCGAGCGAACGTGGAAGTACGGTTGAATTCGTAAGTATGAATGACGTTATTACCGAATTGTTCGACACCATAGGCATATTTCGAATCATGGAGTCTTTGCAAAAAGGGGGACAGTAAGTTGATGTTCCGAAAAGTACTGCTCCAAACCAACAGTGAGGTTGGTTCCACTACAGAAATGAATAAAACGCTGCAGCGGGAGATCCAAATGGCTCGTAATATTCAAACCAAGCTATTGAATGGGGAGAAGCCTGATCTGACGAACGGCGAAGTATCGGGGGTTTCCTTCCCTGCAAGGTTGATTGGCGGTGATTATTATGATTTTTATCCGCTTTCTAACGGGAAGGTCCGAATTATAATCGGAGATGTGATGGGCAAGGGAATCCCTGCCGCCATGCTTATGATTCTTACTCGCGGAGCCTTCCGAAGCGCTGCAGAAGCCACGAAGGGACCCGGTGAGACGCTTACCGCGATGAATAATGCCTTGTACCGGGACTTAAGAGTGCTCAAGTCCTTCGTCACGGTGTTTTGTGCAGATTGGGAACCGGATACCGGCGTTTTTGTTTATGCCAATGCAGGACATAACCTTCCGGTGATCGTTAGGGCGGAGGTTGGCGTCGTGCAGCCTCATGACTTGAACGGCGTCATGCTTGGCGGATTACCCGGACAGGTTTACAAAGAGAAAGAAATGCAGCTTGAGGATGAGGATCTTGTTTTCTTCTATACGGACGGGATCGTGGAATCCCAGAATAGTAAGGGCGAGATGTTTAAATTGGACAGACTGGTTCGAATTCTTGAACAACATGGGCATAAAAGTGCGGCTGAAATCGAGACGATTGTTGTTGATCATATCAACCTTTTTACGGAAGGCTTGCCCCAAAAGGACGATATTACCATGGTCGTGCTCAAGGCAGGCAAGGAACAGACGGAAATCACAAGCTTTAACTCCCCAATCGTATGTACATAAGGAGGGGTAGCTCTTGTTCGCAAAGGGAAAAAGTGTTGTATCCAAAGGGAAAACCGTAAAAGAAGCGGTAGCCATCGCGTTAGACCTTATGGGTGAAACGATGGAGCATGTGGATATTGAAATTCTCGAGACGGAATCCAAGGGAATACTGGGTATTGGCTCAAGACCTGCGGTAATACGGGTAACGCTCAAGGAAATGGGGGCCGTATCCGAAGCGGAGGACCCGGTGTCCATGGCCACGCTGGAAAAGGAGATGGCCTCTATAGAGCCGGCGGAGGATCGCTTGCTTCCCCCGCTCTCGCCAGAGAAGCGGGATGAATCCGATTTATTAGGAAAAGTCTGGGTTGCGGATGGAATGATCTTTTGCAAAGACGCGGAAGATCACTACCCGCTCATTTCACCAGGGAAAGATATCAAATTTTATAAAAATGACGAACTCATTGAAAAAACAGTGGTGGTCAGCGAACAAGATAGTCTTCATGTAGAGCTTCAAGACGACATACTGGAGCCGCAATGGGAGATCGTGGTAAGCGATGATAAAATGGAAGCCGTGCTCAAGGTAGTCCCGGGAGCCCGCATCTACCGCAGGCTAAAAGAAAAGGCGCCTCACTCCTATATCCAGCTGGAAGTAGAGGAACATCTGATCCCCGTGACGATTGAAACCGGACCCGTCATGGAAAAGCTTCGCGAGTTGGGGATTGTGTACGGTATCGACTATACCCAGATTGCCTCGGCTTGCACGAGTGATGAGCCAGGTGTATTCGTCATCGCGAAAGGCAATCCTCCGAAACCCGGTAAAAACGGCTGCTTCTTATCGCTGCAAGATATGGAAATCAAAAACGGCTTAAAGGAACGTTCGGACGGTACGGTCGATTACCGGGAGATTCGCGAGTTTCCTTCTACGCAGCCCGGACAAGTTTTAGGTATCGTCCAGCCGCCTGTGCCGGGGATGCCTGGCACAACGGTAACCAATGAACCTGTGTTTCCTCCGGAAGTTTTACCCTTGGTTGTTCATGAAGGGAAGGGCATAGTTCTGGTTGGGGATGGAACCAAGGTAGTTGCAACCGAAGCCGGACATCCGCTCATTAAAGAGAAGGGGACAACCGTCCATATTTCAGTCGTTCCCAAATTAATGATCGCCAAGGATGTCGACCTTCAGACTGGAAATTTGCATTTCGTCGGCGATGTTGAGATTGTTGGCTCCATTCAGGATGCCATGCTTGTGGAGGCTCAGGGTAATGTACTCGTTCATCATAATGTAAATCGGGCAAAAATATTTGCAGGCAGCTCGATTATTATTCGAAAAAATATTATTTCAAGTGAAATCAACGCAGGGAAAAATCATATGTTGATCGCGGAGATTCATCACATTCTTGGGGATCTCATCCAGCAAATGCGGAGCATGATCAATGCGATACATCAGCTCTCGACGGTGTCGGCATTTAAAGTTTCCTCTTTTTCCCAGGCGGGGCTTGGTCCCCTAATTAAAATCTTATGCGACGGAAAGTTTAAATCGTTTCCTCAGCTTACGACGTCGCTCATTCATAAGATTCAAAGCGGTACGGGAGTATTGGAGGAAAGTTGGGCGGAATTTAGCGAACGATTGTATAAGGGGTTTATGCTGACCCATTCCGAATTCAGGTCCGTGGAGGAGATGGTTCAGCTTATGAAGCGAGCCGAGCAGCTATTTACCGACACGCAAGAAAATTCGGAAAATGCCGATTGCTTCATTAAAGCAGGCTACACCCTGAACAGCCAGCTGTACTCAAGCGGCGATATCGTCATTATGGAACAAGGGGTGTATAACTCCAAGCTGTATGCGGGTGGATTTATCGAAGTGGACGGATATATCCGCGGCGGTGAAATTTATGCAGCCAAAGGTGTGAAGATTAGCGAGGCTGGAGCTAAGGGCGGCATGAGTACAAGAATCACGGTCCCCAAAGGCGAGACGATTCGGTTGAACAGGGTCATGGAAGATACGATGATCCAAATCGGAACGAAAATGCACAAATTTACGACCCAATCGTCGAACGTGTATGCACGTCTCGATGAAGAGGGGCAGCTGCTGATCAAGTAATAGGGGGTGTCGGAATGTTTCATTACGTCATTGAGCAACAAGGTTCAAAAACCGTCACGTCTTTCGAAGGAGATATGGATATCGATGTAACGGAATTAATGGAAGACGAAATGTTACCGAAGTTATTGGAAAGCAAGGAGATTGAAATCGATTTTGCGAAAGTTCATTTTGTAGATTCGTCGGGCATCGGTTTGTTGATCTCGCTCATTAACAGCCTTCGGGAGCAAGGAAGCCAAGTTGTTATTAAAAAAATTAATCCGGAAGTGATGCAGGTGTTTTCACTCCTCCAGCTTCCGGAAATACTGGGTCGTGATGTGTTTGATGGATTGGAGCAGCAATGAATCATCGCAGCAACCCTGTTGATTAAGCGGTTTGTAAAATTTTCGCTTCCAGGTTGGCTCTGATCATTCTAATCCGCTGCTTCACATAAAAGTCATAAGCCGCTCCTTTCAAATCTTTAACGGAGATGGGCAGGTCCGAATCGTTATCCATAATGATCATTGATCCATCATCAAAAAACTTAAAAGTAAGATCGACCCAATTAGCGTCAGCTATCGTAAGGATCTTCTCAATCTGGGCATCGGAAAGATCGCGGCTGTTCGATTCCATCAGTTTCTTGTAATAGTCTCTTTCAATGAATCTGACTTTGATAGCGTTCATCGTCTACACCCCTCTCCATTATAGAACAAGCGTTCTTATACCTAATTATACAGAACAATTGTTCGCAGTCAAGTGCATTTGGTATAATGAACTTGCAGGGAACACAACCTAACGGATATAAACAAGGAACCTGCCGAAAGGAGACGCCGGGCTATGGACATACAATTGTTGACGGATATGATCAAGGATGACCGCGGCAACTATTACGTGGCGGTTTACAAGAATGGAAAAGAACTGACCTTGGTAAACGCAGCGGTGGAACGGGCTTTCTATGAGGTATTGGAGTTTAATGAAGATTTTAAAACGAAGCATGCGGAGTATGAGCGCCAGTTCATCGGCA
The DNA here is from genome assembly GCF_055379675.1 of Paenibacillus sp. JCM 9796. Lineage (NCBI taxonomy): Bacteria > Bacillati > Bacillota > Bacilli > Caryophanales > Paenibacillaceae > Paenibacillus > Paenibacillus sp. JCM 9796. The sequence goes on from NZ_AP043723.1 coordinate 5,230,726, forward strand.
AAATAGCCATGGATAAGTTGCGGCACGACGTTGTTTACGCGTCCAGAGAGGACGGTCATGGACGCATGTACGATCTGGATGCGGTTGCCGGCGCATACCGGGTTACGTTTATCGATTCGATCGAATTTTACCGGAATCCCCGAGCCGGACGCAGCTCGAATTGAAAATACGGTTTGTCAGACAAATAGCTGGCCGCGCTCTGCGCGGCCAGCTATTTGTCGATGTATGCCTGATTAATGATGTCCGGTGGCCGCAGCGGAGCTTGAGATCCCCGGTTTGGGCTTCAGGTTCACGAGTAATATGCTGACGAGGACGAACAAGAGACCGACTCCCAAATGAATCGTAATGGGTTCGTTCATCATAAGAGAGCTTCCGGTAATGGAAACCAGCGGGATTAAGAAGGTGAAGGAGGCCACTTTACTGGCTTCTCCGGTACCGATCAATATAAAGTAAGTCAGCCAGCCCAACGCAATGACGAAAATGGAGATGAAGAGCATAATGGCTACGAATGATGCGTCCCACTGAATGCTGGACCAGGCTTCCGAGACCGATCCGGAACCCATTAACAGAATGCCTCCGATGATGAGCTGCATCGCGACAAGCCATACGGAATCCGCACGATCTCCGATTTTCTTCATATAGACGGTGCCGAAAGCCCAACAAAGCGCAGTACCGAGAGCAAGCAAAACCCCGACTAACGAAATATTCCCGGTCAGTGCGCCTGCGCTTATGGTGGCAACGCCTGTAAATCCGAGAATCAGACCGATGATTTTCAGCCTGTACATCGATTCGCCGAGCCACAGCCAGGAGAAGATGCCGAGCAGTACGGGCTGCAAGAACACGATGGCGGAGAAGAGTCCGGCGGGAAGATAACCCAGTCCTATCGTTTGCAATCCGTAAAACAGAACGATATTAAGTAAGGCCGATAACAAGTAGATCGACCAGTTTTGCTTGAAGCGAAGCTCTTTGTATCGAAACAGCCCAATGAACACCAACAACAGTCCGCCGATTTCCGTTCTCAGACCGGCAAACAGCAGCGGCGGCGCGTAATGCAGGGCAAGCTTGGTTAAAGGCCAATTCACTCCCCACATGACGATTAAAAATGCGAGCAGCAAAGAGGCCTGTTTACGTGACGGTCGATGCATGAATAATCGCGCTCCTTGTTGTTTACTGATTGTATATGATAAGCTAAATGATAAGATAAATAAAATGAATGTTTTTTATAAGGAGCATTAGTAATTAGTTATGACGATAACCCAGTATATGGTGTTCGCAAAAGCGATGGAGACCGGCAGCTTCACCAAAGCCGCACAAGCCTTGAATATGACCCAACCGGCGGTCAGCCACGCCATTTCCGGTCTGGAGTCCGATCTGGGCGTCAGTCTGATTGTCCGCGACCGCAGAAAAGGCATTGTCCTCACCGATGTGGGTCAACGGGTGCTTGTTCAGATTCGGGAAATTTTGCAGCGGATCGAGAACATTGAACAGATTGCAGCAGCGGAAAAAGGGCTTGAAGTAGGAACGATTCGGATAGGAACGTTTCCGAGCGCGACGGCCCATTTTTTTCCTAAAATCATCGATTTCTTTCAACGAAATTACCCCAATCTCCGGCTTGAGCTCCATGAAGGAACGATCGAGGAAGTGAAGGAATGGTTGCGGACGAGGGTCGTGGATGCCGGCATCATCATACTCCCGGACGGGAAGATGGATCATATTCCCATACTGCGGGATAAGATGGTCGCGGTCCTAAGGGACGACCATCCGTTATGCCTTCGAGCCTCCGTCACGATCAACGATCTGGACAGTGAGCCTCTGATCGTTTGTCATGGGGGCTACGATGCGCCGATCATCGAGATGTTTCACCAGGCGGGAGTCAGATTGAACATTGCGTATGGGGTTTACAATGTAAACACGGTGCTGAACATGATCAAGGAGGGCTTGGGCGCGGCCATCCTATCCGGCCTTTCCCTCACTCATTTGCCCCCAGGCATCCAAACGCGCGATCTGGAACCCCGGGTTTACCGGGATGTTAGCATTGCCGTACCTTCCTTGCCGGAATGCTCGCTTGCCGTTCAGCTGTTTATCAAAACGATGAAGCAATTATTCGCCCCGGATTCGAATATGTTTCAATAAAATATTTGTTCTATCTGTTACACATAGCAGAACAAGCGACTTGTTGAGGGAAAGATTCCCGCGATACGATACTAATGCTAGCTATGCTCAAGCCATACGCTTCCTGTTTGATTGAATATAACCATTAGGAGGTATCTTGATCAAAGACAATCACATTAAGGCTGCCGGCGGTTTGCGCGAAGCGGTCACGAAGGCACGGAAATCGGTGCCTCACACGATGACGATTGAGGTGGAAGTCGAGAGGCGTCGGTCGGCGTCGACGTCATCTCCATGGGGAGCCTGACTTACTCCGTGGAAGCGTTGGATATCAGTTTGGACTTATATGCTAAAAAATCGGTATACACCTAAAAGAAAGGGCCCCTTGCGGGCTTTTCTTCTTTTAGGCGAATATGCAGAAAAAGGTGAATGATGGGAGAATTGTTGGCTTTATTATCCATGACGTTATTTGCTGTCAATATTATCATTACGAAGATGGCTACTTCCCGGTTGAGCTTAACGCTAGGGTTTTTTATTTCCGCTTCGGTCAATATTATGTTTTCCACGTTGTTGTTCGCTGTTCAATACATGGTGAAGGGTGACATTCAGCCGTTTCATCTTCAGGCATTTCTCTTGTTCTTATTGTCCGGCTTCTTCGCAACTTTCCTGGGACGATGGTTCTTCTTTGAAACGATTGAACGGCTGGGGCCGGCTAAAGCCAGCACGTTCCAGACGAGCAATCCCGTATTCACCGTCTTGATTTCATGGGCTGTGTTGGGCGAATCTCTAAGTGTAGGCAAATGGTTCGCCGTTATCACGGTATTGTTCGGATTGTTTCTCGTGAATTACGTGAAGCCGAAACGGGCATTGACTGCGGAAACCAGCGCTGCCGATTCGGAAATCGCAGCTGCCGGGCAGTCGGGCGGGAACGTGCTCCGGGCGTTGTTTCATCCTTATATCCTGTTGGCGCTGTTGAGCTCGTTAAGCTACGCCGTCGGGAATATTTTGAGGGGATCGGCGGTACAGCAGTGGAACGAGCCGATACTGGGCGCATGGATCGGGGCTGTAGCCGGACTTTTGCTGCATATGACGTTCAGCATGAAAATCAGTACCGTCGCCGATCAAATTCGAAACGCCGACCGCCGGGGACTGTTGCTTTATGCGAGCAGCGGGGTTCTTACGATCACGGCGCAGATTTTATACATCGCGTCAATGAAATGGCTGCCGGTTTCGATCGCAACCGTGATCAATATGTCTACGCCGATTCTGGTCCTGCCGATCAGCTATTTTCTTTTGAAAAATCAGGAAGGGATCACATGGCGGACCCTGCTTGGCGTCTTGCTGGTGCTGGCTGGAATCAACGTCATCATTTTGATGTAAAATCATGCTTCGGAATTATTAATAGTAGTATTAATAATCCCGCAAGTTCGGATTCGCTCGAGCGCGTATAATGGAGTCATACCACATTACGAAATGAGTTCCGCATCGTGGAATGATAGAGGGGGAGGGGCATAATCGCTGAGCGTGAGAAAGTTCAATCCTTGGAGAGGGCTTTACGAATTTTGGAATGTTTCACGATGGAAAAGCCGGATATGTTTCTTGGCGAAATCGCCGAGAAGAGCAAGCTTTCCAAAAGCACCGTCCACCGGCTGCTCGCAACGATGATCCTATGCGGATACGTCAAACAAAACGAAGACAATCAGAAATACAGTTTAAGCTTGAAATTGTTCAGGCTGGGGTCGATCGTCGGAGGAACGATGTCGCTAAGGAGCGTCGCATTATCGTTTATGAAGCAGCTGTGCGGGGAAATTTCCGAAACCGTCGGCTTGAGTATCGTCGATGACGATTATCGGGTATGCATCGAGATGGTAGAGAGCGCCGAAGTCGTTCGGAATTTCGTCAAGGTCGGCCAACGGGTTCCTTTATATCAGGGAGCATCCAGTATGGTGCTGCTCTCGTTCATGCCCGAGGCACGGAAGCGCCGCCTGATCGAACAAGGAGAGAAGGACGGGCAGCTGCTTATGACAGCACCCGAGCTGATGGACCGCCTCGAACAAATCGTCCGGCTAGGGTACGGCACTTCCATCAACGATCGAATACCCGGAGCTTTCTCGGTTTCCGCACCGGTATTCGATCATAGCGGTCACGTTGTCGCCAGCTTAACGGCAGCCGGCCCCGTTCAAAGACTGACGGACAATCGGCTGCAATTCCTCATCGAGAAGGTGACACAAAGCGCCCATCAAATTTCCGCTGCTATGGGTCATTCCGGTGTCATGATGGAAACAACCCGATAAACCGCATGATTATGAAAGCGCTCTATTTTGACTTTGTGCAAGGAGGGATGCAGGTTGGATGCTCAAGTCCATGAATTAAAGCTGCTTGTGACGAAGGCTGTCCGGATGCTGGAGCGTATCGAGCTGCTGGATAATAACGGCCATGTCAGTGTCCGAATACCCGGAGCAGACCGTTTTCTGATCAATTCGCGTAAAGCGAGCCGGGCTTCACTTACCGTTCATGATATTGTCATGTGCGACATGGAAGGCCGACTCGTCGAAGGAGATTCGGAACCGCCTAGCGAGTTCCACATCCATACGGAAATCTATAGAAGAAGAGCGGATGTCGGCAGCGTCATTCACAATCATCCTCATTATCAAACCGTGCTGGGCATAGCGGATATTCCACTAAAGCCGGTGTTTGGGGTCGGGGCCTTCGTACGGGATGTACCGATGTTCGAGGACTCCAGTCTGATCAATACCCGGGAATTGGGAGAACAAGTGGCGGAGAAGCTGGGCAAGGCCAGTTCCGTTCTGCTTCGTCATCATGGAACCGTTGTGGCGTCCGAGAATGTCCAAAGCGCGTTTACAATCTCCGTGTTTCTGGAAGAAAATGCAAAAAAACAATATGACGCCGCCTTGCTGGGACCGAACATGAGGGTGCTGGAGGGCGACAATCTGGAACGCACCCGGTCCTCCAACTGGCAGCCGAGCATCATCCAAAAATTGTGGACGTATCACCAGGAGAAAGCGGAAAAGCAAGGTGCGCTTAACGGAATCGAAGATGACAAGGAGGACGATCATCGATGATTAGTCAAGAACAGAACGAGTTTCTAACGCAAGTCGGTCCAGGGACGCCGCTTGGTCTATTGCTTCGCCGTTACTGGTTTCCGGTTGCTGCCGCATCGGATCTAAATAACACCTATACCAAGAAAGTGCGATTGCTTGGCGAAGACTTGGTTCTATACCGCGACAAGTCGGGCCATTTGGGATTGGTTCAGGAACGATGTCCGCACAGAGGCGTCTCCATGGTGCACGGCATCCCCGAACAAGACGGGCTCCGCTGCCAGTATCACGGATGGTGCTTTAACTCCAGCGGACAATGTACCGAACAGCCTAATGAGCCGGAGCACAGCACCTTTAAAGACCGCATAAAAATCGCTGCCTATAAAGTTCAAGAGATGGGCGGACTGATCTTTGGTTACATGGGTCCGGAGCCTGCTCCGCTGCTGCCCCGATTTGACGGGTTCGTCGTCGACAACGCGATTCGCGTCATCGGTCAGGCGGTGCTGCCGGTGAACTGGCTGCAGATCATGGAAAATTCGATGGATCCGGTTCACACGGAATGGCTGCATGGGCACTACCATGAATACATTACGACACAAAACGGGTCCAAGCAGGAAGTAGCTTTTCAACGCAAGCATTTGAAAATCGAATTTGACCGGTTCCAATACGGTATCGTTAAACGCAGGCTGCTTCACGGTCAAACGGAAGACAGCGATGATTGGAAAGTAGGCCATCCGGTCGTGTTCCCTTATATGCTGGCTGTCGGCAGCGGCGGACTTGGCACTTACGCCTTCCAAATGCGGGTGCCGATTGACGATCACCATACATGGCACGTTTGGTATAACGCTTATGTGCCGGGACCGGACGTAGAAATTCCCGACAATCTGAAAGAGGTCTGTGTCTACGAAGTGCCTTATAAGGATCAGAACGGAGCGTTTATTACCGATTACATTGACGGACAGGACATTATGTGCTGGATTACGCAGGGTGCGGTTGCCGATCGTACCAATGAGAAGCTGGGCACGACGGATAAAGGCATCATTCTATTCAGACAGATGCTGAAGGAGCAGATCGCCAAGGTTGCGAAGGGGGAGGAGCCGATCAATGTGTTCCGCGATCCTGCCGCCAATCAGTTCATTGAACTGCCGCTTGAGCGTAAAAAGCACCATTTCAGCGAAGGCTTCGCCAGTATTACGCAGCGGTTTCAGACGAAATATTGCCCGGTTGCCCAAGATTTAATCGCCTTATTCGAACGGGTAGGAGTCCATTAATATGAGCGAACCAGCCAAGGGACCGGATAAGGTCAAATTTTGCAACGGATGCGGCCATTCGATGCACGATCCCAGCAGCATCATCATTGAATATTGGAGCTCTCATCATACGGTTTATTTCTGCTGGTGCCACGCTTGCGGCTGGAGAGGGGAAGTGGTGGAAGTGAAACGTATGATTACGACCGAGACGGAGGAATAGCCTATGATTTCCGAACCGGGACCGCAGCGTCCGGTGATCCGTGTAGGGATCGCCGGACTCGGGACCGCAACGAAAGCGATGCTTCCCGCTTTCCTTAAACATCCGGGGATACGCATTACCGCTGCCGCTTCCCTGGATGAGGAACAGCTTCGCCAATTTCATGCCGATTTTGCTGCGGAGACTTATCCTAGTGTGGAGCGGATGTGCCTCTCGCCCGAGGTGGACGCCGTTTACATTGCTACACCGACACCATTTCATACGGAACATGTCCTGCTCGCCGCCTCTGCGAAGAAGCACATCATTTTGGAAAAACCGATCGCCACTTCGCTGGAAGAAGCGCTCCGGATGGTAACGGCGGCAGAAGCGGGCGGGGTGACGATGGTGGTCGGCCATTCGCACAGTTTTGACCCTCCTATTTTAAAGATGAGAGAAGTGCTTGAAAGCGGGATCATCGGGAAGTTCACAATGGCCCATACGTGGTGCTACACCGATTGGATGTATAGGCCTCGCCTGCGTGAGGAGCTCCGAACGGAATTGGGCGGCGGGGTGACTTTCCGGCAAGGCGCCCATCAGTTCGATATCATCCGTTTGCTGGGCGGGGGCAAGGTCAGAAGCATTCGGGCGTCTGCCGGCGCTTGGGACCCCAAGAGGCCGACGGAAGGCAGCCATGTTGTTTTTTTCGATTTTGAAGACGGCGCTTCCGCAACCGCCGTGTATAACGGATACGATCATTTCCATACGACGGAATGGACTTCGAACATTGGAGAATGGGGTGAGCGGGTGACAGCCGGAGCTTATGCGTCCAATCGCAAAACGATACGGGCCATGAGCTCGAGCCAAGAGCAAGCGTTAAAGAGCAGCCGCTCCGGTTACAACGGCAAGTCGTCCATGAAATATGCGGACCGTGATGTGCAGCAGCCCTTTTTCGGTCTAACCATCGTCAGCGGGGAACGGGGCGACATTCGGCAAACGCCGGAAGGTCTGATGGTGTATGGCGAAGAGGGAGTCGAGCATCTTAAGCTTCCGCAAGATGTGAATGGGCGTGATAAGGTCGTTGAGGAATTTTATGAGGCGGTGATTCAAGGGAAGCGCCCTGTTCATGACGGAAGATGGGGGCTGGCGAACTTGGAAATTTGTTTAGCCGCACTGAAGTCGTCCCAGGAAAAAAAGGAAATCGTGTTAAGCCACCAGGTGCCGCTGAAGTAGTCAGGATTAGCGATCGTTACTCGTTGATGTCTTCATCGGCACTTCTTAAAGAAACGATTTGTAAGCGATTACAAACAATTTCTAAGGGAGATGAAAATTATGAAACAAACAAAATGGAAGCAACTGCCGCTTACCTTACTGTCGTTCGCCTTGTCCATCGGGATGGCCGCCTGTTCCGGCGCCCCGTCCGAGAAAGCCGCCGCCAGCCAGCCGGCTGCTGCTTCCGGCGCATCCGGGGCTTCCGCTGCAGCCGGAGCCGCTGAGCCAAAGGCCGATCTTCAAATTGACAAAAACAATAAAAATCCGATGACGGTTACGCTTGCAGGAGGGTCGGTCGGCGGTTTTTGGTCGGGTATGGGGCAAGTGATTTCCAAGTCGTTCTCGACTTCTTATCCGGGCTCAGCAGCCACCTATGAACCGGGCAGCGGCGCGGGGAATATCAAGCTCATTGACGAGGGGCAAGTCGAATTAGGCATCGTGCAAGCTATTGAAGTGACGGCTGCCAAAAACGGTATCGCTCCCTTCAACAAGAAATATGAAAACCTGATGGCGCTTGCTACGATCTATGACAACGCTGTTCTTCAAGTCACGGTCCGCAAAGATTTTGCAGATAAGTACGGGTTAACCGGTTTAGCGGATATTTCCGCCAAGAAAGCTCCCGCAAGAATCGCCATTAACCAGAAAGGAAATATGAATTCCCTGGGGGCGAATACGCTGCTTGAGGTCAACGGCATTACGGAGGCGACCTTGAAGCAGTGGGGCGGGTCTTTAACCTGGACAGGAAGCGCGCAGCGGTTTGAGGCTATGCAGAACAACCGGATGGACATTTCCATCGACTTCGTATTTGCGCCGGATTCGAAAGTGGAGGAAACAGCCGTCAATACCGAGCTTGTCCAGTGGAGCCTCGATCAAAAATCCAAGGACGCCCTGAAGAAAGTATGGGAGCTGAATGATATTGTTGTGCCGAAGGGTACTTATAAATGGCAGAAAGAAGATGTGAATACGGTAACGCTGAGCGCCGTTATTCTCGTAAGTAAGAAAGCAAGCGTACAAGATCAATACAAAATGGCGAAAGCTCTGGTTGACAATATCGCCATCCTCCGGGAATTGCACCCGGCCATGAAAGAGATATCCGCGCAAAAGCTGGCGGATACCGGGTCCGTTCCGTTAGCGCCCGGAGCCAAGGCCTTATTTGAAGATGTCGGTGCTCTGAAAAAATAATGAACCTCTACGAGTAGAAATCGCTGAAGTCCTAACAAGATGGAAAGGTGGTATTCAACTTGACGAATGAACATACAGAAGCACCAGGCTCCGGGTTCAAGGAGTGGTTTCGGGAAGGGGCTTTGCGAAGACCCCAGGGCCTATTCCGCATCGTCATTATTGGTTTTGCCTTGGCCTTATCGATTTTTGAAATTTGGCTCGGTGCGATCGGGAATATGGATTTGTTTCAATATGCGGCAATCTTTTACCCTTTTGTACTGGGGATCACGTTCTTGTTATACAGTTCCAGGAAAAATGTAAGAAATGATCTTCCGACATGGTGGGATATCATTTATTCCTTGCTCTCATTCGCCATATGGATTTTCTTTATGGTGAACACGCCGGAATATTTACAAAGAATCCCGTTATTCAACGAATTGACTTCGCTCGAAACGTTTGTAGGGATTGCTCTTGTGGTACTGACGCTTGAAGCGACACGCCGCACACTGGGCTCCTCCTTGACGATTATCGTGCTCGTCTTTATGGCCTACACCGCTTTTGGCCATTTAATTCCCGGAGCTTATTCACACCGGCTGATTACGTTAAATCATTATTTGGACGATATGGTTTACACCGTTAACGGTATATTTGGAACCACGATTGGCGTTGCGGCCACTTACGTGTTTATGTTCGTCCTGTTTGGCGCCTTCTACACGCAAGCCGGCGGGGGAGACTTCTTCTTTAAATTTGCTGCCATGCTCTCCGGCCGTTCTGTCGGAGGACCGGCCAAAGTCGGCGTTATTTCCGCCGGGATGTTCGGCATGATCTCCGGCAGTCCGACGGCGGATGTATTGACAACCGGCTCCGTCAATATTCCGATCATGAAGCGTATCGGATACAATCCGGTTTATGCAGGCGCCGTAGAGTCTGCGGCCTCGGCCGGAGGAAGTATTGCTCCGCCGATTATGGGTTCCGCGGCATTCCTGATGGCGGAATATGCCGGCATTCCCTACAGCGACATTATGATTGCGGCCATCATACCGGCGGTATTGTATTATATGGGGATCTTTCTGCAGGTCCATTTCCGTTCGAAAAAATTAAATATGCCCACCATGGACAGTGTCCCTAAATTTAAGGAAGTGATGAAAGAAGGCTGGATGCATCTGCTGCCTATCTTATTCCTGATATGGGGAATCGAGCAGGGATACACCGCGCCATACGTCGCCATTTTGGCTTGCGCTCTGATCATTGTCATGAGCTGGTTTAATCCGCAGCGAAGAATCGGCCTGCGCAAAATCATCGAAGCGTGCGAAGAAACGCTCATACGCGTCATTCCCGTCACCTTGGCTTGTGCGGCGGCGGGCATGTTTATCGATGAAATTATGCTGACCGGGCTGGCCTCCAAATTCGGAACGATGATCTTCGAGTTTACGTTCGGAGATATATTCTTGTCACTGGTAGCCACAGCGATCATGTGTATTATTTTCGGAATGGGCTTGCCGACGTCCACTTCGTACATCTTGACGGCGGCGCTTGCCGCGCCTCTCTTAATTAATTTGGGTGTCAGCGTCATGTCTGCGCATCTGTTTATCGTGTATTATTCTGTGCTTTCGTGTATTTCTCCGCCTGTAGCAACCGCATGTATCGCCGCAGGCAGCATCGCCCAAGCGGACCCGAACAAGATCGGCTGGGCGGCTTGCAAACTCGCCTTGGTCGCATTTATTATGCCGTTTATGTTTGTGTATCAGCCCGGATTGCTCATGGAAGGAACCATCGGTACGATTCTCGTTGCGGTCTTGACTTCCGCGATTGGCATCGCTTCCTTGGCTGCTGCAGTGGAGGGCTGGCTCCTGAAAAATCTGAACGGGTTTGAGCGTTTAGTCATTTTCGTAGCGGGAGTCATGATGATTTTCCCTCAAGCTTATATGGATATTATCGGGATTATCGCTGCGTCGTCGGTGTTGGTCTCCAAGTATTTAAGTCGGCGCGCACCCAACTTAACGGAGAATAAAAGTATATGATGAAATCATGGGTGGAACGACTTCCGGAGGCAGAGCGGGGAACCTATGAGCAGCTAGGTTACCATACCCGTCAAACGATGGGTTCCAGACCCGCGTTGTTGATCATTGACTGCACGTACGGTTTTACGGGTTCCAGACCGTTACCTTTGGAGCAGGCGACTCAAGAATACCGGACTTCCTGCGGAGAAGCGGCGTGGGAGGCGATGTCCGCGATCCGGCAGGCCGCCGGGCGGTTTCGCGAACTTCAGCTTCCGGTCGTCTATACGGTTATGGACCTGCGGCAAGGGACTTATGCGGGGACGGCGACAAAGCCTAAGTCGGTCACGCATGAAGCTCACGAATTATTTAATCAATTCGCGGAAGACATCCGACCGCTCGACCGCGAATGGGTGATGCCGAAGACCAAAGCAAGCGCCTTCTTCCACACCCCCTTGCTGAGCTATCTCATCAGGCAGCAGGTGGATGCCCTTGTCTTATGCGGAGGCTCCACCTCCGGTTGTGTGCGGGCGACAGCCGTTGACGGATTTTCCAACGGGTTTCCATGCTTCGTTATGGAGGACGGTTGTTTTGACCGCTCCCGATTTGCACATGAAAATAATTTGTATGATCTGGACGCCAAGTACGCTTCCGTACTCACTTGGGAACAATTGAAGCCGTCCATTTCCGCAAACCGCCTTCCTTGATTCAATCTGCCGTTATGTGACAAAAAATCGAAACTTGTTCCGCATGGCGGCACAGCTTTGTTTATGGCAGGGAGCGCGCTGTTAGAATGGGCATAAAGTGATTGGAGCAAGGGAGAATTCGAATGAGGGTGCCGCCGTTAGAAATCGATTTGTTGAAGACGTTTCAACGGGTTGTCACATCAGGGAGCATCAGCAAAACTGCAGAAGACATGTATTTGTCGGTGTCTACCGTCACCGGAAGAATCAAAGCCTTGGAGGATGAGGTCGGTGTCCCGTTGTTTGTCCGAACGGGCCGGCGGATTGAACTCACGGATGCAGGAGCGGCGTTCGTCGCATACGTGGAACGGTTTATGGATCTCATCGAAGAAGGACGGAGCCGGATTCATGCCAGGGGCATGGCCCATGCAGGGCATCTGAATATCGCTGCGACGCCGTTCTTCACCAGCTACATGCTGCCGGACATGATCAGGAGGTTCGCTAAGAAGTTTCCGAAGGTAAGGCTGAAGTTGTCGGCTTGCTCCAATTCCCAGGTACTCAGTTTGGTCACGCAAGGGAAGGCGGACATCGGCATGGTTCAGGAGCAGCCGCAGGAGAAGGGCCTCGTCCGTTATCCGCTGCTCCGCGATCCGGTCATCCCGGTAGTGCCCAAGGGACATCCTTTAACCCGGCTTGAGGCGATCGGTCCGGAAGACGCGGCGTCATGCCCCATATTGGGGTTCGATACGCGTTCGGAGCCATGGAGCCTTCTGGAGCAATGGTTTGCTCGGCACCGTCTTGTTCTCCGGGTTCACATGGAATTCGACCATCCGGAAACGCTGAAACGATATTTGCAGCCGTTCGGCGCTATCGCTTTCCTGCCTGGTCTCACTGTTGCTGAAGAGCTGGAGAGCGGGGATTTGGTCAGTCTGCGGATGGCGCCGCCGCCGGATATCCGCTCTTCCTTGTTTATGGTCTCCCGAAGCGAAGCCTCGAATCATGCACAGGCTTCCCAAGCCTTTATGGAGTTTGCCTTGCGGGAAGCTGCGGAAATAGCGGGGGGTGCCGAATGAACGTATTCCACCTGGATGTGCTCGGCCAGTTGATAGAACACAGCAGCTTAAGCCGGGCGGCCGGGGAGCTCGGCGTATCGCAGCCCGCTGTCACGATGCGGATCAAGGCGCTGGAGGATGAGCTTGGCGTACCTTTAGTTAGCCGGGCAGGCAACAAGCTGACCGTAACCGCCGAGGGCATAGCGTTCTACGAGTGCGCCCGAAGATCGCTGCGCGTGCTCAAGGATGGCCTGGAACGTCTGGCCGATGCTCAGAGCAGCCCGAAAGTGCGGCTGCCTGTGGCAGGAACCCCGACCATCATGACTTACTTTTTACCTCCGCTGATTGGCGATTTTATCCGCAAGCGGCCGGAATGGGATATGCCGCTGCACATCGGGAGCACGCGCGAAGTGATGGAAATGTTGTTTGACGAGGTCGCCTACGTCGGATTTATCGCCGGATACCTGGAGCATCCGGACATGGTCAGCCTTCCGATCTGCGCCTATCCATTCCGGCTTGTTGCTGCGCCGAAGCATCCGCTCGCCCAATGCCCCAGCCTCCATCTTTACGACCTGAAGAACGAACCGCTGCTGATCAGCGAGAGGGAATCCAATTCCTCCTATATGATCCATAATTTGTTTCGGGAGCACGGCCTGCCGATCCGCATCTCCATGGAATTGAACCATTTCGATGCGGTGAAACGGATGGTGATGGCCGGTAACGGCATCGCCTTTCTGCCTTCCATCGTCGTGGATCAAGATGTCGAAGCAGGCAAGCTCGTGGTGCTGCCGCTTCATCTGAACCGCCCGATCAGACGGGAAATCAGCCTGATTTTCCGAAAAACGAGGATCGAGCATCAGGCGCTCGTCGAGCTGATGCGGCAATTCATGCTGTGGCCGGTCGAATTGCACACGAACGCTTGAGTTACTTTACTCAAACATGGTATGATGAATCTGCCGAACTACTTACATAATTTCACATACTTCCGGTTAATTTGTGTAAACGGTTACAGAAGGAGAGATGTTCATGGCAGGAAATCGCGCAGTTGTTTACGTTGGACCAGGAGAAGTGGAGGTTCGGGATATCAGTTATCCCGAATTGATTTTGCGGGACGGACCGGGTGTCAACCCGTTGAACGTCGGCAGGAAATGTGAGCATGGCGTCATTCTGAAGGTGATCACGACTAATATTTGCGGCAGTGACCAGCATATGGTGAGAGGCCGTACAACCGCTCCAAGCGGCTTGGTATTAGGGCATGAGATTACCGGAGAAGTCATCGAAGTCGGACGCGATGTCGAGTTTATTAAGAAGGGCGATCTTGTTTCCGTCCCCTTTAATATTGCTTGCGGCCGGTGCCGGAACTGCAAAGAACGCAACACGAATGTATGCTCGAATGTGAATCCGGACCGTCCGGGCTCGGCCTACGGCTACGTGGATATGGGAGGCTGGGTCGGCGGCCAGTCGGAGTACGTCATGGTTCCTTACGCGGACTTCCAACTGCTTAAATTTCCGGACAAAGACCGTGCTATGGAAAAAATTCTCGATTTGACCATGCTGTCGGATATATTCCCGACGGGATATCATGGCGCAGTAAGCGCCGGTGTCAAGCCGGGATCTACCGTTTATGTCGCGGGTGCCGGTCCGGTCGGTTTGGCTGCGGCCCACTCCGCCCAGCTGCTTGGCGCAGCTGTTGTCATCGTAGGCGACCTGAACAGCGAAAGATTAGCGCAGGCCAAGAGCTTTGGGTGCGAAACGGTTAATTTGCGCGAGCATGCGAACCTGGCTGAGCAAATTGACCAAATTCTAGGGGAGCCTGAAGTGGATTGCGCGATCGACTGCGTAGGATTCGAAGCGCACGGCCATGGCCACGCGCATGGCGAAGCGCCTGCTACCGTATTAAATTCGATTATGGAGGTTACACGTGCGGGGGGAAGGCTTGGCATTCCCGGACTCTATGTAACCGGTGACCCGGGCGCTGTCGATGAAGATGCCAAAATCGGGACCTTAAAAATCCGATTCGGCTTGGGCTGGGCCAAATCCCATACGTTTGTAACCGGACAAACGCCGGTCATGCAGTATCACCGGGAATTGATGACGTCCATCCTGAGCGGAAAAGCCCAAATCGCCAAAGCGGTCAACGCTACTTTGATCTCGCTCGACCAAGCGCCTGCCGCTTATTCGGAATTCGATAAAGGCGCTTCCAAAAAGTTTGTAATTGACCCTCATCTTTCCGTAAAACGATAATAGACCTGCATGCAGGTGCGAAAGAGGATGCCAACGGCAACAGCGGCATCCTCTTTTTTGTATGGCGGCACTCGCTCGCTGCTTCAATTTCCTTCCAAGGCTTTTTCCGCAACCCGATGATCGATGCCTTCTCTTAATATTTTGGCCGAAAGCACGCCGATGACCAGGGACCAGACGGGCGCAGCAATCCCAAGAAAGGTCACGTTGGACACAGCGATCGCAAACGCAAACACGGTGGAATAGCGGTAGGTGGATTCCGAAAAAGCGGATTGCAGGCTGTTCATCAACACCCCGATCAACGTAAATCCCGCGATAATGGTAATAAAAGAAAGCGGCAGCACCTCAATAAAAGAAACGGCCCACCACGCGAACAGGCCAAACACAAGCACCAGGCTTCCTGAAACGACACCCGCCCAGTAACGTTTGTGTTTGGGGCCCGATTCGTCCTGGCTGCAGATGGCGCTCATCATCCCTCCAACGGTGGCAGCATGTCCGCCGAATAAACCGACGAAGGAAGTGGCCAAGCCCGAAATGACCAAGATCCGGTTGACGGGCAGCTCGAAGCCATTTTTTCGGAGCGCGGCAAGGGCTACGGCAATATCGTTGCTTAGAATCAGTACGGCGACCGGTATCGTGATCGAGATGAAAGCATGCGCGGTAAAGGTAGGCATTACGGTTTGCGGCCATGCGAATACCGCTTCTTTCATCGGCGGCAAGGAGCCGCTGACCGCAAGTCCTATGATGCCGAAAACCAGTACCCCGATGATCGGCGGGATTTTCTTGGATATTTTCGGCATGATCAAAAATCCGAATACGGCTAACCCGCCAATAAGCGGAGCTTGCTTGAGGGCGGGAACCATTTTGACGATATAGTTCAGGACCAATCCCGCCAGCATGGCGTCCAGCATCGGTTTCGGAATGTAACGGAGCCACTTGTCGAACAGGCCGGACAACCCGACCAGCGCAACGACGACTCCCGCCAATATGTAGCTCCCTGCCAGTTCGGATAAGGAGAACCCGGAAACAGCCGTGCTTAAAAAGGCTATCGCTGTAATGGAATGGCAGCCGGCGATTGGAATTTTGTACATCAGCGCCAAAGCAAGATTCAATAGGCCGCCGATAATGTAAACGGCACAAATCCAGGAAATGAGCACAGGCCTGCTGAAGCCTGCGGCGTTCGCCGTATCAATCACAAGAATGAGGCCCCCTGTATAAGCCATTAGAGCGGATATGATACCGCTGGATACGTTCTGCGTGTTCAAATGTGGCACCTCCAGCTTCATCTAATTCTTTTATTATAATCCTACCTGTCAAGCCCCCGCATTTCATGCATGGCAAGAGTTCAATTTTCCGTAATAATAATAGCCCGTTCGAGTCATAGGAATCTCTGGGGGAATAAGTAAAATTAAAAATGTGCCATGGAAAGGAACGAGGCCCGTTCCCGTCTCGTAACAAGTAAGTAGGGACGCGGTCCATCTAAGGAATGGCGAAGGAGGAGGGAGCGAACGTGCAGTTTGAGATTTGCAAGCTGGGGAACAGCAGCCTGCCCGGTGTACCGGAAGCAAGAACAGGCGGAAGCGGGACAACGTTGGACAAGTTTGTAGCGAATACGGTCAATCGGCAGCTTGCTCCAGGAGATCTGCTGCCCCTGAGCCCGTACAAGCAGCATACGGCCGTAAACCTGTCTTTATCGTTTCATCCGACGGGTTGTCCGATGTCGTGAACATCGGCTTCCCGAATGAATAGAGCGGCCGCTTTACCGACGATAATCGGAAAGCGGCCGTTGTGTTGTTGTGTGGCGGATATGTTTCCTGCGAGTCGTTAAGCCCGCTGGAGCATGTATCAGACCGGCTTCAAGCTTTGTTCCCGGTACTGTTTGGCGGCAGCGACCATATTCCGGAGGGCTGCGATCGTTTCGTCAACGCCTCTCGTCTTGAGTCCGCAGTCCGGATTGATCCAGAACAATTCGGGGTCCAGCACGGCAAGCGCGCGGTCGATCATTCGCACCATCTCATCCACGGAAGGCACTCTCGGACTGTGAATGTCGTACACGCCAAGACCGATGCCGTGATCGTAGGTGTGCTCCTCGAAGCTGTGCATCAATTCGCCGTGGCTGCGGGACGTCTCGATGGAGATGACGTCCGCATCCAGGGCACGGATCGAATCGATAATATCGTGAAACTCGCAGTAGCACATATGCGTATGGATTTGCGTCGTATCCTTGACCGTCGATGTAGCCAGCCGGAAGGCAAGCACCGACCACTCCAGATACTTCTGCCAATCTTCCCGCTTCAGCGGCAGCCCCTCGCGAAGTGCAGGCTCGTCCATCTGGATCATTTCCACACCGGCGCGTTCGAGCGCTTCCACTTCGCGGCGAAGCGCCAAAGCGATCTGATAGGCCACCGTCTCCCGCGGGATATCGTCCCGGACGAAGGACCAGTTCAGAATGGTAATCGGGCCCGTCAGCATGCCTTTGACCGGTTTAGCGGTCAAGCTCTGCGCATAGACGGTTTCATCGACCGTCATCGGCTTTGTGAATTCCACGTCGCCGTATATGACAGGCGGCTTCACGCAGCGGGAGCCATAGGACTGTACCCAGCCGTTCGACGTGAACGCAAAACCGTCCAGTTTCTCGCCGAAAAATTCCACCATATCCGTCCGTTCAAATTCACCGTGAACGAGCACATCCAGATCCAATTCCTCCTGCAAAGCGATCCAGGTCCGAATTTGTTCCCGGATAAAGGCTTCATACTGCTCCTGGCTCCATTCGCCGCTTCTCCAATGTTTCCGGGCCTGTCTCACTTCGAGCGTCTGCGAGAAGCTGCCGATCGTAGTCGTGGGCAGGAACGGCAAGTTCCACTTGCTCTGCTGAACGGCACGCCGCTCCGCAAAGGGCCGGCTTCGCTCGGACGGCTGGAGGGCGATCCGGCTCGTTTCGGACTGCACCCGTTCGTTGTTTCGGGAAGGGGAGGCGTTGAGCTCCTGAACCGCTTGACGGCTTTGTTCCAGCTCGGCTGCGATTGCCGCGGGACCTTCGTTCACGGCTCGGGTCAATAGTACGAGCTCCTCGAGCTTCTCGTTTGCGAACGCAAGTGCGTTCCGCAGCGTAGGCTCCAGCTTCGTTTCATGTGCGGCCGTGACCGGAACATGAAGCAGGCTGCAGCTTGGCTGGATCATCATTCTCTCATACGGGACGATCGGGGACAACGTGTGGAGCAGCCGGAGCCGCGCGTCCAGATCGGAACGCCAAATGCCTCGTCCGTCGATCAAGCCGACGCCAAGCGTCTTATCTGCAGGAAATCCATATTGCAGCAAATGCTCGCTGTTTTTGTCCAGCCCGTGAGCGAAGTCGAGGCCAATGCCTTGCACCGGCAGCGCAGCGATGTGTTCATACAGATCGACGGCGTCGAAGTACGTTTGCAGCATCAGCTTAAGACGTGGGGCCGCTTCGTGCAGCTTCTTGTAAACGAATGCGACCCGCTCCATATCGGCTTCCGTTAATGAGGTCGCAAGAATCGGCTCATCGATCTGCACCCATTGCGCGCCTTCCTGCTCAAGCTCGCTCAATATGCGGGCATACAAAGGCACGAACCGCTCCAGCAGCTTATCGAAGTGCTCGGTCTTGTAGCCCTTGGACAGCTTCAGGAACGTGTATGGCCCGATCAGGACGGGCTTGCCTTCAATGCCGAGACGGAGTTTGGCTTCCCGGTAGGCCAGGAGCGGTTTGTTCACGGTCAGCTGCGGCTCGGCGCCGTTCAGCTCCGGCACAATGTAGTGGTAGTTGGTGTTAAACCATTTGGTCATCTCGCAGGCCGGGGCGCCCTCGCTGCCGCGGGCCATCGCGAAATAGGCGCTCAGCGGCACTTCGCCGCCTTCGTAACCGAAGCGGCCGGGCACGAGCCCGAACATCGCTGCCGTATCCAGCATGTGGTCGTAGAAGGTGAAATCGTTGACAGGGATCAAGTCGATGCCGCTCGCCTGCTGGGTGCGAAGATGGTTGAGCCGTATTTCTTCCATGCGGCTGACCAGCTCCGTCTCCTGCAGCTTTCCGGCCCAGTAGGCCTCAAGCGCTTTTTTCCATTCGCGCCCGCCGCCGATTCGCGGATATCCCAGGTTGCTGCTTAATGCTCGGTTCATAGGTATTCCTCCAGTTCATTTGTTTTCATAAGCGGTGCTTTCCCATGCAAAAAAGGCATCTTTACCCAGTAAAAGTCAAGGGTAAAGATGCCTCCCGATTGTTTGTACGGCGGCTGCCATCTTTAA
The DNA here is from genome assembly GCF_055379675.1 of Paenibacillus sp. JCM 9796. Lineage (NCBI taxonomy): Bacteria > Bacillati > Bacillota > Bacilli > Caryophanales > Paenibacillaceae > Paenibacillus > Paenibacillus sp. JCM 9796. The sequence continues at coordinate 5,250,009 of NZ_AP043723.1, forward strand.
CACCTCCCTATCTCCCGTAGGTAAAAGCAGTGCTGTCAAAATAGGCAGGTCTCCTGGCTCCAGAATCATCGTCTTACGTCGGCCTTCCCAATCCGAAGGATTAGTGGCGCCGGGTGACGTTCGACTCCTCTGTTACAGTGGCGGGACCGCGTCGGCATTTCACCGAACTTCCCTTTTAAGCTCCGCCCGGCATAACGACCGGTCCGGAGCACCTATTTCCACATGATTCAATTATCGAATACCGAGTAATAGTACAATATTTCTTAGGTTTATTCAAACCTTTTTTACGAACAAGCGGAGAAGAGGCAGAGCAGCGGTTGTTGTAACACAAAGTTTAAAAATAATAGCACAATTGTAGTGACAGAAATTGGTTTCATGTGCTACGCTATGCAAGTGCTACTATACACCTGAATCGTGCTACTGCACACGTTAACAACTTAATTCGAAGGAGTGTTTGAGTTTGAAAATGTGTTTACGATGGACGCTAATGATGCTGTTAGTGGCAGCGCTTTGCATCAGCGGCTGCACCCGGGCCAAGACCGAGCAGGCGGCCGCCCCGAAGGAGGAGCTTGTTCTTGCGATAGGCGGCGAGCCGGAGGGAGGCTTCGATCCGACAACGGGATGGGGGCGCTACGGATCTCCATTGTTTCAAAGCACGCTGCTCAAGCGCGACAGCAGCTTGAATATCGTCAACGATCTTGCAACGGGCTATGAGGTCAGCGGGGACGGTCTGGACTGGACGGTGAAGCTGCGGAAGGATGTCAAATTTTCCGACGGGCATCCGTTAACGGCCGCCGACGTTCAGTATACGTTCCAAACCGCAGCCGCAAGCGGCTCTGCCATCGATTTAAGCAATGTCAAGGATGTGGCGGCGGCGGACGAGCATACGGTCAAGTTTTCATTGAAGGAACCGCAATCGACCTTCGCCCAGATGCTTGTGAGCACAGGTATCGTTCCGAAGCATGCGCACGGCAGCGATTATGCCAAAAAACCGGTCGGCTCCGGCCCTTATAAGCTGGTGCAATGGGATCAAGGGCAGCAGCTGATCGTCGAGCCGAATCCCGAATATTACGGGACGAAGCCCTACTTCAAGAAAATCACATTCCTGTTTCTTGCCGAGGATGCGGCTTTCGCCGCCGCCAAAGCCGGAACGGTCGATATGGCGGCCATCCCTGCGGCGTTCAGCAAACAGCAGGTGAGCGGCATGCAGCTTCAAGCTATACATACGGTGGACAACCGCGGAATCATGTTTCCCTATGTAAAATCGGGCGGCCAAACGAAAGAAGGATATCCGGTCGGCAACGATGTCACCGCGGAATTGTCGATCCGCAAGGCGATCAATCTGGCGCTGGACCGCAAGGCGCTGGTTCAAGGCGTCTTGGAGGGACACGGCACGCCCGCGTATACGATTAATGACGGGCTGCCCTGGTTTAATGCCGAGGCCGTCATTCAAGACGGCGATATGAATGCGGCGAAGCAGCTGCTTGCGGACGACGGATGGAAGGATACGAACGGCGACGGCATCGTGGAGAAAGGCGCTCTGAAGGCCGAGTTTACCCTCATCTACCCGTCAAGCGACGTCACCCGCCAGTCTCTTGCACTCGCCGCAGCCGATTCGCTCAAGCCGCTTGGCATTCAAGTCAAGGTGGAAGGGAAAAGCTGGGATGACATTGGCAAGCAAATGCATGCGAATGCGGTTCTCTTCGGCTGGGGAAGCCACGATCCGGTGGAAATGTACAATGTGTACAGCAGCAAGTTCAGCGGCGTCGATTATTACAATCCCGGATTTTACCACAATCCGGCCGTTGAGGCTTACATGAGTCAGGCTTTGAAGGCGATCCATGAGAAAGACGCCTGGAATCTGTGGAAAAAAGCCCAGTGGGACGGCCAAACCGGCTTGAGCGCGCAGGGGGATGCGCCTTGGGCCTGGCTCGTGAACCTGGACCACTTGTATCTGGTGAAGCTGGGCCTCGATATCGGCAAGCAGAAGATTCATCCGCACGGACACGGATGGCCGGTAACCGACAACATTGAGGAATGGCGATGGAACTCCTGACGCGACGAAAGTCAAGGGCAGGGGGGAACGCCGTTCTGGCGGCAGGCCGGTTTGTACTAAACAAAGGGGTCAAGCTCATCGCGCTGCTGCTCGCTGTCAGCGCCGTCTCCTTTACGCTCGTGCAGTATTCCCCGATCGATCCGGTTCAGGCTTATATCGGAGCGGATATGATGCGGGTGAGCCCGGAACAGCGCGAGGCGATTGCGGCGTATTGGGGGCTGGACAAGCCTCCGTTGGAACGCTACGCGAGCTGGCTGGCTTCATTGGCCAGCGGTGATTTCGGCACCTCCATGATCTATCGCCGTCCCGTCATTGAAGTCATCCAGGAGCGGTTTGCCGCCTCCTTCGCCCTGATGGGCGCGGCATGGCTGCTGTCAGGGCTGATCGGCTTCGCCGCAGGCGCGCTTGCGGCGATGAACCGAAGCACATGGATCGATAAGCTGGTCCGCTGGTATTGCTATACGCTTGCCTCGACACCCACATTTTGGGTCGGATTAGTGCTCCTGCTTGTTTTTGCCGTATGGCTCGGCTGGTTCCCGGTGGGACTGGGAGCGCCCGCCGGGGTGACGGCCGAGCATGTAACCCTGGCCGATCGCATCCGGCATATGATTCTCCCGGCAGCGACGTTAAGCGTTACGGGCATCGCCGCTCTGACGCTGCATACGAGAGAAAAACTGATGGACGTGACGGGCAGCGATTACTGGTTGTTCGCCAGAGCGCGAGGGGAGAGAGGCTTCACCCTATTCTGGCGGCACGGTCTGCGCAATGTGGCGCTGCCCGCGGTCACCTTGCAGTTTGCCTCGTTCAGCGAGCTGTTCGGCGGCGCTGTACTGGCCGAGCAGGTGTTCTCGTACCCGGGATTGGGCCAGGCCGCAGTAGAGGCGGGGCTGCGCGGCGATGTGCCGCTGCTGCTCGGTATTGTGCTGTTCAGCGCCGTATTTGTTTATACCGGCAATGTGCTGGCCGACCTTGCCTATCGCCTGATCGATCCGAGAATGAAAGCAGGTGGCGGTGCATGAATCCTCTATCCGGCGTTATGCGGAAAAGCGAAAAACATCGGCTGAAGCTTCACTTTCGGCACCGGACTTGGCTGTCGGCCGCCGCAGCCTGCGTCCTGCTCGCGCTGGTTGCGGCGGCAGCGGCACTGATCGATCCTGCCGGACTATCCTCGAATCTGGAGCACCGCAACGCAGCGCCTTCGTTCCATCAACCGTTCGGAACGGATTGGCTCGGCAGGGACATGCTGACGCGCACGGTCAAGGGGCTCGCCCTCAGCATCAAGGTCGGCATAGCGGCCGGAGCGTCCAGCGTGATCATTGCCGGCTTGACGGGACTTGCCGCGGCCGTGATGGGCAGAACCGTCGACCGGATCATGACATGGCTGACCGATCTGTTCCTCAGCGTGCCTCATCTGGTCACCCTGTTATTAATCGCCTTTGTGCTCGGAGGCGGGGCCAAGGGCGTCATCGTCGGAGTCGCCCTTACGCACTGGCCGAGCTTGTCGAGAATCATCCGCGCAGAGGTCATGCAGGTGCGCTCCGCGGCTTATGTCACCGTCTCCCGCAACTTGGGCAAAACCCGTTGGTGGATCGCCACGCGGCACATGTTGCCGCATCTGCTTCCCCAACTGCTGGTCGGTCTGATCCTGATCGTGCCCCATGCGATATTGCATGAAGCGGCCATTACCTTCGTCGGCATGGGCCTGTCGCCTCATGAACCGGCAATCGGCATCATTTTGTCCGAATCGATGCGGTATTTATCGTCGGGCTTGTGGTGGCTTGCGCTGTTCCCGGGCTTGTGCCTGCTGGTGCTGGTCCGGGCTTTCGCGATGCTTGGGGAAAGCCTTCAGCGTCTTGTCGACCCGAGGCGGGCGCACGAATAATGGGGAAGGGTCAACGAAGAGAAAGGAGGGATAGCCTTGCCTATGCTGGAAGTGAATGAACTTTCGGTACGTTTTACCCGTTATGAGCGCGGCTTGCGCCAGACCACGATTGAAACGATTCACAAGCTCGGGCTAACGATCGATGCGGGTGAAATTCTGGCTGTCGTAGGAGCCAGCGGTTCCGGGAAAAGCCTGCTTGCTCACGCGATCCTCGGTATTCTCCCGGGCAACGCGCAGGTGTCCGGAACGATCCGGTTTGACGGTGAAGAGCTGACGCCCGCCAGACAGGCACAGCTGAGAGGCAGGGATATTGCGCTTGTCCCTCAATCGGTGCAATATTTGGACCCGTTGATGCGGGTCGGCCGTCAGGTCAGACAGGCCGTTCGGACCGGAGATCCGATAGAACGGCAGCGAAACGCCTTTGCCAGATACAGGCTGAAGCCCGAAGCGGCCGACTTGTTCCCGTTTCAGCTGTCCGGAGGCATGGCAAGGAGGGTCCTGGTCTCGACGGCAACCGTGAGCGGAGCCCGGCTCGTCATCGCCGATGAGCCGACCCCGGGTTTGGACGAGACGGCTCTCCGGGAGGCGCTCGGCCGATTCCGGGAGCTGGCCGACGGGGGCTGCGCAGTCATGCTCATTACGCACGATATCGAAGCGGCGTTATCCGTCTCCAACCGGATTGCCGTCCTGTACGCCGGCAGCGTCGTCGAAATCGCCTGCTGCGAGGAGTTTGCCGGCGATGGAGCGGATTTGCGCCACCCCTACACCCGGGCGTTATGGCGCGCTTTACCGCAGAACGATTTTGTCCCGATTCCCGGCGCGCAGCCGCTGCCGGACGCTTTGCCGCCGGGCTGCGCCTTCGCTCCGCGCTGTTCATGGGCCACGCCGGAATGCGGCGTAGCGCCTCCGGAGCCTCGAACGGTGCGGGGCGGGATGGTGAGGTGCTTGCATGACGCTTGAAGGGCGAAACTTGAGCTTCCGGTACGGAGAGTCCTGGTTGCTTAAGAACGAAGAGCTGCGAATCGAAGCCGGTGAAATCGTCGGACTGGTCGGGCCGAGCGGCAGCGGGAAGTCCACGCTCGCCCGCTTGCTTGCCGGTCACGAACGGCTGCAAGAAGGCAGCGTTGTCGTCAACGGGTCTCCGCTTCCCGCCCGGGGCCGCAATCCGGTGCAGATGGTCGTTCAGCATCCGGAGCAGGCTGTCAATCCGCGTTGGAAGCTGCGGCGCACGCTGCTGGAAGGAGGGACGCCGGACGAATCGCTGCTTATCGGGCTGGGTATCGAGCCGGAATGGCTGGACCGCTTCCCGAACGAGCTGTCCGGAGGAGAGCTTCAGCGAATCTGCGTCGCGCGGGCGCTCGGACCCGGCACCCGTTATCTGATTGCCGATGAAATGACGACGATGCTCGATGCGATTACGCAAGCGCAAATCTGGCAGACCGTGCTGGGCTGGGCGGCGCGGCGCGGCGCGGGCATACTGGTCATCAGCCACGAGCGGCAGCTGATCCGCAGGCTGTGCAGCCGGGTCGTTGAGCGGGGCGCATGCTTGTAAAGTTTGGAGCACGCCATATAAACCCGTGTCCGGGCACATATAGAGCAGGCAAGCTCAAGGCATCCGGCAAAACCGTGTATATTTTTATAAATAATTATAGATTTCTCTCATTTATATGAAGAGCTCCAAAAGCTAAGATGTGTTTACAAGCGGTGATCTAGATGAAAATACGGGAGTGAGAAGGATGACAGAACTAACGCAAGCGTCAAAACGCAATCATTCAGGAAAACTTAACCGATGGATAGAACCTATTTGGGGTTATGTGTTCATTGCGCCTTGGTTGCTTGGTTTATTTGTTTTAACAATCGGACCGATGTCCCAATCTTTTTATTTGTCCCTGACTCAATATAATTTGTTAGAGCTGCCCTCTTGGGTAGGGTTTGAGAATTACAAGGAAATTTTTACGGACGATAAAGATTTTTGGACCGCGCTGCGGGTCACGATCACCTATGTGGTGCTGTCGGTGCCATTAAAGCTGTTCTTTGCTTTAATGGTGGCCATGCTTCTGTTTAAGCCTATTCGCGGCATGTCCGTTTACAGGGCTATCTTTTATTTGCCGTCACTGGTCGGAGGCAGCGTAGCGATTTCCGCCATTTGGCGAAACCTTGATCAATACGCCTGAGACAGCGCTGTATACGCTGGTGATGCTCGCCGTGTGGCAGTTTGGATCTTCCATGGTTATTTTCCTGGCAGCTTAAAGCAAATACCAAAGGATCTTTATGAATCGGCCTCGGTGGATGGCGCTTCCAAGTTTCGTTCCTTCTTTTCAATCACCTTACCGATGCTGACGCCGATCATCTTGTTTAACCTGGTTATGCAAATTATCGGGAGCTTCCAAATGTTCACGCAAGCCTTTATCGTCACGAAGGGCGGTCCTATTAACTCGACGCTAGTCTATGCCTTGTATCTGTATCAGAAAGCGTTTGCTTACTTTAATATGGGCTACGCCAGTGCTTTAGCTTGGATTTTGCTTACGATTATCGCTTTGTTCACGGCTCTTGTGTTCTGGTCTTCCAAAAAATGGGTTCATTATGAAGCGTAAAACATGCTCTTATTTTAATGGATGAGGTGGCGGCTCGATGAAACAAAACAGGCTCTATCAATGTACCTCAAATGAAGAAATACCTAAGTCCAATTTGATTCCTGCCGAGTTTCAGTGGGAAAATTTCTATGATGGCTGGGTAGCGATTCCGGGCTTCAGCTTTGCGCATTTTTTCTACAATTCTTTTTTCATAGCGGTGCTTTCCGTTATCGGGACCTTGCTTTCCAGCGCATTTGTAGCGTACGGTTTCGCAAGATTGAATTTCCCCTTAAAGCGGTTTTGGTTCGGTATCTTGATGTTAACCTTAATGCTTCCTACCCAGGTTACGTTGGTTCCGCAGTATATCTTGTTTAAATATTTCGATTGGGTGGGAACTACCCTGCCGCTGATTGTTCCTCATTTCTTGGCCGTTAGCCCGTTTTTTGTATTTCTGCTCATCCAATTTATTCGTGGAATTCCTAAAGATTTGGACGAGTCCGCGAAAATAGACGGCTGTACGACGTCTGGAATTGCGTTTAAGATCGTACTGCCTCTGTGTACGCCCGCTTTTATTACAACGGCGATTTTCAGCTTCATCTGGCCCTGGGACGATTTTGACGGTAGACCATTTAAAGGTCGGGGTGTATGCCAACCGACGCGAGCTGGGTAGGGCAGCGGGAAGCGAGGCGGCGGAAGCCGTCCGTAACCGGCTTAAGGTGAAGGAGCAAGTTCGTATTGTATTTGCAGCCGCGCCTTCCCAGAATGAGTTCTTGGAGCAGTTAGCTCTGGAGGATGGCATCGACTGGAATCGAATAACCGCATTTCATATGGATGCGTACATCGGATTACCGCAAGGCTCGCCGCAACGGTTTTCGGAATTTCTCAAGAGGAGCATCTTCAACAAAGTACAGCCCGGAGTGGTTCATCTGATCGATGGCAGCGACGGAGTGGAGGCGGAGTGCCGCAGGTATGCGGAATTGCTGCAGGAAGCGCCGATCGACTTCGTATTTCTCGGGATCGGCGAGAACGGGCACCTTGCATTCAATGATCCGCCTGTAGCTGATTTCGCTGATCCTTATGCCGTTAAAGCGATCCCGTTGGAGACCGCATGCAGACAACAGCAAGTCAAAGACGGGTGCTTTCCGGATCTGAATGCGGTGCCTACACACGCCCTAACCTTAACGATCCCTGTACTTATGTCCGCTTACCGACTATTCTGCATGGTGCCGGGTCCGACCAAACGCGAAGCCGTTAGGAATACGTTAAAGCTTTCCATTACGACAGCATGTCCGGCGACGGTCCTTCGCACCCGCCTGAATTGCACCTTGTATGTGGATAACGATTCATTTGATATGACTTCATATGGATAGCCCGCCAGCTTCATTCTTAATCACGAGCCACAGACGACTTTGATCTCTGTGGCTTTATTGTTGTCGTGATCAAAGGGAGGCACTTGAGAAAAACAGTACGACGCATCCTCGTTTTCCAAAGTCCTGCAATGGCTTCAATGAATTACTGTTTTTGAGTCCGGTTTTCCGCCGGTTTCTTAGGTATTTCCGGCTGCGTCTCGCTGCCGGAACCTTCGGGCTTACCCGCGTTGGGCTCCGGCGGATGGGACTTGCCAAGGTCGGGCTTTGTTTCCACTGGTTGAGCGGGCTCGTTCTTAGCCCGATCCGGCTCAGCGCTTTCCGCTCGAACAAGCACATAATGGTCCTGCTCGTAGCGGTAATAGCCGCGCAGCAAGGCTCCCGCGTCCGACGCGCCGGTTTCCGCCGACAGCGGACGGGCAACCGTCAGCTCGCCGTCCTGACCGGACATTATCGCGTCCGCTTCGACGTCAAGAACCGGATGCAGCCCGGTATTGCCGATTTGCACGAGCACATACCGCGCTTTGCGCTGCGCAGAAACGCCTTCGATCAGCAGCAGCTTGTCGCCGCCCGGACTTGCCGGCTCCGAGTAGCGCACCGACTTGGGCTTCACGCCGGGGCTCAGTTCGGTTTCAAGCAGCCCGGGGCTGCCGTCCGCTTGCAGCTGCGCAAAGAAAAGCCGCGTGCCTGTCTCGCTCAAGGCTGCCGCCTGCGCGGATCCGTCCCGTCCTTTGAGCCTCGTCACCGCTGCCAGCTTGCCCGGGGCGCCGGCTGCTTGCAGCAGCTGCTGAGGGTCGTTCGCCAGCTTCCGCTGCTCAACCGCCAGCAGCTCCTTCGACGTGTCGCGGTAATCGCCGATCGTCCGATACAGGGCGATGGCTTCGTCGTACTTGCCGCTGTCGGCAAGCGCAGCCGCTTTTACCAGCCGATTGCGGATAACCGAGTCGACATACGCGTCGATTTTGCTGCCCGGCCCGGCCCAGGCCTCATACGATTTGAGCTGCTGCGCAGCGTCCAGAAATTTCCCCAAATCCTGCTTCTCGACGATGCTGAGCGAACCGAGTGCGAGCTTCTCCAGCTTCGGCGCGATCCATGCCGCCTCCCAGCCCAGCCGTTCATAAGAGATCCTCAATTCTTCGCCGAGCTTCCATACTTCCTTGTAAGGCTTCGTTCTGGCGAGCGCATCCAGCCTCGCCGTATCGCGACTCTGGAGCAGCGCGTTCACCGCTTTGCGCTTGGCGGCGTCGCCGCCGTAATACGCCGCGGGAATCAGGATCAGCTCGGAAGCCGCGCTGCCGGTGTCGTCCGCGGGCTTGCTGCCCGCAAGCCGTTTCTCCGCCGCTTTGCGGGCAGCGGAGAAGGCGTCCGCGAGCGCCGTTTCGAGGTGCGCTTCGCTTGCGGCCTGTGCGAACCGCTCGGCGTCGGCTGCCCCCCGCGCGGCGTGCTGCTGCTTGGCTTCCTGGTAGTCGGCGTGCGCCTTTGCCAATCCGGCCACGCTGCCGGAAGCAGCCGCTTCGGCAATCGAAGCGGAGAGCGAGGCCACGGTTCGCTTCGTGTGAACAACCGGCTGCAGCTCGGCGAGGGAGGCGGATATTTCTTCCTTGTGGTAGTCGAAGCCGGGAACCGAGCTCGCTTTCAGGTACTGCGCCTCCGCTTCCATCAGCCGCCCTGCGGCTTTATGTGCTTCGGCCTGCTTGTACGCGCGAACCGTCTGCAGCGCCGCATACGTTTTCCAGCCCGCCAGGGCGAGCATGATCGCGAGCATCACGGCAGCTGCCGTTCTGACGCGGTTCGCACGTTGATAGGTAAACCCCTTCACAAACTTTCCCGCCTTTACGATTTGGAATGAGCATCTTCACCGGACAGTACCGGTACGGCTTACGGCTTAGACGCGTCGCCGCCGAAGCGGCGGTTCACCGTTTGCCGCACGCGTTCGAACAGCTCGGGATCCTCGTCCGCGCGTTCTGCCGCAAGCTGTTGAAGCCGGCGCAGCCGGTCCTCCGGCAGCGCGTCGGCATAATCCAGCACAAGGCTGCGGTAGAGGGGCAGATGCGACCGGATGCGCAGCGCCGCTGCGGCTGCTGCCGTCAGCACTTCCGAACCGTGCGGAAGTCGTTCGATCTGTTCGCGGTGCTTCACGACATATTGGATCGTCGGCCGGTCAATGAGCTGTGGCTTGACCCGGCCGACCTCCAGCAGATAGGCCACAAAATCGCCGTCGAACCGGTCCGGAATGAGCGAGGTCAGCTCAAGCTCCATATCGCTGCGCAGAATGAAGCGGTTGAGGCACATGAGCTTGAGCAGCCGGATCGGGTTGTCTTTGATGAAAAATCCGATTTCGCGGAATTTCTCGTACGCCGATTTGTAGTCTTCGGCCTTCAGGTCGGCTTCCGCCTTGTCGATATCCTGCAGCAGGCCTCGACGAATTTTTTCATGTTCTTGCAGGAGTAGACGGCTCAATATACGTCTAAGGAGATAAGGCTCATAGGTTTGGCGGATTCTGGCGTAAACCGCGATCAGCACCGCGCCGGTCCCTAAGGCAGCCGCCATCTCGGCAAAGCTGCGCGCCACAAGAAAGCCCGCCGCCGCGAAGATGCCGAGAACGAGCATGTCCGTATAGGCGCGCTGCCGGCTCACCGCCTCCGCGGGCTTCGGAAGCGGCAGCCACGTCTGCACCGCGCCGCAATCCGGGCAGCTCTCGGCGTCCAGGCAGGTGTAGGCGCCGCAGCGCTTGCATTGGCGCAGACGTTGAAACAAATAGGCCGTTCGCATCGTCTTAGTCAATTGGATGGGTTTTTTTGGACTCATGTGACACCTCCTTGAAGCGTCCGGCCAAAGCTTCGTCGATTTGTGCGAGCGAAATGTCGTGTTTTTTATAATAGACGAACGTCAGCAATCGGACCCCTGCATACAATGCGGCGACAAGCAAAACGATCAAGGTTAGCATGGCACTCTCCCCAGGACAGCGAGAATCTTAAGAAAATGATAAGAATTCGCTGAGTAGCATTTTTATTTAGGACCAGATATTATATTAAATTACTAGCGACTGTAATGAACATTGTACAACCCTATCCGACAAAATACTACAAGAGCGACAGCCATCGGGCGCAGGCGCTTGTTTGGAGGAATGACCCGCTGTGAGAAAAAGAAACCTATGGCCGCGCACGCTGCTGCCGCTGCTGCTGGCCGTGCTCCCGCTGCAGACGGCTGCGGCACAGACGGCCGGGCCGGCCGGCGATGCGAGAATGGACGCCGTGCTTGCGGTGGATGTCAGCACATCCATGAACGAAAGCGACGTGAATAAGGTAAGCTTCGAAGCCGTCAAGCTTTTTGTCGACATGGCTTCGGTACAGGGCGACAAAATCGGCGTCGTCGCCTATACGGACCGCATTATGCGCGAGAAAGCGATGCTCCTGATGAAGGACGCGTCGGACAAGCAGAGCGTGAAGACTTTCATCGACCAGCTCGACCGCGGGCCTTACACCGATCTGGCCGTCGGTGTGAATGAGGCGTTGAAGGTGCTGGAGAACGGAGCCGATCCCGCTCATACCCCGGTAGTCGTCCTTCTGACGGACGGCAACAACTCGCTGCCTGCCGGCAGGACGCAGGAGCAGTCGGACAAGGAACTGGCCGGAGCGGTCGAGCGGGCCAAGACCGAAGGCATTCCGATCTATACGATCGGACTGAATGCCGACGGTCAGCTGAACCAATCGGCGCTCGAACGGATTGCGGGTGAAACGGACGCCAAATCGTTCGTGACCAGTTCGGCCGACGATCTGCCGGCCATCCTGAGCGAAATCTATGCCCGCCATTTGAAGCTGAAGGTGCTGCCGATTCAAGAGCTGAACGGGAACGGGGCCTTCCAGGAGGTGGCGCTCGACATTCCGAACGCCAGCGTCAAGGAGGCGAACATCTCGATCATGTCCGGTTCCCCGGTGGAGCTGAAGCTCTCCGATCCGAAGGGCACGGAGGTGCCTGTACCTTCGGACAAGATTCTCTTTTCGTCGTCAAGGGCTTATTCGCTTCTCAAAATTTTGCAGCCCGCACAAGGGACCTGGAAGCTGCAGGTGAAGGGCGCGCCGAAGGATAAGATCAAGATCAACCTCATTTACAACTACGATCTGAAGGTGCAAATGGAGCCTTTGCCTACTCAGACGTGGAAGGTGGGGGATGATGTTGCAGTTCAAGCGTATTTGGAATCGGGCGGCCGGAAAGCCGGAGATGCGGATCTGTACAAAAGCTTGAAAGCGACGCTGATCGTCAAGGATCTGCAAACCGGCAGGACGGAGGAAAAGCCGCTCGTCTCCAGCGCGCAGGGAATTGCCGGCAGCTACAAGCTGCCCGAAGCGCACGAATACGAGCTGAAGGTAAGGGCGGAAGATGCGGGCTACATCAGAGAGACCGACCCGGTCAAGCTGTCGGCGGCGGGTGCCGCCGGCAGGGCGCCGTCACCGCAATCGGGGCCGGAAGCGGCGGAGCCGGGTCTCGGGGCCGGGGCGTGGGCGGCGATCGCCGCCGGCGTTTTGGCCGCTGCGGCTGCGGGGCTGTACGGCTTGGCGCTGTGGCGCAAAGCGAACAAAGGCTTCGTCGGGCAAATGGTGATCGAGGTGCGCGACGAAGATACGGGAGAGCGGACAACCCCGCAGTACCGCAAGCTGGACGCCTTCAAAGGCAAGGTCACGCTTCACCAGCTGCTCCAGCTCGCTCCCGAATTTGCCGAGACGAAGGATATGACGTTCCGCCCCGGGCCGAACGACAGCCTGCTGCTGTATAACGGGTCGGCCTGCGTCATCGAGAAGGGCGGACGGGTACTGGACGCGGCAGGCGGCAAAGAGCTGCGGGCGGGAGACCGCATCCGCATTATGCTCAGCGGGGTCCACCGCTCGGTGACGCTCGAATACATCAAATAGCAGCTTCATGAAAGAGACAAGCAAGCTTGAGCATTCTAACCGTTCATCGTTATCCCATAGGAGGGTCAAACATGAAAGCAGTCGTAAGAGAACATATTCAGCAGCTCGACGTGTCGCTCGGCGGTGGCATCGTCAGCGAGAAAATACGGGTCGACACGATCGACAACCCGATGCTGGTCATCGGTCTCGGAGGAACCGGCATCGATGCGCTGCTCCGCTTAAAGTATCAGGTCAACCGCCGGTTTAAGCTGCCCGAGGACCCGTACACCAAGAAAAAGCGCGAAAAGCCTGACAATATCGAGTTTCTCGCCTTTGAGACGAACGAACACGACCGGGGCAAAAGGTACAAAGGCATCGGCCTCGACCCGATGACCGAGTTTGTGCTGCTTGCCAACGCCGAAATCGGCAGCGTGCTGCAAAACCGCAGCATCCTCGAGCCGTACATCAAGGAATGGCTGTCGCCGGAGCTGACGATTACCGACGGCATTAACGGCGCATCCGGCGTCCGCCAGGCGGGGCGTCTGCTGCTGTTTACCAAGATCGTGCAGGTCGTGCAGACGATCGAGCGCAAAATCAAATCGCTGATGGTCGGCACGAACAAGAAGCTGATGGTGTTCGTGCTGACCGGCTTGTCCGGAGGCACCGGCAGCGGCTGCTTCCTCGACATCTCGTACATCGTCCGCGGCATTCTCGAGCGTGATTACGGTGCGGCCGGGGTGGACAAGGTGAGCATTCTCGGCTACCTGTTTACGCCGGACGTCAATTTGGCGAACAAAAGCCTGACCGAGCATTCGCGCGAATATATCAAGAAGAACGGCTATGCCGCCCTCAAGGAGCTCGACTACTGGATGAACGTCGACGAGCGCGGGGAGCGGTTCCGGCAGCAGTATGCGAACATTCTGAACGTCCAATCGCCGATGCCGCCCTTCAACCTCGCCCACTTGATTTCGGCGACGAATCTCGAGGGCAAGCTGCTGGAGAACGCCTACGATTACTGCATGAACGTAACGGCCGAGAATATCACGAATTTTATGGCCAGCGAGCAGAAGCAATCCGGCGAGGAGTTCGCCATTCACGACTACATCAGCAACATCCGCACGAATATTAACCAGATGCCGAAGGCGTATGCAGCCAACTATCAATACAACATCCTGGGCGCTTCGTCGGCGGTGCTGCCGATTGAAGAGATGACGACTTATTTGGCTTATAAAGTGTTCCAGCGCATGGAGAACATGTTCAATGCCGGTCCGTCCCAGGAGGACGTCGAGAAGCTTGCCCATAAGCTCGGGCTCGATCCCGATTCGATCCACCGCGAATTCGACAAACGCGTGCCGGAGCCGCTGCCCGGCTACAAGAACAGCGAGCGGCTCAGTTACGCGAACGTCGTGAAGCAGCAGGTCGTGCACGTCGACACGGAGCTGGAGCAAAGCTATTTATCCCGCGCGCGCGAGGAATATATCAAATGCCGGAAGCAGCTGCCGGGCGAGATCAAGGAGCGGTTCACCGAGCAGATTACGCGGGTGTTCCTGCATCCGGAGCAGGGCCCGTTCTACGCGTCGCGCATGATCTTGCAGGACAAGGGCTTCTGCTTGCTGAAGCTGATCTCCTCCTACATCGAAGCCTTGAAGGAAAATTTGGCGCGGCTTCCGCGCGATCTCGAAGCGGCTCAGGAAAGCGCGCTGCAAAAGCTCGGCGAAGCCAAGTGCGCGTTCATCTCCAAGGACCGCAAGAAGGATGCTTACATCGAGGCCAAAATTCAGGAGTACCTGCTGCACGCGGATCGTGAGCGGATGGAGCAGATGATCGAGTTTTACGAGGATTTGTACACGCTGATCAACCAGGACAACTCCCGGATCTATCAGGTGTTCACCGAGCTGCTGAACGAGCTGAACCGGATTTTCGAGAAAAACGGCCAAATCTTGATGAACGGCGACGAGCAGGTCGACCACAAGGGGAATAAAACGTACTACTGGAATGTCGTCAGCGTGCCGGATATGGCGAAGATGATCGGCCGGTTGACGGAGGACCGCAACTCGCAGGAGCTGATCCGTGATTTTACGCAGGAGCTGCTGGCGAAGGCCAACCATTGGGTGAAGGAGCAGGAGGTCGATATCGTCGGCTCGATTTCGGACTTCCTCACCGAGCAGTTCGGCGAACTCATCACGAAGTCGATGGAAGAATATTTGATCATCCAATTCGGACATGAGGATTCGATCGAGAAGCTGGTGGAGCAGCGCATCGCCGGAAGGCTGTACGAAGAGGCGAAGCCCGTGTTTCATCTGACCAATTCGTCGGGACACTTCAATTTTCCGTCGTGGGGTTTCGTTTCGGTTCCGGTGAAGGCGCCGAACATCTTCAAGGGCATCCGCAATTTTCAAGACAACGCGATCGCCAATTCGCGGTTCACGATCAAGGAGAGCGAGGTGAAGAACCGCATCTTCTGGCTGAACACGCAGAACGGCGTGCCGTTGTTCCTGTATACGCCGCTTAAGGTATACGAGGAAAGCTACGAGCGCTCGATTCTGGAGCCGGAAGGGATCGGCCGGCATCTCGTGCAGACCGACAAAGTAAACTGGACGTACTTGCCGTCGCCGATTCCCGAGCGTTCCTGGGGCGACACCTATGTGAACGGACGGGTGCGCAGTTACAACGCGGAGGTCCGCGCGCTGTTCGACCGGGCGCTTGCGCTCGGCTGCATCCGTGAGAAAGCGGCCGATTCCGGAGCGATCCACCGCTATGAGTGCGTGCTGTCGGGACCGCTTGACCTGGAAATCAAGGTCGCGTCCTACGCGATGCAGCTGCCGGAAGCGCGTCCGAACTTGAGCGAGGTCAAGCGCTGCGCGACGGAGCTGCGGACGCTGCTTGAGCAGGGGCTGGAGCCGGTGAGCGTGAAGGATATTTTCGGCAGCGTCAGCGAAGAGATGGCGAAAGAAAACCTGATCCGTTCGCCGGAGCTGCTGCGGCTGGTCAAGGAAGAAATCCGCAAATACGAACAGATTCGCGAACGCGTCGAGGAGCTCGATAAGGTGATCGCCGCCCATCAGGACGAGGAGCGGCTGATGAAGCAGTTCATCGAGGCGATGTATACGGGAACGATTGTCCGCAGAGGCGCGCTCTATGTGTACGATCACGGGCCCGACGAAGACCCGTGGGAGCCGTTCGCCAACGTCATGAAGGCCGGACGGTTCCTGGATTTCGAAATATACGCCAAGCTGCGCGGACTCCAGCCGAAGCAGATGGCCCAGCTGCAGCGCAAATCGTCCGAACGGAGCAGGCAAATGACCGCATCCGAAGACATCTCTGACCTGCTCGGCAAGCTGCAGGAAATGGCCGGCGTTTATCAAGACGCCAAGGCGGCGCTCGATTACGACCGCGGCGATTATGTGAACGGGGAAGAGCTGTACCGGTTCTACAAAGAGATGGCCGGCAAAGTGAACGAGATGGTGCGCAGCCTGAAATAGGGCTGACAAGATAGAAAGCCGGAACGGTTCGTCCGGCTGGGGGAGAGAGCGCACATGAAGGAACGACTCGCGGCGTTTACAGATCACTACGCCGAACGAAAGGACAGGACGGAATCGGGCGGGGACGAGCGGCGGAGCCTCCGCCATCCGCTCGTTTATCTCGTCGTCGGCGACCGGTCGAAGCAGGCGCTCGAACGCCTGTTCGAGCTGAATCGCACACAGTGGACGCATCCGGAAGGCGTGATGTATGTATATGCGGGGGCTGAGGAGCTGACGGGGCCGGTGGCCGGCCATGCTTTCCAGTGGCAGCCGCCGGTGCCTGCGGATGCGGACGACAAGCGCTCCCTGAGGTCCCGGCTGCCCCAAACGCTGTACGGCAGCGAGGAGAAGCTGCAGGAGTTGAACGGGCTGCTGCGGCGGCTCGTGGGCCGGATCGGGGAAAGCGGACGCTTGTATGCGTCCTTGATGCAGGTGCACGTCGCCGTGATCACGCGCGCGGACGATCCTTGGAACGCCCTGCTTCCCGAATTGACGGTGCTGCTGAAATCGGTCTTCGCCGAAAGCTTCCGCACGGTTTCGGCCGATCTGTTCGCGCTGCTGCGGGAGAAGCAGGCGCACGGCGATTACGCCTACGATGCGGCGCTTGGCGTCAGCTTCCTGCACGAGCTGGACCGCATGCAAAGCCGCTCGTTCCGGTTCGAGGCCGGGCTGCAAGTGACGGCCGACGGCCTCAAGCTGCCGGCGGTCCATCCGCCTTCGCCCTTGTTCGATACGGCTTACATGCTCGGGGACAAGGACGAGCGCGGACGGTTCGCCGAAGACGATACGGCGGTTTGCGCAGAAATTGTCTGCCGGTTAAGTTTCTTGCGCTGCCGCCAGACGGCGGACGCCGAAATCCGGCACAACCCGTACAATCATCAGCTGTTCCGGCAAAATATGATGCCGCCCGGGTCGGCCGAAGCGCACTATGCCTCGGCGGGCCTCGCCAAGGCGACCCGCCCGGACCGGGCGATCGCGCTCACGGTGCTGCTCGCCCTGCACCGCCGCCTGCTCAGGCTGATGCAGGAGAGGGGCGAAGCCGGACAGCGCGAGCTGCTGGAAGCGCTCGGACTCGATGCGGGGCAAGCCGATACGGTCGTGCAAGCCGCCATGGCTCAGCTGCCCGACCCGGTTGAAGAGATGCACGGCTTGCTCTACGAGCCGATGTCCGTCCCGGAGCTGCGGCGCCTGACGCTGCGTCAGGCGGAGAGCGCGCTCTTCGGGAGCAACGCCCGCGATTTCTTCGAGCGGCAGAGCGAGCGGCTGCGGGGAGCCTTGTCCGCGGCAAGCCATGCGGAACGGCTTCGCCAAGACGTAGAGCAGCGGCTGGTGAGCGATCCGCGGTACGGGCTGTGGGCCGTATACCGCTGGACGTCGGCGGATGAGCGCCACGGATTGACGGGCGCGGTGCGCGAATGGCGGCTGGAGAACGACAGGCGCCTTACGGCGGGGCGCGCGGAGCTGGATGCGCTCTACGAAGAGAGCGCGGACAGGCTGCCCGCCGCCCGCGGCGGCATGCTCGGCCTGTTCGGCGCCAAGCCGAATGTGAAGGCGACGGTCGGCGCGCTGCTGGACCGCGTGTACGGCCTGAAGCGCGAGCTGCTGCGGTTGGAGCTGAAGCGCGAGCTATTGCTGCGTTACGAGCAGCTGCTGGAGGAGACGCACGAACGGCTCAAGCGGTACACGGAGCGCCTTGAGGCGATCGACAAGCGGCTGCAGGAAGCGTGCCGTCTGTGCATCTCCGAGGCGAACGACGAGATGGGCCGCAACGTCGAGGAATACTATGCGCAGGCGGTGGAGGTCATCGCGGCCGAGCTGGAGACGCGTTGGGGAGCCCGATTCGAGTTCGACGAGCGGCGTATGGGTTCCGTGGCGAAGCTCCTGGAACAAGGGGACGAGGCTTATGCGGAGCGGCTGATGCAGGTAGCCCGGAGCGATTGGTTCACTCATTCGCTGTTCGCGCAGCCTTTCGAACAGGAGCTGCTCGAGCGGGCCAACGTGACCGTCAGCTACGAGAACCGGCAGGCGCTGACCAAGGAGGAGCTGTACCGGGATTTATGCCGGGCGCTGGACGAAGAGTCTGCCATTCGGGTGGACGTGTACCGGTTTACGCATCGTCACCGCTATGAGGAGAGCTACTTGTTCGGCGATGCCGACAGCGAGCTGCTCCGTTATGCGCTGGCGTCCGGGGAACAGGCGCAAACGAAGCTGGGCTGCATGCACGAGCAGCGGCGCAGCGGAGTCGAGAAGCTGCGGATTATGGGCGGTTTCCGCCGGGAGGACTTGATGGTTTACCGGGGCGGCAGGCGATTTTACGAAACGTACCTGCAGAACGGTTACCGGTTCCATAGGCCCGGATGGGAAGCTTCGGAGCCGGAAGCGGCTTCCGGGGCGGACGCCAAGGAAAGAGGGGATAGCCGTTGAAACGGCGCAAATGGAATGGTTTGCTCGTCGGCTTCGCCCTGGCGGGCGGACTGGCAGGCTTTATCGCAGGAGAATGGCTGCTGAGCCGCCTGTCGGGCTCGCTGCACGAAACGCTGCTGATGGGATTGTACTTCGGGCTGTTCGCCCTTCTCGTGACGGCCGGCTGTCTGCTGGCGGAAACGATATCGCCCAAGCTGAACGGCGCAAATTGGCGGCTGCGTTACGCTGCCGAAGGATGGAAGTGGCTGGTGCCCGCTTCCTTCGTCCTGCTGTTTGCCGGCGGCGCGCTGTTCCAGTGGGTATACGGGCTTGATTTCGGACGCAAGGCGGCGCCGAAGGATTACGTGCTGCTTCTCGACATGTCCGAGAGCATGAAGGAGAACGACCCGAACATGCAGAGCCGGATGGCGGCGGCTTCGCTCGTGGCCGAGATGTCGGCGGACAAGCGGGTCGGCGTCGCGATTTTCAATGAAAATACGACATGGCTTCAACCGCTCGTCGGCTTGAAGGACGAGGCGGTCAGACGGGATATTGCGGGCAAATTGGAGGGCGCGCCCGAGCCGGTTGGACAGACCGATATCGGCAAAGCGCTCGGGCAAGCGATCGAGCAGATGAACGTATCGGGAACACCGGCGAACCGCGGAGCGGTCATTCTGATTTCGGACGGGTACAGCGAGACGAATGTCGCTGACGTCACCGCGCCCTATGTGTCGCGGGGCTTTGCGATTCACACCGTCGGCATCGAATCGCCGGGGAACGAAGAGGGCAAACGTCTGCTCTTGCAGCTGGCGGAGGCGACCGGAGGGACGTACCGGCACGCGGAGCAAGCCGAACGGATTCCGGAAGCGATCGGCCATATTTATGCGGCCCAGCAGAACGGGCACTTGCTGGAGGAGCGATCCGGACCGGAGGCCGACAGCGTATATCGCGCGTCGCTCCGCGTTGCGATCATGCTGGTTGTCGGCGGGCTGCTCGGGCTTTCGCTCGGCATCGTGTTCGACAACCGTTACTTGGCGAGAAGCTTCCTGCTCGGCGGGTCGGCGGCCGGTTTGCTGGCGGGACTCGTGCTGGAAGGCGGGCTGCTGAAGGACCACCCGGCTTTGACTCGTGCGGCCGCTGATCTCATATTGGCCGTGGTGCTGTCGCTGTCCACCGTCCTGTTTGCGGTGAAGGAAAGCGGCGTCGGAGCGGGCTTGCGCCCGTTCCGGCCGGCATCCGGCTACGGCAGACTGCCGGAGCGAACCGGAACGCAGGGTGAGCGGACCGGCAAACGATTCCGGTAACGGGCTAAAGGAGGAGACGGCCGATGTTGTGGACAACGGCGGAAGAGCGGCATCGCATCATGAAGGCCGCCTCGCGGCTTGCAGAAGGGGAATGTCTGGTGACCTGGCAGTGGCCGGCAGACATTCAATATGTGCAAATTTACAGCTTCGGTCCCGGGGAAGAAGAGTCCGGCGAGCAGCCGGACGAGCGCCGCATGAAGCTGTATACGCGTGAAGAATACAAAGTTCGCGGCGGGTACCGGCTGCCCGCCGATTTCATCGGAGCCCGGTATTTCCGCATCTATCCTTGCTTGATGGAGGAAGGACAGCTGGTGGCGCTGCGCCAAGCGGACGGGGACAATCTCGCCCGCGTCAGCGGGGGGCGCGCCAAAGTCCGCTACTCGATTCAGTACGGACTGGGCTGGTTTGCCAAGCACCGTTCCGTGCGAATCCGGCTGCACTGTGAAATACCGGTTCCGAAGGAAGCGCTCTGTTATGTCAAGAAGCAGGATGCCGTGCCGCTGCACGCGGATGACGGCACAAGGTACCCGCTGCTTCGCGATTTGCCGGCGGGAAGGTCGGAGCTGCCGGAGATCGAGGTCGGACGCCGCGATCAGGTGCGGATTTTTTTGACCGACGGAAGAACGTATGGGGACCAATTCGAGATCGTCCCGGAGTAAGTACACGAAGCTCAGCAGGCTTTGCGTGTAAGCAAACCGGGGAGAAGGAGTTAAGGAGGAACGTGCATGCTGGACTTTTTCAAGAGCATATTCGATAAGAAAGCGCCCGTGAAGGAACGGCCGCCGTATTACAGCATCGTGTGTCCGTACTGCTTTGCCAAATGCGAGCCGTCGGATGTGGTGTTCCGCGCTGCGCACGTCAAGGAGAACGATGACGAGTTCGCCCTGCAGGAGGACGAGCGCCTCAACGCATGGCGCCGCAAGTTCCGGCTCGCCCTGCCCGACATGGAAGCGATCGTCGATCCCGAGTTGATTCCGGAGGAAAACCGGATCTATGCCGGGCAGGTGCTGGTCGCGGTGACGGACCGTTACGGCGTGACGACGCGCCGACGGCTGTGTCCGAGCTGCCACAACGAGCTGCCGATTACGGCCGGGCAGGTGCCGAGCAACATCATCTCGATCGTAGGCGCGTCGCAGGTGGGCAAGTCGGTCTATATGACGTCGCTGATCCATACGCTGCAAACGGAGACAGCGGCGCACTTTCAGGCAGCCTGCATGCCGCTGAGCGCAGACATCTCCCGCAAGTTCCGGCACAATTACCACGAGCCGATCTTTGAGCGCGGCAGCATGCTAGCGTCGACCAACCCGAACGAGCAGCAGGAGCCGTTTATTTTTCAATTCGTGTTCAAGGACGAATCGAAGCCTCCGCTGCTGCTTGTTTTTTTCGATGTGGCGGGCGAAGGCATGGTCGAGCGCGACTACCTGGACATTTATGCGGCGCATATCCAGAACTCGTCGGGTATTTTGTTTCTCGTGGACCCGCTGCAGGTACGCACGATCCGCGACAAAATCCGCCTGAACCTCGGCGGGGAGGAAGGGGAGTTCGCGGGACGATACGACGAGCCCCGGGAAGTCGTCATTTCCCTGTACGAAAACTTCATCTCGCACCAGCAAAGCGGGAAGACGGACATTCCGACGGCCATCGTGCTGACCAAGAGCGATATGCTGCAGTATTTGCAGGAGGAGGACAGCGACTACATCCGGCCGAACAGCAACGTGTTCCGCGATGTGAGGCACCGGGGCTATCTCGACCGTACGGAATTCGAGAATATTAACGGCGAAATCCGGCGTTTCCTCGAAAAGGTGGACCGGCCGTTCAAGGACGCGGTCGACGTTTATTTCCGCAATACGGCATACTTTGCCGTATCGGCGCTCGGTTCGAACCCGGTGAACCGGCGCGTGCATGGCGTGATTAGCCCGATACGGGTGGACGAGCCGTTCATCTGGCTGTTGAACCAGCTCGATTATATCGACAGGAGAGATGCCCCGTGAATGCAAATCCGCATCGCAGCATTCAACAGCATTATTTTACGCGGGAGCGGGAAGGCGTCTTTCGAACGAACGAAGGCTTCGATACGGTAGCCGTGTCGCCCGGTCTTGACCCGGCCTTCATCAAAAACGCGCTGCATCCGTACTGCTTCTACAAGGGTCCTCGCGACCTGCCGGAATCGGGGGACGGGCCATCGGAAGCGGCGTACCCGGCGGCGCTGTCCGTGTATCATGCGGACAACGGCGACCTGGTGATCGGGCAAACGGTCTATACGTCCTCCGATTTCACCGGACAGCGGAGCGCGTTTTTCACCCATCAATACGTCGTGCCTTCCGAACGGAAGGATGAATGGCTGCGCCATCCCGAACGCCTGTTTGCGTTAGGGGGCTTTGCGACTTCCTACGATATCGCGCAGGGCAAAAGCTTGCCGGAGATTCACGATCCATCCGCCGTTTACGGCCATTCGGAAGCGGGGAAGCGGGTGGAGACGGATCGGCTGCTGGCCCGTTTCGGCCTCACGCAAGAGGTGTTCGAGCAGCTGCTCGCGTCGCTGATGGTATCCGTAACGAACCGGCGGAAGGTGTACGTCGTGCTGGACGCCGAGGCGGCGCAGGCGGAACCGGACGCCCGGCAGTTGATGAGGCTCCTGTTCGATTGTCTGCCTTACGCGTTCCGGCGACGACTGGGCGTGTTGACCTTTGCGGGAGAACCGGAAGGGAAACAGCATATTCATGTGACGTTTCTGGAGAAAGGGGCGCTGCGCCAAGCAGACCGGCAGCTCGAACGGGACATGCTGTTCGAGCTGTCGGCCGGGAAGACGACGGGGGCCGAGTCGGCAGGGACGGCGCGCAGACTGCTCGATACGATATGGACGCTGCGCAAGGAGCCGGAGCGTTTGCAGGAGCTGTTCGCGTTCTGCGAGGAGGCGCTGCTCGGGCAGGACGCGGTGCAGTCGCTTTCCTTGCCGGCGTACGACGAGCTGTCCGTGCTGTTCGGCATCGAGCAGGGCGAAGACGCCTTGTACGACGCCGACCGTGTCGGCGTGTGGAAGGCGCTCGGCGTATATAGCAGCGGACCGGGAGCCGGTCGCGGCAAGCCGCGGCTCCGCGAGCTGCTCGTCCGGCTGCTGCGCCTGGAGACTGCCGACGTCAAGCGCATCGCCGACCGGGCGCAGATCGAAGCGATGCTGGGCTGCGAAGCCTGCTTGGAACGCGGCGAACGGGCCCTGCTTTGCCGCGCGCTGGCGTTATACGTGCTGCGGGCGGCGGCAGGCGGGGATATTCGCGCTGCCGCTCCGCTGTTGGAGCCGGTGCAGCAGCGGCCGGAGACGTTCCGGGCCGTATTCCGCGAGCTCTGCGGACTGTCTCCGCGAACGGCCGAGCGCTGCGCAACGTTCGCGCTGGAACGGGCCGAGGGGGCTCGCGCCTTGCAGACGGTGCTGACATTCTGGCTGGCCTATGCGGGTGCGCTGCCGGTGACTTTCCTCGCCGGCGAGACGCTGACAGCCGTCAAGCGGCTGCTCGGCAAGGAATCGCCGGCACGGAAGACCGAGACGGCCTCGGCGCTGTTCCGCTTCTTCGACGAACTGGCCGAACGGGAAGGCCTGCAGCGTTACGTGGATTACGGAGAGCTGATGAAGCTGGAAATTCAGCTGGGGTTGCTGGAAGAGGTGCCACTAAGCGAGCTGGGGGCGGACGATATGGTCCGATTGGGCTTCATGCTGGACCCGCCGGCTCCTGAGCTTCTGCCTCACCTGACGAAGGGCCATCGGCTGACGCTCGAATTGTGGGCGGCGGTGTACCGCGTGCTGACCCTGGAACGCGGCGGTGAGGCCCAAGCGGAGGCCTGGCTTGCCAAGCTTGGACCGCTGGAATTGGAACGGGCGCAAGCCTTCCTTCGCAGCGCGTGGGACGACGGCCTGTCACGCTCCGTATTTTCACGCATCGCCTTCGGCTTCTATCAGGGCGGAGACGGGGTGTCCGGAAGCCGCGGATCGTACGATTTCGATTCCTTGCTCGATTACTTGGCGGCACAAGGCGGCAAAGAGACGGTGTACGATTTCATCGAGTGGAGCGCTGCGGAAGAACGCTTCCCGGGAGCGCGGGGCGGAATCGATCCGCATTACCGGGCTGCGCTGAACCGCTATTTCGATCGGTACGACAAGGGGGCGATGCGTCAGAAGCAGGTCCGGCAGCGGCTGATGGCCGTGCCGAATGCTGCATTTGCCGCGCTGTTCCGCGATATCCGGCAGCGGCAGGCTCCCGCGTGGCAGCGTTTCGCGCTGCGCAGGAAGAAATCGACGCTGCTTGCGGCGATTGTCGGGACGGCAGCGTTGATCACGCTGCTTCTCGCCTGGAAGCCGGTCGTGGCGTTCTTCATCGAGCCGATTCCGGAGCTTCAAGTCGATGAGCTGCCGGAGCGGACGACATCAGGCATTGTGACGCTGAAGGCGCAAGCCACGGATGGTTACGACCGCTCGCCGGGCATTTATATCAATGGCGAGCTGGCCGGCAAGAGCAGCGTCAGTCGAGACATTGTGCTCTCGTCCGGCTCGAACGTCATTACCGTGAGGGCGGAAAACAAGTACGGCGGCAGCAGCGAGCCGGTTCAGAAGACGATCGTGCTGGAGTCGCCGATCGGTCCTAAGCTGCCTGCCGCTCCGCCGAGCGGCATCAACAGCGGCGGCCGGTAGGACGGTATGACAAGAAGGGGCTGCGCGAGCGGCCCCTTCTTGTCACTGCTATCGGTCCTGTTCAACACCGTCTTTTTATGTGACGGTGTCAAGTAATAGCTGAGTTCCTGCTTCAGCTAATTTTCAATATGGGTTTGATAGCTACCCCTTTTTTTGAATCTTCAAATGCATCATTAATTTGAGTGAAATCATAGAACTTGACCAATTTATCAAATGGAAACATTCCTTTTTTGTAGTACTCAACCAATTCAGGAATGAACAATTGAGGTACAGCGTCGCCTTCAATGACTCCTACCATTGTTTTTCCTTCTGCCATAATTTCTTCATGAACATTGATATTCATCTCAGGGGTGACCCCTACAATCGCTAGTTGACCAAGCGGACGCAGTGCTTGCAGACCTTGACGCACCACAATAGGAACACCTGTAGTGTCAATGCCATAGTGGGTTCCACCTTTGGTAACTTCCTTGATCTCTTTAACAACGTCCGCATGTTTACTGTTGATTACATAGGTAGCTCCCAATTCTTTAGCAAGCTCCAAGCGGCTTTCATGGATATCAATGGCAATTATATGTTTACATCCAACTATTTTAGCTGCCATGATAGCACTCAAACCTACCGCACCCGTACCATAAATAGCAATAGAACTGCCAAAAGGCGGTCTTAGTTTGTTTAACACGGTTCCACTACCTGTTTGAATACCGCAGCCTAAAGGGCCTAATAAGGCTATATCAACATCTTTGTCCACTTTTACTACGTTTCTCTCATTTGCTATGGCATAAGTACCGAATGAAGACTGTCCAAAAAATGTAGAAAGTTCATGATGATGTTGATGTAAACGGTGTGTACCATCTTCCATTTTGCCGCCAAAGTTTAATGCGTTAAAGTCCACACAAACAGATGGATGGCCTGTCAAACAATTTTCACAGTGCCCGCAAGATGCATAAGATAATACAACATGATCTCCTGGTTGGACGGTTCTGACACCTTCCCCTACTTTTTCTACAATCCCGGAACCCTCATGTCCAAATACGGCTGGAAATGGGGATAACCCTATATCGCGAGCAACTGCATCCGTATGACATACACCAGAAGCAAAAACTTTAATTAGTACCTCATTTGCCTTAGGATCGGATATTTCCACTTCTTCAATTTTAAATTCTTCTCCCATACTATGAGTAACTGCAGCTTTTATTTTCATTTTTTTCCCTCCTGAAATTAATATTTCATTAAATAAGGAACATAGGGTAACCAAAACCGGCATTCAAGATTTCATTCAAAAATGATTATGTCCTTCTTAAAGTTGTTTGATACTTATTGAACCAGCTTTTTTCTTAAGCGATCTTGAAAATCTCTCATAGCAGAGACTACCCGGTATTTCCAAGGATTCTATGAAAACTCGAAATGTTCTGTGACCCATAACGATCATGTTTCTGTTTGGCATGTTTATTATTGCTCTTTTAACATACATCAGTAATAAGAACAAGAGAAAGTAAAAACCCACCCCAAGTTTGGCAACGCGGAAGGTGGGTCTTTGTCTTTCGAGAGCTCAGAAGGGAATCCCATCCAAGCCAATTGTACGAGGCCAAGTGTTAGCAGCACTTGGTCTTTATTAAATAAATCATAACATATGATGAGCATCCCAGCAATTATTAGTTACCATGACCGAACAACGGATTATTGTAGATTATGCAGCGGACTGAATCGGGGCTCTCGCTGCGATGATGTTCGACCGATGTGTTTGTCATCTTCCGCCTCATGCGGACAATTGAATAATCAATTCCATTGCTTCTTACTTAGAATTGCGATAAGATTAGAATAATTATAAATAGTGAGATTCATTTCGCGGACAATAAAAAAATTTACGCGCGTCGAGACTAAAGGAGAGTGCATCCATGATGGTATTGGAACAACTCGACAAAATCAATCGGCAGTTGAGGAGCAGCAACTATAAATTAACCCCCCAGCGCGAAGCGACGGTTCGGGTTTTATTGGAGAATGAGCAGGAACATCTGAGCGCCGAGGATGTGTATATGCTCGTGAAAGACAAATATCCCGATATCGGCCTGGCTACTGTATACCGGACGTTGGAGCTGCTGGCCGAGCTTCATATCGTGGAGAAGATGAACTTCGGAGACGGGGTTGCCCGCTTCGACCTCCGCAGCGAAGAACATACGCATATGCACCATCATTTGATTTGCACGGTATGCGGGGCGCTCAAGGAAATCAAAGACGATTGGCTGCTTGAATTGGAGAATCGACTTCAACAAGAATATGGCTTTAAAGTAACGGATCATCGTCTCGACTTCATGGGCACCTATCACACCTGCAAAAGTAGCGAATGTAAAAGAGCAAGCAAGGCAATATCTTAAAATACCTTGCTGACGGGGAGTCTTTCGATCTTGGAAAGACTTCTTTTTGTTGTGCAGGAGAAGACCCGCCTGCATAACCGTTGCGAAGTTACCGGAAGACCGAGAGGATCTATGGAGCTGGAAAAATCAGCCTAAACTCGTCGGCGAGGTAAAAACTTCAAGCTTTGCAGTTGACTGGCCGTTAAGGTTAAGGTATGATGTAGAGTAATCGTAAAATTTACAAATATTATTGTCGTGAACGGCCCCGGTCCAAGTTGTAGTGACAAAAATGCTAACATCCGGTCAGGGAACTGACTGCGTGCTGGGTTTATAGCGGTTTACATGGGGGGTGTGACATTGAAGAAGAGCACGCAAAACGATGATGAGACGATCATTAGTCATCACTCCCAGACACAATGGCAACGCCGGGAACAGGAATTGGCCTGTTGGGTGCAGCGAGCGAAGCCAAGAAAGCGTCCCAAACAAACCGTTATTTTGGGGAATACCCCGGTAGATGCCGAACTGCTCATGGCTCTTACCCTCCTTAAGCGGACGCGCATCCAGACGGAATTTTCTTGCGCGGGCGTAAGTTTATTGGATGAACCTGAAGATCATTCGCTTTATGCGTATATAACCATCACCGGCTCGGCGACAGCGGATCGATTCGTACAGCTGGCCCTGACACGGATGAGACACCGTCTGTTTGTAACATGGGAGCCGCGCCGGAACCGGTACGATCTTTCTTCATTTTTTATCGGACACAACCGTTCTTTCTGCTTGCTGATGCAACGATGCGCGGAAATATTCGTTGAGCTTGAGGACGAGCAATCAAGGTAATTGGCAACTGTAGAGGAGGTGAACAGGATGAGGGTAATCGTAACATTGGCTTGCACGGAAACGGGAGATCGTAACTATACGACGACAAAAAACAAAAAGAATCAAACCGGACGATTGGAAATGCGCAAATATTGTCCGCGTCTCCAAAGACACACCTTACATCGGGAAACCAGATAAACATATTTCCTTGACTTATCAAAAATGTTTGTATATCATAAACGTACGCTTAATTTCCGGTTTTCGAATCGGAAAGCGGGGGAACCAATGTAATTGGGGCGAATCATGTAACGATGTAGGGAACCATCTTTCCCGAGCCCGGCAGCTAACCTCGTCAGCAGGAGATGGGTCAAGTTTCTACATGCATTAACCTGCATCTATTGACCCGAGATCAGGGTCTTTTTGTTTGTTTGTTTGAAGACCCTTCGAATGACGATCGGTTATCGCCATGCTGCGATATCGTTCGTCTCGATCGGGTCTTTTTTGTTTTACTTGTTAAAAGAAAGCACAAATCGTTTATTCCAGGAAAAGGAGGGAACAGATCAGGTCTGTGGTTTGAAAAAACTCGTAGTAGGAGGAGCAAATATGACACAGCCGAAATATATAACGGATATTGATAAGATACTGGAAATTCCTGAGGATGAAAGAAAGAAGCTTAAACCGATTACAGATAAGTTTGTATTTCGGGTGAACGACTATTACTTGAACCTGATTGATTGGGACGATCCTGAAGATCCGATCCGAAAGCTGGTCATTCCTAATGAAGGGGAGTTATCCGAATATGGGCGCTGGGATGCCTCCGATGAGGATACCAATTACGTAGTGCCGGGCTGCCAGCACAAATATCGGACTACGGCTCTCTTGCTGGTTTCTGAAGTATGCGGTGCATACTGCCGATATTGTTTCCGGAAGCGACTCTTTCGCAATGACGTTCATGAAGCGACGAAAGATATGGATCCCGGTCTAGCCTACATTGCGAGTCATCCGGAAATTAACAACGTGCTGCTTACCGGAGGAGATAGCTTGATTCTGGCAACAGCCAAATTGGAAAGTATCCTGAGCCGGTTAAGAGAAATCGACCATGTTAAAATTATACGGCTCGGTTCGAAAATACCTGTTTTTAATCCGATGCGGATTTATGAAGACGAACGATTGCTGGAAGTCATCCGCCGTCATTCAAACGTAAACCAGCGGATTTATGTGATGGCGCATATCAATCATCCTCGCGAGATTACCGCCGAAGCCAAGAAAGGCTTTGAAGCTCTTCATCAAGCCGGCGCTATTGTTGTCAATCAGACGCCTATTCTTAGAGGGATCAACGATAACCCCGAACGATTGGCAGAGCTGCTGGATAAGCTGTCATGGGCCGGCGTAACCCCCTATTATTTCTTCGTCAATCGTCCGGTGGCCGGCAATCGCGAGTTCGTTCTGCCGCTGCAGCAAGTGTACCGAATCGTGGAAGAAGCCAAGGCGCGCACTTCAGGCTTAGGTAAAAGGGTGCGTCTATCCATGAGTCACACCTCCGGCAAAATCGAAATTCTGGCTATTGATAACGGAAAGGCCTATCTGAAATATCACCAGTCGCGGGATAACGAATACGGCAAGTTCATGGTGTTGGATTGCCCTGAAGATGCGGCATGGTTCGATGATCTGCCAGGTAGCGATCAATATTGGCAGAAGCCCCAAAAGAAAACCGATGAAGTTATTTCGGTGAATGAGCTCCCTGATCTGCCGCGAGCGCATGCTAGATGAACAACCACATAAGTCATGTAATAAAGCATCGCTGTGCTATATTCTAACTTGATATAAACAGGATAATAGGATAAGATCTTAATTAATTACAACTGAAAACCTGTGGGAACAAGGTGCTCTAGCCATAGCTAAAGCTTAATAGGGAAGTCCGGTGCAAAGCCGACGCGGTCCCGCCACTGTAACGGAGGAGTCTCAGCTATACTGCCACTGATCTTGATAAACGTGGATCGGGAAGGCCGCTGCTTGTTCGCATGCAATCATAGGCATCTTTTCCTTCTTTTTGTTGAGGTGAAGACGTCTTTTTTGCATGGTTTTTCATTTGGATCATCCTATGTGGAGTGAATCCGGCTTCACTACATCCTATTTTAGAAGAGGAGATGTGCAAAATGACGGCAGTACTGGCTAAAGGACCATTCCGGGCAGATCATGTAGGTAGTTTTTTAAGACCGGAGCGACTTAAACAAGCGCGTTTACAAAAGCAAAATGGGGAAATTACAGCAGAGCAATTGCGTATCATTGAAGATGAAGAAATCGTCCGGCTTGTTGACATGCAAAAAAAATCGGGCTTGGCCGCTGTGACGGACGGTGAGTTTCGACGCGCTTGGTGGCATATCGATTTTCTATCGCAGCTTGTTGGTGTTGAGCTCTATGAAACGGAGCAAGGGATTCAATTTCAGGGTGTTCAAACCAAAGCTCACGGAGTGAAAGTAACAGGTAAAGTAGATTTCCATAACCATCCTATGATCGAGGATTATAAATTCCTTCATCAAATTGCAGGCAATCATGTTGCTAAATTTACAATTCCTAGTCCGAACATGTTATTTTTTAGAGGGCATATTGAAGAAGACGTTTTATCCGAATCATGATGAATTTTTTAATGATTTGATCGCAGCTTATCAAAAAGCGATTCAGGCTTTCTACGATGCCGGTTGCCGCTATTTACAATTGGATGATACCTCGTGGTCCGTATTTTTCTCCGAGAAAGGTCAGGAACAAATTGCGGCAAGAGGCTTTTCTGCGGAACAATTAGCACAGCTGTTCACCAGGGCTATTAACGAATCGATAGCCAATAAGCCGGAAGATATGAAGATTACGATGCACATATGCAGGGGCAATTTTAAATCTACTTATGTGGCCAGTGGCGGGTATGATCGCGTATCCGAATTTATTTTTGGCAAACTCAAGGTAGACGGACTGTTTTTAGAATTTGATGATGAGCGATCCGGCGGATTTGAACCTTTACGTCATGTAAATAGAAAGGATATC
Source organism: Paenibacillus sp. JCM 9796 (assembly GCF_055379675.1). Classification (NCBI taxonomy): domain Bacteria; kingdom Bacillati; phylum Bacillota; class Bacilli; order Caryophanales; family Paenibacillaceae; genus Paenibacillus; species Paenibacillus sp. JCM 9796. The sequence goes on from NZ_AP043723.1 coordinate 5,280,888, forward strand.
CAACTTGTATTAGGATTAATCACGTCCAAATTCGGTGAACTGGAAAATCCGGAGCGTATCAAAGCAAGAATTCATGAAGCTGCCCAGTATGTAAGCTTGGATCAGCTCTGCTTAAGCCCCCAATGCGGTTTTGCTTCAACGGAAGAAGGCAATCTTCTCACGGAAGAGGAGCAGTGGGACAAAATACGTCTTGTCGTTAATATTGCACAAGACGTTTGGAATTAATACGGGAATGGTGTGACAAAACCTTGAGAAATCAAGGTTTTTTATTTTTTTCCAAATAATAGTCCGGTTGAGGAGTCAACCGTCAATCATAATTTTTATCTCTTTAACGAAAAATAAATAACAATAATTTTAAATTAAGGAGTCCGATAATGCGATGTTGAAAATTTTGCTTTCTTTGGCTTACTTGATCATCGTTATTTCTTTGATCGCTTCCATTGTATTGATCCGGAGGCAGCGAACCAAAGAAATGGATAAAGGAGTGAATCCCACTTCAGTCAAGCATTACTTCATCGCTAACCCCATGATGATAGCTTATGTGCTGTTTCCGATTGTTCTTGCGATCGGAGCCGCTATTTGGATGTATTATTTTTATTAACGCGGAGGACTAACATGGAGAGAAATAAGTATTATGTATCGGTTCAATCCAGGTCGATCATGTCTAATCAAGGCGATGCCGCCTATGAATTAGAAATCGAGGCAACCGACGAAGAAATTAAGCAGCTTCAGGAGTTGTTTGAAGTCGAGGAAGATTTCGAGATAGACACTTTTTGGAGAGCGCATGCGGCAGGCATTCCTTATCATTACGACCAGGCCAACGTCGGATACGATATGGCCTTACAAGAAATCTATCGAAAAATTCACGCTCTAGGGACGAAGGAAACGAAAGATCAAATTGAAAAAATGCAAATTTTGAATCAATCTTTAACCGGAAAGAGGGACTAGGGTCCCTCTTTTTTAGTCAGGAAAGCGTTAAAAACAAGCAGTAGACTCTATTCCGGAATATCCGGAAAAAGGTCTATTTTTTTTGCACATATGATTTTACAAACGATTTCAATGTAATAAAAAATGACACAATATTTATAATTAATCGTTTTTTGTTAAAAAGACACAATAAAAATCCCCATTAATTGTTGAATGATGATAATGAAATCAGGTTTTTTACGTCATATAATATAACAATAAGGGACGGGGATCATACATTAACAACCTTTTCCCAAACATTTGTTAAGTTATATATCATCGTTTAAGCAGGGAGAAAGGGATGTGATTTTATGCAAGTGGAAGCGAACCCGTACAACTGGCCGTTTGACGGGAAGATTGTGCCGGAGAAAACGGCGCTTGTCATCATCGATATGCAAATCGATTTTTGTGGAAAAGGGGGGTATGTGGATCGGATGGGCTATGACATTTCCTTGACGGCAAGAGCCATTCAGCCTATTCAAGCGCTGTTGGAGAGGGTACGGAAAATTCCAGGTTTTACGGTCATTCATACGCGGGAAGGGCATAAGCCCGATCTTTCCGATCTTCCTGCGAACAAAAGATGGCGAAGTAAACAGATTGGTGCGGAGATCGGTTCTCCCGGGCCCGCGGGCCGTATTCTTGTTCGGGGGGAGCCGGGCTGGAACATTATTGAAGAACTAAGGCCTTTGGAAGGGGAACCGGTGATCGACAAGCCCGGCAAAGGAAGTTTTTATGCGACGGACCTGGATTTGATTTTGAAAAACAAAGGCATTACACATTTGATTTTAACTGGCATTACCACCGATGTATGTGTGCATACGACGATGCGGGAAGCGAACGACAGAGGTTATGAATGTTTGATTTTGGAAGATTGCACCGGGGCGACGGATATCGGCAATCATCAGGCGGCTCTCAAAATGGTAACGATGCAGGGTGGGGTTTTCGGCAGTGTATCCGACTCTTCCCGGGTGCTGAAAGCGTTGGAGCATTTCTAAACGGACAATTCGGCTATCTATCGTTGAGGAGGACATCACATGATCACGGGAAATGAAACCAAAGTTATTGTTGGCGATGAGATGGAATGGGAGCTAATGCCCAACCACAGAGAGCTGTATCACCGGGAAATCTTGAATGCACAGCAGGCGGATGGGCTGGGAATAAGGACCAGCTCCATCCTCTGGGAAAAAATCGGTCCGGGCGGACAGGTGCTCCCGCATTATCATGATGTAGCGGAAATCATCCATATTACGGTTGGGAAAGTAAAGCTGCTGTGTAATGGGGAGTGGAAAAACTATCAGGCCGGGGATACCTTTCACGTTCCGGCAGGAACCGTACACTCCGTACTTAACGACGATATCGTTCCGTCGGAGCAAATCAGTATCTTCCTGCCGGTTGAGGAAGCTGTGCCGCCGAATCAATTTTTTAACACGCACTTGGTAAAGGATGTTACAAAAAAGGATGGTGATAATGGATGAACACCCGCATGCTTCCGAGAGAATTGTCGATTTCTTGGTTACGGGAAATGTATCAAAACAATGTTTGGAGTCCTGAAGAAGTTGTGAATGAAATCATAAACCGGGCCGCCGAAGATGCGGAAATGAATATATGGATTACGCTGCCCAGCATGAAGATGATTCAGCCTTACTTGGACCGTCTGAAGCTTTTGGACAAGGGACAAGCGCCGCTGTGGGGGATTCCTTTTGCGATCAAAGACAATATTGACTTGGCGCATGTACCGACAACGGCGGGTTGCCCGGATTTTGAATATACGCCGACAGAACATGCGACCGTTGTAGAACGATTAATTGAAGCTGGAGCTATTCCCGTCGGCAAAGCGAACCTGGATCAATTCGCAACCGGTTTGGTGGGAGTAAGAAGTCCTTACGGCGAGACAAAAAACGCCTTGCGTGGAGAACTGATCAGCGGGGGTTCAAGCTCAGGTTCCGCAGTTGCTGTAGCGCGCGGTCATGCAGCTTTCGCTCTGGGGACGGATACTGCGGGGTCGGGACGTGTACCGGCTGCCTTGAACAGGCTTGTCGGTTATAAGCCGACGCTGGGAGCGTGGTCGACAAAAGGCGTTGTTCCGGCCTGCGCCGGCTTGGACTGTGTTTCGGTGCTTGCGCACAGTTTGGAAGACGCGCTCGCGGTAGATGCTGTAGCGCGGGGCGTTGATCATGCCAATCCTTGGTCACGAAGCTTTCCGGCTCCGACGCCTGCGCTCCCTCGAAAAATTTATTTGCCTAAGGAGCCGCTGAATTTTTTCGGAACCTTTGCGAACGAGTACAGCCAAGCTTGGGATTTGGCTGTAGAAAGATTGAAGAAGCTGGGCATCCCCGTCGAATATACGGATACAAGCAAGCTATCTCAAACGTCAGCGCTGTTGTACGACGGACCGTTTGTCGCTGAGCGGTGGGCCGGATTAGGCGATTTCGTCGAAGCGCATCCGGGCAGCGCTCTGCCGGTGACGGAACGAATTTTGCGCTCAGGTGCGACAACGGATTACAGTGCCGCTTCGTTGTTTAAAGCCTGGCATACGCTGCAAGCCCATAAGCTTGAAGTAAGAAGATGGTTGGCAGACGCCGTTCTGATCTTGCCGACTTGCGCAGGGACATGGACTCTTCAAGAAGTGAGGAACAACCCGATTACGGCAAACAGTGCTATGGGGCTTTATACCAATCATTGTAACTTGCTTGATCTTTGTGCGGTTGCTGTGCCGGCGGAAGACGCCGCGCCGAATACACCGTTTGGAATCACAATGTTTGCGCTCGCGGAGAACGAAGCGCTGATATGCGGCGCCGCTGCTTGTTTTGCCGATTCCTCTGCCAATCTGGCAGGAGTTGACTTGACGACGGAGTTGAAACCCGTGTCCCGGGATATGGTTCCTGTCGCCGTTTGCGGCCTTCATATGCGCGGGTATCCGTTGGAAAAGCAAATGAAGGAGTTTGGTGCGCGTTTTGTACGTGATGCCGCAACGGCGGCGAAATATCAAATGATCAAGCTGCCGACGGATCCTGCCAAACCGGGTTTGATCAGGAAAGAGCAGGGAGGGGCTTCCATTCGATTGGAATTGTGGGAAATGCCCACGGACCGTTTCGGAGCTTTTGCCGCAGCCATACCTGCTCCGCTTGGGATCGGGAAAATCGAGCTGCTGGATGGAGTGGAGGTTCCAGGATTCATTTGCGAAGCTTATGCCGCGGCAGAGGCCGTAGATATAACGAGCTATGGAGGTTGGCGTAATGCCGTTGAAGCGGTATAGCTGCAGGAATGGATGGATAGGAGCGGCAGTTTTTGCCGTATAACATAACATGAAAGGCTGTCTCAAAAGTGAGCTTTGGAGCTGGAGAGACAGTTTTTTTTAACGGCAAAGCCCCAAACCTGACATTTAAAATGGGATTTTATTGAAATTATATGTTATATATATGTTATTTTTATAAAAAATCACTAAAAAATAATTGTTAATTTTGTAACAAATTCATAAAGATAAAGCGATTGAAAGGTATTATAATAATCTATGTAAATTAATCATTCATTTTAATGTTATTATATATAACATATTTAAGGTGGGTTGGAAGATGAATCATTCTCGGGATACCGCCGATTTCTATCTGTTACGGACCGAAGGCTTAACCAAACGTTTTGGTTCGCTGGTTGTCAATAAAGACATCAATCTGGAGGTGAAACAAGGCTCTATTCACGCCATTCTTGGAGAGAACGGCGCGGGTAAAAGCACTTTAATGAAAATGCTGTATGGGGTATATGCCCCCGATGCAGGCGCCATTTATATGGATGGCGAAGCCGTTTCATTGCATCCTCCCCTTAAGGCGAAGGCAAAAGGCATTGGCATGGTGTTTCAGGATTTTCGTCTGATTCCGGCAATGACTGTATTGGATAATATCGCACTTGCCATGTCGAGTGGTGGTTGGCGCCTTCGGAGAAAGCAGCTTCGTGACAGCATTCTGGGAATTTCCGAAAAGTACGGATTATCGGTTGATCCCGATGCGCATGTATGGCAGCTTGATTTAGGTCAACGCCAGCGTCTTGAAATCGTGAAGGTGCTGCTGATTCCCGGAACGCGCGTGATTATTTTTGACGAACCGACCAGTGTGCTTGTGCCTCAAGAAGTGGAAGCCTTCCTTCAGATGCTGGGTTTGCTTAGACAAGACGGATACGGCATTCTGCTCATTACACATAAGATTAATGAAGTTCTGGCTTGCGCAGATCAGGTAAGCGTTCTGCGCAGCGGTCAAATCACCTTTACAGCGAGCCGCGAGGACGGATTGGATGGGAATGTGCTGATTGCGGCAATGATGGGGGCCAAGACGCTGAAGCCAGTGAACAAGCAAACCCAAGATGCCGCACGGGAAAACCCGGTGGTGCTTCAAATCGAACGCGGGACTATCCTGGGAAGCCATGGCGAAACGGTGCTTAAGGATATTCAATTGACTTTAAGACAGGGGGAAATTACCGGTGTAGCAGGAATTTCCGGGAGCGGACAACGGGAATTGGCCGAAGTGCTGTTCGGTCTGCGTCATTTAACGTCCGGCAGGCTTACGGTTGACGGGAAAGAGTTAGAAGGCGGCACAAAAGCGTTTATGGAGGCCGGGGTCAGCTTCGTCTCTGAGGATCCGCTCAAGGAATCGGTGATCCCGGGTTTTACTATACTTGAGCATATGGTCTTGGATGGAATTCCGATGAAGCCTAAAGGAGCCGGTATCGATTGGCAGCATGTCCGAAGCTTGCTGGAGGGTAGTGAGGAGGCCCGGGCCCTCGCGTTGGCGGCTGCCGATCGGCGTGCGGATCAGCTTTCCGGAGGAAATGTGCAGCGAATGGTGCTTTCCAGAGCCCTGATCAGAAAGCCCAAAATCCTGATCATCAGTTACCCCAGCCGGGGACTGGACATAGGAACGACGCGTACGATCCAACAGCAGTTGATCACATTAGCGGAGAGAGGAACGGCTGTATTACTGTTTTCGGAGGATTTGGATGAATTGTTCAAATTATCGGACAGGCTGGTTGTTCTTTCCGGCAAACAATTGCGAGGGCCTTATCGTCCGTCGGAAACCGATGCATCAGAAATCGGCTCCCGCATGTTGAAAGGAGAATTGGCATGAAGCAGCAAGCGGATACGGTTGCATTACCCGGGCGGTCCTTTTCGCTCGGCGGCAAATTAAAGCTGTTCGCATTTCAGGTCGGCGTATTGATCGTTCCTTTTATGATCTTTGGCGCGTTCCTGTTGTTTTTCGGTGTAAACCCGGTGCAATTGTACGTTTCGATGGTTCGTTCCACATTCGGGAGCGCCTATGGCTTTGGCGAAGTATTGCTGAAGGCAACGCCGTTCATTTTGACGGGCCTTGCCGCAGCCTTACCGGCCAAAGCGGGTTTGATTAATGTGGGAGGAGAAGGACAACTTGCGATCGGTGCTCTGTTTTCCACATGGTTTGCCGTGTTTTATCTTGACCATTTCCCGGCCTGGGCTGGCCTAACGCTAATGCTCGCCGCCGGCGCTCTGGGAGGGGCGGTCTGGGCTGGAGTCACGGCTATTCTTAAGGTCAAGGGTAAGCTTAATGAAACGATCACCAGCCTGCTGTTGAATTACGTCGCCTCCTTTACCGTCGGATTCTTTGTACACGGATTATTAAAAGATCCGAAATCGTTCAATTGGCCCTTTTCCCCCGAGATTGCGCCTTCCTTGCGGCTGCCGGTTATGGATGGCACGAGGCTTCATGCAGGCATTGCAATCGCGTTTGTTCTGGCGGCAGTCGTTTGGTTCGTCTTGGCGAAGACGCAGCTCGGCTTCCGTATTCGGGTGCTTGGCGGTAACATCTTTGCTGCGGAGCGCGCCGGCTTTAAGGTGAACAAGATGTTTTTTTGGGTGCTGATTGCCGGGGGCGCTTTGGCGGGTATAGCCGGGATGATTGAAATTGCAGGTATTGAAGGCCGCCTTCGCCCAGCGACAGGGGTCAATTACGGGTATCTTGGCTTCTTGGCCGCCTGGATGGCCTGGAATCACCCGCTGCGTCTTATCGTTTCGGCGTTTGTGCTCGGGATGATCAGCGTTGCCGGCAACTCGCTTGAGATTGGTTCCGGACTTCCATCTTCTTCGGTCTATATTTTGATGGCGCTGGTTCTGTTCTTTCTGCTCGGCAGTGGAAGGAGGTTGAATAAATGATAGCGGATATTTTGACAGGGGCATTTCGTTCGGGAACATCTGTCATGCTGGCAAGCCAAGGGGAATTGATCTCGGAACGTGCCGGCGTGATCAATCTGGGGACGGAAGGCTCCATGCTTGCCGGGGCACTCGGAGGATTCGCGGTTACGGCTTGGACCGGCAACCCGTGGCTCGGTACGCTGGCAGGCGGATTATGCGGCTTGCTCATCTCTGCAATCCACGCCTTTCTGGTTCTCACCTGCCATGCCAATCAGCTGGCGACCGGACTAACGATCATGTTTTTCGGTATGGGGCTTACTTCGTTTTTTGGACGGGGATTTGTCAGCAAGCAAATCGTCGGTTTTAATCCGATACCTATCCCTTACTTATCGGATATTCCGTTTCTGGGCCAGATTTTATTCAATCATGATCCGTTAACTTATCTATCCATAGTTCTAGTGCCTTTGTTATGGTATTTGTTGTTTCGTACCCGGCTTGGAGTCATTCTCAGAGCTGCCGGCGAAAGAGAGGAAGTGCTCTTTGCCAACGGATTCAATCCGAAGCTGGTCCGGTATGCAGCCGTATTGGCCGGAGGTTTTTTGGCCGGCATAGGCGGCGCTCAGCTTTCGGTAGCTTATACCCACAGTTGGGTGGAGAATATGGTGCAAGGGCGGGGCGTTGTAGCGGTCGCGCTTGTGATCTTCGCTTCCTGGAAGCCGGCAAGGGCGATGCTCGGCGCTTATTTGTTCGGTGCCGCTCAAGCTCTGCAGCTTACCGTTCAGCAGACGCAGCTGCCGATTTCTCCGTTCTTCCTGTTCATGCTGCCTTATCTGCTGACCCTTGCGGCTCTGCTGGTTGTGGAGCTTCGACAGCGAAGCCAAACCCCTGAGGCTCTGGGTAAAGTATTTACCGGAAACTCGGCCGGGTCATGAGGTTTCACTTGAATTTATATATAAAAATGGAGGGAATCACACATGAAATGGAACAAAATGAAGAGCTTTTTGGCATTAACGCTGGCTTCTGTCATTCTTTTGGCCGGCTGCAGCCAACCCGGATCGAATCAAGCGCCAACTAGCGGCAGCGGGGCGGAAGCCGCCAAAAGCACCGGCTCCGTCACTCCGGGAACAGGCGGGACTGCTGTCGGTTTCATCTTCGTAGGCGCGCGTGATGATTACGGGTATAACCAGGCGGCTTATCTGGGCAGTGAAGCGGTCCAAAAGGCGTTCCCGGATTTAAAAGTGCTGCGGGCCGAGAACGTCCCTGAGACGGCAGAGGCTGAGCGGGTCATGGAGCAGATGATCCAGGAAGGGGCCAAAATTATTTTCCCGACCTCTTACGGACACCTTGATCCTGCGCTGAACGTGGCCAAGCGCCATCCCGAAGTTGCTTTCTTTCATCAGGGGGGTCTGAAAACGGCGGACAATTTGGGTACCTATTTCGGTACGATCTGGGAGCCGATTTATCTTGCCGGCGTTGCAGCGGGCAAAATGTCCAAAACAGGGAAATTGGGTTATATCGTTTCCGTTCCGATTCCTCAGGTGCTGCTGAACGTAAATGCTTTTGAGCTTGGAGCCAAATCGGTAAATCCGGATGCGACGACATCGGTTGTCTTTACGGGAAGCTGGTGTGATCCGGGACAGCAGGCGAATGCGGCCAACTCGCTGATCGACAACGGTGTAGATGTATTGACGCAGCATCAAGATTGTACCAAAACGATCATCGAAACCGCCGAACGCAGAGGCGTCATGTCGGTTGGCTATCATGCGGACGCTTCCTCTCTGGCGCCGAAAGGATGGATTACCGGATCTGTATGGAACTGGCCGGATTTATTCGTAGATATGGTGAAAACCGCTGTCGACGGTAAATTTAAAGGCAGCAAGTACGAAGGTAAATATCGCGGAACCTTGAAAGACAACGTCGTTCAAATGACAGCGCTCGGTGCGGGGGTTCCGGATGATGTGAAAAAGTTTGTGGAAACGAAAAAAACGGAATTGCTTGACGGTACGCTGCAGCCATTCAAAGGGCCTATTGAAGATCAATCGGGCAAAATTCAAATCAAGGAAGGAGAAATACCGCCCGTTGAAAAATTGGAAGCCGCCGATTATTTAGTGAAGGGCGTCCTCGGAAATATACCGAAATGAGCACCGTAAACCATTTGTACCGTCAGGCCCGGGTAAGGAGCGTGCGGCGAATTTGAAATGGCATAGACAACAAGGACAATCAGGTAGAATAACCGTTCCGTCTTATCCTTATTCATGGCCTTATGACGGGGAGCTTGTCCCCCGGAAAACAGCGCTGCTAGTCATTGATATGCAAAATGATTTTTGCGGAAGAGGCGGCTATGTAGAACGGATGGGGTACGACCCGCATTTAACGGCGCGTACGATTGATCCGATCCGCAGATTGCTTGAGGTCGTTCGGTCCATCCCCGAATTCACCGTCGTTTTTACCAGGGAAGGACACCGGCCGGACCTTTCCGATTTACCGGACAATAAACGGTGGCGCAGCCGGAGAGCGGGTGCGGAGATCGGAAGCGTCGGCCCCTCGGGCCGAATCTTGGTAAGAGACGAGCCCGGTTGGCGGATTGTGACGGAACTTACCCCCTTGCCGGATGAGATTGTTGTGGATAAGCCCGGCAAGGGCGGTTTTTTCGCTACGGATCTTGATCTGATTCTGAGATCGCGCGGAATTACGCATCTGATTCTCACCGGAATCACCACGGACGTCGGCGTTCATACCACGATGCGGGAAGCCAATGATCGCGGGTATGAATGCTTGATACTGGAGGATTGTACCGGCGCAACCGATGTAGGCAACCATGTGGCTGCGCTGAAAATGGCGACGATGCAAGGCGGTGTTTTTGGGGCGGTGTCCAGTTCGGATAAATTAATCGGCACGCTCCTCAGGCTTCATCTGCATAACTCGAACTGAGCATTGGTTCGCCTGCATTCAAAAATTGCCGGAGACGAGGGAAGTCAAATGATGAAACCAACCCTAACGCTGAATGAGTCCCTGCCGTATCCGTTTGTGTTTCGTCCCGACCGGACAGCTCTTGTCGTCATTGACATGCAGAATGATTTTTGCGCACCGGGAGGATTTGGGGAACGGCTTGGAAATGATATTTCGTCCACACGGTCCATTATCCCGGTCATCTCGCGCGTCATGGCCGCTGCCAGATTCGCCGGCCTGATGATCGTTCATACCCGGGAGGGGCATCTGCCCGATTTGTCCGATTGTCCGCCGTCCAAGCTTAGGCGGAGCCGGAGACAGGGGGCCGGGATTGGAGACGAGGGACCGATGGGGCGAATTCTGATTCGTGGAGAAAGGGGACATGCTATCGTTCCCGAACTCACCCCCGAAGCGGGGGAGATCATAATCGACAAGCCTGGAAAAGGAGCGTTTTTTCAAACGGATTTACAAGCGATTCTTGAAGAAAACCGGATAGAAGCGTTAATTTTATGCGGGGTCACGACACATGTTTGTGTGCATACCACACTCCGGGAAGCGAATGACCGGGGGTATGAATGTCTTGTGCTGGAAGATGCAACAGCCGCCTTTGAACCTGAAGATCATGCGGCTGCACTGCGAATGATTTGGCAGCAGGGCGGAATTTTCGGGTGGACGTCGATGTCGGAGCCGGTTGTAAAAAGCCTGCGAAACGCTTGACAACGACTGCATTGAAAACAGACACGAAGTGCGCACCGGGAGGAATAAACGATGGAAAAGGAAGCTGTGTACGGCTTTACTGTAAAAGATCTTTTCTCGATCCCTCATTTCAAGGAGGCTGTTCTTCTTGGGGGACGGTCCGGCTTGGAGCAGACGATAAGCAGAATCAATGTGATGGAAGTTCCCGATGTGATTAATTGGGTAAAGCCTGGCGAGTTCTTAATGACAACGGGGTATCCCTTAAAACATAATCCGGAATTGTTTGTCACCTTAATTGAGCAGCTTGTGCAAAAGGGCGTAGTCGCTCTGGGCATCAAGACGAAACGATTTATAGACACCGTGCCCGACTCGGCTGTGAAGGCCGCCGAGTTTCATGGACTCCCCTTAATCGAGCTTCCCCCGGATACCGCATTCTCCGATGTTGTCCGCGAAGTGATGGAACGCGTTCTCGTCACGGAAGTAAGACAGCTAACGCTTCTTCAAAGCCGGGTCCAACGCCTGTCCCAAGTGCTATTGCACGGGGATGGGCTTCATGCGTTTTTACACCATCTGCAGCTTCTCATTCAAAACCCGGTTGTATTGCTGGACCCGGGCAATCGCTGGATGGCTTCACCTTCAGCTGAGCATTTATGCAGGCAGGTAGACGAGGCCGGATGGGAGAGACTCAGGGAGGACCGAACCCTTGAAACCAGTTTCATCCAGGCAGGGGAGCAAATGATTCGCGTATACATTACATCGGTGCCCGATGGACAAGTGCAGCAGCCGTCTCTTTTGCTGATGCTGGAGCAGCAAAGCGAATACGGAATTGTCGATACGTTGACGATGAACTGGGCCAGCGAGCTAATCGGCTTTGAAATAAACAACTCGCAAGTCAGGAAGAAAATTGAGGCCAAGTATATCGACCAATTTCTGCAGGATTGGATAGCCGGGCGCATCGTTTCCCCCGCGGATTTGCGGATGAGGGCGGAAGCATGCGGACGCCCGTTCATCGAGGGATCGTCCTTTTTGGTAGGCGTCGTAACCTTTCATGAACGAAAGCCGGAGGTGAGCGACCTTCAGGAAATAGCCCGAAGATTAAACTGGGATGCCGCCGGTAAAAAAGATATGATTTGGACGGTTCTCGAAGAGAGCTTAGTCGTCCTTATCACGTTGATAAACAGCGGTGAGAAAGATCAGAAATGGAGAAAAGATGCGCTGGGAGACGTATGGTCTCTGCTGCGCCCCAAACTTCTGGAGAAGCGCGCGACATTATGCTTGGGCCGGGAGGCTCAAGATCAAAGCGGTGTACCGGCCAGCTTTCGCGAAGCCAAACGCGCAGCGGAAGTATGCCGTGAAAGCCATGTGAATGATGCGATTGTTCATTATCGCGATTTAGGCATATATCTTTTGCTGTACCGCTTGCAAGGAACCGAGGAACTGGAGGAATATAAGCGAATTTTTTTACAGCCGCTAATCGAATATGACCGTAAGCATCAAGGCTCGCTTTTACAAACATTGCGAACTTATTTTCTTAGTAATTGCAATGTAAAAGAAACTGCGGAGCGTTTGTTTATTCACTATAATACCGTCAATTACCGGATCGAACGAATACGCAACGAGCTGGGATTTCATCTTGATGATCCGGAAACGAGGCTGCAGCTGCAAATTGCCGTCAAATTGGACGGATTAAATGGATAGAGGGCAGCAGACATGCAAAAAAGCGCGCAGTCTATCCATTCGATAGAGCTGCGCCTGAGGAACTATTGCCAACTCCGGTTCAGGAAGGCTTTCGTTCGGTCAAACCGGGGAGTTGTAAAGAGCTGCTCCGGATGGCCGGTTTCGATGATCTCTCCATGATCCATGAACATCACCTGATTGGCCACTTCCTTGGCGAATCCCATTTCATGCGTCACGACAATCATCGTCATATGCTCTTCGGCGAGACTCTTCATCACCTGCAGTACCTCGCCGGTCAATTCCGGATCGAGGGCGGAGGTGGGTTCATCGAACAGCAGGATCTCGGGATTCATCATTAGCGCCCGGGCAATGGCGACACGTTGCTTTTGGCCGCCCGAGAGCTTGGCCGGGTAAGCCGACGCCCGTTCGGCGAGACCTACCTTTTCCAGCAGCCCGGTGCTTCGTCTGCGAAGTTCCGCACTCGGCTCTCTTTTGACCATTTTGGGAGCGAGCTCCAGATTTTCCTGGACCGTGAGGTGCGGGAACAGATTAAAATGCTGAAACACCATGCCCATCTTGGAGGTGATCCGCTTGATCTCCTGAGGCTTGGAGTAGACCCCGTCCTTGACAAGATAGTCTCCGGCTACGTTGATGCTGCCGCCATTAATCTGTTCGAGATGAACCAGACTTCGGAGCATCGTGCTTTTCCCGGATCCGGAGGGGCCAATCACCGCAACCACATCGTTTTTATTTACTTGAAATGTAATCTGCTTCAGCACATCCAGCGTGCCAAATGATTTTTTGAGGTTGGTTACTTCAATGATAGCCACGTTCGCCATTCCTTTTATTCAAATTTAAATCTTTGTTCCAGCCATTTGAAGAGTGCGGTTAACAAGAGCGTCATGAGCAGATAAATCATACCGGCTATAAAGAAAGGCACGATCGTAAAGTCCCTGTTCACTGCCGTCTGGGCAAAGTGCAGCAGTTCCGGAACGGCAACGGCATACAGAAGCGCGGTATCCTTGATCAGCGTAATCGACTCGTTGGACACTGCAGGCAGTGCAACGCGGAACATTTGAGGCAGAATAATTCGTGTCATGGTCTGCCATTTGTTCAAACCCAGCACCTGTGAGGCCTCATATTGGCCTTTATCAATCGCCAGCAGACCGCCGCGGAAGATCTCGGCAAAATACGCCGCATAGTTCAAGATAAAGCCCAGGCATGCAGCGGTAAACCGGTCCAGCACCAGATATTCGCCGACCAGCGGCAGCATCGGCAGCCCGAAGCAGATAAAGAGCAGCTGCAGAAGCAGCGGCGTCCCTCGCATGATGTAGATATAGGAATGGGCGAGCCAAGCGATAGACTTGATGCTGCTTTTTACAGCTAGCGTGAGCACGAAGCCCAGCGGAATGGATACCACAATGGCGATTAGAAACAAGAGGACCGTCATTTGGGCCCCTTGCAGCATCGGCTTGATCATGGTGGTGATGTAATCTGCGGACATGAAGAAATTCCCCCAAAAACAAAACAGGATTTCCGAGAAGAAATCCGGCTTGCCTGATCATCATTCGGTTTTGTTTACTTTAATACTTTGTCTTCGCCAAACCATTTTTGCGAGATTTTCGACGCGGTGCCGTCCTGGTTCATTTCGTCAAGCGCTTTTTGCAGCTTCTGAAGCAGGGCGTCGTTGCCTTTCTTTACGCCGATTCCGTACTCTTCCGGAGCAAGAGATTCACTGAGCAGCTTGAAGGTGCCCGTTTCCTTGGCCATATAATACTTAATCACGACCTCATCAATGACCACCGCATCGACACGGCCGATCTTCAGATCGCTCAGGGCGAGGACGTTATCCGAAAACTCCGTAACGGTTTTGATCCTGGATTTGATAGGGTGGTCATTCAAGGCATCTGCTGCGGAAGAAAGCGATTGAAGCCCTACAACCTTGCCTGCCAGATCATCGAGCTTGGTCAGGTTGGATTTTGCCAATGTCACAACCACCTGCGCATTTTTGAGATAGGGCTTGGTGAAGAGGACTTTCTCTTTGCGCTCGTCCGTAATCGTATATCCGTTCCAGATCAGATCGATCCGCCCGCTGCTCAGCTCGGATTCTTTTGTTTTCCAGTCGATAGGTTGAAATTCCACCGTGGTGCCCATTTTCTCGGCAGCCGCTTTGGCATAGTCGATATCAAACCCGACGATCTCATTCTTCTCATCCCGGAACCCCATCGGTGCAAATTTGTCGTCAATGCCAATCACCAGTTTGTTGTCCTCGCCTGCCGAGCCCTTCGAACCGGAGCATCCTGCAAGGAGGGAGAGCGATGCTGTGATAACCATAACCATAGTTGCCAAACGTTTCATCGAATGAAAAACCACCTTTTACTAAGTATCCATTGCTTTATTGCGTTACCACTTTATCAAGAATTATATGATATCACACTCTTGTAAATAGTGTCGATAGTTGATAATGAATGTCATATATTTCCTAATGTTTAAATGGGGACGAGTAGGGAACCGGAAAAACGAATAGTAGTATATAGACAGGAAAAGGATCGGATGGGGGCGGATTGAAAGACTAAATAAAATAATTAATCAAACATTGTCATATTAAGGGGCGTAAATATTCCGTAGCTGACTGGAGGAATTGACATGGCCGAAGACAACGCAGCAAACAACAAAAGCCATCCCGTAGGATGGCTTTCTCACGCAGCTTGCTGAGGATTAATTAAAAAACGTCACTAACTGTTTCTTTATTTCTTCGTTGGACCCGCCGACAACGGTCTGGATTTGCGGTTTGTCGAACAGCGCCTGGATTTGCTCGGGGTAGGTCTGACTGATATTGCGCAGCCGGATGGCTTCGTCGAACTTCGCCGGGTGGGCGGTTGACAGAACAACCGTGACCTCTCCCTCCGCCGCTGGCTTGTCGGATGCTGCTGCGCCGCAGGCGGTATGCGGATCCAGCAGATAACTGTACTTCTCATAATACGCACTGATGGTGTTTAGGCATTCTTCGTTCTCCACGCTGTAGGCCGAGAAGTCGGCTTGCACTCGCTTCAATACGTCTCCGGTGATGACGATGCGGCCTTCCGCTTTGAACTGCGCCATGAGAGAGGTCACGGTGTCAGCGTCCTCTCCATACAGGTAAAACAAATATCGCTCGAAGTTACTTGCTACTTGAATGTCCATGGACGGACTGTATGTTCCTCGGAAAGCGCCCGGTTGATATACGCCTTCATTCACAAAGCGTGCCAAGATGTTGTTCTCGTTCGTCGCCAAGATCAGTTTATGGATGGGAAGTCCCATTCTTTGAGCCAGGTAACCGGCAAATATATCGCCGAAGTTCCCTGTCGGTACGCTGAAGCTGATCTTATCGGCATGCTCTTTGTTCGCTACCTGGAAGTAAGCATAGAAGTAGTACACCGTCTGTGCGAGAATCCGGGCAATATTAATGGAATTGATGGCACGCAGGTGGTACCGGTGTTTGAAACTAACGTCGGCGAATAGTTCCTTAATGATTCGTTGGCAGTCATCAAAGGTGCCTTCCACGGCGAGGTTAAGCACGTTGGCGTCATTGACCGTGGTCATCTGAAGTTCCTGCACCTTGCTCACCTTCTGGTGTGGATGCAAGATACAGATGCGGATTCCTTCTTTGCCGCGCACGCCCTCGATCGCCGAAGCGCCTGTGTCACCCGACGTCGCTCCAAGAATGTGGATGATGGAGTTCGTTTTACGGGAGACGTAGGAATACAGATTGCCAAGAAATTGTAACGCGACATCCTTGAAGGCGAAGGTTGGGCCATGGAACAGTTCCAACACATATCGACCGTTGTCGAGCCGGCGTACGGGTGTTACATCCTCGTGGCGGAATGTCGCATAACTGTCGTCGACCAGTTTCTTCAGATCCGCACGTGGAATTTCATTGTTTACATATAAGGAGAACACCTCTAGGGCGAGCTCCGGATAAGTGAGTTTCTGCCATTGTTTAAGGGTATCGTCCGATAATTGCGGAATGTGCTCAGGCACGAGCAAGCCGCCGTCGTCGGCCAGTCCCATCAGAATCGCGTCGATAAATCCTGTGGGGGATACTTGTCCCCGGGTGCTGATATATTTCATAAATGATCCCCTTTTGCTATTGAGTTAGTATTATTGTAACTTATATGGGGTCCAGTGGTCGACAAAAAATTTGCCGTTACAGACAGTTAGGAGAATTCGAATCGCAGTAAACGAGAGGAATTGGTTAAACTTGGCATATTCGGGGGTATATTTCCCTTAGATTATGTGACAGAAAATATAGCATCCTACTGACATTGACAGTCAAAAAAAAATCCGATATAGTAATTTTATCCATTATGTAAGCGCATACAATCATAGATTATATTTAAGTATATAAACTATTTTAGGGGGGATGGAAGGTGAATGAAAAGAATGAATTACTCGATTATTGGGTAAAACTTGCGCCTAAAATAAAAGAGGGAATTCCTTTTGATGTGATGATTGGAGTAACCGATACCGAAAAGTTTCTATTATATCTTCCTGCTTCAAACCTGAACCTTGGTGCTATTGACGGGATGGCTGTTCCAGAAGGCGATGCTATTTATTTAGCTATGAAGTCCAATAAAGCACAAATGGTTAGTGTGCCTAAAGAGGCTTTTGGCATTGCTTTTAAAGCAAAGAGTGTACCCATCACAGATGAGCATGGAAAAGTTATTGGGGGTTTTGGAATCGGTATCAGTTTGGAAAATCAACAAAAACTAAGTTCTGTAGCTCAGCATTTCGCCTCTACTTCGGAAGAAATTGCTGCATCTACCCAAGAGCTTTCTTCCTCGGCTCTCGAGTTAGCTAATTTTATGGAATTATTGGGCACTGCGCAAAAAGAAATGAGCGAACAAGTTGATAAAACGGCAAAGATCTTAACATTCATCAACTCAGTCGCAGGGAAGTCTAAAATTCTTGGTTTAAACGCAGGTATTGAAGCAGCCAGAGCAGGGGAACATGGAAGAGGCTTTGCCGTTGTTGCCAAAGAAATTAGAAGCCTTGCTGAAGATAGTGCCAGATCGGTAGATGAAATCCGTGGTGTACTCCGTTTACTCAATCAAAAAGTAGAATTTATCGCTAATTCAGTGAAAAAAGCAACTGAAATCTCACACAAGCAGTCGGCTGCGACAGGAGAAATTTCCTCCGCAATTCATGGGTTGGTCACTTCAGCTGAAGATATAGAAGAATTATCCAGGCTGTTATAAGTGAATTTTCATAGTAGACAAACCTTTTTGCTAACGAAGAACGATAGCTCAATAACAGCGGCAGTCCAGGCTTCCTTGAATAGATTGTTGCTGCTGGAGGGATCTGCTATGATTTGGATAGTACGCTTGTTTGCAAAGGTTGAATACAAAGTCGGTCGTCGAGCGCGAATTTAAAAATGTGAACAAAGATGTCATCGTGGACTTTACGTATGCTTCTTTACCGGCAGTTACATTGACCGGACAGGAGATCCGGTTTAACCCCGAAACCGAGGAAGGGCTCGGGAGGGTGTCTGCATTTGTAGCCGGATTTGTGGGAAATTGGATAACGCCGAACGGAGTGGACCGCTTGTATAACGTGACGCTCAACAACTCCAGATTTCCGGAGGAGGACATCCGTTACTTTTCCGGTTTTTCGGCAGGCTCTTCGAACGAGCGGGAAAGCGGCGAGCTGGCTTTACTGGAGCTCCCCGCGTCCCAATATGCGGTTTTCCACTATAAAGAAGGCATGGGCAGCGTATTTCAGACCGCCATTCCGATTGTTTAAATGCCCGGCGCTGGCCGGGCTTTTTCTTTGGCTATGTTAAATTTTGTTGTTGATTTTGGGGGCCAAAAAGAAAACCGCCAACTGAAAAGGCGGTTAATCAACTATAGATATCCGTTTGTTGAATGAAAATCCATTACCGAATGTTCTTTTAGGCAATCGGTGTACCATTTTTAACTGGTTCATCTGGTTTTAATAGTACAACATCACCTTCCTCTGGAACACCTCCAATTACCAACACTTCAGATTCAAAACCAGCAATTCGCCTTACTGGAAAATTTACTATTGCGACCACTTGATTACCTATAAGTTGTTCTGGTTCATATCTTCTCGTTATTTGGGCAGAAGAGTGTTTGATACCGATTTCACCAAAATCAATTTCTAATTTTATTGCAGGTTTTCGTGCTTCTGGAAAAGGTTCTGCTTTAGTCACAGTACCTATACGGATATCTAACTTTAAAAAATCGTCAATTGTTGCCACGACGTGTATTCACTCCACCTTTTATAGATTACTTTACTTTAACTTTCTTACCCGTTTAATTGAGACAAAAGAAGTTTGTCGAAGTTTGGTGTCTGTCTCTTTTACAGTAAGCAGGCAAGAGGTGACCAACATATTTTTCTTATTCGACGTTGTGTTCTCATATTCCTTGCTGTCTAACTAGCGGAACCAAGCCAAATAATGTTGCAAATACTTGGTTGCAACACCATTAAAACGGTCGATCCAACGTTTCAAACGATTGTGATAGCTGGTTTACATTCTGAATGCGGTAAACTCCTTTAACACGTTGTTTTCCATCGGACTTAAAGCGGTAATGGTCTAAGCCTTTCGAATTCGCATAGGAACTAAATGCCCTCCACGAATCAGTACAAAGTACATTTGACTCAGTTAAATGACTGCCAATAGCCTCATCCAATTTCATTGTCCGAATTCGTTCACGCCCAAGTACGCCAGAAAAAGTCATCTTCTGACGGTCACGAGCAACCAACACACATATTTGGTCATTACTGATGCCACGATACTTAGCTTTGCCACCACGTTTACGAGGCTTGCGGTCAGATATATTCCGATATGATTATACCCATTATTGTAGAACGATTGTTCGTATATATCAAAAATCAACATTGAGAATTAACATAGCCTTTTCTTTTGAAAGGAATGAATTGCTGTAAAGAATGTCAAGAAGCGGGGAAAACGGAACGGTATACTGAAGTCAAATCAAATTGGCTTTGGAAGAAAAGGAGAGTAAACATGAGTACTGCTTGGCATATCTGTAAAGGCGAAACTAACTTCGTAGGCAAAAATCAAGATGTTATTTATGACGGGGTGTATATGTACACCAACCAGAGAGGGCTCGCCAAAACGGCATTCATCCTGCCGCCGGATCAGCCGGCATCTTGGGTGTCCATATATGGAAACTTGACCGTATCCCAAATCGGGAAGGAGTGCCCGAACGGCGGCATGAATGAGGAGGGACTCGTTGTCGAACAAACGACTCTATGGCAAGCCGCGTATCCGGCCCCGGATGAGAGGCCGGCGGTATCGGAGCTTCAATGGATTCAATATATGCTCGATACGTGTGCGACAGTTGGCGAAGTGCTGGAGGCAGCCTCCCGGGTTCGCATTGCCCAGAACCAATCGCATCTGCACTATATGGTGTGCGACAAGCGGGGAGACCGGGCGATCATCGAATTTCTGAATGGCGAAATGGCTGTGTACAAGGATGCCTCGCTTCCATGTCCCGTTATGGCTAATTCCCTGTACCAGGAAACGATTCGTACCAGGCATGAGCCGGCCGAGCAGGAGGAAGCGACCGGGGATTACGAAGCCAACTCCATGCACCGGTTCCGTAAGGCAGACCAATGGATTGCCAATAAGTTTGAGCTTCCGTCGATCAGCATCGAGGACGCATTCGAAGGGCTGCGGGAGATGCGCAGACCGGATACGGTGTTTAGTCTCGTGTACGATTTGAACCGAATGGAGATTCATTTTACGACAAGCCGTAATCCGGTATGTACAACCGTAAGAGTGACGGATTTCGACTATAGCGCCAGTTTGCCGGGCCATATACTTAACATGCAGCTTGTTCACGACCGTGGAAGCCGAATCGCTCACTTCGACCGTTACAGTGCAGCGGCTAACAAGCAGGCGGTCAGCGGCTTTTTTAAAGATCCGATTCTGACGGAGGTGTTCGGCTGGAGCATCACGGAAGAGATGATCGACTTTATCGCGACCTATCCGGACGCTTTCAAGAAAATATAGGGGAGGAATTAAAGGAGTCAAGCCCGCTATATAGATTTCATCCAGCATCTCGTGAATCACGGGACGTACCATCGAGGGAATGTCACCGCCATGCTCAGGCAGCTAGGACATCCTGGTACGGGTTGTAAAGCGTTGAGGCAAGAAACAGCCTGGACCTCATGTCCCAGGCAGTTTCTTGAGATTGACAAAGATCAGCTGTTCAGTAAAAATTAAGTATCAGACAGAAAAATAAGTTACTGGACGGTAAGTAACGGAGAACAATAGCTCAATTAACGATGCAGCCTGCCGCGGATCCAACCGGGCAGGCTGCACAATTTCCATGAGTTTACAAAGTCTAGATTAGAGTTACGAAAAATCAATACTGGAGGGGTCCATTGTGATTTAGAAATATTTTTGAAAACGAATAATATTTATGATCCAGAATTAAATCTTAACCATCCACCAAACAATAAATAACTCGATGATTACATATTTGTCGGATGGGTTTACTTTCGGCCCTTTTGCAATGCCCACAACACATTTCGCCCATGAAAAATCCCCTTTAAGTATAACGGTAAGAAATGATTCTTCTTACTGCCTACTTGAAGGGGATAATACCGGTTCAATCGCAGCCGGTTTTATTCATGCTACCCTAATCTATCTCGAATTGCACAAAGTCATTGGGGTTACTTCGTATACATGTACCTATGATTTTATGTGTTATCCATACGGCCTCGTGAAGGTTATCGAAAAGAGGTTTTACAAGAGACATCAATTCAGGATCATGATGTAGATCATTAGCTGAAACATCGAAATTTTCTAAACTCCTGGGGTGATTCCTTTTTTTAAGAATCTCTTCCAAACTCTCTAAGACATGCAGGGTGTTGCGATCACCGAAAAAACGCAACCCGCTTTTTAGCCCTGACCATCTCTCGGGTTGCGCCATAAAATAAGCACTCCACCAATAAAAATTAGCATCAGATTTCATGACGTGATTGTAATAAGCACGAAACACGAATAACGCTTTTTGTCCTCTTGATAGTTCTTTAAAAAGCCCTGTGCTGAAATCGTCTCCTCGAGTCTGGATTTCCTTATAAGCTTTGATGAGCGGCTCGACACAAGCAGTCCCGAGTGCCTCATCGTCTAATGCGTTGAATGCCTCTTGCCTCATTTTAACTAACAATATATGATCGCTCCTTCAACCCAATTATATATGAATTGGATAGAAAGAGGCAAGAATTGCATTGTCTACGGAATCAAGCAACGGGAAACGAAACGCAGTTTATCTTTGCCGGCTACATGAGGGCTATATAACGACGGGTAACCCCGCTTGCCAAAGTGGAAGTTGTTAGCATACGGATGGCCTCGTCGAAGGGAATACGGCGATAAGTCTCGGCTGCACGTCCGCCCTCCATTAACGCATCACGTTTCGCGCACAGCTGCTCGCGCTGCTCGGTGGTCAAGCTTTCGGAACTGTTGATCGAGGCGATGACAACCTGTTCGGCAGCCAAACAGCTTCGTATGAGGACATCGGCCCGGCGGGTTCGGCCGGTCGAAGAATACGCCACAGCGGATAGGATGCGCTGTTCGGCGCTGCTCACCGTTTCTTGAAGAAACGTTGCCGCCGACGGATTTATTTGATCCTCACGAATGGCCTCATACAGGGTAACGGCTGTTACGGGCGGGGTGTCCGGAACGAGCAGACGGGTTATTGCGCGATCGTTAATCGCTTCCAGAATTTGCTCGGGATCGTCGATAACCTCGACTTCCTTGTGCGGCGGCCATATATCCATCCAATAATGATCCATATGCCTCTGACCGACATGAAACACGTAGAACTCCGGATAAATCCTTAACTTACCGGGGGTATTGCCAAGCTTAGGCCGATAAAAGTCATAGACTTTGGCCATCGCCGCCATGATCAAAGCGCTGGCGCCAATACCTCCTCCGGACTCGCGAACCACGATGCCTACACGATCATGGGGCTTCATCCCGGGGAAGATGTCCTCAAGGGTTGCAGGCTGACCGTCAATGACGAAATCAAAATCGGCAGAACTGATCATAACGGTAGTATGCATGCGGCGATCGCTCCTTTTTATCCCATCTTGCAGTTATTTTATCCGGATGGCTTGACTTGCGGTAGGCCGTTTTATGAATAAATGAGAAACATGGAAAAAAATCAATGGTTCGGGAAATGAGTTATGTATATGTAATGGATAGTAACATTAAAAGATGAATCTGCAAAAAAGTTACGATATTATCAATAGTTGGGAAAGGAAGATATCTACAAACTCAAATTCATGAAATAATCATGTCATGTAAGATGACAAAAAATAACTTTGATGAGGGAGTGGATGGTGTGGCGGTCGATAAAGCAATCGATGATAGTCTGCTGATGAAAATTCCTGCATGGTGGAACTGTTTGCCCGGGTTTGAGCAAATGCATGCCGAAGCCAAGCTGATCGGCGAACAAGTTCTTCGGCCCAATGCCGACATCTCCGATCGGGAAGGGGTCTATCCCAGAGTCAGCCTGCAAGCCATTGCCGATGCGGGGTTTGGCGCCGTTACCGTACCGGAAGAATATGGCGGACTTGGGGCCGGTTGCACCGGATTTGCGGTATTGGCCGAAACTTTCGCCCAGTACTGCGGTTCAACTACGATGGTTTGGGTGATGCATACGGCCGCCGTTCAGACGCTGTTTATGGCTGGATCGCACGAACAACGGCTTCGCTTCATTCCGAAGGTTGTACGGGGAGCCGTCGGAGGTCTGGCATTTAGCGAACCGGCCACCGGAAGTCACTTTTGGAATGTGGTAAGTAAAGCGCCCCGTAGTGGCGAAGGATATATGCTGAACGCGGACAAATCCTTTGTGACAAGTGCGGGCGAAGCGGATTGGTACATTGTGGAGACGAATTCGCCGGAAAGCGCCAAGGCCGACAAGCTGATGTTTCTGATTGTGGAGAAAGGTCAGGACGGTGTGGAGGCCTTCCCGTTCGATGCACTCGGCTTAAGGGGGAACAATAGCGGTCCGATGAAATTCAA
This sequence comes from Paenibacillus sp. JCM 9796, assembly GCF_055379675.1. Classification (NCBI taxonomy): domain Bacteria; kingdom Bacillati; phylum Bacillota; class Bacilli; order Caryophanales; family Paenibacillaceae; genus Paenibacillus; species Paenibacillus sp. JCM 9796. The sequence goes on from NZ_AP043723.1 coordinate 5,304,383, forward strand.
GGATGTGTTCGTTCCGGCTTCTAATCGTCTGGGAGAAGAGGGCGGTGCCGGTTACTGGAACGACATAGTCATCGATCCGTTCTTCCTGCTAGGATCAAGCGCCTGCTGGGTAGGGATTGCCCAGGGAGCCATCAGCGCTGCGGTCGAACAAGCGAAAAGAAAAGTTCATGCGGATACCGGTAAATCGGTGGCCGGTTACCAAGTGATTCGACATGAGATGGCTAAAGCGCAAATTCTCGTAGACAGTGCAAGAAGCATGTTGTACCGGGTCGCTGACAAGCTGGATCAGGCGGCGCTAAAGGGAGAAACGCTGGATTCCTGCCTGTACCCGCTATGGGAGCTGAAGACGCATGCAGCGGATATCGTCATTGACGTTACGAACAAGGCTTTGCAAATTTCCGGAGGTCGCGGTTACTTGCGCGGGAATGTAGAAAGGTTTATGAGAGACGGAAGAGCGGGCGCTATAATGGGGCCTACGAATGAAGTTTTGCGTGAATGGATCGGGAGAACATTAATCGGCGTACCGTGGCTGGAATAGTACAAACCATCTACTAGGAGGAATTGACCATGGCAATGAAAGTTGTGAAAGAAGCGATCAAAAGCGAGAAGCCTTCAATGGGAGTACCGGATACGAAAGCATTTCTTGTGGATACCCTAACGTCCGCTAACCCTGAAAAAACAATTACGAGCGGATTTTTCCGGATGGAAAAGTCCAAGCCGCTTTCCTATACCTATACGTACGATGAAATGAAAATTATTGTTGAAGGCGAGATTTGGATTACGGATGAAACGGAAAGGACAGTGAAGGGCATTCCGGGCGATGTGTTTTATTTTGAAAAAGGCAGCGAGATTACCTTCGACTCACCCGACTATGGAATCGGATTTTTCGTAGGGCTGCGCAAGGTTGGGGAGGCGTAATCACACAAAAGAAGATTTGATGCGGATGACGATCTATCTGACGGACTCTGCCCAATCTTATGCCGCGGATAGATCGTCGTGCGCGATGATCAGGGGGGACATGATCAACAGGCCCCGGCCATTCAAAGAACGCCTAGGCATTCTTGGGTGAACGGCGCCTGTTATTTGTCATCACTAACATTGGAGGAATAAGGCATGGATCAAATGATGGATATATCCGAAAGCAGACAGATGAACAACTGGCAGCTATTGGAAAGGTTTCCTTTTCCGTTTCAAGGGGACTCCTATCGGTACTCGAACAATTCCCGGGCATTAGTGCCCCCGATTTGCACGGACATTACGCTTGAGTATGTGGAGGAAGTGCTCGAGAAGAGGCGGCTTCTGGAGCGTTATCCCGAACGGACCTTCCAGTCGTTTGCTCATACACTGAATGCCCAGTGGGAAATTCTAGATATGCTGATGCATGAGCTTTCCGGTGTCTATGCCGATTATTTCAGTTTGGATAAACAAGGCGATCGATGGACATTTCGCAATCATTTGTTAAATGAAGAGCAGGCGTTCACCTTCGGCGACGTCTCCACGCTTCCGTGTGAGCCGCTCGATTTCATTGGGCGTCACATGCAGGAGGATTTGATTTATTTGCAGCAGCGGGACGGCGATTTATATATGGATGCCGGGCAATTGTGCTTTCCTGCGAATTGGTCTCTCGCTTTCGATCTGGGGATGACCTATCTGCAATTTCATTCGCCGGTTCCCATCTATTCGGACAGCGGCCTTGCGGAAAAGGTGCGCGGATTTCTTCTGAGAATGGAGGCCGGCAAGCCGTGGACGCGGTTAAACTGGACGATTAACGTCGGAACCCGGCTGGATACTTCTCCGGAGGCGTTTGGAGAGTGGGGGCGCGGTAAATTTGACTTGAATGCGGAAAATGTAGGCCGTGAGGTTCATCTTCGGACGGAGGATCAGCGATTATTCCGTATTCCAGGCAGCAATGGCATTTTATTCAGCATTCATACCCATCTGCTTCCGCTTGAGATGTTAGTGCAGAACCCGGACTGGGCACAAAGGTTTTATAAGGTCTTGGAGGATCTTCCGGACCCTATTGCCGAATACAAGGGATTTATATCCTATAAACCGTTGATGCTTGAATACTTGCGGACATTCGCAGGGGCTGAGGGATAAGATCGGGAGGTTTTCAAGGTGGAAACGGGTTATCATATCTTGCAGCCGGGAACGATTAGGTCCTCACCGTATGTTTAATTCACCGCTGAATTGACTCATGGGGAACTGGAGGCTCCGGTGGGTGTGGTTCGGGGTCTGCGGCTCCATAATGTGCGGATCGATCAAGAGGCTTCATTTGTCCGTTTAAGCACCGGGACAGGCGTTCAGGTAAGGCTGTATGTGGATCTGAACGATTGCCCGGATCAACAGACGACCGAGCTGCTGCGCGAATCACATTCGGGAGAGATTCGTTTAGATCCGCCGGCGCGGAAGATTTTCGTGAATTTGCATAAACATAAGTATATTTTGTTTGTCGATGAGAAGGGTATTCTTGGCTCCATCCCCCTATTACTGCTGTTGGCCAAACAGGGCATTCAAACGGAAGTATACTATGTTCAGAGCTATGCAAAGGATTCACCCAAGACGCTTAAGAGGTACGCCAAAAGTCTGGACATTCCGGTCCGTATCATTCGGGAGTGGAAGAGACCGTCCTTATCCTTATTGCTGGCTGAGCGGACGATTGACACCCAGCTCGTCGTGATTTGCCGCTGGCCCTTGTACAATAATTTGGTCAAGCTGGCGAGGGAATTAGGGTTTGCGAAGGAAGATATCGAAGGATATGATAACGGCGACAAAGAAGAAAGCGTGTTTTGCGTACGTTGCTACAAGCTACAGAGAAAGCCTGTCGAATCGGAGACCTCTTGCTTGCATTGCGGGGCCTCTCTTTCGATTTCCAATCATTATTCAGAGCGGTTAGAGGCTTATCTGGGTTATGTTCTGTGTAAGGAATAAGAGTGATCGTATAAGGAGGCGGGTAGGCTTGCAGAACCCGAGGCTAAAGGTAACCGTAGCTGAAATCGTCCAGGAGACGCCTGTGGTCAAAAGCTTTAAGCTGGTCGGCGCTCGCGGGAGGCTTCCGCGTTTCTCAGGCGGTGCGCATATTACGACGTATTTTACCGTGAATGCCGAAACCATGGAACGCCACTATTCCCTGGTTGGCAACCCTCAGCGGGATGATTATTATACGATAGCGATTCGGCGCAGTGAAACCTCGCGTGGCGGCTCCGTGCACTGGCATGACCAAATTCGAACCGGCGATGAAATCGAAATCAGTTATCCTAAGAATCACCTGCCTGTAAGCTTTGAAGCGAAGCATCATGTATTCATAGCCGCCGGAATCGGCATCACGCCTTTCATGGCCATGATGTCGGAGCTTGCGGCGTCCGGCAAGTCCTTTGAGCTGCATGATGCGGCCGCTTCCGAGGCGTATTGCCCTTTCTATGAAGAAATCCGCAAGAGGTACGGAGAACGGGCCAAATTTTACTTCTCCGGCAAACAGCAGCGTCTGCCCGTCGCCGTCATGTGGAAGCAGCCGATCGGAACGCATGTGTATTTCTGCGGACCGGAGGAGATGATTTCGCAGTTCAGACAAGCGGCGATTCATTATGGTTACCCGGCATCCAATATCCACTATGAGCTGTTTAGTCCGCCTAATGTGGGCCCGAGCTATCCGTTTCAAGCCGTTCTTGCGAAAAGCAACGTCACGTTACAGGTGCCGGAAAGCAAGAGCTTGCTTGAGGTGATGCTGGAGCAAGGGATCGCCGCCGCCTACTCCTGCAAAATCGGCGGCTGCGGAAGCTGTGAGATTGAGGTGGAGGACGGGGAAGTGGATCATCGCGATTTCTTTCTTTCGGAGCAGGAAAAAAAGACTCGCAAGGTGATGATCCCATGCATCTCCCGCGCCAAGAGCCCGTTGATTATTAATCTGTAGATGCTTAAGATACGTGTTACGGGAACGACGATCAGCATAAAAAAGAGCCGTCAGGGATCATCATCCCGGGCGGCTCCTCTCTTGGCTATTGGTCCAATGCTTCCTGGCCGTGCTGGCCGGTACGGATACGGATGACGTCGAGCACTTCCGTGACGAAGATTTTTCCGTCGCCGACTTGACCCGTTTTTGACGCATCGATGATGATTTCAATGGCTTTCTCATAAATCGCGTCGTTAACAACCGTTTCAATTTTACATTTCGTGACAAAGTCTGTTTGGTACTCGACGCCCCGGTAAATGGTTTTCACACCCTTCTGGATGCCGTGGCCCCGGACATCGCTGATGGTCATGCCGGTTACGCCGATCGTATACAAGGCAGCCGTAATATTGCTGATTTTCTCCGGCCTTACAATAATGGTCAGCAGCTTCATCGGATCTAGCTCCCTTCAACATGGTATGCGCGGACCTTGCTGTTTAATAGGTTTGGGTGATCGGACTTTTCTCGATTTCGAATGAGGCAAACGATGGCGCTGCCATTTCGCTTCTTCCGGATTCAAGCTCATTGTAAGCGTGCTCGCCATGGTGGCTTATATCGAGACCCGCCTCTTCCTCTTCGGCAGGGACGCGAAGCGTTGTGAATAGTTGAATCGTCTTCAGGATGACGAGGGTTCCGGCCGCCGCCCAACCAATGGCTATGAGGATATCGATGGCTTGAATGACAAGCTGGCTGGGATTGCCGTACAGCAGGCCGTTGTTCCCCGCCGGGTTCACTTCCTTGCTGGCGAACACTCCGGTGAGGAGCGCACCCCATATGCCGCCGACGCCGTGAATGCCGAATACGTCGAGTGCGTCATCGTATTTGAATTTGGCCTTGAGTGTGTTGACGGCCCAATAGCATACGAAGCTGGCGCTGCCGCCAATCGCCATAGCGGATAATACGGATACGAATCCGGCTGCCGGGGTGATGGCAACAAGGCCGGCTATGATCCCGGTAACCGTTCCGACTAGCGTAGGTTTCTTATGGAAGATCCACTCGATAAGCGCCCAGCCGGCACCTCCGGCACATGCGGCCATATGAGTGTTGGCGAAGGCGAGAGTAGCCAAGCCTCCGGCGGCAAGCGCGCTTCCGCCGTTGAAGCCCATCCATCCGAACCAGAGGCACATGGCGCCTATGAAGAAGAAGACAATATTATGGGGAGGGAGCGTTTTGCCGGGAAACAATTTTCTCGGACCGAGCACGATGGCCGCTGTTATGGCGCTCACGCCTGAAAGGATATGTACGACGGTGCCTCCTGCAAAATCAAGTCCGCCTAATTTGAATAACCATCCGCCTCCCCAAACCCAATGCGCGAAGGGCGTATAAATGAAGGTAACCCAGAAGATGGAGAAGACGATCCATACGGAAAATTTGATTCTCTCGGCAACCGCCCCGGAGATGAGCGCGACCGTAATGGCCGCAAATAAAGCCTGGAATATAGCGAATATAAGATGGGGGAATGTGAGCGTGCTGAACGGATCCATGCCCACCCCCTCGAAGAACAGAAAGTCAAGTCCGCCGATGATTCCGAATTGGTCGGTGCCGAACGTCAGCGTGTGACCCCACAATACCCATACGATGCTGACGACAATCAGGCTGCCCGTGCTCTGCATGATGGTGGAAAGAACGTTCTTGCGGCTAAGCAAACCACTGTAGAAAAGAGCTAGTCCGGGGAGGAACATGAACAGAACAACAGTCGTCGCGACGAGAAGCCAAGCCGTATCTCCGGTATCTATCTTGGGCGGCTCCGATTGGGCGAAAGCCGTCATGGGAAAGCTAAAGCACAGCATACACAGCATACTGATTCGCATAAATATGGATTTAAACATCTGTGGCATCGTATAACCCCTCCTGGATAATGATTCAATTTTGGCCCCTTGCATAGTACTCACTCCCTCCTTAATATCATGTCATTATTAATAACGTTATAATGACATGTGATTTTGCGGTTTAATAGTTATTCATCCCAGAATGTGGTATCATGTCTAAAAAAATAAAAATAACCCATAAATATAACATTAATGTTACATTGAATAAGCTGCGGCAGCATGGTTTCCTTTTGACACCAGGGCACTTAAAAGTGTGTTCTTGCTCTTTGCTAGCCTTATAAGTACCATATAAATACAATGATTAACCAGAAATACCAAATTTATGGTCTGGGAGGTATGTTGCTGATTGTGTAAGGAAACATCACATTATGACTTGGGGTGAGATCTATGTGCGGAGTCATTTCAAAAGCTATTCAAATTTTGGATGTCCTTGTTCCGCAAGGCAGCGAAAAGGAAATGAGTGTCACGGAAATCAGCAGGGAGCTCGGTATGCCGGTGCAAAGTGTCCATAGAATTCTCAATTCGTTGTCCAGACATGGATTTGTTGCCCAGAACAAAAAAACGAAAAAGTACAAGTTAGGTTTATGTGTGATGAAATACGGCTTTCTCATGTGGGACAGCTTAATGCTCAGATCTTTGGCGAGGCCCTTTATGGAGGAGCTTTCGCAAAAAACGAAAGAATCAGTTTATCTCGCGACCCGAGAAAATACGGAAGGGGTTTATATCGATTCTATCGATTCCCCGCAGATGCTCAAAATATCCGAGCCGATCGGGCTAAGGCTGCCTCTGTTCGTTGGGGCGTCCAACCGCGTCATCCTTGCTTATCTGTCCAAAAAAGTACAGGATACGCTGCTGATGAATGTAGATTGGGATAAAACTCCTTCATTAATCCGGTTATCCGCAGACTATATCATGAAAGATTTGGAGGTCATTCGCGCTCGCGGTTATGCCATGACCTCTGGCGAGGCAACCGAGGGGACGACAGGAATTGGCGCCCCCATCTTCTCGTTTGAGAACACCGTAATCGGTTCGCTGAATGTAGCGGGTCCTTCGCTGCGGTTTACGCCCGAGAAAATCGAGACCTATGCGTATCAAGTGAAAAAATATGCCGATTTGATATCTAAAGAGCTGGGCTACAGAAACAAATACAGATGGAGTTAATCAACCTCATTCATCAAACAGGATGGATCAACCTGACGGAAGATTTTGGCTTGTTTTTTTTGTGCGCGCCTGCTTTTCCCAAATCGTGAGAAAATGCGAAAATTCATTTGAGGTATTCCATTATTCGGGAAAAGCAGCTAAACATGGTTATCTTTATGTTATATGATCGTTACATAACTTAACACACTTCATGAGCATTGGTGTTCAAAGTTGACATTTTAAAGAGAGAGGGAGAGCTTACATGGCTGAAACTATCGTTAAACATCCTCTGGAGCCGCTTAGCAAGGAAGAAATTCAGGCGGCAGTCTCCATCGTGAAAGTGCAGAAGCAATTGGGAGCCTATGACCGTTTCGTCTCGATCGAGCTCAAAGAGCCGAAGAAGGAAAAGGTACAAAGCTTTGATGGCACCCAGTCCATTCCGCGTGAAGCCTTTATTATCCTCTTGAACAATCGAGCGGGCGCTTGTTATGAAGCGGTTGTTTCCCTTAACGAGGGGAAGGTGACTTCTTGGGAACTGATTCCGGGCGTTCAGCCGATGATTATGCTGGATGAACATATCGAGTGCGAAAAAATTGTACAGGAGAGCCCCGAATTCCATGAAGCGTTGAAGCGTCTAGGCATTGAAGATCCCGGTTTGGTTATGGTCGATCTCTGGTCGGCTGGCAACTTCGGCACCGAAGAGGACTCGACCGTTCGTCTGGCGCGTCCGCTGTGCTTTCTTCGCAGCGACGCGAAGGATAACGGCTATGCCCGCCCGCTTCCGCTCGTACCCATTGTAGATCTGAACAAGATGGAAATATTGCGTGTCGAGGAATACCAATATACGAGAATCCCCGCCGAGGCATCCAATTACACGCCGGACCGTGTAGGCCCGCTGCGCACCGGTATCAAGCCCGTTGAAATTACACAGCCGGAAGGACCGAGCTTTACGGTGAACGGCCATGAGGTCGAATGGCAGAACTGGAGTTTCCGCATCGGCTTCAATCCCCGTGAAGGTCTGACGATCCATAACGTTTCCTACGAGGATCAAGGACGTAAGCGTCCCGTTATGTACCGTGGCGCTCTGTCGGAGATGGTCGTGCCATATGGTGATCCCGGCGCGATCCAAAACCGTAAAAACGCATTTGACAGCGGTGAATACGGTATCGGTCAGCTTGCGAACAGTCTGGAGCTAGGCTGCGATTGCGTAGGGTATATTAAATATTTCGATGCTCCGATGACCAACAGCAAGGGCGAGCTGGTCACTATCAAAAATGCGATTTGCATGCATGAGGAGGACTTCGGCATTTTGTGGAAGCATACGGACTGGAGATCCAACGATGTCGAGGTGAGACGTTCCCGCCGTCTGGTCGTTTCTTCCATCTCCACGGTTGCCAATTATGAATACGGGTTCTTCTGGTATTTTTACCAAGACGGCAATATCCAGTTCGAAGTGAAGCTGACGGGCATTTTGTCAACGGCGGGTTTACATCCGGGCGAAACTTCGAAATATGGCACGATGGTAGGGCCGGATCTCTATGCGCCGAATCACCAGCATTTCTTTAACGTGAGAATGGATATGCAAATAGACGGCAACGAAAATTCCGTATACGAAGTCAATGTGCTCGCGGAGGAATTGGGCGGGGACAACCCGCGAGAGAATGCATTCTACGCCAAATCCACGCTTCTTGAAACCGAGCTGCAGGCAAGAAGGAAGCTCAAGCTGGAAACGGCAAGGTATTGGAAAATCGTCAATGACAATGTGAAGAACAGCTTGGGTCAATCGGTCGGATACAAGCTGGTGACGGGCGAGAACTGCTTCCCGTTCGCCTCGGAGCAGTCCAGTTTGCTTAAGCGTGCGGGGTTCATCAAGCAGCACCTATGGGTCACGCCGTATAACGAAAAAGAAATGTACGCCTCCGGCAATTATCCGAACCAGAATATCGGCGGAGAAGGACTGGAAGCTTGGACCGCACAGGACCGCCCGGTCAGCAATACCGACATTGTGGTCTGGTATACGATGGGTCACACCCATGTGCCTCGTCCGGAGGACTGGCCTGTCATGCCGGCGGCTTATATCGGCTTTATGCTGAAGCCGGTCAGCTTCTTTGACCGCAGTCCGGCAATCAACCTGCCGCCGTCCCCGAAGAAAAATTATTGCAGCAGCTCGGTCAAAGCGAACGGCTGTCAAAGCTAAGGAGTGATTCGTGATGATGCAGAAATTAAGACATATGGGGACAGAAATGAAATATGCGATGGTGTCTACGCTTTCGGTGCTTCTCGTCTTGGCGCTGCATCTCGTTCACTGGTTATCCGCCCCGCTGCTGATGGGAGCCATGGAAATGCACGAACACCATCATGGCTTGAACCATGATGCTTCCGGCTATATGGAAATGTTCACCGTAGTGCTGCTTATTGCCAATGGAGCGGGCATGTACTTCGCCCTCCGGCAATTGGCGTTGGCATTGAAACAAAGAAAGCGCGGATGGCATCATGATGCATGCACGGTGATTTCGCTTGGAGTCCTGGTCATGGGCGTCTATACGATCACGACGGTTTCATGGCCGTTATAGCTGGAATAATTTCCACCGCTGAGCAATCAGCCAAGACTTGGGAGCACATTCCCGGGACTTGGCTGTTTATTATTTTCGGATGATTTTTCGCCCGAATCGTGCTACATTAAGGTTTACAAAGTTTTCATTCGATGGAAGGAGACATTGGCTCTTGAAGAAGAAACACGTACTTTCTTTTACCCTGCTCGCAGCGCTTTTGGCGGCCCAGGAGCATACGGCGTCAGCACAAGTATCCGGCACCAAGCTGCATTTGCAGTTGCAGGACAAGCAATTATCCGCGACAGTCAACGGCTCTGCCGTATCTTTAGAGACAGCGGCTCAAATTGTGGACGGAAGCTTCTACATACCGATTCGTTGGGCTGCCCAGCAGCTTGGACTGGAGATGAAGTGGAACGAGGAACGAAAGACGGCAGGACTTACCACGCCAAGCGCCTATTTGGAGTGGGATTTGGTGCGCCAAACGGTCAGTGTCAACGGAGCATCGACGCCTTTGAAGGAGACGTCCTTTATGGATGAAGGGGCACTGCTGGTAAAGCTGAGCTGGATCGCGCCCTACTTACAGGTGCAATATGCATTTCAACCGAATCCTGGCCGAGTGGACTTAGCCTACATACAGCCCTTTGATACCGCCTATCGTGAGTCCCGCTACTCCGAGGACACCCAGCCGAATTCGCGTCCCATCGCTATTTTTGTTACCGACAAGCCGTCGTACCGGCTCGGTGAGCCGATCACTTATATAGATTTGAGCTATGACCCCGATGCCGAAGGGCTTCCGGAATATCGATGGTCCGGCAACAAGATGGCCTTCTTTGAACCGGGGACCTACTCGGTTTCCTTGCAGGTGCGTGATGGGAACGGGAATTGGAGCGAGCCTGAGGTTCAGAGCGTGAAGGTGACGGATGAACCCTACTTAAGCAAATCGGAATTTCCTTGGTATACCCAACCGGCCGGCACCGTAATCAAGGACGAATCCGAACAATGGAATCGCGCGCTTTCTAGCGCTCCTCAGCTTTCTGCTATTGTGAAGAGGTCCACGGAGAGAAAGCGAATGAGCAGCGGGGAAAACCGGGTGATCCGACATACAGGGCTCATTGGGCAGCAATCCGTGAACGGCAAAGCTCGCCTATTTATGCATCACAGCAATGGGATGGCGGAAAAGATGCAGTTTGCAGCTGTCATCCATAATCCGGATCAGAGCAAGACTCGAACGGTACATATCACGCGTGAAGGACTGCTTCAGCCGACCCTCTTGCATCAGGCGAATGCGAGAGAAGCGGCGGTCAATTATATGACCCAGCCGGCCTTGGAGGAAAGCATCGAGGTGAAGCCGGGGGAGACGGCGGTTTTAAAGCAAGTTACGCTTGAGCCTGGGCAAGGCTTTGCAGCGATTCAGGACATCGAGGCGGATGGCCAGGCAGTAATCGGCTTTGTCGCAGCCAAGGAGAGCGAAACGATGAAGCCCTATGGCTCCAATTCCGCAACAAGTGTCGTCGAGGCCGTTTATGATGCTGCTGCCGACATTCGCTTCGACGCGGATATCGATAGGAAGAGTTTGCCGGTGTTGTCCAAATGGACGCTGGACACTCCCCAAACCTCCGATAGAGGTACGGTGTATGCCATGCACTTCTATCATCCGCATCAGGCCGTCATTGCATTTCGTGCGAAGGAAGGCTATGTCAACGGCATCGTAAGAGTCAATGGCCAAGTGCTGGCTTTGCCCCAAGGAGGCTTGACGGATCAGGATGGCGCCTTCGTGGTCTACAGAGCGGAGGGATGGGAGTCCGAAGTACATATCGATTGGTTGGCCGCCCCTGGAAGCACGTCTCCGGTCGAGTGGATCTTCTATCCTTTAGAAGAAAAGAAGTAATCATAGAAAGGATTTCATACGCTGATGCAACCATTACGTCAACTCTTGCTGTCACTTTCGGCGGTCTTCGCTTTAGGGGTCGTGAGCGGACAGGCCGCGGCTGCCCCGGAGGATAGCCACTTGTTACTCTATCCCGGCAATACGGCAGTCTATATCAACGGGTCGAAAACACAAACCCAAGTCGCAACGCTTGAACTGAACGGAAGGTACTACTTGCCCGCTGCGGAACTGACCGGCTGGTTCGGTATTCCTGTCAAGTGGGATGAAGGGAAGCAGGCGGTGCAAATCACGACGCCGAAGGCGTTTCTGGAGTACTCGCTTGCCGACCGGACGGTCCTTGACAACGGTGCAAGCCGCAATTGGGGTACCGATGCTGATCTTCAGGGAGATAGGCTGTACCTTGAATTGACCTCGCTGCAGCCCTATATTTCTTTTCAAGCCAAGGTCGATCAGGAGCTGAAACGAGTCGAACTGCGCTATGTAAAGCCGGAGGCGAACCGGACGCTGTTTACGAACGACGCGGCGCCAAACATCAAGCCTGTTGCCAAGTTCACCGTGGACAAGGAATCGTACCGGATCGGCGAACCGATACAATACAGCAATCTCAGCTACGATCCGAAGGGAACGGAACTCACGGACATCAATTGGATCGGTAATGCGCGTACGATTTTCACGCCGGGCCTGTACAAGGTGTCTCTCACGGTAAAAGACAGCCTCGGCAATGTCAGCGATACGTATTCCCGCAATATTCTCGTCAAGGACGAGCCTTACTTAGATGCGTTTGAGCACAAGGTCTATTACGAGCCTGTTGGCACCTACGTCCGAGAGGAAGAAGCGGTGCTTCGCAAATATTTGCGCGGAATCCCGCAGATTCCCAAACAAGAGCGGAAGCCTGCGGACCGTCCTCTGATTGTGAGCGATAGTCCGGAGACGTTTACGGAGAAGGGCATTTTGTACCAGGAGAAAGTAAACGGGAAAGCCCGGCTGTATGCAACCCATGTCAACGGTATGGATCGAAAAATGAAATTTGCCATCCTTGTACGAAATAGCGATCCGACCCGCAGCGTTACGATCAAGACGACCAATCAAGGGGAAGTGTACCCTTCGATCTACGCCAACCTGATGGGGAATGAACCGACGATTGAGTTTCTGCAGGGGAAGAGGGCTGAGCAAACGATGGTGCTTAGGCCGAACGAAACGGCTTATTATAAAGCCATGCCTGATTTCTACCCGGGACAAGGGATAAATGTGCTGTATGATGTGGAAACGGATGGAGAGGTGATCTTTTCCTTCGTAGCGATGGAGCAGGAGGATGAGCTCGATACGATCGGCTTATTCCCAAGATTGGCTTACAAAGGGAATGTACGAGGGACGTTCAGCGGTTCGGAAGTTCAATGGAACATCGATGCTTCCTCGATCAAGAGTCCTTCCAGCTTCGCGATCGGCGACGGCACGTCGGATCAATTTGTGACCGGAACGGATTTCTTCAGTAAAGAGCCGGCGCTCAATCTGGGCAACTACGGTGTGGTATACAAAATCCATATCAAGGCTCCGCCGAAAATGTCCGTGCTGATTCTCCCGCGCGGCGGCGTGTTTAAAGGGCCATTCCTGGTGAATCAAAAAATCGTGCAAAGCCCGCCGTCGGGAGTCATGATGGATTATCAGGGGTATACGATCATTGCCAGGACGAACGGGACCGAGCCGTCACTGGACCTGGAATTTTCTCCGGCCTCGGGATCGGCATTCCCGATCGACGTCATTTTTTATCCGCTCAATCGTAAATAGAACAAAGTACCCGCCTCTACACGGTGATCGCTCTTTATGACCGGTCTCGTGTAGAGGCTTTTGTATTGGCATGAATCGTGTAATAATAGATTAAAATATTCACTTTTTTACAATGAATTAAGATTGGGATCAATCAGAGTTAACAAAGCGCCTGTATGATTGGATGGTCTAGACATCCCAAAAAACTTAATGTGACATGACTTTTTTGATACGATTTAAGAAAATGAAGGAGAAAGAAACGTATGATGGCTTTATGAAGCATAATTACCTTAGAATTAAAGAAGAACTGGAACGGCAAATGCGTACGGGGGAGCTCGCAGTAGGAACCAAGCTGCCGTCAGAGCCCGACATGGCCAGCGAATTCAAGGTCAGCCGCGAAACGATTCGAGCCGCTGTCAAGCAGTTGGAACGTGAAGGCAAGCTGCGGGTGCGCAGAGGAATCGGCCGATTCGTTGTCCGCCCATTGGCTGTAATTCCCAGCAGTATAGACCATCTGAGCTCCACTTCCGAAATGATTAATTCCTCCTCATTAAAGGAAGGGGAGCGCCACGAATCGATACGGATTGAGCCGTGTCAGGAGGAATGGGCACACTTTCTTGAAATTAGCCCGCAGGATCCCGTAACGATCATTGAGCGTATCCGAATGGCGGATGGGGAACCCGTATCTTTCAATATCAACATTATGCCTTATGCGCTAGTTGGAGAAGTGTTTCAAACGAAACCTCTGCAAGGTTCTCTGATGCAGATGCTTGAGACCGAATGCGGTATTCGGATAGTAAGCGCCAACACGGAGCTGATTGTGCCTCCTCCCTCGGACAGGAATTGCGACAAGCTCAAGGAAAAGCCTGAAGCAACCGTCATTTTGCTGAAACAGACGCATTATGATGAGGATCAGGTACCCATTTTATTTTCATATGATTATTTCCGCAATGACGTATTCAAATTCTGGGTGCGTCGTGTAAGGTAGGGTAACCGGATATCAAACAAAGCATAACCGCTCTTCTTTGGATAACAAAGAGGGGGGGTTTTTTCTGGTTTACGCGCGCCTAGCCAAGCTAGGCACAACTAGCCGGTGGAAGTCCGGTCGAGGTAAGAGCCAAGTCGCCTCGTAGCTGACGGGCAACTGGTGGAGAGATCCTAAGGTTGAAGCCCCGTGACAAAGTAACTCTGCGGAGTGCGAGCAAATCGACAGGCCGTAACATGAAGTGAATCCTGCCGCATCGTCAAAAAAGACCCGAGAGGGACAAGAGAGAGCCGAGCCTCGGATAACTGGGCGAAGGCCATGGGACGCGTGAAGCCCTTGGAAGCGCAGCGCGGAAGAACTCTCCGGTGTATGGGGAACGGCATGCCGAGAAAGTTGTGTCTGGAACTAGGGAGACCCTCCCTCGCACGATATTTTTTTTTTTTTTTCGTAAGGAGCAGACCTATAAGCCCAAAAGGTGAAGTGGCGAGCTGCGGGAAGGGAGTCGGAGGGGGCTATAGTACCTGTGAAGTGAGGACAACAAAACCTCATGGAGGGAAGGGCCCCTGCTTTGTTCAAGTACTTGGAGGAGGTAAGAGTCAGTGAATGCGGCTAAACCTGCTAACGACGCCAAAGTAAAAGCTCAACAACTCCAACAAGCACTAAGCCTTGCAGCCAAGGGAAATCCGAGGCGGCGGTTTCATGCGTTATACGACAAGGTTCACCGCAGCGATATTCTGTGGGAAGCGTGGAAAAGGGTCAAAGGAAACGGCGGAAGCGGTGGGGTAGACGGAATGACCATCGATCACATCGTCAAAGTCATCGGCGAAGGACGATTTGTAGATGCAATCCAGACGACGCTGAAGAACGGGGAATACCGACCATTGCCCGCAAGGCGCAAGGAGATACCGAAAGCGGACGGGAAGATGCGGCCGCTGGGCATTCCGGCGATTCGGGACAGAGTCGTGCAAATGGCGACGAAAATAGTGGTGGAACCGATCTTCGAAGCCGACTTCAAAGACTGCTCATACGGATTCAGGCCGAAGCGCAGCCAGCATGGGGCGATCCGGCATATCCGCCGAGCGGTGAAGAAGGGCGTCTACTGGGTGGTCGACATCGACATTCGGGGCTACTTTGACAACATTGCCCATGACAAGCTGATGCAACTGGTGGAACAGCGGATCAGCGACCGAAGGGTATTGAAGCTGATCCGGCAGTGGCTGAAAGCAGGATTCGTGAAAGATGATCAGTTTCACGAAACCGACTTAGGGAGTCCTCAGGGCGGCGTCATCTCCCCATTACTTTCGAATCTGTATCTGAACTACCTGGATACAATCTGGGAGAAGAAGTTCGCAGAGACGGGAACCATGGTGCGATACGCCGATGATCTTGTGATCTTGTGCAAAACCAAAGAACAAGCGCTAAGAGCGATCGACGTACTCAAGGCGGTATTCGGAAGGCTGGAAGTCGAAATGAACAGGGAAAAGTCCAAGCTCATCAACCTGTGGGACGATAAACAAGGATTTGACTTTCTGGGGATGCATCACCGGAAAATACCAAAGAAACTGAAGGGGAACAAAACAATCTCAATCCTTCGCAGTTACCCGTCCCAGAAGGCCATGAAGAGCATGAGACAGAAGGTGAAGGAAGCGACAGAGCCGAGAAACCGCCTGTACTGGACGATGAACCAGATGGTGGCGGAACTGAACCCCAAGATACAGGGGTGGAAGAACTACTATGGACTCGATGTCTTTGCCGACCCATTCCTGAACAAGATCGACTGGTACATCCGAAAACGCCTCACGCTGTTCTGGAACAAGAAGCGAAATCGTCGTAATAAACACAGCAGGTCCAAGCAAGCCGCCATGGCGGCACAGCTTGCAGGACTAAAGAAACTCGCCAGCTAGAGAAAGTACCGTAACGCTGAAGGAAGAAGAACATCGGAAAGCCGGATGAGGGAAAACCTCACGTCCGGTTTGATGCAGGGGGAGCTGGAAAAGTAAAAGGAGGGCTTGCGCCCTCCGATGAAATTTCAGTTCTCTACTCTACATTTCATATACAATAAACGTTATATTAGGAATTTTATGAAAATTGGGGGTTACTACGTTGATGTCAATCGCAAAATCAAGCAAACTTGTCAGCTTGATGCTCTCCTTCCTGGTTCTATCCGTCCTATTCCTACAACCCGCTGATGCGCAAGCGGCAGGGTCTGCGGACCGATTTGCCGTTTCAACCCAGAGCTTCAATGATCTTGGACCTATTCAGGATTATCAACCCTTGTCGGATGGCGGATATATAGCGTGCGGATACACAGGAGACTCCGCCTTTGTGGTGAAATATCGTGCAGACGGTACGGAGCAGTGGCGTAAAGTGTTGAGCGATCCGAGTATGGGCACCAGCCAATTTCCTCTAACGCGGATATAGCTACAGTTCAGGCGAATGGGCTCGTTACGGGCGTTTCTCCCGGCAGCGCATCGATAACTGCGCAGTACAAAGGCATCCAGACTGTAATTTCGGTGGAGGTGTGGAGGGAGGCTTCGTCCGGCAGTTCGGACAGTTCGTCAGAGCCTTCAACGAACTCTGCGCAGACGACCACCACCACATGCAGCGGAGGGCATTCTTGTACGGCAAGCTTAGGCGATGAGGTTAAAGTTGATTTGCCGGCGGATCTGACTGAAGGAAATTTCACGCTTACCATTCATAAAATGACGTCGACTTCAGGAATAGTGCCTGATTCCATGACGCTCCTCAGTCCCGTTTTTGAACTGTTGAAAAGTTTCGACGGCAGCTTCAAGAAGCCTGTTACGCTTCGCTTTAAAATTCAGGCTAAGCTATTGGGAGCCGACCGGCGGGCGGGCATGTTCTACTATGACGAAACGAACGGCAAATGGATTGAAGTCGAAGGTCATGCGGAGAATGATGAATTCGTCGCGACGGTCCATCATTTTACGAAATTTGCCGTTTTCAGTGTGGCAAAGGAGGCTCCTCCTCAAGTGAAGCCGGAGAAGCCGCTTCCGCCAGTCGTACATTTCAACGATTTGAAGGGACACTGGGCGGAGGTCATGATTCAAGAGACCGCTGCGAAGGGAATCGTCTCAGGCTATGATGACGGCAGCTTTAAACCGGATCAGTTCATCACACGCGCAGAATTTACCGTTATGCTGATGCGGGCGCTTGCACCCGAAGCTGCGGACCCTAATAGCGGAGTTTCTTTTACCGATTCTGACAAGATCGGAATATGGGCGCAGCGTTACGTCTCGGATGCTGCCCGGCTGCATGTGGTGAGCGGTTACGCGGACGGCACTTTCCGTCCGGATGAAGATGTGACTCGCGCCGAAATGACAGCGATGATTATTCGCGCTTCGAAGATCTCGACGGATGAGGGCGGACCCTTGTCATTCTCCGACGCGAACGAGATTCCGGATTGGGCCAAGGGCGCAGCCGCAGCCGCACTGCGTTGGGGAATCGCTCAAGGGCGCACCGGCAATGAATTCGCGCCTGACGGAAAGGCAACTCGCGCGGAAGCCACAGTAATGCTGATGCGGATGCTGCAGTTGAACAAATAGCAGTTCAAGAGCTTTAGATAAGCAATTCATTCATTTCTGTTTGCATAATTATGGAGAATCGGCAGCTAACATGAAACTAGCCGGATCAACCTGGAAGGGCAGGCTGATCCGGCTAGTTTGTCTACGACTGACCCATTCAAAGGATCAGAAGAAACAAAAAAACCACCTTCTCACGGAAGGTGGGTTACAAACGTTATCGCCTGGTGGCTCGAGAAAAGCGATCTTTAATGTGCTTGTTGTTACGCTTCATCGCGGCGCGCTGCTCACGGAGAATTTGAGAGGAGCTTTTTCTGGAAGGAGCGAACAACAGAGCTTCTTTTGGCTGCGTTCCTATGGCTTCCGACACGCTTCCGTTCTTGGAAACGAATACCCCGGTACTCATGGTTGCATCCCTCCTAAGAATAATTTGATGAATTCGATCAACAAAGGATTTTTACTAATTATAGCATGATTGGCGCATCCTTTAAAGAGGATGAATTTTTTATTGTCCCAATCAGGGTCAGACGGGAAGTGCAGGGTTAATACATAATGGCCTGATCGAACGCTATAATAAAACATTTGCTTTGATTCTTTAAAATAGACCTGTTCTGCGTGTTCACCCATGTTATACGTAAGCACGACGTAAGAAGCTTGATTGGATAATTTATAATGCGCTTCGCCAAAGGCGTCGCCCACCTTAGCCACAATGTCCATCTGGTCACCGTTGAGGACATACAGGGTGGCAGCGGAACAATCGCCGTATTCCCCGACCTTCTCTGACATATATTGCCCGTATGATTGCTCGATTATTCCACCTGAAAGACGGGACATAATGCTCTTCAGAAATGCCTCGGGGTTATGGAAGCATGAAATCTGAAGATGCGGCACCAGGTTAGTCACGACTTCGTAGGCTTCATCGAATTGCTCAAGCCTATCACTGTTTTGCTCAATCGAATCCTCCAGAGGCAGCAGGATGGAGCCCCTGCGAAGCAAATCGCTAAAATAAGTCTTCCAATCGATTTGAACCCCCAGCGAGAGATCGTCAATATACACTTTTCTTAGTGATATATCGTAAAGCAGGTACCAGACATACGGCTCAATATTTTTCGGTACCCGATCATTTTGCTGTAAAGCGTCCATAATATCCTTTGGTGAAGGAAACTGCTCGGTTTCTGCGATGAAGCGCTCAACGAACTCCTCAACGAGCTGTTTCACCGTTCCGAAGAATGCGTTCTTCACCTCGACGTCACCAAATACCAAGATCGTCTTGCCTTGCTCATGAGCCTTGATGAATTCAATGTGCGTCACTGTCCGGGCGGCGTGCGCGTAGTATGTGCCTGCCTTACTGCCTATAAAGAGGAGGTAGATGTCCGATTCCTCAACGGCTTCCAAACACTTCACTACCGGATCTACGTTAGCCGGCCAAGGACCTAAATTTTCTTCCCACATTATAGGTTCATGCCCAAGTCCGGTGAGCTCACGAAAAACGGCACGTCTTAGAGGCTTAAGACCGTCTTCGTTAACGGAGCTGATGAAGATTTTTGTTTTAGCCACCCGATCCAACACTCCTATAATCTCTAGATTCTATCTCCCATTATACTCCAGTTCGGGAAGTTTTAATAGAAAAAGTACATCTCCGGTCTGAAGAATACGAATCACATCTGGGAAAACCTGCATCCTGTTTTGGGAATGCGGTTGTTAGGAGGGATCATCATAGTTAACATAAATAATATTATGTCAACTAATTACAGTATGGCACATTATGACTTACATGCATATTCGACTTTTGATTTACTTTCGGGAGTTTTGTCTTCATCATGCATAAAAGAATCATTGTGCCGATTTGCAGGAATAGGTAAATACCGCCGAAGAAGGGATTGACACATCTCGAAAAGCCATGCTACGATACAAAAATATAATCAACTAAATAAATAGGAATTGTAAGTATTCATGCTGACCGATCAATCGGAGGTGTAATCCAATATCAAGGATTCACCTCTGTTTTTTTTGCCCGGGATATGCAAATGAGAGGGGGGGACAGGTAAATTAAGGACGCGATAATGAAGCCATAGACAAAACTTAGGATAAAAGGATGGGATCAACATGGAAATATTCTGGTTCATTCCTACACACGGAGACGGTCGGTATTTGGGGACATCTAAAGGCGCACGATCCGTAGACAAACATTATATGAGGCAAATCGCACAAGCTGCTGATAAGCTTGGATATGGCGGCGTGTTGCTGCCGACAGGAAAGTCGTGCGAGGATGCGTGGATCACTGCGGCTTCGTTGATTCCTGTTACGGAGCGTTTGAAGTTTCTGGTAGCGTTACGCCCGGGCCTCATGTCACCGACCCTTGCCGCCCGGATGTCCTCCACATTCGATCGATTATCAGACGGGCGGTTGCTGATCAATATCGTGACCGGCGGAGATCCGGTCGAGCTGGCAGGTGAAGGATTGTTCCTCGACCATGATACCCGCTATGACTTGACGGACGAGTTTCTTTCCATCTGGAGAAACATATTGCGAGGAGAGGAAGTCAGCTTCGAGGGAGACCATCTGAAGGTCGAAGGAGCCGATGTCATTTACCCGACGATCCAGCAGCCATATCCGCCGCTATATTTCGGAGGCTCTTCGCCGGCCGGTCAACAGGTGGCTGCGAAGCATGTCGATGTGTACCTGACGTGGGGCGAGCCTCCGGCTCAAGTCGAGGCGAAAATCAAGCATATGCGCGAATTGGCTTCGCAGCAGGGACGGACGGTAAGGTTCGGCATCCGGCTGCACGTCATCGTGCGCGAGACGAACGAAGAGGCATGGGCTGCCGCAAATGAGCTGATCCGTTATGTCGATGACGATACGATCGCTGCCGCTCAGAAAATATTCGCCAGGTACGACTCCGAAGGGCAGAAGCGAATGTCGGCGCTGCATAACGGGAATCGCTCCTCCCTGGAAATCAGTCCGAATTTGTGGGCCGGGATCGGTTTGGTTCGAGGCGGGGCCGGCACGGCTCTTGTAGGAGATCCTCAGACGGTTGCCGCGAGAATGATTGAATATGCCGACCTCGGCATCGAGACGTTCATCTGCTCAGGCTATCCGCACCTGGAAGAGGCCTACCGAACTGCAGAACTATTGTTCCCGTTGCTTCCTCTGACGAATATACAGCAGCGCTCGGAGCAGCAAGGATATATGAGTCCGTTCGGAGAGATCATCGCAAACACCGAACCCCCGAAATCAGCGGGGAATAAGCGCGTACAAGAGGTGCAGTCATAGGGAGTAACCATACGCCACCGGCCATATAAAGCTTAGTTCGCCGGGATTCCGGCGTTGATTCATTATTGCTTGGCAAATTTACCCGGGATGCCTGGCCGGTCGCGAGTTGTTTTCTTACGGGAGGGACACGATGAACACAAACCATGTTCAAACGAAAAAACATGAGCCAAAAAAATCCAGTTGGAAGCAGGCCTATTTGCTGCCCAAGACTTTGCAGGAGCTGCAATTAAAGCGGCCTGGGAACTACAGCCTGGAAGAAAGACATGCCAACTTTTCATCGGGGCTGCCGGATTATGCCCAAGCGCTGGTTTCGGGATGGTTCGCTCACCGGAATGTCGAACCGATTGCCGCTTTCGCTTGTTCCAAGCGAATTGAAAACCTGTACAACTTATGCAGCCGAAACGACAGCCTGATCACGACTACGTTTCACAGTATTCATCCTGTTGAAGAAGGAAACGATGTGAAACCCGCGGTACAAATAACGACCGATGGCATTTGGCTTAGCGGGAAGCAGACGTTTGCATCCGATGCTCTGTACGCGGATGAACTGCTTGTATTCGTTCAAGAAAAGGATGAGACAAAACCTTCAACCGTTGTACTGATTCCTACAAACAGTCCAGACCTGCGCCTGCCTCTCGAAGCGGCTGCCTACGCCAACGTGACTGTTTCGTACGATCGTTTGTTTGTCCCTTGGGAGCGGGTGATTTCCCTGCAAAACCAATCGGAAGTAGACCTGCTGTTAGGACATCCGGAATTGAAGTCTCTTGCGGACTATCAGTGGGTATCCCGCCAAGCGGATTTGATCGAACTCGTTACTGCGACTGCGGTTGCATTGGCGGAGAAAACCGGACGGCATAAGGAGTTGCATATTCAAGGACTGCTTGGCGAACTGCTGCAGAATCTGGATACGATAAAGGCGTTCATTCATGCAGCAGAAATAAACGCATACTTCAGTCAAGAAGGCATATGCCTGCCGTCTGCAGTTCCACTTGGAGCAGCAAAAAAAGCGGGCGGGACGTTCTATAAAGCTGCCGCTGAGGCACTGCTGCGCATCGGTAATGGGGATATCGGCTTCGAAGCGCACAGTGCAGACGAGCCTTTACGCCATTTGGTTAGGACCTTTGCAGGCAGTGAGGAAGCCGTAAACCGAAGACAGCACGAGGAATTCGCATTCGACGACCCGATCCGTTTGTCTACGGAGCTATATCGTGTATATCCGCAAGAAAAGCTTGTGAATCGCTATGAAGCGTTTTGGAGAGAACGAAGCGAAAGGTAATGCGAACGGGGCCAAAAAATCCGCAAGAAGTGTGTACATGCAATTTACGGTCAGAAACGAAGCAGAGAGGAGCCGGTTTATGAGTACGGGTCAAACATATCTTAATCGGTTAAAGGACGGAAGGAACGTTTGGTTTCATGGTTCGATCGTACAGGACATTGCCGCTCATCCCGCCTTCGCGGGTACGGTCTCATCTGTTGCCCGCGTATTGGATTTACAAGATCGACCGGAAACGAAGGAACGACTGACCTTTGTGACGGATAATGGCTTTAGAGCGAATCGGGCGTTTCAGGTTCCATCCGAAAGAGAACATATTTTTCAACGAAGTGACTCCTTTCGACTATGGTCCGATGCAACGTTTGGAGTGATGAGCCGCGTTGCCGGCTTTTATCGCGCCCAGTTAACCGGATGGTTCATCAGGCGGGAGTTAATACGCTCCAAACAAACGTATTTTCCCGACAAAATACAAAATTATTATACGTATTTACGCGACAATGATTTGCTCTTGACCGCTGCGGGTCACGATCCGCAAATCGATCGAACGAAGCTTGCTTCCGAGTTAGGGGATCTATATACGGCGGTTCGTATCTTAAAAGAAACGGAAGACGGGATTATCGTTCGGGGCGCCAAGATGATTGCCACCGGAGGGCCTTATATGGATGAGATTATGGTTTCACCGCATAGCCCGAAGTTACAGGAAGAGCAGCGGTACGCCGTCATGTTCGCTATTCCGGTTAACCACCCTGGAGTCCATCTGATCTGCCGGGATTCGTTCGCCTCCGAACGGGAGGAAGACTATCCGTTAAGCGCTCACTATGACGAGATGGATGCGATCTTAGTGTTTGATGATGCTCTAATTCCATGGGAACGAGTATTTATCAAGGATGACCCCGACGCCATCTGGAGTATTCGATCGGATCAATACGTATCCGCCATAAGTCTTCATGAATCCATAGTAAGGCTCGTCAGCAAGTTAGAGTTTGTGACAGCCGTGGGCAATGAACTGGCTTCATCCATCGGCATTAAGAAATTCACGCACGTTCAGGAGAAGCTAGCGGAGTTATTTTTCCAATTGGAATCGATTAAAGCACTGCTTATATCCGCAGAGCATAACGCTGAGCTTCACACCGATGGGGGATGGTCGCCCGAACTGCGACAACTCAATACGGCGAAGAACCTCGGAAACCGTTACTATCCGAGGGCCATAGAAATTTTACAGCAACTTTCCGGCGCGGGAATGCTTCAAGTCCCTTCGTCCATAGCGGAGCTTCACGGCCCATTGGGCGCTAAGCTGCAAACGTATTATCGAGGCGCCGACCGGAATGCGCAAGAGCGGGTAAAGCTGCTTAAGTTGGCATGGGATCTGGTGGGAAGCCAACTGGGCGGTCGTCATGAGCTGTATGAACGGTTCTATGCAGGAGACCCGGTTCGCACCTACGCGGCGCAATATTTGGAATACGACAAGAAAGCATTGTCGGATCGGGTTGGATGAGAAAGCTTAACGTTTACCGCATGTGAGTTTGGTTCGTCTTGCTTGGAATCGTCGTTTTATTCGGTACGTCCCTCGTTTGCTGTCATAGCCGGATTTTTCGTGCTGCTTCGTCGAACATGGGCAGACGGCGTATGGCTTCTAACGATGATAGGCGCAAAGGGACTCAACGGCCATGCCATGGGATTCCGAATTCCTGCGATTACAATTGAAAAGTTTAGTTTACAGCACCTATGTCTGTATCGCTGCGCTCGCGACACATGATTATAGGTGCTTAATCGTTTTTGCGACTGATTTTCGCCATAATCCGATAATCGTACGTCTGTCATCAGCTGACCGACGTGAAGAAGCGTTGCATGATGAGTGAATTAAAGATTTAAGATCATATGTGGTATTATTTAAGTTGAGAATTTCGCTCAATCAGCAATTGAGTGGTATACCGGATATATAATCAGGGGGAACATCATGGCCAAAGGAAAAGCAGCAAAGCGACCCACTCGAGATGAATTTGTACTAGAGGAGATTGGAAATCAACTGGCAGAAGCGAAACAGGAAAACTCCGAAGTTTTACTGACGGTATGGGGGTGGGAAGAACCGGTCCGCGGTCAGATTGTGCTAATGGATTCACGAACGGGGAAAGTACATATCCAACGGAATGAAGAGACTGCAAAGGTCCCTTTCATGGACATCATGAAAGTGGATTACCCAAGAGATTAGATTACAACAGGCATCATTAATACGCTAAGCGCCTATGTTTGTGTCGCCGTACAGCAGCAGTAGCAGTGCCGGCTTACCTTAGCCGGCATTACAAATCGCCCAAAAGCAGCACCAATCCCGCCCGGCATTAAAGGATAAAAAGCTCAGCAGCCATAAATTAAGACACACCTTTGCGACTACTCACTTCCGCCGCGGAAACGATTTATGGACGTTGCAGGAGCTTCTTGGGCATGCTTGAAGCGTTAGCGTAATGTTGATGCGACATACGGTGAAGCCGGATTGCTTGAGGAGCGGCGGTGCCGCCGCCAGAACGGGTTTCAAGCATGCGTTCTGTCATTGTCGGAGGTTAAGGAGGGGGACAAGCCGCTCTACAAGGCGACGACTGAAGACTTGGCGCTGCTTGAGCTCGGATCGTTTCAAGAAAGTCTGGGGGAGCTAAGTATCCGCCAGGGCCTTTTAAGCTTATTTGCACGATCCGTATGATTGAGATGTCGTTCGTAAGTTGACTGATCGGGTACAGAATTGGGGGCAAATCCTTCATTTTTTATGTTCGGATCTTTGATTTAAGGATTTACAACAAAATTATTTACATATTATAAATAAAAATCAATATATTTACATCATCTTGGGGAATACTGCGGTGCTCTTCGTGCGTGGCCCCAGTATTATGTCCCGGATGCTGTTGCTGACTAATCTAAAATCGTATTGTCCTTGCTTAGTTTAATAAACTCCTGCAACACTTTTGATTTCTCCTCACTACGCCACACAAAGTACGTCTCCAAGGTAGAAGTGACATCTGTCAGCTCCCGATACACAATACCCTTGTTCTGCTGATGACGGAACGAAGCTGGAACTATGGAAACACCCATTCCTTGCGAGACGAACGCCATGATCGTTAAAATTTCGGGGAGCTCTAATGCGATGTTCGGCGAAAATCCTGCTTGATAGCATAAATGAATGACAGTGTCGTGATAGGTGGAGCCTCTCGTAGTTAAAATAAATCGTTCATTCTCGAGGTCTATCATACGCAGCGCTTCTCTCTGTGCCATCGGATGCCCTTCAGGGAAAATCGCGACAAACTTCTCGCTGCAAATCACTTCTGAGACGATGTTAGGACTATGAATGTGCGTTCGAACAATCCCGAGATGTATGCTTCCCTCATGAAGAGCATGCAACTGATTGGCGGTTTTCATCTGATGAAGCGTAATGTTGATTTTAGGGGAATGAAGCAGGAAGCGATGCAACAGCGGCGCTACCGAATAAGTGGACGAACCGACAAAGCCGATGGAGAGCCTTCCCAGCAAGCCTTGATTCGCCTTCTGAGCGACTAAACAAGCTTGTTCGACTTGAGCAATCGCAATTCGTGCCTCTTCAAGAAAAACCTTACCCGCCTCGGTCAATTTCACATGCTGTTTATTTCGATATAACAAGGGGAAGCCCAGCTCCTCTTCCAGTTGACGGATTTGCTGGCTTAATGGCGGCTGGGACATGTTCAAACGCGTCGCGGCTTTCCCGAAATGGAGTTCTTCAGCAACGGTAATGAAATATCGTAGATGTCTTAATTCCATAGTTTACCCCTTCTCTATCCGGATTCTATACTCTTACTATCGCTTAGGCGGAACAACCAAGTCAACAAAAATCCTTAATTATGGTCAAGGGGATGTAGTATGCAAAACATATTAAGTAGGATGAAGACGATATTGGATTTGTTCAACCCGGCATGTCTATGATTAAGAGGCAGGGAGTTATCTAATTTATGGTAAGGGAGTCAGGTGAATATGAATGAATTATTCCAACCCGGTCTTGAAAACGTTATCGCTAGCGAGACCCAAATTTCATATCTGGATGTGGCCAACGAAGAAATCGTGCTGCGTGGTTATGACCTGATTGAATTGGCCCAAAAAGTGACTTACCTGGACATCGTCTCTTTGCTGTTGAACGGCATCTTGCCTAACGAAGAACAATACAAGGGGCTTGAACAAGCTTTGAGGAATGAAGCCGGGTTATCGAAAGAAATGTTTGAACTGCTCAGGCTTCTTCCCAAAAACACACATTTGATGGACGTACTCAGGACGGGGATTTCAGCACTGGCCGGGGACGAAAAGGAAATCGACGACCGATCCAGGGAGGCTAATTACCGCAAGTCCATTCGTTTATTAGCCAAAGTTCCACAAATCGTTGCGGACAGCTACCGGGCTATTCACAATCTGGAGCCGGCCCAGCCTAATAAAAATCTTTCATACAGTGCGAACTTTCTGCATATGATCACGGGACGTGTTCCGACCGAGATGGAATCGAAGGTTTTCGACCAGTCCCTGATCGTCTACAGTGAACATGAAATGCCAAACTCCACATTTACGGCTCGGGTCATTGCTTCTACGCAAGCGGATATCATCGGAGCTTTGACAGGTGCCGTCGCTTCGCTCAAAGGAACGCTTCATGGTGGAGCAAACGAAGCGGTTATGCAAATGCTTTTAGTAGCCGGAGCCGTTGAAGAAATGGAGCCCTTGATTCTCGGCAAGCTGTCTCGCAAAGAGCGTATTATGGGCTTCGGACACCGGGTTTACATGAACAAACCGGATCCGCGCGCCCTTCTTATGAAAGCTGCTCTTCAACCGCTAGCGATTGCAAAAGGCCAGGAGCATTTGTATCACATGTGCGTAATCGGTGAAGAGGTTATGAAACGGGAAAAAGGACTGTATCCCAACTTGGATTACTATGCGGCTCCGGTGTATTACTTGCTTGGAATCCCAATCGATCTATTCACTCCTGTCTTCTTAGCGGCACGAACGATCGGAGTATGTGCACATGTCATCGAGCAGCATGAGAACAACCGTCTTTTCCGTCCAAGAGTTCTTTACAGTGGCCCGCGCAATCTTCATCCATAATACAACAAGGAGAGATAGATGTTATGAGCTCAATTGCTTATGATAAAGGAAATATTTTGGAGCAGGCAGACAAGTTGCTGGTAGATATAGCCCAATATACAATTTCATATGAAATAAAAAGCAAAGAGGCCTATCAAATCGCTCGTCATGTCGTTATGGACTCTCTCGGAACAGCCATGCTGGCGCTGCGCTTCCCGGAATGCACCAAGCACCTGGGGCCTATCGTTCCCGGGATTCGCGTGACGAACGGCACACGTGTACCGGGAACCCAATTTGAGCTCGATCCGGTACATGGGGCATTCAACATCGGCACCTTGATTCGTTGGCTCGATTTCAACGACACATGGCTTGCGGCGGAGTGGGGGCATCCCTCCGACAATTTGGGCGGCATTCTGGCCGTAGCCGACTATGTTAGCCGTAATCGGATCGCTGAAGGGAAGGAACCGCTGAAGATGCGCGATGTGCTTACCGCAGCGATTAAGGCTCACGAAATTCAAGGCGTTCTGGCTTTAGAGAACAGCTTAAACCGTGTCGGATTGGACCATGTGTTGTTCGTTAAAGTTGCTTCGACAGCTGTCGTTACCGCTTTGCTTGGCGGTGGCCGGGAAGAGGTGATCAACGCCCTCTCCAATGCATGGTTGGATGGCGGAAGTTTACGTACGTATAGACATGCGCCAAATACAGGCTCCCGGAAGTCTTGGGCAGCCGGCGATGCGACAAGCCGTGCCGTACGCCTTGGCCTAATGGCAATGAAAGGCGAAATGGGCTATGCCACCGGCCTTTCCGCCAAGCTTTGGGGATTCCAGGATGTACTGTTCAAAGGCAAGGAGCTGAAGCTTGCCCGTTCGCTGGACAGCTACGTGATGGAGAACGTGCTGTTCAAGATTTCCTTCCCGGCCGAATTTCATGCGCAAACGGCAGTGGAGTGCGCATTCGAGCTGCATGAACTTGTGAAAGACCGTATCGATGACATTAGCCATATTACGCTGACGACGCACGAGTCCGCCATACGGATTATTGACAAGAAGGGGCCGCTCTACAATCCAGCCGACCGCGACCACTGTCTCCAATACATGGTAGCCATCGGCCTGTTGTTCGGTAACTTGACGGCCGAGCATTACGAGGACGAGATTGCGAAAGATCCGAGAATCGACGACCTTCGTGAAAAAATGGTTGTCGTAGAAGATGAGAGATATAGCAAGGACTATCTTGATCCGCAGAAGCGCTCGATCGCGAACGCGGTACAAGTTCATTTCAAGAACGGTACGGAAACAGCAAAAGCCGAATGTGAATATCCGATCGGTCACCGCAGACGCCGTGAGGAGGGAATCCCGAAAATCGTGGAGAAATTCCAATCCAGCTTGCTGACGCGCTTCCCGAAAAAGAGAGTTGAGCAAATTATCGAACTTTCCTTGGATCAGCAGCGCTTTGAAGAAATGGCCGTTCAAGATTATATGAACTTGTTCGTCATTTGACCTTCAGCCTGAGGGCACAAGAAAGGGGAATTACTATGGCTTGGTTGATTGAGGATGAGCCTGGGCAGAAGCAATTAGCCGAACAATTTATGCGAATGATCCGCAGCGGTTCCATTGTAAAAATTCCTGGAACTCATGATGCTATGGCTGCCAGAATCGCGAAGCAGTTCGATTTCAAAGCCATTTATTTGTCAGGGGCCGCTTATACGGCTAGTCGAGGTTTACCGGATCTCGGACTGATCTATTCCAATGAAGTGGCGGACCGTGCTCGGGAGCTGATCAGGGCTTCGGGACTTCCCCTGCTTGTCGATATCGACACAGGCTTCGGAGGTGTGCTGAACGTTGCCCGAACGGCGAAAGAAATGCTGGAGGCCAAGGTGGCTGCCGTTCAGATCGAAGATCAGGAAATGCCGAAGAAATGCGGGCACCTGAACGGAAAGAAGCTCGTCTCTGCGGAGGAGATGATGCAGAAAATCAAGACGATAAAGGAAATCGCGCCCTCCCTCGTTGTCATTGCCCGTACGGACGCTAAGAGCGTAGAGGGGATGGAGGCTGCGATCGAAAGAGCCAAGCACTATATAGCTGCGGGGGCAGATGCAATTTTTCCGGAAGCGCTGGAAAACGAAGAAGATTTCAAACGGTTCCGAGCAGCTATCGATGTACCCCTGCTGGCCAATATGACTGAATTCGGGAAAACCCCTTATTATACCGCCGAGCAATTCGAAATCTGGGGCATTAACATGGTCATATATCCGGTGACCTCGCTTCGGGTTGCCGCTAAAGCATACGAGCGGGTGTTTGCGGAAATTAGCCAAACCGGGACGCAGGTGCAATCTTTGGCGCATATGCAGACACGAAAGGAACTTTACGAAACGATCCGGTATTACGATTATGAAAATTTGGACGGGAAAATTGCCAAAACTGTTCTTCAAAACGAATAATCTTGCTTTGGTAATTCCCAATATCGTTGAGTTTGACTTCTGTATGCATTCATCACTGGATAACCCGCAGCCCTGGCCACGGCTGCGGGTTATTTCTCTGCCCGACAAAGAACATGATGTTTGTTCGGGGACGTTTCCAGCATAAGGGGAGAAGGGGGGAGTACGGCGTGACACAATCATGTCAGCTTTCATTTTAACGCTGGTAATTTACCCTTGATATTTCCCTGCGCCGCCCGCAGTTGTTTATTGTCGACATGAGTATAGATCTGTGTGTTCTCTATACTGGAATGGCCGAGCAATTCCTGGACAGAACGTATATCAGTCCCGCTCCGGATGTGCAGTGTTGCAAAGCTATGGCGCAGCTTATGACTGGATAGTTTCTTCTCGTTCTCCGGCTTGGATTCTTGAAAGGCGGCAAATGCCTGCTCGGTTACATGCTGAACCGTCCGTCGCGCGATTCTCCTGCCAAATTGAGAAGTAAAGAGAGGAATATCTTTTCCGCTCCGGTGAGGAATGCGAATCGGCATGTACCGGTCCAATGAATCGATGATTTCCGGGAGCAGAGGAACCACTCGCCATTTATCTCCTTTTCCTTTCACTCTGAGGTACTCCTCGTCTCTATGATAGTCCTTCAAATTCAGACGGTGTATTTCAATGACGCGCAGCCCTGCGTACGCCATTAACATGCAGATGGCCACGTTTCGAATCACATATCTTCCGTCTACCTCTTGGAAGAAATGGACAAGCTCCTGCTCATCCAGATAGGTCGGAATCCGATTTTTTTCAACCTTCGTCTTCTCCACCTCCAGGGCGGGGTTTCCCTTGATGATTTCCATAAGATTAAGGAATTTAAAAAAGGTACGAATGGAGGAAAGCTGCCGATTTCTCGCCGATCCGCCCGTTCCGCCCTTACGAATGCTGGTTAGGTAACGCATGACGTCGAGCTTGGTTATGTCTTCGACGGGCTTGGGGTAAACACTCCCGAGGAACCTTCTGATGTCCAGCATATACTCACGCTGCGTGAGGATCGAATAGTCCTTATCTTTCATGATGATTGAGAATGCATCGAGCTCGGTTTCGTATTGCTCCATGATGTCGTATTTCTTACTCTGCAAAGTCATCTGCCACCTGTCTGCGCCTGCTTGTCCATGGTATAGGGTAGCGGGAGTTGCGCCTTTTCTTTGATATAACAGAAGTTGCACGAAATCCGTATTTTGTGCAATTTTTTGCGCTTGTCTAATGCACGCGTGAAGCAGGCTATAGCATCTTATGTAGAGGAATAACCGATCCAATTCGCTCTGCCGTTAGGGGGATTCACCGAGGTTGTATTCACGCTGCGACCAAGGACGAATCAACGGGGCATAGACGTCGCTTTACAGGAAACGTGTCCATTTTAAAGGATGGAACAACAACAACTTCTGAAATCAAATGTGATTGACACATACTTCCAAACATGTTACTTTAGTTTTGGGGAGTAAAATGAGTCAATCAGCTCATTATTTTAAAGCGATCGAAAGTTGCAGCAACTACTTTTACTTTACCCGGATTTCAATGTATGGCTAAAGCTGCACGTCGAGGTGACAAGGGCGGGATCAGGATGAACATTTTCCTGAAAGCGCCTACATGCGTCGGCTATTTCAAGGGTGGGGAAAGGGGAAGTGTTTATTGATGAGTGTCATGAAAATCGATTTGCACATTAATCATGAAGATGTACCAACCGAGCGTTATTCCGAGGTTCGGGATCCGGGCCGACTTACAGATGTCGTGGGACAAGTAGCGATCGGAACCGTGCAGCACGTAGAGCAAGCCGTGAACGCCGCACATCAAGCCTTCTTGTCATGGCGCAAGTCTGCGCTTGAGGAACGCCTGGATGTTTTGTCTCGAATCGCGAAGCTTCTGGAGGATGAAAGCCAATCTCTGGCCGAGACGTTATCGAGAGAGAACGGGGTTCTGTTGTCTACATCCTTAGGTGAAATGAATATGGCTATCCATGCGGTTCATGCCACGATCAAAAACGCGGAATCTTTCTTCAATCCCAAACAGGCGGAGGACGAAACCAGCTGGGTGAGCGTGGAGAAAAGGCCAATCGGTGTCATAGCGGGAATCGTGCCTTGGAATGCGCCGATGGTGTTAACGATCCAAAAAATCGCACCGGCAATCGTAACCGGCAACACACTCGTCATGAAGCCTTCGCCGAATGCTCCGATGGGCGTAAGTATAATTATGAAAAAAATCGCAGCCCTGCTCCCTGCCGGCGTCCTCAATGTTATTCACGGAGACGGGGACGTCGGCTCTGCCTTAACGAAGCATCCGCTTGTACGTAAAATATCATTTACAGGCGGCGGCAAGATCGCAAAGTTCATCATGAAGGATGCAGCGGAATCTCTTAAAGGCGTGCACTTCGAACTGGGCGGAAACGATCCGGCAATCGTACTCGATGATGCGGACCTGGACAACATCATTCCCAAAATTATGGTCAGCGCATTCCGCCGTTCGGGCCAAGTATGTTTCGCCACTAAAAGAATCTATATTCCGGAGAAGATGTATGATTCTTTCTATACCAAAATGTGTGATCTGGTCGATCAGTATAAGATCGGGCATGGCTTGGATCCGAGCGCCACTTTCGCACCGTTGAACAACAAAGTTCAATACGACTTCGTCAAAGCGCTTGTTGAAAGAATCAAACAAAGCAGCGCCAAGATTGTGGAGTTGGGTGAGAAGCTGGAGCCTGATAACTGGGACAACGGCTATTACTTGCATCCGGCAATCGTCCGTGATGTGGAGCCATCGCAAGAAATTGTCACATGCGAGCAATTCGGTCCGATCATGCCGTTAATCTCCTATCGTTCGGAAGAAGAAGTAATCCGTTGGGCCAATATGACCGAGTACGGTCTGGGTTCCTCCGTATGGACTGCCGATTTTGAACGCGGCCTGAAAATTGCGAGAGAGATTGAAGCCGGTATGACGTTCATTAACGGGAGCGGCCAATCCCATCTCGGCTATGAGCAAATGCCGTTTGGCGGTGTTAAACAAAGCGGAATCGGCAGAGAAAATTCTGAGCTCGGCCTTCATGAATTCATCGAGTATCATGCGATTAATTATCATAAAACCAGCTGATTTCCATATTTGTACCCGCTTTAATAAGAAATGAAAGAAGGTAATGGAAATGAATAAATTTCCTGACTTGCCCATTTACACAGGCTTCAATACGCCAAGCCGGATGGAAGTTGATATTTACGACGTGGAAGTGGATGGCGACATTCCGGCCGACATCAACGGGGCTTTCTACCGGGTCGGGCCCGACCCGCAATACCCGCCTTTACTCGGCCATGACATTTACTTCAACGGAGACGGCATGGTAAGCATGTTCCGGTTTCAGAACGGCCGTGTCGACTACAAGTCCCGGTATGTTCGCACCGATAAGTTCGAACTGGAACGCAAGGCGCAGCGCGCTTTGTTCGGCGCCTACCGGAACCCGTTTTTCGACGATCCGAGCGTACAGGGGCAGATTAGAGGAACAGCTAATACGAACATTGTTTTTCATGCCGGGAAACTGCTTGCGCTTAAGGAAGACAGTCCGCCGATCGTTATGGATCCGTTCACGCTCGAATCGCAGGGCTATTACGATTACGAAGGTAAAATGACGAGCGAGACATTCACGGCGCATCCGAAGCTGGATCCCCAGACGGGGGAAATGATAGCGTTCGGTTATGCCTCCAAGGGCATCGACACGGATGATATCACGTACTATGTGATCAGCCCTAAGGGGGAAATTGTTCACGAGGTCTGGTTTAAAATGCCATATGCCTCCATGCAGCATGATTTCGGTGTGACCCGTGATTATGTCATTTTCCCGGTTGTGCCGATCGTAAGCAGTCTGGAACGGGCAAGAGAAGGAAAACCGACTTTCGGTTGGGACGGCACGAAGGACATCTATCTTGGAGTCATCCCGCGCAGAGGCGAAGCCCGCGACATTCGTTGGTTTAAAGGACCGAATCAATTCGCATCCCACGTCATGAACGCCTTCAACGTAGGCTCCAAGATACATATCGACATGCCGGTTGCCGAAGGCAACATGTTCCCGTTCTTCCCGGATATCCACGGCGCGGCATTCGACCGGGAGAAGGCGGATTCCCGCGTCACCCGCTGGACAATCGATTTCGAATCCGGCAACAATACGTTCGAACATAAGCAGCTGGGTAATATGATCGGGGATTTCCCGCGCATCGATGACCGCTATGCGATGGAGTCTTACCGCCACGGCTTCATGTGTGTGACGGATTTATCGAAACCTTATGATTCCAAGCGCGGTGGCAGCATTTCGGGGATGTTCATCAATTGTTTGGGTCATATCGACTTTTCCACCGGCAAGGAGAAAACCTTCTTTGCGGGGCCGACTTCCACGATCCAGGAATCTACCTTTATTCCGAAATCGGATCATGCTCCCGAAGGTGAAGGGTACCTTATCGCGTTAGTTAATCGGCATGAAGAGATGCGTTCGGATTTGGTTATTCTTGACGCCCAGCATATCGATGACGGCCCGATCGCCACGGTGCGTTTGCCGCTGCGGCTCCGTCAAGGCCTGCATGGGAACTGGGTGCCGGATTCCCGGCTCAATACGGCGAAAGCAGCTGTCTGATTCATAGATTCACCAATATTGAATATACATGGAGGAGTTACTACTATGGGAGAACTTGCATTAAACTCGAATGAGCACATTGCCACTTTGGAGAAAAAGATCGAGCAATTAACGAATCAAGTTGGTTTACTGGAAGATACGCAGGCGATCAGGCATTTGCATCATAAATACGGCTATTATATCGATAAGTGTCTGTACAACGAAGTGGTGGATCTCTTTGCAGAAGACGGAGAGGTTCACTTCATGGGCGGCATTTTCAAAGGTAAAGAGGGAGCGCGCCGGCTCTATGTCGAACGGTTCCAGAAAAATTTCACTAACGGCAATAACGGACCTGTATACGGTTTTCTTCTCGATCATCCCATGATGCAGGACATCGTGGAAGTCTCCCCGGATCGGCAAACGGCCAAAGGAAGATTCCGCTGCCTGATGCAAGCGGGACGTCACGAGCTTGCAGAGGGTGAAACCAGACAATGGTGGGAAGGAGGAATCTACGAGAATGAATATGTAAAGGAACAGGGCGTATGGAAAATCAAAGTATTGAACTACCGCGGATTGTGGCACGCCGATTTCGATAAAGGCTGGGCGCATACTCCACCGGGATTATACCCGATGTTCTCGACGACTTTCCCGGAAAACCCGGTTGGTCCGGATGAATTGATCGTGCCGACTCCTGTTCTCTGGCCGGATACGGATGTGATGGCATTCCATTATCCGCACCCTGTGACCGGTCAGCGCTGAAGCGAATAAGGCCTGTCAGACGCGGAAACACATTTATTATCATAAAACCAACGTGCAAAGGGGTAATATCGATGGCGATTCCAGAGGAAAAGATTCCTGTAACGCGATATGAGGATCTTAACAAAAGCTATATCAACGGAGAATGGCGGGAAGGTTTAAGCGAGAGGACTTACGATATTACGAATCCTTACGACAATTCGGTTGTGACGACCGTGCGGCTCGCGACAGCTAAACAACTGCAGGAAACGTTTGAGATTGCAAGAAAGGCGCAGCGGGAATGGTCCCAATCATCCGTTGAGGAACGCAAGGCGGTCATTCATAAAGCTGCGGAATATTTGCACGCCAACCATGATGCGATTGTCAACGTCATTGTCCGTGAAACGGGCGGAACAATCTTAAAAGCCAACGTAGAAGTGCATCTTGCGCTGGAAGTGTTGGAGGAGGCCGTCAATTACGCCGATGCCATTGATAAAGTGCAGGATATTCCGTCGGCTGTTCCGGGCAAGGTGAACCGGGTTCGCCGCCTTCCGCTGGGCGTGGTCGCATCGATCTCCCCATTCAATTTCCCGATGAATTTGTCCATGAGAACGATCGCGCCTGCTATCGCCCTGGGGAACAGCGTAGTGCATAAGCCTGATATTCAAGTCGGCTTAACGGGCGGTTCGATTATTGCCAAGGCGTTCGAATATGCGGGTCTGCCGAGAGGCGTCTTCAACGTGATTCTGACGGATATTACGGAGATCGGCGACGAGATGCTGACGAACCCGCACGCCGGTTTGATCAGCTTCACCGGCTCTACGGCGGTCGGCAAACATATCGGCGAAATTGCCGGTAAAAACTTAAAGCGCGTCATTCTCGAGCTGGGCGGAAACAGCCCGTTTGTCGTACTGTCGGATGCCGATGTCGATCGTGCGGTTGATGCCGCAGTGTTCGGAAAGTTCATTCATCAAGGACAAATATGTATGATTATTAATCGTTTCATCGTGCATAAAGACAAGCATGATGAGTTTGTGCAAAAGTTTGTCGAGCGGGCGAAGGCTCTTCCCTGCGGCGATCCAAGAGATCCGAAGACCGTAATCGGACCGCTTGTTAATGAACGCCAGCTGCAGAAAGCGGTCAACGTCATCGAATCGGCCAAGCAGGAAGGCGTGACTATTGCGCTTGAAGGCAAGAGGGAAGGCAATGTGCTGACGCCTTATGTGTTTACGGGTGTGGATAACACGAGCCGGCTGGCACAAACCGAGCTGTTTGCGCCGATCGCGACGATTGTCAAGGCCGATACGGATGAAGAAGCGGTTCGAATGGCAAGCGAAACCGAGTACGGGTTAAGTTCTTCGATCTTCACTTCTGATTTGGCCAAAGGCGAAGAGTTTGCGATGCAAATCGAGAGCGGCATGACGCATATCAACGACCAGACGGTTAACGATAGCCCGACGATTCCTTTCGGCGGCAACAAGTCGAGCGGAAGCGGCAGATTCGGGAATCCGTGGATCATCGACGAATTTACGATTACCAAATGGGTTTCGATTCAACAACAATATCGCAAATTCCCGTTCTAATCAGAGACTCGGCACCTGCGTTTGTTCAAGCTAAAGAAGCCCTGCACCTATGCAGGGCTTCTTGCGGTACGCCCGGGAGGGGCGTCATCTCCAGCTTGCACTATTTATCAGACACAATGGTGTTGAATATAGAGGGAATGGGTTTGCTGCTAATCCGTGATCTCGTCAAGACGGTAACCCATTCTGGAAGAAATGTTGTTGGAAGCTTCAATGACGAGTTGCTTGATATTTGCCAATTGCTCTATAAGGTGAACTTCAGGTCCAACGACGCCAATTGCGGCGATGGGATAACCATGTATATCAAATATGGGTGCGGCTATGCCCGTCACTCCCAGATTGGTTTCATGGGAGCTGGCAAATACCCGGTCCCGCCTGATTTGCTGCAATCGCTCACGTAAGAGAACGGGATCTGTAACCGTGTGCTTGGTGTATGCTTTAGCAGGCAGGGACAAAATATGGTCAATTCGAGACTCGGGGAAAAAAGCCAGCACCGCCTGGCCCAGAACGCCGTACAAATACGGCCGACGCAGCCCGACGAGCGTACCTACACTTAAGCCTTCATAATTTTCATTTTCTCGTTTATAAACGTAAAAAATTTCTTCCTTCTCCGGTAAAGCCATCAGGATGGTTTGCTTCGTTCGAAGGTGAAGCTCATCCAAGAACGGCTCCGCCTCTTGCCGTACGTCAAGGGTGGATGATTTAAGCATCGAAAATTCCAAAAGCCGCAAACCAGGTTGATAGGTTAACGAAGTGGCGTCAAATTGGACTAACCCTCTGCGTGCAAGGGTATATAAAATGCGATATACCGTATTTTTGGGCAGATGGGCAATTGCCGAAATTTCTTCGATCGTAAGCGAAGTGTTTCCGGCACTGAACGCCTGTAGCACATCGATCGCCCGGTCAATGGTTTGGATGGAGTTCATATTAATGTCCCTCATGTTAAAAACCCCCGATGATCATGGATAATATTGCATGATTTAGCCTGTGGGATTATTGACACCTACAGGCAACCATGTTAACTTATATCATATAGAAATAAAATGAGTAATACAACTCAAAAAATGAGGGGATGTTATGAAGTGAAAATTGTTCTATTCAATGACTATATACCTGGAGTAGTAAAGGATGATCGCGTACTGGATGTTAGCGGTATCGTTCCCTGGGATGCGGCTAAACCGCAGGAATCCCTTGTAAATTTGATTGTGCGATTTGAATATTTCAAATCCGCCATTGATCGGGGGCTGGCATACGCCGATTCGTACGCATTGCACCAAGTGAAATTACGCCCTCCCGTTCCGAATCCAACGAAAATCGTGGCGGCGCCGGTGAATTATTATCTTCACCAGGATGAAATGAACGAGCAATTCAATAACGCGGAGTACACGATTGAAAAACTAGGCTTCTTTTTGAAAGCGCCTTCTTCAATCATCGGTCCCGAGGATACCGTCAAATTGCCGTTTAAAGACCGCAGGACGGACCACGAAGCGGAGCTGGCGTTCGTCGTCGGCAAGAGAGCGAAGGATGTGCCCGCATCGGAAGCCTATAAGTACATATTCGGCTATTTCGCCCTGATGGACATCACGGTCAGAGGCAAGGAAGACCGCCCATGGCGCAAATCCTTTGATACATTTACGCCGATCGGGCCCTGGATTGTAACGTCGGATGAAATCGGGAATCCTAATGAGCTCGGATTTCGCTTATGGGTGGATGAGGAGCTCCGGCAGTCGGCGAATACCAAGGACTTGATATACGATTGCTACAAGTTTTTTGAAGCGGCATCGGCAGCGATGACACTGGAGCCGGGGGACATTCTTACAACGGGAACGCCCGAAGGGGTCGGTCCTATCGAGAAAGGCAACAAGGTCCGGATTCAAATCGACCGGATCGGCGAATTTTCGGTTTCTGTCGATTACAAGTAACGGAGGTGACGGGATGAAAGAATCAGATGAGCTTAAAGCATTTGATGCGAAATTGCAGAGCGAAAACCTGGGGCCGCTGTGGTCGTCGATCCATGCCTTAAATACGATTGAGCCGAAAGCGAAGCCGATTCCTTATTTGTGGAAGAAAGCGCATATCGAAAGGCATCTGGAAGAAGCGGCGAGATTGATGGAGGTCGGAGGCGCGGTGGAACGCAGGGCGGTTTTCCTGATCAATCCAGGTATGAAGGATTTGCAGCCTTTGGGCTGGGGAGGAGCTACCCAAACGCTGTATGCGGCGGTTCAGGCCGTGAAGCCCGGGGAGATTGCGCCAGCACATCGGCACACGACGACGGCCTTGCGGTTTATTATGAAAGGACGCGGGGCCGAAGGAAGAGTGGATGGGGAGAAAATCCCGTTTGAACCAGGCGACTATCTGATCACGCCGACATGGGCCTGGCACGATCATGCGAACCAAGGCGATGAAACGGTGCTCTGGATGGATTGCCTGGATACGCCCTTCACCATGTACATGAATGTGTGCTTCACGGAATTTCATCCCGACAAGCAGCAGCCGTTGCAAGTCCCGGACGATTATAGCGCGCAGCGCTATGAGGGGGGCATGGTCCGCCCGGTGTCCGACCGTACTCCGCAAATCGCGCCGTTAGGCCGTTACAAGTGGGAGCAAACCAGTCGGGGATTGGAAGGATTAAGCCGGTTCGATCCGGACCCGATCGAAGGCTATGCGGTGGAATATATCAACCCGTCGACGGGCAAAGACGCCAACGACCGCATCGGCGCCCGCATGCAGAAGCTTCCTCTGAAGTTTCGCGGGAAAGCCCACCGTCATGTACACAGCTGCGTGTACCATGCGTTCAAAGGAAAAGGCTACACCGTGATGAACGGTGTGAGGTTCGACTGGTCGGAAGGAGACTTCTTCGTTATCCCTTCCTGGACATGGCACGAGCATGTGAATACTTCGGATGAAGAAGAAGCGCTCCTGTTCTCCACCAACGATCTGCCGATTATGGAAGCATTTCAGTTCGAAAGAGCCGAAGAACTCCAGGAGCATGACGGGCACCAACAAATACAAGAGGTTTTTGAACCAATTCTTTAATAGATGAAATGGAATGATAAAGAACTAGAAGGGAGCGATTCCACGTGTCGCAACATCCAATTGTGATTGTCGGCGCAGGGCCAGTCGGATTAACGGCCGCCACCATTTTAACTCAAGCGGGCCTGCCGGTCATCGTCGTAGAGAAAAGCAATGCGCCAAGCCGGGAATGGCGGGCTTCTACATTCCATGCAGGAACGCTTGAGCTGCTGGAACCGTACGGAATCGTTGAAGAATTAATGAGCCGTGGATTGCTAAGTGAGAAAGTGCAATACCGGGATCGGAAAAACGGCTTGTATGCGGAATTTGATTTCAATCTGCTCAAGAATGATACGAAATATCCGTTCCGTCTGCAATGCTCGCAGGCGACATACGTACAGTTATTGTTCGAGAAACTGAAGAAGCGCGCGAATGCCGAATTGAGGTTCGAGGCCGAGATTACAGGCTTTACCCAAAATGAAAGCGGTGTCACTGTTTCGGTCAAGACGCCAAACGGAATGGAACAGCTTCAAACGCCGTATCTCCTTGGTGCGGATGGAGCAAGAAGCGTGGTCCGCAAAACGCTTGGCTTCGCATTCGACGGATATACGTTTGAAGAACGCTGGCTGCTGGTAGGCACGCCTAACGCACTCGATCAGTACATTCCGGGCTTGGCGTATGTCAATTACATTTCCGATCCGGAACAATTCTTGTTCATGCTTCGCGTACCGGAAGCATGGCGCTTCCTGTATCCCGTGCCTCCCGAAATACCGGATGAGGTCGCGCTCAATATGGATAACATCCAGCGAACGATGCGGGAAGCCTTACATACAACGGATCACTTCCCAGTCGTTGAAAATACGCTGTATCGCATCCATCAACGCGTCGCGGAGAATTTTTATGAAGGAAGAGCGATTCTGCTCGGGGATGCGGCTCATCTGAACAGCCCGATGGGCGGATTGGGATTGAACAGCGGCATCCACGATGCGGTAGACTTGAGTATCAGGCTTATCCGAATCGTTAACGGTGCCGATCGGAAAGCCGAGTTGGACAAGTACAGTGACGCGCGCCGGCGTGTGGCGGTCGAATATGTCAAAAGCATCAGCGAGAAAAATACCCAAGTTGTGAAAGAAACGGATCCGGAACATCGTATAAAGCTGCAGCGGGAGATGGCCGAGCTCGCTAACGATCCGGTCCGCGCCAGACAGTGGCTGCTTCGTTCGGCGATGATCGCGAGCATCCGCGAACAAGGAATCGGCGATGCGCCGTAATCGATCGACGATTAGAAGCCAAGCGCTTCATGCCGAGGGATAAAACCTGAAGCGTAATCCATTGGCTGATGCAGGGAAGCTGACGATCGTGAATGCAAGCCATGCGGACGCGTTTATGCCCAAGTAAGCCGGCCGTAAAAACCCAATGAAAGAGGAGAGCCATGCAGGATAACGAAATCGTGTTCTCGCTGAGGAAGATATCCAAAAGTTTTCCTGGCGTCCTGGCGCTGAACGATGTCTCGGTTGACTTTGTGCGGGGAGAGGTACATGCGCTTCTGGGAGAGAATGGGGCGGGCAAGTCTACTTTAATTAAGGTGCTTGCCGGAGCCCACGCTCCTGACGAAGGGGAAATTCAAATCGGCGGGGAGTGCTACAAAGAGATGACGCCCCGTCTGGCGAAGCAGCTGGGGATCCAGGTGATCTACCAGGAATTCAATCTGATCCCGACGCTGTCGGCTGCGGAAAATATATTTTTGGGCGATTTCATCGGCAACGGCTGGCTGGTTGACAAGAAAGCGATGGTCAACAAGACGAAGGAGCTGCTCGACAGCCTCCAGATCCAATTGGACCCGCGCCGTCTTGTGCGGGACATGTCCCCGGCCCAGCAGCAGATTGTTGAAATTGCCAAAGCGATTTCCAAAGACGTCAAAATCCTGGTCATGGACGAACCTTCCGCCCCGTTGACCATCAACGAAGTGGAAGCGATGTTCAAGATCGTGCGCGTGCTCAAAGAGAAGGGCGTCACCATCATTTATATTTCGCACCGGATGGAAGAGTTGTTCGAAATCTCCGACCGCATAACGGTCATGAGGGATGGCCGGTACGTTTCGACCCAAGCAACCCAAGCGACGAACCGCCAGGAGCTGGTCAGTCTGATGGTCGGCCGGGAGCTGAAGGAAACGTATCCGTCCCGCAGCATAAAGCCGCAGCAAACGCTGCTCGAGGTCAATCGTTTAAGCGGCAACGGCTTTGAGAATATTTCCTTCCAGTTGAAGAAGGGTGAAATTCTCGGGTTTTCCGGCTTGGTAGGCGCCGGACGGACGGAGCTGGCGAGGGCGTTGTTCGGGGCGGATCCCGCCCACACGGGCGACATTGTGTTCGAGGGGCAGAAGGTGAACGTGAGATCTCCGCAAGATGCGATCCGGTTAGGAATGGGACTGATCCCGGAGGACCGGAAGCAGCAGGGGGTCATCCTGAGAAGCACGGTGAAACGGA
The DNA here is from genome assembly GCF_055379675.1 of Paenibacillus sp. JCM 9796. Taxonomy (NCBI): domain Bacteria; kingdom Bacillati; phylum Bacillota; class Bacilli; order Caryophanales; family Paenibacillaceae; genus Paenibacillus; species Paenibacillus sp. JCM 9796. The sequence continues at coordinate 5,346,516 of NZ_AP043723.1, forward strand.
ATATTACGCTGCCCAGCTTGAAGTTTCTGTCGCGGTTTGGGGTGGTCAAGACGAAAGAAGAGCTGGAGCAGGCGGAAAGCTTCAAGAACACCTTATCGATCCGAACCCCTACCTTAGAGCAGAAAGTGAATCATTTGAGCGGCGGCAACCAACAAAAGGTGGTGCTCGCCAAGTGGCTGGCCAGGGATTGCAAAGTGCTGATCTTTGATGAGCCGACACGAGGGATCGACGTCGGGGCCAAACAGGAAATTTATAAACTGATGTGCAGCCTGGCGGAAAGCGGAGTCGGCATCATCATGATTTCGTCCGATATGGAGGAGCTGCTGGGGATGTCGGATCGGGTGATCGTCCTCTCCAGCGGCAGAATGACCGGGGAGCTGGGAAGGGAAGCGTTCGCGCAGGAACGCATCATGGACATGGCGTCACAGCATTGAAGCGGAGGAGATGCGATATGGCACTGAACGAATTTTTTAGGAAATACGGCATATTTATCGTGCTGGCGCTATTGTTTATCTTGTTCTCATCCATGACGGAAGCATTCTTGACGATCAACAATTTGCTCAATATTCTGCGTCAGGTTTCGATGATGGGGATAGTCGCAGTCGGGATGTGCTTCGTCATGATTGCGGGGGGAATTGACCTCTCGGTCGGTGCGCAAATCTCCTTGGTCAGTATACTGACCTCTTGGCTGATGGTCCATGCAGAGGTGCACCCGGTATTGGCGGCGGTTGCCGGAGTGGCGGCGGCGACGCTGGTCGGGTTCGTCAACGGCTATCTGTGGGTGACGTTAAACATCCACCCGTTGATGATAACGCTGGCTACGATGACGATCGTGACAGGGCTAAGCAAAATGATCAGCGGGGGGATGTCCATCTTCGGGTTTGATAAATCGTTTAGGGTTCTCGGACAAGGCTATGTCGGAAGCATCCCGATCCCGGTCATTATACTGATTGTCGTAGCCCTGATCGGCAGCTTTATTCTGAATAAAACGTATTTCGGCCGATATGTGTATGCGCTTGGGGGCAATGAAGAAGCGGCGAGGCTGTCGGGAGTCAATGTCAAGCGAATGAGAATGATGCTCTTCTCCCTGGGCGGATTCATTACGGGCATCGCGGGTATCGTCCTCTTATCGCGTATGAACTCGGGCCAGCCGAACGCGGGGGCCGGGTTTGAGTTCGACGTATTGACGGCGGCGATTCTCGGCGGCATTAGCATCATGGGCGGTGAAGGGAGAATATCCGGCGTACTGACCGGTGTTCTCATCATCGGGGTGCTGAGCAACGGTCTGGTTTTGATGAATGTAGGCGATTACTACCAAAGCATCATCAAAGGGGTCGTGCTGATTGCGGCAATCGGTCTGGACGGTCTCCAGCATAAAAACAGAAAGAAAAAAGCTGTGCCGTCGGTCCAGTTGGCGGCTGGGGGTTGAAGGGATAATCAACGGAGGCAAATCTATTGAAAAGAGGGATATCTTACATGTCGATGCAGGAAGAAAACCAACCCGTGAAGGATCAAGGAGCAATTGGTGGAGAGAACGTGAAGGTTGAATTTGAGGACGGTATTGCCTGGGTGATCTTGAACCGTCCGCACAAGCGGAACGCGATGAGTCCGGCGCTGAACGAAGAGATGGTTGAGATTTTGGAGCAATTGGAGCTGGACGATCGCTGCGGCGTCGTCGTGCTGACGGGCGCGGGAGATTCCTTCTCGGCCGGTATGGATCTTAAAGAATACTTCCGTGAAACCGAGAGGAAGTCACAAGCCGAGATCGCGAAAGTGCGCCGAACGGCAACGAATTGGCAGTGGCGAAAGCTGATGTACTACTCCAAGCCGACAATCGCCATGGTGAACGGCTGGTGCTTCGGCGGAGCCTTCACCCCCCTGATTTCCTGCGATTTGGCCATTGCTGCAGAGGATGCCACTTTCGGTTTGTCTGAAATTAACTGGGGAATCATTCCGGCAGGGAACGTTACCCGCGCGGTTGCCGCGGTAATGGGGCAGCGCAACGCGCTCTATTATATTATGACCGGCGAACCGTTTAACGGCGTAAAAGCTGTGGAAATGGGCTTGGTGAACGAAGCGGTGCCGAAAGAAAAACTGCGGGAGCGGACGGTTGAACTGGCGAGAACGCTGCTTAGCAAAAATCCGGTTGTTCTGAACGCGGCGAAGATGGGCTATAAATATTCCCGCGACATGCCATGGGATACGGCTGAAGATTATTTAGCGGCGAAACAACAGCAGCAAATATCGCTTGATCCGGAACGCGGACGGCAGCAGGGGCTCAAGCAGTTCCTTGACGATAAGACGTTTCGCCCGGGACTGGAGGGTTACAAGCGTGAGTCTTAATTCGAAGCCGCTGGCCAATGCCGCTGCGACGGTCTCCGTGGAGAAGCTGCTTCACCCCCGCTCGATTGCCGTCGTGGGGGTGTCGGCTGCGCCGGGATCGCCTGGCGAAGCCGTTGTGGACCACCTGCGGCGCTTTCGCTATGACGGTGAGATTCACCTGGTCAGCCGGAACCGGGAAGAAGTGAACGGGATTCGGTGCGTGCCGGCCATCGATGACCTGCCGAAAGGGATCGACGCCGTGGTGTTGTGTGTTCCTCAAGCGGCGGCTGTAGAAGCGGTACGGGCTTGCGCGCGACGGGAGGCAGGTGCCGTCATGATTTTTGCCGCCGGGTTCGCGGAGGCAGGCGATGAAGGGATGATTGCCCAGCAGCAAATCACCGAGATCGCTCGCGAGAACGGGATGGCGGTGGCCGGACCGAATTGCATGGGGTTAACCAATTTTATCGATCGTGTTCCGTTGACTTTCGCGCCGGGTCTGAAGGCTACCGCGGTGGAGGGTCAATTGGCCCTGTGCGTGCTGACGCAAAGCGGAGGAATGATGTCTTCGCTGCGGGAAACAAGCCAGGCCCGCGGCATACCGCTCTCCTATGCGATCTCCACAGGCAACGAAGCAGCGGTCGGCGTTGAGGATTATCTGGCCTATTTGCTGGATGACGCATTGACCCGGGTGGTGACCATGTACGTCGAGCATATTCGCCGGCCGCAGCTGTTCTTGCAACTGGCATCGAAGGCCAGAGAGAAGGGGAAATTCATCGTACTGCTGCATCCCGGCAAGAGCGAGGCGTCGAGGGAAGCTGCACAATCACATACGGGCTCGCTCGCCGGAGATTACACGGTCATTCAGACGCTGCTGGAGCATGAAGGCGTCATTATGGTGGATACGATGGAGGAATTGGTAGACGTCGCATGGTTTCTCACCTGCTATCCCGTCCTGCCCGATCGCGGTACCGCGATTGTGACGGACTCGGGTGCGTTCAAAGGCTTCGCCCTTGACTTCTGTCAAGCGGAGGGGCTGGAGCTTCCCCTGCTATCCCAAGCGACGATCGAAGCAATCAAGCCCGTGCTTCCCGAATTCACGACGGCCACGAATCCGCTTGACATCACCGCGCAAGCATTGACGGATATGAGTTTGTATACGGCTGCAGCCGAGGCGTTTCTTGCGGATACTGCGGTCGGAAGCTTGTTGATCGCGGTGCTGCCCGGCTCGCCGAGAATAGGTCTGGCGAAAGGGCGTGCTGCGCTGCCGGCCATATCGGGATCCAGGAAGCCGGTCGCGTATGTCCTGTTGGGAGAAGGATCTCAGCTGGCCGATGAGCTGATTGACGAAATGAAAGCGACCGGCGTACCGTTGTTTCGCTCGGCCGAGCGCGCAATACGTGCGCTTGCTTGCGTGACGAAAGCCGGAATCGCCCGCTCCGAAACGGGCAGGGGCCGCTGTACGGTTACGGTAACGCCGAATCCGCTGCCAGGGACGGGTGCCTTACCTGAATACCTGGGGAAACAATACCTTGCCGCCGCCGGAATTCCGGTGCCGGCGGGCGAGCTGGCCGCAGATGTGGAGGCAGCTTGCGAAATCGCGGGCAGAATCGGTTATCCGGTTGTCATTAAAATATCAGCCGGCGAAATCGCGCACAAGAGCGATATCGGCGGTGTCATTGTCGGCATCGGGCAGGAGTCTGAGCTGCGCGAAGCCTGGACCCGGTTGCACGATAATGTACAGCGGGCGTTTCCGGGGTTGAAGCCGGAGGGCGTGCTGGTCGAGAAGATGGGAATCCGCGGTATTGAAATGGTGGTCGGTGCGCGAAGGGATCCGGAATGGGGCCCGATGGTGATGGTCGGTCTGGGCGGGATCTGGATCGAGATCTTGAAGGACGTATGCTTCATGCCTACGGATATAAGCGAAGAAGCCATAGTGGAGAAAATCCTCACGTTGCGCTCGTCCGCGCTCCTTCGCGGTGCGCGAGGCGCGAAACCTTCGGACTTGAAGGCACTGGCCAAGGTTGTGGCGATCGTTGCGGAACTTATGAGAACGACGCCGGAAGTGGCTGAGATCGACATTAACCCGGTCATCGTATATCCCGACGGAGAGGGCGTATTGGCATTAGATGCGCTTGTCGTCGTATCGGAATGAGGACCGATGCGTGACCGCTCTTTGACCTACAAAGGGGAGGAGAATACGGATGGACATCCTGGTTATAATGAAGCAAACCGCAGCACATAGCGCTTTGCAGACAAGGGGAATTTCCGTATGACCATCCGTGACTGCCTGCAGATAACGAATAGAAAGGACCTGCTAGGGTCCTTTCCGTGTTGAAATTTATTGTATATTTTGAGAGCAAGGTGATTGACACAAGCGGCCCGGACATGGTACTTTATTCGAGAAATGAATTTTGAGTTGCGCAGCTCATTTTGGATCAAAGCAACCTGCCCGGAACGTTCAAGCGGTTGTCGATGCTTCTAAGGAGACCTCATGCGTAATTTAGCTGTATCCACACCACACTATTCTGCCGGTCGGTAACCCATGCGGGAAGAGATTTTCTCGGCCGTGCTTTGAATGAGCTGTTTGATCTCCTCCAACCGATCGTTCAGCTGAATTTCCGGACCGACGACTCCTATAGCCGCTATAGCTTGTCCGTCCAGACCAAATATAGGTGCTGACATGCCGATTACCCCGATATCCGTTTCATTCAATTCTACAAAGAAACGATCTTTCCTGATTTGCAGCAGCCGCTGCCGAACCAGCTCTTTGTCCGTAACCGTAAAGGGTGTGATTTGCTCGATTGGCTCACTCAGAACGCGTTCGATTATTTCGTCAGGCTGATAGGCCAGCAACACCGGCCCCAGTACCCCGTAAAGAAAGGGGCGGCGTACGCCGACGTGCGCCGTCACTTTTAAGCCTTCGTAGCTTTCATTTTCTTTCTTTAAGGAATAAAAGACTTGTCCCTGATTTTCTCTGACGGCCATCAGAACGGTTTGATTCGTCTGGAGATGGAGCTCGTTCAGGAAAGGTTCCGCTTCCTGATGGACGTCAAGCATGGACGTTTTGAGCAAACCAAACTCGATTAGCCTTAAGCCGGGAGAATAGGTTAGAGTTTCGGGATCGTATTGGATCAAACCTCTTCGTTCAAGCGTGTACAAAATTCGATAAGCCGTATTTTTAGGCAGTTTAGACAGCTGTGACAATTCCTCAATGGTCAATGTTGATTTATTAAGGGTAAATGCCTCGAGCACATCGATTGCTCGGTCGATGGCACGGATGGAACTCATGTTGATCTCGCGCATGATAAACCTCCGAAAACTATTATGACTGTATTTTACAGGTGTCCTTCCTTACAGTCAATTCAGCGGATCGTCTCGGTCATGCTGCAGCCCATTTTCGAAGAAATTTTATTGGAGGTTTCGATGACAAGGTTTCTCATGGCCTCCAGTTGATCGTGAAGATGAACTTCGGGACCGACGATTGCAATGGCCGCCGCAACGTTGCCGTTCATATCGAAAACAGGCGCGGATATCCCGGTGACGCCGAGGCTGGTTTCGTTCGATTGAACAAAAACGCGTTCTCGTTTAATTTGTTTCAGCCGCTCGCCGATCCTTGCAGCATCCGTAACGGTATGCTGCGTATGTGGTTGTGGAGGAATGCTTAGAACGCGTTCTATTTGTTTTTCCGGAAGAAACGCCAGAATGGCCTGCCCGAGAACGCCGTACAAGTAAGGACGGCGTACGCCGACGAGCGTGTTTACTTTTAAGCCTTCATGATTTTCGTTTTCTTTTTTGAATACGTAAAAAATTTCATTTTCCTCCGGCAATGCCATCAAAACCGTTTCGTTTGTTAGGGAATGAAGCTCTTCCAAGAAAGGCTCTGCCTCTTGCCGTACATCAAGGGTGGAAGATTTCAGCATAGAAAATTCCAAAAGTCTTAGACCAGGATGATAGGTTAACGCATCGGCATCGAATTGAACGAGTCCTCTGCGTTCAAAGGTGTATAAAATGCGGTATACGGTGTTTTTGGGAATATTGGAAATTTTCGATATTTCTTCGATAGTCAGGGCTGTGCTTTTGGCACTGAACGCTTGTAATACATCGATCGCCCGATCAATTGTCCGAATCGAATTCATATGTATGTCTTTCATGTTAGCTGCCTCCGTTTAATTTTGCATAATTTTTCGTCAAGAACGCTTTCGATTATTGACACGTGCGTGTAACCATGATACTTTTTCATTATAACATAAAATGAGTCAAACAACTCATAATAATTAAAAAGTTGCCCGGTTCAAGAACAACCGTCAGTAAGCAAGGTTTCGGCAAGATTCAGCTTCGTATTAAGAAAGGAGTCATGGAACATGGGTGTCGATAAGCTTCATCTGCTGATCAATAATGAAGATGTGGAGACCGGGCAGTATACCGAGGTTAAGGACCCGGGACGTTACACCGACGTAGTGGGGCTGGTAGCCAAAGGAACCGTTCAGCATGTCGAGCAAGCCGTTCAGGCGGCGCACCAGGCTTTCGCATCGTGGCGACAAACATCTCTGGAGGAACGTAGTGCGCTGTTCATGCAAGCGGCGAAATTATTGGAAGAAGATACTTCCTCATTATCGGAAATGCTGACACGGGAGAATGGCATGCTTCTGAATGATGCGGCCATGGAAGTCGGACTGTCCCCCTATGTCATCTATTTGACGCTTGAGAACGCGCAAGCTTTCTTCCAATCTAAACAAGCGGAGGACGAGGTCAGCTTTGTAAGCGTGGAGAAAAGGCCGATCGGCGTGATCGCAGCCATTGTGCCTTGGAATGCGCCATTTGTCTTGACGCTGCAAAAGCTGGTGCCGGCCGTGCTTGCGGGCAATACGATCGTGATCAAACCTTCCCCGAATGCGCCGATCAGTATTAGTAGGGCTTTGAGAAAAATGGCGGCCTTATTTCCGGACGGCGTCATTAACGTCATTCATGGGGACACCGATGTAGGGACGGCTTTGACCACCCACCCGCTGGTCCGCAAAATCACGTTTACCGGCGGAGGCAAGACAGCGAAGCATATCATGAAAGGTGCGGCGGATTCGCTTAAAGGTGTTCATTTCGAATTGGGCGGCAACGATCCGGCCATCGTTCTCGATGATGCGGATTTGGATGAGGTTGTCCCCAAAATTGTACAAGGCGCTTTCTGGCGCTCGGGTCAAATCTGTTTCGATATTAAGCGGGTATACGTGCCGCAGGCGATGTACGACGCTTTTTACAGGCGAACATGCGATCTAGTGGACGCTTATAAAGTGGGACACGGATTGAACCCGGATGCAACCCTTGGGCCGGTCAACAATAAGCTGCAATACCAGTATGTTAAAGAACTGATCGAAGGCGCAAGACAGAGCGGTGCGAAGGTCATCGAGCTCGGACAGAAGCTGGAGCCGGCCAATTGGGACAACGGCTACTTCCTGCAGCCGGCAGTCGTTGGGGACGTTGAACCCGGCCAAGACATCGTCACTTGCGAGCAGTTCGGACCGGTGATCCCGCTCATTGCTTATCGTTCGGAGGAGGAAGCGCTCCGCATGGCTAATATGACGGAGTATGGATTAGCCTCCTCGGTATGGTCCTCCGATTTTGAAAGAGCTTTGCGGGTCACCCGAGAAATCGAAGCCGGGATGACGTTTATCAATGGACATGGACAGTCTCCTCTCGGCGCCAAGCTTATGCCGTTTGGCGGCGTTAAGCAAAGCGGAATCGGCAGGGAAAATTCGGAAGTCGGCCTTGCGGAATACATCGAGTACCATGCGATCAATTATCACAAGCAAAGTCATTGATGCGAAGAATCAAGCGGTCGAAAGATGAACTGATAGACAGTTAAATGTAAGCGTTAACAATAAAAGCTAGGGGGGCTTTATATGAAAAAGATCAAACCGGCATTGATTATCCTTTTGTCCGCTATGCTTCTGCTGGTTGCGGCATGCAGCAGCAGCGGGAACCTTTCAGGCGGAAATAACGGCGGGGCTGCCAGCAATAATCAGGCAAATACGGATGCGGGTGGGCAGGCAAATAAATCAACAGAGGGAACCAAGCTGAAAGTTGGAGTGACGATTCCCGACTCGACCCACCCGTTCTTTATTTTATTAATCAAGGCCATTGAAGAACGTCTTGCCGCAGAAAACGGTGAACTTCTCGTGTTCGGAGCCAACAACGATGTAAATAAACAGATCAACGACATTGAGAACATGGTGGCATCCAAAGTTCAAGTCATCCTGATTAACGCGATGGAACCGAAAGCCGTTGAATCCGCCGTTCAGCATGCACAAGCAGCCGGCGTTAAATTTATCGCTCTGGGGAACGATGACATGCCGTACGTTGACGTCACCCAAACCATCAGCCATAAAGAGATCGGCAAACTGATGGGGGAGACCGCCGCCAAATGGATCAACGAGAAGCTGGACGGTAAAGCGGAAGTGGGACTCATCGTTTCGAGCGCAAACCAGAGTTTGATCGATCGTTCCAAGGCATTGGAGGAAGCGATCCGGAATAATGCGCCGGGCGCCAAAATCGTGTCCGTGCAGGAAGCTAGAACACAAGCGGCCGCTCAGGGTGTAGCGGAGAACATGCTTACCGCCAATCCGAACCTGCAGGTGATCGCCACGATGATGGACCCCTATGGTCTGGGAGCGTTAGAGGCGGTTAAGGCGGCGGGCCGGGATAATGGCAAATTCTTTATTAACGGAACAGACGGAACGCCGCAGGCACTGGCTGAGGTGAAGGCAGGCGGCGCCTTCCGGGCAACGCTCGACTTGGAGACGGCGAAACAGCCTGATGTCACGATGAACCATATCATGAAGCTCGTGAAAGGCGAACGGGTGGATAAAATTTATTTCTCCAAACTTACGGTTCTCGATGGCGGAAATATCGACCAATTTGCCAAATAAAATTTGGACAATACAAAGGGGGATGTTACGGTGCAAAGATCATTGAAACATTTATTGACAACGGTCATCGCGATCTTGCTTGTGGGTGTCATGTCGGCATGCGGAAACGGAAATGGGAATGGCGGCAACGAAACCTCGTCTGCTAACACGAACACGGCTGCGGGCGATTCCTCGAACCAGGCTGAAGGCTCGAAAGAAAAAGCGCCGTTAAAAGTAGGCTTTGCGGTACCGGATGAAGCGCACCCGTACTTCATCGCTCAAATCGGCGCCATTAAGAAACGGGTCCAAGAACAGGGCGGAGAGCTGTTGGTCGCCAATGCGGGCATGGACGTGAACAAGCAGATTAACAACATTGAAAATCTGGTATCCTCCAAAGTGCAAGCGATGATCGTGTTCCCGATCGATCCGAAGCCGCTGGAGGATTCCTTGAAAAAAGCGCAGGATGCCGGGATTAGAGTGGTCGGCTGGGGATCGTTCGGGATCGAGCATGCGGATGTCGTGGTGAACTCGGATCATACGGCGGTCGGAACTGCGGTAGGTGAAGATGCGGCGAAATGGATTAACGAGAAATTCGGCGGCAACGCGGAAGTCGGGCTCATTATTTCAACCTATAACCCCGGTCTGACCGAGCGAGGCGTCGCGCTGGAAGCTGCGATCAAGAAAAACGCGCCGAATGCGAAGATCGTAGCGAAGCATGAGGCATTGACCGTGGCAGATTCACAGAAAGTAGCCGAGAACCTGCTGACGGCCCATCCGAATATCCAAGTCATTGCCACGATCGACGACTCGGAGGCGCTTGGAGCCTATGAGGCTGTCAAATCCCACGGCAAGGCAACCGGCCATTTTTACATTAACGGTGTCGGTGCAACACCTGAAATGTTAACGAAGCTGAAGGAAGAGGGAAGCGTGCTCCGGACCACCCTGGATATGGCGACTTCCAAGAACCCGATAATCATCGTGGATAACATCCTGAAGCTGCTCGGCGGCGAGAGCGTGGAGAGAGACCAGCTTTCGAAGCTGACGATCGTCAATGCAAGCAATGCGGACGCGTTTATGCCCAAGTAAGCCTGCCGTAAAGACCCGATGAAAGAGGAGAGCCATGCAGGATATCGAAATCGTGTTCTCGCTGAGATGTTTGCCGGAGCCGACGCTCCTGACGAAGGGGAAATTCAAATTGGCAGAATGACCGGGGAGCTGGGAAGGGAAGCGTTCGCGCAGGAACACATCATGGACATGGCGTCACAGCATTGAAGCGGAGGAGATGCGATATGGCACTGAACGAATTTTTTAGGAAATACGGCATATTTATCGTGCTGGCGCTATTGTTTATCTTGTTCTCATCCATGACGGAAGCATTCTTGACGATCAACAATTTGCTCAATATTCTGCGTCAGGTTTCGATGATGGGGATAGTCGCAGTCGGGATGTGCTTCGTCATGATTGCGGGGGGAATTGACCTCTCGGTCGGTGCGCAAATCTCCTTGGTCAGCATACTGACCTCTTGGCTGATGGTCCATGCAGAGGTGCACCCGGTATTGGCGGCGGTTGCCGGAGTGGCGGCGGCGACGCTGGTCGGGTTCGTCAACGGCTATCTGTGGGTGACGTTAAACATCCACCCGTTGATGATAACGCTGGCTACGATGACGATCGTGACGGGGCTAAGCAAAATGATCAGCGGGGGGATGTCCATCTTCGGGTTTGATAAATCGTTTAGGGTTCTCGGACAAGGCTATGTCGGAAGCATCCCGATCCCGGTCATTATACTGATTGTCGTAGCCCTGATCGGCAGCTTTATTCTGAATAAAACGTATTTCGGCCGATATGTGTATGCGCTTGGGGGCAATGAAGAAGCGGCGAGGCTGTCGGGAGTCAATGTCAAGCGAATGAGAATGATGCTCTTCTCCCTGGGCGGATTCATTACGGGCATCGCGGGTATCGTCCTCTTATCGCGTATGAACTCGGGCCAGCCGAACGCGGGGGCCGGGTTTGAGTTCGACGTATTGACGGCGGCGATTCTCGGCGGCATAAGCATCATGGGCGGTGAAGGGAGAATATCCGGCGTACTGACCGGTGTTCTCATCATCGGGGTGCTGAGCAACGGTCTGGTATTAATGAATGTTGGTGATTACTACCAAAGCATCATCAAAGGGGTCGTGCTGATTGCGGCAATCGGTCTGGACGGTCTCCAGCATAAAAACAGAAAGAAAAAAGCTGTGCCGTCGGTCCAGTTGGCGGCTGGGGGTTGACGATATTGGAGCGCCCGCCTTCCCGGTTGACGTTCTATGACGATGAGATTCATCTTACGAAATGGAGGAAGCTCAATTGCAATTTGAATTGAATGAAGAACAGCGAATGGTTCAAAGGACCGTTCGTGAGTTTGTCCAGAAGGAACTGTACCCGCTGGAACAAGACTATCTCCGCAATGACCGGGAGGGCAGGCCCGGTATTACAGAAGAGCAGATTCGAAAGCTCCAACTGAAGGCGAAAGAGGCCGGGTTTTGGGGGATTAATACGCCTGAGAAGTACGGCGGCGCAGATCTTGACCCGATCATGACGACAATCATCAATATTGAGCTCGCGAAAACTTTCATACCGTTTACGTTCGGCGGAGACGCGGACAACATCCTGTACAATTGCAATGAAGAACAGAAGACGAAGTATTTGATCCCCGCCATTAACGGAGAGAAACGCGCTTGCTTTGCGTTGACAGAGCCGGGGGCCGGATCCGACGCTCGCAATATTAAAACCACCGCCGTGAAAGAAGGCAATGAATGGGTGTTGAACGGCGAGAAAGTATTTATCTCCCGGGGGCTTTATGCGGATTTTGCCATGGTGTTCGCCGTGACGGAGAAGGAGAAAGGCGGCAAGGGAGGCGTCACCTGCTTCCTCGTCGACCGCGATATGGGGTGGAGGTCCGAACAGATTCAAACGATGGATGACTGGGCGGTTGCCTCCCTCATTTTTGAGCATGTACGCGTGCCTGAAGAGAATATTCTGGGAGAGCTCGGCCATGGCTTCGAGCTTGCATTGAGCTGGATTACGATGGGACGGATAAAAATCGGAGCATGGTCGGTCGGCGCAGCGGAGCGTTTGCTCAGTATGGGTATCGAATATGCGAATGCCCGCGTCGCGTTCGGTAACGCCATCTCCGAGTATCAGGCGATCCAATGGATGATTGCCGACTCCGCTGTCGAAATCGAGGCTTCAAAGCTGCTCGTGCTGCAGGCGGCTTACATGGCCTCAAAAAAGCGTGATGCCAGGAGACAGTATGCTTCGATCGCTAAATTGTTCGGTTCCAACATGGTCCATACGGTTGTGGACCGTGTGCTGCAAATTCATGGCGGAATGGGCGTCACCAAAGAATTGCCGATTGAACGATGGTACCGAACCGTGCGGAAATACCGCGTGTTCGAAGGAACGGATGAAATCCTTCGCCGGACGATTGCCCAGAACCTGATTAAAGAGCATGTAAAAGTCGGCGAATCGCTTTAACTTATTGTAAGCTCTGAACAAACTATCTGACGGAGGATAAATCGAAATACGAGATTTGGTGGACTTTCGGGTGGCCCTATGAAACGAGTGCGGCCATGGCCCGGCTAGTCTTCTCCGGCATCATGGATCGGCTGCCGCAGCTCAAGCTGCTGGCCCATCATATGGGGGCAATGGTTCCCTATTTCGAGGGGCGCGTAGGACCCGGGTGGGACCAGCTTGGCAAACGGACTTCCGATGAGGATTTAACGCTCGTTCTCAAGGGTTTGAAGCGGCGTCCTTTTGATTACTTTAAAGATTTTTATGCGGACACCGCCGTCTTCGGTTCGCGGGCGGCAACCCTATGCGGTCTCGAATTCTATGGCGCCGATAAAGTTTTGTTTGCCTCGGATTCGCCGTTCGATCCCGAAAAAGGGGTCGGTTATATTCGGGATACGATCTCGGTTCTAAACTCAATAGATCTCTCCATGGAGGACCGGGAGAAAATATGCTACAGAAATGCTGGAAAATTGTTCGGTCTATCCGGCAAGTAAGGTCAATGGTTGCAGAGAAAAATAGCAGGCAGATTAAAGTGCACCCCTTAGAATAATCATTGGACAACCTCTTGGTGAATCCGATGCATGCTAAGGGGTGCAATTTTTCATGGCGAATTTCTATCATCATTTGACTTCTGGAAGGGGAGGCTATTGATATCGTGAAACGATAAGCTTTATAATTCAACTATTAGCCTAAACAATGCGAGAAGGAGGTCGGCCGGGTTGCCTCAACTAGATATGCCAGCGTTCATGCTGATTCTGCTGGCTTTGCTTGGTGTCATCAGCCGCAACAGTTCCATTACGATTGCTGCCGTTGTGCTTTTGCTTATTCGTGTCGTCAATTTGCACCAAGCCTTTCCGTGGATTGAGAAGAATGGACTTTCGCTTGGCATCATAATCCTGACGATTGGCATTCTATCGCCTCTGGCCAGCGGCTCGATTAGCTTCAAGGAGCTCTACCAGTCCTTCCTGCATTGGAAATCGATCGCCGCCATCGCTGTTGGCGTGTTGGTAGCGTATTTAGGCGGACGCGGCGCTCATTTGATGTCCGGCAACCCTACGATCGTGACAAGTCTCGTCATTGGGACGATAATAGGCGTGGCCTTTCTAAAAGGCGTACCTGTTGGGCCGTTGATCGCTGCCGGAATATTATCGCTGCTGATCGGGAAATGACAAAAGAAATACCTTTAATTCCAAGGGGGCGGCCGTAAGGCTGCCCTCTTCGCTAAGAGAAATTCATCCGATAGTGTGTCTGTGAGAAAGCGAGGGGAAGGAGACCAGGGATCAAAAAGTATCCCGCAAATTATTGGACAAATCAAGGAAGAAATTCATGCTAAAAAATAAGGCTTTGAGAAGGCTACCGACTTAAATCGAGATCGGTAGCCTTTAGTATAATACGGTGAGCCTTTAGTTGTTCTGAAAGGATTTGTTTTCAGCGCCAATTTGAACCTTTCTGACTTTTCATACGCCTATTAATTGAACGCGCGTATCCAAGAATGAAGGGTTTTTGGTGATGAAAACGATTAATTATGTTATTTTTGGTATGGTTCTGATTGGAATGATGGCTGCTACCATGGGTTTGGATATGGAGAAGAGTTCGGCAAAAGCGATATATTACGAAGATAAGGCGATCGTATTGGTGTACCATGACGTTTGCAAAAATTTGAAATCTGGGGAGTCCAACTCGTCCACTGTGACTTCCGCTCAGTTCCAGGATCACTTGCAGATGCTGAACAATCGCGGATTTCATATCATTTCCATGGACGACTTTATTACATTTATGCTTCATGGGAAAAGCATCCCGCCGAATTCCGTAGTCCTTACGTTCGATGACGGCTATACATCTTTTTATACCGAGGCATTCCCCATATTGAGACGATTCGGAGCGCCTGCGTTCAATTTTATCGTGGGCATGACATCGGATTTGTTTAACCCCGATGCGGAGATGCATCTGAATTGGGAACAAATGCGTGAAATGAAAGCTTACGGCATGGGGTTCTACAATCATACTTACAATTTACACCGGACCGTTTCCGCGGATAGAACAGGCACCCAGAAGCCTGCACTGACAACAAGCATGTATTTGGAACAGAGACAAAGACCCGAAACCGAAGAGGAGCATCGGAAAAGGATATTCAGCGATTTGTCATTCCTCGAAAAAAGATTTGAACAGGAAATCGGCAAACAGCATAAATTGTTGGCTTTTCCTTATGGCGCCTACAATGATGTCGTCTTGGAGGAAGGTGCCAAGGCGGGGATGGAACTGTTTTTTACGGTGGAGGAAGGTATCAATGAGCCCGGAAGTCGGATCGTCAAAAGGATCAATGCCGGAGAGCCGTATGTCTCCGCCGACCATCTTTGGAATCAGATGAAAAAATTTTTCTAGAAATGAGTTGAATTTTTGAACCGAATGTCCATTTGTTACGCCAATGAGTATAGGGAAAGGAGTGACAGTATGGATTTGGAATCCGAGCGAAAGTTATTGGATGAAATACGACAAGGAAATAAAGAAGCGTTCCGTACTTTGGTGAATCCGTTGATTCCCGGGTCCTTCCGGTCCGCTTTAGCTATTCTAAAATCAAGGCATTTGGCGGAGGAAGCGGTGCAAAATTCGCTGGTCGACATGTATTCTTCAATCATGCAGGGGAAAGACATTCAGCATGTAGGGCGCTGGTTCAGCCGCGTCATTGTAAACCGGTCTATAGACATCGCAAGGAAAGAACACAACCACAAGAACAATCAGGACATCGCCGAGCTGGATATTCAAGACATGTCGGTATCACCATTGGAGGATATTGTGAAGAAAGAGCAGTCCCAACGGCTTGTTAAGTCCGTTATGTCATTGGATCTGCAGCACCGGGTTGTGGTAGGGCTCTATTATTTTCAGGAGTTCAAAATTGAGGAGATCGCTGCCTTGCTGCAGATTAAAGAAGGAACGGTCAAATCAAGACTTTATCATGCCAGATTGAAGCTGAGCCAAATGCTTCATGTATCCCATCCGCAAGAAAAGGAGGTCCAGATATGAAAAGCGACCATGATCTGAAACGGAGCTTAGAACAAGCCTTCGATCGAGTTCCGGATTCGCTGTATCAATTTGTCGACGAATTGCCGGATCGCTTTGAGAAAGGCGAGTTTGAGCATACAATAGACCTCGCCGCAACTAAACGCCGTTTTCCGCGATGGATGCCTTTTATGTCCAAAAGCGCTGCGGCTGCTGTAATTCTAGTCCTTATTTTTTCAGCAGGCGTGACCCTGTCACCAGCGTTTGCTTCATTCGTAAAAAAGGTGCCGGGTTTCGAAGTCGCCGTTGATTGGTTGACGCAAATCAGGGAGCGTGACGGCGTTCAAACGGCCGTCAATCATGGGTATATTCCGATCGAGCCGGTGACTGCCCAGTTAGGCGGAACAACGATCACAATCAGTGATATGTATTTGACGGACGAGGAGCTGTTATTTAAAGCGTTCATTCGCACCGATGAATTTGATGTGTCGGATAATCATACCCCGGTTCATCTCTTCATAAGTCCCGGGAATTTGCGCGGAGGCGGTTCGACCACGGCTTCTTCTATCGCAAGAACGACGGATGGCAGCAATACGCCGATCCGGCAAGACACTTATAAATATCAACTGGAGAATGGAGCCGCTGAACAGTTTCTGGCAAAGGGCGACCCGCTTACATTAAAAGTTAATAAAAGTACGCTCGACCGCGTGTTGAAGCGATCGGAAATGAAGGAACTGGGCACGATTACGGTTCCTATTGATCCAAGCAAGCTACTGCACAATAAAGTTTATGAACCGAAACAAACGCTATCCTTCAGCGATTTGGATTGGAAGGAACTAACGCTGGAGAAGCTGACGATCCAGCCGACGACGATGAACGTCATTATGAAAGGTCAAATGGGATGGGATTTATATTTCCCTAGGGAAGATGACGCAGCTCCGTACTTAAAGGACGATAAAGGGAATGTGTATCGTTACGACCCGTCAGGTACGGGTATCATTCTGGAAGAAGGCAAGCAGCAGCTGCCTTTCTCATCATCGGTCTTCTTTGATCCGAGTGTCCGTAAGTTGTATCTGCACATTGGGGAGCTTCGTGTTACTGAACGCGAACCAAGCGCCAGTTTCGAATTGTCGATGGATGACACGTTCCCCAAAACGGTTCGTTTTAAAAACCGGGATATCGTCATTGAAGGCGCCGAGTATCATCCGGAAGGATATATGCATTTGAAAATAAGAAAAGAGGCACCCGATCAACGATTTTTGGATGGCGTCTGGTTCGACATTGCTGAAAAAGAAGATATGACGGCCAAGTTTGATAAGGAGGATTTGGCAGCATACGAAGCGTTCACGAGTAAGCTGAACGAGCTCATGGAATCGCTAAATGCCAGCGGATTTGGAAGCGCAGAAGACTACAGGAATATGCCGTATCTCAGCGCCTACATTCTCGCGCCCAAGCTGGAGAAGTATACGATTACGATGTCCCGCGCTAACGATCGCATCGTTGTCAATAAAGATTATCCGATTCAGTTGAATACCAAGTAAGTTAGAAAACAGGGGTGGCCGTCCAGAACTTATTTTCGTGTTCTGGGCGGCCACTTTTTAATTTATGGGTTATCAATTAGCAACGCCTTGTTTACTAGTTCTTTATATGGGTTAAACACTCCGTTAACAGTTATACAGTAGACTACCAATGATAAAATCATTCAACTAAATCAAACAAATCAGAAATTTGAGTTGGGAAAAGGAAGGTACACATGAAAAAAAAGCTTAGCGTTGGAATCCTTCTCTCCGTCATCGTGGTTTCCCTGCCGTTCGGGAGCGGCAAAATCGTCCGTGCGGAAACGCCGGCTGCAAGTACCGTGTCGTTTTTATATTTTAACGACGGACATGAAATCAATCCCGTGGTGGACAAGCTCGGTACCCGGGGCGGCGTGGCCCGTCTCAAAACGTTGATCGAAAGTGTGAAGGGCGATAAAATCGTCGCGTTCGGAGGAGATCTCGGCGGCGGCACCTTGTTTGGAGGGATATTCAAAGGGTTTCCAATGGTGGAGGCGTTCAACCGCTTCCCGATCGATGTGGCTAACTTCGGCCAGCATGACTTCGATGCGGGTTCGGCGAATACGCTCGAATTGATCAAAGCGTCGAATTTTACATGGATTTCGTCCAACCTGATCGGCAAAGACGGCAAGTCGTTCGGTCACGTCCCCTCTTATCAAGTTTACGAGAAGCAAGGGATACGTATTGGTGTCATCGGTCTGACAAGTGCGATGCAAACGACAACGCAGGACGAAGATGTGAAGCAGTCGGATGTTATCGAGTCAGCCAAAACAGTGGTTGATCAATTGAAACGGGAACAGCATCCTGATCTCATTGTGGCGCTGACGCAGGAGCCCGTTCAGGACGATAAGCTGCTGATGCAGGCAATCCCTGATATTCGGGTCGTGTTCACAGAGGAGGAAGCCGAAGAAAAATCGTTCGTTTATGACGTCGATGGTGCGGCAAAGCGGTATATTTTCTCCCCGCAGGGCAACATGGGATCCATCATCCGACTAAATATCGGAAAAGGCACAGACGGACAGCTGACACTTGCGCACGAGATCATGAAGGTGGACGAAACCGTTAAGGAAGACGAAGCGCTTGCTGGCCTCGCGAAGGAATACCAGACCAAGCTTGACGACGAACTGGGCAAAACGATTGCGCATTCGGACAGCGATCTGCCATATGGGGACAACCACGAGTCCAGATTCAAGGAAACCGCGATCGGCAACTTCATCTCCGACGCTTATCGGGATTATTATCAGACCGATGTCGCGTTTGCAAACGGCGGCGGCATTCGTGCCAGCGCGGGCCAAGGTAATTTCACATTAAAGGATGCCAAATCGATTCTTCCGTTCAACAACAAAATCGTGGTGGCGGAAGTGACCGGGGATATGCTGCTTTCCGCTCTTGAAAACAGCGTCGCCGCAGTGGATAAGCTGGCTGGCGGTTTTCTACAGGTATCGGGCATGTCGTACACGTACAATCCGGGGAAAACGGTAGGCCAAAGAATCGAGCAGGCAACGGTCAATGGCAAGCCTATTAACAAAGGGCAGAAGTACAGGGCGGCCTTGTCCAACTACATGTATACGGGCGGAGACAAATACACCATGTTCGGCAACGCGAAAACGGTCGTCGGCGCGAGCGAGGCGTTAACCGATTTTGAATTGCTAATCGCGTATGCTAAAAAACTGGAAACGATAAGCTCTAAGGTAGAAGGCCGTATCCAAGTGAACGGATTTGCGGATGTTACATCCGACCACTGGGCCCAAAAAGATGTTTACAGCTTAAGCAGTAAGGGCATAATGAATGGGATCGACGATGCCCGTTTTGCCCCTAATCAAAGCATCACTCGCAGCGAGTTTACCGGTTATTTGGCAAAGGGGCTCGGACTTGAACAACAAACCATTACTGATGAAAGCGGGTTAACCGGCATGGAACCGAAGGATGCGCTGACCCGTGAAGAGATGGCCGTCGTTATGAAATATATCTACGAAACGAAAACCGGAAAACAACTGGAAGCGGTAGCCTCTATGCCCTTTGAAGATGACAACCTGATCGCAGACGAGGCGAGAGCTGCGGTGTCGGGTTTAACCGCGCGTGGGTTGTTAAACGGAAGAATGCCGACTATGTTTGCGCCCAAAGCATATGCGACACGCGCGGAGATCGCGCATATCATCATGAATTTGATCAGTTTATAATTCAAGAGAACAGCGAGGCTACCTGCTCGTTATTAAAATTATGCATGGAACGCAACTCTGCTCTTTCTACGCTTCCCAAAATAACAGTCTGCATTAATCAATTACAGAAAATGCAGAGGAGGAATCAACATAGAATCTGCGAATGATGAGGAAGCAGAAGTCAGGGAATAGGAACCTTGATGATTGAAGAAATATTGAAAATTGCATTTAAAGAACTAAATTTACACAGAGTTAGTCTGGGGGTATTTGATTTCAATTACTCCGCTATTGCTTGTTATGAAAAAGCAGGTTTTATAAAAGAAGGGTTGCTTCGAGACGCAAGAAAGACGGGTAACGAATATTGGAGTTTATGGGAAATGAGTATTTTAGAAAATGAGTAGCGTGAAAAAAACAATTTACAAACCAATCTCTTGTTCGAACTACCGGGAAACGATCACACAATAAATGCCGGCCGCTGACATCTCGGTGGCCGGCATATTTAATACGCTAATGTTGGTGTCGCGAAGCCGGCATTCTCGATGATTCGAACCCCAAACTTGAAAACTTCCCGTCCGTGCATCGTAATCGGTCCTTCAACAGGTGATTGAAGCAGTTCCACACCAGTATATTCCGGACCCAATAAAGAATAGCACGGAAAAGTGTTGGGCCGGGATTGCAGTACGACGGCGCCTGCCCCATCCCCAAATAGAACGGCGGTGTTCCGGTCATTCCAATCCACTTTTTATTTTCAATTGTTCTTGACTATACACGAATTCGATGCTACGATCTAATCACAAAAAACCCAAAAACAAGATCATTAGCTCTATGGGGATTGGGGAGGTGCAGGAGTTATAGTATCGCTTACGAAACGTCGCCTTCAATTTTTGCATAAATTAATGGATTTGTATCAGAAAACAAATTTGCCCATTCATTATGAGGCGTTAGCCACATCGCTGGGGGTCAGCAAATGGACGGCCTATGATATGCTAAAGGAAATTGAAAAGCTGGGTTTTATTTCTCGCAGCTACGAGGTCAATACGAAAGAAACCGGACGCTCCCAGGTTGTGTTTGTCCCAACGACCAAAGCTTCGGATTTGTTCAAGCAAGCCCGGAATGAAACGTTTAATGTCGCGGATTGGAAAAAAACAGTTGATCATATTGCAACCTTACTAAGGGATTTGAAGAATAGAAGTCTCAACGAGTCTATCAGGAAGATGCTGGATGAAATTCCGAAAGTAAGTACCAGAATTAACTTCTGTGCGTATATCATCGGCTTGCTGCTGATGTATCTGAAGAAGCTTGGCGGCAAAACCGAGTCCTTGATTCATCATATTGTTCATAAAGCGCCAAGTAAAGAAACGGGGATGACCATGTTTGTCGGTACCGTTCTGGGTACGGCTATTCAAACGATGAATGATGAACTTGGCTTAGAGATTACGGAGCTTGTTTCGCAGTTTCTTAAATCGATTGAGGAACTTTCCGGAGAGGAAAAAGAAATGCTGTCTGTTTTTCTGAGTGAGGCTTTTACTTAGAGGCCGCACTTCTTCACTTAGTTTTTTGGTCTTTTGGGTAATTATCGTGGATCATGACAAAAGGAGGAATCGCATTATGCTCCATTACCGTGAGTTTTTCACCAGTCCTGTTATACGACTAATTGCCGTTATGAGTCTGCTTGGCATCTTATTAACTTGCCTTCAATTCGATGGTTATGTGACAATCCTCGCGCTCGTCTTGGGTGCACTGGTCTATGCCTTTGCCGAGTACGTCGTGCACCGATATTTGTTGCATGAGTTTCCCAAACTCGTACCTGCGCTATACCGGGGGCATGTCGAGCATCATAAGCACCCGCAAGAACTGAAATACTTATTCAGTCCGGTCTACTATGACGTATTGATCTATAGCGCCTACATTCCTATGGTATGGTTAGTGTTTCGTCAGTTTTCAGTTGTCGTGGCCGTGGTTACCGGTTCATTGCTTTTTCAACTTTATTATCAATGGATGCACTACGCGGCGCATCGTCCAATTGCTCCCCGGACGGCTTGGGGGAGATGGATGAAAAAGAAACATTTGCTGCATCATTATAAAGATGAGCATGCCTGGTACGGTGTATCGCACCCAGTCCTTGACTACGCTCTAGGAACCAATAAGGACAAAGATCAGACGACAAGGAATGCGGGAAGCGACAAGGGAGGATCATCATCGCTGGATAGCGCGGTGTGAACCAGATACAAAGGAGTTTCAACATGGCAAAAGTAGGGTTGGTTTTAGGCGGCGGTGCGGTCAGAGGGCTCGCTCATCTAGGTGTGCTGAAGGCGTTTGAGAAACACGGGATTGCTGTAGATTGCATCGCGGGCACGAGTATGGGCGGCGCGGTCGGAGGGTTATTTGCGGCGGGCATCCCGGCTGATGCGCTGGAGCATTTTATACAGACGACGCCCAAATACCGCTTGATCGACGTCGGCATTCGCCAGCGGGGATTGATTTCTGGAAACGGTTTGCTTAAGGCGGTAAATGAATGGCTGAAACAGCATGGGAAAAATACGCTGCTAATTGAGCATTTGCCCATTCGCTTTAAAACCGTCTCCGTCGATTTGATGCAAGGCAGGCAAGTGGTGTTCGATCAAGGCGATCTGCTGACAGCTCTTCGGGCCACAACAGCCTTTCCGGGAATCTTTTCTCCTCTTATGCATGATGGAATGATGCTGGTTGATGGAGGTGTGTTGAACAATTTGCCGGTGGAAGAGCTGGGCCAGGAAAAGGGTCAATTGGTCATTGCCGTCGATGTTACGCGGGAACACGAGAAAAATCCGCCGCGCAATATGGTCGAAGTTGTGTACCGCTCTTACAGCTTAATGACCGCCGAAAGAAAGCACAGCAGTCTTCGGCTTGCCGATATGGTCATTCGGCCGGAAGTCGGACATATTGCGGCCTTTGATTTTACGAGATGGCAGGAATGTATTGAAGCAGGTGAGAAAGCAACCGAACGCATCATGGATGAGTTGAAGCGGCAAATCGCACATCATGCACAATGAGCAGGAACAAAACAAAATAAAAGGAGTTGTGATTAAAATGAAAGAAACGATCGGAAAAGCGATCTCGTTGGGCCTGGGATTGGCGGTTGCAGGCAAGGAGCAAGTAGAGAAGACGATTGAAGAGCTGGTGAAAAAGGGCGAGGTGAGCAAGGCGGAATCCAGAGCTTTAGTGGATGAGCTCGTTCTGAAGGGAGAAGAGCTGCGCCAGCATGTGGAAGCGATGGCGCGGGAACGCGTCCATGCCATTCTCGGTGAAAACAGACTGGCTACCCGGGAGGACATCGCACGGATCGAACAGCGTCTGGAAGCCTTGGAACGGAAGAACCATACCGGGAACTGACAGGAGGTCGCCAATGAGCGCAGGAAAACGGATTCGACAATTGCAGCGATATCGGACGATCGCCACGGCCTTTGCGCGTAACGGTCTTGGGTATGTGTCTCATGAAATGGGACTTACCGAGAAGATCCTGTTCTTTCGGAGCGAGGAACGGAAGGAACTGCAGGCCAAAAGCGTCGGGGAGCGTATTCGTCTGCTGCTGGAGGAATTGGGTCCGACCTTTGTGAAGCTGGGCCAAATCGCAAGTACGCGTCCCGATTTGGTTCCGGCCGATATCCTGGCGGAGTTGGAGCGTCTCCAGGATAAGGTGCCTCCGTTTCCCTACGCGGAAGTCTCCAGAATTCTTGAAGAGGAACTCGGGGCGCCTATCGAAAGCCTGTTTCTGCAATTCTCCGATAAACCTCTGGCCGCAGCCTCGATCGGACAGGTTTATCGAGCCTGCTTACAAGATGGAACAGCAGTTGTGGTCAAAGTACAGCGGCCGGACATTCAGTCCCTGATTGAAACCGATCTGGACATTCTGGCGGACTGGGCAAGATTGGCTGAAGGCCGTCTGGAGTGGGCGCGAAACTACCGCTTGCGCGAGATCGTCGACGAGCTCGGCAAGGCGCTGCGTGCTGAGATCGATTACACAGCAGAGGCGCGGAATGCCGAAAAGTTCGCGGCCCAGAGCAAACCCCTGGAGCATGTCCATGTGCCGGCTGTGTACTGGGATTACAGCACGAAGCGTGTATTAACCATGGCCTACATAGAGGGAATCAAGCTGTCCGACCGGGAACAGCTTGATCGGGTGGGTTTGGATCGAAGATTGCTTGCGGAACGTTTTGCATCAACCATTTTTCATCAAGTACTGGTTGAAGGTTTTTTCCATGGCGATCCCCATCCCGGCAATGTGCTGGCGCTCCCGGACGGCAGCCTCGCCTTGCTTGACTTCGGCATGGTGGGACGGTTGTCTCCTGGCATGAAGAAGCAGTTCGCATCGTTTGTCATCGCGTTGCGGAATCAAAGCTCCAAGGGCGTCATTCGTGCCATTTCCAATATGGGCATGATTCCTGACGATGTAGATCGGGACGCCTTGAATGCCGATGTCGACAAAATGCGGGAAAAATACTACCAAGTGCCGTTAAACCAGATCAGTCTGGGCGTAGCCGTCAATGATTTGTTTTCCGTAGCGTTTCGCCATCAGATTCGTATTCCAACGGAGCTGACCTTGCTTGGAAAATCACTACTGACCATGGAGGGGGTAGTGTCGGCACTGGATCCGACGTTCAGCGTCTTTGACGTAGCCGAGCCGTTCGGGAAAAAGCTGTTTTTGGAACGGCTGGATCCCCGACAAATGCTGAAGAACTGGATCGAGGATGTGCCTGAGTATTTCGATTTGATAAGTGAGGTCCCTTTAAGCTTAAAACAGTTGTCAATGGTGCTGCGACAAGGAAAGCTGCGTATCGAGGTGGCATCTCCCCAAGTGGATGCTTTGATGAAAAAAATGGATCGGATCAGCAATCGGTTGTCTTTTAGCATTGTGCTGCTCTCTCTCAGTATTGTGATGGTCGGTCTAATTATCGGTGCTGCCCTGAGCCATTCGCAAACCATGCTTTGGCGGATTCCGATCATCGAGATCGGTTTTGTGATCGCCCTGTTTATGTTTATGTGGTTGATCTTTGCTATCTTGCGTTCCGGTCGTTTCTAACCAGGAGGACCCGGTGTCGGTTCATCATGCACCATTTCAACGTGAATTCGCAGGCGCGAGCTGACGCCTGCGGAACGGGTTTATCTTCCGCAGGGAAGTTCCGTGGCGTTGACAGTACAACGACAAATCGCTTAAAAATAGTTTGACTTTTTATTGGATTTATTTTACCATAAACTTAAAGACAAATGTAAACGCATACAAAACCATTTATTTGTTTTATTGTCTAATTATCGAGTAGGCAAAAGAAACATTTTATTTTTTCACAATACTAAGATTCTAGAATCTATTTATGATGGGGTGATTGAATGGTTAAGGTAAGTGAAGCGTTAAAACAAAAATTGTTGTTCCCGGACGAAGAAATAAGCCGGGTTCCCAGAAGCGTATACACAGACCAAGAACTTTACGAAATTGAGATGAAAGAAATATTTCAGGGCTACGTTTGGAATCTCGTTGGTCATGAGTCGGAAATTCCGAATCCAGGCGATTACAAAACGTCAATGGTAGGTAATATTCCGATCATCGTAGTGCGAAACAACAAAGACGATGAGATTAACGTGCTTGTCAATACATGCGCGCATCGTTCCGCCGAAGTGGAAAGAACAAATTGTGGTACTGCTAAACACTTTCAATGCTTGTATCATAAATGGACTTATGATTTAACCGGTAAAATGATCGGTGCACCGTATAAAGAAGATATTCCCCAAGGGATTAACGAGGAAGAGCTTAGCCTCAAAAAATTAAATGTTCAGCTTTATCGCGGCTTGATTTTCGCCTCATTCAAAGACGATATGATTCCGCTGGAAGAATATTTGGAATTGATAACAGAAGGTTTGGATGCATCGACCGGTAACGACAAGCTTATTCCAATCGGAAGTCATAAAGTTATGTTCAACTGCAATTGGAAGATTTATTCCGAGAATATATACGACGGTTATCACACGGGCATGCTGCATGCGGCATTCCGGATCCTGCGAATGTTTGCGGCGGGTGGAGTCGGCTTGACGAACAAACACGGAAGCGGTCAATTTAGTTATAAAACACTTCCGATCCAGGACAAAACCGTTCTGAACGATATGAGTGTTTTTGAGAAGCATGCGGATAAAAGCTACATCATCAACATATTTCCGGCCGGTGTTATATCCCAGCAGTTGGATACGATAGCCTTCCGTTATGTGATTCCCCGGGGCATCGATAAAACGGAAGTTCATTTCAATTATTTCATTCGAGAATCGGACTCAGAAGAACAAAGAAAGTTACGAATCGAACAGGCCAGTAATGTTTTCGGCCCCGAGGGCATTATCACCTTAGAAGATGCCGTGGCATTGGAATCCGTTCAAAAGTCGGTCGTACATGACGGATTAAGCGTCATCCTGAAACCAAGCACCGAAGAAATCCCCATCCACGCTGAAGTTACCGTTCGAGGATTCTGGAAGAAGTGGCGTGACATGATAAAAGTCTGATCAATCCAAACCCTACTACTAAGGAGGATGAAAATGATCCACGTTCAGGATATCGATGCAACGAAAAGGGAATTGATACACCAGCTTCTTTTTCAATATTGCCATGTAGTCGATGACGGTGAACTTAGCAAGTGGCCGGATTTCTTTTCCGATAACGGTTCTTATTATGTGTATTCCAAGGAAAACTATGACAGAGGGTTGCCGGTAGCCATTATCATGGATAACCATAAGGGAAAAATTATAGACCGTGTGACACTCATAAAGCAAATATGGACATATAACATCAGCTATCAAAGGCATATGATCGCAAATATTAGGATTGAAAAATCAAACGGAGAGAAATATCACTGTCATACAAACTTCTCCATCTATAAAACGTCCAGGGAGGGGAAGTCGGAACTGTTTGCCGTCGGACGTTACAACGATTTGATCGTGATTGAGAATAATGTTCCCAAAATCGAAAAACGGGAGGTCATTTTGGATACATCTACTTTGCCGAGCTATTTTGTCCGGCCGCTCTAGGATCGATCGTTATAACGACTTCTTAAAGATATTTGTTATGGAAAGGAAATTTGTTATGGAAAGGAAATAAACATGGCGAAACAGATGGTAACGGCTGCAGTACTCACCGCACCTCGTACGATCAAGCTTGAACAGTTCGAAAAACCGCGTGTGAATCCTGAGAATGCTTTGGTGCGTGTCGAGGCATGCGGGTTATGCGGCACGGATGCAGAGCAATACATTGGCGCGATTAAGTCATTGAATATTCAATATCCCATCATCCCCGGACATGAGGTTGTCGGGATCATTGAAAAGATTGGTAAAAATGCGGCGGAAAGATGGGGCGTGAAGATCGGAGACAG
This sequence comes from Paenibacillus sp. JCM 9796, assembly GCF_055379675.1. Lineage (NCBI taxonomy): Bacteria > Bacillati > Bacillota > Bacilli > Caryophanales > Paenibacillaceae > Paenibacillus > Paenibacillus sp. JCM 9796. The sequence continues at coordinate 5,373,380 of NZ_AP043723.1, forward strand.
AGTCGTTGTGGACTCGCTAATTCCTTGTCGCCACTGCGATAATTGTACGGTTGGCCAGTTCAATCTTTGCAGCGGTTGGAACAAAACGATGATGGGGTATTCGTATGTAAGCTGCGAAGTGTCTCCTCATTTATGGGGCGGATACGCAACCCACATGTATTTGCACCCCAATTCGCTGGTCCGTAAAATAGATAAAACCGTTGCAGCGGAAAAAGCGGTTTTGTTTAACGCTCTTGGAGGAGCGATCCATTGGACTTATGAGCTGCCTAAACTGAAGTATGGCGATCGCGTGCTCGTAATCGCTGCCGGTTTAAGGGGGTTGATGTGCTGCATGGTTGCCAAAGCCATGGGGGCTTCCCAAGTGATCTTAGCGGGCATTCAGCTCGATGAACAGCGTCTCGGAAAAGGGCTGGAACTTGGCGCCGATCACTCGATTATCGTTGACAAGGAAGATTTGGTTCAGCGTATCAGGGAGCTTACGGACGGTAAGGGGGTAGATATCGTCATCGATTTGTCGCCTCATGCCACTGAATCGGTTATTCAAGCCCTTGAAGTCATTGCGAAAAACGGAACAATCGTGCTGCTTGGATTGAAAAACAACGCCGAGATCAAAGGTTTCGTCAGTGACAAGCTCATCATGAAAGCATGCACCATAATCGGCGGACATGGCGTCAGTTATACGGCATTTAAGCGTGCGATCTCCATGATCGAAGCAGGAAGCCTGCCGCTCGATAAGCTGCGGACGAAAGTTTTTCCGTTGGACGAAGCACACCTGGCGATGGCGACATTGGCTAAAGAAATTAAAGATGATGAGGTTAACAGCATTGTTATTATGCCGGCTCTGCGAGGCTAAATCAAATACTTGCAGGGCTCACTTTTCGGGAATTCTAAGATTCTAGCATTCGACATTGATATAAAATCAATAGGGGGTCATAAAAATGAGCTTGTTCAAAAATAAATTGCCGATCTTGTTAAGTGTTTGCATCTTGATGTTGACCCTAATTGCCGCTTGTGGAAACAATCCGGGCCATGATACACCTGCGAATACAGAAAAAAAGGAAGCGGAACAAGCAGCTGATCAAGGTTCCATTAAAATCGGAGTATTCCATGATATCAGCGGGCCAGGCGCCCTGCCTGCCAGCATGATGCTCAAGGGATCGAAAGTTGCTGTCCAGATGATCAACGATGAAGGAGGCGTGAACGGCCGATCGGTTGAACTTGTCGTTGAAGACGACGCAGGCAGACCTGAGAATGCTGCACGTATTGTAGAAAAGCTAGCCTCCAATGAGGAAATTGTTTTTCTTTCGGGCGGGAATAACTCCAGTATAGCGGCTGCTGCGGATCCGGTCGCCCGGAAAATGAATATCCCGTTCATGGTCATCTCAGGAGCTGGGTATGAACCCAAGGGAAAAGACTCAGATTTGCTGGTCGCTTCCACCATCAATTTCATAACCGGCGGCGAGTCTTTCATCAAGTTCGCGCTGGAGCAGGGTTGGAAGAGAGGGGCTACGCTCAACCCCACCGATGTTACCGGACAATTGATTGAAAGCTTTATGGACGGATGGATAAAGCAGTATAAAGACCAAGGGCTTGAAATCGTTGCGCGCGAAAGATATGATTCCAAAGCGCTGGACGTCACTCCGCAGCTATCCAAAATCAAAGAGCAGAAACCGGACTTTATCATGAGTTACGGAATCGGAGAAACAGCTGCAATCGTCATTCGCCAATCACAGCAAGTTGGATTAAAAGTTCCGATAGGCATTTCCGGAGCCAATGCTTTCCCGGCATTTCTCAATTTGATTAAGGACGTGCCGGACGGTCAAGTCTTTACTTATAGTGACAAAATCATGATATGGAAAGACCTCCCTGACAGTGATCCTCATAAGACGTTTTTAGAGAAATATTATCTTACATTTAAGAAGCTCTATCCGGATGACGAACCTAGTTTGACTCATTCTGCGGGAGCCGACAGCATTCTGATCGGACTTGCGGCAGTGAAGCAGGTGGGAGCGGATCGCGAGAAAATCCGTAAATATCTTTCCCAGGGCAATCAAAATATTCAGGCTGTACAGTCGACTTATAATTTTACGGCCGATGACCGGTGGGGGTATTCAGACGATACGATCGTGACCATAACGAACAAACAAGGCAAATGGAAGCTCCCTTAATCCTTATATTCAGATTTGAGGTGAAAGTCGGTGAGTTCGTCTCTTTTTATCCAATACCTGTTTTCGGCGTTGACTTCGGGTGGTATTTACGCTATGGTCGGTATCGGATTTGTCATCGTGTATCGAATATCCAAAATACTTAACATTGCACAGGGACACCTGTATGTATTAAGCGCTTTCTTAGCGATGACCATGATCGATTCTTGGGAAGTTTCACGTTGGTTTTCCATTCCCCTTGTCGTAGCAGCCGTTTGTACAATCATGGTCATTTTACATCGTTTAACGATGCATCCGATCCGGAATAAAGACATGTTATCCAAATTGTTAATGACTGTGGGATGGGTGTTTATCATCGAGGGAAGTTTGGAATGGATTTACGGACCTACCCCACGTTCCCTATCGGCGTTTCCAGGACCTAAAGTTTTGAACTTCCAAGACGCAGCGATCTCGTTTCAGAGCATTTGGGTGTTGGGCGCCGCCATTGCAAGCTCCATCCTGTTATACGTATTTTTAACGCGAACGACGATCGGGAGGGCCATGGAGGCTTGTTCTGAGAACGAAACGGGGTCAAAATTAGTAGGGATTCATGTTGAAAAGATGCTGATCCTTGCGTTTATTGTATGTGCTATGTTCGGAGCAGTGGCTGGTATCGTAGGCGGCCCTTTATCTTATGTCACTTATGCGGCAGGTATGGGCTTAACGATTAAAGGATTAACCGCAGCGATTGTCGGTGGAATCAATCACATCTATGGCGCGCTGGTCGGCGGTGTGGTTCTAGGACTTTTGGAAGCGTTCTCTGCAGGTCTCATTTCGACGCTTTTCTATGAGTTAGTTAGTATCTTGGCTTTGTTGATTATATTAGTGGCTAGGCCTCAGGGCATTTTAGGGGGGAGATAATGCGCGAAAAAACGATATTTTATACTTTGCTCCTGTTGCTCGCCGTGATCCTCCCTTTCATCTATCATGATTTGGACCTTGTTCTAAGAGCTGTACTGATGGCTTGCGCTGTCTTGGGATTGCAGTTGTTAATGAGCTACGGAGGACAAATATCGCTTGGTAACGCTGCCTTCATGGGTCTTGGAGCCTATATATCCGGTGTTTTATCGGTGAAATTCGGTTTGCCTTCTCTTCTCACCATATTTGTTGCAGTCGCCGTTACCGCACTGATTGCACTGATCGTCGGTTATCCGTTGCTGAGATTGAAGGGGTATTACTTGGCCTTGGGCACATTGGCTTTCGGATTGTCAGTTACTTCGCTTATAAGCACCCTGTACACTTGGACCGGTGGGCCGGCAGGATTGATCGGCATTCCCGATATCGGTTGGGGAGATTTTGAAATCACGAATCGCGCGACATACTACTATATCGCGGTTGCCATGTTCGCCATCTTTTTCTGGTATTCCAGCAATCTGATGAAGTCTCGTGTTGGGCGCGCACTGTTGACGTTGAAGAGCAGTGAAAATACGGCTGAAGCGATGGGGATAAGAACGGCGAAAGTGAAGCTTCAATTTTTCGTGCTCTCCGCCGTATTCGCGGCATTCTCAGGAGCGGTGATGGGTCATTATCTTGGTATTATCGTGCCTTCGCAGTTTAACGTCATCATCTCGATCGAATTGCTAATCGCGATGCTGTTGGGCGGCGAAGCGATTCTGATCGGATCGCTCGTTGGCTCGCTTCTGTGGTTCTTCATCTCGGATTTCACCCATTCCGTGGCCATCCCTCGAATGTTTATGCTTGGACTGATCATGATTGTTCTCATTCTCTTTGTTGAACACGGCGTATCACAGGCATTTATTAAGGTCTATAACCGGATCAAAACGGGGATAACAGGGAAAAGTCCGGAGAAGCGAATCGTCCAAGGGGGTGAAACGAATGACATATCTTGAGGTGAAAGATGCTATGAAGCGTTTTGGGGGACTGCAAGCTGTCAATAACGTTTCATTCTCCATAAAAAAAGGCACCATATTTTCAATGATAGGCCCTAATGGTTCTGGAAAGACAACTCTGTTGAATCTGATTACGGGTTTTCTCCCGTTGACGGGCGGAAAGATTCGTTTTGAAGGGCGTGAAATATCGGGTAAAGCCCCTTTTCAGATTGCACATCTCGGAATCATCAGAACCTTTCAGAACGGATCGATCGTGAAGGACGCAACCGTACTGGATAATGTGATGATTGGTGCTTATCGCTACACAAAATCCGGATTTTGGACAGGTGGATTTTCGACTCCCAACTCGAGAAAAGAAGAGAAATGGATTAGGGAAAAGGCGAAGGAAGTATTGAAAATCGTAGGTTTGGAACAAATTGCAAATCAGCCGGCATCCACATTGCCCTTTGGTTATCAACGATTAATCGAAGTAGCCCGCGTGCTGCTCTCCGAACCGAAAGTCATGCTTCTCGACGAACCCGCCGCCGGATTGAACGATGCGGAATCTTTGCGGCTCGGGGAAGCGATCAAGACAATTAATCGGGAGCTCGGAATTACGACAATACTCGTGGAGCACCACATGGGCGTTGTGATGGAAGTCTCCGATCAAATCATCGTTTTGAATAACGGGGAAAGGATAGCGGAAGGGATAGCCCGGGAAATTTGCCAAAACCCTCAAGTCATTGAAGTTTATTTGGGGAGGGAATCCGTAGGTGCTTAAACTCAACGATTTGTCTGCTTCCTATGGAAGAGTTCAAGTTCTCTTTAATATATCGCTCGAAGTGAAGGATAAATCTGTTGTAACGCTGATCGGCACGAACGGAGCAGGGAAAAGCACGACATTGAAAGCGATATCCAGACTGCTCACGTCCGTGAAAGGAAGCATTACTTTTAATGGCGAGGAATTGATAGGCACGCCGAGCGATTGGCCCGTGAAATTGGGAATTGTACATGTGCCGGAGGGAAGGCAGCTTTTCAGTAAAATGAAAGTCAAAGAAAACTTGGAATTGGGAGCGTACCTGTACGCCGGACGCCGCACCGAAATTCGGGAGAGAATGGAGTATGTATACCATATATTTCCCAAGCTAGCTGATCGCAAAGATCAGCTAGCCGGCACCTTAAGCGGCGGAGAGCAGCAAATGCTTGCCATCGGTAGAGGTTTGATGAGCAAACCGAAAATTCTGTTACTGGATGAACCTTCCTGGGGGCTTGCTCCTATCGTCACTCAGCAGATCTTCGATGCGCTTAAGCAACTCCCGAATCAGGGAACGTCTATCCTGCTTGTGGAGCAGAACGCGTGGTTGGCACTAGAGATCGCCGATTACGGTTATTTGATTCAAAACGGTAGCGTTGTCGATTCAGGACGATCCTCCGAACTGAAAAAGCAGGACCATGTTCGGGAAATTTATATGGGCAAATAAGGTTATAAAACCAAGAATACTCAAAAAAAGTGATTGAAGTTACAAGGGATGTATGTTACCATCAACTAAGATACTAGTATAACATTCATGAGGTGAACTATGGGAGAGAAAATTGGCATGTGGTCACAGATGGTGGGAACTCCGCTGAGGCAATACTATATCAACGCAAACGGTATACGGACGCGCATTCTGGAAGCCGGGGAAGGGGAACCGCTGATCTTCATTCATGGAACGGGTGGACACCTTGAAGCTTACGCCAGAAACATCAGCGGATTATCCGAGAACTTCCGGGTCATTGCCTATGATATGGTTGGCCACGGATTCAGCGACAAACCGGATAGACCGTACACGATCGATTATTTAAGCGATCATCTGATTAGCGTCGCGAAGGGACTGGGACTTGAAACCTTCAGCCTGTCCGGCGAATCGCTAGGCGGTTGGGTCGCGGCCTGGACTGCCGCTCATCATCCGGAATTCGTTAATAAATTGATTTTGAATACTCCGGGTAATATTACGAACAAGTTGGAGGTCATGAAGCAAGTCAAAGATTCAACGGTCAAAGCGGTCATGGAAGCAACGTATGAGAATGTCCGGACCCGCCTGGAATGGTTGTTCCACGATAAAGGTTTCGTGACCGATGAACTCATAGCCATCCGCTACAAAATCTATACCCAGCCAGAGTTTAAGAAAGCCGTACATCATATCGTGTGCCTTCAGGACTGGGATATCCGCAAAGATTTCGCTTGGGGTCCAGAGTGGTGCGGACAAATAAAATCTCCGACATTGCTGCTGTGGACCGATAACGATCCGACGGGAACGCTGGAAGAAGCGCAACTCCTGAAATCATGGATTCCCGGCAGTATGCTCTATGTGATTGGAGATGCCGGGCACTGGCCGCAATGGGAGAAGGCAGGGGAATTTAACGATATTCATCGCACATTTATCAGAGAAGGGAGTTATTAATCATGGGGGCAAGAAGAGGAATAGATTACATCGAGCGTTTAAAAAACAACCCGCCTGAAACCTGGATAGGCAAGGAAAAGGTTACGGATCCCACAACGCATCCTCTCATCGCTCCTGCGGTGCAATCGATCGCACGATTGTATGATTCGCAGTGGGAACCTGAGAAGAAGCCCTATATGTTATCGAATTCTCCCGATACCGGTGAATGGATCGGCAATTCCTTTCTGGTTCCTAAATCAAAGGAAGATCTGGCTTTGCGCCGGCTCATGCACCGCGATTGGGCGGAAGAAACGTACGGTATGATGGGGCGGTCTACAGATTTTATGAGCGCGATGTTAACAGCCTGGTATGTGAATTCGGATTTTTTCGGGCCATATGAGGAAAACGTGCGGAATTATTTTGAACATGTGCGCGAAAATGATCTGTATCTGACACACGTGCTGATCGATCCGCAGGTTGATCGCTCCAAACCGCCCTCCGAGCAGCCGGACGAATTTACGTATCTGGGTGTGGTCAAGGAAACGGATGAGGGAATCATTGTCCGCGGGGCAAAAATGCTTGCGACAGCCGGTCCGTATGCGGACGAGATGCTTGTATGGCCGTTTCACTTGCGCAAACCGACGGAGAAGGATTACAAATATGCCATTTCGTTTGCTTTGCCATTAAATACGCCGGGCGTCCGATTAATTTCTCGCGAGCCTTTTACACGTAAATCCGTCTATGACCATCCGCTCTCTTCACAATTTGACGAGCTGGACGGCGTCGTCATCTTCGACGATGTGCTCGTCCCCTGGGAGAGGGTGTTTATCTATCAAGATGTTGAACGGGTTAACACGATCTGGAAATTAAACTCCAATGCGATGACAGGGCACCAAACAGCAATTAGATTGCAAGCCAAGCTGCAGTTTCTCGCAGGGCTTGTGATGAAATCGACAGAAATGGTCAATACCAATCAGTTTCCCCATGTGCAAGACATGATGGGAGAGATAACGACTTATATCGAATTGATACGGGCTGCCGTAATAGCTTCCGAAGTTACCGCTCAACCGAACTCGGCCGGGATTTATATGCCGAATGTTACACCTTTGTACGCGATCCGTAATTCCGGAAATCGCTGGTATCCGAGAGTTAGGGAAATTATACAGTTTGCCATTGCCGGCGGCTTGATGTACCAACCTGCGGATGCCGGTGTGTTTGATAGCCCGATCGCAGGCGATATCCGCAAGTACTACCGAGGTGCCGACGTTACGGCCGAGGAGAAAATCAAGTTGTTCAAAATTGCGGCAGATATCGCTGTTTCGGATTTCGGCTCCCGTCACGAATTGTACGAACGGTTCTACTCAGGCGATCCGATGTTCCTGCGGATTCAAACGCAATATACCGCTTACGACAAGTCAGAATCACTGGCCTTGGTTGATAGGCTGCTTGCATCGTATGAATTAGAAAAACCGGTCCAAGAAGGAGTCGGAAAATGACAGGGTCCTTATAAGCAGGGGGGAATCTAATGAAAAACGATAACTTTTCAATCAAGGAAGTAAAGTTCAATGAATTTCTTGCTAACTTGAAGAAATTGAAGCAGCGTGATAAGCAAGAGATCTCAGCCGATGGTTTGGTCGTTCATCCTGAAGATGCCATCTGGCTTGACAGTAAAGCAACGGGCAATCCGACCGAGATTGGAATTTTGGTCGACATTCCGGCCAAATCAATGGAATTCTATTTGCAGCGGATACCGGCAAACAGCAGTTCAGATTTGCAGCGTCACGTACATGAATCGATCCATTACGTGCTCGAGGGTGAAGGTTATTCGGAAATTGGAAATCAGGTTGTGAAGTGGTCGAAGGGAGATTTTGTCTATACCCCTCCATTGATCTGGCATAGACATTACAATCCGAACGATTCCGATGTAAGGATGCTGCTGATCGAGAATTCCAGACTGTTGGACAGTCTAGACGCCAACCGCCGGGAAAGTCTAGGGCTCGTAAGTTTTGCGGAACAATTTAAACCTGAGCATGAATAATTGGAGGAATTGACCATGGGGATTTTTAAATTTGCAAACGCTTCAATTCGAGTCAATGATTTGGGGCAATCGTTGGAATTTTATCGCGACATCATTGGTCTGCACGAAATTGCCACGGACAATAACACGATTTATCTCGGCTGCGGCGCCGACAAAACATACGATATCGCAATCCAGCAAGGAGGAACAGGTTTAAGTCGTTTTGCCTTGCAGGTGAAAAGCGATGATGATTTCTCTTATTTTGAAAAGAAATTATCCGCAATCGGCGTTTCCAGCGAACGGGTTTCGGATCCGGAACCGGGTAAAAAAGCGGCGCTGAGATTCGCGTCCCCCTCGAATCATCAAATTGAGCTTGTCATTGTTGAAGACAGGCCGAAGTACATTCATCCGACTGTCAATCATTTAGGAAGCAGAGGCCTGGGTCTGCTGGACGCCGACCACATCACCGTAAATACCCAGGACGTAAAAGGTTTTGTGGAATTTCTGAAAGCCGGCCTCGATTTCAGCATCTCTGACGTGTTTGAACCGGCGCCGGGCGTATGGGCTGCAGCCTGGTCGCATGCATCCGATTACCACCATGATGTGGCGGTAATTGGGACGCCGGATCATACGACGATGCACCATTATGCGTTTCAGGTAAATGGTATGGAAGATATGAAACGGGCCGCCGATTTGCTGGCGCAGGCCGGATACTCCATCGAGGTTGGTCCGGGCAGACACCGGGTGGGGGGAAACCTGTTCACGTATTTCCTGGATCCAAGTGGGAATCGGATCGAGTTGTCCGCAGAAATGCCAAGAGCGGATCATGAGATCAGTCATAAGGTATGGGACAATTTCCCATTTGCCTACAGTGCATGGGGCCAATTCCCTACCGAATCGTTCGGAAAAGGATCTTGATCGTTATGAGGGATTATTCTCTTCCAATGATCGCTGAAAGTTTATTCAACGCGTTGGCGAATAAGCAAGCGATCCCGCCCTTATCGGAAACATTTCCTTCCCTAACCGTCGAGGATGCTTACCGGATCCAAAAACATTTAGCCGATCTGCATCAGGTTAGAGGCCGCCGTATTATCGGACAAAAAATCGGGCTGACGAGCGAAGGCATCCAACAACAGTTAGGCGTTTACGAACCGGATTTCGGGGTAATTTTTACGGGATCTTCCTTTGAGAACGGATCCATCATTGCTGCGAGCGAGATGATTGCTCCACGCATCGAAGCCGAAATTGCCTTTGTACTTGATAAAGATTTAATGGGACCGTGTATTACGTCCGGTGACGTTCTGGCGTCGACGAAAGCGGTATTACCTTCCTTTGAACTGATTGACAGCCGCATTCAAGATTGGAAAATCAAAATCGTGGACACGGTTGCTGACAATGGTTCGCACTGGGGTATGGTTCTCGGCAGCGCGATGGCGAGGCCGGATCGAATGGATTTGCGAAATATCGGACTCGTACTTGAAAAGGATGGTAAAGTCATCGATACGGCGGCCGGAGCCGCCGTACTAGGGCATCCTGCACGTTCGGTCGCTTGGTTAGCCAACAAATTATCCGAGTGGGGAGAAAGCTTGAAGGCGGGACAGATCATCCTCTCCGGTTCTTTCACGAAAGCGTTCGATCTTCTGCCTGGTCATTATAAGGCGACATTCGGCGAAGGACTATCTTCTGTGGAGGTGTATGTGAAATAATGGAAAATCGAGTTAAAGTTGCTATTTTAGGTTCCGGAAACATCGGCACTGATTTAATGTATAAGATTCTCAAAAAGCCGGAGCAGATGACATTAGGCCTGATGGCAGGCATTGATCTACAATCCGAGGGACTTGCCAGGGCGAAAGCGGAAGGTGTTCCGGTTTCAGCGAACGGAATTGACGCCGTATTGGAAGATCCGGATATTCAAATCGTGTTTGATGCGACAAGCGCAAAAGCGCACAGCAGCCACGCCAAACGGTTGAGAGAATCTGGCAAGATCGCAGTCGATTTGACTCCAGCGGCGGTTGGCCCCTATGTGGTTCCGTCCGTCAACTTAACGGAGCATATCGATAAAGACAATGTCAATATGATCACTTGCGGCGGTCAGGCCACGATCCCGCTCGTTTATGCGGTGAGCAAAGTGGCAAAGGTCGAATATGCAGAGATGGTTTCGACAGTGTCCAGCAGTTCAGCCGGACCCGGAACGAGGCAAAATATCGATGAGTTTACGTTTACGACGTCCCGGGGGATCGAAGTCATCGGCGGTGCGGAAAAAGGTAAAGCCATTATTATTCTTAATCCTGCCAAACCGTCGATTATTATGCGTAATACGCTATATCTCGCTTACAAAGACGGAGACAGCGATCAGATTCAGCACTCGATCGACCTAATCGTCCGTGAAGTCCAGCAATATGTACCTGGTTATGCACTAAGAGGAAAACCCATATTCGACAAACGGGATACTCCTCAGGGGAAAAAGGATATTGTTATTTTACTGCTGGAAGTAGAAGGTGCCGGAGACTTTCTCCCTCCGTCTGCAGGCAATCTTGACATTATGACTGCCTCCGCGAAACGGGTGGGCGACATGCTGGCGAAAAATATCATTCACATGTTAGCGCGGGAATAACCGGATGCAGATTCGATTCTCGTGACCGAAAGGATGGGTAAGGAATGGGAGAACAAAAGATCAGAATTATGGATACGACGCTTAGGGACGGTTCCCATGCCGTCCGGCATCAATTTACGAAAGAAAATGTGCGGCAGATTGTCCAGGCATTGGATGAGGCGGGAGTTCCCGTCATCGAGGTGACACATGGTGATGGTTTGGGCGGTTCGACGATACAGTACGGTGTGTCGCTCGTTGATGAAATGGAGTTGATTGAGGAAGCGGTAAAAACGAGTAAGCGCGCGAAAATCGCCGCATTACTCCTTCCCGGTGTCGGCACCAAGAAAGAATTAATGCAGGCTAAAGATATCGGAATTGAAATGGTGCGCATTGCAACGCAATGTTCTGAGGCTGATGTGTCACAGCAGCATTTCGGACTAGCCAAAGAACTTGGTCTTGAAACCGTAGGGTTTCTCATGATGGCGCATATGCTTCCACCTGAGGAATTGGCAGAACAGGCTAGATTGATGGAGTCTTATGGAGCCGATACGGTGTACATTGTGGACTCGGCAGGAACCATGATGCCTGATGATGTTTCGGACAGAGTAGACGCATTAAGGAAAGTTTTACAAATTCCGATCGGCTTTCACGGTCACAACAATATGGGTTTGGCCATCGGCAATAGTATTGCAGCAATTAAAGCGGGCGCGTTGAACATAGATACCAGTACACGCGGTTTGGGCGCGGGCTCGGGGAATACTCAAACGGAAGTTCTTGTAGGTGTATTATCCCGCCTGGGCTATGAAACAGGAATCGATTTGTTTAAGATTATGGACGCTGCAGAATATATCGTGAATCCGGTCATGCATGACCAGATGATTATCAACCGGGATGCGCTGACGATCGGATGTATGGGTGTGTATTCAACGTTTCTTATCCATGCGAAAAACGCAGGTGAGAAGTTTGGTGTGGATCCCAGAAATATTTTGATGGAACTGGGCCGCCGCAAAGCGGTGGCGGGCCAGGAGGACTGGATCCTGGATGTAGCCGCCGAATTATCTGAGATGAAAGGGTGATCAGGATGATCGAACCGATTGAATATCGCAATGTGATGGGACGTTTTGCTTCCGGAATCACGATCGTATCGACATCGGAGGGGGATCAAATCCATGGAATGACTGCTAACGGGTTCGTATCGGTTTCCTTACATCCCCCACTGGTTTTAGTGTCGATTGATCATAAAGCGAAAATGCATCAACTGTTGCCGAAGACACGAAAGTATGGGATCAGCATCCTGAAGAATGACCAGGAAGCGGTGTCTCGCCATTTTGCCGGTCATCCAATGGAGGAGGCTCCCTCATTTTTTTGGAGAGAGGGTTTACCCTTTATTGAAAATGCACTCGCTTATGTGGCATGCGAGGTTGTCGAGCAGCATGAAGCCGGAGATCATACGTTGTATATCGGACAAGTGGAATGGCTTTCCTATGAACAAGGGGGAGAACCACTGATCTTCTTTGCAGGAAAGTATCAGAAACTGGAACTAAAGGGGAATTCCGGGTGATATTACGACTGGGGCATATAATCATGAAATGGAGTTCGCCAGCTAGAAAATAAAGCCATACAATGCTAAAATAGATAATTGACACGATATTATGTATACTATGACATATTAGTTGTAATTGGAGGAAGTAAGAGCGAATATGAGGGAAATCACATTGTCGAAAACGATTCGAACTTATGAATATATAAAAGACGGACTGATTTCGGGAAAGTGGACGTTCGGGGATGAGATCTCGGTCATAGAGATCGCAGAAGAGCTTGAAGTTTCCAGGCGTCCAGTCATCGATGCCTTGAAGCGATTAGAGGCTGAATATTTTGTGGAGATCGTGCCCCAAACCGGATGCAGGGTAAAAAAGTACACGCAGGAACATATGGTCGATCATTTTTTAACCGTTATGGCATTGGAGGGCATGGCAGCCTTTCTGGCCGCACAACGAAGGGAAGACCATGAGGTTCAAGAATTATATATGATTAATGAACAATTGGCTAAATTGGTACAAGAGCATGATTCCAAAGATCGTTACTTTAACAAAAACAGAGAATGGCATTATGGGATTCTAAAGATGTCCCGATCGGAAAAATTACTTAACATCACGCAAAGCCAATGGGATCTGAATGATTTTTTCCTGTGTAATATTCCTTCTTTTTCCCAAAATCAAACAAGTACAGTCACGGAGCACGATATGATTATCGAAAAAATTGCAGCAAAAGATGCAGTAGGCGCCCGTACGTTGATGGAAGCCCATGTATCGACATTCGCCTCATTGATCCAAAAAACACAACTACCTCAAACAACAAAACTTTAACAATCACAATGTTGCACAATATAAAGGATCAAACAAGCTGACATATGGCTGAATACCCGTGCCAGCTTGTTTATTAGGGCTCGCCTCAGTGGAATAGATGAGACCGAGATCAGGCAAACCGCGGCCGCTGTATAGGCGGCTCCTGATAACTACAGGAACTTGAAACAACGACATCAACATTTTACGGTTGACATTTTTGAATGAATGATTTATGCTCAAACTAAGATATTAGAATCACAATAAAAGAACGAAACCGCAAACATCACTTTACTTACCATAAACTAAGATACTAGAATATCATTTCTTCTGTTGTTGTTCAATCTTCAAATATTTTGCGTAATGATGCCTGCCGATCAGGTTCTAATGAAGGGGGGCTAGAAGAGTATTTGGACTATTTGAAGAGTTTCTTTGGTTTTGTTGATCTTGGATTTTTTAGGACGTTACTGTATCGGGGCCGCCCAACCTGGGCTGCTAAGGTTTGTGAAAGCGCTTTAATAATTTGGATCTCAAGTTAACTCATGAAACCCCCTTAGACCAGCGAAGCTGAACCAGATGCTCACGGCATGCTTGATCCGAATCGAGCTTCACTTGAAATTTCTTCAAAGTCATCCTTTCTTGTTGCCTCATAACAATCACTCCCGAACATTCGTTCTTACCGATTTGCCAATCAAACGCTTTGTATGTGAATACGGATTCGAATAATAAAATATGTAATTAAAAGGAGAGGTATGTATGCAAACAAAAGCTATGGTAACACGCAATCAAGGCGAATTTAGTATGGAACAAGTTACGCTGCATGAGCCGAAGGCGGAGGAGGTATTGGTTCGAATTACTGCTGTCGGTATGTGTCATACCGACCTAAGTGTCAAAGATGGTTTTATTCCTTGTCCGTTACCGATCGTTTTGGGGCATGAAGGTGCGGGCGTGGTGGAACGAGTCGGGTCATCGGTGCAAGGAATTGAGCCAGGGGACCATGTCGTGTTATCTTATAGCTCTTGTGGAAGATGTGATGCTTGTCTACAAGGTAAACCTGCCGGATGTGTGCATTTTGCCATGTTGAACTTTGGTGGAATCATGCCGGATGGTACGAAACGGATTGAACAAAGCGGCCAGGAAATCTCCACGTTTTTCGGGCAATCCTCTTTTTCAGAATATACGGTCATCCATTACCGAAACGTTATTAAAGTCCCTAAAGATGTCCCGTTAGAAATCCTTGCTCCGCTTGGATGCGGTATCTCGGCCGGCAGTGGTGCGGTGCTCAATAAACTGCAACCGGAACCTGGTTCAAGCCTGGCTGTTTTCGGTTGTGGAGCTGTCGGATTAAGCGCCTTAATGGCGGCGAAAGTCAAAGGTTGCACAACCATTATTGCAATAGACATTAATAATGACCGCTTAGAATTAGCGAAAGAACTTGGAGCCACACATACAATAAACAGTAAAGATGTCGATAATGTTGTTCAAAAGGTCACGGAGATTTCTAATGGAGGCGTAAAGTATGCGGTCGAAACCAGTGGTGTTCCGCAAGTTTTAAGACAGGCGGTTGACAGCATCAAACCGCTCGGAACGACGGCGGTTGTAGGTGCACCACCATTCGGGACAAATGTGGAATTGGATCACTTCGGCCTCATTTCAGAAAAAACCATTGCAGGGGTTACGATGGGGAGCTCAGTACCGCAGCTTTTTATTCCCGAATTGATTGAGTTGTATAAACAAGGACTGTTCCCGTATGACAAACTCATTACGATCTACGCTTTTGATGAAATTAATCAAGCTGCGGAAGACTCCAAAAAAGGCAATACAATCAAACCGGTCTTGCGTGTTTCCGGCCTAAACTAGCAAAAAAGCAGGTGGAATACCTTTGGGGATATTCTGGAAAATATTTAAGAATTCAGCTGGAGGAGGAAATCGGTTGAACATGCCAACGGAGCAAGTCGATTTGTGGATTAATAATTCCGGAGTGTCAACCCATGATTATTTCGAAATATATGACCCCGGACGTCTCAATAATTTGGTAGCCAGAGTCGCGAAAGGAAGTGTTCAAGACGCCAATAATGCGGTTATTGCCGCTCACCATGCATTCCTGTCCTGGCGAAGACTCGATTTGAGTGAAAGGATTCAAGCCGTGTTTGCAGCTGCTAAAGCATTGGAACAATCAATTCCAGAGTTGAGTCCTTTATTGACGAGAGAGCATGGAGGATTATTGGGTGAATCACAAATGGATTTTGGTTTTGGAGTAGGAGCAGCCCAGTTTACTGCGGGAATTGCCGAATCTTATCTCGTTCCAGAAGTGATTGAAGATGAAAACTGCCGGATTGAAATCGAGAAAATCCCGAGGGGTGTTGTGGTTGCCATCGTTCCTTGGAACTTTCCGATCGTTCTGACCATGATGAAACTTGCACCTGCGCTGGTAACCGGGAACACGTTGGTGGTGAAGCCGTCACCGTTTGCACCGGCAGCGATTACGCAGGCTTTGAAGAAAATGGCCTCCGTCTTGCCTCCTGGAGTGATCAATGTTGTGAATGGGGACGGAGATGTTGGCGCGACTCTCACTCATCATCCGCTAGTGAGGAAAATTTCTTTCACCGGTGGTACGGAAACGGCAAAACATGTGATGGCTGATGCCGGGTCCACAATCAAAAACATTACTTTGGAGCTCGGGGGGAATGATCCGGCTATCATTTTGGACGATGTAAATCCAGCCGAGATCATGCCGAGGCTGGTGAAGGGGATTTTTACTAGATCGGGACAAATATGCTTTTCGGTAAAGCGGGTTTATGTGTCTCAGGGTATGTATGACAAATTTTTCGATATGATGTGCCAGGTCGTTGATGAAATTAAAGTTGGTCATGGATTGGATGAACGTTCAACCATGGGGCCGGTGGTCAATCGTGGTCAGTATAATTTTGTAAAAGATTTGATTCAGCATACCAAAGCAAGCAATGCTGTAGTCCGGGAATTGGGGCAAAAGCTGCAACCGGAAGAATGGGATAACGGTTACTACCTGCTTCCGACTGTTGTGCGTGACATCAATCACTCAGCAAAATTGGCATGTTGTGAACAGTTTGGGCCCGTGATTCCTTTAATCCCTTATCAATCCTTGGATCAAGCTATTGAGATGGCCAATGATAGCGAATTTGGTCTATGTTCTTCGGTTTGGTCATCAGATGTAAACCGTGCTGTCAAAGTCGCCCGCCAGATCGAAGCAGGCAGCACGTTTATTAACAGTCACAGTTTGGAATCGCTTGACGTCCGGATGCCTTTCGGCGGGATTAAACAAAGCGGAATCGGTCGAGAGTTTACCGAGTTGAGTTTGGCAGACTATATTGAACATCACGGCATACGTTATATGAAGTGATTGCGATTCGCTCTTGTGTTACGACCTGTTGATGCTCGGTAATTACAGACAGATTTCATCCTGATCTGTCTGTTTTACGCATCAACATAAAAAAAAGGAGATTAGAATGGCGAATCTACTATCTAATTTATTCAAAAAATCACGAGGACCGTTATTCGTCAATCTGCAACCAAGCGGTGAGCGTTTTTCGGTGCAGCCCAAAGATACATTATTGCAAGCTGCCTTGTCCGCAGGGGTGCCTTTCCCGCATGACTGCAGGGTTGGGACTTGTGCCACTTGTAAATGCCTTTTAGTTGAAGGGAAAGTTAAAGCGATTATGGACTTTTCCTACACGTTAAGCAGGGAAGAAATGGACCAGGGTTATATCCTTGCCTGTCAAGCAATGGTCAAAAGTGATCTTACGGTTGCACTTGACCGTCCTTTGGAAGGCCCGCAACATACCGTAAAATCGATTTGCGGTGTGATTCGCAAAAGCGAACAGTTGACACACGATATTCTGAAAATCACGATTGAACTGGACGAAAGCATCATTTACGAAGCTGGACAATATGCGGATCTGTCGGTACCAAGCCTAAGTGAACCCCGATCCTATTCGTTTGCAGATGCTCCGAACGAGCAGGGACAGACAACAATCAGTTTTTTTATTCGTCATGTGGTGAATGGGGAAATGACCGGCTGGTTGCACGCTGCGGACCGAACAGGCGTCAAAGTGAGTATTACCGGTCCCTACGGGTCTTTCTATCTCCGTCCTTCCGATCAATCGATTGTCTGCATTGCTGGCGGTAGTGGCTTGGCACCGTTAAAAGCGATTTTGGAGAAAATCTTCAAGATGGGAGGAAACATTCCGGTGTTATTTTTGTTCGGGGCACGTACGCAGCGAGATCTGTACTGTCTTGAAGTAATTGACGAATTCAGCTCATCTTGGAATGCGCCTTTCCATTTCGTTCCGGTATTGTCGGAAGAGCCGGCCGATAGTGATTGGTCGGGTGCCCGCGGACTTGTCACCGAACACATCAAAGATCTTCCGGAAATTCGAGTTGCGAATAGTAAAGCCTATCTGTGTGGCCCTCCCGGAATGATTGACGCAGCAATAAGTAAGCTAAATGAAGGTGGCGTTACTGGAGAACATATCTTTTTTGACAAATTTCTGGATCGATATCATGTGGAGAAAAAAATGCATCATTCTGATTGATAAATTTCTGGCTTCAGGATATTCTTCGGGGGATTTCAACTTGAGAAGACATTTATTTGATAGAAAGGGGAATGATCTGTGTTAGATCATGTCAGGTATTACATCGCCAATTTTTATGTGATGTTGGGGATAGCGGGTCTGCTTCTCGGTGGTCAATGGGTGTGGCTGGGGTCACTCGGAGTGCTTGTGGCTGTTCTTATCGGTGACATGATTTTGGGTGAGGATACGAATATTCGAAATTTAAAGTATCCCTGGATCGCTGATCTTGCATTGTACTTGCATGTGCCTCTAACCATAGTTCTTTATGGTGTCTTTGCATGGCGCTTGCAAATTGGATTTGGTTCGCTGCCGAATTTGTCGGAGCTGGTTTTATACGGCGGTTCAATTCTATCCGTTGCCCTGCTTAGTGCATTTCCCAATCTGCCGATATTACATGAGCTTATGCATCGAAGACACTGGTTTCCCCGCGCATTAAACAGTATTGGAGGTACTTTCTTTGGTGATCCCAATAGTGATATAGCTCATATTCATGTTCACCATGTTCATGTAGGGACTCCCAAGGATTCGGATACCCCTTACCGGGGGGAAACGGTTTATCACTTTGTGTTCCGTGCTACATGGGGGAGGTATAAGGAAGGGTTTAAGATTGAGCGGGAACGTCTCCGGAGAAAAGGGCATTCGATATGGCATGGGAGTAGTCGAATTCTATGGGCTGTTTTGATGCTTGCAACTGTAATAGGATATTTCTATTGGATGGCTGGTCTGACTGGTTTAGTCGTTGTTATCATTACGTTGTTTATTGCAAAACTCACTATTGAAGCATTTAACTATACACAGCATTATGGATTGATTCGGATCGAAGGTAAACCCTTTGAGAGCCGCCATACTTGGGAACATGATACGTTCTTCGTACGGGCCGGAGCGGTAGAAATCACAACGCATTCGGATCATCATAAGGATCCGTACATGCCTTTCTATGAACTGAAACCAAGTGATGCCCCAAAGATGCCGAGTATCGTGCTCTGTTTCCTGGCATCGCTCATTCCTTCTTTTTGGTTTAAAAAAATCGTAATACCCCGAATCAAGTATTGGGACCAACATTTGGCAAGTCCCGAGGAGAGGATAATGGCTTCGAAAGCAAATCGCAGAGCAGGGTGGCCCGACTTTGCCCAAGAAAACATGGAAAAGTATTCCGTTTGAGCCTTATATCAGGTGTTATGCAACTTTCCGTCTCCAATCCATGTTATGAGGTCAATCAGACCACCTGGTTGACCTCTTTTCATGAAGTGTTCGCACGATATTAAGTCATCCGGGTGAACGTTGTCGTTCTTTTGAGAGCTTGATCCCCGTGCGGCTATTATTCTCACCCATGTTCAAATCCATAAGTTTTAAGCACAAGGAGGATCAACCCGCTACTATGAAATACTCATCCAAGCTGATGACGATTGTTTTAACTTTCTTTATACTTGCGCCGCTTATCTGGATAGTCGGCCTGTACTACTATGAAGCGCTCGAAAGTATTTCCGAAGTGGGTCTCATTTTGCTTCACCCGCCCCTCATCATTTTTATAGCTGTGAACATCGGAACCGTTGTTATTGTTCTCCGTCGACAAATCAGGCGGATCTCGGCCTATATGGAGCATCAACATCCCGACCAATTGGAGCCGGCCCAGAAAAGCATCGCTTTCATCCCTAAATTTTTTGTCGCGGGCGTCCTCGTTTATAGCCTTGTAGGTCCTCATTCAGCGTTACTGGGGCAAGATTTTATTAACCGCCAAGAGTATTGGTTTTCTGTTCTGTTGGCTCTCCCCATCATCTCGATTTACTCCATCTCTTTCTTTGCTTTTTTGGTGGTTACTCTTGAGAGATGGGTCAGTCTTGTTCCGGTAAATACCCGCTACAGATCTGTGTCATTAAAATTCAAATTGACCTTGAATGTTCTGGTCACTTGTCTCGGCATTATGATTCTGTTTATGGTTGTTAATATCAATGGTGTATACAATCAGCATTTGACGAACCAATCGACCAAGGTTGTCCACTGGAATATGGTGGCTGCAGCCAGTGTGCTCATTGCGGTTTCCCTCAATATGTATGCTTTGTTTGCCTCCATCACCGTTCCGGTCAATGTACTGCGTCAAAAGATTCACGAACTGGCCGAAAACGGCGGGGATTTGACCCGGGAAATCTCCTTGAATGTCCGGGACGACTTGGGCGAGCTGGGACGCTCCGTCAATTTGCTGCTCGCCAATATTCGACCGATTATCCGGAAAGTACAGACGGTTTCCGAAGCTGTGGAGAAAGCCTCCTCCTCCTTGGCAAGGAGCGCAGCCAGTACCGCCGGACAGAGCCGTCAGATCACAGAATCGATGAAGATCGTCAATTCGGCGACTCTGACCCAGCAGTCTGCTGTAGAGGAAACGCTGACGGCCGTTGAGCAAATGTCGAGTGGTATTTTTCAAATTGCTGAATCTTCCGGGCTGGTATCTGATTCTTCGACAGAGGTGTATGAGGAAGCCCTGGCCGGACAGCGTACAATGAATGAACTGGCCTCACAAATGGATGTGATCTATCAATCGATGGAGCAAATTCAAACCGCCGTCACCCGGCAAAACGAGCAAATCAATCTGATAAACGGGATTGGAGCCCTGATATCCGACCTGGCCGGACAGACCAATCTGCTATCCCTGAACGCCTCCATTGAAGCGGCCCGTGCGGGTGAAGTAGGGAGGGGGTTTGCGGTCGTGGCCGGCGAAATTCGCAAGCTGGCCGAACAATCAGGACAATCTGTGCAGAAAATCAGCCAACTCGTGCAGGAAATACAAGCCCAATCGGATCATGTTACACTGGAAACCCGCCAAGGCAAGGTGGAAGTAGAGAACGGGAAGCAGGAGATGACTGTGATGGAGCAGCGTTTCCATTCCATCACGCACAGTATCGAATCCGTGCGCAAGCAGATTCTGGAGGTCACCTCCACTGCGGAGCAGATGTCCGCGGGTGCTGAGGAAGTGACAGCCACGGTTAACCAGCTGTCGCACTACGCCCAAATTACTTCGGGTCACTCCCAGAAGGTCACGGAGGCCACTACCGAACAAATCCACGCGATGGAAGACATCTCGACTTCAACCGTGCAGCTTAGCGAATTGTCGCAGGAGCTAAATGATACCATTTTAAAGTTTAAGGCATAGCGCGCCTCATCAAGAAAACAAGCAGGATGTAGCAGACTTATTTGGTTTCGTAAAAGAAGGGGGTGATTCGCATTCGGACAACGGTCCTGTATTCGGTGTTGTTGATCTTAATTTGGGGAACCGCCTTTTCTGTTATTAAAATTGGTTTGCAGTACGTTCCTCCCATTCTTTTCTCCGGTATTCGCACGATACTAGGAGGTCTATTTCTCCTGGCGATCGCCCTTAATCGAGGAGGGAAAGCGGATTTTCGAAAGAATGGGAAGATATTCGGCATATCTGCGTTTTTCAACGTGGTATTATTTATCGGCCTGCAAACGTTTGCTGTCGCTTATTTGACATCGGGATTGGCCGCTGTATTGATTTATATGCAGCCCATTATTGTCGGAATTCTTGCGAAATACTGGCTCAAAGAATCGCTTTCTCCCTTAAAGTTAACAGGATTAATGCTGGGATTTCTTGGCGTTATCGTGATCAGTACGGCGGGAATATCTAACGGGGAAATCTCCGTTACAGGAATTTGCATGGGTCTGGCTTCCGCATGTGCATGGGCGATTGGTACGGTGTATTTGAAAAATGTGCAGGATACCGTAGATATCCCTTGGTTATTGGCCGCTCAGTTTACTTTCGGGGGACTGGTTCTGATTGTGGCGGGTTTGTTTTTCGAAAACTGGTCGGCCATCGAATGGACGATTTCCTTTGGGGTCAGTCTGCTTTATACATCAGTAATCGGTATCATGGTATCGTGGATGCTTTGGTTAAAACTGATCCATTCGGGTGATGCGACCGTGGCGTCCGCTTATACCTTTGGAGTGCCTCTTGTTTCGATTGCCGCCGGTATCCTGTATTTGGATGAAAAAATCAGTTTTACCTTGTTCCTGGGATCGGCCCTCATCGTAGCAGGGATCTATTTGGTAAACCGCAGAAAATCGCTAAAAACCGAATCAACAACCTAAGTATTTTACATATTGTCTAATGACAACGTGATCGCAATGGGAATATTATGTTATTAAACATGACAATATTATAGATTCCATAAGAAAAATCCCAGAACGCGAAATATGAGTCTAACTAAGATTCCTGAGATTGAGTTGGATCAGGTGAGCATGCGTTATGCATCGGGTGTATCTGATGTCTTAGCCCTAAAAGAGGTAAGTTTGGACATCAGAAAGGGAGAGTTCGTCTCCCTCCCGGGTCCTTCCGGTTGCGGTAAAACAACGCTTTTGCGAATTATGGCAGATTTGCTTCAACCGACCAGCGGCAAGATCAAGGTGGGCGGAAAATCGGTTAGAAAGACTTTCCAGCATGAGTAATCACAGATGACTTCTGAATTCTGATTACATAATCTCGCACGTACCTAGTAACTTTTTGAAGAGATACCCCTAAATTATCCGCATCCGTCTCTATAACGCACTCATTTCTCTTCTCAGAAACACCATAAATAATCGAGTTTCATCGGACATTTTCAAGTCAGGATTATAAATCAATCTGATCTCTATTTTGGCTGGTTCGCAATCAAGGGGCAGGCGAATTAGTTCTCCATCTTCCAGTTCCTTTTGAATGCCGAAACCAGGGGTTGCTGCAATCCCGATTCCTCGTTTAACCACCTCAACTAATGTTCGGTAATCCTCTAGTTGCAGTACGACATTATATTGCTGAATGCCTATCTTCTTTAGGGATTCATTGATCATCCTGGAATGACTGGAAGTATTCACCCCGCCGACAAAAGAATACTTCTCTAGTTCCACCGGTTGAATGCTGTTCCTCGAGGCCAATTCATGGCTTGGGCCTACCACTAATTCGATATTTTCATAAGTAAGAATCTCGGAATATAATCCCTCTATTTTGCCCAATGTCATCAATAAACCCAAATCTGCTTTTCCCTCCATCAACTGATGGATAATCATTTCCTGAGTATGGCTGTACATAATAATGCGGAAGTCAGGATGGGTTCTGGAAAATGTAGCCAAATAGGACGGGAATAAGTTGTTAGCAATACTACGTTGGACGGCAACAGTGACTTCTCTTTGTTCCCCTTGCAACTTTTGTAAATGTTTTTCTACCAGATTCGTCTTTGAGGTAATTTCCAACGCATAGGAATAAAAAATCTCACCGGCTTCCGTAAGCGATGCTTTTCGGCCGGGTTCACGGGTAAACAGTTTCTTTCCTAGTTCTTGCTCCAGGGACTGAATATGAGCTGTAATGGCGGGTTGGGAGATATTTAGTTTTCTGGCGGCTGCATTGAAGCCGCCAGATTCGATGACAGATTTAAAGATTCTGAGACGATGTATGGAAGATTCAAGCAAAATTAGTCATCCTTTCCCTGGTCAAACTAATAATCTATAGGTTATGGGTTATAGTCAAAAAATGTATTGTTTTACATATAAGTATCCCTATATAATCAAATTGTCGCAATATTATTATAATAAAAAATTATACAAATAATCAAACACAAAAGGAGAAAGCTCTATGAGTATTTACTTAGGTGTGGACATTGGCGGGACCTTTACCGATCTTATTGCCTTCGATGAAAGCTCCGGAGAATTGTTTCACGCAAAAAGACCGACTACCTATTTTGACCTGGTCCAGGGGATTCTGGATTGCATCGATAAGAGCGGTGTAGATATCAGCCATACCGATAATATCGTCCACGGATCGACCATTGCTATTAACACAGTGATTGAAAAAACAGGTGCCAGGACAGCGCTGCTGACGACAAAAGGAACACGGGATGTTTACAGCATCGGAAGAGGCAGCCGGCCAGAGGCTTACAATCTATTTTTTCACCGTCCTCGTCCGGTAGTGCCAAGGCACCTTACCTTTGAAGTGTCGGGACGTATGCTTGCCAATGGGGAAGAGTTAACTCCGATTGATAGAGGAGAGATAAAAGCGCTTTGTGAACAATTGAAGGAACAAGGGATTGAGGCCATCGCGGTTTGTTTTCTGCACTCCTATGCAAATCCAGCACATGAGAAAATGGCAGGTGAAATACTTCGGGAGAACTTACCTAATTGTTACGTATCGCTTTCCCATGAAATCCTGCGTGAATACCGCGAGTACGAGAGAACTTCCACCACGGTGTTGAACTCTTATGTTGGACCGAAGGTAAGTCGTTACATCAATGAGCTTCACGCGAAAACAAATGATAGCGGTTTCAAGGGGTCCCTATCCATTATGCAGTCCAATGGAGGGATTATGTCCCCTCAAACGGCGGGTGCAAAGCCGGTAAATATGATGGAATCCGGTCCGGTGGGCGGAATCATTGCTTCTGCGGAAATTGGGAAATCGCTAGGTTATACCAATGTGATTGCTTTTGATATGGGAGGGACAACAGCTAAAGCCAGCTTGATTAAAGACGGGGAAGCCAGCATGACCGAAATGTACTACATTGGCGGAAGTGCAAGCGGCCAACCCGTGATGATTCCGGTAGTGGATGTGGTTGAGGTAGGTACAGGTGGTGGAAGTATCGCTTGGATTGATGAAGTAGGTACGTTGAAAGTTGGACCACAAAGTGCAGGTTCAGATCCTGCACCGATCTGTTACGGTAAGGGTGGAACGGAACCAACGTTCACGGATGCGAATGTGATCTTGGGACGTATTGGCGCCGCTGATTTTCTCGGAGGAGATATGCCGCTAGATAAAGAGTCAGCCGTGAAAGGCCTGCAGACCCAAATTGCCGAACCGCTTCATATCGATACTATTCGTGCAGCGAACGCCATCTTTCAAATTGCCATCAACAATATGTCTTTAGCAGTAAGGGAAGTGTCTGTGGAAAAGGGGTACGATCCGCGGGAGTTCGTGTTAGTCGCTTCCGGTGGTGCGGGACCACTCAGTGCTGTTGCGGTAGCACGTGAACTGCATATCCCAAAGGTGATTATCCCACGATTCCCTGCCCACTTCTCGGCGATTGGGATGCTGCTAACGGATCAAAAGCATGACTTTGTTCGTACTTATTTCCGTCAGCTGGAAGAGGTGGATTTTCATGCACTGTTAACTATTCACCATGAAATGGTGGAGGGAGCACGGCAACTGTTGGATGAGGAATCCATTTCTGCAAAAGAAGTGGATTACCAGGCGTATCTCGATATCCGTTATGTAGGCCAAGAGTTTACCCTATTGGTTCCAATAGATGAAGAAACATTACGTAAGGGCGATATTGCCGCAATCCGCACCGCATATGATGACATTCATGATAAGAGATTCGGACACAAGGCACCGAATGAGCCGGTCGAAATGGTCAACATCCGCTTGACGGTAACCGGCGAGAGAAGCAAACCACAATTTCCAGCATTACAGAAGCGCAATAGTAATCCACAACCGTTATACCGTCCTGTCTATTTTGATGATTTGAGTCAAGCGTTTCATTGCCCGGTATATGACAGGGAAAGCTTGCCGCCTGGATATGAATTTGCAGGTCCTGCATTGATTCAAGAATACGCTTCCACAACGGTTATCTACGAAGGAGATGTTTGCAAAGTTAGTGACACAGGTGAATTAATTGTTTCGCTGGGAGGAATCAAAAATGAGTAATTTACTGATAAAGACATTGGATCCTGTAACCTTAGAAGTCATCGGAAATGCTTTACCGGCGATTTCCAATGAAATGTCGGCTGATTTGCAACGCGCATCCTACAACATGATGGTCTATGAGGTGAAAGATTATTGCTGTGCTTTGATCGATAAGCAAGGTCGGCTGATTTCACAAAATCTGGGTGGGGTATCCCATTTTGTCGCTGACCTAGGCGTAATTATTAAGGATGGAATGAAGAAATACGGGGAAGAAGGATTTAAACCCGGAGATGTTCTGATTACGAACCATCAGGCTGTTGCGGGGCAGCACCTGAATAACATTGTTATTTATACTCCGTTTTTCTTTAAGGGTGAGCTCGTCTGCTTTGCCATGGTAAGGGCTCATTGGATGGATGTAGGAGGCTTAAGCACAGGATTTGGCGGAGGAGTCAGGATCACCGATCCCTGGATGGAAGGGCTGCAGCTCGATCAGCTGAAAATTTATGAGTCCGGTGAAGTGAATCCAACCCTATTGCAAATTCTCAAGGACAACATTCGTTTTCCAGAATCCTCATTGGGCGATATGAGAGCGCAAATTGCCGCATGTAGATTGGCCGAGAGAAGATTGGATGAACTGATTGCAAAATATGGACATGAAACCTTTCTGCAATATGTAGAGGCGATTTTTGCCAAAACCGAAGAGAAATGCAGAAAAATTGTGGCCAAAATCCCGGATGGGGTCTATGAAGCGGAATCCTTCATGGACGACGATGGATTTAACTTGGATGAGCCTGTTCGTATCCATGCCCGTGTTACGGTCAGTGGGGAAGAAATGACCATCGATTTATCTGGATGCTCTGAACAGCGCAAGGGAGCGATCAATGGACGTACTTTGGCGGGTGCTATGGTAGCTTATAAAGGATTGACCGCACCATTGGATCCGGTTAATGAGGGTTCCTTCGGAGCGCTTAAGGTAATCATTCCGGAAGGCAATGTGATGATGGCGAAATACCCTGCACCCATGGCGAAGTGGAGTATTATTCTTCCCACCGTGATTGACACCGTTCTGACCGCTTTGGCACCTGCCTTGCCGGACCAGATCCCTGCTGCACATATGGGGAATTTGGGAGGGTCAATTACCTGCTTCGGAGCCGATCCTCGTACCGGCAAACGTTTTGTGTTGCAGAGCATCGAAGGTGGTGGTTGGGGAGGAAGACCGCATGAAGATGGAGAATCGGCTTCCGTCTCCGTATGCCAGGGAGATGTGCGCAACGCACCCATTGAAAGTATTGAACTCAAAGCACCTGTGATCGTCGAAGAGCGCAGTTTGCGGATGGATTCCGCTGGTCCCGGCAAGAATCGCGGAGGTTGCGGATTGGACGTAAAAGTACGAAACCTGGTGGAAGTTCAATGGAGCCTCTCCCAGGCCCGACGCCGTAACGTTCCACCGTGGGGATTGTGGGGGGGGAAAAGCGGCGCCATCTCTGATTATTTGCTGAAACTGCCACATGAAGAAGAATGGGCTAGTGTGGATGTGGCACGCCATACCGTTCCACCTGAAACGCAGGTCATCATCCGCACCTCTGGAGGAGGAGGCTGGGGTAACCCACTGGAAAGAGATCCGGAAAAAGTACGTTGGGATGTAAGGGAAGGATTGGTTTCCCTAAAAGCAGCCAAAGAGGAATATGGCGTTGTGTTACATGCTGATGATTTAGCCATAGATATGGAGCAGACCAATCTCTTGCGTCAGGAGAGGAATGCATAGATGGCTGATCATTCGCGTGCACAAGCGTTCTTAACCAAAATGAAAGATTTGGACCTTGATTATCTTGTGGCTTACTTTGATGGAATTCATTCATTTCTAGAACCCAACCTGGTTTTTCTGCTTACTGGATTTAAGTCCATTGGAGAGAGCATGGTTTTACTGCAATCTAACGGGTTAACAACCCTGATCACAACGCCATTCTGGGATGCCGAACGAGCGAAAACGAATTCGAATGTATCAACCATTCTGCCAACGGATGATCTAATCAATACCTTTAAAGGATTCATGGAATTGGCCAAAGCAGGGCCCGACAAGATCGGTTTTATTGGGCTTACAAGCATTAGGCAATCCAGCTATTGTGAATTGTCCTCTTATTTCAAAAATCGACTCCATCTGTTAGATGAACATTTTGTTGATTTCACTGCATGCAAAACGGAAAGCGAATTGATAAAAGCTAGAAAGGCAACCTGGATCGCTGAACGAGGATATGAAAAAATGCTAGAGATCGCAAGGCCTGGAATGTATGACTATCAACTGGCCGGTGAAATTGAAAGTTTTATGAAATCCCTCGGAGCAGACGATAACTTTTTTCTCATGAGTGCTTCGTCTCATAATCACGCGGTACGTCCGCCAGGACGGCACAGGTTGGAAAAGGGAGATATTATACTGGCTGAAATTTCACCAAGTTACGAAGGCCAGTTCACACAAATCTGCCGCAGTGTGGTACTGGGAGATCAGAACCGTGACCCATTGCTCGAGAGTTATCATTTGCTCGTCACTGCTTTGGAGAGGGGAATCGCCATAGCGAAACCCGGAGAGAAATTATCAAATGTGGTTCAAGCGATCAATGAGCCGCTTGAAGAGGCAGGATATGGACAATATTGCAGGCCTCCCTATATGCGGGTCCGCGGCCATGGGTTGGGATTAAGTTCTTTTCAACCAGGTGATGTGAGTGAAGCGAACCACACCGTGCTGCAGGAGGGGATGTTCTTCGTCATTCACCCCAATCAATATATTCCGGAAACTGGTTACCTGCTATGTGGTGAGCCCGTACTGATTACTTCCACCGGATCACAGGTTTTAACAAAGAGGAAACCTTCACTGGATATTATTGCTGTGTAAGATAAACGTTTGGAAAAAATGAAACTTACCTTATAAGGAGTGGTATTCATGACAGAAGCTTTGAATCACAAAGATTATGACCTGTTACTCGATCTTGTGAAAACACGGAGCAGTGTTCGCAGTTTGAAATCTGATCCGCTGCCTGAAGGGTCTGTAGAGAAGATTATCGAAGCAGGACATTGGGCAATGTCAGGGGCTAACTCACAACCATGGGAATTTATTGTGGTCCGTGATCGAGAGATCAAACTGGCGATTCAGGAGGCCTATAAGGAAGTCAATATTGACTATGCGTATTGGATGGAACAACAACGCATTCCTGAGCTTCGTCACCCCTCCTTCCACTTGAAAGGCGATCCGTATGAACAAATTGAGCACATCAAAAGTCGTGCTAAATGGGCAGATGCACCGGAACTCATCGTGGTCATTGGAGATGGGCGACGTCAGTGGGGAACGGTCATGGCTGGTCACACTTTTGGACGCGACCAGTCCCATCTCACCGATGGTCTTGCGAATTGCTGCCAGATCATGCACCTGGCTGCTGCGTCACTGGGACTCGGAACTCAATGGATAACCATTCATATTCAGGAACCGTATCGCAGAATCCTGAACATTCCTGATATCTACACGATTTATCTGATTATCCCGGTTGGCTTCCCGGCTGTTGAAGCAAAGAAGGGTGTGCGCAGAGATATTGAAGACATGATACATTATGACATGTATGATCCTGGTAAATTTATCAGCAATGAGGGGATTTTGGATTATTTGGCGGGATTGCGCGGAAAGACGCTGGAAAAATACAGAGTGTCATACGGTGAAGGGAAATAAAAGAAAATATGGAGGTGAAAGTCGTTGAAATGTTTAAACGGGTTCAATAAGACCATAACAGTGTCAATTTCCCTGTTTCTAATTATGTTTGCGCTTACAGGTTGCGGTAATGCGGGAGCCGGCCCGAGTGGTGGAGATACGGCCAAGAGTACAGCCGGAAAACCGGAAAAGGCAGACATTAAAATTGGGCTGCCGCTGAGGGGGGCTACTTTTCTACCGATCTATTTAGCGGACCAAAAGGGATTCTTTAAAGAGGAAGGGCTGAATGTAAGCATTGCTGAATTTAAGGGAGATGCCGGTGTTATTCAGGCATTGGCGGGCAACTCCGTTGATATTAACGTAGCTTCATTAACTGGAATCGTCAACTCCATCAAGTCAAACCAACAATTTGCTGCTTTTTGGGGCGGATTTAACCAGGCTCCTTTTGATTGGTACAGTCCCAACATGAAGTCGATGAAGGATATCAAGGGGAAACGTTTTGGTGTTTCTACTTATGGCTCACTAACCGATGCTTTGACCCGGTATGCTGTCCGCCAGGCTGGACTCGATCCGGAAAAGGACGTGCAAATCCTGCAAGTAGGTGGATCGGCTAACGCACTTGCAGCGATGCAGTCCGGACAGATTGATGCATCAACTCTCGATAATCCGTATAAATTTATGGCCGCCGATAAGGGCTGGAACCTTCTGTTGAGCGAGAGAAAAGATCTGACACCAACCTGGCCGCAACATGTTGTTTATGCCAATAAAGACTTTATAAAGAAAAACCCGGAAACCATTAAGGCTTTTTTACGTGCTTTGGTTAAGGGAGTGGATTATATGGAGAAAAATCCTCAAGAGGCTGCGAAGGTGTTGGCTGATACTCTACAATTCGACGAAAAGTATGCTTCTAAGGCACTGGAGGATATGATGCCGGGCTTCGATAAAAAGGGGAAAATTGATCCGAAAGGTATCGAATTTTTTTGGAAGATTACCGTTGCCATGGGGGATGCCGACAAAGCTTGGCCTGACGATCAATGGCTCGACAATACGTTTTTAAACTCAGCAGATCAATGGCTGAAATAAAAAAGACGGGAGGCTTTAAGCAATGGCGTATTTAAGTATTCGGAATGTCGAGATTACTTATAAAAACCATAAAACGGGCAAGGATTTCCTTGCCCTTTCCGGTGTTAGTCTTGACGTGGAAAAGGGAGAGTTTGTTACCATTGTCGGGCCCAGTGGATGTGGAAAGAGTACTTTACTGCTCTCGATTGATGGCCTACTCCCCCATACGGGCGGAGAAATCCTGATTGACGGCAAGCCTGTGACCAAACCCGGGAAAGACCGTGCGCTGGTATTTCAAGAATTTGCCTTGCTGCCATGGCGTACGATTGAGCAGAACATCTGGTTCGGACTGGAGCTTCAGGGGGAAAAGAAGGAAAAATTGCAATCAGCGGCCGACCGCTTCCTAAAGCTGACCGGACTTGTACAGTTTAAAGACCATTTTCCCCATCAATTATCCGGCGGTATGCGGCAGCGAGTGGGAATTGCACGAGCCCTGGCTGTAGATCCCGATATCCTGCTCATGGATGAGCCCTTCGGAGCTCTTGATGCACAGACACGGGAGATTATGCAGAATGAACTATTAAAGATTTGGGATGAGAATCGGAAAACCGTATTTTTCGTCACTCATGGTATCGATGAATCCATTTATTTGGCCGATAAGATTGTGGTCATGAGCGCAAGACCAGGAACAGTCAAGGAAATTATTGATGTCAAACTGCCCCGCCCCAGAGGTTTGGAGGTTAAAGAAACTACTGAATACGCAAGACTTCGGAGACGTATCTGGGAACTGCTTCAAGACGAAGTGACGGCATCAGCCGGTTGGAGTTAAGGAGGTCATGGAATGGGGTTGAAAACGGAAATTGCATCTGCTGCTCCTGTACAACCTGCCGAAAAGGGGATGCTTCGTAATATTACATCACGAGTGAAGTGGGGAATCGGTTCGGTTCTTGTATTCCTTCTGTCCTGGGAGTTTGTAGCCGCACTGCGCCTGGTTGATCCGCAGTATATTAGTCAACCAAGCCATGTGGCTGGTGCAGGAATTAAATTGTTAGTGACTGGTGATTTCTACTATTCTGCTTATATTTCATTGGTCGAATTAGTCACCGGGTTTATACTTGCTGTTCTCGTAGGGGTGGCACTGGGATTACTTATGGGTCATTACCGGATAATAGGTGGGCTTTTTGACCCTATGCTCATGGCACTATATGCGACACCACGTATGGCGATGATCCCTTTATTTGTCATTTGGTTTGGAGTAGGGATGGGAAGTAAGATATTTGTTGTCTTCATTGGGGCTTTATTTCCTGTCTTAATCAATACCATAACCGGAATCCGTCAGGTAGATCGAATATTAATACGCGCCGCACGCTCTTACGGAGCTACGGAATGGCAATTATTTACGAAAGTGTTTCTTCCGGGAGCCTTGCCGGCTATATTGACGGGAATCCGCCTTGGATGGGGTCGTGGAATCCTTGGTGTTGTAATCGGGGAGATGTATGTAGCAATGGCTGGTCTTGGTTACATGATATCTACAGCTGGGAATGCCATGCAAACAGATCGGTTGTTTTTCTTAATTCTTATTGTAGCTGGTCTAGGATTTCTCGGGACGAGCGCCTTCCAGCGACTTGAGCAAAAGTTGACTCCATACCGAGAGGAGCAACAAGGGGCATGAGAAATTCACAAACATCAAAATGGTTTAGATGGTACCATAAAAGCGAACAATTGATTCTTGGGTTCACTGGCATGATCTTGGTGGTTGCCGTATGGCAAATGGCCTCAGCATTGGGGTGGATCAATACCTTTCTGGTTAGCAGCCCTTCGCAAATACTTTCGTCAGCTATTGAGCAGACGACTAAGGGGGCAATTTGGGCAGATTTCCAGGTAACAGCCATAGAGTTCATCATTGCCTTTGGGATATCTGCAGTTATTGGTATTTTATGCGGTCTGGTGATGGGCTGGTATCGTCACATCGAATATGTCGCTGATCCGTTTCTTTGGTTCTTTTATTCAACCCCATTGATTGCGTTCTATCCATTATTTGTTATGTGGCTTGGTCTTGGTTTTAAAACGGTTGTCATGATGGGATTCTTAATGGCGGTTATCCCCATTACCATTAATACATTCGCCGGTGCCAAGGGAACAAACCCGATTCTTATTCGCGCTGCGCGTTCTTTTGGGGCGACGAATCGGCAAATGTTACTGAAAATATCTCTTCCTTCCGCCTTACCCATGATTGTTACCGGTTGTCGAATCGGTGTAGAAAGATCGTTGATTGGCGTGATTGTCGGTGAAATGTTTAGCTCGAACTCTGGCCTCGGCTTTCGTATCAGTTATTACGGGTCACGACTGCAAACCGCGAACCTCTTTGTATCTCTCGTTCTTGTGGTTCTCTTTGGACTGATCCTCACACAATTGATTCGTTTAGTGGAAGCACGCCTGCAAAACTGGCAGCCCAAATCATAATAAGGAGGATTTGCTTTGCAAACCATGCATCCTGTTGTTTTACATGGATCGACCGCGTGGGATCAGGAACGACTGCCACGGGATGAATTTAATGAGCGATTGCAATCCATTCAAGAAATGATGAGACAGAATGAAATCAATGGTCTTATTGTGTATAGTGACTGCCGGGACTATGCCAGGTTATGCTATATCACTAACTATATACCCAAACACAGTTGGGCAATTGTACTGATTCCGGTTCATGGAAAACCCCGTTTACTGGCCAAAGTTGCAGGTTCTCGGGATATTCCTTCTGTCAGTGTGTTGACCTGGATTGACGATATTAAACCGGCACAAAACATCACCGGGGAGATTGAGCTGTTCGTTAGCGAAGTCGCAGAAGATGGGCAGCCCGTCATAGGAATTTGCGGGAAGGCGGAGATGAGGCATACCGTATATACAGAAATTGCGGCCGGATGCCAGGGGAATTCATTAAAGGACATGGATATCCCCTTTGATCAATTGTTACGACATAAACGCCCCCGTGAGATTAGTGTGATGCGTGAAGCCAGCGGGATCTTAAAATCCGTGGTGGAAGCGATGAAGGAGATTCAGCGCAGAGGCGGCAGTGTGGTTACAACAGCTGTGGAAGCGGAACGTGTCGCCAGATATCTGGGAGCCCATGACGTGAGAGTGTTATACAGCACGAATCACGGGAAAACCTTAGAGCCTTTTGAGACGCTGTCTGATGTGCGTAACGATCGCCTGGTTAGCTATGTGGCAGTCGAATGTCTTGGATATTGGGTGGAAGCGATGGTGACATTATCACAGCAAGCTAGCCCCATTGATCTTCGAGCTGCTGAATTACTACAATTCTTAACCCAGTCATTAAAGCCAGGTGCGAAAGTCGGGGATTTGGTCCATCAAGCAGAGAAAATGGCTCAGCCCTATCAACTTCATCCGCTGCTTCAAAATGGATTTGGACACAGCATTGGATTATCGATAGTAGAAGCACCGTTGCTACATGCATCCCGTTCAGAAAATAAAGTTGAAGCAGGAACCGTCTACTCCTTGCACGCTGGACTGACAGACAACAAAGATAATAACGTATTGCTATCGTCTATGATGCTGGTAACAGAAAATGGAAATGAAATCTTGTGGTCGTCGGTAGGGCAGTGAGGTGCTTTCATGACAAAATTACATTCTCTTGCTGAATATGTGGTTCATGCACAGTTCTCTACCGAAAGGAGCGAGCTTTCTGCCCATATCCTAGATACCGTGACAGCGTGGATTTGTGGTCAGGCTACTCCTGAGGGAGAACAATTAGGCAAGAAATTAAATGAAGAGCATCCCATTTTGCGGGGGGTGCTTCAAGATGATGTTTTGAACCAAGTCATAGTGAACTGCGCGATTACGCGTTTATCAGAGATTGATGATATCCATCTTGCTTCCTGTATCACCCCGGGCTCCGTGATTATCCCTACGGCATTGACCCTATGTTCTAATTTAAAGGTAGACTTTTCGCTTACAACCTTTACGGATGCGGTAATTGCAGGGTATGATCTCATGACAAGATTAGGAAAAGCAATTAAGGGTACGGAGCTGCTGTACCGGGGGATTTGGCCAACTTATTTTTGCGCAGCCTTTGGAACTGCAGCAACGAGTGCCCGAATACTTGGATTATCGGAAAAGGAAACGGTCCATGCCCTTGCTCTCGCCCTCAATTTATCGACCGGTGGAATAAGCAGGGGGAGTGAAATGCCATTTCGCTGGTTTACTCTTGGTTATGCAGCGAGATCCGGGTGTATGGCATCTTTAATTGCAGCGAAAGGATTTACTGGAAGTTCGCAAATGCTGGAGGGGAATTGGTTTGAACACACATACGGGATCGAAGCGGATACTGCGGCTATAGTTGAGGATCTTGGCCAGGATGGAATCTTAAAGAGGATCAGCATGAAACCGTTTTGCTCGGCAAAACAAGTAATTCCTTCGATTTATGGATTTACCAAATTGCTAGATCAGGGGATTTCACTGGATGACATCACGGAGGTTAACTTATTTGTTCCCCTTCCGTTTGTATCAATGATTAAGAACCGACCGACCAATAGACTCTCATCTCTATCAAGCGCACCCTATCAGTTAGCGGTAGCAGCGTATCATCCTGCTGGATTATATGATATTTCCCGCAATGAAATCCTTAATTCCGAGGAAATTCGATCGTTTATGGATAAAGTTCATGTTATTGGAGATTCCACTTTACTTTCGTATTATCCTGAAAAATGGCCTACAAGGATCGAAATCAAGACTTCTTCACATGGAATAGCAAGCGAGATGGTTACGGACTCACCCGGGGACCCCGAAATGAAGTTAAGTTCAGAGGAAATAAAGCGAAAGGTTCATTCTTTTCTCGATCCGATTCTTGGAGCCCGGCAAGCAGCAGAAGTGATCGAATTTGGCAGGAATTCCGTGTTTGATAAATGCTCCCTTTTAAACTTATACAAAACCATCAGGCGATAGTTTAAGGGTGTAACTTTCTGTCCTATCCATTCAGCACCTCATGACTTGGACCAAAGAAAAAAGAGACTCTCCGGAGTCTCTTTTTTCCTGTTCTGCAATGGCTTTTATCGCGTTCTATTCCGTTTTCCAACCTCACTGAAAACGTAATCAATTCAGCAATCCCTAGGCTGCCGGCATGTATTGGCACTCTCGTTACGCTAAAGGGCAGCAGCATAGTTGAAAAGATACCTTCGCTGTTTATAATATGACATAAGTTGGCATATTTAAGGTTTATAATGGGCGGTAGATCAACGAAAGGAGTGACAGATCATGAAACCTCTAATTGGAAAAGTGGCTTTGGTGGCAGGTGCAACACGCGGCGCTGGTAGAGGAATAGCTATCGAATTGGGAGCAGCAGGGGCCACTGTTTATGTGACAGGACGCACGACACGAACACGACGCTCCGAGTACAATCGTCCTGAAACTATTGAAGAAACCGCTGAACTTGTAAGTAATGCGGGTGGTCGAGGAATAGCGGTTCAAGTGGATCATCTGGATCCTTATCAGGTTCAGGCTCTTATTGCTCGCATTGAGAATGAACAGGGGAGACTGGACATCCTGGTCAACGATGTGTGGGGGGCTGAATATTTGGCACAGTGGAACGTGCCCGTGTGGGAGCATTCCCTTGAACGGGGGCTTCGCATGCTTCGGCTTGCGATTGACACGCATATTATTACAAGCCACTTTGCAATACCCCTGTTAATCCAAAACAAGAATGGACTGGTCATTGAGATAACGGACGGCACGGCAGAATACAACGATAAAAACTACCGTTTATCACTGTTCTATGATCTAGCCAAGACGTCTGTCATTCGTATGGCTCAGTCTTTAGCCCATGAACTTTCACCATACAAATGCACCGCAGTAGCAGTGACTCCGGGTTGGATGCGTTCTGAAATCATGCTTGAACACTATGGTGTTAAGGAAGAAAACTGGCGTGACGCCACTGTGAAGGAACCTCATTTCAGCATCTCGGAATCGCCTCGTTTTGTAGGGCGCGCCGTTGCCGCGCTAGCTGGAGATCCGGAAGTTGCCCGATGGAACGGTGACTCTGTTTCAAGCGGTAAGCTCGCGCAAGTATATGGTTTTTATGATCTTGACGGCTCACAGCCAGACTGTTGGCGGTATCTCGTAGAAGTTCAGGATGCAGGCAAACCGGCGAATGCTGCTGGTTACCGTTAATATTCAATAAAATAGACCGGATTCAAG
Source organism: Paenibacillus sp. JCM 9796 (assembly GCF_055379675.1). Taxonomy (NCBI): domain Bacteria; kingdom Bacillati; phylum Bacillota; class Bacilli; order Caryophanales; family Paenibacillaceae; genus Paenibacillus; species Paenibacillus sp. JCM 9796. The sequence continues at coordinate 5,410,009 of NZ_AP043723.1, forward strand.
GTTCTATAGGAAGAGAACCTCACATATTGACATTATATCTTGTGGTAACTATAATGGTTACAACGGTGGTGATACAAGTGAAGCAAATCAGTACGCGCTTTTCGATTGCAGTGCATACCCTTTCCCTAATTGCCGTCAGCCCGAAGGATTGCACCGGGGACTTTATCGCGAGGAGCGTTAATACGAATCCCGTGGTAATCCGGAGAATTATGGGGATGTTAAAAAAGGCGGGGTTAGTGGACGTTCGCCCAGGCGTAGGGGGCGCTACCTTGCTTAAGGATTCCGACCGGATTACGCTTCTTGATGTTTATCGTGCCGTGAACGCGACAGAGGAGAATCAACTGTTTCGCATTCACGATAACCCAAATTTCGATTGCCCGGTTGGGCGGAATATCGAGCAAGTCCTTCAAGCGGAATTGAGAGACGCCCAATCCGTGATGGAACAAAGGCTGGCACAAACGACGTTAGACCAACTAATCGAAAAGTTCAAATAAAAGCTCCCATCAGAGCTTTTATTATATGCACTTGTTGTAATAATAATTGTTATAACAGTAGTGATTACAAAAAAATGGAGGAAACAGCGATGAAAATTTTAGTGACTGGTGCAACAGGGAAACTGGGAACGAAAGTAGTGAACACGTTATTGAAAACCGTACCGGCGAATCAACTAGCTATCAGTGTTCGCAATCCGGAGAAAGCGGAAGACTTTCGCGCGAAAGGCGTCGATGTTCGGCAAGGAGACTTTGATCGTCCGGAAACTTTGGATGCCGCCTTCGCGGGGATTGATCGGATCTTGATCATTTCCGCTGACGGGGACAATGACACCCGAATTCGTCAACATACGAATGCAGTAGAAGCCGCTGCCCGTGCGAAAGTCGGTTTCATTGCATATACGAGCATCGCGAATGCAAGCGAAAGCAAGAATCTCATGGCTCCGCCGCATCAAGCCACGGAAAAGGCCATTCTGAAAACAGGAATTCCTTACGCATTCCTGCGGAATAATTGGTATCTGGAGAATGAAATTTCGAGCATTCAAGGCGTACTGGCAGGAGCGCCTTGGGTGACGTCCGCAGGTTCTGGAAAGGTAGGCTGGGCCCTCCAGCAAGATTATGCGGATGCAGCAGCAACCGTTCTTACAGGAAACGGACATGAGAATAAGACTTACGAGTTGTCCGGCAAGCCGCTCACGCAGGAACAATTGGTGTCTGCTCTTAGCTCTGTACTGGATAAGGAAGTTCCCGTGCAGCAAGTCGATGATGGCGCCTATGCCGACATCATGAAAAATGTTGGTGTACCGGACTTCGTCATCCCGATTCTTGTCGGGATCCAACAAGGAATTCGTGAAGGCACATTGGATGTCGAAAGCACCGATTTCGAAAAGCTGCTTGGTCGGCCGCTAACGCCAATTCACGAGGCGCTTAGCCAACTTGTACGAGCAAATTCCTAAACACCGTAAGGAAATTGACACGACCGACCTCTTCTGGAAGCAAGAGAGGTCGGTTTTTTACGCGGTAACTAAGTCCCGTCGAGGTCAACGGTAAGCGGGGCCACGACTTCCCGGCGATCGTCGTAGCCGAAGGGGATGGGGTCAAGCTCCGCTTCTGGCACGGACGAGGCGCCGAGCACCCGATGCCATCCTTGACGGAACGGGCAAACAACTCCCATTCGATTTACAAATTTTATGTTCCGGGTATTGACGTGGGTAACTTCAGATACTATTGTAGCAGAGAGCGGACCGAATACAGGGTCTCGTACAAATAGACATTTTTCTGATGAGGAAGTGGGAGCGATGAAGAAACAATACAACACGCGGGCCATCATGGCGTCGCTGCTCATATGCGGCTTCGTCGGCATGTTCAGCGAGACGGCGCTCAACATCGCGATCAGTAATTTAATGGACGTGTTCCGAATTTCTGCCGCGACCGCTCAGTGGTTGACGACAGGGTTCCTGCTGACGCTCGGTATTCTGATGCCGATGACCGGGCTGCTGCTGCAATGGTTTACGACGAGACAGCTGTTCATCGGCTCGCTCGTGAGCTCGATCATCGGCACATTGATCGCGGCGCTCGCGTTCAATTTCGAAATGCTGATGGTCGCTCGCGTACTGCAGGCGGCCGGTATGGGCTTGTTGATCCCGCTCATGTTCAATACGATTCTCGTCGTCTATCCGCCGGAGAAGCGCGGGGCTGCGATGGGCTTTGTCGGTCTCGTCATTATGTTCGCGCCGGCGACCGGCCCGACCGTGGCGGGTCTCCTGATCGAATATTTAACATGGCACTACATCTTTTGGCTCTCGCTGCCGTTTTTGGTCATAGGGCTGTTGATAGGGCTGAAGTATTTGGAAAACGTCACCGACGTTACGAAGCCCCGCATCGATCTGCTGTCCGTCACATTGTCCACGATCGGCTTTGGCGGCGTCGTCTTCGGCTTCAGCAAGGCAGGCGAAGGCGAAGAAGGCTGGACCAGCGCGATCGTGGTCACATCGATCGTTATCGGGCTGGCAGCGCTCGCGCTGTTCACGTTGCGGCAGACGTTTATGCGCGAGCCGATGATGAACCTGCGCGTCTTCAAGTACCCGATGTTCTTAGTGGGGCTGCTTATGGTGCTGTCGTGTATGATGATTATTTTGTCGAGCATGATTATTCTGCCGATGTATCTGCAGAACGGCATGAGACTTTCCGCGTTCGCCGCCGGGCTCATGCTGCTGCCGGGCAGCGCGCTGAACGGCATCCTGTCGCCGCACATGGGGCGTTTGTTCGACAAATATGGGCCGAAGTGGCTCGTCATTCCCGGCCTCGTCGTCGTTGCAGCGATGTTATGGTTTTTCTCCGGCATTACGCCGGCGTCTTCGGTCGGTTTCATTGTCGCCTTGCATATCGGCCTAATGGTCGGCATCTCCATGGTGTGGATGCCGGCGCAGACGAACGGCCTGAACCAGCTGCCACCGGAGCTGTATCCGCATGGCACGGCGGTCATGAACACGCTGCAGCAGGTCGCAGGCGCGATCGGCACGGCGATCGCGATCAGTATCCTTATGAGCGGCATGGAGAATTATTTGCACGACTCCCCCGCGCCGACCGAGCTGACCGAGATGGCCAACGCGATGACGTTAGGCTCCCAGAACGTGTTCTTGTTCGCGATGATTGTGACGCTGATCGGTCTGGCCACGGCGTTCTTCATCCGCCGCGTCGTCGTCAACCATGCGTCGATGAATCCGATGCATTGATGTTACGAAAGGGTACCCCTGCAAAAATCCGGTATTCCTGAAGGAAAACATATTTGGAGGATTCCCGGTAAGCGGAATATTTATGGTGTGTCTGTTCCGCATCTTGACACAAGATTTATCGAAAATAAAAAATCGTTGCTATTTGGACCGTTATAGTATTGATTGGATTGGACTAGATTATCTAGTCCTTTTTATTTTACAAATCCCAAACAGGGATCTGGCACTTATTTTTTACTAAATCAAAATAGCACTAATATTTGTGTATAACAATATAAGAAGAAGGCCAAGACATATGTGCAAATACAATGTAACACCTATTTTTACAAAAACTAGCTATAGTGGAAGCTGATTTGCACGCTATAAGGATTATCCGGTAAGGTTTCTTTGCCGCACTTCTTGTCGTATACCTTATAACTATCATATAATAGTATATAAATATTTTAATCTATAGGATTATAATCGAGACAGAAAAGGTGTATGACTAGATCGCGCCTTGGCTTGGTGTGACTCCTAAGCAGGAGCGCCTGCATCCTTTCTGCGAATTTTAAAGGTATAAGGAAGGTAAAAATGAGCAACAGAGAAACTAAAACAGACGTTATCTTAATTGGTGCCGGAATCATGAGTGCGACTTTGGGGACACTTCTGAAAGAATTAGTACCGGACTGGGAAATTACAGTATTTGAGAAGCTCTCAAAATCAGGAGAGGAAAGCTCTAACGAATGGAATAATGCGGGAACGGGGCATGCGGCACTGTGCGAGCTTAACTACACGGTCGAAAAACCGGATGGATCTGTAGATATTAGTAAAGCTATCAAAATTAATGAACAGTTTCAGGTTTCAATGCAGTTCTGGTCTTATCTTGTAAGCAGCAAGCTGATACATAATCCACAGGACTTTATCATGCCATTGCCTCATATGAGTATGGTCCAAGGGGAACAAAATGTAACGTTTTTAAAGAAACGTTTTGAAGCGATGTCAAATAATCCTCTGTTTCAAGGGATGGAATTTTCCGATGACCCTGGAAAACTGATGGAATGGATTCCGCTTATTATGCAAAACCGTCCATCGAATGAACCTATAGCGGCAACAAAAATCGACTCTGGAACTGATGTCAACTTTGGTGCTTTAACGCGTATTTTGTTTGACCACTTAAAGAGCAAAAACGTCGATATAAACTACAAACATAGTGTTAATGATATTAAACGTACTAGCGACGGCTTGTGGGAATTGAAAGTGCGGAATCTCGATAGCGGTAACGTCGAACGCCATACTGCAAAATTCGTCTTTATCGGAGGCGGGGGAGGAAGCCTGCATTTACTGCAAAAATCCGGTATTCCTGAAGGAAAACATATTGGAGGATTCCCGGTAAGCGGAATATTCATGGTGTGTAATAATCCGGAAGTTGTAGCGCAGCATCATGCAAAAGTATACGGCAAAGCTAAGGTTGGAGCCCCACCAATGTCTGTACCGCATCTTGACACAAGATTTATCGACAATAAAAAATCGTTGCTATTTGGACCGTTTGCCGGCTTCTCACCAAAGTTTTTAAAAACCGGTTCCATGTTTGATTTGGTAACTTCCGTAAAACCGGATAATCTCGTAACTATGTTGTCGGCAGGTGCAAAAAACATGTCATTGACAAAATACCTGATCGAGCAAGTAATGTTATCGAAAGAAAAGCGCATGGAAGAGTTACGAGAGTTTATCCCGAACGCCAAAAGCGAGGATTGGGATTTAGTAGTAGCGGGCCAACGTGTGCAAGTTATCAAAGATACTGAAGCTGGCGGCAAAGGTACACTTCAATTTGGTACGGAAGTTATTAGTGCCGCCGATGGCTCGATTGCAGCATTACTAGGTGCTTCTCCAGGTGCTTCTACTGCTGTTCACGTTATGCTTGAGGTAATAAAAAAATGCTTCCCGCAACATATGAAAGAGTGGGAACCGAAAATTAAAGAAATGATTCCTTCTTATGGCGTGTCACTAATGGAAAATCCAGAGCTTCTGCACGAAATTCATACTTCAACAGCAGAGACGCTTGGTCTAAGCAAAAAAGAGCTAGTCTATAGTTAATTATTTGGATGTAGAAACAAAGGGAGTTAATGAAAAAGTTTAACCAACATTTTTTATCAATGGACAATCGTTTCTCAGAAAGCAAGAGCACGACATAATGAGGCTGCCGCGGAATCATGCTGTAGCCTCATACTCGTTTAAGGTAAACATTTGTTCCCTAAACAAACGAACGAAAAGCTGCAGCGCTAATCCCCTGGGCCTTACCTACTGTAGGGTGACAAGAACTTTATCCCATTCCCGATGGAAGTAAATGAATTCCATAACCTGTTAAGGTCAAAGCTATTTGTAGGCATACGCTTTCTTGGATGCAGTACGATACTTGGCGGGTGAAACGCCCATATGTTTTCGAAACAGTTGGCAAAAGTAAGAGTCGCTATTAAGACCGACTTCTCTGCTTATTTCCTTTATGGATAAAGAGGTCGTCGACAAGAGCAAGCATGCCTCTCTCAATCTTTTCACCATAATATACTCGGTAATTGAGCAGCCCATTTCTTCACGGAAAAGATGAGAAATATGGTAAGGGGATAAATGAAGTTCGGAAGCGAGCCACTCAAGCGCAAACTCTTGCCTGTAATGTGCTGAGACCCATTCCATGATCATTTCCGAATGCCGCGTTTCCCGCTTTTTGGAGGAAGCAGTGTCAAGCTTAGGCCCGATAATACCGCGCAAATACCGTAATAAAGATATCAAAAATATAACCATTTCCTCTTGCTGTTCATATGCACCGGCCGTTTCCAATCTGTCCCGGAATTCGGTGAACAGCTCAAGTACTTTATCGTTCTCGTGCAAGTCTATGAATTGCATGGAAAGCCGCTTTTTCCAAAGATACTGAAAGAAAGCACGCAAGGATGGAAACGGTTTCAAATAGGGGTCGGCGATGACGGGGTCGAACACAAAAGTGGTCCGCACGTAAGGCGAATCCGGACAGGTATCCATGTTGATTTTATGAAGCTGATACGGCTGGTAGTACACCAGCATTCTGGATTGAATACGGTGTATGTTTTGATCCAATATAATGTGTCCGTCGCCTTGATGTATATAGTGGAATTCGATTCCCTGATGGGCGTGAAACATTTCCCACTGATTTTCCGTTGTTTCATGCTGGTAAGAAAGAACAAAACAATTGCGTCCCAGCTCCAAATTTTCAATCAGTTTCAATAGACGTTCCCTCCATTCACGAACCGCAATCTAACGACATTTTACCACAACCGATTAATATGCGATATTGGCTATACTTGAAACAAGGAAAAACACCAACTGTAGGAGAGGAGCAACTTCAATGGATGAGAAAATTGTTTTGACCGAAGTTGAAAATGACATGTTCGACCCCATCGCATATAAAGACAGCCGCTTCTTAAGACCTACCGATACCGTCGAACATTTAAAACAATTGTTGTGGTTTGAATTCGAGCTTTCGCGGATGACTGCAGGATGGGTGCCGGGTGTGTCGAACTACGAGATGAAACTCAAACTGGGCCGTTTCTCTTATTTGCACAACCGCAATGTAAAATGTCTTCATACCCGCATCAGCGAGCTGCCGGGTTCGTTCAACGATGCGCAAGGTTCGCCGCCGGTCGTGCGCGAAGCGTTCGAGCGACTGTCTACGGCGGAAAACCATGATCAGTTTTTGTTAAGCTATTTATTTGTTTTGCAGCGGCTGCATGCGGAATATGACGAATTCATGCAAAAGCTCGATCCGCTGATCGACGCTCCGACCGTAGATCAGCTGAAAATCGTTTATATCGAGCTGCCTGACATGCTGAACTGGGCAAGTGAACAAGTCCAGATTGCGCATGTCGACTATAAGGGAGGGGATAACAAAACGCAGTTATGGGGAGAGTATGTCGCCGTCGTCTGGCATCTTTTACGGGTGTCTGAACAGAGGGGGGCCGGTGAGACCGCGTGGCCGGCTCATCCGGTGGAAAATCCGGCCGGTCCTATACCCATGGATTCGGCGTGGGATCCGAGATTCCCTATATATAAACCGCAAACGCGGAACGAAGATAAAGCATTCGAAGGAGCGCTTCAGCCGAACAAAAACTTTTCCGACCCGCTGATGTCTCCCATTTTTGATAGCGTCAAACAGATGATCTACATTAACTCCACGGAAATCGGTCCTGCCGAAGCTCTGTGCTATGCGTATTACGGCTTTCAGAACATGCCGCTCGATTTTTATTACGATTTGGCGCGCCACATATGGGATGAAATGCGTCATTCCGAGATGGGCGTCAGAAGACTTAAACAGCTAGGATTTTCCACTGAGGAGTTCAGATATGTGAAAGGTTCGCCCGGCAAGGAAGTGACCGATGAATGGTTGTCGGACATGTATTCCGGCTTAACGATGATCGCCGAGCCGTGCTCGTTTCTCAAAAAACGGAAAAGCGCAGAGTCTTTTTGGAAATTCGGCGATGCGCTCTCTGCGATTCAGACGGAATTTGATATCGCTGATGAAAGAATGCATGTCGATTTCGGCAGGAAGTGGGGGCCGGAGCTCTACAAACAGCTTGGACAAATGGTCACTGCGAAGGAATTGGCGGAAAAAACGAGAATACGCCGTCTTGAAGAACTGGCGGCAGTCTCATCGGAAGAGATCAAAAAGGTCGTCAAAAATTTCCCGATGTTCTGCGGGTTTTCCACGCAGGAGTTAAATTACGGCAATTATTGAAAGACGATTGGACTGCATAAGGTGCAAGGGCCTTTGATCCTTTTCATCGTATTTTTTGCTTGAACCAAAAAACAGTTGTGAAGTTGCACAAACCGCAATTTCACGGCTAGTTTTGGAAAACCGAAACTGCAGTCGCCAGAAAGGCAACGCTTGGCGGCTGCATACAGCAAAATGTAATCGGGATTAAAGTATGTACGAAGAGAGTTGTTGCTGTATTTTCACCATTTTATGAAAGCGCTTCCAATTATATTTGTGATCGTCTAACATTATTTTGTTTGAGCACAGCCAAACAAAAAAATATTTAAGTTGGGGGAGGACTTACGAATGACTAAAAGATTGGCTATAGTTGCTACAGTGATTTTGGCAATGCTGCTCAGCGCCTGTGGTGCCAGCTCCACAATGAAACCGGATAACGTGAGAGCTGAAGAATCTGCAGGTTCCGGTAGCGGTGGCGGGGTATCTGACTCCGGCAAAGATCCCATTGTTATTGGAGGCCTGCTGTCCTTGTCGGGTCCTCAAGCTTCGCCGGGGGAAAGCGCCAAAAATGGCATCGAGCTGTATTTTGCGCAGCATAACTACATGATCGGCGACCGCAAGGTGGAACTTAAGTTCGAGGACGACGAAGGCAATCCGCAAGTAGGAGTAAGAAAGTATCGCCAACTGATTGAGAGCCATAAGGCGGACGTCGTTCTCGGTCCCTTGTTGAGCAACGTGGTTTACATTCTGACCGAGGAAGTAAAAAAGGCGAAGAAGCCGATGATTATCGTTACTGCGGCGGCCAACGATATTTCTTGGTCGAAAAAGAACGACTACATGATCCGCACTTCCATCTCCAACTGGATGAGCGGTACGCCTGCAGGCACCTACTTCGCCAAGCATGTCGGCAAAACGGCTTATATCGTCGCTAGCGATTACCCGGCGGGACGCGAGGTTGCCCAAGCTTTTAAAGACGCTTTCGTCGCGGACGGCGGTAAAATCGTGGAAGAAGCGTATCCACCGTTAGGGGCGAATGACTTCGCCACTTATTTGAATCAAATCAAGCTGGCGAAGCCGGAATTGGTTTTCAACTTCATGCCAGGCGCGGACGGCATCCGGTTTATCAAGCAATACAAAGAGTTCGGGCTGAAGGGCAACATTCCGCTTACCTCTTCGGGGGAATTCGGCGATGTGCTCATCACCGAACCGACCGGAGCGGATTCTGAAGGGATTTTAAACACGATCCATTATTACCCTGAATTGGACAATGAAACGAATAAAAAATTTGTCGCCGACTTTAAAGCCAAATACAACAAGCTGCCGGATTTTTATACGGTATATGGGTATGATGCGGCTCAAGCGTTCGCCGAAGCGGTCAAAAAAACGGGTGGAAGCGTCAAGAGCGATGATTTATTGAAAGCGTTTAAAGGCATTGCGATCAACAGCCCGCGCGGCACCATTGTGATCGATCCGAAAACAAATAACCCGATTCAAACATTCTATGCCGGCAAAAACGTGATGAAAGACGGCAAAGTAAAATTTGAATTGATAGAGAAAGTCGGCGAGTTCACCATGCCGGAAAAAGATCCGGCAAAACAATAAAGCGACTTCATACATATCTCCATTCACGTTGCCACCCGTCGACACGAAGGCATGAACGGGTGGCATGTTTGGTACGTGAATGGGATCCGTCTTCCGCATCGATTGCCGATTTTAGAAAAGAACATATGTTAAACTTTCCCACGGAGTAAATGGCCGCCGCAGGTTAAACGCTATGCGGTCGATCAAGGTCTAATAAGAAGTGAAAAATAAAACAAGAAAAACATAACAATAGATTGTGACACAAGACAAGACACATACATAGAACTACTGTCGGACGACACAAACGTGATCCGATTTTCGTTTTGCGACACAAACATTATCCGTTTTTCCATGAGTTAGAGGAAACGTCGGAGAGAGGTCGTCCGCGCTTGTTAAGCTCCATTTTTTTATACGCCATTTTCGAGAACTGGCCATAGCTTGGTTCTCACTTATTGTAAAGGCAGCTGATTGACGACGGATGACAAAACAATCGCTATTGGCACAAAAGAAGGGCTATATTTGTCGAGCGATTCCGGAAATTATTTCGAAAAGGTTTTGCCGCAGCTAATGATCATTGCACTATCATTCGGAAATAACGGTGATTTGTTAGTCGCGGAGGCAAATTCCCAATCGATTTTACAAATATCTAAAGTGAAGAGAAATAAAATTATGGCAACAGAAAACAAATATGCCGGCGATAATCAACTAAAATCAATCGAAGCTATGGAGGAAATAAAGTAATGAGATTTATGTTCTTGTCACCCGACACGACACAAACATTATTCCCTGCTACTTACTGATAAAAACATATCAAATATGCCTATTTATCAAGTATATTTTTATTTGTAATATATGCTTGTGTTAGCCGATTTTTTTGGCTGGCATTTATATTAATCCAGGCAAGCAAGAATCTCATTTGAAAAGGAATTTTCGTGAAGCTTAAATAATAGTCGCGGCTTTTGTATTTTATGGGATCAAGTTCTTGTCACGAGCCAATGACAAGAACTTGATCTCAATCCCGATTTTGACAAGAACTTGATCTCATTTCCGACGGAATCGATTTAAGAAATCTTTGGTAACGCAGAACGATAGTTAAAAATAAGGTAACAGATTGCCGCGGCAGGCAACTGTTCCTTTTTACAAAAAAGTAACGAGGCAGTTATGCTCAATCCGTTTATGTTATGCTATGGATATAAGATTAATATCTACAGTCCTGATTGCTGACATGGGAGTTTGGGCTTATCGCAGACATGTTCCGCTTAGAGACTTTCATTTAATAAAAATAACGGAGTTGCCTAGGCTTCTCACTGCAAATACAGGCTTACAACTTCTTGACGTACGTGATTATATGGAATATGAAAAAGAACATTATCCAAGTTCAATCAATATATCCTCGTCCCGTTGATAATGACCGCGCCTGCTTATTATAGCCTATCCAGTCTTTCATTGAAGTATATAAGGAGCTTGTTCATTTTTCACTCTATGAATGATTCTTACATATTCCCTCGGAGAAAAGGGATAGGAGAGGTCTATCGTAATTGTAGAATATCTGGTTGAATAGATGTTAAACGTGTAATTGTAGGGAAACATATAAGTTCCATTGGAGCGCTGTTTGGTCATACGATGGTTCCATGCGCCTCCCGCCATGAGGATGAGTACAAATACGATAGCTGAAACGGTTATTTTTCGCGTTAGCATGAGGTTCGTCTCCTTTCTTTCCTAAGAGTAATCCCCTATATCTCCATCTTTCATTCCTCAGACGTAAAGATATTTTTGACAACACGAGGTTGGGACGATATACTTAGCAACAGCAAATAAAAAATTAAATATAAGTTTTAATCGGAGGAGCCTGCCAACAACGGGCTCTTTTTGCGTTTTTTAGCTGTTCGACAGTATAGATTTACTTTTACTCAAAGCTGGAAATGATAAATACGTATAACACGCTTGATTAAGGAGGATGAACTTTGTATTTGTTGCATCTTGTTATTTTTTTGCCTTTTATTTTCGCGTTAGGCAGCCTGATTCTGAATAAAATGATGCCGCACATCCATACCGGATGGTTTATTTTGCCTGCACCCGTTTTGATATTTATTTATTTTCTGGTACGGTTGCCAGAGGTTCAGGATGGGGAGCGATTAACGGCCGCGGTACCGTGGATCCCTTCACTAGGAGTGAATTTTACCGTTTATTTGGATGGGCTCAGTCTGCTGTTTGCGCTTCTGATTTCGGGGGTCGGTTCCTTAGTTATTCTGTATTCGATCTTTTATTTGAACAAAAGAAAAGAAGCGATCGGTCAGTTTTACATTTACTTGCTCCTATTCATGGGAGCTATGCTCGGGGTAGTGCTTTCCGATAACCTGATTGTGCTGTACGGATTCTGGGAGCTGACAAGCATTTCGTCTTTCCTCCTGATCGCTTTCTGGTACCAAAGGGAAAAGTCGAGGTACAGCGCTTTAAAATCAATGCTAATTACCGTGTTCGGGGGCTTGGCGATGCTAAGCGGGTTCGTGCTGCTCTACGTTATTACAGGAACATTCAGCATTAGGGAAATTCTCGCGAATGTAAACACGATAACGGAGCACAGCTTATTTGGTCCTGCGATGCTGCTTGTTCTGCTGGGGGCCTTCACGAAGTCTGCACAGTTCCCGTTTCATATTTGGCTGCCGGATGCAATGGAAGCACCAACGCCGGTAAGCGCGTATTTACATTCCGCAACTATGGTTAAGGCGGGATTGTATTTGGTGGCACGGCTTAGCCCGATATTTGCTGGCGAAGCAGTCTGGTTTTGGCTTGTTTCCGGAACGGGGATCGTGACCTTGATTTATGGATCTTATCGAGCGCTCAAGCAGACAGATTTAAAATCACTGCTTGCCTTTTCAACGATCAGCCAACTGGGACTAATTATGAGCTTGCTCGGTCTTGGTTCGGCAGCAGCCATTTATTCCGGAACAAGCGAGTCTTTGTTTTACGTGAAAGCTACGATGGCGGGTATCTTCCATCTTATCAATCATGCGATATTCAAAGGCGCCTTGTTCATGGTTGTGGGTATCGTCGACCATGAGACGGGAACGAGAGATATCCGTAAGCTGGGCGGTTTAATGTCGGTCATGCCGGTGACCTTCTCCATCGCTTTGATCGGGACATCCTCCATGGCCGGACTACCGCCGTTTAACGGCTTTTTGAGCAAGGAAATGTTTTTTACGGCCGTCCTTAACATTCTGAAGTTGGATGTTTTTAATATGCAGTTTATAGGCGTGTTCTTCCCAGTTATTGCTTGGATTGCGAGTATCTTCACGTTCTTATACAGTATGTTATTGTTATTCAAAACGTTTACAGGGAAGCGGCAGTTTGACAAGCTGGAGAAAAAGCCGCATGAGGCTCCGCTTGGCATGCTTCTTCCTCCTGTTGTTCTGGCATCGCTCGCTGTCGTTTTCGGCTTGTTTCCAAATTTATTGTCGTACACACTAATCGAGCAGGCAATGGCAGCGATTCATCCGACCCTGCTACTGCCAGGACAACAATTCGATACGGATATTCATATGTGGCATGGCTGGACGACTGAAGTATTTATGACGATAGGCGTTGTCGTATCGGGAATTGTACTTTACCGCCTGTATCATCGCGTAACGTGGCTTAACCGGCCGTTATTTAGCGGGGTATCCCTAAATAAAACCTATGATGGCGGGCTTAACATGCTGGATAAAGGAGCAAAAGGTCTAACAGATCGTTACATGACGGGCTCCATTCGCCATTATTTGATTTATATCTTTGCGTTTTTGATTGTCTCTATTACGATTACAATGGGCGGCTCTGCGAATATGCGGTTTGACTTCTCCGAATATGCGCCGATGTCGTTATATGAAGCGGTTGTGATTTTCGCGCTTATCTTATCAGTGATTGCCGTTCCGTTCGCCCGCACGAGAATGCTTGCAATCATATTGACAGGTACGGTCGGTTATATGGTCACCTTGTTTTTCGTCATCTTCCGTGCGCCGGATCTGGCGCTGACCCAGATGATCGTGGAGACGGTATCCGTTACGTTATTCCTTCTGTGCTTCTACCATCTGCCTAAACTGAAGAAAGAGATTGAGACATTGAGCTTTAAACTGCCGAATTTCGTAATCGCGCTTGGGGTGGGCGTGGTAATGACCTTACTTGCTCTAAGCGCAAGCAGCAACCGATCGTTTGAATCGATAGCGGATTTTTATATTAAGGAAAGCTACAACCTCGCAGGGGGTAAAAATATAGTTAACGTCATCCTTGTTGATTTTCGCGGTTTTGATACGATGCTGGAGATTGTTGTGCTTGGTATTGCATCCTATGGGATCTATGCTCTAATCAGATTGAAGATAAAACATGAGGAGGAACCCGCTACCCCTGGTTATTGGGAGAGTGGAGGTAAGCTTCCGATCAATGGAATTCGAAGCAATGATGTAATTTTGAAGACACTATCCAAGGTTGTTATATTTATCATTTTGACGTTTTCCTTGTACCTGTTTTTCTCCGGACATAATGAGCCTGGCGGCGGTTTTATTGGAGCGCTGATGACGGCTGCCGCATTCGTACTGTTAGCAATGGCGTTTGGCATCAAGACGGTTAGTGAAGTCATTCCGATCGATTTCCGCAAGGTGAGTGCTGTTGGCATTCTAGTCGCTTTACTCACGGGTGTAGGCTCTTTCTTGTTTGATGTGCCATTTCTTAGCCATACCTTCGGCTATCGGAATCTGCCGCTGCTCGACCATACCGAATTGGCAACCGCAATGCTGTTTGATTTGGGCGTTTACCTAACCGTCGTTGGCATCACCATGACGATTATTTTGGCGATAGGGAGGGATAAGTAAAGATGGAACTATACATGTCACTTGCGATTGGCGCACTGTTCACCGTCGGCGTGTACCTGCTGCTGTCGAAAAGCCTGCTGCGCATTATACTGGGTACCTCACTCCTTACGCACGGTGTTCATTTGCTCTTGCTTACGATGTCCCGTTTAAAAACAGGGGCAGCTCCGCTGCTGGGGCAAAAGGCAGAGTCCTATGTGGATCCACTGCCGCAGGCGCTTATTTTAACATCCATTGTGATCAGCTTCGGCGTTACGTCCTTCTTCTTCGTGCTTGCCTATAAGGCTTATCAGAAACTGGGAACGGACGATATGGAGGAATTAAGGGGGAAGGAAGATGAATAATCTGCTTGTATTGCCACTTCTTATCCCTTTATGTACAGCTGCTGTCCTTATTTTTCTCAAAAATAAGATATCGCTTCAAAGGTGGCTTAGCAGCCTTAGTTTATTGGGCACAGCAGCCTCCGCAGGGATGATATTGTATCAAGTAAGAACGGAAGGCATTCAAACACTGCATATGGGAGGATGGCTCCCGCCACATGGAATCATATTTGTAGCTGATATGCTGGCTGCACTCCTTGTTCTTGTAACAACGATTGTTGGAGCCTTTTGTTTGTTCTACTCCTTCGGTACGGTCGGGGAGCAGCGGGAACGTTATTATTATTACACTTTCTTTCAATTTCTGCTTGTAGGGGTTAACGGCTCGTTCTTGACTGGAGATCTGTTTAACTTGTTTGTCTGTTTCGAGGTGATGCTGATATCTTCTTATGCGCTGATTGTACTTGGCGGAACGAAAAGGCAGCTGCGCGAAACGCTAAAATATATTTTAATCAATATTTTATCGTCCACGTTATTCGTAGCGGCTGTAGCTTATTTATATGGCGTTGTAGGTACGCTGAATATGGCGGACCTGTCCCTGCGGGTAGCAGAGGCAGGCCAAGAAGGCGTATTAAACGTCATCGCCATTTTGTTCATGATTGTTTTCTCGCTAAAGGCGGGCTTGTTTCTCTTCTTTTGGCTTCCCGGATCCTACAGCGTTCCGCCGGCAGCTGTGTCGGCATTATTCGGCGCTCTATTGACGAAGGTAGGCTTATATGCGTTGATTCGGACCTTTACACTCGTGTTCTACCACGACCCGGTTATTACTCATAGCTGGATTGCTTGGATGGCCGCCGCTACAATAATCCTTGGTGCATTCGGGGCCATAGCCTACTCGGACGTGCAACGGATAATAAACTATAATGTTGTCATTACAGTAGGGTTCATTGCTTTTGGGCTGTCAGTGACCACTAAGACTGCGATGGACGGAGTCGTCTTTTATTTATTGCATGACATGGTAGCGAAGGCGATGCTTTTTATTTTGGGAGGCCTAATCGTACATGTAACTGGCACGAGCCAGCTCAAGGAAATGGGCGGCATGATTAAGCGGCATCCGGCAATGGGCTGGATGCTCTTCATCACCGCTCTAGGGATTGCGGGTATTCCACCGCTTAGCGGCTTTGCGGGTAAGCTGCTCATCATTCAGGGAGGCTTACAGGAGCATTATTTCTGGCTGACTGGTATCGCGGTTGCATCCAGTTTTATCGTGCTTTATTCATTAGTCCGATTATTTATAAGCGCCTTTTGGGGAGAAGAGAAACTGTCGTCGAATCCTCAGACGGTTCTCTCTAAAGGGATGCTTTTATCGGCTGGGGGGCTGTTTATTATTATGATCTTGATGGGACTTGGCTCGGAGTGGGTATATCGTGTCGTATCGGAGGCTGGAAACACACTGATGAATCCGGAAATTTACATTAATGCGGTACTGAAGGAGTAGAAGAGATGGCCTTACAAATATTGTTAAACCTGGCGATTGCCTTCGTCTGGATGTTCTTATACAATGACTTCTCGGCTCCACGGTTTACGGTCGGGTACTTGCTCGGGATCATTTGCATTGGACTGCTTAGCCGATTCTGGCCGCATGACTTTTATATGAGACGATTATGGGCGGTTGTTAAGCTGCTTGTCCTCTTTACTAAAGAGCTAACTATTTCCAGTTTCGTGGTCATAATGCAAATTATCCGGCCCCGACTTGCCGTTCGACCAGGCATATTCGCGCTAGAAACGGAACTTAAATCGGATTGGGAAATTACCGTTCTATCCTGCCTCATATGTTTGACCCCCGGCACATTGACGTTGGATGTGGCGCGGGACGGCCAGACACTGTATATTCATGCCATGGATATCGAGAATGTGAATGAGCTGTCTAAGCAGATCAAAGGTACGTTTGAAAGGGCGATTATGGAGGTGACGCGCTCGTGATGTCTAGTTTGCTGCTATTATCGTTAGCCATTTTGTCACTTGCGATCGTTGGCTGTATGTATCGGCTACTGAAAGGGCCATCGATCTCGGACCGTATCGCCGCGCTGGACACGATCGGGGTTCTGCTGCTATCCATGATCGCGGTCATTTGCATGCTGCTAAAAACCTATGCATACTTTGACATCATTTTGGTCATAGGCATCTTGACCTTTATAGGAACTACCGCCTTTGCGCGATATATAGAAAGAGGTGTTGTCATTGAAAGCGGAGATGATGATTCAGATCGGTGAAATTCTGATTGGATTGCTGGTATTATCAGGCGCTTTGATAAGCGCACTAAGCGCATTCGGTCTGATCAGGCTGCCAGATGTTTATCTGCGTTCGCATGCTGCAACCAAAAGCGCAACGTTAGGCGTGCTTTTCATCTTAGTCGGCGCTTTTCTTTATTTTGCGTTATTTTTGGAGCATGTAAGCGCCAAGTTGCTGCTTGGCATCGTCTTTGTATTTATAACAGCACCTGTGGCCGGTCATTTGAATGGACGAGCGGCGTACCGCTCGGGCGTACCGATGTGGGAGCGAAGCGTGCAGGATGATTGGGCGAAGGACTTAAAAAAGAAGGAGAGCAAATAAGGGGAAAAGCAGTCTCACTTAGAGACTGCTTTTTTTGCTTTTTATGAGACATTCATGTTCTTATTTGCCACATCGATGCCTCTTTAGGAACAAACACTCACTCCTTCATGAGGTTCCAACAAGCATTTGAAGCGACCAATCGAATTCCTTTTGCGGATAACTGTTATCACAATGGTTACGAGTTTCCAATATTGATCTAATTTTGAGAAAAGCCCAGTCTGTGTTTCCTTCAATGGCTTATGCTTATTTTACTATTGATGTTGAGAGAATTTATTCAACTGAAAGTTGACGGACTTGAAACACTAATCACCGGTAAAGCCGTAATAGTAATTCGTAATGGGAGTTAATACCGGAAAATATGAAGAAAGTTAAATTATCGGTTGATAAACTAGAGCAAAGGCTTAGACAAGCCGGTATAGCCAATATTAGTGAAGTAGAGTGGGCGACGTTAGAGGTTAGTGGACAACTTGGGTGTCAATTGAAGGCAGAAAAACAGCCAGCGGGCAAAGAAGATATAAGGAGGGCATGACCCTCGCCCGCCAGAGCAACTACGGTAACTGTATGCAACGAGCTTATCTGATGTATTGGAGGTATCCGGTGATCTAAGCGCGTGGAACACGAAACTGTTATACTGGTGCATGCGGTGCAGATAAGGCTCTTAAAGACATGCAAAGTTCCGGAAACACAATCGATGAAGGCGAGGAAACATGTTTGTTTACATCCGGGGGCGCTCATGCGTGATAACTTTGGCATTTCAAGTCTCATCTCAAAAGGAACAGGTTAATGGCATTGCGATATGATCCCCTCATGACGATAGCGAAAAAAGTATCCGTTAAGACGGACTTACGTTGTTGACAGGAGGGGGATTGTTCTTCCGCTAAAATTGGTTAATACCTAAGTACGAGCCTTTTGTTTGTTAGGCAGCGAAGCATCCGTTTCATTATGCAAGGAGGTTTCGTTTTTCACAGGCCGGCCAGTTTTTGGAGCCATTTCAGAATGGAAAGATATTAGCACGGATACTGCCATAAGCAGGAGAATAATCGCTAAGGGTAAGGCGCTAACTATGATGGCTGTCTGAAATGCCGGTAATCCACCGGAAGACATCAGAATAACCGCTGAGGCCGATAAAACAAGGCCCCATATTACTTTAACGAAAGTCGGAGGATTTAAGCTGCCATAGGTCGTCTGCATGCCCAGTACGAAGGTGGCGGAATCAGCCGAGGTGATAAAGAACGTGCTAACTAAAAATAATGTCAAGATGACCAATAACATCGACATCGGAAGGTGGTCATAGATGTAAAACAATGCTGTCTCAAGAGTTTGACCTGAAACATTCAAGCCTAATACGTGCTCCATATAAATCCCGTTTCCCCCGAACACTCCAAACCAAACAGAACACACAATCGAGGGAATAATTAAAGCCGCGATCACAAATTCCCTAACAGTTCTCCCTTTGGACACCCGCGCAATAAAGGTGCCTACGAAGGGGGCCCATGCAATCCACCAGGCCCAATAGAAAATGGTCCATGATCTGAGCCATTCGGCATTGCGTTCATTAAAAGGAGCGAGACGCAATCCCATAGACAATAAATTCTGAACATATCCCCCGAACGTCGTAGTGAATAAATCCAACAGGAATACGGTAGGACCAAGAAATAAAAAACTGATGAACAAAATAATCGCCAAAAACAAATTGGCATTGCTTAAATATTTAATGCCGCGATCTAAACCGGTGCCGGCCGATAGAATGAATAGAACGGTGACTATCGCGATAATGATTAGCTGCACGGAAAAATTATTAGGAATACCGGTTAAATAGCTGATACCGCCGTTAATTTGCGCGGCTCCTAAACCTAATGAGGCAGCAACGCCGAATATGGTGGCAAATACCGCAAACGTGTCTATGAGTACACCGAGTGGTCCTTTGATTTTTTCACCGAGCAATGGATATAAAGTGACACTGATTAAACCAGGTAAATCTTTTCTGAATTTGTAGTAAGCCAACGCTAATGCGATTGTTGCATAAATGGCCCAAGCATGAAAACCCCAATGTAAATAAGTGTATTGTAAGGCGATCTTGGCACTCTCATTTGTCCTGCCTTGACCAATAGGTGGATTTGCGTAATGTGAAATAGGTTCCGAAACACCGAAAAAGAGCAGACCAATCCCCATACCGGCACTGAATAACATCGCAAACCACGTGGGCCGGCTGAACTCTGGGCTATCATTGTCCTTACCTAATCTAATTTTTCCGTAACGGCTAAAGATTAAAAACACCGCCAAGAAAAGAAAAAAGCTGGCCGTTAGCTGATAAAACCATCCAAACCGCACTAAAAAGAAGACTTGGAGCTGGTTCATGATCTGAATCAGACGTTCAGGCCAGACTGCGCCCCAAAATACAAAAAGAGCGGATATTATTATTGAAATCCAGAATACGCCGGAAATTTTCTTCATTAGTGATTCCACCTTTTTAGCTATTATTTGTGATTTTACAGAAAATTATGTTAAGTTTACGGTTAAAAGGAAATGTTTTTTATTGTGATTTGGCATAAATAAGGGATATGGGAAACAAGATATTCCCAAGGGGGGATTGAATGGTACAACTTAGAAATTACGATTTATGTGCTTGGTTTGAATCTGGTACTGCAATATTTAAACCAAATAGCGAGTCTTCTTGTATACGCGCTTGGTTACGCCATTGGAATACTGACCGGGGCATAGATAGAGGAGAAAATTGCCTTAGGCTATATTACGTTGAAGGTAATCAGCAATCGTTGTGATAGTAGCATGGCACAATTAATACGTGATCAGGGTTATGGAGTGACCTGTTGGACAGGGATGGGACTGGATGGCGAGAGACTGGTTATGGAAATACTGTCTAAGCGAAAAAATCAGGCCAGACTATTTAAAGTAATTCTTTCTATTGATCCCAAGGCATTTATTATAGTCATTGAGCCCAGACAATTTCATGGGGGTTTCTGGACAAGCGTAATCAAGAAATAAGATTGGTAATGTTGGAGGAAATGGCAAACGGATGAATGTTATACCGCTCATTCGTTTGCCATATGAAGCAATTATACAAAACTGTAAACTGATGGGCTAATCTAGTCGGGGTCATGCGATCAACCGTCCATCCCTAGCAATGTTGAAAGGAGTTTGAATGATTTCGGCTCCTTTTTCTGTGTGCTATGAGTTAAATGGGGCTAAGCTGGGTGGGATAAGGTTGGTTTTTAACGTTAATTTTCCCGCGTGCAGAACGGGTTGTCTGAATTTGTTTAAAAATGGCGAACTTTTGGTTTACCTTACCCAGAAAAGGGAGTATTCTAAATTCTATATCCAAGTTCTTGGATGATTATATAAACAAGGAGTAAGAAAATAAAATGCAAGAGATAGTAGGTTACAAGTCTATAGCACTTGATATAGCCCAAAGAATTGTAAGTGGAGAATTCCCGGTTCAAAGCAAAATCTCAGGAAGAACTCTTTTGGCAAGTCATTACAATGTATCCCCGGAAACCATACGCAAAGCGATTGGTTTGCTGAAGGACGAGAATATCGTTTCTGTCTCACAAGGAAAAGAGATTGTTGTTATATCTGATCAAAATGCTTATGAGTACGTTACCCGTAATAATTACTTGAAATCAGTTTATTCCCTGAAGCAGGATTTGCAGCAGCTTTTACTGCAGAAAAAGGAAATCGACAGCAAGTTTGAAGCCCTGCTTTCGGAGATCATCACCACGTCAGACCGCCTGCAAAATTTAAAGCCATACCATCCCGCAGAAATTAAAGTGAGTGAAAATTCTCATGCAGTAGGAAAGACTATTGCAAATCTTCAATTTTGGCAAAACACAGGAGCGACCATTGTCGCTTTGCGAAGGGGCACACAAGTATCGATTTCTCCGGGACCTCATGTCATTTTAGGCGCCAATGACGTAATCGTAGTTGTGGGCGATGGGCAAGTGCAGAAAAAGACCGAATTTTTTATCAACGTATTCCGACCGGAGGAATAAAATAAAGAGTATTTTAGAGAGACTGTCTGAAGGCATTAAATGCCCAGGCAATCTCTTTTTTTTTCTTTTCAAGAAAATAAACCATTTTCTAACTAACAACTTAATTTTAATTTAAGGGTTGTTAGATGTTGATTTGTTTGTTATAGTATGAACTACCTTATTGATTCTTCCTGAATCTTCCCTTGAATTGAATGCAGCACTTCGTGGTTCATACTCACTCGTTATTCAATCAAACGATTGCACCACATCCTGCAGTAATGTTGTTCAATTAAGTACAAAAGGAGGTTCTGTTATTGATTTGACTTGCCCTGGATGCGTAATACGTGTCAGCAAAATTTATAAGAGAGGTTGTCGTGCCGTATGAAAAAAAGTGTAGTCATGATGTTGTTTATAACTTTACTGCTTTCACTCGCAGCTTGTGGTAAATCCGATGACACTGGTTTGGCAGGGGGGACCTCGTCAGGAGGATCAGCGGGCTCAGTAGAAAGCAAAACTTTAGCCGAAGCCAAAAAACAGGGCTTTATCACAGTCGGTTTTGCAAATGAGAAACCGTATGCTTACAAAACGGAAGACGGGCAGTTAACTGGAGAAGCCGTAGAAATTGCGAGGGTTGTATTAAAAAATCTTGGTATTAACGAAATGAAAGGGGAGTTAACCGAATTTGGATCGTTGATCGGTGGGCTCCAAGCGAAGAGATTCGACCTGATAACAGCCGGAATGTTCGTTAATCCCAAACGCTGCGAAGCCGTCCTTTTCGCCGATCCGGAGTACAGCATCGGGGAAGCGATTGCAGTCAAAAAAGGGAATCCGCTGCAATTGTATAGTTATAAAGATATCGCAGGGAATAAGGAGGCTAAAGTAGCCGTTATGACCGGGGCTATTGAAATCGGATATTTGGAGGCATCCGGAGTGCCAAAGGAACGCATTGTGCAGGTTCCCGATCAAGCATCCGCTGTAAACGCGCTGCAAGCTGGCAGAGTTCACGCGATCACGATGACGGGACCATCGCTTCAAGCCATGTTGGATTCTGCAAAAGATAACAGTATTGATCGGGTCACTGATTTTGAACAGCCGGTTATTGAGGGTAAAAGCGTACGAGGTTATGGCGCCACTGCATTTCGCCAAGCCGATACTGAATTCCAAAAAGCTTATAACGCCGAGTTGAAGAAAATGAAGGAATCGGGTGAACTTTTAACTATTTTGAAGAAATTCGGCTTTACCGAACAAGAGCTTCCTGGTGATATGACGGCCGAACAGCTTTGTAAGCAATAATGCCGAAATCATGGATTGATTTTCTTCCGGCGCTGCTCCAAGGGGCAGAAATTACCATAAAGGTGGCTGTTTTTGCTTCGGTATTGGCACTTTTAACTTCATTTATTGCTGGTTTGTGTAAGTTGTCCCGTAAATGGTGGGTGCGCGCACTTACTGGGGTTTATGTCGAAATTTTTAGGGGAACTTCTCTGCTGGTACAACTCTTTTGGATGTATTTTGCGCTTCCTTTTGTAGGAATTGAACTCCCTAAAATGACGGCGGCCGTGATCGCGGTTGGACTTAATTTCGGAGCATATGGTTCCGAGATTGTACGCAGTTCGATGATTGCTATCCCTAAGGGCCAATGGGAAGCGGCGATAGCTCTTAATATGAAGCCTTGGCAGACGCTGATTCACATTATTTTGCCTCAAGCTTTTATACGAATGCTGCCGCCGTTTGGGAATTTACTGATTGAATTGGTGAAATCTACTTCGCTGGTCTACTTTATCACGATGGCGGATTTAACTTATCAAGCAATGGTCTTAAGAAATAACTACATCTCCTGGACATCGGAGATTCTGGGGCTCCTGCTTATCATGTATTTTGTCATTTCTGCTCTTGTTTCCTTTGGTGTTCGTATGCTGGAGCGGAAATTGACGGCGGGGAGGATGTAGTCGATGTGGGATTGGGAATTTGTTATTGAAATTTTACCTGAGCTTCTGAAAGCTTTGAAAATGACTATTACAGCTACGTTTTGCGGTTTTGCCGTGGCCTGTATCGGAGGACTGCTCCTTGCCGGTGCAGTACGGTCCCGATGGAGGATTGTGTCTCTTTCTTCAAAAGGGGTCATTGGGTTTATTCGCAATACGCCATTGCTGGTGCAAGTATTTTTCTTATATTACAGCCTTCCGGTACTGACCGGTATTTCGCTGTCGGCTTTTAGTGCGGGAATCTTAGGACTGGGCTTGCATTACAGCATGTATTTGTCCGAGGTGTACCGGTCGGGCATCGAGGCGGTTCCCAAGGGCCAATGGGAAGCCGCGGTAGCGCTTAATTTCTCCAGAATGAAAACATGGAAAAATATTATTCTTCCGCAAGCTATTCCACCGATTATTCCCGTTTTGGGAAATTACCTGATTGTTATGTTTAAGGAAACCCCGATCTTATCGGCGATCACATTGGTTGAATTGATGCTGACAGCCAAAAATATCGTAGCTGATTCGTACAGAGTTTTCGAACCATACACCATGGTCGGTATATTATTTTTGGCTATCAGTTACCCGGCTTCCTTACTCGTACGGAGACTGGAAAAACGAATGAATCTTCGAACAGGAAAGTAATTTTAGCCCTTATAAGTACTACGAAAGGTTTGATTTCAAGGAGGTGGCGGATTTGGCTATGCCCGTAGAGCAGCTCAGTTATGCTGCAGCCAAGCAACCGATTGTGAAATATACGAACGTGACTAAAAAATTTGGAGAACTGGAAGTTCTGAAAGGCATTGATTTGGAGATAAATCCAGGCGAAAAAGTGGCAATGATCGGGCCAAGCGGTTCTGGAAAAACGACACTTGGCCGCATGCTGATGACATTGGAGGAACCTACTTCAGGAATGATCGAACTAGGCGGGGAACTTCTCTGGCACAAGCGCGTTAGGGACCAGTTGGTTCGCGCCGATGAGAAACATTTACACCAAATGAGAATGAATGTGGGAATGGTGTTTCAGCACTTTAACCTCTTTCCCCATATGAATGTGCTTCGCAATGTGACGGAGGCTCCTCGCAAAGTGCTTGGGTTGTCCAAAGAAGAGGCTGAGCAGCGGGCGGTGTCAATGCTTCGCAAGGTGGGATTGGATGACAAGCTAACTGTCTATCCATCGATGCTCTCAGGTGGCCAAAAGCAGCGTGTTGCCATTGCCCGTGCACTGGTTATGCGCCCTAAAGTGATGGTATTTGATGAAGTGACCTCTGCTTTGGACCCCGAGTTGGTTGGAGAGGTCCTTGAAGTTATTCGAGAAATTGCTGCAGAGGGAGAAATGGCGATGATGCTGATTACTCATGAAATGGATTTTGCCAAAGAGATCGCCGACCGAGTTATCTTTGGTGCCGATGGAAGAATTGTGGAGCAGGGTCCGCCTGAAGCGATCTTTGATGATCCTCAATCCGAGAGATTGCAATTGTTTCTTAAGCGTTTTCGATCTATTTGAGAATGAAAACGGAAGGAGTGCTCAAGTCCATGCAAGTAGACTGTGTTACAAGGTTTCGCGTTCCTGGAGCAGAGGATGGAGCAAAGGTATGGGAATTAATCAGGCAGGCAGGATCATTGGACCTCAACTCTCCATACAGTTATCTCATGCTGTGTGATTATTTCCGAGACACTTGTGTTGTAGCGGAGGATAACTTCGGCATTGTCGGTTTTTTATCTGCATTTCGTTCTCAGAAAAGGGAAGACACGTTATTTATCTGGCAAGTGGCTGTGGCAGGAACCCATCGTAAAAAAGGACTGGCTAAATCAATGATCCAAACATTGCTGGGACGTGATATTTGCAGAAACATCTCTTATATCGAGGCAACGATATCGCCGTCTAATACACCCTCTCGTCAATTGTTTATGAGTTTGGCAAGAGAGCATGAAGTGCACTGTGATATGGAACCGGGGTATGACTCTTCCTTATTTCCTCCCGTTAGCATGCATGAAGCTGAAAATTTGTTCCGTATCGGTCCGTTTTCTGTTCATAAGAGCTGATATTAACCATTGCTAACCAGCTCTAAAATATAAAACTGGAGGTCAAATATGGGAACTCAGTTACTGGAAACATCAAATTTGGACGTATTCGACAAGCTGGAATCGGAAGTAAGGAGTTACTGCCGCACATTCACGACAGTTTTTAATAAGGCTAGGAACGCCAAACTGTGGGACACACAAGGAAATGAATATATTGATTTTTTTGCCGGAGCCGGGGCTTTGAATTATGGGCACAACAACGAAAAGATTCGCGCCAAACTAATTGATTATTTGCTGCAGGACGGGATCACGCACAGCTTGGATATGGCGACCAGTGCCAAAGAAACCTTTTTAACCAGATTTCATGACGTCATCTTAAAG
The DNA here is from genome assembly GCF_055379675.1 of Paenibacillus sp. JCM 9796. Lineage (NCBI taxonomy): Bacteria > Bacillati > Bacillota > Bacilli > Caryophanales > Paenibacillaceae > Paenibacillus > Paenibacillus sp. JCM 9796. Next base: position 5,435,654 of record NZ_AP043723.1, read on the forward strand.
TCTCGCGGATGGGATTATAAAGTGATGTTCCCTGGTCCGACTGGAACGAACGCAGTTGAGAGTGCGATGAAAATCGCACGTAAAGTTACAGGACGTTCGACCATAATGTGTTTCACCAACGCATTCCACGGGATGACGCTTGGTTCACTTGCCGTAACGGGAAATGCCTTCAAAAGAAAGGGTGCCGGCGTCGAATTGCACAATTCCATCTTTATGCCATACGACGGCTATTTTGGCAAGGATGTGGATACGGCCGATTACATTGAAAAGCTGTTAGATGATCCGGGAAGCGGGGTACCCTTACCGGCAGCGGTAATATTGGAATCCCTCCAGGGAGAGGGCGGGTTGAAGGCGGCAAGTGCCGATTGGCTGCAAAAAATAGAACGTCTTTGTAAACAGAAAGGTATACTTCTCATTCTGGACGATATTCAAATGGGATGCGGAAGAACAGGATCGTTTTTTAGCTTTGACCATATGGGAATCGAACCGGACATTATCTGCCTTTCCAAGTCCATCGGGGGTTATGGACTTCCGATGGCGATCACACTGTTGAAACCGAACATTGATGAATGGCTGCCGGGGGAGCACAATGGTACATTTAGGGGCAATAATCTTGGCTTTATCGCAGCTACTGAGGCGCTAGGTTACTGGGAATCGGATGATTTTGAAATCAGTATTATGCGTAAGGCGCAAACCATCCAATCGGCGCTTGAGCAAATGGTAAGTCAGCATCCCGGGCTTAAAGGAGAAATTCGGGGGCGAGGACTGATTCAGGGTATTGCTTTTGAGATAGACGGCTTGGCTGAGAGACTGTCCGAAATTGTCTTCAGGCAAGGATTAATCATGGAAACATCCGGGCCGCGTAGCGAAGTCGCCAAGCTGATGCCGCCTTTAACAATAGAAGATACAACACTGGAACAAGGACTCAAAATTGTTGCAGCTGGTATGGAACAATTGGCAGCATATGTTCTGCATGAAAATAAGATATCTAATAGTTAAATGGAGGTATGAAAATGATCGTTAAGCATCTGAATGACGTTTTGAATACAAAAGATGATGTGGACACGGAGACATGGAATTCCAGAAGACTTCTGTTAAAGAAAGACGGTATGGGTTTTTCTATGAATGATACATTGATCAAGGCCGGCACAGAAACCCTCATTTGGTATCAAAATCATGTAGAAGCGGTGTACTGCATCGAAGGAGAAGGAGAAATTGAGGCCATCGGCGGGGAGACGTACCCCATTCGTCCCGGAGTTTTGTACGCGCTTAACGGAAATGAAAAACATTATCTGCGCGCCAAATCGCAGCTGCGAATGATTTGTGTATTTAACCCGCCATTAACAGGTAGAGAAGTACATGACGAAAAGGGCACCTATCCACTGCTCGCTCATTCCATGGATTAAGGAGATGAACTAATGAACAATGATAATCTGATGATAAAACAAGAAAAAATGGTGGATTTATACCCTTCAAGAATAAGCAATCAGCCCGAAATCATTCCGCGTAAAGATCCCGTTATTTATTCCGATTGGACACCGGAGAGTTCGCTCAGTCAGGAACAATCCAATTTTTACGAACAAAACGGTTACTTATTCATCGAACAGTTTTTTACCGAAACAGAAATCAAAAGGTTTCAGGAAGAAGCACGTCGTCTCCAGATTTCCGCCCGAACTAATAAAACGGATGTAATTATTCGTGAACCTGAGAGCGACGAAGTCCGATCGGTGTTTGCGATTCATCACATTAACGCTGTCTTTAAAGAGTTGTCACGGCATCCGAGGTTGCATGCTATTGTTGAGTATATCTTAGGCAGCCAGCCATACATCCATCAGTCCAGAATTAATTTTAAACCGGGCTTTACCGGTAAAGAATTTTATTGGCACTCTGACTTTGAAACCTGGCATGTCGAAGACGGCATGCCGAGAATGAGAGCACTCAGCTGTTCCATTGCCTTGGAGGATAACTTTCATTTCAATGGTCCGCTTATGGTCATTCCGGGTTCCCATAAACACTTTGTTGCGTGTGTAGGAGAGACCCCGGAAAACCATTTCAAGCAATCGTTACGAAAGCAGCAGTACGGGGTGCCAGACCATGGAAGTCTAACTGACCTAGCCAAACAAGGCGGGATCGATACGCCGGTTGGAAAAGCGGGATCGATTGTGTTGTTTGACTGTAATATTATGCATGGCTCTAACAGCAACATTACGCCGATGACTCGCAGTAACGTTTTCATTGTATACAACAGCGTTGACAACAAAGTGGGAGAGCCATTTTCGGGACAAAGGGACAGACCGGAATTCATCGCCACCCGAAAGGGATTATGATTTCTCTTCCTCTAATCGGTTCAATCATCGGTATAAACGTTGTATTGTATATGTATCGATCTTCACGCTGCGCCTTATTCTTGTCATCAAAGGAAAAAGGGGATTGGCGTCCTTCCTGGCCATGCTCGAAGTGTTTATTTACTTGATGGGTCTTAACTTGGTGCTGCAAAACGTGAATAATCCATATAATATGGCCGCATACTGTATCGGTTTCGGGATTGGGGTTTATATGGGCAGCCGAATCGAAGAATATTTGGCACTGGGGTATCTGGTAGTGCAAGTTATCGTTGACTCCTTGGAAATGGAGCTTGCCGCTCAACTAAGAGAAAAAGGATACGGGGTTACGTCTTGGCCAGCAGATGGAAGGGACGGTAAGCGACTGGTCCTGCAAGTACTGGTCAAAAGAAATAACGAAAAGCGGTTAATGCAAATCCTTCAAGGATTATCTCCGAGTGCATTTGTTATTTCCCATGAACCGAAAAACTTTAAGGGCGGGTTTTGGATAAGACTTACAGAGGGTTTGAAAAGATAAAATATATTCCTGATATCCATTTTAGTGAATGAAATGCCAGAATATAGGAGTGGCTTACTCTATAGGTTGACTAGAAAAACAACCACCTTTGACGGCTGGTTGTTTTTCTAGTTTCCGTAATAAAATTTAGTACCTACCATAGAAAACTCTAACACTTATAAAACATGAAAAGTAAGGTGTTATTTAAGTGTTACAAAGATTATCAGACAAGGAGCTAATTGATACTTTTTTAAAATCGCTTGAAAACAAGGAATATGAGTCGGCATTAGAATTAGAGGCCTGAATTAACATACAAGGGGTTTTATCGATTTATATACATTTGTACAAAATACGGGTTTTGTGAATATGTCATGGAATAAAGTTAGTATGACTCTTGTTGCTTGTTGAATTTTTTCATTCCGTCAATTACCCACACCAACACCCGCCCCGTCGGACGACACAAACTTATCTTTATCTTTTTAATTCAGTAGCCGAATGTCGTCCTAAAATCAAAAAAATAAAAAGCGTATGCCGCATAAGCGCAATACGCTTTTTATTAACCATCGGAACCCGTTGGTACAAGCTTTCGATGTTTGCCTAGAACATTCCCATCCGGCCCGATATACACAATTGAATTGTATAAAGTGCCTCTACTGAATTCCTGATCCCGCTCCACAATGCCTATGACAAGATATACCCCAGTCCTTTTTCAAGATAGTTCAATTAATCCTTGCTAATAGCCAATCGTATTGCATCAACCATTTACAGGTATGAACGCCGATACAGAACATAGGCATATTATCCAAGAAGAAAGATTTGAAATGATCGTCTGAGATGACGATAATGACATCTGGCTTTTGCTCATCCAATTGTTGTTTAATATAATTGAAACCGCTCAAAACCAGGTTAGCTTTGTCCTGATCGGCTTTACCAAATGAGGTTAACATTAACGGACTGTGGGAAGCTGCATATCCACCAACAATATGTGCCATTACCTATCACCTTCATTCAAAAAGTTAATATGAAGTTCATTGAATTCATTTGCTTGTTCATATTGCGGCCAATGTCCCGCGTTTTCAATTACCTTCATTCGGGCATTAGGAATAGCCTTGGCAAAACGTTCTCCTACTTCGATTCCTGCCGTCGGATCATGGGAAGTCCAAATAACAAATGTCGGCGCTGTTATTTTTGCTAAATCCTCCTCAGAGAGCATATTCTTAACCCTAACTTCCATCTCCTGCAGCACTAATATATTTTCAACAGCTTTACGCATTTCCGGCTGGGAATATATTTCGTAGCGGATATCAATCAATTCATCTGTAACACTCGTCTTACTGAGCATTAAAAATTCCAATCTAATTTTTATAAACTCCCGGGTTGGTTGTTCAACCGCTTGCCTTGTAAGCGTTCTCAAACGTTCCATGACTTTAGGATCTGCAATAAGCCCACCCGCCGTATTTAAAACCAACTTGGCAACGCGATGCGGATGATGAATCGCTAGCCACGTACTTACCCATCCGCCCAGAGATTCACCCGAAAGATGCGCCTTTTGAATGCCTAAAGCATCCATAAATTTCAATACATGATCCGCATATACCGGAATGGTATAAGGCACATCCGGTTTATCTGAATACCCTATAGCTTAATCACCCCCCTATTTATTCCTGGCAGCAGGCCGCTCTCATGCAGACATGAATCTGCATCGGGGCGGTTGTATTTATTTGCGGGTGATTTTATCTTCTTGCGTTTTCTTATATTGTTTATTTGCCTTAAATGCGAAATACAGATATGTCATTATCATAACCGGAAAGATTAGCCAGAAGAAGCCTCTAAACAGGGCGAATGGCGTTTCGAAAAGAAAGCCCCTCCAGAAAGCCGCTCCGTTTAAATCCCATAATCCCGGAGTATAATATAGCGATTTCGGATCAAGCAATACTCCTGGATCGATCGCGTCAGTAGAAATGAGTGCCGCCAGTATAGGAATGAAGGAACAAGCTAACGTAGCCCACATATCCGACAGCCGCTTATACCGGCCGGCTTTGGAATCGACATCCGAAAAGATCTCTTCACTTCCCTGTTTGTCTGCTTTCTTAAAATATTGATATCCCGAGCTTTTCGTTCCCGTGATATGTTCCCAGCCGCTATCCTCAAATAAAGCACAGTAATCCTCGAAATCCTCCCGCTTTTTAAAGGTGCGGTAATCCATTTTTATCGTTGCATTCTCTGGCTTTTCAGGTTCAAATTCATAACCGAACGACGTCTTTTTTGTGAATCGATAACCCTGCCTTGCCATGTCATTCAACCAGTTTTCTTCTTCGTCGAAGTTAGTAAAGAACTTATATTTTTTCATTCGCGGTTCCTCCATTCTCATTTCAATCGATCTGTCGTCACAGCAATCATGTGCTTCATTCGCTCAAGGTCAAGGAGCAGAATCTCCAACCCTTTGTTGGTAATGGCATACACCTTGCGGCGGCTGTCCTCGCTGGCCACAGGCTGAATGAAATTCAGCTTTACCAGATTCTCAATCGCGCCATACAGGGTACCCGCGGCCATTCGAACTTGCCCGCCGCTGAGCTCCTCCACCTTCTGCATGATTAGATAACCGTGCGCCGGTTCGACCACGGCCAACAGAATGTAATAAACGGTTTCGGTCAACGGCAAGTGTTTATCTCTTTCCATGCTTACCCTCCTGGTAAAAAACTTTATATCGCATGACTATATATAGTATAACTATATAGTTATACTATATACAGTTATACTTTATATTGCAACACAAAAAAACGGCAATCGAATCATCTTCACGATTAAGGATCTATGTTCGTGTCGCCTTACACCATTGACACAAATTAACCCTCAATAATGAAACAATACTGCCCCCATCATTTTCCTGACACAAAAGCCCCCTCAATCCATTCATGAATTGAAAGTGTGTGTTCGTTGACACAGGGTGTTATGATACTCGGATTCACTTGATTTTTAACTTAAGCTGAGACACATTTTCAAATAATAAACCTCTCGGTGCAGCTTGAGGTTAAGCAAGCTGCTTCCCGAGAGGTTTTTCCACATTATTTGATTCAATTAGCATCCTTCAGCAAGCGGTAGATGACCGCAGCTGTCCCAGCACGAGTTATGCTCGCTTTCGGTTTTGCGCGCTCAAGACCGCAGGTTCGACGGTCTGGCAGGCGGCTTCGGTTTGCGGCCGGAGAAGACAGCATAGATGATTCGATGATTCGACAGCTGTTGACAATGAGAATCATTTTCAAATATAATGTGGTGAAAATAAGCGTTCCTACGCAAGATGCTTGACGAGGTGGATACTTGTGAAAACAATCGAGAGGATGGAAAGCTTTCTGGTCCTCGCCGAATGCGGTTCCTTTACGGAGGCGGCCAAGCGGCTTCACTGCTCGCAGCCTACGATTAGCCACCATATTTTGCAGCTGGAGGAGCAGTTCCGCGCGCCGCTGTTCCAGCGCAAAGGCAGACAGGTACAGCTGACGGAGCAGGGGAAAATCGTGCTGGATTACACTAGACAAGTGACCCGTCTGCTAAGGGAAGCCGGCGAGAAGGTCCAGCAATCCCTTCGAAGGCAGGAAAGCATCCTGTCCGTCTATATCAGCCAGTACATTGCCAACTACTACCTGCCGGACATTTTGTCGCATTATCACAAGGCGTTTCCGGAGCAGCTTCTGGAGGTCTATGCCAGTTGTTACACCGATTTGCAGCGGGCGCTGCTGGAGGGCAAAACCAACGTCGCCTTCCTCCCCATCTATCCCGAGGACGAGGCCGTATACAGCCGTTTCGACGCCTACGAGCTGTTCGAAGACGAGCTTCCGCTCGTCATACCGGCCGGCCATCCGTGGACCGAACGGAAATTGCTGTACAGCCGCGATCTGCATCAGACTACGGTCCTGCTGCCGCAAAGCTTTTATATCAGCGAATATATTCAAACCCATCTGGAGCGTTTCAACGTCCAGGTGCGTTTTTTGCAAATGAGCAATTTCACGGTCATTTTGCAGGCGATCAAGGCCGGACTCGGCATCGCGTTCCTTCCCTATCCCGTCATCCGGGAGGAAGTGAGGCGGGGCGAGCTCGCCGTCAGCCAGGTCGCCTCCATCCAGATTCGCCGCAAGAACGGCTTTGTGATCCGCAAGGACGCCCGGCTTACCGAGGCTGAGGAGTCGTTCTGCCGCGAAATGCAGCAGTACTTCGCCCCCAAGCAGCTACGGGTATAAGCAGGCAGCCAGCAACTGCTTTGTATAGGCTGATTTCGGCGCCTCCAGCACTTTCTCCGTCTCCCCTGTCTCGACCACCCGCCCGTCCTTCATGACCGCCAGACGATCGGCGAAGCCGCCGATCGTCTCCAGCCGGTGCGTGATATACAGGATCGACATCCGTCGTTCGTCTCTTAGCGCAAGAAGCAGCTGCAAAATCTCCCGTTCCGTCCCGGGGTCCAACGCCGAGGTAATCTCGTCGGCGATTAACAACCGCGGGGACAAGGCCAGCGCGCGCGCAATCGCGACGCGCTGCTTCTGGCCGCCCGAGCATTCGGCAGGCTTCCGATCCAGCAGCGCCTGCGGGAGGCGGACCTGCTCCAGCAGCTCGCTGGCCCTGGCCGCAGCCTCGGTCCGGTTTACGCCATTAAGCAGCAGCGGCTCGGTGACAATGCGCTGTACACTCCAATACGGATTCATCGATCGATCCGGATTCTGGAACACAATCTGCACCCGGGACCGCGCGTTTGCGGATGCCGCTCTTCCGGCGTACAGACACGCAGACCGTTCGGAGCAACGGCCTGCCGCCTGGCTGTCCGGCGCGCGCTCCGCCGCTGCTTCCTCCCGCCAGCGGACGACGCCGCGGGTCGGCTGCTGCAGACCCACGATCAACTCGGCCAGTGTCGACTTGCCCGAGCCGCTTTCCCCGATCAGCGCGAAGATTTCCCCCCGCTCCACAGACAGGGAAACGTCCATCAGGGCGTCCGTGCCCTGCTTGCGCCCCTCAAAGCGCTTACTTACCTCGATCACATCCAGCATCGTCTTCCGGACTCCTTTCCTTTTACTTCCGCCTGCACTGTCACACTGCCGGAAGAAACCGCGCTGCGCGCGCCTTCCCCTTTGCCTGTCCTATCCCCGTTTCCAACGGACAGGCGAGGAAAGGCGGACACCTCCGGCCCGGCGGAGGAAGGAGCTTCATGCCTCTAGCCGAGCTTCCGTTCCACGCGCCGGTCTTCGGTCAGCTCCCCGCCGGCAAGCGTCAGGATGCGGTCCGCTACCGCTTCCGCCGCCTGAAGATCATGGGTGATCAGCAGCAGCGTCATCCCGTGCTCCCGAACCTTCGCCGTCAACAGCTCCAGTATTTCCCGCTTCACAATCGGGTCGAGCGCGCCTGTCGGCTCGTCGGCAATGAGCACGCCCGGCCTGTTGATCAGCGCAAGCGCGATGAGCGCCCGGCTGAGCATGCCCCCGCTCAGCTCATGCGGGTAGCTTCCCAGCAGCTTCGGGTCCAGCTGTACCTCGCGCAGCGCGGCGGCAGCGGCAGCCTGCGCCGCCTTCTTCCCTTCGCGGCCCTGCGCCGGATTCCTCCGCATCGCCTCGGAAAACTGCGCGCCGAGCGTAAGCAGCGGATTGAAGCTTTGGCGAGGGTCCTGAAAGATGAAGGCCGCATCCGTCCAGCGCTTCATCGCCGGCCCTTCCGCGATTCCGTAGATAGGCCTGCCGGCGATCCAGGCCTCCCCCTTCAATGCCTCAGCGGGAAGGAGGCCATACAAGGCGCGGGCCAGCGTCGTTTTGCCCGAGCCGGATTCGCCGATCAGCGCGGCGACACTTCCGGCGGGCAGCGCGAAGCTGACGCCGCGCACAATCGCGCGGCCTCCGGCCCCGACGCTCAGCCGGTCCGCGGCGAGCGCGCTATGCCGCCGCGGCGGGACGCCCGCTTGCCCGGCCGCGGCGGCGGCCTTCCCGAAGGCAGCCTGCGCCGCTTTGCGTCCGCGCGGCGAACCGGCTTTCGTCAGCGCCGCCTCTGCAGATTTTTCCTCCCCGGCCAGCGCCAGCCCGACCGTGACCAGCAGCACCGCCAGCGTCGGCGGCAGCACGGTCCACTGCCAGACGTCCGATATCCACGTTTCGTTGCGGCTGAACGCCTGCTGCAGCATTTTCCCCCACGAGGGGCGGTTCGCGTCTCCAATGCCGATAAAGGCCAGACTCGCCTCAATCGTCACCGCCTGCCGAAACGACAGGATGAACTTCGTGCGCAGCAGCGGCCACAGGAACGGCAGCAGGTGATGGCGCAGCACATAGAAGGTGCCGCCGCCGAACAGCCTGGACGCCCTGACGAACTCCCGCTCCTTCAACGACAGCACCGAAGCGCGGATCAGCCTCATGAAGGACGGCCAGGTCAGCAGGCCCAGCGTCAGGATCAGCTGCCAGGTGCCGCCGCCGGTGAACGAGGCGACGATCAGAATAAGCAGCAGCGGCGGCAGCACCAGCAGCATGTTGGCCAGCGCATTCAGCACGGGATCGAGCCGCCGGGAATAGCCGGCGATCAGGCCCAGCAGGCCGCTCAGCAGCGTGCTGAGCAGCGAAACGCACAACCCGACCAGCAGCGTCGTTCTCGCCCCGTATACAAGTCCGCTGAACACATCCTGCCCCAGGGAGTTCGTCCCCAGCCAATGCCCGGCTGACGGAGGCAGGAAGCGGTCGGCGTCGATCTCGAAGGGCGACGAGGAGACGAGCAGCGGCCCTGTGAGTGCGGCGACGGCAAAGAGCAGCAGAACAGCAAATCCGATCCAGCGCGCTTTGTTCATAGACTCTCCCCCCGTCTGATGCGAATGCGCGGGTCCAGCCGCGGGTATATGAGATCCGCGAGCAGGTTCAGAAGCAGCACAGCTACCGTAATCAGCAAAAACAGGCCGTGCAGCAGCGGGTAGTCCCGCGCCAGGATCGCTTCCTGAAGCAGCTTGCCGATCCCCGGGTACGCGAAGACCGTCTCGGCCAGCACCGAACCGGCCACCAGTCCGCCGATGCGCATCACAATGACCGTGACCAGGGGCAGCGCCGCATTGAGGGCCACATGCCGCAGCAGCAGCGCCCGTTCCCCGATGCCCTTGGCCTCGGCAAATTCCACGAAAGGCTCCCGCCGTACCCGGATTGCCTCGTTGCGCATCAGCAGATACAGCCCGGACATATTGGTCAAGGTCAGCGTCAGCGTGGGCAGCGCTGCGTGCCGTGCGATATCCACGGCATGCCCCCACCAGCAGCTTGACCGCAGGAAGGCAGTCTCCGCCCCGCCCAGCGGCATGAGGCCCCATTGGACGGAGAGGATAATGAGCAGCAGCATGCCGATAAGGAATTCCGGGATCGCGCTGAGCGTCAGCATCCCGACAAACCAGCTCCGATCGCTCCGCCCCGGATGCCACCAGGCGGACAGCAGACCGGTGGCCAGGCCGGCCGCCGTCGACAGCACCGTGGATGCGCCCACGATCAGCAGCGTCCAGGGCAGATGCTCGGCGATCACCTCGATAACCGGTTGCTTGTAGCTGATGGACAGGCCGAAGTCAAAGGTGAACAGCCCCCGGATATAGCTTGTGAACTGGGCCCACAAGGAGTCGTCCAGATGGTAATATGCCAGCATCGCCTGCTTCTGGACCTCCGTCAGGAAAATCGCGCCGTCCTCCCCGCCTCCGGTCAAAAAATCAACAGGGCCCCCCGGCATAAGCCGAGGGAGCCAGAAGTTCAGCAGCAGCACGAAGATCAAGACGCCTGCATAGGTTAGAGCCTGTTTATTTGCCGCCATCGATGAACGCGACCTTGTTATCCCAAAGTGGAATGCCGTCCGCTATGCCGCCGTACGTGTTGAACCAGCCGTCGAACACATTTTTCTTATACATAAAGTAGAACGGGCGGTGGTACAGCACCAGCGTCGGCAGCTCCTCGGCCAGCACGTTCTGCAGCTCGTCCACGATCGCCTTGCGCTTCGTCGGGTCCAGCTCGGCCTTCTGGCTTTCGGCGAGCTTCTGGAATTCCGCATTGTCGAACGTCTTGCCCCGGGCGGCCAGCGTGTTGTTCGCCTTGCCCAAAAACCACAGCCGCAGGAAGTCCGGGTCTCCGCTCAGACCGATATGGCCCGTAATCGCCATGTCGTACTTGTTCTCTCCCATCGCCGTCGAGAACGTCGCCGCATCGACCTGCTGCAGGTTGAGCGCAACGCCGACCTTCTTCAGCATTTCCTGCATCACCTGAGCCTCGGGAGAGGTCGAGGAGACCATGACGTTCAGCTTCAGATCGGCCCGCACGCCTTCCGCGTTTTTCTTGTAGCCCAGCTCGTCCAGCAGCTGCTCCGCCTTCGCCGTATCATAGGCGTAGTTCTTCACCTTGGGGTTGTACCACGGCGAATCCGGAGGAATGATCCCGGCGTTGCCGACGATCGGCTCCCCGCCCGTCAGCTTGCGCGCCATCTCCGAGCGGTCGAGCGCATAAGCGATTGCCTGGCGGAGCTTCTTGTCCTTGAGCTGCGGATGCTCCAGATTGAAGGTGACGCGCAGAGCGCTTCCGGTAGGCGCGCTTTTGATTACGTCCAGCCCTTCCTTGGTCATCTTTTCCACATCGGCGTAGCTGAGGGAATAGCTGGCGTCGATTTCATCCTTCTGCAGCGCGAGCAGCTTGTTGGCCGGATTCAGGTAGGCGACCTCCTTCACCTTGACCTTGCCTTTAAAATAGCTGTCGTTGGCCTGGTACAAATATTGGCCCGACTTGGAGTCATACTCCTTCAGCGTGTAGGGGCCCGTGCCGACCAGCGCGGACGCGTCGCGGAATTCGACCGGCTTGTCCACCTTTTCCCAGACATGCTTCGGAATGATCGGCACGATGCCGACCAGATCGCTCAGGAAGGGCGCGTACTTCGAGTTAAGCTTGAACGCTACCGTGCTATCGCCGGTTTTGCTGACGGATGCGATCTGGCTGATGTCCCCGGTCCACATGAACGGGAATTTCTTGTAGTAGTCGAAGCTGAAGACCACATCGTCCGCGGTGAACGGCTGGCCGTCATGCCATTTGACCCCCTGCTCCAGCTCGAACGTATACGTCAGCCCGTCGTCCGACACCTTCCACGATTTGGCCAGCCACGGGATCACGCCCTTCTCGTCCTTCCATGTCAGCGTATCGAACAGGAACGAGTTGCGCAGGAACCCGGCCGGACCGGAGGCGCTGAACGCAAACGGGGACGGATAGCCGCTATTGCCCCATGCGAGGCGAAGCGAAGGAATTTGGACCGAAGCCGCGGCGTTCACGCTCTTAGCGGCATCGGCCGGCGATTTCGAAGCGTCGCCTGCGGAAGACGCCGGGGGCTGGCTGCCGGAGCAGCCTGCGACAACCGCCGCCAGGCAGATGAGCGAAGCGAAGGTACTGATTTTGGTGTGGAACAGCATGTCATACACTCCTCTTATTGGCTTTTATCGTAATCGTGTTGAGACGGCGCGTAGCCGTGGTCGCCTTCTGCCAGCCAGGGGAAAAATCCGTCCAGAAACCGCTCGGTGGCGGGCATGAAGTACGAGCCGTAATGAAACTCGGGGTCCAACGTTGTCATAATGAGCGTGCCCGGCGTCGTCACCTTGTCGAGATACAGAATGGCTCCGTCATTCCGGACGCTGATCAGCGTCTGCGCCCCCGCCGGCGGCCTAAAAATGCCGTGATAGTGCCAGGTCGCATCCTGCAGCGTCAAAAAACGGAACAAATCATGCCCCGGCTCGTTCAGAACGAGTCCGCTGTCGGCCTTCGGATCGAGCCACCACCAGAAGTTGGTCGGCCTGAATTCCCAGCCGTGGCCGGGCAGCCAATCGAGCGGCTGCGCGCCGAACGCCGCTATCGTGCCTCCGCAATCGGCGAAGGCGCGCAGCTTGCCGGACGAGGCCGATACCATCCGCTGATGCAGCTGGGAAGGAATAAGCAGCACGTCAAGATCGTCCAGCGACGCGCGGTGCAGCTCCGGCAAATAAATCAGCCGGTGCACATAAGTCTTGTACTTGGACTCCCGAAAGGTCCGGTGCTGATGCGCATTGCCTCCATAGAGCACCCCGATCCTTCTCATCCGTGTCCCTCCTTCCGGCCGATCCGGCCGATCTCCGCGCGCGCCCACGCTCTGAGCTGGCTTCCGATGCGCTCCGGCTTGCTCTCCGGGGGACCGTAGGTGAACAGGCTGTTCCCGGCATGGGCCAGTATCGTTCCGCCCGTGCTCATCCGGTCGATATAGGTGATTCCTTCCCCGCCGGGCAACGTCAACAGCACCTCCGCCCCGGGCGGAGGCGGGTTGTGCCCCCGGGCGAAGAACCCGGCCACTCCCTTGTTATACGTCAGCTCCTCGGACGTCAGCCCGGTAAAAATCGGGTGTGGCTTGTGGAACAATACCGTATAATCAAGGTGACTGCGAATGGTGCGCGGCACAAATAGAGAGCCGCCCGGCAGCCAATCGCGGAACAGATGGCCGCAGAAGATCAACAGCTTGCCCTGATCGAGAAAACGGCGGATCAGATCCCGCTGCCGGTACAGCCATTCCTGATCGGCGAAGGCATCGATCACCAGGCACGGATAAGGCGCAAGGTCCGTCTCGGCCAGCTTGTACTGGTCCAGTACGAAGCATTCCGGCCGGACCTGCAGCGCTTCCGCGCTTTCCATGCCGAAGAAGCAGCCGGAATCGAGAACGACAAATTCCGCGGCGCCCGCCTTAAATCCGTCCGCCCTGCTCATCCGATTTTCCGCACGTCCAGCAGCTCCTGCTCAGGCAAAGCCAGCGCCCGTTCGGCCAGTTCCAGCTTGAGCCTGCCGAATACCTCAGCATCCTGCTCCGTTGTCGTCCCTTCACGGCCCTTCTTCAGAAAATCATAAAATTCCCGCGGCAAAAAATGCTCCTTCAGCACAACCTCGACAGCTCCGGCACCCTCACCCTTGATCACGAAGGCGTAGCTCTGCGGACGGTAAGGATCGTATTGGCCGCGCGGATAGTCCGTATCCACCTGATAAGCCCCACGACTCACCGCCCGCGTGACATATTCGAACGCATCCCGAAAGCCCGGACCGGCATGCCCTGACACGACGGAGATCGCCTTGCGCTCGACCGCGCTGTCTCCATATAGCACGCGAAAGGCCGCCTGCTGGCTGCGAAAGCCGACCGCAACCGCCATCAGCGCCAGCTCGCCGTGATATTTGCGAATATCCTCAAACCTCACTTCCCATACATCCTTGCCATCCCGAACCTGTATTGCTGACATCTCATACACCCCTGTAGTCCCTTAATTTTTTGTACATGTGTATGGTAATACAAATGATAATGATTATCAATATCGACAAAATTCGCACCCGGCCATATCCCTTTGTCCCGGGCGGCTTGGCACGCTATTATAAAATTATTGAATGGATACGTAAGAAAACTGAATAGTGATCTTCTTCAAATTGCCGCCGGAGATGCGCGAGCTGATCTGTAGCGCGAATGTGATCAACAGCTGCCACCGGCAACTCTGCAAGGTTACGAAGGGCAAGATCAACTCAATTCGACATATACGTAAAGCGCCTCCTGCCATCTTTCGGCTTGAGGCGCTTTATGTTATTTATCCTTGGACTAGTGCTGTGACGATGTTATTTTTAAAGAATAGGCAATCATGAGAACCAGAATGACGAAGGACAATATCAAATTTTCCATGGGATGATCACGGTTAACAATAATAAAACGCAGGGTACCTGTTATACCAATGTATAAAAGATAACGTATAGGAAAATGGTAATTCTCTCTAAAATATTTGACGATCATAGACACAAAAGCAAAATAAAGGAAGAAAGCGAGTATCTCCTGTAAAATAATATGAATGTCCAGAGTGGTCTGGATCGTAGATAACAGAATAACCCATAGTTCACGGATCATTAAAAACGTTAAAATGATACCTAGAAGAATTAAGGAACCGTTAAGTATAAATTGGAACGTATTCAAAATCCGGTTGTTCATGTAACCCTCCACGTGTTTACCAAGGCCATTCGCTACCTTGATGATCTTCTAATAGGAGAACATCCACGTACGTCCCTTTTTCATATCCTCTTGTACCCCCCTGAAGAACAATCAGCGCATTGGCTTCTGCTAATGAAGAAACAGCACTGGACTTGTCAAAACCGGATGGGGAAACAATCAGTGATCCTTCATCATACGTGAGTTTTGCTCGTACGAACCTCATAAATGGATTAGGTTTTGGAAAACTTTCTCCTAGAATTGCTTTTACTTTTTTCAAATGCGGTTTTCCATGAAATAAATAAGTGCGAACGATCGGACGTACAAATAACTCAAAGCCAACGTAACAAGCTGAAGGATTGCCTGACAACCCGAATAATAATTTGTTATCTAAATGCGCTACGGTCGTCACGCTTCCTGGACGCATGGCTACTTTGTTAAAAAGAACGGCTGCCCCTAATTTTTCATAGACAGCCGGCAAATAGTCATAATCGCCTACCGAGACGCCCCCGGTTGTAATTAACATATCTACCTGACTTAATGATTCTTTCACTGCGGAGCAACACATATCCAAATCGTCATTAAGTTTTCCGAAGTATTTGGCTTCTCCCCCAGCTCTTTGGATTTGAGAAAGAATCATATACGTATTGCTATTTCGAATTTTCCCCGGCTTAAGCGGCTCATTTACATCAAGAAGCTCACTTCCAGTCGCAATGATTCCGATGACTGGTTTTCTGGCAACAGGTACTTGACTATAGCCAAATGTAGCAAGAAGGGCCATGATCCCCGGATTTATGTAAGTACCTCTCTTCGC
This sequence comes from Paenibacillus sp. JCM 9796, assembly GCF_055379675.1. Lineage (NCBI taxonomy): Bacteria > Bacillati > Bacillota > Bacilli > Caryophanales > Paenibacillaceae > Paenibacillus > Paenibacillus sp. JCM 9796. The sequence goes on from NZ_AP043723.1 coordinate 5,451,285, forward strand.
TAGAATCATCCCTTTTCGTGCCTCTTCACCTTGAAATGAAATGTTGTCTCCATGTTTAAACGACCTTTTAATCTCTATATAGGCTTGACCGTCCTCTTCAAACGGGCGTGTTAATTCAAGCATGACAACGGCGTCGCAGCTTTTCGGAATTTCCGCACCTGTCATAATGCGGACCGCTTGGAAGGGTCCAACCTGATCACGGTATACCGAGCCAGCCCCGATTGTACCCGTGACTTCGAAGGTAATTGGATGGTCCTTGCTTGCCCGAACCGTATCCTCGGATCTAATCGCAAAACCATCATAAGGAGAACGGTCAAAGGACGGAATATCATGATCCGCTGCCAAATCTTCAGCTAAATAACGCCCGTCTGCCAATTCAAGGGCAACCATTTCTTTTAAACCAAAACTGGCATATGCCATCAGATTACGAACGGCTTCTCCTACTGGAATGGGTGTCCTTCTCTCTACCATTTCTCTCACTCCTTATATCCCTTTTTCCTTTAAACTTTTTTGGAAAGAAAAGAAATAAGCAAACCCGACAAATACAGCACCGCCAATTGCATTTCCTATAAAAGCAGGAACAATATTCCCTGCAAAATCTGTCCATGAAAAATGCCCCGCAAAAATTGCTGCCGGAATCACAAACATATTTGCGACAACGTGCTGAAAGCCAATGGCGACAAAGGCCATGATCGGAAACCACATCCCGACAATTTTCCCAATGATATCGTCCGCCCCATAAGCGATCCAAATCGCAAGGCAAACAAGCCAGTTGCAACCAATTGCAGAAATTAACGTTTGTCCAAAAGAGTCCTGTAATTTCGCCTGGGCTATGGCCACGGTTTTACCCAAATAGGGCCCGGACTCGGTCAATCCGACCACGTGTCCGAAACAATAAGCAACAAAAAGAGCACCGGCAAAGTTAGCCAATGTTACCCAAAACCAATTATTCAGTAACTGTTTCAAAGAAATTTTCCGCGCGTAAAGTGCAATTGACACGGATAACATATTTCCTGTAATGAGTTCTCCGCCTGCCAGAATAACTAATATGAGTCCCAAAGGAAAAACGATGCCTCCCAGCAAATTGGACAGGCTCCCCCAATGTTGCGGCAAATTGCCGATTACCCGAATATCAAGCAAAAAACCTAATGAAATGAATGCTCCTCCCAAAAAACCAAGCATAAGCATCGTAGGCAGAGACAGCCTCGTCTTTTGGACTCCTGCCTCAATCGCCATGCCGGCGATTTTTCCGGGTACATGAAATGACATAGCCAAACCAATCCTCCATTTTTAAATAAAAAAGCAGCACCAAGAATCCCTACACAAGGTACGGGTTCTCGAATGCTGCTTAATTTCCTTGCACACGTTCTCCTACAAGGCTATCAATCATCACTGTCGTTAGAATAGAAAATATACAGAACTTGCATACCTTCCATTCCTCATATACAAACGTATATGCAGGCGTTGTTCATCATAACAAAAAATGAAGATAACGGCAATCCTCTTTGGACATTTTCCTATCCCCCGATATGCGACATTTCCACTTTAGGAGATACCTTAGGATGGGTATGACTTAATCGTTCGTCTGAGTAGCGATCGGAACGATGATTCCAAACTGCCGAGATGGCGGCGGCAATCGTTTGATCATTTTGCCCGGAATGGAGCAGTTCTCTGAGATCATAGCCTTTGGAAGCAAATAAGCAAGTATAGAGTTTTCCTTCTGCCGAAAGGCGGGCCCTTGTGCAGGATGAACAAAAGGAATCTGTCACGGACGAAATAATTCCCATTTCCTGATCACGATCTGTATAACGATACCGGGTCGCCACTTCTCCGTTATAATTAGCAGGAATTCGTTCAATGGGCATCCGCTCGTTAATCGACTCGATAATCTCTTGTTTGGACACCACTTCATCCAATTTCCAATCATTGGAATTCCCGACATCCATGTATTCAATGAAGCGCAGGGTATATCTCTTCTCTTTGAAGTATTGTGCCATCGGGATGATGTCCTGGTCATTTTTTCCTTTTTGGACCACCATGTTTACTTTAACTTTCATTCCCGCTTCTGACGCGGCCTGCATGCCTTCAAGAACCGTTTTCACCCTGCTTCGATTTCCGTTCATATAAGCAAAACGCTCTTCATCCAGCGAATCCAGACTTACCGTCACACGGGATAAGCCGGAATTGTATAGATCACCTGCAAATTTCTTAAGTAATGAACCGTTAGTGGTTAAGGCAATGTCCTCTACCCCATCGATTAGCTTCAGTCGCTTGATAAGTGCGGGGAGATCTTTGCGCAGCAAAGGCTCTCCTCCGGTAATACGCAATTTTTTTACGCCTAAAGTGACGAAAATTCGTGACAATCTTTCAATTTCATCAAACGATAAAATGTTATCATCAGACAAAAAAGCATAGTCCGGACCGAATATTTCCTCCGGCATGCAATACCGGCAGCGAAAATTGCAGCGATCGGTAACCGATATCCGCAAATCCCTTAAGGGGCGCTGCAGTTTATCCAACACAACATCTTCCATGTGGATGTCCTCACTTCTGTATATCAAATAGTTAGAATCCGATTCGGACACGTATACACATTTAGCGAATGATTACGGATAAAGCCTATTGTGGTAATTCCCAACTGTTCAGCCAGCTGTAATGCCAATTCTGTCGGAGCTGACTTTGACAATATCACTTCGCAGCCTATTTTTGCAACTTTCAATAAAATTTCGGAGGAGATACGACCACTAAAAACGATGATTTTGTCACCGATGGAAATGTCATTCTTCAAACAATAACCATAAATTTTGTCCAAAGCATTATGTCTTCCTATGTCCATCCGGCTTAAAACAATTCCGTTCGCATCACATAAAGCCGCATTGTGGACCCCGCCAGTATGATGAAAAGTATCCGCAGATTGCTGCAGATCATTCATTAACCGAAAACAATCGTCGATGGAAATTTTTACACGAATATCCTCCATCTTCTTGGCGGTCAACGCATCGTTTACAAAAACAAATCCTTGTCTGCTCATCCCGCAGCAGGAGGTAATATATCGTTTGCTTTGAAAATCACGGTAATACGAATTGACTTTGGTTGTTGTCACGTGGACAAAGCCTTCTCTTTCTTGTATCCATATTTTGTCAATATCCTCGTATTTCCTGATAATCCCTTCAGACGCCAAAAAACCGATGACCATATCTTCTATAAATTCTGGCGTACAAACCATCGTAACAAATTCCTGTCCGTTAATTTTCACCGTAACCGGATATTCCGTTACAATGCTGTCCTCAACTTTCTCGGCATGACCATTAACAAAACGAAGGACTTCCCTTTTCACCTCGATGGGTTTCATGCTCTTTACCCCCTCTCCACTTCGATGTTTTTATCAAAGACAAAAACGGAAACGGCAATATCTTCTTCTACCTTCATATCCGAAAACAGGTGAACCAATTTGGCGCCCACGATATCCTCCAAGCCTTGTGGAAGATTATTCGAATACACTTGTTGAATCATTTTAGTTCTGGCGATATGGACCATATCCGTACCGTCCGGTGTTCCTGCAATAAACTTCTCTGTAGGCGTCAAATTTCCGTACAGCGTGGAAACGGCCATGTTCTCGACAAATACGGTATGAATACGCTCCGGCCCCTTGCCAAACAAATCTTTGCGAAGCTTTCGAATAATATCATTAAATTCATGAACCATTTTTGACATGACACCATTCTCCTTGTTCAACGATTGATATAAAATTTTACTGTTGGCTTTTTATTAATTTTCTTATCATAAATCAACACTTGAGAAAAAAAAAGAGCGGCGTCCGAAACTGCGTATTCCAAAAAATAGTTTTTTGTATTGTTAATACGCTAACTAAGCGCTATAATAGTAACCGATAAAGATGGAGTCATGATATTTACCCTGTTATGATTCTATTATTTCATTCACTTATTATGGATTGGTGTGTTAGCAAGATCTGCTAATGAACTATTCCACCATGATCGTACACAGTACCTGTTACCTCAGGCGTGTTTGATCATGGTGGTTTTTTTATTTGTCTAAAAGGAGGAAGTAGAACCATGAACGATAACATGGTTAGAATTACAATTGACGGCAAAGGGTATCAAGCCGCTCCCGGTTCAACCATCCTGGAAATCATTAATCAAAATGGGATCGAGCATCCGCAAATCTGTTACGTTCCAGAAGTAGATCCCATACAAACTTGCGATACCTGTATCGTAGAAGTCGACGGAAAGCTTGTGCGTTCTTGCTCCATGGTTGCTATGAACGGTATGAACATTGAATTGTCATCGAAAGGCGCCAAAGAGGCTCAAACTGAAGCGATGGATCGCTTATTAGAAAATCATCTGCTCTACTGTACGGTATGTGACAATAACAACGGAAACTGTAAGTTACATAACACGGCTGAGCTGATGGAGATTGAACACCAAAAATACCCCTATACCCCAAAAGCAGACGTATCTGAAGTCGATATGTCCCACCCGTTCTACCGTTATGACCCTAACCAGTGTATCGCCTGCGGTCAATGCGTTGAGGTTTGTCAGAACCTTCAAGTCAATGAAACTCTGTCCATAGACTGGGAAGCGGAGCGTCCCCGCGTGATATGGGATGATGGAGCGGCAATTAACGATTCTTCCTGCGTTAGCTGCGGGCAATGTGTCACTATTTGTCCATGTAACGCGTTGATGGAGAAATCGATGCTGGGCGAGGCCGGATTTATGACTGGATTGAAAGAGGACGTTCTCGAACCGATGATCGATCTGGTCAAAGAAGTTGAGCCGGGCTATAGTGGTATTTTTGCCATTTCGGAAGTAGAAGCGGCGATGCGCGATACGCGTACGAGAAAAACCAAAACCGTATGTACCTTCTGCGGCGTAGGCTGTTCATTCGAAGTTTGGACGAAGGGTCGCAAGATTCTTAAAGTTCAACCTACTTCCGATGCACCGGTCAACGCCATTTCAACTTGCGTAAAAGGGAAGTTCGGCTGGGACTTCGTTAACGCTGAAGAACGTCTCACTAAGCCGTTAATTCGTAAAAACGGCGTATTCGTCGAGTCCACCTGGGATGAAGCGCTTGATTTAGTCGCAAGCAAATTAGGCGCGATTAAACAACAATACGGAAATCGCTCCATTGGCTTTATCTCTTCTTCCAAGATTACGAATGAAGAAAATTATGTGATTCAAAAGTTAGCACGTCAAGTTTTCGAAACGAACGACGTCGATAACTGCTCACGTTATTGCCAATCTCCTGCAACAGACGGTTTATTCCGGACGGTAGGTATGGGCGGCGATGCAGGTACGATTAAAGATATTGCGCAAGCAGGTCTGGTTATCATCGTTGGCGCAAATCCGGCAGAAGGTCACCCGGTATTAGCCACTCGTGTCAAGCGTGCACACAAGCTTCATGGGCAAAAACTAATTGTTGCGGATCTTCGCAAAAATGAAATGGCTGAGCGGTCTGATATCTTTATCAGTCCTAAGCAAGGTACAGACCAAGTATGGCTTATGGCGGTTACCAAATATATCATCGATCAAGACTGGCACGATCAAACCTTTATTGATGAGAATGTTAACTTCTTCGATGATTTCAAGGCTGTGCTTGAGAAATATACGCTCGAATACGCAGAAGAAATTACGGGAATTTCAAAAGAAACGCTTATTCAAGTAGCTGAAATGATTCGCGATGCAGACGGTACTTGCATTCTTTGGGGTATGGGCGTCACCCAAAACACGGGCGGATCCGATACTTCCGCCGCGATTTCGAACTTGCTGCTTGCGACAGGAAACTACCGTCGTCCAGGCGCCGGCGCCTACCCGCTTCGGGGCCATAACAATGTACAAGGCGCTTGTGATATGGGGACTCTTCCAGGCTGGCTCCCAGGATATCAGCACATCACCGATGATGCAGCCCGTGCCAAATTTGAACAAGCATATGGCGTGAAAATCGATGGCAAACCAGGTCTCGATAACATTCAAATGCTTCATGCGATTGAAGAAGGCAAGATGAGAGCCATGTATCTTGTTGGCGAAGATATGGCGCTTGTCGACTCCAATTCCAATCATGTGCACGATATTTTATCCAGTCTTGATTTCTTTGTCGTTCAGGATATTTTTCTTTCCAAAACAGCACAGTACGCAGACGTTGTACTGCCTGCAACTCCATCTCTTGAGAAAGATGGGACATTTACAAACACCGAACGTCGTGTACAAAGGTTGTATCAAGCCCTTCCTCCGCTGGGAGATTCCAAGCCCGACTGGTGGATTGTGCAAGAGGTCGCAAACCGTCTGGGCCAAAACTGGAACTACAGCCACCCAAGCGAAATTTTTGCAGAAATGGCAAGCTTATCTCCAATTTTCGGAGAAGCCAATTACGAAGTGCTTGAAGGCTGGAATAGTTTCTTATGGGGAAGCCTTGATGGTGTCAGCACGCCGCTTCTTTATGTCGATGGATTTAACTTTCCGGATAAGAAAGCCCGCTTTGCCCTATCTGATTGGGTGCTCCCGGCCGAATTCCCGGAAGAGTACGACCTTCACATCAATAATGGCCGTATGCTCGAGCATTTCCACGAAGGTAATATGACGAACAAATCAAAAGGCATTCAATCCAAAGTGCCTGAGATTTTCGTTGAGGTTTCTCCGGAGCTTGCGGAAGAACGCGGAATTAAAGACGGTTCGCTCGTTCGTTTGGTATCCCCATTCGGAGCGCTTAAATTACATGCTCTTGTAACGGATCGCGTGAAAGCAAATGAAATCTTCCTGCCGATGAACTCGGTAGATAAGGAATCAGCGATTAATTTCTTAACCGGTCCTGCGGTCGACCAACGCACCAATACACCTGCATATAAACAAACCAAGGTTCGTCTGGAAGTGCTGCGTGTAGACGGAGAAAACCCTCTGCCGCGCACGAACCCGCGCAACAAAAAACGTCATCCCCAAAATGGCGTCGAGGTTCAGCGCAAGTGGGATCGCCCGGGGTATGTCCACTTAACCAATAACTAGACAGGAGGAACGTATATGGCAGCACCAATTACAGCCATTCAAAAGCAAGAATGGACCGATGAAGAGCGGCGGCAGCAAAGGCTGGAAGATTTAAAAACACTGCTTGCCGATAACGAACAAGCCATAAACAAAATATTGGATATCGTTGGTGAACTGAACGACATCGGCGTATTTGAAGCTGCAAACGCTATGCTTCAGGCCAAAGAAAAAATCGCGAAAATTGCCCTGGGACAAATAACCCGTGAACCCGTAACGAATATGATCAATAATCTTATGGGTGCGGCAGGCGCATTAACCAGCCTTGATCCGGAACTGACAAAAAAACTGGCAGGCAGTTTGTCATCAGGCTTGGATGAAGGCAGCAAGCACTTGCAAAGCAATAAAAAAATAGGCATGCTTGACCTTGTAAAAGTATTAAATGATCCGGATATTAACCGTGCAATCGGATTCGGTATTCATTTCATGAAAGGTTTAGGCAAAGGATTAAAAGAAGAATAAATTAAAAAATAATTGTTAAATCCTGCTTGAAAGGAACCTTTTCGTCTTATTTAGACAAAAGGTTTCTTTCATAAATTGGATTTGACCCCTTCTATTAGAAAAGGAATGATCGTATGCTGACAAACGAAAATGTTTTAGAAGCCCTCAGGCATGTAGAAGATCCTGAGCTTCATAAAAGCATTGTTGATTTAAATATGATAAGAAATATCAAAATCGATGGTGTCCGAATTGGACTGGAAGTTGTATTAACCATCCAGGGCTGCCCTTTGAAAGCTAAAATTGGGCAAGATATCGAAGAATCTCTCAGACGCATCGGCGCTGCAGACATTTCCTTATCATTCAGTTCGATGACGAATGAAGAGCGCGCTGCCTTAACCCAGTCGTTAAAAAAAGAATCTACATCTGAAGGAGGAATGCCCGCAATGTTACGTCCGGATTCCGGTGTAACGTTTATCGCTGTAACTAGCGGAAAAGGCGGTGTAGGAAAATCAACGGTAACGATTAACCTCGCAGCCGCATTGGCGCGATTAGGCAAAAGAGTAGGCATATTAGATGCAGATATATACGGTTTTAGTATCCCGGCCATGATGCAAATCAGCCAGAAGCCAACCATGATTGACCAGACGGCGATCCCTCCCGTTAGTCACGGTATTAAAGTCATGTCAATGGGATTTTTCGCACCGGATAACGATGTAGTGATGTGGCGCGGGCCTATGCTCAACAAATGGATCCGGAATTTTCTCGGGAATACCCACTGGGGAGAATTAGATTACCTGCTTCTTGATTTACCTCCCGGTACGGGTGATGTCGCGATTGATGTAGCTGCCATGATTCCTCAAGCCAAAGAAATCATTGTGACCACTCCACATAATGTAGCTTCTTTTGTCGCTTCAAGAGCAGGTGCCATGGCGAAGCATACCAAACATGAAATTATAGGCATCGTGGAAAACATGTCTTATTATGAAGACAAAGCTGGAACGAAGAATTACCTTTTTGGACGAGGTGGCGGCGAAACACTTGCGTTGGAGCTGCAAACCGAGGTAATCGCCAAAATTCCTTTTGCACAGCCAGAGGAAAATACCGGTTCATCTGTTTATGAGGAAGATTCTCTCCTTGGGGAGGTCTTCTCACATTTAGCGGAAGAGCTTGTCAACAAAGGTAAATAACTTTTTCGAGGGCGGTCGTAGACGTCTCTAGCAAGATAGGATAAAAAAAGAAGCGATCCTCACCGACAATGTAGCCCTATTTCATATCGTTGTCGCTGAGGACGCAGAATATGCAGCACTCTCGTGCATTCAAAAGTTAAAAACTATGGATGGGTCTTCAACCGGGCATCTTCATTTCCTATTCACATCAGCCGTTCCAGTAGGCATCCGTCAATAGTTGTTCAATCCTATCCTGCAGATCCAATAAATCGATATCTTCTTGATCCAACGGGGATTCCGTCGTTAGAAATACGCCTTTGTTTTTGAACGCGGAGCCAAAGCCGACGATCGGCAAGGAGTCCGAAGCTTCAGACCAGAAGTCTTGTTTCAGCGGAATTCCGATCGCCCCCCGTATATTTTCCCCGCCCGAATGGGGATGTAACGAACAAATGCAAGCGTCCGCCCCCAACGATGTGAAGGGAAACCGATTTCCTTCCGTCTGTTGAGGACTCCTTAATACCCCCGGCAGATTAAAATGTCTTATGACGTTAAATATCGGTTTGTATACCCCCGATAAGGCGACTAAACTTTCTTGTGAAGCGCCGCTGCTCCCTTCATTTACAATAATTCCGTCTACACCCGCCTCCGCATACTCCCTGCATAAGGCAATCACAGCTTGAACAACGGTTTCCAGGTGCGGAAGATCGGATAGATCAGCCCCTTCGTCGCTTCCCGCTTGCCGGCCGTAAAGCCCGCTCCAAACCGATAACGGACCGGAAACGGACGCGAACAGAGGAATTTGCTTGCCTTCAACCTGGGCATACCGTGTGGCCGCTTCGATAAAGACCGGGACTCTCCCCCGTCCAAGCCAGGCCTCGGAGTCAAAGGGAGGGGGCTCCTCCCTGGAAAGACGCCCCCCGATCTCCGGCTTTCCGCCGTCCCACCGCACCGGCAAACCGAAAGCTTCGGCTTCCAGCGATGTGTCGAGCGGCATCACGACCGCATCGTAATTCAATAATTGCTGCGTATTTCGCAGCGCTTGATGCAGAAGCCCCGGATCACTCCATGTATCCTTCAGAGAATATTGATCGACCCTCGTCAAATACGAACCGATGAGCGGGATGAACGGTGGGCGAGGCACTTTGCGGCAGCGCAGCGCGTTTTTTACCAACTCTTTGACGTTCATACGACTCCTCCCCCGATGAACATTCAGATTCTCACGATCTGACGGGTAGGCTCTGCGTTAGGCCAAGCGCCATAATAGGATAGAGCATCTTCTGACGGTTTATGTTTCGACCATTCCGCCACGAAATCCTCATACCTCTTGCCCCGTCTCTTGCGCGCGTCCCTCTCTTCGTTCCGCGCTTGCACAGTGGCTTCTTCGTCGACGGCCCATGTGGATGAATTATACACGAGCTTATACAAGCGCTTCGCCACCTCTTCTGAAATCATGCCTTTGCGCAAATCCGAAATGACGTCTTTCGGATCGCGATCGAGCACGTCGCCATAACCGCTGCCTCCGGAAGAGCTTCCGATAAAAATGTCCCCGCGTCCGAATACTTCGGCGAATCTTATATTTCCTTCGACCTTATAATCTCCTTGAATCGTGCGGTCTTTTACAAGCTCCATGACGTCGGACGGCAAATCTCCATCGCCGCGCTCCGCTTTTTCGAAATAGTCCGTATTTTTCAAGGATAAACCGGGGTGGGTAGCGGGAGGATACCCTCCGAACAAGCCAAGCGAGGTCGGAACTTTATGGTTTTTGCTGTTCGATTGATACACTAGAGCGGGCACACTCTGTACAGCCACGCCGATCGTCGCGCCGGAACCGCCTCTGTACTTGCCGAACCCCATGGAGTTTTGCAGATGCTTGAAGAACAGATGCAGGTGAGGCTGTTCATTTTCCATATCCTCCACATCCGGCCCTTTGCCCCAGCATCCCCATGGGAATCCCCAGCTGTCGATTCCGTCCCGATCTGAGCGTGCTCCTCCTCCCTCGCTATTAAAGACGTTAGCCAGGATGTCGGCAAACGACACGCCCCATTGATTCACTCCGGCCACGACAAAACTGGATCCCCTGCAGCCGTAAACGGCTGTCGCAATATCATGCTGCCCGCTGGCAAACAGCAGCTTCGCCATGGCGTGCCCGATGACGGCCATGGTTCCGCTGTTGCTGACCGGTGAATTCGCAACGGAAGCATCCCAGTTGGCATTGAGGTAGGTGCCGAGCGGCACGACAAAGTCAATGGGCGAAAAGATGCCTGAAGCCGTCGGCAAATCGGCGAACGGCACGCCGAACAAGTAAATCGCGCTGTGTGCCCTCACGATATGGGCGAAGGAGTTGAACGATCCGTCGTTTTCCGGGGAGCTTCCCGTAAAGTCAAAGGTTAGTTTGCCGCCCACCTTCTTCAAGGTAAGGAAACAGCGAATCAAAGAATCTTGCGTGCCGATGGTGTCGAAGAAAGCGACGGACCTGTATGTTCCGTCTTCCCAGCTTTCCAGGCGCTTGTAGACGGCTTCCTCGGCCACTTCAATCATCTTCCGCATCACGCCGACTACGACATGAATCCCTTTGTCCTTAATCAGCTCTTGAATCCTCACCCGTATGCGGTCGCAGCCAACCACCCGAGCCTTCGTATCGATCACTTGCATTCTCGGCGCACGGGACACCATGTTGGCCATCATTTCTAAAATATCGTTGCGGATTTGATAATTTTCTCCGATTTTCATCGGCGGCAGCTTCATGCCTTCATCGTATCGGGTCCGGGCGGTAACCGGCATTCCTCCCGGTTCGATGGCACCCGTTTCCGGTTGATGTACGGCGGTGGCGGCCCAGGCTACCAGTTCCCCCTCATGGAAAATAGGCATGACGGCCGCCTGATCCGGATTATGCACGCCGCCATACAGCGCCTCATTGGCGTAAAAAATGTCCCCTTCGCGAATCCCGACGGTCGGATCGTCCTTGAAGTATTTCAGAATATATTTGATGGCAATCTGCGTCGTTACGGAGTGGAGAAACACCCCGCAGTAGGCTGTGACCAAGTCTCCCTTGGCCGTGTAGAGACCGACAATCAGGTCCCCCGAATGGAAGAAGCCGGAGACGCCGACCCGCGTAAGTATTTCCTTGCCCTCCAACACGATATTGTTCAGCTTTTCACTGTAGATCTCATATTCTCCGGGCTGCAGCCGTTCCATGCATTCCGTTTCGAAATCTGTCCGCGGTTCAGGCTTGAACCTCTCATTAATCTCCAAATCAAGCGGCATTGTCTGTTCCCCTCCTCATCATAATGGTTCCGTTACACGATGGAGATGCGATCCGCCGAACGAATGGCATCCGGTACAGCGGCATCGGTCTTCGTAATGAGCCCGTTAAGATACTTGTCGACGGTATAGGCAGCGCCGGGCGGCAGCACCACGGTCGTGTTGCTGGATTCAATAATCGCCGGACCGCTGACGACATTGCCGCAGCTCAATTTCTCCATCTGGTAAATATCCGTATTGCGGTATTCCTTCAGCTCCTCCCAATACGCTTCCCGTTTTCCTTTCCAGGCGGCGCTCGGATCGGTGCCTTGAGGGACCGCTTCAGGCAGTTCATATTTCGGCTGAACTACGATAGCATGAAGCACAATATTCTCGATTTCGACGCCGCCTTCCGGATAGACCCCTAACGGACTGTACGCATTGGAATATTCTTTGGTGAATTGATCCCATAAGGCTTGCACATCTTCCCGGCTCTCCAGCGTCAAAACTGGAGATTTCGTTCGCTTCACATTGAGCTGTCCTCCGAACTTCATATCCGCTTCCAGCTCAAATACCACCTGTTCCTCTTTGAAGCCTTCGCCGCGAATATCGCGCAGCGCTTTGTCTTTCAAGCGATATACGACTTCATTGAAGCTGTCATAATCCGCCAGAAATTCCTTGGTTCCCGGCTTCAGCAAAATAATATGTTTGGATTCCTCATAGATGTGCTTGATATCCATCAAGCTGGAAGAAAACGCGCAAAATACAGGAGATTGCTGCATGACGACAATGTTGGAAATGCCGGCGTGAAATCCGTATCCGCAGCAATGCGTCGCTCCGGCTCCGCCCATGGCAAACAGGACAAAATCTTTGGGGTCGTAGCCTTTAAGGGCCGTTTCCTTGTGAATGATATTCCCCATATTTCCATCTACGATCTTCTTAATCAACGCCGCCGCTTCAACTACGTCGATTCCTAACGGCCGGGCTATTTTATCGTGAATCGCCTTCCGCGCTTTCTCCAGGTTCAGCGTCAATTCGCCGCCGTGGTAATAATCCGGATCAATATATCCCAAGATGAGATCGGCATCCGTGACGGTAGGCTCGGTTCCCCCTTGATCGAAGGCTGCAGGTCCCGGGAAAGAGCCCGCACTCTGCGGCCCGACTTCCAGTCGGTTGCCGAGCAGCGTATTGATCCAAGCAATCGATCCTCCGCCGGCTCCTATGGATTTGGTTTCAATAATCGGCAAATCCACCCGCCATCGGTCAATCACAGGGTGAAATTGATAAAATCGGGTGCTGCCGTCCACGACAAGGCCAAGATCGAAGCTGGTTCCGCCCATATCGGAAAACACGACGTTGTCGTAGCCGTAAAGCTTGCCGATGTAGCTGCTGCCGATAACGCCGGATACGGGACCGCCATTGTAGGTGTTGACAGCGGCTGTCCGGTACACCTCTCCCATTCCGCCCGTGTTATACACCATGAGCAAGGAGCGGTCATATCCCAGGTCACGAAGCTCATCCCCGATGCCGGCCAATTCCTCCGCGATCGTTTGATGCAAATAGGCATTGAGAATCGTTACATTGGCCCTGCTGTATTCAAACCGTTTGGGCAGCACAGCATGGGAAAGGAAAACCGGCATATTCCCCAAGAAAAATTCAGGATAATCCTCTTTAATGATTTGTTTGATCCGCTGTTCATGCACCGGATTTTTAAACGACCAAAGCAAGCAAACGACAAATCCCATGACGCCTTGGTCGACAAGATACTGGAGCTTATTGCGAAAATCTTCCTCATTCAGCGGACGCACCACGTTCCCGTTCGAATCAATTCTCTCTTTGACGCCTACGACAAGCTCGCGCGGAATCAAAGGCTGTGGTTTGTCCACCTTGGCTACATTGCGGGCTTCTTGGGAGCTGATGCCATCCTGCCATTGGCTGCCTTTTCCGATAAAGGTGACGTCTTCGAACCCTTCGGAGGTTATCAATGCCAGCTTGGGTCCTTTGCGCTGAATCAGCTTGTTCATGGCCACCGTTGTCGAATAGCGAATCACTTCCGTATCCGTTAGTAATTCCTCCGTGGTCAGGCCGAGCTCCGCCGCCCCTTTTTCAATCGATTTCATAAAACAAACGGATAGATCGTAGCCTGTGGTCGGGCTTTTCGCAATAACGGACTTATCCTTGTATCGGATAAAGCAATCCGTAAAGGTACCGCCGATATCGATATCGATCGTTGCTTGTTTCTTTTGCTGAATCGACATGTTTTTATCCCTCCTTGGCCTGTACATACTTTTCCTTCAGGCGGTCGATATCCAGCTCAATGTCATGCGTGATCGGATGACCGGGAGGAAGCGCTTCCACTTCAATCATCGTTCCGCACCCGGGGCAATAAAACTCAACATAACGCATCCAATTCGGGTCCGCGGAAAACGTATACGTTTCGTCAATGACAGGCGGGTGAATATCATGAGGGTCGCGATCGTAAAGGAGGCACCCTTTTTTGTAGTTTTCTCTGGCGGAAATCAGTTCATGGCCGCAGCAGCGGCATACCCACATTTCCTTCTGCAGCTCAATGTCAAGATACTCTGTAATTTGGCGTCTCAAAACGGTTACACCTCCAAGATTCCATTCAAATGTTGATCCATCCGGTAGCCGGCGTTCGGCGGAATGAAAATCGTCGTATCGTTACTCTCGATAATGGCCGGTCCGGCAATCTCATTGCCAGGCTTCAAAAGCGATAAATCATAAATGCGCGCCTCGAATTGATCCGTTCCCATTCCGATCGATCTGAACCCTTTTTGCGCCGGCAGAGGATTGCTGTCGGACATCGCTGCCTCCGGCAAACGATAATGGGAGACGGGAGCCTGAGCACGGAGACGAATAAATTCAACGATCAATTCGGAAGCCTTCCATGTCCGGCACAACCCTTGCAAATATTCGTTTATTTCTTTGGCGTTTGCTTGCGTTTCAACAGTAGAGAACGGCAGCGGATATATACCCCGCTTCTTCCCGTCTGCTGTCGTTACCTCCACTTCGATATCGAAGCAAACCTCTTCCTGGCTAAAGCCTTCGCCGCGCATATCGCGGTATGCCCAATTTTTCATGATGCCCAGCTTTTCCGACAACTCGGAATGCAACGCGGGATCCGCCGAATCCTCATTCGCCCGGATTTGAAAACGGCTTCTAGTTTCGTAGACATGGTTAATGTCGGCTGTGGATAGACCGAAAGCGCTGAACACAGAACTGAAAGGGAACGTATAGATACGTTTGATTCCGCATTTTTGGGCCATGTCCGCACAAAACAAGCCGCCGCCGCCTCCGAAGGAGAAGAGTACGAAGTTTTCCGGTGTGTATCCCCTTTCTGCAGCAAGGCTCTTTAAAGCTTCCGAACCGATCGTCGTTAATTCATCGATGATGAGGCCGGCTGCTTCCCGAACGGAAATATGGAGAGGAGCGGCGATCGCCCTCTGGATCGCGTCATGTGCTTTTTGGGCGTGAAGCTTCTTCTTCCCTCCAAGGAAGAACTCCGGATCGATGAGTCCTAGAATGACGGCCGCATCCGTCACGGTCGGCTTGGAGCCTCCCAGATTGAAGCAAGCCGGCCCGGGTACTGCCCCTGCGCTTTCAGGACCGACCTGAACCTTGCCCTCCTTCGTTACCTTGGCGATCGATCCTCCGCCCCCGCCTACGGAAAGAACATGTATTAAAGGTGTATGAACGGGCACCTTGGCAATCGAGGAAGCGGTATCGAATGTCATCTTCCCGTTGTAGATCAAGCCGACATCTGTACTGGTACCGCCGACATCCAGGGTCAGGATGTTATCGATTCCATATTGTTGTCCGACATATTGCGTTCCCATCAATCCTGCAGCCGGGCCCGAGTTATACGTATCGATCGCTTTGGTTTTAGCCACCCTGGCCACCCCGCCGTTCGAGTGCGCAATGAGCAGCGGGTTGGTCAACCCTTGCTGCCGTATGCCTTCATCCGCTTTATACAGGTATTTGACCATGTCGCGATGAAGGTAAGCGTTTACAATCGCGGCGTTGGTTCGAATTCCGTCATCGGCCCGAAGACTGATTTCTCCTGCCAAGAGGACGGACTTCGCCCCCAAATAGTGGGTAGGAAAATCCGTTTGAATGATATCTCGCACTTTGCGCTCGTTATCTGTATTGAGGTGGGCGTTTTTCAGGCTGACTACGAAGGCGCGCGCGCCCGCATCCAGCAATTTTTTCGTGGCGCTGCGAACTTCATCCTCGTCGACCTCTACGCTAATACTCCCGTCCTCCGCCACTTTCCCGCGAATCCCAACCACTAATTCCGGTTCGACAAGGAAGTTAAGAACGGGGTTCTTCTCTTGATAAAGCGAGCGATCAAAACCTTCGGTCACAATCAAACCAAGCTTGGGCCCTGTACGCTGGATCAGCGAGTTCGTTCCGACGGTCGTGGATAAACGGATCGTCTTGGTTTGCAACAGAAAATCTCCCACATTCTCAAACCCGAACCGGCGCGCTCCTTCGGCAATGCATTGATTAAAACAAACGGTTAAATCATGCGGAGTCGTGTCTACCTTGACGGTTTCGTATTTCCCGCCTTGGGTGAAGAAACCGTCGGTAAACGTTCCCCCTGTGTCGATATCAACAGTAAATTGCGACACGTTCAACCCTCCATTCGCTATTTGAACATTTCTTTAACAAGTTTGGCCTTCATTTCAAACCGCGGTAATGTTCCCGGGGGAACGAGCTCAATATTTGCCGAGAAAAACAGTTTTGTGCGAAGCTCATTTTCGAGCTCTGACTTTAACCGATGCAGCTCCTCTTCCGTCAGCCCATTTCCATGTTCTACAAGTACAGGCAGCGGTGGATTCACTAAGGGAGGCGGCTGATGCAAAAGGATTTGAATTTCCCCGGTTGTCTTCGGCCGGAACATGCTGATCACATCACGTATCGCACTTGGGAAAACATTCACTCCTCTCACGATCAGCATGTCGTCGGTACGGCCGATGCAGCGGATGCGGAAGCTGTTCAATCCGCAGGAGCACGGCGCCGTTTCCACGCGAACGAGGTCCCTGGTGCGAAATCTCAATAAGGGTACGCATTGACGGTCAATTGCCGTATAAACCAGTTCTCCTTCGCAATCTTGGGACAGCTCGATGGGTTGACCGCTTTCCGGATCAATGATTTCACAAATTACGTAGTCGGGAGCGACGAAATGCATCCCGTTCTGCTCCGAACATTCGCCGAACAGAACCGGAGCCATATCTGCGTTGCCCATCGCCTCGACTACCCTGCATCCCCAATCCTCCTCAATTCTCCTGCGAATTTCGGGCATTCCGCCCCCCGGTTCTCCGCCGGTTGAGATGAGCTTCAGTCCCAATTCCTTCGGCTCCATTCCCCATTTGTTCCTGACATGCTCCGCCAAGTAAAAGGAATAGGACGGGGTACAAAGCATCACATCCGCTTTCAAATCGATGATGGAGCTGATCACCCGGTCAGAAGCCCCCGTTCCGATGGGAATGAATGTCGCGCCAAGCCGTTCGATGCCTTCTTTGGCCGAAGAACCGACGAAAAAGGTTAATCCCATGGCAAAGACGACCCGGCTTTCACGCCTCATCCCGCCCGTGTACATGACCCGGGAGACGATTTCATTCCACACTTCACGATCGCTATCCGTGATTCCCACATACGTCGGGCGGCCGGTCGTCCCGGAAGAAGCGTGGATCCGGATGATGTCTTCCATCGGAACGGCTCCATGAAGTCCCAATGGAGGAGCTGCAAGCTGGCTTTCCCGCAGTTCATCTTTGGTTGTAAAAGGAATCTTGGCTAAATCCCGCAGTCCCTGAATATGCTCCGGGCTAATTCCGGCCTGATCCAATTTGCGCCGGTAAAACTCGGATCGGTCATACACATAACGGATTTGGTTGCGCAGTTTTTCCGCTTGAAGCTGCGGCAGCTGTGAATTGAAAACCTTCTCCTGAAGCGAAGGGTTAAACGGGCTGGTTGGCATAAAAACTCACCTCCAATAATTTTGATCTTCACAGCTCCATACTATTTTAAATATTCAGAATATTCAATGCGCATTTAGGTTAAGTTCTTAATCCTTTTTGCACTTCATCGGTTAATCGATTCGTACAAAAAAAGCATCGGCACTTTATACGAAGCGTCTAAATCCCGTTAACAAAAATACCTCTATGTCTGCACTGTCGCAGCATAGAGGTCATCTTCATTCGCTACAATTCAAATACTCCGTAAAACATAAGGATTTGCAGCGCCAAATGCGTATCGAAAAAATCCTTTGCCCTTGTCAGGTCGATCCCGCTGATCTCCTGAATGCGTTTTAGACGATATCGGATTGCGCCGATCGAAATCATCATTTCTCGCGACGTCTGATGAATATTTCCTTGGTTTTCCAAAAACAGGTACAGCGTTTTTAAAAGCTCGGCATCTTTTTCCTTATCGTAGGCCAATAAATCCTTAAGCAATCTCATGGCAAAGCTCTCCAGCTCTTGCGCATTTTTGGCGTGGAGAATAATTCCGAGCGATCCGAGCTCATCAAAGGTAATGACATTCGACTTCACTACTCTCGAATGCGCTATTCCAATGGATTTGTTGGCTTCCTCATATCCGTTCCGAAACGAGCCTATCCCTTTGCAAAGAGAGCTGACACCGAGCGTAATCCTGAAATCCGCATAGTTGGCATTGACGATATTCACCAACAATTCGCCGAATGATTTCGGATCAAGCTTCATCTGGGTCAACAGCACTTCGGGTATGACGGAAATGATTTTATCGAGCCTGGTTGAAACGAGACCATTTCTCCCGTACGATTTCAATTGACTATGTATGGTTTCCGCGATCCTTTTTTTGAATTCCATGAAATGGGTATCCCGCTGTTGAACGTGGCTTTCATAACGGTGCTGCAGGCTGAAGACAAATACATAATGGGGCTTGTCCAGATCGTATCCCATCAATTTCATTCGGTAGGATAGGTTTTCCACATTCGGATTTTCGATGAGAAGCTCGTTCAGAAACTCCCCTTTCATGCGCTGTTCCGCCTCAATGACCGTCCGTTCATTCAGAAATTGAACCGCACATATCGTAGAGGCGCGCTGCAGCGAAATGGTTTCGATTTCATCAAACGGGTCGAGCGGTTTGACCAATGAAAGATACCCGCATACTTCATTCTTCAGTAGAACGGGAGAGATTAAGCGTTCATGCTGCCAGCCGAACTGTCCGGGAACGGAAAGATGAACCGTTCTTTTTTCATCCATTAACCGCTGGATCCGTTGTGCCTGCTTCCCGCCCGAAGTTTGAATAAACGTTAAGATATCATGAGGCGTATACTCGCCGAATGATTCAAGCAGGTTGAAATTTTTATCCTCCAGGACAACCGTTGTACGAAGATTCTGAGCCAAAATTTTGACGATCGTGGACAATCCTCCGCCTTGAATCAGTATTTTTGACAATTTTTCATTGATGCTTAAGGCGTTGCTCAACACTTCCTTCTGTTTTTCTATCCGGCGGTAAGCTCTATCTAGCTCTATCGCTAGATTCTCCTCTTTGTAGAAAGGTAATTCCGGATTGATTTCCGCATCCCATTCTTCGACAGGTTTCCCCACATATCGGCAATGCCGGTCGCCTTTGCCTATGCATTCGATTTCTTTAAAAATGACTTTCCTTCCTAAAAATTCGCTGCCGTATCCGCCGGCATAACCGATCAGGGTCGAGCAAACCGGCTCATGATGATAGCCGAAATACTCCAAATGCTGCTCCGCTTCGTAAGAATGGTGCCAATACCCTTCACTGTAAAATTCCCCGGTTTCGCGGTTTCCCCGAATCTCGATCGGAACGGCCAGTACGTTTCCTGTAACTCCGTGAATTTTCGGGCCCGCCAGAAGCCATTCCGTTTCCTCCTCCCATGCAAACACATCCTTGACGTACCTCGCATCGTTGGTTCCGCAATGCCACCCGTACCGGAGCAAAAAACCTTTCGCCCGATCCATGCCCAGAGCGGAAATCAGATCTTTACGCAAGGTACCTAAGGCATCGACCCCGACAAAAATGGTTCGCCGATCTTTAAAAAAAATTTTCCCCTCATTCGACTGAAATGATAGCAATTCGGCGGCAGATAAGTCGGTAGCCCTCATTGTTCTTTCTCCTTTCACCATTGGACCGGTTTTTGATTAGACTTTCTATCCTTCCTGGTGACCTGCAAAAAAACGATCGAAAGACGACTGTCAACAGTATGAATAAAGATTGGAGTATAGGAAATAATCGCAAGTCATTGAAAGCGTATACATTTTAAAGAATATCGGTACACCTAAGCTTTGGGGATACGATACTTTGAATATTTTAACATATTGTTGATCGCTAATGATCTACTGGCTAGGCTATAGCTTTTAAGAGCTCCTTCCACATCGCAGTTGCAACGAACGGACTTAGGCTTCCTGAGCAAGCGCAGGACAAGCAGCAGAAGGATGGCCGGGAAGCCTATTAATACTCCCGGCTCTGCAGCTCGCGCTTGGCCGAATCCTGGGTGAACACGCCCTCCGACGTGATGATTTTCATCGGCAGCTCCTTGCCCTCCTTATGATCCTTGACGGCTTTCATCAGCTGCGGGCCGAGCAGGGGGTTGCATTCTACGACGAAGTTCAGCTTTCCCGTAGCAAGCGCCTTGAGCGCCGTCTTGGTCGCATCGATCGATATGATCACGATGTCCTTGCCCGGCTGTAAGCCGAATCTCTCAATGGCCTGCATCGCACCAAGCGCCATATCGTCGTTATGGGCATACACAACCTGAATATCGCGGCCCCGCCGCTGCAGCGCCTCCGACATTAACGCTCTGCCCGACTCCAGCGTGAAATCACCCTTCAGCGATTCGATCAGCTGAAAGTTAAAGTCATTGCCGATAACCTCCTCGAAGCCTTGCTTGCGTCCTGCCGCTGGGTCGGAGCCCTCCGTCCCCTGCAGCTCGACGATCTGAACCTTTCGTTCCCGG
The DNA here is from genome assembly GCF_055379675.1 of Paenibacillus sp. JCM 9796. NCBI lineage: Bacteria > Bacillati > Bacillota > Bacilli > Caryophanales > Paenibacillaceae > Paenibacillus > Paenibacillus sp. JCM 9796. The sequence continues at coordinate 5,472,173 of NZ_AP043723.1, forward strand.
CTTCCAAGCTCCTGCAAAAGCCATCGTGCCGCACGCCGGCCTTCCTCCACGAAATCCGAGCCGATGTAGGACGTCCATAAGGAATCGTCCTCTGTCTTGACTTCACGGTCCGACAAGATGACCGGGATGCCGGCCTGCTTCGCTTCTTGCAGCACCTGGTCCCAGCCCGTCTTCACGACCGGTGAGAACACGATGATATCGACGCGGGCCTGAATGAACTTACGGATCGCTTCCACCTGCTTCGCCTGACTCTGGTCGGCGTTCTCGTACAGCAGCTCGAACCCTTCCTCCTTCGCCGCTGCCATTACCGAATTCGTATGGGCGAGCCGCCAGCCGCTTTCCGTTCCGACCTGTGCAAAGCCGATCTTGAGCTGATGCCTCTCCTCCGTAAATGGCGGGGAAATCGCCGGATACGAGGCCAAGCGCTGCTCGAAGGCTGCGGCATTATCCTGTGTGATGCGATAGCTGCGTAAAATCACCTTCTTCGGAATACCCTTTTCCTTATTCAAAATATCGAGGGCATACCGGATCGCTTCGCCGCCCCCGGTCGGACTGGTGAACGTGCCGGACAAAATGCCGTTCTTGACAAGCGGCAATCCGCCGTTCTCGGTATTGACCCCGTCGACGCCGATAATTCTCACATCCTGCAGACCGCTCCGCTGCAGCGCCCGCGAAGCCCCAAGCGCCATGGCGTCGTTCTGCGCGAAAACAAGGTCGATGCGCGGACTGCGCATCAATACGGCTGACATTTCGTCCTCGGCACGGTCCCGCTGCCAGTCCGCGTACACCGTATGCAGCAAGCGAAGGTTATCCTGTCCGGCGAGCGCTTCGCGGAAGCCCAGGCTGCGTTCTTCCACCGTGGGTGACCCTTGTACGCCTTGGATTTCTACAATGCTGCCGCCGCTCGGTCCGAGCAGCTGCTTCACGTATTCGCCCGCTTTGCTGCCGATCAAGCGGTTGTCGGTCCCGATGTATAGCGTATAATCGTAGCCGGTCACACCCCGCCCCAGCACAATGACTGGAATTTTGGCGTACACCTCCGCAATGGTCGGGGTCAGCAGAATCGGATCGTCCAAGGAAATGATCAGCAGATCGATCCCGTAGCCCATGAGCTTGTGCACATCGTCCGTTTGCTGCTTGCTGTCATTCGCGGCATCCGTGAAAATGACGCGCAGGTCGCTATGCCGGGCGACCTCACGCTTGATCTCCTCGTTCATGACGATCCGCCACGGCTCGATCAGATTCGGCTGCGAGACACCGACCAAGTATTGAACCTGATCCTTCGGCACCTTCTGCCCGCTCGTGCCGCGTATGGACGATATGAAGCTGACCATGAGTATAAATAAGGTGAAAACGATGAGCGCCAGTTTGGCCCTGCCGCTGGTCATGTACGACACCCTTTACGATAAGACATCGGCGATACGCCCGTTATTTTTTTGAACGCGTTGCTGAAGTAATGCTGGCTGTTGTAGCCAACCTTCTCCGCGATTTCGTACACTTTATAATTGGGATCGTTCATATACAGCATCGCCTTGCGAATACGAATCTCGGTTATATAATCAATAAATGAAAGGCCAACCTCTTTCTTAAGCAGCTTGCTCAAATACGTCGGACTGACGCGTACATGGTCGGCTACGTCCTGCAGCGTTAAATTCGGCTCGGCAAACGACTGATCGACGTATTTGCGGGCGAGCATGACGATCGGGGAAAAGTTGACCTTCATCCCGACCTCCCGCACCAGATCATGATAGATACGCTCCGCCGCCAAAACATCCGGCTCCAGCAGCCGGTCCGCGGCGACCACGATTTTCGATAGGATTTCCTCGATCTTACTTTGAATCGAACCGCATACCAGCATCCAATCATGATCCCGTTCGAGGGATGAGAGCACGACGACATGGCCCCTATCATCGGAGAAAACGATATGCTCGCCTAGCGCGGCGACAACCTCCTCGATAATGTTTTTTACGGCGAATTCGAGCAGATCCTTGTTCCAATCGCGTTTCACCGTGCCCACGTTCGTGCTCTGCAGCACTTTAAATACGGCCATGCGGTTCGCTCCGACCGGCAGCTTCAAATGCGCCATTGTACTTTGAATCTCAACCGGAGACAGCACGCCGGCCATCCACTTGCGCAGGAAGGTGTCGCGGATCAGATTGGAATTGCTTTGCAGCTGATGGTTCGCCCAATGGAACCGCTCGCTTTTCGTTTTGTTCTGATCGAGAACCCGCAGCGCCTTCTCCACAACTTCCCGCAGCGCCGCTTTCTCGACCGGCTTCAGGATGTAATCGAACACCTTCAGCTTAACGGCTTGCTGCGCGTATTTGAATTCGTCGTGTCCGGTAATCACGATCACGAGCGCCCCCTCGGAATCGAAGCGAAGCTGCTCGATGAAGGAGAGCCCATCCATAAACGGCATGCAGATATCGACAAATATAAGGTCGGGCTTCAAGGCTTGAGCCTTTTCCAAGGCATCGAGTCCGTCCTCCGCTTCCCCCGTCACTTCAATGCCAAGCTCCTCCCATGGGAGCACCTGTCTGAGCCCTCTGCGAATTTTCGGCTCGTCATCCGCGATCATCAGCTTCCACATCAATAGGATCCCCCTCTTGCCTTTCAGCCCGAATAGTTAAGCTTTCACGAACGGCAAATAGACATCGATGCACGTTCCCTTGCCATATTCGCTCTCCACCTGCACCCCGTAGGACGACCCATACGTAAGCCGAATTCGCTCATGAACGTTGAAAAGGCCGTACCCGCTCTTAAATTCCGGGTTTTCGGAGCCCTGAAGCCCCATTCGAACATACTCGATTTGCTCCGGCTTCATCCCGAGTCCGTCATCTTCAACGCGAAGCCGGATTTTATGCTGCTCCTTGACCGCTTCGATTCGAATCCGGCCGCTGCCCCGTTTCGTCTTGATGCCATGGTAGATCGCATTCTCAACCAGAGGCTGAAGGATCAGCTTCAGCACGCTGCAGCCCTCCAGCTCCTCGGCCACGCGAATCTCGTAGTTCAGCTTTCCTTCGTAACGCGCCATTTGAATGATCAGATAGCTCTCCACGTGCTTGAGCTCTTCGGACAACCGGATGATCTCATGCCCCTTGCTCAGCCCGATGCGGAACAAATTCGTCAGCGCACCGATGATCTCCACAATGTCGTCGGCCTTCCGGTCCTGCGCCATCCATTGAATCGTATCCAACGTGTTGTACAGAAAATGCGGCTTGATTTGCGCCTGCAAAATTTTAAGCTCGGCCTCCCGCTTCTCCTTCTGCTCCGTGTATACCATATGAATCAGGCGCTCAATTTCCTGCACCATCTTGTTGAAGCTGTGCCCGAGCTGCCCGATTTCATCGTTGGACCGGCTGCGGAAACGCAGATTCAATTCCCCCTCCTCCACCTTGCGCATCAAGCTTCGCAGCTTGCGTACCGGACTGATGATCGAATTCGTGAAAAACCAAGAGGCGGCGAACGCCAACACCAGCGTCACCAGTACGACAAGCACCGTGTAAAACTGCAGTCGCGTAATGACGCTGCGCGACTCGTCGAGCGGGAATACACCCACGATTTTCCAGCCGATGTTCTGGAAGGGCGTATGCATGATCTGATAAGAACGCCCGTTGATCGTCTTAATCAGATCGTTGGAAGCGCTTACCATCCATTCCGCCTTAATTCGGTAAACGACAGGATTGACCGATGAATACACAATCCCTCCTTGGCGGTCCGTCATATATATAAATCCGCTTTTGCCCAAAGAAACCGATTCAATGGTTTGTTGGATAATATTCAACTTCATGTCGATCAGCACGACCCCGAGCATGTTTCCCGTGAGCGGGTCTTTAATCGCTTTCACGAACGACAGCACTTGGTCGGCACTGTAGTTATGGTCCGCCTTGATATTCCGACCGATCGGCTTGCTGATCATATGCAGCTCGTCCGGCCGTTCCGCGGCTTCCCGATACCAAGCTTCGGATGTAAGCCGGTCCCGGGATATCGTTCCCAACCGGTTGCTGATCCACCCGCCCGCGCGGTTGACCAAGAGGATGCCGGCAATTTCCCCGTGGCGCTCCTCATATCGCCGCATCACTTCCCGAAGCGCCCATTCGTCACCCGTTTGTCCGGCGTAAAAGGACCTCACCTCACGGTCCTGGGCGATGTACTCGATGATGTTCTCCATTTCCGTGAAGTAAAAGCTGATGTTGTTCTTGACCTGACCCATCATCTGACTCGTATGCTCGTTCGTGCTTTCCTCGATGGAACGCTGATACATGGTGCTGCCGACCGCGCTTAAGGTCACGATGGAGATCAGAATAATAAGCACGAAATACAAAAGCAGCTTGAAGCGAATGCTGTTACGATACAAATGTTTGACGTTCATGCCCTTGGTCGACGCGAACACGCACTCACCCGATTTCGTTTTACTCTATTATAACGCAGGCGAACGCTCCTGTTAATATCTGGAATAACAAAATTGCAAAGGAGCCGGAGCCCCTTTGCAACCTGACCTGAAGCAGCTGCTTAGTATTTGCGGGTTGGAAGCGCGTCGATCGCTTTCTGGCCAAAGAAGACGCCTTCCTCCGATTTGATCCATTTCGGCGGCTGTGTGCCGGCCTTCAGATCGAGAATCGCTTTTTTCAACTGCGGCCCAAGCAGCGGGTTACATTCGACGGTGACGTTCAGCTTGCCTTCTTTGATCGCTTCGAAGGCCGCCTTGACGCCGTCGACGGACACGATGAAGATGTCTTTGCCCGGCTTCAAGCCGTATTCTTCAATCGCTTGGATGGCGCCGAGCGCCATATCGTCGTTGTGCGCATAAACGGCATGAATATTTTTGCCGTCGGATTTCAGGAACGCTTCCATCACCTCTTTGCCTTTGGCTCTTGTGAAATCGCCGGTTTGCGACTTGATGATTTTATAGTTCGGATTCGATTTAATGCCTTCCTCGAAGCCCTTCTTGCGGTCGTTCGCCGCACTGGCCCCCACCGTGCCCTGCAGCTCGACGATGTTTACCTTTTTGTCCGCACCCAGCTGCTCTATCATCGTCTTGGCCGCATTCTGGCCCTCCAGAATAAAGTCGGAGCCGATAAATGCCGTGTACAGGGACTCATCGTTCACCTTAACCGTGCGGTCCAGCAGGAATACCGGAATTTTGGCCGCCTTCGCTTCCTCCAGCACCGGCTCCCAGCCCGATTCGACGACCGGCGCCAGCGCGATGACATCGACCTTCTGGGCGATAAAGGAACGGATCGCCTTAATTTGGTTTTCCTGCTTCTGCTGCGCATCGGAGAACTTCAGCTCGAACTGCGCGTCGTTGCCGAACGTTTCTTTAATCGACTGTGTTTCCGCATCCCGCCAGCCGCTCTCCGCCCCGATCTGGGAGAAGCCGAGCACAATCTTCTTATCGGCCTTCGTTTCCGGCGCAGGCGCAGGCGCAGGAGCGGGCGCAGGCGCCGCTTTCGATTCCCCGCCGGACGATGAGCCGCCTGTCGTCGAACCTCCCGAGCTCCCGCACGCCGTTAGCAGCATACCTGCCAGCGTCAGCGCCGTAACCAGTTGAAACGGTCTTTTCATCTTGAACAACATACTTGTGTTCCTCCCTTTGGTTGATCATGTTTACACCTTCACTATAAGATGTTTGGTAAGCGCTTGTATTTAGAATATAGCGTTATAATTTGCTAATTTCGGCACATTATAGTTATCGTCTGCTTAATGCGCAGCCCCTCCCGGCGACTCCACAGATGACCCGGCCGACTGCTTCGCATCGGCTCCCGGCCCAGGGGAAGTGCGCGTAATCGTCTTCCTGCGCTCGCGTCGAAGCAAGATCAAACGCTGGAGCAGGATAAACAAGAATAGCAGAAAGCCTACGGCGATTTTCGTCCACCAGGAGCTCAGCGTGCCTTGATACATGACGATCGTTTGAATGATGCCCGAGCACAAAACGCCGAGCATCGGTCCGATCAAATAGCCGAAGCCGCCGGTTAACAGAATGCCGCCGATGACGCATGCGGCGATCGCGTCCATCTCCATGCCCATCAAGTGCAGGGTATACCCCGACAGCATGTAGAACGTGAATACGATCCCCCCCAGAGCCGAACAGAAGCCGCTGAACGTGTACACCAGCACCGTGATGCGCGCGACCGGCAAGCCCATCAGCACAGCGGACTTCTCGTTGCCTCCGATCGCATACACCCCCCGGCCGAATTCGGTGTATTTGGACATGTATACCGCTATCACGACCATCGCAAGGGCAATCACTACGCTGACCGATATCGTATTGTCGCCGAAGACCGGAATTTTAAACCTGGAGATGGCTTTGTAGGTCGCATCGTTGATGACAAGGCTTTCCGTGCTGATCAAATAGCTGATACCGCGGGCCAGGAACATACCGGCGAGCGTCACGATCCATGGATGCAGCTGAAAGCGGTGGATGATATAGCCTTGCCCCGCACCGAAGAACGTTCCAAGCAGCAGCGATAGCGCCATGACCAAGTAGGCGTTCATGCCTTCCTGCAGCAGCGACGCGGACAATACGCTGACCAGCGCGACGACGGAGGCGACGGATAAATCGATGCCTCCCGCAATAATGACGAAGGCAAGTCCCGTGGCTACGATAATCAGATAGGCGTTGTCGATGAATAAATTGAAGAACACCTGCCAGGAGAAAAATCCGGTATACAAGAACGAGCCTGCTGCATAAAGCAGTGTAATGAGCAGCGTGGTCGTCAAAATGATGATATTGTTCTGATTGATCCTCACTTTGAGCTTCATGATTCGGCCACCGCCTGCTTCGTGCGGCTTTGGAACAGCTCGCGGAAGCGCTCCGACTGCAGCAGGCTGACGACGATGACGACGAACGCCTTCACGACGAGAATGCGCTCAGGCGGAATCCCCATCGAGTAAATCGTCGTGCTTAAAGACTGGATGAACAGCGCCCCGACGACGGTGCCCGCCAAGTAAAATCGTCCTCCGCGCATCGAGGTTCCGCCGATCACGACAGCCAGAATCGCGTCCAGCTCAATCCACAGCCCCGCGTTGTTGGCGTCCGCGCTGCTGATATTGGAGCTGACCAGCAGCCCCGCGATGGCGGCGCATAAGCCGCATACCGCATAGACGAACAAGTAAATTTTGCGCGGCTCCACGCCCGCGTACTCACTGGATATTTTGTTCGTGCCCGTCGCTTCCAGGAACAGACCGAGGGCCGTACGTTTTTTCAACACATAAACGAGACCGAACACGGCTGCGGCTACATAAACAGAGAACGGAAGACCGAACAGAAAGCCTTTGCCGATATACCCGTACGCCGCGTTGCTTGTGGTCAGCACCTGCCCTTCCGTGATCAGCTGGGCGATGCCCCGGCCGACCGTCATGAGAATGAGCGTGCCGACCATCGGCTGAATGCCGAACACCGACACGAGCATGCCGTTCCAAAGTCCGCACAGGATCCCGACGGCAAGCGCCGCAAGAATGGCTACCCAGAGCGGTGTCGACTCCAGCAGCGAAATGGAGACCGCCCCTGCAATCGCGAGTACGGAGCCGACCGAAATATCGATGCCCTCCTTGGCGATGACGAGCGTCATACCGATGGCGATAATCAGCGTCGGCGCCGCCCGGTTCAGGACGTCGATCAAGCTGCCGAACAGGTGACCGTCTTTTATTTCGATTTGAAAAAAGCCGGGTACAAAGATGAAATTGAACAGCAATATTGCCGTCAACGCCAGCACCGGCCAAAATATTTTCATTCGTGTGAAGTTAAGCGCCCGTTGTTTTATAAGCGACATTCGGCTCGGCTCCTTCCGCAATCATTCGCATGATGTTTGATTCGTTCATCGCATCCCCGGCTACTTCGCCAATTTGCACCCGGTCCCGCAGCACCACGATCCGGTCGCAGCATTCGATCATCTCCTGGAGCTCGGAGGAAATGATCAGGATCGACAGACCGCCGGAGGCCAGTTCAAGGATCAGCTTGCGAATCTCTCCCTTGGAGCCGACATCGATCCCGCGTGTCGGTTCGTCCAGAATAAGCAGCTTGGGCTGGGTCGCCAGCCATCTGGCCAGAATGACCTTTTGCTGGTTGCCTCCGCTTAGATTGTCGATGCGCTGTTCCATGCCAGGGGTTTTGATGCGCAGCAGATCGATAAAGTGCTGGGCGAGCTCCTGCTGCTTCTTCAGCGGGATGTGACGGAACAAGCCCAGCTTCGCCTGCAGGGCAAGCACGATATTTTCGCGGATCGTCAGCTCGCCCACAATGCCTGCCACCTTGCGATCCTCCGGACAAAACCCGAGCCCCTGGCGGATTGCCTGCTTCGGATAGATCGAACGGAACGTTTCCTCCCCGATCACCAGCACCCCGTCGTCGGCCTGATCGATGCCGAAAATCAGCTTGGCGATTTCCGTCCGGCCGGAGCCGAGAAGACCCGCCAGGCCGACAACCTCGCCCTTCTTCACCGAGAGGCTGACCGGCTGGATGGAGCCAACGCGGCTTAAGCCTTTCGTCGAGACGATCGCCTCGGAGGATAAGCTTGGGGTCATTTTCCGCTGGCGCTCCTCTTCCTTCCACTCCCGGCCGATCATTTTGGAAACGAGACTGCTCTTGGGCAGCTCTTTCGTGGGGTATTCGCCAACAAGCGCCCCGTTGCGCAGAATCGTGATGCGGTCCGTCACCTCGTACACCTGATCTAGAAAGTGCGTGACAAATACGATGCCAAGTCCATCTTCGCGAAGCTTCCGCATGACCGCGAACAGCTGCGCCACCTCTTTGTTATCCAGGCTCGAGGTCGGCTCATCCAGAATAAGCACGCCGCTCGACATATCGACGGCGCGTGCGATCGCCACCATCTGCTGAATGGCCACGGAGTATTCAGACAAGGGCTGTCTGACGTCGATGTTCAGGTTGAGCCGCTGGAGCCGGATCTCGCTCTGCTCGTTGATCCGCTTCCAGTCAATGCCCACTCTTTTCCTCGGCACCCGCCCGATAAACAAGTTTTCCGCCACCGATAAATTGGGACACAGATTAATTTCCTGATACACCGTACTGATGCCGATGCTCTGCGCCTCCTGCGGCGACCGGACGATCACCGGCTTTCCCTCCAGCCACACCTGTCCCGCATCCATGGTATAGACGCCGGTCAGCACTTTAATCAGTGTCGATTTTCCTGCGCCGTTCTCGCCCATCAGCGCATGAATTTCACCCCGATGTAACGTAAAATTCACATCACTCAGCGCTTTAACCCCGGGAAAGGACTTGCTGACGCCTTCCATTTTCAACAATAGATTGTCACTCATTAGGTGAGCACCTTCCTTCCCATCATCGGTATTCCTGCTTGCGTTTATGGAGAGTATCAAACTCCCGGAAGCTCAGCTTAACTTTCATTTTAAGTTCAAGGCTGCCAGGTGTATTTAGACGGAAAGGTTATTTTTTACAAATTTCCGTTCTATTTCGCATACAGCGCGAACGCCAAACAGGCTTCCGCAAAGATTGCTTACGGAAGCCTGTTCGGTATAAACCTGCTTGATGGCTTATTGCAGCACGGATCTGGCCACAGTGGTCAGATCTTGAATATCGACCTTGCCGTCCTGATTCAGATCAGCTGTCGCGGACCAGCCGCTGTCCCCCTGTTGCTTGCCGTAATGGCTCGCTATGATGGCCAAATCGCCGATCGAAATGCTGCCGTTTCCGTTCAGATCGGCGTTGATTTTACGTCCTTCAAACGCCAGCATAGCCGTTGTCAGCGCGTTTAAGGCTTCCGTAATTTGCTGCTGCGTCGCCTCCGCGTCGTTCGCTACGATTGCCGCTTGCGCAATAATCACCTGCATCGCCGCCCTGGAGCCCGGCAAATAATAGCCGTGCCGCAGGTCTTCCACGGCCGCATCCACTTTGGCCTGCGCAGCTGCGATCGCTTCGTTCAAATCCGATTTATCCGGCGCTTCCGCCGTGACTTGAAGCTGATGGGTTGTGCCGGGAATCGTCGTCTCCACTCCGGTTCTGTCCGCAATCGCGATACCGCTCAGCTGAATGGAGGTGTAGGCGCTGCCCGGTGCAGCCGTCGGCTTCGCCTTAAACGAGAGCTTCAGCCAAGCGCCGTTCGCCTCCGCTCCGCCGCCAAGGCTGGCGCCGACCATGCGCACCTTACCCGGCTCCAGCTCGCGCTTCTCCAGCAGGCTGAAGCCGTCCTTTACCGATACGGCGTCCGTTAGCTCCAGCTTAGACGGGTCAAAGCCGACCGTAACATCTTGAGCATAGACGCTGCCGTACACGTTTCCAGCCACATCGCTTAAGCTGTACGTCAGGTCAAAGGACTGCCCGGACCCTACAACCGCCGGCCCCGTAAGCGAGGCCTTAGGCTGCGCTTGAACCGGAGCTCCGACCGAGAAGTAGTCGAAGTCGGCCGTCATGGAGGTGTTGTCCCCGGCCGACAGGCCGTAAAACCCGATTTGAAGATTCGTCAAATCGGCCTGCACCGGATCAGCCGCCGGCGCCCATGCCGCCCCGTCCCAGTAGTGCGTCGTGTACACGTTGCCGGTCTTTTTGATTTGCAGGTAGACGGTATCGGTACCCGGATGCTTCGCCATATTCGTCGCTTTGGTGTATACCGCATTCCGCTCGACCGCCGTTTCCAGCGATTTGCCCGTACTGCCGACAGTATCCCATACATGGCCCAGCCTCACATAGTTGTCCTCGTTCTGCCAAATGATTAAACCGGCCTGCTGATGATTTTTGGCGACAGGCGCCGTGACCTTCGTCGTTATGGCGAAATCGCCCTCCGGGGCTTTGCGCAGAAATACGTTTTTCAGCGAGTTAGAGGTTTGATGGCTATCCCCCGACAAGGTTTGCAGCCGCAAGCTGCCCGGTTTGGCCGTCAAGCTCCAGCGGGCCGCATCCTCCCGGTAAATGGACCAAGCCGGATCCAGCGTACCGGTCGCAAACGAGTCCGTAACGGCGCCCTGCGGAATCGGATCATTCACGCTTACGACGAGCTGCCATTTAGCCGCCTTCAACGCATTCATCGCATGAATCCAGTCATTGGCCGTCGAGCTGCCGTTCATGCTCACGGCCTTCGCAGCGTCAACTGTGGAACGATAGGCGGCGATTGCCTCCTGCGGATATTGGCCGGCGCCATCACCAGCCTGGAGGCGGCTTAATAGCTGCTCCGCCAGCTGGAGCTCATCGATCAGGTCCTCCCTCGTCACGCCGCCGATCAGCTCGCGGTGCGCTTTGGCGATCCGGTTGAAATCCAGCTTCTCGACCTTGCGATCATACGACAGAAGTCCGTTTATCTCGTATTCAACATCTGTGATTTGCGTATAGATAGCGGCACTTAAGCCAGGGCTTTGCTTCAGCTGCTTCAATCGGTCGATGAACTGCACATATTTGTCGGTCAGCTCCTGCTTGCTGTTCATCAGCTGGTACGAGAACACGAGCGGGCTCCACTCATGGCCCGGTACATGCAGGCCGAGTCCGCCGTACTCGCCCAGCACCGCAGCGCGCGTCTGGGTTGGAGTCGGCGAGGTCGGCGCCGGATACGCATGCGCATCGATCAAATCGCCTGCGCCGGAATCCTGCCAGCCGCTGGTATTGTTGATGAGACGCGTCGAATCGAGTCCCTTCACGTAATTGGCCGCGTCTCTTGTTTGCTGTCCGCCCCAGTCGAATTGGCCCCAGCCTTCGTTAAAGACGGTCCAAACGACAATAGACGGTGCGCTGCGGAGCTGATCGACCATCTCCTTGTACTCCTTCAGCCACTGGGTCTTGGTCGCTGGCGTAATGTCGGAACCCCGGTTGCCCTGACGGTCCTCCAGGCTTGGCATATCCTGCCAGACCAGCACACCGAGCTTATCGGCCCAGTAATACCAACGGGCGGGCTCGACCTTGATATGCTTGCGGACCATGTTCATCCCGACCCGCTTGACGGTTTGCAGATCGAACTTCAGCGCCTCATCCGTCGGTGCCGTATACAAGCCGTCCGGATAATAGCCCTGATCCAGCGGTCCCATCTGGAACACAAATTTACCGTTCAGGAGCGGACGCAGCACCCCATCCTCCATCCCGAGCTTGATTTCCCGCATGCCGAAATAGCTGGTTACCTCATCCGCGACCTGCTCCCCGTTCTTCAGGCGCACGGTCAAATCATACAGGAACGGATCGTCCGGCGACCACAGCCTTGGGTTCGGCACGGGCAGCTGCAGCGTCTCGCCTGCCGCTCCGGTCACACGGCCGACGATCTCTCCGCCAACCTTGGCGACGGCTTCGACCGTAAGACCCGGGGCCCCTTGGACGGCCGGCGTCAGCTTCAGCGCTTGGCTCTGCAAATCCGGCGTCATATCCAGCTTCTCGATATGTGCGTTTGCTACCGGCTCCAGCCAGACGGTTTGCCAAATGCCGGACACCGACGTATACCAGATGCCGCCCAGCTTTTTAACCGTTTGCTTACCGACCGCCTGATCCTCGCCCATATCGGTTTGATCCAGCACATGTACGATCAGCTCGTTCGATCCGCTCACCAATGCATCCGTAATATCGAAGCTGAACGACGTGTAGCCGCCCTTGTGACTGCCGATAAGCTTGCCGTTGACATACACCGTGGCCAAATAGTCCACCGCGCCGAAATTGAGGTTCACGCGCTGCCCGCTCCAGCTGTCCGGAACGGTAAACGACCGTTTGTACCACATCCGGTCCTCCACCCGGTTAATCCCGGACAATACCGATTCTGCTGCAAAAGGCACGAGGATTTTTTCCCCCAGCGTCCTGCCTGTCGGAACGGCATCGTCTTCCTTCGCCGCTTCGAACTCCCATTCCCCGTTCAAATTGGCCCACTGCCCGCGGACCAGCTGCGGTCGCGGATAGTCCGGCAGCACGTTCTCCGGGTTCACTTCGGCCGCCCAAGGGGTCGTAATTTGATACGTCGAGCGGTTTTTCAGCTGGACATCGAAGGCCGCGACGGCTGCGCCGTCCCGGGTGTTCAGCCCGCCCTTTCCGTCGTAGCCTGCACGTACAAGCCAGACGTCCTTCGAGTAAATCGGATAGGCAAAGCTCAGCATGATGACATGCGGTTCGCCGGGCTTAAGCGATGCCGAAGCGATCGGCCAATCGACGCCCACCACCTGAATGCGAAGATGCTCCGTCAATCCGGCCGGCAGCTCTTGGAGCGGCTCGCTCAGCACGACCTCGGCTGTAGAGCCGTCCGTTGCTACCGTCCCGCCATAATCGAAGCCGGCCGGCGGATAGAAGGCTTGGGTCGGGACGGCCTGCTTCGGCACACGGGGACTGGACCATCGCAGATGGAGGTTGGAGCCGCCGTTATTCTCGAAGTATTCGAGCTTGAATTCATGCTTCTGCCCGGCGGTTAGCGCTAGGGGAGCGCCGGTTTGCTCCTTATCCCAATCGTCGACCCAGTGATCGATCACCAGCTTGTTGTCAATCCACAACCGGAAGCCGTTATCCCCGATGATCGAAAAGGTATAGTTCTCTGTCGTTTCCGGCTGTATAAAGCCGGTCCATCGGACACTGACGCGATCGTTTCGACCCGTTAGCGCACTGAACACCCCCTCAAGGCTGCCGAAGTCGATGTTCGGGTCGATGATCGTTGATTTCAGCTCGCCGAACGTAAAGTTAGGGGCTCCGGAATTCAGGTAATATTCGGCTTTCAGACCGTGCGTTTCCTCGGGTGCAGTCACGCTCTCGGCGGCTAGCGCCCGGCCGGGCACCCGCAAACTGGTCAAAGTAAACACGAGCACCCAGACGGCAATGAAACCTACACGCAGCGTTTTTTTCCACTTCATGATTGTGAACGACCTCCGATTCATAGAAATGGTCAAGACTTTTTGATGGCGCTTACAACACGTAAAGCCTCCCTTCTTTCTGAATTGAATGCTGCCCCCCTCTTATTGTAGAAAACGGGCCGGACAAAGTATTTACAATATCCTGTTCTTTTTTTGTAATTTTATGATCTGTATAGAAACGATCCCCAACCGCTCCAAGCAATCGGGGATCTTTCCTTCTCTTTCAGGGCACAGTTACTTCTTCAGCAAATTCAGGATGGCCTGCGCCGTCTCCGCACGTACGGCATCTGCTCCAGGATCGAACTGCATCGCCCCCTTGCCCTTCATCAGACCAAGCGCAATCGCCTCGCTCACCTCCGCCTGAGCCCAGCGCGATACCTCCGAACCGTCCGTAAACGTCAGAAGCCCGCCGCCGCCGGCCCCTGTCGCCTGACCGCCGTTCTGCTTATACGCTCTAACCAGCAAGGCTGCCATCTGCTCCCGGGTTATCGGGGCATCCGGCGCAAATTCGTTCAAGGAGACGCCCTGCACGATGCCCGCCTGATAGGCGGCCGTCACGTCGCTTGCGTACCAAGCGCTTGCCGCGATATCCGTGAAAGGCGACGGCGCAGCACTTGGCGCCAGTTCCAGACTGCGGACAAGCATGGCGGCAAACTCCGCCCGGGTCGTCTTGCCGTTCGGCTTGAACTCGGTTTCCGTTACGCCGTTCACTACATGCCGGGCAGACAGCACCTTCAAGGTGCGGTAGGCCCAATGCTCAGCGGGTACGTCCGCATAGGTCTTGTCGAGTTCCAGCAGCGCATAGCGGCTTAAATGCTCCAGCGTTACCGTCATTTGTCCGGAAGCGGGTTCAAGAGTGCCGCCTACATACGCCCATGCCTTCGTCGCTTCGTTGAAATAGTACACGCCGAGAAGCGATTCGTCCACCGTCGACGCGTCGTAAGTGAACGTGAGCTGAATGCCGCCTGAGACGATTCCTGCGTCAAACGCCTGACCGTCTGCCGACCGCAGCGTGACCTGCAGGTCATACACCACGCCGGCTATCTTGATCTTGGCTCCGGCTCCCGCAGTCGGTGCAGGAGCCGCCAGCCCCGTTACCGGAACCATCTTCACCTCCACGGTCGCCCCCTTCAAATCGTTCGCTCGGGCAGCCAAGGCAGCCAGCAGCTCCGGCTTCACCTTCATAGCAAGCTGTCCCGCTTGAACCTCCAACTCATGTCCGGATACCTTGTCAAAAGGAACGATAGCCGTCGATGCGCTCTCCGGCAGCCTTACGGACGCTTTGCCGTCCTTGACCTCCACCTCCGTTAGCGCGGCGGCATTCGGCTGTTGTCCGGCATTGCCTCCGCTGCTGCCGCCGCCGGTATCGCCTCCCCCCGTTGGGTCGCCGTCGGTTTCACCGCTGCCCGAAACCGATGCGCGTACCTCAAGTTCAGGCGACGCGGTGACCGCCGGCGCCTTGGAATCGGCCGGTATCAGCTTTACGCGCCCCAGCGTCACCGTCGCCTGTCCCGCTGATTTCGCCTTAAAGATGACCGTGCCGAGCGTGGCCTGCCCGCTTTGTCCTGAAGCGTCTCCGGTTTTGGTAAAGCCGAACAAAATATCGCCTTGGGCGAGCTTCTCATCGATCAGCCTTGGCGGACTGACGTTCGGATCCGGCGTAATGCTGAACCCTCCGGTTATTCCTGTGGACATCCTGATATATTCAAGCCGGCTCGTATCGAAATGCAGCTCCAAATCATAACCGTACAAATCGACCAGCTGTTCCCCCGTTATCGTAACGCGGAGCTCCTGACCGATGTTCAGGCTTGTGCGCGAAGCCGTCAATTCATAGGCCGGGCTGCCCGCCGCCGCTCCTCCCGGCGTGATCCAAACGGCTGCGCATAGACTAAGAGCGGTCGTTACCGCTGCCCACTTTCGACGCATACTCATGAACTGCTTCACCCTTTCTTCTCGTCTTAAATCGATCTTGCCACAATCGCAAGGTCTTCCATGTCCACCTTGCCGTCTTGGTTGACGTCGGCCTTAGCCGCATTCGCATCCCAGTCCGCCTCTTTCGATTGCTTCCCGTATGAACGGGCCGCCATCGCCAGGTCGCCTATGGTAACTCCGGCTGAGCCGTTCAGGTTGGCATTGATCCGCTTGGCCTCGAAGCGCTGTACGGCCTCCGTCAAGGCTTCGT
Organism: Paenibacillus sp. JCM 9796; assembly: GCF_055379675.1. Lineage (NCBI taxonomy): Bacteria > Bacillati > Bacillota > Bacilli > Caryophanales > Paenibacillaceae > Paenibacillus > Paenibacillus sp. JCM 9796. The sequence goes on from NZ_AP043723.1 coordinate 5,488,125, forward strand.
AAGCGTTCTTCACCTGCTCCCCGGTTGCCTCCGCATCGGCCGCTACCAGACGGGCCTGCTCGATGGAGCTTTGGAGAGCCGCCTTCGCACCGGCGATGTAATACCCGTGCCGGTTATCCTCTGCCGCTGCATCGTGCTTGGTCTGTGCGTCGGCCGCCGCCTGCTGAAGAGCCGTTCTGTCAACGTCCGTGCCGACAGCAGCCCTTGAAGCAAGAGCGATGTAATCCAGCTCGTAAAAGCCTGCGTCCGCAGCCGTTCCCCGCATAAATTTGATGCTGTTGATCCCTTCCTGAAGCTCGACCTGAACGCTGGTCGCCATAAACCGGCCCCAGCCGATCGTCCCCGCCAAATCCACGTGTTGCTCCTGCCCGTCATTCACGATGATGCGGGCCGTTGCGGGACGATAATTCCCTGTATTCTGCGCATACCACACATACAGCCTGTATACACCGCTCTTCGGTGCGACAACCTCATTGAAATTGACATAGCTGTCGGGAAAATCGATATGGCCGACATAGCTCGAGGCGGATGCGTAACTGTTGTTCGTATTCACCTTGGCATTGTGGATCTGTGCTTGCTCCGCCTCGTATTTGGCCGGCGAGACGTTCTCGTCCCCGGTCACCTCCGGGAAGTAAGTCACGCGCAGATTTTCCGATCCGAACGGAACGAGCGTCAGGTTGACCGTGGGCTCCGCGGAATAAACCGGCCCTACCGGCGGCTCTGCCGCCGACACGCCGTTCGGGGCCTTGCCCCAGGTCGGGATCAGCTTGCCTTTGGCAACCAGCTTCACGGGCGTCTTCGCCTGCTCGAACGGATTGTCCGGCATCTCCGAGGTGACGACCTGAATCGATGCCTCCGGATGAGCCCGATCGATCAGCAGTCCGTAATTCCATGGATTGTCTGCCGTGATGTTGTACTGCTTAAAGCCGGGCTCCGTCACCTGAGGCGCCGGATTCGATTGCTCGGTCCACTTCTCGTCGATTTTCAACGAATAGACGAGCGGCCCGCGTTCGATGCCGACCGAATTATTCACCCACGTAGACATCCGAAGCTTCATCGGCAGCGTCAGCTCCACCGTATCGCCCTGGCTCCACGTCCGTTCAATCGTATAGTAGCCGCCGGATGTAACCGCCGGCTGCGGTTCCCCGTTCACCTTGACTGCCGCCCCGTCCGTCCAGGCCGGTATGCGCAGCTTGAGCGGAAAGGCTACACTGGCCGAAGCCTGCTCCACGGTAAACCGAAGCTGGTCCTCGAACGGATAATTCGTGGTCTCCCGAATCGTCACATCCGCTCCTTTGATTTTCGCCGATACCCGGCTCGGACCGTATGCAATCACGCCAAGTCCCCCGTCACTCGTTGCCGCCCACATATCTTTGACAAAATAAGGCCAGCCCATATGTAAATTGAAGCGGCAGCACGGAAAGCCGGAAAACGGCGACTGCACGGTGCCATTGTCGTAATTCTGCTTAAAGCCGTGGTCCGTATTCCGGCTCTGAATCTGATTCGGAAGCGAGTAATATTGATGTGTCTTGATGTCCTTGCTCATCGCGCCGGGAAGTGAGTTGAAGGTCAGCTTTTCAAGTGCGTCTCCTACGGACGCTTCGCCCGTGATCATCGCCGTCACCGCATCGCTGTGAATGCGCTCCACGATCGCGCAGAGCTCGACGCCCTGCGTCGATGCCAGACCCGAGAGCATCTCGGTGCCTGCGTTGATCCCGGTGATTTGATTGTGCGAGCGATTCAGATTTGCGACGCCGGCATCATAGGCGTTCTTATCCGCATCGTTTTTCGAAAGCTGGTAGTAAATCGCCGGCGTTTTGATCGATTGATTCACGTTTACGGTATGCTGCGTATAGAAATTGTCCGGGTTCGTCCGGGCCGGTTCCAAAAATTTGTTGTTCGTCAACAGATCCGTCACATCGAACCCTTGCGCGTTCAGCTTCTCCGCCAGCTGCAGCAATGACGCATCCCCTGTCCGGTTGTAAAGCCAGAGCACCACGTTCATGTTGTCGCCATTGCGTATTTTCCCCCAATCGAACAGCGGCCGCTGATCCAGATTCGCGAGCTGATAGTGAAAATACTTGGTGAGAAAATCGGTCACCCGCGCATCGCCGGTCGCTTCGTAATAGTCCTTCAGCACATAGATAGCAACCATCCGCGGCCACCAGTCATTGTCGCTCTTCGGTCCGAAATTACCGTCCGCTCGCTGGCTCTGCAGCATCCAGTTGACCCATTTTTGCGATTTGGCGATCAGCCCGGGATCGTTTAACGTATAAGCGAGCGCTACCAGGCCCTTCACATAATACACGGGCCGCTCCCAATTCGTATCGGGCGCCGTGCCTCCCAGCCATTCGGAGTTGCTGCCGAGCTCCGCATACAAATCCTCCGCGTAGCCGGTAGCTCCGTCCTTCATCAGCTCTAGCTGCTTCAGCAGCCAGCCTTCGGCCTTCACGGAGCCGAGCGGCAGCGAAACGAAGGGCGTTTGTACGAGCGGCGCTTTATTGGCTACCGGCTCCTTGAACGCTTCAACCGGAACGGCGTATTCGCTGGCGATGAAATGATCGAACACCGGCTGTCCACGCTCGACGCGGTAGCCGATTCCGCCGGACTTTAAACGCTGCGGGCTGTCATCCGTCACCGTAATCAAGGGCTTGTGCATATCCTCTACATACACCTGGATCTGATCACCGTACGTCGCAACCTTCAGCTGATACAACCGGTTCGGATCGACCTGTTCCAGCGCCTTCACCGTTTGCAGCACCGTACGGTCGCCGTTCATTCGCTCCAACGTCACATTTCCGTCGGCGCTTAATCCGGCATAATAGCCGTGAACGTTAGAGGATCCGGGCCCGGCACCGGCCACGCGGAAGAGCAGGCCGGCATTCGCATCCGCAGCAGCAAGCTTCAGCTCCGTTTCCACGGTGGCGTCGCCGAAGTCCGCGTCCTTGGCCAGCAGCTTCGCACCAGCGCCTCCGGCTTGCACAGTAACGCCTCCCGCTTGCAGGCCCCAAACGCCGTCGATCACCTTCCATTTCTCAAGCCCGGAGACTGACGGAGGATCCTCGAACGTATCCTCGAACGCCAAGCTTTCGTCTTGTTGCTTGATCCTCAGATTGTCGTAAATCGCCTCGGATTGATAGATCCGGACGCCGATTTTCCCCGATGCGTAGCTGTTATCGGTATGCTCCAGCACAAGGGCGTCATTCACATAAAAGCGAATGAGCGGGCCTGCAGCCGTCACTTTAAAACGATAGGTTACGTTCGGGTTCACCGTGATGGAAGAGCGCTTTAACTCCGTCCAGTTGTTATTCATCCGGCCGAGAAACACGCTGCCCGTGCCGCCGGCGCTGATTCCCGCATAATAGCCCTTCACATTGTCGGCTCCTGAAGAGGCGTCGGCGACCCGAAACAAAAGGCCGGCGTCCCCGTTACGATTGGCAAGGCTGATCTCCGTTTCGACCGTGAAATCCTGCAGCTCCGCGCTCTTGGCCAAAGCCTTGTAGCCCCGGCCTGCAGGCACGGTCAGCTTGCCGGATGAGATGGCCCACGAACCCTCGATGATCTCCCAATTGTCATTGATGTAGCTTTGATCAAAATGATCCTCTACAAAGCCGGGCGCTTTCGCAGCCGCTTCGAGATGAACCGCCGGCAGAAGCAGGCTGACATACAGTGTTAGGATCAGAAGCGCCGCGATTCTTGCCTGAAACCTCATGTGTCCTCATTCCTCCCCATTATTCGCTCGACAAGCGCTCCAGCTTCTGCTCGAACTCTATCGGATCGGCCATATGGAACGTATCGGCGATATAACCGTCTTTATCGATCAGAAATGTCGTCGGCAGTGCATGAAGCTCGTATAAATAAGCCGCACGCTTATTCTCGTCCATCAGCGTCGGATAGGCTAAGCCGTTCATCCGCATGAACGCCGAGATGCGCTCGGGGTTCTTTTCTTCCGTCGAGACGTTGATTCCGTAAAAGTCCACATGATCCTTGTACTGCTCATGCAGCCGCTTCAACGTGGGAGCCTCCACCGCGCACGCCTCGCACCAGCTGGCCCAAAAATGGATCAGCACCGGCCGGTTCCTAGATCCGCCGATCGTTACCGTTTCGCCCTCCAACGTCTTCAATGTAAGAGAAGGCGCTTGGACGCCGGAATGCCTACGCTGTGAAGCCGTCTTCGGCGCCTCAGCCGTCATCAAGATTTGCTCCATCGCTTTGGCATCGATCTTGCGGGCGGGATCGAAGCCAGTCGGCTCCGTCAGTTTAAGGTTCTGCACCAAGGTGAAGCCGGTGATCAACAGCGCCAGCACCAGCAGAATCGGCAGCCCTATTCGTTTCATAACCGGTCGTCACTCCTTCCGAGGCTTCTGCCATTTGCGAAGAAACGCCCCGCAGGTGCAGCCGCCGGGCGTCTCTTCGCTTCATTCCTAATCCAGCATAGCTCTGGCTACAATCACCAGATCCTCAATGTCCACCTTGCCGCTGTAGTTCACATCCGCTTTCATCGCTTGCTCATCCCATCCGGGCTGACCGGATTGCTTGCCGTAGGACGCCGCCGTTAAAGCCAGATCTCCGACGGTAATCCCGCCTGAGCCGTTCAGATTGGCATCGATTCTCTTCGACTCGAAAGCGGCCAGCGCCTCCGATACGGTCCGCAGCGCCTCGGTTATCTGCTGCGGCGTAGCTTCCGCGTTCACCGCCGTTGCAGCCGCATGGTCGATGGCAGCCTGGAGCGTCGCCTTGGAGCCCGGTACATAAGCGCCATGGCGATTGTCTTCCCATGCGCCGTCATGCTTCGCTTGTGCGGTTGCGATCGCCTGAACCAGCGCTTCCTTGCTTGCCGCCTTCGCCGTAATTTGCAGACTGTGCGAGGCGCCCTTCGCCATCAGCTCGGCGCCTGCTTCATTCGCAATGGCAATGCCGCTTACCGAAACGACGGTCTGCACCGCTTCCGCGACAGGCAGCGTCTGGAACGTCAGTTTGAGCCAGTCGCCGTTCGCCGGGAGTCCGGCGCCGAGCGCCGCCGCCAAGATGCGGACCTTGCCCGGTGCAAGCAGCCTCTTCTCTACGATCGCTATGCCTTCACGCAAAGCTGCGGCATCCTTAAGCTCAACCTGGCTCGGATCGAAGCTTACGGTCACATCAAGCGCATTGATATGCTCGAAGTCAACCGTCGTCACCGCGCTTAGACCGAAGGTCAGGTCGAAGGCCATGCCCCCTGCCGTAGACGCTGCTCCTGCCAACACGGACTGTGCTTTGGCATGGGAAGGCACCGGCTGCGGTGTAATTGTCGGTCCCCAGACCTCCAAAGCGTCGATTCCTCCCGGCTGCGGCACAAAATGCACGCGGTCGATCGCCAGCTTTCTCGGCTCGGTCGTACCGGCCTTGTAGTGCGTGTGGTACACCATGAACAGCTCCGAGCCGTCCGGAGAGCCGATGAATGAATGATGTCCCGCTCCCGGCACGATGGCGTTCGATTTCATGATGGGATTGTACGCGTACTTGGTCCAAGGGCCTGTAGGCGTCGGCGCTGTCGCATAGCCTACCCCATAATCCGGACTCTCGAAATGGTTGCCGGAATAGGTCAAGTAGTACAGCCCGTTATGCTTCAGGACAAAAGGTCCTTCGTTGATGTTCGCCACCGGTGCCTTCTGGCTCAACTCCCACGTCTGTGTAGCGCGGAATACGAACCTCAACGTATCTTCCTTGATGCTCTTCATATCGTCGTTCAGCTCGGCAACCCAGATCTCGTTGCCGTTATTGAAGCGGACAAAGTACATATAACGTTTGCCGTCATCGTCGGTGAAGATGTGCGCGTCGATTTCCGGCGTATTCAGATGCAGCGGCTGCTGGACCTCCTGCACGAACGGCCCGAGCGGCGAAGTGCTGGTGGCGACCGCAAGCCGTTCCTGAACCGCATAGTACATATAGAAGATGCCGTCCTTCTCGACGACCTCCGGCGCCCAGAATTGTTTATCGCCCCATGAATGGTCCTTATGCAGCGCCCAGCCGTCATGCGCCGTCCAATTCACGAGATCCGGGGAAGAATACACCTTGATTCCGTTAGGCATGTTCGGCCAATCGGCCGTATTCGTTCCGTACAAATAGTACATGCCATCATGCTTCAGGATAAACGGATCGGCGACGCCCGGAACCACGGCATTCGTGTAGGTCGGACCTGCCGGAAGCCCGCTTTCGTCGATCGAGGTTACCCTTACATTGTCAAAGTCCGCATCCGCATTCCAGGTGCGGAAGCCGATCCGGCCTGTGGCCAAATGGGAAGCTTCCAACAGATCGAACTTCGGATACCCGTTTACGTTCAGCGGATTGTCATTGACATAAATCTGGAGATGATCCTCCCGTGCGATCACCTTCAGATGCACCCATTCATCGGCTGCGACCGGAAGCTTCCTGGACGCAAGCTCCGTCCATGTTCCTCCCGAGTTCGAGCCCAGGACCACAGATTGATTGGCTGCGCTGATCCCAAGGTAGTAGCCCTCGTACGCATCCGCTCCAATCTCTGCACTAGTTGCCCGGAAAAGAAGCCCTGCTTCATTCCCGCCGGCGATATGCACATCCGCCTCCAGCATGAAGTCCGTAAAGCTCTGTCCGTCAAACAGCGCCTTATGACCGGCTCCGGCCTTCACGGAAAGCCGCCCTTCGGCCGCCGTCCATACCCCGCCGTAAGTCGACCAGCCGTCAGCGGCATTGTCAGTGAAATCATCCGTAAACAGTACGCCCGATGGCAGAGCGGTATCTTCAACGGTCACCACCGCTTGATCCCAGAAGTCTCCATTCACCGATGCCGCCTTGATTACCGTACGGCCCGGTGCCTTCGCTTCAACCAAACCGCTGCTCGTAACGGCCGCGATCGACGGATTCGACGAGCTCCAGTGAAGCTCCTTCCCGCTGGCGCCGAGATTCGTCAGCTGCACGTTCCCGCCCGGCCGCAGCGTTACCTTTTTCGGATCGAGCTTCACCCCGCCTTGAATGGCCCGGATCGCGAAATAATCGAATTTGGCATCAATGCGATCATTTGTCGCGACAATATTGTTGGCGAACAAACCAACCTTAATATCGGTCAGAGTTGCGGTTACCGGATCGGCGGCTTGAAGCCATTCATACCCGTTCCAATAATACGTCGTATACACATTGCCCAGCTTTCTGATTTTCAGGGTAATCGTGTCGCCGCCGGGATGTGCAGCGGGATTGCCCGGCTTCTTGTAGCTGCGTCCGATCTCATAGGCCGTTTCGATGGTTGCTCCGTTCACCCAGACATGGGCCAGCTTCACGAAATGATCGGCATCCTGCCAGATAAACAGTCCGCCCTGCTGATGATTTTTGGCGATCGGCGCCGTGACCTTCGTTACGATTTCGAAATCGCCGCTTCCCGGATTGCGCAGGAACACGTTGTTTTGACTGTTATTGTCCTGATATACATCGGTCGGCGTCGTATGAATGGTCAGCGCTCCCGGATTTTGCGTCAAGCTCCAGTCGCCCGGGCTTTCTTGGAAAATCGACCATTCACCGCTCAGCGCGGCGTTGTCAAACGAGTCCACCTGAAAGCCGGTCAGATCAGGCTCGCTCGGCAAGCCCCGTACGGTAACTACGGCCTCCGTGAACAGAGCCGGATTTCCGGCGCTTGCCACCTTCACGGCAGCCGTTCCCGGCTTCAGACCTTTAATGAACAAGGTCGTGCTGCCGGTAGCCGAATCGACTACGGATTCCGTGACTAACGCCACCTCCGGATTCGACGATGTCAGGGTCAACTGCTTCATCGTGCCGGCAAGCGGTCTAACTGCGGCCACGATAGCAGCGGTTTCCCCTTGAGCCAGCGTTAAAGCCGTCTTATCGAGCATAACGCTCTCTACCGGAACAGCCGAACCGCTGCTTTCCAGCGCCTCCAGAATGATGCTGTCAAGCTCCGCGAAATGGTTTCTTTTGGTAAGTTTGATCGTGTTCGCGCCCGCATTCAGGCTGATATCGATCGACGTCGGGTTATAGCGCTCCCAGCCGTAATTGCGGTAGCTGATGACTTGAGAAGCCGCACCGTTCACCGATACGTCGTGCTGCGCCGCAGCTCCGCCTGCGGTGCCATTGGCTGCCATCACGATCAAGGAGTACGTGCCTGCCCGCTCCACATTCACATGAAAGATTACGCCGTCGGTGCCCGTGTTGTCCAAGCGACCGACAACCTTGCCTCCCGAAGCGTCAGCGCTGTTGCGGATTTCAGCCGTTCCCAGCAGCTCGCCGTACTCCGCTTCGTAGTGGTAGCGCTCGACCTCCGGTGTACCGGATGGCTGCTCCACCGGCGAACCGTAGGCAGCCGGAGTTCCGAAGTTCGGCGTACCGTCCGCATTCCATGTAAACTTCTGGGCTCGCACGCTGCGATTGCCCCAGCTTCCGCCCGACCTCAGGTCGGCATGGTAGACGATCCAATCCTCTGTTCCGTCCGGGGACGTCGTGAAGGTATTGTGACCGGGCCCGAAAGCGCCCGGCGCTTGACTGAATACAGGACCGGACTTCGTCCAGGATGCCGGATTCAATACATCGCCGTCCAAATTTGTCAGCAGACCCAGCTTGTATTCGTCCGTCCAGCTGCCGCTGGCCGAGTAAACGATAAACAGCTTGCTGTCTTTCTTCAAAATTTCCGGCCCTTCATTAATATAAGGCGTACCTATGCGTTCCCAAGGCTGATCCGGGGTGGACAGCTGTACCCTCGATCCGCTGATGGTCCACGGATCGCTCATCGGCGCGATGTAAATGTTCTGCTTCTCATTGACATCGCCTTCCCATCCGGACCAGATAAAATACATGGAACCGTCGTCCTTCTCGAGTACGGTCCCGTCGATCGCCCATTTATCCGAGGCGTCGGCGATTTTACCCTTCAACGTATACGTGCCTTGCGGATCCTGTGAATTGCCCTCAAGTACATACATGCGGTGATTGGCGTTGTTGCCGTCGTCCGCCGCAAAGTATATGTACCATTTGCCCTTGACATACTGCAGTTCCGGCGCCCATAGCTCCTTCGAATACGGCTCCCCGGCCGGAGGCGTGTATACCGTTACACGCGGCGCAGTGCCGATATCCTGAAGCCGCCTGGCCTTGGCGACCTGAAGGGAAGAATCACTGTCGGACTTCACGTAATAGTAGAAGCCGTCCTTGAATACGATGCTCGGGTCAGCGGCGCCCGCACCGCCGGAAACCGGTACGATCGGGTTCACGAAAGTCGTTCCGGCGCTAACCGTTACTTCGGAGGTCGCCGTCGCTCCCCCGTCTGCCGCGGTTACGGTTATTGTAGCTGTGCCCTTGTTCACACCCCGGACGAGTCCGGTGCTGTCGACAGCGGCTGCCCCGGTATTGCTGGAGCTCCAAAGCAGCTGCTGGTTGGAGGCGTCGATCGGTTCCACCACTGCGTTCAATTTTTTCGTTTCGCCCGCTCTCAGGCTGAAGGAAGGCGTATCCAGCATGACCGACTGAACGCTTTTGCCCGTATAAACCGGCCGCATGACCTGCTTCGCCAAGCCTGGTCCGGACCATCGCACATGCATACTGGCGTCTCCCGCCGCGTGCGCATACTCGATGCGGACCGTGTACGTTTGTCCGGCGTTCAGCGCGATGTCGCCGCTGACTTCCTCCCTGCCGCCGCTCGTCTTGTCGACGACCTTCGTATCGCCGATCCACACCCCTGCCAGATGATCGCTGTCGACATAGACCGTATGCACGCCCGATTGAACCGGCTTGATGGAGCCGACCCAACGGATCGAAAATTGGTCCTCGCCGATGCCCGCCGTCGGATCGGGCGAGCCGGTTCCTTTCTCGTCGCCAAGATCGAAGTCAACACGTGGCGTGATCGAAGATTTAGCCAAGGTTGTGAAGCTCGCGTCTTTAAAGTACTTCACCTGAAACACCGGCAGCGTGTCGAAGGCCGGTCCGGTGAGCGCCTTGATGTCGTTGACATCCCACGGATGCCCGTCAGGGTAAACGATGCCGTGGAACGGAATCTCCGGCTCTGAAGTCAGCGGAGTCACATCCGATCCCCATGGGAAGCGGGTGTTATCCCGGCCGATGCCGAATTCCCACATGACGAACCCGATGCCTTGGTCCCCATAATGCCGCACGACGCCGGGTACCGATTGCGTCAGCCGGTTCATCGTTTCATCGGCCAAAATTTGTTTGCTTACGCCAAACGGTGTCGGGTAATCGGATTCATACGGATGCCATGTGATAAAATCCGATGTTGGGCCGCCCGAGAATTGGGCCCCCGTCGACGATACCGGCAGGCTGGAGCCGGTTTCCTTGATCCAAATCCGCGTATCGTTCATGATTTGCTTCGTAATTTGGTCCATCAGTCCGCTTTCGCCGTTGCTCGGCTCGTTATAGATGTTCCAGAAGGCGATTCGCGGATCGTTCTTATGCGCATTGACAATGCCCTGCACATAGCTTTTCAAATCTTCCTTATTCGCGGCGTAGTTCGCTTTGATGTCATCCCCCGGGGCCTCTACCCAGCGGCTGTTATGAGCGCCGTACCTTGGCGGCAGCTGCGGTCCCGGCACCGGATGATCGTCCCAGCAGTCGTCGAAGAACACGATCTCCACCTTGATGCCGTACTTATCGGCCAGCTGCAGAAAATCCTCCAGATTGGCGAGCAGCTTTGCACTGTCGTTCTTCCACAGCAGGTTGTGCAAAAATACCCGTACGAAATTAATCCCGTACGTATGAGCATACGAAAGCTCCCGGTCGTTTACCTCATGATTGTACGCATCCCACTGCTGCAGCTGGTTGACCGCATGGGTCGGTACGAATACCGCGCCCTTCACCCACGACCAATCATAGGTCGGCTGCACGACTGCGCCTGCGTCTTGTACGCGGATGTTATCGTAGCCTGCGTTCACCCAGTGCGACCGCACGCCGATGGCCCCTGTAGTGTAAGCGCTGTCAACTGCGCTGACGATATGCTCGCCGTCGACATAAATATCGATTTGGCTGCCTAAAGCCGTCACTTTCAAGCGGTACGTTTTATTTGGCTGCACCGGGTACATAATCGATGCGAGCTCCGTCCAGCTGTTGCTTAAACGACCCAGCTGGACGCGGCCGTTCACCCCAAGGCCGGCATAATAGCCTTTCATGCTGTCGGCTCCGTTGCTCGGATCGCTTACGCGGAAAATAAGCCCGGCGTTATCGTTGTTGACGCCGTCTTGGAGCGTAATGTCGGCTTCATAGGTGAAATCGGCAAAGTCAGTGCCTTCCGCGACCGACTTGAAGCCGGCGCCTTTGTTCACGCGGTAAGCGCCGTCGGCTGCATTCCATACGCCGCCGTAGGTCGTCCAGCCGTCCGCTTGCTTGTCATTAAAGTCTTCCGTAAAGCTGTGTTCTTCCTTCGTAAACACAGACGTTTGCGTCGACGAATCGAGCATTCCTTCTTTCACCGCGTAGGCTCTCAGCACGGTCGTTTGTGTGACAGTCAACGGCGAGCCGTAAACAGGCGAGCTCGTATTAGGCATGCTCCCGTCTGTCGTATAATGGATGGTGGCCCCGGGTGTAGGGCTTAGGATCATAACCGTTTGCGAGCCCTTGAATGTCCCCCCGCCGGGGATAAAGACCGGCGCTTTCGCTTGGGACGTCACCTTCGTCAGGCTCAAGAGCGATACATTATCGTACACGGCCGACTTGTTGTCGTTCCATGCGCGCAGTCCGATCGTTCCGGACGGATAGGTTTCGTCCGTGAAGGCGGTGACGAGCTTGCCGTTCAAATAAATGTAGTAGCGGGCGCCGAGCGCCACGACCTTGAGCCGGTTAAATTCGTTTGGCTTCACATCCGCCACCGTTTGGGATATACCGGTCCAGCTTCCCTGACCGCCATTGCCGGCCGAGTTCATTTTGCCGACAATCAGGAACCCCGCCGTATTCAGACCTGCATAATAGCCGTTCATCTTATCCGCGCCATGGCCCGGATCGCTTACGCGGAAGATGACCCCGCTGTCCTGAAGCGTCCCTTGCGGATTCAGATCAACCTCCAGCTGGAAGTCGCCGTACACCGCATCCACCACGGCCTTGTCACCGCGCGGATTCGTGACCTGATACGCGTAAACATCCTGCGAAACCGTCCAGCTTCCGGTTTGTTGACCGGCATACGTCGTCCAGCCCGACGAATTTCCGTCGTCGAAGTTTTCGGTAAACACCGGCTCCTGACCGGCTATGACGTAATGCGCGCTAACGACATCGGAAACCGTCTCCCCCGCCTTCTCCGCATAAGCTTGGATAAGGGTCGTCGTTGCGATGGAAATCGGGGATGAATAGACGGGGGATGTCGGATTCGGCGCGCTTCCGTCGACCGTATAGCGGATCGTGGCTTCCGATGTGCCTGCGGTTAACGCCACGAGCTGCTCGGAGGCGTACGTCCCGCCGGTCGTAAGAAACTCGGGCTCCGCCGTCGTTTGCGCCGCATAGGCCTTCGCTTGAATGTTGTCAATCACCGAGGTTCCCCACCAGGTTCTTAAGCCCACGGCGCCTGCAGACGTTATTTCCTTGCCGTCATTGTCCGTGAAGTCGATCTTAGGCGTGTTCATGTCATTCACAAAGACTTGAATCCGGTTGCCCACCGCGATCACCTTCAGATGCGCGTTGGCGGAGTCAATCGGTGCTGTCGTGAGCTCCCTCCACTCATTGTTGCCCGTCACACGGCCCAGCATGACTTTCTTGTCCACGCGCAAGGCGGCGAAATAACCGTTGTAGCCATCCGCAACGTTATCGCTTACATTTGTGACCCGGAATATAAGCCCGCTCTGATCCGAATGAATGCCGCCAACTTGAAAATCAGCTTCATAGATCAAGTCGGCGAAGCTTGTATGTTCGGCAATGACCTTGGCTCCGGGTGAACCGTTTACCGTGTATTGCCTGGCTTCATTCACTTGCCATCTTCCCCGGTTTGCGGCATCTGCCGATCCGTAAGCCTTCCAGCCGTCGGCAATCCCGTCGTTGAAATCTTCCCTGAACACGGCTAGCGGCTCCCCGACAGCTGCGGCCAGCGGAATCGGCGGCATTAGGGCCAGCATCATACTACTAATGAGGACGTAAGCCAGCGCCTTTCGAATGTGCGAATATGTAACCGAACCTTTTTTTCTCAATCGACTACCTCCTTTCGGGACTCCTTGATGATTTTGCGGTCTGCAAGCTACGATGTCTTCACGACAAAGTACGATTCATCATCTCACCTTCTACCTCTCCAGATTTAGGAACTAGCTTAAGCATAACAAGAAGCACTCCTAAAGTATTTGCAATTTCCAGCGATTTTTTAAGCTATTTCATCCCATTTGCTGCCGTCCGGTCATACTGACGATCCTGCCGGCCCATCTGCGGCTCCGGGATTTCGTCTGCCATGATAAATCACACTTAAGCACTTGGATATATGTCAATGGAAATTGCCGCCATTCGACATCGCATTCGAGCACTGGATGGGAATAAAGGCACGCCACCCGGGATAACCTCCTCAGGTGATCGTCAAACCATGAAAAATTGACTAGATTTGATCCCCCTGGATACCCATTTTTATTTCCAGAATTTATAGTATGATAATTCATTATTGGTTGGATTTTACATTAGTACAAATGGTTCTGGATTTTATCAACATTATTTTGGAGGGTTAGGATGAAAAGAACAAGTACAACCTTTAAGCTCCTGCTTGGCTCACTTGCTATTACATTAAGCTTTGGCTCGGTTCCCCGCCATGCCTCGGCGGCGGATACGGCGTTCATTAACCAGATGAGCGATCAATACCATGCCTTTGAGAAAAAACATCGGGATATATACAAGGCTTATCTCCAGAATGAAAGACATTTGTATGACACGTATCACGGTCAAATGACGTCGGTTTATAACGAGCTTATGCGGGTCGCGCACGCAGACCTCGATGGGATGACAAGCATTCTGGAGAACGATATCCAGCAGTTGAAAAAAAGCTACAAGGAAAGCAGTAGTGCATTTAGAGACTATGTGAGGACGACTGACAAGAACCGGGCAGGGGGTCCGATGGATCTCTATGAGGACACGATGGATCCGAACGACGCAGGCAGCCCAATGGATCTTTTCGAGGACAGCTTAAATCCTGATTCGGCAGGCGATGCTGCGGATCTTTATGATGACACACTCAACCCCGATTCGGCAGGCAGCGCCATGGATTTGTATGACGATGAGGTGAACCCCGACTCGGCGGGTAGCGTGATGGACCGGTTTGACGATGAATCGTCTATTCACAGCGCAGGCAGCATTATGGACCGCTATGACGACGGCGACCTGCCAAAGGCCGAGGCGGAAAAGCTGATGGCGGAGGCTCTTGTCCAAGCGGAAGCGGATATGAACAAGCGGATCAGCGACACCCAGCGAAGTGTCCAAAACCGAAAGAACGAGTCACTGCGAGACATACGTGACGCCTGGTTAAACGTCAAGCATGCGATTCTGCAGCAACGCGAGAGAACCATTGCCGAAGTTTCCGCAGCACGGGAGAGGCTGACCGGAACAGGCATCGATTTTAAACCTTTAATCCTGGATGACTGGATTACGGTAGTCGTAGACGGGGATTATCTGATCTTCGAACAGCCGCCGGTCATCGTCAACGGTAACACGCTGGTGCCTATGCGGGCTATTTTTGAGAAGCTTGGAGCTGAAGTGCTCTGGAACGCCGGCGATCAATCAGTCACAGCCAACAAAGGAGCGACGTCAGTCTGGCTTCAAATCGACAACAGCAGCGCCAAAATCAAGGGTCAGGATCAAACGTTGGAAGCGGCTCCCAGAATAGTGAACGGGAACACGCTGGTCCCTTTACGGTTTGTCAGCGAAGCGCTCGGAGCTAACGTACACTGGGACGACAACAAAAAAACGATCACCATCACACCCGCTTCCTAAGTCTGGTTTCCAAGGGCGAATAAACGAACGAGAGCATCCACCTCAGCAGGTGTTGCTCTCGTTTTTCAATGTACGCCTAACACCCAGTCAATACGAACGTATGTATCGTTCCGCAAGGAACTTACTCCAAGATGCTTAATGCTGCTTTAGCAACTTCCATATCCTCAGTATAATGCCCGCCACTAACACCGACACCGCCTATGACTTGATCATCAACTTTGATTGGATAACCGCCGCCAAAAATAACTAAACGGTCTATACCAGTCTGTGCAGCGGCAGCCAAAGCAGGATCATCTTTAATGATTTTGTTCCAGACATCAGTTGGAAACTGGAAGCCGGCAGCTGTATAAGCCTTATCCTGAGCAATTTGAATCCCTACTACAGGAGCCCCGTCCATTCTACTGAATGACTTCAAAACACCACTTTCATCAACAATCGCAATCGTAAAAGACTTACCTATTTCTTGAGCTTTTTGTTCTGCAGCAGCAAGTAACCGATGTGCAAGTTCTGTTGAAATGCACGCTTTCTGGAAGTAGTCGGGCATATCATGACCTCCTCGAATAATTGATAGCCTCCCGGCATTCGCCGAGGCAGGACATGGTGGACCAGATGCTCCTGGTTCCACCCCAACATTTACTCTCCTTGTTTCTCCTTCAGGAAAGGGATCAAATCGGCCCAGTCGAAATCTTGGACATAAACATCCCTTACGCTGAACTCGCAGCTATTGGTATCGGCCAAGGATTCAGGGCCGGGAAAGCCGATAACCTTCCAGTTGACGTTCTCCTTGTTGCCCCCGTAGACCGGGTCGCTATAGTACCCTTGCCGGGTGTGGAGCGCCAAAGCACTGAAGAAGTCCATGCCCTCGTCGAACGTACCCTGGAGAAAGGTAGCGTGCTCACTCTCAGTAGAAGTGAGGCTAATGGGCTGCGGCTTCGGCCTCCCTGAAATAGTTACCAAAACCTCATCCTGCTGGTCCTCGTTCAAATCCTTGAAAGCTGTACCGAACTTCTCTTGAGAGATCTTGTCAAGCTTCCGGATCCCTTCACGGTAAGTCTCCTGCATCTCGGCGATGCGCTCCCGCCATGCGTCGGCCTCTCTACCCTCTATCTGCAGAAACCCGCTCCCGTCGGCCGATGCGTAGATGTAGTCTATGCCGGAAATGTAACGGTCGATGAATCGGACTACGCCAGCCTCCCGGGCGCCTGGATCATGATCTGTCGGTATGATCCGGGCTGATGCGGCTTCGATCGTCTCCCACTCGTGCTGATCGAAGAATAAGCGCTTGTCGGTCTCGTAATCCACCGGAGACCCAATAACGGTCCAATCTGCTTTACTTGTCATGGGACACACTCCCCTTTGTTAGAATAGTCTCTCGGAACATAATTTTCCGCATTAGCTCCCCCATTCAGGGGGGAAAACAAACTTGACAAATCGATATCGCCCCAACAATTTAATAGATCCGTCTATTTCCAAATCTCTATTTAGACCCGATGGAATGCTGATCCTCGCGACCCTTGGCATGGACTCCGGCGATATATTCGGAACAACGCCAAGCGTTGGCCATCATTGTGAGCGTCGGGTTGACCCCTAGGGACGTCGGGAAGCTACTCCCATCCAGGATGTAAAGGTTATCGACATCGTGCGCCTGGCACCACTTGTTCAGCACGCTCTTGGAGGGATTGTTGCCCATCCGCGCAGTTCCGTGTTGGTGGCAAGTATTGCCGGTCAACGAGTTTTCGGGAACAACTTTGATGGTCTTCGACGCCCCCGCTGCCTCGAGAATCTCCGCGTTTTTGTCGACCATCCAATTCGCCATGCGAATATCGTTCGAGTGGGGTTTGTACGTGATCCGCGCAACCGGTAACCCCCAGGCATCCGTAACATTGGGGTCAAGATCCACTCTATTGGACTCTTGAGGCAAGTCCTGAAGGATAATCCCGATCTTCATGGAGTAGTTGTAAAAGTCGCGGTCCGCATCCTTCATGGCCATCCCCCACTCCGGCCTATCCGGGAAAACCCAGTTGATGGGGTGTCCTACTTGTGACGCCGCAAGGATACAACCGCCGATGTGTCCCCGTTTCTCATCGGTCTCGTAGAACTGCATCGAGCCTCCACTGATATAGTGACCGGCAAACCCGTAGAGGGGATCGTGCAACTCCTTGTCGAAGAGACCGGTAGCGAACGCATATTCGTGGAAAGTCGCGTACTTCCCGACCAGTCCACTGCTATTGGCCAAGCCGTCCGGGAATAGATTGGATTTGGACATCAACAGCAGCCGCGTCGATTCTATAGCACCGCCGCATAAAACCACGACGCTGGCTTCCTGTTCGACCTCGCGCCCCTCCAAATCGATGTAGATGACTCCCTTGGCACGGCCATCTTTGTTTAGGGTGACTTCACGGATATGGCACCCGGTTCGCAGCTCGCAATTTCCTGTCGCCAGGGCTTCGGGAATGAAGGAGGTCAATGTACTCGACCGAGTGGTTCCCGGGTCGCCGTACTGATTCCAGAACCCTGTGTAGTTCGATGGAGTCCTCCCCTTATGAGGCTTCGTAATGAGGGCATGAGGAATCGGGAACGCGTTTATCCCGAGCTTCTTGCTCCCCTCGTAGAATTTCTTCCCAAACCGTGTCGGCTGCAACGGTGGAGTAGGATACCCTTTGCTCCGCCGTGGTTCATACTTGTTTGCTTCAGCAAGACCGGAGACACCGAACTCCCACTCCACCTTGGTGAGGTAGGGTTCGAGGTCATCATAGGTGATAGGCCAATCCGCAAGGTCGGCACCCTCAATATCACCATGCAGAGAATGCATCTTAAAGTCACATTCCAACGGACGCGGGACCCATCCGGCCCAATGCACCGTACCTCCGCCGACCATTTGCGGCGTAGGGGAAAACTGGAACCGCTTCGCTTCAGCTTGTTCATCCGCTCGCACAGTCCTCGGGCTGATCTTCGGGTCTGGCCAAAGGTAGTTCCGGTTAACATACTTAAGTTCATCACCCGAGAAGTTCTCCGGCTTCATCCGGGGACCTTTCTCTAACACCACTACTTTCAAGCCTGCTTCTGCCAGAACCTTTGCGGTAGTGCCGCCGGTGGCACCTGCCCCCACGATACACACGTCGACCGGGTCGGGCTTCTTAACATACGTCATATATATCTTCCCTTTCTAGACGATTTGGTTCCCGCGAAATGGATGGTTAAGGCTCCTAACCTATCGACTTCGCGGGTTTGGTTGTTTTCCTCTTTCACATTACCGCCTAATGCTTCGGACGGTCAGCGATACTCGTTCTCGTCCATCGCTGCAACGCGCACCGTCGCACGCGCCTGCTTAGACGCCGCTGCTCACCGATGCCCGTTCCAGGTACTTGACGATCTCCCGGGCGAAGGCCGGCAAATCTTCAGGCGTCCGGGACGTAATCACGTTCCCGTCGCACACGACCTCAGCATCTACCCACTCGCCCCCGGCGTTCACCACGTCGTCGCGAATCGGCAGATAGCCCGTCGCCCGCCGCCCGCGTACCGCACCCGCTGACGCGAGCATCCATCCGCCGTGGCAGATAGCCGCCGTCAACTTCCCGGACTCGTACGCCCCGCGGACAAGATCGACCATGGGCTTAGAGAGCCGCATGTGATCCGGGGCGAATCCGCCGGGAATCACAACCGCGTCGAACTCATCCGCACTGACCTCGTCCGCGGACCGGTCAGCCGTGATCGGGTAGCCGAGTTTACTGTCATAAGTGGATTTCCTGCCCGATCCGACGATTACGACCGTCGCTCCCTCCTCTTGGAGCCGGAGGACCGGATACCACGCCTCCAGCTCCTGGTAATCATCCTCGATAAGCAGCGCAACGCGCCTGCCGGTTAGCCTCATATCTTTCGCTCCCTTTCATGAACATCCATGATCAACTTCCGTTCGTGTTCCTAGCCGGCAATCGCCGGTCCTTGCCGTTAATCGTTAAGATGAGCATTACGCCTGCTGATATTTCTTGGCGTTGTCCAGCTTCTCGAAGAGCTCCTCGCTCGTGATCACGTCGCCGTAGTTCATTTGGATATTACGCAGCGCTTCCCAGTGCTGTCCGTACCCGAGAGGCACATCGTGCGTGTGGGGACTCGGGACCGCGGTCGTGCAGTCCGCAAGCACGATGACCTTGTAAGTTCGGTTCCATGCGTCGATCGTGGTGGAATGGACGCAGTTCGCCGAGGTGATGCCGGCGATCACCAGGAACTCCGTCCCGAGCTCCCGCAAGTATTCTTCAAGCTGCGTGCCCACGAAGACGCTGAAGCGGCTTCTCCGCAGAACGGGTTCCCCTTCCCGGGGTTCCAGGTTGCCCGCAAAATTATCTGTCTGAGGGTTCCCCCAGCTTGCGGGCGACTCCGGCGTGCCCGGATTTAAGCCCGGCCACTTCAGGGCGCAGATGCCCTTATCGAGACCTTCAGGACTCAGGCCCCACTGAGACCATATGATCGGACTGCCTTCCTCACGGAACCGCTTGACGACCCGCTCGACCGGTTCGACCGTGTCCTTTCCGCTCGGGGCACCTCCCACGCTCGGAATGGCCAGCGCGCCATCGGGATCGGTGCATACGGGCTGCATATCCATCACGAGTAACACCGTGCGCTTCGGATCAATCTCCGGCGCAACCATGGCACTCCGGTCAATGACTTTATCAATATTTTCAAGCGTGAATTTTAAAGATGACATAGCTAATTCCTCCTTCAGAATTTTAGAGTTAGTTCGAGCTTATTTAAACGTTATATACGTGGTCATGACTAGCGGTCACATGACTGCCACCCCCTTTAAAGAGCTCCGCGATTTCACACTTTACCGCATCGAGCTGTCTATAGCGTCCTTGCCTGCCGCCTATGGGCTGCGAGCCTGGATGGCTGTGTCCGGATCTTGACGGTTCTCGTTGTGCTTTACGTTGTTATTTCCGTTTTGTACCAAGGGCCCAATCTGTATAGGCTAGCGTAATATCTAAATTGGATTTATCAACGACATTAGTTGGAATATTCTGAACTTTAGCGATATTATACCCTAGAATTTTAGTCAAAAAGACCGCTTTAATCAGCTCCCTGCCATTATCAACCGGATTTACGTTAACCGTTGCGGTCAGCTTTCCCTCGCGAATGGAGTCATAACCTGATTTAAGACCGTCTGCCCCGATGACCATGATTCCCTCCTTGCCATCCCAAAACTTCAGGCCACGCGATTCCACAGCCGATACCGCTCCAAGAGCCATTTCTTCATTTTCTCCATAGATCAGATTCACATCAGGATGGGCTTGGAGTAGGTTCTCTGCAGCCTGCATCCCTTTGTCGCGAACATAATCGCCACGTTGCTCCCCAACGATTTGCATGTCAGGATACTGCTTTATTGCCTCAAGAAATCCGTTTTTCCGTGAAGTAGACCAGTGTCCCGGCAGGCCCCAAACCAATAGAATCTTACCTTTTCCTTTCAACTTTTCTGCCGCATACTTCCCTACTGCATATCCGGACTGGTAATGGTTGTTATAAGTAATGACAGAAGTCGCCTTTAAAGCGCTTTCGGGCCACATCTCAGCCGGCATGTTGAACATAAAAATCGAGGTTCCTTGATCCATAGCCTTTTGATAGACGGCATTCATCGAATCAAAATCCCCTGCTGAACAAACCAGGACGGCATCGAATTTTTTGGCAGTCCAGTTTTCAATGCTTGCCACTTGTGCTTCCACGGACTGAAAATCCTTGGGCGGAGCCGCTTCGAACTCAATCTTGACGCCAAAGCGATCGCTTAATTCATTGATCATCGTATAGGCTCCGCCCGTCATAATCTCGTAGTATTCAGTAGCGTAAGGCGGTGTAAATCCAATTTTAAGCGTTTTACCATCCGCTACCTTTTTCACGAAATTCTCGAAGTTCTGATCTCCCCACTGATAATACTTACCGCTGGGAGAAGTGTCATCGGCTTGGTCTGCAGGTTTGGACGATGCTTCCTCATTGTCGGTACAACCAGACAGGATCATGGTTGTTACCAGTGCGATGATCATTGTTGTTTTCATGATCATACTTTTTAAGAACATGCTTTCGACCTCCTCAATTTTTTGAACCATTTGCATCCGGCCAAGTTTCAATAAAACGACTTCACCTCCTTCACATCGTTGGCACTAGCTTTAGCTAGTGGCTGCGAACAAACGTCCTACGTACTGTTCACATGTTTGCTTCGGAATAATTCGCCCCAAAAATTCACAGATACGGCAACCAGAATGATGACGCCTATAACGATCGTTTCCCAGAACGGATCTACATTTAAGAGATTCAAGCTGTTTTTAATCAAGAATAATATAAGGGTTCCGAGCACAGTTCCGGTCAGACTTCCTTTACCGCCCGCTAAACTTGTTCCCCCGATGATGACGGCAACTAATGCCTCCAACTCGTAGTTCTTGCCCATTTCCGGTTGCACGGTGGTGAGACGCGAGGCAAGAAGAATACCGGCCAGGGCAGCAATCACGCCAGATAACGCGTAGACTTTTATCCGCAACTTATCTACATGGAGTCCGGATACACGTACCGATTCCTCGCTACTCCCAAGGGCCAGGATGTGGCGGCCAAACTTCATTCTGCGATAGAGGAACAGGAGGATAACAAACAGAACCACCGCTACGATAACAGGAAACTGTACGTTCAAAATACGCCCTTGACCGAGAAATCCGAAATTACTCTTCATATAATTCCGGAAAGGGGTGGCTTCCGTCCAGACGAAGAGAATGCCGCGTACGATCACCATCATAGCCAGGGTTACAATAAATGGTGATATTTTTAATTTTGTAATGACGAGTCCATTTGTAATACCTATTACTCCGCCAACGATTAAACCAGATAGAATAGCTAGAACAATATTGACATCATGGTGAAGCATCCAAGCAGTCGTCCCACCAGAAATACCGATGATCGAGCCGACCGACAAGTCAATACCGCCCGTCGTGAGAACAAAGGTCATACCCAATGCGACAATCATGACAAACGCAGATTGCTGCAGCACGTTTAACAGATTGGTGTAGGTGAGGAAACGATCCGAGACAATGGACATGGCTACAAAGATGGTGCCTATAAAAATGAGAAGACCTAGTATTTGTCGATCCATTCTTAGCAGCCTATCAGAAACCGAATACCTCATAGGTTCTCGAACCGAATGTCGGATAGGTTCTTGACTGTTATTGGCCAACTTCTTAACCTCCTTCTTTCATGATTTTAAATTATGGCGATAATACCGGGCCTAATCCGCTCTTGAAGATGTCATTCGTTCTGCACCTACCGCAATAAGGATAATCAAACCGGTGATGATCAATCGATAGAACTGATTAACCGAAAGTAGATCCAATCCATTGGAAATCAGTGCAAGGATTGTGGACCCGACCGCCACACCGACAACACTGCCCTTGCCTCCAAACATGCTCGTGCCGCCAATAACTGCTGCCGAGATCGCATCCAACTCATAGTTAGTCCCCATAAGCGGCTGCACGGAGGTTAGACGAGAAGTCAGCATAATACCTGAAGCAGCGGCAAGCAAACCGGAAAGCGCATACACTCTTATATTGATGTTATTAGTAGAGATACCGGATAAATGAGCCGCTTCTTTATTAGAGCCTACTGCAACAACAAAACGTCCGAATTTGGTAAAACTGAACAGAAAATAACACAATAGAAAAATGATCAAAGCAATCCAGACCGGACTAGGTATTCCCAGAACATATCCCTGAGCAATAAATTTAAATTCCTGCGAGGCAAAATTGCGTATCGGCTCTTTAGAAGTTAACAGAAATAACAATCCTCGTGCGATATAGAGCATCGCGAAGGTCGCCAAAAAGGGTGATATGCGCAACCTCGTGATGATGATCCCATTAAATAGACCTATTAGGGTACCTAAGGCAAGCCCGGCCAGGATAGCTAGCCACATGTTTGTGCCGTGTACCATCAGCCAGCCGCTGACACCGCCACAGAGACCAAGAATCGAACCTACCGATAAATCGATGCCTCCCATGGTCAGAACAAACATGGTACCGAAGGCGACGATCAGGATAAATACGGATTGTAGCAGCAGGTTAGACAAGTTTTCGGCAGTTAAAAAGTACGGAGAAGACACGGATAAAAACAGAAACAACAGGATAAGAATCATCGACACGCCAATTCCTTCGCGATGAAAGATTGGCAGTAATTTATTTGTAATCGTACTCATCTATGTCCTCCCGAAGCATACAGCATTATATTCTCCTCGGTAGCTTCCTTACGGGTAAATTCCTTAACAAATTCCCCTTTGTGCATCACATAGATGCGATCGCATAGCCCCATCAACTCGGGAAGTTCCGATGACACCAGGAGAACCCCTCCTCCCTTGCGCACAAACTCTGCAATTAAGCTGTACACTTCAACCTTGGCCCCAACATCGATCCCTTGGGTCGGTTCATCAAAGAACAAAACTTTCGGCTGTGTGAAGAGCCACTTGGCCAGGATTACTTTCTGCTGATTTCCTCCGCTCAGGAACCTGACTTTTTGATTCACAGAAGGCGTCTTAATACGTAAACGTTTAACAAATTCCTCGGCAATTTGCGCTTCTTTCCTTTTCCTTAACACCAGCCTCCTTGATACCACTCGCTCTAGATTAGCCATGGTAATATTTTGACTGACCGACAGTTCCAGCAGCACTCCATGCATCTTTCGATTTTCCGGCAAAAATCCAATACCTGCTCGGATGGCATCGTGAGGCGAGCGAATCTGACATGTTCGTCCGTGTATGGCTACGGTTCCTGAACTGATCGGATCGGCCCCCACGACAGCGCGTAAGGTCTCCGTTCTCCCTGACCCAGCGAGACCCGCTATCCCTACAATTTCTCCCTCTCGAATATGGAGGTTGATGTCGCTCAAAACTCCGCTGCGGCTTAAGTTTGAGACTCGTAGAACTTCTTTGCCGACAGGCACGGTCTCTTTTACGATATAATTCGTTACTTCCCGGCCGACCATCATAGAGACCAGTTCATCAACACTAGTTTCATGCTTATTCACGGTAGCCACATATTTCCCGTCACGCATAACGCACATACGATCTGCAAGTAAAAAAAGTTCGCGAAGATGATGCGATACGTAAATCACAGATACACCCTGTTCCTTTAACATTCGGATAAAGTCAAATAAAACTTCCCGCTCGTGTTCAGCGAGCGCTGCCGTTGGCTCATCCATAATCACAACAGATGCCTGAACGGAAAGTGCCTTCACAATTTCAATGACACGATTTTTTAATGCACCCAGTTCGTTTACGGGCCGTTGCAGATCCTCTAAAGTATCGAAGAAATTGCGATAAAGTTTCTCCGTCTCATGATACATGGCTTGCTCATCCATCGAATGCCATGCACGACCCAGTACTGGCGTAACAATCTCTCGTCCGAGGTATAAATTCTGCACGGCGGTTAAATGAGGAGCTAGTGTAGGTTCTTGAAATATGGTGCTGATGCCAAGCTTCTGAGCATCCTTGGTATCTTGTATGTCTACCGTTTCCCCTCGCACTTGAATCTCCCCGCCATCCTTACGATACAACCCCGAGAGAATTTTAATCAGCGTGGACTTGCCCGCACCATTTTCACCTACCAGGGCCAGCACTTCCCCCTTACGCACATCAAAGGAAACGTTATCAAGTGCCAGAACACCAGGGAATCTCTTGGTAATTCCCTTTAATGATACGAGTACTTGATCGTCTGCAACCGCCATCTAATCCTCCTCCTATCCTTTATCATTTTTGTACGTTCCTAGATTTTGTTAAACGTTTACGTATGAAGACGCCTTCTATGAATCAAAAGGTCAGGTTCCTGAGCGGAGGAAACCAGCAGATAGTCATTCTGGTCAAGCGGGCTCTTACATCGGTGATCTTCATTGCACTGCCCTCGCTTTTCCTTGAGGAAAGGGATCAGACCGGCCCAGTCGTAATCTTGGACCCGCGAAATGGATGGTTATGGCTGCTAACCCATCGACTTCGCGGGTTATGGTTGTTTTCCTCTTAGATGCCGCTGCTCACCGATGCCCGTTCCAGGTACTTGACGATCTCCCGGGCGAAGGCCGGCAAATCTTCAGGCGTCCGGGACGTAATCACGTTCCCGTCGCACACGACCTCAGCATCTACCCACTCGCCCCCGGCGTTCACCACGTCGTCGCGAATCGGCAGATAGCCCGTCGCCCGCCGCCCGCGTACCGCACCCGCTGACGCGAGCATCCATCCGCCGTGGCAGATAGCCGCCGTCAACTTCCCGGACTCGTACGCCCCGCGGACAAGATCGACCATGGGCTTAGAGAGCCGCATGTGATCCGGAGCGAATCCGCCGGGAATCACAACCGCGTCGAACTCATCCGCACTGACCTCGTCCGCGGACCGGTCAGCCGTGATCGGGTAGCCGAGTTTACTGTCATAAGTGGATTTCCTGCCCGATCCGACGATTACGACCGTCGCTCCCTCCTCTTGGAGCCGGAGGACCGGATACCACGCCTCCAGCTCCTGGTAATCATCCTCGATAAGCAGCGCAACGCGCCTGCCGGTTAGCCTCATATCTTTCGCTCCCTTTCATGAACGTCCATGATCAACTTCCGTTCGTGTTCCTAGCCGGCAATCGCCGGTCCTTGCCGTTAATCGTTAAGATGAGCATTACGCCTGCTGATATTTCTTGGCGTTGTCCAGCTTCTCGAAGAGCTCCTCGCTCGTGATCACGTCGCCGTAGTTCATTTGGATATTACGCAGCGCTTCCCAGTGCTGTCCGTAACCGAGAGGCACATCGTGCGTATGGGGACTCGGGACCGCGGTCGTGCAGTCCGCAAGCACGATGACCTTGTAAGTTCGGTTCCATGCGTCGATCGTGGTGGAATGGACGCAGTTCGCCGAGGTGATGCCGGCGATCACCAGGAACTCCGTCCCGAGCTCCCGCAAGTATTCTTCAAGCTGCGTGCCCACGAAGACGCTGAAGCGGCTTCTCCGCAGAACGGGTTCCCCTTCCCGGGGTTCCAGGTTGCCCGCAAAATTATCTGTCTGAGGGTTCCCCCAGCTTGCGGGCGACTCCGGCGTGCCCGGATTTAAGCCCGGCCACTTCAGGGCGCAGATGCCCTTATCGAGACCTTCAGGACTCAGGCCCCACTGAGACCATATGATCGGACTGCCTTCCTCACGGAACCGCTTGACGACCCGCTCGACCGGTTCGACCGTGTCCTTTCCGCTCGGGGCACCTCCCACGCTCGGAATGGCCAGCGCGCCATCGGGATCGGTGCATACGGGCTGCATATCCATCACGAGTAACACCGTGCGCTTCGGATCAATCTCCGGCGCAACCATGGCACTCCGGTCAATGACTTTATCAATATTTTCAAGCGTGAATTTTAAAGATGACATAGCTAATTCCTCCTTCAGAATTTTAGAGTTAGTTCGAGCTTATTTAAACGTTATATACGTGGTCATGACTAGCGGTCACATGACTGCCACCCCCTTTAAAGAGCTCCGCGATTTCACACTTTACCGTAGCTCGCCGCCTGCCGTCGTTCGCCTTATAGGTCGGATTGAATGGGCCATGCCATCTCGCCACCTGTATTGTAAACGCTTACAAAAACACGTTATTAGGTTATCCCTTTCGCAAATTTTCCTACCCTATCGTTAATGATGGATGTTTTTGGAATAATGAATAATCATGTGCGGGTAACAGTGTTGCGTTTTGTTTACGCAACCATTCATATCCGGCTAATACCTCACGATAGTCCGTACAATATCCAATCGGGATGTTGTTTTCAATTTGCTCGTAGAGATAAAAGGCATCCCCCACAATAATAACGGGACCTTCATTGGTTACAACTTTGACTACCATTCCACCAGGCGAATGACCGCCAACCCAATGCATCGATATGCCTGGACATACTTCATACTCATCATCAATTAAAGTCAGACGTCCAAATGCTTCCCCGGCTAAATATGCTAACGGTTCTCTTGGAAAAGCCTTAACAGGGTTGATCGGCAGATTTTGCGGGTCTAATACGTGAAACCATTCTTTGCGATTTACTATAAAATTCGCATGGGGAAACTGTTCTACATTCCAGTAATGATCAAAGTGCAGATGTGTTAATAAAACGGTGTCGATTTCCTCACAAGAAGTACCAACCTCCTTTAATAATGCATTTGTATCTTTACTTGGACTCAAATGATCAAACTGGTCTTTATGTTCCTCCGTATAAGTTTGATCAATCCCATCCATCCCTGTATCAACCATAATTTTTCGGCCTTGACCTTCAATTAAAAAACAAACCAAACAAATTTTTACCGGCTCGTGCACCCCATAGGCATGATCATAGATAACAGTACCAGGGGCAAACCAGTCTGCATTTTTTAAAATGCTAACTTTATACATGTGAGTACCCCTTTTTAAAATTCGCTTCCATATTTTGAGATCACATCTAAATTGACTTCAATTCCTAGTCCAGGATTCTGAGGAACCGGCACTTTTCCATTTTGTAAGGTTATCGGTGTTTTTAAAAGCTCATCCCGGAGAGGATTAGGGTTTCTATCGTACTCAACTATAGGTTCGTTTTGTAACGGGACGGTATTTGCCGTATGCGGACTCGGCGGGATCGATGCTAATACATGAAGAGCCGCTGCCAGGGCGATTCCTGACCCCCATACATGTGGAATGACCGTTACACCGAAGCTTGAGGCCAGTGCCTGTATTTTCATCCATTCGGAAAACCCTCCGGAAACGCAAATATCCGGTTGGGCTATATCTACACAGCCTCCTAAAAATAAATCTCTAAAACCAAATCTGGTGAACTCGCACTCTCCTCCCGCAATGGGAATGTTTGTTGAAGATCTAACTTCGCGGTAACCAATCCGGTCTTCTGGAACAACGGGTTCTTCCAACCACATGACATTGAATTTTTCAAGCTCCTTCGCCATTTTCACTGCCGTAAACACATTATAAGCATGATTACAATCCACCAAGAGGGAAGTATTAGGACCAATGGCCTCTCTAATGGTTTTAACCCTCTCTATATCCTCTTCTATTGACAACAGGCCTACTTTCATTTTTAAAATCCGAAAACCCGCATCGACGTAAGAACGAGCTTCTTCAGCCAATTTAGGCAATGAATCTTTGTAATTCAGAACATCCTCGCCTCTGTAGTAACAGCCTGTTGCATAGGCAAATACGTTTTCTCGAAAGGAGCCTCCAATTAAGTGATGCACCGGTTTATTTAACATCTGACCATAGATATCCCATAAAGCGATATCTACTGCACTTAACGCTTCAATATAAGTTCCTTTTTGTCCAAAATCCCGCGTATCTGCATAATTTTGTTCCCAAATTCTAATCGGATTTTGTAACTCTTTATTTATTAATTTTGGTGATAAGACGTGTTTAACAACAGCTGCGACTGGTTCAGGAGGACCATATTGCCCTCCCTCCCCCCACCCAATAATCCCATCATCCGTTTCAATTTTAACTATTAAACTATTTCTCTCAGGAAAAGAGCATTGGGAAGAGAAAAAGCGTTCATTACCTAACGGCGTTCGTAAAATGTACGTTTGAATATTTTTAACTTTCATAATCGTACCTCCTAAAAGAGTTGGGAATTGGCAATGCGGCCTTGCGATTCTCCGTTCATTTATATGGTTCGAATGTTATTTTTCACTGCAAATAGGATGGATTCTTTGGTTCCCCTCACATGTTTCCTCATTCTGCGCTCCGCAAGTTCACCGTCCCCGGCTTGAATAGCTTCAAATATTTCCCAATGTTCCTTATTGGATAATTCCAATCTTCCAGGAATATGGTATGAAAAATAATGAAATCTCTGAATTTGGTTCTTAAAATCGGAAACGATCGTCAAGATCTTATTGTTGTTTGCAACGTCAAGGACAATCTCATGTAATGTGTTTCCGAGTTCAAAAGACTGATCCTTGTCTCCGTTTTCAAGTTCTTGATCAGCTTTTTTTAGTGCCTCATGCAGCAAAATAATCTTTTGTTCCGTTATCACGCTTGCCGCAATTCTAGCGCTAATACCTTCGAGAGCTTCTCTTACGGTAAATATATCCTCAAGATCTTTTACCGTAATTTCTTTAACCAAAGCTCCCCTTCTCGGAAAAAATTCGACCAAACCATCCTGGACCAGATGCCTGATCGCTTCCCTGATGGGCGTCCTGCTCATCTGAAATTCCTTGGCCAATTTTTCTTCGACTAAGGGAGTATTTGAAGGTAACTCACCTTCCATAATCTTTTTCTTTAATGTTTCATAGACCACAATAAACCTCGAATTGCCCTGATCATGGTTAACCATTGCTTCTTTCTTCACTTTTGCACACTCCATTTGAGTTTCAACTCGTTAACGTAATTCGGTTGATTATTATGATTTCATTTTATGATATTGTGTACAATTACGATAAAATAATTATTATTCGGTATAATATGACGAAATATCGCAAGTCCACTTTTTGAATTGTATACTATTTTATCCGTTTAGTCACTTTAACTTTGTTATATTGTATACAATCCTGTTAACGCTTTAAATTTAACATACCTTTCCAAAATAATCAACAACTTTTTCCAAAAATGATGATGTATACACTGAGGGTGTAAGAAACCAAAATTCCGCGAATCCATTCGCAACCTGTGCAGATTACGGCGGTCATCCGGCGTAAAGCAGCATGCCTTACTTCATCCGACGACGACCGCCCAATCTATACCCTGAACCTACAACGTCACAACGACATGGTGGACTTGCCCATCGTCGCACAATTCAACGTAGTAACCGTCTGTTGCTTCGTGTTCCATCAGGACAATTTCTTGTCCGTCCAATTGTAAAGCGGTCACTCCGCTGGACTTATGCAACGGATTGTTGACCGTAATGTGATAGCGCGTCCCGCCAATACGGTATTGGACGGAAAACTCCGGCCATTCACAAGGAATGCACGGGCTCATGTACAACCGTTCCCCACGTCTGCGAAGTCCGAGAATCCATTCAATCCCCGCCTGATACATCCAGCCCGCTGCACCCGTATACCAAGTCCAGCCGGCGTGTCCTTTGTGAGGATCCGCCGTGTAAACGTCTGCCGACATCACGTAGGGTTCACCGGCGTACTTCCGTACTTCATTTGGCGTACGCGTGTGCGTTAGCGGATTTAACAAGTGAAACAATTCAAACGCCTTGTCTCCGTTCCCAAGACGGCACCAAGCGATGATGCTCCATATGACACCGTGTGTGTACTGGGCCCCGTTCTCGCGAATTCCGGGCGGATAACCCTGAATGTAACCGGGACTAGGGTCCGTACGGTCAAACGGCGGTATCAGAAGATGTGCGACGGAAAGTTCCCGATCCACAAGTTCACGATCAAATGACTGCATCGCCTGCAGAGCCTTGTTCCTTGGCGCCGCTCCGGAAATGACCGACCATGACTGAGCGATAGCATCGATACGGCATTCCCGATTGTGTACAGAACCGAGCCATTGTCCGGCATCGGTGAAGGCACGACGGTACCACTGCCCATCCCAGGCATGCTCGTCAAGTGAAGAGACGAGCCGGTCCCTTACATCCTGGTAACGGTTTGACCGCTGCACATCACCGCGCTCCCGGCACAAATCCGTGAACCGACCCAGAATTTCGTAGAGAAACCAACCGAGCCATACACTCTCGCCGCGGCCCTTCGCGCCGACAAGGTTCATGCCGTCGTTCCAATCTCCGATTCCGATCAGCGGCAGCCCATGTTCGCCGAAACGCTGCAAGGCCTTGTCGATTGCCCGCAAGCAGTGCTCGTAAATGGTTCCGCTTTGTTCAGAAACTTGTGTCGGCTCGTATCGTTCATGTTCTCCCTCGCGCAGCGGTTCACTATGAAGAAACGGCGCTATCTCTTCAAATAAGCTGTCATCCCCCGTATGTTCGGCGTACCGCGAGGCTGCATACGGCAGCCACAGTAAATCGTCGGAGAAAAACGTGCGGATGCCGCGTTCCGTTTCTTCATGCCACCAGTGCTGCACATCACCTTCCACATATTGATGCGCTGCGTGCAGCAAAATTTGTGCCCGTGTAAGGTCGGGTCGGGTATGCAGAAGCGCCAATGAATCCTGCAGCTGATCACGAAAGCCGAATGCTCCTCCCGCTTGATAAAAAGCGGATCTGGCCCACATTCTGCTGCTCAGCGTCTGATAAATCAACCATCCGTTCAGCAGGACATCCATCTCCGGGCATGGTGTAGAAACCGAGATCTGGTCCAACACATCATCCCAGAATTCCCCTACGTATGCGAATGACTGCTCACATACACCGGCTTGGCAGTAGGTTTGCGCCAGTTTCACGGCGGCATCCTGCGAATGTTCGCAACCAAGCAGAATGTAGACTGTCTGTTCGGCTCCAGGCTCCAGCGTAAGCTTAGTCTGCACGGCCCCGCAGGTGTCATAAAGTGGTCCCGTTGTTCCCGACAGGCGCTCGCGGCCGAGCGCGGCGGGTTTTTCATACGTACCGTTTCGTCCGATAAATTCATTGCGGTCTGCCGTCCAAGACAGATCAGGAGGCCCGACGGGATCGGTCCGCTGCACTCCGGATTCCGTGTTCAATGACTCCTCTGACGATTCCTGTGGTAGATACAAACCCAGAAAGGCTGTCGCATCGCGAAATGATTCCTGATAGGCATTGCGTGCCAGCAGCATTTGGGCCGATTCGTTCCATTCCGTAACGATGAAGGAGGCGTTCGCCTGACGCCGTACACCCAGCACCCATTCAGCGTAATAGGTGACGGAAAGGCGTCTCCGCTCGGAAGTCCTGTTTTGCAGCCGCAATTTGATCACCTTGACCGGATCATGGAGCGGAACAAAAACGGTCATTTCCTGCATGACGCCGTGTCTCTCGTGTTGAAACCTCGAGAATCCCCGTCCGTGCGAAACCGTATAGGATTGGTCAGTGTGTGCGGTAGACGGAGTAGTAGTCCATGTTTCACCGCTCTCTTCGTCCCGCAAATAACAGACTTCGCCCGGCGGGTCAAGTACAGGATCATTTGACCAAGGCGTCAGTTTGCACTCACGGCTGTTGCGCCACCATGTGTAGCCCGTACCGAGCTCGGAAACAAGGCAGCCAAAGCGTGGATTGGCGATGACATTGATCCATGGCGCGGGCAAATGATTGCCGTTTTTGAGCACGATCCGGTACTTCTGGCTATCGGGCGAAAATCCTCCCCAACCGTTGAAGAACAGCAAATTGCCTACGTCCTCCGGAGGCGGGTTCCCGAAC
Organism: Paenibacillus sp. JCM 9796; assembly: GCF_055379675.1. Classification (NCBI taxonomy): domain Bacteria; kingdom Bacillati; phylum Bacillota; class Bacilli; order Caryophanales; family Paenibacillaceae; genus Paenibacillus; species Paenibacillus sp. JCM 9796. The sequence goes on from NZ_AP043723.1 coordinate 5,520,279, forward strand.
CTGGATAACGGCGCTGTCGCCTCCAGCGGAGCCGGCAACTCTTTTTCCGGCCTCGGCAGCTTGATTTGCGTCTTCAGACTCGGGCCACCCGCGCGAAGGACAAGACGGGCTGCTGCCAGCAGCAGTGTCTTATCCTCGTCCGGAAGCTGATTAGCGTTAAGGATGAACACGCCTCCATGTCCTGCGCCATGCCGGTCAATGCCGTGTTCTACTGCGCTGCGCAGCGCTTCCTGCAAATCCTGCTGGTACCCCCCGGGCGATTCGTTCAGAATGACCATGTCGAAAAGTAACCCCATGCGGCGTAAATACTCGTGTCCGATCAGAAGCTTGGCAATAAATTTCATATTGGCCCGATTCTCGATCCGTACAAGGATAATCGGGCGATCCCCGGACACTCCGTACGACCAGAGTCCGGACTGTCCTTTTATATTGGCAGTGATTCTATCCATCCGCTCCTCCCTCAGCGGCGGCGTATACAGCACCTGGCCTGCAAAGGTTTGAAGGGCCGTCGCCTCGGCGGCAGTGATGTGCAGATGCCTAAGCTCGATTTGACTGCGATTCCATGCGAGTTGAAAGGTTCGTTCCACGACTTGGTTTTCTTGGAATCGGCGGACGAGACTGATCGCCTCCTCCTTCGAATCGGCAGCGCAGGTGACAGCAAACAGTTGAATTTGTTCACCGGGCTCGATGCTTAACTGCCGACGCATGATAAAGGCAGGATCAGCCACAGAGCCCACCGTTCCACGAAGGCGGGAACGGATCCCCTTCGGCTGGGAGATTGTATGCCCGCGGCCAATAAAGCTGGCCCGGTCAGTCTCGTATTCCACCGGTCCGAGTGTTCGTCCTTCCACCATAAGTGAATGCGCCGCCCACAAGGGCTTCTCACTTTCCTGACGAGGCCTTCTCCGGGCGAGGAGACACTCGGCATCGCCCGCATATTCCGTTTCGATAAACAATTTGCTGAAGGCGGGATGCGCATCATCAGCTATAGGAGATGCCAAGGTCAGTTCAAGAAACGTTGTGACCTCCATGATCTTCGCCTCATTCCCCGTATTGGTGAGTGTCAATCGGCGAACTTCCGCATTCCATTCGGGCGACACGCAGACTTCAAGACTTGTCTGCACGTCTCCGTCTGCGCGCATAAATGTGGCCCGATCAAGCGAGAACTGCACGCGTTGTTCAGAGGACGGAACACGGCACGGTTGAAACGCCGGAGACCACACCACGTCACGGTTAACGTCGCGGATATAGATGTAGCTCCCCCAATCGTCCAATACCGGATCCTCCCGCCAACGCGAGACGGCCAGACCTTCATATCGACTGAACCCGCCGCCGCTGCCCGTCATCACGGTCATATAGGTTCCATTGGAAAGAATACACACCTCCGGAGTACGCGTGTCTGCGGTAAGGTATTCCCTCAGAGCGCCATTTTGAACCGGTTTTGCATGAGGTACAGGTTCGCGTGCCATTGCAGGGTGTTTAATGATTTTGGGGCGCGCGGGAATACGTTCCTGCAGCAGCAGTTCTGCCGCTTGCACGCGCTTGTCCCGATGAAACCGTTCGTACATCTTTACCGGCAGCAGCATGTTGGCCAGGGCAAGCAAACTCATACCTTGATGATGGGCCATAAAACTTCGGATGACCATGCAAGTCTGATTGTTCGGCATCCGTTCGGACGTAAAATCGATGGCTTCATAGTAGCCATATTTGCCGCGCGCGCCGAGCTCTTCCATTTTGCGCAAATCTTTAAGCCCTCGACGCTTGGCGAAAGGTAAAGCCAGAATGGCAGCATACGGCGCCACGACCAAATCTTGTTCCAGGCCGCTCTTGAAGCCGAGACCGGGAACTCCAAACGCCCTGTATTGATAGTTCATCTGATAATCAAACGCGTAATAACCGGATTCGGAAATACCGAATGGAACACCCCGTCCATGGGCGTAGTCGATTTGCCGCTCCACCACGGCACGGTAGGTGCTCTCCCAGATGGTGTTCCGATAGGTGCGCATCATGAGCCAAGGCATCAAATATTCAAACATGGTTCCGGACCAAGAGAGCAGCGCGGCGCGCTTCCCGACTTTCGTCATTGTCCGTCCGAGCGCACGCCAATGCGCTACAGACACTTGACCGAGGGCGATGGCAATAAAGCTTGCCTGCCTTGCCTCTGATGCCATCAGGTCATACAGGATCTTATCGCGTTCCTGCAGCGCGGCATGGTACCCCAATGTGAAAAGTTTGGTTTTGTGATCGTAAAGCGGACGAAAGTCTGTCTCGTTAATCAATAACGCGATGCGGGCGATCAGATTTTGCCCGCGTGCCAACCAATTTTCTAAGGCAGTGTCTGCCGATGCTTCGCGGTCCGCCCTCTCTCCATGACCCCGAACTCCTGCGTCTGCCGCTCCTATGGTCTTGTCAGAAACTTCACCCTGCAGTGAAGGCATCAACTCCTCGGCGAATGCCACATTTAAGGCTTCTTCGGCCTTGCCCCGATCCTTCACATACGACTCCGGCCCTTCGTTCGGTTCGAAGTCTGTCTTGAGCCACTCGGCCAACCCCTCTTTGACCGTCATTAAATAGCCGACGAAGTTGCCGGAATCCACCGTTGAAACGTACAGAGGAGGTAATGGTTCCAAAGTGGTCGTATCGTACCAGTTATAAAGATGGCCATTCCATTTATCCATGCGCTCAACCGTATCGATCGTACGCTCCAAACGCTCAACCAACCCGGGCGTATCGATAAATCCGAAATCCCGTGCAGAAAGCGCGCAGGCAAGAAAAAGCCCGATATTGGTAGGCGAAGTTCGATGTGCGATCCCGTTGGGTGGTTCCAATTGAACATTATCAGGCGGCAGCCAATGGTCTTTTGCGGTAACAAAGTCCTCGAAGAATGTCCAAATCTGGTTAGCCAGCGCCCGCAGCTCTTTCTCTTCATCCGGTTCAAGCCTCCGCTCAGCCCGTTGTATTGGCAGGTCCAACCAGCGGATCGCAAGCGGAGCGAATAACCATATCGCGCAGAGCGCTAAGCCTGTCAACCGTGCCGCTGAACTGCCGCTGGCCGCTGCTGCCAGCGCAAAGACAAACACCAACACGTATCCTTGGTACATCTCCAGAAGCGTAACATGCCGCCCTCCACGGTTGCGGCGTTCAATTTCCGAAGAGCTGACCCATTCAAGCAAATGACGTTTTGATACGAATAACCGGTATAAGGTTCTACCGATTGCGTCGAGCAGCAGAACGGTTTGAAACGGCAGAGTCAACAGGGTAACCATAATTTGCAAAGCCGTCGAAAGCAAGCTTCGGGGACGCCGAATGGTTCGCCGAATCGCCACGAGCTGCCGGATCAGCGGCAAAACCAATGTAGCTGCTCCAAAAACAAACCACCGTTCGGGTGATCCGGGAAGTACGCTCATGCCTAACAGCAGTAGAGCGAACAATGCTGGCGGAAATAGACTGCGCCGCAGGTTATCTATCAAATGCCAGCGAGTAAGAGCGGATAAATCGACCGGCAAACGCTTCCCCCGCCGGTCGGAAATGCGGGGAAAGAGCCATGAGAGCAATTGCCAATCGCCACGAACCCAACGGTGCAGCCTCTTCTGATATGCGCTGAACGTAGCGGGTTGGTCATCAATCAATTCAATGTCCGACAGCAATCCGGCACGCAAAAAGCCGCCTTCCAGCAAATCATGACTTAGGACCCGGTTTTCAGGTATACGTTCACACAGAACCTGTGCGAATGCATTCACATCGAATATCCCCTTACCCGTAAAGATACCCTCCCCTAATCCGTCCTGGTACGGATCGGAAACGGCAAACGCGTAAGGATCGATTCCCGGGTCACCTGACCAAAGATAGGCCAATCGCGAACGTAAGGACGATTCGTGGCTAATGCCAATGCGCGGCTGCAGCACGCCGTAGCCCTCGACAACCCGTGTCCGCGAGCGGTTAAGCCTCGGCTGGTTGTATGGCAAATGCAAAGTACCGATCATCCGCTGAGCACTGCCTATCGGAAGCTGTGTATCCGCGTCGAGCGTAATGATATAACGGATGCTCGGAAGAACGCTTGAGTCCCCGACTACGAAGTCGTAAGTCGTATTTGCTTGTCCTTGTAGCAGTTCGACAAACTCTACCAATTTGCCCCGCTTGCGCTCCCAACCCATCCATACTCCCTCAGACGGGTTCCATAACCTGCGGCGTTGAAAGAGGTGAAACGTACTATTCCCGCCCGTATGGGAGTAAGTACGGTTCAACTTCTCAATACTTGTGCGAGCAGCTTCAAGAATTGCGGCATCCTGCGGAAGACTCTCCGCGTCGGCATCGACAAAATCACCCAGAAGGGCGAAGTGAATATTCGAATCGCGGTTGGCCAGATAATGAAGCTCCAGTCGATCTGCCATTTCATGCACTTGTTCGACGGTTGACCAGATAACGGGAATGACGACCATCGTGGTCGCCTCAGCCGGTATTTCATGCGAGAAATCATAGCGCAGCAGCGGCTGCGGTTGCCTTGCGCATTCTATGATCCAGTATGTCGCCGTCACCGCCCACTCACTCACGGGTACGGATAGCATGAGCAAAATCACCGCCCACTCGATCATCGTATAGCTGGCACCGCCACCGATCCACGCAGCGAATCCGAGAAGGGCACATGCAAACAATCCTGTGAGCAGGGTGAAATATACGCGAGCAGCTCGTTGCCATAGCCCGATTTGCGGCAAACGCCGGGGGCTGCTGCATTGTTTCAGCGCGCGTTGCAGCTCTTTGACGCCACTCGGTTCGAGCAGGTAATAAGCGATAAACGCTTGACGAGGCATAACGTCTGAATCTGCCGTACTTCCTGCGATTCTATTCCCCTCCGCAGCACCATTCGCAGTATCTGCGAAGGCTTGTCCGCGTTCCGCGCACGCCTGGTTATACTCCTTCGCTGCTAGCTCTACGACCTGCTTGGCAACCAGATTTTCCGGCACACGAAAGCGGCGGGCTAGTTGCTCAACGCTTGCTCGCAGCGCGTCGCGGCTTGAATCATCAAGCAATGGATAGACGCCGGCGTTTTCTTGCCGCATCGTGTGCTCCACCAGGCAAATTTGTTCGAACGGATCGCGCCAGTCCGAGCGCGTGATTTTTCTCAGACTGCTGATGGCGTTGCCTGTAGTCACTTGATAGGCGGCTTGAAGCTGATACTCATAGGAGACGATTCGATCGAGGCTGTCAGGACCGTTTTCCAATTTGCACATCAGCCATTCACGCATGGTTGCTGAATCGTCTGCCCATTCGCGCAGGTGGCTGACCAGGTGGACGATCATCGGACCGGAGAGCGGCATATCCTGACCTGCTTGTTCAAGTGCAGCCCTAAGCGCTTCGGGATTTAGCTTCGACGGCTCTATTCGCTCCAGCAGCCTTTCGACCAAAGAACACACCTCCTGCCGTTCGCGAATCAGTTCCATGACTTCTGCCAGCCGCCGTACCAAGGCAATCCGTACGATAAGCGGGATCGCCCACGTTTCGGCAATCGTCAAAACCGATACTTCCTGATAAAAATTGATATAGGAAACAAAAGAGTTCTCGTTCAGGTTCCCATCCATATGGTTAAGATAATCGGCACAGATCGAAAGTATCCGTGGCTCACCGGTCTTGCGCAGGTGCGGCAAATGCTGCAAAAAGTTTCCGGTAAGCTGGTTTTGAACGACTACCCCCTGCTCCTCAATGAACTCCGCGTGATCGAGGAACCATTCTTCCGCTGGCTGCGAGCAGCTTGAGCGACGTCCTTGCAAGGAGCGTACGAACGCGCGCAAATTCTCGATGTCCGTAGTAAAATTCCGCCATAGACGACGCTTCGATGGCCGCCGTCTAAGATATGGTTCATGGGTCAGTGCAAGTTCATGAGCTTTTTGTCGGAGTTGTTCCGTATGCAGATTCATAGATCCTCCTAAAGAAAGTCAGAAATTAACCATGTTAAAGAAGTAATTTGTATAAGGTACTGACTCTGTAGCTGTTAAGTTTATAACAGTTAAAACATTCCCAATTTGGATGAAAATTATAAATATAGATTTTGAAGGAGAGTGTGAACGTATCGTGCGGAAGAGCCCAAGGGGCCGGAAAAGGAGGCCAAAGAGCCAAGGATTTAGCCTGGAAGAAGAAGTGCAGCGGTTACGAATGGAGATGAATTTCTAATAAAGCCAGGGGGATTTCAAAGGAGATGGAACGAGATGTAAAGCTGTGAAGTTATCCAAACTTTTCCGCTCTGCTACCCGCCTCAATGAAAAAAGCAGGTCGCCGCGGCGCCTGCTTGGGTTGTCTTGATGAAGCTATAATTAACCTTTAGAGTGGCGATTAGCACGTAACCGCGGGTTCCGTCAAGCCGTATAGACACCCTCGCCGTACGAACTGTTGTTTGTTAACCCGTTGATTAGGGCTGTGGTCCAGGCTTTTTCAAATAAAATCTCGCCACATCCATTTCATAGGTGCCGCGCGGGTAAGACACCTGGCTCCTGACGGTGACCTTCGTCAAATACCGGTAATCGTCTAACGTATCCACGGTGAACGAGAAGCGGTCTCCCTCGAACGGAACCTCAAACTTCTTATCCAGTTCATAACCGCCTCCATATACTTGCCGTTCCACTAGAACGGTAAGTCCCGATCCGACTCGCTTAGACGCAGTCCCGCTGAAGACAACCTCAGCCGCTTCCGTTTCCGTATAACCTTGTGCCGGCTGATCGAAGCTGATTCGGCTTATTTTCCCGAATGCGGTTGGATCGGGGTAGTCAATGACGGGATCGGCTGTTTCCGGAGTCAAATTGAACTCAAGCTCTGAGCTGAATAAGATGCGCTGACCGACCTTCAAGTCAAGGTCATAACCGTAGGAGCCGATATCGAACCTAAGCTCCGTTTGAAATTGATATTTGGATAAACCTTTCCGACCTCCGTAATCATAGGCCCCGGCTTCACCGATCAAACCGATCGAGCTGGCGCGGGACGTTCGATCGATACTTCTCCTGTCAAGTATCCTGAGTTCAGGAAATTGACTGACGGTACCCGTCATGTATCCAACAGCATTCGGAGCATAATAATAGTTTCGATAATCTGCAGGCAATCCGTAGTCATCGACTTTGTAGTCGACATACAGGATATCGAGCTTCTTTGTATCCGGATTCCATTGTGAGTTATAGCCAAACAGCTGCTGAAGATCGCGTTCACTAACGAGCACGTCGGAGTCAGCGTCGGCAGGCACGGCTTTCACAGGAAACCTGCCCCTTTGCCCGCCCGACCCATACAATTGGATATCTAATGGATGCTTGGGATAAGCGGTTACGTTAGGTGCATGCGCCATCATGCCGAATATGCCGTTGTATAAACAGAGCGTCACTTGGCCGCAGCCCGAGTGCGAACCCGGACTGGTTCGATCATACCCTAAGGCTTCCCCCATAAAAGCAAGCGAAATCATCGGACTTCCGTCTACGATTTTGCCAATCGTTTGGCCCTGGTATACAACAGTATCGTTGCCAATCACAATATCCTTCAGTTCGATGGAGTTCACCTCGCGAAGAACCAGAGGCGCGTTTTCCATCGGCGGGTATCCCGGCGACTCGCTTTTAGCCGGCGTGAATGCGATAGTCTTTGCTCGTTCATCCCATTCCACCACTCCCATGCGATCCAGGTCGTTTAACCGAATCGCAGTCCGTCCGTTCAAGTTGTACGACGGAATTTCCTGATCCCCATAGTAGGTTCGGATATCGGTATAGAGCACATCGCTGAGCTTCATTCCCACAGGAAGAGCAGCTTCCTGCTCTATCGGCGGCGCCTCCAACGTTTTGGCCGGACGGTTGTAAATGGTCACCTTACGATCCGCAGGCGTCCATACGACGTCAAAGCCGTATTGCCGCAAATCCTCGGCAACAACAGCGGTGTACCCGTCAATATTCATTGAGCGAATGGGTTTGCCCTGGACGTATGCTTTAATATCGGTCGCCAGCACGTCGCCGACATCGTCACCGATGATGGTTGTTCCGTCCGCAGCTTTCGCATCCGCTTGCTGCATCGGCAGCAAACCTGCCGTTAATACAGCAATTGCCGCCGCGGCGAACAGCTTGCGCAGCGAGCCAGCCGGACCTTGACGATCAACCAGTCGACGATGGTCAGCTTTCAATCTTTGCAGCATAGCTCTTCTCTCCCTCTCGAATTCGCATCGTAACCGCTGCCAATCTTCTTAAGCAGTTACCCTGTAAACGCAGCTGTTGCGGGGAAAGTTGCGAGACATAACGGTTTTTTCACGACAGCATGCTTTGGCTCGAGACTTGTATTGCCTTTATTTCACATTCCGAATGGTTGAGATTAACAATAAAATCGCAGGTATACAGAATCCGTGGAGCAAACTGTATAGTGGATAGGCTCCCATAGTAAACCATCTGATTTCAGCCGTATTTTCATAAACGAGCATGGACAAGGCGATAACGAATAATCCATAGGGAAGAATGGTGATACGATAATTTTTCAATTTGAAAAGCTGAGCTGTTGCAAGATTAGCGGCATAAAAACAAAATATTAATTTGACAAAAATAGTCATAATCCAAATAATCGCAACCAAAACTTCTACTCGCTCAAAAAAATTACCGACCCTTATTTCTTTGGCAACATCAAATACGGTAAAGATACTTCTCGCAGCAATGTCCACTCCTAAAACCGCTATTGAAATAACAACGATCAAAGTGCCGAATATAGTGGCGAATATTGCAAATAAGGTGAAATACCTCTTTATTTTTCTTTGTTGGATAACGAATGGAAAAATGATCAAAAAAACAACCAGCTCACTAATTGGAAATCCCAAAAAAGGGTATATGCCTTTGACTGGTATTAGCCATCCATCAGGGAGTATGGGTAATAATTTAGACAAATCGATGTTCTTTAACAGCATCAGTGTGGTCATAAAAAAGATGATGATCACCCAAGGAAATAATACTTCACTCGACCTTGTAATCACCTCGAGTCCCAAATATGCGCCATACATGATAGAAAGCATAAAAATGATGTGAACAACGTGTGTGGGTGTTTGCGGCAATACATTCGTTGTAACAAAATCCCCTACGTTTCTAAGTACCAGCGCACTTAGGTATAAAAAGAACGATACATACATGACACCAACCATTTTACCTAACCATTTGCCCAGAATTCGTTCACTATACTGGACGATGGATTCATTAGGGTATCTCATGGATAAGCGATTCCATAATAACACGAACCAAATAATCACGGTGATGCACAAAAGAATGGAAATCCACGAGTCTTGTTTCGCAATTGAAACGATAATGGAGGGCATGACTAAAGCCGTACTTCCTAATGTAAACATGAAAACAGCAACACCCAATTGCAAGGGTGAAATCTTTCCGTTATCCATCATGAAAATCCTCTCCTTCGGTCCAATGAACAATTGGTTTAACAATGGGCTCCAACAGTGTTCCAATCGCCTTGGTTGGAGATGGGATGGGAAGATCAAGAACTACGCCGATATAAAGGATCACCGCCAATAGCAATACCGATGAAAAAATGATCATCTCTTTTTTCATTTTCTGCTTAAATAACGATCTCCCTTCCCACAAGAAAATAAGGGCTCCGGCTGCAAGTACTCCAATTACTGCGAGCATGTTTTCCTACTCCTTTTTCTCCCTGCGGTCATTTCCAAAATAGGATTTATATCTTAATCCTTCTCTTCTTATTTCTGTATCGACTTCAATATGGACAGGGATCTTTGAGAAAATATACGCCCAATTGTTCATATTTTTTTTCCAATAAGCCGGATTCGCCTTATATACAGCATCAGCAAAACCGAATATATCCGTTTTCAATTTTTTCGCTTTTTTCACCGCATCCAGCATCTCTTTTTTGATTTGTGCTTCCGTTTCCTTGCCGATTTGAGCAAAAGTTTCTTTATCGGTTAGATCCATGTCTGAGCATAATATCTCCGCTATACTCGCTTCCTGCTTTACATGGATAACAATAGATGGTTGTCCCTGTTGAAACTTCCCCTTCATGCTTGTGGTGGAATGTACGACTTCAACAGCAATGTCGCTTTCTTTCTTACAAGAAACGTTGATGACCGTACTTTTCACTTTATCCTGAATCCACGCCGATCCCCTCGATGTCTCAGGATCTAAAAAATCAATCAGCGTTTGATTCTTAAACACGGCCATGCCGTTTAATTTTAAACTCGCTGAAGGATTGATTTTTTCAACGTTTTTATTATTGCCGCCCTTTTTTATATCCCCGATAATTTCAATACTTCCCATTGATATTTCTTTTTTTCCGGAATTGATGTTTGCGATCATCTCTTTGATACTCATACGATAGGAGGTTCCCAAAATTTGTTCGGCGTTCTCAACGGATTCGCGCATTTCGGTTCCGGGGAGCTTTTCTATCGGTGTTTTAATTTTCAAAAGATCGGAAGCTTTTGCACCTTTAGCAACAAGAACATAAAAATCTGTACGAACTTCCGGATCCCTTTCAATAAGATCAAATAATGGAGTTACTCCTTTTCGCGCTAAATCCTCTCCAATTACAAGCACTTGATTATGCGCAAAATATAATCTTCTTGAGGTTTTATTGGCAATTTTTCGTATGGCTTCAAAAACCGTCCGCCCTGTTTCGCTATATGTGGTAACGGAGCTTGAACTTACTCCACTGCTCTTGCTTCCTCCTGATGAAACTTCAGCGGGGTTGACGACTTGGACTGTAAGTTGAATATCCTCGCCTTCGCTTGTATCCATGCCCATGGCAATAACCGTCGAAAGATCATCCAAATATTTGATATCCCAGCATCCCCCCAAAGGAATGAAGTGCAGCAGTATCCATATACAAACAAACATTTTCTTTCGCATCACATTATTCATCATGTCTGGGTTTATCCCCCGGCGGATGGTTTGGCTTCTGATCATGACCTTGTTGCATAAAATCTTCGCTAATCGGAAGCGGATTCGTTTTCATAGCCCAAAACGGAAAACGAAATAACGCATCCTTTTGCTCTTTGAGCATAAACGGAGCAAAAGGTTTTAAGTATGGAACCCCAAACGACCTTAAGCTGGATAAATGTAACACAAGGAGCAATAAGCCAACAGCAATCCCGTACATCCCCAAAGTGCCGGCAAGAACTAAAAAGCCAAAACGCAACAATCGTATGGGGATTGCCAGACTAATGGAAGGAATTACAAAATTTGTGATGGCGGTGAACGAAACGACGATAACCATGGCTGGCGAAACGATGCCGGCTTCCACAGCGGCTTGACCAATGACCAATGCGCCTACAATCGAGATGGTGTTTCCTACTGCACTCGGCATCCTGACCCCGGCTTCACGCAGAACTTCAAATACGATCTCCATCATAAAAGCTTCGATGATAGGCGGGAAAGGGACTCCTTCTCGCTGGGCCGCTAAATGCAGCATTAAGGTTGTGGGTAACATTTCTTGATGGTAAGTTGAGACCGCAACATATAGCGAAGGAAGGAGCAGTGCAATTAACAAAGAAACAAACCGCAAAATTCGCAAAAAATTACCGAAATCAAAACGTTGATAGTAGTCTTCCGCTGCCTGTAAAAAGCTGTTGAACATGACCGGAACGAGCAACACGAAAGGTGTTCCGTCGACCAGAACGGCCACCCTCCCTTCAAGTAAGCCGGCAGCTATAACATCAGGTCTTTCGCTATTGAAAACCGTTGGGAACGGAGTCCATATTCCATCTTGAATCAAGTCTTCAATATATCCGGATTCCAGTATTCCATCAATTTTAATTCGTCCCAAACGATTTCTTACTTCCTGCACGATTTCGTCATTGGCGATTCCTTTGATATACATGATACCGACTTGGGTTAGAGTCACTTCACCAATGATTCTTTCTTCGAGCCACAATTTGGGGCTCCTTATTTTTCTTCGAATCAATGAAGTATTGGTACGAATGGATTCCGAAAAAGCCTCTTTCGGACCCCGGATGACCGTTTGTGTGGACGGTTCGGTGACGCCCCGATTTTCGCCTCCCTTGGTTGCGACGGCAATCGCTTTGTTACAACCGTTGAAAAGCAGTACCGAATCTCCGGATAACATCCCGAGAAAGAGATGCTTCCAATTGGATACTTCTTTTACATCCCCGGAAGTTAGCAGTTGTTCTTTTATGATCTGGAATGCCTGCTCAGCATCTATATCGGGGTCCATGTTGAATGCATCATCTTGAAAACGCATTAAGCTTTCCATAACAAAATCAGAGAGGGTCTTTTGGTCGCATAAACCATCTGTAAATGCAGCCGCGGCGCGAAATTTTCCGGCTACCTGAAATTCCCGGATGATGACATCATGACTGTTCCCCATCTCGGATTTGATGGTTTCCATATTCCTAGTTAAATCATTGTGCAAAGACTGATTTTGAAAGGGTTGCAAATCTTCAATTTCCTGGATTTCGGCACGATCTGTTTTCTTTTTTTTCATCTTTAGAAACTTTGGAAACATGCCTCATCCCCCCTTACAGTTCAACCATTTGATAATTTTTCCAAAATACCTTCATATTATTCCATGTTCGAATAAATACAGAGTCAAAAAAAAGACTCTTGTCACTAGATGGCTCCGAATTAATGTTTGTCCGGAAGAAGCTGCTTGGGCAATATATTTTCAGCTAATATTTCACCCATAGGCTGCAAGGTGACATCGGCCGGACGCTTCGGGTAGGACACCGGAAGTCTTGGGAATAACAAGTCCGCAATCCGATAAGCTTCTTCTAATTGCGGATATCCTGACAAGATGAACGTATCGATTCCCAATTCCCGATATTCAAGCAAACGCTTCGCAACGGAATCAGGATCTCCGACCAGCGCAGTCCCAACCCCTCCCCGAACTTGACCAATTCCCGCCCAAAGATTAGGACTAATCTCCAGCCGGTCCGCGTTCTCTCGAACCAAGCGGGTCATTCGCTGCTGCCCGACGGAATCAAAACGGTCAAACGTTTGTTGCGCTGCGGCGATGTCTTCATCCGTCACATACTGAATGAGCTTATGCGCCTCTGACCATGCTTCCTCAGCCGTATCCCGGACAATGATTTGCACGCGAAGCCCCATCCGGATTTCTCTATTCTGCTGAGCTGCAAGCGCCTTCACATCTTTGATCTTCTCGGCCACCATGTCTGGCGGTTCCGCCCACGTTAAATAGGTATCTATATGCTTGGCAGCGACTCTATGCCCAGCCGGGGAAGAAGCTCCAATGAATAATGGCGGCGACTTATGGTCTAACGGAGGGAACAACAGCTTGGCCCTTTCAACACGAATATGCTTGCCGGTGAAGGTCACTTCCTCACCTGTCATGAGTCGTTTCCAGACGGTCAGGAACTCATCGGTTGCCTCATATCTTTCGGCGTGCGCCAAGAAAATTCCGTCACCGGCCATTTCCACCGGGTCCCCTCCCGTTACGACGTTAATGAGCAGACGGCCCGAAGAGAATCGTTCGAAAGAAGCAGCCATTCGTGCCGCAATACTAACCGATACACCGCCAGGTCTTACCGCCACAAGAAACTTTAATCTCTCCGTAACGGGAAAAAGTGCTGATGCCACGACCCAACCGTCTTCGCAGGCATGACCGGTAGGCACGAGCATTCCTGTGTAGCCCAGCCGATCAACAGCTTGCGCGATTTGGCGAAAATAGGACAGGTCGGTAACTCTGGCGCCTTCCGTTGTTCCCAAAAATCTGCCGTCTCCCATCGTCGGTAAATACCAAAACATTTCCATCTATGAGCTCTCCTCTTCTAATGGTAGTTATTCCTTATGCGAAGCTATTTGTGTGAACAGAAATGTTCGCAGTTCCGCGAATTCCCTCGTGGACCGAATATGTTCAAAAGATTCGTCCGCGAATTTCAAATGAAGCGGATTGTCGAAGTCTTGCACAATTCGGCCTGGACTAGGGTGCATGATAATAATGCGGCTAGCCAGCAGAAGTGCTTCATCCACATCATGCGTTATAAAAAACAGGCATTTTTGCGTTTGTCTCCATATCTCGCGCATATGCTGCTGCATCGATTCCCGGGTTAACGCATCCAGCGCGCTGAACGGTTCATCCAGCAAAATAATGTCGGGCTCAGTAGCTAGCGTACGAGCGATCGCCGCACGCTGCTTCATCCCCCCGGATAATTGGTGTGGAAGCAAGGATGCATAGTGATCCAATCCTACAAGCTGTAAGTATTGTTTGACTCTAAGCTTACGCTCCGCCTTCCGGACTTTCCCCATCTTCAGGCCGAATTCAATGTTGCCCGATATGGAGAGCCAGGGGAACAGGTTGGCATGCTGGAAAACCACGCCCACCTTTGAATCCGGTTTGTTATGTTCCGTGCCGTCGATATGGACCGTCCCGGTAGTCGGCTTGACATAACCTGCGATAATATGGAGCAGTGAAGATTTGCCGCAGCCTGAAGGTCCCAATACACAGACAAACTCGTTCTTTTTCATACGCAACTGAATACCATCCAGCGCCCGAACGGGTGTTGTCGTATGATGAAACTCCAAGGAAATGTCTTGAAGCGAAATGCCCTGGAGTTCATGCAGGAGAACATCCCGTTCAGCAGCAGCGTTATGTTGACCGAACAAAAGGATCTCCTCCTTCTTATTTTTGATACAAATCGTTACGAATCGCTTCTTGGTATACGCTAATTTCAGGAGACTTGGTAATCGATTTTTGCTCGACCAAAAAATCGGCTGTTGCCTTTAATAGCTTAGCGAATTCACCCGGATTGTCCTTGGTTCCCATATATTTGGCATTCGTCTGGTCGGCTGCGTTCAGCACGATAATTTCCTTCATCGCCTTCAGGCTTTCCTCCGGACTAAGACCGAGTTCCTTCGAAAGTGCCTCAGACGCTTCTTTCGGATGATCGATATAATAGTTGCTTGCTTCATCCAATACGGCGATATACCCTTTCACGACTTCCGGGTATTTGCTGACAAAATCTTTACGAACGACGCCGAACTCTCCGGTTAATGCCCCTTTGTCCGCTATCTGCTTCGAGGTAATAATCACCTTTCCGTCGTTTGCAAGCAGTTTGGACTGCACAGGCTGCCATGTGAATCCGCCGACGATATCGCCACGCTGCCAGGCTGCCAGAAGATCTGGCGCTTGCATATCGATGATCTTCACTTCTTTGGGGTCGACATTCTCTTGCTTAAGCGCAGACAGCAGACTGAAATGAGAGGTCGAACCAAAGGTCGTGGCAATCGTTTTGCCTTTCAAATCTTGCAACGATTGGATACCCGAATTGTTCTTCACGACCAGCGCTTCGCTCTCGCCGATGACGTCGTGAATATAATAAATTTGATAAGGAAGCCCTTGTGCGATCCCGGATGCGCCCGGTGGTGTTCCGACCAGACCTAAATCAATTCCTCCCGCAGCCATGGCTACATTCACGTCGCGACCGGAGTCGAATTTCAGCCACGAAACTTTAACATCCGGGAATCTCTTTTCCGCTAATCCCAGCGCTTTGGCCAGCAGTTCCCCGTTTGGTGAAACCTGATAGCCGATTCTGATTTCTTTAGGAAGCTCACTGGCTTTGCCAGGGTCTTGTGCTCCAGCAGCTGTCGGCTTGGCTGTGCTTTCCTCAGCTGCGGATGGGGAGTTCGCCGTACCGGCACTACCGCAACCGGATATGACCATCATCAACGTAATTAATAATAAGATAGCGGTATGTATTTGTTTCTTTGACTTATGAATCAACATGAGACCTCTCTCCCTATCATCTTCATCTTCGTGTGTATCTACTGCCCTTCCGTCCATGGCGATGCCCAACGAATAAGTCTCCGGAGCAAGGCGTCAATAAGGACTGCAATAATCCCCATCATCATAATAGCCGCATAAATAATATCACTTCGTAAAAATTTACTTGCGTCCAACACCATCCAACCGATCCCGGATACAGCCGCAATCATCTCGGCAGCTACCAGTGTGGCATAAGTAACACCAACAGCCGTACGAAGCCCTGTTAATATATCCGGAAGACACGAAGGGAATATGACATACAGGTATATATTCCAGCCGGATGCACCCAACGACTTGGCTCCATGGATTCGATCGATCGGTATGCGCTGACTGCTATAGACCGTCGTAATGAACAGCGGTGCGAATGCGCCCAAGAACAGCAGGATGATTTTGGATGTATCGGTAATGCCAAACCAAAGGACTAGCAGCGAATAATACGCAAGAGGCGGAAGCGGACGATAGAACTCAATAAAGGGGTCGACAATGGCTCGAAGCCACCTCAATCGGCCGCATAGGATGCCTAACGGCACAGCAGTTATACAGGCAGCTGCCAACGCCAGAAACAAACGTTTCATACTGGCGCCAATGTGTCCTGCCAACGACACTCCTTTATAGCCTTCGCGCGCAATATCGAGAAATGCTGTCCAGACCGCAGCCGGAGACGGAACGAATAGCGGGTTCACCCAACCCTTCGTGCTGGCCAGCAGCCATAAGATAAGAGCGATCAAAACGGACAACGCGGAAATACCGTAATAAATCGTGCTGCTCGCTTTAGAACGTCTCTTTTTTAAGTTTCGCACGGGTACTTCTGCCATCCCATCTGTCTACTCCTTTCCATACACGCTGTGAAAATAACCAAGTATCCATAGATATATAGTGGGATATAATGCGTGGTGCACCCTGCTCAGATGGGTAGACACCTTTATTCCTCAAGAAGTCAATTTTAATCCAACAATGCCAATGACAATCATGGCGATATACATAGTTTTTCTCAGGCTGTAGCTTTCATTAAAAAAAATCATGCCCACAATCACTGCGCCTACAGACCCTATACCCGTCCATATGGCATAAGCGGTGCCGACCGGAATGGAAGCAAGAGATAATGAAAGTAAAAAGAGACTGCCTCCCAAGGTTGCTATACAGATAAGGGTGGTCTTGTTCAGCCTGAATCCATGCAGCCTCTTCATCAACACGACACTGACAACCTCTAACAAACCGGCGACGATCAAACAAATCCAATCCAATTTTATAATTCCTCCCGATAACGGGTCGTTGTTTGGTTTACAGGGGGTTCTTTGGCTTCCATGCTTTTTAAACCAAGGATGCCGAAAAACATGAACGAAATAAAGCCTATTCTCATCCAATCTGCGGGTTCATTCAAAAACAGCATCCCTGCGATCACAGTCCCCGCTCCGCCTACACCGGTAAAAACCGCATATGCGGTTCCCGCTGGAAGCATCCGGATCGATTTGACATAACATCCATAACTGATGAGGATACATATAATGGTTGCTATGCTTAGGAGCGGATTGGAGAATCCTTGCGACAATTTCAACCCAATGGCCCAGCCAACATCCATGACACCGCCAACTAGCACATAGAACCAAGGCATGCTAGGCGTCCTGCTTTTCGGTCATTTTCATGAGATAAGCGAGGACAGATGATCGCAATTCTTCATCCAGCGGCGCAAATCCGAACAGTTCACAGAAAAATAATCCGTCTCCGGCCAGCCTGGCCACCGTAGCCTGAACAGGATTTGAACACTCGGCAGCCATTCGATTCTGCCAGGTTATATAGCGTTGGCGCATCGGTTCCAGCAGCTCCGGGTTGTTTGCGGCGGCTGCCAAAACGCCCGAACTCATTTCCAGATCATCCTTGCTAATCTCAAATGTTTTAATCAAATAAGCTTGTGCCCACCCATTGTTCAGATTGGTATTACGCACAGCTTCCTCCGTTGTGTCCGAATCGAATCGGTCCAGAAAATCGCTTAAAATAGCCTGAATGAGTAGCTCTTTGGATGGAAAATGGTATAAGAGACCGCCTTTGCTTACGCCAGCTTCTTTGGCGACGGCATCCAATGTAAGCTGCAAAGCTCCTTTTTCCCTCACGAGGCGACAAGCTACTTTCAATATTGCGTCACGTTTTGAGTTTGATGTCATATGATAGCCCCCTGTTGATTACTATACCGTCCG
The DNA here is from genome assembly GCF_055379675.1 of Paenibacillus sp. JCM 9796. Classification (NCBI taxonomy): domain Bacteria; kingdom Bacillati; phylum Bacillota; class Bacilli; order Caryophanales; family Paenibacillaceae; genus Paenibacillus; species Paenibacillus sp. JCM 9796. The sequence continues at coordinate 5,538,221 of NZ_AP043723.1, forward strand.
GACGGTTTATTTGTCAATAAAAAAATACATATTCCCATCGTATTAGTTGGATATAGAAAAGTGCGTCTACGCTGGTCAAGTAACCCGAACTCTCCTTGTTGCCGACATTTCCCTGCTTAAAATTAAAAAATCCCCATTATACGGGGATCTTAATACGTGAGGGTTCGATTTATTCCCTTTCAACAATCGTTGCTATGCCCTGGCCTCCGCCTATGCACAGCGTAGCAAGACCATACCGGGAGGACCGGCGCTTCATTTCATAAAGCAGTGTAACCAGAATCCGGGCGCCGCTCGCGCCAATGGGATGTCCGATCGCGATCGCACCGCCGTTTACATTTAACTTGCTTCTGTTGAATTTGAGCTCCCGGTCAACGGCAAGAGCCTGTACGGCAAAAGCTTCATTCGCTTCGATCAGGTCTATATCTTCGAGGGAGAGGCCTACTTTGTGCAGCGCTTTCCGCGTGGCCGGTACGGGACCGAGTCCCATGACACTAGGATCAACCCCTGCGGAAGCGTTGGCTTTTATAACCCCTAGTGGAGGTATTCCGAGCTTTTGCGCCTTTTCCCTGCTCATGATAAGCAGGCACGCAGCCCCGTCATTGATGCCCGAGGCGTTGCCCGCAGTCACGGTTCCATTCTTGATAAAGGACGGTTTTAATTGGCCGAGGTCCTCAGCCGTGACGCCTTTACGGGGAAATTCATCCGTTTCAAAGACAAGGGCGTCGCCTTTTCTTTGCGGAATCCGAACAGGAGCGATTTCATCCCTGAATTTCCCTTGGGCTGTCGCCGTTTCCGCTTTTTGCTGGCTCCAGGCTGCGAATTCATCCTGCGCTTCCCGGGAAATGGCGTACTTCTCGCACAGGTTCTCTGCCGTGATCCCCATGTGATAGTCATGAAACGCGCACCATAATCCGTCGCGAATGAGGCTGTCGACCACCTGCTGGTCCCCCATCCGGAAGCCGCTTCTGGCGTTCTCCAACAAATACGGCGCTCTGCTCATATTTTCCATTCCACCCGCCAAAACGGCTTCGGCTTCTCCAGCCCAAATGGCCTGTGCCGCTAAATGCACGGCTTTAAGACCCGAACCACATACCTTATTGATGGTCATCGCCGGAATGGATTCCGGCAGGCCGGCTTTGACCGCAGCCTGACGGGCGGGATTTTGTCCCAATCCGGCCTGGTATACATTCCCCATTATAATTTCATCCACTTCATGGGCAGCGACTCCTGAACGGTCAATCGCGCTTTGGATCACAACCGATCCAAGCTCCGTAGCCGGTACAGCGGCTAAGCTCCCGTTAAAACTGCCGATGGCCGTACGAACGGCGCTCACAATAACGGCGTCCCTTCTCGTCATCCCGGTCCCTCCTCTCCTTTACTCCATAAAAAGTCCGCCGTTTACATGCAGCACTTGAACCGGAATTGTTCATGCAAGAGCACGCTCCACGATTTCCGAAATATCCAGTGTCGCGACCCGTTCTTCCGCTTCTTTCGCTTTGACGCCATCGCTCATCATCGTCAAGCAGTACGGACAGTTGCTTCCGATCGCTGTCGGGTTCACGCGCAGCGCCTGCTCGGTCCGCGCGAGGTTGACGCGTTTGCCCTGCGTTTCCTCCATCCACATCATGCCGCCGCCGGCCCCGCAGCACATCGAATCCTGCCGGTTCCGTTCCATCTCCAGCAGCTCCACACCCGAAATGGACTGAAGGATTTTACGCGGGATCTCATAAATTCCGTTGTACCGGCCGAGGTAACAGGAATCGTGGTAAGCAATGGCTTCATGGACCTGTTTGGTCGGTTTGATTCTCCCTTCTTCCATCCATGTCCAGATCAGCTCCGTATGGTGATAAACTTCCGCTTCCAGCCCAAATTCCGGATACTCATTCTTGAACGTGTTGTACGTATGCGGGCAGATCGTGACAATTTTCTTCACCCCATACTTTTCAAAATTGGCGATATTTTTCTCGCACAACTGCTGGAATAGAAATTCATTGCCCATCCGGCGGGCCGTATCCCCCGAATTGTGCTCCTCATTACCCAGAATGGCGAATGGAATTCCAGCCGCATTCATGATTTTGGCGAAAGACTGCGCCACCTTCTGCGTTCGCTGATCGTAAGAGCCCATGGAGCCGACAAAGAATAAATACTCAAATTCATCCACTTCCTTAACCGTCGGGACGACGATATCCTCCCGCCCTTCACGCCATAGGATCCGCTCTGTCCGGCTGATTCCCCACGGATTGCTCTGCCGCTCGACGTTCTGGAAATAACGGACCGCTTCGGACGGCATACGGCCTTCCGTTAATACGAGATGACGGCGCATATCGATAATCATTTCGACATGCTCATTGGCCACCGGGCACTGATCTTCGCAGTTCCGGCAGGTCGTACAGGCCCACAATTCCTCCTCGGTGATCACCTCTCCGACCAGATTTGCCGCTAGTGAATCCGTCGTCCCCGCCTTCTTGACCAGCGTATCCGCTCCGGTATCTTTGAAGACGAAACCAGGCATCCACGCTGTCCGGGAGGTGATGGCCGCTCCCTTTTCCGTTAAATGATCCCTCATCTTGGTGATGACGTCCATCGGCGACAACGTTTTTCCCGTACCCGAAGCCGGACACATCTGGGTGCAGCGCCCACACTCGACACAGGCATACAGATCCATCAACTGGTTTTGGCGGAACTCTTCGATTTTGCCAACCCCGTATGTTTCCTGCGTTTCATCCTCGAAATTTATAGAAGTCAGCTTTCCTGCCGGTTTCGTATCCCGCAGATAGACGTTCACGGGTGCAAAAATGATATGCGCGTGCTTGGACTGCGGGACATAGACGGCAAACGACAGCAGGGTGAGCAGATGAATCCACCAGAACACATAGAATCCTACGCCCGCCGCAGCCGGACCGATGCCGGCGAACCAACCCGCGATGATCGAAGAAATCGGAGCATAGGGGCTTCCCGTATTCCCGAGCCAAAGATGCTCAAAAGCCAGGCTCATCAAGATCGAGAACATCAAAACCGAGAGGAACATGATGACGAGGCCCGCTTTGAATCCCCTTTTCAACCGCGCCAGTCTTTCTATATAACGGCGGTAAAAGGCATAAAGCGCAGCAAGAAGGACGAGTAACGTAGTGACTTCCTGGAGAACGCTGAAATAGGGATGAAATTCCCCGATCGGATATTCAAAGCCTTTGATAAATCCTTTGATCATGAGCTCGATAGCCCCGAACTGAAGGATGATAAAGCCGTAAAACAGGATAAAGTGCATGACGCCGCTTTTGGCGTCCTTGAAAAGTTTTCGCTGCCCGAATAGATGAACGAGAAACTCGTTGATCCGGACCGCGGTATCTTTTCGCAAGTTCGATTTTTTGCCTAGTTGAATGAACATGATGCGGCTGTAGATGACATGAGCGGCAAGGTACAGCGCATATCCGGTTACAGCGAGAAAGGCTATGAAATTTAAAAGTGACAGCATGATCATTCCCCCATCCTCTGCGGGTACCTTACTTGTCGCTGTTTGTTTTTACATCCGGGTCTTCCGTCAGCGGTCAACCCGCCGCATCGTGCAAGGTTTGCTTAAAGGCCTCCGTCAGCATAGGGACAACTTCAAACAGGTCGCCCACGATGCCGTAATCCGCAATCTTGAATATCGGAGCCTCGCGGTCTTTATTGATGGCGACAATCACCTTCGAATTGGACATGCCGGCCAGGTGCTGAATAGCACCGGAAATGCCGCAGGCAATGTATAAGTCCGGGGTTACCACTTTACCCGTCTGGCCGATTTGCAGCGCATAGTTGCAGAATCCCGAATCACATGCCGCCCGGGAGGCGCCCACAGCGGCTCCCAGCACAGCTGCGAGCTCACGGAGCGGTTCGAAGCCTTCCGCGCTCTTCACTCCCCGGCCTCCGGCTACAATGATTTTGGCTTCGCTCAAATCCACGCCGCTCGACGTTCTGCGAACGATGTCTTTGACCAGCACTTTCAGATCTTTGACGTCCGGACGGAAAACAGCCGCAGCGGTTTGGGCAGGAGCTTCGGAGACGTCAATGTTATTCGGGCGCAGCGTGGCATAGATCGTGCCGCTGCGGAATGACTTGATTTGGAACGCTTTACCGGAATAGACCGCCCTTGTAAAGAAAACGTCTTCTCCCGTCACTTCCATTCCAATGCAATCCGAGATCAATCCGACACCCATACGCGCAGCGAGTCTGGGAGCGATATCTCTGCCTGCCGACGTATGACCCATCAGTATGGCATCGGGACGTATCTCCTGAATGAGTTGAAAGAGTGCCTCGGTGCAGTATTCATTGGTTGGATGGGCCCCTTCACCGGAAATCGCGTAAAGCTGTTCCGCGCCGTACTTGCTTATTTCTTCAGCATACGATTCAGCGTCTGATCCAAAGAGTGCGGCTATCAACGGTCCGCCGTCTGCCAGTCTTCTGCCGGCCGTCAAAGCTTCGAACGTTACATGTCGCAAATGCCCGTCTTTTGTTTCCCCGACTACCAGCACTTTTCTACTCATCATCAATCTCTCCCTATACGACCTTTTCTTTGCTGCGCAGCGAATGTACCAGTTCCTTCACCTGATCCTTCAACTCTCCCTGGAGCATGCGACCGGCCTGCTTCGGGGAAGGCAAATATTGATCGACAACCTGGGTATAGATCTGCAATTCTTCCGGCTTCATGTTCAGATCGGCGACGGTCAGCTGCTGAAGCGGCTTCTTCTTCGCCTTCATGATGCCGGGCAGAGACGGATAACGGGGTTCATTTAATCCCTGCTGGGCGGTCGCCAGCAAAGGAAGGTCGACCTCCACTGCCTCTACGTCACCCTCTACATCACGCTCAATGGCGGCTCGGTTGCCGTCGATGGTTAGTTTCGTAATCGTCGACACGTGGGGAATCCCGAGCCGTTCGGCGACACGTACGGCAACCTGGCCGGCTCCCGAATCAATGGCCATATTTCCGGCAAGAATCAAATCGTAGGATTTCCCGTAGATGGCTTTGGCGATGATGCTGGCAATCGCCGCTTCATCATGCTGGCTTTCCTCGGATATCACGTGTATCGCTTGGTCTGCCCCCATAGCCAGCGCAGTCCTGAGCGCGCTTTCGGCTCTGGACGGTCCCACGGTAAGCACGGTCACTTCACCGCCTAATTCGTCCTTCCAGCGGATCGCTTCCTCCACCGCATATTCGTCATAAGGATTGATCACAAATTCCGCGTCATCCTCTTTGATCTTCTTGTTCTCGATGAAAATTTTTTCTTCCGTGCCTAAGCTCTGTTTCAGCAAAACCAAGATGTCCATCCTTCACTCCTCCTCCGCAATCCATCAAGGCAAACGAAAGTTAATAAGACCGCGGCAGACCGAGATCATGCTGCGAGATATAATTCAATATCATTTCTTCAGATACGGGGGCGATTTTGAAAAGTCTGACGTCGCGCCACAACCGTTCAATGTGGTATTCTTTCGCATAGCCATACCCGCCCATTACCTGCATGGCCCGGTCGCAAGCATGGAAGGCTGCTTCGGCGGCGATTAATTTGGCCATGTTCGCTTCGGTGCCGTTCGGTTTCTTCTGATCATAGAGCCATGCGGCTTTATAATTCATCAGCTGCGCCAGCTCCAGTTCGGCCCGAATTTTCGCAAGCGGGAATTGGATGCCTTGATAAGCGCCGATCGGGGTGTTGTTAAACACCACCCGTTCTTTCGCGTAATTCACCGCGAGCTGCAGAGCGAGCTGCCCCGTCCCAATGAGCCCGGCTGTCGTCACAATCCGTTCTGCGTTAAGCGTATCCACAAGGTATGACCAGCCTTTGCCTTCTTCTCCGATCAGGTTGTCTTTATGCACTCTCAAATTTTCGATAAATACCGTATCGGACCGCACACAGCGGGTCCCCACTTTCTCAATAGGCTGAAGCGTAATGGCGGGGTCCTTGGTATCCACCAGGAAGAGGCTGATTCCTTCGGTTTTTTTCTGCACTTCGCTGCGCTTTGTCGTTCGGGCGACGATCAGCATTTTATCAGCCACATCGGCACCGGATATCCAAATTTTTTGACCGTTGATCACGTAATGATCTTCTTCTTTCCTGGCAATCGTCGTGATCTCAAGCGAGTTGCTGCCTGCGTTCGGCTCCGTCAGCGCCATGCAGAAATTAAGCTGTCCGGCGGACATCTTCGTCAGATACTGTTCCTTTTGCGCTTCGCTGCCGTGAAGATCGATCGTCACTCCGCCGAAAACGGGAGTGAGCATAAACAGCTGTGCTACCGTGGACCCGGCCCCCCCTTTAGCCAGCTCCTCGATCACCATGGTCATTTCCATCATCCCAAGTCCGACTCCGCCGAATTTCTCCGGAACGGCCACACCGATATAACCGTTTTTGCCGAGCTCGCTCCATAATTCAGAGACGAATTCGTGCTTGTCGTCCTTTTCCCGCCAATAGTCCAGCCCGAAATCTTCAGCTATTTGTCGAACGCCGTCCCGCATCATTTTTTGTTCGTCGGTTATTTCAAAATTCATTCAGATTCATCCTCCTTCTATTCCCTCAATAGTCTTTTCAGCACTTTACCGGACGGATTCCGCGGAAGTTTATCTATGAATTCCACTTCTTTCGGCACTTTGAATTTAGCCAGTCTGGACATACAATGCTCTTGAATTTCTTCTGCGGTCAGGGTTGCCCCCGGCTTCACGACGACGAACGCCTTCGGCACTTCTCCCCACCTGTCGTTCGGTACCCCGATTACAGAAGCTTCAAGTACTGTCGGAAGTTCATAAAGAACGCGTTCCACCTCCAGCGATGCGATATTTTCTCCGCCGCTGATGATCATATCTTTCTTGCGGTCTACGATAAACAGGAAGCCGTCCGCGTCCAGTCTGCCCATGTCTCCTGTGAAAAACCAGCCGTCTTTAAACGTTTTCCCGGTAGCCTCCGGGTTTTTCCAATATCCTTTTGAGATTTTCGGTCCCCGCAATACGATTTCGCCCACCTCGCCCGGGGAAACTTCATGTCCCTGCTCATCTACGATTTTCAGATCGAGATGCAGGCAGGGCCGCCCGACCGAGCCGAGCTTCTCAAACGTCATGCTGCTCGGCATGAAGGTGTCCCCCGACACCGTTTCGGTTAATCCGTACGCGTCGCAAAACCAGGCGTTTTTAAACAACTGCTGGATTTTTTGGATGAGCGGCTCCGGCATTCGTTCCCCGCCCGCGATAATGTAACGGATCGAATCCAGCTGATATTGATCCGTCGTCGGTTCCTGCAGAATCATGTTGACCATGGCGGGAGCCAGCCAGATGTTCGTCGGCTTCTCTCTCTGGATCGTCTCCAGCACTTCAAGCGTATTGAACTTGTTGACAATGACGATGCTTCCACCGCGATAGAGGGTGCCGGTTGCCGTCAAGTCGAGCGCTCCGACATGATACAATGGCCCGGAGATTAACGTTTTGTCGTCCGGCGTAATATTGAATTCCCAAATATGGCCGATATTTTTCCAGTACAGATTTCCATAGGTAATCATGACGCCTTTGGGCCGGGAAGTCGTGCCGGACGTATACATCAAGCGGTGCAGGTCGTCCAGTTCGACGTGCGCGTCCTGAACGTCGGCGCCCCGGTTCGTTTCTATCAATTGTTCGTATCGGGTCCAACCGGACGGTTCGTTGGCGGACAGCGTAATATAATGCTGAAGCTGCTGCACATTCCCCCGAATGGAATCCAGCGTTTCATGGAAGGAGTCTTCTGAGAAAATAGCTTTGGCATCGGCATTGTCTGCAATGTATGCGATTTCATCGGCGGCTAAGCGGAAGTTTAGCGGCAGAAAGATCGCTCCGATCCGGTTGGCGGCAAAAATAATTTCAAAATATTCGGTGTGGTTAAATAAGAGAATCGCAACCACATCGCCCTTCTTTACTCCGAGATCAAGCAGCCCTTGCGCTAAGGCGCTGACTCTTTCCTGAAGCTCGCGGTACGTCATTCTTTGCTGCTTGAAGGTGATGACTTCTTTGTTCGGGTTGTTTAAAGCGCCTCGGGTCACAAGGGATGAAAAATTGTTATTTCCCATATGTTTCATAAATCAACCCTGCCTTTTGCTTATTTGCCTTCATAATGGGGCTTGCGTTTTTCAAGAAAAGAAGTTAGACCCTCTACTCTGTCCTCGGTGCTGAAGTTGACAAGCCATGCTTCCGCTTCCAGAACCAATGCCTGGTCCAGAGAAATTTCGCTTCCTTGATTAATCGCTTTTTTCGCCTGCATGACGGCAATCGGACTATTGGCTATTATTTTTTCGGCCAGCGTCCGGCAGTAGGGCAACAATTCTTCATGCTTCACGACTTTGTTCACCAATCCGAGCTCCTTGGCTTCTTCGGCGGAAAGACGTTCTCCGGTAAACACCAGTTCTTTGGTGATTCCTTTACCGACGAGCCTTACCAGTCGCTGGGTGCCGCCCCATCCGGGATAAAGGCCGATGCATACTTCCGGCAGCCCTAATTTGGCTTTCTCCGAGGCAATTCGAATGTCGCAGGCCAAAGCGAGTTCCATTCCTCCCCCGAGCGTATAGCCGTTAAGCGCCGCGATGACGACTTTTCGCGAGTCTTCTATTTTCTTCAATACTTCCTGTCCGCGGTACACAAATTTCTCGCCTTCCAGAACACTCATCTGCCGCATCGCCGCAATATCTCCGCCGGCTACAAACGCTTTATCCCCGCCACCGGTAATCATGACCACCCTTGCCTGATCGTCCCGCTCCAGCATCGTGAACGCTTGATCCAGCTCATCCAGAACCGCGTCGTTGATGGCGTTCAATGTTTCCGGGCGGTCCAGGACGATCGTGGCGAGCCCGGAGTTGTTTTCCAACCTGATATATTGAAAAGACTGCATACAAATCTCTCCTTCACGGTTAAGAATGGATGCCGCGTCCCATGCTCGCGAGAATCGCCTCGACCAGCACTTCCGACAGCGTAGGATGCGGGTGAATGGCTAATGCAAATTCCTCTGCGGTTGCCTCCAAATGGACGGCCATCATCGCCTCTCCGATAAGTTCGGATGCGTTCGGGCCGATGATATGGATACCGAGAATTTCGCCGTACCTGGTATCACGCAGTACTTTCACAAATCCAGCGGTTTCCCCGTAAGTCATGGCCCTTCCGTTTGCTTCAAAAGCGTATTTGCCGATCTGATAATCCCGTCCCTGCTCTTTGGCCTGCCGCTCGTTCAAGCCTACGGATGCGATCTCGGGAGACGTGTAAATACAGCGGGTAACCGTGCGGTAGTCCATTCTGGAAGGCCGCCCCATGGCGGCTTCGGCTGCGACGACTCCTTGAGCGGAGGCAACATGGGCCAGGAACTCGATTCCCGTGACGTCCCCAACGGCGTAGATGGATGGGATGCTGGTTCTCATCTGATCATCCACGGCGATTTTTCCGCCTTCCAGCCGGACGCCGAGCTCCCGCATCTGTTCCAGATCCGGCCTTCTTCCTGTCGCCGCAAGAATGGCATCGACCTCAATGGCCTGTGCGCCTTGGGCGGTTTCTACATGTACGACCTTACGGCCGCCATGGATATCGATTCGGGTAACGGTTGCGGAAGTAAGAATTCGCACCTGTTCCTGATGGAGGGATTCCGCGAGAACGCGGGCTAGATCCCGGTCCATCCCGGGCAGGATTTGATCGGCGCTTTCGATCAGGGTAACTTCTGTGCCCAAAGGGGCATAAATACCGGCAAATTCGCATCCGATCGCGCCGGCGCCTATAATGGCCACGCTTCTCGGCCGTTCTTTGCCGGCAAGCGCTTCGGTGCTGGTCATCGGGCCTGCCTCCTTCATCCCCGGAATCTCCGGAATGTGCGGCTGGGAACCGCTCGCCACGATGATATGGTTCGCTTCGATCCTATGGCTCTCTCGGTCTTCCGTCCGCACTTCAATGGTATGCGGATCGACGACCCTGCCAAGTCCCTTGAGCAGCTCGATTTTATTCTTGTGCAGCAGTCCCGCGACGCCGTTCTGCAGCTTTCGGACGACCTGATCCTTGTAATCGATCAAACGGGAGTAATCGACCCGGGGGTTTTCGAAGAAAACGCCGTATTCCGCTGCGGTTTTCGGCATTTTGACGAATTCCGAAGCCCGCAGCAGCGTCTTCGTCGGAATGCAGCCCGTGTTCAGGCAGGTGCCTCCCAAATCGCGTTGCTCGATCAGGGCGACCTTGCCGCCAAGCTGAGCAGCGCGTATAGCGGCGACGTACCCGCCGGGCCCCGCTCCAATCACCGCTACATCGTACTTCTTTCCTTCTCCGGCTGCGCCGGATGCCGCTTGTGAAGCTGAAGACCGTTCCGCCTCCGCAGCTTCCGTCTCCATAATGGCAAGACACTCCCCGGTCGCAACGGTTTCCCCTTCCTGGTGTAGAATAGAGACCATGATTCCGTCGTAAGGGGCGGTGACTTCGACCGTAATTTTGTCCGTCGCAAGCTCCAGAACGACTTGGTCCTTCTCAACCGGATCCCCTTCGGAGACCAGCCAGAGTCCAACGGTCGCTTCCGTCATGGTGAGTCCCGCTTTTGGAACGATAATCTCCTTTTTCATCTTCACTGCTCCTACAAAGAGTCCTGAAGAGATTCCGGATTCTCCAGCAACTCTTTTATATTTTTTAAGAACAAAGCCGCAGGTGCGCCATCCATCACCCGATGGTCAAAGGACAGCGACAGGACCATGGTTTTCCCGATGTGAATTTGCCCGTTATGTACGATCAAATCCTCGATCATTCTTCCCACCCCGAGGATAGCGCTTTCAGGAAGATTGATAATCGGGGTGAACGCATCCACTTCATACATGCCCAAGTTGCTGATCGTGAACCGGCCGCCCTGCACTTCATCCCGCCGAAGCTTGCCTTCTTTGGATCGTTTGACCTTATCCTGCAGGTCCTTGGAAATGTCCTGCAGGCGCCTTCGATCGGCATCACGAATGACCGGGACGATTAAGCCTTCCTCTAAAGCGACGGCCACGCCGATATCGCATTGTCGATGCCTGACGATCCCGTCCTGTTCCATGGAGACATTGACACGCGGATGCGCACGTAAACTCTCTGCTGCGATTTTCACCAGAAGATCCGTATAGCTCACCTTCATGCCGTCCTGCATCCATTTGTTTCGAAGCTCTGCAAGCCGGGTCACTTCCGCTTTCACCGTAAGCGTGACGTGGGGAGCCGTCTGCTTGCTGTAGGCCATCCGTTCCGCGATGATTTTACGCATTCCCGTCATCGGAACTGCTTCCATGGGGGGAACGCGCTCTGCAGAAAAACCGGCCGAAGCTGATTCCTCTTTCCGCGGCCGTACATCGGAGCTCCTGATCTTGCCGCTCACACCGGATCCCGCTACCGTGGACAGGTCGATGTTTTCCAACTGAGCGATCGCTCTGGCGAGCGGAGTGGCTTGAATCTTCTTGTCCGGCCGAATGCTTGGATCTCTTTCGGCAGGCCCGCTAGACATGTTTGCACGCTGCGAACGGTAAACCTGCACATCCTGTTCAATGATTCGGCCGGAAGGCCCGCTTCCTGCCACTTCGGGCAACGGGATGTTCTGCTGTGCTGCAAGAGCTCTCGCACGTGGAGAAGCGAATATCCGCCTGACGCTTGTCATTCCGTCCCCCTCCCTACTTCGCAGCTGCGAACTGTCTGCCCACACAGATTCGCTGAACCGCTTCGATAATATTATTCTCATTCGGCATATAGTAATGCTCGAGCGGTTTGCTGTACGGTACAGGCGAGAACGGAGCGGCGACCCTTTGAATGGGAGCATCCAGGTAGTCGAACGCCTCCTCCTGCACCATCGCGGCCAGCTCGGCTCCGATTCCGCCGATTTTCACCGCTTCGTGAACGATAACGAGCCTTCCCGTTTTCTTCACCGATTCGAGAATCGTTTCCTTATCGAGCGGAGTAACCGTCCGCGGATCAATCAGCTCCACGCTGATTCCCGACTCCTCCAGCACCTGTGCCGCCTGCAGCGCTTTGTTGACCATCTGGCCAAGCGCAATGACGGTCACATCGCGGCCTTCCTTAACTACCTTTGCCTGACCGAGCGGAACGGTGTATTCTTCATCGGGGATCTCTCCCTTCGAGCTGTACAGCATCTTGTGCTCAATGAAAATAACGGGATCATCGTCGCGTATCGCTGCTTTGAGCAGGCCCTTCGCATCGTAAGGGTTCGAGGGCATCACTACTTTCAGTCCGGGAATATGCATAAGCAGCGCTTCCAGGCTTTGCGAATGCTGCGGCCCCGCGTTTGATCCCGCCCCGGCCTGCGTACGAATGACGAGCGGCATTTTCATTTGTCCGCCGGACATAAACCGCATTTTCGCCGTTTGGTTGATAATCATGTCAAAGCAGACACCGATGAAGTCCATAAACATGATTTCGACGACCGGCCGGAGCCCGCTGGCGGCGGAACCGACGGCCATGCCGATAATCGCACCTTCACTGATGGGCGTGTCGACAACCCGGGCTTCGCCGAATTCCTCCATCAAGCCGCGCGTCACGCCGAACGATCCGCCTGACGCCGCAATATCCTCTCCGGCCAAAATGATGCTCTCGTCCCTGTGCATTTCCTCTTTCAACGCCAAATTAATGGCCTGGTTGTATCGCAGTACCGCCAAAACTTCCACCTCCCAAGTTAAGAAGCATAAACGTCCTGCAGCGCTTCTTCGCCTTCGGGCAACGGGCTTTCCATCGAAAACCGCTCCGCTTCATCGATTTCGCGCTCGACCTGATCCTTGATCGCGGCAAGCTCCGTTATATCAACGTCATACTGCTCACGCAGCACTTGTTCCACATGGAGGATCGGATCCTTCTTCCTCCACGCCTCAGCCTCGCCGGCCGGACGATATTTTTGCGGATCGCCTTCATAGTGGCCGCTCCAACGATTGGTGAAGCATTCCACGATGACAGGTCCTCCTCCCTTACGCACCTTGGCCACAATGGCCGACAGCTCTTCAAATACTTCCACCACATTATTTCCATTCATAGCATGGCCTTCGATCCCGTACGCTTTGCTTCGTTCCGCCACGGTTTTCACCGGCAAATGTTTTTCCCGAGGAGTGAATTCCGCATATTGATTGCTCTCGCATACAAAGATTGCGGGCAGCTTCAGAACGGCAGCCAAATTCAACGATTCGTGAAAATAGCCCGTTCCCGTCGCACCTTCTCCAAAGAAGGCTACGGCAACCTGGCCGGTGCCCTTGGTTTTGGCGGAAAAAGCCGCCCCCACCGCAATCGGCATGCCCGCACCGACGATTCCGTTAGCGCCAAGGATCCCCAAGTTGACGTCGACGACGTGCATGGAACCGCCTTTTCCTTTGCAGTAACCGGTCCGTTTGCCGAATAATTCGGCCATCATCCGTTTGACGTCGGCGCCTTTGGCGATGCAGTGTCCGTGTCCGCGGTGGGTGCTCGTGATGTAATCGTCCTTGTGAAGATTGGCGCAAACACCGGCCGCCACCGCTTCCTGCCCGACATAGAGATGGAGGAATCCGGGAATGTGCCCGCCGGCAAACAGCCCGGAGACTCTCTCTTCGAAATTTCGTATCTTCATCATCGTTTCATAAAGTTCGAGCAGCCGCTCTTTGCTTATCTTCACGTTACCGTCCCCTTTTCGGTTTTACTGAAATAAGCCTTTGGTGATGAGAGTAATAAAGATATCCGACAGCTCCTCGATCGACTTTCCTTTGCCCGGCTTATACCAGGTATGCATAAAGTTGCAGGATCCCAGAACATACAGCACGACGATGTGGCTGTCCTCGACTTTAAAGACGCCTTTGTTCTTGCCTTCTTCCAAGACGCGCACGAAGATGTCTTCGTATTCATCCCGCTTCTCCTGTACGGCCTGCTTTTTGTCGTCGCTTAAATACTTCATACAGTTAAAGAACAGGGTAATGTCGTCCTTGAATTGGTCAATGATCTGCAGGTGCATCTTCAGCAGTTCGATCAGCTTATGCTCAGGCTCAAGTGATTCGGCCTCTACCAGACGCAAACGTCTTAATCCTTCGACAATAAAGCGGTCGTGTAGCAAAAACAGTACGTCGTCCTTGCTCTTTATGTAGTAATATAATCCGCCTTTGGTTAGACCGGCTGTGTCGGCGATATCCTGCATGGAGGTTTCATGATACCCTTTCTTAACAAACAGAGACAACGCGATGTCCAAAATTTCCGTTTTTGTATCGCTTCCCTGCCTGCGGTTCACTGAAGATCCGTCAAACGTCACTTGATTTCACACCTTTACTGTTATTAATTTCTACTCGAACATAGTTTTCCAGCTTGAAACGCAGCTCATCGGTTAGCCGGGTCGTTTTCTCCGCAATTAGATCATAACTCACCAGGACCGCTTCGCCTACTGCCAGCAACTCGTTCGAGTCTTTATCATGGATTTCATGTCCCAATTTGAAGCTGGATCTGCCGATATCCATGACATAGGTGTGGATCTTCAAGCTCTGATTGATGTAGACCTGCTTCTTGTAGTCACAATGCAGCGAAGCAACAAGAAACGGGAACTTCTCGGATGGAAGTACCATGCCGCTGTCCAGCAAAAAATCGACGCGCGCCTGCTCAAAATAAATAAAATAGCTGACATTGTTAATATGGCCAAGTGCATCCGATTCACAATACCGGGTGCGTATTTCTGTAAGATGGACCAACGCCTTCACCTTCCCCCAATGGAACATACCGATCGGTCGGTATTTATTAACCTTATGATAATTATACCGACCGGATGGTATTTTGGCAATACCTGGTTCATTTCTTTGCTGCTTGGAAGGGAGACGCTGAACGTTCAGCGGCAGGACGGATTACTCATCACGATAAATGCCGAGTTCCTTGGCGATCAGCCGGATTTCGCCGCCTGCCGTCATTCCCCCGTCGAGCGTTATTTCCCCTCCGGTCATGTAGGAGGATTCGTCGGAAGCGAGAAAAATAACGGCCTGGGCGACTTCCTCCGGCTCACCCGCCCGTTCGAGGGCATTCACTTTGTTAAAAGCCTCTACCATTTGCTTGGCCGGTAACGTAAGCGGCGTCCAGATGAAGCCGGGATTAACCGAATTCACCCTGATTCCCCAACCGCCAAATTCCTGCGCAGCGGCCTTGGTCATTCCTCTCACCGCCCATTTACTCGCTGTATAGGGAGCTGCAAAATAACCGGTCACTCCGGCGATCGACGACATATTAATAATCGACCCGCGGCCTGACTTTCGGAGCAGCGGCGCACTATATTTCATCCCAAGAAATACGCCGGTCTGGTTAACGGCAATCACCCGGTTCCAATCGGCCAGAGAGCAGTCGACAAACCGTTCCCTCTTGGTAATTCCCGCGTTGTTGACTAAAATATCCAGTTTCCCAAACCGCTTCTCGATCGAGATTGCCGCCTGGGTCCAATCTTCTTCAAGGGTGACATTCAGTTCAAGCGGAATAACAGTCGTCGCTCCGCCCAGTTCTTCCACCGCCTTCACCGTCTCCTGCAAAGCCGACTGGCTAACATCGGACACGATAACGGCCTGCGCTCCTTCTTTGGCGAACATAACGGCTTCCAGCGCTCCAAGACCTCTCGAAGCACCGGTGATAAGCGCTACTTTCCCTGCCAGTCTTCCCCGCATTCGTCTCTCACCTCTTATCATGAATTACACTTCCCTACCATGCGGCTTCGAGAAGAGCTACAATCTCGCCGGTTCCTTGTACAGGTCTGGGACTGCTTGCCACGACCAGATCTCGCATGGCGTCCTCCGCAATCGGTTGAAACTGCTCTTTGCGCACCTGGACATCGCGAAGCCTTAGCGGCAGCTGCAAATCAGCCACCAGTTTGACCACCAGCTGCGAAGCCATTGCGGCGGCTTCCTCCACACTCCTGCCGCTTACTTCGCCCCCCATGGCGGCACTGATCAGGGCTTGCTGTTCCAAGGTAAAGGGCAGCGAAAAGCGCATGACATGCGGAAGCATAATGCAGGAAGTGACGCCGTGGGCAACGTTGGCATGGGCTCCTATTTGGTGTCCGATGCCGTGGCTGAGTCCCATCATCACGTTGCTCACGCCAAAGAACGACATCCAGGCAGCCATTTGACATTGCAGCTTCGCTTGCAAATCCGCTGGATCTTTTTTACATTTCGGAAGATATTCGCTCAGCAGCCGGATCGATTGGAGCGCGAGTGCCGTAGTGATGGGGTGAGTTTGCTTGGAATAAACGGTTTCAATGGCATGATCCAGCGCTCTCATCCCGGTGGCCGACCACAGCCAGTCCGGCGTGTCCGTGCAGAGCTCCGGATCCATATATACGACTTTCGGCGTCAATTGGTCATCGATGTACAGTTCCTTTACCTTCCTGTGCTCATCTGTAATGCCGATAATGTTGGAAAACTCGGCTGCGGACAAAGTCGTTGGAACGGCGATGTGCGGTATTAATTTTTGCTTGACTTGAGGAATTTCGATTTTATCGGGATACTCGAATTTGACCGAATACGATTGTAATTGCTGCGGCTCATCGAGGCCCTCTCCCAATACTAAAGCGATGGCCTTTGCAGAGTCGATGACCGTGCCGCCACCTAAACTGATTAACAGGTCGATACCCCGGTCCCTCAGCCTGGAAGCGATTTCGAAAATCGACTGGCTTGGCGCGTGCTGTACGGTACCCGAGAGGACAACCTCCAAACGGCTTCCCAACAGCTGTTCCAAGCGTTTGATAACCGGAGAAGCGAACAGGCTGTTACTGGTAAGCAATGCAGCTTTCCTGGCGCCTAAACGATCGATTTCCGCAGGCAAATTTTCAATGACGCCAGCACCATGGAACACTTTCTCAACCGGAATAAACCGGTAGCAGCTTGACATGAATATCACTCCTCTAATGGTTACCTTTACCCAAATAGATGGACGAAAGATCGTCGGAAGCGAGCAAATCTTTCAAATAAGCGCTGTCCCCGCTTTTCACGATTGCGCCGCGATCCAGCACATAGCCATAGTCGGCGATGCGCAGCGCGAGAGCCGCCATCTGTTCCGAAATAAATATAGTCATTCCCGCCTGATTAAGCTCTTGCAAAAATGCATATACCTCGTCGATAATAACCGGAGCCAAACCCAGAGACGGCTCGTCGAGCAGAAGCAATTTAGGAGCCGAAAGCAAAGCCGCCGATATAATCAACAGCTGCTGCTGTCCCCCGCTGAGCGTGCCGGCCAGCTGATGCTTCTTGCTTTCCAGAATCGGAAATCGCTGAAACACCTGCTCAATCTTGTTAGCTATCGTTTTCTTCTCAAGCCTGGGTGTACGAAAATGTGCGGCCAGCCGCAAATTATCGTGGACCGTTTGGTCCTTGAATAAACGGCGCCCCTCCATTACGTGAGCGATGCCTTGTTTGACCCGGGCTTCCGTAGGCCATGCTGCAATGGAGATTCCTTCAAACAGCAGGTCGCCCTCCTCGGGCGTTACCAACCCGCTGATGAAATTAAGCAGGGTCGTTTTCCCCGAACCGTTCGCGCCAATGATGGCGGTGATCCCCTTGCTTCGAATGTCAAGGGAAACCCCTTTCAAGGCTTTGATTGGACCATAACTGACATGTACATTCCGCACGTTAAGCATGATTCGCAACCCCCAAATAGGCTTCAATCACCTGCTGATTCGTTTGCATGCCCTGCGCATCGCCCGAATAGATTATTTTACCGGAATCCAATACGATCACCTCATCGATAAGACCCATTAGAAATTCCATATGATGATCAATGAGGATGACCGAGATCCCTAGCGTCTTGACATACCGGATAAGCTTGCTTAATTCCTGCATTTCATGCTCGGACAATCCCGCTGCCGGCTCATCCAGGAGCAGCAATTCAGGTTCAGCCAGAATCGCTCTTGCCACTTCTACCATTCGCTGTACGCCGTACGGTAAATTTTCGACCAATTCTTCCGAGTACTGTGCGAGTGAACAGAGCTCCATCATTTCATGAACTTTGACCAGCATCTCCTGTTCTTCAAGCAGAGAGCTTTTCAAATTGAGAACGCAGGACACAATGCCGGATTGGTATTTTTGATGTCTGCCTAACAGCAGATTTTCCTTGACCGTCATATTGCCGACATTGTGCGGGTCCTGAAAGGTTCGAATAATGCCCTGACCGGCAATGGCATGCGTAGGCATATTGGTGATTTCTGCCTTGCCGAAACTGATTTTGCCTTCAGTCACCGGGTAAACGCCGCTGATCACGTTGACCAATGTGCTTTTCCCCGAACCGTTAGGACCTACCAAGCCCAGAATGGTACCTTGCCCCAGCTCCAGGCTCACATGCTGCAGCGCGCGAAGTCCGCCAAAATCCTTGATCACGCCTTCCACCTTTAACTTTTTGTGATGAGGGCTGTAGGAAAGCGTGCGTGCCTCCCTCCCGGGAATGCGCAGAGGCTTAACCTCAGAAATCGGCTTTACCTTTTGGAGACGTTTTTCCTTGCTAAGTGCCGTACGGATTCCCAATAAGCCGGCAAAGCCTCTGGGGATAAACAGAAAGGAAATGACGAGAAGAAGCGAATAAATCATCAGCTGATAATCTTTAATAAATTGCAGCTTGTTTGCAATAAAAGTCAAAAATCCAGCGCCGAGAATGGGACCGATAATGGTTCCGAATCCGCCAAGTATGCCCATAACAAGAATTTCAATCGATTGCATCATGCCGAAAGAATTCGCCCCGATGTAAGCCATCAGATGCGCATACAGCGCACCGGCAATACCCGCCAGGCAAGCGCTCATCGTATAGGCGAGCTGCTTGACCCGGCCCGGAGAGATGCCGATACTGGATGCGGAGAGCTCGCTGCGGTGAATAGCCAGAAAGGAACGGCCGTAGTACGACTGGACGAAATTCCGCAGCATCCACACAATCAACGCGACAACCAGAAATACGATCCAATAATAGTGGATCAAATTCAATTTGATGCCGAACAAAAGCATGGTGCCCAGCTTGGGTGAAGGGATTCCGCTTAATCCCATGACCCCACCGGTGACGCTGGACCATTCTTTGATGATCTCCTCGATCACGAAGCCGAAGCCCAAGGTCATCATCGCCAAGTAAAATTCTCTGACTCTTCCGGCCGGAAATGAAACAAGAAATCCTACCAATGCGTTTACAGCAGCCGACAGTAAAATCGTAACATATAATGGAAAACCGAAACGCACCATGAAGATGGCGGAAACATAAGCACCTATCGCATAAAACGCCGCATGGCCGAGAGAGATTTGACCGCCGAGACCGCTCAGCAGGTTAATGCTTTGCGCTAACAAAATATTGATTCCCCAAAAAATAAACAGCTGCACATTAGAAGGTGACATAAACAATGGAGCTGCGGCAACCAGCAGAACAAGGATCATCGTCAATACGGGCTGAACGCCTTTCTTCATGCTCATCGTCGTCATACTTTCAGCACCGCCCTGGACCCGAACAAGCCTTCGGGCTTTATCGCGAGAATGAGGATCAAAATAGCAAAGGCAACCCCGTGCTCTGCGGAACTGGACAGATACCCCCCAACCAGTTTTTCAATAACGCCGACCAGTATGCCGCCTATTAAAGCGCCTTTCGAACTTCCCACCCCGCCAAGTACGGTCGCGACAAAGCCAAGCACCATAATGTTCATCCCGAAGTCAGGGCTGACCGTCCCGTAAATCGGTGCGATCAGGAAACCGGCGATGCCAGCCAAAATCGCGCTCAAAATAAAGGAATACGTAATGACGAGCTTCGATTTTATTCCCATAATGCGGGCTAATGTCGGATCGTAAGAGACCGCTTTCATTGCTTTCCCCCATATCGTCTTGTGCATGACCATTTCCATGAACAGCATGATAAATAGCGCAGCGAATAAGACGAGCAAGTATTGGGAGGACAACTTTACGCTGAGCAGCGGAACGTAGTCCGTGCTTGTGAACAGAAATGCAGGATACGCTATCGCTTGCGATCCCCATATTTTCGATGCCAGCGCCTGTAAAAACAGTCCGGTACCGAGCGTGGACACGACCCATCCCATACTGGAAGGATATTTGATTAAGGGACGAATCGAAACCCTCTCCAGTATAATTCCCAGCAATGAAATGCAAATGAGTCCAAACACAATGGCGACTGCCCAGGAAATTCCCATATTAAGAAATGATAGAATGAGCATGGAACAGAACATAATAAACGGCCCATGACCGAAGTTGAGAACCTTGCTGGACCAAAATGTCATGTTAAACCCATGAGCTACGAGGGAATAAACGGATCCTACACAGACTCCGGCAAATATTAATTCAAGCAAAAATTGAATATTCCCCATCCTGTTTCCTCCTCGAAGATAGATGCGGAGGGTAAACCGCCAAACGTCGCCCCCCGGCATTTTATTTCTTATAAGGGACCAATTGGATGTTGTCTCCATTTTTCACATACTGGAACAATCCAAGACCGTCAGTGCCGATGGCGTGATGCTTCTTGCCGCTAAACGTATAATTGGCGTTTACCCCTTGGTAGTCTTTCATGGATTCCAAAGCCGCGATAATATCGGGCGTTTTCGTGCTGTCGGCTTTTTTAATCGCTTCAAACAGCACAATGGCTCCATCGTAGGCATTGGTGACGTTCAAAGACATGAACAGCTGGGGCGTATCTCGATCTCCCCAATACCGGTCTTTCCCGTATTTTTTCATATAGGCGTCGGCAAATTCCTTGGCCGGTGCGGACAACGGGTTCTCGCCGAACGCTTTGATCATCGTACCGATCGTGCCGACGACCAGATCGCCCGCGCCTTCTTTATACGGATTGGAAAGGGCGCCATTCGTCGCAACGAGAGGTACATTCATGTCCAGACGGCTCATTCCCTTACGAATGTTGGCCAGATCGGCGCCTAAACCGACGCAGACGATGACCTCCGCTCCCTCCTTTTTCAGCTTGGCCAATTGGGCCGTCATATCCGGCGCTTTCTGGTTGTATTGTTCACGTCCGACCGGAACGATGTTGTATTTCTCCTTCAATATTTTCTCTACCAATTCCATCCCGGATTTGCCGTATGCCGTACTTTCGTGAATGAGGCCGATCTTTTTCCACTGCTCACCCGCGAATGTAGCGAGCACATCCGTTTCCACATCGTTTTGCAGCGCGAAGGAAAATACCGTTTTTCTCGGCGGGTTATTTACACCGTTAGGATACGTAACGTCGGTAGTCTGGGCCACGGGGTTAATTTGAATGATTCCGTAAACTTCCGTTAAAGGTACTGTAGCTAATGCCGGACCGCTCCCGGCAGGGCCGATGATCGCGACAATGCTTTTATCGTCAAGAAGCTGCTGCATATTGTTCGCCGCCTTATCGGGAACAAGCTGATCGTCCAACGCGATGAGTTCGATCTTTTTCCCATGAATCCCGCCTTGCTGGTTCCACTTTTCAATGGCCAATTCGACCCCCCGTTTATTTCCCTCCCCATATTCGTTATAAGGTCCCGTCAATGCGGAAGTCATTCCGATTTTGATTGTACCTCCACTTGCTCCGCCGGATTTTGCCCCGTCGGATGCGCTTTTTTGCGGTTCAACAGCGGTTGAATTGGCACATGCGGCAACGATTAACATCGCGGACGCAACCAACAGACTCGACAACGTTCTCCATGTGTTCGTACTCTTCTTCATTTCGCGATTCCCCCCATTTTACAAAAAAATGAATAAGACCGGATCATGCTGCATGGTGGCGCACAACACTGTACCACCAACATACCATCCAGGTGGTATGTTGGTGGATCTGCTTGCAACTATATCCTTCCCGGCAAGTGTAACCTTGCCGGGAGGATGGGGATCAGGTGTATTAACTTAGTAAAAATTCGTGTAGAGGTTCATCTCCCTCTCGAACAACTTCCGTCGAGAGAACCGTAGCGCAGGTCGGGCAGAAGTATTCATGATACAACACATGCGCATCGACGAAACGTTTTAAATCGACGCTTTTTATGCCGACCTTCCCCACATCGCTTTTGCGAACCGGGACACGGGACTTGTAATTCTGATCGCCGGTTGCGAGCACTTCCCCGCAATGGGAGCAGCAAATTTCTGTCGTGCCATTTGTTTTGTTGAACCAAAAGTTATCGCCTAATGTCAGCATGCCTTGCGGAACACGAAATTCCTGAAGCTTGAACTCCAAATGGGTGGAGACAGGAGCTCCTGCGTCTTCGAGGCGCTTCCTCCGGTTTTGCAGCCGACGCTGCTCCGTGCTTCTCTCATCGACCGTCATCTCCTCGGTGAAAATAACGCCATATACCGTTTCGGCAAAAGAGACGGACGTAGTACCGGCCAGCACATCCTGCCGCACACGCTCAGGATCGCGAAGCAAAGGGTCACCATAACCGGCGCAGGAGCCCCAGTTCCATTCCAGAACATCCGAGTCGCCGAGTGCCAGGGCAGGTCCTTTCCCCGTTAACGAAGGCCGCTCGCCAGAGAGTTCATCCACATTGTCAATGAGGCGGCCCGATTGAAGAATTTCCTTAATATTTGACGATTTTATTAATACCGTCTCGCCACGGGTACCCGGCGATCCTCCCAATATGCCGGAGGTTTTGGGAATGCCCTCGGCGGTATATACGCCTAGACCGACCTGGCCTTTGTGCGGCATGTAGGCGAGGATACCGCCATTGCCACCGCGAAATTTTCCTGCTCCGGCCGAATCCTGATGTTCCTTGCGGTAGAGATATAAAATCGGCCAATCGCGTTCATAGCCTTCAACATTGGGCCCTTGACCTTCAGGAATCCACCACTGTCCGTCTGCGAATGAACCGTCACGGTATGGAGTGGCCCCGCTGCTGCCGATCATCGTATCCAGCATCGGTCCGACATAATACTCTCCGCGCTGGTTGGTTCCTGCATGAATTTGGATTTGCCACTGGCCGTTCGTGGTACTCAAAGCCAGTTTATGAAGATCCGGATCGCTGGACGATAGCAGCATTTTGGACACAACCGAGTTCGCCATCGCTACCCCAAGCTCCGTTGCGTAAATGCCCGCCGGGCTTACCGCGACTCCATAGTCAGGACAAGTCATGGTGCCAGGGGTAGGAATAAACTCGCAGTGCCGGGCCGCTCCTCCTCCGCCTGCCCCCATTTGGTCGGCCAATAAGATCACGTTAAAAGCCGAGAGAATGGCTCCTCGCCAAGCGGCAAACGGCAGATTAATCGCACCGGCTTGCCCGTCTGTTCCTTCATTTTTAACCGTCAACGTGTTGCCCTTCTTCGTAATCGACAGTTCGATCCGGTACACACCGCGATCACCTGTAACCGCCACTTCCTGATAGGCACGCTCTTTCCACGTTCCGTCCGGTATGGTCGAAAGACGATCAAGCAGCGCCTTTTCACTTGTATTCAGCACCTTTTTCATGACGCCCTTCACGGTCTTGGATCCATACTTTTTAATCAGACCCAGGATTCTTGCACGTGACGCATGACAAGCGGCGATTGCTGCCCGCAAGTCCAACGCTACATTAACCGGAGTACGAGATTGCCGTCTGAAGGCCGCTTCAATTTCAATATCCAGCTTCCCTTCTTTCACAATCCTGACTGGCGGAAATACCGGCGGGTCAAAATATATGTCTTGAGCGTTCGGACAAAAGCTTCCCGGAGTCGTTCCTCCTACGTCATTTTGGTGCAGGCAGTTTGCAACCCAGCAGAAGATCTGGCCTTCCCAAAACACAGGAGCAAATATACCTACATCCGGTTGATGTGCTGTGCCGACCCATGGATCGTTTTGCAGAAACACATCGCCGTCATGAATGCCCGGTTCTTCTCCCCGTTTCTCAATGACATACTTGATCATGACATCCAGCATACCACCGAAATATTGAAGATAAGGGCCGAAAAAAAGAATTTCCGCATCCTCGGTAAAAATGGCGGTTTGGAAATCCCTTGTTTCCAGTGTGATCGGGGATACCGCCAAATTTTCCACAATCTTGCCTTGTTCCAGATTGACATTCCAAAGATTATGACGAACCACTTCATACGTAATCGGATCAATCTCTTCCTCATATTCGCTGTGAAGGCTTACCGAAGGGGGGACTTGTAAGGGGTCGATCGGGATGTACGCCCGCTGAACGCCGTCCCAAAACTTACGATGCTGCTCCTGCTCCTGCAGTGATTTCATGGTTATTCCTCCTCCAAATTGGAATTGATCCGAATCATGTAGTCGCCATGATCCGTTTTGGTAACGGTTTGATTTTCGTTCACCACGATAGAGGTCCCGTGCAAATCAATGACGGCCGGTCCTGCCACCACATTCCCGCTTGTCAGTAAACTTCCATTGTAAATATCGGCATCTACAGGCGGACGATGACGGCTAAAGTATACTTTACGGCTTGGCTTCCTGGCATGATCGCTTGGAGATTTGCTGCTATGTAAGTCCACTTTTCTGTCAAACTTACGCACCTCTACCATCGGTTCGCAGCGGACAGAAACAATTTCAATCCTTGCTTCAGGCAGGAGTGCGGCCGATCCGTATCGTTCCTCATACTGACGCGAAAATTCAGTAAGCAGCTCTGTCAGCTTAGCTTCGTCCAATTTTCCCGTCGGAACCTTGATTTCCAACTCATGCCGCTGCCATTGATAGCGTATTTTCGCATAGCGTGAAAAGTGAATGGGCGTATCTTCACCGATTTCTGTTGCGACAATCTCCGCTCCTTTCTTTTCCAGTTCAAGGAATGGCGTTTCGAGACTTTGCGGCGAAAAAGGCGAGAGAAGCCCAACTTCTCCTTCAAGTTCATAGCGGATATCGCTTGAGGATATACCAAATGCTGACCAAACCGAGGAAGTTTCACCGGGAACAATAATCATTTTGATACCCAAATCACGCGCATAAGCCGCAGCATGGATAGGACCTGCTCCCCCGTATGCGACTACTGCAAAATCCCGTGGGTCAAAGCCTCTTCCGATAACCTCGTTCTCAATCAGATTCGCCATTTTCGCATTGACAATCTCCACCGTCCCCATTGCAGCCTCAATAATGGAAATGCCAAGCTGTTCGGCAATTTTACCCATGGCTTTTTCCGCCAGCTCCACGCTTGGTTTAAGTCCGCGACCCTTTCCGAATCCAAACACCGCTTCCGGATCAATATACCCTAACAGCAGGTCGGCATCGGTTACCGTCGGTTCTGTGCCTCCCAACCGGTAACACGCGGGACCAGGGTTTGCTTTTGCGCTTTTCGGCCCTACCCGCATGGCCTTGCTGTAGGGATCAATCCACGCGATACTTCCGCCACCGGCACCAATAGAAATGATTTCAACATTGGGCACGTTATATTGATACTTCTCTAAAACCGTTTTTTCGGCGGAAAGCGGCTGTCCGTCCCGGATAATCCCGATATCGAAGCTGGTGCCGCCCATATCGGTACCGATAAGATTATGAATATCTAACTCCTTCATGATCTTTACGCAGCCCATGATTCCGCCGACAGGACCCGAACCGATTGTTTGAACAGGCAGCTGCTTGCTTCGTTCGAGCGGGATCATCCCCCCGTGACACTGCATGATCAGCAGAGGAGCTTTGACGCCTTTCGTTTGAAGACTCCCGCTGATTTCCTCCAAATACCTGGAAGTAACCGGCCCGACATAAGCATTGATGACCGCCGCCACCGTCCGTTCGTATTCTCCTAAAGTTTTTGTCACCTCGTGTCCGCAAGTAACGAAGACGGAATCGTCCATTTCGTGAATAATTTCCTTGACCCGCTGTTCATGTTGCGGATTTTTAAACGACCAAAGGAATGAAATCGCGATGGCATCCACGTTTTGATCCAACAGCTTACGGGCGGCTTCCCTTACCTGACTTTCAATTAGCGGTACAATCACTTCGCCCTGCGAATCGATTCGCTCGGTAACCCCAATGATGAGTTCCTTGGGTACCAGAGGTTTTGGCTTGGCCGTCTCTGTCACCTTCAATATATTTTCCGACGGCTCTCCCGTCACACGTCCCAATCCGCGCATCATGTTGATCGTATCCTCGAAACCATAGGTTGTCAGTAAGCCTACACGTGAGCCATTATTCTCCACCACCGTATTGGTTGCCACAGTAGAGCCATGTGAAATCATGCTGATATTTCGATAAAGTTCAGCCGGGCTTAAACCAAGTTTCTCGCCTGCGGATTCAATGCTGTTAAAAAAACCGGAGTTGAATTTATCATGGTAGGTGGTCAGGGCTTTTCCTTCAACAACCGTCCCATCACTTGTAACAAGCACGGAATCCGTAAATGTTCCGCCAATGTCGACAGAGCAGATCAAGTCAAGCTTCGAACTTCCCATACACACGCTCACCCTTTCAAATTTTGTAATCTGATCATAACATACTGACCAGATGGTATTTTTATTCGTTAAAGAATTGCCATCAAAAAACCGACCGGACGGTATTTTAATGACATTAAATAAATATTTTAGCTGACTGCTGTCGTATTGGGCATAAGGGTCGATAGATTGGGCTTGTTCTCGAGAGAAAGCAGTTCATGGATTAACTGCTCCAATTGTTCCGAAGAAATCTGCATCTCTTTCCTGAGATCGCGAATCATTTCAATATCTCTTTCAGTCTCGAAATTATAAAAGTCCTGCGTAATACTCATTTCTCTCACCAATTTTTGGCCATTTTTGAGTTCAACCGTGATTTTATTGCATAGAGGATTCACCGTTTTTTCAGGAATCATGATCGTTTTGTCGATTAACTGATTTAACGTTTCATGATCGAATCTTTTGAGGTTTGCTAGCGTCATTTCACCGTCCATCAAAGAGGACGAGACGCAATAAGGGGCACTCATCAACGTCTGACTGATATTTTGAAAAGGACCTTTGGAACTCATTCCCGGATAATTGGCTTCATAATCGTTCATTTCGATTACGATGCTTTGAATCTGTTCCACCTGGATATCAAATTCCTTTTTCATCTCAAGAGCGTTGATCACAGGAGATTGATTGAAGGCACAAACCGGATACAACTTGAAGGTCACATTTAAGATTTCATACACCTTGCCTAAATGCTGTACACATTTTAACGGATCTTTATGATTTCCAGCAAAAGCATGTAAAAAGCCCGCATTTCCTTCGAAAGCCAATTTGGTGGCAACAGCGCCGCTTTGAGCCAATAAAGCGCATAATATTCCGTTTTTGGCTGCCACCCCATTCTCAAACCTCCATTCCATAGTCCCGGCTGCAAACGCTTCCAATGTTCCGAAAGCAAAGCTTGCTGCAAAGCCTAAAGCATGAGCGGTCTGTTCTTCCGTTAAGTGAAGAAGCTTTGCCGCCGCGGCAGACGCTCCCAAGATGCCATAAACCGAGCTCGCCCTAAATCCTCGCGGTGTAGATTGGGAAGTGTAGTGCCTGCTAAGGGCACCTCCAACTTCATAGCCCGCTATTAGCGCTGTCAGGATTTCTTTTCCGCTGGCCCCCCTTGATTCTCCCAACGCCAATACAACCGGAATGACGATTGTACCCAAGTGTGCCGTATTATGCGTGTCCTCCTGAACGCGGCTGTGAAGCATGACAGCGTTTGCAAAAGCGGCTTCCATAACCGTACATTTGGAGCCGTTGTACAATAAAGTCGCTTCATGTGCGCCTCTGCCGTTCACGCCGGCGATTTCCGCAGCAATTCGCGGGAAATCCGTGTCGTAACCAGCGAGACCAACACCAATTCCGTGGATGAGGCAGGTTTTGGCTTTTTGCACAACTTCAACCGGGATTTCCTCAAAACGCAGACGATGGACGAACGAAGCCAGTGTTTCACTAACGGTTTGAGACATTTCTCCTCTCCTTTCAAAATGAAAAATCAATCGTTAGTTGTAAGAATAGTCTGTATGTTCTGAATTATATCATCGCTTCATTTACACAGTCAACGTTAATTCGTTAGGGTGAGTTGAAATCCGGATAATTAGCTGATCGATAAACTTCGGTTGACCTGATAAACGAAGGGGCAGCCTTCCGATGTTCAGGAAGGACTGCCCCTTAATTCCATATTCAGTTGCAACCTTACCGATGCAGCTATAGCAATTGCCAATCATCCGATTGCAGCTTCTCGACTAATTTCTTCATAAACGCTGCAGCCGCCAAACCGTCAATGACGCGATGGTCGAAAGAGCCGACTAGGGTCAACATGGGGCGAATCTCGAACTGACCATTGATGACGACGATCTCTTCGACAGTCGTTCCGACTGCAAGTATGCCGGCTTCCGGCGGATTGACGATTGCGCTGAACTCTTCAACGTCCATGGCCCCCAAATTGGAAATCGTGAATGTGCCTCGCTGCATGTCATCCCCTTTAAGCGTTCCGGCTCGGGCAGCGGAAACAAGCCGTTCACGCACTCCGGCGATTTCCATAACGGAAAGCTCGTCGGCATGATGGATGACCGGCACGACGAGCCCATTCGGCGCGGCGACAGCCAGGCCGATATGGATCTCCTCGTACTCCACAATATGGCTATCCGCTTGGTCGGGCGCCCCTACGAACGACGCATTCAACTGCGGAAATTCACGTAAAGTCTCCGCAACAGCACGAATTAAAAAATCGTTAACCGAAATTTTTATGTTTCTCGAGCGGTAAATGTGCGGCTGTATTGTATTTTTCACGGCCAGCAGCTGGGTAAGATCGACTTTTCGTTTCACATAGAATTGAGGAATCGTAGTGACGCTCTCCACCATGCGCCTGGCGATGATTCGTCTCATTCTGGATAACTCAACAATTTTCGACTTCCCTTGATGTACTCCGGTGTTCCTGGCAGACGTCGCCCCCGCGTTGTTCCTTGATGCTTCCCTGCTTTCCTTGGGTGCGAGCGGTATCTGTTGTGCGGCCTCCTCTACGTCCGCATACAGAATCCTTCCGTTCGGCCCCGTTCCTTGAAGCGTGGTGTAGTCGATTCCGAGCTCTCTGGCTCTTCTGCGGGCAGATGGGGAAATCGCGATGATCCTGCGGTCCTGGTTAAGAGGCAGCTCCGCATCCGGCGAAGCAGCTGCGACTGCATCCTTCGCGCATTCCGTGTTCGGCTGCGGCCGTTCCGTAGGAGAAGCCGCTTCGCGGACGCTCGCTTCCGGGGTCTTCTGTTCGCTTTTCAGCCTTAGAAGCGGGGCCCCGACTTCAACCGTGTCCCCTTCCAGAACGAGCAGCTCCTCGATGACACCGTCCTGCGGCATCTCAACTTCCAGGACCGCTTTATCCGTTTCGATTTCTGCTACAACGTCGCCTTTGCTGTAAAGCTGTCCCGGTTTTACTAAAAAACGTTGAACGATGCCCTCTTCCATCGTCAGCCCCATTTTCGGCAACCGAACAACATTCATTGATCGTTACCTCCGCTTTCGTTTTTTCTCCTTGTATCGTAAACTAATTCCCCGGCTATGCTGAACAAGTCAGCCTTAAGCTCGATCAATTCCACGCGCACATAATCCGGCGTGACAGATAATGCTTCGCAGCAAGCCTTCGTGATTCCGGCAACCAGCTTTCTTTTCGTTTCCAAATCCCGGCCTTCCACCAATTTCAGTTCAATATAGGGCATGTTAAATCTCCTCCGATTCCTAATGTACGAACCTTCTGCTTCCGCTTCAAAGCGCCCGGTTAGTTTACAGGCTGATTGCGGTAAAGTTGTGATTTAACGGCAGAGACAATGTCCGAGACCTGCGGAAGCGTTTCTTTCTCTAACGTTCTGTTAAATGGAATCGGCACATCTTCGGTAGCTACGCGTCCGACCGGCGCATCCAAATAGTCGAAGGCTTCTTCTTGTATTCGGGCTGCAAGCTCAGCGCCCCAACCGAAGGAACGAGTCGATTCATGCACGATAACGGCATGCATCGTTTTCTTTACGGAGGCCAGTACAGTTTCCATATCCAATGGACTCAGCGTCCGTAAATCGATCACTTCGACGGAAACATCTTCCTTGGCCAGCTGTTCCGCTGCGCGCAAGGAGAAGTCGACCATTTGAGAAATACTGATCAAGGTTACATCCTTTCCCTCCCGCTTCACATCTGCTTGGCCGAGCGGAATCAAATACTCTTCTTCCGGCACATGGCCCTTTTTCGTGTACTGCATTTTATTCTCGATAAAGACAACCGGGCTATTCTCGCGAATGGCCGATTTCAGCAATCCTTTCGCATCGTAAGGGGTGGAAGGGAGAACGACTTTCAATCCGGGGATGTGAGCAAAGAACGTTTCCAACGATTGAGAATGTTGAGCGCCGTTACCGCGACCGCCCCCGCCTTGCGTTCGAATGACCAGTGGAACGTTTGTTTGTCCGCCGGACATGTACTTCATTTTGGCGACCTGGTTAATGATCTGGTCCATCGCAACGGCCGTGAAATCGACCCACATGATCTCGATAACCGGGATCAATCCGGTCATTGCAGCGCCCAGACCGGCCCCGATAAAACCGGCTTCAGAGATTGGCGTATCCCGGACCCGCTCCCTTCCGAATTGGTCCAATAATCCCCAAGTTACCTTGAACACTCCGCCGTAGTCGCCAATGTCCTCTCCCATGATAAAAACCCGCTGATCTCTTGCCATTTCTTCACGCAAGGCTTCATTTAACGCCTGCACCATCGTTAATTCTCTGGTCATTGTGTTGTAACATCCTCTCTACCGTTTCTAGATTACGTCGGTGAAGATTTCCTCGAACCCGGGTTCCGGACTTTGCCGTGCAAATTCGGCCGCCCTCGCTATTTCTTGCAAGACCTCATGATTGATAGCCTCCAACTCGTCCGCACTGGCTTCTCCGCTAGCCACCAATTTTGCGCCAAGGCGCTTGATAGGCTCCTTCTCCCACCAAGCCGCCACCTCTTCCTTGGAACGGTAAGTTTCCGAATCGCCGTACATATGCCCGTTAAGTCTGTAAGTTTTGGCTTCAATAAATGTAGGTCCTTCTCCCCTGCGCGCACGTTCTACAGCCTCGGTTGTGACGTTGAAAACAGCTTCAACATCATTGCCGTCAACTATAATTCCAGGGATGCGAACCCCTTCCGCGCGATCGATCAGATCCTTGTTCTTCAACGAAAATTGAATCGGCGTCATTTCGGAATACAGGTTATTCTCACAAACAAACACGACAGGAAGATCCCAGATGGCAGCCAGGTTCATCGCCTCGTAGACAACGCCTTGATTGATGGCGCCGTCTCCGAAAAAAGTAACGCTTACGCGATCGGTTCCCGTCATCTTGGCCGTTAATGCGGCTCCGACACCAATAGGGGCACCGCCTCCAACAATACCGTTGGCGCCCAGGATACCGTTCTGCACATCGGTAATGTGCATCGGACCGCCCTTTCCTTTGCAATATCCCGTTGCTCTTCCAAGTACTTCGGCCAAGAGCAGCTTGGGATCGGAGCCTTTGGCTATGTGCTGGCCGCGTCCCCGATAGGTGTTGGTCAGGTAGTCGTCTTGTCTCAGAGCACTGCATACCCCGACCGCAATCGCCTCTTGTCCGATGTAGGGATGGTACGACCCGCCAACCAAACCTTCCTTGTACAATTCGATCGCTTGTTCTTCAAAGCGACGAATCAGCAGCATGGTCCGATAAAATTGTTTCAAACGATTTTCCATCTGATGCACCTCGCCTTTTACATTTTCTGATTTGCTATGTACCGCAAACGTCTTCCGCTTCGTCACAAGGCATGCACGCCCTTGCCCATACCTGCTTCTGAGGCTTCCATCACGATTTCACCCAACGACGGATGAGCATGAATGGTTGCAGCTATATCCTCCAGCGTACTGCCCATTTCAATGGCCAAGCCGATTTCTGCAATCAGATTGGCAGCCTCGATTCCTACAATTTGCGCTCCAATGATAAAACCCGTGTTTGCTTCTGCGATAACTTTCACGAAGCCCTCCCCTGCATGCAAAGAAAGCGCTCTGCCGTTGGCAGCGTAGGAAAACTTGCCTGTCTTCACTTTGTAATTTTGCATGGCGGCTTCCTTCTCCGACAGACCGATTGTTGCGATTTCCGGATCGGAAAAAATGACGGAAGGGATAGCCTTGTAATCAACTGCACTTGGATGACCGGCAATAGCCTCCGCCGCCACTTTGCCCTCATATGAAGCTTTGTGCGCAAGTGCAGGTCCCTTCACCACATCTCCGATTGCGAATATGCGTGGATTGGACGTCCTGCCTTGGCGGTCCACGTCAATGAAGCCTTTCTGATCAACCTGCACATCCGCGGCTTCCAGGCTCAATGGATCGGTATTCGGCTTTCTGCCAACGGCCACAAAGAGGTAGTCCGCATCCATCTTCTTCTCTTCTCCCGAATGCGTATAAGTAAGTGTCACGCCGTCTTCCGCCTCATACGCCGCCTTGGCGCTTGCGCCGGTAATGATTTGCATCCCGTTCTTCTTCATTTTCTTCTCGACGATAGAAGCAAGTTCGGACTCAAAAGTAGGCAAAATATGCGGAGCATATTCCAGCAATGTCACTTTCGTACCAAACTTTGCAAACGTTTGGCCCAATTCAACGCCAATATATCCGGCGCCGATGATCGCCAAGCTTTGAGGAATCTCTTTCAGCTGAAGGATTTCCTTCGAAGAAACAATCCGATTGCCGAACGCAAACCCCTGGAGCTCCACCGGTCGGGACCCTGCGGCAACAATGCAGTGTTCAAACTTGACAATTTTCGAGCGGTTGCCGTCATCGATCCGAACTTCATTCCCGCTCTTGAATTGCGCCCGGCCTTTCACATAGGTAACTTGGTTGCCGCTTAATAAACCTTCGACGCCGTTTTTCAGCTTCTGAATGATTCCATGCTTCCATTGCTGGACTTGAGCATAATCGATGGAAACGGACTGGGCTGCGATCCCCATCTTGTTATGCTTTGAATTCACAAATAACTCATACGTTTTTGCTGCTGAAATTAGCGCCTTTGAAGGAATGCAGCCGCTGTGCAGACAAACCCCGCCGGGTTCGTTCTCGTCTACGACAGCGACGCTTCTTCCTAATTGCGAGGCCCTGATGGCTGCAACGTAACCGCCGGGGCCGGCGCCGATCACCAAGACATCAACGTGATCCGGGCACGATACCGATTCGCTCACTTGAAATTCACTCCTTAACGGCTCTTGCGTTTCCGCAGCATAATAGATGTACCCGACAACGAATGGAATCGTTAACAGGCATGAAACCCGCCATAGCCAAGTGTGGTCATATCCTGGATTGTAATTTTATCTCCAGCCAGGATTCGGGGTAGAAAAACGTCGAATGATGTATAGGGATCATGCATCACACAGCCAGGCAATCCTAGTATAGGAATTTGATCGTAGTAGGAAACAAGCAGCATCGAGCCTGGCAGCATAGGGGTTCCATAACGGACAATATCCGCCCCTATATTTTTAATGGCCAACGGGGTCCTGTCGTCGGGGTCGACGGACATTCCCCCTGTTACTAAGATCAGATCAACGCCTTGATTAAGAAAATAGGTTATTTTTTTCTCTATTTCCTCAGATTGATCGGGGGCAAAGCATTGTTCCACGATTTCCGAACCGAAGTGTTCAACTTTCTGTTTGACCACGGGCCCAAATTTGTCTTCAATTCGTCCTTCATAAACTTCGCTGCCCGTAGTGACTACGCCAACCTTTAACGAACGGAAAGGAATCACTTTTGCAACATAGGCGTATTTTCGACAAATCGACTCTACTTCTCTGACTATACGCTTCTCGATCATAAGAGGAATGGGTCGAATCCCGCCGAGGTGCTGATTCTGCTCAACGGGTCGATTCGTGAACAAAGTCGAAAGAGCTATGCCCTGCAGTTCATTAATTTCATGAACAGCTTTTGGGTTGATCTTAATAAGACCTTGTATCTCGCTCTTAAACGTCATTTTCCCTTCTGAAGGTCCCACGGCATAGACGTTTTCCCCCGCTATCGCATCTGCCATCTGCTGGGCTGCCTCATCCTCATGCGCGTACTCTTCAGGTATATCTAATGTATAAATGTGGCCTTTTCCAATATTCAATAAATGGGGAATGTCGGTCTCCCTGATGACGTGACCTTTCTTAAATAAACGCCCCTTGAATTTTCCCGGTATAATTTGGGTGAGATCATGAGCAAGCACCATTCCAATTGCATCTTCAACTTTAATTTCTCTTACAAAAGCATTCGTGCTCAATTGGAAAAACCTCCTTGAACGGTGCTCAGGTTAAATCCGGGTTCATACTGTATATTTGATTCAGATCTTCCTGAGTATCGATATCAAATCCCCAGACGGATTGTTCAAAGTGAACCGTTTTTAACGATTTTGAATGGGACTTTATGATGGATCTCCCCCCTTCATCGCCTTGCAAATGTTGAAATTGCGGATATAGCTCGGCATCAAATACAATCGGGTGTCCGTCTATGCCCTTGTATTGAGGCCTAACTATACGAACCCCTTCGCTTCGATGTCGCTTGTAAGTTTCAAGCAGCTCTTTCACCACGATATCCGGGACCAGGGGTTGATCCGCCAAAAAAATCATCGACGCCTGAGTCCGATCGGATACAACTTCAATTCCCATTCGCAACGAAGTCGACATGCCTTGGGAATAGAGTTCGTTCGAATAGATTTCTACATTTTTTAAATCATGAATGGATTGTTGAAATGAGCTCGTATGTTCGCCGCTAATGAGTACAATGGGCTCCAATCCAGCGCGAATCGCTTTTTCTACCGTATAACGAAATAAAGGTTTGCCGCTTAAAGACAGCAGCAGCTTCGGTTGACCCATTCGTCTGGACATTCCGGCGGCAAGAATAACGGCACCCAGGTTAAGCATGGATTTTTGCCCTTCCATGCAGCGGTGCGGCATTGCGATTGTTTCGGAGACTCATGAGCTGTGACACAATACTAACGGCCACTTCATCAATGGTTTCGGCGCCCAAGTCCAAACCGACCGGGGAATAGATCGGAGCCTCTGACATAGGCAACCCTATATTGACAAGCATTTGCTCCGTTCGCGATAAAGGCCCCAGAACGCCAACGAACTTCGGGCGACTATGTAAAGCAAGCCGTAAGGATGCTTCGTCTCGGTTTAAATGATGATTCATAATGACCCACCAGCCATCCGGAAACATGGACGGATCGGCAGCATCAGGTTCCATAACGACATGCTGCGCGGAGGGAAAGCGATTGATATTGTTAAAGCTTTCTCGCGGGTCCAATACGGTTACGGCAAATCCGGCTTTACTTGCCAGATCGACTACAGGTACGGCATCGTGTCCGGCGCCGGTTACGATCAGACGTTCGCTAGGACGAACCGTATCAATAACAAAACGGCGTCCTTCCACATGCATCACCTCAGCCCGAGTTCTGCTTCCGGCATGCAGGATAGCTTGCTTGCGTACCGCAGTCGGGAGCGAGGCTGCATCCCCAAATTCCGTGTCTTCACCCACAAAGGCAGCCCGTGTTTCCCCGGTACACTCCAGGATGTACGTAATTCGTGCCTCTTGATGGATCCAATAATCAATCTGCGACCAGAACGAATCTGCAGGATCGACCGGGACGATCAAGATTTCTTGAGCCCCTTTGCAGCCAATGCCTAAACCCCACAGCTCATTTTCCGTTAAGTCATACTTGACCGTTAGCGGAACTTGTTCCTGAATCGCTTTCTCGGCCCAACCGAACAGATCCCCTTCCAGGCATCCACCGCTTAAAGTCCCACACATGGTGCCATCCATGGACATCATCATTTTTGCTCCAGGCCTACGATATGCGGAACCGATAACCGTAATGATCATAAGCATCGCCGCCTGATCCCCGCGTTCCCATGACTGCCTGATCTGCTTAAACACCTTTTTGAACTCTTCGATTTGTGACAATACGGTGCCCTCCCCGCTGCTTCCCGCCTGGATTCAATGTTTACTTGAAATCCGGAATCGTCCGGTAACCTAACCGCCTATGTGAAACATTTCAACTTTTTTCTTGTTCAACTCCAGCGTGTTGCTCAGGCGCACTTCTGAATACCGGTCTTCTCTATGTTTCCATACCGTCATAATATGCTCTTTGATCCCGTCATCATCTACCCCTTCCCTCAGCAGCGTACGAAGATCCGTACCGTGAGCACCGAACAAGCACGTATACAAAGACCCTTCGGCGGAAAGTCTTGCCCTTGTACATGTCGAGCAAAATGTCTGCGTAACCGATGAAATAAAACCAATCTCCTGGTTCGATCCGAGGTATCGATACCTGCTCGCCACTTCGCCAACGTAATTCGGCTCCAGAGGTTCAAGCGGCATTTCACGGTGAATCAGCTCTACTATTTTTTTACTCGGCACGACGTGATTCAATCTCCAGCCGTTACTGTTTCCTACATCCATAAACTCGATAAATCGTACAATATGTCCTTTTTCACGGAAATAACGGGCCATAGGCAAAATATCCTGCTCGTTGATACCATTTTGTACAACCATGTTAATTTTGATTTGAAGGCCCGCGCGCGCAGCTTCGTCAATCCCTTGCAGTACAGGCCCTACTCGAAAGCCTTTGCCGTTCATTTGGCCAAACCGTTCGTCATCGAGACTATCGAGACTTACGGTAATTCTTTTTAATCCAGCTTCTTTGAGCTCCCCTGCGTATTTGGCCAGAAGCGAACCGTTAGTCGTCAGAGAGATGTCCCGAATCGATTGAACCTGGTTCATGTGCTGGATTAATTGAGGCAAATTCGGTCTAAGTAACGGTTCACCGCCGGTAATCCGAATTTTCTCTACTCCTAGATCAGCAAATAGATGGACCAATCGGATGATTTCCTGAAAACTAAGAAGTTGATTCCGGTCAAGGAACTTATAATCGGTTCCAAAAAGCTCTTCAGGCATACAGTAGCGGCAACGGAAATTGCACTTGTCGGTAACGGAAATTCTCAAGTCACGCAGCGGCCGGCTTAAACGATCCCATACCTTGGTGTATGCCATATGTAGAATCACCCTTGTCTCCATTCATAGTTTTGAAAAGAGAGGCCTCCAAGGAGGCCCCGACCTTTCCGGTATACAGTTTAGGTTGCCGGTTCGACCGTTTTCATTTTTTGCGCAGCTTCGATGACGGAATCGACGATGTTCTGGTACCCGGTGCAGCGGCATATATTTCCGGATATCGCTTCACGAATCTCGTGTTCTGAAGGGTTAGGATTCTCGGCAAGATAGGCGGAGACGGTGATTACAAATCCGGGCGTACAGAACCCGCACTGTAACCCGTGCTTCTCCCGGAAGGCCTCCTGAATAGGATGAAGCTGTTCGGGCGAGCCCAACCCTTCAATCGTAGTCACCGATCGACCGGTTGCCTGTACGGCCAGAGTCAAGCAAGACCGGACGGCCTCGCCATCCAGCAATATCGTGCAAGCGCCGCAAACCCCTTGTTCGCATCCTACATGGGTGCCTGTCAGCCCCAATTCCTGACGAATAAAATCGGACAGCAAAGTGCGGACATTGACTTCCCGCTCGTATTTGACTCCATTGACCGTCACATCGATTTTTTGTGTAGTAACCGCCTCAACCATTTACTTCGCTCCCTTCAATTGTTCGTAAGCGATCTTTAATGCTCTGACGCTTAAAATGGCCGCCGCTTCTTTCCGGTATTCGGCACTGGCGAGTTCCGATACTCTCCGACCTTGAATACCGGAAAGCTGCTTGATAAACGCCGCCTTTTTATCCGCTTCCAGATCCGGATTGACTTCAGCTTCGATGTCTTTCTGGAGTTGTTCAACCCGTTCAAGATTGAACGTTAAGCCGCGTAATTTCTCCACAGCCCGGACACGGTAAGGCACGCCTTCGCCGCTCACATTCCCCAGAGCTACCCGCACATCGGTAACGGTTTCCTTCTCGTCCAGTTCAAGCGTGGCGGCTGCGGACACGATCGGGATATGGCCGTGACGCCGGGTCACTTCCAGGAAGGAATAGCCGGTATGGCTCGAAAGAAGCGGGAAGCGGATTTCGGTCAACACTTCATCCGGCTTGACAATGGTGGTGAAATGGCTTTGAAAAAAGCCGGATGCCGGGACGATGCGTTCGCCTTGCGGTCCTGCGATGACCATCTGAGCGTCGAGCAAACGGGCAACGACTCCGTATTCGGCACCCGGGGCGTTTTGCACAAGGCTACCGCCGATCGTCCCGCGACTGCGAATCTGAAAATGGGCGATATGCTCAACGGCTTTCCGTAAAATAGGGCAATGTGATGCCACAAGCTCGGAACGTTCAATCGTGCGATGGCGAGTCAGCGCTCCGATGGCCAAACTATCGGAGGTTAGCCGAACATAGTCCAAATCGGTAATTCCATTAATATCTACAATATATGAGGGTTTGGCTTGACGCATATTCATTTCTTGAAGAAGACTCTGACCTCCGGCAATAATGCAGGAATCTGCTCCGTATTTTTGCAAGGCATGAATGGCGTCGCTTACACTGTTCGCTACTACGTATTCGAATGGAGCGGGTTTCATCTTGGTTCACCTGTCCTTCCCGGATAAGAATTCTAGAAATTGGCTAAAGCCGGCTTCGCCGTTTCTTCTTAATGCTTGTCTCCAACAGGGACTCCTTCCGCATACTTCAAAAACTCTTCGTAGTCATGGGAAGGAAGAATAAAATCAGCATCCCTCTTGATCTTCTTCATCGCCCGGTATGTGGCTTCCAAATCGTAATACAGGCCCGGCGGAATCGCCTTGTTGACGTTTTGCTCCACTTTTCGGGCGATATCCCCCAAAATAACGGCGTTACCCGCAGAAGTTTGGACGTAGACGGCTTGACTTCCAGGGGTGTGCGTATTGGCGAATAATACGCATTTGACGCCCGGAGCAATTTCTTCATCCCCCTCGATCAAGCGGACTCTGGACCATAACGGATCAATTAATTCTGCAATGTCTTTACGATCGTAGAAGAGGGCGCCGCCGCCGAATTCGAGCTCGGGAGAAACCAGGGGCGCTGCCGCCGCCTGCAATTCCGTCCGCTGAATAATGAATTTGGCGCGGGGCAGCAGCCCGCATCCCCCCGCGTGATCGTAGTGGAGGTGTGTGAGAATGACCGTTTGGATATCCTCCAAACCGAAGCCGTACTTGGACAGCTGCGCCTGCAGCGTCCATTCAGGCTTGGATCGATGCGGCCCCAGTCCTTGTAATTGCACACAACGTTCCGCGTCCCGAAACCCGGTATCGACCAGAATGGGTTCTCCTCCGTGCAGCGGTACTAACAGCCATGCCGCAATCGGAACGCTTATAAGCGATTTTTCGCGGGACAGCGACCAGAACGCGTCCAGAACTTGAGGCACATCGGCTTCTCCGACAAGCAAAGGGTATATTTTCCAATCAGGAGTTGACATAAGCGTATCTCTCACTTTGTTTAATCCATTGCACAATTTTCTCAGGCGAAAGCGGCAAATCTTTCACTCTTACCCCGAATGGTTCCAGCGCGTCCTCCACCGCATTGGCGACGGCGGCAGGCGACGGGATGGCCCCGCCTTCCCCCATCCCCTTCGTGCCTAGCGGAGTAAATGGAGAAGGACATTGAATATGATGGGATTTGATATCCGGCACTTCCATGGCTGTCGGACACAAATAGGTTTGGAAATCAAGATTGAGTAATGAACCGTTTGCATCATATTCCAAATCCTCCATTAAGGCGCCCCCGATTCCGTGAGCGATCCCGCCGGCAATTTGTCCGTCGATGATCATGGGGTTGATAATGGTTCCGCAGTCGTGGGAAACTACAAATTTTTCGATTTGAATTTGCCCCGTCTGAATATCCACTTCAACGACCGCAATGAACACTCCGGTCGGATGGGTCGTATACAGATTGACCCGGCCGTACTCGTCCGGTTCCCATTTGACCACTGGACTCGTCCATGTGTACGTGCATTCCAAATTCACGTCCAAACCTTCGGGAATCGTCCCGTATGGCCCCGGCCACAGATGAATTTTATTTCCAAGCTCTTTGAGGCTGATGGATTCCTCCGGCGAGCTGCTTCCTCTTTTTCTAATAGAACCGTTGTACATTTCAAGCTCGGCCGGATCGATACCGAGCAGATGGCCGGCAATTTTGATTAATTTATCCCGGAGCAGCTTGGCTGCTTCATGTACGGCCGATACGGTGAACGTTGCTCCGCGGGATGAGAACGGTCCCAATCCGTAAGGAGTGACATCGGTATCTCCGTACAAGAACGTAATATCATAAATGCCTACATTCATGATGTCCGCTACGACTTGCGGCAGTGTGGTTTCAACACCCTGTCCAATATTTTGATGACTCGTCAGGATTTGAAAACCTCCCTCCGGCATCATACGGACCGTAGCCGCCTGGAAACCGTTGAAGATCCCGTTAAAAACCGCTGCTCCAGAAGGCTCGAGCATGGCTGAAATTCCGATTCCTATATATCTGCCCTGCTTGCGCAGTTCCTGTTGCCGTTCTTTCAGTTGGTCGTAACCGACCTTCTCCAAAGCCAGACTCATTAATTGATGGAAATCGCCGCTGTCATAAATCGGGCCGGCAATATTCTGGTACGGGTATTCATCCTTCGTAATAAAATTGCGGTTGCGTAATTCGATCGGAGAAATCTTTAGACGCTGGGCCACAATATCCATCATGCGCTCCATAGGGTAGCTCGCGATATCCTTGCCGTAGCCGCGATGGGCGCCATAAGGTCCTTTGTTGGACACGACTCCAACAACTTGGCAATCATAAACAGGAATTTTATAGGCTCCCGGAAAATACGACCCGGCTACCAGCAGGGCGGGCGTACCCGGTCCATGGCAAGTTCCGTCAATCCCAATGTTGGCATACAGTTTGGCTTGAAGACCCGTGATCTTATAATCCTTGTCCAGACCAATCTTCAGCGTGCAAGAATAATCGCGCGATTG
The DNA here is from genome assembly GCF_055379675.1 of Paenibacillus sp. JCM 9796. NCBI lineage: Bacteria > Bacillati > Bacillota > Bacilli > Caryophanales > Paenibacillaceae > Paenibacillus > Paenibacillus sp. JCM 9796. Next base: position 5,578,967 of record NZ_AP043723.1, read on the forward strand.
CATGCCGGACAACAAATTTTCCACCCGGTCTTCGGTCCATTTCAACGGCTTGCCCAGCATTCGCGCCATGATGCAAACGATGATTTCGGCATCGGCCTGTAATTTGGTCCCATATCCCGCCCCCACATCAGGCGCAATCACTCGAATATTGTGCTCAGGCATATTTAGCGTTTGGGCGATCAAGGTACGTACCTGATGCGGAGCTTGTGTCGAACAGGTGACGGTCATTCTCTGGGAACCGGGGTTGTAATCCGCAATACATGCGCGTGATTCGATCGGGGTCCCGGTATAACGGCTGTGAGTGATGGTCTCTTCAAAGACGTATGCCGAATTCTTGAAGGCTTCCTCAATGTCGCCGATGGTGCTTCTCCAATCCTGTTGGAGATTATGGCCCCATTCTTCATAGAGAAGCGCAGTAGGCTTCAAGGCGTCTTCGATCGTCACGACCGCAGGAAGAGGATCGTATTCCACTTGAATTAACTCCACCGCATCTTCCGCAATATACCGGTCAACCGCCGCCACTACAGCGACTGCCTCGCCAACAAAGCGGACCTTCTTGTAGGCAATCGGATACACTTCCGGCACTTTATTGGCGATATCGATCGTCGTCGCCAATTTCCCCGTGTACTTCAGCGATTCTTCACCCGTCAGAACCGCTACGACACCGGGCAATTTTAGGGCTTGGCTGGTATCGATGCTTCGAATATGAGCATGAGCATGGGGACTTCTCAAGATCGCCAAGTGAAGCATGCCTTTCACTTCAATGTCATCCGTGAAACGGCCATAACCGGTTAACAATCTCGGGTCCTCTTTACGTTTATAACTGACTCCCAATCCAGTTTTCGTTTCTGTCATGACAATATCGCCTCCTCAGAACTTATATTTAAATTCCTGATCCTGATGACCTGCCGGCCATGCTCAGATGGGTAGAACAAGGTACAATCCACCTCTCCATGTAAACGGTTGCATTTTGCATTGAAAGACAGTTCCGTTAGTCTTTCAAGATGATTTCCAGAGAATCCATCAGGCAGTCTAACGGATGAAGCTACGATACGCTGCATTTACAATATGGAACTGATACTTGGAACAAATCCCAGCCTCTGGGAAATTCTTAATCCCGCTTCCATTAACTCGCGGGTTAATTCGTTCTTATTTTCTATCATGCGGGAAGCAGGACCACCCAGACTAATCGTCCCCACCGACCGTCCGGTGTAGTTATAGATGGGTACCGCATAACAGGTTAAGCCCACTTCGATTTCTTCACGGTCCATGGCATAACCTGCTATGCGTATGTTTCTTAATTCCTCATGAAATTGTTCAAGATCCACAATTGTATTTGGTGTATATTGGGTCATCCCTTTTTCTTGAATAATCCGATCCACTTCTTCTCTTGAATAAGTGGACAGGATGGCTTTGCCTACGGCCGTGCAATGAACAGGCCTCCTCATGCCTAGCTCAGCCCTTATACTAATAGATCTTGAGCCCTCAATTTTATAAAGGTAGACGGTTTCACCGCTGTTATAGGTCGCAAGAAAAGAAGTTTCCCCGGTAATCTCTGATAATTCACGCAAATGTCGGGAGGCGACTTCTACGATTTGCATTTTATGCAGTCCTAATACTCCGATCTCCAGCGTCTTCAAACCGATCGAATATTTTTCAGTATCCGGATCGAATTGAACGTAATTCCGGTTTTTTAAAGTTTCCAAGAGTCTGTAGATCGTAGTCTTAGGTAAATCGACCTCCTTCACTAATTCCGCAAGAGCTACTCCTTCGCCCTTCTCGGATACCAATTCCAAGAGGATTAAGGCGCGCTCCACGGTAGAGTTGACCTGTTGATGCTCAGTCCCTTCCAAAATGACAATTCTCTCCCTTCATGATTAAAGGCTCTAAGGTATGTAAGCATGCTACCCTGCCATATACCACCTTCCTAACACATCGGCGAGTGCCGCTACTCGCTCAACCTTCCGCCAGGTACGATCACGTCTGATTGATTGATGATAAAGCGCTTACATAAATGCTTGTTTTTAATCATCAGCCCCTCTTTACATGGTATACGTCGAAATCAAGCGTCGAAATCAAGCCATGACAACTTAATTATTGGAACGACGTTCCAATGGAACACTGTTCCAATAAAAGAATATAACATGGAATCAGGTATGTCAACACCTTTCATTTGTGAATATAGTATGACTTTCGCCTCCTTTAGAAATAATTTCCGCTTGTTGTAACTAATCTGGCTCGTGCAGCGTCATAAGGAAGAATAAATGAATATATTAGAGGCGGTGCTTGACAAATGAAAATGAGTTGGAAGTCTTTTGTAAGCGGGATGGTTTTAGGTTCCGTCCTATTTTCCGGTATTTCGTATGCCGCTCCCAAAGTGGTAAAGCTGGTCGTTAACGGCAATGACATTCATTCCGAGGTCGCTCCACAGATTATTGACGGCAGTACCATGATCCCGGCAAGAGCCTTGGCGGAAGCCTTGGGAGCCCGCGTATTTTGGGACGAAGACAATCAAACTGTAGTTGTTGAAAATGAGGAATATCGCCGGCTACAGCGGAAACAAGCCGACATCAGCGAGCGGGATGCCGCAGGCTTAGCGGCGGATGCGCAGCATCACTTCTGGCAAATGATGATCGGCGGAGGCGGCGATCATAAAGATGGTTCCTTTGACGTCAAAGGGAATGATTACCGGTGGATGGGCACTGAATTGGATACAAAGACTAAGTATATCGAATACCTCGAGCTTCTGTATACGCCTGAACAAGCCCAGGCCTACTGGAAACAGCAAACGGAGAACGGGTCCATTGTGGAAATCGAAGGCAAACTGGCTCAGCCTAACGCTGACGGCGGAAGCCGGATGGAATGGGAGAACGCCCAGGCAACATTCATTCAAGAAGGCAACGGAGTAAAGACCTTCCGGTTTTCTGTGCCGATCGAAGATTCGTCCGAGGTTAAAGAAATAAAATTACGCTTTGTTGAAGGAAAGGGCTGGCGCATTGATGAGCCGGTGGACACGATCCGGTAAACCAACGGACCATCCATCCGCTTCTGCCGGGGTCACCCGGTCCAGCCCCTTTCCGATTGAAAATAGGAATGATGGGAACAGACATAGTTTACATATTATATATTATGTAAACTATGTCTTATTTCAAACTTCAAGGTACCGGAAACCTGTCAATCAGTGACTGACGAAGGGCTGCGACAACCGCCGAATAAAATACGCATCCTCAAGGCTCGGTCTTTCCTGCTTAAATCCGGGCGGCGGGAGCTCCCCGATCATCCGAATATGCGCCTTTCCTTCCCGGATGGAGCAGCGGACAAGATTTCGTTCCTCAATCCCGGCCAGCTGCTCCGCAGCTATAATGCCGGAGTAGACGTTCAGCGGCAAGCCTGCGGTCCACTCCTTCTGCGTTCCGTGAAAACAAACGCGTCCTGAATCGAGCCAAAGAATCCGATCCGCCCTTTGATCCCACTCCCCCAGCTCATGCGTCACGACGACAACAAGCCGATCCGCCGCATATTGGGTTAGTAATGCCATTAAATATTTACGCTCTAAACTATCCAGGTGGCCTGAAGGCTCATCGAGCAGCAGCGCGAGGGGACGGCCAAGACAAGCCTGCGCTACAGCAACGGACTGCTTCTGCCCCTGGGACAGTCTCCCGATAGGCTTTCGGGAGATGTCTTCGATGTGAAGCTTCTTTAACCATTCCCCCGTCTCGCTCGTATCTCCCAAGCCCTTCAAGCCGGCCATATATTGCAGAAAGCCCCGCGGCGTCATGTCCTCGTACAGCTCCATCTCGGATGGAGCAAAACCGATATTCCGCCTGATGAGGGGAAGATGCTCCTTCACGGTCATCCCCCCATACCTGATTTCACCCGAATCCGGTTCAATGCCGGTGGAGAGAAGCTCCAGGAAGGTCGTTTTTCCCGAGCCGTTGCGGCCGACCACGACCGTCATGCCGCTCTCCAGCGTAAGGTCATCGATCGCAAGGTCAAAGTCCGGGTAGCGTACGCAAACGTTTGTCATATGAATCATCCGTTGTTCCTCCTCTCCGTCAGGTTATATCTCATACCGGTACAATTTAGCGCTAATCCGGTAGCTGTACATGAGCAGCAGGCAGCCTGCGGCCAATCCGAGCAGCTCCAGGATGGAGGTAAGCGTTGTGGGAACGAATTCGTTAAAGCGGAGCCATTGTTCCCCCGCCAGAAGCATCGCCCAAGCGCCTACGCCAGCGGCAAAGCCGTGCTTTATCCCCCGCCGAAAGGCAACGTAAGCCAGAAGCCCTCCGATCAACAGCAGTTCGCTTAACCAGCGGAGCATGAACGACAGTAAAGACAAGGAAGCATCCGTGCTCAAGACCAGGTACACCGAACCGATCAAGCCGAGCAGTGTCGTCATTCCGATCATAAGCAGAAGCCGGATTAGCATCAATAGGGCCGGTGGAAAAGGCGTGACACTCTCCACCATACGCATCTTCGGATTCCACGTCCGGTAGCCGTACAGCAGCGAAGCGAAGAAAAATAACGGCAGGGTCTTTCCGTATAAATTGGAGTCCAGACCCGGCGTACGGTTCCATAGACTGCTGCTCAATGTAAGCAGGACGAAAGCGATAAGGCTGATGATCCAAAACGCTTTACCGAATGTTTGCACTTGCAGCAGGCATTGACGCCAAAACGTCGGCTTGTGCCACACCGCCGGGTTTTCCCATTGCGAGGCATCCTGTTTCTTCCTTAACAGCTCAAACTCAGGCTGCAGCTTGGCCAAGAGCCTCGCCGTATCCTCCATCCGCGGAGCTCGCGCCACATAACCGGCCAGCGGTTCCCTCAGCTCCCGTTCCAATGTATCTAATTCCAGATCGTCGATCGGATGCGTTTTTTTAGGTCGCGCCATTTCCGGTCCCCTCGCTTTCCGTAATAAATGCTGGGCTGTTGACCAGCTTTTTTCTCAGCTTTCGAAGCGCATAGTACAATTGTGATTTAACGATACCGAGCGGCTGATCCACGACCTCGGCGATCTCTTGAAGCTTGAGATCTTGAAAAAAACGCAGCAATACAATATCTTTCTGGATATCCGTAAGCTGATCCAACGACTGAAGCAGTTCCTTGCGGGTTTCCTGACGCTCGTAAATTTCAACAATCGACGGACGGACGTCCACAGGGTCCGGAAGATCCGGCTGCAGCTCTTTTGTTGAGCGATAACTCGGGCTGCGCCAATAGTCCACACACAAATTTTTGGCGACCCTGTACATCCAGGATCGGACCCGTTCGGGTACGCTTCCTTGCCGAAGCTGCCGCAGCAGACGGATGAACGTCTCTTGGACCAGATCCTCCGCCTTATCCGTATTTCGCAGAGTCCGTTCCAGATAAGACAACAACGGACCATGGTATCGGTGAACGAATGCTTCGAAGGCAGCTTGGTCGCCGTCTGCCATCCTTCGAACGAGCTGCTCGTCTGTAACCAAGCCGTGCCCCTCCTCTCTATTCCAGCTCATCGTGCACGATCCACCGCTCTCTCCGGTTAGCGAGTATGATCGTGAAGCCAACGATCGCAATGGCCGCGGAGGCATGCATCCACCGATTGGCAGTAAAGGTTGCCTCCGGGGGAATATGATGCGTAAACAAAGCGCCGTGCCCCAGAAGCCTGCCTTCCGAAAGAACCTCGGCCAGCCATAGGGCGAACCCTGCCGCGGCGCCGCTGTACAACTTTTTGAACGCCAGTATGAACAGCAAAGACAGCGCCGTCATGGACATATAAGCAGGCCAGGCTTGAAGCAGCAGTTGCAACCATCCGGCCTCCCCGCGCGTGCTTCCGCCGCCTGCATAGGAGAAGATTTCAGTACGAATTTGCCCATACCTGCAAACATACGACCCGACCATCCCTCCATGCAAGGCAAGCAGTGTCGCCGAAATGAGCAGCAGCTTGCGCCATATCATACGAGGGAAGGAAACGGGGAACGTAGCGTAAATTTCGAGCGTACCCCCGAGCTCCCGTTGAAAATAAAGGGTGCAAACCATCGGGACGAGCGGCAAAAACGCCATCTCGTTGTAGGTTGTCATATTTTTGGGAATCTCGGGATCGCCTAACCAAATCGAAATATGGAGGAGCAGCAGGTACAGGGCGGGAACCGCCGCCATCGGGGAGTACAAGCCTTTAAGATCAGAGATCATTTTACTCATTCTTAGCGCCCCCGCTCCAGGCTTGCTCCCAATCGCTCGCTTGTATGATCGGATAGCGGTAGGCCCATTCCCCTTCAATCGAAAGTCCTTTGCTGTAGTAATTGTCCAGCACCCGCTTCACATGATCGAGCCGTCCCTCGCGAATAGCTTTCTGCACCGCACGATCGACCGGATCGCCGGCTGCCTCTCTCCCGGCTCCGACCGGAAATCTCGGATACAGCAGCCCGGCGCCAAGCGGCGTTTCCTCTTGTCTCTTCGGATGTTCCGCCTGGTATACTTGATAAAATGCTCGGCGAATCGATCCGACCAGCGAGCTGCCAGGGCCTTCCCCGGGAGAGCCTATCCCTGCATTGCGGTCGCCGAACAACGAAACATGAACCATCTGAGCCAATTGAAAGGCGTCTAAATTCGTATGCAGCGATTCACTGAATACAAACCGGTTTCCCGCAGCCTTATGAATGGAGCGTTCTTGCTGCGCAGCGACCATATGAAGCGGCATATACAGCATCGCTTCCGGCTTCGGAAGCGGCTTGCTCAGCCAGGAATCGTAATAAGCCATAATATCCGAGTAGGCTTTCAGAAATTTCTCCGCCTCGTGTTTATTAGCGGGAGAAGTTAGGATCGCCATCGTCTCGCCGGGTATTCGGATCTCCGTTAAATGACCCGCAAACAGCGTCACCCCGTTCGTTTTGTCTTGTTTGAACGATTGCGTGAAGTCTCCCTGTTCCGGCTGCTTGCGGATCGTACCGAACAGTTCCCCGGTAAATCCTGTAAGTTTCACGTCAAAGTCGGCCAGCAGCTCGTGCCCAGCTTCATAACGGTCGCGAAACGTTCCCGGCGTATCCTGTACGTAGAGCACCTGCTTGCCCGGTATCGGATACCACGCAAGATGTGAAGGCAAATAAACAAGATCCCCCCGCACAAATCCGTTCACCACCTCGCGGTAGCTGGATGCCGGGTACCAGTTAAAGAGCTTGCCCTCATATTCGAATAAAAGGGTTTGACGAGCGGGTCCGTCTTCGAGCGCGGCCCGGTCGAATGATACGAGATCCCCTGTTTGCTTCGCAGGAACCGGTTTGCCGTTGACCGAAAGCTTCTTCAATACAAAGTCCCGGTTCAGTGTAAACGTCATGGACGTTCCGTCCGTTTGTGGCGGAGCGTCGAGCTGAACCGCCGCCGTTACGTCAAGACGATCGTCAGGGTGCCGATGAACCGTCAACTCGTAGCTGCTCACGGAAAAACTGGATTCTCCGTACGAAGTGCGGTCCGCATAATCGGGAGGCGCATCCTGCAGCTTCTTCTCATAAGCGGAGAAGCGTTCCTGCCACATGGCTTCATAAGGAACGAAAGCCAAGACGGAAGCGAGCAGCGCGAGCAGCATCGCGGTGACGGATGAACGGTAAGCGCCGCTCGGCCGCTTTTTATGAATGAGCATGACAACCGTCGCCAGCATCCATAATGTAAAACAGAGCACAAATCTCCGGGACAGCCACAATTCCTCACTGAGCAGGTACGGGCCCCAGACGTCGTTCTCCCATAAGGAATTCGTAAAGAATTGGCTGAGATGAAACGTTTTTAAGTCATACAGCCGGAGCCGGGAAATCAGAAACACATCCAGGAAAAACGTGCCGAATATCCAGGCGCAAAAGCCGATCATATAGCAAACCCGATTCGGTATAAGAACGGCCAGCAGCATGGCCAGCGCCAGCGTCACCATGTAGGAAACCGTATACTGCACCGCGAAGAAGCTTAAGTGGCTTCGAAGCTCCGAAACCGGCAGCTCGGCCAAGATCCCGAACCCCGCATATACCGCGGCCATGGCGAAGGTGAACAAGCTTAAATAAAGCAGCCCCGCCGTATATTTAGCGGCAATGAATGCAGAACTCGATACCGGCAGCCCGGCGCTCCATTCGTAGGAAGGCCTGACCATATCCTTCCGGATCAGCAGCATGCCGATCAACATGGCTATGCCCAAACTAAGCGTGTGCTGCAGCTTGTGAAAATCATAGGCATAGAGATATATATTTTGGGAGACGTCCGGCTCAATCGCGGTCAGCGTATAGGCGAACCAAAGCCCGAACAGCGGAGGCAGCGGCCACAACAACCGGTTCGTGAACAGCAGCCGGCATTCCAGTTGAAGCTGGCGGCTCCATTTACGCATGGCGCACACCTCCGAGCAGCGCCAGGTATCCGTCTTCAAGCGTGGGCTTGACCGCCGCGGCATAAAGGCCCGGACATGACGCAGATACCACCCGGCATACGATCCCATGCTCCGTACGGCTTGTCGAGACGATCTGCGACGGAGAGAAGGCGGCGAATTCCTGCTCAGATACTTCCAACTCCCAGACCGAGCCTTCGGCATAGGCCCCCAATTCGTGAACGGAGCCGGTTAACGCGACCTCCCCGCGATTCAATACGGCAAGCTTCCGGCAGCTCGTTTCGATATCGGCCACAATATGCGTAGATAAGAGGACGGTGCGGTCTATGCTGAATTGGGTGAGCAGGTTGCGAAAGCGGACGCGTTCCTCCGGGTCGAGCCCTGCAGTCGGTTCATCCACAATAAGCACTCTGGGGCTGCCGAGCAGCGCCTGAGCAATGCCAAGACGCTGCTTCATACCGCCGGAGAACGTTTTGACCTTGGACTTCCCCTTGTTGGCCAAGTTTACCTTCTCCAGCAAATGCTCAATTTCTTCTTTCCGTTTGCGCTTGTCGTCCAGCCCCTTCATGACGCCGACGTAATCGAGAAATTCGAAGGCGGTCAACTGCGGATACACTTGAAAGTACTGCGGCAAATAGCCGAGCATGCCGCGGACCCGATGCGGTTCTGTCAACGGAACTCCATGCAGAAGCACGTCCCCTTCCGTCGGATGAAGCAGCGTTGCCAGGATGCGCATGAGCGTCGTCTTGCCTGCGCCGTTCGGCCCGAGAAGCCCGAACATGCCGTTTTCGATAGACAGGTTAATGTGCTGAAGGGCCCATTCGCCATTCTTGTATTGTTTGGAAAGATTGCGAATCGTAATCATCGGTAATCAACCTCATAGCTTTCATTTTTTTGATGACGGCCGGTTCATCATTTTATATAACGAGATGACTGGGCAAAAGGATGAAAGCTATTTTAATTTCGCGGGCGCAAGCCAAACAAACGTAGTCGGACCGTACCGCAGCAGTCCGACTACGTTTATTGGTGCTGACGCACTTGTTTATGCGTTCCAGAAGGCTTCGGCCAGCAGCTCATAACAGCGAAGCCGCTTCCGGTAATCCGGAATCATCGTGACGATGATGAATTCATCCACACCGTACAACAGCGACAACTGCTCCAGCCGGGCCTTCACCTCGTTCGGCGTCCCGACCAGCAGCTTACGGTCTGCGAGCGGAGACGGCTCCAGCGTGTCGCCCTCGTTGGGGAACAAGGCGTCGCCCGCCCCCGCGAGCTGCTTCGCCTCGTCCTCCGTGTCGGCACAAACGACACCTAAGGCAACGATGGCGCGGGGTTCGGGACATAGGCGGGAAGGAACGAAAGCTTCCCGGTAAGCGGGCAAAACATCCTCCCCGGCCAAATCGCTCATGAATTGGCCGAACACGTAGCCCGTTCCAAATTCGGCGGCGTATGCCGCGCTCTTACGGTTCGTTCCCAGCATCCAGGGCTCGGGCGTTACGGGCGGAGTCGGCCGGGCGGTGACCGGCTCCCCTTCCCATTCGTAGTTCCCTTGCAGCAGCTCGGTGATTCCGCGCAGCGATTCCGGCAGCTTCCGGACATTCTCAAGAAAGTTGCCGCTCAGCGCCATGCTCACGTGAGCCGAACCGCCTGGCGCCCGGCCTAGGCCAAGATCCACGCGCCCCGGGTATAGGCTGGCGAGCATGTGAACCGACTCGACGACTTTCAACGGTTTATAATGCGGCAGCAGCAGCGCCCCTGAACCGAGACGAATGCGTTCCGTCCGCGCTCCGATATGCGCCAGCAGCACTTCCGGGGATGTGCACGCAAGCCCCGGCATGTCATGATGCTCGGCGACCCAGTAACGGGTATAGCCGAGCCGTTCTGCGGCTTGAGCAAGCTCAAGCGCTTGTCCCAGGGCATACGAGGCATCCGCCCCGCCGAACACGGGCACCAGATCCAATACGCTAAGCTTCAAAGGTTGTAGGTTCAAAGGCTGTATGATGGATGACCCCTCCTGTTTATTTAAACCGTAGTCTTAACCGGTATTCGTACAAACGATTAGCTGTATTGTAACTGTTCTAACACGATTTGATCAAATAGGCAAGTTTAGAGACCGAGACAAAATCCGCACATACTGGACAAACGAACAAGCGCGCGGAGTAGGTCCCACATATACAGGTAATGTATTGAAAACTTATCCGACGAGGTGAATGTACTATGCATTGCCCGAAATGTCCGGCTAGTCAGATTTTTGACCCGCCTAGAGTGATTTTCCAAGATTTTTTCCACCCGCAGGTTGTGGAAATCGTCCACCCCATCGAGATCGTCAACCGGCATCATTGCGTCCCCGTTCCTCACCATGTATTTACGTTTACGGTTAAAGATGAATTTTGCCCAAGCCCGGGTATTGGCCCAGGTCCACTGGGCGTAGCCGCAGCTCAAGTCAAAACCCGCAAGAAAAAAGCCCCGAAATGATCATGGAGCTGCCGAAGGTCAAGCTTTAATCAACATGACTAAGCAGGAACTTTGTGCGCTTAGCCGCAGCACAAATGTTCCTGCTTTAAAGAGAAAGAAGCCTGTGTACCCCGATTGACGCCCTCTGCCCTTCCCTTTCCGATGCCTGAGTCCACAACGAAGCCAGAAGTACCCTTCGAGGGGTCTTCGCATTACATAGCGTGACACAGTTGTTCTCAAATTGTGCTGATGGCTCGGTTTACGTCCGACTGGACAGCGGATTTCCCGATAACTGATGCGATGCCTAGGTATCGGTTTCTCTTAATCGGGTCGCTCGGACCAACCCGGACGCGAGTTCAGGCAGAAGCTGCGCCAAGCCAGGCAGCAGCCGGGGCAGAACGGGTGCGTCGAACAGCCATTGAAGCCGACGTCCCCACCGTAGGGGACGCTTGAATTCCCGATGAATGGACTGCGTGTATTCCCGCTCCCAACGGGAAAGTGAAATTTCCCCGCGCAGATAGCGGTCGGCAAGCGGCGTACACAATCGGGCCGAACGCAACGCCATCGACATGCCGTCTCCACAGAACGGCGGGAGCATGACTGCCGCGTCGCCTACATGGGGAATCAAATCCCAGGCAACCGGCTTGCGGTTTAGATTCACCGGGGCAACCGCCGCCTGCGTACCGGGGACTGGAACGGCTTGCTTCAGCTTTAAGTAAAGCTTCGGGTTGGCGCGGGCCGCGGCGTCAATCATTCCCACAATCGTTGGGTCGACGCTGCGAGAAGCTTGCCGTTTCAGCAGGGCCGCAACGTTGACGAGTCCGCCTTCAATGGGCGATATGCCCAGGTAACCTCCGGGGAAAAAATAGAGCTCGACCACCTGCTCCATGTCGATCCCCCGATAATGGGATTTCACGCCAATATATGAATGCTTGGTTGAACCGGCCGAGCGGTAACCCGGAAATCCCGCCTGCCGATTGGCACCCCATGCAGCGATAACCGCGCGAGCCTGGTAGGTGATACTTCCCTCCGCCTGTATCGTCTCCAACGAATATCCCCTGTCATGGGGATACACGGATTTAACCGCTGCGGCGGTCTGCACCTGTACGCCTGCGCCTAGCGCAGCGTGATGGAGAGCCGGGTCCAGCGAATGGCGGCTCACCCCGAGAGCCGTGCCGGGCAGAGGAATGTCTATGGCATCCCCCTGGTTGAAGATTAAGCGTGTCCGGTTAATCAAGCTGGGGTCAAGCGCTTCAACGTGGCTGCGCAACCCAAACGCGTTCAACATCTGTCGGGATTCAGGGGAAAGAAACTCGCCGCAAACCTTATGCCGGGGAAACCGCTGCCGGTCGATTAATACCGTATCCCATCCTCTGTCCGCTAAAGCTTTGGCCAAACTGCTGCCGGCGATCCCCGCGCCAACAACCGCTACATCCCGGATGCGATCCTTCATCCCTGTTCAACTCCGTCGATGGAATGAGCTCTTCTTGTTCCGATGACGACTACATACCGAAATAACGGCCTCCAGGCATAGAACATGTCCGATACGCCCAGCGCATGCTTAAGTTCCTTCCAATCCGCCGCACGAAACCCTTTGGCTACGGACAACGGTCCGTCTTTTCGAATATACCGGTTATTGGAAATCAATCGCGCCGTAAGCCATACCGCGGCCCACGGGAGCCAGTGCCGATGAATGTCATTGATCACAACGCCCAGCCGGGATGCCTTACACATGCTTGCTACAACCTTGGGCAGCTCGCTTGCCGCAAAATGATGGACAAACTGCGTCCCCGTCGTCACATCCGCACTTGCCTCCGGCAGCTCAAACAAATCACGTCTGATGACCCGTACCCGCGGTTCGTCATGAAAGAAGAGCCTTGCCTCTTCGCAAGCCTCTTCGGTGATATCCACCAACGTGACGCTGAGATCGATCCGGTTCGCATCCGCCCATCTCAGCAGATGCTTATTGACATCCCCCGACCCTGCCCCGATATCCAGGATGGATAAGCGGTCCGGTTGGCCCGCTTCCATCCATAATCGCCGCACGCCGTACAGCGTAGGCGCGGCGGCGGCGAAGATCCGGTTCAGCACGCGAAGATGCTGCAAGGCTTCGCGAAGCTCGGGCCCCCCCATAGACAAGTCATCCATCAATTCGGGCTCTTCGATCCGCTGACGAAGCGCTTTACACATAGGCACCGCCTGCAAGCTGTTTCTGGATACTGGCGGACGGGACATAAGCGAACTTGATCATCTCCGCGGTCAGGCCGGGACCGAAGGCGAGGGCTATCCCGTTCGCTGGTCCGGAGCCGAGGACTTGCAGCTCCCGTCTCATCTCGTTAAGCACGAACAAGATGGTCGCCGAAGACACATTCCCATACTCGCGAAGTACGGTTCGGCTTGAGCGGGTTTGCTCATGGGTAAGCCCCAACTTGTCTTGCAGCGTATCAACAATCCCCCGGCCGCCGGGATGAATTGCCCATAAATCCGGCTTGATCTCTCCGTTCAAAAAACGCTCTACTTCTGCCGGTATCATACGGCCTATCAGCTTGGGAATGTTGCTGGAAAGATAAAGATCAAAGCCATAATCGCCTACTTCCCACACCATTTCTTCGGAGGAGTCCGGCAGCAGGACGGAATGAGGTTCATGTAACCGAAAGATCGATCTATGGTGAGGTCCGGCGGTACCGACAATACAAGCCGATGCTCCGTCGCCAAAGAACGAAGCGGCGTATAGGTGCTCCCGCTCGCTGGAAGGCTGAATATGCAGCGTGCATAACTCCACACACACAATTAATACGTTGGCGGACGGCTGGCCGGCCACAATTTGCCTGGATAGGCAAACGGCCTTCAAGCCCGCCGCACAGCCTAAAAAATGAAGCGCAATCCGGTTCACGGTGGGAGCGAGTCCCAGCTGGCGGACTAATGCGGTATCCATTCCCGGCAGGAATTGCCCGGTGCAGCTGACCGTGATCAGATGGGTAATATTCGAAGCGTCCATGTCTCCATCCGAGAGGGCCAGTCTCGCAGCTTGGAGTCCCAATGGAACGGACTGTCGCTTATAGGTTTCCATACGCGCTTCGGTCGTCGGCACATCTTTGTTGGATGTTCGCGGCAAATAACGGCAATCGGAGGCGGACTCCAGCAGGTTAGGTTCACAAGTGTAACGGGTTTCCACTCCGCATTGCTTGAATATTCGCTTTGCCCAGCGCGCAGAGTCGGGCCTATCCTTCAATGCTTCAGCTAATCTTTGAGCAGCTTCGGCTTGTTCGATGCGATAATCCGGCACAGCAGTACCTATTCCCAAGATCGCAATGATTGGATCTGCGTATTCCATTTCCGGCCTCCATCCCCTCGTGCCATGTTCAATAACATCGTGATAATGACGGATAAGCTGCATGCTTTCCTATGTGTATTCATGCCATTTGCACATAATGACGGTTCTGGTTCCATCTTACGAAAAAAGGCAGCCCCTGTAGTCGGAGCTGCTGATCCATCATTTTACTCGCTCATATATCCAATGCCCTGCCAGAATGGCCACGCCTAGAATAAGGTTGAACCATCCGAGTATTTGCGCGACTTTATGTTCCTTCCACATCTTCGCTTGCGCATATCCTTTCACATCAAATTGCAGAATAAACCAACCCGACAGCAGGAGCAAAAAAATCGTAAAATTTTCATAGCCGATCGCAAGGCCCGTAGCCATTGTACCTCCCCCTTATTTTGATGTACGAAAGTCCCTCGCAGCTAGGTAGCCTTCATCCCGATTCGGCGAACATGGATGTTGACCTTGACCTCGACTTGAAGTTCCTTGTATACGTTTTGCCAGGCTTGCTTCGTCTTCACATGCTGGTTCCAATAGGCCGGTTTTTTGGCCCTCACGTATTCGCCGAATCCGAAGATGTCGGAGCCTTTCTTCTGGGTATCCGCGATGAATCGCTGATAGCCAGTCAGCAGCTGCGATTCTAGCTGCTGTTCAATTTCATGGATGACGTCATTGCTGAGCTGAACCGATTCGTTCGATTTACTCAGCAGGTTGCCTTCCAGGGAAATCGTGACGTTCATGACGGGCTTCCCGTTTAAGATCCGTACTTTCTTCGTTGATTTCCGGCTTCTGACTTGATACATGAAGTAGTCCCTGGTGCCCGGCACTCTCACGAACGATTGCCCGCCGGCCAGACTGAGGCCCGTGATTCCCATGTATAGCGGAACCTCGATAGGTTTGGAGATGCCTACTAATTTTTCCCCTCTGAAATAGGCCATGCCGCTAATCTGTATATTTTGTTCCTTCTTCAGTTCCACATACGGCAAAAATCCCTCTCTCCCCTTGGAAGAAGAAGCATTCCAGAAAACACCTAGAAAATCGTTAGGGAACCGTCCCATCTTGACCGCTTGATCCATCGTCGTCATGAGATAAAGGGAAGGCACACGTTCAAGCTGCGGCGAGGCAAACATAATATCCGAAGCTTCTTGCTTGCAAATGAACATCCAATTCAATCTGCGCACTTCCGGATTACGCCGAAAGTAATCGTTCAAGTTCTGCATGCCGAGTCTGGCCACGGCTTCGGATACGACGATGATGCGAAGATGGCCGAAAAACAACGGCGGCGAGACCCGCTGCTGTAAAGCGTTGACGGCATCATCGATGGTAAACCCGACGGCATCCACGACCCAAACCGTCCTTTTTCCTCCGCCCCCGCCCCCGCTTTCTCCAGGTCCAAGCGGTATTCGACCGGGGACGGCGATCTGGACGGTAACCTTCACCATACCGGTATCCGAAGCATGAATCTGTCCTTTCAGGTGAGATATTTCCTCGTCCGCATTTTTCTCCTCCGGATCGGCAGTATCAATGCCAATGCCAAGCACGACGGCCCGCTCCTCAATCTCCTGACGATCCCAGCAGCCCGTGAGCATCGGAATCGTCAGCAGGAAGACGAGCAGCAGGCTAGCCGTTTTGCTCTGTCGGCATACGGTCATGCATCTCCCCCTCTTCCTTCGGATTACCGCGACCAGCAGCAGGAACATCGGATAGACGATCGTGATCAACAATCCGAATTGTCCGACCCTTACAATAATCTCGTACATATGCAAGATGTTCTGTGGTATCATGGCCAGCACAAACAGGAAGGGCAATATAAATAAGGAGAGCATCTTCTGGTCGCGCAGCCGGAACAGCCTGCTAATCGCGCGGATGGTTAAATAGTAGCTGGAGAACAGCGTTGTAAAAACCGCGGTTACCCAAACCGCAAGAAAGGCCGCGTCCAAGCGTTCAAGAATATTTCCGGGCAGCGCTGTGGTTTTGGCCAGCTCCAGCGTCGGCCATAACAACAGCTTCGTTTCTTCCGGACCGAACACCCCGACCGCTGCGGTTACGATACTGAAATACAGCCCCCCCGCAATGATCATGCCCCAGACGCTCGCCTGCATCGCTTTCTCCGGACGGCGCATGGCTGGAATAACGATCGTATGAATGAAGGAGCCTTGAAACAACCCCGCAATCGTCAACATGCCCGACAGCATGCCGTGGGGCTCGTTGCCCCAAAGAGGCTGCAGATTGGTAAGCTGCGCGTTCTTGAGCGATAACGCCACGATCAGGATACAAGGGAACACGATCAGCGGCAAATAAAAATGATGAATATAGGTAAAGGTCGTCTGGTTGTTTCGTGACGACAGCGTCGCGAGCAGCAGCATGACAATAACCGTAACCTCAAGCGGTGTTTTCCTTAATACGGAAGTGATCACCACCTCCCCGAATTCGCGTGCGGCCAAAGACGTAAGCAGCGAGAAAAAACCGATGATCAGGATGCTGCCAAGCCATGCCGGCCATCTGCCCAAGACGACTTCACTGTATTGAATAATCGATTGATTCGGAAAGCGCATACCGAGCTTCGTCACGGTCCACAAGCCTGTGAAGGCTAGCAAAATACCGAGCAGCGTGACGAGCGGCGCTCCGGTGTCGGCGGCACGAGCCGCAAATAGTGGAAGCGGCAGTACGCCAACACCGATGATGGTGCTAATCAGTACCGCGGTCGCTTGAATGACGGTCACTTGGCGTGGATACTCCATCTGCTTCCCCCCATTTCTCGTTCCCGACTTTTAGCGGATCCAGCGTATTGTGATAAGGTTGATCCAGCTTTTGTTTGACATCATCCCCGAGCCGATTCTGATTGGGCGGATGCAGGAGCGCAGGACGTTTTTTCATTGACCACAGCGGAGCCCTCATCGCCGTGTCCTTCATCCCTTCAAAATTGCCAGGCACGATCGGGCTCAAGTAAGGCACGCCGAACGAGCGGAGGGAAAGCATATGATTGGCAATGAGTATTAATCCGACCATAACGCCGTATAGACCGAACATCCCGGCCAAAACCACAAGCGGAAACCGCAGCAGGCGAAGCGCCAAAGCCGCATTGTAAGCGGGCGTCGCGAAGGAGCCGATAGTCGTGAGCGCAATCGTAACGACCGTGATGGGGCTGACAAAACCGGCCGCGACAGCCGCTTGTCCGATGACAAGAACGCCGACAATCGACAAGGCCCCCCCGATTTGCTGAGGCAGTCGTAAAGTCGCCTCCCTCAACACCTCCATCGACGCCTCCATAACGAGCACCTCGACCACCGAAGGGAAAGGCACGCCCGCACGCCCGCCTGACACGGCAACGGCGAACTCCGTTGGGATCAGCTCCGGGTTGTAGGAAATAATCGCGACATACAAAGAAGGTGTAATCAAAGAGAAAGCAAGCGCGAGCAACCGGGCCAATCGAATGAAGCTGACCATGACAAACCGCTCCGAGTAGTCCTCGGTCGTCTGGTAAAACTGGCTGAATACCGTCGGCGCTATTAAGGCAAAAGGCGAGCCGTCCACCATGATGATGACGCGGCCCTCCAGCATATTGGCCACCGCTTTATCGGGCCGCTCCGTATTTTGCACCTGAGGAAACGGGGAATAATGATTATCCTCGATGAATTGCTCCAAATAGCCCACATCCAGCACGCCGTCAATGTCAATGACGGCCAGCCGGTTCTGAACTTCCTGGACGAGAGCGTCGCTCGCGATTCCTTTAAGGTAGCAAATCGCCACCCGTGACTTCGTAATCCGGCCGATTTTTGTCATTTTTATACGAAAGTCCGGCGTCGGCAAGCGGTAACGCAGAAGCGCGATGTTCGTTTCAAGCTGCTCAATGAACCCTTCGCGCGGTCCGCGGATGACCTGCTCCGTCTCGGGTTGATTGACCGTCCGCTTCGTCACGCTAGCCGTATCCAGCAAGATGGCCTCATCGAATCCCTGTATGGCTACAACGGTCTGTCCGCGCAGCACACCGTCAACAATGACGGACACCTTGCTCTCCAAGGTTCCTTTGCTGTGGTGGAGCGAATCGTAAAGCAGCACATGCTTCAAGCGTTCCGGTTGAATTTCCTTACCCTCCAGATGCGATGGCACATACATGAGAGACTTCATAATCTCGCTGTTGATTGCCGCTTGATCCGCCATATTGGAGAAATACATCAGGATGGCCGGGTGATCGCCGAAAATATGAAAACGCCGCATGATGAGATCCTCGTTCTCTCCAAGCAGCGATTCCAGCAAGTGAATCGTATCCTCCAGTTCCGTCTGAATCTTCATTTGGAGCTCCGGCTTATCAGAAACTGCGGACGGGGAACTTGTACCGCGGCTTCCCCTATTGTTTTTTGCCGGTTTTCTATGTTTAAATCTTTGCCAGAAGAACAATGCCCTGCCTCCTCCAGATAAAGATAAGCTTGAACCGATCGACTTTCCATAGTATGACCTGGCTTGAATGGAAATATGTAGAACTTGGAAAAACACAAACAGCCCGCATAGTATGCAGGCTGCCGGAGAACGGATACGGCCCTCGCCGTGATCATTTTAAGGAGTGCTTGGAAGAGCCAGCTTCGTCACTTCTCCCGTAACGGCATTGCAAATCCAATCGCAATCCAGCGTGTAGACCAAGATCGCGCGTTTTGTTTCGTTTGCCGGAACGCCCTCCTCCAATCTGTAATGCAGGTTCAATTCGACTTTTCCTTTCAGTTTACTCCATGCTTCTTCCATTGCAATTCGGGGTTCTTTATATGCAAGGACGTTAGATTTGGCGGCCATCTTCCAAAATTCCAGGCCGTCCATGACATGGTTCAGCTCCCAACTATCGCGATCTATAAACAAACGGACGGCTCCCCCAATGACAGGTATTCCGTTGTACAGGCGTTGGATCTCAACCTGAAGCCGATTTCCCTGCATGCTCCTTGCCACTTCATGTCCTTCCTTGCGAATAAAGGCGTACTGACACGTTTCTTCGCTCATGTGCTGCTGCAAATAGGAGACGGCGATGTCTTTGGCTTTGATCACCTCTTCATCCGACAGTACGGGAAAAAAAGGATGCGGCGCACAAGGATCTACCTCGGTCACATGATCGCTTACCCTTAAAGCCTCATACTGATCCGCGGAAAATATCGGTTTACGCACAAACTTGACCGGTTGACGGCGCTGCGGCTTTGTTGGCTGCAAATCTATCATTTCGGTCAACTCCCCTCGATCCGCGCTGACCAGACGTCCCGAGACGGCCACGAACGTATCCTCTTTCCACATATAGTAAGGATGTTCCGATGAAAGCATCTTCATATAGTACAGCATCAATTGCTTCGAATCAAACTGCAGCTTGAAGGCATCCGGCGCTATCGGTATTACGCGATCGTCGAAGATGCAAGCATCCCATCTGCAAAATAAATGAACGAGACCGAACGCTTGATCCAGCTTGATGTTGAACGTCCCAAAATTACGCACAGGAATGCCCGCGTACTGCCTGCCGTAATCCAACTCATACAGATCGCCGTCGATGACCTGCTTCCTCTTTAACTCCAGCTCCGATTCCGAAATGGGCAAGCCTAACTTGCCGATCCATTGAAGAACGTACGGAAAGACGACGGCATATAAGGCATTGTCCATTTCTGCCTTCTGGTCTTTGCCGTTCTTCCTGAACTCATGGCGGTAAAATGCGATCATATGGCCTGAGACGGCATCCAATTCGGCTCGTATCGTCTGCTTGTTCACCAAGCCGTCGTCGTCCAGCGCAGGCTCGCCTTGTTTATTCCACTCCAGCTCAACCCGATAATAGGGCGTCTGGTTAGGCTCCGAATTGCGGTAAATACCGCTATGGATCACGTCATGTGTGACTGGAATATGGAACCAGGCGTTGACTTTAGCTATTGCGTCTTGAACCGTTAGAAGCTTCATGCAGCCACCCTTTCCCCATTCCTGAATCGAACTTGTTCTATTGTACTAGCATTTATTTCCTTGAATCAAGCCAGCGTCGAAAAATATAGGTTACATAATATTAGTTATGTTGTCTTTTTTGAGTGCATGGCATTTATCATAATCACAAATGTAAGCGAATACATTTTGGGGTATAGGTGCTTTGTCCAGTCTCAGATTTTTTAGCCTCTAAGATTCTAGAGTATTACGAAGACGGGCACGGCAGTTCTCAATCCAAAGTCATTTCTAAGGGGGAAGTCCACATGAACATGTGGTTTCGGTCAATGAGCGTTTTGGGCATACTCGGTTTAATCCTCTCCGGCTGCAGCGGCAAAAGTTCCCAAATACCGCAAACCGGCGGGACGAAGCAAGAAGCCAAAGTATTGAACCTTGCAACATCAGTGAATTCACAGCATTCCTTGCATGAAGGCTTGGTCAAGTTCAAGGAAATGGTGGAACAGGAAAGCAATCATAGTATTCAGGTCAAAATTTTTCACAGCGGTCAAATGGGCGGCGACCGTGAGCTCGCTGAAGCGCTTCAGATCGGAACGGTTCAGGCCGCCATCATCTCTCCATCGGCATTAGGCAATTTTGTCCCGGCCTTTACGGCGTACGATTTGCCGTTTTTATTTGCCGACGAACAACAAGTCGACCGCTTTCTCCATGGCCCGGTCGGCATGGAAATTCTGAACAGCGGCGAGGCCAGGGGCTATGCCGGTTTAAGTTATATGGAGCTCGGATTCCGCAATTTGACAAACAACAAGCACGAAATTAAATCGGTTAAAGATTTGCTGGATATTAAGGTCCGGGTAGCGGAGAATCCGTTGACCGTCGACACGTGGAAAGCATTGGGGGCGAAACCGACACCGATGGCCTTCACAGAGCTCTTTACCGCTCTTCAGCAAGGAACGGTCGATGCCCAGGAGAACCCGTATGGACAGATTGCGGCCACCAAATTTTATGAGGTGCAAAAATATTTAACGAAGACCAATCACACCTATAGTCCCGCACCGCTGATGGCCAGCAAGAAGTTTATGGATTCGCTCAGTAAAGCGGACCAACAGATAATCCGTAAAGCGGCCGAGACCGCAGCCGAACAACAGGTCAAGATCAATCGTGAAAGGGAAACCGCTGCCTTGCAGCTGTTGAAGGACAATGGAATGAAGATCACCGAGCTGTCGCCGCAAGAGTTGGATGGGTTCCGTAAAGCGGTCCAGTCCATTAATGAAAAGTATGCAGACAAAATCGGTAAAGATTTGCTGCCGAAAATTATGGATGCAGTGAAATGAAGCTTCGATCCGCCAAGCCATTCAGATAAATCCAAGTTTCGAGGGGTGTCCATATGAAATGGCTAAGTAAGCTTGACCGTTATTTTGAGGAGATTTGGGCCGCCTCCCTCCTATCCGTCATTTCAGTCCTGTTGTTTCTACAAGTCATATTCCGATACTTCCTTAATCTTCCGCTCGATTGGACCGAAGAGCTAGCCAGATATTTGTTCGTCGCGTTAGTCTATCTTTCGGCCAGTTTAGGGGTCAAGTACAACCGGCATTTTCGAGTCGAACTGCTGACGACGCTGCTTCCCCAATCGGCGAATCGTATAGTCGATCTGTTGCGGAATGCGATCTGGCTCCTGTTTGCCATCGTTATGATAAAAATCGGCTGCGAAGTTGCCATAGAGAACATGATTGTCGATCAGCATTCGCCTTCCCTTCAGATCAAGATGGGGTATGTTTATTTCCTCGTGCCATTCGGTTATGCACTCCTATCGCTTCGGATTATGCAAAGGATTTATCGAACGGCTGCCCGTAAAGAACAAACCGGAGGAGAATAGTTATGGAGGCTGTCTGGGTACTGGCAATTTCGCTGTTCATTACATTGCTCCTGGGGATTCCAATTGCCTTCGCCCTGGGGATTTCCGTTCTTCTTTCCTTATGGGCGGGAGGCGTGCCGTTAACCTTTTTGGGACAATTGTCTTTTACGTCTCTGGATTCCTTTCCTATCTTGGCCATTCCCTTGTTTATATTGTCAGGCGCCCTGATGGAAACGGGAGGAATATCGCAAAGGCTCATTGATTTTGTACAAAGCTTTACGGGTCATCTTAGAAGCGGGCTGGGCGTTGCTACCGTGCTGGCGTGCTCCATATTTGCCGCGATCTCCGGATCCAGCCCGGCTACTGTAGCCGCGATCGGAGCGATTATGATACCCGCCATGACTAGCGCCGGATATAAGAAAGAGACAGCCGCCTCCATTTCTGCAACCGGCGGAGGGTTAGGCATCATCATCCCCCCCTCCATTCCGATGATCTTATATGCCATTTCTACAGACACATCCGTTAAGGATATGTTCCTGGCGGGCTTCGGACCTGCCCTCGTCATTATTGTGTTTTTAATCGCGCTTGTCGGCTGGATTTCCAAGAAAGAAGGTGTACGTACCCTTAATCAAGGATTTTCGTTCCGGAACGTGCTCCGTACAGGTTGGTCGGCGAAGTGGAGTTTATTGGGGCCCGTCCTCATATTGGGGGGGATTTACACCGGAATTTTTACCCCGACAGAATCTGCCGCCATCGCAGTGGTATACAGCTTTATCGTGGGCATGTGGATCTACCGGGAACTGACGTGGAAGAAGCTTCCGCAAGTCCTGATCCATAGTTCAATTACGGCGGGTACCGTGTTGATTATTATATGTACGGCCACGGCCTTTGCACAGCTCATCACGCTTTATCAAATTTCGAATGTTTTTGGCGAGTGGATCATTGGCTTATCGAATAACCCCACCGTTTTATTGCTCATCATTGCCCTGTTTTTATTGATCGTCGGCACATTTATGGAAACCGTCACCATCATTATTATTCTCGCTCCTATTTTATTGCCGGTTTTGCAGCCTCTTGGCGTCGATCCTGTTCATTTTGGCATGATCATGGTCATTGGCGCGGAGATCGGCATGCTGACGCCTCCGGTTGGCGTCAACTTATTCGTCGCTTCCAGTATATCCGGCTTGCCGATAGCCAAACTGGATAGAGCCATTATTCCATTCGTTCTATGCATGATCGCCGCTTACCTGGTTATTGTGCTATTGCCGCAAATTTCCTTGCTATTCGTTAAGTAAAACGGCCAATCCCCCTGCTGGCCTTGATAGCTCGTCCGGAATATGAAAATGAACCGTGGAATTAACGCTCCCACGGTTCATTTTTATTCGAGCAGGCTTTCTAACGGACCCTTTTACAGCTCACGCATGTTGCCGCTGATCTCACTGCTCGCAGCGGCTTGACGATTGACTAGATAAATACCCAAACCGATCAAAACGGAACCGATAAATAAAGATAATGTAACCTTTTCATTCAGCAGAATCGTGCCTAGCAAAATGGAAATCAAAGGAACCGCAAAGGTATAGGAGGAAACGCTGCTGGCCTGGCCCTCGTGAATGAGGACAAACCATAACACCCACGCGAACGCAACCCCGATGATGGCGGTAAATAGAAGGCTGAACCAGAAAGGAAGCGTCCACGCGATGGCGAACCAGGACTCCGCCCACAGGCCTACCAACAGCAGAACCAGTCCGCCAACAATAAATTGGCCCGCTACAAGCCAAAGGATGGAAACCTTCTCTTGCACCGATTTGACATAAACCGTGCCCACCGCCCACACGAATGCGGCTGTGATACCGAGAACAATTCCGGTTAGAGAGGAAGCTTCGCTTACTTCTTTAAAGACGCTGATCATGACAACACCTATAAAGCCTAGCAGCAAGCCTGTAATTTTCTTCGGCGACAGCGCTTCGCCCAGCCATATCCTTGCAATAATTCCGACCAGAATAGGCTGCATATAAATAAGCACCGCGGCTAGACCGGAAGGCAGATAGTCGATGGAGAACGTCATTAGGCCTGTAAATAAAACGACATTAAACATAGCCGATATCCCAATAATGTGCCAAGTCCGGGAGAACGAGATGGCTCCGCCCCAGAGGGCCGCAACCACAGCCATCAGGAGACCGCCGAGAAACATGCGCAATCCGGAAAATAAGATGGGCGGGCAATACTCCAACCCGATTTTAATGATGGGAATGCCGGATCCCCAAATGACAATCAACAAAACAAACATGACCATCGTATAGCGGCGGAACATGAGCATTACACGACACTTCTTTCGTTTCGATATCCGGTTCCTTACGATATTTATCATACATCCCCAGCACAAGATTGTCACCTGCTGTAAGAATTGAGAATACTTGTATCCTTCCGGGACAAGGCTGATGCCTCTGCGGGCGGCCTCGCACTTCCTTCATCGGTCATTAAACAATCCGGCAAACTCGATAATATGTTCTTCCATCGCAAATCGCGCTCCCTTCTCGTCTTTGTTTTTGATTTTGGCAATAATGACATCGTGCTCCGAGATACTTTGAGCAAGATGGGTTTTGAATTGGAAGGAATTGACCAAATAAAAATCGTTCAAATCCCACATGCTCTTCGTGAACTGCAGCAGTTCCTCCGAGCGGGCCATTCTCAAAATCGCTTCATGCAATTTCCTATTTTCAGCAAAATAATGTTCATACGAAAACGGCGTTGTCGTTATGATGCTCTTCAATGATTCGTTAATCGCGATCAGCTCTTGAACCTCTGTATCTTCTCTTCTTCGTGCGGCCAGTCCGGCTGCAAGTCCTTCCAGACACATTCCGATTTGAAAATGGTTAACCATCTGCTCTTTGGTACAATTGACGACGCGGCAGCCCGTTTGCGGGATGATTTCTACAAAACGCTCCATCTCCAGTTTCTTCAAGGCATCAATGACCGGTCTTCGTGAAAAATTCATTTCTTTCGAAATATCCATGACCAATAATTCATCGCCAAACAACCACTTCCCCGTTTTCAAGCCGCTCTTCACGTACTCATACGCCTGTATCGTTTTAGGTATCATTTTGTCCAAGACCAGAACCTCCACCAAACACTAAGATCTTATTGCGTGCTTGGTATCATTCTATGTATCCATGATCCTATTCATTTCCGTGTTCCGAACTTAACTTAATGGAAACAAACCGATAACTCGCAAATTAGATTACGTAATATATATTATGTATACTATATTTCAAAAAGAATCGCCCCTACAGTATCGGGTCGATTTGTACCGCAGCTTGCTTGCCGCTCAGCTGAATCCCGGTTTTGGTGCGTCCGTACGGCTTCAATTCCTGCAGCAGCGACTGCAGCAGCTCCTTCGCTTTCGGACCTTCCTTTCCTTGAAGACGAACGACCGCCAGCACGGCATCGCCGGATTTCAGGATGCGTTCCGCCTGCTGCTTCTTCGTGTCGAAGTCATGCTCTTCGATGTGCGCAGTTAGACGGATTTCCTTGAATTTCGGCTCCCGTTCGCGTTTGCGGGCTTGTTGCTCTTCCTGTTTGGCCGCTCCCTTGCCGATTAGCTTGCAGGGCGGCGGGCTGCTCATCAGCGAAGTGCATACTAAATCGACCTTCAGCTTGCGGGCTAAAGCGAGCGCTTCCGAGGTGGGGACGATCCCCAGCTCCTCGCCGTTGATACCGGTCAATTGAACTTCGGACGCTTTTATCTTTTCATTCATGATCATTGTGAACTCACCCGAACTTTCGTTATAATGATCCATATTACCCGCCAGAAGGAGATTTTTCAATGAGCCGCAAAGAATTGGAAGAGCAAATCATCCGCAATTATCAGCGCGACGAACAAATGATGATCCTCGTATTCGCGCAGTGGTGCGTCAATCACAATCTGGACCCTTTCGATATTTACTTGCGCGCGTATCCGCAGCAAGAAGGCAATGAAGCGCTCCGACAAGCGGTCGAATTAACGGTGCCCAAGGAAGAATCGGAGGAGATTGGGGATGAGACGCTGCTCGGCGTACTCTCGTTGTTTGGCAACGACGAGCTCGCTTATATCGTCACGGAAGAAATCGCACAGCGCAAGAAGAGCAAACGTTAATCTCCTCATCTCATAACGACAAAGGGCCGCCGCCCCTAACGGTTCGACGACCCTCTAGCGCAAGACCAGGCTCAGCGCCACGTCTCCTGCATCGCCTTCCATGCGGCGATGTCCCTCGGAGGCTTGGCACCGAGTCTTCTGTCAGCGGGCAGCGCCTTCCACAGCTCAACGAGCGCCGGCAGCTCCAATCCGTAAGCGGCCAGCACGTCGGCTTCCGTGAACACGTGCTCCGGCGTACCTTCCATGACGCACGCTCCTTCGTACATGACGAGGATCCAATCGGCCCACGCATAGGCCATGTTCAAATCATGGGTGGCCATCGCCACGGTGATCCCTTGTCCATGAATCCGGTTTAACTCCTCCACCAGCCGATGCTCCGAACGACGATCCAGATAGGCTGTCGGCTCGTCCAGCAGCAGCAGCTCAGGCTCAAGCACGAGCACGCCGGCTAAGGCGACGCGTTTTTTTAGACCCAGACTCAATTGATGAAGCGGAGTCTCCGCCCATGGCGTAAGCCCCATCACATCCAGCATGCGTTCGGTGCGCCGGCGTATTTCCTGCTCCTCCAGACGGGCGTTGCGCAGCCCGTACGATACGTCCTCGTAAGTCGTATGTAAGATCAACTGCTGCTCCGGGTCTTGAAACACAAGACCGACTTGCCGGCGAAGCCGCTGCAGGTCTTCGTTCTTATAAACGTAAGGCGCATCCTTCCAAAGCATCGTTCCGGACTTCGGCCGGTGAATACCGACGGCATGCAGGAAGAACGTAGATTTGCCCGAGCCGTTAGGTCCGCAAATTGCCGTGCGTTTTCCTTCAGGTATACGTATATTCAGCTGACGCAGAGAGGGCGTTTGAGCGCCCGGGTACGTGAACGTGACATCTGAAGCTTCCAATATCGGCTTCATCCTCTCACACTCCCCCCACTCGAAGCCAAATACTGAGCAGCGCGAGCGTCGCAGCACCGAGAATGCCTTCGGCTCCGTAACGTCCTGGAATCGGCTTAGGTTCGTAAGGCATAAAGTGAAGCTCTCCGGTAAATCCCCGCGACATAAGACCCTGTGACAACCCCCGATAACGTTGCATCGTCTTGGCAAAAAGCTGTACGAGCAAGGCCGCGACGTCCCGCAGCGTGCGCCAGAAGCCTGCGTGTCCGCCCCGTGCCCGCTGCGCGGCGATCATTCCTTGTGCGGCATCCGAAAGGTGGAACAAGAACCGGTAGGTAATCACCATCAGCTCAAGCACGGCTTGAGGCATGCGAAGCCGCTTCATCACCTGCATCAATTCCGGGAACGGAATCGTGAAGACGATGAACAGCAAACACGCTTCACAGGCGGCTATCCGCACGAACACTTCCACCGCCTGAACCAAGGCCGCCGGTGAAATATACAACCACCCGCGAAATACCGGAACAGCCAGCAGCGCATCCGGCCGGACGCTTGCGGCGGACGAAGCCGCCTCGATCACCCACGCCGGCAAGCTGGTCACATAAAAGAAGCACGATGCGCCGAACAACCAGCTGTACGTCTTTAACGGGATACCCGCGTAACCGACCGTCCAGACCAGCATCCAACAGAAGATCGCAGCCTGAACCGCAGGCTGCGCCGCATACGCAAGCGTCAGCAGCACGGCCGCAAATCCGCATTTCCACATCGGGGAAACGTGCCGCAGCTTATTGGTATACGACAAGCTATCGATCGTATGGATCATCGGTCTTTAGATTTCGCGGCTTTTCCTTTATAAAGCCCGACCGTATACCCGATCACGGCAGCGCCGACGGCGGCCTGCAAAGCGAACAGCATGCTCTCGGTTTCCGCAGGCGGCTCCAGCAGCGGAGCAAACCAAGGCTCGTAGGCCGGCGACAGCTGGCGGATCATATCCTCGGCCGCCCCGTCGGCTCCCCCGAATTCTCCGTCGACAAGAAGCAGCGGAAGCGTGCTCAGCAGCACGACGCCGGCGATAAGCAGGCCGTTTTTCATCCTTTTGGTCATGAATGATCGACTCCTTTCGTTGTATGCCGCACAACCGACAAAGCTTCGGCATGGTGCAACCGCAGCCAGTTCCAGACAAGCACAGTCAACAGTCCTTCGCTAATCGCAAGCGGTACTTGCGTGATGGCGAAAATACCCGAAAATTTCATGAACGAGGCGGCAACGCCCCCTTCTGCAGCAGGGAACGCCAGAGCCAGCTGCACGGAAGTTACCAAATACGTCGACAAATCGGCTAGAGCGGCTGCCGTGAAGACGGCCCACACTTCTTTACCCGTCGTCTTCACCATGAATTTGTAGGCGAAGAACCCGACGATCGGGCCGGCAACCGCCATCGCAAACGCATTGGCTCCCAGCGTCGTCAATCCCCCGTGTGCGAGCAGCAAAGCCTGGAACAGCAGAACGATCGAACCGAGCACGCTCATCGGCAGCGGCCCGAACATCACGGTGCCGAGACCGGTTCCGGTCGGATGAGAGCTGCTGCCTGTAACCGAAGGAAGCTTCAAGGCGGACAGTACGAACGTGAACGCAGCCGCCAGACCGAGCAGCAGCTTCAATTCCGGCGACGTCTTCGTGATCCGGGCAATGGCGCGGACGCCGAGCACGAAGAACGGGATAAACACCGCCCACCAGAAGATCGCCCATCCCGGCGGCAAGAATCCCTCCATGATGTGCATCGCATTAGCAGATTGCGGCTCGTTCACGACAAAATAAACGATAAATCCGATGATAACCGCGATCATTGACAAGACTTTGGACGATTTCATTTAATCTCCTCCCATGAATTTGTGCAACAAAAAAAGCATTCCCAACCGTAGACGGTTAGAAATGCTTCTTATCCTGATAAACTTTCGGAACGAAAGGGGCCATTCACCCTCCGTACGAAAACCGATCGCAGCAGCTTCCTAACACCTCCCTATCTTCCGTAGGTATATCAGTGTCGTCAGAACAGGCAGGTCTCCTGGCTACCAGCATCGACGCCCGCAAGCCGCCTTCCCGATCCGGTTGCGAATCAGTGGCTTCGTGGCTGCGAACTACGCTGTTACAGTGGCGGGACCGCATCGGATTTGCACCGAACTTCCCTATTAAGCTTCAACCTGAAGTTGAAGCACCTGTTCCCACAATATGCACTTGTGTAAGACTAGCCTTAATGTACACGAACCTGCCTGTGAATTCAACCCCCATATCTAACCGATTTCCTGCAATTGTGATAAAATAACGGGTACAGCGATCGGTTCAAGTAGCTGTCAACCAACAAAACAATACATAATTATAATTATGTTAACTAATTGCTGAATACAGGCAGTTAAGGAGCGTGGCCCGATGAACGTAATCAAAGTCAAAGACCGTTTGGAGCTGGAGAAAAAAATCCCGCTGATGCCCTGGTACGTGGAGAAATTCATTAATTATAAACTGCCCGACTTGTCTCCCTCTTCCCTGCTCGAATATGTGAGGGATTACGAGACATTCTTCGGCTGGCTGCTCGCCGAAGGGTTGAGTACGGCCGGACAAATGAAAGATGTGCCGCTCCTCGATCTCGAGCGGCTGCATATGGAGAGCATCGATCATTACAAGATGTTCCTCGCCATGCGCAAAACGAACGCCAATTCGAAAACGACCATTTCCCGCAAGCTGTCCTCGCTGCGCTCGTTGTTTCATTATTTGAGTCAAATCGCCGAGGACGAGAATTTCTACCCGCTGCTCAAGCGCAATGTCATGGCGAAGGTGGAAATTAAACGGACGCATAAACCGAAAGACTCGGCGGCCAAGCTCGAAGGCAAGCTGCTGCAGGAGGCGGAGATCGCCGAGTTTATCGACTATGTGAAGACGGGCTACGGCCAAGACGTGGCATCGAACAAGCAGGCGACCTATGCTTACGAGATCAATAAAACACGCGATGCCTGTCTCGTGAGCCTCATCCTCAACTCCGGACTGCGCGTGTCGGAGGTCGTTAACCTGAACGTCGAGGACGTCGATTTGAAGAAGAAGCTTATTTATGCGTTCCGCAAAGGCAAGAACGACGAGACGTTCAAAACGCCCGTCTATTTCCGGCAGGACGCGGTAGATGATCTGGCCTGTTATTTGGAGCTTCGCAGCTCGGTCTACAAAGCGCCGAAACGCGAGAAGGCGCTCTTCCTTGCTTTGGCTAACGGCAAACAGGAAGGCGAGCGTATGACCAAACGGGCGATTCAGGAAATGGTGATCAAATATGCCAAAAGATTCGGCAAACCTTACTTATCGGTTCATAAACTGCGCCATTCGTTCGCGACGGACTATTACTTGCGCAACGATCTGTACAAAACGCAGGAGCAGCTCGGTCACGCCTCGCCCGAAACGACACAAATTTACGCCCATCTAACCGATAAAACAATGTCTGAAGCGATCGACAAAGAGAAGAAGGACGGGATATCCGGTGCGTCTTGACGCCCGGAATTCCCGTCCTTCTTCGTCTGCTTAAGGCCCTTTGCTTACCCAGAACGATACATTGTCGCCTTTCTGGAGCGGAGTGCCCGGCGCAGGACTTTGACGAAACACCGTATTTGCCGAATGCGGGTTTTTCTCCAAATAAAACTGGTACCGAAGACCGGCGGCCAGCGCCTGTTTCTCCGCTTCTTCTTTGCTTAGACCGACCAGCTGCGGCGCTGTGACGGCTTGACCTTCTCCGGGTTGCGCCTCCGACGATGACTGAGGCTCAGCCGGTGTCGCGGGTACCGGGTTCGCTGCGGACGGCGTCTCCGGCAAAGCGGAGCTCTGGCCCGATTTCGCGGCGGTTTGCTGCGAGTCCGGAGACTTCCGGCCGATCCCGAGCTCCATAAACAATAGAAACACGCCGACCGCGGTCACGGCCGCCACCGTAAACAAGGCCATGCCGATCAGCGATTTTTTCCAAAAACCGCCGCTCTTAGCTTCTTCCACTTCTTCCTCTTCTTCGACGATCTCATCCTTTACGGTTGAACGAACGAGCTCATCCTTGGCCGGTACCGCTGCATGCTCCCGTTTGATCGCGAAGCGCACCTCTTCTTCCTTGTCCGGCATCCCGGCTGCCCCATCCGGCGCCGCCTGTCCGGACAGCTGGCCTAACTGCATGATGAACGACGATAAGGTATGCTGGCCCCTCCATGCACGTCCGAGAAGAACGAGCAATGCGTCCTTACGCTCATCCGTCGTGGCAACGAGAGCCGTACGCAAACGCTGCTCCCTCTGTTCCAGCGACGAAGGAATAGATTCCGTCCCCATAAACAGCTGATAGATCAAGCTGGCAAGTCCTCGAGCGCCCTGCTCGTCGCTCTTCACTTTTTCCCAGCAGTTAATAATTTTAAGGTGACCGTCGTTTCCGATCCAGACGTTGTCCGCCATGACGGAGAAGCCGGCGATGCCTTTTTCCAAGGCGTCTAGCATGCCTTTACTCAGCTCGAACGACATGGCAACGACGTCGGCCAAGGTGAATGCTCGGCGTTGTAGCCTGGCCAACAGCGGTTCCCCGTCGAACGATTTCAGAACGGCGTAAATCGATAAATCTTCGAAGCCGACGTCGAGCACATGCAAGAAGCGGGTATCATTTAAATGAGCTACCTCTTGAATCAAACGCATGTACGCTTGTTGTTCGTCGCGGTTCGGCTGCTCGGATACGAAAATAACGATATCCCGCCGCAGCGACAAATCCGTCCCCTCGAATAAAATACCGTTTTTGGCTGGAATAACCGGTTTTTTGAGTACATAACGGGCACGGAGCGTTTTCTCCATCGTGACCCCCTCCAAGCATTTACTTCTAAGCGATACTCGTTACTAACAGCATTAACCCGATTCGCAGGTTTTTAAACAGAACGGAAGACGGGCGCAAGACGGTTCTTATACGATTCGTACATCATCGTAAATTTGGAGGCGTAATCTGGAAAATCGTTTGCGGGATGCGGATGGGACACCGTTCGATAATTATTAATATCATTAATTATTAGTAATATTAAATATAAGATGGCCTTCACATCTGCTTTAAGGTGTATTCGTGGGAAACCGCTTCTATACCTGACAAATTCCATTCCCGTCTCATGGCCGCTTCATGCCCGGATGATCTGTCCTGCACGGGAAAACGGCCGAAAAGGACGTTCCCAAGCGACCGTCCTTTTCGCCGCGGCACATGAACAAGCCTACCGTTTAAGCGATGCCTGAAGCAGCGCTTTTACCTTCATCGGCATCTCCCCCTCGCTGTCTTCGTCAGGGCTTGAGCCGGACCATTCGTCCGCACCTACCGGCTCCACGCGCATGCGCTCCGGCGGAAACGGCGATAACAGGCTTTGCAAAAAATCAGGCTCGCCGTTGCGCTTCGAGTCGAGCCACTCCTTCAGATCTCGTTCCTGTAAAATCGCCGGCATCCGCTCCGTATAATCGTAGAGCAGCCGGTTGGCGGCAGTCGTCATCATGGTGCAAGTCCGAAACTCGCCGTTCTGCTTGTCTTTCCAAATTTCATAAAATCCCGCAACCCCGAAAGTCTTCCGGTCCGTCAACGAAACACGGACATAACGGCGGCGCTTGCCTTCCGCCGCAGATACATAAAACCCGTCGCAAGGAAACACACAGCGGTGTTTGGCAAACAGCTTGCGATACTCGCGTTTTTCCTGAATATCTGCGCCGCTGGTTAATACGGCGTCCTTCGCCCAAAAGGGGATCAGCCCCCAGCGGTACCCTTCCAGCTTGCGCTGTCCCTGCTCGTTCACGATAACCGGCACCGTACGGGTCGGAGCATAGTCCGAACGCGGACGGAGCGACATGCGGATGTCGTTCAACTCGAACCGATCGAATAACTCCGTAACCCCGCTCATGAGCGAGAACCGTTCGCACATGTCCATCCCCCCATCTTTATTCATCGATACATTACCAGTATCTTCTTGGGGTAAAATATTATGCACGCCGTCATCGTGAAGCCTTCTTGAAGCGGCGGCGATGAGCAGGGAATGAATGGCACAGTTTGTCCGGTTTATGATACCATAACGAAGTGTAATGAACGAGGAGGCGAACAAATGAGCGGTTATTCAATTCGAACCTACGAAGATACGTATACAGTTTATGAGTTAAAGGAAGCGGATGGCGACGCCTGGTTTCGCATCGTCCCGGAACGGGGAGGCATCGTGACGAGCTACGGAACGGCCGGAGTCGAGCGGCTTTACCTGGATCGGGCTACGCTGCTTGATCCATCCGCCAACATTCGAGGCGGCATTCCGGTACTGTTCCCGGTTAGCGGCTACATAACCGATAACCGTTACGAATGGAAGGGAACTCCATATTCGATGAAAAATCACGGCGTCGCACGGAACCACCCTTGGCGCGTCGAGAAGACCGGCGACGACAACGGCGTCTATATTACGCTGTCGCTCCGGGCTAACGAAGACACGCTGGCGTCGTTTCCATTCGATTTCGAGCTGAGCTTCACCTACCGTCTGCTGAACGGGACCTTAACGATCGAGCAGCAGTACAGCAATCATTCCGCAGAACCGATGCCGATGTACCCCGGCTTTCACCCGTATTTCCTGGCGGATCGCAAGGCCGTCCGCTATGACATCGATGCGGATCGCTACTATGATTTCAACGATCATCGGGAGAAGCCGTACGAAGGTGAGGTCGATTTGGATCAGCTGCCTGAATCGGTCGTGTTCCTGGATGCGAAGGAACCGCGGATCGGTTTCACGTTCGAAGGCCGGCAAGTTGTCGAAATGACCTACAGCGAGGCGTTCCGATACGTCGTATTATGGTCGATTCAAGACAAGCCTTTCATCTGCGTCGAGCCTTGGATGGCGATGCCCGATGAGCTGAACCGCAAGCAAGAGCTTACGTATGTGCCGGTCGGCGGTGTCGTGCAGGCCGTTCTTGCCATAACGAGCAAATCCGGCGAATAGCAAACACGTGTTCGAAGACGGGCAAGCCGGACGGGCGCCTTCATGAAACCCTGATGAAAGCCTGCGACATTGCCCGTTTCTCGAATTTCATGAACAGAAGGTAATTTGTCGAAAATGTCTGAAAAATCGAAAAACAAATCATTTCTTGCGCTTACCCGGGAAATGATGATCATTTCTCATCGTTTATTACCCGAACGGCATCGAGCACCATCCGGTAATACGCTTCCGGACGCGGTACGAAATCCGCCGTGGATACGACTCGGTGCGCGGCCGTCAGCTCCCCTGCATCATCCGGCCGGACACCGTGGATCCGCAAGTGATTCAGCTTGCCTGCCGCTAGAGCCTGGACATCCGCGAAGCGAACGGCGTACAAGCCGGTCACTTCGTCCGGTTGAAGCTTATAGGCCGTAAGCGGACGGCCGCTCTTCAACACAAATACGTGGCAAAACTCGCGGTCGATGCAGTCCGGCGCAAGGAGGGCTTCATCGGTATACATACCGCACTTATGCAGCTGCTCGAACGATGCTTCGACGCCCAGTTCTTCTTCCAGCTCCCGCAGGCCGTCCTCTACGCGTTCCCCCGCCAGCAAATGACCGGCGCACGATATATCGAGCAGTCCGGGATACGTATCTTTACCGGGATGCCGCTCTTGAAAGAGCAGCCACCCCTCCCCTTCCGTCTCGTACCACAGCCAGCATTGAAACGTCTGATGCCAGAAGCCTTGCGCATGCACTTCGCCCCTGGATGCCGTTCCAACCAGGTTCATCCGTTCGTCGAATATGTCGAATCGCTCTTCTGATTTACTCATCTTTACAGGCCTCTCTCCGTGTATCGTTTCACTCTATCCGCGATCCGGAGCGGCCCTGCTCCTGCTCCGTTCGCGCGGGCAATGTCCGTTGATACTCATAAGGTTTCGCTTTTCCGCCTGTTGTCATCGTCATAAGGGATAGTGTATCATGGATTTTATTGAAATGCATGATAACGAAGGAGTTGCAGTCTTCATGAGCGTACATGAAGCCATTACGGCCCATACGTCTAAGCAGCACGCCCATCTGGAGCGATTTCTACAGCTGGAAGAAGCACGCGAGCGGGCCATCGATCAAGCGGCAGCCGACTGTGCGGCCGGGAAACCGTTCAGCGTCGAGGCGATCAATGCGATTACCGCACGCATCAACAGCCACGCGCAGCAGGGGATATCCCCCACCCGCGTTTATGTGACGGAAGCGATGATTCGCGAATTCGTCACGCGTAACAAGTAAATGCGCAGACGCGTCCGGCGTCGCGATCCGTTTGGCGGATTCGCGGCGTCGGACGCGTCTTTTTGTCAACCGATAGCAGGCAGTGCCCAAGACGATCCGCCCTAACCCTGCACGAAATTTCTGCCCTCATCCGCGTACACAAGGGACATGACCGCGATATCGAGCCATTGCTCCAGCTCTTCGATGTGGCTTTCGTCGATGCGCTGACGGAATTTCAATTGAATCCGATACGTTTCCGGCGCTTCCGAAGGGCCTTCGTTCGCCTCCGGCTGCAGCAGCACGGTTAATTCGTGGCGAATGTCCGCTTCCTCGCCCCACAGCCGGGTTAAATAATCGTGCAGCTCCGCACAGTGCGCCCGGCGTTCCCGGGGCAGATCGAGCGTCAGCAGCAGGTCCGCTCCCGGCCGCCTGTCGGCAAGCCGGGCAATGCGCCGTTCCGCCGCGAAGTCGGTCAGGCCGCTCGCCAGCGTCACCGCAGCCTGACACGTGCCGCCGTTACGTGCAAAGCGCATACAGAATTTGCGCGACATGGCGGCGAGATCGACGATATCCTCGCGTCCGCTGATGCGGATACGGTTTTCCGCATCCACATCGTACAGGCGCCCTTCCAACACTACTTTCAAATTATCGAAAATCGTAGGATCGAACATCCGTTCCGTTCTCCTTCACTAAAGGTCTCTCAAATCCAAAATATCGCCTTGCTTCCAACCACCGTTGCGGACAACGCGAATCAGCTTATCCGCCGCCTCTTGCGGGGAGAACAGCTTGCCGGTACGCTTCAGCTCGACAAAGCG
This sequence comes from Paenibacillus sp. JCM 9796, assembly GCF_055379675.1. Classification (NCBI taxonomy): domain Bacteria; kingdom Bacillati; phylum Bacillota; class Bacilli; order Caryophanales; family Paenibacillaceae; genus Paenibacillus; species Paenibacillus sp. JCM 9796. Next base: position 5,614,880 of record NZ_AP043723.1, read on the forward strand.
CGGCTTCGACGGGAATCGGGCTTCATCCGTTCCGCGAATTTGCTCTTGCATCGCCGTATCGACGACCCCGGGTGCAATCGATACGATTCGGGCCGCATGGGCTCCCTCCCCTTGCTCCGCCGCAACGCATCGGGTCAGCATGTCAATGCCGGCTTTAGCCGCGCAATAGGCGCTCCAACCGATATACGGCTTTTTGGCTGCGCCTGACGAGATGTTCACGATCGTTCTTACCGTTCGCTCCCGCAGCTCCTCCGTCAACCGCAGGAAAGCCGAAGTCATCAGCAGCGGCGCCGTTAAATTGACCTGCACATTGCGGGCCAGTTCGGCTTCGTCTGCAAGGCTAAGCTGCGCGATCGGTCCTAGCACGCCGGCATTGTGGATCAGCGTTAATCGGCCTCCGGCGTTCGTTTCCATCCGGACCGAATCGATAATACCCTCCATGCACTCGTAATGGCCATCCGCTCGTCCGAGGTCGAACGGCACGAAATCGAAACGCCCCGGAACCGAACCGGCGAGCTCGGCCAGGCGTTCATTGCTCGTCCGGGATACCCCGACGACGCGGTTATTTTCAAGCAGCAGCCGCTCGGCAAGCGCTTCGCCGAGGCCGCGTGACGAACCGGTAATGATATAGACGTCCAATTACCGTGTACCTCCTTCAAAAAAATATCCCCGAGACCGGGGATTCATCCGTTGTTGCCTTATTCGGTTCAGTTACGGTCCCAGCCTAGGGCTGCATCCAATCATCAGCGGTAATCCCCTGCTCAACGGCGAAATCAAAATCGTAAACATCGTATACTTGAACCGGAATTTCCGCTTGTATGATTTTATCCATGAGTTCAACCTGATCGGTCACGATGGGCGCTTGCTCACGCAGCGAAGTCAGAATAATTTCGGTTTCAATCGGATCGACGGCTTCGCCGTATTGGGCGTTCTCCATGGCATTGACGACGGTAAACGTCACATTGTCATTGATCGGCAGCGGCGGGCTTAAACGCCAAGGCGCCAGCAGCGCACGCTCCAGCTTCTTCTTATTGAACGAATCGTCAAAAAAGGCGATCAATTCACCGATTTTCTGCTTCACGTGAGCGTCGTCGTCGGCTTCCGGCATGACCGGCTCGGGGCTGTCTTTCATCTCGTAGAGCTCCATGATCGTGTTGTACGGGATCAAATACTCGACGGGCTGACTCGGTGCCAGCAATTCTCCATAAATCGCGACCAACACCGCTTCGATTACAAATCGCCGGGACATGCTCGATTCCTCCTTCAAATGATGCGTCCGTCCTTCTTGTCCGGCCTTAACTCTTTCTTAACATAAATGAACGGAAAAGTCCATCCGCAGCCGCACAAAGGGGCGTGATCTTTGACAAATATAGTGATATAATGGACTCTTGCTCACTATCCAACAACAAGATGCATACGAGGAGCGAATGCATATGAAGCCGTCCAAATCTTTTCCATTTCCGATCTCGCTGCTGCTTATCATCGGCATTGTGGCGATTTCATTCTCGTCTATATTTATCCGTTGGTCAAATTCACCTGTCTCGGTCTCGGCGATGTACCGGTTAACGATAACGGCGCTCCTGATGCTCCCGCTGCTGTTCCCATACCGGGCGTCCGTGCGTCGGATGCGCCTGCGCGAATGGTTGGAGCTGTTTGCTTCAGGACTTGCGCTGGGCCTTCATTTCCTGCTGTGGATGGGCTCGCTCCGGCTGACGTCGGTGGCCAGCTCCACCGCTATCACCTCGCTGGAGCCGGTGTTCGTGCTGCTTGGCGCCTGGTTGTTATATCGCCAAAAGACGAGCTGGCCCGCTATCCTGAGCATGGGCCTTGCCATGCTCGGCGCCTTGATGATCGGCTGGGGCGATTGGGGGCTTACAGGCTCGGCGCTGCTTGGCGATGCGTTATCACTGCTCGGAACCGCCGCGGTGGCGGCTCACATGCTGCTCGGCAAGCGGCTCCTTGCCCACATGCCGCCTTTCGTATACAGCTTCTTCGTCTTCGTGTTTGCCGCCGTTTGTATAGCCGGTTACAACCTCGCGCTTGGCATTCCCTTAACCGGTTATCCGGCGCGGGAATGGGGGCTGTTCCTGCTGCTCGCGCTCGTACCGACGGTATTCGGCCATTATGTGTTCAATTGGCTGTTAACGTACATGCGGCCGGAGACGGTATCCTTGAGCGTGCTGGGAGAACCGGTCGGCGCTACGCTGCTGGCATATTTCCTGCTCGGCGAAGCGATCGGCCCGCGTCAGGCGGCGGCGGGACTGCTGCTGCTGCTCGGCGTATGGTTGTTCATCCGTACCCATGAAAAAGAGCAGCCGTCCATCCAGCCGCCCCTTTCCGTATCAAACGCGAACACGGATCGATCCATGAATTAATGATAGCAAACGAGCAGTCCGCCTTCGCCGGCATACGTGCCGATCACCGGGCCCATCTCCGTCACATACGCTTGCCGGAACGGATACCGCTTGAGAATCCGGTCCTTCAGTGCGATCGCTTCCTCCAGACAGTTGCTGTGTGCGATTCCGAGAACGCGCTCCTCCAGACCGTGACCGATATCTTCGAACTTTTCAATAAGACGGTTGAGCGCGTTTTTGCGCCCGCGCACTTTATCGGTCACCTCGATGGTGCCTTCCGGACTGGCATGCATCACGAGCTTGATGTTGAGGACGGAAGCGATGGCCCCTTTAGCCCGGTCCAGCCTCCCTCCCTTGATGACGTTCTCCAGCGTGTCGAGATAAAAGAACGTTTTCGTTTCCGGCACACGCTGCTGCGCTCTATCTACGATCTCATTGAAGGTACGGCCTGCCTGTACGTCAAGAATAAGCCGGTATAACATCAAGCCTGTGCCCATGGAAGCCGTCTTGGAATCAAGTACGGCGATTTTCCGCTTGGCGGCTCCGCCGCCGGATTCTTCCAGGATCGATTTCGCCAAAGAAGCATGCTGATACGTGCTGCTGATATTGGATGATATGGTAATGAGGATGATATCGTCATCCGGATATTGTTCGAAAGCGCGTATAAAATCCTGCGGCGATGGACTAGCGGTTTTGGGTAAATTTGTATTCATTTTAATTTCCTGGTAAAACACGTTTAAACCCAAGGAGTGATCGAACTCTTTACCGTCGAACGTCACATAAAGAGGAACGGTGCGAATCGGGTCGGTTCCCCCCCCACTCCGCGGGAAAATCGACGCCGCCATCGGTTAATAATCGAATTGCCATGCGCTTCACTTCACTCTCTTCTTGGATGCTTTATTTCCTACAGTACGAGGAAAGTAAGATGCAGGTTTCATTATGACACACCCGGGAGGAAGCGACAATAAAAAAATAGGAGCCGTACCCGGATCGATACCGGATACGGCTATGCTTGCTGCAAGATCTTCCAGCGTCATGACGATTCTTCCGCGAGCGGCAGCCTGATTTCGACTTCCGTCCCTCGCGTTTCCCTGCTTCGGATGCGAATGCTGCCGTTATGCCGCTCGACAATTTGCTTCGCGATCGAAAGTCCCAGTCCCGTCCCTCCGCTGGAGCGGTGACGCATTTTGTCCACCCGGTAAAACCGCTCGAACAAATGCGGAATGTCGGCTTCGGGTATGCCGATCCCCTCGTCCTTCACGACAATGACAGCCTCGCTGCGCTCCCGGCTCAACCTGATTCGTACCGGGCGCCGGCTGTACTTGACTGCATTGTCGAGTACGATGACGAACAGCTGCTTCAGCGGTTCCGGTTCTCCCCAGCAAACAATCCGCTCATCCGCCGCATCCACGACCAAATCCCGTTCGAAAGCCACGCTCAACCTTCCGGCGGTCTCACGCATTAAGGCAACCGCCTCGACCGGCTGGAAAGAGATTTCTGCTTCCATACGCTCCAGCTCGGCCAGCCGCAGCAAAGCCTGAATGAGCCCTTTCAGACGGGAGGTCTCGGCTTGTATCGCCTGCAGCGCTTCTTCGCGAAGAGCCGGATCATTCGCTCCCCAGCGGCGCAGCAGCGAGGTATAGCTCTCAATGACGGTTAGCGGCGTACGCAGCTCGTGGGAAGCGTCGGCGACGAATTGCTTCTGCTTCTCGTCGTGCTCGCGAAGCGCTTCAATCATTTCGTTGAAGGTTTGACCGAGCTTGCCGAGCTCGTCCTTCTGCGAGGTGATCTTGGGGCTGAGCGTCACGAAGGTGCGGTTGCGCCGAACCGCCTTCATCGATTCGAGCAATTCCCGGATCGGACGGATAATAATTTGGGTGTAGACGAGCCCGCTGATCAGCGCAAAGGCGAGCACGCCGCCGGTCGCGATTACTAACCCGGTTCCGAGCTGCTTCATCCATTCGCTGACGACGTTCAGCGCCTTGCCCAGCTCCAACTGGCCGATTTGACGGTCATCGTCATAAATCGGCACCTGCAGGAACAGCATCCGAAATCCGAAATCGTTGACCATGTCGGTATAATAATTCGAACGAAACACGACCGGATACCCGGACAACTGCACATGGGTCGATATGCCGGCCACGACATCCCGGTTGGGCGCAATGATTCGAACCATCATATCGGGTTCTTTGAAATCTTCGAGCAGCTCCGGCTTCGTCCAATTGGAGCTATCGTGGATTTCCGGATTGCGCAGGATGATCTGCGCTTTCTTCCAGAGCAGCTTCGTTTCGTTAAGCGTCGTTGAAGCCGAGATATAAAAATATAACGATACGTTAAACACGACGACGATCAGTAAAATCCAGAGCGACGACAGCAGGATGAGCCTGGTGCGCAAGCTCATACGTCGGGAACCGATAACGCGTAACCGATGCCCCGCGCCGTCCGGATCAGTTTCGGGCGGTGCCCTTTATCGATTTTCAGCCGCAGATACCGCACGTACACATCTACGATATTCGTATCTCCCGTATGCTCATACCCCCACACATCGGTTATGATTTGCTCGCGGCTCAATACTTGCCCGGCGTGCTTCATCATATAGTGCAGCAGCTCGAATTCGGTGGGGGTCAGTTCAATCGGCCGGCCCCCGCGCATGACCTTCCGGGAGGCCGGCTCCAATACTAAATCGCCGACCGTCAGCGTCTGCTGGTCATCTGTTGCCGGCTCCGTCATTCGGATCAGATTGCGAATCCGTGCCAGCAACTCCTCGATGACGAACGGCTTGGTCACATAATCGTTAGCTCCCTGCTCAAAGCCGCCTACGATGTCAGGCGTCGAATCGCGCGCCGTCAGCAGGATGACGGGTACAAGCCGTCCATCCTGACGCAGGCGGCGCAGCACTTCGAGTCCGCTGCTGCCGGGAAGCATCACGTCCAGCACAATCAAGCTCCACGTCTGGCCCAGCGCCAGCTCCAAACCGGATAAGCCGTCACCGGCCACCTTCACCTCGTAGCCTTCGTGCCGCAGTTCCAGCTCAAGCACGCGGGCAATTTGTTGTTCGTCTTCGATCACAAGAATGGAACGCTTCATCCGGGTACATTTCTCCGCTCGTATGCGTTTTCACCTAGGTTCCCCTTGATGAAGTTCCTTTATTCGAGTAACCGTCAAGCATGGATAAACCGCCCGGTTGATGGTCCGGACGGTTCGGGTAGTTCGGGTGGTTCGGTTTACGCTTTCTTTTTCGACGGTTCGGAACGTTCGCTGCCGAACGCCATGATCACGTTTTGAATTTTTTGCAGCCGAATAAATTCGTTCTGCTTCAAGTCGGAGCGGAAATACGCGACAAGTAGGCGCCCTCCAGAAACGTTAAGGACGGGTAGCAAGCCAAATCTGTATTCGTATACGGATTGTCAATGAGAATCTGCCATTCCCCGGCCCGATCGTCGCCTACTATCGATTCCAGCACGGTTTGCTTAAACTGTGCAATCTGCTCGAACTCGTTCCAGATGTCCACCCAAGAAGGGCTGAACCGTCCCGGCTCGGGAAACAACTGCCTGGCTGCGGCAAGCAGCCGGTTTACGCGCTCGATTTCACCATCCTCAAACCGTTTCAGCATGTCGCGGAATCCTTCCAGAAACAGCCGGAACGCTGTAAATCCGCCTTCAACGACCGTTTGCCGGAACTGCTGCAGCTCCTGATCGGTAGAGGCTTGTTCGAATATGTTAAAAGGGTTCGTTTGGTTCAATAGGTTACCCTCCCCGTTCCCGTCCTGACCCGCCTGCGTGTTTAACGCTGCCGGGTCGTCATCACGCCTTCCAAGCTTAACAGCAGTATTCGTGACGGATCGTTTTTCAATTTAACGTTACAAAGCTTCACGCGGTTCTCGTCGATGGACAGTACGAGCCAATACGGTGCGTCATCACGGCCGATTGCATGCAGAAACGATTCCTTCTGCGCTTCGGCCTCTTCTTCCGTTTCCCATTGCTTGACGCCGTAATAGTCCAAATCATAGTTGTTCTTCTGCAGACAGGCGGCGATTTCGCCCGTGTTCGATTGTCTAAGCACAATGGGCATCTGATGAATCCCTCCCTTACCTGCGTCTTCGCGCCGGAAAAAAAGGGCGCAAGCCCATATCGAGTTTGCGCCCGGATTGATCTTACAAATACGGATTTTCGTGTCTGGCCTTCAGGCGGCTCCAGCGGCGCTCGACTTCGTTCTCGAACGATTGCAGCGCTTCGGCATATTCGGGCTTCGTCAAGTGTTTCGTCTTGCCCATGTTCTTCAACCAATCGCCGACCGGAATCCGCTTGTTTTTATCTTCCGGATTGTACGTGATCGTGGTCACGCCGTTCTCGATCTCATACATCGGGAAGAAGCAGGAGTTGACGGCTTCATCGATCAGCGTCTGGCCGATTTGCTCCTCGGACAACCAGTTAAGCGGGCACGTGATTAAGATTTTACCGTACACGAGGCCTTCGTTCTGGGCGTAATATTGAGCTTTTGCCGCTTTCTTCAGCAAATCCTGCGGCAGCGACTCGGAACCGGTGAACACGTAAGGGATGTTCGTGGCCGCCATGATTTGCGGCGTATCCTTATGGTGGAACAGCTTCCCGCCTTGATGCTTGCCGACGTTGGACGTGGACGTCCGGTGGCCGAGCGGCGTCGAGTAGGACAGCTGCGCGCCCGTATTCATATATCCTTCGTTGTCGTATTCCAAAATAATCATTTTATGATTGCGGAGCGCCGCGCCGATCGCAGGACCCATACCGATATCCATCCCGCCGTCGCCGGTAATCATGACGAAGGTGAAGTCGGCCGGCAGGTTATATTGATCGAGTTCGCCTCTTCGTTTGCGTTCCCAGAACATTTCTACCACGCCGGAGAGGGTAGCCGCACCGCTTTGGAACAAGTTATGAATGTATGTCGCTTTGTGTGAAGAGTACGGATAACCGGTCGTCACGACCATCGCGCAGCCGGTATGGAACAGCGCTACGATATCGCCCTCGATGCCTTTGAAGAACAGCTCGAGACCGGAGAAAATTCCGCAGCCCGGACAGGCCCCGTGACCTGGAGCGAGACGTTTCGGCTTCTTGGTCAATTGACGGATCGGCGGCACTTTCACTTTCAGCTGGCCGGTCTCTTCGTCTTTATTGACCGTGATCAGGCCGGTGTTCAAATCTTCGTACTTCATCGGCTCGATCACGCGCTGCGGCTTCTTGGCCGGATCGCCGGCCGTATGGCCATAGTAATCGAACGGCACGGCCACTTTGCCTGCCTCAACCGCCTCAAGTGCCAGTTGGAACAACGCGTGTCCGTCTTCGGCATAGAAATCTTTACCGCCGAGGCCGTAAACGCGGCTGATTACGAGCGTATCAGTGTAACCGGCCGTGTACAGCGCCGCTCTGATCTCGAGCGACATGTTGCCTCCGTGCGCGCCGTACGAATCCGCCCGGTCGCCGATCGTGACCGCCTTCACATTCTTCAACGCTTCGGCGATTTGCTTGGCCGGGAACGGACGAATCATGTTCGGTGCGATCGAACCGGCCTTAATGCCCTTCTCGCGAAGCTGGTCGACAACGTCTTTGATGATCTCGGACGACGAGTTCATCAGGAATACGGCCACTTCCGCGTCTTCCATCCGGTACAGGTCGAGGATCGGGTAGTCGCGGCCCGTCAACACTTTGTACTCCTGCCTGATGCGGTCAAATACTTCGCCCGCGCGATACATCGCTTCGGACTGCTGGTAACAGTTGTTGATGTAGTCCGGTTCGTTCATGTAAGGACCGACGGTGATCGGGTTGTTGCGGTCCAGCACGTGAGGGAAGTTTTGCGGCTGCTCGCCGATGAACGCATGCACGTCAGCTTTGTGAGCGAAGGTTTGCACCCGGCGCTTCTGGTGGGACGTGAAATAACCGTCGGAAGCGACGATGACCGGCAAGCGCACTTCAGGGTCTTCGGCCAGCTTGATGGCCATGATATTCATATCGTATACGGCTTGCGGATCACGGCTCATCAGAATCGGCCAGCCCGTATTCAGCGCATAGTACAAGTCGGAGTGATCCCCGTGAATGTTAAGCGGTCCGGAGACGGAGCGGCACACCAGGTTCATGACCATCGGGAAGCGCGTACCGGATTGCACCGGCATTTGCTCCAGCATGTACAAGTAACCGTTGGCGCTCGTCGCGTTGAATACGCGGCCCCCCGCGGTCGATGCGCCGTAACAAATGCCTGCGGAACCATGCTCCCCGTCGGCCGGGATCAGTTTAATGTCGTGTTGGCCGTTGGCCTTCATCAGATCGAGGAATTGCGCGACTTCCGTCGACGGCGAAATCGGAAAATAACCCATGACATGATAATTGATCTGGTGCGCGGCATACGCAGCCATCTCGTTCCCGGACTCGTACACCATCCGCTGTTCGACCGTGCCCGTACTCACTTCTTTATTGATCTCAATAGCCATTTGTTTCGTTCACCTCTCCCGAATTTGTATTATTTCACCAAATCAAAGCGATGCGGCACGCGGTTCGCTTCGGCGTAGCCTTCCATTTCGCGGTTGGATGACAGCGCTTCCGTCGGACAGGCGACGACGCACTTGAGACAGCCCTTGCAGTATTGATAGTCAATGCCCTGCAGGAACATCTGCGGTCTGCCCTTCTTGTCCGGCTGCTCATCCCACACGAAACAAAAGTCGGGACAGGCGGTGTCGCACGCGGCGCAATGAATGCATTTCTCATCGTCAAAATGCGGCATCATCCCGTTCCGGGAAATGCTCAAGTCTTTCAAAATGCTGTTCCCCGGGTTGGAAACCATCCCGCCGATCGGCTGGGTCAAGTACCCGTATACCGGAATGTCCCAACGCTTCGGCTCCGGCATCGACTCGCCCTCGGGCAGCGTGAACGTCTGGAACCTGACTTCGTCGTAACCGCGTTGGAACGTGCGCAAAGCCGGCTCCACGGCGCCCGGGTATTTTTTCTCCAGACTCTTGCGGATAATGCTCTTCATATGTTCGAAATCCAGAAATTCGCACAGACGGAACAATCCGCCAAGCATCGCCATGTTGACGCGGTTTTTCTCCTCAAGCGCGATCCCTGTAGCATCGACGACGGCCACGGTTCCGCCGATGAGGTTCATCTTCTCTTTCAAATCTTCAGGAGATTTGCCGGAGTTCACGAGCACGACGCTGTCCTCGTAAATGCCGCTGACGACGTTAATCGTCTTGGATAAATTTTCATGAAATACGCCGACCACGTGCGGTCGTTCCACCGGTGTCGTATCGCGGATATTCGTTTGCAAGTCGCAGAATCGAATATGCGCTTTAACCGGAGAGCCTTTTTTCTCGGAACCGTAGGAAGAAAAGCTGACACCGTTGAAACCGCTTCCGACAACGCCCGCTTCAGCAAGCATCTTGCCTGCCAGGTTAGCCCCAAGCCCGCCGATGGATTCTAGCCGAATCTCAAAGAAACCGAGCTCATTCGTTTTCGGGAGAACTCCCATGCTAGTAACGCCCCCTCGTACAATTGGATGGAAGGAATAGGATCCCTTTGCATCAGTATAACAGCTTCTAAGTTTCACGAATAGTGTTTTTATTATCATTTTTTCTGATAAGTGGCTTTCAGAAAGGATATTTTTCAACTTTACGCAGATATTTTTCACGTTGTTTAGTAGTATATAGTAATACTACTAATACAGAATGAAAAGGAGTCTGACGGTGTAATCCTACGTCCTGTCAGCTTATCCGGACTGGAATTAAATTACATCCAAAGCAGCAAGAGAGCTTATGCGTCCGAGCGTTCAAGATGGATTTGTCCGAAAATGGGGGTACGACCGGCAGCCTTTGCGCTATACATTTAGCCATGAGGGAACGTCAGGGAGCCTTGCGGCAGGCCGGCAGCCTGACATGTTTGGAAGCCCATATTCCGCGGAGATGTAAGAAAAGCTCCTGACCGGAGCCTTTTCGAGGAAGATACATTCGTGTTTTTAAGGCAGCTTTTCTTGCGATACAGCAAGTGTTCAGCTCCGCTGAAAACTAATACTTCCGGTATCTTAAGAAAAGCTCCTGACCGGAGCCCGGATCTTGTCTGCTGCGCTACGGTTTCCGAGCTAAAAAAAACTCCGTCCCGCACGGCAGGACAGAGGCATTCTTCAAACTTCGGTACGATAGCGGCGGAACAGCGTCCACCAGCCGATATACAGCGCGTACACGCCTAAATAGGCCCCGCTGCCCAAAAAAACAGGATCATAGAACACTTTATGCACTTCGGTCATCATCACGGTATCTTTCACGACAATATCGAACACCGCACGGGCCGTACACAATCCGAACCCGTACATCGCTGCAACCCCGACCGCGTCGAAAGCGATGGACGCCCGCGGCGCGAGAAAACGGATGACAAACATGAAGGCCGGAGCAGCGACGGAGCTTGCGGCCAGCAGCAAGAACAACGCGCATCACCTCAACCCTAGCTTGCGCCGGAGGCTGGGCGGCTATGCGCTGCTGTTACATGCTTTCCTCCCGAACATGCCGGACGGCCGAGCGTTTGCTCTTCGCCATAAACCATACGCGGGTCAATACGGCGGCGGTCAGCCCAAGAGCCCCGGCCAAATAAAATCCGCTCTTCAAGCCTCCCCATTCGTTCAAGCCTCCTGCCAGAAAAGGGCCTGCGAACATGCCGATCGCATAGACCGCCTGATAGAAGCCCATGGCAGTCGCTCGTTTCTCATCCGGGATATGCTCGATCGACAGACCGAGCAGCAGCGGCAGATGCAGCCCCTGCACGCAGCCGTTAATCGCTTGCGTGGCGACGAGCAGTCCGAAACCCGGTACGAGCGTAGTTCCTGCCGAGCATATCGCGCTGACAACGAAGCCGGTCATCACAACCGGCCATGCGCCGAACCGGGGCGCGAGCAGCCGGCCCGAGTAGTAGGCCGTCAAGGCGTGCGGGATCATGAAGGCCAACACGAGCAGGGTCAAGTCGAATTGATCGGCACCCATACTAAGTGCGTACGAAGGCGTAAACCCGAACATCGTAATAAAGAGGACGCCGTGCGCCAAGATCGAAAGCGTCGACACTTTCAGCAGCAGCCGGTCTTTCATGACCGCGAACAAATCCTCATACCGCATCGGCGCCCGATGCATCTCGCCCTTCGGCTCCTTCAAGGCAAACGCCAGCGCAAATCCGACCAGCCCAATGATGGTCCCGGCCCAGAACGTGGCCGCCCAACCGCCGGTTTCCACCAGCAAACCGCTGACGCTCATGCCGATCAACTGTCCGGCGGCGGTGAGCAGGCTGATCATGCCCATCGCACGCGTCGCCTCCTCTTTCCGGTACAGGCTGGCGTACATGACCGTAAAGGCAACCCATGTCGATGCGGATATACCGGCCATGATCCGCCCGGCAAGCGCCCAACCGAGCTGTTCGCCCATCGCAAAGCAGAGGCAGCTTAACGTGACGGTCAGCATGCCGAGAACCACATACGGCTTGCGGCGTTTCAACCGATCCGACGCGATGCCAAGCGGAAGCCGCAGAATGATTTGCATCAGCCCGTAACTGCCAAGCACGACCCCCATCATCGTATAAGAAGCGCCCAAATGCTCCAAGTACGGCGACAAAATCGGGACGTACACGTAAAGCGAACACCAATATAAAATCGTTACGAGAATGAATATCGCATGGTTAAGACGATGCGAACGCTGGTTATTGTTCATGGCCGGTACCTGTCATTTACAAGCTCATGCGCAATATCGCCAGCACATCATCCGCGCCCAGCTTCCGGAAATAGCCGATCGGACCGAAGCGTACAGCCTCCTCCGCCATGCGCGGCAAGCTTTCCTCTCCGATGTTCAAGTCGCTCAACCGGGACGGCGCGCCGATGCGCGTAAAATATTCGCGGGTCGCCTGAATGCCGGCAAGAGCGATTTCCTCGTCCGATTTGCCTTCGGGTTCAATGCCCCATACCCGGACGGCGAACTGGACGAAGCGATCGATCCGATCTCGGTATACGTATTTCAACCAGTTCGGGAAAATAATCGATAGCCCTTCCGCGTGGGCGATATCGTAGACCGCGCTAACTTCATGCTCCATGGCGTGCGTCGCCCAATCGCCCTGCATGCCGACGCTGATCATCCCGCCGTTCAGCGCGTAGGTGCCGCACAGCATCAGGTTCGCGCGCGCTTCCGGATGCGCCGGCTCCTGGAGCGCCTTCTCCCCGTTCTCAATGACGGTCTGCAGAATCGATTCGCACAGCCGTTCCTGCAGCGGCGTATCCGTCGTCTGGCTGAAGTATTGCTCCATCACGTGCGACATCATGTCCACAATGCCGTTCACCGTCTGATTCGCAGGCACCGTGTACGTCAACGTCGGATCCAGAATGGAGAACTTCGGAAAAGCGTACGGGCTGCTGAACGATTTCTTCAAATTTTGCTCCCAATCGGTAATGACGGCGCCGCCGTTCATTTCCGAGCCCGTGGCCGATAACGTCAGCACGGTTGCGATGGGAAGCGCCGCTTCAATCTTTGCTTTGCGAAGCAGAAAGTCCCACACGTCCCCTTCGTAAGGAACACCGACCGCTACAGCCTTGGCTGCGTCGATCACACTGCCGCCGCCGACCGCGAGTACCAAATCGACCGCTTCGTCGCGGCACAGCTTGATGCCGCGGCGCACGGTCGATACCCGCGGGTTCGGTTCAACGCCGGGCAGCTCGACGATTCGTGCGCCGATCTGGTGAAGCTGCTTAATCACCCGGTCATACAGCCCGGTTCGTTTAATGCTGCCGCCGCCGTAAACCAGCAGCACGGTTTGGCTGCCCAGTTCGGCTACTTGCTGACCCAGCTGGTCGGCCATGCCTGCCCCGAACAAGATTTTTGTCGGGTTATGAAAAGTAAACGAGTTCATCGTGAAATGCCTCCTTCGTAGATAGAGCGATATCGAATTGCCAATTTTCATTATACGCTTCGAATTGTAAAGATGAAAATTTAGAAAAAACAATGGTATTTTCAAGGGAATTTGATTATGATATTAGCCGACGATACATACAGGCCTAAATTAATTCTACTCGTCAAAGGGGTGCGTCATTTTGTCTCGTATTCGCGAAGTGAAGGTGGGCGAGCGCCCGCCGCTGCTTCAAAGTTTGCCGCTTAGCCTGCAGCATCTGTTCGCTATGTTCGGCGCCACCGTACTCGTGCCGGTGTTGTTCAAGATCGATCCGGCAACTATTCTATTGATGAACGGTATCGGCACGCTGCTTTACTTGCTGCTGTGCAAAGGGAAAATACCGGCTTACCTCGGGTCCAGCTTTGCATTCCTGTCCCCCGTCTTCGCCGTCTTAAGTTCCGGCATGCCGTATCAAGCCGCGCTCGGAGGATTTATCGTATCGGGTCTTATTTTTATCCTCGTCGCGCTTCTTATTCGCGCCGTAGGCACCGGTTGGCTCGATGTGGTTTTCCCGCCGGCGGCCATGGGCGCGATCGTCGCCGTCATCGGGCTTGAGCTTGTGCCCGTCGCCGCGGAAATGGCCGGGTACATCAAGCCGGCGGCTGCCGGCGCCGATTGGCGTATAGACCCGGATGCCGTGCTGATCTCGACCGTCACGCTGCTGATTACGATCGTCGGGAACGTGCTTTTCCGCGGCTTCTTCAAAATCATTCCGATCCTGATCGCGATTGTGTGCGGTTATGCCCTTGCTTACGGGCTCGGCTTCGTTAACCTGGACCCGGTCATCGCCGCCCGGACCTTCACGGTGCCGACGTTCTACGCGCCGCAGTTCGAGCTGTCCGCCATCACGATCATCGCGCCGGCGGCGCTCGTCGTCATCGCCGAGCATATCGGACACTTGATCGTAACGGGAAATATCGTCGGCCGCAATTTGTCGAAAGATCCGGGACTGGACCGCTCTCTGCTTGGAAACGGCATTTCGACGGTTATTTCGGGTTTTGTCGGCTCCACCCCGAATACGACGTACGGTGAAAATATCGGCGTCATGGCGATAACACGCGTCTATTCCGTCTGGGTCATCGGCGGCGCCGCCGTCATCGCGATTGTGCTGTCTTTCTTCGGTAAGCTGGCCGCCTTCATCAGCACGATCCCTTCGCCTGTCATGGGCGGCGTATCGTTGCTCCTGTTCGGTGTCATTGCCGCTTCCGGCATCCGGATGCTGGTGGAAACGAAGGTCGACTATTCGAAGACATCCAATCTGATCCTGACCAGCATCGTGCTCGTCGTCGGACTTAGCGGCGCGACCGTGACCATCGGCAGCTTCAGCTTGAAAGGCATGGCGCTTGCAACGGTGCTCGCCATCCTGCTCAGCCTGTTCTTCAATCTGCTGGAGAAGCTTAAGCTATCCAATGAATCGACCGACGCGCCGCACTGAACAGGCGTTTGTTACTTGCAAAAAGAGGACCGACCGAAGATAAACTCTTCAGTCGGTCCTTACTTCATTCAAGTCACGGCGTCGAGCCCGCCATATTTGGAGATCGCCAGCAGCAAATCGTTCAAGACCGGAAGGATGAACTGTGCCGTGCCAAGGCTGAACATTCCGCTTCGGTTATGCACAACGGCATCCTTAACATGAATACGGTAATGCTGCATGCCCGTCTGCATGTTAACCGTCTCGCTTACGCTTGAGCTTTCCCGCTTGATCCGCATCGGCTTGGTGCCGACGGGCAGTTCGAACGGGGTAATGCTGATAATGTCTTCCAAGCGGATATGGTAATTGGCGTGCGGCTTCTGATAGATCAGTTCTTTTGTTGAGACCGTCAACCCGAAATCACGCTTCTTGTGGGATAATTTAAGTTCGCCTTCCAGCGCTTTGATTCGAATAAAGTTCTCGTTCAAAGGGCCTTCCTCCTTGGGCCGGCGAGCGGCGGGAATCGTATGGATGCTGCAGCAGCTCATCATACCAATGCCTAAGGCATTAGAACGAGCATACCACATCTTACAGCGATGCGCTACACGCATCCTCCGGCTCCCCGCCGCTTCAATCCTCCTTGCCTTCCGGAGTGCTTCCCCCCGCAGGAACAAGCTCTTGCCGTTCCGCCGGTCGATGGTTATTGTTTCAAGGTTGTTAACAATCGCTTGGCCGCACCGTTTGGCGTCTGAACCGTTTCATAGATGCGGATACTGAGCGGATAGTTGAACTGGTTGTTGCTTACGCTCGCCAGCGTAACGGTCTGCAGCCCGTCGATCAGCTTATTCGCGCCCTGCAGCGAGTAGGTCGTACTGCCGAGGCTGCGGCCGGTCTGATCCGCCAATTCGAATTCGAGCGCCGCCATGGCGTCGTCAAGGATCACCTGCGCCTCTTTCTTGATGCTTAAATCAAGGATAAGTTTATACGACCAGGTGCTGTTACTGTAATTGCCGCTTAAATCCCACTGCTTGATATTCACTTCGTATGGATACATCGCGAGCTTCGTTCCGAACAATTCCGGTTTATCCTCATCCGAAGAACGTACGGCCACTTGAGCCGACGAGATCGGAAGTTTCAGCGCGCTCGCCGTATTTTCCAGGATGTTCAGCTTGAATGTGCCTGTAACGCCAGGCGGCAGCATATAAGAATAGCTGTATACATAGGCCGAACCGGGAATCAGCTGGGTTAGCGTCGTCGTTTGCTTGACGCCCGGATAAGACTTGCCGGACGAATCCTGCAATTCCGTCGCAAATTCAGGCAAATCCAGCGTCTCCTGCCCTTTGTTCACGAATTTATATTTCGCGATCACCGACTGGTAGCCGCTCTCCGTGTTCGTGTGGGCGTTAATTTCAACTAAAGACATCTCCAAATCGGAATCGATCGTCTTATTGTCCGCTTCGAAGACGAACGGCGTGCCGAAGGTGTACGCGCCGGACGTTATTCCCTCAGAGCTCGAAGCAAGACCGTTGTCCAGGTTCACAGCCGCGACCGGAACGCCAATGGCGCCTGTAACGGCCGAATTGTTCCCGGATGCCGCCGCTTGTCCGCTGCCGGCTGCGTTCGTATTCGCAGCGGCGGCTGCGCTCATCTGCGACGATTTCTCGGACAAATAAAATTCGTAAGCCTTCGAAACAAGCTCGTCAGGCAACTCTACCGCAAACTGATACGTTGTCGCCTTGCCGGCAGCCGTATATTTCTCGGTGCCGACGATGGTTTCCATCGTTACGGAATGTTGCTGATCTTTCGAGACGAGCAGCCCTATCAAATCAGGGTTGGCTATCGAACGGCTGCTGCCGTTGTGAACGACCGCTGTAAGCAGCGCCAGTCTTTTGCCGGACTGCCTCACTTCCTCCGCCTTCGTCACTTCAACCGACAAGCCTTCTTTTCCCTGACCGTTAAATGCGGCCTTCTCCCCCAATTGCACCAATTGGAACAAGGATTGAAGTCCGATTTCTCCGATTGATTTGCCCGTCGATTTGTTGTTCAATCCGAGGTTCACCTTCCCGAGCTCGGGCTCGGCATCCAACGAAGCATGAAGCAGCAAATGAGTGATCGATGATCCGTCCAGCTTGCTTTCATCCACTTTACTCGCCGTCAAAGCGAACGTTCTCTGCCCGTCCTGCAGCACATAATTCATATTGACCGGATCCCAGCTGTTTGCGCCCGATACTTTCACTCGCGAGTCCAGCGTGATGTTCCATTTGCCGTCTACCGGATAGGCGAAGGCCTTGTCGATTTGTACGGAAACAAACGTATTGCCGGTCACGGTGGAATCTGCGCTCGCAAGATTAAATACAAACTGATGATCGTTCTGCTGAACCGACATCGCTTTTTCAACGGAAAGCGCGCCCAGCTCCATATGATTCCGACTGCGGTCAAAGAAGCTTACCTTTAGCTGATCTACGGTTAAGGCCGAGGGCAGCTTGGAAATAAAGGAGAACGAACGTTTGGAGTTAGGTGCAACGAGGGCGTCCGCCTTTTCGCTCAGCTGCGCATAATAGCTTTTTCCGTCCGTTGTCGTCACCTGGACGCCATAGTTGTTAAAGTCAACCGCGGAACCGCCGGCGTTGTTCAACTGAACCCGGAACTGGATCGTTTGACTGTCCGTTCCCTTCGCTAACGAGACTTCTTCCAATGTGAAATAGACCGAGTTGTTAATAAATACGCCCTCTTTGCCTGCAAACGATACACCCGGATTCAAGGTATATAACAGCAGGCAAGCCACGATCAGCGCCCAGGCGATCAGCGGATATTTCACGCGGTGCGGTCGATTGAATTTTTGTTCTTTATTCAATGTTGTAGCCTCCTTAGAGCTTTTGCCAAAAAATGAGAGTCAATCCGTACGCAAGGCGTCGATCGGACGCAGCTTGGATGCTTTATTCGCCGGATAAATGCCGAACAGGATGCCAACTGCAACGGAAAATAAAAAGGCATAAATGCTGATGTCCCATGAAATGACGGTCATTTGATTCTTGTTGATGTAGGGCCAGGCCAGCGAAATGCCGATCCCCAGAACCAGCCCGATCAAACCGCCCAATCCGCTAATGACGACGGCTTCGACCAGAAATTGCATCAGAATGTTTTTGCGCTTGGCGCCGATCGATTTCCGGATCCCGATCTCTCTCGTTCGTTCCGTAACCGTTACGAGCATGATATTCATGATCCCGATCCCGCCGACCAGCAGGGAAATGCAGGCGACGCTGACAAGCTGGCTCGTCAACGAACTGGTCGCAGCCGTTCGCGCCTCGACCAGCGAATCCTGGTTCAGTACGCGGAAACCGTTCGCGCTCTTATACTTGGTCGTCAAATAATTCGAGAAAGTCTTCTGTGCCGCCGCCATCTGTTCCTTGTCGGCCGCTTCGATATAGGTCGTCCGGATGTTGCCAAGGCCCAGCTGTCTTTGTGCCGTTGACAGCGGGATAACGATCGATTCGTCCACCGAGGTTCCCATCGTAGTCCCTTTCGTCTTTAACGTGCCGATGACCGTAAACTCGTACCCTTTAATATTAATTTTTTTGCCAATCGGGTTCGCCGATTCGAACAGTTCCGTTGCAACCGTACTGCCGAGTACGGCGACATTGGTCCGGAAGCTTAAGTCCGATTCCGAGAGCAATCGACCGGCAGCCAAATTTAATTTCGTAATCGAGAAGTAGCGGTCGTTCGTCCCGATGACATTATAGGACTCCTGCGTGCGGTCATACTTGATGTTCACGCCCGAGGAAGTGACGGTAGGAGCCAAGTAATTGAATTCCTTGAATTGCTCGAACTGCATCACTTCGTCGTAGTTCAGGCTGTTCGCGCGTCCCTGACCCATAATGTTTACGGTGATGAGATTCGTTCCGAGATTTTCATATTGTTTTTCGATGGCAGCCGTAGTTCCGCGTCCGATGGAGACTAGCGTAACGACCGACGCTACGCCGATAATAACGCCCAGCATCGTAAGCAGCGTTCGCATCCAGCTGGCCGTTACCGTTTTGAGCGCCATGGAGATGAGTTCCGATACTCTCATCGCAATACCTCCGCTACCGCCCGGTGAGCGGGCGCAGCGTTGCGTTGATCGCTGACAATGTGCCCGTCCCGGATCGTTACAACGCGTTTGGCATTCTCTGCGATATGAAGATCGTGCGTAATCAGAATGATCGTGTTGCCCGCATGGTTCAGCTCGATCATCAGCTCCAGCACTTCCTGGCCGGTGGTCGAGTCCAGCGCGCCGGTCGGCTCATCGGCAAGCAGAATGGCCGGCCCGATTGCGAGCGCCCGCGCGATCGCTACCCGCTGCTGCTGTCCGCCCGACAATTCGCTCGGCCGGTGATGCGAACGCTGGCCCATTCCGAGCGTTTCCAGCATGTGCATGCCGCGCTCTCTTCTCTCTTTCTTGGAAAAACCGGCATATATCATCGGCAGTTCGACATTTTCAATGGCGGTTAATCTCGGCAGCAAATTAAATTGCTGGAAAATAAAGCCGATCTTTTTGTTCCTCACTTCCGCCAATTGATCGTCCTTCAGCTTCTCCGTCACGACGCCGTCCAACACGTAGGAGCCGGATGTCGGGACGTCAAGCAGCCCGATCGTATTCATCAAGGTTGATTTGCCGGAGCCGCTGGGACCTACGATGGCGATAAACTCCCCCTGTTCGACGGAGAGGGAAACGCTCTTCAGTATGGTCAAATCCTCCGTTCCCCGTTTGAATTGTTTGACGATATCCTTCAATACAATCAAGCTCATAACCGCTTCGCCTCTCTCTCCGGCATTATCTGTTGTTGCCGCCTCCACCGCCGCCAAAGCCGCCTCCGCCTCCGCCTGGAAAACCTCCGCCCTGGAAGCCGCCCTGGTTTCCTCCGGAGCCTCCGAATTGTGAAGCGCCTTGTTGGAATTGGTTGCGCATTTGCTCGATTTGCTGCGGGGTTAAATTGTTCACTCTGGTCGATCCGGCTAGCACGACTTGATCGCCTTCGGCCAAGCCTTCGGTAATCTCGACATGGCTGCTGTCGTTCGCGCCCACCTTGACTTCCTTCCGCTCTAGAGTGCCGTCCGCTTTCTGAATCGAGACTGTATGCCGCCCATTTCTCACTTGAACCGCTTGCGTCGGCAGCAGGAGCACGTCTTTCTTGTCGGTGATAATAATGTCCGCACTCGCGGTCATGCCGTATTTCAGCTCCGGACTGCTCTTCATGCTCAGAATGACGCTGTATGTACTGACGCCGTTGGTAGTCGTGCCGACGGTCGATACTTGCGTCACTTCCGCATCGAACGTTTTGCCCGGAATGGCATCGACACGCACCTTCGCCTGCTGCCCGACCTTGACGGAAGGCAGATCCAACTCATCCACGCTAATCGCCAGCTGCAAGGTGTTCAGGCTTGCGACCGCGCCCAATTTAACATCGCTTTTAATGGTCGATCCGACGCGGTAAGAAGCGAGCACATTCGTTTTGGTATCTGCAAAATCCGTAGAGAACACGCCGTCGAACGGCGCGTATACTTTCAAATTCGCGAGCTGATCCTCCAAATCCTGAATCGTCTTCGTTTGCTGCTCGATTTGCTGTTGTTTCGTCGCTATATCTTTGGACAAGCTGTCGTTCACGATCGTGGCAATCAACTCCCCGGCGCGTACGCTGCGGCTTTCCGTAATCTCCAGCTTGCCGATCGTCCCCGTAACGCCTGCGAATACGGTCGTGGTCGTTTTGTATTGAAGCTTGCCTGCGGCCGTCGACTCGACCTTCAATCCATTCACGGACATAGAGCCTTGAACGTTAAGATCCGCATCCAACGTCCCGTCGTTATCCACTCGAATCTTCACATCGCTGATCCGGTTTCCTTTCGAATCTGCCTTGTTCCCGGTCGAAATCGATTCGATCGTGCCCGACTTGGTCAGCAGAAATCCATCGATCGTTAATTCCACCTTATCGCCGACCCGAGCCTGCGCCGCTTCCTCCTGGATGAACGGCAGCGTGACCGTTAACGTTCCGGTATCCGCTATCGTCGCGATTTTCGTCGTTTTGGAAACGCCGGCGCCTTCGCTGATATTGGCGGCCAAAATCAGCTTTCCGCTCGTCGGCGCCGTCGTCTTCAGCGCCCGCAGCTGCTCTTGAAGATCCTGCAAATCCGTCTGGTATTGATTCAAAGTAATCTTGGCGCTGTCCAATTTCTCGACCAGATTCGTATCGGTGAGCTCCAGCAGCAGGTCTCCTTGCTTAACGGTTTGATTCCGCGCCAGGTTGATCGTTTTGATCATCCCTTCCTTGGGCGGAGTGATCATCTGCAATTGCTCCGCGGCCAGCTGAGAGGTGCCGGTAATCGTAGCCTGAAGATTGCCCCTGGTTACTTTGACGGTTTGTTGCCCGGCTGTCGCTCCGGGCTTCGTCGTTTTGGCGCCTTGGGTGAAATAAACCGCTGTCCCTCCCCCTGCGACGAGCAGTGCAGCCACTACAATGATTAGGGTTTTCTTCTTGTTCACTGGCGATGTACCTCCCGATAAAACTTCTCAAATTCGTTTCCCTGTGATTATTAAATCAGAAGATTATTAAAATAAAATTTGAAAAGCTTAAGAATAGCTTAGTTTAGCCTGAAAAAATGCAAAAAAAAGACGCCGGATTTTTCAGGATTGAAAAATCCGGCGTCTCTTCTTCAGCAGCTTCGGATTCCATTCGCAGGGAAACCGCATTTGAATGACCGTGCCTTGACCCTCATTGCTTTCCGCACGGATGGAGCCGTGATGGGCTTCCACAATCCACTTCGCAATCGATAAGCCGAGACCTACTCCGCCGTCCGACCGCCTGCGCGCCTTATCCGCTCTGTAGAAACGATCGAACACATGTGGCAAATCTTCCTTCTTGATGCCGATACCCGTATCCGCAATTTCGATGGTGACGTAGCTGCCGTCCGTCTCCGTCCGGATGCTTATCGAGCCTTCGTGTGTATATTTCAACGCATTATCCAGCACAATGACCAGCAACTGATGCAAATAATCCGGATCTCCCGTCATGGACAAAGCCTCGGGCGTATACGTTCGCAAGCGGATGCCTTTCAGTCGGCACAAGTCCTCGAACTCGTTCGCGACCTTAACAATCATGCCGGCCAGCTCCACCTTGGTATATTGAAGCTGGAACTGGTGTGAATCGGAACGGGCGAGCGTCAGCAAGTCTCCGACCATCTTGCTCATGCGCTTTGTTTCATCGATCATCACGGCGATTTTCGCGCTTTCCTGTTCGACCGTTCGCTCCGGATGCCGGAATAGACGCTCCAAGTGAAGCTGCAGCACGGATAACGGCGTGCGCAGCTCGTGTGAGGCGTCCGAGACGAACTGCTGCTGCTGCTCCCAAGCCTTCTGAATCGGCACAAGCGCGCGGCTTGCCAGAAACAACCCCGTCATGACGGCGATCAACAGGCTGACAAGGCTGCCCGTTCCGATCAGAAACAGCAGATTGTGCAGCACGTTCCGCTCCGGCTCCAGGTTGTATGCGATCTGCAGCCTTCCGTTCGGAACCGTTTTCGTCAACACCCGATATTCGGAATCCTGGACGGTGATATTGACGAAGGCTCCTTCTACGCCGGCTTGCTTCAACGTTTCGAGCAGCGGTTCTTCCACGCCGTCGCGCGGCGCCTGGAACTGTACGTTGCCATGCGCATCCCATTGGACGAATGTCATTAATTGAGGGGGGCGAAAAGGGAAATTTCTGCCCGGTTGACGGTTGCTGATGAACGTGAAGCCGTTCATTTCGTTCTTCATGGCCCGATCCGTCTGCGCATATAACCGCTTCTCGGTCGAATAGTAGAGAACCGCGCCCAGGCCATTGAACAGCAGAAAAAAAACAAGGGAAAATAACAGGACCAACCGATACCTTGTCTTGTTAAACATGCGCCCCCTCCGCCTTCAGCATATATCCGACGCTTCGCACCGTACGAATATACGACTCGCAGCCGCAAGCGTTCAGCTTCTTGCGAAGGTAGTGCACGTACAAGTCGACGGCGGTTTCGTTCGCATTCGAATCGAGTCCCCACACCCGGTTGAAGATTTGATCGCGCTTAACGATCTGCTCCTTATGCTGAATCAAGTAGGCAAGCAGCTCGTACTCTTTGCTCGTCAGCTTGATCAGAGTGCCGTTGCAGGTTGCTTCGCAATCGTCCGGCGACAGAACGAGGCCGCCATAAGTCAGGGGCGTTTCTTCCGCCGGGCCTTTCTTGCGCCGATGGAGCGCGCGCAGCCGCGCCAGCAGCTCATCGATCGCAAACGGCTTCACCAAATAATCGTCGGCCCCGGCATCAAGTCCCTTCACTCTCGCTTCTATCGAATCCCGCGCCGTGAGAAACAGGCAGGGGGTACGTATTCCGTGCTTTCGCAGCGATTGGATCATGCTGAGACCGTCCATGCCCGGCAGCATGATATCCAGTACCAGCAGGTCGTAATGTCCTTGCTCTGCGAGCGCATATCCTTCATGACCGTGCTCCGCATAATCGACCTGGTAGTGCTCGTCCTCCAGCACAGCCACGATCGCATCCAATAAATGGGCGTCATCCTCGACAACCAACACGCGCACGTTCAAGCACTCCCATCTGAACTGAATTCCTCGTATGAACTAGTATAACCGCGGTTTTTCACAGGAAGCAAGATCAATCCCGGCGAGCGTGCACATGTTGTCGAACAAACTCGTTTTCCTACCCCGCTTATGCTACAATACTACAATCGAAACTGTATGCTGCAGGAGGACAAGGATCACCATGTTGATTATCGGTATCGCCGGAGGCACGGGCTCCGGAAAGACGACTGTCGCCCGATCGGTTATCGACCGTCTCGGGATGGATAAAGTTACGTTTATTTCACAGGACAACTATTATAAAGACCATTCGCACTTGCCCTTTCATGAAAGAGAATCGATCAACTACGATCATCCGCTCGCCTTCGATAACGAACTGCTTCTGGAGCATCTCCGGACGTTGAAGCAGCACCGTACGCCGGTCCAGGCGCCCGTCTACAACTTCTCCATGCACAGCCGTTCGACAACGGAGACGGTCGAGTTGATGCCGAATAAAATTGTCATTATCGAAGGGCTGCACGTATTGTCCGACGAAAAACTCCGCGGCATTCTCGACATCAAGGTGTTTGTCGACACGGACCCGGACGTTCGCATTCTGCGCCGCGTGCTGCGTGATATTCACGAGCGCGGGCGGTCTATCCAATCGATCCACGATCAATATTTACACACGGTCAAGCCGATGCACGAAGCGTTCATCGAGCCATCCAAAAAATATGCCGACATCATCATCCCCGAAGGCGGGCAAAACGAGGTCGGCATTCAGCTGCTCTCCATCTTAACGGAGAAATACTTAATGACGTAAATTATATGTGTTATTAAATATATATCAAGCTAACAGATTCAGATACGGTTTGCGCTTCAGTGCGCAGTGAAAGAGCTTCGCCCATCCGGGCGAAGCTCTTTCATCTCTGCCTTATACAACCGATCGCGCCGCCTCTTCTTCAAGCAGCAATTGCTTTAACCGCTGAACGCAGCTCGGATCGATGCCGCACACATCCGCGACGTAACGGTCCATCGATCCGTGGGTTTGAACGACCTCCTCGAGGACACGTACCAAATATTCCCGCTTTACAACTAACAAATCCTCGAAACGCTCGGGTGGGATTTGGAACAAGGTAACCCAGCGCATGAACCGGATAAAGGGGCGGACCCTCGGTTGAAAATACGCGTTCGTCAATTCATACTCGTCCAGCACCGTAGACATCGGCACCCCGACCAGCAGCTGGATCAAAGCGCTCAAGTAGCCCGTCCGGTCCCGGCCGGCCGTACAATGAATCAATGCGGGCATGTTCGAACGCTCGCTCAACAGCGAGATCACTTCCTGAATTTGAGTCGTGCTTTGATGCGCAATGCTCTGATAGAAAGCCCGGTTGAACGCGTCAAATTCGGATTTGGCGCTTTTGCGGAGGAGCATGCCGATCAGCTTCGCTTGATTGAGCTTCTCCCCCTCTTTAAACGGATAAATCGGGATATGAACGGTTCGCAGCCCTTCGGTCGGAGGAAGCCGATCCGGCTTCTTCTGTCGTTCGTCGGGCGTGCGCAAGTCACAAATCAGCTTCAACCCGTATTGATTCAGCTTGTCTAGGTCCTGCAGCGTCAGACGGGATAAATCGTCGGAGCGGAACAAAACGCCCGCTTTCATCCGGCGACCGTCGGCGGTCGCCAGCCCGCCGATATCGCGAAAATTGAATAACTTGGTAAAGGGTCTTACGATGGGTCTTTCTTCGGTTCCGTTCACGTTGTATACATTCCTCTTTCTACAATCAGTGTTATTCAATCAGGATAAAGCATTCCACTTGCGCACGGTTCGTACAAAACGATTATATCGTTTTTTTCCGTAAACGAATATAGACAAGGAGGCAGCTTTGCAGCTGCCTCCTTGTCTTTCGGCGGAATGTATCGGCTTACAGACCACTTGCGTTATTCGGCCGCAGGCGGCTCCACGGCTGCCGGCGCCGCAGACGGCGTCACGGATCGCTTCGTGAAGTTTTTGATCAGTTCCTCCACGTCCAAACCGCTGACGTTTTTCAGCATGTCGGGAGCCGTCGCCATCAGCTCGGTCACGTAATTGCTGACGCGCGTCGCCCCTTTGCCGCCGCCCGTATCGACGACGGTCAGCTTGTCGATCGACTTCATCGGCTCCGCGATTTTGCCGGCGAGCTCCGGCAGCATCTTCACGATGATGTCGAGAATCGCGGCTTCGCCGAACTTCTCGAACGCCTCCGCCAATTTCTCCTTCGCCTCGGCCTCCGCCAAGCCGCGCAGCCGTATAACCTCCGCTTCCGCCGAGCCCTTGGCGCGCTCCGCATCCGCGATGGCCATCCCCTCCAGCCGCTTCTGCTCGGCCATCGCCTTCGCTTCGGCTTCGATCCGGTACTGCATCGCGTCGGCTTGCGTTATTTGCTTCGCCTTCTCCGCTTCCGCCGCCTGGATGACAGCATACCGGTCGGCGTCCGCTTTCTTCTTCACTTCCGCATCATACTGCTTCTCCCGGCGTAAAATCTCTTTAGCCTCGAGGTCGATCTCGCGCTCCTTGCGGACGATCTCGACGCGCATTTGCTCTTCGACCACGCTTTGCTTTGCGCGAGCCTCCTGGATGTTGTACGCCTGATCCGCTTCGGCCCGCGCCATCTCTTGATCTTTCTTAAAGGAAGCGACCTTCAGCTCCTTCTCCTTGTTCGCTTCCGCAATGTTCGTATCGCGCAGCAGCTCCGCCTTCTGCCCTTCTTCCTCAGCAAGCGCCTTCTTAATCCGCGAATCCCGCACGGCTTCCGCCTCCGCGATTTCGGCATCGCGCTTCACAGCCGCGATCCGGGGTTTACCCAGCGCGTCCAAATATCCGTGCTTGTCGCGCAAGTCTTTGATGGTGAACGAGACGATTTGCAGACCCATTTTCTTCAAATCTTTGGCCGCGACGCCTTGAACCTCTTGCGCGAATTTATCCCGGTTGCGGTACACTTCCTCTACCGTCATCGAGCCGAGAATCGCCCGCAGGTGCCCTTCGAGCACTTCCTGCGCCTCACCCTTCAATGCTTCCGTCGGTTTGCCCATGAACTGCTCCGCCGCCGTCGCAACGTCCTCAACCGCGCCGCCGATCTTAATGATCGCCACGCCGTCGGCCATAACCGGCACGCCCTGCTCGGTATACACTTCAGGCGTTGAGACGTCGAGTTTATGCGACAGCAAGGATAAAAACTCGGCCTGCTGGAACACCGGTAATATGAACGATCCGCCACCGCGCACGATTTTAATTCTACGGCCGGTATCGTCCTCCATCACGTTTTTGCTGCCCAGGAAGGAACCGGTTACAATCATCGCTTCATCGGGACTAACCGTCTTATACCGCGCCCAGAACGCAAGTCCCAGCACGACGATCACACCGACAACAATACCCGGAATTACAAATACATCGTTTACATTCATTCCCTTCACTCCCTATTCCAAATTGGTTTCAAGCGGAGATACCCAGACCGAACCTTCACGTACTTCGACTGTGACGACACGCGCCCCGGATGCGATTTCGATGCCGTCAAAGCTCTCCGCGATTTGATTCGTCACGCTGCCGCCCATCCGATACAATACTTCCCCGCAGCCGCGCGCCGGAATCGGGACCGATACTTCCCCGATGCGCCCAACCAGATCGTTCATGGAGAACGCAACGGAATTATCGGTGTTGTTCATCGGTTTAACATACAATAAATAGACCAGAACCGAAGTTCCGACGGCCACAAGTGACGCCAACGCGAGCACGTACGCCGTGCCGAGAGAGGTGAGCCTCATCAGCATTAGCCCTGAGCCGCCCATAACCGTAATTGCGCTAAACAAGACCATCGGTTGAAAAACATGCAGCAGATCGCCGGACATCCAACCGAACATCCCGTCCAGCGCATTGCTGAGCAAATCTCCTAGCAGCACAGTCACCAGCGCAAACAAAATACCCGTCACCAGCAAGCCCGTATAAACTTCCTGCATCCGAACTCCCCCCTGGTTGTTTAGGAATTACCCAACGGTTAATACGTGAAATTCCGTCAAATAGTTGCACTTTCACCTGAATATTTTACAAATAAAGTATATCAAACAAAACCACCGCCCGAGTAACTTATCGGTCGGTGGCTTTGTTTTTCAACGCCATCATTTGATAGACGGCTCTCGTATCTCCGCGCAGCGTCACCTCGGCGCTGCGCATTTGCGATGAACCGTCGCCGTCCAGGAAGATGCCGTCGACCAGTTGGCCGGGTGCGATCGTCTCCCGAATCGCCGTGCGGAACGCTTCGACGGTGCACGGCTTGTCCGAGACGATCATCCACAACGCTTGCTGCCGGTCGTAGACGGCTGCAGACCGCAGGCGCGGAGCGTCCATCACGGGCATATTCTCTTTCCTTGCCTGCGCCCGCCACCCGGCTTCGTCGTTCAGCGACATGCTGACGCCGCCTTGCGCCCAATACCGTTTCCGGTCCGTGACCTGCAGCCGGTTCGCGGCATCCGTCACCTGGATCGAGAAGCGCTGCGAAGCTTCGTCCCACACCAGCGTCCCTTTCGGCACATCGATATTGGTCCATCCCGAACCGTAGTCGTGCGGCTGGCCTTTGAGCGGACGATCGCCGATGACCGCGATGCTGAGCAGATCCCCGTTCCAGAAGAACCCTCCGTTCATCCCGTATTCGTTCGTATCGGTTACATTCGTAGCGATTGCCCGCAGTTCGACATTAGCGGGGCTCGTACGCAGCGCATGAAGCCGTACGCCGTTGGAAGCGCCATACAGGGAGTACGTATAGGGCGGGGGCGGGGCCGGCGCGGGCTTCCGGAACGTCGCAATCGGCAAGCCGAGCTGATGGGCCAGCAGCAGCGACAGCCATAAGCCCATTAGAAATCCGGCGATTAACAGACCGGGAGATACGGTGCGCGTCGTACGCACCATTTTCGGCAGAGCGGTATGCATCGGTGTTCCCTCTCCTTCTCGTTCAGAGCGGCCCGCCATATCGAGCCTCGCAATCTATTCTATGAATCCAAACTAGCGATTATGACGGGACGTCGCATAGAATGCCCTGATGGACGTACCGGTTATGCCGAATAATGGATAAAAAACGCGCTTCCGATCTCATACTAAGTGTTGTGTCATTCCATACCGAATTCAATCCTAGGAGCGCCTCATGAACCTTATATCCGGGCGGTTGTTGTGGCCGCTCACCTGGTTAGACGCACCGACTTATCCGAAGCTCGGACACGATATTGAATGCGACTGCTTGATCGTCGGGGGTGGTGAAGCAGGAATATGAAACGCTCTCCCGATACGGATTTCCTGTGGCCTACTTGGAAGCCGCCAACATCCGGGCGAGATTTCCCTTCGAGAAGCCGGGTGCCATTCTCTCCAACGGGGACGCCGAAATCAATCCGTACAAGAACGCCCACGCCTTGATTCAGACCGCGCGCCGCCACGGGCTGCGCGTCTACGAGGAGACGCAGGTCCAGCGGCATGAAGCCGGTAAGGACTACAATATTTTTATCACAACCGACGGCCGGCGTATTCAAGCGAAGAAAACCGTGTTCACGACAGGGTATGAGACGCAGGAAATCAAACCAAATCCCAATGCCGTAATGTCCAGCACTTACGCCATTGCCACGAAGCCTGTCGAAGCACTGGCATACTGGCCCACTCGCTGCATCATTTGGGAGACGGCCCGGCCTTACCTGTTTATGCGGACGACCGCCGATAACCGTGTCATTATTGGCGGCTTGGACGAAACAACGACGGACCCGGACGAACGCGATCGTAAATTGCCGGCCAAGCAAAAGGAGCTGCTGCAGGAGGCGATCAAGCTGTTCCCTGCCTTATCGGGATCTGATGCCGAATACGCATGGGCCGGGTTATTCGGAGGCACGCACGACGGCTTGCCGTTAATCGGCAGGCAGGCCGGCTTCCCGCATTGTTACTTCGCCTTGGTGTACGGCGGCAACGGTACCCTATACAGCACAATAGCGGCGCGGATAATAAGAGGACTCATCACCGAAGGCAGCCACCCGGACGCGCCGCTGTTCCGGTTCGATCGTCCGAAGCGCGACCCAGGCTTCTCTGTCGGGTGACCGCCTGCTTCTTTTACCACGTAAAAACTGGAATCGTCTCGCCCGATCGGTTACTATGGTAATGAAATACTATTTCATACTATGAACCTATCGCATCGAGGTGATCGTTAAATGGAAGAAGCCGTCGTGATTGGAGCCGGCCCTTGCGGCTTATCCGCCGCCATCGAACTGCAAAAAATCGGCATCGACCCGCTGGTGATCGAAAAGGAGAACGTTGTTCATTCCATTTATTTATATCCGACGTACATGCAATTTTTCAGCACGCCGGAACTGCTCGAAATCGGCGATTATCCGTTCAGCACCCCCAATGAGAAGCCTACCCGTCAGGAAGCGCTCACTTACTATAGGACAGTGGCAAGCCGCAGGCAGCTGCGCGTACGCCCTTATCAGCGCGTGACTGAAATCGGAACGGCTGGGGACGGCGCCTACAAGCTGACGGTGGCGGACGCAAGCGGACGGGTTAACATCGTCGAAGCGCGCCATGTCATCGTGGCGACCGGCTATTTCGACCAACCGAACCTGCTTGGCATTCCCGGTGAGCAGCTGCCGAAGGTGAGCCATTATTTCCGGGAAGCGCATCCTTATGCAGGAACGAAGGTAACGGTCATCGGCGGCAGCAATTCCGCCGTCGACGCGGCGATGGAGCTGCTCCGCGCGGGGGCGGAAGTCACCGTCGTCTACCGCGGAGATACGTACTCGCCCGTCATTAAGCCGTGGGTGCGGCCGATCTTCGAGAGCATGGTGAACAAGGAACGAATCCGGATGTGGTTCGGCTCCCGGGTTACACGGATCGATGAAGCATCGGTCACCGTCGTCAAGGACGGCCAGGAGCATACGATCGAGAACGATTTCGTGCTGGCGCTTACCGGGTTTCATCCCGACCGCAGCTTACTCAGAGCCGTCGGCGCCGCTTTCCGCGACGACGACGAAGTGCCGCTCTTCGATCCGGAGACGATGGAGACGACTTGCCCGGGCATTTATATCGCCGGCGTCGCCGCGTCAGGCAGGAACGCCAACGAAGTATTTATCGAGACAGGCCGCAATCACGGCGTCTGGATTGCGAGGCATATCGCGAGCAAGCGGTAGCCTTCAAGTGAAGAAAGCCGGGGTCCCCATGGGTTCCCCGGCTTTCTTCGGTACGTGTATCGGTTAAAATATAAGTTCTTTTTCCCTCTGGGTCAAACGACGACCGGCGATATCGACGACGAAGCGCCCGCCCGAAATTCCCCAGATGCGTGAGCCGAATTTCTCGGCGAGCTCGATTTGGTGCAGGCTGCAGAACACGAGCAGCTTCTCTTTACGGCAAATGGACTGCAAATCCTCCATCACGCGGCTGGCCGCTTCGGGGTCGAGACCGGACACCGGCTCGTCCGCGAATATGACTTTCGCGCCTTTAATCAGCGCCCTGCAGATGGCGACGCGTTGTTTCTCGCCGCCGCTTAATTTCTCTATCGGCTCGTGAGCTTTGTCGAGCAGTCCCACCTTGTCGAGATAGTCCATCGCTTCCATATGATCTTCTTCCGAGACGGAGTTCGTCAGAAAGCGCCACCATGATTTTTTGAACAACAGCGCGCCAAGCACGTTCTTCAGCGCCGATTTCCTCGGATTGAACTGCGGCTTCTCCTCCAGATAGGCCCACTGCTTCTGCAGCTTGAATTTCTCCCATGCGTTCAGGGACGTAATGTCTTTACCGTCATAAATATATTGCCCTTCATCCCATTTCTCCTTGAGCATGAGACAACGAAATAACGTCGTCTTCCCGCTGCCGCTGGCGCCGAGCAGGGCAACCAATTCGCCCTCGTCCGCTTGGAAGCTAAGCCGCTGCAGCACGCGATGGTCGGGTTGGAACGTTTTGGATAAATTTCGTACGATGATCATCCGAGCTTTAATCTCCTTTGTGCGCATCCGGTAGTCTACTCCACTATATCACGTCTTTCCACATAAAAACCACATTTCGGAACATCCTATTACAGGTTCAATCCCACTTTATAAAGGAGGTTCACCCGCATGAAACATCAATTGGTGAAATTGGTCAGTGAGCAAGCCGGCATTACCGAGGGTCAAGCGGACAGCGCTGTAGAGGCCGTAATCGGATACTTCAGAACGCGTGTGCCTGCCGACATGGCTGAAGAAATCAACAATTTGGCCGTCGGTCACAATCAGGACGATCAAGGGTAACCCCAGGGGATGGCCTTGCCAAAGAAGCCGAACGCGCAGAGCGTCCGGCTGCTTGCTTGCGGAACGAATCCGCTTATTGCGGGTTCGTTTCCTTTGGAACTTCATTTAAACTCGGTGGCCGTTTTGCGGCTTTATCCGCGTCCACGGGAGTTTCCTCTTCCGTAAATTTATTTTCTCTGAAGTCCGGACTGTTTTTCGTATGTTTTCGTTCGTTATGCATAAGCATTCACCTCCCATTATGTTGGTAATATGCCGCATTCGGAACGTTCGTATTCGAAATTTGTATGATTTTGTCATAAAAATTATGAATCCGTTCGACAACGATTTACAAACTTTACGCATGATTTATATTATAATATTCAAGATCGGACAACTTTATCACGCTGGGAGATGGGGTCAGGAAAGATGGAAGAAGTGGAATTGAAACGTCGCTTGGAGCGGATGCAAATTCAGCTCTATCGGCTAGTTGAACAAAGAGGCAGCTTTGTAGACCCCCAAGTGGTTAAGCTCAGTCAACAAATCGATCGTCTGGTCCTGACCATTCAACGAAGGAAGATGAAGGAACGCGTGCAGTAAACCAAGAGGCCATTCAAAAAAATGCGCCTCTTTTTTGCGCCCGCACTTGTAAAACGTTACATGATGTGTTATATTAAAACCGTGGAATATCAAGGGTTTCAGCAAAATGACGACGTTCAGTCCCCCTCTATGCCGCGCTTATGATCGCACCATTCACGAACCTAATAAAGGAGCGATGCAGCATGACTTATGAAGCACAACAACCGCAGGAGAAGAAAATTCTCGTCGAACTGACCCTTAATGAAGCGCTTTCGCTAACCGGCACCCGTTTTCCGCAAAACCATCGTCTGGAAGTCGATGCCATGCACAAGATCAAGAAGCAGTTGGATGAACAACTAATCGATAAGCGTAATAGCCTGCAATAAAGATGATACCTAGCCTTCGGCAGCCGCCGGGGGCTTTTTACTTTGCCTGCCGGTGTGGCGGCTTTCGTTGCTTACCTACAGGTCAATCTCTATAATGGACGTATACCGCTCAACCGGAGGTAAAATCTTGTGGACAAACAAACCATTGTAAATCGCATCGATCAACTGGCTTCCGAATTTATTGACATCGCTGCCTTCATCGGGGAGAATCCCGAACTCGGTCATGAGGAATGGAAAGCGTCCGCGCGCTTGAAGGAAGCGCTCGAACGGCACGGCTTTCAAGTACAGTCCCCCGTACTCGATCTGCCTACCGCTTTCCTGGCAACATATAAGGCGGCAAAACCGGGGCCTACGATCGCTTTCCTGTGCGAATACGATGCGCTGCCTGAGCTTGGTCATGCGTGCGGCCATCATCTGATCGCCGTGATGGGTCTTGCGGCGGCCGTCGGTTTGCAAAGCGTCATCGAACAAACCGGGGGCACGATCCGCGTATACGGCACGCCGGCCGAAGAAACAAAAGGCGCCAAAGTAACGATGGCCGCTGCCGGCTTGTTCGACGACGTCGATGCCGCATTAATGGCGCATCCCTACTATGCTTACGAAAAATCCGGCATGTCGCTGGCGATGGACGCGCTGCAGTTTGAATTTCACGGCAAAGCCGCCCATGCCGCGGCCAGCCCCTATGAAGGCGTTAACGCGCTGGATGCGGTGCTGCTGCTGTTCCAAGCGGTCGGTCTGCTGCGGCAGCAGCTGCGCAGCCATGCGCGCATCCACGGCATTATTACGGAGGGCGGGAAAGCCCCGAATATCATTCCCGCGTATGCCGCCGCCCAGTTTTACCTCCGTTCCGCCGATCGGCCGTATACCGATGAAATCGTCCGCAAGGTGCTGAGCTGTGCCGAAGGCGCCGCTTTACAAACGGGCTGTACGATGAAGTGGTCGAATTACGAGTACTCGTACGACGAGCTGATCACGAACGAAGCGTTATCAGAAGCGTTCACGCACAACTTGATCGCAATGGGGATTCCGGAGGCGGACATTCAGCACGGCAAGGATCACGGGTCGCTTGACCTCGGCAACGTGTCCCGTCAATGTCCCTCCATTCATCCGTATGTGAAGGTCGTCGACGAACAGCACCTGCTGCATACGAAGGAGTTTCGCGATCTCGCCATGCAGCCCCGCGCCTTCGAAGGGATGCTTCTCGGCGCGAAGGTACTCGCCCGGACGGCTTATGACGTCGCCTCGTCCCCGGCGCTGCTGCAAGCGATTAAGAGCGAGTTCGAGCGGCGCGTATTGTTCAAATAAAAAGCCGCGGCGCCGGATCATCCGGTTCAGCCGCGGCTTCGTTGTTCAAGCTAAAGCACCTTGCGCAAAAATTCTTTCGTTCTCGGATGCTGCGGGGCGGCAAAGACGTCGGCCGGCGTTCCCTGCTCGACGATCTTCCCGCCATCCATGAAGATGAGCCGAGTACCCACTTCGCGGGCAAAGCCCATCTCATGCGTGACGACGACCATCGTCATGCCCTCTGCGGCCAGCTCCTTCATGACGTCTAGCACTTCGCCGACCATTTCCGGATCGAGTGCGGACGTCGGCTCGTCGAAGAGCATCACCGTGGGCGACATAGCGAGGGCGCGGGCGATCGCAATCCGCTGCTTCTGGCCGCCGGACAGGCTGCCCGGATAACTGCCGGCCTTCTCTGCCAGGCCGATCCGCTTCAGCAGCTGCTGAGCGATCTGCTGCGCTTCGTCCTTCGTCCTCAGCTTGAGCTTCACAGGAGCCAGCGTAATATTCTCCATCACGGTCATGTGCGGGAACAGATTAAATTGCTGGAACACCATCCCCATACGCTGACGCAGCTCGTTGATATTGGACTTCCCGCGCAGCAGTGAGACACCATCGAATTCGATATCGCCGCCGGTCGGCTGCTCGAGCAGGTTCAGGCAGCGCAGGAATGTGCTCTTCCCCGAACCGCTGGGACCGATGATGACGACGACCTCGCCCTTATGAATGTCGAGATCGATTCCGTTCAACACGTGATTGGAACCGAATGTTTTGCTTAATTGGGTTACTTTAATCAGAGGTCTTCATCCTCCTTTCGGCAATGCCGAGCAGCTTGGACAGCGTGAATGTCATGATGAAATAGATGAAGGCCACGACAATCAACGGCTCGAACGGCAGGAACGTATTCCCTTTTACCGTATCTGCGCTGTACATCAATTCCCCGATTCCAATGACGGAAACGATGGACGAGTCTTTAATGATGATAACGAACTCGTTGCCAAGAGCGGGCAGCACATTACGAAGAGCCTGCGGCAAAATAATGTGTCTCATGGCCATCGCATGCGACATGCCAAGCGAGCGGGCCGCTTCCATCTGGCCGCGGTCGATCGCTTGAATCCCGGCCCGAAACGTTTCGGCAACGTAAGCGGAGCTGTTGATCGACAACGCAATAACCGCAGCCATCATATCCGGGAAAGACGATCCGAAGTAAGGCACCTCGGGAAAGTGAATACCGATCTTGGGCAAGCCGTAATAAAACAAGAACACTTGCACGAGCATCGGCGTTCCGCGAATAAACTCGATATACGAAGTCGCGAACAGCCTCAGCGGCCATATTTTGGATATGCGCATTAAGGCAATGAAGATGCCGAGGATAACCCCGAGCACTACGGTGAAGGCCGACAAAATTAAGGTGACCTTCGCCCCGTCGATAAAAAACATATAATATTTCGGTAAGAATGAAAAATCCACGACTCGCCCTCCCTTCCTCTTCTAATATCGGTTGTAAACCGAACAAAAACCCGCCGGAAATGGACTCCGATCAGGTTTTCATTCCAGCGGCAACAGCCGCCTGACCTTCTTATTCCACTAATTCATTCGCTTCTATGACCAATTTATCGATCGTTTTGTCTGCAATCAGCTTGTCCAGCGCCTTGTTCATCGCTTCAACCAGCTCTGGGTTGTTTTTCTTCACGGCAATCGCCGATCCGCTGTCTTCCGTCGTCAGCTTAATGTCCGCAAAAGCAAGATCCTTGTTCTTGCTCAGATATGCGGCTGCAACGGGCTGTTCGACGACCAGAGCTTCCACTTTATTGTTCTTGAGCTCCAGCATCAAGTCGGAAATTTTACCGATAGCTTTCACTTCGGAACCCGGCATTTGCTCTTTGACGATCGCTTCTTGCGTAGCGCCTTTTTGCGCGCCGACCTTCTTGCCCTTCAAAGCTTCGATCGTTTTGTACTTGTCCTTGTCGGCCGCGCGAACGACGACCGTTTGAATCGCCGTATAATACACTTTCGTAAAATCGACGGCTTGTTTGCGTTCTTCGGTCGGCGTCATGCCGGAGATGACGAAATCGATATTGCCGGCTTCAAGCGCCGCGAGCAAGCCATCGAATTTCATATCTTTCAGCTCCAAAGTGACCCCTAATTCCTTGGCAATCGCTTTAGCGATTTCAATATCAAAGCCAACGATCTGGTCTTTTTTGTCAATTTCTTTATGAAATTCATATGGCGGATAGTCTGCGCTCGTACCGACGACGATTTTGCCGGCTTTCTTGATTTGATCCAGCTTTGTTTCTTTTTGGGCTTCGGCAGGCTTGTCCCCTCCGGTAGTTGTCGTGGCTGCAGGTTTCGTACCGCAAGCGGAAAGTATGAGCAGGAAACATACCAAAATAATAAAGGACACTTTGTTTTTAGGCATTGGTCAATTCTCCTTTCAAGATAACTTCAACATTATATTATACGAGATGTTTTTTTACAATAACTTTGCATGATTGCGGCTGCATAATTCCGTTATACCACGATCCATTTATGTAAATCTAGCAGCCTATGAACCAGGAAACGAGGTGCTCTACCGGCAAGTTGCAACACTTCCAGCCCTGATAAAAAGGGAAAAAGCGGCAATCCCTCCTAAGAGGATTACCGCTTTTCGATATGAGAAACTACGAACTCCGACAACTGTTTGGTCAAGCCGCCCTTGCCGAACTTGAGATAAACGCCTTTGGAGCGATCTTCCCCCTGCAGCGAGGTCAGAAAATCGACGATTGTCTGCCGCCGGGCAACGATATCCCGAATGCCAAAGCGGTACAACCATTCGTCCACGATATTATAGATGCCGCGGTTCAATCCGTACTGCTCGAAGCAATACGTGACAAATTGAAAATCGGGAATTTGAAGATCAGGCGATGGTGATGTATTTTCCACTCTGGAGAGCATGAATTTCCCTCCTTACGGATTTGTTCGCTGCTGCTTCGGTTCAATTGTCGTCCGTCTCACTTGCTGTTCCGCCGCTTCAAACCGTTTACGTTCCGTACGTTCAATCTGAACGATTCTACCGTCATGTACGACAATTTGTACGCTGCCGTACTCTAACCCATTCACGCTTTGCAGTATTCGTTTTGTCCAAAGATCATCCACATCAAGCGGCTTCGCCATCATAATCCCTCCGTGACCAAATTTATTTAACCCTATGCGTTAACTCGGCTTTTAATGTATGAAAAGCAGACGATTAATCCGCTTCCCGCTGTTCTTAAATCGTCCAATCATTCCATTCGTTCTTCCGTTTATCGATGTACAGGAGCCAATCCCGCGTCTTCTGAATCAGCTGTTCTTTCGCTTGTCCGCCGGAATACGTATGATCGGCCTGAAAAATAACTTCCTTGTCGCACTGCCCTTGACTCCGCAGCCAAAACAGCTTCTGATACAAGAAGCAGTAATCGACCGGGATCACTTCATCGGCCGTTCCATGTACGAGCAGCACGTCTCCGTTAAACTTCCGAAGCTGCTCGAACGGCTGATGCCGGGTCAAGCTTTCGAAGAACACCGGCTGAAGCGCGTAGCCCAAATAGTCGGAAGAGCCGAACTGCACTGCTTGCTCGTACACTTTCTTGCCGGTAATGCCGACAATATCGTTGAAGGGATAGGCCACGGACGACCACATCACCAGCGTCTTCACACGTTTGTCCTTCGCGGCTGTCAATAAGGCTACGGCGCCGCCTAAGCTGTGCCCGAGCAGCACGACCCGCTGCGGGTCGACGCAGTCGATAGCGAGCGCATAATCGATCACGCTGCGCGTCTGGTCGATCATCGCGTCGAGGCCCCCGGCACCGTAATCGCCGGTGCTTTCGCCGCAGCCCCCGAAGTCGAAGCGCAGCACCATGTAGCCGTGACGGGCGAACTCCCGGGCCGACATAACGAACAACCGATCCACGCCGATACGCGTGCCTACAAATCCGTGGGCGATAATGACGATGGGCGTGCGCGCTGTCGCGGAACGGTCCGGCGTCTCGTTCTCCGTGAAAACCGGATAATGTAAAGTTGCCGCTAGCTCAATGTTTCCGCTTTGAATGGTGATGTGATGTTCCATGGCAGGATCCCTCTTTTACAATTAAATGTGAACCGGCATCGGATCGTTCTTCAATCCGTTCTCGAGAATAAGATGCCTCTCCTCGTTAAACAAATACAAGCGGTGAATCAACACGTGCACATCAGTGCCAGGCTTCAGCTCGGGAAGCTCCAGAGAACGGTAAGCGAACAGCCGATCGCCTTCGACCTCCACTTCCACCTGCCAATGTATGCCCCTGAAAAATACGTTTCGAACGATGCCTCGCTCGGCCGCCGACGGATAAGAAACTTCGCCGGGCAATCCGACCTCGATAAATTCCGGCCGAATGATCGCTTTCGACCGGGATAAGACATCCGGATCGAATCCCTTTAAGTTCGAGATGTCGTCCAGCGGATTCGATTCCCCGATAAAACCTGCTACGAATGGTGTCCGCGGGTGCTTATAGATGTCGATCGGCGATCCCCTGCTGCTCTAATCTCCCCTGATGAATGATCATGATCTGGTCGGCGACCTCGACGGCTTCCTCCTGATCGTGCGTGACGAAGATCGTTGTGATGCCCACGCGGTCGATCATCTCTTTCAGCCAGGTCCGCAGCTCTTTGCGAACCTTCGCATCAATCGCGGCGAACGGCTCGTCGAGCAGCAGCACTTGCGGTTCCGGCGCAATGGCGCGAGCGAATGCGACCCGCTGCCGCTGACCGCCGGAAAGCTGATGCGGCAGCCTTTTCTCTAACCCTTTCAATCCCGTGAGTTCGATCAATTGTTGAACTCTCTCTTTAATTTGCGCTTTCGTCCGTTTTTGAACCGTTAAGCCGAACGCAATATTGTCGAACACGCTCATATGCCGGAATAACGCATAGTTCTGAAAGACGAAACCGATGCCGCGGCTTTGCGGCGGTTCATTGTTCACGCGTTTGCCGTGAATAAGGATATCGCCGGAATCCGGCTCCTCGAGTCCTGCCAGCATGCGCAGAATCGTCGTTTTTCCGCCGCCGCTCGGTCCGAGCAGCCCGATCAGTTTCCCTTTCTCAACCTCGAAGCTTACATCTTTGGTCGCTTGGAAGCTGCCAAAGCTTTTGGTCAAGTGTTTGGCAACGATATGCATAGGCCTTATTCCCCTTCCCGGCTTTGCTCTTTGGCATGCTTCCATTCGATGACAGACTTGACGACAAGCGTCACGACAGCCAACAGGACAAGCAGCGACGCGATGGCAAACGAGCCGGCAAAATTATATTCATTATACAAAATTTGAATGTGCAGCGGCATCGTATTCGTCTGGCCCCGGATATGACCCGAGACTACGGAGACGGCGCCGAATTCACCCATCGCACGGGCGTTGCACAAAATAACCCCATACAACAGGCCCCACTTGATATTCGGTATCGTGACTTTCCAGAAGATGCGCCAGCCCTTGGCGCCGAGCGTCACGGCCGCCTCTTCCTCTTGCGTACCCTGGGCCTGCATCAACGGCAGCAGCTCCCGGGCGACGAACGGGAACGTAACGAAGATCGTCGCAAGCACCATGCCGGGCAGCGCAAACAATATTTTGATATCGTACTGCTGCAGGAGCGGCCCGAACCAGCCTTTGGCGCCGAACAGCAGCACGAAGATCAGGCCGGCGATGACCGGAGATACGGCGAACGGTAGGTCGATCAGCGTGATAAGCAGGTTTTTCCCTTTAAAACGAAACTTCGTAATCGCCCACGCGGCGGCGACGCCGAACACAAGATTCAGCGGGACGGCGATGGCAGCGACGCTTAAGGTCAACCGGATCGCCGCGGCGGCGTCGGGCTCGGTTAAAGCTGCGGCATACACTTCCCAGCCTTTGCGGAACGCCTCCGCAAACACGCTGATAAGCGGCAAGATCAGCAGCAGTCCAATGAACAGCAGCGCGATTCCGATCAGGATAAATTTGACGAAACGCGATTCGGTAATATGGCGGGGCCGATCTGCGGTCTTGGCCCCGGCCTTGGCAGTTGTCGTGACATAGCCGGCCATGGCGGTCCTCCCTCTCTCGACCTACACGGTCGTGAAGCGGCGGTTAGCCCGCCACTGGATCAGGTTGATGACGAACAAGGTGACGAAGGAGATCAAGAGCATGACCAGCGCAATGGCCGTCGCCCCCGCGTAATTGTATTGTTCCAGCTTCGTCATGATGAGCAGCGGAGCGATTTCCGTCTTCATCGGCATGTTGCCGGCGATAAACACGACCGAGCCGTACTCGCCGACCCCGCGTGCGAAGGCCAGCGTAAATCCGGTAAGCAGCGCCGGGAACAACGCCGGGAAAATAATGCTGCGAAACGTCCGCCAGCGGCCGGCACCCAAGCTGACCGCGGCTTCCTCTACATCCTTCTCCAGTTCTTCAATGACCGGCTGCAGCGTCCGGACGACGAACGGGATGCCGATGAACGTTAAAGCGAGCGTGATCCCGAGCGGTGTAAACACGATCTTGATGCCATGCGGTTCGATCAGCTTGCCGATCCAGCCGTTCTGGGAATAAATCGTCGTCAAGGCGATCCCCGCCACCGCCGTCGGCAGTGCGAAGGGCAGGTCGACGAGCGCGTCGACGATCTTCTTGCCCGGGAACGTGTACCGGACGAGCACCCAAGCGACGATAAAACCAAAGATGGAATTAATCGCTGCCGCCGCGAGCGACGTGCCGAAGCTGATTTTTAAAGACGCGATGACACGTTCGTCCGCAATCGTTCCCCAGAAGTCCGACCAGCCCATACCGGACGTTTTAATAAAAATAGCGGACAGCGGGAACAGAACAATAAGGCTTAAGTACAATACAGTAAAACCCATCGAAATCCCAAACCCGGGTAAAATACTGCGCTCTTTCCAAGCTTTTCGCATACCGTCGTTCTCTCCCCGTTACGGTTTGTAAATTTTGTCGAACACGCCGCCGTCGTTAAAGTGTGTCGTTTGGGTTTTCGTCCAACCGCCGAACGGCTCGTCGTTAATGGTAAACAGGCTGACTTTGGCGAATTGGTTCTCGTATTTCTTCGCGACCGACTCCAGACGCGGTCGGTAATAGTTTTTAGCGGCGATCTCTTGGCCTTCTTCCGAATACAAATATTCGAGGTAAGCC
This sequence comes from Paenibacillus sp. JCM 9796, assembly GCF_055379675.1. NCBI lineage: Bacteria > Bacillati > Bacillota > Bacilli > Caryophanales > Paenibacillaceae > Paenibacillus > Paenibacillus sp. JCM 9796. The sequence continues at coordinate 5,655,799 of NZ_AP043723.1, forward strand.
TGAGCGACTTCGCGGGTGCCCTTCTTGTCGACGACTTTATCGACGACGGCAACCGGCGGCTCCGCCAATACGCTGATCGAAGGTGTCACGATTTCGAATTTGTCTTTACCGAACTCATTGATCGACAAGTACGCTTCGTTCTCCCAGGCGATCAGGACGTCGCCGATCCCTTTTTGCACGAACGTGTTGGTTGAATCGCGTGCCCCGGAGTCAAGCACCGGTACGTTCTTGAACAGCTTCTGCACGAATTCTTGCGCTTTCGCCTCGTCCTTGTTGTTCTTTTGGTAAGCGTAGCCCCATGCGGCTATATAGTTCCAGCGTGCGCCCCCCGACGTCTTCGGATTCGGCGTTATGACTTGAACGCCCGGCTTCACCAGATCGTCCCAATCTTTAATCCCTTTCGGATTTCCTTTCTTCACCAGGAACACGATGGTCGAGGTGTACGGCGTACTGTTATCCTTCAGTTTGCTTTGCCAGCCCTCGTTGATTAAGCCGGCATTTTGAATCGCATCGATATCGTAAGCGAGCGCAAGGGTCGTGACGTCGGCTTCCAAACCGTCGATAACCGAACGGCCCTGCTTGCCGGATCCGCCGTGTGACTGTTTAATCGTCACGTCTTGACCGGTTTTATTTTTCCAATAAGCGGAGAAAGCTTTGTTATAGCTGACATACAGCTCGCGAGTCGGATCATAGGAGACGTTCAGCAGCTCAACCGCCGGTTTGGCCGATGCGGCCGGCTTCGAACCTTCTGCCGGAGCGGCGCCCCCAGTGCCGGCTGTCTTGCCCGATCCTCCGCCGCAAGCGGTAAGACCGACTAATGATAAGGTTAAAGCGCCGAACAAGGACCACTTGCCGAAGGAACGGAACGCTTGTTGATATACGGTTGTCATAACAGTTACTCTCCCCTTGTATAAGTTTCTCTTATGAGTACGTCGTGAGTTTATCGGGCAAGGGTAATTGGCCAATCCCCAAGCATCGTAATCAGCGTTCCGGTGGTCCGGTAACAAACAAATAATTCCGATAAACTTACTATGTTATGGGAGTATATTAGCATCCGTCTTTTCGTCCTGTCAATTGTTTTTTTATTTTTTCTTCCTTTTTTTACGTGCAAAAGCCCCGCCTTCCGTCACGGTTATCCGCTGGGAAGACAGGGCTTATAAAGTTACGCCTCGGGGACGAGCGAATCGGTCGTGCCGCCGGATTTGGCCGCCTCGCTGCAATCGCTGCAGTACCCGAGAATGTCGAACCGATGATTCACGACTTGAAAGTCTTGCGGAAAATTGGACATATGCTTCATCGGGCAAAATTCAAAGGGAACCGTCTTCTCGCACTGCATACAGATCAGATGATGATGATGGTGCGATCGGCAGCGGGCGCGAAATTTCAATCCTTCGTTCAAATAAATTTGCTCCAATACGCCCATTTCGCTTAACAAACGGAGGTTGCGGTATACCGTATCGAAGCTGACTCCCGGGTACGACGCCCGCATATATTCGTAGACGTCCTTGGGTGACAAATAGCCTGGCGATTCGGCGAACAAAGCCGCCAATTTTTTGCGCTGGTCGGTGATCCGCCAGCCTTTGGCCGACATCGCTCTGACAATATCCTGAATTGTCTCTTGAACTTCGTGCTTATGCACATGCTCGTGATTTTCCATAGCGACCTCATCTTTCTCTACCGGTAACGCTCCCGAACGATTGGCGTTGCCGGATATCTTATCTCATAATGCCGTATTAGCCAAGGAAGAGTCAAGACTCCGAGCACTCAAGCGCCGTCAACTCGGTTTCCAGGACGGACCGGTCGAAGTGCTCCCCGATAAAGACGGCGACGCTCGGCACGTTTTCCTTCGGCGCAATTTTCATAAAATCCATTTGCCGGTACGCATACTGGAACATAAACGGACTTGCCGTATCGGTAAACCGCAAAATACCCTTGGCTCGAAAAATGTTGTCCGGCAGCCTTCCAACCAACGCTTCGAACCGCTCGCTGTCGATGGCCCGGGTGAAAAAGTGCGTATACGCCATGACGTGGTCATGCGAATGATGCGCCGCCTTCGCAGCGTCCTCGCTGTGCCCGCTATGCTCCGCATGGTGTACTGCGCAACCGTGATCATCAGGATGCTCGTGATGCGAATGCCCCTCGGCGCAGGTGCAGCCCAGGGCGTTATCGCGATGGTGCCGAACAACGCCTCCTTCCAGCCGATCGAACAGCGTGAAGTCGATCTCGCTGCGTACGGTTCGCACGATCGGAGCCGACGGATTCAGCTCGCGGATCAGCGCTTCCAGGCGAAGCCACTCGCTCGGGGGAACAAGATCGGTTTTATTGAACAAAATGAGGGTGGCGCATCGAATTTGGTCAGCCATCAGCCGGTATGTCCGCGATTTCGG